>CAWHTG010000001.1:0-243556 GCA_963832245.1 uncultured Acidobacteriota bacterium
TTTCGCAAACTGGATCGCAAGCGTCCCCACTGAGCCCGAAGCGCCGTAGATCAAAACCGTCTCTCCGCGCCGTATTCGCAGGTGGTCATCAATCCCCTGCAGCGCCGTCAACCCCGGCACCAGAGCTGCACCAGCCTGCAACCAGTCGAGGCGTCGCGGTGCACGCGCAGTATTCTGAGCATCCGTGGCCACAAACTCGGCATAGAAGCCGCCGGAATAATCGACCGCATAAACGCGGTCGCCCACGCGGAACCGACGCACGCGGTTTCCTTTTTCGACAACTACGCCAGCCCCGTCAGTTCCCAGAATCAGAGGGAACTCGGGACGTCCGTAGGGCCGCCAGGATCCATCTCGTACCGATGCGTCCCAAACTCCGACACCCGCCGCGTAGACCGCGACGAGTACTTGCTTAGGCCCGGGGCGCGGCACCAGGAGGGTATGGAGCTTGAGCACTCGCGGCGGCCCGAAGCGGTCGATTGCTGCAGCCTTCATGGTCCGCCCGGCTCCCAGCGTTTTCTGTTTTGCTGTTTTGGCAGTCACCATTGATTGAGCTATCCCTTCGGTCCATCAGCATCGTTAACCATCCAGCTGTGGCTGGACAATTCTTCATCCGGACTAACCGTGATTCCGAATTGGCGCTTAGAACCGACTGTACTTATCGTCAGAGGTCCCCGTACGACTTCAGAGATAAAAGAACAGTGAGTTTCGAGCGAACTCATGTGCAGAGAGCAGAGTTCCGCCTCGCACACCTACCGCGGATGCTTCGCCACAGGAGGAGGCCGAGGCATCGGTCTTTCCCTCACGACCGGAAAGGGATGCGGCGGAGACTCTCGGTCTATCATTGGTCCGGCGGGTCTGCCAGCCCTCAAGTTGTCGAGTTGTGGTGGTTCGAGCGGCCGGCCGGGATGTTCCACCATGGCTTCACGCGTTGACGCGAAAGATGGCGGCATCGGCGGCGGCGTAGCCCTCGTAATCAATCTGGGAGGAGAAGTTGTTGAAGGACGACCTGGCGCCGGGACTCTCTGCGCGGTATTGGCCCTCGGCTGCGTATTCGGTCTGGTCGATGCAGGTGACGGTGGTTTCGCGCTGCTGCCGGCCCGCATTGCAGTCTGGCTGGTTCGGTTCGCGACCAGAGGATGCGGTCGCACCGGAGGAGCCGCTACCGGCTTCCCTGGAGCCGCAGCTCTCGGGTTCGGGTTAACCGCCGGATGCGGGATGACCTGCGCCTTTGCCAGTTGTTGCGACGTGAGATGGACCATTTGACGCGCCACCGGTTGTCCACTGCTGAACGCATTCTTCGGCACAGCCGTTGTAGCGATATTCTGGTACTGGTAATGAATGTTGTTTGTGTTCGTGACGTTGGTGATATTCGTGATGTTGGTCACGTTGCGGATATTAGTGATGTTCACTACGTTCAGGTAATTGCCGCCATAGTGATACCAGGGGAAAAAGGGTTCGCGCGGCCCCAGCGGAAACCAGCCAACCAGGCCGATCCCGACGCCAATCGAAAATCCTGGCCCACCCAAGAACGCAACCAACCCAGGCGCGTACACCGGCGCAACAACCATTGGCCCGGGGATCCATCCCCATGCAGCTCCAATAAAGACCCACCGACCGAAGTGGAATGGACAGAAACCCCAAGGTTCATCTTCCACCCAAGTCCACCCCCATGGGTCGACCCACGCCCAATGACCAAAACGATAAGGAACCCAGCCCACGGCAACCGGCGGATACCAAACGGGTCCGTACTCAGCCACCTCGGTCCAATGCCCGTACTCGTCGAGGTCCTCAAAACCCGGGGTGGAAGAACTGACGTACTTTGCGGAACCTGAGTCTCTCAGACGCCGATCGCGTTCTTCACTCCACACGTCGAAACTGTCCGGGGGAGGAATGGGAATCAATTCCACTTGGATTGAGTCGCTGCCGGTCAATCTGGCGGCTGTTCCGCCTTCCAGCGTTTGATCCACTCCTCCGCCCGTTATCTCCAACCTGCCGCGGTTGACAGTGACCACGGTGGAGTTTCCATCCACGTCGGTATCAACGCGGTAGCTTCCCGGATCGAGAACGGTCAGGGCCCCGTTGGGCGTGTCCACTTCGACAGAATCGCCGTTATCCAACCTATAAATACTCAAGCGCAGCGTCCCTTGCTGCAATCCGAGCTGCATAATCTGATCGCTCAGGTTGGTGATGGTCAGGTCGGTTTTGCTCGCCATCCGTATCGCGAAGGGACCCACCTCAAGTTCCGCTCTGGCGCCCTCGTCGGTATAAATGCGGTCTCCCGTGGTTGCCGGGAAATTCAGCGCCGCCTGGCTCCACTGGGTCAAGCCCGCGCGGAGGAAGGAAACATTACCTTTCAGGTAGCTAAGTCGAGCCACCCTCGAGGGTGGATTGTCCGAAGAGTTTTGATTCGAGGCCGTATTGTCCTGGGCCCCTGACCACACGGACCAGATCATACATATCAGGACGAGGAAAACCCACGGACAGAAGCGTATTCGAGTTGTGACTTGCTCTTGCATGCGCCCTCTCTGGCAAAGCGCGCTGCCCCTCCAAGCTTGCTCGGAATCCAGTGCAAGTAAAGGCCAGTCTCCTTAGAAAGTGGACCGGCCTCGGCGCAGCGACGGGGTTCGTCCTAGCCTCTATTTCTTCGCAATCTCGAGCTTTCCCTCGAGCTTCTCCAGCTTCGCCCGGGTCTTTCCGTACTTCTCAAACGACGAAATCGTGTCTGCCAACTCATGTGCGGTCTCGGCGTTCTCCTTGAGGTACTCGGGATACGAGCCCGAGACCGGCCGGAGGCGGTTCTGGTTGAGGTGGTTTATCGCCGCAGTCGTATTGTTGGCAACCTCTCGTAAAAGAGGCAGCATGCGATCGATCGCCTGCTTTTGCCACGGAGAAGCCTGGTCCCGAGAGGCCTCGAGCTTGGCTGCGATGCGCCCCATCTCATTCACATGGTCCTTGATTACGTCCAGCATCGCGGCATGGCTCTGCCAACTCACATCAGAGCGGGTTAGTGACTCCATGTCGTCAGCGTCCTTGGCCAGTTGGGCTGCTTCGTCTCTCGCTGCGGCAAGCTGACGAGCAACCTCTGGGTTTTCGTCGTTGTTCTGCGCCACTACCACGGCGGGAAACAGGAACAGGACTACGCCAAGTAATGCTCCCGCCAGAAGGCCATACCTTCCTGTAATCGGAATGTGCATACTTTTCTCCTTTGTTTGATTTGACTAACCTCGAAAGCCTTTCGCGGCGGGGAGCGACAGTACTTGACCGCCGGTTGTCTTTTCAACACACGCACGGCTTGCTTACACCTCCAGCGTGATCCGGTTGTCCACCGACGTGATCCCCGGCGCCGACCACGCTACCCGCTCCGCTTCTTCCTTTTCCACCCAGGCGCGGACGGTGCCCCTCAGGATCGCCTTGCTGCCCTGTACCTCGACGGTGATATTTTTCGCATCAAGTTGAGCATTGCGAATCAGCGCGTCCTCGATCTTCTTCTTGAGTTCCGAAGGGGTGGTACTCGGTTTCACTACGATGAGGTTGGTGACTCCTTTGACTCCGGCCAGGCGGCGAACCACACTTTCAGCCGCTTGCCTCTGGTATTGCCACTCGACCTCTCCTCTAAGGGTTACCCACCCTTTTGACACGGTGACCTGAACTTTGCCGGTGGGCACAGAAGTATCCCATTCCAGGGCGTGAACCGCGGCGGCCGCAATGTCGGGATCGGTCCGTTCGGTGGCCAACTTGACCTCCAGGTCGTTGGCAACGGCTTTCACGCCGGCGACGCGCCGGGCCGCATCCTCGGCGCTCCATTTCTTTAAGTACGAATCCACCCAGCCGGTAAGAGTTACGACGCCATCCTTTACGGCCACGCCGATTTCGTTGGGCTGGATCTGCGCGTCCCACCGGAGTTCAGCCATCACGTCCTTCTGGATCTCCTGGTCGGTACGAATGAGGGTTGCAGTAGCCATAAACAATTCCTCCCGTCCTTCTTTTCTGCGCGCGACCGCGCTCGCTCAGATGTTTCCTGAACGCGATCCTAGCGGCTATCCCATGCGCACAACAATTCCTCAGGAGGATGAATTGAGATTCCGTGAGGACGTGTAGGAAAGGCTCCGCCGCCAGTAAAAGGCGACAGTACTACTTTAGCGGTAGGACTGCGCGCCTCGTCGAGGCTGAATCTGCAGCCGCTTTCCAGCCGAAACCAATTGGCGTCACGAGGCTGGCACAGCGCTTGATCGGAGTTCCGCAGCCGGTGAACGGGGGCCACTGGACGCACTACATCGAAGGTCTTATGAGTTCATACCACTTGTCTCTCATTGATCCATGGCTACCGGGGATTGATTCTGAAGCTTCGAGAGGCACGTTCCCGTGAAGGCAGAGGCACGGAACAAGACATCGCGTAAGCCGGCGCCCACCGCAGAGGCTAAGCCTCAGCCTTCCACTCAGAAAACAGGCTGCATAACAATTCTGATTGCGGATGATCACCCCGTTGTGCGTGAGGGGCTTATATCGGCCGTCAAGCGGCAATCCGACATGCGGATTGTTGCCGAAGCCCGGAACGGGCGGGAAGCGGTCGAGATGTTCATTGCTCAGCGGCCCGATATCTCTCTGATCGATCTGCGTATGCCGCTGATGGACGGCATCGAAGCGGTGATGTCAATTCGTGAACGAGAGCCCACCGCGCGGCTGGTAATTCTTACCACCCATGAAACTCGAGAAGACATCTATCAGGCGCTGCAGGCGGGAGCGCAAGGGTATGTGCTTAAAGAAGACGGCCTGGATGAAATCCTTGCCTGCGTCCGTTCGGTCGCGGCGGGCGACACGTGGATTCCACCCGCGATCGGAGCTGCGTTAGCGACGCGGCTAAAGGATGAAGAGCTAACGCCGCGAGAATTGCAGGTCCTTCGTACGGTAGCGACCGGAAAGAGCAATAAGGAGATTGGAGCGAAGCTCAACATCAGCGAGGCCACCGTGAAGGTACACGTGACGCATATGTTGGAGAAGCTAAGAGTTACGGGCCGTTCAGAAGCGATCAGCAAGGCTGTGAAGCGGGGACTTGTACGCTTGGATGAAGATGATGTGGCCTGATTTCATGGTTTCCACAGAAGTGACGGCACTCGCATTTCGGTTTGAGTCACCCTGCGCTAAAAATACATCGAAAGTCGTATAGCCACTCCGATTCTTATTGTTTAATGTCTTGCGATGTACGCGAACTCTCCCCAAATTCGCCGTACGGCAATTTCGGTATGACTACAAAATAACAACATGGGAGCTTGATGGGGAACACACGGATACTGATAGCAGATGACCATCAGGCCGTTCGCCAAGGGCTACGGTGGGTGTTGGAAAAGCACACAGGGTGGGAAGTTTGTGGTGAAGCCGTGGATGGCTGGGAAGCCATAGAGAAAGCAAGATCTCTTAAGCCTGACGTGATTCTTCTCGACATCCGAATGCCCAATCTCACCGGCTTGGAAGCTGCACCGGTGATAAGGAAAGAACTCCCTGAATCGGAAATCTTAATCATAAGCCAGCAGGAAACTGCGGAGAGCCTTCCACTCGCATTGCGAGCTGGGGCGGGAGGTTTCGTCTCCAAGTACGCCGTGGATACGGACCTGGTGCCGGCGATAGAGAATCTCATGCAGGGCAAGACTGGTTTTGAGCGATGATGGTTGGCGCTGAACGGGCTCGCTGGGGGAGAGCGAGTGTCCATGCAGTCATCTCAGATAATCACTCGAGACCTTAGGGGACAGTCCGCCCGAACGAAAAGGGGATGTGGGTATTAGTCTCGAGTGCGAGCTGTCCATGGCGCACAGACAAGCAAGCTTGCCGAAAGATAAGGTGCGCAAAGTTCTCGATTACATCGCATCGAACCTTGCCGAGGATGGTAGTCTTCAAGACCTCGCCGACCTGGTCGAGATGAGTCTGTTCCACTTCTGCAGGTCATTCAAGCAGAGCACCGGCCTGACTCCACACCAATACATTCTGCATCTGCGAATTGAGAAGGCTAAGGGACTACTGAAGAACAAAAGACTCGGCATCGCAGACATCGCCAGTCGCCTTGGCTTTACGGACCAAAGCCACTTCACAAATATTTTTCGCAGGCTTGCCGGCACCACGCCGGCTCGATGGAGAGCCAGCCTCTGACGGGCACTACAACCTCTTTCAGACACCTGGATTCGGCAGTCTTCCGACACAAAACAGCAAGAATCTACTAGAAGATACCCACGCCGTTAGTGTAACAGCGTTATCACTATTGGTTTACCAGTTATGGTAATGCCAAAATGTTTCAGCAGATAATAGATTAAGCGCAATCATGAGAGATTTCGCGACGACTGCGACGATTTGAGCGTAGCAGCTCCGACTGAGATGTCTCAGTTGAACAATTAAATATCTGTATTACCGAGAGGGTAACCCCACCGAAACTTACCCGGCTCAGAGCTGAGAATTTCATGCCGTCACTGCCCGAACGACGCTTGACTAATAAGTTTGACTGTCTCGCCGGGGGCGGGGAAATGGGAGCGTTGATGCGCTCCATGGATTGGTCGAAGACGCCGGTCGGCCCGGTTGATTCCTGGTCCCCCGCTTTGCGAATGATGGTGAGGCTTCTTCTCGCTAATCGATTCCCCCTATTGCTCTGGTGGGGTCCTTGGTACTGCCAGTTCTACAACGATCCCTATCGGCCGGTACTTGGGGCCAAGCATCCCAGATCGATGGGACAGCCGGCCAGCGAGTGTCTCCCCGAGATCTGGCACATCATCTGTCCGTTGATTGACTCACCTTTCAGGGGTGGCCCAGCCACTTGGATGGAAGACATCCTGCTGGAATATCAGCGCCATGATTTTCTCGAAGAGGCTCATTTCACGATAGCGTACAGCCCGGTCCCCGATGACAGCGTTCCCAGCGGCATCGGAGGCGTACTCGCGACGGTTCACGAGATCACTGAAAAGGTGGTCGGCGATCGCCGCGGGGCCGTGCTTCGCGATCTTGGGGCATGTTCCGCCGATGCCAACACCGCGGAGGAGGCTTGCGTCATTGCGGCAGAAGCGCTGCGCCGCCATCCCAGGGACATTCCTTTTGCTCTGCTGTATCTCATCGATTCCAATCGTGGCGCTGCCTATCTCGCGGCCACCTGCGGGATTGAGAAGGGCAGTCCCGACGCTCCTCTCGTAGTCCACCTGCGCGGACATGCGTCTAACAGCGTGTGGCCGATTCATGAAGTAGTGAAGAGTGATCAAATGCTGGTGGTCGACGATCTGGCCACGAGGTTGAAAGCGGTTCCGCGTGGCCCCTGGTCCGAACCTCCGCAATCCGCCGCCTTGATGCCGATTCGATCGAGCATCGCCCACCAACTGGCTGGCGTCCTGGTAGCCGGTGTTAGTCCCCGCCTGTGGTTCGATCTGTCATACCAGAGCTTCCTTGCCCTGATACGCACTCAAGTGTCGACCGCAATCGCCAACGCCCGCGCCTACGATGAGGAGCGCAAACGGGCTGAAGCGCTGGCTGAGATTGATCGCGCCAAGACCGCATTCTTCAGTAACGTGAGCCACGAATTTCGCACTCCGCTCACGCTGATGCTGGGTCCGCTGGAGGATATCCTGGCGACTTCAAACGGTCAGTTGGATAGCGAGCACCGAGCGCAGCTCACCGTGGTCCACCGCAACAGCTTACGTTTGTTGAAACTCGTGAACTCTCTGCTCGATTTCTCGCGCATCGAGGCAGGGCGGGTTGAGGCCATTTATCAGCCCACCGATATATCAGTTCTTACCGCGGAACTGGCAAGCACTTTTCGCTCAGCCATGCAACGCGCCGGGCTAGTCTACGAGATCGAATGCGAGCAACTCTCCGAGCCGGTTTTCGTCGACCGTGATATGTGGGAGAAGATTGTTTTGAATCTCATCTCTAACGCTTTCAAATTCACATTTGAGGGCAAGATTTCGGTGACGGTAAAATCGGTCGGCGACTCTGTCCAGTTGCAAGTTAGCGACACGGGTACGGGAATTCCAGAGCGCGCACTGCCGCACTTGTTTGAGCGATTCTACCGTGTAGAGGGAGCAAGGAGACGCACCTATGAAGGCACAGGAATTGGGCTGGCTTTAGTCCAGGAACTGGTGAAATTGCACGGCGGCACAATCGATGTCCAGAGCGGCGAAAGGAAGGGTACCACATTCACGGTGTCGATTCCCGAAGGAAGTGGTCACCTTCCACAGGATCGGATTGGCGCGGTTCGCACCTCGACATCGAGTCCAATTCGTACGGACAGCTACGTCGAAGAGGCGCTGGCATGGCTGCCGCCTGAGTTCAAGAGAGATCAGGCGCCGTTAAAGGATACCGTTCCCGACTCTGCCGTGGCAGTCCCAGGTGTTCCATCAGAAAGGCCTGAACTGGCGACTGTCCGCAGCTTAATCGTGGTGGCAGACGATAACTTCGACATGCGTGACTACATTCGCCGATTATTGGGTCAACATTACCGGATTCACTGCGTGTCCAACGGAGTGGACGTCGTAAAGGCTGCACGCGAATTGAATGCCGACCTGATCCTCGCCGACGTTATGATGCCGCAATTGGACGGCTTCGGAGTCCTACGCGCGCTGCGGGATGATCCCGCAACAAGACTAAAACCCGTAATTCTTCTCTCTGCGCGGGCTGGAGAAGAGTCTCGAATCGAAGGGTTGCAGGCGGGAGCCGACGACTACCTGGTTAAGCCGTTTACCGCGCGTGAACTGCTGGCCCGCGTGGGCGCCCATTTAAGGATGGCACGGGCGCGAACCGAGTCAGCCGAGATCGAACGCCGTTTGCGTGCCGAAGCCGATCTGGAGCGCAACCGCTTACGCGAGTCGTTCACACAGGCTCCCGCCGCCATGGCTCTGCTCCATGGCTCGAATCACAAATTTGTCTTCGCGAATGAGGCATACGTCAAAATGGCTGGCCGCGATCTTATTCAGCTTATCGGCAAAACTATGCGAGAAGTATTCCCCGAACTTGACGGGCAGGGATACTTCGAACTTCTCGATCGCGTATACCAGAGCGGTGAGCCATTCCTGGCCACGGCGCGGGAAAGAACAATCAATCGTCATGGCAAGCAGGAATCTATTCACCTCGATTTTGGTTATTTCCCAGTGCGAAACCTGGCGGGGGAAGTTGATGGCATTTTGTTCCAGGGCGTCGATGTAACCGAACAAGTAATGGCGCGAAGTCAACTGGAGGCGCGGGTCAAGGAACGCACCGCCGAACTGGAACAAGCTCACGAAGGCCTGCGGGAATTGAACCACCGACTCATGCGAGCGCAGGACGAGGAGCGGCGACGCCTCGGGCTGGAACTGCACGACAGTGCCGGCCAGCTGTTAGTCGCCTTGAAGTGGAAACTGGGACCTCTGCACAAGGAAATTGGTCCGGATCATGCGGAATGGGCGAAGCTGGCAACGGATGCCTTCCGGCTGGCAGACGAATTGTCACAGGAACTTCGCACCGTGTCGCACCTCTTGCATCCGCCGCTGTTGGAGCGGGCGGGGCTGTCCTCCGCCTTGCGCCTGTATGTCGAAGGGCTGGCGGAACGAAGCGGACTTAAAGTGAAACTCGAAATAGACCCCGACCTCCAAAGAATGCAGCGCGAGACGGAAGCGATAGTCTTTCGTATCGTTCAGGAATCATTGACCAACGTCCATCGGCACGCAAGAACCAAGACCGCGAAGGTACAGATCAGTCAAAGCCCGCACACCGTCAGGATTCAGATCGAGGACAACGGCGGAGGTATTCCAGGCTTCACCACGCTTGAAGAGGCAAACTTCAATCTGGGAGTTGGAATCCAAGGAATGCACGAAAGAGTGCGACAGCTGAACGGAAGCTTCGAAATCGCATCCAGTCCAAACGGCACCACGGTCACGGCAGTAATACCCACCAATGTTGCTGAAGACGAAGTCTGATTCGTTGCAAGAGAGCCGCGCTTCGCCGGGTTCTCGCTCGCTGGTTGTCACGCAGGTCGAGAGCAATTCAATCGGTCAGTTAGGAGGATTTTATGCAGACTAAAAAAGCAATTCTGATGCTGGCAGTTCTGGAGGTTTTAGCAGTGGTTTTAGCAGTTCTTAGTTTTGCGCAGGACACGGCTGCGCCGTCGTTCACGCCGGGCAACTCGACAAGCTGGTAGCGCGCATTGCGCTGTATCCGGATTCTCTCCTGGCGCAGGTGCTTGCGGCCGCAACGTATTCCGACCAGATTCCGGATGCGGCGCGCTGGGCCGATCAGCACCACTAGCTTACCGGGGCGAGCCCTGGCCGATGCGATCCAGAGGGATCATCTTCCCTGGGATCCCAGCGTGCAGGCGCTCCTGCCATTCCCCTCGGTACTGGAGATGATGGCCAACGACATGATTCAAACTTGAGTCTGATATGGTCGAGGACAGATTACGCCACCACTTTGACTACTATCTGGGCAAGACCGAGATAGTCATCTACTCCGTTCTCGCAGTGTTGCTGGCTGTCACGGCCTTTGTGACCATCGCAACCGCGGGCCAAATACTGTGGATCGGTCTCAGTCATTGGACAGTTGCAGCCCAGACTCTGAGGGTATTGAACCAACTCCTCATTGTGCTGATGCTGGTGGAGATTCTGCATACAGTACGTATCTCCATTCGCTCCCATGTTCTGGTTACAGAACCCTTTCTGATCGTCGGACTGATTGCCTCAATTCGCCGCGTTTTGGTGATTACCCTGGAAGCAGCCACGCTCACGAAAGAAGGTGCATGGGCGACCGAAGGCTCGAGCGCCATTTTCCACTCTTCGATGATTGAACTTGGTTTGTTGGGTTTGCTGATCCTTGTACTGGTAGTTTCCATTACACTTCTGCGTCGCTACGCTCCCGCATCGAAAGACTTGTCGGAACTCTGAAGTCCAACTCTTCTTCCCCCGGATGCGTAAGGATGCCAAGTCGGTCCGAACTAATGTTGCGGTTGCCATAAACTCCTTTTCTCCTCTCACTAGATTCTCTGCCCAGTCGGGCGGCTTGGAGATCTATTCACCTGACCTCAGATTGGGTTAAAGCCCTTCATTGTCGTCTCTGCGACTGACACACACGTGGGGCGCAGTTACGAAAAATAGGCGCGTGGTCGGAGTGCTATGCGACCTCGCGTCCTTGATCGGAGGTTGATGGACACTGTGGACACTTAGACTGGATGTCGCTCTTGTTGAGCCTCAGGTAATTTTCAAACGCCTCCCACCAACGGGGCTTCAGCAGATTGACACCGGACGCAGCAGTCTCGGCCCGGACAGCGGACTTGGGACGCAGGGTGACTTTTCCGCTGCTGGGGGCGGGATCGGAGAATACATCGCTTATCCGTTCGGGAAAAAGCTTAGCCACATTGATTTCGGAAATGCCTGACCGGGAGCTGCCTTCGCCTGGCGAACTCGCTTGAGCGGGGATAGGCTCTTCGGGCGGAGTGATGATCCGATAAGAGTCTTTCATATGCATCACCGGCTGCTCGTCCCAATACTTCTTGAATTCCTGCTCATACCCCTTCCACTCGTCTTCTGAACGCAGCAGATCCCTGTCATATTGTGGAGAATTTTCGATCTGCTCTCTGGTTGTTGCCGTGGCTAGACCATCCGCGTGGTTGTCGTCCGCAGAAACTCGGTCCGCGGGCAGCAGGAAGGTTCCCGCTTCCCACCAGCCACTGCTATCCATCACCACGTAGCGAATCTCCATGGTCTCGTGGTCAAACACCACATCATCTACTTTGCCGAGTTCTTTGCCGTCTGACCCGCGAACGATGGCGCCGCGGATGTCGCGAATGTCGTCAGATACACGCCGGGTCCCAAGATTGCCGTAGTGAGTCATACAATGCCTCCTCCTCTTCGTCGTCTTTACAGGTCAACGTCCGTGTCTTTGTTTTCTTTTTATGGATGCTTCGCGCTCGGCATCTGCCAGCAGCGCCCAGGCTAGTTCAGCATCGCGATTGTGCACCCAGAGAATGACGTCCGCGGGCAGTCCGGGAAGCGGCATGGGGCTGAGCTCGCATGCGATGCCACTCGAACGAAGCAGCCCGCAGGCAAGTTCCGCCTCATCCCAGCGCTCGTACCGATCCAATTCTTTGCGATTATTGGGATCGACATAGCGCAGTGCGGGATCTTCATCAACAAATTCAGTGCCAGTCGGTTCCATAATGGCATCCAGATCGGCGCCAGAAGCGCACAGCGCCTGGGCTCGTGAATGTCAATACATATGACCCATGCCAGGCCGGGCAGGTACAGGCGTCTTCTCTTCGGGAGTTTCACAAACCAGCGCCTCGGTGGTCAGCATCAAAGAGGCGATTGAACCGGCATTCTGCAAGGCCGTCCGAACCACCTTAGCGGGATCGATGACGCCGGCTTTCACTAAGTCCTCAAACTCGCCTGTCTGCGCGTTATAGCCGAAGTTAGGTTCCTTCGATTCGCGCACCTTGCCCAGCACGATTGCGCCTTCCTCGCCGGCGTTAGCAACAATTTGGCGGAGTGGTTCCTCCATTTTCACAGCATCGGCGATGGTGTTCACACCATGCAGAATGGTTTGCCGCGACTCTTCTCCGGTAACAACTGTCTTTGCTGCCATATCAATGTCTCCTCGTTAACACCGAGCGTCCACGTCGAGCAAGATCGGCTACGCTGCGACCTTTTCGCGCTTAGCCGATTTCGCCAGGATGCCCAACACCTCGTCTTCGCGCATGATGAGATATTCTTCGCCATCAAAAACGATTTCGGTGCCGGCGTATTTTCCAAACAGGATGCGGTTGCCCGCTTTGACATCGAGCGGAAGAACTTTGCCGTCGTCCTTGATCTTGCCCTTGCCAACGGCTAACGCCTCACCTTCCTGCGGCTTGTCCTTGGCGACATCGGGAATGATGATTCCTGATCGCGTCGTCTCCTGCTCTTCAATACGCCGCACCAGAATGCGGTCGTGCAACGGAACGAAATTCACGGCCATACGTGCAAACCTCCTCACCCGGCAAAAGCAGCTTGAGTGCCAATATCTATGTCGCAATGCTATCGAGCCGCTATATCTCGAACAATTCTTCGTGTGGGGGAACGGATATTCCGAAAAGACGCGTAGGATGGAATTACCGTGCGGTGTCAGATGCTCGTACGACTTCAGCCGTAGAGGTACCCGCGTGATAGACGATTTAGAGGGCTTCTGCTGGTGGTTCGCGGCGCTAGTGCCGAAGTCTACTGATCACGTGGAGCACCACGGACAGCACTACACTTAGGAGAATTGAAGTTGTGAGCGGGAAGTAGAAGACCGTATTTTTTCCGCGATCCGGCAGTCGGCCGATCGGGAGGCCGGTGCGTCCAACGAGCAGGAACAGGCCCCCCAACACGAGTAAGATCACACCAAAGAAGATGAAAATTTTGCCGAACTCAGCCATTGGGACGCAAGTCTAGCTACATTGAAGTAATGGTCGGTGAAAACTCATGGCCCACCTCGGGTCAGTTGCAAAGGTGAGCCATGGACAAAGGCGCTGTTGCATATCCGGTAGCGAAATCAGATTCAGGGTTGGTCAGACACCTCGATGTGCTTATGCATGGATACTGGGGAACATCACAGTGGCAGGCTTTTTAGGAAACCGCTGCTCTATCCAACTGAGCTACGGGGCCTAGGAGCTAGATTAGCATGACAAAATGGGTCGGTCCGTTCTATCTGAATAGGCTCAGCGGTCCGCCTTGGCCTCAGTCCACACTGAGGCGAGAAGCTTTCCTGAATATTTCCTGCACAGCTTTCTGGGAACTCGATTTGTGGAATTTTCGAGTTCAACTACATGGGAGCGAGTCTCCCACTAGCACGGTTCCAGCTTCCGGCAGAACACTCGCACCATCTCGCTTTGCTCGGGGAGCGCGCCAATGAACTCGAAGCCGTGCAAAAATCCCATGCGGTGCCGCACCACGGATCGGATTACGAGCGGCTCGGGAGCGTCTGGGATTGAGAATTCCAGAGTCACCATTTCTCCCGCCCCTAATTCGCTGGTAATTACGGCGCCCAGTCCAGCCTCGGCCAGTTCGAAGCAGCGGCCATGGATGCGAAGGTATCCATCCTTCCCCAGCACCTTCACAATCACCGGTATCTCGGTGCGATAGCGGGCGTAACGTCGCGTCGAAGTCTTGTGCATTCCTCGAGCCTTATTAGAACCGGGGTGAGAGTTCGAGAGTATTCTCGCAATCCCGCTAAGTAGAATAATGGATTGTTCCCGGCTCCGACAGTTACTTTGGAGACGACTGCTTGAACTCCCGTGCAAAGCTTGCACATCAGCTGTGAATAGCGCCCTCCCGGTTTTTCTGGCAAAACTCGACTTGACACTTGTATTTTTGAACCGCCGAGTGCACACTGGGAGGCACACACCAGAAGGGAGAGGGGATGAATACGACGACGTTCCGCAAGCTATGGTCGGATGAGGCAGGTCAGGACATCGCCGAATATGCAGTGATGCTGGCTGTCATTCTTGTATTGGTGGTGGGAACCATCCGGTTGATTGGAGGGAGTTCAAACAACGTGTTTTCGTCTGTGGCCAGCTCCATCGGCCAGTAACTCCTGTCGAAACCCCAACTTGATTCCCGCGGATCCAGGCCCACAGTGGTCTGGTCTTTTTTTGCCCGCCGCCAGGGTTCCAACCCCCGCGAATGACCCGTTGGTGGGCGTTTAGGTCTTGAAGGGGCACGGCTGGAAAGCGGTGCCCTTTCAAAGGCTACAGCGCAGAAAGTTTTCCCGCGCCTCTACTACCTCGCGCCGTCCGGCTCCTCGGCGCAGCTTGGACTACGCGGCCGCCCTTCCGCACCGAAATTACACAGGCGTCCAGCCAACCCCTCCCCCAGAAGTAACCTCCTAGAATCGCCTTCCTCTGGTATGATCTTTCGAACGGGGTCCCCTGGTAGACGGTATGGCAACCATGTTCACACCGCATCCGAATCTCAGTGACGAAGTGAATGCGAACATCGTCCAGTCAGAGATCGAGGGCGGCGTTTCGCTGGGCGACTTGCCACCTTCCACCGTGCTGGAGATCCAGACCCAACACCATCGCTACACCGCCGTGTTCCTGGGCGAAAGCCAGGCGCTAATTTCCGGGCATCCGGAATATTGCCCCGAACCAGTGCTGGTGGCGATTGCCGGTTCGACCTGGGGCGGATCCATGTTGAAACTTCGCTACATCGGTCGCGGCATGCATCTGGAGTTTTGTCATCCCGAGTATCGCACCCCGATCGTCACATCCCGCATTGAGGAAGTCCGCGAGTCGTCCACTGCAAAGGCGCAGAGTTCCGCTCAGTCCATGCCCGCGGAATCCACTGTTCCAACCACCATGCTGGCGCGTGGCACCTTCACAAAACCTTCCTGATGAATTGGTGTTTAGTTTTTCAAGCGCGCGACCTATCCACGCCCTGATCGTCTAGACGGCTTACGGCACGGCTGCGAAAAACTCGTTGTCGTGATAGTAAACTGCGCCCTCAGTGGCTAAAGCCGGACTCAGACTAATCCGCTTACCGCAGCGCTGGAAGCGCTGCGCCACCCAAAATCAAATGCAACATCGAGTTTTTCCGCAACCTCCGAAAGCCGTTCCCTTCCCATCCTGAAAAAGGGGCGCAGCACACTAGGCCGCGCCCCGTTTCTATCGATCCAAGGCTAGGTTCCCGTTTTTCTGGCTTGCGCCTGTGGTGGTGCGCCTAACGCAGCCGCAACTTGAGCCCCGATCGGCGACCCGAGCCCCGTGCATGCATCCCACCCAGGACCTGCCGAATAGGCTCCGTTGTTGCCGGAGGTGACGTCGTTGAAATCTCCGGCCGTACTGGCACTCTGGTAAAGCAGCGGGTTAACAAAGCCCACCGGCTTTCCCACGCTCTCATTGACGAGCGCGATCAGCCCAGCCCAGAGCGGAGCCACGGCACTCGTGCCTCCGATCACGTCCGGTTGCCCATCCACGAGAGTCACGTAGCCGGTGGTCGGGTCGGCATCCCCGGAAACGTCGGGAACTCCGCGACCAACATTGTGGTTTGGATTAGCAGAAGGCGGTACGCCAGCCCCATTCTGATAACTGGGCAACGGGAAGACGTCGCTGATGCCACCCCCTGTTGCGCCTTCGTTGTTGGCTAGTTCGTTCCATACAGTTTCGCTGGTGATGCTGTTGCCTGAGGCCACCAGAGTTGTGCCGCCGCAGGCCAGCGCATTAGGACTCGAGGCGGGAAAATCGACGTGATTCAGTCCGTCGTTTTCGCCGTCGGTAGAACCTCCGTCTCCGGCCGCAACGCAAACCGTTACTCCCATCGCCGCAGCTGCCTGGAATGCCTCGTCCATGGAGGTCATCGCCTGCCCGGTCCAAGACGATTCGGGACCGCCCCAACTGATTGAAACTACCGACGGATTGTTGGTACTGTCGTGGACTGCCGTCGTAATCGCATTGAGAAAACCGGCGTCCGTATTGTCGGCAAAATAGACGACGATCTTTGCGCCGGGTGCGATCGAGCCCGAGACTTCAATATCCAACATCACTTCACCATCCGGCCCGCTCGGCTCTCCGGTGGGATTATTGCTGCCGTTGCCGACTGAAACCGCCGATACGGTCGGCGTCTTCGTCAGGTTGAGCTGATTCCAGTATTTGCTTAGATCCGTTGGGTTGTACCCTCCGCCCAACTCTATCAGCGCAATGCATTCTCCGGTTCCATCTACGTTCGTGGGATAGTCATAGAGCGCGGCGACTTGTGGAGGAGTGTAGGAGACGTTCACGGCATTGGCGCGGGCGCCGGCGCGCTTATGCCGTCGACGAAAATGGGGCTTTGCCTGAGGACGGTTATCCAGACCAAACACGCCCTCGATCACATCCTGCAGCTCCACGGGAATGTGAACCGGCCCGGTGCGCCCGCGATAGTTGCCGTTCGGATGCTGGTATTCCTTTAGTTCGACACCGAATGCCTCGTTCATCGCAGCGACGGTCCCGGAGAGAATCACCGTCCGGCGTGCTGCGCTCTTTTCTTTTACTGTGAGTTTGTGCTCACGGGCAAATGCTTCGACCCGACTAATGCTGTTGGGGTCGGCCCCGTGCTGTTGCTCGAATTCTTTGCGACTCAAAATGGTGCGTTTGCCAATCGGTTTGGTGAATGTATCAGCGCTGACAATCGGCTTCTTTCCTGCGCGAGAGCGCAGACGAATGGTCACATCAACGTTTTCATTGGGGTTAGCTGGGCCTATCTCTCGCGCTCCTGGTAGAGGAGCGCGCTCACTACCGGCAATTGCAAGGGTTTTCTTCGGAGTAGACATAGATCTCCTTTCTATTGGACCTGGCTAATAGTGAAGAAAAGCAGGGTAGCGTTACAGCGGAGCCCGCGTGCGCGGAACTCCACCCAGGAAGGGAGCCGAGCTCTCTGCCATCCTACGAATCAGTGCTGGCCCGTTTAGATGGCTGAGACGTTAGCAGCAGATTGGCGGGAAAGCAAGCGGTTTTTTGGCGCCTGTCACGACAAATGACAGCGTATTCCCATGTTGGGTTGCCGCGCCAACTGGATCGAAGTTCAACCCAACACTGCAGATCCCGCCGACGCAATCAGCGTCCCATTTAAAACCGTGAATGCGCAACGGTTGGATGCGAACCAGTAGGGAATTTCGCGATAGTCGTCGGCCTCAAACACTGCCAGGTCCGCATCCTTGCCAGGCTCAATCGAGCCTTTTCGGTCATTGAGTCGCAATGCCCACGCGCCGTTAATGGTCGCAGCGGAAATCGCTTCAGCCGGCGACATTTTCATATGCGTGCAGGCCAGCGACAGTACGAACGGCATGCTGGGCGTAGGCGACGAACCGGGGTTGTAATCCGTGGCCAACGCGACCGGCACACCCGCGTCGATCAATTTTCGCGCCGGAGGGAACTTCTCCAGGCCGAGAAAGTAATTCGCTCCCGGCAGCAGGGTTGCGATGGTTTCGCGCTGTGCCATTTCACGGATGTCGGCGTCGCTAACACAATCCAGGTGGTCAAACGATGCCGGGTTGTGGCGCAAAAGCGACTGCAAGGAAGTCTCGCCGAGTTGACACACGTGTGCTCGCAACCCCATGCCATGCTTTTTCGCAGCCTCAAAGATTCTTGCCGTGTTCTCGGCGCTGAATGCTCCCCGCTCAGTAAACACATCCACAAATTGGGCAAGCTTTCGCCTTGCCGCCTGGGGGATCATCTTTTCGCAGACTTCGTTCACGTACTCATCCGATTTTCCTTGGAACTCTCTAGGAACCACGTGGGCACCGAGAAGCGTAGCTACAACTGTGCCCGGCCAGCGAGCGGCTGCCTCTCGAATCGCTTCCAAAGATTTGAGTTCGGACTCTACGCTCAGGCCGTAACCTGACTTAGCCTCAACCGTCGTCGTTCCTTGTTCGGTCATTTCACGCAACGCCTGCAGCACCTTCTCGGCTAGCTGGCTCTTCCCTGCCCTGCGCACGCCGTCCACGCTCGAGCGGATGCCACCGCCCGCGTCCGCAATTTCCTCATAAGTCCCACCTGCAATGCGCTTCTCGAAATCTACCAAGCGCGGCGCGACGAATACCGGATGGGTGTGGGAATCGACAAATCCCGGCAAAACCACTAGACGTTCGCAATCGATCTCGGTGACTGTCTTACGATTTTGCCGAAGCCAGGGATCGCGCAGCGCATCTTTGCTCTTGCCCACGGAAACAATCTTTCCTCCTAGACACAGCACCGCAGCGTCCTCGATCACGCCCAGTTCGGTGAGTCGAGGCCCACGGCGTGGGCCTGCTTTGTCCGCAGAAGATGGTACCGTGAGAAGTTGGCCAATGTTGATCAGCAGCAGGGCTGGTGCTTGCAGGCGTGATTTTCTGGAGTGGGTCAAGGTAGTCAAATCCACCGAGGTTTGCTCGGCCGGACGGGCGAGGCGCCCGTCCCCACACAATCATTGCCGGGTCTGGCTCTCCATTGGCACTTTTACAGTCTTCGCTTTTGCAAATTCTTTTGCCTGGTCGTATCCCGCGTCGACGTGCCGGATTATGCCCATGCCAGGATCGGTGGTTAGCACGCGCTCGATTCGCTTGGCCATCGCCTCAGTTCCATCTGCCACCGTTACTTGCCCGGCGTGCAGCGAGTAGCCGATGCCTACGCCGCCGCCGTTGTGGATTGAAACCCACGAAGCTCCGGCCGCGGTATTCAGCAAAGCATTGAGCAGCGGCCAATCGGCTACGGCGTCGCTGCCGTCTTTCATGCTTTCGGTCTCGCGGAAGGGCGACGCGACCGAGCCGCAATCCAGATGATCGCGGCCAATCACGATTGGCGCCTTGATCTTGCCTCTCTTCACCAGATCATTCATCGCCAGCCCGAACTGGGCGCGCTCGCCGTATCCCAGCCAGCAGATGCGCGCCGGCAACCCTTGAAACTTGATGCGCGTGCGGGCCAGATCAATCCAGCGGCGCAGAATGCGGTTCTCCGGGAACAACTCCAGCACTAGATCGTCAGTGACGTGGATATCCGAAGGTTCGCCCGACAGCGCAACCCAGCGGAACGGGCCGCGGCCTTCGCAGAACAGCGGACGAATGTACGCGGGCACGAATCCGGGGAAGTCGTACGCGTTTTTCACTCCGCGCTGGAAAGCGAAGGTGCGAATGTTATTCCCGTAGTCGAACGTTACCGCGCCCATCTTCTGCAGGCGCAGCATTCCTTCTACGTGCCGCGCCATCGCGTCGAGCGACCGCTCCTGGTAACTCTGCGGATCGCGCTGGCGCAGTTCCAGCGCGGCCTCCAGCGTCATACCGTTGGGTACGTAGCCGTTCAGCGGATCGTGCGCCGACGTCTGATCGGTGAGGATGTCCGGCACCACGCCGCGCTCGGCTAGTTCGGGAATCACGTCGGCGGAGTTCCCTACCAAGCCGACCGAGACGTTTTCTTTTTTGCGGACGGCGTTTTTCAGGATGCGCAGGGCTTCATCAAGAGTCGTGACCATGAAATCGCAGTAGCCGGTTTTGAGGCGTTTCTTGATGCGCACAGGGTCGACATCAATGCCCAGAAACGCCGCGCCGGTCATGGTCGCTGCCAGCGGCTGCGCTCCGCCCATGCCCCCCATGCCGCCGCTCACAATCAGCTTGCCGGCGAGGTCTCCGCCGAAATGTTTTTCTCCGGCTGCGGAAAACGTCTCGAATGTGCCTTGGACAATTCCTTGGGAACCGATGTAGATCCAGGAGCCTGCGGTCATCTGTCCGTACATCATCAAGCCCGCGCGTTCCAGTTCGTTGAACTTTTCCCAGTTCGACCAATGTCCAACCAGGTTCGAGTTCGCGATCAGCACTCGTGGAGCGTACTCGTGGGTCTTGAACACGCCCACTGGCTTGCCTGATTGCACCAGCAGAGTCTCGTCGTTCTCCAAGGCCTTCAACGATGCGACGATTGCGTGGTAGGCTTCCCAACTGCGCGCTGCGCGGCCGGTTCCGCCGTAGACGACGAGATCACGCGGGCGCTCGGCGACCTCTTCATCCAAGTTGTTCATCAGCATGCGCATGGCGGCTTCCTGCTGCCAGCCTTTGCAGGAAATCGTGCTGCCTCGAGGCGCACGAATCGGGGTGTAAGTGGAAAGCGTGATTTCGGTTTCAACCGGCATGATTCGATGTTAGTGCTTTGAAGGCCAGTCTTCAAATCCGATCATGCTCTCACAGGCGTCAACGCTGCCTTAGGTCATTGTTGCTTGCTCCTTTACTGCGGGCTTGCACGGGGGTGGACGCCCGCGCCTACACGGGCTTAATCGCTTTTGCGCAGTGGGGATTCTTTGTTCTGAGCGCTGAGGCCGGCGAACTCGAAGACAGTGCGGAGGTCGCGCCAGTTGCCGCGCTCGGCGCCGGCGATTGCGGCTTGCACTCGCTTGAGTTCTTTCTCTTCCCGGGTCTCACGCTCGGGGTTCTTTCGCTCCTTCGGAGCTGGGTCGATTTCTGGCGTTGACCCACAGCTTGCGCTGTGGGCTGCATTCTTTCGCCGCTGGGCGGCTGGTTCTGCGGTGGTGGCTGCCGAGGCATTCTGCTGCGATGCGGCTGTCATGGGTTGTGCTTCGCGCTCGACTACGGTCGTTACCTTGGCCTCGCGGACAGGAATGTCCGCGCTACACTCGCTTTGGTGCTTTGTGCCTTTCTCGCGGGCGCGGGCGTCCGCGCCACACCGGCTCAGCGGGGGGCCGAGCTCGGGATGTTCTATCAGATATTGGCGGGCGTAGTCGGGGACTTGGCGCACCATTTCTTGCTCCCAGGATCGATAGTGACATTGGTCGAAGCGGACATTTTTGGCGTTGCGGGCGGCGATGCGCAGGGCTTGAATGATGAGCCGGGCGCGGGTGGGTTCGAGCGTGCCTTTTACCAGGCCGTCGACTACGTGCATGATCGAGAGCTGGATGGCTTCGCAATCTTCGAGCAGGGCCATGGAGTGGAGTTGCATGTCGACGCGTTGCTGCACGCCTTTGATGACGCGGGTGTGGAAGTAGCAGAAGAATTCGCCGCGCAGGGCGGGGGAGCCGCATTGCTGTCCGGTGACTTTGATGTGAGTGCACTTACGAACATTTGGATGTGCAGGTAGAGGTTGGGTCATGAACTACTCCTGAAAAAAATCGCGTTTTCCGCGTAAATCTATGAATTGATTGAGGCGGGTGGAAAGGGTACCCGCCAGATCTATGAAAAAGAAGGGGTTGCGGGCAAAATCTTGGGAACAAAGGAGTTGCGCCGATGAGGACTGGAGGCGGGGATTTGCCGGGGTGGCTGGGAGCATTATCGATCTTTCTTCGTGAGATATACATATAGTATTACTTATATCTTAAAGTGAAGTCAAGAAAATAACGAGGAAAGTTGGAGCGGAGTTCCAAAATGGGAATGGGTGATTGGGGAACCGACAGGAGAGGCTTTCGGTTAAGGTTCCGGTCAATGAGTGAAATAGGGATTTATCGCCAACTATTTTTTTCGATTCGAGAAGTGGGGCCGCGCTCATGTGCTCCAACACTGTTTTCCGACGACCAGCATCTTGCCTGTTCTTAATGACTTACAAACTGACGGAGAAATCATCTGCGGTTCACCTAGAACTCACTTGTTTTCTATTGCTTGTTACCCGCAATGAGAGTAAAGTTCGCCCCGACCTCAGCGGGCGTTCACACGCGCCCTGCTTTTTCTCGTGAACCTGCGTGCGGCGCTCGACGCGTGAAACGAACTTGGCGTCCCCGACACTATGCACACGCAAGTAGACGGGTGCATCATGACACCAAGTTAACTGATCCAAAAGGAGGATATATATGTTTCGCATCAGCGTTTGGGCAGGTGTGTTTCTTCTCCTCGCTTGCTTTGTTTTACCGATGACAGCTCAGCAAGCGGCTTCAAGCAGCTCTGTGGTTCCGGGAACCATCACCGGCAGCGGTACTGCCGACTTCATTCCGCGCTTTACAGGTACCACCACCATCGGAAACTCGAACATCTTTGAAACCATAGGGGGCAATGTGGGTGTCGCCACAACTACTCCCGGTGCCAAACTGGACGTCAACGGCACAGGCGACTTTCGCGACACGTTGACCTTGTTTCCCAAGAGCACGCATCTGGCGTTGTCGGTCCACGGCACCGCATTTGCAGTCAGCCATACGGGTTTAGTGACGTTCGTTTCGGGCCAGACCTTTCCTGGCACCGGCACCGTAACGAGCGTCGGCCTGTCCGCCCCAGCGAGTGACTTTACAGTCAGCGGCTCACCAGTTACGCATTCAGGCACGCTGGGGTTAGCCTGGACGGTTGCTCCTACCAGCACCGATACCGCAAATGCCATTGTCAAGCGAGACGGCTCTGGAAACTTCAGCGCGGGGGCGATTACGGCAGGAAGCCTGGGCGTCACCGGTAATATAAGCACAGGAAGCGGTGTGACCTTTCCTGATGGAACGACGCAGCAGACTGCGGCGCTTTTTGAGAGTGTCGCCAACACGGGGTTTATTTTTCCCGGATCAGGGGTAACCAACATGCTTCAGTTGAGCATCACTGTACCGGCGAGCGGCTTCTTGTCCGCGTCGGCTAGTGGCTATTGCAACGTCAATACGGGGAACTCGGGAGTGCAGTGGGCTTATGTTATCGGTCAGTCCGCGAGCGAAGGATGGTCCTTTCCAGAACCGCTTGTATTTCTTCCCAGCGGCAGCAATCTAGCACAGTTTCCTATATCCGGTGAGCGCGTGTTTAGCGTGTCGTCTGGAACCAACACGATATTTCTGAACGTCGACAACCTAATCGGCACACCGCTGAGCTCGTGCGGCGGGCAGTTGACAGCGATCTTTACTCCCGCCCAGCTCCCGGCCGCCCGACGGGCCCGTCACGCTCAAGCAAAAGGGCGTCGTGCCGTCGCCAATAGCGCCCAAGGTGTGGTGGGAACTCCGGAATAGAGCTTCTTCCCACGTGTGAACGACTCGTTCAGCGTAACGAGCAATGAGTGGACGACCCTGCTCTCTAAGCCGCAGGGCAGCCATCTGGGCCGGAGGTGCTGTCGCCAACTGGCAACTCTACTGGTCCGGCGGTGGCAGCGACAGCGTGCCGTTCCAGGGATCGGTCTACAACAATGTGCAGATTTATCAGCCGTAAGCGTTGGTAAGGATGGGGCCATTCTCCCCGCGAGAGGCGGCGAGGGTGGTCTCATCTTTTGGGTTGCTTGGGCAGTGCTTAAGCGCTGCCCAATCTCCGCCGCAGCAAGAGGTTCGAACTCAACTTCTGTAAACAGGCGATTACACGTTTTGAGAATTGGCGGGGGTGCTTTGGGTTACAAGCGGGGGTAGTATAAGGTCGTCGCTGCAACTTGCATTTAGGTTGTTCGGTGTATGGAGGCGGGAACGAAAGATCGTCGGTTTTCGAGTTATTAGAGGGGCACACATCGGGGCGATTGTTTAC
This sequence comes from uncultured Acidobacteriota bacterium, assembly GCA_963832245.1. Lineage (GTDB taxonomy): Bacteria > Acidobacteriota > Terriglobia > Terriglobales > Acidobacteriaceae > JABDBE01. Next base: position 23,854 of record CAWHTG010000001.1, read on the forward strand.
GATTCGACACCGGACATCCAGCTTTCACGCTGCAGTTCGATCTGTATCTTTCACACTGTTGACTGCATACGATAAGGAGTGAGTGCATGCGCGGAGCAGCCGGTGAACTCCCATCCTGCGACGCAGCCAGCGCGCGACGACGGTGTCCGCCATTACCTGGGAGGTAAGTTGCTGGGGCGTGAGGCGCTGCCAGGGCTTTTCGTTGTCGGCTTCCAGAGTACGGGTCTCCACACAGTCGTTTTCGATTCGGTAGTCAACCACGGGAGAACCATCACCCAGATCAATACGCAGCTTGTTGCATGCCATGATGCACCTTTCGGGCGACTACACCAGCCCCCTATCGGCACATTGTGACCTTCTGGCCTGCCAATGTTCGATACCAGAAACACCGTAGTCCTGGAAGTGAGAAGCTGTAATCTTAAGCCTTGGCACAAGTTAAAGACGCGCGATCATCCCCACGCCCACCGAGAATAGCCGGGTCAATAAGTGAAATCGCGATTTAACAACAGTTAGCAAAAAAGCGCAAAGAGAGAAAGCAACCACCATTAATACCTGAGCTGGTTTCCTGCGAGCGGCTTTGGCGGTCCTTAATCCATATTCCAGCGCCGCGTCTTAGTGTCTCTCGGGTTCGATTTTGGCGTCTGATTCGACGCGGTCAAGGATGCCCTCAGCGGTTCCGAGAAGCGCGGAAAGTCTGGGACAAGCAGCCTCTTCATGATGCGCAACATCGACGGCCTCTTGGGTATGTCCTCTATTCACTAAGAAACGCATGAGGTTCCATAGGGGCCACATCCGCGCTTCGGGCTCTTGTATAGAGCTTAGGATTCGCTCCGCGCTCGCGAAGTCACCTAACACGCCGTAAGTGACGACGGCCATCTCCCTCGATTTGCCAGGGTCCCCAGCGCCACCGTTTGTTGTGGCCTGCCAGAGTTGAAGGGTCTCGTATGCTGCGCTGTCTTCAGATTGCGCTTGTTCGAGGGCCAGAGCCGCGATCGCTTCATCCCGATTAGAAGGGTCGTTCATTTTTTCGATCGCTTCAAACGAATCGTTTGGGGTTCCATCATTTCGTCGGAGGATTGCGATTTCGCGAAGAGTTGAGTCCCTCAAGCCTGGTGCAGAGATCTTTGATGCAGCGGCAAGAGCCTCACCCATCAACCCGCGTTGCGCCCTTTCTCGCGAAATACTCATGTAGACGAAATCGGCAGAACCGCCCTGGACTTCCTGAACGATTTGCGTAGCCCCGGCTATATCGCCGAGGTATGCTTCGGTTGCACCAAGGTCTCGCAATAGACCTGTGTCTCCCGTCTCGACCTTCCTAGCGTAGGCAAGGGCACAAAAGCGACGGAGTGCAAGAGCCGTCTCGGGCGTCTCGCCAGTGTCCGTTTGAGCGCGGGCAATCTGATTGAAGAGTGTCGCGTAACCCGGATCTTTGTTGGTAGCGTCCTCAGCCATCGCGAGCGCCTCACCCAAGGCTCGGCTTGTGTTCGCACGGTCTCCGGCTTTTGCTTGCAGCACAGCCAGTCGCACTAGTGTTTCTCCGAGGCGGTTTGGTTCTTTGATCAAGTGGGCGGCTCGCAACCCTTGCTCAAAATCACCCTTCTCGCCGAGCAATTGCGCTACCCGTTCGTACGAAACATCTGTACCTTGACTTTCTTTTGTCTTTTGAAGGAGAGACAAAGCCTGAGCGGCATGTCCGGAAGAAACGAGCTGCCAGGCAATACTACCCATTGCGAATCCCTCTGCCTCCGGCTTCTTCAGCAGATGAACCGTAACCAGCGCATTTGCCAAGTCGCCCGCACGCGTCAGTTGTCCAGAGATATTCGCAACTGCGCTTTCTTGCTGAAATTCAGGAACGTCCTTAATGAGGGCACTAGCTTCCAAGAGAAGCTGCCGGGCTTGCGAAACACGGTCGTCCTGAGCAGAACCCGGCTGGGGGAAATAGGCGACAAGAAGAAATGCTACTACCTGCAGGCGCACAATAACTCCTCGGCACTTTCACCGACTATACAATGAGATTGACGACCATGGCTAGGGCCATGGGTGGCGGATTGTAAGGATGTTGTCGAAGCCGCAGTCGATAAGTGTTGCTAACAGGCGGTTACACTCAAAACCCCCGAGGCAGGGGTCAATGAGCGCTATGGCGATTTATCGCCAACTGACTCACAGTCCAGGTCTCCGACAAACGTTCGTGATTTCGTGTACCGTGGGCAGCAGAGTCCAGCTCAGGGCAGGCTGTCGAAAAACATATAGATCGCAGCAATGCGACCGTTCCGGGCAACGACAAAATCGGTTCCCGCGTAAGCTGGAGGTTTGCCGGGAGTGCCAGATACCCATCGAACCCGTCCGGCATCACTTAATTCCTCGGGAGGGGAGAGAGGCTGGTATTTGAAATCTGGATGGGTTGCTTTTATCACACCAGCAATACGATCAATCTCGTCACGACCTCGGTAGATGCCTCCGTTGGGATCGTAGAACACGCCATCTTCATTCCAGATGTCGTCGATGGCCGCGCGCCGACGCACGGGGTCAATTTCGCCAAATACGTCGCTCAGATTACGAAGCAGCAAGGTCGATATGCTGTAGGACATGGCTTGTCTAGATGTACGCATCGAAGGAAGGTTGCAGCAAGACGCGGGTGTGCTGATTGTTCAAATCATTGACTGTCGCAAACGGGCGGTTACACCAGTTAAGAATCACTGGTGATGGCGAAACGAAGCTGACCGCTCCTCTTTTGTCTGTTTGTGGCGGCTAAGCGGGAAATCGACCGACACCAACAGCACCCGCTTATCTTTTGCAAGATACGCGTATCACCTGGCTCTCACTTGGTGAAAATATCGTGATCCTGGTCATATTTGTTCTCGCGCTTCTTAGCCTTACCCGCCATTTCATCGGCCTCTTTCTCCAACCGCTCGGAGAGGGCGGCCTCGTCAGAGCGACGTTCGTTTGATGGCTGTTGCGGCGAAGTTGTTGAATCCTTCTTGATATCCGGCATAGTGCACCTCTCGAGTCTTTTGATGCCAAAGCTTCGGAAGCCGGTCTCATTGTGATGTCGGCTGCGCCTCCGCTGTTCGGTTACACACAAGCTCTTTAGAAACGAGCTGACACCACGAAAACCTAAACTCCGACTGCTTATCATGACACTGTGGGGGCACGCCTGCAACCTGATCCCGAATTCCCATCCTGAAAAAAGCCACGGCGATACGCGAGGCTGCAATAGTCGCTCAGGCAATCACTGAGGATCGAACCTCCTGCGTGGGTGCGTTCTCGCGGTGTCTGGGGAATTGCAGAGATCCTTCGTTGGGAGTCCTTGGCTTTGCCAGGGAACGCTTCCTCGGGATGACAGCCAGGAGCGGGGCTGAACGTCAGGGCCGACAGCGGGGGTGCAAGAAAGGCCGATGCTGCTCACCCTTTCGCAAAGGGCGCGCGAAAGGATGGGGCACCCGCCATTTCGCCAACGACCCATCACACAAGGAATCACGGTGCGGACTCTGGGTTTCGTTCGTTAACCAGAAACGCTACGTCGTCGATCCCGGCGGATCGTACGTTGTGCAGGACTTGAATGACGTCCCCGTACTTAGCGCGGGCATCAACCCGAATGTATACCTTTGGTTCAGCTCCCCGAGCTACGCGCTCGCGAATTTCTGCTGATAAGTGATCGGGGGTGATCTTTTCTTCGTCGAACCAAATGCGGCCATCACGTTGAATCGCGAGAAACAGAGCGTCTTCCCGGAGAGCTCCCGGCATCGCACGGGCATGTGAAACTCTTACTAAGTCTACCGACGAACCGTGATGATCGATCACAATCGAGGCCGGGAGCAGGAACATCGCGACGAGCGCAAACATGAGCGCTGCAAAAGCAGTAACATCAATGCGGCAGATTGGATGGCCCGAATTGAAACGCTTTCTCCTCATTCCAGTGTGTCTAATTACGCGCTCGTGCTGAAGTCATTCTTGCGCTCACTGCAGCGTTGGGAAGCGCTGCGCCACCCAAAAATCAAATGCGCATCGAGTTTTCCGCAACCGCTGAAGCCGTGCGCTCCCGATCTGATCCCACGTTAGTACTTGGAGGCGTCCGCGACCGTGGTTGGAGGAATTCCTTTGGCCTCTACGATCGCCCAATGCCACTCCTGGCCTTCTTCCAGGTTCGCATCCAGCTTTCCTTGATAGACAGTTGTGGCGAGCGGAGCGGTCGAGCCTCTCAGATGAAGTAGCAGTGTCATGTCTGGACGTTTCTCGGCGGGCAATGTATCTGTGGCGACCGCTGGCAGGAGTTTTGCGCTCGCGTCGTCTGCGGCACTCGCATCGGGGCGGCGGACGATGGTCAAGCCTACGGTGATCTCTTTCACGTTCCAGGGACTGGCGTTGTGCACCGAGACCTCGAGAGTGTCTCCGTGAATGTTGGCGGGGCCATCCAACTTGGCGAGTTCACTCTGCGGGAGGTCTTGCGACACGTACGGACTGGACAGCAGAGCGGTGGCGTTGGCGTTAAAGGAAAGGCTGCAGGTCCCATCGGGCGAAGACATCTGGAAGTTTTTTCCCGCGCCGTCAAAAGAAAACCTGGGTTGAGCGGTCCGCCGGAAGTGTTCGACGTCGTCGATCACCTGGGAAAGATTGTCATTATCGATGACATTGGCAGGCGCCGGTTCGGGTGTGGTCTTGCTCTGGCGCAGGGAGCGGGCCAGGTCGCCCAGCGATACTGCGTCGTCCGCTTGCGCGACCGCGCAAGCCGGGAGCATCATGGCCAACCCGGCCAGGGCCAGAAAAACCAGAAAGCCGCGGCGATGACACGGATGCGTCATGAAGTATTCGCGAGCGAAGTTCTCCCACCCAAATTGTAGTCAGAAACTGGGTTGGGATTCAGCACGGAGGGGCGAACGTTGGTCGTAGAACCTTTAGAGAAGCATTCAGCATTCAGCACTTAGCACCTAGCAGTTGGCAGTTGGACTAAATGCTGAGTGCTGAGTGCTGAATGCTAATTGCTGCTTTTCCAGGAGTGGAGCTCACGGACGTGCGGGACGAAGTAGCCCGCGCAACAGGGCACCGTACGTCCGTGAAAGTTTTACAGCAAGCCCGATGAGCGGAAACGAGTGACTGGATCAGCTATTGGCATGGGCTCCCGCTTGAAGATCCAGCGAGCCACCGCAAAGCCCAAGGCCGCATAGCACAGATGAACTAGTTTCATGTACTCACCCCCAAGAAGATGCGTCCACAGCACCCAAGGGGAGGCTCAATGTGCTCAAGGTAGCAAGCTCACACCGGTAGTGCAACGCCCGAACGGGCCATAGACGTAGCACTAAAGTTTAGGGGAGTAACCTGCGAAGTAACCTGGGAAGCGTAATATTTGCGGACGTTGCAATGGTTTGCGGCGGTGTGACGAGACTTGACTTAGGCAGGGGTTAAGGACGTGCCCCACCCTTTTCGTGGATCTGAACAAGGGTGGGGCGCGCGGCTGACAATTCTACTTTTCCCTGGGCCGAGGCGGTTGCTGCTTCGCCTGCAAGTGTTGTTGCTGCTGGGTGTGTTTCTGCTCCAGTTGCTGGGTCTGTTGTGCGTGCTTTTGTTCTATCTGCTGCTGCCTCGCGTCATTGGCGTGTTGTTGCGCGAGACGCTGGTGTTCCTGTTCCTGCTTCTGCTGCAGTTGTTGGTGTTGCTGATTCTGCTTCTGGACTAGCTTGTCTTGCTGTTGCTGATATTTCTGGTCCAGTTTCGGGTTTCCGGTGTTCGGAGCCGGGCCGCGTTGGTGTGGTTGAAGCTCCGCAGCGTGGCTCGGCGGGCGAGGAACATTGTTCTCCGCGCGCCCCGCATTCTCCGGACGAGCAGCTGGTTCGTTGCCGCGATTCTCCGGCCGGGGAACGTTATTCTCCGGGCGACCCGCTGCATTTCCACCGCGTTCGGCTGGAGGACGATATGGCGCGCCCGCTTCTCTGGCTGGCACGGCTCCGGGGCCCTTCAGTTGTCCCGGTCTGTCGGTTGCGGCCACGGCGGGTCTGCCATGGTTCACCGAAGCCCGCTGCTGCGGGTCAGTGCGGGCAGCTTGCGCATGCTCCCTTTGAGCAGATGCGGGCGGGAGGTGTCTCTCGTGTTCAGCCTGCTGCTCTTCAGGCGTAGGACGCTCGTTGATCCCGCCCTCGCCACCGTTGTAGCTGATCCGGTTCGTGTTGTTGTTGTTGATCACCGTGGTGTTGTAAACGTTGTGAATGTTGGTGATATTCACGTTGTTGACGGAACGATTGTAGAAAAAGTGTCCACCGTCCCAGCGTCCGCCTTCATAGCCATGGCCGAAGTAACCGAATCCGTAATTGATTCCGCCATAGAATCCGATGTGCGGGCCCCAGTAGCCTTCATGGAAAAGAAATGCGGAGCCGCCCCAACCCCACCAGCCCGGCGTCCACAGGAAACCGACTTCAGGCGCCAGCACCCAAGTCCCCGGCACCCAATAGTAATCGGCGTCGACATCATCCCAGGCCCAGTATCCGGGCGTCCAGATATAACCCTCGGCGGGGCAAGGCGGCTGCTCGTAGACGGGAATCGCAGGCGGGCCAAACCTGACCGATATCCCAATTCCTATTTGGGCGAACGAAGCCGCGGACAGCGACAGCACCGCAATTCCCAATAACAAAGTGCGAACATAGCGTGTAATACGCATTGCGTTTCCTCCGCCTGACATCCTTCGCTTGCCCGGTGCTGCTTTGCTGCTACGGGTTGCGTGGATGGCGAGGCGACTTACTCCTCTTCAACACAAAGTCCAAGCTCCGAAATCTTACCTGCTTGCTTGACGTAAAGAAAACCCGCCGTGCCTACATTCGCGAATGTGTCCGGCAAAAAGCCCAATGAAGTAAACCCTGGGCATTTTATTTTGTAGCGGGAGTTGCGATGCTTTGTTTTATCCGGGTGCAGACCACGTTTCTGTTGCAATCACTGCGGCTGCGTACGGTTGTCGTCAGTTTCATGTGGCGTGTGCGAACTCGGTTTAGTTGCCAACCCTCCGTGCAGGGTTGCCCGCAAACAAAGGCATGCAGGACATTTGGGGAACCTCAAGTTAAATCTGGAATATCTCCTGATTACACCGCGAGAGTCGGCGGCGGCGTGGTGGAAATGCCCTACCGCTTTATTCGTAGCGCTATCGGCACGGGGGTCCTTCGACTGCGCAGACTCTCCGCTTCGCGGAGAATCTGCTCCGCTCAGGATGACAGGTCTTTTGATGACAGGTCTTATAGATGGTGCACGGGCGAGGACGCCCGCGCCTACACTTGCATGCGTGATGTAGACTGCATCTTTCGCTGATGCGTAGTCCAGGAGGTTGCTAATGAGCTGGGCAAGCAAGCTGGTTAAGCCCTATCGGGTGGAGGACGGTTCGAAGTTCCGGCTGAAGGATTTTGATCCGGGCGATACGGGGAAGATTCACTCCAAGGAGCACGCGGAGGAACTGTTGACCCAGGGCATCGCGGCCATGGCCGAGTTGCAGAACAAGCTTTACGCTCAGGACAACTGGGGAGTGCTGGTCATCTTTCAGGCCATGGACGCGGCCGGCAAGGACGGCGCCATCAAGCACGTGATGTCGGGGGTAAATCCGCAGGGCGTCCAGGTGTATTCGTTCAAGACGCCATCCTCGGAAGAACTGAATCACGATTACCTGTGGCGCACCATGCAGCGGGTGCCGGAGCGGGGCCGGATCGGTATTTTCAACCGCTCTTACTACGAAGAGGTGCTGGTGGTACGGGTGCATCCCGAGTTGTTGAAGAATGAAAGAATTCCTCCATCTTTGGTGACTAAGGACATTTGGAAGGAGCGCTTTCACGATATCCATGCGTTCGAGCGTTATCTCTGGCGTAACGGGATTATCGTCCGCAAGTTCTTTCTCAATCTTTCGAAACAAGAGCAGAAGAAGCGTTTCTTGGACCGATTGGATCATCCGGAAAAGAACTGGAAATTCTCCGCGGCAGATATTCGCGAACGCCAGTATTGGAACGATTACATGAAGGCCTACGAAGACATGATTGTCCATACAGCAAGTGGGCACGCGCCTTGGTACGTGGTGCCGGCGGATAATAAATGGTTCACGCGGGTAGTGGTCGCAGCGGCAATTGTGGATACGCTGGAGGATTTGAAGCTGAGTTATCCTGAGGTCGATCCCGATAAGCGCAAGGAGTTGGGGGCGGCGAGGGCCATGCTTGAGGGAAAGAAGAAAGCGTGAGGAGAGTTTTCGTTCCGGAAGATTGAGTACACAGTTTCTTAATTCTTAGGTCGTCTCATAAAGACTGTAGATCGCAAACCCGCGGCGCGAGACGCGCCCTGCACGAGCGAGACGCTCGCGCCCACATTCTTCAAAGACTAGACATCGCAGCTGGGGCTCTCTTTCGCGATACGATTCCAGGCGGTAAACTGAGGCTTCTACTTTTTTCCTGGGAGATACACTAAATGAATTTCGTCAGGCTGGCGGTCGGTCGAAGTGCGTGGATCGTAGGTATTCTCTTAGTGTCGGTTGTGAGTCCGAGCTTGGCGCAGACTCGGGAGAAAGAGCGCAAGCCGGCTGAACTGCAGAGCGACACGCAGAAAACTTCCTCGACTGATACTGAAAACGAAGATCCGCAATTCAAAGGGATGAAGTATCGCTTGGTTGGGCCGTTTCGCGGCGGACGTTCGCTGACTGCTTCGGGCATCGCTGGGGATCCTAATACTTATTATTTCGGCTCGACTGGGGGAGGCGTGTGGAAATCCACGGACGGTGCGATGACGTGGGCTGCCGTTTTCGACAAGCAGACGGTCGGTTCGATTGGGAGCCTGGCGGTTGCTCCTTCGGATCCGAACGTGGTTTATGTGGGCACGGGCGAGGCGTGCATTCGCGGGAACATCTCGCATGGCGATGGAATTTTCAAGACGGTGGATGGCGGCAAGACCTGGAAGAACGTGGGCCTGCGCGACTCGCGGGCGATCGGCAAAGTCATTGTCGATCCCAACAACGCGGATATTGTTTACGTTGCAGCGCTGGGCCATCCTTTTGGCTCGAACCGCGAACGCGGGATCTTTCGCACTACCGACGGAGGCAAAACGTGGGAGAAAGTTTTATACAAAGACGAGAATACGGGAGGGATCGATGTTGCGTTCGATCCGCACAACTCTCATATTCTCTTCGCATCGCTGTGGGAGGCGCGGCGGACGCCGTGGGGGCTTTCCAGCGGAGGTGCTGGCAGCGGTCTTTACCGCTCTAATGATAACGGAAGCACGTGGAAGCGGCTTGAGGAACACGGACTGCCCAAAGGGCCTTACGGAAAAATTGGAATCGCCGTAGCCGCGAATTCTGATCGTGTTTACGCTTTGATCGAGGCGCCCGAGGGTGGTCTTTACCGCTCGGACGATAGTGGCGACACCTGGGAATTGTTGAACAACGATCGCGCCTTCTGGCAGCGGGCTTGGTATTACATGCACATCATCGCCGACCCGCAATCGGCAGACGTCGTTTACATCGCGAATGTGGACTTCTACAAATCCAGCGATGGCGGGCATACTTTCAACAAGGTGAAAGTGCCGCATGGCGATAATCACGGGATGTGGATCGATCCCAAGAATACGAACCGAATGATTGTCTCGAATGACGGTGGCGTCACCGTAAGCCTGGATGGGGGCAAGAACTGGACGCGTCAGGATAATCAGCCGACGGCGCAGTTTTATCACGTGATCACCGACACGCGTACGCCCTACCATCTCTACGGCTCCCAGCAGGACTCGGGCTCGGTTGCGATTGCCAGCCGCAGCGATGAGGGCGCGATTGAGCGATCCGATTGGTATTCGGTGGGTGGTGGGGAGGCTGGTTACATCGCGCCGTACCCACCCGATCCCAACATTGTTTATGCGGGCGAGTATGAGGGCGTAATCACTCGCTTCGACAAGCGCAACGGGCAGACGAAAAATATCGCTGTGCAGCCTGAGATTACGGATGGCGGCGGGGCGGCACTACTGGAGCATCGTTTCCAGTGGACGGCGCCGATCCTGGTTTCGCCGCACGATCCCAATACGCTTTATCACGGCGGGGAACGTCTGTTTAAGACTAGCGATGGCGGCATGCATTGGGAAGCGATCAGTCCCGATCTCACTCGCAACGATAAAAGTAAGCAGCAGGTTTCCGGTGGTCCCATTGATAAAGACGACTCGGGCACCGAATATTATGACACCATCTTCTCTGTCGCGGAGTCTCCGCTGGTGAAAGGTTTGATCTGGGTGGGCGCTGACGATGGCCTGATTCACGTTACCCGCGATGGCGGAAAGAACTGGGCCAACATCACGCCGAAAGATCTGCCGGATTGGAGCCGCATCAGCCAGATCGACGCTTCGCCCCATGATGCCGGGACCGCTTATGTAGCTGCGGATCGGCATCAGTCGGACGATTTACGTCCGTATATTTACAAGACGAGCGATTACGGGAAGACTTGGGTGAAGATCACCAAGGGGATTCCGGAAAACACTTTTGTGCGCGCCGTGCGTGAAGATCCTAAGAAACGCGGGCTGCTCTACGCGGGCACTGAAACCGGCGTGTATGTTTCATTCAATGACGGTGCGGATTGGCGGGCGCTGCAACTTAACCTGCCGACGACACCGATTCACGATTTGGTGGTGAAGAATGACGACCTTGTGCTGGCCACGCATGGGCGCGCGTTCTGGATTCTCGACGATGTTTCGCCGCTGCGACAGTACAGCGATGCGATTGCCAAGCGGGACGTACATCTCTACACTCCTGCGACGGCTATGCGATTCCAGAACCCGAGCGACGACGAAGAACCGGGCAAACGTGTGCTGGTTGGGGACAATCCTCCGACGGGGACGCTGATTTATTATTTTCTTAAAGAGAAACCGAAGAGTGAAACCAAAATTGAGATTCTGGATTCCACCGGCAGCGTGATCCGAAAGTATTCCAGCAATAAGACCGAAGAACTGCAAGAGCCGCTGACTCCGGAAGACAAAAAGCCGGAAAAACAGATCAAAGCGGAAGCCGGGCTCAATCGTTTTGTTTGGGACCTGCGCTACGCGGGCAGCAGCCATGTGCCCGATTACTATTTGTGGGAATACAAAGACGGCACTCGGGGTCCTCTGGCGTTGCCGGGTAAATATCAGGTGCGGCTGACCGTCGATGGAAAGAGTCAGACTGCGGCATTCGAGGTCGCAATGGATCCCCGGGTCGATACGTCTCAGGCCGATTTACAAAAGCAATTTGATTTGCTCATTCAGGTGCGCGACGAACTCAACCGGGTTTTCGATACCGTGAACCAGATTCAGGATGTGCGGGCACAAGTGGAAGGGCTGCGTAAGCGGCTGCCGGATAGCAGCACCGTCAAGCCGATGCTTACGGCTGCCGCGGCGCTGGATAAGAATCTGCTCGCGGTGCGCGACGACCTGGTGCAAATGAAGATCACGTCCAGCGAGGACTCGTTGGCTTATCCGCAGCGAGTCGATAGCAAATTATCCGCTCTGGCGATGGCGGTCGGGGTGGGCACCGATTCCGGTCCGACCGAGGCTGAATACCAGGTGTTTGACAAGCTGAAAAAGCAGGCGGATGTTTCCATTGCGCATTGGGCGGAAATTCAAAAAACCGAGCTGGCGGATTTTCAGAAGATGATGGCCGGGCAGAACATTCAGGCCATCGTGGTCCCGGCGGTGGAAAACGCCGGGTCGGCTGGAGAGAGTCCGAGATAAGCGGGCGCCTTTGCCGTTCGAGTTTCACTTGCTTCGTGATCGATCAGCGATGGTCCGCTGAGCTCGATCCTGATTTCTCCAATCGCCCCATACCGGCTGGGCATTTGGACAGCCTTATATACGGCCTTCCGTAGTTTCCTGACACGTCCTTCCGCCACCTACCCAAGGCTTAGATTGCGGGCCAGACTAGCTTTTTCGTCCTAATGAATGGCGAAAGGGACAATATCTTCGTGGGTCACAGTACCGCTTCCTGGTGGCTGGAGCGCTTTGGTTGCAGTTCTCTCTTTAGCGACGATGGTTGGATGCCAGGGCCTTAGCGGCTCGCGCACAACCTCCACTGCGCCTCAGAATCCCCCCAAACTGGGCCAACTTAGTGTTGCACCGTCCAGCATCAGTTTCGGCGTGGTGAAGGTTGGGAACAATCAAAGCCAGCCGGCGACTCTGACGAACTCGGGTGGATCCAGTCTGCAGGTGACGCAAGTAACCACCACTGGGGCTGGCTTCAGCGTGAGCGGGTTGAGCTTTCCTTTGACTCTGGCGACGGGTCAGAGCCAGGGATTCACTGTTATCTTCACTCCGCAGTCTGCTGGCAGTGTCGGCGGAAATTTGGCCTTTGCGAATACCGGCTCCGCGCCTACCGTCAACGTTGCTCTCTCTGGGGGCTCACAGACTGCGGGTGCGGTTACTCCAAGCCCTGCCAGTCTTAATTTTGGAAACGTTGCGGTCGGTAGCAGCCAAGGTCTTTCCGAGACTCTGACCAACTCTGGCGGTTCCACGGTCACGATCACTCAGGTGAGCCCCACCGGGACGGGTTTCGGCGTGAGCGGGCTGAGCTTGCCTTTGGTGCTGGCGGCTGGGCAGAGCCAGGCCTTCAGCGTCACGTTTACGCCGACCACCGCGGGCGGCAGCAGCGGAAATCTGGCAATCGTCAGCAATGCTTCAAATTCCCCGACGGTTGTAGCTTTGACGGGTACCGGCACGCCTCCAGCACAGCACAGCGTTAATCTTTCGTGGACTGCTAGCAACTCACAGGACGTCATCGGCTACAACGTTTATCGCGGCGTGACGTCGGGCGGACCCTATTCGAAAATCAACTCGGTGCTGAATGCGAGCACGCTTTACTCGGATACTACCGTCGCAGATGGGCAGACCTATTACTATGTAACTACCGCGGCCAATTCCAGTAACAAGGAGAGCGCTTACTCCAATCAGACGAGCGCGGTGATTCCTCCGCCGTAATCGGGGTCGGCAAGAAGTTCAGCCCTTCCTCGAAGCTCACCGCAGGCGCTAAAGCGCGGAGACATTTTCAATGACTTTAGCGGCGCGACTGAAGTCGGGCCCTCCCGAAAACTCGTGAATCATAGTTTCTTGACAATCCGTGAAGGCGAGCCCTGATACGAATCTATGAGTGTGTTAGCAAATTGTCAGAGGGCATGCCTTGTTTTGGCCTTGGGATGTACTACTGAGACCTTCTCGATTCGTCGATAAACCTCAACAATCGGCTGATGCCACTCCCCCGGATACGGTCTCCATGGCTGATTTTGGCGGCCTTGAGCGCGGCCCTCGCAGCTACGCTGACGCAACCGACGCGAGCAAGTGACGCTGTTAGTGGCCGAGGCGGCGCGTCCCGGACGAACAGCGAAGGCGTCTTCATACGGCAACACTGTGTCAATCTTTCGTGGAAGGCCAGCACTTCCGACGATGTGATTGGCTACAACATTTATCGGGGGGATAGGCCCGGCGGGCCTTATTGGAAGATCAATCCCGTGCTCGACCCGAGCACCCTCTATGCCGACACTTCGGTGGTCGACGGGAAGACTTATTACTATGTGACCACTGCTGTCAGTTCGAATCGCAAAAAGAGTGTCTACTCTAACCAGGTGAAGATTGTGATTCCTTAGTCTGGGCCGTCCAGCCGTCTCTTATACGACATACTTCGACGAGAGATGCCAGCTTCCGGTCGCGCTTGAGCGGCCGATTTTAGGCAAAACCTGTTCCGCAGTGCAAGAGTTTGCACCAATAGTTCAAGCGCCAGTCCCGTTCCGCCGCGTAAATTGCTCAATCCGTGACTAATAAGTCCAAGGAGAAGCCGAGCCCTGTAGGCTGCAAAATTGCCATGCCTAAGTTGGAAGTCTGTCCGCATGAAAGATGGGACACAACTTATGCGCGTCAGTTTTCTATCGATATCTTGGCGATGGACCCGGGGCGTACTCGTGCTGACGTTGCTGAGTCGTACGGCCCTTGCGCAGGCACTATCGACCCTTAGCGATGGCGGGCCTGCCTCGGTTTCATTGAACTCCACTGCGGTGAACCCGATTCCGGTTGGCCCCGTTGCTGCCATTAGTCCCGGCGCGGTGGCAACCTCGCCGACCGCAGGCAGTGCCTTGCCCGAAGCGCCCAAACAGCACAGGTTTTGGGATAACGAGAATCGGGCTCTTTTCGTGACGGTGGCTGCACTCTGCGCTGCCGACTTCGTGGTCACTCGAGCCAATCTCCAACACGGCGGGAAAGAGTTGGATCCGGTCACCCGTCTATTCAGTGGCGGCACGGCGGGGTTAGCGGCCAATTTCGCCGGTGAGACTGCGGGAATCATTGGGATCAGCTACTATTTCCACAAGACTGGGCACCATAGCCTGGAGCGGATTACGCCCATGCTCAACATCGGGGCATCGTCGTTCGCAGTGGCGTACGATCTTAACCATCGTTAGGTGGAATGAGGCCGCTGCAAAACAAGAGGCAATGACCTGCTGCCCGCTATTATCCTTGGCGTTAGACCTGTTCCGTGATAAGATTCCCGCGTTTTGTTGCGTGGCAGTTTGGGGCGCGCTCCTTAACGAAGATCACGAGGAGAAGCCCGTCCATGAGCCGAAAATGTTTCCTTTTAACAATTGTTTTCTGCGTTTCGATCACCATCCTGGCTCGAGCAGCCGATGAGATCGTACCCGCCGGAACGCTTCTGCAATGCACCGTGTCTGAACCCAACTTCTCTTCCAAAACCGCGCAGGTGGGCGATCCTGTGCTCTGCTATCTGGGTCATGTGGCGGCCTTTGGGCACCCACTGTTTCCCCGAGGCGCGGAGCTGAGCGGGCACCTCGAAGACTATAAAAACCCGGGGCATTTTGTGGGCAAGGGATGGATGCAGGTGAGTTTCGATCGGATTATCCTGCCCGGGGCTCAAGTCCTGCCGCTGTCGGCGAAAATCATCTCCGCGCCTCACATGAAAGTGGACAACGAGGGCAAAGTCCACGGAAAGGGGCACCCGAAGCGGGATGCGATTCTTTGGGCGATCCCTGTGTTCTGGCCGGTCAAGATCATTACCCTGCCAGCGCGCGGGCCGTTCCCAGCTTTCAAGGGTGAAACCCGGCTGAGCTTGCGGCTTATGGAAGACATGGAGTTTTCGGTGCCGCCGACGAGGTCGTCCTCTATTCCCATGCCGCCGTGGGTCTCGCCCAGCGGCTATGACGCATCCGCATCCGCGCGATACCGGCCGGCATCGGCGGCGCTGGGACAGCAGTCTGCGACCCTGCAGTCTGCGACCCTGCAGCCTGGGACCCTGCAGCCTGCCTTCGAACAGCAGCCGACGCAGCAGCTCAAGGAACCGGTCTCGACCGTTATTGTTCTCAAGGGTGGCGCCGCATGGTTGGCGCGCAACTACTGGGTGGAAGGCGGACAGCTTCACTGTGTAAGTCCGGACGGAGAGCAGAAGCTGATTGCGCTGGAGAGCATGGATCTTTACCAGACCGTTCGGGTGAACCGGGAGCGGCGGGTTGAGTTCGTCCTGCACTCGAAGGAGCTGGTTGAGCAGTAGCGACGGACTTGTGACGTTTTATGACGATCGTTCATGGACTCTGTAGAGACGTGGCTAGCCTACGTCTCTACAGGCTTGTAAAAAAGCGGTAACAGCAACCAACCTGATCAGCGGAAACTCTATCCAACCAGCGCGGGGTTGTGCCGGACCAGTCTGCCTTTCGCCTTCTCGCCAACCGCTGATTCTGGTCACGCCCGCAACCGCCGCAGAGGAGTATTGTAATAATTAGGTACTTCTCTCAGCTTTAGTCTCGGGAGGTTTCCGTGCGTAAGATCGCAATTGTCGTCGGAATTGTCGTGGCCGTTATCGTTCTCGCCGTGGGTATTTTGTTCGCGACCTTCAACCCTAACGACTACCGGGGAACGATTCAGACCAAGCTCGAGCTACAGTTGAATCGAAAAGTCTCGCTGGGCAACATGAGTTTGGGATTGTTCCCGCTGCGTTTCAAAGTGGCTGATCTGTCTATCGCTGAGGATCCCCGGTTTAGCAGTAAAAGCCCATTCATTCAGACCCAGGAGTTGAGCGTTTCGGTCAAACTGCTCCCCCTGCTTAGCAAATCGGTGGAGGTGGATTCGCTGAGTTTGGAGCGTCCGAGCGTCGAATTAATTAAGAATGCGCAAGGCGTTTGGAACTTTGCCTCGCTGGGCGAGAAAGAGCCCGCTGCTCCTCCGGCGCCTGCTGCAGCGCCAAAGGCTGCAGCGCCTTCTCCCGCCCCGTCGGCAGCGCCTTCGTCTGCCTCGAGTCAACAAGAATTCTCGCTGGGCGAACTCGCAATCAACGATGGACAGGTCGCAATTACTGACGTGCAAGATCACAGACCGCGGACCGTATACGATCACATCGACGTTAAACTTATGGATTTCGCGCCGACTACGCCGTTCACGGTGGAGGCTTCGGTGCATCTGCCAGGCCCGGGGAACCAGGAAGTCGGCTTAAAAGGAAAGGGTGGCCCCCTCTCCCACGAGAATCCCGCTACTACACCGTTCAAAGGCACTCTTGACTTGAAGAACGTCGACATCGCGGGATTACAGAAGTTTCTCCAGACTCCGGCACTGGTCAACACTGAGGGGGTGCTGTCGGGACATACGGACATTGCCAGCGAGAATGGAAAACTCTCGGCGAACGGACAGTTGAACCTCGATAAACCGAAACTGCACGGCATTGAAGTTGGATATCCGATTTACACGGATTACAACGTCAGCGACGATGTGCCGAACGATCTGCTTCGGATCGACAAAGGTGCGATCAAGTTGGGGCAGACTCCTTTTTTCGTAACCGGTACGGTGAACCACAAGCCCACCCCGGCGCAACTGGATGTGAATCTTAAAGCCAATGACGTTTCCATTGTAGAAATTGCGCGTCTGGCGGCCGCTGCCGGTATCGCTTTCGCTCCCGGCATCACGGTGAACGGCAAGATCAGTGCGGACATAAAGGCGCAGGGCTCGGCAGATAAGCCTGCACTAAATGGAACTCTGACTGCCCACGACGTGCAGATGTCAGGAAAAGAAGTCGCCAAGCCAGTCGAAGTTAAAGCTTTGAACATTGCGCTAACCCCGACGGAGATTCACTCGGATAATTTCAACGTTACCTCTGGTGGAACCACGGCTGCGGTGCAATTCACCGTGAAGCAATATACTTCCAACTCGCCCCAGGTGGACGCCACGCTACGCGCTCCGCAAGCGGCGTTGCCTGATCTGCTCGCGATGGCTAAAGCTTACGGCGTGACCTCACTCGATAAGGTCACGGGCGCGGGAAACCTCGGCGTCGATATGCACGCCGCCGGTCCGGTGCAATCGCTCAGCTCGAACGAGATGGTGAAAGCGCTGAACGGCACCATCAACGTAAATCTTAATAATGTGCGCTACACCGGGATCGACATTTCGCATCAACTGCTTTCCATGATTGGCTCTAAGCAGACGGGAAAAGATCAAGGCTTCACCAACGTCCAAAAAATGACGGGCACCATCCTGGTGAAGAACGGAATTGCCCAGACCAACAATTTGCAAGCGGCCCTCGATATCGGCAATGTGGGCGCAGTCGGCACCGCCAACCTCGCCACCCAGACGCTTAATATGCAGTTGAACGCCGTGCTCTCCAAAGCCTTCACCCAGGAGATCGGTGGCACGGGCGTCGGAGGCTACATGAGCACTGCGCTGGCCAACAACCAGGGTGAACTGGTGGTGCCGGCAACGGTTACGGGGACCTTCCAGAATCCCAAGGTTATGCCCGATGTGCAGAAGATGGCTCAGATGAAATTGAAGGGCTTGATACCGACCGGGGATAACCCCTTGGGTGCGGCTTCTTCCATACTGGGCGGATTGACAGGAAAGAAAGGACAGCCCGCTGCCGGGCAGCAGCAACAGCAGCAAAATCCGGTGAATCAGGTTTTGGGTCTTTTTGGTAATAAGAAGAAGCAATAGTGGCGCTGACTATCCGACACCCACATCTCGAAAACCGCGAGATGTGGGGCACCCGACAGGTGTTGACTTTATCAATCGGGCAGCGTGTAAGGCTGCTCTTAGGGCAGAATTCCTAGCAATCGCAGCGTGCTTACTCCGGTCATTGCGGCGACGAATAGCATCACCGCGTATTCAGCGAGGCTCGCGATCACGTCCGTGGCTTGTGCTTTGCGCAGAAACTCAGTCATTTTCTCTCCCCAGCAAAACTTGTTCTCGGCTGTCATCAGATTGTGCTAGCGGCCCGGTTTCATCAATGGCTCGTTGGTGGGGCCCGTCAAACCGCGGTAACTGGGGGAGGATGACTCTGGTCACAAATCGGCTGCTCAGGTTAGAAGAGGCTTTCGAGAGTGGTCGATATCGGGCAGGGTGTCTGGACGGGCGAGACGCCCGTCCTCCATCGATCCTGGCTAGCGTACTACCAGAACTTCGCGGATGTTGTCGCGGGTGAGGAAAAATTTGATGGAGCCGAAGTCGCGGAAGAGATTTTCCACGTTACGATTATTAAAAACCCGTTGCAGGCGGAAACTCTTTTCAATCGACGTATGAAGCACTCCGGTGGGGCCTTTGCGCAGATCTTTCCGGGCCTGAACGTTCTGCATTTCCAAGTTTTCGTTGTCCAGTATGTGGTAGCGGTAGCAGGGGGCGTCGGGTCCAGCTTCGTGAGTGTGAAAGAAGGCCAGCAGCATCCCTCCAGGTTTAATCGTCGACCAGAGGCGGGCAACCACAGGCTTGACCAGAGTTTCATGCATATAATCGGCTAAATTCCAGCACAGAACGAGATCGAACTGGGCAGCCGGGTAGACAAGATTGTCGGTTAAAAAACGCCGGCTGTCGAGAATGGTCTGCCCGTGTTCGTCGTTCGTGATCAAAGCGGGATCGGTCGAAGCCTCGAGCAAGTCTTCGCTGTAGATTTTGTGTCCCCGTTCAGTTAAGTAGCGAATATTGGCAGCCGAAGTGGAACCAATATCCAGAACACAGATCGGTTCCTCGGATTGCAGCGTGCGCGACACCGCGCCTAGTCCGCTGGAGCGGCGGGTAAGGCGCTGCGTTATGTGCACCGGTCCGGCTCCCTGGCCGGAGACGGTGGATGAACCACGAAAGAGTTTCATGAAGCTGTGCGTGACGGATGCCATGTAAAATTCCGGCGTCCGGTACAACAGTGCCGCAATTTAAATATATCGCGGTCGGCGCGGTTGAAACCGGGGAAAAGTTTATTGCTTGGTTACTGGAGTACCTCCGGCGGCTGCGCCTTTTGCCTCGCTGTGGGCTTCGGGCTTGGAGGTATGCGCCGAGGTTGGCTTGGCGGCTTCCTTCTCGACCTCCACCTTGCCCTTGAAGTAAGCGCCGTCCTCGATGGCAATACGCTGGGTGACAATGTCACCCAGAATGACCGCAGACTTCCGCAACTCGGCCCGGTCGGTGGCGCGAATGTTGCCTTCGAGCTTGCCCTGGATTACCACACCCTTGGCGTTGACATTGGCG
Organism: uncultured Acidobacteriota bacterium; assembly: GCA_963832245.1. Lineage (GTDB taxonomy): Bacteria > Acidobacteriota > Terriglobia > Terriglobales > Acidobacteriaceae > JABDBE01. The sequence continues at coordinate 43,288 of CAWHTG010000001.1, forward strand.
TGAACGTTGCCGTTCGGTCCAATCACCAGATCATTGCCATGCAGTTGGATCGTGCCCTCGACTGTGCCATCGATGTAGAGGTCTTCGCTGCCGGAAAGTTCTCCTTTTATAACCACCGATTTACCTATGTGTGCAAACTCTCCGGTCTTTGGCGTGTCCATACCTGCAGTCTCCTTCCGAGCGCACCGTCACGATTGGGAATATTGGATTCTAAACCATTTGAAGGATTCCGGGGGATCGAGAAGTCAGATTGGGCAAAATAATTTGGCTCTGAGTCGAACATCTTTTTTAAAAATCGCTGAATCGCCCTCTGCTGGCGGGGAAGCCGGTGTACAATGCGTGCGGTCTGGAATTCAAAACCGAAGCCTCGGTTCAAAGAAAGTGGGAGCACATGAAACGTTTCCTCGTGATTCTTATGATTGCCGGCGTCGCGCTATCTCTGGGCGCGTATCTTTTGCCTGGCCGGGTGCAAGCCGCAGACGATACAACGATCAACGGGTTTCGGATTGTCGTTCCGGAATCCAGCATTCCGCATCCTGGCCGCATACATACTAACTATTTCTTTGCGGTCCCAGAGGTTCCCAATAATACGGGTGGGCCTCCTCCGGGCACCGAGACGCCGGGTTCGCTGGCCTGCGTATACAAATTGGTGAAGGGTCCCGCGGGCTGCCCAATTGCCACCAGCACAGCGGTTCCGACCGGCGGCTGGGGCACCATCGTTATCATTGATGCTGGCGACTTCCCGACTGCGAAGAACGATCTCCACGTGTTTTCCAGCTACTTCGGCATACCCGATGCCGACTTCCAGGTGGTTTATCTCAACGGTAAGAAGCCTCCGGTTTATGCCGGTTGGGACGTCGAAGAGGCGTTGGATATCGAGTGGGCTCATGCCATGGCGCCCAAAGCCAAGCTGATCTTGCTGGAGTCCAAGCTGTGCATGTCTGGCAGTTGCAACACGGATCCCTACTGGGAGGCGGTAACGGTTGCAGGACAGTTAGCGGCTAAGAACGGCGGGGGTGTGGTCAGTATGAGTTGGGGCGATGCCGAATTCGCCTACGATTTAAAGTACGACAAACTTTTCGTCCATCCGGGAGTTGTCTACTTTGCTTCGAGCGGTGATGGCGGAGTAGGCGCAAACAGCTATCCCGGCGGCTCTCCCAATGTTGTATCGGTCGGGGGGACGGTTTTCAACCGGAATTCCAGTGGGGACTTCGTAAGCGAGGAGTACCTTGGGGGTAGCGGCAGCATAAGCCCGTACGAGCCCAGGCCAAGCTACCAGGACGGAATTAAGAATATCGTCGGAAGCAAGCGCGGATATCCGGACGTTAGTTCGGACTTCTGCTGCGCTCCAATCTACATAACCCGCCTGGGTGGATGGACCGGAGTGGGAGGCACCAGTTGGTCTTCACCGACTTTTGCCGGAATCGTCAATGCCGCCGGCGAAAAGAAGATGTCCACTCATGACGAACTCACGGCGATCTATCAGGAATATACCAACAAGAAGGTGTATCACGCGGATTTCTACGACATCACCCAGGGCAATGCGCACTGCAAGGTGGGCTGGGATATCTGTGACGGCGTCGGCTCCCCGCGCACGTACAAGGGAAAGTAGCTCGTCTTGTTGGTTATGAAAGCCGACTTCCGGTGATGGACTGGGAGAACAAATTGCTGTAACCTTTTTAAGATGGAGCAGGAAAGCGCCCGTAGCTCAGCTGGATAGAGCATCTGGCTACGAACCAGAGGGTCGGGAGTTCGAATCTCTCCGGGCGCACCATCTTTTCAATAACTTAGGGCGCGGGTCGAAGAGCGCCCTGGGGCCAGATACTGCTGCATCGCTCGCAGTCGCAGATGCGCTCCCGCACAACGGTAAACGGTCGCTTGATTTTTGACTTCTGGCAGGCCTTCGCCCACGAACTTCTGAATCGCTAACCGGTTTAGCTTTGCGATGAAGATCAAACCCGGCAGCATCCCCTAAATCTGCTGGTAGATACCTAAAGCTCAACCAACTTGCTCAATGGATTTGATTGCCATCCCCGGGGCGGAAATTTATTATGACGAACACTTTCTCTCACCGGAGGAAGCAGTCTATTTTTTCGACGCTCTGCTGAACAAATGCGCTTGGGAGCGGAGAAGTGCATCGTTTGGGCACGCTGTGCCTCGCGACGAAGGCTATTACGGCGACCCAGGAACGCACTACACCTACTCGCGGCGAGAGTACAAACCGCTGCCTTGGACAGCGGAATTGCTCTCGCTGAAAACCCGCGTCCAAGAAGCTACTCCGGTGGCGGCCTATGCCAATCTCTCATTGCCGAACTTAGGCTACAACGCTGTTCTCTGCAATTTGTACCGGGACGGAAATGACAGCGTGGGGCTGCACGCGGATGCCGAGCCGGAGATGGGTCCTGTGATTGCGTCCATGAGTTTGGGTGCAAAGCGATTGTTCCGGCTCAAGCGGAAGGATGGAAGCGTGGTCTTTTCGGAGAAGTTGCCAGCCGGGAGTTTGCTAATCATGGCGGGCAACACGCAGAAAAACTTCAAACATGAGGTGCCGAAGGAGCCGTCGGTAACTCAGCCGCGCATCAATCTGACGTTCCGGCGCATCGCGCATAAATACCCGGTTCCTTAGTTCTATGGAGGCACGCATGGTCAGGATGTGCTTGAATTTCTGAACGTAACCAGATTGGTTAGAACACGGGGACGAGATTGTGCTTTTTCTGGTAGAGCTGGCGGTCGACGGCGCGTAGCACGTCTTCGACTTCGCTGCCGGTCACGTAGGCTGCGATACCCCAACTGAAGGAGAGCTGATAGCTCTTTCCGCTGGAAAGATTCCACTGCTCCAGCGCATTGTGCAGGCGGCGGATGGGGAAATCGGAATCGTCTTCGCTGGTATCGGGCATCACGACAAGGAATTCGTCTCCACCCTGGCGGAAGACAATATCGCCGCCTCGGAAGCTGGTGGTGAGCAGGCGGGAGAATTCTCTCAGCAGGAGGTTGCCCTCGATGTTGCCAAATTTGGAGTTGATGGCGCGGAAGCCATCGAGGTCGATGGTCAAGAAAGTCAGTTGACTAGACAGGCGATTGGCGCGCGCCACTTCCCTGGGAATCAGTTCGTTCATGGCGCGCCGGTTCAATAGTTGGGTTAAAGGATCAATGAGAGAGAGGCTTTCCAGGCGCTCGTTCAATACCAATTCGCTGATCAGGGAGCGGCGGGTGTTGTTCAGAGTGATTTTTTGTCCGACGAGGTAGATGTTGAAGAGCAGAATGAGCGAGATCAATCCGAAGAATAGTTGCGGCAGGTAGGCGTGTTCGACGCGGATGACGCGTTGCGCCCAGAGGACGTTCGGCACAACCAGCGCCAGCATGCCCGCGGTGAGGACGAGGATGACCATGATTACGATGGACCACAACTGCAAGTCGCGTCCCGAGAGTTGCTGAATCTCCCGCTGGATTTGCTCGGCACGCGCCAACATCGTAGGCGGCAGCGCGGCCTGTTCCTCTTTCGTCTGCATTCCCCCTCCGCTACGGGCGAACTTCACCCGGCGATTAGTGCTGCCTGTAATTCTCCATTGGAATCGCGGGTCGAGCGAGACGGAAGTGGGGCCGTGGGTTACGTTCGTAATCGGGGACGGGCGCTGCAGGATTTCGGATCAGGCTCAAGCGTCAGGCGTAATTGACGTCCACAAGTACGTTTTTTCCGGCTTCTTTGCGCAATGTGATCTCGAGGGTTTGACCTACAGGAAGGGCGTTACGCATGTCTCCTTCTAGCGCGAGGGTCTGCGAAGAACCGCCGCCGTCGGAGAGAGTGACAATGGATTTGTTAGGCTGGCCGACGTTGGATTCGAAGAACACTACTTCCTTTACCTGGCCGCGGGTCTTGAGTCGGGAGCCATCCGAGACTGGCCCAGCCGGCCGGGTGACGGGTTGACTCCGCTTGGGGGCAAACGCGGACTTCCCTTTGCGCAACTCGATCAAAACATTCAAGCCCAGAATGGCGGAGATGGAAAGCAGGATAAGGGACATGAACAGCCCGTCCACCGTGGTGAGCGAGCCGAATAGGAAGATATAAGCGATACCCAGGAGTGGAATCAGCGCCAGCAACAGCCACATTACCAGGATCATAGGGTTCTCGGAGGAGGCCCGGTCCGGGCCGGCTTACGGGGAACAGACTAGCAGAAAAGCGAACGGTTTTGCAGGGCTGGAATCAGGATCATGCACATTGATCGCGCCAGTCCCCAATTTCTTTGAGGCCTTCGCGACGGGATTGCTCGAACAGGCGGACACGATGGCGAACGTGCTCAAATTCATGAATATCGGCCCAGACCTCCGCCTGCCAGTGTTCCTCGTGAACGGCGGTTTCGCCGCAGGTGGCGCAGCGGGTGTGAAGCCTGCGGACCACGGGTCCCGTGGGCATCGGATAGGCACTGGGCAACTCGATGAAGATGCAACGCACTTCCTGGATGTTTTCGTTGGCGTCGATTACGTGCTCGTAGCGGAGCAGGAAGCCAAAGCCTAGTTTGAGGGCTTCGGCCTCGGCCTCGGCGCGAGTCTGAAAAGGTCCGTATTCGGCTCGTAATTGTTCGATGGAATCACAGGCCATCCAGAAGCTCTCTTTAGTGGTCATTTCCTACCTCGAATGGCGACTGCATGGCGGGAGACATAGCAAGGCCAGAGCGCACCCTGCGCCTGAGTGCAATTGGAATGCCGCACCACATTCCTCAAAACACCTGTAAAACTGCCCTTTGGCGCAGGGTCTTAGGGAGGGCAGGAATCTTGATGCAAGCTTTTGCAGCGTTTTCCCTGAGAGAATCCAACAGCGGCTACTGAGATGGCCCATGGTAGCGTCTCAGTTTGAATTTCCGGCCGTTTGAGGCTGATAGATCAGGCGGAAGAAGCGCCAAAGAAGCGCGGGCCTTATAAGAAACGGAGAAATGATTGTCTGGTATTGTTATAATTGACCTAGGAATGTGGCAGGATTTCCCCTGCCTTTGGGAGGTCGAAATGACGACCAGCGAACAAAAGGTGCTTGCGCGCGGAGTAGTTGCTGGCACAATCATGGGAGTGGCAGTCGGGCTTATGATAGCGTTGTTCATCGCGATCAGGCCGGATCTGTTTAGGGCTCTGATACCGTAGTTGGGCTGCTTCCGTGTCCTCAATCAGCTTCACGATATAGTCTTGACGAGAATCCGCGAAGCATGATTCAAGAGTCAGAGAGGTCGGCGCGCCTCTCACAGCAACGCCGACCCTCCTAGAAATCTAATTACTTATATCGGCTTCTTGACCGTCTCGATCACTGTCGTTGCAGGACGGCGGATCGCATCCTATTCTCCGGTCACCACAAGAAAATTTCAAACTAAGACACTACCTGGCCCATCCGATCTTTGGGGTGCGGACGGCATCTGAAGTAGAATCACTTCACCCAGGCCCAAGTCTCGCATTGGAGGATACTGGTCAGGTTATGGGCAAACGCCGAGAGCCCCGCCAGGAGATTAAAGTCCCGGTACGAATTTTTGGGACAGACCGTGGCGGACAAATTTTCTCCGAGAAGGTTTTCACGGTCAACGTCAGCCGGCAGGGCGTGGAATTGAGCGGAGTGCAAGCTCAGCCCAATCTGGATGAGATTGTTGGCATTACCTACGGCGCGACCAAGGCTCACTTTCGGGTCAAATGGGTAGGCCAGGCGGGCAGCGCTTTGGCAGGACATCTGGGTCTACTGAACCTGTCGCCGGAACAGAGTTTTTGGGATTTCCCCTTACCACCGCCCAGTTTCGACACTCTGGTTCGCGATGCGCGGGATCGCAGGGCTACTCCTCGGTTGAAAACCACAAATTCGGTGGAGGTTTATCCAACCGGCGAAACCGCTCCAATCCGAAGCCGGACTTCCGATCTCAGCCTTGGGGGATGCTTCCTGGAAATGCCCAACCCTCTGGCGAAAGGAACCCAGATCAGAATTGCGATTTGGGTCAAGGAGTTCAAGTTATGGGCGACCGGCGTGGTGATCACCAGCACGCCCGGTTTCGGGATTGGGGTGAAGTTTACCGAGATGGCGGCGCAAGACCGGAATCAGCTCAATCAATTCCTCGACAGCATGATTCGAATCAGGATTTGAATTCGCGGGATACCGGGGATGGTTCAGAGCGTTCGGGCGACGGTAACACGAAAAGCTGGGCTCCCAGATTTTCCAGCGGGCGCATTGCATGGACCTCATGGAAGCAGCGCTCGATTGCGGCGGAAAGATACAAATGCTGCACGGGTTTGAGCAGATAAGCGTTGGCCCCGAGCGAGAGGGCTTCATGAATGGTGTTGGGGTCGTCCACTCCCGAGCACATGATGACCTTCGGCTTGGGTCGGAGCTGCTGCAATCGCCGTAAGGTTTCCATGCCATCCATGCCTGGCATCTGCATGTCGAGCAGCACCAGGTCGGGCGGGCCCGCATGGCACACACTCTGCAAAGCCTGATACCCGCTGGCGGCAGTCTCGACGTGGTAAGAATCGAATTCGAGCAAGGCGCGAAGGTAACGACGGATCTCAGGGGAATCATCCACAACTAGAATGGCGATCGGATTATGTCCAATGTAAGCCATAGGGGAGGAAACCACTTGCCTTAAGTACCGCTTACAGATTTCCGATCTAATTGCCGGACATCATTTTGCCACTTTGCTGCGACTGCATCGAAGCAAACTTTATGCGTGCTGCGTTTAATCCGGAGACGCTGCCGTTGCCTGATTGACCGATTTTGCCAAAAACGCCAATCTTCCCTATTGAAACGATTGAAACTTGAGCGTCCGATGTGCTGCGTACCGAGGCGCTTCCCGCAAACGATTTCACATCCAAGCTAGCTGGAGGTGTGTACTCCACTGAGCTGGGCATCGTCAACTGGTTTCGGACCACTACAGGTTCCTGTTTTTCAGGCACATGCACTGCCTCCACAGGGCACTGCACTGTTCTTGTGCAACCCTACATCGCCATGCCGCGTTGTGTGCGCGATCACGCACTAACGGCTCGATGACCTCACCGGCGATCCGGCGCGTCCTTTTGGACGCGGGCTTCGCATTGTGAAAAACTAGGCCGAAATAGGCCGTGATGAGAGCTTTGATTTATCCAATGACTGCGGTGACCGTTGGTTATCTTTATCAATATCGATGTGCACGGAAGCCCGATCGGCGATTGACTGGCCCGGTTGTATTTCCGCGATGGATGGTGTCAGAGTCGGCGTGCGCCACTGCGCCCCACCGTGAGCGGCAACATAGAGGGCAAGTTCCAGCCGGCTCCAGACGCCGAGTTTATCAAACGTATTGCGCAAGTAATTCTTGATGACTTGCTCGGTAGTGCCGACTGCATTGGCGATTTCGCGATTGGTCTGGCCTTCCCACACCAACATGGCGACCTGAATTTCCTTGGCGGTTAGACGATCACAGGGTTGCATGAGAAGACTCCCTCTGGTCTCTTTGAAATACGGCGGTCGCGAGCTTGACGCGTTTGCGGCCATCCTTAATTCCGGCTCGTAGGAACAGCGTACGCAGATGCTGTTTCACGGTCCGGGGGCTGATATTCAGTTGCTGCGCGATTTCCTTGTTGCTGCATCCTTCGACCAGAAGGTGTAGAACCTGTTGGTCGCGTTGAGTAATCTTGATGTCGCTGAGATTCAACATTGCGGCTCCCTCTCTGTTGGCTTGCGAAACTTTTATTCGGCTCGTCACGCAATCACCCAATGCAAAAGCAAGTGATTCGCCAAAGTTTCGCCTACTCACACGGAGGGATAAAGACCTTTGAATCAGCAGATCTAAAAATGTCGAAGGGATTGACGAGAATTCGGGATAGCCAATATGGGAGTAACGGTACTGAAATGGGCTATGCGAGAATTCGCTTCGGCAGCTACTCGTAACGCAGCGCTACCATAGGATCGACTTTGGTGGCGCGCCGCGCTGGGATATAACAAGCGGCCAGCGCAACCAGTGTAAGCAGGGCGGCGACGGCAGCAAAGGTCACGGGATCGGTTGCCTGGATCCCATAGAGCAAACTGGCCATGAGCCTGGTCAGACCAACTGCCGAAGCCAGACCGAGCACCACTCCCGCCAGAGCGAGCACTCCGCCGCCTCGGAGGATGAGCCGCAGGATGTGCAGCCGTTCCGCGCCCAGAGCCATGCGGATGCCGATTTCGTGGGTGCGCTGTCCCACTACGTAGGAGATCACGCCGTAGATGCCGACGCTGGCGAGCAACAGGGCGAGGACGGCGAAAGCGCCAAGCAATATCATTGAAAATCGCTGCGCCGCGAGCGATTGGGAAATGACCTCATCGAGGGTACGAACGTTGTAGACGAACTGTTGACTGCTCATGCTGGTGACAGCATTGCGAATCGAATCCAGCGTCGCCGGATGGGCGTCATCAGAACGCAGCACAACATCTACGCCGGGACCCGTTTCCTGTACGTCCTTGTCGGCCAACTGCATGAAGGGGCGATAAAGTTGCGCGTGAAGGGTTTCTTTCTCGTCGGTATCGAGGCCCCATTGCTTCACGTGCCCAACCACGCCTACGATTTCTAGAGGGCTGTCGATGCCTTTTACGTTGATGTGCTTGCCAATTGGATTTTGCTGGCCGAAGTATTTGCCGGCGAAGTTTTCGTCTATGAGCCCAACCAGGGGAGAGTGCTCATTGTCCTGAGGCGTCAACAAGCGGCCGCGCTTGAGAGGAATCTGCATGGCCGCGAAGTAATCAGGTTCAACCGTATAACGAAGGGTCCAGTTCAGGTCCTTATCCGTCGCAGGCCGGGGTTGGCCTTCAATCCAAAACAACTCTTCATCGTCGCCCATCATCGGCATGGCGCCACCTGATAAGGAAACTGCGCGAATGCCAGGAACGGAGGCCAGTTTGTCATGGAGTTGACGAAGGGTGGATCGAGCCGCGTCGGCGCTCAAAGTGCTAGCGGACGGCGGAAGCGCGACGCTGAAGGTGAGAACATTGTGCGAATCAAATCCTGGATTGACACTCCACAGGCGCATCAAGCTGCGAATCATCAAGCCTGCGCCGATGAGTAAGACCAGCGCCATCGCCATTTCGACCGCGACAAAGATGCCTTGCACGCGATGATGAGCGCCACTCGATCCCCGGCCACCCTCTTTCAGAGTTTCTTGCAAGTTTGACCTTGAGGTCTTTAAAGCTGGAGCGAGACCAAAGAGGATACCGGCGAGGATAGAAACCACGGCGGTGAAGATCAGGACGTGAGCGTCCAGTCCGACTTCCTCGACGCGCGGCAGCTCGATGGGTAGAGCAGCCAGTGCTGCCCTGGTTCCCCAAGCGGCGAAAAGCAAGCCGAGAGCGGCGCCACCAACCGCGAGGAGGATACTTTCGGTGAGCAGTTGGCGGACCACGCGTCCCCGGCCCGCGCCCAGGGCAGCACGAATGGCGAACTCGCGGGTACGGCTGGTCGAACGAGCCAGCAGGAGATTGGCGACGTTTACGCAGGCGATCAAGAGCACAAAGCAGACGGCGGCCAGCAGCACCAAAAGAAAGGGCTTAATGTCTCCGATCATCTTCTGCTTCAGCGGAACCAGCGTGGCGCCTTCGCCGGCGTCAGCTTGGGGAAAAGCCGCGGCGAGGTTTTGTGTCACCCTATCCATATCGGCGCGGGCTTGGGCGAGGGTGACGCCGGGCTTGAGCCGGCCGATAGCTGTCATCCCAAAGGCGTGGCTGCGATCGCGGAAATCGGCGTAAGTCCACTGGCCGATGGGGACATAAACATCGCCGTCATCGCGGAAGTTGGGCAGGGTCAGGTGAAAACTGGCGGGAATCACTCCAATAACGGTATAACCCGCGCCATCCAGCACCAGTCTCTGCCCGAGTATGTCCGGGGAAGCCGCGAATTTTCGTTGCCAAAAACGGCTGCCCACTAGCGCCACGTGGCCGGCCCCCAACTGGTCCTCCTGAGCGGTGAAGGTGCGGCCGATCAGGGGGTTCACGCCCAGGATGGAGAAAAAGTCTGCGGACACCATCTTGCCCCGCAGTTGCTCGGGTTCCCCAGCACCCGTGAGACTGAAGCTATCCGGACGATAGGCAGCTATTGAAGTGAAGGAGCGGTTCTCCTTTTGCCAGTCCAGGAAGTTGGGATACGCGATCGAACCTTCTTTGAAATTTGGCTTGCTTTCGAAAAGAGCGACCAGCTTGTCTGGGTCCGGAAACGGCAACGAGTTGAGGAGCACACCATTCACAATGGAGAAGACCGCGGTGTTGGCGCCGATGCCGAGAGCCAGCGTGAGCAATGCTACCGCGGTGAATCCCGGATTCTTGCGCAGCATGCGCAGTCCGTAACGCAAGTCCTCGATTAACGTTCCCATTGGCTCAACCCCTCAGCGAAATCTTCTCTCCATACGAAGCAACTTCCCTTCCCTCATTCAACCCCTAAATCTTTGATTTGACGGCGCGCGGTGTCAGACGTGAGCTTAGGATGTGTTCGCTGGCGAGATGAGATGTTCGGAATCGGACAGAATTGATCGGAGAGTATCGACCGCACATTAGCACGGATGCTCGGTGAAGAATTCAATTCCGCGCTGACCGCGTTGCCGGCTCTGACGTGTGCCAAACCCTTCCGCGACCACTTTGGTGTAGAAGTGGAATCCGTCCGTGGTCAGTTGGATCTGATTGGCCCTGGACTTGGACTTCGCTCAACTGGTAAAGCTGTACACAGACACGTTGGGGGTTTGCCGAATTGCGCTAGACGCGGCGTAAGATTGCCGCTCCTTCAATCGGTTCCTCCGCGGAAGGAGTGACCCAATGAGGCTTTGCAGTCTGCTCGTTCTGTTCTTTGCTTACCCCACCGTTGTTTGCCAAACTCGGTTGCAGCCGCTTACCCAAATCGAAGCCTGCCGAAAATTCAAGAGTTCGGTAGTTCAAGTTGACACCAGCACCATGCACGGCACGGGGTTTATCGTCGGTTCCGATGGTTGGATCATGACCGCACTGCATGTCGTGGCCGATGAAAATACCTTGGCCGGCCGCGAAAATATCTCCGTATCCATGCTCGGGAATCCGCACCATATTCCCGCCGAGATAGTTTCCCCGCTTGACAACATCGCACGTATTCGAGATTTTGCGATCCTTAAAATCGATGAAACCAATTTGCCTGCTTTGGACTTGGGAAGTGAGATCGGCGTCGAAGACGGTTCCCCGATCGCCATCATCGGCCTCCCATTGAGTGCTTCCTTGGGAGTACCAGTCGGCATTCCGCGATTTTGCTTGGCCGGTACAGTGGCGGCGCAGACTACGTTCCCCCTCCCCCAGGGAAACCTCCAGTTCCTCCGAACCGTTTACTTCCAAGGTGTATCGATAAAAGGAATATCCGGTGCGCCAATCGTATCGCTCATGACTGGTAAGGTTATCGGTATTGTCAGCACTAGGCTTACGGGAATTAGCATTTCGCTCGCTAAACAAAGGCAGACATTGAGAACTCCTGCCGTCGAAATTCGTGCTGGAAATGGCTTCAGCCTAGTTGAGAGTATTGGTGGACTCATCGATGTTCTGGATGCTCAATTGGCCAATGGCTTGGGGTCTGGCACTGGGGCATCCGATGCCGGTTATGCCTTGAAGAAGGCACAACTCGAATACAAACAGCCCAAGCGATAACTACGGCCCGCAGAAGTCAGCAACACGCTATTGAAACACTGTCCAATTCCGTCTCGCTATAGCGCATGCCCTCGAAACTTGGTACCCTACGTTGCTTTCGATCCATCGACGTATGTCCACGCTGACAGTTCATTTTTCATGAACACTTTTTTTGTCTTCTTCTTCATTTCGGGATTCTGCAGCATTCTTTACGAGATTGTCTGGTTGCGGCTGGCCATGGCGCAGTTTGGAGTGACCAGCGCTCTGGTTTCGATTGTGCTTTCCATGTTCATGGCGGGACTGGGATTGGGGTCGTGGGGAAGCGGTTATCTGATCCGAAAGATTGGGCATAAGATTCGCTTCCCGCCGCTCGTGCTCTATGCTGGGGCTGAGCTTCTGATCGGAGTATCCGCTGTGCTCGTCCCCCATGAGTTGGGTTGGGGACGAAGTCTGTTGGTGCGCCTTTCACTCTCTTCTTCCGGGGCGTGGTACGTGGCCTCCGGGATTTGGATCGCACTCACTGTGGTTCCGTGGTGCGCCTGCATGGGTGCAACCATACCGCTGGCCATGCTCGCTATCAGGAATGAGTACCCACAGGAGAAGGATCGCTCCTTCAGCTTTCTTTACCTGGCAAATGTGCTGGGGGCGGTCGCGGGGGCGGTGGTGCCACTGCTGCTGATCGAAGCGTTTGGATTTCACCGCACTTTGAGAATTGGCGCGGTACTCAACGTTTTGCTGGCTTTCTCCGCGATCGCGGTCAGCTTGCGGGGCCGTGTTTCCGACGGACGAGTTCGGCTAAAGGAATCCCAGACAATATCCAAATCGCCGGCGGAAAGCAGGGGACTGCTCCTGTTGTTGTTTGCTACCGGATGCACAAGCATGGGGGCAGAGGTGGTCTGGATCCGGCAGTTCACTCCGTACCTGGGCACAGTGGTTTACGCCTTTGCCGCGATTCTTGCCTGGTATCTGTTGTCGAATTTTGTGGGGTCGCGGGTTTATCGAATTTGGAGCCGCAGTCATCCATACGCCCGCACGGTTACGGCATTGGTAGGCCTTTTTGTTATTTTTCCATTGGTCAGCGCCGATCCTCAGGTCCACCTTCCGGCCGTGCTACGGCTGGCGTTGGGAGTTGTTCCGTTTTCAGTCGCGATGGGATTCCTCACTCCTATGCTGGTGGATCGATGGTCTGGAGGCGATCCCGAGAAGGCAGGCAGCGCTTATGCGGTCAACGTGGTCGGTTGCATCCTGGGGCCGCTGCTCGCGGGATTTCTGCTGCTGCCGTGGATGAGCGAACGCTGGGTACTTTTCTTGTTTGCCTTGCCCTGGCTGGTTTTGGGTAGCGATCGAATGCAGAACAAAACCGCAGGGCGGCGGATAGGTTCTTATGCAGTCTTGCTGCTGGCACTCTTGTTGGTATTCGTGGGCAGGGGATACGAAGACGGGTTTGCCCGTCGCGTGGTACTTCGCGACGATACCGCGACCGTCGTGGCCACCGGCGAAGGAAGGCGCAAGCATTTGTTGGTCAATGGGGTGGGTATGACTAGTTTGACGCCCAGCGCCAAGATGATGGCGCATCTGCCACTGGCCTTTCTTGACCATGCCCCACAGAACGCGCTGGCAATATGTTTTGGCATGGGTACGACTTATCGTTCTCTGCTTTCATGGAACATTCCGGCAACGGTTGTGGAGTTGGTGCCAAGCGTTCCCCGGCTGTTCTGGTATTACCATTCCGATGGTCCGCAATTGCTGCGCTCGCCGTTGTCGCACGTCATGATCGACGATGGACGGCGATACTTGGAGCGTACGGCGGAACGGTATGACGTCATCACCGTCGACCCGCCGCCTCCGATTGAGGCTGCGGGTTCCAGCCTGCTTTATTCCGAAGAGTTTCTTTCGACTGTTAAACAACGTCTGCGGCCCGGGGGGATTTTGCAGTTGTGGCTGCCCGAGGGCGGGGACGCTGTGGTTGAGTCATCGATTGCTCGAGCATTGTTCGAATCCTTTCCTTATGTTCGCGTCTTCCACAGCTTTTGGGGATGGGGTTATCACTTTGTGGCGAGCGTTGATCCAATACCCAACCGGATGGCCGCCGAGATGGTGCAGCGCATGCCTCGGAAAGCGGTTGAGGATTTGACCGAGTGGGGACCCGCACCAACCGCGGAGGGACAGTTCGCGGACGTTTTGAACCGCGAAGTGAGCCTCGAGCGAATGATCGCTGAGGCTCCCCGTGCTCCTGCTCTGCACGACGACTGGCCTGCCAATGAGTACTACGTTCTTCGGCAACAGCTGAGTCCCGCCTGGGGACAACGTTTGCTGTCGCAGCACTAAGGTGTGTGCGTGAGAAGCAATCTTTCGCCCCGCTGGGGCTGATCCCTTCGCATTTTTACCCACGGCTTATGCCGTGGGCTGCATTCTTACGCCGCTTCGCGGCTGCAAATTCACAGTTTTGTTCCACCTCGTCTAATTCTAGGTCTCACCCGCTAAGGGCTGGCCGCTAGAGCGCTCCTGCTACAAATCCTCCTCGGCACTTCCCAACCGAATTCAGGACGCGTTAAGGTGGAAAGTAGCAGAGTGCCCTCAAACGGTATGCGAGGAGGGTTGCAGGTGCGGGTTTTGATCATCGAAGATGAGCCTCGCTTGGCGGAAAATATTGCGCGGAGCTTGCGTGAGAGTGCGGGCTACGCCGTCGATATTGCTCACGATGGCCAGGAGGGACTTTTTCTGGCGGAGTCCAGCGAATACGACGTCGTGCTGCTCGATCTGATGCTGCCTCAGATGGATGGAATGCAGCTGCTCGGTCGTATCCGGCAATCGGGCCAGCGCACGCCTGTCCTGGTGGTGACCGCTCGCGACGACAAAGAATCCGTAGTGGCGCTGCTGAATGCGGGCGCGGACGATTACCTGACCAAGCCTTTTGACCTGGGTGAACTTCTGGCTCGCACCAAAGCGCTGATCCGCCGCGGCAAAGGACAGCCTTCGCCAGTTCTCAGCGTGGGAGATTTGGAATTGAATACGGTGAACCGCAGCGTGCGGCGCGGAGGGCGTCCCATCACTCTGACCGCCATGGAGTATCGCGTACTGGAATACCTGGCGCACCGGCCCAGCGCGGTGATTTCAAAAACTGAACTGCTGGAGCATCTTTATGACTACAACTGGGAGAAGTTCAGCAACGTGATCGAAGTTTATATTTCCGGGTTGCGGCGCAAACTCGACGATGGCTCCTCACGGCAGTTGATTCACACGCTTCGCGGCCAGGGCTATATTTTGCAGGATGGACCGTCTCAGGCATGAAACCGGGACACAATTCCGTCATTCAGGGTTTGATCCGTTCGGGTTCTATGCTGCGCGGTTCGATTAAGGCCCGGCTGATCACGATCGTCGTGCTGTCGCAAACGCTCCTGGCGGTGGGTCTGTTGTTCACCGGTATCTTCTATACCCACAAGCGACTGCTTTCTACGCTCGATGCGGCTATGCAGGCTCGCGCCATGAGCGTGGCGGCGCTGGTGCGATACAAAGAGGACGCAAGCGGCAACGTGTACTTCGACGAGACCCTGATGCCCTCGTCGGTTGATCCCGCGCACCCGGATCTGTTTGCTGTGTGGACGGAACGGTCGGGGCTTCTGGCTCGCTCGGCCAATTGGCCTGCCGGTCTCGACATCTCGCCCACCGGCGCTGATCATTGGAAGTTTAAGGTTAACCACGTGCATTACCGCGGCTTTCGGGTTTCCCGGGTTCCGGTTCTGGATCGCGAGGAAGGCAAAACTTTCCAGCCTCAGTCATTGACCATCGTGTATGCATCACCCATGATCCAGTTAGACGACCAGGTCAACCAGGCGGGCATTTCTATCGCGCTCTCTAGTCTGTTGCTGCTGGGCGCGACAGTTCTGCTGGCGCTTTGGGGCATTGGCCGCGGGCTTTTGCCGCTGCAGGAATTGGCCAGACAGGCTGGTCTAGTATCGACCCAGCATTGGGAGTTACATCTGCCCGTCGAGGTTCAGCAAATTAAAGAATTGCGTCCGCTCACCCAGTCGATGACCACCATGCTGGCGCGGCTCCAGCACTCGTTTGACCAGCAGAGGGAATTTCTGGGCAATGCCGCGCACGAATTGAAGACTCCCGTCGCGGTGCTGAAATCCACTTTGCAATCGCTGCTGCAGCGGCCACGCGCTTCCGAGGAATATCGGGCGGGGCTCGAACACTCACTGGAGGATTTGGAGCGCCTGGAACAACTCTTGCAATGGATGCTGCGGCTGGCGCGGGCCGAGCAATGGGCGCATGGGGCTTTGCGCCGCGACTTGCAGGTTATCGACGTGACTGCTACTTGTGAAGAGGCAGTAGAGAGGATCCGTCACTTGGCCAAGAGTCGCAACGCGACGGTTCATCTTTCGAAAAATGGCCCGGTACTGTTTCGTGCCGATCCCGAGGATTTGCAACTCGTCTGGATCAACCTGCTGGAAAATGCGGTTCGCTACGGCCCTGAAGGCGGGTCAGTGGAGGTTGCGGTTGTTCGGGAGAACAGCGGTCCAGCGCGAATTGTGTTTGAAGACCATGGGGCGGGCATTCCTGCTGCGGATCTGCCCCATGTCTTCGAGCGCTTCTATCGCGGAGATCCTTCGCGCACCCGGACTACGGGAGGCTTCGGCCTTGGACTTGCGATCGCAAAGGCTCTGGTCGAAGCGTATGGAGGAACCATCACCGCTGATAGCACTCCTGGCAAAGGCACCCGCATGACGGTCGAACTGCCGGTCGGGCAAGTGTAGGCGCGGGCGTCCTCGCCCGTGCGGCGCCGGCATATCGTCCGCATGCAAAACGGCTCGCCGCTTCAGCTTCGCTTAATCTTTAATTTACGAACATCTAGCTGTTGTTAGCGGTCCTCCCCGCCAGGCTTTGCGGAGGGTCCGGCGTCGATGATTTCGAAGCCAGCCCTCCGCGTCGCCGGTAAGCATCAAAGATCAAACTTCATGTCTGGTGATGAAATGGCAACTTTGAATTCAAGAGCTATCCGCAGAATGGCAGGCGCCAAGTCCGCGTTCGTGGCGTTGGCATTGGGTGCTGCCTTGACCGCATCGGCGCAGACCGCACCAAATCAGGTGGCCCCGGCGACCAGCCAGCAACAGAACATTCCGGGCAACGCTCCGCTCACGTTGACCTTGCAGGACGCGCTGGAGCGGGGGAAGAAGAACAATCCTGAATACCGCGCGGCAGTAACGGACTTCGGCGTGGCCAAACAAGACCGGGTGCAGAGCCGGGCGGCGCTGCTGCCTAGCGTGAATTACAACGCTGCATTTCTTTATACCGAGGGCAATGGCACTGCCTCTGCTCGCTTCATTGCCAACAATGGTGTGCACGAGTACATCAGCCAGGGCAATGTGCACGAGGATGTTTCGTTGGCCAATTTTGCGGATTATCGTCGAGCTGCGGCGGCTGAGGCCGTGGCCCGGGCGCGTTCGGAAATTGCCGCGCGGGGGCTGGTGGTGACCGTAGTGCAGGCTTACTACGGATTTGTGGTGGCGCAGCGGAAATACTCCACCGCGCAACGGGCCGCAACCGAAGCGCAGCGCTTCCTCGACATCAGCCAGATGCTGGAGCACGGCGGTGAGGTCGCGCACTCGGACGTCATCAAGGCGCAGATTCAGACCAACCAGCAGCAGCGGGATTTGCAGGAAGCGGAACTGGAGATGAATCGCAGCCGGCTGGAGTTGGCAGTTCTGGTATTCCCCAATTTCCAGGAGAACTTTTCCGTCGTGGATGACCTACAGATGCCGGAGCCGTTGCCTTCGTTTCCGGAGATCGAGACTGCTGCTGCAAACAAGAATCCTGATCTACGCGCAGCCCTGGCGGCGCTGCAACAAGCCAACCATGAGGTCACGGCGGCGTGGAACGGATTTTTGCCATCGCTCACCCTGGACTATTTTTATGGCATCGATTCAAATCACTACGCGGTGTACCAGACCGACCCAACGACCGGGTTGCAAGTCCGCAATCTTGGTTATGCAGCTACCGCTACATTGCAACTGCCAATCTGGAATTGGGGCGCGAATCGCAGCAAGGTGAAGCAGGCGGACCTGCGGCGGCAGCAGGCGCGCGTGGAGCTGAGTTTTGCGCAGCGGCAATTGTTGGCTAAGATGCAGACGTTGTACAGTGAGGCGCAAACTGCGGGTTCGGAATTGGAATCGCTGAACCAATCGGCCGAACTGGCAGCGGATAGCCTTCGTCTGACTACGATGCGCTATCAGGCGGGCGAATCCACCGTGCTGGAAGTCGTGGACGCGCAGAATACGTTGACCCAGGCGCGCAACGCCTTTAACGATGGGCAGGTGCGTTTTCGTGTTTCTATGGCAAACTTGCAAACGCTGACAGGAACCCTGTGACGATTAGCCTATGCAACCTCGGCGCGAGAAGCAGTGGTTCTCGTATCGCCACCCTCTTCGCCAGGAATGGAAAGGGTTCTTTCGCCCCGCTGGGGCTTGGTCGGTTGTGGGGATTCACCCACGGCTTGCTTGGTCGGTTGTGGGGATTCACCCACGGCTTGCGCCGTGGGCTGCATTCTTGCGCCGCTATGCAGCTGTCTCTACGCGGTTCGGCCGTCTCCGGCAGTCTCGTGGGCTCTCCCCGGACGAGGGCGTCCGGGGCTACGTGGTTGATGGCGGGGCTCGCCGTCTTGCTTGCACTGCTCTCAGGCTGCTCCAAGGAGCCTGCCGCGAAAGAGCCCGTCGTTCCCGTGCAGGTCGCTCCGGTCGAGAAGACCACGATCGAGCACACCGTGGTGGCGCAGGCGGTTTTATTTCCGCTGTCGCAGTCGGCGATTGTTCCGAAGATCAGTGCTCCGGTGAAAACTTTTCTGGTCAAGCGCGGGAGCCACGTGCGTGAAGGTGAGTTGCTGGCTGTGCTTGAACATCAGGACCTCGCAGCCGCAGCGCAGGATACAAAGGGCACGTACGATCAGGCGCAGGCTACGTACGAAATCAGCACTGCTGCCGATCTGCCGGCTGAGATGCAGAAGGCGCAACTCGAGGTGCAAGCTGCGCAGCAAATGCTGGACGCGCAGCAGAAGGTTTACGACAGCCGTCAGGAACTCTTTCAGCAGGGCGCGCTCCCGCGCAAGGAACTCGACCAATCCCGCGTGGACCTGACGCAAGCGCGCAACCAGTATGAGATCGCGCAAAAGCATTTGGAGGCGATGCAGGCGATTGGAAAGCAGCAGACCCTCAAGTCGGCAGCCGGGCAACTCGAATCCGCGAAAGGAAAGTATCTAGGCGCAACGGCGCAACTTGGCTACTCCGAGATTCGCAGTCCAATCAATGGGGTGATTGCCGACCGTCCTCTCTATCCCGGAGAGATGGCTGCTGCTGGAACTCCTTTACTGACCGTAATGGATATTTCCCAGGTCGTCGCCCGCGCCCACATTCCGCAGCAAGATGCGGCATTGCTCAAGCTCGGAGACAAGGCGACTATCACGGCGCCGGGTGACGAGCCTGCAGACGGCACGATCACGGTGATCAGTCCGGCGCTCGATCCTAACAGCACTACGGTCGAAGTCTGGGTTCAAGCGAAAAATCCCAAGCATCGGCTCAAGCCGGGTACGAGCGTACAGCTTTCTATGCTGGCGCAGACGATTCCAGACGCGTTGGTCATACCTGCGGCAAGCCTGCTCACGGCGGACGATGGAACTACTTCGGTGATGCTTGTAGGCTCTGACAACCGAGCTCACCAAAAGCCGGTCAAGACTGGAGTTCGCCAAGGCGACGACGTGCAGATTCTGGAAGGCGTGCAGGCTGGAGACCGCGTGGTGGCCTCTGGAGCTTACGGCTTGCCTGACAATACTAAAATCCAGATCGAACCGCAGAAACCGCAAAGCGATTCGAACGA
This sequence comes from uncultured Acidobacteriota bacterium, assembly GCA_963832245.1. Lineage (GTDB taxonomy): Bacteria > Acidobacteriota > Terriglobia > Terriglobales > Acidobacteriaceae > JABDBE01. The sequence goes on from CAWHTG010000001.1 coordinate 62,750, forward strand.
AAAGAAAAGCGGCGGAGAGGAAAAGTGAGTCAGCCAGAGAATTCATACTGGTTTTCGCACTACTCCAAGCCGGTGATCTTCCTGATCCTCACCGTAGCGCTGCTGGGCGCGTATCTTGCCTTTACCATTCCGGTTTCAGTTTTTCCGGAAACGAATTTTCCGCGAATCTTGATTGCCGTCGATAACGGGGTGATGCCGATCGACCAGATGATGGTCACGATCACGCGGCCCTTAGAAGAGGCCGTGAACAGCGTCCCCGGGCTGCAGAACGTACGTTCCATTACCAGCCGCGGCTCGGCGGAGATCGATTTGTTCTTTGACTGGAACGTGGATATGTTCCAGACGCTGCAATACGTGAATGCGGCGCTCTCGAGGGTTCAACCGGAACTTCCCTCCACTGCGACGGTGGTAGCGAACCGGATGACGTTTGCCAGTTTTCCGATCATAGGCTACAGCTTGACGGCAGACACGGTGCCGCAAACGCAACTCTGGGAGATGGCGACTTACGAGATTAAGCCGCGGCTGAACCGGCTCGATGGTGTGTCCACTGTGCTCATACAAGGCGGACAGGTGCCGGAGTTTCACATCACGCCTGATCCCACGAAACTGCTCACGGCTAATGTCACGGTGACAGACATTCTGGATACCATGCGGCGGACCAACCTGATCGATTCACCCGGATTGTTCGAACGCAATCACCAATTGGTACTCGGATTGATCAGTGGCCAAGTTCGTACTCCAGAGCAGATCGCTAACGCAGTGGTCAAGACCACTCCGACTGGGATTCCGGTTCGCATCGGAGACATCGCAAGGGTGACGCGCGCGGTCAAGCCGGTGTACACCATCGTGACTGCCAACGGAAAACCGTCTGTGTTGATCAACATCAACCGGCAGCCTGACAGCAATACGGTAGCCGTCGCCAATGAAGTCCACGCCGAGGTGGACCAGATACAGAAGTCGCTTCCGCCGGGAATTCAGATTCGGCCGTTTTACGATCAGTCGGTCATTGTTGGCGATTCCATCAAAAGCGTGCGCGATGCCATTTTGCTGGGGCTCATTCTCGCTTCGATCATTCTGGTTGTGTTCCTGCGGGATTGGGGCACTTCGATCGTGGCCGGGCTGGTAATTCCCGTTACGATTTTGGTGACGTTTGCCGCGCTTAAACTTCTGCACCAAAGTTTCAATCTTATGACGTTGGGCGGGTTGGCCGCCGCCGTGGGGTTGGTGATCGACGACGCAATTGTGGTAGTGGAAAACATCGTGCTCCATCGTGATTCCGGACAGGGCCGGTTGCAGGCCATTCATAGCGCGCTTCAGGAGATCACGATTCCGCTGGTCGGTTCCACGGTGACGCCGGTAGTTGTGTTTCTGCCGTTGATTTCGATCACTGGAGTTACGGGATCGTTCTTCCGTGCGCTGGCCGTGACCATGGCGATATCTCTATTTACATCGCTGGCGCTGGCGCTCAGTTGGACTCCTAATCTGAGCCAGTACTTCATCAAGCACAAAGGCACGCAGGTTGGGGAAGATCGAAATGGAGAGCGTCGAAATGAAGAGCTGGGTGAAGAAGAAGAGATGAAACGGCTGCTCGCTGCGGAGGAAGCTTCGTTAGGCGGATTTTTTCGCAAGGTCGTGGACTTCCACGAGCGTTGGCTGCGCCGGGCACTGGTGAAACCCCTCTGGCTGGCGGGCGGCGCCGTAGTGCTGGTGATTGCTTCGTATGTCTGCTACCGCTATTCGGGATCGGATTTGCTGCCGGCGATGGACGAGGGGGGGTTCATTCTCGACTACATCATGCCGGCGGGCAGTTCGTTGGCGGAGACGAATCGCGTGATCACTCACGTGGAGCAAATCCTGCATGCGACTCCAGAAGTGGAGAACACCTCTCGCCGCACCGGCCTGCAACTTGGACTGGCTGCCGTGACTGAGGCGAACAGTGGCGATATTTCGGTAAAGCTCAAAACCGATCGCAAACGCGACATCGACGATGTGATCGCGGATGTGCGAGAAAAGGTTACACAGCAGGAACCGGCTTTGGATGTGGAATTCATCCAGGTGCTGCAGGATATGATCGGCGATTTGACCAGCGCTCCGGAGCCGATTCAGATCAAGTTGTTTTCGCCCGATGCGGCCGCGCTCCAGGAATGGGCGCCGAAAGTTGCAGATGCGATTCATAAAATTCCGGGCGTGGTGGATATTCTGAATGGAATCGACAATACGATCAGCGGTCCGGCGACCACGTTTCAGGTTGATCCCGGTGTGGCGGCGCGCGCGGGATTTAATCCGGAAGAAATTGCCACTGATGCGTCCGCTATTCTGGAAGGCGAGCCGGCCGCGGCTCCCGTCGTGAGCAACGACCGCGCCTACACCGTGCGCGTGCGTTTCCCTGATGCTAACCGCGCTTCACTCGAGGCGATCCGCGATACGCTGTTGACCAGCAGCAGTGGAAGAACAGCCACTTTGGGAGGACTAGCGACCATCACCGAGCTTCCCGGACAAACCGAGATTCGCCGTGAGAATTTGCAACGTCAGGTGGCGGTCACCGCTCGCCTGGAAGGAACTGACTTGGGCAGCGGAATGGACGCGGTGATGAAAGCTGTCAACGGCCTTCACCTCCCGGCAAGCATTCGCGTCACCTATGGCGGGACTTATCAGGAGCAGCAAAAATCTTTTCGTGATCTGGTGCTGGTGCTGATACTTGCCATTCTTCTGGTGTTCATCGTGCTGCTGTTCGAGTTCCGGAACTTCGCGGCTCCGCTTGCAATCCTTGCGTCCGCTTTGCTATCGACCTCGGGTGTTTTCGTTGCACTGCTGCTTACGCGCACGACCTTTAACGTCTCTTCATTCATGGGAATGATTATGGTGATTGGCATTGTGGCCAAGAATGGAATTCTGCTGCTTGACGCGGATCAGAAATTCCGCAAGCTCGGACTTTCGGCAGAAGACGCCATGTTGCAAGCCAGCCGGCGGCGGTTGCGTCCCATCGTGATGACCGCGATGGCGACCGTGGCCGGCATGTTGCCTCTTGCTTTCGCGATAGGCGCAGGCTCGCAAATGCTGCAGCCTTTGGCCATCGCAGTGATCGGTGGAATCTTGATCTCAATGGTGCTTTCGCTGGTGATCACACCCGCGGTGCATTATTACTTGAGCCATGAAGAGGCGCAGCAAAAGCAGGAATTGGCGCCCGTTCAAGCCTAGCCCGACTCGGTTCAGTACGCAAAGCGAAAGTGCAATTCTTTGCCTACCTCCGCCAATCATGGGTTGAGACTTACTGGAGCTCCCGATATCTCTCACTTGGCATCGACCTGCCGGCGGCCCAATTCAACCCATAATCCCAAGAAGTCCAAGCACTTGTGTACTTAGATTCGAGTCTGGTTCGCGGTTATCACGGCTGCTAGAATCAAGGGGTTGCGGGGGTGCGGTCGATACTGTGGATGGCGAATTGCACTAGCGTATGGCAGAGTCACACAAGCCCGGTGCAGAGGACCATCTGGAGCTACCCATCATCAGCGAACGGGAAAAGCCGGCGCTGGACGAAGCCACATTCCAGCAACTCCTGGAAGCCGCTCATGTGCTGCAGGAGCAAAAAGCGTTCGAGGTCGCGAGCCGTCCGACGCCCGATCCGGTGGCAGCACTCGCAGAAATTGTAGAGACCCAGGAATTCCTGCGTTCGCAGGCAGGCGATCTGAACGTCGCGGCCAACGTCGTCGTTGAGAGGTTGCAGAAAATCACGCATGCTACCGGAGTGGCAGTTGCAGTGGTGCGGGAGAATCGACTGGAGTATTGCGCGGCCACGGGAGACGCCGCGAGTTTGACTGGAACCAGCCGGCCGATGGATTCGAGTTTGTCGGATGACGGCCAACTCTCCACCGAGTTCAGCCGGGAGCATGGGGACAAACAGTCCATCGCGCTGCCCCTTCATCACGAAGGCAACCTGACCGGGTTGCTGGAAATTCGCTTTGCTGATGCTGATTCAATTCCGGCGCCAGAGATGCGAAGTTGTCAACTGATGGCCGGGTTGATGACTGAGGCCATCGCCCGAGCTGCGGACAAGGAGTGGAGGCAAACGCTGGCCGCGGAGCGGGCCGCGATGCTGGAAGCTTTGGAACGAATTAAACCACAGCTGGAGCGTCTTGCGGTGGGGCCGGCGAACCACATCGCTGAGCCCGCCGAACAACTCCTCGAATCGCCGGACGAGCTTGTCGGAGCAATTGCAGAGCCGCGGGTTCCACTGCCTCGCAGCGAGTCAAGCGCGAAGTCGGGCCGCGAAACCGTCTGTCCACAGTGCGGATATCAGTTCGGAGAACGTGAACAATTCTGTGGCCGATGCGGAACCCCACGGCCGGCCAGAGTTTCTCCGCCGGACGACTTGGAGAGTAAATGGGCTTCTTTGTGGCTTGCGCAGCAGCCGCCGGAGAACCAAAAGAGCCACGAAGTGCAAAAAGATACCGACGACACGGAAGGCCCACCGGCGAGATCTGCCGCTCAGCTTTCTACCGGCTCTTCTCCCAAATTTTTGCCAAGTGATGTGATAGCGCAGTTCTCGGACGAGTCAGGCGAGCCAGCGGTTGCGCCAGAGAATGACGACGCGTTGGTAGTCAGCAGTCAGATACTAGAGGGTGCAGTTCCGGAATCCCCGGCGGAAGAAATTGTGAAATCGCAATCGCCGTGGGCTTCGGCTACCCGCGCTCATCGGTGGCTGGAATCGTTACATCCGCAATCGGCGGGCGGAATCTGGTTGGCGAAACATCGCGCCGACCTTTATGTGGGAGCGGCAGTCGTTCTACTTTTGATCGTGCTGTCGGGATGGGGTATGCGTCCCGCGGAGAATCATGCTCATGGGAAAAACCCTCCCCAGCCCAATCTCACGCTTTTTGAAAAGCTGCTGGTGAGTTTGGGTCTGGCGGAAATGCCGCCCGCGCCGGCTTATCTTGGCAACCCCAATGCCCAGGTATGGGTGGACTTGCACACCGCGCTTTATTATTGCTCCGATTCGGACCTGTATGGCAAAACTGCGGGCGGAAAATTTACCACGCAGCGTGAAGCGCAAATGGATCAGTTTGAACCGGCGGCTCGAAGAAACTGCAATTAATCTCCCCAACACATCGTTGCGGCTTCCCGCGATTTGGCTCCTTCCTACCAAAAGCAAAGACCCCTGCGTCGGCAACGCAAGGGGTCAGATATAAATTGGGGCAGGTGAGGCGGTTAAGCGTGAACTAAATTCTCGTGCCGGCGGGCTTCATACCAGAGAGCGAGCTCGACCCGGTTCCATAGTCCAAGTTTGTCATAGATACCGCGGAGATAATTCTTTACGACATGCTCAGTGGTGCCGATGGCTTCTGCGACTTCGCTGTTCTTGAGTCCTTGGGCGACAAGCTCGATGACCCGCCGCTCCCGTTCGTTGGGAATGCGTTTTCCGTATCGCTCTCCTCCAAACATAGCTGCCTCCGGTATAAGGTTGTCGCGAGTTTGACTCGTTTGATACCGCTGTTAATTCCAAAGCGCTGGAAGAGACGATTGAAGTGCGCCTTGACCGTCCGTCGGGCCATCTTGAGCTGCGAAGCAATTTCCTGATTGTCACAACCCTGCAACAGCAATTCGGCGATTTGCTCTTCTCGCGGGCCCAAACGAACAGGCTTTTCCTCCATGTCGACTCTTTCCCCAGAGTTGAAATAATAACTGACGCCGCCAAGCGAGCGTTTTCTACTAGTCTTGCTTGCTGGCACCCTTCGCCGTCCAGCCCGAGGAAACGCAGTGTTTTGGCTGGCTCCAAAAAATCATAGCACTCAGGTTGCCAAGTAGGCCGATTTTCTCCTGCAGTTTCCACTCCTGCTCCCCAGATCGCATATAGGTGGCCGAACTTGTTTAGAGCACGGGAGATAGAATCCGGGAAGGACTTTAGCCAGCCCGTCTGTTTCTTTGTGGTTAATCCAACAAATCCATTCAAATAACTGATAATAATAGTACAACTGGGAAGTGCGATGGATCGTTTGGCGGACGATCCCGGGCTTCTATGATGCCGAAATTCCCGAATAGTGACGATTCCTGCCGAGATTTCGGCTCCGTCTCTATTTTTGGGCCCAGACGCCAAGGCATTCCTTAAGGCAAAAACCTTAGGACAAAATTCCCCGATCATGTAGGCCTCCTGAGAAGTAATTACACTTGCCGGTGGTCTTATCGACGAGGGCCATGAATGGAATTCTTGCGTATTTTCCCGAGTGGTGAGCCTAAAAGGCGCCGTTGAAAAGACGTCAGTTACGGCAGGCCTACAGAGGTTGGTGAAAAAGTCATCGAAGATGCGCAAGCTCACCTTAGGCGCTAAAGCACGGACACATTCCAATGAGTTAGGAGGCGGACTGAAGTCGGGCCCTTCCCCGAAACCTCCCGGAATGAGAACTGCACGTCGAGTGCAAAGCTTTTCACGTAACGCTTCGGATTCGGGGCAATGGAAAGCCGTGCTGTTTTTAAGTATCGTGTTTAGAATAGATGGCGGTGTAAGACGCGACCAGCAAAGGTACGCAAATTGCTCGTGCTCAAGGTTGACTCGGTCTAAGCAATCAGCACTTGCTACCCTGGTGCTTAAACGGTATTCTGGCGCATCGCTGGTTCGTTCCGCTTACCAGTTCCCGTCAGCCACAAATTATCGGGTTCGCTGCATGGCAGGCAACTATAGTGATACACAAGTAAGTCTGTAATAATTAGGAGCAAAGATTGATTTCTTCCACTAGCCACATTATCGCGCCCCACGGCGGAGAGCTTGCGGAGTTGATCGCCCCACCAGAACGAATTGCAGAACTAAAGGCCCATTCGCGGGAGTGGCCGTCGTGGGACCTCACGGCGCGCCAGATCTGCGATCTCGAATTGCTGATGAGCGGAGGATTCTCGCCTCTGCGAGGATTCATGACGCAGGCAGACTACGAAGGCGTCTGCCACATTATGCGGCTGAGCAGCGGCGTTTTGTGGCCGATGCCGATCACTCTCGACGTTAGAGAAGATTTCGCCAAGTCGCTGAAGCCGGGAAGCAGCAAAGTCGCGCTACGGGATGCCGAAGGCGTGATGCTGGCGGTCGTGCACGTCGAAGAAGTCTGGCAGCCAGATCGGAAGGCTGAAGCGCAGTCGGTATTTGGAACCACGAGCGCAGTTCATCCGGGCGTGGATTATTTGTTGAACAAGGGTAATTCCTGGTATGTGGGAGGCCGCGTCGAAGGCCTGCAGATGCCTTCGCATTACGATTTCCGCACGCTGCGTCTCACTCCAGCGGAATTGCGAGCGGAATTTGCCCGTCTCGGATGGCGTCGCGTGGTTGCGTTTCAAACCCGTAACCCCATGCATCGTGCCCACGTAGAACTGACCTTCCGTGCGGCGAAGCAGGTCGAGGCCAATCTGCTGATCCATCCATCGGTCGGGATGACGAAACCCGGCGACGTCGATTACTTCACGCGAGTGCGTTGCTACCAGTTGCTTCTTTCCAAGTTCCCCGCTGGAAGCGTCAAACTTTCCATGCTTCCACTCGCGATGCGCATGGGCGGGCCGCGCGAAGCTATCTGGCACGCGTTAATCCGCAAGAATCACGGAGTCACGCACTTCATCGTAGGCCGCGATCACGCGGGTCCGGGGAAAGATTCCGACGGCAAAAATTTCTACGGTCCTTACGATGCCCAGGAACTTTTCAAGAAGCACGAAGCCGATATCGGCGTCACCATGGTTCCTTTCAACATGATGGTGTACCTCGAAGATCAGGATCAATACGTGCCCGACAACGAAGTAACCAACGGATCGCGCGTACTGAACATCTCAGGCACCGAACTGCGGGATCGCCTTAACGGAGGACGTGACATCCCGGGTTGGTTCACTTATCCCGAAGTCGTGCAGGAACTGCGCCGCAGCTATCCGCCACGGCACAAGCAAGGCGTAACCATTTTCTTTACTGGACTTTCGGGCTCCGGCAAGTCGACTATCGCCAATGTGCTTGTGACCAAGTTTCTTGAGACCGGCGGACGTCCGGTCACGCTGTTGGATGGCGACCTGGTGCGAAAGCATCTTTCTTCGGAGCTGGGTTTCTCCAAGGAGCATCGCGATATCAACATCCGGCGCATCGGATACGTTGCTTCGGAAATCACGAAGAACGGCGGCATCGCGATCTGTGCTCCCATCGCTCCGTATGACGCGACTCGCAAAGCGGTGCGCGGCATGATCGAACCGGTCGGCGGCTTCATTCTGGTGCACATTGCGACGCCGGTGGAGACTTGTGAGCAGCGCGATCGCAAAGGTCTTTACGCCAAAGCTCGTGCCGGTATTCTCAAAGAGTTTACCGGCATTTCGGATCCGTATGAAGAACCCAAGGATGCTGAAGTCGTAATTAATACAGCCGAACTGAGTCCCGAAGAAGCAGCGCAGGAGATTATTTTGCATCTGGAACGTGAGGGCTTCATCGGAGTTAACGGACAATCAGCCTGACCGCGGAGTAAAGGCCGCGGCAGAGTTGTGCAGGATTTTGAATGCTGATCGCAAAGGTCATAATCGGCTTCGTAGTTGGAACCTTGATCGGAATGACCGGGGTGGGCGGCGGCGTGCTTTTGCTGCCCGTCCTGATTTTTGTTCTGCGGGTACCGCCGATCATTGCCGTCGGATCTGATGCTCTCTTCAATTTTGTTACGAAAATCGGTTCCAGCTACGTTCACCTGAACAAAGGAACGGTTCGAAAGAAAGTCGTGCTGGCCTTGGCGACAGGCAGCATTCCGGGATCAATTCTTGGGGTAAGCTTTCTAAGTCATCTGCGCACGGTTTATGGGACGGGCGTCAACACATTCATTACGACCGCCGTTGGGATTTTGTTGATCTGCATTCCGACGCTGCTCCTGTTCCAGAGTCGGATCGAAGAGCATATGGCGCATCGTGCTCCGACCCTGCAGTCGTTCGTCGGGATGTCGGCCATCGGGCTGTTGGCGGGCTGTCTGGTGGGCATGACTTCGGTAGGCTCGGGCAGCATTATCATGATGCTCCTGCTTTTGTTCTACAGCTTCTCGCCGAAGGTCATGGTAGGCACCGACATTGTCCATGCCGTGATACTCACTGGCGTCACCAGCCTGTTGCATTTCCGGCTGGGCAATATCGATCCTTATCTTGTGGGTTCCCTTCTGATTGGTTCCATTCCAGGCGGGCTACTCGGTTCGCACCTGAGCACGCATCTTCCGGTACCGTGGTTGAGGCGGCTGCTTTGCGCAGTACTGCTGGCTACTGGCGCTCGCATGCTGTGGGCTTAAGCCAGAATTGTCGCAGATACTCATGACCAAGAACTCCAATGCCGAAACCCTGCAGCGCATTCAATCTGCCATGGGAGCAGCTCGCGTCGTTTTCAGCCGGTTCACCGCGGGTGCCATTGCGGCGGAATACAAAATTGGACATGATCCCGTCACCGAAGCTGACCGCGCGCTCGACGTCGTGCTGCGCCGAGAATTGCTGCGCGAAGGCGAGGGCTGGCTCTCGGAAGAAAGCGTGGACGACTACACGCGTTTGGAGAAAAACCGGGTTTGGGTGGTGGATCCGCTCGACGGCACCCGAGAATTCGTGGCCGGCATTCCCGAGTTCTGCGTCTCTATTGCCATGGTCGAGAATGGCAGGGCGATAGCTGGGGGAATCTGCAACCCGGCCACCAACGAGATTTTCCTGGGATCGCTCGAATCGGGTGTGACCTACAATGGCAAACCTGCCCATCCCAGCCAGCGCACCACACTTGATGGCGCCACGGTATTAGCCAGCCGGAGCGAAACCAAGCGAGGAGAATGGAAGCAGTTTGAGGGCGCGAATTTCAAGGTTCGTCCTATGGGCTCGGTCGCCTACAAACTGGCGCTGGTCGCGGCCGGCCTCGCGGACATCACCTTCACCCTGGTCCCGAAAAATGAATGGGACGTCGCTGCTGGGGTAGCTCTGGTGACCAGTGCCGGAGGATTTGTCAGCACGCTGGAAAACACTCCTCTGCAATGCAACCGCCGCGACCCGTTGATCTCGGGCCTGATCGCCTGCGGTCCGCACCTGCGGGAGCCGTTGCTGCAAATGCTCGAGAATCATATCTGCGCCGGTTCGTGATGGCGGACGGGCGTCTCGCCCGTCCAGCCGGACGGGGACGCCCGGCCTCCATGATGCGCGACTCTGAATTTCTTCCCGGCGAACTAATCGGGTATATGAGCTGACCGGGTTGTGCCATGAGTAACTTTATCCAGGGCCCGATTTGCAGTACCTTGGTTGCTGACCCAAGCAAACAAGCCCGGCGCTGATCGCGCCTGTTCTGGGAGATTTGCAATGAGGCATGCTTCCGCTTTTCGTCTGATTCTGACTCTCGGACTGATCGCAAGTGGCCTGGTTGGGTGTTCCCGCGATCCCAATGTGCGCAAGCAGAAGTACTTTGAGAGCGGACAGCGCTACTTTGAGAAAGGCCAGTATCGTGAAGCTGCGGTACAGTACAAGAATGCTGTTCAAATCGATTCCACCTATGGGAATGCGCACTATGGGCTGGCGAAGTCTCTGCTCAAACTGCAGCATTGGAACCCCGCCTACCAGGAGCTTGCCCGCACGCTCGACCTGCAACCAAACAATTATCCGGCCCGCATCGATTTGGCAAATCTGCTGATCGCGGGACGCGATCTCAAACAGGCGCAGGAACAGATCGACCAGCTTTTGCAAAAACAGCCTGACAATCCGCAGGTTCATATGGCGCTAGCGAAGCTGCTGATTGGCCAGGAACATTATCCCGCTGCCGTCCAGGAAATGCAGAAGGCCATTGCTCTTGGCCCCAATAACTGGGAACCCTATCTTGATCTCGCACTCTTACAAATCAGAATGAATCAGCCCGACGACGCTGAAGCGAATTTCAAGAAGGCCGCAGAAGTAAATCCGCAGGCGGTGCAAGCGCGGTTGGCGCTGGGCGGCTATTACCAATCGCGCGGCCGATTCCCCGAAGCAGAGCAGCGCTTCCGCCATGCCATGGATCTCGACCCGAAAGATCCCGACCCTCCCGCCGCGCTTGTGCGTCTTTACATGACGCAGGGAAAGAAAGCTGAGGCGGAAGCGTTCCTCAAGCAAGTCAAGAGTAAATTTCCCGACAACTCCGTCGGCTACCGGATGCTAGGCGATTTTTATTTCGCCACCGGCGACCTCGATAAGGCCACTGTCGAATATGCCGCTGCCTTTCATGATCATCCCAAAGACATGCAGGTGGAGAAGAACTACATTCAGTTGCTCATCCTGAAAAACCGGCTGGATGAGGCCAGCAAGCTGAATGATGCGATCCTCGCCAGCAACGCCAACGAGGTTGACGCTCTGATCTACCGGGGACAGATTCAGATCCGCAGTGGAAAGCCGAGTGATGCGGCCCAAACCCTGCAAGCCGCGCTCAAGAACGATCCTGACAATGGGGTGGCCCACTACCACCTTGGACTTGCCCTGGATCAACTGGGCAATCCGGAGCGTGCCGTCGAAGAGTGGCGCAGCGCCGTGCGCCTGCGTCCCGATCTCATCGATGCGCAGCGCACGCTTGCGGCCGCCGCTGTGCGCCAGGGCGACATGGAGACGCTGGAACAAACGGCCACGCAGATCATCGCGCTGCAGCCCGCTTCGCCCGATGGCTACGCCATGCGGGCACTGTCCAAGATCAATCGCAAGCAGTTCGCGGCCGCCGGCGAGGATGTGAAGAAAGCCATCGACGTGGCGCCGCAGAGTGCGGTCGGCTACATCCAGCTGGGAAATTTGAAGCTCGTCCAAAAGCAGTACGCCGACTCCGGGAAGGCCTACCAGGATGCGCTGGAGCGCGATCCCAACTCCAAGGATGCGCTCAGCGGCCTGATGAATACTTACATCGCACAGAACCAAATCGATAGAGGCATCTCTGCGGCGAACGCTCAAATCGCCAAATCGCCGAACAACAGCGGCTTCTACGACCTGCTGGGCACAGCCCTGTTCAGCCGCAAAAAAGACTTGGACGCGGCTGAGGCTGCGTTCCGGAAGTCGGCCGAGCTCGACAAGAACAACGCGGACGCGTTGCTCAAACTGGGCCAGGTGCAAGCGGCGAAGGGTTCGGCGGACCAGGCCATCGCCACCTATCAACAGTCGCTCAAAGACAATCCGCATGAGGCCATGTTCTATATCCTCATGGGCGAGCTCTACGAGTCGAAGAAGGATTGGAGCACAGCCAAAGACGCTTATCAGAAGGCGCTCGAGATCAAGCCGGAAGATCCGCTGGCATCAAATAATCTCGCGTATGTCATGTTGCAATCCGGTGGCAACGTGGACATGGCCTTGTCGCTGGCGCGGACCGCCCGGCGTGGCATGCCCGATTCGCCGAACGCGGCCGACACCTTGGGCTGGGTGTTTTACCAGAAGGGCGCTTACCAGTCGGCGGCAGATCTTTTCCAGGAGGCGCTTAAGCTGGGAGAGAAAAATAAGGCGCCGGATGACGCCACCGTCCACTATCACCTGGGACTGGCTTACGAGAAGACGGGCAAGAACGATCTGGCGCGGCAGCAACTGGAACGGGTGCTGAAGATCAATCCGAACTACAGCCAGGCTGCGGACGTGAAGAAGCGGTTGGCGCAGCTGAAGTCGTAGCTGAGTTGCTCGTGTGGGGACGGGCGCCTCGTGAGCCCGCCCTGAGCGAAGTCGAAGGGTCCGGGCGGAGCAAAGCTCCGCAGGCTTCTCTCGCGGCTCCCAATTTCGCAATCGCTGTATGCCCGCCCCTTGCAAAAAACACAAGGAGCAGGGCACCCAATGTTAATTCATCTGCTAGGCCTGGGCACGCGGCAATCAAAGTCCGTATTCGTCGTCTTCGTCCTGGTGCTGTGCCGGCTCACTACGGCCAGAGTTACCCTGCTGGCGAACCGCGGTCCACGAATGATTTCCTCGTCCGCCTCCGTGTCCTTCATGCCCGCCGCCCTGAGGCTGAAGCGTGCCGCTCATTTTGTTGCCATCGATGGTACCCGTAAAAGCCAGCGTCGTGGTGCTGCGGCGTCCCGGCATCTGCACGTTAAACGATACGTTATTTCCATCCACGCTGCCGGTCAGCGGAGAGGAGCCCCGCGGGCCCTGCAAGGTGCCGCTCAGCTTGGACCCATCCTGCTGGATCTGCATGGTGGCTTGCTGGGAGCCATCCCGGCCTTGCCATGAAAGCTGCCAGGCCCCGCCGATATTCGTGGATTGCGATTGATTCGATTCCGCGTCCTGCGCCAGCAGAAGCGGCGCGGCGAGCAGACAGGCAAAAATAATGGGGTATAGTCGTTTGATCAAGTTAACCTCCAGAAACTGATTCTTCTATGCAAACACACAGGAGACTTGCGGGGGGTAAAGAGTTGGTAAAGCGAAGTAAAGTTTTTTTGTCGCCGCGGGGGCGTCAGAGTCAAGAGGGATAAGATTTTTCGGGAGGGGACGACTTCAGTGGTTGCGAAAAAACTCGTTCCGTAGCAGTAGACTGCGCCCTCCAAAATAATGCACTTACCGCAGCGCTGGAAGCGCTGCGCCACCCAAAATCAAATGCAACATCGAGTTTTCCCCAGCCGTTCCCTTCCCGTCCCCCGTGAGCTATTGCTCCTACGGCAGGCGCAGATCGGTCTTCTCGTCGACTACGATGTTCCGGCGTTCGCCGTCGAGCAGGTAGAGAACTCGCAGGCTCTTATGAACGCCGGGTAGCGGATCGACGCCCATGCTGAAGTTGTCGATATGAAGGAAGAGGTGACCGCCATCCATGCGGCTGCGCAGCGCATCGGTGACGTTCGCGAACTGGCCTTCCGCGCCGTAGTAGGCGCGCATGATCTCCAGTCCTCGCTCCGGCCGTTCGTAGCCTTCCTGGCGGTGGTCGTCGCGGTCGTGGTGCTCGCGTCCGTCGCTCCGGTCGCCCCAGTTATCGGGATCCATTTCCAGATTGACTGTGCTTCTTTCTGGATAGCTGTACTCCTTAACGTCTCCATCCCAATGGCGGATGCGGAGTACGAGAGTCTTGTTCTGATGCGGAGCTGGATCGATCCCCAGGGTAAAACGAGTGACCTCAAACTGAAGGACGCCATCATGCATGAAGGTGCGGACACGCGACGTCACATCGACGCGGGCTCCGGGAACACCCCACTCGGCGCCAACCAACTGACCGCCTTGCGCCAGCGCAGAACCCGCCAGGAGCGTGGTGCAGGCGACGCAGGTCAAAACACTTTTCGACCATCGGAAAGACATAGTGGTTCCCCTCAGCCGAAATGATAGGCTGCGCGTGGGATTGGAAACTATGTACGAAAGATCAGGGACTTGGGGGTACCCGGGCGATTATCGAAGTCGCGGCTTGAGACGTAGCAAGCTACGTCTCTACAGGGGAAAGCAAAACTCCGCCTGGACGGGCGAGGCACCCGTCCCCACAGGGGCAAGACGCTAGTCGGCGGCTATGGCGACTGGGGCTTCGCGGCGGCGGGTGGAGCGGTTGGGGGGCAGGCCGGCATCGCGAATTTTGTAGAGCAGGGCGCGGTAACTGATAGACAACGCTTTAGCGGCTTGTTTGCGGTTCCAGTGGTGGGCTTGTAGAACTTTCAGAATGACCTTGCGTTCCAGTTCGCGGGTTGCTTTGCGGGTCAGGGCTTTCAGGGAGATGGGACCGTCCAGGTTAATGTCGGGATTGAACAATTCCTGTTCGTTGCGGGTTACCAGGTCGTTGCCGATTACCTCTTCGCTGCCCAGGATCACGTAGCGCTTGATCAGGTTTTCGAGTTCGCGGATGTTTCCCGGCCAATGATACTTGTGCAGCACAGCCATAAGATCTTGTGAAAGCGCGCGGGCGCGGCAGTTGTATTTGCGGTTGTAATATTCGAGGAAGTAGTGGACCATGGCTTCGATATCGCCACGGCGCTCGCGCAGCGGGGGCATGCGGAGATTGACTACGTTGATGCGGTAGTACAAATCCTGCCGGAAGGTTCCATTCTCAATTTCGACCTCCAGTTGTCGGTTGGTGGCGCAGACGATGCGGACTTCGACTTTTTTGTCCTCTTGGGCACCGATGCGGCAGAATTGTCCGTCCTGGAGCAACTGCAGGAGTTTGGACTGGAGAGCAAGATCCAACTCAGAAATCTCGTCGAGAAAAAGGGTGCCGCGATGGGCCATTTCCACGCGTCCGGGCTTGGTGCCATAGGCTCCGGTGAAGGCGCCCTTTTCGTAGCCGAAGAGTTCGCTTTCGAGGAGGGTTCCGGGGATGGCGGGGCAATTAACCTTGACAAAGGGTCCGCTTTTCCACGGGGAAAGGCCGTGGATCATGCGGGCGATAATGTCTTTGCCGGTGCCGCTTTCGCCATTGATGAGGACGGGAACGTTGGCACTGGCGACCTTGTCCATGCGGGAGCGGAGAGCCTGCATCGCCTCCGACTTGCCAAATACGATGGCGTCGGGGGGAAACTCGCCTAAAGGATGGACCAGGGAACTGACAGAATTTGTCATTGGAATAGGCATCTTCTTGCGCTTGGCTCCTCTACCCAGCCCTGAGTGTGCACCCCGAGAGCCAAATTCAGGCAGCGCCTAGTTGCGGCTGTGAATATCACTTGGATTCAATTTTATCAACGCTTTAACCAATCTGGGGATGTGTCGTTTGAGGCGCGAAGGACCCTGTACGTAGGGCTCATAGCTGAGTTTTCCAATAGGAAAAACTTTTCACACTGAAGAACTAACTTTCCGTCGAAGTACCTGCTTTCCCGACCTCTGGGCGGTGACCAGTGGACGGGAAAACTTGAGGCCAAGGAGGTGATATCCGTCCACGTGGATGACGCGCACGGTGCGAGCAGGCAGGGTTCGGGAGGCCTTGGGGAAGGAATTGCCTGAAACCAAGGGTGCGCTGGGAATTTCCAGCGAAACCTGCGCCGAAAGCGGCAAGGAGCGGCGCACGGCGACGAGCGCTCCGCCGGCTGAAATGTTCAGCGCGGTTGCGAATTCCAACAGCTCTTTTCCGTCCTCGTCGCGGCTGCGGACAAAGATGGGAATTGCCAGCGGCAGGCGGGGGTACTTCCGGGTTTCCATTTCCGGGCTTCGTCGCTTCAACTGCAATCCCTCAAAGGTGGACTAACCAATGGTCAGCCGCATCTTGGGGGCCAAACCCAGTCTGAAATCTGGATATTGGGCTAGCCCGTCCAAGTAAGGTCCCATCCTTTCACAGAATCGAGCCTTGAAAGATGGGGGATGCGCATGCTGATATTTGCCATTTGTTCGCCGTCGCAATGAGTTTTCCGAAACCCCTGGGTACCTTAGACTGCAAGCTTTTTCCCTTCCGTGATCACTTGTTTGCGTTTTCCGTTGACAGGGCAAAAGCCATGTCATAGCATCACCAGAGTTAGCATTCACCTCAGCGAGTTGAGTGCCCCCTCCCTCGTCGTACCAACCACTGAGTTCCAATGACAATGGCTGCAACGCCTGAAAAGACGTGTCTGCCCCAAAAGGGGTCTAAAACAGACTACTCGCAATTGTGTCCCTCGAAGCCCCTAGGCGAGGCGGCCTGCCCCGATCCGCGCTGCAGCCAAGACTTGCTGCAACAATTTACTCAGTTGCAAGAACGGTTTCAGCGGATGAACAACGCACTGGCCTCCGCCGCCCATGATCTCAAGACTCCACTGGCTATTCTTAATGGTTATGTTGAACTGTTACAAAGCGAAAAGCTTGGCGGATTGAACGAACGGCAACGCGAGATTCTGGGCGATATGCGCACTAGCGGGCAGCGCTTGCAACACTTCATACAGGACTTTCTGAGCTTCAGCATCCTCGAAATCGGCGAAATGAAGATGCACTTCGAGCCTGCCGACCTGAACGCGTGTCTATCCGAGGTTTGCCGCTTGTGGTCACATTCCTTCCAGGAGAAGGGGCTGGCGCTGTACTTCCTGGCTAACGAGAAACTGACGGAGTTTGCGTGTGACGTCCCCAAGGTGCAGCGTGTGGTTTCTAACCTTTTGGAGAATGCGTCCAAGTTCACGCCTGCGGGAGGGACCGTCTGGTTGCATGCCGAGCCGTACATGTGGGAACGGCGAAGCGCCACTAATCCCGACAACCCCATGGAACGCCGGCGGCAGATGATCTCGCATCCGAATTCGGTGAAGGTGAGCGTATCCGATACTGGACCGGGCATTCCGGCGGAATATCACATCGAAGTATTCGACGACTTTTTTCAAATGCCGCAAAGCGACAGTCAGTCCGGGATGGGGCTGGGGCTGGCCATTGCGCGGCGTCTGGTCGGCGGTATGGGCGGCAAGATCTGGGTGGAGAGTGATCCCGGCGCCGGTTGTAAGTTTTCTTTCATTCTTCCACTACTGCCACCCTCGACCACAACTAACAACGTAACCAACCCAGGGAAAAGCAAATGAAAGCTGCAGCCAACAACATTCTGCTGGTCGACGATGAGCCAGGAATGCTGCGCTACATCCGCACTCTACTCGAAGTGGACGACTATAAAGTGGAGACCGCCAGCACCGGCGAAGAGGCCGTGGAGCGAGTGCAGAAAGGTTTGCGCCCTGACCTGGTGCTGCTCGATTTGCTCATGCCAGGGATCGATGGCCTTCAGACGTTGGAGCAGTTGCGCAAGCTTCAGCCCGGGGTCAAAGTCGTGATGCTCTCTTGCGTTAGCGACACTCGCAAAGTTGTCCAGGCAATTCGCCTGGGCGCCCACGATTACCTGACCAAGCCTTTTCAGAAGAGCGAACTGGACACGGTGATCGATCAGTGTTTGGGGAAGAACCAGCAGAATTATCCGGGTGAAGCAGAAGAGGTCGGCGACGAGGTGTTTTTTGTGGCCGCAAGTCCGGTCATGCGAAAGCTGCGTTCGCAGGCGGCGCTGGTTGCCAATGTTGATATCCCTGTACTGATGCTCGGCGAGAGTGGTACCGGGAAAGAAGTCATGGCGCGGCTGATTCACAAACTCTCTCCGCGCGCCCACCGAACTTTCCTCAAGGTAAATTGCGCGGCGGTTCCCGCCGACTTGCTGGAGAGCGAACTATTTGGCTACGAAGCTGGAGCCTTCACCGGCGCTAATCATGCCAAGCCCGGCAAATTCGAACTGTGCAACAAGGGCACGATCCTGCTGGATGAGATTGGCGAGATGCCTCCCATCTTGCAGGCCAAGCTGCTGCACGTGCTGCAAGACCAGCAGTTTTCGCGTCTGGGCAGCCGATCGATGATCAAGGTGGATGTGCGCATTCTGGCGGCTACGAACATCAATATTCCCGAGGCGCTGGCCAATAAACGTCTGCGCGAGGATCTTTATTACCGGCTCAATGCCTTTACGTTGTCGGTCCCTCCACTGCGCGAGCGCAAGGAGGAAATTCCCATCCTGCTCAAGCATTTCATGGCCAGCATGTCAGAGCGCTACGCGCGGCCGCCGTTGCCGCTTTCGAGCGATTTGTTGCAGGCATGCCAGGATTACTCCTGGCCCGGCAATCTGCGCGAGCTTAACAATTTTGTGAAGCGCTATTTGGTGCTGGGGGATGAGAAGTTGGCGATCCAGGAACTGAGTCCGAAGACGGATGGCAGCGGAGCCCAGTTTGATCCGATAGCGCAAAACTCCGGAGACTCGCCCGGAGGTCTGAAGTCTCTGGCACGGACTGCCAAGGACGGAGCCGAGGCCGAAGCCATCAGCAAGGCTCTCGACGAAACCAACTGGAACCGCAAGCAGGCGGCGGCACTGTTGAAGATCAGCTACAAGGCGCTGCTGTATAAGATTCGCCAGTATGGCATTGCACAGTCCAGAAGCCACAAGCTCTCCGCCGGGGCGTAGAAATTAGCCGTTGGTGCAGGACTGACCTATTGAACGACCAGCGTAACTGCTGTGGTGCGCGTGGCGCTGCCCGATACTGCGTTGACCGTCACCGTGTACGTTCCCGCCGGAGTGCCGGTCGTAGTGGTGGTCGTGCTGGATGAGCTGCAGCCCTGCAAGAACAGAATCAGCCCGAAGAATCCGGCGAGGATCAGCCCTATCAGCAAACGTCGCTGGCGCTGGCCGCGGAGTCCTACACCGAGTAGCGCTAGTCCTGACACCGGCAACCAGGTTGCGTAGAGCGGAGCTTGTGGGCCGCCTCTGCGTCGCAAGTCGGTGGTGGTAGTGACGCGGGCTGTGGTGTTGATGACGAGCTGCGAACTCTGCGCGCCGGTGTTGAGATTGGGGAGAGGGTTGTTGTTCCCGGGTACGCAGGTTGCTCCGGTTGGCAAACCGCTGCCGCAGGAGATCGCTACGCTATCGGGAAATCCGCTGGTCGAGCTGGGCGTAACCGTGGCGGTGAAGACTGCAGGGACGCCCGCTGGGACCGTAGCCGTAGCTGGGGCCACCGTGATCTTGAAATCATTCACGGTGGCGCTTGCGCTAGCCTGGGCCTTCATCTGCCCGACGACAAATGCCTGACCGCTATTTCCCAAACTTACCGGACCATTGTTCGGCAAAGGCGGAACTACCGGTGTCACGATTACGGTGACAGTGGCGGTGGCAGCGGCGTTGAGCGTGCCGATGTTGCACAACACGGTATTGTTGGTAGGGGCTCCGCAGGTTCCGGGGCTCGCGGTCGCGGAAACAAAGGTTGCGCCTGACGCCGGCAGAAAGTCCTCGAAAGTGACTCCGTTGGTGAACTCACCGGCGTTCGTGATCATATAGGGGAAACTGACTTGGCTGCCCATCCCAACTACCGACGGGCTAGGGATGGGGTTCAGCATGGTCAAGTTCAGAACAGGGGACAGCTTGCTCACAAAGGCATCCGTCGCTCCCCCGAAACTCTGGCTCGGATTCAGGAGGGGGAAGGGGGGGCCGGGCGAATTCGTTTCTCCGGTGATGTAGCTGGAGCCTTGCTGATCGATGGCGACGCCAGTGCCGAAATCCGTATCAGGTCCACCGAAGTAGCTGGTGGTGCTGGTCGAGGCACAACTGGGATTTCCGATCGGAGTGCAACCGGCAAGGGTGTCGATGCTGGCAAAGAAGGCGTCGCTGGTTCCTCCCTGGTAAGCCGACTGCAGGGGACTGCCGACGAT
This sequence comes from uncultured Acidobacteriota bacterium, assembly GCA_963832245.1. Classification (GTDB taxonomy): domain Bacteria; phylum Acidobacteriota; class Terriglobia; order Terriglobales; family Acidobacteriaceae; genus JABDBE01. The sequence goes on from CAWHTG010000001.1 coordinate 82,748, forward strand.
GGGGAAGTTACTGGAGTTTGTCCAGCCGGCAAGGCGTGCTCCCGAATTGTTATCTACGGTGATGGCGTTGCCGACATCGGTTCCTGAGCCGCCAAGGTAGGTGAAGTAATTCAGCGGAATAGTAAATGTGGTACAGCTGGTGCCGGTGCAGGGGATGCCAAGTCTGGCGATGAAAGCGTCGGTGCCGCCACCGTTTGTGGACTGCAATGCCGTGCCTGTAATAGTAGACCCGTTCGGTCCCGTGATGTTGAAATCCGTGGAATCTGTCGAACCGGTGACGTACGCGTCGCCGGTCGTATCTACAGCGATACCGTAACCCACATCGTCGCCCGATCCGCCGAGGTACGTGGAATACACCAGTTGGGTTCCGGTGACGCCGGCAGGATTAAACTTGGCGACGAAGACGTCCAGCCCGCCTTTGTTGGTCGCCTGAAACGCGTTCAGGACGGGCAGGTCGGTGAAGTTCGTGCCTCCGGTGATGTAGACGTTGCTAGCGCCATCGACCGTGATTCCACCACCCACTGCCACGCCCGCAGCTCCCGAGGGACTGGCCCCGCCAAAGTATGTGGAGTACGGAACACTCGAGGTTCCTGAAAGGTTGGGATTAACCTTGCTTAGGAAGAACTGGATCAGCGATCCAGAGGCCGGAGCGGGCTGATAGGATCCGACCGTGGAGGGAAATACCTGCTCTACCTCGTTGGAGGTGGTAGTTCCGGTTACGTAGGCGTTGCCCCCGGGATCAATCGCCAAACCGGTGGCGATATCCACACCATTGCCGGAAAGGTAGGTTGAGTACAGCAGCGTTTTTCCGGTGGGATCGAGCTTGCTCACAAAGACGTGTTTGCCGCCGCTGACTGGGGTTGCCTGAAAAGCCGTGTTGGTCCCTTTTGTGGGAAAGTTAGCGGAACTGGTAGTTCCGGCGACGATCACATCAAATCCGGAATCCACCGCGACTCCGGTGGGATAGTCGGTGCCGCTTCCTCCCAGGTAGGTAGCAAATAGTAGGGTGCCGGCAGAGTTGAACTTGGCAATGAAGGCGTTGGCGGTCGCCCCTTGTGCCAGCGCGGGCTGGTATTCCCCAGCCGTCTGGGGGAAATTGACAGATTTCGTTGAGCCGGCCACATAGGCATTGGAGGCCGCATCCACGGCGATGGCGGGGCAGCTTGGAGGCGGCGCGGGGATTCCGTTAATTGTGATGGGGGCTATCACGGAGCAGGCTTCATCGCCGCTGCCCCCGAGGTAGGTCGAGTAAGACAACATCGGGTCGATGATCAACATCCGGCTGCGATCGTAAGCGCCCAGCTGAAAACCAACTTCGTCCTTGTGTCGGCCACGCAGTTCGAAGCGGCCGGGTACGCTTTGTTCTTCCGATCCAGATTTTTGATACACACGCGGCGCATGCAGTCGGACATCACTTCCACCAGCATCGAGAACGAGATCACCAGTTTGGTCGATTCTTAGATTCCGTAGTTCCTGATTCTGGGAACCCTTGAAATTAAGCGCCACGCGGGTGGGATCACCGCCGGGCGCGACTTCGAAGTCATATTCCAACTGGCCATGGTTGCCGTAGTACACCAGGTCGATGCCGGGATACACGCCGCGGTAGCGCACGCGCGCAAACTGAGGAATGTCGCGATGCCATTTAGCGGGATCGTTGCCAATCAAGTAATGGCTCTTCCCTGGGAGTTGGACGTCACCGGCCGGCTCAACCGCGGAGCTCGCCCCTACCAGCTTCATGGTGACGGAGGAAATTCCATGGGCGGACGATTGGGCTGCCGGGTGCTGCAGATCGAGAAGCGCATCCTGCGCCGTTAAGTACAGGACGTAGCTGCTGCCTCGCGCCAGGAATTTCACTCGCGCATCGGTTTGTCCCTGGTTCGGCTCAAACATCATTGGGAGATGGCTGTAAGTGGCCACAGCTTTTTGCGCAACTCGCGCCGACGGGGTCGAAGGACTCGGGTGGGGGGCGAAAAGCGCTTGGGCGTTCGCACCGCTAGCGGTCCTGGGCGACGCCGCGCGCGAACCAATTGTCAGGGCAACGGTCCCAAGCATGATCAACAGCATGACTGCCACGAGCGCGCGGGTTGGCGAAGAAGTCTTTCCCGACCGACGGCGATTCAATCTCACTGAACTCCTCCGATTACCCGCGATTGTCTTTTCCCGATTTCAGGAAGAGGGAAGAAGAAAGGGCGCACAAACAGCACCCGACTCGCGCCCGCGAAGCGGCTTGCGTACTTGTCATCAAAAATAAACGCAAAAGTTAAGTAACTACTTAACCATCTGACGGATAGCCTGTCAAGATGTGCAAGCCTTAGCTTCGTCCTAAGATTCGTCAGATGCGGGCTCGGCGGATCGGAGATGCCGCGCGGAAGTGGAAAAATGCGGAACCGTGAGAAGACGCTGTCTTCGCGCTGGCGTACCGCGATGAGCCGTTCACATCACGATTCGGCAAAAATGGTACAGTTCGAACCGGCACGGCAGGATCGCCCGCTGGCCTGATCTCCGGAGGCAAGAATGAAAGCATCTACGTTTTATCGAATCGCTGCTGTTCTTCTGCTGCTTCTTGATGCCGGACACACATCTGGTTTTCCCTGGTCCGATCCCGCGTGGGCAGTGGATCTTGGCCCCATGCGGTCAACTCACTTTTACATTCTGGGGTTTAGCCGCACCTATTGGGATTTTTATGTTGGGTTCGGACTCACTATCAGCGTGATTCTTCTACTCGCGGTGGTATTGGCGTGGCAGCTAGGCGGCCTTCCGCCAGAGTCCTTGGCGCTCATGCGCGGCACGGCGTGGACCTTCGCCCTTTGCTTTGCCGCCATCACGGTTTTGGACTGGAAATATTTTTTTACTATTCCCATCGTTTTCTCAATCGCGATTACACTCTGTTTGACTGCGGCGGCATGGCTTTCAGCGAAGCAGGTTTCCAGGCCTCCATTGCGAAATTGAGGTGAGAGGATTCAAACTGCACTACTACCGAGAATTCACTCGTTCCCCGTAGTGAAGCCGATGCGGACCAGCCAGGCAGTAACCGACTCAGTTCCCTCATCGCTTTGGTCTTGCAAACTGCTGACGATTCAGTATCTTTGGCCAAGAGCGTGTCTTTGTTGTGTCTGTTTGCAGATCGGTGGACTGAGGGGAGATCTAGATGCTCGGCAAACAAGAAGGCGCAACTTTAGAAACACGACTGGATCGGCGGACCATGAGGCGTTTCGATATGCGCCTGCCGGCGAAGGTGAAAGTGGAGGGCGAGAGCACCGACGAGTGGCATACCGAGACCCAGAATGTGAGTGCGCGCGGAGTTTTTCTGTACCTCGACCGGCCACTGAGCGAGGGCTCGCGCATTCATGTGACTTTGACCTTTCCGCCGCACGTTACCTTGACTGATCCGGTGCGCGTCCGATTCACGGCACGCGTGGTGCGGGCCGAAGCGCCGCTCCCGGCCTCCCGCGTGGGGATTGCAGCTGTCATTGAGGAGTACGAATTTCTGCGGTCTGCGGCTTCGGCCAGTTGAGGAATTTCGGTGGGATGGCAAGCTACAGGGACAATCAAATTCCGGCACGACCGCTTCGCTGCCCATCTCCGCGCACTCTGCGGCAGTTCTCCGCGGTCTCTGCGTTTTAAGGTTTTAATGGCACGCCGGAAAACCTAAAGTCTTAAATCGCAGAGGTCGCAGAGAACGTCCGCAGAGTCCGCGGAGAAGACCAACTACGATGCCGCCATCGACGTCACCCCCGGGCAATGGCGAGGGATCGCGGGCGGGTCCGGCGAGACCCAGATTCCTCGTCGTTTTCGTTGCTCGGAATGACACGGGGAGGTGGTATTCGCTCCTGCGATGATAGGAAGGTAGTCAGGGATTTGCTTAATTCTTCTCTTCAATTCGCGACTTGAATTCTGCGATCTCATTTCGCAGCCGGGTATAGCGGCGCAGCAGGCTGGCGAGATAGGTAATATGGATGACCCAAGTGGCGATGTAGGCAGCGTAAAGATAACTCATCCCGCACTCCCTGTTGGTGAAGTTCTGGTTTGCGGACTTCGGGGCTCGAGCAGCGCTTCCAGGGCCAAGGTCTCGTCTACTTCCCGCCGCAGCACTTCCAGGCGATACCGTGACCAGCAGATCAACGCGGCAAAACATGCGAAGGCGAGCCAGTTGATCAGCAGCACGTGCAGCATGCGGGGATCGATGGATCCGCCTCCGCCGACTACTGGCTGCGGATGCTGGGTGCGGAAGAACCAGATGGAAAAATAAACCAGGGGAACATCGAGGGCGCCAAAGATCGCCAACACGGCCGCTAACAACGGAGTCTGCGCGCTACTGGAAAATCTGCGCAGCATGAGGTAGCTGACGTAGATCAGCCAGAGTACAAGCGTCAGGGTCAGGCGCAAATCCCACGTCCACCAAATTCCCCACACCGGACGCGCCCAGATCGGCCCTGTCACCAGCACCACCGTGCAGAATACTACGCCCACTTCCGCCGTCACCAGGGCAACGATATCGGCTTTGTTAGTGCGCCGGATCAGGTACACGACAGAGGCGAAGAGATTGATGAAAAACAAAATGAACGCCGTCCACGCCGAGGGCACATGGTAGTAGAAAATGCGCTGGACATCGCCCATGGTCTGCTCGGTGGGAGCGGCGATCAGCGCCTCGTACAGGGCATAGCTGAGCAAGGCACCGGTGAGAACCGCGAGGATGGGGAAAACGCGCTTCATTCCGCCTGCAACACGAATCCGAATAAGAAGACGCTAGCGATAGTAAACACCACATCATAGGCCGCAAGCAACACGATCCAGAACCTGGCAGAAAATTCTCCGGTGAGGATTGCTCCCGTGGCTTCGACCATGGCGAGCAAGGCCGGGATGGAAATGGGAAACAGCAACAGAGGAAGCATGATTTCGCGGCTGCGAGTGCGCAAAGACATGGCTGCGAAAAATGTTCCGTTCACCACCAATGCCCACGTTCCTAACACTGCGACGATGGGCAACTGGTATGCCGGGCCGAGCGCGCGCAGGTTGTAGAACACGATGAAGAGCGGCGTCATCAGCGCCTGCAGCACGGTGACAAAGATAAAATTTCCGATGCATTTCGCGAGAAATAGCGCATTCGGCGGAGCCGGAGAAACCCGATATGCATCCAGCACCTGATTGCGCATCTCGCGCGCCCAGGTCTGGTTCAACGCCACCACCGCGGCAAAAAGAAAAGCTACCCAGACTAACCCGCCAGCAATCTGCCGCGACTCTTCCGCGGTGGGATCGAAAGAAAAACTGAAGATCACCACCACCAGCAGCGAAAAAAAAAGCATGGAGTTGATGGCATCTTTGGATCGCCACTCCAGGCGAAGGTCTTTCGCCAGAGTCGCCCGAGTGAGACTGGCGACGGTGCTCATTTTGTCTCCGATGTTGTGTGCAAGTCGCGAGTTCGGCTGACGATTTGTCCTGACTCCATCCACACGAACTCGTCGGCAGTTCCTTCGAGCAGAGAAGCCTGGTGCGTGACCACAAAGATGGTCTTGCCGGAACCGCGTAGGCCAGCCAGCAAACTCACCATCTCGCGTGCCGATCGCACGTCTACGTTGGAGAAGGGCTCGTCGAGGAGAAGAATTTTAGGATCGTTCAGGAGCGCACGAGCCAGCGACATCCGTTGCCGCATGCCTTGCGAATATTGGCCCACGGGCCGTATCAGCGATGGATCGAGCCTCACGGCGCGGATCACATCGGCGCAATGCTGGTGTTGATTGTTGACATCGTACAGCCGTGCGAAGTAGCGCAGGTTCTCCATTCCACTCATCTCGTCGTAAAGCAAAGAAGGATGGGCCATGTAGCCGAGCTGGCCACAGACGGAGCGAAGATTGGTTGTCCCCAACATTGAGATGTCGCCGCGGGTGGGCGGAGTCAACCCCGCCAATGCGCGCAGCAAGGTGGTCTTCCCTGCCCCGTTGTCGCCGAGAATGGCGTAGAGACGGCCGGGAGCGAATTCCGCGCTCACGCCGCGCAACGCGGCGAAGCGCCCAAACTGTTTCACCAGGCCGGTAACGACGACGGCAAGAGGAAGCGGCGGCGGATCGCTCACGGGATGCATCGGATTGGAAGATAGCTGAAGCCTGCGGGGAAGTCGAGGGCTGCGGGCGCCCCTCGGGCATATAATTACACGCACTGGTGCTGACCTCTTGCACAAGATCGGTCTATATGAAATCGCGGAACCTCTAGGCCTCAGGTGGCCTGGGCGAAGTGTATCGCGCTCGCGATACGCGGCTCAGGCGCGATGTGGCCATTCAGCGTTGCTTGTACTCTAAGCATTGTACGAAACCGATTTGCACAAAGAGGGTGCTTGGGTCTGCGCACCTCGGCAAGCGTTGTATTTGCGCAGGCGTCTGATCAAACCGGAGATCTACCGATCTCAGCTTAAGGAGAAATCTCATGAGCACGATTACCGTGAAAGACGGCACGACTATCTATTACAAAGACTGGGGCAAGGGGCAACCAATCGTTTTCAGCCACGGCTGGCCGCTTAGCGCGGACGACTGGGACTCGCAAATGATGTTCTTTGGCGAACGTGGCTATCGAGTCATCGCGCATGACCGGCGAGGGCACGGCCGCTCCGCCCAGACGTGGGATGGCAACGAGATGGACACTTACGCTGACGATCTCGCGGCTTTGACGGAAAAGCTCGACTTGAAAAACGCGATCCACGTGGGCCACTCCACCGGCGGCGGAGAAGTGGCGCGTTATATTGGGCGGCATGGCACAAAACGTGTCGCCGCGGCTGTGCTGATCAGCGCGGTGCCACCGTTAATGGTGAAGACGGACAAGAATCCCGCGGGCGCGCCGATCGAGGTGTTCGACGGCCTGCGAGCGCAATACGTGAAGAATCGGCCGCAGTTTTACATGGACATCACCCTTCCGTTCTACGGTTACAACCGGCCCGGCGCCAAGATTTCGGAAGGCATTCGAGAGAAGTGGTGGCTCCAAGGGATGATGGGCGGGGTGAAAGCGGGCTACGACTGCATAAAGGCTTTCTCGGAGACGGATTTTACTGAAGACCTGAAGAAGTTCGATGTGCCGACTCTCATTCTTCATGGCGACGATGACCAGATCGTGCCGATCGGTGCGGCGGCTCTGCAGTCCTCGAAAATTGTGAAGAACGCCACGCTGAAGGTCTATCCAGGTTATCCGCACGGGATGCCCACAACCCACGCGGACCACATCAACGCCGACCTGCTGGAGTTTTTAGGCAAAGTGCAGAAACGCTCTACAGCAGCCTGAGTTCAGGACGCCGCGGCAGATCGTCATTTTTTTCAACCGGTCTGCCGCGGCGTCAATCACGTCTGCGTTTCTTAATTATTGAAGGGCCTAACCCGCTATGTGGGTTGACGACTAAGGGTGCGGCTCGCAACCTGGTGCGATTAACGGGAAACCGGTGTACGTCCTGCCTGGGTGTTCCTTCGGCTAGCGATCATTCTTGAGTTTCTTGGGTTTCACGCTGATCGCTATCTTTATGACTGCGCCATCCACAGGATCAATCTCGAACACTGCTTTGCTTTTGTAATGTGGGCTGTCGAGCCGGTATTGGAAAACGCTATACCACTGGGAAACGCTGGTGTCATCCGGGGCGCCGTACTTGGCCTGCACCTGCGCAGCGGTGTAGCCGCGGTCAGTGAGAGAAAGCATGAAATAGGCGTCTGGGTGCTTTTCACTCTTGGCGGCGGCGATTTCGGAGAAAGGAAAAGGCCGGCGGGAAAGTGGGTAGTCCACGGCGGCCGTCTTGTGCGGATGGACAATCTCTTCCTGTACGATCTGGTCAATCCTTTTGCTCACTTCATCTTCTTGCGTTGAGCTACCCTTTGCGGAGCTGTTACCCGGCCGGTGCTCGGCTCGAATCTCATTGCCGACGTAGGCACGAAGCACTTTGGAATTTTCGAGAATTGCCTTGACGCCTTGCTCTCCGGATAGAGTGGCCGCCGCGAACAAGGAGGGAACCATCTCGCGCCAGTCGAAGTCGCCGGCGGAGAACTCAGCCTGCGCGCCGGCAGCGGCGTCCGCCGCGTTTGAGAACGACGGAGCGAAAACGCAGGGTAACAACGACAGCATTACGATGAGAATTGCCGACTGCATGAGAGCAAGGCTGAGATCATAGCGGATGCGGGCAAAAATCGCTAATCAAGCGAAGTGAATTCGGGGACAGACGGGACGTCTCCCAAATTTATTTCTCCCGCAACCAACTCACGCCCCCGCCGACTTCACATCCGTGCGCGAGAAGTCTCGGCCTTTGAATAAATCGTCTTTCTTTGGATTTCGCCAGCGCGTAGGGGAAGCAATCTCCGAAATTCAATTTGACGGGGTGGCCGCTGGTTTGTCCGAAGTCGCGATAGGCCTCGCGCGCTAAAGTGTCCAATTTTCGATCACCAACTTGGAGACCCGGCCAAACTCTCGCGTGTTGTTGGTAACCAGCGTCAAGCCCAGGCTGCGGGCGTGAGCCGCAATGAATAGGTCGTTCGCTCCAATCATGGCGCCCTGTTTTCTTAGGTCAGCGCGTATGCGGGCATAGTGCAGAGATGCCTGATCGGGAAAATCCAGAACCTCGATGTAATTCAGAAAGGCGTCTAACGCCGCTTCATCCTGTCGCCGCCGGGGAGAAACCTCGACTCCGAAAAGCAGTTCCGACTTCGTGATTACCGAGATGCAAACATCGCTCACGGGAAGGGTACTCAGGCGCTTGAGCACCCCACTATTCGAGCGCTTCATGATGTAGGAACACGTGTCCGTATCCAGCATGTAGCGCGGCATTACGGCTCACGTTCCTGCACCGGGAGATCCTCGACATCATCCATGAACTTGGCGGAGGCAACCGGCCCCTCAGCGAGGTAGGAAGTCCAATCAAACGGACGTGGAGACAGGACCACCTCGCTTCCTTCTCTCCGTATAAACACCTCTTGCGTCTGGAATTGAAACTCCTTGGGCAAGCGCACGGCTTGACTACGGTTGTTCATGAAGATTTTTGCTTTGCGTTGCATGCGGCCTCCAGACGGCGATCTGGCATATACATATGTATATGCCATTCTACCGAGATTGGTTGATCTTCGCAAGTCGCCGCCAACTCACGCCAGCGCCGACTTCACATCCGTCCGCGAGAAGTCTTGCCCTTTAAACAAGAGCGGCTCTCCTTTGGATTTCGCCAGCGCGTAGGAGAAGTAATCTCTAAAATTCAACTGGAGTACAATCTGCGCCTAGATGGATGCGCAGATAAAGAACTACGCCGACTCGCTGTACGAGCAATCTCACATGGACTCGCTGCGCATCTTGAACGATGCGAAAGTAGAATTCCTGCGTCGAAGAGCCAAAACGATCGGGCAACTTCCACTGGGTGGCGCGGAGATCGGAGCCATGATCAGGTTTCACGCAGAGCACGTTGAGCGTTGCATGGCTGCTCGGCTGGCATCCTACCGGACGGCGTATTCGGAATCGGAGCAGGCCCCCACAGACGAGGAGTTCTCTGAGATATTGACTGCATTCCAGAGCCTTCGGCAACCGGAGGTGAGCCGTTCCGCCGCGGCTGTCATGCGATTCATTCAGTCGAGAGGCGGGCTTCCAATGAGCGAAGATTTGACTGGGCGTTTGATGGAGGGCTCAGCCCACGGGCATGATCGAGCACTCCGCGAGTGGAAAGTCTGGAGGGACAAGGTACGGCTTCAGCGAGTCCGTAAGCCTCCCAATGCTCGTAAGCCCGAATCGTTTTCGATCAAGTCGGTCGTGTCCGCGATGCAGTTGCTGTATCCTGATTTTAAGGATTACGCACATTACTTTACTGAGGACAAATTGAAGGAGGCTGTAGCGGCTGCTTTCGAACGGTACGAGAACCGCCTTAACGAGATCCGGGACAAGTCGCGCAAGGCCTCCGTTAAGAACGCGGCTGGAAACGATTTAGTCTATCAACTCTTCGCCCATAAGGTGCTGAAGCGACCGTATAAGAGGCTCGGACGCAATGCTGCGGCAAAAGTGGCGTACGAACAAGGCTTGACCGGAATGTTAGCCGGAGGAGTAAGCTGGATCAGAAACGCTTACACTCACGAAAAACACAAGCTCCCCAACATCACCGAGGCAGAAGCTCTGGAACTGCTGTTCGTAGCTAGCTACTTCATGCGGATGCTCGACCTGTCCAAGACGTAGGCCGGCGGGTGGGAACGTTCGCACGCCGGGTGAACCAGCCACGCTCCCTCACCTGTTCCGCAACCAACTCACGCCCGCGCTGACTTCACATCCGTCCGCGAGAAGTCTTGCCCTTTAAACAAAAGCGGCTCTCCTTTGGATTTCGCCAGTCCGTAGGAGAAGCAATCTCCAAAATTCAATTTGGCGGGGTGGCCGCTGGTTTTTCCGAAGTCGCGATAGGCCTGGCGGGCTATGCGAGCTTGTGCTTCGGTGATCGGCTCAATCGCGATTTGCGCCTCCTCGATCAATTCATCAAAACGGCGGCTAGCAACTGGATCTTTGCTGCCATCAATCACCGCCCCGGCTTCCACGTAACTCACGGCCGAAATACGACGCTGCCCGGCACGCTCAATGATTCTGGCGAACTCGGGCGCTTCCGCTTCAAAGCGGAGAATGGCGATCAGGGCGGAAGTGTCCAGAATCATTTCGGCAACCCTTTCTCGTCATAAAGAAGGTCGCCGTGCTCGGCCGAGCGAAACGGTTCCTTTAGACGCGTCGCACAGTCCCGGCCGATTTCGAGTAGCCGGTCGGAGAGCTTGGCAGCGTGTTTGTCTTTATTCTGCACCCTTGTAAGCCGTTCGCGGACCGCTTCGGTGACGGCTTCGGTTAAGCTCTCTCCGGTGAGCCGGGCTAGCCGTTGGGCGAGCTTGTGGGCGTCTTTGTTTTTAATATTCAGGCTCATATGTGGTAGATGTGCTACCTCTCCAGTCTACCATTCTACCATGGCAAACAATCTGGCCCTCAACGTAATCAACTCAATCCTAATTGCACTCGCTGGAGAGGTTCTAGTTCGACATTGCGCCGGACTGGTTGGTCTCGACCTGGGTCATGCTCTTCGCGGGCACATTCGGAGATGTGCCGTTGGCGGGGGCTCCCGGTTGTTGGGGTGCGTACTTGGAGGCGCACTTGGCTTGCAGTTGTTTGGCGTGGAAGACGCCGTCGCGTCCGAAACTGCCGTCGGCGAGGGCCTGGGAATTGTCCTTGAAGGTATCGGGCGGAGGTTCGGTGCCACTGTAGGAGACGGCAAGCGTTTGGTCGTTCTCAATCAGGATGAACTCAACTTTTGTGCCGTTGCGCTTGATGGAGCCGGGCTGAACATTGCCGGCGACGCGCAGCCGCTTGGTGTGGGCGGAATCTCCCATGCCGCGTAATTCTTTGATGGTGACGTAGTAACTCTTGCTCTCCTGGACGCCGGTATAGGCCAGGTATCCGAGCACTAAAAGGATGATTACGGTTGCGCCGCCAAACTTAAGATATCTGCTGTTTTCCTTGGACATAAGAAAACTCCACATCTATATAAACTGTATTCTTTGGCTCGGGCCGGGTCAAGAAATGCTGGGAGGTTACAGGAGTAAAAACATCTAGCGCGGGGCCACGAACATTTTGCGCCGGAAATCTCAGGCGGCAACATCGTATTCGCTCTTAACCAGGCCGCTCGGATAATGCTGAGTTGCTACATGGCGAAGGCCCACATCGCGAGGCAGGGCGCCGAAGAGAGGAATCCCTTCTCCGATTAGCACAGGCACGCGAGTGATGGTGAGACGGTGAACGAGGCCTGCGTGAAGGAATTTTTGAATTGTAATCCCTCCGTCGACGTAGACGTGCTGGGCGCCGCTGGCGGCAAGTTTCGAAACGATTTCAGCCGGAGGTCCGGCCATTTGTTCGACGACGCCTCCGCGGACCGCGGATAAGTCGACGGGCCGGCTGCTCAGCACTACTACGTGCTTGTCGCCGTAGGGCCAGTCGGCAAAAGTCAAAACCGTCTCGAAGGTCTTACGGCCGATCACAATCGTGTCAACGGTGGCGATGAACTCGTTGTAACCGTGAGGTTCACCGCCGCCCTCTGGCAGAAAGTCGAGATCGCCATTGGGCCGCGCCATGAAGCCGTCTACGCTCGTTCCGACAAAGACCGACACTATCATCGCAGACTCCTCTCTGTGGGCCACAGTCCGTTTATTTTTGACGCGCGTTCAACTTTTCGAGTGTGCGTTTCAATTCTTCAAGCTTCTGACCAGCCTCGCCGAGCTTGCCTTCTGCCGTCAGGCGCTGGTAATCAGCAAGATCCTTGGCGGCCTCCGCGATGAGCGCGTTGAGATCCGCCGCGGGCTGGGGCGATGCGGCGGAAGCAGGGGCGTGGCGCTCCGGCTCTGCTGGGGCTGTGGCAGCACTCAGCGATGAGACTGCTCCCCCAAAGAGGGACGCCAATGCCGACTCGAAGGTTGGTCCGTAGGCCAGGCGATCTTGCAGCGCCAGCACGACCAGACGCAGCTCGGGCATGGGGCTACGCTCGGCCTGCAGGTAAATCGGCTCCGCGTACAACAGCGCGCGCCCGATCGGAATTACCAGCAGGGCCCCGCGGCGCACGTGCGATCCTTGCTGGTTCCACAATGTTAACTGTCCGGAAAGCTGCGCGTTCTGATCGATTCGCGCCTCGATTTGCAGCGGCCCGTCGACCAGCTTGGTTTTGGGAAAATTGTAGACCACCGAGGTACCGTATTGCGCGCCGTCGCTGCGCCCGGCAATCCAGCCGATCAGATTATTCCGGTTGGCCGGGGTGAATGGCAGAATCTCTACGAACTCCACTCCATTTTCGGCGGGCAGTTTCATCAGGACAAAGTTGGGCTGCATCACTTGGGTCCTTTGCTCACCTCCCTCGCTCATGCCGACTTCGGTGGCCACCGTCCACAGATCTTCACGGTTGTAGAATGCTTCCGGGTCGGTCATGTGATATAGGCCATAAACATCCGCCTGGAGCTTGAGCAACAATTCGGGGTAGCGTATGTGTTTGCGAAGTCCGGGCGGCATCGCCGCGGCATCCTTGAACAGACTGGGAAAGATGCGGCGGTAAGCTGCGATGATCGGATCCTCTCCATCGAACACGTAAAACGTGGTCGTGCCATCGTAGGCGTCGATCACGACCTTGACGCTGTTCCGCATGTAGTTAATGGCATTGCTGTCGAGGCGGTAGTGGGTCGAGTACGGATAGCTGTCTGCTACTGTGAACCCATCCATCATCCACGACAGCCGGCCGTCGTCGCCGAGCACAATGTAAGGATCGGGATCGTAGGTGAGGAACGGCGCCAATGCGGTTACCCGATCGCGGAGGTTGCGCCGCATCAGCAACCGGCTATCGCTGGTGACATCATCGCTGAACGGCAGCTTCGCCAGGTCGCCGCGGTCGAGCGCGAGGATGATGCGGCGCAGGAAACCGCCAAGCACGATGCCGCCGTTGCCTTCGTAAGAGGTGAGATTGTTGGTCTGACCTTGCGGGTAGTTGAATTCTTTTTGTCGCGTCTTGACATACACGTCGGTATTGGTAAGCTCGCCGAAATAGACTTCGGGGCGGGTCACGTTCAGGCCGCGCACCGAGCTTTGCACGGGCATATTGCTGAGAATAAGAGTGGGCAACCCTTCGGGCGTGAATCCGTTGACTGGGTTCATGGTGATTCCGTAGCCGTGGGTGTAGATCAGCTTCTCGTTAATCCAGTTGCGGCTGCTCTCCGGGAGTTTCTCGACGTTTAGTTCGCGGGTGGCGAGCATCACTTCTCGGGTCGTCCCCTCGATTTCATAGCGATCAATGTCGATATCGGGAAAGTCGTAATAGGTGCGGATTTCCTGGATCTGACGCAGGGTGTCCTGGAGCGCGCGCCAGTCCCACAGGCGAATGTTCTGCAGGGTCGCCTGATTGTGCTCAGGATCGGCTGCGTCGATAGTGGTTTCCGCGGGAAACTCGCGCTGCACGACCCGATCCAACCCGTAGGCCTGCCGGGTGAAGTCAGTGTTGTAGGCGATGTACGGCTTCTCGCGAACCAATTCGTTCGGTTTGACGATAAAGCTGCTTACGTACCAGACGACCACTTGAAGGCCTACATAACAGACTGCAGCCGGAAGGACGGCGGCAATCAGCCAGAGCCCGCGGTGCATCGACACGGCATTGACTGCGGCGATTACCGCGCCGAGGATGAGCGCCGCGCAGACGACGAGCATGCCTGTGAGGGTGACGTGCGCGTCGGTGTAGGTCACGCCCCCGAAGATCGTGTGGTCTTCGAACAACCGCTCGAAGCGGCCAAGATAGGCAAGCATCGCGACGACCAGCAAAAGGAACGAGAACGCGATGGAGAAGCCGCGCCAGGGCAATGTGACCGAGCTGCGACGAGCTATTACACGAGTTCCGCCGGTGATGAGGACGAAGAAAACTGCGAGAGCGCAGGTGATCACGGCCAGCGTCAGCAGCCAGCCGGCGATGAGCTGCCACGCTGGCAGGGTAAAGAGATAGAAGTTCAGCGGCTTGCCAAAGATCGGATCCACGGTGCCGCCAGTCGCGCGAGGCGCGTAGTAAAAGAGCGCGAGGGTGGGCCACTCCACGATCATGCCCGCGCCGGTGGCAGCGGCAATGGCGAGCGAAACGCCCAGCGCGATGAGGCGCAGAACGGGCTCGACTGGCAGCTTCAACGGCTGTTGACCGATGAAAATCGTGTGACCGCTCGGCAAGTCGGGGAGATGCGCATGCTTCAGGGCCAGGAACGATCCGTACAGGATGAGAAACGTGACCGCAGCAAAGACCGTGAAGATTCCCCACTGCAGGCTCAGCGTTTTCCAGAACACATCTGCGTAGCCGAGCGATCCGAACCAGAGCGCGTCCACGTAGTACGACAACGCGGTCCGACTGCCAAAAAGGATGGCAGCGAGGACGGCGAGAATGATGAGAAAGCGGCGACGAGACCGTGGCGGACGCATCCGCGGCCAATCGATGGACTCAGGCATGGTGCTGCTCAGTTCTTGGCAAGTTCATGGGTATCCGCATAATACTCCGTTGAGAGGTTTCGCGGCGCTTGGGGTACGATTACGACGATTGAACACGTCCGTCATTTCGTGAGAGTCCGAAAGGCTCCTGGACTCAATTTGTAGCCGCGTCTTGCTGCAGATGTTTCAGAAGTGCGCGGTGGGCGCGGCTGCGGAAGTGCTGTTTGAGTTGCACGATTCCTATCCGGCGATACGCACCGTCATCAGCGATCGGTATGAATCGACACCCCCTGCCGCGTTCGACCGCCATTTGGGGCACCACCGATAGTCCTGCACCGGCGGCGACCATGGCCAGAATGGTTGCAAACTGACCGCTCTCGAAAATTACGTTAAGTTCCAAACGGGCCCGTTTGCAGGCAGAGAGGGTATTCTCACGAAAACAGTGGCCTTCTTTCAGCAAGAGGAAGGGATCTCTTTCAATCTGTTTGAGAAGAACCGCCGGTTGCGACGCCAACCGGTGATTTTCAGGCACCGCCAGGTAGAGCCGTTCGCGGAGGAGTTCCTGGCACACAAAATGACCGCCGGTAACCGGCAATACAAGCAATGCGAGATCGAGAGTTCCATCCTGTATTCGCTCGAGAAGTTCAGCGGTCAATTCTTCCATGACCGTGACCCGAATCTCCGGAAACTTTTGCCCGAAGCTGGCAAGGCGTGTGGGCAGAAAGTAGGGAGCGACAGTTGGAATGGATCCCACGACTACGTTGCCACGTTCGACTCCAGCCATTTCCTCGATCTCGTGCTTGGCGTCGACCACTTGCCGCAGAATAGCCTCCGCACGTGGCAGAAAGGTTTCGCCAAATGAAGTCAAGCGCACGCTGCGTCCGAGGCGATCGAACAGGCGAGTTCCCAGTTCATCTTCCAACTTACGCACCTGCTGCGAGAGCGAGGGTTGAGCTAGATGTTCGTGCTGCGCCGCCCGAGTGAAGCTTCGGGTTCTGGCCACGGCACAAAAGTAACGGAGTTGATGAATTTGCATTGACTAGTGCTCCCCGGCACATCCCGCAGCAACTTGGTGATCGAAAAGGAAAAAACTATATCAGAGATAGAAACTATATCTTAGACCTATGACAGCTGGCAGAGCTAGACTTCGGGGGAAAGGAGTATGTATGGCTGAAAAACAAGACAAGAACGTCGTGAAGCACGGCGATGTCACCCAGCGCGTAGGCGTGGAAGTAATCCGCGCGCGCGGGGTCGACGTCGAAAAACTCATTAAAATGTTGGTTGCCAATGCTGCTGCCGAATTTGCCAGCACCTATTATTACTACACGATTCTGCGAATGCATCTTGCAGGTCACGAAGACTACAAAGAAATATGCGAGGACGCGCGCTTGGAAGATCGCGCCCACTGGGAGTTGATCGTGCCGCGGATTTACGAGCTAGGCGGTGAACTGCCGAATGATCTGAAGGAATTTCACGATCAAGCCGGCTGCGTCGCCGCCAAGTTGCCGAACCCTCCGACGGCGGTCAACATTCTCACTTTGCTGTTGGAGTCGGAGCGCTGCGCGATCCGCAGCTGGATCGCCATCTGCGACATGACCTTCGGCAAAGACCCGCGTACTTATGATCTGGCGTCCCGCATTCTGAATGAAGAAATCGAGCACGAAGCCTGGTTCATCGAACTGCTGGCGCATGAGCGCGACGGCAAATCAATTCCGTCCGGGCACTTCCGGCGAGGCGAACCGGGACATGCTCCCTACAGTAAGAATGCCAGCTTCTACAATCCGTAAATTTCTCAAATCCCATTGTTCCCGCTTGGCTTTTCTGCCAAGCGGGGCTACCGTGGGAGTAACATGAGCGGAGACGCAAGTGTCTTTGACGTACTCCTGTTGTTGCCCCACGGAGAGCGATCGATTCAGGTAGGTTCGCAAGAACACATTTGGGACGCGGCGTTTGCAGCGGGAATCACTTTGCCCGCACTCTGCCATCAAGGGCGATGTCTCACTTGCGCTGGGCGGTTGGAGAATGGCGGAGAAGTGGATCAGTCGGATTCGGTGAGTTACTTCTCTGAAGATCGGGAGGCTGGATTCGTATTACTCTGCACCGGAAAACCGCGCACGTCTTTGCGCATTCGGACTCATCAGGCGAAGGAGATGCGGGAGTATCGTAAGCAGAAAAAGCTGCCAGCGCCGTACTCGTAGTGGTGCCACAAATTGTCAGTAGGGTTATTTCAACCCTTCCACCAGGTAAAGATCGGAGAGCAGGCGACGGTAGCCGTATGCGTAAGCCACGCCGTCGGGCGCGGGCAGAATCGGACCGACGTACTCCACGCCTGCGGGGTCGGGAGGCATGAGTTGTTTCCAGAGAGTTCTACTACCGCTGGCGATATCCAAACGATAAATCTTCGCAGGCAACTCACCGCCGCGGTAGATGTACAACGAGTGGCCATCGGCAGTCCACGCGACCGGCGCTTCTCCTACCAGCAGACCGGGAATCGGCTTCGGCTCACCTGAGGCAGTCGTAAACAGATAACCCTTTTCGTCGGGACCTTTGGCAGCGACGACCCGGCCATCCGGGGACAAGGCAAACGAAAGCCCATTGATTCCTTCCGGACTGATGGCGACGACCTTGTTGGTGGCGACGTCCTGAACATAAAGCCGAACGCCGTGATTGGATTCGGTTCCAGAAAAAAGAATACGGGTTCCATCCGGAAACCACTGTGCGGCGCTGTGAATGATTCCGTGACCGTCCAGTTGCTTTGGCTCTCCGGGTCCAGTGGGCAAAAGAAAGAGATCAGTTTGATTGTCGCCCCGGCTGGAGAGAGCCCATTTCCCATCCGGCGACAGCGCCAGCGATTGCCCGTCTCCGAGTCGAACTGCTGGCGAGCCATCGGTCTTGCGAAGGTAAACGGCGTAGCTCGGCCCACCCGCCTCTCCCTCCTCACGGAATAGAAGCGTCTTGCCATCCCTGGAAAGAGTCACGGGATAAGACCAATCCAGCCAGGTGAAGTCACGTTCCGCAGCATCTCCGGCAGTGTGGACGATCAGGCCGCGGCGCCAATAATCTCGGGCTAGCAAGACTCGGCCATCCGGCAGCACATCCTGGAGCGTGAGATCCGCCGGCACTCGCGCAACCAAACGTTTCTTCCCCGACAAACTGGCGGAGTAAAGTGCGCGATCGATTCCCAGTTGGGTTGCGGTAAACCAGATTTCGTCGCCATCCGGCGACCAGGCGAGGCCGATCGCTCCGCCCTCGTAAGGCTCGGTCACTTTCTTCGTTTTTCCAGCTAGGTCTACCACGGAAACCCCGGCGATCGAGTCACCTTGAATGGGATGATCGAGAAAAGCGATCATGTCGCCGTGGCGCGAAATGCGGGGATGGCTGATCCAGCCTCCGGTCTCGTACAGCACTTTGCCAACCGGATACTCGAGACGATTTCGTCCCTCGACGTCACGCACCACGGCGAGTTGGGAGCCGTCGGAAGACCAATCGGCCCACTGCACATTTTCCAGCACTTCGCGCGGCGCACCGCCCACCAGCGGCATGCGTGCCAGGGTTCCGGTGTGGACCTGCGACGTGGTTTGCTGGCTGCCCAGCAGGAGAGCCATCTCTCCGCTAGAGGAAATACCCAGGATCTCCGCGCCAGTAACTCCGATGGGACGCGACTCGGGCGTGCCGAAGCGCGTAGTAAAGACCTCGACGGGCGCACCTTCCCAAGCCGCACTGTAGACCACAGTTTGTCCGTCGGGAGCGAACCTCGCCATGCGAATCGTGCCCCGGCGATAAGTTAGCAGATGATACGCGGCGGAATTTGTGGGCCCGCTATGCCGAACCAGGAAAAATGCCATCACCACTAGCGCAAGCAGCGCGGCGCCAGCCAAAGCTAGCGCGAGGTGGTAGCGGCTCGCGGGAACTACGGGTCCAGCCGGGGAAGACGCCGGCTTAATTGGAACAGATGCGATCGGCTTGGTATCAACCTCGGCCACGCTGGTCGAAACGCGCGAGGAATCCAATCCCCGTTTGAGGCGCTTCAGATCGCCGCGAACTTCGGCCGCACTTTGATAGCGAAGCTCGACATCTTTTTCCAGGGCCTTGCTGATAATGCGCTCCAGCTCCGCCGGCAAGTCGGGATTCAACCGGATTGGGGCAGTGGGAGCGCGATTGAGAATCGCTTCCGTGATGACACCCGGTGTGTCTCCGCGAAAGGGCAGGACTCCGGTGGCCATTTCATAAAGCACGACGCCGAAGGAAAACAGGTCGGTACCGGCGCCGAGTTCTTTACCCCGCACCTGCTCCGGTGACATGTACGCCAGCGTCCCCAGTGCCATCCCCGGGCTGGTCAAGTGAAGCGCAGCCACGTCCGCCATGGTTTGAGAATCGCCGCTGATGGATTTGCTGGCGTCGGTGATTTTGGCCAATCCGAAGTCCAAGATCTTGGCGTGCCCGCGCTTGGAGACGAAAATGTTCGCGGGCTTGATGTCGCGATGGACAATCCCTTTGGCGTGCGCCGCATCAAGCGCGTCGGTGACTTCAATCGCTACCGCCAGCAGGCGCTCGATCTCGAGCGGGCGCCCGTTGATGAGATGCTTGAGCGTGGCGCCGTCGAGATACTCCATGGCGATGAAGGACTTGCCTTCATGCTTTCCGATCTCGTAAATGGTGCAGATATTGGGATGATTCAGTGCGGAAGCAGCTCGCGCCTCGCGTCGGAAGCGCTCCAGGGTTTGTTCGTCGTGAGCTACCTCTTCGGGTAGAAATTTCAGGGCTACGAAACGCCCGAGTTCAGTGTCCTCAGCCCTGAAGACGACTCCCATGCCACCGCCGCCGAGCCTGTCGAGAATGCGGTAGTGCGAGATAGTCTGGCCGATCATTGATAGCCGATCAGTGATTAGGAGGCAAACCGAAGAATAAGCATAGTAGAAGGAAGCGGATCAACAGTCAAAGCTTTTAAACAAGTTGACCTGACGTTGCCGCCGGTACTGGGAGGCCTCTGCTGGTTGGCTTTTTGCTGATGCTTGTAAACGCGGATAACGGTTCTCGCTACGATTCAACAGCCACAGCAACAGCAGAACTGCAGACAACGCCAGCAGGAAAAAGAGGATGCCACCGTGCCGGTGCAAGTTTCCATGCAGAAATCCGGAATCAACGCGAGTCCCGAGCATGGAAATAACGAAGATCCGAAGGCCATTCTTGGCAATGGAAAGAGGAATGGCCGCCAGAACAACGGCAGTTTTCCGGCAGAACGATCGGAGGAACAAATGTGCCAGCACCATGCTGGTCACAATCAACATCAGGCTAGATCGCAAACTGCTGCATTCCGTGGCGACCTCGAGGGTTAATCCTGGTATCGAGAGCAGGATCCCATCTTGCGCAACTGGAATGCCCACAGCTGAGAACAGGACACTGGCTGAGATTGCGGATCCGTGCTGCCAGAAAGCGACAGTCTTGTTCAGCGCGGACGCAGGAATGGGAACCAGCCAGAAAAGAAAACAGAGAGGAAACAGAAACTGCCGGGTGATGCGAACTCCAAAACACAGGACGAAGGATCCGATCCACCAGATCACCATCGCCAGCATGCTTACGGAAAGCTGAATGTTGCTTTGTGAACCAATCATCCAGCGGGAGGAGACTGCGATCAGGATTGCGACAGCCAGGAGAGCTGAGCCGAATCCAACGGCTGGCTCGAAGCCGGGTTTCAGCAAGGCACGATCGGAGAGGATCAGAGCTGCACTAATAGGCACGATCAGGAGCAGGTGGGTATATTCGTCGGCATGGAGCGCGAGCGCGAAAGTCCTTAACAGGGGGTGCCATCCAATTGCCAGCGAGACTGCGCACAGTAGTGCGAACTGGCGGGATGGGAGTGGCGTTGTCATCGCGGTTCAGACTGCCGTGAAGGAAGTATCAGGAGGAGTCTTTGCAGCTGAAGTTATCGTTTGAAAACGTCGAGTCGAATTATTCTCCGCCCCTTGATAGGGCGACCACCGTATCCGTCTGGTCCCGAACTCCATTTTCCAACACTTTGATTGTGAAGTTCACGGTGATCTTCGCTTGGGTCTCGACGGGCTGCCCATTCTGCAAGTAAGGCTTGAATTGCCACTGCCGCGCTGCTTCGCGAGCCGCTGAAGCTAGGATGGCGGGCCCACTGAGAACGCGCAAATCCTGAATCTTGCCGTCGGCGCCGATGAACGCCTGTAGTAGAACCGAACCTTCCACCTTCATTTGCCGGCTCAGCGAAGGATACACCGGCTCCGTGGCCTTGGCCAGAGTTACGCGCTCTGCTGCAACCGTGGCCGGCGCCTGGGCGGTTGCGGTCGAACCAAACTTCGAGCCGGGCGGCATTTCAATTTTTTCCTGGTTGCTGCCCAGATGGATGGTGCCGTGCGTCGCGCCGGCCACCACTTCAACTTCCAGCGGCGGAATCGCGGTACGACTAATGGCGACGGCGGGATTGCTCACCTTTGCCGGTGTGGCTGAACTCTTGGCAGGTGCGATATGTTTTGGGGCTTTAACAGGCGCGACGGGAGCGGCAGGAACAGTCGCGGCAGTTGGTGCTTGCGATACGCTGCCTGGAACCCACTCAGGGGCGGTTTCTTCCGCGACGGATGTCGGGGTATCGCCAAACCAGAACTGGCGATCGTTTACTACAACTACGACAAGAGCCAGTGACAGAAGAACCAGAGCAAGCAGCATTCGGCTGCGACCGTTTTCATAAGTCGCACCAGCGCCGCTTCTGCCGGCTGCCCGTCTTGGTGTCTGCTCTCGCATCTCGCAACTTTCTGCTTAATGTGCACTACTAAGATGATGCCTTTCATCCTCTTAGACAATGGCACAATGGGCTGATGGAGATGGCACGACCGGGCCATACGGCTGGAAACAGCTTTGGGCGAACGAAGAGGTCGCTTTTTGAGAGATTGACGTCATGCCAGTTGCCGGGTGCCGGGACCACGCCGGACTTTTCAACACCTCGGTGGAAAACATTGTGGAAAAGGAGGCAAGTATCCTCCTAACTAGCTCAGCGAGAGATGCTTCTACTCCTTGCACTGAGTTGGTTGCTGGTATCTCGGTGGTAAGTTGGAGAGTTGCGGACGTTTCTGGAGAGATTTTTGAAGATCAGGCTCGACAAACTGCTGCTGCAACGTGGACTAACAACCTCGCGCGAACGGGCACAAGCGCTCATCCTGGCGGGTAAGGTTCTGGTTGGCGGACAAAAGATAGAAAAAGCTGGCACGGGCGTGGACGTGGAGTCCGATATCCGTCTTCTGGGCGAAGATTTGAAGTACGTCGGACGTGGGGGTATCAAGCTCGAAAAAGCGCTTGAGCACTGGCACATTGATGTCACCGGCAAAGTCTGCCTCGATGTGGGGGCGTCCACGGGAGGTTTCACGGATTGTTTGCTGAAGCATGGAGCGTCGCGAGTGGTCGCCGTCGACACTGGCTACGGCCAGATTGACCTTCGTCTACGCCAGGACGCAAGAGTACGCTTGTTGGAAAAGACCAATGCACGCTACTTGAGCAAGGAGCAGCTCGGTGAAGTCGTGGACTTTGTTGCTATGGATGTTTCTTTCATCTCTGCAACACTGGTCATCCCCGCAGTCATCGCCGCGGCATTCCCCACATCCCCAACTGAACGTCGTGGCCGACAAATGGTAGTGCTGGTGAAGCCGCAATTCGAAGTGGGCCGCGAACAAGTGGGGAAAGGCGGGATTGTGCGCGACCAGGCGGCACAGGCGGAGGCGGTAGAGAAGGTGCGACTGGCGCTCTTGGCCCACAATTGTCAGCACACAGAAATGATCGAGTCTCCGATTCTGGGTGCCGAAGGAAACCGTGAGTTCCTATTGTTTTCTGTTTTGTGAGCATACTTGGCACTCTGCCGGCGAATCTTTTCCGACGATTTCTGTACAATTCAAAGTTCACCATGAGCGCTGAGAAGACTCCATCCGCAAAAGGCAAAGCTGCGGCAATCCTCTCGAAACCGAACAAGCCGGAACTCGCTGGCATTGTACCCGGACTCATCGAGTGGTTTCGACAGCATCACTATCAGGTTGTGGTCGACGCGGAGACGGCTCATCACGCGCTGGGCGTCGAGGTGCTCACGCGCGATGAAATGGCTTCGCTGTCTTTGAACTTCGCGGTCGTACTCGGCGGAGACGGAACTTTCCTTTCCGCAGCCCGTTCGATGGCTAAGGCCGGAATCCCGGTGCTGGGCGTGAACTTAGGTTCTCTTGGATTTTTGACCGAAGTGCCGCTAGAGGAACTATACCCAACTCTGCAGGGAATCGAGGAAGGGCGTTGCAACGTAGAAACGCGTTCCATGGTGTCTTGCGAAGTCCTGCGCAAAGACTCGCTGGTTGCTCGCTATGACGCGCTCAATGACATCGTCGTCGGTAAGGGAACGGTCTCGCGCCTAAACCATTGCGACGTGTACATTGACGGGGAGTTTGTCTCCGTATACAAAGCGGACAGCCTTATCGTTTCGACTCCTACGGGATCGACTGCCTATTCCCTGGCGGCCGGAGGGCCCATCCTAATGCCCTCGGTGAGTGCGTTGGTGGTCACCCCGGTTGCGGCCCACTCGCTCACGCACCGGCCGCTGGTGGTCCCTGACACGTCCAGGATCGAAATCGTCGTGAACACGGGCCCGGACGAAGCGTACTTGAGCATCGATGGCCAGGTCGGCATGCCGATGTATGACGGTGACCGGGTTGCCTGCCGCAAGTCGGAGCATCAGGTCAACCTGCTGCGCATCGAGGGAACATTCTTCGATGTGCTGCGCGCCAAGCTGAAGTGGGGACAGAGATGAATGGGCTGGGTATGCTTCGTTCGGCCAGCGGCCACAAACCCCACATGAGGATGAGAATGAAATTCGCAATCCTGCTTCTCAGTTGTTTCTTCACAACCAATCTGCCAGCCCACTCCAAGCCGGCGGCTGAGCTCATCATCACCAATGCCAAAGTGTGGACTGTGGATAAGTCCCATCCCAGAGCGGAGGCCGTCGCCGTAATCGGCGATCGTATTGTTGCAGTCGGTTCCAATGCCGAGGTCGAGGTTTTTCGGGGCGCCGCCACCAAAGTGATCGATGCGAGCGGCAAACTGCTTCTGCCGGGCTTCAACGATGCCCACGTGCACTTCGTCGACGGCGGCCTGCAACTCGACTCTGTGCAGCTCAATGATGCCGTCAGCACAGATGAATTCGTTCGCCGGATCGCCGAACAGGCGAAGAAGACTCCGAAAGGAGAATGGATTCAAGGAGGCGATTGGGACGAAACGAAATGGAACCCTCCCAACCTGCCGACGAAAGAATTGATAGACCCCGTGACACCGGATAATCCCGCATTTCTCAGCCGCTACGACGGCCACGGCGCCCTGGCAAACTCTGCCGCGCTGCGCTTGGCGGGCATTACCGCACAAACTCCTGATCCACCGGGAGGCGTGATTGTTCGCGATGTCCAAGGCAACCCCACTGGCGCCCTCAAGGATGCCGCCAAAGATCTCGTGATCAAAGTGATTCCTCCCTTGCCCCACGACCAACGCCTTCGCGCCATGAGACGCGCTCTCGAGTACGCTGCCTCCCTCGGCGTGACCAGCGTTCAGCACATGAATAATGATGGGAGCAAGGATAGCTTTGACGATATTCGCGCCTACGGAGAACTTTTGCAAAGCGGTGAATTAACCACGCGCGTGTACGTGGCCCCGGCGATTTCCGATTGGCAGGACCAGGCCAAGATCGGAATTCGCCATGCTTTCGGGTCTTCGTACTTGCGTATCGGTGCTCTCAAAACGTTTGCGGACGGATCGTTGGGTTCACGCACGGCATACTTCTTTGATCCCTACACGGACGATCCTACCAACTCTGGTTTGCTGGGCAAGCAAATGCAACCCCTTTCCCAAACCCGGGACTGGATGACGCAGGCCGATGCTGCCGGTTTGCAACTATGCACCCATGCCATCGGCGACCGCGCGATCTCGACCGTGCTTGATCTGTACACCGATGTGGTCAAAGCCAATCGCGGAGCGGAACGCCGCTTCCGCATAGAACACGCGCAACATATGGCCGAGAAAGATTTCGCTCGTTTCGCGCAGTTGGATGTGATCGCTTCCGTGCAACCGTATCACGCCATCGACGACGGACGGTGGGCCGAAGCTCGCATCGGCCACGACCGCGCCAGCCGCACTTACGCTTTTCGCACGTTTCTAAATCATGGCGTGCATCTTGCCTTTGGTACTGACTGGGATGTTGCTCCGCTGAATCCGCTGCTGACCATTTATGCCGCCGTTACCCGGGCAACTTTGGATGGAAAGAATCCCAATGGCTGGTTTTCCGAACAGAAGCTAACCGTTGAAGAAGCCGTCCAAGCCTACACCATGGGCTCGGCGTATGCTGAATTTCAGGAGAAGGAAAAAGGCTCGATTACGCCGGGCAAACTCGCCGATATGGTTCTACTCGGTGAAGACATTCTTACGATCGATCCGGTAAAGATTCGAGACGTAAAAGTATTGAAGACGGTTGTCGGTGGCAGGCTGATTTGGGACGTGGAACGGAAGAAACAGTATTCCACCGTGAATTAGAAAAACGAGATCCCACGTGGGGACAGCCGCCCTCGGCTGTCCAGCGGAGCGAAGCTCCGCAGCCGCGAGAAAGCCGGACAAGAAGTTGAATTGCCAAATCTGCCAAGCTTTGCTCGCCCGGACAGCCGAGGGCGGCTGTCCCCACGCGAGCATTGGCTAGAGTTCGCCGCGAACTAAGTCTGCAATCTTTTCGCGCTTCCGCATTACTTTCACTGATTTTCCATCGACTAGTACCTCTGCGGGACGCGGTCGCGTGTTGTAGTTGGAGGCCAGCACCATTCCGTAAGCGCCCACATCGAGCAGCGCCAGCAGATCCCCTTCCTGTGTAATCGGTAGTTGGCGGTCGCGGGCAAAGAAGTCCCCGGTTTCGCAGATCGGTCCTACGACATCCACCGTCTCGCGCATGGCTTGTTCTGATTTGTCAGAGAGAACAGGGACGATTTCGTGATAGGCGTGATACAGCGAAGGGCGCAGCAGATCATTCATCGCCGCATCCACCACCAGGAACTTCTTCGTACCATTTGTCTTTTTGTAGAGTAAGCGCGTGAGCAGGACTCCCGACGGACCCACAATGCACCGGCCCGGCTCGAGCAGGAGGTGCACCTTGAGGTCTCGCAATGGTTTCAACAAGGCGTCTGCATAGGAAGCAACCTGTTCGGCAAAGGCCGGCTGGCTCTGATTGTCATACGCGATACCAAGTCCTCCCCCCGCGTCCACATACTTGATCGCGTAACTATCCGTGCGCAACGCCCGCGTCAACTCTGCCACTCGTTCCATGGTTGCCGCGAAAGGCCTCACATCTGTGATCTGTGACCCTATGTGCACACTGACGCCGGCGATCTCCAAAGATTTTATTCCGGACGCTCGTGCGTACAACCGGCGAGCTTCCTCCATCGGTATGCCGAACTTGTGTTGATGCAAGCCCGTAGAAATATACGGATGGGTCTCAGCAGGAACATCGGGATTCACGCGCAGAGCAATCCGCGCCTTCTTTTTCGCACGAGTGGCGCATTCTGCGAGCGTGGACAATTCCGATTCGCTTTCTACGTTGAATAGTAAGACGTCGGCCTTCAGCGCGGCCCGCATCTCATCCGGCGTTTTGCCTACGCCGGAGAAGACTACTTTTTTCGCGGCACTCCGGCTTACGCGCAGCACGCGCTCCAGTTCTCCTCCGGAGACTACATCGAAGCCGCAACCCAGTCTTGCCAATAACCGCAGGATGCTGAGGTTCGAGTTGGCTTTCACGGAGTAGCAAACTGTATGCGGGAAGATGCGGAAGGCGCGATCGAAGGCCCGCAGGCGCTCACGAATGGTCGATGCAGAGTAAACGTAAAGCGGCGTGGCAAAGCGCTCTGCCAAATTTGCAAGCGGCACACGGTCACAATGAAGCGTGGTAGAAGAATCGCCCTGCTTCACCTTGCGGTATGAAAAGGCTGGCGGACGGCCCTGATCCCGATTCCCGCTGCGCATTACTTGCGCTTCCCAGGAGTGCCTTTGACTCGAATCGCAACCACGGTCTGATCGTCGAACGCTTCTTCTCCTGAAGCATGTTCTGCCACTGCTTTGAAGATGGATTTCACAACCTCGTCGGCTGAAGCGTTAGGGTTCGCCGCGACGATTTCCCCCACCCGCTCCCGGCCAAAGAGCTCTTCATCTTTGTTGCTCGCGTCCAGAATACCGTCGCTGAAGAATACAAACATGTCTCCAGGTTTGGCCCGGAAGCTGAATTCATCGTAGTCCGCATCGTCGAACAATCCGAGGGGCAAGCCGGTGGCCTCGATGACCTCGATTTTGCCATCGTGGCAGTAAATCGGGCGCGGCAGGCCGGAGTTGGCGACTTGCAAAGTGCGATTCCGATCGTCCCACACAGCGTAGATCAGCGACACGAACTGACCCTCGATGCGCCGTTCACCTAGGGAAAAATTCACCGCGGAGAGCATTTCCGCAGGGCCGGGCTCGATGGGTGCATGCGAGCGAAGAATTCCGCTGACCAATGCTGCATAAATCGCCGCCGGCGCGCCTTTGCCGCTGACATCTCCAACCACGATAGCGGTGCGCGACATGGAATAATTGACAAAATCATAGAGATCGCCACCGATCGCGCGTGCGGGCACGAACTTAGCTGCTATGTCCAAATTCCCGAGCTTCGGAAGTGTCGGTGGCAGAAGCCCGAACTGCAACTGGCGCGCCATCGCCAGGTCGCGCTCCAGTCGCTTCTCCTGGCGTGCGATCTGCTCGTAGAGTTGCGCATTCTCAATTGCAATCGCAACCTGCGCGGCCAGCGTGGTCACGGTGCGTTTGTGATCGTCGGTGAAAAAGCCGCGACGGGTGTGCTCGAGGTCCAGCACGCCGATCACTTTGTCCTTGTAAACCAGCGGCACCGCCAGCTCGGAGTGGGTCTCGGGGTTCCCTTGAATATATCGCGGATCTTTACTAACGTCGGGGACCAGTACTGCTTGCTTGTATTGCGCAGCATAGCCGATCACACCCCTCCCCAAGGGGATCTCGTGTTTCTGTTGGATGCTCTCCTGAAAGCGTTGCGAGAAACGGTGCTGTAACTTCTCTCCAGACGTATCCAGCAACAGAATGCTGAACATCTGATAATCGATCAGCCGCCTAAGCAGTTCCGCAATGCGCCGGAGTAACTCGTCGACATTGAGAATGGACGTGAGTTCGCGCGCGATTTCGTTCAGCAAGACGAGGGTCCGCGCCTGGCGTGTGGTGCGGGTGTACAAGCGTGCATTCTCGATGCCCACTGCCATCCGCGAACCGATCAGCGTCAGCAAGCGCTTGTGCTCTTCCGTAAAGTGGTTGGGCTGCGGCGACTCGATATCAATAACGCCAATCAGCCGGTTCTTGATGATCAGGGGAACCGCCAACTCGGAGCGCACGTTGGGAACCCCAGAAATGTAGCGGGGATCGTTGGCAACATCGTCGACGAGAATGGCTTCCCGTCGCTGGGCTGCGATTCCAGTGACCCCTTCGCCGACTTTGATCCGCATGCGGTCGGCGAATTCCCGAGTGTATCCCACCTGAAATCGGAAGCGTAATTCCTGGGTCTTTTCGTTCAACAACAGGATGCCAAAGATTTCGTAATCAATGACTTTGCGCACCAGTTCGGCCACGCGGCTCAGCGTGGTATCCAAGTCGAGGGTGGTGTTGACCACGTCTGCCACTTCGAGCAGAAGCGGATCGACTTTGGATTGCAAATCTGTCTTGGTAGCCGTCATTTCCACTTTCCTATGATATCAGTCGCATTTCACGGGCTCTGGCCCTCAAGCGAGACGTTGCCAGCAACGTCTGTACAGCTTGTAGAGACGTAGCTCGCTACGTCTCGCGTGCCGCGGTCAGCCTTCTCTCGGAACGACACAGATGTCGGGCAGATTGCGATATTTTTCTGCGTAGTCCAAGCCATATCCGACCACGAACTCGTCGGGAATGCTGAACCCAATGTAGTCCGCCTTGATCGGTTGCTTTCGTCGTGATGGCTTGTCCAACAATGCGGCAATGCGAAGCGCTTTTGGCTGGTGGCCCAGCATGATCCGTTGCAGGTAGTTGAGAGTGAGGCCGGTGTCCAGAATGTCTTCGACCAAGATTACATTGCGATCCTTCATGGATTGATCCACATCCTTGGTCAGCTGCACTTCTCCGGTCGAATCCCATCCGAACTGCAACTCATCGGCCGGGCTGGGGCGGTTGCCGTAGCTGGAGACTCCGATGAAGTCGAAGGTCGCGTCGAGTTGAATGTGGCGTGCCAGATCGCTGAGAAAAATGGTCGCGCCTTTCAGCACGCCCACCAAGATCACGGCTTGGCCGGCAAAGTCACGGGTGATTTCGGCGCCCATCGCAGCTACGCGATGCGCGATTTGCTCGCGCGAGATTAGAACTTTGAGTTCAGTCACGGCGAACTATATTAAACTAGCACTCAGCATTTAGCACTCAGCATTCAGGCGTCAAATTTCTGGGTTGGATTGGGCCGGGTTTGGTTAGGGACTGAATGCTGAATGCTAAGTGCTGAGTGCTGCTTTCCAGCACCGAAGCCAAACTTTATGAATCTCAATGGTATTAAACTCACTTGGTTAGGTCACGCTACGTTTCGGGTGGAAACGCCCGGTGGCAAAATAATTTTGATTGATCCCTGGGTCATGGGCAATCCCATGTGTCCGGAGACGGAAAAGAACGTCAAGAAAGTCGACGTTCTGCTTTGCACTCACGGGCACTTCGACCACATCGGAGACGCGGTCGAAATCGCCAAGAAGCACAATCCCAAAGTGGTCGGCATTCCTGAATTATGTGGATGGCTGGAAAAGAAAGGCGTGAAACGGACGGCATCCATGAATAAGGGAGGAACGCAAACCGTTGACGACATCAAAGTGACGATGGTTCACGCCGACCATTCCTGCGGCATCAAGGACGGGGACGAGCTTGTTTACGGTGGCGAGGCGTGCGGCTATGTCGTTGAATTCGCCAACGGCGTGAAGATCTATCACGCCGGTGATACCAACGTATTTGGAGATATGCAAATCATTCGCGAGCTTTACGGGCCAGAAATCGCGATGATTCCGATTGGCGATCACTACACCATGGGTCCTCGCGAAGCTGCCTATGCCTGTAATCTGTTAAAGCCAAAAACAGTCATCCCCATGCACTTCGGAACCTTTCCGGTATTGACCGGAAAGCCGAGTGAGTTACACAAGCTGGTCCCGAAACTAGAAGTCCGGGAATTGAAACCTGGCGAGACAATTTCATAAATCTTAATGGAGGACGGGTGTCTCGCCCGTCCGGCCGAGCAAAGCTTTGCGCGGCTGTCGGGAAAGGAAACGAATTGGCGAAAGCGAAAAGTAGCAAGCCGGATTGGCAGATGCCCGGAATCCTGGCCGAGTCTGTCGAGGATTACCTCTATTCCATGCTCCCGCCGCGCGATGAAGTGCTCGCGGAGATGGAGGCCGAAGCCGCCAAAAGAAAAATTCCTATCGTAGGACCGGCTGTCGGCCGTATTTTGCATCAACTGGCGCTAATGATTGGTGCGAAAACCGTTTTCGAGATGGGCTCCGCCATCGGTTACTCGACCATCTGGTGGGCGCGGGCAGTCGGCCAAGGTGGCCTTGTGTTCTACACCGACGGAGATCGCAAGAACGCCGATCAAGCGCGCGGATATTTCGAGCGGGCTGGAGTCTTATCGCGAATCAACATCACGACTGGCGACGCGCTGGAACTTCTCTCCGAACACAAACAAGAATTCGACATTATTTTCAACGACGTCGATAAAGAAGATTATCCGCGCGTCTTCAAGCTGGCACTGCCGCGCCTCCGCAAAGGCGGACTGTTCGTTACTGATAACGTTCTGTGGAGCGGAAGGGTCGCCCAGAAAACCCCCGCGGATGCTTCGACCAAAGCCATCGTGGAGTTCAACCGTCTGCTCTACAATTCCCAGGATTTGTTTACCACGATCCTGCCGATCCGGGATGGGGTTGCGGTGGCGGTTAAAAGATAAGTCAAATCGACTTCACAGGAATCAGAGTTAGATCTTCCACCAAGCCCACTTCCTTCTGTAGGAATGGTTCCGCGTAGGTCACGCCTCCGAGCAGACCATAGAAACGTGCCATGGCTTCGATGCGCGCGCGAATCTCAGCCTGCGCGGGGAACAGGTCCTTGCCCGCTTCCTGATCGCTGAACTGCGACCTGTACGCCATTAGCGCCTGGAAGCGCGCCTCGAACAGCTCGGTGATGTCCACAACAAAGGTCGGCCGCACATCGTAATAGAGCGTCGCATAGATAATTTTGAAGGGGCGGTGCGGCGGCAGCTTTGTAGCGCCCGCATTCTGCCCGCTCCCTTGAGACGCACTCGGCAATGCGGGCGAGTCGCCCGCATCCACACTTGCAGCGCGCAGGTCCAACTTTGCTAATCCCGCCAGGAAGCAGGCTTCGTATCCCAACGTCGCGGCGGTGTAGTGATCCGGATGGCGTCCCTTCCAATACGGGAGGATCACCACTCGTGGTCGTTGCTCGCGGATCACCTGGACCACCTTCAATCGGTTTTCAAAGGTATTCTCGACTCGCCCATCCGGAATGTCGAGAGCTTGCCGCCAGGAGACGCGCAGTATCTTCGCGGCGTCGGCCGCCTCGCGTGCGCGGTCTTCCGCAGAACCCCGGGTCCCCATTTCTCCCTGAGTGAGATCGAGGATACCGGTGCGCCGTCCGCGCTGGGCCATTTTCAGCAACGTGCCGCCGCAGGTTTGCTCGACGTCGTCGCGGTGGGCAGCAATGGCTAGGACATCCAGCGGCGCAGTGGAGGTGGAAAGAGCGGACATGCTAGTCGAGACTCCCCTGTTCCAGAACCACGTTTTCGCGCACGATCAAGCGATGGGCCGCCATCTCTTTCAATGTGGGTAGGACACGGTTCACATGCTCATCCGTATCGACGAAAATGATGATCACAGGAAGCTTTCCTCCAGCATCTACAAGGTGACTGGTTTGAACTTGGTGCCGCCCAAGAAAACCTGCCACCGCATGGATTGCGGTGGCGGCATAGACGTTTTCCCGCCGCAGGTAGTTGAGGATCTCCACGTGCAACGGCCGGTGATGCCACTGGTCGGCTTCGTTGAGGTAGATAGTAACTTGGACAGCCATCGCGTCTGGCATTTTACAGCACCCGCGCCAGAGCCATGCCGGCCAACGCTCCACCAAGGCAAAGTAAATTGTTGCTAAGGATGTTGGTGAAAAGCAGAAGCCACTGTCCCTGCTCGAAGTAAGCCATGGTTTCAAACGCATAACTGGAGAAGGTGGTAAACGACCCGCAGAATCCGACAACGACCAGCAAGCGCCACCGCGGGTCCGCGAGCACTCTTTCTGTGGTCCAGACGACGAAGAAGCCGACAATCAGGCTGCCTGCGATATTGATGAACAGCGTGCCGTAAGGAAAGATGGGGCCCAATTCTTTCGCGGCGAATCGGCTTATGAGATAGCGGGTATTGGCGCCGACAATTGCGCCGAGCGAAATGATTAGAAGATCGATCACGATGGAGTTCTCCTACAAAATTTGTAGGAGTTATCAGCCGGAGCTTCCTCGTGCGATCCAGGCGGTTATGGCGAACTCCATCGCCGCAGTGATCATATCAAATGAGCCGCGAAGCAGTTAAAAGATGCGGCGCTACTTCTTCCTCTCTACCAGAAACCGCGCCAACTCCTTCAACGTATCCGCTCGCGAACCGAAGCCGTCGAGCGAATCCAAAGCTTTGTCCACCAGCGTATCGGCTTTCTTCAGTGACTCGTCGATCCCGAACAGAGCCGGATAGGTCGCTTTTTCTGCCGTTGTGTCTTTGCCCGCAGTCTTTCCCAGTTGCTCGGACGTCTGGGTGACATCGAGCACGTCATCCACGATCTGGAAGGCCAGGCCGATGGATTTCCCGAAGGTCCTCAACTTCTCGACCGCATCATCGTTCGCCCCAGCATAAAGTCCGCCGCTCACCACACTCGCGGTGATCAGCGCGGCGGTTTTCGAGCGATGGATGTATTCCAGCATCTTCAAGTCCGGCTTGGTGTGCTCGGCTTCGAGATCGACAACCTGGCCGCCAATCATGCCCTCAACGGTACCAGTGCCGCGAGCAATCTCTTCGATAATGCGCACCCGCGCCTCCGCCGGACAGCGCAACCGTGCCAGCGTTTCATACGCCTGAGTCTGCAGCGCGTCGCCCGCCAAAATAGCAATAGCCTCGCCAAAGACCTTGTGACACGTGGGCCGGCCTCGGCGCAAATCGTCGTTGTCCAACGCCGGAAGGTCGTCATGGATTAAGGAATATGTATGCAGCATCTCCAGTGCTGCGCCCAACTCTTCGATACCCGCAGGACGCGAATCGGCGATCATCCTGCCAGCCTCCAAACACAGAATGGGACGCAACCGTTTGCCGCCAGCGAAAACGCTATGGCGCATCGCGCGATGAATGGAAACCGGGTGTTGCGTGGCCCGCGGCAGTAGACGCTCCAGCGCCGCGTCAGTCAGCTCTCGGCCTGACTCCAGGGTGTCTTTGAGCATGACGGTGAGTATAGCAAGCGCTTTTTGGTGTTTGCGTCTGGAAAATTGGAAAATGAAAAGGACGCCCGCGAAGGCGTCCTCTAAAGTTTGTGGTTAGTTTTACGCGGCCGCGGATTGCGTTATCGAGGCGTTTCTCTTCGCAGCTCGGAGTATGCCCTGAGTGTCAGACGGAGGGCAGACATCCGCAGCGCCAGCGTTTAGGGCAGCTGTCCACATTTCTTCATCGGCCAAACGATGCGTGCAAACGATGCAAGCTTTCGGAAACTCATGCGAGAGGTGCTCGACGTCGGATATCGAGGCTGCCTCCATGTCCAAAATAGCAAGGCCCGCACGGTGCTTGGCGATGTTGGTGCGCAATTCCCCCAGGGACTGAACCTGGCGGACCGAACTGAACGTGTTGGCTAAAGCGGAAACGAGAGACTGCGCGACGCTCGAATCGCTCTGGAGCAGTACTACGTTGAGAGGCTGCATTACTTCCCTCTGCTTCTACCGCTAGACACGGCGACCGAGCTGCACCAGCGCGGCACGGGGGAGTGAACGCTGGCACAGACGTTAATACTGATGAGCGGCGTAGCGACCGATGCGGCCATTTATCTCTTCCCCACGCTCTCGGTCAAGGGCTCAAACGACTCAGCCTGGAGCTTCCCGTTGTGCTTCAGCAGGATTTCCACTTTGCCTTCCGCCTGCTCGAGTTCTTTCCGGCAAGTGGCAGAGAGTTGCATGCCTTCCTCAAAAAGCGTCAGTGACTTCTCCAAGGGGACTTCTCCCTTTTCAAGCTCCTGCACGATTTTCTCCAGACGCTGGAGGCAATCTTCAAATTTCGCCAACGGGTTTCTGCTCCGATCAAGCTATTCTATTCCACTTAGAGATGGAATGTGTCCGATAAAAGATGCACTTTAATGAAGATTTAACATCGGCTATACCGAAGTGGGACGAGATGTCCCCAAGGCTTCCAGAACGTCCACGGCCAGGCTATACCGACCCATGGGCGCGCTGATCTGCGCCCCTTGTGCCATTTCCCGTACCGCGACTAGCATCTCCCGTGCGATTGCGACCCCTTCCTCCCGGGCCGCCTCCGGGGTTTTGGCCCCGACCATGCGCTCCAGAACGGAATCCGGAACCGAGACTCGCAATTCGTTCTTCATGAATTCCGCATTGCGCACACTCACCAGTGGCCAGATTCCGGCAACCACCGGAATCCGGCAGTGCTCGATCCGGCGCAGAAAGCTCTCCAGCAGGCTGAGATCAAACACCGGCTGGGTCACGACATACTCGGCCCCCGCTTGCACCTTGTATTCAAAGCGACGGATTTCTTCGTCCATATCGCTTAGCCCGGGGTTGGCGCCGACGCCGATCACGAAAGTCGTGCCCGCTCCAATCGGATTGCCGCCAATGTCGAGACCGCGGTTGAGGTTGTGAACGATGTTCACCAATCCAATTGCGTCCACGTCAAACACGGCGGTGGCATCGGGATAGCTGCCCATCTTCGGCGGATCGCCGGTAATGCAGATCAGGTTGCGAATGCCCGTCGCCGCTGCTCCCAGGAGATCGGATTGAATGCCGAGCACATTGCGGTCGCGACAGGTGTAATGCAGAATGGCTTCGATGCCCACCTCCTGCTGAATAAGCAACGACAGCGCCTGATTGCTCATGCGCGCCGAGGCCCGCGGACTATCCGGAACATTGATACCGTCTACGCCCACTGACTTAACAAAACGTGCGCCTTCAATTTCCTTGCGAATGTCCGTCCCCTTGGGCGGAACGATTTCCACCATGGTCAGGAATTCGCCCGCGGCCAGCTTTGCGCCTAGCCGGGAACGCTGCTCGAGAGCTACGGCGGCAGTAGCGGCAGGTTTGGCCTGGCCCGTGGATGGCGCCGAGGCCAGCTTCGCCCGAGCATCTCCGACTCGCAGTGCAGATTTCATCACCCGGGTGTGATCCGGAGTAGTACCGCAGCAGCCGCCAACGATCCGCACACCCGCCGCCACGAACTTTCGCGCATAACTAGCCATGTACTCCGGCGAACAAAGATAAATATTCCGGCCCTCGACTGACCGGGGCATTCCCGCATTGGGTTGCGCCGCCAGGGGTACCGAGGTGAGCGCACGCATGCGTTCAATCGCGTCCAGCATGGCTACCGGGCCGACGCTGCAATTGCAGCCGATAACGTCCGCGCCCCATTCCACCAGCCGCGGGGTAAAAATTTCCGGAGTGGATCCATCGAGACAATTCCCGTCCTCATCGATGGTGACATGCGCCACCACGGGGATTTTCGGATCCACGTCGCGGGCAGCCAGTATGGCCTGATGAAGTTCTTCCAGATAGCCGAAGGTTTCGAGCATGAGCAGATCTACGCCGCCTTCCACCAGCGCTGCGATTTGCTCGCGAAAGGCAGTACGAGCTTCCTCAAAAGAGGTCTTGCCAAGCGGTTCTATCCGTACCCCCAGCGGCCCGACCGAGCCTGCGACCCAGACGTCGAAACTCTTGGCGGCTTCCCGCGCCAACCGTGCTCCGGCAACATTGATCTCACGCACCTGGCTGGCCATGCTGTGCCGAGCCAGGCGGAACGAATTTCCACCGAAAGTATTGGTTTCAATGATCTCGGCACCTGACTGCAGATAATCATGGTGAATGCCCCGGATCAGGTCAGGCTGCGAGACATTCAACTCGTCATAGCAGCGATTGATGAAGATACCCTTGCCATACAGCAGGGTTCCCATCGCGCCGTCACACAGCACAGC
Source organism: uncultured Acidobacteriota bacterium (assembly GCA_963832245.1). Classification (GTDB taxonomy): domain Bacteria; phylum Acidobacteriota; class Terriglobia; order Terriglobales; family Acidobacteriaceae; genus JABDBE01. Next base: position 119,030 of record CAWHTG010000001.1, read on the forward strand.
CGATTGTTTTATGCGTGCTAGTAGGTCAGTAGCCATTTTCTTCAGAATACAGTCCTTCAGAATACAAGAGGACTGCGGCTTTTGCATCTCGGGCTGAGGACGCGCATGGTCGTCGCCAAAATTCTCGGAGTCGCTCTGGTATAATCCGCTTTCTTGCATCTAAATCTCTATCCTTCATGCTCTTCGGAGTCCCAGGTTTGAAGAGAGCCTTAGTCAGCATCTTTGTGCTTGCAGCTGCCTGCGTGACCATTATTTCCTGCGGAAGCAGCAACTCCTCCGCGAATACGCACAAACCCAGCGGCCTGAAGTTCCGGGTTTTTATTTCGAATCCTCTGTTTCCGGGCTCAACCGGTGTGACCGGGACGAATTTGCCGGTGCTTAACATTGTTGATGCCACGCAAGACGTGCTTTCTACTTCGGTGGTTAGTTTGTTGGGCGAGAGCACGCAACCCGGGCTGATGGCCGTCTCTTCAGACCTGAAGTTCACCCTGGTTTACAGCCCGGCCGGGAATTCTGTAACCGTCATCGACAACACGACCGAGACGATTGCAACCGGTGCCGGGTCTACCACGTCGTTGCCGCCCATTACCCTGCCGGGCTTTACCGAGAGCATCGTGGTCAATCCCGCATCGACCTCCGCCTACGCCGCCGTGCCCACTGCGCCGGTACTTGGTCAAGCTCCAGGGGCAGTCGAGGTGCTGAACTTACAAAGTGGAGGAATCGCCGCGTCCATCCCCGTGCCCGGCGCGCACTTTGTCGTATGCAGCCCAGACGGCAACCACGTCCTGGTGTTCAGCGACAATTCTGATACGGTAACCGTGATTACAACGATCCTGATCGGGACCAGCAGTGATCCGCGGAGCACCATCGCTGGTTTCGACCGCCCCGCATGGGGAATTTTTGCGAACAACACCACGGCTTACGTGATGGATTGCGGTGCGCAATGCGGCGGAAAAGCGGCGGGAGTTAGCGTCCTCGACGTGGGCGCCGCTACCTCGGCGAGCACCACTCCGGTTGTTGCGGCCACCTATGGCTTGCTCAACGGATCCACTTTGTATGTGGCTGGAAGCCCGTCGCCTAATCCGCCCGGAACGAACACCTGTACGGGGACAAAGACTGCGGCCACGACCTGCGGCCGGCTTAGCGTCATCGACACTGGTTCTATGACGGTCACGGGTTCGGCCGTGATCACGGACGGATACCATGATCGCATGCAAATCAGCCAAAACGGGCAGCTCTACATTGGTTCGCATAGCTGCACCAATATAAATATCCCCGGGGGCGAAGTGCGTGGCTGTTTGTCCATCTTCAACGCGAACAGCCCTGGTGTCGTCATCCCGCCTAGCAGCGGCGACGTGACCGGCATCCAGCAAATCTCGGGGCGCGACGTCGTTTATGTAGTCCAAAACGCTGGGCTTGCAATTTACGACACGGACACTAACCAGCTGCAAGTGACGCCCGGCGACACTCTCAACAATAACGGGCAGGTGGATATCGTGGGTCAGCTCTACGATGTGAAGCTGGTGGATTGACTGGGCTCTTGGTGGGTCAGCTTTGGCCGCTGAGCCACCAATTCCGCCACGGAGATGTGGATTTCCTCTCCGGTCGCCGCTGCGATCCGGGCCCGCCTGGTTCCCCAGCTCGGGCCTGCGTCGGTCAAGCCGTCGGTGTTATCCATTCGGGCGAGAGTCGCACTGGCGGCATTACCACATCTTTTGGCAGTCCCCAGTTTTCACGCGCTGCTTTTGCACGTTTTCTGGCCAGCGCGTGCCCTTTTCGTATTTCCAGTCGAGCCTTAGGCGAATGTGCCAACAACTCGCGAATTCGCATTTTGGCTTTGTAGAGTTGGGATTTCGAGTTGCCTATCGAGCAACCGAGCATCTGCGCGATTTCCTGGTGCTCATAGCCCTCGACTTCGTGCAGCACGAAGATGTTCCTATACCCCGGGGAAAGGTCTTTAATGGCGCGGGCCAATGTGACCCGGTCGACGCAGCCCGCCAGATTGCTGTCTCTGGTCGCGATTTCGCGGCGAAGCGTACTACCGTCCTGGTTGTCGTAGGGCTCGTCCAGGGAAACCTGGCACAGCGACTTTTTGCGAAAATGCATCAGTACCGTATTGACCGAAAGGCGGTGCAGCCAGGTCGAAAACGCTGAGTCTCCACGAAAGCCCGCGATCTTACGGAAGGCCTGCAGGAACGCATCTTGGGTAAGATCCTCCGCCTCCGCGGCGTTGTTGGTCATCCGCAAACATACGGAGTAGACCCGTCCTTTGTGTGTGTGAAACAGCGCGGCAAATGCGTCCGCATCGCCGTCTTGAGCACGCCTGACCAAATCAGATCCCAGCTCGTTCTCTCGGGTAGTAGCAAAGTCGATGTTCACCAGAGTCTCCTTTTAGATGTCAGTCCGTTGTGGCTGACGGACGAAGTGAGTTCATCCAAACTGTTAGCTGAGAATAAAGGCGACAGCGAGAGTGGGTCTATCGAGTGCGGTCTGTATCCGTCGTCCGTCGCCTCTGTAGAAGATCGACGTCCGAGAATTCAGCCGAAACAAGCATTTTTTTGTCCCGCGGACATTCCGCCTTTTTTGTCACGGCGTGGCTTTTCCTCGTGCCGTCCGAAAATCTCCGATGTAAACAGGCTTGCGGGTTGTTAGTTTTCGAAAACGTCAAGGAACCGCGCTGGACAAGTACAGGACCATCCCGATAGCCGCGCATGGCCCGACTAATGTATCCCTTGCTGTAGCCCCAACGCGAGGGGCGGAAGGCAGGCGCTGGATTCGAACCTCCCCGTTTGTTGCTGGCGCTTGCCTGCTCTGCAATGTGGTCCCCGAGTTAGGCCCTTATTCTTCACCTCACGCGAAGGAAAGCTGAGGATCAGTCACGAGACCCTTGGCCGGGAGGCTCGGTACGACCTTCGCGAGCCAGTATTTGCATGATGCCGATTCAGGAAATTTGGCGTTCCTACGACCGCGGTCCACAACTCCCGGCCTTTACCTAGTACTTTAAGGGTGAGCTACATTGCTCAGACTGAATTAACTTTCCCTAATAAACTAGCGAAGTACTGTGGGGGAGGTTCTATGAGTGCATTTCGTATTTTGCTGGCGGACGATCATCCGATATTCCGTTTCGGTCTGTGTTCGATGCTTAGGTCTCACCCAGGATGGGAGGTCTGCGGAGAGGCCGCTAACGGACGGGAGGCGGTAGAGAAGTGCAAACAAATCAAGCCCGATCTTCTTATTTTGGACATTTGCTTGCCAGAACTGAACGGCCTGGAGGCGGCACGGCAAATCCTGAAAAACAACCCTGACCAGGCAATCCTGGTGCTTACCGCTGTGGACTCCGAGCATGTGATTCGAGAGTGCTTGGAAGCGGGTATTCGCGGCTGGGTTTTTAAGTCCGACGCACCCGAGGATCTAATGAGTGCTGTTCAGGCGATGCAACGGCAAAGGACCATCTTCAGCTCGCGGATGTCTGATCTGATGATGGACGGTTACAAGCGGCATCAAGCTGGTTCGGCTCCGGAAACTGTGACCAGATTGTCGCCCCGGGAGCACGAGGTTTTGCAACTCGTCTGTGAGGGCAAGGCTTCCAAGGGGATCGCCACGATCCTGAATGTGTCATTGGCAACGGCAGAAACGCATCGAAGCAACATCTTGCGCAAGCTGAGGCTTCATTCCATCGCCGAGTTGGTGCTTTACGCGGTGAGGAACGGAATTGTCCACGTGCATTTTCCGCCGGTGTCGAACACCCCAAATCCGGGAGCGGAGAGTAACCGTTCACTTGCACCTTCTGGCGGCTCTGCGCTTTCTGGCGGAGCGGCGCTTCCCAGGCAGGGTAGTGAGCCGGCAAATATTGCGTCCCAGGGGCTTTATTGAAGTTATCGCTTGCCTCGAGCCAGTTTGAAGGCCAGGGGTCATGCCTGAAATCGGGTCCTCCTCTTGCGCTCTTCGCGACAAGGTGGGTGCCCGATTCGCAATTCAATATGTGATTCACCGCGTCACTCGTTCAGCGCGAAACGTCGCGTGTGGGCTTCCAGTTTCAGGTCAAAAGACTCGTCACGGCTCCAACACCAACTCATGGGCGCGGGCTTGTTCCACCGCTGGCGCCGAGAAAGGCCAGACAAAGGTAAATCCTTCGTACCAAGCCTTCCACTGATCCGTGAAATAAGGGCTGAACAGATTCCCCGCCTCGCCCGTCACCAGATTCAAAGTCGACTGATCCAGGGTCGCGAGGTCCACCGTCATTCGCTCCGAAGGTCCGTGGGTACGCGACACGGCTTTTACGGTATATTCACTTCCTGAGAGCCGCTGTAATCCGGGCCCCGACCAGCAGCGCAGAACAGGAATTTTGCCAAAAATTGGATGCTGAATTTCTACGGGATGAAAATCTCCCCATTTCCACGAATTCAGGTCTTGAGGCGGAGGTGAATCGTGGGCTGGATTTGAATCGATCGCGGCCTGAACCGCCGCCGTCAGAAGCTCGTCGTAGTTCGCATAAGCGTCGGGTAGCCAGCGCTTGGGTTGATGCTGGACTACGTTCTCCAGCCAAAGCGTACTCATCATCCACTGATAGCTCTTCCAGCTAAGAGTGGTTTCGAGTTGTTGCGGATCTTTAGAAGCCGCGCCCAGCTTAGGTTCCAGCAGCAAACGCGCTAATTCCTGCCGCCCCCGCACTGCAATCGTAGGCGCCGCTGAGTTTTCAATCATGCGCCCGTCCCACTGCCGCATGATCTCCGCTGCCGCCTTTGCCCGGGCAGAAGGATTCTTGGCATGGTCGACCGCATACACAAACCGCTCCGCGAAAAAGCGGTCCATCTCCGAATAGATATCGGTTTCGAGCGCCAGCATGTCCGCCGCAGAAAACTTTCTGCCGGACTCCAACACGCGATAAATGCGAGCCGTTCGCCAGGGAGCCTCCCACTCCGTGCTGAGCGAATATTTATACCCATCCGGCGTGATTCGGCTATTCGCGGTTGCGATAATCCCTGATGGCGGATTGAAAACGCTGGGAAGCTTCTCAAACGGAACGTAGCCCACCCATTCGTGAGCGTTGTCGCTGCCATTCTCTGGCAGGCTGCCATCGCCTGCGGCGCGAATGGGAATCTTTCCGGTGGCCTGATAGCCGATGTTGCCATCCACGTCGGCATACACCACGTTTTGGCCGGGCGCATCGAGCTCTGAGAACGCGCGCCGGAACTCCTCCCATTTCTGCGCCGAGTCGACCGCGAAGAACGGACTACGCGTACCGTCATACAAAGTCCAACGCAATGCCAGCTTACGCGTCTCGCAGGGAACCATGTCCGAAACGATCGGTCCGTGGCGCGTCAGCACGACATCCACAATCACATCGGGCTTGTCCTTCTCGTGGATTACTTCACGACGATGCTCAGGCTGCTTCCACCCATCCGGCGTCAGATATTGTCCCTGCGGGTTGAAGGTCTCAACGTATAGGTCCTCAACCGTGGGACCGAGATTGGTAAATCCCCAGGCAATGCGCTGGTTGTGTCCAACAATGACGTAGGGATAACCCGGCAGCGTGACCCCAGCCACATCGAAGCCGCCGCAGGACGGATTGCTGCATCGAAGATGCGCTTCATACCAGAGGTTCGGCATCTGATGGCCCAAATGCATATCGTTCGACAGCAGCGGCTTGCCCGACACCGCATGCGCTCCCGAGACCACCCAATTATTCGACCCCAGCACCAGAGGTCGGCCACCAAAAAACATTTCTGGCGACCGCAACGTCGGAAGATTAGATGGTCGCGTGAATTCAGTGACCGAGCTGTCCGCGCCCGAATCATCATCTTCATCGTCGTCTTCATTCTGATCGTTTTCATTCTGATCGTTGCCCTTAATCTCGTGGTCGAGACTGGAGCGCGAGGCCGTCGGCGGACGGTCATGCCAGGAAGAATTCACATACAAATCCGCCGTGAGCTCGGGCCCTAACTTGGCCAGGATTTTCTCGCGCTCGAGCGCATGCCTGGGACTGGTGCTCAGATCCTCCACCATTTGGACGCCGATCAGCGCCGAGTCTTCCGGCGTCCACGGTCGAGGTGAATACCGCAGAATGCGAAATTCGAGCGGCAATCGCTCACGATGCGCCTCAACAAACGCATTCACTCCACGTGCATAAGCCTCGAAATGAGCGCGATACTCGGGCGTCAAAGTTTCTATCGTCCTCCGCGCAACCGGCCTTAACCCCAGAATTCTCTGCTGGCGGTCATGCTCAACGAATGCCGTGCCGAAAACTTCCGCCAGTTCACCCGCCGCGAACCTGCGCATTCCATCCATCTGGAATAACCGATCCTGCGCGGTCACATAACCTTGTACGAAAAACAGGTCATCGAAATTGGCGGCTTCAATCGTGGGCGCACCGTGGGCATCACGATCTACCTTGACGGGCGCCAAAAGCCCGGTCACCCGCAGCCGGCCGTCGAGCTGAGGTAGAGCGGATCGCGCCATCGAATAAAACCACAGAACGCCTGCCACCAAGAGCAACAAAATCGCAGCAATGAAATAGAGGGCAAGTCGTGCGGGGCGGAAACGCGACGGGGAAGATGAAAGAGAAGCCGGGATCGTGACCATGCGTAACTTTGATTCTAGGTTGACTCAGACACGCATGACAAATCTCCTCTCTGTGCCATTGCAGGATAAGCATCCTTCACGATCGCACTACCAATGGACCAGATGGTCCGCGTCGTCCACCACGACGACTTCATATTTTTCCAGCATTGGCATGAGGAAGTTTTCTAACTCCTTCTTCCAAAGCTCCCCTTCGTAAAACTTTGCTTTCATCGGCTCGCGCGAGGCCATGTCGGGGAAGCCACGCATGAAAAAGAAGGTGTCGGGATCTTCGACGCAAAGAAACGGACCCAGTATTTTCATTCCGATTTCTGTGTGACCTGGAATGGATTTGGAGCGGAATATCTCAAGGAACCGGGCGCGCATGCCGGGCTTGGTTTTGTAGGTACGCATTTCGATGATCATCGGCACCCCTCCGCCCGCAGTTTCGAACGGCTAGCGCAGCATAGCAGTCGATTTCACCGCGCTTTATCCGATTCGTCTTTCACTCGTGTCACCGTCTCCACGAAATTTGCTTCCCAAGTCTTGCCCCCGTCATCCGAGTATGCCTGTTCAACATGGCATGAATTCTGAGTGATGTCCGAGAATAGAAGTCGAACCAGAATGGCTCGGCCATCGAATGGCTCCTGGTCAAGAAACTCGCCGCGTCCATCCTTGAACTCGCCAATCGCGGGCTGGCCCAGGGTGCCGCTGTCGCTCGTGGCCCAATTGATGCTCCACTGGCGGGATTGAGGATTGTACAGACGAAGCGACAGGCCTTCGAGGTGACCTGCGGGTCCGTCGGCCTCGAGCTCGACCAGATTAGCGCGACCATTCCAAACCTTGCGGATAACCGATGTGCCATCTAGTTCAATCCAACTCGTAGAACCAGATAAGGGATGCTGGAGACGCCTTATATGAACTTTCCACGTCCCAATCTCGAAATCAAAATCGTGTTGCCCATCCCCTTTCCCGGAAGTGGGCTGAGTGTTCGTCCCGAGTGCTTCTGAGTGACTGGTTACCCGTGTGTCGGTCGCGACCCAGTTCACTTCCCAAGTCTTGCCTCCATCGTCCGAGAACGCCTGTTCAAAGCGGCACGAGTTCGGAGTGATATCCGAGATAACAAAGCGAACAAAGATGGCGCGGCCATTCAAAGTTTCCTGATCGAAATATTCGCCGCGTCCATTCTTGAACTCGCCGACCGTGGGTTGACTCAGAGCGCCGTCATTGCTGTTGGCAAAATTAAGGCTCCACTGGTGGGACTTAGGATTATACAGACGCAACGACAAGCCTTCGATGTGCCCTGCGGGCCCGTCGACTTCCAGCTCAACCAGGTTGGCGCGGCCGTTCCAAACTTTTCGGACCACGGTCGTACCCTGATACTCGACCCAGGTAGTGGAGCCAGTTAAGGGATGTACCAGCCGCGATACGTGAGTTTTCCAGGCGCCAATCTCGAAATCAAAATCGTGTTGACCCTCCCTTTCCGTGGGCATGTGTTGAATATTGATCTGTGCTGGAGCTGAATTCTGCTGGGCGAAGCTCGGAAGGGGCAGCACGGCAACAACCAGGCTGCAGAAGAGAAGATGAAGATGAAGATACGGTTGAAAAAGTCTGGGCTCTCGCGCGCCGTTCTTACGGGTGATCATTTGACTCTCCGCCAGCATGCTTGCGCGGCCAGGGGAAAAAAGCAAGAATGCACTTTGCGGTAATCTGGTTACCTTATGGAAACTGGTACTGCAGTAAAAGGCACTCGTGCGCGACAGGCCGCTGCGCCGACCCAGTGCCCGCTGACCGCCGCCCTGACCGCCATCGGGGGTAAGTGGAGCTTGATTTGCCTTTACTGGCTGGATTTGGGCACGCGCCGTTTCAACGAACTGCAACGCCTAATGCCGGATATTTCCCACAAGGTGCTGACCACGACGCTGCGTGGCTTGGAGCGCGAAGGACTTATTTCCCGTACGGTTTATGCGGAGGTTCCTCCCCGCGTCGAGTATTGCATTTCTAACCACGGAGAAACCGTGCGTCCGATCATCCAGGCGGTTCGAGCATGGGGCAACGAGCATCTTGAATGGACCAATCCTGGTCGGGAGAAGTGAGGAGTCGGCGTTTAGATTTGAAAGGGTGTGGAGTACAGGTGCGCCGTCATGGCTTTTTTAGCGGCTTATATCACGGCTAAAGCCGTGCCCTCCCACAGCGACTTACGGCGCAAGAGATGAGCTTTCCAAAGGCCAGTGTTATCCTGTTCCCTCCGGGAGCGCCCGCGACACCAGTCCGCATGCTGCAAAAGCGCATTGACGATCAGCCCAGCATTTCGCCGGAGATGGTCCGCGAAGCGCAGCAGATACTGCATCAGCATCTGAAACGAGTCGGCCTGAAACAGACGGCGCAGCGCGACACCATCCTGCGAACTTTTCTCGAAACCCGCGCGCACCTCTCCACCAACGAACTGCACCGGCTGGTGCAACAGAAAGATGCTCGCATCGGTTTCACCACCGTCTACCGTACTCTGAAACTGCTGGCCGAATGCGGCCTAGCCAGCGAAGTCGCTTTTCACGATGGCATCGCCCGCTACGAGCACCAGTACAACCGCCGCAGCCATCATCACATGGTTTGCACCGGCTGCGGCAGTTCGGTGGAATTTTTTTCGCCTGAGGTTGACGGCCTGGAGCAGGAGATTGGGAAAAGATACCGCTACGCCACCACTCGCCATACCTTCCAGATTTATGGAGTCTGCGAGGATTGCCGCAAGAAGGAAAGCACGCACCGGCTCGCCTGAACACTCATGCCCATAACATGCCCACAGTGTCACGCCGAAATGCCAGACAGTGTTGCCTTTTGTCCCGGCTGCGGCCGCAGAACGTGGGTCCCGGGGCAGGGTGCCCCTAAGGCGGCGGCGGCCAGGCCGCCGGCTACCGACATTCGGGCCACGAACCCGGCTGCAGACATCGCCCCTGCGAGTATTCCCGCTGGCCCCAAAGACAACCTGACCGCCGCCGTCGCCTACATTACACTTATCCCAGCCATTTTCTTCCTGCTGATCGAGCCATTTAAACGCAACCGTTTCGTACGATTTCATTCCTTTCAATCTATTTTCCTTGCGGTTGCCACAATCGTGGTCGTAGTCGCTATGCGCATCCTGTATTCCCTACTTGCCATGATTCCCGTGCTGGGTTACCTGCTGGCTTGGCTATTATTGGCGGTGATGCTCTTGGGCTGGGTGATTCTGTGGTTCGTGCTGCTGGTAAAGGCCTTGCAGGGCGAAACTTTCAGGCTGCCTTGGATCGGAACTCTCGCTGAAAAAGTCTAGGCAAAACAGGCTGTTGCAAAAGTGATATGGCGACTTGGGGCTCCTGGACAACCTGCTAAAAAAGCGTGCAGATCGGCGTTTAGGGTTCGAAGGGGCGTGGCTTCCAGCCACGCCTTTATGGCGTCTTAGGTTTACGGCACGGCTGAAAGCCGTGCCCCTTCAAGGCTCCAGCGGCCTAAGTTGTGTAGAGCACTCGCATTTGTTGGCGTTGCGGCATCGCTGAAGCGATGCCCTGATACGAATTCAGTATTTTTCAGCACCGCGCTAGGGGATTTGCATCGGCATTGTCAAAGCTACGGAAGACCGAATGCATACAATGAACTGCCGGCAGCGATAGCGATGCACTGTTTTCCATCCACGGCGAACGACATGGGGGAGGCATAGACTGCTCCGCCCATTTGAAAGTGCCATAGAGGCTTCCCCGACGCCGCATCCAGGGCGATGAAGTTTCCTTCTGCATCGCCGGTGAACAGGAGTCCTCCGGCGGTCGAGAGCACGCCCGACCACGTCGGGGAAAGATGGCGGAATTCCCACTTGACCTGACCAGTCGCGGGATCAATAGCGCGAAGCGCGCCCCAATATGGCTCCGCTTTGTCGGAAGGAAAATAGGCGCTGCCATAATAAGCATGGCCCACCTCATACGGCTGCGGCGCGGTGCTGAAGATGTCGCACTGCTCGCGCGCGCTCACATAAAAAAGACCCGTTTGCGCGTCGAAACTTGGGGACATCCAGTTCGTGGCGCCGAGGGCTCCCGGGCAGATCGTTCGTCCCTCGGGCGTCGGCGAGCTCTGGTTGTTAGGGACCGGCCGACCCTCCGCATCCTTGCTGTCGGTCCATGTGGTGCGGCTGTAGGCATTGGCTGAGAGCAGCTTGCCGGTGGTGCGATCCAGCACGTAGAAAAAGCCGTTGCGGTTGGCTTGCGCGATCAAGTGTTTATCGCCGGAATCGATCATGATCGGCACTTGGGTGGCGTCCCAATCATGCTCGTCGTGCTTGGTGAATTGAAAATACCAGTTCAGTTTTCCGGTGTCAGCGTCGAGAGCGAGAAGAGAGTTGCTGTACAGGTTGTCGCCGGCGCGTCCTTCACCGCGATTCGAAGGCGAAGGATTGCCCGTCGGCCAGAAGAGTTGGTTGGTTCCAGGATCATACACACCTGTAACCCACGCTGGCGCGCCGCCGATCTTCCACGATTCGCCTTCCCAAGTATCGTGACCCGGCTCGCCCGGGCCTGGCACGGTGTAGAAGCGCCACTTTCGTTGCCCGGTATCGGCGTCGTAGGCATCGATGAAGCCGCGGATACCATATTCGCCGCCTGAGACCCCGAGAATGACAAGGTTCTTCACGACCAGGGGCGCGAGTGTAAAGCTGTAGCCTTGTTTGTAGTCGACCGAGACAACATCCCAAATGAGGTTTCCAGTTTTCGCGTCCAGGGCAATGACGTGGGCATCGAGCGTGCCGAGAAACACTTTGTCGCGCAAAATGGCGAGCCCGCGATTTACTCTGCCGCAGCATGGTCGAATATCGGAGGGCAGTTGATGCTGATACATCCAGATGGGCCTGCCCGTGCGGGCATCGAGCGCGAATGCGCGATCCTCCTGGGCGGTCGCGTACAGGATGCCGTCCACGACCAGCGGCGTGGTTTCAAACTTCCCCGTGGCCGCAGTCTGGTAGACCCACTTTGCCGTGAGTGAGTGCACATTGGCGGTGTTCACCTGGTCTAGCGAACTGAACCGGCGTCCCGCATAGTCGCCGGAGTAGGTGAGCCAGTTCTGCGGCTCCTTTGAAGAATTGATAAGGCGCTCGAACGTCACCTGGGCGCTGGTTTCAACCGCCAGGACACCGACGATCAGCAGGAAAATTCCAGATAGCTTATTCATGTATCGACGCGCTCACTTTGTGTTGACGCTGAGTAAGTAAGCGACAATATCGTTCAAGTCCTGGTCGCTCAAAATCGACTGATCGTACGCGGGCATCATGGATTTGCGGCTCTTCTGAACCGACCGCAGTTTGTCTTTTTCAAATAGATGAATGCGTTCCGCGGTGTCCATCATCTGCAGGCTGAATTGATCCTCGTTCAGAGTGACGCCCTTGATTTCTTTTCCCTCAAGAGTTACGACTGTGACAGTTTCATATTCCTGAGCAAACTCCTTGGTAGACTCGGTGAGGCCCCAGGCGAGCCGCTGGCTGGGGTTGCGAACGGACTCGATCAGCGATTCAACCGTTCGCGCCGTACCCACTCCGGTCAGATCGGGGCCGAGCCGCCCTCCCTTGCCTTCTACCATGTGGCACGACGAACAATTTGCATCACCGTAAAAGAGATCTTTGCCGTGCGCAGCATTGCCGATGGGTTTGGCCTGCGGCTGAACCTGGATGCTTCGCAAGTACGCGATAATCTGCCAAATCTCTTCATCGGTCATACCGACGCCTTGCCCGTTGGTTCCGTTCGCGGGCATCACCGTACCGGGTATGCCTTGGCTGATGTTTTGGAAGAGCTCGGCGTCAGAGTCGCCGTGACGTTTGTGAGCGCGCGCAAGATCAGGACCGCGACCCCCTCCGCGCGCGCCCAATCCGTGGCAGAAAGCACAGTTTATGCGGAATTCAAATTCGCCAGCCTTGGCCGCCTTGGGATCGCCGGAAAATGGGTTGCGGACATCTTCGGCCCGAGTCGAGGAAGCGAGCATGACCACCAGTACAGCCAGAATGGACATTGACAGCGAGATCAATGCGAGTGGCCGGTCGGCGACCGACGATGTTTTCTGGCAGAACATTGTCCCGGTTACCATCTACGACGAACCAAGAGAATTTTCCAACTGAGATTGCGCGCATAATAGCACAGGGGTCGCGGATAGTTTTCCCACAATGCAAAAAGGGCCGGTTTCCCGGCCCTTTCTCTTTTCCAAATATCGCTCGCCCTCGCTAGCTTGTGAGACGGGCTACTGGACATGAATCATTTTGCCGCTGGGATCGAGGGTCCCGTGTACGCGAACTTTCTTGCCCTCGAATTGCTTTACCTGATCCTGGGCGTCGATATCGTAGGTGGCGCCGCTAGAATCCTGAAACACATACTTGTCGCCTGATTTCACGATGGTGCCGGTGAAGACCTGGGTCCCGGCCGACGGGGACTGAGCTTGTGAATCCGGCGCGGGTTGTGCCGATGGGGTGGTTGCTTGCCCGGGCTGCTGCTGTTGCCCCGATTGTTGCGCCGGATATTGCGACTGCGGCGGGGGCGAGTCTTGCTGCGCATAGAGCTGAGCGCCCAAAAGGAACATCCCAGATGCAAGCATAAGCCCGCCAAATAATCGCATGGAGTGTGTCTGTCTCTTTATATTTCTGTTCATGAAACCTCCGAGAGAGTTAACTCATTCCATGGAAAGGAAGCAAGCTGCTTGCCAAAAGAGCTGGCTTGGACGGCCTATTAACTGCACTCTGCGAAAGTAAGCATGCGGCGTTCTATTTGCAGGCCTTACGCTGGACGACCGAAGCATTTCGCATTAGTTCTGAAAATTTCTTTTTGAGAACTACAGGGAATCCTGTACCCGTGACTCTGAGTTGCCAGCCCCAGCCCAACAACGAAAATGGGGGAAGAGAAAAATTTGCTCTGTCTTCCAGCATTAGATACTTGCTTCACGCCCGACGATTGAAGGAAGGACATAATCGGTTCGCTTCTCTTTTCTTCCCTAAGGATAGACGAGAACTTATTGAACGTATTCTTGAGAGCAAGCGCTACAAGTTATACGTGTTGCATGCTCCTCTGTATGGCCTTCGATCTCAGCGGCAGCCCCATGAAAATTTGTCACGGCTGATGACAACTCTTTACAAAAATATCGCCTGCTCATCTTGACTTGCATTGCGATAGTTTCTAGGGTGGAACTCAGTACCCAACAGGGGACGAAGGAGAAAAAAATAATGCCATTACAAACTCAGGAACAACCAACCCTGAACGTAAAACTCGTCCACTTTACTAAGCAAAACTCCCCCGATGAGCCGGTGCAGGTTGCCTTCGCCATAACTGATGAACAAGGGAAAGAAGAAATCATCACCGGCGAGGTTCCGTACAGCTATGACCTTTTCCATCTCTTTCAGGAGAACGGCTGGCTGAACATCCGCCGCGGGGTCGCCTCGATCCGCGAGACCCGATCGCAGCGTCGAGCCATGTCAGCCTAGTCTTACATGCTGACGTAGTGCTTTGGGGGTCCCGGATTAACGGGGCCCCCGACCTCTTTCAGCAAATTCGGTTGTCCACATTCCAAACAAAATGGAGGTAAAAGATGAGACGGGATTTACAGCTTGCTGCAGGCGACATTTGCGGAGATGCAACCGGCTTGCGAGTAAAAGTACAAGACGTTGACATTTATGACTACGTCCACTTCTCGGTGGTTGAAAGCAGTGACGAGGCTGAGGAGGATGCGGAAACGGGAGAAATGTCCCACGTGGCTTTCACTCGACGCTTTACGAAGTTGGGGCAATATATCTGCTAGCGAAGACAACCGCGTGCGCACCCTGCGTCTCCGGCCAGAAAAAATTACTCGATTACCAAAGACTCCGCGCCATGAGCATCTAGTCTCTGTACTATGTGCATCTGGAGCCAGCCGGGTCCCTCTTTTAGACTCTCGCTGATCTGAGCCTCGATGCGCAATCATCGCAGGCAGCAATCAAACTCAGTAACTACGATTGCGGTTGCACGATGAGGACCCGGCCGGTTCTATGCACATGCAGTCGATCAACTCACACAGCATCCCACTTTTTAGCCTGGTCAACTACATTCCCGTCGCGGCGACGGTGGTGACTTGTTTTCTCAGCGTGATTCTGGCCCGTGCCACGCTGCGCTATGCCGAAGCTACCGACAAAAGTCTCGCTCTCGCCCGCGAGGAGTTCGAACGGGAGTGGTCACCCGAACTGCACATCAAACTGGAGCGGATCTCTGCCAGCGAGGCTCGAATCGTAGTCACTAATCTGGCCAAGATCTCGGTGTTGCTGCAACTCATGCAGTTGCGCAAACTCTCCCAAGCTGTCCCTTTCGAACGCTGTTTCCTCAACGATCCTCTGGTCGGTGGCATGACTTGGACTCAAGACGTCGACAAACGCCTTCTGGTATGCACCGGCCCGGAGTTTTCGGGCCTCATCGCCGCCTCGTTGACCTTCTATTCCTCCGGCCGCATGTTCCGCACCGACTGGTTCCGTTTTTATATCGAAGTCAGCGATGGACGCATCGTTCGCCTGAACCCGACCAACGTCCCCGCGAGGCGCGTACGCGTGCTTGAGAATCGCAAAGGACCAGAGCGTCGGCGTGAATTCGTGCAGGATGTCAGCGCCAGCGCAGCCGTGAGCAAGCATTCGGCAACTAAGTAATGCGGATGCCAAAGTGATTGTTCACTGCTGCGACGAATATGCCCTTGTGGTAGTTGGCACACGGCTCGCATCCAACGGAACGTCGCGCTGGATAACAATTTCCAACGTTGTACCCGCGTCCAGCTTCACATCGTTCCCCCGAGTCAACATAGCGATCGCGGTTCCGACTGCGCCACCTACCCCCGCACCGATCAAGGCGCCTTTACCACCGGTGCTCAGCCCGCCAACCACCGCGCCAGTCCCCGCCGTGCTCGCTACCGTCCCAATTTTTTCGCCCTTCTGGCTGTCCGAGCGGATCGTACCCTCCCCGTCCTTTACCGACGTCTTATCCACGCCTGGAGCGTTCTCGACCGAGCCCGGTAGAAGTACGGTGTATCCGCTTGGGTAGATCAGAGTCGTGAAGTGCATCAGCACTTCGGCGCGTCCTTTGATCCGGCCGCCACGCTGAATATGGCTGATCCTGCCCTGCACAAACGTGCCCGCCGGAATCAGCACTCGGCCATTAACCACGACCGGAAATGTGGTCTCCGCATAAACCCCATCTCCCTCGTGCGTTCCCTTGCTCGATACCGCATGTTTCAGCGCCACCGGAAGCTTGGTGCCTGCGGGAATGGTCAATTCACTGGGAGTGTTCGGAGACGCACTAGCGCCCGCATCTGGCTTGGTCGCAGGACTCGATTGAGCCAAAGCCAAAGCCGACAAAAATACCACCGCTAATAAGACGCGCATGAAGCACCTCTCTGAAATCATCCTCCGACCGTCGGGATTGTCCGGCTTCATAAATTTGTGGGAGTGGGCGTCAAGGTTTGAAAGGTGCGGCTTCCAGCCGCGCCGTCAGGTCATATGACTTACGGCACGGGTCGAAGCCGTGCCCTTTCAAAACTTCTGCGCCTCAAGGGCTTTTCAGCCACTTCAAGCCATGCCGACCAAGCCACAAATTCTCGATGCAAGTACGATGCACGAAACACCAGGAAAGTTAGTCTCGGCTGATCGAGGTTGAAACTTTAACGCGCCCGCCGCTTGAGCTCGTTTTCATTCACGTTTCCCATGTATTGCGATTGTAACCTCTGGGCGCAAAGCTCCCCACAGACGTGCAAAGTGCCTTCCTCGGCTGCGATTTCTTCGTCCCACGGACACAGGTACAGCACCGGCCGGTTGTACTCCCCGAAGGAAGTCCACATCAGCCACCAGCGGTCGGCCGACCGCTTCAGCAGTCCGCAGTTAGGACCGGCACAACGGTAAAATAAGTTGGGCGTCGAAGTTCTCGAGCTGGCGGCTTCCATGAGAGCGCGCTCCTGCAGTACGAACAAGCGCAACCATTCTAGCCAATATCCAGCGTGAGCGCACGGATCTAATGGCTCACGACGAATACGTAGGCTCGGACGCCCTCGTCCGGGTGACCGAGCAGCTCGGCAGGCATTTCGTTTACTTGTAGATCAGATACTTCTGCCGAAGCTGCTGAAATTTCTCCAGCGGCTCCCGCCAATCTTCCGCGATGCGCCGCGGATCTTCGCCCTTCACAATCGCATCGTAAGCCGATTGGTTCACCAGCAATTCGATCATCCGTTCCATGTGGAACTGCTCGGCATAAAGATTGCGCAGCGCCGACGCCAGCTCAATCCCCAATTCCGGCGCATCGAAGGCATTCCGTTCGATCACAACAATATTCACACCGTGACACGTCTGCCCCGCATACGAACTGGCGCTGGGAGTAAAGCTCACAGGCACAAAGCGCACCCCGGAAATATCCCGTGCATTCAGATAGTGCGCCAGTTCTCCCGCGTTGATCCAAGGCGCGCCCAGCAGTTCAAACGGCGTATCCGTTCCTCGCCCCACGGAAACATTTGTGCCTTCAACCAGCGCCACACCCGGATACAAGATTGCTTCCGTAAGGCTGCGAAGATTCGGCGACGGATTGATCCACTCTAAGCCAGTCGAATCGTACCAGTCGCCCCGCATCCATCCCTCCAGAGGGACAACCTGCAGGCGCGCACCGATGTCACGCTCGCCATTAAATAACTTTGCCAGTTCGCTCATGGTCATCCCATGACGCACCGGAACCAATCCATAATTAGTGAAGCTCTCATGCCCAGGGTCAGAGACCGGCCCTTGCACAAACGACCCGGTAATCGGATTAGGCCGGTCGAGCACGATGATTTCAATTCCCGCCCTGGCCGCGCCTTCCAAGAAATATCCCAGCGTAGTTTCGTAAGTGTAGAAGCGCGCTCCCACATCCTGAATATCGACAACCACCGCATCCAGCGTCTTCAATATTTCGAGCGAGGGCCGTCGCGCCGCGTCTGTTCCCCCGTACACGCTGTAAACCGGAACGCCGGTGGCGGCATCCCGCGAATTGCCAACGTCGACAGTATCCAAAGTGCCGGTCACGCCATGTTCAGGACTGAAGATCGCATCCAGGGAAACTCCTGGCGCCTGCGCCAGCACATCAATCGTGCGCCGTCCCTGCGAATCCACTCCGGTCTGGTTGGTTAACAGACCAATTTTTTTCTTGGCAGTCGTTCCTCGAATCAGGTCAAAGCCGTGGGACTCAAGGACGTCGATGCCCGTCCGCGCCATTCCATTGCGAATCGCCAGTCGACGTTCTGCAGTCTCCGCCTCGTTGTATCCCGTAATGCTCTTCCATCGCAGTTCATCCGTTTCCGCCACGGTGAGCGGCAGCGTCGCAGCCACCGCGGTTGCGATCTTCGATCGAAGTGCCACCGCACTTCCCTTCCCCCGAGGATGAACCGCGTTCGTCAGCACAATGATGAATGTCCGCGTCGTCGGATCAATCCACAACGAAGTCCCGGTGAACCCAGTGTGTCCAAACGATCCCACCGGCAACAGATCCCCGCGATTGCTGGAGAACGGAGAATCGATGTCCCAACCAAACCCGCGCAGCACTGGCGATGTCGGCGGCTGCTGCGGAGTGGTCATTTTCTCAACCATCAAAGGAGACAAAATTGTGGTACCACTCAGCAAAGCCTGAGCAAACTTCGCCAGGTCGTCCGGGGTCGAGAACAGACCTGCATGCCCCGCCACGCCGCCCATCCGCCTTGCCGTCGGATCGTGAACCACCCCACGCAGCATCTTGTCATGCTCGTCATACTGCGTAGGCGCAATCTTCGGCAACCAAGCCGCAGGCGGCAGAAAGCGGGTAAGTGTCATCTTGAGTGGAGCAAAAATATTCTTCTCGCAGTACTCGTTCAGGGGTGTCTGCGATACGCGCTCCACTAGCGCGCCCAGCACGATAAAGTCGACGTCGCTATACAGAAATCGCGATCCCGGCGCGTAGATTGGCTTCTCCGCATACGCCATGCGCAATGCCGTGGCACGTCCCTCCCAGGCTTGCGCCAAATCAAGACTTGCGGGCAGACCCGAGTGATGCGTCAGTAGCTCGCGAACCGTGATTTCTTCTTTCCCATTTTCCCCGAACTCCGGAATATATTTCGTCACCGGCTCGTTGACCCGAATCTGGCCCTGCCGCACCAGTTGCATCACAGCCGTGGTAGTCGCAACCACCTTCGTCAGCGAAGCCAAATCAAAAATCGTATCCACCGTCATGGGCTCGCGCCGCGGCTCAAGGGCCCGCTCGCCGAAGGCCTTCCGGTAAATTACTTCGCCATCGTGCCCGACCAGCACCACCGCCCCCGGAATCTGCTCATCGAGGATGGCATCTTGCACAATGCCGTCAATCACACCGAGGCGGAAAGGGGCGGCATCCGTCGCCTGCGCGCGAGCAAGGCCCGGTGCACACATCACAGCGATACAAAAAGTCATCAAGGCGAGGCGCGAAGGCTGATTCATCATGCGGATACTCTGACTCTACACAAGCCCCGCAACCCGCTCAACAAACTGAAGTAAGGGGTACCATCTCTACCAAATGGAGGCCGAACGTCCACGCCCGTCCAGTCGGAGCACATCAGAGGTCGGGAGAAAAGAAATAAAGAAATAAAGAGAAGTTCGCCTAGGATTTCTTCGTAGCCAGCCGCACTTTCCCGCTGTTCTTCGCGGGCTTATCCGTCGGTTTCTCTGTCGGTGTGCGCGTTGCATACTCGACCGCAACCCACTGCGCGATCATATCCCGCAGAATGCTCGGAATGGGTTGGCCAGTCAGCTTGTGGTAATACCGGAGATATTCCATCTGCTCGGCATCTATCTCAACCGAGCATCTCGATTTCTTGATCCCCTTTTTCTTCATAAAGCCCGCCCCTAGAAATCTATGACAACCCATGGGCTCGGGCAATGGGCCAGATAGTCATCTTTATTTATTGTCGTTCTTGGGTAAGACGCTCGAATCTGGTACATGGCGAACGTCATCTTTACCCGCCAGCGGAACTTTGTTATAAACCGAACATCGAACATACGACCTTTTCCCCGAAACGTTTTCCTGGAATGGACTCCGCTGGTAGACGGGAACCCTGCTTCCCTGCTCCGGCCTATCAGCAGCAAGACTCAGTCTTCGCTCGCGCTTTTGATTTAATAAAACAGGCGATTGCCGATCACGTTTTCCCTGCCGCCTCGGTGGCTATCACGCACCGTGGCAACCTCGTCGGACTCAAAGCCTTCGGCCATTTCACCTACGAACCCGATTCTGCGCCAACCACCACCGCTGCGGTCTTTGATCTCGCGTCGGTTACAAAAGTCGTCGCCACTACCAGCATGGCCATGATTCTGTACGAACGCGGACTCCTCGACCTGGACCTACCCGTGGTAGCGGCTGTAGCCGAGTTCGCCGGAGAAGATCCCCGTCGCGACACCGTCACGTTGCGGATGTTGCTTGCGCATTCTTCCGGATTGCCGGCGTACGAGAAGCTCTTCTTGCGCGCCAAAACGCGAGACGAACTTCTCGCAGCCGCCTTCGCCACGCCGCTCACCGCCGATCCGGGAGCCCAAGCCGTCTACAGCGATATCGGTTTCATCATTCTCGGAGCCGCACTGGAACGGATCGCCGACGAATCTCTCGACCGCTTCTGCCAGCATCAAGTGTTCGGGCCGTTGGCAATGACGCACACCGCGTTTAATCCTCCCTCGGCCTGGCACGCCTTCATCGCGTCAACAGCGAATGATCAGGCTTTCGGTCACCGCATCATTCAAGGAGAAGTGCAGGACGAAAACGCCAGCGTGCTGGGCGGCGTCGCCGGACATGCCGGCCTTTTTGCCAGTGCCGAAGATCTCGCCATCTTCGCCCACGTCATGCTTGCCCGCGGACGCCCCATCCTTCGCCCCGAAACTCTCGCAATCTTCACGCGCCGCGAATCTTCTCCGCCCGGCACTACCCGAGCTTTGGGCTGGGACACGCCGTCATCCCCATCACAATCCGGAAAGTATTTTTCCGCCAATTCCTTCGGCCATCTCGGCTACACCGGAACTTCGGTGTGGATCGACCCGGACCGCGGGCTTTCCATAACTTTGCTCACCAACCGCACTTGGCCTGATTGCAGCAATCAAGCCATCAAGCAACTGCGCCCCAAATTCCACGACGCAGTTGTTGAGTCACTAGGAGGCACCTGATGCGAACGACACACGCGTAGGCCCGGACGCCTCGTCCGGGCAACCGAGCAAAGCGAGGCCGGATTCGGATGTTTAGATTCGGATGTTTAGATTCGGATGTTTAGATTCGGACTTAGTGCCGGCATGGCTATAATGAAACACGCGCGAACCTTCACTTGGACATTGTTACTGTGGCACGTCTGTTTTGCTCAAGCTGCGAAAGTTCGCGTGATCAACCGCAACGACGCACGCCCTCTGCCAAAGCAGGCTGTCTCTGTGCAGTTTTTTTTTGAGAAACAGGCGAACATTTCGGCTCCTCTGCAAATCGAAACTGACCTTAATGGTGAGGCTGAGTTCAGTATTCCAGGACCGCCTCCTGAACACATCGACGTTCGGATCACTCTGACTTCTCCGTATTGGCATTGCACTTGTTGGCGAATGGCCGACACAGAGGAACTGCTTCACAAAGGTATCGCGCAAATCTCCCGGACCAATGTTCCGAATGCACCCATCGCTCCGGCTAATACGGTACCCGCACAAATCGTTTTCCTTGCTCGTCCGTACACTTTTTTTGAAAAACTGATGTACCCATTGTTAAAGCAGTAGTTACCCCAAAAGGATGGCCGGGGAGACGAACCTGTTGAGACGCGTAAACAAAAAAGCTGCGAGGAAACTTAGCCATCTTCCCACCGAGCAGCCCAACCCCGCTGCTCAGAATCTGGACCTGAAATCCTCCCTCGAAATCGCCCGCATCATGAACGCTCAAGACGCAAAAGTGGCCGCCGCCGTGAAACCCGCGTTGCCGCAAATCGCCCGCGGAATTGACCTGATCGCGAAAGCGCTTAAGCAAGGAGGCCGACTGATCTACGTAGGCGCAGGAACCAGTGGCCGGCTAGCCGCGCTCGATGCCTCCGAATGTCCGCCCACCTTCAATACCGACCCCAGGACGGTACAGTTCGTAATCGCCGGCGGCATAAAAGCGCTGCACAGCGCCACCGAAGCCAGCGAGGACTCCCGCAAGCTCGGGCAACGCGAAATGGCGAAAAAAAAACCCGGCACGAACGATGTAGTAGTCGGAATCGCCGCCAGCGGACGCACACCCTTCACAATCGCGGCCGTCGAATACGCCCGCCGTCACGGTGCCAAGACCATTGCAATCACCTGCAACGCCGCGTCCCCGCTGGAGAAAGCCGCGCACCTCACAATCGTCGCTGAGGTTGGTCCCGAAGTGATCGCCGGATCTAGCCGCATGAAAGCCGGCTCCGCCCAAAAAATGATTTTAAATATGCTCTCCAGCGGCGCTATGACTCGCCTGGGCTACGTCTACGGAAACCTGATGATCAATGTCCACGTGAAGAACTACAAACTCCGCGAGCGCGGTCTCACCATCCTGCAACACGCGACCGGAATCAATCGCAACGCCGCGGAGCAGGCCTTGCGCGCCGCCGGAGACGACGTTCCCGTGGCACTGGTCGTGCTGCAAGCAAATGTCAACCGTGCCCAAGCGGCCCGCGCCCTGAAATCAACCCAGGGCCACGTCCGCGAAGCCATTGCTGCGGCGACAAAAGCGTAATCGCAAAACTCAGACATTTCTCATTAGATTCGGGCTCCAATGCTTGCCCAGTGTTCTCAGAAGGATCATCTGCAGTCCGGGCTCCAAGTGGTTCCCGAGTCACATTTTGAAATAGCTCCCTCGTTCGAGGTCGGTGAGTAGAGAGGGCTGCACGGGATGCCAACCGAGGCGCTCCTGAGTTACCTTGTTTGAGGCCGGGCAGTCGAGTCCGGCGAAGGATGCAAACCAGCCAAAATGATTCGCCGCCTCCTCGGGTGATTTGCTTACGACCGGGATGTTCAGGCGTCGTCCGATGACTTCAGCAATATTCCGGAACGCAATTCCCTCTTCCGCGACTCCGTGGTAGCGAGCTCCGGCCGAACCCTTCTCCAGCACCAGCCTGTAGAGATGAGCCGCATCCAGCCGATGCACAGCGGTCCAGCGATTGCTTCCGTCGCCTATATACGCTGAAACGCCTTTTTCATGCGCGGTTTTGATGAGGATCGGAACGAAGCCGTGATCGCCGTCGCCGTGTACGGATGGTGAAAGGCGTATCACCGATCCGTGCACTCCCCGCGCTGCCAACGAAGCTGCCGCCTCTTCCGAAACCCGGGGGAAGGTTGGATCGGAGCGCACATCTTCTTCCGTCGCCGAGCGACCTGGAGAAATGAGCGCGGTCCCGGAGGTGACGATCAAGGGCCGGTCAGAGCCCGCGAGCGCGGAACCGAGAGCCTGAATGGCGCGCTCATCGATCTCGCACACGGCCTTGAATCTCGACCAGTCGTGGATGAATCCGGTGTGAATCACAGCATCCGAGGCGGCGGCTCCACTCCGCAAGCTATCCAGATCCTCAAGATCGCCCCGATGGACCTTGGCGCCAGCGGCGGCAAGCGACTTGGCGGCCGCATCTGAGCGAGCAAGGCCAGTCACTTGGTGACCTGCTGTGATTAGCTCCTGAAGGACCGCAGAGCCGACGAAGCCTGTTGCTCCCGTTAAGAAAACACGCATTTCATTCTCCTTGTGCTGTTCATTGTTTCGCTTTTTCGATCGCCCGCGGTTTGAGTAACTGCACCGCCTAGGTCGCAATGGCAACGGAAGAAGTCTTTTCTCCGCTACCACTGCGGTCGGGCCCAATTGAGTCAAGGTTAGTAAGTATCTCCGACGGAAGTTGTAACGTTGCCGCTTGAAGATTCTCGCGAAGATGCGCTACTGAAGATGTACCCGGGATCAGCAGGATGTTGGGCGAGCGCTGAAGAAGCCAGGCAAGCGCAACCTGCATCGGCGTTGCGTCCAGTGATGCCGCTGCCGCGTCGAGCTTCGACGACTGTAATGGGGTGAACCCGCCTAATGGAAAGAATGGTACATACGCGATTCCCTGCTTAGCCAGGTCATCGATGAAGCGATCATCATTTCGTTGCGCCACGTTGTAGAAATTCTGCACGCAGACAATCTCCGTAATCTTCTGAGCTTCGGCCAACTGCTTGGGAGTTACATTGCTCAAACCCAGATGCTGAATAATTCCCTGGCGCTTGAGTTCGGCTAGCACAGTCAGCGGTTCTTCAATCGATCCTTCCGAAGGCGCCATCATTCCTCCAACCCGAAGATTGACGACATCAAGCGTGTCGAGACCAAGATTCCGCAGATTGTCATGAACGGCATCGATCAACTCCTGACGGGACAAAGCATGTGGCCAAGACTTGTCTGCATCCCGGCGAGCACCCACTTTGGTGACGATCACAAGCCCGTCGGGATAAGGATGGAGTGCCCGCTTGATAATCTGATTGGTCACATGTGGACCGTAGAAGTCGCTGGTATCGATGTGATTCACGCCCGCCGCCACAGCCTCCCGCAGAACAGCAATCGCAGCATCAACGTCATGAGGAGGTCCCCACACTCCCGGACCGACAAGTTGCATTGCGCCATAGCCCGTGCGCTTCACGGTCATCGAGCTGCCCGGAAGCGTGAAGCTGCCACTAAGGTTCATCTGTTTTGTCATTCTGTTTCTCCTGTGGTCGGTTGCCACTTTCGGTTATATCTGCTTTACTGGTTGATTAGATGAAGGAAGCTTCAGGTTAGGAGTTCGCATTTGCCTCAGCGTGCAGCAGTCGTCTTAGAGCCGCGGAAAACGCCTATTCAAGCCCGTTCGGTGGCGAGCGTGGATGCGATTCTTAAGGCCACCATTCAGGTTTTGCTCCAGGTCGGAAAGGAGCGTCTGACCACGACGAGGGTGGCATTGAGAGCTGGTGTGTCGGTAGGAACCTTATACCAATACTTCCCGAACAAGAAAGCGCTTCTTCAGGCTGCCTTAAAACGTCACCTCGAAGATGTGGCTGAAACTGTTGAATTCGTCTGCAAGGAACAGGAGGGTAGAACGCTCCGGCAAATGGCGACCGCTCTCATTACTGCGTTTCTTGAAGCCAAGATGAGGGTTGCCAAAACGAGCGCCGCTCTTTACTCCGTGAGTTCCGACGTCGACGGGGCGAAGATCGTCCGGGAGATAGGAACGCGACTCCATAAAGAAATCGTCCGAATGTTGCGGACAGCTTCCAATCCGCTTGCAACCGATCCACAACTGGTTGCGGCCATGCTCCAAGCGTCGATGAGCGGAGTCATTCGGATACTCCTGGAATCGAGTACTCCCGAGCAGCAGTTCGATGCCTTGCGTGAGGAATTGATCTTTTCAGCGTGCGCATACCTGGACGCTTGTCCTGCCCGCGCCTGGGTTCAGCCTAAAGATGCTGTCGGCATCGCCCGTATTCCTGCAAGCTGACGTCTCAGTACCGGCTTGGGTCTCGTACAAACTGAGGAGACGCTTATGACAAACCAAACCTCGCGAAGAAGTTTTCTCGGAATGTCCGCTATGGGATTGGCGGCAGCTATTGTTCCTGACGTGGTCCGTCCAGCGGCTGCGGCAATCGCAGAGTTCGGCTCCGGCAACCAAACGTCCAGCAATCCGGAGATTTCCGTTTGGGTCACATCGGGCGACGAACGTTTTGCCGTCGCGCCTCCGGCTGCTTGGCGCCCTGCGGCGGGGATACACACAAGCGATCAGCTGCAACTAAACCCCAGCATGAAGTTCCAGGAGATCTTGGGATTTGGCGGCGCCTTCACTGATGCCACCTGCTACATGTTCAATCAACTTGCGCCGCCGGCGCGAGAGCAACTCTTCCATGAGCTCTTCCATCCCGCAGAAATGGGCTTGAGCACGGGCCGCGTCTGTGTCGGATCGAGCGACTACTCGACCAAGGTTTACGGCTATGACGATGGCGAGGCCGATCCGGATCTGACACGATTCTCCATCGATCACGATCGTGAATACATTCTTCCTATGCTGCGCCAGGCGCGCCAGGTAAATCCCGACCTGTTTCTTTTCTCGACTCCCTGGAGCCCGCCCGGATGGATGAAGTCCAACAACTCAATGCTGGGCGGCTCCATGCGCAATCACTACTTCCCGGCTTACGCGAAATACTACTTGAAGTTTCTGCAAGCGTACGCCGCCGAAGGCGTGCCGGTGCAGGCGCTCACATCGCAGAACGAGGTGGACACCGATCAGGATGGCAGAATGCCCGCCTGCCTCTGGGGCCAGGAGTACGAAATTCAATTCGTGCGCGACCACCTGGGCCCGCTCCTCGAAAGCAGCGGGCTGCAGACCAAGATCTGGATTTTAGACCATAACTACAATCTCTGGGGACGCGTCCTGGACTCACTACAAGACGACAAGCTTCGAAAATACGTGAACGCAGTCGCGTGGCACGGCTACTACGGCACTCCCGATATGATGAGTAAGGTCCACGACGCCTATCCGGCGGCGGAGATGCATTGGACCGAAGGCGGCCCGGACTACACCGATCCCGGTTACCTTACGGATTGGTGCAAGTGGGGCGGAATCTTCAGCGACGTCCTCAACAACTGGTGCCGCTCCATCACCGCATGGAATCTGGCTCTCGATGAACGTGGACGGCCCAACATCGGGCCGTTTCCCTGCGGCGGTGTGGTAACCATCAATTCGCAAACTAAAGAAATCATCCGCAGCGGACAGTACTGGGGGTTTGCTCATTACTCGCGGATCATCCGTCGTGGCGCTCGCCGCTTTCATTCCCAGAGTTCCGCCGCCGACCTGCGCCACGTCGCGCTTGAAAATCCAGACGGCCAGCAGGTGCTGGTCGTGACCAACCCGGGGCCAGCAAGGACGATCGAACTGCGGCTCGCGAATATGACAGCATCGGTTGCGTTGAAAGCGAATTCGGTGACAACTTTGGCTTGGAAGTAGTTTCTCCAAGCTCGGGTGGGGACAGCCATCCCCGGTCTGTCCAGTCGAGCAAAGCTCGACTTTTTCGCATGCGATGCGCGAGGCCTTGCGCTAGTCCAGTTCCGATGCACACATGCTGGTGCAACATTTCCCTCAAAAAAAATCTCTCTTTCGGCGCAAAATCTAGAAAACAAACGGTCTTTCTTGCCTGCTAGATCTATGGTTCTAAAGGTAGTTACAGGCAAAATATTAAAAACATGGGAGTTATCACGGCATCTACGTGCCGCAGTTCCGTGATGGAACTGCGAATGAACTGCCTGGTGCCGACCGACTTTCGCTTCACCGTGATGGGTGGGGCTGAGCGCTGCGCCCAGAAGCTGCGTTCTGGTCAGGTTGTCAAAGATCGAAGATTATCTTGTAGATAACCTATGCGTGTCTATATTATCCCAATGGAAGACCTGCGGTCAAGATGAAAAGCGGACTGGCTGAGGACCCGGTTCCAAACTGGGAATCTCGCTGGACAGCGCGTCGTCGTGAGCAGCTTGCGTGTATCCGGTGGTCCGCCGCCGCGATGTCAGCTAAAAGCCCCGGCCTCTCGCAAAGAACGCGAGAAGGGCAGGGCACCCGCTTTTGTTGTGTGGTGAAAGGATGGGCCATCCCCTTACTCTACTGCGTGACCGTGAATACTCCGGGGCTTGTAGCCGTGCCGCCCGGAGTAGTGATCACAATCTTGCCAGTCTTTGCGCCCGTGGGCACTGTTGCTTTCACTTGCAGGTCGGAAGTGATGCTGAAGCTGGTGGCGGCTACTCCGCCAAACGTAACCTTCTTCGTCTGAATCAGGCTGACTCCTGTGATCGTAACCACCGTTCCCACTGCTCCACTGGTGGGCTTGAAGCTTGTGATCTGCGGCGTTACGCGGAATATCCTGTTGCTAGTCAACGTCACTCCAGATGTGGTCACGGTCACAGAGGCGGTTGTCGCGCCGTTCGGGACCGGAGCTGTTAAATATGTGCTCGATACGACCGTCGGCTTAGCGGCCGTCCCGTTAAAAGACACCGTGGTCTTCCCCGAAACAAAACCCTGGCCCAGAAATTCGATGACCTTGCCAACTTTGCCAGAGTACGGCAATAGGCTGACGAATGCTGGCAGACCGCTGCTCTTCCAGCTATACAACACGCCGCAGTTACCTGTTGAGCAGGGATTCACGTTCCCCGTGCCTCCTACTGGCTGTCGCCATAAACCAGTCCACTGGTGTGCTGGAAAGGCGTAACGTAGGGCGTCGCTCCGGTGGTGTAATCAAATTTGTAGAGCACCGAATAGGCTCCCTTGGGGGTAATCTTGAAAACCGTGCCACAGCCATTCGAACAGTTAGAATTGACAGTTCCTCCGTTGGAGTTTGCGCCATAGAAGTTGCCGTCGCTTGCCAGCACCAGACCGCCGTAAGGTCTGGCCCCGTCTGTGGTTCCGTTTATGTTGTGCAGGACGGTCAGCTTGCCGGACGGGGTAATTTTGAAGACGACTCCGCCGCCAGCGCTGCCCCCGTAGATCGTCGTCCCGTAGAAATTCCCGTCGGCGCCCTGAACCAGGCCGCCGAAAGGGGTTTCGCCGTGAGTGCTGTCAAAACTGAAAAGCAATGTAAACTTCCCGGCGGGGCTAATCTTGAAGACAACACCGGCATTGGCGGTAGTTCCGGCTGGGGTCGTTCCGTAGAAATTGCCGTCCGTGCCCAGGACCAGCGGCCCGTACGGCTCATAGCCGTGGGTGATGTCGAATTGATAGAGGGTAGTGAGTACTCCTGCAGGCGTGATCTTATAAATCGTCCCGCAGCCGCTACCGCACACGGTGGTATTCCCTCCGGCGGTGGTTGTGCCGTAGAAATTTCCATCGTTTCCTTCTACGGGTGGCGCGTAAGGATACGCTCCGTCACTGCCGCCCGTGAAGCTATAGAGGGTCGTGGTGGTGCCGCCCGGCGTTACCTTGAATACAGCCCCTGACGTGGTCGAGCCGCCCTCATAAGTAGTGCCGTAGAGGTTGCCATCGGTACCGAGCGTCACGCCGCCTTGGGGGAACGCGCCATCGTTGCTGCTGCCCGTTGAAGTTGTGTATGATCTTCAGCTTCCCCGCCGGTGTGATCTGGAAGAGGGCCCCACAGCAGGTGCCTCCTGCGGGCGCGGTGCTGTACAGATTGCCGTCCCGGCCCTGGGCAATGATGCCTGAATATGCAGGTTTAGATGGATCGCCGCTGTTGCTTCCGAGGTTGTACAACACGGAAAAACCCTGGGCATGCGCGGTGGTATTTGCTACCATCACGGTCAGAATAAGCAGTCCGGGTAGAACGAGCCGAATTTTTCTCATTGCATTCCTCCTTGGTTCAAGGTCAGACATTGACGGGCCCGTAAGGTGCCGGACCCTCCCTATTCAGATCTTTCACTGACGGATTTCGAGGACTTGTGCTCACCTTAGACCTAACCGGAGCAACCTTGGTCGCAAAGCATACCTCTCCTCCTCCGACCCGTCAATAACCCTACTATTCGACTAAGAACGTCGATTCGAGCCACCAGGGCGTCATGCAGGATCAACAGTATTAGCTTCAATCTTTAGGACACAACACTGGAGTGACCTTGGAGCTTAAGCGTGGGGAGGCTTGACCCGGGGGGCTGGCCCCAGGCTTTCACCACACACAAATGCGGGTGCTCTGCCCTTCTCGCGTCGCAAAAGCACCCGGTCTGACAAGTTTCGAAACGGAGACAACTCACTAATCCGGCGTCACCCCAAGATATTCCTCGTGTCCTTCGAACACCTCGCGCAGCAGCTTTTCAACCCGCTGTTTCAGCGTGAAGGGTCCGCAGCTTTCATATGCCGTGTTCTCCGTATTGATCTTCAATTCAGGGGTGGAAATCGCATTCGCAGCCATAAATCACGCCTCCTTGGTTTCAAATTGGGAATCGCCCGGACTCTGCCTTTACCTCCAAACCGCAAAAACTCGGACACGCTAGACTCAGGGGCCGACGAGCGGTCCTGGGTGGATACCGTTTACGGCTCTGCCAACGACCGAGGTCAGGTCGACACGGTTTGCTGTTGGTGGTAGTCGGTTGACGCGATCTAAGCCACTTTCTCGTCGCTCGCCGCCATTTGCATGGTCGTTCCGGCTCTCAGGCCGAGTCCGGTGGTCCGCCGCTGCGAATGTCAGCTAAAAGCCCCGGCCTCTCGCAAAGAACGCTAGAAGGGCAGGGCACCCGCTTTTGTTGTGTGGTGAAAGGGCCAGCCCCTTACATTGAATGCACTACTTCTAATGCTGACAGGAGTCGCTTAGCATCCGCACGTCCGTAATCTTCAAATGCCCGTGCTCCGTGTTGTGTTTCTTCATGCCGGTGTCTTTCGCCGTGTCCTTGGCGTCTTCCTTAAGGTTATGCGCCATAGCGTTCGACACCACACCGGTTGCGGAAATTGTGTGGCCCACATGACTCGTAAGGTCTACACCGCTCTTGCTACCCCTCACTTCCCACGTGCTGCCATCACTTCCGGTCAGCATGAACTCATCGGCACTGTCGCCTTTGGTCAAGCATCCCGAGATCGTCCTTACATCCGACTTTGATTTGGAATCACTGTTCCCCTCTTGAGCAACCGCCATCGACGCGGTTAGACCTGCAAGAATGAAGCACAGCAGCAAGCGATTCAATTTGGTTGTCATTTGTTCTCCTTAGATAGCACAGCGCCCGCGAGACGTTCACGGGGCAAGAAAAGGCGGAACCCATTGCTGCGACGCGGTAAACCCGAGGGAGCAAAATTATGTTCCGCCCTGGCAAGAATATGTCCGAAAAAGCACTTATGATGCTTTGCGGTTTTGAGACTGATCGGGCTGTTCCTCCTTTGCGCCGGCATTTCTCGGCTCTCTCTGACCGTCCTGTGGCTGAGATCCCTGGCTAGGCTTGCGGTCTTGTTGCTGGCCGGACGTCTGTTTGTTCTCCTGTTGCGGCTGCTGTCCAGATTGCTGCTGCGGATTCTGTTTTTCGTCGATCATGTACGCTCCTTTTTGATAATTCCCAAAGTTACGCTAGACCCCCAAACCGAGTCTGAGCAATAGCGCTCATTCCAATCCAAACGGATTCGCACGCTCGGTTAGCGGTTTGTGGGAACCTCCCGCTCAGCCCCTATGCCGCACTAGCCACAGGGATGTACTTAGCCGCGCGTCGTCGTGAGCAGTTTGGCGTGTATCCGGTGGTCCGCCGCCGCGATGTCAGCTAAAAGCCCCGCCCTCTCGCAAAGAACGCGAGAAGGGTAGGGCACCCGCTTTTGTGTGTGGGTGAAAGCATGGGCCAGCGCCCGAGAGGGGCAGGGCATTTTTGTGTGGTGAAAACACGGGCCAGATTCAGCAGCTTAATCTGTTCGCATTTTGACCTCGCACATCATAAAATTAGAAGTACGAGACAGAAAGCAGGAGCACCATGTTAACCCGAATGAAAGTGTCTAACTTTAAGGCACTGAGGAATGTCGACATCGCCCTGCGAGAACGAAATGTCCTTATTGGCCCGAACAAGTCTGGGAAAAGCACAATTCTGCAAGTTCTCAACATACTGACTCAAGTGATGAATGGCGGGGACGTCAGCAGGGCTTTCGGCGGAGAACTCGGATTTCAGCAATGGTTATGGAAGGGTCGCTCCGAAGGTGACATTCACATCGAGATTTGGGGTGAGGATACGCATGCGCAATCCCAACCGGGTAAAGAGCTCCGCGAGTTCCATTACACCATCGAGGTCGGGCTCGACGCTCTCCGGAGCGTGACTCTTAAACGAGAACTCCTAGAAGTAGTTGAGACGTCGGATGGAAAGAGTACAACCCTAATTGACGCCCAGTTAGGGACGGGCAAGAGCCGGCGTATGAATGGAGAGCCTCTGTTTGAGAATCCAGGCTCACCAGGAAAACCGTTCTTGAGTTACGAAATTCCGGGATGGGAAGCCAACGAGCTACGGAGGTACATAGCCGGATGGCACTTCTACCAACTCATTCCTGAACTGCCGAAAGTAACCGCTGCGCAGGCCTCTGCCCAACCCTTTCTCGACACCTCGGGTGCTCAGCTATCCGCTTGGTTGCACACTTTTCAAGCGAACTACCCCGAAGCGTTCAGTCGAATTGCAGAAGTTGCCAAGGAGGCATTCCCGGAAGTCGAGGCTTTGGCCACGCCTGTGTCGCAAGGTGGAACCACTTTTTTGACGAGCAAAGAGCACGGATTGAATACGCCTATCACCGTATTCCACCTTTCGGATGGGGAATTGAAATTCCTTCAGCTCTTAAGCATCATATTCTCGCCGCTTCCTGTGAACCTGGTCTGTGTCGAGGAGCCCGAAAACCATCTCCACCCGCGGTTGTTAGAGTTGTTAATCGAGACTGCCGATCGTGTCCGAATGGAAAACGCTCCTCACGGCTCACAGGCTTTTGTAACGACTCATTCGCCGTTCCTTGTGGACAAACTTGACCCCGAAGACGTCATTGTCGTCGAAAAGGTCGATGGAGCGACCAAATGCACTAGAGCCACGGATAAGGCCGACCTCAGGACGATGTTGGAGGAAGGTGAACTGAGTTTTGGCCGGCTCTGGTATTCCGGCGCATTGGGAGGTGTCTAAGCTTGGCAAGAATAGGCCTCGTCTACGAGGATGAGGCCATACGCATATTCGTCGAGATCATCGCGCCAAAGATCTTAGGCGAGGATGTCGAACTGGAAGTCCTTAAGGGTGGGTCGTGGCCGGGCATCGTCGGTGACATCCGGAACCTGCTTCAGATTCTCAATATCAAGCACATCTCGTCGCCCTTCGATTGCATTCTCGTTATTGTTGACGCAAACGGTACAGGACCGACTCACCGCGCGCAGCGCCTGATTGAAAAGGTAGGGAATCGCCAGTTCCGATTTGGCGTGCCGATTTACCACGCCATCGTGCGTCAGGTCGAGACTTGGCTCTTGGGAGACTCCGGCGCCATCAACACGGCGGCTGGGACGGCGATTCCAATTGTTGACGACCCTGAATCGCTGCTAGATGCGAAGCGCCACTTAATCCAAGTTTTGAACAACAATCGCGGTCGACCTTACGACCGGGCATTTCAACGCGTGGTCGTCCAAAACGCCAACGTGGACCGAGTCTCAGAAAAACGCCCCGGGTTTCGGGCTTTCGTCGAGAAACTCAAAGGGTGTCGTCAACAAAGGGCACTGTTCGCTCAGGAACCAAGACCAGATAGCTAGAAAGGCTGGCCTACTTGTCTGATTCGAGCGCGTAGGATCCCCTTTTGACTGGCGTGAGCCCGATCTCCACAACCAATGGCTTCATAACTTGCTGGCCTCACACTGCTGCGGGTTGCCTCACTTACTGTAATGCTGCGGCGAAGGCGTCGAAGGCTTGGTCGATCTGCTGGCGGTGATGATTAGCGGGGGCTGGAAGCGGATTACGTTGCCGTGGATGCCTCCTACGCCGACCAGGACGCCGTTGCGTAGTAGGGCGTCGCGGATGGCTTCGGCTTCGGGGGGGCTGGGGTTAGCTTTTCGTCTTTTACCAGCTCTCGCCGATCATCAGGCCCAGGCCGCGGAGTTCTCATGAGTGAGTGGTGCTCTTGCAGGGTGCGGAGTTTGGTCATGGCGCATCTGCCGATTTCGGTGGCGCGGGCTGGGAGATTTTCTTTCTATCATTCCCACAAGGCCGAGCACTTTCGATTATCCGATTCACATCCACCAAAAACACGCTTCGCCTTTACAATGGCTCAGCATCAATGTCTCAGCATCAAAGATAGGACGGACCCTATGGGCCTGGCGGTCGCTCACGGTCTACCAGCGTACGATATCGTTATGGATAAATTCGTAATTCGCGGCGGCAATCCTCTGCTCGGAACAATTCGCGTCAGCGGCGCCAAGAACGCCGCCCTGCCGGCGATGGCCGCGGCCCTGCTTACCGAAGAACCGGTCATCCTCGAAAACATCCCGCAGGTGCGGGACATCGAGACCACTCGCAAGCTCCTGGCGGCCATGGGCGCCGAAGTCGAGCTCGGATACGGGCGCGCTCAGCATCGCACCACCATCTGCTGCAAGAACCTGACATCGCCTGAGGCCTCGTATGAACTGGTCAAGACCATGCGCGCCTCCACGCTCGTCCTAGGCCCGCTCGTAGCCCGTTGCGGCCGGGCCCGCGTCTCGCTTCCCGGAGGGTGCGCCATCGGAGGCCGGCCTATCGATCTGCATATCAAGGGGCTCGAACTTCTGGGTGCAACTATTACGCAGGATCACGGCTACGTGGAAGCTACCGCCAAGCGGCTGCACGGGGGAGAAATTCTTTTCGACAAGATTACCGTGACCGGCACCGAAGACCTGCTGATGGCCGCCACTCTCGCTGATGGCGAAACCGTAATGCAAAATTGCGCGCGCGAGCCGGAGGTTGCAGACCTCGCCGAGTTGCTGAACAGCATGGGCGCACGCATCGAAGGCGCCGGCACTTCGACCATCCGCGTAAAGGGCGTCGACAAATTGCATGGCACGCGGCACCGCATCATTCCCGACCGCATTGAAGCTGCCACATTTATCATCGCAGGGGCACTGACGGGGGGAGACCTCAACGTGGCCGGCTGCGATCCGCATCATCTGGCCGCGCTGCTGGAGAAGCTGCATGAAGTGGGCGTGAAGACTTCACATACCGCGGACGCGGTTCGCGTGATGGGCGACAATCCTCCGAAAGCCGCCGACATGGTGACCGAAGAATATCCCGGCTTTCCCACCGACGTGCAGGCGCAGTATATGGCTCTCGCAACCCAGGCGGACGGCAGCTCGATCATCACCGAAAACATTTTCGAGAATCGTTTCATGCACGCCCAGGAACTGGTGCGCATGGGCGCGAACATCAAGATAGAAGGACGCCGCGCCGTAGTTCGCGGCAAGACGCCGTTAAGCGCCGCCGCTGTGCTGGCTTCCGATCTGCGCGCTTCTGCATCCCTGGTGCTGGCCGCCCTGGTCGCGGACGGAGAAACCATCATTGATCGTGTCTATCACATAGATCGCGGCTACGAGAATATCGAAGAAAAACTGCGCGGCGTGGGGGCGCAGATCCGCCGCATCGGCGAAATCCTGCCCAAAAAGGCAGCTGCGCCCGCCGCTCGAGGATAGCTCCTCACTGCGGCGGGCGCAGCTTCAGGCAGAGATGGGGGGCGGCGGGAAGGGATATTCTAAAGCACTGCAAAATGATTCGGCGGTCGTAAGGGTCCGAATGTCAGCTCCGCTGACGCTAACCCATGACCGCCTCTAAAGTACGCTCCCGAACTGCTGACAAAGTATCCGACGCGTTTGCCGTAGCCAATACGGTAAACACTGTATAAAGGCCTAGGGAGAAACTGTATTCTTAGGGGGTTGCGATTATGCGGCTTCTCTAGTCGCCAGCTCTTGAGCGTAATGCCGGGCTTGTGACGGCGAGCCAATCACCCTCATCTGTTGCCAGTCATAGGGCAACTCACGGCCGCAATCCAGGCATACCACGTACATGCCTGTCAGGGCTGCAGCTGCTGGGGAACGAGAGGGCTTCCGAGCGTTGGCGCGGATCGTCATGGGAAAACTATAGCGATTGTGCCAGCACCCGAACAAAGTATCCACTAATTTCGCGATCATGCTCGACCTCCACAGTCAACCGCTCACTTCGTCTTCGCACCCGGGATTCGTACGGTCATCACTCTAGAGTCATCTATTTAGATTCCACCTTGTAGGAAAAGGTTTCGTCCTGCTCTCCATAGTGACGAACCCAGCGCGAACGTTGCAGTTGCGGCGGTGGAAAGGCCTGCGGAATAAGGGCTTTAATGAGTTTCAGACGCGTTCGGGCCCGGCCTTCTTGCGCGCATGACACTTGGAGACAATAGCGGAACGAAGGCGGGTGCGAAGATCTTCGGGGAGTTCGTAAAGCTGAGAGTCGCGGTAAATCTCAATGGTCTTTTTCGTGGTATCGCAAACCACGTAGCAGTTGTGGCACCAGGCGAGATGATCTTCCAATTCGACCTTCGTGCGTTCATCAATCACGCCATCAAGGTAGTTAGTCAGCTCGCTGAGAAATTCCTTGCACTTCACTTTATGGGTTCTCCGGTTTCGGGTTTTTCTTTACCATTTGTGGGCTCGCGTCTTTCGAAGAACCGGCCAAGGCGCTCGCGTAATTGCAGGCGGGCTCGCAACAGCCGTGACTTTACCGCGGGGATGCTGAGATCCAGCGCCTCGGCGGTTTCTTCCGTTGAAAGTCCTTCCACGTCACGAAGGACGAAAACTGTTCTAAAACTTGCTGGCAAACCCTGTATGGTGCGGGTCAGAATATCCCGCAACTCCGCCTGATTGTATTGCTGTTCGGGATTCGGACTCCAATCCGCGACTTCGCGCGGAAGCGAGTCTTCCTCGGTTTTAACATCTTCGTCGAGCGAAACCATGCGCTCGGGACGGCGCCGACGCAATCGCATCAACGCTTCGTTTACCGCAATGCGCACCAGCCAGGTATAAAACTTCGACTGGCCCTGAAACTGGTGCAGGTTGCTGTAAGCTTTCAGGAACGCGTCTTGCACCACATCTTCCGCGTCTTCGCGGTTCTGCGTGATGTGCTGCGCAATCCGAAATACGTTCCGGTCGTAGCGTTTGACTAGTTCCTCAAAGGCGCCGACGTCGCCACCTTTGGCCGCTTGTACCAGCGCTAGCTCGTCAGAAACTGGCTCATCTAGTTTTGGTTGGATGGTACTCATCATTCATCCGATGCAACTATTTTCACGCCGCCCTGGATAAGGAACTGCTATTTTACCTTGGTAACCTGCGCTTGCGCGTAACTCTTTTGACGTATCGTCGGTGGAATGGTTTAGGGTGGACCGGCGGGTGAAGAAACGTCGAAGGCGGCGGCTGAAGCCGGGCTTTCCTGTTATTTATTGGTATGCCTGAAGGCATACCCTGATACGAATCGCAAGTTGTTCCGTGAGCTGCTAAGGGCTATCTGGAGAAAGTCGAGTTGATGTTTCACTCCGTAAAGCCAGTTACTTCGGTCATCAGCGTGATCGGGCAAGTGGCCGTATAATCAGAAATTTGTTGGGGAAAACGGATGGGAGCGCTTCCCTTCAGGGTCTGAAGCCCGAAAAATTATGGGTTTTCCGGCGCCATTGAAGTGGTGCCCTCCCGAGGCGGGCGCGGCGTTCAGTTTTGGAGCGGCATGCGCGAAGGTCAGTATTGAACGACCCGCACGAAACATTCAGCTTTTTATGCTTGGCTAAAGCGGTCAGGGCAAATGGCACAGAAAACGCCGATTGATCAAATTGTCGACAAGGCAGTCTCTCAGGTCCTGGAGGGGCATCTTCCGGAGTTGCGGAAAGAGCTGGTCCGCCGGGTTCTCGATGAAGTGAAGCCGCATCTCGGAGGGTCCGCGGGTGCGGTTGGAAGCGGGGCTGCCGATCTGTTGCACGCGGTATCGGCGATTCATGCGGGAACAACGCAAAAAGAAATTTTGCGGGCGCTGCTTGAAAGTACCTCGGGTTACAGCGGGCGAGCTGCGCTATTCGTCGTCAAATCGGGATCGGCTACGGGATGGCAGGGGCGCGGCTTTGATAACAACGAAGACGTCAAGGATTTTGCGCTGGATGTGAGCCGCCCCGCGCCAGCCCGGGTTCTGCAGGCACGAGCCGCCGTGAGTGCCGGTGCGGCAGAGATGGATACGAGATTCATTTCGCAATTCGGCGCTCCCGCTGAAGATCACATCCTGCTGATGCCGCTGCATTTGAAAGACAAGGTCGCGGCTTTGGTATATGCCGACGCCGGCACGCGAGCCGGGGGAAAAATGGATGCGGCCGCGCTCGAACTGCTAGTCTCGGCCACCAGTGCATGGCTCGAGGTGGCTTCACTGCGAAAGCAGGCGTTGAAGGAAGGCGCAACCGAGCCGGGAGCTGGGGAGAAGTTCGAAGCCCCACCAGTGCAAACCGTGTCATCTTTTTCTGATCCATTTGCGGGTCATGCACCCATGCACGCGGCGGCGGTTCCCGTCCCGGTAGAGGAGCCTGCAATGGCAGAGGCCACGGCTGAAATTGTGTCCGCGCCCTCATCGATGGCGGCAGCCGCAGCCGCGCCTGCAACCGATGCGTTCGCGCACATGACAGCGGAAGATGCCGACGTCCACCGCAAAGCGCAGCGTTTCGCCCGGCTGCTGATGGACGAGATCAAGCTCTACAACCAAGCCAAAGTGACGGAAGGCCGCAAGCACAAAGATTTGTACGATCGCCTTAAAGAAGACATCGATAAGAGCCGGTCAACCTACCAAAAGCGCTACGGCAACACGGTGGCGGCGAGCGCGGATTACCTTTCCAGCGAACTCATTCGCAGCCTGGCCGAGGATGATGTTTCGCTGCTCGGACCGAATTTTCACCGCTAGTTCCGCCCTCCAACGTTCTCGTCTCCCATCCTTTCGCAAAAAGGCGAGAAAGAGTGGGCCACCCCTTAGCTTGCAATCCGCCTCTGCGAGGTCCGTCCTGGCTCAACGAGATGCGCTCTTGGTAGTATTAATCAGCACGGTGACCACGCCGGTCGAACTTTGGTTCAGAGCGTCCGCGACGCACGCTAGCACGATGTCCAGACGACCATCTTTATTCACATCGGCAACCGCGACTGACGGTGCCTCGGCTCCGCCTGAGGGAAAGGTTTGCGCCGGTCGGAACGTGCCGTTGCCCCTGCCCTCGAGAACCGTGACTGCGCCGGCATTCGTGGCCGGGTTCGGCGTGCCCCAATTTGATACCACGATGTCGAGCGTTCCGTCGCCGTTCACATCCGCGGCCACCACGTCGAACGGCGAGTTCTCGGCAGGGTAGTTCACCACGGGCTTAAAAGTTCCATTGCCGTTCCCGAGCAACACTCCAACGTTGCCTCCGGGAGAGCCTGGACCGCACGCCTCAGGTCCGCAATTCGCTACCAGAATGTCCGGCTTGCCATCCTTATTCACATCCGCCACCGCTACGGAAACCGTTCCGTACCCACCTGACGGGTAGGTTTTGGCTGTCCGAAATGTTCCATTGCCATTCCCGAGCAGCACGCCAACCGATCCCTGCGCCGGTGGATAACTGCACTCCGTAGCGCAATAATTCGCTACCACCAGATCGGGCTTCTTGTCGCCATTCACATCTGCTACCGCGACCCAACCGATGGCATCGAATCCGCCGGTGCCATAGGTCTTAGCCTTCTTGAAGGTTCCGTCGCCGTTCCCCAACAAAATGGCGACCAAGCCCTTTGGACAGCCGTTGCCGCACCCGGCTCCCGTGGTTGCAACCGCGAGATCAAGCTTGCCATCGCCGTTCAAATCACCTACCGCTACGTGCGATCCGAAAACGGAGGCCGCGCCCGAGCGGTAAGTCCGCACCTTCTCGAAAGTTCCGTTCCCTTTCCCCAACAGCACGCCCACGCTCCCCGTCGAACAATCGCTTCCGAGACAACCATTCGCCACCACCAAGTCAGGCTTGCCGTCGCCGTTAACATCAGCGACGCTGATGGAATAAGCGCTTTCCCCACCGGAGCTGTAATTGACCGCCGCGTGAAATGTCCCATCCCCCCGGCCAAGCATGACACTTATCGAGCCCTCGGGATCGGTCTTGCCCTGCTGCTGGTTCGCGATAATCAGGTCGGGCTTGCCGTCGCCATTCACGTCGGCAATCGCGACCGAGTAAGGGTTGTAGCCGCTCGTTTTATAAGGTACCGCCTTACGGAAACTTACTGGTCCTACAACGGGAGATCGGAAAACTGTTTCGTCGCTATTGAGCCCGCTGACCGGAGAACCCTGAAGTTCCCCAGCCCCCGGCTGCGCGAAATGTTGCCAAGGCCGGTCATAATCCGGAGTTGAGCCGGTCTCCTGGGCCGAGGCCGCAAACGTAAAAGCTGCGATCAATAGAAAAACGACGTTGAGATTGCAGACGTGAGCGAAGGATTTGGGCGTCATGGAGCCTCCTCGATGGAATCAATGGGAACACCGTGGAATGCTCCCGGGGTCTTGCCCGACTGTGGGCCGTTGAAACATCGCCCGCTTCGAGCGCGACAATTGTCATTCAGGAGAAGAAACGGTGTCAAGCTAGAGCTCGACATCACTTGGCATCACCAATGAGATTTCTGCGGGGGACGCACGGGCGGGGACGCCCGCGCCTACATTTTAGGACGTGTGCACGCTCGGTCGCGATCCTTTTCGGTTCGCGGGTACAATAGGGGCGACGAGGGAACGCTTATGTCAGTTACACGCACAGTTCGCCCGGCGGGGGGGCGCGCGCCCATGGCTTCTGCGGAGATTCCGCCTGTCCCGTTGACGGTTGAGGGTTACAGCGTGCTGCATCAGATGATGCGGTTTCGCTGGGCGGCTTGGCGGGCGCTGGGGCCGGCGCACAAGACGGAGATCGTCGATGAGGCCAGCGGGTTGTTCGGGAAGATGGAGTCGAATGCGTCGGGGCAGTCGGGGGTTTATTCGCTGATTGGGCATAAGGGCGACCTGATGTTTGTCCACTTCCGGCAATCCTTTGAGGAGTTGAATCAGGCGGAATTGCAGCTGGCGGGGTTGCGGCTGAGTGATTATCTGGAACCGGCTGCGTCGTATCTGTCGGTGATTGAGCTTGGGCTTTATGAATCCACGATCAAGGTTTACAGCGAGTTGGCGGAACGCGGAGTGGAGGCGCACTCGGAGGAATGGAATCGGGTGATCAAGGAGACGCTGGCGCGGCAGCGAGAGGCGATGCGGCCTCGGTTGTTTCCGGAGTTGCCGAAGCATCGGTATCTTTGTTTTTATCCCATGGACCGGCGGCGGGGGGAGGAGAAGAACTGGTATACGGTTCCGATTGAAGAGCGGGCACGGCAGATGAATGAGCATGGGTTGGTAGGGCGGCGGTATGCGGGCGAGGTGAAGCAGATCATTACGGGGTCGATTGGATTTGATGATTGGGAGTGGGGTGTGGATTTGTTCGCGGAGGATCCTTTGGTGTTCAAGAAATTGATTTATGAAATGCGGTTCGATGAAGTGAGTGCGGTTTATGCGTTGTTTGGGACATTTTATGTGGGATTGCGCTGCGCTTCGGGTGAGTTGGGGAAATTGCTAAGTGGGCAGGTGCCGAAGGGTTAGCCGAGAAAAATATTGCCTCTGGGGCTGAAGCCCGATCTGTTCGCGGCTTGACCGGCACGGCTGAAGCCGTGCCCTCCCAAGCAAAGCATTTATAAGTTCCGCGGTTTGTCTGGAGACCAAATGGCTACGCTTGGATTCGTTGAATATGCAGACGCGAGCCCGGAGGTGCGGGCGGTTTATGACGACATTATGGCTGTGCGCAAGACGGACTGGATCAATAATTTCTGGAAGGCGATTGCCAACGATCCCGTCACTCTCAAGAGAACTTGGGAAGATATCAAGCAGATTATGGCGCCGGGGGCGCTGGATCCGTTGACCAAGGAGTTGATTTATGTGGCGGTCAGCGTCAGCAACCAGTGTGATTATTGCATTGCTTCGCATACCGTGTCGGCGAGAAAGAAAGGGATGACGGATGCGATGTTCAAGGAGTTGATG
This sequence comes from uncultured Acidobacteriota bacterium, assembly GCA_963832245.1. GTDB lineage: Bacteria > Acidobacteriota > Terriglobia > Terriglobales > Acidobacteriaceae > JABDBE01. The sequence goes on from CAWHTG010000001.1 coordinate 160,081, forward strand.
GCGGTGGTGGGGATGGCGAATGAGACCAATCGGTTGGTCGCGGGATATCAGGTGGAGGTTGACGAGCAGTTTAAGACGGGTCGTTAGCCCTTGGTCGTTCGCCGTCGGCCGGAAGTTGGCCGGCCGGTTCTTTTCTTCTTTTTTCGTGTGGCCGCGGTTCGATTTTTCACTCGCGGGAATTTGAATTCATGTTGCTTCATATCCACGCGACATCCTCGAAAGGTTACTCCTTCGGATTCCAGCCGCAGGCGCTGTTCGACGGCCGAGTCTCCGCGTAGTTTGATTGCGCCTCCGGCGCCGAGCACTCTTTGCCACGGCACGTCGAAGGAACGGCGCAGAGTGGCAACGACCTGTCGGGCGGCTCCGGGATATCCTGCGGCGTGCGCGATAGCGCCGTAAGTTGAAACTTTGCCGCGAGGAATTTTGCGGATCGTGGCCAGGATGCGGGTGTGCATGGTCATGTCCGTGGTCGTTTCATGATGATTCTCCGGACAAAGGATGCCGTGGCACACCAAACTGCGCTAGGTCACGCTACCGCGCCTTTGCGGAACGAGTCGAGGGCTTGTTGTTCACTGTCGTAGACATCAAAAATAGTCACCAGTTTCGTTACCTGGAGCAAGTCGCCGACGCGGGGGGTCAGGTTGGCTAGCTTAATACAGCCGCCGTTGTTGCGGGCGGAGGTATATAGCGCGACCAGGGTTCCCAGGCCTCCGCTATCGATGTAGTTAACGCCGGACAGGTTGAGAATGATGCGCTTGCTCTGGGTGATCACCATTTTCACGGTATCGCGCAGGTCGGCGGATTCTTCACCAAAGACAATGCGGCCACTGCAATCGACGACTACGATGTCGTCCACGGTGCGGACGGTCAGTTTCAGTTGCATGAAGCCCTCCTCGGGCTGAAAGCCAAGCAAGAAGCCTACTCTGTGGAGTATGTCTTTCGCAAGGCCTTGTTCGCGCAGGAGCGGTTGCCTTGCGAACCGCCTCGCTTCGCTCGGTCCCGGACGAGGCACCCACCCCATCAAGCCAAATGCGGGCTTGATGGGGACCCCGGCGTCCGGGGCTACATGGACTTTGCCATCCCGCATTACGCGGGCGTCGCGAAGGTTCTGGCATCACGTATAATCGAGCTTTCACCATCATGAGTTATCAGGTTCTGGCGCGCAAATACCGTCCGCAGAAATTCTCCGAGGTGATAGGGCAGGAGCATGTTACGCGGACGCTGAAGAACGCGATAGAGCAGGGGCGCACGGCTCATGGATATATCTTCAGCGGGCACCGGGGGATTGGCAAAACGACAGTGGCCCGGATTCTGGGCATGGCGCTGAACTGCAGGTCTTCGATTGGGGCGGGGGATAAGCCGGTGACGGAACCGTGCGGGGTTTGCGAATCTTGCACCGAGATTCGCGCGGGGAATTCGGTTGATGTGATTGAGATCGACGCCGCTACCAACCGCGGGATTGATGAGATTCGCGAGTTGCGTGAGGCGGCGCGCTATCGTCCGGCGCGGGATCGCTTCAAGATCTACATTCTCGATGAGGCGCACCAGATTACCGATGCGGCCTTCAATGCGTTGCTAAAGACGTTGGAGGAGCCTCCGAGCCACGTGGTGTTCATGCTGGCTACGACTCAGCCGGAGGATATTCCGCAGACGATTCGCTCGCGCTGCCAGCACTTCAGTTTCCGGGCGGTTCGCTTTGAGGAAATTCTGGGACAACTGAAAGATCTTTCCGGCAGAGAGAACATCGAAGCCGACGAAGATGCCCTCGCGCTTTTGGCTGAGGCGGGGGACGGGTCGATACGCGATGCGCTCTCCATCCTCGATCAGGCTATTGCCTGTTGCGATGGGCGGCTTACGGCCGAAAGTGTACGGCAATTAGTTGGCGCCGCGCCTTCCACGGTCTTGGAAGAAGTGATGCAGGCGGTGGCGCGGAGTTCGAGCGAGGAAGTGTTGCGATTAGTAGACCGGCTGATCAGCGAAGGGCATAGTCCAACTCATTTCGCGCGGCAGATGGTGCGGTTTCTGCGTAATACCGTGGTCGCCAAGATCGCCGGTGGAGAGTCTTCTCTGCTGCAGATTTCCGGAGATGAGCGGGCGCGGGTGGCGCGGGTCGCAGAACTGTTCAGCGAAGAGGATTTGGCGCGGTATTTGCAGATCATGTTGCGCACGCACGGGGAGTTGGGGTATCGGCAGGAACAACGGTTTCATCTGGAGTTGGGTCTGCTGAAGATGTCGCACGCGCAGCGCTTACTGCCGATTGAAGAGTTGTTGAGCGCAGCGGGCGTCGGCGTAAGCGGTCCCAAGGTGGCGGGCAGGCCGATGGTTGTTCCTGATGCGAGGAAGCCGGAATCGCCGGCGACGGCTAGAGCGAACCAGGTTTCGCCCTTCGCGGCGGACTCAGCACGAAAAAGCAGTGGCAAACCCCAGCTTTTGACTGACGATAGAAACGCAGAAGCCATGCCTGCTTCCGCTACTGGTAGGGCGACAGCTCAGGTGATCATGGGGGCGGCGGTGGCGGTGGCTGCGCTCGAAGAATCCGCCAGGCCAGAGAGCACTGCAGAAAAGCAACCGGCCCGGACGACCGAACTGGGCCACGAACCTTTGCGCGAATCAGTGTTGAATGCGTTGGCGGCGGGCGGTCATCAGATGCTGGTTTCGATGCTGGAAGGCGGCGAGTGGCAGGTCGAGGGCAACGAACTGGTAATCAAAGTGGCTCCGTCGGCAACTGTAATCGATATGACGCTGGGAGCAGACGCCAAGCGGTTGGCGATTGCGACGGCGAGTGGGGTTGCGGGGCGGGCGCTGAAATTGAAAGTGATTCCAGGTAATGGGACGGCTAGCGCGGCAACGAGTCGCTCCTCCTCCAACGGCGGAGGACGCAGCCGGGCAGAGCAGGATCCGATTGTCCGAAGGATGAAAGAAAAGTTTGGGGCGGAGATTCGGACGATTATTGATTACAAAGAAAGACGCTGAGGACGGGAATTAGGCTTCAGGCGTCGGGCTTCAGGAGTTTGAGTTTTGTTTGGGAAGGCTGAAATGGGTGGATTCAATTTGCAGGAATTGATGTCGCAGGCCAAGCGGCAATATGAAGTGCTGCAAAAGAAGATGGAAGAGACCGTGGTTGAAGGCTCCTCCGGTGGCGGAAGTGTGGTGGTGAAGATGGACGGCCGCAAACAGGTGTTGAGCATGAAGATTGATCCTGAGGCGGTGAAGAGCGGTGACGTGGAAATGCTGCAGGACTTGGTGGCCGCGGCGATCAACGGGGCGAGCCGGAAGGTGGATGAAGCCATGCAATCGAGCATGAGTGGAATGCTGGGCGGGATGGGGATACCGGGAATGTGAACCTTGGAAATTGTTTATGGAGCAGCGTCGAACCCAGGGATGAAAGCCGGATTTTCAGCGACGTGCCGAAAGCCGTACACAAGCAATGGACGGCGCGGCTGAAGCCTCGCCCCTTCAAAACTTGATCCTGCGTAGCCCCGACAAGGCTATTTGTGATGCAGATTACAGCGACCTCTCAATTGCTCAATTTCCAAGTTACACAATTGGACAATCACCCCCATGTCTAAATTTGCGGAGCCGATGGCGCGGCTGATCGAGGAACTGAAGAAGCTGCCAGGCATTGGCAGCAAGAGCGCGCAGCGGCTTGGGTTTCACATCCTGCGATCGAATGATGAGGATGCGGAGGCGCTGGCTGCGGCGGTGCGCGACGTGAAGGCCAAGTTGCGTCTTTGTTCCATTTGCAACAACATCACGGATGTTGATCCTTGCGTTTACTGCAGCAGCGCGACGCGCAACCAGCGGATGGTTTGCGTGGTTGAAGAACCAACCAACATTGGGGCTATCGAAAAGACCAAGCATTTTAACGGCGTTTATCACGTGCTGCATGGATCGATTTCGCCGCTGCACGGAGTTGGCCCGGAACAACTGCGCATTTCCAACTTGATGCGGCGCGTGGACGATGGGCAAGTGGACGAGGTCATTCTCGCGACCAATCCAACCGTGGAGGGTGAGGCCACTGCGACTTACCTTTCGGGGAAATTGCGGCGGGAGGGGCTCAGGGTGACGCGGATCGCGATGGGCATTCCGGTAGGCAGCGATATCGAATATGCCGACGAGATTACGATGTTGAAGTCGATGGAGGGCCGCCGGGAACTCTAAACTGTGATAGCCAAGACTTGACCTTGCAGGCATCCTGTCAAATGGGGTCGCTGCTGTCAGGCAGACCATTAGGCGGATGTTCATCACAATGGCTGCTGAGAGGGCGAAGAAACGGCGCACGCTTCGTGCCAACGCCTGTTAACGTCACCTGAGAAATCATGTCATTGACATTCGATTCTTAGGAGGCGGATAATTCTCACGCTCTTCGGACGGAGGGTTTATGAAGCGCTCTTCCGGACCCCGTAAGACTGCCAGCGTTCCTGAATTACACCATCAGCAGCTCAACATGTGTGCCCTCGCGTGGGTGGTGACCAGTTTGCTTGTCTTAACCCAACCGTCGAGAGCGAAAATTGTCTACACACCAACCCACGTCAACGTGGATAGCCCTTACAATCTCGACCTGAACCACGACGGAGTAACCGACTTCACGTTGCCGCAAAACCACTTCACCAGTACCTGTGGCACTGGCGGGAAAGGGGATGATCTTGAAGCGACGCCAACCTACGGCAACGGCGTAGTCGGAGCTGTCAAATCCGGAGCGGACGCACTCGAACGGGGCGTGAAAATCGGGCCCAACCAGAGTTTCGTTTCCGGTACGGTTAGCATGGCGTTGGTCTTGTCAGGTTATCTTGGGGCTAGGCTTTGCGTCTATCGGCACTCCATCTCAGGTAACTGGGTCAACGTCTCAAACCGTTACCTTGGGCTGTCGTTCCAGATTAATGGAAAGACGCACTACGGATGGGCGCGGCTAAGCGTTCAAACGGGCTACGTCTTCATCCATGCCACGTTGACCGGATACGCCTACGAAGACATCGCGGGCAAGTCAATCAACGCTGGCCAGACCAGAGGCGGCGCGGACGTGCGGAATGAAGAAGGTTTCGACACGGGAGCTTTCTTCATGAGCCCAATAGACAGTCTTCAACCCGCCCCATCCGGCTTACTGAGCAACCCTTCCTTGAACCCGCAGTTTTGCCTGCGACGGGGTTCGCAGTGCCGTCCAGGCCGTCGGCCTTATTGTTGCCGTGGATTGGTTTGCGCTTTCGGAGGTAACCGTTTTTTTTGCTTCAAGTCACCGCAGGCCGAAGGCGCCGTTCAGGATACGCTCCCAGCAGACCAATGAACCAACATGAAGCGCAGCAGGGGCAAGTTTGCTTGCATTGGCACAGCCGCCTGAGGCGAACATACGGATGAGGACTGACGTGTCAGTGAAGGGGGTCACACCTTGATGTGCGGTAGTGGCCAAAAACCCCATGCGCGAAGGTGGTCAAACCTTAGCTGCTGTAACATCGCCATTACACCCAAAATCCCCCTGTCGAAGACCAATCTGTGTCCGATACGTAGAAACTCGCCAACGCTGTCCGTAAGGTCGAGTCGGAGCTATTACATCTAAACCCTTTTTTCAGAGTTTCTATAAAGCATAGCCGCAATGCGCAAACCAAGCGTAAGCGTTGGTGCGCGTTCAACGGCCTCAGTTCCGAATCGTGCTTTATGATTGACGGCATGACCCAAATCCGATAATCTTCTACAAGATACATTATCTACAAGATAAGATTTGATCTTTGACGATCCCACCCAGGCGATGGTGTGGCTTTGACCGCGCGCCAAAGGCCGAACCGATCTCGGTTCCAAAAGGGGACGAAAGATTGCTTCGCGCCCACTCTAACTCCCAAGTTCTCTAGATTTTGCGTGTAAGTCCTGTAAACTCAAAGATCTAGCACTATGGTCAATCCTTAGGTCCTGTGTTTTCAAGATTTTGCAGCCAAAAGGGGGGTGCTCCGTCCCAAGATGGGAAGGCGGCGGGCGAGACGCCCCCCGGACAGCCGCCGGGACGGCGGCGCTACATGGAAGAGTCGGCTTCCAAGAAATAGTTTGGTTCTTCCTCGGCGGGCACGATTCCTTCTGGCAAACCCCCCTGGTTGTACTCGGCTAGGCGATTCTTCCACTTCAGGAACTCGGTCAAGCTGCGGGGCTCGATGCGGATTTCTACGCGGCGAAGGCTGGCGAGCAGGAGATTCATTTCGTAGCGAAAGCCGGTGGTGGTACGAAGGTTTTTTGCGGCAGGTCGAAGCAGTTTGATCTTCCGATTGTGGCATTCGAGAAGGCCCCAGCCGGCGGGTAATTCTTCAGGCCGAAGCATGGCTGCAGGGGTCAGGTAGAAGCGTTCGCAGCCCAGCCCCATTTCCTGTTTCTGGCGAAAGGGTTTGTCGCGATCCGCGCAAAAGTCGGCGCGAGAGATTTTGCATTCGACGAGCACGGAGTGGCAGGCACGCTTCCATCCAATGGCGTCGGGCATTTCGCCGCTGAGACAGGCTTGCTCGGAGAGAATCACTCCGCAACGGTATGAACGCAGCCATGCCACGGCTTTTTGGACTAACTGGGGATGAGTCATCGGATGCTTAGGTTTTACTCGCTGGCGAGCGTGGAAGGAAGTGACTTCGAAGCTTCTGGAGAAAGCAGTCAGCACTCAGCCCCTTAACTGACCTTAGTGGCTTGCTGGCTTCTTTGGCTGAGTGCTGAATGCTGAATGCTGAGTGCTGACTGCTGACTGCTCAGCTCCGCTCCGGGCTTGCGGCTCTTAGCGGTTTCACCATCACCGGCTGGCGATAGACGATTTCGAGCAGATGGCGCGCGGCGGCGATGTTTTCTGCCGTGGGGTCGCGCGGAGAGTAGCCTTGGGCGGCGATCTCGAGGAAACCGTTTTGCTCATGGACTTTGAGTCGCTGAATGTGGCCGGTGCGATCCGCGTCGAAGGCGTTCGCCAAGCGCAGAATTCCCGCCAGCTTCTGGGCGCTCTGCCGCTGAGCTTGGGTCAATCCCGCAAGCGATTTCTGTCCGACTCTGGGCAGCGCACCACGATGATAGCGGGCGACGATACCTACCTGGCGCAGCTTTTCTTTCGTCCAGCTCAAGGGCGGGGTAAGGCGCTCAATCAGCTTGTAGGTAGCTTTGTGATGCTGTTTTTCTTTCTTGGAGCGGCCGACGTCGTGCAGCAGGGCCGCTACCTGCAAGATGTTGCGTTGATCCGCGCGCTCGGAATCTGTCGGAGGTTGTTTGACTGGCAATGCGTCATAAAGTTGAAGAGCTAAACGGGCGACGTGGGTCGAATGCTTGAAGTCTGGATCCAGCAACGAAGCCCACAGTTTCAGGCGGCTCAGAGCGGCGGCTGCGATCTGCTCCCCGGCGGGCAATTGGGCCCTCCAGACTTGCCATAGCGAAGCTTTGCCCAGCATCTTGCCACGGTATTTTTCGATCCGAAGAGTGCGTTCTTCGATGATCCTGGAATGCCACTTCGAACGCGATTCAGCGTCCGGAAAGCGGTTGACTTGCAGCGCAGTTGCCCAAAGCACATCGAGGTCGTGAATTTCGCCTAGCAGGTCCTGCAGGTCCTTAAGATCGTCACTCCACGCGGCATGCTGTTCCGGCAAGAAATTTTCCACGATGTAGCGGAAGCGCTTCAATCCGATGCGGAGGCGGTGGAACGCTACTTGCGAGCGATTGCGCAGGGCGCGCTTATGCAATTCGTAGGCTTCGGTCCATCGTTCGAGCGCGAGATGCTGGAAGACGGCGCTTCCCGGCCGCATTCTGGCGGCCCGACGAGGCAGAGATGTAATCCATCGCTTCCACTGTTTATGATCAAACTCCTGCAAAGCAACCGCAGCTTGCTGTTTGAGGTGAAATTCACGAGCGCTAAGGAACTGCAGCAGCGCGCTGGCCACTGGGTCAGCCGGGTCGGCGAAACGTTGTACCCACTCTTCCATTACTTGCGCGTCGCGCAACTCTCCCAACTCGCGGAAGAGGCGTTTGCCTGCCTTCTTCATCTGCTTCCATGCGGGATTGGGATCCATGACCAGAATGCCGTCAGCCATCGAGCGGCAACGGCGCAGCGCTACGCGTAAATCATGGACAGCCTCGGCGTCAAAGTGCACGCTGGCGCGGTCGCATTCTTCCAGAACCCGTTCCATCCACAGGGCGAGGCCTGGTTTTTTTCGCACGTCTTTCGCTGTGGCTGGGGTTACCATGAGATTTTTGGCGGTCGCTGGATGACCAATCATTTTCGCCGCTGAGGCGAATTAATTCCAGCCCCGAATAGCTGAATAGCGCTATTGGTCTTCGGCTTGCAGTCCTGAATCCGGCTCAAGGCGAAAGCTGCGGCCTTTGGCCTGACCGGGTCGAAGACCCGGTCCCACACCGACCCGGGACCACACAGAACTGCTTGGGGCCTATTACCTCCGTAACATGCATCCCCTTACCTTGTGCATTAACCTTATAGCGGAGTTTCAGGAGCCACGTATTTCTACCGCCGCCACAACCAAGAGAGAAGAGAGGAATGCCTCTGCTCGCGCTTTTATTCATAGCCTGAACATTTTGGTGAAATATGTTCGGCTTTATGGCTTTCAGCACAAGCGCACGGAAGGCCAGTTTGAAGTCACCTGGAATGAACTGCAGCATGGCTTGCCGAAAGAGGGCGATAGCGGCTTCCTGCTGGGAGTGTCCGAAAACAGGCTGCTGCTGGACGGCGTGGCGCTGGAGACGGGGCAGGCCGAACGCAGCTTCGCACAACTTTTGACCGCAGCTGGCTTGGCCAGCATTCAGTTTTCCAAAGGGGTCACGGTTGATGACTTTGCCCGGCTGATCCGCGCGTTTGCCGTGGGTGGTTCCAAAGCGCAGGATGTAGTGCAGCAGATCAAGGATACGTTCGGGGACAGCAAAACTTCCACGATTCGGATCAATGAGGTCAAATTTGTCGCGGCGGACCCGGGGACGGCTGACGTAAGCATAGCGGCGCAGATTGCCGCTCAGACTCTGGGCCCCGAATTCAAAGAATGGTTGAATGATCCGCAGAAACTGCTGCAACTGATTGCCGCGGCTGAAGGCTCGCGCGCCGGTGGCCTGGCGGGAGGCGCACCGATGGGCAGCGTGCCGAATATACCGTCGGGCACGGTGTCGAATGCAGCGCCCGGCCAAGCAGGGGGCGGCAATACCGCTGGCGGAGGGACTTGGGCGGGTGGGGTTGTGCCGTTGCAGGAAGAAGAGGTTATTCAGGCCATCCGGCTGCTGACCAAGTTCGGGGAAGTCGGGGCCGACCCTGGCGCCAAAACGGAATCGCTGCAGAGCGAACTCACCGAGGTAGATCCAAATACCAAGCTCAACCTGCAACAGCTATTGCAGAGTCTGGCAGCGAAGGCTCCTGTGGAAAAAACCGACACCCCTCTTTTGATGAAGGCGGCGGAGCACATGGCGATTCGCTTCGCCATGGAGCGCTTCCAAAAGGGAGACATCAAGGTCAACGCGGTGCACCAGATGCTGGAGCACATGAGCCGGCAAATGGAGACCCTGCGGCAGATCCTGCGCGTGCACGAAGACAAAATGAGCAAGGCAGGGATTCTGGTAGAGTCCCATGCCGACATCCTGGACCGCATGTTCTGGTCGGAAGTGCCGGAGGCGGGAAAGCGAAGCGTGCTGCTCTCGGGCGAAGCGCCGTGCGTGCCGCCGCGCAATATCCGGCAATTCATCGAGACCTTGCTGGAGCGCGGAGACCTGGAAGGGGTCACCGCGATCCTGCAAAATTATTCGCATTGCCTTAATGCCAAAGATGCGGAGCCTCGCCGCAAAGCGGCCATCGGCCTGAGCCAGCTAGCTGACCTGTTCGCCGCGCCTCGCATCGATCTGATTGGTTCCATGGTTCACAAGATCGGCGAGGCCTTGGTCCGCGACCCCGATCCTGAAGTGCAAAGCCTGCTCAGCGCGGCCTTTGTGCGGCTGAGTTCGGAAGCCGGAAACCGCAAACAGTATCGAGCCTTGAGTGAAGTGTGCGGCGCAATTGAAGAGGTAGCCAAACAACGTCCCGCTCTGGCCAATGAGCTGCGTCCACGCATCGGAGTGGAGAATCGCCTGCCGGAGTTCATCGAAGAGGCGTTGCGACTGCCGCAAGTTCCGGCGGATCTGATTCTGGTGTTGCGCCGTACTTCGCAAGCGGCGATTGAACATCTTGCCGATCGCTTCTTCCGCTGCATGCGGCGGGAAGAATGCGACCGGATGGTCGACATCGTGAAGGAACTTGGCCCCGGCGCAATGCAACAAGCGAGAGAGATGCTGAGGACGGGGCCGGTTCGGCAGGCAGCATCCGTGGTCGGACTCTTGAGCCGGCTGGACGTCCCAACCTTGCTGGAGTTGTTGCCCATCCGGCTGAAGGAGTGGAATCGCTTCTACCACGATATCGTAGTTCGCGAAATAGCTTACGGCGCGGCCCACGATCGGGGACGCACTTTGCTGGAAATCCTCGAGCACCTGGATGAGATGGTTCTGCCCCAGGCGATTGATGAGATTGGCATGAGCGGGGACCGGACGACTGTGCCACCCCTGATGGTTATGGCTGAGGCTGGCGAAGCTCAAGGCCGTTCCGCGATCATTCAGATCAAAGCGGTCGAGTCCCTGGGACGGCTGCGCGAACCCGAATCGATTCCGGTGCTGCGCAATTTGCTCGAGACCAAGAAAATGTGGAAGTGGACGCATCATCGGGAATTGCGGATCGCGGCCGCGCAAGCCTTGGCCAAGATCGATCCGCGTTACGCCAGCCAGGTCATGTCGGATAGCGGCTTGGCGGCGGGCGAACTGGCGATTGCCCCGTTGGATGCGGCTCCCGCCTGCCCCTGGGTGCGGCAGCGGCGTTACGAACGAATCGTTTTGCGAAAAACGCTGTCCGCCATCATTAGCAGTTCGTGGGGAAAATCCAGCATCCAGCTTCGCGAGCTGAGCTTAGGCGGCGGGATGGGAACGAAAGAGGACAACCTTCGCGTGGGCTCGGAAGCAAACATCGATATTTCGACTGGCGTCCGCCACATTCGCGGGCAGGTCCTGCTGCGTCGCGCCCGGGTGAACGAGGTCGGGTTTGAAATTGTTAGTACTGACATGGAGAGCCGGCTGCGCCTGCGCAACATCCTCATGGAGGCCGTGGGGCGGGCGCCGGAGATAAGAGTCACCGAGTGGCAGGGTGACCGCAAGGTCTGAGTTTTCCTTCTCTGCAATCAGAACCAAAAAAAGCCCCGGCTTGATCGAGCCGGGGCTTTTGCTTTTCGTGAAAATGCTCTACTTCACTTTGGCGAAAATGATGACCAGCGTGTACAGCGCCAGCGACTCGATCAAGGCCAGGCCAAGAATCAGCGCCAGCTGAATGCCGGGCCGGGCTGCAGGATTGCGAGCCAAGCCTTCCGCCGCCGCGGCTGTGGCTTTGCCCTGCGCCAGCGCGCAAATGCCGGACGCGAACGCCATGGAGAATCCGGCAGCGATCGCAACCCAGTTGACTCCGCTAGCGGCTTCTCCGCCCTGCGCGAATACAGGGACGGCGAAGCATAGCAATGACAGCACCATGAACAGATTACTCAATTTACGCATTGTGTTTTTCCTCGTGACTATGAATTACCGCCAGTGGGTGGTTGACGCCGTACCTTGCAGACGCCCTCACGCTGAACGGTGAGACTGCCGCACACCAAAACTTTTGAAACTCTACCCGCTCATGTCGTCCCGAGCGGAGCGAGGGATCTGCAGTTTCTCACAAACCGCGACAAACCCTCAGGCGCTAAAGCCCACACTCTTGATGGCTCCCGTCGGCACCACTGAAGTCGTGCCCTTCCACGATGCCATCTACTTCCACAAAGCCATTTATAAGACGTTCTAGTGCTCTTCGGCTACAGCTCCCGCCAAATATACAGTCGTCAGCAGAACGAAGATGTAGGTTTGCAGCAACGACACCCCGATGTGCAATCCCAGAAACACAATGGGCACTCCGATCGGAACCAGTGAAAAGAAGACCAGAGTGACCATGTCGCCAGCGAACATGTTTGCGTAGAGACGGATGGTCAGCGAAAGCACTCGGGCGAGATGGCTTATGAGTTCAATCGGGACCATCAGCGGTGCAAGCGCGGGCATGGGCCCGGCAAAGTGCTTCAGATAGGCAATTCCCGCGTGTTTGAATCCCTGAGCTTGGTAATACACGAAGGCGCAAATCGCGCATCCCAACGGCACTACTGGTACGGCGGTCGGGGATTCAAAACCAGGAATGACGCCGATCAGGTTGCACAACAGGATGAACAAACCGAGGGCCATTAGAAAAGGCGTGAAGCCTTCGCTGTGATGGCCGACAATTTCCTGGCTTTGTCCTTCAACGAATCCGTGAGCGCCTTCGAAGATGTGTTGCAATGCGCCCGGCTTGTCGACCGAAAGGCGGGAACGCACCAGTGCAAATACGACGATGAGAAACAGAAATACGAGAAGTTCCATCGCCACTGAGTTCGGGATGGGGGCGTCCGGAAATTTCGGTTCAAAGTGGAGGGTTCGCAGCAGCCCGGTGATTGGGCTAGCGAAAAGATGATTCAGGAATGCGGTAAACCAGAGTTGCTCGTGCATTTGCAGCTTTTAGCTTTTAGCTCTAATAAGTGGTGTTCACAATCCTCGCGCCAGGGCCACGTACAGTTCGTATGCCGCTTCGCACCCGATGCCCCCTACGGGCAGAAACAGCCCCGCAAACAGCCCATAAAGACTCGCGGGAGAAACACTGAATATAGCATAGGCGGCAGCGGCCATCAAAAAGTAGCGCACCAGAAATCGAAACACAATTCCGCTGCTCGATTGCTTGTAGGCGGTCTGGGTGGCGCGGTCGGCCAGAGCGCTTACGACTCGCTCCAGCCAATGAAAATTGAGGTAGGCGATGCCGCAGCCAGCGGCGAAACCTAATGCGATGCGCCAGCCAAAGCGGAGCCACCCTGCGGCGCTGAGAATCAGGGCCAGAGCGATCATGAAGCGCGGGATACGCGTCAGTGCGCCGGAGTAAAACGTCTCGGCGCGGCTTTCTTGGTCGCCGCTCATGAATTTCTTGAGTCGGAAGAGGTGACGGTCCGGATCAGTTCCACGAAGCCGGCAACGATCCCCAGAATCAATCCAGCTAAATAGAGCCACGTGGTATGCAGCCAGTGATCTAGCGCCAGTCCGATGAGCCATCCGGCGACCGTTGCGGCCGGAAAAATGAAGGCTAGCTGGCTATAGTTCGCCAGTTGCACCAGCACGCTTTTCTTCGCAGGAGGGTCGTCGCGGGGAGGCATAGAATCAGAAATTCATAACTTTAGGATGGATTCACCAACTCCGGCGATGGAAATCGTCCCCCTCAAGGGCTAAAGCCCGAGTGGTTCGTGCTGTCGATCGGCACGGCTGAAGCCGTGCCCTCCCGCGCGCGGCTTGAGACCCAGCAAACTGCGTCTCTCCAAGAGCCTAGCCCAGGCCCATCGACCAGGTCACGACTCGAATGAAGCGCTCGGGGAAGATGCCGATAACGACGGTCGCAAACGCGGTTACGCCCAGCGCCACCTTCATCGCAATGCTGATGGGAAGCCGCGTCTTATCCAGCGCTTCGCTCATAAACATGGCATTGGCAATGCGCATGTAATAGTAGAGCCCGAAAACCGCGTAGAACACGGCCAGGGACGCGAGAACATAATGGCCGCTCTCCATCAGGCTCAGGAAAATGAAATACTTCCCGTAGAAGCCGGCCAGGGGTGGAATCCCCGCCAGCGACAGGAGAAAAATCAGCATCAGGACAGCTTCGATTGGGGCGCGGGTGAAAAGTCCGGCGATATCGTCGATCTCATCGCCGATTACATTCCGCTGCCGCAGCGAGGTGACCACGGCGAACGCACCCAGGTTCATGAAAGTGTAGACCAGCAGGTAAAGCAAAATGCCTTTGAAGCCGTCAAAGAATGCGGGCGCGGGATAATCCACTGAAGCCAGGGCAATCAATCCTAGCAGCATGTAGCCTACGTGCGCGATCGAAGAATACGCCAATAAACGTTTCAGGTTGTTCTGCGTGAGCGCCGCCAGATTAGCGCCGGTCATCGTAAGGATCGAAACAAAGATCAGAAGCGGCACGTACACCGTACGTAACGGATACAAGCCCCACAGGAAGATCCGCAATAACATGGCCCACGCCGCCGCTTTTACAGCAACGGACATGAATCCCGTAACGCTGGTAGGCGCGCCCTCGTAGGCGTCGGGCAACCATTGATGGAAAGGGACGGCAGCAATTTTGAAAAACAGTCCAGTCGCCGTGGTCAGCAAGGCAATAACGGCAACCGGACTGACATGATTGCCGTTTTGTGCCATCAGTTGTGTGAGCACCTGCCGGATTCCCCCCAAGTCCGTAGTGCCGGTTAAACCGTATAGAAGAGACAATCCATACGCGAAAATTCCTGAGGAAAATGCGCCGAGCAGTAGATACTTCAACGCCGCCTCGTTGGACCGGCGATCCGTGCGCAAGAATCCGACCAGCACATAAGTGGAGATCGCCATCAACTCAAGGCCGATGAAGGTAAGCACGATGTCGAAGCTCGAGGCCATGCACATCATGCCGATTACCGAAAACAGGATCAGTGCGTAGAACTCACCGTGGTTTTCGTGTTCGATCTCGAGGTAGCGAACGGACATCAGGATGGACAGACCTGCTCCGGCGAGAAACAGGTAGTAGAAATAAATGGAGAAGTGATCGAGCACCATAGAGTGCACGAAAGCAAATTCGAGCTGGCGGCCAACCTTTGCAGCTTCGAATTGGGCGTATTGGATCCTCAGCACCCCGGCCGCTGAAAACAGTATCCCCATCAACGCGGTGACGGCATTCGTCCACTTCCACTCTGGCGGGATCATCAGGTCGATCAGCAGAATGCCCAATGCGAACACGGTGAGCATGACGATAGGGAGGGACAGGAGATAGTCCGTGCCGGTAAAGTATTGGGACATGCCGGGCACTTATTTCGTCCCCTTTGCGATGCCGGAAGCCAGCGGAACTGCCAGGGCTGCAGTAGTCGGTGTGACCGGTGTCTGCGGCCGAATTGACGCATTCACCGCTCCATTGATTCCCGGATAATCGGGCCGGATGGTCAGCACCAACTGGTTCACCGGCTTCTGCAGGATCTCGAAGAATGGCTTGGGATACAGACCGATCCAGAATGCCATGACCAGCAGCGGCGCGAAGGTTAGAACTTCGCGGGGCGTCAGGTCACGCAGTTTTTCATTCTTCGGATTGGTGACGGTTCCGAAGAACACTCGCTGGTACAGCCACAGCAGGTAAGCCGCGGCCAGAATCACGCCGGGCACAGCCCACGCCGCCCACTTCCAATTTTCCATAAACGTGCCCTGCAGAATGGTGAATTCGCCGACGAAGCCGTTCAGCAACGGCAGGCCCATGGAAGAGAGGAACATGATCATCGTGATTGTGGCATACAACGGCATGACATTCGAGATGCCTCCGTATTCGGAGATCTCGCGCGTGTGCCGCCGTTCGTAGAGTATCCCGACAATCAAGAACAGCGCGCCGGTCGAAATACCGTGGTTGATTTGCTGCAGTACCGATCCACTCAGTCCCGCCGGGTTCAGGGCAAAAATTCCCAGCGTGCAGAATCCCAAGTGGCTGACCGACGAATAGGCCACGAGTTTCTTCATGTCCTTCTGCATCAGCGAAACCAGCGCGCCGTAGATGATTCCGATAATGGAGAGGAAAATCATCCAGAAGCGAACTTTGGGATGCATGACTACGTCAGGGAAAAACGGGAGGGCAAATCGGATAAAGCCATACGTCCCCATTTTCAGCAGAACGCCAGCCAGGATGACCGAGCCCGCGGTGGGCGCTTCCACGTGCGCGTCGGGCAGCCAGGTGTGGAAGGGGAACATCGGCACCTTGATGGCAAAGGCCACGAAGAATGCCAGGAACAACAGAATGGCAAACGACGAACCATACGCGGGGTCGTGGAAGATATGCGGCGCGGTCTTATAAAGCGCCTGGATGCTGAAGGTGTACTGGCCAGTCTGGCGGAAGTTGTAGAAATATAGAAACAAGACAGACAGCAGCATCAGCACCGAACCAAGCAATGTGTACAAGAAGAATTTGATGGCGGCATAAAGCTTGCGCGGACCGCCCCAGATGCCAATCAGCAGATACATCGGCACCAGCATGGCTTCCCAGAAAACGAAAAACAGGAAGAAGTCGAGCGCCATGAACACGCCCAGCATGCCGGTCTGCAACACCAGAAACCAGATGTAGTATTCCTTGACCCGGTTTTCGATCGCGCTCCATGACGAGAGGATGGAGATCCATCCCAACAGCGTGGTGAGCATGATCAGCAGGAAGGAAATGCCGTCGATGCCGAGGACGTATCCAGCGCCGATAGAGGGGATCCAATTATTTGGCGCGCCTTCCATGAACTTGAATCCCGGCTCGAAGCGTTGCGCCCAGAACCAAGGTACCAGTGGGATCGAGACTATCAGGCCGGCCAGAGCGAAGATGTTCGCGATCCAGCGAATGGCGTCCTTTTGCTCTTTCGGAATAAATATGAGCAAGAGAGCGCCTACGAGTGGCGTGAATAAGATGATCGAGAGAATATGGCTTTGCATTTTTGTCCATTACGCGGGGCGAGGGCGCCCGCGCCACACACAATCAGTCATCGCCAAGCATAATAGGCGACGAATCCTACCAGGCCTAAAACCATCACCAGCGCATACCATTGCACCAGGCCCCACTCCAGCAATCGCATGGGGTACGACAACATCCGTGAAAAGATTGCGGGGCCGTTGACCAATACGCCGTCGATGATCCACTTATCGAACCAACTGGAAAGAGTACCGCTCAGGCGAGTAATCCATCCACCGCCGTTGACCAGACCGTCAATCACATGCGAGTCGAACCATGAGCACGCTTCGCCAGCACCCATCACGCCCAGCCGTACGTCTCCGACTTTGCGGCGGCCGGTGAAGGCGTAGTCGTAGGCTTCGTCGACGTAATACTTGTTGTAGAGCACGTCGTAGAGTGGTGGCGCGGCGGCCGCAATTGGCTCAACATAACCCTTGTCAGCCTCGCGATACGCGCGCCAAGCCATGCCCCAACCAACCACGGCCGCGCCCACCGAGAGAAACATCAGCCCGTATTCCATTGGGGTTGTATGTTCTTCTTCCTTCTCCCCGGCGGCAAGTTGAGCGGTCTTCCCTTCTTCCTGGAAAACTCGGGCCTCCCGGGCGAACACCGGGTCCAAAAACTTCGCGAAGCGATCAGAGCCGCCGAGACTGTGCGGCCATCCGAGCCAGCCAGCGCAGATCGCACAGACTGCCAGAATAATTAACGGCGCAGTCATCGACTTCGGGGATTCATGGATGTGGTGCTCGATCTCGTGGCTCATCCTTGGCCGGCCATGGAATGTCAGGAACATGAGCCGGAACATATAGAAAGCCGTCATCAACGCGGTGATAAATCCAACGAGCCAGAGCAACCGATAGGCGCCGCCTTCGGAGGACCACGCCTGCCACAAAATTTCATCTTTTGAGAAAAATCCCGCGAACGGTGGGATGCCCGCAATCGCAAAAGTCGCAATAAACATCGTCCAGTGCGTGATGGGAATGCGTTTGTGCAGATCGCCCATATTGCGCATGTCCTGCTCGCCACTCATGGCGTGAATTACCGAGCCGGAGCCGAGGAAGAGCAGAGCTTTAAAAAATGCGTGGGTGAAAACGTGGAAGACGCCCGCCGCGAATGCGCCCACTCCGAGAGCGAGAAACATGTATCCCAATTGCGAGACGGTCGAATATGCCAGCACACGCTTGATGTCATTCTGCACCAGACCGATGGACGCCGCGAAGATCGCCGTCAGGGCGCCGACGATTGCGACCGTTTTCATCGAAGTTGGCGCGAGCACGAACAACGCATTCGAGCGCGCCACCATGTAAACGCCGGCGGTCACCATGGTTGCGGCGTGGATCAGCGCGGAAACCGGGGTTGGGCCCTCCATGGCATCCGGCAGCCAGACGTAAAGCGGGATTTGAGCGGACTTTCCGCATGCGCCGACAAATAAAAGCAGCGTGGCAGCGGTGATGATGGGATCGCCAATGGCAAAGTGTCCGCTCCGGGCCAGGTGCGTGACCTCGGTCAGTCGAAGCGACCCGAAGTACCACGCAATGGTGAACATGCCCAACAGAAAACCCGCATCTCCGATGCGATTGACGATGAATGCTTTGTTGGCCGCAGTGCTGGCGGAATGGCGATGAAAATAGAATCCGATCAGCAGATACGAGCACAGGCCCACGCCCTCCCAGCCGACGAACATCAGTACGTAATTGTTCGCCAGAATCAGCGTGAGCATGGAAAACATGAACAGGTTGAGGTATCCGAAGAAGCGGTAGTATCCGCTTTCGTGTGCCATGTAGCCGGTAGAGTAAATGTGGATGAGAGCTCCGACGCCGGTTACGAACAACAGCCAAATGCCGGAGAGAGGATCGAGCAAGAAGCCGACGTCTGCCCGGAACGGGGCTGGCTTCCCGTCGCGGGTGACGTAGTTCAACTGGCCAGTGTCCGTTCCCAGCCAGGTGTAAACGATATTTTGATAAGGCTTGCCCGGACTGCTGCGGGCGTAATCGGTGTATTGCCAAACCGCGCCGCAAGCGAACAGGAATGCCAAAACCACGACGCCGACGCAGACCCCGTTGACGGTTTTTTTCTGCAGCTTGCGGCCAAAAAAGAACATCATCGCCGCGCCGAAGGCCGGCAGAAGAGGAATCAGCCAGATGTGGTCGAGAAAGAACATGGAGAAAATCAGCACTTAGCACTCAGCATTTAGCATTCAGTCCATTTAGTCTGTTGCAAACGCTCAAGGACTAAATGGTGAGTGCTAAGTGCTGAACGTGCTCTACCATTTCAACAAATCCACTTCGTCCACATTTACCGTTTCTTTGTTGCGGAAGAAGGCGATCAAAATTCCTAAACCTACCGCGGCTTCTGCTGCTGCGTCGGTGATCACGAAGATTGCAAATACCTGGCCGTGCAATCCCCATATTCGTGAGAACGCCACCAGGTTCAAGTTCACGGCATTCAGAATCAGCTCAATCGACATCAGAATGATGACCACGTTGCGGCGGGTCAGCACGCCGATCACACCCAGGATGAACAGGGCCGCGGCCGTCACCAGATAATGAAGAGTGCCGATTGGAGCCATAAGAAACGCTTCTAGCTTCTAGCCTCTGGCTTCTAGCTAGAAGCCAGCAGCCAGAAGCTGCCTCTCAAATTCTTTTCTTCGCCATCACTACCGCGCCGATAATCGCCACCAAGAGCAACAGCGATGCAATCTCAAACGCGAACATGTATTGTCCATACAGCATCACGCCGATCTGTTGAGTGTTGCTGCTCTCGACCGGCTGCGCGATGCCTTGGGGGAACAAACTCTTGCCCTTCACGTACACCAACACCAACAACGCGCCCAGTGCGATAGCAGCCAGAAGCCCAACCAGCCATTGTTTGTTGAACTGTTCTTCTTTTTGTGAGCGTTCGAGGTTCACCAGCATGATCACAAAAAGGAACAGGACCATGATGCCGCCTGCATAAAGAATGATCTGAACGCCGGCAACGAACGGCGCATAGAGCATTAAGTACAAACCGGCTTGTGCCAGCAATCCGAAAATCAGCGCCAATGCGGAATGGACCGGATTCTTGCGCGTAATGACGAGAACGCCGCTCAGCAAGGTAAGCCCGGACAGAAAGTAAAAGAAGAACGTCGTAGCTACGGGCTCCATCCCTGGCTGAGCAATCTGCTGCATGCTAGAGCACCACTCCTAAAATAGCGGTCAGGATGAGCACACCAATCCCGATCGGCAACAGCACTTTCCATCCCACTTTCATGAGCTGATCGAAGCGGTAACGCGGGAAGGTGGCACGATACCAGATATACAGATACATGAAGCCGGCCACCTTGGCTACAAACCAGAAGATATCCTGAATGCGGTCGCGAACTGGAGGCGCAAACAAGATCAGGCCGATTAACGCCAGCACGGCGCCGAATCCAGCCAGGCCGATCGTCTGCACTCGGAAGTAAGGATGCTTCGGCATTCGCGCAACGCCGACGAAGGCGATAACGGCAAGGCCCAGAAAGGTCACTCCCGGAAACAGTGAGAACACCAGGTCCCAGGCCTCCCCCGTCAGCGTGTTGGGAAAAGGCCGGTACCATCCACCCAGCCATAGAGTCACCGCAATCGACGACACCGCGATCATCGCGGCATACTCGCCCAGCATGAAGAGCGACCAGCGCAAGCCGCTGTACTCGGTGTGGAAACCGGCGGTTAGTTCCGATTCCGCTTCCGGCAGATCGAATGGTGCGCGATTGGTTTCCGCCACCATGGCTATGGCGAAGATGCCGAATGCGATAAAGCCTAACGGGAAAAACTTAAACAGGAACCAAACATGCTGCTCCTGCTGGGCTTGGACAATGCCAATCATGCTCAGCGTGCCCGTTCCCGAAGTGCCAGTGCCAACTCCATAAGGACCGAGTCCGTGCAGGCTGGTCATTAGAATCGCCGAGACGACGGCCATCCCCATGGCCACTTCGTAGGAAACCATCTGGGCGCTGGAGCGCAGTGCGCCGATCAGCGGGTAATGCGAATTCGACGCCCAGCCCGCCATCACCACGCCCAGCACGCTCAGCGAGGAAACGCCGAGCATGAAGAGTATTCCGATGTTCAAGTCGGTAATCGCGTGAGTGGGGCCGAAGGGAATGACAATGTACACGGCGAAGGAGGCGCACAGGATGATCAGCGGCGCGATCCAGAAGACAAACTTATCGGCTTCGTCCGGAATAATGTCTTCTTTAGTCATCAGCTTGATGGCGTCCGCGATGGGCTGCAGCAAGCCGTGAGGGCCGACGCGCATGGGGCCGAGGCGAATCTGGAAATGCGCAAGAGCTTTGCGCTCCAGCCAGTTCATCGCCATAACCGCGACGGAGATCCCGCCAAAAACTACCATGATATAGACGAACGCCCAAAACACGTTGCCCGCCTGCCCCGGCGTGGTATTGCTGCTTAGATAAGAGGTGATGTAGTTGAGCATCAGCGGTCGACCTCGCCCAGCACGATGTCGAGCGTGCCGATCACCGCGATGACGTCGGCGACGAGGCCTCCGCGCACCATCATGTCCAGGGCTTGCAGGTTCACAAAGGAGGGTGGCCTTACCCGCACACGGTACGGTTGAGTCGATCCGTCACTCACGATGAAATATCCCAGTTCGCCTTTGGGCGCCTCGATCGAGTGGTAGACTTCGCCGACCGGCGGCTTCATCACTTTGGGGACCTTCGCCATGATTGGGCCGTCGGGAATTTTCTCGACCGCCTGCCGGATGATGCGCAGCGACTGCCGCATTTCTTCCATGCGTACGGTGTACCGGTCGTAGGTGTCGCCGTTTGCTCCAATCGGAATTTCAAATTCGAAGTCAGAGTACGCCGCGTAGGGCTGGGCTTTACGAAGATCCCACTTCACCCCGCTGGCTCGCAGCACCGGTCCCGTCACACCGAGAGCGATTGCATCTGCTTTGGAGATCACACCGACATTCTTCGTTCGCTCCAGCCAGATGCGGTTGGTCGTCAGCAGTTCTTCATATTCATCGATCTTAGAAGGAACGAAGTCGAGGAACTTGATTACGTCGCGCTCAAAGCCCTCGTAAGTTTCGTACTGGCAGCCGCCGATGCGGAAAGCGTGCGTGGTCAGCCGGGCGCCGCAATACTTTTCGAAAATCTTTAGAATCTCTTCCCGGTCGCGGAAGGTGTAGAACAGGGGCGTCATAGCGCCGATATCGAGCGCGTGCGTTCCCAGCCAGAGCTGGTGGCTGGCCATCCGGTTCAGTTCGGTGAGAATGACTCGGATGTATTTCGCGCGGGGCGGAGCTTCGATGTTCAGGAGTTTCTCGACCGCTTCACAATAGCCCAACCCGTTCGAGACCGCGGCCACGTAGTCCATGCGGTCGACGTAGGGATTGAACATCGTGTACGTGCGATTCTCGGCAATTTTTTCGACCCCGCGGTGCAGGTAGCCGATCACGCACTCTGTGCCCAGAACCTGCTCGCCATCCAGCTTGAGAATTACGCGCAACACACCGTGGGTTGCGGGATGCTGCGGGCCCATGTTGATGACGAGTTCATTGCTGTCGAGAAAAGTCTTGTCGGGCTGATCGAGTTCCAGATGTGAGAGATACCTGTTAGGGTTGCTCGTCTTGGGCTCAGCCACTTTGGGGTCAGTAATCGTCCGGTCGGTCATGATTATTGGCCGCTCTCGATCCCCAGGTTGGCCCGCACCCATTCCTGATCCTGTTGAATGATTCCGTAATCTTTGCGGAGCGGATGACCCTTCCAGCCGTCAGGTAGCAGGATTCGCTTTAAATCCGGATGCCCGTCGAAACGGATGCCAAACATGTCAAAGACTTCACGCTCAAGCCAATTGGCGGTTGGCCAGATCGGCGTGGCAGAGGGCACGCTTTCGCCGTCCGCAATCAGTATTTTTACGCGGATGCGTTCGTTTCTTGCGAATGAATACAGAATCCAGATGAGGTCGAATTGTTTTTCCCGCTCCGGATAGTGCACCGCGGTGATATCCACGCAGTAGTCGAATTGTTCCCGGTCGCGCAGAATCTGCAGCAACTCGGAAACAATCGAAGGCTCGACCACCATGTAGTTCTGGCCGAGATAAGTACTGGCTTCGCGAATGCCCGAACCATATTGGCCCTTGAGCTTACCAACCATCGAAGATTCCCAGGGAACGGCAGCGGGACCGGCTGGTTTGGCCGGCGCAGGAGGCGCGTGACCGGCCGCCGGGGTGGTCGGTTTCGGCTCACCGCCCGGCGGCGCAGTCGACGACTTAGGTTCCTCGGGCATAGCTACGAAGCTACAGACCTCCGGCGCTGCAACAGGTTAGGGAGAACGTTAACTTCTAACAGCTTGCCGATACCGATGTCAACGGATGGGCGTGACGGCGCGCCCTTCACGTGCGGCGAGCCGCGGCTTGGTACGACTCGATCAAATCGCGGATACGCTGCGCGTCTGCCTTGCGATGCCCGTGGCTGGTGATCGGGTCGGTGCCGCCGCTTGACTCGATGACGATGTTAGACCAGAGAATCCCGGTCGAAATGTGCACCGAGGCCACTTGCGGCAAGGCGATGCTTTCCTCATTACTGCCGAAAAGGCGCGGCTTCACCCGGCTCACATGCAGCGGGTTCACCACAATACGCGTCGGGAAAAACAAGTTTCCTTTGGTCCAGCGGCTAGCGATAAACGTCTCACCGTCGGCAGTTGCATTAGTCATAGTTACGAATAGCTAGTTGAGACAATTCGCAGTCTCTGTACAAAACTTCCCTGGCTGAATGCTGAATGCTAAGTGCCGAGTGTTAATTGCTGATTTCTACACCCACTCCAGCGCCCCTTTTCCCCAGATCCAGATGTAGCCAACGATCAGGATGCCCAGAAAAATGAGCATTTCGATCAGCCCAAATGTGCCCAGCGCCTTGAATTTCACCGCCCAGGGAAAAAGAAAAATGGTTTCCACGTCGAAGACCACGAACAGGATGGCGATAATGTAATACCGGACGGTGTAACGTCCGCGGGCGCTATCGATGGGATCGATGCCGCATTCGTATGGCATCAATTTCGTTCTGCTGGGGTTCTCTGGGCGAATCAGTTTCGCAGCCAGCAGCGTGATCGGAATCAGCACTCCCACGACTGCGATGAAGATAAAAAGAGGAACGTAGTTTTGCGGCATCGGGCCTCAACTTCCGGTTCGGTTGAAAACTTCAAAGCAGTTTATAGTACCGCCCATTGCCACTGGCTTCAAGGAGAACTAAATTTGATCGAGCCAAGGCCCCACGACGTTACAATACTGGCGAGTGCAACCGCTGAGCCCACCATCGCCCCAATACTCCCAGCTTACGACGGACGAGCTACTGAAACTTGCCAGCGAAGCCTCGTCCCTTACGCCTGACGCAGCCGCTCTGCTGCAGGATGAATTGGACCGGCGAAGCCTAACAGATCAAGATATCGAAGCTCACAACCTGGAAGACGCAGAAGTGCAGAGCGAGTTTTTCAATGATTCCTCATTGCGGCTTTTTCGGGCGGCAATATTTTTCTTTGGGCATCTCACAATCTCAACTTTGGGCGTCGGCATGACTGCCGCGATGTTATTTTACGCATTCAAACCGGCACTCTTAGCGTCCCTTTCGCCCTACGCTCTCAGGCACGACCTTCCCCTGATGATTCCGTTCTTCCCGATCCAGAGTATCGTGGCGCTTGTCGTCGGCTTCGCGATTGCGAGGAAAAAAGGCTCATTCTGGGGCGACAAAAGTGCAATGTTGGTATGGATTCTTCCGACACTCTTGCTGCTGCTTAGTCTCGCTTCGTACCAGTCCAGTTCCGTGATGATGGAATCTCGTTGGCGCCACTTCTTCTGGAGCCCCTTGCTTGAATCCAGACGCAGCCAACTGGACACGACGTTGCTTTTCTTGATGTCCACCGCATATGCAATCGGAAATTTCCTAGCACGCAAACTTAAGAACACGGGCCCAAGCTGCGTGTGACATTTCGCGGGCCTTCCACGTTGGTCTCACTGTGATTATTTATAATCACTGATTCGTTCGGCGCAAAACAAACAAAGGAACCCATTGGCACTCGACGAGAACATTTACAAACTGCGGTGCGACAAGCTGAAGCAGATTGAAGCGCTGGGGCAGCGGACGTATCCGACCAAGTACGCGTTCACTCATACCATCCCCGCGATTCTGGCGCAGTACTCGCAAAAGTCGGCTGAGGAATTGGAAAATCCGCGAGTCGATGTGCGGATTGCCGGACGCATCATGGCCATCCGCTTGATGGGGAAAGCTGGGTTCGCGCATCTGCAGCAAGGCGGACAGAAGCTGCAGATCTACGTGAAGAAGGATGCGGTCGGCGAAAAGGGGTTTGAGCTTTACAGGTTGCTCGACCTCGGAGACCACGTTGGAGTAAGCGGATATTTATTCCGAACCCGCACCGGTGAACTCAGCGTTCACGTTGAGGAAATTACTTTTCTATCAAAAGACCTGTTGCCGCTGCCGGAAAAGTGGCATGGCCTGACCGACGTCGAGCTCCGCTATCGGCAGCGCTATGTCGACCTAGTCATGAACCCGGACGTGCGCGCGGTATTTCTGAAGCGCAGCAGGCTGGTGCAATCCATGCGACGATTCCTCGATGCGCATGATTTCATCGAGGTCGAAACTCCCATGATGCAGCAGATTGCGGGCGGCGCGGTCGCCAAGCCGTTTGTCACCCATCACAACACGCTCGATATGGATCTGTATCTGCGCATCGCGCCGGAGCTTTATCTTAAGCGCCTGACCGTCGGCGGATTCGACCGCGTGTACGAAATCAACCGCAACTTCCGGAATGAAGGTCTGGGATGGCGCTGGAATCCCGAGTTCACCATGCTCGAGTTTTACCAGGCTTATACCGATTATCGCGGAGTGATGGATCTGACGCAGCAGTTGATCGAGCAGGCAGCGGTTGACGTTAACGGCACAACGAAATCCAAGTGGGGCGAGCACGAAATCGACTGGGCTGGATCGAATTGGCGGCGCATGACCATGCGCGAGGCCATCATTCACTATTGGCCAGAAGCGGCGGGGGCCAAGCCGGGGATATCAGACTTCAGTTCTCACGATTCGGTGAAAGCGCTCGTGGCGCGCTTCAACACCGCGCACGCCCACATCGCGTACGATCCCAACGAGCCCGTCGGGAAGACGATCGCAAACCTGTTTGACGCAGCAGCCGAAGAGCACTTGATTCAGCCGACGATCATTTACGAGTTCCCTACCGCGATCTCGCCGCTTTCCAAGCAAAAAGCGGACGAACCCGACTGGACCGAGCGTTGGGAGATCTTCGCCGGAAAAATGGAAATTGCGAATGGCTTCAGCGAACTGAACGATCCCGAGGACCAGCGCCGCCGTTTCGAACAGCAACTTAAGGAACGCGAGCGCGGTGACGAGGAGGCTCATCAGATGGATGAAGATTACATTCGGGCACTCTCCTACGGCATGCCGCCGGCCGGCGGCGTCGGCGTGGGTGTGGACCGTCTGGCAATGCTACTGACAGATTCTCATACCATCCGCGACGTGATTCTGTTCCCGCTTCTGAGACCGGAGAAGGCTTCGAACACGGAGGAGATCGAGGATTAGAGTTTGCCGAATGATGTTAATTAGCCACCTCACCGAAGAACAGCATCTCCGCGAAATTGGGAAAAGCGTTGACTGAAGCCGCAACCGGAATTGCGTTTAGTGGCACGCGGAGCGCTTAATTTGTGCAGTATCGAGAATTCGCCCTGGGAAGTGCGTGCCATGAAGAGCTGTCTCATCCTTCTTCTTTGGGCCGTGCCGCTTTATGCGCAAAGCAACAGCGGAGAATTGCGGCTCAAGGTCACCGATCCGGCTGGCCTGGGCGTGAAGAGTTCCGTGCAACTGGTCAGCGAGGTCAACCAGGTCCGGAAAACCTTGGTTACGGACGACAGCGGAAATCTCGTCGCCAAGCTGCTTCCTTTCGGAGTGTACCGACTCGAAGTGCAGCGCGACGGTTTCGCGCCCTTCTCGGACTCGGTCGAAATTCGCTCGGCAATCCCGGCTGAATATCACGTTACCCTCAGAATCGCGCCGCTGAGTACTTCCGTGACCGTTAATGATGCCGACACGCTGATCGATCCGCATCGCTCTGGCACCATCAATCGAATCGGCAAGGACACGATTGCCGATAGAACGACCTCCCTACCCGGCCGGTCGGTGCAGGATCTGGTCAATTCGCAACCCGGCTGGCTCTATGAGGGGAATGCCGTTTTGCACCCGCGTGGCTCCGAATATCAAACGCAGCTTGTGGTTGACGGGATTCCGCTTACCGACAACCGCTCGCCGAGTTTTGGACCTGAAATTGAAGCGGATGACGTGCAGTCGATGAGTATCTACACGGCGGGTATTCCGGCGGAGTATGGAAGAAAAATGGGCGGCGTAGTCGAGATGGTCACGAGCAAAGATTCTGGGGCGGGCCTTCACAGCGAAGCTGTGTTGGCAGGCGGCAGTTTCGCGACTGGGGACGGTTACCTTCTGACACAGTACGGGTGGGGAAAGAATACGCTGGGGATAAGCGCTCAGGGGGCGATGACCGATCGCTATTTGAATCCTCCGGTGCGGCAGAACTTCACAAACAACGGCACCACCGGCGATTTCGGCGGGAGCTATGAGCGGGATTTCGCCAATCACGACCACTTGTCTTTTTCTCTGCGCCACGAACTCTCCCGTTTTCTTGTGCCCAACGAACAGGTTCAAGAAGCAGCGGGTCAGCGGCAGGATAGGAATAATTTTGAAACCATGGGGATCGCCTCTTACCAGCACCTGTTCTCGCCGAACGTTGTGGGCGATGTCCACGGAATGGTCAGAGATGATTCGGAGGGGCTGTCGTCGAACCCGTTTTCGACGCCCATCCTGGCCTTCCAGCAGAACGGTTTTCGAGAAGGTTACTTTAAGGGGACGATTTCAATCCACCACAGCAGTCAGGAGTGGAAAGCTGGCATCGAGTCCGACTCCACGTTTGTTCGCGAGCAGTTCAGCGATGTAATCACAAACTTCACCCAATTCGATCCCGGCACGCCACCCACGTTTGCCTTCGCCGAAACTCGGCCGAGCCTTGAGCAGTCCGCCTTTGTGCAGGATCTCATCCGCCTGGGCAATTGGACAATCAGCGCGGGTCTTCGCTGGGATCACTATCAACTCTTAGTAAACCAGAACGCGGTGAGTCCGCGCTTGGGACTCTCGCGCTATTTCCATTCGGCTGAGTTGGTGCTGCATGCTTCCTACGACCGAGTTTTTCAAACTCCCGACTTTGAAAACATCCTGCTGTCGAGTTCCCCGGCCGTCGTTTCCTTGAATCCCGAGGTTCTGCGTTTACCCGTCGAACCCTCGCACGGCAATTATTATGAGGTCGGGTTGACAAAGGTCTTTTTTCAAAAACTCAGGTTGGATGTTAATGGCTTCAACCGAAACGTGAATAACTTTGCCGACGATGACCAGTTGCTCGACACTGCCGTCAGCTTCCCCATCGCTTTTCGTAAGGCGAACATTTACGGAGCCGAAGGGAAACTCGACATCCCGCACTGGGGACGTCTGTCCGGATTTGTGAGCTATTCCTACATGGTCGGCGCGGCGTATCTTCCGGTGACCGGAGGTCTGTTTCTTGGGGATGCCGCCGGCACCGCCCTCAGCCAGACGCAGGGACGCCTATGGGTTACTCAAGATCAGCGCAATACCGTGCGGACTCGCTTTCGCTATCAACTCGTGGATCGGGTGTGGGTGGCACTGGGCGGCGAGTACGGAAGCGGTCTCCCGGTGGAATTCGATGGAACGGAACAACAAGCCGTAGCCCAGTACGGCCAAGCGATCGTTAATCGCGTAAATCTCGCCTTAGGCCGCTTGCGGCCTTCGCTTTCCGTTGACGCTTCCGCCGGAGCCGATCTCTGGAAGAAAGACAAACTCAGCATGCGGCTGCAAGCCGACGTTCAGAATCTCAACAACCGTCTGAATGTGATCAACTTCGCCGGCTTGTTTTCCGGAAATAGCATCGCTCCCCCGCGCAGCTACAGCCTCCGGTTTACCACGAACTTCTAGAGCGTCCGACCTCAGTTTGATTTTTGTTGTGCAATCCATTTGTCTGTGCGGGCTTCAAGAAGGTCGAGCGGGAGTGTTCCGCCGTCGAGCATCTCGTCGTGAAAACGGCGAATGTCAAACCTCCTTCAGACTGGACGAAGCCCGGCGCAATTGACGCCATGTTGTGCGTACGTTATTCTTCTCGCCTTAAGATGCGCGATTTTGATGGAGGACGGGCGTCTCGTGTGCCTCGCCTGGGCGGAGCCGCGGGGTCCAGCCGGACGGGACGCCCGGCCTCCATTTCGAGATACATTAGTTTTCGCGGATAAGGGGGGTTAGGTGCAAATCCTGGTAGTCGGCGGAGCAGGTTATATCGGAAGTCAGACCGCGCGCGTGCTGAAACGAGAGGGAAACGACGTCGTAATTTACGACAATTTGTCCACCGGCTTCGATTTCCTGGCCAAGGGGTTCCCTTTGGTCATTGGCGATATTCACGATACCAAGAAGCTTGCGGAGGTCGTCAAGCAGTCGGACGCCGTAATGTATTTTGCCGCCAATCATTACGTTGGGGAATCGGTAGTCAATCCGCGGAAGTATTGGCGCAATAACGTGGAAGGCGGGCTTGCCCTCTTGAACACGATGCTGGATGTGGGCAAGAACACTCTTATCTTTTCTTCCACCTGCTCGGTGTACGGCGCTCCAACTAAGATGCCGATCACCGAGGACGATCCGCGGGTGCCGGTTAATCCCTACGGAGTTTCCAAGCTTTTTTTTGAGCAGGCAATGGGAGCCTATGACACCGCGTACGGGCTGAAGTATGCCAGCCTCAGGTACTTCAACGCGGCTGGGGCCGACGAAAGCGGCGAGATTGGTGAATCGCACGAGCCCGAGCCTCACCTGATCCCGCTGACCTTGCGCGCCGCGGCTGGATTCGGTGGCGAGCTTCAAGTCTATGGCACCGACTATCCTACTCCGGACGGCACTTGTATCCGTGATTACACGAATGTAATAGACCTGGCCGAAGCGCATGTGAAAGCTTTGCAGCATCTGTTGGCGGGGAATCCGTCCTTAACGGTTAATCTGGGTACCGGGGAAGGGTCTTCGGTGAAGGAAGTAATCGCTACGGTCGAGGAAGTGACTGGTAAGAAAGTGCCTCACAAGGTTGTGCCGCGCCGTCCCGGCGATCCGCCCGCCCTGGTGGCCGATCCCAAGCGCGCACAGCAACTTCTGAAATGGAAGGCCACACGCTCGTTGCGCGACAGCGTCTCGACCGCGTGGAAGTGGATGCAGAAAAGAGGAAAGTAGTTCTATCTACATCTTCCGCGACGCGGCCGGTACTTACTGGCAGCTTCCAGTCCAGGTGCACTTGCCTCCGCCCGCAACGGCGACACATTCCACAAGGTTACGATAAGCTAGAGGCAACGAATGATAAACGGCAAACGCATCGCGGTGGTGTTGCCCGCCTATAACGCGGAGAAGACTCTGGAGGCGACGGTGCGTGAGCTGCCGGATCTGGTGGACATTCGCATCCTGGTGGATGATCACAGTTCAGACCGCACCGTTGAAGTCGCCAAGCAGCTGGGGTTGCAGTTCTTTGTGCACAACGCAAATTATGGCTACGGACGCAACCAGCAGACGTGCTATCGCGAAGCGCTGGCGGCGGGTGCGGACGTGGTCATCATGCTGCATCCCGACTACCAGTACACGCCGCTTCTGGTTACGGCCATGGCCAGCATGGTGGCATATGACGTCTATGACGTGGTGTTGGGCTCGCGCATTCTTGGAGGGCAGGCCCTGCGCGGCGGCATGCCTCTCTGGAAATACGTTGCCAATCGTTTTCTGACCGCGTTCGAGAACTTCTTCTTGCGGGTCAAGCTCTCCGAATATCACAGTGGGTATCGAGCCTTCAGTCGCGAAGTGCTCACCCGCCTGCCACTGCTCGAGAACTCCGACGACTTCGTCTTCGACAACCAGATGCTGGCGCAGTGTGTGCATTTCGGTTCCCGCCTCGGCGAAGTATCCTGTCCGACCAAGTATTTTGACGATGCCTCCTCCATCAACTTCAGGCGCAGCGTGAAGTACGGCGTCGGAGTGCTGAGCACCACCTTGCAATTTGCTTTGCAGCGATTCGGCCTGGCACACTTCCGGATTTTCAGCGACAAGGGCCGCCGGCTGGAACCGGGATACGCGGAGTATTACGCCAACGGTGGGACCATGGAGCGCCGGGCTTAAAGTTAGGACGCGGTTTCTGGTTGCACATCTTATGGTGCACAATATCCTCAAAAAAAAACGCTCCGTTTGCCGCAAAATCTAGAAAACAAAGGGCTGGAATTTTTCTTGCCTTCCAGATCTATGGTTCTTAAGGTAGTTACAGGCAAAATATTAAGGACATTGGAGTTAGTCGCTCCGTCCAGATGAGTGGATTCCTTCTTGGGAATAAACTCACCGAGCCGGGGTGGCATCCATGTCTGGTTGTCAAAGAACTGATTATCTTCTAGATATTCTAGAAGGCGTTATATTATCAGAAACGATGGAGTGAAATCAAGAAGAAATGGGACGGTCCGCGGAGTTGGTTCCCAGATTGGGAATCTGTGACTCGGGACCTACGTGATCTCCCCGGGCGTTCTCAACCGTTTTTAATGCAGGCGGATGCCGCCGGGATAGCTCCCGGTGATGCCACGCAGCTTGTGTAAATAGCTTAAGGGTGCGGGTTCGAGAGTTTCAAAAACGGGAACTGTGAAGCTTATGGGCTAACCTCGAAAACCGTGCCCTGCCCAAGGCGCCCGCCATCCATGGTTGTGCCATAGAGATTACCCAGCTTGTCCAGGATTACTCCAGCGTACGGATCCGCTCCGTCATTGCCCGCCTGGAAAGCATGAAGCACGGTCTCCTGCCAGCCGCCGCCTGAAGCGGGCTTCAACTCGAAAACGACCCCGACTCCGACCGCGCCGCCGCTGGAGGTCGTGCCGTACAGGTTTCCACCTGCGAATGCCAGGCGGGCGAATGGCTTGCCTCCGTCCACGCTATTGGAGAATTGATGGATGTTCTTCTTAATCCAACCGCTCCCATTGGGCGATAGCTCGAACACCGTACCAAAGCCGTTTCGACCACCACTGAGCGTCGTACCGTAAAGATTGCCAGCGTTGTCAAATACCACTCCAGCTTGCGGATTTGACGCCATAACCCAAAAATTGTGGATCACCGTTTCGGTCCAGCCCCCGGAGCCAGGCGACAACTTGAAAACCGTGCCATGCGATCTAACTCCTCCATTTGGGGTCGTACCGTAAAGATTCCCGGCACTGTCGAAGATCAAGGTGGCCCGTGGATTAAGCCCGTCGCCGTTGAACGAGCCGAACGAGTGAAGCACGGTTTCCGTCCAACCGCCATTGGCCGGCATCAACTCGAACACGGTTCCGCTGTCCCCGTTACTGCCTCCCGCAGAAGTCGTGCCGTAGAGATTGCCCATGCTATCGAACACAAGGCCAGCCCCGGGAAAGCTGCCATCGCTCCCCTTGAAGGCATAAATCACGCTCTTTTTCCAACTCCCATTAGACGGGCTCAGTTCAAAGACCGTGCCGCAATCGTAATTGCAAGAGCTGGCACCCCCTTGGGAGGTCGTGCCGTAAAGATTGCCGGCACTGTCAATGACGAGCGGGCCAGCAGGTACCAGGCCGTCCGCGCCGCCGGAAAAGTTGTGCAGCACCACGGTTTTCCAGCCACCGCTGGAAGTGGGTTGCAGTTCGAACACCGTACCGAGACCATAGATTCCCCCATCCGTGGTCGTACCGTAAAGGTTCCCGGCTGTATCGAAGACCAACTCTGCCGTGGGGTAAGTTCCCCGGGTAGGATCGAAGAACGTCAAAACCTTCTCATGGCTGGCCGCCGATGCGTAGGCTGTCAGAGCAAAGGTTATAGCGATAAACGCGAAAGCATTGGCGAGCGCGGAAACGAGTTTCGATTGCATTGCATCCTCCAGTGAAATGCCGAAGGATCGAAAGCGGTGACCAGGGGCGCACGACCCACAGCATGCAAGTAGTTCAGACCAACCTTCTATCCTGCCCCAGCAGTGCAGAGGATTTTACGCATGTCTCCGGCGATTCTCAACGGGCGCCTGGTTGCACACCGGAATCCAGTGGCGCGAGGGTTGGTGCAGGAAGCGGAGCAGTGGCCCTGGAGCAGCTATCGGAGTTATGCTTTCGGGGAAGACGGCGCGGTGGGAATCGATCAGTGGGGCAAAGCCAAAATCAAAATCTCGGGGTCGGCAGCATGAGTCCCCACCTTTCCCGTAAAGGTGGGCCAGCCACGTGGGGGACAGATTCTTCCCTACTTTGCGGTGCAGGTTGAGAGCTTGAAATTGGCGATTCTTGTGTTCCAGGTGGTCTGATTTCCGGTCTCGTTCTGGGCGAAGTACTGGGTTACGTACCAAAACGTACAATCGTCAACGGGATCCACGGTCAGGCTGGAGTAATCTCCCCAATTTCTGGCGTTCTCCTCGTCCCCTCCGCCGGCGAATATTCCCAACTCTGCGGGCGCGCTCTGGTTGGGCAGATTCCACCACGATGCCCGAATCCCGGGATGCGTAGAAAAGCTCGATATGTTGTAGCCGACTGCGGCGTTCCCGGTATGGTCTTGAGCAATGCTGGGCATGAATCGATATAGCTTGTAGAAGGTCGAGGGGTTGATGGTGCCGCTTTGGAAGACGGCAGGCGTCCCACTGCCGCGAAGCTCGTACCAGCGGATTCCGGTTTGCTTGTTGGTGGCTACCGCTTGCACGGTATGGCTCACCAGGAACGACTCATAGGTGTCAAAATTCCGGTAGGCAAAGCGCGGCATCAGCCGGTCGCCCACGGAGTCCACGTAGAGCTTGGTTTGGTTGGTCGAGCTTTCGGGAATGCAATAAGTATTCGGCGTATTGGTGACGCTATAGCAACCCGGGGTGTACGGAGTTACAGAAAGCGCCGAATGGGCGAAGGTTGAATTCGACGGGTTCACCCAATCCACGTGAAAATTCCACAGGTTAATCGTACTGGAGGTCTTGGTTTTTCCGTCCGCCGGCGGATTCTGGATGCTCACCAGATACTCATCGCGACCCGTGGGTGGCGCGACCACACCTTCGATGTCAGCGGGGATCAAGCTGTGCTTGAGATACATCGAACCGTGGGTTGGGATCGGGTTGGGATCGCTGAAGCACTGCATGGGATTCGGGGTGTTTCCGGCAATCATGTTAGTGCGGTCGAGCGCACAAACGACGATCCCGATTTCCAGATAATTGCGGTCGACATCGTTCAAATCAAAATTGACATAATACGCATCCGCCCAGGTACCGAACTTCGGCCAGTCGGGCCAATACGCGTGGCCCAGGGAGTTTACTCCGAGAACCGGGTTCAGAGGGAATTGGTAGGTGTACCAGGCCAGTGTGCTGGATCGCAGATCATCAGTATTGGAAATCGCGACGCAGTAGTAATAGGTGTTTGAACCCGGGCTGGAGCGTAGGGCGATGACCCAGCGCGAGGCCAGACGGTCGAAGGTGATGATGCCATCGCCACCGACATTCTGGCAATTCTGCATATTATTTTGCTGAAACGGCAGAATACCCGGCTGGGGGGTGGCCCACACCGGGGCATTGGGGCTTACCTTGTCGTAAGCTTGAAAATTGACGTTGGTCCATTCCATGTACTGCTTCGTGCCCACGGCACCGTTCGGGTCGACATCGTGTGATGGACCGCGGACTTGGGAAGCGTCGATGCCCTCAAATGATTTGACTTTTTGGGCTAGGGTAAATGCACAAATCAGAAATGGCAGCAGGAAGACCAGGATGGAAGGTTTCATTGTTTTTCGCAAAATTGATGCTCTCTGAAGTGCTGTAATTTGGAGGGGAACTGGATACGGTACATGGAAACGGGCACCCAGCCTTAACTTGGATTCATTCTGCTCTTGGGTCCGCCGGGTTGTCAATGTTAACCAGGGAGCCAGTATGAGGAAGACTCTAGCCGGGAACCTAGTTGCGAACGAAGATGGCCGCAATCACCCAATGCCGCAAGCCCTGGCCGCATTGGTTGGTTACGAAAGTCACCATCTGAATCGAGGTACGATCATCTCCGGGCCCGCGCAACGCCGTATTTCCGGCGGCTAATCGTCGTCCGGAGGTAAGGGTTCGCGCTTATCGTTGAGGAAAAACTGCGCTTTGAGCGGAGCATTTATCGTCTTGAAAGTGAGCGGCGTTTGGTTGAAGTTGAAACAGTCTGACAGATCGCCACTGGTGCTCAGCGCATCCGCATACGGGGGCGAAGCTCCTGGGGCCACTTGGGGCAATCCGAAGGTCCCTTCAATGAACTTCAGGATGCTGCCAAAATCATTGAACTGGTGCGAAATGAATGCCGGCTTGGCGTAAGGCGACACCACGATCAAGGGGACGCGAAACCCGTACTCATAGGAGTTGATGATGGAGGGAGGAGCGACGTGGTCGTACCAGCCTCCCCAATCATCCCAGGTGATGATGATCGCTGTGTTTGCCCAGTATTGGCTGTTGCCAATGGCGTTTACCACCGAGGCTACCCACGACGGTCCCCCGCCGTCATTGCTGAGGGGATGATCGGAATTTTGCCCGGTGGGAATCACCCAGTTCACGGTTGCCAGAGTGCTGCCGGAGACGTCATTCAATACTTGCGCTGGTGTCAAGACCACATTGTTGGTCCAGTCGGACCCGGTACAACTCGTGTTGGTCGAATTCGGCACGCACATGTGCTGGATCGCGGTGGGAGCGTTCCAGATAATGCCGGGCAAAGGCGCGTAATAACGCCAACTGATTTTGGCGGCGTTGAAAACGTCGGTCAAAGTTGGATGATCGAAGCAGGGGTAGATTTCTTGAGCCTCACTGCCGCTGGGATCGATCAGTTTCACTCTTTCCTCTAGCGGGGCTATGCAACCCGCATTGTTAAAGGGATCTGGACCAAGCTCCGGATTTTCTGCGGCAAACAAGTTGCTGGTCGCAGTCGGGGCGGAGGTACCGGAGATAATGAATTGATGGGCCGGAAAGCTTGGTCCCTGGTTAGTTTGAAACATGCGATCGCCAAAGGTGTAAGTCTCCGCCAGCTCGAAGTATGGGCCCACCTCCGAAGGATTAATGTATTGATAGGGCATGTTTGGTCGGGGACAGTCCTTTGCACCCACGGCGCAGGAAACGTTGTTCAGGTCGAACCCGTCCATCCCGCCCTTGTTGTAGGACACGGTAAACGATGGATGCGAGTGCCCAAGATCGTAGTCGGTCTGGAGCGTGGTGGGCGTAAGCGCAATGACCTGACCTAAGTGGTTTTTGCCACTGGCGGCAATATCGGCGCCAGCCGCCACCAACTTGGGATCTTGAAAGAGATTGTCCGGAGTACGATTCTCCTGGAAAATAATTACCACGTGCTGAATTTTGGATTGCACGGGCGGGGGTGTGGTGGACGACGTTGAGCCACCTCCGCAGGCATTTAGCGCCATGAATAGGCCTATAGCCAAAGCCATCAGACAAAACGGCAACCACAGGACGTTCTTTCGTGCCATTCCAATTCCCTTCTGACAATGCTCGCCTTGGTAAGAAAAACAGGTTTCGGAGTTTTACTTATTCAATATCCGAAGCCCGTGAAGCTGAATGCTTCTAACTTACAATGCGCGACGAGTGCACACAAATATCCTCTCACTTTAACTGGATTAAAAACCCGGATGCGCGATTAAAGTTGCGCAGTCTCCCACCTGCTGTGATGCTCGCGGACGGGCGATGGTGACTGCCCTTTTCTCATATCCCTGATGCCAGCACGCAGCGGCAAGCCGCGGTGTCTTGCAGCTAAAGACGTCGTCGAGCGTCGCTTTGGCTTGTGCGTATCTCGGTGTATTCTTCTGCGCCAAGGGGAAAATGAGCGTATCTGACGCGCTCCAGATTGGGGCTTCCCCATAAGGCGAAATCAGGAGGACCACCATGTTCCACAGAGTTATGTCCACCACGAATGACTTCACATTGACGGTTGCTCGTTTCGTCCTCGGGGTTGTGTTTTTTGCGCACGGCGCGCAGAAGTTGCTGGGCCTGTTCGGCGGACGTGGCTTCAACGGCACAGTCGATCTGTACAGCCAAATGGGTTTTTCCGCACCCGTGGCGATTCTCGCAATCTCTGCCGAATTCTTCGGCGGCCTGGCGCTGATGGCTGGCTTCCTAAGCCGGATCGCGGCTCTCGGAATCATCGGCAAGATGCTGGTAGCCATCTTCACTCTGCATATCAAGAACGGGTTCTTCATGAACTGGAGTGGGGAGCAACGAGGCGAAGGAATCGAGTATCACCTTGTAGTCATTGCGCTGGGATTGGTCATTTTGGTTAAGGGATCGGGCGCCTTGTCGGTTGATCGGCTTTTGACCAGATCGTCTCCGTCTCAGAAAACATGAACGAGCGTTGACTCGAGTCGAAGATCGGCTACCCAAGGGTGGTCCCGGTCCACCTTTACTACGGCGTGATCTCAAACACCGAGCCGAAGGTCGTGGTGCCGTCGCCGCGAGTCGCCCCGTAGAGATTCCCTGCTGTGTCGAAGATCAGGCCAGTATAGGGAAGGGCTCCCCCTGCATCGTCCGCGAAGTAGTGGAGCACTGTTTCGTTCCATCCGCCCTCCAAGTTGGGCGTGAGCTTGAAGACAACGCCACAGCCGATACGGCTGCAGTGGCTGAGACTGCCACCATTGTACGTCGTGCCATAAAGATCTCCTGCCCCGTCGAGGATCAGATCCGCAGTCGGTTGCCAACCGTCCTCGCGTTCGAAGGAGCGCAGCACCTTCTCTTTCCAACTTCCGTCCGCGTTCGGCGTCAACTCGAACACGGTCCCGCATCCGACGCCGTTGCAGTTGGGATCGCCACCCCTGAACGTCGTCCCGTAGAGATTTCCCGCCTGGTCAAACACTACGCGGGAGGCGGGCTCATATCCGTCACGACAATACGGCAGCGAGCAAAAGCTGTACAACAAGCTTTCGGTCCAGTTGCCGTTCCCCTTCGGCGCTAGCCGGAAGACGGCGCCCCAGCCTTGTTTGTGCCAGCCGCCACTGCCCCCCTGGGAGGTCGTCCCGTAGAGATTTCCCTCGTTGTCGAGGATGAGTCCGGCAATTGGGGCGGCTCCGTCGGGGCAGGTCGACTTGAGGGGGCAGAAGCTATACAACACGGTCTCGGCCCAGCTGCCATCAGGCTTCGGCACTAGCTGAAAGACCGTTCCGGCTCCAGCGTTGCCACCCCCATAAGTTGTGCCGTAGAGGTTTCCTGCTTTGTCGGAGATTAAGCCGGCTTCAGGAAAGATTCCATCACTGCCCCCGGTGAAGCTGCGCAGCACGCCCTCCTTCCATCTCCCGTCCTGGCGGGGCGTCAGCTTAAAGACGACGCCGCAGCCGGGCTGACAGGCGCTGAGGTCTCCGCCTTGCACCGTGGTACCGTAGAGATTTCCTGCCGCGTCAAAGACCAAGCTGCCGTGGGGATTCGCTCCGTCGGCGCAGTTGGTGAGGGCGCAGAAGCTGTAAAGGACATTTGCTTTCCAGCTTCCGCCTGACCTTGGGGTTAGTCTGAAGACGATGCCGTCGCCGGAAGCGCCACCGTTGTACGTCGTTCCATAAAGGTTTCCGGCGGTGTCGAAGATCACACCGGCCAACGGGAACTCTCCGCCCTCGCCCTCCTTGAACTCATGAAGCAACTTGAATCTGCCTTGTGCCCACGCGCTTGGCGCTGTCACCAGAAGAACCATGACAAGAACGAGCAGGGCTTTGCTTAAGCTCGCCAAACTCTTCTTGTGTGACATAGATTCCTCCGACTGTTGCCTGGTCAGTGAAAAACCGCGCGGGCTCAGGGGTGCGCGCTCGTGCGTCAACATTCTACGCCTCAACTGGGTCGAGGAGCAGCATGGGAGTGTTCCGAGCCGGATCGGCGGGTGGGGCTAAGAAAACGTCGAGTGGCAGCGCTGGTTCCCTGCGGGGCCTGGGTGAATCTTTGGCTTTTTGATCGCAGCGCTGGAAAGCGCTGCGCCACCCGAGTCTCTGAGCGGCCTGCTACGCCGTGACGTGCACGGGCGTTGGCGAAGATTTTTCTGCCCGCTGTTTCAGGTAGCGCGGCAATGCGTCTTTCCAGGTTGGCAGCGACACGCCTAGCGCTCGCACTTTCGCTTTGCTTAGCACGGAATACGATGGCCGCTTTACCGGGCTGGCGAATTCGGTGCTTTTTACTGGCGACAGTTTTGCCTGGATGCCGGCACTTTCGAAAATGTGGCGGGTGAATTCGTACCAGGAGCACTCGCCTTCCGAGCTCAGGTGGTACAGCCCGAATTTTCCCGTCAGAACCAGCTTACGCACGGCTTCCGCAAGATCGACCGTGTAGGTCGGAGTGAGAACCTGGTCATCCACGACGCGGATGGCGTCTCCGGCCACGCCCTTTTTCAGCATGGTCTCGACGAAGTTGCCGCCTTTGCCGCTGCTGCCTGCGACTCCGTAGAGGCCGCAGACTCTGAGGATGAAGTAGCGATCGGTGTAATCGGGAATCAGGTATTCTCCGAGAACTTTGGAGGAGCCGTAGACGTTCAGCGGGGCGGGGCGATCGGTTTCTTCGTAGGGAGTGTGCTTCTCATAGCCGCCGAAAACGTAGTCGGTGCTGAAGTGGACCAAAGTCGCGCCGGCTTTTTGGCAGGCAATCGCCAGATTCATCGCCGCCGTGCCGTTTACCTGAAATGCTAACTCCGACTTTTTCTCGCACTCTTCCACCCGGTGATAGGCCGCGGTATTGAGCACGACGTCGGGCGTGGTTTCGGCGAGAACTTCTGCTACTCGCGATTCCGAGCAAACATCCAGTTGCGCGTGAACGTATGGGAATACGGTATCGCCGGCCTCGCGGAAGACGCGGTTCATATCCGTTCCAAGTTGTCCGTTGGCTCCGATAAGTAAAACCTTCATCGAGCCACCTCGGCCAGCGAGCGCAAGGCGTTGTTCGCCGAGAGCAACTTCAGCGTGTCGATGTTGTAGTACTGCGGATTATCCCAGTCTTTGAAATCGTCCATATGCTCGATCAGGTTTTTTACGATGGCTTTGACGTTGTGGTTGGGGTGGAAGCTGAGGACATTCTCCGCCTTCTCGATGCTGACTTTGTAATTGCGGAAATCGGTCTTGTGATGGATGGTCAGATGCACGCGAATGCCGAGCTGTTCCTCGATCGCCATTTTCACCAGGTCGCCGACTTCGCCCACCGTGTAGTTTCCCGAAGCGATGTTGAAAATGCCGGAGATCTTCTGGCTGGCTTCAATGGCACGAACATAGGCATTGGTGGCGTCTTCGATACTCATGATCGGGCGCCAGATCGACGGATTGTTCACCGTGATTTCGCGGTTGCGGACGCCATTTTTGAACATGGTGTTGACGATCAAGTCCAGGCGCATGCGCGGGCTGTAGCCGGAGATGGTTCCCTTGCGCAGCGAGATCACGGAGAACTCGTCGTCCACCAGGTTCATGGCCGCTTGTTCACCTTGCAGCTTGGAAATTCCGTAGGGATAGAAGGACGAGACTGGCCGGGTTTCGTCAAAGAGTTCATTGACGGTGTAGCCGTAAACCGAGCAGGAACTGGCGTAGACGTAGCGTTTCACCTTGGCTTTTTTCGCAACGTAGGCGAGATAGGCGGGAGCGGCGGCGTTGAAAATGAAGTTCTCGCTGGGCGAGTACTCGGCCATCGGGTCGTTTGACAGGCCCGCCAGAAACACTACCTGCTGGTACTGCTGGAGATCGGGTACGGTGATGTCGAAAATGTCTTTGTGAATGATTCCGGTTTCGGATGGCAAATGGTTTCCGAACCAGAAAAGGTCGAGCACGTCGACTTCGTAGCCGCGATCCAGCAGCTTTGGCACTAACACCGACCCGACGTAGCCTGCTCCGCCCGCAATTAGAATTTTCATTTGGTTACCTTCCCACCATGGTTTGTGCTTCAGAATATTTGAAATGCTCCGACTCGGGCCGCGCCAGCCATTCTTTCAAAGTCTGCGCCTTGCGGTCCTTCTCGGAGAGCTGAACATCGCGCATGGGCCACTGGACGCCGATCTCCGGATCGTCCCAGCGGATCCCGGACTCGCCCTTGTTGTTGTAAATGCCGGTGCATTTGTACTGAATCTCAGCGTAGTCGGAGAGCACACAGAATCCGCGGGCAAATCCGGCAGGCGCCCAAATCTGCTTGTGACTCTCCGCCGAAATCTCCGCACCAAACCATTTGCCCAGCGTTGGAGATCCTTTGCGAATATCCACCGCAACCAGAAATGCCGTGCCTCGAGTTACCCGCATCAGCTTTCCCATGGGAGGCTCCCACTGGAAATGCAGGCCGCGCAACACGCCCCGCACCGAGCCGGAATGATTGTCTTGCACGAAGTCGTACGGCAGACCCATGGCTTTGAACTGATCTGTACGAAAAACTTCCATGAAGAATCCGCGCTCGTCTTGAAAAACCTGCGGGGCGAGGACGCAAACCTCGCCTAACTGCCGGGATTCGATTCGAAGTTCCATAGCGACCTATCTTATGCGTACCCTGCTGCTAAACCACTTTGCCGCATCTCCACGCCAGAATCAAGATTGAAGAAGCGTGCAAGACAGCGCGGCTTTTCCGAGGTAAGAGAGAGCGGCCGGAAGTTCTCCGGCCGCCTGTTTGTACAGATCCGTTTTTGCCAGCTCTGTTAGTTTACGACAAGCGTTAGCTTCAACGCTCCATTGCTTGGCGACGCGCCCGTCGTATCTTTCACTGTCACCTGTACTGTCGAAGTACCAGCTGGCGTACCGCCGCTCGGCGGCGGCGTAGTGCTGCTGCTCCCTCCCCCGCAACCAACCAGGGTTATCAGGAACACCACCGCGAGTATGGCGAGCACGATCCCCAGGCGGCGGCGATTACGGCTCTTCCAGTCTCCCACTAGCACCATGCCGACCAGGCCCAAGCCGCTCAGGCTGGCCCAGAGATCCAACGAACGCTTCTGCGGCGTCGAATTCGGCGGCGCGATCAAGGCTGCGGTTGGACCAGTAGTGGTGATCGTGAGCGTCGTGCTTCCGCTGCCGGTGATCGAAGACGGACTGAAGCTGCAAGCCGCTCCCGAGGGCAGGGCGCCGCAGGCCGTGGCTGGGAAGCTTACCGTCCCGTTGTAGCCATTGGTTGGGGTGAGTGTGATCTTGTAGGTTGCTGGGCTGCCAGGATTTACCGTTTGGCTGGCCGGGTTGGCGGTCAAAGCGTAGCTCGAGGCGAGAACCGTCTGGTTCACAGCCGCTGACGTCCTGGGCACGAAATTGATGTCTCCGCTATATTGAGCCGTAATGCTGTGGGTACCGGCCGCCAAGGTGCTTGTGCTGAAGGTCGCAACCCCTGTGGAGTTGAGGGTGGCGGAGCCGAGCGCCGTGGTTCCGTCATTAAACGTGACTTTGCCGGTTGGAATCGCAGTGACACCCTTCACGATTGAGGCAAAGGTCGCGGTGAATGTGGTCGCGACACCCGGCGTTGACGGATTCGTAGAAGAGGCCAGGGTTGCTTTGCTTCCACCGCTATTGAACAGGACGGCGACACCTGAGAAATCCAGCGAGTTTCCACTTACCACTACGTCGGTTCCCCCGTCTCCGTTCAAATCGACAGTCGCCAAGCCCCAAGCCCAGCGATCTGCGGGGAACTCAACGGGGTTGTAGAAGTTACCGCCACCTGAGCCGTACAAAATGCCCACCGTGGCAAACTGCGAATTGCTGTAAACCATGTCTGGAATGCCATCCTGGTTGAAATCAAGGATCTTGACGTAGCCAGGAAGAGGTACGTCCTGGAGCGGATTCTGCATGGTGCTGGCGAGTAGAGTGGGGGGATTGAAGGTTCCATCGCCATTGCCGAACGCGACCGCAATTCCCTGATGGAAGTTCTTCTGGTCCTCAATGCTAACCGCCAGATCGACTTTGCCATCGCCATTGAGATCTCCGACAGCCGCGTAATACGGATCGAGGAAAGTTGCCCCGAGTTGGAAATCTGGCTTACTGGTAAATGTGCCATTGCCATTGCCCAAAAGTACAGCGACAGCGCTTCCGGGGTTGGGGCATGATTGCGGCGCTGGCAGGCAAACGCCATAAAGCGGCACGACGAGATCGAGTTTGCCGTCACCATTGATGTCGGCTGCCGTAATCTCCGTCGCGACATTGGAGAGTGCATACGTAACCGCAGGGTTGAAGCCATGTCCGTTGTTAATCAGGATGCTGACCTTGGCGCTGGACGCTGGGTTGCCATAGTTGTTGACGACGGCTAAGTCCGGCTTGCCGTCTCCATTGAAGTCACCCACGACCAGGCCGACTGGATTGGAGGCGGTGCTGTCGGTGGGGTAGGCTGCGGCCGACGACGTTGTGAACGAGCCCTTGCCGTTTCCAGTGAAGACCTGGACCACACCGTTGTAGTTGTCAGTAGCCGCGATATCCTGTATCCCGTCGCCATCGAAATCGGCGACGGCAACGTATTGCAAGGAGAACTTGGCAAACGAACTGTCGTAGTAGGTAACACCCTGCTGCAGGGTGGTTCGATCCGCGTTAGAAATGAACACGGTTATGCCCGTGTTGAGCAGGCTGTTGGTATTG
This sequence comes from uncultured Acidobacteriota bacterium, assembly GCA_963832245.1. Classification (GTDB taxonomy): domain Bacteria; phylum Acidobacteriota; class Terriglobia; order Terriglobales; family Acidobacteriaceae; genus JABDBE01. Next base: position 203,321 of record CAWHTG010000001.1, read on the forward strand.
CCGATTACAAAGTCCGGGATGCCGTCGCCGTTAAAGTCGCCGCTCGCAATGTTTACCGCCTGCGCTTCAAAACCTACTCCCGGCGGTGAATAGTAGTTGACCGCGGAGCGGAAGCTTCCGTCTCCGTAGCCTTCGAGATAGACAAAGCTGAATTCGTCGTCAGGCACGACCACGTCCGGTTTCGTCGCATCACCGTGGAAAGCAGCGACTAACGGCGGCACCAGCGGAGACCCGCCTGTGATGTAACCCACAGAAGGATTCTGTACGGTGCCGTCGCCATTGCCGAGAGACACTTTGATATCGGCAGACCTTGAGCAGGATGAAACCACGTCATTGTGGCCGTCATTGTTCACATCGGCTACGGTAACTCCGATGGGGTTGTTGTCTACGGCGTAGTAAACGCCAGTCGCGAACGTTCCGGTACCGCTGTTGACGTAAATGATGATGTTATTGTCGAGGCAATTCGCGCTGATGAGTTCATCTTTTCCATCACCGTTCAGGTCGCCACCGCCGAGGTAGCAAGAGTCATAGGTGCTGTCTGAAGTCGCCAGCGGAGTGGGCGACGAATAACTGGTGCAAGGGTTGCTAGAGCTACTGCAGAGGTACACCACGATTTGGTTGGGCGCGATCGTGCTGCCATTGCCAGCCGAGGCAGCGGCGAAATCGGGGAAGCCGTCTCCGTTGAGGTCCGCGAAAACGACTGGATTGCCGGGAACGCCATTGGGTGAGCCTGCATTCAGCGCTCCCACGATGGGGTTGCAACGCTCCGTAGGGAATTTCCCGTTACCAGCATTGGCCAGTGTGCAAATGTTGCCTTTCGGGCTGGCGGCGTCAGCAACGGTCACGTTTCCACTGGCGTCGACCGAAGCCCAGACGAAGCCGTTCTTAGTCGCCGGGTATGTACCCGCAGAGGTAAACGTTCCGTCGCCGTTGCTAAGCCACGCTTCAATGGTCGTCGTGAGCCCGGCAGCGGCCGGGTGAACGATTAAGACATCGTCCTCTCCGTTTGTATGTCCGCTGAAGTTGCCCGCGAAGATTGGATCTTGCTCAACCGCACCCGTAGGTGTCAAAACTGTTGTGAAGCCACCCTTCCCGTTATTCAACTCCACGGCAATGTTGTAGGTCGGCGTGGCGCTCTTGGAAGTATTCACGATGGCAGCGGCATCGACGAAACCGTCGCCGTTGAAGTCGCCAGTCACCGCCGGAAAACTGGGAAAAGTGCCGCCGCCCGCTGGCGTCTGCGTGGCGCTCAAAAACCCAATTGCGGTGGTCGGTGCGCTTGGGCTTTGCATCATGCGCGTCCAGTTGGCGACCGCCGCGTGACTGACTTTGCCCGCGCTGCGCCGCTGCAACGGATTGACCGTTTGCGACCTTGGCTGAAGCCCGTCCTGGGCATTCCCGCCATTTGGAAATCCAAAGCTGGGCAAGAACACCAGCATAAGAAACGCACCGAGACAAACTGATCGCTTGGTCATTCTGGTCGCACTCCCTTTGTTATTGTGTTGTTGTGTGTTTACTTCGGATGCTTGCTCCGCTTCAAAATACTGGGGGCGGTCGTCGTCAGTACCCAGAAGGCCTTCGCTACTTATTTGCGGCCAGGCTCAAACTCTAGCGGGGGAAACGGCTGACCTAGGCTTACGACAGGACTATAGTAATTGTGTTTGAGACAAAATCAAGTTGAAACTGATCTGCGAGAGGTTTTCAGCCTACATTTTCCGCGCATAGACTCCTGTACGATCGACTCTATCGGGAGATTGGGGTCGTCAACTGCCCACGGCCCAAGCCTTCACTTCTAACTTAGGGGTACGCTCTATGCGATTTGGAATGAATCCCTTGCCGCCAACCGATCGAAGTAACGTCTTGGTAACCATGAGGTCTGATGCCACCCCGAATACGCCTTCACAGGAAACCACGCTCGGCTCGACGCCCAAGTCGCGTACCATCTCAGGCAATATCTTTCGTGGTGAGTTGAGAGCGAAATTTCGCTCGCCCGTCCGCCTGTCACGGCTGGCTGATTCATGCTAGAGTATCGGTCTGTTACCTCGTATGTCCTGAACTGGGTACATGTCCTTGTGTAACCGGGCAGTTATCCGGCGGATGCAACTTTTCGCGGTAAGCTGTGTTTGATTTCGTTGTTGCAACATGTAAGCAACAACTAGAAACTAAATCTCCACGAGGTATAAAGAGCGATGAAAAACCCCCTGAAAACGATTCTGTTGAGTGGAACCTTGATGGCCTTGCTGTTGCCTGCGGTTGCACAGAGTTCCAGCGCGCCGTCACAAACTGGCGCCGCCCCAGCCCAAACGACAACCCCAGCCCAAACCACAACCCCGGCGCAAGCCAACGCGCCCGCGCCAAACTCTGCGGCGAGCATCAACCAGCACAAGGAGAACCAACAAGACCGCATCGCCAATGGCATTGCCAATGGCAAGCTGACGGCGGGCGAAGCCAGCACCCTGGAAAAGCAGGAGTCCAACCTTAATCATGAAGAAAAGGACATGCGGTCGCTGGACAATGGCAAGCTGACGACGGCCGACCGCAATACTCTGCGGCAGCAGCAGAATCAACTGTCCAATGAGATTTATCAGGACAAGCACAATGGCGCCGCGCAGAATCAGAATCCCACGAGTGAAGTGGGCAAGCGCGCGGAGAACCAGCAAGACCGCATTGCTCGAGGGGTCAAGGACGGCCAGCTGAACGCCGGCCAGGCAGCCAACCTGGAGAACCAGGAAAGTGCCATTAACAAAGAGGTCGCCCAAGACCGCAAGGCCAACGGCGGCCACATGACCGCTCAAGAGCGCGCCCAGGTCAACGCTCAGCAGAACAAGTTGTCAAAGCAAATTTACAAGGACAAGCACCCCGTTCGTCCTCCGAAAAAGTAATTACCAGCAACCTGCGAAATGCCACGCCCCGGGTCATTCGGGGCGTGCCTTTGTGGATGCAAGTTTTCCCCGGTATTTTCTGCCTCCAGCCAAAAACTATATAATGGATTTCCTCTGTATGCGTTTGGCCGCGCCCCTCCCTTGGCACGACCTGGGAGCCCTCGAATGAACCCGTCACTTCACCCAGGAGATTGAACATGCGCGTGACAAGTTCTGTTGTTGTGACCCTCCTTTTGTCCCTGCTTCCGATCAGCGCCAATGCGCAATTCTACCGGCTCAAGCAGTACGGCAAGGGGCTGAATACCACCGCCATGCTAAAAGCCGATCTGAACCACGATGGCAAGCCCGACATCGTCGGCCTCAATTTCGATGGTTCTAGCGAAACGACTGACGTAGTCGCTGCGCTTGGGGACGGGAAAGGCGCTTTCTCGGCATTCAAGAATACGCAGGTCACGGGCCTCAACGACCCGAACAGCTTGACCTTGGGCGACTTCAACGGCGACGGCTTTCCCGATGTCGTCGTTTCCGGGTCCGATCCGGTGACGGGTGTAGCCGCCATCGGCGTGATGCTCGGAAACGGGGATGGCACTTTTAAGACGACCACGGTGTATACGGCCAGTTTTGCCGGATCTTTTTACAGCGGCGCTAGCGGCGACTTTACCGGCCATGGAAAAATCGACGTGGCATTACAATCGTCGGCAAACAATATCTCGGTGTTTCCTGGAAAAGGCGACGGCACCTTCGGCTCGCCCATCATCACGAACACGGGCACGCTGTCCAATTGCACCGCCGCCGCCGATTTCAACGGAGACGGAAAATTGGATCTGACCACCGGCAAAGATGTACTGCTCGGAAAGGGCAACGGAACATTCCAGGCGCCCATTCCGGTTCCCGCCGGGAACTGCAACGTGGCGGTCGAGGACTTGAACCACGACGGTATCCCCGACCTGGTCACGGGCAGCCTCAACTTCGACGTGCTTCGCGTCCACCTCGGCAATGGCACTGGGAAGTTCGATGCGGGCACGCCCTACGTGACCGGAGCAACCGCTGGTTCCGCAATCCAGGTTGCCGACTTCAACGGCGACGGCTCGCCGGATCTCGCCATACTGAACGGCGGCGACTCTGACGTGACTATACTTTTCAATAAGGGTAACGGTACTTTCACTATCGGAAAAACCTGGTATACCGGCCCCGACGACTGCTGCGCTTTTCTAGTAGTCGGCGACTTTGACCTGGACAACAACAGCAACGCAGATTTGGTAGTTCGTCCCTATAGTGGCCCACTAGGCGTGATTCTCGGGAACGGCGATGGCAGCTTCCAGACCGAACTCGCGCAAGCTGACCAGCTTTTCGCCAACTTCGTCGGAACTCACATCGGCGCGGATGTGAACAACGACCACAAGCAGGACCTGGTGTTCAGCACTGAAGTTTCGTTGGGAAAAGGCGACGGCACTTTCCAGGAGGCCATTCCTTATCCAAAGGGCTGCTACGCCACAACCGTGGGCGACTTCAACCACGATGGCAAGCTCGACATCGCCGGAGTGGGATTTAATGGCGGCGCTTTCATCGGCGTGGTTGTCTGCCTGGGCAACGGAGATGGAACCTTCCAAAACCCCGTTACCTACGATCAAGGCATCGAGCACAATTTGGTGCTGGCAGGTGACTTTACCAACGATGGCAAACTCGACCTGGCCGCCTCCGACCAGGGTGGCATCAGCATTCTGCTGGGCAACGGCGACGGCACGTTCCAAAGCGGCATTCCCACCGCCTTGAATGCATCCTTCCCCACCTTCATTCTCGGCGACTTCAACAACGACGGCAAACTGGATGTGGCCGCAATCACGGGCACAACCGTCTCGGTATTGCTGGGGAAAGGCAACGGAAAGTTTTCCGCTCCGATTACCAATGCCATCTCTGCCAATCAGATTTATGCCGCGGACTTGAACCATGACGGCAAACTGGATCTGGTGGCTTTGACCAGCACTACAGTGAGCGTCTGGCTGGGTAAAGGCGATGGTACGTTCACCAACTCCGCGTCGACGGCAGTACGAGAGCCTGGATATGCGGTCATCGACGACTTCGACTTGGATGGAAATCTGGATATCGCGGTTTCTTCCCAGCCGGCCTATGTGGTTATCCTGGCCGGGAATGACAAAGGAGGATTCAAGTCGGAGACGACCTACTTAGGCGGGAATCGCAATTGCTGCCTGGTGGACGGAGACTTGAACGGGGACGGGCGTCCTGACCTCGCCGTACCCGCTCTTGGAGTCAGCCCTAGCGAACGCAGGCTGATTGTATATTTGAACGTTCTGAAGTGAGCGGGGCTGAAAATATGAAACACAGGAGCCCCAGGCGTGCCCCACCCTTTTCGCTTTGGTCGCAGAAGGGTGGGGTGCGAGACCCTCAAACCAGAGCAAGTTAATAGCGGGGGGTGGCCCACCCATTTCCATCCTCGGTTCCCTCAAACACAAAAACGCCGCTTCCCGAATAACGGAAGCGGCGTTTTCTTATTCGGCGCAGCGGACCTAACTCGGCCTCGCCGGCGTTGTTCGCTATGGAGTGTGCGTCAACTGCTCACAGACTGCAGTGGAGCCGAGGCGGCGCTTGCCACCTCGGAGGCGCTGGGATATCCGGCACGAGCCAGTTCCCGTCCGGCATACTGCTCGAACAGTTGCAGCTGCGCGGGAGAGAGAGAAGTCCGCCAGCCCTGGACCGCTCCCTTGCGCACGAACCGTCCGACTTCGGTCGTGCTCTGGTACAACTTTCGCGAGCGTTCTTCCTTGGCACGCATCTGTTCGACCGAGTTGTTGGCCAGCGCGGTGCTGACCGTCTCTGGCCCAGACGGCCCGTGGACGAACTCCAACATCCGCGTGAGCTGCTCCTCCGGCTTGCGCCGCAAATCTTCGAACTTCACCACCAGTAGTTTTCCCTCCTGAGCCAGCGGGCCATCCAGCCAGGCGCGCAGATGCGGCGCCCAGGCGCCGTACGGATGAGCCTGAGCCCGGCCTTCCAGGAATGCGAGCAAAAACTCATCGAGATTCGGATCGACAATGCCGAGCTGGGCGCTGCGCGCATATTGGGAAAGAGCGACATCGCGCACATCCCGGATAATGTAAATCGCCTTCCGGTACTCTTTACGCCAGCGTTCGTGGGTCTTGATCAAACGGCCATGGTTCTCGAGAATGGGCACGGCCCCACGATGCCACTTCAATTCCGGAATGAAATTGTCGACATTATCGAAATCAATCGACTTTCCGGTCAGCGCCTCGCTCAGAACAAACCGCAGCCAGGTATTCCCGGATCGCGGGTAGGAAGCCAGGAAGACGTCGTTCGCGTGCAGCCCTCGATGACGCGCCCAAACTACGGGCAGGCGCGCAGATGATTTCGCAAGCTTTGCCCGGAATCTCCAAACCTTTGTATTTGCCATTGCCTCCTCGTAGACAAGCGAGTCGCACAGGAAGAACTGCGCGTCGGAAGTGGATTCGGAAAGCTGGGTTGCTATCGGATGTTAGCTACAGCGAGCCGTCTGAATTCCGGCTTCCGCGGGAAAAATGCGCGCTAAGCTCGATCGCGCTCTCTTTATCCTGATTACGACATCCTGATTACGATGTCGGCTCGACGCTGGGTTCGACCTCGCCTGCGTTCAGTTGGCCACCATCACCGCTCCTGGAACCTCTCGACCGGTTTCCGTTGTCACCGGTAATGCGAAATCCACCTTTGGCATGATCGGGAACAGCCGCGAGCAAGGGCAAGTTCAACACAGCCTGTACTTCGCCGGGGGTACGGAAAGAGGAATCCATATACTCGAGTGTGAAAATCAGTCCGGCGGTGGCCGCGAAGGCGAGCATGACCCCGAACACTCCCAGCATCAGCGGAGATTGGGCGGGATAGCTGGGCACTGAAGGCTTCTGCGCGATGGCCACATTCAGGATTTTGTTTTGGTCGAGAGCCTCGGTAATCCGGGCCTCCTCCCGCTTGTGGGAGTACAGAAGATAGTTCTCCTCGGCAGCTTTGACGGTGCGCAGGAGATCCTGCTGCGCGATGCTCTCGGCATCCAACTTGCGTGTGCTGTCCATGGTCTGCCGGATAATAGCTTCGGTCTCGGTGGCTTTGGCCTGGTAACCGTGAAGGTCGGACTTAGCTTTGGCCAACTCTCCCTGGATCCAAGTGTAGGCGGGGTTCTGGTCCGTGGTCACATCGCCCATGGGCTTTTCCGCGCCGATAGCGGCCTTGGTCGATGCGATCTCTTTGTCCAATTCTTGCACCAGAGGATAGTCTGCCTGGTACTTGGAGACCATGTCGCTGCGTTTGAGTTCCAGATTCAGCAGCGTTGACTTCATCTGCTGCATCACCATTACGTTGTCGGCTTCCCGCATCTGGGTGGTGAGCCGTGGAGGAGTTGTTTTGGCAAGTTGCTGCAAAGAGTCAATGCGGCTTTGCGTCTCGGCAATGGATTGCCGGATTTGTCCGAGGTTGTAGTTGAACTCGTTCAGCTTCTGCAGCGTGTTGTCGCGTGCCAAAGTAGGGTTTGCCACTCCGCCTTCTTGCGGAAACTCCTTCAGCCGGTCTTCGGCCTCCTGTAATTTCAGACTCGCGTTTTCCGCCTGCTGATCGAAGAATGCCAACTGGCCCGCGGGCCGGTGCAATTCCTGATGCACCTGCAGGTACGCGGAATCAAGAGCTTCGAGAACGGTGGCCGCGAGTTGGGGATCGCGCGAGGAGTACGAAACGCGGATGATGTGGGTCTTCGGCAACCCTTCGATAATCAGGCTCCCGCGCAAAGCGTCCAACGCCAGGTCAGCCCGTTGCTTGGGGGTTTTGGTCCCGAACAAGGACCGCCCGGAAGGTTTGTCCAAGCCGCATTGCGCGACAACTTTCCGCAATACGTCGTCGCTCTTGATGAGCTCCACTTCGGAGTTCATTTCTTCTTCCTGCACATCACCCTGAATGTTGAGGGGTTGGGTTAGTTCGGGGCTGACCACGGGATCGACGCGCTCGCGCTTGACCAGAATTTCGGTTTCGGCCCGGTACTTCGGCGAGAGCACAGCGAAGACGATGGTTCCCAGCAGAATGCTGAAGAAACACAGCAGGGCAATGCGCCCGCGGCGAAAGCCCATTGCCACCACATCGCGCAACGTCCACGATAGGGTGCTTGGACCGGGGTGAATAATTAACTCTTGTCCTTCCATAGCGGGAAAACTCCTTGGGCGGCCTAAGGCAATCCGGGGGCCATGTTGAGGCCATAGGCAGGTAAGAACTGCTGTATCTTCGAAATTCGGTTCTTGGGCACGAAAATCATATCTCCGGGCTTCAAGTGCAAATCTTCGGAGAGATTGCGACTCTTTTCCATTTCCTTGACATTGAGAAGCTTGGCCTCGACCCACTCGTCGTTGACGCGACGGTACAGCACTACCTGCGAGTGCTTGGCGGCGTTGGAAAAACCTCCCGCGATAGCTACGGCTTGCACCAGCGTGGTATCGCCACGAAGATCGTACTTGCCGGGGTGGGCCACCTGTCCGTCGGCGACGAAATAAGGCTTCTCAAAATCCTTGAGCAAAATGGATATGCGGGGATTGGAAAGAACGTGACTGTAGGCAGCGCGGATCTTCTCTGTGAGTTCGGGTACGGTCAGTCCGTTGGCATTGATATCGCCCGCGTCGCGCATGGCGATAAATCCGTCCGGTTGCACAGTGACAGTCTGATTAAATTCCGGAGTCAGCTCAAACGTGACATCCGCGGTATCTCCTGGCCGCAATTTGTAGCGTGGATACCGCTCGGTAAACGTAGGGACGTTATTACCGTTGGTCATCGTCGACTGCAATCCGGCGGGAGGCGTAGCTCCCTTGTCCTGTGCGGACAGACTGGTTGTCCAAATCAGAGCGACTACGGTCAGCAATAAAAATTGCTTCATGAACACCCCTTCATTTCTGCAGCCGCGAACGGCTCCCGCGAATATTGCCGCCCGCCATTCCTGATTTTCAACTTCCGAACACAATGTGGGATTGGTAATGCATGCGCGTTGGGAATCAAAATCCAAGAACTTGCGGCGCGCAACAAGCGCTAGTCCACCCCAGTTTAGATCCCGCATCTAAATAACGTAGCTAGTATAGATCACGAAAACAAACCCCGCCAAGGGGCGAAAAGTCTGTCCATCGATAGGCTTCAAAGGGGCTAGAGGCAAAAGACTCTGGTCAACAAGTCTCGGCGAGCTCACGGGCGCGGCCGCGGACCTGGCCCCACATGCGGAACAATGTGGCGTTGGTCACGGAGTTCAAGCCAGCTTGTGCAGCCGACTGCAATACCGCTTCCAGTTGGTCCCACTGCCTAAGCTCATCGACCTCCCAACTATGGAAATACAAATGGACAATTCCTTGACGCTGTTTCACGTGGTCCAAACCATGAAGGAAATGCGTCTGCCAATTCGTCGCGCCTTTGTAGACACTGAAAAAATTGCGGAGTCCCATGAAGTTGCGCTCAAGAAGGGCATGGCGTACCTGGATGAGTTTGCTGTGATCACACGCATGGGTACTCAAACCCCACAGGAACGGATTTTCAGGGAACGTGTGGAGATTGAACAGACAGGTTCGACCTCCGAGGAATCCTGCCCGCTCCACCAGGGTGGGCGTGCGGCGGTTGAACTTGCCCTGGGGATAGCAAAAAGAAACTATCGGCTCGCCCAACAGATCTTCGAGCCACTTCTTGCCATCGTGAATTTCTTGCCACGCTTTTTCATCCGGCAGGTTTCCCAACCCTTTGTGATTGTAAGTGTGGCCTCCGATTTCGAAACGCTGCGCCAGTTCTCGAATCTGGCTCAACGGCATGACCGCACGCTCCGGATTGCGGGCTGGGATATAGAATGTCGCTTGCAAACCGTATTTATGAAGCAAATCGGCAGCCCGCGAATCCTCAGGAAATCCGTCATCGACACTGATGGTGAGGTAACGCTGATTCATGAGGTGATTCAAACGCATCACTCCACAGGCAATTCGACGGCTTCCGCGTGGTTGTCGAGTTCACGCCTCGCCGGGCCTGCCCTGCGCGCAATGACTTCTTCGTAGATTTCCATCAGTTGCCGGTAATTGGCTGCGGCCGTGTACTTGGCTTCGTATTCCGCGCGAGCATTTGCAGCGATGCGGTCCAGGTACGCGGGCTGCTCCCAGGCCATCGCCATGGTGCGTGCCAGATCATTGACATCGCCCGGCCGGAACAAAATCCCCGTACGCCCGTGCTCAACCACTTCGTTCATCGCGCCCAATGCTGAAGCGATCACGGGAACCCCGCAAGCGAATGCTTCAATGATCACCAACGGCAGGTTCTCGTACCATTCGCTGGGAAACACCACGAAGCGAGCACCTTTGATCTGATCAAAAACCTGGTTGTGGGGCAGCCATCCGAGGAATTCCACATTGGGGTATACCTTGGCAAAGGCCTCCGTCTCTGGCCGGCCGACGCCGTCTCCCAAGATGCGCAAAGTGTGGGAATGAGGTTGCTGGAGCCAGGCTTTCAACAGTGTGGGAATACCCTTTTCCGGGTCCAGCCGTCCCACGAACAGGGCATAGGATCCGACGCCTTTTCTGGGGCCCGGATCGGGGTCGACGAAATTCGGTTTTACCCGCATTTTTTCCGCGGGAAACCCGGCAGCTACATACCGGCTTCGGGAAAAGCCGGTGAGGACGATGTAGCAATCCACCATCTCGGTCCAGGTTTTCTTGGCGTGATGCACCGTCAACATCAATGCAACCGCGGCGGTCTCGGCACGCGAATTGCGATAGCAGGCGTGTACCGCGCCTTGCCAGTACTTTCCGGTGATGCAATCTTCGCACGGTTTACCATCACGGCAAAAATTCCCCCCGGGACATAGCAGCCGGTAATTGTGCAGCGTCTGAATCACCGGAACGTTTTCATTTCTGCAAGCCCAGAAAGCCGAGGGTGAAATTAAAGGAAAGGCATTGTGCAGATGCACAATCTCCGGCCGGTGCTGTCGCAGCAAGTTGGTAAGGTCGCGAAAGGAGTCGGAAGCCCAGACTGTTCGGCCCAGAAGGCCAATCTTACGCACCATCGAATAGTCCCGGATCTCATCGTTGAAGCGCCGATACTCGATGATCTCGTGTCCAGCCGCTCGGAGCATATCGCGCTCGAGCTGGAAGACGACGTCCTCTCCGCCGGGCTGCTGATACGCGTTGTGAGCAAGTAGAATCTTCATGGGGAAGGTTGGACGTTGATCCGCTTCGGAGCGTTGTCAACGAAGAGCATCATGAACTGTAATCGCAATAGCGAAAATCTGGTCACGCGGACCGCACCTCACTCGGTTAAAACCATCAGGCTGCACCCGCCCATGAATCGAACCGCTAAGTCCTGGTTCAACACCAGTGCGATGCGGCGTGGAATATAGGCGATCTTGGCAAGGGGGCGCTTTCGCCCAGGGCCGTCAACCAGTCCAAACGTGTAGAACCAATCCACAATTCGATAACCAGCTGTCTCCAAGGTTCGCAACGCGGTTTCTTTGGTGAAATAGTGCAAATGGCCAACCTCTTCTCGCACCTTACGCAAAGGCGACGCGCGCATTACGGTTTGGACATTGATATCCAGCGGAATGTGAAAGATATGAAAGCGGCCATGCGATTTCAGCGCGCGCAAGAATCCGATATAGTCCTCGACGTGCTCGAACACATCAATAGCCATGACCAGGTCGTAACGGTCTTCGGTTTCAAGGATGTCGGCCAGGCGAAACTCGAGTTTCCCGCTGGCTTTGCCCGCGCACAAAGCGTAGGCCTGAGGGGAAACTTCGTACCCGACGGCAGCGGCCTGCGGCAGGCGGGCAGCGAGCTCGCTCAGGATTCCTCCAGCGCCGCAACCGACTTCACAGATGCTCTCGGGGCGCATGCTGTTCCGCTCGAGCATTCTTAAGACTTGCTGCGCCTTCCACGGGGAATCCTCCTCGTGCCATGTGGGATTCTTCTCGAGATAGGCGCCGTCCCGGTAGATATCGACGGCCTCAGGGTCACGTGAGGAGTCCAATTCGGTGAGTTTCAGTTTGCGTGCGGTCTCGACGCCCATCGTTTTCCTACTGTTCATGAATCCGATTTATTAACCTGCTGGTAGGGAGTAACCGTGATCGCCACGGCACAAACAAGCGCTGTGCTCGAACCATGTAATCTTATTCGCGCCCGGCATCAATGGCAATACGACGGACAGGTTAGGAGGCCAACCGGCGGAGAAGCCTCATTGCGTGCGAAATCCGAGCGCTGGCGTGAAGGCCGGGTCGGCAGAAAGCACCTCAGGGGCGAAACTCCGCTGTTTAACTTTCAGGCGGCGGCGCATGAGTTCGGCGTAGCCCAGGACGGCCAAAAAATAAAGAGGCGGATGCCAGCAGAGTTCGTCGTTAAAGAACGAGTGCACGGTCAGCAAACCCATGACCGCGGCGCACTCGATCGCCAGTTCCCGTTCTAACCTGCGCAGATGCGGCGACAAGGCGCCTTTGATCAGGAACCACCAGGTTCCGATGACGGCGGAGGCTAACGCCAGAACTCCCCAGAAACTCGTGCCCACACCCACCTCCAGCCAATCGCTGTGCAAGTACGCGGCTTCGGAGTTCCCCACTTTCGCGAGAACACCGAATCTGCCTCCAGCGTACGCGCCAAGCCCAGTTAACGGGTGGAAGCTCACCTGCTGCCAGGCATAATGCCACCAGTCCATTCTGCCGGTTAGACCTTCCATGGCTTCATCGTTCTGGCCGCGCCGCAAATACGTTTCGACGACCGCTCCGGCGGGAGACAGCATGAGGAGCGGAGTGCCCAAGCCAGCAAGGGCAATCAAAATCCACTTTCGCTTGGCCAGAATCAGCAGCACGACAAGTCCTGCAACAAAGCCAGCAATCGCATTTCGGGTCTGGGCCACCAACATCGAAGCCAACCCGAAAATAAGAACCGCCCAGTACCAGGAGCGACTCGTCCCTCTTCGGTCGCGCCACAGAAGACGACTGATGGCCACCAACATCAGGACGCCTCCTGTGGTTCCGATGTTGTTGGACGCCACTAATGGAAACGTGGCGTGCAAGCGCCCCATATCATCCCATGCCGTGGCAGGAGAAAACACTGCCTCTTGCCAGGCAATGCAGGTTTCCAGGGCATAAATAACCCAAGTCCAGTTCAAGATTTTTAAATAGTCTTCGGCGTTATGAATCGAGGAAAAGATGAACACGGCAACGGTTACGTCGAGCAAGTATTCGCCCGATTTCAAAAAAGTCCAAAGCGGAACAATCGACCATGTCGTGGAAACCAAGACAACGAGGCAATATAGGCCGAGGGTCGAAAATAATCCCGAAGTAAACGGCTGCAGCGAGGCTTTGTTAGCAACCATCCGCGAGGCCAGGATGACGGCCACAATCATCTCCGAACCAATCCGGATGGATGCCCATCCATTCAGCGGTTGAGCCAGCGTCTCGTTCACGTTCCGAACGGCGAACGTCGCGCCTCCGAGGAAGAGCAATGCCCAGCACCATTCCTGCCAGCCAAAGTTTCGTCGCAGGGCACGCGCTCCCCGGAACAATTCAGGCACCGCCCGCAATATAACCACTGCCACAAAGGGAGCGGCGATGACCACCACCAGCGAAGCCAGGCCCAACCTTCCGAACAGAGGATAGCTGAGAAGGCTCAGCAGGTATCCGAGAAGGGCAAATCCAGCGATGCCGGCGGTCGTAACCGCCATCGCGCGCCCGTTCCATCCCACGTGATTTTTGACAAATGCTCCCATCTTCTCTAGGAATGCTCCAGACCAGCGGACCTATGAGCTAATTGCAACTTGCTCCTGAGGTACGCCGGAAGTTTCGTATCCCAGCCGGGCCAGCACTGGACCGGCGTACTGCTCTACCAATTGCAATTGACCTTCGCTCAGTTTGCCGCGCCAACCCTTCACCGATCCACTGCGCACAAAGGAATCTTTTCCTGCGGGCAGTTGCGGTGCCCGTTCCTCCTTCTCCTTCATGCGAGCAAGCGAATTGTTGGCCAGGGCTCTCTTGATCGTTTCCGGGCTCACGTTCACACCCAGGAATTCTGTAATACGTTGGAAAGCGTCCTCGGGGTTGCTTCGCAAGTCCTCGTATTGCAGCAAGAGGAAATTGGACGTGCCGCTGATTGGGGAATCCAGCCACGAGCATACGTGCTTCTGCCAGGGACCAAAACCATTGACTCTGCCCTTCGCGCCCACAAACCCTGCGATGAACTCGTCGAAACTGCCGCGAAAGAAACCGAGCGATGACAGATAGGCGTACTCAGAAAGCATAACGTCCCGGCAGTCCCGAACCAAGTACATGGCACGCGTATATTCCTTGCGATACTGCTCGTGACTGCCAACCACTCGGCCCCCACTCGGCAGGACCGGCATGCCATGCGCTCGGCGCTGCACGCCGCGCAAAGTCGCATTGACGGCCTCGAATCCGGCTTCCTTCCCAGTCAGGATTTCATACAGAACAAAGCGAGACCAGGTGCTCCCAGACCGCGGGTACGATCCAAAAAATATGTCCGCAGGACGAAGGCCCAGGTGGCGCACCCAATAGACCGGCGCCCGCAGCCTCGTCTTGGACAATAAATAGCGAAACCGTTTGATCTTCTCCGGTTTTACTTGCCGCGCCATCGTTTTCTTTACGCCATTTTCGGGTACGACTAAGGGCACAGTCGGATTTTCTTGCTGCAAGTGAGTCTGGGTCATTACAGAATTCCCCTTTGGATCTGCAATTTCGGAGGTCTCTGACTCTCCTGATTTACCGCTATACCGTGTTGGCAACTTCTTAATTCAGAGCTCAAAACAATTTGTAGATGGCTTCTGGGATGGGGAAGCGGCGTTGGTTGAGCACTACCCCGAGCGCATGCACTTTCGCGGTCTGCAGTTCCTGCAAGGTTTTGCGCGCGATCTCGCGGCGCGAGCTGTTGGCCCGCAGCACCAGCACCACTCCGTCGGTGGAGCTGCCCAATGCGATGGCGTCGTTGCAGGTGTTCAGGGACGCGACATCCAGCAGCACATAGTCAAATTGGGCATAGAGTTCGCCCAGGCGGGCGCGCATGCTCTCCGCGCTCAGCAGAGTGAACTGATGCTCCTGGGTCGAACCCGAACTCAAAAGCCAGAGATTGGGGCGCGACAGCGGCTGCAAGTACGGCCGCAGAGAGCCGGGACCAAGCAAAGCGTCGCCCAGGCCGCGGTCATTGGCCACCTGATAACGCAAATGCAGGCTGGGAGCCCGCAGATTGCAATCCACCACGCACACCGAGCCATGTACCTGCGAGGCCAGAATCTCCGCGGCTTGGGCGCAAATCCAACTGCAGCCGGTGCCCGATTCGGTGCCGGTAAACACCACCCGCCGCGGGCCATTCTCGCCCGGCACAAAAAAAAGATTGCGCACCAGCTTGACGATCTCGTCGCGTACCGCGCCAGGCACCGACAAGCTGGCCGTCAACACCGCGCTCTCGTCCGTGGTCTCGCCTAAGACCCGCGGCAAAGGCTCCGCGGCCGCTTGCGCAATCTCCTCCAGCCGGCCCACTTGGCTCAAAAGCTCAAAATTTCTACTCAATCACCATCCTCCTGATCGTCACTGTTCAGTCAGCGAACACGTTTGATGCGCGGATCGGGGGGTCCAATGTGCAGCAACGTGACATTAGTACGCTTCGGTTATTGCCGGATACGAGTTGCCAGCCTGCGGATGCAAGAAGCTACAGCTTCGCCCTCTGGGTCACATCGCGTGATCCTTCGTAAAGCAAGCAAATCTAGCGAAGTCTAATGATTCAACGTTCCGTGTGTTTGGTTTTGAGAACGGTGATAATAGACTCCGCGGCAGGGGAACCCGGCGTGCAACCGAGACGGTACCTAAGATCGGGTAAAGTATAGGAAAATCTGCAACATGCTGCAAGGGACCGAAAGCATAGAAGACGGAAGTCTCTAGTGCCTTACCAGGTACTCCATTCGCTTCCCATCACCCTGATCAGGCAGGGTTTATCGGTACATTTCACAACGCGCCCGGCGGGTTGTAAATCGCTCAGTGGCAGGTGGGGAGCGCGAAACGCGCAATTCTCGTCCGCCAATTCGGGTTCTTACCGCTCTGATTCTTTTCGAGATATTCGTTGACATACCAGAACGTGCAGTCATCCACCGGGTCTACCGTCATGCTGGTGTAATCCCCCCAATGGACGTTTTCCTGGTCGCCATCGCCGGCGTGAATGTTGAATTCGTTGGGATTTCCCGAGGGAAGTTGCCAATAGGAGGCGCGGATCGAGGGATGGAGCGTGGCTCCCGAGACGCTATAACCCACCGCGGCGTTTCCCACTTTGTCTTGCGCGATGCTGGGCAGGAAGCGATAGTCAGAACCCTTGGCATCAATCGTGCCAGACCCGACAAGATGATTGCCGCTGCCCAGTTCATACCAGCGGATACCCGTCCGCGCCTGCGCGCCGCTTCCGATCTGCACGGTTTGTGCGATCAGATACGACTCGCGCGGCGATGGCCCGAGAAATCGCCGGTAAGCAAAGCGATACATCAGGCGGTCACCCACCGAATCCAGCCGGCTTAGCGTTGAACCGGTACTGGGCTGCGGGATGCAAGCGGTGTCGGCCGGGTTCTTTTCGTCGTGACATGCCGGCGTGTAGGCATTGACCGGGATTGGAACTGGCCCCGAGAATTTGGAATTTGCTGGCGTGGTCCAATCCACATGGAAGGTCCAGGCATTGAGCGTGCTCGAACTGGTGCCGGATTCCGGATTCTCGATGCTGACAAACATCTCGTTTTCGCCGGACGGTGGAGCGTTGACTCCCTCAACGTCGGCCGGCAGCAAGCTATGGGTTCGGAATGCCGGCCCCGGAGGGGATGGGTAGCGAAAACACTGCGGCGTTCGCGCCACCACCCCGGTGAGCATGTTTGCTCGATCAAACGCACAAACCAAGACAGCGACCTCTCGAAAGAATTTATCCGGATCAGTCAGATTGATGGAAACATAGTAGGCGTCCGGCCAGGTCGCGATTTTGGGGTAGTCAGGGAGAAACGTGTGGCCTTTGTCGTTCCGGCCGATGACATTGTCCAGCAGAAGTTGATAAGTACGCCAGCTGAAGTTCTTGGCGCTCAAGTCGTCCGTGGTCGACACTGCGATGCAGTAATAGTAGCTGGCTTTTCCAAAGCGGCGAGCCAGCAGCCAACGCGATGCCAGATGGTCGAACAAAATTACGCCGTCGCCTTCGTAGCCGGTACATTCAGTCCCACCGCTTCGGAGGAACGGAGTATCTCCGCTGAGTGGAGAACGGTACACGGGAGCAAAGGTCTTCTTATCGTAACCCTGGTAAGCCGCATTGACCCATTCCACGTACTGCTTGGTGCCAACCGCTCCATTCGGATCGACGTCAAATCCAGCACCGTGGGCTTTGGACGCATCGATGCCCTCGAATGAACGCAGGTCGATCTGTGCCTGCGCCGATACAGCGAGCAGCAGGAACCACGAAAGCAACACTCCGAGACGGGTGGACATGCCTGAGATTGGCTACTCCGAATGCTTAGAAGGATACGCCTGGCACTGCCGGATGGAAAAGCGGCGCTGACGTTGCTTTGGGAGCGGCGGAGTTGCGCCGAGGCGCGCGACCTGACCAACGTCCGGCCATCGAGCGGTTTCCGTGCTAGACTTGCGTCGCTACCATCTGTGTGGCGCGCCTTGCGGACCCGGATCGATGTAAGTAGTGTGGGTAGTCCTTGCCGCCCGAGAGGACAGAAAATGAAACGCCTCGCGATCTCCCTTCTTTTCTTGTTTAGCACTCTCGCCTTCGCCGGGGAAACCGTTATCTATTCCTTCAAAGGCGGTAGCGATGGGGGTGGGCCGGTCGGGGGCCTCATCTCCGACAGGAGTGGAAACTTGTATGGCGTGACCGGGTACGGCGGCAGCGGATCCTGCACTAATGGTGTGCTCACCGGATGTGGGACCGTTTTCGAACTTTCGCCTAACAGACAAGGAGGCAGGACCGAGACTGTGATTTACAGCTTCACGGGAGGGGCCGACGGGCAATCGCCATTGGCGGGACTCATTCTCGATGCCCTGGGCAATCTTTATGGAACTACGAATGGGTCTGGCGTAAGCCCGAGGTATGGAAGTGCCTTTGAGCTGTCGCCGAGCACCAGCCGCTGGACGATCACCGTCCTGCACGCATTCCGAGGTGGAAAGGATGGCGGCTATGTGCAGGGTGGACTTGTGATGGATTCGGCCGGGCGCCTTTACGGGACGACAGCTGGGTTTGGGCCCAAAGGTCACGGGACGACTTTTCAGCTGTCGAATGGAGGGAACGGATGGCAGTTGAAGAATCTCCACGCCTTCGGCGGTGGAAGCGATGGCGACGAACCCATGGGCTTACTGGTGCTCGCGGCTGACGGAGCGATCTACGGCACAACCAAGTTCGGCGGCGCGGGCGGCGGCGGAGTATTCTATGGCCTCTCGCTGAATGCGAAAGGAATATGGGTAGAGCGGGTTCTGCATTCGTTTGAAGGCGGGCAGGACGGTGGGAACCCGGTCTACGGCCTTACCGCGGATCAGCGGGGAAAGCTCTACGGCGTGAGTCCCAATAAGCCGGAGTGGGGCGATGTTTTCCGATTCTCGCCGAGCTTGAAAGGGACCTGGACGAAGGCAACCCTCTACACTTTCCGCCCCCCAAGGAGCAACGGTCCCGAGGACCCAAGTGGGCCCGTGACCATCGACTCGTCGGGAAATGTTTATGGCGTTACGTCGCTTGGCGGGCCTTTTCCCGGAGTCGCCGGTACAGTGTACGAGCTCACGCCGTTGCAGTCTGGTAAATGGCTAGAGACGCTTGTGCATTACTTCGTCGAGCCCCCTGATGGAACGGAGCCTAATGGCGGACTAATGTTCGATGGCGACGGAAACCTCTACGGCGTCACCGGGTCGGGTGGGACTGGCTGCGGTAATGGGGGATGCGGAACAGTTTTTGAGATAACACCGTAGTTCGGCGTATCCGCAATACAGGACTCTCCACAAAGCGGGTCATTTGCCGATGTGAAGCTGCACGGCAGGTGGCCCACCCTTTATGACAATCAATAAATAGGTTTGGGGTGCCCCGTCCTTTGCGCTTTTTGCAAAGGACGGGTGTGTGCGCAACGTCACATTCCTTGAGCAACAGGCAAGAACAGCGCGGGTTTCGGCGATAGTACATTCGATTGGCGGCTGGGTCCACTTGGGCCGCAGGCGCCTGGAGGATTTCGAGCAATATTGCTGCCGGACGGGCCGGGTGAGCACGCCCCCTCCCACCCTTTCGCACAGGACGCGAAAGGATGGGGCACCCCGGTCTTATCTGTGATTTAGATTAGCACTCGGAATGGGCCACCTCCACTGCCCGCCTCGAGCAAAAAAAACGGTTTGAGTGGGCCACCGGACGATCGAAATTACTTGGCTAGTCGCGGGAGCGATACACTTGGATATACTTTCCGAGAAGGAGCAGTAGACAAAGATGAAAACACTTTGCGCGGTGGCTGCGTCCATGCTTCTCTTGGCTGGAACCCTGCTTGGCCAGGCGTGGACGGATTGGGGCCACGCGTCGAACAACCCCGACATTCAATACCGCTCCCAGGCGTTCACCGAAGCGAAAGCGTGCTACATCGAATTCCGCGATCAACAGCAGGAGCAGGGATACACTACCTTCGACGCCGATGTGGACTACAAATCGACGGACTTGACCTCTGACGACCAACCAATCACGAAAACCGATACCGAACACATCGTGACCGCCCCAACCCACGTCGGCAGCTCACGCATCTCGAATTGCACGGTAGTGTTGGATGTTCGTGTGCGCTTTGTCCAGCGCCGCTGACAAACAGCCGAGGACTTGCCGTCCAACAATTCACTGAGCGGATGAGTCACATCGTTGTCCTTTCCCTCCCAGTGCGGAAAAACCGTCGCCGAACCTCCGTTCTGCAGTCAAAAACTAAAGGACTAAAGGTTACTAACGGTACGTGCGTGGACCTCGGTTACCTATCCCATTTCAGGGCTGGAACTTACATTGGGCTGGACGGACCTGGACAGTTTGGTCCCCCACTCTCATGTCGAGGTAAATGCAAATGTTCCCTAACTTTGCAAGCCGTAGCCGCCGGTTCAAATTTTCCAGCAACGTCCTCAGAAATTATCTTAGCGGGCTGATCTTTGTCTTCAGCCTGGTTACTTCCGCTTTCGCCACCGGGGCGGGCAAGGCCTACGTGCCTTGTCAAGGGACGGCCATTTCTCCCAGCGATGACATCGTGAGCATCATCAATAATGGCAAGCCGAATCAAACTTTTTGCATTGAAGGCGAACATCGCATTACTTCGAGCATTCAGCTTCGCTCCGGACAGTCACTCATCGGCACAACCTCCAACTCGCGCATCAGCGCGGCGGCGGTGCTGAGCCCCTGGCACCCCACTTCAAGGCAAGGCGTGTATTACTACGACGGGGCCTACGCGCAGATTCAACCGCACCAGCAGAATCAGTTCAACAGCGGGGGCGCGAATGTTTGCTATTGGGTTACGACTTATGCCGACGATTTATTTTTTCGCACCAATCCGAGTAACGACCAGCGCGTCATGCGAGTGCTGAGTCAAAACGAAGTCGATCCCACGCAGCCGATCGTCACCCAGGGACAGGCGGTCACTGCCGGAGAAGCCGGACGCTTCTTCTTCGATTATGCCAACCAGCGCATTTATGTAAGTCTGCCTGATAATCAGGATCCCAATACTGCGACCGTCGATCTGTCAATCAGTCTCGGCAACGACAAGAGCAACACTTTGCTTTACGGACCCGGACAAAACAGTGTGACCCTGCAAAACTTAACGATTGAAAAAGGCATGAACTACGGACTTTACGGCGGGAATTCCTGGACCCTCAAGGACATGACGATCCGCTTCATGCACAATGTCGGCCTGTACAACATTTTCGGGAGCACGGGGTATCCAGTCACGATCGATGACACCCTGTTCACCAACAACGGCCGGACCGCATTGAATGCCGCCTCCGCCATCAATGTAAACATCACCAACAGCGAAATGTCGTGGAACAATATCGCGAATTTCCGCAGCACCGACGGCCAAACCGGGAACGGCGTTTGCAATGGCTACAACGACGCCGGCGCTTTTCACATCTACTCCGATATCGGAACTCAGTCGCAGCCCGCGGTCACGATCAACAACATGTGGAGTCATAACAACATCGGGGACGGCTTGTGGTCCGATGGGGGAACGCAATTTATCCAGATCACCAACTCTACCTTCAACGACAACGAGCGTTTTGGCTACATCCATGAAATCAGTTGCCAGATTCAGTTCACCGGCAACACGGTCTACCACAACGGCTACTCTCTGAAGAACCCCGATATCAGCGGCGGGGGCGTGGACGTGAGCGATTCCAACTATGGCACCTTCAGTTCGAACGTGCTCTACGATAACTATGCCGGATATGCCATTCACCTCACCCTTCAGACACCCCATCCTCACATGGACTCGAACAAATGCCTGGGTGGGAACAATTCCGGCGATACCAGCAATGCTCTGAAATACAACCAAGTCTCAAGCAATGCCATTTACACGTGCTCTGGCGACACTTCGATTGGGAAAGTGTGGGGTCCGGGTGGGACACTGAACTCTCGTGGTAATCAGTACCAGTCCAACCACTATCACCTCGCCGATTCGACCTCCAACTGGTTTGTCGATGGCAACGACGCGAACGGCTACGTGCCGCAGGACTGGACCACATGGCAGGGGAGCCACGATACGCAGGGAAGCTTGACCGTGGGCTGCACCCATACCCAAGGAGCCAAAGAAAACACTCTGGTGAGTTTCGCCGGCGGGGGAACGCCCAATCTTCCATACGCGGGTCTGATCTTTGACAGCGCCGGCAATCTTTACGGCACGACGCAACTCGGCGGCGCGCACAATCAAGGCACCGTGTTCGAACTCAGCAAGGCTTCGAATGGCTGGACTGAAACTGTGCTCTACAGCTTTGGTGGCGGCCACGACGGCAGCCACCCGACCGGCGACTTGGTCCTCGACGCCGCCGGGAACCTTTACGGCACTACGACTACTGGGGGCGCCGGAAGCTGCACTCAGGGGTGCGGCACAGTCTTCGAGCTGAGCCCGGTTTCAGGCAGCTGGAACGAGACAGTCCTTTACTCATTTGCCGGCGGCAGCGATGGAAGTCAACCTTACGCGGGGTTGGTTCTGGACAACGCAGGTAAACTTTACGGCACGACTTTGCTTGGAGGAAACACCGGCGCGAACTGCACTTTGGGCTGTGGAACAGTCTTCGAACTGACTCCCGCCATGGGCGGATGGAATCACAGCGTCCTCCATGCTTTCGCGGCAGGAAACGATGGAGCCTCTCCTTATGCCGGCTTGACCTTTGACGCAGCGGGTAATCTCTACGGCGTCACGGATGCTGGCGGGTCTGGTGGGAAGGGTACAGTCTTCAAGCTGTCCGCAGCCGACGGTTGGAGCGAAAGCGTGCTCCATGCTTTCAAAGGGGCGGTGGATGGTGCATCTCCTCGCGGGACGCTCGTCGTGGACGCTTCCGGCAATCTGTACGGAACAACGTTCCAGGGAAGTATCTCCAATTATGGTTTGGTGTTCGAGTTGATCAACTCGCAAGGCATCTGGGATGAGAAAATTCTCCACCGCTTTGCAAACGCGCCCGCAGCTAATACGGTTGCCGGTTTGGCCTTCGACAACGCCGGGAACCTGTATGGGACCACGATGCTGGGCGCCGATGCCAGTTCGTGCGGGGGCGGCTGCGGTACGTTCTTTAAATTGACGCCTGCCTCGGGCGGGAACTGGACGTTCAATGCGCTCCACGTCTTTGGGCGCGGGAAAGACGGCTTCAAGCCCAGTGGCAAGCTGATATTGGATTCAGCCGGCAATCTGTTTGGCACCACCCAGTCCGGCGGCGTGCACGGACAAGGTACGGTGTTCGAGGTGACGCCTTGAGATCGTACTCCGATGGATCAACCAGCGTACGACGGAGTTCAGCGGCCTGAGCGGCTACGAGAGCGGGGCCGTATTTGATGAAACGAAGCCTGAACCCCGCTTTTGGCGGGGTTCAGGAATTTTGTATACAAGTCTAATGGGTAATCACTGGTGGGTTAGTCGCCGGTTCCCGTCAGTTTGACCAATTGCTTGGTCTTGTAACCGTTGTCAGTGATGGTTAACCATCCGGTCCGCACACCCGTGGTCTTGGGAGTGAAGGTTACCGAGATTGGACAACTCGCACTCGGAACCAGCGAACTCGTACTACTCGGGCAGGTGTTGGTTTGCGCAAAGTCGCCGCTGGTCGAGATGCTCGAAATTACCAGATCGTCCGACCCCGTATTCTGCAGCGTTACCTGCATGGGCGGACTCGTCTGACCTACCGTCACATCGCCGAAGTTGAGCGAAGTCGGCGTAGCCGTTCCCACGCCAATCAGATGAGCCACCTCTTGGATGCGGTTATTTCCGACATCGGCGATCAGCAGATCTTCGTTGCCGTCGACCGCCAACCCAGCATTATTAATGTGACCCTTGGTGGCCGGACCGCCGTCGCCGGTGTAGCCGTACCACCAATACTCGGTATCGATGCCAGCCACGGTAACGATGATGTTGGGCGGGGCAGCGTCGATGCGTTGCACCAGCGCGTCATTTCCGCCTCCCACAAAGAGGTTGCCTCGCGAATCCACGGCTAATTCAGTAGGATTCCATCGGGTGGCGTTTAGCGCGGGGCCGCCGTCGCCCTGGAATATTACCGCCCCGTTGTAGGCGAACGTATCGATATCGCCGACTACATACTTGTGGCTTGAATCACCGCAGCCGCCGACCACGCCGAGGACACAACGGATCACGTTGTTGCCAGCGTCGGCGATATAGAGATTCTCCGAACCGTCAACGGCAATGCCAAAAGGACGCTTAACCTTCGCATCAATCGCCAAGCCGCCGTCTCCGGAATAGCCTGGGTTACCTTTTCCCGCGGCGGTTGAAATAGTACCGCCGCTGCTCACTTCTCGGATGCGGTTTGCCCCTGCGTCAGCGATAAAAACATTGCCCGCCTTATCGATCGCTAACGAACTCGGCGTCGTAAGTTGGGCATCGATTGCAGAGCCGCCGTCGCCGCATCCCGGCGCCGGAGAATTACAGTTCTTAAAGTCGCCGGCAAATTGCTGGATGATTCCAGTGCTGTTGTTGACTTCCCACACCACGCCGTCGAGGGGAGCGGTTATGTAGATGTTGCCGGCGGAATCTACCGCAACTCCTTCGGGCGCATTCAAGATTGCCTGGAGCGCGGGTATTCCGTTGTTCCCTTTCGAGTAGCCGGAGTCGCCATTTCCAGCCACCGTAGCAATATCTCCGGGCTGGATCGATACACCCGCCACCACGATTTGGCTGCTTTGCGTGTTCACCACACGGATGCGATTGTTGGCCGTGTCAGCAATGTAGTAATTGTTATTTGCATCGACCGCCACCGTATAGGGTTCGGCGATCTCCACTCCCGGAGACATCGCGCCACCGCCGTCGCCACCATTTCCGCCCCCGAGGACGGTGTTAATTACTGCGCTCGAGCCGGAACCTGTGACCTCGCGGACCCGTTGGTTCCCGGTATCAGAAATAAACACATTGCCGGCCGCATTGACAAATACGCCCATCGGCGCCGAGAGTTTCGCAGAAGTCGGAGAGCCGCCATCACCCTTGAACCCCGCTACGCCATCTCCCGCAAAGTTTGAAATCGTTCCCGAAGAGACCACGCGAATCGTATTAGTTCGGGTGTCGGCTATGTAATAGAGAGTTGGAGAGACCACCCATACGGAGCGCGGAGCTCCCAGGCTAGCGGACAAGGCGGGGCCAGGCACGCCGCATGACTCCGTGCCGAAACAAAAATTCCCAGTGCCGGCAATCGTGTTAATGGTCATTACCTTGTTGACCGGGCTAACTTCGCGAATTCTGTTGTCCCCGGTATCGGTGATGTAAACGTTGCCGCTGCTGTCCAGGGCAACGCCAGCCGGGCTGTTGAGATTCGCATTGACCGCCGGACCTCCGTCGCCGCAAGCATTCGTAGGGACATTGCATGCAGTCAGGGACCCGGCAAAAGCGACAATGTCGCCGACCGGGCTCGTTGAGCCTCCACAACCGTTGGCAGCCACAACCACGCAGCGCACGCGGTTATCCCCGGTGTCCGCAATGTATACGTTGCCCGCCGCATCCACGGCGACGCCTTGCGGAGCGTTGAGTTGCGCGTTGATTGCCTTTTTGCCGTCGCCGCACGAAGACTGAGGGCATGGCTCGCTGCTGCCTGCAATCGTGGAGAGCGTCCCACTCGTATTGATCTCCCGGATTGAGTTATTATCCGCATCCGCGATGTAGATGTTGCCAGCCGTGTCGATGGCAAGACCGGTAGGCGCCGCCAAAGTTTTCTGCAACCTTGGTCCCGGGGGTCCCCAAAAGCCGATGTACCCCCGGCCTGCGAAAGCAGAGACTGAACTGCCGCTCATCTGAAAGACATATTGCGAATACGGCGAGGCGACATAGAGATTTCCCTGGGCGTCTTCGATCACTCCAGCAGGTCCGGGAATGTCGGCCGTGAGCGGGCTGGAAGTGGCCGATGGTGCGCCGGCAATTGTCTTGATTATGTTCTGTCCGAGCGCGACTGGTGCGAGCGACAAAACCAAAAGCGTCAACCCAACGGCAGCAGGCACAAGCTTGCTCCGCAAGCACTTGAAACGATCATCACAGCAATGCAGCAGGTTCACAACGAGGAACATGAGGCACACTCCAGAAATTCTTGGCAGGGGAATCGGACCACACCAACGTTCAGTCACCATACAATATTTCAGGTGTCACCGCAACATCATATGCTTGAAATCGGCAAGAACTATCGCATCTGGGCGACGAAGTGGCCCTAACCAGTCTTTCCTCTACGAGACTTTGTTCTCTGTACGTGCGCCAGAAATAAGGTTGAAGACCGTCGCTGATTATCTCCGCAACCAGTGTACAATTTTTGCAGCGGACAGGCTTTCCTCAGCCTGCGAGGTGACCTATGCGACCCGTTGTTAAGATCCCATTGCTCGTGTTGCTCGTTATGGGAATCGCTCTGCTGATGAGCTTGGTTGCCATCCCGCATCCCGGGAAGATTGAGACGCCAACAGTTGGCCAGACTTATTGCACCGGCTCGACGCCCTGTGTGCTCGCCTATCACAACGACAACAACCGGGATGGGGTCAACTCCAACGAGAGTATTTTGAAAGCTTCAACCTTGAGCGCCAGCAATCATCCGGTGCCTCAATGGCTCGCGACTACAGATGGCCAAATCTATGCGCAGCCTCTGTACGTGCACCAAATGCAGATCGGCGGCGTGGCCAAGAACGCGGTATATGTCGCGACAGAAAACAACAGCGTGTACGTGCTCGATTCAGACAGCACCAGCGCCACAGGCACAGTCCTCGCCCAAACCAATTTGAATAATGCCAGCGACCTCGGATCCGGGTACACAGAGATCGCACTTCCATACACTGATTTACCCAAGGGCTGTACCAACCTCGTACCCGAAGCGGGAATTACTGGAACTCCAGTGATTGATGTTTCCGTCACGCCCCCGGTTCTTTACGTCGTGACCAAACATGAAGATGTCAGCAGCCAGGGCGCCAAGACCTTTCGGCAAAAATTGCATGGATTGTTCGCCGATACGCTGCAGGAAATTCCTGGCAGTCCAGTTGTCCTGGATTCGAACTTTGCGTCCTCGCAGGCACCCGGTTTCAGCCCCTTGTACAACAATCAAAGAGCTGCGCTTACTCTGGTCAATGGTGCGGGGAATACAGCCAAGATCTGGGTGGCGTGGGGATCGCACTGCGATGTCGTGCCTTACAAAGGATTCGCCATCGAGTTTACTTACAGCTATACAGGGAACCCTGGCTTCCTGAACACTTACAACGTGTTTAACTCCCAATCCACCTGCACGGCCAACAGGTGCCAGGCGGGTATTTGGATGGGAGGCGGAGGCCCTGCGGCGGATGCTCAAGGAAACGTATACCTGGCAACCGGCAACGGCGATGAAGCCACCCAGGGTCTGGGAGAATACAGCAACAGCGTTATCCGGATGAACGACAGTGGGCTTCAGGATTTTTATTCTCCGCCTGACGTCGATGTGCTCAACAAAGGCCAGGCGGTGGTTGCGTGTACCAATCCCCATCCCCCCAACTGCGCCAGCCCGTGCAAATTCGACAGCACGGGTCAGTACTGCCAACTTACACTCCCGCCCGACGACTGGGACTTGGGGGCTGGCGGCGTGGTTTTGTTATCGCCAACGTTCCAGCTCACTAATCCTGAGATGGTGAGCATCGGCAAGCAGGGCATGGTCTACGTTGTCTTTTCCGCCAACATGGGGCACATCGACAACGAGACCGCCAATCCGGACAAGTACGCCTGCTCGACCGCGAAGGCGCCTGCTTCGGGATCGATTGCGCAGTGTTTTTTTGCCGTGCCACCCCGTTTTAGCGCGGCGGATGGAGTTCGAGGTGCGCCGGCATTCCTGGCTGGCCAAACCGGTTCTGTGGTTAAGAATTTTTTATATGTTGCCGGCATCTCTTCGCCACTGAAAGCTTACCCTCTTGTGAACGCCAGCGGGCTAGGCACGTTCAGTACCCGGGCTGCAACGTCGACAACCGTTCACCTGTTTGCCTACCCGGGTTCGTCTCCCTCTGTAACCTGGCAACAAAAGGGAGGCACCATCGATGATGCCATCGTGTGGGCCCTCGACACCCACTCATTCGGCACATTGACCGCTGCAGCGAACGGGGCCGTCCTCTACGCCTACAAAGCGATTCCCGCCGTTGGCGGTGGACAAGGGTCGCTGGGCGCCGAACTCTGGGACACATCTGCTTATAACAGTTCGACTCCGGGCAACCCCGGCGCCGTCAAGTTCGTCGTGCCCACCATCGCAGAGGGCAAGATACTACTGGGCGGAGGCAGCCAAGGCTATCAACCCGGCAGCGCGAACTGTCCAACACCGAGCACTTCGGTGCAGCCGACCGCCTGCGGCGGTATTGCCATGTACAAATAATGTCGCGCGGCGGGAGCGCTGTTATTGCAGACGACAATGCGCTACGATGGTTCCCGCTTTGGGGGACGATTATGATGAAGCCGCTTCTGAATTGGATTTCAGGAATATTCTTGGCAGCGACATGGGTCGCATTTGCGCTGACCGTTCTCGTGATGCCATCGGCGCAAGCGCAAACTTACACGAAGACCATACTCCACGACTACACCGGCCAACTGGACGGGGAGAGCCCAAGCACACGTTTGATCCTGGACCAGGCAGGCAACCTCTACGGCATTACCCCGACCGGCGGGATTTACAACGAGGGGACCATATTCGAAATAGATTTAAGCGGCCACTACACTATCCTGTACAGCTTCGGGGCTAATGTACGCTCTGCCGCGTTCCCCATAGGCCGTCTGACCATGGACGCGGCGGGGAACTTGTATGGCACCAGCGTGGGAGGCGGCTTTTTTGGCGTTGGAACCGTGTTCAAGTTTGATACGAGCGGCACCTTCACCGTGCTGTACAGCTTCAACGGCGGCCAATTTGGGGGACTTCCCGAGGGAGGCTTGCTGTATGTCGAGTCGGAAGGCAGGTTCTTCGGCAGCACCTCTGGCGGCGGAGATCTTAAGTGCGACGGCGGCAACGGCTGCGGCATTGTGTATAAACTGGCGCCGAACTCAAGCGGCGGGTGGACGCTTACGGTCCTGCACACCTTCACCGGGGCGCCGGACGGAGCATTTCCTGAGGAAGAGTTGACTCGAGATGCCCAAGGCTATCTGTACGGCACCACTCAGAGGGGCGGCGCGTCGGACTTCGGGACCGTATTTAAGGTGCGTGCCCGCCAGGAGACCGTCCTGTACAGCTTCAAGGGCGGAGTGGATGGAGGAAATCCGGCATCAGGCTTGTTGCTGGACTCTGCGGGAAACCTCTACGGCACCACACAAAGCGGTGGCGGCGGGACGAAGTGCGCCGGAGGCCGGGTAAACGGGGGGTGCGGAACCGTCTATAAGGTGGATGCGACCGGCACCAAGACTGTGCTTTACGCCTTCACAGGGGGCGTGGACGGGGCCGGCCCTGACGACCGTCTGGTCACGGACGCAGCTGGGAACTTGTACGGCACCACATTCGTGGGTGGCGAAAAGCTCTACTCAGGAACGGCGTACAAACTGGACACCAGCGGCACGGAGACCGTACTGTACAACTTCCTTGGAGGAGCGGATGGACGATTTCCTGACGGATTGGCCATCGACGCGGCTGGGAACCTTTATGGTGTCACGGAGTTAGGCGGGCTCAACAGTTGCGCACGCGGGCAGAGCTGCGGAACTGTGTTCAAGCTCACGCCTCCGTAACCACCGGCAAGACGGTATAAAAGTTGAAGGTGGTGATTGATGGGGGCTGGCCCGGCCATTCTCTGCTCTCCCGATGTCTGGGGTGCCCCACCTTTTCGCGGTCCTTTGTCGAAGGGTCGGCCGCGAAGCTCTCGACCCAGAATCGAATCGTGACTTGACTACAAGCCTCCGCAGCGCCCCAAGGTTATAGCGCAATCGCCCTCTTACTTCCGCTTCGAACCTCCCGGGGCTTCCAGCCAGATTGGTTTCATTCCCACCGGTACCGTGTTGTTCTGAATTTTGTTCTTGCCACCGGCGAGGTCCAGGTAGTCGATATATTTCGCGTCCACCTTGGTGGTCTCGGTGGTGCAGTTGCCTTGCGAGCAGGTTTGTGAAGTGTCCCACAAGGCCAGATACTCCGAGCCGTCCGGGCGCGTGAACTGGCAACTGGTCTGGCTCTTGGCCTTGGTGCAACCGGCCGAAACCGCGCCGACCATCCACTTGTACACCTCACCATAGGCCGTGCCCGAAGGCCGTATGCCGTCGTACACCTTGCCGTATTCGGCGCCAGCACGCCGCGGCCGGCCGGGCTCGTCCCAGAGCACACCGACGTCATTGTCATTCCAGGCGTACCAATACACCCGTTTTACTCCAGCCGCCCAATTCGCAATGTGGTACTGGCCGACAAACGCAACCTGCATGTCGGGGTCGGCGGTACAGGACTTGGTGACCGCTCCCCAGCTCCCCTCGGTGCTCCAGACGGGCATATCAGGAATGCCATTTTTCCTTAATATGTCGCGAAAGTTCTTGGCTCGAATCGCGATTTGGTCAGAATCGAAACGGCCCGTCGGACACTGCCCATGCAAATAACCATGAGTAGCCACGATGTCAATGTACTTCTTTCCTCCCGCGGCCAAATAGCGGTCCGTCCAGATCATCCCGTTCCAGTCGGGTTTCCCCGTCTCCGGATGGGGGTCATCCCAGCCGGTGCCCGGCGAAATGATGACCGCTTCAGGATCAATGCCCTTGACGATGCTGCGCAGGTCCTGGGTCATGCGCACCATCTGTTCCATACTGCCATGCCAAAAGAACAAATTCTGCGGCTCGTTCCAAACCTCCCAGTATTTGACCCTGCCGTGAACATGGCGTGCGATAGCCGTGACAAAATCCTTAAACGCCTGGTTACTGCCACTGCCGTCTTCGCCGATATCAGCCGGCGGATGACACGATCCGGGCGCATTCCACACCTTGCATTTCGGGTCGTTGCGGTCTCCGGACACCCACGTGGGAATTCCACCGAAGGTGTAGATCACATCCTGATGGTGGGCTTCAGCGTGGTCCAGCCATGCATCCAAGGTTTTCCAGTCGTACTCTCCCGGTTTGGGATTGATTTGCAGCCACATGGTTCCCGAATCCCACAGGCGGACACTGCCGAAGGGAACGGATGGCCACGGCTCATTCGTCTTGACGATGCCCAGCATCGCACAACAATGGAGGTCCATGCCGAAGAACGTTCCCGGCACGGGTTCTTGACCTAGAGCCAGCCCAGCGACAAAGAGCAGGCAGAGCAGCAGGAATTTTCTCACGCAGTCCTCCGGAAGATGAAGCGGTGGCAAGACGTAATTCTGCCGTAAATTGACTCATGGCGCAACTTGTCTTTGTTGGCCATGTTGTGCTCATTCAAAATCGAGTGCAGAGCTGCGGGACTATATAAGAGATTGCTTCGCGGCGTGATAGGCTAAACGGCTTAGATCACCATCATGAACTGGAAACTGAAAGTCAAACGTATCCGCAGGCAGTTCGAATACTACAACGAACGGTTGCTGCTCTTAGAGGGAAGGCGCGCAGCTTGGCAGGTTGCGCAATTGCCGGTCACGACTGATCTGCCGCGGACCGGGTTCCGGGTTTTTTCCCAGAACGAGGAAGACGGCATCATTCAATTTCTGATCAGCCATCTGGAGATCAGAAATCGTACTTTCGTCGAGTTTGGTGTGGAGAACTACGAGGAAAGCAACACCCGTTTCCTGCTGATTAACAACAACTGGCAGGGCATGGTGATGGACGGCCTGGAGGAGAACATTGCCTACATCAGGACGGACAAGGATCTTTGGCGTTGGGACTTGCAGGCTCGCTGTGCCTTCGTCACCACCGAAAATATCAATGCGCTGCTAAGCGGTAGCGGATTCGATGAGGAGTTAGGTTTGTTGTCGATCGACGTCGACGGCAATGACTACTGGATTTGGGAATCGATTCAATCGGTCCGGCCGCACATCGTCATTGTGGAGTACAACAGCATGTTCGGGCTGCAGCCGGTTTCGGTTCCTTATGATCCGGCCTTCGACCGGACTAAGGCTCATTTCTCCAAGCTCTACTACGGCTGTTCGCTGAGTGCGCTGCAATACCTGGCGGAGAGAAAGGGATACAGCCTGATTGGATCCAATCTCAGCGGCAACAATGCGTTCTTCGTTAGAGACGACATCAGGGGTGAAGTTCCCAAACGGCAGGCAAGCGATGCCTATGTCTACAGCCACTTCCGTGAGGCCCGAGATCAAAATGGAGACATGAGCTACCTTCGCGGGGAGCAACGGAAGTCTGCGATTGCTCACCTCCCCGTAGTGAACGTAGTGACCAAGGAAGTGAAGCCGCTGCGGTCATTTTTCGAGCCCGCCCTGTCCGTTTAACCGGCATGTACGGTTGGTATGCAAGGCGCCCGAGGGTCTCAGGCTTGCAACACCCCTCCTTTATTTATTAATAGTTTGTTAATAGCCGGCGAGCGCGACTTTGGCGCCAAAAACGCGGATTCCGTCAGCCAGCCAGCATGTACTTCTGAGACCTATCCCACTTGATTCGCGCCCGCTTAGGATGTGCGGGCCTTTCGTCAGTTGATTTCCCGAATGAGCGACCCGGGGCGGATGTATGGTCCCGCGACATATCGGCTGACGAATTGGTACGCCACTCTCCCACGTCGAGGTAATGTGATGCCGGCCGACTTCGCCGCAGGCGCAGGTCAAGTCAAGTTTCTTGAAAAAGCCACCCGAGGATTCCTGGTGGCGCTGCTCTTCGCTCTCACCGTTGCTCCTTTCGCTTTCGCCACCGGGGCGGGCAAGGCCAACATTCCCTGTCAGGGGACGATCATTTCCCCCACGGATGACATCGTTAGCGTCATCAATGGCGGCAAGCCGAATCAAACCTTTTGCATTGAAGGGGAGCATCGCATTACTTCGAGCATTCAGCTTCGCTCCGGACAGTCACTCATCGGCACAACCACCGACTCGCGCATCAGTGCGGCGGTGGTGTTGACCCCCTGGCAGCCGACTTCGACGCAAGGAGTCTATTACTACGATGGAGCTTACGCGCAGATTCAACCGCACCAGCAGGATCAGTTCATCAGCGGGGGGGCGAACGTTTGCTACTCGGTTACGACTTACGCCGACGATCTGTTTTTTCGCACCAATCCGAGTAACGACCAGCGCATCATGCGAGTGCTGAGTCAAAACGAAGTCGATCCCACGCAGCCCATCGTCACCCAGGGACAGGCGGTCACTGCCGGAGAAGCTGGGCGCTTTTTCTTCGATTATGTCAACCAGCGCATTTATGTAAGTCTGCCCAATAATCAGGACCCCAATACCGCGACCGTCGATCTGTCCCTGAGTCTGGGCAACCAGGATAGCAACGCTCTGCTCTATGGACCCGGCGAAGGCAATATAACTTTGCAAAACCTATTTATTGAAAAGGCCATGAACTACGGAGTTTTCAGCGGGAATTCCTGGACCCTCAAGGACATGACGATCCGCTTCATGCACAATGTAGGCCTGTACAACATTTTCGGGAGCGCTAGCCAACCGGCCACGATTGACGACACCTGGTTCACGAACAACGGCCGGTTCGCATTGAATGTCGCCGCCGCCGGCAGTGTGATTATCACCAACAGTGAAATGTCGTGGAACAATATCGCAAACTTCCGCGAAACCGATGGCCAACCCGGGAGCGGCGTTTGCAACGGTTATTATGACGCCGGGGCCTTTCACATTTACCACCTCGTGGGAACTCAGTCACAGCTGGCAGTGACCATCAACACTCTGTGGAGTCATGACAACATCGGGGACGGCTTATGGTCCGATGGGGGAACGCAGTATACACAGATCACCAACTCTCTCTTCAACGACAACGAGCGTTTCGGCTACGTCCATGAGATCAGTTGCCAGATCCTGTTCAGCGGCAACACTGTCCGTCACAACGGTTACCCTCTGAAGAATTCCGATATCACCGGCGGCGGCGTGGAAGTGAGTGATTCCAACTACGCCACCTTCAGTTCGAATCTTTTCTTCGGAAACGACGGGCCTAACAGTGTCGGCTTTTCCTTCCACCTCACTCTGCAGAAAGTCCACCCGCAAATGGACTCGAATACGTGCCTGGGGGCGAGCAATAGCCGTGACACCCACAATGCTCTCAAACACAATCAAGTGCTGGCCAATACCATTTACGCCTGTTCCGGGCAAGCCGCGATTGGAAAAGTCTGGGGCGCGGGCGGGTCGCTAAATTCACGTGGCAATCAATACCAATCCAACAACTATCACCTCGCCGACTCAACTTCCAACTGGTTTGCCGACTCTGACAACAATGCCCACTACCTTCCGCAAGACTGGACCACTTGGCAGCAAGGAAGCCATGATACGCTGGGAACCCTGACCATAGGTTGTCATCCATAAGTCCCCCTCGCTATCGCTCGGCCTCCCAACCAATGATCCGCGACTGCTCCCACCTCACTCCGAAACTTTCGGCGCCTGCGCGGGTTGATTTAAAATACTAGAGGACAAAGATTATGAGAGTTCAGCGCGACTCTTCTCCTGCCTGATCAATCTTTGTTTGGGATCCTTGTGCCGTTGACCGGCCGAAACTGCCGAGGGCTGGACTTTGGATTGAGGTGAAATGACTGGAAAGAACGTAGTTCGCTTGCAACTCTGTCTAATGGGCCTGGTGGTAAGTCTGGCTTTGGGGCTAAATGCCTGCGGCGGCGGCTCGTCAACATCGTCATCCACGCCGCCTTCGAACCTCAAGATCCAGCATGTGGTCATCATCTTCCAGGAAAACCGCAACCCGGATAACCTGTTTCAAGATCCCAAGCTGGTGACGGCCGGCGCCGACATCGCCTCTAGCGGCCTGAACTCCAAGGGTCAGATTATCCCGCTGACTCCGCTGACGCTGGCCAGCGACTACGGCCCCAACCACAATCACGATGATTTTGTATCCATGTACGACAACGGCAAAATGGATGGCGCCGACCTGATCACCCTTGTGTGCAACCCCGGAGCGCAGAACTGCCCCCCGCCGAACGCTCAATTCACCTACGTCCCGCAAGCTGAAGTCGGTCCTTACTTCCAATTGGCGGAGACTTACAGCTTCGGCGATCACATGTTCCAGACGAATCAGGGTCCCAGTTTCCCCGCTCATCAATACATTCTGTCGGCGAGCTCAGCGCAGACCTCGAACCCTGGTTCCTTATATGCTGCCGAGAATCCTTTCCATGTCATTAACCCAGGTGTCCCAGCGGGTTGCATCGCCCCAGCCACTGAAACCGTATTCTTGATTAACCTTGCCACCGGAGATGAATCGCAAAGCTCATACCCTTGCTATGACCACGCTACTCTGACCGATAGCTTGGATAAAGCCAACATCAGCTGGATATGGTACACAGCGAAAAATGACCCGGGCTCCATCTGGAATGCGCCCAACGCTATTCAGCACATTTGCGTTCCTAATTCCGGCAACACCGCCTGCACCGGCGCGGAGTGGACCAACCACGTTGTGATTGACCCGTCGCATATCCTCACCGACATTCAGGGCGGCCTACTACCGTCCGTCAGCTGGGTTATTCCCGACGGCGTCAACTCCGACCATGCGGGTTCCACCGATACTACCGGCCCGGCCTGGGTCGCTTCCATCGTGAACGCCATCGGCAATAGCCCTTACTGGGCAAACACTGCCATCTTCATCTCCTGGGACGACTGGGGAGGATGGTACGACCACGTCGCTCCCCCCATTCATAACTTCTACGAATACGGGTTCCGCGTTCCCGTGATCGTGGTCTCACCGTACGCGAAAGCGAAGTATATCTCGCATGCCACCCACCACTTTGGAAGCATTCTCAAGTTCATCGAAAACAACTGGGGACTGCCGCCGATTGGTGCGGGAAACTATTCGGATGCGTATTCTGATACCGACGATTTCTCCGACTGCTTTGACTTCACCCAGACGCCGCTCACCTTCACGACCATCCCGGCCAAGCAGGACCGCGAGTTCTTCTTGCATGATCATCGCCCAGTGACCGTCGTCGATGACGATTAGACTCTGGCCGAAGAACGCGGGATAGCTCCCTGATGTATGGACTCTAATTAATTCGCTGGAGTTGTGGAATTCATGGTCCGATTCAAGAGTCTCCTGGCATTGGCTCTGCTGATTTTGAGCGCTGGCGTGTTGGCATTCCTGAATTCATGCGGAGGGGGCGGCAGCTCGGCCAGTACTGCTCCGCCTCCGCCGCCACAAAAAGTGCAACACGTGATCGTGATCTATCAGGAAAATCGCTCGACTGACAACCTTTTTCAAGATCCAATCTGATCGCGGCGGGCGCGGATATCAAGAACACAGGAGTCAACTCCAGCGGCACTGTCATCCCGCTTACGTCAACCGATCTGCATAACGATGCCAGCCCCTACACCGCCTACGACCTCTACCACGGACATTTGGCTTTTACGCAGATGTATGACAACGGCAAGATGGATGGGGCGGACAAAATTGACTTACTTTTTTGCTACACCAACTGTCCGCCGCCGAGTACGAATCCGCAATTCAAGTACGTGGATCCGAGCCTCGTCGCACCGTACTTCCAGCTTGCCGAAAGCTATACCTTCGGCGATCGCATGTTTCAAACCAACCAGGGACCGAGTTTCCCCTCGCATCAGTACATTATTTCGGGCACTTCGATTCCCGCGGTCGGCAGCACCTCGTTCGTGGCTGAGAATCCGCAAGGCTCGCCGGGAGCGACGAAAGACACGGGCTGCACGACTCCTCCGCAGAATTTTGTCTATCTGATCGATCCCCAGGGCAACGAGAATCAATCCATTTATCCGTGCTTCGAACATCCCACGCTGACCGATGAGCTCGAAGCCAAATCGCTTAGTTGGAAGTACTACACGGCTTCAGCGGGATCTATCTGGACGGCGCCAAACGCCATCAAGCACATGTGCGGCCCGAATTCGACCAACACCAGTTGCACCGGCTCCGACTGGACCAACAATGTCGTGCTGCAGAACACGCAAATTCTCTCCGACATCGCAGCGGGAAACCTGGCGGCGGTAAGCTGGGTGATTCCCAGCGGGCAGCAGTCGGATCACGCGCTGGCTACCGATGGTTCCGGGCCTTCGTGGGTGGCGTCGGTCGTCAACGCGGTTGGCCAAAGCCAGTACTGGTCGAACACCGTAATCTTCATTACCTGGGACGATTGGGGCGGATGGTACGATCACGTCGCCCCCAGCATCAAAGATTCCTACGAATACGGATTCCGGGTTCCGCTGATCGTGGTTTCGCCGTATGCCAAAAAGAAATACGTCTCGCACGTCACCCATCACTTCGGCAGCATTCTGAAATACATCGAGGAGACCTTCAGCCTGCCT
The DNA here is from genome assembly GCA_963832245.1 of uncultured Acidobacteriota bacterium. GTDB lineage: Bacteria > Acidobacteriota > Terriglobia > Terriglobales > Acidobacteriaceae > JABDBE01. The sequence goes on from CAWHTG010000001.1 coordinate 240,246, forward strand.
TCGCTCGGTTACGCGGATTCCTATCCGGAGACGGACGACTTGTCCGATTGCTTCGATTACACGCAGACGCCAGGCCCTTTCCAGACCATCAAGTCTCAACTCGGGGCAAAGTATTTTATGGAGAACAAGGAAGCCCCCAGCGATCCCGACGACGATTGAGTTGGCCATTGGGGGTGGCCCACCTTTACGTCTTTCGTAACAACAAAGGCAGGAATGGCCCACCTTTACGTTCTTTTGTAAAGACGGGGGAGAACTCATGCAGCCTGCGTCCGATCTTCGCCTTGGGGTGCTTTAGGGGCCCAAACCTAATTTATTGATTGCTATAAAGGGTGGACCACCTGCCAGTGAGTCTAATTCTCAACCGACATGACGAAAACCGCTCCCTGGTTTTTATTCTGGCCCACCGTTGCATCGGGCGCTCCTAGGAACGCCTTGCTGTTCAGTTCGGCTGCCACAGACCATCCGGGTGCGGACCCGGCTGATCCATTTCTCGGCAACAGTTTGGCGGACTCGGTCGCATTCTTCCAGCCATCCGCTGGCTCGATGTAGGCGATGGCTCCCCCATTGTATTGCCTCCATCCTGTTTGAGCGGCGGGGTCGCGGATCAGGATCATGTGTGGATTTATCGCAACGGAGTAGCCGAAATAGTTCCCCTTCGTCGCGGTGGAAGTAAGAAGTGCGGTGGGAGTGCCTGTGTTTACCCAGCCGTTTGCGGGTTCGACAAACACATAAGCTCCACTTACAACCGTCCCGGCCAGCTCCGCAACTGACCAGCCTAAGTTCACCCCGAACCCCTTTCCGGTGGTATTGGTAAGCTCCGCCGTCTCCGTCATGCTTACCCAGCCACCCACCGGCTCCTGAAACATATATATCGCGCCTATCACGCCGTGCCCCCCCGCCCTAGGGGCACCTATTGCGGCTCTGTAGCCGTTGATTGCGACGGAGAAGCCAAAAGTATCGTACAGTTGTCCGTTTGAGGACGTCAGGCGCGCGGTCTCCGTGCCGCTGACCCATCCGGATTGCGGTCGCACGTAAACGTAGGCTTCACCTTGGCCCACGAATCCTGCTCGGCCAGCGCCCACAACAATAGTCTTGGCGTTGACCGCTACCGACTCCCCGAACAGGTCGGCATAGAAGCCATCCGAGGACGTCAGCCTAGCGGTTTCCGTTGCATTCGTCCAGCCTCCCGCTGGCTCGACAAAGACATAAGCGGCTCCCTGTTGGACGCCATTCACTGTCGCCCCAGGTGCTCCAGCAACCACGACGCCGCCACTGATTGAAACCGACAGGAAGCCGTTGCCATCGGAGGCCACCAATTCTGCATTCTGAAACTGCGGAAGTGCTGCGATCGATAATGCAAGAACAACCAGGAGGTATCTCATGGAAACGGCTCCCTGCTCTGCTCAGTTACTCTAGCATAGGTCGGGACTGGCAGGTGGCCCCGTCGACCCGTCCTTTGGCTTCAGTAAAGCGAAGCAGCACCCTATTCCACTACGCCGCGACCGGCCCCAACCATTTTTGAGGCTTGACCTGGCCCGTCCAACCGGCTAACATATTTACGATATCATTAGCTGTTTGATAACAGCAAGATTCTTCCAGCCCTTTGAAAATTTCAAGTTTCCAGGCAGGATGCTGCTGGCCTGATGACGCCCTCAGTCAGAAGTGGCACATTGAACCAATCAGCTGCCGCCCAATCCCGCATTTTCTCTGTGTCTCTGTGACTCTGTGGTGGAATAGAACCTGCCCATGCGGTGGAATAGAACCTGCCCAGGAAACTCCACGAAGACCCGCTAAACCCTTTAGAAGTGAGACCTTAGAGGGGTATCCAACCCGCTGCCTGTTTTCATAGACTTAGAAAGCAGGGCGTCGCCGGATCTCCCTTCCCCTAAGTCTAAAATCAGTCTTCAAATCAAATGATGTTCGTATCCAATCCAGCGATGAATTGGATACCCGGAATCACTTTGCCGACAAGATTCTTGTCGTTAGTTAGAAATAAGTCTGTGCCTGCGCTCGCCGCGCAGGCCAGATGAATGGCGTCTGCGGGGGGTATTTTCAGCGAACCCTTAATTTGTCCGAAGATATCAGCAGTTTCTGCAGTGAAAGGAATGACCTCTGAAACCGAGTCTTCCAATGCTGCCTTCACCTGTTGGATGCGTTCTTTACTGGCTCCGCTTTTGTAGGCGCCCGCAAACACTTCTCCTAAGGCCAAAGCTCCAGTAATGAGTTGGTCATTGCGCTCTTGCATTCGTGACCAGACCGCATCCACCCTTTTCCCAAACTGGGGATTCTCTTCGAGCCAGTAGATGAAGAGCATCGTGTCCCAGTAGACGCGGCTCACCGGTCTTTCCCTGGGCCATAGAAATTGGCGCGTTCGTTCCGGAGATAGTTCTCGCCTCCACCCAACTCGGCGAAAACATCCTTGAGTGCGCCCCGGAGCCGGTTCCAAGCATCCTGGACATCCGCTCCTTTGTTGTCTCGTTCTTTGTCGACGAACTCATAGGTATACGTCACGGTCGTGCTCCGGCCCGACGGCGGACCAGTTCTTGAGACCAACCGGAGACCGTTTTCTCTTAGAAACTTTCGTGATTCGAGTGCGGCGCAGACCAGTGGCACACGATTCCCCAGCCGAAGGGCCTTGTGGACGGCACCGACGTTCACTGAGACGGTCCTTTCGCGACGGCGTCGAGCGGGTGAAATATAGATCTCAATGGCGTGTTGCCTCACCACATCCGATGGCTTGCTCATGCTTGCTTTTTCCATGCTTTTCATCCAATGAATGCTATTCTTGCTTGTTCATGCGTAAACGTCAAGGGCAATTCCTCCAGGCGAATATCGGGCGAATCAAAGATGATTGCAAATCATCAAATAGTCAGTTTGACTTTCCTGAGTGGTTGGACTTACGCTTGGAAGTAGCTCTTTGAGTAAGGCCAATCCCACCAGTGGGGGCGTCACGGCTTCGACGGAGATGCTTGCGGCCAAGAGGCATGCCGGGGTGCACACACCCGTAATCGTGGGCAAAATGATAATTGCCAATCAACAAATGGCATACGCAGCCTAATTAATTAGGCAGCCGCTTTCCACAGCTTCGTCCTCGGGCTGTGAGCGAGCGTCACACAGAGGGCTGCTCTTCTCTGCTACGTCTGGGCAGGGAGGCTAAGATCTCAGGCTAGCGGCTGACGTTTCTTGTCCGTTCTGAGCGGCAACCGCGAACGTCCTGAGGTAATGCTCAGGGCATGAACTGGAATAAGCATGTAGTCTCTTGACCAGTAACATTTTCGGACGCGGGTTCGACTCCCGCCGCCTCCACCACT
>CAWHTG010000002.1:0-1339265 GCA_963832245.1 uncultured Acidobacteriota bacterium
CAATATGTGCTTAGCGGACGATTGGAGAAGCTCGAGGAAATCGACTACGAGGATGGCGTCAAGGTTGAAGTCGCAATCTCCGCCCAGATGACAAATCTCGCTACGGGGCTGACCGTTTGGTCCAACGCTGTTTCGGAGGTAGGAGACGTAAATAAGCGCGATGTCCCAGCGGTGGTTTCTGAAATGAACCGTACGATGGAACGGGCGATCGAGAAGCTGTTGAGTCCAATGCCTGCAGATGTGGCGACTGGCCCCACGGCAGCTGAGCGAAACTAAACATCCGACCGTTGGAGGCACTCTGCCTCAAGTAACTTTCGCCAGAGTCCGGAGGCCCCATCTGTGCTTGTTCCTCGTTGTCGCTATCGATTGAAGGAGTTTGTAGTGAACTTGTTCAGACACTATGGTCTCGGTTTTCGCGCGGCTGAGTGGCGCGCGTTAGCAATGGTCATTTCACTCGCTCTCGTGCCGGGCATTGCCTTATTAGAACTTGTCATCTGGCTCCTTACACCCGAACCCGACAAAGACGAGAGCGAGAGAGATTATTGGCGCACACATGGAGCGTAAACGTGTTGTGAGCACGCAGGAAATCAGACCTGCTCGTTTGAGCGATACGTGATGCTGCTCGATTGGAATCGTACATGCTGAAGAGTCCATGTTGTTGAGAGTCTGGGCAGCAGTGGCGCCCAACCCCAGTTTCGCCCTACAGGAAGGAAACCCCGTGATCCACAATAAAGTTTTTGTGACCACTCTGATGTTAATTGCGTTTGCAGCGACAAATTCGGTATTGGCGCAGAATTCGCCGTCGGCCAAGAAGAATGCGACCAGTTCGATCGCAAACGACGCCTCCCAACCAAACTCTGACGACTTCATCGAACTTTTGCGCAAAGATGTAAGGTCACAGAAGAAGCAAATCATTGCTGAGAATATGGACCTAAGCGATGCTGAGGCGGAGAAGTTTTGGCCGGTCTACGATCAATATGCCGCGGAGCTCTCCAGGATCTACAACACGAAAATTGCCCTGCTGAACGACTATGCCGAAAGCTACAGCAGCATGACCGGTGAGCAAGCCGAGAATTACATCCGCAAGCGCGCTGAGGTTGAACAGTCAATTATGCAGCTGAGATTGAAATACATGCCTGCGTTCCGCAAAGTGCTCTCCGGCAGGGAAACCGCATTGTTTTATCAACTGGACTGGCGGCTGGGTTTAGCAATCGACGTAGAACTGGTGCAAGTGCCGCTAATCAACCAATAATCGACACCGTTCTGAATGCATTTCGCAATGATGAAGCCTCCCGCATGGACTGGCACGACATGCGGGACCTTTTCTTGCCGTGCTCTTGCTCGGCGTCATGTCCAGCAATGTTCGCCGTAATCATTAACCATCGTTGGCTGGAATTTCAAGAAAACCAACTTCCAAGGCAGAGTCCTGTGGCACACGGTGTCAAGTGTCACGTTAGGTGGTGTAAATTAGCAGGCGCACCAGCGCACGCGGGCAACCCCGCAAATCTGGTGAGCTCAGCGGTCGCGCACGATCCTCGAGTTCCTTCCCGCCAAACCCGACGCTTTGCGCGGCCTCCGCATTGCATCATCCGATACAATCTATCCGGTGTTGTTAACCGATGCTTCATCGGCGGCAGAGCGAAGCTCGGGAGATTTTCACTTGACTTTCCTTCCGATCGAGGCGCGTCGTTATGAGCACGCAGGATGTGCCAACCGTATTAATTGTCGATGATGATAGAGATGTGCGTGAATCTCTCCAGGAGCTGCTGGAGTCCGTCGGCTTGCAATCTAAGTCTTTCGGAACTGCACAGGAGTTCTTGTCGAGTCCGCGCAGTGATGGCCCCAGTTGCCTAATTCTTGACGTGAGACTACCCGGCATTAGCGGCTTGGAGCTTCAGCACGAACTGAAAAGAGGGAAAGTAAGCATTCCAATCATCTTTCTCACAGCACATGCAGACGTTCCGATGTCGGTCAAGGCCATGAAGTCTGGCGCTGTTGAGTTTCTCACGAAACCATTCAGGCAACAGGATTTGCTCGATGCGGTTCAGCGATCGCTCACTCGAGATCGCATCGTCCGCGAAAAGCAGCGAGACACTGCTGAACTCCGACAGCGCTACAACACATTAAGCGTCCGGGAACGCGAGGTGATGAGCCTTGTCGTTTCCGGGCTGCTTAACAAGCAAATTGCGGCGGAACTCGGTGCCAGCGAAGCCACCGTCAAAATGCATCGCAGCCAAGTAATGAAAAAGATGCAGGCGAAATCGTTACCTGAACTTGTCAGAATGGCGGACAAGCTCAAGTCCATCACATAGCCGACTTTGCGCGAATCGATGTTTCCCTCGCCACCTCAGGTTTTGCCGAGCACGCAGCCTCTGTCTAAGAAGCTCAACGGCAAGAAGCTACCAGAACAAGAACGCCGGGCTGGTTGGCCCGGCTGATTCGTGTTCATCACCTTGCGGGGAAACGACTAGGTTCCGAGGTCCCCGCAGATCGTTTAATTTCTATCGGTGGCTGCTCACATTACCAACGCGAGATCCTCCAGCTCCCTTTGCAGCACGGGGATCGAGCAGCCTGACCTCTCGACCCGGCCCACGGCGTCTCGGGCTGCCCCGGGCGACGCCCCGAAACCGCGTCCCATCAGGAACAGCTGAAGTAGTTCGGCAGCCTCGCGCGAGTCGATCAGTACATCGTTAGTCAGATCGTTCCGTAAAGCCGTCAATTCCGCACTCGAGAATGTATCTTTCATGGCCGTTATCACCTCCGACTTCGACCTTCACCCTACCTGTCCACCCGCAAGATCAACCGACAAGACACGTGTTGGAGCTAGGCCGACTTCTTAGTCGGCGGGCAGAACTCTATGATCTTTCCGCAGTGCAGCGGAGGGGCACACTTCAACGGTTTCCGAAAGTTCTTCGGTACATAAAACTCAATTACCTTTGCCATGACCACCTCTTGCTCGATGAGCCCCTTTGGCGGGGCTGGGATGCAATTCAGCCTTCAGATTCCGATGGCCCTACCAAACCCATCCGCATTGACAACGCACGGAATCGCACAATCGGAGCTTGTGCAAGAGTGCTTTGCAAATGGCGCATGATCTCATCCACATAGGTTTCCCTCGAGGATCGCGCGAGAACCGGTTGGCGTCCGTCTTTCCAAATCCTTCAAGCGACGTGCGCCTTTTGCCAACATAGCCCAGGCCAGTGCTTTCAGGTCCGGATCCACAGAGTTCGTAGCCCTTAGCAGTTCCTTGCCTGCGTCTTGCTGTCCGAACCTGCACCACATCACTCCACAAAGAAACACGTAGTTGCCGTCCATTTCCGTTTCCTCCTCTCCAGCGCCGAGGAACATCAGTGGTAGCCCAGCACTATGTTGCAACGACCTCTTGCGCTGTCCAACTGCAATCCAACTGCCAACAGCAGCCCGTTCAAAAGAAAGACCGCTGTCTCGTCAGAATCTGGTCGACCTCATCGTATGAGTGATTACAGAGACGCTGCGGCGCGAGATTGCAGTGTGAATGCCGATTTCCAGGACACGAGGAATCGGTTCGGGGTCGGAAACTAACTCGCAGTACCTATCGTGCCCATCCAATTGCGTGCCATGAAATTCATAGCCACAAACCACGCTCCTCTAAATTGGGCCGACGCTCATTCTTGCAATTGCGTGACAAGCCAGATGACACTTGACGCAAGAGGCACGCGGATGACACTGACCGGCTCGGCATGTGTTAGTCGCGCCGCGAAATTGTCCCCTCACCAAACTATCGAAAGTAGGGGTCTAATCGACCAAAGTCTGGATGCTTTAGCCGAAAGCGAGATTGCCTCAACAGTCGCGGTCGCGCTAACCTCGGGTCATGCCGGTGGACCGAATGTCCAAACTAATAGCAATCATTGATGACGACGAGGCCATGCAAGATTCACTGCGCGACCTGATGGAAGCGGCTGGACTGGTCGCACGGTGTTTCGGATCCGCGGAAGAATTTCTCGAATCCGATTTGCATCGTAAGGCTGCGTGCTTGATCGTTGATGTCCGCATGCCGAAGATGTCGGGTCTGCAGTTGCAGGCCAAGCTGAAGGAAGAGGAATCCAACGTTCCGATCATCTTCATCACCGCTCATGGAGACGCCAGGATGAGAATTCGAGCGATGAGAGAGGGTGCAGTCGAGTTCCTTTCAAAACCGTTCGATCATCAACTGTTGCTCAAAAGGGTCCGTGCTGCATTTGATATGTGAGCAACCTCGGTTATTACGGTCGCGTGGGGAGCCTTAAGTGAGAGGTTTCTGTGGGAAATCATGCAATAGTCACGAACCCCGGGCCGGATCAGGCCGAGCGTACATTCGAGAGGATCATCGGCAATAGCGCCGCCCTGGAATCTGTTCTCGAACAAGTAGAACAGGTGGCTTGCACTGATTCGACTGTCCTCATCGAGGGGGAAACCGGCACAGGAAAAGAACTCATTGCTCACGCCATTCACATTGCAAGTCAACGCTGCGGCCGTGCCTTTATCAAGCTGAACTGCGCGGCCATTCCTCTGGATCTTCTCGAAAGCGAGTTGTTCGGTCACGAAAAGGGTGCTTTTACCGGTGCGATTGCGCAGAAGATCGGCCGCTTCGAAATGGCTGACAAAGGCACGCTGTTCTTGGACGAAGTTGGCGATATCCCCTCGGTGCTGCAGCCGAAGTTGCTGCGTGTGTTGCAGGAGCAGGAATTCGAGCGTTTAGGTAGCGGGCGCACGCATAAAGTGGATGTCCGGCTGGTAGCTGCAACCAATCGTAATCTCGTCAAGATGGTCGCTCGCAGCCAATTTCGCAGTGATCTGTACTATCGTCTGAACGTCTTCCCGATCGTGTTGCCTGCACTAAGAGAGCGTCGGGAAGACATTCCCGCCCTTGTGACACATTTCGTGAAGATGTTTAACCGCCGCATGGGAAAGCAAGTCGACAACATTCCTCCTGAAACCATGGCTGCCTTTCAAGGGTATTCCTGGCCTGGCAACATTCGCGAGTTACAGAACTTGGTGGAGCGCGCGGTGATCCTTTCGCGGGACGGCGTGCTCCCAAACCCACTTCACAAAAAGCAAACAGAGCTCATAATCCCCAGTCTGCATCGCGCCCGAACGTTCCACTCATCGATGGCTGCCTTGGAAGACTCGGATCGCGGTTTGATTTTGGACACACTTGAGCAGGCCGGCTGGATCGTCGGTGGACCGCGCGGCGCAGCTGGGAAGCTGGGACTGAAACGAACCACGCTGCTTGCCAAGATGAAAAGGTTGGGTATCTCGCGGCCGATCCCTCAAGAGGGAGCAGATGTTCTCGGCGAGTCACGTGAGGATGCTCAAGTTTGAAGGGTCACTGAGCAACGCCGTCAAATGAGCGTCAAAGGTTAGCAAGCACGGACGGCTGGACCAGTAACCGCTAAATCGACACGATTCTGGTAGCGTTCGGTCGGCGCTTTGCCGGTCGGGTCCCAAGCCGCCGACATTAGTACAATATCTGCGAACCGTGCATCCGGAAGGTCCGGAGTCCAAAATTGAGGCGACATATGGCAAGCAGCGAACATTCAGTTTCTCAATGAGGTGCGCGAGCGACGGTCAGCTCACAAGACCGCGGCATAGTGACTGCTCAAAATGGACATTGATCAATCTACCGAGATCCTCCGCCTACGTGCAACAGTCAGGGATCTTCTGGCGCTTTCGATCATCCCGGAGGCGTGGGTGGCGAGAGAGCCCCCTGCCATTGCCGCCGACCTCGCCGATTTGCTGATCGGATCGCTCAAGCTGGATTTTGCTTTTGTGCGTTTGTGCGATCCAACAGGGTGCCAGGCGGTCGAGGTGACGCGGGGTGATTGCTGGAAGGGATTTCCTGAATGGCTGCACCAACGCTTCGTCAGGCTCGGTCAAGACTCTCGAACGGAAATCGTGACCAATGTTGGCGGGGTCGAGAAATCCTACTGCGGTGTTGTAATTCCTATTGGAGTAAACAGCGAGCGCGGTCTCATTGCGGCGGCGTCCAATCGTTCTAACTTCCCCGACCAGATCGATCAGCAACTGCTTTCCGTGGCTGCGAATAATGCCGCGACAGCATTTCAGAACGCACGCGTTATCAATGAGCTGCGTACCGCCCAAAAAGCGTTGCGCGACCAAGAGCAAGAGCTTTGCAAGGCCCACGACGGTTTAGACATTAAGGTGGCGGAACGAACCTCGGAACTGCGCACGGACGTAGAACACCGAATCATCCGTCCCAGTGGCGAACTGCGCACGGTGCATAGTCAGGGCGATCTGAAGAAAGACGCGTCGGGGAGGCCCTGCCAAATGTTCGGTACGGTCCAGGACATTACTGACCGCAAGCGCACGCTAGACAAACTCCGCGAACAGGAAGCAGAGCTACAACAGATCGTGGACCTTGCCCCTCAACTCGTGACGGTGTTCGGCCCCCACCGCGAACGCCTTTATGCCAACCGTATTTTGCTCGACTACCTCGGCATTAGTCTTGATGAGTGGCGCCAGAGACCGGATAGCATTGAGTTCCTTCATCCCGATGACAGGGAACGGGTGCATGCTCATTCTGATCGTGCTCTGTCTAGTGGCGCTCCTTACGAGCTGGAGTTCCGAGTGCGCAAGAGCAGCGGAAACTATCGCTGGTTTTTGACTCGTTTCAGTCCAGTGCGCGACGATAAGGGACAGATCATGCGGTGGTATGTTGCGGCTACCGACATAGAAGATCGCAAACGCGCCGAGGAGGCGCTTCAACAAAGCCAATTTTATCTCGCTGAGGGGCAGCGCCTTGCCCATATCGGCAGCTGGGCATTCGACGCTACCGGATTCAGTTACTGGTCCTCCGAGTTGTTTCGGATCTATGGTCTTGATCCGGTTGGCAAGCCGCCAACAGTAGACGAATATTTGGTTCTTGTACACCCGGAAGATCGTGCGTTCATGAAACAAGGCATTGCGAAAATGTTGGATGACCATCTTGCATTCGACTTCACAAAACGAATTGTGCGGCCTGACGGAGAGATTCGTCACGTACGTTGTGTGGGCGTTCCGGTCACGCAAGAGGGGATTTTCCAGGGCTTCCTTGGGACAGGGATGGATGTCACCGAGCACGAGCTTCTCACTCAGGAACTCCGGCGCCGGGAAGCATACCTGGAGAAAGCTCAACGGCTCAGTCAAACGGGCAGCTTCGGGTGGAGACCTGACAGCGGAGAGATTGTCTGGTCAGACGAAACCTATCGCATCTTCGAGTACGACCACGTGGTGAAGCCAACAATAGATTTAGCGGTGCAGCGCGTCCATCCCGACGACCGGCCCGACTTTCTGAAGGTCATCGACAGTGCCTCTGCGGGGGCGACACAGTTCGAGCATACCTATCGTGTGCTGCTGCCTGACGGGAGTGTTAAGCACGTCCACGCCCTGGCCCACGCATTACAAGATTCATCCGGCAACCGCGAGTTTGTCGGGGCGGTGACCGACGTTACGTCGATCAAGCGAGCAGAAGAGGAACTCCGCACAAGCGAAGCGTACTTGGCGGAAGCGCAGAGGCTGAGCCAAACCGGCAGCTGGGCCTGGAGTCCAGACCGGGATATCAGATACTGGTCGGAGGAATGCTACCGCGTTCTGAGTTTCGACCCACAAGATGGTTTCCCCCGACCCGAAGACTTCTTTCAGCGGCTTCATCCCGACGACCGACCCGGCTTCAGGGAGCTAATCCAGACGGCTATCCGGGAGAAGGCAGAGTGGGAGACGGACTACCGCATTGTGCATCCGGATGGCCGCGTCAGGGACATTCACGTCGTAGGTCATCCTGTTCTGAGCACGTCCGGCCATCTCGTTGAATTTGTGGGCACTGTGATCGACGTCACTGAGCGTAAACGGGCTGAGCAAGAACGTGCAAGGCTCCACCAGCTAGAGGCCGATCTGGCACATACCAATCGTGTGAGCACGTTGGGAGAAATGGCCGCGTCGCTGGCACACGAGATCAAGCAGCCCATCACTGCCGCCATCACCAGCGCCAACAGCTGCATTGAATGGCTGGCACACGAACCGCCCAATCTTGACCGGGCTCGTGCGGCAGCAGCCAGAATCGATAAGTATGGGAATCGTGCGGCTGAGATCATCGACCGTATACGTTCGTTCTACAAGAAATCTCCTCCACAACGTGAGTTGGTCGACGTGAACGGAATTATCCACGAAATGCTCACGCTGCTGGAAGGTGAGGCCTTTCGATCATCGGTTGCCATGCGCACCGACCTCTCCACCGAACTCCCTAAAATCATGGTAGACCGTGTGCAACTGCAGCAGGTGTTCATGAACCTCATGCTCAACGCCATCGAAGCCATGAAGGACTCAGGCGGAGAGCTTACCGTGAAGTCGAAACTGCAGGACGGTCAACTCCAGTTCTCGGTCAGCGACACGGGCGTGGGGTTGCCAACGGAGAAGATGGATCAGATCTTTTCTGCATTCTTCACCACCAAGCCGCAGGGCAGCGGCATGGGGTTGGCCATCAGCCGTTCGATTGTGGAGTCGCATGGCGGGCACTTGTGGGCAAGCGCCAACAGTGGAGCGGGAGCAACATTTCATTTCACCCTACCGATCCAGGTCACGGAGTCGTCGCCCTTGGTTGCCTAAGGTGTTTCGGTCCTCCTCTGCGTATTTTTCCCTGGATCCGGCTGCCGTCTCTCATTTTGTAATTCCTGCCCCTTGTTGCCAGCGATCTCCATCACTTCATAAGCCGGTTCCAAGTTTGATTCGGCCAATAGAGCACTAGGGACTAGCGTTAATCAGGTCGGCAGGTTGAGCTTCTTCAAGAGCGCGGCGAATCGCGGGTCGTTGTGCAAGCTCTTCAGTAGGGGCTCCACTTTGGTTCCGACCAGACCGCTGTCACGTTGGGCATAAGCTCGGTCTAGCCACCCGAACGCTTCGTCGGACTCGCTCCTGAAAGCATAAACCTGGGCGATCTGGTAGGCCATGCTTGCGTGGTATTTCGTAACTAACTTACTCAATGCGGCATCCGACGCCTCTTTCCGGCCAAGTGCGTGGTATGCGATCGCATACAGAAACGTACGGTAGGGGTCATAGTGTACGAGTTCGATTTCAGGCAAAGCATCCTGCGGCCGCCCCTGCATCACATGGATTTGGGCTAACACGACATGTGCGGCCACAACATCGGGGTTCAGGTCGAGCGCCTTCTTCAAATCCGCTACGGCTTCGTCTAACTGCCCCATGAAGAACTCGGTCTCTGCACGAGACTCCCAACTCTCTGCATTGAGCGGATCCAAGTCAACGGCTCGGCGTTTCGATTGAAGAGCTTCGTCAAAACGGCCGAGCATCGCTGCCGAGGTAGTCGCCGTCCTTACAACCTCGGCATTTCCGGGATCGAGAGCAGCCGCCCGCTGGAAGGAAGCATCCCCTCCAGCCCAATCGAAGTCGACCTGTCGCTTAATCCGTCCCATTTGGGCATGCGCCTCTGCCAGGTTTGGATTCAGCACTAGAGCTCGCTCGACCGCTTCTCGCGCAAGCCGGTGACCCTCCTCAACCGGAATCGCGCCTGTGTTGGTCTGCCAGTTTCGTACCCGAGACAGCCCGACCCAAGCCAAGGCATAGGACGGATCAAGCTGAGTCGCTCGATCGTAATACTTTGCAGCCATATCCGTATCTTTGGGGCTGTCCCGTTCGAAGTGGTAGTACCCCTGCAAGTAGGCATCAAAGGCCTCGGGATTAGCCGGGTGCGACTGGGACAGCTCTGCTTGCTGTTTCGAAGTCACAAGCACCCGAATTTCGTGCGCAACCGCCTTAGCTACTTCGTCTTCCACGTTAAGAACGTCTTTCGCCGGATAATCGTAATCCTGTGCCCACACGTGAGTTTGATCCTTCACCTGAATGAGTTGAGCGGTAAGGCGCATGTGGTCTCCGCTTTCGCGGAGGCTGTTTTCCAGCACATACTGGACAGAAAGATCGCGGCCAATCTGGTCCAGGCGTTCGTCCTTGTGCTTGTATCCCATGACGGATGTTCGCGCGATCACACCCAACTGTTCCGGGTTAAGCCGGCCTAGTTGCGAAATCGTTTCCTCGGTCAGACCGTCCGCGAGATATTCCTTCTTGGGATCGCCAGTGAAATTCTGAAACGGCAGCACGGCGAGCATGATTTTTTCTGATTTTGTCGGGGCGATACCGCGAAATTGGCGCCAGGACATATAGCCCGCGCCCACCAAGATGAGAACAGACGCAAGCACGAGCGCAGCTTTCCACGAGTGCGGCTTCATTTGCCGCTGAACTTTCTCCTGAACTCTCGCCGTGTTCTCGCTCATTTCGGCGACGGACTGCTCGCGCCGCTCACGGTCTTTCTCCAAAGCGGTTTCTGGGGCTGACTCCAGGTACTGTATCGGGAGCATCAATCGATAGCCACGTCGCGCCAAGGTCTCGATATACCGAGGATTATCGGCGGAATCCCCTAGGGCGCGGCGTAGGGTCTTGATCGTCGCGTTGATGCTGTGATCGAAATCCACGACAGTATCGTCCGGCCACAGCCTTCCCTGGATTTCCTCGCGGGTAACAATCTTGCCCTCACGTTCAAGGAGCATCCGCAAAACCTGAAACACCTGTTCTCTCAGGAGAACCTTATTGTTAGGATCGGGCGCTTCAATTGATCGGAGTTCGCCAGTGCTGAGGTCGAGCTCGAAGGATCCGAATCGAACGCGCCCTACGGAAAGGGTATGCATGGGAAGCGCACACTGAAATATAGAGTAAGAAACTGTACCAATTCGACTCGAAATTGTCGAAATAAAGCTGAGAGCAGCATCAAAGCTGCTCGGCACATCTCCTTAGCCGTCAATAACTTCCCGCCTTCACTCCTATTTCATCGCAAAATCACCGCTGTTCCATTTACACCCCTTTGGTGCCAGGGTAAACAGACGACATGGGCGGGACGGATCAAGCGAGGCGCCAAACGTCCAAGTTGATTGCTGTCATCGATGACGATAAATCGATGCAGGACTCACTGTTTGACCTAATCGAGTCGAATGGGCTCGTGGTGCGGTGCTTTGGATCGGCGGAAGAATTTCTTGAATACGATTTTCACCGTGAAGTCGGGTGTCTGGTAGCTGAGATCCAAATGCCGGGGATGTCGGGTTTGGAACTGCAGGCTAGGCTCAAAGAGGAGCACTGGAATATTCCGATCATCTTTATTACAAGCAATGCGGGCTCCAGGATGCGGATTCAAGCGATGAGAGAGGGCGCAGTCGAGTTCCTGGCGAAACCGTTGGATTATCAACTATTGCTCAAAACGGTCCGAGCAGCACTTGATTTGTGAGCGAACGGCTAAACAATCGGATCGAATGATAGGAGATTTCTCATGCCAGAGTATGCAACCGTCACGCACCCTGTGGGAGACCCACCTGATCGAAGATTCGAGCGGATCATCGGCAACAGCGCCGCCCTGGAATCTGTTCTCGAACAAGTAGAACAGGTGGCTTGCACTGATTCGACTGTCCTCATCGAGGGGGAAACCGGCACGGGAAAGGAACTTGTCGCGCACGCCATTCACAACGCCAGTCAGCGCGTCGGGCGCGCTTTCATAAAGCTCAATTGCGCGGCCATTCCCCTGGATCTTCTCGAAAGTGAGTTGTTCGGTCATGAGAAGGGCGCCTTCACCGGAGCCATCGCGCAGAAGATCGGACGCTTCGAAATGGCTGACAAAGGCACGCTGTTTCTGGACGAAGTAGGCGACATCCCGCCTGCTCTGCAGCCGAAGTTGCTGCGCGTCTTGCAAGAGCAGGAATTCGAGCGTTTAGGGAGCGGTCGTACGCACAAGGTGGATGTCCGGCTGGTAGCCGCGACCAATCGAAATCTCGTCAAGATGGCCGCTCGCGGCCAATTTCGCAGTGATCTGTACTATCGTCTGAACGTCTTCCCTATCTTGCTGCCGGCGCTCCGAGAGCGCCGGGAAGACATTCCTGCTCTTGTGACACACTTCGTGAAGATGTTTAGCCGCCGCATGGGAAAGCAAGTCGACAACATTCCTCCTGAAACCATGGCTGCCTTTCAAGGGTATTCCTGGCCTGGCAACATTCGCGAGTTACAGAACTTGGTGGAGCGCGCGGTGATCCTTTCGCGGGACGGCGTGCTCCCAAACCCACTTCACAAAAAGCAAACAGAGCTCATAATCCCCAGTCTGCATCGCGCCCGAACGTTCCACTCATCGATGGCTGCCTTGGAAGACTCGGATCGCGGTTTGATTTTGGACACACTTGAGCAGGCCGGCTGGATCGTCGGTGGACCGCGCGGCGCAGCTGGGAAGCTGGGACTGAAACGAACCACGCTGCTTGCCAAGATGAAAAGGTTGGGTATCTCGCGGCCGATCCCTCAGGAAGGAACAGACGTGTTCGGCGTGGCACTGGGGGATGCCCAGATTTGAAAGTGTTGCTGCCCTTTCATTGTGGAATCGTATGGGGTCGTGGGCGAGCGCTAACGACAGACGAGGTACAACATAGCGGCTTTTTTTCGCGGTACGGATTACGGTACGTAAATGTGTTGGCTTGTACGGACTAGCAAGGACTTAGGTTGCCGCCCGCCTCTTGCAAGTCGTTGTATTTCCTTATCGTGGTTGTTCTTTCACGGCGGTAACACGGGTTCAAATCCCGTCGGGGACGCCAACAAAATCATCTTTCTGGCGTCCTCCGCTATCAGAGAAGTCAAGGTCCCGATTCCTACAAGCTGATGACTGCTCGGGACTGCTCTCTAGAGTGAGGGAGCGCTCGTGGAGCGGATCCCGTTCGGGCAGAACTAATCCCCAGAAAAGATCGTGTTGCACGTAACCCCAAGCCTTTGCCCGGTTCGTTCGCGACTGCAAAACCTTGCGATTGCGTCTGAACGCTATGCCAGTTTATTCCTGCGGTGATGACACCGAAGGTCTGATGCGCGTAACCAAGTGCCAATTCGGGAATTCTTGTCCGAACTCACCTCGGGCGAACGCGTACTGCCGTTGGGCGACGGCCTAAGGGTGGGTGACCTGTCGTTGGAAAGCGGACGTATTGTCGCCGATGGCCACGCGCGTGCTGGAGATGAACCCCCTAATGGTTTCGGCGGTCCCGCCGATTACCAACAGTGTCGAGGACTGTCGAGCACGCTGGTCTATTTGCGGGCTGCCCTTCTTCAACGATGAGCGATTTATGCAAGCAGAATGGCGCGATCAATTGCGATGAATCCAGTTCGGCTCTTGCGGCAATGACTCACCGAAGGGTCGACGCAGTCATCGTGGACTGGAGACGCCTGCCATATAGCCAATGGCTATGGGATTGTTCCAACAATTGCTTTCTCCTGATTTCATGCCGCACGGGTATTGCTACCTGTGGGACGCGCGGATGGTATGGCTGCACGTCGTCTCGGACGGGCTGATCACGCTCTCGTATTACTGCATTCCGGTCGTCCTCATCTACTTCATCCGTAAGAATAAAGACATCCCCTTCAATCGGATTTTCTGGATGTTCGGGACCTTCATCCTGGCTTGTGGTACGACCCACCTGATGGAGATCTGGAACGTCTGGCACGGCAGCTACCTGCTGGCGGGGGTGCTGAAGGCCATCACAGCGGTGGTATCGGTGATCACGGCGGCGATGCTTATTCCCCTGGTTCCGACAGTGATTTCGCTGCCCGGCCGGATGCACTTGCAAGAGGCGAATCGCAAGCTGGCAGAGGAGATTGCCCAGCGCAAGCGGTTCGATACGCCGATCAATGCCCCGCTCCGGCGCAGGGTCACCGTAGGTTTCATTGTGGCTGTGCTGCTGACACTCTTCATAGGCTTTTCGTCCTGGCGCGGTGCCCAGCGGGCCGAGCAGGATGCCTATTGGATGTCGCATACCCATGAGGTCATGGAGACGATCCAGCGCACAACCAGACAGGTGATCGAAGCGGAAACCAGCGCACGGGTCTTTGCTTTGACTGGGCAAGAGCCGTTGCTGGTGCACTACCAGACCGCTCGAGACGTCATTTACCGAGACGAAGACGCGCTGCGCCACTTGACGGCGGACAACCTCAGTCAGCAGCGGCGACTGGACGTGCTCGGGCCGCAGGTGGGCACGGCTCTCGAATTTGCCGAAAGCATCATCGCCAAACGCCGGAAACTGCAAGCCTATCCTGGCGGTAGCGACGCTCTGGAGGCCGAGAGGCTCCTCGACCCGGTCCGCGCAACCACGCGAGACATGTACGGAGAAGAAACACGGCTGTTGAGCGAGCGTACTCCACGAATTCAAGCGGGACAGAGACTGGCGCGGATCATCGCCCTCGCAGGCGCTTTTCTCGCGGTAGGCTTGTGGTGGCTAGCCCGGTTCGCGGTCACCCGGGAGATTGACGTCAGCGAACGCGCCCGCGCACAAGTCAACACCCTGAACGCGGAATTGGAACAGCGCGTGGAACAGCGCACGGCGGCGCTGCAATCCGAGATCGCGGAACGCAAGCGAGCCGAGGAAGTGCGCGAACGCCTTGCGGCCGTGGTCGAATCTTCCGATGATGCCATAGTCAGCAAGACCCTGGATGGCACAATCACCTCCTGGAATCGCGGCGCCGAGAAGGTGTTCGGTTACTCGGCGGCGGAGGCCGTGGGCCAACCGATGCTGATGCTCTTGCCGCCGGAGCGGGCAAGTGAGGAACCCGACATTCTGGGGCGAATTGGCCGTGGTGAAAGCGTTGAGCATTTTGAAACCGTCCGCGTCCGCAAGGATGGCAAGAGGATCGACGTTTCTGTGACGATTTCGCCGATCAAGGCCAGCAGCGGTGCAATTGTTGGGGCTTCAAATATTGCGCGCGACATCACCGAGCGCAAGCGGGCTGAGCAAGCGGTGAAGGAAAGCCTCGCCGCTAGCGAGGCTGCGCTCAAGGAACTGGCCGATCAAAAGTTCGCACTGGATCAACATGGCATCGTAGCGGTTACCGACGTGCA
Source organism: uncultured Acidobacteriota bacterium (assembly GCA_963832245.1). GTDB lineage: Bacteria > Acidobacteriota > Terriglobia > Terriglobales > Acidobacteriaceae > JABDBE01. The sequence goes on from CAWHTG010000002.1 coordinate 14,924, forward strand.
AGGCACGATTACTTACGTCAACGACAAGTTCTGCGCCATTAGTCAATACTCCAGGGATGAACTGATCGGCCAGAATCACCGCATCCTCAACTCCGGCCACCATTCGAAAGCGTTTTTCCAGCAGATGTACCGTGCCATCGCAAATGGCCAAGTTTGGCAGGGCGAGTTCCGGAACCGCGCCAAGGATGGCTCAATCTACTGGGTGGATACGACCGTCGTCCCGACCTTAAGCCCTGACGGTAAACCGCGCCAGTACGTGGCCATCCGTGCCGACATCACCGAGCGCAAGCGAGCAGAAGGAGCGCTGCACGAGAGTCAGGAACGGTTTCGGCTGCTGCTCGATGGGATCAAGGAGTACGCGATATACATGCTAGATCCCGAGGGTCGCGTGATCAGTTGGAATGCGGGCGCGGCTCGCATCAAGGGCTATGAGAGTGAAGAAATTCTAGGCAAGCATTTTTCTTGTTTCTACCTTCCGGAGGACCGCGAAGCCGGCAAGCCCTCCCGCGAACTGCAGGAATCTCTCTCCACAGGGCGCTTCGAAGATCAGGCACTGCGAGTGCGGAAGGACGGCTCCGCTTTTTGGGCCAACGTGGTGATCACTCCCCTGTACGATGATTCGGGAACGCTCAGCGGCTTCTCCAAAATTGCGCGCGACATAACGGAACGCAAGTTGGTGGAGGAGGCTTTGCGTGAGAAATCGACGGCCTTGGAAGCCCAGACGCTCATGCTTCAGTCTGTGCTGGACAGCATGACCGAGGGGTTGGTAGCGGTTGATGAGCGGGGAAAGTTCGTGATCTGGAACGCTGCCGCAGAAAGAATCCTTGGCATGGGTTCGACAGACCTACCCGCCACGGAATGGACCGGACATTACGGCCTGTTTCTGCCCGACACGGTGACACCTTTCCCGACCGAGCAACTCCCAGTACTTCGCGCCATTCGCGGAGAGGTGAGCACGACCGAGATGTTTGTCCGCAATCATGAGATCGCGGAGGGCACGTGGATCGAGGTTAGTAGTGGACCAAGAAAAAACAGCAATGGAGCGGTGTGTGGCGGAGTGGCGGCTTTCCGGGACATCACCCAGAGGAAAGCCGATGAGAGGGAAATCCGGAAACTCAATGACGAACTCGAACATAGAGTGATAGAGCGGACGGCCCAGTTGGAAGCCGCCAACAAAGAGCTGGAAGCTTTCAGCTACTCGGTGTCCCACGATCTGCGGGCCCCGTTGCGGCACATTGGCGGCTTTTCCAAGATGCTGGCGGAGGAATACCGCTCCGCCCTCGATCCTACCGCCCAACGCTACCTCGATCGCATTCAGGCGGGGTCACAAGAGATGGGCTTACTGGTCGACGAACTGTTGAATCTGGCGCGAGTTGGGCGCCGTGCATTGACTCTGCAGCCAACCCAGTTGAACACTGTGGTCGCGGAGGTGATCGCGATTCTGCGGCCGGAGTGCGAAGGGCGGAAAGTGGAATGGAACATCGCTGAACTGCCTTTAGTGGAGTGTGATCCGGTCCTGGTCAAGCAGGTGTTTCAGAACTTGCTGGCTAACGCGCTGAAATTCACGCGTTCCCCCGGCGGAATTGATGGTGCACGGGCGAAGACGCCCGCGCCTACACCGGAGACGCCGGCGCCTGCACGGGCTGTGATTGAAGTCAGTTACAAAGAAGAGCATGGGCAGTTTGTTTTCACGGTGCGGGATAACGGAATCGGCTTTGACATGAAGTATGTCGACAAGTTGTTCGGAGTCTTTCAGCGTCTGCATCGCGCGGAGGACTTCGAAGGTACCGGCATCGGCTTAGCCACGGTGCAACGCATTATTCAAAAGCATGGAGGCCGGGTATGGGCCGAGGCAGAAACGAACCAGGGCGCGGCCTTCTATTTCACCCTTGGCCTTGGAAGGCAAACTGAATCGAAAAGCAATGAAGCTACGGCTGGAGGCCGCTTATGAACTCAGACGAACTGGACATACTGCGGGTGGAAGACCATCAGGACGATATGGATCTTGCTCTGCACGCGATGCGGCGCGAGAAGCTGGCGAACCACATCTTCGTGGCACGCGATGGCGAGGAAGCATTGGACTTTCTCTTCTGTCGTGGGACGTTCGCGAATAGATTGTTTGACAAGCCCCCCAAACTGGTCCTGTTGGATTTGAAGCTACCCAAGGTCGATGGGCTGGAGGTGCTAAAACAGGTTAAGAGTGACCCGCGAACTAAGACCATCCCAATCGTCATTATGACTTCCTCAAAAGAAGAGCGGGATCTGGTGGCCGGTTACAACCTGGGGGCTAACAGCTTTATCCAGAAGCCGGTCGACTTCGATCAGTTCCGAGAGACCGTCAAGGCCGTCGGATTGTATTGGCTAATTACGAATCAACCGGTCCCGATCAAGGCGTACACCAACTAGTAACGCGGCGTTGACATCTGTTTGTTGGGTCGATGCTTTAGCAGTCTTGGCGCGAATCCTGTCCAAGCTTTGCTCGGCTGTCCGTTTGCTCCGCAAGATGTTCAGTTTGCTCCGCCAGACGTTCAGTGCGGAGAAGGCGGACAGCTTCGAATTGACGCACCTCTTGCGCATGAGTGATGCCAAGAGTAATCGGAAATCTCAGGCGTTGGCTATGGCGGCTTTCCCCGGCAGTGCAAGAAAGCTGCCGATACTCTGTTTCAATTGAGAATCCACCTCGTCGGCAATGATCATGATGTCCGGCAGTACCGAGGTGAAATCCACGGTGGCCAGGTTACGTTGGATGGTCTCGAAGATGCAAACCTGCAAGATGCGTGATTCCTGCACGATCATGGGTGCGGTGTAGCCTTGGCGATGGCGAAGTTGCCCGTGCGCAACTGCCGCGGGAGAGGGGCGGTCAATCACCTCGATGGAGCGGACGGCGCGCAGCCGTGCAGAGATGTTCTTTATCATCTCAGGAATGTGCTCGCTGCGCTCTTTTCCCCCCAGCAGAATTGAGGTCAACTCTCCTACGTCGCCCACCCGGGACAGCCAGTGTTGAATGGTGATGGCGAGGTCACGATCCAGAATGTTGGCAACACCTTCCTTGGCCGGCCGTGAAGAACCTTCAGAACTCCCTCTACCGGCTAGTAACTCCGCTAATCGCTCCGTATCGACGGGCTTCACCATAATTTCATCGGCCTCCAGGGAAAGTGCGGTCATCGCTCTTTGCACGTCTGGATAACCGCTGACTACCAGCGTCAAAACCTTGGGTTGAGTGTGGCGCATAGCGGTTACTACCGCGTAACCATCCCCAGGCTCCGGCATGTGAAGATCGGTGATGAGAACATCGAAGCTTTGCGTGGCGATCTGCTGGAGAGCCTCAATGACGCTCGTCGCTGAAGTCACTTCATGGTTCTTGCTTTCCAGTAACTTTCGCGTCAGGAAGATGTCATTTTCGTCGTCATCGACCAGTAGAATCCTAGATTTTGCCATCGAGGCAACTCCTTATTTATTCTCTTCCCCGCTAAGGCGCTCGATACTGCTACCTACTACACGCTAGCATGAGAACTTCTCAACAATGCTCATCTTCGAGAATATCCATTCATGATTTCCCGATTCAGGATCAACGCACCATCGGACGACCAAAAGAAAACTTACCCCCGCTAGGGCGGCTCAGACCTGGCCGCTGCGGGACCTCTTACCCTACCTGAACACTCTCAGCATGGGACGTCCGGGCTACGCCGCTCTACGCGCAATGGACGATGAGAAGTTTATAATCTCACCGTCACGACGAAAGATTGGTTTCAGATTGATGCTGAAGTCGGAGTAGCGTTAAGCCGATGAAAGATAGGTGATGCATCGCCGTCGGGCTGTACACCCGGCGATTTGCGAATCGGGTGCGAGTTGCTTTCTCACCAAGAGACGAGCGGAAAGACGTGGGTTCGTGGATCGAAGCCGGGCATGCTCCTGGCGGCGCTTTTCGGCGCGGCTGCCTTGGGGCCACATGGCCGGGGTTCACCAGCTGAGCGGTCAGCCAGGGTTCAGTCAATGCAACAAAATCTGCCGCGGCAGGAGAGCTGTGACACATGATGAAGTCGAAATACTCTACATCGAAGATAACGCTGCCGATGTGGAGCTGACGCTTGTTGCTTTGCGCCGCAACAAAATAGCGAACCGAATTCAGGTCGCACGCGACGGCGCGGAAGCCCTGGATTTTCTCTTCTGCCGGAGTACTTACGCTACCCGTGAGTTTCTTGCCCCGAAATTGGTTCTGCTCGATATGAAGCTACCCAAGGTCGACGGACTCGAAGTCCTGCATGCCATCCGCGAGGACGAACGAACCAGGATCATTCCGGTCGTGGTGCTGACTTCCTCCAACGAACAAAAGGATATGGTGGAGAGTTACAAGTTACATGTCAACAGCTATATCCAAAAGCCAGTGGATTTCGACCGATTCCAGCATGTTGTGTAAAGGCTGTTATCAACAGTTGCATCGGGAATACAATGCGAAGGGTACATTTCGCTCCCTCTGAGCAAAAACGCGGAGGCCGCCATGATTACCTCATACCTCCTTTATGAAGATGTTGCGGGGGCGATCAAGTTTCTCTCCAAAGCGTTCGGCTTGAAGAAGTCCGGGCGGGCGATGTCAGGCAAGAACGGTAAGCTTACTCACGCAGCAATGAAGCTCGGTGACGATCTCATCATGATGGGGTATCCGGACCGAGATACAGAAACCCCAAGAAACTTGGCGAAGCCACCCAGATTCTTTACGTGAAAGTGAAGGATGCAGACGCTCATTTTGAGCGTGCCAAGAAAGCGGGAGCGAAGATTCTCGAAGAACCCGACGATACATTATACGGCCATCGCCGGTTTGGGGCGGAGGACCCTGAAGGGCATCAATGGCATTTTTTCCACGAAATCAACGCGCGCAAGTCCAACAAACGTCGTTAACTCAGTTCCGATTCGGATCGGCGCAATGCTCATTCTGGAGGGACGGTTCGGGAGGGCGTCGTGGCGGGTCGGCGGAAGATGAAAAAACTCGCGAAGATGGCCCTCGTTCTGTAGGCTTGGGTGCAGGTTAAGATACGAGACGGTAATCCAAAGAGACCGCGCCATTCGGTAACAAGGATTTTGAAGACGACGAAATCGTTCAAGATCGGCCTTCTACTCTTGACAATCCATGCCGTTTCCGCGGCATTCGGTAGTGGTGAAACAACTTTTGAGACGTTCAAGGGCCTCGAAGGAAGGTGGGCCATTCAATCGGAGGGAAAAACTCTATCGATCGAAATGACCTACGCGGCCGGTTCCAAGGGCTCGATTGTGATGGAACAGTTCGGCAAGGAACTTTCCGTGATCTATCGCGATGGCGAAAGCCATGATGACCCATTTTTGCAACGCAGGTAACCAGCCGCGCCTGAGGCTTAAAGAGAGTAGCACTCCAGGGCTCTTGGAATTTGAGACGTTCGACATCACAAATATGAAAGATGCGGATGCGGATCATGTAGGAAAGATTATTTACAGAATCATTGATGCCAGAAAAATTGACCTCGAAATAGTTTGGCAAAAGGGCAAGTCCCGGGAGTCAGAAAAATACACCCTCACCAAGATCTGACTGAACAACGATCTGGACCGTCATAATCAGCGAGGGGTGTACCGACAGTAAGGTTTCCCTAATAAGTAGTAAGTTTTTAAGTGGTAAGAACCGAAGCCGTAAATGTCTGCTTAGACTCAATACCAGAGCTGCGGCATCGCAAGGAGGAGCGTATGGGTGCTCGAAAGAGCAGAGCCTTTTTGTTCGTGTTGACCATATTCGTCTTGTCCGTCGCCGCGCCTGAGCTTTACGCCGCCGATAAGACCAGTCTTGAGCCTTCACGCGATTCCATCATCCGAATCGTCACCCAGATTCAACGGGCGGACTATGAAGGCGACCGCCCAACTCTGAAGCGCCTCCACGACGAGCTCACGCCCATCCCAGAAGACAACAAACTGGCATCGCGGGCGCTCTACTGGCGTGGATTTGCGCTATGGCGCAGAGCGATTAACGGCTTCAACGAATCCCCGACTCCAACTGATCTGGAAGAGGATCTCACGCAGGCGGCTGCCGATTTCAAAGACGCCATTGCCCGGGACCCTGCCTTCGTGGAACCTAAGATTGGAACAGTCTCTTGTCTGGGCTACCTGATGTACTTGAACAAGAAAGACCCAACCCGAGTTCAGGAACTGCTGCAACAGTTGAGTCCGCTTTTGAAAGAAGCAATGGCGGCGGCTCCAGACAATCCCCGGCTGCTCTGGGTGCTCGGCCCCATTCGTTGGTCCTCGCCTCCAGAGCGGGGAGGCGGCCAGGACAAAGCGTTTGAAATTTACAACAAAGGATTGGAAGCAGTCCGCAACCAGAAACACGACGTTGATCCGCTGGAGCCCTCATGGGGAGAACCCGAGTTGCTGATGAATCTTGCGTGGTCAAGTCTGAACCGAACCACGCCCGATTTGAACGTAGCCGAGCAAGACGCACAGGCTGCCCTCAAACTGGTTCCTTACTGGCACTACGTTCGAGACATTCTGGTGCCCCAGATTCGGGCTGCCCAAGCCAAAGCCCTTCTCCCGGTTACAGGCTCGGCTTTAGCACAAACCCAGAACCAGCCGAACCCCAAGACCGCCCAGTACTTCTTCGTGTTGTTGAATCGTCCCGCCAACGCTCCGCAAATGAGCAAAGAGGCGGGTGAAAAGCTTCAGGAAGAGCACATGGCGAACATCCGCAAGCTGGGTGCCGAACACAAACTCGTAATAGCCGGGCCATTCATGGACGACACCGTATTGCGGGGCATTTTTGTGTTCCAAGCGGACTCGGCAGCACAAGTACAAGACTGGGCCAACAGCGACCCCGCGATCAAAGCAGGTCGTCTATCCGCCGAGGTTCATGGGCCTTGGCTCATTGACCCGAGCACCATTCATAGTCCAGCCGAGCCTCCCGGATTCGAGCAGTACACGGTTGTCCTGATGAAGAGCGGCGACCATTGGAACCCAAACGCGCCGGAGTTCATGGACGTGATGAAGCAGCATCACGCTTTCGTCAAACGAATGACAGATGAGGGGAACCTGGCCATTGCCGGACCGTTTCCGTTCAGCGATCAGGGCGAACTGAAGGGAGTCGCCATTTTTCGGGTGGGAGCAGAGCAGACTGGCAAGTTGATTCAAGACGATCCAATCGTCAAAGCTGGTCTGCTCAAAGCTGAAATCCATCCATGGGGCACAGGCAAAGGGGTGCTGGCGCCGGGACAGCCGATGCAATAGGAGCCTGCCAAGCTCAGGTGATTCAGGACGACTGGTCGGCCAAACCGGCATCGGTGCCACCACGCGGCAGCAAACCGTCGCAAGTGGCGTAACCCTGTCCGCAAGGTCGAGTTCGAGCTATTACATGTTATTCCTGCTAAATCGGATTCTCCTCGAAAAGGCGAGCAACGAGGGCGGAATCGAGATACGCTCGAACCTCAACGATCGTGCCATTCACAAAGTGACATATCCAGCACTACCGGTGGTCGAACCTGAGCCCGTTCTTAGCGGTGACGTCAGAACGCAGCTCGACCACCGCCCAGTCACCACTGACGAGTACATGTTCCACATACAACTCTGCGCCTCGCGGTAGAACCTTCTCCATCTTTTCAAATGTATGTTCGAGGAACTCGGCCCTTGCTGTGATAGTGACCGGCAAGAGGATGCATTCCCTCGAACGATCCAGTCCACGTCGTCCAAGACGTGATCGAAGAACCTTTTACCATCTCCGGATTCCAGGTTTTTGAAGATTTCCGAGTGGGAAGACTCTGCCGTGCGGCGCAGCCTGGAGAAAGAAGGAAAGCTGTTTTCAGCAAGTTATTACCATGAACGCCGGGTCTAGATATGCCGGTCACTTTTCTCTCCTCACCAGCACGGTCGAGCATCCGCGCAGATTAATCGGCCGGCAATCCGGCCAACTGAATCAGGCGACTAATCCTGCTTGAGTATTCTTCTGCTGAAAAGCGTTCGAATTCGGGGCTCCATCCGAGTTCGCGCGCGAGAATCGCCGCGGTCGGAGCGGCCGCGCTGATGGCTGCGCGCCAGCTGAGGAATTGCAAACCGGTTCGGCGCGTCAATATGTCTTCGATCGTCACCGCCATCTCGTTTCGTGCGCAGTAGGCGACTTCGGCGCGCAACGGCGCAAATCCGGGAACAATCGGTCCGTCCAAGTTCGGGTCGTTCTTGGCGAGTTCGACCACCTTCGTCGCGTTGGTGCCGAATTTCTGCGAGAGATGTCTCGCCGTCGGTTCCGCCAACCGGTAATCGCGGACCAGAGACCGCCAATATTCGGGCGTGTATCCGGCCGATCCGTATAGCGGATGGTCAAGAGTCACGCCGGGAGTGGCCGGGCGTCCCAGCGACTTCTGGACTACATTGATGGTGTCTTCGGCCATGGCCCGATGCGTGGTCCACTTGCCACCCATGATGCTGATGAGTCCACTCGCCGCATCGACTTCTACTTCGTGATCGCGCGCGAGCTTTTTGGTTTCCCGCGACCCGCCGCTGCTTACCAACGGACGCGCTCCTGCGAAGCCGCTGACGATCTGCTCGACGCGAATCGCCGTTCCGAAATACCGGTTGATGTGCAGGAGAAGATATTCGACATCGTTTTTGGAAAGAAACAATTCGTCCTGGGGCGTGAGTTCCTCTTCTGTCGTGCCGATCAGCAGCCGGTCAAACCACGGGACGGCGAATAGCACGCGGCCATCGTCCGTTTTTGGAATCAACAATGCGTCATTCGTCGGAAAAACCTCGAGAGGGAGCACTACATGCGCGCCTTTGCTCAGGCGCATGCGGCGAGGAACTCCCGGAGTGGCCAGTTCGCGAATCGCGTCGGCATGCGGGCCGGTGGCATTGACGAACCGGCGGGCGCGAACTGTAAATCGGGTCTTCGACCATCGGTCTTCCACTTCGGCGGCTTCTATCTTTCCGCTGGAATCCTTCCGTAGACCCTCTACCCGGGTGTAATTCAGGGCTTCGCCACCGGCTTCGACAAAGGTATTGATAAGGGCCATGTTGTACCGTCCATCGTCGAACTGGCCGTCTGCATAAGCGATGCTTCCGATGAAACGCTCACTCGCAAGTCCGGGCATGCGCTTCATCGTCTCCGCCTTGGAGAGGAACCTGCTTGGGAAAAGGCTGTCCTTCCCGGCGATCCACTCATAAAGCTTCATGCCGAATCCCATGTAAGCAACGCTGAACCAACCGGAACACGGAATCAGAAATTCCAACTGACGGGAAAGAAACGGTCCGTTGTGAAGCATGTGAATGCGCTCGTGAAGCGCACGGTTTACGACTTCATACTGAGCGGGATCGAGATGCTTTAGCGCCTCCTCGAGGTAGCGGACTCCACCGTGAATGATTTTGGTCGCGGCGGTAGAGGCTCCGCTTGCGAAATCAGATCCGTCCAACAGGACGGTGTTCATGCCGCGCAATTGTGAGTCCAACGCCGAGCCCGATCCGGTCGCGCCGCCGCCAATGACGCAGACGTCGAACACCTTCGTGCGAATGCTTTCCAGCGCCTCGCGACGACTCCTCACAGATCCTCTTTCTCACCTCACACAGCAGCCGCGCGCGAAACTCCTCGCCGGCTAAAACTCGGATTCGCGCCCAAGCTCCAGCAGTGCTGGTAGTCAGGCTGCAATGCCCACCAGGAGTCACCTACATCAAGCAGCTCACTTCCATCATTTTTCTGAGCCCAGAATCGGGAGCCCCTGATTGAAGTACGCTGCGTCGAAGGTGTCGCTGATTTTACTGTAGATCAAGGAAGACCGCAGCGAATCCTTAGCGCGATGCGGCAGTATCCCAGTGTGGCGAACACCGAGTGTTATCTCTGAGTTCAGCTTATTGACATCGGTGGGGCTTGTAAATTGGTCTTCAGGCCCGCGTCGGTCTGAAGAAAGCCCTGAGAGACAGCGATCTACTCTTGATGCCCGTCGACCGACGAACCTCGCGGAACTCTGTCTTCGAGCGCAGATGCTTCCACTCCTCCTCCAGCGCAATCGCTAGATCCCGGACTCCGCGCCGGATTTCCTTCGTATCCAACGCAGCAAATCCCAACTGCAAACCCTCCGGTATCCCTCTTCCATGGCTATAGCGATTCAGCGGCGTCACATCCACATTAAGGTTCGCTGCGGCAGTGGCCACTGATTTCGGCGTTCATCCCGATGGCCTAGCGGCATCGTGGAGCTGATCCAGACATTTCGGATGCGGCAGTGGGGCGGCATCTTCCTCCACTTGATTGGGGGAACGCTCGGAATCCTGATTGGCCTGCTCGTCGTTACCCGCCCGGTGGTCGGCGCTCTTGCCTGGACGTTGCTGTTCGCGTCCTTCTTCACCGTCATTGGGACATTTCGAGTCATCGCCGCGATCCGGCTGAAGTTCCCGAACTGGGGATGGGCGGTTTTTGACGGAGTCGTGACCCTTGTCTTGGGCATCTTGCTTTGGGCGGAGTGGCCTTGGTCAGGAATATGGTTCATCGGTTTTGCGGTGGGCATCTCCCTGGTTTTGCGCGGGTGGTCTTACGTAATGTTTGCGCTTGCCATTCACAGCCTGGCTTTGCCTGGTCAGCTCCAGAAAGCGGCTTAACTGATCACGCGCAACCATAAAGTTCTCCAGTCCGGGACACACCACGACCGTCTGGTTGCGCAGCCGCGCGGGCTTCTGCATGGGAGTTCGGGCTCAGGAGTCGGCCCAATGCCCGGGCAGCAGAACCGCAGCATTGCAATTGTCGGGACAATCATGCCCGCGCATTCCGGCGAGGAAACGTCGCCCGACGGGAATGGCCGCGACTGATTGCGAGAACTTAGTCCAGCAGGAACTCTCCTGGATATCTTCGCCTAATCCGTCGTCTCGTCCGTGTCGTTTCGTTCCTGAGTTAGCGGTGGTTGCGCGTCTCTATTTTTTCTCGCTGATGTCCACGGAAGCCTGCGTGTTTTCCCAGCTCATGGTCAGGGTGCAGCCGTTGCCCATTGAGGTAAGAGCGATGGTGAAGTTCTCGACTGGCGACGATGTGGGCGAGGCTTTCATACCCACCCGCGCCAATTCATCGTCTTTGTACTTATAAGGGATGCCCCACTCGCCCGTTTTCTTGTTGATGATCAGGGTCCAGTTATTGGGGTTGGGGATGGTAAAAATCGTATAGCTGCCAGCCGGAACATCCTGGCCACCAATGCTCAGGTTCGTATCGGTGACAAACGTAGTTGCTTCATTAGCTCCGGTACGCCAGACCTCGCCATAGGGCACGAGTTCGCCAAATATCTTGCGTCCCTTGGCACGCGGGCTGGAATAGCCGATGGCGATGCTCTTGCCATCCGAAAATTTGCATTGCGCCTGGGCAGACGGGCTGGGACGCTTGCCTTTGTCCTGGCAGGCGGCGAGCACGGTGAAGGTGAGCAACAGCGAGGTCAGGAATACGATTTGCTTGCGCATTAATTTCTCCCTTTTCTAGCAATTAGCACTTGGCAATTAGCACTTGGCCTCGCGATGATTCCCAATCCAGGGTGCCCCACCTTTCGCGCCCTTGCGAAAGCGGGAGCTGGCCAATACAGATTGCTAAATTGCCAAGTTGCTTTGACGTACCGAGGCATGATTTGGACAGCAGGTAATTATGCGCCATGGCCGACAGACGTTACAATCTGACCATGCCGGTATTCGAGGAGAAGCAGGAAGAGCTGGAACACTACGAAACCATGATGGGCGTTCCGCGCGGACGTCTGGCCGTCACCATGGACATGATTACCGACGCTATGGCGTTGGTCGGACAACACGGGGTTTATTGCCAGAGCCAGCGCTGGCCGGGCAAGCCGGTCATGGACATCCAGATGGTCATGAAAAATTTGACCGACGCGAAAGAGTTGATCCAGAGCGTGATGGAAAAGCTGAAGACGGAGCCCGTGTAGCCGTAGAACCGTGCGCGAATCTTATAACAGCGGTTGTCGTCCAGACAGTAAAGAGCCGGAACCTTTCGATCCCGGCTGCAGTTGGCTGGTTGCCCGGATAAATTGTTAGTAAAGGACGGGCATCCCCGCCCATCTCGCCAATAATCTTAGATGCGTCCCAGACCTTACGCGCTTCTTCGCGGACGCACCGTCAAATCCCGCACCTGGGTCAGGATGCTCGACATCTGCATTCCGTTCAACTGGTTGACGAAGGGCAGGATGTCGGCCACAAACGGATCGTGCATCAGTTCGCGGATCTCTTCTTGACGGTTGCGCTCTCCGCCGCTCAACAGATCAGGCACAGTGACCTCCAGCGCTCGCGCCAGCCGCTCCAGCGAGGACAGCGTCGGAGTGGCTTTCTCGTTTTCGATCTTGGAAACGTAAGTTCGTGGCACGGACATACGCGCCGCCAGTTGCCGCTGGCTGAGTCCATTGCGCAGGCGCATGGACCGGATCGAGGCGGCCAGGTGCAAATGCCCGCGACCGTGGCCATTGGTGGGCATCATCCGCGGCGGGGGCGGCGCCGCGACTACTTCCGGTTCCTCTTCATCTAACGAGGCATGGCAGCGACGGCAAAGATCGTTACTGGTGCGAAATTGAACCAGCAAACAGTGATCACAACGGATAACTTCTCTTGAATCTACTGGGGCAAGAGTGGTGGCCATCTAAGGTATGGGAGGGCCAGAGCGGGCTTCTCCTGGAACCGAGTGAACCAAACTAGATACGGTTCCCAACCTGCAGCGTAATCTGCGGTACAAGCCCTGTGGATGTCAAGCACAATCTGCTAAGCAAAAGTCGAAGTATCATGTTGGAGGAGCAAATCAAAAACGCTGTAATGAGAAAAGTTAAATCTTTCCCGCCGAAGGTCTACGAGCAATGTGGGAGGGCACGGCTTGAGCCGTGCCGCACAGGCCCATAAATACTGGGCTTCAGCCCTGGGGTACAAAGGGTGATGTTTTCCCTTCGCTCGCGGACCAGGTTATTCAAGGAGCAAGATGACGATCGATCGAGAGACAGCATGGGGTTTACTAACTGAGTTCACCCAATCAGAAAGTTTGCGCAAACACGCCTTGTCGGTCGAAGCGTGCATGCGAGCTTACGCTCGCAAATTTGCGGCCGGCTCGGACAAAGAAGAGGAACTGTGGGGCGTAGTCGGACTTCTGCACGACTTCGATTACGAGAAATACCCCAGCCTCGATGACCATCCTTATAAAGGCAACGAGATTCTGAAAGCGCGCCGCTACCCCGAGGAAATCCATCGTGCAATCATGTCCCACGCCGAATACACCGGCGTGACGCGGGATTCTAAGATGGAAAAAGCGCTCTTCGCCTGCGACGAACTGGCTGGATTCATCACCGCCGTCGCCCTGATCAAGCCGGGAAAATCCCTAGCCGAGGTAGACGCCAAGTCAGTTAGAAAGAGGATGAAAGACAAAGCCTTCGCCCGCAAGGTAAATCGTGACGACATCGTGAACGGCGCCGCCGAACTGGGCGTGGATCTGGAAGAGCACATCACATTCTGCATCGAAGCGCTGAAGCCAATTGCAGACCAGCTTGGGTTGGACGGAAGCGCCGCGAAATCGGCCTAGCCGTGCTCGTGTGGGGACGGGTCTCTGACCCGTCCGGCCGAGCAAAGCTCGGCTGGTAGTGGCACGGACGCTGGTAGTTCGTCACCTCAGTGCCTCCGCCACTTTCCCGCTGGCAATCAAATCCGCGATCCGGGCAAAGTCCTGATACATCACTCGGTCTTTATCCATAGTCGGACAGACCGACCGAATTGCAGCATAGGCCGCCAGCCCACGCTTACCGGTCTTAAGTGGAGCCACGAAGTCGAGCGCCTGCGCGGCGGCCATGGCCTCGATCGCCATTGTGTTGAGAGTGTTCTCGACGATTCGCTTCAGCTTCAGCGACGCCGTCATCCCCATGGACACGAAATCCTCTTTATTACCGGAGGTGGTGATCGAATCCACCGATGCCGGATGCGCCAGGATTTTGTTCTCACTCACCAGAGCTGCGGCGGTGACCTGCGGCATCATGAATCCGGAATTCAATCCCGCGCCGGCGGCAAGAAAAGGCGGGAGACCTTCATTCAGCGCTGGATTTACCAGTCGCTCTAGCCTTCGTTCAGAAATGCCGGCCAGCGCGCTGAGAGCAATCCCCAGAAAATCCAGCGCAAACGCCACCGGCTCGCCATGGAAATTTCCGCCCGAAATCACGTCGCCTTCGCCGTCCGCCTGTTTTGGGTTCTTTACGAACACCAACGGATTATCCACTGCCGAGTTGACCTCGGTTTCCATTACTTCGCGGCAGTGAGCCAGTGTGTCGCGCACGGCGCCGTGCACCTGGGGTACGCAGCGCAACGAATATGCGTCTTGTACACGGCCGCAATCACGATGCGACTCGCGAATCTGGCTCCCTTCCAGCATGCGCCGCAGGTTTTCCGCCGTCTTCAACTGCCCGCGATGCGGACGCGCCTTGTGAATGCGTTCATCGAAGGCAGCATCGGTTCCGCGCAATGCATCGAGGGTCATAGCACCAATCACGTCGGCGGAATCCACGAGAGTCTCGGCCGCGAGCAGAGCTAGGATTCCGACGGCCAGCATCCCTTGCGTCCCATTGATCAGCGAAACCGCTTCCTTGGCTTCGAGCACGACTGGCTTAATTTGAGCCCGGCGCAAAGCTTCCGCGCCCGGGATGCGGACGCCTTTGTCGTCCAGGCATTCGCCTTCGCCAATCAGAGCCAACGCCAGATGGGCCAAGGGCGCCAAATCACCGCTCGCGCCAACGCTGCCCTGCGACGGAACAAACGGCGTGACGCCGCGATTGAGCATCTCGCAAAGTGCATCAACGATTTCGGTACGCACGCCGGAAAAGCCTTTGGAGAGGGAATTGGCCCGCAGCAGCATCATGGCGCGGATTTCAACCGGCGCCAGCGGCGGGCCGACCCCCACCGCGTGTGATCGCACCAGGTTGACCTGCATCTCGCGAATCTGCTTGCCCGCAATGCGTACGTCGCTCAGTTTGCCCACGCCGGTTGTAATGGCATAGGAAACTTTGTCGCTTGCGACCAACGCGTCCACTACGGCTCGGGCCCGGCCTACCGCCGCCCGAGCATCCGCGTCGAGAAGCACAGGCCGCCGCGCGACAGCGACTTCCCGCACCGCTTCCAGGGTCAAATCGTTGCCGTTAATGTGAAGAGCTTGCAAGAGATTTTCAGCCGCTTCCCAGAAATGTTTAGCAGTTCTCAACGTCAGTTTTCATCGCGGCCCGGAATGCAGTCATGTACTTTTCTGGCAGCGGTATTTTTTTCATTTCCGGATCAACCACAATATGCGTGGTGTCCCCCTCAGCCAGCAAGGTTCCGTCGTCAGCCCGCGCCAACTCATACTCAAACTGAATCAGAGACTGACGAATGTACTTCAAATGGGTGCGCACGATGACTTCATCATCGTAGCGCGCGGGAGCCTTATAGCGGCAGCGAGCATCGATGACGGCGATGCCGCATCCGTCGTTTTGCTCCATATCGCGATAAGAAAAACCGAGTTGCCGCAGCAGTTCTACCCGACCGATTTCAAACCAAACAAAGTAATTGGCATGATAGACCACGCCCATCTGATCGGTCTCCGCGTAGCGCACCCGTAGGCGAGTTTCATACGCCGCTGAATTCACGCTGGCTCCTAATTGTTTGTCGGGCCGTCGGCTCTCCTCGGGGCAACAGTTTTCCATCGGCGATATATTCTACGAAAAACGCGGGCAAACCATCTCCGTGGAACGGGACGGCAGTGTTTTGCAAGTGATAATGCAAGTGCGGTTCGGAGGAGTTGCCGCTGTTTCCGCACTGGGCCAGCAATTGCCCGCACCGTACCCGGTCACCATTGCGGACGGTGACGCTGTTGTGACGGAGGTGCGCGAGAAACGAAAATTCGCCGCATCCGTGGTCGAGGATCACGCAGTTTCCCAGCGCTGCTTTTGGATTCATCTCTCCGGGAATGTTATCAGGCAATTCATTCTCCGCTCGTACGACGACGCCATCTGCGGAAGCATAAATCGGCAGGCCAAAACAATAGTAGTCAGTATTAGTTTCGCCTGTGCTCTGGTACGACTGTCCCCTGCATCCGTCCGCGAGCATCAGAAAATCATAGGCGAAGCGCTGATCGCGAGCCACGACGTGCTTGTTTTGCGCCGCCGATCGCCCACCCCAGTACACGTACCATTCGCCGGCGAAAGGCAGATGCAGCGCAGTTTGCGTCTGGTAACCGAGAAATTCCGTGTGCGCCGGTCGCTTGGGCAGTGCCGCCAGTTGCCGCGCCAAAAGATTGCGCCAACCAGCCTTGGGAAAATTGCGAATCCTTTCCGTCCGCGTCATTCACCCTTCCACACGGGCTTACGCTTTTCGAGAAATGACGAAATCCCCTCACGAAAATCGGCGGTCGCACGGATCGCTGCATTCTCTCGCACCGCCGACTGTATCTGCGCATCGAGTTCGGCCTGTGCATGCTCGCTCAGAAGACGCTTGGTGCACAGCAGCGACGCTGGGCTGTTTTCCACAAGTTGTAACGCCAATTTCCGCGCTCGTTCGCTGAGCTTTTCGGCGGGAACGATCTCATTAACCAAACCGAGGCGATGTGCCTCATCTGCTCCGATGATCCTGCCGGTCAGCAGCAGGTCGCGGGCATGTTTTTCCCCAATTTGACGCTGCAGAAAAGTCGAAACAATTGCCGGGACGAATCCGATTCGTACCTCGGTATAACCGAACTTGGCTTCCGCCACAGCCAGCGTGAAGTCGCACAGCGTGGCCAGCCCGCAGCCTCCAGCGATTGCTGCCCCATTTACTGCCGCAATCGTGGGCCTGGGGAAGTCGTATAGTGATCGGAATAGGTGGGCCATGGTTTCGGAATCTGTCACATTCTGCTCAGGCGCGCGTCCCACAAGCGCTTTCAAATTTTCCAAGTCCATGCCCGAGCAAAATGCTTTCCCGGCCCCGGTAAGAATCAATACCAGCGTGGATGAATTCGAAAGTTCGTCCAGCGCCGCGCGCAATTCGTCAATCAATTCGTAACTGATGGCGTTGCGCTTGTCGGGACGATTGAGTGTGATGGTGGCGATGCCTGCGTCGCGCGTGAGACGGATTGTTTTGTAGTCCATATCAATCCGCCGCCGATGAATTCGTATACCGCGCTCCGATTTCCGCGGTTGCCCGCAGTAGCACATCGAACGGCTTTAGAGGCGGCAGTGTCGCGCCCCGTGCCGCCAACGCCTCAACTACTTTCTCCGTCGCAATATTGCCGACGAGAGCGTCTTGAGCAAACGGACATCCACCTAAACCACCCAAAGCGGAGTCGAATCGCCGGCAACCGGCGTCGTAGGCGGCCGTTACTTTCTCAGCGGCCTGATCCGGCCGGCTGTGCAGGTGAACGCCAATTTCCAGATAGTCATACTTCGAAATCACCGCAGAGACCAGTTCACCAATCTGCTCCGGTCCCGCCATCCCGACTGTATCCGCCAGTGAGATCATGCGTATGCCAGACGATTCAAGCAAGTCGACGGCGTCGACGACTTCGCCAACGTTCCATTGATCACCATAGGGATTTCCAAAGGCCATGGAAATATATGCCACCGCATCCAGTCCAGCGTCTTCGCCCTTGTTTTTTATCTTCTCCAACTCATCGATGGCTTCGTCGAGCGTCTGATGCTGATTGTTACGCAGAAACGTCGGCGAAACCGAGTACGGGAATCCAAGTGTGCGCACCGCGCTTGTATTGATGGCCCGCTGCGCGCCCTTTTCATTTACGACGATGCCAATAATCTCAACATCGTCCGGGGGATCGAGTTCTTTCGCAACTTCTTCCGAGTCGGCCATCTGCGGCACAGCGGTCGGAGACACGAAGGACATTGCGTCAATGTGCTTGAATCCAGCGCTGATCAAGGCCCGCAGATATTCCAGCTTGATGTGCGTTGGAATCTGCCCTTTCAACCCCTGCCAGGCATCGCGCGGACATTCTATGAGTTTGACGGATTCAGACATTTCGAAACCTGGGCCAAGGATTTGCGCGGATTTTCACCTATAAATTTATTTATCTTCATCCGTGAAAATCTGCGGCTACGTTTGCAGCACTCCCACCTTGAACTCGGGAACATCCGGGTTCAGCGCCGCGGCTTCGAGCGCCTGCGTAATCGCATCGCGCGTTTCGGCGGGATCGATGATCTTATCGATCCACAGCCGGGCCGCGCCGTAACGCGGGTCCGTCTGTTCGTCGTAGGTGCGCTTCGTCTCTTCGTATAGCTGTTTCTTTTCCTCTTCGCCCAACTTCTTGCCACCGCGTTCCAGTTGTTTGAGCTTGATTTCCACCAGTACGCTCGCAGCGGAATCGCCGCTCATCACGGCATAGCGTGCCGTTGGCCAAGCAAACAGGAAGCGGGGATCATACGCTTTGCCACACATCGCATAATGTCCGGCGCCAAACGATCCGCCCACGATCACCGTAATCTTTGGCACAACCGAATTTGAAACTGCGTTCACCATCTTCGCGCCCGCTTTAATGATGCCGCTCCACTCTGCGTCGCGTCCCACCATGAATCCGTTTACATCATGAAAGAAAACCAGCGGGATGAGATTCTGGTTGCAATCCATGATGAACCGCGCAGCCTTCTCCGCAGATTCGGTATAAATCACGCCGCCAAACTCCAGCCGCTTGTGGCCCTCGTGGTCCGTGGCCTGGGCGTGCAATTTTTGATTGGCCACAATTCCCACCGCAAACCCGCCAATGCGCGCGTAGCCGCAGAGCAAAGTCTTTCCGTACTCCGGTTTGTATTCGTCGAAGCGGCTGCCATCTACGATGCGTGCGATAATTTCCTTCATGTCGTATGGTCGCCCCGGAGAAGAATCATAGATGCCATAGATTTCTTCCGCGGGCAGTGCCGGCTCTTCGGGTTTCTTGCGGTCCCAGGGAGATTGCCGCCGGTAGCCCCACTTTTCGACGATGGCGCGAATCCGCGCCAGGCAGGCCTCATCATTCGGTTCGCGGAAGTCCACGGTGCCGCTGATCGCCGAGTGCATGGCGGCGCCTCCCAACTCCTCGGCGGACACTTTTTGTCCAATTGCTGCCTGCACCAGCGCCGGACCCGCAAGAAAGAGCCCGCTGCCATCAGTCATGAGCACGTGATCGCACATCACAGGAAGGTATCCGCCTCCCGCCACGCACATGCCCATAATTGCTGCGATCTGCGGAATGCCCATCGCGGACATCACTGCGTTATTGCGGAATACGCGCCCGAAATCGTCGGTGTCAGGAAATACATCTTCCTGCAGCGGCAGAAATACGCCAGCGGAGTCGACCAGATACATCGTCGGAATACGATTTTCGATGGCGATGTTTTGTGCCCGGATGACCTTCTTCGAGGTCATGGGAAAAAATGCTCCAGCTTTTACGGTGGCATCGTTGGCGATGATCATTACCAGCCTGGTATGGATACGCCCCAGCCCGGTAATCACGCCTGCCGCTGGGGCGCCACCCCATTCTTCATACATGCCGTAGGCCGCGAAGGAACCAATTTCAAAAAAACTGCCGGCATCCACCAACAGGCTGATGCGTTCGCGTGCCGTAAGCCGTCCCTTGCTGTGCTGGCTCTCAATGGCTTTTGGCCCACCGCCTTCACGGATTTTTTCCTCCTCGTTGCGCGTCTGCGAAACCATGTCGGCCAGGAAACGCATGTTGGCTTCAAAGCGCGCGGAAGTAGCGTCCACGCGCGTTTCGAGGACGCTGGAACTCGAGGGCGTACTGAATTCGTTTCGGTCGGCCATGCAGGGAACAGCCAGGACTATTTACGGTATAACGGCGCAGCGTCGCGACGCAAACTTGGATTTGCTCTCAAACTCGAAAATAGCGGCGAGGTGACGATGAGGCGCGGGGCCTGACACACGGAGATCAGTTTCGACTCTTGGAGTACAGCGTCAGACTGGAATCACGCTTGTGCTCTCGCTTTCCTCTGATGCATGAGTGGGCGTAAAGGCTGCGATGCCGGACTGCTTTGTCCAGATCTCCCCCCGGTTGGCTATGCAATGCAGCCAGCCAGCGGTGCGCGGCAACCAACCCCGGGAGCATGCTGAGGCAAGTCTCGAATGCCAGCATGGCCCGCTGACGATGGCCTAACCGCGCCAGTGCGACACCAAGATAGAAATGGCCCAATGGCAGGAAGTGCTGCAGACCGACAGCCAACAAAGCTTGTTCGGCGGCCTCCTCATTCCGGCGTTGTCTTAGCCGAACCATAACTAAGCCCAAGTGGGCCTCGGGGCTGTCACCATCGATGTCGAGCGCCTGCTGGAATGCGCGGTCGGCATCGTCAGTTCGCTTCTGCCGCAAATAGGTTTCGCCGATGCGTAAATGCAAGTTGGGAAGGCGCGGATCGGATTGCTCGGCTTTCAGCAGGCTGGCGAGGGCGGCTTCCATGTTTCCCTCTTCAAAATGAATTACGCCCATTAGCAAGTCCGCCCACGGCCGAGGGTTGGGCTGTTTGGCCTGGGGCGTTCCCGCTTCTGGCGTCGTCGTTTCGGCTGCAGCCACCACTTCCGTTCGCGGTGTCGTTTCCGGTCCTGTCGTTGTTCGTGATTCGTCTTGCTGCGCTGCCTCAGCCGCAACCTCGTCGCCGGTCTGCTCCGCTTCCGGCGGATTCAAATCTGCGGTGATCAAAGCTTCCAGAATTTGCTTCGCATCGGCGCGCCGGCTCAGCGCGAGGTAGCACTGCGCCAGATGCATCTGAAAACGCGTCTGCTTGGGATCATTCTTGGCCAAGTCTTCGAGCAGCGGCAGCGCATCGTCGGGACGGCCACAATCCAAGTAGTCACGTGCCAGATTGTAATTGGCTTCGCGCACCGCACTGGCCACAGCCTTGGTCTGATCCTCATTGGGCGGCTGAATGTAACCGAGCGCCACGAATTGCTGCAGCACGGCTTGCGCCGCAGCCGGATCCATACGCAAATCGCTGGGATGCATTCCACATTCGCCGGGCTCTTGCTCCCAACTCGGAATGCGGCTAATCTCGGGCGGCTCATCGAAAGCTTGCACTAAAACTCGACCATCCATATCCGCGCCCACCGGCAATCCAAACAGGGTTAGGATGGTTGGCGTCACATCCAGCAGGGTCGCCCCGTAGATGCGCTCATCCTGCTGCACGTGCGCCCCCTTCATACAGAAGATCCCAAATGGCCGATGCTGGACGGCTGGACCCGCCGGTTCCGCCGGGATGCCGCGCGGCCGCAGGTGGTCGGAGTGGAAGCCATGATCGGAAACCAGCAAGACCGTTGCGTCCGGGCCGGCGAGGTTCAACAACGTTTCCAGCATCATGTCGTGGAAACGATAAGCCCCATTCACCACGTCTTTGTAAATCTCGTACCGATCCTCCGGAATCCCTTCCATGCGCGGCGGATGGTAGTGCATGAATCCGTGGCAGAAGTGATCAATGCCGTTGTAATAAACCGCCAAGAAATCCCACGGCTCGTTCTGCAAAATCCACGTAGCGGCATTATGGATCGAACAGTTCTCCGACAAAATCTTGGCGAACGACATCAGGCCCTTGTCCTTCTCCTGATCGATCTCTGCCGCGCGCGGAATCCAGGGGAGGATTGCAGCCTCAGTGACATCAGCCGGGTGCATACGCAGCTCGGCAAAAGTGTCGCGCATACGCTCCGGATGCACCGCCCCAGGCGGCAACGGCCAGGGCTGATCCTGAGGCGCAGTAGCGTAGGGATAAAGATCAGAAACCGAGATGCCGTTAATCGGTTCCGCCGGATGACCGGCAAACCAGCCGAGCACGTGAGTCTTGTACCCACGCTGGGTGAGAATGTTCCAGATCGCTTTGACCTTGCGTGAGGTGCTGGAGACCGGCCGGATGCCGCCATTTTGCGTGTCCGGCTCCATGAATCCGTGAATGCCATGCTTGTTGGCCCGCTTGCCCGTCGCAATCGAATTCCACAGCATGGGCGAAAGGATGGGCCGCAGAGTCGCCAGATTTCCCATCACACCATGATTGATGAAATCATCCAGCGTAGGCATCAATCCCTGATCAAGCAGGGGATTGATCACCTTCCAATCGGCCGCATCCCAGCCGATCAGCAGAACTTTCTTGGCAAGAGCCTCAGGCATAACAGCACTCGCGGTGGGGCCGGACACCCCGATGGGGAAAACAGTCTACCACGGTTTCGTTGACGGTTTGTCAGGTCTGCGCCCGGTTTTTCGAGGCTCGATACCCTCGGAATTCAGGTTCGGATAAACTCACAGTAATTGCAATGAAGTTATTCTTCTTGGCCGCCGCAGTCGCGCTCTCCGCGTTCTTCGCAGCCTTCGCATGTGCGCAGCAGGCGGGGTCGCCTCAGGAGAACGGCTCGGTCGCAGGTACGGTAATCGATGCGATGACGGAAGAGCCGTTGAAAGGGGCGGAGGTCAGGCTAAGAAATATTCAGGCCGCCTCGGATCCCGCTTCGCAGTCGGTCTCACGGTCGCTTCCGCGGCCCACGTCTGCGAACACCGATGCCAGCGGCCATTTCCTGTTTGAGAACTTACCGCCCGGCCGATACTATCTGTTGGCCTCGCACGACGGATATGTCAATAACAATCGCGCCTATGCTGACTTGCGTGGCAGATGGTTTTCGGTCGCGCCCGGCCAGCATGTGGGTGACGTTGTTGTTCGTCTGCTGCCCAACGGAACCATCGCGGGCCACATCAGTAATGAAGCCGGAAAACCGCTGCGCGGGGTGGAAGTCGAAGCCATGAGATCTACCTACCAGCACGGCCGGCGCGAGCTACGTCAGGTGGCGCAGGCACCCACCAACGATGCCGGGGACTATCGAGTTCCAGCCCTGGTCCCGGGAAGATACTATATTCGGGTCAAGCCTTCCGCCTCGCTCAAGGCCAAATCAGCGAACGACAAGAGCTACGTTCCTCTTTACTATCCCGCTGCAAGCGACCAAGCTCGTTCGATTCCTCTCGTGCTGCGTGCGGGAGAAGATCTGGCGGGAATCGATTTCAATCTCGTACCGGTACACACCGTTCATATTCGAGGCCGGGTCATCGATGCCCATACCTCTTTGCCGAGCAAGGAGGCTTCAATCACACTGCTGAGCGATCAAGGAGAAACCATCTTTGGCTCGGCAAGCCAGAACCACTCCGCCAGCTCCCAGGGGATGTTCGAGTTTCAAGGCGTGCCTCCCGGGTCTTACGTCGTAGTGGCGCAGCAACCGGCCAGTCCCAGGGAGCCTCGAACCATGTGGGGCCGGACGTCAATCGAGGTCGGAGATACCAGCATTGAGCATGCTGACATCATCGTCGGTCCCGGCGTAGACGTCAGCGGACGCATTCGGGGGGAAGGCGACACTGCCGTTGACCAGAGCAAAGACCTGAGCAATATGATGGGCAATCTGGAGCCACTGGAGCCTTCGTCGCTGGCCGGCCTCATGCCCGATATCGACAACGCTTCGGTAAAGCCCGATGGCACTTTCATTTTTCGCGAAGTCCCTGAAGGTATGTACCGCATTAATTTCTTTCCTCTGCCAGCAGGTTTTTATCTGAAATCAAGCGGTGCAGCCGACGTGCTTGAAACCGGCGTTGTCGTCGGTTCCAGCCATTCCCCTCCTGCCTTGGAGATTGTCCTCAGCCCCGGCGCCGGACGAATTGACGGCACCGTCGAGAACGATGAACAGTCCGCTCCCGGCGTCTCTGTCGTGCTGGTGCCGGACGGAAAGGGACGCGCACAGACAAACAACTACCGGCAGTCGGTCACTGATCTCCTCGGCAGATTTGCGATCCGGAATATTGTCCCCGGCGATTACACGCTTTTCGCCTGGGAGCAGATCGAGAGAGGCGCCTACTTCGACCCCGACTTTCTCGGACGATACGAAGACCGCGGCAAAGCGGTCCATGTAGGCGAGGGCGGCCACGTAAGCGTGAAGCCGGAAGTCATTTCAGCGGCCGAAACTACTCCCTGAGTTGCGTCCCTTAGCTGTCTTCCCATCCATTTTGTATCTGATGTTTAAGGACCGGTCAGCGCGTGAACGTATTTGACATCGTAGGGAGAAGGAATCACGGTTCCAAATTAACCTGGAATCCAAAGGCCTTCAGCAGGTCTGGGGGAACATACTTGTGGTCTTTGTTTCGCAGGACCCACTCCCGGAGCTCGGGGGAGCTCTTGTATTGTTCGGGCGAGAGCTTGAGGGAATCGACAACTCTTTCAAACGAACTTTCCGAAAAAGGGCGCGGGTTCGGCGCCGCGGGTTTGGTAGAGTTCGAGCTTTCGCGTTGGGGGGACATGAAGGCCTCCGTCACTCACGCATTATAGCTGGTCGGGCATCGCTTCAATTCTGACACCAGACCATACCCTTTGTCACGTCGCGGACTCGTTCGATCGACGGCTGACAGTTTTTCAAAGGAAGGAAACAAGCGAAGCTAGCGCGCCGCCGTCCACACTTGATAAAAAACCACCGCCATCATGAACAGAAGGTAGATTCGAAGCCCCCAGAGCACCGCAAGTTCGGGGCCTTTGAGGCGCCGTCTGGGGATAGAATGCTTTTTCGCCCGAACCAGTTGATCGTGTTCGAGGGAGGATAAAATCCAGCTCTCGTCCGCTTTGGAGCACGTGATTTCTTTCTCTTCTTTCATCGGGATTTCCTATTTCCCACCCAAAGCTGCAAAGATGTTGGGCGCAATGACACTGATCCCGAAAAGCACACCCGCGCCGGTCAAGATAAACACTACGGCAGTGGACAATACGTTTGCCCAAACCGGACTAACAAGGTCTCCCATAATTTCCTTGTCATTCACCAGCATGAACAGAAACACCAACGCCGGTGGCATGGCTAGCACCGCGACCACGTTTACGACCAGAACCACGTAGACCAGCGGCAACCCGGGAATGAGAACGATGACCGCGGCAGCCACAGCGCACAAAGTGAGCACCGAATAAAACGATTTGCCCTGGCCCATAGGCAAGTTCAGGCTATGGGGCCGGTGAGTGACCTCGCCGAAGGCATACGCCGAAGAAGTTGAAATCGTGATCGAAGCTACAATGCCGGCCTCGACGATGCCAAGGGCAAAAAGCGAAGCGCCGAATCGGCCGATCAACGGCTGCAGAGCTTGGGCAAATTCCGCCGCTTGAAAATTGTCGGCGGTCATCTGATGCGCAAATAACGGCGCTGTTGCCAGAATCGTAGCCACAGCCGCGGCGGTTGCCAGCGCGGCTCCGAGCACAGTGTCGATGCGGCCGAAGCGGATGTCTTTTGTCGTAAGCCCCTTGTCGACCGTGGCGCTCTGCTGAAAGAAAAGCATCCAGGGAGTGACCGTTGCTCCAATGTCGGCCAGCACGATCAGCAGAGTGTCCTTGTTAAAACCGGGAAGCGGTTGCCAGGTGATCAATGCGTGGCCCACCGTATTCCAATTCGGATGAGTCATGAGCGCAACCGGGATGAACACCAGGTTGAACACGGCGGCGGCGAGAGTGATCCGCTCCCAAGTCCAGTAGCGGTGACTCATCAGCGCGGCATACAGGATGACAAGCGCAATCAGGATCGCAACCCAGGAAGGCACGCCAAAGAAACCGAGGCCTGCGCGAATGGCGATGAACTCGGTGATGAGAGTGAGAAAATTTCCGATGGCCAGATCGATCATCGAAAACCAACCCCAGAAGGGCCCAAAGCGGTCAAAGATGAGCTCTGCGTGTCCGCGGTGGGTCGCCGCACCTAATCGTACGGTCATCTCTTGCACAACAATGGCCATGCAAAACGTGAGGACAACGAAAGGAATGAAAAATCCGATGCCAAATTTCGCGCCCGTGGCCGCGTAGGAGAGCATGCTGGGGCCATCGTTCTCCCCCAGCATGACCAGCACGCCGGGCCCAACCAGCAGCCACAGCAAACGCGCTCGGGAGAAAAAGCCGCGCCGGGCGCGTGCCGCGACGACCCGGACCCGATCGTGCGCCCGATCCACGTCCTCGTGGGTGATAACGACGACTTCGTCGGCCATCCCATTCGTCTGTGGCGGTTGTGAACCTATGCTCATAATTCGAATCAGTTAGCGTGAGTATACATCACCAGGTAAACTACGGTTAATTACATGAGGGAAGTGCGGCTTGCTCTCTCGGTATTCCCTGTAGAGACGTAGCTAGCTACGTCCCTACAGCGGAGGGGGAGTGGGACAAGGTCCGTCGCGATTTTCCTGAGTCGCCAGTTACCCAG
Source organism: uncultured Acidobacteriota bacterium (assembly GCA_963832245.1). Classification (GTDB taxonomy): domain Bacteria; phylum Acidobacteriota; class Terriglobia; order Terriglobales; family Acidobacteriaceae; genus JABDBE01. The sequence goes on from CAWHTG010000002.1 coordinate 41,078, forward strand.
ACCTTCTCGGCTGCCGAACGGCCGAGCGCGACCGTTCCAGCATCAGTGGCGAGGGTCAAAGTTTGGTCGTAGTTGCGTCCTGCAACGTGTACTCGGGCCCCGGGTCGGACGCCGCGCCCTTCGAGAAATTCCAGCAAATGGCGATCGCGCTCGTAGATGCCGCTGACGACATAGTTTCTACCCGCCTCCGCATGGGCGAGAAGCACCAGGCCCCGGCGACGGCGGCTGGCCGGGCTTTCGAGTTCGCTCAGATTGCCGTGCGGGCAGGCCCCGCCGCGGCCCAACTTCGCCAGCAACCGGGCTTCGAAGTCGGGTGAGACGGCATGTTCCAAACGCTCGGCCTCATCGTGTACCCGGTACCACTCCATGCCGAAGATTTCGGAGAGCATGCGCTCGATGAGGTGATGGCGCAGGGTGAGCTTGCGTGCGATTTTGCGTCCGGCCGAAGTTAGTCGGACATGCCCGCCGCCCTGCACTCGTACCAGTCCGTCTTTCTTCAAGCGGCGTAGAGCCATGGTGACCGCAGGTGGCGATACGGACAGCCAGTGGGCCAGCGTAGCCGAGATCACGGTCTCGCCTTCGCTCTCGGCCGCGAGGATGGCTTTCAGATAGTCTTCTTTGGAAACGGTGATCATTTAGGAAAGATTATACGACTTAAGTATAGTTAACTGGACGGCGAGCGCCGAATTTGCGATCGTCGATTTTCGATTGCCAGTTTGAGGAACGCCGCGCCTCCAGCCCAATTGACAATTGGAAACCGCAAATTGGTAATCCTCCGTTTGACATCATCCGCTGATGGCCCCTAACCTTGTCTATCCCGAGCTATGAAAGTCCTGGTTATCGGAAGTGGTGGACGCGAGCATGCGCTGGTTTGGAAACTGCGCCAGTCGCCGCGCGTTACGCAGGTTTTTTGCGCACCCGGCAACGCGGGGGCTGGGGCCGAGGCCGAATGTCTGCCCGCCGACGTAAAGAACGTCGAGTCGCTGCTGGCACTGGCGGCGCGGATCAAGCCTGACCTTACTGTAGTGGGCCCGGAGTTGCCATTGCAATTGGGCGTAGTCGATGAATTTATCCGGCACGGGTATCGAATCTTCGGGCCCACTCAGGCTGCGGCGCGATTGGAATCCAGCAAGAGTTTTGCGAAAGAGTTCATGCAGCGCCATCACGTCCCAACGGCGCACTACGCAATCTGCGACAGCTCGGAGGATGTTAGTGATGCGTTGCCCCATTTCCACATGCCGGTCGTGGTGAAAGCCGACGGATTGGCCGCGGGTAAGGGCGTGGTGATCTGCAAGACCAAAGAAGAGGCCACGGCAGTGGCGTCCGAGATGCTGAGTGGAAAGATGCTGGGCGAGGCCGGCTCGCGAGTGGTGATTGAGGAATGCTTGAAGGGTGATGAGCTTTCCTTTCTGGCGATGAGCGATGGCGAACGGGTAGTTGCGCTGGCTGCGGCTCAGGATCACAAGCGAGTAGGCGAAGGCGACACGGGGGCGAACACCGGCGGCATGGGAGCTTATTCCACTACGGCAATGGTGGACGCACAAATGCAGAACTGGCTGCTGCAGCACATCGCGCGTCCAGTGGCGGCTGGAATGAAGGCGGAAGGCGCGGAATATAAAGGTGTACTCTACTGCGGCCTGATGATGACCGCTCGTGGACCCATGGTGCTCGAGTTCAACTGCCGCTTCGGTGATCCCGAGACTCAGCCCATCCTGATGCGCCTGGAAAGTGATCTGGTGGAGGCGCTGGAGGCTTCGATTGAGGGCCGCGTCAGCGACGGCGACTTTCGCTGGTCGGCGGATGCTGCGGTCTGCGTAGTGGTGGCTTCGGGCGGCTATCCGGGCACTTTTGAAGTTGGAAAGAGAATCAGCGGGCTCGAAGCAGCGGAAAAAGTTGCAGGGGTGAAGGTTTTTCACGCGGGTACGACGACGCACGATGATGCGTACTTTACTGCGGGTGGGCGAGTGTTGGGTGTTACTGCGCGAGCGGCAAGTCTTGAGATAGCCGTCGAGCGCGCTTATGAAGCGGCGGCAAAGATCGGCTTTGCGGGTGCGTACTATCGCAAAGATATTGCGGCGCGAGCGCTGGCGAAATAGACACATGGTATTTGTTGCCGCCAGACCGCGGGCGAGTCGGCCCCCGGGACAGTCGGCGGCGCTACAAAGGACACGATGAGCAAGCCACTGGTTTCTATTGTGATGGGTAGTGATTCCGATCTCGATATCATGCGCGAGGCGGCCAAGGCGCTTGAAGATTTCGGGATTGCTTACGAGATTGATGTGGCCTCGGCGCACCGCTCTCCGGATCGCACTGCTGACTATGCGCGTAAAGCTGCGGGCCGCGGGATTCGCGTCATAATCGCGGGAGCTGGCGGCGCGGCTCATCTGGCCGGAGTCATTGCCGCGCATACCACGCTGCCGGTGATCGGCGTTCCTATTCCGTCCACGCCGCTAAATGGGTTGGATTCGCTGCTGGCCACGGTGCAGATGCCCGCGGGCATCCCGGTCGCTACGGTTGCTATCGGCAAAGCTGGAGCGACCAACGCGGGGATTCTTGCCGCGCAAATGTTGGGGCTTTCCAGTGCGACACTAGCCAAGAAACTGGAAGTTCACAAAGAAGTACTGGCCAACGGGGTGGAAGAGAAGTCACGAAAACTGAAGATCACGCTGGGAACGTAGTCTGCTGTCCACAACTTCGCGGTCGAAACTTCAGGGCCGTTGTGGGCGAAGGGCGGGGTGCGCGCCACGAACAAAGTACTTGGATCATTCGCTACGCTCAGGATGACAGCTTGAACTGAGGTGCGCATGCTGCGGTCGAATCTTCTTTTTTCCCTGTTCTTAATGTTGGCTGTGACCATGGAATCCTTCGGTCAAGACCGTGCTTACGGCCGTTCTGTAGTGATGACGGACGGCGGCATTGTCGCCACCAGCCATTACCTGGCTTCGCAGGCCGGCGCGCAAATCCTGGCCAAAGGCGGAACCGCGATGGACGCTGCTATCGCGGCCAATGCCGTGCTAGGTGTCACCGACCCCATGAGCAACGGGATGGGGGGTGATTTATTTCTCATCTACTGGGACGCGAAGTCCGGCAAACTCTACGGCCTGAACTCTAGCGGTTGGGCGCCGCGCAAGCTTTCTGCACAATTCCTGGCGGCACAGGGCATCACATCGATGCTGGCTTATGGAATTCACAGCGTTACGGTTCCGGGCGCCGTTGAAGGATGGAGCCAGGCCCACGGGCGCTTCGGACGATTACCCTGGAGAGACCTTTTTTCTCCCGCAATTTACTACGCGGAGCACGGCTTCGCGGTGCCGGAGATTGTTCACGGCTACTGGGTGGCTGAAGAAGGCAAGCTCCAAGAGAACAGCGAGGCGCGGAAGGTTTTTCTTCCCGGCGGGAAGGTCCCCGAACTGGGCGCGATATTTTCCAATCCGGATGTGGGTAAGGCTTTGCGCTTGATTGCTGAGCAAGGCCGGGACGCGTTTTACAAGGGCGGGATCGCCAAGGCCATCCTAAGCACTTCGGCATCGTTTGGTGGGACCATGCAGATGGACGATCTGGCCGACTTTTCCGCGGAATGGGTTGAGCCCATCTCCATCGAGTATCGCGGCTGGAAGGTTTACGAACTGCCTCCTAACGGCCAGGGCATGGCGGCGCTCGAGATGCTGAACATCATAAGCACGTTCCAGCCTGACGCGGCGGGACCCCAGGGCACGGTGGAATTGCACAAGAAGATTGAGGCGATGAAACTCGCCTACGCTGATCTCTATCGCTACAACGCTGATCCGAAGTTTGCCAAAGTCCCGGTGCACGGACTACTGTTGAACGAATACGCTGCACAGCGCGCCACACTCATCAATCCGAACAAAGCCAACTGCAATCCCGGGCCAGGAAATCCGGCCTCGAGCGACACCGTTTATCTTGCAGCGGTGGATAAAGACGGCAACATCGCGTCGCTGATTCAGAGCAACTACTCCGAGTTCGGTTCAGGCATTGTGGTTAGCGGGATGGGCTTTGCGCTGCAGAACCGGGGAGCGTTGTTCGTGCTTGATCCCAGCCATCCCAACGCCCTGCAGCCGCGTAAGCGGCCGTTTCACACCATCATTCCGGCTTTTATGGAGCGGGGCGACTTGCACATTGGCTTCGGTATCATGGGTGGTCCAAACCAGCCTCTGGCCCACGCGCAGTTCGTTTCGAATATTGTGGATTACGGAATGAACATCCAGGCTGCACTGGAGGCGCCGAGATTTACCGTGTCCGACAATACGGTGAGCTGTGACATTCTGATCGAATCGCGAGTTAAGCCCGATGTCTTGCAGGCCCTGCGCGATAAAGGACACAACCTGATCATGCATAAGGAGTACAGCGTGTCGATGGGCCGCGGACAGGCCGTGATGCACAATTCGAAGAGCGGCATGAACTCGGGAGCGTCCGACCCGCGCGCCGATGGCGTGGCCGAACCCGAGGCGCCGGAAATATAAATTGGCGTGTAGGGTTTGAAAGGGTGCGGCTTCCCAGCCGTGCCGTAAGTCGTTGAAACACGATCTGCGGCGCGGCTTGAAGCGCGCCCCCTCAAGGCTTCCAGTCGTTGATTTCGGAGTTTTTCCGCAACCTCTTGAAGCCGTGCCCTTTCGAAACTTCGGCGCCTCGAGAAGTCCTCCCGAAGGACAGGCTGACCTCATAGAGAAATTTCGGACCCGCGCGCTAAAGCTTCAGTCCTTTTAAATACTCGCGCAGCGGGCCACCCAGATCCTTGCGCTTGAGAGCAAACTCGATTGTGGCTTTGAGAAAGCCCAGCTTGTCGCCGGCGTCGTGGCGTTTGCCTTCGAACACATAGCCAAACATTTTTTCTTTTTTGAGCAGGGCGCGCATGCCGTCGGTGAGTTGCAGTTCGCCGCCGACGCCAGCTTTGGTTTGTGCCAGCGTTTCAAAAACTGTCGGGGTCAGGATGTAGCGGCCGATCACGGCCAGGTCCGACGGAGCTTCTTCCAACTTAGGCTTTTCGACCATGTTGCGGATTTCGAAAAGCCGGCCGTCGAAGCGTCCGTCGGCGGGTTTTACGTCGAGCACGCCGTAGGAAGAAATCGCTTTGCCTTCGATCACCTGGATGGCAATCACCGAGGATTGCGTCTGGTTGAAGACATCGATCATTTGCTTGAGGCAGGGAGTTTCGGCGTCGATGATGTCGTCAGCGAGCAGCACCGCGAAGGGTTCGTTGCCCACAAGTTCGCGCGCCATGAGCACGGCGTGGCCCAGGCCGAGCGCTTCCTTCTGGCGCACGTAAGCAACGTGGATCATGTCGGAGATATCGCGCACGATCTTGAGCAGATCGGTCTTGTTCCGTTCCTCCAGCATTTTTTCCAGTTCGTAGCTGACGTCGAAGTGATCTTCAATCGCTTGTTTGCCGCGGCCGGTGATGATGATGATCTGGTCGCAGCCCGAGGCGAGCGCTTCCTCCACGCCGTACTGGATGATCGGTTTATCCACGATCGGAAGCATTTCTTTGGGTTGGGCTTTGGTGGCGGGCAGGAAGCGCGTGCCCAGTCCGGCGGCGGGAAAGACGGCTTTGCGAACTTTCATGGTCATTGGTTTTGTTTCCGAAATCAATTCTCAGTTCACGGTTGCTTGCGAAGCCAGCGCTTCATACAGCAAATGAGGATTGTAAACGGTGCAGTTGGCAACTGGCCAATGGCAGCGAGAAACACAGCCAGTCGCGGTTTGTGCATGGCGCTCGTCCGTTCAAGCAGGCCCGCAAACGAGGGTCGGGTAACCTAAAGGCACGTCACTTTTGAATGTAGGGGCGTGCTAGGTTTTCTAACCTGGGTCAACTTTTCACCTAGGATATCCCACTGGGGATCGCAAATTCGCCTCGCCGCCCATGTTAGAATCTTCCTTAGAATTCCCTTTGCCGGAGCCCAGGTGATTGAGCTAGCACCCTCGATTCTATCGGCGGACTTTGCCCATTTGGCCCAGCAAGTCCAAGCTGCAGCTGAGGGCGGCGGCAGCATAATCCATGTGGATATCATGGACGGGCATTTCGTTCCCAACATCACGATCGGGCCACCTGTGGTGAGGTCGCTGCGCAAGACTACCGATCTGCCGCTGGATTGCCACCTGATGATTGAAAATCCGGATCAGTACATTCCCGACTTCGCGGAGGCGGGAGCGAACTGGATTTCTGTACATCAGGAGGCTTGCAGGCATTTGAATCGGACGCTGCACCTGGTCCGCAGCCATGGCGCGCTGGCAGGAGTCGTTATCAATCCCGCAACCCCGGTCGAAACTTTGAGCGAGGTGCTGGACATCGTTGATTATGTACTGGTGATGTCGGTGAACCCAGGTTTCGGGGGGCAGAAGTTTATTTCGGGTGCAGTGCATAAGATTCGCAAACTCGCGGAGCTGCGCGAGCGGCGTCGGCTTGCTTATCGGATCGAGGTCGATGGCGGCGTCGCTCTGGATACTGTGGGTGAGGTGGTACGGGCAGGGGCTGAAATTCTTGTAGCGGGCAACGCTGTGTTTGGTAAAGGCGATCCAAAGAGTAACGCGCAAAAATTGTTGCGAGCGGCAACCGAAGCTACTTTGCAAAAGGTGTAGAGTTTGCTGGTACAGTTGCCTTGAATAGAGATCGGGTCGGCTTTTCGACCCCTGCCGCAGCGCGGCAGGACCGGGTCTGAGACCCGGTCCCACACAGTGCCAGGAGACTTAAGGTTCTGAGGGTTTTTATGTTCCGTCGTATTCTGGGGACCATTCTTTTGGGTGTGCTCGCCGTCACCGTGGCGTGCACTAACAAGAAGGTCAGCAACCCGATTGCTAATGTCGATTCGAAGCAGCCAGACAAGGTGCTGTTCGATCGTGCCATGGATGCGATGAAGCACAACCGCTTCGACGTGGCGCGGTTGTCGCTGCAAACCCTGATCAACACCTATCCGGATTCGGAATATGTGGCGCGCGCCAAACTGGCAGTGGCCGATTCCTGGTATGCCGAGGGAGGTTCGGCCTCGCTCGCCCAGGCGGAAATCGAATACAAAGATTTCGAGACTTTTTTCCCCAACATGCCGGAGGCGGCTGAGGCGCAACTGAAGCTCGCCAACATCCACTATCAGCAGATGGAGAAGGCAGATCGCGATCCTACGCATGCCTTGCGCGCCGAGGAAGAATACCGGCAACTCATCATGCAGTATCCCGACAGCAAGCTGGTGCCGGAAGCCAAGCAGCATCTGCGGGAGGTGCAGGAAGTGATCGCCTCGCGCGAATTCAGCGTGGGACGTTTCTACTATTTGCGGCAGTCGTATCCAGCCGCCATCGCCCGGCTCAAGTCTCTGGCCGACAAGTATCCGCTCTACTCCAAGGCTGATGAAGCTCTGTACTTATTGGGACAGTCCTACGAAGGCGAGATCAATATGTTGCGGGCGCGGCAGATGAACGAAGTTGCCAAAGCACGCATGATTGAGGATTTCACCAAAGGCGCAGCGGAGGCCTACGACCGCATTCTTACCCGGTATCCCGTAATGGATCGGGCCGACGATGCCAGAGCGCGGCTTCTGGCATTGCACCAACCGGTGCCTAAGCCCACCAAGGCTGCGGTAGCGGAAAACAAAGCGGAAGAAGATAGCCGGCGCGAGGCCAGCACGCTCTCGAAGGTCATGAAGACGTTCGCGAAACATCCCAACGTCGCCGAGACGACGAAAGTGGGTGAGCCTACGCTGGTCGATCCTACACCGATGAGCGCGAGCCAGGTGGTGCAGCAGGCCACACGGGCCGCGATGGGCGGGACCGACAGCCACTCGGTTTCCGTTGAAACCGTTAATGGCGGGGCGCCAGGACCGGATCAGCCGGCTCCGCGTTCGGATGCTCCAGTTCCGGCGGACGCAGCCGCTGCGGACAATTCGGCATCGGCCAATAGTTCTTCACCTCCCGCAGCCGCTCAGCCCGACCCGAATGAGCTGAAACCCAACACCGGGCCAGCGGATCCGAACGAACTAAAGCCCAATGTCGGCACCGATAGCGGCCAGGCTTTGCCTCCGCCGCAGCAGGTGAATGAGATTCAGAGTGGAGCGGCCACCCCACCGGTAAGTGGTGCTACCAACACCGCCGCCGCGACTAATGGCAAAGCTGGCGATTCCTCGGCCTCTTCCACCACCGATCAGAGCGATGATACCGACGCGACCGTTGCCTCCAGCAAGCATAAGAAAAAGAAGGGTATCCACAAAGTAGTCCCGTTCTGAGCGCAAATTTCTGCTTGGAACATAACCCTATCCACGACGAGTCGGCCTCCGGGTTACGCCAGTGGTTACTGGTCTGTCGTAACCTGTTTAATCTCGTATTCTCATTGACTTAGAGTTCGCCACAATTTAACTTCGCGCTATCTCCCCTTTCAGTTAAGAGGACCAGCTTGGCGCGGAAAATACTGCTCGCCGATGACAGTGTGACAGCCCAGAACATGGGCCGGAGAATCCTTAGCGACGCCGGCTACGACGTCACTACGGTCAACAACGGTTCGGCGGCGCTTAAGAGAATTGCCGAATCGAAGCCCGACCTCATCGTGCTCGACGTTTATATGCCCGGCTACGGCGGGCTGGAGGTGTGTCAACGCCTTCGCGAGGCGCCGGAGACCGCGCGCATTCCGGTGTTGCTTACCGTGGGTAAGCTGGAGCCGTTCAAAGCGGAGGAATCGCGCCGCGTACGAGCTGACGGTTTCATCGTAAAACCGTTTGAAGCCAGCGAACTTCTCACAGCGCTTACCAAACTCGAAGACAAAATCGTTCCGCAAAGTCAGCCTCCCAAGATGAGCCGGTTTGCCAAGGCATTGGCTGACGCAGAGGAGCCTGCTTCCGGGAAGGAGTTCGACGACAGTGAGACGGGATGGAAGAATCGCCTGTCGATTCCGGCTCCTCACTCCAAATCGCGGGGAGCGGTTGCCAGAGAATCGTCAGCGGCGAATGCTAGCGCTGGCGAGGTTTCCAGAACCGAGGAGCCGAAACTCGCGGAGATTATGAAGTCCGGCTTGGAAGAGGCTTTGCTATCTTCCTTGCCCCAGGACGTCACCCCAGAGGAGATTGCGGCCATCAAAGCTGCTGCTGCGGCCTTCAGTACCCCCAGCGATGAATCAAGTTTCAAGCCCCACCCGGTTCGCGATCCAGGGGAAACTCCGGCCCAAGAGCCGATTGCAACCGCAGAGGAGCGGCCACGGGAATCCGGCAACGAACTGACGCAAACGGAATCCTCGGCAACTAAGGAACAAACCAGCGCCGTCCCTGAGTTCAAGAGTGACGTTCCCACCGAAGAAACGGTTCCGCCTGCGATGATTGTCTCGGAACCCACCGCCAGCATCGTGCCAGACGCAGCGCACACGGACCCTGGCAAGCTACACGCCGATGAGGTCACGGCTGCACTAGCCTCCCTGTCGCCTGCCAACGGCCACGGGCAAGGGGCTGTAATCGAGAGAGACGCCGACAGGTGGGAGTCTGCTGCAAGAGAGCAAGTTCCCGTGACGATGGCGGTCGCGGGTGCAACCGAGGAGTACAGCGGACCCCGATGGATTGCGGAACTGGTTCCGGTCAGCGAGGACGAAGCGACCCTCACCCTCGAACAGGAGATGGAAAAGACCTACGCAGCCTTTGCGGCGGCCGACGCCGCCCGCATGGGTTTCACGAGTTCGCCAGCGACAGCCAGCGCCTTCTCGCCGGTTGCGGAGGAACGAGCGGATGACTCGGAAACCGCTTCTTCGGTGGGCGAGTCGTTTTCGAGGTCGGAGAGCTCTGAATCGAATCCACAGGAGTCTACGGCGTATACCTCGAGCAGCGGCGAAGGATCGGGAGCATCAGAGTCCGAAGTGAGCCCTGTAACCACTTCTCGCACGTTCGACGTCGTTAGCCAAAGTTTCTCCGAGGTGGAGGAGAATGCGGCGTACGCGGCTGCGGCCTCGGCCAGTCCTGGCGTGGCCGATGCGACGTCAGCGCCGAGCCCGGTAGTGGAGTCTTCAGACAGTGTTGCTTCCGCCTCAGAGCCCAACGCGCGACATGTCGAATCTCACCTTGCCGCAGCCTGGGCGAGTTGGAAGCAAATTCGGGATTCCGTCGCCGGCTCGCAAGTCATCGCCTCGCCGGTCGCCGATTCGCCAGTCGTTGACTCGCCAGTCGTCGATTCGCAAGGCAGTGGTTCGCGAGTCGATGGCTCGCAACCCAGTTCCGAAATGGCCGACACCGCAGCGGAACGCCAAGAAGTTGCCAGTGAGGCGCAGGCCGAACCTGCGTCGAATGTTGCTCCTGCCACGGAAGAAGAAACCAGCGAAATCTCCAGCCTCGTCGACAGTGTCCTAGCCGATCTGAAGCCCAAATTGATGGCGGAAATCGCGCGCAAGATGGGCAAAGAAAAGAAAAAGTAGATCAACCCCGGCGATAAACGGGACGTTCTTCAGTTTCCTAAAAACACACGGGTGGCCCTCTCAAGCCGTACTTGAGTGGGATGTTTTCAGACGTAGTCTGGTCTTCTACCCTGGGGACTGATCCGATTTCACTCGTCCAGCCAGTCCACAATCAATACTCCTCCTCCGGAGGCGCGGGGCGATGAATCGCCTTGGTGTAGTCCGCTGCACTGGTCGAAAAGCATGGCAAGGCGCTGTGATGCCTGCTGGTACTCAGCACGGGAGAATCGGCTGAGTATCTCAACGCTACCTGGGCGCGAGTTCTTTGGTCGGTGGTGATTTGTGCCAGACTTTGATCGCAATCCGGATCTCGCGTCGCCCGAAGATCGTGCACCACCGAATAGTCGAAATCATATTCAGAGAGCCGCGGCTGATACGGGAGGAATTCGTACACCAGCTTCACCAGACGCGATTCATCTTGGCTAAGCTGTTGCGCGGCGACAAATACCTCATGAGTGGAAAAAAATGAGGACCTTGGGTCCGCTTCCGCCAATGCGATCAAGCGTACTCGCAAATCTACTCTTTTCTCCATCTGCCAATGGAGTTCCGCCCGGGCGTGGTCAGGCCCGCCGATCCCGCCGAGCAGCAGAAAAACCAGGTTGACGAATACAGGGGAAAAGCGAGTTCGACGCATCGGGTTACTCCTGGGTTCCATTCACAAGGAACGGCCTTCACCATCAAACTTGAAGGCTCGCGGGAAATCCGCGCAGGACGAAGTGAACGACGCGGGCGTTCGAACGAGGTCGGTCGGCCCTATGGCAGATTTTAACATTCTTTCGTCGGAACAAGGAACCGGGACAGTGGTCGGGGAGCAGCTATCGGAGGTATGCTTTTCGGGGGAAAGAGCGCGGTGGGAATAAATCGGATGGGGCGAAGGCCAAGTCAAATCGCGACTGCCGGCGGCATAGTTCCCACCTTTACAAAAACGTAAAGGTGGGCCAGCCCCCCGATCACATTCATCTCCTAATCAGCGAGCCAGAAAAAGGCGATCCGTCACGGGTGATGCAGGCGATCAAACAGGGCTTCTCGCGTCGCGTCTTAAAGGCGGTGCGCAAACGCCGCGATGCTGCACAGCAAGAACTGTTTGCGGTCGGCGCCGAGCACGTGTGGCAGCGGCGCTTTTACGACTTCAACGTGTGGACGGCGCGCAAGCGGATCGAGAAGCTGCGCTATATGCACCGGAATCCAGTCGTGCGAGGGTTGGTGGAGGAACCGGAGCAGTGGCCTTGGAGCAGCTATCGGAGTCACGCTTTCGGGGAAGCGGGCGCGGTGGGAATCAATCAGTGGAGAGAGGCCAAAATCAAAATCTCGGGGTCGGCAGCATGAGTCCCCACCTTTACAAAAAACGTAAAGGTGGGCCAGCCGCCAACATCCTTTAAGTTGGCGGCCCTTGACTTAGTTTGCCGGGGAGAAATCGAGCTTGGTGTCTCCGCTCACGCTGACCGTGACGGTCGTAGCCTTGCCGTTGTGCCACGCAGTTGCCTTGTATGTGCCATCCGGGACATCCTTGATCGAGTAGTCGCCAGCATCCGTCTCGGCAAAGTACGGCGAGGGGCTCACGACGATAGTACCCAACATCTCGGTGTGCAGGGAGCACAGCAGCGGCACACTCCCGACGTTGTCATACCTGAAGCTGAGGGTTTTGCCTTTGTTGAAGGTGCCAACGTTATGAGCGAACTTCTTGTTGCCGGAAATATTTGGCCATAAGATGTTGTGGGCCACGCTATCATCGTTGCTAAACACGACCGTTGTTCCCTGCTGGATGACCAAAAGCGCGGGCACGAATTTCATGCCCCGTTGATCCATCGCAGCGTTTTGGCTGGGCGCAGGAAAGGTTTTGGCAGGTACGGTCTCAAGCACCACCGCCGACTGGCCGGTGGCTTTGACGTTTCCACTTAGCGTGCCGGCGAAAGCACTGCATGAGAACAGGGCGACAACGAGCAACGAAACGAATTTCATAAACACTCCTCATTCAAGAATGCCACCGCTAGTTGCGTGGTGGGTATCGCGATAAGTACAAATATGCATCCGCCGCCTCATCCGGGGTCAGGTACGTAAATACGGGCATGTGACCACGGACTGGTATTTCAAGCGACCCTTCACGCACAGCCGAGCCTACCGTGACCTTGGTGACGAATTCGTTGAGGCTCAGGCGCGACGTAAGTGTGTCGAGCGGCGGAATGTGCCCTTCCAAAAGCTCTTGGGGGCTGGGATTATTACCGACCGATGCGTGGCAGATATGACATGTGGATTTCACGATATGCTCGCCCACGCGCAACGGCGCCTCGACAATTTGAATTTGCTGCTTCTCCGCGCCGGGGATGCCGGCAAGCTGCCGCAGATATGCGAATAGCGAGCGGACTTCCGCATCGGTCAAGGTAGGGTTGGGGGAAGGCATGTCGGTGCCGCCCTTATGCAGTCGAGCGACGAGCATGCCCTCGGCCTGCTTGGCCAGGAGCGCAGCATCCTTCGAACTGACGTCCATCCCAACTTTCTTCATGCGAGCCATATACATCCTGGCAGATGTCGCCCGTGTGGGGTCGAGGACAGAGTTGATTTCCGGAGGATCGCCCGCGCCGGAAGATCCATGGCAGCCTTGGCACTTCAGGCGGTACAGGTCAGAGCCAGATAGAGTGGTGCTTTGCTCGGTGAAAGTGTTGGAAAGCTTCAGCGTCGGGTGTGGCAGTGGCCATTCGCTTGGCATCGGGGCGGCGGGGCCGTAAATGCCGGAGGACTTGCCCATGCTAGTTTCGTCAAACGAGCGATGAAGATGCTCCAGCCAGCTTTCGCCCTCTACCGCAGTCACAACTTGCGCGTACCCGAGACACGACAGGGCTAAAAGGTAAAATACTACCGCTACGACCTTCGTCCATGTCTCATGCAACACAAGACATGCGCCGCCAAAAGGTATTAGGAGCATTCTTCCTCTTCGGTCTCGCGGATGGCACCTTACCCCTCGCTGCGTTGCCGGTCCACTCAGTCGCCTGTCGGCGGACCACCGCATTAAGGGTTACGTCGCTATTTGAATTGTATGTCTCAAGATAACGTTTGGACCGTTCACAATTGCTCACTTCTCGCAATTACCCCCAGGCCTACCGGGTTCCTCTTTGTGACGATGCCGGATGGGCGCAGCAAAGTGGTGCGAGTGGAGCCGATGGTCAGATCAGGTTAAGTTACTGCCATTAACAGGCCATTACACTCAAAATCACCGATTTACCCCAAACAGATGCCGAATGGGTATCGCTCTCGTACACAGAAAACAGGGGAGGGAGCATTTTGCCGTCGCCCTACATAGACCCCAGCTTCGTTTGACCGCGTTTTCAAACCGCCTGTAAGATCAAAGATCAGCTTTCAGCTCTCAGCCGTTGGCACTCAGCCCTTCGAATTTCTCTTGCTCCTGCAATTGAAGCCTTCTTGGCTGATGGCTGAATGCTGATGGCTGAGAGCTGAATTTACTCATGGCCCACGATCTTCCTAAAGCGTATGAGCCGGGCGCGATTGAATCGCGTTGGGCCGAGTACTGGGTTAAGCAGAAGCTGTTTTCTGTGCCTACGCCTCCGGCGGGTGAGACGCGTCCGGTGTTCACGCTGCTGTTGCCGCCTCCAAATGTTACCGGGCGGTTGCACATGGGGCACATGCTGAACCACACGCAGATGGACATTATTGTGCGCTGGCATCGCATGCGCGGTTTTTTGACGTTGTGGATACCGGGCACTGACCACGCTGGCATTGCGACCCAGATGATGGTGGAGCGGCAGCTGGCGACGGAAGGCAAGAAGCGGCGCGATATGGGGCGCGAAGCGTTTATCGAGCGCGTGTGGGAATGGAAGCGGCACTATGGCGGCGCGATTCTTGAGCAGATGAAGCGGCTGGGCGACTCGGTGGATTGGGATCGCGAGTACTTCACCATGGACGAGAAGCTTTCTCGGGCGGTGCGCGAAGTTTTCGTTCGTCTGTATGAAGAGGGATTGATTTATCGCGGGAAGTACATCGTGAACTGGTGTCCGGGGTGTGGGACGGCGATTTCTGATCTTGAAGTCAAGCACGAGGATGTTGCGGGGAAGCTTTATGAGATTCGCTATCCGGTGATTGGCACTGGCGAGTTCATCACCGTGGCGACCACGCGGCCGGAGACGATGCTGGGCGATACGGCTGTGGCTGTGAATGAGAAAGATGAGCGCTATACGCATCTGCATGGGAAGAAAGTTTTGTTGCCGTTGATGAATCGTGAGATTCCGATTATTACGGATGATCTGGCGCAGCCGGAGTTTGGGACTGGGGCGGTGAAGGTCACTCCGGCGCACGATCCGAATGACTTTGAGGCTGGGCTGCGGCACAATTTGCCGCAGATTGAGGTGATCGATGAGAACGCGCGGATGAGCGCGAACGCGGGTCCGTATGCTGGCTTGGACCGGTATGAGGCTCGCAAGCGCGTGCTCGCAGACCTGCGTCACCAGGGTTTTCTGGTCGGGGAGAAGGATTACACCATCTCGATTGGGAAGTGCGACCGCTGCGGCACGGTGGTCGAGCCACGGCTTTCGACGCAGTGGTTCATCAAGATCAAACCACTGGCAGAGAAGGCAACGGAAGCCGTCGAAAACGGCGAAATCACGATTGTTCCGGAGAATTACAAGCAGATTTACCTGAACTGGATGCATAACATCCACGACTGGTGCATCTCGCGGCAACTTTGGTGGGGGCATCGGATTCCGGCGTGGCATTGCTCTTGTGGCGAAATCATTGTGGCTCGCGAGGCTCCGGCGAAGTGCCTGAAATGTGGAGACTCCGAACTCAAGCAAGATACTGATGTGCTGGATACGTGGTTTTCGTCTGGCTTGTTGCCATTTACGACCCTGGGTTGGCCGGAGAAGACGCGCGATCAGGAGGTTTTTTATCCGACTACGCTGTTGATCACGGCTTACGAGATTCTGTTCTTCTGGGTTGCGCGCATGA
Organism: uncultured Acidobacteriota bacterium; assembly: GCA_963832245.1. Taxonomy (GTDB): domain Bacteria; phylum Acidobacteriota; class Terriglobia; order Terriglobales; family Acidobacteriaceae; genus JABDBE01. The sequence continues at coordinate 56,454 of CAWHTG010000002.1, forward strand.
TCATGTTTGGCTGCCACTTCATGCACGGGCATCAACAGGATCCGAAGCTCAAGCAGGCCAGCGGCGGGTGCGAAAAGAAGGACGACAGCGTGCCCTTTCGCCAGGTTTACATTCACGCGCTGGTGCGGGACGCTGAGCGGCAGAAGATGTCGAAGACCAAGGGGAATGTGATTGATCCGCTGGATATTATTCAGCGCTTTGGGACCGATGCTACGCGGTTCACGCTGGCGGCGATGGCGGCGCCGGGGACGGACATTGCTTTCAATGAAAGCCGAACCGAAGGCTACCGAAACTTCGCCAACAAAATTTGGAATGCGGCGCGCTTCATGTTCATGAATATCGACCGGGAGCCGGGTCTTCGACCCGGGTCCGGGTCTGAGACCCGGTCCCACACACGTTCTGGTGTGGCCGGGGTTGAAGCGGTCACCCTTGAAGACCGATGGATCATCTCGCGCTTCAATCGCGTTACTAAAGGCGTGAACGAGGCGCTGGAGACTTACCGATTTCACGAAGCCGCCAATCAGATCTACGATTTTTTCTGGGGCGAGTTCTGTGACTGGTACATCGAATTAATAAAGCCGCGGCTGTTGGATGGGGCCGAGCAGCAATCGGCTCGCATCGCGTGCTCTAACTTGCTTAGTATTTTCGACGCTTCCCTGCGGCTGTTGCATCCCGTGATGCCGTTTATCACGGAAGAAATCTGGCAGGCGATTTACGATAACAAGCCGCCGTTGCAGTCAGTGGCGCTAGCTCCCTATCCGCAAGCCGATGACCGGCAATTCGATTTGGCGGCTGAGACGGAAATGGCAATCTTGCAGGACCTCATCGTCAGCGTGCGGAATTTGCGGGCGGAGTTGAAAGTGGAGCAGAAACAACGCGTACCGATCCAGGTCTTCACCGAGGAGGCGGAAATTCGCAAGCTGATTGAACAGAATCAAGGCTCGGTGGAGCGGTTGGCGGGTATCGAGAAGATTGAGTTTGTGAAGAACTCACTTGCGAAGTTGTCCGGGGCGCGTCATACAGCTCGTTTCGACGTGCATGTCATTTATGAGAGGAAGATCGACATCACGGCGGAGCGGGAGCGGCTGAAGAAAGAGCTGGAGCAGATCGAAAAGGAGATTGGCAATGGCCAGAGGCAATTGGGCAATGAGCAGTTTCTGGCCAAAGCTCCGGCGAAAGTCGTGGAGGGGATTAGGAAGCGAGCGCAAGAACTGCAAATCCTGCGTGACAAAGTAAATAGTAAGCTGGACGAGTTGAAGTAGTCGAGCTTTCGCTCGACCGGACAGCTTCGAGGGCGGCTGTCCCCACGTGGACTTAGCTAACCACTGATCTATGGATTGGAATAGCCGGCGTATTACCGCGGTCATCGAGAACGCGCTGCTGGAGGATCGGGCCACGCGCGATGCGACCAGCTATGCCTGCATCGATCCGAACCAGCGCGCTTCGGCCACGATTCTCGCAAAAGAGGATTGCATTCTCGCGGGTATTGGCTGCGTTTCACGCATTCTGGATTGTTACGCGGCTCTTGACGGCGCGGTTACATCGCATTACGAGGTCACAACGCATCCCGAGATATTTGATGGCATTCGCTTGCACAAGGGACAGTCGATTGCTGTCATCCGCCACAACGCCCGTGTGATTCTCTCCTGCGAGCGCGTGATTCTGAATTTCGTGCAGCGGCTGAGTGGGATTGCTACGCTGACGCGCCAGTTCGTCGATGCGGTTTCCGGTACCAAGGCGCGAATTTTGGATACGCGCAAGACTGCGCCCGGCCTTCGCATGCTCGATAAGTACGCGGTGCGTTGCGGCGGCGCGCAGAACCATCGCCTCGATTTGTCGGATGGCGTTCTCATCAAACGTAATCATATTGCTCTGGCGGGCGGCATCGTGCCCGCGCTCGAACGCGCTCACAAGAACCGGCGGGGCGAGCAGATCATCGAAATCGAAGTGTGTACTCTTGAAGAGTTGGAGCAGGCTCTGGAACAGGGCGGCGAAGCCATCCTTCTGGACAATATGCCGGTCGAAGATGTGAAGCGCGCAGTCGAGCGCTGCTCGCATGCAGAGCGCCGGATCCCCTTGGAAGTCTCGGGCGGAATCACGCTGGAAAACGTCCGTGCTTATGCCGAAACTGGCGTCAATTTCATATCGGTCGGAGTGCTGACCCACTCGGCGAAGGCAAGTGATATCAGCATGCGCTTAGGCCCAGTCTAGCTCCTGCGATTGGAGTTGTGGGGATCCGCAATTGCCGTTTCGTGGGCTTTCCATCATAATTCCCGCATCAACCAATCGTCCACAAACCGACGCGTGCCAACACGAGTCTCCGCGTCTCACAACCTCGTGCCGCAAACCGACGCCAGGTTGGGTCGCATTGTGCGTCTTCTCATCGCCCATGCTACCGTCGTCGTCAGCGGAACGAAGATCGCGGCGGAAATTGGCACCAGCCGTTCCGAAGTTTGGCGCCTGGTTCAGCAACTGCGCGATCTGGGAGTTGATATTGCGGGACATCCCTCAACCGGATACAGTCTGAAGTCCGTACCAGACTTGCTTTTGCCAAATATGCTCGCTCCGCAATTGCAAGGTACGATTTTTGCCAAGCACCTTCATCACTACTACAAAATTGGATCCACCAATACGGCCGCCATGGAAGCGGCGAGTGCTGGCGCTCCCGAGGGCGGCGTGTTTCTGGCCGAACAACAGACTGCTGGGCGGGGCCGGGGGGCGAACCAGTGGCACTCTGAACGCTCGTCGGGAATTTATTGCTCTGTGATTTTGCGTCCGGCGCTGGCGCCATCCGACGCGCTCATTCTCTCGCTGGCCGCGGGGCTGGCCGTGTACTCCGCAGTTCAGGAGATCGATTCGCGAGTGGTCCCCGACTTGAAATGGCCCAACGATGTTTTGATCGAAGGCAAGAAATTCAGTGGAATCCTGACTGAGATGAACGCTGAGGTCACTCGGGTGCGCCATGTCGTGGTCGGGATCGGAATCAACGTCAATCAATCGAGTTTCCCCGCGGATCTGCAAACCATAGCCACTTCGCTCCGTTTGGCTACAGGCACCGAGTGGTCCCGCGTGGAACTGTGCACAGCTTTGCTAAAATCGCTTGACCGGGAGTATCGCAGTTTGGTGCAGGATCCGGAGGCTGCTAAATCGATCCTGCGCCGCTTTCAGGAACGTTCATCGTCCGTCCGGGGCCGGCAAGTCGAGGTCGAAGAAAGCGCCTGTCTTGAGGGAATGACTGATGGGCTGGATGATCATGGATTTCTGAAAGTTCGAACCGCCCAGGGCGCGCGTACAGTGTTGAGTGGCACAGTTAGACTTCGCTGAAAACGGGAAAGGTGTGGAGCGGGTCTTCGGCCCGCTTTTCCGTATTCCGGCAAACTGCCGCCGCATAAACCGCAGCGGCTTGGACGGGTCGAAGACCCGTCCCTACATGAGCAAGTTTTATGCTTCTAGTTCTCGATGTCGGCAACACTAATACGGTGCTCGGTGTCTTCGCGGCGAAAGCCGCTTCCCCTGGCGGTCGAGGTGCCGAACCCGAATCGGCCCGCTATGAGTTGCTGGTAGCCAATTGGCGAGTTGCGACCATTGCCACTCAGACGGTGGACGAATATGGCGTGCTCTTCCGCAATCTGTTTGCCATGGACAACCTCGAAGCCAAAGGTATGCAGGGCATTGTGATCTCCTCAGTTGTACCGCCGCTCGACTCCACACTGGCGCAAGTGTGTGAACGATACTTCGGCACGAAACCTCTGTTTATCGAACCTGGCATAAAGACAGGCATGCCGGTTCACTACGACAATCCCGCGGAAGTGGGCGCGGACCGCATTGTGAATTCAGTTGCCGCATTCGAAAAGTATGGAGGGCCCTGCATTATCGTGGATTTCGGAACCGCGACCACGTTCGATTGCGTGTCCGCCAAGGGAGAATACCTGGGCGGGGTAATCAGTCCAGGCCTTGGAATTTCCGCCGACGCGTTGTTCGAACGCACGGCTCGCCTGCCACGAGTAGATATTCGTAAGCCGGCTCACATTATTGGCAGCAATACCGTCGGCAGCCTGCAATCGGGCCTTTACTATGGTTATCTGGGGCTCGTCGACGGAATCCTGGAACTGCTAGTGGACGAACTCGGTCGCGAGACCAACGTGATTGCGACTGGCGGCCTGGCTTCGCTCATCGGCACGGGATCGAAACACATCAAGCAGGTGGATGAGTTTTTGACCCTGGAAGGCCTGCGTATTATATGGGAGCGCAATGTGGCAGCGAAACCTGCTCGTGAATATGTAGCGGCAACATCTAAGGCTCCTTCCGGAAGCAAACCACGTCCCCACTAAGTCGTCGTGGAAAACTACTTCAACTACTTCACCGAAATCGAAGAACATTTTCAGCGGCGCCGTGGACGCATTCATTTGTCTCCGCTCGATTGGGCGCTCATTGAAACCTGGAGAGATGCGAGCATCCCCCTCGAAGCAGTCTTGCGCGGCATCGATGCGGCGTTTGATAAGTACGAACAGCGTTCCTCGAGGTCACAAAAGGTCAATAGTTTGGCGTTTTGCGCACAGGCGGTGCTGGTAGCGGCGGAAGAGATGAAAGAGGCGGCCGTGGGCGCGGCGCCAGCCGAGTCACAGAGCGTACGCACGAGCGGGTTTCAAACATCCGAAATCGCCGCTTTTCTCCGGAGCAATGCTGCGCAACTCGAAGCCGTGGTGCTCCCTGAAGCAAAAGGGATTTCCGTGACGCCGTTGGCTAAAGTGACTGCCACCGCACTGCGCGAACTTGCCGCCAATCTGGAGGCCGCGAAAACTCAGCCACGATTGGAAGATATTGAACTCTGGCTCACCGTTGCCGAAGAGAAGCTGTTTGCAGTTCTGCTCGCTGCCACGCCGGATGAGCAAATCGTCGCCGTGCGATCTGAGGCTGATCGGGAACTGGCCCCGTACCGGCGCAAAATGCCCTCAGCACAAATCGAACAGTTGCAGAAGCAGTGCGTGCACAAGCGTTTGCTAGAAAAGTATGGGCTGCCGAGGCTGAGTCTGTTCTACATGTGAAGGGCAGTAGCAATTTACAATCTTTGATTTCTTAACTCGCCAACTGCAAAATCAAGAATTAGCAATTCTCTATCCGGCGTTTCGCTTTCCATCATAGAATCGTCGTTTGCAGCTCACCATTGAGAAATTAGTTTATGGCGGGGACGGCCTCACTCGCTTGCCTGCCGATGAACACGGTTCCGGCAAAGCCGTGTTTGTGCCTTTTGTGCTGGAAGGCGAAAGAATTGAGGCTTCGCTACTCGAACAGAAGCGTGGCTTTGCTCGAGGTCACGCCGAGACCATTCTGCAAGCCTCCCCCCATCGAATAGAGCCGCAATGTCCTTACTTCCGCCGATGTGGCGGCTGCCACTACCAGCACTCCGGTTACGAGCATCAGCTAGAGATCAAGACAGCGATTCTGAAGGACACGCTTCGCCGCATTGCCAAGCTGGAACTGGATACGAAGATCACGGTTCATCCTTCGCCGCCCTGGAACTACCGCAATCGAACCCGCCTTAGAGTCCGGGCTGTGCCGGAGTTCGCGCTCGGCTACTACAAATTCAGATCGCATGAACTGCTTCCGGTTGAGGAGTGTCCGGTAAGTTCGCCACTGATTAATCGTGCCATTGCTGCCTTCTGGCAAATGGGGCGCGGACGCGCGATGCCGGACGCCATCCACGAGATAGAGTTCTTCGCCAATGCAGATGATACTGAGCTCCTGATCGAGGCTTCGTGCGAGGCCGGAGCCCCGGGCTCTTCGATCAGAGAATGGGCAGACGCCGCCCGGGGAATTTCTCCGGAAATCGCGGGTATCGTAGCCTACAAAGTCGAGGGTTCCGGCGCGACTGCGGTTATCGAATCGCAACCAGTCGCGGTATCCGGTGCAAGGGAAATCAGCTATCGGACTGATGGCGCTTCCTACCGGGTCAGCGCCGGAGCTTTCTTTCAGGTTAACCGCCATTTAGTCAATGAGTTAGTGAAGATCGCAGCTGCTGAAGAGTCTGGGCACACCGCCCTTGATCTGTATGCCGGAGTCGGGCTTTTTTCGACCTCCCTCTCCGAAAGATTTGCACAGGTAATCGCTGTTGAATCGTCACAGACTTCTCACGCCGATTTGGTCCATAATTCCCCTTCAAACGTGAAGGCTGTCCGGGCGACGACCGCCGACTTCTTGCGGAATGCCCCCGGCAAGCTGCGGCCTGACCTCGTGGTGGTGGACCCGCCACGGAGCGGTCTGGGGGAAACTGTGGTCCAGGGCCTCGTCGGATTGGGAGCGCACCGCATGACCTACTTCTCCTGCGATCCGGCGACTGCCTCGCGTGACCTGGTTGGCCTGCTTAGCGCCGGATATCGCATCGAGCAGGCGCACCTGGTGGATCTGTTCCCCCAGACCTACCACTTGGAGAGTGTATTTCATCTTGCCCGATAGGCAATTGGATCAAAGAGATCCGCAATGCGCTGGTTTCCTTCGAAGTCACTGAGGCCCATATTCGACCACCTTGCTCTTAGGTCTTTCCTTCAGGCAAGCTGGTGAATCCGCCGGTCACTGGGTCCCCTGCCATCGCTCCAAAGCCGCTCTCCCGACAGCCCATGCTCTGGGCTGCGCTGGCATATGCCGGCGGAATTATCACCGGCGTCTACCTGTGGCGGCCACCGCTGTGGTGGTTGGGGGCCGCGATCGTCTTCTCCGCGTCAGGCACTTATCTTCTGCGGCGCCGTCGCCGGGCCGCTTTTGTTCTCGGTCTGTCCGCTCTGTTTGTGACCGGGGCGCTGATGATGCAAGCGCGGCTCCCCGAAAATCATGGCCGCGCGGACGTTTTGGCGTTTGCGGATGGCCGCGAACTGATCGTCACCGCGCACGTGATCAAGGAAGGAAATCTGCGAGAGAAGACTCCCGGCGATATCCAACAGCGGTTGGACCTCGAGACTGAACAGATCGAGACCATAGGTGACACGGGAACCCAGACCCTTGCCATTCACTCTGGTCTTCGCGTCAGTTTCTACGGACGCGTGACGAAGAATGAGAACGAAACGACAGAATCCGAAGAATCCACCGCCTCGCCGATGCACATTTTCCGCTACGGGGAGCGCTTGCGCTTTGCCACCAAACTCTATGCGCCGCACAATTTCCGAAATCCCGGCGCATTCGATTACGCAGGATATCTGGCGGAAAACGGAATCATGGCAATCGGATCGGCCAAGGCGCAAGCAGTTGAATTGCTGCCGGGTTTTGCGGGCAACCGTGCTGAACTCTGGCGCACCCGTGTTCGCAGAAGTCTGATTGAAAGAATCCATCTCTTGTGGAAGCCAGAAGAAGCCCCTCTACTGGACGCTATGCTAATCGGGGAGAATTCCTTTCTCGGACGCGAAACCTTAACCGACTTCCAGCGCACGGGCACCTACCACGTGCTGGTGATCTCTGGATTAAAGGTTGCGGTCCTGGCACTGGTAACCTTTTGGCTGCTGCGCCGGATGAGGGCGAGTGATGGTGTCGCCAGCACGATCACTATTCTGCTCACCGTCGCTTATGCTTTGCTGACCGACGTTGGTGCTCCGGTTTGGCGGGCCACGCTGATGCTCGAGCTTTACCTCGGCGCGAGGCTGCTTTACCGGCGGAAGTCAATTCTCAATACCATCGGAGCAGCGGCACTGGCCTTGCTGGTTGTCGATCCGGCGGCGCTGCTGGGAGCCAGTTTTCAACTCAGTTTCCTCTGCGTGCTGGTCATCGCTGGAATCGGATCTCCTCTCCTGGAGCGAACGACGCAACCTCTATCTCGTGCCTTGAGGAGTATGGACGCGACTGGCTACGATGCCGCACTCTCGCCGCCGCTGGCGCAATTCCGCCTTGACCTGCGCATGGTCGCCGGCCGCCTGCAACGTTTTCTTGGAAAGCGCATTCCCTTGATCTTCCTGTCAGGTTTTCTGTGGGTGCTTCTTCTGGGCTGCGAATTCTTCGTGATTTCCACGGTTCTCCAGGCGGGATTCGCATTGCCCATGGCGTATTACTTTCATCGCGCGACCCTGGTCTCGCTGCCGGCGAATGTGTTAGCCGTGCCTTTAACTGAGGTCATTATGGTCGCCGCCATCGTGGCCGTGAGCGCAAGTTATATCTCCCTCGCCTTGGCAAAGGTCCCGGTATTGATTGCCGGATTTGCGCTGCACGTGATGAATGGCTCTGTGCGATGGTTGGGCGCTTTGCGAATTGCCGACACCCGCGTGCCTACGCCCCAACTCACTGGAATTCTGTTGGGCACTGGCGCACTGGTGCTGGCGATGGTTTTGAGCCGCCGTCGCCGGTGGCGAGTCGTGGTCATCGGATGGGCGGCATTGACCTTGAGCTCTTTTTGGATCTGTGCTGTTCCTGCGCATCCCGCGCTCAAGACGGGTGTACTCGAAGTCACCGCCATTGACGTGGGCCAGGGCGATTCGATTCTTCTGGTATCGCCCCAGGGACGCACCCTCCTGATCGATGCCGGCGGGATACCGTTCTGGATGCACTCGGAACTGGATATCGGAGAGGATGTGGTGTCGCCTTACCTGTGGTCGCGAGGATTTCATCAACTCGACACCGTGGCGATAACCCATGCTCACGCCGACCATATGGGAGGCATGGCGGCGGTGTTGGCCAATTTTCATCCGCGCGAATTATGGCTGGGTGTGAATTCTCCAAGTCCAGAATTGCAAACTGTGCTGCGCGAAGCAAAAGCGCTGAAGATTCCCATCATCCTTCACAAAGCAGGAGACAATCTTGAAATGGGAGGCGCAAAGCTCGCGGTGCTCGCGCCGCCGCGGGATGCGGAAGCACATCCTTCCCGGCCGAACGACGAATCGCTGGTGATAAAAATCAGTTATGGGGCAACGTCCGCTTTATTAGAAGGGGACGCAGAGAAGAAAACCGAAAAGCAAGTTGCCCAGGAGGACCCGCAGGCCGACCTCCTCAAAGTGGCTCACCATGGCAGCTCGACCTCAACGATTCCTGAACTGCTGGCTGCCGTGCATCCCAAGTTTGCCGTCATCTCGGTAGGTGCGCGCAATGTTTATGGACATCCGAGGCTGGAGATTCTGGAACGTCTGGCTGAAGCCCACGTTCGTACCTATCGCACAGATATGAACGGGGCGGTTACGTTTTATCTCGACGGCAAAACCGTCAGCTCTCAGTTGGCGGCTCTTCATTGAGAGCATATTCCGCGGTTTCAAGTTCGTCCGGCGTTTGCCGGTATTCCTCAATCAATCGCCTCGCCTCGGGAGCATCTTCCTCGCGCACCAGAATCACCGTCCCACCCACGCCGGGCAGAATGTCCTGTTGCGCGTCGAGCGAAGTCAAATCAGACTCAATCCCCGCGGATTCGAGCAAGCCGCGCACCACCATGGCTTCCGACTCCTGTTCGGTATCAAACACGCGAACCAGTTTCTCGTTCGGATTCGGACGTTCTTCTCCGGATTTGGACTGCGCGTCTGCCATTATTACCTCCGATCAGGATGATCTCCCGGGCTCCCCATCGGCCCGTTTCTTGGGGACGCTCTTTTGATTCTAACTCCATCGAGGTGGAGATAGAGACAATTCGATCATTTTTTCCCTTACAAGCAGCGCGATATCAGCGCGCCGGTGTTTGAGGTAACCGAAGGCGTACACCATCAGGCCATTGCGCTCCTCCTCCCTTGCCCAGACAATGAACTCAAAGGGCAGAGCGCAACGCCCTCATGAGAGGGAACATCTAATCGCAGAGGACGAAGTTGGAGGCTGAATGAGCAGTCTGGAGCGGCATGGACAGGCGCCAAACGAAAGAGAGCAGGAAGCGCGAAATATACGGCGTCTACAAATCATGATCAGCATGGTAATGTCTGTGATTGGCCAGGATCCCAACCTCACCGTCGAAGAAGCCTCCGAGCTGGTGGCTGGCGCCAAGCGCGCCGCGCTGGCGATGTTTCCGGACAAAGAATTCACCTACGACATTCTGTACAAACCTCGCCTGCAGCGATTGATGAACGAGCGCTTCCGTCTGCAATAAGAAACCGATCGTGCCTCCATATCGGACTCGAGCCATCTCAATAAACTTCCAGGCGCTGTGGTTTTGAAGGGGCACGGCTTCCAGCGGTGCCGTATGTCATCATAAGTAAATAAAGGCGCGGCTGGAAGCCGCGCCCTTTCAAAACCTATACGCCGATTTATCACTTTTTCCGCAGACGTACTTTTCAAGCCGACGACAATTTCGGACGAGCGCTTTAATGATGACCGCCGCCGGAATGACCCGAACTGGAATGACCCACGGAGGCGGTGCTTACGGTGCCGCTACGCCATGCTCCACCACGCGAAGCCGGTTCTGAGTATCCGTGGCTCCACCAACTACCACCCACGGGCGCCGCGTGAACTTTCGCAGTAGCAAGTCCCTGCTGCTGAACTGTGCTCGATAGCTGGTTCAGGTTATTAATACCGCCGCGCGGAATTCCGAGTCCCGCAGAGTTCTCAGAAATTTCAAGCCGGTTGAACGACCTTCCCAGTTGGAGCGGCACCGGGCCGCGGTTCACGACAACCGTTCCCCGGCCTGTTGTCGGCGGCTGCGGGGGAACAAAGCTCGCTGGCGGACGAAGGATTCGGGGCGCGCTATATCCTGCCCAATTCCCGCCGGGTTGCCATGCCCAGCCAGAGGTGGGCAGGTAAACCCAGGAACCGTAGTGATAAGGCGTCCAGCCCCACGGGTACCCCGATATCCAGCCATAACCAAAGGCCGGTGAGAATGCCCAAGCTCCGTTCATGAACGGATCCCAGCCAGCGCCCGCAAAATACGGTTGCCACAACATCCCATAGCCGGCAACGTTAAAGAAGCTTCCGTAGTAGTTCAGGTCGCTGGTGCCGTATGCATATGGCGAGTAGCTGCTGTAGGAGTTACTGGCGTATTGCTGATGATATTGATCCTGCTGCTTATCCCAAGCGTCAAAGGGATCCGGTTCCACATCTTTCGCTAAGGTGGAGTTGTCACCGTTAGTCAGATCAAAGGTTGCAGTGTGATTCTTGCTAACCGACACCGTCCCTGAATCGCCTTCGACCTGCACGTCACCTTGGAAGACGGCTACCGTCGCCGTGACATCCGCCATTTCAATCCTGAGATGGGCCGAATGCGCGAGCGAAAGCTTCTCATGCGCAAACGTCAGGGTGAACTCGTCGCCCTTCGCGCCTGCGAAGTTGAGGTAGGCCGTGCCTTCCTGCAGGTGCACCGCCGAGACCTTAGCACCGGAGTCGCGGAGCAAGAGCTGCGGAAATTCGATTACGGTGTTCGGAGTGATCCGTAGCGTGCTGCCGTCTTCGAACTCGACCTCGACGCGGCTATCATTTTTGGTCTGCAACTTGACGCCCTGGGTGATGGGGAAATTGAGGAATGCCTTTTCGTAACCCTGTCCGAGGTTGCGATCGATTTTCACATCACCCTGAACTTCACTCAACCGCACCACGCGGACTTGCGAATCGGCAAAGGCGGAAACAGTGAGAGAGGTAACGACTAGAACAAGCGATGACACTGCCACCTCGGCCATTATTAGCCTAACGCTAAACTTGGACATGGAACACCCCCGGATGGCCCCTCTTCCACTATTAGAACACCGTTTGGCCGGTTTTTGTTGCCTGAAGATGTAAATTCGTGTCGCCCGTTACTTCCCGGCAAGTTGCAGCAAACGCTGAGCACCGGCTCGCACCACCTTGATTACCGCCGGATCATCCACGATCTTTTGCAAGACGGGAGCTACCGCCGAGATCTCTTCGAGCTGATGGCTATTCGACATTTCTTCCATCTTTTTCAACTCCTCGTCCAAGGCAAGCTTTTGGTAGCGAAGGTGATAGTCGAGCCTGCGGCCAAATTCCAAAGTAGTCGAAAGGCCTTGGAAAAAAGCGGTTAACTCTTGAATTGCAGGTACGGGCGAATAATTGTAAGTGGCACTCGTGCTTTTCTGAGCGTCTTTGTAGGTCAGAGTTTTGGTGCCGGTGGAAGCGAGGTTCTTTTTTTTGGAGTCAATCTGGCCTTCGAAATAATGCGCACGTTCGGCAAGATCAAAAACGCGAGTGCGCGTGGCCGGGGAGACGGTGAAATCCAAATGGAAAGGATCCGCAGCATCGGACTCCGGGCTCAATTTGCTGTTGGAATCGTAGGAAGCAGTGCCATTGTCGGACACGGAGATGACATAGTGATCCGGTTCAGAGCCGGGAAAATCACAGGTAAAAGTAACGGTGGGAATAATCGGTTGCTGACCGTGCGCAGAAGGCGAACAGAACAAAAACGAGCAGAGAAGCACGGAAATATAAACCGCGTCGCGAATTGACTGCGAGGCTGGCGACGAGCGGCGCCTCTGGGGAACGTACGCTGATTGGAATTGATTGAAAAACATGAACAACGAATTATGCCAAAATGCGTGTGCGGCGTGTGATCCCCTCATGCCCGCTGGCGTTCCAGCGTAGCTGCGGTGTGCAGGTGGCAGATCGCAATGGCGAGGGCATCGGCGGCGTCGGGTGGTTGGGGAATCTCGGCTAGATTCAAGAGCCGCGTAACCATGTGTTGCACCTGCTGCTTTTCTGCCCTGCCGTAGCCAACCACTGCCGACTTAATCGATAGCGGAGAGTACTCAGCGACCTCAAGCCCCGCTGACGACGCGGCCAGCATAGCAACTCCGCGCACCTGTCCCAGCTTGAGAGCCGACTTCACATTCAGCGCGTAGAAGACGTCTTCGATGGCAACTCGATCCGGCCGGTGTTCCACAATGACCGCCCCCAGGCAATCGAAGATCGTCGACAGCCGCGAGGGCATGGGTTCGCGAGGCGAAAGCTTGACCGCCCCACAGGCCAGGCAAATCAACTTGCCGTCGTGACAGAGTTCGACGACGCCGTACCCGGTGTACTCGGTGCCACAATCAATCCCAAGAACGCGCATCAAGCAGAGTCTAGCATCAGAAACACTGGTCGCTTCGTCTAGCCAGAAACTTTTTACTCCCAAGCGGACGAGTCTTACCGCGATTGCAAGGGCAGCAATGAGAGCGAGCCAAAGGCGAATCGCTGGAACACCGCGCGGTCCAATTCCAATCGAAGGAATCTCGCAGGGTTGGCTTCTCACTGCGCGAGAGCATAACGCATCGCGGTTGCGCAGAAAAGGCCCTAGCCTCAATTGACAACGGTGCGGTTGCAGTTAAGAATCGGCTATTCATGACCGTATTCGCGCAACTGCTTATCCGATACGCCATTCAGGTGATCGAATTCCTTTTGGTGCTCGCAGCCGGCGCGATGATCCTCTGGCCGCGCCCCACACAGTCAGCCCCGAAGACACTTCTTTGGCTAGAACAAAAATTTCGACAGCTGGCGCGAAGAAAAAACCTTTCCCTCACTCTTATGGGACTACTGACCATCGTGATTCGCGTGGCGCTGATCCCCGTTCTCAGCATTCCAGAACCCTTTTATCACGATGAGTACAGCTACCTGCTGGCCGCCGATACCTTCGCCCATGGCCGGCTTACCAATCCTACCCACCCCATGTGGAAGCACTTCGAGAGCTTTCACATTATCCAGCGCCCCACCTATATGTCGATGTACCCGCCTGCTGAAGGCCTGGTGCTAGCGGCGGGACAAGTCCTCGGACATCCTTGGATCGGCAACCTTCTGGCGACGGCGCTGATGTGTGTGGCCTTGACCTGGATGTTTCAAGCTTGGCTGCCGCCAGCCTGGGCGCTGCTCGGCGGTGTACTTGTGCTGCTCCAGTTAGGCATCTTCGGCTACTGGATGAACGGCTACTGGTGTGGTTCAGTGACGGCTGCAGGGGGGGCGCTAGTGCTGGGTGCGTTGCCAAGGTTGCGGCGGCAGATCCGCATGCGAGATGCGATTTGGATGGGCCTGGGTCTCGCTATCCTGGCCAACACCCGCCCTTATGAGGGACTCATTCTGTCGGCCACCGTCGCGGTGGCGATGGCAGCGTGGCTGATCGGCCCATCGCGTCCCAAACTTCCAACTGTCATGACTCATGCGATTACGCCCATTGCCCTGATCCTGATTATCAGTGCAATCGCCACCGGATATTACAACTATCGCGTGACTGGCAGCCCGTTTCGTATGGGTTATGAGGTAGATCGCAGCCTCTATTCACGCGCACGATATTTTATGTGGCAGAAGCCTTTGCCAAAAGTGCAATACCGTTACGCCGTCATGGAGAATTTTTATGAAGGAATAGAATTCAAGTACTATCAGGGCAATCGCACTTTTGCTGGTTTCATGAAGCAGGGTGCCGCCAAGTTTTCTTGGTTCTGGCGTTTCTTTTTAGGTCCGGCGCTCACAGTTCCTTTGTTAGCGCTCCCGTGGACTTGGAGGGATCGTCGGATTCGAGTCCCTCTAGTTGCGCTGGTTGTATTCTTGGTTGGGCTGGTAGTGGAAATTTGGTTTCGGCCACATTATTTCGCCCCGGCCACAGGCCTGCTTTATGTTGTTCTGCTGCAGTGTATGCGACACCTCAGACTCTGGCGTTGGCGGGGAAGGCTGCTCGGTCCTTCCCTGGTGCGGGCGATTCCACTCATCTGTTTTGCCATCGTGGTCATCCGGGTCACGGCGATTGAGGCGCACGCAATGATTGAGGACCCATGGCCGCGCGGTAACATGCCGCGCGCCCGAATGCTTCACGATCTGGAGAACACGTCGGGACAACACTTGGTCATCGTGCGGTACGGGCCATGTCATCTGGCGGATCCTGAATGGGTTTACAATGCCGCCGATATCGATGCCGCAAAAGTCGTGTGGGCGCGTGAAATGGATAGCCAGAGTGACCAGGAACTTTTGCAGTATTTTAAGCATCGACGCGTCTGGCTGGTCGAACCTGACGCGTCTCCGCCAAGATTCTCTCTGTATCCCTTACCGCTTGAAGAGTCACTGAACCGTCAGCTTGACGCGGGAAGTGTCGCGCGGCCCGCTTCGAAATAAGCGCGTGCCTACAACTTCTCCGGCCGTCACCGTCGCATAAGCGGCCAGCAGAAACATCACCGGTTCGGTGGGATGGCGATAGCTGCTAAATGTATGCGTGATGTAATAGACCAGCGGAAAGCTCAACAGCACGATCGCGTAAGGCATTGCATCCAGCCGCTTCCGCCACAGGGCCAAGGCCGCCCCTACCCATGCGATGAGGCTAAGTGGTAGCCAAACGGATGCGTCCGGTGTGGTCCAGAACCGGAAGAAACGCCGCGCGCATAGCCAGAAGAACTCTCCGGGATGCTCTCGGATAAAGTGCAACCCGATCTGCCGCTTGGCGTCCATGAAACGAATTTCTCCCAGATGGTTGTACTCCGTGGGATCAAGGATCGGAAAGTCACTCGGGAATTGATGCGACTGCATGGCTCCTTCGTGGTTCCCGATCCACAGTTCCAAGCCGAAATTGTCGCGAACCGGTATCAGCCGGTGAAAGGTTTCGTAGTTGCGGATTGTCCAGGGCAGCAGCGTCAGAATGCAAACAGCGATGGAAGCGAATAACAGTTTGGCGCATGGACGCGTGCGACGACGGCAAGCGATCCACAGCCACAGCCAGAAAAATGAAAAAATTGAGAGCAGACTGGTATTGGTAAGAACAGCCACGCCCGCAAGTACTCCAAAGGTTACCCAGCGTAACCAGCGAAGCGAATCAGCCAGCCCCGGCAATATTAAGAGTGCGGTCGTCAAGAATAGGGCCGACAGAGTGCTCTCCCACAGACGCACCGATACTACAGCCTCGTACAACCAGCATGACCACACCCAAGCCGCCAGCACTCCCACAGGAGTGCCGAAGTCTCGCTTACCAATATGAAGGATGACCACCCCCGTGACTGCCGACAAAACTGCATTGAGTCCGGTCGCAATCCAAAGCGACGCGTAGCTATAAGCTCCAGCCAGCTTGAAAATTCCTGCGAGCAAATAAGAATAGATGGGAGGCTCCACGGCGGTGGGTGCCAGCGGCGTATGCGCCCAGGGCGAGCTGTAGCCGAATCCGAAAACTATGCACCAGGCGATTCGCGCAAACTCATTGTATGCATAAAAGTCATGCCAGCCCTGTGCCGGTAATAGTTGGGACAACACCCATAGCCGTGCGGTCAATGCTACGAGGAACACGATGCAAGTCGAGCCCATCAGGCGCAAGACAGTCCGGACAAAGCGCGCACTCGGCATCGGTGAAGGGCATTGTAGCAGCGTCTGCGCGCAAAAATTCTGCCGCAGCTCTGGTCGATGCTAGTTGGCGGTAAGCGTTGATTTAGGCGGACGTCGGAACCATCGATACCGGTCTTGCGGCTCTTGCAAGGTACAATTCCGTGGCCAGCCCCGCGATAAAAAGTACGATCACGGGAAACACTAGGTAGATGCGGCTATTCCACCAGTAGTGCCCACCCAGCGCTAACAGCAGAAAGGGCCACAGAAACATAAGCACACAGCTCGAGAAGATAAGCTTGCGCGAAGTGTTTTTCGTTCCCGCACTGGCAACGTAGTCCAGGGCAAGCAGCAGCGGTAGCAGCAGGATAGTCATGTCAGGAAAATGGGCGTATGGCGCTGCAGCAAGTGCGATTGTCACGTAGAGAGCGAATGCCAGGTGGCGCTGTTCTGATTTATCAGCATTACGCGCGCCCAGAACCCCCACGGCAAAAAGAGCCATACCGCCTGCCACTGCGAACAAGGTGGAATGGGCCGTCCACCCGACTCCCGCCAAAAAACCGCGGACATTGACCATCAAAGTCGGGTTCAAACCACCATAGCCCGAATGCGCTTCGAAGCTGCGAACGAATCGGAAGTAGTCGAGCAATCCGCGTGGGCCCGTAATCAGTGAAAACGCAACGCTTAGAAATGCGCAGCCGAGAGCAAATCCCGCTCCCACTCGCAATTTGCGCGCGAGGAGCAACAGAGGCAGCAGAATCAGGATGTATTGAAACTTAATAGTTGCGAGAGAAAGTACCAATCCCGCGGCCAGGTCCCTTTGCTTGTGAATCAGAAAATACGCAGAGGCGATCACAAACAACAGGAAAACGGAATCTTGTCCTAGAACAATTGCAGTGAGCGCCGGCAGAAAACAAAATCCCAATAGTCCAAGATATGGGCGTTCTGCCATCAGAGGGATACAACGCATCAGGATCAACGGCAGCAGTCCCAACAGAGCAATGTTGATCAGAGTCCATACGATGAAAGCTTGCTCCAGGCTTAACAGCGTCATCGGAGCAAACGCGCCGGCTTCGAAAGCCGGGTGCAGAAAATATTGGTTCGAGGTTTGCCCCACAATTGACTTAAAGGCCGCATCCTGTGTCTCGCGGTCATAAAGTTTGGCACCGTCCCCAGCGCGCACGATCGATGCGCCTACGTAGAAGTTCACAAAATCAGTGGGCTCGACCCGGGCACGATTGGTTAGGGGAATGAGAGTCAAGGCCACCGCAATCTCAACCACCACCACAGTCACAATGATCAGGAAAGCCTTCACGGTTGCCGATGGTATCACCTCTACGTCATTGGTCCGCAACCTGCGTCAAGCGGCCTGCTTGCCAAATAGAAAACTGAGCGCTTCTGGAAAACGCTTGGCCCACTCGCCTTCATTGTGAGTTCCACCCTCATCAATTTTCACCCGCAAACGGCGATCGTCCAGCCCCGCGCTCCGCAGAATGCGCTCGAGTAGACGGACGTCTGCCAGAACCCGTTTGTCTTTATCCTCACTGCCAGCTTCTCGTGTGCCTATCGCTAGAAAAATCTTCTCTGGCCATTGCCGGCATCTGCGGCTATATTTCAATATCTTTCGATGGGAAATAAACAGCGATGGGCTTTCGAGTAATAGTCGACCGAACACCCCAGGCCGTTCGATAACGGTATATAGCGAAATGAGCGCACCCAGGGACGACCCGCCCAAACCGGTATTTTCAGGACCTTTTGCGATGCGGTATCGCTCCTGCACAAAGGGAATGACCTCGCTCATCATGAAGTCCGGATAGCGCTTGCCTTGCGGCCGCAGTACCGGCGGATTAAACGAGCGATAGGGCAAAAACTCCTTGATACGATCGCTCTGAGCGTTGTCGATGCCGACAATGATCAGTGGCGGAATCACCTCTTGGCGGATCAGGCGATCCGCGGTTTCATCCACTTGCCATTCCACGCCGCCGAAGGCGGTCGCGCGGTCGAACAAATTTTGCCCATCGTTCAGGTAGAGCACGGGGTATTGCCGCGTGTTGTTGTCAGGCGCGTCGTAGCGCGGCGGCAGCCATACTCGGAGCATCCGCGTATTACGAAATACAAGGCTGCGCAGTTCGTGCAGTCGAAGATCCCCGGCAACAGCAGGGTTCCCCGGGTTGGCTTGTGTTTGGCTGATTTCTTCCATTAATTCAATAGGCGCGGGCGTCCTCGCCCGTGCTGGACCGGCGACCAAATCCCGGATCAACCCCGGCGCATTGCACTCGCGGCCAGGAATGACGAGAGCACCGTAATCAGAAAAATCAGCGTTAGCGACGACAGACACAAAATACACCACGTCGCCAGCACGAACTTCTCAATGTACGTGAGATAGAGAGCGAAGCCCAATCCAGCGGTCGAAGCGATTAAGAGCATTAAGGGAGTTTCCGGCTTCGTCCGATGGAAGATCGCCAGGCCAAAAAGCACCCCGTAGCCGATGATGCCGATCAGCGCGTCTGGAACACCACGCACAGTAGAGTAAACGCTGCGATTGACGATGTCGCAATTGAAACTCGCCCCGAAATCACAGTAGTTGGTTTGCATAGTGCCGTAGTGGTGTTGGAGCGAGACGGAAGATACCACCATCCCAGCCAGCGCCAGAACGGCGATTAACTGAAAAACACGACGCGCGGTTGAGGTCATGGCAGACCGCATCCAGTTTGATCAGCCAGGAATTGCAGGTCGTGTTCGCCCTCGACCCGCGTGCCATCCGCGAAGATCCAGGTAGGAAATCGTTTGATGCCGGCCCCGGTGCAAACCGCCGCGATGGCCTGCGAACCCTTGATTCCGCACTCGACATAGGGCGCGTATTGAAACGAAGAGCCGAACTTTTCTTTCTGTTCCTCGCAATGCGGACACCAAAACGCGCCGTACATCTTGGCCTGCTTTGCTGTCAGACACCGGGCAAAGGCGTCCAGACGGCTAGTTTGCCGGTGCCGTATGAAATAGTAGACGCCCGCAAAGGCAACTACGATTACGGCGGCAATAATGATAGTGCGCGGCACTGGCTTCGCTTGGCTGACCCCTTGCCGCTCCTGTTGCCGTTTTCTACGCTCTTGGGACATAGGGATAAATTCTTATACCACGACGCGTAAAGCGGATGGCAGGACATCGAGTGTCTGGCATTGTAATGTGAGCACTTCGCCATCGACCATCACGTCCACCGGAGCCTCTAAATAAAAATCGATTCGATTAGTCCCGCGCCGTTCGGCGAGGGGATGTTGAATGTGGGTGCCGTCATAGAGCGTCGGTAAATTACGGATCAGCCCCAACCGTCCGATGGGCCCCCAGCGCACATATTCGATGAGGCCATCATTCACTTCCGCCTTGGGCGCGATCATCATGGTCCCCCCGGTGAACTTACTATTGTTGAAAGTCAGGAACAGGCATGGACGGCGGTCGATTTCTTTTTCCCCACCGACTCGCAAAGGGAAAGGCCGGCGATGGAAACGAGCCAGCGCAATGAAGATCGATGACTGATAGCCCAGTTCTCCCCACCCGCTGAAACGGTGCGCACGCAAGGCCGCGACGTCCGCGGCAAACCCCATGGCCAGCAGATTGATGTAGTGAAGAACTCCTTCGGTGTGCCGCAATCGCAGAACGTCGCAAGCCTTCGATCGCGCGGCGAGTAGTGCTTCGATTGCGTGCTCCACGCCGCGGTCGGTGAATTCGCGAAGAAACGAGTTGCCAGTTCCCAAGGGGAGAAACGCAAGCGTGGGAGGTTCGTCGGATTCGCGGCGGGGAAAAAGGCCATTGACGATCTCATACGATGTGCCATCGCCTCCCACAGCAATGAACTTACGATACCCGCGGGCGTAGCCATGGCGAGCTAGATTTGCTCCCTGGCCTGGCGCAGTCGTTTCGACCACGTCCAACTTAATTCCGCCTGCTCGCAAACGATCGAGCGCCTCGGGAACCAGCTTGCGGCAACGTCCGCCGCCCGCTGCCGGATTCACTACCGCGAGAAAGGTGTCTGGGTGGATCACAAATCGACCACGGCGGCACGGTCGAGACTTTTGCAGACCTCTTCGGCCAGCGCCGTACGCTTGATTTTCATGGACGCGGTTCGCGGGAAATCGTTGCCACGCAGTAAGTATCCCCCCACCCGCTTGAAGTCGGGCAGACGGCGGTTGCGCGCGATGATGTCCTCTTTGAGGCTGTCAGTGAATTCCTGGTTCTGCTCGAGGCGCAGAAGAAGAACCAACACCTCTCGGCCCAGAGTCTTTGCCGGCCAAAGATAATTCGCAGCGAAAATACAGTACTCCTTTACAGGCAGCCCCTCGAACGCACTTTCAATATCCTCGGGATAAATATTCTTGCCGCCTTCGGTCACGATCATGTTCTTCTTACGGCCAAAAAGCTGCAGATGTCCGTTGCCGTTGAAGCGCCCCAGATCTCCCGTTACCAGCCAACCGTCGACGATCGTCTGCGCGGTCAATTCGGGATCGTCTAGATAGTGCGACATCACAGTCTTGCCGCGAACCGCAACTTCGCCGATGCCATCGGCATCGGGATTGAGCACGCGGAGTTCGACTCCCGGCAAAGGTTTGCCCACAGTGTCGGAGCGAAACGGGTTTAGGTCGTTCAACGTGAGCGAGGTGCCTGCTTCCGTGAGTCCGTACCCGTTGGCAACTGGTATGCCGAGATCGTAAAAAAACTGCAACGTGGAAGGCTCCATGAACGCCCCCCCGGTAAACATCGCCAGCAATTCTCCCCCAAATCCCTTATGAACCTGCGGCAGAAGTTTGCGACTCAAGCGGACTTTGGGTTGCTTGCGAGTAAGCGATTTATTCAGCGCGATCATTCGATGCAGCAAGAAACGCTTGCCCGCGGGCAGCTCCTCAAACTTCGCGCGCAGCCCGCGTTCCAGGTTCTTGAGAATCATGGGAACCAGAGAAACATAGGTAATTTTGTAGCGCACAAAAGCGTAGCGCACGAACTCGGGCCGCAGCGTACGCAGGTGCACGACGCAAGCGCCGCACACGAACGGACCGATGAAGCCAACCATAAAATCAATCGCGTGATTCGTCGGCAGAATACTGAGGTAGCGCACTCCTGGCCAGAACGGATACCAAGCGGTTAGCGCCTTGCACTGCTCCAGGTAATTCTCGTGCGTGAGCACGCATCCCTTGGGTCGGCCACCTGTACCCGACGAATAAACAATGCAGGCCACATCCTCCCGCTCTCGCGAAACAAAATCAGGATTGCCTTTGCGGCGGAACTCCTCCCACCGGTAGGCGCCGGCGAGATCGGCTTTCAGCGGCGCCTCGGTCACCAGCACTTTCTTGAGCTGGTGATTCTTAAAGTCCGGCGATTGTGTGATTGCGCGCCACAAACAGCATTCAACGATCAAAAACTTGGCTTTGCTGTGCGCCAGCAACTGCAGATGCTCGGCCGCCGTCAGCTTGTAATCAAGCGGCACCAGTGCGCCTCCACGATAAAAAACGGCATACGCCGAAATCAGCCATTTCGACTGATTGGTCATGATGATGGCCGCACGATCGCCAGAATTCAATTCCGCATCCTGGAGCGCGCGCGCCAGAGGCAAAGCAACATCTTTGAAATCGGAGTAAGTAAGCCGCGTCTTCTCTCGATCCCGGTCGGCCTCGATCAAGCAAGTTTCGTTCGGCCAGCGGTCCAGCGCATCCCGCAAAGCCGCGCCCAGACAAGTGTATTGGTCGAGATTGAGCATTAGAAAAGTGCGCTGTTCGGTTTCCGATTCCCAAGCCACTTCCCAAACTCAATCGGAAATTGGCAATTGTAAATTCGTTTCTACAGTCTCGCTTGGATTCGCTCCGCCAACGTGCGGAAATCCGACACTCCCTGCAACTCATAATCCGGCAACTCGATGCGAAAGTGATGCTCCAGCCGGGTCAGCAGATCGAGCGCCTGCAAGCTGTCGATTTTCAGAGTCTTGAAGAAGTCGTCGTCGGGAGTGAGCTTCTCCCGCGGCACTTTAAAATGCGCGGCAGCGAGATTCAAGACGTCTTCAAGTGTTTGGTTGGATGCCGTCATAATTTAATCACTTCGATTGCCATCCTGAGCAGGCGAAGAATCTATGCATTTGAGAGTCGCGAAAATGTTTAAGGCAAATATGGCTGCGCCTCTTTGCTCTCCACAAATTTTCTCAACCCCGCATCCACAGCGGGTTGGGCAAAGAGCTCGCAAAAAATATCGATTTCTTTGCGCAACTCCTCATAGGGGATGGGCTTGATAAACTTCTTGGCCGCGATCGCAGTGCGCCGATCAAACTTCCCAAGCTGAGCCGCAGTGGCTCGCGCCGCGCGCAACGACTCGCCTTCGGCCACCACTTGGCTTACCAGTCCAACCTGCTGCATCTTGGTCGCATTGAAACTGCGTCCCGTCAATAGCAAATCCCGAACCACCGCGTTGCCCAGATCACGCTTCAGACGCGGAATCCCGCCAAAGCCAGGAATCAATCCCAGCCGCAACTCCGGAAAACAAAACCTCGCCATCTTATCGGCGATAATCAAATCGCATAC
Organism: uncultured Acidobacteriota bacterium; assembly: GCA_963832245.1. GTDB lineage: Bacteria > Acidobacteriota > Terriglobia > Terriglobales > Acidobacteriaceae > JABDBE01. The sequence goes on from CAWHTG010000002.1 coordinate 79,157, forward strand.
GAGCGCCAGCTCGAATCCGCCGCCAAACGTCACTCCATGCACCGCCGCGATGGTAGTCAGGGGCGAAGCATCGATCACGTTAAGCGCCCGGTGAATGCGCTCCAAATAGTCGCGAACACCCACTGCGGCGTCTTTCCGCTCCAACTCTTGAGAGCGCCGATATAACTCGCGCAGATCAGCCCCGGCGCAAAATCCCGCCTTCAGCTCACTGTAAATAATGAGGGCGTGGGCTCCGCGCTGTACGTCATCGAGCGCGCGGACGAATCTTTCCAGATCATCGAGGGTAAGCGAGCCAATCTCATTGCACGGCTCGCGATGCAGCGCCAGTTCAATCACGCCGCTTTTCGATTCCCACGAAAGCGTCTGACCGCGAAACGATTCCATAAAGTGCAATACACCGCTGACCGGATTCAACTACGAAGCCTGCTTCACCCCGTACATCTCTTCGATCTCGTCCTTCAAACGCGCCGCAATCAAATCCCGCTTCAACTTCCCATTCGCCGTGAGCAAGCCATTCTCAATCGAAAACGGCTCCGAATAAACGTGAAAGGCCCGAACCTGCTTGTAATGCGGCAAACCCGGATTCACCGCATCCAATGCCGATTGCACCTGCTCGCGCGTGACATCCCCGGTCACGACCGCCGAGAGATATCCGCGCCCATTGCCCACCAGCACCACCTGCTGTGCACCCGGCAGATTTCGCAGCACTTCATCCTCGATCGGCTCAGGAGCAACGTTGTGGCCCGATCCCAAAATAATTAAATTCTTGATTCGCCCGACAATCCGCCAGTTTCCGGTGGCGTCCACTTCGCCCTGATCGCCGGTATGAAACCACCCATCACGCAAAGCTTTCGCCGTCTCCTGGGGGCGATTCCAGTATCCCGGAAAAATATTCGGCCCACGTACGACAATTTCATCGTTTTCGCCCAGTTTCATCTCAATCCCGCGGATCGCGGGCCCCACGCGGCCCGGCTCCACATGAGCTGGATGATCCATGGTGCAGATAGCGGTCGTTTCGGTTAATCCATAAACCTGCAGCACGGGAATTCCCAGCATCATAAAATAAAGCTGCGTTTCCACATTCAGCGGCGCCGACCCGCAAATTAGCGCCTTCAAGTTGGAGCCAATCATCTTTTTGCGAATGGTGGGAAAGACTGCAGCATTCGCTAAGGCCAGCCACATTGAATCGGCAAAAGTTGTCCGCCTCTCGTGCTTGCGCACCCACGCACTCTTGGCTCGACTGTAAATACTGAGAACCACGCCGCCGGTCTTCCAAAGCTGTTCGTCGACGGCCTTGCGCATCCGTTCGAGAAGCGCCGGCACGTTGAGGAAATAGTCGGGCGCGGCGGAACGCATCTCACTGGCAATTTTACTCAAGTCCGTGTTCAGTGTAAGCGAGCTGCCGCGCAGAAGACAGGTCAGAAGCATGATCCAGGAACCGGCAAAACAAAACGGGAGATAGTGGAACACGCGATCCTGCCCCGCATGGTTCTGCATGAGTGCATCGAGCCGCTCCGAAGTGCAACCCAGCATATGTTCGACATTGCCCGCAGTCAGGACAACCCCTTTCGCCTCGCCCGAGGTGCCGGACGTATAAATAATCGCGACGGGATCGGATTCCGAGCCAAGAGTCGGGTGCCCCATCCTTTGCGTTTTTCGCAAAGGGGGGAGTCGTCGCTGAACAGGTCGTCCAACAGCACTTGCAAAGGCGCCTCCGGCCAGTTCTGCACGATCCCATCGCGCAGCGCTGGATCTCCGCAACAAATCAACGCCGGCGAACAGTCTTTCATCATGGCTACCAGTTCCGCCGGAGCCTGGCGCGCATAAAGCGGCACAACAATGAGCCCTTCGGCCATGATGGCCAGGTCCATTGCAATCCAGCGAAGGCTGTTGTGGGCGAGCAAAGCGCATCGATCGCCTTTCTTTAATCCACTGGCCAGTAGAAAGGTCCGAGCCTTAGCGATCATCTCAAGCAAGTCGTGCCCGCTGCGAGACAAAGAGCGCTGCGTCTCCGCACTCCCCGCTTCGCGCAGAATCACAGTCTTCCCGCCTAGCTCAAGGCGCGCAAATATGTTGTCAAGAAAACTCATGGAGCTTGTATTGATAAGGGCCACGGCAGTAAAGACTCAGCCGTACGCCTCGGCTAGGCCATGCAGCCCCGCACTCGTCGGTGGCAAATAATCTTCCCAACTCCACTCTCCCTGGCGCGTCGGGAACTCCGGATACCGCCTCTGTACTTCTTCCTCGAAATATACCCCCATGCGCCCCATCACTTTCAAATTGCGTACTACAGCCCGCCCGATCCCATCGGCAATGCTCTCGCCTTCCTGGCTCAGCTTGACCAATGCCGCGAGCAGCTTGGGTTCCAAGTCGGCGTCGTCCACATTCATCAGCAAATCCTCATGGCCGCGCTCACGCATAAGATTGCGGATGCGCTCATCCATGGTGATCCCGGCGGATGGCACCAGCGCCGGCATGCAAGTCACGATCCCGTGATAGCGTGACGATGCCATCATGTGGCAAGCCCGCAGAATGCTCACTAACTCGTACATGTTGTAGTCTTCAGAACTGAGCACAGGCACGCCGCCGAGCTTTTCTGATATTCGTGCTGCCGGACGCGCGTCCAGCCGCTCCGTCGCGGCCAGAATCACAAATATCTTTTGCTGCTTTCGGAACGCCTCCACTGCATTCGCGATCGCGGTCAAGTAGTGCTCGTAAGCCCGATCGGCCGCCGGCCCCGAGTTGTGGAAGTAAACCGAGCGGTAGTGGCTATCCTTATACGCTCCAGTCAGGCCGTGCAGCGCAAACTTAGCTACTGAAGCCTTGACCGGCCACTCAAAAGGATTAATCGGACACACCACCAGCACCGGCGTCGTTCCATCCCATCCAACTTCGCGCAGCGCTTTCTTCCCATACTCCGGCGGATGCGGCTCAAAGGTCCAAGCCGTATCGGTGCCTAATTCATTCGGTACTCCCAACTCGCGCAGAATGGCGCGCGATTCCTCGTTCCGCGTTATCACCAGCGAGTTCCGGCAGTAGCGTGCGCACATTTTGGCGACCAGTGGATCCATGTGCCCAGCCTCAGCCCCGTAGCCCACTGAAAGTTTGTTCTGCGCCGCCGCAATCCCTAACGATCCAATCATCATGGTGGTCAGCGCATTGGCGAACTTGCTCTTAAACATCGAGCCTTCGCAAGCCACCACGCCGTGATGTTTGGGGACCTCGTCCGATAAAAAAGGTGGAAAGATATCCGGCAGGTGCACCTGCGCCGTCTGCTCGAAATACCCTTGGGAAAATTTGGGAACCTGGGTCATCACGCTGAACGCGACCCGCTCCGCCCCGAGAATGTGACGCAGTTGCCGCAGCATCTCTTCCACGCGCACGTCCGAGCCCATGTTGCGAGTTCCGTTGTACCCTGCAAACAGCAGCTTCAGTTTTTCCCCAGGCTGCCAAGGCTTCCCTTGGCCCAGCATCCACCCAGCTTTCGATTTTTCGATGGAGGCGCTAACCCAAGCTTCGAGCACGAAGTCCATCATGCCGCGGACCCTCCGACCTTGGCCGGCCAATCCTGATACGCGTAGGAAAAGTTCGCATCCCGGCTGAATTTCAAGAGCGGATAGCAGTACTGTGAAAATGGCACCGGTTTGTGGCCCAGCTCCGAGGTCACGCGAGTATTGTCAAACACCGTATTCCAGACCAGGTATGGCATGAAAACCTTCATCAGTGAGGCTTCGTACGAGAGCCCGCTCTTATGGTTGGCCAGGGTATTTACGGTCCCAGAGAAAGGCCGCTCCAGCATCGGCACAAACATGGGTCCGCGCTTCTGTTGCGCGGCCGCCAGCGCAGTGGTCAATTCGCGGAAGGTTTGCGACTGTCTGCCCGACGAGAGATGGTATGTGTCGAACTGTGGAATATCTTTCTGATGCAGTCTGGCAATCGCGTCCGCTACGAAGTCCACGTTCACGATGTCGATCTTGTCATTCGGCCGAAACGGAAGCACCGGCAAACCCGCCAGGAAAACGAACGCTTTGACCATGTCGAATTGCGTGGTCTCCGCGCGACGGCTGTCACCAAGTACAATGCTTGGCCGAAAAATCGTGATGGGAACTTCCGGCAGAAGCTGCCGGATCATGTGTTCGCAGAATTTTTTTGTGCGTGCGTACGGATCATAATCCGAGCGCTCCCAATCGATCGACTTGTCCTCGGTAACTACCTCATTCTTGCGCTTACCGGCCACAGCGACAGTACTAACGTGGCTAAACCGGCGGAGCCCGTGATAGTGATGCACGCGCATGGCAAGCTGCAGAACTTCCAGAGTCCCGCGAAGATTTACATTCAGACAGGTCTTTTCCGACTTCCGGTTCAACGATGCTGCACAATGAATCACAGAATCGGTGGTATGGATCAATCGATCATAGTCATCCCGGGCAAGACCAAATTGTGTACCTGTCAAATCCCCGCGAAAGATACGGATGCGCGTCTGCAAATATTCATAGAAGCGCGGGAAGTCGAGATGCAATTGCAGGGCGTGCCACAAGCGCACCTCCGCCTCATGCGGATCCCGCGCGCGCACCAGCACATTGAGGGCAGCGCCGTGGTCTTGCAGTAGATTGGCGGCGACATGCCCGCCGATGTATCCGGTGGACCCGGTCAGGAATATCGCCACGTTGCCCCATTTGTGCCGGTTTTGATGGTTTCTCCGTTGCTCTCGGCCTCAGCCAGCTGAAAACTTCGCGACGGTCGCGCTTCCAGAGGACGCCCCTCGATCAGCGGATAGGTCCAGCGGCGCAGCGCCGGAATGTGGATGTTGATCCAGTACTCAAACCAATCGATGCTGCGCGTGTCGTAGCCAAAGGCAGCTTTCTCCTCGGGCACCAGCGCATAAGCCAGCTTTTCCACGTTCTCTGCCACGAAGTCATGCTCATTCAGAAGAATAAAAGGCTCGAACAGTTCAATCAGTTTTTCTACTTTTTCCAGGTTGCGTTCCGCCCGCGCCAGCGGCGTCTTGCGCAAAGGTAGCGGCGAGACTATGCGCTGAATCGACTTTATGATCGCCTTTTGCGCTGGAGCCGACATGCGTTCGTACCGCAGCTTCGAAACCGGAATTGCATCGAAGCGCAATCGCAGCCAGCTTTCGAGGCCTTCCAGCGCGCGATAATGTTTGCGATGCGCCAGTGAAGTAAGTTCAATCGAACGGCGCATGTCGCAGGGATTGGTCACCGAAGTCGCCAACTGATAAACCTGCGCATTCCGGCGTTCCACAATCGCAGCTGCGATCAGCGTCATCCCGCGGCACACCGAATCCACCGGAATCACATCCAGGCGCTTACGCTCATTCGACGGCAGTTGCCGGAAATATGTCCCCAGCAAATACGATAGCGAAGCAGAAGTGTTGATGCCTTCATTCCAGCCGAGAAATGGCTTTTCCACCGAGGTCTCGACAATTGCCGGACGCACCATCGCAATCGGCAAGCCCGCTCCGTACTTGTGGATTAAAGACTCTGCCAGGCTCTTGGTTAGCGTGTACGTGTTCGCCCAACCCAATTCGTTGGCGCGTTTCTTTCCCGCCTCGGTCAAGTAATTGCGCAGCCAGCGAACCCGGTTCTTACGAATCTGATTTTCCAGCGCCGCGCCTTTCAAATTTTTGGACGCATGCTCCTTCTGCAAGGCCTGCCGTCGCAGCTCCTCGGTAATCTCGGCGCTCTCTGCCTTCTCGGTCGCCTGACGTACGAATTCGTGCAGAGAGTGCCACTCCAGGTCCGAATCGAAATTCGGGAGGCCGACCGGCGTGTAGTTCGGCCGCAGAGTTTCACTTACCCGCCCATCCCGCGTGCCCGCCACGTAGCAAGTTGAGAGATGCAATAAGCCCGCATGATCCGAATGGCGAATGAATTCGACGATGCTCACCGCCGCATCCACATTCGTCAGGAGCGCGTCTCGGAGATCAGGATTGAAATCCGTCAAACCTGAACTATTGATGATGAGATCCAGATTCTTGCGCAAGTCTTCAGCCACATCCGGCGCTAGACCGAGATTGGGCTGCGAGACGTCGCCTTCCACGACCTCAACGCGCTCTCGGAGGAATCGCGCTAACCCCGCGCCGTAACGTTTGTACAGGGGATCGAAGACGGGCGATTCCTCCACCAACTTTTCAAACCGCCCTAGCGCGGGATTCGACTTCTGCCGCCGGATGAGCAAATACACCCGCCCAATTTCTGGCAGATCCATCAGCAAATTTACCAACCACACTTTTCCGATGAACCCGGTCACTCCGATCAGCATGATCCGCTTTCCAGCGAGCGCGGCGTGAACCGAGAGCGGCTGCGGTTCGCGTCTGCTGCCGAAATGGACGATAGGATGTTCCAGCACCGGCAATCGTCGCTCCGCCGGAATAATCGCCGACTGCAATTCCTCAATCCCCAAACCGGAATCAGTGAGACCGAGGTCCCGAACCAATTGTCTGGGAGCACGTGTTCCATCGGACCCCGCCCCGGTGATCCTCGCGAACACTCCGCGAGGACGAATGACCGGGTCGAGCAACCTCCCGGTTGCCATGCGGTCGCGAAACTCGAGACGATTCGCGATGACCCACTTCACTCCCAGATGCCGGGCCAGTGGCACCATCACGTGATCCAGTCCCTGGCTTACCAGCACCACATCGGCGCCAGAATTAATCAATGCCGCCAGCTCTCGCACGCCCTCAGGTTTTAATTGCGGCTTCAACTGGTACTGAAAATGTTCCTCTCCGAGCAGATCCAAGCGGTCCCGGCTGACCCCGCGTAGCACCGTGTGGACCACTCGCGTGGCGAAAACCCGGTTTGCGGCATATAGAAACGGACGGAGCAGTGCCATCACCAATACCAACCCACGCCGCATCCAACGTTCGATAAACGTTTGCCCATTCCAACTAAAGAATGCAATCGGACGCACAGTAGTCAGTTCCAGAAGACTACCCTCGACGCGCCAATACACGCGCGTAGCGGGCCCGTTGTCGCTTGAATTGTGGTTCAAGTGTTTTTCGCTTGCTTCCCGAGACTTAGAAGTGCAAATCTGTTCCCTTATTGTCGGCAAACTGTATTGTAAACAATAGCAGCAAAAGGGCGAAGCTAAGAGGTACCAGTCTGCTCGAATGCACAATGGCCACGACTGCCCTTGGAGTCACTCCTAAACGGTCATCCTGAGCGCGGCATATGCTTTTGCAAAGCGAAGCATATGCGGGGTCGAAGGACCCCCACCCACTCAACTCAGCTGAAGAGGCATCAGGGAGTTCGCTTTTTGGGACGCTGCCGTACTCGACTATCTCGAGAAAACCGCCCGTCCATTTCGACGAATAACCCGCCGAGCTTTCACAGGCCCCTCGGTCAAACCGCTCCGAAATATCCCTTTGCCACATTGATCCAGAGTGTCGCAACGGCAGCAATCCATCATCTTTCGGAGCAATCGCTGCATGGTCTTTATCTGCGCTGTTAACGCATCAAGTTCCGCCAGTTTCCTGCGCGAGAGTTTTTGCCAGCGCTGCGACGCCGGAGCTCCCTCCCTGAAGCCGAAGAACAGCTCTCGGATTTCATCCAGACTAAAACCGGTTTGCCGTGCCCATTGGATCACCGCCAGCCGGTGAAGCACCGTGGTATCGTAACGCCGCTGCCCACCAATCCGCTGCGCCGGCAGAAGTATTCCCATCTGTTCGTAGTAACGAATCGCCGACGGCTGAAGTCCAACCTGTCGCGCCACCTCAGATATCGTTAATTGAGGCATCCTCGCATTTTAGACCAAGGCCGTCGGCTTCCTCACTCCGATTGCAGACTCGAATTGACAAATAATTTACAAATACAACGCTTGCCTTAAAGTCGACTTTAAGTTGTAAGGTTCTGCTAGCGAGCATACGCCCAGCTAAGGAGAACCCATGAGAACAATCATGGTCGTCGCAATCACCGTCACCATTCTCGGTGGATACGCATTATCACACATCGTGTCCGACCGCCAGGCACCTGGCCAGCCGCCCAGTTCAGCAAATTCGAAATCGGAAACCCCGTTTTTCTGCGACCGCACCGCGCTTACCCCGGAGCAGCGCAAACGGCAACAGGAACTGAGTAAGATTCTGCGGTCGTCGGTCTTGGGCCTGCAGGAGTTGCCGGACGGATTTGAGTTCGAATTCCCAAACGACCCGGCGAACTATCAGGCCTTGGCCGAATTCACGCCCCTGGAACGCGCCTGTTGCCCGTTCTTCGATGTCAGCATTCGACTGGAACGTGAACGTGGAAAACTCTGGTGGCGCCTCACCGGAAGAGACGGCGTGAAGCAATTCATCCGCGCCGAGTTCTCCCCCTGGATCAAACGATGATTAACCGTGCACATCCAGCCCCGGATGCCTCGTCCGGGGCATCAACGAGTGTGGTGCGCGTGCCCCACTCTTTTCGGTCGGTTGGCTACCTTCTGATGGAGCTAAGCTTGCGCGATAATCTGGGCAAACTTCTCCAAGTCGATGTTCCCTCCGGATACGATGGCCACAATCTTTCCCGAGCCTGCCCGTCCCGACAGAGCTGCCGCTACCGCACACGCCGCGGCCCCCTCGACAATCACGCGGTTGCGCTCGGCTACCAGTTTCATGGCCTGCGCCGCCTCCGCCCGAGTCACCACCAAAGATCCATCCAACAATCGCCGGGCCTGCTCGAACATATTCGCAAAGACCATCTTGCTGCTAATGCCGTCCACGAATGACGGCTTGTATTCCACCGCCCGCGGCTCACCCGCGGCCAGCGAAGCCGCCAGCGGCGCCCCGGTTTCGATCTCCGCCGCATAAATCCGGACTCGCGGCGCCCGCGCCCGCAGTACGGCTGCAATGCCGCACGACAAGCCTCCACCACCCCAAGGGATCACCACGGCCTCCAGATCGGGCAAATCCTCTAACAATTCCAGCCCGATGGTGCCGTTGCCCGCCATCACATCCGGATCATCGAAAGCATGAATGAACGTAGCCTCTACTCCCGGATAGGACCGCGTCTCAAAGGTCCGCCACCACTCGGCAAACGGAACCTTGATCACCCTGCCGCCCATTCGCTCCACCGCGCTGATCTTAGTCGCGGGAGCCGTTTCCGGAGCCACAATCGTCGCCTGAATCCCCAACCGGCGCGCGCAGAACGCCACTCCCTGCGCCATGTTTCCAGCCGAAGCCGTTAGCACTCCACGCTCCAGCCGTTCTCGTGGCGTCCGCGCCATCACGTTGGCTGCCCCGCGAATCTTGAACGATCCAATCGGTTGCAGGTTTTCCAGTTTCAAATAAAGCTCCGCCGGCGCCTCCACATTGCACCGCACCAGCGGTGTCCGCAACGCGACCTGAGCAATGTTGTGCCGTGCTTCTTCCGCTTGGGCAAGCGTGACGGGCATCTCATCAATCTTGGTTGTGACCAATCTTTTCCTCTTTGCGAACCTTCACGTCCTTTTAGTGGGTGAGTCTACATAGAGACTTTCGTCTGACCCTCGATTTCTCCGGCTAAGGTCCAATATCAAGACCTCCCACATTTTACAAACAATTCACAAACGCCAATGCGGGACCAGCATACATTGTCTGCGTTGCGAAGCCGCCCCTCCCGAACAATGCCTACAGGGGAACAACCATGAAGAATGCAAAACGCTCTCCCCGCCAACACTTCATCCTCTCCGGGCCGCTGCAGCAACGGCTCAACGCTTATGCGCTCGTGGCCGGCGCCGCCGGAGTTGGAGTGCTCGTGGCGACCCAACCTGCCGCCGCTAAGATCGTCTACACCCCGGCGCATGCGGCGATCACCTTCGACCATGCTGTCGCGCTCGATCTGAATCACGACGGCAAGAAAGATTTCACTTTCCACGAGACCTTTATTACGACCACCAGTGTCGGGGAAAACCACTCCCTGATTTTGTCGGTTATCCCCGCCCACCAGAACAACGAAATCTGGGGGAAGGCCCGCCACGCCTCAGCCCTGCGCGCCGGAGTTCAAGTTGGCCCCAAGGGTCAATTCTCCGTCTCCAAGAAGACCATGGCGGTCGACTATTACGCCGACGGTACCGGCGGCAGTGGAACCTGTGCCGGCAAGTGGAACAACGTAAAGAATCGCTATCTGGGATTAAAGTTCAGTATCAACGGAACTACCCACTTCGGATGGGCACGCCTGAATGTCAGCTGCGTCACACACTACGGAAGCCACACGGTCTCAGGTCTATTAACTGGCTACGCTTACGAGACCATTCCGAACAAGCCGATCATCACCGGCCAAACCAAAGGACGGGATGAAGAAAGCACACGGGAATCGTCGAGTCCGGCAGCTCTCATCGCCCCCGCTGCAAAACCGGCCACGCTAGGCTTGCTAGCCGTGGGAGCTCCCGGACTATATATTTGGCGGCGCGAGGACTAGAGGCTGCCTCTCAGTTAGTAGATCAATAGGTGTCGCGGAACAGGGCGCATCAATTTCTTGCCGTTACTTGATCCTTGATCTTGTCGTACTCTTGCTGCGAGATGATGCGCCGGCTAACCAGTTCAGAAGTGCTGCTATAAGGCCGCCCATCGATGATGCGCTCTGCTCCCTCGGTACTCATTCCCGGTAGGCTTTGCAGTTGCTCTTTACTGGCTTTGTTTACATCCAGCGGCTGGTTGCGATTCCATCCGTCTTTCACGCCGTCAGCCAGGGCTTTCGCGTCGTTCTTGATCTCCGACGTGGCTTGTGCGGTTCTCTCTCGCACTTCATCGGGGCTGGTTTTTTGCGAGGTACATCCGGCTGCCAGCAGAAGCAAAAGGACCATCAATGCGGCAATTATTTTCACCACCCTACGATGCGGTTGGAGTCTACGAGGTTGGTTCCGGTCTTAATGATCGTCCTTCAGCACCACTCGCAATTCGCCGTTCGTCTCTAACCCTAATATGGAAATCGATTCGCAATTTTCCACAATCCAGTCGGCGCCCGCAGCCTTGAGTTCCGACTCCGGCGCCGTGGTTCGGCAGGCAATTACGCGAGCGCCAGCAGCCGTGCCGGCGCGAATGCCCGCCGGGGCGTCTTCCACCACCACGCAGTGCATTGCCGAGACTCCCAACAACGACGCGCCTTTCAGATAAGGTTCGGGGTTCGGTTTTCCATTCTTTACGTCATCAGATGTAACCAACCGTTCGGGAATGGGCAGCCCAGCGGCACGCAAACGCACTTCGGCCAGCGGGCGCGTACACGAAGTCACGATAGTCCACGGGTCTGAGGGCAGAGCATTTAGCAGTTCGCGCGCTCCCGGCAAAGGCACAACTCCCTCTAGATCTTCGATCTCGCCACGTTCCACTTTGCGGTTCTCGGCTTCCTGATTGCCGTGGGGAAGATACTCGCGTATGGTCGCAACGCTGGGGCGTCCATGCGCTCGGCGAATCACTTCGTCGGGATCGAGACCGTGCGCGATGGCCCATTGCGTCCAGACGCGAGCGACCGCGGGAGTGGAGTCGATCAGCACACCATCCAAGTCAAACAGAAAGGCGCGGCAAACGATCTGAGTCATGCACCACGATAGCAAACGGTGAGCTGTTACTGGGGTTCCTGCGTAAGCTCGGGGTCGGGCATCGGTCCAGCCTCCAGTTCCTGATGCCGTTTTTCGCGGGCGGCATTGGACATTTGCGTGAAGGTCTGCATCTCGGCTTTCGCTTCCTGGATGCGCCCAAGGTGCTGCAGAATTTGTCCTCGCAAATAGTGAGTGCCAGGGCTGTCAGCATCGAGCTTTAGGGCTGCGTCGATCTCGCTCAGTGCTTCCGCATATTTATTCTCGCGCTGATACACCCTGGCGAGTTGAAAACGGGAGCTGGCAAGTTGTGAATCGAGACGCAACGCCTGACGAAACATCTTCTCCGCGTCCTTGTCCTGCTGCTGAAGGTAATACACCTGTCCTAGTTGGTCGTAGTTGTAGCTAACATCAGGCTCGATGGCGATGTCCTTGAGGAACTCCGCCTTGGCTCGTTCGAGATCCTGCCTCTTGAGGTAAGCCATTCCGAGGTTGAAATGCACGAAAGGAAGCGAAGGATCCCCCTTCGCCGAAAGTCCGAGTTCAGTAATGGCTCCGTCGTATTCTTCAAGGTTAAGGTGCGCTTTGCCCATCAGCAGATGAAACTCGGGAGAGTTTTGGCCGACCTCGACTAAGCGAGTCAAAGCTCGCTGTTCCAACTCGGACTGGCCCGCCTTGTTGGCCGCGATGCCGAGCACGTAGAGGTAATTCAACTGGCCAGAAGCCTGTGACCACAGCGGCTCGAGCGTGTTAGCCGCATCGGAGTATCGCTGGACAAAGAAATAGCACAAGCCTAGCAAATAGCGCGCCTGAAAAGAGTCCGGCGCATCATGCACGACCGACTCAAATGGAGGAATTGCCTTTCGAAAATCGTTCTGACGATAGTAGACGAGACCGATGTTGAGCCGCACGCCTGTCATCTGCGGCGCCAGGCGCTCGGCCTTGCGCAACATCTCCAGAGCGTGCTGCCACTGTTTGCGCCGCATGTAGATTACTCCCAGGTTCGCGTACGCGCCCGCAACCTGCGGATTGATCGCCAGCACCGCGCGAAAGGCATGGTCGGCGTCATCCAGCTTGCCACTCTTAAGAGCCGCTTCCCCCTGCTGAAAAAGTTGCTGGGGGTCAGCATCCCGCGAAGTCGATGACGGTGATTTTTGCGTCTGTGCCTGTGGCGTCGGCTGCGTATCAGCGGCCTGCCAACCAGCCAGCAACAGGAACATGAGCAAAAATCGCATCGCCGAACTTGACACTGGTTCCACTCTCTGCTGTAGTGTCCGCCAGCAGCAGCATGAATTCAAGCCACCGTTTTCGCGGCAATGCGGCCGAAGCATGAAAAACTCGAGATGAAAAGTGCGGCGGTCACCATTCGGGACGTGGCCAAGGAAAGCGGATTCTCGTCGACCACGGTCTCCATCGTTTTGAATAATGCTCCACTGGCGCGCTACATTCCGGCCATCACCAAGAGGCGAATTGAACGAGCCGCCAAGAACCTGGGCTACCGTCCAAACCTGTTTGCCCGCTCGCTTCGCAGCAAGCGCAGTCACACCGTGGGTGTCATGGTTTTCGACATGACCGATCCCTACTGCACGCTGGTGCTGCGTGGCATTGAAAATACTCTGTATCAGTCCTCCTACCTTCCCATTCTCACCGACGTTCACAACGAACGAAGCCGGTTCGAGCGTTACCTGGAAATGCTACTGGACCGGCGGGTTGAAGCGCTCATCGTGCTCGCGAACTGGCTATTTGTCGATATCGATGTTCTGGCTGATCTGGTAAAGAGCAGCATCCCCACTGCGATGATTGGACGCGAGCTGCCCACCGATTCCATCAGCTCGGTAATGGTCGATAACGAACTCGGTGCCTATGCCGCTCTCGAACATCTTCACTCCCTTGGGCACCGCAAAATAGCTTTCATCCGCGGCCCGAAGACTTTGGCGGACAGCGCTCCCCGCTGGAAAGGCATTCGCTCCTTCGCTAAGACCAGCGGGCTCGAACTTGACCCCCGGCTGGTTTTCGATCTCCCCGAATCGCGCGATCCGATTTCAAGTTTTGAAGCGGGCTACAAATTAACGGAGGATTTGCTCAAGCACAAGTATCCATTTACGGCGTTGATGGCTTTCGATGATATGACCGCGTTTGGAGCCATACGTGCCCTGGCGAAGGCTGGTCTTCGCGTTCCGGAACAGTGTTCGGTAATCGGTTTCGATGACGTCGCTGCCTCCAGCTTGTACACCCCATCCCTGACCACGGTGCGGCAACCGATGGAAGTCATGGGCGAAATGGCAGTCAGCATCATTGTCGAGGGAATTAATGCAGTTCAGGAGAAGCGAGAGGTCAAGGCGGTACATCGCAAGGTAGCACCCGAGCTAGCGATACGGGAATCGACCCGAAGCCTTTTGACCTGAATCGCTCGTGTTCAGGTTGATTTTTGGGTATTTTTTGCTTGACACGGAGGTTGCCCTACAGCACTATTAACACGTTTTAATAAACTGTTTTTGGGGAATTTGCCGTCTCCCGCACTAGATGTTTCAGTCAGCTTCACGCGCTGGGTTGCACGACTGGGTGAGAGATTGCAGATGCGCAAACAAGGGTCTTTGGCTCGAAGGTGATGCTGGGTTTCTGCGTTGAGACCTGGCTCAGCTGTCCATTACGTTTTGAGTATTTAGGGAGTTGACCATGAAATCTCGTCTCTTGTGGTTTTGCCTCCTCGTATTCCCGTTCTGTCTTTCAGTTGCGCTTTTCGCGCAAGACACGGCTTCGCTAACCGGCACGGTTACCGATCCCTCCGGGGCAGCTGTCGCCAACGCTCAGGTCACTCTGATCAGTAGCGAACACGGCATCACCCGCGCGACCAACACAAACAGTAGCGGCGATTACCTGTTTGCCTCGCTTCCCATCGGCGCCTACGATCTCACGGTCAGCGAGACGGGATTCAAGAAATACGAAGCTAAAGGCGTCATCTTGCGCGTCGCGGAAAAGACCCGCGTCAACGTCGTGCTGCAAGTAGGCGCCATCAACACCGAAGTGATTGTGCAGGGCGCGGAAGTCGCGCAGGTGGAAACCCAATCTTCCGATCTCGGCGGTGTGGTCACTGGCAAAGAAATTACGCAACTTGAACTGAACGGCCGCAACTTCACTCAGCTCATCACGCTGGTGCCGGGGGTAAGCAACCAGACCGGGCAGGATGAAGGAGCTGTCGGCGTTTCGGGGAATGTTTCTTTCAGCGTCAACGGCGGCCGCATCGAATATAACAACTGGGAAATGGACGGCGGCGATGCCATGGACAATGGCAGCAACAACACCCTCAACGTCTACCCTAGCGTTGATGCCATCGCCGAGTTCAAGGTGCTCACCTCCAACTACGGCGCACAGTATGGACGCAACGGCTCGGGCACAGTCGAGGTTGAAACCAAGTCTGGCACCAGTCGCTTTCACGGCGACCTGTACGAGTTCAACCGTAATGATTTCTTTAACGCCACACCCGAATTTCAGACTGCCCCGCCAGCGTACAAGAAGAACGACTTTGGTTTTACCATAGGCGGCCCGGTTTACATTCCCGGACACTACAACACCGAGAAGCAGAAAACGTTTTTCTTCTGGTCGGAAGAATGGCGCCGCGACATAGTTCCCGGCACAAGTTTTTTCAGTGTGACCACCGTTCCCACACTGCCCGAGCGAACTGGGAATTTCAGTGATGTGTGTCCCGCGGCCGGTTCGGCCGTTAATACTACCGCTTTTCCAAACTGTCCGGTTGACCCGCAAAGCGGCAACTATTTCCCTGGCAATCAGGTTCCGATCGCCAATCCCACCGTGGTCAATGGTCTCCTTCCACTCATTCCCGCTCCGAACATGGGTTCGAGCTCCTGGTATCTGCCGCCTTCGCTGCCCACGCATTGGCGGGAAGAGCTCTTCCGGATCGATCACAACATCAATGACAAAGTCCGTGCCACGTTTCGCTACATCCATGACTCCTGGAACCAAGACTACCCCGTACCTTTATGGACCAATGGCACCACCTTCCCCACCATTCAAACCAACTTCAATGGTCCCGGCGTCAGCATGGTGGCGCGTATCACAGCCACGGCCTCACCAACGTTGTTGAATGAATTTGTTGCCAGTTACACTACCGACCACATCACCACGAGCTTGATCGGGCCTTGGCAGCGGCCCTCCGGATTTCCCCCGATTGGAATCTATGACAACGGCTTTGGTGGAAAAGTACCCGGCATTATGCTGACTGGCGGACAGTATAATTTTGGAGAAGACCCGGGTTATGTTCCGAATGGTCCGCTGAATTCGAATCCCACTTTCACCTTCCGCGATAACCTCACCAAGATCGTCGGAGGGCATAATCTGCAGTTGGGTATCTATGTAGCGTTGGTCCACAAAAATGAAATTCCGCAGCCGACCTATGGCGTGAACGGCCAGTTGCAGTTTAGTAACACCGGCAATACGGTCACAACCGGGAATCCGTTTGCTGATCTTCTGCTGGGAAACATCAGCACCTTCACTCAGGAACAAGCCGCGTTCAAAATGCACGAGCAGTACAACATTTTCGAACCTTACTTTCAGGATGACTGGCACGCCACCCCGCGCTTGACGCTGAACCTCGGGGTGAGGCTGAGCTTCTTCGGTACCTATTCGGAGAAGAATCATCTCGCCTGGAATTTCGATCCCGCGTACTACGTTCCCGGCGCCAGCAGCGTGGATCCATCCACCGGCTTGGTAATCGGCAACCCATTCAACGGGTGGGTAGACTGCGGTGTTACACCCGGGGTCCCCGCCGGTTGTATGACTAACCATTGGTGGAACCCCGCGCCCCGCCTTGGTTTTGCCTATGATCCCCTGGGCAATGGAAAATGGGCCATCCGCGGTGGATACGGCATTTTCTTCGAGCACACGAATGGTAACGAGGCCAATACCGAGTCTCTCGAGCAGTACAACATCAACACTCAGACCAGCAGTGTCTTTAATGTGGCGGGATATGCCAATCTGACTCCCGCTCTTCTTGGCAGCGGCACTACGCCGCTGTCTTTTGTGTCTATTCCGAACAAAGCCACTTGGCCCTACATGCAGCAGTGGCATCTGGATGTGCAACACGACATTGCCAAGAACACAGTCGCGACGCTGTCCTACGTGGGTAGCGGCGGAGTGCACTTGACCCGCTCTTATGAATACAACCAGATACACGCAGTCTCGCCAAGCCAGAATCCCTATGCGCCGGGCCAGTTGATTACAGCTTTCGATTGCAGTTGGGGTGCAGGCAATAGCCAGCCAAATGTGACATTCGACGCTTTTGGTGTTCCCACAAATGCCGTGACTTCCTATGGCACACCCGTTCCCTACAATGCTCCCCCAACTTCTGGAGGCGTTCCATCCGGCGCGGCGGTCAATCTATTTGTTGCTTGCGGCAACAATGCGACTCCGTTCTTTCCCTTTGCGGGCATTGGAAATATCACCAGAAAGGATCAGACGGCATCCTCGAATTACAATGCGTTCCAGGCTTCTTTGCGTCACAGTATAGGCGGACTGCAACTGAACGCGTCTTACACCTATAGCCACTCAATTGACGACTCTTCAGACTGGAACGACTCCGGCTTTGTCGACAGCTACGACTTGAACGCCTATCGGGCAAGCTCTAACTTCGATCAAAGGCACATTATCACTATCGGCTACGTTTATGACCTGCCGTTCTTCAAGAGTAAGAGTCTCACTGACAAGCTGTTGGGAGGATGGCAGTGGTCGGGCATCACAGACATTGAAAGCGGATCGCCCTTCAGCGTTTATAACCAGGGCTGCAGTCCCTGTGGTAGTACCGTGAATGGCTCGCCTACCACCATTCCCAGTGACAACGCCGGGGTTTCCAACACGTTTGCGAGCGCGGGCTCATACCCCGATCTCGTGGGTAATCCGAAGACTGGAATACCTGCGCTCCCTCCTGGGAACCCGCCTTTGTTTTTTAATCCTTCGGCGTTCGCCGCACCCACGGGGCTCACCTTCGGCAGTGCCGGGCGAAACATTCTACGCAATCCCTGGCGTACCAACTTTGATATGGCGCTCCTGAAACACTTCGCCGTCACCGAATCGAAATACTTCGAATTCCGGGCGGAAGCCTTCAACGTATTCAACCATCGGGAGTACACCTGGCTGGGTGGTGATGCGGGCTCGGCTGCGGACAACGCGAATGGCTCGGGAATTACCGGCGCTAACGCTGTGGGCTGCTATGGCGGAGCTAACAGTTCAGCTGGCGATTCGAGCTGTCTCGGCAACGGACTGCTTCAGCCGAATGGAGCACACAACCCACGCATCCTCCAATTGGCGCTTAAGTTCATTTTCTAAGCTGTGTGCAAATAGCTCCTCCCCGGGCATGGCCTCCCGCGAGGCCAGGAATTTTTGTAAAGTAGATCGGTGTTTAGATTTGAAAGGGCGTGGCTCCCCTCGAGCTGATCATGGCGCGCTCTCCTACCTAAAGGCAAGGACACCGCACGAAAATGCAAACAGCAGCAGCCTTGCGCTGTACGCATAAGAACTTAGAGGGGCGCATTAGTCGCGCCCCTTAGTTCCTTTCGGTTTTCCCGTGATCCTGCCCGAACTAGGCGGCCGACTGCTCGGGATGGGCGTTTACATTGTCAGAACGGCGCGAAATCGGGCCTTGCCCTGCGCCACCCGATCGTAAGCCTTCGGCGCCTGTGCCAACGGGTACGTCTCCACAATCGTTTTAACCTTTCCTTGCGCCACGAAATCAAGCGCTTCGTAAAGATATTCGGGGCCGTTTTGCTGGCTGCCAATGATTCGAATTCGCTTCGAGATGAGATCGATCAGCGAGACCGAAATTGGCTCCGCATCGGCACCCATGGTGACGAGCCGGCCGTCGGGCCGCAATCCCTGGATGCTGTCCACCATCGCCTTAGTCGAATTTGAAGTGCTGAGGATGACATCTGCGCCTCCCGCCGCCGCAAGGCCCTTGCCGTCGCGGACCACTTCATCGGCACCGAGCTCCCGGATCATTTTGTCTTTATCGGGGGAGTGCGAAACTGCGATAGTCTCGAAGCCTGCGGCCCTTGCGTATTGCACGGCCAAGTGCCCAAGCCCGCCGATCCCGAGCACGGCCACGCGTTCATGGGGCTGAGGATCGGCCCAGCGCAGCCCGCCATAGACTGTGTAACCTGCGCAGAAGATGGGTGCTGCCTGCTCATAAGAAACCTTCTCGGGAATCAAATAGGTTGCGTCGGCATTCATCAGCATGTACTCGGCGTGTCCGCCCTGTGCCTCAATCCCTGTACCCTTCAGATAGGGACAGAACATTCTGCGGCCACGCTGGCACCATTCGCAGCGGCCGCACGTGGATTGAATCCAGGCGGTACCCACGCGGTCACCTACCTTTCGCGTGGTGACGTCGGGAGCCGCGGCAACAATCTCGCCGACCGGCTCGTGGCCGAGGATTCGGGGGAACGATCCGGGCAAGTGTCCGAGCGTTTGATGTACGTCGGTGTAGCAGATGCCGCTAGCATGCATCTTCACGAGCACTTGATTCGGTCCGGGCTGGGGTTGTGGAACGTCTCTGACCTGCCACGAACTGTTTACAGCGGGAGCGACTGCAGCTTGCATAAATATTCCTCCTAGCGCGTTTCGATGCCAGCGCCTTTGCCCTCGGTGCATGATTTTCGATTCTCAATCCGGCAATTACACAACTCAGCCGAAATTGACGGTCAGTTGGCAGATTGTCGGCGACTTGGAAGTATCCGAGCCGCCACCCGGATTGGCGATCGTCTCAAATGGTGAAATATCAATCTGCGGTACTGGAATCTGAGGCAGCACAGCCGCGAAGAGGATATGGAATACGAGCGGAGGAAAGAGCGTCTCGAACAAATCCGGAAGGAATGCGGATGGACTGCCCTCCGCGAAAAGCCTCCCTAAGATTGATCATTGTCTGACGCGGTAGATGACCGAGCCGCTGAGCTCCACACTCTCGGTGGCCTTCGCGACTGGAATACTCGAAAAGGGTGGGACTAGGCTAGGCTACGGCAGCCGCCCAGTCTATTTGTGTCGAATGTCCACCGGGGCTCGGGTTCGATCGAGGGGAAAGACTTTCAATTGCCATTTCACCGGAATGGACTGAGGCATATAGCACTTGGTGTCGTCGCAGGCCTGATACTCCAGCTTTCCCGTGATCGTGAATGTTTTCCCATCTTTGCCGAGTGACGCGGCAAACTCCATACCAGAGCTCACCTTTGCGTCCTGGCTGATTCGGAAAGTCCCGTCGAAAACCGGCACTCGCTCTTTAATTACCGGCAAAAAGAGTGTTTTGGATTGCGGGTAGATCGCGGGCTTCAATTCCATCTCTGGCATCGGTTCGATCACAAGCTTGATCGGCTTGTAACCCTGAGTGCCCGGGGCGTACACGTGCACCTCCGGGGGCAATCGCACTTCGGCGGCTAGCGTGATGCGAGTTCCGGGAACGCCGGTGGGATCGGATTGCTCGAGAGCCAACTGCAGATGAGGAGCTTCGACGGTTTCGGTGACTTCCTCGCCTAATTCCGGGAAAAGTTTAGCGATTATGCTATTTCCCGTAAGCCGCTCGCGATATTTTGCTTCGAAAAACTTTTCTCGGATTATACCTTTCGGGTCGATGAAGAAATAGCCGGGACGCGCAAAGCCTTTCTGCATCCCGGTCGCCTCGTTGTTCAAGACGCCGTAGGCCTCGATGATCTTGGATTCTGGGTCGCCGAGCAGGGGGTACTCGATCTGGTGCCGGTCGGTAAAAAACCTCAGGATTTCTTCCGAGTCATAGCTGATCGCCGCCAGCTTGATCCCTCGCTTTTCGAATCGTGGAGTTGCACTCTGCAGCTGGACCAGCTGCCCTTTACAGAAGGGTCACCAGTCGGCAGATCGGAAAAAAAGGAGCACGGTGCCGTTCGGGCCTTTCAACGTATCCAGAGTTTGTGTCCGGCCAAGCTGGTCGCGAATCGAAAAGGCAGGAGCCTTTTGCCCCACCGCGAGTCCAATGGACATCAACTCAACTGAGGCCAACTGTATGGTGTCGCCATCGAGTTTTCCCCGGACGGTAACTGCGTCGCCCAGCTTTGCGCTAACGTTTGCCTGCGGCTCAAGGCTGTAGATGACGCGATTCGTGTCGTCATAGAGAGCCAGCTTTGCGCCAGGCACGTTCCGGGCGCACTCAGGAGACTCATTAAAGGCTTCGTCGGCATTGCAGGCGCTAGACACCAGCACGCCGGACCACGACCACGGTTTGGTTGCAGTGTTCTGCTGAGCCCATGCGAGGGACGCCATCGCAAATAGCGACAGATGGAAGAGAAGGCGTTTCGGCGAGGTATTCGTTCTAAGCAACAGCATCAAACCCGATTCTTTGTTCCAGTTTTGAATCATCTACTCTACGCCCGGCAGTCTTGCGGCACAAGGTTTGCCGGAAGTTGAACGCCTGATGAAAAGTGTCATATATGCCCAATATGTGTCATGCGTGTACAATAGTGTCATAGAGGGAACTGAGTGACACAGAAACAGGAAACTCGAGCTCGCGTCAATGAAAACGGACGAGTGGTGATCCCGGCTGCGTTTCGTAAGGCCATGGGCATCAAAATTGGCGATGAAGTTGTATTGCGGGTTGAAGACGATGAACTGCGCATCTCAACCCTAAAACGACGCATCGAGCGAGCTCAGCGCCTTATCCGGCAGCATGTGAAACCGGATACTTCGCTGGTCGACGAGTTAATTGCCGAACGACACGAGGCTGCGAAACGTGAGTAGAATTGTGTTGGACGCTTCAGCGCTGTTGGCAATTCTCAACGGCGAGGTGGGCGCCGAGCAGTTGACGCCACGGCTCTTAAGTGATGCAATCGCGAGCACAGTAAGCTTGGCCGAGGTGCAAAGCAAATTAGTCACTCGCGGTGTAGATCCCGACGATGCCTGGGATGCTGCCCTCAGCCCGATCCGTGAATCTGAGCCCTTTACTGCCGAGCATGCGAGAATTGCTGGCGACCTGGTAGCCCGGACCCGTCCACTCGGATTGTCCCTCGGGGACAGGGCTTGCTTGGCAGTGGGAATTGCCCTTCAGTCAGCCGTTTATACCGCCGATCATTCCTGGAAAGGTCTCCGTCTCGGCATTCGCATACACCACATTCGCTAGACTCTTCACTACGTCGTCAGCCGGCATCATAATATTGGAGACCATGAAGGATATTGGAGACCATGAAGGCAAGCATTCGAGCTCGCGCCAGCTTCTTGCTGGTAGTTGCTCTTTTTTCCTTGGCCCAGGTCCCAGCCTCTGCTCAGCAGCTTGCTAGACGCCTGATCCTGAAAGACGGCTCCTACCAGCTTGCCACCAAGTGGAAAGTCAAAGGCGACCGTGTGCGCTATTTGAGCGCCGAGCGCGACGAATGGGAGGAGTTGCCCAACTCGCTGGTGGATTGGGCAGCCACGGACAAATTCGAAAAGGATCGGGCCGCCAGTGTTCCCGCCCCGGAAGCGGTTGAACTCGACAAGGAAGCCGAGGCCGAACGCCGCGCGGAAGAGGCGAAGACTCCCCAAGTCGCGCCTGGTCTGCATTTGCCCGACGATGGCGGGATGCTGTTGCTTGATACCTTCCAGAGTCAACCACAACTTGTGCTGCTCCAGCAGAACACCGGCGAAGTGAACCGAAACAAAAGAACAAATATCTTGCGCTCGGCTGTCATCCCGATCGCCAGCAGTAAGCAGACGATCGAACTCGACGGCGTGCATGCCAGCGTGCAGGCGCACGCCACGTTGCCTACGATTTACGTCAACCTCGACGATCAGAGTCCGAACGTCAGTTCGCCGCAGGGTCAGCAGCAACCGCAACAGCCGCAGCAACCGGAACAGCCGTGGGACCGTTTTCATATCGTCCGTGTCCAGGTGAAAAAAGGCAAGCGCATCGTCGGAGACATTAAGATCAGTCCGCTCGGCAAGGCCAGTCAGGAGCAGAACCTGATTCTAACCAACTCGCAAAGGCTGACTGGAGGCTGGGTTAAGCTCACGCCTGTCAATGCTCTTGAACTGGGAGAGTACGCCGTAGTCGAGATGCTGGGCAAAGACGGGATCAACACCTACGTCTGGGATTTCGGAGTGAACCCGGCCGCTCCGGCAAACGCGGCGGCATTAAAACCGGAGCCCCTGGCTCTACAGCCACAGATTGACAAGCCGAAGTAAACGACGATCCATGCGCAGCGCAACTATCAACATGTAGGCGTGGGCGTCATCGCCCGTGCGGGCCGAGCCAACGTCACTACACGAGTTCATGCCTCTCCCGTACGGGCGATGACGCCCCGCGCCTACATTGCTTCTTCCTGAATTCTCTGCCACGCCCGCTCGACGTGTCGTTGCATGGTGTTGGTCTGGCCCACGCAAAATCGCAGTGTGAACCGATCATTCAGGCGTGTGTGCGTCAGGTAGAGATCCCCGCTTCGATTCAAGCGATCCATCAGGGCCTGATTCACTTCATCTCCGCCCTTGTGGCGGAAGCACACCAGGTTGAGCGGCGCGGGAGCTGCGAGTTCGAAACGAGCATCGCTGTTCACCCAGCCTGCGAATTGTTGCGTCAACTCAACGTGACGGCGAATGTGATACTGCAAGCCCTCGATGCCGTAGTGGCGGATCACGAACCAGAGTTTCAGAGCGCGAAACCGGCGGCCGAGCGGAATCTGCCAATCGCGATAGTCAATCACTGCGCCGGACTCTGTGGCCTTGTTGCGCAGGTATTCCGGCAGAACGCTCAGGGTCTGAATCAGCGCCTTGCGATCAGCGACGTAGAAGCAGTTGCAGTCGAAGTTGGTGAACATCCACTTGTGCGGATTGAAGGTGTAACTGTCGGCGAGTTCAACTCCGTGATGAATATGGCGGAACTCGGGGCAGAGCGCAGCCGTTCCGGACATCGCACCATCGACGTGAAGCCATAAATTGTTCTCGCGGCAGAGACGACCAATGTCTGGCAGCGGATCAATCGCATTAGACGAAGTCGTGCCAATGGTAGCACAAACGAAGCATGGAACGAGACCTGCTCGTCGATCCTGTTCAATCTGCCGCGCGAGCGCCTCTGGCCGCATAGCGAAGTTCGCATCAACCTCGATCATCCGCAAATTGTCCAGGCCAAGGCCGACAATTCGAACGTCCTTCTCAACAGAAGAATGCGCCTGCGACGACGTGTACGCGACCAGCTTTCCGTCGCAACCACGCTTGTTGCTGGTGAAATTAGTAGCTCGTTCCCGCGCCGCGAGCAGGGCACAAAGAGAAGCGCTCGAGGCGGTATCCTGGATCACGCCGCCTCCGCTGCCGCTGGAAAGAAACTTCCGTGGCAGGTCGAGCATTTCAACCAGCCAATCGAGAACATGCGCTTCCAGTTCCGTGCACGCTGGGCTGGTCGCCCAAAGCATCCCCTGCACTCCTAGCCCTGAGGAAAGTAGATCTCCAAGAATCCCAGGGCCCGATGCATTCGCGGGAAAGAATGCGAAGAAATTTGGGGACTGCCAGTGAGTGATCCCAGGCAGAATCACCTTCTCGACGTCTCCCAGGATGGCCGCGAAAGACTCGCCCTTCAATGGAGGATTTGCCGGCAGGGAAGCACGCACCTGACCAGGCTCCGCGCGGGATAGCACGGGATACGATTCAATGCGCGTGTAATAGTCCGCGATCCAGTCCACCACCGCATGGCCATGCCGGCGGAACTCCTCGGGAGTCATGTGAAAAGTTTTTTCGTCAGGCATTGAATCTCCGAAGCTTTACGACATCTCCATTTGGCTGAGCCAGATTTCCTTTTTTTCTTTTTCGTCCTTCGTGGTTAACGGAACGCCCCGCAGCGCCTGAGGCGTAGCCGATTCTGCAGCAGTTCGGCGTCGCTGAAGCGATGCCCTGATACGAATCCTTTTTCCGCGGCCTGTTAGGTTATGCGAGCTGTCCATAATAGACAAGCGTGTTGTAATCAAGCGATACATGGCCGTTGGCCTGATGCGCGTCGAAAACCCGGCGCAGTTCTCGGAGCATAGGTTCGTAATGCGCGTGGTCGGGCATTGGCGTGTACGAGGAAGACAGGAGCCGGCCTTCGAGAGCCGTATAATCAACTTCCTGACGCATCTCGAACCTACACGATCGAAACGGCGACGGCGCGAAGAAGTCTGCAATCTCAGACGTTGTGCGCTCATGTCGCACTTCGCGGTAGTCAGTGCCATAGGCCAGCAAAAGGTGCTCATATTCTCGAAGAAAGGGTGTCGAATCGGTGCGGCGTTCATTCCACAAAAGCACAGTCCAGCCACCGGGTTTGAGAACGCGAATAAACTCACGTCGCGCTTTTTCGCGATCGAACCAGTGCGCCGCTTGTGCCGCTGTAATAATGTCAACGCGGTGGTCTGGAAGCGTCGTGGCTTCCGCCATTCCGGCGACGCTGGTGAACCCTGGAAAACCTTCCAGGAAGCGCTCGCCGGCTCGCCGCATTTCCTCGTTTGGCTCCACGCCAAAGACGCGATTGCCATTCTCCAGCAGCATCCGGGTAAAAATACCCGTGCCGAAAGCAATGTCAGCCACTACGGAATTGGAGGTGAGGCTGCATTCCTTTTTCAAAAGGTCGACAACTTCATTTGGATACGCGGGCCGATAGCGCACATAGTTGTCAACCCGGGAGGAGAAGCGCTGAGTAGCATCTTTGACCGGCATAGTAGCAGTTTATCGCTTCGCGGCCGAGGTCACTTTTGTTTCCGGGCCAGATAGCGGTCGTGGCGCTGGCTCACGTCGGAACGCCCGCTTCCTTTTTTTGCTGGCTCGATCTTGAGGGCAATCCTCGGCCGCTCAGCTATTGACGCAGTGCCGCTTACACGACCGTAATCAAGGCGAGAGGTGCTTTCTGGGATGCTAGACGACTCCCGACCGCCTTGGCCAAGTCGTCTAGAAAGGTTATTGTTGCGCTTCATGAATCGATTATATTCGCCAACTGGTGAAGTTGGTTCGTCGACCGCCCTTAGACGCGCAATCATGTACACTTACCTGTTTCACTGCGAAATCTCATGGCCCTTCGATCTGCCTCCAGTTTATTTTGCAGCGTGCTGATTCTCAGCGTTCCACAGACTCAAACCGCGCAGGGAACAGCCAAGTCTTCCACGGGCATCTTTGGGTTCCGCAACTCCGCCGCGGAAACCGCCCAGGAAGGCAGATTTCTCGCGGTTCCCGATCCCAAGCTCGCCGAACAACATCTACGCATTCTGACCCAAGCTCCACATGTTGCCGGTTCTCCCGAGGACAAAGCGACCGCGGATTACGTGGCGCAAAAATTCCGTGAGGCTGGATTGGATACAGAAGTGGTTGAATACCGTGTCTGGATGAACTATCCGGCGGAAATCAGCGTCGATGTGACCGCTCCGGCAGATGTACAAATGCATGGACCCACGCGCGAGCACGTCGAAGGCGACCCTTTGGCCGATGATCCACGAGTCATCACGCCGTATAACGCGATGTCTCCGTCCGGCGACGCAGAGGCGGAGGTCGTTTATGCCAATTACGGATCGCCCGAGGATTTCAAGAACCTTGAACAGATGAAGGTAGACGTGCGCGGCAAGATTGTGCTGGTACGTTACGGGCAGAATTTCCGCGGCGTGAAGGCATTTGTGGCGCAGGAGCGCGGTGCTGCCGGGCTGCTCATCTACTCGGATCCGACCGACGATGGCTGGCGGCGTGGCGACAAATATCCCCAGGGCCCGTGGCGACCCGATACGGGCGTGCAGCGCGGATCCATTGGCTATATGTTCCAGTTCCCAGGGGATCCGACGACGCCCGGGATTGCCTCCGTTCCTTCACTTCCTGACGCCAAGCGCACCCCACCGGAGCAATCTGCACAGTTGCCGAAGATTCCCACCACACCGTTGTCCTACGGCGATGCGTGGCCCATCCTTGAGCATCTGGGAGGTCCGGATTCACCCCGGGAGTGGCAAGGCGCGTTGCCGTTTACCTATCATCTGGGGCCCGGTCCGGTGAAAGTGAAAATGCATCTCAAGCAGGATTATCAATTCCGCATCATTTGGGATGTGATCGGGCGGGTGCGCGGCAGCGAGCTTCCGGACGAATGGGTCGTGGCGGGCAATCATCGCGATGCGTGGGTATACGGAGCGGTCGACCCGAACAGCGGCACTGCGGCCATGTTGGAGGCGGTTCATGGACTTGGTGAACTGTCGAAATCAGGTTGGAGGCCGAAGCGGACAATCGTTCTCGGAAGCTGGGACGGGGAGGAAGAGGGCCTGATCGGTTCCACCGAGTGGGGGGAGCAGCACGAGAGTGAACTGGCCAATGCCGCTGCCTATTTCAATATGGACGTCGCGGTGTCGGGACCGAAGTTTGGCGCGGCGTCCGTGCCCAGCCTGAAACAGTTTCTGCGCGACGTTACCAAGGCGGTTCCTAGTCCGAAGGGCGGCACGGTCTACGAGGATTGGCAAAAAACGAGTCAAACCCCCACCGAGGCGGCCAATCCCCAGGAGGCCAGTACGAGCAACTACCGCCCGCCAGCGGCGCAAGCGAGAGCTGACGTGCCCGTGAGTGATTTGGGAAGCGGATCGGATTACACGGTATTCCTGCAACATCTGGGAGTGCCCTCAACGGATATTGGTTCTACCGGCTCCTATGGCGTGTATCACTCCGCCTTCGACAATTTCAATTGGTTCAAGAAATTCGGCGATCCCGATTTTGCCTACGAGCAGCAGATGGCGCGTATCTTCGGAATGTCGATTCTCCGTATGGCCGATGCCGATGTGCTTCCGTACGACTACGAGGAATATGCCAAAGAGATCGTCTCCTACATCGAGACGGCCAAGAAGAAAGCGCTGGCTGAGTTCAATGGTCAAACTGTGAATTTTGCTGACGTTTCCCAGGCGGCGCATCGATTCGAGCGGGCGGCGGCAAAAATCCTGGCCCGGCAACAGAATGCTACACGCGATGCGGCCAAGCTGAATCGGTCTTTGCGTGACGCCGAGCGCGCGCTCCTGGTCCCTGAAGGGCTGCCGAACCGTCCGTGGTTCCGTCACGCGATCTATGCTCCGGGTCAGTACACCGGGTACGCAGCGGTGGTTATTCCCGGGGTTAACGAAGCCATCGACAAGCACGATCTCGCTCGTACTCAGGAACAAATTGCATCTCTCGCAGCAGCATTGAATCGCGCCGCTCAAGTGCTGGAGAGTGATCGTTAAAATCCCCCGGAAACTATTCCAAAATCGGATTGGGGTGGGGTTATTCGTTCGAAACTTGCTCTAGACGAGGATTAAACTGCCTCAACTTTCGTTGCGACGTTCCGCCCCTAGCAGGTTTCCAGCTAAGTCCGACTTCGTATGAACACATTATGGTGCAGAAAATCCTTCAAAAAAAACGCTCATTTTGACGCAAAATCTAGAAAAGAAAGGATCGCGCCGGAAATGCCCCCGGAGGCGTGAGCGTGACGCACATCCCCTAATCGGCAGTCACCCGTTTCGTCGAAATACATTAGCGCGGGGTAAGATAGTTCGCCCTGTTCAGGCTCGATGAACGTTTCGGACGATTCGTCCCAGCGCGCGAACTTTACCGCTTCGTTTGGAATCCCGCAGTAGCGGAGCAGCCCCGTTATAAGAGTCGCCATGTATTGCCGACAGCGGTCACGACGAGCATTCCAGTTCTTGCGGGCAGTCTTAGCAACGTCGCACATCTCTTCGTACTTGGACGCCATGGTTCAAACCTCCGAGGATAAACCAAGCATACACCCGTGTCGCTGGGCGGGATGGTGGCTGCCCCACCTTCGCGGTTTTGGTTTTGGCAAAGGTGGGGACTCATGCAGCCCGGGTCGGCATTTTTATTTGACATCACCCCGGCAATTGATTCGCGCCGCGCTGTCTTCTCCAAGGCGTCGGTCGGCATTATGCGACTAGGACGAGGGTGCGGTTGAGATGGAATCTCGCTGGACGGCGCGTTGTTCGCGAGCGGGTTGGCATGTATCCCGTGGTCTGCCGCCGCGATATCAGCTAAAGGCCCCACCCTCTCGCGAAGAACGCGAGAAGGGTGGGGCACCCCAGCACACGTTTTGCCTATGGCATTCTCGCTTCCCACCCCTTTCGCAAAATAACGCGAAAGGATGGGGCACCCTATTTACATATGTGATTTAGAGCTGCATATATGTGATTTAGAGCTGCGATTCTTAAGGCTGGGCCACCCGCCGCGGGGCGAAAATGCCATCAGTCGGGGTTCGTTTCAATTTGTTCGGGAGGCACTACTTTCAGATCAGGATGGTCCGCATCTTTCCAGAAGGCCCCGAAACATTCGCCGCGTTCCTGTGGTGTCCACACAGTGCCGTCGTCGAATAAGATTTTCGAAGGCATGAGCAGCCAACCAAGGATCCGTTGATTGGCGCCAGGATATGCTTTCATTTCGATCGTCAGCTCGCGGTTTTGTTCAAGGGGTTGATCGGAGCTCCAGGTGTCGAGGAAGGGATGATTCAAAAGTTGGGGGGCGATAAAATGCTCGAAAGTGAGGGTGAATCCCTTGATTTTCTTGGCGCCTGCATTCTTGACCGTAAGCGTGTAGGTCGGGCCTCCGTTCCAAAACTGGGAGGCCACGAAATGCAGGGGGCAAATTCTAGTCGATGGTTTGTAGATCGTGAAAGAAGCCATCATCCCGCCCTCCATGTGGTCCCGGACGTGGCAGTGGAACATCCACGTGCCAGGATTGTCGGCGACCATGTCTACGACATTGGTGCTGGCAGGCAGGAGTTCAATGACGTCTACGTTCCGGCGTCCGTCTGTGACTGTCTTGCCGTGCCAGTGAGGACTGTGAACGTCGATCTCGTTTCCCATTCCCATGACGTACCAGCGCACCTTTTCCCCTTGCGTCATGATGAGGCCGGGCAGATTTCCAAAAATGTAGCCGTTGATTGAATAGAAGAGCCCTTCGGGCTTTGCCAGCAACTGGTCGAAGATCACGAAGGCGGCAACGAATTCTCGATCGACGCCTTTGGGAGAACCGTCGGGTCGAGCTTTGCCTCTAGCCGTAACGATGATAGGGCCGAGTAGCCCAGCGTTGGTCTCCTTGGGTTCGTCAGTATGCGCGTGGTACCACCACACGACGGAGCTGAGTTGGCCCGGGCCAGGGCCACTGCCTTCGTCGGCAAACCAGTGATAGGTGAAGCGGGCACGTGGTCCAACACGAGAGCCATCGCCATACGGTAAATAGAAGGCTCCTTCGTTGTCTTTGTCGTAGCGCAGGCCGTGCGGGTGGATGCTGTGCATCGTCTTCGAGCGGTTCAGGAACTCAACTTCGACCTGATCTCCAACCTCAGCACGAATAATAGGTCCTAAAATTCCCAACCACTCGGGTTGCGGCTTGCGAACAGAAAACGTGGAATCGGTATATTCGATGAAACGGGATTTTGCCCACTGCGTGCGCAGCGCCCAAGGCGGAGGAAGCAGGCTTCCGCGTAGCAGGTCGTGTCCACTGGGAGCAAAGTCCCAAGTCACGTCTTCGGCCGCAATGTAGTAGTGGCGAGTTACCGCAATGGCTGGTCTTACAGCGAGGAAAACTGAGAAGATCAATAGCGACAGTGGTAGTAGCTTCAAGGCGATGTCCGACACCCAACTTCGCGCTGCCGGCGCGCGCCGGAATCCATTCCTATCACTTCGCGGAATCGATTCCAGTGTCCCGAGTCAGCGTTCGGGAGGGCACGAATACCGGACGCAACACATTGTAGCCGGGCGGCGCACAAGGGACAAGATCGGGTAATCGAGGAGCCGCGTTATTATTCGGGTGCACTCTGTTTGGTTTGACAGCAGGTCCGTGGCTGGGGAAAATGGCGAGTATCCATGCGTGCCGGAAAAAAGTTAATCCACATTCTGCGAGGAACAAATATGAGAAAAACGATTGCAGTTGGTGTCCTTTCTGTGTGTCTATCGTTTATCGCTGGAATCGCGGTTGGCCAGGTGCGTGACTGGCACGACCTGGAGGCGGTTCATAACCACGTCCTGGAAGCGATCCACGAATTGGAAAATGCCCGCGCGGCTAACCACTACGATATGGCCGGACATGGTGCCAAGGCGGAAGAGCATCTGCGGGCCGCGGAGCATGAACTGAACGAGGCTATCGAGGCGGCCAAGCGCGGGCGCTGACAGCTCTCAGCTGTACGTAGAACCTGGCTACAGTGCGTGGGGCTTCGCCAAACAGAAGCACTATTGTATATGCGCCGATCATCGGAATTACTTAATCGAAACCAACTTCTCAACCAGTTCCGAGTAGTCTTTCTTTTCGAGCCCGTGGACTTGCTTGTTGTACTCGTCCACCTTGCTGGAATAGTTCATTGAGCAGAATTTGGGGCCGCACATGGAGCAGAAGGCGGCTTCTTTATAGTAGTCGTCGGGCAGGGTTTCGTCGTGCATGGAGCGGGCCGTCTCGGGATCGAGTG
The DNA here is from genome assembly GCA_963832245.1 of uncultured Acidobacteriota bacterium. Classification (GTDB taxonomy): domain Bacteria; phylum Acidobacteriota; class Terriglobia; order Terriglobales; family Acidobacteriaceae; genus JABDBE01. Next base: position 110,076 of record CAWHTG010000002.1, read on the forward strand.
ATAACGCGAATTGTTTCTCCCAGTCGAACTTGTAGCGGGCGTAGCTGAGCGCGTCGTCGCGGTCTTGGGCGCCGGGGCGATGGCGGGCTAGATCTGCGGCGTGAGCGGCGATTTTGTAGGCGATAATTCCGTCTTTTACGTCTTTCTCGTTCGGCAGTCCGAGATGCTCTTTTGGCGTTACGTAGCACAGCATGGCCGCACCGTGCCAGCCGATCATGGCTGCGCCAATCGCCGAGGTGATGTGGTCGTATCCCGGCGCGATATCCGTTACCAACGGTCCCAGCGTGTAGAACGGGGCTTCGTAGCAGAGTTCTTTTTCTTTGTCGACCTGCTCTTTGATCTTGTCGAGCGGGACGTGGCCCGGGCCTTCGATCATTACCTGCACGTCGTATTCCCAGGCCCTCTTCGTTAGTTCGCCCAGCGTCTTCAGTTCGGCAAATTGAGCTTCGTCGCTGGCGTCGGCAATGCAGCCGGGACGCAGGCCATCACCGAGGGAGAAGGAAACGTCGTGCTTGGCGAAGATTTTGCAGATGTCGTCGAAGCGGTCGTAGAGAAAATTCTGTTTGTGATGGTGGGCCATCCATTGCGCCAGAATTGCGCCGCCGCGGCTCACGATCCCGGTGATGCGCTTGGAAACCATGGGCAGATACTGGATTAGGACGCCGGCGTGAATGGTCATGTAATCCACGCCCTGCTCGGCTTGCTCTTCGATCACTTCGAGCATCACCTCGGCATTCAAGTCTTCGACGCGCTTTACACGTGAGATCGCTTCATAGATTGGCACCGTGCCGATGGGTACCGGCGAGTGGCGCAGGATCGCTTCGCGAATCTCGTGAATGTCGCCGCCGGTCGAAAGGTCCATGACCGTGTCAGCGCCGAAGTGGACGGAGGTGTGCAGCTTTTTGAGTTCTTCGTCAATGTTGGAAGTGACGGCGGAATTTCCGATGTTGGAGTTGATCTTGCACAGCGAAGCCACCCCGATACACATTGGCTCCAGTTCGGGATGATTGATGTTGGCCGGAACAATCATGCGGCCGCGCGCTACCTCGTCGCGCACCAGTTCGGCGGAAAGCTTTTCGCGCTCCGCCACGTAAGCCATTTCCTCCGTGGTCAGACCCTTGCGCGCATAGTGCATTTGGGAAAAATTCCCATCCTGATTTTTGACCTTGCGGCGGCAGATCCATTCGGCTCGCGGCCAGGGAGCACTGTGCCCATTGCCACTGTGACTGGAATCGTCTTGAATATGATTGCCGTTGCTGGGATTACCCTTTGTGGAAGCCATGAGCACACCCTTGAGTGGAATTGTAAGAATCCGATTATACGCCACGCAATGAGTCGAACGGCGCGAGGTACGCAATTCGTTTCTGGTCGCTGTTTTCGAATCGACGCGGGAATAGAAATGACGCGAACGCATTTACCTGATAGCCTTGCGCGTGACGTCGGAAAAATCGGTAAGCCGCAAAATCGTCTAGGTCTCGATTCCTACATAGCAAACCCGACCGACCAAATAGCTGCTTGCGTTCTTGTCAGGTTCCACGGGCATTACCTCGACAGGGTAAGCCTGATTGTGGGGACGCAAAACCAAGTTGTTCCCGGCTAATTCCACGTACTTGACCGTGCATGCGCCATCTTTGTTCACCGCGTACATGTTGGTCTCGCCTTTGCGATAAGGCTTGAGAGAGTTGTAATGGCGGTCAATGAGGACGGTGGCTCCGGGCAAAAGGCGCGGATACATGCTCATGCCATCGCGGCCATCGACCTGAATGACAACGAAGCGCTCCCAATCGTCGCGGCGACCTTCTGTCTCGGCGCGAAGGCCGTGCAGGAAACTCTTCTTGAACTTGAGAATCTCCTTCACATTCATGCTCATGACCAGAGGCTCGGTGGCAGCGATGGCGCCGTCGACGAGCAAAACATTTTGGAATTCGTCCTCGCTCGGCGGCAGAATGCTGGCACGTTTATTGACTTCGTCCGGATCCAGCAGATCCAGCACGGAAAGGTGTTGTACGCGCAAGACCTTATCCATGCCTTCCAGACTCAAGCCCCGCTTGCGGTTGAGGAAATTGGAGATATGAGCTTGTTTAAAGCCGGTCTGTTCGGCAAGGCGCAAACCCGTCAATCCCTCTTCTTCGATGCGGTGCCACAAGGTTTTGCGAAGATTTTCCTGCAATACTTTGAATTTCATAACAAGAGTATAGCATGGTTTATAGCGAATCGCTATTGACAATATAAATCCAACATCTAAAAGGAAACAGTCTCCTAGAGTGGGGCAATGACCTTTCCACAGAGGCAATAGCATTCGCTGCGGGTGACGAATATAACAAAAATCTGGTCAAAAAAGTGCTTGACTTCTTGATGAACCAGAAGTTATACAATAACAATACTGTTATAACTACCGCGTTAACTGGAAAAAATCCATGAACTGCAAGACACAACCCGAAAATGAGGAAGGGGGCTTTGTGGAGTTTCGCCGCAAGGTTCGCTCGGCTGAGGTACTCTCTGCCGCAATGGAACAACTACTGCGTATGCTGCAGTTTACCGGTAAAGTCAGTGTGGTCGTGCAAAACGGCCGGGTGCTGAAATCCGGGTACGAGGAGGGCTACTTTCGCCAGCCGCCGCTAACCTAACATAGACGTGTTGGTGCGAATGGTTAATTGAACCGCTATACTCATAGCTAAATAGATTCAACAGGTTCTCCGTAAGAGAAACGGGCCCTGTGACCGATTAATCGGCACGGGGCTTTTTTATTTGGGCCTCAGGCTGCCTGTCGGCCTCAGGCCGAAGTTAATCACGAAGTTATCGCCACGGAGGCAATCATGGAAATCGAAGGTCTGGAGATTATCCGTTTGGAGCTTAAGTACTGCGAAAGATGCGGTGGGTTATGGATGCGAACTTGGGGAACAGACGACGTCTATTGCCCATCGTGTGAGGTGCAAATGTCGTATCTTCCGCCGGTTCGGAGGAGGAAAAAACCGCATTTACTCGCGAATGATCGAATCGAGATCAAGAGCCAATGCGAAGAGTTATCGGTGTTGTGCGGTGAAGGAGGGAACGCTTGAGCGGCGCGGCGATCGGTCTTCTCCACGCGTCGGCTGAGATGCCGGGAATTCCTGGGGGCGTTGGTTTCCAGCATGACTTGGGGGATAGGGATGACGGTAGCGCAGCAGACACCGATTTTGCATCAGGACCTTCGTTGGAGATCGGCTCCCGACATAACGAGTTAACTGGGGCTGACGCGATCGCGCTAGAGCCAGCAGAAGATGGAGTGTCAACTCCACACCAGGCGGTGGTCCTAGCAGACAACCATACTCCCAGCAGCGATCCCGACCTTTGGTTGTACCGGGATCGTACGGTTGCCCTGCTCCGTCGCTATATGCGGCTTTCAATTGAGGTGGGTCGGATGCCGTCGCTGTTGGGGCGGGAGTTTTTTCGAAGCCGAGTTACGTCGTATGGATCTTCTACGTTCGAAGATTCGGTGATTTTTGTGCACGACGTGGAGCGTAGCCTGGAAGAACTGAACGAGTTCGAGAAGAAGCTGATCGCAAAGATTGTGCTGCAGCAGTTCTCGAAGGAGGAAGCAGGGCGACTTTTGGGCTGCGGGTATCGCACGGTAGAGCGTCTTTTTCCCGAAGCGCTGGATCGGGTCAGCGAAATTCTATTGAAAAGGGGGATATTGACCGGTCTGCCCGGGAGACAACGCGAAGTGCCGAAAACTTGTCAAGGGGGTAAAAGCGGTTCATTCCTCGCAAGTGAATGAATACAATCCAAATATAATTTTCAAAATTTGGCGGGTTTACCCTATCGAATCTGCTAGTCTAGATTTAGATCATAAAGATTTGCCAAGAGGGCGCGCCGACAAAAGCGCGCCCTAGTTTTTTCGGACGACGAGTTGAGGGATCGGTCAGGGGATCAATGAAGAAGGCTAAGACGGGCAAGGCAGACGAACGCTCGAAGAAAACGTCCCCGGCGCCGGGAAAACCGCTAGAGAAAGTTGACTTAGCCGTTATCCGGGAGCAGATCACGAATGTGGTGGGGAATCGCGCTCTCGAAATGGTCGAGATCACGATGGAGGAAGTCAATAAGGGACATTACCTGGCGATGAAATATTTATTTGAGATGGTTGGACTATGGCCGGCAACAGCTACCGAAGCAACGTTCGAGGAAAGCTCGTTAGCAAAAACTCTGTTGCAGCGCCTGAGGCTTCCTGAAGAGATAAATCCCGGTACGGAAGTCAGCAAGGATTCTGTCGTGGATCCAGTAGAGCGAGAGAGTGATGCCGTAAAATGAAAGTCAGTGAGTGGTCGAAGATTGCCGAGGATTGGTCGTTGGCCGCTGGCCGTTGGTCAACGGCTGTGGGAAACTGGGACGATTTGCGAGCCTGGTCCCCCGCCGCACACAAAATCCTGGTGCACAGGACTTTCATGATGGATATGACGTGGGTGACGGGTCGAATTGCGGTCGGCGGTGGCATATGGACAGCGGAGAACATGGTGCAGGTGGCTCGCGCGGGTGTAACTCATATCCTCGACATGCAAATCGAATTCGATGACACGCCGTTGGCTGCGCCGCATCGGATTAGAGTACTGTGGAATCCCATTGATGACGACTTCCAGCCCAAGTCGCCGGAGGTTTTCCAGCGCGGTGTGGAGTTCGCACTGCAGGCTCTGGACGAAGAGGGAACCAAGCTTTTCGTCCATTGCGCCGCAGGAGTGCATCGAGCACCTATGATGACGCTGGCGATTTTGTGCTCTCTGAACTGGAAGTTGGCGGATGCGCTACAGTTGATCGAACTACGACGTCCGGTGGTGGACTTCGCGGATGTGTATGTGAATAGCGTGAGAAGGTTTTTGCAAGAGCAGGTGAAAACGGCGAGGTAGAAGCGGCTAAGCTCACTTTTTCGCTTCCCTCTTTTAGTTCGAGAAGTGATTCGATTACCAGCCTTTACTCCAAGACAACCTAGCGCATTGGTCCTGTGGTAGCGACAGGCGGATGCTGAGGTGTGTGAGTTGTCGTGGAGCACGTGAAAAGGTTCTAGCCTACGGAGGAGTTATGTTTCACGCGCGCCGCCCTTATGGGTGGCTTTTTCTGTTGCTGCCGGTGCTGGCGGCATTGGCGGTGTCAGCGCAAACGCTTCCCACCACGACCATCAGCGATACGGTGTACCGCGCCGACGGCACTCCAGCGGGTGGGACGCTGTTAATTTCGTGGCCAGAATTTACCACTGCAGCACTAGGCGCAGTCGCTGCGGGAGATACGAGTGTCACGCTGGGGAACGGGGGAGCGTTGTCGGTCGGTTTGGTTCCAAATGCAAATGCCACGCCCGCAAATACAGTCTACACAGTTGTTTATCCACTATGAGGGAATCGGAAGAAGACGTCTGGGACGTAGGTGGTAAGTGGGCAATTGGCCGCAAGCACGACTCTCGACCAATAGGCTTCAATATCGGAGGTGACTCATGGATCTGAATGACCAAAGCAGTTCGGTATCACTAAAAGAGCACCTGCTCGCCCTGCTAGCGGCCGAACGGGAAATGGCGGACCAGCAGAAGGCTTTCGTAGACCTGCGTTTTGAGCTGGCAAAAAGAGCGCTGGATTTAGACCATATTGAAATGCTCCGGCGCCTGGACCTTCTGAATCACGCGCACGAGGATGCACGGCAGAAGGAAGCCAGTTTCGTCGGTCGCGAAGTCTACGACAGTCAAACCAAGGAAAACAATAAGTGGCGGGACGAAGTGAACGCGGCACTGTCCACCCGCCAAGGCAGGTCGTCAGTGACCTCTGCGGTAGCGGGCGCGGTCGGCGGGCTGGCCCTGAGTGCTGCATTCACAATGATGATGTATCTCGCCAAAGCGGTATTGAGCGGCTTCCATAAATAAAATCATTTGCCTGTTTCGTTCCGATCGGAGCCGAATTACAAAATCTCTCGCTCCGATACATTCCTAATCCTTTGAAACAACTCAGGAGATAAAGCAATGGACTTCTTACCCACACTCTTACAGACGATTGCCTTCGTGCCTACGCTGCTGAACTCCATTGAAGGATTGTTCAGCCACCGGACAGGCGCAGAGAAAAAAGACGCTGCGTTGTCATTCCTACAAGCGGCTTTGTCTATAACCAACTCGGTTGCCACTCGACAAATCGTCGATCAGGAGAAATTCAAGGAAGGCCTGGGAAAGGTGATCGACGGTGCTGTGGAGTGCTTGAACGCCTCGGTATGGGCGAAGGCGAAGTAGCCGTTGTCAGGCTGCTGAATCTCGCGCTTATCCCACCTCTTCGCTCCAGTTTTCCAGCGCCTTCTTCACAAACGCCATGAACTGATCCGCTACTGCGCCATCGATCAGACGATGGTCATATCCGAGCGTGAGATGAACGACAGAACGGATCGCGATAGAATCGTTGCCGTCCCGGTCAGTAACCACCAGAGGAGCTTTGGTGATTCCGCCCACTCCCAGAATTGCCGAGTTCGGCTGGTTGATAATTGGCAGCCCAAAGACGGCGCCAAATTGTCCGGGGTTCGTGATAGTGAACGTCGAGCCTTCCACATCTTCGGGCTTGAGTTTCTTGGAGCGAGCCCGTTCGCCCAAATCGGAGATTCCACGTTGCAGTCCAAGGAAATTCAACTCATCCGCATTCTTCAGTACAGGAACAATGAGTCCCCAATCGAGTGCGACGGCAATGCCCACGTTGACGTGCCGGTGATAGCGGATATTTTCGCCCTCGATTGAGGCATTGACAATCGGAAACTGCTGCAGCGCGATGATCGCGGCACGCACAAAAAACGGCATGAAGGTGAGCCGCGTACCATGACGCTGCTCGAAAGGCGACTTGGTTTTATTTCGCAGCTGCACGATGCGAGTAATGTCCACTTCAAACATGGCGTGAACGTGGGCACTGGTGCGGCGGGATTCGATCATGCGCTGGGCGATGATCTTGCGCATCTGCGTCATCGGCACGATGTCTCCGGGGATAACCGCCGGAGTAACCGCAGCCTGCCTCGGCGAAGCCGGGGATGCTGAAGCGGTTGGCGTACTGGCTAGGGCAGACACGGTGGGAACAGCGGTCGTTTCCCCCTTATCCAGAAACGACAAAATATCCTGCTTGGTAATACGGCCACCCATGCCGGTGCCCTGCACCTGCGCAAGATTCACGTTGTGCTCACGCGCAATCTTGCGAACCAAGGGAGAGGAGCGGGCGTGATCGTCTCCGTCTTCGCGTTCGGGCTCAGCGGCTGGCTGAGCTTGAGCTTCGACCGATGCGGCGGGACGCGGCGGGACCGATTGGGTCTTCGCCGGCGGCGCAGGTGCAGGCCGAGAGTCGGAGGCTTTTGCAGGTGCGGGAGACGGCGCCGGAGCTTCGCCATCGCCGGCAATCGTTCCCACAACCGTATTCACCTGCACGGTATTGCCCTCGACCACCTTGATGTCTTGCAGAACGCCTGAGGCGGGCGCGGGGATTTCAGCGTCCACCTTGTCGGTCGAAATCTCAAACAGCGGTTCATCACGCTGTACTTTGTCGCCAGGCTTCTTCAGCCACTTGGTGATCGTCCCCTCAAAAATAGACTCGCCCATCTGGGGCATAACAATATCGGTCGGCATAAGTTCCTTCCACGCTGTCCCGGTGGCAAATCTCGGGCCTAACGCAATTTTTAATTATATCCAACGTCAGACGACGTCAGTGCTTGTCCTCGTCCTTTTCCGAACCGGCAGGCGGCGGACCAACGCCGAACGATTTCTTCCAGTAGTCTTGGACCCGCGGCGGCAACTTTTGTATGCGCGAGAGAAATGCCGTCACTTTCCAAATATCCTGGTCGCTAAGAGCCTTGCTCCAAGCCGGCATACCGGTGTAGCGAACTCCCGTCCGGATGGCATAGTAGATGTGCCACTCAGGGTCGTCCAACGGATCAAGAATCAGCTGCGGCACTGGGGGATAAAACGACTTCTCTAGTGGGCTGGGCTTATTGTCCAGCGTCCCGTGGCACAGCGAACAGTTCATGGTGAAGACCTTCATGCCATCAATCAGATTGTCGTCGGTGGGAGGAATGGGATTGCTCACTCGCGGTGCGTGGCGCTCCATGGAGGCGTCCAAGGCACTCATGGCCACACGGCGTTCCAGTCGGGGCGGCGTAGCATCGGCGTTGGTTGGCATCAAGCCCAAAGTCGCCACCGCCAGCCCACCCAGACCAAGCACCAGCAGCGTGGCAATGACTCCCAGAATAAAATTGCGCATTTCTCCTCCCTTTGAGCTCTGCAATGCACGCCGCTGAGGCTACACCTGCTGGGCTGCAACCATATCATGCAGAGTGAGAGCGGCCATCATCAGGTTTCAGCCGAGGCAACAAAAGTTAACTAATACGCTTTGAGTCGGCGCGCTTCCCGCACGACGTCGCCGACCTTGGGTAGGAAATATTCCTCCTGCGGCGGCGAGAACGGCACCGGAGAATCTTGCGCAGTGATGCGGACAATTGGCCCATCGAGATCGTCAAAAGCCTCTTCATTAATGATCGCGGCGATCTCGCCGGCAACGCCACCGGTGCGCACGTCTTCGTGCAATAAGATTACTTTATTCGTTTTTCGTACGGTTCGCGCAATCGCTTCCCGGTCGAGTGGCGAAAGCGTGCGCAGGTCGATGACTTCCAGTTCTATTCCCTCTTTCGCCAGAATGTCGGCGGCCTCAAGAGCGACGTGGACCATCGCGGCATACGTAATTACGCTCAGTTCGCGACCCTCCCGCGCAACTCGCGCCTGGCCCAGGGGCACGATGTAATCTTCGTCGGGAACCTCTTCCTTGATACGTCGATAAAGATATTTGTGCTCGAAGAAGATCACCGGATTGTTATCGCGAATCGCGGCCTTGATAAGACCTTTCGCATCGTACGCACTCGCTGGGCAAACCACTTTCAGGCCCGGCGTATGCACAAACCACATCTCCGGATTCTGCGAATGAAATGGACCGCCGTGAACGTTTCCACCACTGGGTCCGCGAATCACCACCGGAGCCGGCGCACCCCAGCGGTAGTGGGATTTGGCTACCATGTTGACAATCTGGTTGAAAGCACAACCGATGAAATCCATGAACTGGAACTCAGCCACTGGACGCATGCCGGTAAGCGAAGCCCCATAGGCCGCCCCAACGATGGCGGATTCAGCGATAGGCGTATCAATCACGCGCTCGGGCCCGAAGCGGTCGATGAATCCATCGGTAACTTTGAAAGCTCCGCCATAGATGCCAATGTCCTCTCCAATGCAGAACACGGCAGGATCGCGCTCCATTTCCTCCCAGATTCCCTGGCGGATGGCTTCGAGATAAGTAAGTTGAGGCATAAGATTTATTCGCTGCATAAAGCCAGTTTTACAAATTGTACAATTTGTACAATTTGTGCTAATGTACTATTTGTATTTTATATTCTTAGGGGTCATTCATGCCTCCAAAATTGACCGCCAGCGACGCTCGGCAGAATTTTGCCGATTTGGTCAATCGTGCCGCGTATGGCGGAGAAAGAATTATCGTGCATCGCCGGAAGAAACCTGTTGCCGCGGTCGTTCCAATTGAAGATCTGGAACTCCTGGAGGAAATCGAAGACCGCATCGACCTCGCGGAAGCACAAAAGCGGCTCAAAGAACCGACGATCCCCTGGGAAAAAATTAAGAAAGAACTGGGCCTGTAGTTGCAAAAGGGTCCATGCAATACACGCTTGAGTTTACGACTTCGGCGCTGCGCGAGTTTCGCGCCCTCGAACGGCAGGCGCAACGGCGCATTACCGCGAAAATCACAGCACTTTACGACGAACCGTTTCCCCCTGGCAGCAAAAAGCTGCAAGGCAAACCCGATCACATTCGCATTCGCGTGGGCGATTACAGGATTATTTACCGCGTTGACGGACGCCGGGTGGTCGTTATAATTGTGCGAATTGCCCATCGACGTGAAGCTTACCGGTAAACCACTTAACCTCATTTAAAGTGTACCGCCGGGTTGGCCTCTTTAAGGCGACTGGAGACATTCGTATTGGTCCTAGGCGCACCGTACTTCGGCTTAATCCCATGGCAATCCACCTCGCAGTACACACCTCCGGCCGCCGATTCCGGCTCCGGCATCGGCGAGGCCATGGCAAACTCGCGTTCTGCTTCAAGTTCACGCTCCACGTCGGCGATCAGTTGCTCGTTCTCTTTTGGAGACAACCAGTTCTTGGTTAACAGATAATTCTCAAAACGAGCAATCGGATCGCGCTTGCGCCAATACTCGAACAGCGGCTTCGGAACGTAGTCAGCAGCATCGTGAATGGCGTGACCTTTCATACGCATCATCTTGGCCTCGATCAGCGTAGGGCCCTCGCCACGCCGGGCGCGTTCGCAGGCCTCATGGGCCGCGTCGTAGACTTGGCAAGCGTCGGTGCCATCGACAATCACCCCGGGAATTCCATAGCCTATGGCGCGCTCGGCAAGATCCTTAACGCGGAACTGCATTTCGGCTGGCGTCGAGTATGCCCAAAGATTATTTTCGACGAAAAGCACCAGCCCGAGGTTCTGCACGGCAGCGAAATTCAGCCCTTCATAAGTAACGCCTGTCGATTGGCCCCCATCCCCGATGTAGGTCATGACCGCAATATTTCGACCTTGCAACCGAGCGCCCAGCGCCACCCCCGCGAGCACGGGAATCAGATCGCCCAGCATGGAGATCGGGGAAACCATATTACGTTTTTCGATGTCGCCGAAGTGCGACGTCCCATCACGTCCCTTGGTCGGCGAACCGGATTTCGCCATGTATTGCATCATGATGTCGCGGGCGGGGAAACCGCGAACTAGTAGCGATCCCTGATTGCGGATCATGGGGCCAAACCAATCGTCCTTCTCAAGAGCGTATGCAGACGCGCAGGAGCAAGCCTCCTGGCCGAGACCGAAGTAAACACCGCCCACGACCTTGCCCTGCTTGTACAGGTTCTCAAGCGCGGTCTCGGTCTTGCGATTCAGGAGCATCCATCGATAAATCTCGATACATTGCCTTCTATCGAGGTACTTGGACTCCCGAATTGGAGGAACCGGCGCGCTCAAGTCACCCGCTACTTCGTAGCGAACTTCATCGCCCTTACGGACTTGACGAACGCTGAACGTGGGCTTCTCCAATCGATAGTCGAGGACGGTGTAGGTGCGCTGCGAGGAATCTGGTGCCGGGGAGTGAGGAGCGCGCTGGCCACGACCGTTTGAACTATGTGTGCCGGAGGATTTCGAAACAACCTTTTTCTTATTAACCATGGGTTCTAAATAACTGTCGCAATCGCGTCTCAAAGAATCCTATCGCGGGTCGTAGGAATTGGCCAACTCCAGAGAGGATGAGTGCCCCGAGCTGGCGTTAAGCCCAGAACGAATCTTCCTCGTTATGCAGTTTTCGCAATTCGGCCGGAGGCCTCATGGGCACACCAACGGAATCGCCAAGAAGAGAATCCAAAGCTTCCAGCCAAAGCATCTGGCTCTGAAACACAACTCCAAAATTACGCGATACCGAACGTGCGACCTCCTCCAACGAAAGTTGCTGACCCAATTCTTTCGCCATGGAAGTCACGGGCTTTGATGCAATTCCGCAGGGGATAATCAAGTTAAAATAATCGAGATCCGTATTCACATTCAAAGCAAATCCATGCGAAGTCACACCTCGAGAAATATGAACCCCAATCGCAGCGACCTTCGCTTCGTCACGGTTTGTGTGGAACCGGGTCTCCGACCCGTTTGGAGAGACGACAGTTTTTGTATCGGGTCGAGCCTCTGTCCCGCCCCGCACTGGTCGAAGACCGGTGCCCACGCGGTCTACTATCGTCCACACTCCCGTCAATCCTTCCACGCGTTCAGCCGAAATGCGAAAGTCAGCGCACGTACGGATCAGAACCTCTTCTAGACGGCGCACATATTCCACTGCCCCCAACGTCTTCCGCTTGCCGTCGGTTGAGCTAAAACCACGGAGGTCAAATATGGGATAGCCAACGAGCTGTCCGGGACCATGGAACGTTACGTCGCCCCCGCGATCGCATTCGAACAACTCAACACCGCGTTCCGCGAGTTGTTCGGGGGACGCAGTTACATTAGCAGCTTTAGCGTTCCGTCCTAAGGTGATGACCGCAGTGTGTTCGAGCAGTAAGAGCACATCACCGATGAAGCCGTCCTTGCGAAGTTGAACTAGCTTCTGCTGTAGACGCAGTCCGGTGGCGTAATCCAGGGTCCCGAGTTGGAGCACAGAGATCAAGGCACCGTCGCAGACTTCAATGCACCTGGGCAGGGACTTCGACGTAGGCAGAAGACGTGTGCGGTTCGGGCACGGGTTGACCGCTGCGGGCCATGCCTTCCAAGTGGAATGCAATGGCCTCCCGCATCTGGCTTTCTACTTCTTCGCGAGTCGATCCGGTGGCTACGCAGCCGTCCAGGTCGGGCGAGTATGCAGAATAGCCGGTACGGGTTTCCTCTACGACAATCAAGTATCTTTTCATTTCTTCAATCCTGCCTGTCTCAGAATACTATTGAACGTCCCCGGCCCCAAATCATCGTAGGGTTTGCCAGGCACTGTCACCAAGCCTAATTTGGTGGGATGTTTGAACTGGCGATGGCTGCCACGCGTGCGATCTAGGTACCAGCCGTCCTCGTTAAGCATTTGTAGAACTCCCGCACCGTCATACGTTCAACGGCTATGCGTTGATCGCCATCCCATACACGCTGTTCGACGCATCCAGCATAGCCTCAGCCAGCGTCGGATGTGCATGAATGGTCCACATCAGATCTTCCACTGTAGCCTCGAGTTCGATCGCTGCGACAGCTTCGGCGATAAGCTCGGTCGCCTGCGGTCCGATTATATGCACGCCCAGAATTTCACCGTAGTCCGCATCCGAGACGATCTTGATGAAACCCTCGTGTTGGCCAACGATCGAGGCGCGCGAATTTGCAGTAAAAGGAAATTTCCCGATCTTCACGTTGTAACCGGCCTCGTGAGCCTTTTCCTCCGTCAGGCCAACGCTGCCGATTTCCGGATGACAGTAGGTCGCGTTCGGGATGTGTTCCGGGTTGATCGGCTTTCCTGGCTTGCCTGCGATCTTGGTTACAGCCACAATGCCTTCCATGGCCCCGACGTGTGCCAGTTGCGGGGTTCCCAGCACGATGTCTCCAATCGCATAAACGCCGGGCTCACTAGTTTGCATCCAGCTGTCGGTCTTGATAAATTCGCGGTCGGGCTTGATTCGGGTCTTTTCCAGTCCAATGTTTTCCGTGCGCGGCTTGCGGCCAACCGCGATCAGAATTTTCTCGGCTTCAATCTTCTGCTGCTTGCCGTTCACTGTGAAAGTCACAGCAACTCCAGCTTTCGTCGTCTCGACCTTCTCGACCTTGGCTCCAGTGTGAAAGTTGATGCCGCGCTTCCGGTACACGCGTGCCAGCTCCTTGGAAACATCTTCATCTTCCACCGGAACCAGCCGCGGCAGCATTTCGAGAATCGTTACGTCGGCGTCGAACGAACGGAAAATTGATGCGAACTCTACGCCCACGGCTCCTGCGCCCACGATGACCAGCGATTTTGGAATCTCTTTCAAATCCAGAATCTCAATGTTAGTCAACACGCGGGCATCAGCCTCGAGTCCCGGAATCATGCGGGCTTCCGAGCCAGTGGCCAGGATGACATTCTTCGTCTTTATCCGATTACTCTTGCCACCGTCGGTCACCTCGACTGTCAGCACTCCGTTCTGCGCTGGACCGGTTAGCTTGCCGTAGCCCTTCATCGTTTCAACTTTGTTCTTGCGCATCAGGAATTCAAGACCCTTGGCATGCTTATTCACGATCTTCGATTTACGTTCCTGGATGGCGGCCCAATTCAGTTTGCGCGAGTCGACTCCCTCAATGCCAAACTCCTTAGCGTCTTTCAAGTGATCCCAGATTTCGGCGTTGAACAACAGGGCTTTGGTGGGAATGCAACCCACGTGCAGACAAGTGCCGCCAAGGAATCCATCCTTTTCAATCAACGCCGTCTTCAGACCATATTGCCCGGCACGGATCGCCGCGGTATATCCTGCCGGACCGCTGCCGATAATCCCGATGTCATAAATGGTTTCAGGCAAAGTAGTGCTCCCTAGAAAGAATAATCACGAGTGTCCAAATAGGTGATTCTACGACAGGGCTGGAGGATTCGGGAAACGGTCAGGTTAAACGGTGCCTTCGCGGCAGGTAATTGTAGAAACGTAGCTTGCTACGTTTCCTTCGCGCCGCCGAAACGTAGCCCGCTAGGTTTCTACAGTTACGCTAGAAGTTTGGCCGCATCCTTCGCGTAGTAAGTGAGAATAATGCTGGCCCCGGCGCGCTGGATCGAAAGCAGCGATTCCATCATTACCCGATCACGTTCGATCCAGTTGTTCCGGGCAGCTGCCTCGATCATGGCGTATTCACCTGAAACCTGATACGCGGCCAGAGGCAGGTCGAACCGTTCGCGCGCCGCGGCAATCACATCGAGATATGGCATCGCGGGCTTTACCATAATCATGTCTGCGCCTTCTTCGATGTCGAGTTCGATCTCGCGCATGGCCTCGCGCAGGTTTGCTCCATCCATTTGATAAGACCGGCGATCGCCGAACTGCGGAGTCGAGTCCGCGGCCTCGCGGAACGGCCCGTAAAACGCCGAAGCAAATTTAGCCGCATAAGAAAGGATCGGCGTATTGGCCAGGCCCGCATGATCGAGCGCGTTACGAATAGCGCCCACCCGGCCATCCATCATGTCGGAAGGCGCGATAATGTCCACGCCAGCGCGGGCCAAAGAAACGCTGGTGCGGGCCAGCAGCTCGAGTGTGGCGTCGTTGACAATTTCGTAGTCGGTGGCGACGGACGGAGGCGCAGCAACCGCAGCCCCGAGGGAGTGCGGATGTGCAGGGCGCACAATTCCGCAATGGCCATGCGACATATATTCGCACAGGCAAACGTCGCCCATAATAACAAGCTTGGGAACCTCGCGCTTAATAGCACGCGCAGCCTGCTGCACGATCCCATCTTCTGCCCACGCCCCGGTTGCCAGTTCATCTTTCTTTTCCGGCAGCCCAAACAAGATGATCGAAGGCACTCCTAGCGAGTTCGCCTGTTGCGCCTCTTTTACAGCCTCATCTACGGAAAGGTTGAACACGCCCGGCATGGAGCGCACTTCCTTGCGCACGCCTTCACCCGGACACACAAACATGGGATAAACCAACGACGCCGGAGAAAGCCGGGTTTCGCGCACCATGGATCGCAACTGTTCACTTTGGCGAAGGCGGCGAAGGCGTGTAATCGGAAAGGTCATGGCAGCAAATCTCGGGGACGGAAAGACGCCCGCCCCCGACTAGCAATTCTAGCAGAGCAACCCCATCGCCGCTTCTTGTAACATTGACCTCTGATGCCTCCCCAGCCGCTAACCCACACCAGCGCCCGCGTGCTGGAATTCGACGCTCTCCGCGACTTGCTGCGCGGATATGCCTCTTCGCCCTTGGGGCAGGGCCTGATCGCTCAGCTCGCGCCTTCCACCGATCGCGAGTGGATCGAAAATCAACAGCAGCTAACCACGGAGATCCGCGAATTTCGTCGGGTGGGCGGCCGCTTCGACTTTTCCGGCTTGCTCGCCGTGACTAAGCTCGTGGAAAAATCTCGAATCGCAGGTGCCGCGCTTGAAATTACAGATATTCGGGACGTGGTACTCGTGGTAGATCGTGCGGCAGAGTGGCGCGAAATCGCCTTCAACCCGCCTGCCGCCATGAAGTTCGAGTGGAAAACGGTGGTCCAGCTTTCGACGCGAATCGCAAACTTCACCGAATTTCTGCGAGCTTTCCGCAACAAAATCCCGCCCGACGGCACGCTCGATGATAAGGCCTCCCCGGAACTCGCCCGCATACGCCGAGAAATAGAAAAACAGAGACGCTCAATCCATGATTCGCTGCAGAGCTATCTTCGCCGGTTGTCCCAAGGTGGCGCGGTTCAGGACGAACTGGTCACCATTCGCGGTGAGCGTTTCGTAATCCCGGTCAAGGTGGAGCAGAAACGGCGGGTGCAGGGAGTTGTCCACGGCGCAAGCTCCAGCGGCCAAACCGTCTTCATCGAACCCCTTGAGACCATCGAACAGAACAACGAGCTAGTGCGGCTCTTCGATGAAGAGCAAGCGGAAGTGCATCGCATCCTGGTCGACATGACGCGGCGAATCGGAGAAAACGCAGCATCGATTCTAGCCGCGGTTGAAACGCTAGCAGAACTGGAACTGCAGTTTGCCAAAGCACGATTTGCCGAGGAATACAACTGCGTCCCGGTGGTCTTCTCCACACAAGACTCCCGTGGGGACGGCCGCCCTCGGCCGTCCATGTCGAGTAAAGCTCGACTGGTTCTCGTTAAAGCCCGGCATCCGCTGCTTGAACGTAACCTGAAAACAAAGGGCGGTCACGTCATTCCCACCACCATTGAACTCGAAGAAGAAGGACGGGAACTGGTCATCACCGGTCCGAATACTGGAGGCAAGACAGTCGTCCTGAAAACGGTTGGGTTGCTGGCGCTGATGGCGCAATCCGGAATTCCAGTTTCGGCGGACCGGGCCGAGTTGCCGATATTCGACGCAATGCTGACCGACATTGGCGACTACCAGTCCATCGAGCAGAATCTTTCAACCTTCTCGGCTCACGTGACCAACATTGATTTCATCTCGCGCACTGCGACCGCGCAATCACTGGTTCTGCTCGATGAACTCGGTTCTGCCACCGATCCTGAAGAAGGTGCAGCCTTGGCTGTCGCCATTGCGGAGCACTTTCGCTGTATCGGTTGCATCACCGTTATTTCCACGCATCACACGTCGCTGAAGGTTTTCGGCGCGAACACAGCCGGAGTGATCAACGCTTCCGTAGGATTCGACGAAGCCACGCTGCAACCCACCTACGAGTTAAAAATCGGCGTTCCGGGAGCGTCCGCCGGCATCAATATCGCGCAGCGCTTGGGGCTCAATCCCACGATCATTGACTCGGCCCGTTCCCGCTTGGGTTCGCAGGCGCGGGATGTCGGTCAATTCCTGGACCGCCTGCACGTCCAATTGCGTGAGGCGGATGCCGAACGCTTGCGCTTGCGCACTCGCGAGGAAGAAATTCAGCGCGAGAAAGCCTATTTAGCGACTGAGGGCAAAAAAGAACAGCAGGCGAAAGTCCGAGAAATGGAAAAGAAACTCGACACCCTGCTGCGCGATTTCGAGTATCACGCGCGGGAAATGGTCAACGCCATTGAGGATCGGGCGGCGGCACAGAAGGTGTCGAAAGACGCCGAGCGGCGCATTTCCAAGCTACGCCGCGAGTTTCGCGAGCAGTTTGATTCGGCCGTAGTAGCCCACTCAACCGGCGCCGACCAAGATGATCCCCATGCCCAACCGAAACTGGTGAAGCTTGTCTCCGAGGGCGATACGGTGAAGCTGAAGTCTGTAGGTCGGCCTGCCATAATAGCCCGTCGAATCGACGACAATCACTTCGAGGTCGAGATCGGCGCCATGAAGATGAAAATCGCGCGCGACGACATTGCAGAAGTGCTAGTGCGCTCCTCGGATTCTCCAATCAAAGCTGCGCGCGCCCGCGGGATTTCGGTTTCGCTCGAAAGCGAGAACCAGAATACTCCGTCAGAGATCAACGTAATCGGCCGCACCGTGGACGACGCCACCCGGGAAGTCGAGAAATTCGTCGACCGCGCTTTCCTTGCGGGGCTGCCGCGCGTCCGTGTCGTTCACGGCAGCGGCATGGGCATTCTGCGTAAGGCGCTGCGGCAATATTTGCAGAAGCACCCTCACGTGGAATCCGTTACCGAACCTCCGCAAAATGAAGGCGGCGGTGGCGCAACCGTCATAGAGTTGCGAGTGTGATGACCCCCAGCGTTCGAGTCTGCTGAATCAGGAATTCGTTAAATAAGCCGAACAGCTTTGAAAGGGCGCGTCTTCAGACTCGCCGCAAAGCTCACGCAAGAGCTTGCTGAAAAACTAGAGATTCGTATCAGGGCTCGCCCTTAGGCGTGCCGTAAGCGGACCGCGGACTCCAAGGTAAGTCGTAGCAAATCTGCCAAGAAATCCACACCCGTTCGATGTCCACACGTCACATCAAGCCCTCGAAAAGTAGGCATAGGATGAGGTTTTTTGGGTAGTTTCGAGGACTTGCCTTTTGGCGGTGCTTGCCGTGCAACACGTGCGAAGAATGCGAGGCGGCGCACAGGGGCATATGATGCGCTGCTCCGATGGAAACTTCTACGTGGTAAAGTTCCGCAACAATCCTCAGCATCTACGCGTCCTGGCGAACGAACTGTTAGCCACGCGACTCGCGGAATCCGCTGGATTGCCTGTCCCCCCCACAGAGGTCGTGGAAGTGGGGGACTGGCTGGTCGAGAACTCGGCTGAGCTAAACATCCAGCTTTCCGGCAGCGTAATCCAGTGCCAGCCCGGCCTACAGTTCGGGTCAAGGTACGTAGTCGACCCGCTGCAAGGGCAGATATTCGATTACTTT
Source organism: uncultured Acidobacteriota bacterium (assembly GCA_963832245.1). Classification (GTDB taxonomy): domain Bacteria; phylum Acidobacteriota; class Terriglobia; order Terriglobales; family Acidobacteriaceae; genus JABDBE01. The sequence goes on from CAWHTG010000002.1 coordinate 128,562, forward strand.
CCCGCGACAATGCTGGAACGAGTGCGAAACCTCGCGACTTTTGCCGGTATGCTGGCGCTCGATAAGTGGACTGCGAATTCAAACGGCAGGCAGGCAACGTTCTGGCGAAAAACGCGAGACAAAAAGTACACAGTAACCTTCATCGATCAGGGATATTGCTTCAATGCCGGCGAATGGACATTCCCTGACTATCCGCTGCGCGGCGTCTACGCGCAGAATGAAGTGTACTTGAATGTGCGCGGATGGGAATCGTTTCAACCCTGGCTGTCGACGATAGAGGGGATGAGCGAAGGCCTTATCTGGAATTGTGCGGCTGAAATTCCACCAGAGTGGTACGCCAGTGACTGGGGGGCGCTCGAGGGACTGGTCCGCTGCCTGCTCGACCGACGGGCAAAAATACGCGAGCTCATAATGGCGTTTCGGATGTGCTCGCGACAGCCATTTCCGAACTGGAAGGAAGATGCCTGAGTTGCCCCGATCACATGTGCGGCTCGTTGACATTCCTTAATGCAGCCGTTTGTCATTCCGAGGGCCGCTTTTTGGCGCGAGGAATCTGCATTTTCGTGATTCCAAGCAACTGCAGATTCATCCCTACGCTCGAAATGAGAGTCAAGCTGAAGATGTCCCAACATCGTGCGACTCCGAATAGGTGCGGATGGCGATGGCTAATCTGAAGCAGCTCGATTTCTACGTATTGCGGTATGTCCCTTACGTAGTGAGAGAGGAGTTCGTAAATATCGGAGTGCTGCTGTTCGAACCACAGCCTGATGGTTTCGGGTTCGCGGACGTGCGCACGACCAGCGATTGGCGCCGCGCGACTTGCTTTGATCAACACATTGATATCGAAGTTTTGCAGGCACTCGAGGCCGACATTCGCCTGCGGCTGCAACATTCGCAAGATGTCGGCTCGGTGCTGCATAAGTTGGAAGACTCATTCGCGAACGGGGTCCAGATCTCTCCCCGAAAAACATGCCTCGCGGCAGAGCCCATTCTAGAGCTCGAAAAGCTGAGCTCAATCTATTTGAAAGCGCCCGAAATGGAACCAGCCGCAGCCCCCACAAAAAGTGAGCATGCAATGATTCGTTCTCACATAAGAGATGCCTTGACCCGAGCCGGAATATGGGCTTTGCGCATAGAGAAAATCTCAGCAGCGAAGTACACGGGGAAGAAAAATGACCCGCTAGTTTTTGATTTTGGATATGTGGTCGGCGCCGAGGTCCGATTCTTTCAAGCTGTTCCTCTAAAAACAAACCTCAATCAGCTGACAGCGGTCAATATCGCCCACCGCTTCCCTAAAATTGCGGACTGCATCCATGCCAGGAACGGTACGCGCGCCAGCCTCACCGCTGTTGTCGCCGACGACCTTGATCGCAGAAATCCCGACATCGAGTTTGCACTGGATGCCTTCAAAGACAATGACGTGAAGGTGGCCACGGTAGCGGATATGCCGTCAATTGGGTATGAGACAAGGCAGGACCTGAACGCGTGGGGGCGATAAAAAGAAAAGAACCGAATAAATCGGCGTTTTCCTCTGACGTCAACCATTAACTTTCGAAATTCACAGGTTTTCAGCCATGCAAGTCCACTGCTATATTCCTTACTGTTCCTTTTTGCCTCAGAATTCCTCCGGAGAATTGTCGCCACTCATGACCGATGCCACTGATTTCAAAGAGATCGTCAAACAGCAAGCGGACATCGTCCGTATCGTCGGCGACTACGTCAAGTTAAAGAAAGCGGGAGCGCAAAACTATTCCGGGCTTTGCCCATTCCACAACGAGAAGACGCCATCGTTCTCCGTTCATGCCACCCGGCAGTTCTATCACTGCTTCGGCTGCGGCGTTTCGGGGGATGTCTTCAGCTTCGTCCAAAAGATCGAGAACGTCACTTTCGTAGAAGCTGTACGGGCGGTGGCGCAGAAGCTCGGGATTGCCCTTCCCAAGGCCGTCTTCAGCAGTCCAGCCGAAGCCCAGGATGCCAAACTGCGGACCGTGCTGCTCGAAATCCACGAGCGGGCGGTTGCGTTCTTTCAGGAATGCCTGCGACGGCCCGAGGGCGCCCGTGCCCGCGAATATCTGTCCGGACGCGGTCTGAGCCAGGAGGTCATTCGCGCTTTTCGCATCGGCTACGCACCGGATTCGGGGTTCTTGCTGAAAGACCGGCTGAAAGGAGAGTTCGACGAAGAGGCGCTGCGGGAAAGTGGACTGTTCTCCTGGAAAGAAGGCTCGCAGCCATCAGCCGTCAGCTCTCGGCAAGAAAGGTCCCTTGACTCTACCGGGCAACCCGCAATCGGTGCGTCCGATCCCACTGGGGAAGACAAGCCAACGACCAACGACCAACGGCCAACGACGATCTACTCCAAGTTCCGCAATCGGGTCGTATTCCCGATTACCAACGAAACAGGTCGAGTAATCGCGTTCACCGGGCGGACGCTTTCCACCGACGAGAAAGCCGGGCCGAAGTATCTCAACTCTCCCGAAACCGCGATCTATTCCAAATCGCGCGTCCTGTTCAATCTCGACCAGGCCAAAGAAGCTATTCGCAAGCTGGATTACGCCGTCTTAGTCGAAGGACAAATGGATTGCATCTCGGTATACGCCGCAGGCTTTCACAACGTGATTGCTAGCTCCGGCACTGCCTTCACCGAACTTCAGGCCAGGTTGCTCGGCCGCTTCAGCAAGAATGTGGTCGTGAACTTCGATCCCGACACTGCCGGCGCCAAGGCCACCGAGCGCACCCTGGGCCTTCTGGTCGAAGAAGAATTCCAGATCAAAGTGTTGACTCTCGAGGCCGGCTTTGACCCCGACCTCTTCATCCGAAGAAAAGGCAAAGACGCCTACGGCGAGGCGCTCAAGCATTCGCAGCGTTATTTCGACTATCTCATCGAGCGCGCCCAGAGCCAATTCCCGATCCGCAGCGCCGAGGGCAAGGTGAAGGCATTGAATTACCTGCTGCCGCATATCCAGCGCGTCCCCAGCCGGATCGTGCGCGACGAACTTGCCCGCGAGATCGCCCAAAAACTCAGCATTGACTCCGCAGTTCTGCGTCAGGAACTCAAGCACGCTGCGGCCAAACGATCGACTGCCGGCCTGAAAGCGCCAGTCGAGGCTCAAGTCACCGATGCGGAAAAACTCCTGATCCGAGCCCTGACCTCCGCGAGCGAAATCCAGACTTCCCAAGAATATCTCTCAACGCGGGATGGCGCAGAAGAAGGATTCGACCCCGCCCGTCAAGCACAGTTTGTCCTGAAGAGCGAGCATCTGCACATTGGATTAGCCACCGAGTCCCTAATCGGAACCTTGCTAAACTCCGGCGGAGAAGCCGCCGATGTCACGCAGTTACCTCTGCCTGATGCCGACCGCAATCTCCTGGCCGCGATCCTGATGGAAGAAGAAGAAGAGGAACTTACCGCCGAGCGAGTTGAGGGGGCTGTCCGAGCCCTTCGCCGCATTCAGTTTAGGCATCAAATGGATAAGGTGCAGAGGGAGTTGCAGGCGGCTAACAAACACGAACCAGACAGGCTGCGCTTCTTGCTTCGGGAAAAAGATCGCCTCAAGAGGGCGCTAATGGATCCTGGCCTGTCAGATCAAGGGGTTGTCCAAAGACCAGCTTGACTAGTCTGACGGCTTGAAACGGCCTAGGGACCTTGAAACTAAATGGCCTCTTTTGCCATCTAAGTTATTAACGGCGGGCAACATAGACGGCGGATATTTTCTGGTTGAAAAGTTGCGATCAGTGAGAGGCGCTTTCTGTGCTATACTTTGAAGGTTTGTGTCGGCGCTAATCCCGCCACTTCACGTTCCCACCGCTATAAACGACGTTTCGACGTCCTTCCATGGGACGACTTGAGGATAATCCGTTTTGGCTCTTGACGACAAGTACGACGACATTAAAAAGCTGATCGATACAGGCAAGGAAAAGGGATATCTTACTTACGACCAGGTAAACGATTTAATCCCGCACGATGTGCACTCTCCTGAAGACCTGGACGATCTGCTCACGACTATTGGTACGCAAGGAATCGATGTGCTGGAGGGACCAAAGCTTCCCTCCTCTGCGCTCGATAAGAAGTTCGACGAAGATGAAGTTGGCGAGGACGTCGAGCTCGATCTCACCCCAGGCGCCCTGGAAAAAACCAACGACCCCGTCCGCATGTATTTGCGCGAGATGGGCACTGTTCCGCTGCTTACCCGCGAAGGCGAAGTTGAAATCGCCAAACGCATCGAGCGCGGCCAACTGCGTGTTCTGAAGGCGCTTTCGCGCTCTCCAATCGTCATCAACGAACTGCTGGCGATGGGTGAAGACCTCAAGAAGGGCGTCCGCTCCATCAAGGAAGTGGTCACTTTCGACGAGGAGGAAATCACCGACGAAATCCTGCAGAACCGGCTGAAAGAATTCACCGGAAAAATCGACGACTTGGCCAAGGCCTACAAGAAGGCCAATCAGCTTCTCGAAAAGTTCGCGGCAGTCTCGCAAAAGAAGCGTCCCAAGGACTATCGCCGCTACCGCATCGCGCTGGCGCGAGCCATTGTTGACGTCTCCCTGTGTGTTCGCAGGCTGGGCTTTACCAACACGGAACGCAAGCGCCTCATCGACCGGGCGAACAAGACCGTCGACATGATGCGCTCGCTCGACCGTCAGTCCTCGAACCTCGAAAAAAAAGCCGACGCGACCCGCAGTGAAGAGCAGCGCAAGGAATATCGTCGCCAGTCTCGCGCCATCCGCACCGAACTGGAGAAGCTCGAAGTCGAAGCCGGAGTCTCGTTCCAGGAGCTCAAGCGAACTCAGCGCGAGATCATCCAGGGCGACATGGATGCGGAGCAGGCCAAGCGCGAACTGATCGAGGCCAACCTTCGCCTGGTGGTTTCGATTGCGAAGAAGTACACCAACCGCGGCTTGCAGTTTCTCGATCTGATTCAGGAAGGCAACATCGGCCTGATGAAGGCGGTCGACAAGTTCGAATACCGCCGCGGCTATAAGTTCTCCACGTACGCCACGTGGTGGATTCGGCAGGCGATTACTCGTGCAATTGCTGATCAGGCGCGTACGATTCGCATCCCTGTGCACATGATCGAAACCATCAACAAACTGATCCGGACTTCACGTCAGCTGGTGCAGGAACTGGGACGCGAGCCTACCTCGGAAGAAATTGCCAAGCGCATGGACATTCCGGTTGCCAAAGTGCGCAAGGTGCTCAAGATCGCACAGGAACCAATCTCCCTCGAAACCCCAATCGGCGAAGAGGAAGATTCGCATCTCGGCGACTTCATCGAAGACCGCGCCGTGGTCTCGCCCGCCGAGGCCGTGATCAACGTCAACTTGAAAGACCAAACGTCGCAGGTGCTGCGCACGCTGACGCCGCGCGAAGAAAAAGTAATCAAGATGCGCTTCGGCCTGGAAGACGGCAGCGAGCACACGCTCGAAGAAGTAGGCCAATCGTTCGCCGTAACCCGGGAACGCATCCGCCAAATTGAGGCCAAGGCGCTGCGCAAGCTGCGCCACCCATCGCGCTCGCGAAAGTTGCGGGCGTTCATGGATGGGGTAAGAGACTAGCAGACTCGTGTAGGGCGGACATTCCAGTCCGCCTTTGGTCGCTTTGACGGCTCCTCGGACGAGATTAGGATTGGAGTTGGCAGGCGTCGTTTAGTACCATCAAAGCCCCGAGTCGATCTCGGGGCTCTTGCTTATTGGCGTGGCAGCATGCAGAAAAGGTCATCAAAAATACGCTCGTGTCTAGCCGCCCCAGAGCCGGAAGTGCTTAGGCTGGTCGGGAGCGAGTCGCGACGCAATGGAACAAACGCGCTCAGCTCGCGCCAAATTGATCAGGTCATCAAGACCGTCCGCACTAAAAGCCCCAGCCTTCGCCAGCGTGAAAGGTCGGGCCTCCCGAAGTTATTTTGCGGGAGAGGGCGGGCCTAGCCTCCAATGCTCAGATTTTGTCTAGCCCCTGCCAGCTCGCGCCGCTCCATTCGGCAACGATGACAGCGGACTTCTTGCCTGTCCCCTCCGCAGCCCTCACTGCTCGTTGGAGAGCGTCAGAACGGGAAATGCTTGCGCTCTCCATGACGTAAGTGCCGGTGGGGAGTTTCGAGGTGGTTCCATTGTCGCCAGTTATTTTCCGTGCGTAGCCCTTCTGCTGCATATATGAGTGGAGTTCTTCATAGTCGTCATAATCCGCTGCATGAAGTTCAACTCTTGCGATGAAGCTTGCCATGTTTTTCTCCTGTCCGTGGTGGATTTTGGTTTCCCGATTTACTTGTTCCTGTCTTTTAGGTATTCGCTGAGCGACTCCGCTCCCGTTCTTTCGAGAAGCGTTCCAAGGGTTGCGTCGCTTCTGACCCCGGATGCAAAGTCTTCGCCGTATTCCTCACGAAGTGTTCCGATCTGGGTATCTGAGCGCTTTCTGCGTATGGTGCCGTTATCGTCCCGACAGCGATCGTCAAGTCCTGTGCTGCATCGATTCCTCGCCATCAACGTGTTCCTCCTAGGAAAAAGAATTTGGTTTTGCAGGAGTCCCGCGGGAAACACGGGATGCCACTCGTTGGATAGTTGCATAAGATTTCACATAATGCAAAGCAATAATACTGTGATGTTTGGTAAACAAACATTTACACAACTACATTGACGACTGGGCTATAATAGTCTGCAGGATGCCCAACCGCGAGCTTCTGTATCGGGAATTCGGGATTCTTCTGGCCACTGAACGCCGGAGGAAGCGCCTATCTCAGGCTCAGCTCGCGCAGCTGGCGAATCTTTCGCGGACATCAATAACGAATATCGAGTGCGGCAGGCAGCCGATTCAACTTCACCAACTCTATTCCTTCGCATCCATACTCCGCGTAGACGCGCACAACCTCCTGCCAAGAGAATCCGCTTTGGTTCCCGAACCGTCCATAACTGTCGAGACGAAAGAAGCTCGGTACCTCGCAGAAGCGATGAAGTTGCTGAAGGCCGCAAAACCATCAACGGGAGAGACACATGGCTGATATACCTCAGAGGGTTGACGATCTGTTGGAGCAGTTCGGCGTGAAGCGTCCGCCTGTTCCCGTGGAAAACATAACCAAGAAGCTTGGCCTGTTGCTCTGCCCATTGCCCGCCGAAGATGACATTTCTGGAGCGATTATTCGGAAGGATGGTCGCACGGTAATCGCGGTCAACCCGGCGCATCACAGCAACAGACAGCGATTTACAATAGCGCACGAACTCGGCCACTTTTTTCTGCACGAGCATCTGGGGGAACACGTTGATCAGAACTTTAGGGTTGCGTGGCGAAAGGCGAGCGCCTCATCAGGAGTGAACTGGATAGAGATTGAGGCAAACCGCTTCGCCGCAGAGTTGCTGATCCCAACGAAATTTCTCAAGCGCGATTTGGATTCGCTTGAGTCCATCGACATTCGTACCGTTGCTGTGTTGGCCAATCGGTACGGAGTCAGCAAGGATGCGATGAAATTCCGACTGACCAATCTCGGGATACTCGGACTCGCTGACGTAGGAGAGTAGTGCTCGACGAGGTTTCAGACTAGGGAAGAAACCAGGAATGGCAGGCAATGGCTATTATTGACATTTTCTCCAAGCGGCAAAAACTGGCTCGCGGGGAAGCACCGGACGTATTCCAGTACACGGAAATTCCGATGCCACTACGGGTTCAGATCGTGCATATTCTCCGTGACATCTTTGGACACAAGCAGGATTGGGACACCAACAACTGCCTGAAAGCCTTTGGGGCAATAAATAAGATGCTGAGTAGGGAATATGGCGAGTTCTCGCTATCCGATAACCTAGGCTCCGTTGACCAGCAGGTAGTCGATTTTGTGATTGACCATGCCGACTATGAACAAGTCCTCGACGTAATTGAAATGGCATTTCGATTGGCAGACATATGGTTACAAAGAGGCGGGCAGTTGCCGATCAACAGGGATACCTTGGATAACGCAATAGTGGAAATGAATGCTCGGTTTCTTGAGCACGGTGTCGGTTACCAATATGAATCGGGGGAGATAATCAGAGTTGACTCTCAACTACTTCACGCCGAGGTTGTCAAGCCTGTCCTATCCTTGCTCACTTCGAGTGAGTATGCGGGGGCCAATGAAGAATTTCTTAAAGCGTTTGAGCACTATCGTAAGAACGATACCAAAGAGTGTTTGAACGAATGCCTAAAAGCCTTTGAAAGCACGATGAAGATAATCTGCCAAAAACGGAAATGGGCTTTTAAGCAGATCGACACAGCAGCTACCCTAATCGGTGTCTGTTTTCAAAATGGTTTGATTCCGCCCGAAATGCAATCTCATATTGGAGCGGTCAGAGCGACTCTAGAGAGCGGTATCCCAACAATCCGCAACCGACGTTCGGGACACGGGCAAGGGGCGCAGGTGATAAGTGTTCCACCACATTACGCGAGCTACATGCTGCATCTGACCGCCACAACTATTAAGTTCTTGGTCGAGTCGGAGAAGGCCATGAAATGAGAGCCGACAGGGGCCCAGCATCCAGGGCGCGGGGAACGGACGACTTCCAATTAGTCATCGCATTTGATCTTCCGGCTCGGGCGCGGCCTTCGGGGCGGTGCGCAGAAACTTCATCAAGCCTGCTCCGGTTGTCTTGCCTGCCCGCCTGGCAAGGTACGGCTTCGGCCGTGCCTTTGTTACTTTGGGTGGACTCGAAGCACGGGGACTTCTGCGGATGCTGGTCATCCGCACGGGCGTACAGGCCCTTGCGTTTACGTTGACTTGTACCCGATATTTTGCAAGACTTATTAAACATCAGACTGGATTTGCTCTGACTTTCTCGTTTTCGGTCAGGTTGTTCCGTCGCATAATGGAGCTATTACTCAACCTTTTTTGGCTGACCCTGGCGTTGCCCGCCCTGTGGATGTGGCGCAACCAATCGGTCTCCGCCCAGAGTGGCCGGCGTTTCGACCGGATTCACCCCTTCGTGCTCTTCGGCTGCGTGTTGATGCTGCTGTTCCCCGTGGTTTCGGCCACCGACGACCTGCACGCCATGCGGCAGGAAATAGAAGAATCCAGCCCCTCGAAGAAACTCGTCAAGCAAGCCGTTGCTGACAAATCCCTGACCCGGTTTAGCAGTGCCGGCGCATTGCCAGTTTTGGTTTTTCCGGTGTCGTTCGATCACGACGATACTGTCTGTGGACAAGTCCTAGTCACGTCAGTCTGGTTACCTGAACAAAGACGCTTTAGCAAGTCCTCCTCTCGTGCCCCACCATTTTCCTGCCTTGGCACGTGTATTCAATGCGCCGCCTAGTCTGCGGCGACATTTTCCGGTTCAGAACTGAGCCCTGTGTTGCTGTGGTAGCAATTTGCTTTGCTGTGGTCTATGCGTTGCCAGATTAGTGGCAACGACGGATTTTGGAGTATCGGATGAACCGAACGCTTTGGCGTTATTCCGCGCTTTTTCTGCTGCTCGGCTGCGGCCTGAAGGCCGGCGCGCAGCAGGCTTTGACCTGGGAGCAAGTGCGCAATCGTTTTGAGACAAACAATCCCACGCTCTTGGCAGATAAATTGAACATCGACGAATCGAAGGCGCAGGAGATCACGGCATTTCTACGTCCCAATCCTCAATTCACTCTGACGGTGGATGGAACGCAAATCGCTCCCGACCGGGGCGTCTGGCGGCCCTTCGCCGGCACCTTCGAGTCGCCCGCCCTTAGCTATCTGCACGAACGGCGGCACAAGCGAGAGTTGCGCCTGGAGAGCGCGCAAAAGGCTACGTTGATTGCCGCATATAGTCACGCCGACTTGGAGAGAACCATGCTCTTCACCTTGCGCGGCGCGTTTGTGTCTACGCTGCAGGCCAAAGCGGTGCTGCAACTGGCGAAAGATGACCTGGCCTACTGGGACCATGTGCTCGATATCTCCCGGACTCGCTTTAGTGTCGGCGACATTGCGCAAATCGATCTCGACAGATTGGAACTGCAACGCGCCCAGTATGAATCCGACTTGCAAGCCGCCGAAGAGAACCTGGAAAACGCGAAGATCCAGTTGCTGACCATGCTGAATGACCGAACTCCGATTGAGCAAGTCGACGCCATCGGACCGTACGATTTCAACGATCAGCTGGCACCCCGTGACGAATTCAGGAAAATTGCTCTCGATACGCGGCCTGATCTAAGGGCAGCGGTTGAGGCCGTCGACAAGGCCCAAACGGATCACAAACTCGCGGTTGCCAACGGCTCAACCGATCCGACCTGGAGCGTATGGTATACGCACAACTCGTCCAACAATAACCCGTTTGGCATAAATACGCTTGGCGTCAGTGTCAGCGTGCCGCTGCGTCTCTTCGACCGCAATCAGGGAGAGAAGTTGCGCACGCAGATCGATATCACACGCAATCAGAGGCTCCGCGATGCCGCCGAAGCAGGCGTGCTCAGCGACGTCGACACCGGTTATGCCACGCTCGAAAGCGATGTGATTCTGTTGCGGCCCTACAAACAGAAATATCTGGGCCTGGCAACACGGGTGCGGGACACGATTTTCTTTTCCTATCAACATGGCGGAGCGTCGCTGCTGGATTTTCTCAGTGCCGAGAGCGACTACCGCAGCGTGCGGTTGAACTACGTGAATCTCGTGGACTCCTATTTGACGGCTGCGGCCCAGTTGAATATGGCCGTGGGCCGAGAGGTGATCCAATGAAAAACCAACTTCCTAATCGCCTTCTATCGACGGCGCTTTGTCTGCTCCTCACTTTCCTGATCGTAGCCTGCAACGAAAGCAAAGCGGACCCAAAGGCCGAGGCCCCGCCTCCGGCCAACGTCCAGCCCGACCTGGATGCCAACAACTTCAAAGTCGATCATCCTGAGCTTTTTCCGCTGGCTACTGCGGTCGAATACAAGGCTGCCCCCGCCCTGAACGTCACAGGCGTGGTGCAGCCGGATATAACCCGTGCCGTGCCTGTAATTTCGCTCGCGGCGGGGCGTGTCGTCGAGATTAAGGCCAAGCTCGGCGATGTCGTGAAGAAAGGGCAATTGCTGCTTCGGGTTCAGAGCAACGATGTCTCTGGCGCTTACCAAACGTATGTGAAGGCACAGAATGATGAACGCCTGGCTCGTCTGCAGCTTGAGCGGGCGCAGGTTCTTTACGAAAAGGGCGCCATCGCCAAGGGCGCTCTTGAGGCCGCGGAAGGCACGGAAGGAGATGCCAAGGCAGACTTGACAGCCGCAACCGAGCAGTTGCGACTCCTCGGTATTGACAAAGATCACCCCTCAGGAATTGTCGATATCGTCGCGCCCACCTCCGGAGTCATTACCGACCAACAAGTAACGAGTGCATCAGGAGTCCAGGGGCTCTCGGGTCCAAATCCCTTTACGATTTCCGATCTTTCCTACGTCTGGATTATCTGCGATGTTTATGAAAATGATCTTGACGCCGTGCACGTCGACGAAACCGCCGATATCCGTTTGAACGCATATCCCAACAGGGTCTTGAAGGGACGGATCGAGAACATCCTGCCCATTCTTGATCCCAACATCCGTACCGCAAAGGTTCGAATCGAAGTCCCAAACCCTGGAATTATGCGCGTGGGAATGTTCGTGACTGCGACCTTCTACGGAAAGCGTCCTGAAACCTACGCCGCGGTTCCAGCCACAGCAATTCTGCACTTACATGATCGCGAATGGGTTTACGCCCCCATTGGGGGTGGACATTTTAAGCGTTCAGAAATAGTCACGGGAAACATGATTCCCGGCAATCTGCAGGAAGTGGTTTCAGGACTTAAACCGGGAGATCAGGTGGTATCAAATGCTCTGGTTTTGCAAAATACCGTGGAGCAATAAATGATTCGCCGAGTCGTTGACTTTGCTCTCAGCAATCGCCTGCTCGTGCTGGCTTTCGCCCTGCTGCTTTTCGCCGGGGGCATCGTCGCTTTCCGTCATCTGCCGATTGAGGCGTATCCCGACGTAGCCGACAACTACGTCGAAGTTATCACTCAATGGCCAGGAATCTCTGCCGAACAAATCGAGCAGCAGGTCACGATTCCGCTCGAAATCGTGATGAACGGCATCCCGCATGTCGTGCACCTGCGTTCGTTCTCGCTCTTCGGACTCTCCGACTTGAAGCTGATCTTCGACGACGAATCAGATAACGATTGGAACCGGGAGCGGGTTCTGGAGCGGCTGAGCCAGGTTACCCTGCCACCCGGCGTCGTGCCGCAAATGGGCACAGACTGGAGCCCGGTCGGCCAGATTTATTTCTTCACGCTGCGCAGCACCAATCCGGCATACGACCCCATGGAGCTGAAATCCATCGAAGATTGGGTCATTGAAAAGAATTTCAAAGCCGTACCCGACATCGTCGACGTCGCCAGCTTCGGCGGCCCTACCCGCGAATACCAGGTCCGCGTCGACCCCAACAAACTTGTCGCCTACGGCCTCAGCTTGGCTCAAGTCGAGCAACAACTCACCAACAATAATCAGAATGCGGGCGGAAGCTTTATACAAGCCGGGCTCCAGCAGATCAACGTGCGGTCGGTAGGATTGGTCGACCGCTCCCGCGACATCGCGGAGACCGTCATCCTCACCAAGAATGGCACGCCTCTCAGGATGAAGGACATTGCCGTGGTTTCGCAAGGTCCAAAAATCAGACTCGGCCAGTTTGCTAGAGCCATTCACCGCGAGGACGGAAAGATTATCGATAACGACGATGTCGTGTCCGGCATCGTGCTGTTGCGCAAAGGCGCCGCGGCAGACACTGCCCTGCAAGGCGTCCACAAAAAGGTGGAGGAACTCAACAATCACATTCTGCCGCCCGGCGTGAAGGTAGTTCCATTCATCGATCGCAGCGATCTGGTTCACTTTACCAGTCACACTGTGCTTCACAACCTCACCGAAGGAATGATCCTGGTCTCAGTCGTCCTGTTCCTCTTTCTCGGCAATGTCCGGGGGGCGCTGATCGTCGCCGCGACGATTCCGTTCTCGCTGTTGTTCGCGTCCATTTGTTTGGACTTGAGACATATTCCTGCAAATCTTCTATCTCTTGGCGCGTTGGATTTTGGCATGGTGGTCGACGGCGCGGTAGTCATGGTGGAAAACATCGTGCGGCATTTAGGCCACACCAACGGTGTCAAGACTCCTACCGAAAGAATCAGTGATGCGTCGCACGAAGTCCAGCGCCCGGTGTTTTATGCGATCGCAATCATCATTACCGCTTACTTGCCTATCTTTACGCTGCAGCGCGTCGAAGGCCGGCTTTTTCATCCTATGGCCTGGACCGTAGCCTTTGCGCTGCTCGGGGCGTTGCTGTTCTCGATTCTGATCGCGCCGGTGATGGCAAGTTTCGCTTTCCGGAAGGGAGCCAAGGAATGGCGCAATCCAGCCATGGAGTTTTCGGTCAAGCACTACCGCAGCGCCGTTCGTTGGGCTATTCGCCGGCGTGGACTGGTATTGGGGGTGGGTGTGCTCGGTTTCTTGGTAACGCTTTACCTCGCTTTCGGTGGCGTCATCGGTTCCGAATTCCTGCCCCACCTGGATGAAGGTGCGCTCTGGGTGCGTGGCACGCTTGCGCCCAGTACTGGGCCGGACGAAGGTACTCGCGTGGCGAACCAGGCCCGAGTCGTGCTCTGCTCTTTCCCCGAGGTTCCGCAATGCACCAGTCAGGTTGGGCGCCCAGATGACGGGACGGATACGACGGGATTTTTCAACACCGAATTCTTTGTCGACCTCAAACCGAAAGAAGATTGGCGACCGGTCTTTCACCAGGACAAAGACGAGCTAATCGCTGCTATGAATCGCGAGCTCGACAAAATCCCCGGCGTGGTCTGGGGATTTTCTCAGCCCATCGAAGACAACATGGAAGAGGCGGTCAGCGGAGTGAAAGGCGCGCTGGCCACAAAAATCTACGGCGACGATTTGAGACTTCTGGAAGAAAAAGCCGATGAGATTGCTAGTATCATGCGCCGAGTCAAAGGCGTTGAGGATCTTGGAGTTTTTCGCGTTCTGGGCCAGCCCAATTTGAACGTCGCTGTGGACCGGGAGGCCGCGGCTCGTTATCAGATCAACGTCTCCGACGTGCAGGATGCGGTTCAGACCGCGGTGGGAGGCAGCGCCCTCACCCAGGTCCTGAAAGGCGAGGCACGATACGACCTCACGCTGCGTTATCTACCACAATATCGGAATACACGGGAGGCGATCGAGAGGATTCGACTGCTATCCCCAACTGGAGAACGTGTTTCGCTGGCCCAGTTATGCAAGATCACACTGACGGATGGCGCCTCAGAGGTTTATCGCGAAGGCAATCGGCGTTATGTTGCCATCAAATACAGCGTTCGCGGACGCGACCTGGGTAGCACCGTCGAAGAAGCCATTAAGAAGGTAAATGAGCAGGTCCAATTACCGTCCGGATATCACATCGAATGGGAGGGAGAATATGAAAGCCAGAAGCGGGCGGACGAGCGGTTGCTCATCGTGCTCCCCATCACCATCCTCGTCATCTTCGTCATCCTGTACACGATGTTCAAGTCGTTCAAGTGGGCGTCGTTGATACTGGCCAACGTGGCTATGGCTCGCTTTGGCGGCCTACTGGCTCTTCTGCTCACCGGCACCAATTTCAGCGTCTCCTCCGGCGTGGGCTTCCTGGCGTTGTTTGGCGTATCGGTGCAAACCGGAGTCATCATGCTCGAATACATCAACCAGCTTCGAGCGCGTCGGTTCTCCATAGAGGATGCCGCAGTCGAGGGCGCAGTATTGAGACTGCGGCCCATCATGATGACGATGCTGGTGGCAACTCTGGGTCTGCTGCCTGCCGCTCTGTCCCATGCCATTGGTTCCGATTCCCAGCGCCCCTTTGCAATCGTCATTGTGGGTGGCTTGATTGCCGACTTGGTGATGAGCATCTTTCTGTTGCCAACTTTATATGTGTGGGTAGCCGGCGAACGCGACGTGCTTCCGCTTGCCGAGGAAGGGTTCGAGGTCGGCGAACATGTGGACTAGGAACGCAGGAGATTCTTTTCCATTTTTCCTGCGCTTTCCACAAAGAAGTTCCGTCCTCCACAGTTTGTCCACAATTGAGCACAGATTTCTTCTTGCGGCGCTTTTGTTCTTGGAGCACAGTATCGCCAGTGCAAACGTGAGATGTCTTGATCGCTACGGATTGCAGTAGAGCGGGCGTTTCCGGCGGTTCTCGAGGGTGAACTGCCGGAGGGTCTCCTAAAGATGCGTCACGCGCGTTGGGGAAACCTTGGCGTTGCGGCCTCCTCCTAGGGTCCTCCTACTGGAAGGACTGAGCCGCAAGCTTGAGCAATCACTGCGAGTCACGAGAATGCGGGCTCAGGCCCGTCAATCCGTGACTGGAAGAGCGCGCTTGGGAAGCGGGCGTTCCCCGTGAACGCGGTTTCAAAGGGCGCCTCGCCGCATCGCGCGGTGAGATGGCGAATAAGACGTCTACAAGCAATGCGGCCCGGGTGGCTGGCCTGGGCCGCATTTATTTGTCTGCCTTCGCTTTGTATTCGCTATACTGCAGGGTGATCGTCGCGGCAACCAACCACTGATGGCAACCACTAACTACAGTCCCGCGCATACCCTGCCCGCAAACGTTGAGGCCGAGCGCTCAATCCTCGGCGCGATTCTCCTCGACAATCTGGCCTACAACGAAGCCGCCGAGCATCTGAAGCCCGAGGACTTCTCGCTCGACTCTCATCGCCGCATCTTCACCCGCATGGTCGATCTGGCCGAATCTTCGCGCCCGATCGATATGATTACGCTGGTCGAAGAATTGGATCGCCGCAAGGAGCTCGCGGCCATTGGCGATGTCGGCTACGTTTCGGGATTGGTGGACGGCGTCCCCGACCGGCCAAGCATCGAGCATTACATCAAAATCGTCCGCGACAAGGCGTTGCTGCGCGGACTGATTCACGCGGCCAATGCCGCCATCACTCGCGCCTCCGATCAAAGCGATCCCGCGGAAGAAATTCTGAATGACGCCGAAGCCGCCATCTTCCAGCTTTCCGAAAAACGCATTGGCCGCGGCTTCATGGGCGTACAGGAAATCGTCAAAGAATCTTTCGGCTCGGTCGATGCGCTGCTGCAGCGCGGGCAACGCATTACTGGCCTAGCCACGCACTATACCGATCTGGACGAAATGACCAGTGGCTTCCAACGCTCCGACCTGATCATCATCGCGGCCCGCCCCTCGATGGGAAAAACCGCGTTCGCCATGAACATCGCCGAGAACGCGTCGATTGAGGACCAGAAAGTTGTCGGCATGTTTTCGCTGGAAATGTCACGCGAGGCTCTATTGTTACGGCTGTTATGTTCGAGGGCGCGGGTAGACTCGCACAAAATGCGCACCGGTTCGCTATGGCGCGACGATATGACCAAAGTTGTCCACGCCATGGAGCAACTGGCCCACGCCCCGATTTTCATCGATGACACCCCCGGCATCGCGCTCAGCGAAATGCGAGCCAAGGCTCGCCGCCTGCAGCAGTCGCAGGGCAAGCTCGATCTGCTCATCGTGGACTACCTGCAACTCATGTCCGGCGGCGGCCGACGCTATGAAAACCGTACCCAGGAAGTTTCAGCGATCTCGCGCGGCCTGAAAGCATTGGCCAAGGAACTGACTGTCCCGGTGGTTGCACTTTCCCAGTTGAGCCGCGCCCCTGAAAGCCGGGGTGGAGACCATCGTCCACAGCTTTCCGACCTACGCGAATCAGGATCTATCGAGCAGGACGCCGACGTCGTAGCCTTCATCTTCCGCGAAGAGGTCTACAAGCAGGACGATCCCGACCTGCAGGGGAAAGCGGAACTGATCATCGCAAAACAGCGGAATGGCCCCACCGGCCGTATAAATCTGGCATTCCTGAAGAATTCAACCCGATTCGAATCGATGCTCGCCGACGGCATAGCACCGCCAGAGTAGCGCGGTTCATCCATCACAATGCGACGCCACGAGGCTGTGGAAAGGCTGTGGAATCGTGCATGTCAAGATTTGTGACTTGTGCCTCTCATTTGGGCCTCCATTTTAATGGAGGCGAGATCATAGCCTTAAATTATTCTATCCTATGGTGTTATCGGCCTTTGGGGAGGTTCGGACAGGCCAATCAGGAGAAGGCCAAAAATTTCGAGCAACCTTTGAGATTTGCACATTTCGGGAGTTCGCTTCAATGCCATACGACTGATGCGTTCCCAGGCTCGAAGTCCTCGCCCACCCGTCTACTTAGCAGGTGGGACTACAGGGGCACCAGGCGCAGTCTCCGGCTTGGCCGCGCTGTCAAGCCACGCCGTGTACCAAAGATTCAAAAGCATCTGGGAACCCGCGGCCAGCCTGTGAGTCGTGAAGTCGAGCGCCTCCGGGGAGCCCTTACCTGTGAAGCCACCCGCCTTCTCGATGGCATAGACCTTTTCGACCAGCCGATTCGATTCCTTGAGGTAATTAACATAGTCCGTAAACGGGTCAGCAAGATGATGGGGAGCATGCACGAACTTGGCGAAGTCTTTGGCTGTTATGTTTTGTGCCACGTAAGTAGTCTCGAAATTGGCGTGAATTCCGTGCTCCGTGGTGTATCCTTTCGGGTTCGGCCCGACCCACCCGTTGTAGTGAATGGTGGTATGTAGTGGTTGAGAGCCGTCGGCAACGTAGTGCCCCAGCCAACCCGCATAAAAAACAATAGTGTGATCCACGGAAGCGGTCGGCTGGTGTAGTTCCCGTCGATGCCGGTATTCCCGGAAAGCCGCCTTGAGCCGGCCAAAAACCTCCATCGTGATGTAAGGCTGAAGTCCCACGCGTTCCGGAAGATAATCGTCGGGATGGTCCGTAGTCGCCGCCCGCTTTTCGTAAAGCTTGCGGTAAAACTCATACCGGCCTGGCGGCAGCGGATCGAGCCACGCGACCCGCTCAAGGTCAATATAGTGGTCTGGCTCTTGCGCATTCTTAAGCGCGTACTCGGACGGACTGCGCCAACGGTCGGGCTCAGGGCCAAGATAGGTCAACTCCGCAACCGCGTGCCGCAAGAATCGAGGCATCTCAGCCGGGATTTTTTCCGCAGCAACACGATTTATATATCCGTGGCCTTCGTTGCCCCACCCGAAAACATTCGCGCTCTGCAAGCAGAGTAGCACCACGAGAGCGCTGCTGATCAGCTTGCTTCCAAACCTCGGCTTCGGTTTCATCGAAATTCAGGCATCCTGCTTCTTTCCAAAACCGATCAAGCCTCAAAACTCGAGATGCAGTGCCATTTGAATGAAGCGTGGGCTGCCGATGGTGTGTGAGAACACTCCTAAATGGCCGATCGGGGGAATAGCATATCCAATCGACGAACAGGAGAAAGTTGGACCAGGAGGATTGCAGAAAGCGTTGAAATCGACGTTGTTGTTGGGAATATCGAAGCTGGGGTGGTTGAAGATGTTGAACGCCGTCACGTCATATCTCAACGAATATCTCTCTGTGAACTTGAAATTTTTGAAAGCCCCGAAATCGAACCGCTCCTGGAAAGGTGCGCGAAATATGTTGCGGCCGCCGGATGCATAGCCGTTCTCAAAGGTGTCACAAACGGAGCCGTTGCATGGAGGGACAGGAGTGGGGTTACCTGGAGTGCTCGGAGGAATGGCCGGTACGGGACCGAACGCCGCTGGATTGAGAGCCGGCTTGGCTCCGTTAACGCCTGTTGTACCCTGAAGCACCGGCTGGTTCGAGGTCGCACCAACGCCGCCAACAGGAACAATCGGATTGGAGATCGTGTCCTGGCCACCACCCCAATAGATGCCGGCGACGCCGCCGCTGTAGTCGATCACGCTATAGGCTTGGCCGCTCTGCAGAACCGTAATGCCATTAAATCCCCATCCATTCACGATCTGCTTGACCCAACCGCTGCCATTGACGAGGGTCGGAAGTTCGTAGTGATAGCTAACGGTGAAAACGTGGGTGCGGTCGAAATCCGAGTTTCCGTAAGACGAAATGGGATTGTTCGGATCGTTGCCGTTGTAAAAGAGGCCCAAACCGCTCTGCTCGTCGAGCGTGTGCGAAAACGTGTAGGAACCAGTCACTTGCAGCCCGTGACTGAATCGCTTGTTGACGTTAATTTGTAGAGCGTCGTAGTTGCTGCTTCCTACCGCGCGATTGAAATCCGAATTTGGATCGTATCCGATGTAGGGGGCACGAAGCGAAGCGTTGCCGGTTCCGACGCCCTGCACGAACGCATTGATATTCTCAGCTGGCAGGATCAGTGGTCCTGCCTGCAAGTTGGCGTAGGTGCAGGGGAATATGGGAAAGCAATTCATGTTGTATCCGTAGGAGTAATTCTGCTGATAGGGGCCTCCCACGAGTAGCGGATGCTGAGGCGAAGCTATTTGAGCTTGATTGAACGCCAGGGGGATCAATTCATGAACGCCATGGTTGCCAACGTAGCCAATAGTGAAAACCAGGGTGTTGCGCGGCTGCCATTGCAGATCAAGGGTCCAGTTTTCCGAGTAGGGCAGCGTATTCCTGGGATCGTAACCACCAAAAAGCAACGGCGTGCACCCGGAGGTCAGATTATTGTTGGTGCAATACGGGGTGGTCTGCATGATCAGATTCTGGACGTTCGGGACGAGGCTCTGGATTGTGGAGAAATTCGAAGGGGGCGGTGGCGGCGGCGCGGTACCGAATGGGACGCCGAAGGTCCCGCCCTTGACGGCGTAGTAAGGCACGACGAAAGGTTCTTCCACGGTGACGCCAAACGGGCCACTGATCCCGCCTCCGGCTGGCGGGGAAAGTTCTGTGAAGTATTCGCCCCGGTCGTAGTACATGCCATATCCAGCTCGCAGCACAACATTTTTCAAGCGCGATGGACTGTAAGCAAACCCGATGCGCGGAGCAAAACCCCATTGTCGTCCGGTCAGCGTGGAATCACTGACGCCTTTCGTCGGAAATGTTTTGTTGTTTCCGGCGATCACAAGACCGATGTTATTCACGGTATCAGTGGCGACATTGTAGGAATAATCCTGCGGATAAAAATTTGCCAGCAGACCATTGATCTCGGTAAGCGGACCGTCCCAATCCCAGCGGAGTCCAACGTCGACGGTCAGTTGGGATGTAACTCGGATCTTGTCCTGCACATAGGCCCCCAATTGCTTGGTTCGATAGTGGCGGCTCGTCGCACCGACCAGGAGCTCCGATGGAGTCTGGTGATTGCAGGGAAAGCTGGGGCTGCAAACCTGCCCCAACAGGAGGCCAGGAAAATCTTCAAAGTTCAGGCTCGCCAGATCCTGGTTTCGGTTGACAATATTGAGCTGGGTGTAGTCGAAGTTAAAGCCGCTGGATAGGGCGTGACGGCCATGAACCCACTGCACATTGCTAGCCACTTCATAATTATTCTGGAACATTCCCGTGTTGGCGAAGTTACTGCTGGGGCCAATATATAGAGAGTCGGCAAGACCATCCATGTTGTTGACGTTAATCGAGGGAAACAGGGTCTTACCCAGCAGATTCATGCCCACGCCACCGGGTGTCAGGAATTGGCTTTGTGCGGAGTTCGCAACCTCGCGAATGAACCCGATTCTCTGTTCCCAGGTGAAGTTAGATGTGACTGAGGTGGAATTGTCCAGAGAAAACACCTGGCTTCCTGCGTGCATGGTCTGCGGGAAACCAAGGAGCGTGCTGTTGGCGAAGGGAGTGGTATTGGGATCGCGTTGATAATAATATTTTCCCGCTAAACGGTCGTTCGCGCTGAAGAGATAATCGATATTGCCGTTCACTTGATCGGCTCGAAAGGCAGAGGTCCCGCCCTGCACCACCGCGTCGGCAAACTGTCCTTGCAGATTACCCAACTGAGTGCCGCTAGCGGCATTGGGGACCCAGAAGCTACCGTCGGGCGCTTTCTGTTGCATGATCGCGAGCGCCTGCGGCGTGATCTGGGTTGGCGTAATGGAAGTGCCGAAGTCTGCGTTCGCGATATTGGCGAGCGCCTGAGCACTGCGATCACTAGTCAAGCTCAGGCTGCCGGGCGTACTCGGGTTCACCGCCGGAACCGCCGCAAGCGACGCCGACAGTAAGGAATCGTCAGTGCGTTGACCCTGATAGGAAACAAAATAGAACAGCTTGTCTTTCTTGATGGGGCCTCCCAGATAGCCGCCGAAAACTTCCCGATGCATCGGCGCCCGCGATAACTGGTTAAAATTGTAGAACCACTGATTCGCATTCCACTTGGAGGTCTGATAGTAGTCGTAGGCCCCGCCGTGCATGATGTTGGTGCCAGACTTCGTGGTGAGCTCAATGTGAGCTCCGCTATTGGCGCCTTGCGACGCGTCGTACATCGCTGAGTTAACGTGCAGTTCCTGAATTGTTTCCGGCGGGGGGCTAGGTAAAGCCTGGCCAATCGCACCATAGACAGATGTGCTGGTCACGATTTCGCCGCTTGGGTTGTTGCCGTTCCCGTTCTCGCCAATGTTGACCGCGACCCGCGCGGAGGGCACCTGGCTTGTGGACTTGCCGTTAAAGATATTGTTGCCGTATACGCCGTTAATGTTGAAACTGTTGCTGGTATCGCGCTGCCCGTCCGCCCAGATAGCTTGGTTGCCCAAGCCGGCGTTGGTTCCAGCGGTATTAAGGAAGTCGGCGCTCACACCCGGGCTGAGAATCGCGGCCTGGGTAAAGCTGCCGGTGCCCAGCGGTATTTCCGCAATTTGCTTATCGTCAAGAGTGTAGCCAGTCGTGGTGTCAGTCTCGTTTAGCAGTGGAGTGGCATTCACCGTAACCGACTCAAACGTGTGCCCGGGGCTCAGCTGCGCATTGACTGTAGCTGTGCGGTTGCCCTGAACCAGAATTTGGGGAAAGATCGATGTTTGAAAGCCTTGTTTGCTGAAGGTAACTTCATAGTTCCCGATGGGAAGATCGGCGAAGCTGAACGAACCGTCGTTTTTCGACTCCGCCGTAACTTCCAGGTTAGTGGCCACGTTGCGAATCTTGACCGTGGCCTTCTGCACGACGGCTCCGCTGACATCCGTGACAGTGCCGTTCAGTGAACCTAGCGTCTGCTGGCCATGTGCCGGGGGGGACAAAAAAGCGAAAGCCAGAAGTGCAGTTAAGGTCAGAGCGAAAACGTTAACGCGAAGGGGAACGGATCGTAGCTGGAAGTTCATGGGACAGCCTCCTGCCAGAGGAAACCGATTTTTATATCACAAAAGTGTTAAAACGCCGTTAACAATTTGTCATTTTGGTCTTTGCTCAAAGCAAATCATGCTTTTTCAACCGCCAACTGCGGCCCCCTCGATGTTCCGAAGGCTGATCCGTTGTGATTTGTGTGACAAACGATACACTAATAGGTTAACTACGAATCATATGTATTCAACGCCCCCAGGAGACGCACGACTATGAAGATTGCAAACGATGTCACCCAGTTGATCGGCAACACTCCGCTGGTCCGGCTAAACAAAGTGGCCGAAGGCTGCGTCGCGCAAGTAGTGGCGAAATTGGAGAGCCAGAATCCTTGCGCCAGCGTAAAGGATCGCATTGGCGTCAGCATGATCACCGAGGCCGAGCGCGCCGGGAAAATTCAGCCTGGCAAAACCGTGTTGATCGAGCCTACCAGCGGTAATACCGGCATAGGCCTCGCGTTCGTGGCGGCCGCCAGAGGCTACAAACTCATCCTCACCATGCCGGACACCATGAGCCTGGAGCGCCGCGTGCTACTACTTGCCTTCGGAGCGGAAATTGTTCTTACACCGGGTCCAAATGGAATGAAGGCCGCAATCGCCAAAGCCGAGGAGATTCTCGCCAAGACCCCAAACGGTTTCATGCCCCAGCAGTTCGACAACCCCGCCAATCCTAAAATCCACTTCGAAACCACCGGCCCCGAAATTTGGAATGACACCGACGGGCGTGCCGATATTCTGATCTCCGGGGTCGGCACGGGCGGGACCCTCACCGGCGTTTGTCAATACATCAAGCCGAAGAAACCTTCTTTCAAGGCCGTGGCCGTCGAACCTGCGGACAGCCCAGTTCTTTCCGGTGGCAAGCCTTCGCCTCACAAGATACAAGGCATCGGTGCAGGTTTTGTGCCCAGCATTTTGCGCCGGGACTACATTGACGAAGT
This sequence comes from uncultured Acidobacteriota bacterium, assembly GCA_963832245.1. GTDB lineage: Bacteria > Acidobacteriota > Terriglobia > Terriglobales > Acidobacteriaceae > JABDBE01. The sequence continues at coordinate 151,566 of CAWHTG010000002.1, forward strand.
CATTACGGTGACCAACGACGACGCCGTCAATATGGCACGCCGCCTCGCCAAAGAAGAAGGTCTCCTGATGGGTATTTCGTCGGGGGCGGCCGTGGTCGCCGCTCTCAAAGTCGCAAGCCGGACAGAAAACGCCGGCAAGCTAATAGTCGTGGTTCTGCCCGATTTCGGCGAGCGCTACCTGACGAGTATTCTGTTTGATTCGCTCCGCAACCAGGCGCTACAGATTCCAACCGAGGCCGTTGCGGCCTGATTCATGGGTCTGGCAGCGTCAATTCGTGAAGATGTGAGCACGGTCCTAGAGCGCGACCCCGCAGCCAAATCGCGCGCGGAAGTTTTCCTGTGCTATGCGGGCCTCCACGCGGTGTGGTTCTATCACATCAATCATTGGCTGTGGAACCATGGATTTCTCCTGCTAGGGCGATGGCTCTCCCAAGTCGCCCGGTTCCTCACCGGAATCGAGATTCATCCCGGAGCCCAGATCGGCAGACGGTTATTCATCGATCATGGGCTCGGGGTTGTCATCGGCGAAACTGCGATTGTCGGCAACGACGTGACCCTGTATCAGGGCGTCACTCTCGGCGGAACCGGCAAGGAGCAGGGCAAGCGGCACCCCACCATCGAAGACAATGTCGTAATCGGTGGAGGCGCGAAAGTTCTCGGCAATATTACCGTCGGGCGAAACTGCCGCATCGGCGCCGGTTCGGTCGTGCTCCGAAATGTGCCGGAAAATTCCACCGTCGTCGGCGTCCCCGGCCACATCATCTTCCGCAACGGCGAACGGGTTGTGATCACCGATCCCAAGCAAATCAACGATCCGCTCTCCGAGGCGCTGGCAGCGGTGGCGACCGAAGTGAATAAATTGCGCGAGCGAGTACAACAACTCGAAGGCTCGCACGTACCAAGCGAACCGCTCTCCGCCTCGCTCCAAAGAATCATGGAAGACATCGATTACCAGATTTGAGTTAACGATGGAGACCGGGCGTCTCGTCCGTTAGGCCGGGCGAGGACGCCCGGCCTCCGTTGCATTTACCAAACCCGGCAGGCATTTTCTCTTACCATGGGCTGCCCTTTGTGGCAGCCGAAAGCCTTGGCGAATTCCGGCATGTTCGAGACCACATTGTTGACCCGGTACTTGTCCAGCGGATGCGGGTCGCTAACCAGAAGCGTCCGCATCATTTCCGGACGCAAATTGCTGCACCAGATGTTTGCGTACGAGAGGAAGAAACGTTGCAACGCGGTCACACCGTCGTCTCCTTTCGTATCGAGGCTCTGACCTTTCCCCTTAAGATCCGCATCCAGCGCAGAGAGCGCCAGGTGGATTCCGCCGTTGTCCGCTGTATTCTCACCCTGGGTCAAACGGCCGTTTTGCTGCACGCCGGCTTCGGGAACAAACTCGGTGTACTCGTCGGCAATACAGTCGCCTCGTTTTTCGTAAGCTTTGGCGTCGTTAGCGGTCCACCAGTCGCGCAGATTTCCATTCTCGTCGAACTTGCGCCCTTGGTCGTCATAGCCATGAATCGCCTCGTGCCCAATCACCGCGCCGGCGGCCGCATAGTTGACCGTGTCATCCTTAGTGGGATCGAAGAAGGGTGGTTGCAAAATACCGGCAGGGAAGTTAATGGTATTGGTCTGTGCATCCTCATAGGCGTTCACGGTCGGTGGCGTCATTCCCCACTCGGTTCTGTCCAGAGGTTTCCCGATCTTCTTGAGTCGGCGATTCAATTCGAAAGCTGCGGCACGCTCTACGTTCGCCAGATTATTGTCGGGACGAATTTCCAGTGCTGAGTAGTCGCGCCAATGGTCGGGATACCCGATCTTGTCAATTTGCGCGGCTAGCTTCACACGTGCCTCTTTCTTGGTTTCCGGGCTCATCCAATCCATTGAATTTATTTCCTGACCCAGCACAACTTTGATCGCATTCACCATTTCCTGAACGCGCTCTTTGCTCTCGGGTGGAAAAGCCCGCGCTACGTAGGCCTGCCCCAGCGCTTGCCCGATGTCGCGATCTTCCGCCTGAATGCACCGGCGCCAGGGCGGCAAAATCTGTTTCGCGCCGAACAGAGTTTTGCCAAAAAAAGCGAAATCCTCGTTCACAAAATCATCGTTCAGCGATCCCGCCAGACCGGCCAGCAACTGCCATTTCAAATAGGCCTTCCAATGATCGAGTGGCTCACTTTGGATCAACTGCTCGGCTCCGCGAAAGAAATCGGGTGAGGTTACGATAAAGGTCCCTGTTGCCGGAGCGTGGACCAATTGCAAATAACGGTTGAAGTCAAACGATGGGGCTAGCTTCTTGACTGCATCCAGACTCATTTCGTTGTCGAGGTTCCGCGGATCGCGCCGCTTGACGATTTCCATCGCCGACTTCGCCAGCGAAGTCTCCATTTGGAATATCACAGCAGCGTCCGTCTTCGACTCGCCCGGTGCCTCGCCAGACAGTTCGAGCATCCGGGCGATGTGAGCGACGTATTTGGTTCGGATCTCGACCGACTTCGCGTCATCGTTCAGGTAGAACTCCCGGCCAGGAAGCGGCATGCCGCCTTGATCGAACTGTGCGATTACATGCGTAGTGTCGTGATAGTCGGGCTGCGCGCCAAAGCCAAACAATGCCGCAAAGGTCGCGGGATCGCGGGGATCCCATGCGCCCGGAACCGAACGATGAAGGTCGGCCACGACATCCGCGATCTCGTCCTTGTCGCGCATTGCTTCGATCCGCTGCAGTTGAGGCCGCAGAGTGACGAGAGCGGTCGCGTTTCTCTCTTTCTCATTGGTGCAAGCGGACCAATAGTCGCCGACTTTTTGTTCGACCGGCGTGCGCTCCGCCGCTGGCTTGGCTGCAACCTCGAGCACTGTTTGATGGAGAAAGGATTGGTTCCACAACTCCAGCTTGCCGAAAGATCCCCAGAAAATTTCGTCAGCAGGCACGGGATTGTCCGCGATCCACCGATTGCACGCGTAATGGTAAAAATCGGTGCAGGGATCGACCGAAGTATCGACCTTCTTCGCGTCGAAGTGATCAAGCTGTGGACTTGATTGGCTGGAATCCTGACCAGAAGAGGTTTGCGCGAGTGCAAGTTGCGCGAATCCGGAGCAGGACAAAAAGCCCAACAGAAAAAGCTGGATAAGAAAAGGTCGCATGTTAAGAGGCCCTCTGAGTTTTCATTTGCTGGCCGGACAAAGAGCTTACCACGCGCTGCTCATTCTGGTATCCGGCAAACGACGTCAATAAATTAATGTCCTGACAAAACATAACCAGACATTTTTGTGAGGCATTGTTTCTTTTTGAAGCACGGGCTCGGTATGTTTCGACGCCGTTACAATCGATTGATCAGCGAGGCCACGTAGCCCGCTCCAAAGCCATTGTCGATATTCACCACACTGACATTCGATGCGCAGGAATTCATCATCCCCAACAAGGCCGCCACTCCTTGAAAGGCCGCGCCATAGCCCACGCTGGTAGGAACCGCGATTACAGGAACTCCGACCAACCCGCCGACCACGCTGGGAAGCGCACCTTCCATCCCGGCGCAAACGATGACTACCCGCGCCCGCGTCAACGTGCCCCGGTTCGCCAGCAAGCGATGAATGCCTGCCACGCCGACGTCATACAGATGCTCAACCTCATTGCCCATAATTTCGGCCGTGACTATGGCTTCCTCGGCCACAGGAATGTCGCTGGTCCCCGCCGAAACCACAGCGATCGTTCCCTTGCCATATTTCTTCTTGTCGCGGTGCAAGACAATCGCCCGAGCAAGTTCCCGATACTCCGCTCGTCTCACTCTCTTTTTCACTGCGGTGAACTGTTCTTTGCTCACCCTAGTGGCCAGAACGTTGCCCTCATGCTGCGCCAGCCGTGAGAAGATCTGCCCCATCTGCGCAGGTGTCTTCCCCTGCCCGAAGATCACCTCAGGCATGCCAACGCGCAGCAGTCGATGGTGATCGACCTTGGCAAATCCAAGATCTTCAAAGGGCAAATGCCGCAAACGCTCGACAGCCTCGTCCGGAGAAATCCGGCCGCCGCGCACCTGTACGAAAAGTTTGCGAATCGATTCGGAGGTCAAAGGAAGCTCAACAATTAGCACTTAGCAATTAGCACCAGCAATCAGCTATCTAGCGCTCTGAGTCAGAAGGTCCTGGATAGAATTAGAGAGCTTTGAAAGGGCGCAGCTGCAGCCGCGCCGAAAGTAAGTTCTTAAAGCAGGGCTTTAGCCCCTGAGGTTACGGATTATCACCGCTATTCGATCTTCCAACGTTATCCACCAATTCCTGACTCAGGACATTAGATTAGCATCCCCACACCGGAGCACTATGAACGCCCATCAGACAGCGGAACGCCTTCAACGTCTGCGGAAGGCTGAACGCATTTGCTGAGTGCTGAATGCTGAATGCTGGGTGCCAAATGCTAAATGCCAACTGCCAAATGCTGCCCTCAAGACCGCGCCGACGCGCACGGCTTCTTGCCGCTGGCACGTACCTTGCGCACTACTTCCCAACACGTTCTGCGCGCGCTCCCTGGCTCCTCGATGCGGGCGAGGAACAGATGCCGCAAGACGCTCCGGCTCACCCCTCCGCGGAGATAAGCATCGTAGAGCTGGCTTCCCAAGGTATAGCCCAGTTTCTGAGCGATGGAGTCGAACTTGCTTCGATCGCCGCGAAGCGCATCATGCATGAGCCGTTCGCAAGCCGTGCGCGAAAATTCGCACGCCTCCTGATCGCTAATCGCAGGACGAGCAGGATACAGCACCCGCGAGCCAAAGTACGCCAACGCGTGTTCCAGCGTCCGGGCATAGAACCGATCGGTGGGCTCTCCGACGGCCGGATCATGCCCATTCCTCTGCAGCGGCAACCCACGGCAGGCGTGATGCAAAAAGCGGGACGCCTCCTCAGCAGCACAGGTCATGTGAAATTCGCGAACGTAAAAGGCGTTAATCGCGGGCAAATAAACCGTGCCTCGCGATTCGACCTTCAGCAGCATGGCTTCGATCCTCTCGGTCTTCCCGGTCACGTGCGAAAGCAGTCTCCGCAACCGTACACGCGAAGCCCCGCAATGCACCTCAGGCAACAGATCGACCAGGAACTTCGGTTGCGTTCCGTTGTGCGACGAGTAGCGGTCAACGTCCAGGAAGCGCACCAGGCTGTCGATGAGGTTATAAAGGGTGGGCCCGATGTCGGGCTCCTGCTTGCCTTCCTGGTTCCAGCGCGAAAGGCACAGGCGGTAGCTTTCATATTTTTCCAGCGGTGTCGAATTAAAAACACACACCACATGCTCGCTCACCCGCACCGCTTCCACGCGCTCCTGATGTACCTCAGCAGCCTGCCAGTACAAAGCATCCACATTCTGCAAAACGGTGAGTACGCGTTGCCCCGCCAATCGCCCCCGCAACACTCGCGGCAAATGCTGAGGCGCCAAGTGCGATTCGCCAAACAAAACCAGGGTCACCGCCCCGGGATGACGCTGGCGGATCTCCGCGATCTTTTCGGCAGCGTGGCGATCTCGCGCACCGATCTTGCGTAAATCTTCCCGCGGCATACAATCGAGTCCATAGACTGCGTCCGCGTGTTCGCGAGCGGTCACCAGCAATTCATAAAAAGGCGGCCACTCATAGCCCCAATCGAGGTCGAAGCGGATGCGCTGGCGCAACTCTTCTTCGTCGATTTCGCGCCGCCACCATTCGTCGAGGATGGGTTGATGGCGGGAAAAAATCGTCTCCACTCCCAGCACTACGGAGCGGTCTCCAGGTTGTGCTCGCTGCTCGAGTAGACTGGCGGCAAAACGTTGCGCTGAAGGCAAGGCGTGATAATCCCCGACCAAAATCACGTCGGCCGCTTGGACCGCGTTGGTCAGTTGTTGCGAATCGAGGACTGACTCGTAGGACCGAAAGGCGTCGCTAAAGTCCCGCAGATATTTGCGGCTGCTGCTGGAATCGTTAGCACGGACTTCGCGTTCAACGCAGGCCAGGGCATGCATCTGCGCGGCGTTGCGTCGGGATCCCAGATTGGTTGACGTCGCCATAAGAATCGTCGTTCGTCTTTGGTCGTTCGTGGTTGGCAAAACCCGGTTTTAAAGGCTAACGACCAAGCACCAACGACCGCTTCCCTTGACTTGCTCCTCGCCTGCTCCCTATGCTCAGAACGCGAGCGTGCATCGTGACTGTAGAGACGTAGCTAGCTACCTCTCTACAACGCGGACCGAGGAGCCATTGCCTAACCTTCCGCCCCAAAATCTAACTGTGGCTACAACCGGCGCCAGCGGGTCTTTATTCCTCAAGCATCTGCTAGTCACAGTCGAACGCGAAAAGCGAATCCACATCGTGAACTTCATCGCCTCCGACAGCGCCCTGCGCGTCATGGCCGAGGAACTCACCCTCCGCGGACGCAGCAACCTGGTCAGCCAAATTCTGGGGAAGGCTTCCCGCAAAATTCATCAACAGTCGAACGCCGACATCGGAGCCAACATCGCCAGCGGCTCTTATCCCGCCGACGCCATGGTCGTGATCCCCTGCAGCGTGGGCACGCTCGCCCGCATCGCCAACGGCATCGCCTCCCACCTGATCGAGCGCGCCGCCGACGTCTGCCTCAAAGAGAATCGCCCCTTAGTCCTGTGCGTGCGCGAAACTCCGCTCAACAAAATCCACATCCGCAACATGTACCGTGCCGCCGACGCGGGCGCTACAGTCTTCCCCCTAATCCCGACCTTCTACAACCGCCCCGCAAGCTTGGATGCCATGGCCCGCGAGTTCGTCAACCGCGTCCTAGCCCACATCGGCCTACCCCAACCCAACTCCTACCGCTGGAAGGGCTAACCTTATTCAATCGACGACTTCAACTAGGGTCTTTAATGCAAGAGATCGGATACTTTCCAGGGAGACTTCAAGTGTAGAAACACGTAGGTGCCGGGGCGAGATTCCCATGGGACATGTCCGGCGGAGCGGAGGTCCATGGGTGTCTGAGCCCCACAAGACTCAGAGTCTGTTCGGAAAATAGAACAAGAATGAGTTTGTTGATGCTGGCGCTTGCCCTTAGTGTAACAAAGGGCTCTGCAGTACGCGGGGCCCTGCATTTAGGCTTTCCCCCATCCACTGTGTAAGGGCCCCGCGCGGTTTGTTCCTTGGTTTTCCATCCGGCTTCTCAACTGCAACCTGCAGTTGGCGGTATAATTCCGCTTATTGGAGGGAACCTGTATGCGAACTTCCGGTCTCCTCATCCTTCTGCTGTGCGGATTGGTTTCGGTTTGTGGGGCCAGCGACTCATCGCGGCAGAGTGCGTCGCAACCAAGTTCGCTAGGCGCAGATTTGTCCACCCCTTCAGCGATCGCTCCCCACGACTCCATCAAGCTGTCATTGAGTGATCTCGCGGAGTGGGAATCTCGCGGCTTCGACTCCGAGCGTGACGGAGATGTGACCTGCTACACGATCCAGAACTTTCTGGTGAAGCGCAAGCGCTATTCCGATTTCACCGAGCCGTACGGTTATTCGACCTGTCTGCCTTCGTCGAAGTACAGCGTGAGGAAGGTCGAGGATCCGGGTACGGCTTCGCAGCGTTGAGATTGTGCATCTGCTTAGGCGTCGTGAGTTTTGACTTAGCGCGGCACGGGCGTGGACGCCCGCGCCTACATTTTTCCCCGTCTTGAATTATTCTGCGTGACCTTTTCCACCGGCATTCGTTTATATCATTAGAGGCGCGATGGTGGTTCGAGCACCGGCATCGAGGCGGTCCCCGGAGCGGGCGGAGGAACGTGCGCTGGTCGAGGCTGCCCAGAAGGATCCCTCCCGCTTTGCCGAACTCTACGAGATTAACTTTGAGCGGGTGTATGCGTTCATCGCGCGGAGGGTGGGCGACCGCGATGCGGCTGAGGATTTGACCTCAGAGGTGTTTCACAAGGCGCTGGCCAACCTTCGCCAATTCGAATGGCGCGGTTCGCCGTTTGCGGCTTGGTTGATCAGGATTGCGGCCAATGCGATTGCGGATCGCGCGCATCGGGCGGGGAGGGAGTTGGCGGTAGACGATCCTCCGGAGATGGGTGAATAGGCGAGCGCTCTGGTCGATCTCGAGGATGTGGAACACCGGGCGTGCTTGTTTCGTTTGGTGGAGCAGCTTCCTGAGGATCAGCGGCGGGTCATCGCCCTGCGGTTTGCCGAGGAGAAAAGTATTCGCGAAATCGCGGAGGCTTTGGGGCGCACCGAAGGCGCGGTGAAGCAGTTGCAGCTCCGGGGCTTGCAAAGTCTGCGGGCGCAGATCAAAGACAGAGAACTACAAAGGGCGCGAAGTAACACGAAGGGAAACACGAAGCCGGGTGGCAAAGATGCCTAGCCGCAGCTTGACCGAACAACTCGACGAGGCCGTACAGGCGGCGATCAATAACCCTGCTGTGCCCATCCCGCGCGGGGACTCCGGCGTGAGTCCTCTGGTCCGCGTTGCCGTCGAGTTGCGCGATCTGCCGCGAGAAAATTTCAAAATGCGTTTGAAGAAAGATTTGGAAAGGAGCATTTCGATGGCGACCACGACAGCGCCTACAACTGCAACACGCACCTCCGCAGCCCCGAGGCTGGCTTTCAAGGATGCGGCGAAAGCGATCGAATTCTATAAGAAGGCTTTCGGAGCAAAGGAAATCATGCGTTTCGACACCGGAAGGGGAATCCCGCACGCGGAAATCATGATTGGAGATTCGGTCGTCATGTTGTGCGAGGAGTGGCCTGAGGGAGGCCGGTACAGCGTAGAAACGACGGGCAGTTCGCCAGTAAGCATGTCGATCCAGGTTCCCGACGCGGATGCCTTCGCGGAGCACGCTGTGGCGGCTGGGGCCAAACTGACAGCCCCGATCGCAGACCAGTTCTATGGATACCGCGAGGGAACCTTGCTCGATCCGTTCGGATACACGTGGGGCGTGTCTATGGTGAAGGAGGAGATGTCGGTTGAAGAAATGCACCGCCGCTTCCGGGCGATGATGAAAGAAGGAGAGACAAAAAAGCCGGCGGCGAATCCGATTCCCCGCGGATTCCGCACGGTGACGCCGTACATGATTGCAGAGGACGGTCCGGCGCTGCTGGAGTTTGCCAAGCAGGCCTTCGGCGCCGAAGAGACGTTTCGCGCGGTAGGACCGGCCGGCGGTCTGCACGGCGAAGTACGCATCGGCGATTCCATGCTCATGATGGGCGGAGGTATCCCCGGCCAGCAGTTCCGCGCTACGGCGAACACCCACGCGCTCCACCTCTACCTCCCAGACTGTGATGCGGTTTACCAACGGGCGCTGCTGGCGGGCGCTACGTCCATTAGTGAACCCAAGGAGCAGGAATACGGGGAGCGTTCGGGCGGCGTCAAGGATCCGGCGGGGAACATCTGGTATATCGCGACGCACCAGGGCAAGAGCTACATTCCCAAAGGACTGAACAGCGTCAACGTGTACATGCTTCCGCTGCGGGCAGAGCCCGTGATCACCTTCTTGAAGCGGGCTTTCGGAGCACGGGAGCTTGGGAAATACGCATCGCCCGACGGAGTGGTTCATCATGCGGAGATACGCGTCGGCGACTCGGTCGTGGAAATGGGCGAGCCCCAGGGAAAGTACCAGCCCATGCCCACGATGTTCTATGTGTACGTGCCTGATTGCGATGCAGTCTATCAGCGTGCGTTGCAGGCGGGTGCGACTTCGATCGCCGAACCCGTCGACCAGCCCTATGGCGACCGCAATGGTGCAGTAAAGGACGCCTGCGGCAATCAGTGGTACATCGCGACGCACATTAAGGACGTGGCTTCTTAGGGTTCGCTAGCACTTGTCGGACCGGGGCGATCGGCGCTCCGGTCCAGCCAAGGTTCTCCGCAACCAACTATGCTTTCTTACAAAACTCGCTGCGATGGCGGCTGTAGAAAATGTAGATCAAAAGCCCAAGACCCAGCCAGATCACAAAGCGCAGCCAGGTGATGACGGTAAGCCCGGTCATGAGCCCGCCGCACAATACAATCGAGATCAGTGGGAACCACGGCACGAAAGGTACTTTAAACACGCGCTTGCGATCCGGTTGGGTGCGACGCAGGATGATGACTCCGAGCGACACCAGCACAAAGGCGAAGAGGGTGCCGATGTTCGAGAGGTCGGCAGCGTCGCTGATGGCAAAGATCCCGGCTGGCATACCCACTGCGAATCCCGCGATCCAAGTGGATAGATGCGGCGTTTTGAAGCGTGGGTGGACCTTCGAGAACAGCTTGGGAAAAAGCCCGTCGCGCGACATGGCGTACCAGATGCGGGCTTGGCCGTACTGAAAGACCAGCAACGACGAAATCATTCCGGTCAGGGCGCCAATCACGATGATGGAACGCGACCAGCGGTTTGCGGCCAACGTTTGCAAGGCGTAGGCCACCGGGGCCTGGGCAGCTTCTCCCGAGACGAAGGTCGTGTATTTCATCATGCCCAGCAGAACAATCGACACGCCGATGTAGAGCACGGTGCACACAATCAGCGAGCCGATAATCCCGATGGGCAAGTCGCGTTGCGGATTTCTCGCCTCTTCCGCCGCCGTCGAAACCGAATCGAAGCCGATGTAGGTGAAGAACACGATGGCACCGCCGGTAACGATCCCGCCGAATCCCGAAGGTGCGAATGGCCTCCAGTTGGAGGGGTTCACCAGCGCGCCCCCTACCATGAGAAAGATGAGAATGGCGCCGATCTTGATGGCAACCATCACATTGTTGGCCTCGGCGGACTCGCGCACTCCGCGCACCAACAGCACAGTGAGAATAAAAATAATCACGAAGGCGGGGACGTTGAAGTAGGATCCCGTCCAGTGGCCCGACTCCCACACCGGAGTGGACCAGCGGTTCGGCAGGTTAAGACCGAAAGAAGCCAGCTGTGATTTCGTGTAAGCGCTGAATCCAATGGCCACGACCACGTTGCTAACGACATATTCCAGAATCAGGTCCCAGCCAATGATCCAGGCAAAAATCTCGCCCAGGGTGGCGTAAGAATAAGTGTAGGCGCTGCCCGCGATCGGGATCATCGACGCCAGTTCCGCATAGCACAAACCGGCAAAGCTGCACGCAACCGCGACCAGGAGGAAAGAAATGGCGATGGAGGGTCCAGCCGCGGGGCGTCCGTGCATGAGCACATTCGCTGCGTTGCCGCCGCGGAGGAAGTTCACGATCAGGTCGAGCACCTGCGCGTGCAGAATCGATGGCGCCTGAAAATATTCTCCCGCCGCCGCGGTCCCGGTGAGAACGAATATGCCCGAGCCGATGATTGCGCCGATGCCAAGTGCCGTCAGCGACCAGGGCCCCAGCGACTTCTCTAGCCGCTTCCCGGGCTCATTCGCATCCGCGATCAACTTGTCGATAGACTTGCAACACAGAAGCTGGCTGCCAGTATTTCGGGCTTCCGTCCTTGCCAACGGAGTTGTCGTCGGTAGTTGTGCCAAAGGGCGTTGTCTCCTGGAATTCGGCAGTTAGCAATTGGCACTTAACACTTAGCATTCAGCACCCAGCCCCAAGGGCCAAGTGCCAAATGCGAGCTGCCCAGTGCTGACTTCATCGCTTCGCTGCGCCGCGCGCCAACTTCTTCACTTTGCGCTTCTTCGAGCCACGAGCGTACTCCCGCGGCTTCAGCGGCTTTTCGGTTTTCATTTTCTTACGTGATGCCCGTTTTGCTTTCTTTCGTTCTTCCTTGCTCAGTTTCGTAGTATTAGCCATTAATCCTCTCGTTCAAAAAGTTAGAACTCAAGCCCGCTCCAACTGGGCATACTTCTCCACCAGCTTCTTCAAACCGAAGCGAGGGAATTGTACCGTAATCTTGGCCTCTTCACCGTCGCCTTCTCGATGATAAACCGTGCCTTCGCCGTATTTGGGATGCCGCACCCTCTGTCCCGGCCGGAACCCCTTCTTGCCCTTGGGTTCCTCTACCGGCACTTTTGGGATAGTAAATTTCTTTCCCCGCGACGCGAAAAACTCTGCAATGTTGTCGATGGAATTGTAGCTGCGTCCAGAATATGCGGGAGCCTTCGGTTTGGGGGCCGCGGTCCAGTTCGCCCCGCTCTGATCCTCATCCTCGTAAGCGTAGTGGGGCTGTTCCTGTGGCAGATCGTGTGGCGCGGACACTCTTGTCCGCGAAGACTCGCGCTTCCGCCGCGACCCTCCCAGTTCCTCCACCAACTCCGCCGGCACTTCTTCCAGAAATCGCGAGGGCACGCTGGCCTCCGGCAAATCTGTTCCGTAACGCCGTCGATAAACCGCCCGGGTCAAGATTAGAGTATCCATCGCCCGGGTCATCCCCACATAGCACAACCGCCGTTCTTCTTCGATATCGTCCGGCTGCAAAAAAGTGCGCGAATGGGGGAACAATCCCTCTTCCAGCCCGCATAGAAATACCAGAGAAAACTCGAGGCCCTTGGCGGCGTGCAGAGTCATCAGGGTAATCTGGGCGCGCTCATCGTACGCATCTGCATCGCTCACCAGCGCCGCATGATCGAGAAACTGATCCAGCGTTTCGCCCCGATCGCGCGAATCCATAGCCGCATTCACCAACTCGCGCAAGTTCTCAATCCGCGAGTAAGCCTCCGGCGTATCTTCCTCCTCAAGCTGCTTGATGTAACCCGTGCGATCGATCAGAAACTTCAAGATTTCCGCCGTACTAGCAGGGCCGCCGGGAGTGCGGAAGCCAGAATCAGCTTCAGGCTTATCCTGTCTGGAGCGGGCGCCCTCGCCCGCTTCGGACGGGCCCGCGGCCGCGATCGGGATGTCAAGATCAGCACTCCCGAAGTCGAATGATATGTTCTCGTCTTCGCCGGGGTCGAAAGTAATGTCTGCGTCCTCAGATGATTCGTCGAGCGCGACTGCATCTTCTTCCTCGCGCGCCGTCTCCTGCAATCGCTCCACATAAGTTCCGGCCAGCATCGCGCGGCCGTCTTCGATCAGCCGCATGAAGCTCTTGAGCGCCGCCAAACCCCGCTGCGGCAAAAGCTGCCGCCTGATCGCCTCCCCTATCGCGCCCCACAACGACACGCCGGTCTCCAACGCCACCCGCTCCAGGACCTCAATCGTAGTCTTGCCAATGCCGCGCACCGGTGTGTTGATCACTCGCAGCAGGGAGATCGAGTCATCCACGTTGTGAATGACCTTCAAATACGAAATCATGTCCTTGATTTCGGCCCGCTCATAGAACGAAAACCCGCCGACCACTTGATACTTCAACTGATACCGGCGCATAGCCTCTTCAAACAACCGCGACTGTGAGTTCGTGCGGTAGAGGACCGCGGCCCGCCCATTCTCGCCCTGGTCAACCGCTTCCCGCAAATACTTTGCAATATAGTCCGCCGCAAACAGCGCCTCATTCTCCCCGTCCGGAGCCTCGTAATAACCAAGCTTGGTGCCGCCCTGCCGCGACGTCCACAGAGTCTTTCCCTTGCGCTTGAGGTTGTTCGCCACCACCGCCGACGCCGCCTGCAAGATGTTCTGCGTCGACCGATAGTTCTGTTCCAGCCGAATAATCTTGGCCTCAGGAAAATCTTTTTCAAATTCAAGGATGTTGCGGATGTCCGCTCCGCGCCAGGAATAGATCGACTGATCCTCATCTCCAACCGCGCAAATGTTATGCCGGGTTCCGGCAAGCAGCCGCATCAATTCATATTGCGGGCGGTTCGTGTCCTGATACTCATCGATCAAAATGTACTGAAAACGCCGATTGTAGTATTCGCGAACCTCGGACGAAGCTTTCAGCAAGCGCACGGTTTCGAGCAAAAGGTCATCGAAATCCAGCGCGTTCGCCTTCGCCAATTCCTTCTTGTATTCGGCGTAAATCTGAGCCACGCGCTCGGTCTTGGGATCGCCTGACTGCAAATAAACTTCCTGCGGATCCAGCATGTGATTCTTAGCCCACGAAATGTGAGCCAGCACAGCCCGCGGCGTAGTTTGCTTGTCGTCAATTCCCAACCGCCGCATTACCGACTTGACCAGTTGCGCCTGATCGCTTTCGTCATAAATCACAAAGCTCTTGGTGTGCCCGATCGGCGGCGTGCCCGGAACGGACGAAGGAATGCGCAGCGCTTCGATATCCCGCCGCAATACGCGCACGCAGAAAGAATGAAACGTAGAGATGACCGGCTTGGCAATCGACAACCCGCCCACCAGCTTATCTACGCGCTCCACCATCTCGGAAGCGGCTTTGTTGGTGAACGTCATGGCGAGAATGGATTCCGGCATGACGCCAAGATTCTCGATCAGATGAGCGATGCGGTAGGTGATAACGCGAGTCTTCCCGCTCCCGGCCCCAGCCAGGATGAGGACCGGCCCCTCGGTAGTTTCGACAGCTTCACGCTGCTGCGGATTGAGTTGAGAGAGAAAAGACAATGCGGAAGTGGCTCCGGACCTGATGATTTGATTTTACAGGGAATTGCGATTGCTATGGAGCCCGGTTTTTTCCTGCTGATTTTCAATTGGACACCCCGTAGCCATACCCCTGGCAAGCTGCAGCCGCGCAGCGGCGGCATTTGAAAGCCCGGCACGGAAGTGCCGGGTAAGCTTCCCAGGAGAAAACCGAGTCCCGCAAGGGACGGCACTCATCCCAGGACGAATTTCGGGTCGTAGGCCACACCGGATTTACGCAGGAGCGAAACGAATTCATCCTCGAATGAATGTTTTGCATGGTGCTCCAGCTGGTGTGCGATGTATTGTTTTACCGCGCTCACATTTGACGCACTCACGCTGAATGCTCCGTAGCCTTCTTGCCAGGCAAAATCGAGTCCATGCTTCCCGATCCAGCGGGAAGAGTTGGCCTTGAGTGTCTGGACCACAGTCGCGAGAGCGATGGTCGCGGGCAGTGCGATCAATAGGTGGATGTGATTAGCAGTCCCCCCAGCGCAAGGCACCGGAACATCATGATTCTTGCCGATCCCAATGAAGTACTGGCCGAGCCTTTCGAGTAACTCGTCGGGAATCAAATCACGCCGGCGCTTGGTGCTGAAAACGCAATGAATGAGCACATTCGGATATGTATGGGCCATTGTGGCGTCCCTCCGGGACTCGATTTTCTAGACCTGCCGACCCGGCACTACCGTGCCGGGCTTTCACATGTCGTGCCTACGGCACGCAATCCTTGTGGATCCGCGGCACGCGGTATTCAGAATCGCCTAGGAATCGCGATGACGTCTGGGATACATGTCACCGCGGGCGTGGGTTCTGTGGAAAGCGAGAGAAGGGGCGCTTTCCTACAAACTGAGGATTGCGGCCTATACTGAAAGAGTCGCAGGGTGCTGTAAGTACCCAAGAATTGTCTGGCCCCGAGAAATCGGGGCCATAGCATTTTAGGAAACAGCATGTAACTTTGCCCGCGCCGCCTTGCACTCCTCACACGGACACCAATCCCGCAGAAACTGCCACGAATAAATCCCCAACTCGTGCCCGTCATTGAAGTGAAACTTGATTGCGTACTTGCCCACGCCTTCCGCCGAGGTTGCTTTCACCGCCGGCTTGAACATGGGAAGCATCCCCGGCGCCGGTTTCGCAGGTTCGCCCGGCTGCTGATGCGTCTTCGACCGCTGCTCGTCGCACAGCGCGCAGGGACACGCATCGCGCAAGAAGGGAAACGAATAGTGCGAAAGGTGGCCGTCCTTCCACTCGATGTCGAGACCCGTGCCTGTGCTCAGGTTTACTTTCACCGACTTCGGGTCCGCCGCGACCGCCACGAATTCAGTATCGCACAACGGAACTTAGCGTTTTCGTAGAATTCAGACAGGGTGGGCCGTCCCTCAGGGGCTAAAGCCCTGTGTTTATCCGGCCCTCAGCGGCCCGGCTGAAGCCGGGCCCTTTCAAAGAACTATTTATGAAACGTACATAGGAACTTCGGGGACCTTCCGTCCGCGGCCGACCCCATTTACCGGAAAAGTATCGAAAGTAACCGGACGGACATGACCTAAACACCCGCGACGTGCTATCTATATAGAGACACCCGGAAGCACGCGGTTAGCCTCCGTTCGTAATCCTGAATGCACGATTCCGCTCAGATAGAGGCGCCGATGCCGCCCGAGGTCAGCTGTGCCGAGGATATGTCTCATCTTTCGGGCGCCATCGCCGACCGGCACGGATTCATCACGTCCCTCGATCAGACTCGCTTGTTCTATCGCCACTGGCCGGCCAGCGCACCCTGGAACGGCCGAGCGGTGGTGGTTCTGCACGGTATTGGATATCATAGCGCGCCCTACAAGATCATCGCCCAGGCGTTGAATCCTCACGGCACGGACGTTTACGGGCTGGATGCCCGAGGCCACGGGTTGTCCGAGGGTCGCCGCGGATACGTGGGTACATCGGTCGAAGTCGGAGCCGACGTCGAGTGCATGATTCGTTTCGTGCAACAAGAGCGGCCGGCGGCCAAAATTTTTCTGCTGGGCGACAGCATGGGAGCCAGCCTCGCGCTCAACTATGCCAAACGAAACTCCCGCGAGCTTGGCGGCTTGATCCTTCTGGCACTTGCTCTCAATCTGGACCTGAGCCAGTACTTGAGCCTCGAGAGCTTGAGCCTGATGCCATATTTCGCGCTTGCCCATCGCGAGCCGGTAATCAGTCTGGTGGGAAAGCGTCTCGAGGAAAGCTCCCGCGACGCGGAGTTCATCGCCCGTCGCCGGGTTGATCCGCTAGCTTACAAGCACGTTAGCTTCGGGTACCTGCTAGACGTGCAGCGCATCGTCTTCGGATGGAGATGGAAAATCGCACCCCGCGTGCATGCTCCCACGCTGCTGATTAAAGGCGGCAAAGATGGAGTTGTGAGCCACCGGGAGTGCGTAGCTTTTAATAAGCTCTCCGCTTCCACCGACAAGTGTTTCAAAATCTACGACAACGTGCCCCACACCACGCTATGGGACCCGGAAACACCGGAGATTCTGCGTTTAGTAAGCAACTGGATTATGGAACACTGAAACATTCGGAGGACGGGCCTCTCGCCCGTCCTCAGTTGCCGAAACTAACTAAACTCCGGTAAAATTTATATTTTGCACACCAAGTCCTGAACTTCTCTGGAGTCGTCATGGCACAAGTTTGTGATATCTGCGGCCGTGGGCCGCAATTCGGAAATACCATCAGCCACGCCCACAATGTGTCGCGGCGGCGCTGGAACGTCAACCTGCGCCCGGTTCGCGCCAAAGTAAAAGGCGGCGCCAAGCGGATGCGTGTCTGCACTTCTTGCCTGCGTAGCGGCAAAGTCGTCAAGGCCTAAAGGTCAAGAGAAGGATTTTCAATTCCAATCTACGATTTCCGATTGGAAATTGACGAACGGAACTCGAAAATCCTCCCTGCTTTTATCGCACTCCCAACAGTTCCACATCGAAGATCAGGGTTGCATTTGGAGGAATCACGCCTCCCGCACCGCGGTCTCCGTAGCCCAGTTCAGGAGGGATTCGCAACTGCCGCTTGCCTCCGACCTTCATGCCGGCTACACCTTCGTCCCAACCTTTGATCACCTGCCCGCGACCCAGTTCGAAGGTAAACGGTTCGCCGCGATCGACGGAGCTGTCAAATTTTTTGCCATTGGTGAGCCATCCGGTGTAGTGAACCTTCACCGTTTGACCCGCGACCGCGACCGATCCGGTACCGATCTTGATGTCCCAATATTGGAGGCCACCGACCGCCTTGGTCCCGTCTCCGGTAACCTTCGTGGGCGCGCTGGTATTGGGTTTGGCAGAACCGCCCTGCGCAAAAACGGCGGTCACTACGAACGTAACGATTACAATCAGGCACGCACTTTTCAGCATTAAGTTTTCTCCCATTTGTTTATCCCGACTAAGAGCTCAACTCATGAATTCTAAATTGGAGCTTGGAAATCGCAAATTGCCAAATCTATGCCAATGCGATCACATCAATTTCGACCAGCACATCCTTAGGCAGACGCGCCACCTCGACCGTAGACCTGGCTGGTGGTGTCGCGCTGAAATAGCGTCCGTAGACTTCATTCATGGCGGCAAAGTCTCCCATATTTTTCAGGAACACGGTCGAGCGCACGACTTTCTCTAACCCAGTTCCCGCAGCGTGCAAAATTGCGGAAAGGTTCTTGAGCACGCGATCCGTCTGGGCGGCAACGTCGCCGCCGATCACCTGCTGCGTGGCCGGGTCAATCGCCACTTGTCCAGAAACAAAGACGAATCCATTGGCTCGGATCGCCTGCGAATACGGTCCAATCGCCTGCGGGCCTTCTTTGGTCGAGATGACATCTCGCATCCATCCTCCAGAAAGTGAAACTTCGCCGCAGTTGATTTACGCAGAGGAGCGCAGACGATGTCAAATGAAACGGATTCAGAACCATTCACAGTCCTCAGTTCGCAGTGGGTTTGACCAACGACCAACGACTAGACTTTCTGCAGTCTTTGTACGTCGTGGACCCCGGGAATCTTTCGCACGCCATTGATGATGTTTTCCAGATGCTTCAGGTCTGCTATATCGAGAATCACATCGATGTTGGCTTGCCCATTCGAGCTGCGCACCTGCATATCCCGGATGTTGGTTTTAGCGTCGCTGATGACGCCGGTAATCTGCTTCAGCATGCCGAAACGGTCATCGCAAGAAACCGTAAGCTTTACCGGATAGGAACTTGGTGTTCCCTCATCGCGGGCCCATTCGACATCGATGCGGCGTTCCGGCTCATACAGCAGGTTCACCACGTTCGGGCAATTCACCGCATGAACCGCGACCCCTTTGCCCCGGGTGACGTAACCTACCACGTCCTCGCCGCGGATAGGGTTGCAGCAGCGGGCGCGATAGACAAGCAGATCGCCATGACCCTTGACGCGGATGGCATTGTTGCCGCTGTCTCCACCGAAAACCCGGCGGACCACGCTGGCGATACCGCCGGACGTTTCACTTTCGGCGGCAGGCGCAGCCGAGGCCGGCGCCAGGCGCGCCAGCACTTGCCGCGCAGAGTACTTGCCGTATCCGATTCCGGCCATCAAATCGTCAATCTGCCCGAGACCGTAGTCGGAGGCGACCTTGCGCAACTCTTCGTCCTTGATTTCTTTCAGCGCGACCCGATATTTGCGCGCTTCTTTTTCAATCAGCTTGCGGCCGATTTCAACGGCACGTTCGCGCTGATGAATGTTGAGCCAGTGCTTGATCTTATTTCGGGCGCGCGACGACTTGACCGCAGCCAGCCAATCGCGGCTCGGCTTGTGCCCCGGTTGGGTCATGATTTCGACGATGTCGCCGCTGTGCAGCTTGTGGCGCAGCGGCACCATTCGCCCGTTGACCTTGGCGCCCACACAACTGTGGCCCACTTCGGTGTGAATGGTATAGGCGAAATCGATAGGTGTGGATTCCCGCGGCAGCACGACGACTTTTCCTTTGGGAGTGAAGGTGTAAACCTCTTCGGGATACAGATCGATTTTGAGAGTCGACAGGAACTCGGTGGGATCGGATACGTCACGCTGCCATTCGACCACCTGCCGCAGCCAGGCCAGCCTTTGTTCGTCCTGCGCTGAGACCGGGCCATCCTTGTACTTCCAGTGTGCCGCGATGCCTTCCTCCGCCATGCGGTGCATTTCCTCTGTCCGGATCTGCACTTCAAATGGTGTCCCGTCTTCGGTAATCACCGAGGTGTGCAGCGATTGATAAAAATTCGGCCGCGGCATGGCAATGAAGTCCTTGATTCTTCCGGGCACGGGCCGCCACACGTTGTGCACGATCCCCAGCACGGCGTAGCAATCCTGCAATGACTTCGTGATTACCCGCATGGCATACAAGTCGTAGACCTGGTCCACGCCGATTTTCTGCCGTACCAGTTTTTTGTGAATGCTAAACAAACGCTTGATCCGGCTCTCTACCTCCGCCGTGATTCCTGCCTCTTTCAGCTTATCTTTGAGCGTTTGCCCAACTCGCGCCAGAAATTGCTCGCCCTGCTTGCGGCGAGCTTCGACGGCGTCATGCACTTGTTGATGAGTGAGGGGATCGAGATAGCGGAATCCCAAATCTTCGAGTTCGCCACGAATCTTGCCCATTCCCAGGCGGTGGGCGATGGGACCATAGATTTCGAGCGTTTCTTTGGCAATCTTCTGCTGGCGTTCTGGCGGGAGATGCTCGAGGGTGCGCATGTTGTGCAATCGATCGGCAAGTTTAATCAAGACGACGCGAATGTCATCGACCATCGCCAGCATCATTTTGCGGAGGTTCTCGGCTTGCTGCTCCTCGCGTGTGGCGAAGTCGATCTGGCTGATCTTGGTGACGCCTTCGACGATATGCGCCACCTGCTCGCCGAACTCTTTGCGTATGTCAACAATCGTGACAGACGTGTCTTCGACCGAGTCATGCAGCAATCCGGCGGCAATGGCCACCGCATCCATCTTCATTTCAGCTAAAACCTGCGCAACACTGAGGGGATGGACCAGATAGGGTTCGCCAGAAGCGCGCGTCTGGCCGGCATGATTTTTCTGGGAAAATTCGTACGCCTTGCGCACCAGTTCCAGATCGTCGCCGGGCCGGTTGGCGCGCATGGTGCGCAACAACTCCCGGAACTTGGTCACCGTAAGGGCGGTGGTCGCGATCTGTTCGCGCAGCGTCGCCATGAAAGATTATAGCCGCGAAAGAGACGTTGCAAGCAACGTCTGTACAGCCCTGGCGGCCATTGCGGATCCGTTCCGCGCATCTGCAAAACTGATAAAGTTGATTGGTGTTGATTTTATGCCTGGCAAGATTCTAGTCAGCGGGTCTTCTGGTTTGATCGGCACTGCTCTGCTGCCCGCGTTGCGGACGAGTGGTTACGAGGTCGCACACCTCGTGCGCGGCGCCGCATCAGGCAATGAACGGATCGCATGGGATCCGCCTCGGCTTCTCGCGCCTGAGTCGGTGTCCGGCTTCGACACGGTCATCCATCTCGCGGGCGAATCGATTGTTGGCCGTTGGACGGAGGCCAAGAAGCGCCGCATTCGTGAAAGCCGGGTGCAGGCAACTCGCAATTTAGCCGAGGCTTTGGCCGCGGCCAGGCAGCGGCCGCGCTTGCTGATTTCGGCCTCAGCGATCGGATATTACGGCGATCGCGGCGATGAGACCTTGCGCGAAGAGAGTTCTCCGGGAACCGGCTTTCTTCCTGAAGTCTGCCGAGAGTGGGAGGCGGCTGCCGAGCCCGCTGCGAAAGCCGGAATTCGCACTGTGCAAATGCGCTTTGGTTTGGTCCTCAGCGGGTCCGGTGGCGCATTGCAAAAGATGCTGCCGCCCTTCCGCATGGGCGTGGGCGGCAACATGGGCAACGGACGCCAGTGGTGGAGTTGGGTGCATATCGATGATCTGGTGGGCGCAGTCCAGCGCGTCATCAAGACCGAGGCGCTGCAAGGACCCGTCAACGTGGTCACACCCAATCCGGTGCGGAACGCGGAGTTCACCAAGACGCTCGCCTCGGTGCTATCGCGTCCAGCGATTTTTCCCATGCCCGCTTTTGCCGCCCGCCTCGTATTCGGGCAAATGGGCGACGAACTCTTGCTGGCCAGCCAACGGGTCGAGCCAACGAAGCTAATTACTAGTGGCTACGTCTTCCAGAAACCCGATTTGAGAGTGGCGTTAGAAGCTATTTTGAAATAAAAATCCCGGCCATGGTTCCGTGGATCCTGTAGCTGAGTTTAAGAGATCGGATCCGATCAATGAAAGTTCGTCGCCTAATTGTTCGCTTGGGCCTTGGCGAATGCTTCGACTCGCTCGCGCACGCTTAGCACATGCTTGGGCAATTTCAGATGGCTGCCGGCTTCGAGGATGGGAATCAGCCGGTCGAAATCCGGCCCGGAATGCGAGCCCGTGATCACGATGCGGATGGGATGGAATAGTTCTTTACCCTTAGCTCCGGTTTCCGCTTTCACTTCGTTGATGATTTTTTTGAACTGCTCCGGTGTTAGTTGACCTGCGCTGGCCAATTCATCTGCCAGAATCTTGACGATGAATCCGGCGAATACTGCGCTGCTGTTTGGCCAACCGAGAACTTCAGCATTATCCGGCGCGGCCAATGCAGCTTTCGCGTCGTAGTTGAAGATGAAAGATGCTTTCTCTGGCAGTTGCTCGAGGCGATCCACGTACGGCGCCAACAGTCCCACAATTTGCGACAACCAGCTTCGCAAGTCGTTGCTCACCTGAACGATCGGAATCCTATGGGAACTCAGCCAGGCAGCCTCACTGTACTCGATCAATCCGGCCTTGGCGAAAAACCATACTCCAATGGCGCTGAGTTGGTCGGGGGGCCAAGTCTTGATGTACTGCCGGTTCAGCCAGTACAACTTTTCCATATCAAAGACGGCTGCAGACGGCGTGATCCGCTCCAGGGAAAACTCTTTCACCAGCTCCTGAATGCTAAAGATTTCCCGCGTACCTCCCGTTGGAGCCCAACCCAGCAGTGCCAGATAGTTCACCAGCGCCTCCGGCAAAACGCCCATGTCGCGGAAGTTGGCAATCGAGGTGGCGCCATGGCGCTTCGACAACCGTTCGCGGTCAGCGCCGAGAATCGTGGAAAGATGGGCAAATTCCGGCACCGGCCAGCCCAGCGCCTCGTACAGCGCCACTTGTTTTGGCGTGTTGGAGAGATGATCATCGCCGCGGATAACGTGCGTGATCTTCATCAGTGCGTCGTCAATCACCACCACATAGTTGTAGACTGGCATGCCATTCGAACGCAGAATGATGGGATCGCTCACGACTTCGTTCGAGAATTCGACATCGCCGTGCACGATGTCGTGAAAGCGAATGGGGTGCTCGGGAATCTGCAGCCGGATAGCGCAGGATTCACCAGCGGAACGGCGGCGCTTGGCTTCGTCGGGATCAATCGTTCGACACTTGCCTGAATAGATTGGCTGACCGCCTTCCGCTAAGGCTTTGTCGCGTTCTTTCTGCAGATCGTCTTCTGAGCAAAAGCACAAATACGCTTTGTGTTCGTTCAGCAGACGCTCGGCGTGTTCGCGATAGAGGTCCAGACGGTCGGATTGACGGTAGGGCGCGTAGGGACCGCCAACACCGGGACCTTCGTCCCAGTCGAGGCCCAACCATTTCAAGTCGCCGATAAGTTGGTCTTCAAAGCGCGCCTCGTTGCGTTCGACGTCGGTATCCTCGATACGCAACACCATGGTTCCACGCTTCTGGCGGGCAAAGAGCCAGTTGAACAGGGCCGTGCGGGCGTTGCCCACATGCAGATGGCCGGTTGGGGAAGGCGCAAAACGCACGCGGACCGGAGAATTTGGATTCACCAAATGATGTTAGCAGGAGACTGAGGTTCGTATCAGGATATGGCTTCAGTCATATCGCAAAGCTCCCAAACAAATGGGACTTCAGCCGCCGTTCTCAAGTGAGTTTGGCTGCCCAAACGTCTAGCTCTCACTCTTCGGTGCCTCATCTCTGTGCATTTCGTCCAGTAATTTCGCCAATATCTCTGCCCGCTGGTCGCTATTCAATTCGCGGCGTAACTCTTCGAGTGCCAGAGCGACAACATGATAGTGGTGGGCACCACAGTATTTGGGATCGGATGTAATGTCGAGCCACACTTGGTGCATGAGTTCAAGATCCTGGGGGCGCATACGCGGGGCGTGGGGCCCAAGCAGATATTCGCGGACTTTTCCGTTGGGCTCGTGTATCTCCAGAATCAAACGTGGCCGGGGTTCGGGCTGACGTTCCCACGCGTCCCCTAGGAACTTGGCCTGTTCGTCGGGGGTGAGCTTGTTGGAGAGGCCGCAGACAATCTTGCTCGAGTCCAGGCGTTGGGCGGTGACCACGATGGCCTCGAAGACGTCGGTAGCCGGGACTACAAGCAGCGAAACCGGCTTGCCTTCTTTTTCCGCGACCGCGACGGCGGCGGTGAACAACTCCTGCTCATAATGATCGAAGACTTGCGAGGCGTCGATGACTGCGCTGCCGCTGAAAGAATGCTCGCGATGGTAGAGGCGAGCGGTCATCACGACCACGTCTTGGCGGGTGGTGTCGGTATTTCTGAGGACATCGCGCAGATAATAGAGATTTCTAGGATCGCGAACCGCAACCAGAATGTTTCCCGGCCTAACGCCGAGAGCGCCGGATCCTAGCTCCTGGTTGCCGTATACCCGGAACTGATCCAGATTCTCCGGCTTGCCATGCCGTTCTTTGGCGACGCGGTGCTCGGAGTAACTAAAAATGGCAAAGAACACCGCGCTGAACGTGACCCCGGCGATCGTGGCTTCGGACTTGGTGAACAGGTTCACCAACGCTGTAATCAGCAGCACTGCAGAGATCAGAATGAGGCCCACCGGCACTTCACGGCCGCCGATATGAAAATTCCCTGGCACTTTCCATTGGCGATTCTCGGGCTCCGTGTAGCGTAAAACCAGGACTGCCAGCGACTTCAGGGCAAAGCTCCAGATCACCCCGAAGGCATATAGTCCTGCCAGCACGTAAACATTGCCTCGGCTCAGAATGATGGTCAGCAACTGCAGCCCGACAATTAAGTTGATGATGCGATAGCTGGTACCGAATCTTTTTTGCGGTTTTTGGAACCATTCGGTGAGGACGCCGTCTTCGGCCACGCGGTTCAAGACACCATTCGCACCTACGATCGAAGTATTTTGCGCCCCCGCCAGAATCAGCACGCCGACCAGTACCACGAATGCGTGGAAGAAGAGTTTCAGCACTGTGGGGCCGACAAGGTACATCGCAATGCCACCGATAAGGTTGGCGAAGTACTCGTGTCGAACCCCATCCGGAATAATCATTACCGCGAAAAACGAGACCAGCGAAGTAAACAGCAGGCTGTATATGAAAATAACTAAGCCTGTTTTTTCCAGATTCTTCAGCTTAGGATGCTCGATCTCGCGGTTGACTTGAGCCAGCGTTTCCTCACCGCTCATGGCCAGCACGGAGTGTCCGAATCCAACGAAGAGGATGATCAGGGTGAGCTGACTGATCCGGGTTCCGTACAGCCAACCCAGGGATTCTTTGGTGAGCTTCACAACTCCCGGATGCAGGGGGTTCGGCGGCAAATGTACGGGCGCGCTAAAAACCGTGATAGTACACCAGATGATCAGAATCACAACCATCACCGTGGTCACGATCATGATCTGCAGGGCTTTCTCGCTAGATTCATGCATGCCCTGAATGTTCTTCCACCAGAAATAAAGCACGATGAGAATGGCAAAGCCCGCGGAGAAGTGATCTTCCGAAAAAACCGGGGGGTGGTGTACATATTTGCCGATGTCTTCGATGAATCCCGCGAGATACTGCCCCGCCGAAACCGCGCTGATGGGGCCGGTGAGCACGTAGTCGAACAGCAAGGCCGAGACCGAAAACTTCGCCAGCGTGCCGCCCATGGCTTCCTTGACCACTCGGTACACGCCGCCGCGCACAAACATGCTGCTGGACTCGATATAGAGGGCGCGGACGCAGTAGCTGAACAACATGACCGCGAGGATGAACCAGGGGGCGCTTTTGCCGATGACTTTCTCAGCATCACCGCCGGCGTAGTAAGCCGAAGAAGCCAGATCGGCAAGAACAATAGCCGCCGCCCGCCAGAAAGAGATGAAGGTCAGCATCACCGTGGTGGCGACGAACACCTTCACCGCAGGGCGCCGGATGCTTGGGATCGATGTGGACATTAAGAAATGCCGGAAAACGTAAGTCTACGAATTTAGCACAGTGGAGGAGGCGAATTCTGTGGCCGGTGCAGGGGAAATCCAACCCCAGGTCGCGAGGACTGGATTGAATCACCAGAGTTCGATTTTAAATTTGTCATCCTGAGCGTAGTGCCTGCTGCGCATAGCGCAGCAGTCACGAAGTCGAAGGACCCAGAAGATGTCCGGACCACTGGAAACGCAAAAGGGCGTTTCCGGCGCTACTGGCACCGGGAGAACTCCCTGCGGCGGTGACACTCGGATAAACTTGCTCGGGGGTCCTTTGACTGCGTTGCCGTCGCTTCGCGACAGCAACTCCACTCAAGAAGACAGGGATAGCACCTACCTTCGCGCCGATTATGGACGGCCGGGAGGTAGCTGTCCCCATTCGTCTATGGACGTGGCGAACGCGGTTTGGGCGCCATATAAGTTCTGCTAATGCGATCGTGCCAGCAAAGCCGATCCTCATCAAGGAAGCACCAGGCGTAGCCCAGCGCCAGCGATAACCCTGACAACACGGAAGCGAGCACTCGCCAACGTCTGGTTCTCCTCGGAGCTGCAGTGCCATCAAACTGGCTCAGTTGCAGGCGCGCGAGTTTCAGCCCCGGGGTGGACCCAGCGTGCACCAGAAGAAGGTATTGATAGGCGCTCCAGAACACAGCCGCCAGAATCACTGACACTCCGGCCACTTGTTGCAACGGCAGTGTGATCGGCGTAACCCGAGAAGAAATATAAGCAAAGGTCGCGAACGCGGAAATCACCAGCACGGCGTCTATGGCGCCGGCCAAGACTCGCCTCGACATAGCGGCCGCCTGCAAGGGCAATTCGAACCCGGGCCGCCGTTCTTTTGCCGGTTCTTCGACCGACTCAATCAGGATGCCACCGAGCGCCGGCGGAGGAAGCAGGAGCTCCGGCACTTCGAGGATACGCGGGCTGTCCCAGACGGGCTCAGCGAGTTCATACAAAACCGGTGGAGGCGAAACCGCCGAGCGAGGAAACTCAAGAATCCTGGCTCCGGCATCCAACTGGTTTAGAGGCTCAGCGTCATCCGTTCCCGGCTGTAACGGTGGGTCTTTCTGGGGCACCGCGACAGCATCTTGGGTTGCAACCGCCAATCGGTTTGGATATGCGGCTGGTGCAGGCTGAATGGCGGCCGGTTCAGCGGTCCACGTTGACTCGGGAGGATCAAACTTCAGCTGCAACGACGGGTAACGCGGCGCGCGGGGACGCCGGCGAGCCCGGTAGTTGTTCAATCGAGCCGCCACTTCGTGGCGCCACGCATCGGAATCTTGAAGTTCGCTTTGCGGCGATGTGCATTGCGCGACCGGTTCAAGCGGTCCGATTGAGTCCGACTCGACCGTTCCCAGCTCTGCTCCTCCAACCTGCGACGAAGTATCCCGAGTCTGCTGATCGGTTGACGAGTCTTGCATAGCATCCGCCACGAACCGTGGAGGCGCAGGTTTTTCCTCGACGCTGGCGGCAAAGCGTTGTTCGCTGGCATCGTATGCTTCAGGATCGATCAGTCGAGAATCAATATCGGGTTGAAACTTTGATTTCATTTCCGAAGCCAGGGTTTCTCCACCTACGAACGTTGATCGGAATGCCAATCACTTTGCCTCTCAGGCCAACACCGTGCTAACTTCACGATACCCCAGCGTGGACCTCACACTCGGGGAGTTCGCGCGCGTGACGATGACTTCCCGCACTCGATTCCTTATCACGGCGGCATGGGTTTGTCATCTGCTACTCGCGCCTTCCTTAGTAACCAGCCAGTTGCTTGCTCCCAAAATCCCATCCCTTGGCGCGCCAGGCTTGCCCAATACACCCTCTGCTTCGAACCAGGAAGAGGTAACGATAATCGCAACTACGCAGGAAAAGATCGGTTCTATCTACCAGTTGCATGGCAAAGCGGAAATTCATTATGGCGTATACATTCTCCGCGCCGATGAAATCACCTATAACGCCGACACCGGCCAAGCTATGGCGGATGGTCATGTTGTGCTCGAGGGAGGACCCAACGACGAGCATATTCAAGCCAGCCATGGGACCTACAACGTCCGCGCCGAAAGCGGCCGATTTGAGAATGTAACTGGCAGCATCGGTGTGCGCACGCGCGGAAGCCGGCTTATGCTGACGTCCTCGAATCCCTTTTTCTTCACCGGAAAAGTGGTGGAAAAGACCGGGCCCGATCATTACATGGTCTATGACGGCACTGTGACCACCTGCGAGTTCCCTCATCCCCGATGGCAATTTAATGCGAACAAGGTCGTGGTCAATGTTGGCGGCACCGCCAAGATCTACCACAGCACCTTCGGCATAAAGGGTATTCCTGTTCTGTATTTCCCATTCGCTACGCTGCCGGCGGAGCGCATTCCGCGCCAGTCTGGATTTCTAATTCCCAACATCGGAACCTCTTCCATAAAAGGGACCATCCTCGGGGAGTCGCTGTTTTGGGCCATCAATCGCAGCATGGACGCTCACATCGGGGCGGAATATTTCTCGGCTCGGGGATGGGCCCCGCAGGCTGAATTTCGGGCTCAGCCCAGTGAAAGCTCTTTTGTCGATCTAAATTATTTTGAAGTGCTCGACCGGGGAACCGGTAACCCGCCGGTGAATCAGGGCGGGGAAGAGGTGCGTTTGAATGCTGAAAGCGCATTTAGTCATAACTTCCGCGGTGTCGCTAACATCGATTATCTCAGTTCCTTCGTCTTTCGCCTGGCCTTCAATGATGTCTTTACGCAGGCCGTGAACTCGGAAGTAAAGTCCGAAGCCTTTCTCTCCAACACCACGCGCGGTTTCTCTTATAACCTCTCGATGCAGCGCTACCAGGATTTTGAAAGCACGACTGCCGGCGACGTCATCACCATTCTTCATGCCCCCAGCTTTGAAGTCTCAAGCGTCGATCGACCACTGTGGCACTTGCCTTTTTATTGGTCATATGACGCGGCGGGCGAAGGGCTCTCCCGCAGCGAGCCTGGCTTCAGCACCGCGACCTTGGTCGGGCGCTTTGACTTGGAGCCGAGCTTCTCGCTCCCGCTCAAGGCCGGTGGATGGTCGCTGCGTCCAGAAATCCGGCTGCGAGATACTGGCTATACACAGCAACTTGCAACCAATGGGACCGCAGAGTCTGATCCCATCAATCGCCGGGCTTTGGAGGGCTCGGTAGAAGTGCGGCCACCAGCCTTGAGCCGGGTTTTTGATGGCGCGTTGATGGGACGCAAGTGGAAACACGTCATTGAACCCCGCGTGGTTTATAACTACACGACGGGGATCAACAACTTCGCCAACATTTTGCGTTTTGATGAGCGTGACATTCTCACCAATACCAATGAAGTCGAATATGGCGTGGTGAATCGCCTGTACGCGAAACGCAAGTCCGGTCAAGCGGAAGACTGCGGGAAACCTGGAATGCCTTCCCTGTTTATCGGAGGAGCGCCAGTGCCCACGCACGTCCCATGGGGGCGGCAAGGCGCACCCACGGAGTCGCCTTGCGACACCGGATCCCCGGTGCGGGAAATTGTGACCTGGGAACTGGCGCAGAAATACTTTATCGATCCGACCTTCGGCGGGGCGCTGGTGCCCGGACGCAGCAACGTTTTTACCAGCACCGTGGATTTAACCGGCACGTCGTTCTTAACCGCGCCTCGTCATCTTTCTCCCCTAATTTCGCGCCTGCGCCTTCAGACCAGCGCGCGAACCGATGTCGAGTGGGATGTAGATTACGATTTCGTGCGCGGCGGCGTAAATGCGAGTACGGTATTTGCCAACTACCGCATCGGCAGGTTTACGGTGGGTGGTGGCGACGCCTATCTGCAAGTTCCCGGCGAATGCGCTCGCAGTACTTGTATGTTCAATACGACCACAGACCCGAATATTATTTTCTGGCCACAGCTGTTCAACCAGTTCCGGCTTCTGTTGGGCTACGGTCACTCTGGCAAACAAGGATTCAGTGCTGCGACCAACGTGGGTTTCGATGCGAAACTAGGATTTCTGCAGTATGCGGCCGTGCAAAGCTCATACAACTGGGATTGCTGTGGAGTAAGCCTGGAATTCCGCCGTTTCGCCCTGGGTTCGGTACGGAATGAGAACCAGTATCGGTTCACCTTTGCGCTGGCGAACCTCGGATCGCTGGGAAATCTGCGGCGGGCAGAAAGGCTGTTCTAGGTCCGTCGGGATCTCAGGCGGCGATCGCTTTTCGCGGTACCATGGACCTCCATCGTGAAGACTGCAGACGGTCCCCGCACTGGTGTCCACAACACGACAGGCTCGCCCCGCTCGCTCCAGGCGGGTGCCTCGCCATTAGAACTGGGCCTGCTCGCTATTGTTACCGCCGTAGCAGCCGTACTTCGTTTTCATTCGCTGGCTGCGAAGTCCTTGTGGTTCGATGAGGGAGTAAGTGTCGCGATTGCGCGGCTGGATTGGTATAACTTTGCTCGCATTCTGTGGCGGCGCGAAGCCAACATGTCGTTGTATTACCTTCTTCTTCATTATTGGTTGCATTTTGGAGGCAGCGAGTTTTTCGTCCGGTCTCTTTCGGTTCTCTTTGCCATTGCGTCTGTTCCGCTGATCTACCTGCTGGGCCGCTATCTCTTTGATTCACGAGTCGCCCTGCTCGCGGCTGCCCTGCTCGCTGTCAACACCTATCACGTACAGTATTCCCAAGACGCGCGCAGCTACTCGCTGATGGTCCTGCTTTGCTTGCTTTCGAGTTTCTATTTTCTGAAGTGCCTTCGCGAGCCGACGCGCCACAACCGCGAAGTTTATGTGCTCAGCAGTGTTTTGGCGGTTTACGCTCAGTTCTTTTCCGGACTGCTTTTCGTCGCACAGTGGGTTTCCCTCAGATTCCTCGATGATGGAAAACCCGCTTCGCCGACGCAAGCCAAGGTCAAAGACGACTGGCGCTGGATCGCGCTGCTAGTGTCGCCAGTGCTCGCGTTCGTTCTGACAACTGGGACAGGGCCATTGCGCTGGGTACAACGCCCCGGCGTGAGGGATCTTTGGGTATTTGCGCTGCACCTTAGCGGAAACGGCGGCCCGCTGTTGCTGCTCGCGTACGCAGGTGCCTGCATGGCAGCGCTGCTTCCGGTTTGGCAAACACGAACAACGCGGCGGGTACCGTGGGAGTCTTGGCGTTACCGTTTTCTTCTGTGTTGGCTCCTCTTCCCGCTACTTTGCACGTTGGGACTTTCGTTGCTTAAGCCACTTTTTGTTCCGCGATATTTTATTTTTTGCCTGCCCGCGCTTTTACTACTTGCCGCTTGTGGAATTATCCACCTTCGTCGTACTTCCCTAATCCTGCCGGCTCTATTGGTTGTGCTTATTCTTTCCTTTCGGGGAACTGCCGACTATTACAAACAGGACCTGGACATTCAACGCGACGACTGGCGAGCTGCGACCTACTACTTGCTGACCCACGCCCAGCCCGGCGATGCCCTGCTGTTTCACGTCCCCATGGGGCGCATGCCTTACGAATTTTATCATTCCGTAGTGGGGCCTGCGTCCGCCGCTCCGGTTGTGCTTTATCCGCGCCACGGCGATCGGCTTACATTCCTCGATTTTGTCGAAAAGCCGAACGACGCGGAAATCGAACGCTCGATTCCCCAGTATTCACGGGCTTGGCTCGTCCTCACTTATGCAGAGACTGAGGCACGCTTGCCTGATGCGAGGACGATCGAACTCTCGAAACTGCTCCAGAACGCTTACTCCAGGGTCGAGAAACACGATTTTGCGGGGATCGAGATCCTACTTTACAGCAAAAACTGACTTCTTCTTCCCGCTCCTACCGCCCGAGGGTTTGGCGTATTAGGATATCTACATGGATGTTGCCGCCACCACTGCCGCCAAGCGGGATGCGCTCGACGCCAGAATTCGCACCTTAGGTCGCGTGCTCGTCGCCTATTCCGGCGGTGTGGATTCAGCATTCCTCGCCTGGGCTACCTATCGCGTACTTGGATCCAGCATGCTGGCGGTAATCGCCGACTCACCCAGTCTAGCTCGCACCCACCTCACCGAGGCGATCGCTTTTGCCCGCGAGCAAGATATTCCGCTCGAAGTCATCCCCACCAGCGAACTCGACCGGCCCGAATACGTTCGCAACGACGGCAACCGCTGTTTTCATTGCAAGGATGAATTGTTTACGGTGATGGAAACTTTTCGCGCCACTCACGGATTTGACTCGATCGCTTACGGAGTCAACGTTGACGATCAGGGTGACTTTCGTCCCGGTCAAATTGCCGCCCGCCAGCATCATGTTGCCGCTCCACTGCTCGATGCTGGATTGACCAAACAGGAAATTCGAGAACTGGCCCGCAACGCCAACTTGCGGGTGTGGGATAACCCGGCTTCGGCGTGTCTGTCTTCGCGTATCGAATATGGACGCCCGGTCACACGCGAGGCACTCAATACGGTCGAGCACGGCGAAGACGCTCTCCGCGTGCTGGGTTTTCGACAGTTCCGCGTGCGTCATCACGGCGAAATCGTTCGCATCGAAGTCGCCAAGGCCGAACTGCCTCGCGCTCTCAGTCCCGAAATGGCGGCGGAATTCACCCGCATCTTCAAGGCTCTCGGTTTCAAGTTCGTAACTCTTGACCTCGAGGGTTTCCGCTCCGGCTCGATGAACTCTTTACTACCGGCGGAACAACTTTCCCGCAAGGCTTGATTGGCGGACACTTCACCGCTTTTGAATGTGCGTGAAAGCCCGCATGACGGCCCATCGGTGTTTCCGTATGAGATAATCGGTGTTTATTCCCAATGTACAGGCGGTTCTTAGTGACGTTATTGCGACGTTCGATCCTTGTTCTAGTGCTTGTTTGCCTGGGGTGTTCTGCGCAGTTGGCGCCGGTGCCTTCCGATCTCATCCAGAAAATCGAGCGCCAAGTGCGCGCAACTTACAACGTTCCCGCGGGCGTGAACATTTCGGTTGGCCCGCCCCACCCCAGTGATTTTGCGAACTATGATTCCGTGACCATCACCATGGAAGGCGAGGGCAAGAAACAAATTTACGATTTTCTCCTGTCCAAGGATGGCAAGACTCTGGTTCGAATGACCAAGCTGGACTTGACCAAGGATCCCTACGCGGAGGCCATGAAAAAGATCGACCTGAACGGACGCCCCACGCGTGGCAACAAAGATGCCAAAGTGGTCGTGGTGAACTTCGATGACTTTCAGTGTCCCTTCTGCTCCCGCATGCACCAGACGCTGTTCCCCGGACTGCTGAAGGAATACGGGGACCGCGTGGAATTCGTCTACAAGGATTATCCCTTGGCGGAGATTCACCCCTGGGCCACTCACGCTGCCGTGGATGCCAACTGCCTGGCAGCGCAAAACAACGATGCCTATTGGGAATTCGCCGACCACGTTCATGCCAACCAGCGCGAAGTGAATTCAGAAAAGGGACGCGATGCTCAGTTCGCCGCGCTCGACCGTTTGACCCTCGAAGAAGGGCAGAAACATAACCTCGATCAGGGCAAACTCCAGGCGTGTGTCAAGGCGCAGAATGAGGATGCAATTAAGGCTTCGATGCACGAAGCCGAGGGTGTGGGCGTGAATGCGACGCCGACCTTGTTCGTGAACGGCCAGGAAATGGATGGAGCGCTTCCCGTTAGCGAAGTGCGGGCTGCCCTTGACCGCGCGTTGGAGCAGGCTGGAGTGCCGGCGCCGTCGCACTCTCCAGCCTCCGCTTCAAGCGCGTCGCAACCATCTACCAAGTAAATGCCACGAGGATCTATTGAAGACTAATTCGCTATTTCGTCTCTTCTTGCCAGTCCTGCTTGCGGTCTTACTTCTTGTCTTTTGCATGGGTTGCGGGACCAAGCTGCAGGGGGACGATGTTGCAGCCACCGTCGATGGCCGCAAGATCTACCGCGCCGACGTCGAGAAGTACTACGAAAACCAAACCGCTGGCTCCCAGCAGCAACCCGTGGGGGAACAGGCTACCAGCCTGCGACTTAGTATTTTGCGCGAACTTGTTGATAACGAAATCCTGATGCGGCGCGCGGAAAAACTCGGCCTGCTTGCGACTGACGACGAAGTCGAACGCAAGCTGAATGAGATCAAGTCGCCTTATACCAAAGAAGAGTTTGACGCCCGCATGAAGCAGAAGAAACTCACGCTCGACGACTTCAAGCGCGACTTGCGCCGATCGCTTACCGTCGACAAGGTTCTGAACAAAGAGGTCACATCGAAGATCAACGTTTCCGACCAGGACGTCTCCAATTACTACAACGCGCATAAAGCCGAGTTCAACTTAGTCGAGCCTCAGTATCATCTGGCGCAAATTTTCGTGACCACAGTGCCCAATCCTCAGGTCCACAACCTGAAGAATGACAAGGCGCAGAACGAGGCGGATGCGCGTAAGAAAATTCAGATGCTGGTGAATCGCTTGGACAGCGGGGATGACTTCGGCACGCTGGCCATGAACTATTCCGAGGACACGGAGACTTCAGGAAACGGCGGAGACCTGGGCTTTACGCCGGAATCATCATTGAAAAACACCGACCCTGTCACTCGCGACGCTGTCACCAAGTTGAAGCCCGGCCAGTACAGCTCCGTCATCACCGTGATCAATCCGATGACCAAGCAATTAATTGGTTTCCGCCTTGTGAAACTGATTGCGAAGGAGAGCGCGGGACAACGCGAATTGTCCGACCCTCGAGTGCAGGAGGCAATCCGCTCCCAACTCCGCGATCGCCGGGAACAACTTCTCAAGGCAGCCTACTATGAGGTTCTGCGCGATCAGGCCAAGGTGGAGAATTACTACGCGGAAAAAGTGCTGGAAGGCAGCGGAACGGCGAAATAACAGCACTTAGCATTTGGCAATTAGCGATCCAGAGCCCGAGAGTCCGAACGTTAAGAAGTCTCACTCCACAATCGCCAGGACGTCCCCGGCGTTTACGTTTGCGCCTTCGGTGGCCACAATTTTTTGTACCGTCCCTTTCTTCGGCGATTTGATCTCATTCTGCATCTTCATCGCTTCCACAACCAAAATGCTTTGCCCCGCTTCAACCGCCTGCCCTTCACCAACGAGCACGCGCACCACTTTGCCGGGCATGGGTGCTAGCAGTTTTTTGGGTCCTTTTTCATCCGCGCCTGCGCCTCTCCGTCCGCGCAGCGATCTTGGATCACGCAATTCCGCAAGGTAGCGGACACTGCCAACCCACAGATGCATGTCTGTCGCAGCGCGTTCCCGCTTGATCTCATACGCTTTCCCGCCGATCAAGACCGAAAGCACATCGCGCCGGGCCAGTACGGCGTCCATCTGGATTTCGCGACCATCCAACTGGCATCGCCAGCCTGCGTCTGCCCGCTCGAGTTCGAGCCGGTAATCTTTTCCGTCGATAGTGACGTCGTACATCATGAGAAATGGCAAGTCGTTCGCATGCTTTTTTAACCCAGAGCTTCTACTCGTGCCGCCCTCTTCCAACCCGACGCGGCAGTTCCATTCACAGTTTTCGGAAATGAGTTTCCGTTGCCGGCTGGAGCCGAAGCCGGATCCAGGATCGCGAATATCCCCGCGGCAATGGCCGCCACTTCCGGATGTCCGCCCCGCACCTCGGGAGGCTTAGATTTCAGCAATCGATCCAGGTAGCCGGTGTCGAGTTTTCCCTCCTGGAATTCCGCGTCGGTCAGAACGCGACGGAACAACGAGAGGTTGGTCTTGATGCCACCCACGAAGTATTCATGCAGCGCGCGCGTTAAGCGCGAGATTGCCTGCGTCCGGTTTGTTCCGTAGCCGATCAGCTTGGCCAGCAGAGGATCGTAATCGATGGGAACCGTCCAACCTTCGTACATGCCACTGTCCACGCGGATGCCGGGTCCTGAAGGCAGCAGCAAAAGGGTAATGTTTCCCGGGCTCGGGAAATAATTGTTGTCGGGATCCTCCGCGTAAATGCGACACTCAATAGCGTGCCCGCGGATCCGAATGTCTTCTTGCCGGAATGGCAGCTTCTCGCCGGTCGCAATGCGAATCTGCAGATGTACCAGGTCTAGTCCGGTGATGAGTTCGGTCACGGGATGCTCGACCTGCAGGCGCGTGTTCATTTCAAGAAAATAAAAATTCTTGTCCTCGTCGACCAGGAATTCGACCGTGCCTGCGTTGGTGTAGCCCGCCGCCTCGGCCACTCGGACCGCGACCTCGCCCATGCGCTTCCGCATATCAGCGTCCACGATTGGAGATGGAGACTCCTCCAACACCTTCTGATGCCGGCGTTGTATCGAACACTCGCGTTCGCCCAGATAAACCGTGTTGCCGTGCTCGTCCGCCAGCACTTGCATCTCGATGTGACGCGGATTGATGATTGCTTTTTCGATGTACACTTCGCGGTCGCCAAACGCCCGCTCGGCTTCGCTCTGCGCGGCTTCCAGTGCCGGTTTCAGCTCGTCGGCCATATGCACCAGACGCATGCCCTTTCCGCCGCCGCCGGCCGCCGCTTTCAGCATCACGGGATAGCCAATCTTCGCGGCCACCTGCTTGGCCTGCTCCGCCGACTCCAGCCCTCTGGAAGTTCCGGGCACGAACGGAATGCCAACTTTTTCCATTTCCTGGCGGGCCCGAGTTTTCGATCCCATCATTTCCATCGCGGCCGAGGTGGGTCCGATGAACTTCACACCCGCCTGCTTGCATGCCTCGGCAAACTTGGCATTCTCGGAAAGAAACCCATACCCGGGATGAATCGCATCCGCGTTGCTTCGTTTCGCAACGTCCAGGATCTTGCCGAAGTTTAAGTAAGATTCCGAAGCCGCAGCAGGCCCGATATGATAGGCCTCATCCGCGTTGCGAACGTGCAGCGAGGACCGATCGACGTCGGAATAAACCGCAACCGACGTGATGCCAAGTTCGCGGCATGCGCGGATCACGCGCACCGCAATCTCTCCCCGATTGGCAATGAGAATCTTCTTGAACATGCCTATCAGCTCTCAAGCTTCTTCGTCAGGAGTTCATTGACCATCTGCGGATTCGCCTGTCCCTTTGAGGCTTTCATGACCTGGCCGACGAAAAATCCTACGACCGTCTTCTTGCCTGCCCGATATTGCTCGACTTGCTTGGGATTGGCCGCGATAATTTCGTCAATGATCTTTTCGATTGCCGAAGAATCCGTAATCTGCTGCGGCTTTTCTTTTTCGTAAACGGCGCCGAAGTCCTGGTTGCGTTCGAAGCTCAGGTCGTATAAATCCTTGAGCATCTTGCCGGAGATCGCGCCGCTTTCCACCAGATCTGCCGACAACGCCACGCCTTTCATGGAAATGGGGGACCGTTCAATTTCGAGACCCTTTGCTTTCAATCGTCCCATCAGCTCGCTCTGCACCAAATGTGCCACGCGCTTGGGATTCTTTGCCGCCCTCGCAGCCGCCTCGAACTGATCGGCAAACGATTTCGTGGCGGTCAGCACTTGCGCATCGTAATCGGTAATGCCGTAATCGGCAATCATCCGCTTGCGGCGCGCCTCGGGCAGTTCGGGCAGGCCGGCGCGAATTTCCGCTCGCCACTTCTCATCTACGACAAGCGGCAAAAGGTCGGGCTCGGGGAAATACCGGTAGTCGTGCGCCTGTTCTTTCGAACGCATGCCGTAAGTCTTGCCTTCGGTCGAATTGTAGAGTCGAGTCTCCTGCGTGATCGTTCCCCCGGATTCGACAATTTCGATCTGACGATCAATCTCATACTCCAGCGCTTCGCGAATGAAGCGGAAGGAATTTACGTTCTTGATCTCTGTCTTAGTGCCGAACTGTTTCTGGCCGCGGAGGCGCACGCTCACATTGGCATCGCAACGCAGCGATCCCTCTTCCATATTGCAATCGCTGACTCCGGTGTAGAGGATGATTTCCTTCAAGCGGGTGAGGTATTCATACGCTTCCGCCGGCGACGAGATGTCGGGCTCGCTGACAATTTCAATCAGCGGCACTCCGCTGCGGTTCAGGTCGATGGCTGTAGTCTCTTCGGAATCGGCAAAGCCTTCGTGCAGGCTTTTGCCCGCATCTTCTTCGAGGTGCAGGCGAGTGATGCCGATCTTCTTCGCTCCCGCAGCAGTCACAATTTCGATCCCGCCGAACTCGGCCAGCGGCTTATCGTACTGCGAAATCTGATAGCCCTTAGGCAAGTCCGGATAAAAATAGTTCTTGCGCGCGAAAATGGAAGTCTGGTTAACGCGGCAGCCCAAGGCCATGGCCGCCAGCACGGCGAAATCCACCGCTCTGCGATTCAGCACCGGTAAAGCGCCGGGAAGGCCCAGGCAAACCGGGCAAACATTGGTATTAGGCGGATCGCCAAAACGCGTGGAGCACGAGCAGAAAATCTTCGACACGGTCAAAAGTTGGACGTGAACCTCCAACCCGATCACGGGCTCGTACTTGGCACGCGCCGCTACGGAAGTCTCCGGCGTGGTGGCCATATCAAGCGATTATAAAGGTCAATGAGCGTCGTTTAGGAGGGTCGCACCGATTACAGTGCGCGAATTAATTTGGCTTGGCCGGCGCACTCAAGTATTTTTCCAACGGGACCTCAAAATACATCAATTCATTCCCCTTGGCATCGCGCACACCAGTCAAATAAAAGCGCGCTCCTGCAAGCGGTGCAGAAATCCCGGACACGTCAAAGAACATGAACCCGGATTGGGTGCCGTGGGGTTCAACCGCTTTGGCGGCAAACTCAGCGTTCTGAATCTCCTCCATCGCATCCTTGCTCACGCTGCCCTTCGCCTTCTTGGGCCAGGGCAGCGGATTGGGGGAGATGTTTCCTGGTGGCTTGGCGATGCGCCGGTAAATATCGTCTTCTGTCGCCGGCGGAATTTTGCTCCGGTCGGCAGTGATGAGCTCCGCCTTCATCCCAGACAACGAAACCGCCTGACCCCCGTCGTTCGTAATCACGACGAATATGGGCATGAGGCCGACATCGTTGTAGTGGACCGAAAAGATGCTTGCCTTGTCGGCCATATCGTAAGGATCAAGCGCGAGCGTAACGGCTTCGCTGGAGTGCTCGTCGTGTGCGGGATAGCTTTTCGCAGGCTGGGCTGCGGGCATAACAAAGTGCTTCGCCGCCAGGCAAACGACCGAAAGCAGTAGCACAGAAACTACGGCTACCATTCGCATCCGCGAAGGATTTGTAAACGCGCAGAACATGATGATCGATTATAGGATGCAACCTTCTTGAGCCGTGGTGCCTTCGGAGGTAAGGGTGCAGGTAGAATGTTTTCTTCCTCCATGTATTTAATCTACAGTGCGCTGCTGGCGGCGGGGCTGCTGCTGAGCTTACCCTATTGGCTGCTGCAAAGACTGCGCCACGGTAAGTACCGCGCCGGCTTCAGCGAACGCTTGGGAAGGATTCCTGAGCGGTTGGTGATGCAGCCCGCGCAGCCCGTAATATGGATTCACGCCGTGTCTGTAGGCGAAGTTTTGGCGATCAGCGGTTTAGTCGCCGAACTTAGCAAGCGGTTTTCGCAATATCGAGTGGTTGTTTCGACAACCACGGATACCGGTCAGAAGCTGGCCCGGAGTCGCTTTGGCGCTGAGAATGTTTTTTACTTCCCGCTCGATTTCGCATTTGCCATCAAACCGTACTTGCGTCGCTTACAGCCGGAGTTGGTGGTGATCGCGGAGACCGAGTTTTGGCCAAACTTTCTGCGGCTCACTCACGCCAGCGGCGCGCGGATTGCCATAGTGAACGCTCGCATCTCGGACCGCTCCCGGCCCGGATACCGGCGCTTTCGAAGTTTGCTGATCGGAGTTCTGCAACAGGTGGATCTTTTCCTGGCTCAGACCAAAGAAGACGCTAATCGACTCGAGGAAATTGGCGCTCCCGCGGGGAAAGTCCGTGTAACTGGCAACCTGAAGTTTGACGTACCTGCGCGGGCTGCACCGGCGATCGTCGCCAGCCTGCGCGCAGCATTCCAACAGGCCACCACCGGGCCGGTGATTGTTTGTGGCAGCACCGTCGACGGCGAGGAACCGCTTCTCCTGCAGGCCTTCATGAGCGTTCTAGCTAGCCATCCTCACGCCGTCATGGTTCTTGCGCCGCGCCATCCGGAGCGTTTCGCCGAAGTCGCTGAGTTGCTCGAAAAACTTGGAATCCGCTACTGGCGACGTTCTCTGTGGGGCGGCGATCCGATTGTCGGCGGAGTCCTGTTGATCGATCGGATTGGCGAACTCGCAGCCCTTTACTCGCTCGCCGATGTGGCATTCGTTGGCGGCAGCCTTGTTCCCCGCGGCGGACACAATATCATCGAGCCCGCATTGCAGGGAGTGGCCACCGTGGTGGGCACCCACACCGAGAATTTTCGCGACAGTGTAAGCTTATTTCAAAGTCGCGATGCCATTCGTGTGGTCGATCCAGCCAGTCTTCCGCTTGCCTTCATGGAACTCATTTCCAACCCAACCGAAAGGGTTGCGCTGGGCCGCCGTGCCGCGGAAACTCTGCAAGCGCAAATGGGGGCAACGCAGAGAACGATGCAAGCGTTAGAACAACTGTTGGCGTCCGCTGGTGATCGTGTGGGGACGGGTCGCAGCTTGTCCTGAGCGAAGTCGAAGGAACCCGTCCGGCAAGTGACAACTTTATTGCGACCACGGAAAATGAACCTCTTGTCCTCCATATTCGGAGCAGGTGTGCGAGCGCGTAACACGCTCTACGACCGCGGCGTCATTTCCGCGCGAAGCCTGCAGGGTCCCGTGGTAAGCGTCGGCAACTTGTCGGTAGGAGGCTCTGGCAAGACTCCGTTCGTGCTGCTCTTGGGCGAATTGCTGAAGTCCCGTGCAATCGCATTCGACATCCTCTCTCGCGGTTACGGACGCCAGAAACCTGGCATAGCGCAAGTGGATCCAGCGGGCTCGTCTCGAGACTTTGGTGATGAGCCTTTGCTTCTGGCCCGGCGTTTAAGTGTGCCGGTAATCGTGGGGGAAGATCGCTTTGAAGCCGGACGTTTCGCGGAAAAGCGTTTCGGTCCGCAGCTTCATCTGTTGGATGACGGCTTCCAGCACCGTGCCCTGGAACGTGATTTCGACATCGTGCTGGTTACTCCCGAAGACGCACGAGACCAGTTGCTTCCCGCAGGACGTCTGCGCGAGCCTCTCAATTCGTTGTCCCGAGCCGACGCTGTTGTGCTGGCTAGCGGCGCCTCACCGGAATCGTTTCCTGTCCAAGGCAAACTGCTATGGCGAGTCCGCCGCGGGATCTCGCTGACGAATGCCCCCACTCGCCCAATAGTTTTCTGCGGAATAGCACGGCCCCAGAATTTTCTCCTGCAACTACGTACGGCAGGCGTAGAGCCTGTGGCTCAGGCGTTATACCGTGACCACCACCGATATTCCGAGCGGGATATCCAAGACCTGTTGAAACTCCGCCAGCAAAGTGAGGCAGAGGGTTTTGTGACAACGGAAAAAGATGCCATCAACCTGGGCGGATATCTCCACGCGCTACAGCCTCTGACAGTGATTCCGGTCAAGATGGAACTCGTGGACGCCGCTAACGCAATCGATACCATGCTGGCGATGATTGCAGAACGTAGGGCAGGGCGTGAGAAAATCGGTGCGGGAACCCAGCGAAACTTGACGTCCAAATGACCAAGCACCCAAAAGAGACAGAGCGGCTGAAGAAGATTGTTGAGCAGTTCCCCAAGGTCACGGTCACCGTGGTCGGCGACTTGGTGGCTGACGAGTTCGTCTTTGGAGAAATCTCGCGCGTGTCGCGAGAAGCGCCCGTGCTGATTCTGAAACATCGTGAGCGCACAATCATGCCAGGTGGCGGCGCCAATGCGATCAACAATCTTGCCGACTTGGGTGTTAACGTTCTGCCCGTGGGCGTTCTGGGAGACGACGAAGCCGGGCGCCTTCTGCTGAAAGCATTTCGCTCCAAACATATTCCGGTGAGCGGTATTTTGAAAGATAAGAGCTATACCACCGTGACTAAGACACGCATCTTGGCGGGCATGACGCACACTGCGCGGCAGCAAGTGGTCCGCATCGATCGCGAGCCTGAGATGGAGCCCAGCCGTCATTTGAAACGCGAACTCGTACTGGCGGCGCGGCAATACGCGCGCGCCTCAGATGCTCTTATGATCTGTGATTACGGCTACGGAGCGGCGAGTCCCGCGATCCTCAAT
Source organism: uncultured Acidobacteriota bacterium (assembly GCA_963832245.1). GTDB lineage: Bacteria > Acidobacteriota > Terriglobia > Terriglobales > Acidobacteriaceae > JABDBE01. The sequence continues at coordinate 193,198 of CAWHTG010000002.1, forward strand.
GCGATCCGGGAACGAGGACGTCTGGATGGGGTTCCCGTGGTGCTCGATTCCCGCTATCGCATGCTGCAATATTCTGGTGTGGTTGCCGCTACACCCAATGAGCCGGAGGTCGAAGCGGCGTTGGGTATGCGGATCGGCAACGATTGGCCGCGATTGTGCGCCGCTGGCGAGCAGGTGATGACCCGCATGAAGCTGCCATCGCTTGTGATCACGCGCGGCCGCGACGGCATGGCGGCCTTCGCTGGAAAACACAAACCAGTGGACATTCCGATCTTTGGTTCGGATCAAGTCGCGGACGTGACCGGCGCAGGCGACACGGTGATCGCCACTTTCGCCGCAGCGTTTGCGGCGGGCGCCACTACTGAGGAGGCTGCGCAACTGGCGAATTACGCGGGCGGAATTGTGGTAATGAAGCACGGAACCGCAACGGTATCGCGGCAGGAGCTACTCGATGCGCTTGAGCAATCACCGCCAGCGACAAGAGCCCACTAATGCCGGCACAAAAAATCCTGAACCGCGAAGAATTGAAGCACCGCGTCGCGGCGTGGCGCCAAGCGGGCGAGTCCATTACCCTCGCCAATGGCTGCTTTGATCTGCTGCACGTTGGCCACGTACGCTACCTCCACGCAGCCAAGCAACTCGGAGGACGCCTGATCGTGGCGATCAACTCGGATAACTCCGTACGCTCGCTAAAAGGGGAAGGCCGTCCGTTGATGCCCGCTGAAGAACGCGCAGAAATCCTATCGGCGCTAGCTGACGTCGATGCTGTCGTAATTTTCCCAGAGCCAGATGTGCGCGCATTGATTCGCGAAGTTCGCCCCGACGTCCACGCGAAGGGAACTGACTACACCGCCGAAACTGTGCCAGAGCGCGATGCGGTGGCGGAGTGTGGTGGCCGCGTGGAAATCGTGGGCGACCCCAAGGATCACTCGGCTACTGAGATGATTCGTTCGCGCTTCGGACGATGACATTCCTGAATATGCAATCCCCGATCCCAGCGCAGCCGGAAAGTGCTGCCTGGTTCACTCCCCGCAAGCTACTGATTGTGCGCCTGGGCTCCATGGGTGATATTATCCACACGCTTCCAGCCGCCACTGCGCTACGCCAGGCATTTCCTCAGACCAGTCTGGGCTGGGCGATTGAGGAACGGTGGGCGGAGTTGCTGTGCGCTCTGCCCGAGCCGCGCTCCGGGCCGCTTTCTCCGGGAAAGCCGCTGGTCGATCGGGTCCACACCTTTAACACAAAGACGTGGCGCAAGTCGTTGTTTTCCCCCCAGACTTGGGAACAGAGTGCGGCAAGTCTCAGCGAATTGAAGGCTCAACGATACGAAGTCGCCGTGGACTTCCAAGGTGCCGCCAAATCCGCGCTGCTGGCACGCTTCTCGGGAGCGTCCGTCGTATACGGAATGGTGGAGCCTCGTGAGAACATCGCCAGCATGTTATATACGCGTCATGTGATGACTCGCGGCAGTCACGTCGTCGAGCAAAATCTTTCGTTGGCGGAAGCCGTGGTCCGCCGTCGGCTGGCTATGCCGAAAATACAATTCCCGCGCGACGAAGCGGCCGAAAAGCGATGTCAAGATCGGCCATCCCAGTTCGTGCTAATCAATCCGGGCGCCGGTTGGGGCGCTAAGCAGTGGCCCGCGGAACGCTATGGACAGGTTGCCAGGCGATTAGCCAAAGATGGAATTCAGGTTCTGATCAACTTCGGACCGGGCGAAGAGCCCTTGATGCGCGCAGTCGTATCGGCCAGCGGGGACACCGCAACCGGCGTCAGTGGTTCACTCACCGAATTGATTGCGCTCACGCGGCGCGCGTGCCTCTTCATCGGTGGCGACACCGGCCCCTTGCACTTGGCCGCGGCTCTTGGCATTCCCGTGCTCGCAATTTTCGGTCCTACCAATCCCGCGCGCAATGGGCCCTTCGGGACTCGAAGCATCGTTTTGCGCAGTTCGGCCAGTCGGACCACGCACTCCCGCCGTGCCGAACCTGATCCCGGCATGCTGGAAATCAGCTCGGACGAAGTCGTCGCTGCCGCTTGGGAGTTGCTGGGGAGCGACCGTGGCTAGCCTAACCTGGACCAGGATCGCGCGCCGCATCCGCGTGCCTCTGGGCTTCGGTTTCACCGCATTGTATTTGTGGCTCGTTAAACCGACGGCATCATCCATGATGATCGGTTCTGCGCTCATCATTCCGGGACTGGCACTTCGTGCGTTGGCTTCGGGGCATGTACAGAAAAACGAGCAACTCACGATCACTGGACCTTACGCCTATACCCGCAATCCGCTCTATCTTGGTTCCCTGATTCTGGCCGTGGGTTTTGCCATCATTGCCCGCAGTTGGTGGATCGGGGCAGTCCTGCTTTTGCTTTTTCTGGCGATCTATTTGCCGGTGATTCGTGGTGAAGAGGTATACCTGCGAGAACATTTTTCTGAATTTGCAGAATACGCCCGCCAAGTGCCTCGGCTGCTGCCCCGGCTGAGGTCCCTTACCGGTGGGCGCGGAACGTTTTCATGGGATTTGTACTGGAAACATCGCGAGTACAATGCAACCCTAGGTGCGATGGCGATGATGGCTGCATTGACGGCGAAGCTGCTCTGGATTCGATGACGGATCACGAGACATCTCCTGCCTGCCATTCGGTATCTCACTGCATACTGGAATCGTCTAAGCAATATGCACATTTTCTTAAAGTCCAATTTGGTGTGGTGTTTTTTCGCAATGCTGTCGGTCGTTTTTTCGCAAGGCCAGAATCATGCTTCGGCCCCGTCGAGCCCTGCTTCGCTGCCCACCGTGAGCTCGGCCCCCTCGGCGCGCGTCATTCCGCCGCCGCCCAATTATGCTTTCCCTAAGGGGCAGACCTACGTGTACGACGTGGAATGGCATCTCTTCAATGTTGGAACCGCCAGAGTCACCCTGGGACAGGGCGGCGGCCAACAGCACGTTAGCGCGGTCGCAGACTCTGCCGGGGTGGCGAACGCGCTGTACAAAGTTCATGATCGCTTTGAAGCCTTCTTCGATCCGGGAACTTTCTGCTCGCTGCGGGTTTCGAGGCATACGGAAGAGAGTTCTCGCTCGCGCCAGACCGAGCTGCGTTTCGATTATTCTCGAAACAAGAGCGTGCTCGATGAAAAAAATCTGAAGACTGGCGAACAAAAACACGTGGAAAACGATCTTCCCGCCTGCGTTACGGATGTCATCAGTGGATTCTATTACCTGGCGTCCCTGCCTCTGCAACCCGGCAATATCTATACCTTCCCCATCAACGACGGAAACAAAATAACCGAAGTGACGGCACGCGTAGAAGCTCGGGAACAGGCCAAAGTACCCGCCGGTCCGTTTCAGACGGTGCGCGTCAAGGCGGAGGCGATTTCCGGCACTCTGCTGGGTAAAGGCACAGTCTGGGCCTGGTTCACCGATGATGCCAACCACACCCCGGTACAAATGCGATCGAAATTAGGTTGGGGAACCCTGCTGTTCCGCTTGCAAAGGATAGAAAAGCAATGACGATACTATGGAGGCCGGGCGTCCTACCCGGCGGGACGGGCGAGGCGCCCGTTTTCGATCATTTCTTCGGGTTTCCGCCTTCGTCCATCTGTAATGTTCTCTTCATCGCAGTAAATCACGTATACTGAGGTTAGCCCTTAACCACGAAGATCATCGCAACCAGCTCTGCGCCTTCGCGATTGAGATCAAAAGCTGAGGCCCGGAGGGGAGATATCTATGTCGTTAATCAATGGAGACAAGTCCAGAGCCCATCGTGTGCGGAAGCAGAACATTCAGCGCCGCTTACGAACGCATGCGCTCCTCCAGGCGGAGGCTGCCAAAACTAAACCAGCGGGTACGCTTAAGAGAGTGAAAGCCGCTGTCCATCCCGAAGCGCTCGCGCAGTAGGCGGCCAGAATTACTGATTCTTCGGATGGATCGCAACCCGCAACATTATCTCTGGAGGTGGGTATGGCTGGTCGAAGTCGCTCAAGCTTTAACAAACGCCAGAAAGAGCGTTCGCGTCAGGACAAGCAGCGCGAGAAATTAGAAAAACGCCAGCAGCGCAAGCTGGAGAAACAATCCGGCGTCCCCGGCGAAAATGACGACTTCGGACAAAATGATTTCAGTCTGGCTGGAGATTATGAGGAGCCCGAAGAACTGGCCACTTCCAACTCGAATGCCGAAGACTAGACGTTAGGCCGTGGGGTCCGGCGTTGTCACGCGCTTCCAGCAAGCACGAAGCTGTTGACGGAATTTTTCCCGCTCCTCCGGCGTCCTCTGTTTCCAGCGGTTCCTCATGCCATGAAGCCGGCGCCCGCCTCGCCCTCCGGAGGCACGGAATCTGCCGAACAGAATCTTGCTCAAGATGATCAGTCCTACGGCTTGCCAGTAGCCGATCAATTTCAATCCAAAGAGTGCCGGCATCAGCCAGTTCCACAAGCTCATGACCACGAAACCCAGCCCGGCAAGCACGGCAACGGACAGCGCGGCGAGCAAGGGAAACTTCAATACGCGAAGAACGTTGTAACTTTTCATTTTTTGTCCCTACATTTCTTTTTTATAAATTCGTCATAGATTTCGAGAACGTCCGGAGACCCATATCTGCTGCAGACGGCGGCTGTCTCCGCCATACCTCTGTTGCGCCGATATATTTCTTCCATGACTGGATGTCCGCCGCAAATACGAGCAGCCACAGGCACACTGATGCTTCCCCTAGGAGACCGAAGGCCAGATTGTAGGGAGACAGATAATTTGCCAGCGGCGGTGACAGAAAGGTCAGCCAACCCAAACCACCCGACGCCATCAGCACACCCAGAATTCGAGGCAGGTGGGTCGACTTGAGAACGAGGTAGCCGATCAGAATGCAATAAAATCCGTCAAATACAACGGCGATGTTTACGCCCCGAGGCTGCAATCGAAGAGCCTCAAAAACGAGTCCTAAGAGGTTGAAGGACAGCGCCAGTGAACAGAGCGTTCTATTGATCGGGCCAAGAATGTCATAGAAGGGCAGCGTCACCGCGATCATGCCCAAGACCGTGATGAAGCTTCCTGCGACACTCAATCCGCCGCGAAAGAAGATCTCGGTGAATGCTGCCGTCAGCACGGCGATCAGGTAAACGACACCGGCAATCTTCGCCCTGAGACGCGGCGACGTTGCTGCAATCCGTTCCATCGTTAGAGTTGTACTCATACTCGTTTCTCCTTACGCGATTGAATCAGGTGCATCCGAATCAGAGCGGTCCACAACACGGCTCAGGGGCCTCAAGTTTCTGAAGCATCTTGACGGCGCCGGTGTTCTTTGGGTTGAGCTGAAGCGATTTCTGATAGTTAGCGATGGCCTGCGGTTTGTCGCCGTCGTCCATGTAAGCCTCTCCAAGACTGTCGTAAACGTTGCCGGATTGGGGATAAGCTTCGACGTTTAGCTGGAGAATGCGGATGGCTTCTTTGAACTTTTTCGTGTTAATGAGTTGGTAGCCCAAAGCGTTGAGTTCGTCTTCATCGAAGTTGTAGTTGGCGGGAGCGGCGGCTTTGAGGTCGTGGTACTGCTTGGCGGCTGCGTCGGTGCCGCTGGAAGCGATGGTTGCAGAGAGCGTTTCCGCAATGGATTTGCGGTGGTCATATGCGGCTTTGACCTGAGGCACCCATTGAGCGGTGGCAACAGCAAAAAGTCCAGCGCCCATCGCGAGGGTCAGTACGAAAAGCATGCCTGCTGTAGCCATGCGCCGTAGCGCGCCGGGGCGGTCCTGTGCTCGCAGATAGATTTCGAGAACGGCAAGGGGAATAAGGAATTGGCCGAAAGTCATGAAAGTTAGAAACGGCCCTCGAAACGTAACCGGGTCGAAACCGAAGGGGGCTTTAAAGATGAGAAACGACAAGAAAAAACCGATCCGGAAAAACCACGACGCACTTACCACCAGAAAAAAGCGCAGAGCCCAGCGGCGATGAGTCCTGAAATCGCGCGCGAGCGCATAGCGCAGCGCCATGCCGCCGCAAAGCCAGATCAGCACAGCGTTCAGAGTAGAACCCAGGTGTATAGAAAGATCGCCAACGCTTCCCCGGAACCAGGTCATATAAAGGCCGGCCACGCTGAGGGTGACGGCGGTCAGCATGTAGATACGCCCGTTCCAGCGGTGAAAGACTGGAAAGCGGTTGCGGATTTGCGGCACCAACTGGACCGCCCCGGCGAGCATGATGATCACGGCTGAAGCCACATGCACGACCACCGCGGTATTTCCCATGGAAAAGCCGGGGACGTAACCGTTCGTGAAGTTCCACTTGTGATAGTCCCCTCGCAGCGCCGTAAGACTGTAGAACGAGGCCACCGTAAACGCGAAGATCACTTGGCCGACGACGGTCGTCACGAACCAAAACCGCGCGGCTGCTTTCAAGGCGGAGTCGGCAACGGAACTCAATTCCAATCGGTTGGTCATCACAGCTGCGCTCATACTCTTTCCTCCTGACGCGGACAGTTGAATCAAATGCATACGAATCAGAGCGGTCCCTGATAACGCCGCAGCCGCACCGCTGCGGCGATGCATATCGCAGCGAATATCAGCCCCAGCCACAGACTCGGGCTGCTCAGGAACCTTCCCGGAGCGAGTTGTGCTAGCGGAATGAAATGCGGATCGAGCGGGACGCCATTCTTGTCCTTCAGGTCGAAAGCGCCCGCAGCGAATCCAAACAGCCGACCTTGTAGGAGCAAGCCAAAATACGAAGTGTGGAACGCAATAGTCTCGACACCGGCGATCGCCAGCGGTGGCAACACGGCCCACAGAAATGCCGCGCGCCGTGCCCAGCCCGAGACCAGCAACATCCACATGTAGATTGGCGCATGCCAGAGCACAAGCACGATCAGGCCGTAGAGCAGCACCAGGTCCATCTCAAACAACGGCAACCGGGACCACTGCGTCGCCGCACCCGCACCACTTATTATCAGGACTGTGATGGCCAACACCCGCATGATCAGTTGCAGGGCAACCGTGACGACGAAGACGAACACCGGCAAAATCAGGAGTGGGACACTTGCCTTCGCCAGCACGGTCGTAAAATCCGAAACCGGCATCGACTTCCAGAACAAGACGCTGCGATCGCGGCGTTCGCTGTGCAGCGCGTCGAGACAATAGAAGATCCCCACGAGGAACCCGACCAGCATAAGGAGCATCGCTGCGTGGCTGTACGGCATGGCGAGCTCGATGGGTTCAGGCGTCGGGTGGTGCGCTGCCAGTTCACGCATGCTGCGCGGCAGCCAAAACAGGCTGATCAGGAATCCGACCAAATAGACAGCGGCGACGGCCAACGGCGCGACATAGATGGCGCGGTTCTCCCACAATTCGCGTCGCACCGACCAGTACATTGGCCGCGTCTCAGACGCAGTCGAAAGCGCGATTCCCTGCGAATCGAGGGGAAGCTCAGGCACCGTGTTCGATTTAATATTCATCTTCCTGCCACCTTGTGCGGGCGTTTCACCAAATGCATACGAAATCAAATCGGTCCTCGATAGCGGCGCAGCCGCACTGCTGCGGCGAGGAATGCTGCAGTGATTAACAGTCCGATCCACAGACCCGGGCTAGCCAGGAATTGCCCCGGTGTAAACTGCGTCATTGGATCGAGGAAGTTATCGGGTCCTGCGGCTTCCGGGCCACCGCCCGCGAAGCGGTAATGCAGCAAGTCGAAAAAATACGAAGTATGAAATGCAATCTTTTCGATCCCGCCAATTGCGATGGGCGGCAAGGCGGCCCATAGAAACGTCGCGCGCCGTGCCCAGGCTGAGACCAGCAACAACCAGCCGTAGAATGGCGCATACCAGAGTACGTGCACGGTGATCAGGTGGTAGAGCAGCATAAGCCCCATCTGGAACAATGCGGGGTTCCACACCGTCGCGGCACTCACACCGCTCCCTAGCAGCACAAGGGTTGTCAGCAGCAGCATGATCAATACCGTGGCAACGACGATCGCGAAGGAGAGCAGTGGCAGAACAATGAGCGGAATGCTTGCCTTCGACAGCACTGTGGTGAGATCCGAAACCGGCAGCGACTTCCAGAACAGGATGCTGCGATCGCGACGCTCGCTGTGCAGCGCGTCAAGCGAGTAAAAGATCGAGACCAGAAAAGCCGCCCCCATGATCAACGCCGTAGCGAAGCTATAAGGCTCTTCCAGTGCCGCACGCCGCTGCGCCAGGTTGGTCGTCGACATGGCATAGCCCATCGAGGCGATCAGGTATCCGAACAGAGCGACGGCGGCGACCGCCAGTGGCGCGATGTAGATGGAACGGTTCTCCCACAATTCCCGCCTGACCGACCAGTAGAAAGGCCGAGTCAAGTTCATCGTTACAGGCGCGATCCCGTGCGAATCGAAGGACGCCGGTGTGGCGTTGGATTGAGTATTCATCGAGCCACTCCTTGGACCGCACCTGCGTGATCTCCCATTACCGCAACGAACAAGTCTGCGATGCCAGGCGTGCGCACATCGCCAAGTGTGGAGAGTCGTTGGCGATCAACACGATCGAAAAGCAGGATGTTGCGGCCGAGCAGTTGGCGCTCGTGAATTGGCTTGAGAGTCCGTGCTGTGGCGACCTGCTCGGGACGCACCATCACTTCCACGTAGCGCGACTCGAAATCTTCCATGCTGCAATTGAGAACGATGCGGCCGCGGTTGATGAACATAAGATCGGTGATAACGTGTTGAACATCTTCAACCTGATGTGTGGTCACGACGATGGTGCGGCTGCGATCGAAGTAATCGTTCAGCAGCGAATCGTAGAACTGCTTGCGATACAGGATGTCGAGGCCGAGCGTCGGCTCGTCGAGCACCAGCAATTTCGCGTCGATAGCCATGACCAGCGCGAGATGCAGTTGCGTCACCATGCCCTTCGACAACTCCCTAATCTTGCTGGTTCGCTTGATGTCAGTCTTCGCCAGAAAACCTTCCGCCTTGGCGCGATCGAATCGCGGATGCACGCCCGCCACATAGTCGAGCGCCTGCGAAACCCGCATCCAGCGCGGCAGGACGGCGACATCGGCGATGAAGCAGACATCGCGCATGAGCTGATCGCGCTCAGTCCATGGGTCGCGTCCGAGCACTTTCAGTTCTCCCTGATATGGGGTGAGGCCGAGAATCGCATTGAGCGCCGTGCTCTTGCCTGCTCCGTTCGGGCCGATGAGCCCAAGGATGCGGCCCTCTTCGACACGTAAATCGACGCCGTCCAGCGCGATGATTTTTCCGAAGGTCTTGCGGAGACCGCGTGCTTCTATCACTGTCATGGTTTGCGCTCCTCGTCGGCGGGATTTGACTCAGCGGGTTTCGACTGTGCGTCATCCGAAGACGGCCGGTTGTTTGCGCCGTCCAGGAGTTCTTCCGCCGTAAGCCCGAGCCGCTGAATCGTTGCATACACCCTGGGCCATTCTTCGCCAAGAAACTTCTGCCGTTCGCCCTGCAGCAGCAAACTGCGTGCGCCGGCGTTAATGAACATCCCGCGACCTCGTCTGGTCTCGACCAGCCCCTCATCCACCAGTTGCTGGTAGCCCTTCAAAACCGTGAGCGGATTGACCCGATATTCCGCCGCGACATTGCGCACGGAGGGCAGCGGATCGCCTTCCTTGAGCACGCCGTCGAGTATCATCGCGACCACCTTGTCGCGAAGCTGGCGATAAATCGGCTGACTGTCGTTCCACTCACGGTCCATAATGGGTTCCATAGAGAGCGCGCCGCACCTTCCGGCCTCGCTCAAAAAACAGGTTCTACTTTCCTGGGTTTGTAAAAGTAATTCACGAACACGTATCCCCACGGCACAGCAACGATGGGTAATATCACCCACAAGAACTCCGAAGTGATGCCTTCCGCTGGTGAGCCCGCCAATGTGCCCTTGGACCACAGTGGATACGCCACAAGAATGAGCCACAGCACTTTGTAAAATATTTCCAGCAGCACGATCGGCAGCATTTTCACAGGACGGATGATTCCTATGCCCGCCAAAGTCGCGAAGGCTGTCCAGACGCACCACGCCACGGCATTTGTCGGGTCCCACTGGCCTTGGTGAGTGAGAATGTGCGTCCAAGTCTCTTTGCCCAACACGAAGAACATCAATACATAGAGCAGCCGCAGCAGGTAAATGTTGATATTGGGGACGCCTTCGTGTCGTTCGTTCCGCTGAAAAATAGCTTTCGGGTTGATGGTCATAGCAATATCCTCGTGGTCAGTAGTTGGCTGCCTCTATGCCAATCACAGATCAATTCTAAGCAGCGTCACTTGGTCCGCTGCAGGTCGAAGTGCGCGTGCATCGGCTTGTCCTTCATCATGAACGTCCAATCCTCGGTGTGATGATTGGCGTCGATGAGCGTGATCACCGAATGGTGCATGTGGTAGTCCGGGTTCCCACTGATGTCCTTGAGTTCGAACTCGACCGTCTTGCCGTCGGGCGACATCTTGCCGGTCATGCGCGGCCGGTTCCCGGCATCGCAATAGTGAACCAGCGTGAGTTGGTCTCCATCCACGTAAAACATCGTGACCGGATGGTCGTACTTGGTCGCATCCAACGGCGTTCCAGCTTCCTGCATTTCGTGTACGAGCGCGTTCCCCCTCGAGGTGACGCGCAGCGAGAGGTGCATTTTGGCGCCTGACATCTCCGGCGCGTCCGCGACGGTGACGATGCCTTCCCACTCTCCCGCCAGGCTTTTCATGGTTGTGAAGGACTTGTCTGCCTCGGACGGCACAGGAGCCACGGCGGCGTCCGCTGCGAAAGCTGTGGCGGCGATCAGACCGAATAGAACCGAAAGTGCGATGCGTGATTTCATTTGGTTTCTCCTTTGGCTGGCGAGGTTCGCGTACTGCCTAACTTCAAATCCGTACCCATGCCAACTAGTGTTATAGTTAACTATAACACTAGAATTAATGCAAGCTTTTTCTTCAATTTCTTCGTTGTTCCCCGCAGTTATGAGTTATCTATTTTAGAAACAATCGTTTGAAGATTAGGCAACCCAGACAATGACAGTTCTTCGGGACACGATTTCCACAGTTTGCTGGAGAATGACAGGGGGAGATGGCTAGCTTTGAGGGCATCCGGGGAGCGGATTTAGCGTACGACGATACCGGCATAGCCGACTACCATCTCGCGGTCGCCGGAGACGTCGCCGGAGGTGGCGTACTTGATCAGTTCGGCTGACGTTGCGCCCAGGCGCTTCGCGGCCGTGAGCATCACGACGGCTGGGCCGAAGCCGCACATGCTTATTTCTTCCCGCATCACTACATCAAACAGTCCGCGTGCATCGAGTGCCAGCATTCGCTCGATAGCTTTGTGATCTTTTATCCGCGTGACAGCGTCGTTCTCGTAGTGATTCATGTCGCTCGAAGCCACAATCAGTATTCTTTCCGCTTGCGCCTGGACGGCACCGGCTACGGCCTCGCCCAGTTTTTCTAGAACTTCGAACTCTCCTGTGCCCAAGGCAATGGGCACGAAGGTGAAGTCCGGGCGTTGGGCTTGAAGGAACGGCAATTCGACTTCGATGGCGTGCTCGTGGCGATGGGCATCGGCGTCTTCGGTCAACAGCGGGAAAGTGCGCTTCAGAGCATCGGCCAGTGAGGAATCAATTGGCACTGAGCCCAGCGGTGTCTCCCATGCGCCTTGGCTCATGATGGCCAGCGGACGTCCCTTGCCGGTGTGATTGGGACAGAGCACGATAATGCGTTGGGGAAGGTCGATGTGGGCAAACACGGCTCCTGCCACTCCTCCGGAGTAGACGTAGCCGGCATGCGGGGCGACGCAGCCTAACGCAGGGGCGGACGTTGTCCGGCGCGAGAAGTAGGACTGGATGTCGCCGAGCAGGATATCGCGGTCTTTGGGGTAGAAGCGTCCGGCAACCGCGGGATGGCGAACCATCGAATGCATTGGCATCACCTGTGGTTAGAAAAAGGCTAGACCACAAAGGACACTAGCGCTTCCAAGAACGACCTCCCGGATCCAACAAAAAACCTCAGGGCTTTATAGCCCGCACGGCGCGACTGAAGCGGCTTGCGGAAAAACTCAGCAGTCAGCGACTGCAAGCCTTGAAGGGGCGCGGCTTCAGCCGCGCCGAACATCATTTTCAACGACCTCCGGCGCGGCTGGGAAGCCGTGCCCTTTCAAATCTAAACGCCGATCTACGACTTTTTCCGCAACCTCTGACCCGCGCCCTCCCAAATCATGTCTTCCCCAAATCAGTTTCTGCGGTTGCGAGCAAAGCTCGAAATAACGCGGCACTTTTTTCTAATGATAGTGCTTCAGCCCGCACCGTGGGTTTGACTCCTGACTTTTCCAGAGCTGCCCGCAGCGTCGCTGATGGGTAGTCCGATTTCAGATTGTTCCAGAGCGTCTTCCGCTTCTGGCCGAATGACTTTCTGAGAAAGTCGATAAAGCCTGCCTCGGGCACGCCCAAGCCTTCGATCCGTGAAGCCACGGTAAGCCGTACGACCGTGGAGTGCACCTTGGGCGGCGGCGAAAACGCGCCCGGAGGCAGGGTGAACAGTTTCTCCACGTTGGCATAAAGCTGGGCCGTGGCCGAAAGCAGGCCATACTCGCTGCTCCCCGGCCGCGCCGCCAGGCGGTCGCCGACTTCGCGTTGCACCATGAGCACGATGGTCTCAAAGTACTTCCGGTAGGCGAACAGCCGCAGCAGAATGTCAGACGTTATGAAATAAGGAACATTGCCTACCACCTGCACTCGTTCCGGTTGATGATTCATTCCCGGACGCGTGCTTCCGGGCTTGGGACCGAACAGCGTGTCGAAATCGATGGCGAGGATGTCGCCTTCGATGATCTCGACATTCGGAGTGAGCGAAAACTTCATGCGCAGCTGGGCAGCGAGAACGCGATCCAGTTCGATGGCGATCAGCCGCCGGGCTCGCCGCGCCAGCAGGGAAGTCAGGGCGCCGCGCCCGGCTCCGATTTCGAGCACTGTGCTCTGGGTTAGATCTCCAAAGGCCTCGGCAATGCGTTCCGCAGCGGCATGGTCGGTGAGAAAATGCTGGCCCAGTTTGGGCGTTCTGGGAACCGGACGCGCTGCGGATACTTTCGGCACATTGACCCTCTTTCTTTCGGACGACTACACTGGACTCTCAGCCCGCGATTCGTGCGCAGGAGTGGCGTCGAGCGATGTCGCCTTCTCCATGATAACGTGCAGCAGGATAACTTGCGCCGAAGCCCGGGCCATAATCTGGAGGATCGTTTTCATGCATATTGCTTTTGCTGCTTCGGAGTGCGTGCCGTTTTCGAAGACCGGCGGATTGGCCGACGTTGTGGGCGCTTTGCCACGAGCCTTGGTGGCTGCCGGACACCAGGTTAGCGTATACCTCCCGCGCTATCGCCAGACCAAGCTTTCCGATGCGCAGACTGTTGTCCGCAGCATCACTGTACCTTTCGATGACCGTTACCGATTCTGCTCCGTGGTCACCGGTGGCAGCCATTCGGGTGTGACCTTTTATTTCGTGGACTATCCTCCATATTTTGATCGTGAAGCTCTGTATGGGACATCCGCCGGCGACTATCCCGACAATGCGGAGCGTTTTGCGTTGTTCTCGCGCGCGGTGCTCGAGGCTTCCAAGATTCTGGGCATACCCAATGTTTTCCATTGTCACGACTGGCAATCGGCGCTCGTACCTGTGCTCCTGCGCACGCAATATGCCGAAGACCCCGCTTTCCGGGACGTAGGCACGGTTTTCACCATTCATAATATGGGATACCAGGGGCTTTTCCCGCCCGATACTTTGCCGCTTCTTACTCTCCCCTGGGACCTGTTGGCCATCGACAAAATGGAATTTTTTGGCCAGGTGAACTTTCTCAAAGGGGCGCTGGTGTATGCCGATTTCATCACCACGGTAAGCCGGAAGTACAGCCACGAAATTCAGACGGCGGAATTCGGGTTTGGCTTGGAAGGCGTATTGCGCGCCCGCGCTTCGACCGTGACCGGGATTCTTAATGGCGTGGACTACGATGAATGGAGCCCGCAGTCCGACAAATTCATTGCCGCCAGGTACTCGCCGCAGGATTTATCCGGCAAGGCCAAATGCAAGCAGGATTTGCTGGCGGCGTTCGGAGTTTCCAATCCTAATTTGAGTCTACCGGTGATCGGGATCGTCTCCCGTTTCGCGGCCCAGAAGGGGTTTGACCTGATATCGCAAATCATGGACCGCGTGGCGCGGGAGGAGATGATCATCGTCGCCCTCGGCAGCGGCGACAAGCCATACGAAGAAATGTTTTTGCGCATGCAAAAGCAGTTCCCCCAGAAGATCGCGGTCAAAATCGCTTACGACAACGCGCTGGCCCACAAAATTGAGGCGGGCAGCGACGTGTTCCTCATGCCCTCGAAATACGAGCCCTGCGGCTTGAACCAGATCTACAGCCTTAAATACGGCACCGTTCCCATCGTCCGCGCCACCGGCGGCCTCGACGACACCATTGAGCCCTGGGACGCGCGCACCGGGAAGGGAACTGGGTTCAAGTTCACCGACTACAGCGGCGAGGCCTTGTTGCTGACCATCAAGGAAGCGCTTAAGGCTTTCCGCGATCAATCTTCCTGGCAAACGCTGATGCGTAACGGAATGAATAAGGATTTTTCGTGGAACGCTTCGGCCAAGGAATATGCTCGCATCTACGAACGGGTGCGCCAGTCGCGATCGGCGCAGAGTCCGGCCCTGGCGGCGGTTTAGGCGACGCCAAATCCTCTGCTGTCGTCTCACAACGGTCTGGGTTCAAGAATGGGTCATTAGAAATGACATTTTTGTCATGAATCTTGACAACCACACACTTGTGTCTTAACCTTCAAATTGCCGCGCTTTTACCTATCTTTGCGGTGCTTTCTAATCTTGTGGGCTTCTTCCAGGACGAAAGGGTAGACGGACTGTCTGCTCCCGCTCCCTGGCACATCTTAATCCCGCGCCTTTCAGAGTGAATGAAACGACGCGGAGCTTGTCACTTTGTTGCAGCGACGAAGCAGTTCATCGCAACCGCCGAGGTCGCTCAAAGGAGGCTCCTGGCGTGAACGTTCACCTTATCAATCCGAGCAGTGTGTCATTTGGGACCGCGGTCATCACTCCGCGCTGGCAGTATGTGCTGGCGGCGGCAACCCCGAAAAGCTTCGGCGATCCTATTCTGATCGATGAAACCCTGGCGCAGTTGCGTCCCGACTCGATTCAGGCTGGGGATGCCGTGGGAATTGGCATTCACACGGCGAATGCGCTGCGCGGTTATGAGATTGGCAAGATGGCGCGCAGCCGGGGAGCGCACGTAATCTTCGGCGGAATTCACGCCACCCTGTATCCCGAAGAAGCGCTCGAGTTGGGCGGAGCGCATTCGGTAGTGAAAGGTGACGGCGACATCGCGTGGGGCAAGGCGCTTGCGGATTGCCGCGAGGGAGTTCACAAGCACATCTACGTCGGAGGTCAGATCGAAGCCAGCGAATTTAAAGCCGCGCGCTGGGATCTGGTTCCCCGCAACCGCTACATGTGGGCTTCGGTGCAGACGGTCCGCGGTTGCCCCAAGCATTGTTCTTTCTGCTCGGTCTGGCGCACCGATGGCCAGCGGCCCCGTCAGCGTGCCTCCGATGTGGTGATCGAGGAAATTGTGCAACTGCGGCGCCTGGGCTTTCGTTTTATTGCTCTTGCCGACGATAACTTTTATCCCGTCACCTTGACTGACCTTAGCCTGGCGAATCAGCAGAAAAACACTACCCGGCTGAATGAGCTGAAATCCATACGAGCGGAACGCTTCGAGCTGATGGCTCGCCTCGCAAAACTTCCCGATGACATGGTTTTCTTTACCCAGATCACGATGGAAGCGGCCGAGGATGTGGAATTTCTCAATGCCATGAAAGCCGCGCGCATCAAGGGCGCACTGGTAGGAGTGGAATCGGTTACCCCGGAAGGATTGAAAGATGTCTACAAAGATTTCAACCTGGCCGGCGAGAAACTGACTGAGCAGCTTCGTACCTTCCGACGTCACGGCGTGCATGTGCTGGGCTCTTTTATCTTCGGTTTGCCCAGCGACCGTCCGGAAACCTTCGCAGCCACAGCCGCTGCCGCAATCAGCGCGGAGTGCACATTCGCACAATTTGTATTGCTGAGCCCTTACCCTGGCACCGTCGATTTCAATCGCTGGGAAAAGACGCTAGGCGATAACCCGCCAACCATCGCCGGAATTCCGCTCACCCGGCGCTGGCTCATACCCGAGCCGCTCCGTCCCAAACTGTATTGGGATCATCCCGTGATGTCGGGCGAAGAGATCCGCTCCCGCACTCAGGCCGTATGGGACAGCTTCTACAGTTGGGGGCGAATTTGGAAGCGTTCGCGTTTCATTAAATCCCGCCGGGGCCGAGTGGCATTTGTGCTCATCTCCAGAATCTATCGCATGATGTATGCCGACACCGGCCTTGCCACGGATAGCGCGCGCCTCACCTGGTCCGGGCGCTGGGCCCGGTGGATGGCCAAGCCTTGCCGGCGTCACTTTGCGGGCCGCCCTATGCCGGACTTGGAAGTGCCAGCACCGCAGCGGCCCGATCTTGAGTCGCCATCGTTGGTTCCCTTGTCGTCCTGAGCCGACGACGTTCAGCGATTAACGAACCCTCGCTGCACAGATTTCGCCGTTGCTTCGCTGGTACAATTCCTGCAGCAATTTTCGGTGATCCTCCTATGTCCGCGTTCGTCAAAACTATCTTTCACGTCGACATGGATGCCTTCTTCGTCTCGGTGGAAGAATTGTTTGATCCCTCACTCAAGGGCAAAGCTGTCGTCGTCGGCGGCCAGCGCGACGAGCGTGGCGTGGTCTCCGCTGCCTCCTACGAAGCCCGCAAATTTGGCGTGCACTCGGCCATGCCGCTGCGCACAGCGGCCAAACTCTGTCCGCACGCCGTCTACGTGAATGGCCACCCGGACCGGTATCGCGAGTGCTCCGAGAAAGTCTATCGCGTGCTGACGTCGTTTTCGCCGCTGGTCGAAATGGCATCGATCGACGAAGCCTACCTCGATATGACGGGCACCGCACGCCTGCATGGCCCACCCTTATGCGCGGCCCATGTTCTCCATCAGAGGATCAAGTCAAATACGCAGCTGAACTGTTCGATCGGGATGGGAAGCTCACGCCTGATTGCAAAAGTTTCGTCAGCGAAAGCCAAGCCGCACGGAATCCTTTGGGTCATTCCCGGGCAAGAGGCGAAGTTTCTCGCGCCACTCGACGTTCGCGATATTCCAGGCGTAGGAAAAGTCACAGAACAACGCCTGCAAGCGCTGGGCATCCACCGGGTCGGCGATCTGGCCCGTTTTGACGATTCATTTCTCGAAGAGCATTTTGGCAAGTGGGGGCTGGCGCTGTCCGGCAAAGCCCGCGGCGAAGATGCCGGTGGATGGTTCGACACCGAGGTCGGCGCCGATACCGACCCCAAATCCATCAGCCACGAACACACCTACAACCAAGACACCGCCGATCCCGAACAGATCGAGTCCACGTTGATGCGGCTCTCCGAGATGGTGGGCCGCCGCCTGCGGGAAAACCAGTTGCACGCGCGTACCATCCAACTTAAGCTGCGCTACAAGGATTTCACCACCATCACGCGAGCTCACAGCTTGCCTGCTCCCACGCAACTCGACACCGAAATCTTCGAACAGGCGCGTACGTTATTTCGCAAGAACTGGCGCAAGGGAACGAAGGTGCGCTTACTGGGAGTACACGCGTCGTCGTTCCAGAACGAATCCCAACAGGAAGATCTTATCGAGGGCGCTCGCCGTCAACGCTGGCAGCAAGCCCTCTCCGCCGCCGACCGCCTGCGCGACAAGTTTGGCGAGTCAAGCGTATCGCTGGCTACAGGAATGAAAGGCAGCTTCCGTGAACGTACCCACGAGAATCCCGCAGGCTTGCCGGGCAAAGGAAAAAGCCAAAACTAGCAAGACTGACCGAGCATAGAATATGTCGATCCTTAAGGGAAGATCACGACCGTTGGTAATCTATCGAAAGTAAGTACCTTCCAACATAATCAAGGAGTCGCAGATGAGCTTTAAAGGGGGTGGAGTCGGTAATGAGCCCTGTAGAAGAACTCGAAGAAGTGCTGACCCCCCGGACGCGAGGACTCGCCGATGTCGATTCAGCCGTCCCCTCTGAGGCCGCAACATCTGCGCAGCAACTGCTCGATGAACTCCTTGGCCGTTTCGAAGACGATGATCCCACAATGCCCATCGCGCGCGGCTTCACGCCCGAACTCTACATTGACTCCGACGAGTAACATCCTTCCCCGCCGAATAATTCCAGCGCACTCGAATCTGGCTTTATCGCTGCCCTTCGTCGTAAAGGCTGGCTTCGGTAACCGGCGCGGAGACTGTCTCACTCCCCTGAACTCCCAACCTGGTTCGCGCCGAAAACATCGGCCCGCGTGCAATTTTTGTCGGAGCAAAGGCTAACAGCCCCAACGGAATCCCAATATCGTCGTAAATGGCTTCGACTCCGCCGCGCGTGAAGTAGGTCTCATGCCAGAATCCCGTGCCGCCGGAATTGCGTAAAAACTGCTTCCACCATTGCATGTGCGGCTCGGAGCGCGACCAGCGCTCCAGCGAGTCAAAGTCACGCCAATACTGGCGCATGCCCACGTGCGGAGGAAAAAGCGAAAACAAAAAGTTTTCGTGTCGCAGCAACCCCTCAGGCACAGCCGCGACGGAATTCGCGATCTTCGGGCCGAAGCCCAGCAATGTCTTGACTCCAGTTATGGCATTCACTTTCATGCCCAGATAGATCACAACCAGATCTGGATAAGAGGTCAGATCCACCGTGCGCCGTTCAACTTTCATATCCACCCCTTGGCATTAACCGTAGCGTTCACTCAAGGATGACAACGATCCCTGCCGGGATGCAAGCAGGTAGCCCAACTTGAGGACAGCCAGATCGAGACCATTGACCAGAAAAAGACGAAGGCCGGAAATCCGGAATTACTTCCGGTCCCGGCCTGCGCTTCCATCAACTTGTTTGAGACCAATGGAGGACGGGCGTCCTCGCCCGTCTTGCTCGAAAAGACTCTAGTTGCTCGGTGTGGTATTGGACGCCGAGGTTGCATTCGCGGGAGCCGAGTCGCTGTTCAGGCGGCTCAATCGCGGGAAAAACGGCGTAACTTCAAACGGCATTTTGTCCCGCGCCGAAATGATCGCCACTGGTGCGGACTTGGTGAGTTCCACGCGATCGGTCCAGGAGTTCAGTTTCACCCGTCCACCCATGGGAAGCGCCGCGATCTGATCCAGTTTGTTCGGATCGAGAGCCGGCCCCGTGGCGGCGAGCGCCGACAATCTCGTCAGTTGGCCTTTGTCAGTGAAGCTGTTGCCCAGATGTGCAGTCAATAACGCGGTGAGTTCCGGAGCGCGTGCCGATAGCTCTTTGAGGAACAACGAAGGCACGTCCAGCTTTTGTGCGTAAGGCGAGTTCTTCAACAGTTCCATGGCTTTGGTGTCAGCCGCGGTTTCCTCGTCAGGATTGTGCCGGAAGCCGAAGTTGTTGTAAGTCGATTCGTCGGAAAACAGCATGCGGTCGTTGAAAGCGAACTTGCTGCCCAGGTTGTGTCCGAGAACGATGTGCCCCAGTTCGTGCGAGAGTACCATCGCCAGGCTGGCTTCGTCGGGAAGCACGTCGATCAATCCGCGGCTGACCACGATAGTATTGCCCACGCTGAAAGTTTCCAGCGGAGAAGTAATCATGACCCGAGTCCGCACCGGACGCGGCAGCTCGATATTGTTGGTGACGATCAGGTTGTTGACTACGGTCTGCAGAACTTTGTCGACTTCCCCTTCCGGAGCCACTAAGCCCGATTCCTGCAGACGCTCAACGACATTGTCTTCAGCCTGCTGCTGCCATTGCCGCTGAGCCTCCAGCGGAGACGCATCGGTCGTGGCCGGCGTTTCATCCTTCACCGAGTCCACTCTCAACTGCGTGAGTTCGTCTTCCTTCGAACCCTTCTTCAGGTCATAGCCCCAGATACGGCTCTGCGCCTTGAACGCCATTTTGTCTTTGGCGCCGTAGCTGAAATCGCCTTCTTCGCTGTAAATGTAAGCCGGAACCCAGTAGCCCGGGATCAGGTTCAATCGCCAGCTGTCCATGTGGAAGTACATGGCGTTCCTCGGCCGAGGCGCGTAGGTTCCATTCAGCCGGACGATGTTGTAATCCTGATCTTCGACCCAGATGCGGCCCAGGAAGCGGCCTTTACCAGCATCTTTCTTGGGAGTAACGTCGAACACCAGGCAACGCACGTCACCCAGAAATTCGCGGCGCACGTACTTGAATCCATAATGACCACGATCGAAGTCGTCGCGATCGGCGAAAATCATCCACGAAAAACCCATGGGCTTGTACTCAAACTTGAACAGCTTGCTCACTCCGCCCAGCAGATTCTTCTCAAAGCTCTCGTCCTTGGAAAGATAGTCGCGCCGGTCCACGGTCTGGCTTAGGTCCAACCGGCCGAGGAAGTAATGATCCTCACTGGGCACGGGCCCCAGCTTCGGATCGGGCTTAAGATTTTGCAGGTAGGTCTCGACCAGCGGCGTTCGCATCTTCAGCATGTCCATCAGCGCATGCTCGCGTGCGATGGCGCGGTCCACCACTTGATCCATGGTCGTCGGCGGAGCCGCCGCTGCAGATTGCCCCGAGGCCGAGTTGGCAGGCTGCGACGCAGCCGGTTGAGCCGTCGCCGGCGTGGTCGCGCCTTGCGACGCGGCCGCATTCGTCTGCACCGGGCTTGCTTGAGCCGGGTTCGCCGACGCTGATTGATCCGTTGTCTGCTGCGCCATCGCGCTCAGCGTGACCAGCAGCAACGCAGTAAGCATCCATTTCCAAGTACGCATGACTCTGTTCCTCTCTTAGCTCTATCTCGCTACAAAACTTTTAGTACGCCAGCTGGAAAACCACATGCACGATCGCCGTGGAATCCACCGGTGTTCCCATTCGCTGCGCTGGCTTGAATCGCATTTGACTCGCCGCGGTGACGGCCGCTTCGTCCAGCCCATGGCCCAGGCCACGTACCACGCGATTCACGTGCACTTGCCCGTTCGCGCTAAACAGCACTTCAAGCAGCACCTCACCCTCCAGCTTGAGCTGCCGGGCTTCCTGCGTATAAATCGGACTGGGTTTGGAGATGATTTCCACCTGCTTGGTCGCCGGACCGCTGTCCGCCTGGGCAACCTTGGCTCCGCCGTGAGAAATTTCCTGCGCGCCGAAGCCCGCAGTCTGCACCGATCCCCCGCCGTGATTCCGATTGTCACCCTGCGCAATCCCGTTTCCGAAACCCGCGCTGGCAATCGTGCCCTTCATGCCTTTCGCTCCCCCCGCTCCATTTCCATTGCCCGGGCCTTCGGGTAAATCGAACGACCCCAGCTTGGCGGCCGTGAGGTGGGCGTTGTTTTTGCCCTGTCCTTTCAATCCCTCAGGATCGCCGAATCCTCCGGTCTGCACCTTCTGTATGGGAGCGCTGATGGTCGGCGCCGCAGAGCTGCCAAACGCCCCCGTGTACACGATCCTCGCCGGAAGCGCGCTCGGCGGCGGCGCTAACTCCGGCGCCTTGAAATTTGCGTCAAGCTTGGGAGCCTTTTCTTCGTCCTCTTTCTTCTTATGCGTGCGGATATCTTTCGGCACCAGCAATTTCGCCGTCGGGAACGACACCGGCGGCCGTAGCTTGGGCACGACCACCGGATGCCGCATCTTCGCCCTAGGCCTGACCGGTTCCGGCTTCAAATCCGGCCTGGGAATCAGCTCCGTCACCGTAAATTTCTGCCTCAACCGCAGTGTGTCCGGAAAGAAGAACCCAGCTCCCAGCAGCAACAAGACAAAACAGATCTCGATACCATAGCTGGTCGCTAAAGTGCGCCAGTCCATTCGCCGCTCTGGCAGCAGACCGAATTCAAGCTTGTCAGGCCTAGCCATCCACACACGCTCCAAAATGAGGAAACCCGAGCCGCGGGGAGAGTGCGCGGGTAGAGCTTTTAACTTACGGGAGACCGGGCAAGGGGTAAACGTGCCTCCGGCAGGTGTACTTAGGTAACGTGCAAAAGCCTAAAAAGGAATCCGCCCCAAAACGGCAGAACTCAGAGGGAGCTATGCACCCGCAGTTGGCCACAATTGCAGACAGGGGTGCCCCAGGTTCGCATCCGTTCTGCGGACGCTAACTTGGGCCCACGTTCACTTGTTACCGCCGACAAACTTACCCGTTGTCATCCTGAGGCAGCGGAGTCGCTCGCTCGCGAGCGACTCCCAACGAAGGATCTCTGCAATTCCTAACGACAAGGCAGCTTCACTACGCACTGCGGGAAATTGGAATCGTCGAAATCAGGTCCGCATGGACCGCAACCGATCGGGAAACAAAAACAGAAGATCTGCCGCGAGACCGTTCCTCAACCAGGTTAGCGTCCAAAGAACGGACGCGAACCTGGAGCACTAGGCATGAAACAATTTACTTAAGCATTTGCAGCACAACCCGCCAAGTTGCCCGCTCCGGCTCGCTCAGCAACAGATGCACATGCTCGGGCATAACCACAAATCCAATCAAATAGAATCAGTACCAACGACGTACCCTGTCCAGTGTGACCACGAATGTGTCGCGCGCCAGTCCGCGTCCCAGCAGCGCGCGCGCGGCGATAACAACTGAACGTAATGAAATGAACGTCGCCAGTTTGCTGATATCTCGTCAATCCCCAGGCCATGGAAACGAGATTACGTGCTCGTGCAAAGTTTCGCAGTGACGGGCGAACACCGGCCCGACCAGAAATACAAAGTCCACAAGCCTCGCCGGTTGCGGGCAGGCCGCTAAAACCCCCTCCCTCTAGCAAAGAACGTGTCATGAGACGGAACACAAAGAACGCGAGAAGGGCAGGGAATCAACTTTTTTGTGTGTCGTGAAGCCTGGGCCAGCCCGCCACTTCGTACTTATTCAGCGTTCTTGCTCTTTGCGCCGGTTCTCGGGTGATCGGCGCAAACATGCAAGGTAAACTCTTCGTCGCGCTGCAACTCAAAGTTCCGCATCATTTCATCGAAGGATGTACCGGTGAGCGCACCAGAAGACTTGAACCGCCAGCCACATTCGGAGCAACCAAAACCCCGAAAACGCTGTTGCTCAACCCATACTAGCTTCCGGCTCATGGCCGCCTCTGTCGGTGCTCCCCAAGAGATGTTCGAGGGCAAACTGAAATTGTCTTATGTCCACCCATCACATTTGCCCGCTTTTGACGGCTGCGGAGATGCTGGAAAAACTGGTCCGGAAAGTGTCGCTGATCGGCTTCTTGGTGTGCCGCTGTGGGATGCTCAATTATCCTTCTTGCAAGTCAGCAAGTTCGCTCCGAATTTCTTCTAATCGATCCTGTCTGCGGTAATAATCTGCCTTGAATGCGTCGCTGGGGTTCGCCTCTCGCCAATACAGTTCGTTGGCGCGATGGATAACGTCGAGCTCTCCCAGCAAGACCGCGATTCTTGCTTTCCTCCCGGCTTCGGGGTCCATCGTTAATCCATACCAGCTTCCGGCTCATGGCCGCTTCTGTCGTTGCGCCCCTACGAATACCTGCGCAGTCAAGGGACGAAAACGTTCTGGTTTGCCATTAACGGCTCCTTTCGCAGCGGCATGCGGCCTGATCGCAGCAGAAAACCGTCATCCAGTCTGGCCGTAGCCGAAGATGCGTAAAGGGACGGGCAAAGTTTACCTGCGCCAATTGGGGTGGTCTGTCGGGCATCCTACGTACCTGGAAGATTGATATTCGCGCACGCCGCGATTTCGGGTCCTCGTTGTCGCAGCGGAACCGCTCAAGTGCTGGTTCATATTTCGTGCGCGCAATGCGTCCGCGCGGTAAGAGGTAACGCCCGCGTACGATAATGGACTTTTCCTGCTGCCTTGATTGCCGCTCCCATGGCCTGCTTTGCCGCGCTGCGCTACCTTGCCCTTGCTTGAATGTGCATTTTTGCTCAGACCCCGCCTTAAGTAATCGGTAACGTTGCTGAGACATGAAAAGGGAGGGCTACCATGGACCCGCATCTCGCAGATGGAGATTGGCTACCGATCGCACAGCAGGCCAGCAATGAAATGGACCCGGCGAAGCTGATGATCCTGGTTGCGAAGCTTTGCCGCGCGTTGGACGGTGAGCGCGGAAAGAAGTCCCCGCGAGGAGCGACATCTAT
Source organism: uncultured Acidobacteriota bacterium (assembly GCA_963832245.1). Taxonomy (GTDB): domain Bacteria; phylum Acidobacteriota; class Terriglobia; order Terriglobales; family Acidobacteriaceae; genus JABDBE01. Next base: position 217,327 of record CAWHTG010000002.1, read on the forward strand.
GGGGAATGAGCCCAGGTCTTTCCCCGGCGACCAGGCGTAACCACTACCCGAGGGGATCCTTTGTGGAAAGCAGCATCCTCCAAGTCGTGCAGTCTGGCGAGCGGACGAATACGTCTGGGAAACCCGTCAGCAACATAATCCTGCTCTCGATCTCCGATGACGACTACAGCTCACTTCGTCCTCATCTCGAATACGTCAACTTGCCCAACCATCTGGTCCTTCACCAGGCGGGCGCAAAGCTGGAGTTTGCCTATTTCCCGAATCGAGGTTTGATTTCTCTTGTAGTCGTGATGAAAGATGGAAAAACCGCCGAAGCTGGCATAGTGGGAAATGAGGGCTGTACCGGAACACTGGCGGCCGTTGGCCTGGGCAGGAGCCCGCTCCAAGCGGTGGTGCAAATCACCGGGGATGGGTTCAGGGTCGAGGTCAGCGTCTTCCAGGACATTTTAGAATCCACACCCAACTTGCGAATGATGTTGAGCCGCTACTCCGCAATCCGAGGGATGCAGATTGCACAAACCGCCGCCTGTAATCGGCTGCACGATATTGAGCAGCGCCTGGCGCGCTGGTTGCTGATGACTCAGGATAGAGTGGATTCAGCGGAGTTGCTCATCACTCACGATTTTCTCGCAACCATGCTAGGCACGGATAGACCTACCGTGAGCTTGGCAGCTGGTGTTCTGCAGAAGAAGAAGCTGATCGAGTACACCCGTGGCGCAGTGAAAATAGTGAACCGCAAGAAACTCGAAGACTCCGCCTGCGAGTGCTACGCAGTTATCCAACAGTACGATGGCGAACTGGGCCTGAGATAAATCGGCAAGGTGAAGACTGGTCTTGTTCTCATTGTGCGTGGGGTGGCCCATGCTTTCACCACACAAAAGCGGGTGCCCCGTCCTTCTCGCGTTCTTTGCGAGAGGGCGGGGCTTTTAGCTGACATCGCGGGGCGGACCACCGGATACCTGCCAAGCTGTTCACGACGACGCGCTGTCCAGCGAGATTCCCAGTTTGGAACCGGGTCCTCGGCCAGCCCGCCTTTTATCTTGACCACGCCCTTTCCAACGCGATAATATAGACACGCACAGATTATCTACAAGATAATATTCGATCTTTGACAACCTGACAAAGAACGCAGCTTCTGGGCGCAGTGCTCAGCCCCACCCATCATCGTGAAGGCGGGAGTCGTTAGGCACCAGGCAGTTCATTCGCAGCTCCATCCCGGAACTGCGGGCACAGGGACGCCGCGATAACTCGCATGTTTTTAATATTTTGCCTGTAACTACCTTAAGAACCATAGATCTAGCAAGCAAAAAAATTACCGATCGTTTGTTTTCTAGATTTTAGGCCGAAATGAGAGTTTTTTTTGACCCAAATTCTGCACCAAAATGTGTGCAGATAGCTAGGGTTCGCAGCAGGCGCAACTCTCTAGAGAGAGAGGATATTCCCCAAGACTACCCCATCTAAGTCCTTTAGAAGGGATATTTTAGAGTTATCTTCCAACTCTTTGCCTTGTTTTCAGAGACTTACGAAGCTCCAGAGATCCTCTTCCTAAGTCCTTTAAAAGCGATATTTTACGAGGGTATCTCGAAAACGGAGCCTTTGTTTTCATAGATCTGGCGCGAAAACGCGTTTTTTTGGTATATATACCCCGCGCTTGCGAAAGAAAGACAGGCCACTGCGCCAATGGGAATGCCCCAAACTAGCCGGCCCGCCGCCGGGCAAAAGCATAGAAAACCGGTATCCCAGCCAGAATTACGACGCAGCCCAGGGCGGAATTCCGCAGGTTATCGGTAAAGGTGTAGTAAAGAAGCAGGGCGGAAGACAGCACAAACAGGCTTGGAACCACGGGATATCCCCAGACCCGGTAAGGCCGGACAGCTTGCGGTTCGCGTCGCCGGAAGATGAAAATCGTGCTCCCGGCGATCATGTAAAACAACCACTCGGCGAAAATCGCCAGCGAAAAGAATTGCCGGAAGCTTCCCCCAAAAAGCAGCAAGAGAATGGAGAGCGCCGCCTGCACGACGATGGCAACCGTAGGCGTGTGAAAGCGCGGATGAACCTCGGCCAACGCAGCAAAGAAGTAGCGATCACGCGCCACCGCGAAGGGAACGCGAGCGCCGCTCATGATCGTGCCATTCAACGTGACCAGCATCGAAATGGCCATCGCTACCGAAACGACGCTGGCGCCAAGGGTGCCCCACACCAACCCGATGGCGTCCGAAGCGGGGCGAGGAGAGACCGCAATCGCGTCCGCAGGCAGCACAAACTGCACGGCCGCGTTCACCAGCATGTAGAGCGCGCCCACGGTGGCCACGCCCACGATCAGCGCGATCGGAATATTATGCTCCGGCTGACGAATTTCTCCCGCGACCATGTTGAGATCGTTCCATCCGTCGTAAGCCCACAAAGCCGCCACCAGCGCCGCCATGAAGCCCGCGATGCCGCCTTTGGCCGCCGCATACTCGCCCGCGAAGTGGCTCCAGCTTCCACCACGGTAGCTGAATCCAACGGCGACGATAGCCAAAATGATCGCGACTTTCAGCACAGTGAAAACCAGTTGAAACTCGCCAGCTTTTTTAATCCCAACGTAATTGAGCAAAGAAATCAGCACGGTAGCGCCGATGGCAACCAGTTGTCCGTAAGTCACAACGAAAGACTGCTTGATTGCAGGGTTAGAGAAAAATGCAAACAGCGGAAAGGTTTCCAGGACGCGAACCAGTCCGGTGGTAACCGTTGCGATCGATGCGGGCTTGGCGATGAGGAACCAAGTCCAGGCGTAGAGAAATCCCGCCAGCGGGCCGTAGCCATCCCGGACATACACATACTCCCCGCCAGCTTGCGGCTTCATCGCTCCGAGTTCCGCGTAGGTGAGCGCACCGAAGAACGAGAGAAGTCCGCCGACCAGCCATGCCAGATAAACGAGTTTGGCGGAGCCAACAGCTTGCATCATTTCCGCTGGAACAAGAAAAATTCCGCTGCCAATGATGGTGCCGACGACAATCGCCCCCGCATGACTCACACCAAGTTCGCGGGCAAGTTCGGGACGGGATTTTACCGCGACGGGCATTCGGCGAGTGGAAGTATAAGCGAAAACTGTAAAACGCAGAGAACTCAGAGAAAAGCATCCTCTGCGCTCTCTGCGGCGTTCTCCGCGTTCTCTGCGATTTACGGTGTTGCCTTTTGTCGGGTAAACATGAGACTCGTCGCGTATCCAACAGCGAATGTCACGATGGTGCCAATTGCAACGTACCAAGTCCACGGAACACGGGTTCGGGTCCAAATATAAAGCTCAGAAACGAATCCGCACAGCATCCCAACTATCGCCCCGCTCTGATTGGCTCGCCGCGTCAGCACTCCGAGCAGGAACACGCCGAGCAATGCTCCGTAGGCGACGGAGGCGATTTGCAATCCAACCTCGATGACGCGTCCGACCTTGTGCAACGAGAGCACCGCCAGCGAGAACAGTACCAGCGCCCAAACGAAGGTTGCCATGCGGGAAAGGCGCAGGCGGCGGCGTTCATCTGCTTGCGGCTGGTGCTGAAGGTAAAAGTCAATGATCGAAGTTGACGAGAGCGAGTTGAGCGCCGCGCTCAAGTTCGACATCGCGGCCGCCAGGATTGCGGCAATCAGCAATCCGGAAATTCCGTGCGGCATCTGGTTAACAATAAACCGGGGATAGATTCGGTCAGCCGTGCCAAAGTTAGCGGAAGGAACGCGATAATAAGCAAAGAGCATCATGCCAACCATCAGGAACAAAGCAAATTGAAACAGGATGGCGACTCCGCTCGAGAGCAGAGCAGCGACGGACTGGCGCTGGTTCCGCGCCGCCAATAGTCGCTGCACAATGAGTTGATCGGTGCCATGGCTTGCCGTGGTCAGGAAGGCTCCGCCCACGAGGCCCGCCCAAAAAGTGTAAGGCTTCCAGAAGTCGGGCGTGAAGTCGAAGACTCTCAGCTTACCCGCACTTTCGGCCACAGCGTGAACGGTGGCCCACCCTCCGGTAACAAGGTGAAGAATAGTGAACAATCCTACGAGGGTTCCGCCCACATAGATGATAGTCTGCACCACATCGGTCCAGATCACGGCGGCCAAGCCACCTTCGAAGGTATAGACCAAAGTCAATATGGTGATGATAGCGATCGAGGCAACTTCACCTGTCCCCAGCGCAATGGCTACGACGATGGAAACGGCGTAGACCCGCACGCCTTCGGCGGCGGCTCGCGTCACCAGAAAGAGACCCGCGGTCAAAGACCGCAGGTGCCGGCCAAAGCGGCGCTCGATCAGTTCATAAGCGGTATAAAGATCGCCACGAAAGTAATGTGGCAGCAGAACAAAGCTAATGATGACGCGCCCAACCAGATATCCGAGGACAACCTGAAGAAACGTGAGATTGGTATCGTAGGCCAAACCGGGAATGCTGATGATGGTGAGCGTGCTGGTCTCTGCGGCCACAATCGAAAGCGCAATTGCCCACCAGGGGATGTTGCGATCCGCGAGGAAATAATCGCGCAAGGTTCGCTGACGTTTTCGGAAACGCAGGCCGAACAAAGTGATTCCGACGAGATACAGTGCAATGATTGCGAGATCGAGTTTGTCCAAACCCATGTCTTTGTGTGGCGCGGGCGCCTCCGCCCGCGACGGCCGGCAACCCCCTTCAAGAGTATCGGGCTTTATGTTTCAAGAACTGCCTATCCCGAGGAAGGAATCAAGCTCGTAAGCGCGGTCACACGGGCGGGGACGCCCGCGCCTATCTTCGAGACTGTGATAGAACTACGCTCGTGGGTATCTTCCTGGGCATCGACGGCGGAGGGAGTAAGACTTCGTGTGTCATCGGCGACGACAAATCATTGCTTGGTAAGGGGACATCTGCCGGCAGTAATGTGATACGTGTGGGAAAGGATCAGGCGAAAGAGAGCCTGGGCGCGGCCGTACGGCAGGCCTGTGCTGCCGCCAACATATCTCCGGAGCGAATCGAGAGAACTTGCGTGGGGATTGCTGGTGGAGCGCGCTCCGAAATTGCTGCGGTCGTGCGGGGACTACTCTCCGCGATTGTTTCGGGCGAAATTGAAGTGGTAGGCGATATGGTGATCGCCATGGAAGCGGCATTTGGCGGCGGCCCGGGCGTGATTGTCATTGCCGGGACTGGATCGATCGCGTACGGTAGCAATTCCTCAGGTGAGATTGCGCGAGCGGGCGGGTGGGGTTTCGCCATTTCCGATGAAGGCTCTGGACACTGGATTGGGCGGTCTGCAGTGGCCGCATCCATGCGTGCCTACGACGAAGCGCGAGAGGGTAATACGGAAATGTTGCTCGAAAGCATCATGAAGGCCTGGGGGTTGAGTATGCGCGAACAAGTGGTAGTGGCTGCCAATGCGGCTCTCAAAGGGGGCAGCGCTCCGGACTTCGCAGCTTTGCTGCCGGCAGTGTTGTCCGCCGCGGACGCGGGCGATCCAACGGCCGGCGCCATCCTGAACCAGGCGGGCGTGGAGTTGGCAACCTTGGCGAAAATCGTGATCGGTCGAATCTTTTGTGACGCTCGAGCCGTGCCCGTAGCCGTGTCAGGAGGAGTATTTAGCAATTGCAAAGTTGTTCGGCAAGTTTTCTACGATTGTCTCCGCGCTGAATATCCTCAAGTCTTGCCCAATGCTAGCGTTGTTGACCCGGCGATGGGCGCACTGCATCTTGCGCGCAAAGGTCCGCACCCATAGCGCTTACCCAAGTCATTGACGCGTTCATCCCGTCCGAGCCGTCCTTCCATCCTTTAGCCAGCATTGGTTTTCACCTAGGTCGCTCCTCCGGCTTACAGGAGTAAGCGGACCTACATACAGCGTGCACTCGATAGACCCCTCCTGGTCCCGAAGTTAATCTTCTTTGTATGAAATCGACGCTTCGTTACGTTCGCAATAAATTGAAGTCGGCATCTGAAAGGAAGACTCTCGTGAACACCAACTCTGCGACTACCGTTCCCCTAGCTTCAGATCTGGTCAAGCGCGCTCAACAAGGCGATTCGGAGGCATTTGCCGCTCTATTTCATACTCACAAAGCGAGGATCTACTCCGTGTGTCTGCGCATGACCAGCAATGCGGCGGAGGCGGAAGATCTGACCCAAGACGCATTCTTGCAGGTGTTCCGCAAAATTACCAGCTTTCGCGGGGATTCCGCGTTCTCCACCTGGCTGCATCGCATTTCCGTAAACACGGTACTGATGCATTTTCGAAAAAAATCGCTGTCCCAAGTCTCGCTAGACGAGCCCTACAGCAACGAGGACGGTGCTAAAGTTCGCCGCGAGTTTGGAACCCGAGATGCTGATCTGGCGGGATGTGTCGACAGGATTGCGCTGGCCCGCGCCATGAAAGAACTTCCCCCGGGTTACAGGACAATTTTTTTGCTGCATGAAGTGGAAGGCTATGAGCACAAGGAGATCGCGGAGATACTGGGTTGCTCCGTGGGCAACTCGAAGTCCCAGCTGCACAAAGCCAAACTCCGAATTCGCCAGTTGTTGGCCCAAGTGTCGACGGAAGATCGAAGCTCGACGCGAGGTCGGACGCGCAGTCAAAAATGCGATAGAGAGACAAATGAGAACTGGCAGTTGCCAGAAGGCGTGGGAATGCCGCCAGCTCTTACCCCCGAATTAAGATTGACCGCGTGACGACGGATTTGGAGTTGTGAAACGGTGCGACTGGAGCCGCACCGTCTCACAACTTGAACGCCGATTGATTCTCCCCGCGGCCTGCTAGGGCTTTACAAACTTGGGCAAAAGAAAGCCTTCCGTCCAACTGGTACCATCAAAATCACCGAACACGGTACCATCCTCGAGGAGACCGCGAGGATGCATAAAGAAAGTAGGATTGAATGTGAAGGCGATGTCGCTTTTACCTTCACAGCGTACGAACCCGGACTGTCCATTCTGGTTTACATCGAAATAACCTAGCAGGCACGAGCCTTGTACAGCGACGACGCCGGTATCGTGCGCGTACTTGCCTTTGATTTTCGCGTTGATGATCAATAGATGGCTGCCATCGAGATTCGCCACGAAGCCATGCCATCTTCCACCTTTGAGAAACGTACCGACCATACGGTTTTCGGAGCCGAGCCCCAGGATCTCAGTACCGTCCGCACCCGGGACAACGTAATCGTGTTCCTTTCCCGCGGGACTCACAATCAGGCCGCTCAACTGCAGATGAGGGTTGTCATGGAAACCGACAAGCAGGCCGTCGCCTGCCATACCAGTAAGTATGGTGGAGTTGTATCCGTAGTCATAGGCTAGATCACCGCTGGGACAGGATCGGAATCCGAGGATTCCACCCGCATCGGATTGGGTAAAGTTCCCGAAGATGCATCCAGACTTAATACCCACGATGGTCGTGGTGGCTCCGCCAGCAAACACTGTGTACTTTATTTCTTTCTTGAAGCCTTTGATAAATCCCCAAATGCCGGGCTGCAGGTCGCCCTTTCCCAGCACCAGAGTGCCCTTGTCAATGTTCCACCACTGTCCTTGCTTGAGGCGGTCTTTGGCGACATCTCCGACCAACCCTTCGGAGGTCACGCCGAAAATCTCGGTGCCATGGCCGAACTGGAAAAGAATGCGGCAAAGACGCGGGGTAGAGTCAGCTGCACCTGCCGCGCTCAGGAAGACAACGATTAGACTGATGGCTGTTCGATGGCGGATGTTTCTCATGGATAGCCCTCCCGACTTGGAGTTGAGTCGCTAGCCTCGCTCAGCTAGGCGGCGAACGATCAGCAATCCTGCCAAAATACCAAATCGTAGTCAACGGAAATCCCCATTTTCTGTTCAATCCATAGGGAAAACAGCCAGATTATCTACTCCTCAGGCGGAGTCTGTAACGCGCTGGCGTTTTGAATTCCGGCGGCGATCTCAGGAATGATGCCAAGGGTTCTGTAAATTGGACGCACAAGCTCTCGTATTACGCTCAGCTGAGAGGCGAACCACGCGGCGCCCGCAATACAGATAGTTCCGCCGACCATGACGGTACGCGGGGCTCCGATCTGGTGGGCGAGTGCGCCTGCCAAAAGGCTTCCGAATGGCGCCATCCCGAGGAATGCCATGGAGTAAAAGCTCATAACGCGCCCGCGTTTGTCGTCGTCGACGATAGTTTGCAGAATCGTGTTGCTGGCTGCCATTTGAATCATCATTGCGCCGCCGATCCACAGCATCAGCACCAACGAAAGCCACAGGGAGCGAGAAATACCCAAGGCAATCAGTCCCATTCCAAAGCCTGCAGCCGCTAATGGAACCATTCGGCCCAGGCCGAGAACGTTTTTTCTGGTTGCTAAGAACATTGCACCGGTCAGCGCTCCCACGCCGGATGCGCCCATTAGGAAGCCCAAGGTGTGAGCGCCTCCATGAAGAATTTGACCGGCGAAGATCGGCATGAGAACCGTGTATTGCATGCCCACCAGGCTGACCAGGGCTAGCAGCAGGAGAATTGAGCGGATAGGAATGAAATGGGTCACATAGCTCCAGCCCTCCTTAAGTTCGTGCCAAACGGGTTTTTCTGTGCTTCTCTGCTGGACCGGTGCGATCCTCATCGCCAGCAGAGAGGCAATGACCGCGAGATAGCTGAAGCCGTCGATCAGGAAGCAGTAGCCTTCGCCGACGGCAGCAATAATGACTCCGGCAATCGACGGGCCGAGCAATCTCGCGGCGTTGACCATGGACGAGTTCAGCGCGATGGCATTGCCCAGGTCGGCGCGATCCTCCACCATCTGAATGACGAAGGCTTGACGCGCGGGCATGTCGAAGGCATTGATCGCGCCCTGTGCGAGGCCCAGCCAGATCACTTCGCGGATGGTGATGATCCCAGCTAATGCCAATCCCGCCAGGGCGAAGGATTGCAGCAGGGAAAGAATCTGGGTGACGACCAGGGTGCGATGACGGTCCCATCGGTCGACCCATACTCCCGCAAACGGTGCCAGGAAGAAGGTTGGTATTCGCGATGCGAATCCCACAACGCCCAGCAGCCAGGCCGAGCCAGTCAACCGGTAGACCAGCCAACTGGTAGCGATCTGCGTCATCCAAGTACCGATCAGGGACACCGACTGGCCGATGAAGAACAGGCGATAATTTCTGGAGCGCAGGGCGCGGAGAGCAAACCTCCAGTTCCCGCCGGGTACCGTTTCTGACCGGCTGGGGAGCGAGTTCAATCCCGGATTTTTTGACCGTTGTCTAGGCATTAACGCAGATCCTGGTGTCTAAGCATAGATGCTACCTCGGCGAGAATAGAATTCGAGTCCTGAACCCGGCGAATCCGAAGGCCCAACAAACGATCGATGCCTTTCGAACGCTCTTCACATCCCACGGCGACTGCAACTCGGTAGGCTTATGGAGCTGTCTGGGGATGGTGCAGCAGCAGGCGGCAATGCTCTCTTACAACGACGCATTTCGTTTTCTAGCGTAATGTTTCTGCTGATGCTGTCATTGCTTTTCCTGCTGCGAAAAGGTGAAGAAGGGCAAAGCGGTAATGGCACATTGACGGCCAGGTTGGCAGGCTGCGGAAAAACTCCACACAGCAAAACTATTTTGCCGCAGACATGCGTTCTTTTTCGTCGACGACCCGGTGATGCAGCAACTCCACCAGAGCCTGGTTCAAGCGGGCGCGGATAGCAGAGCGCTCCTGCGCGCGCGCGATGTAGCGGACATGAATTTCCACCCCCGCGGCGGTTGGCCGCAAGTTGACTGTCGGCGCGGCTGAGACTGAGCTCACTTTGTAATTGCTGGCGGCATTCTTCCATTCTTCCTCGGCTGCGCTGGCCGTTTTTTCCGTCTCCTTTGCGACCGCTTTCTGGATGGCATCGACCAGCGGGTAGGGATCCTGATTCGGGGGCACGGTAATCTGCAGTTCGTCCCACATCCATTGGCCGCTGGTGGTGAAGTTGAAGAAGTGGCCCTCGATAGCGTAGCTGTTTACGAAAGCGACCTTGCGGCCGGTGGGATGGCCAGTGTCGGTCCAGTTGCCGGTCTCGAGTAAGACGGTGCGCAGTAGATTGATCTCGACCACCTCGCCGGCTACGCCGTTGATCTCGACCCAGTCGCCCACGCGGAGTCCATTTTTTCCCATCAGCACGAACCAGCCAAAGAACGCCACGATGAAATCCTTCATTGCCACGGTGAGTCCTGCGCCGGCCAGTCCCAGGAAGGTTGTGGTCTGTTGCGGGGCGCCAAGAATCACCAGGAGGATCAGCAATAAGCCGACGGCCTGCACCGCGAAGCGAATCACGGCACGAAGAGTATGCAGGCGCGTGCGCTCCGCTCCCATCTCCGCGAGATAGCGGTCGATTGCACGGTCAGCAAGATACACCATCAACAAGATGAGAATGATCAAGAGAGCCGACTGCATCATCCCGTGCAACGCGGCGCGCTGGTGAGAGTGGATCACCGCAATCCAACCGGCATAGCTGTTGGCCAATTCCTTCTCGTCTTGGACACGCTTGTCCAGGTCAGCCAGATTCTTTTGGTCATCGGACAGGCGATGCAAAGCTGTGACCACATTGGGGGGTGGCGCGGAATTAGGTTGATGCTCGTCCGTAGAGACGGAGCTAGCTACGTCGCTACCGGAACCAGGCTGGGAGGAGGACTGGTTTATGGCGGGCGGGTTCTGCCGCTGTTTGGCTTTTGCGGCTTTGACTTGCTTATCCAAAGCGGCGTGTTGCGCAACCAGTGCGGAGGCCATCTGGTTGGCTTCGTCCCGCGCTTGCTGCAGCGGGAGCGTTCTACTGCGCAAGGCGCGCCAGGCAGCGAATTGCGCCCAGAGGCTGCCGGCCTGGTAATTGACCTCGGGGTTGTTGGCAGCGCTGGAAGGCTTTTCATCGGAGGCGTGTTCGGCGGCCTGGTGCTGGTCGAACTGGCGTTGGATCAAGCTTCCGGGATCGGCCCCCGACCGGATGAGGTCTTCCTTGGCATCACCCGCTTCGTCCTGGTCGAGTTCCAGTTGGGCCTGGGCGACGTCAAGTTTCTCCTGCACGCTTTCCTGACGAGCACCGCTGGCAGCGGCAAGCTGTTTCTTCAACTGGTCGACAAGATCCTGGTCGGCCTTGACCTGGATCTCAGACTGACTTGCGTGTTCATAGAGTTCGCGGTTCTGAGGAGTGCGAGGGACGGGATGGTTCGCTGCGTCTCGCAGAGCGTCGTGAAAAGCGAGGTCGACCTCGTTGTCGGCGAGTTCTGCCGCCCGGTCCGCGAACTTGCGTTCGTCTGGGCCGGAAGCCAGCTTCGCCAAGGTGCGGGCAGTCTGTAGCGGCCGCTCGTCGACTAGGGGAGTTTGCTCGGTTGCTGTTCCCACCGTCGGGGGTGGATGCAGTGGGCCCAGGTCGCGAGTGAGGATGAACCCGACGACGGCAGCCAATGCGAGAATCACGAGGCCGGCCGTAATCAGCCACTGGCGGGATTTCAACCAAGGTTCCATGGCGGTGAGTGGCTATTATACGGCTCGTTCATACAAGGGACGCGTTCCCGAAGGGCAATCGGAAGGCCGAGAACTTCTGTCCCGAGGCTGTGATCCGGATTAGACAATCGTTGTCATCCGAATTTCCTAGATTCCTGTCGCTTCGCTCCTCAGAATGGCAGGGGATTAGGAGTAGCGGACTAAGGGGCCCAATCGGCGATGAAGATATTGGTTTCGTGCGGCGCCTTGGCATTGCGATTCGAGGTCCATACCAGCTTCGTGCCATCGGGACTAAACATGGGGAATCCATCGAAACCCGGGCTGTAGGTGATTTGCTCCAGATTCTTGCCATTCATGTCGATGGCGTAAAGCTCGAAGTTGCCCATGCCTCCGGTCGAGCCTACATTGGACGAGAAAATAATTCTTTTGCCGTTGGCAAAGAACGAGGGAGCAAAACTGGCTGCGCCCAGATTCGTGATCCGGCGCCTGTGCTTGCCGTTGGCTTTCATGATCCAAATCTCAAGCGAGGTCGGGCGGATCAGGTTCTGCGCCAGCAAATCCTTGTATTCGGTAATTTCCTTTTCGCCGGTGGGATGATAGGCGCGATAGACGATCCACTTTCTGTCGGGCGAAAAGAATGGCCCACCGTCATATCCCAGTTCGTGGGTCAGTTGCTTTACATGCCTGCCGTCGGCGTCCATGGTGTAAATGTCGAGATCCCCGTTTCGCATGGACGTGAAGACGATTCGCTTACCGTCTCTTGAGATGGTGGCTTCGGCGTCGTAGCCAGGGCTGTCGGTGAGTTGCATGAGGCCGGAGCCGTCCGGATTGGCAGCAAAAATGTCGAACCCCGGATACACCGCCCACGTGTACCCCTTGGAAAAGTCGGGCCGGGGCGGACATTGCGCGTCTGCCAAATACGTGGAGGAATACAGAATGGTTTTGCCGTCGGGATAGAAGTATCCGCAGGTGGTGCGTCCCTTGCCGTTCGAGACCATGCGCACGTTGGAGCCGTCTACGTTCATGGTGAACATCTGATCGCATTGCAGATTGTCACGCGTGGATTGAAAGATGAGCTTTTGCCCGTCGGCCGAGAAGTAAGCTTCTGCGTTCTGCCCCCCGAACGTAAGCTGGCGCACGTTGTGGAGGTGCTTTTCCTGAGGCGTGGCCAGGGTTACCGGGGCAGGGTTCGGAGCGTCTGAGGTTCGTGGCGCGGCGAGGCTGGGAAACACAAGAAACACAAGCCCGCCACTGAGGCTTAAGAGGAACAGGAAGATGCTTTTCATGGGACGAAGCGATAGTTTAGCAGGAAGGCATTGCCTCGAAGGCACAGTGAAATCGCGGAACCAAGAACCTTAAAACGCAGAGACGGCAGAGAATGGCCGCGCAGGTCGCAGAGAACATCACGAGCCCCTCGCCCACTCCTCAGCGAACTCTGCATTTTAAGGTTGTCACTTCCGAAAGTGTTCCAGAATCGCTTCCGCTTGAGTCCGCGTGACTACCGAAAACAACGCCGCCGAATCGGCCTGCTTCACCGCCTGCACGCTTCCAAAGTGTTCCAGTAACCGGCGAGTCGTCCGCGCGCCCACGCCGGGAATGTCTAGCAATTCCGTGGAGCGATCGCGCATTTGGCGGCGCTTGCGATGGAAAGTCACCGCAAAACGGTGAGCTTCATCACGAATCAATTGAATCAAGTGGAGCACCGGGGAATGGTGGTCGAGCACGACGGGTTCATCTTCCTGCCCCAGTACGTAAATAATTTCTTCCCGCTTGGCAATTGCCGCGAGAGGAAGATTGATGATTTCAAGCGACGCCAACGCCTCGGCAGCGGCGTGCAATTGACCGAGCCCGCCATCGATCAACACCAGGCTGGGCATCGGCTTTTTTTCTTCCTGCAGACGTTTGTAGCGGCGTGTGACCACCTCACGCATGGAAGCGAAATCATCCACTCCATTCACGCTGCGGATAATGAACTTGCGGTAATCGGATTTTTTCATGCGGCCGTCTTCCCAGACCACCATGGAAGCCACGGTCTCCGCACCCTGAATATGCGAAATGTCGAAACACTCGATGCGGCGCGGCAATTCCGGCGTACCAAGCGCATCCTGCAGCGCTTCCTGAATTGCCTTGGTATTCGGCTTCATTACCCGGAAGCGCTGGTCGTAGGATTGCTTAGCGTTGTTGCCCGCCAAATCCAGAAGCGACCGTTTATCGCCCCTCTGGGGGACGACAATGTGCACTCTTGCCTGATGCGAACTGCCGCCCGCGATCTGTTCGGAGAGCACTTCTTCGAGTGGCTCGCGATCCTCGAAGTCCACCGGGACATAGATGTTCCGAGGGACGTAGGGCTGTCCGATATAGAGTTGCTTCAGCAGCGCCGAGAAGAATTCGCCCGGAAGAAATGGCGATGACTGTGTGGGGCCGGGTCTTTGAGCCGGCCGGCCCGGGTCAGAGACCTGGGCCCACTCGGTTTCAGTGAACTCCGGCAAATCTTCCCAGAAAAACTCACGGCGGTCCAACACCCGGCCGCCACGCATGTGGAACAGGTTTACGGCCAGCATGGCATTCTCGTAGTGATATCCGAAGACATCGGCGTCATCGCCCTCGACTGCGGCAATGCGCTGCTTCTCTTGCAACTGCTCGACGGTCGAGATCAAATCGCGATACTTGGCCGCTCGCTCATACTCTTCGGCCTCGGCCGCCTTCGCCATGCGCTGGCGCAACGAATGCGAAAGATTAGTGGGCCGGCCCTCGAGAAACAGCTTCACATCGCGGACTGCTTCCTGGTACGCTCCAGTCGTGGTGAGTCCCTCGACGCACGGTCCGAGGCAGCGTCCGATGTAGTACTGCAGGCATGGGCGGGGATGAAAATGTCCCAGATCCACCTTGCATGAGGGAATCAAAAAATGGCGGTGAATCAGGTCTACGATGCGATAGGCGAGGTTCGCGGGAAAATACGGGCCGTAGTACGCGCCGCCATCTTTTCTAAGACGGCGTGTGACATAGACCCGGGGATAACGCTCACCCAACGTCAGCTTCACATAAGGATAGGTCTTGTCGTCGCGTAGCAGGATGTTGAAACGCGGCTGCCGTTGCTTAATGAGGTGATTCTCGAGCGCCAAAGCCTCTTTATTATTGGCGACGACGATGTAGTCAACATCAACCGCCTCGCGCACTAATGTGTCGGTTTTCGCATCCTCTAGACGGCCCTCACGGAAGTAAGAACTGACCCGGCTGCGTAGATTATTTGCCTTGCCAACATAAATGACTTCGCCCTCGGCGTTTTTGTACAGATACACGCCCGCCGAAGTTGGCAAAGTGCGAATTTTTGCGGCTAGGTCCATGATTCAGCGGTTACTGCTATTTTATTAGAGTTTGTCGATGTAATCCCGAGCGCGTGTTACAACATTTCTATGAGTCACAGACTGACGATCCGTCTCACAGACGAACTTCTGGCCTGGTTGAAGGAATTGTCTCGACGCGCAGGACTGCCGATCGCGAGAATCATTTGCCAGCAACTTGAAATGGCTAAGACGACAAAGAGAAATCAACGATTCCTTGGCCATGCGGGCGAGGTCAAAGGCCCGAAAAACCTTTCCTCATAGGGATGAAGCGAGGTACAGTAAACACTGTAGGAAAACCCAATAAGCCGACTCACTGCCTCACACGCTTGGCGACTCGCCGTACAAGGGCCCGAACTCCCAGCATGGCTTGGAACCGTATAAAATTTCCTCTATTGCCGATGCCTTTGTTTCCTCATTTGCATCTTATAGAATAGCTCGAAACGTCTAACTCATTGTCAAGGCAGTGAGTTAGACACGAGCGCTTTGCAGGCCGAGTTGGCAGCGCTCGTGCTCTATAACAGTTCGCACGGATTGGTGGAAAGTTTGAGATCACGGCGCGAAACGCGCCCAGATAAAGACCCGGTTCGACCCAGAGCTACAACTTAAGAAGATTTGAACAATTCTCGATCCCGGTTCAAAGAAAAAGGAGCTTCCCTAACATGAATCGCACTTCGTTAACGGTTCTACTGGCAGTGAGCATGGCGGCTTCGGTAGGATGCGCCAGCAAGAATTATGTTCGTCAAGAGACCACGCCGCTGATTAACAAGACTAACGAGCTGGACGACCTGACCGCAAAGAATTCGAAGGACATTAAAGACGTAGACGCGCGCGCCCAGTCCGGAATCCAGCAGGTCCAAGCTAAGGCAGCCGAGGTCGATCAAAAGGCACAGGCAGCCGGACAGCAGGCCGACCAGGCGCAGACCTCGGCTAACAACGCGGTCCATCGGGTGGATTCGTTGCAGAATGCCGTGGCCAATTTGGACAACTACCGGGTCGTGACCGAGACCTCGGTGCGCTTTGGTTTTAACAAAGACAACTTGACCAAGGACGCGAAGGCAGCGCTCGATCAACTTGCCACCGACGTGCCGAACACCAAGGGTTACATCCTTACCGTGGAAGGCGCGACCGATTCAGTGGGCGATTCCGAATATAACTACGGACTCAGTCAGCGCCGCGCCGACGCTGTCATTCAGTATCTGGCCTCGGAGCGCAACATTCCGGCGTACAAGATTTATGTAATTGGGCTGGGCAAAGACAAGCCCGTCGATTCGAACAAGACCAGGGAAGGCCGGGCCAAGAACCGCCGTGTGGATGTGCGGCTCATGACTAACACGACCGGAACCGCGCCAGGTGCGACGGCGACCAATCAGCCGACTGGGCCATCCTTGTAAACAAGTTTACCCTCCTCCCCGGAGGACTTCGCCAACACAGGCCGCTCCCTCCCCCGGAACGGCCTGATTTTTTGTGGCTAATGGGTCCAGCCGAGCGGTTTTTTATTCCCCTGACGCGATAAAATCTAGCTATGCGCAGGTTCATTCTTACCGCCCTTGTTTTCTTTTGTTGGGGAGGGTGGGTGGTCGCCCAGCAATCGCAGCCCGAGCAAGATGAACAGCCCGGGCAGAACCAGGTGCCTCCGCGATCGGACCGGGGCCGGGACGCTGAAGCCGGCGAGAGTTCCAGCCGCGAGACCAGGGTGGACTTGAGCCCGCCCAAAGACGACGCCAAGAATCACCCCGACAGCGGCGTGGTTGACACAAACCCCGAGGACGAACCCGCAGATGTCGGGGAGATGCATCCCTGGAATCCATACCGCGCGATGAAAGATGACGAGGTCGGCGACTTCTACTTCAAACGAAAAAGCTATCGAGCTGCTCTCGCCCGCTATCAGGACGCCCTAATTTGGAAAGAGAAAGATGCAATCGCCAATTTCCGCATGGCCCAGTGCTACGAGAAATTGGACGAGCCCGCCAAAGCTATCCCGCATTATGAGGAATATTTGAAGATACTGCCTCAGGGGCCCTTCGCCAAAGAGGCCCGCAAGGCGCTGGAGAATTTAAAGGCGTCAGAAGGAAAGAATGAAACCTCGGAGAAGGCCCAGTCCAAGCCCTGAGCACCCTCTTCATATATAGCGTGAAAAAAAACACTTGCCATGAGATACAGCATGGACAAGTAATCACCTGTCATCCCGTCTATGAAGACCTGTCATCCTGTCTATGACACGCCGTCGTTGTCATGGACAGGATGATAGAGTTGCGCGGGGGTTCAGTCGCAGGAATCCTTCGCCGCCAAGGGTGATAGGGTTGTACCGGGAATCAGTCGACGCAATGGATCTCGAGTTTTTCTGCGCGGCCCTACCGGGAATGGGGTTGGAAGGCGATCGCGACCCTGCTACTTCTCCACCCGTATGAACTCTCCACTGGTGCCATTCACGTCCACAATAAGCTTGGCGTCGTCGCGGCTGTTTCCGTAAATCACGTGCCAGGTGAGGGTATTAGCGGTGCGATTCCAGTCGAGCACGTAGAGAATGGGAGTGTCCGGATTCTTCTCCAGCACTTTGTCGCCGCCGTGCTTCTGCGCTAGATCAAAAGCCTTGTCCGAGTCCACTTTCAGAAAGCCAATGTCGAAAACTTGCGTGGACGCATTGGTGGGGCTGTAAGTGTCCTCGGTGCCAGGAGAGATTCCTCGCGAGGGAGCGTCCGGGGCATCGGTGCCCGACCACACATAGGGCTTCGCCCCGCGTGTTGCCGGAGACGCGAAGGATGCGCGCCACACCGCCGACTTGCCGTCCCTACCTTTGGAGTCAGCCGTTACCTGCGATTCCAGGCGGAACGGTTGGGCGTCACGCTGCCAGCCACGCGCTGCGATGTAAAGCTTCTGAAAAGCGTAGCGGCCGGTCTGCAACTCTGCCGCTTTGGGTTGCGGTTTCTCCGTTGCGGCAGGGGTAGGGGGCTGCGAAGTGCAACTTACAGTCATCCAGATTGCCAGCGTCAGCATCGCCATCAGTAGCTTTTTCATAGCACCATCCGTTAGGGGCGTGAAATTTGCAACCGCAATGCCGGATTCATTCTACTAGAAGCATCGGAGGGGTTCGTCCGTGGATGCGTATCTACAAAGGTTACGGGAGGCAAACACTCCTGTAACTGGCGCCACTAATAAGGCCCAATAATTCCGGCGATTTGCCGCGAGGCGAGAGCCGGCGCTTGCTCTGACTTCTTTTGGCTGTCGATTACGTCAAGATACTTCAACCCGGAACCTGTATTGAAAAGCACCACCGTATCGTCAGGGCCGAAGAAGGTGTTCGCGCGCAATTTTCGATACGCTGCCAGCGCCGCGGCTCCTTCCGGCGCGGCGAAGACTCCTTCAACCCGAGCCCAATGCCGCAATGCATCCATGATTTCGTCGTCGGTCACGGCCAGAGCTACGCCACCGCTCTTCTTCAGAATGTCGAGGATCAGGTAGTCCCCGTATGCCTTGGGCACACGCAGACCCGCAGCCAAAGTTGCGGCGTTCGACCAGAATTCTGCCGTGGGCTTGGCGTCATCCCAGGCTTTCACAATCGGCGCACAACCCGCAGCTTGAACCGCAATCATCTGCGGACGCTCGGCGCCGATCCAGCCCAGATCCTGCATTTCCTCAAACGCTTTCCACATTCCGATTAGTCCGACTCCGCCTCCGGTCGGATAAATAATTCCTTGCGGCATTCGCCATCCCAATTGTTCGGCCACTTCGTAGCCCATCGTCTTTTTACCTTCCACGCGAAAGGGCTCCTTGAGCGTGGAAACATCGAACCAGCCTTCTTTTTCCTTTCTCTCGGAAACGATGCGCGCGCAATCGCTGATGAGACCGTCGACCAAGGTGACGTCGGCGCCGTAGCTTTCGCACTCCACTCGATTCGCGAGCGGCACATCTTTGGGCATGAAGATGTGGGTCTCAAGGCCGGCCGCAGCCGCATACGCTGCGAGTGCGCTTCCGGCGTTTCCCGCCGAGGGGACAGCCAACTTTTTCAGTCCATACGATTTGGCCATGGTGATCGCGACCGACATGCCGCGAGCTTTGAACGAGCCAGTTGGATTTAACCCTTCATCCTTTATATTGACGTTGCGAAACTCGCGGGACGGCAGCATCGGAGTAAAACCCTCGCCCAACGAGACGGGCTCCGCTTCCGGCAGAACGTCGGCGTAGCGCCACATGGTCGGAGCGCGTCCGGCGAGCGAAGCAGTCGTGAACTTGGATTTCAGCGCGGCGAGCTTGTAGCGGACGTAGAGCACGCCGCCGTCTTTCGGGCAAACCGTTTGCGGACGCGCTGCATCAATCGATGCGCCACATTTTGTGCATTCGAGATGATCGATGCGGGCCACGGTTGAAAGTTTAGCATTCGCAGTGGAACTTGTATTTCTGATGGAGGACGGGCGAGACGGCCGTCCTCCATCAACTTTTTCTTCTGTCGTGTGGTGCCTGGTCTTGACCCGGGCGGGACGAGGCGTCGGGGCCACGTGGTTCCAGAGCTACTTCATCGGAAATTTCGCGTTCAGATCGAGATTCAGCTCAAGCACGCTGACTCGCGGCTCTCCGAGGAAGCCCAGCTGGCGTGACTGAGTGTGCTCTTGAACGAGCCGCCTCGCTTGATCTTCAGTAATTCCCCGTTGCTTTGCCACTCTCGGGACTTGAAACTCAGCCGCTGCCGGAGAAATATCGGGATCAAGTCCGGAGGCTGATGTTGTCACCAAGTCGATGGGCACTGGATTGCCGGGATTGTCCGCCTGGTTGGTAGCGACATCCGTCTTTACCCGGTCAATCAAGTGCTGATTGGTCGGTCCGAGTTGCGAGCCATTCGAATTAGCGGCGTCGTATCCATTGCCCGCTGCGGAAGGCCGGGAGTGAAAATAGCCGGGGCCGACGAACGCCTGGCCGATGATGCGCGAACCCACGACTTTGCCGTTTTGCACAATCAGCTGGCCATTGGCTTTGTCTTTGAAAAATAATTGCGCCAGCCCCGTGACCACCAGCGGATAAATGATTCCCAGCAAGACCGTAGTGGCGATCGTCATTAGCACCGAAGTGATCAAATTCTTTTTCATGACATTCCTCTCAGGCCATCCCCACGCGAGCAATGAACATATCGATCAGCTTGATCCCGACGAACGGCACAATGATGCCACCAACCCCGTAGATCCAGAGGTTGCGGCGCAAGAGCACGGCAGCTCCCATGGGCCGGTATTTCACACCGCGCAGTGCCAAGGGGATTAAGGCAACGATAATCAGTGCGTTGAAAATGACCGCCGATAAAATCGCCGACTGCGGCGTCTTGAGGTGCATGATATTTAGCGTATTCAGCACGGGAAAGGTGGCGGCAAACATTGCTGGAATAATGGCGAAGTATTTCGCGACGTCATTGGCAATGGAGAACGTGGTCAGGGCGCCGCGGGTCATCAGTAATTGCTTGCCGATTTCCACGATCTCGATGAGCTTGGTCGGATTCGAATCGAGATCGACCATGTTGCCCGCTTCTTTTGCTGCCTGTGTACCCGTGTTCATGGCTACGCCGACATCAGCCTGTGCCAGCGCGGGCGCATCGTTCGTGCCATCGCCGGTCATCGCCACCAGTTTGCCTTGCTTCTGCTCGCCGCGAATTAAGTCCATTTTGTCTTTTGGAGTCGCCTCCGCGAGGAAGTCATCCACGCCGGCTTCTCGCGCAATTGCGGCGGCGGTCAAAGGATTGTCTCCGGTGATCATCACGGTCTTGATTCCCATAGCGCGAAGCTGATCGAAACGCTCGCGCATTCCACCTTTGACGATGTCCTTGAGATGAATCACGCCAAGGGCGCGACGATTTTCAGCCACCACCAGCGGCGTTCCGCCTGAGCGTGCGATGGTCTCCACGGCAGATTGAATTTCTTTAGGAAGCACGGTGCCATGCTGCATGAGATATTTTGTGATGGCGTCCACCGCGCCCTTGCGAATCTCGCGGCCATCCAGGTCCACACCCGACATCCGGGTTTGCGCGGTGAAGGGAATGAATGTCGCTTCCTGCGAAGCCAGTTCACGGCCTCGCAGACTATACCGTTCCTTAGCCAGCACAACGATAGAGCGGCCTTCCGGAGTCTCATCCGCCAGCGAAGAAAGTTGCGCCGCGTCCGCCATTTGCGCCTCGGTGATCCCAGGCGCAGGAACGAATTCCGACGCCTGCCGGTTCCCCAGCGTGATAGTCCCAGTCTTGTCGAGCAGAAGTGTGTTGACGTCGCCTGCAGCTTCCACCGCTCGCCCGGACATGGCCAGTACGTTGTGTTGGACCAAGCGATCCATGCCGGCAATGCCAATCGCGGAGAGCAGTCCGCCAATGGTTGTCGGAATCAGGCAAACCAGCAACGACACCAGCACGAATACGGTCTGGGGCGAACCGGAATAAATCGCGAACGGCTGCAGAGTGACAACGGCGAGCAGAAAGATAATCGTCAGGCCCGCCAGCAGAATGTTCAGCGCGATTTCATTCGGCGTCTTCTGGCGCTCGGCGCCCTCAACGAGGGCGATCATGCGATCCAGAAATGTCTCGCCGGGATTAGACGTGATCTTGATCTTGAGCCAATCTGAAAGGACCCGCGTGCCCCCAGTCACCGCCGAGCGGTCGCCCCCCGCTTCGCGGATGACGGGCGCGGACTCTCCCGTAATTGCGGATTCATCCACGGAAGCTACCCCTTCAAGAATCTCACCATCACTGGGAATGAACTCGCAAGCGTTTACTATGACCAAATCGCCGGAGCGCAGCTTGGAACTGGGAATCTGTTCCGTCTTGCCATCGGGCAGCAGACGGCTCGCGATCGTTTCGGCCCGTGCTTTGCGCAGAGAGTCGGCTTGCGCCTTTCCCCGGCCTTCCGCCATAGCCTCGGCAAAATTCGCGAACAAGACCGTAAACCAGAGCCAGAGCGTGATCTGGAGATTGAAGCCGAACGCTCCTTGGTGCCGTAGTACATCGCGAATCAGCAAAATCGTGGTGGCCACGCTGCCAACCTCGACCACAAACATCACCGGATTCTTCATCATGTTCCGCGGATCAAGCTTTACCAGGGAATCCAAAAGCGCGCGGCGCACGATCCTCATGTCCCAGATGGATTTCGATTTCTTCTTCTCTGCCATATCTCCTCAGAAAGTCTTGCCGACAGACATCAACAGGTGCTCAAGAATAGGCCCAAGGCTCAGTGCCGGGAAAAAGGTCAACGCCCCCACAATGAGAATCACACCTACCAGCAACACGCTGAACAAGGGCGTGGTCACCGGGAACGTCCCCAGCGACGGCGGCACATATTTTTTCTTGGCCAAATTGCCGGCGATGGCGAGCATGGGAATGATCATGAAGAATCGGCCGACCAGCATGGTCATCGCGCCCGAGGTGTTGTACCAGAGAGTGTTTCCGTTCAATCCTCCAAAGGCGGAACCGTTATTGCCTGCCATCGACGTGAAGGCGTACAAAATTTGCGTTAAGCCGTGAGGGCCCGGATTGCTGATGCTGGAGGTGCCGAATCCCTCTACGGAAGAGATAGCCGTGAGTACCAGAATCACGAGCGGAAAAACTAACGTGACCAGCATCGCCATTTTTACGTCATAGGCTTCGATCTTCTTACCGAGATACTCCGGCGTGCGCCCTACCATCAGCCCTGCGATGAATACCGCCAGAACAACGTAGATCAGAATGCCGTAGAGTCCGGCGCCAACGCCTCCGAAAACGGTTTCGCTGAGCATGATGTTGGCGAGAGGAACCATTCCACCGAGCGGCGTGTAAGAATCGTGCCAGCCGTTAATCGCTCCGCAACTGGCATCGGTGGTGACAGTTGCGAACAGGGCAGAGTCGGCGATCCCAAACCGTACTTCCTTGCCTTCCATGTTGCCGCCCGGCTGCAGCGCGCTCACTTGCTGATCTGCTCCCTTCAGCAGCGGATTCCCACGCGCCTCCGCCCAATAGGCGGTTGTGACTCCGGCAAGGAACAAGAAAGCCATGGCTGCCCATACCGCCCATCCATGGCGTTGCGATCCGGTCATGCGGCCGAGCGTATAGGTTAAGCCTGCGGGGATGGCGAAAATGGAAAGCATCTCCAAATAATTGCTGAAGGGTGTGGGGTTCTCGAACGGATGGGAACTATTTGCATTAAAGAAACCGCCGCCATTGGTGCCCAGCATCTTGATGGCTTCCTGCGATGCGACCGGGCCTTGCGCGATGTTCTGATCGGTTACCGTATCCATCACCGGCTTGCCGTCCTGGCCGACCATCGGCTTTCCATCCGCGCCGGTTTTCTGGACTTGCTGGGGCTCAACCAACTTCACCATGTCATACGGTTTCAGATTCTGGACGACTCCCTGGGAAACCAGAGCCAGCGCGTACATGATGCACATTGGCAGCAGCAGCCACAGCGTGGCGCGCGTCATGTCCACCCAGAAGTTGCCAATGGTTTCTTTTTCCCTCCGTGCAATGCCACGAACAAAAGCGATGGCCAGCGCGATGCCGACGGCGGCCGACGTGAAGTTGTGATATGCGAGCCCGGCCATCTGGGTGAGATAGCTCATCGTGGCCTCACCCGCATAGTTCTGCCAGTTGGTGTTGGTGGTAAAGGACGCAGCGGTATTGAAGGCCAGATCGTGTGCGACTGCGCCGAACTTCTGCGGATTCAACGGCAGCCACTGCTGAAGCCGCTCGATCAAATACAGCAGCAGCAAGGAGACACCGCTCAACATCAGCATGGAAACGGCATACTCTGTCCAGCGCATCTCGTGGTTCTCGTCAACCCCGGTGATGCGGTACAGCAAACGCTCGACAGGCCGAGCCACCGGATCGAGGAACGTGCTTTCGCGGTTGAATACCCGAGCCATGAAAGTGCCCAGCGGTTTGGTGACCGCGAATATCAGCACCAAGTACAGAAGGATCTGGATCCAACCATTTACCGTCATCAGAACCTCTCCGGCATCAATAGCGCGTAAAGCAGGTAGGCCATCAACAAAACGCTGACGGCGAGCATGAGGATCGATTCAAGATTCATGACATTTCACCTCAGCGAACCCGATCACAGAATCGTACGTACCCGATGGCAAGTACAAAGAACGCCACCGTGACAACCAAGAAAATTATGTCTGTCACAAACACCTCTCGTAACTCTTGCTGATCTTGCGTCCCTTAGAACTGTTCCTAGAATTTGACCAAAATTGCCATGGTGGCTCGGTCTTCTGTATGGCGGAGATCCGGTTCGAAACCTTGAACCAGAGACCCCGGCGCGCCACTATTCCCTCCCGAAGGCGTAATTCCACCTGGGCCGCTGAAGTACGGCACATTGGCGTGGCGGTGATTAAACTCCCACCGGAAGGTAATGTACTGACTCGGCATATAGTCGTACGTCGCCGACATGTCCCAAGCCTTGAACGGATTCCCCGGATTTTCTGGGAAATAAGGTGTGCCCGAAGTCGCCGTCGCGCCATTGATGGGCGGCAACAACACCAAATAACGTCCTGGGTTGTTGATTTCTCCTCCTCCGAGCGTGAAACCGTAGCGATCTTTGTTAAACCACCAGCGGTTGTAGATCATGTAACCCAGAAAGCTCTGCTTGTACGAAGTAATCTGCTTGGCAGCATTCTTTTGGTTCGTCGTGCAATTCACGCCGCCCCCGCTTTCGCACCCCGCATCTCCAGTCAAGCTAAATGCCATCTTGTCGAGAAAGCGATCAGGATGATCGTAATACTTAACCTCGAGGCTGTTATCGGTGTGGTAGCGTGTACGCGAAGGAAGCCCTAAAGCGTCCGCGCCCGCGCCATAATTGTTCGACAGCAGGGAAACACGCCCATTTGGCCGATAGAGAACCTGCCCACCAAAGCCAAGCCGGCCGTTATATCGCGCGTAAGACTGCCACCCGTTAATAATCCAGGGCTCAATCTTTAACTTGGCGGTGGGAAAGGTTTGAATGCGCAATCCCGTGAAAAACCACGGCGTATTGGACGAAACATATGATGGCTGGTATGCCCAGTTGTCGAAGTTGTAGAAGCTAAACAGACCGATGTAGGACAGAAAGATGCCGGCGTCAACGTTCACGCCGTGCATGGCATCCCAGTGGTAGCCGCCATAAGCTTCCGTAACGTAACGATAGGCATCAGCCAGATCCCACTGGCCGCGCGAATAGCTAGCGTCGTTGCGCGGAGTGGCCGTCGAATACAGACCGATCTGGCTCATTACACGCGCACGTACATGGTCGTAGTGAAAATCTCCACCGATGCCCAGGTGGGTTAAGCTGACTTCGTTCGAGCGAAACACCTCGCTGGAACCTCCGATGGTGTCGTCCTGCGGATGATTGAAGTCGTAATGATAAGCGACGTCGGCGCGAATCTCCGGCGTGAAGAACTTTGAATCGAAAGCCGGGCTAATCGTGCGAGGATTCCCGTTGAGCCATGTCCAGTCGGCGAACGCGAATGGCTCGGCCTTGGCCGGTTTCCCTGGCGCAGCCCCCTGAGGCGCCGTCTCAACCGCGTTCTCAACTGGCTCAATTGCAGGGACTGCCACGGGCGCACTTCCCTTCGCTGTACGTGGGACTGTGTTCGGCTGCTCCGCAGCCTCGTGCTTCTTTAGCGCCGCTTCGAGTTGCGCGATGCGTTTCTTCATGGCGTCAAGTTCTTGCACGATCTGCTGATCTGTTTGCGGGCTTGCCGCGTTTGCTTGTTGGTTAGCCGCGGCAGCGGTTGGGGCATCACTGGCTGTTTGTTGACTATGGAGCGGGAGGGTCAGCCCTACTGCAGCCGCTAGCATGAAGGCCACCCCCTTGCCAATTTCTACTGCAGACCTGCGCGCATCGTTTTTGGGATTCATAAAGATCAATTCTCCACGTCGCTTAACTGGATTGAACCTCGCGAAATAAACTCTGACCGGTCGTGGCGACCGACTCCTTGCCTCTCTCAGCAGGGCGGCAAGAAAGCGCAGCATGAAAACCACCGCGCCTGCACATAATAATGTGAAGACCAGTTTCATTCTAACTGTCCGGACACAATTGTCAGGAAGACGCCGCCGCAACCGTCATTTGAAAACCACGGGCGTAAAAGTGGGCTAAGCGGTTCGTAAGGATTTCGTAAAGAAGACCGAATCGGAAGACGCTAGCAGCCCCAGTCCGCCTCGCCAGGTTTGGCAAAATATTGACGATTGCCTTCCTCGATCTCAGAGTTCGCAGCCAATTCCAGCAGCGTGAGCCGGGCCGCCGCGATCATCAACTTGCGCTCGTTTTGGGGAGCCTGCTCCCAGGAAAAGTCCGCTTGCCGGCTCGCATGCCCGTGGAAGTCATGTTCGAGAGCTTCGTGATAGTGATGAAAAAGCTTTGCCAAATCTTCCGCGGATACGTTGTGAATCGATGACATAAGTTACCTTTCAACTCTTTTGATTGGATAACGAAAGCCGTAAGGATTGGATAAAGAATTCGTAGAATGTTTGTTAAAGGAACATCAGGCGGGAGGATTTATTTCCCGGGCTCAAAGCGGTATCCAACCCAGGGCTCAGTCACGATATAGCGTGGTGACGATGCTTCCGATTCCAGCTTCTTGCGGAGTTGGCCAACGAATACGCGCAAATACTCAACTTGTTCCGTGCTCTGTCCACCCCAGATCGCGCTCAACAGTGTCCGATGGGTCACCACTTTGCCGGGATGCCGTGCGAGATACACGAGCAGATCAAATTCCTTGGGAGTAAGGTGCACCTCGCGGCGACGAACCGCAACTTTGTGGGCTGCCAGATCGATTTGGAAATCACCAATCTCAATCAGTGTTGTCTGTCCGCTTTCATCCGCCGGGATGCGGCGCAAACTGGCACGTACGCGCGCTAGCAACTCCTCGATGCCGAACGGCTTGGTCACGTAGTCGTCGGCGCCAGCGTCCAGCGCCTGCACCTTGGTCCTTTCCTCGCCCCTGACGGAGAGCACGATGATCGGAATCATGGTGGAAAGCCGCAATCGCCGGCACAGTTCTAATCCATCCATGTTGGGCATGGAAAGGTCGGTAATCACCAGATCCGGGGTCCAGTCTTTCATGATCTCGAGGGCGGTCTCGCCGTCATTGGCAACGCGAATGTCGTAGCCATGGCTAGACAGACTGGTGCGCAGCACACGCGTAATCTGGGGCTCGTCGTCTACTACAAGAATGCGGCGATGTTCGTTCATGAAAAAAGTCAGGAAGGTTCCTGCGTAACAATGTGTACGTCTACCGGAGGCGCATCTCGCAAGAACTTGTTAATGGCAGTGAGATACAAATATTTTCTCCATCCGGCCGTGGCCGAGCGCCCGAACACAACTTGAGTAACGTGTTTTTCGCGAACGAAGTCAGCCACCGCGTGGGCCACGCTGCTCGCCTTCAGTTTGGTAGTTTGGGCGCCCACGTTTTCGGCGAAATGGAGATTGGCAGCTAATGTTTTCTGGTTGGCCTCGTTGTCGTCCTGGCCCAGATCGACATACACGACGAGCAGCTCGCCGCCCATGGCGTGCGCCATACGGGCGCCGCGCGCGATCAAGTACTGCGCCGCGGGATTAGAACTGATGCAAACTGCGATTCGTTCCCGAACCGCCACGGTGCCGCTGGCTTCGTCCTTCTCCCGATAGGACTCCAGACTTTGGTCCACGGCTTGCGCCACTTGGCGAAGTGCCAACTCACGCAGTGCAATCAGATTTCCCGGACGAAAGAAATTACCCAAGGCCCGTCCGACGCGGTCCAGCGGATAAATATCTCCACGACGCATGCGGCTCTGCAACGCCTCAGGCGTCAGGTCCGACATCACCACTTCGTTCACTCGTTTCAGCACCCAGTCGGGCACCGTCTCTCGCACTGTGATTCCGGTGAGGCTTTGTACGGTCGGAGTTACACTGTCCAAATGCTGAATGTTCATGGTCGAAAGCACATCAATGCCGGCATCGAGCAGCTCCAGCACATCCTGATATCGCTTTCCGTGTTTGCTGCCCTCCACATTGGTATGGGCCAACTCATCAACCAAAACCACACTTGGCTTTCGAGCCAGGATGGCATCGACGTCCATTTCTTCGAAAACCGTGCCTTTGTACTCCAGCTTCTTTCGAGGAACAGCTTCGAGCTGAGCGGCGAGTTCGGCGGTCGCCTTGCGTCCATGCGTCTCGATCACTCCAATGACTACATCCTCGCCGCGGGTGTGGCGGCGGATGGCTTCACTCAACATGCTGAAAGTTTTGCCAACGCCCGGTGCATAGCCCAGGAAGAGCTTGAACACTCCGCCCTTCTGGGTGGGATCAGCCTCTTCCAGCCATTGCTCAGGAGTTTTTGGCATCGCGCTATTGTCGTCGAGCAGATCGAAATTGTCGATAATCTCTACGGGCCGACTCCCAACAAGAAAGATCAGCTACAATCGGCGCGTGAACCAACGGCTATTTAAGTCCGTCGTTCGCTATGCCGTGACAGCAGCCGCTGTGGGCGTCATCGTCCTTGTCTGCCACGTAATTCACGTGAACCACACTACAGTCGCACTTGCTTTTCTGATCGGTGTGTTGATCGTTTCCGCCAATTGGGGCCTGCGACCAGCCGTCTTCATGGCGTTAGTTGCCGCTCTCGCGTTCAACTACGACTTTCTTCCCCCAGTCGGCACGTTGAGAATTGCAGATCCGCAGAATTGGGTCGCCCTGTTTGCTTTCCTGGTCACTGCCATCATTGCCAGCCAACTCGCAGAGCGAGCCCGGCGGGAGGCGCAAAGCGCCAACGAGCGGCGTCACGAGGCCGAACGTCTTTACAAGTTCAGCCAGCAGCTCCTGTCCAGCGATAACGTGGTCGAACTCCTGAATGCGATCCCGCGGTACATGGTGGAGGGCCTCGGAGTCAAAGCCGCCGCCATCGCTTTGCCCAACCGTCCGGATATATATCGTTCCAGTTCGGAGATTCACGATTTGGAGGCTCATGATCTTCAATTGGTCTGCATGCGTGGTGAACCCATGAGCGTCCCCGAGAAACGGGCAATGTTCATGCCTCTTCGGATGGGCGTTCGCGTGGTCGGCAGTATGGGAGTTTCCGGTGCACTGCTTTCTCGTGAAACCCTGGAGGCCATGAGCAGCCTGATTGCGATCGCGATTGAGCGCGCAGGAGCCATCGAAAAACTCAGCCGCGCCGAAGCTTCCCGCGAAAGCGAACAACTGCGTTCCGCCTTGCTCGACTCTGTCACCCACGAATTTCGTACGCCACTAACCGCCATCAAAGCCTCGGCCACCTCGCTACTCTCGAACCCTGGACTCGACCCGGCTCAACGCCTTGAGCTCCTCACCGTGATTAACGAGGAGAGTGACCGCTTGAATCGCCTGGTGGGCGAAGCTGCCGAGATGGCGCAACTCGACGCCAACCAGTTCGAGCTTCAACTCGGGGCGCATCCAATACAGGAAGCCGTCCAAGTGGCGTTGGAGAAAGCGAAGCCGGCACTGGGACAACATCCCGTTGATGTCCGCCTGCCCAGTAACCTGCCATTGGTGCGAATGGATGAAGGCCGGGTCACGGAAGTCATAACCCAGTTGCTGGAAAACGCAGCCAAGTACTCCTCCCCCGAATCTCCCATTCAAATCACAGGAGAAGTCGGGAACCGCATGGTAATGACCAGCGTCGCCGATCAGGGACCTGGAATCGACGATTTCGAACAGTCCTTGATATTCGAAAAATTCTACCGTGGCCGAGATCAGCGGCTACAGGTTCAAGGCACAGGCATGGGATTGGCGATTGCCAAAGCAATCGTCGAAGCCCATGGCGGCAAAATCGGTGTTACCAGCCAACCCGGCCACGGATCGGTTTTCTATTTCACCCTTCCGGTGGCCTGACGAAGCGCGGGCGGCCACGCCGCCGGGTCCGGGCAAATTCCTAGCTAAAGAAAGACCTCCCCGCCTACGCTGCTAATCAGCAGCGAAGGCGGGGTCGGTGTTTACGGCAAGTAGTAGCGGAACGAGGTTAAGAACATATTTTCCGTCGCGTTCGGGGTACCACCCACGCCGCGCCAGACATTGCGGTCGATGTAGGAGTACTGCGGTCCCCATTGAATCCTGCCCTTTGGGCCAACGTAAAAGCGATACCAGAACCCGATGGTGCCTTCAATGATGTCGCGCGTATCTCCGTTGCAGTTGGACAGACCGCCGGGATTGAACCCGCCGGTTAGAGGCGTGCCCACAGAGCCCGGAACCGGAATCGTGGCGGTGCCTCCGGTGGGACTAGTGGAAGTGGGCGGAGTGGCAACGGTGGTAGTAGTGGCGGCTGGGGGTGTCTCGGTGCCGCAACCCGAGTTGTTGAACAGCGGCGATCCGTATCCAACACCCTTCCCAGAAGAGTTGATGTACGCAACCCGGTCTTCGTATTCGCCGCCGACATTGGCATAAACGTCCAGCTTTTTGGAATGCCATTCCAGCGTCCCTAGTGCCTGATAATTCCGTACCGGAATCAGAACGCCATCCGGACGGGCAATCACGTCCACCAATTGACTGCTGCCGTAGCGCCCGATACCGTTGCCGCCCAGGAAATGCACGCCAATGTCAACTTTCTTAGCGACCGTCCCCCGAATATTGGCGCCGATACCGCCGTCCCACGCCGTGTTGTTAAACGCACCCGCCGCGGAAGGCTTGGTTGCCGTCCCTAGTGGGTAGATCCGGTCACGGAAGTCGCTGATCACGCCGAATACCTCCCAGTGCCCCCAACCCGGCTCAAAGGCAAGCTTGCCGATGAAGTCTGGCGTGGGATTGAAAGAGTAATTTGCGGTTGGGTTGTAAAGGCCGCTACTCGTTCCTTGCTCGCCCACGACGAAGTTGTTGCTGGCGCCGTGGCCACCTAAGGTCGCCGACGAATCTTCCACCGAGAAACCCAGGAAAGCCTTGTTGCCCAGGTTTTTGGTGATCCGGAATCCGAACTGGCGCGCCCAGCTGAATCCGACGTTATATTGCGGGTCGATGGTCATGGGCAACGCTTCGGTGCGGTTGTCGAGGCCTTTCTTGGTCTCCGTGACCAGGCTCCACATTTGACCGCCAGTAAAAGTCCAGCCGCTATTCAATGCGGCCTGCGCCCATGCCTGTCTTTGCCGAAGCGAATAGCTGTTACTCTCGTTGTTGTTCGACGTAACCGCAGCCGACAAGAAATCGGCCTCGACATAACCCCCGATCTTGGCGCTACCTAGTTTGCCCTCGGTCAACATCGACAGACGCGACTGGCGGCCGGAGCCGAAGAATTCTGACATGTTGCTTTGCGCCGCCCCCGGGAACGTAATCGTGTTGAACGGGGTGTTGATGTCCGAGCCGAGCGCATGCTGGCGCCACACGGTTTCTGCCGCCAGAAAGCCGCCCGGGGTTATGGTGACCCCTTTGTAGTGAATCGCCAATGGGCTCTCGAGCGTATCCTTAATATTCTTTTGCGTCTCTTGCAACGAGAGCGCGGCGTTGGTGGCGTTTTGTTTCAGGTCAGTCACATCGGTGCGTACCGCCGCGACATCCTGCTGCTGTTGAGCGCTTTGCGAAGCAGCCGTATCGGCTTTCTGCGCCGCCTGGCTGGCTGCGCTTTGTACCTGACCCACCTGCTGTTGCAACTGCTGGATTGCTGCATCCCGACTCTGTAGTTGATTCATGAGCTGTAGAATCTGTTGCTGCTGCGCATCGATCGCCCGCTTCATCTCACTGAGCTGGTTCGAAACGCTGGGCGCAGAACTCTTGGCGACCGCCTTCTTCCTGGTGCTCGTGCTGCTCCCCGCGGTCGTAGCTTGCGGTGCGGGCGCTGCGAAAGCGCCACCGATCAGCGCAAACGCCAACGCCAAAACCATTGCTTGCTTCATTTTTCCTCCCGAATCATTCGAAGATGGACAACCAGCAAAAATATTGGTGCGAATTCACTTGCAGGACTTGTGGGACGGTTGATGCTATCGACCCTTTATTAAAAATTGATGAATATTGGATAAATGTTAGGTGAATTGGCTGCCCGTCACCGGTGCTATGGACGAGAAATAGCAAACTGGCGTCCCCCAGATCAAAGAGCTGCAGAGAACCGATATGTCCGCTCCGTAGATGGCAGGACAGTAAATTGGTTACTCATATCTCCCAGGAAGATCGTAGCCTCCGTTTTAGTTGGGTCGGTAGCAATGAGCAGCAAACGGGGGGCAACCCTGCGTAGGCAAAGTGACAAGTGGGACTAGAGCCGCGCAAAATCAACTTCTTGGTCCTCGCTGGTTCCCCAATTTGCGTGTAACTATCTCAGCCTTTTCATTGGAGCAGGCCAAGCACATCCAGTTCAGTGCTCGTACCGACGTATACTTTCCCGTTCATTATTGTGGGTACGGAGAAGGTGGTCCCGAGTCCAAGGGCATCTCGCCAGCCCGCCTGTCGCGAGTTATATAGTTCCCGAGCAACCTTGGTGGCATCATATGCGTGCAAAATTGCCGGAGTGACTTGGGCGTTGTTGAGGGCCCACACTATCGCATTGCTCGACCTGTTGGCGGAGATGGAAGGAGTGGTGCCGATTGTTTCGGGCGTGTGAGAAACTGGACTACTGGAAAGCAAGCCATCCGTCAGCGTGTATTGACTCAGAAAATCTTGTTGCCCGGCGAAATAAACCGTGTTGTTCCAATAGGCCGCTGTGCTGAAATAACCCTTCACGGAACCACGCACGGTTTGGACCACATTATTCTTCTGGCTGTTGAACTTGCCCATATTGGAGCGATTCACCACATAGATGAATCCTTCCTTTCCCGCGCTGACCATTTCGTTGGGAAATTCGCCCTTTTGAGGCGGCAAGAGCAGGCCCGCACCAGATCCAAGATCAAGGTCATTCTTGGACAACTTAAGCTGATCGAACGGGGTGAAATAGTCCTGCACCGCCAGTGAGCCATCGAATTTCAAAAAGCTGTCTCCCCAGTCATTTCCACCTCGATTAACGTCGAACGTCCCGTTGCCGGTTATCCCGTAAATACTGCCGGCCGGGTCCGCCGACAACCCGCCGCCGCTCTGCCACACCCCTCCGTCAGAACCGTTCGGCGTGCTGTTGAAGACGGCCACCTGCGTCAGACTGGTTGCGTTGTATCCAAGAATCCAACCGTGGAATGGCGGGACATCGCCAAAAGAGGCCCAGCCGATGTAAATGATTCCATTCAACAGCAACAATCCAGGCCGCTGCGAGTGGTGGAGCGCGTTGAAACTCACGATGCCGTGCACATTCCCGGCACCTGTTCCCTTTACCGAAGCTTCAATCTGTACCGGGCCTCCAAACTTTTCTGCACCGCTGGTGATGTCCAAGGCATGCAGCCGGTTCACATACTTTCCGTTCTCTTTCGTCGCACCAACCACGTAGAGCGTCCCGCTGCTGGGATCGATTACCGGCGTCCCTGTGATTCCGACCAGCTTCGAAGCGAAGGGACAAGGAACAGCGCCAGTGTCCCCGCAGGGGATCGGCGTTATCCCTTTGCTGGAGTCGATGAAGCTGTCATGCCACAAGGCAGTCTGGATCACGCCATCCGCGTCGAACGCGTATACGCTGTCATTCTCGGTTGCAACGTAGACGACGTTATAGGTTCCTTTGCCGGCGACGGCCACATTGTAGACGTACAGCGGTTGGCCAAAGATCTGCCCGTCCACGGGAAACGAAAACAGTTTTCCGAAGGTTTTGGAATTGACATTGGCTAATGTCAGAACCGTCTCATTGACATTGTGCCCCGTCCGAGCCACATCATTGTGCCAGGTGAGCATGCCCGAGTAGGTCTGTGCGTGGACAATCAAGACGCTCAGACCCCAAAGGAGAAAGGCCGCCAAAAGCTTGAAACGCCAGTGGAAGATTGAGCTGAAAGATGAGTGCTCATTGAGAATGGCTGGCATGGTCCCCCCTTAAGTTTGGATTATCGGAAGAACTTACGCGACGAGACTTGGGCTTGCTGTTCTCCCGATAAAATGCCACGCGGAGGCTCGAAACTGTTCGCCATTGTGACCTTGCCCCGGCCGCCTGTCAAGGCAGCACACAGCAAAATTTGCAGCTCCCGTCGCCGCGCGGGGTAGACAACGCGGTACACTTCAAACTCACTCAATGTGGCAGACTCTTTCTTCGGGGCTGCGATGAATATTCTCGAATTCACCATTCTGGTGGCGGCGGGGTCATTTGTGGCTGGGTTGCTCGGATCGCTCACCGGACTGGGCGGCGGAGTTGTCCTCGTGCCCCTACTTACGCTCTTTTTCAAAGTTGACATCCGTTACGCCATCGGAGCCTCTCTGGTTTCGGTGATCGCAACTTCCTCGGGTGCCGCAGCTGCCTACGTGAAAGAGGGATTCTCCAATATCCGCATTGGCATGTTTCTTGAAATCGCGACCACGGTGGGCGCTTTGGCGGGAGCGTTTCTGGCCGCGTTCATTTCCACAAAAGCACTCGCGACGATTTTTGGAGTCATGCTTCTATATTCCGCATACCTCTCCAGAAACCCGAGACCCCGGGCCCAACGCAACTTGCCACCTGATCCCCTGGCAACCCGGCTTCGCATGAATGGAGGCTTCCCATCGGAAGAGGGAGGCATGCGGCACTACAACGTGCAGCGCGTGCCGCTGGGTTTCAGTCTGATGTTCGGCGCGGGAGCGCTCTCCGGACTGCTCGGTATCGGTTCGGGAGCGGTCAAGGTGCTCGCCATGGACCAGGCCATGAAAATTCCCTTTAAAGTCTCCACGACTACCAGCAACTTCATGATCGGCGTGACCGCGGCAGCCAGTGCCGGTGTCTATCTAAACCGCGGCTACATCGATCCCGGTCTCGCCATGCCGGTGATGCTGGGCGTGCTCGCGGGTTCATTGCTGGGAGCCCGCATTCTAGTGAAGGCGGAGACAAGCGTGTTGCGAATCGTCTTCAGCGTTGTGATCGCGGTGCTTGGCTTGCAGATGCTCTACAAAGGCCTGACCGGAGGAATCTAAGTTGGCGCAAATTGCAGATAATCGGGCCTGGACCGATCAGAAATTAGAGAATCTGGTCGGAAACCTGCTTCGCGCTGGGGTTTCGCTCTCGGCTTTCGTGGTGGCGATTGGCGGGATCATTTATTTGGCGCGGCATGGCCGCCAGGCGGCGAATTACCGCGTATTTCAAGGCGAACCCTCCGACCTCAAAAGCGTAAGCGGGATCGTCCGCTTCGCCTTCGGATTCCACGGCCGCGGCATCATCCAGTTCGGACTGCTTCTGCTAATCGCCACCCCCGTCTTCCGCGTCGCCCTCTCCATCTGGGGATTCGCTGCCGAGAAAGATCGCATGTACATGATCTTCACCGGCATCGTGCTGATCGTTCTGCTGTACAGCCTGCTTGGATCTGGGTCGGCTTTCTGAGGTCGTGCTGGCCTCGCGGTATGTTTACCACTAAGTTATTTAACGATCAGAGTTGGTTTACCGTTGAGTATCGGGTATACACCCAAACAAACGCTTTTTCTTGCCAGATCTATGAAAACAAAGGCTCTCTTTTAGAGATACCCTGCTAAAATATCCCTTCTAAAGGACTTACGGGAGAGGGGTATCCTGCTGTTTGCTGCTTTGTAAGTTTATGAAAACAGGCAGAGATTTCCGATACCCCTCTAAAATATCTCTTCTAAAGGACTTAGCAAGGGGCGTTCTGGAGGTCGGGAGGGCGTCTATCCCTGAAGCTTGGCCTGCGGCCTACGCGGGAAGCTCGAATTATCAAAGAGCCGAAAGAGCCTGCCGTTATCAAACAGCTAATCCAGTTGTTATTAGATTAGCCGCTTTGGAGCGCTTGGGTCAAGGGAAAAATTGCGCCGGGCTGTGTGATCGATGCACCCGAACTTTGCACAATAAACCCAGTTTGCCCAAATATTGACCCATTTGCCCAAAAATTCGGACGGCAGCAAGGAATTAGCTTCGCCGGAATTTATGCACGATTATGCCTGCAAATCTCTTATCAACAACCCGCATGATCTCTTCAGCCCAGCGGATGGCATCGGAGATTGCAGCGACAGTCGCAGGCACCCGCTTACCGCCGTCGTATTGTGCCAGCTTTCGGGCAGCGAGGATCGAAGCCGTGATGCCGATGACCGTTTGCGGCCTTCAACCCACGTCCTGAAGTGTACCGTTTCGCTATTTCTTCCCCACAGGATTCTGTGTGATACTGCAATGTCGAAGTCTTTCCACAGTGGCACACCTGTTTTGCAAACGATTCACAGTTGCGGCTGGCAGCAAGCGTGTGTAGAAGAGAATCACATGGCACGACACCCTATCGCAGTCGATTTGTTCGCCGGAGCAGGCGGCCTAAGCCTCGGTTTCCAGCAGGCAGGTTTCGATGTTCGTGCTGCTGTCGAGTACGACCCGATCCACTGTGCAGTCCACGAGTTCAACTTCCCCGGCTGTGCGACGATTTGCAGGAGCGTGACCGACATTGGCGGAGAGTACATCCGGTCGCATTCGAGCATTGGGAAGTCTGACATCACAGCGGTCATTGGTGGTGCTCCATGTCAGGGTTTCAGCCTGATCGGGTATCGGGCGTTGGACGACCCACGCAATCGACTCGTGTCCCACTATGTCAGGCTGGTCAAAGAACTCCATCCCAGATATTTCGTCTTCGAGAACGTGAAGGGCTTGACCATCGGGAATCACAAGCGGTTCCTGCACGAGTTGATTGAAGAGTTCAAGCGAATCGGCTATTCCATCGTCGAGCCGTATCGAGTCCTGAATGCTCTCTGGTATGGAGTACCTCAAGACCGTGAGCGACTTTTCATCGTCGGTGCCCGTGATGGTTCACGTCTGCCTTCCTATCCTGAGCCGACGCACCAACCTGACAGAGCAATTCATGACATTAGGAACCTACCGCTGACTCCGACCGTCTGGGATGCTATCAGTGACCTGCCTGAAGTCGAAGATTACGACGAACTGTTGGAAAAGGATTGGGTCGATGCGAAGTTCGGTCGTCCGAGTGAATACGCCAAGAACCTGAGCCTCGTTAATGGCAAGCGCACCGTGCGACTGACTTCAAGTCTGCGAACGATTCATACGCCAGAGTCTCAAAAAAGGTTCACCGAGACACATACGGGTTGTGTCGAGAGCGTGAGCCGATTCCTCAAACTCGACCCCAAAGGATATTGCAACACGCTACGAGCCGGGACAGCGAGTGACCGTGGTGCGTTCACGTCGCCCCGACCTATTCATCCCCACACTCCGAGATGTATCACCGTCCGTGAAGCTGCACGTCTGCATTCTTATCCCGATTGGTTTCGCTTCCATGTCACCAAGTGGCATGGGTTCCGCCAGATTGGAAATTCAGTCCCCCCACTTCTCGCCAGAGCGGTCGCTAGTCAGGTTGTCGCTGCACTTCCGAAGGCGATGAGACCGAACGTGTCGAAAGCGGTGCCGAAGCTCGGTGACCCCGTCTTATTGTCGTTGAGCATGTCCGAGGCAGCGGAACGGTACGGCGTGCCGTCAACCGTCGTTCCGCCGAGAAAGCGAACGACCAAACTGGCCTATGCCTGACTCGAACGCTGAACCCAAACTGAATCGCTACGAAGCCCTAATCAGCAGAATCTTCCACGACCACTTCAAGAAGGGAATGACCGAGTTCGAGTTCGAGCGAGATGAACTCGGCAGCAACGCCAAGAAGCTCAATATCAGGTTGCCGAAGAATCTCGGCGATGTGATTTATTCTGTCCGTTATCGGACTTCGCTCCCCGAAGACATTCTCAAGATGGCTCCATCGGGCAAAGAGTGGATTATCGAACCGGCTGGTCGTTCTCGTTACCGATTCAAACTCGCAAAGGTCAGTCGCATCGTCCCGAACTCGGAACTTCTCGCCATCAAGATTCCCGACGCAACGCCTGAAATTATCACGGCCAATGCACTTAGCGACGAACAGGCGCTTCTTGCGAAGGTTCGATATAACCGACTCATTGACATCTTTCTTGGCATCACGACGTACTCGCTCCAGAGCCATCTTCGGACTACCGTTCCGAACATAGGCCAGATTGAGATTGACGAAGTCTATGTTGGAGTCAACAGGAACGGACAGCAGTTCGTCGTCCCGGTTCAGGCGAAGGGCGGGAGTGATAGACTCGGCTCAATTCAAACTGCACAGGATGTCGCCTGCTGTCGTGTGAAGTTTTCGAGCCTGACATGTCGGCCCGTCTCCGCTCAATTCATGGCGGATGACGTAATCGCCCTCTTTGAACTTGCGATGCGAGGAGACGAGGTTAAAATCGCTGAGGAGCGGCACTATCAACTTGTCCCGGCGGACTCCATCCAAGCCGAAGAGTTGAAGTCCTACGCCACTCGCTAGACTGCGATGGACAGAGTCACCAGAGAAGTGCGGTCGAAAATCATGGCGTCCGTCCGCACGTCGGGCGGAACGACCGAAATCAAGATGGAGAAGCTCCTCCGACTTCGCCATATTGTCGGTTACAGAAAGCAATGGCCTATCGCTGGGAAACCGGATTTTGCGTGGCCGAAGTCAAGGGTTGCTCTGTTTGTGGATGGCTGCTTCTGGCACGGATGTCCACGTTGCGACCGTCCGTCAAAGAGCAACACGGACTTTTGGAGACCTAAGATTGTCTCGAATCGGCGACGGGACAGACGAGTCAGCCGGAACCTACGGAAAGATGGATGGAGCGTTCTGCGGGTGTGGGAATGCAGGATCAGCGAGGAGCGAACGTTGTCACGCATTATGCGTGCGCTGAGTC
Organism: uncultured Acidobacteriota bacterium; assembly: GCA_963832245.1. GTDB lineage: Bacteria > Acidobacteriota > Terriglobia > Terriglobales > Acidobacteriaceae > JABDBE01. The sequence goes on from CAWHTG010000002.1 coordinate 255,721, forward strand.
GTCCAAGTGACGGTGTTCACGAATCTGGGAATAAGCGACAGCGAGTTCCGAGCCGAGCTTGAGCTTCACGCCGTAGTCGTTGACTGGCTCATTGTCCAGCGTGCCGAACACGAGTTTCTTCTCGTCATCGCAATGGTGGACACGCACCCACATCCATTCAGCGATTCCCGTCGTTTCATCGGGAAATTCGACCTTCACGTAATCGCCCGGCTCGTAAGTCACTCCAATCATTCTAATGCTGCCACCCTCTATCCATCACGATGATTCTGCTTGAAATCAGCACACAACTAACGAGTTCCTGTATATCCCAATGGTCGCCGACGTCCGTGGCTGGCCCACCTTTGCGGTTTTGGTTTTAGCAAAGGTGGGGGCCCATGCCGCCTGCCTCGCGACCTTGATCTCATCCTGATCCCGCTGATTGATTGGTGCGGCGCGTGCCGCCGACCTCGTCGTCCCCACCTTTACAGAAAACGTAAAGGTGGGCCAGCCAGGTGCTCTTGCGTGTGTGAGGCCGCGTCGCTTGGATTGTGATCCCGCTCTCCCACGTCTCGAAAGGCGCGAGACGTGGGGCACCCGCGATGTTATTTTTGTTTGAAATCCTGCATTGGCGAATCGGGCAGTTCCCGCCAAAAATCAGAGTCAATGGCGGCGGACGGGAGTGTCCGGCCCCACACAAACAAAGCCCATCCTAACGTCGGACTGCGCGACGCTAGAATGGGCCACCTTTACATCTCAAAAGCAACATTAACTGCGGCGGACAAGAATGTCCGCCCTACACTTTCTACGAACCCTCAGGAGCATGCAGGACGCGGAAGGTGTTGCCGCCGTTGGACCACACCAGCAGCAATGCGTCTTTGCCTTTGGGCACGCTGCTCAAGGCTTGCTTGACGTCGGAGGCGCTTTGCACGTCGCGGCGGTTGACCTGAACGATTACGTCTCCGCGTTGCAGCCCGGCGTTGTCGGCGGAGCTGCCGGGTTGCACCTGCTCGATCACAGCACCGTGAATTTCGCTGGGAGCTTGCAGTTGCTGGCGAAGGTCGGGAGTTAGATCGCTGAGACCAACTCCCCAGTGCATTTTGCCGTGATCGGCTTCGCTGGTTTCGGCGCCTTCTTTGTCACGGCTGCCCATCGCTTCTAGCGTGACGGGAACGTTTACGTTCTTGCCATCGCGAAGGACTTCCAGTTTGATGGTTGTTCCGGGACGCTTCTGTCCGACTTCTACCTGAAGCTCGCCAGCATCGGTTACTTTCTTGCCATCGAGTTCGGTGATGACGTCGCCGACTTTCAAGCCGCCCTTGCCGGCTGGTGAGTTGGGTTCGACCTGAGTTACTACGGCTCCGTTCGCGTCAGTCACGTCGAAGAACTTGGCGTTCTCGGGCGTTACGTCGCTGATTCCGATTCCCATGTAGCCGTGGGTTACTTTACCGTCGCGGATTAATGTGTCCACGGTTGGCTTCACGATCTGCGTAGGGATAGCGAAACCCATTCCGGCAAACTGACCTGATGAAGAGATAAGGAACGTGTTGATGCCGACTACTTCGCCGTGGGCGTTGACTAGCGGCCCTCCGGAGTTGCCGGGGTTGATGGCCGCATCCGTCTGGATGAATTCGCCGGGCTTGCGGGCGTTATCCGAGAACGGATTTGGACGGTTTAGCGCGCTGACTATGCCGCGAGTTACGGTGAAGCGGAAGCCGAACGGGTTTCCGAAGGCCAGGACGGTTTGACCTGGATGCAATGCGGTCGAGTCTCCCAATGGGATGCTGGGCAGGTTGCTTGCGTCGACCTTGAGGACTGCGAGGTCGGTCAAGGGGTCGGTGCCGATTAGTTTGGCCTTCATGATCTTGCGGTTGCTCATGGTGACGCGGATGTCGACGGCGCCGTCGATTACGTGGTTGTTAGTGACGATATAGCCGCCGGGGGAAATGATGACTCCGCTGCCGATCCCGTGCTCGATCTGCGGTTGCTGATGGCCGTGTGGGCCGAATCCGAAGCCCTGGCCGAAGCCGGGTCCGAAGAATTGCTGCATGTCGTCGGGTAATTGTTGTTCGGCGGTGTTGTCTGGTTTGGTTTTTGAGGTTACGGCTACGTTGACGATGGCTGGGGTTACTTTGGCAGCCAGGGTTTCCATGGCCTGATCGAGCGAGAGCAAAGTGCTTACGCTACTGTCGTCGAGCGGGGCTGCGGCCGGGGCGGCAACGGACGCTCGCGCGGTTGTTGGTTTTGCGGTTTCGTAGGTTACGAGAGACGCCAGGGCTGCAATCGCGACTAGCGACATCGCCATGCGAGCCATGGTTGTTTTCCAGTTTGTGATCCACTTTCTCATTTGGTTACTTTCTCCTTTTAGCAACTAATTATTTAGTTTGTTAGTGCGAACTTTTAATGCCAACGGACTTTTGTTAATTGCACCCTTTCTTAAATTTGTTTTGCGGGAATTCTGGTTTCAGACGGAACGCGAGCTGAATCCAGGATGGTTACGTGCCAGATGGTGATAATTACGCTGGGCCGTGGCTCGTCGTACTGCGTCTCCATCACGACGAATGTTGTTTGCGTGAGTATTGGTTGGCCGATGGTTGTCGAGCCGGCCTCGGTGAAATTGCCTGGGCCCGAGCGAATCGAGCTTTGCGGGTTGGCTTCCGGAGCGAAATCGGCTTCGTGGGCAAGGCCTGCTTCGTCGAAACCTTGCGCCCTCAGGGGCTGAAGCCCGGACGTATTGGCTGCGCTTTGTGGCACGAATAAACTCGTGCCCTCCCAGATTCGGAATTCGGCGACCTGCAGCACGGGCGAGTTCATCCGCTGCGAAACTCGATAGGCGGCATTCGGCCGTACCGGTGAATTCATACTGCGGCGGATTCGATACGCAGTGTTTTCAGGTGCGAGCGATCTCGAGCGTCGTTCCTGAAGTCGATACTTAGAGCTTTGCGGGGCTGCCAGTGCAGTAGAGTTGGCGCGGAAGCTTGCCGGAGTTGCAGTTGGGCGCTTTGCAAAATAATCCGAACCTGTAGCGGAGGTCAGCGTTTCCTGCGGTGATCTTGCCGACGCGGTGGCGACTTCTGGGATGCGGTCTTGAAATGCGACGAGTTCGGGTGCGTGCGACGCCGAAACCAGGCAAACTACAAAAAACGATGCGACCGAGTATAAGGCTGGTTTCCAGATCCGGGTTGCAGGCGAACGATTGGTGTCGAGAATCTGGGAGACGCGTAGCGAGGTCTGGCGCATGCGGCTCACCACCGCTTGGGCCAAATCCAATCCGCGACGCAGGAAACTTTTCTCCGCCATCGAGACCAGGCACTTCGCGTAGCCTCGCGGATTTCCCGTCTCGGCCAGGACTGCGTCGTCGCATGCCATCTCGCGTTCCAAAGCGAGTTGGCTTTGAATCCACCACACTGCTGGATGGAAGAACAAGAGCGCCTTCAATATCTGCTGGGCAAGATTGGTCCAATCGTCCCACCGGCGCAGATGAGCCAATTCGTGAATCAGAATCGAGTGCAACTCGGTAGGGGAAAGCTCCTGCAAAGCCCATGATGGAATCACGACGATGGGCTTCAGAAAGCCGATGGCGGCCGGAACTTGCAAGTGCGCGGAATGACATAGCGTCGCTGGCCTCACCGCTTGAAACTCTTGCAAAGTTGTCCGCAATAAAGGATCGACAGCGGCGGCATCAATCGCGGTGCAGCTAGCGCGCAGTTTTCGCAACTGCAGAAGACCAGCGCCCACCCTGAGCAGCGCGAGGCCTGCTATCACCGCCCACAAGATAAAGAGATATGAGGCCCAAGAGCTGGGTACAGTGATGGAGCCGACGCCTGTCCGGGTAGAGCCTGAACTGGCAATCCCGATTACTGGCAGGGCCGCGATGGCAAGCAAGGCGGAGAACCACACCGCGAACCGAGTGCTGGAATTTCGGTCCCCGATTACCCGTAGCAAGATCCAGGCAAAAAGTCCGATGGCAATGCCCTCAAGCATGCCGTTCAACATGCTTGAGGTGGACATTCGGGCTAGTTGGTTCAGAGTGAGCATTTACAATTCATTCCTATCTAGAGCCGACTTCAAAACTGCCTTGACATCCTTTGTCCCCAGGGCTAAAGACGTTGCTTTTCGAAGCTTGTTCGGTATGGCTGAACAGTGCCGATTTACGAGTTTTTCCTCAGCCCGCGAAGCTGGACCCTTCCCACCGTGTATGACGCTAAATCTATTCATGGCCTTCTTTATTGCCATCCGCCTGGGTTTGCTCCAGGAGCTGCCGGAGCCGCTGTAGTTCCTCGGCGTCGACGCCGCGGTCCTGCAGAATGTTCAATACCAGCATTTCATGGGAATTCTTGAAGAAGCGATGGGCGAGATGGCGGATTTCCGACCGCGTGGCTTCCGCCCGCTCAATTAGGGGCTGGTAAACATGGGCGCGGCCATCCTTTATATGCCTCAAATACCCCTTCTTCTCAAGTATGCGGATGGTGGTCAACACCGAGTTGTAAGCCAAGGGCGATTTCTTGGGGAGCGCTTCCTGCACCTGCTGGACGGTCGACGGACCCTGCTGCCATAGCACGTCCATAAGCCGCAGCTCGGCTTCAGTCAGGGTTGCTGATTTCGTCGGCGGCAAGAGCCATCCTCCAATCCAATGTATTAGACGCAATGAAAACCGAAAGGTAACTAATTATTTAGTTGCAGTGGCAGCAGGTTTGGTTGCACGCGCCGAAATGCACTTAAGTTGCTGGTTGCAACCGTCATAACCCTTTGCTCATCACAGACTACCTGCGCTCGGGTTGCGGAAATCAGATGGAGGAAATGGATAAATTACAGGGCAGAGGAGTGCGTACGCCGACGCGCTAAAGAGCTTCCAATCCACACACATGGAGCCCAGACACACAGCAACGTGATTCCGTACCAATGCGGCTCCGCCTTCCAAGATGTGATCAGAGAAACCGTACCTACCAGCAACCCGAGGACAACCAGGCCAAACACGGCTGTACGTCGTTCGGATGGCTTTGCAATGACAGAACACAGGTACCCGGCAGCCACCTCGTAGAGGCACTGGGTACTCAGATCGGCGACAAAATAGTGTTTCCCCGGTACGAGTCTTGGAAGAAGTTGCTCTGTGGCCGCGACCAAAAGCGCATTGACCGTGTAGCCAGCCAGAATCGCGAGGATGATTCTTCCAACGTTGATGTGCCGCATACTGCGAGGCGCGTCATTCTTGGACGGAGCCGTTGACTTTCCTGTCATTTCGTTTCAGTGTAATGAGTCTTGCTCGGTAAACCCGCAACTCTTCGTTCGTTGACGGGGGAATCGCAGCTCCGTAAGATGAAGCGACTCGACAAGCCACGGCGTCTTCCGAATGATTGGCCAGACCATTTCGCACTACCGGATTATCGAGAAGCTTGGTGGCGGCGGGATGGGTGTGGTCTACAAGGCTGAGGATATCGAGCTTGGCCGTTTTGTTGCCCTTAAGTTTCTGCCGGAGGAATTGTCGCGCGACCCGCAAGCGCTGGAACGTTTTCGGCGGGAGGCGCGGGCGGCGTCTGCGCTCAATCATCCTAATATTTGTACCATCCACGAAATCGGCAAACATGGCGAGCAGACCTTCATTGCCATGGAGTTTCTGGATGGGGTGACGCTGAAGCATTTGATTGCGGCGAAACCTTTAGAGAACGAGACTCTGCTTGCGCTGGCAATTGAGATTGCTGATGGCTTGGATGCGGCGCATGCGCAAGGGATTGTTCACCGCGATATAAAGCCTGCCAATATTTTTGTGACCAAGCGGGGCCACGCCAAGGTGTTGGATTTTGGGTTGGCCAAGGCCGTGCCCAGCGCTTCCAGCCCGGTTGCTTCGGTGAACACGATGGCGGCCACGATCGATGAACACCTGACCAGCCCTGGCTCTACGCTCGGCACCGTGGCCTATATGTCTCCGGAACAGGCTCGGGCTAAGGAGGTCGACGCGCGCAGCGACTTGTTTTCGTTCGGTACCGTGCTCTATGAGATGGCGACGGGCATGCTTGCATTTCGCGGAGGCAGTTCCGCGGAGATATTCAAAGCGATCTTGGATGCGGCTCCGGTTCCGGCGTTGCGGCTTAATCCCGACATGCCGGCGGAATTGGATCGCATTATCAATAAGGCGCTGGAGAAGGATCGCAATCTTCGGTATCAGAGCGCAGCGGATCTTCGCAGCGACCTGACGCGGTTGAAAAGGGACCTCGATTCGGGGCGTTCGTCGGGCGCGGTGTCTTTGACGATTGAGGACGGGCGTCTTGCCCGTCCAACCGGGCGAGGACGCCTGGCCTCCATGGTTGAGGATGCCAGCGGGTCGTCCATCGCAGAGCCGGGTGGACGTTCGCGCAAACTGCTGGTGGCCGGCGTGGCTGCGATTCTGGTAATCGCGGCGGTATTGGGCTGGTACTTTCTGCGCGGAAGGGCGGATGCCAAGAAAGTTAGTTCCATCGCGGTGCTGCCCTTTGTAAACGCGACGTCCGATGCGGGCAACGAGTACCTTAGTGACGGCCTGACCGAGAGCCTGATCAGCACGCTTTCGCAACTGCCGGACCTGAAGGTCATGGCGCGCAGCACGGTGTTCCGTTTCAAGGGCAAAGAAGACGATCCGCAACAGATTGGCCGGACCTTGCACGTGAGCGCGGTGCTCACGGGACGCATCTCGCAACATGGCGATGAATTGAGCATTCACGCCGATCTGGTCAATGCTGCCGACGGCGCTGAACTTTGGGGAGAGCAGTATGTGCGGAAGTTGGCCGACATTACCCAAGTGCAGGGCGACATCGTCCGCGACATCTCAAGCAGTCTACGAATCCACTTGAGCGGCAACGAACGGCAGCGGTTGGGCCGTGCTGGGACGACGAATGCGGAAGCCTACCGGTTGTATCTGGAAGGACGACAGCTTTGGTATGGGCGAACTCCCTCGGGGCTCGAGAAGAGTATTGATCTGTTCCACCAGGCGATTGCGGCTGATCCCAGCTATGCGCTCGCGTACTCGGGGCTGGCGGACACGTATAACATTGCCCCCAGTTACATTCCACTGACCTCGAAGCAAGCGGAACTGCTGGCAGACGAAGCGGCGCGGAAAGCGGTCGAACTGGATGACTCTCTACCCGAGGCCCACGCGGCGCGCGCCTTTGCGCTGGCTAACTTATGGAGATGGAGCGAGGCGGAGCCGGAATTTCGGCGTGCCCTTGAGTTGAACCCCAACAACGCCGCTGCCCACTATTTCTATGCCATCAGCTATCTCAGTCCTGAAAACCGCAATGACCAGGCGCTGGAACAGTATCGGATTGCTTTATCGCTCGACCCTCTCTCCTCGATCGTCAGTACAAACTACGCTGTGATGTTGATGCAAGCCCGGCGGTATCCGGAGTCGCTGGCGCAGTTTCAGAAAGTGCTGGCACGGGACCCGAATTTTGCGCCAGCACATTACAAGCTATCGCATCTCTACGCCACCACCGGGCGCTTTGCAGAAGCTGTGAGCGAACTGCGGAAGGTATTTGCGAAACCAATCCCGGTCAGCGCTGACGCGAAAGGTTATCTCGATCTCGCCATGACGTTGGAGGGCTCGGATCGCTCCGCATTTGTGGCCATCGCCTCCGCGCTCAGTGGAAAGCGTGACCAGGCATTCGAGTACTTGGAGAAGGCCTATGCTGACGGAGACAACGAACTGCTCTTTGCGATTCGCTATCCTGCGCTGGAGCCGCTTCGCTCCGATGCGCGTTACGGCGACCTGATGCGCCGCCTCGGACTGCCTGAATAGCCTCTCCCGACTTAGGCCGGGCGAGGACGCCCGGCCTCCAGATTTCTCATCGCGGAGTTTTTATTTCTTGAGTTCCTGTGGCCAATTTAGTACCAGGGTCAGGCTGGTGGAGTTCTGCAGCGGGGCTTGCATCAGCAGGAAGCGATTGCCGTCGGGGCTCACCTCGAACAGGCCCGGGCCTACGGGTTGCGTGGGAAAAAGAATTTGTGGCCTGCCCAGTTCCATGCTGTCGCCGTGCGCAGTGACTTCCACCGACGCGATACGCGAATGGTCATCGACGTAGAGGAGTTCCTTGCCGTTGCGGCCCCAAGCTGGCGCCGTACCATCACCCACCAGGAACTTGCCTCCGGGTTTGGGGAAGGCCACAACGTAGACTTGGCCATGCCCAGCCTCGGCGGAGGTGTAGGCCATCCATTTTGTGTCCGGCGAAAAGACAGGGTAACGGATGTTGTACTTCTCCTGAAGGAAGGCGAAGGGCTTGCGGTCGCCGAACATGGGCATTACCCATACGTCGAAGTGGCCGTTGGATAAGGCTTCGTAGGCGATGTATTTTCCGTCAGAGGACCAACTGCTGGGGTATTTGTCTACATCGTCGTGATACAGCAATTCTTCCTGGCGAGCGCCATTGGCCGGCCGGGTGTAGAGGTCGATCCTCCCGTTACGCGCGGAGTCGAACACGATGGTGTTCCCATCGGGAGACCAGACGGGGTCGTCATCCCGGGACTGGGAGAAACTGAATTGTGATTTGGTGCCACGAAGCAAGTCGTAAATGTAAATCTCCAGGTGCCCTGCGGGGTCAGCCCGCGCTGCCGAGGCCTTCTTTCCATCGGGCGAAATGTGAGCGTCCTGGAATGTTCCGCTGTCAATGACGTCGCCCTTCTTTCCGCTGCGGTCGTACCATGCTAGATCGAGAGTAGCGGCTTGTCCGCCGGCAAAAATCAGCTTTCCGTCACTTGAAAGTGAGAACGCCGCGTCTCCCCGGTCATCACCGACGATCTGCTCGGCGATCGGCACAGCATTGCCGGTTGTTTTGAGCTTCTTCTCATCGAAGCTCTGAGTCATGAGATTTCCGCCGCGGACAAACATCAGATGCCCGTTGGCGTATCGGCCACAGTAGTCCGCGCCTACCAAGATTGTGTCCTGCTGAGAATCGACTGCGCCAAGATGAATAGCTCCTCGGGCGCCCTGGTCGCCGCGAGAAAATTGGAAAAAGATAAAATGGTGTCCGTCGGGCAGAAAGGCGGGCCAGCGCTGGGCAGTGATGGTTGCGGTTGAGGCTGCCGCCTTATCTTGGCGCATGGCCTGTGATGGCGTTCCGCCCGCCGCTGGAATGCGGAGCAACGGGGATGTGGGGTTGGGGGTGAACAGAATGGTGCCGTCGGTTCCCCAAGCGCCACCTCGGGGCTGGGCCGCATCGGCCAGGGTTTGCACGGCGCCGCCGCTGGCGTCAATGACTCTTAGTTTTCCCTGCGCGAAGAATCCCAGGCTACGGCTGTCCGGCGACCAGAAGGGGAAACTAGCGTCCTCGGTCCCGGCCAGCGGCTGAGCCGCGGTCGAATCGAGCGGGCGTACCCACAGTTGGGGAGCGAGTCCGGCGACAGTGGCGACAAATGCGAGCTTGGTACCATCGGGCGAGAGAGCGATGCTCAGCGGATCGAAAGAGTGCTGATCGGGCGGCAGAATGCTTACTCGCAAAGGGTGAGGAAGCACGGGCGCGCGCAACACAAACCCAATCGCAAATGCGATGGCAGCTGCGGCCGCCATCGCTGCTACCATCCACGCAAGTCTCTGCGAGACCCGCCGCCTCGCCACTACAGGGGCGGGGATACCCGCCTGCGACCCGGCTTCGGCGATCCAATCCAGTTGCAGCTTGACGTCATGCGCGCTCTGGATGCGGTCTTCACGATCCTTTGCCATACAAGAGCGAACCAGCCGATCGAGTGCTGGCGGAGTCATGGGGGCCACGCTCGAGAGCGATGGCGGTTCGGTTGCGAGAATGGATGCGATTACGCTGGCTTGGGTCTTACCGGCAAAAGCCCGCTTGCCGGTAGCCATCTCATACAGCACGCAGCCCAGCGCGAAGATGTCGGTGCGCGTGTCGGCTTCCGAACCTTCAATCTGTTCCGGGGCCATGTACTGATATGTGCCGACGATGGTTCCTTCGACGGTCAGAGGCTTGCCAGCGGTCATGGCGGTCAGGACGCTGGCACTTGCGCTGGTTGACTGCGCCTGTTTGGCCAGCCCGAAATCCAGCACCTTCGCACCAGCTTTCGTCAACATGATGTTGCCGGGCTTGAGGTCGCGATGGATCACGCCCTGCTGGTGGGCTTTGTCGAGCGCATCGGCGATCTGAGCTCCGTAGCGCAGTACTTCTTCTACTAACAGCGGTCCCCGGTTTAGACGATCGGCGAGAGTTTCGCCTTCGAGACATTCCATTACCAGGTAATCGGAGCCATCCTGGGAGCCGACATCGTAGAGACGGCAGATGTTGGGATGGGAGAGCTGAGAGATGGTGCGGGCCTCCCGTTCGAAGCGTTCTTTCAGGCTGGGAGTGGAGACAAAATGCCCGGAGAGAACCTTGATGGCTACATCGCGGTCGAGACGGGTATCACGGGCACGGTAAACTTCTCCCATGCCTCCAGAGCCCAGCGGAGAGAGAATTTCGTAAGGTCCTAGTTTCGTGCCAGAAGTTATAGCCATCGTGCGCGTCATTATAGTCGAAGGGGATGAGTCTTGTTGGGCGACGCAATGTCCTCGGGGCATTTCTCGCAGCTGGCAAGTCTGTTTCTCCGCACTCTTTGCCAGCGTGGCACCCCACCCTTGCGTAGCTAAATCCGCACACTGTCTGTAATCGAACACGATCCCACCAACTCTGATCCGGCTAACTTATTGATCTTCAACAGTATAAGAATGGTCTATAGGCTGCTGTTTCGATCTGCGCAAGCGCACGACAGGAGCACACAATGCAGACCTTAATGACAGCAATCACAGTGACCGCCGGGATGGCCTTCTCATTGGCGATCGCAATTTTGGTGGAAGAGTGGATTTTTGGGAAAGTGTTTGGCCTGTTCTTTTCTCAGCAGGCTGTGCAGATCAAGACTGGGCAAGAGCGCTGAAACGCAAAGGGAGGACGTATGTTGTTCTTAAAGTATTTGCTGATGCTGGGCGGCATCGCGATGATCGTCGTGGCCGCTGGAATTCTAGCGTACGACCTTTACCTGGAGATGAAATACCGGCAGGCGCTTGCCGTGGCCGGTGCGGGGCCGCTGCCTCCGGTGCCACAGATGCGATGGCGAAGCTCTTTGGCCCTGGCGCTGCTGGCGTGGGGACCGATTGTGTTGGCGCTGGGCGTTGTAGTCGTGCCCAGCGGGATGGCGGGAGTTCGAGTCAGCCAGACCAGCGGAACGTTGCCGGGTTCGCTATATCCCGGTGCGCACTTCGTAGTGCCCCTCGCAGAAAATGTTGTGCTCTTCGATACCCGCGACCAGTTGTTCACTACGGGTGCTTTGGAGAACGAGGGCAGGATCGGCTCTGGCAAAGGTACAAAGTCGGAACCACTGAATGTGCAGGCGAAAGAGGGGCTCACCCTTGGCCTGTCGATCACGGTGCGATACCGGCTCGACCCCAAACATTTGGATTACATTCAGAGCAACCTGCCACAGCCGGTAGAAAAGGAAATCGTGCCCGCGGTGGTTGCGAGCGCATGGCGCGAGCTTGTGCCCAACTACACAGTCCGGGACGTATTCGCGGCGAAGCGCGAGGAAGTGCGCAGGCGTGCGGCGGACGTCATCATCCAGAAACTCGCGGCGGACGGGATCATCGTGAAAGAAGTGATGCTGCGCGATATTCAACTGCCTCCCGAATATGCGAAGGGGTTGGAGGATCTGTTGCTCAAGGAACAGGAAAGCGACCGCATGGCGGTGCAGACCGATATCCAGCAAAAGCAGGTAAGAATCTCGGAACTTGAAGCTGAGGCCATAAAGGCTCAGCAGGTAAAGCGGGCGGAGGGAGAAGCCCAGGTGCGAGTGCTGCAGGCAAAAAGCGAGGCCGATGCCATGCAATATACCTTGCCGCTGAAGCAGAAACAGATTGAGCAATCGAAGCTGGAAGCCGAGGCTCGCAAGGAGACCACAGTTAAGAATGCGGAGGCGCTGGCGGAAGCCAAAGTGATCGACAGCAAAGCTGAAATGGAGCGCCGCAAGTTGCTGGCGGAAGCGGAGGCGGATCGCATCCGCGTGACTGCGGCGGCGGATGCGGTGCGCATGCAGGGTGAAGGCGCAATTCTGAAGCAGAACCCGCTGTTGATTAATAAGATCGTGGCCGAACGGCTCTCGGACAAGCTGCAGATCATGATGGTTCCAGCCGACGGAAAGTTTTTCTTCGCCAATGACGTTCTACGGAGCATGAGTGTGGCAAGCCACGCCAGCCAGGCGGAAGAGCCGGATGAGCAGCAGCCGAAGTAGGTTTTCGCAGCGCCGGCACTTGCCAGCGCTACAGAGATGACTCCGATCAGTACAGGGTTATATGCGAAGCGCCAAGGTCAATGCGGTTTATAATTCGCACATCCCGCACATGCGTGTTCCGGCATCACGATTTCCACGGGCGGCCTGCCTTTTCGTGCTGATGCTGGCACACGTGCCGATAATTCTTGCGAGCGACTGGCACGCACCCGAAGAGCAACTGGCGCGAAAAATTGCTGCGGCCACCGGCCCGGGCGCTGTCGCGGTAGACGTGGTGAACCGATCTTCTCTCGGCCGTCCGGAAGTCGAAGCGATCCGTCGAGGGCTTCTGGCCGAACTTACGGCTCTGGGAATGCGTTTTGTGAGTGCAGGCCAAGCGGTTGCGACGGTACAGATTACCTTTTCGGAAAACTTGCAGAATTATGTTTGGGTGGCCGAGATTCGGCAGGGAAATAACGAAGGTTCCGTAGTTATAGTTTCGACGCCCAGACCGATTCTGGCAGGAGAGGAGCATCCAGCGGCCACGCTCGTGATTCAGAAGACGCTTCTGTGGACAGATGAGAACCGCATTCTGGATGTTGCGTTGGTAAACAGCAGTTCGCAGTACATGATTGTCCTGGAGCCGGAAAGCGTCTCGCTTTTTAAATTCCAAGGCGGCCGCGCGCAGCAGGAACAGTCGTTGCCCGTAGCGCACTCCCGCCCGTGGCCACGCGATCTGCGCGGCCGATTGGTTTTGCGGAAAGATCACGTGTTCGATGCGCATTTGCCGGGAATTTTCTGCCGAAGTTCCACGACTGCTCCGCTGGCTTTGAACTGCTTTGAAAGCGATGATCCCTGGCCGCTCGGGACAGGCGACTACGGATTGAGTGCATTTTTTGCTCCCGCAAGGAATTTTTTTACTGGAGCGCTTTCACCGGGTATTGACAGGCAAACGACCGTGAGTCCTTTCTATTCAGCTGCGCTCCTCCCACGAGATAAGTACAAGCTGTGGATACTTGCCGGCACCAATGGCGAAGTTCATCTACTGGATGAGGTGCGGGACCAGAGCGCGGGAAAACTGGATTGGGGCAACGACATCGCGAGCGTGCACAGCGGTTGCGGACTCGGTTGGCAGGTTTTGGTTACGGGCAATGGGCAGGGCGCGGTCGAAACGGTTCGAGCTTTCGAAATTGCGGATCGCGAGCCCGTTGCCCTGGGTCAGTCAGCGGAGTTCAACGGCGCGATCACGGCGCTTTGGACCGATTCGGATGGAACTGGCGCCATCGCGGTTTCACAAAATTCGGACACGGGGAAATATGAGGCTTACCGGCTTTCCATTATTTGTGGCGGGTAGTCTGCTTTGCGCCCTCGTCGCCAGCGCCGCTACGAGACCGCACTACGGTGGAACTCTGCATGTCGAGATGCGGGCTGCACTTACTTCGCTGGACCCCGCCGATTCCAATCCACCGGACTGGTTGGAGTCGCGAAATCTCTTTCTCTTGATGTTTGACACCCTGGTCTCATTGGACGAGCAGGGCAAACCTCAACCAGCATTAGCGAGTGCCTGGCAGGCTGAAGCGGGCAACCAGCGTTGGCAGTTTTCCTTGCGGCGAGGAGTGATTTTCCAGGATGGTACGCCGGTTACTCCGGACGCAATTGCTGCTTCACTCCGCAAGGCAAATCCGACGTGGAAAGTATTCTCCGAGGATGAGGCTGTCATCGTGGAACGAGACTCTCCCGCTCCTAATCTTCCTGCCGAGCTGAGTTTGCCGCGCAACAGCATCCTCAAGCGTGATGGCGGGAAGATCTCCGGCAGTGGACCATTTGTAGTTTCTCACTGGGAGCCGGGGAGAAGACTTTCGCTCGAGGCACGCGACGACTATTGGAATGGTCGCGCGTTTCTGGATGCGATTGAAATTGAGATGGGGAAAAGTTTCCAGGAGCAGATGATCTCGTTCGACCTCGGCAAGACGCAGGTCATACAAGTTGCACCGGAACAAGCGCGTCGTGCGGCGGCGGAAGGCCGTCATGTGGAGAGTTCATCCCCGGTAGAACTGGTTGCGTTGGTCTTCGGCAACGATCCGCAGTCGCTGGATGATGGACGACAGCGTCAAGCTATCGCCCTCTGCATTGATCGTGAGCTTATGAATTCGGTCGTTTTGCAAGGTGGAGGCGAGCCTGCTGGCGCGCTTCTGCCGAACTGGATGAGCGGCTATGGTTTTCTGTTTCCAGCATCCATGAACCTGGAGCTTGCGCGGCAAGTGCGCGGCGAGATTCCGCACACTACTTCATGGACTCTGGGCTACGACCCGGCTGATCCCACGGCGCGCGTGATCGCGGAGAGAATCGTGCTCAATGCCCGCGATGCCGGCCTGGGAATGCAGATCACGAGCGCGAAGAACGCGGATGTGCGGATTGTCCGGGTTCCATTAATCTCGCTCGACCCTCAGATCGCTCTCGACGAACTGGCTGCGGAGCTTGGACTTCCACAGCCTCTACCTGGTTCCAGTTCTGCTGACGATCTCTATGACGCGGAGAACAAGTTACTGAAAACGCAGCGCGTCATTCCACTGTTGCATCTGCGTACGGCGTACGCGGTGTCTAATACGGTGAAGAATTGGAGGACAATCCGCGACGGGAGCTGGCGTTTGCCCAACGTCTGGCTTGCCCCGGAGAAGCCATGATTTTCCGGCGTAAACTCCTGGCCGTGTTCGCGCTGACCGTCCTCGTGTCGGTGGTGGCGGTTACGTGGAGCATTTCGTCGCTGACCCGGAGAGCTTTCGAAAAGGCAAATGAAGAGCGCAGCACAGCTTTGGTTGCTCAGTTTCGCCGCGAGTTCCAGCGTCGCGGTGAAGAAGTTGCGCATCGTGTGGAGAACATTGCAGCCAGCGAAGCTACAACTCGCATGGCTCTCGCCCTAAGCCACGGTTCTCCGGACTACGGCGCATATCTTAACGAAGCCAGGACTATCGCTGACAATCAGCAGCTGGATTTTCTGGAGTTCGTCGACAGCCAGGGCACAATCATTTCGTCCGCTCAGTGGCCGGCGAAATTTGGCTACAAGGAAACTTTTTCCCTCGCGTCCCCGATTCCCAAAGACGCTTTCTTGAAGCAAGAGGATCTGCCGGAGGGCGCGACGCTCGGATTGTTCGCAGCGCGAGAGGTGCAACTGGGCGAGAACTCGCTTTTCATAGTGGGAGGGCGCCGGATCAATCAGGACTTCCTCGCCAGCCTTGAGCTTCCCGCCGGCATGCGAGCAATGTTTTACGAGAATCTGGGAAATGGTTTTTCTCCTCAGTTTTTGATTGACAGTTCAGGGACTGTGCAGCAAGCGAATCGAATTGCGCCCATTATTCAGCAGCTACAACAACAGCGGCGGGAGACCACGACCCTGGTGCATTGGTCCACCGATGCGGCCGATGACGAAACTATTGATGCCATCCCGCTCAATGGTCGGGATAACCAGTTGCTCGGCGTATTGTTGATCGGCAATTCCCGTCGTCCTTATGTTGAGCTTCGCCAACATATTGGCTCGGCCGCATTGTTGTCCGGAGCGGCCGGTATTGTTCTGGCTATTTTGCTCAGCGGATGGGCGTCGACCCGGGTCACGCGGCCGGTGCAACAACTGGCTCGAGCCGCGCGGCAGGTTGCTTCTGGAAACTGGAACACACAAGTTGCGGTTAGCTCATCGGACGAGTTGGGAGAGTTGGCGGAGTCCTTCAACCGCATGACTCGCGAACTTCTGGCTCAAAGGGAGCATCTGGTTCAGGCTGAACGTGTCGCGGCGTGGCGTGAGCTGGCCCGCCGCCTGGCGCACGAGCTCAAGAACCCACTCTTCCCACTGCAACTGACGGTGGAAAATTTATTGCGGGCGCGGCAGCAGAGTCCACAGCAGTTCGAAGAGATCTTCCAGGAAAGCTCCTCCACACTGCTGGCGGAGATCGCGAATTTGAAAGCGATTATCGCGCGCTTTAGCGAGTTCTCCAGAATGCCACAGCCGCAGTTCCAGCAGATACAACTTAATGATGTTGTGCAGAAAGTCGGCAGGTTGTTTCTAGCGCAGCTTCGTGCTCCGGAGCGTGCGCCGATTGAATGTAAACTGGAATTTGCCGAACCCATGGAAGCAATTGCTGCCGATCCTGACCTGCTGCACCGAGCGATCTCAAATCTGTTATTGAATGCGATGGATGCTATGCCTCATGGGGGCACGCTTACGCTGCGCACTCGCCAACAGGGCGAGCTAAGTTACGTTGAGGTGTCCGACACAGGAACCGGGCTTACGGCGGAAGAGTGCGAGCGCTTGTTCACGCCGTACTACACCAGCAAGCCGCATGGAACGGGGCTCGGCCTTGCTATTGTCCAGTCGGTGATCAGCGATCATGGTGGCAGAATCAGCGTTCGCAGTGAGTCCGGATCCGGGACGACATTTGTGATTGAACTGCCGCGGAATGCGGACAAACTGCAGAACGCGGATCAATCACGGGATGCAACGGCGGGGAGCCACTAGTGACGCAAAAAGCCAATCTTCTGATTGTGGATGACGAACCTAACACCCTGGCCTCGTTGTCGCGCGCATTCCGGCTGGCGGGCCATGATGCGATGGTTTGCGACAATGCGCTGAAGGCACTTGAATTTGCCAGAAATCAGAACTTTGATTTGATCTTCTCCGACGTGGTCATGCCCGGCAAAGACGGGCTTTCTTTTCTCGAGGACCTCCGGTCGCAAGGCATCGCGGTTCCGGTGGTCATGATGTCAGGCCAGGCGCACATTGAAATGGCGGTTCGAGCGACGCGGCTTGGGGCACTCGACTTTCTGGAAAAACCGGTCTCTACGGAAAAGCTGCTGCTCACAGTGGAAAATGTTCTCAGGCTCCGGCGTCTGGAATCGGAAAACCGGCAGCTTCGGCAACGCTTGGGCAAGCACGAAATCGTGTGGACTTCGGAAGTCATGCGCAAAGTCATGGCTCAGGTCGAGCGCGTAGCGGCGAGCGAGTCGCGAGTTTGTATTCTGGGAGAAACTGGCACGGGCAAAGAACTGGTTGCGCGCACTCTGCATGAACGCAGTCCGCGATCCGCGAGTCCTTTCATCACTCTGAACTGTGCCGCGGTTCCGGCGGAGCTGATCGAATCGGAACTGTTCGGGCACGAGAAAGGTTCATTTACCGGAGCGGCCGCACGTCACACGGGAAAATTCGAACAGGCGGAGCGCGGCACAATCTTCCTGGATGAAATCGGTGACATGCCTCTCTCAATGCAAGCCAAGTTGCTGCGAGTGCTCGAAGAGGGAGAAGTCGAACGCATCGGTGGAGATAAACCAATCTCGGTGGACGTGCGCGTTCTCGTGGCAACCCATCGAAACCTGGAGGCTCTGGTGCGCGAGGGCAAGTTTCGCCAGGACCTTTTTCATCGGGTGTACGTGTTCCCGCTGGTCCTGCCTCCGCTGCGCGAACGTCGCGAGGACATTTCCGCTTTGGTGGAACACTTTGCCCGGCAGGTTTGCGCACAGAATAGTTGGAAGCCGATTCTTTTCGCGCCGGAAGCCGTTGCAGCGCTTGCGGCTTATCCGTGGCCCGGCAACGTTCGCGAGTTGCGCAATGTGGTCGAGCGGTTGATGCTGTTGGCGAGCGACGGCGAAGTAACGATAGATACGGTTCGTTCCGCATTGCCGTCTGCTCCAACCATGCTTTCTTCCTCCGGAACAAACTCAGGCCCACTGGCCGAGCGAGTGCAAAGCTTCGAGCGTGAAGCGATTCTCAATGAGCTCAAGCGGAGTAATTACCACATCACGAATGCAGCCAAGTCACTGGGTCTGGAGCGGAGCCATCTTTACAAAAAGGCAGAACAACTGGGCATCGATATTCAGAAGCAGCGGCGCGAGGAAGAGCCGGATGCCTGCTGAAAAAGTGATCTTGCCGGACGCAGCGCCTGAAAGGCGCTACTCATCTTGCATCAACTTACGGCATCGCTAAAGCGAAGCCCTGATACGAATCGATCATCTCTTTTACCAGCTTGGTAGATACGTCAAGCCACTAACCGTTCTCCATTCGCTTCATTTGATTTATGCTGTCTGACTCATGACATTTTGACTGGAGGGTACGTGATTCGATTTTACCGACTTGTCTTAATCATTCTTCTCGCAGGCTTTGGATTCTCGGCCTTGGGAGTCAGCAACGCACAACAATATCCAGAAAACATGTATCAGGAAATGCGATGGCGCATGATCGGGCCTTTTCGTGGCGGCCGGACCCGGGCGGTCGCGGGCGTACCGGGCCAGCCCAATCTTTTTTATATTGGGGCGGTAAATGGAGGCGTCTGGAAGTCGGATGACTATGGCCGCACATGGGTGCCAATTTTCGACCAAGCGCCAACTCAGTCAGTGGGCGCCATTGCAGTTGCTCCATCAGATCCCAATATTATTTACGTGGCGAGCGGTGAAGGGCTGCACCGCCCTGATCTTTCGGTTGGGAACGGAATTTACAAATCGACCGACGCCGGTAAGACTTGGACCCATCTCGGCCTTCGGGATGGGCAACAGATCCCCGCGCTGGTTGTTGATCCACGCGATCCGAATAAGCTGTTTGCTGCGGTACTTGGGCATCCTTACGGTCCCAATGAAGAACGCGGCATCTTTCGCTCAACCGATGGCGGCAACAGTTGGCAGAAAGTCTTATATAAGGACGAGAACACCGGCGGTTCCGATATTGAAATGGACCCGTCGAATCCCGACGTGCTGTATGCATCTTTGTGGGAAGCGCGCGAAGGACCGTGGGAGGACAACAACCAGTTTCAGGGAAATGGCGGAGGGCTTTTTAAATCTACGGACGGCGGCAGCACATGGCGTGCATTAAAAAACGGTCTGCCCAACAACCTTGCGCAAATCAATCTGGCAATCGCAGCCAGCCAACCCAGCCGCCTGTATGCGACTGTGGCTACGACTGAAAAGGGAGAGTACGGTTCCGGCGCCGGCCTCGGTGTGTACCGCTCCGACGATGGCGGTGAAAACTGGCATGTGGCTACGACTGATTCGCACCCTGCTATGCGCATCGGCGGCGGCGACCTTCCAATTGCAAGAGTAGATCCGAAGAATCCAGATGTGGTGTACAGCGTGAGCATCGTGGTCCTGCGTTCCACGGACGGTGGCAAAACCTGGACGAGCATTCGCGGCGCGCCCGGCGGCGATGATTACCAGAACCTCTGGATCAACCCAAATGATCCAAACGTTATTCTTGTGGTCAGCGATCAAGGCGCCATTGTGACCGTCAATGGCGGGCAGACATGGAGTTCATGGTACAACCAGCCGACGGCACAGCTTTACCATGTTGCAACCACCAATACTTTTCCCTACCGGGTTTGCGCAGGGCAGCAGGAGAGTGGATCGCTGTGCATTTTGAGCCGCGGCAACGACGGCGAGATTACTTTTCGCGATTGGCATCCCGTCGCCACCATCGAGTATGGTTACGTTGCGCCCGATCCGCTCGATCCCGACATTATTTATGGGGGCGGCAGGAACGAGGTTTCGAAATATCACTGGTCGACGGGGCAGGTGCAAAACGTGACGCCCATTCCTGTCCGCGACTCGAAATACCGTAGCGATCGGACTGAGCCTACCCTTTTCTCGCCGGTTGATCCTCACATTCTTTATTTCGCCTCTAATGTATTGTTCAAGACCACCGATGGGGGAAATTCCTGGCAAGCCATCAGCCCGGACCTCACACGGGAGAATCCGGGCCTTCCGCCGAGCGTGGGAACGCTTGCAGACAAGAATCCAGAGGCGGGGAAACAACGTGGAGTCATCTACGCGCTCGCTCCGTCCTTCAAGGATGTGAACACTCTGTGGGCGGGAACTGACGACGGCCTGATCTGGATTACGCGAGATGGAGGAAAGAATTGGAACAACATTACTCCTCCGGAATTGACCGCCTGGAGTAAGGTGACGCAGATCGAGGCTTCTCATTTCGACGACCAAACTGCGTACGCGTCGGTGAGCCGCTTCCGCATCGATGATTTGCATCCTTATATTTACCGTACTCGCGATGGAGGGAAGACGTGGCATCTGATCTCAAGCGGTTTGTCGCCCGATGCACCCGTTGATACGGTGCGCGAGGACCCGCTTCGCAAGGGCTTGCTCTTTGCAGGTACTGAGACCAGCGTCTGGGTTTCGTTTGACGACGGAGATCACTGGCAGTCGCTGCAGTTGGATTTACCGCACACCTCGATGCGCGATTTTGGGATTCACGAAAACGATCTGATCGTTGCAACTCACGGGCGATCATTCTGGATACTTGATGACATCACGCCATTGCGGCAACTCGCCGACGCTACGCCAAGTTCCCAGGCTTATCTCTTTAAACCCG
Organism: uncultured Acidobacteriota bacterium; assembly: GCA_963832245.1. GTDB lineage: Bacteria > Acidobacteriota > Terriglobia > Terriglobales > Acidobacteriaceae > JABDBE01. The sequence goes on from CAWHTG010000002.1 coordinate 276,257, forward strand.
AAGCGGCGTATCGCGTCCGGCGCAGCACGAACCCTGATACTCCGATTCCGCCGGACGAACCGGCTGGCCAGAATCCTCCGGACGGAGCGATTCTCGATTACTTCCTTGCGCAAGCTGCGTCCGGGCCGGTTACGCTTGAAATCGTCGATGTCAAGGGAGAGTTGGTGCGCCGCTTTTCCTCTGCGGACAACCCGGAAATAAGTCGGGCAGAACTGGAGAAGCAATACATTCCGCTCTACTGGGTGCGGATGCCGAAGATTCTTTCAACCAGCGCCGGCATGCATCGCTGGGTCTGGGATCTGCATTACCCCGCGCCCACGGCCGTGAAGTACGATTATCCGATTTCGGCCGTGCCCTACGATACTCCCAGAACACCGCTCGGCCCGCTGGCGTTGCCGGGAGAATATACTGCGCGACTCAGCGTGAATGGCCACACGTTCAGGGCGCCGCTCACTGTAAAGATGGATCCACGGGTAAACACGCCACCTGCCGGAATCGAACAACAATTCGCTCTGGAAAGGCGTTTGGCCTCGGATTTGACGGCGAGCACGGAATCGGTGACACAGGCAAAATCAGTGCTTGATCAGCTTCACAAAATTGAGGCTCAGGCCAAGGGCGCACCCGCAGAATCGATCAAAACGCTGGAGCAGAAAGTGAAAACAATTTTACGAGAAGCAACGCCGTCCGTTGTCGGTACTACGCCGGAACCAACTCTTACCCGCGAGAATAGCGCGGTGAACACGCTTTATGGCGAAGTGGGACGGGCCGATGTCGCGCCGACCGCGGCTCAAGTAAATGCTGTGGCGGATATCGAACGTGATCTTGCCACAGCGATGAAGCGGTGGCAGGAAATCAGGCAGTCCGATCTGCCGGCGCTCAATCGCCAACTCAAAAGCGCCAACTTGCCCGAGATTCACACTGATGCAAAGACTCAGAAGAAGGGAACTGAGGCCAATTTGGAGTGAAAGCTAGCCATTACGAAGTGTCATCCCGAGCTTTCGCTCAGGATGCAGTTGTTTATCTGAAAGCGCGTAATTCGCGGTTCAGTCAGCGATCAACAGGCTTTCTGCGAATGGCCACGGCTCATCAATCCACTGGGCGTTGCAGTGAAAGCCCGCCTTTTCGGCGATTTTAAATGTCTCTGCGAGCGAATATTTGTGACTACTTTCCGTCCAGATGGTTTCGCCTTCATCGAACGTGACTGACAAAGCCGCCGCGGGGATGCTAACCGTTTGTTTCTTGCGGGAACGAATGTGCATCTCCACGCTGCCTACGTCCTCGTTGAACCGGGCGACGTGCTCAAACTGCTGGAGGTGAAAGTCGGCGTCGAGTTCGCGATTGATTCGTGCCAGCAAATTCAGATTGAAGGCCGCAGTCACTCCCAGCGGATCATCATACGCAGCGAGTAATTGATGAATCGGCTTCATCAAATCTGTGCCCAATAGGAGCGCGTCGCCCGCCTGCAGAGTCTCTCGCATTTGGCGCAGGAAGTTTACGTCCGCAGGGTGCTCGAAGTTTCCGATCGTGCTTCCGAGAAACAGCACCAGCAACTGCTCTCCCTTTTTACGGCGAGCGGCCACTTCCAGCAGTCCATCCACGTACTCACGCTCGAAGCCTAAGATGCTGACCGAATCAATGTCCCCCAGTTCACGTTCGCACATGGTGAGTGCAGCCCGCGAAATTTCAATGGGGCAATACGAAATGTGTTGATGACGGCTCAGCGCTTCGAGCATCCAGCGGGTTTTCTTGCCGCTGCCGCTGCCCAATTCGGCGACTGTAGTCGGCGGCGTGAGTCTCGCCACGATTTCTTCTGAATGCCGCCGCAAGAGACGCTCGTCAGCGCGAGTCAAACCATACTCAGGAAGAATGCTGATGACCTCGAACAGCGCGGAGCCGACGCTGTCATACAAGTATTTCGAAGGCAGTTCCTTTTGCCCGGGCTTGGTCAAACCGAGGCGTACATCGGCGATCAGTTCCGGATTGACATTGGTAGTGACGGTTTGGGTCAGCATGCTATCCTCCGAAAATGGCCAGTTATTTAACGCAGCGAAATCCTGCGTAAACGTACTGGTAATGAGGCTGAAACCAGTTGCGAAACGAGCGTCGCAGCATACACGCGGCAGTACGCGCCGAGCCGCCTTTCATCACATAGTGTTTGCCGTCGAAGAAGTTCGCGGAGTAGCCCGGATAAAACGAAAACGCATGGAAACCAGGAAATGGCTCGAACGGGCTCGATGTCCACTCCCACCCATTGCCCAGTAAATCCGCCACACCAAATGCGCTTTGGCCTTCCGGGAAGGCATCGACTGGAGTTGGATCCCAACTATTAAAATCGAAATTGCCCTTGCTCGGATTGGGAGCCGCGCTACCCCAAGGGAACGGCCTCTCAGGACCGCTCTCTGTTCCATAAGCGGCCCGATGCCACTGCGCTTCCGTGGGCAACGATTTACCCGCCCAGCGCGCATAGGCTTTCGCCTCTGCCAAGCTCACGTACACCGGCCAATCCAGAGGCAACGGAATTTCGTCAAACATTGTTCGGTAATACCAGCGATCACGATTCCGGTTCCAAAACACAGGATGGCGAATATCCTTCGCGGTTCGCCAATTCCAATCCTCTTCCGTCCAACATGCGGGATTTGCGTAGCCGCCTGCCGCCACGAAATCCAGGAATTGGCCATTGGTCACTTTGTATTTATCAATGCTGAATGCTGGGACATCGACGGTCTGTGCTTCGTACTCGTTGTCCCAACCGAAAGCGTTCTTGTCGCGACGCGACAGCCCAAGCGTAACGTTCCCCGCGGGGATCTCGTTCATTCGGGGTGAAGTTGGGGGAACAATCAGTTCAGGCTTGCGCTGTATTCGAAGCTTCCGGTCAAGCGGTAATTGGTGCAGCATGTACGCCAGAGTTTCGGCGTGCATTAGTCGATGCTCGATGGCGACGTTGAGCATCGTCTTGGTAGTAAAATCTGTTCCGGCCGCACTCGAATCCCAATCAGCGGATTCCAGCGCGTCCAAACCCGCATCAATGCTTTCCCGGATTCGCGTGACGTAGGCCCGCGCATCCGCTGCGGAAGGCCAATCGATAGGCTGGTCCGATGGCAAGCCACCGTCCACCGGATCGATCCCGAAGGCGAACAATTTGTCGAAATCGGGATCGAAAGCCTCCAGCCCCAGAATCCGTTCTCGCAAAAGATTCCAGTCGAATGCTTCCAAGTGGCCGAGATAAAAAATGATTCGGTGTCTTTCAGGAATCGGCCGCTCGTACAGAGAGTCAGGCCTGACCATGGCGAAAATCTCGTCCGTTCGCCCGCGAGCCTCGGATAAGCGCTCAAGCAGTTGGTGCCGAACTTCGAGTTCCTTTGGAGCGACGAGCATCTATTCCTCCGAGCTGCTTGTCTGTGATTCCTTCGTTCCCGATCGGTTGTGCCGACCGCCAAGTTAATCGGAAACTGGCGTAGGCATTCCCAGTCGATTACTTGTAGATGTTCGCCAGACCCATTACGATCCGCGTGGAAATCAACGACCACGTCGTTCCATCGTCCGTGCATCCGGCAAAAATTGCCTCACCCTTAGATGCCCGACCGCTCAGCTCGGTACGGAGGATTCTGCGAGTGGAGCGAATCTTTTCCAAGTAGCTGAGAAATGAGCGAGATAGAACCCGCTTATGACAAGCTTTCGGGGCCCGCAAAAGTTTGCATGCAGCGGAGTGCACTAAAATGAATGACTGTTTTAGGGATACGGTCTTATCAGGAGACAATATGTTCGCAGAGAATATCACCCCTGAATTGTTGCCGGAATTGCCGCTGAACGCGTGGAAAGACACCTACGCGACCCTGCACATGTGGACGCAGATCGTGGGCAAAGTGCGGCTCGCGCTCAGCCCGAAACTTAATCATTGGTGGGAAGTGCCGCTCTATGTGACTTCGCTCGGACTCACAACTTCTCCCATTCCCTATGACGATGGGATTTTCGAGATCCAATTTGATTTCATCCATCACAAGCTGCTCATTCGGACTAGCCAGGATGCGGAGAGAGTAATGGCCCTGGCGCCGCGATCTGTCGCCGATTTTTACCAGGAGTTCATGCAGTGTCTGCAGTCGCTCGGCGTTCACGTAAAATTTTGGAAGATGCCGTGCGAAGTTCCCAATCAGATCCCCTTCGACCGCGATACAGCGCATGCTTCCTACGACCCCGAATACGCGAACCGCTTCTGGCGAATACTCGTGTTCGCCGATGAGATCTTCAAGGGGTTTCGTTCCCGCTTTATCGGCAAGAGCAGCCCGGTGCATTTCTTCTGGGGGAGTTTCGATCTGGCGGTGACGCGATTCTCAGGCCGCCGTGCACCGGAGCGCGAAGGAGCGGATTCGATTACGCGCGAGGCATATTCGCATGAAGTGATCAGTGCCGGCTTCTGGCCCGGTAGCGGCGACGTTCAGGGTGCGGCCTTCTACGCCTATGCGGCGCCGGAACCAGCGGGCTTCGGGGAGGCACGTGTCGGCCCCGCAAAGGCTTTCTATCATTCGCAGATGCACGAGTTTCTTCTGATGTACGACGAGGTCCGGCGAGCGTCGTCGCCGAAGGCCGCGCTGGTGGAGTTTTTGCAAAGCACTTACGACGCCGGGGCGGATCTGGCAAACTGGAATCGCGGGGAGTTGGAGAGGTCTGCGGCTTGAATGGCTGAATGCCACATATCGATTGGGCCATGCGGCGTAGTCAGAAGGCTTCGGAAGAACAGGTAAGTCGGCGTTTAGGATTTGAAGGGGCGCGGCTTCAGCCGCGCCGTTACTTCTACACGACTTCCGGCACGGCTGAAGTGGTTGCGGAAAAACCCTGGGCGTCGGAGTTTTGAAAGGGCACGGCTTCCCAGCCGTGCCGCAGGTCATGGAAAACGATGTGCGGCGCGGCTGAAGCCGCGCCCTTTCAAAGCCCCAGTCGCCGATTTCGAAGTTTTTCCGCAACCACTGAAGCCGTTCCCTTTCAACGCTCCAGTCGCCCGACGATTTTCTGGCCCATCAAGCTAAGATTATTTTTGCGTACTCTGAACATCCAAAGTACGCACCAGCCACGGAATTATGACCTGCTTGAAAATAAGCGGATCCGGCCATACCTTGACTTGCCGGCCCAGATGGCCGCCTGATGGATTGATCCACGCATCTTTCGGAACGTCGCCTTTGCTCAGCAATAGGTAGATGTCTGATATTGGAACCTGGGTGTCCAGGACTCCAGCCATGATCAGCATTGGCGTGGTGGGCTTGCCGAGGAGACCTTGTTTTACCAGAGACATCTTGGCGAGGCTGGCGGCCAAGTCGTCAACAGTCTTGACCCCGTCAAAAATGTTCATCAAGGCCGGCACTTGATCGAACAAGTACTCCCGATTTCCCAGGAGCGAATTCATCAGGAAATCCTTTTGAAAGAAAGTGTCAATCGGCGGCGATTGGGCACTCGCGCCCCTCAGCCTTGCGCGCTCGACAATCGAGAGTTTTGTGGCCCAGTATGCGCCCCAACTGACGCCGTGCACGGCGACTCTAGTCTTATCGATCTCGGGTCTGGTCTGCACATAATCAATCACGCGCGATAGCATCCGCTCGGCGGTTTCGCTTGCCTTAATGGGCGATTGGCCTGTGCCCGGCCCATCCACGGCAAGAAACCCGATGCCAAAAGGCAGGATTGCCCCGAAGCTTTCCGACAGATCCTCCTTGCGACTGTCCAGACCGTTGACCGCGATCACCAGAGGCACCGGACCCTTTGCATTCTCCGGAAGGCGCAAATACGCAATGATCTCCGATCCTTCGAAGGGGATGTGAACGACTTCTAGGGGTGGATCCCAGAAGCGCGCGTGTGCCAGAAATGCTTCAATGGCCTTCGCATACGCTCGCTGTTTTCCGGGAGACGCTGGATATGGCCAACGGCCGAAAGAATAAAGCCGCCATGCGCGAATGTAGTCCGCGTTCGCTTTTGCGGGATCGGTCTTCTCCAGCGACTTCGCCTCGTTGAAGTAGCGATCGCCTACGGACATAAATGCGGTCGCCCATTCGTCTTTGTCGCGCGTCTTGATCGATGCAAACGCTTCTCGGACGTCCGCTGGATCAAGTCCGATCAGCGGATACATTCCATTTTCTGCGCGATGAGTGGCTTCCCCCTTTATTTCGTCGAGCGTGCGCTCGGGACGTTCCTGCGCAAACATAGTTCCTGCCAGTAGGATGGAGATGATTAACAATCGCGGTATGAAATCAGCTTTTCCTTTCACCTTTCACGGCTCCTTATTTTCTTCTATACGAAAATTTTCTTCTATACGAAATTCTTCACTGCATTTTTCGAAACGAAAGGGCCGAACGCTCTGTCCGGCCCTGCTACTCATAACGCGAGTGCTTTCTCGCGGTCGCCTAGAACGCCAGCTTGAGCCCCAACTGTACCGAGCGGGGGCCTCCCGAACCCACGGCAGGGTTGGCAGCCGCGATGTCAGGCGTGGCACATCCGCAGCCAAAGTTTGCCGCTCCGGGATCGTTCAGCCCAAAGCCATTTTGTCCGCCATACGGGTTGGCGAAATTCGGATGGTTGAGAATATTGAAAAACTCAGCGCGGAACTGGGCATGAAGCCGTTCTCCGAAGTGCCAATTCTTGGCCAGCGAGAAGTCCAGGTTCCGGAAGCCAGAATCGGGAAAGATGTTCCGTCGCATAGTTCCGAACTGCCCTTGCGGCGGCGGAATCATGATCGAGTTGCCTTTGGCGTAGCAGCCCCACGTATCGAGCGTCGACGTCGCTCCAATGGCCGCCGCTTCGGTCGTGCATGCTGCCGGGAAATTGCCAACCGTGTAGTGCGGGATCGGCGTTGGTCCTGATTTGAAGTCGTTGGGGTCTCCGAAAAAATCCCAACGCTGCGGAGTAGCTTGCGGCGGGCTGACCGGCAGGCCTCCTAGCCCGGAAATGTCCGTCGTTAAATCGATCGGCCCCCAATATTGCGGACTCGCAATGGTTGCGATTGAATTAATCTCCCAGCCCTGCAACATCTGGCCGTAGCCTTGTTTGCCGGGAAGAGCGTAGGTAAGCGAGAGCGTTAGCCGGTGGCGAACGTCGAAATCGCTATTGCCGTATTCTGCGGCGACATTGTTGGAATTCTGCGGAAGACCGTATCCGGCGCCGAAGTCCCAGTTTGCGCTGACATCATCGAGCGCATGCGAGTAAGTGTAGCCAGCGACCAGATTCAGGCCATGATAGTTGCGCGAGGTCAGCGTCGCCTGCAAACCGTTATAGTTTGATCGGTAGAAGTTTCCCATCTGAAAAATATTGCTCAGGTAAGGAAACTTCGCGTTGAACGGCCGGGTGGCCTGTGAATCTGTGCCGGGCGTCTCCTGATTGGCGTCCCGAATGCCGACTAGGTTGGCACCGTGATTGCCCACGTATGCGACTTCCAAAGTCAGGTTGGGCGCAAAGGCGTGCTGCACGTTCAAAGTCCAGTTCCACACGTAGGGAGTGGTCAGATCGCGGACCACGCTCATGATGGGGCATGGACCTGATCCACCAGGACCGGGATCGCAGTTGATCGTGCTCCCGCTGACGTTGCCGTAGAGCGGCTTGGTAGTGCTGTCCCACTGGGGAATGACGGCGGGCCCTATCGCCAGATTGCCAGCCGTGATCGTGCCGCCAGCGGTGACCGGATTAGCAGTGCCGGTGCCAGATATGATAGCTCCCGTGGGAACGTTGGAGAGGCCGAAGCTATTGTTGAAAGCGAGCAACGATTCCCAATTTACCGTCTCGTAGATCAGGCCGCCGCCCCCTCTCAACACCGTCGTACCTTTGCCAGTCACATCCCAGGCAAAGCCCATACGGGGGCCGAAGTTCTTATGATCGGGGTTATACGGATTACTAACGCCGTTGATCCCAACCTGAATCAATCCGGTCGGCGAATTGGGATCGAAATTGCCCAACTGGTTGTGGGCGTCTGTGAGGATCGAACTGAACTCGTAGCGCAGCCCATAGTTGATCGTCAGGTTCTTGGTGGCTCGCCAGTCGTCCTGGAAAAAACCTGCATAGGCCCAGTTGTGGATCTGCCGAGTGGGATTGCCGGTTTGCACCGATGCTTTTAAAGGAAGGCCGGCGAAAAAATCCTCCAGGGCCGTGGATCCGTTAAGATTTGTCGCTGTGGGAGCGATGGCGTTGCCGCCGACAAAGGTGATACTACCTCGAGCGTTGCCAAAAGCGCCACCGCTGACGCCGTTACGATGGAGTTCGCCACCGAACTTGAAAGCATGTTTCCCGGCAGTGTACGACACGTGGTCGATGAACTGGGTGATGCTGTCGGGTCCCTGGAGTTTTGGCCACTTGAAGCCGCCCAAGCCAGGTATGAACGCTCCGGCGAAGCCGATGCGGGGCAGCCCTCCAGTGTAAGGACCGCTCACACCCGTATCGAGACCGTAAGCTGATGCCGGCGTATTGAGATCGCCGGGGAAAGTAGGCTGGTAGAGCCGGTTGTAGCCGACTCTGGCTTCATTGACCCAACGCGCGGTGGGCGTGAAAATCCAGCTTCCTCCGACTACTTGAGCGCGGGTGTGAATATCGGACCGCCACTTGTTTTGCAGCTCCGGAAAGTCTTCAACCGTTCCCGAGTTGTTACCGAAAAAGTACATACCGCTCAGGCGCTGGCGTTCGGTGAAGTTGTAATCCACCTTGGCAACGACGTTATCGACCCCGACTTGATTCGGAAATCCGTTAACAATGTTGGTGGTTGGATTGTTATTGAGAGGAAATCCCGTACCGTTGCAAGTGACCGTAGAACCCGTCACGGTGCAGCCAGAGATTATCTGGCTCGCCGGGCTGATCGGCACATGGTTCGCCACCAGATCAGCAATCGCACTCGGAATACTGTTCGCGCAGTCACCCGTAACCGTGGGAGACGTGCAATTCGGTGTCGACGGCGTGGGCAGCGCTACCATTGACGGACTGGTTACACCGCCGTATTGGTTGCCCACGTCATAGCGTTGTCCTTCATACGAGCCAAAGAAGAAAGCTTTGTCCTTGATGATCGGGCCACCGATCGATGCTCCAAACTGCTCCAGGGTGCGGGGATTCTTCGGGCTGGGCGACTGACTGAAGGCGCAGGGATTGCTGGCGCAGTTGAAATAGTTGCGCGCATCGAACACGTCGCCATCGCGGCCGAAAGCGAACGCGGTGCCATGCAGCGAGTTCGTTCCCGACTTCAGGCCAACATTGACGACGGCACCGGGCTTCCAGCCATATTCCGCCGGAGGATTCTCCTGCAGGTTGAACTCCTGGATGGCATCGATCGGCAGGATAGTCGCGGAATCTCCCGCAATGCCAGCCCCGTTGATAATGCCCTGCCCGGAGAACGGCTCGCTATTGTAGAGCCCGTCGATCACGTAAGCATTGTCCTCGGCGCGAAGTCCGTTGGTGCTGGTGGTGGAGAAGCCGCCACCTGGATAGCGCACCACGCCGGGACGCAACTGCAGCAGGTTCTCATAATTCCGGCCGTTCAAGGGAAGATCGTTAATGGTCTGATTGCTCAGAGTTCCACCCAGAGTCGACGAAGTTGTATCCACCAGCGGAACTTCGCCGCTTACGATGACCGTTTCGCTGACCTGGCCGGGCTGAAGCGTAAGGTCAATCCTGACGTCCTTGGCGACTTCCAACTCGAGATTGAGCCGCTCAACTGACTTGAAGCCTCTGGCCTCGGCACGTATCTTATACACGCCCGGGGATAGGTCGGGAGCCACATATTCTCCGGCCTGGTCTGTGGTTAACGTGCGCGAGACCCCTCGCTGCGTATCGGTGATGACAACCTGTGCGCCAGCCAACGCCGCTCCGGTCTGATCGGTAACCGTGCCCAGGATCCGGCCCGTGTATGTCTGCGCGAACAGCGGCAAACAAGCCAGAAATACACCAATACTCAATCCCACCCATCGAACGGCTTTGGTCGGGGAACGCATGGAGGCCTCCGCAAGAGTTTGCATGGTGCGTCAATCGCCAATTTCTTCCGCAATAGCCGACAAAAGCTCGCAAGTGGTCAGCATTCCCCCCGGACGGACGGGGAGTTCCTATACACGCGAACTTCGAAAACCGTGGTCTGACAGCTCTACCACTATCGGCAGATGGTGTCAAGCAGGATTGCATCGATTGCGTTGACCGGAGGGATGCCCGTAACCCTCATCCTTACATTGTTGGCTTTGCCACTCCGTAGACCGTAATATGGTGCAGCCCGCCGTTGGTGCAGAGTATGAAAGCAAAGAGCAAAGTAGGCCCGACCGCAAGACCGATGACCGTGCACGTAAGCGCGCTTTGCGCCGTTTGCGCAAGGGACTTGATTTGCGGTGGACCCCTCCTCGTTCCCGCGATGAGCTTCACGAACGACGAACCTGGCTCGATAGTAAACTGCCAGCCCTTAGCGGTTGAGCGTCTAGACTCTTTCCTCTCTTCTCGCGTTACACTTAACTCATGACCACCCAGACGCTCAACTCGCTCTCCAAGGCGTCTTCCGCCTACCTCCGCTCCGCCATGCATCAGCCTATCCACTGGCACGAATGGGGCGAGGAAGCCTTTGCCACTGCGCAGCGCGAGAACAAACCCATCCTGCTTGACATCGGCGCAGTCTGGTGCCACTGGTGTCATGTGATGGACCGGGAATCGTACGACAACCCCGAAATCGCGGAGATCATCAACCAGCGTTTCATCCCGGTCAAAGTGGATCGCGATGAGCGTCCGGACATCGACAGCCGCTACCAGGTGGCGGTCAGCTCTATCAGTGGACAAGGTGGCTGGCCGCTGACTGCCTTTCTCACTCCCGACGGCAAGCCGTTCTACGGTGGAACCTATTTTCCACCAGACGACCACTACGGGCGCCCCAGTTTCAAGCGCGTGCTGCTCTCCATCGCAAATGCGTACCACGAAAAAAATGACGACGTGATCGAACAAGCCAAGCTGGTCGAGGGCGCTATTTCCCACGCTGAATCCTTCGTAGGGAAGAGCGGTGATTTTTCGCCGGGCGTGATTGAAGCCATCGTCAGATCCGGGCTGAAGATGTTTGACCCGCAAAATGGCGGCTTCGGCAGCGCTCCCAAATTCCCGCATCCCGCCGCGCTTGATTTGCTGATCGATCAATACGTGCGCTCGGGCGATGAACAACTGCGCAACGTGTTTGTCAGCACGCTGGAGAAGATGGCGCGCGGCGGAGTCTACGACCAACTGGCGGGCGGATTCCACCGTTACTCGGTCGACGAACGCTGGGTTGTGCCGCACTTCGAGAAGATGTGCTACGACAATTCCGAGCTGTTAAAAAATTATGTGCACGCCTATCAGGCCACGGGCTCTGAATTCTTCGCAGACGTGGCACACGACATTATTCGCTGGATGGATGAGTGGCTGAGCGACCGCGAGCACGGCGGCTTCTACGCTTCTCAGGACGCTGATTATTCGATGGACGATGACGGCGATTACTTTACCTGGACTTTGCAGGAGGCGCAGTCAGTTTTAACCGAGGACGAAGCTAGCGTGGCCTGCCTGCACTATGACATCAATGAAATTGGGGAGATGCATCACAATCCCGGCAAGAATGTGCTGTACGTGCGCGCTTCTGTAGAAGAGATTTCCAAACGGCTAAATATGGCGCAGGAGCAGGTCAAGGCTTTCCTGCAATCCGCAAAGTGCAAGATGTACGCCGCCCGTCTGAAGCGGCTCACTCCCTACGTGGATAAAACCGTTTACTCCGGTTGGAACGCGCTCTGTGTTTCCGCCTATCTTGAGGCGGCCAAGGTGCTCAGACTGGAAGGCGCCGAACGTTTCGCGCTACGCTCCCTGGATCGGATTCTAGCCGAGGGGTGGAGCGCGGAGAATGGACTGCGGCACGTACTGGCTTATTCCGACCCCAGTGCTCAACGACGCGAGATCGCCGGCGTGCTCGACGATTACGCTTTCACCGCCGTTTCCTGCCTCGACGCTTACGAGGCCACGTCCGATCTCAGTTACTTTAAGTTCGCGAAGTCAATTACGGACGCAATGGTCAACCGTTTTTTCGACCCAGTTTCTGGCGGCTTCTTCGATACCGGAAAAACCTCCTCCGATGAGAAAGTGCTTGGTGTGTTGGGCACGCGCCGCAAACCATTTCAAGATTCACCCACGCCAGCAGGGAATTCGGTTGCTGCAATAGCTTTGCTCCGTCTCCACGCCTACACCAATGACGAAAATCTGCGTCATAAGGCGGAACAAACCATCGAAGTCCTCGCCGGATTCGCCGCCCAATACGGATTGTTTGCCGCGACCTACGGGATGGCGGCAGTGCATCTGTCGCATCCCCATACCCAGATTGTGATAGTCGGAAGTGGCGAACTAGCAGATCGGCTTTACGCCGCTGCCGCCGCGCCTTATTCCGCGACGAAAGCCGTGCTGAAGCTGGAGGCCAACGAAGCCGTTCCCCAGAATCTTCCACCCGCGCTGGCCGAAACCATTCCGCAGCTACTAGCGGTCAGGGAAGGAAAAACCGTAGCCGTGCTCTGTTCTGGATTTACTTGCCAGCCGCCGATCTCTGATCCCGACGAACTGGCGCAAAGGCTGCAGCCAATCCCGCTGGCCCGCGGTTAGCCCGAGCAAAAAAAGAGGCTGGCGTTGCTTTTGCAATCGCCAGCCTACTGAATTCGAATGCTGCTTACCGGCAGCTCGGCAATGCATCGAATGCCTTAGCGGCACCCGCGTCCTGTGCACGCTGGTATCGGCGCGCCGTCTTCCGGTAGCGGAACCACCGGAGCAGCAAGCGCTGTGTATGCACAGACCATACCTACCATCAGGAATAACATCCTGACCGCACGTTTCATGGATTGTTCTCCTAGCGGGTCCCCTGGGAGCGGCGACCCTAACTTGGCAGGGATTATACAGGTCGGTGTCAACTACGCAATCGAAATAGTTCTACCGGAAGTGATTAGCAGTGGAATTTTACGAAAACCGAACAAACCCATGCGCCTTCTTCTTGTCTGATATTTCAAGAAGATAAAAGCGCAGAGATAAAACGATTACATCCGTCTCGTATTGCAGACTGAAAAATACCTTGTTCAGAATTCAGACAACTTCGTTCAGTGCGCCAGGGTCTTTAGTCAGAGCTCGACGAGAAAACGCGGACGCGGTTTTGGGCGCAAGCGACATCTTGTGGACGACGTTTTTGTCGCCGCTCTCTTCCCTCCTTTCAGTTTCTGACGGGATCGGCGAAAACGCCCGGTCCACCATGCGTTCGAACATCGGAATCAGAGAATCGCCGGCCACCGGATGCCGCAACTCGCTGAGCCCCTGGTCCCAGCGCTGGGACATCAGCAGTTTGCTGACCCCTCCCTTGGACGTCGCCTTTAACGACGCATATCCAATCCAGGTCAGAATGGACAAACTGTATACCGTGGTATTGAGCAGACTCAACGTGACCGTCGGGAGATGGATTTGACCACCGGAAACCAAAGCCAGCACCAACAACTCGATGCTCGCGTAACTACCAAATCCCAGAGCGATGCCGAAGCTGAACTGGCGGCGGGAAACTCCCAGGTGATGAGAAAAAGCCAGAAGGAACAAGATCAGGCCGCATTGAATAACTCGCACACAACGTTGCACGATAATTACCGCCTGGCCTAACGGGGTTTCGTTGCCCGACTGAGTCGCTGCCGTCACCACGATCGCCACCAATAACATCACCAGTGCAGCCCACTTAAATAACAGTGTCCCCAGATCTTTCAGGTTGAGGTAAGGACGAAGCACATCCAGAAAGATTTCGTGAATGACCTTGAAGCCGATCGCCAGACTGATCGCCGCACTAATCCAGTAGGCGTAGAAATAGGGCATCACGCTGCCAGACCGGTAAATCGGGAATAAAACCAGGAAGCTCAAAACCTGGAAAAGCACGTACGCGAAGAACACCGGAAACGTGCGGTGCAGCCGACGCCAAAACATCACCCCAGCCAGCGCCAATTCCAGGACGGGATGGGCGATCCAGAGCGTAAGCTGCATTTGAGCACTCATGGGGTTTAGCTCCTTACCGAAGCTGCCAGCGGGCGTCCTCCCCGCCTTTTCGCGCACCTAGACCTTAGCAGTTCTACCGAAAGGGTCAATGGACGAAAGTAACCAAAGGTAACAGTTACCCCCACACCTTTGGTAGACAATTCTCGCCCCGAAGGATAAGTGCGACCTGAGCAGCGAAGCGTGGCAAAGTTCGGCTCGCGAATGGTTACTACCGGCGGTGTCCAGCGCAGGCTGCCCCACATCTCGCGGTTTGAGGCTGTTACGAAACTCGACGTTTTTGTTACAGGTTGTGGTCAAGCCTAAAACGAAGTACAACATCCTGCGATTCAAGTCGCCTGATTTTGAGTTTCGTAACAGCCTCGGTTTTCAAGATGTGGGTCGCCGGAGCTAGCACTCTGCCCCGGGCATCAATCACGGAAAGGCTGGCTCAGCCCACCGAGTTGGCTGGGGCTCTGTCAGCCGTCATGTGGGTTGTCCCAGGCCAGAAAATCGTACGCCAGAGCTGGCACACCTGCTGTCTCGCAAAACTTGAAAATCGACTCCTGAATCTTGCGGTACGTCTTCAGCTCCTTTACCGCCCCCATACTGGCGTCGCCCCATCTAATTCCAAGGCTAGATAGCGCAGGCAGGCAGGAAAGAGGTCGGAGTGAGTATTTATCCAAAGGGACTTCTACATGCCAAACGACCGTCTCATACTCCTCCGGCCAGAGCGGGGAAACAGTACAGAGCCCCTTCGCCAACAGATTGATCAACTTCAGTGCCCTCGGGACATCGAGTTCGTACCCCAGCCGCTTCTGCCACTCCTTCCCCAGACTTCGCGCCAACCGGACTGCCCACGCATGGTATTGATCATGGGAGCGTACCCCGCCAAGTTTTCACACTCGCCATGAAATAGCTCTGTCGATGCCCAGCCCCTGAACACCACTGAAAGTGTCCAATCCTTGCGTTTGCGGAACGACCGATAGGTGCTAGAGCTGACCGCGTGATAGATCGCTGTAAGGGGACCGAGGTCAGGATTCTTCGAGTGCACCTCTCTTAGGTTCTTCTTCCAGTCTTGCTTTCTCAGCTCAGCCACGAGTTGGTCGCTACCGGTGAAAGACCAAGCCCCGGGTTTTGACATTCGATTCACTCCAGTTCAGAAATTCGCGGCTGGCCCACCTTTATGTTAAAGGTGGGCCAGCCACCGAACATTACCTCGGCGGCCCTATTTTCCAGCGCTATTGATGAACTCCTGTGCCGGCCACCGCCGAGTTTCCACAGTTGCAGTTCGCCCAAAAGAACTGAAAGCCTTTGCCCGACGAGTTAAGCACGACTGTAAACGTACTCAGATTCCCCTTGTTGTCCGTGAGATTGACGGTGCTCGTCCCATCCGAATTGACGGAGTAAGTTCCATGGGACGTGCCGCTTTTGCTGACACCGCCGCAGTGGATTTCGAGAAGGAGCTGACTTTGCCGACCCCGTCGAACGTGACCACGGCGACAACGCCTATAGGCACGGGAGAAGATGACGAATCCGAAGTGGTGATCCAGGAAGTCTCCAACACCGCGTAGCCTCCCTTGAGGCTGGCATTCGAGAACGGCCCCGAACCTTGAGCCGTGGCCGTGCCGGTCATCACTGCGGTGTTGCCATTTGGGTTTGTCTGCAACAGCTGCAGGTTCTTTGCCGGCGAGCCGATCACCAGTGCCAATGCGATCGTCTTATTGCTCGAATCCTTCATGCTGATCGAGCCGGAGCCGTTCGCGCTAACCGAATAGGTTCCTTTAAAGGTGTCGGTCGTGATCTTTCCTGCGGTGTTAATGGTAAGTGCGCAGGTGACTGCGCCCACGCCATCGAAGATCAAAATACCCACTGAGACTTGATTCGTGACGTTTGCTTTTGAGGCCCACACATTCAGCATCACCTCGTACGGACCTTTCAGACTGCCGTTGTTAAAAGGCGGCAGCTGCCCCAAAGCTGAGCCGTTCGTCATGAACACGCACAAGAGGGTGATCACGACCACGGACTTGTATGCGGTGTTCTTCAAATTGCACCTCTATTTCAAGACCAAGTTGCTTGCACTGAAGCATCGACCTAAATAAAAAGCCGGGCGGATATGAGGCCAAGACCCGTACGGGCGCGGGTAGAAGCAGGCGGGGCCGTATGAATCCTGTACCTGAAGAGGAATGAAGTCAATCCTTTTTTGTACACGCCCCCTGCGTAATCCCGCGGCTTGGGCGACTTCTGCGGAAAGTGGCCTCAGTAACTTACGGGGAAATCACGAAGGTAATTGATACCTTTGGTACCTCGGTCCTACCCCGCCCGCACCGTATAATCGAGGTGAAACCAGCATAAATCTGGCAAGGAGTGGGTAAAGCGCACGGTGGACCCAGTATTGGCAGTGGCGATCTTCGCGCTGGGGCTGGCATTTGGCAGCTTCCTGAATGTGTGTATCTATCGCTTGCCGCGGGATTTGTCGGTCATTCATCCCGGCTCGGCTTGCCCGAACTGCGCCCGGCCCATCCGCTTTTATGACAACGTTCCCATCTTGAGTTGGCTGATTTTGCGGGGACGCTGCCGGCAGTGCAAGATTCCAATCTCGCCCCGTTATCTCGTGGTGGAGTTGCTTACCGGCGCGCTATTTCTGGCTTGTTATTCATATTTCGGACTCACCCTGGTCGCGCTGAAATATTGTGTTTTCGGATTTCTGCTTCTGGGCTTGATCTTCACCGACGCCGAGACTCAGCTTTTGCCCGACAAGCTGACCCTGCCGGGATTTGCCCTGGGATTGCTCTTTAGCCTGATAGTTCCCGTCAACGATCTGCTCTCGAAAATGCTCTTTGGCTTGATCTACGAACCAGCGGCTGGCGCTTCCAGTCCTTGGCTCTCGTTAGTGCAGGCATTGTTGGGCGCTGCGGCGGGTGCGTCGTTTATCTACGGGGCTGGCGCGATTTACCTGCGGGCGCGCGGAGTCGAGGGTATGGGTTTCGGTGACGTCAAGCTGATGGCGATGGTGGGCGCGTTTCTGGGAATCCGCCTAACCATCTTTACCTTGTTCAGCGCGTCGATCGTGGGATCACTGGCGGGGCTGTCGACGGTGCTGGTGGTATGGATCAAGCGCACGCGGCGGCGCATGGTGCGGCATCATGAATCGGCGAGCCAGGCGAGGCGTCATGGGTGGGAGTCGGCCAGTATTGCGCTGCGGCGCTTCCCCATGCCCTTCGGCGTATTTCTGGGCAGCATGGCAATTATCGCTTCGTTCTTTGGCGATCAGTGTTTTCGCTGGTACTGGAGGTTGCTGTGAGGGTGCTCAGCAACCCCATCGTACTTCGCATGGCCGTGCTGCTGTTTGTCATGGGATTTGCCTTTTGGATGGCGACCCTGCTGCTGCGGCGCATGCGTCGTTTGCTTACGGAGGAATCGTTCGTGATTGATTCGGCGCCTGAGCCGGAGCGGTTTCCCGTGCACACTTATAACGCTGTGATCCAGCAACTGAAGCAGCAGAAACATGAATTGCTGAGCGCACACCAGGTAGAGCGGCGGCGGGCCAAGACTTCAGAGAATATCAGTGCCGCGGTGTTGTCGAACCTCTCGAGTGGGGTTCTATTTCTGACTACGAACGGCTTGGTGCGTACGGCTAACCTTGCGGCCAAGAGCATTCTCGGATTTGCGTCGCCTGTGGGAATGAGCGTCAGTGAAATATTTCGGGAGGCGAGGCTGGCTTTGCCTTCATCGCCGGACTCGCAGGAAACGCTGGCCGCCGCGGTGCAATCCAGTTTGCAAGAGCGACATGCTTCACGAACGGAGGAAGCGGAGTACGTCACTCCTGCCGGCGAGCAACGCGTTCTTGAGATCACGATTTCCCCGGTGTACACGCCCACGGGTGAAACTTTGGGCGTGGCTTGCCTGATCACGGATAAAACCGAATTCGCATCGATCCAGAGGCTGCACGAGCTGCGCGGAGAAATGTCGGCTGAGATGGCCTTGGCGCTGCGGAATTCGGTGGCCACGATCTCCAGTTACGCGCAACAACTGGCGGTCAGCCGCGACCCCACGCAGGTGCGGCAACTGGCCGTCGATATTGTTTCGGAAGCAGCCGACTTGGATCACACCATTGGCGGTTTCCTCGCAGGCGCAAAAGCCGCGAAGGCTGCCGAAGCTTAAGTTCCATCAACGCCGATGTGCCTGTGAAGTTAAACAGGCCACGGCACGGAGGATGAAACAACTATGAAACGCATCGCAAGTATTTTGGTTAGAGGAATAATTCTAGCGGGCATGATGGCATCCTTTGCCAACGCCCAAACCGCCACCCAAGAGCAACCGCTGGGCGACTACGCCCGGGCCGTCCGCAAAGACAAAAAACCGCCGACCGCGAAGCAGTTTGATAATGATAATCTGCCGGCGGGCGATAAGATTAACGTAGTGGGCGGGGCAGGGGCAGCCGGCGATAGTCAGCCTGCGGCGGTGGGCGATAGTCAGGCTGGAGCGGCGAGCGGAGAGCAATCACAAACTGCAGCCAACGGCGGACAGGACGCAGGCCCATCCGACAAAAAGGCCAGCGACAAACCAGCGGGGATCAAGCCGGGAGAATCGCCGGAAGACCGGCAAAAGACCTACGACGCCTGGAAGGAAAAGATTGCCGCGCAGAGAGCGAAAATAGATACGCTCTCGAAGGAAGTAGAGCAGGAGCAACGCGAGTACCAGCTACGCCAGTCCGCGGCGTATGCCGACATCGGCAACCGTCTGCGAGCTTCGGGTGGCTGGGAGAAGGACGACGCAGACTATAAGAAGATGATCGATGAAAAGAAAAAAGCCGCCGACGAGGCCAAACAGCGACTCGAAGACATCCAGGAAGACGCTCGCAAGGCAGGTGTGCCGGCTTCAGTTCGAGAGTAGCGCGTAACGGCAGGTCGGTAAGCCCTCGACAGGTTCGAGGGCTTTTTTCTTGGAGCCATGACAGAGCCTCTGCCACGCAGCCTTTTCCGCTTCATGCTACATTTTCCTCAGCGGGTATCTTCACTCGACCAGCCATGGAACAGCGCCTCATCCTCGTTAATCTGCTGATCAAGCTTGGCGTCGCGGCGGCCGTAGCCAGCACCCTTGTGCGCTCGGTCGAATTCAAGTCCCTGTTGTTCCGGGAAGACCGCACGTTGAAGCAGCAGATTTATCTGGTGCTCTGGATCGGCATCCCGTTGAGCGTCGCGGTGTGGATCCGGTTCATTCAGAAAAGTTTTCTGGCGGGCGATCTTTCTTTTGAGACGACGATTCTGTTGGGCGTGATTGCGGGGCGCTTCACCGGCATGTTAGGCGGAGCGTTTATAGCGCTGCCGGCCCTGTTGCACGGAGAATGGGCCACTCTGCCGTTTAATGTGCTCTGCGGTTTCATCGCCGGGCAACTGCGTACGCTGGCGCCCGACCGAGAAGACATATGGTCATTTTCCCCATTCATCGATCTCAGTGTTTATCGCATGATTCGCCGCAATCTGCCGACTCCGCGTTTGTTCGATTGGCAGGTATTATTTTTCGTCACCATTGTGGCATTACGCTTCATGCAAACGGAACTCTCCCGGCTTCTGCCAAACGCTACCTTTACCCTGGAGAGCCTTAGTCCCGAAAGCCTGAGTCCCTGGGTTTGGCTGGCGATTTACGCCACATCGATCATCGCGATTGGAACGGAACTGAAGATCTGGAACAGCGTCCGCATCCAGATCAAGCTTGAAGAACAGGAGCGGATGCTTTTGCAAGCGCGCATGGAAGCGCTGCAGAATCAGATCAACCCGCACTTCCTGTTCAATACGCTGAATTCGGTTTCCTCGCTGGTGCGGTTCGATCCCGATACGGCGCGAGAACTGATCATCAAGCTGGCCACCATTTTGCGAAGACTACTGAGCAGCGGCGACGCCTTCGTTCCGCTGCGTGAGGAATTGGAGTTCATCGACAACTACCTCGATATAGAAGTAGTCCGTTTCGGGCGGGACAAACTGCAGGTCCTGAAAGAACTGGAGGCGGCATCGCTCGAGGTGATGGTGCCCAGCATGCTTCTTCAGCCTCTGGTGGAAAACTCGATCAAGCACGGTCTCGCTTCCAAGATTGAAGGAGGCAGAATCTTCGTACGCAGCCGGTTGACGGACTCCCAGTTGATCATTGAAGTGGAAGACGATGGTGTAGGCATGGGCGCTGCGAATCTTCTGGAAAAACCAAGCGGGCTGGGCGGAACCGGGATTGGACTGGCTAATGTCGCGGAGCGTTTGAAGGTTTTATATGGAGAAACCGCCCGCATGACAATCGACAGCCATGAAGGGAAGGGAACGATGATCCGTTTGCGTCTGCCCATCCTGCCGAGCGAGAATTCGCTTCCCGCAGCACTTTACGAAGAACGTTCCAGCACACGCCGGTAAAACTCTTCATATTGCGGGATGATGCGGGAGCTGCAAAATCTGGATTTCGCCACCGCGCGGGATGCCTTTCCCATTTCCTGCAAACGGCTCTCGTCGCTTAGCAATTCGATCGCGTAGCGCGCCATCGTGTCTACGTCGCCGACGTCAGCGAGGAAACCGCTCTTTCCATGCTCGATCACCTCAGGCACGCCGCCTACGCGGGTGGCAATGGGTACAACCTCGCAAGCCATGGCTTCGAGAGCGGCGAGGCCGAACGATTCCAACTCGCTCGGCATGAGAATGAGGTCGGAGAGGGCAAGCTTTTCGTGCACATTATCCTGCTTGCCCAAAAACAAGACGTCGTTATGAATTCCTTTTTGCACGGCCAGCCACTCGGCGCGCGAGCGATCTGGTCCGTCGCCGATGAGCAACAGCTTGGCAGGAATCTTCTTGCGCACCCGATCCAGAATCTCAATCGTATCCGTGATGCGCTTCACTGGCCGAAAGTTGGAAAGATGCACCAGGATGCGTTCACCGTTTGGGGCATACTCTGCGCGTCGCTGCCTTGCTCCGGGATCACGAACATACACATCGCAATTCACAAAGTTGTAGATCACTTGGATGTTGTTTTTTACATCGAACTCGCGCAGCGTGCGCTCGCGCAAGTATTGCGAGATGGCAGTAACGCCGTCGCTTTGTTCAATGGAGAAACGGGTGATTGGCAAATAGGAGCGGTCCAGCCCGACCAGCGTAATGTCGGTGCCGTGGAGCGTAGTCACAAAAGGCAATTTCTGCCCTTGGGGCTTAGCCGCGAGCATTTGCCGGGCTAACAAAGCGCTTACGGAATGCGGGATGGCATAGTGCACATGCAGAAGGTCGAGAGCATAGAGCTCCGAGACCTCGGCCATGCGCGTGGCCAATGCCAAATCATACGGAGGATATTCGAATAGCGGATATCGCGAAACGTCGACCTCGTGGTAGTGAATATTAGGATGAAGTTCAGTCAGGCGGATGGGCTGAGCATACGAGATGAAATGAATTTCGTGCCCACGCTCGGCCAGTTCGACTCCGAGTTCGGTGGCCACGACTCCGCTGCCCCCATAGGTCGGATAGCAGGTGATTCCGATCTTCATCCCCGGTCCTTTCAATGCCTGCTCGTTTCGGCTTCCTGATTCGATGGTGACCGCTGCGTTCGGATTCAGATTTTGGAAGCCGATGCGGAGGGAAGGGAAGTAAAGAGTCTTCGCGTGCCTCGCGCAGATCCACCACAATGTTGATGCCATTTTTTTGCCAGAGCAAGCGGAATTATGCGCGGGAAAAGTCCTACGCTTAGACTGCGGTTTATTTCGATTCTCTGACTTTTAACGCATCTCGGCGCGATGTTGCTGCGGCTGCGCGGACGCCGTGGGGCCAGGAGGCCGGGTATCGCGAGTGCCCAGCCCAATCACCATGGACATATCTTTGGGATAGACCACATCGCGTCCTCGGGCGAGGAAATGTGCATACACCGACATTGCGGCCCCGTAGAAGCCGAATCCGGAGGCTACGACTCGCGAATGGGAGAGCGCTCCGGCAATCGATCCCACGAAACCAAATCCAACGGCTCCGTTGGCGGCTCCTCCACCCACATCTCCTCCGCCTCCTCCGTGGAGGTCGCGGTCGTGGTCGTCCGATGTCGAAGAAGCTGCCAGCGCCACGGCAATACCAGTGGTCAAGTATCGCGTACGAGGGGTGGTGACCTGAGCTCCGCCCTCGGCATCGAGCGTGAGATGCTCGCCCTTGGCAACCTCTACGCCTTCCAGGCTGGCTTCCACTTTCTGTTCAATTCCATCGGGAGGCACCACTTGATGGAATACGATCCGGAGCTGTCCGTTGCGATTCAGCCGGCGAGCCGGACGCACTTGCAATACGGTGCCTTTGATATGGCTTCCTTGGGGAAGAAACAATTTATCGGAAACGACCAAAGGCTGAGTGATGACGGCCTCGACCGGCTCACCTTTTTTCGCAGTGGCTGAATTCAACGGCGTAAGCAGTTGGGCATGGACGACGCTTCCGGATGGAGGCGGATTTCCGATCGCGGAGAGCGTCTCTGCTCTCACCGGCTCGGTTCCAAAATCGAGAGGCGCTTGTAAGTCCGCGTTGAAGCTGGTCCCGGCGTCCATATATTGCGGATGGAATGGAAGCTCCGCCTCACCTAGTCGTTTCAGGCGGTGCATCTTTCCTGGCTCATGCAGTTGTTGCATGGCGGAATCCCATTGTTTCCTGGCTTCCTGGCGAACCTCAGTGATTTTTCGCGAGGCGGCATTCTTGGCTTCAGCGGCGGCTCCGGTATTCTCTTTGACATTGGCAGGGATGAATTGCAGGACTCCCTGCGATGACGGAGAGACGACTGTATGCAGCGGAAGATGGCGGCCATCGGCGAGTACAAGTTCATCAAACTCGACGTGAACTTGACGGTACGGAGAGAAATTCGCGTTCATGGCGTCCATGGTGCGCTTCATCTTCGGAACGCCGTCGATGCCGGCGATCTTGCCCGTAACCTCGCTGCCCGCCGGGACAACGATCTTGTCGAAAGAGTAAACCGGCTCAACCACTTTTCCGTGAACTGGCTGCCCTACCTTCTGAATACGCAGCTCCTGATCCAGCGCCACTTTCAGCGGAGTCCCTGCGGGTACTGTCAAAGGAATGGAACTGGATACGTCGGGTGGGAGAGGCGCCTGCTGCGGAATTGCATCAACAGGGGGATGAGTCTCCGCGGGTCGCGTCGAAAGGGTTTGACCCCAGGTCAGGCCGCTGCAGATCGAGGTCAGGAGGACAATGCGCAAAGTACTATGCATAGCTTTTCCCTTTTTCAGGCGTGCGCTTCAGGTATGTGTGGCAGCTGCTTTCAGAAGATCATACAGCAAAAGGCCAACGGGAAGCCGGAATTGCAGCGATGGTCCGTAAAGAAATGTAAAGGAAGGCGGGGGCGCCAAGGTGGTGGTGCCGACGGGCCGTCACTGCGTCAGTCCTGCTTTTGTGTCAGCTGAAAACAGTGATCTCGTGACCGCAGCGTCTGAAGGCGCAACTCATTTTTGCAGCAATCACGGCATCGCTTCAAGCGACATTTTTGTAGCGCCGGCATCTTGCCGGCTGTCGCAAGGGCATCTTCCCCTCGCTCGTGGGGGCGGGACACTCTCAGCCGCCGGGACGGCGGCGCTACAAGAATCTTCACCGCGGGAAATGGTAGTAGACATCCTGCTTGGAGGGAATCGGAATCCCGTTTTTTGAGGCCGGGGTAAACTGCCACTTCTCCAGCGCCGCAAGCACCCGGTTGTCGACGGCGGGACCGAGACTGTGCAGTACCACTCTTTGCACGATAGTTCCCTGCTCGTCGATGGTGACTTCGACGATGACGTCACCTTCGATCCCCGCTATATCTGATCCAAACACAGGATCGGGAGACACGATTGGCAGGGCTGGCCGAATCTCTGGGCCAGAGAGTGTCCCATACGAGAGAGATCCGTAGGCAGAGCCGACTGCGGGACCGTCAGGCCGGATGGACGCCGTTTCATTACCCAACTCAAACTTGGCGGGAGGTGGCTCCAAGCGATGTGCGGCTGCATCTCTCCGCGGATGCTGCCAGGTGAGGCGCGGCTTCGGCTGTGCCTGTGAAACGCCGGAGTCGCCCCCGAAATAAATGCGTGTCACGGAACTGCCGGATTGGCCTCTCACCACTGAAGACGGAGCCACGAAGATCGGCGCCGGACTGTGCAGAAGCCAACCCAGGAATATGAAATGCAGCACTAATGAAACGCTCAACAACGCGGACTGACGTTTTGAAGTACCGGAATAGAGTGGCGTGAACATTGCCGCAAGCACGACCTTATCCAGTATTTTACTCACTTTCTGGTTGAATCTGTATCTACCGCTCGGATTCGAGGCCGGGTTCTAACTTATCCGACGACTGGCGGGACACGAATACAATGGTTTGCATCTATAATGCAGCAAATTGGTCTCCACCATTTTGAATACTATGCGCTCGTTGGAAGGCGCTCCGGTAGGTATCTAGCGTGTGGGGCGAACCGAGACGTTGCAAGCAACGTCTCTACGGTAGAGCTGTAGCTTGCTACGTCTCGAAGTATCGACAGACCCGACGAATTGGGATGCGGCTTTGCAGCCGCTGTGGAATTGCGCCTTAAAATGGAAACGGACTTGCACGGCAAGATTGCGTTGGTAACCGGGGCCGATGGCGGCCTTGGAACTCACGTCACCCGAGCCCTGCTGGATAGCGGCGCAACCGTAATCGGCGTTTCCAGAAACGCTCGGCAGTCGAACTCTGATACGGCTACTTTCGTCGCGCTGGCGGCGGACCTCTCCAGTGCGGAAACGGCGAAAACCACGGTCGACGGAATCGCAGCTCGATTCGGGCGGCTCGATATTCTGGCTCATCTGGTAGGCGGTTTCACCGGCGGCAAGACCATTGCCGAGACCGATGTTGCGACGTTTCAACGCATGTTTGACCTTAACCTCAACAGTGCGTTCTACGTTCTGCGCGCCGTAATTCCGCACATGCGGCGGGCCGGTAGCGGCCGCATTATTGCGATTGGAAGCCGGGCCGCCGAAGACCCAGGGCCTGGGGTCGGCGCCTACAGCGCTTAAAAGGCGGCGCTGGTTTCATTGGTTCAAACGGTGGCGGTTGAGAACAAGGATCTCGCAATTACGGCCAACGTTCTTCTTCCTGGAACCATGGACACTCCAGCTAACCGCAAAGATATACCCGGTGCCAATACCTCGAAATGGGTGCAACCGGCCTCAGTGGCATCGCTGATCGCATGGCTGGCAAGCGATGCGGGCAAAGACGTGAATGGAGCGGTCATCCCGATTTATGGCAGTGGACTCTGAAGCAGTTGCCGTAATCAGGACCTTCGTAACCACCCCCATTGCACCTTTTTCGCTGCAATTTAACATTCCTGCAATATTCTCCAACTATCATGGGAAAGTCAGGATTTTCGACTGAGGAGCGGCAGTTGGCATCGCCCCGACCTTCACGATTTGCACTTCCGCTGCAGGTCGCTGCCGTGTGCTACCGGCGGCAAGGGCAGTCCATTGAGTTCCTTCTCGTCAACACCAACGGCGGGGGCAAGTGGACATTTCCAAAAGGTGATCCTGAGCCATCGATGTCGCACAGCCAGTCCGCGGAACAAGAAGCGTGGGAAGAAGCTGGGGTGCGGGGCCACATCGAGCCGCGGCATTTTCATCTCTATTTGCATTCCAAAGGTGTTTTCTGGAAGCCTCCGGGCGTGCGCGAATTTGTGATCAAGGCTTTCCTGATGGAGGTCGATCTGATCGACGGGTCCCACGAACTTGATCGTAATCCGACCTGGTTTAGTGCTGACGACGCCAAGAAGATTCTAGCCAAAGGCCGCGAAGTAAAGTATGCGAGGGAAATGCAGGCGGTGGTGGACCGTGCCGTCGAGCACCTTGGCGCAAAGGAACTGGCCACGCGGTAAGGTTCGCCCCAGAGTCTCAATCCGGCTAATCCATATCAGGCATGGAGCACGCGCCCGGACCGCGAGGGTCGCCGCAACTTCCGCAAGCTCCGATCGATGGAGACGAACTGGCAGAGCCCTTCGCTGACATAGCAAAAACCGAAAGCTGTTGCGCTAGTTTTTTACTCTGACATTTAGGGCATTCGGCTTTTTTGCTGCCGTAGACCAACGCTTCAAATTGATGATTGCATTCCTTGCAGACATACTCAAAGATGGGCATGAACCACTCCTGAGCTCAAACTCCATTTAAAATCAGAATGTGGAAGCTACGCCAACTGTAACACGGGAATTCGTGGCGCGCCGAGGTTTGCGTGGCGGACATCTTCAAACCGTGGCGAATTTTTTCCTGCGGCGGCGAATCCCGTTGCCTCCCGCCGAACGGCGTTTGATCGAAGTCGAGCCCGGCGTCGAGGTGCTGTGCCACTGCCACTGGCAGGCAGATCGAGAAAAAGTGCTCACCGCGATTATTGTCCACGGCCTCGAAGGTTCGAGCGAATCTCCCTACATGCTGGGTATTGCCGCCAAGGGCATGGCTGCGGGCATGAACGTCGTCCGCATGAACCAGCGCAACTGCGGCGGGACCGACGCACTGTCAGCCACACTGTATCATTCGGGACGGTCGCAGGATATCGCCGCCGTGGCCTGGAATCTGCTGCGTCAGGACCGGATTTCGCGGTTTGCTCTTGCGGGATTCTCCATGGGCGGCAATCTTGTGCTTAAGCTCGCAGGTGAATGGGGAAGCGAAGGCCCGGCGCAGTTTCGCGCGGTTGTGGCAGTGTGTCCATCCATGAATCTCGCGGCCTCGGCCGACGCGCTGCATCTGGCGGGCAATCGCCTCTATGAGTATTACTTTATGTGGCAACTTCGCCGCCGCTTGAGGATGAAAGCGCGCTTGTTTCCTGACGCCTTCGACACCGCGCTCTTGCGGGGGGTGACTACCCTTCGCGATTTCGATGACAAGATTACGGCTCACTACTGCGGCTTTGAGGGCGCTTCGGATTACTACGAGCGCTCGGCCGCCGCCAATGTCGTCGAT
This sequence comes from uncultured Acidobacteriota bacterium, assembly GCA_963832245.1. Taxonomy (GTDB): domain Bacteria; phylum Acidobacteriota; class Terriglobia; order Terriglobales; family Acidobacteriaceae; genus JABDBE01. The sequence goes on from CAWHTG010000002.1 coordinate 303,175, forward strand.
CGTATCACCGTGCCCACGTTGATTCTGCATGCAGCTAACGATCCTTTCATCCGCATTCTTCCGGAGACGCGGCAGAAGATCCTTTCCAATCCCAATATCACGTTCATGGAGACCGAGGATGGAGGGCATTGCTCCTTCCTCGCTAAGCCCGATGGCGACGACGGCCGCTGGGCGGAGCGGCAGGTAGTGGAATTCCTGCGGGAGTTCTGACCGCGTGGGGACCCCCGCCCCTTCAACTTCGCTCAGGGCAGGCTCTCGGCTGTCTGGTCGAGCGCAAGCTCGACTTCCCTCCTATACAATCACTCTCGCGAATGAAAACGGGCGCGAAAATCGCGTTAACGACAGCGATGCTCATCTCGCTGGCGTTTGTTCTCCACGCCGAGCCCGTATCGCAACTGAAGCCGACGGGCTACGTCAACGATTTTGCCCACGTCCTTGACCAGAACACCATCGCGCAACTCGATAATATTTGTCAGCAAATCGATGAGAAGGCGCACGCGCAGATTGCCGTCGTCACTATCAAGTCACTCGACGGATCGGACATCGAAAGTTATGCGGTGGATCTGTTTAAGAAATGGGGGATAGGCAGCAAAGGCACCGATCGCGGTGTGCTGATTCTGCTGGCGACACAAGACCATCGTTACCGGACTGAGGTCGGCTACGGGCTGGAGCCGATTTTGCCCGACGGTAAAGTCGGCGGATTTGGGCGCGAAGCCGTGCCATTGCTAAAGCAGAACGACTTTAACGGCGCCGTGTCTCTGATGACCATGCGGGTTGCGGAAGTCATCGCGCAGGACGCGGGCATTCAGTTGACTGGAGCGCAGCCGCGTGCTCCGACGGCGGTACAAGAGCCCAGTACGGGGCTATCGATTGGCGGGATCATCGCGCTCATTATTATTGTTCTGATTGTGCTGTTCACGCCGCTGGGACGGCTACTGCTTTTTGGTTTGCTGTTAGGCGGTGGCCGTGGCGGAGGCTTCGGCGGCGGGGGTTTCGGCGGAGGCGGTGGCGGGTTTGGGGGTTTCGGCGGTGGCAGTTCGGGCGGGGGCGGCGCCAGTGGAAGCTGGTAGGTCGAAAGAGGCAATATGGTTGCGGAAAAACAAATTAACGAATTCATCAGCCGGTTGCGCGCGGCTTCCGGAGAAAATCTTCAGAGCGTGATCCTGTACGGTTCCGCGGCGGACGGAGAATTTCATCCTGAATTCTCGAATGTCAACCTGCTTTGCATTTTCCGTGAGAGTTCGTTTGCGGCGCTCACGGCAATTGCGCCCGCGGTTGAGTGGTGGACTCGCCAGAAGCAGCATGCGCCAATGGTGCTGACTCGTGAAGAACTGGAACGTTCCACGGATGTGTTCTCCATCGAACTTCTCGACATGAAACAACAGCATCGCGTGCTATTCGGCGATGATGTTCTCAGCGGGCTCGACATTCCCATGCACCTGCATCGTGCCCAACTGGAGTACGAACTGCGCGAGAAACTGATTCTTTTGCGCGGACGGCTGTTACTCAGCGCGAATAGCAAGAAACAGTTATGGGAGTTGATGCTGAGCTCATTGTCGACGTTTGTAACTCTGTTCCGCCACGCATTGATTGCGCTCGGCCACACGCCGCCAAAGACCAAGCGGCAGGCAGTCCAGGCGCTGGCTGAGCGCGTCCGGTTCGATGCTTCCGCCTTCTTGCAACTGCTCAACATCCGCGAGCGCAAGACTGAGGCCAAGCAGTTGGATGTAAACGATGTGTTTGCCCGCTACCTGGCTGCAGTGCAGCAGGTAACCGCTGCCGTGGATAAAATGCTAGACTCGCCGGGACCACACAGCGCGTAAGTTTGATAGTGCTCTTACAGGAGAAGACCGATGAAGACAGGCTTGATTGTGATTGTTGTCCTGGTGCTGATTGCGCTGTTCGCGTTCGGACAGTATGTGAGCGTCCGCAACACTTTGGTGACCAAGAATGAAGCAGTCAAGGCTGCATGGTCGCAGGTCGATATCGTGCTGCAACGCCGCGCTGACCTGATTCCGAACCTGGTCGAAACCGTAAAAGGCTACGCGGGGCAGGAACAAAAAGTGTTTGGCGACATTGCGGCTGCTCGTTCCCGATTGCTCTCGGCCAACGCTCCTGCGGACAAGATCGCCGCCAACCAGCAACTGGACGGCGCCATCGGCCGACTGCTCGCGGTCGTCGAGAACTATCCACAATTGAAATCGAATGAGAACTTTCTGCGTTTGCAGGATGAGTTGGCGGGAACCGAAAATCGTATTGCCGTCGAACGCAAGCGCTACAACGACGCGCTCCAGGACTACAACACCTACGTTCAGCAGTTTCCCAACAGCATTTTCGCCAGTTGGGCGGGATTCAAACCCAACCCGGCGTATTTTGCTGCAACGGAGGAATCACGACAGGTTCCAAAGGTGAACTTCTCCACGCCTAGCGCAGCGCCACAGCCGGCGCCGCAGCCTGCACCCGCGAAGTAACGTGCAAGCGGACTTCGCAGTCGAACTCGGCGCCGACGACGAAACGCTGGACTTGCCTTGGGCCGTCGAAGAGGGTGGCCCCCGCTATTACGATTTGAAGCGCTGTCCCGAGCTTCTGCTCAAGATTGAGGAGGCGCAGCGGGTGCAGGAGTTAGGCGAGTTTCTTTGCGCGGTAAATGCAAGTGCGGGCATTCTCGAGACGGCCAAGTGTGACGTCTGGTCCAGCGCAGGAATAAATCCGGAAGAGGAAATTTTCGGAGCGGCTCACAAATCTGGCTCCTACGTCGATCTCCTGTTTTCAGACGGCAATTCCCGTTTTTCATTTCCCCAGCACGAGCAACTGGCGAAGCATCTGACCCAACTCTTGCGGCGAGCGCCCGAGATTCCGTCCGCCGCCGAATTTCTCATTCGCCGCTGCTATTACCGTGAGGACGAAAAGGTTCGCGACGGCTTCTACATCACCTTTTACCTGTTCGGCTATGGCGACGACGAAATTCAATCACGCCAACGTTGGTCCATCGGGCTGAAGCTTGTCCAGAATGCGATTCGCCAGCTCTCTGCGTAAGGGGGTCAGCCTTGCAATTGCCGCATCCATTATGCAATCCTCGTATCGAGCTCCAGTCCGGGTGTGTCGTGGTGTGGTCTAGCTGGCTTTGACTGGCCTGTAGAACCACGCCAGCGCTTCCGCGCCTCGTCCTTTTAGCTTGGTGCGTAGCACCGAAAGCAATACCATCGAAAGGAAAATTGCCAGCAATCCAAAAGACGCGGTGCGAATGTCGACGGCCCGCTTCGGCAAAATGGAAAGCCGTCCGTACACGAACTCGATGTGCACCCAGTAGACCAGCAGAGAGGTCTGTCCAAGTTGTATCAAGGGGCTGAAACCCCACTGCCCCGCTCCCCATCTGCACCAGAGATAAACCGCAGCCAGAATCACCAGCAACAGCCCCACGCGAATCAGAAAGAAATTCGGACTGGTGTGCCAGAAATCGTAAGCCGCATAAAGCTGGAGCGGACGCGCATCCAGCCACCGTGCCAGATAAATCAGTGCGACCCCCGCCGCGCCCGCTAGTAGAAAGGTTGCAGCGCCGCGTTTCCGCGCCTGGTCGCTCAACAGAAAAAATCCCACCGCGAGGCCCATGAAAGCAAACCCAGTCCACGGAAAAATTGGAAACAGCCAGGCTTGGGGCTCGCCGAGATTGTGTACGCCGTTGATGTAGGATTCAAGCGGCCAAGGCAGCCTGCGGGGTCGCCAACTTGTCCACAGCAACGGGCTCATTAGAGAAATGCTCATCCCCACAGCGGCCGCCGTCATGCCGAGGGCGAAGCGCGTCCGCAATCCCGAACTGAAGACGATCCAGCAAACCACGCCCATCAACATCATGGAGAGGCCGATGGTGTTGAGGATATCGACGCGCAACAAGTCGCTCCAGGGCGCCCAGCCCCAGGCGATCAGGAACTCCTGCAGCCGAAACAGCAGGCCGAGCCCGAAAATCTCCGCGCCGCGCCGAATGGTGGTGCGAGCGATCTGCCCAACCGGCGTGCCTTTCTGCCGCAACTTATCGGTTACCAGTGCGAAGGATATCCCAGCAAGAAAAAGAAACAATGGAGCGGGCAAGGTTCCACCCAGTTGCGACCACATAAAAAAGGTACTTTTGCGCGCGTCGCCGCCCAACCAGGAGTCGTAGCAATGGGTCTGGAACATCAGCACGCAGGCCAGGCCGCGCATCCAGTCGATGTAGGCAAGCCGGAATGGAGCAGAACCAGTCATCGCTCGTGCCACAGTCAGAGGCACCGAGGCAGTATACAAAACGGGGTCGCAAAACCGCGCCAGATAACGCTAGCGCCATCTGGCCCGCACAGGCCGGATTTTCTTCCGCAACTTATAGACGCGCAATGCCCTGCAACTTTTCCCACCAATCCGCGTTTATATATACAGGTAGGCGCTTCAGACGAAACTGAGATGCCTGAAGGTCTCCGGATCCGCAAGCGTTGACGGAAGGCGGATCGGAAAGAAGGAGGTCAATTATGCGTTATCTACGATATCTGGCTTTGCTGGGCATCTTCATGCTTCCGGCACTTCACTCACAGGCCGCGGTTACGGTTGGTATCGGCGTGGGCCCGGCCTACGGCTATGTCGGTCCCGCACCCGCATGCGCCTATGGTTATTACTCCTATTATCCATACGCGTGCGCGCCGTATGGCTACTATGGTCCGCAATGGTTTGTCGGCGGCGTTTTCATTGGCGCCGGGCCGTGGTATCACGGCTATTGGGGACATGGGTATGGTTACTACGGACGCGGTGGGTATGGCTACTACGGTCGCGGAAACTATGGTCGCGGATACGGTGGATACAGTCGACCGGGTCCTTACGCGTACAACCGGGGCGGCGGTTTTGGCTACGGGCATGGCTATGCGCGCGGCGCAGTAGGCGGCGGCTTTCATGGTGGCGGACGCCGGTGACCGGCTAGAATTGGATTGGCTGGAAACGGCTGGCAGCAGATGCTGCCAGCCGTTTTCTTATTGGCTTCTGAAGTTCAAGAGATCGGAGCTCAGACTCAGTCCCATTCACACTTACGGACCCTGATGGCCGCTCAGTGCTGGGTGCTGATCATGGCTTTCGTCCACAGTGACCGCCATCTGCCGCGCTTTCCGATAGACGTTTGCCACCGCAATAGTCCAGCAAGGAACTAAATCGACCCCAGGCACGAGTTTGGCAAAAAATGACGGCAAAAATTCCCAATGCCAGCCAAGCAGGCGAACCAACAGCGCTGCGATACCAAAATCGAGTATGTCATCAGCGGGCGATAGAGCTCCTTCGACGAAGAAGGGAAAAACGACGATTTGCAGAGCATCCGCAAGAATGGCCAGCACCATGGCGGCTTGAAATCGCGGACCCGGTGAGATTGTGACGGCGTCTTCAGGCATGGGAGAACGACTTCCGGCGTAACTTTATTTTAACCGAATTTAACCGATGAGCGGGCCGCGGACTCGAACTCATCGAAGACAGGCAATACTAGCGAAGAAAAACGGAAAGCACACATCCGGGCGCAGAACAGCTCCACATCAAGGGTTCCGCCAGGACGATGAACTTTGGGATATTGCTCACGAGAAACCGCCAGTGCTAGACTCTTCTATCCGAAAATGGCCTACTTAAATGCCATTCCGCACCATGTAGCTCTTTCCCTGGCTATTCAAGGCTCGCTTGCTTTTGGGCTGGCTGGCTTGTTTTGGCCGGAAAAATTCTTATCGGTTTTTGATGTATTAATGTTCCCTTGGCCATCCAGCTATCGTACGGTTCGCGGCAACAGCATAGCCGCAATTGCGCTGTCCGTACTGCTGTTTCTCGTGCTTTCATCGAAACACTGACCACGGGCGCGAGGACGCTCCCATGCCGCGGGCTCCGTGCGGAAAGGAATCGACGCACCCAAGTCCTGGACTCAGATGCGCGCTAAACCCGGCCGCGCATCAGGTGACTGGCGAGCGTAATCACAAACAAAACCAGGAAGATGAAGAACAGCAGCTTGGCTATCCCGGCTGCTGCGATCGCAATGCCGGTGAAACCAAAGACAGCAGCAATAATCGCAACCAACAGGAACATCAACGCCCAGTAAAGCATAATCCCTCCGTTCGAAGAACCGTCATGTCTAATGTCCCTTATTCAGGGGCGCTTACCGCGACCGGCTTATGGCTTCGGATCTCGCTGGTCTCGTAGCACGAAGCATAAATTCGCCCCTTTGGCCCCGATATCCCTGTGACATGGTATTTCACATGAGGATTTCCTGTAGGCGTATTTTCGTAGCCGCGTCATCGACTAGCAGCAGTGTGGAGGCTACGCGATACTGAGGCCGTAGGCGAGCCGGCAGATGACACCAGGTCTTGCAGCGAAGATCCACTTTCAGCGGCGATTGGGCGCGTAGCTCAAATGGATAGAGCATCGGATTTCGATGCTACCCTTACAGCGGCAACCTGCGGATCCACGGTTACGCAATCATTTCCGCGGTGCCGATTCCAGTCTGAGCGTGTGAGGACCCCTCGTTCGTTACCCGCACAACCCCTTGGTCGGCAATCCGAAATGGTGCGCGGAATTGCTCATTTCGGACAATCGCTGAACACGGCCATAGGCATCACAATTGCGAGTTGGAATTCCCATTGCACAGCTATAATCTTGACGATTCGGAGCCGATAAAGGAGATCCCTTTTGACCGTTGACAGCAGTGAGCATCCCATCACCGACCCTGCCCATCAACTCCCGGCTCACGATTCGGCATCCCACCGGCATAAAACATTGTGGATCGTCCTCGGAATTATTTTGTTGCTCGTCCTTGTGCTTGTGGTCGTGCTGGTATGGCACCACTACGAAGGCACGAAAAAGGCCCCGGCGGCGCCGCCGAAGGTAACCGTGATAACCGCAACCGCACAAAAAGGCGACATCGGCGTTTACCTTGACGCTATCGGCACGGTCACTCCGGTCTATACCGATTCGATCACTAGCCAAGTGAACGGACTAGTCATCGCCGTGCACTTTAAAGAGGGTCAACTGGTACGAAAAGGTGATCCGCTGATTGACATTGATTCGCGACCGTACCGCGCCACTCTTTTGCAGGCGCAAGGAACGCTCGAGCGAGACGAGAATCTGCTCGCCCAGGCCCAGATGGATCTTGCGCGCTACCATGAAGCTTGGGGACGCAACGCGATTGCAAAACAAATTCTGGATGACCAGGAAAAGGTTGTGCTGCAGGACCAGGGCATCGTTAAGAACGACCAGGGAACGGTGCAGTATGACCAGATTCAGGTGGAATATTGCCACATCACCGCTCCCATCGCAGGCCGCGTGGGTTTACGTCTGGTGGATCCAGGCAACGTAGTGCAGGCTAGCGGAACCGTTACCCTTGCCGTCATTACGCAACTGGAACCCATCACCGTAATTTTCACCATACCGGAAGACAACCTCGGTCCGGTGCAAGCTCGCCTACAAAAGAAAGCCACGCTTACCGTCGATGCCTTTGACCGCACCGCGCAGACCAAAATTGCCAGCGGGAAATTGCTGACACTCGACAACCAGATCGACACGACTACGGGGACGGTAAAAGCACGATCCATCTTCGACAATAAGAATGATGGGCTTTTTCCAAACCAGTTCGTGAACGCCCGGCTGCTGGTGAACACGTTGCAGGGGGTGACGCTGATTCCTGCATCCGCCATTCAACAGAATGGCCAGTCATCGTTCGTATATGTGATTCAGAACAATGTCGCGCATATGCGCAGCGTAAAGCCGGGAGTTACGGACGGCGGGATAATGCAAGTTGACGGCATCAATCCCGGAGACGTTGTGGCCAACAGCAGCTTCGATAAGTTGCAGGACAATGTCGCAGTGGTCAGTTCGAACAAGCCTTCGACGCAGCCGGCCGCAGCTAACACCAGCGGGAGCAGAACCCCGTGAGTCCATCCCGTCCTTTTATCTTGCGGCCAGTGGCGACAGCTTTGCTGATGGCTGCAATCCTGCTGGTCGGCCTGGTTGGCTATGCGCAACTGCCGGTGTCGGCATTGCCGGAAGTTGATTATCCGACCATTCAGGTACTCACGTTTTACCCGGGAGCAAGCCCGACGGTAATGGCGACGACGGTGACGGCCCCGCTCGAGCGCCAATTCGGCGAACTGCAGGGTTTGAGCCAGATGACGTCCACCAGCTCTGGCGGCACTTCCGTTATTGTGCTGCAGTTCAGCCTCAGCGTGAATATTGATGTGGCTGAGGAAGAGGTGCAGTCTGCCATAAACGCGTCGCAGAGCCTTTTGCCATCGATTCTCCCTGCGCCGCCGACCTACAGCAAAACGAATCCCGCCGACGCTCCGGTGTTGACTCTCGGGATCACCTCCAGTTCCATGCCGCTTTCTCAGGTGGAGGATCTGGTGGACACGCGGCTTGCGCCCAAGATTTCACAGCTCAGCGGAGTCGGCCTGGTAACCATCAGCGGCGGACAAAAGCCCGCAGTGCGGATTCAAGCCAACCCTACGGCAATGTCTTCCTACGGCATCAACATGGAGGACCTGCGCACTGCGCTCACTCAGGCCAGTGTGAATGCGGCCAAGGGAAACTTCGATGGGCCGCGCCAGGATTACCAGATCGACGCCAACGATCAACTTGTCACGAGCGATGACTATCGGCATGTCGTGGTTGCCTACCGCAACGGAGCGCCGGTGATGCTGACCGACGTGGCACGCATCGTGAATGGCGTGGAGAACAATAATCAGGCAGCGTGGATGAATCTGGCTCCCGCGGTGGTGCTGAATGTGCAAAGGCAGCCGGGAGCCAATACGATCAGCGTGGTCAGGAGCATCAAGAAGCTGATGCCGCAGCTTGAGGCCAACCTGCCAACGGGCATTCAGGTGACCACGCTCACCGATCTCACGACGCCCATCGAAGCATCGGTTTCTGATGTTGAGTTTGAATTGTTGCTGACCGTTGGGCTGGTGGTGCTGGTCATCTTTCTTTTCTTGCGGAATCTGTACGCCACTGTCATTCCCAGCGTGGCTGTGCCGCTTTCACTGATCGGCACTTTCGCGGCGATGTATCTGCTGGGTTACAGCCTGGATAACCTGTCTCTGATGGCCTTGACGATTTCCACCGGATTCGTTGTGGACGACGCCATCGTGATGATCGAGAACATCTCGCGCTACATCGAAGCGGGAGATCCACCGATGGAAGCCGCACTTAAGGGTGCGGAGCAAATTGGCTTTACCATTCTGTCACTGACGGTGTCGCTGATTGCCGTTCTGATTCCGCTGTTGTTCATGGGCGACGTGGTGGGGCGACTGTTTCGCGAGTTTGCCGTTACCCTTGCAGTCACGATTGTTGTCTCAGCGGTGGTTTCGCTGACACTCACGCCCATGATGAGTGCGCGCATCTTGAAACGCAAGCCGGAAGAAGAGCAGGGACGCTTCTACAAAGCCTCGGAGCGCGTGTTTGAGCGCATGATCGCGTTCTATGGCCGGACACTGAAATTTGTGCTTCGATTCCAGACGATTACGCTGTTCGTCGCGCTGGCTACGCTTTTGCTCACGGTTTTCCTTTACATCATCATCCCTAAAGGATTTTTCCCGGTGCAGGACACTGGCGTCATCCAGGGCATCTCGCAGTCGGCGCAGACGATTGGGTCAAAAGCCATGGCAGCGAAGCAGCAGGAACTGGCAAAAATAGTTCTGGATGACCCAGCGGTTGAAAGCCTCTCATCGTTTATCGGCGCGGATGGAACCAATACGACGACGAACAGCGGCAGAATGTCGATTAACCTCAAGCCCCTCACCCAGCGCAAGATGACTGCGTCAGATGTAATCCGCAGGCTCAAGACGAAACTGGATCAGGTTCAGGGAATCGAGTTGTACATGCAACCGGTGCAGAACATTACGGTGGACGATCGCGTAAGCCGCACGCAATACCAGTACACGCTCGAAGATCCCGACGCGAATGAACTGAATGACTGGACCAATCGCTTCGTCGGCCGGTTGAAGCAGTTGCCGGAGTTGGAAGATGTTGCCACCGATCAACAAACCGGAGGGCTGGCTGTGTCTCTCGTGATCGACCGGGTCACGGCTTCGCGATTTGGAATTGCGCCGTCGACTATCGATAACACTTTGTATGACGCCTTCGGTCAGCGGCAGATTAATACGATGTATACGCAGGTGAATCAGTACCACGTTGTTCTTGAGAGTGAGCCGCAGTTTCAGTTGGACCCCAACAAGCTGAATCATCTTTACATCCAGTCCAATGCGTCGGCGGGCGCAACGGGTACCGGTGCCTCTACCTCATTCGCTTCTTCCGGAGCGTCGGCTGCGGGCTCGAATGCACTGACGACTTCAGCGCTTTACACTCCGTCGGCAAATACGCTTGCCCCTCCGGCGAAAACGCTTTCGGCCTCCTCGACGTTGAATAATGGAGCGAACTCTGCAGGCATTACCAATTCGAGCATGAGCAATGCTGTGCCGCTGAGCGCTTTCTCGCACTTCGAGAAGACCACGGAGCCGCTTTCGATTAGCCACCAGGGTCAATTTCCGGCGATCACTGTATCGTTCAATCTCGCGCCCAATGCCGCGTTGGGCAACGCGATCACGGCAGTCGACAAAGCGCAGAAGGACATGCACATGCCCCCCAGCCTGCAGGCTGATTTTCAGGGTACGGCGGCGTCGTTCACGAATTCTCTCTCCAATGAACCGCTGCTTATTCTTGCCGCGCTGGTAACTGTGTACATCGTGCTTGGGGTTTTGTACGAGAGCTTTATCCACCCGATTACGATCTTGTCGACGCTGCCTTCAGCGGGGGTTGGCGCTTTTCTCGCCTTGATTCTCTTTCATGAGGATTTGAGCGTGGTCGCGATCATCGGCATTGTGCTGCTGATCGGTATCGTGAAAAAGAACGGAATTATGATGGTCGACTTCGCGCTGGAAGGCGAGCGTAAGCATGGAAAGAACGCGACGGATGCAATTTACGAGGCCTGTCTGCTCCGCTTTCGTCCGATCATGATGACCACCATGGCCGCGCTGCTGGCAGGGCTTCCGCTGGCGCTGGGAACTGGCTTCGGTTCAGAGTTGCGCAGGCCGCTGGGCATCGCCATGGTCGGCGGATTGCTGCTGAGCCAGGCGCTCACGCTGTATACCACGCCCGTCATCTACATCTTTTTTGACAATCTGGCGCAGCGCTTTGGCCACAAATCGAGCGCGGTAGAAACTGGAGACGTAGAACAGGCAGGGCCGGCATGAACATCTCCGCGCCTTTCATTCGCCGGCCGGTTGCAACGACGCTGCTCACGGTGGCGATTGCTCTTGCAGGTGCAATTGCGTTTGAGGTGCTGCCAGTAGCGCCACTGCCGGAGGTCGACTTCCCGACAATTTCAGTCAGTGGAAGCTTGCCAGGGGCTAGCGCCGCGATTATGGCGTCCTCCGTCGCCACGCCACTGGAGCGGCAGTTCGGTCATATTGCGGGGGTGACGGAGATGACCTCCGCCAGCACGCTCGGGAGCACATCGATCACCATTCAGTTTGATCTTAGCCGCGACATTGATGGTGCGGCGCGCGATGTGGAGGCCGCGATCAATGCGGCGCGAACTTATCTGCCCGCCAACCTGCCGGGCAATCCGACCTATCGCAAAGTCAATCCCGCTGATGCGCCCATCATGATCCTCGGACTTACATCGGACAAATACGGTCCCGGCAAACTGTATGACGTGGCCTCTACGATCGTGCAGCAGAAGTTGTCGCAGATACAGGGCGTGGGACAGGTCAATGCTGGGGGCGGCGCGTTGCCCTCTGTTCGGGTGGACGCAAATCCCACACAATTGGCCAGCTATGGACTCACCGTGTCGAATTTGCAGTCCGTGCTGAGCCTGCAGAACTCTGACTTGGCCAAGGGTCAAATCACCGACGGCATTATGACCGCCGACATTCTTGCCAACGACCAGATCTCGCTGGCCGCGGACTATAAGCCGCTCGTGGTTGGTTATAAGAATGGCGCGGCGATCCATCTGTCTGACGTCGCTGAGGTGACAGACTCGGTTCAGAATATCCGCGCGGCTGGGTATTTGAATGGCAAGCGCGCGATTACGGTTATCATTTTCCGCCAACCCGGCGCCAACATTATTGCCACGGTCGACCGCATACGCGCGCAACTTCCGTTTATCCAGGCCTCGATTCCGCTCGGCATCGATACCACGATTGTTCTAGACCGCACAACGACCATCCGCGCCTCGGTCAGTGACGTCGAGAGGACGCTGCTCATTTCGATCGGCCTGGTCATCGTGGTGGTGTTTGTGTTCCTGCGGAATGGCCGTGCCATGCTTATTCCGGGTGTCGCGGTGCCAGTTTCGCTGGTCGGGACATTCGCGGTGATGTACCTGTTCGGATATAGCCTGGACAACCTCTCGCTGATGGCGATGACCATCGCAACCGGATTTGTGGTCGATGATGCCATCGTGGTGATGGAAAATATCGCGCGCCACTTGGAAAACGGTATGAGGCCCTTTGCCGCAGCGCTGAAGGGAGCGGAAGAGATCGGGTTTACCGTCTTTACCATCAGCATCTCGCTCATCGCGGTTTTTATCCCTCTTCTCATGATGGGCGGAATCGTGGGCCGTCTCTTCCGGGAATTTGCGGTCACTCTCTCGACTGCTGTTTTCGTGTCCATGATCATCTCGCTGACTACCACGCCCATGATGTGCGCCTATCTTTTGAAGAACGAGCGCGCGGAGAAACATGGCCGCATCTATATGGCGAGCGAACGGTTCTTTGAGTGGATGCTGTCGTTGTATCGCACGAGCCTGCATTGGGTGCTGGATCACCCAGGCCTAACCCTCGCCGTACTCTTCGTTACCATCGCGCTCAATGTGGTGCTAATCGTCAGGATACCCAAGGGCTTTTTCCCGCCAGAGGACACGGGAGCAATCACTGGCAGCGTACGCGGACCGCAGGATTCATCCTTCCCGGCGATGAACGACTCCATTCGGCAGATCGGCGCTGTGATCAAGAAAGATCCGGCCGTCGCGAATGTGATTGCGTTTACCGGTGGCAGCGGGGCCACAAATACCGGCTCGATGTACATTGCGCTTAAGCCGCTGGCGGAGCGTAAGGTCAGTGCCGCTCAGATCATCGACCGCCTGCGCCCGCAATTGAACCGTCTGCCGGTGGCTTCCGGGTTTCTTCAAGCGGTGCAAGATCTGCGCATCGGCGGCCGCTCCAGCAATGCGATGTATCAGTACACGATCCAATCCGACACGGTCGAAGATCTTATAAAGTGGGGGCCGACGTTATTGAATCAGATGAAACGCCTGCCCGGCTTCCAGGACGTGAGTTCAGACCAGCAGAATGGCGGGCTTGATGAGTTGCTGACCTACGATCGCGTCACTGCGGCAAAACTTGGCCTTACTACACAGCAACTGGACTCGACCTTATACGGCGCATTCGGCCAATCGGAAGTTTCCCTCATCTACACGCAGTTGAATCAGTATTACGTGGTGTTAGAAGTGGCTCCCCAGTATTGGCAAAGTCCCGAAGGATTGAAAGACATTTACCTTCATACGTCTGGCAGCGGTAGCATTCCGCTGTTCGCCGTGGCCAAGGGCCGAGCCAATACGACCCCATTGGCCATTAACCATACGGGATTGTTCCCCTCGGTCACCGTGTCCTTTAACCTGGCGTCGAACATGTCTCTGAGCGATGCCACGTTGGCCATCACGCAGATGCAAAAGCGGCTGGGCACGCCTTCCACGCTGCAAGGCTTTTTTGCCGGCACGCTGTTGGCCTACCAGCAATCTTTGGGCACCGAGCCCATACTGATTGTTACGGCGCTGCTGGCGGTGTACATCGTTCTCGGCATTTTGTATGAAAGCCTGGTCCACCCTTTGACCATTATCTCCACGCTGCCATCGGCGAGCGTAGGCGCAATGCTGGCGTTAATGCTGTTCAAGCAGGATCTCAATATCATTTCCATCATTGGCATAGTCTTGCTGATCGGAATCGTAAAGAAGAACGCCATCATGATGATCGATTTTGCCCTTCAGGTAGAGCGCCAGGAGGGGAAAAAGCCAATCGACTCGATTTTTGAGGCGTGCATGTTGCGCTTCCGTCCGATCCTAATGACGACCATGGCTGCGTTATTGGGCGCTTTGCCGTTGGCGCTGGGCACGGGCACGGGCTATGAACTTCGCCGGCCGCTGGGCATCACCATTGTGGGAGGGCTGATCTTGAGCCAGTTGCTTACGCTTTATACAACGCCAGTGGTGTATTTGGCGTTAGACCGGTTGCGGTTGCGCGTACAGGGCAAGCAGCGGGACGTCCTTCCAGGGCTCGGGAGCCCGGCTGGCGCAGACTGAGATGACTTTTTGTTTAGGTAGAAACGTTATGATTATTTTCCGGCAAAGGCCTGCGGACTGGATGGTCAGGTTGTTCGCTACTGCTCTTTTATTGCTGTTATCGGGCTGCGTGGCGGGGCCGAAATACCATCCAGCCGCGCCCGCGCAGCCACCGGCGGCGGTCTACAAGGAATCGCCTACCCAATTCAAGGAAAATCAAAGCTGGACGGTCGCGCAGCCTGCAGACGCCAAAATACGCGGGAAGTGGTGGGAGATCTTCAACGATCCCGAACTGAACGCCCTCGAAGAGCAATTGGATATTAACAACCAGAACATCAAACAGTTCTTCGAGAACTTTATGGAGGCTCGCGCAATCGTGCGCGAAGCGCGCGCGCAATATTTCCCGACGCTGGGGGTTGCGCCGTCGTTCAACCGCTCGCGAACCTCGGGGACTCTGGGCTCGATTCCCGTCACCACGACAGGCACAGGCGCAGCTATCCGACAACTGCAGACGACCGTGTATTCGTTGCCGCTCGAAGCTTCCTGGGAGCCCGACCTTTGGGGCAAGATTCGCAACACCGTGCATCAGGCTCAGTACGCTGCCCAAGTCAGCGCAGCGGATCTCGAGAACGAGCGTCTGACCGAACAGGCGAGCTTGGCGGAGTTTTTTTTCGAGATTCGCGGCCAGGACGAGTTGCAAAAGATCTTTACCGATACGGTCGCGGCGGACCAAAAAGCACTCGATCTGACCCGCGTGCTCTACGAAACGGGCATCGACGACCAGATATCGGTGGTCGAAGCGGAAACTACGCTGCAGAGCGCACAGGCAGGCGCAACCAATGTCGGAATCGCCCGATCGCAATATGAACACGCGATCGCCACGCTGGTGGGCAAGGCAGCGTCCAACTTTTCCATTCCCGTGAAGCCGATGACCGTTGCTCCGCCCCCGATTCCGGTCGGCGTGCCCTCGGAACTGCTCGAGCGCCGGCCGGATATCGCCGCCGCCGAGCGCCTGATGGCCCAAGCCAACGCTACCATCGGCATCGCTTACGCGGCCTATTATCCGAACCTGACTTTGACTGCGTCGGGCGGATTTGAGAGTTCATCGTTCACTGATTGGCTGTCCTGGCCGAGCCGGGTTTGGTCCGTCGGCGTGTCGATTCCGGAAACTATCTTTGACGCCGGATTGCGTCGCGCCACCGTCCAACAATACGTAGCAACCTACAATGCCGACCTCGCCGCCTACCGGCAGACGGTTCTTTCCGCATTTCAACAGGTCGAAGATGGTCTCGCCGAAGTTCGTATCCTATCTAAGGAGATCCAGCAAGAGCAGCAGACCGTAGATTCAGCTCAAACCTTTCTCAAGCTCGAGCAGGCGCGATACGAGACCGGCGTCGATCCCTACATCGACGTGCTGATTGCTCAAACCACCGTGCTGGCGGACCAACAGATTTTGAATACTCTTCAGGTGCAACAGATGACCTCCGCCGTAGCATTGGTGGAGGCCTTGGGCGGCGGTTGGGATCGTTCGCAATTGCCGAGCACGCAGCAGGTGACCCAGAAACCGGTCAAGTCGGAGACGACCATAAAGCAGTAGAACGGAGGAGATCGGTCGCATGAAAGTGATTTGATGCCGGTTTACCGCGATCAATACTGATAGGTCGGCTTGTGAGAATCGATCACGGTCCCTTCCCGCATAACCGGCAAACCGGAAGTAAACGCCGGCTTGTCGTGGACGATCCAGCCAGCACCCCCGCCTGCCGCTCTGTTTAATTGGACTGAGCGAAAAACATCTGTTTGTGGGCAGACAAAACTGCACCACCCTGATCACACAGTTTCAACTGTTTGCGGTGGCAAGCGACGACGGGTTTTCGGGCAACATAAAGAGGCGCTAGGCTACGACCGCCTCAATGAGTGAAATCGCGATGTTACGCCAATCGTTTTCGCACTCGTCCTGAAGAGCCTTGCTAATACCATGAAGACTCTGTCAATGCTGACAGTCCCGACGGCTCTCGGCAGAAGGTAAAAGAAGATAGTATGCGGCCTGCTCAGCGATTGCGCTGCGTGCTTTGTGGTCTGTTGCTGCTGTCCTTGGCGTGCGTGTCTTGTGGCAACACTAGAAAGAAGTCTTCGACAAAGATCGCCAAGAACGTCACGTCGTCAGCACCGGAACTGAGTTCACGGAATCAGTCACTGTTAGCTCTTTACTCAGCGGAGATAGAGACCGCCGCCGACAAAATTATTTCGGAGTCGCCCTCGCGAGCCGCTCGGAGACAAGCGCTGGAGTGGAAAGCTGAGGCGATTCCCGTCATGCAGACGTCATTGCTGAACACCGACCCGATTGCCGCCGTCCTCGACACATGGGCGTTCATTTTTCAAATGAGCGCGTATATGGAACGGCCCGCCTTGAAACAGGCTCTGGGAGAATTCCAATCTGTTGTCGGGGAGACGGTGAAGAACATGGACGCCGAGATGGAGCGCACTGTCCGGTTAGGTTCGCCCACAGCTGATGTCGCCGACTTGCGTCGAAGGGTTTCTACCTGGGCTGACGCTCATCCCACTCAAACCAGCCTCGCTAGCCGTCAGTCGCTTGATCCAGACCTGATCAGCAAGGCTGAACAATCGGACTTGGGAGCGATGGCCTCGATCAAGGCATTAGGGGAGAGTATAGGCGACCTTACGGCTCGTTTGGATTCGTACAACGCCTACGTTCCCAAGCAAGCACGCTGGCAGGCAGAACTGTTGCTCGGCGACGTGACTCGTGATCCACAGGTTAGCACCGCGCTGTCCAATTTCGTGGTGCTGTCAAACAGCGCAGCGAAGGCATCGAGCAACATGGACCGCATGCCCGAACTCTTGGGTCAGGCACGCGAGGCGGTGAGGGCAGATGTTGAAGGTCAGCGTTTGTCCGCGCAGGCGTTTCTCAACGAGCAACGCCTGCAGACCCTGGATGCCCTGCAGCAAGAGAGGATTACCACCATCGCTGCCCTACGTGGCGAACGGCTCGCCGCAACTGCGGACATGCGCGGGGAACGACAGGTGGTGCTGGATGCTCTTCATAATGATGAAGTAGCAGCGATGAACGATGTCAAGGCAATGCGCGATAAGGCGATTCAAGATTTGGACGCTAAAGGACGCGGTCTGATCGATCACTTTTTCATACGCGCTCTCGAGCTGATGGTGCTTGCGTTTGTATTGTGCTCTCTTGTCGCCTGGATGCTGCTACGAAGGTTCCCTGCAAAAGCATCAGAGCGCGGCGAAAAGTTATTGGACCGCGCCGCCTAAGTGTGCGAGTTCGTCCCCATCGTAGCTGTTGAAATCACATGGGATGAGAAGGCCGGTGTCCGACGGGATGCTGTACTCTCCCAAGTTATCGACGCGCTTTGAAGCGCAAGAGATAAAGGAGATCGGCAATGAAAAAGGTTAGCACTGCAGCGGCCGAGGAAAACCTCCTCAGATTGATGCCGAGCGAATCGGCTCAACTGTCGCTAACAGGCCATAGCGCAAGTTCGCGCTGTCTATTCGTCCCATCTCCGCGATTGCGGGCATTTTGAGTGAAATCGCGATATTTCGCCAACAATCCTCAGATAGATGGCTCGGTCCGATCACCTGGAGCAACGGCGTGCCGATGTGGCACTGCCCCCTCGACAGGTGGGGGGAGCACGGACCGAGCCTCTTCTAACCCTACGGGTCGTTCACAGACGGTGAGAACTGGCAATTAAGGCAGGAGCACTTCTAGTGTCGGGCAGCGCCAAGGAACGCTTGTCGCTAATAGGCGTTTGCACTCAAAACCTCCCGGTTGCCGGGTCAATGAGTATAACGGAGATTTTACGCCAAGAATCGGCCCCTGTAAGAACTGACAGGTGACAGTTTTTGTAAAGAAAGTAAGCTAACGGGCACCGAGCGTGCCTCGGGGGAGGGGCGCTCAAACTTACGTCCCAAGATTTGTTGAGCTTGGGACGTTTTCGTTTGCGTTTCGGTCAAGGGTCAACGAGTGAGATGGCGATGTTTCGCCAACTATGCGCAAGTATAATCGTATCCCTATGCGAGCATTCGAGGTTTGGGTTAATGGCGAGAAGCTCTGCTTGGCGGGGATCGGTGATGACGGGGTTCTAACCACCATCGTGCATTTGGCAGCGCGGCCTGGGGAAGGCGGCTTTTTCCTGCAAGTGGGCGGCTTGACTGGCCAGACAAAAGAGCACGTCAACTGGATTAACCAAAAGCCCCTCACTGTCGGCGATAACGTTCAAGTCAAAATCGTTGAGACAGATGCCGCCGATAAACCCATCGATAAGTATCGACTCGATCCACCTTCTTAGGGTCGGCACAATGTTCGGACAGCTCCGAATGGGGGAAACCGGTAACTACCGCCATCAGGCCATTACACGTTTTGACTTGGAGTAGAGTTTGGTATCCCTCGCGCCCGCCGATCCCACTCCATCCCCGCCCCCGGTTCCCGAATCGTTGCCCGCGTAGCTCCCGCGATGGCTTGGGATACTTTTTCCGGCGTCTTCCGTTAACCCCCGGCCTTTGTTGACTCACAAATGCCGCGTCCGTAAGATGAAGCGACCCGAAAGCCAGGCGTCTCCCGAATGATCGGTCAGACCATCTCGCACTACCGGATCGTCGAGAAGCTTGGGAGCGGTGGTATGGGCGTGCTCTATAAGGCTGAGGACATTGAGCTTGGCCGCTTCGTCGCATTGAAGTTCCTGGCCGAAAATGTAGCCCAGGGCCCGCACGCTTTGGAACGCTTCCGGCGGGAGGCACGTGCAGCCTCTGCTCTCAACCACCCCAATATTTGCACCATCCACGAGATCGGCAGCCAAAGCGGACAGCCCTTCATCGTCATGGAGTTTCTGGACGGGCTGACGCTGAAGCATCGAATCGCGGGAAAACCGCTAGATGTCGAAACCGTATTGTTACTCGGCATCGAGATCGCAGACGCTCTCGATTCTGCTCATGCCGCTGGAATCGTGCATCGCGACATCAAGCCCGCGAACATCTTCGTGACGACTCGCGGACAGGCCAAGATTCTCGATTTTGGACTCGCGAAGGTGCAGGCGGTGAATCCAGAGGGGACCACGCAAGTGACCAGCGCGGGCAGCGTAATGGGGACTGCCAGCTACATGTCGCCGGAGCAGGTGCGGGGGAAGGAACTGGATGAGCGCAGCGATCTGTTCTCGTTCGGCGTGGTGCTGTATGAAATGGCGACGGGCAGTTTGCCTTTCCCGGGAGACACCCCAGGATCGGTTTCCGATGGAATCTTGAACCGGGCACCGGTGCCGCCGCTACGATTGAATCCTGAGTTGCCTCCGAAGCTGGAAGACCTCATCACCAAGGCACTAGAAAAGAACCGCGAGCTGCGATACCAGCACGCGTCCGATATACGAACGGACTTGCAACGACTGAAACGGGATACGGAATCCGGTACCAGCGGTTCAATCCGAGTAGCGTCGCAAACCGCAACGCCATCCCATTCCGGTTCCAGCCACTCTCTAGAGATGGCCCACGTCCTGTTCACTGACATCGTGGCCTATTCCCGCCTGCCGATGGATCAGCAGCAGGAGGCGCTGCTGCATCTACAGGAAGCGGTCCGCGCCACCCAGGAATTCGCTCGGGCTGAGGCCAGCGATCAACTCATTCGACTGCCCACCGGCGATGGCATGGCACTGGTTTTTTTTGGCGACGCGGAAGCTCCAGTGCGGTGTGCCTTGGAGTTGAGCCGCGCCTTGCGCCAGCAACCGAGAATTCAGTTACGTATGGGGATCCACACCGGGCCGGTGTACCGAGTGGCCGACATCAATGCCAATCGCAATGTGGCGGGGGGCGGTATCAACATCGCGCAACGGGTGATGGATTGTGGCGACGCAGGACACATCCTCGTCTCGAAAGCCGTGGCTGATGTGCTCGCGCAGGTGAGCACCTGGAATGGGACGTTACATGATCTGGGCGAAGCAGAAGTCAAACACGGGGTGCGCGTGCACCTCTTTAATTTGTGCACCGCCGAAGCCGGCAATTCACAACCCCCGCAAAAGCTCCGGACAGCCGCTAAGCGCAAGGTTCTTCGCAACTCAGAAATAGCGCTGGCCTTGGCCGCATTGCTGATCGCGGGTTTTCTAGCCTGGTATTTTTTGATGCATCATGGGGTGAGGAAATACTCCGTTGCCCCGATCAAGGGCAGACGATCCATTGCGGTGCTGGGTTTTAGGAACCTGTCTGGCAAGCCGGATCTGGCTTGGCTGTCTACGGCGCTTTCCGAGATGTTGACTACGGAACTGGCGGCCGGAGAGTCCCTGCGCACGATCCCGGGGGAGAACGTGGTTCGCATGAAGATTGACGTGGCGTTGCCAGAAACCGACAGTCTCGCGCCAGACACTCTGGCCTGGATTCATCAGAATCTGGGCAGCGACCTTCTGGTGCTGGGTTCCTACTTGGATTTGGACGGACAAATACGGCTTGATTTGCGGCTTCAAGACGCAGGCGCGGGGGAAACCATCGCCGCCATTTCCGAGACTGGAACTGAGAATCAATTGTTGCAGTTGGTCAGCCAGGCTGGAAGCGCGTTGCGAACGAAGTGTGGTTTGGAAGGGGTCACGTCGGCCCAAGCCAAGGAAGTCAGAGCTTCTTCGCCTTCGAACCCTGAAGCGACGCGCCTTTACGCCGAAGGGCTGGCTGAACTGCGGGTCTTCGCTGCTCTGAGGGCCCGTGAGTTGCTCGAAGGCGCAGTAGCGCGCGATCCCAGCTTCGCCTTGGGTCATTCCGCACTATCGGAAGCTTGGTCTGCGCTTGGCTACGATTCTAAAGCCCTGCAGGAAGCACGGCTGGCGTTCGAACATTCGGCCTCACTTTCGCGGAAGGAGCAGTTGCTCATCGAAGGACGTTATCGCGAAGCCAACAAGGAGTGGAACACCGCAGTCGAAGTTTACCGCCGGCTCTTCAACCCTTTTCCGACCGCCCACGATGATCGCACAGCCAGTGACGATTCTTTTCCGGATGATTTGGATAACGGTTTGCGGCTCGTCGACGTTCAGGTATCGGCAAACAAGAGCCAGGATGCGCTGAACACGTTGCAGAGTTTGCGCAGGCTTCCACCTCCCCTTCGAGACGATCCCCGAATCGACCTCGCAGAAGCTCGTGTCGCTGTTTCGGTTTCCGATTTCAAGCGAGCGCGTGCAGCCGCGGTCGCGGCTGCCCAGAAAGCCCAGCAGCAAGGCGCCCGATATCTTGCTGCGCGAGCCGCTCTTCAACAGTGTTGGGTACTGCGAAACTTGGGTGAAATGGAAGAGGCCAAAACCGCCGGCACTCGCGCCAAGAACTTTCTTGCTTCGATTGGAGATTTTCGTGGGGAAGCCCGCGGTATTACCTGCATAGCAGACGTCCTTGTGGACCAGGGAAACTACGCGCTTGCGAAACCGATGCTTGAAAGGGCACTCGACCTGGCTCGGAGAGTCGGCGCTAAGAAGGACATCGCGGGAGCATCGATCAACCTGGCGAACGTCTTGGCTTACCAACAGGACGTG
This sequence comes from uncultured Acidobacteriota bacterium, assembly GCA_963832245.1. Classification (GTDB taxonomy): domain Bacteria; phylum Acidobacteriota; class Terriglobia; order Terriglobales; family Acidobacteriaceae; genus JABDBE01. The sequence continues at coordinate 325,000 of CAWHTG010000002.1, forward strand.
TCCGGTTCGACCAAACAGTACAGGAACGCTCTAGCGGTTGCCTTGGACATCGGTGACAAGAGCGACGCCCTGTTGGCTGAAAATAACATCGCAGCCAATCTAATGATGCAAGCTGACCTCGAAGGCGCCAAAACGATGTTGCAGGCGTCGCTCAACACCGGGGGCGAAATCGGCAATCGAGCCGGGGTGGTTCAGGCGCTCGAGAATCTTGGGACTCTCGATTATTACCAGGGTAATTTGTTTGAAGCCAAGCAAAATCTCGCCGCAGCCGTAACTCAATCCCGCGAACTCGGGCTCAAGAGTGAAACGGTGTCCATTTTGGCAGCGATGGGAGATCTGATGTTAGCGCAAGGGGATCTGGCAGCGGCTGAAACCAGCTATCGAGAGTCGCTCACGATTAGCGATCAACTTGGTGAGAAAGGAAGTGTTGCCGTAGCTAAGCGTTCCCTTGCCAATCTGGCGCTGGAAAACAACCAGGCCTCCGTAGCGGAGACCCTGGCTCGCGCAGCAGTTCAAGAATTTCAGTCGGAAAAGGATGCAGATAATGAAACCGCCGCGCGCGACATCCTCGGTCAGGCGTTGATGGCACAGGGGAAGCTGAAACAAGCTCAGATAGAAATTGATACAGCCCACAAACTCGCCTCTCCTAATCTTCTAACCACGCTCGGACTAGGCATTACCACCGCGCGTCTGCAGGCGAGAACCGGAAAACCCAGGGAAGCACTGCAGGGCCTGAAAACAATTCTCCGGCATGCGCAACAGATGGGTCTGCGTACTCTTGAGTTCGAGGCCCGCCTGGCAAGGATCGAAATCGATCCGTTGACCGGAGACTCAGCCAGCACCTGCACGGAGCTGTCAACTCTTCAGAAGGAAGCTACTCGCCTGGGCTTTCAGCATATCGCGGAAAAAGCAGTGCAGATGGGAAAATCGGGTTCGCTCAGCGCAAGCAACTGCGGGGCTCAAGCAAATCCATAAATCTCAATGTATGTTTATGATCGGATAGGTGAATGGGACCGGAGAAGTTTCGTGAATTCCGACGAACAACGTCAATCCCTGGCCTTGCTCCTGGCTACCGGCTTTGAACTTCGGGAAGTAGGGAACTGTAAACGTTGCCTTCCGGCTGGTGCTCGTAAAACCAATTTTCTTACTGAAAGAAGGATTCGTATCATGAGTGCAAAGTTCTAAAGTGTTAACCGCATCGTTGTCGCAAACCATCATGCCGTAGCTCGGACTGATGAACTGGCTATTGGGATCAAAGCCGGTCAGCTGAATAAAACTTACGGTTACGTTCTGCGAGCTAGAATTCAGCTGAAAAATGTAAAGATAATTCCCGCTGTCACACGAGCCGGTATCGACGTCTTGATCGGCGCAGACGAACTCCCTATCCACCGTTACTTTCTTGCCATTGTTCGTCAGCGTAATATGATGACTGCGCGCCAGTAGTTTCCAAAGTGCTACATTACCGTCCTGTCCATTTTCGGAGGCCCCCCTGGTGGGTACTGCCGACGCAAACGTGCCACTGAATGTTATTGCAAAGATAATCGCGAATCCAAGCCAGAGTTTCTTGAGCATATCGGTGATGTCTCCTAGAATACGACGTGGCCAAGCAGTCTATGCCATTCCTGGTAGAATTGCAAACAGGCCGTGGTCACAATTGCAAGTGGCCCTCTCCAATGGGAGAGCCGCGACCAGTCGGCGCCGGAGAGGGATATTTTGCGCCGTGGGCACAAGCTTATCCTCGTGAATGGACGCCCCACTCCTTACTTAGCGGGCTTCATTTATCCTGTGCTCGGCGAACATGAAAAGGCAGCCGAAGAGGCCCAAAAGGCGATTGAACTGACTCCGGACTTTGGCGTTGGCTATGCCCTTCTTGTTCCAACTCTCTTGGCCTCGACCGTCTGGGAGGAGCCGAAGACGCGGTTCGCAGAGCTTCCGAGCGAAAGATTGAAATCCCTCTGTTAGCCCTCCTGCGATACGATGTCGCCTTTTTGTCCGTCACCGACCTGATGCGATGGAAACGCGGCGAGAGCAAAGGCGACTTCGCCTTGCGGGTGAATTCGGATCCGCTCGATCCGCGCCAGTTCGTATTTCCGGCTGTACTGGTATCGGTATCCAGCCAGACTGGCGTTGTGTTGAAGCTGTTTGCCATATTTTTCTTGACTTACTTTCTGTCTCTAGTTTGTTTTCCGCATGGTCGGCGTCCTCAGTCGTACTGGGCGGGGCCGTTCCTAGAACGGGGACAGACTTGGTAATTCTCGTGACAATCGGTAACGCCGAGAGTAAGATTTTCCCGCCTATCTTAGGAGGCCTTATGAAACATTCCTCCGGGCCAACCAACCTTTCCGATTCAGTCCGTCAGCGGCTCAACAGATTTGCAATCGCCACAATCTTATTCGTGGGCACTTTGGCATTGCCAGCCGAGGCAAAAATCGTCTACACGCATGTCAACATCACCATCACTGGCAATGGCTCCATCAGGTTCGGCCGCATTGCCCGTGAAAAGGTTGGGGCAGGGCGTCCGTTCTCCAGTGATCTCGGCAGAGCACATTCTGCTAAGCATGTTTATAATCAGTTGCATGTCGGAGATGGGCGCGTAGCTCAAACGGATAGAGCATCGGATTTCTAATCCGAGGGTTGCAGGTTCGATTCCTGCCGCGCCTACCAACCTTTTCTGCAGCTTAGAAGCCGTTCTCACTTCGAGCCATTGCAAGTTAACTGCAAGTTGGGGCCAACTCGAGTGCAAAATTGAAAAATTCTTCGCCGTTTTGCTGGGAGGCAACCTCTTCTCTCCTTATGGGTAGCAGCTTAGCGGTGAGCACTGGCCTCAATAGCGAGATGGTTCGAAGGCGACCATCTTACGGGCGGGAGCAAATCAACTCAATGAATTGCCGGGAGTATACGCATTGAGGGGAAAATGCTACACCGAGCCTCTTACATCAATCGCTGAGGTGGCCTTCTAAAAATCGTCTGCCTCAAGACCGATAAATCACGTTCCTCCAAATCAGTGTTCACCCGGTCCTCCGAAAAGAAATGCGGCCTCTCGGTGTTTTGTACACGGGTGTGGAAATCGCAATCACCACAGATGAACCACGTCCGGTACGTGTCCGCGGCGGGATGTGTAAACCAAGCAGAAACCGCGGCATGCCGACAATTCGGGCATTCGAGATTTTCTAGGCGGCCATTAGCAGCGTCCTGCAGTAGACGCAACTGCGACGACAGGCCGCTGTCAGGGTTCTGGGATCGTTCTCGCGGCATCTACCCCCGCCTCCATTGCGACTGCATCCCCAGGACCAAACCATTGGTTCGATAAGTCTTGGCTGAGGTGCAGCAGTCTTCTTGCGTGATCCAACATTTGCTGCACCTTGGCCAGCTCTACAGAATACGTGAACCTCGCGTGAACTAAGGACCCAGTGGGGGTTTCAAGTGGGGTGCTGCCGGCCATCGGTCTGGGTCATATTTTGCGTTCTTAATCAAGGCACCGACGATATTCCCTTGAGGATCAACTTTCCACGCACCGATAACCGCTTCAGGCGGAACGGTGTCGGAAGGGGCGAAGCATCCAGCTATCCGGTAAACCCAGCCGTTCGGATTCCGCTTCGCCTCCTCGACTTCCCCAGGAAGCGGCTTGGCAGCCTCAGCTTGCGCCCCTCGTGACGCAATCCATTTCCGGTGAAAGTCCCGCTGCTCCTCAACAGTGCCTACCCATTCCGGTTTCGCGTAATCAAAAATATCGACCATATCACTCCTGCCCGCCGGCATCCCAAGCTGGGTCACATACGCCTTTCGCCCTCCGGCCATACTGCGGGACATCCCCGACGGGAACACGTCAGGACGAGCACCGGCGCAGAGAAGCAAGCATCCTAATCCTTCAAGTTTCCTCCGCAGAGCGACCATCGCATCAAACAAGTCGTTCCCATCGAACTCACGCTGTTCTAGGTAAATCCCGAAAAAGGTCAACCTCCACGGCGGGGCATGGGACACCCTGACCGTACAATCCCTGATCGTTTTGTCTGCAAGCTGAACCTTGACGCTCATCGTTCCGTTCATGGCTGGTAGTTGGGGTTAAGGATCGAGACGCCCCAATCTGGCGAGGTCACTCCTCGTATGTCACTAGGGGCGATCCCGCCGGGTATCGCGATCTCTTGTTCTTCTGGAAATGGGCTCAGTGGCCCTAATGCGCTGTTTACGTCGATGCCGTTCACCGGCCTGACGACGTACACGTTGTCGCCAAACCCCGACGCTACGTCAAAGGACTTCGAGGTTGCAACGAATGCGCTGGGAGGATTCGAACTGTCCAAGGCGTGCGAAAGAAGGTCGGTGCTTGTTCCATTCGGAGAAAACCCTTCGTTAAAGATGACGTCCGGGGATCGAGCGTCGCCACGGAAAGTGAAGCCGGAGGATGCTTCGTTCTCTGCGGCAGAAGTCGCACCGGCCACCACTGTGGCAGCGGCTGACAGGCCACTTGCCCACGCTGTCGCCAGTGAACCGATGGAGATCACATCACTAGCCGAGACTCTACCCATGAATCCACCAAGGGGCGCATTCATGCCTTTGTTATAGGCACTCATTAACCTTGTTGAAGCGTAGACAAACGCAGCAATGTTGGAGTACCTGCCTGTAACTGTTACTTTTATTGTGTAGCCAGTATCCAGCGGATCAGTGGAGACCCCAGGACCAAACAAACGCTTCAGCCATCCCGGCACCCAAAGCCCAGAAGGGTCGGTCAAGCTGAGGGGATTGTTCATCACGTAGGCATAGCGATTCCAGGTCTGCGGGTCGGTTGGGTCGGTCGCTGCCAACCCCGCTGGGTCCGTCGTCGTCCAGTGCGCTTGCGCAGGGTTGTAGCGCCTAGTTTCTGAAAGGTATGAGGAATCGTCGCCATTCCACCATAATGGACCGGCGTAGTAATCGTCGTCACTGTTTACCGTGCAGCTTCTCGCGTCGCCAAATGGGAGTGTTTGGCAGGTCGCCTGCACGCTGCCGTCAAGTTTTGTGTATGCTCGGGCACTTCCCAGCCAGTCGGTGTGCATATCGGTGTGCATAAACAATGTGGAACCACTGCTCGTCGGAATGTCTCCCCAATGCCTTCCAGCGATGGATATATTCGCAGGACCGATGCTTCCTGAAATAATACGGGTGAGAACGTTACCCTGCAAATCAAACGTGTACTCACGAACACCGGCTGTGATCTGTCGGTAGACCCTGCGGCCAAAAGCGTCATATGCATACGATGTACCTCCACTCACGGTGATCGGTCGATTCTCCGCATCATAAGTGTATGTGTGGGTGCCATCATTGATTACGTTACCCAGTGCGTCGTAGGTGTTGCTCGACACCTGATTATTTCCATTGAAATTCAAGAGCATGGTGATGCCGGTTCCGGAAGTGACGTTTTGGTGCCATCGATTACCGTAACGATCGTAGTGTTTGCCGACAATCCGGGAGTTGGCCCTACTATGGTTTGCGTTTCAGCGGCCTGCCAATCGCAAGCAGGAAGATGGCACTCTTGTCTCTTGCGTGCGGTGAAAAGAACCTAATCACATCATCGTCGAAGAAGGTCAGCCCGGTCGCGCCCAGGCGCTGGGCATACGCAGCCAGGTAGATCCTGCCACCAATGGCACCCGCCTCGAGTTGGACGGCCCGGTAGCCGCGGTTCCCGTATTGCTCCAGAATACGTTTTAAATCGGCGAGAAAGAAGATGTCCACGCAGGCGTCCGCCGGCAGTTCCTGCTCCAGCCCAAGGTGATGGGCCTCGGCGCGGAATTTCCCCTCCTTCAAAAGCTCCAGTGTGTTCTGCCCAGGCCGGAAGGAGTAAGCGCCCGGCTTGAGCCCCTGCACCGAATGCACGATCAGGTAAAGATCGTTGAGTTGCTCGCCGGGGGGCTTAAGGAAGTCAGCCGGAAGACCTCGCGTGGCGTAGTCGAGAATAGTAGAAAGTTGTGCCAGCGTAATGGATGCCGCCTTATCGAACGTTCGGGTAGAGCCGCGGCGCAGGATTACCTGCTCAATCGTGTCTTTCGGTTGTTCTTCTTCCGGCAGTCGCGGGAGGCGAACTGCCTCGCCCGCCAGAGGGGAACATGGAAGGACTGGTGGCTTCCCGCGCCACTGAGCTACTTCCTCTACGGAGGCAAGAGAAGACGCGTCGTGCATCTCAAGCATGGCGGGATATTCGATCTCGCGCTGCGAAAGCGGAATCGTCTCCAAGCCGAGCGCCGGAGCCTCTTTCGGTTCCGGCAGCGAACGCTCGGATGTGCGGCCGATCGGTACCAAGCACAAGGAAACCTCACGCCGCGTATCGAGATCAAGCAAGCGGTTCACTTCGGTGTCCACGAACCCGAGCACGATCTCGGCCGGCAGCCCCGAAGCCCCCGCAACGGCCAGCATATTTGCCAGCAGGGTGCCGTTGTCCCAACCAAAATGGCGATAGGTGCGCGCCTGGTACTTCCAGGCGTTCCGCCAGTACGTGCCGGTGCAAATGATACCCGCGGGCGCGTGAGCCACCGCGGGTTCCATCGCCGTCGCCTGAGCCAGGTTTCCGCGAAAATCATCTTTTCGCAGAAGCCGTAGGGATACATCCGCCGGATTGAAGTGATACACGCCGGCATCCAGGCCCGGGATATCGCCTGTCACGACGTACAATTCGATCTCGTACAGACCTCCGGTGCAAGCGGCGGCGCGAAAGTAGATTTCTCCACCTGGATATGCACGCTGTTTGGTAATCCCTGCCGAGAGATAGAGGAGGCGCGCTAGATCCTGAAGGCCAGGAACCGAATCAGCCCGCGACGAAGGCACGGACTCTGAAATCGCGGAGAGCGCTGCCACCCCTGTTTGCGGCACGTCCCGCGGCAGTGGAAGAGGTTCTATCTTTGGGTAGATTTTGAAAGACTGCGGCCGATTCGCCCAGTCCAAGAGGTGAGGATGGTTGCGAATACTCCAATAGGAGTGTTTCGTGTCATCGTGATACTTCCAAGCCGCCTGGATTTCACGGTTGTTCATCGGCTGCTACGTCAGACTAGCACCCGTCGGGACCACGGGCGAGAGAACTGAGGACGTTTATCGCTACCGATGGCACCTGAGGTCTTCCTGCACATGCACCAGCCATCCAACTCTTGTCTGATGTTTGGGTGCGCCGACGCTAACCCAAGTTATCGACGAGGTACAAGATACCGCCAGTATCGTGCATCGAAAGACATCGGTCTAATGGCGGATTACCAATTAGCTTGAACCGGCCTCTGCGTTGTGCTAGTGTTGCGCTCCAAGCCGAGCCTAGGGTGCGATGTATGGCCTTGTCGTTTTCCACGAAGCTGGTCCCCGCAGCGGACCGCATAGACGCTTGGGAATGGAATGCCCGTCAATTTTGTGGTGGCTGCCGTTTCCGTATTCCTAACCGGCATACGTTCCATGGTTCCATCCAAACCTGGAGCGTGGGAGGCTTCGAGCTGTGCCTGTTTTGCTCTAGTTCGCTTTCGTTCGCGAAGTTCCCTATCGAATCCCGGCACCCCGCAAACATGTTTTGTACGGTCATCACTCAGCTCGAAGGCATAAGGAGTTATACGCAGAATGGCGCCGGGGTTATCCTGAATCCAGGGGACACTACGCTCATCGATTCAGCGTTTCCCTGGGCTTCCGACGGTCCTGGTAGTGGTGTCCGGCTTTACCTGCGGATTCCGCATTGGGTCATGGAAGACCGGCTCCAAACCACCGCCATCCCCAGCGCGCGGCGGATTTCTGGGATCTCAGCCCTTGGGGCGACACTATTTCATCTCGCGAACTCGCTCTACCGGGGAGCCGACGAGGTAACTCAGCAAGAAGGCTCTGCGATCGTAGAAGCATACTTTGATATTTTGTCGGCTTGCGTGGGTCGCCGTGAGATGGATCGCGACGCCGACAACCGTACCAACAGTGAATTTTGTTTACGGATTGAAAATTTCATCGCGGAACACCTGGCGGAGCCCACCCTCAGGCCAGCGTCGATCGCTGCCGCTGCCGGCATTTCTGTACGTCATTTGCATCGTCTCTTCGCACGCCAGGGACGTACCGTGGGAGACTGGATTCGCGAGCGACGGCTGGAACGATGCCGCATTGATCTGACCAACCCCGTGTTGCGCGATCATACTATTACGGACATAGCTTTCCATTGGGGATTCTGCGAATCGGCGCACTTCAGCCGTTCGTTTAAGGAGTTGTTTGGGATCTGTCCGCGGGTCTTCCGGTCGCAAGCGTGGATTGGCTTGGGGAATGAACGACGGCTCCAGGGCACTCTATCTGCAAACGTTCGGGACTCACAACCGAACTAGGGAACTTCTGCCTCCTGAATCTCCACTTCTAGCGCTTCGGCGCCGCGGCTTGACGACGCTCGCATCAACCCACCGATTACACCCCAAATCGCTACCGCAATCCATTCATAAAGGGTGAAGTGGCCAGGAATTCCTGGCACCACTTTCACCAGAATCATCAGGCCAGTTACGCACACGCCCCAAATCGCCGCCGCGCGTCCGGCGAAGGCTGGCTTCATGCAGAAGTACGAAGCACATGCCGCCATCCAGCCGACAGAACAGGCGACGGCTCCTACCTCGAGAATTGGCACCAGGCCTGCCTGTCCTACAAACACAGCCACTGCTGTAGCAGCGCCCACAACAATTACAGCGGTTGAGGGCGTCTGGTTCCGGGGATGAATATGTCCCATTCGGTGGTCAATCAGGTTGCGCCGCCCCATGGCGAACAACAGTCTCGAAGAAGCGATCATATTTCCATTGAAAGTCCTGAGCACAGCAACCAGCGCTGAAGCCATTATCAGGTCCACAATCCAGTGCGCGTGCAAGGCCCGTTCGAAAGCGATTGCCACGGGAAACGGTCCGGCACTGTTCAGCGCTCCTGCTGGGGCGACGTAAGCTACCGTCAGGATCACGAAGCAGAAGAACGCGAGTCCGACGAAGATCGTCAAGATCACAGCAACAGAGAAATCGGATTCGCGAAAATTCGGGCTGGCCTCTTCCGCACATTTTCCGACGGACTCAAAGCCGGAGAGAAGCCAGGGAACAATTTGCCAAACCAGAAGCACAGAAAGAAGAGGACTGTGGCTAAATAGAGGACGCAGATTGGATACGCTGCCATGCTTCGCGCCCGCAAAAGCAAAGATAATCACCAGGGTCAGGAAAGTAAAAGTGGTCCACCTCATGAACCTCGCGCTCGCCTGAATGCCTCGGTAGTTCAGCCAAACCAAGACAAGTGTGATGACCAGCCCGAGCACGATGTGCGGCAGATAAATTGGAAAACCTCCCAGACGGTACAGTTCGAAGGTATTCATCCAGGGGAAGAGGTAGCCGCTGATCTTTCCAGCAGCCAGCGCCTCGAAGGGGCAGGTCAGCCAGTAGGTCAGGAACATCGCCCAACCGGTCACGAAACTGACGGCAGGCGGGAAGAAGCGCGCCGTGTACGCTACCTCGCTCGCGGCATCGGGAATCGCCCGGACCAACTGGCCATAGACGTAGCCGACGGGCAGTAACATCAAAGCCCCGGCGGTGAAACCCAGAACGCCTCCCAGCGGACCGCCGCGGCGCAAGATGTCGTCCATTACAACCAGCCAACCAGTGCCCACCATAACGCCGAAGGCGAGTGCAAAGTAATCGAATAGACGGAGCTTGCGGGCGAGTTTGGTCACGGGTTCGTTGCCGCCGACGTATTGGGAGAAAAGATTACCAGATAATTCAGGAGCGACCTGACAGAATAAGATAATCGGCGTCGCGTGTTCCGGCCCGGTTGGACGGGCGAGACGCCCGTCCTCCATTCAGAATTCGTACCTCAGGGCAAATTGCATCACCCGTGGCTGTGTAAGCAGGCCAGTGTAATTTCCAAAAGTGTTCGGCACCTGTTGCAACGAGGCGATGCAGGCGCATGCCTGCGTTCCCAGCCCCGACAATGCGTTGAAGCGGACCTGGTTGAAGACGTTGAATACCTCCCAGCGGAACTGCAGGCTTTGGTGCTCCCAGGGCATCTGCCAGCGTTTCGCCAGGGCCATGTCGACACCGACGTACCCGTCCCCGCGGACTACGTTGCGCGAGCCGCTCTGTCCGGGAAAAGGATGAGCGAAGTCGTTGAACGCGGTGCTCGGACTTGAAAACACACTGACTGATCCGTCCGGCTGCTTGAAGTGTCCAGTCGTCGGTCGAACCAACAGATTTGCAATGCCCTGCTCGTCCCAGTCGGTGGGCCAGAAATTACCGTTGTCCACGGTGAAGGGGAACCCGCTGGTCCAGCGCATCAAACCGGAAAGTTGCCAGCCACCGATGAAGCCATTGACGAGGCCGCTGGCATCACCTCCGATACGCTTGCCTCTGCCGAACGGCAGCTCGGCAATCCAGTCGGCATTGATCTGGTGAGTAGTATCGAAGTCGGATACCGCCCGGCGCCCAGCAGGATCAAAGGCATTCACCAATCGGCTACCCGGAGCTCCAACGTTGACGCTCGAACTGAAACCCAGACGGGTTGCGTTGGACGTGAGATCGATCGACTTGGAATAGGTGTAGTTGAGGTCGAACTGGATCCCGCTGCCGAGTTGTTTCCTCAGACTGGCTTGCAGTGCGTTGTAGTTGGAGTTGCCGATAGAGCTCCATCCGTACATGCTCGTGGCTTGCTCATTGAGCATATTTCCGGGGCAGCCCAACGGGCTTGGCGGAGGACACTTTGGGCTCTTGAAATAGTAGACGTTTCCGTTTCCCGAATTGTCTCCCAGGCCACCGTAAATATCGATATCCCCCAACCCTACGACTTCGTTTCCCACATAAGAGAGAAACGGATCATAGTAAAGATCGTAAACCGCCTGAACGAGATTGGGGAAGCTTAGCCCAGAGAAGCTCGTAAACATGGTGGCTCCCGGTTGAAGCGGAGGCAACATGTCATGCCAGAAAGCCGCGGTGGGGCCAACCATCTTGTCGGTGACCTGGCTCGCGGTGACACCCTGGCGAGCCAACTGCGAGAGTCGCGTGGCGGCTGCGAAATAATCGATTCCTGATTTTGGATCCACGAGATCCAACGGCTGCCTCAAATCGCGCTGCGTGAGCAGATGGCGTCCCAGCCGTCCCACATACGAGACTTGCAACGAAAATCTTTGCGGCAACTCACGGGCAACCGAAAAATCGAATGCCCAGGCATACGGAGTTTTCAGCGACTGATCGACTCCCCAAGTAATGGCCTGTCCGAAGGGAGGCGGCGTCTGCGGGAAGGCGCCCGGAGGAGCGGGTTCGAAGAATACGTCCCCGAACTGGTTCACCGTGGGAATCTTGTTGATGTTGGTAATGCGGGGCACTCCAGCGGCATTGTCGTAAGGACTTCCCGGAACCCCACCTTGTCCAGGAAAAGGAAAATAAGCTGGGCTGCAACAGGGATTTTGCACGGTGGCGGCCAAACCGCCGGGCGCGTTTGCGTCGAAGGTGCTGAGCAGTTCCATGCCGGCGCGGTCATAGACTCGGCTGAAGCCGCCGCGAATTACGGTTTTGTCATTGTCGCCGGCCAGGGTCCGCAGCCACCCGCCTTCAGGGCGGGGCGAATACGCAAAAGAGAAACGCGGCGAAAGATCCGATTTTGAAAAGTTATAGAAGCCCGGTCCGTTGTTGGCAGGGCCGCCGAGGATGAAAGATACCAGCGGCGTCCCACTGTAGCCGGTGCCGTTGAGCATATTGCTGACGTTCTGGTTGAACTCGCTACCAAGATTGGCGCTGCCGGCCGGGCAGCCGGTTACGGGATTGACCGCGGCCACGCAGGTTGGAGACGCCTGCAATCCATTGACCTCCCAAGGGGGTGGAAACAGCGACCAGCGCAGACCGTAGGTAACGGTAAGGTTCGGTTTCACCCGCCAGGCATCCTGTCCGTAGAACTCATACCAGTTAAGTCCGTAGTCGCGCTTGATCGGAGTGCCAGGCGCCAGAACGTCTCCACTTTTGTTGTAGTTGTAGTTTCCCACCACATCCGAAATCATTCCTAGCAAGCCGAGCACTGGATAGTCATACTGCGAGCTCGATGACGGTTCCGGAAATCCACCATTCGCCGGATCGAGATAACCACCGGTATTGGCGAACCCGGTGGGCGACATCCAGTTGGTTGCGCCCTTGCCCAAGCTGTAAGAGTGTTCCAAGCTAAGCCGGGGATCGCGCGCGAATCCGACGTTTGTTCCAAACTGCAGCGTGTGTTTCCCCTTTGTCCAGGAGAAATCATCGAGCAGGTTATGGACCGGCGTCTGCGCGTTGTGAGTGTAAAAAATGCCTTGATCGAGACCGTAGAACTCGTTCCATTCCTGGTTGCTATTGCCAACAATACCGGTGCTTTGACGCGTGAATCCCCAATGGAAAGTATTTACTACGGTCGGCGTGAGTACGGCTGTGTAGCCCACAACGAAGCCCTTGCTGTGGTCGGTGAGAGTCTGCTCCGGAGGCGCACCCGGCAAGAACGGGGCTTGCGGGTTGAAAATGTTTTGCAGAGCGCCGCGCCAGAATACAGTGTGCTTGCCATCGGCAGTGAGATGGTAGTCAAGGCGGGCGATGAAGGCATTGTTATCCAGGCTCACTGGCGCACGGAAGCGGAATCCGGAGTAGTTCAAGCCGTCGCCGACTGAAGGATCGTTGGTCACAAACTGCCCCGTGCAGAAAGTCTTATCGAAATAGCCGGTGTGACTTGCGTTTTCTATCGCAGAGTTTATCCCCCGGCCCAGTGGATCCAGACTCCGCAGTTGCGCCGGCGTGATCGTGGCGATCCCGCCATTTACATTTGCGTATTGGATCAGACCCTGGCAGAGACTTGGTGTCGGAATCGTGCGGACGGTACTCTGCTGCTCACGCTCGCGCGTGCCCTCATAATTAGCGAAGAAAAACAACCGGTCTTTCTTAATGGGACCGCCCACGGATACGCCGAAAATGTTTCGCAGCAGCTTGTCTGGCTGATTGGGCTGGCCGGTGGCGAGTTCCGCCTGCTTGACAAAATAATCGTTGGCGCTGGTGATGGTGTTGCGATGATACTCGTACAGAGATCCGTGGAAGGTGTTGGTTCCGGTCTTGGTTATCAGCGCAACTTGCGCGCCCGATCCTTCACCTTGATCGGCATTGTAGTTGCTGGTGGTAACGCGGAATTCCTGAACCGAATCCAGCGTCACGGGCAACACGGAAGTAAACGCGTAGCCGCTCGACTGGTCATTCACGTCCACGCCGTCGAGAGTAATGTTGCTCTGGTCGCTACGCGCGCCGTTGACCGAGCCGTTGCGTGTATCTTGATCTTTGTCAATATCGGGCCGGTTGCCGGTATAAGCAACGCCGGCCTGCAAGCTCAGCAGGTCGGGAACATTGCGGCCCTCGAGTGGAATCTGTCGCACCTGGTTTTGGTCGAACGAATTTCCCAGAGAAGCGTCCACCGTATTCAATACGGGGACTTCTCCAGTGACAGTGACGACTTCGTTGGCACGGCCCAGCTTGAGTCGTACGTTTGCCGTGGCTGGAGTATTCACCAGCAGTTGCAATCCGGTTTGTTCATAGCGCTCGAAACCCGCAGTGGTTACTGTCAGCGAATACGTGCCAGGGGGAAGAAAAAGAAACTGGTAGTCTCCCTGGATACTGGTAGTGACGGTTCTCTTCGTATTCGACTCCGTGTTTTCAAGCGTGACCGTAGCGCCCGACACGACGCTACCGCTGGGATCGGTGACCGTGCCTCGTAGCGAGGTGGATGAAGTTTGGGAAAGGACAAAGCTCGTCAATATCACTGAGAGTGTGAGCAGAAAGACAAAGGGCGTGCGGAGCTTCATAGGAACCTCCCGCATGGAATCTTGAATTGTGAATTTTGTGCGTGACGACTCCGTCGGTGAACTGATAAATATTCGCCAACATAATACTCTCCTCTTTGTTTGCAAACTTGTCTCCCCGCGACGGGAACTTGTCCAGGAGTGACATCGGCGTAATTTGGCTCTGCTTGTCGGCACTTCGTGATGTAAGATTGCTGGTTTCTCTGCCGATCAAATGGCGATCAAAGAAAAGAACTGCTGGCTGGAGGCGATAACGGTTCCGGCCGCGAACGATCTGGAGTCTCTCCAATGCATTCACTTCTGCGTTCAAGGAACTGGAACCCATCCCTCAATTCAAGGCCACAGCCAAGCTCAGCGAATTCCTGGAAGAGCGATTCTCCCAGTCGTTCTGGCGTCTCGGGCGGTTACGGCCGGGCCGCCCCCCTTTTTCGAGTAGCGAGCGTTGCGCGGAGGACCCACGCTTCCCGGATTGACTTCCCTCAAGCCCGTTTCTTGCCATCTGGCGGCACGACCATCAGCGATCGCCCCCGCACAGATCCGTACTTGCGTTACAGCGCGTTCTTCGGGTTGCAGCACTGTCGGTGAGCTGGAAGACGCATTTTCCGTAAGAGGTTATAGATTCCGACGGCAGCTGAGAGCGATACATTATTGTGCGTTAACCCAGCTATCCGAGCCCGTCAGTTTCGCGGCCACATTTGTGAAGGTGATGTTCACCGGCTTGCCGTCCGCCGTCCCGCGGTGATCCGTTGACACAAGGAGAGGACCGGCTTTCTTGTAACCCGCCCAACTTACGATGGTGACCTTGATCACCGGTTTTTGGGACACACCGTGGCGAAATAGCAATTCCTCCACCCGGTCGTCGGGCCCGACGTATAGGTCCCAGGTGTCGCCCGGCGTATAGCCACCCGCCGAGGGATACTTCACCGACACCAGCCTGGCGGAACCCTTTCCCAGCGGCAGTTTTTGCGTGCCTTTGTCTTGCACGTCGGCGCCAGTGTCCCAGCAGGTATGGAACGGGAAGATCAGCCAATACTGATCGTTGACGAAGCCCGGATCGATTTCATTTTGCACGTTGTCAGGCTGGCTGCTGAGCTGCGAACGTACGTACGTAACCTTCACCGGGTTGCCTGCCTTATCTTTTCCTTCGTATGTGATACGGTCGGTTTTGGGCTCCCAGACCCAGCTCCGCGAGAGTTTGAGTCCAGGACGGTCTACGTTGAAGGTGTAGCGGATCGCATCAACTTGCCCCCACGAATCCAGACCATAGGCCTTTGCCATTCTTTCCGCGGCTGGCGGACAATTCTGAGCCCAAGTGGCCGAAGCCAGAAGCAGCGCACCAAAAACCAGAAAACCAATCTTTATAATACGGCTGGAATTTGTCATGGAAAGTCCCTCTCTGGTGATCAGATGCTTCTTAGACGGCAGGGAAACACTTGGGGAGAAAGCAGCGGCGTTTGGGTCCAGTACACATGACCCAAGCCCGGCCTTTCCTCGTCCCGATTTGCTCGTCACCCTTAGGTGCATACTCGGGAGTTTTTACGCGACCTTCAAGATCGCCTTCCCGTGGGTTCTGCCCGTCTCACTGAGTTCCTGCGCCTCCCTTGCCTCGCTAGGAGACATCATTTTTGCCAGTCTCGGCTTGAGCGAACCCTTTACGACGAGATCGGCGAGTTCGGCAAGGTCGGCCGCATTGCGCTTCATTATTACGAGGACAGCCCGGATCGCAGCTTGATTTGCGGCCGACTCGTCAATCGATTGCACGGTTGTGGCGCTCCGACAGATTACCCTCTCATGGATGTTCACACCATGGGCGGCTAAGTCCCATAAGCCCTACTCGTCGAAGTGACGCCCACGTCATGAACTACCCGGAAATTATTCCGGGCCAGAAGTCGGCTTAGGGGAAATCGCCATTGATCTCTTCCAAGCGCGTTTCTGGATAAGTTCCGGTTTGCCGACAAACCGCACGCAGCCTCTTTTTCCCGCTTCCCAGAAGCCCGTTTCTGGACAGCGTTCGTTTCAACGCGGCGGTCAACATGAGGCGCTTTTTTGAGCGCTGTGAATCGAGCGATGTAATTATCTAGACAAGGGCCTGCCGGAGATATCCTGCTACGTCGCTAACGAAGCGATGCACCGACACCTCTGCGATGCGGTGGCCGATGATCGCGTTCATGGTTTTTCCCAGGGCGCCGAAAGGTGGTTCGTACACGCCGGAGAAATCCAACTGCGTTTCGGTTGAGGTCAGCGGGTACACGGAAAGCTCGCCCTTCATAAGCGGAAACATTCGCGGCATAGTCGCGGCCTCCCATTCCAGCAGCAAACGCGTCGTGGGAGTTGACGTGGCATCAACGATCTTTTCCTCTATGTTTTTGACAGAAATATTGATGTCGGTCTTCACCCCAACACCGCCAAAGTCGACGTGAAGTTCAGCGGCAATTGATTGCGCCCGGGAAGCAGCCGCCTTCGTTGCCGACTGGAATACAGTGAGTGCGTTCTGCCTCAAGGCATCGCGGACGCGCTCGTAGGGCCGGTTCACATAGTCGTAGCTGCGAATCTCACGTCCCGTACTCATCGTTCCGTCCAGCCGGTCCGCAATCAACCTGGTGGTCACGAAAACTGTACCATAACGCACTCGTACCGGAGGTCGCGTGCGGCGTCCATGCTCCCGGGTTCATCGTTGCTCCACCGCTTGCGTGAGGCATCGTTTCCGAAAACAATCACGATGAATTTCCCTGTATCATGGCTACCGTATTCAATGGCAATGAGGCTGGCGCTTGATAGCGGATGCAAGGTCAGCACGAACGCGTGAGGAGGCTCAATGTCTCAGATTGACGTCCCATTGTCGCGTGCGGGTTTCGGACAAACGCGGCGAACCGACAATTGGTGGGTACAGCCGCTGGTTGTGTTTCTTGGTTTGTCGGCGTTTATCGTTTACTCAACGTGGGCTGCGCTGCAGGGGCAGCATTTCAGGTTCGGACCATATCTCTCACCGTTCTATTCGCCCGAATTGTTTGGCCCCGCTCATGAGGGTTGGTTTGGTCCACACCCAAGCTGGATGCCTGTTTGGGTCACGGGAGCGGTGCTCATTCTGTGGGCGCCGGGTGGCTTTCGAGTGACGTGCTACTACTATCGCGGGGCGTATTACAAGGCTTTTTGGGCGGATCCGCCCTCCTGCACCGTGGGCGAGCCGCGGAAGACATATCTCGGCGAACGATCGTTTCCTTTGATCCTGCAGAACGTCCACCGGTATTTTTTCTATCTCGCACTCGTATTTCTCATTATTCTTGCGCGCGACGTGTGGGATGCGTTCTGGTTCGACGGCCGGTTTGGCGTCGGCGTCGGTACTCTGGTCTTGTTGACGAACCTCGTCCTGCTAACCTCCTACACTCTGGGATGCCATTCCTTTCGTCATCTGGTGGGCGGTTTTCGCGATCGGTTGGCGGGGGCGCCGGCCCGCAAGCGAGTTTACGATTGCGCCAGTTGCTTGAACCGGCGCCACATGCTGTTTGCCTGGTGCAGCCTCTTTTCGGTAGCGTTTTCGGATGTGTATGTGCGGATGTGCTCGATGGGTATCTGGACGGATTGGAGGATCGTCTAGTGGGCGAGTACGTCACGCATGAGCATGACGTTCTGATCATTGGAGCCGGGGGGGCCGGTTTGCGGGCTGCCATCGAGGCCTCGGCCGCCGGTGTAAAGGTGGCGGTCATTTCGAAATCTCTTCTTGGCAAAGCACACACCGTCATGGCCGAGGGCGGCATAGCCGCGGCGATGGGAAATGTGGACGACCGGGACAGCTGGCGCGTTCACTTTGCCGACACCATGCGCGGCGGCCAATATCTGAGTAACTGGCGGATGGCGGAACTGCATGCCAAGGAGGCTCCGGCATGCGTGCGCGAACTGGAGGCCTGGGGCGCACTTTTTGATCGCACCAGCGACGGCCGAATTCTGCAGCGGAATTTCGGCGGCCATCGGTATCCTCGGCTTGCCCACGTGGGCGACCGTACCGGCCTGGAAATGATCCGCACTCTGCAAGATCATGGAATCCATCTGGGGCTCGACGTTTTCATGGAACACACCGTCGTCACGCTGTTGAAGGACGGCAGCCGCATCGCAGGCGCGTTTGGATACGACCGTGAGCGCGGGCGATTTCACCTGTTCCGTGCCAAAGCCGTAGTGCTGGCGACCGGAGGAATTGGAAGGGCTTACAAAATCACCAGCAACAGTTGGGAATATACGGGCGATGGCCATTCGCTCGCCTACCATGCCGGTGCGGCACTGATGGATATGGAATTTGTGCAGTTTCACCCTACGGGAATGATTTGGCCACCCAGCGTGCGCGGCATTCTGGTCACGGAAGGAGTGCGCGGCGAGGGAGGAGTGCTGCGTAATCGGAATGGCGAGAGATTCATGTTCAAAGATATTCCGCCGTTGTACACCAACCAGACCGCCGATACGGAAGAAGAAGGATGGCGGTACACGCAGGGGGATAAGAACGCGAGACGCCCGCCTGAGTTGCTGACCCGCGATCACGTGGCCCGCTGCATCCGGCAGGAGGTTCGAGAAGGGCGGGGCAGTCCTCACGGCGGTGTGCTCCTGGACATTGCGTGGATCAAGGAGAGAATTCCGAACGCGGCCGAGCATATAAAGAAGAAGCTGCCCAGCATGTATCACCAGTTCAAGCAGCTTGCCGACATTGACATTACCCAGGAGCCGATGGAAGTGGGTCCCACGACCCACTACATGATGGGAGGTGTCAAGGTGGACGCTGATTCCCAAATGTCGGACGTGGCAGGCCTGTTTGCAGCGGGAGAGTGCGCGGCTGGTCTGCATGGCGCCAACCGGCTCGGCGGGAATTCACTTTCCGATTTGTTAGTCTTCGGGAAGCGAGCCGGAGAGTACGCCGCGGCCTATGCCAAGGAGAACTCGCTGGGCGCGGTGAACAGGGATGAACTCGGATCAGCGGAAAAATGGGCGCTGCAGCCCTTCGAGCGCAAGGGCTCCGACAATCCGTACGCCGTACAACATACATTGCAGGACGTGATGCAGGAACTGGTGGGGATTGTGCGTCAGGAACAGGAGATGCGACAAGCGCTCGAGCGCATTCGAGAATTGAGAGCTGCCAGTGAGCGGGTCAGCGTGCAGGGAAACCGGGAATACAATTCGGGCTGGCATACGGCGCTTGACTTGCACTGCCTGCTGACCGTATCAGAAATTGTTACCCGGACAGCGCTGGATCGGAAAGAAAGCCGCGGTGCGCATTTCCGCGATGATTTCCCCGCCAAGGACAAGCAGTACGATGGCTTCAACATCGTGGTGCGAAAAGGCGCGGGAGGAGAAATGCAGCTCATACACGAACCTATCCCCCCGATGCGAGAGGATCTGCAGCAAATCATCCAGGAGATGAAGTAATGGCGACGGCCACGTTTCGGATCTGGCGCGGGGAAAAGGGCCAGGGGAAGTTCCAAGACTACCCTACAGAAGTCTCAGCGGGCATGGTGGTGCTCGACGCTGTGCATCAGATACAGGCGGAACAGGTCGGCGATCTTGCGGTTCGCTGGAACTGCAAGGCGGGGAAATGCGGCTCGTGCTCGGCCGAGATCAATGGCATGCCGAAACTGATGTGCATGACGCGGCTGAACACGCTACCGCTGGATAGGCCCGTGACCGTCGAACCCATGAAGGCATTTCCGCACATCAAAGACCTGGTCACGGACGTATCTTGGAATTACGAGGTAAAGAAGCGCATCCCGAAGTTCCAGCCGCGGCAGCCTGACGCGCCCGATGGCACGTGGCGCATTGCCCAGGAGGATGTCGAACGGGTGCAGGAGTTTCGAAAGTGCATCGAGTGCTATCTCTGCCAGGATGTCTGCCACGTCTTGCGCGACCATCACATGCACGAACAATTCATCGGCCCGCGATTTCTGGTGTATGCGGCCGCGCTCGAAATGCATCCGTTGGACGTAGGAGATCGCGTTGAAGATCTGAGAAAGCAATTCGGCATAGGTCTGTGCAACATCACCAAGTGCTGCACCAAAGTTTGTCCTGAAAGCATCACGATCACCGACAACGCGATCATCCCGCTCAAGGAACGCGTCGTGGACCGCTTCTTCGATCCGCTGTCGAAACTGTTCCGGGTATTCAGCAATTCGAAAAGATAGGAGATGTTATGCATTTCGAACTGAAATCCATTTCCGAGCAGAGTATTCCCGAAGCACTGGCGAAGGTCGAGCGATACAGACTATTGAATGAACCCAGCCTCGCGGAGAGCATTTGCCTCGACATTCTGGCCGTCGTGCCCAACCATCAGCAGGCGCTGATTTCGCTTTTGCTCGCGCGAACCGACCAATTCCACTCGCAGGTGCATGCGAAAGCCGCACAGGAGGTTCTCACACAAATTAAAGGCGACTACGAGCGAGCCTACTACGAGGGCATCATCTGGGAGCGTCTGGGGAATGCGCGCATTCGTCACGGCGGCGCTGGAGCCGGCGTATCCGCATATCACGCTCTGCGGGAAGCAATGGAACGTTATGAGAAAGCCATGAATTTTGCGATACCCGGAAACGACGATGCCATTCTGCGATGGAACACCTGTGCGCGCGTGATCATGCAGAATCCGGACATCCGGCCAGTCCCCGAGGGTGAGCCTGCACAGCCGTGGGAGCGCGACGAAGCCGGCTCCAGAATCGCAGACGCTTAGCATCAGATGCGATTACATCACCGCGATAGTCGAAGTGTGGACTCGGGCCTAGCTGAGCGTTGGAATGGATGACGGACATGCCGGAAGTTTCTTGGCCAGAAGTCGGCTTCTAGGAACTCAGCCGCCAAATGGTCGACGGGCGCTTCAAAGTCACGGGCTGTTCTGAAGTAATCCCGGGTGAGTTCGAGTATGACTCATATGTTCTGGATTCAGAGGCTCAGATTCCTTATCCGATGCTCCCCGTAAGTAGTTGACTCTGTAAACCCCATTTGGAAGCTATTGCAAGTTAATTGCAAGCAAACGGCACGCCACACTCTCAACTGAACGGATATCTCTCGGGCAGATGGACGGACCTGAGCCTTCAAGAGCCGTGGCCTTGGGCTGCTTCACGGTTTAGGATGGTTGGGTATGACCGAAACATGCGAAGCCTGGCTCGCTCAGGTTTAGGAAGCGGCCACAGGCTCTGCCACTCATCCATGTCCATGTTAATGGAGTGGAGCGGTCCCCGGGCGTTGCTCCCGATTTGTTCTCAGCCCAGAAGTCGAACGGCCAACCGCTTCTGGTGGCACGAGCAGAACAAGTCGCGCGGGAATGACTGCCGGCGAGGCTCCGACTACCCCATAGTGAGCGGCGATTTCTTGAACCGTCCAATCGGATTTTGCCATCGAAAGGGCTCCTGCCCTAGGGACCAGCAGAGCGGCGCCGAGCCAGGTCGCTTCTTCCTCGACCTGCGGATCCCAATACCGCTGTCCGTTCGCGCTTATGATCGGGGTCGGCTCGTGTTCAAGGAGCGAATGCGAAACCTCGTGCGTCAAGTTGCTGGCTTGACGATTCGGATGGTGATACTCGTTGTGAACGATAACAGGCGCCTGCCAGTTGCTCTCCTCGTCGCCGCTCACCTGAAGCCACGGAGCGAGTGCTCTCGACGCGAACGGCTGGACGCGGAAAACATCGTCTCTAGCATGTGCCTGCTCGGGTGCGATGGCCTCTACGAACGAGGTCTCGTCGCGGTGAGCGAAGGTGGACGGATATTAGTCAGCGCTGCTCATTCTTCTCCGGCCGTGAAAGTCGTACTTCGACGGTTTCGCGGGCGAACTTGTGACGCGTGGAATTCAGCCACAGCGGGATACTTCGAATGGCATCTAAGGGGACGTTTTCAAGGAAATCATTCGGCGTCATAACCGACGGGGTGCCGATTGCAAAAGTGTACGCGGTACATCCTTGAAGCCGATCGAACGGGGGTATATTATCCTCGACGCGCCAAGTGGGTGGAGATTAAATGCTCAGGATTCAGATCATTCCTCGCGGAGACGAGAATATATACCACATTCTTCGTCAGAAAATTGACAATGAGGCCAGAACCTTTGTTTGGGCAGACAATAAGAAATCTCGTCTCCGACATGTGATGCCCGCTCATGCGGGTCGGTTGCGAATCCGGGACGCCAACGGCGTACTCATCGCTGAAACGTATAAGGGCGATCAAATTGTTGGTGCATTTATTGGGCGACTGGCCGCTTGGTTTCCCGTTGAAATCGCAGCGATCAACATTCAGCTTTTCCTAAATGACACGGTTCGCAAGAAGCGAAGAAAGAAATGATCGGAGTACTAGATTCACTCGAAAGAGTTGTCGGCAGGAAGATGTCTCCCGCGAAGATAAGAACGAATGACAGACGTGCCAATACGTCTATTGCCGCTTGGCAATCTCGCGTTCCATGAGTCGAAGCAGCTGGGATGGTTTCATCCCGAAGCTTCCAGCGAAGTCAAACAGCGCATTCAAGGAAGGGCTCTTCTCCCCGCGCTCCAGCTGCCCGACGTAGTTCCGGTGGTAGCCGGTCTGGTGAGCGAAGGAATCTTGCGAACACCCCTTTTCCTGCCGGAGCTTCCGAAGCACCGCACCGAAGGCGGCTTGGGGACTGGAGGAGCTCCGGCTCCTGGTTGTTGAGCGAGCCACGCCCCTGACTTTGGGCTATTGCACACAATTGTGCGACCCACCTACAGTGTGTAATCAGCATGGATGCTCAGCTGGTCGAGATGCTCGGGCGGCACCGCCTCATCGCCGAGCTCTTGCGCGCCAACCTGGAAGTCGCTATTCCCGCGCGGGACCGCGGCATCGACCTGATTGCCTACGCCGACCTCGGCACCCAGGTCACCCGATTCTCGGCCTGTCCAATCCAGCTTAAGGCGGCCATCGGCGGCTCGTTCTCGGTGGATCGGAAGTACGCCAAGTTTCCGAACTTGTTGATCGCCTATGTCTGGTACTTGGAAGATCCCGCCCGGACGGTTACGTATGCCGCCACGCACCCTGAGGCCGTGACCGTGGCGGACGCGATGGGCTACACCAAGACGAGTTCATGGGAGAAGGGCTTGTACGTAACTACGAGGCCCAGCCCACACTTGGTGGCGCAGCTCGAACCCTTCCGGATGACGCCTGAGAAGTGGTGGGAGAAGGTTACCGATTGTGGGCGGCTCGCATCAGATGTTTCTGCGAATCGCTGAAACACCTGAGCAAGAGTCCACGCCGCTCAAAACCATCGCCGCGGCCAGCGGCTCATTCTAGTTGACGAAGTCGGTCAGCTCAGGTCCGGGCGTTCGTTCCGAATTCGATAAAGAAGGTATCCCACCACTGCCATATTGATAAGGAGCACCAGGGTCTTCACTAGACTTGGATGGTGGTGTATCTCGTAAAGCTCGACGGGGACGAGCGACCCAGTGATGATTATGGTGAACCACTCAGCCCAACGTTTTACCAGCCAAAGACCGATCCCTTCAGTGAGGAACAGTCCCGCGTAAATAAAGCTGACCATTCCAAACCCTTTTATCTTATTTGGCGTAAGGTTGGCGGCCTTCTGAAGTGCCCTAGCGACGTACTGTTTGCCCGGATCTAAGCCAAGCGTCGCGACCCAATGTTCGAGCACGCTCGTCACGTCTTGGTGAAGCAGCTTGAGGGCGCTTGCGCCGACCGCGATCAAAAGAACGGCCTTTAGCAGCTTGAACACTGCGATCAGGCGGAGCAGCCTGCTATCTGCGGATTTCATGTGAAGGAATCATCGTACCCCAATTCGTCGCTGCCCCTCGCCACGCGGTTGGGAATTTGCGATGCGCTTGGGTAAGGTTGGGCGGGTTGTTAGAAAACCCTCCCAAATCCGCTAATCTTAGTCGCGTAAACACTGAGGCCAGCGCATCGAGATCGAAGGTGTTAGATAACTGTAGTTTTCTAACATGAGTCCGACCGGGACTTCTGGTCAATGAGTGCTATTGCGAAGAGCCGGGGAGGCTGGTTCGACTCGCGGATCCTTAAAGGAGAAAACGACGAACCGATCAACGTAGTTTTTACGCGAGTGCCGTCGCTCTTGTCTGTAAGGCGTATCACCTAACGAGGGTTTAGCGGACCCGCACGGGTAAAGCAGTTACAGCCGATGCCTCTTCGGCGTCTCTGTATCGAAGCTGGGACGATTCCCCTTCGGAAACGGTGACCAAAACCCCTCCATGTCTGATCGGTGACCACGAGCGAACAAAAGATTTGTCGGCCCTATGTGAAGCTGAGTCCGCCTCGATGGAGAAGTGGCATCGCGACTATGGGCTTCGGAGCGAGCACGGCCTCCTTAACGTCAATGTCGGCGAAGCACCGCAAACCCTGGTTGCGAAAGCAGTAGAGAGCACGTTACAGCTGCTAATCTGCGGAGACAATTTATTCGGGTCTTTGTTGCTCTGCGGGCTCATTTGTCGGGGAGGGCAAGAAGATTGCCCAGGCAGAACGAGTGGTGTAAGCTCAGTAAATTCTCAATAGTCTTCGAGGAGGTCCCCTCGAAGCAGGCGCGATTCCAAATCCTTTTGGATTGAAATCCCGGATTGAGACTTGCTATCCCTGTACCAGACCCCGGAAACCGGAATAAGCTCAGTCTGCTGTTTATTGTTAACGGGTAGCTGTCTGGGTCTTCCCTAATCGGCGCTGTGTTGGACTGGGAGTTATGGCTAGTCAACGAGAGTTGGTGGAGCAAGTATTCGAGGCCGCCCAGGCACTCAAGCCACCGGAGCGGAATGCCTTCCTCGATAAAACCTGCAGCAACGATCCGGAACTGAGAGAAGTAGTTGAGCGTTTGTTAGCTGCGGATTCTCGTGCCGGCGGCTATCTTCAGCACCGACCTCTGGATATTCCGAACGAAGCGATGGTGACCATTCCCATGGCCGAAACTGCTAGTCGCCTTGATCGGAATGGAATTTCTCCAACTCAGACACCTGCGGGCCGACTCGAGCTTGGCCAGATACTAATCGATCGATTTTTAGTTATCCGTTTTATCGCAAAAGGCGGCATGGGCGAAGTGTATGAGGTGGAGGATCGCTTCCTGCAAGGCGTCCACGTTGCACTCAAGACAATCCTCCCTCAGATGGCCGGTGATCGTAGCTTGCAGAATCGTTTCGAAAGGGAAGTGTTGCTTGCCCAAACAGTTACCCACGAGAATCTGTGTCCCATTTATGCCATCTTTCACAGTGAGCAACCACCCCCTAGTTTCTTGTTCCTAACGATGAAGCTGCTGCCGGGTATAACCTTGGCAACTCGCCTGCATGCAGCCATCCCAATATCGATTGAGGAAGCATTGGTAATCCTCAAACAGATGGCTGCTGGACTTTCAGCGATCCACGCTGCCGGCATCATTCATCGGGATATTAAACCTAACAACATCGTGCTCGATGGGATCGGTCGTGATATCCGACTATGGATTACTGATTTTGGTTTAGCTCGCGCGTATGAGACGGGAACTACTTTTTCAGGCGGAGTGGCTGGCACGCCCGATTACATTGCTCCAGAGCTGTTCAAGGGTCACCCGCCTACGCAAGCCAGCGATCTTTTCGCCTTCGGCATTGTTCTTCACGAAATCTTTACGGGTCAAAGGCCGACGGTGGCACAGCATAGTTCCTCCGTTGTAGTTAGTCCGCGATTGAATTCCAAGAAAATACCTTCGTTTTGCATCCGGCTGGTAACGGAGTGCCTCAGCTATGATCCGAAGCGAAGATGCCAAGCATTTGAGCGTGCACTGAATGTGCTCGATCCGAAGCCGGCGTATGGCCACTCCCCTTATCGAACAACGGGATTGTGGACTCGCCGGCATTTTGCCGCCACTACGGCGGCCACTGCCTGTGCGATCGCTGCAGGTACATGGTGGAAAAGGGATGAATTCGATAACCTATTGCACCCTTTGCCCCGGAAGCGATTCGTTGCCCTATTGAACTGGCCGAAAACATCTGATATCCAGCTGACGCCCATCCTGACGGGAGTCCTCGGTGCAATCAGAAGTGAACTCGCACGCGTCGAGGAGTTTGATCGGGATCTCTTTGTGATCTTGCCCGAGGAGGTAAGCCAGGAGGTGGCGTCGGCTACTCGATTGAAGGAGATTTCCGATCCTCTCGGAGCTAATCTAGTGTTAGCTGCCTCTGGCCAGCCTAGCCCGGGGCATTTTCAGCTTTTCTTGCGATTACTTAACCCCGTAGCCGGTCAACCACTCCGGCAGAAGAAGCTTAGTTGTGCTCTTGCCGAGATAACATCGCTGCCCGGCAAAGCCGTTCTAGCTGCGGCATCGCTCCTCAGTTTAGGCCACTACCTGCAAAGCAGCGAACAATCGGATCCGGGAACGCAGTCTGCGGCTGCCTATACGGCCTTCCAGGCAGCTGAGACCCTAATGAAGCACCCCAACGACAGTGGGCTTTCCGCGGCCATAGAAAAGTATAAGGAGGCAGCGGAACTAGACCCGCGCTACGCAATTGCTCATGCGAATTTGGCGATAGCGTTTGGTCGCCTATATGCCCTGCACCACGATCCTGCGGCTCTCGACCTTGCTCGCAGAAACTGCGAGGTTGCGCTAGCGTTGGCCCCCGGCATCGTGGATGGGCATCTTGCGTTCGCATCGGTGTTAGAACAAACCGGAAATGAGCAAGGCGCACTGAGTGAGATTAGCAAGGCGCTGACAGTCAATCCCGGCAACGCAAGAACGCTGGTATGGCAAGCTCAGATTTATACCCGTCTAGATCGCTGGGGGGATGCCGAACAGACGTTTCGCAGAGTTCTGAAGGAGCGCCCCAACTATTGGCTAGCTTACAACGAACTTGGAGTCGTGTTGAACCGACAGGGAAAGTATCAGGAAGCGATCAAAGCCTTCCGTAATGCCTGCCTTGCCGCCCCAGGGAGTTCATTGGCCTTTAACAACGTTGGCGCGATCTATCTGCAAATCGGCGAATTTCCTGCAGCGACCGAAAATTTCAAAAAGAGTTTTGCTCTGAAGCCTAACGGAATGGCTGCGTCAAACACCTCCTTGGCCCTGCGTTCCGAGGGCAAGGATTCTGAGGCCCTTCCGTTTGCGTTGAAAGCCGTGGAACTGGACCCGACGAACGACTCAAATTGGCTGGAACTCGGGGATTGCTATTCCTCATTGCGCAATCACCGGAGAGAAGCGAAAGGCGCCTATCTGCGAGCTGCAAAGGAGGCGGAGCAGCATCTTCAAACTAATCCAGCCGATGGCCCAACCTGGATGCTGCTTGCGCTGTACCAGGTCAAGTCGGATGGTTCTCAGAATGCTCTTTCACTCATCAAGAAGGCCGAGTTGCTAGGGGCGGATGACATGGATTCTCAGCTAAGCAAAGCGAGGATTCTTGAACTTCTGGGTAGGCGGGATGAGGCGTTGGCAACACTCGCCACTTGCTTCCGCAAAGGCGCAACCCGCTTCCAAATTGCGCCAACCCCTGACCTGCTATCGCTTCAAAAGGACCCGCGCTATCAGGAACTATTGCGATCAGATTTTGCTCCCGAGAAACGAAACTAACCGGGAGTAGGGAACGTTTAAGGAGGACCATTTATGAAAAATCGAACGCTCTTCTTCGTCGGTGTAATCTGCGCGATGTGCAATGCGCTTGCCGGTTGTCATAAGACTGTCTCGTTTGCAGTTCAGGACAACCTAACTACGGCGTCGATCTATGCCGCCCAGGGCGATACCCTGGAATGGGATGTCCAAGACCCAAACTCTGTCCCGTTTGAGATAAAGTTTCCTTATGGCAGCCCATGCAAAAGCGACGATTCGCTCAAGGGAACTAGAGTGCTGTGTCATGTTGGGCAAAGTGGGACGTACATATATCAAATTCAGCCGTCTACCCCTGGCCGAGGTAACGGTCCGTTTCATTTCGCTCAAGTAGGAGGTTGCACCGGCTGTAAAGGAGTGGCGTCAAGTTCGAATAGAGGTGTTGGGTCACACAACGCTTCGAATCCGGCCGATGTTCTGATCTACATCGGCTGCGACAACAATCAAAAGGCTGTCA
Source organism: uncultured Acidobacteriota bacterium (assembly GCA_963832245.1). Classification (GTDB taxonomy): domain Bacteria; phylum Acidobacteriota; class Terriglobia; order Terriglobales; family Acidobacteriaceae; genus JABDBE01. Next base: position 352,776 of record CAWHTG010000002.1, read on the forward strand.
CGATTGAGATTCCGCATCCTCCGATTTCCGCTAAGCAGGTGATTGAGTGGACAGCGCTGGGTCCACCTCCCAGTTCTTATGGTGCGACATTCGCCAGCGGCGCCAGCCCCTGCACTACGGGCAGCGGACCTTTCTTTGGATCAGGAGCCGTGTGCACCATAGCCGGCCCCCCTGGCTCTTACAGCTACACGGTAGCTCGCGAAGACTGCAACAACAACACTCCGTCTAACCCCATGAATTTGACCGTGCAATAGAGCAAGTTGTTTTTTTTTCGTCAGCCTAATAAGTCGTTCGCTCATTGGCCGCCACCTGTCTGTGAGACTGGTCTTTGATGCTGTCCAAACTCTTTAGAATTAGGCAAGTTATGAAAATAAACGACGGCCCGCGACGGGCGGCACGCTGCGAGTTATTTTCGTGGGCGGCGCATGACCCACGACGAGCGTAGAGGCGGCAAAATTGTCTGTGAGGGACCGAAACTTCCTTTCGCATCCGGGGTTCAGCAACAGCAGACCCAGAGTGACTCCGGTTCGTGAGCGCAGGTTTCGTACTCGAACCATTCCACGCGCCAGTCGGGGTTTGGTCCAAAAAGGAGCGCTATATGTCTTCCCGTCTATCGCTTGTGGCCCTGCTCGCCGTAATGTTTCTTCCAGGTTGTAACAACACGCTAAACCCTTTGTGCGGCAGCGCCAGGCCCGCGCCGCTGATCGGGTCACTCTCCCCCAGCACGGTGAGTTTTGCTCAGGTGCAGCAGGGCGTGATGCTCACGGTGAATGGTAGCCAGTTTGTTTCGTCGTCTGAAGTTGTCATCAACGGCAAGGCGCTGAGCGCAACTGTTGTCAGCGGCCAGCAGCTGACAATCCTGCTTACGACCAGCGTGATTTCCGGTCCTGGAGCGGTGAACGTGAGTGTGCTTACTCCGAGCGGGAATTCCGGAGATTTAGGTTGCACAAGCGGAGGCAAAAGCAGTGTACTCGTGTTAACGGTTAACTGAGGCGGGGCTAGCGGGCCGTTTGTAAGCTTGTCATGTGGAGAGCGTGCTCGTTGTTGATGTAACCCCAGGCCATAGCACTCCGTCGAAAATCCTCCTACACTTGCAACCCGTGTGTGGCGGTGACCGGGTTTATGGGTGTGATTGCAACCTCGTAGCCAAGCTTGCGAAGGGCTCGCGCCAGCATTTGAGCGCGTTTCTTCTTAGTCCGGGGATCAGGTTCGCAGCCTTGCTCGATAAATCGCACCCCCTGAACCGGGCAGATTGGATCAGAACGAAGCAGATCAAGTGGCTGGTAAGGAGTTAACGATTCAGGTAGAGTAAAGAATTTTCATAATGGTTCAGTACTCGCCTGTGAACTCAAAATCCGCCAGTTTTTTAGTAGCTCCGTTCAATTCCTTACCTCGACACCACAGCTTCTGACGTTGGCGCCCCACTCCCCAGTGACGAGCGGATACGTAAATCAAAAGCCATACGGTGGATAAAATCAGCTCACCAGAACTATTCCATCCCAAGGGGGTTCGACTCTGTTATGACGAACTAGACCTTAGCTTTCATGACGATCAAAATCCATTCCCGCTGCTGGCAAAGGGTAGGGTTCCTTCTTGTGCTGTGCGCAGTCGTTTCGCGTACTTCGGCAGAGCAACAGAACGCTGAAAGTTCAAAAGCGGATCACAGAACAATTAGCGGATCTTCCGAAGCCATTGCACCCCGGCTTGTGAGCTCAGATCAGGGGCTCGCGATCATTGGCGCCGCGCTAGAATCCCGCAAGCCCTCAGATTCCAACGCCGACTGCTCAAACCTGGTACACGCAATCTATGAACGGGCCGGCTTTACGTACTCCTACTCGAATTCCTCCGAGCTTTACCGAGGCATCAAAGAGTTTCATCGGGTCCAGCATCCGCAACCGGGTGATTTGGTGGTATGGCGCGGACATGTCGGAATCGTGATTAGTCCGGTGCAGCACTCCTTCTTCAGTGCGATGCTTTCGGGGCGTGGCGTCGAATTCTATGATTCACCTTATTGGCAGACGCGTGGACAGCCGCGTTTCTTTCGTTACCTAAAAGCGGCTTCGCGAACTCAGCTCTCCGATTCGACCCGAAACGCAAACTTGAAGCCCAGAAGTTCGAGGAATGCTGAATCGCATGACCCGGTTCCCGCGGGCGAAGACTTCGCTCTAACTTCTGGGGTTTCCTGCGCTGGACAGGCCACCGGGACAAGCATGCCTGCGCGCAATGGGGATCAGCCCGCGGGTGGCACCGTCCGATCGGCTACGGTCTCGCCCGCGGGGGCCAGCAGGGCGGATCCGCCAGCAGCGATACCTGGGATTGAGGGAACGCAAGCAGCATCGCTTCATAAGTCAGAACGCCACACAACAGGCGATGCGCAGAGCGCGATGGATCGGAATAAGCAGACGCCAGCGAGTCACAAGATACAAGGTCCGGGGGATGGTGTTTGGGAAAAGACGGCGACCAAACCTTCTCCGGGAATACCCTTTGACTCCGTGGTTACGCCCACGCGGCCCTACGAGCCTCGACCTCCGCAGGGCTTCAGGACGTCGAACATCGCCGCAAAGGCCGGTCACGCAAGCGCGAGGCCGACTTCTGCGAGTGGACCGCTGGTGAATGAGTCGAGGGCTGAACCCGTTCAATGGGCGATAAGCCGCTACGTGCCGCGTCCGCCGTGGAGTTCAAGTAGCGGAAGGACTTCAGAGCCTTCCGTTCCTCGCTCGCCCGCAACACGGGTTTCGCGTACATCCCGAGGTTCGGCATACTCAAGGTAACAGGTTCGGTAGTGTCTGGCGTCCGACCGCATAGAATCGATACATCTCTTGCTACATTGATACCACTGCGAGTTTCAACTGCATCGACGGCTTCGCCGAAGTTACAGTGAACAGCGACACGCGAAAAGCTTCGCTTTATTCCATGCAATCGCCGGAAAGCTGGTTGCCGCTCTTGGTGCGGGTTCCATAGTCTTTCCTGATTGGCCAACAGGTTTCAACAGCTGAAGCGTCACGAGTGTAATGAAATTGTAATGATGGACGGATCAGATCCCATCAAATCGAATCCACAACTGACAAGACAGACGAGGTTGTAAGTGGTTGAAGAATCGAATATAGTAGTGACCCTTCACAACGGTTGCAACTCCCTGCTGTGTTCTCATAATCCGTAGGTCGTAGGTTCGAGTCCGCTACCAAGTCGGGGTAAGTCGGGTAATGACGAGTGCGTGCCTTCAAAGCCGCAGTATGTTCCAGTATTTCCCTTTCCATCGTCTCTGCATCGAAGTCACTAGTTGAGAGGATTCGTAGGCGTCCGTCACTCCGGGTTTCTCGCTAACTTGGAAGCAGCTTCTGGACCGTCATTCATCCAAAGCGGAGCATTCTCAACGTTTCGGAATTTGTCGGCTACAGCCCCTGTCAATCGCTCTCATCGGCCTTCCCCCCATTCGCGCTTCTCGCGAGAATTCTTATTTGAGACACGCTTTTGGATGCCATTTTCAGCTTCCAGCAATCGCGCTAGACGGTTTCTGAACTTGGCCTTTTCAGCCGCCATTCCCGCCAGCTCTGCTTTATGTCCTAAGAGTTGTTCTTCGATAAATCTCGTTACATAATCTGCCTGAAGGCTCTCGGCTTCACGTCTCGCTGCGAGGTAAAATCGTGCCATTGCCGAATAGATCTGACCGACAACCAGTTGGTCTGAAAATAAAGTCACGGCCAACTCCCTTGTTAGCAGCACGCTTCTCGGAATCCCCGCTCGGATCCTTAGAAACGACAGGACGGAAGAGCCATCGATATCTGCCCCTTGACTATCATCTTGCCAATCTCGCAAGTCGTCCAGAATCCGCCAGCCCATGCAGTAGTAACAGGCGAACCGTCTGATAGTACTCACCTTCTGAGGTCGGTTGCTCAAAAACGCTACACCAGCGAGAGTCGGAAAGATCAGTGCGACCAAATACCTTGACGTGTTCCGAAGAAAATTCGCTGAAAGTGGATTAGCCGTCCCATGTCGATTTTGATAGAGCGCCCAGCGCTCACCACGTCCCCAGTCAGATGTGGATCTCGAGAGGACATACCAAATTGGCGACTCGGCAGAAAACAGCTTCTTTAGTACAACAAAGTACTTTTCCCAGAACCATCCGGTCAAGTACGTCTGTTGATGCGGAGCAAAACCTGATCCATCCAAGAGATCGTCGCGCGGAGAGGCGCTGAGGCACACGTAAACGAGAGACAGACCCAATAAACGTCTTACTTGAACGTCCTCAATACCGAAAGCACGTGCGAACCAGAAAGCTAAATACGGAATCGGCCGGGGGGAAAGATGGTGAGCTGAGCATATAGGATCCCCATCATGTAAGACCTTGATTCGCTGTGTCACATAATACTGCGTCACGCCTTGTACCGCTGCCGGTAACGTCTCGGTCTCCGCACGGATGCGCTCCTGTATCCACCGAACGTCCGGTGCGAAGTCGGTGTAAAGACTCCCTTCTGATCGTGCCTCGGTTGAGCTGTCGGGCGGGGTAATGACTGTCCTCCTGCACTGAGATTGTCAAGACACAATCTTCCGTTCTTGCTCAAGGCCCGTTCGTGTCCAGAAGACAAGAATGACCGCGCGCACACTTAGGAGTCGTAAAGCTCAGATAACGACGATTCTCTCCTTACAATCACCGCAACTTCCAGTGCCTGCGTCTGCCGGCAATACTGCCCGTTCTCTCGATTTACTAAAAAGACCCGTAGGGAGGAGAGCGATGTTGGGAAAGCTCTCCAGAAACTCGTGCACAAGCGTCTGAAGCTCTGACTTGGATTCCTCACTGAGCTGGATACCTGCTTCTTCCAATGCGTGAGCCGGATCTACTAGGAACCGCAGGCGCACGAGAGGATCTGAATTGACCCGCTCCACAAAAGTGCGAAGTTTTCCTTTACGAGGAACTGCCTTTTTAGGCATAGCGAATCTCCTCCTTGGCACCGATAAAGAGCACGTATTTTGCATTTTCTGATTGACTGCATCGAGGAGCAGTATGCGTTGTTACCGTGGACTACAAAAATAAGGATGTCAGTATGCGCAAGCTCCTGATGTGGCTCCGATTGTGCTCCCACGGAAAGGTGAAGTCAAATTCGGGCGCCCTGACCAGCCCGAAAGCTAGCTAAACACCCCGTGATATTCATTGTCGGTTAACTTCCCACATCGGGACTTATTGGGAGTGACCCTGCTACTTCAGCTTGGCGTATTCGGCCTTCGCGGCGATGAGGATGGGGATGTCGGGGTCGGCATCTTTCCAGAGTGTGAGGAAATCCTGATAGGTTGTGCGGGCCTTCGCGGTATCACGTGATAGCGTGTAAGCGCGGGCGAGGCCGAGATGGGCGAGCGCGAAGAGGGGGTTGTTCGCCACCAGCGTGCGATGGTCGAGAAATTTCTGAAACTCTGCTGCCGCTTCGGTGCCTTCATGAAGAAGCAGATACGCCTGCCCGCGCACATAGGGAGGATAAAGCAGAGCCCCAAATTCGAGGTTCGATACCAAGCCTAGCTCATACGGAGCTGCGGCCTTGAGAAACTCGATGGCATTGGAAGGGTCACTTCGATTGATTTCAACGCTTGCTCGGATGGTGGGCAGCCAATAGCCGCTGATGACACTATCCAACGGGAACTGCTTTTGCAACTCGTCTGCCACTCTCTCTGCTCGTGTCGAATCGCCCGCCCGCGCTAAAGCCAGAGCCGCCAGAATCTGCACGTTTCGGGTCGACGCCTTGGTCGCCGCGGATGTACTCTGTTCGTGAGCGCGTGCCAAATTGCCAAACTCTGCTTCGCGTAGGGCCGCATTCATCTCCCACAGAACCGCGGTCTCCCTCTGGGCGTTCCGTTGAGCGGATTCAACCGCGCGCTGGGAGAATTCCTGGGCTTTTCTGAGACGCCCGGAGAACGCCGCGGTGTCAGACTGGTAGGAAAAGAGGACATCTGCCCATCCTAGCTTGTTGGCAGCCCAATTCGCTTGGCGTTCCATCTCCACCGTGTCACGCTGAAGGAATGCAAGCCCATAAAGATAGGCGTGCAGGCCCTCGTAGTCGGGGTTGCGCCTGATAGCCTCCTGGTACGTGGCTCGTGCTTCGTCTAGGCGATTCAGGAGAGCGTAGAACTGTATGAGGTTGCTGCCACAGATGGCATCGTCGGGGGCAAGGCCGAGACACTTCTTGGTTTCTGCGACCGCTTTCTCATATTGTCCCAACATACTGTAGCTAGCCCCTGAGCTGAGGTGAGGGACGGTATCCCTCGGATAGGCCTGGGCCCACATCTCGCTGACCTGGATGCTGTTCTCCACCTCCCCGGTGGCAATAAGGTAGTATTGAGAGGTGATGAAGAACTTCTCTGATTCTGTCACACGGTCCCGCAGCTGGAACGCCTTACGGAGGTACTCGATGGACTTGCTCTGCTCTCCAAGAATTCCGTACATCGCTCCAAGATAGCCGTAAGCCATCGCAAAGTTAGGGTCCAGTTCAATCGCTTGCCTAAAGAATGGAATCGCCTGAACCTCTCCGTTTTCGTTCCAGTTTCTTATGCCTAGGCTGTAGGCTCTTAGGGCTTTGAACGAAGGCGTTGTGGCTTGCTCGATGGGCGTATCGAATCTCTGGACCGAACTGAGTGATTCGCCGAGTTCGGTGCGCAGTTTCGTGGCCGCGTTGCCCAACGAATCAAGAACTTTTTCCTTCCCTACCGCCTGCACCTGCTTCAGAGCGAGCGTGTCGCCGCTCTGACAATTCACGGCCTTTAAGCTGAGCACAAACTCGTTCCCGATGTTTGCGATTGAGCCCGCGATGTACGCTTTACTCCCCGCGCGCTGACAGACCTCACGGGCGATGACAGGCGTGAGCGGCGTGCTCGTTGGCCGCGTCATTAGCCGGAGCGTAGCGCCGATCCTCTCGTCCGACAGGACATTGAGGAATGGTGATTGGCGCAATGAGACGGTGAGGGCCTGCTTGAGTGTGTCGTCGAAGACTGCGTCGCCTGTGGAATTGGCGAAGTCGGTCAGCACGATGGTATCCGTCTTGCTAAGGGCGTGGGCCTTGCGGCTGTGCAGGAAAAGCACACCTGCACCGAGCGCAGTGGCCAGAATTGCGGCCGAAGCGAAAGCCCACAGCCGCCTCTTTCGCGCGACGGGTTCGGTCGCAAACTCTGGACGCGATACACTTCCACGGCCAGATTCCGTGTCGCGCTTCAGCCGCTGCAAGTCGGTTCGGATTTCAGCGGCGCTCTGGTATCGCAGCTTCCGGTCTTTCTCCAGCGCCTTCTTAATGACTTCTTCGAGCTTTGTAGGAAGGTCGGGATTAAGTTGGGAGGGCGCAACTGGTCTGCGATTCAGTATCGCTTCCGCGATTACGCCAGAGGTTTCGCCCCGGAAGGGCAGAACGCCTGTCACCATCTCGTAGAGCACGACACCGTAGGAAAACAAATCCGTGCGTGCATCTAGCTCTTTGCCCCGCACCTGTTCCGGTGACATGTACGAGATTGTGCCAATCGCCGCGCCCGGTCGAGTAAGCTGTTCCAGCTGGCTGACTGTGGGCATTGCCGAAAGATTCACGGCATCACCCGCTGGCGCCAGTTTCGCTAAGCCGAAATCCAGAAGCTTGGTGTGTCCGCGCTTGGTAACAAAAATGTTGGCGGGCTTGATGTCTCGGTGGACGATTCCTTTGGAATGGGCCGCTTCAAGTGCGTCCGCTATCTCGATTCCCCAATCCAGCACTTGCTCAAGCGGCAGCGGCCTCCCTCCGACCCGATGCTTCAGCGTTGCTCCGTCCAGATACTCCATGACCAGGAATGGCCGCCCATCCTCCTGACCGATTTCATAAATCGTGCAGATGTTGGGATGATTGAGAGCCGAGGCGGCGCGGGCTTCGCGCTGAAAGCGTTCCAGGGCTTGGCGGTCATCTCCCAATTCATCGGGCAGGAGTTTCAACGCAACGGGGCGATTTAATTGGGAATCCTCAGCCTTGTACACCACACCCATCCCACCACCGCCGAGCTTCCCGAGGATGCGGTAATGCGAGATGGTTTGGCCAATCATGGCTGAAGAGGGATTCTTTGCGATGCATGTTAGGCTGCGCCAAGAGGCAAGTCAACATGGGCGAACCTGATGGTTGTACTCCACGGGAACTATTTTCAGACTTTCAACCCCTCGGGCATCAACAATCTTAGCTGCGATCCCGCTGTGCTTGCCCAACTTGAAAATAATGACATTGCGCCTCGATAGGCCTCGATAAGTTTTTAATAGATCCCCGCTCGATCCCAATGAAATTGCGCTGTAGTAAAACTGTAGTAGTTCCATGTTCATAACCGAGCAGATCGGGTCAAAACGGAGCAAATTAAGTTGCTGGTAAGTGGTTGAAGAATCAGTTAGAGTAGAGAATTTTCAGAACGGTTCAGAACTGGCTGGTGAACTCAGAATCCGCCGGGCTTCGGCCCTTGGCGGTTCGATTCTCCTTCCAGATGTGGTAGATACTAACTAACCTAATCGTATTTAGGAGACTTCAATGGCTCTAATGAAGACTTCCAATCCAGCGTTGTCAGGCGATGCGTTTCGTGTGGAAGGTGCAGTGTTCGGCGACAGCATGACCATCTCCGGCACGGTTAACAAGACTGGGATTTTGTTGATCTGCGTCGTGGCCAGCGCAGCATGGAGTTGGAATCTATTCACACGCTCTCCTCAGATTGCGCTGCCACTGCTCGCTGTCGGAGGCGTTGGGGGTTTTATTGTTGCGCTGGTAACCGTATTCAAGAAGCCTTGGTCCCCGGTGACTGCGCCAATGTATGCACTGCTGGAAGGCTTGGTACTGGGGAGCGCCTCCGCCATGCTGGAGATGCGGTTTCCTGGCATCGCCGAGCAAGCAGTTGGCTTGACGTTTGGCACGCTGGTGGCATTACTGCTCGCCTATCGGTCCGGGATCATCCGCGCCACTGAGAGATTCAAGATGGGGATCGTGGCGGCGACGGGCGGAATTTTCGTCTTCTATCTATTGCAGTTTGTGGTCGGTTTCTTCGGCGTTCACTTCGCGGCCATAAATGGTTCGGGCATGATCGGATCGGTTTCAGTATCGTAGTGGTGATTGTTGCCGCACTCAACCTGGTGGTGGATTTCGATCTTATCGAGAGTGCCGCCCGCGCCGGCGCCCCAAAGTACATGGAATGGTATGGCGGCTTCGCTTTGATGGTCACTCTCATTTGGCTGTATTTGGAAATACTGCGACTGCTCTCCAAGATCCGCAGCCGAGACTAAGCGTCGAAGCTGGGGCAGCGAGCGAAGCACTTTCCTTTTTTATTGCAAGTTTTATTGCAAGTTCGGCCCCACCTGAGAGCGCTTCTGCCCACCTGAGAGCCCCGAGCGTGCTACTATGCTATTGAAAACGACCGAGCACGCTGCTTATTATCTGATTTCTAATCCGAGGGTTGCAGGTTCGATTCCTGCCGCGCCTACCATATTTTCTGTAGTTTAGGCACCGATCTCATTTCGTTTCATTGCGAGTTCAAGGACATGGACCCGTGACCACGCGTCACCCCAAGGTTCGCACTCAACTCGGACGAGCCGCCGTCCAGGTCTTTGCCGCCAATGATCGCACGAACCAGGTTCTCATCGAACATCTAGACCCTACCGTCTGGAGAGCCAAACCGCCCGGCAAGGTGCGCACTATCGCGGCGATCTTCACGCACATGCACAATGTCCGCACCAAGTGGGTCAGGCTTACAGCTCCGCACCTGAAGGTTCCGCGACAGCTCGACCGCGCGCACTGCACGCCGCAGCAGGCTCGCGCGGGATTGGCCGAGAGCGCCGCTCGCTGCGCGGAGATGCTTGCTGAAGGGCTCGGCGGTTCCGGGGGCCGGGTCGAGAAGTTTCGCCGAGACGGCTGGGCTCGACCTTGGCCGCTGGGCGTGGAGATGCTGTGCTACATGCTTTCTCACGAAGCGCACCATCGCGGGCAGGTGTGTATGCTCGCGCATCAGCTCGGATTCCCCTTGCCGAAAGAGGTGATGTCCGGAATGTGGAATTGGGAAAAGTTGTGGAACGAGATCGGGGCGCCTAGCGGCCCCGGCTACAATCCTTAGGGAATCCGTCCCTGTACTGTTAGGTCCGTTTCTAGTTCACACCGTTTTTCGGGTCCCAGGAGCCCTGCTCCTTGCGGACGTAGATGATCTGGCCGATGTGGTACGCATTGTGGCTGCTGATGTGAGTAAAAACCTGGGCCGAGTCTTTCAACTTTCCTTCGTCGGCAGTTTCCACCCATTTTTCCAGATCGTTCATGACTTCGTCGAACTGTTTCACCGTCTCATTCCAAGTCTTACTGTCAAATTTGTCAAAGGTCTCGTCGTTGTCTCCGCCGAATTTTTCCAGACTCTCTCCTTTGAGTCTGGCGAGGTTGCGCCGGTTCCAGAACACCAGATGGTAGGTCAACTGGCCGACCGAGTGATTCCCTTTGCCATCGGTCCAGTTTGCCTGCTCGGCGGTCAAACCCTTGACGGCCGTATTCGCGGGGACAAACCATTCCGCGTTGGTGTGCGTCGATCGCAGCTCCGCCAGCAATACGTCTCGCAGAGTCGTAGGTTTCTTGTCTTGCGCGTGAACAGGAACAGCCAACAGCAACAGCAGAAAAATCGATGTGTGTTTCATCATTCGAGAATTCCTCCGCCGATATTAGACGTGTCTGCCATCGGAATGGCTCTGGATAAAACTGGATAGGCCTACGGGATCGCGAAAAGCTTCTGTGCCTCCGGGCTTGATCACCGAGTACGCGGCTGCAAGGTTGGCGAAGGCCAGACAGTCCTGCAGGGGCGTGCCCAGCAAATACGAGTGAATGAAACCGGCATCAAATGTGTCTCCGGCGCCGATGTCGTCAACCATCTGAACTGGCGGTGGGGCCAGGCTCCACTGCTCATCGCCGCTGCGGCATATGGCGTCTTTGGAGCCGCGTTTCACAACCACAATTTTCGAGAGTCCCGCCAAGAGATGGAGCGCCTCTGAAAGATCGTCCGTGTGGGCGATGTTTTTCGCCTCGCGCTCATTGGGCAGAAAGACGTCGACGTATTTGAGGACTTCGAGCAGATCTGGTGCCCACTGATTTTCCGGATCATCATTGGTGTCCAGGGAGGTCGTGAGTCCAGCTTCCTTGGCTTGCTGAAACAAATTAAGGATTTGCGGGCGGAGAGCTCGGTGCAAGTAGAAAGAGGAAAGATGAAAATGGCGGGCGGTGCGAAGGTAATCGATATCGATATCGGAATACTGCATTTCAAACATGGTTCCGGGATAGGTGAGCATATATCGGTGCCGGGCGTAAGGCAGCACGACGGTCAGCCCGGTGGACGTATTTCCCGTGGCTTGCTTTATATGGCTGATATCGACGCCCGCCGAGGACAACCGCTCCGCAGCCATCTTCCCGAGAGGATCACTCCCGATTTTCGATATGAATCCTACCCGCGTGCCCAGCACGCATAAGTTGTGGGCAAAGATTCCCGATGAGCTTCCGAGGGTGAATGCCATATTGTTAGCCAGATGCTCGCGGTCCAGGATCAGATCCTCGGGTAGTCCGTAGAGGATGAGATCCAGGTTGAGCTCACCGACGACGCAGACTTCAATCATTCGAACGGTCCTCACTTCATTGGGTGTTGAGCTTCGGTCAGGAACGAATGCCGATATACTTTACTACGCGGCTGATGGCGCCGTGGTGAGCTATAAGCGTACCTTTCGTATGCTTGCGTTTCATAACTGTTAGTTTCGTCTTCCCTCAGTGTCAAGCGTAAAATACCGTCTGACTGGAATAGGATTTGAGCCCGGTGCTGAACGAAGAACGCCGCAGATCGATTCTGGAGGTGTTGAATCACGACGGGCGTGTGCTGGTTGGTGCGTTGGCCAAACGTTTTCGCACCTCCCAGGTGACGATTCGAAAAGATCTTGACATTCTCCAGTCGCGGGGCCGTATTCACCGCACTCATGGCGGTGCGTTGCCGTCACGCCCGAGCGCGCTGGAAGATCCCACGCTACGGGAAAAAGAGAAGCTGCATCGCAAGGAGAAGCTGCAAATCGCGGCAGCGGCAGCCTGCATGGTGAGGGAAGGCCAGGTGGTAATTCTTGACTCTGGAACTACAACCACGGCGATCGCGCGTGCGCTGCGGGACTTCGAGAACCTTACCGTCATTACCAACGCGGTGAATATTGCGGCGGAACTTTCTGGCTCTTCTCTCGAGGTTATTCTGACGGGGGGCACTCTGAGAAAGAATTCCTTTTCGCTGGTGGGACCAATTGCAGAGGAGACGTTAAGGCGGTTGAACGCAGACATTCTCTTCCTGGGAGTGGATGGTTTCGATGTGCACTACGGATTGAGCACACCGAACCTGCTTGAGGCTAAAGTGAATCGTGCCATGATGGAGGTTGCCCGGATTGCGGTCGCGGTGTGTGACTCCAGCAAGTTCGGGCGACGCAGTTTGTCTTCGATTGCGCCACCGTCAGCCGTCCATCACTTAATTACCGATCGAGGCATTCCAAAGACCGACCTTGCGACACTAAGGAAAACAGGAATGCACGTCACGCTCGTCTAGAGCGATGCCAAAACATTTATTTGCTTTTGACAGAGTCTACTCCGCGGAACTGTCCGAAGACGCGCTCCGCATTCTTGTGATAGATCTTTTCTAAGACAGCGTCCGGAAGTTCCAGGCCATAAATCTTCCAGCGGCCTTGCCCGGGATATCCCCAGTAATCGAAGTATTCGTCCGCAGTTTCGAGCCAGCGAAAATGGTTGCGATACATGGCTTCGTCCATACCGTTATCCGTGCCAAACATGATGCGGTCTTGATATTTGAGAAAAAACTCGCGGGCTCGCCGAGGCTGGCGGCCCAGTTCAGCCTCACGCGCTCCAAATTCGACCATCACGTTCGGAAGCGTATCCAGCAGATGAGAAACGTAATCGAGATTTTCAGGCCAGTTCGCCATGTGGAGTGCAACAAAGGTCGTGTGCGGATGCTTGGCAAACATGCGATCGCGCGCGGCCAGGACTGACTCTTTACTGGGAAACTGTGGCCCATAAAAACTCCAGTCGGGGTGTTCGATCAATTCTTCATACCGCTCATTGGTGTTGTCGACCGGATGAAAGAAAGCTTCGGGATCGGTAACGTGAATGGAGACGGGAATACCGAGGCGTCCGCATTCTTCCCAGACGGGATCTAGGCGAGGGTCATCGACCGCCACCAGTTTCCCCGACTTGTCGCGGTCACTTAGGCCAAGGTCCTTTAACTGTTTCAGGCCGCGGGCGCCTCGTGCGACAGCATCGTCAAGTTGTGCCACCATCTCCTGACTGAAGTTTGGATGGTTAATTTTGCTCCAGTCAATCTGTGCGAAGACTATGAAGCGTCCGGGGTGGGGCTTGACCATTTCGTCGATTACCCGCTGCAATTTGTCTCCCCACATGCCGGTTAGGATCACGACCGTCTTCACATTAGTGTTATTCATGATCTCGATCACGCGCTCGGGCGGCATGTGATCGTCAATTCGCATGGCGTCGTTGACGTGATTGTGAACGTCGATCACGTAGTATTTGGCGCGGTCCACGTTGTGGGTATGGGCGTGCAGCATGGGAACAGGGTGAAAGTCCTTCAGCAGAAGGGTCTTCTTTTGTTCCGCATCGGCGGCGGATTTGTAGCTAATTTGGCCTTGGGACTGATCCTGTGTTGGGAGAGCGCTCTGCGCGGCGAGATAAGCGGCTATGCTCAATAACAAAAGACAACTCAGACGCGGCTTGATAGACATCGGCGTTCCAGGCCTCCCCACGTTCGCGGTGTTCTTGACAATGCCAAATGAACGAAAGTAAAAGTAATTGATCGCAATATATCGCAATGGCCGCGTTTGGCCAATCTATTCCAATGGAGATTCAGTCTCAGTGAGTGCAACTGAGCGGTTACAGGAGATTGTTCGTCGCAATCGGCGCGGTGAGAAACTGGGTGCGTATGCGGTCTGTTCTGCCCACCCCAGCGTCATTGCGGCAGCGGTTCTGCAGGCGGTCGACGATGAGTCAGTTTTGCACATCGAATCCACCTCGAGCCAGGTAAATCAGTTTGGCGGCTACACTGGGCAAACTCCGGTTCAATTCGCTGAGTTTATTAACACCGCAGCACAGAAGGCCGGCCTTCCTCGCGACCGCGTATTGTTAGGTGGGGACCATCTCGGTCCGTACCCGTGGCGAGATCAGCCTTCGAAAGTGGCGATGCAGCATGCCTGTGAACTGGTACGCGCGAGCGTGCTTGCGGGATACAACAAGATTCATCTCGACGCAAGTATGGCGTGTGCCGATGACGGGCCGGGTAGTCTGGACGAGCGCACCGTCGCGCAGCGCGCCGCCATCCTCTGTCGTGCCGCAGAGACCGCCTTTGAAGATTTGCCGCCAGGCTCTTGTCCGCTCCTTTACGTCATCGGCACCGAGGTTCCCGCTCCGGGGGGTGAATCGCTTTCGGCGACGGCTCCCACCGTAACGCGAGTCGATCAGCTGCACCACACCCTGGAGCTGTTCTGCACTGCCTTCGCCGAGCAAAATATTACTTCTGCCTGGGACCGAGTGATCGGCATCGTCGTGCAGCCGGGAGTGGAGTTCGGCGATAACGTGATCTTTGACTATGACCGCGAGAAAGCGAAGGCGCTCTCATCCGCCTTGCCGAAACATCCTGCTCTGGTTTACGAAACTCACTCCACCGACTACCAGAAGCCGGGCGCTCTTACAGAGATGGTGGAAGATCATTTCGCAATTTTGAAAGCGGGGCCGTGGCTGACATTTGCATTTCGGGAAGCTTTATTTGCCTTGAGTGCGATCGAGCGCGAATGGCTGGCGCATCGCGGCGGAGTTCGCATTTCGCAAGTCAGAGAAGCACTCGACGCCGCCATGCTGCGCAATCCAAATTACTGGCGTTCGTATTACGCCGGTAGTGAAGACGGGACGCGGGTGTCCCGCATGTATAGTTACAGCGACCGTTGCCGCTATTACTGGGGCGATGCCACGGTTCAGCAAGAACTGGCGCAACTCCACGCCAACCTTCGTGCTTTTCCCCCTCCTCTGACATTGGTCAGTCAGTACCTGCCATTGCAATACGAATTGATCCGATCCGGAGGCCTCCAAGCCAGTGCCGAAGACATGATTCAGGAGCACATCCGAGGTGTTCTGCGCGTCTATGCTGCGGCGTGCGGGTGACGGAAACGCCGCAGTGATCACTCGAAACCGATGCTGTCTCAAAAGTAAAACTTCAACGCGAATTGTATGAAGCGCGGATCACGCGCGCCCTGCGCAAAGCCAAATTGCGGAGTTCCAAATTCAACCGGCTGCGGTTCCTCTCCCAGCAGGCCCACCGGCTCGAATACCGGATTTACATGGTTCCAGATGTTGAAGAATTCTGAGCGAAACTCCAAACGCATCCGTTCGTTCAGCGGGAACATCTTGAAGACGGATAAATCCCAGTTCTGCAGTCCGGGGCCACGAACGATGTTGCGTCCCGCATCACCGAAGGTAAATGGAATGGCGTTGTCCACGAAAGCACAGGTGTTAAACAGCGTCCCGGGAATGCAGGGTTTCCCATTGGGATTGCCGACAAGGTTCGGGCGCACGTCGAAGAATCCCACGCCCCCTCCGCTGTCGCTGGTAGAGACATTGGTCAGCGCATCGGTGATGGTGAACCAATTGCCGGTCTGCGCGCTCACGATGCCGGCGACTTGCCAGTTGCCAATGACCTGATTGAGCACGCCGGTTGCGCCTCCGCCGAAGGCTTTGCCGTTGCCAAAGGGAAGCTGGTAAATGTAGCTCAAGACAAAGCGATGCCGTATGTCGAAGTCGGAGTTGCCATATTCGAGATAAGGAAATCGCTGATCGCGAAAATCTCCATTATTGAGCGATCCCAGGTTCGCACTCGAAGCGTCATCTTCAGCGTGTGCGTACGTATAGGAGGCTTGAAATTGCAGGCCGTGGGAAAAATTCTTCTCCCAGCGCACTTGCAGCGAGCTGTAATTGGAGTAGCCATCCGAGCGTAGCTGGTTGATGGCGGTGTCGAACACTCCGTTGCAGTTCGGCGGAAACACCGAGTCGTCGCAAACCTTGGCTGGTCGGCGTGGAGCCGTTGGGCAGTTGCCCGGCGTGTTCGGCGGAGTGATACAAAACACAGCATCCGGCACAGCCTGATTGCCGTTGTAATAGTTATAGAGATCGTTGCCGTGCGATCCGGCGTAGGAAACTTCCAGCACGCTCTGCGCCGGCAATTGATACTGGAATCCGAAATGCCACTGCTGCGTGTAGGGCGTCCGCAGGTTCGGACTGACGGCAAAGAGCAATGGAGTGTTGGGATCGGTCAGCGCATTCGATGGGAAACCTTCGAAGAGCATGTTGAGGCCAGGAATGGAACAATCATTCGGACCTAGAGCGGGATTCGCCGACGATAAAAAACATGGAACCGAATATGACTGAGTTACGAAGAATGGCGGATTGAATCCGGGGCTGGGATTTGAATACGGTCCATTTTCGTCTCCCCCGTAAAAAATGCCGTAGCCGGCGCGCATCACCAGCTTATTGGTGATCTGGTAAGCCATGCCGAGGCGCGGCGCGAAGTTAATCAGGTCGGGTGCAATCAAGCCACTCGACGCAGTTCTCTGAATCGGGATATTCGCCGCCAGGAATGGCGTGAGGTTTGCCGTCTGGCCCGCCGGAACGATCAGCGAAGCGGAGGAGAAATCGAAGTTCGCCTGCTCATTGTTCCTGGCTTTCACGGTAGTGAATAAGTCGTAACGCAGGCCGAGATTCAGGGTCAGGTGCGAAGTTGCCCGGATGTCGTCCTCCGCATAGAAGCCATAGACCGGGCGGCGATAATCAACCGTGTGCAGGCTGGTGATCTGGCCGGAGTCGGGAACGCCCAGCAAGAACGTGGCGAAAGCCTCGCCACCCGTGGTCGGAGACGCAGGATTGTCAGTGAAATCGCTCGCAAAACCAAGTGTGCCGCGGGGCGCAGCAGGTTCGAACAACGTAAATTCTTCACGGCGGATTTCCGCGCCAAACTTTAGTGAATGGCGCCCATGAACCAGAGTGAAGTTATCCGTCAGGATGTAGCTGTTCTGCTTTTCGATCGCGGGAAGGAATCCGGCGCTGCCCAAAGTCGCCGTACCATCGTTGATGCTGATCTGCGGCAGCCCGCCTATATTCGGACCGAAAGGAACCCCCGGAAATCCAAGCTGCGCGGAAACGTTGGTGTTGTAATTCAGTTGAAAACGATGGGTGTTAATGCGGTTGTAGCCTAGGCGAAATTCGTTGACGCGGTTGGCTGAGAAAACATGCGTCTCGCTCAGGGCCACGCTGCGGAAGGAATCGTCTTCATAGCCATCAGAGAATGCGCCACCGTCGAGCGCGTTCTGAAACGGGGAGGGCGTGAAGCTGGGTTGTTCCTCGTAGCTGAAGGTTCCGAAGAGGTTGTCGCGATCGGAGATTTTCTGGTCAATGCGAATGTCTGCGTTGTTGCGGCTATAGGTTTTCTTTGGCTCTGCAAGATAGTTGGAACCATTCAAGTTGACGTTCGGTGAGGGAAACAGAGCGGAGATGCGACCTGCCAGCGGATCAATGAGACCTTTAGGGAAAATATTGGTGGGATTTCCGGACCCATCGACGCCTATGGGTACGCCACAATACCCGCTTGGGTTTAGACCGGACGCTTGGGTTAAACGCGAATTAAAAATCTCGCCTAAATAGGTTGGGTGCCCGCCGCAGTCGAGCGCCGTTGTGCCCGACAGGACGTTCCCGTTTACATCTACCTGAGGCGCCACATTGGTGGTGAGAAAAGAGGAGAAATCTCCGCCAATTTCGGCCGGCGTTGGGATGGCTGAGAGTTGTGGAAGAGACTGAACGACGCGGAAGCCCTCGTAATCCACAAAAAAGAAGGTCCGGTCTTTAATGATGGGACCGCCGAAGGTCGCGCCGAACTGATTCTGATGGTAGGGCTGCCTGCCGAATGTGTCGAAGGCGTTGCGCGCGTCCAGAACATCGTTCCGGAAAAATTCGTAGAGGTCCCCGTGGAAACTATTGGTGCCGGACTTGAGCACGGCATTGAGGATAGCGCCATTGCCGCGGCCGAATTCGGCGCTATAGGCGTTGGTTTGGACCTTGAATTCCTGGATGGCATCGACCGAAGGCTGAATGACGTACGCCTGGCCGGTGAGGACATCCCCCAGATTGGAGTTGTTATCGACGCCGTCGAGGAGATAATTATTTTGCAGAGAACGTGCGCCGTTCGAGCTGAAACCGTAGCTGGTCTCGACGCGAGAACCTGGCTCGCTGGGGGCAATTCCGGCGCCGAGCAGCGCTAGCTGCGCATAGTTGCGTCCGTTGAGGGGAAGCGTTTCTGCCTGACGGCTATCTACCAGTTGACCCAGGTCGGAGGTTTCGGTTTGGAGTAGTTGAACTTGGGTCGTGACGTTCACAACCTCGTGAATACTGCCAACCGAGAGAATTATATTTACCGCCGGCCGCTCGTCGACGTTCACGACGATCGGACCCGCGACTGTTCGCTTGAAGCCAGCTTTTTCCGCGGTCACCTGATAGCTACCAATCTTAAGAGGGCTGAAAACGAACTCGCCTTGCGCGTTGGTGGTGGTGGCGAGTTCGGTCCCGCGTTCGGTGTCGGCAATCCCAACCCTTGCCCCGGCGATGACTGCTCCACTTGGGTCTTTGACTACGCCGGCGAGGCTGCCGGTGTCTTTCTGCGCAACCGCGGCACTGCAAGTGAGGATCACGATGCCGAGTAATCCGAGCCATGATTGCAGATGGATAAAAGATCCTGACTGTCGCGCAGAAGAACGGTACGAGAGGCGGTTCATCGCAGATTCCCCGATCGAAAAGATGACGAGCTCGGCCACTTTCGTATTATTTCGATTTGATATTATTAGTTGCGATCCGGCAGCAAAGTCAATACAAAAATTAGTTACCTGCCGGAAGCCGTTTCCGCCTGATGTCTAGGTGTTGTCACTCGAAATTCCGCGAATAGCGCAACCGCGATTTTGACGCGAAAGGTTTTCGCGGTATATTACGAATGATTATGTTTGCTTTCGTTTGGCGGCGAGTCTTGCGACCATCGTTACGTCGGAGCGATGAGCCGGCTGTCTCGGCGACCGTCCGTCTCCGTGGTGGGCTTATGGTTGCGACATTCCTTCTGTCTTCGGTATCCCATGGCTTCTCACAGAATATCGAGAACGCACAGCTTGTTGTGGAAATGAATCAATCGAGCGGCAACTACACCATCCGGTCCAAGGAAAACTCACGCGTTGCGATCACGGCTGGGGTGGCCGCTCAGATTAACCAGCGGTGGCTGTCGTCCGATAGCTATCCCCGGCATGTAGCTCAAGAATCCATCACCGACGATATAGGCGAAGGACGTCAGCTTACCATCACGCATAGTGGAAAGTCCGGCGAGCCAGATCTGGTCTGTCTCATCCGGCTCCGCTCGCAACCCGCGTCCGCTGAGATCGAAGTACAAGTTAAGAACACAACTGGGGCGCCGGTCACAGTGCAGAGCATCCGCGTTTTGGAGGCTGTCGCGCCGTTCATCGACCTCGGCGGGCCGCCATCTTCCGATCGCATCTTGTCGGACAGCTTTAGCGAGGATCGGCCTAATATGGAAATTCACGATCTTGCGCAAGCCACAGGCGGACTGCATCTGGCGGTGGGAAGCCAGCTCATCTACAACCGGCACAGCCACCAGAGCTGGTTTCTTGGAGCTCTGACTTCCGAGCGATGGCTCACAGTTTTGCATCTCCATGTGGATGAGAAGCGGGCGAGGATCACGGGCTACGAAGTTGATTCCACCGGGACCACTGAGCTCGCCCTGCAAAATTCGATCAAGAACTCGCCGAAGGAAGATCAGATCTACCTTAGCCTGCCCCTGGAGCCGGGCGAGAGTCTCGCGTCTGAGCGAGTCATGGCCAGCTTGTCGTCGGACTATCACGCTCAACTGGAATCCTATGGCGAAGTCATCCGCAAGCTTCATCATGCGAGGGTAAGCGCGCCAACGCCCATCGGCTGGTGGAGTTGGACGGCATACTACTTCGGCATCAACGAAGGCGCCGCGCTCACTAATGCGCAGTTCCTCGCGGCGCAGCTCCGAGATTCCGGTTACAACTTTTTTCACATCGACGAAGGTTATCAGTATGCGCGTGGCGACTATACTTCGCCGGTCGCGTACAAATTTCCTCATGGCATTAAGAAGCTGGAAGATCGGGTACGTGGACTAGGATTGACTCCCGGAATCTGGACCGCTCCCTTTGAGGTCTCGGAGCGTTCGTCCGTATACGCCAACCACAAAGATTGGCTTGTGCACAACGCCAGCGGTCAGCCCATCCATGCTGGCTTTGTTACCGAGGTTCCGGATACCAAAACTAATTTGGATCCACTTTACGTACTCGACACCACTAATCCCGCGGCACAGCAATATTTGCGTGATACTTATACGACGCTCACCAAGGATTGGGGAATTCGCTACATCAAGCTGGATTTCATGGACGACACCGCGATTGAGGGATATTACTATCGCTCCAACACTACGGCGCTCGAAGCGCAACGCATCGGACTGCAGATTATTCGTGAAGCAGTTGGAGATGGAGTGCTGTTGGACAAAGACGGCAGTCCGATGCTGAATCCCGTGGGAATCGTCGATGCCGGGCGCATCTCGTGTGACACGGGACATTCATTCGAAGCCAGCCGCAATGCGGCTCCCGGCATCGCCGCCCGCTATTACATGAACCGGAACTTTTTTCTCAGCGATCCCGACGCGTTCACGGTCTCGCGGCAGATCGTTTTTGAAAGCCAGAATCATGGAGTGCTGCGGCCTCTGACGCTCGAGGAGGCAAAGGTTTCGATTGCGCTGTCGGCAGTTTCCGGCGGAATGTTTGAGATTGGCGACGACCTCCCTACTTTGTTTCCGGACGCCGACCGGATGGCGTTAGTCAAAAATCGTGATCTGCTCAACATGGCACGTTATGGGCACGCCGCGACGCCTCTGGACCTGATGAGTTATTCGTCCGAGGACGAAATGCCCAGCATCTTCCTGCTGCGGGAGAGCAAGCGGCAGTCGATTCTGGCAGTATTCAACTGGACTAGGAAAAAGCGAAAACACGAGTTCTCGCTTTCCGACCTCGGACTAGGCTCCGGACATAACCAGGTACTCGACGTTTTCACTCCGGGCTTGCTTATTGCAGAAAATGTCAATGCGCTTTCGCTGACCCTAGCCCCACAATCTGTGCGAGTCGTGAAAATCCTCGACACTTCAATCCCAGCCACAGCTCCCCTGGTAAACGTGGCCATTCCTGAGAAGATCGAGGCTGGCAAGCCCGTAGCTTTGTCCGCTCAGAGCTCCTCAGATCATGTGCCCGCACTTGCAGATCACTGGGATTTTGGAGACGGCACCAGCGCGGAAGGAGCCGCTGTGACGCACACTTTCACGCACGCCGCCAACTATACAGTGCACCTGAAGGTGGAAGGAATCGAAGGCGTGGCATTTGAACAGGATTTCCCAGTGGCGGTTACGGGAACGGTCGACACCATTTTCCGCCCCGAGCTTTATCAGCGTTACCAGGAGAAACCGTGAGAACTTCGACCACACCGGGCAGAAATCGACCATGAATCCCTTGTCGCAACTCTTGGCGCTGCCGGAGGAAGAAAAATCCGTCCGGGGATTGTTGCACACGCCAGCGGAGATTGCGCAACAGCCGTCGACTTGGCTGTCAACGTTTGAGCTCTTCCAGGCGCGCCGCGCCGAGATTAGGGACTTCCTCCGCACCGCAGGTCTCGAGCACGACGCAAAATCGCGCCCGACGGTATTTCTGGTCGGGGCGGGCACGTCTGACTACATCGGACGGTCTCTGACCCAACTGTTGCGGCGTCATTGGCGCTGCGAGGTGCTCGCAGTTCCCAGCACGGATCTTCTCACCAATCTTGAAGACTGGCTCGTTCCCGGTCGCGCCTATCTATGGATTTCGTTTTCCCGGTCGGGCGAAAGTCCTGAAGGCGTCGCAGTACTGCAACGTGCCCTCGAGACTCATCCTGATATTCATCATCTGATCGTTTGCTGCAACGTTCAAGGAGGCATGCTTCGTGAGACGGCCGGCTGCAATCAGGTGCTCGGGATCTCACTACCGGACGCGGTCCAGGACCGCGGGCTAGCGATGACTAGTTCTTTTTCTAACATGGTGGTTTTTGGCCAATGTCTGGCGCACATCGAGAATCCCAGTGCTTTTCAAAACCTCCTCGATCAAATGGTGGAGTCGGGGAAAAGGTTCCTGGGGATGGCCGCGGAGAGTGCAGCGGAACTGGCGGCAGGACCTTTCAAGAAAGCGTGCTTCGTTGGCTCGGGCCCGCTCAAAGCCGTCGCCAAAGAATCGGCTTTGAAGCTTCTGGAGCTAACCTCGGGCAAGACGCAGATCATGTCCGAGTCGGCGCTCGGACTGCGTCACGGCCCAATGGCAGCGTTGGATGAAGAGACCTTGTTCGTGTCGTTCCTCTCCGGAGAGCAGACAGTGCAGAAATATGAAATGCTCTTGTTGGAAGAAATCGGAAGAAAGCGGCTGGTGAAGACGCGAGTCGTCGTATGCCAGAGTCCGAGTCCTCACCTTCGCACGTGGGCAGAAGAAGTTCTTGCGCTCAACACTTCACAGCAACTGCCCGATGATTACAGGCCGCCGCTGGATGTGATCTTTGGGCAATTGCTGGGCCTGTTTTTCTCGATGCGCTGGAATCTCAAACCCGATGCGCCTAGTCCCAACGGCGCCATCAGCCGGATTGTGCAGAACGTTCTGAGTCACTCCTAAGCTGTGTCGTCGAGTTCAGTAGTCATTGATGGGCCGGAATACTATAGTGCGATACGATCAGTTGCCACCTGCCGTCCTTGTTCATCCACACATCGGTGAATCGGTCACGATATTCGTAAGCTTTGCCCTTTTCTGTGCCTTTTTCGTGATACGCGCCGGTGACCACCGCTGTCTTGCCGTGCATTCGGACCTTAAGGTCCGACATGTCTGAAATCTCCACGCGCACCGTAGCATTCCCATTGTGCGCAATATATCCAGGCTTGCTGAATGTGCTTCCATCCTCAACGGTGATAATGAAATCATCGGCCAGTAGAGAATCCATAGCGGCAACATCCCCACGCTGATAAGCCGCATTCCATTTGTTCTCGACTCCAACAATCTGGGAGTTTTCCGCGTCGGCCTTATTTTGAGCGAAAGTGAAATCAAAGGCCCAGAGTGCAATCGATGCACCGAGAAGAAGCAAAACTTTGCTTTTCATCAGTTGACACACATTTTCTCTATCGGGGCCTGCAAGAAGAGGTCCCGGTCGCGTTAAATGTCAATGCATCTCAAATGACAACATGCGAACTGCATCATCATTTGTTACTGACGTCGAGAGCTTTGTTCTCGGCATCTGCCAATTCGGTCCGAAACGTCGCGGCCTTCTCCGGTTGCTTCAAGGCCTCGTACTCAGCCACAAGATCTTTGCGCGCATTCTGCAGCCAATTCGCTGGCGGATTCGTCTGCTTCGTCAGAATCCGATAGCCTGCTGAACTCTCAATCTCTGCATCTTCATAGTGATGTTGCGGTATGAGGGAACGCCCTAGTTTGATGCGGGCGATCGCAACATTCAGGTGATCTGCAGGAAGTGTTTCGGCATAAACCTGGAGCGCATCCCGAAACGAGCGCTCGGCGCGTGCGTACTGTTTTCGCTCTATGTAAACGCCTCCAAGGTTCACCAGCGCCGCGCCGATATAGAAGTGTTTGCCGTTGTAGACCGAGCGATAAATGTCAACCTGACGGCGGAAGTCTGCCTCCGCCTCATCCAACTTACCTTGTTGCATTGCCACTTTGCCTAATTCGCCTACGGCCGAGGCTACGCGCGGATGCATTGGTCCGTAAACGCGTTCTTGAATGCCGAGCGCCTCTCGCAGCATGTCAGCCGCCTCGTTAAATCGTCCTTGCGCATTCAGCGACCGGCCGAGAACGGTCATAACGGAAGCGGTCTCAGGATGGTCCTTGCCGTAGAAGTTCTGAATGATGTCCAGCGCCTGGCGATAGTAGCGTTCGGTTTCGGAGTAATGCCCCCACTCGGTCTGGATGGCGCCGAGGTTGATCAGATCCTCGGCAACATTGGGATGGCGTTCCCCGTAGAGTTGCCGGTCTATTGCCACCACTCGCAGGTTTAGCGAATTCGAAGTGTCTAAGTGGCCGGCGTAGAACTGGGCGTTCGCCAATTCTGTCAGGCTTTCCGCCATGTCGGCGGTTACTCCTCCAGGTGCGGACTGAATCCGTACCGCTTCGTCGAGCACCTGAATGCCGTGGTCGTACTTGCCCTCATTCACCAACACTTCTCCGAGAGCGTACATCGCTTTCCCGATGCGTGGGTGCGCGGGCGGTAGGTGCCGCTTGTCCATTTCCAGTCCCTGGCGGATGAACTTTTCGGCTTCATCATATTGAGCCTGGTCTGAGCGCAGTTGGCCGAGTCCGACCAGGCTTTCCGCCGCCTCAGTGCTGTCCTGGCCAAAGGCCGACTTGCGCTGCTCCAGCGCAAAATGGAGCAGCGAATCCGCTTGATCGAACTTGCCCAACTGCTCGTAGATCGTTCCGAGCGTCTGATAGAGCTCAGCTTGTACCTTGGGATCGCTATTGAGGCTCTGGGCCTCTTGCACGCCGCGGTTAAGCAGAGTGACGACACGCATGCTGTCGCTCGGACCCACAGACTCATCCCCACCTTGAAACAGATTCATCATGAAGCGCTGGATTCGCTGAGTTCGAGCCGCTTCCTCCAAAGCAGCGTTTCTGGCTTTCGCCAGACGCATCGTGAAGAAGACCACCAATCCGACGACAATCGTGAACACCAAAGCGGCCGCGGAAACGGCCCGCCGGTTCCGCGTAACAAACTTCCCGAGTCGGTAACGGAAAGTGTCGGCCCGCGCTTCCAGGGGCTCGCCCCTGAGGTAATGATCGATGTCGCGGATCAAGGCTTCAACCGACTGGTACCTCCGCTGCGTATCCTTGTGCATGGCGGTGAGGCAGAGCACGTCCAGGTCAGCCCAAGCCGTTTTGCTGGCGGAAGAAAGGTTCGACTTTGCGCCCGGTACTTCGATCATTCTTTTAGCGACTGCCGACGGCCTTTCGGGATCCTGCCCGACGATCATTGCGTCGGCTTCGCCCGGCGTCAGCCTCGAGAGGTCAAAGGGTAGCTCACCCGCGAGCAATTCATAGAGAATGACGCCGAGAGAGTAAACGTCGGTGTGAATTCCGATTCCATCGCCACGAATCTGTTCCGGAGCGGCATAGGCCGGAGTCATCAGCCGTAGCCCGGTCATTGTCTGGTCACTCCCCTTCTGACCCGCGTGGGTTTCAAAGCTCTCGAGTTGCTTGGCGATTCCGAAGTCGAGCAACCTGACCGTTCCATCCGGCTTCACCAGGATGTTCGAAGGTTTCAAGTCACGGTGGATGACCGCATGCTGATGCGCGTACTGCACGGCTTCGCACACCGCACGAAATAATTGCAACCGCTCCTCGATCGAGGACGCGTGCTCAGTGCAGTACTCTGTGAGCGGCACACCTTCGACGTACTCCATGACGAACCACGGGGTCCCGTCGTCGAGGGTATCGGCGTCGTATAGCCGGGCGATGGAAGGATGGTTGAGTTGCGCCAGTGTGCGCTGCTCGCTGGCAAAGCGTTCGCGTCGAGCCGGGGAAAGCCAGGCGTCACGCAAGATTTTGATTGCGACCAGACTGCCGAGGTCGATCCGCTCGGCGAGATAGACCACACCCATGCCACCCTCGCCGAGCGCCTTCTTGATTCGGTAGGGTCCGAATTCCTTCGGTGGGAGCGAAGCGGACGGCGATTCGTCGAGCATCTGATGCGCGACCTGGGCTAGGTCGCGATCCAGCAGGCTTGCGCCGCGGGTGTCCTCCTCGACCAAGGCGAGGACATCGGCTACGAGTGCTGTGTCATCGCCGCATGCAGTTTTCAGAAACGCGCGCTGATCAGGCTCGGCAAGATCCACCACGTCGTGAAACAGGCTCTGGATTCGCTCCCAGCGCGTGCTGTCCATTGTCGCTCCTGCCCGCTTGGTGCGCGTTTGTAGAAACGTAGCTTGCTACGTTTCCTGCGGTCGCGAAGACGTAGCAAGCTACGTCTCTACGGTCGCCCTGCGGTTCCGCACGCCATCATTGCGCTCGCCGAAGCTCATGGGCCAACCATGCCTTGGCCGCTCGCCAATCGCGCAGTATCGTCGCTTCGGACACTTCGAGCAAAGCCGCAATTTCGGTAACGTCGAGTCCCCCGAAGAATCGACTCTCGACCATCATGGCCTGACGCGGCTGAATGCGCGCCAGCTCTTCCAGCGCGGTATCCAGTGCGAGCAAGTCTTGCCCGCAGGAGGCGGTCTGGTCCTGCGAGTCGTCAAACACTACCACGGTGACTCCCTCGCCGCCGCGCTTGGACGCGTTCCGCCGCCGAGCTGCCTCCACTAGAACCTGCCGCATGGCGCGAGCCGCGATCCGCTTGAAGTGCAGCTGTGACGTCGTGGCGAAGCCTGGTGATTTCGCCAGCTTCACCCATGCCTCGTTAACCATCGTCGTGGGACTGAGCGTGGCGCCGGGATCGCTTCGTCTCACGCTCGAGGCCAGGCGGCGCAGCTCCTCGTAGGTCACGCTGAAAAGCTGATCCAGCGCCCGCCTTTCCTCCGGCGTTTTATTCATCTCGTTCGGCTGGAAGCCGCTTGCCAACTGACTATTTCGAAGCCGCATGACGGTTTTCCCTGCGCTTTTGCGCAATGCGTAGTGGAGGCTGGCCACGGGGGAACCAACCGGGGAAAAGCAGGGGAGTAAAAGCTTTCCTGGGAGTGAAATGCTATCAGCCCACGACGCGCCATGCAACTGCTTTGACGCGACCCGCTATCCCGGCGGAAATGGACACGCAAAGCCGGCATTGGACGGCAGTTCCCGCGTGGTCTGTGCGATTTGGGCCTATGCAACTATTTACAATCCCGGCGCTCATTCTGTGCTATCGTTGCTGCCCGTTACGGGCCCAGGCCCGGCTAAACGCCACCCCCCAAGCGTCAACCCAGTGGTTTAAGCGCCACACGTTCCAATCCAGGAGGGTTTTTATGAAGAGCAGAAGTTTCCGGCGAATTCAGGTCCTTGCGATCCTTGTTGTCATTCTTGCGGCAAGCGCTACGGTACTCCACGCCCAAACCTATACCGTGCTTTACAACTTTGGGAGCGTCAGATGCGACCCGCTTAACCCGTCGAATCCAGGCATCATCGCGCAGGGCCGGGATGGCAATTTGTACAGTACGACTGGAACCTTCGGGAGCGGATGCAATGCTGGTGGCGCCGCCTTCAAAATCACGCCCAAGGGAAAGCTGACTCTGCTGCACAGCTTCGGCTCGCAAACCGGGGACCAAGGCGGGCCCCTCAGCGGCGTGACACTGGGGACGGATGGAGATTTCTGGGGGACGAGTGAGGGGGGAGATTTTGGTGGGAATATCTGGAAGATGACCGCGCCTGGCAAGGTAACCGATTTCAAGGTCCTGGGCGGCACTGGTAATGTCAACGGAACCGAGCCCACTGCCCCGCCGGTGCAAGGCATGGATGGCAACTACTATGGCACGACGAGTCAGGGAGGACTCATAAACGGAAAGCAACGATGCACGTACAACTACGGCGGGTGCGGAGTCATATACAGAATCACGCGCTCGGGCAAGTACAAGGTCATTTACACATTCGATCAAACTAATGGCGCCAATCCCCCCGCTCCCATGGTTCTAGGAACCGATGGCAATTTCTATGGGACCACGTTCGCAGGCGGCTCAGTCGGGAAAAGCTTCATCAACTATGGCGTCGTTTTCAGGGTCACGCCTGCCGGCAAATACACCGTCCTCCACGCCTTTTGCTCGCGAGCAGGTTGTGCAGATGGAGGAGAACCTGTCGGCGGTCTCGTGCAAGGCTCCGATGGCAACTTCTATGGGACAGCGTCTGTGGGGGGCAAAGGGCTCTTAGGCGAGGGCGTCGTATTCAAAATCACTCCGGGCGGCAAGTACACGGTGCTTTACAACTTCTGCTCTCTTGCCAGCTGCAAAGACGGGGATGTTCCTTACGGTGGTCTGGTGCAAGCGACCGACGGCAACTTCTACGGAACTACAGTTTATGGCGGTACCAACAACCTCGGAACCATTTACCAGATCACGCCAAAAGGCAACCACACCGTGCTTCACAGTTTCCAGAACACCACCGGTTCTTTATTTGGTGAATACCCCGAAGTGACGCTGGCGCAGAACACGAACGGCGTTCTGTACGGAGACACGCTCGGGGGCGGCACCGCCGCTAAGGGCGTTTTTTATAGCATCGATGTTGGCTTGAAGCCGTTTGTCAGCATGGTTGCCTGGTACGGTAAAGTAGGACAGACTATCGAAATCCTGGGCCAGGGACTCACGGGAACGACGGCAGTATCGTTCAACGGAGCGGCAGCAACTAACTTCACTGTGGTTTCCGACACATACCTGACCGCAGTCGTTCCGTCCGGCACAACCGCAGGCTTTGTAACTGTGACTACGCCGGCCGGCGCGTTAACCAGCAACCGGCAATTCCGCGTCCTTCCCGGCATCGTGAGCTTCAACCCGATGAGTGGGACAGTCGGCACCCAAGTAACAATCAACGGCACCAGCTTCACCGGCGCGACCAAGGTCACATTCGGCGGCGTACAAGGTACGTTCTCCGTGAACTCGGACATCAAGATCACGGCCACGGTTCCAACTGGCGCAAAGACTGGGCCGATCTCAGTCACCACTGCCGAAGGAACGGCTACGAGTTCGGAAAGTTTTACCGTAACGCAGTGACGTTGGTTGTCGGAGGCGAGGACACAGCCAGAATGGCCGTGCTACCGAAGCCAGTGAAAGCCCAAGCTCACTTGAATCCCGTTGAACTCGGGATTCCGAACACCCAGATTGGCATTCGAGATGTGTGACCAGCGGCAGCCGATGTCAAGCGACTGATGAGGTTTAGCGAATATCTGAATTCCGCCTCCGCCGCGCGCCATGAAGTTGAAATTTGAGGTATCTCCAGTGGGGAAGTTGGTGTTGGTGCGTATGGCGCCCCCAGCCAATTCGATGTAGGGCGCGAAACGACGGGTCTGCAGGCTGGAATTCCAGCGCAAAATGACCGGTTCAAAGCCGCCGCCGTAGATTGCCTGCGGCCGAAATTGCCGAAAAAGTGGGATGACGTCGACTCCGTATTCGAAACGGCCGCGCCTCCAACCGCTGCCGATTTCTCCCGTCAGCACTTTGCCTACGAAGAACCCCGCCGTGAGAATCTGCGCTTCGGTAAGAGAGTTGAGATGTTCCTCGCCTGTTTCTCCGGCCACCCAGAGGCTGAGGTCCCAAGTGCGAGGCTGTGCCTGGGAGGGCTCGACCTGCGCATAGCCCGGATGAACGAGAAGTAAAACGAGAAGTAATAGGAGAAAGAAGGAACCTGCGGCGCGGAATGGCGAAATGACATCGTGCACGATCAACGGTCTTTAGATGCCCATCCAAAAGTTTGGACTCGCCACACACTGTGGCGTCCTTGTGTGGGATAACGGCTGGGGCGGTTTGTTGGTCCAAAGCCATCTTCTCCGTGTTCATATTGAGAATGGCCGGGTAGAAAAATTCACGGTGGCCTGTATCCGAATATCGGTGCGCTGCATCTCACATCTGGACGCAGCGAACAAATCGTATCGTACGGGTCCATTTGTTTTTCGGCCTTGAATCGCAAGGCGGGTTTCTGCTACAAACATGCTAGGGTTATTGAGTGCGGTCTTGCAGTTTTAGCACTCCCGCTTGCAAAAGCCGGAGTAGAATTTTCACCGTTTGTCCGGCGCCCGAGATCGTTGCTGAACGATTCTCGTCGGCGTAAACCTCGAACCTCCTGTAGCTCGTTCGTAGGAGTTTCCGGTGGCTTTACATCGCGGATTCCAAGTACTTACACCAACCTCAGGAAGAGGCCTGCGCCCTTCTGCTGCCAGTTTAACTTCTGCGGTTCCAACAACCCGCTGCCGTAAGCCTGGGTTGCATCGTGCTGTGCTCATTCTCACAGGTCAAAATCTAAAACACGCCGGAGGAAGATAATGGCGACTTTCGTGCAAATCAACACTGACGAGGAAATTAAGCAGCGCCTGGAAGCGGAACGCATGCGCTTGCGCAAGATCGCTGGTTTGGACCAGCCCACACATTTTCATCGGCCGATCGAGAGGGCATTTACGGCCGAGGAACGCAGCAAAGTAACGATTCTGTTTGGCGGTTTCACCTGGAAGCATGAAGACCTGATTCGCGCCGTCTTCCAGGGCTGCGGCTATCGCTGCGAGAAGTTGCCTGTGCCAGACGTACCTGCATTCCAGACGGGCAAGGAATATGGCAACAACGGCCAGTGCAATCCGACCTATTTCACCGTGGGCAACCTTGTGCAATATCTCCAGTTCCTCGAGAAGGAAGGCATTCCCCGCAAGGACATTCTGGACAACTATGTTTTCTTTACGGCCGGTTCGTGCGGGCCGTGCCGCTTCGGCATGTACGAGGCCGAGTACCGGTTCGCGCTGAAGAATGCTGGCTTTGATGGCTTCCGGGTGCTGCTGTTCAAGGACAGCGATGGAATCAAGGCGGCGTCAGGTGAGCCAGGGTTGAAGTTCACCATTGATTTCGGATTTGGAATGCTGAACGCCATGCACATGGGCGACGTATTCAACGATTTGATTTATCAGATTCGTCCATTTGAAGTGAATAAGGGCGAAACCGACCGCGTGTTTCGCGAGACGGTGGATGGGCTTTGCGAAGATCTCAGAAATCGGGATTCGTTTGAAATCGAAGAGCGGGCCCCGGACTGGGCCAAGCCGAAATTCAAGAGCAACAAGATTCTGCGGAACACCTTCAACGTGTTCGGCAAGATGCATGAGCATCTATGGGGAAAAGACTATCTGAATGCGTTGGCTGCGGCGCGGCAGAAGATGGACAGCATTGAAGTGGACCGCACCAAAGTGAAGCCGCTGGTCAAGATCACGGGCGAATTCTGGGCACAGATCACCGAAGGTGATGGCAACTTCCACATGTTCGATTTCCTCGAACGGGAAGGCGCGCAGGTCATGGTCGAGCCGATTGCGACCTGGGTGGCGTATTTGATGTATCAGGCCAAGGCGCATGCGAAGGCGAAGTGGCCGGTGAACCGTCCGCACCGGAATCCGCAATGGTGGGAGCTGAAAAAGCATCTGGCCAATGATCTGGGATTGCGGAAAAAGATGATGGGCATCGGCGCCGGCGAACGGATGTGGAACTACCTGTATCACCGGACGATCAAGAATCTCGGCGGGATTACCCATCATCTGGTGCCGCAGACGGAGTTGGCCGAGATGGCCCATCCTTTCTACAACCAGTTTGCTCGTGGAGGGGAAGGGCACCTGGAGGTCGGAAAGAACGTTTACTACACCGTGCACCATCTCTGCCACATGGTGCTGGCGCTGAAGCCGTTCGGGTGCATGCCTTCTTCGCAGTCTGACGGGGTGCAATCCGCGGTGGTGAACAAGTTTAAAGATATGATCTTCCTTCCGATCGAAACCTCCGGCGAGGGCGAAGTGAACGCGCACAGCCGCGTGCAGATGGCGCTGGGCGAAGCCAAGGTAAAAGCCAAGACCGAGTTCGAACAGTGCTTGAAATCCACCGGCAAGAGCCTGGATGAAATACGGGAATACATCGCGGAGCATCCCGAGCTGAAGCGGCCGTTCTACCACGTGCCGCACCGCGAGGGTATTGCGGGCACGGCGGCGCAGTTCATCCTGCATGTGAACGATCGCATGGACAAGAGCACCCGGCTCCGGCGTCGCGCCCGCGTTCCGGGGATCGCTCTTCCCAACGCTGCTTAGCCGATCTGGCCGGCAGCGCAGCCTGAGGCTGCAGGCCTCTTAACTTTTCTCGCTCGAACCTGATCGGAGAGAAAGAATGCACGACCATTCGAATGGCCATGAAAAGCAGGCGCCACAGTTACTTCAGATTGCGCCGGCTCCCTATAAAAAGCCGCACGATCATCACACGCAGTTTCTCGTAGGGCTCGACGTTGGCTCAACCACGGTGAAAGCAACTGTGGTCGATGCCGCGACTGACCAGATTCTTTGGCAGGACTACCAGCGGCACGAAACCAAGCAGCCAGAGAAGACTCTGGAATTTCTGCGCCGCATGGAGGCTGAGGTCGGAATCAACCGGCACAACACACGGATGTTCATGACCGGCTCTGGCGGCGGCGGAATTGCGGAACAGATTGGCGCGAAGTTTGTACAGGAAGTGACGGCAGTGTCGTTGGCCGTCGAGAAGCTCCATCCCGAAGTGTATTCGGTGATCGAGCTCGGCGGGCAGGACGCGAAGATCATCGTCTTCAAGGATGATGATGAAACCGGGCGCAAGAAGAAAATTCCGTCGATGAACGACAAATGCGCAGGCGGGACTGGGGCGGTCATCGACAAGATCAACGCGAAGCTGAAAATACCGGTTGCTGAGCTGGCGTTGCAGGGCTACCACGGGATCAAATTGCACAAAGTGGCTGGCAAGTGCGGCGTGTTCGCCGAGACCGACATCAACAGTCTGCAGAAAGTGGGAACGCCGCCAGATGAGCTGATGGCTTCGCTATTCGAGGCCATCGTGCTGCAGAACCTCAGCGTTCTCACCCGTGGCCACACGCTGCGGCCACACGTTTTGCTGCTGGGCGGGCCGAACAGCTTCATCAAAGGCATGCGGGAGGCGTGGCAGGCAAATATTCCCCGCATGTGGCAGGAGCGCAAAGTTGCGATTCCAGAGGGCGCGAAGCCGGAGGATCTGATCAAGGTTCCGAGTAATGCACAGTATTTCGCGGCTATGGGCGCGATTGAATTTGGAAAGAGCGAAGAAGATTGCGTCGGCTGCTACCAGGGTTACGAAAAGCTCGTGTACTACATCGAGTTCGGCCGCCAGGAGGAGAAAGCTAAGTCCGGCGCCAAGGGGCTCGTGGCGAAAGACGGCGAACTCGACGTGTTCAAAGAAACGTACCGGCGGAAAAAGTTTATTCCGGCGGCATTTCAAAAAGGCCAGACGGTTGGCGGCTTTATCGGCATCGATGGAGGATCGACTTCCACCAAAGCGGTTCTGCTGGATGACCGCGGCGAAATCCTATGCAAGGCTTATCAGCTCTCGAACGGAAACCCGATCCAGGACACGATCGAGATGTTCGAGAACCTGCGTGGACAGGTCGAAGCGCAGAATGCCAGGCTCGAAGTTCTGGGCGTAGCCACGACCGGGTACGCGAAGGACATTCTGAAGGACGTCCTACACGCAGACGTCGCTTTAGTCGAAACCGTAGCTCACACCGAGTCGGCGCTCAAGTTCTATGAGGACCCACATGTGATCGTCGACGTGGGCGGGCAGGATATCAAGATCATCATTCTCCACAACGGAAGAGTGAAAGATTTCAAACTCAATACGCAGTGTTCCGCTGGCAATGGATATTTCCTGCAGTCCACCGCCGAAGGTTTTGGGCTCGGCGTTGAACAATATGCCGATCTGGCTTTCTCCGCCCAGTCCATGCCCGTTTTTGGCTACGGGTGCGCGGTATTCATGCAATCCGACATTGTGAATTTCCAGCGCCAAGGCTGGAGGGCGGAAGAAATTCTTGCAGGTCTAGCGGCAGTGCTTCCCAAGAACGTGTTCCTGTATGTGGCCAGCATTCCGAATCTCGCTGCGCTGGGCACACGCTTCGTACTGCAGGGCGGAACCCAGAACAACATGGCGGTAGTGAAAGCGGAAGTGGATTTCATCCACAACAGCTTCCGAGCCGCCGGCAAGAAACCGGAGATCATCGTACATGAGTTCTGCGGAGAATCTGGCGCGATCGGTGCGGCCGCTGAGTCTCTGCGCCTATGGCAAAACGGTTTGCAGACCTCGTTCGTCGGCCTGGATGCAGTTCGAAAAATTCAGTACCGCACCACCCGCAACGAATCCACGCGCTGCAATTTCTGCAAGAACAACTGCCTACGCACCTTCATCGACATCCGCACTGCTCCCAAGGACGAGATGAGCGTGATTCCCATTCAGAAGGTCACCAAAGTTCCGTTAATGCATGGGGAACAGCGGCTGATCATTGCCACCTGTGAAAAAGGCCTGGTCGAAGATGTCAACGAGATGAAGGACATCAAAGCCGGCATCGACGAGATCAAAGAAAAGTATCTCAATTTCGTGGACATCGCTGCGCACGAGGTCTTCCGGCCCGTCAGTCCCAAGACTGTGGCAGATCCCATTCCGGCAGCGAAGTTCTGGAACAAAGCGGCAAAAGAGCGCATCCCGTTGATGGAGAACCGTAAGAAGCTTCGCGTAGGTATTCCCCGCGTGCTGAACATTTACACTTATGCTCCGCTCTTCAACGGATATCTGGAGAGCCTCGGCGTGCAGCCGGAAAACATCATTTATTCCGACTACACCAGTTCCGATCTTTACCGCGCCGGCGCCAGCCGCGGAGCGATCGACCCGTGCTTCCCGGCAAAGATCGGCATTTCGCACGTCTACAATCTGATCCAGGAAAAGCATCGCAAGAAGCCGCTGAACGTAATTTTCTTCCCCATGTACGACGTGCTAACGTCACCGCTGGTGAAGATTGTCGGCGCCAATGCTTGCCCGACCGTGACTGCAACGCCCGAAACCGTGAAGGCGGCGTTCACTAAAGAGAACGACGTCTTTAGCGAACACAACGTTAAGTATCTCGATCCGGTGTTGAACTTTGCGGATCGCAAACTGTTCGCCCACCAAATGCTGCAGGCGTGGCAACCGATTCTCGGGCTGTCACAAGAAGAGAACGACCGCGCGGTGGAGGTGGGTTACAAGGCGCTGGAGAACTACGAAACCAGCATTCGCCGCAGGGCTCGCGAGGTTCTTGACCAGCTTGAGCGCGAAGACCGCATCGGCATCGTCATGCTGGGGCGCCCGTATCACCACGATCCCGGGCTGAATCACGAGATCATGGATGAGTTCCAGAAGCTGGGTTATCCAATCTTCTCGCAAAACACGCTGCCCCTGGACGAGGACATGCTTGAGCGCCTGTTCGGCGACGAGGTTCGCGCAGGAATGATCAGTCACCCGCTCGATATTTCCGACGCGTGGAAGAACTCGTACTCCTGCAGCACGAACCACAAAGTATGGGCCGCGAAGTTTACCGCCCGGCATCCGAACCTGGTAGCGCTGGAGGTTTCAAGCTTCAAGTGCGGTCACGACGCGCCCATCTACGGCGTGGTCGAAGGCATCATCGAGCAGTCGGGCACGCCTTATTTTTGTTTCAAAGATCTGGACGAGAACAAGCCTTCGGGCTCGATCAAGATTCGCGTCGAGACCATCGATTACTTCCTGCGGCGGTATCGCGAGGAGGTCATCAAGAAACGCAAGGCGGCGCAGGACATTGAGGCGCAACTCGCAGATTATGAAAACCAGCTGCGCGCGCAGTTGGAGCAGGAGCCGCGAGAAGTTGCAGCTGATTGATGTCTGACCACGATCCTGTGGTGCCAGCGCGAGCGGAAAAGCAGATTTCTCGACTCCGCAGGTACATCCGCATTCGTGGATGTGCCTGCGGCGCTCGAAATGACACTAGGATCAACTTCACCCCTCGCCAAAATCCCGGTACCGCGTGAGTACATCGTGCTCGGAGACCACTCCTTCGAGCCTATTGAAATCGGCGCGGTTCACAACTGGCACCAGCGACCAACGATCTACGTATCGCAACGCCATTTCCAGCGGATGATCGGGATGCAGATAAGGAACGTGACGCCCCGCCAACACCGAACTGAGAGTCTGACTGCCTTTACCCTCCTTGATCATGCTCTCGAGTTCTTGTTTGGTAACGCTGCTCCATCCCGTCGGATTTACACGAACCAGTAGAACATCAGGCGACTTCTCATCCAGACTTTGGAACGCAGACTCCAGTGTTTCCTCGGCGTCCAACACCGGACCAGTCACTGGGCGCATCGCGTCTTCTACGCGCAAAATGCCCTCTTCCCGCAGCTCTTCCATCGACGGCAAGTCCAGGCCGTCCTGACGAGTGAGCACGTCAAAGATTGGCACGGGCCGAAGTCCACGCGAAATCAAATAGGCAAAGGTGTTGGCGACCATCACCGGCAAAATGATGGAATAGTTTCCGCTGACTTCCAGCACCATGAAGACAGACGTCATCGGCGCGCGCAGGAAGCCCGCAAAGAGAACTCCCATTCCCACCAGGGCATAAGTGCCCGGCGAGCCAGTCAGGTGTGGCAGCAAGACGTGCTCCGCCCCACATACGGCCGCTCCCAGCATGGCACCGATAAATAAAGTGGGAGCAAACATTCCCCCGGGAGTTCCGCTGACGAACGAAAGCAGCGTTGCCACGATTTTGAGTCCAGCGAGGATGGCGAGCATTTGCCAGGTGAACTGGCCGTGCATCGCTTCGTCGATATAGGCGTAACCTGCCCCCATCACCTGCGGCGCGCCCGCGACTGCGATGAGGCCGATAAGCAAACCCGCGATTGCAGGTTGAAAATACTGCGTCCAGCGTGGGAGAGCTTTACACCACGGTCGTAGAATTGCGATTCCGCTCGCGAATGCAACCGAAGCCAATCCGCCGACCACACCAAGGATGGAATATGCGATCAGCTCCGAAGGCCGCTCCAGTTGCACCGCGGGGACCCGAAAAAGTGACTCCGAACCCAGAAACCATCGCATCACAACCACGCTGGACACGGCGGAAAGCACCACCGAACCAAGAATCCCGGCGGTCCAACGCCCGATGACTTCTTCGATCACAAAAAGCACCGCCGAGATCGGCGCATTGAAAGCAGCGGCCAATCCGGCTGCGGCACCCACCGGAGCGATCAACCGCATACGATCTCGGGACAACCGCATCGCTCTTCCGAGCGCCGAAGCCAGGCTGGCGCCAATCTGCAAAGATGGATCTTCCGGACCTAAAGAGTGTCCCGACCCTATGGCCAGCGCCGCCGTGATGAACTTCCCGACTGCCGTACGAAGGGGAATGTGGCCGTTGTAGACGTACAGCGCCGCCTTCGTTTGGTTGACCCCGCTCCCCCGCACCAGCGGAAAGACATGAATAACCAGGACCGCGATGACCAGGCCCGCAAGGCTGGGCGCCAGTAAAAGCCGAATTGGCGAGAGCGTAAATCCCGATCCCAGTAGATAGATACGACACCAGCCAATGGCGAAACGGAAGCAGACCACCGCCAGTCCGGAGAAGATTCCGATGAACACCGATAGAACGAGAAAGAAACGCTCTTCCCGGAACACCGAACGCAGTAAAGCCCCTCGAGGTCGCTCCGGCAACATCGCCGCAGACTCGGCTTGTCCATTCTCTATTGCCATCCCAGTTTGTGAGTTGGGAAAGACGTTCACCGCTAATTCCCTTCGTGCAATTTGGAGATCAGGAGCAATGCCATATCGATGCCAGTCGGAGGCCCGCACGCGGCATTCGCCTGACGCTCGATATCAAACACCAGATTCATCGCGGCTTCTACCAAGTCTGGATTTTGGCGCAGACCTTGCTCCGTGATCTGTGGCTTCATCTTCTTCCATCTTTCGGCGAGGCTGTCTTGCGAGGTTGCGGCCGAACCGCTCCCTCTCGAATTGCCTACCGCAGGGCACGACCTGAGCCGCTCACCTGCCGCGGCAAAAGCTTCGATGACCATCTGCCTGCGCTGGCCGACTGAGATCTGTCGCCGGTAAGGATCCATCTGCAGCACTAGCTCCGTGGTTTTGAGCCGCTCGGCGCTTTGAAGATCGCTCGGGTTCGCCGCTACTGCAGCCTCAAGGTAGCGCTGAGCCAATTCATAGCGGCCCAACTCGAAAGCAGCAAGCCCCGCGCCCGCCAGGGCCACCGCGTTGCGCCGATCCAACTTCAGGCTCTGGCGGTACTCGGCGAGTGCATGCTCATAATCCTGCGCCCGGACGAAAAGATCGCCTACATGTGCGTGCTGGGATGGATCGTCAGCCAAATTTTCCGCCAGCGCTATCAACTCCGCTTGCGCCTGCGTCTTAGCATTGATGCTTAACAGGTATTCGATGAGCTCCAGGCGGGCGTTTCGGCGTTCCTCCTCCTGATCGCCGGGCCAGATGGCATAGATCGCATTGTGGTAATAACGAAGTGCTTTTTCTGTTTCCCCCCTTTGCACAGCGATGCGTGCCAGTTCGCGGTTCACCAATCCATTTTCCGGCTCCCGCTCCCACAGATTAATCAAGTACGCATAAGCCTCGTCGGGCCGCTGCATACCGATTAGCGCTTCCGCCAGGTTGAGTTGGTAGGTGTAGTTGTCCCGCGAGTAAAGCAGCGCAGTTCGGAATTCGCTGACTGCGCGCTCATATTGCCGCTCCTTGAGGTCCGCGACGCCACGCGTAAACCATCGATTCCCCAGGGACTCCTGCTGCGCGCGATAGATGCGGGCCAATCCACTGACGCCGAGGAACGACACCACCGCCAGGCCAGAAAGGAGGGCCAGAATCAATGGCTCTCGCCGGAGATAGAACCGAAGCCCCGGCTCTTTCTCGGGGTTGACTATCGTATTTGCCTGCGATGTTTGCATGCAGTCTTTCGATAATTCTAACGGAGGCTGGATATCTGATGCGCGACAAGATAGAAGTGAGAAAATTTCTCACTGAAGAAGTGGGACCGATCTCAGCCACTGTGCCTGATGTGCATCACGTCGCCATCCTGCACGATGTAGTCTTTCCCCTCCAGACGCAGCGTGCCGCGAGCGCGGGCGTTGGCTTCTGATCCGGCTTCGAGCAATTGATCCCAGCGGATGGTTTCAGCGCGGATGAAATGTTTTTGCAAGTCGGAATGGATCGCGCCTGCTGCGTCCTGCGCCCGAGTGTTCACCGGGATCGTCCAGGCGCGGCACTCGTCCTCGCCAGCAGTGAAGAATGACATCAACCCGAGCAGAACATAGGTAGTACGGATTAGACGAGCCAGGCCGCTTTCGGTGAGGCCATAGCTGGAGAGGAATTCGGCGGCATCGGCGTCACTCATCTCCGCCAGTTCCGCCTCGACCTTTCCGCAGATGGCTGCGGCACCCGCATTCGGACGAGAGGCCACTTCTGTCAGCTTATATTTGCCGACTGCAGCTTCGAGGTCCTTCCCCAATTCCGTGCTTTCGTTCACGTTCAGGACGTACAGAATCGGTTTCTCGCTGAGAAACATAAAGCCGCGAAGGCGCTTTTTGTCCTCGGGCGTCATCTCCATCTCGCGAAGAGGATGTTCCGATCCCAGATGAGCATTGGCGCGCTTGAGCAGGTCGAACTCTTTTTCCAGTTCTGGGGTGCGCATCTTCTTCAGATCTTTTTCCAAACGTTCGAGCCGCTTTTCGATCTGTCCAAGGTCGCTTACCATCAGGTCAAACTCCACATTCTTAATATCGCGCAGTGGGTCGATGCCTCCGACGTGCGGGATCGCGGGATCGTCAAATGCCCTCAGGACGTGAGCCAGCGCGTCTACTCCACGCAAATGCGTTAGATATGCAGTCTCCTTCAGCGCGTCCTGGCCGATGGCGCCGACGTCCACATATTCCACCGAAGCGTGCGTCAACTTCTTGGGATCGTAGAGCGCGGCCAAACGGTCGAGGCGATCGTCGGGAACTTTGGCGACGCCGATATGCGCTTCGCGCGGATTGGCGTAAGCCTGTTCGGAAAGATGCGCCTTGGTCAGGATGCGGAACAGCGATGTCTTGCCTACCTGCGGCAGGCCAATAATGCCAGTTTTCATAGTAAGTGCTTCTAGCTAGTCACTGTGAGGATAAATGATCATGCGGAGCTTACGAAAATTGATCGGAGCATTGTTGAAAGCTAAAAGCTGGCAGCTGTCAAATACACAACAACCAATCCCAGCAGAAACACTCCGCTCTCGACTCGCGTCGACCAGACGTGCAAACCATCGAACTGCATGCGGGCTGGATTATCGGGTGGGGCCGAGTCGATCTCGCCGATGGAGGCGCGCAGCGTATCCATGCGAGGGATAATGCCGAATTGCGAGATCATTGTTAGCGCAAGCATCAGGCAGATGAGTACGTGGCGCGCAACAAAGACATGCGGCGTGCCTTTGGTCAACCGACCGTAAAGAATCGAGCTTGCCAAAAAGACGACGCCGGAGACGATGCCCATCCAGTGCAGAGTGCCTAAGGTGCGCCCGACCACCGTTCCCGCCAAATGCCGGCTAGGTAAAACTGAGAAAGCCGTGGGGGCCAGAACAAAAGCGAAGAAGACCAAGCCGCCCAGCCAAACGATCAGAGACAAAAGCATGAGATAGCGGAGAAGGGACATGAGGGAATTATAGCGTTGGCCAGCCTCGGTCATCCTGAGCGCAGTAGCTGAAGAGCGAAGCGAATCAGGTACGAAGTCTAAGGACCCCTGATCCGCATGAGTTACCAAAAAGTAGCAAGGCGTTCTCACGAGTGGTGAGAACTCCCTGAGGCAGTGTGGTCGAACCAGCTTCCCTGGGTCCTTCGGCTGCGTTGCCCTCGCTTCACGACGGCAACTTCGCTCAGGATGACATCGGTAAGCTAAGTGGGCACGGGCGTGCTTTCGACAATCTCGTGGATGACCTGCTCCGCCTGTTCGGACTTCTTCAGAGTAGATGAGTACAGACCATTGACCACCACGCGGTGGGCAAAGACGGGCACAACCAGCGGCTTGATATCTTCGGGTGTACAAAAACTCCGGCCGTCTAGAAACGCCATGGCTTGAGCAGCACGATAGAGCATTTGCGAGCCGCGGGGCGAGACTCCCAGCGAGAACCGTTCCGAGTCGCGTGTTTTCTTAACAATGCTGAGGGCATAGCTGACGAGCGAATCATCCACACGGACTCGTGTAACCGCGTGCTGCATTTCGAGCACGTCAGCGCCGCTGAGCACCGGCTGCATTGCTTCCAACTGCGCGGCGCCCGCTTCGGAGCGAAGAATCTCCCGCTCGGCGTTACTGTCGGGATAGCCCATGCGCACCCGCATCAGGAAACGATCAAGCTGCGATTCCGGCAGCGGATAGGTGCCATGGTGCTCGACCGGATTTTGCGTGGCAATGACCAGGAAAGGCTGCGGCAGCGGATAAGAATGCGCGTCCACAGTAACCTGGCTTTCGTTCATGGCTTCGAGCAGTGCCGACTGAGTTTTTGGCGTGGTGCGATTGATCTCATCGGCCAGCAGCACATTGGTGAAGACAGGTCCGCGTTTGAATTCAAACTGTTGCTCGACCGCGGAGTATATCGAAATTCCGATTACATCCGAGGGCAGCATGTCGCTGGTGAACTGCACCCGCTGAAAAGTGCAGTCGAGAGCTCGCGCAAGAGCCTGTCCCATCGTAGTTTTGCCGACTCCAGGTACGCCTTCGATCAACAGGTGTCCGCGAGCAATCAGGGAGACTACCGCGAGACGGATAATCTCGTCCTTGCCCCGGATCACTTTGCGCAGGGCATTTTCGAGTTGTGCCGCACGATGCGAAACGGCGATAGCGGTTTCAGGGGACATTATTGGAATTCTACTATGCAGCACGGGAGGCTCGGCGGTTACCGAGGTTATGAAGAGCAATCAGCACTTAGCAATCAGCACTTAGCATTCAGCCCCTTAACCGTGTCGTGGGTTTAAGAACTCTGACCAGCCTGGTTGCTGGACTCTTAGTACTGAATGCTGAGTGCTGATTGCTCACTTCTTACTGCGTAAACTCTGCTGGCCGTCCAGTCAGGCGCTCAATCCGTTTCGCGATCGGGGGATGAGTCGAGAACAGGTTGCCGAGATTCATTCCTAGAAAAGGCTGAATGATGAACAAGTGCGCGGTCGAGGGCGTGGCCTGCAAAGGCAGGCGGCGCGAGTAGGTATCGAGCTTTGTCAGAGCGCTGGCTAGTGCATAGGGATTGCCCGTAAAATGCGCGCCCGTAGCATCGGCCTGGTATTCGCGTGAACGCGACACGGCTAGCTGGATGAGCGACGCTGCGATCGGTGCAAGAATCAGCATCAAAAGCGCTCCAAAGCCGCCGCCTCGGTTTTCCTCACGATCGCCACCCATTCCGCCGAAAATCATGGCGAATCGGCCCATGCTCGCCAGCATAGTAATGGCTCCGGCCACCGTCGCAGCCACGGAACTGATAAGAATGTCGCGATTATTCACATGCCCCAGTTCATGTGCCAGAACGCCTTCCAGTTCCTCATCATTCAGCAGGTCGAGAATACCCTGGGTCAAGGCTACGGAAGCGTGTTGCGGGTTGCGTCCCGTGGCGAAGGCGTTGGGAGACTCGTTGGGAATCACGTAGATCTTAGGCATGGGGATGCCGATTTTCTGCGTGAGCCGCTCGACGGCGGCGTACGCCCGTGGTAATTCCTCGCGCGTCACTGGCTGAGCGCGGTACATCGCCAACGCAATCTTGTCAGAGTAGAAATAGGAAACGAAGTTCATGACGGCTGCGAACGCCAGCGCCAGGAGCATCCCATTCTGCCCGCCGAAAGCTCGGCCGATGAACATTAGCAGCAGAGTCAGCAGAGTAAGCAGAAATGCGGTTTTGAATGTGTTTCCCATAGAAGTTTCCTATGTATTGGATGTTATGCCGGGGAAGGGGATTCAGCCTGGATTGGATGCGGGCCGGTTGCCGGGCGAGCAGTTGCGTCCCCCTTGGCCGACTCACGCAGTCTTTGGTCTGAGCCGCGCCTCGATCTTTGCCAGCAAACCAGCGCCCGCCTCACCGGCATCGTGGGTAGAAAACTCGCTGCCCAGTTCGATCACCGGGAGGCTGGCGCACGCGGCCTGGAAGCTTTGCTGCGCGGCCGGGGACGCGCTCATGCCGGGACCCAGCAGCAGGAGATCAAACCGCGTGACGCGCATCAGCAACAGAGCGTCGCCCAGTTTGCTGCTGGTGTGAACCTCGTACCCTGCATGTAGCAGCAGCTCCCGCAAGTAGGCGAGCACGTCGGCATTGGAGTCGAGACACAGAACGCTGCGGCCAGTGTGGACAGGGGTCTCCGCGCGGGTTCCAGGGTGGTAAAAGGCAGCGACCGCCTTCTCCTCCGATTCGTGCGCGTCGAACAAGTTCGTCAGGTGTGAGAGTTCCAGAATTTTACGCAGGTGTTCCGGCACATTGCAGAGCTTCATCTCACCGCGCGCCTGGCGGGTACTGGTCAGGCTGCGGACAATCGTGCCCAGGCCGCTGCTGTCAATGAATCCGACTTCGCCCAGGTGCAACACGATGGCACGACGGTCGCGCAACAACCAGGCTACGTGCGCACGCAAAGACTCGCTCTCGCTGCCGGCAACAATCCGCCCGTTGCAGCGAACGATGGTTACGCGTCCGACCTCACGAGTATCGAGCGATAGGCGCATCGGCCCTCCAGTAGGGATTTGGGGCAAGCCTGCGAAATCGCAACATTATACCTAAGCGGGGCGAACGCTGGCGCGAAAACACGGGGGCGGACTCGGAAGCACGCGCGGAAGGCGAGACCCTTCCGCCATTGCTCGTTAGCTGACTTTGACCGCGCCTCGCTTGACTGCGCGCTCCAGCGTTTGGTCCAGAGCGGCTTTGGCCTTCTCGTATTCCTGCTGCGAGATTCGGCCTTGCTTATGCTCGACTTCGAGTTGGAAAATCTCTTCCTTCAGGGCCTCAAGCAGCAGAGCGGAGCGGTCGGCGGCCTTAGGCTTGGGCGCGCGCGGAAGGTCAGTTAGCTCGGCATCGGTTGCACCAAAATCGGGGACTGCCGCGGCTTTGGATCGTGTGGCGATGTAGATCGCTCCCGCCGCGAGCACGATCCCAAAACCTCCGAGGATATACCATCGATACTTTTCCAGCGGATCAGGAGCATCGATGGGTGGGCCAAGTCCGCCACCTGGCCGCGAATCGCGTCCAGCCACCGGGGCGCTAGTCTGAGCGCCGCCGCTGGTCTGAGCGCCGCCGACCGGCGTACCGCCTCCTCCTTTGGTCTCCTCCGACTCGTCAGACATCGTGCCGGTTCCTGAGATCTTGAAGGCAAGGGGTTGGCCCGCAGTGGTGTTCGAAGCTACTTGTACAACTGCGTCCGATTGCCGGGGATCTTGCATCGCCTTGAAAGTTGAGCCAGGCGCGGAGAACTGCATCGTCTTCGGAAGCACGACCACAAAATGCTGAGCGCCGTACAAAGCCTTGGGATCAAAGCTGGCCTCGCCGCTGTACGGCATGTGATAGCTGACCTGGAACTGAGTTTCTCCAGGACGCAGTGGAAATACGAAAGCGTACCGGTTTTTTTGTTTCTGCGGCACTGGCGCCGAATTGATCGGTTGTCCACCAGCGGTCATCGCCATGCTCTGGTCAACCTGGGCGCCGTCGGGCAGGTAGAATTCGAAACTCTGATCGCTCATTTGGGTGCGCGGCGGATCCGAAGCATTGTTCACTGCGAAAAGACGGATACCTTGCAACTCGCTGCCTTGGGCCTGAAAACGCATCACGTCGGCGGTCACGCTGATGCCGGCGACCTTTTTTGCGACATCGTAAACC
Organism: uncultured Acidobacteriota bacterium; assembly: GCA_963832245.1. GTDB lineage: Bacteria > Acidobacteriota > Terriglobia > Terriglobales > Acidobacteriaceae > JABDBE01. The sequence goes on from CAWHTG010000002.1 coordinate 397,318, forward strand.
TCTACCTCGACCGAGGTGGTTCCCGGAGGAGCCATGCGGTGATACGTCACGCCCTGATGAATGACGCGGACCAGGTGGGGGTTGGTGGCGTTGTCGAGCTTCAAGCTGAAGGTGCCTTTGGCGTCGGTCTGCGTGCGGCCAGCCTCTTGCATACCCTCACTCAGACTGAGGAGCACGACGTCGTCGCCCGCCGCGGGTTTGTTGGTCGTGCCATTCTTCACGGTTCCGGTCAGAGTCTGGGCAGAGGCGGAGGCGAGAAGGAGCGTACACAGCAGTACGAGAAAAAATCCCCACTTCTTGTAAAGTACGCTAGAAATGGGGCACCTGGTTTTTTGACCACGATACGCTGAGGACAATTTCAAACTCTGGCTCCTTTTGGGCCGCGGATTGACGAAGTAGCGGCGGTTTCTTCCAATCGCGCAATCTCAGCCAGCACCGCGGCCGCTTCCTCCTCCAAAGAGGTCTTCATGGTCTGGTAGTCAGAATCTGGAAACTTGCCAGCTTTGAATTCGAAATTCAGGTCGCGAAGGTTTTCGTAGATCGCTTCCTTGCGCTCGCGCAGGTAGATGACGCGGGTTTTTTCTGGCCCTAAGTAAAGCTTGCCTGGCAGATAAAAGACATAGACCAGCGCACCGATCGTAATCAGGATGCAGGTCAGCAGTTCGATACTCATATTTCCGTATCCTTCCTGGCCTGATTGCGGAAATGATCGAGTTCCGCTCCGTGGATGGCGGCAACAGCGCCGACTGGCAGTACCAGAGGGCGCGATCTCCAGGCACGGACGATCAGCGTGACCATCACTAACCCGAGCACCAAAACGAGATAGGGCATTATCCATGCCACACGGTTGAAACCGGTTTTCGTTGGGGCTGCCATGACGGTTGTGCCGTACTTCTGGACAAATCCTTGCAGGGTCAGGTCGTCATTGTCGCCACGGTCTACGGCGGCAATCAGTTCGGCACGCATGCGTTCGGAGTAGGCGCAGCCAACGTGATTACATTCGAGCAGGATCTGGTTACAGCCGCAGACACACATCATGCGGTGGCCGAGATCGTTGACCCGGGCGGATTGGTCGCCAGCACCGAGCAGCGCGAACACGGCCAGCGCGAGGAAGAAAAGCTGGATGCTGCGTCTTAAAAAAAGACCTGTCATTCCGAGGAGCGCAAGTGACGAGGAATCTGCAGCCGCTTTGGACGGCGCAAGACTGCAGATCCCTCGCTTCGCGAGGGATGACAACAAGAGAGAGTGTGGCTTTAAGGGGATTTGCATCAGTCCCCCGCTCCCACCGGTTCGGCTCGCATTCGGGCCGGGGCCGCGACTCGCACCGGCGCTGCCGCATTGGGAATCAAAGCGACTACCGTGCCCGCAATGATGATCCACACCCCAATCCAAATCCACATCACCAGGGGATTCAAATGTACCTTGATGATCGGACGACCTGTGTCCAGATTCTGTCCCTCGTAAACAACGTAAAGATCTTCTTGCGGGGTCGATCGGTTAGCGACCATGGTGGAAGTCTGCTGGCTCGCCTTGTAGAAACGCCGCTCGGGGTTGAGTGTGGCAATCTGCTTTCCGCCCTTGAAGACGTTCATGACCGCCCACTCGCTGCCGTAATTCGGATTGTCATCCTGAGTGTAAGATTGGCAGACCAGCGTGTAGGCACCGATGGTCATCTTGTCGCCGAAGCCCATCTCCTGTTCTTTATCCTGATTGAACACGGAGCCAGCAAATCCGATCATGACCACGATCACGCCGAAATGCACGATGTACCCCCCGTAGCGGCGGGTATTGCGATGAGCGAGTTGCACCATGGAGGCGAAAAGATTCTGGCCGGTATGCCGGCCAATCACGCGACCCCCGCGAACAAACTCGGAGATCACCGTGAACGCCACCAGCGCGGACAACATAATAGTCATCAACGAGTAGAAGTAGGCAACGTCCTTCCACGGTTTCATACCGCCCGCGACCAGCAGAATGCCTGTAGCGAGCGCGCCGATTGCCGGCCATAGGAAATTTCGTTTCAAGCTGTCGACAGAGGTCTTTCGCCACGCGAGCAGCGGGCCAACGGCCGTCAGCAACAGAAGCAGCAACGCCACCGGGATGTTCACGCGATTGAAAAACGGCGGTCCGACGGTAACTTTGGTTCCCTGCACCCACTCCGAAAGGACCGGAAACAGTGTTCCCCAAAGAACCGTGAAGCACGCGACCAGCAGCAGCAAATTGTTAAAAAGGAAACTAGATTCGCGCGAGACCAGCGATTCCAGCTTGTGCTCGGTGCGCAGGTGCGAGCGGTTCTTGACATAAAAAATGAGACAGGTCGCGAAGATGATTGCGAGAAACGCAACGAACCAATCGCCGATCGACGACTGGGCGAAAGCGTGCACCGAACTGACAACACCGCTGCGGGTCAGGAAGGTGCCGAAGATCGAGAGCATAAACGTGGAAAAAATCAGCCACATGTTCCAGGTCTTCAGCATGCCGCGTTTTTCCTGCATCATTACGGAGTGTAGGAATGCGGTACCGGTTAACCATGGCATGAGCGATGCGTTTTCGACTGGATCCCATCCCCAGTAACCGCCCCATCCGAGCACCGAGTACGCCCAGTGTGCGCCGAGAAAGACTCCGCAGGTCAGAAATCCCCAGGTAACCATGGTCCAGCGGCGGGTGATCTGGATCCACTTCTCGCCCGGATAGCGCATAATCAAGGCAGCCAGTGCAAACGCAAACGGAACTGTGAACCCAACGTATCCCAAGTACAGCATGGGCGGATGGATGACCATCTCGGGATACTGCAGCAGCGGGTTGAGTCCGGTGCCGTCGGCGGGCAACGAGCCTTGCATCACGCCGAAAGGATTCGCCGCGAAGTTCAGAAGCAATAAGAAGAAGACTTGTACAGCGGCAATGATGACGGACGCGTGCGCAAACAGACGAACGTCAGTCTTATATCGCAGCCTGAGGACGAGCCCATAGGCTGAGAGTAGCAGCGCCCAGAACAGCAGCGATCCTTCCTGCCCTGACCAAAGCGTGGCGAACTTGTAAGGCGCGGGCAGATCGCGATTGCTGTGGTGAAAAATGTAAGCAATGGAAAAGTCATTCTGAAAGGCCGCAACCACCAGCACAACCGCGGCGAGGAAAACTACGGCGAAGCTGGCGATGCCGGCGCGACGCGCGGTTTCGCCTAACCGTTCGGAGGCCGGTCCCTTGTTTACCAGCGCCAGAATGCCAGCCAGGAACGAATAGGCACAGAGGGCCAACGCGAGGAGGAGCGCAAAACTGCCGATTTGCGACATGGGGGAGTCCTCCCCGTATTTTTTCAGAAAGACTTCACCGAAGCAACCAGGAAGTCTGGGAGGCGTCGGCGGAATTTCTCCGACCTATGCGGTTTGCTGATGGTTCTGGCGGGCGAGAACTTCGCGCTCGGCTCTGAGCCAATCCTCGTTCTCGAAACCAGGAGTGCTTCCACGTTCTTGGTACAATTGATAAGCGCGCTCACGGATTTTCGCTTCCAGGTCAACGGGAGAGCCGTTCCCCGGCGAGGTCTTCCGGACCAGAGAAACTGAGCCGGCTTCGGGCATGGTGATGACTTGGTTGCTGGCTGCCTTGGTGGTACGGGGGGTCTTTGCTTTAGCCATAATCGATACTCCTTGGGACTGCTAAGTCCATGAATTAGGATAGGTTATGATTGGCCGCATACACGGCGGCCCTACCTGATGGAAGCCCACAAAATGCATGTAATGGGTTGAAGCAATGATATACCGAAAAGCTGTGGATTTGTGCGAAACGTGGAAAGAATTAATTGTTCTGAAATATTGATCTTGTGGGTAACTAGTAGAAATCGTGCGAACTGGTGTCGGCGCGGGTGATGGATAGCGGCAATACCCGCTCGGCTTTTACCGAGATGACATTATCCTGATTCTGCAGGATTCCTTCCACCATGAGGAACTGGGCGGAACTGAGCAGCAGCCGGTTTTTCTGAAACAGGCCGGGCGTGACGATCGCATTGGCCACTCCAGTCTCATCCTCAATACTGATAAAAACGAAACCTTTGGCGGTGCCCGGACGCTGGCGGCAAATGACGCATCCTCCAATCCGCAAATATTGTCCGTCGGGAATGCGCTCGAGTTCGCTGGCTTTGTGGATGCCCATCGCTTCCATGCGTGACCGGTGATAGGCCATGGGATGCGGGCCAACTGTCATGCCGGTGCCGCGAAAATCTGCGACTAGGCGTTCTTCCTGGTCCATAGGACGCAATGGGGAGCGAGCATCAGGCTCGGATAATTCATCGAGCAATGGGCCAGAATGGCGGACGGCGCGTTCGACTTGCCAGAGGGCATCGCGGCGATGAAAAGCGAATTCACCACCGAGACACAGAGACACAGAGACAATTTCTGATTTTGGATTTTTGGTTGCCGATTGAGCTGCTTCTGACAACGGGTAGTTGGGAATTGGAAGTTCGGAATCCGTTGTCACGAATTCTTTATTAAATTCCCTGACTTTCTCTGTGTCTCTGTGACTCGGTGGTGAATTTCCGATTGAATTCAGCGCCCCAATTTCTGCTAGCGTGTTTAACTCATCTTTTCGTAGCTCGGGTACACGGTGGACCAGATCGCGAATAGAAATAAATGGAGCTAGGCCACGCTGACGAACCAGTGATTGAGCGGCTTCTTCCCGCAACCCGCGGGCGTAGCGGAGACCTAGACGTAGTGCAACCGAACTAGCTGAATGCTGAGTGCTGAGTGCTGACTGCTCCAACGTACACTGCCATTCTGACTTCATCACATCGATCGGCAACACCTTCAAGCCGTGCCGCTGCGCATCTTTCACAATCGTGGCCGGACGATAAAAGCCCATGGGCTGGTTGTTGAGCAAGGCAGCGGTGAAGGCGGCAAGGTAATGACATTTCAAATAAGCGCTGGCGTAGGCGATGAGCGCAAAACTGGCGGCATGAGACTCGGGGAATCCGTAGAGAGCAAACGAAGTGATGGAGAGAATAATCTGCTCCTGCGCCTCACGCGCGATTCCATTGCCCTCCATACCGCTGCGAAGCTTGGCCTCAATATCCCTCATGCGGGCTTGTGAGCGTTTGAATCCCATGGCGCGGCGCAGTTCTTCCGCTTCGCCTCCGGTGAAGTTGGCAGCGACCATGGCAATGCGTAGCAGTTGCTCCTGGAACAGAGGCACGCCGAGAGTGCGCTTCAGCACGGGTTCGAGCGACGGATGCAAATGGTTCACGGGCTCGCGGCCCATGCGGCGCTGCAAATACGGGTTCACCATCTGCCCTACGATCGGGCCCGGGCGAATGATGGCGACTTGCACCACGATGTCGTAAAAACATTTTGGGCGCAGGCGCGGCAGGCATGACATCTGCGCCCGGCTCTCGACCTGAAACATACCAATCGTGTCCGCCTTCTGCAGGGCGGAATACACCGTGGGATCGTCTGCCGGCAAGTGAGCGAGGTCCACTTCTTCGCCGTGATGGCAGTGAATGAGTTGCAGGGAATCTTCGAGCACAGCCATCATGCCTAAGCCGAGCAGGTCCACTTTAACGATGCCTAAGTCGGCGCAATCTTCTTTATCCCACTGCACCACGACGCGGCCCGGCATCGATGCGGGTTCAAGAGGTACGACGGAGTCGAGTTGTCCCTGGCAAATCACCATGCCGCCGGAATGCTGGCCGAGGTGACGCGGCAAATCCTGCACCGCGACGCAGAGTTCGAAATATTTGCGCAGCCCATGATGATTCAAATCCAACCCAGCGTCGCGGAAACGATGGTCGAAGGTGTCGTTGGCATCGCGGTATTCCCAAGTCGAAACGGCGGTCGAAACTTTGTCGAGAGTTTCTGGATCGAAGCCCAGAGCCTTGCCCATTTCGCGCGAAGCCATGCGGCTGCGATACGTGATGACATTGGCAGTCATGGCAGCGCCGCGCTCGCCGTAACGTTTATATAAATACTGAATCACACGCTCGCGCTGGTCGCCGCTGGGAAGATCGAGATCGATGTCAGGCCACTCGCCGCGTTCTTCGGAAAGAAAACGCTCGAAGAGCAGCTCCATGCGGACGGGGTCGACCGCGGTGATCCCTAACGAATAGCAGACTGCGCTGTTGGCAGCCGAACCGCGTCCTTGCACCAGAATGTTTTGTTCGCGGCAGAAGCGGACCAGATCCCAGACAATAAGAAAATAGCCGGCGAGATCGAGCTTCTCAATGAGTTTTAGTTCACGTTCAATCTGGCAGCGCGCGCGACTCTGCAGTTCTGATGTGGATTGGCCGTAGCGCTGCTGAAATCCTTCCCGAGTGCGCTCCCGCATGAATGACATCATGGTTTCGCCTTCGGGCACAGGATATTTGGGGAATTCATATCCCAGATCTTTAAAGGTGAATGCGAGCCGGGAAGACAATTCAACCGTGTTCGCAATCGACTCGGGAAGATCAGCGAAGAGCGCTTCCATCTCAAGCGGCGATTTCAGATAGCGCTCGGAATTGCGCGCCAACAGGCGTCCCGCGGTAGCCAGCGTGCTGTGGTGACGAATGGCAGTAAATACATCGCACAGTTCGCGCTCCCGAGCGGTGGCATAACAGACGCCATTGGTCGCCAGCAGAGGAAGCTGGAGCGAATGGGCAATTTCGATGGCGGCGTGATTGCGGGCTTCCTGCTCCCGATGAAAATGCCGCTGTAGTTCCACATAAACGTTGTCCCGTCCAAAAATGTTTGCCAGCCGCTCGACGCAGCCACGCGCTTCTTCCATGCCACCACGAGCAAGAGCTAAAGCTAGTGGACCGTTATCGTCCCCGGTAAGGCAGATGAGTCCCGCGGCATGCTCTTGTAATTCCTCTTCGCGCACTGCACCTTTGCCTTTGGTCGCGCGCAACTTCATCTTTGTAATCAGGCGGCAGAGATTCTGATATCCAAGGCGAGAAGAAACGAGAAGAGGAAGCCTGAATTCACCACAGAGGCAAAGAGGCACAGAAAAATCTATGGAGTTTTGATTTTTGATTGTCTCTGTGTCTCTGTGTCTCTGTGGTGAAAAGTATTCACACGTCACTTCTACTCCAATGTGTGCCTTGATCCGCGCTTTTTTCGCCGCCATGTGGAAACGCGGAGAGCCGTAGACGCCATCGCGGTCGAGCAGTGCCATCGCCGGCATATTCAGATTGGCGCAAGCCGCGATCAGACTTTCCGGCAGAGAAGCGCCTTCAAGAAAACTGAAAGCAGAGCGGGAATGAAGCTCGATGTACATTGAAAGAGCAATCGGCAATTAGCACTCAGCATTCAGCCAACACCCGATATTTCCTTTCCTGAGTGCTGAATGCTGAGTGCTGATTGCTAGTCATAACTTCCTTCCAAAAGCCATCTTCCGCCGAGCCGATCGCGGACCAGGCGATATAAAGCGATGCCAGTTTCTCCTTGCACCGCGATGTCCCACTCGTCACGCGCCCAGCCTTCCTGCTCCCACCAGTCTCCGGAGGAACGCCATGGTCCAGCGGCCCAAAGAATCTCTCCCTGCATTTCTTTATTCTTCGGGCATGTGATGTGCGCTGGCCTGCCGTCCTGCATGGTTACCACAACGTCAACCGGCGGACGGAAGATACGCAACGCAGTCACGAGGTTTTCACCACAGAGACACAGAGACACAGAGGAAGAAATAGGAATTGAAAAACATGAATTGTTTTTCTCTGTGTCTCTGTGTCTCTGTGGTGAAAAAGGTTCGGGCGCGAAGCGCTGCATGCGGAATCCCTCAGGACGATATGTGTCCAGCAATTCCAACGACCCCACTTTGTCTTCCCCGACGATGCCGGCAATCCTGGCCAACGTAAGCTCAAGTTTTTCCGGTTCGGGCGAAGGCGGAAGAAAGAGCCCGCTCTGTGCCGGCCGCGGCCGCGCCGGTTCAACCGCTAAATGAATCTTGACGATGGGAGCGCCGGGAGGATGAGCCTTTAAATCAAGTTGCAATAGCTTGAGAAAAATCCTCGAGTCCAGCAGCGGGACAGGAAGCCGGATGGTGCGGCTAAACAGACCATGTGGGGATGGACCGAGCGCAAGCTCGGCAGATTCATCACTCTGGTACCCGTTTTGTAATTCCAAATCGAGCCGTAATTCTTGAGTTGCTAGCGCGCGTGTTTCCAGACGAGCACACAGTTGTTCCAATAACCGTCCCAGCAGAAATGCCAGTGGCTCCAGCAACACTAGGGGATATTCCAGCTCGATCACTTCCTCGAAAATCAGCGGCGGCTCGACGGGAACCAGAGTGCGGGAAGTGGCACCACGTGCCAGTTTTTGCAAATGAATTCCCGCCTGTCCCAGGCGCTCACACAGTGCGACTTCGGGCAACGCCGCCAGATCGCGCAGCTTGCGAATTCCCCAGCTGCTGAAGGTTTCCAATAACTGCGCGGATTCCTGAACCGTGTCTCCCAACAATACTTCCACCGGCAAACTGCCCAACTGTTCCGCCTCTTTCCCTTCAGGAATCACGGTCACGCCAGAAAATCCCCGAGCCGCCAGCACAGCCGTATCCGGATTACCCGCCACGGCCACGCTGGTTTCGAGTCCAAGATCGGAAGCGCGCCGTGCCAAAGCACGCGCAATTTTGGGCAGCGGGCCAAAAAGCGACTGCAGCCCGGCAAGATCCAATACAATTGTGTTGCAACCCGCGGCTTCCACGCGCGGCGAAAACGACTGCGCGCAATCCAGCAACGCAGCATGGGCAGCGGCTTCTTGCGGCAGAGAGCGGGTACGCAACACTAAACCGCTACAGGCTTCTATCTGCAGCTTGGACATTCCTGGACTCGCCCCGGCGCGGCGGGCGTTTTCATTTACTGCAAAAATTTTTTGTAGCGGAACCTTTCCTTCGAGCACGGCTAGCGGTTGAGAGCGCAACTCCGGCTCGGCGCGCACCAAGGCCTCCACGGGAAAATCAGCAACAAAGATGCAGGCAAAGGGCATAATGAAAAGCTGCCAGCTATCAGCTTGAACTCCGGACGATACAAATTCATCCCGCTCGCATTTTCGTTGTGAATGCGGCCGTAACCGATCCCGCTGATTTGCGTTCCAGACGCGCCCGCAAAAGTTCTCCTTGTATCTGAAGTCCATCCAGAAGCTGGGAATGAGTAGGAGTTTCTGCTGAAAGCTGAGAGCTAACAGCGGACAGCTTCTTTCCTGAAACATTCAGCAGTAATGAAGCGCAAGTCTGGGCACACGGCACCCGGCTAATGACGAACAACACGGTGGCTGTGTGCTCGACCGCGCGTTGAAACCGAAACCACGAAGTCAAGGGAATGCGGCGCGCCATCTTCAACAGAGTATCGCCAAGATCGATAATCACCAGCCCGAACCCCCCGCTTTGCAAAAGCAAATCGGTAACCCGCAAAGCCTGCTCAACTGGTTTTTCTATTGGTTTGTTCTTCTCTGTGTCTCTGTGCCTCTGTGGTGACCCTGATTTTTTCAATCGCATCCCGCACCGCACCCAGAGCAGTCTTTCAAAATTCACTCCTGCAGCCGCAGCCGAGAGAGGATTAAAAGCATCGCTGATGTCGACCAAGGCGCACACTTCCTGTCGTTGAGTCGCAGCCGCCAAAGCCGCTAACAATACACTGGTGCGTCCCGATGAGGCTGGCCCGCACACCTCGGTCAGGCATCCGCGCGGAAATCCGCCGGTAAGCGCATCGATCTCACGGACGCCGCTCGGAACCATCTGTGGGGTGGGCCGTACTTCCAATCGCGACGCAGAAGTCACTCCAGTGAGCTTGGGCATTGCGGCCCGGGGTTTGAAACCCAGCGTGGGCCACGTCGGAGAAGCAACGGCGCAAGGACGGCCTGCAGCCGCCGTAGAAACAAGCGGTAAAGAGGACATGGAAACCTCAAGATTTCAGGGAACGCCAGGGCCCGCGACCAGCTCTGGGCGAATATTTATATTCGCCTTTTGTTCGCTATTATTGTTCTACTGCCGGACGGATATTGTCAAGCATTAAAAAAATTAATTGTCGTACAGAATTCAAAAAAATTTAGGAAGAGCACAGTGATACCGGGAGGGCTGGTAGTGTGTGCGTGAGAACTTGAGTTTGATCGCCATCACGCTCGCCTCTGGTTGTGCTGCCGCTGTTGGGCTTCGCAAACCCCCTCCACAGGTTCTGGCCTGTTGCAAACACGCCGAGCGACAGACTGGTGGAAGACGAGAAAATACAATCGGCGCCGGCACGGACGGGCGAGGACCGTCCTTCATTGCCCATACCCTAATCACGCATCTCGGCGATGAGCTTATTGCTTCAGAGTTGGAAGGCCAAAAAGCTTCGCGGTAGTGTCGTGAAAATAGTCACGCGCGATTTCTAACGCTTTCGCTTCTGATACCTCGCCTTCCGCAACCATTTCCGCTAGTGCGGCCGCGCTTGCAGTGCGCGCGGTGTGGATCGCCAGCCAGTAGGTCTCGGGGACAGCAACTTCCCTGGTATAAGGAAAAGCATCCGAGCCAAAGACAACTTTCTCGGGGAAGATCTCGAACCAGTTTTTCAGGATGTGGCTGTATTCCGCGGGATAGGTGAGCAGAACAAACTCCGAGGAATCCAAATACACATTGGGTAAAGCCGCCAGCCAGATGGACTCGCGGTCATAGGGATAGCCTCCGTGAATCATCACGAAGATGGTGTCCTTATAACGCGTATCTCGAAGAATGTTCTCGAGGTCCATGGCATTGCCTTCCCTCAGGTAGTAATAGTTGCCGGCGCCTACGGCGCTGTGGACGTGGACCTCTAGCTTGCGTGGACCGGCCTGCCCGATCAGATAGCGAAAGACGTAGTCCTGGAAGACCAGGTACTCGTCCGCCGAAGGAGTTCCTCCAGAATGGTACTTGCTGTAAATCGCTTCCGCTTTTTCGCGGGCTGGATCGGAAATATTCACCAATGACCGGAAATAGGGGGCTTCAAATTTTATGGCAACCGCTCCTTGCTGTTTGTCCTGCTCGAACACTTTGTTGATGAGCGCTTCATAGCCGGCCAAGTCGGCCGGCATCTGCGAAACGCCTGCTTGAGTCATGTAGCGATGCAGGGCCTTCTCCTGGATGGGGAAATAAACGGCGCGATCGGGGTTGATGGCGAGGTCGTGATTGTTGAAGGGGAACATAAAGGGATCAACGAAGACTACCCAGCGAAAGCGAGGATTGCCTTCGAGGTAATCCATGGCTACACGGTTGGCTACACCGACCTGAATGCCTACCATATCGAGGATCTTCGTAAAATAATCCTTGCCCCACTGTTTTCGCAGTTCGTCATCTTTCTTATCGAGCCAGGCCTTGTGCTCGGGAGAAAAGTCCGAATACGGATAACCGAACAGGGCTTTCGCCGCCGCGGGCCATTCCGGGTTCGTATCGCGGGTTCGAAAGGGATCCAGGTCGGTCACCGTCACGGCCATCGCGTCCACGTCGCTGTCATCCCAGTATCCTGGGTGCGCGTGCATATCGACGATGGGGATTTTCTCGATCTGCGCCAGCAGCCGCTGGTAGATCGCGGAGACATCCTGGTTTGGGAAGGGCCGCGCCTGTGCCCAACCGATGACGGACGAACTGAGCAACATCGCCAGGCAAGTTGCTGCTGAAAACCATTTCGATGCCAGATTCATTGACCGTATCCTTTGAGCCACAGTGTGGCTTGATGAATTTCAAGAACTGCGCTTCGTTCCCCGGGAGAGCATTTTACCTCTCTCGCCGGTCAGAATGAGTACATCAGTGAAAACTGGATGATCCGTGGATTATTCTCCGTGGAGATAATCTGCCCAAAAGCAGCGGGATTCTCCACGTCGGTAAACGCCGGACTGCTGAACGCCGGGTGGTTCCAGAGATCGAAGAAATCCGCAGTGAAACGAAGATTCTGACGCTCGGTGAGTGAAAAATTCTTGATCAGGGAGAAATCCCAGTTCTGCTGGAACGGGCCACGATAGATGTTTCGTCGCAGGTCGCCGAAGCCGGTGGCCGCGCCGTCGTCTCCAATGATCGGAGCTTTTTGAAAAGAGTTGATGTTGACGTAATCGTTGAGCCGAGACTGAATGCTACCCGAAGTAAGACCGCTGGCCAGCGTGGCGCCGGGAGCCAGACTGGCAGTGTCTCCAGGCACCGTGGTGAGTCCCACGTAAGCTGACCCGGCCCCCGAATCGAAGATGGAGAAAGGAATACCAGATTGAAAAACGGTCACGCCGGAGGCGCTCCAGCCTCCTAGCAATTTGCCCTTCCAATCCGTGGAATGAGTGAAGAACGGCAGATGTTGCAGGTAGCTGATCGCCAGGCGATGCGTGCGATCGAAATCCGAGAGGCCGTAGGAACCGCGCAGGTTGAGTTGATTGTTGAATACTGTATTGAAAGCTGTGTTCGAGCTGGAGCCGACGTCGGTGGAACGTGAAAAGGTGTAGGCCGCCTGGAAATAGCTGGTGGCAAAACGCCGGGAGAGCGTGGTCTGGAGAGAATTGTAGTGAGCATAGGCGTCATCCACGAACGCCTCGAAGGCCGAGTAGCCGTTGACTCCCTGATAAAGACTGCGGGCGAGAGCGTTGGCATTGGTGTTCTTGGTGATGGTGAACGTCTGGCCGTTGGCACCCGTGACCGTGAGCGGATTCTGAGGGCTGACCAGCACGGACTGTAGCGAGTCGTGCACTTCGCGCAGATGCACAGTGTGGCTGCCCACGTACCCGGCTTCCAGCACGAAATTGCGGCCCAGAGACCGCTGAATCGTCAGGTTGTATTGCTGCACGCTCGGTACCCGGTAGTTGCGCGGTACCTGCAGAGTAAAAAGGTTTATCGCGTTATTGTTGTAGACCGGAAATTGGGAGGTGTCGGTAGTCGGCAGGCCAGTTCCGGTGACAAATCCTGTAATCTGCGACAGAACCGGGACGAACGACGGAGAAATTACGCCCGGTAGAGGCAACGCATTCGGGTTGGGAAAGGTTGGCGAACTCCCGGGGCAGGGTGCCGGAGTTACTGGCTCGAAATAATTGGCTAGACATCCGGGAGGGCCACCGAAGGAAACTACGTCGAGCAGCGGGGCTTGGAACGCCAGGTTATCGACTGCCCCGACATCTTGCTGCACGTAATAGATCCCGTAGCCGGCGCGCACCGTGGTGTTGTGATGACCGAAGAGGTCATACGCCAACCCAATTCGCGGACCCCAGCCGGTTGCATAGGTGTTGTTCAGGGTCGTGGAATTGGCGTTCCCGTGCAGGCCCGTCACATTGAACTGATTCACGCAGTCGGGATAGATGTAAGGGTACTGTCCCTTAAGGAGCAGCGAAGAATCAAAATTTCCAATGTGGCATAGGTCATCGTGCCACGCGCCGAACGATTCCACCCGCAGCCCGAGATTCAAAGTAAGATCCCGTGTGGCTTTCCAATCGTCCTGCGCGAAGCCGGCTATGTTGTTGTGGCGATACTGGTGAGTGTACGCGCCGCTTTGACCAAAGACGAATTGCGGAGAGCCCAGTAGGAAATTCTGAAAATCGGTGAGCGCCGGCAAGGTCGCACTCGCGGGAGTGTTGGAGAAGTACATCTGGCCGTTGAACACCTGCGGAAACGACTTGTCGAGTTGCAAGCGATCGAATTCCCCGCCTATACGTACCTGGTGGTTTCCTCGCACCCAGCTGAATACGTCGCTATAGGTAAAGTTGTTCTGAACCTGGGAGTTGTCCCCCGGGCTCGGGCCAATTTGAAATCCCGAACTGCTAAAGGTGAATTTGTAGATGGCGTCGGTAATGGTATTCATGGGCCGGTTTATCCCCAGCTGATCTGCGGTAACGATAGGCACATTGGTGAAAGAATTGTTGATACGGACGTATCCGAAGGTGAAGGCGTTGACCTTGTTATTGGAAAACAGGTGCGTCCAGGTGCCACTCAGGAAGCGAGTGTTCACCGGGATATCCAGCGGGAAATTGAGGTCGGTCTTGCTGGGCGGCGTGCCGTAGGTGGACAAGAGGCCACCGGCCCCGAAAGGTTTTAGCGCATCCGAGTTACTGAAGAAGAAGCGGGCCCCAAGTTTGTCCTTGTGCTCGTTAAATTCGCGATCCCAGTTGATGGTGAACTGGTTATCGGAAAAGCGGCCTGGATTGCTGCACGTAAAGCTCCCCACCGTTCCTGGAGTGCCGGAAATGGAAGGAACCAGGAATCCGCTGGGGACGCTGCAAAATTGATTGCCCGTCAGGTTCAGCAGCTTGAGCACGACTGGGTCAATCGTCGCGTTGGGTACGCCGGACAAAAAAGTTTGCACTAACGAAGCGTTAGACCGATCGGCGGGTAGAACCGGAATGGCTGTGCTGATCACCGTGCCTAAGTCCGCGCCGCTGCGCTGACGGGTCCCCTGGTAATTTCCGAAGATGTACCCGAACTTGCCCTCTGAGCCCAGCGGGCCGCCAATGCTGCCGCCGAAGATGTTCTGCTTGAGCTCGGGACGCGCCTGTCCATTGCGCTCCAAAAAATAATCATTCGCGTTCAGAGCATCATTGCGGAAGAACTCAAAGGCATCGCCGTGCCACTGGTTGGTCCCAGTTCTGAAAACGGCGTTGACCATGCCTCCGCCGTTGCGCCCCGAGCTGGCGTCGTACAGGCTGGTTTGAACTTTGAATTCCTGGATCACGTCCGGGCTGGGAAGCGGAGTGTTGGTTAGCTTGCCGACGTTGTAGTCGGTGGCGCTGACGCCCTCGATGAGATAGTTATTGTTGTCTTCGCGCTGCCCATTGACGTTGATGGCGACTGTGCCGCGGCCGAGCTGCTCAGAGTTGTTGAGGCTGCTTGAAGCGCCGGTGGACAGGGTTAGAAGCTGCTGGAAGTTGCGGGTGGCCAGAGGCAAGCCGCCTACCTCGGCGTGTTCGATGATCTGACCAGTCGTCGCATTCTCGGTGTTGACACTCACCACGTGAGCCGTTACCTCCACTTTTTGCGAAAGTCCAACCGGCTTTAAAATCACGTTCAACGTGGTGGTTTCGGTCACCCGAACCTCTACGCTCTCGGCGCGAGACTCGCCAAAGTTCGGCGCATTCACGACCACGGTATAGAGGCCGGGTGGAAGCAAGGTGGCACGGAAACCGCCGCCTGAACTGGTAGACAGGGTCCGCACCGGTTGTGCCGTGGCGGCATCAATTACCTGCACCGCAGCGTTCGGAATGACTGCGCCGCTGCTGTCGAGCACTGCGCCGGTTATAGCTCCGGTGGCGCCGCCCTGCCCCCGAACAATTAGACTGAGCGTGAACACGATGCCAATTGAGAAAACCGCCGTCTTTGCAAATTTCAGATGCGCCATGTTCCCCCCTCCGCGAACGTTTCAAAAGCAATTGTGGCTGCTTTTAGCAGCAAGAAAAAATGGCAGCGATTGTGTCACATCCTCCTGGCCGCTTCGAACGAAAATTCGAAACCTCCCGATCAGATTTTCAGCAAGCCCGCATTCGCCAGCCGATTTAGCTCCCGACATGACTTGCATTATGAGGAAGCGTCGCAGGCTCGAGTAACCGCACAGCTTTGAGCGCCGCAATCCGTTCTTCCGCGAGACGATCGGCGGCAGCGTAGCATGGGATGCGATCTCGCTCGGCTATACGGAACACTTCCTCGATCCGGTCGTAAATCTTCCTCACGTTTGCCATCGCCCGGTCCGGCTGGAATCCACCCTTGCGCAGCCGGTCGGTGTCGTAAATTGTTCCTCCAGAGTTGGCTACGTAGTCGACAGCGTAGACGATCCCGCGCCGCTCCAGCTCATCGCCATGGCGTTCTTCGGCAAAAATATTGTTCGCCGAACCTGCGACCACCTTGGTTCGTAGTTGGGGAATGGTTTCATCGTTGATCACCGCCCCCAGAGCATAGGGGGCAAATATATCAACGTCCTGTTTGTAGATATCGTGGGGAGCGACTGATTTTACTCCAAACTCAGCGACGGCTGCATCAACTTTCTGCGAATCCACGTCTGTTACGACGACTTCAGCCCCTTCCTCGACCAGCATGCGCAGCGCCTTGTAACCTACTGCTCCCAGGCCTTGCAGCGCGATTTTGCGCCCCTTGAGCTGGTCTGTGCCCCAAACGCGCTTTGCACAAGCCTTGGTTGCGGCCACCGATCCGAGCGCCGTTGCTGGAGCGATATCGCCAGCGCCCCCGCAATGTTTGGGCAACGTCACGACGTGATTAGTCTCGCTGAAAATGACCTCCATGTCAGCCAGGGTTGTACCTACATCCTCGCCAGTCATGTACTCGCCACCCAACTGATCAATGAATCGTCCTAAGGCTCGTAACAGCGCTTCGCTCTTGTCGCGCTTAGGATCGCCGATGATGACGGCCTTGCCGCCTCCGAGGTTCACTCCGGCCGCAGCGTATTTGTAGGTCATGCCGCGGGCCAGCCGCAAAGCGTCGAAAATCGCCTCCTCTTCGCTGGCATAAGGCCACATGCGCAAACCGCCCGTCGCCGGGCCCAGGCTCGTCGAATGAATAGCAATGATTGCGCGCAAGCCGCTCGACGCATCGTTGCACATCACGAGCTTCTTATAATCGTAACGACGCATGTAGTCGAAAATTCGTGCGGACATAAGGTCTATCCTTTTCCGTAAACCAAGCCGCTACCACAAGAGCTATGCGCCTCTCACCACTACATCGCCGTGTAGCCCCCATCCACGAACAGGACGGCGCCCGTAACGTACGACGAAGCCCTGGATGCCAGAAAGATCACGGGGCCGATCAATTCTTCGGGACGTCCCCGCCTCGCCATTGGGGTGAAGGTGATGACTTGTTTCTGCTTCTCCGAGCGGGCGTGCTCATCGCTGGCGCCCTGCATGACATTTTCGAAATATCCCGGTGCTATGGCATTCACCCGAATGCCGCGTGGCGCCCACTCGACGGCCATAACTCGAGTGAGTTGATTGACCCCGCCCTTGGATGCGGAATAAACCGTGAGTCCATGAACTCCGATGATGGAGCAGATCGAAGAATTATTTATGATTGAGCCGCCGGTGCCTTGACGTAGCATCTGGCGAGCCGCCACTTGAGAACAAATAAAATACCCTTTGAGGTTGGTGCCAATCACCTGTTCCCATCCGTCGTCCGTAAGATCTTCGGCTGGAGCGATGACATCGATACCGGCATTATTCACCAGCACATCTAGTCGGCCAAAGCGAGCAACGGTTTCATCGATCAGGCGCTGGCAACTCTTGCGATCACGCGTGTCGGCCACGGTAGCGGCAGCTTTTCCTCCGCTTCGATTGATGTCCTCCGCCAGCTGATCTACTTCTGCTTGTGTTCGGGAACAGACCATCATGGAAGCTCCAGCAGATGCGAGGCCGCGGGCGATGGCAGCACCAAGGCCCCGACCCGAACCGGTAACGATGGCGACCTGGTTCGATAAGTCGAACAGCTTCGTAACCGAACTATCAGCCAGCATTCGCGCCACCTTCCTTATCCTCAGCGAAAAACTTAAGCGGGTCAGAAAGCAACTCTGTGATGGTGTCGAGAAAAGCCGCCAGGTGAATGCCATCGTGGACCCGATGATCTGTCGCCGCCGAGATCGGCAGAACCGGTCGAACCACCGGAGCACCGTCAATGGCCAGAACAGCTTGCTGAATCCTGCCGAAGCCCACGATCGCGACCTCGGGCGCGCGGATGATCGGCGTTCCCAGCCACGTTCCGTAGCTGCCGAAGTTCGTAATCGTGAAACTTCCTCCCGCCAAGTCGCTGGGGGACAGCACCTGCCGCTTCGCGCGATCAATCAGGTTGTCAAGCGCAAGCGCGATTTCCAGGATCGAGAGGCTCTCGACGTTTCGTAGAACCAGCACAACCAGCCCCGCTTCAGTTGCGGTGGCAATGCCAATGTTGCAATGGCGGCTACAGATAATTTCCTCGCGGTCCATATCAAGGCGAGCATTGAAAGTCGGATGTCGAGCCAGTGCCGTGGCCGCTGCCTTGACAAAGAAAGGCAAGAAGGTAAGACGGACGCCTTCATGCTCGGCACGAGAGCGATGGAGTTCCTTGGATCGTTGGAGTTGTGTCGCATCAATTTGGCGAAACTCAACAATATGTGGTACCTCCCGCCAGGATGCCGTCGTTGCGCGCGCGATAGCGAGCCGAGTTCGACTCAGCGGCACACATGTATCACCTCCCGGAGCCGCATGCGAAGCTGGTGGAGAGTTCCGACGAATGGTTACGCTGGCATTAATCCGGGCCGCCGCCTTCCGAACGTCGTCGTCAACGATGCGGCCATTGAGGCCAGAGCCGGAAAGAGATCCCAAATCAACTTTGAGTTGACGCGCCAGAAGCCGCGTGCTGGGAGCCGCGGCCACGCCGGAAATCCGTGCCGTGGTTTGGGCCGAAGGTTCACTCGATGACGTGGCTAGGCTGGAAGTCAATTTCTTAGCCGCCTCCTCGGAAGCCTCGATGCGAGCGAGCAACGACCCGACGGTCACAGTCGCGCCGATTGATACCGCTTGCTCACGGAGAATTCCAGACGCAGGCGCGGGCAACTCGACTGCTGCCTTGTCGGTAGAGATGAGAACAATCGACTGGTCCTCCGACACGGATTGGCCAAGAGCAACGAGCCACTGGACAATCTGGGCCTCGGCAATTCCCTCCCCGACATCCGGGAGAGTAACGTCGATCAGGGCCGTCCCAGTCATTGCACCTCCAATGTCCGCCGTGCGGCCGCAACCACGCTCTCGACACCAGGAATGAACATCCGCTCGGCCGCCGCCAGCGGGTATGGCGCGTCCGGCGCGGTGACCCGTTCGATTGGAGCTTGCAACGAGTAGAACGCCTCCCGGGAAATGGTTGCGGCGATCTCAGCTCCGAACCCTGCAGTCAGCGAGGCCTCGTGAATGATCACACATCGCCCCGTTTTCTCTGCCGCCGCAATCACGCCGTTGATGTCGAGCGGGAGCAACGAGCGAATATCGACAACCTGGGCGCTGATGCCGTCCGTTGAGAGAACTTCTGCCGCTCGCAGCGCAAGATCGACGGCCGCACTCCAGGCAATCAAGGTGACATCGCTTCCCTCGCGGACGACGTTGGCCTTTCCAATGTCGACCGTATAAGCCGAGTCCGGGACCTCGCCCTTGATAAACCGGTAGCCATGCAAGGGCTCACAAAACAACACCGGATCAGGATCGCGTATCGCCGCGAGCAGCATGCCTTTCGCATCGTACGGATTCGAGGGCGCGATAACTTTCAGGCCGTGCGCTTGCGCGAATTGACACTCAATCGCATCGGAGTGCAGCTCGGGCGTTCTCACTCCGCCTCCGAACGGGGCACGGATCACGAGGCTCGCGGCAAAGCGCCCCTGCGAGCGATAACGCATTCGAGCCACCTGCGGAACGATCTGATGAAATGCTTGCTGCGCGAACCCCAGAAACTGTATTTCCGCGACTGGCCTTAATCCCGACAGAGCCAAACCAAGCGCCGACCCAATAATCGCCGCTTCCGCGAGCGGCATATCGATGACCCGCTTGTCGCCGAATTTGGCAAGCAGGCCGTCGGTTGCGCGAAAGATCCCGCCAAATTTTCCAATATCTTGCCCCAGAAGAATTACGCGATCGTCGGCGGCCATCTCCGTACCAAGCGCATCTCGTATCGCCTCAAGCATGTTCATCTGGCTCATCGTAGCCAATCATCTCGCCGTCGTTGAGAGTGCGTACTCGCGCAACTGTCGCCCCTGGCGCTGGGTCAACTCCGCATAGGTGTGCTTAAAAAGATCCTCGGGCGTGGGCGGCGTTACAGCACGAGCGGCGGCCAGCGCTTCATCTATGGTCCGCGAAATATCTTCACGAATCTCGGATTCCGCGTCGCCGTTCCAGCATCCGCGCGCCGCGAGGTAGCGTTGAACCCGAAGTATCGGATCGCGATCGCTCCAGGAATCGAGAATTGCTTGTGAGACGTAGCGCGTGGGATCATCGGCCGTATTATGTGCTCCAAGACGATATGTCTGAGACTCGATCAGCGTGGGACCGAGCCCGGCGCGGGCGCGCTCCAAGGCTGCCGCGGTTACCGCGTAGACTGCGAGGAGGTCGTTCCCGTCAACGACAACACCGTTGAATCCATAACCCGGCGCGCGCTCAGCCAGAGTCCGCGCCGCCGATTGTCGCGAGCGCGGAGTCGAAATGGCCCACCCATTGTTCTGCAGAAAGAAGACGATCGGTGCTTTGACAACGCCCGCTAAGTTGCAGGCCTCGTGGAAATCGCCTTCCGACGATGCGCCGTCACCGAGGTAGGTCAGCACAACGCCATCAATTTTTTGTAACTGCAGACCCCAAGCCAGGCCCACCGCATGCGGCAACTGTGCTGCCAAAGAAATTTGAATCGGTAGGAGCCGAACTCCGTCGGGAATGTAACCCCCCGCAGGGTGCCCATTGAAATAAAGGATGAAACGCTCCAACGGAAGACCATGGTGAAGAAGCGCCGGCAGCTCTCGATACTGCGGAACGATCCAATCGCGGGTCGGGTCGAGCGCGAAAGCTGAACCGACCACGGACGCTTCCTGACCCTGTACCGGAGAAAATGTCCCGAAGCGACCCTGACGCTGCAGGCTGATTCCCTTGGAGTCAAACGCTCGGGAAAGCATCATGAGCCGCAGAGCCCGGATTACCTGCTCATCGTCCAGGGGAGGCCGGGCGCTCTCAGTCAGCGTGCCATCGGGCGCCAACATTCGCAAGGGTGGGACGGGATCCTCGTGGTAACGAAACTGCGGTGTCAGCGGAGTATCCACGATATGAGCCCTCGTCAAAAGCGGCTAGACATGCGGCATGCAGTATAATATGCTGCACTGTATACAAAGCGGGATACCAAGTCAAGAGTTTGTTGCTGCCCGTTTTTGCAAGCTTTTGAATTTCACAAGATCCCAGGTCAGGCGCCTGCAGAACTGGAAGGTAGCGAATGCGAACCAGCAAGCAATACATTGGGAGTCTGCGCGATGGCCGCGAAGTGTACTTCAAGGGACAGCGTGTCCCAGATGTCACCGCGCATCCCGAGATTCGTCTCGCCATCGATCACGCCGCCATCGATTTTGAGATGGCGGACAGCAAGGAATACCGCGCTTTGGCCGTCTACGAGGAAAATGGCCACGAATTCAGCCGTTACTTCAAGTTGCCCCGGACGACTGAGGATCTGTTATTGCGCAGTCAACTGATCGAGACTGCTACCACGCTAGGTGGCACGCTGGTAGTGCTGATCAAAGAGATTGGGAGCGACGCACTCTTCGCTCTTCACCTCGTGGCCCATGAGCTCGACCAGCGCAAAGGCACTGCATATCTCGATCGCGTACGGAAGTTCTATGAATACGTTCGCAGCAATGATCTTGCCCTCTCAGTCGCTCAAACCGATGTAAAGGGCGATCGTAGCAAATCACCCCTGGAGCAGGAACACCCCGAGTATTACCTTCGCATTGCCGGAGAAACGCAGGATGGCATCATCGTACGGGGAGCCAAGGCGCACACTTCCGTATCCGTGAACACCAATGAAGTCATCGTTCTTCCCACTCGCGCGATGAAGCAGGATGAGTCCGCGTACGCGGTGGCTTTTGCCATTCCGCTAGATACTAAGGGTCTAAAGTTAATCTCCAGTTCCTATGGAGCACACCATGGAGACAGCGAGTTTGATTTTCCGTTAGCGTCAAAACACCGCATGATCGAAACCCTCACCGTCTTCGACGACGTGCTCGTGCCGCATGACCGCGTATTTCTTAAAGGCGAATGGGAATTTGCCGGAGAAATAGCGAAGACCTTCGTTGAGTTCCACCGATTCACTGCGATCTCCTACAAGCTTCCTCTCGTCGACGCGCTGGTCGGCGCCGCTCTTCTACTAGCGGAATACAACGGTCTGGAGCGAGCGAAGCACGTCCAGGAAAAACTCGCCAAGCTCATCAGCTACTCCGAAACGCTGCGTGCTCTCGTGCGCTTATCAGCGCTCGACTGTGAGCCCGGCGCGCTCGGTATTGCACTCCCCCGCACGCTCACGGTGAACATGGCGAAGCTCCATTTCGCGACGAATTTTCATCAGATGCTGGCGTACGTGCAAGACATCGCCGGTGGTCTGGTGGTGACCGGACCAAGCCAAGCTGATTTGGAAAGTCCTGATGTCGGTAAGTACATCCGCAGGTATCTTGGCGGACGAGCCGGCGTGACTGTGGACCATCGCCTCAAGGCCATAAATCTTGTGAAGGAACTCACCGCGACAGACTTCTCCGGTTATCAAGCTGTCCTGGCGATCCATGCCGAGGGCTCCATCGAAGCCGAGAAGTTGGCTATGGTGCGCGAACATGATTCGTTTCGTTGTAAACAACTCGCTAAGCGGCTGGCAGGAATTGGAGATGCGGTCTAGCGTTTTTGTGATTCATCATTCATGACGTGAAGTGGGAAGCTATTCACCCGTTCGAGTAGGCAGACTGAAATAACCCATAATGTTGGAGGAATTGCCGATGTCCGCTGTACAACTAGAGAGAGCCGTGGGCGCTACGCGTTCCGACGACGTCTATGAACGCCTCAGGGAAGCTATCGTGACTGGTCGCGCCCGGCCGAATGAACGGCTGATCGAAGCCGAGCTCGCCGATCGTCTACGGGTAAGCCGAACCCCTATTCGCGAGAGTCTGCAACGTTTGGCCGCTGAAGGCCTGGTGGTCACTCGGCGCCGGGGTTGGGTTGTCCTCGAGCATACCGACGCGGAGATCCGTGAAATCTACGAGGCACGGGCTGCTCTGGAGGGATACTGTGCACGTCTGGCGGCCGAGCGGGCCGCCGAAGCGCAACTCAAGGAGATCGCTTCTTTCCATCGCGGAGATCCCAAACGGATTCTGAAGTCTTCCCGGCAGCATCTTGTCGAGGTCAACGATCAGTTTCACGATGCCATTATTGCGGCCGCTCAAAATGAACGTCTGGCAGAAATGATTCGAAGGAACCGCGCCTACTATTTCAACTTCAGAATTGCCCAGCTTTACAGCGACGAGGAAGCCAAGTCATCGATCGCGGGTCATAAGGCAATCGTTCGGGCACTACTCCACCGCGATCCTAATCGCGCGGAGCGCGAAATGCGTGCCCACATCGATCTTGCGCTGACCGTGATTTTGGCCAAGCTACGCTGATATCGAGGATGTCGATAAAAGCAAAAGACACAACCCACCCAACTTTTTTCAAGAGCAGGCGTTGCATCCACTACCGGACCATCCGCAAAGGCAGGCGCAGAATCGCCCCATTGCGCTTGCCTCCCATAAAGCACAGCCAAATCCCAAAGGCCTTGTGGAAATCGCCTTCCGACGATGCGTCGTCACCTAGGTACGTCAGCGTTGGGCTGCATCCGATTGACCCCGACCGAAATGCAATCGATGAGCGAGAACGACTTCGAGTGTTTTGCGAGCACTGTAGTGAACGCGCTTGTGACAATGTCTCCGGAACGGGACGTTGTGAGACTCCCTTGATTCGGGAGGAATCCTCGTCGACATCCCATGAGCTCTCTGCGGCCAGAGGCGATCAGAGCTTCAAGTAGTTCACGGCAATTCTGCCATCCTTCACAGCGACCAGCCGGGCCTTCAACTTCCCCGCGCGATCAAGCCGGGAAGTAATCGATAAACACAACCATCGCGCTCGACCACTTTCCAATTGTGTATTGCCGTGTGAACGCGTTTCCTTTACAACTGAAGCGACCCGATTCTGGATGACCACTTTGAATAAGTCGCGTGTGGGGCAACCGACGCAGGTTCGCACTCGCAAGGCCGGTCTGCTCGTCTTCGTGTTCGTCATGTACTCGTACACGACGGCGGGACCGTTCGGGTTGGAAGATCAAGTTACGACCAGCGGCCCAGGCCTGACCTTGCTCTATCATCTGATCCTGCCGTTCTTCTGGTGCATCCCAGTCTCGCTGGTTGCGGCCGAGCTAACCACGCTGCTCCCGGTGGAAGGAGGTTTCTATCGCTGGGTGCGCGCGGGCTACGGAGATTTCTGGGGATTCCTGGCCGGCTGGTGGAATTGGAGCGCCTCTTTTGTGCTCGGCGGGGCCTATGCCGTCCTCTTCAGTGATTACTTCAGCTTTTACTTTCCTCAAATCGCCGGCTGGAAGCATTATTTGATTTCGTTGGCGTTGGTGGCAGTGATCGCGTATGTCAATATTCGCGGTATCCAGATGGTTGGATCCGTTGCCACCGTGCTGGAAATCTTCATTCTTCTTCCGGTGGCGGGGCTGTGTGCGATTGCGGCCACGAAGTGGCGCCACAATCCGTTTTCCCCGCTCATTCCGCCGCACGTTCCCTTGTTCCAGGTTTTTGGCGTGGGGCTCGCTTTGGGCCTCTGGCTCTATTCCGGGTACGAGCAGCTCTCCACCGTTGCCGAGGAGGTGGAGAACCCGCAACGGACCTACCCTCGGGCCCTGGCGCTGGTCGTGCCGCTCTCGATGGCGACTTATTTTCTTCCCACTATGTTTTCGCTGGCCGCGCTTGGCAACTGGCAGCAGTGGCACACCGGCTATTTTTCCGATGCCGCACAACTGATTGGAGGGAGATGGCTTGGTTTCTGCATGACTCTGGCTGCGATGGTAACCAACGTTTCTATCCTGAACGCCACCGTGCTTACCAGCACTCGAATGCCCTTCGCAATGGCCGAAGACGGTTATCTGCCAGAGGTGCTCACGCGAAAACATCCGCACTATGGAACGCCGTGGGTGGCCATTCTAGTCTCGTCCGCCATCTATGGAGTTTTAGCATTTCACACGCTCACCCAACTCATCACAGTCTATATGTGGCTGCGAATCGCGACGACCGTGCTAACCGTTCTTTCAGCGTGGAGGCTGCGGCAGACGCTGTCTGATGTACCTCGATCCTTTCGTATTCCCTGGGGACGAGCGGGATTGCTCTACGTGGTGGGCGCTCCGTTAGTGATGAGTGGTACAGCGCTGCTGGGCAGCGACCGCTTCGCCCTGCGCTGGGGACCGGTGGCGATACTTCTAGGTCCGATCGCATATCTTTTCGTCCGCAAGATGCGCCATCAAATGTAGGGGCGAGCGTCCTCGCCCGTGCGGAGCCACGATGAAGTCAATGTGGAAAGGCTTTGGCCTTCAGCTGACCCAATCAAGAAGTTTGTAGTACGCTCCGGCCAGTGGGAGGGCCCAGGTGCGCCCGCTACGCAAGCCCAGGGGCGGATTCGGAAAGGGAATACCGTCGAATGGGATGTCGTTCGAGTCGCCGCAAATCACGCCTGCGATCTTAGTTCCCAGGTAGGTTCCGATGGCAACACCGTGTCCTGCATACCCTACCGAGTAGTAGGCCCCATCCAACCGTCCAGTGTGCGGCATGACGTCGAATGCAAAATCCAGCGTCCCACCCCAGACGAATTCGATTTTCGTGTCGCGCAGCTGGGGATAGACAGTAACCATGCCGCGCCGTAGAATTTCCCCACTTTGCCGCACCGTATTTTCGGTTTCCGGAAAAAATGCAGCGCGTCCACCGAACAGCATGCGACGATCTGGAGTGAGCCGGTAATAATAGAGAAAATGTTTGGAGTCATAAATCATGCGGTTCTTCGGACTCAACTCGCAAGCCACATTTTCGGCGAGTACTTCGGTCGCAATAATGTAGGATCCGATCGGAATAATCTTCTTTCGCAGCGCAGGCGTGGCATTGCTCGTGTAAGCGCCGCTGGCTAACAGCACTTCTCGCGCCAAAAGACTACCCTTGGATGTGCGTACCCGAAACCTCTGCCCACCATTACTGCTTTCGCGCTCCACGCTTTCGACCCGTGTGTGGTCGAACATTGCGGCGCCTGCTCGCCGCGCCGCCACCGCCAACCCCGCCACAAAGCGCGCTGGATTTAGTCCTGCGCTGGTTTCATCGACCAGGCCCCCGTAGTAAATGTCAGAGCCAATTTCTGTTCGCAATTCTGACTTCGGCAATACCCGCAGCGGATGTTTGAATTCGCGCGCGATCAAAACCGCTGACTCGGCATAGCCGTCGAAGTGCGCCTGCTTGCACGCAACTTCCAGGTGGCCGCAGCGTGAAAAGTCGCACTCGATCTGCTCCTCGCGAACAATCTGTTCGACACAATCGATCGAGGCCAGCGAAGCTGCGTACATGCGTTGAACTTTTTCACGTCCGTAGCGTGAAATTAACGTGGGCACGGGCAGCTTCATACCGGTCAGCACCATGCCGCCATTCCGCGAGCTCGCACCCCAGCCCAGCGTCTCGGCTTCCAAAACTGCAACCCCGACGCCACGCTTGGCCAAGGCCCTCGCCGCCGACAACCCCGTGACCCCGCTTCCGACGACGGCCACATCAACGTTGTCGGGCAACGGTCGGTCATCGCCGGCCGGAACGGTTACTGTCTCCAGCCAGTAATTCTTTTCTTTGATCGCCATTTGATCGGCAGAGAAACCAGCAATCTTACATCACGAAGTGCCGACAAGCAGAGCAAATTGCGCCCATGTCACTCCTGGACAAGTTCCTGTCGCGGGGAGACAAGTTTGCAAACAAAGAGGAGAGTATTATGTTGGCGAATATTTATCAGTTCACCGACGGAGTCGTCACGCACAAAATTCACAATTCAAGATTCCATGCGGGAGGTTCCTATGAAGCTCCGCACGCCCTTTGTCTTTCTGCTCACACTCTCAGTGATATTGACGAGCTTTGTCCTTTCCCAAACTTCATCCACCTCGCTACGAGGCACGGTCACCGATCCCAGCGGTAGCGTCGTGTCGGGCGCTACGGTCACGCTTGAAAACACGGAGTCGAATACGAAGAGAACCGTCACTACCAGTATCCAGGGAGACTACCAGTTTCTTTTTCTTCCGCCTGGCACGTATTCGCTGACGGTAACCACTGCGGGTTTCGAGCGCTACGAGCAAACCGGATTGCAACTGCTGGTTGCGAACGAAAGCGAACTAGAGGAAAATAGGCACAGCTCGAAGCCGCCCACGCTCTAAGTCTTGATGGAAACATGAAACGCACGACGGTTAGGAAATCGGAAGCGGCAGCCACCGCAAAATTGACGGGCGTTCCATTTCCAAGCGTCTATGCGGTCCGCTGCCGGGACCCGCTGGTTGAGCAAAAACAAAACCCGCTGATTTAGCGGGTCTTCGCGGATGATAGCTGGTAGCGCTACCGGGAATCGAACCCGGGTTTGAAGATTGAGAATCTTCCGTCCTAACCCCTAGACGATAGCGCCATTGGGTCGGTGCTGATTATAACAAACGCGCAAGCATGGGAGCAGTTGCGGCCTCGACGTTAGAGCCTCGACGTTAATTTAGATGAAGATTTTCAAGCGGCGTGGGAGCGGAGGAGACCGCGGGCTTTGTGAATCAGCACAGATGCGTCTTCAGATTTTGAAACTACTTCCGAGATGCCGATCAATCGGGCTTGGTGCTCGGCCAACTTGTCGCCAAATGCGCTGTACATAATCAGGGGTGTGGCCGGCATCAACCTTTTTAGAATACGGGCTGCGTCAAGGCCGTTCATCACCGGCATCAAAAGGTCCAGCACGATCAGGTCGGGGCGCAATTCCCGAGCCTTCTCAATTGCTTCTTTTCCGTTTCCCGCTTCTCCGGATACTTCAAAGTCCGACTCGCGCTGGAACAGTTCAGAGAGCGCCTGACGAATAAACTCGCTGTCATCCACAATCAGGATCGATTTTACAACGGCGGGAGTCACGGAAGGTCAACCCCTTAGACGGAGTGCAGTTTCCGAACGAAGTTTCGATGCAAAGGCTTACTCAAGGTTGCCTCCTGCGTCCGCCAGATCGCACTCGTTGGCGATTAACGTCGGGTGGCGAAGAAGTGGGAGTTTTTGGCCAGGACCGAGAAAATCTGCGCTACTGCAAAGACTGTAATTCTTGGACGAGTGTGAGAGGAATTCACCTGACAAAAGAAGGTGAAAGACCCGTACCGGACGAAATATTTCTCCCCGAGAATGCAATTCCTGGAACGCCGGCTCGGCCGCCAACCCAAACGAGCAATAGTGCATTGGGCAGTTGCAAGGAAAACATGCGGCGCAACTGCTCTTGCGATAGGGCACCTGCTTTCGAAAAGCGTCGAACACTTGGTACGCGACGTGCACAACCTCGTATGAACGGAGCCAAGATTATGACGCCTGTAATGACGAAACCTTGCCCGGTCTGTAGACAACAACTAACCAAAGCGCAGCCCACCGATACAGTGCACTGCGCCTGCGGTAAGCACATCTGGCAGGGCTAACACTGGCTGTTTCCCTTGCGAATGCTCCACAACGCTTGTCTCGTCAGTCGGCCGCTACCGAGGGCTTCTCATCTTGCAAGGCCAACTCGGAGAGCAATTGTGCGATACGCCGGGCACGTTCTGAGTAATCGTCTCCCAGACTGTCGTTCCCCAAGAAGGTGGCATCCTGAATAGCATTTTTTTGCTGTTTGCGCAATTGGGCGATTTCGGTGGCTATTTCCGATCTTCGGTGGGCGTGGTCGGCCATGGTTTCCCCCGACAATGTGATTCACAAGAGACCGTCGCGGAAGAGCGGCAGAGGGTTGTGAGTGAAACCATCAACCATGTCCCGAATAGCTGGCGTGATTGATGACAACAGTATACACATTTAGCGGGGTTGTGCGCCGAAACCTGCGCCCGTTAAATCGCTTCCCAGGAAGCACAGGTATGTCGTCTAACGAGTATGAGATTTTGGTCGGCAAGCGGCGAATTCGCCGGTCAAATCAACGCACCTTGACCCCGTATTTTTGCGTCATCGGTGGGACGACCCCGTTCAAGCGCAGGTATTCGACGAGTTGTCCGTAATGATCGGTGATGTGCCACACGGCCACGACGGAAATACCGAGCTTGGTGTTCGGTCCTGCATAACGGCCCTCGACACGGTCAAGCGCATTTGTCGCAGTCAGCGTGGCGAGCACCCGGTTGGAGTAGTCGAACGAACCCTTGAGATATTTGATCAGCTCGGCTTTTGTTTTCGCCGGATCGTGGCCGCCCTTTTCGCAGTCTTCGGGCGGCTTCTTGCCCTCAAATTCGTTGAAGAAAGCGAACTGAGCGCAAGCGACGTGCTTCACTTGTTCCCCGAAGCTGCGGACGCCGTCGAAATTGCCGACGGTGGGTATGAAAGAATACTTGTCCTCGGGCATGGTTTCAGCCAGCGCAAGAAAATTCCCTTCCGCAAACTCGAGCGTGCCGCTGACGCTTTCTGCGATGGACTTGGGAATATCCTCCGCCTGGGCGGGCTTACTTGCAGAGTTCTGCGCGCTAATTTTTCCGACAGCATAGAAAGCAACGGCACACATGGTAAGAGTGGCGACGACACGAAGAAATCTCATTTCATCCTCCGGCTTTCGAGAGCAGAATAACGGACGCACCCTCGAGAAGTCGATTATTGATTAATTATTCGTCGTTAATAAAGCACGGAATATAAATTGGAAAATACGCCAAACCCAAAGAGTCGCCTGCCCACATTGACAGTTTTCGCGGTCTCCGATTCAATAACTTACGTGGCGACAATCTGCCGATTCTGAAGACTCAACCGCCCGATGATCGTCAACTTCGCTGAGCGGGCGCACAACCACAACTGGGAACTGGACCCGGTTACCCGGTCATTGCTCGACACCGATTTCTACAAACTGCTGATGCTGCAGTTCATCTGGAAGCATTTCCCGGAAACCCATGTCTCCTTCTCGCTTTTCAACCGCTCCTCTGCGGTGCGTCTGGCCGACCTGTTTGCCATCCAGGATCTTACTCAGCAATTGGAGCACGTTCGAAAACTTCGCTTTCGGAAATCCGAACTGGTTTGGCTGGCGGGCAACACGTTTTACGGCCGCCGCGGGATTTTTGAACCAGCGTTTCTGGAATGGCTGGAACAGGATTTCAAACTGTCGGACTACGCGCTCTCGATCAAGGATGGTCAGTTCCACCTTTCCTTTGACGGATTGTGGACCGAGACTACGATGTGGGAACTGTATGCGCTCTCCATCCTCGACGAGCTTAAAACCAGAGCCAATTTGAAACAACTGAGCGAATTCGGTCTCGACATTTTGTATGCCAGGGCAAAGACAAAGCTGTGGAGTAAGATCGAGCGGCTTCGCGGTGTTCCCGGACTCAGCATCGCAGATTTCGGAACCCGGCGGCGTCACAGCTTCTTGTGGCAGGAATATGTAGTTGAAGCCATGGCTTCAAGTCTTGGCCGCAGTTTTATCGGAACTTCCAATGCCTTCCTCGCCCACAAGCACGATCTCGAGTCCATTGGCACGAACGCGCACGAGATCCCGATGGTTGTCGCCGCCCTGGCTGCCGATGATCAATCCCTGAAAGCTTCGCAATACCGGGTCCTAGAGTTGTGGCAAAGCACCTACGAAGGCGCGCTCCGGATCATGCTGCCCGACACCTTTGGCACCACGCAATTTCTCGCAGGCGCGCCCGACTTGGCAGCCGATTGGACCGGCCAGCGCATCGACAGCAAAAACCCCTATGTGGCCGGGGACGAATATATTGAATGGCTGAAAACGCGCGGCCGCCAGGCACACGACAAGCTCATCATCGCCTCCGACGCGCTCGACATTGACGACATACTCGGCTTGCATGCCTATTTCGGTGGAGCGCTGCAGCCGGGCACAACTAGCGAAAGTTTCCACGCCGCCGCCGACTTCCTCGATCAGCGCAAGTGGATCCCCGGCCGCCGCATTCGATTCAGTGCCGGCTGGGGCACTCTGCTCACGAACGATTTCCGGGGCTGCGATCCCAGCGGCGGCAACGGCTTTGATCCCATCAGCCTGATCTGCAAGGTCTCCGATGTCGAGGGACGACCAGCGGTCAAGCTCTCCGATAACTACGCCAAGGCGCTCGGCCCACCCTCCGAGATCGAACGCTACCGCCGCGTGTTCGGTACTGCGGGAATCAAAAACACTCCGCTGGTAGCTTGACTGCGAAAGAAAAACTTCCTCAGCCGAAAAGCGCCACCGTCGCTTAACAGACGTGGTATATCCGATCGTTTTATGTGGTAGGATTGCAATCGCTGCTCCGCGCGTTCCCCCGTTAGGCAGGTGTGGCAATGCATTTCCTCGGACTGTTCGTGACGGCATGGCTTGCGCTAGGGATTGTAACGGTCTCTTTCCTGTTCTGGCTGTGTAAGCGAACCTCCGCTGCGGTTGAAGGTTCAAACAAAGTATTCTCTCCGCAACGCACCGGAGTGGTCAGTAACAGCCGTGCCGCTTAACGTCTCCGTTCCAGCGTTCGGTGTTTCATTGAGAGCCGATCGACAAAACGCCTTTATTCTCGACGTTACGCCCCTAACCTCACCGACAGCTTCGACGAGTTGCTGCCTCTGATTGAGTAGGCTAAGGGTATACGCGAGACTGTGCAAAATGTCACCCCTAATGACAAACTTTTACAAACAATCCGGCCTCGCCCCTTGACTTTTGCGATGCTCTGTTTTTAGGGTGTCTTTAGAGTGAAGAGAATGAAGCCGTCAAAACAGACAGCGCCCGCGGAGAACATTGATTCCGACGTTCGCATTGAGATCAATCCTTGGCCCATCCTCTGGACGGTGGTGGGCGCCTGGATCTGGTTCGGCGTGCTACATCTTGCCCACATTGTGTGAAACTCCGTCTATGTATCGGTGCCGGATTCAGTCTCGCACACTAAATCCGCGAAGTGCCTAATTCTCCCTCGAACTGACGCTGACACTTAAGCTTCGAATCTATCGTAGATGGTGGGCAGTGCAGGACTCGAACCTGCGACCTCCTGCTTGTAAGCAATGCTGCGACGAAGATTCAATCACTTACACCGAGTGCTACCAATTACTACGGATTGCTACAAACGACAGTGTTCATGCGGGTTTTCGATCCGCTCATAGCACTCTGTAGCAATCGAATGTGGATTCGTAGTAGGCACGCCATTGGGTACACAAAACCCGAAGGACTTGCAGTAGTTTCCCGCCCACTACTGTTCACCAAAAAAATATCACGAATTTTCGCAATTTTTACTTCTTGGATAGCGGGCTTCAGTGCCATAGACGGCAGCCTGCCCTGCGATTACGATTCGTGCCGAAGTTCAAGCGGCTCCGCCCGGTGTTAGCTGCACCGAACGAAGCCTAACCGAGAGGAGTGACATGATCACACCAACGGCTTCACCCATTCTACAATTGTCGGCCACATCCCGGTCGGCGCTCCAGTTTTCCAATCCCCCCGAAGAACCGTACGAAGTTTACGAATCGCAAGGCGAGACTATCGTCGCTCGTTTGCGCGAATTGGCCGAAGACGAAACGCGGGCAGACCGCACAGTTCGTTTTACGAACAGCGCCAGTGACGCTGAATCTGATATCGAATTCGCGAGGCGAACCCGCTAGTTCGCCCAAACCACAACGCAGTAACAACCGGCCTAACGGCCAGAAGGAAGGGAACAATCATGAACGATGCAGTTTCCGAGACAGAAGAGCCGGTAAAACTACAACTCGACCCGGAGCAGTTGAAGCGCTTGCGTAAACGTGCGGAGGAAACAGGTCGCACAGTCGCGGAGTTGCTCCACGAAATGCTTGAAACGCATCTGGTGGCGGACGACGAGAAAAAATCATAGCGGGCATAACGGGGAACGGGTCAGGCTCTCTCCGCTTGTAAAATGCTTGGCCCGTTTCCAAACCACAACAGCATGAACCACAGCGGAAGGAGAGCCCAGCATGGCGAGAAAACTTAGGACCAGAAACGTAGAACCCGAGCATTTGACTGATGATTTGCCTGATTTCATGTCGTTCCTGTCCTGCCCATTCATGACTGACGAGTGGCGGGCCAAATGTCTTCGGGAAATGCGAGAGATTTTACACGGACCTCAGCCCGATCCGCCTGAGCCGATGCCGAAAGCCCCGGATAGCGGGGACGTATTTCGGGCACACGCATTAGGGATTCGGTTGGATGGCAAATGGTCGCAGCACATAGCGGGGCAAAGGGGAACCTAGCGCCGTGGCGAGAAAACGCAAAAGCAACGGATCACTTCGGCGGTCTCGCGATTGCGTGATGGCAAAAACAGGCGGCCGGTGTGTTTACTGCGGAGGTGTGGCGAACACTGTTGACCACTTCATACCATGGTCTAACAAAGAAGAAAAGGCGCAGGTGAATTGGATGCGGAATCTGCTGCCAGCTTGCGAGCCATGCAATTTGCACAAAGGCAACCGAATGCCTGCCGAGTATCGCATTGTGCGGCCATTCTTCTGTGACACGCACGGCACAACCTTCAGCATTGTGCGGAAGCCCGTATTGGTTCTCCCAGGCCCTTCAAGGAGCGACGCCTACGTTGACCTCGTGCGCCAACTCTGCGAGGAAATAGCCCGCGAGAAAGACTCCCAAAAGTGCCTAGAACTCCTTTACCTCTTGCAAGCGGTGATAAGGGAAGATCAGGAAGAAATCCGAATCCGCATGTCCGTTCTCGCCGAGAAGTACCCGATCTCCGGCAAAGTGGCATAGCCGCCCTCGCTCGGAGCACTGAAGAGACAACTTCTGGGGAAAGAACTCCGCAGAACGACACCCTGCCCGAACGTTCTCCGCACTCTCGGCCCCAAGTTTTCTATGCTGTCGGGCCGTGAGCGAAGGACACGCGGCGCTCGAACATCAAAGTTCGTTTTCCGAACAAACTTTGGGACTAGGCTGCTTTCTTCCGCAGTTTCTTTAGTGGTTGACGCCGCGCGTTGAGAAGGATGTCGCAGCACATTGATATTGCGGTGGTCAGTCGCTCCAACTTAACTGGCTTAGGCATCAGGTACGGGAACAGCCACAGCGTCTTCAAGTCTTGGACTAATTTGTCTAGGACTTCTAGGTGATATTGGAAGAGCTTGCGGGGTTCTAGAACTGGCGGTGACGGAATGATTTGCTTCACTTCATCCTCCTGTCGTGGGTAGTCTGACGGCAACCTAGCCACGTTGTCTGAGCAGTCTTGATCAGTGTTGAGGCCATAGCCGCGTTACACTTGTCACAGACTGTGAGGTCTTATGCTTCAAAAAACACTGTTCGATGCAGCCCAAACATTTGACGGTTGCTTGCGGGACAAGGAACACTACACAGGTGAGGTGCGGATGAAGCTCGTTGTAATTCGCAATCAAATAGAAGCACTGCGGGAGACTCTTGATCAGTTTCGTGGTTAGAAGAACGGTTCCCCCTGGGCTCGGGCCTGTGCTTATGCCAGCGCGGATTAAACGAAAAGAGCGGACCGTCCAAACATCTCGCCTTGAATTTGGGTCGGGGTTAAGCAGTCATTTGCTGATGTTCACTGCAATCTTCCCAACATCCGAGACGCAACTGACGATTCTCTTCACGCTCGCTATCGAACGCAAGGCAAAGCTCGGCGATTAGGTGCTTCAGTTTTCCTGAATCCGTTTCCTTACTAGCTTGTTCGGCCAAATGCATTTGGTGTGGCGTCATGGGTTAAATTCCCCTTTTGGGAAATTCTCCCAAACTACTCAATCACGCGTCTGAGCAAATTTGCACACTGTCGCGGCTTGGAGCAACTGGAATGGGTCGATCCCTATTTCGCGGGCTATCCCTCCCTACGTGACGTACGTCAGTTTTCGCAAGGAACCGTCGCCCAAGAGGGCGCGGCGGAAGGATGGAAAAGTAACAACACCAGTTTACTAGCCTTTCGACTTTCCTCAGAAGCCCCTACGAAGAGGACATTTCAGGTGGGCTGATATAGTTCAGGGACCTGAAAGAGGGTTCGAGACTCTGTCTCCATATTCGAACCCTCATAAAATGCCGCAAAGAATTGGGGTCAAACAACATGGTCACATTCATCGTCGTGACCGCCCTAGCCGCGCCAACGTGAGTATCCCCAGCCCCCGCCACCGAACAACAACAGCACCACAAGAACTATCAATACGGTTTCCATTTTAGACCTCCACTGTAATGAGGAAGCTGGACTGGCCTTTGTAACAGTCGTCTCACTTCTTCACTATGCACCATGATAGAAGTGGCGAAGATGGATGTCTGGTCACAACAGACCAGTCTGAACAACCCCAACTCATCATGGAACAGTGGAAACCCATACGAGGTCTCAGACCCTATCGCAGCAGATTGAGCTGGCCCCATCTTGTCACATTTCGTGCGTATCGACCCACAGTGTTACCATTCCACTGTCCGCTTGTGAGGGTCGTATGCCTCTAAAGCCCCGCCGCGAAACTCCTATTGAGCGCATCTTTCGTGAAGTGACGGGCCGTAAAATGCCGCCAGCCATTAAGCGCATCCTGCTACGTAAACCAGCCGTCAAAGGGAAATTGTGATATAATGTTCGCCTTCCCCTAGACAACGGCTAGTTATGCGGCCTTCTTTCCTGCCTTCAACTTCGCCCACCTGGCCCGCTGTGCGGCCGCGATTTTCCTGCGGGCTGAGACGGACATAATACGTTTCGCAGGAGTCGAGGCCGTCGCTTTCGGTGTCCCCAGTACTGCTTGCTGCGATTCCTTGCGGGTCTTCGCCCAACGCGCTCTCTGTGCGGCTGCGACTTTCTTACTGGCGGCAACACTCATCTTGCGGCGTTTGCGCCCTGTGGTGGGTTTAGACTTCCCGGCGTACACATTTACAAAAGCTGCAAGAGCTGCATTCAGTCCTGACAACTCTCGCTCCACCCGGTCTCGTTCCTTCTTCAACTGCTGCATAATCCCGGACAAGTTTGCCATTGATCCCCCTCTTCTGACAGAAGGGAACATTGTATAGGACTGGAATGATCTGGCGTTTTGGACCGTAAGCGGTGAAGAGGTCCGAGAACCTGCTTCAGACGAGCCTACTGGACTTTCGTAACTTGATCCGCAGATGACGAAAGGACTACACACGACTCTGGAGGCAAACCCGAATGAGACCGGCAGCTCAAGAGAGATGGCTTGTATGCTATGACCTCGAATGCTTTGCGACAAATGTTCTCGGCTACGCGGAGTTGATGTTGGACCCAGTGAATCGTGAGAGGGTTCTTGAACTCGCCCGGATGGCTGCCAAAAATGCCGAGCGCGTCGTCGAACTGGTGCAGCGGTTGCGCTTCGGGACTATCTTAGAGGGCGAAATACCTCCAGAAATATCCGAGGGAATCTGGCCCGAACTCTCGCCACCACTCAGAACGGGGAGATCGCCTCGCCCCTGTTGAGGGACCCCATGCAAAGAGATACCCCATTTCCGATCTGACAGAAGAAAACTGCAAGGAGTTGGATGAGACGATAAAGGTGTACCTCGATTTTCGGCCAGAGTAACGGAACAAAAATGACAAACTCAAAATACCTGGATACGGATCGCCCAACGACAGCAGAGGATTGGCTCAAGTCTCTTCCTACTATGTTACGCGCTGAAGACTCCTACATTCAGGAGTATCGCGACGGAAAGTGTAGCCTGGTAAAACTCATTCTCTCCCTTAAACAATTAGAAACCATAGTTAAATTAGCTATCGCGGATTGCTGTAAAGAGGAAGAAAAAAGCCGCCTTTCTAAAGGCGGCTCTGAAAGTCAAGTTGTGAAGGATTAGTTCGTTTTCCGTACAAGTGAGTTGCTGTACGCGGCTATTTGCTTCTCGACCGAAGCCCGTTCATCCCGCGCCGGACATCCTAGGGAGATGCACAATGGACATGAGAGCAGTGAAGGTTGGTCAAAAAGTCACTTTGTCTGGAGCGCTACCCGGAGGAGGGATCACAGGCGTAGTAATAGAGGCCACAAAGGGCCATTTTACGGCTAAAGTAGATGCCCAAATCGCAGGGGAGGACGGCTCTTATGCAATAAACTTTGATTACGACGGCAACTTAGTACTGTTTTACAGTTGGGTTGGTGCCTCGACGCCCGGATGGGACTGGGCAGGTTCACCGTGCCCTATACCAAGCGTGAGGGTCATTAATTTCGTTTGACAAATCTTGGGGAACTACTCCATGTATATGAACATGGACGAAGATAACAAATTGAACTCAAAGGAAACCGAAGGGACGGAGCCTCCAATACCCAATACTAACTGCGATTGCCTGAGACCGTACGGATGTCCGGCTTGCGGGGGTGACGTGAGACGAAACGAAGGCTTCATTTTATCTAACCCCGACACCAAGCTACCAACGTACTGTAATCATCTTTTCGCAATAGACCCCAAAAAGAGTATATGCCAGCGGTGCCATACGTACGTTGTGGTACCCAAGCCCGAAACCCTCTCGGAACTAGTCACGCGAGTTATCGGAGGCTCCAAGTAATCCGGTTGTAGGCTAGTTCGTTTTCCGTACAAGCGAGTTGCCGTACTGGGAGAAGTTTTAGCAGATGAGAGCTGTGGCAATAAATAAGGGGCAGGCCCGCGAGAAAGCAACCGGTTTGAAGGAAATGGGAATACTACGGTGTGAAGGTTGCGGCGAGGAGTTTGTCATCGGTCACGATCCGGCATCGGCGGATAAAAGGGTCGCCGAAAAACAAGCAGGTTGGCTCGAAAAGGTTCTTGCTGAAGAACACGAACGCGACAAGAAACATCCAGACCGAATAGAGCTGCCAGAGTGACCCGCTCTCAGGGCCGTGAACTCGTTTCGGTCAGTCGAGGCCATGTAATCTGTATCACGATGGTTGTAACGAGGGTCAGCAGAAAGCTCGCCATTTGCGGATGAACTGGCCAGATGATTCGGCCGATTCCGAACACCCACGACCCCAAGCCAACCGCAGTTCCAATCAGAGAGGCGATCAAAGAGACTTTCAGAGTCTTCATGTCTTACCCTCGATTGTAGGATACGAGAAAAACCACAGTTTCGTTCCGAATCGTTCAGCTCCTTCGTTTTCCGTACTATTTCTCGGCGGCGATTCCGCCCATGATGGTCATTGAGAGGATTTCGTTTGCCGCGTTTTCAGCGGGCCAATCCCATCTGATCTGCATGTGGCGGCAGAGCGCGGGCACATCGTTCGCCACATCCATCACATAGAATCTCTGGTTATAGGTAGTGGCGCTCGGAGGGAGCTGGGCCGGGTCGTCTTCGTAATGCTCGATAGAGTTGAAGGTTCCACTGATCTCATCCATCAATACACTGATCGACGGGCGAGTGCCTGTGGCCATTGAATCAACGATGATGGACTCGACTTCGGCAATTTGACCGGGATTTGCCAGGACAATGGAGCCGATTATTCCGTAAGCGGTATACGCAGTTCCGTTATCAGCATTGGTCGTGAGATCGCGTTTGAGGATATTTCCGCTGCCCGTAGGTCCAAGAAGCAGTTTGTGGACGCCGGGAGAAACTTCGATGGACTGAACGGCTTTGACCCCGTTTGTGATCGTGGCAAAAGGTGCCCAGATTTGCCCAGATTCAGGAGCGGCGGCGGGATTGAGTCGATACCAGCCAGTCGCGCCATCGGACAAGTACCACGCCTGATCCTGCGAACCTGAGACGTGCCAAGTGACGTATGCATTCGCAGGGTTCCAGTTGCTTTGTTCCAGTTGATCGCCGATGGGAAACCCAGTTTGGCTGAATCCTGAACTCGGGTCCATGATGAGGAACTGGGAGTCGGACGTAAACATTCCGATGATCGTCCCGTTCTGGTGGATTCCGTTGTATGAAAGGATGCCGACGCCTGGAACATACGGGATCGGGAAGATTGGACTTTGTGCGGTTCCATTTCCAGACAACATGTAGATGTCGGAGACGGTAAAGACAATCGCCCCTGTCGCGGTAGGAATGATTCGTTTGACGAGCGACGGGAAAGTAGCGTTGTTGACAGGCGGAACGCCCTCAACCCCGTTTCCAACAGGAGCGACAGGTCCAGCAGTCCAATAAACCGTGTTTGCAACGCTGAAGAAAATACGATCAAGATGGTAAGCGAGATTCGCCGCGCCGGTCGCGGGCGGCGTCTGCTCGCCATTCAGTGGAGGCGATAGCAAAATATTCAAACCCGTATCAGGGGTTGTATCCGTGTATCCGGTCGCCTGATAGGTTGCTAGTGGAATCGTGTAAATCGAATTGCCCGTGCCTGGGATGAGGAAAGGGGTCGGCCCGCCATCTTTTGTCCGAAAGATAGCAACGTAATCAACTTGCGGGTCAATCGTGTTCGGCAGACCTGCGCCAGCGGGGAAGGTAACTCCACTGAAGCCGATGTGGTTTCCGGTCGCGGCCGTAAGAGTTCCGGCATTTGAAACCGTGTTCGTCAGCGTGTTCACTAAGCACAAGCAATACTGCCATCCGCCGTTGAACGTCGAAAGGGTTCCTGCGCCTGGTTGGGACGATGGACCTTGATTGATCCAGAGAAGGTTTGGGTTGTCCTTCGTGGTCTGATTCGTGCCCGTGGCCCAGATGGAAGGTATCGTTGCTCCGGTTGCGCCTGCTTCGTATGGGTCTTCGACATTGTTGTTCGGGTCAATGATTTTCGAACCCGATGGCGTCAGAAATTGTGTTTTGGAATGCCAAAAGAAGTCCCCCGTCACGCCCGCAGGGTCAACAGGACCGAGATTTCTCCAAGTCAACGCCCCGCCCGTAGGCGTGTAGGTTCCGTATGGCCCGTTGTAGGTGCTGGCTTCGGTTACAGTCGGATACGCAGGAGCGAGCGTGGTATTCCACGACGGCCAAACAGGCTGATTCGTCATTGACTGCGGAACCGCACCAGACGCCAAAGGAATTGGCGTGTACCCGTTGAACTGCACGGACAACGTGTTTTCGTTTTCCCACTGGAAATAGTCAATTTCCATGTTGTACGTTCCTGCCGTGGGAAAGACTAGGACGTACGTGTCTTGATAGTTTCCGTTCTGGTCAATGCCGCCTAGAACCGGATATCCGTTTAGCGAAGTCGTGAGATGAAAAGTGTTGGTCGGTCCTGATTTGTACTGAACCCCGCCCGACATGCCGAAGAACATTCCATCGTCGTGGTTGATCTGGATCGTGTATTGTCCAGCCACAGGAATGTTGATCGTGCAGAGCGCGACCATGCTGTAGTTCTGCTTTTGCCCGAACGGAGTCGTTTGCCCGGTAACTTCGCCCGATGTGTTCAGGGTGAAATTCTGCGAGGTAGCGTTCGGGTCGCCAGGAACGTTGAACAGCAGACTGTTTACAGCGACCGTGGAAGTCGCGCTGCCCGCCGAGGCCCCGTACGGCGAGAAAATACCGACGTTGCCGCTCGTGGTCCAAAAGTAGAGACGAACATAATCGTTCGTGCTCATGTTCGGGATCGGACTCGCGCCCTGCTGTTGAATGCTTGGCAGGGTAAAGGGCTGGAGCTGGAACAGGCAATTCTGTCCGGCAGCGCTTCCGATCACGAAAGAAGGAGTCGAATAAGGACCGACAACGGTCGGAGTGTAGGTAGTATGGGAGGCCCACGTCAGCGAAGCCGCTGTCTGGATTTTGGTCCAGGTTACCGTTCCGTCAGACGTAGTTGTGTTGACGCCCGATCCAGCCGCCTGCCAAGGAGGAGCCGAAGTGCCTGATTTTCCGGCAGTCGTGACTAGCTGGAGTCCGCCGTTTGAATCCACGATAACTTGCGGATTGCTGTAAAAAGTAAACGCTTGCCATCCCGAGCTGGATGCACCAACCGTGTACGTCGGAGCAATGGTCGGAGCCGCGATGCCCCAATTTTCGATAGGCAGACCTCGGTTAGTCCACTGTGCAGTGCCGCCGCCCGTCACATCGTTGGTCGTACCGCCAACTGTCACGTTCCAAGCAGGGGCAGACGTGCCAGAAAAAGGGTTCCCGCCTTGAACGATGGTTCCGTATCCGGTATCTGCGGTCGGCCCGTAGTTCGCGTGGGAGATGGTGGAAGACGCTGTGAAGCTCGAAGCCCCAACGGTAAGGATAGTCAGCGTCTGCCCGTTGATGAAAGTCGCGGTTCCGACGTTCGGAACGAACTGCTGCCCGACAGTGAGAACGGAAGTCAGGTTCGTCGCGTTCGACGTAATCGTGACGACCTTCGTCGCGGACACAAACTGAACTTGGGTCACGGGCACGATGCAGGAGGTTAGTTGCTGGATGTTCCCGTTCGGGTCAATGAAGAAGGTGTTCGGAAACCCGTTGTTCAGACTGTAAGCAGTGCTTGCGATCCAAGTCGTAAGCGTCTGAACCCATTTCTTCTGATCGACACCGTTCCCGAAGAAAAGAGTGTTTCCAACGCCGAGCGGAGTAGTAAGTCCAGCGCCCGCACTCTTGGTCCAGATCGTATTTTGCGTGCTCGGACCAGTTCCGTCGTACAACGTAGCCGACGTATCTACGATGACCTTAATTTGCTCTCCAGGATTTGAGAGGCGGAAATCGTAGAACAAATCGACGTTACTGAACGACGCGCTGTTGTAGACCGAGTTTCCGGGGCGACGGATCGGAGTCAGGCGATTGCTGATCTCGATGTTTGAGCCGCCGATAAGGGCGTCGGTACGTTGCCCGTAAAAATGCGATTCGTAAAACGAACCCGCGCTGCCGAGAGGGTTGCGTTGAGAAACAAAGCCCGTCCAGAATTTTGCGGTCCAGATGGGAGCAAAGCGAGTCGGTTTGTTTGAGTGAGCACCGGCGAGTTCGAGACTGCTAGACATGGTTGTGCCTTCGAAAGTGAATGTGGAAAAAGGAGCGTGCGGAAGAGGATTAGAGAAACAGCACTACTGGCAGGAACACGGAGGAAGCGGCCGACGTTCCATCTCGCCAAACTCTTTCAAGTAAGGCGAGCTTTCGGAGTGCAGAACCCGCACATGTAAGGTTTGCAATTGTTTTTTAACTTCGCGAGCGATACGAGTCTTGCAGCTCGGACAAGCTTTGGGGAACGCGTTGATAAAATCGTCGATTTCTGAAACGTGAACACATTTTGAGTCTCGTTTCGCCAACGCGCTCCAGAACAGGCCGACATTTCTCCACAGACGCTCCGCATCGCTAGTCGGTTCGGGCAGGAGACTGTTAAGATAAC
This sequence comes from uncultured Acidobacteriota bacterium, assembly GCA_963832245.1. GTDB lineage: Bacteria > Acidobacteriota > Terriglobia > Terriglobales > Acidobacteriaceae > JABDBE01. Next base: position 439,058 of record CAWHTG010000002.1, read on the forward strand.
GACCAATTTCATCCAATGGGCGTACTTCGTCTATGTGCATGGTTTTTCCTTTGTGGTGGGAATTAGAGTGCAGGTACTTCGAAAAATAAAATCTGCGGTCGTTGGCCGCGTTCGGGGCCGCAGAGTCGGTGTCCGAATTTCACCCGCTCAGTCTGTCCGACAGCGGTATTCTGCTATCGTTCTTTCTGTTGTGCCTCGGCAATTACGCATTTCGTTAGCTAAACTAGACGCGCCGAAAAATCGAGGAACGGCGTTTTCTGTTTTTCGTTCACTGCTTTGCTGTCTCCATCGACAAGCGGATCGGAGGGATCGCCTCACTTGTTTGCTTCCGAAGACGGGCAATCTTAGGTCTTAATTTGGGGGTTTTGAGTGTAATCGCCTGTGGGTGTTGAAAATGATTTCGACAGTCAGGTGCTTATTGACTGCAGTACCAAGCGAGCGGATAATGGGGCGCTCTTCGAGGAGGCCTGAATGAAGCGGTCGCCCCGGCTTCGCGAGATATTCAAGAACCACCCTCCGCCTAAATGTGCGACTGTGGCGTGTTTCCCCCTCGACAGCAACAAAACAAGGAGGCTTCAAATGCAAAGAAGATTGATTGGGGTAACACTGTTCAGTGTCGCAATAGTGGTCACAGCGCTGTATCACACTCGAAAGGTCCATGCCACGCCGATTCAAGACGACCATCGCCGCTGTAGCGTTGCTAGTCTCAAAGGTACGTATGCCTTCCGCAGGACGGGCGTGAACAATGTCGTGGGTGGCCCTATCGCCCAGATTGGCATCAACGTCGAGAACGGAGATGGGGCGATCCTCCTCATTCGCACGACCAGGAGCAGCAACGGTGTAATCGAAGACTGGACAGATCAGCAGGCGCCCGGAAACTACACGGTCGATCCGGACTGTACCGGGTCGTTCTTAAACAAAATGAACAACCTCGTCGTCCTTGAGGGAGGCAAAAGATACTTCTTGCTCTCCCTGTCGTCGGGAACGATTGTCACGGAAGAGGGGACGAGGATCGAGGAGCAGAAGAAGGATTAACGAGACGCTGAGTGCATTGATGCAGACTTCCGGAATTGTATTCTCCGCTTGAAGCAGTTGGGGGGGGATGAGTGTCGGCCATATGTTGTAATATCGCCATTACACTCATAATCCCAGAATCGGCAACCGGAGGGCTGGCAATCTCAATTAGTCTTGTTCGTTTTCCGTACAGGGTTGGCCCGGTTCAGCGCGTTTGAAAACTCCGCGATAGCCTTCTCAACACTCGCCCTCTCATCTGGGTCCATATTTTTCGCCTGCTTGCGAAACGCGATGATCTGCGAATAGATGTCTGAGGCGTTCGAGTATTTCGAAAGAATTGTTTTCAGATCGTCGGCTTCGTTCGGCAGAACGTATACGGAACCGGACGAGCTTAGTTTCCGACTGTGTACGCGCTCGGCGTAGGCATCCGCATGTTCTGGCGTGTCAAAGATTCCAAGATGCTCGCCAGTCTGTTCGTAGTGCTGTTGGGCACGTTTGAACATCTGTTTCTCTTCAGGACTGCCGGGTTTCGGTTTCTTTCCGTCCGGCGTCAAAAACTTCCCCTTGACTACGGTCGGAACAAGAATCTCCCGTCCTTTGTCGTCCCCGAACGACGTGGAATACTCGGAACTCACGCTCCCGTCAGAATTCTTGATTATGGGACGCCCGTTGAGATTAAGGTTGCCCGCTTCGATCATCCCTTCAGGTTGTGATTTAGTTTTGTCGGTTGAGGTTTTCGATGTTCGTTTGGCCAACGCCCCGCCAGTGCCAGCTAGAAGAGAACCAGCCGTCTGAGACGCGCTCGATTTCCTTCCCAGCGGCCTAGCTTTTGATCCGGTATCTAAAATGACTTCGCCCTCCGGCCCTCGCTGAAGGATCACGTCGTAAGGTCCGGCTGTGGCGTCAACCGCGTCGGCTCCGACAATCGGCATTTCTTTACCGCTTCGCGTGTCCACGCGGAAACGTTTGATACCCCGCGAACGCTCGCTCGACACTCGATTTATCGCTTCTAACGACGCAGAGGATTCGCCAGAGGCATTGATCGAAACTTGCTTGCTGGCAACCTTTAATTCCTGAGCACGCTGAGCGATCTTGGAAATACTTGCGTTGCTTCCGAGTTCTGTCTTCGCTTGTTGGAAGAAATCCGTGTCAGCTTTCGCCGCTGCCGCACTTCCGACTGTTTCAACTTTTGCGGCTGGTTTTGGAGCCGACTCCGCGTTAGCCTTCGGCGCTGCTACTTCGCCTGCTTCAGACAAACCCGATTCAGCTTTTTCTGCGACCGCCGCGCCACTCTCGCCGCCAAATAAAAGAGGAAGAATTGCGCCGAGGGTCGTACCCGCTCCCGCGACGTAATCACCTTTCTTAAGTTGCTCGCCCGCACGATCTGACGTTGGTCCGACGAGCGGTATTAAGGAATTGAAGAAATGCTGTGCAGCGGCTTCTTTGTCGCCCGCTTTCCAGGCGTCCCTAGCTTTGAGTAACAACCGGCCGTGTTCCGCTGGAATGTTCTGAAAGGACTTGAGTACCGCTTTGCCGGTCTCTAGAGGATGAGAAAGTCCCGCGACTGTGCCCTGCGTGGCGTCAGTCAAATTCGAGGGACCGCCTACGGCCTGCGAAGCATTGCTCGTAAGTCTGGATGCGCCGTCGTATAGCCTCTTTGCGGCAGCATGAATCTGGTCCATTCCCATCGCGGGGAATTGAACGTTCCCAAGTCCAGGGATCGCTACCACTGGGCTGGAAGGCTCTGCTCCGATGGGCGGAGTTGTCGGGTTTTCGAGTGTTTCTGGCATCTGGATTTCAGGAGGTACCGCGAGCTGAGCTAGGAAGAAGTTCGTTTTCCGTACAATGTAGGCGGCAACAGACGGGAAGGTTATTCCAATGCGGGATTACTGCACCGGCTCCGCTTCTCCTGTGGCCGGATTGAAGATGTGCGTAACTGTCTGTTTAGCGACCTGCGCAGCGGGTTGCGACATGGCACCCAACGCTTTGAATACGGGAGCGCCAACCTCGGGATATGCAAACAGCGAGTGAATAACCGTGCCCGCAAGCGCGGGATGATATAGCAAACCTGCAACTGCTTCGGCCGGACCTATTTTCGACAAGGCCGCCCGTCCCGACGATCTTGTGCTTTCCACTTCCCTGATTTTCTGAGCGCCTTCCTTCGCGACTTGTGTGGTCCTTTTCTGAGCCGCATTTGCCGCATCCACGGCGCTAGTCAGATTGGTGATGTCTTTTGGCTCTAACGTGAGCGCCAAATCCTCTTTCGGCAATCTGAGGGCGGACTGCAAGGCACTCGGGGCTTTCTTCAAGTTCATGGCAATCTGTTCGCGAGGAACCCCCGCGACTTCGGCGGCTGACTGAGGCAGAGAATAAATGCGGTCAATCTTGTCGTGAATTTCGTTCAGCACGTTCTGTGCTCGCCAAGTCTTCTTGGCCTGAACCACATCGTCTTTGGATAGACCTTTTGTATTGTTCAAAAGATTGTCCATCTGATCTTTCGCAGTCGAGTAGGCAGCCTCGGCTTTCTGCAAATCTTCGACCGAGGATGCACGCCGAACCATTTTCCCAGCATCATCGGCGGACTTTTTAATGACGGAATATTTGTTGCCCGTGGCAGAATCAATCTTCTGGTACAAGCTGCTGGATTCTTTTTCAATCGCGTCCGCAGCGTCTTTGAAGGTCCGAATCGGAATTTCTTTACCGCCTTCTGCGGGCACGTAGCCAAGAACTTTATTCACAGAGTTTCGGGCGGCATTGTTGAAGGTCTCGCCAGCCTCGGTTGCCTTTGAGAGAGCGTTTGCAGCTTCGGCCGCGTTGGTGGAACTGACTAGAGATTTGACCGCCTTCAGCGTTTTTGGAGCAAGGTATTTCGAAAGGCCATTAAATAGTTCCGAACCTACGCCGCCCGCTGCGCCGAAAGCCGCGCCTTTCTCAGCGTCAGATGCCATTTGTCCAGGTGCCGCATGAACTGCGGATTGACCAGCCGACACACTCGAACCCCGAACAACATTCAAACCCGCTTCAATCAGATGGGAGATGGCAGGATGAGTCTCGGCCAAATCAGCGACCTTGGCAGCCAAGCCGAGACGCTTCGCTAAGGACGCGCTCTTTAGAATTTCGTCCCCGCCGAAATACTCCATCAGACCTTCAAGACCCTTGCCCGCCATTTCTCCGGGTGAAGTTGCACCAGTCTGCTTTTCCTGATCCAGAAATTCCTGGTTCATCGGAAGGCCAGTCACTCTGTTTATCCCGTGAGCGATAGTTCCGGCCGTCTCCACCACGCCTTTACCGATGCCCGTAGGAATGTCGGAAACAAATTGCTTGGTCTTATCCCAGAGGCTCGGGTCTTGCTTGTCAGTGTCCTGACCAACATTGACGGGCTTACCGCCCACGGACGAGAAATCTAGGGCGGGCTTCTGTGCGCTAGCGGCAGGGCTATTATTAGGAGCGGAAACCGAAACGGGGACTCCGCCCACGGAAGAAAAATCCAGCGGTTGCGATGGTTGGGATTGAGGAGCCATATTTTACTTACCTACGACTTTCAAGTTTGGGTCAATTTGCTTCGCGCCCGCTAGATTGCCCGAGGGTATGTCGTGGAAATATCCATCCGACGCCTGAATCCGCACAAATCCAGCCTGCACCGGCTGACTCGGCGGCTGTACGTTTTGTGAACTTTGCTTGGTCTTCGCAGCCACGTAATCAGCGGGTAGAAAGTCGGCAGGCAATCCTATGTAATGGGCGTTCGTTGCCGTGTTGTCCCACGTGAGATTGCGCGACTCGGAGATCATCTGGCCGAATGCTTTCCACTGCGCGGGACTCAAAACATCTCCGTTCGTTAGTTTCTGAGTTGCAACCAAGGCGTCGTCGGAAATCGACCGCGCTCCCAGATGCTCCTTTATCATGTCCTTTGTAATTCGCGAACCTTTGACGTTACCGAACGTAGTTCCAAGGTGGGTAGACAAAGCGACCATCGACTGAGCGCCCGTGGGTAGTTTTTTGCCAGCCGCTTGAGCCGCCTGGAATTCTCCATAGGCGTTCTGAAACATGCCGAATGATTTTTCCGTATCCTGCGCCTTTGCCAGAGTGCCAGAAGCAAATTTGTCTTTCGCCTTATTGAACTCCGACTCCGACATAAACTGATTCGACTTAGGCTGCCAGCCAAGCGGATCGCCCTGCGACAGCAGTTTGTACACGCCCCTGTCGTAATCTTCTTTCGCTTGTTTCTCGACGTTTGCTTTACCACGAGCAAGTCTGATCTGGTCGTCGTACGTAGCTTTGAGTTCATCCACCTTCGCCTGGATCAGGTTGTCACGCATTTGTTTTGCGTTATCGACTGCCTTTCGGTTCGCGTCGGTCGGACTGGCGGCATAAGCCTGCTGTGCGGCAGTCCACGCGGAAGTTGCGGCATCAACCGTCGCGGGCGGTTTGTTCTCTTGTCCGGCCTTCGTCTGAGCGGCTTTCTGCGCGGCCTGATTTTCAAGCCATCGGGTAGCCATCGGACCTTGTATGCCCGCTCGGTGCTTTTCTTCATCCGTCGCGTTGGGATCGTTGTTGATCGTGTCCGCTTCCGACTTTCTTTGGAGAGCTTCGTTTTCATCTTTCGGGGCAGCCATCAACTCCCGCCGTGCTTTGTTCAAATCCTGTTTGTTTTTCAAACCGAGACCCAGCAGGCTTCCGACTGTAACGGCCGCCTTGCCCTTCTTGCCGTTGGGAACGACGGGATAACCGGCAACGTCGTTCAGAACTCCGCCCTCCAGGTTTAAGGTTTTATTCCACATCGCCGTGGGCACATCAATGAGACTGACGGTGCTGTGCTGATTCATGTCCGCCAGGGTGCCATCGGGATTCGTGTACCCTTTTCCGGGAACGTACTTCAACCCTGATACGTCATACGACACGAACGGCGCTCGGTGATAGCCCGAACCTGCATCCATAAAGTTCGTCGGATCGGCGTTGAACATTTTCATGAACGCAGGGCCGTTACCCTTTTCGCCGTTCAATTCTTCACCGTTAGGACCTGGAATATGGGCCATAGTCGCGCCATTGTTCAATAGCTGGTCTTGTACCGTGCTGGCAGACTTTTCGTGTCTGGAAATTTCATCGGGCGTGTGGCTGTTGATATGGTGTCCCATCTCAAGAGTGGAAACCGTGTCTTGGGCAAACGTGGCGGCTGCAAGATTGTGTTCCGCCGTCTTTTGCTGATCTTGTTCTTTATTCAGAAAATCCTGTTTGAGATTCGCATCACGGTTCTTTTTCACATTCAGGCCAGCGGCGGCACCCGTAGCGAAACCGCCCAGAGCACCGGAACCTCGCGGAGCCTGAGCGCCTGCCGATCCGCCGAGAAGTGCGCCCAAAAGTACGTCACGAAAAATCCCGCCAGGTTTGCGGGGCTGGGTTACCGGCTGAAGGGAGCCGTCTTCCCCGCGCTCATAACCCACCGTCTCGCGACCTTCCAGGGTGTCTTTGATTTTGTGGACCGCTGCACCGATTACGGAATGATGGGCCATGACCGGATCAACTTGTGGAGCCTGGGAGGACGCGGGGCGTGAATTGGCGGGTAATTGCGAGGCGTCGGGCGCGGGCGCAACATTGCCCGCTAGCACGGCCGCTGCCGGGGGATTCGCCGCGTTAGGTTGAGAGGCGTTCGGATTTACGGGCGACGGGGATATGGCGTCATTCTCTGACATTGGTTACTCCAAAGAGGTTGGGAACAAAGTGCGTTCGGAAAACGAACTCCGCGAGAGCCGGAGTTTTAATTGAGGTAGGTTGGTTTCTGATGCTCGGACGCAGAGAACGCTAAGATCGCAGATTTCCATCCGAGTTTTTCGAATGCGGCTAGGTTTGGCAGCGTGCCGTCGCAGAGAAGTTCCCAGCGGAGCCAAAGTTCCGAGGCAGATAGACTTCGATCAGCAGTGCGAAGAAACTCGACAGCTAACGGCAGTTTTGCTTCGATAAACTTAGAGAACTCCTCGGGCGTTTGAGTCGCTATCGCTTGCGGAAACAACCTAAATGCGTGAAAGAGTTCTTTTGGCGTGTGCCCGTCCTTAATCAACTTTGCGATGAATGACCATGACTGGATAGGCAGCGTTATCTCGTAAAGTGTCTGGAGACAGTTCGCGAGTTCAGCGACCGGACAGATGTATGCGGCGAATTCGTGTTCAATGTGTGCCATAAGATTTGGAAAAGTACGAAAGCTTGGAGGATTCAGCCAGCAGAAATGGCCGCAACAGGGCAAGCCTTCGTGGGTCTCCCCTGCTTCAAGATCACCGCGACGAAAGGAATAACATCGCGGAGAAAGTGGAGGACAGTTAGGACAAAACGCCGAGCGCTCTGCCACGAATTTGCGATTTCAAACGAAGCGTGTCACGGTACAACTGTCGAACTGACTCGTCGTCGAGTGATTCCAATCGCCGATGGTTGGGGCTTCCTCGACGGCAAGACCGCTTTCCTTGGCAGCCAAGTAAGCGTCATACGTAGAGTCAAGCAGAGGAAAGGAAAGCACGAGTCCGTCAGTTTCTCTCTGGAAGTAGGCCTGCATTTCTGGCGTGACCCGAATTTGTTTGTGCCACGTCCAGACCGTGCTAATCGCCTCTTCGACGACCGGATGAATTTCTTCGGCCCCACAGAATTCCAAGAATGGAACTGCATTCCCCGTGGCATCTGCCTGTTGTTCCAGACGACGGTACTCGCGTGCAAGTTCGAGCGGCAGTCTCCGAAAAATATACTGTGTCAATGCCGACTCTCGACTGGTTAGCGCGAGCCTCTGCAATGCCGCTGACGCAGCGTCGCCCAGTTCGTCATATTGCACCTCTGGCGCGATTTGACTACGGATGTACTTGTCAGAAGCGGAGATCGCGGCGTCCCGGTCGAACTTCCCCGACAACTTGATTTGAATGTCAGGGTTCGCGTCAGTGTTGTCCTGGAAGCAAACTAACCAGCCGCCGCGTTTTTGCTCGCCCGTCGCGATCCAGTCAGTTCCAGAAATGTTGACCTGGAACCGGCTTTCGTCTTCGGGCAACAAATCCAGAATCTCTCTGTTGCCCTTCGCGGCTTCGGCGTTCACGAAATCGACCAGCCGCTTCGTTTGGCTCGCCTTGGTCATTGGTGCATTCGCGAGCTTCCAATCGCCTGTATCCCCGCGAAATTTTGATAATGGATCAAAGCAACTGTCGGTCCCAACTAGATGTGCGCCATCAGCCCATGAATCGTGTGCCATGACTACTCCTCTTCCCGTGCGATGACCGAAAACGTGGAGGTCCTTTGGTAGGCTGCGCCACTGAACTCCCGATTACCACTTGAAGCCAGTTCATTCCCGCCTTTTCTCTTGAAATAGACAAGATGCTTTGGGTGCCGGTTCGAAATCACTTTTTGACAATTCGAACAGACGCCGATCACCTCGCCCGTAGGTAATTTGAGCAGGCAGAACGAAGACTTATTGCCCGTTGTCTCCGCCGATAAGGGCGACGATCCCTGGAGATGCCCGCACGACTCCTGCTCCGCGATCTTGCCGAGACGAATCTGACGAGCTTGCTCCCGCATTTGTTCCCGCATTGCCTTCTGGTTCTCCGCTTGAAGCGGATCGACGTAAGGTTTGCGGGATTCTGCAAACGCTTTCGCTAGGGTCTCGGCGGTTGCCTCCGAGCCGGTTTTCATCGCGGCAGCAATAAGAGCGGCCAGCTCGTTTAAATTGATCTTCGGTTCCGTGAACGACGGATCGGTGGATTGAGGCGTTACAACTATCTCTTCCGGCCCAGTAGAAGCAGGCGTGGACAGAGTTGTGGTTTTCGTTTCTTTATTGGACATAGTGATATTGCATCTTTCTGCCGACAATGCGGTCGGCGCGAGGGACCAACTTTTTCCTTTTTGAATTTGCTGAAGGGAACAGCGTGGAATGATGTACTTGCTTTTTACTGTTTCAACTTCGCGTTCTCGTCACGTTCACGCAGATACGCTTGGACAATTTCTTGTACTTCGGGCGGGGCTGAATTCAATCTTGTATCAATTCCAAGACTTTCACATCGGGCGAAATCAGCGGCTCCCGCAGCGCCCACGGCCCAGAGACCAGGCCGATTGTGAAACGACCAAACCTTGTAAAGCAATCCGTTACCGTAGTCCGAGGCGGCTGATCCGAGCAGATCGTATGCTTCCTGAATCCGAGAGGCCGCGGAACGATTTTCGATCAGAGCCAGAACGCTTCGGGCGAGAGTCGCAATATTGTCGGCTTCGGTTTGGCTCATTTTCTCGGTCATGCGCAAACCCCCTCTCCGATATTTTCGTGGCTCTTTACAGACTGGCAGGGTTCGCGTCTGTCATTCGCTTGCTCAGTGTTCCGCCGTAGAACTTGAGAATCGTGCCACTTCAGCAAAGCTCGTTTGTTCCTAGCAGCAAGACTTTGTTCGGCTCGGGTCATCCAAAAGACATTTCCCGGTTCGTAATTTCCTAAGTCCAAGATGCGTCCTAAGCTATGCTGAGATGACGGACATTCTCCCATGTCAGCTAGAAAATTCTCGAACCCACGTTCACCTTGCCAGCGAGAGCAGACCGTAATGGCTCTTCCGCCGTAGTTCGCGTAGCGATTGTTATTTGGATTAGTGCAACGGGCAATCGCGGCTCGCCGTGAGAGATAAGTTCGTGATTGGCCTTTTCTCCTGGAGGAGTGGCCGTGTTTTAGATTATTTGTGGCGGCTACTTCGCGTTGAAGGCATCCGCACGACTTCGAGTTGCCTCTGCGGAGATCGTCGCTAGCGACCTCTGTCAACTCGCCGCACGAGCATTCGCATTCCCAAACCACGCTGGGTCCACGTCGCTTCTCCGTGGCTCGCACTGCCGTTAAACGTCCGAATTTCTGATTTGTCAAATCTACTGCCCTCACAGGGTCGGCCATTTCGAGACCGGAGCAGTTTTTGCGTCGATCTGTCCACGGACGGCCTTGGCGCAGTCGCGGATATCTGGGAAAATTGAGAACTCCTCATAGTCCCGAAGCGTGGTGCGATCTCTCCGCGCAATTGCTAGCTGAACCGACTCAGATTGCTGGGATTCCGGTTGCTTTAAAATCTCTCGCTTCCGCAAGAATCGGCTGCAAATCGAAATCGCTTGATCGACTTGGTTAGCGGCTTCGAACTGTGACAACATCTCAGTCAGTTGTGATTCTCTGACTTCGGACATGGTGATTCTCCTTTGGTAAATTGCTAGTTCACTGCTTCAAATCAGATGCAGCGCAAATGGGGATATCGAGAGGAAGGATCGGACGCATCATCCTAGCCGTTGTCGTCGGCTACCTGGCAAATGGGATTCTCGTCGCGGCTACGGAGCAACTGCTTTCTTGGCGAGGCCCAGCAATGGAGCCGCTCTACTACTTTGTTACCGATCTGATTAGCCAATGCGTCTACACCATCGTCGGAGGATTCTTGTGCTGCGCAGTTGCTGGACCTGCTCAGCGGGCAGCCCTCGCCGGTCTGATGGGTCTCGGTGTGTTGGTCGGAACGGTCTCTCTGGTTGCATCCTGGAAAACTGAGCCGCATTGGTACGGGGTCGCGTTGCTCGCCGTTTATCCGCCATGTGTGTGGATCGGATGGATGCTCTGGCTAAGGGTTCGAAAGAAATAAGCCAGTTCGTTTTCTGTACAAACAGATTGGCCGTTTACGACAGAAGATAGGGTTCCGTCAAAGCCGGTAAAGGGGCGGACAGATATGATTCGCGTGGGACCACTTCTTGAATCGGTGTCGCAATTCCACGTTCCCGCCCGAGTCGTAAAACGTTCTCTACCTCGGTCAAGTTCTCGGGATTTTCTCGAAACCAAAATAGAAGCGCGTAGAGCCAGGTGACATAACGCGAAGCGGGGCCATCGCTAGTAGCGGCACTATTTAACAGTCGAGATTCTGCCGCCGCGTCACCCTTCAAAGCTTTGCGGAACGTTTGATCCAAGTCTTCTTTGGCCCACGGGTCGAATGTACCAAAATCCCGCCCGAGAATGAGGCGAGGGGCATTCAGGTCATTTACGCGACGAATTTCCTTTTCTCCGAAGTTCATCAAAGCGTCCATCATTTCCTGAATGTCGGGCGTTCATAGCTATCGTCGCCCGTCATCAGATCAAAGCTCCTTTTATATTTGCCGTGACAATCAAGAACGACGGGGGTATGATTCGTGGGCGTTTCAAGGAGGCCTTATGAACCGTTCCTCCAGGCGCCCCCGTAAGACAACCAACCTTTTCGAATCAGACTACTCTCAACCCGTCCGCAGTTCCTGCGGCGTGAGCAATCTGCCGCTTCTAGTTTTATTTTTGGTACTAGCTCCAACCGCCCAAGCCAGCACCAAATGGTATGTCGATGGCGTAAACGGCAGCGACAACAACAACTGCAACTCACCTCAGACCGCTTGCAAGACCATCGGGCATGCCATCTCGCTCGCTTCGTCGGGCGACACCATCATGGCTGCTCCGGCGACCTACACGGAGAATCTCACCATCGGCATTAGCTTGAGGGTGATCGGTGCCAGTGCCAAGACCACGATTATTGATGGCGGAGGTGTCGGCACGGTGGTCACAATATCCAATGCGGCCGCCCAGGTCGCTCTTTTAAAGATGACCATTCGCCACGGACTCGCGGGCGTCGGCAGCAACTGCGGCTTTTCCTTCTGCGTCGAAGGCGGTGGTATCTACAACTCTGGAACACTGTCGATAATTGACAGCACCATCAGCGGGAATGTGGCCTTCGAACAAAATGCTAGGACGTTCCCCTGCCACGCTTTTGGTGGAGGCATCTATAACACCGGCACGCTGACGATCAGCAAGAGCACCATCATCAGCAATAACGCCACCGCCCGCTGCCTCTACAAATGCTCCGCCGCTGGCGGCGGCATTCTTAACGAGGGCAGGGTGACCGTTAACAACAGTACCATCAGCGGGAATAATGCTGTAGCTATCTCTAAGTACCTCTCGGCTTCGAGTTTCGGCGGAGGCATTTCCAACAGTACCAGTACTACCCTCACCGTCAACAACAGCACTATCAGCGGGAATGGCGCATTGAGCGATGGCGGTGGTATCGGCGGTGGTGTCTACAACGACGGCAATGCGGCACTCCAAAACAGCATTGTCGCGAACAGCACTTCGGGGGGAAACTGCAGCGGCACAATGACCTCAAACGGCTACAACCTGAGCAGCGATAACACCTGCAACTTCAACAACAGCGGCGATCTAAACAATACCAATCCCAAGCTCGGACAACTGGGGAACTACGGCGGTCCCACACAGACTATCCCTCTACTCTCTGGAAGCCCGGCCATTGATTCCGGCAACCCAAAGGGCTGCACCGATGGCAATGGCCATCTGCTGAAGACCGACCAACGCGGCAGGCCGCGTCCCGACAAGGAGGACTCTGGCGGCTGCGACATGGGCGCGTATGAACGTCAGAACGACTAATGTGCAAGACGCTTAACGCGGCTTCGGCGCGTCGGTGACAGACGAGTGTTTTCCTGTACCCGCCTTACCCTGCCCGTGAAATGGTTCACTGAGGGAGGCTGTCTCTTGAGGCGACAACACAACGCAATCTTCCGGCGACATTAGTCCTGGGTAACACTGCTCGGGCGTCAACTCGATCTTTGTATTTTTCTCGTTCTGTTTTTTCATAAATCTCCTGTGGGGTTTGTTTCGTTGCTGACTTCCTATCAAGCGGATTGCAAGAGGAACGCTTTCGCTATTTGAGTCAAGAAAGCTAAATCTTGTTTCGAGCGGCGGCGACCTTCGCGCAAAAGTCGGTACTTAGAAACCAACTCCGCGATCTTGTCTGTGCCCGCTTTGAGAATTGCTTCTCTATCTTCAGGCTTTGAATCTTTCGCGAGCTGAAGATTATGGAGAAACGCTTTGGCGATAGAATCAAGCCGCTGGCGATTTCCAGGTTCGTTTATGAAGTTATAAAATACGTCGTTCGGAATCTGGCTATCGCCGCCGTATGAATCCGAGAGTGCTGTGAAGCCATTCTCTACAGGATTAATTTGTTCGGTATTCATTAATTTCTCCTTGTTCAAGTTTCGTTTTTGGGAAAACGTCGGCTCTGTACTTCTCTAACACGGATTCCGCCAACTCTTGGGCGGGCCACTCTAAGAGCGGGCACTTCATGACCGAGGCGTGGGCGACAATGCGCTTTAACAAATCTTCCAACTGCGGGAGAAAATATTGATTGCGGGCAGATTCCGGTCCTTGCTCGACCGACTCAACCTTTTTTGCAACCATCAAGTACCAAAAATCCGAACCGACTTCGATTCGTTTCATGAATGCGACCGTCGCCGGCCCTGTCATGCCCGTGTCTTTGCAATGCTGAAATACAAACTGCTTGATGGTTTCGGTGTTCTCGATTGGAATCTCGGGATCGTGCGTGTCAATGAGACCGATGCCTGGCGGCAGCGTTGACTCTTTCCAGGCGTCCCAAAGTTCGAAAGCAGCATCATCCCAACCGCGACTCGCACAAAAGTCAAAGATCGCTCGGAACGGCACACTTTTGAGTTTAGGTACGCCCGCGCTCTTGAGTAGTTCCTGTGCCAGCGGGTTCCCTGGAATCGTGGACGGAGCATCGGCCGGAGTAGCCAGAGGGTACAACTCGGGCGGATCAATCTCTATCAGGACCGCCGTCGCCTCCGCGCTCCGGGGATCGTGGATTCGCTGGGCAATTTTCAAAAGCTGGTCCGTGGCGCTTGCCCGTGTCTCTTCCGAGTCGGAGTGACACGCGGCCTTCAGCTTCTCAATGTCTGGGTTCACTTAGTTTCCTTCCGAATTTTCTTCTTCCTGGTCGCCAGAGCCGTCTCGTATCTGCGAGCCGCCAAGTCGAGAATCCGCGAGGGTGTCTTGGGATTCGACAGCAGCCTGAAAAGTAGGCTCAGCGAGGGGTTGGAAATCGCTTCTAGACTGGCTAGGCGAACCTTGTCGGGCAACTTGAAATTCTCCGCGATCCGCGCTCGAACCGTATCATCTGAGGGAAAATACATCGGATAGACTCCTTTCGCACGATTGCACCAGAACTAGACCAACATTGCACCGGAATCGGACCAAAAACCTGACGAAACCGGACCACGATTGCACCAGGATTTACTCTCGGACGTTGCAGGAAATCGAGTGTAAGAGTAAGAAAATGCTATGTTTGCTTGGCACTAGCCGGTGAGCGAGCGACCCTCGGAGGTTGGGCCGGGGGAGGCAATCCAAAAAGCGTAAAGTAGTCCGCCCCGAGAGTCACGGGCAAGTAAAAGTAAACACACGACTTATCTAAGCTCTGGGAGTACGTGAGCACGCGAATTCTGTACCCTGTTTCCGGCTCGGGAGAACCGCAAGGCCATTGAAATCGTTGCAGATTTCGTTGCTGGGAGCGATCAGATAGATTATCCGATGGTCCGCTGTAAACCATTGAAAAACAGCCAACTTATAAGCCACTTTCAACGAGTCTTCAACGAGTATTTCATGCCCGGACGCTCGATTTTGTCGCATTTCGAGACGAAATCTGAAATTTTCGAGCGAGATCGCGCGTATGTGCCAAGCGAATTATCGCGCCAGACCTAATGCCAATTTGACAACGCGATATCGCTTCCCAAGTTAATCCCGGTCTTCCCCTGGGTCGCTGATCGGGCAAACCTACAGCCGAAGATTGGTCTGGACGTTAAATCGGTCGATGAATGGTTGAATCATCTTGTCGCCAAGATACTTCGACGGAGGCCAAGCGATTCCGGCAGCCGCGTTCGGCCAGAGTTGAACGGTAGCCTGATCCCAGTAAGAGTGGGGAGTCATTCTCGGCAGCGGCTTATACCGCTCCATTAGCTGTTTCCATCGCGGTGCGAGCAATTGAAGCACGAGCTTACCGACGACATACGTGAAAGTATAGAACTGCATCCCGTAAAGCGGCCCAGGCTCATTAACGATGAGAAACCCATTCTCGACGCGCCCGCTGTATGCGGCGGCTCCTTGAAATGCACCAATCCAGATTTGAACGGCCGGAGGAATAACAAGCCCTGCCTTAAATCTCTCTCTTGCAGCTCTCGTAAAGAATGGTTCTTCCGGTTCGGTGCCGTGATCCACAACAACCGCTTTCAGGAAAGTAAAAGCGGAGAGAAGATCGATGCCCGCAGGTAGCAGGCAGGTCGGCGTACCGTCGATTATCATTCTCTCGAAAGTTTGTTTCGTTTGGTTAGTGAGATCGCTCATCCACGTGTGATTGCACTCTTCACAGACAACCGGCATCTTTTCATTCACCGTCCAAGAGTCGTATTCTCGGTGGGGCACTCCTTTCTGCAATTGTTGTCTGATGCGATATCGCTTTGATGGAAGTGCTCGATTTAGCCAGTTATCCCAAATGTGCTCTTTAGAAAGCACGGTTGCTTCGGTAGGGCAAAATGCGCACCTTGCCACGCAACAAAAGGCTACCAACCTTCCCGTATCAAGTAAATAATTTCCAGGCGGCGAGTTCGGCCCGAAAACGGGAAACTCGGCGGGTGTCGTAAGAAGCAGCCGGAGTGCGGAGGACAATCCTAGTTCGTTTTCCGTACAAGCGGTGTCTCGAAACCAAATTCGATTTATTTTTCCAGTTATTGGCGCACTCGCTACTTTTCGGCGTCCGGCTTCTGGAGTAGCTTAGTTCCCATCTGTTGATTTCGATAGTCTCAACCTGAGGCTCTGGTCGCGATGTTGCGATCCGGGCCTTTGGTTTTTGAAAGGAGCTTGCCAATCATGGATGTAAGCGTAATTGCACGGTTTCCCGAGGCGGTCTACAAGAAAAGAGGACTGGGAAGTATCCACGCGCTAGGGGAGGGTAAAACGACTGCCGTAGCAACTGTCCAAGCAATTCGGGACGTTTTCAAGCATTCGCAGATGCGACATATGCACCCAAATTACATCTACTCCGAACTGGCGGTTGGTGGGATGCCTCATTTCCCCGAATGGATCATGCAAAACGTGGTCACTATGGCAGCTCCGCCAGATTATCCAGAGCCTAAGACGGGCATCGAGCAGTTCAACGAAGCAATCGCGAACAGCGGTCGATATGTTCTAAAAAGCAGATAGACTGAGGCCGAACCTATTCAGGCTCGGGCCGCTGTTAGGCTTGAGCCTTTTCTTTTTTTCAATATCTGAGTTTTCACTGCGAAAGTTCGTTTTCCGTACTGACTGGGGATTACCGCGCTTGTTATGACATTTGAGAAACCGACCGCATGATTACTTTTTGTGATCTGGCTCTTTCTTTGGCTTCGTCAGACCCAACGCGTCCCTTTCTTTCGCGCCGCCTAGAATGTCTCCCAAACTTGTGAACGTTTTGGCATTTCGTTCCGTTTCTCGAAGGTACGCGAGGGCATCAAGCATTTGTATTCCTTCTTCCTTAAATTTTTCTTTGCCCAGATCAAGGTCAGCCATTTGAATGATGATGTCGCCAGCGGCCTGATCCGCCAATTGCACTAATTTGGTTATCTTTTCTATGTTGCTGCTGGCAGCTAAACCGCTGGTGCCGTTGTTACTCAAGACGGCAATGTGGCTTTCCCCGCCGCACCCGTTAACGTGCTCTTTCGCCTGATACAAAATGTATGCAGCCAAGATCGCACACTGGTAGACGTTTAAGAATCCGCTGTACATGCGCGAGGCGAGAAAATCTGCCATGTAGTACCCCGCACCACCAGTCGAATAAGTATCCCGTTCGTTGACGATGGGGCCAAAAGCGCTAAAGAGTCTGCTATTCCCGTGCATCTTGACGCCGTAAATCAGCTCGGCTTCCGGGCAATATCCCGGCTGGTATATCTGTCCGAATTCTTGATACGTTTGTTTAATGCTGTTCTCAATCGCCATGCACGCATCATCAAGACTTGTCGTTTGTTGAACCGCATCCCATGCTTGATCGACAATCTTGTCAATGAATGGGCCATTGTTCGCGGCCCCACAGAAAGCTACGGCAAGATCGTTTACGCCAGCAAGCAAAATATGTTCGCGAATTCCAGATGGCTCAAACCTTACCTTGGGGACGTTTCGTTTTGAGAGGTTGCTAATTGTCTCTTGGGTATCCGCGCATACTACGATGCCTTCTGAAGACTTAAACCCAGCAATAATTGTCACGGCTTTTCTTTCTGGAAGCCGCTTAGGTCGCGGAACGATGTACGGCGGCTTCGGATGGTTAAACATAAGCCGTCCGAGTTACTTTTGTATAGTTCGCCCGGTTGTGAGCCTCAAGTGAGAATTGACCCGCGTAGTTCATATTTGTCCGTTTTTCGTATTGAGGTTCGTTTTCCGTACTAGCAGCAATCACGCTTGGAAAATTCACACAAGCGAATTCATGGCCAAAATATTCCAATGCGGCCTCGTCATAGCGTCGGGCTGCCTGGACTTCGTTCGTGAAGCGCCCGACAACTGTGTTACCTCTGCCTGGAATGGCGATGGTTGTGACCCATCGTTTATCGGTCTTTCGCCAGCTCACGCCTTTGAATCGACTGGAGCACTTCCGCTTGATCTTTCTGCGGTTCCACGCCTGTTGCTGGCCGGTTGCCCAGCGGCAGTTTCGGGGCGAATAGGGTCCGTCATTGTCGCGACGATCCAGCGTGTATTCGGGCGACGGTCTCGGGCCGAGCGCGGCAAAGAATTGCTCAAATGACTTGAATAGGAACAAAATTCCCCGACCGCCATAATCTTTGAAACGCCGGTTCTTAGGATTTGTGCAGCGTCGCTTCGCTAGAAAATAAATGTTCCACTCTGGCGTTCGCGATCTCCCGTGGGTCGTGTTGTGTATTCTGGCAACCGACCGCATGATCTGCGAATGCAGGCAACCGCAGCTCTTGGATTGACCGCCAGTGACGGAAGTCGATTTGATGACTTTCTGATTCCCACAAGAACATTGCCAGAGCCACAGCGAAGTGTTTTGTCGGTTTCGGCCGACTCGCTTAACTGCGGTGAGGCGACCAAACGTCTGCCCTCGTAAATCTCTGAATCGTGGCACAGCGAGGATTCTTTCTGGCCCGCGTGAAAGCGGATGATCCACTCTCAGAACGCGAGCCGAATGGGTTACGGGAGATTCGTTTTCCGAACTGAACATTCGTTTTCCGTACAAACTGTGGTTCGTGGAAAACGAAGTCAACGTCGAAGTGAATTGAAAACGCGAGAGATTTCCCGAATAAGCAGAGTTTTGCGATTCTAGGCTGTAGGAAGCCCGTTTTCTGCGGCTGGACGCTGAAATAATCGAGCTTTCGCTAGTCGAGCAGACAATATAGCGGCTTTCTCAGGTGCCAGAGGTCTTCGAACACGCGCTCCGATCTCTTTTATGGCTAGTCTCGACTGTACCGCGTTCGCCGGGTCAAATAGGAAAGTCCCTTCGGAATCTCCGTCCTGCGCTTGAGTGAACCCAGCGGCCAGCAGGCGCTTTTGTGCGTTGTGGTACTTCCCGACCGAGGCGGGATAGGGCGAGGGTTGAACGTAGCAGAGTCCGAAGTGACCGTCGCCGTTCTCGTAGGTGTGTCGGCGGTCTTCTACCCGCTGCGTTTTTCGCGGCTTGCCCGGAATGATGGTCTCGCCACATGAATCCTTGCGGGTCTTCACGCCGTATTGTTTTGCAAATTGCTCTAAATTCATTGCGTCTCGCTTTCAGGTTGTGGCGCGGACAGAATTCGGGTGATTCTGGGCATCTGCTTTGCCCGTCTCGGTACAGACTCGGCCAAGAACGAAACAATCGAATCGGCAGGAACTTCGGCGGAAAATAGGCGGGCGTCGGCCCGAAAACGGCGGCTCGTCGGTCCTTCAGCGAGGACGACGTAGAAGCCGCCGAAACGGTTCTCTACCCTCTTGATGATTCTGCCGATGAGCACTGATGACATAAGAGTTTTGTAGATAAAAATAAAAACGCCCGCACAAGGAGACTTGGTCTCTCTGCACGGGCGCTTTGTGTTTTTCGCGTTCCCTACACGAGCCACTGGCTAGATGGCACGGAAAATCGGTAAATCAGAAAATTTGTCGGTAGGGACGATGCCGCGAAAACACAAAACGCCGAGCAGGGCCGCTGCGTCGGACTACACGAACCGAAGTTCGGAAAATGAACTACGAGGTTGTACGATGAGAAGCGTAACTATTAAAAGGAGAAATCGTGTCAAAAGAAACTGCTGCGGCTGTTCTTGTGCAGACGATATTTCAGTCGAACGATTCACTTCGCCGAGAAATCAACGACAATGATAAGAAAGTTTCCGACACCCCTGGAACGGCCGCTGAGTTCCTAGAACCATTCTATCGGGCAATGCTGAGCATGATTATGAGGGTTGAGGACCCGCCGTTATCTGCGAAACCCGACTGGCCGAAGTAATAATTTGGGCGTGGCGGACATAGCAATCAAAACTTGAGAGAAACTACGGAAAACGAACAGGCAGTTCGGAAAACGGAGGGACTCGAAGAACGGGGTAGCTTTGAAATGCCCCTACTTATTAGTACAGGTAATTTCGGTATTTCTGTTAGTGTTCATCCCCGGCCCTCGGCCCAATCTTGTCACCGCGTAACTAGGAAGATTAGCAGGATGTACCCGAGGCAGAAGCACGCGAGAGAGCTGAAACCCAGAGTCTCGCTGAGAGAGTACGCCTTCCTCGTGTGAGGGTTGCCGTGTTTGTGCTCCTCATAGTTGTTGATGAGCCAGACAATGAACGACACTCCGTAGATCACGCACCATCCAAGCAGCAGGAGCGGCGACGCGTAGAACCAAGGGAGGCGGCCACCCTGGGCGTGGATGGTGGACGACCCGACGAGAAGGACGATGGACCCGGTCGCAAGGCCGATCACGAACTCCGCCGCCCTGATGTACTTCGCGAGGAATGGCTCGAAGGCGTTCTTCTCGTCCTTCGGGTCCAGGTTGTACGTCTCGAACTCCTTAGTGAAGTAGGAGGCGCACCAGATTCCAGCCAGAATCAGAGGACCGAGCACAAGGCCGGTGAAGCCAGGGAACGGATGCCACATGGAGGGAAGGATACTCCCTATATTTGGGGGCAACCGCACAAAATCATGACCGGCGCTTAAAGAAAGCAGGTCCGAGCACCGGCTTTAGCTTCTGAATTGCTAACCGTTCTAAAGTTCGTACATTTTGCGTACTAAGTCCCAACAGGTATTCCACGTCGGCATAGGTTCGCGAACGGGGCAGAAGTTCTCCATTTTCCAGCCACAAGGCTTCGAACACCGACCGCTCAGCATCTGAAATGTTCGACATCGCTTTTTCCAGGTCTAGGTATGTCTCGAAACCATCCTTCCGGCCGCCCGTCAGTGTAGCGATCTGCGAACTGGCGTCCGCCATGAGCGAATCAAATAGCTCCTTCGCTTCGCTCGATTTCTTACCGTGTCTACGTGGTCGAGGCGATGCGGGTTCGTCTCGCCATTTATGAAACTCGTCCATCATCTCGCCAGACTGACGCAGGCACTCGTCGCGGAACTTTTCGTCCTTCTTGCGGAGCGATTCATCCGACTCGGGCGGCTCATCTGCATCGTTGGTCGCATGTTGCTTGCGATCTGTCGGAGAGCCATCAGGAGAAATAGACTTTACGGATTTTTGAATCACCAAACCTTCGCTGGACGTTTGGTCATTCGTGAGGCGGTTTTTCAATACGCGCCGGATGTAATTATCGACGTACGCTTTATCTCTGCCCCTGATCTTTTCGGTAATTACTGCTTCTTTTTCGAGCAGGCGCACGCGTAAGTCCAAATACTTACTTTCTTGGCCGTCACCGTCTCGATACCAGCCGCGCTTACGAACTGCCTTTTTTATCAGGTCACAAAACCCGTACTTGCATGGCTCGGCCGCGTCTGGTTTCGTGCAACGAAGACTCGTAAAGAGTGCGGCGTGCGTGTCCCAACATAGCGGGCAATATTTCGACACATCAACCTTCAGCAATTCAGGTTCGGTCGGGTCGATGATGAAGCCGTGGAGACAGTTAGTCATTGGAGCGTTCTGATTCTTTCCGCAGCTTTTCTTGTGGCGGCTCTGTGGACTTCGGAATCCGGTGCGTAACACGGCACTGCTGACAAAAGATCGTGCGGCGACGGCGCTTTAGTTCTTGCGTCTCGCGGTACGTCGGAGCCAGTTCCTGTGCGCCGAGAATTGTTCCGGGTTCGGGCACTATAAACCAAGCCCTTGCTCAGCCAGAGCGTCTTCCTCGGCCTGCTTTCGGTCGGCTTCTGCCAATTCCGCAACCGCCTTTGCCCGTTCGTTGGCCTCTACCTTCCGCAACAGTTTCGCTTGCGCAGCGGCTGCCTTGCGGTCATACAAAACTTGGTTGATCGCAGCGTCGAGGTTGTCGCGGATGGTAAAGCTCGGATTCGGATCGTTATCCAATGGCACCCGACCAACAGCGGTCTTAATGTCTCGGGCTGTAACGCCTTCGTGTAGGCGTCTGCTAATAATTGCTTTTGTGGCGTCATGCTCTCCGTCCTTAGACGCAGGCATGAACTTCAAAGCCGGATCAAGTCCGAGCATCCACTGCTGCATTTCCTGAACGGCAGCCTCTATTTGCCCGAGGTCTTGTTCGTTTTCCGTACTGGAACAGAGGGTGTGGGCAGTTTTGGATTCTGGATTTTTCTTCTCTCTCTTGTTTTTAGATTCACAATAAGATTCTTTATAAGATTTGTTCCCGTTTCCAGTCATGGATTGACTCAAAACGGGCATGGACTGACTCAGATCAGTCATGGATGCATCGGAATCGGGCGTGGATGAAATCGGGCGTGGATCGTCCGTTTGGTCCATGACTGGTTTCGGGCATGGATCGAAGGCGTCTTCAATACAGGCCGAAGGAGAATATCGGTCTATCCACTGCGCATGAGTGAGAGGTCTAACGATGGGAGGAGTCCAAAGTCCGGTGTTCAGATTCTTCGCCCTCTCACGCACAACAAAGAACCACCCCTTTGCCACTAATTGTCTGCCAATTCGGTAGATCACATTTTTGCCTGTGTCTGAAAAGTGTCGGGCGACCTTTGGGCCGCTCAAGTAAAATTCTCGGGATTCGTGCGACACGGCCGAAGCATGACACCACAGGCCATATTCTTCTGGCGTCATGTGATGATGGGCGAAACACTTCTTGCTAGCCACGGTTTGCCCCTTGCGCTTCACGGGCCAAGGCCAGCTTGATTTCAATAGCGCGTCTTAGGGCGCGAAACTGAGCGTTATACGAACGAGCCGGGACTAAAGCCTCGTCCGACAGGAATGCAAGCTCTAACGCGGAACCTTGGTTTTGGGGATCGTCGAATACGAGCGAAGCGGTTTTCGGGGTTGCTTCGACGCGAAGCAGCTTGAGTTTCTGTGCGGCCACGAAATAGGCTGCGAGAGGGACACTTGTGGTTAGAAATTCCATGACATTCCTTGGTACTGAATTCGCTTTTTGAAACGTGCGGCAAAAGCGAGAAAGCGCGATGGCAGCCTTCTACGGCCTTGATCTGAACAACTTCAACTGCTCTTTAATCGCATCGAATGTGATTTCTTTGTTGATGCGTTTTCGTTTCGCATCTCTCCACTCGGGATAGCGGCAATGACTCCGAGCGGCCAAACTTCTGCCCGACTGTGCTCCTAGAATCTGGGCCACGAGATCGCAAAAACTTTTTTGGACGGGAGTGAGATGCTCCGCATTGCCGGTTACTGATGAATTGAAATACAGTTCCGTAAACACCGGACCCATCGGCCACGCCTCACAACGAGCCACAAACGCCGGTCGGTTTGTTTTCGCTATCGCCAGGCGGTGTACCGCGTACAACAACTTGTGCCGAGCGACTTGCCCGAGATTGCCGAATTTCGGCTCAAGATGCCGTCGTAGATACATATCGAAATCGTAGATCGTCGCTTGCACAATGCACCCCTTTTGGTCGCAGATCGGGACGTTAGAGCGTTTGTATCCGCTGACCTGAAGCGGGCAACTGAACAGTTCGGTGCATTTTCGATTTCTCAGTTTCGAAAAACTTCTGAAACTGATGAAACCCTGCATCGGTCAAATCATGCTGCAAATCGGCGAGAACAGCGCGAACCAAAACGAGTTGTTGATCGGGAGTTACGACCCGCCTGAGTCGCAAAAGCACAAGCAGTGAACGTTTGAACTTTGCCGCCTCCACGATTAACACCAACGCGTCGGACGGGTTGAGGCCCGACTGGGTGGCGAGCTCAGGATTCTGAGTAACCGCGTCGAAAAACATTGTGTACGCGATGGTGGTCGGAACTTCTTGGGTATACCGTTTCGGTTGGCTGTCCTGAGCGAGACTCGAAACCGCCAGGGAAAGCGTCAGAATCGTAGTGAAGAGTGTCGTCTTGCAACTTGGGTACATTTATCCTTTTCTCCTTTTTGGTTTTGCTGTTTGTTGCTAATTGAGTGACTGCGCTTCAGACCTCCGCCGACACGAGCGACCCGGCGATGAGCTTTTCAAGATCGCAGCGACGAAACCGCACGGCGCGGTGTCCTAATTTCACAAAAGGAATCTTCCGTTGGAGAATCCAGCTACGAATTGTGCTCGGCTTGAGGCGCAGAAAGGACGCGGCCTCTGGCACAGTGAGGAGGTCAGCTTGTGGAACAACGATTGTCTTGGGCACGGGCGAAAATCTCCTTGTGTCGATTGCCAGGAGATTGCCCGTATTCGGGAAATCCTTTTCCGCCGTTCCCACCTTCGAAGCCAGTGGGCGCTGTCATAGGTAATTGCGTCCGGTCGGAAGCACGTCCTTTATAGCCCCTTAACCCTTAGGGCACGCCTTCCGCCAAGGCATTTCATGCCAAACGACGCCTAGAGCGTCTTCTGACCAACCGTGCGCGTCCACGTTGCCATCGCGGATACTTGTCGGCCAGTGGCTGACTGTATATACACCTAGTATACACCATACTAAACTTGATGTCAACTCTACCAAGTGCAGGTTACCTTGGTTTTATATTTAGGAGAGCCGTTGGCTCGCCTTCGATTGTGTAGGTGTACTCGTAGCCGTCGAGTCCGGGGCGTTCTTCATCCTCACGCTGCCATTCCTCGGCTTCTTTTCGTGAAACGAACGGCCCGAACCGGGATTCTAAAGGCGGTTTTCCAGAGCAGCTTACCGCAGCTCGGTGAACATACCATACCACGGCACCCATGCGTTTTTTGCGCTTTGCCCCCATCTACGCCGCTCTCCCGCCCTACACTGTTTATTCTGTCAAAAGTACCAAACCAACTACTTAGATGCTTCCGATTCGGGGAATGTTCTCGGCAATCACTCAGGCGGGCAGAGCGCAGAAGATCACAATTATTACGCCCTTAGGCAAGATCGCCGGGTTACCAAAGTGCTCAGTTCGGAAAATGAATAAGACCTCCTGCTTTTCCCCTTGACAAGTGGTGTATATACGGTGTATATTAACGGTCATGAAGCGTACGAATATTTACCTGACCGATCCGCAAAAGAAGGAGCTGGATAGGCGGGCGAAGAAACTGGGAGTCTCGACTGCCGAACTTATCCGGCGAATCATCGACGAGGCCCTTCAGCCTAAGCCAAAGAAGGCGGCATGATTTTCAAGCGCGAAAATTCGTCGTTCTACTCCTACAAGTTCATGTTTCGGGGTCGCATGTATTGCGAAAGCACGCGACAGTCGAACGCCAAAGCCGCCAGGGAAATTGAAGCCGCGAAGCGCACCGAACTTGCCCGTGCCGAAGAAGGGATTTACGACCGGAAACCCTCCCCTTCGTTGGAGGATTTCTGCACGAACGAATTTGAGCCGAGGATTTCTCCGACTGTCGGCGGCGACATCAAGGCAAAGACGTGGGACGATTTTTACATGGTCGGAATTAAGAGCCTAAAGGAATATAAGCCGCTGGCCTCCTGTCCGCTGGATGAGATCGACACAGAACTGATCGGCAAGTTCAAGGCGCATCGGCGGGGCGGCGAGACACCCAAGGCTGTGAGTACGGTCAATTCATCGCTTCGGGTGCTACGGCGAATTCTCAATAAAGGCGTGGAATGGCGTGATCCTAAGAAGGGCCATTTCTTCTTGGAGAAACCGCCGAGTTTCGATCTCATGAGCGGCGAAAATAAACGGGAGAACGTCATTCCGGCCGCTGATGAGCAAAAGTACTTGGAAAAGGCGAGACCCGTGAGCGCATTGTTGGCCGACATCGTTACGATCTTGATTGATTCGGCGATGCGCCCGGAGGAATGCTACCGGCTTCGATGGGACTTCTTGACATGGGACGGCGGATTACACGGCGTGATGCAGGTTACGCACGGCAAGACGACAAATGCCCGACGCGAATTGCCGATGAGTGGAAGAGTCAAGGATATTCTGCGGAACCGATGGGAGCAGGCGGGGCGTCCTCAGATCGGATGGGTTTTCCCGGCTCCTACAGCCTCGGAACACGTAGAACCCTCGACCATTAAGAAATGCCACGCGAAGGCGTGTACTGATGCCGGGGTAAAGAAATTCATCCTCTACGATCTCCGACACACTTCCTTAACGCGGCTAGCGTGTGCGTGCAAGGAACCGTGGACCGTTGCAAGGATCGCGGGTCACGGCTCAATAACCATCGGTCAACGCTACGTGCATTCTCACCGCATGGAGCATTCTGCGTGGTGGGCCGAGTGGTGGGCTTATGTTTCGGACAGCCGCAAGCCTGTTTCGGCACAAGCAAAACAGGGAACACTGCGAGAGAAGGCTGCCCGCTCATCGCGAAACGTCAGTCCAAAGAGTGGTGCGGCACTAGGTACAAAATTAGGTACAGTCGAAAAACCCGTTTTGGAAGGGGCTATCCAGTGACCATAACCTTTACCAAACACTGTGGTTATGGTGGGCAGTGCAGGACTCGAACCTGCGACCTCCTGCTTGTAAGGCAGGCGCTCTAACCAACTGAGCTAACCGCCCCTGTTTTCCCTATGGATTAACGGAGTGGCGACCCTTGCAGTATACGTGAGCGCAGAAAAAGGGAGCAATGTGGACCCGAGCATTCGGCGATTTTTGATTCCGGGCAGGTTTAAATTCTGAGTGCTGACTGCTGATTGCTAATTGCTTCTTTTGCTAGACTGTCGCGTGCGGCGTTTGATCGTCAATGCGGATGATTTCGGACTTACTCAAGGAGTCAATCGCGCCATCGTTGAAGCCCATTGCCACGGTATCGTAACTTCCGCCACTCTGATGGCGAATGGTCGCGCATTCGAGGATGCGATCGAACGCGCAACCTCTACCTCCCGACTGAGCATCGGCTGCCATGTTGTGCTCGTCGACGGGTCCCCTGTGCGGGAGGAAAAACAAACTCCTTCAACTCTCTCGAATGGAAAGTTTGAAGATGGGCGCTTCTACGAAAGCCTAAAAGGCTTCGCTATGCGCTTAGTCAGCGGTGGCATTGATGCTAATGAAATTGAGGCCGAAGCCACCGCGCAAATTCGCAAATTGCAAGCGACCGGCATCGTGGTCTCGCACCTCGATACTCATAAGCACACCCACATCTTTCCGCAGGTGCTCCGGCCGTTATTACGGGCGGCTCGAGCCTGCGGCGTGCCGGCCATGCGTAATCCCTTCGGGCCCGTCCACGTATCCATCGTGGCAAAACGGCCAAGCTTGTGGAAGCAGTTCGGCAAAGTCACAATTCTCAACCGGCTGGGCAACACCTTCCGGCGATCGGTCACTGGCGCGGGCATACTTACCCCCGACGGAACCGTAGGCATTGTGGCCACTGGCGCAATGAACACGCACCTGTTCGAGAGCATCGTGAACAGCCTTCCGGAAGGCACCTGGGAACTCGTCTGTCATCCAGGGTACAATGACGCCGAACTGGCAGGCATCCGCACTCGCTTACGCGAGTCCCGCGCAGTGGAGCTGCAGCTTCTAACTTCGCCTGAGGCCCGTGGAATACTGGCTCGAAGCGGCGTTCAACTCATTTCGTACCGCGAGCTGGTCTGAGACTGTCTTGGCTTGCCCCAAACGTACATACCCTTTAGATAGGCACCAAGCAGCAAATACCTGAAACAAGGGCTCAATCGCCAAGTTATGATATGCCAGCCCCGAGAATACGGCATGGCACGGGAAAAACATGGATAGAAGACCGGAAACCCGGCTCGCGAGCGTCATTCTGGTGCGCGTGTGGGGCATGGATGCGGACGGCCGTCCATTTTTTCAAAATGCCGATGCCACTAATATCAGCAGCGACGGCGCAACTTTCACCCGACTCAATCATCCGCTCAAAGCCGGAGACGTGATCGGGGTTCAGCACGGCGAAAAGAAAGCCCGCTGCAAAATTGTCTGGGTAGTCGACAGCGGCACGGCCAGGCAGATTGAGGCTGGCGTGCAGATTTTGCCAGGCCAGAAGACCCCTTGGGATGAAATAACCGAGACGTCTAAAGCCGCAACCTCTTCTTCCAAGAATAAGCGGCGATATGTCAGGCACAAGGTTTGGTTCCCGCTGGAGATTGGTTTCGAGGATTCCCGCCGTACTCACATGCAGACGAATGCCACTGACGTTGGCGGCCGCGGTTGTTATGTAGAGACCTTGCTTCCTTTGCCGCTGGGCACAAAAGTCAAAATTACCTTTTGGATGGACTCGGAAAAGATTCAAACCAGCGGCATCGTACGAGCAAGCGATGGCGGAGTGGGCATGGGAATCGAGTTCACCCAACTGGATGACCATGTGCAGGAGCGTTTACAGCAGCACCTAGAAAAACTCGATGCCGGGCTTACGCGTGACGAGTCCGCAAAGAGCGCTACCAACGCTGATTCTTAGCTTGATCGAGGGCGACCGAGTCAATAGACTCGGAACGCAACATGTCACAATTCCCAAGCACCGTCCTTTTCTTCGAGACGACGCATTCGCGACTTTCCTGACCAGCTTGGTTAGAACCCCAGTAAGAAAATCTTTCTTGGGACGACCATTCCGGGAACATCTGCAATGCTGCTTAGATTCTTGCTCTTACCTTCCGAGTTTTCATGCGTGTGATTTCCATCACACACGGTTGTGACAACTTACGCTGAATTGTTCCGATCGCGGGTTTAACAATCGGATCAAGAGCGCATCCCGAGCGCTGGATCTTTCAAGAATCGAAGAGGCATAAGCGTCGCTTCGCACCGAAGATCCTCGGGAACATTCATACCCAGCCACCGTGTGGCCGCACGGGGCTAAATCAGGAGTTCTCTGCGCATCTCTCACATTCGGTAGCGGCCATCCCCGCAGGCGGTCTCTATGGAACCCGCGTTCCCAGCCCACGCCAGCAGCAGGTCATAGAGTTAGTCGCCCAGGGCCTCAAAAACAGCGAAGTTGCCGACGTCATCGGCACCACCGAGCATGTGGTGAAAAACCATCTCCGCATGATCTATGACAAACTTGGGCTCTGGAATCGAGTCGAACTCGCGCTTTGGTATGAAGCCCGCAGGCACGAAAGTCTCGCGTGCAGCCGGAGCCATCCAACTATGGCTTAACGGTTTGCGGGGAAAAATAGCGATTCGTATCAGGGCTCGCCTTTAGGCGTGCCGTAGGCACAGGTCTTTTAACAACGCCTTCAGGCGCCGGCTTCGAAGAATGGAGTTTTTCAGGAAACGGTTAAGGCGCGGTTATTAGTTCGGGCAGCCGAATCAAGCTCTCAGCCGATGGTCAAGGATAGCTTATTGGTCGCGGTGAACGGTCTCCATTGAGAAGGCGGGCAGACAGATGGCAATATATTCCGCGCCTCCTTCGGCCGGAGTGGAGTACTGGACCCACTCGCCTCCGTGCGCGATCACTGCCTGCCCTGGCGTGACGTCCATTTGACCGTGCTTATGTCGCACTCGCAGCATGCCCTTGAGCACCAGAGTGAACTCATCGAACTCCGGGGTCTGTCCTGGTTCTTCCCAGCCTTGCGGGCTGCCCATGTGAGCCACGCTGACGCCGGAAGTCTTGGTGTTGATTCGCCCAATGTATTCGTCGATAAGCTTGGGTTTGGTTCCAGCGGCAGAAATGCGAGTCGGTTGCGCTACTAGCGTGGGCATGAGTGCTCCTTCGAAAAGGACTACTGTAGCAAGGCCAGGCACAATTCCGGAAGGCGACTACTCAATTTCCAGGTTTACGCCTTACCCGCGGAGAAAGTGCGGATCTTGGCAGCATGAGAAGCGGCCAAGACATCCAGCGCCGGAATGGAGACGGGCGCGATCAATGAGCGCTCCGCTGGCAGGGAGCCGTTTTGGATGGACTCCATCAGCAATTCCACAGCTTTGCCGGCATTCGGTGGCATAAAAATGGTGGCCGTCAGCAGGCCGCGCCGCACCCAGACTTGCCCGGTGTTCGGAAGACCGTCACAACCAATGTAGGGTAACTTCAACCAGCGCTCGCGAGCCGTCAGGTTCAGTTCTTCTTCGAATGCCTTCCTCGCGCCCATGGCCATGGAATCGTCCTGCGCGGCGACCAGATCGAGATGCGTCTGCTGAGAAGTGGACAATCGCAACCAGGAACTGACCGTGCGATGTGCGCTGGCTTCGGTCCACTGTGCCTTCATAAGCTTGACGTTAATCTCGGCTGGCTTCGTTTCGTACATGCCGAAGGTCCGCTGCTTGGCCGCCAAGCTATCTGAGGGGCCTTGGATATATAAAACCGCTCCGCCGTTGGGCAGGATTGCGGCCAATTGCCGACCCTGGATGCGTCCAATTTCTTCGTGGTCCGAAGTAATGCAAAAAGCCGGGACCCGGTACGCCTTGCGTAACTCGGGAATATATTCCGCATCACGATTCAGCACCACCCAGGCAATTCCAGCCATGGCAGCAGCGCGTGCCACTTGCGGCAAAGCGGTTCCGCCCACGGGCTCAAAGATGATTCCGTCGGGAAGGGAATCGCTGCGCGACTGGATAATCTTCAAAAGTTGCTGGCTCTGGGTGACAGAGTCGTTCTCAGCATGGATGATCTGCACCTCCGCTCCCAGACGTTTAGCGGCCTGTTCAGCGGCAGCGGCCTGCTCTATCTGATAATCATTGTCGTTATTAGTAAGCGAAAGAATGAATTTCAATTTCTTCATGGCGAGGCCCGATATGCTTGGATCATATCCCGCACCCATCCGCTGGTCACCGTGACCACGGTAACTGTTGCCCGAGTGCTAGAATGCGCCCACACAGGAGAATCCTTCATGCCCAAATCTCTGGTTGCATTCGCAATTATGCTGTTTTGCATAAGCCCGGGATGGCCTCAAACTAGACTTTCCGTGCGCTGGGAAGAACTCAGCGCTGCCGAGTTTCAATCGGCAATCGAGCAAGCCAAAGGGACTTGCCTTTTGCCTTTTGGGATTCTGGAAAAGCATGGCGCCCACTTGCCGCTGGGGACTGATTTGCTGAATGTCCGTTACGAAGTTCTGCACGCAGCCGAACGAGAATACGCGGTGGTCTTTCCGGAATATTACTTCGGGCAGATCTTCGAAGCGCGGCACGAGCCCGGCACCATCGCCTACAGCGCGCATCTGCAGCTGGAGTTGTTGCAGGAAACCACCGACGAGATGGCGCGCAATGGCTGCAAGAAAATCATCATCGTCAATGGGCACGGCGGCAACGAGAACCTGCTGCCCTTCTTCGCCCAAAGCCAACTGGAAAAGCCTCACGATTACGTGGTTTATGTAATGGGGTTGGTCGAGCCTCCGCCCGGCGGGCCCGCTAAGAAGACGGCTGTCGACATGCACGCCGGCGAATCCGAGACCTCGAAGATGCTGATTTCGAACCGGAATCTGGTGCACCTCGACCGCGCTAATCAAGAATCGGGAGCGGACCAGGCTCGCCTTAAGCTGCCCGACACGCTGTATACCGGGATCTGGTGGTATGCGCGCTTCCCCAACCATTATTCAGGCGACGGCTCAGCCGCAACCCGCGAGCGCGGCGAGTTTGAAATGAAAGCCTGGCAGGATGCAATCGTAACCGCAATCCGCGCTGTCAAGGTGGATCAGGAAAGCCTGAAGCTGCAAAACGAATTCTTCGAGAAGGCCAAGCACCCGCTGGATGCGCGTCAGTAACTTGTCGAGCTCTGCTCGACCGCCCCGACGTGGGCGTCCGGGCCTACGTGGTCCTTTGTGGCCGGCAATTTACGACGCTACAAACTTCGATTCTTTTCCCGTCCGTCACGACTTTTTTGATATAGTGCCCAACACTCGTTTTACAAGCTGGACATCCGTGTCGCATTGGGAGTCCAATGGGCCGCATTTTTGTAGTCTTCATTCGCCGCTTGAGGCTACCCATCCTGCTCTTGGCGGGCTTCGGCCTTCTGTGTGTGCGGGTGTACATGAGGCTGGAACAATTGCGATGGCAGGATGCGACTTTTTGGATCCTCAATCCGCACGCCATCGATTACCATAGCGTCCACGATGCCACCAAGTTTTTTGCCCTGTTCGTGTTTATCGGGGTTTTTGCTTTTCAGGTGTGGATTGCGGAGCGGGTTGCGGTCACGATCTTCAGCCGGCATGGCACGGAGGTTTGGAAAGCCATGGTCAACGAAGTAAGCCTCGAAAAAGTCAAAGGCCACTTCATTATTTGCGGTTATGGCCAGGTCGGTCGCACCGTGGTCGATCAGTTGAGCCGCTTGGAAATTCCCTTCGTCCTCATTGAAACCAACGAAGGCCTCTATCGCGAACTGTTGAAAGACGGCCTCCTCGTCATCCAGGGAGATGCGAAGCGTCACGATGTCCTGCAATCCGCGGGCATTGAGCGTGCCCTGGGAATCTGCATCGTAATCGATAACGATGCCGACAATCTGTACATCACCGTCACCGCCAGAGCCCTCAATCCAAACGTGAAGATTATTACGCGAGCCGGACAGCAACGCTACGCCAACGCTATACGCAATTCCGGCGCGGACGAGGTAATCATTCCCGAATACGAAGGCGGCCTGATGACCGGGAGGATGATTCAGAAATACTATCCGTTGAAAACCAACCTGCAATGAATTCACCGTGGCGCTGTGGAGCTTCGCTCCAGACGGGCGAGTCCCCCGTCCCCACCCGAGCAAAAACGGCCTGCTAAGATAGCTGGTTCCTATGCCTTCTACGCTACCGAGCACGGCTGTCCGACGGGAGGATGCGGCGCCATCAGCCAAATCAGCGTCGCGGCTGATGTCGCTCGACCTGTTCCGCGGCGCAACCATTGCCGGAATGATTCTGGTCAACAACGCCGGCGACGAGCCCAACTCTTACTGGCCGTTGAAACACGCCGAGTGGAGTGGGTGGACGCCGACTGATCTAGTTTTTCCCTTCTTTCTCTTTATCGTCGGCGTGGCCATGGCGTTTTCGTTCGACTCGCGGCTGAAGCGTGGCGCGTCGCGGACAGAGCTGCTGCGACACCTGCTTTGGCGCGGCCTGGCGCTGTTTGCGCTGGGGATGTTTCTGAACGGGTTTCCGAATCGATATCAACTGACATCGTGGCGGGTTTACGGCGTGCTGCAACGGATCGCGATCTGCTACGTAATTTCCGCGATTCTCGCGTTGTGGGCTGATTGGCGGGGCTGGATTGTGACCATCGCGGGCTGTCTGCTCGGTTACTGGATCCTGATGCGCTTCGTTCCAGTCCCAGGGTTCGGCGTCCCTACGCACGACATCCCGCTGCTCGATCCCGATCGCAACCTCGCCGCCTGGCTTGACCGCCAACTTTTGGCCGGACACTTGTATGAAGGGACGCGCGATCCTGAAGGCGTGTTGAGCACCATCCCCGCAGTCGCCACCAGCCTGCTCGGAATGCTCACCGGCCGATGGCTCGGTTCCACGCGCTCCCCGCAAAGTAAGGCGGCAGGCATGGCTATGTTTGGATTGACTGGCGTGGTGGCGGGAAAAATTCTCAACTTCGGATTCCCCATTAACAAGAAACTTTGGACCAGTTCTTATGTGATCTTCACCGCCGGCCTGGCGCTGCTCGGCCTGGCCCTGTGTTACTGGATCGTAGACGTCAAACCATGGCGGGGACTGTGGACAAAGCCGCTGCTGGTGTTCGGTATGAATGCCATTGCCGCGTATGTGTTTGCCGAGTTGATATCGCACTTGCTGGATCAAATGCACACCAGCGCAGGGTTGAGCTGGCAGGAAACTGTTTACCAACGCATCTTCGCTACACTGGCCAGCCCGGCAAATGCGTCGTTACTGTATGCGCTGGTTTTTGTGTTGATGTGCTGGGCGGCGATGTACGTGTTGTATCGCAAAGGAATTTTCCTGAAGATTTGATTGAGTGTAGAGTCAGCACTCAGCAGTCAGCGTCGGCACTTCGCGCCCAGGAGTTTCGAACATTGAAGTCCAGATTCCTTTGAACTTGCCAGCGACGAACGTTTCCGCGCGGAAGAGTTGCTTTTGGACTCGATGGCGCGCGCTCCTGATTTTTGCCGTGATCTTTTTCTCCTACGCATACTTTTATGAAGGAGGTGGCTGGAATCAGAACTCGCGTTTGGATCTCGTCCGCGCCATTGTGGAGCAGCGCACGCTGCGCATCGACGATTTCCATCAGAACACAGAGGACAAAGCCTTCGTCAACGGGCATTACTATTCGGACAAAGCTCCCGGACTCGCTCTGCTGGCAGTTCCGATTGCCAAGGCCGCGCAGACCCTGATGCCAGCGGCGGGAATCGATCCTGCGTCGCCGCACGGCTTAGTCGATCTCAGCTACTCGGTCACATTATTTGTCGTCGCGCTGCCGATGGCTGCGGCCTGCGCATGCCTGTTCTGGATCGCGATGCAACTCGGAAGCAGCGTCAGCGCCTCGGCGTTTGCTGCTCTCGCGCTGGGTCTGGCGACGCCCATGTGGGCCTATTCGACATTGTTCTGGGGACACGCCCTGGCCGGAGCGTGCCTGGTATTCGCATTCGCTTGCGCCCTGAGGTTGCGTGGCAATGTGAGTTCCGCCGGGGATGTGTTTTGGGGATTGGCTCTGGGCGTGACGGCGGGGTGGGCCACGGTAACGGAATATCCGTCAGCGCCGGCTTCTGCCATGGTCGCTGCTCTGGCGCTGAACCTGGTTTGGAACGACGAGCGGCGACGCTGGCGCGTCCTCACCGGAATTGCCGCCGGAGCTTTACCCTGTGTCGTCGCACTCATGGCGTACCAGTACGCCGCGTTCGGGTCGCTATTTCATCCCAGCTATGCCTATTACCCGCCAGGAGCTTTTTCCTGGATGACGCACGGCTATATGGGCCTGACCTATCCCAGAATTGATGTCGCCTTGAAGCTGTTATTCGGTTGCCGGCGCGGACTGCTGTTTTCCGGGCCGGCCGTGCTGGCGGCGCCTTTCGGTTTGTGGCTGCTGGCGAAGCATCCCGAGACCCGTCGTGCTGCAGTCGCGGGGGCTTCGATCGCGGCTTACTATTTTCTCTTTCACGCTTCCTTTTCCTCGTGGCCGGCGGGTTGGTCCTACGGTCCACGCTACATGTCGCCAGGTCTGCCGCTGCTGTGTCTGGGGCTGGCACCCCTTTGGGACCACCCGCGGCCACGCTGGAAGATCGCAATTGGGGTGTTGGCCGCCGCCGGCGTCGGGCTTACACTGATGGCCGTCTCCGTCGGTGCGCAACCCCCCGACGAGTTTCATTGCCCACTTCGCCAATTTTATTTGCCATCGTTTTGGGCAGGCAGATTTTCCTTGAATCTCGGGGCTGTGCTCATACCGGCGGAGCAGGGGACGAACCAAGTACACGGCGCTTTCAACCTTGGAGAATTGCTCGGCCTGCAAGGCCTGGCAAGTCTGATTCCGCTGTTCGCGGTGTGGGTTCTCGCCGTTGCCCTTTGGGGTTGGCCGAGCCGAGCATCACGCGCCGTTGGTCGAGACTGATCACAACGGAAACTGTCCGAAAAATCAATCCTTTGACGTGTAACCTAGGTAACTTTAAGCACCCAAAACCGCGTGATACGCTCGTCCCATAAGAAGCAAGAACTTAATAGTTTCCGAGGGACAAATGCTTCGCCGCTGGTGTGTCTACCTGCTGCTGTTCTCGTCCTGGGCTGCGTCGGCTGGCACGAAGTCCAATTCGGCCCTATCACTGCAGAAGAACGCATCGAGCAGACTGCCGGTCACGACTTCCTCAGGGCAGGCACGCAGCAGCTTCGAGCAAGCAATGCCGGAATTTGAGGAGTACCGCATTCCAGAAACTCTGCAGGATCTGCGAGCCGCAACCAAAGCGGACCCAAGTTTTGCCCAGGCGTTTATTTTGCTTTCTCGACTCAGCCCAGATCCCGTCGAACAGGCAACCGCGCGTCAGCGGGCCAAGCGGCTGGCGGCGAAGGTGAGTCCGAGCGAGCAGTTGCTGATTCGCTGGCTGGCCGGTGCGCAGGAGAACAATTACGTCCCCGCGATCAGCGCGATGAACGACCTGCTGGCCAAATATCCGCGGGACGAGCGTCTGGCATATCTTGCCGGCGACTGGCTGCTGCAGCAGCAACGAAATGAACAGGCCATCGTGGTGTTGGAACGCGCGATCACACTGTTCCCAGATTACGCCGCGGCGCTGAACGATCTGGCCTACGGATACGCCGACACAGGAAACTTCGAAAAGGCCTTCGCAGCCATGGACCGCTACGTGGCACTCGAGCCCGACCAGCCCAACCCGCATGATTCCTATGGCGAGATTCTACGAATGGCGGGCAAACTCGATGCGGCGCTCGAGCAGTACCGCATCAGCATCCGAATCGATCCCATGTTTGGCTCAGAACTGGGCATTGCCGACACTTATGCGGTGATGGGAAAAGAACGAGAGGCTCGCGAGGAGTACGATCGCGCTATTGTTTTCGCTCCCAGCAATGCTGACAAAGTACAGCGCGAACTGCAATCGGCGGTGACCTGGATCCGCGACAACGACCGCAAACAAGCAGAAAAGGCCCTGAGCGATGTGGCCAGGCATGCGCACAATGCCGGATTGGGACAATTGGAAGCGGAGGCCCACCGGATTCTCGGCATGTATGAACCTGATTCGAAAGCCGCGCTGAAGCAATTGCAAGCGGCCCAGGATGTGCTGCGGGAAGAGCATCAAATTTCCGCCAGCGACAGTGAGGAAGAGGAGGCGCGCATCCTGCGAGTCAGGGCCACCCGTTTGGCTGAAGTTCACGACATCGAATCGGCCTCGAAGGCAATCAAGCAATTGGAAACCATGGCGGCCACGAGCCGCAGCCTGGTTGTCCAGCTTTGCTACCACGGGGCCGCCGGAGCCGTGCTGGTGGCTCAGGAAAAGTTCACCGAGGCAATTCCTCATTTAGAAGAAGGCACCACCGACCCGGAATGCTTGCGACTTTTGTGGCAGGCTTACAACAACACGGGGCATACTTCCCAAGCCCAAGCCGTAGCCACGAAGCTGGAGGCTCTGAACGTGCCTACAGTCGAGCAAGGCCTGGTGGTTCCACAATTCCGCGTAAGCCTGGTCAGCAGAGCGGGGCAACCGTAAGGCGGAACACTCCCGGCTATGCCACGCATCCCGATCTTCAGCTTCGGACAGCCAGAACAAGAAGCGGCCCTTCCTCGCCTTGATGGCTATACTCCTTCGCTTTCTCTCGAAGGGCTGCAACTCGGCGTCGATAACTTACGCCACGATGTTCACCTCAGTCCCAAATTTGTGGCGCAGACCCGCTCCCAGATTTCACGCCTGATCGTGCGTCACGGGGATGTGGAAGGATTGCTCGCGGCGGAAGCGCCCCAGCCGCGGCAGAGCAGCCACTTCATAGGATCGAATGCCAGCCCAAAGGCCAATGCCAAGCCCGCGGCCTCAGAATTGAAGCAGCTTCTGGTGGAAGTGCATTCCGCCGCGCTGAATCGCGCCAAGGCTGACGGAAACCCGTCTCTGGATCTGCTGGCCCGAATCGCAATCATCAAATTTCTGCGCATTGAACTGGGTTCGCAGTTTGCCCAGATCCTGGAACGTTGCCGCATGACGCTGAAAAGCTACGAAGGCGTGCGGGCCCAGAAGGCCCTGGAATATCGCGAGCGCGTCGCCGCCTTCCAGGTGGCGAAAAAAGTAATTCTGCGCAAGACCGGGCAAGAACTGTTTCGCACCCTTCGTGAAATCGAGAAGGAAACGCTGGCCCGGACCCGGCGCTCGCTGTTTGGAAATAGCCCCAGCAATGACGAGCAATACAAGCTCTTCCTTAATCCGCTGATTTTCACCTCCGATGGCTGCGACCCGTATGTCAACGCCGAGCAGTACGTGATGCTGGGCAATTTCGACCGCGACCCTGACCGCTTCGCCAATGTTCGCAAAATTGCCTACGAGTTCTTGCAATCGCTGAATCTCGGTCTTGAAGCCGACCCCGAGCGCGCGATCAATGCCTGGCTGAATGTGCCGGAAAACGCCCAGGAACTAATTGGCTCCGGAACTCCGGATGACTCCACACCCGAAGAGCGAGCGCGGAAAACACGCCTGGGGGCGTGGTTAGCGCTGCTGGATCGCGAGAAGCTCATGGACTATGTGTTGGCTTCATATGAAGCGGTGCCGCTCCTGGCGGAGTACTCGCCCCGCATCAATGCGCAACAATTAAAGAATGCACTGATCTCTCGCGAAGAGCGCACTCGGGTGGAAAAGCTGATCGTAGAACAGGGCAAGGTGTCGCGCGACAGTCTGCAAGCCGCGGTGCAGCGTGTCACCAGTTGCCGGGGAGCCGACCGCGGCAAGATTGCGGCCCGATTCCTGCGTGACTTCATGCGCTACCACCGCGACCTGAGGAACCTGGATGCGCTGCGGTCGGCGATGGACAACGTCAATCTCATCGCCAACGAAAAAATGCGCCAGCTTTCCGCCATGAACGGAACGCTCTACGAATTCCTCTTGCCCGAGGAGCAGAAACCGTCGGAAGAGAAAGTCTTGCGCCACGTGATCGTCAAAGCCGATGTCCGCGACTCGTCACGGCTCACCCGATCGCTGCTCGAGCGCGGCATGAATCCAGCGTCCTACTTCAGTCTGAATTTCTACGATCCGGTCAACAAGCTTTTGTCTAAATACGGAGCCAGCAAAGTTTTTCTCGAAGGCGACGCGATCATTCTTGCCATCCTCGAGCGCGAAGGAGAGCCGGGTCTTGCGGTCGGCCGCGCGGCGGTGCTGGCTCGCGAGATTATCGAAATCGTGCGCGGCTACAACCAACTGCTCGAACGCGCGGGTCTTCCCGACATTGAATTGGGCGTAGGAATTTCCTACCAGGATTCCGCGCCGATGTACCTGATGGACGGTGAGCAACGAATCATGATTTCGGACGCGCTGAACGAGAGCGACCGCCTGTCCTCTTGCAGCAAGCGGGTGCGGAAATCCATGAAGACGATTGAGACTCCATTCAACGTCTACGCATTTCAAACCGTGCCCGACGCCGACGTCGAAGACAGCCCAGACGACTTCATTCTGAAATACAACCTGAACGGGATCCGCATCAGCGAGCCCGCGTTCCAGAGGTTGAAGCAGGAAATTTCGCTCGAACTCTCCCCGCTCGACTTACCCAAAGCCTGGGGTGGGGAAGAATTTCATCTATGGAGCGGCCTGGTCCCGCTCGGCAACGACATCTTTCGCAAAATCGTGGTCCGCGGAAGCCGCATGCCCCAGATCGATCCCCACAATTTCTCCGTCCAGCTCTGGACCGAGCGCTGGTACTACGAAATCTGCGCCAACCCCGCCATCGACGCCAAACTGGAAGGCAAAGCCGCAGGCGCGAAGTAACCCAGTGTGTGGCGCGGGCGCCCACGCCCGCGTTCCCTGCGATAATCACGTAGCCCCGGACGCCTCGTCCGGGTTCGTAGCGACCAGGTTCGGAATTCCTATTGCACATACTATGGTGCAGAATCTCCCTTAAAAAAACGCTCCACTTTGGCCTAAAATCTAGAAAACAAAGGACCGGAAATTTTCTTGCCTCCTAGATCTATGGTTCTTAAGGTAGTTACAGGCAAAATCTTGGAAACATTGAAGTTATCGGGATGTCCGATCGGCCCAGAAACTGCGCCCGTGGTTGGGTTGTCAAAGACCGTAGATTATCTTGGAGATAATCTATGTGATCTTATGTTATCGAAAGTGGAGGCATGGGGTCAAGAACAAAGCGGTAGGGCAGCGAGCCTGGTTCCAAATTGGGAACGTCGCACCCACCCTTTCCGCAAAGAACGCGGAAAAGGGTGGGGCACCCGCTTGGTTGGCGGAGCGTTGAAAGGCTGGGCCAGCCCCTACTGCGGTCTGATCATCCCAGTTCCAAATCCCCTGAAGACCCGCCGCTGCCGTAGCATCTCGCGGACGTTTTCGGGCAGATTGCGCCGCTGGCTGATGCCGGTTGCGCTCCGAACACCGCCCCTACAGCCTTCGTCACCAGCGTTCTTCTCGTCGCATGGAGTCGCAAGGAACGGAACGACTGCGCCGGTTTGGTCGAGTGCCGCCCCCACGATCTGCCCGCGGGAATTGATCGAGTTGGAGAACAATAGAAACAACGGCGAGCTCGGAGGAATGAGGGTGTTAAGGTCCGTCATCAGTCCGTCCTGCCAAATGGTCGCGCGGCAGTTGAAGTTGACGTCGCACGACTGCGCCGCTACCTGACCTCTGTCGTTGATTGCGCTGGCCACACTCGAAAAATCTCCCGGAAGCGTGCCCAAGTCAGTCAAGACGCCGTTCTGCCAGAGAAATCCACGAGAGGTCGCGTCGCCGGTCAAGTCCGACACACCGACCACTTGGCCTCGGTTATTGATACCAAACGCCACATTGGTCGTCGTGCCGCCCAGGTTGCCCAGATCGGTCGGAGTACCGTTTTTCCAGAGCGCGATGTGAAGAGCGCTCGCCCCCGAGATATTTGCGCAAATTCCTGACGTACCCGCCACCTCACCGTTCTCGTTCATATCAAAACCGATGGAGACGGAATCGCCCGCCAGTGGAGGGAGTGTATGGATTTCGCCGCTTTTCGGTTCCCAGATGAAAGCTTCAAAACCGAGGACTTGGGGAGGGATGCAAGTCGGGTCGGGACTAGCGGTCTCGGCAAAGGCGAGCACCTGGCCACGGTTGTTGATGGTGTCGACATCGTTGTTGTTGCCTCCCAGAGTGGGGACCAGTGCTCTCTTGCCTTTGTGCCAAACATACGACAGACAGGTCTGAAAGGTACCGAAGCCGCAAAAATCCTCTCCCAGCGGATCAGGGATTCCCGTGTCAGATCCCCCCACCGTGACATCGCCGCGGTCATTCAAACCACCCGCACTGGCGTTCGGCCCCCCAAGCGTGCCGAGGTCTGTCATCTGTCCATCGACCCAAAGGAAGGGGTGAAAGTTGTGGTCACCTGCAAGGTTCGAAGTACCGTCTACCCAGTCTCGGTTGTTGATTTCAATGACCAAACAGCAATTGGTCCCGCCGAGCGAGCCGAGGGTCTGCACGGTGTAATGAGTCTGCTTTGTGGACCGTTGCTGTTGATCCTGCGCGGCGAACCGAACGGGCATCACCAGCGCAGTCAACAATGTCACGGTAGCAAAGCACATCAAGAATCTGGATTTCATAAACCTCTCCTTGAAGAGTTGCACGCGGAAAGTGCCACCGCATTCTGGCCGGAATTTCCTTGCAACTCTCGGACGCTGAATTTGCGTTTCAATGGCGCAGGAAACGCCTAACGGGTAAATGCTTCTTGCGAGGTGACGCCTCTTTGCGCCGGTCGTGCGAGGGCCACCGGGACGCCCATGGGGAAATAACCGATCAGCTTGGGTAGAGCAGGAGAAGGTCGCTTTGAACACCGCGAAATGTTGAGAGCGGCTAGCTCCGCCGAAACTGCCGCAACTTATACTCTTGAAGCATCGGTGGGTCAAGAGGGATTTGTCACCCGCCGCTGGCTTTACACGCTATTTCGAGGCATACTATGCAGCAAGTCCCAAGACCCCCAACGGCTGAGTTCGCATTATGGCTATGGAACGCACTAACGGTACAGAGGTTGGCAGCTCCCCGCCGCATGCGGCCTTAGAACACCAGCAACGCCGCCGAATGCAGCTCGCACTGGTTGTCCTGCTGTTGGCGCTGCTTTCGGTTCTTATCAAGGATCGCCAGTTCTGGTTCCCGCCCAGTCCCAGCGCTGACTTCGATACTCCGGAGCAGAGCGTCCCCCAGAGTAAACCCCTGTCCACGCCAGCCAAAACTGTGACGCCGGTCGCACCATTTAAACCCGCAACCCCAGCGGAACAGGCGCGGCGAAAATCTAAGCGAGTAACTGCAACCTCGACCGGGACGCAGAGTTCGATGTCGCCGGTAATTGTGGCAACGAACCGCGCCGTACTTCCTCCGCTTGAAGTGGAAGTCGTAGCCGGCAACCAGCACCGCGCCATTAACCCCGGCGACAGTTCGGTCAAACTCGACATGCAGCCTGGTGCTCCGGATGCTTCGGAGCAAACCGCCGCTCCGGCCCAAAGCCAGTTCATCCCTCCTCCGGACTCGCATATCGCGGCGCACGTCCAACTCGCGCCAGCGAACGCGCAACTGGTTTCTCGTGTGGACCCCAGTTATCCCCTGCTCGCAAAACAGATGAAAGTACAAGGCGCGGTCATTCTGGAGGCTCTAATCAGCCGGACCGGCAGCATTCAAGACATACAAGTGCTCAGCGGACCAGCAATTCTTTCGGAAGCCGCTCGCGAAGCCGTGAAGCAGTGGCACTTCAAGCCTTACTACCAAGGTGGGCGGCCGGTAGAAACCGAAGCCCGCATCACCGTGAATTTCACCATCTCCACCTACTGATCTGATCAAGGAGAGTGTCGTGCCGCGTGCGGTTATCGGGATGAAGTGCGCGAAAATGTGGCGCGCCGACCGAGAGTGAAACTTCTCCGAAATTAAAACGGGCGTCCGGCTCTTTCGAGTCATTGGACGCCCGGGCAGCCCTCCCCCAGAACTGCTCAACTGGGAAAGTAAATCTTCTCCTAACCTTTGTGAATGGCACGTCCGGGCCAGACGGACCCACCAAGGTGCCATCGGTGTCACAAACCGTGACGTTAAGGTGTTACGAGTCTCAAACCTTCGCGGAATTCGTTTTTCCAACCTGCGATCATCCGCCTGGCTGCCCTGCCGCTCGCGCAACCGGGGCTGTTTGCACCTGATTCCGGCCTCGAGCCTTAGCGGCGTAGAGTGCCGCGTCCGCGTCACGGATGAGACCCTCGCGGTCGATCAAGCCTGATTCGTTTGCCTGTGCCGTTGCAAGCCCAAGGCTGATAGTAACTGTGATCGGCCCTGCACTCGTGGCGATGGGTAGGTCCGCGATCTTGCGCCGTAACCGCTCTGCGGCGACCGCCAGGTTCAATGAATCACACCCAGGAACCACAACCAGAAACTCTTCTCCTCCATAACGGCCCACGAAGTCGTAGCTGCGCAGTGCCGAAGCCAAACGGTGGCCCACCCCTTGCAATACAGCGTCTCCGACCAGATGGCCATGGGTGTCATTGACATTTTTGAAGAAATCGATGTCAGCCATGATCACGCCCAAAGAATCCTGGCTGCGGCGGCTGCGCTCCATCTCGCCGCTTAGCAAATCGAGGATGGCCCCCCGATTCCAAGTTGCAGTGAGTCGATCGTGAGCCGCCTCAAACTGCAAAGCGTTTTGGGCGCGAATCAACGCTGCCTGTAAATCGAGAATCCGCTTGCCCGCCCGCACTCGGGCGCGCAGTTCGTCCGCATCGAACGGCTTGGTCAGGTAATCATCGGCCCCACTTTCGAGGCCTTTGATAACATCTTGTTTGTCGTCTTTGGCGGTCAGCAACAGGACATAGCGATAGAGACCTTGATCGCGAGTGCGGATTCTCCGGCAGAGTTCGATGCCTTCCATCCCTGGCATCATCCAATCGAGGATCGCCAACTGGGGAGCATCTTCCTTTTGCAAGACTTCCCACGCATCCAGCCCGTTCTCTACCGCCGTGACACGGTAATCCCAGCGCTTGAACCAGCTCTCGAGAATGCGGCGAAAAATCGGATCATCTTCTGCGATCAATACCGTATTAAGCGAGGGCGCCTTGCTCTCGATATCTGGCTTTGCATCTCCGGGCAGATCGCCGAGTTGTGCTGGAATGCTATTCATGGTGCGCCGCCGCCAACCCTTTCAGCTCATGGTGAAGACTCGCTACTTCCCGCTCCAGTGTTGCGAACGTATCGCTGGCGCGGGAAAGGTCTTGACGGCGTCCCATCTCTTCGAGTTGCCGGGCAGCTTGTGAAGTCGCCCCCGCGCCCAGATAGCTCGACTCCCCCTTAAGGCTGTGCGCCGCCCGCATGACTCCGTCGGAGTCCCCAGCCGCGACTGCCTGCCGCAGCTTCTGCAAAAGCTTCGGAGATTCTTGCAGAAAAATTTCACACAAGT
This sequence comes from uncultured Acidobacteriota bacterium, assembly GCA_963832245.1. Classification (GTDB taxonomy): domain Bacteria; phylum Acidobacteriota; class Terriglobia; order Terriglobales; family Acidobacteriaceae; genus JABDBE01. Next base: position 482,224 of record CAWHTG010000002.1, read on the forward strand.
CGCGGAGCAATTCCTCGTCACCTCCAATGCGATCGAGGGCCTCTTTCCGGTTCCACGACGCTGCCTCCGCTACAGGCTTGGCCGGCGTTACCCGCGGGTTCGCCAAGCCGGTAAGGGTTTGTTCAATGTCGCTGAAGCGCACAGGTTTAGTAATGTAGCCATCCATTCCCGCTGCGAGGCAGAGTTCGCGATCGCCCTTCATGGCATGCGCCGTCATCGCGAAAATGGGCAGGTGAGTTCCACTCTTCTTCTCTCTTTCCCGGATGGCCGCGGTTACGACCAGGCCATCCATCTCCGGCATTTGAACGTCCATGAAAACAATATCGAATTTCTCCGCCGAGGCTAATTGCAGCGCTTCCTTGCCGTTTTGCGCTAACACGGGAGTGTGGCCCATCTTCTGCAACACACGAATGATCACTACTTGGTTCACCGCGTTATCTTCTGCCACCAGGATCCTCATTTTGCGGGCCGCTTCGCGCAGCGTGTGACGCGTCACCAGCGGCGGGCTGGCGTTGATTTCCATTTGCCGCTGGGTGAGCGCCGTAAGCATGGCGGCCAACAGGTCGGACTTGACCACCGGCTTGAGCAGATAGGCCGAGATCCCCAGTTCCCGGCAGCGGTTGGCTTCGCCGGGTCGACCGCCGGAGGTCAGCATCAGTACGGTGACTTCAGTCAGGCGGCCATTGCCTTTGATTCTGCTCTGGATTTTCTCCGCTAATTCGAACCCATCCATCACCGGCATATTGCCGTCGATCAGAACCACCCGGAAAGGATCTCCTTTTTGCTCCGCGGTCTCCAACGCAGCCAGGGCAACTGCGCCACTTTCCGCTGCGCCAGGCCTCATGCCCCATCGGCGAGTCATCTCGGTGAGGATCCGCCGATTGGTTTCATTGTCGTCGACCACCAGCACGGAAAGACCACGCAACTCGGCTTCGACAGCGGTCGTGGCAGGCTGGGCCTTCATGTCGCCTACGGCAAAGCGTGCTGTGAAATGAAAAGTGCTTCCCTGACCTTCACTACTTTCCATCCACATCTCTCCGCCCATCAATTGAACCAGGCGTGCCGAGATAGCCAGTCCCAAACCTGTGCCGCCGTATTTGCGGGTGGTGCTGCTGTCCGCTTGCGAAAAAGCTTGGAACAGCAGTCCCTGTTTTTCTGCGGGAATTCCGATACCAGTGTCTTTTACTTTGAAATGAAGTTCCACGCCTCCAGCATCTTGTGAATGGCTTTGAACGGTGACCAAAACTTCACCCTCCGGCGTGAACTTAATTGCATTGCCAACCAGATTTACCAGTATCTGCCGCAAACGCCCGGGATCGCCGCGGAGTTGCGAGGGCACTTCCGGATCAGCGTCGTAGACCAACTCCAATCCCTTCTGATGAGCCCGCAGAGCCAGAGTCTTTATGGTCTGCCCGATGCAGTCGTAGAGATTGAAATCGAGCATCTCCAAATCCAGTTTGCCCGATTCCACCTTGGAGAAATCCAATATGTCATTGATCACCGATAACAGCGACTCGCCGGAAGACCTTACCAGCAGCAGGTTGCCTCGCTGTTCGCTGCTCAATTCCGTATCCAGGGTCAATTCGGTCATCCCCATGATGCCGTTGATGGGGGTGCGGATCTCGTGGCTCATGTTGGCGAGAAATTCGCTTTTCGCGCGACTGGCCGCTTCCGCCGTGTCCTTGGCTGCTTGCAGTGCTGTGTTGGTGGCAAGCAACTCGGCGGTACGGTGGGAAACTTGCTCCTCGAGGTTCTCCCGGTGTTGCTGCAGTTCCAAATCACGCGATTCGATTTGCTCCAGCATCCCATTGAACTCGGTCGCCAGCAGACCGAATTCGTCACGATTCAGGATTTTGGCTCGGATGGAGTAGTCGCCACGGCCGGAAACCGCTTTGGTGGTCTCCACCAGACTGAGAACGGGCGACGAGATGGGTTTTTGAAAACGCGAGGCCAGTCCGAAAGCCATGGAGAATGTGACCAGCAGCGTCAATACGAAGGTGAAGGCATACCCTCGCAATCGGTCATGAAGTCTTCCCAGATCAGACTCAAGGTACAACGTGCCGACGGTTTCACCGGCAAGCACGATTTTGCGGAACTGAACCAGGTGGCCGTTCGCGAACTGGGTCTTCTCGCCTTGCGGCGATGGCGGAATAAAAACCGACTCCTTTGTATCCCGTGCATATTTAGCGAATGCTTTGCCATCCGAGGTGTAGATACAAGCTGCAGTCACATTGGGTTCAGCGCGCAAAGCCCGCAAAACATCTCGCGCCGCATCCGCATCCCGAAACGTTAGTGCAGCCGTGCTATTGCCGGCCAGCACATCGCCTAGGACCGCCAGATTCTGCGCCACCGAATGCCGGAACGTCAGCACGTCATAAATCGCCATGGGGCAGGAAACCGCCAATGCGGTGAAGCCGCTGATCGCCATGAACAGGGCGGTCAACTTCCGGCGGATCGACAAATCCCCAAACTGACGTATCAAAACGACTCCCTCTCGTTGCTACCCGACCACCAGTCTCGCCACGCTCAACAGCTTGGAACTGATCTTTAACCCACATTGCTCGGCTGCTTTGCGATTCACTTCAAACTGCACCCGGCTGTTCTCCAACACAAAATTGATCATCCCACCCTGCTCGATAAAACTTTTTGTATCGCCCACGGTCAGGGCATCGCTCCCCTGTAGGCTCTCAAAGATCCGCTTCAGCTGTGCCGTTTCCGAGGACGCAATGAAAAGAATGTGGCAACCTCTGGCCGGCTGCAGGTCGGGCACTTGACTGACCTCGAGTTTGTGTCCGTTCACCATCTTGTCCTTGGTGATGTTGCGTAATTCTTCACCGAAGGGATCGCGCCCCAGAACACAGATCCGAAGCGGCGCAGAAACATCGGAGAAACTGCTCGGCGGCCACTCGATAAATTTCGCGAAGTTGTACAAGAAAGCCGCCTTGACTTGATACTCGCCAGCGGTTGGGGATTGCGCACGCGATGCGCTCAGGAACAGCGCGATCACGCTCAGCACCCATAGAGCCCGATTGGAACTCGCGCTGCCTCTAACCTTCGCCGGAGTCAAGTTCACAATCTGCAACGATTTGGTCCTTCCTGAATATTCGACGGCACATAAAACTGCTCCATGCTCGAGAGTCGCTTGGGCTCAAGGGACTCATTACGTACAGGGGCTACACAGGCTTCTTCGACCGAATGGAAAGTTTTCTTTACTTGCACCCGAAGACAAAGGGTTGGAAACAGTTGACGATTGCGGCCGAGCACGAAGGTATAGGACCATTCGAATGAATGGACGCATGCGGATAAAATCGTGGCGTTTATTTAAAGCTGTAACCAGACCTGCGCCGAGCGCGCTTTACCAGAAACGCCAGACGATCTTCGCGTAGGCACTGCGCTTCATTTGGGTAGGGTTCACGCTGGTGAGGTCGTCGTGAGACTCCAAATGGTGATCCTGGAGCAGGTTCTGGCCCACCAAACTGAACTCCAGCCGTTCCCCGAGCTGGCGGCTCACCTGTGTATCCATGCGAGTATAGGAAGGCACTGCTTGTGCCGACAGGCGTTCCACAAAATAGCCGCTCACATCCCAGACAAAGCGACCGGGCAGCTTCAAGTGGGATCGCAGCTGTGCCTGGTGGCGTGGGCTAGAGCCTTCCGTGTCCGCCAGCGTGGTTGTGTCCTGGCTGGTCGCGTCGGTATGCAGATGCATCTGCAGCAGCGTATACCCGGGACTAAGCGTCCACCGATCGTTTACCTTCCAATTCGCGGAAACCTCGATGCCGTAAGTGGTCCCGTGCATCAGGTTACCCCACACCAACGGAAAGACCAGGTGAGCAGGAGCGGGGTTGGCCACCAGGAATGGCGAACCTGGCTCGGTCGTCGCTAAATCGGTGTAAGTATTGAAGAACGTCGCCACATCAATGGAAAACGGGCCCGCGGGTTGAGCTCGGTAGCCTGCCTCATAAGCCACAACGTGTTCCGACTCCTCGTTGGGATTCCCCAGAAGAGTGAGCAAAGCCGGCACTCCGCCGGGCCCGGGAAATGCCGCGATGTTGATATCCGCATCCTCATTGCGGCGGTCGGGAGTACGATCGGCACGTGAAACTGCGGCCCAGAAAGAATGCTGTTTACTCGGAGTCCAGGCCACACGAGCGCTTGGGTCAAGGTCCCAGCCGCTGTAATAGTTGTTCTCCAACTTCGTTCCTACCGTCAAAAAGACGCGATCCGGCTTCAGGACGATTTCATCCTGAGCAAAAGTGCTGAAGAGTTGCAGCGCGCGGCCGGCCGGCACCCATGCCCGGTCGATCGTGCCCTCGGTGTAGTCCGAGCTGTAGCGATAGTCCGCACCCCAGATAAGGTCATGCCGGTAGCCCAAGGCCAGATGATGCTGGAAATCAAGATCAAAAGTGCCCCGGTTGTCGCTTATGACCGGGCCATCTCGCTCGTAGCGGTCGAAATAAAACTGCAGCGTGGTGTCGGAGCGGCGGGAGAAAGCGTGGTTCCACCGGCTTAAGATGTTTCCTCCAGATAGCTCCTCAGTCCCGTCTAAATTCTCATTGACTGGCGGAGCAATCGAGACGATATGCCCATAATTCGCCCCTTCACTCCCGCCGTACAGGTCCCCTTCTACGGTGAGGGAGTCTTTCTGCGACAAGCTTGCGTCTGTCCGGAAACCGGCATGCGACAAATGCCAGCCATCCTCGCCGTCTTGTCCGGTCAGATCGGAAAAATGATTGTGATCCAGATATTTCGTGAAAACCCGGTAGCTGGCATCCTTGCCGATTTTTCCGCCATACTGGGCCGTACCAAGCGCCAAATCCTGGGTGCCACCGCCCGCTACCAGCAAACCACCCTGCGTATCGGCGGCGCTCTTGGTGATAATGTTGATGACGCCGTTCACAGCGTTCGCGCCCCATACCGTTGCCCCCGGTCCGCGAATCACTTCAATGCGCTCAATGTCTTCCAACGGGACGTCTTGAACATCCCAGTAAACCCCGGCGAACAATGGTGTGTAGACCGTCCGGCCGTCGATCAGCACCAGCAACTTGTCCGAAAATTGATGGTTAAAGCCTCGTGCCGATATAGCCCAACTGTTGGCGTTGATTTGGGCCACATCCAGGCCGGGCACCATGCGCAGCAGGTCAGGGATACTGGTTGCACCGGAGCGTCTAACGTCCTCGGCGGTAATCACGAAAATCGCCGCCGCCGCCCGCGAAAGTGACTGCTCTTTCTTCGATATGGACGTGACTTTGGTGTTCATCAAGTCCTCGAGACTCAACTGGGTCAGATCCTGTTCCTGGGCAAAGGCCAACCCACTCAGTACGACAAGGGGCAGCACCAGCTTTGCTAGCCTTCCGAGATCAGCCTTTGCGAATGCTATCCGGCCATTCATAACTGCCACGTCGTCCTCGAACAGATTTCCTTCGGTGAGCAGACGGCTGCACACCAAGCCACGCTGGTTTCGTCGGCAAGATGCGATTTCTCTTTAACCCGTGTCCGGTCACGGTGGGACCGAGTAGCTGCGGGTGCCTGAAACCGGGGTGCTAGTTGGCGCACACCCCATTCGTACACGTCCTGACAGCCATCTAGTTGCCGTTCGATCAAGGTTGGCAGTCTGAAGTACTGTCCTATTCCTGCCGATGAGAACTCCAGCGGCGTCCTTAAGCTCCTATGCCTAACCTTCAAGATCCAGAGATCTTCCGCACCGTCTTGGACAGCCTGCAGATCGGCGTGTCGGTGGCGGATCGAAGCGGGAAGATCCTGTTCTGGAACCAGGGCGCTGAAAGGCTGACTGGGCACAAGCGGCATGAGATGGTAGGGCGCTCCCATCGCGAGAACATTCTGGTGCAGTGCAACGATCAAGCTTGTGTCGCCTGTGGAGCTACCTGTCCCATCAGTCGAACCCTGCACGAAGGCAAGCCCCAGGAAGCGAAGATGCAATTACGCCATAAAGAAGGACATCCGGTTCACGTACTGATGCGGCTTGCTCCCCTCCGCGATCCACATAGCTCGATCATCGGCATCGTGGAGAGTTTTGACGAACAGAAATTCGCTTCGGAATGGGACCGCAATCGCCATACTCTGGCGGGCGCATGGCTGCATGGATGAGACCAGCGGTGTCCCCAATCATGAGTTCACGCAATTTCACCTGACTAAGAATCTCGCCAGTTTTGCGCGCTACCACCTTCCCTTCGGCGTCATCGCCATTCAGGTCGACCGCTTGCAGCGCTTCCGCGCAGCCTACGGCCGTCCGGCCGAGGATGCCATCGTGAGCATGGTTGCTCAAACCTTGAAGAATGCTTTTCGGCCCACTGATTTTCTAGGACGCTGGGCGGATGACCAATTCCTCGCCATTCTGATCAATTGTGGCGAACACGGCGTGGAAAAAACCTGGGAGCGCGTGCAGAAAATGGTCACTTGCGCTGGCTTGCGATGGTGGAGCGACGAATTATTGGTCACCACCTCGGTGGGATACGCCACCGTTCAAACTGAGGACACCCATCGACACGCTCTTAAGCCGGGCGCAAAGTTCCCTGAAAGAAACTTCCGGCAAACGGGTTCTCGCAAGCGAAGTCATCTCGCAAGCGAGCCCGCCGCGTCCCATCATCATCATCAAGAAAAAAGGCGGACATGGCGGACACCATGGGGGCGCCTGGAAGGTAGCCTATGCCGGCTTCGTAACCGCGATGATGGCGCTCTTCATTGTGCTCTGGCTGCTGAACACCAACAAACCTATTAGAGAAGCCGTGGCCGGCTACTTCAAAGATCCCTCCGGAACCGCCAATAAAGTCGGCTCCACTAAGGCCGGCGTGGCCGAGGCCATTGCCATCACCAGAGACGACCATGCCGAAGCTGAAAGAGGAACTGGAAAAGGCAATCCGCGCAATACCCAACTTTGAAAAGCTGAAGGGCCAGATCGAAATGACTCTAACCCCCGAAGGCCTGCGCATCGAACTGCTCGAAACCGAAACTGGAACCTTCTTCGACGTTGGCAGCCCGGCGCCGAACGTCAACGGGAAAGAGTTGCTGACACTGCTGGCGCACGAACTGGGGAAGCTGCCCAATCACCTCTCCATCGAAGGTCATACCGATTCTAAGCCCTACACCGGCGGGCGCGAATACGGAAATTGGGAGCTTTCCACCGATCGCGCCAACGCCGCGCGGCGGTTGATGCAGCACGACGGCGTACGAGGCGACCAGGTTACACAAGTCCGGGGCTATGCCGATCAAATGCTGCGCAAGAAAGACAAACCGTTGGACGCATCGAATCGTCGAATTTCCGTAATCGTGCAGAATCTGGAATTAAAGCCGGAAGACTCAGGGAAAACTGATTCCCAGCCCGGAGCCAGCCCATCTCCTCAAAATCTTCCCAAAAAATTGACCGCTTGCCTTTGCTGATGTCTATTCTTCTACCCTCACTGCAATGCGAACGCTCATCCGTTACAATAAGCGGTTCGTGACATACCTACTTTAAGAGGAAACAACTCCGTGATTATCGGTGTGCCCAAGGAGAGTTATCCGGGAGAACGGCGGGTTGCGCTCGTGCCCATGGTAGTCCCGAATCTTGTCAAAGCAGAGTTCGAGGTGGCCGTCGAAAAGGGCGCGGGCGTAGAAGCGGGCTATCCCGATGGGCTCTACGTCGAGAAGGGCGCGAAGATCCTTCCTGATCGCGCAGCCCTCTTCGGTAATGCGGACATCGTTGTTCAACTGCTCTGCTACGGCTCTAACGACCTCACAGGAAAAGCGGACCTTCCATTGATGCGGCGTGGGCAGGTCCTCATCGGATTCTTGCGGCCGCAGGGATCGATGGAGGTGATCCAGCAGATTGCCCAAACCGGTGTCACATCGTTCTCCGTGGAGTTGATGCCGCGGACCACCCGCGCCCAGAGCATGGACGTGCTTTCCTCCATGGGCACGATCTGCGGCTACAAAGCGGTACTGATCGCAGCCGACACCTTGCCCCGAATTTTCCCCATGCTGACCACCGCCGCCGGAACCATCACCCCGGCCCGCGTTCTCGTAATTGGCGCCGGAGTCGCCGGTCTCCAGGCCATCGCCACAGCGCGCCGTCTGGGCGCGGTGGTCTCCGCTTACGACCTGCGCCCGGCCTCCAAAGAGCAGGTGCAGAGCCTGGGAGGACGATTCCTCGAACTCCCTATCGAAGCCAAAGATGCCCAGGATGCGCGCGGATACGGCACCGCGCAAGATGAAAGTTTCTATGCGAAGCAGCGCGAGCTGCTTGCCCGCGTGGTCGCCGAGAGCGACGTCGTGATCACCACCGCTGTTGTCCCCGGCAAAAAGGCTCCGGTGCTGGTGACCGCGGAGATGGTGAAAGGGATGGCGCCCGGCTCAGTCATTTTTGATCTCGCAGGCGAGCGCGGAGGCAACTGCGAGCTTACCCAATCCGGCAAAACGATAGTCGAGTATGGGGTCACGATCATTGGCCGCATCAACATCGCGACCGAAGTCCCGTATCACGCCAGCCAGATGTACGCGCGCAATGTCACCGCATTTCTTTTGCATCTGGGCAAAGAAGGGAAACTGCAGATAAATCTGCAGGACGAGATTACTCGCGAAACCCTGCTGACCCGGGACGGGGAAGTAGTAAACCAACGGGTCCGCGAATTTTTCAAATTACCCGCGTTAGTCTCGCAGAGCGCATAACAATGTAGACGCGGGCGTCCACGCCCGTGCGAGTCGACAAGAAAATGCAGGAGGAAAGATGGGCTCTGCCTTAATCGACGGACTCTTCGTGTTCATGCTCGCGGCCTTCATCGGATTTGAAGTCATCCGCCGAGTCTCGCCTCTACTCCACACCCCACTTATGTCGCTCACCAATGCCCTCGACGCCATCGCGGTGGTTGGCGCCATCGTGATGGTGGGTGAGCACAAGAGCACACTCTCTTTCGTCTTCGGCGTGCTTGCGGTAGTCGCCGCCACCAGTAACGTCGTCGGCGGATTTATCATTACCGATCGAATGCTCAAAATGTTCAAGTCCAGCCGTCCCACAAAACCATGACCACCGATCTCGCGGGAAATCAGCTGATCATCGAGATCGTTTACCTGATCGCCAGCGCGCTCTTTATTCTCTCGCTGAAATGGATGAGCTCCCCGGCCACAGCCCAGCGCGGCGTTCGCGCCGGCGAAATCGGCATGGCCCTCGCCATCGGCGGCACTTTGTTGCACCACGGCATCGTGGACTACAAGTGGATCATCATTGCGCTCGTCCTCGGAACCGGAATCGGAATCCCACTGGGCATGGTGCACATGACGGCAGTGCCGCAACGAACCGCGCTCAGCCACGCTTTCGGCGCGTTCTGCGTGACGCTAGTCGGCACCGCGGAATTCTATCTCCGCACCCCCGACGTTCCGCGCTTCATGATGGCAGTTCTCTCCATGGAAGTAATCCTCGGCTCGCTGACCTTCACCGGCAGCTTGATGGCCGCCGGCAAACTCCAGGAAATCCTCCCTCAGCGCCCGCTAACCTACAAAGGACAGAACTTCGTCAATCTCTCGTTGCTTGCGGTCTCGGTCGCGGTGGCTGTCTATCTCGTAATTCATCCAGGCGCACGCCAACTTTTTCCCGTGATGATCGGTGTTCCTCTGCTGTTCGGCGTGCTGATGATCGTCCCCATCGGCGGCGCCGATATGCCCACCGTCATCTCGCTGCTCAACTCCTATGCCGGTCTTTCCGCCGCGGCCATGGGATTTGTTCTAGAAAGCAAACTCCTTATTATTGCGGGCGCGCTCGACGGCTCCTCCGGTCTCATCCTCTCCATCATTATGTCGAAGGCCATGAACCGTTCCTTCACCAACGTCATGTTTGGAGCCTTCGGGCAAGTGCAGGTTTCCGCCGCGGCGGGACAAGAGGAACGAACCGTGCACAGCGCCACCGCTGAGGAAGCGGCCGGAATTTTAGCTGCCGCCAACAAAGTCGTAATCGTTCCGGGTTACGGAATGGCAGTCGCGCAAGCCCAGCACAAAGTTCGCGAACTCTACGACGCCCTGACCAAACGCGGCGTGGATGTCCGCTTCGCCATCCACCCCGTAGCCGGCCGCATGCCCGGACACATGAACGTCCTGCTCGCCGAAGCCGATATCCCCTACGACCGCCTGATCGAAATGGATGAGATCAACGGCGATTTCCCCCAAACCGACGTTGCTCTCGTGATCGGAGCCAACGACGTCACCAATCCCGCCGCCCGCACCGACACCGGCAGCCCCATTTACGGCATGCCCATCCTTGACGTCGACAAGGCGCGCACAGTCATGGTGATCAAACGCAGCATGAGCCCAGGCTTCGCCGGCATCGACAACCCGCTCTACTATCTCGACAAAACCCTAATGCTCTTCGGAGACGCGAAGTCGTTCGTAAACAGCATCGTCCACGAACTAACCGGCAGCGCCCACTAACGTAGAGTGTTCTTCCCCGCGATGCCCACGTAGCCCCCGGACGCCTCGTCCGGGCGCTCTTCGCGAGAACTCGACGCTCACAACTCTGCATTCTCGACCTCGCGACGCATCGCAGAAAGCGAAACCCTCTGCCGCCCATCCGATTCGAAGTTCGAGGGATCCAGCCAGCGTTCGAACGCTGCTTTTCGCTTCGGCCACTCCGAATCGAGCATCGAGTACCAGGCCGTATCGCGATTGCGCCCTTTAATGATCATGTGCTGCCGAAAGACTCCCTCAAAGGTGAACCCCAACCTCAGAGCCGCGCTTCGCGAAGGCGCATTCAGCGCGTTGCACTTCCATTCGTAGCGCCGGTATCCCAGATTCTCAAAAACATGCCGAGCCATCAGATACATCGCCTCGGTCGCTCCAACAGTCTGCTGCAAACGAGGCGTATAAAGGATGCTGCCTACCTCGATCACCCGATGCGCCGGTTCAATGCGCATATAGGAAGCATAGCCAACCGCATCTCCGGAAGGCTTATCGAGAATGGCGAAGAATAAAGGATCCTCCGAACGCGCCTTCTCCTTAAGATGGAGATCAAAATCCGCCCGAGTGGCAAATGGCCCCTCGAACAGATAACGCCATAACCGCTCATTCTCCCGCCCGCGCGTGCTCTCGAAAAGCGTGGAGGCATGAGCGGCAGGATCGAGGGGCACAACGCTGACCACGCGGCCATCAATGGTAGTGCGGCGGGGACGCTCGGCCAGTGTCGCGTCGACCGGGGTCCCAATAGAAACCTCATCAACTCCCGATTTCGCGATCATCCTGCTCATAATAGACGGACGGAGAGTTTCTGCCCACGTCTTCCATAAATCATATTTACTCTACAGCAAACTGTACTCCTGAGGCGACAAAAAGCACCTCCAGAACGCAATAACGTCACAGAATGAGCACCTTACAACTGGACATACCTTGGCAATGGGTGTGCATACAATGCAAGACGACCCGTGTTATTTAAGTCCGGCAAACCCTGTCCGGCACGGAAAATTCAACCGTAATTCGGCCACTGTCCAGGACACTTTGAGTTGCGCAAGTCCGAAATCGAATCTTGTGGAGGAAGCAATGAGCTTTAAGCTTAGATGTGTACCCATTTTGACCATAGTGCTGTGTGTGGTCGCTCTGGCTACCGTGTCGATCGCCCAGAATATTGTGACGGGCGGTATTGCGGGCACGGTTACCGACCCAACCGGCGCGGTGGTATCTAACGCAAAAGTCAACCTGAAAAGCAACACGACAGGTGAAACCCAGACAACCAACACCACTTCCACCGGTTTGTTCAACTTCCCTCTATTGAAGCCGGGATCGTACACGGTGAGCATCAGCCAGTCCGGGTTCCGGTCGTACAATGACACCGTCGAGGTGCAGTTAGGACAAATTACTACTGCCAACATCAAAATGGTTGTCGGTAACACTGCCGAGACCATCGAAGTGTCTGGCCAGCTTCCCCTGCTGCAGACGGAAGATGCTAACATCACCACGACTTACAACACGACTCAGATTCTAGCGCTGCCCAATCCGGGTGGTGATATCACCACTTATGCCCAGACCGCTCCCGGCGTACTGATGAACACCGGCGGCTCCTACGGCAACTTTAGCGCTTTCGGATTGCCGGCAACCTCGAACCTGTTCACTGAGAACGGCAACGACGAAAACGACCCGTTCTTGAACCTGAACAACTCCGGCTCCAGCAACTTGCTGATCGGCCAGAACGAAGTTCAGGAAGTCGCAGTGGTCAGCAATGGATACACTGCTCAGTACGGCCGCCAGGCGGGCGTGCAGGTGGACTACACCACCAAGTCGGGCAGCAATGCCTTCCACGGCAACGCCGGCTTCTGGTACAACAGCAGCGGCTTCAACGCTAACGACTGGTTCCAGAAGCAGAATGAGGTCGCCAACGGATTACCCCAGAAACCACCATTCGCCGTCAACCATATGTGGGCGGGTTCCATCGGTGGTCCCATCGTGAAGAATAAGCTGTTCTTCTTCGTCGATTCGGAGGGTTTGTACTATGGTTTGCCTAGCGGTCAGCAGTTAAATCTGCCGACTCCGGCATTCCGGACCGCGATCCTGAACAACCTCGCCGCCAACAACCCTACACAGGTGCCGATATATACCCAGTGGATGAACCTCTATGCGGGTTCCCCTTTCAATAACGTCGCAGTTCCTTTGACTGTAGGCCAAGACGCGAATCTGGGTTGCGGCAACATTACCACGCTGGGAGGGACCACCTTCGGAGCAACCGCAGGCGTGCCTTGTAGCATGCGAGCCGTCGCCTCTGGCGTGAACCACAACAAGGAGTGGTTGCTGACCGAGCGTATCGATTACAACATCGGCAGCAAGGACAAACTCTTTGGCCGCTTCAAGGCGGACCACGGCGATCAGCCAACCTCGACTGACCTTATCGATCGGGCCGTGTTCAGTACCTCAAGCAACCAGCCGGAGTACGAAGGCCAGATCAACGAAACCCACATCTTCTCGCCGACCACAGTGAATAACTTCATTGTGTCCGGTCTGTGGTATACCGCGATCTTCCTGCCCGACAGCGGCCAGGCTGCGGTTCTGGCAGCCACTGGCGGATACAGCACCATCTCGGTTGCTGGCGCTACGTCCACCCTCACCAATCTCGGCGGTGGGAACGGCTCCGGCCAAGTGCCCGACAATATCTTTCCTCAGGGCCGAAACTCAACCATGGGGCAAGTCACCGACGATTTGTCCATCACTAAGGGCGCTCACACCTTGAAGATGGGAATCAACTTCCGTCGCGATGACCTTACTGACTATGACGCCCAGAGCGGTACCGGTGGCATCCTGACATTCGGGACTATGCAAGACTTTGCCAACGGCTTGGTTGTAGGCGGCAATGGCGGCAACTTGATCAAGAACTACACGACTAATGGTGATGTGCGCATCGCCTTCTACAGCCTGGGATTGTATTTCCAGGACGAATACCGGGTAAGTCCTAACCTGAAATTCACGATGGCGATTCGCGGTGATCGCAACTCCAACCCCATTTGTTCGCAAAACTGCTACTCGCGTTTGAACACGCCGTTTACGGGCTTGAGCCACGACGTGAACACACCCTACAACCAAATCATCGATGCCAGCGTGCATAGCGCCTTCCCCAGCGTCGAGAAGGTTACCCTGCAGCCCCGCTTCGGGTTCACCTGGAGCCCGCTAGGCCACACTAACACCGTCCTTCGCGGCGGTATCGGTGTGTTCTCGGATCTCTATCAGGGTGTCCTGATGGACGAACTGATTGGCAACTCCCCTCTTACCAACGGCTTCACAATCAGCCCCGCGGGTACCGGCGCGCCTGTCGCACCTGGCACGACTGCAAACGGGTCGCAAAGCGTGTTCGACTTGGGAGGGAACTCCAACACTTCATTCCTGAATGGATTCCATAGCGGCGCGACCTTGGGCCAGATTCTGGCGTCCAACGCGTTCTTCACGCCCCCCGGCTTTACTTCGATTGCCAGCCAGATCAACAATCCGAAGTACCTGGAATGGAACTTCGAGATCCAGCAGGCCATCGGCTCCAAAATGTCCCTGAACGTCGACTATGTGGGGACCCATGGCTACAACAACCTGATTCAGAACGCCAACCTGAACTCCTCGATTGCCCCCGGCGGAACACCATTCGGCCAGGCGCCGACTGGGTCCTTCAGCTGCGCCCTCACCGGCGGTGCTCCGGGTTGCGGGACAGGCATTCTCTTGTCTGGCACAGATCCGCGCTTCGGGCCGGTCCGAGAGCTTCAAAGTGTCGGTATCTCCAACTACGACGGTCTGGTCACCACCTTCACGCGGAAGTTCACCCATGGTTTCCAGGGCAGCGTCAACTACACCTATTCCCACGCACTGGACGACCTGACCAGCACCAACCCTGGGACGCCTTTCAACGCGCTGTATAGCGTGGTGTACCAGATCAATCCGAACTGCCTGCGTTGCAACAACTACGGCAACTCGGACTCGGATGCACGCCACAACTTGACTGCCAACTATGTTTGGGAGCTACCGTTCAAGGGGTCCAACAAACTCCTGAACGAGGTAATAGGCGGATGGACCATTGCCGGCACCTTCTATACCCACAGCGCCCTGCCGTATACTCCGGAAGCATTTAACGTAACTCCTTTCAGCAGCCCCAACCCGGTTATTGGACTACCCCTCATTCCGGCCGATGCCATTGGCAACGTACCTGTCAATTGCCAGGCCAGCAATCCAGGGACTATTGCCAACCCGACGGGTTGCGTGACGGCAGCCCAGTTCTCCGGGGTTAACGCCTCTGATTATGGAAACGTTCGGCGTAACGGCTTCCGTGGTCTGGGCTACTTTGACACGGACATGAACGTTAACAAGAGCTTTGCTATCACCGAGCGCGTGAAGTTCGAACTGGGTGGGAGTTTCTTCAACCTTCTCAACCACCCGAACTTCGCCTTGCCGTTCCCCTTCGCCTTCACTGGTGCGATAGGACAGATGACCAGTCTGGCAGTCCAGCCCACCACCCCGTACGGCTCCTTCCAAGGCGCCGGCGTGGAGGGCAGGTTGGTGCAGGTCCACGGCAAGATTACCTTCTAACCTTTGTCAGCATCTTAAGAGCGGCCTCTTCCGAGGCCGCTCTTTTTTCTTTCTGAGATATTCTTTTTTGGGTGTAATATTACCCAGGCTTTTGTCCCGCCTCATTCGGCGCCTCGGGAGGGACAGCATGGTCCACCATCGTCGGTTAGCTCTCCTGCTCCTGCCCTTTCTGTGTTTGCCACTCACCTACCTCGCTGCCCAACATGGAAGCGGCAACCTCCACGTATACGTCACCTATCCCGATGACCGCGCCGTCACCGAGCAACTGAAGGTCGAGCTCATAAGCGGAGCGACCGGCGTGCAGCTCAAGGAAACGTTTACCAATGATCATGGAGGAGCGCAGTTCTTCAACGTGCCCACTGGCACTTATCAGCTTTCGGTCAGCGGACAAAATATCGAGCCGACAACGAGTGACTTGGTTGAGGTTGACCCTCGCAAAGGTACTCAATCGGTTTTTGTGAGGGTAAAGCCCGCAGTCAAGGAAGGCGAAGCGAACGCAGCCAATGCCGGCAGTTCTCCTGTTTCGGCCGGCGATCTTAGGGTTCCCGAACAGGCCAGCAAAGAATTCGATAAAGCTACCAAGCTGATTGCCCAAGAGCACTGGGAAAAAGCCATTGACCAGCTGAATAAAGCCCTGGCTCTGTATCCAGCCTATGCCGAAGCCTACAACAATTTAGGCGTGGTCTACGCCCGCTTGGGCGATTCCCAGAAGGAACGGGAAGCTCTACAGAAAGCTGTTGCCGCCAATGACCACTTCTCCCCTGCGCTCATAAACCTGGCACGCTTGGAGATGAAGAATAAGAATTACGTCGCAGCCGAAGCCGATCTCACCCATGCGACCACGGTGGATCCGACCGACGCGGGCTCTCTGGCTTTGCTCGCCCAGGTGCAGCTCATGGACCATCACTATGAAGACGCCATCGCCAGCGCCGGCAAAGTCCATTCCCTCGCCCACGAGCCCTATGCCCTGGTTCATTATGTCGCCGCTCGTGCCTGGGAAAGGCTAAACCGGTTTCCCGAGGCCCTGGCCGAATTCAAGGTTTTCCTGAGCGAAGAACCTCCGGGAGAACGCGCGTCCGCAGCCCGCCAGGAAATGGCTGCCATTGAGAAGCACACGCAAACAACCACCGTAGCCCACTAAACACGTAGCCCACTAAACACGTAGCCCCGGGGCCGCTCCGCCGAAGGGGAGGGCCCGACTTCAGTCGGGCCGCTATGTCATTGAAATGTGTCTGCGCTTGAGCGCCTGAGGTGAGCTTTTCGCATCTTCGACGTGCGCGGTAACAAAAATGCCATCCGGATTACCGGATGGCATTCCTATGTCACGACTCAAAGTTCCCCTAATCCGCCGCCGCGTGCGCCTTCGCCGCCACGCTCTCCGTGCCAATCCGCATCCCGTAGAACGAGCGATAGACGAAGCAGAACGAAATCAAGAAGAACACAACCGCCAGCAGATTGGTAAGCATGGCATTGGTCTCGGTAAGCTTCACCGCCAACTCCACCGCCAGCAACCCGAACAGCGTGGTGAACTTGATGATCGGATTCAGAGCCACCGACGACGTATCTTTGAACGGATCGCCCACCGTATCGCCGATCACGGTGGCATCGTGCAGCGGCGTGCCTTTCTGCTTGTACTCGACCTCGACAATCTTCTTGGCATTGTCCCAGGCCCCACCAGCGTTGGCCATGAAGATCGCCTGATACAAGCCAAATATCGCGATCGAAATCAAGTACCCGATGAACAAGAATGGCTCGATGAAAGCGAAACACAGCGTGGCAAAAAACACCGCGATGAAGATGTTCAGCATGCCCTTCTGCGCATACCGGGTGCAGATCTCCACCACTTTCTTGCTGTCGGATACGGAAGCCTTCGTGACTCCTTCCAGCTTGATGTTCGCCTTGATAAACTCCACTGCCCGGTATGCCCCGGTGCTCACCGCCTGCGTGGACGCACCAGTGAACCAGTAAATGATCGCGCCCCCGCTGATCAGACCCAGCAGAAACGGCGCATGCAGCAAGGACAACTTCTCGACATTCTGCGTCAACCCATTGGTCAGCGCCATAATGATGGAGAAGGTCATCGTCGTCGCACCCACAACCGCCGTCCCAATCAACACCGGCTTTGCGGTAGCCTTGAACGTGTTTCCTGCTCCGTCATTCTCCTCCAACATGTGCTTGGCCCGCTCAAAGTTCACATTGAAGTGGTAGTCCCTCTTGAGGTCGCTGGCGATGTTGGGTTCCTGCTCGATCAGCGACAACTCATATACAGACTGTGCGTTGTCCGTAACCGGGCCATAAGAATCCACCGCGATCGTCACCGGACCCATTCCCAGGAAGCCGAAAGCCACCAACCCGAAAGCAAACACCGGAGCCGCGATCATGGTTGCCGCCGCGGCCAGCCCCATCGTGCTCATGTAGTAGCCAACCGACATCAAAAACACCATCGACAATCCCAAGTAGTAGCCACTGAAATTTCCCGCTACAAAGCCAGCCAGAATTCCCAGCGACGCTCCGCCTTCCTCCGCCGAAGCCACAATCTCCCGCACATGTCGCGACTCGGTCGAGGTAAACACTTTCACCAGTTCAGGAATAAGCGCTCCCGCCAGTGTCCCGCAGGAAATAATCGTCGCCAGCTTCCACCACTGAGAAGTATCGCCGCCGATATCGGGAACAATGAGCGCCGAAACGATGTAGGTTAGAACAATCGAAACCACGGAAGTGACCCACACCAGCGACGTCAACGGAGTCTCGAAATTCATAATATCCGCATCGGCAAAGCGAGACCGCGCCACCGCGCTGTTAAGAAAGTAAGCCCCCGCACTCGAAACCAGCATCATGATGCGCATGACGAAGATCCAAACCAGCAACTGCACTTGCACGGTGGGATTCTTTACCCCCAGCAAAATAAAAGTGATCAGCGCCACCCCGGTCACGCCGTAAGTTTCAAATCCATCCGCCGAAGGCCCGACCGAATCACCCGCATTGTCACCGGTGCAGTCGGCGATCACGCCCGGGTTGCGCGCGTCGTCTTCCTTAATCTTGAAAACGATCTTCATCAGATCCGATCCGATATCCGCAATCTTGGTGAAGATACCGCCCGCAATCCGCAGCGCAGCCGCACCCAGCGATTCGCCAATCGCGAACCCAATAAAGCAAGGCCCTGCGTAGTCTCCCGGCACAAACAGCAGAATGAAAAGCATAATCAGCAACTCAACGCTGATCAGCATCATGCCGATACTCATCCCAGCCTGCAGCGGAATGCTGTAAATCGGATACGGCTTGCCGCGCAAACCAGCGAACGCGGTACGCGAGTTGGCAAATGTGTTGATGCGAATGCCGAACCATGCCACGCCGAAACTGCCCGCCATCCCCACCAGGCTGAACGCGAGAATGATCGGCAGCGTAGTCATGACCGGCTTTCCCGGCACCGGCGACAACACGCCGAAGTACAGGACGATGACCACCGCAATGAAAACCCACAGCAGCAGTAAAAACTTTCCTTGCGTGACCAGATAAGTCTTGCAGGTCTCATAGATCAGTTCAGAAATCTCCAGCATCGCTCGATGCACCGGCATGTTCTTCAGCCGCGTGTAAATCGCCAACCCAAAACCCAGCCCCGCGATACAGAACAGAATTCCGATCATCAGCAACTTGTGGCCGTCCATGCCCAGAAAGGAAACCGAAGAAAGATCGGGAAGTTTCAGGCCAGCCTCGCCGCCCGCCTCCGAAGCCGGCTGGGCCACGGCCGCGTACGCGCCCAAAAGGACAATCGCAAGAACCGATGCCACGCGAGTCGCCCCGTCCAGCGCGAATCGGCACCCTCGGGACGCAACATCAGCAAGCACGCGCATAGGAAAGCCTCCACTCATTGAGAACGATTATAAGGATGACTACGGATTCATGTCCTCGGCCGGCACACAGTCCTCGCCGCTCTTCTACGAGAGTGCGGGAATGCATAACCGGAGTTCCGAACACGCTTCCACTGCAAGACTTGAACAGGGATGCTGAGCTTGGCCGCGTCGGATGTATCTGTGCTGCCGGACAGGGAACTGCCTTGCCCAATCCCAGCGGCACAAGACCAGTTTTTATAACACGTTAGAGAGGACAGGTCAAACCTATCGGCGCGGCGTGAGAACTCCGCTACTTGCCAAACACCCCGACTGCGCTCAGTACTTGATAGCTGGTATTCCAACCGGATCCAGTGTTGTTGGAGAAATACTTTCCCTGCTTTTCCGCATAGTTGTCGGCCCAAATATCCCACGTGTCTTGAAACTGCTGTTCGGGACGCAGGACAACCCAATACAACTTGCCCTTCTTCACCGGGATTCCCTTGGCGTACTTTCCAGTCTGCAGTATGCAGCAGCTCCAAACCACCGGCAGGTTGGAAAAACGCCAGGTGTGAAGTACCTTCCCCGGGACCCCATAATTGTCCTGATTCAAGCTGACCACCAGCACATTCGTGCCCTGGAGATGCGTTGCGCCCACTTGGACTTCGGTCACAACGTGGTTGGCCGTCGGTCGGAAGCCGTTCGCCCACCATTTCCGGCAAGATCTGCCCCGTATTCGTGCCCAGAATGCCAAACCCGCTAAGCGTGCTGTACACGTGGTCACCTTTTCCCAACGTACTGTAAATCGTGACCAGCGTCGATGACGCTCGAACGGCAGGTGTAAAGGGCTGTGATGGAGCCCTCATCAAGATCGCGTTTCTTCCGCCATTAAGTTTGATCACGCCGCGTTGCTGGCCTGCGCCGAAGCCGCGAAATCTGCCAGCAACAACAGCCCCAAGCAAATCAGAATCGCGGATATCGTTCTTACCCTCATGATGTTTCTCCAGTCTTAATTCGTCGGGAACTGAGACGATGCGCCCCCTGTGGCATTCTACCCGCAAAAAATGGCTCTTGCGCACTCGTCCGAAACCGGTTTCCACACTCCCACACTTTCTGTCACAATAACCGCTCATTACTTATCCAGCCGTTCCGGACCACAAGACACACCCAAGGGGGTCGCTCCCATGTTCGCTCCAGCCACCACATTGCGAAGGTCTCGCCGCACTTTCATTCCGATTCTCGCGGTCACGCTGATGTTTTTCGCTCTCCCGGCGCCAAGCCGTGCTCAACAGGCGCAAAAGCCTGCGTCTCCAACCGCGCCCCAAGGAACTGCGCCGAAGAAGGCAAATCCGGCGACCGAAGTAGGAAAAGCCGTGGGCTCGCGTCCCGCAGAAGCTCCGCAAGTTCTGCAACAACTCAATTCCGCGCTGCAAGATCTGGTAGCCAAGGTTTCGCCGGCAGTTGTTCAGATCCTGGTCACCGGCTATGGAGCGGTCGAGGAAACCAATCGAAGCCAGACCGCGCTAATCGCCCGCCAGCATGCCGTTGGCTCGGGAGTCATCGTCGCTTCGGACGGCTACATCATGACCAATGCGCACGTGGTTGAGGGAGCACATCGCATTCGCGTGGTGCTGCCCATGCCTTCCGTGGATTTCCCGCAGGTCGAACCCGTCGGCAAGGAGCACATTCTGGACGCAAAGCTAATTGGGATTCACAAAGACTCGGATCTGGCGCTTCTCAAGATTGATCAGAAGAATTTGCCCACCCTCGAACTGGGCAGCGCTCGCCGGGTACATCAAGGGCAGTTGGTATTTGCCATCGGCAGTCCAGAAGGATTGCAGAACTCAGTCACCATGGGTGTAGTCAGCGCGGTGGGCAGGCAGCCTGATCCGGATCGCCCTATGGTCTATATCCAGACCGACGCTCCCATCAATCCGGGAAACAGTGGCGGCCCATTGATTGACATGGATGGCTATGTGCTCGGCATCAACACTCTGATTCTTTCCGAAGGCGGAGGCAGCGAGGGCTTGGGGTTTGCGATCCCCGCAAGAATCGTGCGTTTCGTCTATGAGAGTTTGCGTAAGCATGGACACGTGCATCGGGTTGAAATCGGAGCAGTGGCGCAGAACATCACACCGAGTTTGGCCGAAGGCCTCGGTCTTTCCCGGAGTTGGGGCGTTATCATTTCAGACCTAATCCCTGGCGGTCCGGCGGAAGTCGCCGGATTAAAGACGGGCGACATTATCGTAAGCGCCGATGACCGGCCGATCGATACTCTCCCAGCCCTGACGGCCGCGTTATACCTGCATCCTTTCGACGAGGTCATGAAACTGGTGATTCTGCGCGGTGACCAAAGAAAGACTTTATATTCTCCGGTAATCGAGCACCGTGATCGGATGGACAAACTCGTGGATGCAGTCGATCCCGACAAAAGCCTGGTGCGGCGTCTGGGAATCCTTGCGGTAAATCTGGACGATCAACTGCAGGCCGTGGTCGGGAACTTACGCATTTCGGGTGGAGTGGTTGTAATTGCCCGCGCGGCTGAGTTCATTGGTCCAGAGTCCGGCCTGAAGACCGGTGACGTCATCCACGCCTTGAATAAGGCGCCAGTCGATTCGCTGGATTCGCTTCGCGCTGCCCTCGATGGCCTCAAGGCGAACTCCCCGGTGGTGCTTCAGGTGGAGCGCGACGGCCAGTTGCAATGGTTGGCGTTCGAGATGGAGTAAAGCAGTTGCACTCCGGCTCTCAGGAGCGTAACAGGTATGCCGACAATCAGACACTCGATTGCGATTGATGCCTCACCCCAACGAATTTTTCCTTTGGTCAGTTCCGGTCACGGATTCAAGCAATGGTGGGCTGCGGACGTAACCGAAGATGTCCCCCGCAACATTGTCACCCTCGGATTTTTCAACCGCTCCACCGTCTACACTCTGCACCCAGTCCGGATTGATGAGCCCAACTATGCAGAGTGGAAGTGCAAATCCGGCGAAGAATGGATCGGCACCCGGCTGCTGTTCGACCTGCTCCCACAAAAGGAAGGCCTCACCCAGTTGCGGTTCTCGCACGCTGATTGGCACACCGAGACAGATTATTTCGTCTCCTGCACCACCACATGGGGAGAGCTAATGTTCCGCCTCAAGGCAGCAGCCGAAGGCAAAAATCCAAGACCGCTGTTCTCCGCAACCGGCATGGCGTACTGACGGGTGCCGCGCGCCGAAGCCCCTTGATTCGTGTCAGGGTATGCCCCGCCGGGCGCGGAAAGACTCTCGATTCGTATCAGGGTATGCCTTCAGGCATACCGTAAGTCTGAAATTAGGTCCGGCTTTAGCCGCTGGGTTAGATGTTTCTCGTGCGATCAGCATTTTCCCGTTACCTCTTCAGGCGGCGTTAAGAATTTTTTTTCAGCAAACTGAAAAGCCTGAACTAGTTTGAGCAGTTACGGTAAGCCTGAAGGCATACCCTGATACGAATCGAGAATCTTCAGAACCTCTAAGACCACGCCCTTCCCAATCTAGAATGCGCTCCCTCCACCACCCCCGAAACCACCGCCAGAAAATCCTCCGCCACCACCCCCGCTCCACCCCGATCCCGTCGAACTACCACGCGGCGCCGAGACGAAGACCTGGTGCATATCCGTCGCCATGCTATGCATCGAACTCGAAAAAAATATCGGATTGAATCCCACGCCTCCATTCGGCGAGACATACCAGTTCGGCGCACTTTGCACGATCCCCGCGAACGCCTGCGCCCAATGATGCTCGACCCCAAGCGCCATGGCATAAGGCAGATATTTTTCGAATGTGTCCGGAGGCATGCGTTTTAACCGTTCAGCATCCACGCGATTCATGAACTCCTGAAAGCCCAGAACCGCAATGCGGGTGCGTCCCCCTTGCACCGTCTTGGCCGTCATCTGGCGCGCAAACAGCCACCAGATGAGCGCAGAAATAATTCCGCAGCCAATCAGCAAACCGATTGAGCTGAAAACAGGTTTATTCCAGAGGAATTGCATCATCAAGAACGGCGCAACAATAACAAGAATTGCTGCCAGGCTGTAGCCATTCGCCGAGTCGGGATCAAGCAAATACATACCCTTAGTCTTCAGCGCGGACTTGATATCTTGCCGGATCACTGGAATCGCTTGGTAGAAGCGGTTTTTCAGGCTGGACAATCGCGTGTCCTCGCTGCCCGCGAAAACATTCTCCAGCATCACCCGCTCATGGGGCGCTAGCCCGCCCCACTGTTCGCGAGGCTTGAGCAAATGAAAAATGTAATCCTTGTGGTGAAACACGATGCCTTTGTCATCGACTTCCTCGATTTTCACAAATCCCCGCACCGCCAAATCCACTAGCGTGCAGGTGATGTCCCGAGGATGAATCGTGTCGTCAAGCAACGTGCCAGCCTCCGCCGGAGTCATGCCCGCAGGCGGCTCATACATAGGCGCAACAGAAAGTCCGGGATCCGGATCGCGCCCCTTGTACCACCACAGCGTGAACATCACCGCAAAAGTCCAGAAAGGCAAAAACACAATGGGATTGCTTTCCACAAACCAAATAAAGCGAGTGAAAGCACCCGGCTCTTTGAGAATACCTTTAGGAATAAAGATGTCGATGGTCATCCCGCCGCGCATGGGCAGCGGGTTATTCGTCTCAAAGGAAACTTCAGAGCCTCGGATTTCCGTGCTGGCCCCGCGTTCCGCCGATCCATAAGCCCCAGTGAAAGCCTGCGCCCGCAGCGATCCGGCGGCCGAATCCGGGAAGCTAACCACCGCCGAAGCATGATCGATCGGCACCGGCCAATCGTTGCCCGTCACATTCCAGTAGAACTCGTCGTGATCTTCGAAAAAGCGCATCCCGTTGCGCACCGTGTAATCGATCTCGACGATTCGCGTGGCATTCACAGCATTCGGAATATAGATCTTCAAATCCCGAAAACCATTTGCAGTTGACGAATCGTACTTCAGCTTGCCGCCATTGCCATCGCTGACGCCGGTGACATTCAAAAAGAGCGTGTAGTTGGTCCCCTGCGGCCCGAGATATTCAACTGGAATGAAGCGGTGAATGCCATGCCACTCGCCCACAAAAGCAAGCGAAATGCGCTCCTGAACATCACCCGAACCGTCTTCATGAACTGAGATGTTGTCGTTGAAATCCGCCACCCGCCAGCTCTTCGCAGACAAAGCTGAGGAGAAGACAACCAGGAAAAGACACAAGAAAGCCACTCTGTACAGACGCAGCTTGCTGTGTCTCGGACTACCGCCAACAACCCAATTGTTGCCCTTCCGAAAGTTCCACTTGTTGTCATCCCGAGCGAAGCGAGGGATCTGCGCTGGCTCGCGCAACCACAAAATTGCCATCTTGGTGACGCAATAAACAAGTTTGATCATGCTGGCACAAGCTCAGAACTTCACGGCCACAGGTTCGCGATCCGCTTGCCCGACTTCAAAGAATTGCCGCGCCTGAAAGCCGAACATCCCAGCCAGAATATTCGTCGGGAAGGACTGAATCTTGGTATTCAGATCGCGCACCACAGCGTTGTAGTAGCGCCGGGCGTTCTGAATCGTATCTTCAGTCTGGCTCAGCGAACCCTGCAACTGGGTGAACTCCTCGGAAGCCTTCAATTCAGGATAATTCTCAGCCACGGCAAACAAGCTCTTCAGCGCCCCACTGAGTTGATTTTCCGCGACCGCCTTGTCAGCGGGAGAAGTCGCCTGCATCGCCTGGGAACGAAATTTCGCAATGTTCTCAAACGTGCCCTTTTCATGGGCGGCGTATCCCTTAACCGTCTCCACCAGGTTGGGAATCAGGTCGTGACGCCGCTTAAGCTGCACATCAATGTCAGACCAGGCCGAGTCGCAGCGCACACGCAACTGCACAAGGCTGTTGTACATCCCAACCAGCGCGAAGGCGATGACCACCAAAACGGCCAAAATGATCCAAGCCATGAATGCCTTCCTTTCCCTTCGAAGTGCGAATCAAAGGGACGGTAACACAGAGGTGAACCGGGCGCAATGAAAGTGATTCTAGAATGAAAGGGAACTCCGCGACCTCCGCGAACTCTGGGCCGTTCTCCAGCGCTCTCCGCGTTTTAGGATTTTGACGAAAGCAAACCAAAGTCCTAAATCGCAGATCACGTGGAGAAGTTCGCGGAGAACCCCACAAAGCACCGAGACGATCCGAAACTCAGAAGGACTCGCATCGCCGAATCTCCCGTCGTAGAATACGGATACTATGAGATCGTTCAGGACAAAGCAGCGAAAACTTGACATGAGAATCAGTCTTTCGGTGGCAATACTGATTTTCTGCACCGGACTTTCTCATGCCCAAACCTGTTTTACCGCCAGCGATATGGACGCCCCCACCCGCACGGCTCTAGTAGACACCGCCAAGCGCTACTTCGACATGGCCGCGCGCGGCGATTCCGCCAGCCTGCGGCAAACCTCCATCCCTAGCGTAGCTTCCGATTTCTCCGGCATCGAAACCGTAATTAAAGACAATCAGGCGAATCTTTCCGGAGCGCAAGCGACTCCGCGTCCTCCGTTCCTGTTAAAGGCCGAGGGAACAGCCCCGCTTCCCCACGCCGAGTTTCTCTGCGGGGTCTTTGGCAAGGTCGGGCAGACGGCGGACAGCGCCGTATTCGAAATCCCCAACTTGCAGCCGGGAAGCTACGGCATCGTCACCCTGGACGTTCCTACTGCCAAGCAAAAATATGCGGTGTCATTCGTTCTGCAACAAGAAGGAAAAAACTGGAAGGTCGGCGGTTTCTACGTGAAGGAAATGGAAATCGCGGGGCATGACGGCAACTGGTTCGCCGAGCGTGCCCGCGCCTTCAAAGCCAAAGGCCAGAATCACAATGCCTGGCTGTACTACCTCCAAGCCCGTGACTTGCTCGTGCCCGTATCCTTTATGTACACCCAGACCACCGACAAGGTAGCAGATGAGGCAGAAGCTGTGAAACCCGCCGATCTGCCCACCGACGGTAAAACCGTCGACCTGCCCGCAGCCGGCAAAACATATCGCGTGACCGCGTTGTTCCCGGTTGTCGTTAAACAGGATTTAGACCTGGTGGTGAAATACCAATCACCGGATGTCTCGAACACCACCCAAACCTTCCAGGACAACATGGCGGCAATCAAAGCCCTGGTGGCAAAGTACCCCGAATTCCGCGACGCCTTCGACGGCGTAGTAGCCCGCGCCGTGGAACCAAACGGCCGCGACTACGGCTCGCTGCTCCCCATGAAAGATATTAAATAGAAGCCTCCGCGCGATGCACGTGGCTGGCCCACCTTTGCGACGTAAAGGTGGGCCAGCGCTCGATTTCCGCAATAATCGCGATCCGAAGATCTTCGATAGTTTGTCGGGTCGATGCCGCCCTCTGATCACATCGGCTGATACTTCCGGCTCAAACGAAAATTTAATTGAAAATGTAGTTGTTCTAGTCCATAATGTCGGCCCAGACTCGCACTCTAGCTCGTTCCGGTGAGCTGCGGTCCTTTGCTTTTCTCGTCCGCGTGGTGCCGGTCTCAACGCCTTCTTTTGCGGATCTCTCCGCGGAGGACAAGAAAATGAAAGCATCAAGAGCGTTCGGCATCCTGTTGGTTGTCTTGCTGGGATGGCATGATATTGCCTTCTCGCAGAAGTGGCGAGCCTTGATGAATCAACCCAGCTTTGGTGCTGGTCATCCGTTGCTGCTCACCAATGGCGACGTACTGGTACAGGAAGATAACCCCGGCACTTGGTCGCGCCTGACCCCGGATCAATTTGGCAGTTACATCAACGGAACATGGGAGCAGGCAGCGTCATTGCCGCCCGGATACGGGCCCTCCGCGTACGCTTCCGCTGTACTGCCGGACGGCCGCGTCATCGTCGAGGGGGGAGAATATAACTTCGGTCAACTGGAATGGACTAACCTGGGTGCGATTTACGATCCAAAAGAGGACGTCTGGGCACCTGTGAACCCGCCTCCGGGATGGACGATCCTGGGTGATGCGCAAAGCGTTGTTCTACCGGATGGAACC
This sequence comes from uncultured Acidobacteriota bacterium, assembly GCA_963832245.1. GTDB lineage: Bacteria > Acidobacteriota > Terriglobia > Terriglobales > Acidobacteriaceae > JABDBE01. The sequence continues at coordinate 509,086 of CAWHTG010000002.1, forward strand.
TTCATGGTGGCCAATTGCTGCGCTTTTCCATTTACGGCCGCGCTGTTAGACGCGAAGACTTTGACGTGGACCTTTACCGGCGAGAACAAGCAGGATTTGTACGACGAGGAGGGTTGGACTCTCCTGCCCGATGGCACCGTGCTGACAGTTGATGCGGAAAACGCCGCCCACCCTACACACGCCGAGAAGTACATCCCTAACCTGGGGAAGTGGATCAATGCCGGAAGCACGATCGTTCTCTTGAGCGATCCCCCTACCGCCGAGATCGGCCCGGCCGTGTTGCGGCCGGACGGCACCGTGTTCGCCACCGGAGCTAATTCCAACAAAACCAAGGCCGGGCACACTTCTATCTATCATCCCCCGGCCGATCGCATAAAGCCGGGAACGTGGACCCCTGGTCCGGATATTCCGGATGAGAATGATATGGGCGATGCCCCTGCAGCCCTATTGCCGGATGGCAATGTGCTGTGCGATACCAATCACGGTATCAACAATTCACCGACTACTTTTTACGAGTTCGACGGGACCAAGTTCATCAAAGTGCCTGGCCCGCCCAATTCGGGGAAGGATACAACCGAGCAGGGAAGTATGCTGGTTTTACCGACGGGGCAGATCTTCTTCACCGACGGGTCATCCGACGTGGAGATCTACACAGCGAAGGGGAAACCCGATCCGTCCTGGGCGCCGGTCATCACTTCTTCTCCGGGTAAGGTTACTCGCGGAAAGACTTATGCGATTTCGGGCATGCAGTTCAACGGTCTCTCGCAAGGAGCCATGTTTGGTGATGATTCGCAGATGGCCACGAACTATCCGCTGATTCGTATCACCAATAACGCGTCGCACCATGTTTTCTACGCGAGAACGTATGACCATAGCACCATGGCTGTGGCGACGGGCAAGGATAAGGTCTCTACTCATTTTGAAGTACCGAACGGCATGGAAACGGGCGCAAGTAAGCTTGTCGTGGTCGCGAACGGGATTGCTTCCAAGCCAGTGCCTGTAACTGTGCACTAGCCCTGGGCCCGCATTCGCGTTGGAAAGGAGAACTATTATGGCGAGCATAATGCAATATGGGAGCGGCAATGCGGCGGTACGGTGGCGCGTGATGAATGCGGGTCTGATCCTAGGAGTTCTGTTGCTGACCGCGCTTGCAACTAGTCCGTCACAAGCGCAGACTTTCACAACCCTCCACTCATTTAATGGTGCTGCCGGGGCATATCCCGTCGCAGGATTGATCGTCGGTGCAGCGGGAAATCTCTACGGGACCACTCAACAGGGCGGCAGCTACGGGCTTGGGACGGTGTTCAAAGTGGATAAAAGCGGCAAGGCGATTGTACTGCACAGCTTCAAAGGAGGAAAATCGGACGGAGCTTTTCCCAGTGCCGGATTGGCTTTTGATACGAAAGGCCGCCTTTATGGCACAACGACCTTGGGTGGCCGTTCGAACCATGGGACCGTTTTTAGGGTAGAAGCGAGCACGACGGTGGTCTACAGCTTCACCGGGACTGATGGGGACGGCGCATACCCCGCGGCCGGTCTCGTCGCGGACGGTGTGGGCAGCCTATATGGAACCACGCAGCAGGGCGGCACTCACGGCTTCGGCACCGTGTTTAAGGTGAACACTGCGGGCAAAGAAACCGTCTTGCACAGCTTCAGGGGCGTACCGGACGGAGCTTATCCCTGTGCGGGATTAATCCGGGATGCGAAAGGCAATCTTTATGGCACCACCCAGCTCGGTGGTCCTGCTTCGCAGAACGACGGAACAGTTTTCAAAGTGGATATGAAAGCCAAGGAAACCTTGCTATACAGCTTTACTGATGCTAATGGAGATGGGGCTTATCCGATCGGGGGCGTGGTCCGTGATCAGGCAGGGAACCTCTACGGTACAGCCAGCGACGGGGGTGCGAATGGCATCGGTATGGTCTTCAAGCTAGACAAAGCCGGCAAGGAAAGCGTGCTGTACAGTTTCGGAACGAATAAGGGGGATGGAGCGTATCCCTTCGCAGGCCTGGTTCGGGACGCGAAAGGCAACCTTTATGGCACAGCGGAATTGGGTGGTGCTAACGGTCCGGGCGCAGTCTTTGAGGTGACCCCCACTGGAACGGAAACCATACTGCATAGCTTCGGTGGATCTGATGGATCATTTCCGTTAGCAGGCCTGGCCCAGGACGCGAAGGGAAATCTGTACGGGACAGCCACCGAGGGGGGCGCCCACAACGACGGAGTAGTGTTCAAGCTGACGCCTTAAAGCGCCTAACGAAACCCAATTAAACGGTCACTTGCAACACGTCACCCATCGCGCACGGTGAATCGAGAATTGCATGAGTAAGCTGGCTTTGTGTCCAACCATCCTACGGGAGCGTTAAGGAACTGCACGATTCTTCGCTCTATTCGAGGGCTGGCTCACCTTACGTTCTCTGAAGCTGTCAAAAACACCTATCAATACCGCTGCATCACCCGTATCCCCTCCCCCGCAGCCGAGCCCAAAGGTGTAGCATTTTCGCCTCGTGCCCTTATATCCCCTCTGGCGATTGACTTGCCCCGCGCGTCCGCCTAACATGGCCGAACCAAATGATCGGCCAAACCATCTCCCACTACCGCATCGTTGAGAAGCTCGGCGGTGGCGGCATGGGCGTCGTATATAAGGCCGAGGACACTACCCTCCACCGCTTTGTCGCCCTGAAGTTTCTGCCCGACGATGTCGTGAAGGACGCTCAAGCTTTGGCCCGCTTTCAGCGCGAGGCGCAGGCAGCTTCGGCCCTCAACCATCCCAATATTTGCACCATCCACGAAATCGGGCAGCACGATGGCCATCCCTTCCTCGTCATGGAGTTCCTCGACGGCGTTACGCTGAAGCATGGGATCGCGGGCAGACCCATGGAGACCGACATTCTGCTCGGCCTCGCGATCGAGATTGCCGACGCGCTCGATGCCGCCCACGCGGAAGGCATTGTCCACCGCGACATCAAGCCCGCGAACATCTTCATCACCAAGCGCGGCCACGCCAAGATTCTCGACTTCGGCCTGGCAAAAGTAACGGCGGTTCGCAGCAAGGGACCAGAGACAGCGACTGTCCAGGAAACGGCAATGACCGAGGCCCACCTGACCAGTCCCGGGTCCACGCTCGGCACGGTCGCTTATATGTCTCCCGAGCAGGTGCGCGCCAGAGAACTGGACGCGCGCAGCGATCTGTTTTCCTTCGGCGCGGTGCTGTATGAAATGGCCACCGGCTCGCTGCCCTTCCGCGGGGAAAGCTCAGGAGTGATCTCCCGCGAAATTCTGGATCGCGATCCGGTTTCACCGGTGCGGCTGAACCCCGACCTTCCACCCAAGCTGGAAGACATCATCACCAAGGCGTTGGAGAAAGATCGCGAGCTCCGCTATCAAGGCGCGGCGGAGATGCGAGCCGATCTCAAGCGCCTCAAGCGAGAGACGGAATCGCGGCAAGGCGCGCGGGCGAGTTCGGGGTCAGTGGCCGCGGTACAGGAAAGCGCCTCTCAAGTTTCGCCAGCTTCCGGCTCTTCCGGTGCGATCGGGGCAATTACATCATCGAGCGCAGTGAAAGTGGCCGATGCTCCTCTGCCTGGGAGGGAAAGACCATGGAAACTTGTCGTTCCCATCCTGGTTGTGTTCATTGCCCTGGCAGCGGCCGGCATTTTTTATTGGCGCACCAGATCAAGCGCGCAGCAAATCGGATCCATCGCCGTAATCCCGTTCGCCAGCTCAGGCGGCACCACCGACTCCGATTTCCTCAGCGACGGCCTCACCGAATCTTTAATCGACAGCCTCGCGCATGTGCCCCAATTGAAAGTGAAGTCGCGCAACTCCGTCTTTCGCTACAAGGGAAAAGAAGTTGATGTCCAGAAGGTCGGGAAAGAGTTGACGGTCGATGCCCTCCTTACCGGACGCGTCACGCAACGCGGCGACACAGTTCAGGTCAGCGCCGAACTCACCAACGTCCAGGACAACACCGCCATCTGGGGTGAGCAATATGAGCGCAAAGCCAACGATATGATCGCCCTGCAACAGCAGATCGCAGGCGACATCGCGGGCAACCTGCGTTCGAAATTGAGCGGAGCGGAAAAGCAGCAAGTCACGAAGCAAGGCACGCAGAATCCGGAGGCCTATCAGCTTTACGTGAAGGGCCGTTACTACTGGAACAAGCGCACCAACGCCGACATCAGCACGGCCATTTCCTACTTCAATCAAGCCATCGAAAAAGATCCTGGGTATGCGCTGGCTTATTCAGGGCTGGCAGACGCCTACACCACTTTAAGTAATTATGGCGGTGACCCCAACGACGTCACACCCAAGGCGAATGCTGCGGCTGAAAAGGCCTTGGAACTCGATCCCACTCTTGCCCATCCGCACGCGGTCTTGGGTGGCAACAAGATGGAATACAGCTGGGACTTTTCCGGCGGCGAGGCCGAGTTCAGAAAGGCCCTTGAACTCGATCCCAGCGACGCCACTGCCCACCAGTGGTTTTCCGAGGGTCTCTCCGCTATCCCGGGACGGGCGCAGGAGGCGATTGAGGAAGGCAACCGGGCGCATCAGCTTGATCCGCTATCGCCGATCATCGCCGCACAACAGGCTCAGGCTTACTTCTATGGCCGTCAATTTGATAAGGCCATTGAGCTCTACAAAAAGGTCATTGCGGACAATCCAACTTTCGGCAGAGTGCACACCGAGTTGGCTGTCTCGTATTGGGGCGAGCATAAATATCCGGAGGCCATTCAGGAATGGAAAACCGGCGCCCAATTTGAAGGCGACAAAAATTACGTTGAGTGGGCAGCCGCTTTGGACGCAGGTTTCCGCTCGGGGGGATGGCCGGGCGCTCTGCGCCGGGGAATCGAAGTTTATCTCGCGCAGCGCAAAGCCAAGACCGGTTATGTTTCTCCTTACCAGATCGCGGAGTTGTATGCCGATATGGGCGACAAGGATCATGCTTTCGAGTGGCTTAACTCGGCTTATCGTGAACATGACGCTTATCTATCCGACCTCGCCGCCGACTTTCCGTTCGATTCCCTGCGCTCCGATCAGCGTTATGCCGAACTGGTGCGCAAGATCGGTATACCGCAATAGGCTCGAACCACTAGACGATAGTCCCTCGAGCAACGCAGAGCTTCCGTCCTGTTTACATCTCCATGAAACCAAAATGGCGGCGAGCGCCTCTAAATCTGTGGGAAAATAGTTGCAAGAACTTAGGAGGGAGTCTTAGTTGTTGAGTCATAAGCAACCGAGGCGGATTGCAGTTGCGGTTATTTTCGTTTGCCTGTGGTCGCACCCAGTCTGGTGCCAGTACGCCCCAACCGCCGGGCCCTATAAGGTTCTCACGATCGACAATGTGGTGTTGCGCGATCCCGCCCGCAATAAAACCGTCCCAATCAAAATCTATTATCCCGCTGGCGTTGGCCGGTTTCCGGTCATCATCTTCTCCCACGGCGCATTGGCGTCGAAAGAAAATTACTCGGGTCTGGGCCAATACTGGGCGAGCTACGGATATGTAAGCATACATCCTTCTCACGCCGACTCTATTGCCGATAGCGGCTTCCGCGGTACTTTGCGTCAGGCGCTTAGCGATCCCCGCGCCTGGGAGAACCGCCCCGAGGACATTTCCTTCATCATCGATTCGCTTGCCCATGTCGAAACCTTTGCCCCGCAACTCGTGGGCAAACTCGATCTCCATCATATCGGCGTGGGTGGACACTCCTTCGGCGCTTATACGGCTAGCCTGATCGGAGGCACCACAATTGTTTTGCCGGGAAAAGCCGCGCCACAGAGTTTTGCCGACAAGCGGGTCTCCGCCGTGGTGCTGTTATCGCCTCAAGGAGAAGGCATCCTGGGGCTGAGCGCGCACTCCTGGGATGCGGTTCGTGTGCCCATGCTGCTCATGTACGGATCGCGCGATTTCGGTCCATTTGGCGAGGAGCCGGTCTGGCGAAGTGAGGCATTCACCAAGGGGCCGTCGGGAAACAAATACGAAGTCGAACTCATCGGTGGAACCCACATGGGATTTGCCGGCCTCTTTCGCGATGAACCTCATCGTGCAGAGGTATTCGAATGCGCGAAACTCGAAACCCTTGCCTTCTGGGACGCCTATTTGCGGCAAGATCCGAAGGCCAAGGCATACATAGAGTCGCACGGTTTGCAGAAGTTCAGCGGAGACGTTGCCCGGTTTGCAAACAAGTGATGCAGGGAACCGATGCCGAAGCGAATAGAAGAACTCGATGCCCTTCGCGGCCTGATGCTGGTGTGGATCACGTGCACGCATTTGCCCACAATCCTGAGCACCTATGTCAATCAACCGTTAGGTTTTTTTGCCGCAACCGAAGGCTTCATCTTTCTTTCCGCTCTGTTTACCGGACGCATTTATTTCCGCGTCGCCGAGCGCGACGGCTACGGCGCGATGGTGCAAAAATTATGGGTGCGTACCGGAAAGCTGTACGGCTACCAATTATTGCTGCTGGCGTTTGCCTTCGTGATAGAGGCCCCAATTGCCGCGCACGGCAACAGACCTGCCGTGCATAATCTCCTCGACTTCTACTTTTCCGCCGGTCGCACACGCGCTTTCATCGATGCGGCATTGATGATCTACAGGCCCCCGCTGCTGGATATCCTGCCGATTTACATCATCCTCCTTGGGTTGACTCCGTTTGCAGTGATCCTGGGGGAGCGAGTTGGCTGGAAGTATGCCATCACCGGAGGCTTCACACTCTGGCTGCTCGCACAGTTCGGACTCAGGAGTTTCGTATATCACGTGCAGACCCGCGTTTTCGGCATGCAGATCCCGTTGAACGAGATGGGCGCGTTCGATCTGTGGGCGTGGCAACTGTGGTGGTTAGTCGGCGTGTGGCTGGGTGTGCGCTGGGCCAAGGGCGCCTTGCATCTCGACTGGGTGAAGCAAATGACGATTCCGGCGGCGATAGTAGCGGTTTTTTTCCTGGTACTCCGCTACGCGCAAATAGGCGGGATCCTCACATTCGGGAAGTTCGGCTTGCTGCTCGATAAGTGGGATTTTGGAGTCGGCCGCCTAATCGATTTCACCGCAATCGCCGTCCTGGCGATCCGGTTTCGCTCAATTCTGCAACCTCTTGCGATCAGGCCGCTGGTCATGCTGGGCCAAGCCTCGCTCCCCGTGTTCTGTGTGCACCTGCTGTGCGTCTTTTTCGCGCTCACTATCATGAAGAATGATCCGATCCTGGGAGCCTGGAAAGCCATCGCGGTAATCCTCGCAAGCTTGTCAGCTCTTCTTCTGACCGCCAAAGTTGCCACCAACCGCCGCGCGAAAGCCCGGGGAAACAGTGCTGCCGGCCCCGCGCTCTCAACCCCACCCTCTGCACCAGGACTCGCGGCCGGGAAGGTAGCGTGAGACCTTTGAAAATCGCACAAGTTTAACCATCGGGGTGCCCCAGGTCTCGCGCTTTTCGAGACCTGGGAGAGCAGAGCTTAACGGTCACAGGCCCTTCAGGTCTGCTCCGCAAACGTACATTCTTTCGGATCTTTATCCTCCCGCAAGCCAAGAAAAACCGGAGCCCGCAACTTCATCCCGCCTTCCGCAGTTTGATGAGTCCACTCGGAAAACTTGATCTCCGCCACGCGTTGAGGTTTCACCCAGTGCACATGGGCTGCATCCACAGGACCATAAAACGGACTGCGATCGGTCTCCAACTCCTTAAGCACTTGCCAGATTTCCTTGAGCAAAGCCTGATTGAATCCCGTCCCCGCCTGTCCGACGTGGATTAGCTGACCTTTCTTGTTGTAAAGCCCGAGCACAATCGACCCAAAATATTGCCGGCTGCCTTCCGGATCGGTGTAACCGCCAATGACGCAATCGACCGTCCGGGTAACCTTGATCTTGAGCCACTCGCGGCTGCGACGCTCTTCGTAACAACTCGAACGCTTCTTCGCCAGAATCCCCTCCAGGCCTTGTTTTTTAGCCGCCTCGAACAGCGCCAACCCCTGCGGAAAATGATCGGAATAGCGAACGAGATCTGTGGTGTTGATGATCTGAGAAAGAACCTGCTTACGCTGTTCGAGCGCGACGCGGCGCAAGTCATAACCGTCGATATAGAGCAGATCGAAGAGGTAATAAACGATTTGCAGTTCGCGATGCGCTCCGGCTCGGCGTCCGCCTTTACGAATGCCTGTGCGTTGTTGCATCAAACTGAACGACGCGCGCCCTTGCTCGTCAAGCGCGACGACCTCGCCGTCAAGCACTGCATTTTCCGCCTTGACCAACTTGGACAGCTCGTGAAGCTCAGGAAATTCTCCGGTGAGATCGTTCTGGTTGCGCGAGACCAGCCGCACTTTTCCACCCTGAATAAACGACACTGCCCGATAACCATCCCACTTAATTTCGAACAACCATTCCGGATTGTCGAAAGGCTTCTCGACCGAAGTAGCCAGCATCGGATAGATGGCGGTCGGCATCGGCTTGCGAACCGCGCCCTGCAAATCTTGAACCGCAGAGGAAACAGACTTCAGCGATGAGCTCGCCGTATCGGCGGTTCCGGTTGATCGATCACTTCCTGGCTTTTCCTTGGTAGTTTTTTTTTACTTTGCGGTTTCTGGATGTCGTCTGTGGCGGGTTTTTGCTTCTTGTTTTTCTTGTCCAGCTTCGCCAATGTCTCCGCCAGCCACGGTGCCTTCACCTTCCCCCGCGAAGCCGGACGGCTGCTCGTCCATTCCGCCGAGCCCTCGTCGCCCGCAATTCCAGCCATAGTGCGCTTGCTGAGCACGGATTTATCGTATTTCTCGATGTCGTAACCCGGGACCGCGTACTCATCCTGCTTTTTGATCATCAGCCATTCCGTCCCCTTACTTCCCGGACGGCGCGCCCGCATGTGAATCAAAGCAAAATCCCCGTTCAGCTTTTGCCCATGCAGTCGAAACTTGAGATCACCCTTGGCCAGCATCGCAGCCGCTTCGGCCTCGGTGCCAGGCACATATTTCCCATTCACCGGTTTCGGCGACAACGGTTCCCACGTACCCAAATCCCAAACCATCACCGTACCAGCCCCGTAGTTTCCCTCCGGAATCGTGCCTTCAAAGTCGAAATAAGAAACGGGATGATCTTCCACCTGCATCGCCAGCCGTTTGTCGGCGGGATCAAGCGACGGACCCTTCGGCACAGCCCACGACTTAAGCACGCCTTCCATCTCCAGCCGGAAATCGTAGTGCAGGCGCGTCGCCCGATGTTTCTGCACCACGAAACGGTGGCCCGCCTTCTTCTCCAGCTTAGGCGGAGGCTCCGGTGTTTCCTCAAAGCGCCGTTTGCGTTTGTACTCTTCTAAGGGCATCGCGCTATTCTACCGAGACTTGGAACTATAACTGGCAACCGTTGCTTCAGCAACTTAGCTTAGAATCGCTGGCATGATTTAAGGTTGCTGGCGGATTCATCCACGAATGAAACGTGAATATCCAGACACCCCGCTGATAGGCGTGGGCGCAATCATCATCGAGCGCGATCAGGTAGTCCTGGTGAAGCGCGCCCACGCCCCTTTACTAGGGGAATGGTCTATCCCAGGCGGCATGCTGGAAGTGGGCGAGACCTTGCGCGAGGCGGCGGCTCGCGAGGCTCTGGAAGAAACTGGCCTCAGCGTGGAAGTCGGCGAACTGCTCGGCGTATTCGATCGCATCGTGCGCGATGCCGATGAACGCACCCTCTACCATTATGTGCTGATCGATTTTCTGTGCCGTAGAATTACCGGCGAACCGCAGGGTGCTGGCGATGCGGCTGAGGCCCGCTGGTTTACCCGTGGCGAAGTTGGCCAGCTTTCCTTGGCGGAAGACACGGCGGCGGTTATCCAGTTAGGGTTCGAGAAGTCCACCCATGTCTCCGATTCTCTGCTTTGAGCATCCGAACCATTTACGCACAAATTTCGAAAGCGAGGCGATCATGTTTCGAAAACTAGCGAACACGAGCAACGACTTTGCGATAACAATTCTTCGTCTGGTGATGGGCTGCGTTTTCTTCGCCCACGGCGCACAAAAAATGCTGGGCTGGTTTGGCGGATACGGCTTCAGCGGCACCATGGGATTTTTCACTCATCAGATGGGCATCCCGGCGCCACTCGCCTTTCTTGCCATTTGTGCCGAGTTCTTCGGCGGACTCGGCCTCATCGTCGGATTCCTGGGCCGCATCGCCGCCTTCGGCATCATCTGCAACATGCTCGTGGCCATCGCCATGGTCCACGCGCACAACGGCTTCTTCATGAACTGGGCCGGCAATCAGAAAGGGGAGGGAATTGAATATCACCTGCTGGCCATTGCCGTTGGAGTAGCGATTCTAATCAAGGGATCGGGCGCGCTTTCGGTGGACCGCTTCCTGACCGGCGAACTCTCGTAACTCAGGCCACACACAGCATCGGAGAAGTTTCACCGAAGTCGCAGGATCAGATGTTCCTCGTCGATGTACTCCGACGCGATCTTTAGTGCTCTGGGCTCCGTCCCGAACGTTTCAAATCCAAGCTTGCGGTAGAGTTGGCGGGCGCTTTCCTGACGATCCCCCACCGCCAGTAAAACTTGCTCCAGCGAGGGATCTTCTTTGACCTTTTCCAAAAGCGCGCGCATAAGCTTGCGTCCCACGCCCATGCCTCGCTGCGAGCGCGTTACATACACCCCGTAAATTCGCCCTTTATGCCGCTCCTTCCGGCCCTTTTCCCGGATGAACGTCGCCATTCCGACCAGTTCCTCTCCCTCGAACGCCCCCATCGTGAAATCTGGAGCCATGTCACGAAAGCGGGCCGCCATCGCCTCCACCGAGATTGCCTGATATTCTTCCGCAGACTTTCCGAACGCGAACGGTTCAGTCTGCAGCGCCTCAAGTCTCAAATCCCAGTACTTCGCCGCATCGTTCTCGTTTAAGGCTCGAATCTCCATCGGAGTGAGTTTGGTCTATCGAATAGAAGAAAAGCAATCTCCCAGAAATTAGGCGCTGTACTCCCGGCATCAATTTAAAAACAGAACGGCCCGTGCTTGTTGAAAAGCACGGGCCGCCCGGTGGACTGTTTGGGATTGACCAAGAGGTGGTCACTCTAACGTGGCCTCTACGGCAACTCCCGGGTCTTAGTATGGAGACCCTTGGCGCGACCTGACGCCGGGATCGAATCCAAACTCACCGGTTAGTGTGCGGACTGTAGCTGCTTAGCGCGCGAACGCCCCGCAGCCCCGCTTAGAGCAACCCGCTCTAAGTCTCAGCCACCTCACCTGGTCTTAGACTCCCACTACAGTTACTACAATCAGAACTCGTCATTCGACCACCTCCTTTCCGGTGTAACCCCACATTAGTACGAAATCCCCAGCCAGGTCAACTGAAAGAATCCCGTATGCTAAATCTGTCATCCTGAGGCAGCGGAGTCCTTGGCAAAGCCAAGGGCTCCCAACGAAGGACCTATGCAACCCTGCCAACCACCTATAATGCGGGGTGTCCGCCTTTCGCGCCCCTCGCGAAAGGTGGAAGCATCGAATTCTACAGCCGAGGGGTCCCGTCGTGTTTCGAAGGGCAGCATGCCGTGCGTCTTCGAAACGCCCGGCACCCACCGTTGCAGTTTCTCGTAGGTGGTACACTCACGTCCCACGAAAAGGCGGCGTCAGCGCGCAGTGTCGATCAAGTTGATAGAGAACGAAATCCGGAGGTTCCTTGCTACCAAGGAGCCTGAGGTTATTTGTGTTAGCGGGCGCTGGGGTGTCGGGAAGACGTTCGCATGGAATCAAAACCTTAGAGATGCGCAAGCGAACGATCAGATCGCACTTGAATCCTATTCTTATGTATCGCTCTTCGGGGTCAATTCTCTCGAGGAGCTCAAATACTCTATCTTCGAGAACTCGGTAAAAAGTTCCGAGATCGGCGTCGAACTGAGCCTGGACGCACTCCAGTCTCAAACTACCGCCGCCGCAAAACAGCTCGGCAAGAAATCTCTTGGCGTTATCCAGCAGGTCCCAGCCTTAAGGAATTATCTCGGTGGCCTTGGAGCAGTGTGGTTTTCACTGGTCAGGAAGACCATCATCTGCATAGACGATATGGAGCGTCGAGGTAAGAATCTGTCCGTCCGCGAGGTCCTGGGCCTCGTGTCCAACCTAAGGGAGCTCAAGGGCTGCAAGGTAGCGCTTATCCTCAACGATGAGGCGCTCGAAGAGGACAAAGAGGAGTTTAAGAAGTACCTCGAAAAGGTTGTTGACACGTCTTTGAAGTTTGAGCCCTCGGCGCAGGAATGCGCCAGCATCGCCCTTCCCAAGGACGGCGAGACAAACAAGCTGCTTGCGGAAAGCTGTGTTGCGCTTGGTATCTCCAACATCCGCCTCATCAAGAGGATCGAGCGCTCAATGCGCCAGGTCGAAGCCATGCTGAAGGGATTCGACAAACAAGTGTTGAAGCAAGCGGTGCAATCGCTGGCCCTTCTCGGCTGGAGCGTCTATGAACCCGCCAGGGCCCCGTCGCTTGACTATCTGCAGCACCGAAGGGGGCCTGACATCTTCGGCGCCGACAAGGACGAAGTCGTCCCCGCGAATGAGGCCGCATGGAATGCGTTGCTCGACGACTACGGCTTCTCCGGAATGGACGAATTTGATTTGGTTTTACTGGAGGGAATTAGGAACGGATTTTTTGATTCGTCTCTATTGGAAAAGCGCGCCTCCCCACTAAATAACCAGATCAAGGCAGCTAAGTTGAGCACCGCTTTTCAGGATGCTTGGCGTATGTTCCACGATTCGTTTGCGGATAATCAGGAACAGGTCCTTAACGCGATTTATCAATCATTCTTCGAGGGCGTCCAGTACATCACGCCCGTTAATCTGAGCGGTACCGTGAGTCTATTCAAAGAGCTTGGAAGGCAGGAACAGGCCGCCGCAATCATCAAGCACTATGTCAAGAGCCATGGCGAAGATAGGGAATTCTTCGACTTAAACAATTATCCGTTCGGTGGAGACGTGAAGGACCCGGACGTCGTCCGAGCGTTTAGTGAGAAGTACGCGACATTTAAGGTGGAGCGAGAGATAACCACTACACTGCTCTCGATGGCCAACATGAATGGGTGGAGCGAGAAAGATATCGTGACTCTGTCTACGATGCCCGTCGAGGAGTACTACAAGCTATTTAAAAAGAGTGAAGGTCGCGACCTGCGCAGGATCATCAATGCCTGTTTACAGTTTGACAACATCATGAACGCCACCGAGCAGATGAAGGAGATATCGAAGCGAGCAAAGGACGCGCTGAGGCGCATCGGCCAGGAATCGGAGATAAACGCCCGACGGGTGAAGAGATACGGGATAGAAGTTCGCGTCCCGCCCTCAAGCTAGGCTGGCTCTCGGCTCATTGCGCCTCGCGCCCGCGGCCTCCTCACCCTGCCTAACTATTTGTTGTGCCCGCGTCGCGAGCGGATCGTCGATCTGTACGCTTTACGTAACGCGTACTTTTGTGCTATTCTAACTCATGGTCGGCGGTTACCGGGACAAGCGGACCAGAGACTTCGCGATTGGCAAACGGGTCAAAGCTTTCTCTGGCATCGAGCGCGCCGCACGTCTGAAGCTCGACCGTCTGGAGGCCGCGGCCTCTCTCAAAGACCTTGGCGCATTGCCGGGTAACCGTTTTGAAGCGCTCGCGGGAGACCGGAAGGGACAGTACAGCATCCGTATTAACGATCAGTGGCGGATTTGTTTCGAGTGGCCGCGAAATGCGCCGGGTCCCACAAACGTGGAAATTGTTGATTACCATTAGGAGGCGATGCTATGGCACGCACTGCAATTCATCCCGGGGAACATTTGGCCGAGGAACTCCGCGAATTGGGAATGAGCGCCGCGGAACTGGCGCGGCAACTGGGGGTTCCAACCAATCGCATCACCGAAATCCTGAATCGGCGCCGGGCCATCACCGGCGACACTGCATTGCGTCTGGCTCATTTCTTTGGCACCAGTGCGGAATTCTGGTTGAATCTGCAAAGTCTTTATGAAATCCGGCTGGCTGAGCAGAGAGCGGGCAAGTCTATCCGTGCGTTGCCGAGGCTGAAGAGATTCGAACAAGTCCACACCTAGAGTTTTTGGGGAAACTGTAACCGGCGGCCATCAGGAGTCCGACTGTTTTTCCGATTCTAACGAAGTCTTGCCCGCTCCTGATCGCCGCCGTCTGATCTCCTCCAAACGCTCGCGAATCCGCCTTTCAACGCCTTCACTCGTCGGATGGTAGTAAGTCCGATCCCGCAAATTATCCGGCAAACATTGCATGTCCGCAATCTTGCCCTCAAGATCATGAGCGTACTGATAGCCCTGACCGTATCCCAGCCCCTTCATCAATCCGGTGGGCGCATTGCGCAGATGCAGCGGAACAGGCTCAGCCGCAGTCGCCTCGACATCCTGCTGTACCTCGCCGTAAGCGGTATAAAGCGCGTTCGATTTAGGAGCGAGCGCGAGATAGACGACAGCCTGAGCCAGCGCCAGATTGCCTTCAGGCATGCCAATGAAGTCGACAGCATCGCGCGCCGCCATGCACAGCGACAGCGCATTCGGATCGGCCAGTCCGATGTCTTCAACCGCCATGCGCACCACGCGGCGAGCGATGTAAAGCGGATCCTCGCCCGCCTCCAGCATGCGCCCGAGCCAATAAAGCGACGCGTCAGGATCGCTGTTGCGCACCGACTTGTGCAGCGCCGAAATCAGGTTGTAGTGCTCTTCGCCCGCCTTGTCGTAAAGCAGTACCCGTTTCTGCAGAGCATCCTGGACGATGTCATCTGTAATCTCCGCGCCAGCTTCGGCCCCAGCCCGTCCGAGAGCCAGCGTCGCACCAACTTCGAGGACATTGTAGGCGCTACGCGCATCGCCGCTGGAGTAAGCCGCAATCTTCGCCAACACCGCATCGGGCGCCCGCAGCTTCATCGTCCCCAGCCCGCGTTCGTCATCGGCCAGCGCCCGCTTGAGCAGCACCACAACTTGCTCCTCGGTCAACGGCTTGAGCACGTAGACGCGGCTGCGCGACAACAGAGCGGAAATAATCTCGAAAGAAGGATTCTCGGTAGTCGCCCCAATCAGCCGGATATTGCCCTTCTCAACATGCGGCAAAAACGCATCCTGTTGCGCCTTGTTGAAGCGATGAATCTCATCAATGAAGACGATCGTTCGCGTCCCATACTGCCGCGCCCGCTCCGCATCGGCCATGACCTGCTTGATCTCCTTGATGCCAGTAAGGACAGCCGAGAACTCAATGAACTCAGCCCTGGTCATGTGCGCGATGATCTTGGCCAGCGTGGTCTTGCCCGTCCCCGGAGGCCCCCAGAAAATAAGTGACCCGACGTCGTCGCGCTCAAGCTGCGTGCGCAAGGGCTTCCCAGGCGCCACCAGATGCTCCTGCCCGACAAACTCATCCAGCGCCCGCGGACGCATCCGATCAGCCAGCGGCCGTGTACGATCCCCGGAGTTATCGCCGCTCGGAACGGTTTGGAAAAGACTCACAACCCTATTTCAACACAGAGTCACAGAGACACAGAGAAAAATAGGGATTGTTGGGGCTTAGCTCAAAAAAGGTGTTGGCCTAAGTTTCTTCTGTTCTCTGTGTCTCTGTGGTAAAAGGGTTACAGCACTCGTCGAATGATGCCCTGAGTCAATAGCGGCACGTTGAAATTAATCAGCAGTCCTACCTTCTTGTGAGCCAGCTTGAGGTAAGTCAGAAGCTGGGCCTGGTGAATCGGCAACAATTTCTCAACGGCTTTCAATTCCAAAATAACCTCGTCTTGCACGATTAGATCGATCTTGTAACCACAATTCAGCATCAGTCCCTTGTAATCGACAGGCAGGTCAACTTGCCGCCGGAAGCCCAGTTTCCGTAGGCAGAACTCATGGCAAAGGCACTCCTCGTAAGCCGATTCCAAGAGCCCTGGCCCGGGATGACGATGGACCTCAAGCGCCGCCCCGAGAATAGGGCCCGTCCGCGGGTCTCGAGTGTCTTCTGTCTGCTCCCGCGTCTCGATATGAATAGGAAGGAAATTGCTCACCCGCCCATCTCATCATAGAATCACGCACATCGGGAGAGAAACCAGGGCGTTAAAGTGCTACACGTCCCATAACGGTACAGACGTTAAGACCGCTTCTGAAAAGATCAATCCGTTGATTTCTCTGTGTCTCTGTGTCTCTGTGGTGAGCGTTGCCTGGCAGCTTCGTATAGTACGATACTAGCCGCTACCCCTGCATTCAGCGATTCGACGCTAGGCGAGTGGGGAACGGCCACGATCTCCGTCATTCCCTCCAGCAAATCACGCGGCAACCCAGCCCCTTCGCTACCGATAAACACAGCCAGCGGTCCAGTCAGCGTAGCTTGATCGACGGGCGTGCCTTTGTGCGAGGAGGTTGCGACGAGCCGTAGCCCGAGTTCGCGCATCTGTCCGACAACCGCTGAAAACTTAGTCTGCACAATCGGCACCCGGAAGACCGACCCGGCTGAAGCGCGGATCACTTTAGAGTTGAACGGGCTGACTGTCCCTTCTCCTAACAACACTCCCCCAGCTCCAAATGCCTCCGCCGAGCGCAAGATGGTGCCAAGATTCCCCGGATCCTGCACGCCCGCAATCGCCAACAACGGCCCGGCCTGCGACTTCGCCAACACATCTTCAAGTGTGAAAGCTTTACATCGCACCAATGCCGCTACGCCCTGCGGCGTCTCGCTGGGGACAGCGCTGGCAAAAAGCTTGTCGGGCAGAAGCAGAGTCTCGACGTGCGCGGCGAGCTGAGGCAGCAGGCGCTCCGCCCGGTTTTCGGCGGAAGCACGGAAGAATACCGCCTTAAACTTGAGACCGCTGCGGATGGCCTCCTCAAGAATGCGGATGCCTTCGATAGCGCAAAATCCGTCAGAAGTGAGTCCTGCATGCGCAAAGGCACCGCGCAGCTCTTTGACCAGGGCGTTGTGTCGTCCCTCGACGCGCCGCAGGCGCCCATGGATAGGGAGTTCGTGACTGGTCGTAGCTTTCTTCAAGGTAGCGGAGGCTGCGAGAATGATACCCTTTATCTCTCCTTGCAGTTTAGGCCCATGTTATGTTAGCTTTCGCGGATTCAGAACATTGCCGGGAAGGAAACGTGTGCGCGCGGAAATCCTCAAGATAAATTGCGAGAAGCCGGAGGCGTCGCTCATCCGATATGCGGCCGACAAGATTTGCGCCGGCCTGGTGTTGGGCATGCCCACCGATACGTTTTACGGCTTGGCCGCCGACCCATTCAACCTGCGCGCGGTGGACCGCGTATATGAAATCAAGTCGCGCTCGCGGCACAAGCCCCTATCACTCTTGATTGAAAGCGAAGAGCAGGCAGAGGAGTTGGCCAAGCCGCTTCCCGATGAGTTCTACAAATTGGCGCGCCGTTTCTGGCCGGGGCCGCTGACTATTATTGTCAGAGCGGCATCGCGGCTTCCCCTGAAGGTGACAGCCAACACTGGCAACGTGGCGCTACGCATACCCAGTGCGAAGATTCCGCTGGCGGTGGTGCAGGCGGCGGGAATCCCAATCACCGCTACCTCGGCGAATCTGAGCGGTGAAACGGAGTGCACGACCGCCGAAGCGGTGCGCGATCAACTGCAGGAACGCATCTCCATCATCGTGGACGGGGGAACGTCGCCGCGCGACACGGCTTCGACCATCGTCGACCTCACCGACGAGGAAGCCCGCTGGCGCATCATGCGGGAAGGTGCGATCTCCGCCATGGAGATCTCCGAATTCTTCGCACAAGGATGAGCGAAGCAGACGGGAAACGGCCTTTGGGACGCCATTGGAGGTTATGGCTAGAAGCGCTGGCTGCAGCCGCCCTCATTTGGCTGGCCTCAATCTGTGTTGGAATCGTCAGCGAAGCCTCTCGACAGGAAACTCATTCCGCAGATGCTATCGTAGTTTTCGGCGCGGCAGAATATTCCGGCCGCCCGTCGCCCGTGTACCGCGCCCGTCTTGACCACGCCTTTGACCTCTTTCAGCAAGGCATTGCCCCGGTAGTCATCACCACCGGAGGCGCCGCGGCCGATCCCAGTTTCAGCGAAGGCGGGGTGGGCCACGATTACCTGATGCATCGCGGAATCCCCGACTCCAACCTGATTGCTGAAACGCAGAGTTCCGATACCGCACAATCCGCCGAACGAATTGGCGTGATCATGCGCGCCAATCACATGCACAGTTGCGTCGCCGTCAGTGACGCGTACCACGTGTTCCGCATCAGTAAACTACTGGAACACCAGGGCCTGCAGGTATACGTCTCGCCGCGCCCCGATTCCCGCCCGCACTCACTGTGGCAGCGCGCCGAAGCGGTGCTGCGCGAGGCGGTCAGCTACATGGTGTGGCGGCTGCAGTAACGGCGTGAACCTTCATAAATCGTGACGCGGAAAGCTCACCCCAGCCCAACGTTTGCTGCGTAAGATAGAACAAACGTCATGAGGTGGTCATGGCACAGATGACGCCGGAAGTTTCGAAGTTGCTGGAAAAAGCGCTTTCGCTTTCCCTTGAAGAACAGGAAGCGCTGGCAGATTCCCTGATCTCCAACCTCGGTGGCAAAGTGGACGAAGGCTTGCAAGCTGCTTGGGAAGCTGAAATCAGGAATCGAGTCTCGGAGTTAGAATCCGGCAAGGCGAAAACAGTATCATGGCCGGAAGTCCGTAGGCGGGAAACAGACGAGCCCCAGCGGGGCGAAAGATCAGTTCTCACGCACACTCTAGCCGCGCTTCTGCTTCCGACCAACGCCTCGCTCTATGCTAGTCGGAGAATCAGCGCCCATGCACCAATACCACCGAGGTCTCCTTCTGACGCAAAGAAATGTTCCAGTAAGTGCTGAGAAGGCGGTCCTTTTCCTCCGTGGCGGAAACCAGGCGGAATCCGTGTCGCTCATAAAATCGTATGGCCCACTCCGCGGCAGCCCAGGTTCCAACCAACAATGCGCCTGTTGCCCGCTCTATCAATG
Source organism: uncultured Acidobacteriota bacterium (assembly GCA_963832245.1). GTDB lineage: Bacteria > Acidobacteriota > Terriglobia > Terriglobales > Acidobacteriaceae > JABDBE01. The sequence goes on from CAWHTG010000002.1 coordinate 527,995, forward strand.
AGGTAAGAAGCACCCCACCGATGCCCTTGCCCTGATGGGACGGCACCACATAGGCATGGCGGATCAGCGTGACCTCGCGGACGCTCTGCAGTCCCATGACGCCGAGTAGAGCGCTCTCCTCATTCCATCCCCAAAAGTTGACCCCAGCCGCGATCTCACCCGCCAGTTCGGATTCCGTCATATACGGCTCGTGCCAGCAATCCGCCGGTATAACACCCCGGTATGCTTCGGCCGCGTCGTTGACGATTCCGAGTATTGCCCCAAGGTCAGCAGCAGCGCAGCGCCCGATCAACGTGATTCCTCGCCACAATAAACAACTCTTGTAGAGACGTAGCTTGCTACGTCTCGGTTAGCGAGCAAAAGCGGAAAGCACGAATCTCACCATCCCATCCGCTTCCTCAACTCCGTAATGTGCGCCACGTGATGCTTGCCATGCCAGGAATAAAGCGCCAGATTCCTCTCCAGAGGCATAAGCCCTAACTCCGGATGCCGGAACGTTCGCTTCCAGTCTGACGGCTTTAGCGTACGCAACAGCCGAACCCATCGGTCGTGCAAGGGCTCCAGCATCGCCAACGAAACTTCCAGCGGCGTCGAGTCGACATCCGGTGTGTGCGCCCAGCGGTCTTCCATATACGGTTTGACCGTCGGTTCGTCTTCGGTGAGCGCCAACTTGAAGCGAATGTAAGCATTCATGTGGCTCTCGGGCACATGATGCACAACTTGGCGCACCGTCCAGCCTCCGTCCCGGTAGGGCGTTTCGATCTGCTCCGGGGAAAGATTCTTAATGGCAGCCCGCAATGCCGCCGGAGCCTGCTCGATGTCGTCAATGAATCTGTTTCGTTCGGCGTCGTCGGGCGCAGCGTCGAACCTGAATTTGCCAATGGGATAACGCGGGTCAGTCATGTTCACCTCGGCAGTGGGATTCGGTCACACTGACAGATGAAGGACGACTAAGATTGGCTGCAAAAAGTACGCGAGAAAAAAGTTCGCGGAAACACTCAACGTTGCATTTGATTTTGGGTGGCGCAGCGCTTCCAGCGCTGCGGTCAAAGGCTGCGAAAAAACTCCTCCAAATGTGTCGAATTCGGGAGGGCACGAGTTCACTCGTGCCGCAAAGTCCTGAAAATACATCCGGGCTTCAGCCCCTGAGGCGGAGAATCTTGGCTCCCATAGGGTTTTTCCGTATCTCAGCGCGTCAGGACCAGGACCCGCACCGGCCCACCCGACCCGCTTTCCACTTTGTCGGGAGCGACCACCACTGTCCCACCGGATGCCGGCGCGCGATTCAGGTTAGCCACATTCTCCAGTTCGTAAACGCTGTGCGCCAAAGTGTATTGACGCACAGGGAACTCCTTCGACGGACCATAGTCAACGTTCAATGTATCAATGCCAAGGCCCAGCGCCCGACGTCCTTCCACCAGAAACTTCGCCGCATCCGCGGAATATCCGGGGAAATGCATAATGCCTTTAGGGTCCGCATTGCGATAATCTTTGATCGAGTTCCAACGTGAATCCCATCCCGTCCGCGCAATAACCACCGCGCCTAACGGAATTTGACTGTGAACGCTTTCCCACTTGGCAATGTCCGCGACCGAAATCTGGTAGTCCGGATTTCCCTCGATGTTCGCAGTGACATCGAGCACGACCAGAGGAGCGATCAAACGTTCCGTAGGAATCTGGTCCACCGTCCAAAGCCCACGGGCAAAACGCGCGGGCGCATCAATGCGAGTTCCCAACTGTCCACGCAGCGGCCCGGACTTGTCACCGAGTTGGTAGCCCAGGCCGCGAGCGTCGATACTATGCGTCAAGTCTACAACTGCATGGAATCCGGTCGGGGACGAGCTACTGGGATGACGCTCGGCAAAGAGGAACAGCGCCAGCGCCAGCACATAACCTACGATTAGTGTCCGAATCTTCATGCTTCTGCTATCACAAATTGGATGCAGGAATATGTTTCGAGGGTGCTGCTAAGATTCTCCATTCGAACAGAGAAAGCTTCAAGGAACTGCGGGACATGACCCAAGGAATAGAGTTTCCGAGGCGGCCCATATGTCCACCGCCTCGAGGTTGCAACCCTTTTCCTGCAGAGATTTCACACCAGCAGGGAAGCAATGCCCGCCGCGATCAGCGTTCCCAGGAAATTTACGGCATCGTTATTGAGCAGCTTTCGCCGTTCCAGCAAAGCCCCCAAAAAACTGTCAGCAATCATGCCGGCAAAGGCTGCCATAATTGAAATGCCCAGCCACCTGAAAGGCACCAACCCGGCTAAGACACAGACCAAACTCACTATGCCCGCCGCCGCGATGCCGGCCAGGGTACCAGTCCAAGTCACTCCACCATCCGTGCCCGCGGCAACTTCTACCCCGGTCGTGATCAGCCGCGCTTTCGCGCTTCGAGCCTGACCAAGTTCGCTCGAAACCGTGTCCGCCGCCGCTTCCGACAGTGCCGCCGAAAGGGCGAGCAGGAAAACAGCTTTTGCCGCACTGAAGGCTGACAATCCGGCACAACCCGCGGCCACCGCAAGGTTGGCCAGAACCTGCAAGGCACGACGGCCATCGAGCCTTTCCGCCGTTCCTAATTTCTCTTTCCGGCGATACCCAAAGCGAGTGGAAACCCAAGTCAGGGCGAACACCGAGACTAAAGCGACAAATGCCCCAAATCCCACTCCCACGTACAAAATAAAGCACACCGCAGCACCTGCGATGGCGCCGCCAAAACTGACTCCTCGCACCCAGCGCGCCAAGCCAGCAAATACCACAGTGACGACAACCGCGCTCCAAAGCGGACGGACCACCAGTTCCGCCAAAACCTCCGCAGCTCCCGTCAGGCCAGACATTTTAACGATGGTAGGTTCTGTGTAGCGCTGCCGTCCCGGCGGCTCTCGTGAGGGCGTCCCGCCCTCACCGGCAACCTGGCAATCTGCCGGCAAGATGCCGGCGCTACAAAGAACAAACGCACGTACCACGCCCGATACTACTATGGATAGGGTTGCGTCCAGCTCCGCCCCAGTGTATCGTGCTTTCACTCTGGGTTACCGGCGCGACCTTTGTGCATCAAAAGGTTGCATGTAGTTTAAACTCACGAGCACAAGCTTGTGGCTCAATACACGCTCGTAGTTACAAGGTGAACTATGGCTGCTTCGGTTTGGTCTGGATATCTGACCTTCGGATTGATTTCCATGCCGGTAAAGCTGTTCTCCGGCGCGCGCAATTCGGGCATCTCCTTCAACATGCTGCACCGCGACGACCTGTCCCGCCTCAAGCAGCAATATGTCTGCCTGGCCGACGGCAAAGTCGTGGAACGGAGCGACATCGTCAAGGGCTACGAGTACCGCAAGGACGAATACGTAGTCATCGAGCCCGAAGAAATCAAAAAGATCGAGCCCAAGACCGCCAAGACCATGGAGATCCTGGAATTCGTCAAATCCAGCGAAGTCGATCCGGTCTACTTCGAATCCTCCTACTACATGGTTCCCGATGAGGCCGGCCGGCGCCCCTACGCCCTCCTCACCAAGGCGATGGAAGAGAGCGAGTACGTTGCCATCGCGAAACTCACCATGCACAACCGCGAGTACACAGTTTTCCTGCGCCCGCATGATGGCGGAATGATGTTGCACACCATGTACTACAAAGAAGAGGTTCGGGAAGTAGAAGGATTCGGCGCGCCCGACGTCGAGCTCAAAGACGCCGAAGTCAAAGTCGCGCACCAGTTGATCGAAGCGCTAGCCGCCGAATGGGACCCCGAGAAATATCACGACACTTTTCAGGACAATCTCAAAAACCTCATCCAGACCAAACTGGAAGGCGGCAAGATCGCCGAAGTAGAAAAACCGAAGAAGCTCGCCCCGGTAGTCGACCTGATGTCAGCCCTGAAGCAAAGCCTCGCCGAGATGGAAGGAAAGAAAAAGCCAGCCGCCACAGCCCCCCGCGAAGCCGCAGCCTCAGGGAAAAAATCCCGCGGCCGAGGATGAGATAGAGCCTGCCAGTTCGGGTTTTAAACGAGGGTGCCCCATCCTTGCGTTCTTTGCAAGGGTGGGAAACCAATGCCGCCAGCACAACCCGCTCGTCCCAACCCGACAGCCGCCTATTATTTCGTTTGATCTATTTCTCGTCACCCTCGAATTCAGCGGAAATGCGGATTGTCTCCACATTTCCATTGCTCCGCCCAAAATCTTGTCAAGCCCCCAAAACCACCCAATTCCCCCCAACCTATTCTCCCCAAAGCAAATATATTTCCGCAAAGTTGGCGGGTTTACCCTATCCAATTAGCTATCATAGAAGTAAGGGATAAACTTAGTAGCGCCGGCGTCTCGCCGGCTGTCGCGACGGCATCTTGCCCTCGTCGGAATATCCCCAGCTAACTCCTTTAAAAGGGATATTTTAGAAAGGTATCTCTTTTTTAAACCCAATCAATTCATAGATTTAGGAGAAAAACGCGATTTTCGCGGTATATACCCATGCCTCTACATCCAAACGTTCGCCAATGCACCCACATCAAAATCACCGGACACCGCTGCGGCTCGCCCGCGCTCAAACAAGAATACTTCTGCTACTTCCACACCCGCATGATCAAGGGCGTGCAAACTCGCGTCGACTCCCAAATCGAACCCATCGCCCTGATCGAAAACGCCGAAGCCATCCAGGCCGCGCTCATGCACATGATCGACGCCGTCCTCAAAGGCACCATCGACAACAAGCGCGCCAACATCGTTCTCAAAGCCCTCCACATCGCCGTAAGAAACTCCCGCAACGCCCACTTCGACATCTGCAGGCACGATATGGTCCGCGAAGTCCCCAACTACGCCCAACAATACCTAAACGAACACCCCGAACAAAACGCCCCCGCACCAACTCGGGCAAACGCTCCTGAACCGCCCGCTGCTGAATCGGGGAAGGTCGCAGCGGAATCCAACCACGGCTCAGACCGTGCCGCGGCCACAGCCATCAAAACAGCCGCGGAGCGGCGCCAGAACGCAGCCCACGGCGCGAGCCGTGGGAACAAAGCAGTAAACCAGCCAGCTCCGGAGGAGCGAAAGAAAAGTTGCCAGCCCGAACATAAACTCCTTCCCTCGCAAAAAGAAAATGCCTGCACCGTCACCAATCCCCCACTCACCACTCGCCAAGCAGAACCCTCCAACGAAATCAAAAAGCTGGAAGCCTCCATCGAAGGCGCAATGCGCGGCAACTGGCGCGACCTCCGCACCGTATTCAACGCCATCGGCCTGACCCCACCCAAGCCCCCGGCACCCCAAAGAGTCGCACCTGGCAAGAAAGTAACAGGCGGATGAACCCACAACTCTCCAGCCCTACGTCTACAACCAAGCAGCCGTGATGTCGCATCTCGTACTTTAGTAATTCCAAACAACAAGGCCGTAATCGAGACTCAAGGCGAACGGTGAATGCCTGAGTGCTGAGTGCTAATTGCTAATTGCTAATTGCCAATTACTAATTGCCAATTACTGCCTCTCTGGCGCAGACCGCCAACCAGCAGTTAGAATAGAGAACTCTTCCAGGATCTATGCAGAAATGGCTTTTGTCGCAGGCGTGTCGATGACTGGGGTGCGCGCAGGGGCGGTTCTCCTTCTCATAGTCATCTGTGTAAGTTGTGGCGAGACCTATCGCCCAGTGGCAACCCCCATCGCGCCCAATCCGCCCAATCCCAATTTCTCCCACGTCGCTCTGGTGATCACCGGCAACGGCTCGACTCATCCCGGCGCCAGCACCTCGATCGACGTCTCCGGGGACACTGCCGTATCGAGATCAACGGTAGGCCTGATGCCCGTGCAGGCCGCATTGGTGCAGAACGGCACCAGAGTGTACGTTGCGAACAGCCTGGATGACACACTTTCTACATTTTCTCCATCCAGCGCCGCGCCGGTGACGACAATCAGTTTGCCCACCGGTTCGGCTCCGACCTTCGTAGCTACGGCGGAGAGTGCCACAGTCTACGTCGCTAACTCGGGGAACAATACGGTTTCGGTGATTTCGACTGCCAGTAACGTGGTCGAGCCGCCGCTGGCTGGAATTCCAGTTGGCGTGAATCCAGTGGCGCTAACGGAGACTCCCAACCAGCAGTACCTTTACGTGGCTAATCAGGGGCGCGGTGGCAGTGGTGGTTCAGTGACCAGCATCAATCCCGTCGATCGCAGCGTGAATCCGCCCATTGCGAACGCCACCTGGGTTTCTCCTGTGTCAGTCGTAGCTCGATCAGACAGCAACAGAGTTTACGCGCTGGATCAGGGAAGTGGCCTGGTTTCCGCGATCGATACTGCTACCAACGCCGTGATGAACAGCGTCTCGGTCGGTGTGGGGGCGAATTTTTTGCTCTACGATCCAACGCGAAATCGCCTCTACGTCGCAAACCCGGTTACGAACACGGTGACCTATCTGGATGCCTCGAGCGATGCGCTTTCAGCCGTAGTCATCCCGGTGGCGAATCCGATCTCGGTGGCGGCGTTGCCCGACGGCAGCCGGGCCTACGTGTCGAGCGCTTCCGTCAGCGGCGGGAATGTGACTTCTAAAGTCACAGTCATCAACGCCGCGGATGGAAGCCTCAGAGCCACAATTCCTGTGATCACGGTTGCGCAAGTTTGCACTTCGAACCCATCCGAGCTTTCGATCGCCGCTGCGGCGGATAGTTCGAGAGTGTATGTGGGAAATTGTGATGCGGGAAATGTGGCGATTATTCAGACGTTGAACGATACGCTGCTGCTGCAAATGCCCGCGCCTCTGAGCGCGTCATTCTCAAAAACCACCGGGGCTCCACTTCCTCAAAACCCGGTGTTCGTCGTAGCCGGTCCATAAATTGTACAGGCGCGGGCGTCCTCGCCCGTGCAGGACCAGCCGAAATCCAGCCGATCCTACTGTCCCACTGCGGCTGCCCGTTCAGGATGTGGTGAGCAATTATGTCGCAAGGCGATATTCAGGAATACATTGCCAATACCGGTTTCGAAGCAGATCACCAGGGCCTCGGTGTCTTCACTGCTGTTCGGGCCATGCTCGGAGGTGTGAAGCACGGGGGGATGCACGCGGAAATGGAATCCCTGATCGTTGAGCGAGGTGACGGCGTTCCCAATCACTTGGTTGGCGAGCTCGCACACGGTTTCGCGCACCAGTTCGTCTGATTCTGGCAACTCGGCTCCCGCAAAGCGGCTGGCCACGCGCACTGCGGTGTCGGGGTCGAGATCGATGACAATGCGCCCTTCGATGTCGCCGGTCACCCAAATCAGCGCGGCGACTCCTTTGCGGCGGTAGGCCTCCTGCTCCATGCTGAGGTTCCCGACCGACGTTGTGCATTGCAGTCCCTGCGCCAACACGGCGTCCGCCGCGTTGATGAAAGGCTGGATCAACTCCATTTTCATTTCAGGCTCCCGCGCCCGCGGCCTGAGCCGCAGTTCCATCCTCACCCATGACGTACTTGATCACTTCGTACAAAACCTCCGGCTTGACCGGCTTCTGTACGAAATGACGCGCCCCCCGCTGCAGCGCAGCCACAATGTTCTCCTGATAACCCACGGACGACACCATGACAATGCGTGCTTCGGGATGTTGCTGCACGATCTTCTCGGCCGCCTCGATCCCCTCCATTTGGGGCATGGTGATGTCCATGAGAACAATGTCGGGCTTGAGGCGCTCATATTCGGTTATGGCGGTCATGCCATCTCCGGCTTCGCCGGCGACCTGGCCACCGAATGTTTCGATCATCCGGGCCAGATTCTTACGGGCGAAGACGGAGTCGTCCACTACCAGGTAGCGGACCGGTTGACCGTCCTTGCTGCGTTTCACTGCGACGAACTGTTCCATATACAACCTCCCACCGCTTCAAATTCCGGCATCCTGTTCTCGCCTGCCGGACAAAATCAATTCTTCCCCGCTCCCGCGGCCTTGCCGCTTTCGCCGGAGTCCGTCTTGGTCCAGGACTTCCGATCCGGCATGCATTGCGCCTGCAGGGTGTTGGCCATGGCGTCGAGCGCTACCACTCGCACCGCATAGCCGCGCTCAATGGCCGCTTTGGGCATGCCAAACACTACGCACGATTCCTCGCTCTGGGCAATCGTCATCCCGCCGGCCGCCTTCACCAAACCTAGCCCGTGCGCTCCATCCTCTCCCATTCCGGTCATAAGCACGGCGATGCCCTTTTCCCCAAACTCCTCCGCCACGCTCTTAAACAGCACGTCGGCTGATGGACGATGCCCGTTCACCCGCGGTTCATCGTTCAGCACGGCGACGTCGCCCATGGGCAATCGCTTCACTTTGATGTGCCGGTTTCCGGGGCAGATCAGCACCCGGCTAGCCACCAAAAGATCTCCCGACTGGGCTTCCTTCACCTTGACCGGACAGATCTCCTCCAACCGCCGGGAAAACATCTCGGTAAATCCTTCCGGCATGTGCTGCACGATCACGATGCTTCCGGGAAAAGTTTTGGGTATTTGCGGCAACAGATATTGCAGCGCTTGAGGCCCGCCCGTGGAAATTCCGATGGCCACAATCCGAGTCGCTTCAGGCCGGCCTTCGAGAGCGGCTTTTTGAGATTGTCTCTGCGCCTCGAGGGGCGGAACCATGGTGACCCGCCGGCTCTGCGCCGCAGCCTTGATTTTGGCAATCAGCTCGCGCGCGATTTCCGGCATGTTGGCGGAAACGTCGATGGGCTTGGCGACGAAGTCAAACGCTCCCATGGAGAGCGCCTGCAACGTCACTGACGCTCCCTGGGTGCTGTGGGAACTTACCACGATCACCGGCACTGGGTGGCGCAACATGATCTCTTTCAGCATGTCCAGCCCGCCCATTCCCGGCATGTCAAGGTCGAGAGTTACAACCTGCGGATTCACTTCTTCGATCTTTTTCAGGCCGAAGTTCCCATCCATGGCGGTACCTACAACCTGAATCGAGCTGTCGCTCTGAAGGATCTGTGGAATCAGCTTACGCATGAGCGCGGAGTCGTCCACTACTAAGACACGGACCGGCGGGGTCATGGCCGTCCTCCTGCTGTACTTTGTGCAGACACCCGCGCCCGCTCAGAGTGGGAGAGCAGCAGACCCATGCCGGCTCCGCCAACCAGATCAGATCGAGAGTTAGCAAAACGTTCGACGATCGCCGCGAGATTCAGAATCAGCACGACGTGACCATTGCCCAGAATCGATGCGCCACTAACCAGATCGGTCTCCGCGGTCTGTTCATCGAGTGCTTTGATGACCAATTCCTCTTCGCCCTCGATGCCGTTGACGAGTAATCCCAGTTTGCGCTCGCCCATCGCAATCACCAGCACGAAGACTCTTTCTGACCGGCCACCCTCAAGCCGTTCGTCCGGCGGACGTCCTAAGCGAGCCAGCGGCAGCACCCGATCGCGCAACTGCAACACTTCGCAGTTATCGACGCGATGGATATCAGATTCATAGGCGCGAGCGATCTCCGCCACCGCATTCAACGGAATGGCGTAGAGACGCTGCTCCACGCGGAAAAGCAGAGCTTTGATGATGGCAAGAGTCAGCGGCAACTGCAGCCGGAACGTGGAGCCCCGCCCGGGGTGGCTAACCACGTGTACCGTGCCCTTCAGCCGATGCAGGACGCTTTGCACTACGTCGAGACCGACGCCGCGGCCGGAAATTTCTGTGATCTCATCGGCGGTGCTGAATCCCGGCCGGAAGATGAAGTCGAGTATGTCGGCTTCGCCCAGGCGGCTGGCTTCTTCCCGCTTTAAGAGACCTCGTTCCAGGGCTCGTGCCTTGACTTTTTGCACATCGATGCCACGCCCGTCGTCACTGATTTCGACAATGACTTGATTGCCCTGGTGGTACGCCTGAAGGCGGATGGTCCCCCGAGCAGGCTTGCCAGCACGCTTACGCTCCTCTTCGCTCTCAATGCCGTGCCCGACCGAGTTTCGCACCAGATGTGTCATCGGCTCGGCCATGGCATCCAGCAGGCTCTTGTCCAAGGCAGTGTCCTGGCCATCGAGAACCAGGTCGACCTGCTTGTCACACTGCTTGGCGACGTCTCGAACCATGCGGGGAAATCGCCGGAACAATTGCTCCACCGGCACCATGCGGACCTTCATCACCGAGCGCTGCAGGTCACTCAGCACGCGCGACTGAAAAGCCATGGCATCGGCGAAACGGCCGCGCATGGCTTCCTTGGGATAGCGCGCAGCGAATTCATTGAGCGCCTGTTGCAGCATGGACTTCCCGATGATCAGTTCGCCCACGAGATTAAGCACCGTATCAATCCGCTCCGCATCCACCCGCAAGACATTTTCCGCAGGCGCTGGAGCGGGCTTCACCGCAGTCGGGGAGGGAATCGGGAGGGCCGTTTCGTCGGACAGTTCAGCTCCGATCTGTGATTCGAGTTGATGGAGGCCGGGCGTGTCGCCCGTCAGGCGGGCGGGACGGCGGGCCTCCATCGGAAACTTTTCTTCGGCTGAGACGGCAGGGGGAGGGGCTGTGGAGACTTGGCTTGCTGCGGGTTCGACGTCCCTTGCATTCGGAACTGGCTTCTGGGCCGCGGTCCCCACGCTCTCGATTTTCACCTTCGAAATAACGGTAGGGATGCGGCACTTTGCACTCAGATACTCCGCGCTCTGGTCACTCGCAATCAGCAACTGGAACTGCATGGCGTTCTTCGCAGACCCTGGTTCCGGCCGGGTTCCGAGCACTTCGCCGCTTTCGATCAGCGCTTTCAAGATTAACTGCTGGGCTGCGATGGGCATCGCGCAGTTCGGATCAATCTGCGCGGTAATGTGGTATACGTGCTTTCCCTGCTGCAGTGCGGTTTCTGTGGCGAGCTTTTCATATTCCGTCCAGATAACTTCAGGAGCAGCAGGTGTCCGGGTTTTCGCGTTGCGCGGTTTCCGGGTTTTCGGGTCTCGCGCCATCTTGCGGATCAGCTTCCGCACCGCTTCCGCCGAAGGCAGCTTGGTTCCACCGCGATAGGCACTGAGCATCGCGCTGAAGGTATCGGCGGCGGCGAATGCTACATCAGCCAGGGCAGCGGGAGCCCCGTCCTCCGTGGCCAATGCATCTTCCAGTTCATGCGCCAGTTCGCTGAGTTCCTGATGACCGACCGCGGCGGAATCGCCCTTCAGGGTATGCACGATTCGCCGGATGGTGCGCACGGTTTCAAGATCGCCCGGTTGCTTTTCGAGCTTCAGCGTCTCTTCGTTCAGCGATTGCAGCAATTCCAATGCGCTCTCAAAGAAGAGCTCCTTCAATTCCGCTGCGCGCTCGTCGTGGAACTGGCTCACGACTTCACCTCGATCTGCTGATAGGCGGTACCAGCCTCGCGGTAAACCATGCTGAATTTGTCCGTCAACCCCAGCAAGCTCTCCGCGTGGCCCACGAACAGGTAGCCGCCCGGATTCAGGCAGCGGGAAAATTTCTCGATCAGCCGCTTCTGCTCAGCTTCATCGAAGTACATCATGACGTTGCGGCAGAAAATCACATCATTGCGCTGCGGCAGGTATTCCGTTTTCAGGTTGTGGAAGTCGAAATGGACCAGTTCTTTGAGTGCCTTCTTCACCGCATAGCGATCGCCAACCTTGTCAAAGTGTCGAAGCCGGTAGCTGTAGTCCACCGAGGCCATTTGATTTTCCGAGTAGATCCCTTCTTGTCCCGCCCGCAGAACCGAGTAACTGATGTCACTGGCCAGGATCTCCACTTTCCAGGGGGGAGGAACCAAAGGCTTGGGAAAAGGCGTGTCGTAGTTCGAGGGATTGCGCAGAGCATGGTACGAGAGCGCATCGGCGACCTGCATCGCCATGGTGTACGCTTCCTGACCGGTCGAGCATCCGGCGCTCCACAGGCGCAAGGAAAAATCGTTGCGTTCCTGCTTGCGGCGGAGGATGTCATCGAGAATATATTTATGGAACAGTTCCAGCTGCGCCTTGTTGCGGAAGAAGCTGGTCTCATTCACCGTGAGATTTTCCAGCAGCTTGCTTAATTCCTCTTTTCCTTCTTTGCTGATCAACAGATGGTAGTAGCTGTAAAAGGAGTCCAGCTTGCATTCCTTGAGGCGGCGTTGCAAGCGATCCTGCAGAAAATCGGCGCGGCGCGAGTCGAAATACATTCCGCACTCCTGATACACCAGCGTCTGCAGGAGTTTCAGTTCGGGTTCGGTGAGTTGCGCCTGTACGCCTGCTGTTCCCATGCGTTTCCTTGTTCAACGATCGTTGCCGCTATTTCGAAGCCACCGCGCTCCGCGCGCTTTGTGCAGGAGCAGGCGAACTCTTGGTTGCATCGCTCTTCAAACGGCTTGCGCTGAACTCCAGCACTTTTTCAATGTCGAGCAGCACGATCAGCCGCCCCTGGTACTTCCCCAGTCCGGTCACACAATTCAATCCGCCTTCTACAAATTCGGTGGGAGAGGGATCGATGTCCTTGGCGGGAATCTTGAGCACGTCGGACGCCGAGTCCACGATCATCCCGCAAAGCCGCCCGCGATGCTCGACCACCAGAATGCGATTGCGCTTGCTGGGCGCGACCGTAACTTCTCCCAGCCGCTTCCGCAAATCGAGAACCGAGACAATCTTTCCCCGCAGATTGATGACGCCCTCTACGTAGTCCGGCGCGTCCGGTACGGTGGTAATCTCGGGAACGCGCACAATCTCGCGCAGGGCGGTGATGGGTACGCCATAGGTTTCACGCCCCACTTTGAAGCCGACGATATGGAGTTCACGGTTCATGTGGATTCCGCGGTCAGTGGGCCCCCGCGGCGGCGGTTTTGCGAGCGCCGCCTTTGGCGCTGGTTTTTTCTTCACGTTCCCGATAAGATGCGACCGCTTCGGTTTGCTCCAGCATGAATCGGCCCATGGAGTCGAGCAGATCGCGCGACATCTTGGACATCTGTTCCGCCGAGGCGGCGAGTTCGGTCGAGCCCGAGGTGGTGTTCTGCACCAACTCGCGCATCCGCTCCATCGCTTTGACCACCGCATGCGCTCCGGAAGCCTGCTCTTCGACCGCTGAATTGATTTCGTGGGTGATTTCGTTCAATCGCGTCGTGGCCCGGGCAATCTGCGACGAGCCGTGCGATTGTTCATTGGTGGCGGCGCCAATCTCTTGCGCGAACTTGTACACTTCCGTGACCACGTTCGAGATCTTGCGCAGCGCGGTATTCAGTTCCTCTCCGTGCCCCAACCCTTCGTTCACAATCGAGGTACTCCGCTCCATGTTCTCGACCGCCTTGCGGGATTCCTTCTGGATGCTTTGAATGAGTTCAGAAATTTCCTTGGTGGACTGGGCCGACTTTTCCGCCAGCTTTCGGACCTCGTCGGCGACTACCGCGAAACCCAATCCATGCTCCCCGGCGCGTGCCGCTTCGATGGCGGCGTTCAGCGCCAGCAGGTTGGTTTGTTCGGCGAGATCATCGATTACTTCAATGATCTTTCCGATGTCATCCGCTCGTTGACCGAGCACATCAATGATCTCGCCCGAAGACCGGATGGTAGTGTTAATGCGATTCAGCCCATCCGTGGCTTTCTCCATGGTGACGATGCCGCTGTGGACTTCCTCGCGCGAGCGGTTGGAGATGTCGAGCAGCACTTTGGCGGTGTCAGCTACGCGCTGGATCGAAGCCACCATCTGATCGATGGAAGCCGAGGTCTCACTTACGCTGGAAGCTTGCACCTTGGTGCTCTTCACCATGTTCTGCACGTTGACACTCATTTCGTGCATGGTGCTGGTGACTTCGTCGATGGCCGACGAAGTTTGCAGGCTGATCTTCGCCGATTCGTCGGAGGCTCCTGCCACCTGGTTGGACGCGCTAGCCACCTGCTGCGCCGCGTCCCGCCCGTTGCGTACTAACTTTCGCAGGCCTTCGATCATGCGCACGAAAGCCTTGCCAAGAGTGTCATTGTTCGAGCGGGGACGGACGTCGACGCCCAGGTTCCCGCCAGCGATAGCCTCCGAGACCGAAGCCATCTCCTTCAGGTAGGTGACCATTTTGGCAAAGGTTCGAGCCAGTTGGCCGATCTCATCGCTGCGCTGGATGTCGATTTCGTGGTCCAGATCTCCGGCGTCGGCGATCTGGCGCGCGATCCTCATGAGATCGCTGAGCGAGGTGGAAATAGATTTCGCGGTGGTATAAGCAATGACTACTCCGAGGGTCAGCGCCACCAGCGTGCTGAATAGAGCGATCACGAAAGTTGCTGTTCCCGCGGTCTCGTCGGACTTTCTTCTTGCTTCCAGCACTTTGTTATTTTCCAGATCAGCCGCGTCCAGATATTCGCTGGCGTTTCTCACCCAGGAAGAAGCGTCTTTCTGTAAATAGAAGATCTGGAGTTCAGCCACGGTGGCGTTGCCGCTATCCACTTCTTTGCGTTTGTCCGTCAGCGGTCCGGCAAATTCGCGATCCCAGTTCTGCTCGCTGTTCTGTACCTTCTGCAGGGCATTCCGTTGCTGCTCGGAGGTCGTAAGGCTCTGTCCGGCTTGCAGCTTCTCTTGCAGGACGTGCATGCCATCGTTTAGCCGGTCGACTTCGCGGGTGTCGCCGCTCAGCAGGTAATTGCTCAGAGACAGGCGGTTTTGCATCATCTGGAAGCGGATCTTGTCGGTGGTTTCCGCCATCTGCAAGGCCTGCGAAGCTGCGGCCTTGGCGCTATGCTCCCGCTGCACGGCAATCAGGTTGATCAGGAACAAGACCACGACCATCGCCAGGATGGCTCCGAAGTTCAGGTACAGTTTCTTACCGATCGTCATTCGCTGGTTCCTCCGCTCATCTCGTTTCCCGGCTTGCGCCCCAGCACGTAGTTGAATCTGATCTAAGTCGGGTCACGCCTTTCTTTACGCCCTTCCGGTAAATCCGGCTCGCTTGGATCTGAAGCTCATTAATCTTGAGGCTGGAACTTGAACTCCACCGTTCCCGTGCTCTCAGTGTCCGCTGGTTCAAATTTCCACTTCTTCAACGCGTCCATGGCGGCATTAACCAGAATCGGATTTCCGCCCACAACCTTGGTGTCCTTCAGGCTGCCGTTGCGCGAAACCACTACCAGCACTTTGACGGTGCCCGTGATGTTCATCCGCTTCGCCAACGGTGGATAAGCCGGCTCGACTTTGGTTTTCGCCTTGCGAGTCAAATCCCCTTGGGCCCTGGCGGACAAGGGACGGAAGGTTGCTGCCATCAGCAACGTTAAGAGGCCAATCCCGACCCACGGCCGCATCTTTTGGAAAGACACTGCTCCTCCTCCTTCCGGCAAACCCCGACCTCTGCACAGCAATGTCCGTGCCACGCCGCAAAATTCGAGGAGGGGACTGACCGCCAGAGATAAGAAACACCTAATCAGCGACTTAGCCATGCATTCCGTAGCAGTCCGGTCTCCTTGCGCGGGTTGAATTTCGTCTCATATCCCAGGATGGCTCTCACAGTGAGACACTTTTCGCCCGTTTGGCAAGATTTTGTACTTCGGTACGCTCCGCTTTATTCCCTTGACTCAAATTGAGATCGCAGTCTATTTTTCCTGTATATTCAATTACTTGTAGTTTGTCCGCGAGGCGGTGCTCTTCTGACCAGACATGCCGGAGACGCGTCAGTGCTGGAAAAACCCGGCTTCCGCTCGGACGATGCCTTCCAGAAACTGCTCTTGCAACTCTCGGAAGCGGCTTCGCGGGGAATTCGGGCCCCGGATCTGATTCGTCTCTTCTGCCAGGCCACGAGAGGGTTTTTCCACGTCGATGGTACTTACCTCTGGCGCTGTGATTCGGCGGGGGAATTAGTCGGCGCCGAAGCCGACGGTGTGATGGCGGCTGATTTTATTGGCCGCCGGCTGCAGCCGCGCGAAAGCGCGGTGGCCCGGGAAGCGATTCGTCAACGCAAGACCGTGTATGTAAATGCTCCGGCTCCCGGAAGTTATTCGATCGCTGATGAATTTCATGCCAAATCCCTGATGGCGGCCCCCCTTCTGGTCTCGAATGAAGTCATCGGCGCAGCCGTCTTCCTGCAAGCTTCGGAAACCAATTATTTCAACGATGATCTCGCCGCCAAAGCGACGATCCTGGTTGGTCAATTAGGCAATTTGCTGGAAGCGAATCGTTTGACCCTGGTATCGCGAGAAGAGCATCACCGCACTGAAATCCTGGCTGAAGTGGCCCAACTGGCGCGATCCGCGTCAGACTCCTCCGCGGCCGCCCAGGCTGTGGCTGACCGCTTGCGGGTTCTCCTGCGCAGCCATCTGGTCTGCATTCTGTTGCGCCAGGGGACGGCAGTTGAACTTCGCGCTCTGGCGGCGGAGTCTGCGCAGCTGGCAACTTCCGCTCGTGCCCGCTTCGACCGCAAAGGACTGCAATTTGCCGCCGATCTTGCCGCCCGCGCCATTGCCGCCGGCGAGCCGGTCTCGGTTGCCATCGATCCCGTCACCCACGCGCTCGGGGACTTGGTTCCCGCCGGAATGTTGCTGGCCGCTCCCATGTCTACCGCGCACGCTGAGGGCGCTGTGCTCATCTACCCGCGGCAGGAAGGCGCTTTCAGCCCCCAAGAAAAATCTCTGCTCTCAGCCGTGGCTGGGGTTGGAGCCCTCGCCATTACGAATGCCGAGCTTTCCGCAGCGGCCCGCCGCGCCGAAGCTTTAAAAGGACTCGCGCTGAACTCCCAGCTTCAGCTTCCCGAGTGCGCCAAGACTTTCGTGACCCGTGCCGCGGACTTGATGGGGGCAAAAGCCGCCGCATTCGCTGTCCAACAGGGGCTAGGCTTGGAAACGCTTGTGATCCACGGAGTCTCCCGTGAAGATCGCGAATTGAATCTGCTGCTGCGCCGTTTTGATCACGCCCTTGCGGATGCCTTAGCACAGAATTTGCCGGAAATCGTCTTCGCCCGCGCTTCTGAGCTGTTTGGGACCGAGCTTGGTTCGCTCTTGGGATGGGACGATTGCCTTGTGATCCGATTGCTGAATTCGTCAAAGGATCTGGTCGGCGTCTTGTGCCTCGCAAATCGGGGAAAGCCCCTGCAGGAAGAGGACGAACAGCTACTGAAGGCCATTGCTGCCCAAGCTTCGGTTGCCTTGGAGAATGCACGCCGCTTCACCCGCATGGACCAAGCCAACCGGCATTGGATCGAGATCTTCGATGCCATCACCGATTTCATCGTAGCGCACGATCAGTCCGATCACGTGCTCCGGGTAAACCGATCCCTAGCCGACTTCATAGGAGTCCAGCCCCATGAGTTGATAGGCGTAAGCATGGGCGCCCTACTGGTAATGGGAAACGACGCCCCCGTGCACTCTTGTCCCTTCTGCCGTTCGACTAGTGATGTGATTACTGACGAGTACGTTCTCCCCGTTCTGGACCGAACCTATCTGGTGTCCACTTCGCGAGTGCATGGTACCAACAGCGAAGGCCTCCAAACCATCCACGTACTGAAGGATATCACCGATCGCCGCGAAGCCGAACGCCGGTATCGCGAGCTCTTCGACAATATTCAGGAAGGAGTGTTTTTCTCCACCCCCGACGGGCGCTTCATCGAAGTCAACGACGCCTTGGTGCGGATGCTCGGGTATCGCAACCGCGAGCAGCTGCTCCAGGCCGATGTCCGCACCCAGGTATGTTTGTCCCCGGAACAGTATGACGACCTTGCCGAGCAAATGCAGCAGTACGGCGTGATACGCAACCACGAGCAAACTCTGTGCCGCCAGGACGGATCGCACGTCCATGTTTTGATCAATGCCTTCGCCGTGCGCGACGCGCAGCAACGCATCGTGCAGTTCCGCGGAGTCATGCTGGATATCAGCGGCCTGAAGACATTCCAGTCCGAATTGCAGCGCGAGCGCGATTTCTCCGGCAAGGTTCTGAACAACACCCAAAGCCTGATCGTCGTTGCCGACGCCGCCGGACTTGTCAGCTACGCGAACCGGCGCTGGTATGACATGGGATACCAGCAGAACCAACTGCTGAGCCGGCCCCTCGAAGAACTCATCGTTCCCGCCCGGCGTCAGGCCCTCAACGAGGCCTTTGCCGCAACCTTGGGAGGCCAGCAGATCGACAACCTTGAAGTCCAGATCGTGCATAGCGAAGGGCGCGTCGGATACTTCTCCATGAATCTGAGTCCCATGCGCGACGAGCAGGGCAATGTCGCCAGCATTGTCGTCGTCATGAGCGATATCACCGACGCCGCTACACTCCAAGCCAAGCTGCTGCACGCGGAGAAAATGGCTGCCGTAGGACAACTCGTCTCCGGGGTCGCTCATGAAGTCAACAACCCGCTGACCGCGATTCTCGGCTTCGCCGACCTGCTAATAGAGAATCCCGAAGTCCCGGAAAGCGCCCGCAAAGATTTGCGGGTGATTCTCGAACAAGCCCAACGCACCAAGCAAATCGTGCAAAACCTGTTGAGCTTCGCCCGTCAGATGCCGCCGCAACGCCGGCCGGTGCAACTCAATACCCTTCTTGGTCGCACGGTGCAACTGCGCGCCTACGATCTCCAAAGCCGGGGCGCCGCGGTCGTCGAGCAATTTGATCCGGAATTGCCTGAAGCGATTGGCGACGCACATCAGTTGCAACAAGTCTTCCTGAACATACTCAATAATGCCTACGATGCCGTGCGCGATACCGGCCGTCCCGCCCGCATCGAAATCAAAACTTCGAACCGCGGCAGTTTCGTAGAGGTGTCATTTCGCGATAACGGTTACGGCATCTCTTTCCCGGAACGCATCTTCGATCCATTCTTCACCACGAAGGAAATCGGCAAAGGCACCGGCCTGGGCCTGAGCATCTGCTACGGCATCGTACGCGAGCACGGCGGCGAAATTCTTTGTCACAACAACACAGACGGGCAGGGCGCTACATTTATCGTCCGCCTGCCTTCCGTCTCAGAGCCGGCCTCGAGTGAGGCCGCTGCAGGAGTCACCTAGCTATGACCACGACTCATCCGATCATCAAACCGCCCACCTTGCCCGTGCTGCTCATCGAGGATGAGCCTGCCGTGATGGCATACGTCCGGGCTACCCTGGAACGAAGTGGCTACGCGGTAGTCTGCACGGAATCCGGAGCCGAGGGTCTGCGTCTTCTCGAGTCCGAACAGTTTCTGGGGGTGGTCTCCGACATGCGTACCCCCGGCGGCGTCGACGGCGCCGATGTGCATGCCTGGTTGACCCGAAACCGTCCCGACCTGGCCGCACGCATCGTTTTCATCACCGGCGATATTGCCAACGAAGAGACAGTCGCCACCTTGCGCAAAACCGGGGCGCCATGCGTGGAGAAACCCTTCCGGGTTCAACAATTCATTACAGTCATAGAGAAGACCATAGGGAAGGCACCGTGAGCGACGATTTACGAATTCGCCTGTTGATTGTCGACGACGAGCAGAGTATCCGCCGGCTGTGCATGACGGTAGGTGAGGCCCTCGGCTTTACCTGCATGGAGGCCAACAGCGGCGAAACCGCGCTGGCCCTGCTCGAAGAGCAACCTGCGCACATGATCCTCACCGACATGGTCATGCCCAACATGTCCGGCCTCGAGTTTCTGGAGAAGGTGAAAAAGCTGCTTCCGCGCAGCGAGGTTGCAGTCATGACCGGCCACGGCTCCATCGAAACTGCTGTGCAGGCGATGAAGCTGGGCGCCTACGATTACATCAGCAAACCATTTTCTCCCCTGGAAGAACTGCGGCTGTTCTTGCGCCGCATGGCCGAAAAAGTACACCTGGTGGAAGAGAATCAATTCCTGCGCGAGCGTGTCGATACCGAATCCGACCTGCACGGCATCGTCGGCTCCTCAGCCAAGATTCAGGACGTGCTGCGTATGATCTCGCGCCTGAAGGACACGCGTACGCCGGTGCTGATTTCCGGCGAGAGCGGCACCGGCAAGGAGTTGGTAGCCCGCGCCATTCATTTCCGAGGCAATTTCGCCAACCGTCCCTTCGTAGCCGTGGACTGCGGCTCGCTCGTCCCCACCCTGATTGAGAGCGAATTGTTCGGCTACGAAAAAGGCGCCTTCACCGGCGCACTCAGATCGAAGACCGGGTTGTTCCAATCAGCCAATGGAGGCACCATCTTCCTCGACGAAATCGGCGAGTTACCGCTGGAGATGCAAGCCAAGCTGCTGCGGGTTTTGCAGGAGAAAGAAGTTCGTCCAGTGGGCAGCAATCAGAAAGTGAAAGTGGATGTGCGCGTGGTTGCCGCCACCAACCGCGATCTCGAGGCCGAGTACCGTAACGGCACCTTCCGCAAGGATCTGTACTTTCGCCTGAACGTAGTCACCGTTCACCTGCCAGCGTTGCGCGACCGCCGCTCCGATATTCCCATGCTGGCGCACTGGTTCCTCGACCGTCACGCCCCCGACAGTTCAATGCAAGTCACCCACACCGCGATGAAATGCCTGCTGCAATACGATTGGCCAGGAAACGTCCGCGAACTGGAAAACTGCATCGAGCGCGCGGTCGCCTTGGGAGATGGCAAAACCATCGACCTCAGCGATCTGCCGCCAACCATCGCCTCGGCATCGCCTTCCACGGAGCTCGCGCCGGGGGTAATCCCAAGCGTCGTCTCCTCCACCGACCTCGAGGATATCGAGCGCGCCACCATCGAGCGAGTCTTCGAACAGGTAAAAGGCGACAAAGCCCTAGCCGGCAAGATGCTCGGCATCAGCCGCGCCACGCTGTACCGCAAGCTAAAGCGCTACAACATAGGCGGCCGCCCGGAGATGGGACAAACCCAGGCGCTGCAGTAGATTTTCGCTAGGGTGCCCCACATCTCACGGTTTTCGAAATGTGGGAATCGGAGTTCGATGAAACGAATTAACCAGCAGAGAACTCAGTCGTGCACCACGATGTCAGCCTTCTTCACCAATTCGTGATCTTTCCGAAACATGCGTGCAATGTCGCCGAGCGGGACCGTAAGCGACTTCGACAAAGACTGCACTTCCCAAAGCGGCCGCTCACCCTGAGCATAATCATAATTAGAATGTTCGAGCAGGTTCTGCTCCTGAGCCATCGGCGTCTGAGACGCGCGTTCACCATGGCTAGGCATCTGCACTGAACTGCTCACCGGCGCAACGCCATACGAGCTGCCAACGGATTGTCCAAGCGCCACGGTAGCGCCAAAGAAACACAACACAAATATCGCAGTCTTCATCACGCTTTATCCCCCAGTTTGAGGACTTTTGGGACCCATCGGGAGCATCTCCCGTGGGACTCAAGCCCTGCCATCCTAGGAGCAAGCCCCATACCAACCGTTTAAGCCTGAGGAATTGAGGGTTTACAGGTGCAATGTGAGCGTACGAGAGTGCAATTGTTTGCGCAATTATGGCCGGCGTGCGGCCCCGAGTCAAATTCAATCGTAGTGAGGTCCTGGGGGCCACCTGTGATCTATCAAGACGTTGTTCCCACCGGAGACGCGCGGCTGATGGGCGGAGCGTAACCGAGACTACCATCGTTCTGCCCTAGCCAAAGTAACATAGGGCGGCGGGTGCGATATTCCCAGATCTGGAAACCGGCGCTGCAGTCGGTCCGCTTTCTCCTTGATGCCACTCCTTACATAAGATAATTTGCGTTCTTATAACTGACGCCTTCGCTGACGCAGCAGCGGCCGCTTCCCAGGTCTCGAAAACCGCGAGACCTGGGGCACCCAATTGCACTAATCGAGCAATGGTTATCTCTGAGACTTGTGTCACTCTGAGACATCAAGCCTAAGACGGCCCTAGTCCCGCAACCAGGACTGTCGGTCTTCTGCGTTGATAAAGCGCGACTTACGGTTGCTCACCGGTCTCCCAGCTTTGGCTGCGTTCGTGCACTCTCTGTCGGCGGTGCGGTCCGGGTGCCTGAGCCACGCTAACCGGCGGACTTGGGAATCCAGGCCGCATCGTTGATCCCCCCGGGAATTAGGGAATGAGGAATTCTGTGTCCAAATCGGGCGCGGCTGCAGCTCCGGCGCGTGAAACCTCGACTACCAAGCTGGCAAAGTTTTTCCCCAACGCGACCCCGGTGCGCATTCCTGTCCGGCTGACCCGGGTGGCCAATGGAAGCGGGGCGCATACGGAAAGCACGATTATTGAATTTGGTACGCCGACCGAAGTGTTGTTTGCATCGACTTTGCCGCTTGAGTTCGCCGACAAACTGAGGCTGCGGAATTCTGATGGCACCCTCGACACCGAGGCGTGCGTAGTGGCCGTGCAATACAATGGCGGGCGCACCGCGGTAGCTGCGCGCTTCACCGGGGAAGTGGCCAACTGGATTGTGAAACCTGAATTTTGATCATATGACATCCACATCTCAATTGAGCGAACTGGCGGCGGAGTGGCGCGAGGCGCGTCTGCTCTACCCCTTGTATGCCGCGCTGGCTCGGGAATTCGTGATCGAGTTGCCGGCGCACAGCGATCTCGAAGCCGCAGTCGACGCGCCGCCGCAGGAATCGATCGAACAGGCGCGCCAGCTGTTCGCCGACTTGGACGGGCGCATTCAAGTGCATCAGCTTCGCCAGTTCCTGCAGACCACAACCGTGAGCAGCGATGAAGCTCTGCGCACTCTGCTGGTCCATCATTTGCGCCGGCGGGAACACAACGACTCCGATCGCGATAAGATCGACTTCCTCCTGGTTCAGTACTTTTCTCATTGCGCACCGTCGCGACTGGAAGATGCAGACGTCGATCTGGCCTATGTTGCCCAAACGCTTGAACCGGTGCTCGGGGCGGTCGACCTGAATGTTCCAGAGTGGTTGAGTCCGCTGGATGAAGTTGTGCAAACCGCCAATGGCTGCGGCGGTCTGAACCAGCTGCTCACCAGCAGGATTCTGGAAAAGGGAAGAAAGCTGAAGACCTCGTGTGGTGACAAGTATTTTCTGCCCACGGCCATGGTCGCCTTTACTCGGTTCAGCTTTCTGATGCGGCGCATTTTCTTCCGCTTGATGCACCAGGATCTCAATGCCATTCTGGATGGCTTGCGGGAACTGGAACAGCGTGGCGTGGAGACGCTTGATTGCCGCCGCGCCCAATTTTCCGCTGAGGAACCGATCGCGCGATTGCGCATGATCTGCCAGTCGTGGAAAGTCATGTTTCACGCGGAATATTCCTCGGGGCAGCCGGTGTCCATGCTGGTCGACCTTCGCGCCGCGGTGGAAGCGGCATTGGCAAAAAGCGCGAACGGCGCGGCCAAACCCGGAACGAAAGCTCGCGCCAAGGCGGCTGCCGCGGCGAGCTCCGATGTGCCCGACTTCGAAGTTTCCAGCCACACCCCCGATTGGAGCGAGAACGCACCTACGGGGCAGCCGGATACTGACCATAACAACCCGAAGTGAAAGAACCCAAGAAATCTGGAAAGGGAACGTGGATCAAGCTTCCGTATTGATCGTTTCGGATGACCCGGAACTAGCGCGCGCCGTGACTGGCCGCTGGCAATCGGAGCGCTCCGTTCCGGCATTCACTCTCATGAGCAGCGATGTTTGCCTCGGCCTGGATCCCGAAATCTTCCAGTTGGCTATTGCCGGTGGTTTGAGGCCACAAGCGCTCTCGGTAGTTTTAGAAGCCATGGAGGCAGCGGGCAAGCGTGTCTTGTTTGTCGCGGAGGATCTGCGGCTGGTGCAAACGGTTCGCGATCGTTGGCCTGGCATGGCAATCGTGCGGCAACAGGAGAACTGGCTGGATACGCTGGTGCTGGTGGCCGCGGAAATTCTGCGCCGGGTCAGCGCAGAAGCCGCGGCTTGCCACCTGGAACAGGCCAACCTATTACTGGAGCGGCAAGCCCACCTGGGCCGCTACATGCTCGAAATGCGGCACACCCTGAACAACACTCTCACCTCTGTGCTGGGCAACTCGGAGTTGCTGCTGCTGGAGCCGGGATCGCTTTCCGCCGCCGCCCGCTCGCAAATCGAAACCATTCGCAATATGTCATTGCGCATGCATGAAATCCTGCAGCGCTTTTCTTCGCTGGAAAAAGAACTCACGGTGGTTGATCGCCAGGCGGAAAAAGAAAGCGGAGCAAAGTCGCAGGCAGCAGCAGTAAGTTTGTAGATCGCGGATCTCTGAACCTGCTCCACTTTTCACACCCGCCTTCAAGGTTGTAATAATCGAACACGCGCGTTCCGACATGCCTTAACCAAGTCCGCGTCCAAGGTAGCGATGGGCAAGCCACCATCTAGGGCGATGTCGAGATATGCTGCATCGTACGCTGTTAAGCCGTATTCGCGGCTGAGATGCTGAATTCTGTTAAAAACAACTCTGGCAGGAAACTGCTCGAAGCCGATGGGAAGCGCCGCGAGGTCATCGAGGAAATTTCGTATCGACTCTTTAGAGATGCGTTTGCGTTTTTCCCCGGCAAGCAAAGCATCCAGAACTTCGTGTGGCCAGAAGGAGGGAACAACTGCGGTGTTACCTTGTTTGAACAAGCCGGCGACGTGTTCAGCTGCGGTAGCATTCTCATCCGGAAAGCACCATGTAAGGACAATGGAAGCGTCGAGGACAAATCGGCTCACCGGCGTCCTTCATTAATCAGATCCTTGATCTTGAGCCCACGCAATGACAGCCTGTTGCGTTTGCCAAAACTGGCCAAGCGCTCTGCCGCCTCCGCTGGAGAACCGTTCTGTGCTGACATGCGCTCTTTTAGGAGAGCCCCCAGCAACCGCGAAACGCTGGTGTCCTGACGCGCCGCCTCGACGCGAGCCCATTGGGCGACCTCTTCTTCCAAGGTCACGGTAACATTGCGTAGCCGATTGGACACGTAAACAGTGTAACACGAAAATTGTGTACTGGGCGAATTGCACAGCGCTCGGTGACCGGTTTCCAGCAGCCACTCTCGCTGAAGCGATGCTAAGCTGCGGTTTTAGGCTTCCAGGGTCTTAGCCAGCGCTTCCCATTCCGAGAGAAAACCCTGCAACTGCGAGCGGACACGGTTCAACTCCTGGCTCTGCCGGGTTGTCTCGTCCGCGCTGACGAAGGTTTGCAGCGCCGCCTCGCACTGGGCGATGGAGGCTTCGGCGCGAGAAATTTCCGCTTCGAGTTCCTTCACTCGGTCTTGCATCTGCTTGCGCTTGATCGGATTCAGGCGTTTCGATTTGGCGTCTTCAGCCGGCACGACTTCATTCTTGTTGCCATTTACCGGTTGCGCAATAATCGTCGAGCGGCTGACGGTCTCCTGCAATTTTTCCGCGCCACCTTCTTTCCGCCAGCGATAGTCTTCGTAGTTGCCGGGATAGACTTCCACCCGGCCATCGCCCACTTCAAAAACCCGCGTGGCCAGTTTGTCGATGAAATAGCGGTCGTGCGAGACGAAGACCACCGTGCCCGTGTAATCCATCAGGGCTTTCAACAGAACGTCTTTGGCGCGCATGTCGAGGTGGTTGGTGGGTTCGTCGAGCAAGAGGAAATTTGCCGGGTGCAGAAGCATGCGTAGCAGAGCATAGCGGTTGCGTTCGCCGCCTGAGAGCACACCGATGCGCTTGAAAACGTCATCTGCCGAAAAGAGGAAGCAGCCCAGCAGGCTGCGCAGTTCGGTCTGAGTGGAATGCGGTGAGAGGTCGCCGATATCGTCGAGAATGCGCGCGTCCGGATTCAGTTCCTTGTACTGGTCCTGCGCAAAATAATCGGGCAGCACGTTGTGTCCTAGCCGGAATTGGCCGCCAGTCAGAGGTTCGGTTTCGGCCAGCAGCTTGATCAGCGTGGATTTGCCGGCGCCGTTCACGCCCACCAGCGCGATGCGATCACCGCGCTCGATCATGAAGCTGACCTTGCGAAACACTTCCTTCTCGCCATAAGACTTCGCGACATTGATAAACTCGGCTACGATCCTGCCACTGGGCTTCGGTTGCTGGAAGGAAAAGTGGATCACCTTTTCTTCTTCCGGCAGTTCGATGCGATCGATCTTTTCCAGTTCCTTGATGCGGCTCTGGACCTGCTTCGCTTTGGTCGCCTGATAGCGGAAGCGATTGATGAACACCTCCAACTGCTCGATGCGTTCGCGCTGATTGCGATAGGCGGCTTCGAGTTGCTCCATGCGCTGCGTCTTCGATGCCAGATATTTTTCGTAGTTCCCCGGGTAAAGATGGATGCGCTTGTTCCAGATCTCGGCAATCTTGTTGACGGTGACGTCGAGAAAGTAGCGGTCGTGCGAGATCAGCACAAACGCATTCGGATAGTGCGTCAGATATTCTTCCAGCCAGTTGCGAGCTTCGAGGTCGAGGTGGTTGGTGGGCTCGTCGAGCAGCAACAGATTGGGTTCCTGCAGCAGCAGCTTGGCCAATGCAATGCGCATCTGCCAGCCGCCGGAAAATTCTTCGGTGCGCCGATGCCAATCCTCTTTGCGGAAACCAAGGCCCATGAGTACGCTTCCGACCTGGGCCTCGATGGCGTATCCGTCGCGGGTGCGGAATTCGTGCTCGATGCGCTGATAGCGTTCAGCGACCTGCGCATATTCCGAAGACGAATGATCGAGCTCCGGCATGCGGGCCGTCAGGTCTTCCATCTCCTGTTCCATTTCTCGCAGCTCGGAAAAAACCGCCATGCACTCGGCGAACACAGTGCGTCCGGAGAGAGTGAGCCCGTCCTGCGGCAAGTAGCCGGCGCTGATGCCTTTGGCGGTGCTGAAGGAACCGTAGTCGAGCGTCTCAAGCCCCGCGAAAATCTTCATCAGCGTTGATTTCCCCGTGCCGTTCGCGCCCACCAGGCCAATGCGGTCGTGGGACGTAATCATCCAGTCGGCTCCCTCGAATAGGAGCTTGTGACCGTAACGTTTTCCGGCGGAGGACAGCTGAATCATGGCGTCATTTCAATCGTCTCATGAGCGGGGTGGTTTGATGAAGAAACAGACTGAAGCGAATTCACTGTCCACAATGCGCGGCTACTCTCGGCTGGCGCTGATGGTAGATTCTTTGGTCGTCAAGGTTAGTACTTTCCCATCCTGCTCAATGGTAAATCGGTACTTGTAATAGGGACTGCCGTTAGCAAGTTTCATGTCCACGTCGCGTCCATGAACAGCATAGGTTCCATTCAGGCCGCCAGGCTTCGCAGGAGGCGACGGTGGTTGCATAACCCACGCTGCATCTTGATTGAAAGTTACCGTCCATTGTCCCGGTCGGAAATGTACCGTGCCGAATGGCTTGCCGTTTTTGAGAGCGGTCATTGACGTATAATCCCACGTTCCAATCACTTCCGGCGGCGCCTTGGGAGATCCAGCGGCATTAGCTCCCATTACACAAGATAAAAACAATTAAGTAATCAGATTTTCTCGGTTTCATGAGGATATTGTAGTCACTTCTACGGCGAAGGCACACTTTTTTACGTGCGACATCCTGGGAGCACCGAATCCAAGCCAAGAAATACTGTCTGGGGCAAATCATTTGACAACACAATGTAATATATCATAGTATATACCATGCCTCGGATCGCCAAGCTCTTTCGCAATGGACGCAGCCAAGCCGTCCGTCTTCCCGCTGACCTGCGGTTTGAAGGTTCGCAGGTTTACATCCGTCGCGATGAGGCCACCGGGGACGTCATTCTGTCCCGGCGGCCGGAATCCTGGCAGGACTTTTTCGCACTGACCAAGGCCGTCGGTGTGCCAAAGGATTTTCTCAGCAATCGCAAAGATGCGCCGCCGCAAAAGCGGGACTTGTTCTAGAGCAGTTTAGGGATTGGCGTGGCCTGCGCAGAAACAGCAGGTCCCTCCACTCCGCTTCCCATTCCCTTTGGGAACGGGAAGCTACGGTCGGGATGACAATGTGTGACTGGTACAGCAACCTTGAAAGTCCCCTAAATGCCGGTCCGCTACCTTCTTGACACCAACACGGTCAGCTACATCATCAAGGGAAATCGGCCTCGGGTTCGAGAGCGGTTGCTGCGCGTGGCCATGGCCGACGTCGGAATTAGTGTGATCACTGAGGCCGAACTCCTCTTTGGCTTGGCTCGCAGGCCTGAACCGACGAAACTGAAGACTGTGGTCGAGGAGTTCTTGCTCCGCGTAGAGGTGTTGCCCTGGGACTCGGAGGCGGCCCAACAATATGCGAGGATACGCGCCACGCTGGAAGGCAGTGGGGAACCAATGGGCAATCTGGACTTGATGATCGCCGCACAAACCCTCGCGTCAGGCATCGTTCTCGTTACGAGCGATGCCGTTTTTCGTCGAGTGAAGGGTTTGAAGTTGGAGGACTGGACCCGGTAGCTTGCTCATTCCGATTAGTACTCGATCCCTGCCAATTGGTCGACTGACGTCTTCTTAATTTGCGGACTGGTCGCAATTCAACTATCCTGCCCTTCCACATAAGTGCCCAGGAGATACTTCGTGCGAGCTATTTTTCTAATCCTGATGCTGTGTTCAATATTTTTGCCTTTCTCGATAGCCGAGCAAGGGCAGCTGAGTCTGATGCCGATGCCGGCCAGTGTGCAAATGAGAACTGGCCAGCTTCTAGTTGATCCTTCGTTCACGGTGGGGATCAACGGCCACCCCGACGCGTTCCTCCAGCACGCGGTTGAGTTGTTTCTGGACAACCTCCGACGGCAGACGGGCATGCCGCCGTTGGACATAAAGATGACCGATGCTGCGCAGGCCAAGCTGGTCATTCGTAGCGAGCATTCGAGTAAAGATGTTCAAGAACTCGGCGAGGACGAATCTTACTCACTCGAGATCAGCCCCACGGGCGCGAAGCTCGATGCAGTGACCCCGCTCGGAATCATGCGCGGGCTGCAGACATTTCTGCAATTGGTGCAAACGACGTCCGAGGGTTTTGCTGCGCCGGCGATTTTGATTCAAGATAAGCCCCGGTTTCCCTGGCGTGGATTAATGATTGACGTCAGCCGCCACTTCATTCCGCTCGATATCTTGAAGCGCAATCTCGATGGCATGGCCGCGGTGAAGCTGAACGTTTTTCACTGGCACCTCTCGGACAACCAGGGCTTCCGCGTCGAGAGCAAGAAATTCCCCAAGCGGCAGGAGATGGGCTCCGACGGCCTTTACTACACGCAGGAAGAAGTGCGCGAGTTGATCGCCTACGCGCGCGACCGCGGCATTCGAGTTGTCCCTGAGTTCGATATGCCCGGGCACAGCACGGCGTGGTTTGTTGGCTATCCTGAACTGGCCAGTGGACTCGGGCCGTATCAGATCGAGCGCAAGTGGGGCATCTTCGACCCGGCAATGGATCCGGCGCAGGAGCGAACCTACAAATTTCTTGACGGCTTCATCGGGGAGATGGCCAAACTTTTTCCTGATCAGTATTTTCACATTGGTGGCGACGAGGTCAACGGAAAGCAGTGGGACGCGAACCCAAAGATTCAGGCCTTCATGCGCACCCACGGACTTAAGAGCAACTCGGATTTGCAGGCGTACTTCAACACCCGGGTGCAGAAGATCGTGAGCAAACATGGCAAGACCATGGTCGGATGGGATGAGATTCTGCGGCCGGATTCGCCGAACGACATTGTGGTGCAATCGTGGCGCGGGCAGGACTCGCTGGCTGCTGCCGCCCGGCAGGGATATCGCGGCCTTCTCTCTTTCGGATATTACCTCGATCTGAACTGGCCCGCTTCGCGACACTACGCGGTGGATCCGATCAGTGGCGCGGCGGCAAACCTTAGTCCGGAGGAGAAGCAGCGCATCCTCGGTGGCGAGGCCTGCATGTGGTCGGAGTATGTTTCGCCTGAGAATATTGATTCGCGCATCTGGCCTCGAACCGCGGCCATCGCGGAGCGCTTGTGGTCGGCGCAAGATGTGACCGACGTCAATTCGATGTACCAGCGTCTGGAGATTGTAAGCCGATGGCTGGATTGGCTTGGCCTCACTCATAACTCCAATTACGGGCCCATGCTGCGCCGTATTGCTGGCTCCGATGACATTGCTGCGCTTCGCGCGTTTACCGATGTCGTGGAACCGGTGAAGGATTATACACGCGAGGAAATTGCTGTTGTTGAGGCTACAAGTCTGTCGCCGTTGAATCGGGTCATCGATGCGGCTCGTCCGGAGAGCGCAATCGCGAGGCGCTTTGGGGATCTTGTGGATGCGGTCATTGCAGGCCGGGCAGATTCTGACGCGAAACAAGAAGTCCGAGCATGGCTGACGCGCTGGAGGGATAACCAGAACAATCTACAACCGATTGAAACCCAATCATTTTTATTAAAGGAAATCGTTCCGCTGTCGCGAGATCTTTCGGCAGTCGCCACGGCAGGACTGCAGGCACTGGACTTCCTAGACCGCGGAGAGCGTGCACCGAGTGCATGGGCAACACAACAATTCGCTTTGCTGGAGCAAGCGCAGAAGCCGAAAGCCCAATTACTGCTGGTCGTGGCGCCGTCGGTACAGAAGCTAATCGAAGCCGGCAGCGGAAAGAAAGCACCGGTTCCATCGAAGTAAATCAGTCAGCCGGGGTCAATTTTGCTTTATTAACTCGCTGATGGCCCGATAGGCCTGGTC
Source organism: uncultured Acidobacteriota bacterium (assembly GCA_963832245.1). Lineage (GTDB taxonomy): Bacteria > Acidobacteriota > Terriglobia > Terriglobales > Acidobacteriaceae > JABDBE01. The sequence goes on from CAWHTG010000002.1 coordinate 558,279, forward strand.
GATTGCGATGTCCGTATAGGCGCTGGCGCCCGCATCGGAGTTCGCGATTGCAATGCGTCCAAATGGTTTTCGTCCGACGACCCACGGTTTCTCGTTTTCGGACCAGTCGGGATCGAACAACGAATTCGGGCCGAATGCGTAGCCGTGGGCCCAACGATTTACGGTGATGCCTTCAACATCACGCGCTGGATCGAAGCCTGCCGAACCAAGCATTCTGGCCAATTGATCACGAATATTTCGCTCAAAGGTGGAAAACTGAGTCCGCATAAGCTCCGCCCGGCCGGCGCGAAATTGATCGCGAGCCGGCAGTCCCGGCTTGCAGGGGGTGCGGAGCATGAACAGGACCATGGGTTCGTCGGGCTTGCTGGGGAATCCATATCGCCCGAGGCTGACGGGAAAATCCAGCGCCGTATAAGTATGGTAGCCGGCTGGGGCAACGATTTGATGGATGCCCAAGCTGTGGAACGCCGTCCAGTTGCGGATGGCCACGTGAGTGTACAGCAGCGGAACCTTCACCAGGGAGTGAAGCGCGTCCCGCTGTTTCTCGGGAAGCTCCGGACACAGATACGGGATCATCATGTTGTAGCACGCCAGAACGCACGCGCTGGCCTGCACGCTTTGCAGCTTTCCGCCGCGCATGTAGGCGACGACTACGTCCTTCGCGGAAGCTGGAGGTCCATCGTGGCGGACTTGCACGGCGGTAGAGTTCAAGCGAATGCGGACCGGATTTTTGGCATCGTCCAAATGGCTGTAATCGGCTCGGGCTAAGACGACGTCGTCCGTGCTCTGGCCCGGGATCGCTGCGGGAATCAGGGAGCGCACCAGCAGACGCGCGATCGACGCGTTGCCGTCCGGGAAATGAAAAATGTACGGCTCTTCTTTTCCCCTTGCGCCCAAGTTCAAGCCCTCAAAACCCGGATAGGTGAACGATTGGTAGTCATCACCATTTTCAAAACACGCGAGCGCGGAAACGGCGTCGATGCCCACGCCGAACAAGTCATGCGGATAAGTCTGGAAAAAAGGCAGCGCCTCCGGATTGAGCTTGCAGATCTTGTTGAGATAGTCGGCATAGCTAATCTTAGCGAGTCGGGCGAACTTCTCCTCTCTTGACAGGCCGGGCAAATAATCAACCTTCTCGGCGTAGATGCGAGCGATGTCACGGCGTACCGGCTCTGAAAGCGGAGCTTTGTTCAGAAACTCCACCCACGGTGTTGAGCCCATGCCCAGTACCAGACGATCTTCGCCAAACGTTTCGCGGTCGAAAAAACAAGCAGTATTCAGCTTGGCATAGAGCTTTTGATCGTAAGCTTTGTAGAAGCGCTGGGTATCGATGCCGAGATCGGTGATGAGGCCTTTGGCCACTTTGCTGTATCGCGCCGGGCTCTCGATCGACTGCGTTCCACCATAGCTCAGTAGCAGGCGGCTGCCAGCGCGAAATTCATTGCGCTTGGCATGTCCACCGAAATCGTCGTGGTTGTCGAGGATGAGAATCGTCGCATTCGATCCTGCGCGCTGGCGATAGAAGTAAGCGGCCGCGAGGCCGCTGATCCCGCCTCCGACGATGACTAAATCGTATTTTTCGCCGTGCTTTCGGGTTTGCCGGCAGTGTCCCAGAACTCTCCGTCACGCAGGCTATGCGCGGAGTTATATGTGCCTTCATGATTTCCACGCATTCCCATCAAGGCTGGTGGGTAGTAATCCGCATTTTTCTCGGGAGCGTAAGCAGGATCCGACAGCCCCATGCCATGCAGCCACGGCGCCAGAACTGATCCGCCCACGGCGATGGCAAGTCCATCCAGGAAATCACGTCGCGTGATCTTCCGGTCCATGCCTAGGTCGCGGTCGCGAGGGTTATTGCTCATGGACTCTCCAGACAATCGCATGCCTTAAAGGTTGGATAAGAAGCAGAAGCTTACTATAAATCGCGCAATGTTGTGGGAGGGACGACGACAGGAGTTGTCCAGTTTTTCCCTGCGATTTCCTCTCAGGAGCCCTTTGACCAAGCCGTACTAACGGTCGCTGTCCGGCGCGGGAACGACCGGTCCGCCTTCAATTTTAGGGATGCCGAAGTGTCCAGCGAGATGGAAGAGGTCGAGTGGACTGATCGATCCTGAGACCGCGATGAAGTTGAGCTGATTCTGCCCGGCGAACAGAACCGCAACGTTTCTGACGACTTTGTCCTCGAAGTGGATCCACAGATCGGTGGCGCCTGAACCGCCATTCTTATCGTGAGTGCTGACCATGTGCTTCCAGCCTGCCTCGTGGAACTGTTGGCGCACGGAGCTCAGAACTTCCGAGTCATACATGCCAGGCTTCGGAAAACGGTAGCTGTGGACGGAGACGCCATTCACGCCCGCGATTACGCGGCGCAGGTCTTCGTCGTCCCGGTCCAGCTTGGACACCAATACCAGCATGGAATGGTCCAGGGTGAACTCAGTTCGCGAGGAGGCGTTCTGCCCCAGGGTCTGAATACCTTGGGGAATCCAGTCGTGCTGCGGAGTCTGGGCCCACGTGGCGAGGCAAGTAGTGATCAACGCCAAAAGGGCAAGGTGGGACAATCTCATAGAGCACCTCAAGAATGACATCGCTGGCCGATGGTCGAGCTAGCACCAGACCAATAATGGCCAATAATAATTACAACCCGAGTGGCGGAAATTTGTTTCGTGAATTAAATTGTGGATTTGCTGCGGACCTACCCCTCGCAAAACTCCACCTCCTACAATTCCCAAGCCTTTCTGCGAGAAAGACTGTTTGCGCGAAGGATGGGGCGGGTCCGGCTAAAGACCCGCCCCACGCAGCCGGCACAGGGAGGAGTTCCGGCCGGGCTGTCTAAGCCCCTTGGCTTACGATCGAAATGGATTCTTCGAGCGCGTCCATGGCGACGTCGGCTTCCTCTTTGTTCACAATGAGCGGCGGCGCGATGCGAATTGTGCTCGGGCCACAGCCGAGGAAGAGAATGCCATGCTCGAAGGCCAATTGGATGATGCGGTCGCGCTCGGCTGCGCCATACTCTTTGGTCTTCTTATCTTTGACAATCTCGACGCCGATCATCAGCCCACGTCCGCGAACGTCCCCGACCAGCTTGTGCTTACTGGGCCACGCCGACATGCGCTTCAGCATGTGGTTGCCGACTTCGGTTGCGTTTTGCAGCAAGCCATCGCGCTCGATCACATCCAGCGTGGCCATCGCAGCCGCGTTGCAAACTGGATTGCCTCCGAATGTGGAGGCGTGCGACCCAGGAACCCAATCCATAATCTCGGCTTTGCTGATGGTCACACCCAGCGGCATGCCTGAAGCGATGCCTTTGGCCGAGCAAACAATGTCGGGCTGAACCCCGGTGTGTTCGATGGCCCACCATTTGCCGGTGCGTCCGATTCCGCTTTGAACTTCGTCGGCCACCAGCAGGATGCCGTGGCGATCGCAGATGCGGCGTAGCTCCTGCATGAACACGGTGGGGGCAATTACGTATCCGCCTTCGCCTTGCACCGGTTCGACGAAGATCGCGGCTACTTCCTCGGGGGCAAGCGTGGTCTTGAACAGCTTGTCTTCGATGAAGCGGGCGCAGCCGAGCGCGAAGGCTTCGGCATCCTGCGGACCGCCTTCGCATCCGCGATAGACGTCGGGATAGCGAATGTGAGTTACGCCCGGAACCAATGGGCCGAAACGCCGTTTCTGCTGCGGCTTCGAAGCGGTCAGCGAAAGCGCACCCATCGTGCGTCCGTGGAACGCGCCGTAAAACGCGATGACGTTCTGCCGCTTGGTGTGATAGCGGGCGAGCTTTAGGGCGCACTCGATAGCTTCCGTCCCCGAGTTGCCGTAGTAAATTTTGTGCGGGCCGGGCATGGGCGCGATCTTCGACAGGCGCTCGGCCAACGTCACCATATTTTCGTAATAGAAGTCGGTGCCGGACATGTGGATCAACTCCGCGGCTTGCTTCTGAATAGCGGCGACTACATCCGGATGGCAATGGCCGGTCGAGGTGACGGCGATGCCGGCGGAGAAGTCGAAGAATTCGTTACCGTCCACGTCGATGACGACCATCCCGCGTCCCTGTTTGGCGACGAGTGGATAAGACCGCGTATAGGAAGGCGAAATATATTTGCTGTCGCCGGCGAGAACGCGCTTGGCGTTCGGGCCCGGCAGAGCGGTGATGATCTTGGGGCCAGTAAGAGTTTGAGTTGACATGGCATCCTCCGAAGTGGTCGTGGGTCGTTCGTCTTTGGTCGTTGGCTTCGGGGCGGACTTGCCCTGAGCCGGGATCGGACGATAGAGGATGGAGGAGTTAGTCGCTACCGAATAAGCCAGGGCGCGTCTGCGACGGCAACACTGCCAAGTAGCGGCGCGGACACACTAGAAAGTGGATCCAGCACGCGGGCAGGTGCGAATTGGGATTTTGGCGGCGCATCGGCAATCATTCCAACACCAGTATACCGCGCCGCGCGTAATGGCGTAACCCCCATTCGGTTCATGGCCATTGGTCATGGCTTAGTGGGTCAGTTTCTCGAACGAAGAAAGACCACAAGTACACAAACTAGGAGTCGCATTGGCCCTGTAGCCGCGGGTTTCAACAGCTAGTGAGACCAATGCAATTCTGCTCGTCGATCGAACTCAGGGGATGACTTCCCAGGCCACACCTCCGGTACCGAAGCCCGCTTGCCCGCCCCAGACGGTCGTGCCATAGAAGTTGCCCTTTGCATCCACTGTTTGGGGCGCGTAGAGCGTGAGGCCAGTTCCAACTCCCGAGACGAGCCAGTTCCAGAGTACAGTCTCTTTCCATACGGTCGACCCGGGGGTCAGCTTGAAAAGAGCGTATTCTGTGGTGCCGTAGAGATTGCCCTTCGCGTCGATGATCGGGGTGTTGGGTAAGTCCACGGCCGGGTCTGAGAAAGTGAAATTGTGCAAAACGGTCTTGGCGTAACCGTCGGCCGCAGTCAGCTTGAAAATAGTGCCGGAACCAATGTGAGTTCCGCCCCGTAGGGTGCCTCCGTAAACGTTGCCGGCCTTATCCAGGGTGACTCCGGTGAAGGGCTGGGAGCCATCGGCTCCTCCTTGAAAGGCGTACAGGATTTTCTCCTTCCAAGCGCCGGAGGTTTTTGGCGGAGACAGCTTGAACACGATGCCGGCGCTTGCCGCGCCGCCCTGGAAAGTACTGCCGTAAATGTTACCCAGGTCGTCGAGGGCTAAAGTGGTTTCGTTGAGATAAGGCGTGGCGCCATCCGAATTGCCGGTGAAACTATGCAAAACCGTCTGCTTCCAACCGCTGGAGGTGTGGCCCAGTTTGTAAACTACACCCAGTCCCTGGCTGCCGCCCACCGTCGTCGCGCCGTAGAAGTTGCCTTTGCTGTCCCGAACCAAGCCGGAATAAGGCACGCCACCGTCGGTTCCCGTGAACCGGTGAAGCACAGTTTCGGTCCACTCCCCACTCGCCGTCGGTGTTAGCTCAAAAACGACGCCGCATCCCGCGCTAGCGAACCCCAGGCCATCGCACACTGTCGCGTTGATGCCTCCCACTGGCGTCGTGCCGTAGAGATTGCCGGCGCTGTCTTGGAATAGAGCACCGATCGCGGTAGCTCCATCTCCAGATCCTCCCTTGAAGCTGTGGAGGATAGTCTCTTGGAAATCACCATTGCTGGTTGGCGACAACCGGTAAACGGTTCCCAAATTGTGGGCGCCGCCTCCCGAGGTCATACCATAGAAATTACCGGCGGCGTCCCTAAGCAGCGGGCTGGAAGCAACATTGCCGTCGCCGGGAGCCACGCCAAAATTGTGCAGAATTTTCAGCGTGTGGGCGCTGGCGGGGAGGATGAGCGAGAGCATCAGAGTTGTGAGAGTCGCGGCAAGCCGTGCCAGCGATTGTGGACTTCGATTGCGCATTACGATCTGCCTTTCCAAGCGGGAGTTAAAAGTACGAGTGCCCGTAGTTTCCTCTTGCCGTGGCGGTGACGTGTCAAAAGGCTGTTAAGAAATTGTAAAAAGGTGATTAAGAGGTTGGTGTCCACCGCGAGAGCGCCTATCGCTGTCCCAGTGCAAATCTAAAATCATATTGAAGGCGGTTTCCCGTCTTGAGTGGCCCACTCAAATCGAGAGAAGGTTTGAGTGGGTCAGCCGTCAGAAAGCGGAGGCAATATCATGCGTTGAATTTCAGCACAGTGCCTCGCCGCGGATTCGAGTACAGTTTCAAATATCTCGCATCTCTGCACCCGTTTCGAGTGTCTGATACTTAGCCGTGTCGACTATCCGATGACCAACGCCCAGCGCCAGAGCCGGTTTGCCGTGATCCTCGCCTTCGGGCTGGTGTATTTCTTTTGGGGATCGACGTATCTGGGGATTGACATTGCGGTGGAGCGCATTCCTCCGGCGCTGATGTGCGGCATGCGCTTTCTGACGGCGGGTGTTTGCATGCTGGCATTTTGCGGAATGCGTGGGCGGAATATCTGGTACAACCCTCGCCAGTTGGGCCAAATGGCAACCGTGGGAGTGCTGTTGCTCATGGGCGGCAATCTCACGCTCGCGTATGCGGAAAAGTACGTGGCTTCCGGTTTGGCGGCGTTGATCGTTGCGGTGACCCCGCTGTGGTTCCTGGTGCTGGATACTCTGTTGCTCGGCGACCATCACGTTTCGGTGCGCGGGAAAGCCGGGTTGGGCGTGGGCGTCGCCGGGCTCGCCGTATTGCTATGGCCTGACTTGACCACCACGACTTCGTTCGGGCGGGTGCAGTTGTGGGCCTCGATCAGCTTGTTGGGTGGATCGTTCAGTTGGGCTCTAGGTTCGGTGTTGTCCAAGCGCTGGAAGTCCGCGGATGTGGACCCGTTTTCGGCTACAGCTTGGCAGATGATCGCCGCAGGCTTGGCCAATCTGCTGTTGGCCACTGCTATGGGAGATTTTTCGCGAGTGGCATGGACACCGCGCGGAATCGGCGCAACGGCGTATTTGATCGTCTGCGGATCGTGGATCGGCTATACCGCTTATATCTGGCTACTGAACCATGTCCCTACTGCGAAGGTTTCCACCTACGCATACGTCAATCCGGTGGTGGCAGTTTTCCTGGGATGGCTGGTGCTGCATGAGCGTGTGGATGCTTACATCCTGGCGGGCAGCGCGATCGTGGTTGCTTCGGTGATTCTCGTGACTAGCGCGCAGGTGACGAAGAAGCCAGCGACGGAAGAAATGGAGATGGCAGAGACGACGGGGGATTGAAGGAATCAGCACTTGGCATTTAGCCGTTGGCATTTAGTCGCGAGGATTGCTTCTTGGATCTCGCAAGAAAACCTTTGACCGCTCTTCTGTTAGTGTGTGTGGGATCGTTTCATCGAAAGGCAATCTGGAGCTAACTGCTAAGTGCCAATTGCTAAGCGCCAAATGCTAAGCGCCAAATGCTAAGTGCCCAATGCTAAGTGCCAAACGCTGAATCCCCATGGTCGGCAATAGACAGCCCATCACGACCACACTGGTGGGAATGAACGTTGCCGTGTTCGTTGCCATGGCGCTGACGGGAGCGTCGCCGGTTGCCCCAACTCTCCCACAGTTGGTGAAATGGGGTGCGAACTGGGGACCACTTTCACTGGGGGCGGAGCCTTGGCGCATACTGGCCTCCAACTATGTCCATGGCGGCATCATTCACATTGCGCTGAACATGTGGTGCCTGTGGAACCTCGGATTTCTCGCGGAGCGAGTCTTCGATCCCTGGACGTATGTACTGACTTACACCTTCTGTGGACTTGCCGGCAGCTTAGCCAGCCTATGGTGGCATCCGATGGCGGTCGGAGTAGGCGCGTCGGGAGCAATTTTTGGACTGGCTGGAGCCTTGATCGCGGCACTTTATCTCGGCCATCTACCGATTTCCAGGCAGGCAATTCAGGGCACGCTAAAAAGCTTGCTCTTGTTCGCGGGCTACAATTTGTTCTTTGGCGTGCTCCCGGGAATCGATAACTCGGCTCACATTGGCGGCCTGGTGGCTGGTTTGGCGCTTGGAGCGGTCCTGTCAAAACATCTCATGCAGCCGCCGGAAATCCGCGATGGGTGGCGGCGCGGCGTTTTTATTGCGGCGAGTGTCGTGCTGGTGTTGCTGTTTGTGGTGGTGAAGCATTCGAGTGGGCATCCCGCACCCCGGTAACCCACAGTTTCTGGAAAAAAATGCAGCGTCTTGGCATGTCCCAAAGCTGGACAGGTATTTGCGAGAACAACAAGGCATAGTCAGTAGGTGTTCACTAAATCCGTTACAATAAAGAAAGTTCTTGCTCGGTCGGTACTGATGAGCCCCCATAAATTCCCGACATCTCCGTCCAGTCATTCTGCGTCTTACAAAGAGATGGGAGAACTTTCGCCGCGTCGCGCTCCGCGGGTGCTGGTGGTGGATGACAATCCAGACACCATGATGCTGATGCGGGAACTGCTGGCCACGCGCGGATATGAGGTGGTTGGAGTTCCGGACGCGGCTCAGGCCGAAATCGAGATTCGGCGCGAGGTTCCTGACTTGATTCTTTCCGATGTGGTCATGCCCGGCAAATCGGGTTACGAGCTATGCCGCGAAGTCAAGGACAACCCTGCCACACGGCTGATTCCTTTCGTGCTGATTACCGGGCTGAGCGATCGCGAAGACAGGCTGCGGGGAATCGAAGCCGGGGCCGATGACTTTCTCAACAAGCCGATTTTTTCGGAAGAATTGTTTGCCCGGGTCAAGTCGCTGCTCAAGATCAAAGAATTCACCGACGAACTGGAGACGGCCGAGTCAGTGCTTTGCACCCTGGGCCTAAGCGTAGAAAGCCGCGATCCCTATACCGAAGGTCATTGTGAACGTCTGGCGGAGAAAGCCAGCAATCTGGGCCGGCATCTCGGCCTGAGTGAAGAATCAATTGTGGCCTTGCGGCGCGGCGGGTATTTGCACGACCTGGGGAAAATCGCGGTTCCCGATGACATTCTGAAAAAGGGAAAGAATCTCACCGAGGAAGAATGGGCCATCATGAAGCAGCATCCGATAACCGGGGAAAATATCTGCCGGCCATTGAAGTCATTGCGGCTGGTGCTGCCTATCATCCGCAATCACCATGAGCACTCGGACGGCACCGGCTATCCGGATGGATTGCATAAGAACGAAATCCCTCTGCTTCCGCGGGTGCTCCAGGTAGTGGATGTATACGATGCTTTGCGTACGGCGCGGCCTTACAAACCAGCCCTCAGCCACGAGCATGCTGCTTTTACCATGCGTCGGGAAGCTCGTGGCGGTCTGTGGGACGAAGAACTGGTAGCGGAGTTCTTGTCCATGCTGGACAAGCAGCGCAGAGTGGCGTAGAAGCTATCGGCTGTCAGCTTTCAGCTCTCAGAAAACGACTTTGGGCGGTCCCCTCATCCTTCATTGATTCTGCAGGTTTGACTCTGAATCCACAATCCTTGACACTAGCGTCTCATAGCTGAAAGCTGATAGCTGATAGCTGATGGCTTATCTGAGATCTGGATTTGGAAGCTCCGACATACAGCATTATCCTGCCGGCTTACAATGAAAGCGCGCGCATCGCGGCCACGCTGGAAACAATTCTCGCGCACGCCACGCAAAACAATTGGAATGTCGAAATCATCGTGGTGAATGACGGATCAAGCGACAATACAGCCGAGATCGTTTGTGAATATGCGAGGAAGCATGCGGTACTGCGGCTGCTGGAGAATCCTGGGAACCGGGGCAAGGGATACAGCGTACGCAACGGAATGTTGCACGCGAAGGGCGATATTTTGCTGTTCAGCGATGCTGACCTTTCCTCGCCGATTGAGGAGGCGGACAAGCTGTTTGCCGCAATCGCAAGGGGTGCGGATATCGCCATCGGCTCGCGATGGGTGGATACTCGCTTACAGATTCGACGCCAGCCGTTGTATCGCAGGATATTCGGACGAATTTTCAACCTGGCGTTACGCGTCAGCCTCGGCTTGTGCTTCAAAGACACACAATGTGGCTTCAAGGCTTTCACGCGGCGCAGCGCGCGAGTCATTTTCCCATTGCAAAAAATCGAACGCTGGGGATTCGATCCGGAGTTGCTTTACCTGGCTAAAAAGTTCGGGTTTACCATAAGCGAGGTCCCGGTCGCGTGGTCGCATCGCGAGGGAACACGCATCCATCCGCTGCGGGACGGCATCCGAATGTTGGGTGAATTGCTAAAGATCCGCTGGTACGCACTAACGGGGAACTATGCGGCCCCGAACGCTGTTTCGGAGCCGCTGTAGCGGCTGCGGAAAACTGGCAACTCGGTGTTTAAGGTTTGAAAAGGCGACGGCTTCCAGCCGTGCCTTGATTACGTCGTCACCTACGGCTGAAGCCGTGCCCCTTCAAACCTTCAGCTCCTAGAGAGGTTTTTCCGCAGAGTGGTTGACTGGAGAAGTCAGACATGCAACGCCGAGATTTTCTGAAGAATACAGGGCTGGTGCTGGGAAGTCTTGCTTCGCGCAGGCTTTTTGCCACGAACACTAATGTGCCGCAAGCCAAGGCCGATTTTACTCTGCACATCGCTCCGGTCTCCTTTGACATCGCTCCCGGCAAGACGATCCACACGTTTGGGTACAACGGCCAAGTTCCTGGTCCACTGCTGCGAATGAAGGAAGGAGTCCCAATTACCGTCGACGTCTTCAACGACACCGATCACGAAGAAATTGTCCACTGGCATGGACAGATGATTTCAGTCGAAGCCGACGGCGCCACCGAGGAAGGCAGTCCAGCCCTTCCACCGCACGCGCATCACCGGTACAACTTCACTCCTAAGCCAACCGGCACGCGCTGGTATCACAGCCACGCCTTTGCCGGGAAAGATCTTCATCGCAGCCTCTACAGCGGCCAGTTCGGGTTCGTTTACATCGAGCCCAAGAATGATCCCGGACATTACGACAGTGAGGTCTTCCTGGCAATGCATCAGTGGGAACCTTACTACAGCGCTTCAATGGAGGAATCGGACGAGGGCAGCGCGCCTCCTCCGCCGAATAACGGACTCGAAGTCGGCTATCGCGCCTTCTCGTTTAACGACAAGGCTCTCGGACACGGCGAGCCGATCAGGGTTCGTAAAGGAGATCGCGTTCTGTTTCATTTCCTGAACGCAAGCGCGACAGAAACCGTGAATGTGGCGTTGCCCTCTCATCAATTCGAAGTTGTGGCGCTCGATGGTAATCCGGTACCGAAATCGCAAATCGTGAAGGTGCTGCAGGTCGGCGCGGCTGAGCGGGTCGACGCATTCGTGAGCATGGATGCGCCCGGGATATGGATCCTGGGAACAACCGACGATGACGATCGCAAGCACGGCTTTGGTGTGGTCGTGGAATATGCCAATCAAAAAGGCGCTCCACAGTGGACGAAACCAGAAAAGCCGCAGTGGGACTACACCCTGTTTGGTCAGGAACCCAACCGTGTTGTCACCCCCGACGGCCAATTCGATTTAGTCTTCAAGAAGATCCCCGGAGGCCACGGAGGCTTCAACCGCTGGACCATCAATGGGAAGTCTTATCCCCACACCGACCCCCTGATGGTGAAAGCCGGGAAACGCTATCGCATGATCTTTCGCAATGAGAGCGACGATGCCCACCCGCTGCATCTGCATCGGCATAGTTTCGAGTTGACGAAGGTGTACGGCAAAGCTACATCAGGCATTTTGAAGGATACGGTCGTTGTCAATGCTAATAAAACTGTGGAAGTGGACTTCACCGCGGACAATCCCGGAAATACGCTTTTTCACTGCCATCAGCAGCTGCACATGGATTTTGGTTTCATGGCTCTGCTGAAATATGCGTAAGGTGGTCGTGCCGAATCTCTTGCTCAAAACGAATGCTCCACGCGCCACCATTCTGATCCGCCTGTTGGTTGGCGTTGTTTTTTTGTCGGAGGGCATTCAAAAATTCCTCTTCCCCGCGACTTTAGGCGTGGGACGCTTCCTAAAAATCGGTATTCCCGCTCCGCAATTCTTCGCGCCCTTTGTAGGTATCGTTGAAATACTCTGCGGAACGCTCTTAGTCATCGGATTGTTCACACGACTGGCCGCGATTCCGCTAATTATCGACATCAGTGTTGCGATATTTACGACCAAGATTCCGATATTGTCCAAATCCGGCTTTTGGACCACCGCGCACGAAGCGCGCACAGACTACTGCATGCTCCTCGGATTGATATTTCTACTCCTGGTCGGAAGCGGACCTTTCTCGATGGATCGACGTTTAGACACGTCCCACTAGGCAGCGTGAAACGAGGCTCTGGTTGCTATGTTCTGCCGGAATGCGAGGAGCGCATCATCCAGCGTGGGATGAACATCGAAAACCGATAGCAGGTTAGTAAGCTCTAGTAACTGACGAATCCGAGAGTTGGGGCCGGCCAGTTTCAGCGAGCAGCCACTGGCTCGAATCCACATATGCACAACCACGAGCTCGCCGAGGCCGGCGCTGTCAATAGCCTCCAACCCGCTAAGCTCGACTATGACCCGCCGGGCATTCGGAAGAAGCTCGGCTATTTTTTGCGAAAATGCCGTGGCTTCGTCGCGATAGGTAAAGCGGCCCCTGCAGTAAAGAACCGTGACATCATCGATTGCGCGGGTTTCCAGATCTAACTTCAAATTGCACTCCTTATCCTGCCCGCGAAAGCTCAACGGGCCATACAGCTCACTCTAAGAATGTTTTGGTTTGAAGTTGTTAATGATATTAGTTGGATGTTTGTTAGGCAGTTGCGGCACTATGAAAATTCAGTTAAATGTTTGAGGCCGCTTAGAGGCGGGCATCTCCGGCATCCTGCCGTCGCGCAGGATGCATCCAAGTACTTTCAAGACACAATCCGGATTTCAAAATGCGGGAGAATGCGTCTGTGTATAAAATTATAGCAATCGTCTTCAGTCTTTTTGCACTCGGAGGTGCATGCTGCGCCCAGCTCCCCAGTGGAAATGTTTTCGTCGGGTATTCCTACATGAGTGCAGACCTGGTGTCGAACAGCCGCACGAACCTGAATGGCTGGAATGGTTCGGTGGAAGGCAAAGTTTTCCCGTTTATTGGACTGGTAGCCGATTTCAGCGGTCACTATGGGTCCGTTCCCCTGGCTGTGAATCCCACATGCACCGCAGTCATCGGCGGATCCTGCTCTACTCTGAGCGCAAGCACCAATATTCACAGCTTCTTATTCGGACCGCGAGTCTCAGTTTCCGTGGGCAAGGTTCGGCCGTTCGCGCATGCCTTAATCGGCGCTGCGCACATCAGCGAGAGTTCGTCTCTGTTGTCCAGCTCGGACACCTCGTTCGCTTACGCTCTGGGAGGCGGCATCGACTACCATTTGATCCCGCTGATCAGTTGGCGCGTGCAAGGCGACTTGCTGCAAACCCGCTTCTTCAGCAACACCCAGAATAATGTTCGGATCTCGACAGGGATCGTGGTTCATTTTTAGAAAGCGCGAATCCGTCGCCCTTTCAAAACCTAAACGCCGATTTATTACTCTTTTCGCACTCGTTTAAACCAGAGTCTCGATGCGAGTTGGAGTGGCACAGCGATTCGTGCATCGTTCTAAGATCTCGGGCACTTCGAACAGCGCCCGATTTGAATATGTGCTGGCGTTGAGGCGAAGTTGATTGAAAGTCGAATTCTCAAGTAAGCGTTGCACCGCAGCCGCAATTTCCCGGAAACTGGACACGACAATCCCGAATCCCTTTTCGGTGACCCATTGCGCGTTGTAGCGCTCTTGCGGCAGCGTTTTGGCGTTGCATTCGACGATCACGGGCAAATGGAACTGCAGGGCTTCGCTGATCGAGCCGGGCCCCGGCTTCCCAATGAAGAAATCAGCCAACGCCATGTAGGATTCAACATTTGCAGTGAAGCCTTGAACCAGGATCGGCTTTTTCGTTTTCAAACCACAGAGCTGCGTGGCCAGTTGCTGGTGATGTCCGCAAAGCAGAATCAACTGCACGCCACTGTCGCTCTCGTCCAGTCTCCTGACAATGTCAATCATCACCCGAGACCCGTGGCCTCCGAAAAGCACAATGCCAGTTGCGCGATCGGGCTCAAGGCCGAGGCGCTTGCGTTCGGAGACGCGATCGATGGCGGTCGTTTGATAGAATCTCGGCTTCAAAACCATTCCTGATGTTTCAAAGATGCGGTCCAAAGAATGGCCCATGCTTAGGGCCTGCTGCCTGGCCCGTTCGGTGGCGACAATCATGTATTGAGACTCTGGCTCGATCCAAAAGTGGGGCGGGTAATCCGCCAGATCGGTGAGCAGAGTCACAAACGGAGTGCCTTCTGAGCGCAGGCTCCCGGCGAGAGCTCGATTGAAGTGCGGAATTACCGAGAGCACCAGATCTGCCGGATGTTGCGCCCAATAAGCTCGCAGAGCCTTCACCAGCCAGGGACGTGAGAAGCGGATTGTTCGCAGTAAAACTTTCAGGAGTTGCGGCGTGAACCGCGTCCAACCTTTTCGGAGAATGAGGTTGTAAGTATCCTCAATGTGCAGGCCGGTGACGCGGTGAAGCACGTCAAGAGGAGCAAGCAATTCCTGGATGTTCAAGAGACTGACTTCCCAGGGCCGGTCCTGTACTTCGAGAGTAGCCTTCAGGGCGTCGGCGGTGCTGCGGTGTCCGCCCCCGGCGTGGTGGAAAACGATGGTCAGTTTGCGCAAGCGTCTCCTGCCCGGGCTTTGCCGAGCCGACCGGCATCAGCTGCCAATGTTTTCGTACTCTGCATCTTCGGGTAGTTCAACCAGCGAATCTCTGTCGCTTTGTTCTTTGCCGGACTCATCAAGCTCAGGACGATGGTGATATTCATGAATCCGCACTCCCGCCGCGTCGATCGTGATGTAGGTGAGTCTTTCGTCCACCCACCCGCCGGCGTTGTAGTATTGGATGGCATCTTTCTCCTGGTGCATAGCCTCGTGAGTATGGCCGCAGAAAATGCGGTCGGCGTTGTGCAGCCGGGCGTGGAAAAGCGCCCCTGACGCCACTTTGTGCGACATGCGCAGCCAGCGGGTGTTGACGCGGTCAATGAAGCGGGCTACTGGTTTGCCCTTTAAATCGAGCCTCTGCAAAAGCAGATAAAACAGCGTGCCAAAATAATTGAGACGAAGGTTATTGGCCAGGAGCCGGTCAAACTGATGGCCATGAATGGCCAGGTGATGCAGGCCGGCATACTCCCACGCGTACTCCTGATACACCCGAATCCCGACCAGATGCGACATGATGTCGGCCAGGCCATGATCGTGATTACCCTCGACCCAGACCACTTCCAACTTGCGTTTAGGATTGGAGAGCTTACGGATGTATCCGAGAAATTTCCAGTGTTCCTTGGTCAGCCTGCGGAAATTAAGATCGGCGAAGATGTCGCCTAGCAGGACCAGGCGCTGGAAACGATTTTCCTTGAGCACGCAAGTAGCCTCGCGCGCTCGGCTGGTGTCCGACCCCAGGTGGACGTCGGAAAGGATCAGCGTATCGTAGACGGGCGGATCCATACCTTGATTTGTATCGCGGGAATGTTAAGGGACGATGAAATGAAGGTAACAATGCGGTAAACATGTATCAAGCAAGGTAACACCCTGCTGGTTACTAGGTGAGGCGAAATGGCGAAAAAGCAAGCTGCGTCGGAGGTTCTGCAAACGTCCCCTATCCGCGGGGCTGGATGGTGGCTGGCCGTTGTCGCAATGGCATTCGCGTTAAGTTCCGCCGTGGCGGCCGGTCAAATGCCACCGCCAGTCAACTCGGTGTCGGATGCGCAGCGGCTTTCCCAATCTGTACCTGACAAACATGGAATACTGACATCGTCGGACAGAACCTGCCTTTTCTACCGCTACTGGCCCGCAGTCAAAACTGCCTCCACCGACCGTGTGGTCGTGGTGCTTCACGGAATTGGATATTACGGCGGCCCGTATAAAGTCATCGCAGATGCTTTGAACCCGCAAGGCATACACGTTTACGCTGTTGACGCCAGAGCCCATGGATTCTCTTGCGGACGTCGAGGTTATCTCGGAACTCCCGTGCAGGCTGCAGACGATGTTTCGTCGATCGTCGGTTTTGTGAAAAATGAATGGCCTGGCGCCAAGATTTACCTGCTGGGCGAGAGTATGGGAGGAGCCTTTGCTCTGAATTACGTTCGAAAAAATAGTGATCAAATCAGTGGCCTCATCCTTCTAGCGCCAGCCATCGATGTGAACGAGCATCAACTTTTCAAGATAGGGAATTTGGATTTGTTGCCCTATCTTCTCTTTGCCCATCGAACCCCGGTCATCAGTTTAGTAGGCAAACGTCTCGAAAAAAGCTCACGGGACCCACAGTTCATCGCCGAGCGCCGCACCGACCCGCTCGCCTACAAGAAAGTGAGCTTCGGCTACTTGTGGGATATCAAACACCTGGCAAAGAATTGGAAGAGCGAAATCGCGCCTAACTTAGTTGTGCCTACTCTCATCGCGCAAGGAGGAAAAGATGTGATCGTTAGCCATAAAGACTGCGAGGTTCTGGCCCGAACAAAAGGGGCTGCCGGAACAAACGATCGGCAATACCAGGTGTTTCCAAACACCCGCCACACTACGCTCTGGGACCCGGATACGCCCGAGATTCTGAAATTTGTTTCGCAGTGGATACTGGAGCACTAGTAAGGTGCTGTACAAATGATGTCGCTAGCGGCAGCGCCTGAAGGCGGGGCTGATTTTACAGGAGCTACGGCATCGCTGAAGCGATGCCCTGATACGAATCGAGCATTTTCTCGGTAGCCTGCGCGGTGTTTGTGAGATAAACAAAGTACTGCGGCCAGCAAAACGAACTTTACATCCCTTACTTCTGAACTGGCGGCACGTACTCCTTCGGTGGAGCAGCGCCTTCGCCGAAGAAATACTGCTCCATCTGTTTGACGATCGCCTCCTGGTCCTCGCGGCGAGCTGGATTGAGGCGATACTCGTTCAGCAGCATTTTGCAGAATTCTGTCCAACCCTGCCAGGCCTGCTGCGAGACGTTCTCATAAATCTTCTTTCCAAATTCCGTGTCAAAGGGTGGCTCATCCAAGCCGGGAAGTTCCTTCTGCAACTTGACGCAGAAAACCGTGCGTTCAGCCATAATTTCCTCATAAAAATTATCTCATAGGGAGCAGGTTAGCGTTGGACCATCGACCCAAGGCCTGATCGATCATCATTGCATGAAGACGACCAATATCCGTCCATCCGAGTGGTAGCCGTCGCCCGTAGCATTCTTCGCATCTTGCACGGGGTTAGGCGGGAGATAGTAAGACATACTCTTCACCTTGCCTCCCTTCTGCAGGCTGCTGCCAATATTTTCCCGCTCGCCATCGACGTTGGGATCAATCTTGTGGGTAACGTTTCCGTTGCGCTTGTCTTTGGCGAAGCCAATGTCATGTGTTCCCGCACCCACCCACACGGTTTGTCCACTCCACGTAAATGGCGCCTTCCACAAACGGAAGTGATGCCGGCTCGCGACCATGGCAATGGCTTCGGCTTGCTCATATCCGAAATCCTGCGGACGGTTGAACAGGTAGAGCGTGCTCATCGGCATTGCCAGGTAGTCTTTGCTTTCATACGTCGTCAGCGCGGCCTCAAAAACAGCCTTTTTGTTGCTGGTGTCGGCTACATGAAAGTTGGCAGCATCGAGCGCGCTCTGGACCTGCTTCTCTGAGCCGACAATAACGAAATTCGCCATGTCTCCGAGGTTCTTGAACTGATCATTGACGCGGCGGGGCAGACCGTCGATGTCCTTGCGAAGGCCAGCATCCAGAGGGGCGTCTGAGATTTTCAGAGCTGGGGTCGCGGTGTTATTCGCCGAGCCGACGCCGAATTGTCCAGCAGCGAAAATCTCAGCGGCGGTTGCCAGTTGTTGCTTGAGGACACCTCCACGACTCGAAGCTCCCTGCGCCGGGCGATGGACTTTGACCGCAAAACTTCCCTGGCACGGTGGCGTGCCTCCGGCATTGATTCCAAGAAAAAGCTGGCCGGGAGCGTCAACCTTAACCTCTTTGCTATTGCCGATGAGGACCGGACTTCCTTGCGCCTGCAGCTTGGCGATCAGCGCTCCTGGGAGCGCGTTCGCGATGGGGAGACCCTGGGTGGACGCGCCACTGACTCCCTGCGGATCACATTTCTGCGTACCACTAGCGCTGATGTCGAGGACGTCTCCGGTCTGAAGCTCCAAGCCGGTATCGGTCCACGGCTGAGTCGTGGAAACACTGAAGGAATAATCATTGCTGGCCGCCGGAGCAGCAGAGGGGGAAGTTTGCGCGATACCCTGGTAAAACGCGAGAGACGCGATAGCAGCAATTTTGAAAGCCCGAAACGACTGCCTCATGAGTAACCCCACAATCAAGCCGAGCCAATGGAACCAAGGCCCTGCCCGTCTTGTACTCATTATCCACCAGTACCGCGGCACTTTGCACTTGCAGGTATGTTCAAATATCTATCCACATTTTCCCTTGCCGTGACATTTTCGGCGAGAAGACGAGCAGTTGCCCGGCTCCGCCAATTTTCCGTCGGGCCCGATGCAGGTCTGAGTGTGGATGCACCAAAACAATCCTTCATTCGAGGGAGGCACAGTCGGATCAGGCTCGGTCAGGATGAATTGTGCCTTCCAGCGCAGGGCGGGGCAGAGGTCCGGATGATTAGTGTTGAAGCGGTCAGATTCTCGAACAGATGATCGTCCGATCACGCGACACCTCCCGACGCCGCTTTCAAGATGGCTCGTTTTACCGCGACTTTCGCCAGTTGAACTTTATAAGCATTGTGGCTGAGCGGCTTTGCGTTTTGCAGCGCGGCATCTGCCGCAGCTTTGGCTATATCCTCGGTGGTGCTCCTTCCTGCTAACGAACGCTCAGCCTCGGCGGAGCGCCATGGTATAGGCGCAACATAACCAATCACGACTCGTGCAGACTGGATCGCCGATCCATTCATAGTCAGACCGACTGCGGCCACAGCCAGCGGCCAATCAAAAGCCTGCTTCTGCCGAATCTCGTAGTGCGAGACTCTCATTTCGCGGGGCGCAGGCAGAATTACTTCCGCAAGGATTTCATTCGGCTTCAGGTCGTGCTCGCGCCCAGATTCGCTCTTCGGAATCACATAAAACCGCTCTAACGGCAGTTCGCGCGAACCGTTCGGCCCAACCAACCGGATCGAGGCACCATAGCAGACCAGCACTGGAACAATGGTAGAGGGACTCACGAATTTAGCAGGGCCGTCGTTCCCGAGTATCGCGTGATAACGATTTTCCCCTCCAGTGACGAGGTCCTTGCCCGACTCGCCCTTGGGCAGCAGCCCAAAGCCTCCCCGAAAATACCAGCAGCGCGGACGCTGGCACAGATTGCCGCCGATCGTGGCCAGGTTGCGAATCTGCGGGCTGGCGGCATCGTGGAGGGCGTCAGCCAACGCCGGATAGTCCTTGACTACATTCACATTGTCGGCCAGTTCGCTCAGGGTGGTGAGCGCACCAATGCGAACTCCCTTGGGCCCGGACGTAACTCCGCGCATTTCCTTGATCTGCTTGATGTTCACCAGACGCTTGGGGTGAACAACGTCATCCTTCATCAAAGCCAGCAAATCGGTGCCTCCGGCCAGGACTTCAGCCTGCCCCCAAGCGGCACCGAGAAGTCCAACTGCCTGTTCTTGGGTGGTCGGACTCGCATATTCAAACGGTCGCATTACGCACCTGCCTTCTGCGACATATCTTTTTGGCTCAGCGCCGCGAGAATTTTGTCGGGCGTTATCGGCAAAATCGAAACGCGAGCGCCGATTGCATTGGCCACTGCATTCGCAATCGCGGCTCCCGGAGAAATCACCGGCGGCTCGCCCAGTCCGATTACACCGCGCTCGTCGTAACCTTTGCCCGTCATCATGTGAACCACGAGTTCGGGAATATCATTGAGCCCAGCTAATCGGTAGAACTCCATATTCGGATTCAGCATGTGTCCGGTCGTCTGGTCCATTATTTTTTCTTCGAACAGCGCGTAGCTGATGCCCATAGTGAGTGCGCCATAGCAACTGCTCTCAGCGGTCTTGAGGTCGATGATGAGTCCACAGTCCTGCACCGCTACCATTTTCTTTACGGTTACGACGCCCGTCTCCGTATCCACTTCAACGTCAGCCATTCCCACTCCGCCAACGCCGCTGTTGGTGAGGTCGGGACGATTCTTGCCGGGAATTTGATCGTTGTGTCCGCGGGCCGTAAGCGCCACGGCACCCATCTTCGAGCAAGCCTGTTTCCAGTCTAACGACCGGTTTGGGTCGCTCTTCACACGCACCCTGCCGTTCACGCATTCCAGATCCTCAGGCTGCGCGTTGAGGACGGGAGCAACTTTCGCAAACAGTGCTTCGCTGGCATCCACAGCGGCGCGCCGCGTAGAAGAGCTGACTCCGCCCGGAGTGGTTGAACCACCCGAGCCTCCAGAAGGAGGATAGAGCGTGTCTCCGATATAAAGATTGATCGCTTCGATCGGAATACCCAGCGTCTCAGCCGCGACAATCACAATCGTGGTGCGAGTGCCGGTGCCGAGGTCCTGCGTTCCCATTTTTATGTCGACCGAGCCGTCGGGATGAATGGTGAGATCGCAATCGCTCGCGTGACCGCGCCCGCCCCAGGTATGAATTGAAAGCCCGAGCCCGCGTGCGATGCTTCCAGAAACATTCTGACCACGCGGACGCCACTTTTCTCTCCATCCCATCAAATCGGCAGCGACCGCCAGTTCTTCGCGGTAGACGTCCTGTCGCGGCCCAGTAATCTCGAGATTCTTCAGCCAGAGATCGAGCGGATCCATGTTGAGCTTGGCGGCAAGATCGTCCAACGCTCCCATGCTGATGACGGCTGCCTGCGGATGATTGGGAGCACGCCAGGCGCGGGCCGGGCCGATGTTGTTGCGAATGGCGGTATGTTCCTTGTGCTGATTAGGGATGCCGAAAACGTACGGGATGGGCGGCATGCCGCCTCCGCCGGGGCCGCCGGTCCCCCAGGATTGCGACTGCCATCCGGTGATGGTGCCATCTTTTTTCGCCGCCACTTTCACCCGAGCGTATGCCGAGGGACGCGCGCCCGCGACTTTCAATTCCGCATCACGTTCCAACATGATCCGTACCGGCTTTCCGCCAGCTTTCCTCGACAGCCGGGCAGCGGCGATGTCCCATCGATCAGCGGCAAACTTGCTGCCAAAGCCGCCGCCGATGTTGTCCTGGTGAATCCGAATGTTGGCTGCCGACACTCCCAGCGGCTCCGCCATTTGTGCCGCAATGCCAGAAACATTTTGCGTCGAGATGTGGGTGAACAGATGATCTTTGTCGGTCCACTCCGACACCGAACCGTGCGGTTCGAGGCAACAGTGAACGATCACGGGTGCGCCGTAGAGACCTTCAGACACGACGTCGGCCTCCGCGAACGCTTTATCCGGATCGCCGCTGGTTTGGGCCGCAGTCTTTTGATAGTTGGAATGGCCGCCGCCTGTCGCCGCATGATAGGGAGCTTGCCGGATGGCCGCAAGAACCGCATCAGAAGCGCTCTCACCCTCCATGTCTTTCAGGAAGTCGTCGTCAACCTTGAAACTCACGCCGTACTGTTGCAGATATTTAGTCAACTGAGCATCAGGCACCTGGTTGCTGATGGCGTCGTCTATATCATCTTGGCTCATGGGCCCGGCGGCCTCACCGACGCCAGCGGGAGGCTCTGCGTCGCTGACCAGATACGGCATAGGCTCATACTTAACGTTGATCAGGCGAACCGCATCCTCCGCAGTGGATTCATCAACCGCGGCGACTGCGACGATTTCATCCCCCGCCCATGGAACCGTGCTGCCAGGCTTCTGAATGATCTCGACTGCTTTTACGCCGGGCAGTTTTTCCGCCGCGCTGGTATCGATGCTTACGATCTTCGCTTTCGCGTAAGGCGAGCGTAGAACCTTGCCGAAGAGCATGTTCGCGCCGTGATAGTCGTGGGTGTACTTGGCGCGGCCGGAAACCTTAACGGGTGAGTCCACGCGAGAAATACGCTTGCCGATTAGACTCCGATGTTCTGCATCTGGCCAATCGTAGTCGGGCATGCCTCAGGCTCCTTTCTGCGCCATCTGCGCAATGGCAAGCTGGATTCCGTGGTAGGTGCCGCATCGGCAAAGATTCCCGCTCAGGCCGCGACGAATCTCCTCAGGACTCGCATTAGGATGTTGATCAACAAACGCCTTGAACGCCATCACGAACCCCGGCGTGCAGAAACCGCATTGCGAAGCGTCGTTGTCAACGAACGCCTGCTGAATGGGATGCAGGGTTTCGCCCTGCATCAGCGTCTCGACCGTGGTGATTGACTTGCCTTGCGCCTCGATCGCCAGAACCGAGCATGCATAGACAGCCCGGTTGTCCAGCAGAACAGTGCAAGCCCCGCACTCGCCACGATCACACACCCGCTTGGCGCCGGTGATATCAAGCTGATCGCGCAACGCGTCCAGCAAAGTAACACGCGGCTCAAGCTGCAAAGTATGTTTCTGGCCGTTGACAGTGAGTTCGACGGGAACTTTGCCCGGGCCATAAACCTTCACCGGCTGACCCGCGGCTTGCACAACTTTGGTTCCAAGAATCGGTACAGCCGCCGCTGAAATCGTGGAAATTTTCAGGAAGTCGCGGCGGGAAACGCCGGAATTGTCGTCCACTTGTTTCGGATGTCCGTCTTTTTGTGGATCGTCGCCTTGCATTCGAAATCTAACCTCCGAGCGGCATCTGCAGTCCGATAGACGAGAAGGTTAACGAAGTTCGATGCGCGGCACCGAGTCGAAGTTTGCCTCTCCGCAGCGAAAAAGTTCACATCGCGAGCAGACTTGAGGCGATGCGGGTTGGTTCCCGTCAGCGTTTCAGCGTACGGATGTATTTCACGACGTCCTTGATTTGATCCGCAGTCAATTTGCCCTCGAAACTTGGCATCTGGCCTTTGCCGTTGGTAATGATGCCCGCCAGCTCGGCGTCCGATTGACTCTGCACCTGGGCGGAGCCGAGATCACGCGCCTGCAGGCTCTTGCCCGTGGGGGTTTCACCTTTGCCATCGGCTCCGTGACACACGACACACTTGGCTTTAAAGGTAGCGGCGCCGCTGTCGGCGAACGACCAGGTCGAAAATACCGATGTCAATGCCAGAACGCTTAGCATTGTCATGAAATTCTTCATTCTCGTCTCCTGATAGCGGAAGATTTAAGCAAAGCGGATTTTCTTGATTCTCCTGCCCACGCGAACGGTGACGCCCTTGCTCGTCTCCAAGAATATGACTGGTTCCATTTTCAGCTCACCATTAACTTTCACTGCCTTCTGCTTTATCTTGCGGGCTGCGTCACTCACCGATTCAGCGAGGCCGGCCGCGAGGAGCAACCGGTCGAGCTTAATCCGGAACTGCCCGGATTCCTGTAGTTCCGCAATTCTGTCTTTCGGCGCACCGTCAGGTCTCGCTAAAACATCTGAGGCCTTTACTTGCACTTCTTCCACCTGTTCCGGCACTTCATCCTTCTGGAACTGCTTCGCCCAATCCTCGCCAGCTTTCGCAGCAGCATCTACAGAATGGAAATCCGCAACAATGCGTCGAGCGAGCTCTTTCTTTGCCTGCATGGGATGTGTCTCGCGCTTCATCGTTTCGATTTCTCCCATCGACACGTCCGTCAGCAACTCGTAGTACCTCCACATGACCTCATCAGAAATCGACATGACCTTCCCATACATTTCGAGCGGCAGCTCGTGGATGCCGATTGCATTGCCCAGCGACTTCGACATCTTCTGGACGCCATCAAGGCCCTCCAGAATCGGCGTGGTCAGTACGATTTGCGGCTCCTGGCCATAAGCGCGTTGCAATTCGCGTCCCACAAGAAGATTGAATTTCTGGTCGGTTCCGCCGAGTTCTACATCTGCTTCAAGTGCGACCGAATCGTACGCTTGCGCTAGTGGGTAGAGCAGTTCGTGTACTGCGATTGGCTTTTCTTCCAGGAAGCGTTTGTGAAAATCCTCGCGCTCGAGCATCTGCGAGACCGTGTATTTCGCGGCCAGGCGAATGAAGTCGTCGGCAGTAAACTTCGCAAACCAGCGGCGATTGAAATCAATGACGGTCTTTTCTGCATCGAGAATCTTGAAAACCTGCGCCTTGTAAGTTTCCGCGTTCTGTTCAATCTGTTCGCGCGAGAGCGGCGGACGCGTAGCGGAGCGGCCCGTGGGATCGCCGATCATCCCGGTGAAGTCTCCGATCAGAAAAATAACCGTGTGACCGAGATCCTGAAAATGTTTCAACTTACGAAGCACGACAGTATGCCCAAGATGCAAGTCCGGCGCGGTAGGGTCCATCCCCAGCTTGACCCGCAGCGGTTTACCGGTGGCGCGGGATTTCTCCAGCTTAGCTCGAAGCTCGCCCTCGCGAATGATTTCCGCGCTGCCCTTTCTTATGTAGGCTAACTGCTCGTCAACCGGAGCGAAGTTTGGCATGCAGTTTTGATTATAAGCAATGTGCGAAGGTCATCCGCAATTCGAGGCTTCGCGGCGGCTGGGCTATGCGGATTTGACAGTTCCAGTTATCAGCTTCCGCCCCACAATCTCAAATTTTCCCTCGAGCACAATCTTGATCGCCTCACTATACGCAATGTGCTCCTGCTCAAGGATGCGGGCGGCGAGGGTGTGTTCATCGTCCGTGTCGAGTACGGCGACCGCCTTTTGCAGAATGATGGGCCCGTGGTCGAGTTCCTCGTCCACGAAGTGCACGGTGCAGCCTGAAACCTTCACGCCATAGGCAAAGGCTTGTTCCTGAGCCTCCAGGCCGGGGAAAGCGGGCAACAAAGACGGATGAATGTTGAGAATGCGGCGAGGGAACTGTCGCACGAACCAGGGTGAGAGCAACCGCATGTATCCGGCAAGGCAGATCAGGTCAACCTTGTGCTGCTGCAGTGCAGCCACCACTTCGCGATCGTGCTCAGCCCGCTCTTTCCCCTGCGATGGAATTATGAGCGAAAGAAGTCCGAGTCCACGAGCGGTTTCAATCCCCGGCGCATCCGCTCGGTTGGAAATGACGACGGCAACGCGACCGTCGGGAATTCGACCCGCGGCGACATTCTTGGCGATGGCTTCGAAATTCGAACCACGCCCGGAGAGAAGGATGCCGAGGTTTTTCATCGCAGGCCGTAGACGTCAGAGGATCAATGATAATCCAGGACGAACCGTCCGCGCCCAATGAACCCGGCATCCTACCCGCGAACTATTTCCTTGCTGAAGTCGAGGTTGCTTGAACAGGCTGCCCACCGGCCACAACCTCGCCCAGCAACTTTTGATCCTGGTCTGCCAGCGTCGGCGGAAGCTTTGCGTAAGCCAGCGCCTCCGCGGAAGCCTGACCATCCGTGATGATGTACTGAACGAAGTTCTTCACGACCTCGGTCTTCTTCGCGTCCTTACCTTGTTTGGTCACGAGCAAGTACGTCAAACCGCAAATGGGATAGGCATCGCGAGCCGAAGCGGGAGGGTCAACAATTGGAGTTCGCACGTCCTTTGCCAAGTCTTCACTGAACGCGTCAATCGCCGCGGTTGTGCTTGCGGGGCTGGGGTCTACCCAGTTTCCCGCTTGATTGCGAATCTGAGCAACCGGCAGATTGTTTTCCTTGGCGTAAGTCAGTTCGACGTATCCAATAGCGCCCGGAGTCTGTTTGATCACGCCGGTCACACCTTCGCTGCCTTTCCCGCCCAGACCAGTCGGCCAACTCACCGAAATTCCTTTTCCCACCTGCTTGGCCCATTCAGGACTGACCTTCGCAAGATATGTGGTGAATATATTTGTTGTGCCGCTCCCGTCGGAACGGTGCGCAACCACAATTGGATTGTTCGACAGAGACACGCCAGGGTTATCCTTTTTCACCGCCGGGTCCTGCCAGGTTCTGATCTTGCCCAGGAAAATGCCAGACAGGGTAGCCGCGCTCAGTTTCAGCGGGCTCTTTAATTCCGGCAGATTATACGTGATACAGACGGGCCCGGCGCTCTCTGGGATCTGAACCAGAGCCGGCATTTCCTTCAGGTGCTCGTCATCCAAGGGTGCATCACTCGCCCCAAAATCAACCAACCTCTGTTTGAGTTGCTGAATCCCTCCTCCGCTGCCGATCGATTGATAATTGATCTGTACTCCAGGATGGCTAGCCTGGAATGTGCTGATCCAGCGGGTCATGATCGGGTAGATGAAGGTGCTGCCAGCCCCGATAATCGAGTTGCTTCCTCCCGAGGACTCAGCCGGTTTCAGTGACTTATTGGAATTGCAGGCAAGAGCAAAAGTGAGGCTTATAAGGGCCAAACCCAGCCGCGCGATTTTGTGGTGGCTATGCATTTCTGAACATCCTTTCCGGTCTCAGATTACTCCGGGACTTCCGAGCGGGACTCAATTTCGATGCATTATGAAATAATGGATTGTTAAAAAGAGATTAAAAGTTCTCCGGTCCGCGCTGGGCCCGGACACCACACCTGTATCGGTAAAGTTAACCCCGGAGCCCTGTAGTTTGCCCCAATTGTCTGGTTCGATATAGTCTTTTGAGGACATGTACAAAGAATTTCATGCCGTGGACCGCTGGACCAATAAAGAGGCGCACTGCATTTATCAGGCGCTGATCGTGGCCATTGCTACGCGGCACGCGGATGCGGTAGACATCAAGTTCTTAGTAGACGGTCATCCGGTCTGGATTGCGCTGCCGCATCCCGCGTGGGTGGAGTATCAGAAGCGTACCGGAAAGTTGATCACAGATCGCCTTGCCATAGAGATTGCCGGGCATTACCTAAAAACCGCACTCGAATCCGGCGAAGGGGCAGACCGGGAAATGTACTCGCTCACGGTCGAACAGACCCTTCAGCATCTCGATGCGGCGGTGGCAGAGGAGCTTCGGCCCGAGCCCGTGCGATAACTAAAACTCCACTGCTCTCGCAGAGCTTCTCAGAGTTTTCGGGGGAGCGATTCCCGGATTCCTGCTACGCCCATCATTCGTCCTGTGATTCCTTTTTCCGCGCGATACGAAAAGAGCAGGTCCGGACGACAGGCCGTACACAGCATCGATGCGTTGATGTTTTTCGGTAAAACGCCGACGGCAATCATCTGACGCCGGTTCGCCTCAACCAGATCCAGAAAGATTTTCGGTGGCAGCTCACCGTGACCCGGAGCACGAGCCGTCAGAAACAGCAACGGATATTTTTCGCGAACCGGATCCGACTCTTTGACCTCGCGAAACAAATGCTCGGCATAATCGAACTGCGATTCGAACTGCTGTCGCACCTCAGGTCCAACGTCGTAACAGCAGCCGTGGATTCCGGGGCCGATCGCCGCCTTGACATTCTTCGGCAGCGTACCAAACCAGCGCCGCATTTCTCCCACTCCCTTTTCAACAATGCGCTTAACCGTACCGCGCCAGCCCGCATGGAATACTCCCACGGCCTTCTGCTTCATATCCACCAAAATGACCGGCAGGCAATCTGCGGTTCGGATGCCGAGGAGAATGCCCGGCGTGCGGGTGACGAGGCCATCACCGACCAATGGTTGCTTCGGAAGTTGATCCACGCAGTGGATGAGATCGGAGTGAATTTGCCGCAGGGTGACGAGTGGCCAAGGCTTCTTATCATCGGTGGCGCCTAATCGCGATAAGAAAGCTACGCGGTTGCGTTCAACTGCGCCGCGCGAATCGTGGTTAGTGAACCCAAGATTGAGAGCGTTGCCGCCGTAAAGACGGGAAAATCCGCCGACCCGCGTGCTGAATCCATGAATCAGCCACGGAATGCGCAGGAGCGCGTCAGATCGAAGGATCGTGAGTCGACTTTCGTTTGCACGCTTAAGTGGCACCAGAACATACTAACAACCGCGGTGACAGTCAAAGAGAAGACGTGGGACCGGCGGCCGTCTCTGCGCGTATAATCCGCATGCACTCAAAACGAACACGCGTGAACCCGGAGGACAACTATGAGTCGCCCCGTACAAACTGCGAGCGGAATAGTTTTTGCTCTAATTGCCTTTTGCCTGGGGATGTTTTTGCTATCACTCGATCGCTCAGCCGCATCACCGCAACCGAGCGCAGCCGCGCAGACTTCAGCGGATCCTCGTTTGCAGAATGCCTACAAGTTTCAGCAAGGCGGATGGACCTATGTCCACCTCGAGGGTCCCCCCGAGCACATCGGATTCCAGCACGGCTACCTGCTAGCTCGCGAGATTGCCGACGCCTTCGAGACGATCAAACTCGAGGACACTCATGTCACCAGGCACGACTGGGAGTTTTTCAGGAAAGCCGCGCATGAAATGCTTTGGCCGAAAATTGATGCGGAATATCAGCAGGAACTCACTGGCATCGTTGAGGGACTCAAGGCCCAGGGCGTCGCCATGGATATCGACGATCTGGTTGCGCTCAACGCCTTCGAAGAACTCCCCGGTTACTACGTGCCTTGGTATGACCAGCAGCAGCACGTTGCGGGCGCGCCGAAGTTGTCGAGTCCGGGCAATTGCAGCGCATTCGTCGCTACTGGCAGTTACACTCGTGATCACCAGATCGTAATTGCGCACAACAACTGGACCAGCTACCTTGTCGGCTCGCGCTGGGTTATGGTTTTCGACATCGTCCCCGAGCACGGGAATCGCATTTTGATGGATGGATTTCCGGGGGTCATTACCAGCGACGACGACTTCGGCGTGAACTCCGCCGGAATCATGGTGACGGAAACGACCATCGCTCAATTTATCGGCTGGGATCCGCAAGGCAAGCCGGAGTTCGTTCGCTCGCGCAAAGCTCTGCAATATGCAAATTCGATTGACGACTACGCCCGAATCATGCGCGACGGAAACAATGGCGGCTATGCCAACGACTGGCTGATCGGAGACCGCAAGACGGGCGAGATTGGATACCTTGAGCTGGGCTTGAAGCACACGCCCATGTGGCGGACGAAAGATGGATATTTTGTGAGTTCAAATTTTGCCCGCGACCCGGCGGTGATCAGAGGTGAGACTACGGGCTTCGATTTCAACGACGTCTCCACTTCTCCCAACGCGCGGCGTGTCCGCTGGGAGCAGCTGATCAAGCAGTCCAAGGGAAAAATCGACGTCGCCATGGCGGAAAGTTTCATCGCAGATCATTTCGACAGCTTCGAAAAGCAGGCACATGCCGATGAGCGCAGCCTGTGCGGTCACACCGACGCCTCTCCGCGGGGTGTGAAACTCTGGGACTGGGCACCTTATTATCCCGGCGGCGCGGTCCAAGGCAAGGCGACCGACAGCAACCTGGCTCAGCGCATGAGTTTTCAGGCGCGCGCGGGGCACCCTTGCGGCCAGGATTTCATCGCCAAGGATTTCTTGACCACGCACCCGGAATATTCCTGGGAAGCGCCCGTGCTTCGTGACATGAAGTCGGGCCCGTGGACGCTGTTTCAGGCCGGACAGCACGCGGGCCAGTAAATCGAACGCCCCTACGCCTGGACCAACGCAGGAATGCGCTTGTGCCAAGCCGTGGCTCGCTCGTAGGCATACGCCAGCTGTAGAACTCTGTCTTCTCGCCAGTGCGGACCAATGATCTGCAGCCCAATTGGAAGACCCGCGGTCGTAAATCCGCACGGGATCGAGATCGCCGGCAGTCCCCACACATTTACCGGGCGAGTATTGCGCAGCAGTAGCATCTCCCGTGGCCGGAGAAGCTCTGGGCTCCGCTTCAGCTCGGCAACCGTAGGTGCGGCAACCGGCGTAGCTGGAGTTATAAGGACGTCTACAGCCTCAAACACCTTATCGATCTCGCAGCGAATTTCTTTCAGCTCGCGAAGCCGCTGCTCAACCTCCGCGTTACTGATGCCCTCGCCCGTGCGGATGCGGCGGAGCGTTTCCGGTCGATACAGCTCCGGGTTCCGGGAGACGAATTCTGCATGGTAGGCATACGACTCCGCACTTTGCAGCTTGCGGTCGGTAGGAACATCAAGCTCGATCTCGGACAGATTGCCCGTGAGGGCTCGGAGTACACCGAGCGCCTCTTCCACCGCGGACGCAATTTCGGCATCAAGTTCGTCGTAGAAGAATTTCCGGGGGACGCCGATCCTCATTCGCTGCGATCCGCCGCGAAAAGCGGCGACGTAGTCGGCTACCGGCATATCCGCGCTGCGCGGATCTTTTGTGTCGAAGCCTGAAATCGCTTGTAGCATCAGCGCGGCATCCAAAACCGTGCGCGTAATCGGGCCTACGTGATCGAGCGAGGGCGAGAGTGGGATTACGCCACGAGTACTTACGCGTCCATACGTCGGCTTCAGACCGACGATTCCGCATAACGCTGCGGGTTCGCGAACCGAACCAGCAGTATCGGTTCCAATGGCGCCGTAACAGAGGCCGGCAGCCACGGCAGCCGCAGAGCCGCCCGACGAGCCTCCCGCAATGTGCGCGGGATCCCAGGGGTTGTGAACCTCTCCATAATTGCTGACCATCGAACTGCCGCCATAAGCGAATTCGTGCAGGTTCTGTTTGCCCAATAGGACGGCTCCAGCATCTTTCAGTCGCCGAACGACTTCAGCATCCTCCGCTGGGACCCGGTCGGCGAACAAAGCGCTGGCGGCAGTGGTGCGAATACCGGCGGTATCGATGAGGTCTTTCAATGCCAGCGGAATTCCATGCAGCGGCCCGCGCCAATGTCCACGCGAGATTTCAGTCTCGGCCCTGCTGGCCTGCTCTAGAGCCAAATCAGCGGTTACCGTGATAAAGGCATTCAGCGTGGGGTTGAGCTCTTCGATCTGCGCCAGGCAGTTTTTCGTCAACTCCACTGGCGACAGTCTGCCTTCCCGCAACAACTCGCTGGCTTCCCCAATGGATGTGAACATGGTCCTGGTTTCTGAATCCAACCCACCATCGCGCAGATCAATTATGCTCGGACGTCACACTTCCCGAGCTGCGAAAAGTCTATAATCTTTAGTTTGCTTCTGGGGAGGAACAAAGATCAACTCATGGCCCAGATGACCGCAACTCCCGTCGCAACGCATGCGTTTCTCCTCGATGGTAAATGGATTGAGGAAGGCGATCAGGTCGAGGTTCGAGCGCCCTACGATGGCAGCGTCGTAGGCCGCGTGTTTCAGGGACGGCGCGAACACGCAGACGCGGCCATCGCAGCCGCAGTCAAAGCTTTCGGCACTACGCGACGGTTGCCAGCGTTTGAACGCCAACGCGTGCTGCGCCGGGTGGCGGAGAACATTGCTCAACGCAAAGAAGAGTTCGCGCACACTATAGCCCAGGAAGCGGGGAAGCCAATCAAGGCCGCGCGGAGCGAAGTCGGACGAACTATCTTCACCTTCACTGTAGCTGCTGAGGAAAGTACGCGCATCTACGGTGAGTATCTGCCGCTGGATTTGCAGGAATTCACTGTAGGGCGCTGGGGAATTGTGCGCCGTTTTCCTCTGGGACCGGTTGCTGGAATTACGCCCTTCAATTTTCCGCTCAATCTAGTCGCACACAAAGTTGCCCCGGCGATTGCCAGTGGCTGCACCATGGTTCTGAAGCCCGCCCCGCAAACGCCGCTGACCGCATTGCTTCTGGCTGAAGCGGTGCAACAGGCAGGCTGGCCGGACGGCGCTCTCAATGTTCTTCCGCTCTCGAACGACGACGCTGGATTGCTCGTGACCGACGAGCGCCTGAAGCTGATCAGCTTCACCGGCAGTGCCGCGGTCGGATGGGATATCAAGCGTCGAGCCGGCAAAAAGAAACTTGCGCTGGAACTGGGAGGGAACGCAGGCGTCATCGTTCATAGCGACGCCGATCTCAACTATGCTGCTGAGCGCTGCGTGACCGGAGGTTTTGCTTACGCCGGGCAGTCTTGTATTTCGGTGCAGCGCATCCTGGTCGAGCGATCGGTAATGGAAAAATTCAAGGACCTTTTCGTGGCGGGAGTCAAAAAACTGAAAACGGGAGATCCGCTAGAAGAATCAACCGATATAGGCCCGCTAATTCGTGAAAACGATGCCATCCGCGCCAGCGACTGGATCCAGGAGGCCGTGCGCGGCGGTGCCCGCTTGCTTTGTGGTGGACAGCGCAAGGGGTCGGTCCTGGAACCGACCGTCCTCACCGGGACGCGCCCGGAAATGAAGGTAAACTGCCAGGAAATTTTTGCTCCGGTTGTAACCATTGAGTCCTACGACGACTCTTACAATGCATTGAAGCAAATCAACAACTCTCCGTATGGCTTGCAGGCGGGCATATTTACGCGGGATGCCAAGCTGATCTTCAGCGCTTATGAAGAGCTCGAAGTGGGTGCGGTAATGGCCGGGGACGTTCCGACGTTTCGAATTGACCACATGCCATACGGCGGCGTTAAAGACTCGGGATTAGGGCGAGAAGGCTTGCGTTCGGCGATTGAGGAGATGACAGAACCTAAACTGTTGGTGATGAACCTGCGGTAATGGAGGCCGGGCGTCCCGCGCGGCTGGACGGGCGAAACGTGCGTCCCCCATCATTCGTCATGAATTTCGGCGGCTCCTCGCAGGGCAAGATCTGTTCTGAATTTCTTGGCAGTTGAATGGCGCGGGCAATCACAAGGAGGCGCGAACTGCTATAATCACAAGTTTTCATACGCGACCTCACAGCTACCTGTGAACTACTTGTTCAAAGAGTGGCCGCACTGAACCGGCGGACGAAGTTCGACGTCCCTGCTGCACTGAAAGTCGATGCAGATTTTTCATCGCAGTACGAACACCATCTCCCGCGCCACCATTTATGGCGCGGTATTCCTGGTAGGGGCACTGCTCTGGGCGGTGCTTGAGCTGCAGCGCTCCCCCTACATCACCTACGCGAAAGTCGTGCGCCCACAGCCCGTTCCCTTCAGTCATCAGCACCACGTCGGCGGGCTAGGCATTGACTGCCGTTATTGCCATACCTCGGTTGAGAATTCGAAATTTGCCGGAATTCCTCCAACGAAAACCTGTATCAACTGCCACTCCCAGATTTGGACGGGAGCGCCGCTGCTCGAACCCGTACGCGAGAGCTTCCGCACCGGCAAATCCTTAGTCTGGACGCGGGTCAACGATTTGCCCGACTTTGTTTATTTCGATCACAGCATCCACATCAACAAGGGCGTGGGCTGCAACACCTGCCACGGCCCGGTCGATCGCATGCCGCTGATGTTCAACTATGCGTCGCTGCAGATGGAGTGGTGCCTGGACTGCCATCGCGCGCCAGAGAAAAATCTGCGTCCCCGCGACCAGGTGTTCAACATGCGATACGAGCAACCGACAAGCGACAAACCGGTGGTGCTGGAAGGCAAGCTCTATACCGACCAGCTTTCATTGGGCAAGGATTTGGTGAGGAAATATAACTTGCGCACCGTGACAGACATCACGAGTTGTTCGACATGTCACCGGTGAGGTTGAGGAGTCGATGGAGGACGGGCGTCTCGCCCGTCCAAGGAGCGGGACGCGACATGGTTTCCGTAGAGACGTAGCTAGCTACGTCTCTACAGCGACGAAGTTCGAAGAACAACATGCAAGAAGAAAACAAGAAGCCGCACCGCGAGGAAGTTTGTCCGGGTAAGAAGGATAAGCTCGACCTAAAAACGGCTCGCGCCCAAATTGCGCAGACTAAGAGCCCGGAATACTGGCGCAGCCTCGAAGAACTCGCAGGCAGCCCCGAGTTTCAGGAGATGCTGCATCGCGAGTTCCCCAAAGGCGCCTCCGAGTGGCTGGATGCGGTTTCTCGCCGTGGATTTCTGAAGCTAATGGGCGCTTCGCTGGCAATGGCCGGCATGACCGCCTGCACCAAGCAGCCGATGGAACCAATCGTTCCCTATGTGCGCCAGCCGGAAGAAGTGATTCCCGGCCGTCCGATGTTCTTCGCCACCGCTTTCACTCTCGGTGGATACGCCAGTCCCATCCTGGTTGAAAGTCATCTCTACCGTCCAACCAAGATCGAAGGCAACGAACAGCATCCCGCGAGCATGGGCGGAACGGACGTATTCGCGCAGGCGTCCATCGTCGGAATGTATGACCCCGATCGGTCGCAGACCATCGCATATCTGGGCGACGTGCGTACCTGGGGAGGATTCCTGGAAGCAATCCGCGGACCGCTCAATGCACAGAAAGCGGTGCAGGGAGCGGGCATTCGCATCCTGACGCGCACGGTTTCCTCCCCCGCGCTCGCCGATCAGTTACGTTCGGTGCTAAAGCTCTATCCGCAAGCGAAGTGGCATGTGTATGAGCCGGTAAATCGCGACAACGTGCTTGAAGGCGCAAAGATGGCCTTTGGGCAGCCGGTAGAAACGCAGTACCGGCTGGAAAACGCCGACGTGATCGTCTCGCTCGATGCTGATTTTCTCTACGCGGGATTCCCCGGAAGCACGCGCTACATTCGCGATTTCGCCAAACGCCGCACTCCAGACGCCGAGCCGAAACAAGGAATCGTAGAGAACATTCCCGGTGACTCAAGAATGAGCCGGCTGTACGTCGTCGAGAGCACGCCCAGTTCAACCGGTGCGAAAGCCGATCATCGTTTGCCGCTGCCATCGATCAAAGTCGAGGCGTTTGCAAGAGCTGTTGGGTCGGTGCTCGGAATGAATACCGGCGGCGACGGGATGCTGAATAGCGAACAGGCAAAGTACGTCGCTGCGATTGCCCGGGAACTGCAAAGCCATCGCGGATCTAGCCTGCTGATCGTTGGCGATCACCAGCCACCGGCAGTTCACGCGTTGGCCCATGCCATCAATCAAACGCTCGGCAATATTGGAAAAACTGTGGTCTACACCGATCCGGTCGACGCCAACCCAGTCAATCAGACCAACTCGATCAAGGATCTCGTGGCGGACATGCGCGCCGGCAAAGTGGATATGCTGGTCATCCTGGGCGGAAACCCTGCTTACGATGCACCAGCCGACCTGGGCTTCGCCGATGCCCTAAAAAACACGAACATTCCGATGCGCGTACACCTCGGCCTTTATCAGGACGAAACCGCCGAACTCTGCCAATGGCACCTGAACGAAGCGCACTATCTGGAATCATGGGGCGATACTCGCGCCTATGACGGCACGGTAAGCATCGTGCAGCCTCTTATCGCGCCGCTCTACGGCGGCAAGAGTGCTTATGAAGTCGCCGCGTTGCTTGCCGGGCAAGCCGAAGCCACTGGCCACGATGTTGTTCAAGGCTACTGGCGGAAACAGCATCCCGGCGCGGACTTTGACACGTTCTGGCGAAAATCCCTGCACGACGGATGGATCGCGGCAACGACATTTCCTTCGAAATCAGTTAGCCTGAAATCTGCCACCTTCCCCTCCTCTCCAGCGGGCGACGGCAAATCCATTGAGATTAATTTCCGCCGCGATCCTTGCGTTTACGACGGCTGCTTCTCCAATAACGGCTGGTTGCAGGAACTTCCCAAGCCGATGTCCAAGATGACCTGGGACAATCCCGTGCTCATCGGGCCAGCCATGGCAGCGCGCATCGGATTGAAGACGGAAGATCTGGTCACGTTGGAATTAAATGGCAAGAAGGTGACCGCTCCCATTTGGATTCAGGCGGGTCATCCCGACAATTCCGTCACCGTGTTTCTGGGCTACGGTCGCCGGCGCGCCGGCCGAGCCGGAACCGGCGCAGGTTTCGACATGTACCCGCTTCGGTCCAGTGCAACGCCATGGTTCACCACGGGCGTGAACATCACCAAGGCCGGAGGCACCTACAAGCTAGCCTCGACGCAGGGTTATCAGACCATGGACACGCCTGTGGGCGCGCGGCCGCAGGTGCGCTCTGCGAATCTCGAAGAGTATCGCAAGGAACCAGATTTCGCGAAAGACGAAGAGCCTCCGGCGGAGTTGACGTTGTACAAGCCCTATCCGTACGAAAAAGAACCGTACGTGTGGGGCATGGCGATCGATTTAAATGCGTGCGTCGGATGCAACAACTGCATACTCGCGTGCCAGTCAGAGAACAACATCGCTGTGGTTGGCAAAGAGCAAGTCGTGATTGGCCGCCACATGCACTGGCTTCGCGTGGACGCTTACTATCAGGGCGACCGCGACAATCCCAAGGCATACTTCCAGCCCGTCCCGTGCATGCAGTGTGAGAACGCCCCATGCGAGGTGGTCTGTCCCGTAGGCGCAACCGTGCACAGCACCGAAGGCCTCAATGACATGGTCTACAACCGCTGCGTGGGCACGCGTTACTGTTCCAACAACTGTCCCTACAAAGTGCGCCGCTTCAACTTTCTGCTGTTTCAGGATTGGGAGACGCCGCAGTACAAGATGATGCGCAATCCCGACGTCACCGTGCGCAGCCGCGGCGTCATGGAAAAGTGCACCTATTGCATCCAGCGCATCACCCAACATCGGATCGATTCCGAGCGCGAGAATCGCAAAATTCAGGATGGCGAACTGCAGACTGCGTGCCAGCAATCATGCCCTGCGGACGCGATTACCTTTGGCAATATCAACGATCCCAACAGCCATGTTTCAAAACTCAAGGCCATCGCACGCAACTACAGTTTGCTGGCCGATCTGAACACACGGCCACGTACCACGTACTTGGCCGAGATTCGTAACCCGAATCCAGAGCTTGAAAGTTAAGGAACGCTTGATCTAAAGATGGACGAGCCAAGACAACCCGCAACCATTAACGATCGTGCTCCGGTCATCGAGCCCGGATACACCTTCGGCACGGTCACCGACAAGATCGCTTCGATCGTCCTCACTCGCCCCACTTCCAACGGCTGGTTCCTTGGCTTCGGCGTAGCCTTTCTGCTTACGATGATGATGTTGTACGCCGTCGGATACTTGTTCATTCGCGGCGTCGGCATCTGGGGCGTAACCATCCCCATCGGCTGGGGCTTCGCGATTATCAATTTCGTGTGGTGGATTGGAATTGGCCACGCCGGCACGCTGATCTCAGCCATCTTACTGTTGCTGCGGCAATCGTGGCGCAATTCGATAAACCGTTTCGCTGAAGCCATGACGCTGTTTGCGGTATCAGCCGCGGGACTCTTTCCGCTGATTCACGTGGGCCGTCCCTGGCTTGCCTATTGGCTCTTTCCTTATCCCAACACCATGAATTATTGGCCGCAATTCCGCAGCCCCCTGGTGTGGGACGTTTTTGCCGTTTCCACCTACGCGACCATCTCCTTATTGTTCTGGTTCATCGGACTGGTTCCTGATCTCGCCACCCTTCGGGATCGCGCCACCAACCGGCCGGCCCAGATCATCTATGGAATGTTAGCCCTGGGTTGGCGAGGTTCCGCGCGGCACTGGCATCGTTACGAGACAGCCTATCTCCTGCTTGCCGGACTCGCAACTCCGCTCGTATTGTCGGTGCACACGGTAGTGAGTTTCGATTTTGCTATAGCCATCGTGCCGGGCTGGCATACGACGATCTTCCCTCCCTACTTCGTCGCCGGCGCAATCTATTCCGGCTTCGCCATGGTGCTGATGCTGGCCATACCCATCCGCAAATTCTATGGCCTCGAGGATTTCATCACCGAGCGCCATCTGCAGAACTCAGCGAAAGTTATGTTGGCGACCGGCCTGATAGTGGCCTATGGCTACGCGATCGAAGGGTTCATGGGATGGTACAGCGGCAACCGCTACGATGTGTTCACCCTGTGGAACCGCCTGCATGGGCCTTATGCCCCTTGTTATTACGCGCTGTTGGCTTGCAACATCTTTATTCCGCAATTGCTGTGGATTCGTAAACTGCGGACCAGCCCGGCTGCCCTGTTCTTGATTTCAGGAGTCATTCTGGTCGGCATGTGGTTGGAGCGCTTCATCATCGTAGTGGTCAGCCTGCACCGCGATTTCCTGACTTCCTCCTGGGGAATGTACTACCCGACCCGCTGGGACTGGATGACATACATCGGCACCATCGGCATGTTCCTGGCCGCCATGTTCCTGTTCGTGCGCATCCTGCCCATGATTTCGATCTTCGAAATGCGTACCCTGTTGCCGGAGGCGGAGGTGAAGGAATGAAGCGCACTCCGATTTACGGAATGATGGCCGAATTTGATTCCCCCACTCAACTCGTGGAAGCGGCTCACCGCACGCACCAAGCCGGGTATGTGAGGGTCGACGCTTACAGCCCATTTCCGGTCGAAGGATTGGCCGAGGCCATCGGCTTTCAGAAGAACAGCGTTCCGCTGGTAGTGCTGATTGGTGGATTGCTGGGAGGTTTATCCGGATACGCCTTACAATACTGGATTTCGGCAATAAGCTATCCGATCAACGTCGGGGGCAAACCTTATCATTCGTGGCCGGCATTCATCGTGGTCACGTTCGAGATGACGATTTTGTTCGGGGGAATTTTTGCCGTGTTTGGCATGTTGGCATTGAACGGTCTGCCCATGCCGTACCATCCGGTGTTCAATGTCCCACGCTTCGCCTTCGCAACCAAAGACCGGTTCTTCCTGATCGTGTTCTCGACAGATCCGAAATACAGCCCCAGCGAAACCCGCCGCTTTCTCGAAACCCTGGAGCCGCGTTCGATCTCGGAGGTCCCCAGCTAGCGATGCTGAGTCCCCGCAAAATGTCGCCGAAAGTAACGGAGGCCGGGCGTCCTCGCCCGGCGGGGCGAGCAAAACGTCCGTACTCCATTCTCTTGGCCACGCTGATCCTGGCAGGATGCCGTCAGGACATGCACGATCAACCCCGCTTCAAGCCGCTTGCCGAAAGTGACTTTTATGCAGACTTGCGCTCGGCGCGCCCTCCGGTCGACGGAACCGTAGCCCGCGGACAGTTACATGAAGATTCGTATTTGTACACCGGCAAAATCGGGAACAATCCCGGCGACTATATGCCATTCCCTGTGACCGAGGACGTGCTGGCTCGCGGCCGCGAGCGCTTCAACATCTACTGCTCTCCCTGCCACTCCCGCCTCGGCGACGGCAATGGAATGATCGTGCAGCGCGGCTTTCGAACTCCGCCGTCCTATCACACCGAGCGCTTGCGCAAAGCGCCGCTGGGATATTTCTTTGACGTGATGACCAACGGATTCGGCGCCATGCCGGAGTACGCCTCGCAAATTCCGCCGCGCGACCGCTGGACTATTGTGGCGTACATACGAGCCTTACAGTTGAGCCAGGAAGCGGCCATGAGCGATGTTCCGCCAGGGCAAAAAGTGCCGTCGGAGCCACCCGTGTTCCGCGGCGATCCCGGCTCTGGCGCGACTTTGCCCGAACTCCAGTCCGCCTCGCCTGACGAAAAAGGAGAGCAGCCGAAATGAGCACGGCGCGTGTAAACCTGGATCTGATGGCGCCGCCGGTGGTCAAGACCATCCAAAAGCGCTTGCTGATCGTCGGGGTAATCTTCGCCGTGATCTCGTTGGTGCTCGCCTTCGTCCGTCCAAACGAATTCTTCCGCGCGTACCTTCTCGGCTACATGGACTGGCTGGGGGTGACTCTCGGGTCGATGGCGATTCTCATGATCCGGCACCTGACCGGCGGCGGGTGGGGCATGGTTATCCGCAGAATTCTCGGCGCGGCCATGCGCTGCTTGCCGCTGATGGCGCTGCTCTTTGTCCCAATCCTATTCGGACTTCCTAAGCTGTACGTATGGGCGCGGCCTCTGGATTCCATCGCCGACACACATCTGCGCGAGCACTTGCAGGAACTCACCAAGACATATTTGACGGTTCACGGATTCATCGTTCGCGCCGCGATTTACTTGGCCATCTGGAATCTGTTGTCATTCTTGCTCACCAGGTGGTCAAAGGAACAAGACAGCCCTTCATCACCAGACAACACCCAGCGTTTCAAAGCGGTGAGTGGCCCCGGGTTGATTCTTTATGCCTTCACCATTTCATTTGCCGCCATCGACTGGGTGATGTCCATTGACCCCAGCTGGATTTCTACGATCTACGGATTGTTGATCCTGATAGGAGAGTTGCTTTCCGCCATGTGCTTCGCCGTCGTCGTCGAGCGGATTCTGGTGGATTACAAGCCAATGTCGGATCTGCTAAAACCCGATTTCGTGCACGATCACGGCAAGTGGATGTTGACGTTCATCATGGTATGGGCCTATTTCTCGTTCTCGCAGTGGCTCATCATCTGGGCAGGAAACTTGCCGGATGAAATCACCTGGTACATGCGCAGGTTAAATGGCGGCTGGGGATTCGTCGGCCTCTTCCTCGCAATATTTCAGTTCGCCGTACCCTTCGTTCTGTTGCTCTCGCGCCCGTTCAAACGGGACGTACGACGATTGGTCTGGCTAGCGGTTTGGATCATGTTAATGCGGTACGTCGATCTTTTCTGGATCATCGAACCCAATTTTTCGAAAACATTCAGCCTGACCTTGGCGGATATAGTCGTCTCCGTTGCCATAGGCTGTATCTGGCTGTCCTACTTCTGCCGCAATCTGAGTTCGCTGCCACTTGTGCCGGCGTATGACGCATCCGCCAACGAAGTACTGGAACCAGCGCATGACTGAAGAGACAAAACACGAACACG
Organism: uncultured Acidobacteriota bacterium; assembly: GCA_963832245.1. Lineage (GTDB taxonomy): Bacteria > Acidobacteriota > Terriglobia > Terriglobales > Acidobacteriaceae > JABDBE01. Next base: position 598,601 of record CAWHTG010000002.1, read on the forward strand.
CGGAACAGGGCTTTGAGCATCAGGACCTCGCCGCACAGGGAGTATTGGCATTCCTGGCCAGTCTCATCATTGGTGGAGTGGTGGTCTATTTCGTTATCTGGGGCTTGTACCACTTTCTGGAGGCGCGCCAGAGAGAGCACCAGCCTGAGCTGAGCCCACTAGTCAAGCAAGTGGAAACCGATACCCGTATCGTATCGCCCGACGAGGTCAAGAAGTTTCCCCAACCGCGTTTGGAACGAAACGAACGAACTGAGATTAAAGATTTTCGCCTGAAGGAAGAGCAAACGTTAAACAGTTATGGCTGGGTCGATGAAAAAGCGGGGGTGGTTCGAATACCGATCGATCGAGCCATGGAGTTGCTGGCAGAACGCGGTCTGCCGACTACACCGAAGGCTGGAACAGTTCCGGCCTCTGAGGTGAATGTGGCGACTCAAGCGGCGAAACGTTCGGACGCCAGCGGCAAATCGGCTCAGCCGAAATCGCAACCTCCGAAGTAAATAGAAAGGAATGTAGCAGTGGGTAGTGCAACAGTATCCAGAATTCGGAGGGTGATCGGAGCGGCGCTGGCATTGAGTGCTCTAGCGCTGCCTGCATGCGGCCAGGGAATGACCCAAGGCACGCTAACGCCACCGGCAAACGTGCGTCCTCCTGGCCTGAAGAATGTCGGTATCGAGCAGCGCTTGAACCAACAGATTCCGGCTGATCTCGCGTTTCGCGACGAAGGCGGCAAAGCCGTCAGGCTGGGCGACTACTTCGGCAAGAAGCCGATCATTCTGAATCTGGTGTACTACCAATGCCCGATGTTGTGTGGAGAAGTTTTGAGCGGCCTCGAGAGCGCACTTCGAGTTTTGAAGTTCGATGTAGGAAAAGAGTTTGAAGTACTGACGGTGAGTTTCGATCCTAAAGAGACACCCGAAATGGCAGCTGCCAAGAAGGCAGAATACTTGAGGCGCTACGGACGACCCAGCGCTGCCGCAGGCTGGCATTTTCTGACTGGACCAAAGCCTTCGACTGACGCGCTAACTAAAGCTGCCGGTTTTCAATATCAATACGATCCCAAGAGCGGTCAGTTTGCTCACGCAACCGCAATCCTGGTGCTGACGCCCGAAGGAAAAATCGCTCAATACTATTACGGAGTCGAGTTCGCACCCAAAGATTTACGTCTGGGACTGATCCAAGCCTCACAAAATAAAATTGGAACCATAGTCGATCAAGTATTGCTCTACTGCTACCACTATGATCCGGACGCCGGGAAATACGGAGCAATCATCGGCAGAGTTTTGCAATTGGCCGCGGGCGCGACGGTATTGATTCTGGGAACATTTTTGGTTGTGATGTTCCGTATTGGCCCAACAACCGTGGCAGGACGAAAGCGCCCACTGGCCAACGGCCAACGACGAACGACCAACGACTAAACGTATGTTCGACAACTTTCCACTTTGGCCCGTACGCGCCTCCAGCGGCGCCGGCAATATAGACGCGCTCTTTATCTTCCTGCTGGCGCTGTCCGCCTTGATGTGCCTGGCCATCTTCACCATGATTTTGGTTTTTGCGACGAAGTATCGTCGCCGCCGCGGAATCGAAGCCGAGCAGATCGAAGGCTCATCCGCACTGGAAATAACCTGGTCGATAATCCCGCTCGGAATCTTCATGGTCATTTTCGCGTGGGGCGCAGTTATTTATTTTCACGAGCGCACTCCACCTCGCGACGCGTCCGAAGTGTATGTCGTTGCCAAGCAGTGGATGTGGAAACTCGAACACCTGGAGGGCCCGCGCGAGATCAACGAACTGCACGTGCCGGTAGGCCGCGACGTCAAGCTGATCATGACCTCGCAGGACGTGATCCACAGCTTCTACGTTCCCGCCTTCCGGATCAAGCAGGACGTGCTCCCCGGGCGCTATACGACCGCGTGGTTCCGGGCTACGAGGCCCGGGGTCTATCACCTGTTCTGCTCGCAATATTGCGGCACCATGCATTCCGGCATGATCGGACAAGTGACGGTAATGGAGCCCGCACAATACGAAGCCTGGCTCTCGGGCGGGGCAACCTCGGGATCGCTCGCAGCCAGTGGCGACAGTCTTTTTCAGCAGTTGGGCTGTTCCACTTGCCACCGCTCCGATACTCAGGGCCGCGGACCCAATCTGGTCGGACTCTTCGGCCATCCCGTGCATCTCGAGGATGGGCGAACCGTTACTGCTGACGAGAACTATATCCGCCAATGCATCTTGAGTCCGCATACGAACATTCCGAGCGGATTCAAGCCCATCATGCCGGTGTTCGCGGGACTGGTGAGCGAAGAACAGTTAACTGCTTTAGTCGCATACATCAAGTCGTTGAGCCCGGCTCCTGTGGGAGGCCAAGGCGGCGTCAGCCTGGCTCCAAAACCGCAATATCCTAAGGAATAGAAATGGCTACCCTAGCAATTAGTGCCGAACGCGAAAATTACCTGAATCAGGAATACGGCATCCGCTCGTGGCTCCTGACCACGGACCATAAGCGCATCGCGCTTCTCTACCTCGCGTCCATTACGTTCTTTTTCTTCGTGGGAGGATTTTTTGCCCTCCTGATCCGCCTGGAGCTATTAACCCCAGCCGGCGATCTCGTGCAGGCGGATACCTACAACAAGCTGTTCTCCATGCACGGCCAGGTGATGATCTTCTTCTTCCTGATTCCTTCCATCCCTGCCGTGCTGGGAAATTTTCTTGTTCCCTTGATGATCGGCGCCAAAGACCTCGCGTTTCCGCGGATTAATCTACTGAGCTGGTATCTATACATCATTGCCGGCGTGATCTACATCCATTGCATCGTCTACGGCGGCGTGGACACGGGTTGGACTTTTTACACACCCTTCAGTACAGCCTTCAGCAACACTAGGGTGATTGAGGCCGGAATCGCAATCTTCATCGTCGGTTTTTCGTCCATCCTCACCGGCCTAAACTTTGTGGTAACTGTTCATCGCATGCGCGCGCCGGGCATGACCTGGTCGCGCCTGCCGCTGTTCATCTGGGCCATGTATGCCACCAGCATCATCCAGTTGCTGGGAACGCCGGTGCTGGCAATCACGCTGCTGCTGGTAGTCTTCGAACGCGCCTTTAACTTGGGCATCTTCGATCCCACCCGCGGCGGCGACCCGCTATTGTTTCAACATCTGTTCTGGTTCTACTCGCATCCCGCCGTGTACATCATGATCCTCCCCGCGATGGCGGTTGAAAGCGAAGTCGTCGCATGCTTCACGCGCAAGCGGATCTTCGGCTATAACTTCGTAGCCATGTCGAGCATTGCGATCGCGGTCTTCGGATTCCTGGTCTGGGCCCATCACATGTTCGTGGCCGGCATTTCACTCTATTCCGCGTTAATCTTCTCGATTCTCAGTTACCTGGTTGCAGTGCCTTCGGCGATCAAAGTATTCAACTGGACCGCGACCATGTACAAAGGTTCGATTTCGTTCACCACGCCCATGCTGTACGCCTTCGGCTTCATCGGCTTATTCACCATGGGCGGACTGACCGGCCTGTTCCTGGCCGCGCTGGGAATCGATGTGCACGTACACGATACTTATTTCGTCATCGCCCACTTCCACTACATTATGGTCGGAGGCGCGGTCATGGGATACCTAGGCGGCCTGCATTTCTGGTGGCCGAAAATTTCTGGCCGCATGTATCCCGAAGGGTGGGGCAGACTAGCTGCCCTGCTCGTCTTCGCCGGATTCAACCTGACTTTCTTTCCGCAATTCATTCTCGGCTACATGGGAATGCCCCGCCGCTACTGGCAATATCCCCCGGAATTTCAGGTGCTGAATGTGCTCTCGACCGCGGGCTCGACCATTTTGGCCGTTGGATACGTTCTCCCCATGGTCTATTTCCTGTGGTCCATGCGTTACGGGAAAATTGCCGACGATAACCCGTGGGGCGCGGCCGGACTGGAATGGAAGACCTCTTCGCCGCCACCGACTTTCAATTTCGATGTGCCGCCGGAAGTGACGTGGGAAGCCTACAACTACGAAGAGATCCCCGCGCCCGCGGAGGTGTCCGTTGAGCAATAGCCCGATCGCGGTCGAGCAGCACGGCCCGGAACTGCGGCATCACTTTGTCGACACCGAGCAGCAGCGCGATGCTGCTTCCCTCGGCATGTGGCTCTTCCTCGCCACCGAGATCATGTTTTTTGGCGGAATGTTCTGCGCCTATCTGGTCTACCGTTACTGGTACTACAACGAATTTGCCGCCGGAAGCCGCAGCCTGGATATCTGGCTGGGTACGATCAACACAGCCGTGCTCATCTGCAGCAGTTTGACGGTAGCGCTGGGTGTACGTGCGGCGCAAATGGGCCAGCGCAAATTACTGGTCATTCTGCTGCTGTTGACCATCGTGTTCGGATTTGCGTTTCTCGGCATCAAAGGCGTCGAGTGGTATCAGAAATTTGAGGAGCATCACATCCCGGGCCGCTCCTTCAACGCAGATGATCTGGTCAAAGCCTATCCTCAGATTCACATCGACCAGCAGCACGAACAAATTTACTTCTCGCTCTACTTCGCGATGACCGGCCTGCACGCGCTGCACATGATCATCGGCGTCGGCATCTTTATTTTCCTGACATATTACGCGTGGAAGGGACGCTACACGCCGAAGTACTACACTCCGGTCGAAATCGGCGGCCTGTACTGGCACTTTGTCGACATCGTCTGGATTTACCTTTTCCCGTTGCTGTACTTGATCGATCGCAAGCCGCTAAGGTGAGCCGCCATGTCTGAGCACATAATGTCGAGCAAGTTTTACTACACGATCTGGATCGGGCTATTGTGTCTGACCGTTATCACCGCCGCAGTTTCGTTCGTCGACCTGGGGCGGTTAAACACGGTCGTAGCATTAGTCATCGCCACGGTCAAAGCTCTACTCGTCATCCTGTTTTTCATGCACGTCAAGTACACCAGCGAAAGACTTACCAAGATCGTGATCGTCTCCGCCATCTTCTGGCTCTTCCTTTTGCTGGCGCTCAGCATGGCCGACTACGCAACGCGTCTGCTGAGTTAACGCGGTCCTGCACTGCGCACGCAACTCGATTTGCGATATACTCCGCTGTCAATGCGATTGTTTCACTAGAGCGCCTTCAAAAATTCGCTTTTGAACCGGCTTGGGGAGGACGCGGCTTCAGAGGTTGCGGAAAAACTCGACGTTGCATTGATTTTGGGTGGCGCAGCGCTTCCAGCGCTGCGGTAAGTGCATTGTTTTGAATCCGGCTTTAGCCGCTGAGGGCTCAGTTTACTGCGACAGAACGCGTTTTTCCGCAACCTCTTCAGCGGTGCCGTTCTCAGCCTGAGGGAACGCGGGCTTTAGCCCCTGAGCGACGAGCCCCGAGCGAGGTACTGTATGGCCTTCTGCAACTCATGCGGCACAACTCTGGAAGCAGGTGCAAAATTCTGTCCTAAATGCGGCAGAGCGGTGCCGATGCCGGCTGTTGTCGCGCCGCCCGTTTCTACCACACCGTCCGCGCCGACTCAAGGAAGCAGCGCCCTCAAGATCATCTTGATCGTCGTAGCCGTGATCTTTGTGCTCGGCATTCTGGGGATAGGAACGCTCGTATTCGTAGTCCGGCACATTGCCCAAAACAGCCACATACGAAACAAAGACGGCAATGTTCGCGTGGAGACTCCCTTCGGTTCGGTCCAGAGCACCAACAATCCCGATGAAGCCTCCCGTAATCTCGGTGTCGACCTGTATCCCGGCGCGCGGGTGTTGAAGGGCAATACCGCGTCCATCGGAGGAATGCACACCGTCGATGCAGAGTTCGAGAGCGACGATGCCGCAGAAAAAGTCATGGCCTTCTACTCGTCGAAATTTCCGAATGCCAACGTCACCACGAAGGACAAAAATCACTACGCTATCGTGTCCACCGATAACAATAACCTGATCACCATCAAGATCGAACCGGAAGACGGCAAAACCCTGATTAAGATTGCAAATGTCACCGGCAAGAACGTGACCGGCAATTCCTCAAACTAGCGCCTCCCCCTAAATGCAAGATAACTTTGCCGAACTCGCCCGCGCCGCCAAATCCGCCGTGGTGGATGCCAGCGGACTGGCCAAAGCTTTGGCGCGTCATATACGCGGCGAAGTACGCTTCGACAATGGCAGCCGCGCTCTCTACGCCACCGATGGATCCAACTACCGCCAGATTCCCATCGGAGTAGTTATTCCTCGCGACGCCGACGACGTCATCGCGACCGTCTCGCTTGCTGGCGAATACGGCACTCCCATCCTCTGCCGTGGCGGCGGCACCTCACTCGCCGGCCAGTGCTGCAACGTAGCGGTGATTCTCGATTTCAGCAAATACATGGCCAGCATCATCGAAATCGATCCCGCAAACCGCATTGCTCGAGTTCAGCCTGGCGTCGTCCTCGATAACCTGCGCAACGCTGCCGAAAAACATCACCTGACCTTCGGCCCAGATCCCGCAACCCACGACCGATGTACGCTCGGCGGCATGATTGGCAACAACTCCTGCGGCGCCCACTCGGTAATGGCGGGTAAGACGGATGACAACATCGAAGCACTGGAGATTCTCACCTACGATGGCCTGCGTATAAGGGTGGGCCAGACCACTGAAGCGGATCTTGAAAAAATCATCGCCGAAGGAGGCCGTCGCGGCGAGATTTATACGGGGCTAAAAAGACTACGCGATACATACTCCAATCTCATCAGGCAACGCTATCCTAATATCCCGCGCCGTGTCTCTGGCTATAACCTGAATAGCCTGCTACTCGAAAACGGTTTTCATGTAGCCCGAGCGTTGGTTGGATCGGAAGGCACCTGCGTTACCGTGCTCGAAGCTTCATGTCGCCTGGTCGAGAGTCCGCCCGAGCGCGTGCTCCTCCTCATCGCCTATCCCGACATCTTCCAATGTGCCGATCGCGTGCCGGAGATAATGGCTCATCACCCCATCGGTCTCGAAGGCATCGACGAGTTGCTGGTCGAATTCACCCGGCGCAAAGGACTGAATTCGGACGGGCTCGCACTGCTGCCTCCAGGTGGAGGCTGGCTCTTCGCCGAGTTCGGCGCAAAGACAGCTGCCGAAGCCGAGTCGCAGGCGCGCGAGCTGATGCAGTCTCTCGGCCGAAGTGCAAACCCGCCTGAGATGCGCCTGTTCACCGACAAGCGTCAAACCAAGCAGGCATGGGAAGTCCGAGAATCAGCTCTGGGAGCCACTTCTCACGTGCCCGACGAACCGCCTGGCTGGGAGGGCTGGGAAGACGCCGCTGTCACTCCCGAAAAACTCGGCAGCTATCTTCGCGATCTATTCAAAGTGATGAAGGGCTACGGCTACCGCAGCGCTCTCTACGGACACTTCGGCCACGCCTGCGTACACATGCGGATCAACTTCGATCTGCAGTCGAAGCCAGGCATCGCCAACTACCGGAAGTTTGTAGAAGAAGCCGCTGATCTCGTGGTCAGCTACGGCGGATCTCTCTCCGGCGAACATGGCGACGGCCAATCGCGCGCCGAGCTGTTGCCGAAAATGTTTGGCCCCGAACTGATCCAGGCGTTCCGCGAATTCAAAGCCCTCTGGGACCCGGATTGGAAGATGAATCCGGGCAAAGTAATAGAGCCATACAAGCTCGACGAAAATCTCCGCCTCGGCGCTGACTACAAACCGTGGGAACCAGAAACGCACTTTAAGTTTCCCGAGGATCACGGCAGCCTGGCGTACGCCACATTGCGCTGCGTGGGAGTGGGCAAGTGCCGCCACGATGAAGGCGGGGTGATGTGTCCCAGCTTCCGCGCCACTCGCGAGGAAGAGCACTCAACGAGAGGCCGGGCCCACCTCCTCTGGGAAATGACCAAAGGCGATGTGATTCGCGACGGATGGCGCGACCAGCACGTAAAGGATTCACTCGATTTGTGTCTCGCCTGCAAAGGTTGCAAGAGCGACTGTCCCGTCGGCGTCGATGTAGCCACCTACAAGGCCGAGTTCCTGGCGCACTACTACGAAGGACGGCGCCGACCGCGCAGCGCCTACGCCTTCGGCAACATCGACATCTGGGCGCGACTCGCCTCGCAAGCGCCGGGGCTGGTCAATCTGACCACGCAGCTGCCGTTCCTGCGCGATATCGCTAAGCAAGTGGCGGGTATTTCCCACGAGCGCAGCATCCCCGCCTTCGCCCCGCAAACATTCCGCCAGTGGTTCCGACGTCGACAGCCGCGAAATCGCGAGGCCGCGCCTGTCCTCTTATGGCCCGACACATTCAATAATTACTTTCTCCCTGACACCGCCATTGCCGCCGTCGACGTGCTGGAATCCACCGGCTACCGCGTGCTGCTCCCCAAAGGCAATCTGTGTTGCGGGCGCCCGCTCTACGACTGGGGCATGTTAGATCGCGCCAAGCATCTTCTGCTCAAGATCCTTGACGCCCTTGAGGCCGAAATCAAAAATGAAATTCCGATAGTTGTCCTGGAGCCAAGCTGCGCCACGGTATTTCGCGACGAACTCCTGAATCTGTTCCCCAAGGACGAACGGGCCCATCGGCTCTCACACCAAACATTCTTGTTAAGCGAGTTTCTGGAGAAAAAGGCAAAGCATTTCCCATTGCCGAAATTGACGCGTAAAGCCCTGGTCCACGGGCATTGTCACCACAAGTCGGTGATGAGAATGACCGACGAAGAAGCCGTCCTGCGAAAAATGCAAATCGATTTTCAAACCCCAGCGCCGGGTTGCTGCGGCATGGCCGGAGCATTCGGCTTTGAGAGGGACAAATACGAAATCTCAATAGCGATCGGCGAACTGGAACTCTTACCCGCGGTTCGGAAAGCATCGCCTGATTGTCTGATCATCGCCGACGGCTTCAGCTGCCGCGAGCAGATCGCCCAATGCACCAACCGGCACGCTCTGCATCTGGCAGAGGTTATTTCAATGGCCGGACGCGATGGCTCTACTGGGATTGAGGAACTTTACCCAGAGCGCGCACAAGTCGAGAGAAGGGAAGCGCAGCTGAGGCGATCAATGACGAGAGCCGGACTCGGCATAGCCGGAATCGCCGCTGGCGATGCCCTGTTATGGGCGCTGGGCCGACGGGAAGAGAATCCATAAGCCATTGATAGCAAATGCCTAACTCGCAGATGCCTCGCCAGACAGCTCCGATTCTGGGAGAATATCGAGAGACAGCAAATCGCTCGGTCAGCCTCCGGGCGAGTTCGAACTGATACAGCGATCTGATTTCTGTGGGACCGGGTCTTAGACCCGGTCGCCGAGCGCAGCTCGGCAGTCGGGAACCCATGATCCGGGATAGTGAATCATCAGTGACCATCGCCGACACCGCGGGGCAAACCAAAATAGCCCCGGCAGTTGACGCATCCCTCCGTGGTTCGGTTCTGGTGCTCATTCAATTCGATGTCTGTGAAGAAATCCGTCTCGACCAACTGCGCGGGATTTTCGGAGCACGCACGCTCGAACAGCCGAGCCTGAAACATCCGGCTCCAGGATACGTCCGCTACCAGCGTCCCCCGGTGGTCGAGCCCATCGATCCACTGATCCTCGAAAGTGGCGAGCATCTCGAAGGTCAGATCAAGTTTTACGATTACGGCGTGGTCAGCGTGGTGCTAGAACTGCCATTCTCGGGCGACTGGGACACATTGGTCCGCCTCGGCAGCCGCTGGGTGTGGGACGTAGATTTCGCTGGCCACGCTTCGCGCATCGCCAAAAAAAAACTGGAGCGCGCCGCTCCCGCACTGGTAAAGCCCTACGCAGATTGGCTGAGCGAGGACTACTTCATTTTTCATGTGCGCGAGATCAGCGGTTGTCCTTCAGCCACGGAACTGGTTGCTTCTCATGGCGCGCGCATCGCGCAGATCGTTCGCGGAGAAACGGCGCAACTCTCCGAAGGCGAGCAAAACGAAATCCTGCAGTCGCGAATCTCGTACTATCCGAATGATCTGACGGTCATCAGTTGGAATGCGGCCTTTCTCTATGACAGCGCAACCGGCGCGGAGACCGCCATTCAGCTACTGGAGTACGCCAACTCGCAGCTACTCGAGTTCCGCCACTACGATGACTTCCTAACCCGCGAACTGGAGAGCGTATACGCCTCCTTTGACGAGGGCACCGGAATGCTCGCCCGCTGGCGCCTGGCCCGTGCCGCCACCAAGCTGCACACCGTCCTGCTCGACGTGAACGAACTCACTGAGCACGCCGACAACGCCATCAAGTTTCTCAGCGACATGTTCTCCGCCCGCCTGTACAAGCTGGCAGCCTCGAAGGTCGGCGTGCCGGATTACAAGGACCTGGTCACACAAAAGGTGCAAACCGCCGAAGAGCTTTATCGCTTCATGGTCGACCAGTTCAATCAGAGCCGCGCCTTCGTGCTCGAACTCATGGTCGTCATAATTCTGATCATCGAATTGGTCTACTTCTTTCGCGGAAAACCGATTTAGGATATTCCGTAATGGAGGACGGGCGTCTCGCCCGTCCAGTCGGGCAAGGACGCCCGGCATCCACTAGGAACTGGGAAGATGTTGGGTAGAAGCCAGGTTTTGGGTGGCGCAGCGCTTCCAGTGCTGCGGTAGAAGCTCTCAAATGAGTAAAGGGCTTTAGCCGCTGAGATAATAAGCGCGACTTTCCGCAGTACTCAGGAGAACCAATGCGCGGTCTCGAAGGGAAACGTGTACTCATCACCGGCGGAGCCAGCGGGATCGGCGCAGCCACAGCCGCCCGTTTTCTGGAAGAAGGTTCAGCCGTATGCGTGCTCGACCGCGACTCCAAAGGCCGCGAACAAATCCGACACAAGCTCCCCGATCTGGCCGGAACCGTCGACGCCGACGTCTCCAACCTGAAGCAAGTGCAGTCCGCCTTCGACGATGCGGTCCGCATCATGGGCGGCGTCGATGTATTAATCAATAACGCCGGTATTAGCATCCGCCATGATTTCCTCAAAATCACTCCCGAAGAATGGGACAAGATCCTCGCGGTAAACCTGACCGGCGTCTTCTACATGGCCCAGACCGCTGCCCGCCACATGTGGCAGCGCGACGGCGGCGTAATTCTGCAAACTGCTTCGACAAACGGAATTGTCGGCCAACCGTACTACGCCGACTACAATGCGACTAAAGCTGGAGTGATTGAGTTGACCCGGACCATGGCTTTAGAGCTTGCGCCCAAGGTAAGGGTTTGCGCAGTCGCGCCAGGCTACGTGCTCACGCCCATGCAACGCGCCGAATACACCGATAAGATGCTCGATGAGGTGAACCGAAAGATTCCCCTGCAACGGCACGCTAAGCCGGAAGAGATCGCAGCCCTGTTTGCTTTCCTGGCATCAGACGACGCCGCGTATATAACCGGCCACGTTTACACCATCGATGGCGCAGAAATCGCCGGCGGCCTGGCAAGCCGCTAGCGTCGTCTGTTCTCAAAATTGTCTTGCCAGAGGGCAAAGCCACGACGTCACAAGTTGAAGAACAAGTCTCGATTCGTCACGAAGTCCCGATTCGTCACGAAGTCCCGATTCGTATCAGGGTATGCCTTCAGGCATACCGCAAGACTTGAAATAGGGTCCGGCTTTAGCCGCTGGGGCTGACATTTCGAAAGGTCGCTTTTTCCGTAAGCAGTTAAGCCCCGTCGCTCATGGCACGACGATGCGGGCTTGCAGTTTTCCTGAAAATTCGAGCCCAGCGCCTGGAAAGCGTCGTGGAAAGAATTCTGCTTACGGCACGCCTAAAAGGCGAGCCCTGATACGAATCGCTGGTCGTTCAGTAAACCGTCTAGACCTGCAAGGATGCTTGAACTGATAATCAAACCACTCGATGACCGTCCCCAGCAAACACGCCTCCCTGACCGGCAAGATAGCTCTCATCACCGGCGCCGCATCCGGCATCGGACGCGCGACTGCCCTGCTGTTCGCCCGCGAAGGCGCAACCATCGCCATCGCCGACATCAACCAGCAAGCTGGAGTAGCCGTCGCCGGGGAGGTAATTCAAAATGGAAATAAGGCTATTTTTGAGCACGCCGATGTCACTCAAGCCGCCGATTGCCAGCGCGTCGTCGAACGAACCATCCGCGACTTTGGCAGCATTCATATCCTCTTCAATAACGCCGGAATCATTCGCCGCGCTTCGGTGCCGGAACTTAGCGAGGAGGATTGGGATCAGGTGATGGCAGTGAATGTAAAGTCCATTTTCCTGATGTCTCGGCAGGCAATCCCAGTCATGGTCAAGGCAGGAGGCGGCTCGATTATCAACACAGCATCCGGCTGGGGTTTAGTTGGCGGGCCTCGTGCCGCAGCCTACTGTGCCTCGAAAGGCGCAGTCGTGCTCCTCACCAAGGCCATGGCTATCGATCATGGGCCACAAAAAATTCGCGTGAACTGCATTTGCCCCGGCGACACCGATACCGTTATGCTGCGCAATGAAGCCCAGCAACTGGGAGAACGCGAAGATCATTTCCTCGCCGAATCAGCCCGCCGCCCCTTGGGCCGAATCGGCAGGCCGGAAGAAATCGCGCACGCCGCGCTGTATCTGGCAAGCGATGCGTCTTCATTCGTCACCGGCACGGCCTTGGTCGTCGACGGAGGAGGTCTCGCGGGATCATAAGAAAACATTCGAGACCCTGATTTGCGAAATATTGTCTTCGGGAGGCACACAGCTTCAGAGGCAGGAAAAACCCTCGGGCGTGCGAAGTTTTGAAGGGGCACGGCTTCAGCCGTGCCGTAACGCGTTTAGAAGTTAGTAATGGCCGGCTTGGAAGCCGCGCCCTTTCAAATCTAAACGCCGAATACGACTTTTTCCGCAACAGCTTCAGAGGCTGCGGAAAAACTCTGGTCTTGGGTGGCGCAGCGCTTCCAGCGCTGCGGTTAGGGCATTATTTTGAATCCGGCTTTAGCCGCTGAGGTGCGTTTAATGCCAGAGAACGAGTTTTTCCGCAGCCTCTTCAGCCGTGCCAATCAACCCGAGAGATAAACGGGCTTTAGCCCCTGAAGCAGGATATTGTCATCAAGGCAGTCGTGAGGCTCCATGCGCTTGCAAAACAAAGTCGCTCTCATCACCGGAGGAACCTCCGGCATCGGCGAAGCCACCGCGCTCCTCTTCGCCAAAGAAGGCGCCAGCGTGGCCATCACTGGCCGCAACGAAACGCGTGGCCACGCAGTCACCGAACAAATCCTGCAGAGCGGCGGCAAGGCGATTTTCATTCGCACCGACGTCCGCAAGTCTGGCGAATGTCGTCGCGCCGTAGATGAAACTCTGGCGGCATTCGCTAAACTGGATATTCTGTTCAACAATGCAGGGGTTTTCTATTCCCACACCATCCTCGACTGCAGCGAAGAAGAATGGGACCTGCAGCTTGACATCAACTTGAAAGGCACATTCCTGATGTCGAAATTCGCGCTACCTCCAATGATTCAACAAGGCAGCGGCGTGATTATCAACAACAGTTCCGGATGGGGTCTCGTAGGCGGCGATCAAGCGGTTGCGTATTGCGCTTCCAAAGGCGGCGTAGTTCTGTTGACCAAAGCCATGGCCATCGACCACGGACGGCAAGGCATTCGCGTAAACTGCATCTGCCCCGGCGACGTCGATACGCCAATGCTTCCAGAAGACGCCCGCACGCGCGGCTTGAAATGGGAGGACTATCTCGCCGGCTGCGCCAACCGCCCCATGGGCAGAATCGGCACCCCAGACGAGATCGCCAAAGCAGTATTGTTTCTAGCTTCCGACGATTCCTCATTTATGACCGGCGCCGCCCTGGTCGTAGACGGCGGCGGCATCGCAGACTAAGAAAGTAGCCGCGAAGCGGCGTAAGAATGCAGCCCACGGCGCAAGCCGTGGGTGAAAGGTGGGAAACTGACAAGGCCCAGCGGGCCGAAAGACTACCGGTGACACAGTCGCTCGAAGCCGCTGTGCCTCGTTATTTCCCGCTACAACGACTTATCTCGACTTACCTTATACTCGATCAACACTAACCCAAATGGCACCGATCCCCATGACTCGCAATCCCACCCGCTCCCAGCAGTGGTTTGAGCGCGCACAACAATCCCTGGTCGAAGGCGTGAACTCGCCCTCGCGCGGCCAGGCTACATATTCACCCGGCCCAATATTTCTGGAGCGTGGCAGCGCTTCGCACGTCTGGGATGCTGACAACAACCAATACGTGGATTTCATGATGTCCTTCGGCGCGCTCATCCACGGCCACGCTCATCCCAAGTTAGTCACCGTCGTTTCCGAAGCCATGGCCGAGGGCTCCCACTTCGCCGCGGCAACATCGGCCGAAGTCGAAGCCGCAGAACGTTTCCGCCGCATGGTGCTTTCATCCGAGGTCGTGCGCTTCACCAACACCGGCAGTGAAGCCACCATGCTCGCCCTCCGTTTGGCCCGAGCTCACACCGGCCGAACCAAGTTTCTGAAATTCGAAGGCCACTACCACGGCTGGTACGATCCGTTTCTGTTGAACGCCCACGGCCATCCGCCAGGACAGTTGGGTCCGCTAGAAAATCCTGCGAGAATCCCCGACTCGCAAGGCATTCCGCCCGCAACCTTCGACGACGTCGTGCTCGCCCCCTGGAACGACATCGCTCTCCTCGAGCGCATCATGCAAAAGCACGGACGCGAATTGGCCGCCGTCATTACCGAGCCAATCATGGCGAATATGGGATGTATTCCACCGCGCGAGGGCTATCTGCAACGATTGCGCGAACTGACCCGTGACTACGGCGTGCTACTGATCCTCGACGAAGTAGTCACCGGGTTCCGCTACGCTCCCGGCGGATGCCAGGAATATTACGGAATCCAACCAGACATAAGCACGTTTGGAAAAGCCCTCGGAGCCGGATTTCCCGTCGGAGCCGTCGCCGGTCCACGATCCATCCTCGACCAAATGCGCTGGAGCGAAAGCATGGTCCTGCATTACGGCACCTTCAACGGACACCGCCTCACCATGAAAGTTGTCGCCGCCAATCTCGACCTGCTCTCGCGCAACGACACCTACCGCAACCTGCACGCCATGGGAGACGCCGCCATCCACGGCCTGCGCGAAGTATTCCAGCGCCGCAAGCTGAAAGCTATCGTCCAGGGATTCGGCCCGATGTTCCAAATCTATTTCACCGAACGCGACGCCATCCACGACTATCGCGACTATTGCACTTATGTCGACACCGCCCGCTACTCCCGATTCGTCCACCGCCTCCTCGAACGCGGCATCTACATGACTCCTTCGAACGGCCTGCACTGGATCATCACCACCGCACACACCGAAACAGATGTGGCAGCGTTGATAGAAGCCGCCCACCAAGCCTGCGCGGATCTTACGTGAAAATAGGATCTGACATGAGAATAGGAACTAGCGGGAAAGCAACCGTCTTCCTCGGCGGCGGCCGCATCACCAACGCCCTCGTCGCTGGATTGCGGTTTGCGAAGTACGACCGGCCAATCATCGTGCATGACCGCAATTCCAGAAAGCTCCGGCAACTCAAAAAGCAATACGGTGTAGCCATCGAGTCCAACCTGCGCCGGGCTGTGGAGCAAGCAGGACTGCTCATCCTCGCAGTGCGGCCAGCTTCAGTGCGCCCTTTATTAAAAGAAATCGAAAAGCTCGACTTGAAAAAGCATGATCGCCCTCGGAGTGCAGTCAGTCTGGCAGCCGGCATCCCAATGTCCAAACTGCGAGCGAATCTGGGTCCACCACTGCGATGGGCAAGAGCCATGCCCAGCCCAGTTTGCCGTACAGCCCGCGGACTCACCGCGTTGACGTTCGAGCGAATTTTTTCTCGCAAAGCAAGACGCGAGATACGAAATCTCTTTGAGCAAGTCGGCACCGTATTGGAGATTCCAGAGAGCCAGTTTGACGCTTTCACTGTCACTTTCTCCAGCAGCCACGGCTATCACGCACTCGCCGCGCTAGCCGCCTCGGCCCAGAGACTGGGATTAAACCGACAAACGGCCTTGACCGCAGCGGCGCACGCCCTAGCCGACGGAATTCTTTACTGGCGAGAAGGCAAGATTTCGTTGGATCGTCTTCTTCAAGAAGCGGCGACCCCAGGTGGAACCGCGGCCGCCACGATCAACGCGATGGATTCGTCCGGCTATGAGCGAATCATTAAAGAAGGACTCCGGGCGGGAACAGAACAAGCGCGAAAAAACGCTGAACTTGCCTAACACGTATTCATAAATATTCATGGGAGGAAGCGGCTTCAGCCGTGCCGCCAAGGGCCTGGAAAAATGCGGGCTTTAGCCCCTGCGTGCCTCACGAACCCTCATGCAGTATCTCTCTCCGATACGTTTCCAGCGTCTCTTCCTCCTCCCCACACATTAAATAAATGTTGAACTGCGTAACCCCAACGCCGGCCAATTTACGAAGCTTCTCCCGATGCGCCACGGCCGGTCCAACCAGACAAAAGCGATCCACAACTTCATCCGTCACAAATTTCGAGTTGCTGCTCTCGACTTCGCAATGCTGCTGGTAATCGTACCCGCCCCGGTTGCGCACAAACGATGTCAACGCAGGCGGCAGATCCTCGGGCTTGTATCGCGAAATCAAATCCACCACATGATTAGAAACCAACGCCGGAAACCAACGAACCCGGTCCCGCGCGACTTTCAAATCATCAGAGACCCAAACCGGCGCCGCCGCCATAACTTCAATCCCGCGAAAGTCCCGCCCCGCAGCCTCCGCGCCCTTCTTCACGAAACCAAGACACCACGCAATCAAATCCGGATCGGCGAACTGCAAAATCACCCCATCCCCAACCCTCCCCGCGAGGTCCAACACCTTGGGCCCATATCCCGCAATCCAAACCGGAGGCGATCCCGTCGCCCACGAAATCCGCGTAGGCTGCCCATCGTATTCAATCTCATGCGCCGCCGTCAGCTCGCGAAAAGTTTTCACCGCCCGTGCCAGATCTCCCGCCCCCACCGGCTTTTTGCCCAACACCCGCCGCGAACTATCCCCACGCCCAATGCCCAACTGCATGCGCCCGCCCGAAATCAAATTCAGCGTAGCGAACAAACTGGACGTAACCGTAATATCGCGAGTCGCCGGATTCGTCACGCAAGTCCCCAGCCGCATCTTCTTAGTATTGCTCGCCATCAGGGTGAGCAACGGATAAGGCTCCAGCCATAAAATATGAGAATCGAAAATCCACCCGTACTCAAATCCCGCGCCCTCAGCCTGCCGCGTAAGCGCAACAATGCGCTCCACCGGCATATCAGGTTTGATGGTGATCCCAAAGCGCATGCATTCTCCTTGTCTCCGTAGGGACGTAGCTAGCTACCTCTCTACAGCGGAGGTCTGATTTCCGCGATCATCCGCACAATCCGCACCAAGGTGTCGCAGTTTAGCATAAAATGCCTGCTCTGCCAGTCCAACGGAGGCTATCATGAGCTTTGACACCATCATCGTAAACGGACGCGTCGTCACCGCCACCGACACCTACGCCAGCGACCTCGCCATCAGCAACGGCAAAATCACCGCCATCGGGCAAAGCCTTCCCCGCGACAACGCCACCAAAATCATCGACGCCGCCGGAAAATACGTCTTGCCGGGCGGAATCGATGTCCACACCCACCTCGACATGCCCTTCGGAGGCACCAACAGCGCCGATGATTTCGAAACCGGCACCCGAGCCGCAGCCTTCGGCGGCACCACAACTCTCATTGACTTCGCTATCCAGTACAAAGGCCAAACCCTGAGGACTGCCTTCGACACCTGGATGAAAAAAGCCGCAGCCAAAGCCGTCTCCGACTATTCCTTCCACTGCATCATCACCGATCTAGCCGACGCCCAACTAGAAGAAATGAACGCCTTGGTACGCGAGGGAGTGACCAGCTTCAAGCTATTCATGGCCTATCCCGGCGTATTCATGCTCGACGACGCCAGCATCTTCAAAGCATTCCGCGCCACCGCAAAGAATGGAGGCCTGGTCTGCATGCACGCCGAAAACGGCAGCGCCATCGACGTAATCGTGCAGCAAGCCCTGGCCGAGGGAAAAAAAGCCCCAAAGTATCACGCCCTAACGAGACCGACCACCGCCGAGGCCGAAGCCACATCCCGCGCCATCGCTCTGGCAGAGATGGCTGGAGCCCCCGTCTACATCGTGCATCTGAGCTGCAACGACGCGCTCGAAAAAGTTCGCGAGGCCCGCGATCGCGGCCTACCCGTGTATGCCGAAACCTGTCCGCAATACTTGTATCTCTCCATCGAAAACTTCGATGTCCCCGGATTCGAAGGCGCAAAGTACGTCTTCACCCCTCCGCTGCGCGAGAAGTGGCACCAGGAAAAACTCTGGAACGGCCTGAAGCAGGATCACCTGCAAGTAGTCTCAACCGACCACTGCCCATTCTGTTTCAAGGAACAAAAAGAATTAGGCCGCGACGACTTCACCAAAATCCCCAACGGAGGCCCCGGCATCGAGCACCGCATGAGCCTGATCTATTCCGGCGGCGTAGCCCAGGGCCGCTTCAGTGTGAACCGCTTCGTAGAACTGGTTTCCACCACGCCCGCAAAACTCTTCGGCCTCTATCCCCGCAAAGGCACAATCGCAGTAGGCAGCGACGCCGATCTGGTAATTTTCGATCCCACCCGCAAACACACCATCAGCGCAAAAACCCATCACATGCGCGTCGACTATTCCATGTTTGAAGGAATCCAGGTAACCGGCATGCCGGACACCGTACTCTCCCGCGGCCGCGTGATCGTGGAAGGAGACAAGTTCCTGGGCCGCGCCGGCACAGGAGAATTCATCAAGCGCTCTCAATACTCAATGTAAGCGCGCAGTCCAATGTAGGCGCGAGCGTCCTCGCTTGTGCTCCCTAGCCTGCAATCCCTCCAACCGCTGTCATCCTGAAGAAGCGCAGGCCTCCGCAAAGCGAAGGCCTGCCAACGAAGGATCTCTGTATTGTGTCAACCCCGCTTCAAAAAAAATACCCTCACTTAAAAAATTCGCTCATCGGCGCAGCATTCTCACTCGCACCCGGAAAGTGTTCCAACCCAAGCAATCCCATGATCGTCCGCAAAGTATTCTCGTGCCGGAATTCCCTGTCCACTTTCACTCCCCGAATCACATCCTGCCCGACCACCGCCGTGAACACATGGCCCTGGTGATCCCCGTTGCCATTGTCGAATGTGATAAACATGACCCCATCGCCACCCACCCGAAAATAGGGGCTGCTCAGAAGCGGGCTGATGTATTGTTTGAGCCACAGATCAGCCATGCGCATTGTTCCAGAATGCGCATCATGCACCAGGTTAGGAACGATCAACGAGTAATTTGGCAGGCGGCGCCCAGCCAGATCCTTGGCAAACTCCGTAAACGGAACCATATTCTTCCGCTTCGCCGCCTGGCTCGCCACATCGCTATACCACGGTGCAGGGTTATGCCGTTTCACGTATTCGCCCCACTGCACGCCCATGTACCCCGCATAGGGCAGGGAATCGGCATACACTTTCCACGACAAGCCATGCTTGTCGAGTTCCCGAAATATGTTGTCGTCGGTGACGATGCCCGGACATCCCCATCCCCCGCATCCAAACGCGTGCTCCCCGCTTCCCGAAGAAAGCCACAAGTAATCTAACAACGATCCCGGCTCATCGGACCAGTAATTCGTAGCGATTCCATACAAATCACCCAACGCGCTCAACCACGGCATCCCATGCGGGTATACGGCCGAAAAACTACGGTTCTCCTCGACGATAAGGATTACATGGCCCCCGGCCGTCGGCGCCCTCCCCCGCACCTCGCCGGCCACGTTCTGAGTTTCCGCCGCGGTTCCACCCCGCACCGACGGCTCTTGCAGGCCACTGCACCCCGCAACCAAAATCAGCAGCAACACCAACCTGATTTTCACTCGCACAGCCTACGAACCACGGATACCGCCCACAAGTCACATAAGTGCATCGGCCGTGGAAAAACGGTCAGCAATTCCTCGCGGCACAATTTCCTGTACGGGCTGTAGCGCTTCCCCGCTCATCCATCCCCCCAAATTCTTGTCAAGCCCCCAAAACCACCCAATTCCCCGCAGCCCACTCTCCCCAAAGCAAATATATTTCCGCAAAGTTGGCGGGTTTACCCTATTCAATTAGCTATCATAGAACTAAGGGATAAACTTAAGAGCGCCGGCGTCCCCCGAGTGTCGCAAGGGAATGCTGCCCCACCAGGGATATCCCCAACCCTAACTCCTTTAAAAGAGATATTTTAGAAAGGTATCTCTTTTTCCAACCCAATCAATTCATAGATTTAGGAGAAAAACGCGATTTTCGCGGTATATACCCATGCCTCTACATCCAAACGTTCGCCAATGCACCCACATCAAAATCACCGGACACCGCTGCGGCTCGCCCGCGCTCAAACAAGAATACTTCTGCTACTTCCATACCCGCATGATCAAGGGCGTGCAAACTCGTGTCGACTCCCAAATCGAACCCATCGCCCTGATCGAAAACGCCGAAGCCATCCAGGCCGCGCTCATGCACATGATCGACGCCGTTCTCAAAGGCACCATCGACAACAAGCGCGCCAACATCGTTCTCAAAGCCCTGCACATCGCCGTAAGAAATTCCCGCAACGTCCACTTCCACATCTGCAGGCACGATATGGTCCGCGAAGTCCCCAACTACGCCCAACAATACCTAAACGAACACCCCGAACAAAACGCCCCCGCACCAACTCGGGCAAACGCTCCTGAACCGCCCGCTGCTGAATCGGGGAAGGTCGCAGCGGAATCCAACCACGGCTCAGACCGTGCCGCGGCCACAGCCATCAAAACAGCCGCGGAGCGGCGCCAGAACGCAGCCCACGGCGCGAGCCGTGGGAACAAAGCAGTAAACCAGCCAGCTCCGGAGGAGCGAAAGAAAAGTTGC
The DNA here is from genome assembly GCA_963832245.1 of uncultured Acidobacteriota bacterium. Taxonomy (GTDB): domain Bacteria; phylum Acidobacteriota; class Terriglobia; order Terriglobales; family Acidobacteriaceae; genus JABDBE01. The sequence continues at coordinate 619,425 of CAWHTG010000002.1, forward strand.
CAGCCCGAACATAAACTCCTTCCCTCGCAAAAAGAAAATGCCTGCACCGTCACCAATCCCCCACTCACCACTCGCCAAGCAGAACCCTCCAACGAAATCAAAAAGCTGGAAGCCTCCATCGAAGGCGCAATGCGCGGCAACTGGCGCGACCTCCGCACCGTATTCAACGCCATCGGCCTGACCCCACCCAAGCCCCCGGCTTCCCAAAGGTCGCACCCAGCACAAGCGCCGACACTCCACGGCACGAAAAAAAAATAACCCCGGCTCAGGAAGCGTGTGCCGCGGATAACACGACTTAACAATTGATACAGACAAGCTCGGATTCTGGGAGAAGCAGTGCCTCCAATGGATGCGTGAGAACTAGAAGTTCGGCGAAGCGGTGGAACAAATTCTCCACGCCATTAGCCGCGAAGCGGCGTAAGAATGCAGCCCACGGCGCAAGCCGTGGGGAAAAGTGGGAAACAGACAAGCCCCGGCGGGGCGAAAGAAAAGTTCTCACGCGCCCAGCAAATTCCCGCCGAGCGGCCTCAAACCTAACTGTTCCCGGCTTAACTACCCTGAATGCGGTCACGGCGATGTTTTACTAACGATACAGTTGTGTAACTATTATGCAAATATTTTCACATTTCTGCGTCTTCGAAAGTACGAATTGTCGGTGCCAAGCTGCCTCGGTCGTGGTATGTTACGTTCCCGGCAGGACTATCGCAGAATCGAAGCAAGGAAACAAGCCTTTCCCTCGAGTTCAAACGGACTCGGCGGGAACAACTGATTTATGAATTTCTGAAGGAGACGAAATGAGAATTACAAAGCTGTTGTTGATTTGCTTGTGCTTCCTCATCGTTATACCGGCAGTCTGGGGCCAAGCGGCGAATAGTACGACCCAGCACGGCATCCTGGGATACCTGGATCCGCACACCGGTGCGTTTCGCCCTGTCCCTCTAGCGGCTGAAGAAGGTCCAGATTCTGCTCCTTTAACGACGTTCGGAGGGACAATAACCGTTACTCTCACCATTACCGTCAAGTCAGTCGGCATCACTAAGGTCATATGCACGGCCGGTGTTTCCGTGATTGACGCTGTTTCAACCAGCCCGCGTATCTATGAGGAGACTGCCACCGCCACCGGGACAACAAAGACATGCAAGCTAACGATACCCTACTCCTGGGCCCTCGCAACCCAATCCAGCGACAGTATGAGCACCACTTACGATGTTCTCGGGAGCGGGGCAAGCGTGCCGCCGCAGCGGACCAGTTTGCTCTTACCACTTGACACCAGGAAAGTCCCGGCAAACGGCACGACAACCAATCTGAGCGCTGCCGTCACTATCTAAACATCGGCGGGCCTGAAATGACTCCGATAGCGTAACTCTAGGCGGGTCCGAAATATGGCCCGCCTATTTTTTTCTGCAGCGCCGATATTGCCTTTCGGACATCCCTGAAACTCCGAAGTTTGCGTGGAGAAGCGCTTTACGTCTGCGGAAAAACCCAACCTTACTCCTGATTTTGGCTGGAGCAGTGCACGAGAGGCTACGAAGAAGATTTACCCCCGCATGGATGCCATACCGTTTGCTCCCCAGCGCAAACGCTCGCGCCCGGAACGCTAAATAAGCATTCCCGCGATCGAAGCCGACATCAGATTCGCCATGGTGCCCGCCAACATCGCCCGCACTCCAAGACGCGCCAACTCTCCCTTTTTATTCGGAGCCAGCGCGCCGATGCCGCCAATTTGAATGCCAATGCAACTCAAATTGGCAAATCCACACAAAGCGAAAGTCGCAATGGTGAACGAACGCGGATCAAGCACTGCCTTCTGCGGTCCCAGCATGGAAAATGCCACCAATTCATTCAGCACCATGCGCGTCCCCAGCAAATTCCCGACGAGGGTACAGTCCTTCCACGGAATTCCGATCACCCAGGCAATCGGAGCGAAAAGTTTCCCAGAAATAATTTCCAGACTCGAGGGAAACCAGGGAAAACCAAAGTGCGCCAGCCCATTGTGGATTCCATACAGGATCCCGTCCATCAGCGCAATCAGAGCGAGAAACGAAATCAACATGGCCGCAATGTTCAGCGCCAGATTCAGGCCGTCGGTTGTGCCCCGCGCCACCGCTCCGAGAACGTTTTCTTTCTTCTCGGTTTCCACTTCCTCTTCGCTCATGACCACGCGGCCCGCGGTTTTCGGTTCTTCCGTCTCGGGCACCAGCATCTTCGAAACCAGAATCGTTCCCGGCGCAGTCATAATTACGGCGCTCAAAAGATGTTTAGGCTCGATTCCAAATGCGATATAGGCAGCCATGATTCCGCCAGAAACATGGGCCATCCCGCTGGTCATCACGGTCATGAGTTCGGAGCGGGTGAGGTCAGGCAAAAAAGGCCGTATGGTCAGAGGCGCTTCCGTCTGCCCCATAAAAATGCTGGCGGCAACATTCAGCGACTCCGCGCCGCTCGCTCCCATAACGCGGGTCATCACCCGCGCCGCCTGCTTGATGACGAATTGCATGATTCCGTAGTGGTACAGAATGGCAAAAAAGGCGGCGATAAAGATGACGGTTGGTAGAACTTGAAATGCGAAATAGAAACCAAGACGCGAGCCCTGCTTGCCCAGATCTCCGAAAACAAACTGAGAACCGACAAAGGCATAGCTGAGCAGCTTGTTCACCGCGTCCCCGGCGTACTGAAAAATGCGGCGTCCAACGTCAACGCGCAACACGAACACCGCGAATGCGAATTGCAGGCTCAGCCCCCAGGCAACGGTTTTACCGCGGATGGCGCGCCGGTTGGTAGAGAAAATAAACGCCAGAGTCAGCATGGTCAGCAGGCCCAGGATGCCGGTGAATCGTCCCATCTATTTCCTCTCGATCTATTTTGCTTTGGATCCTCGAATTACGCGATGGACAAGCTTCTTCTTCTCGACTGCAGGAGCGCCTGCGATCTGATAGCTCTCGAGCAGCAATTTGGCCGCAAGAGCAGTTCGAGTTTCGGAATTGGAATGCACCGTGCAAAGCGAATCCCCCACCGCCACACGATCACCAACTTTGCGATGGAGAACAATGCCCACCGCCGGGTCGACTGCATCTTCTTTCTTCTCACGCCCACCACCAAGCACCACGCACGCGGTGCCAACCGCTTCGCAGTCCATGGCAGTGACATATCCATCGCGCGGACTGCTAACGTCGTGCCTGTATTTCGCGCGTGGAAGTTTGCTGGGATCGTCGATGGCATCGACGTCTCCACCTTGCAGCGCCACCATCTGACGGAACTTCTCGAGCGCCTTACCCGATGCGATGAGCCGCTCAGCCTCCACCTTCCCCTGCGCCACCGTATCTGCGACTCCGCCCAGATGAAACATCCAACCGGCAAGTTCGACGCACAATTCTCTAAGATCGTCCGTCCCGCCTCCGCGCAGGACATCGAGCACCTCGACCACTTCGAGCGAATTCCCCACGTGCGTTCCCAGAGGCTGATCCATATTCGTGATCGGAGCGACCACGGACTTGCCCATGCGCTCACCGGTTTCGACCATCAACTCGGCCAGGAACACCGCATCTTCTTCCTTTTTCATGAATGCGCCGGAGCCGGTTTTGACATCGAGCACCAGCGCATCGATGCCCTCCGCAAGCTTCTTGCTCATGATGGAAGCGCAAATGAGATACGGGCTCTCGACCGTCGCAGTGACATCGCGCAGAGCGTAGAGTTTGCGGTCGGCAGGAGCGATCTCGGAAGTCTGGCCGATCATGGCGCAGCCGCAGGCTTTGAGGACGCGGCGAAACTCCGGCACTGACAGGTTCACATTGAAGCCGGGAATCGATTCCAGTTTGTCGAGAGTGCCGCCAGTATGGCCGAGGCCTCGACCGCTGATCATGGGAACGACGAGGCCGCCAGCGGCGACCAGCGGCGCCAGCACCAGCGACGTTTTGTCGCCCACGCCGCCAGTAGAATGCTTGTCTACTTTTCGAGCAGGGAACTCGGAGAGATCGAGCACGTCGCCCGAGCGCAGCATGGCGTCGGTCAACACCGAAGTTTCGGCCCGCGTCAGCCCGCGCAGGATCACCGCCATGAGCCAGGCGGAAACTTGATAATCGGGAATCTCTCCGCCAGTGTAGGCGCGCACCAGGTACTCGATCTCGGGGCGCGATAGCTCTTGCCCGTCGCGCTTCTTGCGAATAATGTCGACGGCGCGAAATGTTTGGCTTTCCGGCGGCGGGCTCACTTTAGACGGAACCCTTCCGGCAAGAGTTCTGTGATGTGACTTTCCTTCCAGCCTTTCGAGGCTTGGAAGAAGACGGTCGCCTCCGGGCCGAACTCATAAATTACCTGGCGGCACGCTCCGCACGGGGAGCAGGGAACTCCCTGGTCATTCACTACCGCTATGGCGCGAATGTTCAACACCGGACCTGACTGAGCAATGGCGGCAAAAATTGCGGTACGCTCGGCACAATTCGATAAGCCGTAGGATGCATTTTCCACGTTGCACCCGGCGACGACTTCGCCCTGGGAGGTCAGCAGCGCTGCGCCCACACGGAACTGAGAGTACGGGGCGTAAGCGCGCTTCATGGCTTTCCGCGCTGCGTTAAGTAGGCGCTGGTTCTGTTTGCTGGAAACATCTTTTTTTGCCGAGTTCATCGGAATTTCCCGCAGACGGAAGAACAGCGCTTGATTCTAAACCTCGACGCAGCTTTGCGCTATGGTTTTCGGGTGGGGTACATGCTGTTTAGGAATGGATTTCAGCCCATCGGCGATTAGCCGAGCTTTGGCTCAGCACAGCCGAGGGCGGCTGTCCCCACGTGGAACTACTTCTCCATGAGCAGAACTTTTTCTGTATTGTCGATTTCCTTCAACTTTACTTCGATCACTTCGTTGATCGTGGTTTGGACGGTGCGGCCGACGAATGCGGCTTCGATCGGCAACTCGCGGTGGCCGCGGTCGATCAGCACGCAGAGTTGCACGCGGCGGGGACGGCCTTGAGAAAACAGCGCGTCCAGGGCCGCTCGGACGGTGCGTCCGGTGAAGAGTACGTCGTCTACGAGCACGATATTTTTGTCCTGAATGGAAAATCCGATCTCCGATTCGTGCACTACCGGCTTGGGTCCGACGGTGGAAAGGTCGTCGCGATAAAAAGTGATATCCAACGCGCCCACTGGGACGCGGATGTCCTCTATCTGTCCACCGATATGTCCGATCGACTTGCTTAATCGCTCTGCCAGCGGTACACCGCGGCGCCGAACGCCAATCAGCCCCAAATCCTCGGTCCCGTTTTCTTCGACGATCTGGTAGGCAAGGCGAACGATGGTGCGCTCCATATCGGATGCTGACATCAGTTGTGCCTTCTGCCGAAGGCCGGTTTGTAGAGCCACGTTGTTAGTTGTCATGACGGTTGCATGATACGCAGGCCGGTGCACGGCTGGCAAGTCGTTCCGGAAAAAGTCGTAGATCGGCGTTTAGATTTGAAAGGGCACGGCTTCCAAGCCGTGCCGTAAGTCCTTAAAAAAGATGTACGGCGCGGCTAAAGCCGCACCCCTTCAAGGCTTTCAGTCGCTTGATTTCGGTGTTTTTCCGCAACCTCTGGAAGCCGTGCCCCTTCAAAACTTCGGACGCCCGAGCGTTTTTCCGCAGCCTCTGGCAAGAACTGCGAATTCAGATTAAGAACGCATTTTCTTGTGCCATGCGACCAGAAGAGCTGATCCGATGATCATCAAGCCGCCGCAAAGGCCGATCCAAATGCCCACCGCGCCCCAGTTTAATTTGAAGCATAAGAGGTAGCCTAAGGGTAGGCCCATCAGCCAATAGGCAACGAAGTTGGCGAGCATTGGGGTCCGCGTGTCGGCTGCTCCCCTCAATGCTCCGGTAGCGACGGTTTGCATGCCATCGAACAATTGGAACGCGGCTGCGACCAGCAACAGCTGTGCGCCCACTTGGATGACCGCCGGGTCAGGAGTGAACAGGCGTGCGATTACCCTTGGAATGGTGACGAACACTGCTCCCGAACAGGCCATGAATCCGACTCCGATGATGATGGCGGACCATCCGGCGCGGCGGGCTCCATCGGGGTCGCGTCTGCCCAATTGTTGTCCGACGCGGACGGCGGCGGCGGAGCTGACTGCGAGCGGCACCATGAAGGTGAGCGAGGCGCAGAGTAGGGCAATCTGATGACCCGCCAGGGGAACGGGCCCGAGTCTGGCGCACAGTGCGGTGGCGGCTGAGAACGCCCCGATCTCGAAGAGGATCTGGGTTGCCGCCGGGGCTCCGAGCTTCAACAACGCAAACATTCTGCGGATATCAAGGCGGATCGTGCTTATCCAGCCAGGGCGCAGACGTTTCGATTCCACCCAGATGAGCGTGACGGCAAGGCAGAGCGCCATGTAAATGCGAGCCCAGCAGGTCGACCAGCCCGAACCCGGAATGCCCATGGCGTGAAAACCCAGGTGTCCATAGATAAGAACCCAATTTCCGAAAGCGTTGACAACGTTCGCGGAGACCAAGGCGAACATGATGGGGTGGGCCACGTTTACCGCTTGGAGATACCTGCGCAGCGCGAAGTAGGCGAGCAGTGGCAACGAACCCCAATTGAGGGCGCGCAAGTATGGACGCATCGGCTGCAAAAGTTCTGGGCTGATGCCGAAGCGTTGCATCAGCACGGGCCAGAACGACACCGCCAGCATCAGAACTGGCGTAATCGCGAAGGCAAGGAACAACCCGTTGACCAGAGAATGCCGGGCGTCTTCTAAGTCCTCGCGCCCGTATGCGTGAGCGACAAAGGTGTCCATCCCAAGTAACAGGCCGCCGGCAAAAATGGCTACGCTGTGGTAGAGACTTTGCCCCAGGCCAGTGGCGCCAATGGCGACGGCGCTGTTCGGCAGCCGTCCGACCATAATGGTGTCGACGATGCCCATGCTCATCCAGCCTACTTCGGCAAAGATAAGCGGTAGGGCGAGGCGAAGGGTCAAGCGAAAGTCCCGCCGCCAGAGCGGGAGAGAAGTGGGATTGAATTTCGGGAACATCTTTCTTGATGGTGACTATATTAAGCCGGAACGGTCGGCGAACTCAGCGACGTTGCTCAAGTGCAAAATAGCAGCGACGGCCATGTATTCCTCGGCCGCCAGACGCCGCAACCGACCGCTTGCGCCTACTGATTCCGCTTTCGGCTCGGTCGCGCAGGTGTGCGACTCTTCTTGAAGACCCGGGCGAAGATTTTGTCAACATTACGCAACTGGCGTTGCAGATCGAAGGCGTTCTCGATCTTCCGGCGCGGAACCAGGTCCGTAATTTGTCTGTCCCGCACAACCAGGTCGCGGAAGTTCAGGTCATCTTTCCAGGCACGCATGGCGTGACGCTGGACCATTCGATAGGCATCCTCGCGCGAGACGCCGTGCTCCACTAAATCGAGCAGGAGCTGTCCGCTGAAGACCAGCCCCCCGGTGCTCTCGAGGTTGCGCATCATGCGCTCGGGATTGATGAACATAGTGTCGATTAGGTTAGCTGTCTTCTGCAGCAGGTAGTCCACTAGCGTGGTCGAGTCAGGAATAATGACGCGCTCGACCGAAGAGTGAGAAATGTCGCGCTCGTGCCAGAGGGCGACGTTCTCAAACCCAGCCTGGGCGTTGGAGCGTACCACTCTCGCCAATCCGCTGATCTGCTCGCTGGTTACGGGGTTGCGCTTGTGTGGCATGGCAGAGGAGCCCTTCTGCTTCTCGCTGAAAAACTCTTCGGCTTCGCGGACTTCGGTGCGCTGCAAATGGCGGATTTCGGTTGCGATCTTATCCAGCGTGCTGGCTATCACCGCCAGTGTGGCGAGATAGTGCGCGTGGCGATCGCGTTGGATCACCTGCGACGATACTGCGGCGGCCTTCAATCCCAGGCGGGCGCAGATCTTCTCTTCCAGTTCCGGGCTGAGGTGGGCCAGGGTTCCGACGGCGCCGGAAAATTTGCCCACGCGCATGTCCTCGGAGGCCCGGTAGAAGCGCTCGATATTTCTCTGCGTCTCGGAGTACCAGTTGGCCAGCTTGAGGCCGAACGTAATCGGCTCGGCGTGAACCCCATGGGTGCGGCCGACCATGGGCGTGTCTTTGAACTCCCAGGCCCGGCGCTCTAAAACCTCGGAAAGTCGCTCGAGATCGGCGGCAATGATGGCGGACGCCTGGCCGATGAGCAGGGCTTGGGCGGTGTCAACCACGTCGTTCGAGGTCAGGCCATAGTGAAACCAACGGGCCTCGGGGCCCACGATCTCGGCGACCGCGGTAGTAAAAGCGATCACGTCGTGACGCACTTCGGCTTCGATTTCGTGGATACGCTGCAGGTCGAAGTCGGCGCGTTTGCGGATGGCCTGGGCGGCATCTTTCGGGACCATGCCAGCCTCAGCGAGGGTTTCGGTGGCGGCCACTTCCACGGTCAGCCAGGTGCGGAAGCGGCTTTCGTCGCTCCAGATACGGCCCATCTCGGGGCGCGTATAGCGTGGGATCACGGTGTCTCCTCGTCAGTTTGCATGGAGGACGGGCGTCGTTGCCTGTCCGGCCGGGCGGGGACGCCCGGCTTCCATTGTTCATTTCTAAAATAGAAGGACTAAGGATTTTAAACGGTGGAGAACCTCGGTGGCCAGTCCCAGACCCAAAAAAAGGGATTCGTCGCAACGGCTTCGAGCATCATATATATCGTGGTACGATGTGTTATAAATTTTATCTCGATACGATATAATTCGCGTTCATGGAAAGGTCGCTGATGTTGGCCGATTATCAATCGCTGGCGGAGTTGCGTTATCAGATCCGCCGTTTTCTTCACTTCAGTGAACAGGCTGCTCGGGAAGCGGGGCTGGAACCCCGGCAGCATCAGTTGATGCTCACCTTGAAGGGCCTGCCCGCGGGAACGCGGCCGAAGATCGGCGAATTGGCGCAGCGGCTGCAGATTCAGCACCACAGTGCCGTCGAACTGGTAAATCGGCTGGCTGCGGGCGGCTACGTGCGGCGGCATCGCGGCGGCGAGGACCGGCGCGAAGTGCTGCTGTCGTTGACTCCGAAGGGCGAACGGGTACTGCGCGAGCTCTCGCTGTATCACAAGGACGAACTTCGCATGCGAGGGCCGGCGCTGGTCACGGCTCTCAAGCGCGCCATGCAGGTCGGAAACCGCTTCAACGAAATCCCGCCCAAGGTTTCGTCAACCAGCAGGAGAAATAAATAGGTGTTAGAAAGCAAGAGCAACGGGAGTTCGCCTCCGGCCACGATTGCGGCAACCGGAGGACAAGTTGGCGACATAAGGATTGCCGAGCCGGCGCAGTTCCGCATGGTGCTGATGTCGCTTCTGGCGGCAGGGATTGGTTTGCTCGCGGGCCTGATCGCGTTCGCGTTGTACAAGTTGATTGGCCTGTTCACCAACATCTTCTTTTATCATCGCTTCGTCGCCGAATTCCTCAGCGCGCGCCACAACCAGCTAGGGCTGTGGGTAATTCCGATTCCTGTTATTGGCGGAATTATTGTCGGCTTCATGGCGAAATACGGGACGTCAAAGATTAAAGGACACGGCATTCCCGAAGCCATGGAAGCGGTGATGGTGAATCGCAGCCGCATTGAGCCGCGGGTTGCGATTCTGAAACCTATTTCCGCGGCGATTGCGATTGGTACGGGCGGTCCTTTCGGCGCGGAGGGACCGATTATTCAAACCGGCGGCGCCGTCGGTTCTCTGGTCGGGCAGGCGTTCCACACCACGGGTTCGGAACGCAAGGTACTACTGGCGTGCGGGGCCGCCGCGGGTATGTCGGCCACTTTCAATACTCCTATCGCAGGCGTAATTCTGGCAATCGAACTGCTCCTTTTTGAATTTAAGGCGCGATCGTTTATTCCCCTGGTGATCGCGAGCACCCTGGCAACGGCCGTCCACATGCAACTTCTGGGGGCAGGTCCGATGTTCAAGGTCACGCCCATGGACTTCGGCGTTCCGCATGCTCTGCCGTTTTATCTGTTGCTGGGTTTGTTATGCGGATTGGCTGCAGTGGCATTTAGCAAGTTGCTCTACTGGACCGAAGATCAGTTCGAAAAATTGCCGGTGGACGAACTGTGGTGGCCTGCGATCGGGGCGCTGGGCTTGGGAATTATCGGCTATTTCGTGCCCCGGGTTCTCGGCGTGGGCTATGACACGATCGGTGACATTCTGAATGCGAATCTGGCCTGGAAACTGCTGTTGGTGATTATGGTTGCGAAAGCGGTGGCGCTGGTCATCTCGCTGGGATCGGGAACCTCGGGCGGACTGCTGGCGCCCATGTTCATGTCGAGCGCAGCCATGGGAGGAGTATTCGCCATGGGCATGGACAGAATTTTTCCATCGGCGAATCTGTCGGCGGGAGCATTTGCATTGGTTGCGATGGGAGCGGTTTTCGGTGCGGCGTCGCGGGCGACCTTCTCCTTCATTATTTTTGCGTTCGAAATTACCCGCGATTACAACTCGGTGTTGCCGTTAATGCTGGTCAGCGTGATTGCGGACGGCGTTGCGATGTGGCTGATGCCAAGGGCTTCGATCATGACCGAGAAACTGGCGCGCCGCGGGCTGCACATCCACCAGGACTACGAAGCCGATGTGCTGGAGCAGGTCAGAGTTTCCGAGACCATGGATCAAGATGTACCCAAGCTTCCCGCTGCCATGAAAATCAGCGAGTTGTCGGACTCGATCGCACGCCGCGATCCCGAAGTCTGCCGGCATCAGGGAATGCTCATCCTCGATACCGAGGGCAAACTGGCCGGCGTGATCACACGAGGTGATGTGATGCGCACCCTCGACGCCGACCCGACCGGGGCCGCGACGGTGCTCGATGCCGGCACGCGCGATGTTGTCGTCACGTTTCCGGATGAGACGCTGCACGAGGCTTCGGCGAAGATGCTGCGCAACAATATCGGCCGTCTGCCCGTCGTGGACCGCAAGGATCCGCGGACGGTGGTTGGTTACCTGGGCCGGCCCGGGATTATGGCCGCGCGTTTGCGCCGTCTAGATGAAGAGCATGTGAGGGAGCCCGGCTGGATCAAGCGGTTCTAGTTGCCAGCGGCTGTGAGTTTTTTGGCTCTCGCATAGAGTTTACGCACTACGCGCGAGATCCTTCCCCGGCTGAAGCCGGGTTCAGGATGATGTCGATTGGGAGGGATTTTATTTATTAGAAAACGTGGTGTCAGTGATCAGTGGACACCGGCGTGTTGTTCAGCTGTGATTTATCTTCTTCGGACACAGCAGCGGACTTGGCTGCGCTGGACTTTGCCGCCACGATCAGCGGTTTTAGCGCGCGCACGGAAACGCCCAAGGTGCCGCCGGAGAAGCCGTCGATATAGGCGGCGTTGACACCGATCACCTCGCCTTTCGAGTTGAACACGGGACCGCCGCTGCCGCCGTGAGCGGTGGGCGCGTCGTAGATGAGTTTGTCGCCAACCACATCTCCCAAATGCCCACAGGTCGAGGATGGCCGGATCAACGAGAGCGCGGCCAGTTCGTTGGCGGCGCCCTGATCATCACGGCGGTAGGCTAGGCGGTCGTAGACTGCGGGCGGTGATTTCGCAACCATACCCAGCACGCCCATGGGATATCCCACGACCGCAACCAGCTCCCCGGGATTTGGAATGTCGGCGGCCAGAGGCACAGGCCGAAGCTCATGCACAGCCTCGGTGTCCTCGATCTGAAGCACGGCCAAGTCTCCTTGCGCCGACACCACCGCTGGCGTGATATTCACCGGCGTGGGCAGGCCGGGAAAGAAGGCTAATAACTTTTCCAGCCGTGGCACCGCCCCTCTGCGAATCAACAATGCAGATTCGGGATCTTCATACCAGGGCTCGGCGACGTGACGGTTGGTTGCGAGCAAACCGTCGGAGACGACGAAGCCTGTGCCGGAGATACGCGCGCGCAACTCAGGCTGGCGGCCGCGAAATCCGACCTGGTACACGCCGAAGATGTAGCAAATGGAATCGCGGTAACGGTGCAGGACTTGGGCGGGCATGGCCTGCTCTTGTTCGAGCTGTTGCACTTGGTGTGCGAGCTGCAGCACCTCCCGTTGGAGATCGTTTTTCTCTGGATCGGGCGGTTGAGCTGCTGGGTAATAGTGAACCATCAGAATCATGCCCGCAAGCAAGCACACTCCCAACACCCCTTCCAGCATCCGCTGCCACATGGTGCAGACTGGTTCTTCCGAAATTCGTGAATTGCTTTCGGCCATGAGGCTAGTGCAGGCTGCCAGCGGCCAGTGGAGGACCTTATGCCGCGGGCGCGACCTGTGACGCTATTCTCCGCCTCGGGGTGCGCCGTTCCTACGGTACGGAGGGCGATGTACAAGTGGGTAGGAGTCCGGTTTCAAACAATTGATTCTATAAGCATTGCAGGAAGATGAGTGGGTAAGGTAACGCGTCCGAATGACTTATGGAGAGGATACTGTTACCGCGAGTGCGGTGCACTATCCTTGCAGCAGGACATGGGTTCCAGGCCAGCAATCCGCACTCCCCCTGTTTGAAATTATTCTCGCCTTGAACGAGAAAACAAAATACCTTTCGCAGGCGTCTAACTCAGCGGTTCACGGTTGTCGGTTTGAGTTGTGCGCACTACGTTCTCGTACCAGGTCTGCCCCCGAAAGCACAATCCGGCATGTTATAATTTTTGATCTCAGTTGCGCTGTAGCTGACGGAGGATTGTATCGATAAACGCTTTATCCGCACGAACGATCGTATTCGAGCGCGTGAAATTCGAGTGATTGGGGACGAGGGCGAACAGATCGGCGTGATGCCTCCCTACGAAGCGCTCAAGATGGCCCGCGAAAAGAACCTGGATCTGGTTGAGATTTCGCCCACCGCAGTTCCTCCCGTGTGCCGCATTATGGATTACGGGAAATTTCTCTACCAACAGGAGAAAAAAGAACGCGAGGCCAAAAAGCACCAGAAGACGATTACGGTCAAGGAAGTTAAGTTTCGCATCAACGTGGACGACCACGACTACGAGACCAAGAAGAATCACGTGCTGCGCTTCCTCGACGAAGGCGACAAGGTCAAGGCAACGATTTTTTTCCGCGGACGCGAGATGACGCGCACCGGCCTGGGACGCCAGATTTTGGAACGATTGATTAAGGACGTTCAAGACAAAAGCATTGTGGAGTTTCGTCCCCGCCAGGAGGGAAATACGCTGCACGCGATCCTGGCGCCGAAGAAGGAAACGGGACAAAAGCCGCACGCCGCGCCGCCAGCCCAGGATCGCGCAGCGAAAGCGTAATTGAATTCTAAAGCACTCAGCACTCAGCCTTCGGGCGTTTTTGCTGAGTGCTGAATGCTAAGTGCTGAATGCTGATTCTCGAGGACTTATGCCAAAGTTGAAAACCCATAAAGGCGCGGCCAAGCGCTTCAAGAAAACTGCAACCGGGAAGGTGAAGCGCGGGCATTCACATTTGCGCCACCAGCTGACCTCGAAGTCTCACAAGCGCAAAAAGAAGTTGGGCCACGCAGTACTGGTCAGCGACGCGGACACGCCCAAGATCAAGCGAATGATTCCGTACTAGAATGGCAGTAAGTTTGTGTGGTAGCGGGCGACTCGCCCGCTTTGCGGGCTGCGAATCCTTGTGATTCTGCGGCCCCCGGTGTGTGAAGAGGTGATAAAGACTGCTTCAGTCTCCTGCCTCCAGCCGCCGTAAATCGAAATAAAAAAGGAGCAGATCAATGCCTCGTGTAAAACGTGGGACCAAACGGCGCGCCAAGCGCAAAAAAATATTAGACCGCGCCAGCGGTTACTTCCTCACAAAATCCAAGCTATATCGATCGGCCAAAGAAGCCGTCGAGCGCGGCCTGAAATTTGCATATTCCGGGCGCAAACAGCGCAAGCGGCAATTCCGGTCGCTGTGGATCGTACGCATCGGCGCCGCCGCCAAGCTAAACGGGATGAGCTATAACCAGTTCATCCACGGCCTAAAGAAGGCAGGCGTGGAACTGGATCGCAAAATTCTCGCGGACCTGGCGGTAAAGGACGCTGCAGCCTTTAAGAGCCTCGCCGAGCAGGCGAAGGCCGCTATCGGCGAGGCGGCGTAGTCTTAACCCCAGCACTCAGCATTTAGCCAATTCAGATTGTCATTCCGAGCGGGCGTTAGCCCACGAGGGACTGCAGTTCGTTGACCGCGAAAAAACTACAGATCCTTCGCTCTGATCTTGATATGAGTCCGAAGAAAACATCGACGTACACAGTTCCGAAGTTGAAGGATTTCTCCGCAGCGGCTCTGGACGAGGCCGCCAAGAAATTGCTCGCTGCGCTCGAAGCGGAGGCTGCGGCAGTCAGTACTGAGGCCGAGTGGAAAACATTTCGCGACCGCTGGATGGCGCGGGCGAACGGTCTTCTTACCCAAGTCAATACTCTATGGCTGAAAGCTGCGCCGAAGGATGCAAAGCGCGATGCTGGCCAACGGGTCAACGAGCTCAAAACCAAAGTCGAGCAGATGGTCGATGCGACATCTGATCGCGTGCTGAGTCAGGCTCACACCGGAGGCCGGTCTCTTGGGCGCGCGAAGACTCGGGATGCCGCTTTCCACCCTGGCTCTGGAGCAGCGGCCTCCGGAGAGCGTATAGACGTAACACTCCCAGGTATTCGCCGTCCTCTCGGGGCGGAGCATCCTGTTATCAAGACCATGAACGAAATGGTCGGGGTATTTCGTAATCTCGGATATTCGGTCGAGGAGGGACCGGAGATTGAGACTGACTATTACAATTTCGAGGCGCTGAATTTTCCTCCCAATCATCCGGCGCGGGATACGCAGGACACGCTGTTCATCGCCAATCAGGAATCGAAGCCGCTGCGCGACCGGTTGCTGTTGCGCACCCACACTTCTCCGGTGCAGATCCGCACCATGGAGAAGATGAAGCCGCCGTTGCGCGTGGTTTGTCCGGGCAAAGTCCATCGCAATGATGCACCGGATGCTACGCACTCTCCGATCTTCCATCAGATCGAGGGACTGGCGGTGGATACGAACATTACTTTCTGCGATTTGAAGGGCACGCTCGATCACGCCATGAAGGCAATGTTTGGCTCGAGTGTGCGGACTCGGTTTTATCCTTCATTTTTCCCTTTCACCGAGCCCAGCGCGGATGTGCAGATCAGTTGCATTTTTTGCGGAGGGCGCGGATATCGCGATGGCGGTCCCTGCCGCAACTGCAAGGCCAGCGGTTGGATTGAGTTGCTGGGTTGCGGCATGGTCGATCCGAACGTTTATGGGTTTGTGGATTATGATCCGAAAAAAGTCAGCGGGTTCGCATTCGGCATGGGCGTGGAGCGCATCGCCATTCTGAAATATGGAGTGGACGATATTCAGCTGTTCTTCAACGGAGATGTGAGGTTCTTGGAGCAATTTGTATAAAAGCTATCAGCTGTCAGCTATCAGCTATCAGTCATACATCCTAGCTGAAAGCTGAGAGCTGAAAGCCGAAAGCTGAGTAATGAAAATCTCTCCCCAATGGTTGCGCGATTTCGTTGACCTCAGCGTCAACTACCATCAGCTTGCCGATGATCTGACCTTGGCTGGAATAGCAGTCGAGTCGGTTAGCGGTGAGGGCGATGCGACGATCTTTGAGATGGGCATCACCACCAATCGTCCTGATGCCATGAATCATTACGGCGTGGCGCGGGAATGTTCGGCGATATACGACCTGCCGTTGAAGCCGATTGATCCACAATTGCCCTCAGCGGCTAAAGCCGGTTCTTCTACAGGCGTTAGCGGCACGACTGAAGTCGTGCCCTCCCGGCCGGGCGGGGACGCCCGGCCTCCATTTTCTATTGATATTCAGGATGAGCAGGGATGTGCGCGGTTCACCGCCCTCATCATTCGAAACGTGACCATCAAGCCCTCGCCTGAGAAGATCGTGCGGCGGCTCGGGTTGCTGGATCAGCGGCCGATTAACAACGCCGTTGACGCTACCAATTACACGTTGTGGGAAATGGGCAAGCCCACGCACGTCTTCGACTTGGACCTGCTGGAAGGCGGGAAGATCGTGGTGCGGCGGGCGCGAGATGGTGAGGTGCTCAAGACTCTGGATGGGGTCGAGCGCAAGTTGAGCTCCGACGACCTGGTGGTTGCCGACGCGAAGAAGCCGGTGGGATTGGCGGGCACGATGGGCGGCTTCGACACCATGATTACGGAGAAGACGCGCAACATCCTGATTGAATCGGCGTGGTGGGATCCGGTGACGGTTCGCAAGCTGTCGCGGCGGCACGGCCTGCATACGGATGCATCACATCGGTTCGAGCGCGGTGCGGACTACGAGTCCACGGTCCTTTCGTGCGATCGCGTGGCTGAACTCATTTTGCAATCTGGCGGCGGCGAGCTGGTTGGTGGCCCCATTGATGTGATTGCGCGGCGGCTCGATCAGGCTCCGGTGGCGTTGCATCTTTCCGAAGTGCATCGCATTCTCGGCGAGACACTGGAGACTACCGAGATTCTGCGCATTCTGCGGCGGCTGGGCTTCGAGTTGATCCCGGAGCCTGGGGAAGAACCCGAGTTCACAGTGCAGGTTGCGAGTTGGCGATTGGATGTGGAGCGCGAGATCGATGTGATTGAAGAGATCGCTCGGCTGCACGGTTACGACAAGTTTGCCAACACGCTGCCAGCATTTGTTGGGGCTGTAGTCGAACGGCCGGATGCGGAGAAAGACAAGAAGCTTCGGACCTCGCTACTGGCGCTGGGTTACGACGAAGCGATTTCGCTGACGTTTATCTCGCATCGGGATGCGGAACAATTTTCGTCGGTACCAGTGATCGAATTGGCGAATCCACTGAGCGAGGAAGCCTCGGTGATGCGCACCTCGATGGTGCCGGGCATGCTGAACATGCTGGCTTACAACCTGAACCGGGGCAGCAACCATTTGCGCCTGTTCGAAGCCGGGAATGTGTTCGAGGCGGCGGGAGATAAGACGGTGGAATTCAAGCGCATCTGCATGGGTGCAACCGGGAACGCTTTGCCGGCGAGCGTGCATCAGGCGGCGAGGGCGTATTCATTTTTTGATCTCAAGGGCGACGTCGAAACCCTGCTGGGTGCTTTCCAGCACACCGGCCTCGAATACAAAGCGGATGCGGCGGAATATTACCATCGTAGCCGTTCGGCCTGCGCAGTCATGGACGGCGAAGTGGTGGCTCAGTTTGGACAAATCGATCCGGAGATTGCAGCGGGCCGCAAGCTCAAGCCAGATATTTTCGTCGCCGAGATTTATCTAGACCGGCTGTACAAGCGCGGATTGCGCGCGGTTCGGTATGAGCCCTTGCCGCGCTATCCCGCGGTGGAGCGTGACTTCTCTTTTATCTTTGACGATTCGGTTGAATTTGCGAAGATTGCGAAAACCGTGACGGGATTAGGTTTGAGCGAGTTGCGAGAGTTCGTGCCGGTCGAGATTTTCCGTGGGGGTTCGATTCCAGTGGGCAAGTATTCGCTGTTGCTTCGAGCTACATTTCAATCCGGGGAGCGGACTTTGCGCGAAGATGAAGTGGCGCGCTGGTCGGAGAAGATCATCAAAGCTCTCAAGGATTTGGGCGGGACGTTGCGTGCTTCTTGAGTCGACAGGTGCACTCTCCACCTGATTTCTGGGTAGCGCTACCGGGTCGCCCTCCGCGAATGCCATGGACGGACTGATGGAGGAAGGCGCAGCGTGATAAAGGGCGAAGCAAAGGATGAGAAGGAGCTGTTTGAGTTCGCAATAGAACCATTCGTGTCCGGTGGATTCCTCTTGAGTATTCGATACAGTGGCGACTGCCACCACAACATCACCGGAGCTGGCGTCTGGCCCGATATTGATAAGGCCAAGCAGATCGCCCAAGAAACAGCGAGCAAGTTACTTCACGGGGCCACAATCGTGTGGTTTGAGCGTTCAAAGTAGCGCATTTCCGATTCTTACCTAAGCGGTGGATTCCGATCCCTCCTGTGCTAGTCTGAGCCAATTATGGCTGATTTGATCGTACAACCGAAGCATTTTCTTAGTGACAAAGTTGAACATTTCACCGAGTCCGTCATTCGGGAGATGACGCGCCAAGCCATGCTCTATGGGGCGGTGAACCTGGCGCAGGGCTTTCCGGATTTTCCGGCTCCGGCGGAGATCAAGCGGGCGGCGCAAGAGGCTATAGCCGCAGATGTGAATCAGTATGCGATCACCTGGGGCGCGAAGAGTCTGCGTAATGCGATTGCGCGGCAGATGCAGGAATGGCAGGGGATCGCGGTTGATCCGGAGACGCAGATCACCGTCAGTTGCGGATCGACTGAGGCGATGATTTCGACTCTGCTGGCGGTGTGCAACAAGAGTGATGAAGTGGTGATCTTCGAGCCGTTTTACGAGAATTATGGGCCGGACGCGGTGCTGTCGGGGGCGAAGCCGGTGTTTGTGAAACTGCGGCCGCCAACGACAGCCGATGGCGAATGGACTTTCGATGAGCGCGAGTTGCGCGCGGCGTTTCATCATTACACCAAAGCGATCATTCTCAATACGCCCAATAATCCTACGGGTAAAGTATTCACTAAGGCCGAATTAGAATTGATTCGCGATCTCTGCGTCGAGTTCAACGTTCTGGCCATCACGGACGAGATTTACGAGCATATTCTTTACGACGGCACGCAACACATTTCCATAGCGCGGCTGGAAGGCATGGCTGAGCGGACGGTCACGATCAATGGTTTGTCGAAGAGTTACAGCGTGACCGGATGGCGGGTAGGGTGGGCCGTCGCGCCGCCTGCGATCACGAACGCGATCCGCAAAGTTCACGATTTTCTCACCGTCGGCGCTCCAGCTCCTTTGCAGGAAGCGGGTGCGGCGGCTCTCGGATTGCCGCGCGGTTATTACGAGAGTCTAGCCAACGGATATAGAGCGCGTCGTGATCGTCTGATCCCGGCTCTCACGGAGGCGGGTTTCCGGTGCTTTCGTCCGCGCGGGGCGTACTACGTGATGACCGACATCAGCGCGTTTGGGTTCCCCGATGATGTGACGTTCACGAAGCATCTGGTGAAGGAAGTCGGTGTGGCGGCGGTTCCGGGATCGAGCTTTTACAATGATCCGCGGGATGGCGCGAATCAGGTGCGGTTTGCATTCTGCAAAAAGGATGTGACCCTGGATGAAGCCGGGAAGCGCTTGAGGAAGTTGCGAGACCGATAGTTCCACCACATCTAGCCGAGCTTTGCTTGGCCGGACGGGTTCCCTCGGCTTCGCTCAGGACAAGCTCCGACCCGTCCCCACACGAGCAAATGGGGACATCTGATATCTCCACAGGGCTTCTGCGGTATACTGCGCTCAAGATCGAAATCTTTGTGGGGAAGAAGTGAAATCATGGTGGTGAGAATGGCTGAAGAAGTATCGACGCAGGTTCCTTCTGACGATTTTCAGGCGCTGGAACAAAAGGTCTATCGCACGATTGAGATGTACAAGGCGGCGCGCGAGGCGCGGTCGGCGGCGGAGCGCGATACCCAGCGCCTGCGTGAACAACTGGAAGAGCGCGAGGAGGAAGTCGAAGGCCTCCGGCGCGAAATGGTGCAACTACGCCGGGAGCGTGAAGAGATTCGCGGTCGCGTGGAGAAGATGCTGCAGCAGATCGACACGCTGGCGGAAGAGCAAGCTGCGAGCTGAACCGCGCTCCATTCGGGCTTCAAGTTAAGAGGAGCGAAATAAGTTATGGCCGACACCACCAAACAACCTGCGGCGAAGAGTGCCGAGGATACCAGCGTACGGGTGGAGATCTTCGATCAGGCCTACAATCTGCGCGGGTCGGATGCGGAGTACATCCTTAAGCTGGCGGAGTACGTGGACGCTAAAATGCGGGCGGTAGCGAAGCAGACCCAAACCGTGGACACGGTGCGCTTGGCGGTGCTGGCGGCGCTCAATATTGCCGACGAATATCATTTGCTGAAGCGGAACCTGGATGGCGGAGCGGTGGAGTATTTGAAGCGGGCGCATCATCTGGCGGACGCCTTGGATGAGGTTTTGGAGGAAAAGCGGCGGGCCTGATGAAGCTCGGCGGTTCTGCTGTTCTTACTCTCTTGCTCTCTTGCGTCAGGGAGGCCGACGCAATCCACGAATAAATTCTCTAGCCTCAGCTGTTCAATTTTTCCTCTCTTTAAGGGCTTGTTCATACGCTTGACGAGGGTCGCGTCCAGTGACCTCTTTGTACCACGCTGGATGAAAGGTCCAGGCCCACGGTTCACTGACGGAACCGCGCGTCATAGCCTGAAAAGTTCCCGGTTCGCCGATCGTGCTGAGGTAGATGTGAATGAATATCCCGCCCAGCATGATTATTGCGGAGATATCGTGAAGGATGTAGCTGATTGCCACGGGCCACCGGCCAAAGGTTCGCGCACCGGCCCACAGGATAATGCCAGTGATCAAGTAGAGCACGCAGCCGACGACAATCTCCCAGAACATGGCCTTCTGACCGGCGTTGAAGAAGCCGGTGTCAGGTGATTCGAGTGTTTCTTCGCCGGATACTACTCGCTTGATGTTTCGCATCCAATTCGTATCGCCTTTCGTCCACGCCATGGGTCTGATCCAGTTCAACATCTGGAGCCCAAAGAAGAAGACAAAGAACAGGCCGAACCAGGGATGCAGCTCGCGAGCGAGTGGTCCGCCGCCGAAAAGAGGTGTGAACCAGCGGAACAGCCAGGGAAGATAGACTCCGAATCCGGAGAACAATGCCAGAAAAAAGAACAGGGCGACCATCCAGTGGAGGAATCGCGTGTACACCGGATGGCGCAGTAACTCGCCGACATAAACTTCGGTTCTGCCTATGCGCTCGAAGGCGCGGCGGGCTTTTTCGTCGAAGCGTTCAACCGCGGTTGCCATTGGCGCCCTCCTTTTTTGGCGGCTCAGGCTGCGGGCGGCGCGGGCCGACAGTTACGTAGTGCAAGCAAACTCCCAGAAGTCCGAAGAGCGCGAAGGTTCCGAGCACAGGCTTGAACAGCCACTTCCATACCGTGTAGCTCCAGGGGATCACCGGATTCTTTGGCAACCCTCCATAGCGTTCGGGATCGGTCGCGTCGTGCAAAACATAAATTACGTGCGTGCCGCCGATCGATTGCGGATCGTAGACACCGGCTTTTTCGAATCCGAAATTTTCGCGCAGTTGTTTCGAGCGCTCCTCGGCGATGAACTTCATGTCATCTTTGCTGCCAAACTTCAGGCAGCCGGTCGGGCAAGCCTTGATACAAGCTGGCTCTAGGCCTTGACCCACGCGGTCGGAGCAGAGCGTGCACTTGTAAACTTTCTTCGTCGCCGGATTGAACTTCGGAATGTTGTAGGGACACCCGGAGACACAGAACTCGCAGCCAATGCAATTTTCCTGCTGGAAGTCCACGATGCCGTTGGCATATTGCACGATGGCGCCATCGGCCGGGCAGGCGCGCAGACAGCCGGGATCGGCGCAGTGCATGCACTGGTCTTTGCGCATCAGCCATTGAATCGTTCCATCTCCGTTCTGGTGCTCGTTGAACTTGATCAGGTTCCAGAAATTCCAGCGAGTCTCCGGCATCGTCTGGTAAGTGTTGTCGAATGTGGTTGCGCCGAACGGCATGTCGTTCCACTCGACGCAGGCTACCTCGCACGCTTTGCAACCGATGCAGGTGGTCGTATCTACGAGTTTGCAGACTTCGTAGTCGCGTTGTACATCGAAACCGGGCGCAGGTCCGGAGTGTCCCGAGATTTGCTTAACCTGAAGCGTCTTTCTGTCGCTCATATTCGTGCCATTCCTAAAACCTCGTGCCACAACCTACCCGGATTGTCATCCCGAGCGAAGCGAGGGATCTGTAGTTCTCGGCACGCGCAAACAGACTGCAGATTCCTCGTCGCTTGCGCTCCTCGGAATGACAAGGTTGTGAGGTTGTTCCACATTTCCTACACTTTCTTAATATTCACCAGGAAGCCCTTAAACTCCGGCGTATACGCGTTCGGGTCAATCACCGTCGGAGTCAACTGATTAGCTAGCGTCTTCGCGGTTCTGCCTTCGTCCTCGGAAATGCCGCGGAAACCCCAGTGAATCGGAATCCCAATCTGAAACATTTCTTTGCCGTCGATCTTCATGGGACGGATGCGGCGCGTTACCATTGCTTTCGCGATGTAATGACTGCGAGCGCTGGTGACGACCACTTTCTCGCCGCCGAGGATGCCCATCTGCTCAGCCAGTTCGTGCGGAACTTCGACAAAGGGTTCTGGCACCAGTTCCACATTCATCGGATTGTTCTTAGTCCAATAGTGATAGTGCTCAGTGAGCCGGTATGTCGTGCAAATTACATTGAATCCTTGCTCGACCGTGCCGTACTTATCCATATCGGTTTTATATTTCTTCACAACGGGGTTGGTCGACACGTTTGGGTGCAGCAGATTTGCGATCGGACTTTCGATGGGTTCGTAGAATTCTGGGAATGGGCCATCCGCCATCGCCCCCAATGGAACGAACAATCGTCCAACACCTTCGGGGTTCATGATGAAGGGGCCCATGTGATCTTTGGGAGCGGAGTCGGGTTTGAAGTCAGGCACATCGTTGCCCACCCATGACTGCTTGGCCTCATCCCACCAAACTTGGCGACGTGAGGGATCCCACGGTTTCCCATTCGCATCACAAGAGGCCCGATTGTAGAGAACGCGCCGATTCGCAGGCCACGACCACGCCCAGTTGGGATAGATTCCGAGGCCGGACGGATCTTCGGTTCCGCGACGCTGAATCATGCCGCCGGCCTCTGTCCATGAGCCGGAGTAGATCCAATTGCCGCAGGAAGTTGTTCCATCATCCTTGAGCCAGGCAAAACCGGGCAACTGCTGGCCGGCCTTGATGGTGATGTTTGTCTTGGGATCGGTGAGGTCGGCCAGCGCCTTGCCGTTGATCTCCTTCGCAACTTCCGTCAGTGATGGCGTGTACGGCGTGGTGTAAGCGAAGGTTGCATTCAGGACCGGGTCGGGAAACTTGCCGCCTTCTTTCTGAT
This sequence comes from uncultured Acidobacteriota bacterium, assembly GCA_963832245.1. GTDB lineage: Bacteria > Acidobacteriota > Terriglobia > Terriglobales > Acidobacteriaceae > JABDBE01. The sequence continues at coordinate 642,334 of CAWHTG010000002.1, forward strand.
AAAGCTCACGTACCTTGAGGAAGATCGTGGCCACGATGTCCTGATCGAGTCGTGCCTCTCCGGGCGGCGGAAGCGCGATCTGTTTCCACTGCAACCAGCGCGCCGAGTTGGTAAACGATCCGTCTTTTTCGGCGAAGCCCGCGCCCGGCAGCCGGTACACGGTGGTATTGATCTTCTTTTGCTCGTCGGCGGTAATCCCCGGCGCGCGCCAGAACTCGCTAGTCTCGTCGGGGTAGATTTCGCAGACGACCAGCCAGTCAGCTTTCTTTAACGCCTCGATATTCTTCAGTGAGTCGGGACCAATCATGACCCCATTCATGCCAAAGGCAAAAATGCCCTTCACTTTGCCTTCGTACATGTCGTTCCAGATATTTACCCAGGAATAGTTGCGGTCAATCTTCGGCAGATAGTTAAATGCGAAATCGTTTTCTTTGGTGGCGGCTGGCCCATACATCGCCTTGAGGAAGGAAACTACGAACTTCGGGGTGTTCGACCAGTAGTTCATCGAATCCCAAGGGTCGGGTTTAGCCGGCGTAGGCGTGATTCGCTTCAGATAGGTCGCGAGGTCCGTGTCCGCGGGATTCGGCATCTTCAAATAGCCGGGCAGGTTGTCGAAGATTCCCGCCATATCGGTTGCGCCCTGAATGTTGGAGTGACCGCGCAGAGCGTTCACGCCGCCACCGGCGCGTCCAACGTTTCCCAGGACCATTTGCAGCATGGCTGCGGTGCGGATGATCTGCGTTCCGAAGCTGTGTTGCGTCCAACCGACTGCGTAAATAATCGTGGCAACTTTCTTCATGTCTCCATCTTTGCGGATGGAGGTGAACATGTCGGCAGCTTTGAGGAATTGATCTTTCGGAATGCCGGTAATGCGCTCAACCATCTCCGGGGTGTAACGCGAGTATTGCTGTTTGAGAAGCTGAAACACGCAGCGCGGATGCTGCAGCGAGAGGTCGAATGCCGTCTTCGGCGGAAGCATCGCCGGCACCACGGCACCGCCACCGGCTTTGGCTCCCATAGGGCCGGCTGCCTGGTATCCGTGTCCTTCGTGAGTGTCGTCTGCGTGCGCAGGTTTGCTTTGGGGTGGATGTTGCTCGGCGGGAGTCGGCATCACCGGTTTGCCTGTCAGGTTCCCACCTTCCTCATAATTCCAGCTGGTTTTGTCGTAGACTTTCTTCTCAGGATCAAAGCCGGAGTACAAGCCATCGTCCGGCAGCTTGAATCCCTCCTTAATGATGAATGCCGCGTTAGTGTAATTGACCAGATAGTCGTGCGCGATACGGTTATTCGAGATGGCGTAGTTGATGACCCCGCCGAGGAATGCAATGTCTGCGCCCGCGCGAATCTGCAGATAAAGATCGGCGTTAGCAGCGGTGCGGGTCAGCCGCGGATCGACCACGATGGTCTTGGCATTGCGATGGATCTTGGCTTCAACCGCCCACTTGAAGCCGCAAGGATGGTTCTCAGCTGGATTGCCGCCCATGATCAACATCATGTCGGTGTTCTTGATGTCGATCCAGCCATTGGTCATTGCACCGCGTCCGAATGTGGGCCCCAAACTGGAGACCGTAGGGCCGTGTCAAACCCGGGCCTGGTTTTCCAGGTAGCAGACCCCCAGGCTGCGCATGCTTTTGACCACCAGATAATTAAACTCGTTGGTATCGGTACAGCCGCCGGTGAAGGCAATGCCTTCGCAGCGATTCACGGTGTGCCCCTGCGCGTCTTTTTCCGTGAAGGTGTCGTCACGGGTCTTCTTCACCTTCGCGGCGATTTCGCTATACGCCTGCTCCCAGGAGATGTCTTCCCAATCCGTGGCTCCCGGCCTGCGCACCTGCGGCTTCAGTAGGCGGCGATCATTCAGAATGTCCTGCTCGAGTGAGGAGCCCTTGGGACAGAGCGTTCCGCGATTGATAGGATGGTCGGGATCGCCCTCGACGTGCACCACCTGCGGGATCGCGTTCTTGGCCTTGTCACCCAGCGTATAAATGATGACGCCGCAACTCACCGAACAATAAGGACAGGTGCTGCGCGTCTCGGTGGCGCGCGAAATTTTGAGGCTCGACGTCTGGGCGTAGACCGGAGTCAGATCAAATCCCAGGGCGGACAGACCTACTCCTCCAGCGATTGTGCTTTTGAGGAAAGTGCGGCGGGAAAGCTCCATCTTTGCGGCCTCCGACGAAATTGGCAAAACTTGCGCGAACAGCCAACCTTCAAAGTCAGTGGACCTAACAAATCTTGAGATGCCAGACAGAGGTTACAGGTTACGCTTTAAAATCCACACCTCTGCCAGTAGCCTTCGCTTATTGCGAAGAATATAACTCTCCGGTAACGATGAAGTCAACGCGAAGCAACTGAAAAAGCCAGAGTCATCGATTCCAGATCTGAAGTGAATGCCGTACCGCTGCAAAATCAGCCGCGTCTTGAGGATCGATCGACCGGTTCATCGGATTTTGAGACGTAGCAAGCTACGTCTCCACAGCGGAAGATAACTATTGTAGAGACGTTGCTTGCAACGTCTCCCTTATGCAGCGGTGCTCCATGTTCGTTGCTCCCAGCATCAACTCGCTTGATAATCAACTCATGAAAGTTTCGAATTGGCAGCGACGCATCCAGCGAGCCGAGCATTTGGCGGACGAATATTCTTTTGCTTCCGAGATCCTTCACTTCTATGCCGAAATCGCACGCTTTCAGGAAGGCCTCTACGGCCGATTGGAGGCTGACTCGGAGAAGCCAAGCTCTGTTGAGTATCCTTCTGGTCCGCCAGAGTTGCAGACGATTGTCGACAGCTTTAGCCCATTCCTATCCGTGATCGAAAAACATGGTCCAGCGCGCTTGGCCGCCATCGCGCGGGAGTTGCACGGATCGTCCAGGGAGTCCTGGTCTGAACTCCTGGGTGCAAGTTGGAGCACAACGGAATCAACCAATGCTCCCAAAGAATTTTTGGCGCGGGCTTTCCTCCAGCCCTATGCTGAGTTACTGCGCGTGCGCCTTGAGACGACATACAACGGTTATAACCAGGCGCTTTGTCCGTTTTGCAATCGCAAGGCCGGCTTGGGCGTGCTGCGGCCGCAGGGCGATGGTGGACAGCGGTCGCTGGTGTGTTCGTTTTGTCTGGCGGAGTGGGATTTTCGGCGGATTCTCTGCGCCGGCTGCGGCGAGGAAGACAACCGCAAGCTCCCGGTATACACCGCGAGAGATTTCGATTATGTTCGCGTGGAGTGCTGCGATTCGTGCAAGACGTACATCAAGAGCGTGGATCTCACCAAGAACGGCCTGGCCGAACCGATGGTTGATGAGATGGCCACGGCACCGCTCGACCTCTGGGCACAGCAGCACGGATATGCCAAGCTGCAACCAAATTTGATGGGAATGTAGTCGGGATCGAATACTGCGGCTGCAAAAAAAATCGGGGAAAAGCGTGACCCCAGCCCAAGTTTGCTTCGGAATCACTTGCAACCCAGCCTAGAGCATGCCAGACTCCTGTCTTGGCCAAGACTTCCCCTAAAGTTCCTGGCCTTTAGGGGTACGTATGTTCAGATTCATTATTGTGGGGCTGCTCCTTACAACCGCCTTTGCCTCCGGCCAGGAAGCGAAAGAGGTTCCAACACCGGCGCCCGCCACTGTAGTCTTGCCGTCGGACGCTACTGCTCCCGCGTTTGCTGAGGCCGCTGCGTTCTATTACCAAGGTGACTTCAAGGCCGCCATCCAGAAATATCAGAAGATCCTCACTGACAAGCCCAACTCGTCAGAAGCATACGCCGGCCTGACTCGCGTTTACTTGAAACAAAAGAATGTTGAGCAGGCGAATGAAACTATCTTGAAGGGTGTGCAGGTTGCAGACAGCCCGGTCGTTCGGGTTGCGCTGGGGGAAGTTTATTTTCGCCAGGGGAAAATTTCGGAAGCCGAGCGCGAGTGGGTGAACGTAATCAACTCCGGCCACGCCAATGCCCGCGCCTACCTCGGCCTGGTGCGCGTGTACAGGGCCATGTCCCTCTACAAGAAGGCGAAAGATAAAGTGGACAAAGCCCATCAACTCGATCCGGCTGATCCGGATATTCAGCGGTACTGGTCCGATACCTTGAGCGTCAGCGAACGCATCAAAAATCTGGAAGAGTATCTGACCAAGGTCAATAATGATGACCCGAAAACCCGCGAGGCCCTTCAGCATTCCCTGGAGTATTTGAAAGCGCGGCAGCAAGGACCGCCACGGAGTTGCAAGTTGATCAGCAAGGTGACCTCGACTCAGGCTAAGTTGGTGCCTCTTACCCGTGACGCGCAGCACATGCGCGGACTGGGACTGAGCGTTTCCATAAATGGAACCAAGGCGAATCTGCTACTTGACACCGGAGGGAGCGGACTTGTAGTCGATCGTGGAATCGCGGAAAAATCCGGCCTCACCAAGCTCTCCGAAACCAGCATTTGGGGCATCGGCGACCAAGGAGGCAATACAGGATGGATCGGTCTAGCCAGTTCCATCAAGGTCGGAGAACTTGAGTTCCAGGATTGTCCCGTCGCCGTCATGGACAAGCGCTCAGTCGTGGAGGAAAATGGGCTCATCGGCGCTGATGTGTTTGAGCATTTCCTGGTCGACATTAATATTCCCGACCGCAAGCTTCGCTTGAGCGAATTGCCCAAGCGGCCCGGCGAAACCACTCAGGTAATTAAGCTGAAAACGGATAAAGATGACGCCAGCGGCCAGCAAGCCGAGAATAATGAGGCTAACCTGAATTCGAAGTCCGCTCCGCCAAATGCGGCCGGCCCTTTTGACGCTTATGTTGGTCCTGAGATGTCCTCCTATACGAAAATCCTCCGCTTCGGCCATCAACTGCTTATTCCAACCAGAATCGGCAACGCTCCGCCCAAGCTGTTCATGATCGATACCGGTGCCTTCACCAACATGATCGACCCGCAGGCAGCTCGTGAAGTCACCAAGGTGCACGGCGATGATTACATGAAAGTCAAAGGACTCAGCGGATCGGTTAAGAACGTGTATAGTGCCGATAAGGCGGTGCTGACGTTCGGCCACCTCCGCCAAGAAAATCAAGACCTTGTCTCGTTCGACATGACCCCGCTCAGCGAGGGAGTTGGTACGCAAATCTCCGGCGCCCTGGGGTTCACCACGCTGTACTTGCTGGATATCAAGATCGACTATCGCGATGGCTTGGTGGATCTATCCTACGATCCGAATCGCCTGCATTAAAGGAAAGATTGACGTAATCGCATTCAAGGAAGGTGGGAAGCGAACTGGAAACAAGAAACCCTCCCAGAGGAACTCTGAGAGGGTCGGCGAATCGGGACTCTTTAGGTTGTCAGGCGCGAACGACGTTACCCGCCTGGAACCCCTTGGGGCCCTTCAGCAGATCGAACTCTACGGTTTCGCCCTCATTCAGCGTGCGGTAACCATTCTCCTGGATGGCGGAGAAATGAACGAAGACGTCTTCCCCTGTGGACCGCTGGATAAAACCGTATCCTTTAGCCCCGTTGAACCATTTCACTGTACCCTTCTCTCTCACAATGAACTCCTTTCGCCTCTGCTGAGTTTAGAATTCCACATTCTTCGCGAAGCGCGCGCGTGACCGACCCCCTCAAAGCATGTGGACCAACAAGTTTGGCCTTGCGGCCGTTGCGACTCTAGTCCAACAAGAAAGGCTCCGGAGTTTCGCGCCGGTGATCGAGAAAACGGCGCGAAGCTCCGAAGCCTGTCGTGGTGGCGCGAGTTTCGACTGCAATATACAAAACATCAACCCAAGCTAATCAACGTCGCTACCGCTATTCCGGCAACGGCAGGAATAATATTCAGGAATTTTCTTTCTGGCAAGAGAAGAATTAACAAACAAGTGAAATCAAATGAAACTAGAAAATATGACCCGTGGTTTTAACTGACAGAGATTGGATAGCTGACATCCTCAGAAGCTAGCATCACCATAACCCATAATATTCGCATCTCTCTGATAAGATTAGACCAAATCGGCCGACATCCTTATTTAGTTCTGCGTTTGGTTTAGGTTGGAGAAGATTTTTTTTCTTTGCAGTGATTTCCTCAGCCGAAATTCAGTGTAGCTGTGACCACCAGCACAGCCAATGCATTCTGTGATCTGTACTATTCGAGTATTCCCGTCAAGCGGCTGGCCTCGATTCAGAAGCGAGGCTCGCTTATGTCGTCGCCATTTTGGAAGTTGTTTGTCGTTGCGCTCCTGCTAGCGGTCCATCTGCGGGTAGTAGCAGAGCAACCGGCGCGGTTGCAGATACCAGCAACGATTCCGCCGGGATCGCCACTTCGGCAGCATCCGCCGCCATTGACTCAAAGCTCGGGCTACATCTTCGCGGGCACAGTGAAGTCGGTTGAGCGTGCCGCTCCCAAGGGAGACAGCGTCGCGACCGTTCAGATCACGTTTCATGTGGATCAGGGCCTGCGCGGCGTTCGCACTGGGCAGAGCCTCGCCATTCGCGAGTGGGCCGGTTTATGGCAATCCGGTGAACGTTATCGCCTGGGCGAAAGTGTTCTGCTCTTTCTCTATCCGCCCAGCAAGTTGGGACTGACCAGCCCGGTCCAAGGCGCAAGGGGCCGTTTTCGCATCGGTCCCGACGGCCAAGTCGTCGTCGACCCCGGACGAATCGGTCTTCCCACACGACATCCGGGCATCGGAGACCCGTTTCGGGGACGAACCCGCGTCAGCCCTGTCGAGTTTCTCCGTTTTCTCCATTCGACGGAAGAGGAATAAGCGAATGCCGACACGTCTATCTTCTTCGTGCCAGCACGAAACACCAGACCGAGGAAAATCTCGCTTCCATAGTGCGAACTCACTTCACAGATTGAAACGCGCACGGAAAGTCGCGCCTCGGGAATTTGTCTATCCTGCCACGGCAGTGCTTGCGCTGCTTCTTACATTCCTGCAAGTCGCGCAAGCGGGCGGTCCGCGCTACATCGCAGGGATCAGCTATTTCAACCAGGGAACCGCCGGCACGCCTTTGACTTGGGCTCAGGGAGCGGTCAACTACTACACCGACCAAGGTAGCCTCAGTCCGACGGTTTCCGGACCTCAAGGGGACGCGCTGGTCGCCGACGCCTTCAGCCAGTGGACGTCGATTGCAACCGCCGCCGTAACCGCGACTCACGCCGGACAACTCGCCGAAGACGTCAGCGGCGCGAACGTCTACCGCAATCCTGATGGCACCCTCACGATGCCCGCTGACATCATGCCCACAGCCGTAGGCACTCCCGTAGGCATCGTGTACGACGTAGATGGAACCGTCACCGATGCGCTTCTCGGCCAGGGCGCTGGCGATCCGTCGGAGTGCTTCGGCAATGCGGTTTTCGGCGGACTCGACAATTTCGCAACCAGTGCCAACTTTCTCCACGCGCTGGTAGTGCTGAATGGAAACTGTGTTGTCCAGTTGCCCGATCCCGATGTGGAGTACCGGCTGGTGCGGGTGCTGGGGCAGGTGCTGGGACTCGGCTGGTCGCAAACGAATCTCAACATCCAGACCCACAATCCTCCGCCGACCTCCGACGACTACGCCGGCTTCTCCATCATGCACGCCACGGATCTTTCGAATTGCGTTCCCATCGCCGTGTGTTATTCCAACGGCGGTAAGGTCAATCCCTACCTGCCAAAAATGGATGATCAGGCGGCTCTTTCGCGGTTATATCCCGGCCCTACGTTTTCCGCCAGCACGGCTCGTATTCACGGCGACGTGTATTTTGCGAATGCGAGCGGACAACCGGGTCAAGGCATGCAAGGGGTGAATGTAGTCGCCCGCTGGATCGACCCCAGGACCGGCCTACCCTCGGGAGCTTACGTGGCTACTTCCGTTTCAGGTTTCCTGTTTTCGGGAAACGTGGGAAACACAGTCACCGGTTTTAACGACAGCACGGGACCCTTCAACCGCTACGGCTCGAATGATCCAACGCTCGAAGGATTCTTCGATCTAGCCGGATTGCAGATTCCCAACGGTGGCAGTAGTGCGCAATACCAACTATCCGTCGAGGCGCTCGATCCCTTCTGGTCTGATACTGTGGGCCCTTATCAGCCCTGGCAGGTGCTTCCGTCCGGTTCGGCGCAATCCGTCACGGTGAACGTAACTCTGGGCGGAGATGTTCCCCAAGACATTGTCATGCAGGGAAGCGCTGCGCAGAAACCAAACTGGTTCGGACCGACGACCTATAACTCTCAGGGACCGTTGCCGCCCGCCGGGCCTCTGCCAGCCGCCGGCGACTGGGCAGCCTCTCTCGGTCCCTATGGCAGCCTTGATTATTTCTGGTTTTCCGGCCAGCCAAACCGCAGCCTTTCAGTATTGGTGACCGCACTGGATCAGTCCAGTGCTGCATCAGAAAGTGAAGCTCAGCCGGTAATTGGTATGTGGGCGCTCTCCGATCCGGGAACCTACCCGGCGCCGGCAAACACGCCATCAGCATTCAACTCGCCAATTTTCGGGACGACGGTTCTGAACGCGCAACTACTACAGGCGACGAACTTCCGCGTTGGGATTGCCGACGTTCGTGGCGACGGGCGTCCGGACTATCGCTATCATGCGCGCCTGCTCTATGGGGACCACATCACTCCAACCCGGGCCAGTGTGGCCGGCGGTACGGCTCTCGCCATTGCAGGCTACGGATTCCAAGCGAATACCGCGGTTACCATCGGGAGCGGGAATGGACCGCCATTGGCGGCCTCGGCGAACCAGTTCTTCGTAACGGCGCCAGCTGGCGCGGACGGAGTGCGGGACATCGCCCTCGTCGATCCGCCGACCTCCGCCAGTTCAATCCTCAGCGGAGTTGTCACATACGGCGCTGGTCCTAACGACTTGCTCCGCCTGATCGCCGGGGCAAATCCTGCGACGCCGGTCGGAGGACAAGCCCCTAATCCAATTCGAGTACAGGTTTTGGCGCCCGACGGCATAACTCCCGTAGCCGGAGCCACGGTGGTCTTTAGCGCGATTCCCGCGGTTGGTTTTTCGATCTGCGCCCAAACTAGTTGTACCGTGCTTAGCGACCAATCCGGGCAGGCATCCACAATGGTGAGCGTACTTACAGCCGCCGTGAGTACGATCACGGCGCAGCTGGCGCCCGCTTCGTATGCCACGCCACAACAGGTGCAGACTACTTTGTTGAATCAAGCTGAGTCTGCGCTAGATATCGCTCTCGTTCCGCAAAATCAGTCGGTAGCGCAAGGTGCAACGGTGAGCGTTGCACTAACCGCCCGGGTGCTGTCGAATGGGACGCCGCTGCCAGGTCAAGTGGTGAATTTCTCGCTGTATCGCGGAAGTGGCACGCTGATTCCTCCTTCAGCAACCACGGATGCAAACGGATACGCCCGCTCAAGTCTACAGCTTTCGAACTTCTCGACTGAAGCGGATGGAAACGCCTGCGTGGGATCAAGCAATAATCCTTGCATTGGTTTCCATGTTTTCCCAGTGCTCTGGTCGGGGCTGCGATTGCAAGCCGTGGCTGGCGATCTCCAACTGATTACTGTGGGGCCATCCTTTCAGCCAATCACAGTTCGGATCACGGACTTGTCCGCGCCTCCCAATCCCGTGCTGGGCGTCAGCGTGCTGTTCCAGTCGTTGCTTGGACGAACCAACGGCGATGCACCGATTGTTTTTGGTGGAGATACCAACATTACGAGGAATCCAATGCCGATTATTCTCGGCATGTCGCAGACGTCCGTAATCTCCGATGCGAATGGCCTTGCAACCCTGCAGCCGTCTACGGACGGCTTTCAAGGCGCTTTGGCAATTTTGGGGACAGTCATGGCTGGATCAGGAAGCCTGCCATTTCAGCTGCAATCGCTTTGGCCGATGACACGATAACCAGGCACGCGAAGGAGGATAAATCGACAGAGTCTCCGAAAGGTATCCAACCAAAAAGGCAAACCCATGGCTGAAAAGATCCTACTCGTGGACGATGACAACAGCGTCCTCGACGGATATCGCCGCAGTCTGAGCCGCGAGTTTGTGTTCGAAACGGCGCTGGGCGGCCAGCAAGCCCTGCAACTCGCCACTGACAGCGGACCCTACGCGGTGGTGGTTTCCGACATGCGAATGCCGGGAATGGATGGCATCCAGGTGCTGAGCAAAATCAAGGCTCTCTCGCCCGATACCATCCGGGTCATGCTGACCGGTAACGCCGACATGGAAACGGCCGTCAACGCCATCAACGAGGGCAGTATCTTCCGCTTCTTGAACAAACCCTGTAGCAAAGAAGTTATGGCCAAAACCCTGACTGCAGCGCTGGTGCAGTACCGCCTGGTGAACGCCGAAAAGCAACTCTTAGAACAAACCCTTAGCGGCAGCATGCAGGTTCCAACCGAAGTCCTGAGCCTGGTCAATCCCGCCGCATTCAGCCGTGCTGAGCGCGCCCGCCGCTACATCCACGACATCGTAACCGCCATGAACCTGGGAAACCCCTGGCAATACGAGGTCGCTGCCATGACGTCCCAACTGGGTTGCGTACCCTAGCCCCGGAAACCATCACCGCCGTTTTCAATGATGAGCAGCTCTCAGCGGCCGAGCAGACACAATACGACGCACATCCCCACGTGGCCTATGATCTGCTCTCGAAGATTCCCCGTCTGGAGCCCATCGCGTGGATGATCAAGCACCAGCATGAACCTCTTCCCCCGCCCGGATCGGGCGAGTTCGAGACACCAGACATGCGGCGGGGAGCGGGAATACTCCGCCTGATCCTGGCTTATGAAAAACTGATCCACAAGGGAGTCGCACGAAACGAGGCAGCACACACCCGCTCTCCAAAACAAAAACTTCAGTCCGGAGTTCTTCCACGCTTTGGTGGAATTGGATCCGAATGCCGAAGAAGGCGAAATCCGAAAGTGCCGAATCGAACTACTTTCGCCCGGCATGATCGTTCAACAGGAGGTCCGCACCAACGAAGGAGTGCTGCTGATTTCCAAAGGTCAGGAGGCCACTCCCCCGCTTATCCTCAAGCTCAAGAACCTGCACGCAAGGCACGTTATCGCCGCGGAGGTGACTGTCTCTATGCCAACGACTACGCTGAGTTTCGTCAAAGGCGCTTCGTAGTCGATGGTGACCGGGCACTCGGAAAACTCGCGCGCCGCATTACTTCCTGACCCATTGGTCCACCCAATCGTTTACTGTCTTGTACCAGAGTTGGCTGTTCTGTGGTTTGAGCACCCAGTGTCCCTCATCCGGGAAATACAGCATCTTCGAGGGCACATTCAGCCGCTGCAGCGTGGTGAACAGCTGAAATGCTTCCGCCACATCCAGCCGGTAATCAAGTTGGCCGTGAACCACAAGCGTAGGCGTCTTAAAATTCAGCGCCGACAAATGCGGCGACCATTTGCGATAGAGTTCCCGATTCTTATAAACAGGCCCTTTCAGCTCCCATTCCTCGAACCAAAGCTCCTCCGTCGTACCCCAGTCGGATTCGTTATTGAACGTTCCATCATGCGTAACGATGCATTTGAACCGGTTTGAGTGACCCAGAATCCAGTTGGTCATGTAGCCGCCGAAACTCGCGCCCAGAGCGCATTCGCGGTCCTTGTCGATGAATGGATAGGTGCGCTCGGCGTCATCCAGGCCTTTCATCAGGTCTTCAAACGGTGCCCCACCCCAGTCGCCATTGACTGCGTCAACGAATTTCTGTCCATAGCCGGGCGACCCGTGAAAATTGATGGTGATCACAACGTAGCCGTTCGCCGCGAAGAGTTCGGGATTCCAGCGGTAGCTCCATTCGTCGCCTTCTGGAACCTGGGGCCCGCCGTGGACGATGAACTTGACCGGATATTTCTTCTTGGGGTCGAAGTTGGGCGGCTTCAACAAAAATCCTTCAACTTTGTCATTACTCGCACCCGTGAACCAGAAAGTCTCGAGCGGAGCCATCGCGACCCGAGAAAGCACTGCATGATTGAGATCGGTAAGCTGAACTTCGCTCTTTTTCACGCTCGCACTCTTGCATCCTTCAGGCTTAGTCTTCCCACTCGAATCGGTACAAACCTCCTGCGTCTCGAAGACGGTGGCACCGGCCGCGGCCCCTGGCCCTGGCAACGTAGCCCGAAAAATCTCGTTCGGAAATCTGACGGACATGCGGGTAAATAGAAGACTCTTGCCGTCATGGGTCACGGCCAGATCATCGTTATAATCCGGCACAATCATCGTGATATTGTTTTTCGTAAGACGAACAGTGGTGTCATTTCCGGCATCGCCGCCGATGACTGCGGTATCCAGAGCGATGGAGTAGACTGGTGAATAGCCCTTGTCCTCGGCGACGAAATAGATCTTTGAGGAATCCGGGTCCCAAGTATAGGTTCCCACCCAACGATCGAAATTCTCCGTCAAATTCCGGATGTGCCCGCTGCGCCGGTTGTATAGCATCAAGCGGAAGCGATCGCTTTCGTATCCCGGACGCACTTGCGCGCGATATGCGATGTATTTTCCATCCGGCGAATAAAGAGGCGTCGAATCACTGGCGGGATTGTCGGTGATCTTCTTCGCCGCTCCGCCATTCACGGAGACAATGAACAGGTCATTGTTAGTGCTAAGAGCCTCGTCTTTATCGTGATTCGAGGTGTAGCAAATCTCCTGCCCGTCGGGCGAAAAAGCGTAGTCATCCTGCCCGCCCATACTGAACGGCGGTGTATCGTAATCGCCGGGAGTGAGATCGCGACTCGCGCCACCGTCCGCCGGAATAATCAGCAGATGATCGCGCTTCCCTGCCTTGTACTTGTCCCAATGCCGATAAAGCAGATGAGTAAAAATCAGCGCCTTGACTTTCGATTTCTGCACCTCCTCCAGCCTTTTGGCATTGCAGGCTTCGTCAGCACACTCGGGATACACATTCGAAACAAACAGAATGTTCTTTCCATCCGGCGACCAAAGAGGACCATCGGCTTCGGTAGCGATCGAGGCGAGCTTGTGGCTTCCTGTCACCGTGCTCTTGGCATCATCAAAATCGGCGATCCAGATTTGCGAACCGCCTTCTTTCGAGGACAGAAACAAAAAACGCTTGCTATCCGGTGCCCAGCGCGGCCGGTCCGCATCCTGACTTGAGATAATTTCGCGCGCCTCGCCGCCGGCCGTTGGCACCACCCACACATGCGGCATCTTTGTGTTTGCTTCCAAGCTCACGTCAATCGCGCTGAACAAAACCCATTTTCCGTCCGGAGAAACTATGGGCTCCGCAACTCGCTTGAGCGCCATCATGTCTTCAAAGGTGAATGGACGCTTACTCTGAGCAAAAGCAGGAAGAACCGATAAAGCAATAAAAATCAAGCCGAGGAAACAGCGCATGAGTTGCCTCCGTTGAGAACGGGGCCAGTGTAAATCATGCAGCCTTCAAGCAGTCGTAACAGACTTTGTTCGGAGGCGCGAGTCAGTTTGTTTTCTGTTTCTAAGGCTCATTCCGAAGCCCCGCGCTTGGACCGGCGGAGCGAGACCCTGCCCCAAGCGACGCCGAGGGGGATCTTGCGCGCGTAGTCAAACTCGTCCGTCGCCTTTGTTTAGGATCAGCGAGTTTCCGCCCCCTCCACGCACTCCAGAATTTCCGCCTCGCTGAGAGTATGGTCCGACGCTTTGGCTCGCCGGTAGATGCTCTCCACCACATCATCAGAAGCGAGTATCCCGCGCCGCTCCAGCCAAAACAGCACATTCGACTTGCCGCTCATAGGCCCAACATCAATCACCTGCTCCAAGCCAAATACATGCGACGGCACTCCCGAATACACCGTATTAGCGAGCTCAATGTCATTCTTCTTATACGCCTTGATGACGGCGGCGGCGTGGACACCCGTGGCAGTGCGAAACGCATCTTCGCCGACCACCGGATAATTGGCCGGGATTGGCACGCCGGTAGCTCGGGACACCCCCACGCAATACTCTTTCAACTTGGTGAGATCCTGATTCGCCCACGGCGGAACGCCCATGAGCCTCAGGTTCAACAGCATCTGATCCATCTGGGTGTTGCCGACTCGTTCGCCGATGCCGAGTGCTGTTGCGTGCACACATTCGGCGCCAGCGATCAGCGCAGCCATGGAGTTCGCGATGGCGAAACCGCGATCATTGTGTCCGTGCCAGTCGACCCGAATTTTCTCGCCCGAGGGTTTCACCACTTCCTTGATGATGAACTCCACCAGCGCGAAAGCCCCCGTCGGCGTGGCATGACCGGCCGTGTCGCAGATGGCGATAGCGCGCGCCCCGCAGCTAATCGCAGTCGAGTAGAGACGCTTCACCATTGCAGGATCGCAGCGGGTGGTGTCCTCGGTTACGTACATTACGTCGAGCCCAAGCGAGACCGCGTACTTGATCGCACTCTCGGTCGTTTGCAGCAGAAAGTCATCGCTCCAGTTTTCCGTGTAACGACGAAGTGGACTCGATCCAATGAAAGTTGCAGCTTCGATCTTCATGCCAGTACGCTGCACAATTTCAGCGATGGGCCGGATGTCATTCTGATGCGTACGGGAGGCGCAATTGGCGCGAATCTTCATCTTGCTGCCGACGATCTCGCGCGCTAAAGCTTCCACATGCTCCACCGCGCGGGATCCCGCTCCGGGCAACCCTAGATCGAGCGAGTTGATACCCAGCGTCTCCATCAGATGGAGTATCGAAATTTTTTCCTTGATGGAAGGATCGCGCACCGAAGGCGACTGCAAGCCGTCGCGCAAAGTTTCATCATTGAGCAGAACATGCCCCGCGGGCCGTAGCGACGCAGGATCAATCCGGTTCCAGTCGTAAATAAGTTCGGAAGATGACATCGTCTGTATTAGCAACAATCCCGTGGGGACAGCCGCCCTCGGCTGTCCAGCCGAGCAAAGCTCGGCAGCCTTCTACTTAGCCTTCGGTGGCACGGTCAGCCCGAAGACCGAAATCTGGCCCGATCCGGCCACGTTCAAACCATCCGGATCCTCCGGATTCGGCAGATAAAGTGTCTTGCAATGCTCGCAGCGATAGACTTCGGCGTCGCTGCCCCAGGCTTTCTCCACATCGCCGCAAGCCTGCTCAAGCACATCCGTTGTATAGAACCAGCGTTTCAGATGCCCCCCGCAAAACTTGCCTTTCTCGTTCTTCTCATTACAGGCTCGCTGACCCGCCTTCTTGATTTTCACCTTGTGGTTTGGGAGTTGCGGCGGAGTCTGCGTGCCAGAGGATACGGTTGTCGCCAAAAGATTCACCCTCGTTCAAGCGGCTCATGCCGCGGAATTCAGCAACTTCATTCTACCCGAAGCGTTTTGATTGATGCCATATACCTAACTTATCTCCTGGCTTTTGCGCCGTGACTACCAATTCCTAACGCCGACCCACTCGCGGCCCGATGAGTACATGCAACTGCAAAGAGGAGAAAGGAAGGTATATACTTGTCGCCTGCTCGGAAGGGGCATCCATGAGGCGAACACTCCCAATCCTATTGTTGATGGCGCTATTTGCGCCCACCTGTGTCGCGCAAACCTTCAAGGCCTTTTACACGTTCAGTTTCACCGACGGAAGCTCTCCCAACGGGGACCTGATCCGCGACTCGGGCGGCAACTTTTACGGTACGACCCAATTTGGAGGCTCGTCCAACCGGGGACTCGTATTCAAACTCGATTCCAAGCGCAACGAAACCATTCTGTACACCTTTAGCGGCGGGACCGATGGAGGTATTCCCATCGGGCGCGTAATCCGCGACAGTGGCGGAAACCTGTACGGGATCACATCAGTGGGCGGCGACCCGACCTGCAGTTGCGGGACTGTATTCAAACTGACGACCAGTCGATCGCTGAAGGTATTGCATAGCTTCAAGGGCGGCAAAGACGGTGTGCAGAACTCGGGACAGGCTGAGCTTGGGTTGGTCATGGTCGGCGGCGACCTTTATGGTTCCGCCAGCTTTGGTGGCGTGTCCGGTTGCGACGGCAGCCTGGGTTGCGGCGTGCTCTTCAAGGTTACCCAATCCGGCAAGGAGACCGTGTTGCACCCGTTTACCGGGCAGGCGGATGGAGCGTTCCCCCAGGACTTGATCCGCGATCAGGCGGGCAATATTTACGGAGCCACCGGCGGCAGCTACAGGCAGGGCAACACGGGAACTCTGTTCAAACTGGACACAACCGGCAAGCTTACGACGCTGTACACATTCCTCGGGGGCGCGGATGGTAATTCTCCGCGATGGCGCCTGCTGCGAAACGCGCAGGGCGTGTTTCATGGTGTCACCCAGTTCGGTGGCAGTACCGCGAACTGCGCCATTTCGTCGGCCGGTTGCGGCGTTGTCTTCACGGTAGATGCCTCGGCTAAGGAGCACGTCCTGCACGCGTTTGGCACGCATGCCAGTGCCGGAGAAGAGCCCTACGGCGGACTTCTCGATGTGGCTGGCAACTTTTACGGCGTGACCCTTTACGGTGGAACCGTGAACTCGAGTTGCACTCTTGGTTGCGGCGTGGTCTATCGAGTGAACGACAGCGGCAAGTTTGCGGTGCTGTACCGCTTCACGGGAGGAGCCGATGGCGGCCTCCCAATCGGAAGCTTGACCGAAGACGCTTCTGGCAACCTTTACGGCGCAACCGTTCAAGGCGGCAGCGGGAACGGTGTTATCTACGAGATTACGCCGTAATTCGCCCCGGAAGTCGCTCCCGACCTCGGCTTGAAATCCATTGGCGCGTCCACTTCGCAAACATGTCCATGCCTACTACCGAAGAAATAATCCAGCGCGAAAAACAGTTCCTGCTGCAGACCTATAACCGTTACCCCTTAGTGATCGAGCGGGGCAAGGGAGTTTTTCTCTTCGACCTTGACGGAAAAAAATATCTAGATTTCGTCGCTGGTCTGGGAGTGAATGCTCTGGGCCATGCCCATCCGCGAATCGTCAAGGTCATCCGCGAGCAGGCGGCACGCGCCATTCACCTATCGAACCTCTACTACAACGAATATCAGGGACGGCTTGCTGAGAAACTCTGCACACTCTCGGGATTGCAGCGAGCCTTCTTTTCGAACAGCGGCACCGAAGCCATCGAAGGCTCAATCAAGCTCGCGCGGTTAGCCGGCCATCGCGTCGGAGGCGCCGCCAAAAGTCAACTGGTTGCGCTCGAAGGCTCTTATCACGGACGCAGCTTCGGATCCATGTCCGTGACCGGCCAGGACAAATATCGCAAAGGTTTCGAGCCGCTCCTTGAGGACGTGAAGTTTGTCCCGCGCAACGACTCCGAAGCCTTGCGCGCCGCGGTCGACGACAACACTTGCGCGATTGTGCTCGAACCCATTTTTGGCGAAGGTGGAATTTATGAGTGTTCCGTGGAGTTCCTGAAAGAGTGCCGCACCCTTGCCGACGGTCATCGGGCCGCATTGATTTTCGATGAGATCCAATGCGGCCTGGGCCGCACAGGCACCCTCTTCGCCTTCCAAACTTTCGGGGTCACTCCGGACATCGTGGCCATTGCCAAGCCCATCGCCGCCGGCATCCCGCTCGGCGCTTTTCTGGTGAAGGAAGAGTTTGCATCGGCGATCTCCGTGGGCCAACATGGAACCACTTTTGGCGGAGGCCCATTGGCCTGCCGGGTCGCCCTTGAGTATCTGGCCATCCTTGAAGATGACAAGTTGCTGGAGAATGTCGCCAGCGTCGGCGCTTATCTACAGCAGCAACTGAAAGCGTTGACCGAGCGCTATTCGGTTGCCCGCGAAGTGCGTGGCCGCGGCCTGATTCAGGGCTTGCAGCTCAACGTCCCCGCGCGCTCCATCGTGGAACAAGCTTTCGCCGAGGGCGTGTTATTCAACAGCACCCAGGACACGGTCTTGCGATTCCTCCCGCCTTTCCTGCTCCAGCAGAAGTATGTGGACAAAGGCATGCGAGTGCTAAAAAAGCTGTTAAGAAAGCTGTAACGGTGAGGTTAGCAAAACTCTGAGCGTCGATGCCATTCGCAACTGACTATTGGCCGCATCCGTCGCATTATAAAAATAAGGGAGAGCCGAAACTCTCCCTTCAGAAGCGACAGAGGCGATACTCTTATATAGAAGGCTGCGGCCGGCAAAAAGTTGTCTGATCAGAATCGGAAAATTTTGTGAACTCGGCATTGGACGCGGACATCAATTCGCAGCATCAGCTCGCTATCGAGGAGCACTGGGCCGTTTTAGATGCTGCGCGAGGTGGCTCGCGCATGCGGTATTTGCGGGCTGGCTCGGGGCCGGCTTTGTTGTTGGTCCATGGGTTGCTGGGATATTCGTTTTCGTGGCGATTCGCGATTCCCGCTCTGGCGCGGCACGCGAGCGTCTATGCCATTGATCTGTTGGGAACTGGCTTTTCCGACCAGCCTTCGGGGCTAGACTGCTCTCTTAAGGCAAGCGTCGAGCGTCTTGTCCAGTTTATGAATAAGACTGGTCTTGCCTCCTGTGATCTCCTGGGCACGTCGCACGGCGGGGCACTGGCCATGCTGGCGGCGGCGTTGGCGCCGGATCGGGTGCGGCGGTTGGTTCTGGTGGATCCGGTCAATCCCTGGTCGGCGCACGGGAAGTGGTTGACAATTTTCCTCAGCAATCCCGTTATTGCTTCGCTGTTTTCGACTCTCGCTCCGCAGGCGATATCTTTGCATTCGTATTACCACCGCCGGATGTTTGGCGATCGGCGACGCATTCCGCCGGACAGCCTTGAGGGTTACCTTAAGCCTATGCGTATTCCGGGTTCGTATGAATATGCATTGGCTGTGACGCGGTCTTGGAATCGCGATTTGCGCGAGTTGGAATCGGCATTGCCGTGCATCGCCCACATTCCAGCCCTGTTGATCTGGGGCAGCTTGGATACCGCAGTTGATCCCGCTTCTGCAGCACAGTTGCAGCAATGCTTCCGCGATTGCCGGCTGGTGATGTTGGAGGGAGTTGGACATCTTCCGTACGAAGAAGCGCCGGAGGAATTCAATCGCGCGGTGGTTGAGTTCCTGACGTCAAACTCTCATTGATGGTTCTTTGCGCCGGTGCTAACCTCGGAGTCTAAGGCGGGACGGCTGACGAGGTTGAAAAAAACTTCCCGGGCACTTAGGTCTTGAAGGGGCATGGCTTCCAGCCATGCCGTAAGTAGAGTAGAAGTAGGTCACGGCGCGGCTGCAAGCCGCGCCCCTTCAACCCTAAACGCCAATTCAGGGGTTTTTCCGCAGCCACTGAAGCCGCCCTTCCACAAAATCCATTTATGAGACAGGCTAGTAGCGATTTATGAGGCGCGCCTTCAGCTTGGGGGCCGGAACCCCGTCGAGGCAGCCTGTCAACACTTCGCAGCTTTCTGCGATCCGGCGACTCTCGCGTTTTCTGCATCTTGACCTTCCGGAAGTATGGGTACGCTTCCTGCTGGCGATTGTGGGATTGGCTCTGGCTTTTGGGGCGGCGCTTTTTTCGACGGTGTCGCGGGAGTCAGGAAACCTTTGGGCGACTCTGGTGCTGGCGTCCGCGGCACTGTTGCTGGCGGTTCTCGTAGGTTTGACTACTGTGCCCTATCTTGCCCGGCGCGTGGCTGGCGCCGGCATTCGCGATGCTTTCGATTACGACGTGACCAAGGTCGGAATCGTGTACGTGGCCATTGTGCTGGTGATCGGAATCGCCGCTCTGAACACGGGGAACAATTTGCTTTACATCGTAGTGGCGGCGATGCTCGCTGCCATCGTGGTTTCCGGCTTTGCGTCGGCGATGGTGTTGCGCGGCCTCGAACTGGATGTGCGCTTGCCGGAACACGTGTTCGCGGGCCGGCCTATGTTGGGCAGGATTGTGTTGCGAAATCCGCGGCGTTGGTTGCCGTCCTTTTCTGTGAATGTGGTGCCGATCGAGAAAACAGTTGACAAGCATTGGCGGTGGATGCCGGCGACGTTCGCGGTTCCGCCGGGACGTCCGCCGGGGCGGCATTGGATACAATTTCGGGATTACAAACTGCGGCTAGTTGCAAAGACCGCACGTCCCCCGGGCATATTTGAGGGCGCGGCGTACTTTCCTTATATTCCTGCGGGCAGGGAATTGACGGCCGATCTGGAACTGCGTTTCGACCGCCGCGGGCGTTATCAGCAGAAAAGCTTTGGCCTGGCCACCCGCTTTCCTTTCGCATTTCTGACCAAGACCCGGCGGATGCCGCTGGTCCGCGAAATCATTGTCTATCCACGGGTGGAACCGGCAGACGAGTTTTTCGAGGTTCTGCCGATGATCACGGGCGAGTTCGAAACCTTTGTTCGGGGGCGAGGCGATGACTTGTATCTGATAAGGGAGTACATGCCGGAAGACTCGGCCCGGCATGTGGACTGGAAAGCGACGGCCAAGTCGGGCTCGCTTAAGGTGCGGGAGTTCAGCCGGGAGGACGAGCGGAAGCTGCGCATTGTGTTCGACAATCCGGACCAAGGGGTGGTTTCGGAGAAGGCGTATGAGGACACGGTCGCGCTGGCCGCTTCGCTGAGTTGGCACTTCTCGGGGGAGAACACGGAGATTTCCTTTGTCTCTCAAGGCTATAGCGGGGAACCCGATATTTACCGGTTCCTCGCCCATCTGGCGGTGGCCCAGCCGCAACCCCTTCCGTCCGTGGTCGAACGACTCCAGCCTTCCGAGGACTACAACATCATCCTGACGGCCCGGCCCCGCGGCGGCATTCCCACAGCGCTCTGGGCGTGTTCGTACTTTGTATTTATTGGTCAGAAGTAGTCAGGGCGCGCCGCCCGATTTGGGCCTACAGGAAGCCAAACCTTTAAATACATGATTTTCGTCCTTTTAATTCGCAGGTTTTCGACATATACTCGGTCGGTTTGCTTGGTGGGGAAATTTCCCGGGAGGGTGAGCCCATGCATGTTTACGATTTGATAGCTACGCAGGATACTTATCGGGCGAGCGCCGATCAGAGTGTATTCGACGTGGCGCAGGCGATGGTGGATCGGAATATCGGCGCCGTGCCCGTGCTCCGCGATGGTCTTCTGGTCGGCATCTTTTCCGAGCGCGACTTGATGAAACGGGTAGTGGTTGAAGGATGCGATCCTCGAGCGACGCGGGTCGACGAGGTCATGACCGATGATCCGCTGACTGTGACTCCCGACGAAAGCCTGGAGAACTGCATGCTGTTGATGCGGCGTCACGGCTTCCGCCATTTACCGGTTTGCGAAGGCAAGCGCCTTCGAGGGATCGTGTCGCTGCGCGACATCCTCCTCCACGACCTCAGCGAAAAAGATCACGAAGTACGGATGATGCGCGCGTACATCCAAGCCGCTCCGGAGATGTAGCTGGGGAAGGCAACGGCTTGTGCGCCCCCGCCGCCGCTGCCTTCCAGGTGTTATCGAGGCGTCCACTGCGGATGTCCGGTAAAAAGGCCGTTGGCAATACCGATCTGATAAGCCAGCACCACCCCGAAGGCTAAACTTACCAGCCCAGAAACCAGCCCTAGCCGTTGCGAGAATCGCTCGTGCCTTTTGCCGAAGAAATTGAAGGCGGAGGCGATGCTCATGGTAATCAGCATCATGCCTCCAACCGTGCCCGCTCCAAAGACGAGAAGGTAAGCAATCGCCCAACGCGGATTCCGGATGGTTGTGAGAATGAGCAAGGCCACGGCAGCGGAACCGGCGAGTCCGTGAACGATCCCCACGACCAGCGGGCGAAGTTGCTGATAGAGGCCGATGTTGCCAAATAATCGGTCGAGCCAGTTCAGCGGTGTTTGGTTGTCGCTGTGAGGGTGTGCGTCCGGATCATGCCCGTGTACATGGCTGTGGACGTAGTCCCCGTGGCTGTGAGCATGCCCATGCATGACCTTATGTTCTTCCTGGTGGGGAGAGAGCGAACCGGCGGCGCGAAGGAAACTTGTGATGTTCAGCAGGCCGAGGATAATCAGCATTAGCCCGACACAGAGTTCCATGGATAGCCCGATTCGAGCAGGAATTACGACATCAAACAGAATGATGGCCGTACCTACGATGAAAATCGTCAGGGTGTGACCAATGCCCCAGAAAATACCTGTCATCGCAGCTTTCAGCAGATTGCGCTGACGGCTTACGATCGTGGTCACTGCAATCACGTGGTCGGGGTCGGTGGCATGGCGCATGCCGAGAAAAAATCCTACCGCGACAATAGAGAGAAGACCGATCATCGAGTGCGCGTCCACCTGGTCAACTTGCATCAGCTTAGCCCGCCGTAACCTAAGCGATCGGCTTGCACATTACCGTACTCGCAATACCAGCCGAATTCAACCGCGTGGGGCGTACAAATCTTTACGTTCTTGGAGGGCATTCAATGCATCTCATTATTTAACTAACCGGTTAGTAAGTAGCGAAAGAGCGTAAGAATATGAAGACTTTCCGTCGCAGCGTGGGTTTGTTCCTTATAGGGGATCGGAGGATCGATCTTATGAAAGCGTTTCTTCGGAGTTTCGGCTGGTTCATCGTAGTGAGCGTCCTGAGCGCGGGCATGGTCGCGCAAACTACGAGCGCAAGCCGCTACGACGCCAGTATTCAAGCCAAAGTCACACAGAAGCTTGCGGCCAAGAGCGAATTCCGCGATGTTCAGGCCACAGTTGACGATGGCATCGTCACCCTGAACGGCAGTGTGGATCTTTTTCAGCAGAAGTTGGATGCCGCTAAGAAAATCCGCAAGACAGAGAACGTACAGGGAGTGCGAAACCTGATTGTGGTCGGCGGCAAGAGCGTCCCAGACGCGGAACTGGCGGCCCAACTTGACCGCAAGCTCTACTATGACCGCATGGGTTACGACATTGCATTCAATTTCGTGACGGCCTCGGTCGAAAATGGCGTGGTTACACTTGCGGGGGAAACCCGCACCGACGTTGGCCGGGACTCGGCACTGGCGCTGGTGGACAATACTCCCGGGGTAAAGGACGTAATCAACAACACAAAAGTCGCGCCGGTTTCTAATTTTGATGACGACATCAGAATTCGAGCGTTGCGGACAATTTATCGAGATCCAGTCCTGAGCCGGTACGCGATTGACCCGGCGCGGCCGATCCGAATCGTGGTGGAAAACGGCAAGTTGAGCCTTTACGGCACGGTGGCCAGTTCCATGGCTAAACAGATCGCGGGCATACGGGCGAGCCAGGTGTTCGGCGTCTTCAGCGTGCAGAACAAGCTCGAGGTTGCGAAAAAGTCATAACATGTTAGAAGGTGGATCGGAGGATGGCATGGCTTCCGCCATGCCATTTTTTTCTACGATTCGACTGACACCGCGGAACTGATATTCTATTTCGTCCCGGAAGGAGTCTCCGCTTTTGCCGCCTGAGAAATTTCGTGTCGGACTGGTGCAGATGTCGATGACGTCCGATCCTGACACGAATCTGCAGCACGCCATCGACCGCGTCCGCGAGGCCGCCTCGCAAGGCGCCCAGATCGTGTGCCTACCCGAACTTTTTCTGACGCAATATTTTTGTCAGCGCGAAGACGCATCCCTCTTCGATCTCGCCGAACCGATCCCCGGCCCGACCTCGGCAAAATTGGCGGAGGTGGCCAAGCAGCTCCGGATTGTCCTGATCGCGTCGCTGTTTGAAAAGCGCGCCGCTGGCGTCTACCACAACACAGCCGCCATGTTTGACGCCGATGGCAGCCTGCGTGGTCTGTACCGCAAAATGCACATCCCCGACGATCCGCTTTATTATGAAAAATATTACTTCACGCCCGGCGATCTTGGTTTTCGCGCCTTCGATACCAACGTCGGCCGCGTGGGCACTCTGGTCTGCTGGGATCAGTGGTATCCCGAGGGGGCTCGCCTTACCGCGTTGCAGGGGGCGCATGTACTTTTTTATCCTACGGCGATCGGATGGCATCCCGCCGAGAAGGCGGAGTTCGGTGAGGCGCAACACGATGCGTGGCGCACTATTCAACGGGCGCATGCCATCGCCAATGGCGTGTACGTCGCCGTGGTCAACCGCGTTGGGTTTGAAACCGGAGATGTTCGCGGCAAGTCCGCTCCGGGCGAGGGACTGCAATTCTGGGGTGGGTCATTCTTATGCGATCCCTTCGGTCGCGTCGTTGCTGAGGCTTCGCATGACAAAGAACAAGTCCTGGTGGGCGAGGTTGATCTGAAAGCGCTCGAAGACATCCGCCGCAACTGGCCGTTCCTGCGCGACCGGCGAATCGACAGCTACGCCCCGATCACAAGCCGGCTGATCGACTGAGGATGGCCCAGCGAATGTCCACGTGGGGGCGGGCCCTCGCCCGTCCAGGCGGAACAAACTCCGCAGCGTCTCTGGGTTGAGCGGCGACTCCTTTACCGCCGCGAAAAGTTTGTTTTGAATTCGGCTCCAGCCTGTCAACGTACATGCCAAACCGATCTTCAATTTCCGGAATGAAACCCGCAGCTCACAGCCCTCGTATGCCCGCCGAATGGGAGCCACACGATGCCACTTGGCTGGCCTGGCCGCACTATCGCGACGACTGGCCGGAAAAGTTCGAGCCCATCCCTTGGGTCTACGCGGAAATCATCCGCCATCTGGGTCGACGCGAACGCATCGAACTGATCGTCAAGGATGCGGCATCCGAAAAACATGCTCGCAAAGTCCTCGATCGTGCCAATGCGATCAGCGGCGATGTTCGCTTCCACCGCTGGCCCACCAACCGTGTCTGGACCCGCGACTCCGGCTGCACGTTTGTAAAGACGCCGAGCTTCGCGCAGCCGGACAACCGAGGGCGGCTGTCCCCACGTGTTTCGAAGCCGGGAGGGGACCGGTCCAGCCGCGCTGCCGATCAATTCATAACAGAAGGGCATGAGCCCAGTGTTGCTAATCAATCCATACCTGGAGGGCACGACTTCAGTCGTGCCAGCAGAGACATAAATAGAAGTCGGGCTTTAGCCCCTGAGGTGAATCTTGCAGCGGTCAAATGGCGCTTTAACGCGTGGGCCAAATACTCGAACTACCAGAACGACGAAAAAATTGGAAGCCTCATAGCAAAGACCGCTAATGCCCGCGAACTGCGCCCGGCCGTCGGCAAATCCCACATCGTCCTCGAGGGCGGCTCCATCGATGTCAACGGTCAAGGCACTCTACTCACCACCGAAGAGTGTCTGCTCGGTAAAGTTCAGCAACGCAATCCAACCATGAAACGGAAAGACTACGAAAACGTTTTTGCTGAGTATCTGGGAATCAAGAAGGTGATCTGGCTGGATTCTGGAATCGCCGGCGATGACACCCATGGCCACGTGGATGACATCACCCGCTTCGTCGCTCCTGACACGGTGGTGACCGCAGTCGAGACAAATCCCGACGATCCCAACTACGAACCGCTACGCGAGAACATCCGCCGCCTGCGTGCCGCCACCGATCAAGATGGCCAACCCCTTGCGATCATCGAACTTCCCATGCCCGCTCCAGTGATCTTCGAAGCACGCCGGCTGCCCGCCAGCTACGCCAACTTCTATATCGCGAATGGCGTGGTTCTCGTTCCAGTTTTCAACGATGCCAACGACCGCTTCGCTCTAGACATTCTCGCCGACCTCTTTCCCGACCGTGACGTCATCGGAATCTACTCGGGAGATCTAATCTGGGGATTCGGAGCGCTGCACTGCATGACACAGCAGCAACCGAGGATCTAGTGCCGCTGTTTACGCGCAGGGCCAGGTCCGGACTCTAGCTCAAGGCTGCTGCTTTTAAACGAAGGGGAGCCGTCGCATGCAGGCCCAAGCCGGCTAAGCAGTAGAGTACAACAGCGACGACCAGCAGCGCTCTCATCCCCATGACCAAAGAGAGGTTTTCCAACAGCCCGCCTACCACCGCTCCCAACATATTGGCGCCCAGGGCCGCGCTGGGAGACTCCGCCGCCTGGAATTCGGAGGCAAATAAAGTGCCTGCGAAGAACACTGGGATGGTGAAGACTCCGGCCATCACGCAACCTACGAATGCTGCGCTTCCCGGAAT
Source organism: uncultured Acidobacteriota bacterium (assembly GCA_963832245.1). Taxonomy (GTDB): domain Bacteria; phylum Acidobacteriota; class Terriglobia; order Terriglobales; family Acidobacteriaceae; genus JABDBE01. The sequence goes on from CAWHTG010000002.1 coordinate 668,126, forward strand.
CCGGTTGAAAGGAACAAAGTAGGCCAGAAGAAGTCCGCTCAGAAGCCCCGCCAACATACACCATCTGGGCCAGAGGTGAGGCCGCTTCTCGATGACGGCGTTCGAAACAAGCAAGGTCGCCAGAATGGCCCCGATGACGATCCCGTTCACCTGCCAGGTTGTCCCGAAGTAGAGCGCAAGCCGGCTGATCACCTGGGTCTCGAGCAGAAGAAAGCCAGCTCCCATGCTGAAAAAAAACAGCGAAGGGGCACGCCGTCGAGCTTCGGGAATTTGCCAATAGAGGAAGCACGCCAGCAGCACCACCAGCAGACTCACGGAAAAGAAAATAGTCGGAATCCAGCGCCCCTGCTGATAGAGATAGGGCCAGTCATCGGTGGTGACTGGAACCGGCGGCAGATCCAGAAATTCCGGCCGATTTTGCGTCACCAGCCTCTGCAAGCGCGGATCACCGGCAAGCCTGTCTTGCACTTGCGTGGACGAGGAAATTACAAAGCACGTCGCCGAAGCGCTGTAGCTCGAGGTCGCCCTGAAAACGACGGCAGGCTCGCCAAAAACATCGGCCAGCATTTCCGCCAAGCGGCGTCCCAGCCACGGTTGATTGACCTGAAACTTCACGAACAACACACCGTTCGGAGCCAGCAACTCTCTCACTTCGCGGAACGACTCTTCGGTATAGACGAAGTTATCGATGCGCATGTTGGAGTAGTCCGAGAGTTGCGTGTGCGAATCCAATAAGCCGAAGAGCGCCAGATCGTAATTGCCCTGGGCGTGCTTAAGAAACGCGCGAGCGTCGGTCAGATGAGCAGTGACCAGCGGCGACTGGTAGGGATGTTCCGGATGTCGTGCTCCCAGAGAGAGAATGGCCGGGTCGATCTCGACTGCATCCACGGCCCGGCTTCCGTTTCGCACCGCGCCCGCGACATCGTTGCCAGTGCCCGACCCGACAATCAGCACTCTTGGGGCTGCCCCTGCGAAACGGAAAGGCAAATTGTAGGGATTCTCATTCACCGGTTCCCGCAAGAGGCCGGGATGACGTTGCAGAAATTCATCGGAGAGGTTAACGATCGATTGATAGGCGGTGTGATTTACGGTCACGATCAGTTGCTGGAATTCTCCATCAGGAAAGTTCCGCTGCTGCACTTCGATCTGCTGATAGGGAGTCCAGAGATTGAATTGTGAGGGGGTAGAAACATCGTGAAGCAGGAAAACCGCGGGTACCACGAAGCTGGCCAGCACAATCTGCTGCCTGCGCCCAGACTGCAGCAGTGCCATGCCGAGGAAGACGATTCCCAGCCACACCGCCGGTGGCAACCCTTCCCGGCTGACCGCGAAGAATGCCAGAATTCCCGCCAGGCTCGCGGCCAGGTTCCAAGAGTAGCCAAGCAAGGGACGCGGCGCCAACTCGATTTCACGGCTTACGATCTGCCCAAACGGGATGAAAATGTATGTGATCAAGAGCAGGATCACGGCCATGAGGGCGGCTGCGAGCAGAAAACTGGGCCAGTTCCTTGCCGTTGCCGTCGCCCAAATCTGGATATCTTGCCCGGCCCCTAAGACTTCGGAAAGGCCCTCCAAGGCGCGGCGCGCGTGCCAGGGCTGCCGCACCACCATTAGCAAACCCAACAGCGACGTCGCGGCGCCCCACCACCGAGTGCGCGACTTAGCTAAGGCGCATCCCAGCCCAAAGCCCAGGAAACACAGCAGCAGCGCCAGGTTCTTGACATAGGCAAAGATGCGCACCTCGGTACCAATCCACCGAATCAGAGCCAGCTCTGCGAACAGAGTAAAGAAACTTGCGACACCGAGTCTCCAGACACTCCAATCACCCACCGGTTCCGTGGTCGAGTGGTCAGGGCGAGTGTTAAGCAAGAAACGTCGGCTTGCCAGCAATACGGCGGCGGTCAGAAACCCTAGCAGTTGCCAATTCAAGTTGGTTTCCTGAAAATTGCTGCGGGCTCAGTTTGGATCCAGCGACCCTGGCTCGTTGAATTCTCTCAACTCGATTCTATTTCCGATACTGTGTCGGCTGCGGGCCCTTTTCCAGCATCTCGCGATTCCAGATCGCGCCCTCGCGCGTATAGCTCGCCAGCTCGAAGTCCTGGGTCAGTTCCAGCGCGTCGACAGGACAGGCGTCCTCGCAGAGTCCGCAGAACATGCAGCGGCTTAGGTCGTAGGTGAAATTGGTAAGTTCCTTGCGGCGGGTCTGTTCGTTGCGTGCGCTCGTCACCACAATCAAATTCTCTGGACATGCCAGCGCGCACAAATCGCAGGCAATGCACATGGTCTCGTTGGTATCGGGATTTACGTTCAGCCGTGGCGCTCCACGGTAGCGCTCGGCTACCTGCGGCCGTTGCAAGGGGTACTGTTCGGTATAGATCTCCCTGGGATCCTGATAGCGAAACGTCACTTTCAGGCCTTGCAGCAGGTCCAGCAGGAAGACTTTGCGCAGCAGCTTCGGAATCCCCATAACGAAATAAGGATAACATCAACCGCAAAATCGCAGAAGCTGCAGCCCAGCGCGCGAACGATGTCCCTTGCACTCTACTGGCTCCCGTCGAGGTAAAGATCGCAACCGAGAAGATCGTCAGTTGTTGGAGCAGGGTCAAATGGGCGTTAGTAGCCTGCGCAACAAACAGCGCTGCCATGGTCATGTAGCTACTGGTGCCGTCGGTGGTGAAGGATTTCATCTTGGCGGAGGCGACTCGACCTTGATCGCCGCAAATACTACAATCGAGGGTAAGAGGTTGGCGCGCATCGTGCGCGAGATTTTAGGGCCCTCGGGGATGCGGAGTGCGAGCCGAGCTTCGATGTGTCCTCTCCTATCTTGAATCGTCGGCGAATGGCAAAATTCCCGTTCCTTGCGTCCAATAATTGGTAGCATCAGAGAGGCTGCGCTCGTTATGTCGAAAAGTGTCCAACCCGTTGGGGAAGATTCTGCGGGCTTGAACTCTCTGCTGAGCGTGAGTTATGAGAAGAGCAGGGGCGCGGTATTTGGGCTGAGCCGCCAGCAGTTTGAAAGTATTCTTGAGGAAATTGCCCGGAAATATCTTCCCGCAGGCGCGGCCCAGCGCGAGATCTGCGATTTGTATGCCAGCTTGCGAGTGGAAGAACTGGCTTTGGCTCGGGCTTGTGCTGCCGGGCACGAGCAGGCCTGGGAAGTTTTCCTGACGCGTTACCGCGAGAAGCTTTACGACATTGCCGGGTACATCACCAAGGAAAGCTCGGCTGCGCGGGAATTGGCTGACTCCCTCTATGCGGAGCTGTATGGTACGGCGACGCGGGATGGGCAGCGGGCTTCAAAGCTCACTTCGTACACGGGGCGCGGCTCCTTAGAAGGTTGGCTGCGCACGGTGATGCTGCAGGAGCATGTAAACCGCTACCGGCGGCAGCGGCGGCTGGTGAGCCTGGACGAGGAGACGGAAGAGGGGTTTCAGTTTGCCGCGACTGAACCGGAAGCGACGATCACGGTCGATCCCAGAGTTGAAGCCGCCACCGATGAGGTCTTGGCGGCGCTGCCGGCGGAAGACCGGTTTGTGTTGGCGTCCTATTTTCTGGATGAGCGAACCTTGGCGGAAATTGCGCGCACTTTGGGGGTGCACGAATCGACCATTAGTCGCAAACTCGACAAGTTGGCTAAGTCCTTGCGGAAGCAGATCTTGGCTTCATTAGGGCGGCGCGGCATGAGCCGGCGGCAGGCGCAGGAGGCACTGGACGTCGATGTGCGGGATCTGCGGGTCAATATTCGCAGCCACTTGGCGCAAGAAAGCGGCGCGCGAACGTTCTCTAAGAAGAAGGCGGAAGCTCCGGCGGGCGACGGGTCGTAATACGTTAAAAATGGCGGAAATACCCAAAATCGTAAGACAGCGGTTGCAGGCTGGTGCGGTGCTTAGAGACCATCCTGACCCGAACTTGCTTAGCGCCTTCGTGGAGCGATCGCTGGGGAAGCGCGAGCAGGTTGAAGTGCTGGACCATGTGTCGCGGTGTACGGACTGCCGTAAAATGGTTTCGTTGTCGGCGAATCAGCCGGGTATCGCAGATGCGGTTTCGGTCGCGCGTGTGAGTCCAAGCTGGCTCTCCTGGCCGGGTTTGCGTTGGGGAGCGGCGGTGGCTTGTGTGCTGGTCGTGGGGGCGGCGGTCACGCTTCGCCATAGGCAGGAATCGCAGCAACTTGTCACAGATCGAAGAAACGTTGCTAGCAACGTTTTTCCAGCGACGCCCATCGCGGGTAAACAGGCCACGAGCCCGCCGAAAACAATCACCGCGAAACCGGGGAAGGGAAGTCAGGCCGCGGTGAATTCGCGGCCGATCGAAATGGCGGAGGCCAGACCTGCCTCTCCATTCGCTGAGATAGTGCCAGGGCGAGCGAAGGATGCGCTGGCGGAGCCGCAAAGCGGGCCTACGGAAGCTGCGGACGGAGCGTTGGCGAAGAAAAGCAACATGGCGACCGACACCGGCGAGGATTTCTTCCCCGAGAACCTCGTGCCCCGCTGGACCCTCAGCTCGGATGGAACACTGCAGCGCTCGTTTGATTCCGGCAGAACCTGGGAGACAATTCCAGTCTCGACGCAAACGATTGTTCGAGCCCTCTCGGCGAATGGTTTCGACATCTGGGTCGGAGGGGCAGCTGGCACACTCTTCCACTCTTCCGATGCCGGCCAGCACTGGACGCAAGTGCGACCTGTCGCGAATGGCGAAGCACTCGCCGATGACATCATCGGGGTCGAATTCCGGGATGCTCTGCATGGCAAACTTACCAGTTCCATGCAAGAAATCTGGATCACAACCGACGCCGGAGAAACCTGGCAGAAACAGTAGTCCTGTCGCTGGAAGCACAGATCGCTGTGCAAAAGTAAGCTATGACTCGCGGTAACCTCTAACATTAAAATGTTCCCCTCTGACTTTCTCCTTTGCCCGCAGCGGATTTGCTGGAATGGCGGCTGAGTTCATCTCATTACTTCCGACAGCAGCTTTTAGATTACTTTCATTTAACCCGTATTACCAAAGTGACGTTTACACTCCAAGGAGGGCGGGCTACTATCCGATTGTGGTTTGGCAGTTCTGGGGGAGGGCTGCCGAGGCGTCCTGAACTGAAAAGTTTAGGGCGCTTTTTTATGCCTGCGTCACGGCAGCACAGGGTTGCTGGCTAGCTTCGCTCACAACCGCAGGCTATGCGACTTCTGAGGCCGCTCTGCATCCAATAGGGTGTTAAGATTTATTGGCCCATCGAGGGATGGGCTTTTATACTGTTTCGGGCCGTCCGAAGGGGCGTCGCTCGGGGAGGCATTGATGGCAGGCAATGGAATAGTAGAAGTAACTGATTCAAATTTCGACCAGGATGTTCTCAAGTCTGAAACTCCTGTCCTAGTGGACTTTTGGGCCACCTGGTGCGGACCGTGCCGCGCCATCGCTCCCATCGTCGAAGAGTTGGCCAAGGATTATCAGGGCCGAGTGAAAGTCGGCAAGATGGACGTCGACCATAACAGCGCTACTCCAATGCGGTACGGAGTGCGCGGCATTCCGACTTTGCTGGTATTCAAGGGTGGACAGGTGAAGGAACAGATTGTAGGCTACGTTCCGAAAGAGACCATCCAGAAAGCGCTAGACAAGCACATCGGTTAAGCCAGCCTTGAGGTTAACAAAAGCGCCCGCTTCGGCGGGCGTTTTTTTGTTGCCAAGGAAGCTAGGAGAAAACCTCTGAGCGCTCTGAGCTTGCAGGACTCAGCGGCGATTCTCCTGGGTTGTGCGGTTTGTTTTCGCGACCGAATCAGAGGGATTCTCGCTGCATCTGTTTTCAGCGATGTGCCGATCAAATACCTTATCAAGTTTGTTTCTAAGTTGCTCGGGTTTTACTTCTTCCCAATTGCCGAGGCGCGCTATCAAAACAGCGCCGCACGCAGAGCACTGGCCTGAAATGTCCCGCTCACTTTTCGGCCCGATTTGGCGAACATCGACTAGACGAGGCGCACGAGGCACAATCATAATGTCCCTCAGAGGTCGCGCTGGCTAGACCTGTTGCCAGTTGGACCTGTCGCTAGTAGTTAAAGTGATCTCGAATATCAGCAAACTCAATACAGTGTTTGCCGTACGGACTGCGCCTCGGGAGCCAATGATCGTGCAAATGGCGAACTTCATTCATGTCGGGGATGTGGAGAAGGACCGCCAGGAATCCGGCAAACGTTACTCAGAGTTTCTTCGCGTGCCTGCGATGAGCGCTGGAATTTACGTGCTGCCCGCTGGAGGTACCGACCCTCAAGCACCCCACCATGAAGATGAAATGTACTATGTGGTTCGCGGTCAAGCCCGCATGCGCGCGGGTTCCGAAGACCAGGAGGTTAGCGAAGGCAGCATTATTTTCGTCGCCGCCGGAGTCGAGCACCGCTTTTATGAGATCACGGAAGAGTTGACGGTTCTGGTATTTTTCGCGCCAGCGGAGACGGGATAGGTGAAGGAGTTCTCTTTCAGTGCGAACCTTCGCCAACCAAGATCAAAGCTGACATGCTGGGATATGCGTCGCTGCAGGCGGGCATGAGGGACATTCTTTTGCTCGAACGCCGGAGTCCGAGTGTGCGTATTTCAATTGATTTCAAACGGCTAGGATGCCGAGACGACATGTTTCTCCTTGGATGGCACCCAATAGATCTCTTCTTTCAAACTTTGCTTGGTAAAGCCCATACGCGTCAGAATTCCCTTGCTGTTTTCGACCATGGCCGGATGGCCGCACAAATAGGCGATCGCCGTTGGCTCGAGATTCCACAGGTCGGTGTACTTGCGGAGAATGTCATCGACGCGTCCGGTCTCGCCTTTCCATTTTTCGTCCTCCCAGGGACGGCTCACTGTGGGTACGTACTTTAGCCAGGGCGCTTCCTGGGTGAACTTCTGCAGTTCTTCCAGGTACCCGAATTCCCACGAGCGGCTGGCTCCATTCAGCAGAAAAAGTTTATGCTCTCCGCTGAACCGGCCTTCTTTCCAGTCGCGATAGAGACTGCGAATATAGCTGACAAAGGGAGCCACCCCAGTTACGGTGCAGACTAAGAGGTGATTGGTGCGGCCGCTCTGGGTATCGAGCGTGAACCGGCCCTTGGGAACCTTGCGCATAAGCACTTCGGCGCCGGGTTGCAATCTGTATAGCAGGGGAGTGAGGTCGCCGGGGGGAACGAGTTCGAAGAAGAACTCGAGTTCACTCTCGTGAGGAGCAGACACGATAGAGTAAGGTCGCTCCTTGCGGCCATCCGGGCTTTCGATTCCGAGAGTTGCATACTGGCCGGGCGCGAATTTGAACTCGCCGTCGGGCCGGATGCGGATCATCCACAGTTCCGGCGCGATGTCCACACGTTTGGTAATGGTCGCGCGATAGAACTTGTCTGTGTTAGTGCTGCTCATGGCGTTGAGCCCGGGCTTCGCGGATAGCCGGGGCTGGCATAGTTTACAGTAAATGCGGGATTACGCACTTTTGTTCGATGATCTATTTAATCGATTTGATCTATCGCTTCTGTCGATTTGTCACCAAGCACTATTTGCCGAGAACCAGCACCACGAACGTGTCGGGCAGGATGGCGTGGCGTGGATGCGGCTGCTCCGGGGTGGGGGCGGGCGGCGGCCCAAATTTCGCGGTCACCACGAAAACCTGGTGAGTTTTTTCATCGAGGGCGAGAGTGCGGGCGCCTTCTTGCGTCTTCACATTTTCGGCGACGCTGAACTTGCTGGGAGATTCTTCGCGCACCACCGTCAGCACACCCTCGCCGCAGGACGCAAAGGCGAGGCTGGTGCTTTCGTCGAAGGCGGTCGCGTCCACTCCGTCGCCGATCGCGGGCGTAGCAAGCACTTTGCCGCTATCGGCGTCGACTACGGCCATCATCTTGTTATCGCAGCCGGCAAACAGACGGCGGTTCTTGCGGTCGATGGCGAGACCGCTGGGTTCCTGGCACGGCGCCAGGGGCCAGCGTGATTTCACTTCCAGCTTGGCGGGATCGATCGCGTCCAGTTGGCTTTTGTCTTCGATGTTGACGAAGATCTCTCCCTTGCCATCGCTGACCGCAAATTCCGGCTTGCCTTCCAGCTTGATTGTGCCCAATACTGTGCCTTTGGCGGCGTCAATGGCGGTGGCGTCGTGACTTCTTCCATTGAAGGCGAAGACGCGTTTAGTGGCTGGATCGTAGAGAATCGCGTCGGGATTGTCGCCGGCTTTGACTTTGGTGATCGGCTTCAGCGACTCGATGTCAAAGACCGTGACAGTGCCTTCACGGCCATTGCTGACAAATCCGCGGCCGAGTTCGGGAGCGAGCGCGATGCCGTGCACGCCGGGAGTATCGGGAATATCGCCGACGGGCTTGCCTGAATCCGCATCGATCACGATGACGTGCGTGGCGCGGGAGATGTATAGGCGCCGCGAGGAGCTGTCGAGGGTCAGATAATCCCATCCGCCTTCGCCGCCCAACTTGTAGGTCTTGATCACGTGATAGCCAGGATCGGCTGCGGCAGAAAACGTCGCCAGCAAAGAAATGAAAAAAGCAAAACCTAGCCACATCGAACAGGAATGCCTCATAGTGTGCCTCGTCGAAAAGATTTTTCTCTGAACCTCTTTACGCTAAGTCCACTAAGCTGAAGCCAAGCTTAACGGCGCGAGGCCACCGACTCCCGTTGCAATGCGCGGGCCAGCTTGAGATCAATTTCGTCGATCGATGGAGTTTTTGATCCCAGTCACGAAGATGCCCATCCGTCTACTTCATCGGCGGCACGTACGGAATGTAGCGTGCAAACAGCCAGCATAGGAAGAACACAACCGGGATGTGAACCATCAACTGGAGCACTCCATATCCTACAATGTCGCGAGCCTTCAATTTCAAAATGCCGAGCAGCGGCAGCATCCAGAAAGGATTGACTAAATTGGGCAGCGCTTCCGACGCGTTGTAGATTTGCACCACCCATCCCAGGTGCACCTGGTTTAGATTTGCCGCCTGCAGAACATACGGCGCTTCAATGACCCACTTGCTGCCGCCAGAAGGAATAAAAACGCCGAGCACTGCGGAATACATTGCGACCAGCAACGGATAGGTGTTGTGGGTGCTTATGGAAGCGAAGACCTTCGCCAACGCATCTGCAATGCCGGTTCCAATGATCATCCCAAAGATCACAGCATAAAACGGAAACTGGATCAGCACGCCGCCCGTGGCGGGAACGCACTCCGATACAGCACGCATGAAACATTTTGGGCGCCAGTGCAACAGCAGCCCAACCGTGATGAACATGAGGTTGTAAGTATTAAGATCGAGCGCTGCCAGCGCGCCTTGGGGGGAGGTGCGGAATACATCGATCAGATACCAGCACAACAGAAGAGCAACCAGAATCGTGAGCAGCGGACTGTATTCCAGCCACTCGCCGGGTTTGCTCTTGGGCTCGAGGCTGGAGCGAATCGGCTCGTATTGGATGCCGTAGGATTCTGCGGTTCTAGCGTTTTCGGGCGACGGCGTCGAGGAGTAGGCGATCAGCACCGAAAGCACGATCAGGATGACCGTCGTGGCGATGCTTTGCCACAAGAATAGGGTTTGGGTTAGCGGGATCAGGCCGCTGATGTTGAACAGTGACGGCGGCATCGCGGACTTCGTCGCCATGAGCATGGCGGCCGAGGATGAGAGGCCCATCGCCCAGACGGCGCCGAGACCGAGATAGGCGGCGGCGCCGGCGGCGCGGTAGTCCATTCCTTTGACACGATGAGCCAGTTCGCGAACGAAGAGGCCGCTGAAAATCAGGCTCAGGCCCCATGAGATGAGCGAGGTCAGCATGGAGAAGAGAGCGATCAGCGCGACGGCTCCGCGCGGCGTCTTTGGAATTCCGGCTAGCGCGCGGATGGCGCGATAGACGATGGGCGTGGACGCGACGACGTATCCGCCGATGATGATCATCACCATTTGCATGGTGAATGGGACCAGGGCCCAGAAGTTTTTTCCGCCCTGGATGGCGAGTTTGCTGGGCGCTTGATGAAGCAAGAGGCCGACTCCAAAGACCACCACGATTCCGAGCAGCGCGAAAATCAGTGGGTCCGGAAACCAGCGCTCACTCCAGTTGGCGAGACCCAGTCCAAAGCGGACCAAATGCTGTTCCTGAGTGTTTTCGGGTTTCTCTCGTGGCATGTGCATTGGCGATCCTTTCGGTTCCGACAGCAACGTCTTCGCCGCTCTCCTGGAATATGCCGGACATTGTAGCGCGTGTTTCCCGCAGGGAAGATGATTGTGTGGTGTATACGATTCTTCGTTGGTGCAGTGGCGCCAACTACGGTGTAAATCTACGGAATTGGTCTGGGGTGGAAATGCTTCTAGAATCAAGTCGAGGTGGTCGAATGGGCGCTATTATCGGGGCAATCGTTGGTCTGGCCCTTGCGGCTTTCGGGTTTGCCGCAATGAGGAACCCTATGCGTTTTAACTTGCTTCCTTTCAGCCCCTCCGCTGAAGGGTACTACCAGCGAATGGTGCTCGATACATCTACGCGCAATCAGCTTCGGGTATTGGGCGCGCTGATTTGTTTGTTCGGAAGCAGCATCTTCACGTCTTCGCTTGGAGCGGCACTGAAAATTCGTTCCTTGAATGATGTGTCGGAGGGTCTTTGGCTACTCATGGGGTGCCTATTCTTTGGTGCTTGGGGTGCCGGGTTAATCGTCTTCGTCTGGCAACTCTTGAAAGGCCAGAGCTTCAATTGGTTTCAGGCATGGAAGTCAGCAGCACAGTTCGGCCCAATTGATGTTTCTCCGCCCGTCACGCCCAAGATGCGTCGCGAGGCACAAGTCTCCACAGTGGCGCTTGTGATACTTGCCTGTCTCGCTGCGCTGGCTTCTCTTTTGCGCTAGTTGCGGTAGATCGCGATTGCATTAGACAACCCTCAGTTGTTGAAGCTTGCGGACGTGCCGCCATCGCCCCTGTGCTGTATATACGCGGAAGTCGTTGTGCCAGATTCGGCAATAGGTGTAGGATGCGTTCCATTGGGCTGGCGGGATTGGCCGCCACTTTTTGGATATGGAGTGAGGCATGAACACTTTCCCGGTTTTGTTGGGGGCGCTGTGCGTGTATGCGATTGCTTACCGTTATTACAGTGCGTTCATCGCGGCGAAAGCTCTGGCGCTCGACGATCGCCGGACCACGCCGGCGCACATGTACGCTGATGGGCACAACTATGTTGCTTCGCCACGATGGGTGCTCTTTGGCCATCACTTTGCGGCCATCGCGGGAGCCGGGCCGCTCGTCGGCCCTACCCTGGCGGCGCAGTTTGGCTTTGCTCCCGGATTTCTCTGGATTCTGATTGGTGGCGTGCTTGCCGGTTGCGTCCAAGATTTCACCGTGCTGGTAGCTTCCGTGCGCCACCGTGGACGATCGCTGGCGGATATTGCCCGCACCGAAATCAGTCCTTTTGCCGGACTGGTGACCATGATCGCCGTGCTCTTTATTCTATTGGTCACGCTCGCCGGTCTTGGCATCGTGGTGGTGAATGCGCTCTCGAATAGTCCCTGGGGAGTGTTCACGATTGGCATGACGATTCCTATCGCCGTCATCATGGGATTGTGGATGTTCAAGAGCCATGCAGGAAAAATTACTGTTACCGGCCCCAGCATTTTTGGGGTCGTGCTTTTGATCGGCAGCGTGGTTGCAGGGCACTGGGTGGCGCAAAGCGGAGCCGCGGCGGCGCTTACTTTTACGCCGCATCAAATCACGATTCTCATGGCCATTTACGGACTGGTGGCTTCGGTTCTTCCGGTCTGGCTGGTATTGGAGCCGCGCGATTATCTTTCCACCTACGTCAAACTGGGTACGATCATTGTGCTGGTGGTGGGCGTCTTTGTAGTTCATCCCAACATTCAATTCCCCAATTTCACCCAGTTCGTTCATGGCGGCGGGCCGATCATCAAAGGGACTCTGTTCCCGTTTCTTTTTGTGACGATTGCTTGCGGCGCGATCTCGGGTTTTCACTCGCTGGTATCTTCGGGCACCACACCCAAGATGCTGGATAAAGAAACCGACGCCCGCTTCATCGGATACGGGGCCATGGTCTGCGAATCCATTGTGGGCATTCTGGCTCTGATTGCGGCCTGCTCGCTGGCTCCGGGCGACTACTTCGGCATCAACACCACGCCAGCGGTCTTCAGCCATCTAGGGTTGAGCACAGTCAATCTCGATATGTTCTCCCGCGAAGTAGGGGAGAAACTGGCTGGGCGCACTGGCGGAGCGGTTTCGCTGGCAGTCGGCATGGCGACAATCTTCCGTGGCTTACCGGGGATGGCTCGTCTGATGGGGTATTGGTATCACTACGCCATCATGTTTGAAGCGCTTTTCATCCTGACTACCGTGGATACAGGCACGCGCGTTGCCCGCTACGTTCTGCAGGAACTTATGGGCAAAGTGCACAAGCCATTCGGCAACAGTGCCTGGCTGCCGGGAAATCTGATTACCAGCTCCGTGGTGGTTCTGGGGTGGGGATACCTGATCTACACCGGCAATATTTCCACGCTGTGGCCATTGTTTGGAACCGGAAATCAGTTGCTGGCGACCATTGCGCTAGCGGTCACGACCACCTTCCTCATTAACATGGGCAAGCAGAAATATGCATGGATCACGGCTGTACCAATGTGCTTCGTGGGTGTCACTACGGTGACGGCGGGAGTGCTGGCGATCAAGAATATTTTCTGGCCGTTGACCGCCAAGCCCGATCAGGTATTTACCGGCTACCTGGATTCCATCCTTATGAGCATCTTCATCGCGGGCGTGGTGCTCGTGGTGTTCGATGCGGTGCGACGGTGGATCCTGGTGGCGAAGGGTGCTCCGGCGCCGTTGGAGGCCTTCGGCCCTCCGCTGACCGCTGCCGGCGAGGTGAAAATGGGATGCTGCTAGGGCGGCTCAAATCTTGTCAAGCCCCCTGAGTCGCCCATTTCTTTCCAGGCTGCTGATTCAGCGGGAAATATAAATTCTGAAAGTTGGCGGGTTTACCCCCTCCAATTTGTTACTGTAGAAATAGAAGGCTAAAACAAGCAGGCGCGACCGGAAATCCGGCTCGCGCCGTTTTTATTTGAGGTGACTATGGGTGCCGCGTTAAAGCTGAGTAGTTCGGGAGCTGACGTCACCGCTCTGCAACAAGCACTGCAAGCAGCCGGCTTCGGCCCCGGGGCAATCGATGGGTCCTTTGGACCAGGCACCGAGGCTGCCGTTCTTGCCTTCCAGAGGAGCAAAGGACTAGCCGCTGACGGTCTCGTTGGTCCAAATACTGCGACGGCGCTCGGGCTGGCTGCGATACCGTCGGTTGTGTCCGCGATTCCGAGCATTACCGTCCAAGTGGTCTCGCAGATGTTTCCCGTGAGCCCAATTGGAAATATCAAAGCAAATCTGCCGTCAGTCCTCGATGCGCTGGTCTCGGCGAAGTTGCCTGACCGGGCGATGGTATTAATGGCGCTGGGGACCATTCGAGCGGAGACGGAATCGTTTGAGCCGATCAGCGAAGGACAATCTCGTTTCAACACCTCACCTTCGGGGCCTCCATTCGATCTCTACGATAATCGCCAAGATCTGGGCAACACTGGGGCTCCAGACGGGGCGAATTTCCGGGGACGCGGATTCGTGCAGCTCACCGGACGCGCGAACTATACCCGCTACGCGAGCGAAATCAGCATGGACCTGGTAAACAATCCCGAACTTGCGAACGATCCCCATGTTGCCGCGACCCTGCTCGCGAGATTCCTTGGCAACCGGGAAGCTCGGATCCGTGAAGCGCTGGCCGCTAACGATCTCGCAACCGCCCGCCGCCTGGTGAATGGCGGTAGCAATGGTTTGGACAGGTTCACAGACGCTTTCAATCGAGGCTTGCGACTAATTCCTGCCTGATAGCGTGAACCGACGGCGCCGACACCGGTGTACCTGATAGATTTTTAGGCGATTCGCGCGTAATCCGCACTCGTCTTAGGTCCCCTTCCATACGATCATTTTTCGCTTTTTTCTTTCCCGCACAAGGCAGAGCTTGTATGCGTCGACGAACGGGACTACAATGCGTCACCAAAATATTTGCGGGCTCGAGGAGAACTTCGTGACCTCTGCAACTACGAAAGTACCCAGTACTTCCGCCACATCGGCCAACCCAGTGGCGTGGGTGACCGCCCTCTCAGCCGCAATCATCGCTGCAGTATTGATTTTGAAGATGCCGCCCATGGCCCACCCTTGGCCACAGAGCTACGACCCGACAGGACACTGGTGGCTGTCGGCCCTGCTGGCCGCAATGCCGGTGGTAGTGTTGCTTGGGACCTTGGCGCTGCTGCACATGAAGGCGCATTTTTCAGCGCTACTCGGGCTGGCGACTTCAATCATTTGCGCGATCTGGATTTTCGGCATGCCCGCGAGCTTAGCGGCCAAGACCGCGGTGTTAGGCGCAGGCTATGGCCTGTTGCCCATCGGTTGGATCATCCTCAACGTTATCTTTCTTTATCAACTGACGTGCGAGGCCGGCCTGTTTAAGGTGCTGCAAGAAAGCCTGACCGGCATCACGCAAGACCGGCGCTTGCAGCTTTTGCTAATCGCCTTCAGCTTTGGCGCTTTCTTCGAAGGCGCAGCTGGCTTCGGCACGCCCGTGGCCGTGACTGCGGCGGTCTTGATTGGGTTGGGTTTCGGGCCCCTCGAAGCATCGGGGCTGTCCTTGATCGCCAACACCGCGCCAGTAGCCTACGGCGCATTGGGAACGCCCCTCATTGCTCTGCAGGGAGTCACGGGATTGGATCTGCGGGAGTTGAGCGCACAGGCGGGCCGTATTTTGCCTTTCTTCTCGGTCATCGTGCCCTTCTGGTTGGTATGGGCGTTCGCTGGGTTTCAGGGAATGCTAGAAGTTTGGCCCGCTGTGCTGGTAGCCGGAGTGTTCTTCGCTATCCCACAGTTTCTCATGTCGAACTTTCACGGGCCATGGCTGGTGGACGTTGTCGCCGCCATCGTTTCCATGCTTGCTCTGATCGTCTTCCTGCTGAAATGGCAGCCCAAGCGCATCTGGGGATTTGAGCATGAAGGAAAACGCGAGGCGCGGGGTACGCACGGTCACAGCCGGTCGCTGGTGACGAGGGCGTGGGTGCCATGGATGGTTTTAAGCGTTGTGGTTTTCGTGTGGGGATTGCCGAGCGTGAAGACCCAGCTGGACAAGGTCTCGGCCCCGAAGTTTCCGGTGGTGGGTCTGAACAAAATGGTGCAGCGCATGCCGCCGGTAGTACCCAAGCCCACCGCCGAAGCCGCGGTTTATTCGCTGAACTGGTTGACTGCGACCGGTTCGGGGATTTTGGTCGCCGCAATCATTTCCGGCTTCGTCATGGGCTTTACTCCCTGGAAGATGGCGCACACCTATTGGCGGACGCTGGTGCGAGTGCGATTCTCCTTGCTCACCATTGCCGCCATGCTTTCCATCGGTTTCCTGACCCGCTATTCCGGGCTGGACGCCACCATGGGGTTGGCATTTGCGCGAACCGGCGTGCTCTATCCGTTTTTTGGAACCTTGCTGGGCTGGCTGGGAGTGGCACTCACCGGGTCGGACACTTCGTCGAATGTGTTGTTCGGCAGCCTGCAGAGAATTTCCGCCGAACAGGTCGGGATTTCACCCACATTGATGGCGGCGGCGAACAGTTGTGGCGGCGTGATGGGAAAAATGATCGATGCGCAAAGCATCGTCGTAGCCAGCACCGCCACCGAGTGGTATGGACATGAGGGCGATATCTTGCGCTACGTGTTCTTCCACAGCATTGCGCTGGCGGCCTTGGTGGGAATTATGGTGACCCTCCAAGCCTATGTGTTTCCATTCACCCGTTTGGTGGTGCGGTAAGCGCACCTGATCTGGCACTCGGGTAGTCACCCGCAGCTAGGTATAGTTGCCGCAGCACCGCCCGAACCTTATACCGTTCGGGCCGGTCCCGTCGTGTTTGAGTTTTACCAGTACCAAGGATTCGAAATCTAGCGAAGAAGGAGCCCAGAGTTATGTTGAAGTTGAAGAAGTGGCTGTGCTCATCAGTACTCATGATCGTAGCGACCGCACCCGTCATGGCTGGCTCAGACGATGCCGTCTCTGCGAATACTGGAACCGGGACCAACGCTAGCAACGCGGCGGAGCCGGCTGCAGGTCCCGCAACCTTGAACCCGACGTCCGCAATCGGCAGTGGGAATGTCACAGCGTTGCTGGGTGTCCTGGTGATGAAGGGAGTGCTCGCGCCTTCGGAAGCGAAAGCTATTCAGGGCGCAGCTCCTGAAGCCGAATTTCAACTGCTGGTCGACGCGCTTACTCGCAAGGGTTTATTAAGTGCAGCTGATATGTCTGCGGCTGCGAATCCCGCAACCCCACCCTCCACTCCGGAGATCTCTGCAGCCGTCGCAAGCCCAGGCGGCCAGTACTCGGGACAGGCTGCGACGACTCCGCAGACACCTCAGACCGAGAAGCCCGTCCCGCGGTCAGTGGTCGCGGCGATCAGTCCTGTCCGGGTTAACCCTGTCGACCCACCCGCCAAAGATGGGCTGGTTCCAGCCGTCAAGTTGGGCCCGGTCAAGATGACGCCCTACGGTTTCATCAAGGCTACCGTGGTTCATGACTCCAGCGATCCCCGCGGCGACGATTTCGTTCTGCCCGGTTTCTTGAACGCTGATACGGGGCCGACCACCGACCCGGCTTTCCACATCAAAGCACGCTCGACACGCTTCGGGTCAAACTTTGAATGGCCGGATATTTCACCCAAGCTGGTCTTGACCGGTCGAATCGAGGGCGATTTTGAAGGCAACTTCAGCCGCGCCGATAACCGAAACGTTTCAGCAGTCCGCAGCTCCATGGCGAGCATTCGCTTAGCCTATGCAAGGCTCGACTACGCGGCCAGCGAGAATACGGACCTCTATTTCGAGGGTGGCCAGGACTGGCTCCTCTACGGATCGAGCCTCCTTCCCAATATCGTCGAAACCACACAGCTGCAGGCATACTTTGGAACTCAATATGAGCGCTCTCCACAATTGCAGTTCGGCCTGGTGCAGAAGCTGGGAGGTTCGAGGAACTTCAAATTCTCTCCGGCTTTCGCGGTTAGTATGCCGAGCGAAGGCAATGTACCAGCAGACGCAACCATCACTTCATGCTCGATACCGGACACCTTCGTCCCTGGGGTTACGACCACCATAGGTTGCACTAGTGCCGTAACTGACGGGACCGCCAACCAGTTGGGGTACGGTGAACGCCAGGGTTCTGACTCGAACAATTTGGAGTACTCAGCCCGAGCGGTTCTCCAATTCCAGCTTGATCCGGCTCCGGCGGTAGCGCCGGCCCAGATCCTCGCCAGCGGTTTCGAAACTCATCGCGCAGCGATCGTGTTGCACTCTGCGATTGCGGCTCCGGCGGGCAGCTCCGCGGCAACGATTGCTGCTTACGACGCCGTGAAAGCCGCGTTCCCGACGGGTGCTACGGACCGGAGCGAAGGCTACGGGGGTCAAGTCGGAGTTTCGTTGCCAACCCGTTGGGCTACGGTGGTAGCGAGTGTCTATCGTGGTGGCGACCTGCGGTTCATGTTCGGTGGTCAGACTCTTTCCTACTTCAGTGACGCCGGCGGCCTGAGTGGCGTGGTCACTGCTCCCACGATAGATCGGTCGGGGACGGGGACAATAGCGTTCGGTACGAATGCCGCTGGACAAATTGTGGCTGCTCCGCAGCGCCCCATCCGCGCCTACGGCGGCTTTGTCCAACTGGGCCTGCCACTCTCGCGTTGGTTCAACGCGGATCCGAAGGGCCACAACGCCGGTTGGCAACTCTACTTCGACCACGGTCTGGATGAGGTCGTGCACTCCGACTTCGCCAAGGCCAAGGACATCGGAGCGGATGGCGCCGGTCCCTACAAGAGCACGCTCAACGCGGTGACTCTGTTCTACCGGCTCAATCCGTGGGTGCAGTTTGCCTTTGAGGAGTCGCTTTACAGCAGTTACGCGCTGCCGAATAACGCCGGAGTTTTCACGCCCAACACCTCGGTAGCGGGAGTTCCAAGCCGTACGTGGAGAGATCTGCGTTCGGAGTTCGGTCCGATCTTTACTTTCTAAGAGCGGTTCGTATTTCGCAAGTGACGGCAATCAAGAGCGGGCGAGATCCGGGGACAAAGTTGTCTGCCCAAGGGGAGTGACTTTGCGCCCCGGAGTTGTCGTAAAATCGCGGATAGACCGGGGACGGGAGTTGCCTCCCGTCAAAGCGGCACGTTGTTCGCCGGCGGTTCGAGCCATTGCGGGCGAAAAAGGAACGACGCGGAGTTGAATATGAGGTGTAGTGCCAGGCTGCTTGCGGCATTCTTGCTGCTCAGTGCTGTAATGTCCATTGCCGCAACCAAGGCCGAGCGGTTCCGCATTACGGTCTTGGATGCGGAGTCGAAGACTCTCAATACCAATCCAGACCAGCCGCCTCGAGATTGCGACCTCGCCAATTACTCCGGCTATTGCCACGAAAGCAAGGTGGCGTCTGTGCGCAATACCATGCGCGTGCAGGAAGGGAACGGGAAGCCCTTCTCCATTACCTGCGTCTGGGATAATCGCTGGTCCAAATGTGTCAGCTTGCCGATTGGGCAGAGCTTTGACGCGCGCAGGGATAAACACGGGATCACAATTTTCTACGAGAATGAAAAAGGCGGGGCAAGCAAGGAACTCTACACTGTAGTTGAAGCGGCCCAGGCGCCCCAGCCAGCGGCGCGAACTGCTTCGACCCGGAGCTCAGCGGCTCCCGCAGCAAATGCGGCGAGTCCGGAGCCAGCGGAAGCCGCCCCCACAGAAGTAATTCGAGAGAAGATAAAGTGCAATTTCAGTTCGACGCCCGCCGGCGCTGAAATCACTCTAGACGGGCGATATGTAGGCAACACGCCGTCGACCATCGGAGTCAATCCTGGAACTCATGTCGTCGTCTTTTTTATGCCTGGATTTGCCAAGTGGAAGCGTGAGCTGACGGTAGCGGCGGGTTCGGAAGTCAACGTCTCGGCCAGCCTGCAAAAGACGCAGCCGTAAACCCATCCGTCCAGCAAGGTTTCAATCCGCGGAGCGCATCGACCGCTTGCGACTGCTATCTACGGGTCGCCACTCTGGATTGTCTCCCAGAGTGGCGATTGGAATGGTTGCGCTCACCTACCAAGTAAGCTTAGTTCGCGGGACTCATCTCAATGACAACAGCGTCGCTTCCTGAACTATTGCCTGGTGTCTGATGAGACTGCACAGCGGTGGCGGCTGAATCAACTTTTGTCCTCTGTTTTTGAAGACGCGCCACTCGCGCCGTCTGCTGAGGCTGTTCCGCCTCGGGCTCGCACTGATACTCGGGATACGACGTGCAGCGCTGAGCTTGGGCCATCGCACGGTCGTTCTGCACCTGCGCGCAGTTGTGCAGCGCTTCCAAACTTTGCCAGCAAGCGCTGTCGTTAGGATCGGGCAAGTTGTTCTGAGCGAATAAAGATGATGAGGCTGGTAGCAAGAGAAAAGCTGCGATTGATAAAATTCTTATAAGCTTCATGGCCGTCCTCCAAATTCCTTCTGCATCATGAGATTGCGGAACGGTCTTTTTGGAACGGACAAATACTGCTCGTTTTATGCCATTTTCATGTATCGATAGGCGAGCGCTCAGCATCTCTCTGAACATGGATAATCTGTCAGCAACGAGAACGCCGGCAGCGCGGCGCGAGCAGGAGTGGCCGACACGCCGGATTTCGATGCTTATCTTTCCGCGAATTAACCTGATGACCTTGGCGGGCCCGCTCGACGTGTTCATGCGTGCCTCGCAGGAATTAACTCGCGCGGGGAAAAGGCACTCTCCCGCTTATGAAATCGAATTGCTTACGATGGATGATCAGCCGTTAATGACTGCGTCGGGTCTCGGCATCGTAGGTGGCCGGCAATGGACGGAGGCCCTGACTCCGATCGACACTTTGTTGCTGGTCGCGAGCGCAGCGGATCTCGACTCGCGCATCGCACCAGAACTCCTGGTGTGGTTGCGTGAATCTGCGGATCGGGTTCGCCGCATCGGCTCGGTTTGCTCCGGGGCATTCGCACTGGCCGCGGCTGGAATCCTCGATGGACGGCGTGCCACGACCCACTGGAGGCTGGCGGATAAACTGGCGCAACGTTATCCGCAAGTTTCCGTGGATGTCGACAAGATTTTCGTTCAGGATGGAAACGTGTGGACAAGCGCTGGTGTGTCAACCGGCGCCGACCTGGCGCTTGCTATGGTCGAAGAGGATCACGGTCACGCGCTCGCGCTGGAAATCGCGCGCCATATGGTCCTGTTCTTGCGACGTCCCGGTGGGCAGAGCCAGTTCAGTTCGCAACTTGAAGCGCAGGCCGCAGATCTGCAGCCGATCCGCGAATTGATCGCTTGGATCTCCGACCATCTTGATGCCGATCTCTCTGTTCCCGTGCTGGCGAAACGCGCAGGCATGAGCGACCGCAATTTCAGCCGGGTCTTTTCGCAGCAAGTGGGCACCACACCCGCGCGCTTTGTGGCCCGTCTTCGGCTGCAAGCGGCGAAAGCCAGACTTGAGGCCACGACCCAAAACGTGGAGACCATCGCATCTCAAGCAGGCTTCGGAGACGGCGAGACACTGCTTCGCCACCTTCGTTCGGAGATGGGCGCAACGCCGCGATTGTACCGGGCACGCGCAGGAGCGGGCGACGTTGGAACCGCCTGAAACGCCGTTGCATCCGCACTTTCAACCTCAAATACCCATTTATTATTTTCCGCGGCCTGCTATCAAATCAAAGGATAGACTTACTCTTAGGGAGGTCCGAATGGAATCCACTATCTCTACCAACGATCTGAAAACGAAATTAGACCGAAAGGACTCGGTAAAGGTTGTCGAGACGCTCGCGCCTGAGCGTTACCGCGAAGCTCATCTCCCGGGAGCATTGAACATTCCTCCGGAACGGATCAGAGAACTGGCTCCAAAGTTATTGCCCAACAAAGACGCTGAGATCGTGACCTACTGCGCGAACACTCATTGACACGCCAGTGAATACGCCGCCCGTGAATTGGCGGCCATGGGTTACACTCGCGTCGCGCATTATCCTGAAGGCAAGCAGGGATGGATGGAAGCGGGATTTCCCGTCGAGAAGGATGCCGCTTAAACGCTAACTGTTGTGATCTAAGAATGTGGTGCGCAAGGCCGAGGCAGGTTCGCCATCGGCGGCTTGCGCAATACTGAGATGCCAGTTTGGCTAATGCAGGATGCCGTTAAGGCATCATTCCGCACAAACTAGGGAGAGGCCTGTACCCAAGAAAAGAAAGGCCACTAAACAAAGTTAGTGGCCTATTTCGCGTCCAGTTATTACGACTGCGGCGGCTTGCTGTTATCCGCGGGAGGGTTCGTGCTTGGTGAAGTTGTGTCGTTAGGTGCCGTGCTCGGCGAGGTTGTGTTGGGAGAAGTCGTGCTTCCCGGTGTGCTCGAGTCAGGACTCTGTCCCTGAGGCGTACCCTGCGTCTCTGGGGTCGTGCCGGGGGTTGTCGTGTTACCGGGGTTGGTCGAGGTTCCGGGGGTTGGAGAAGCCGTCCCTGGTGTCGGAGAAGCAGCCCCGGGTGTAGGCGATGCTGTGCCTGGTGTTGGTGAAGCAGTTCCGGGATTGCTGCCGGTTGTGCCACTCTGTCCGGGATTGGACGTTGTCCCAGAGTTCTGTCCACTGGGCGAAGTAGTGGTCGTTCCTGTCTGCCCTGCGTTGGAGCCGGCTGCAGAACCAGCGGATCCTGCGGATCCGGCTTGCATTTCGGGAGTGAAAATGGCTGCCGAAGCAGGTGTGGATTGAGCGACCAGCCAGCAGGTCAAGAGTAACAAAACGAACACTATCGAAATCTTGGTCTTCATTGGGCCTCAAGCCTCCAAAAGGGAGTAACGCCAGCGTTTGCGTTCTTTGTGGAGTTTAAGGGGATGCTTTGGAAGTGAGAATCCAGTGGACTGCTTAGGTTTCGCGGGGGGATGCGGTATGTCGTGCTGTGCGCGAAAAGATTACGCGGTCGAGCCGGCAGCAAAACAAAAACAGCGGTTTGTGCTTCGAAATCTGCACATTACCGGCTGTAGCGGCGGGGAAAATGCCTACTGCTCTGTTCTTTTCTGACAAACCAGAGTCTCAAACCGGCATCGAAGACCCATGCTGGCAGGAAAGCGTTGCAGCCCGGTCCTCATTTACGCGGTCCTAGCGATCATCGTCGGGGCGCTCACATTCGTGGCTGTGTCTCATGGCCCGGAACGACAGCCCCCGGCACAACCGATTCACCAGAAGCAGTAAAGGTCTAGTTGGACCGCGATTAGAACACTCCAGTTCCTGTCAGAACTCGCTTTTCCCCAAGAGGGTAGAGGCCGAGCAGACGGAGCCAAACGGACTCGCATCTGTCGGCCTTGTGAGATCAGTGGTGATCGTCATCGTGATCGTGGTGATCTCGATCCCAATCATGCTCGGTTTCCCAGCGGTGTTCTCTCCCGTTCCACCACTGGTGATATTGATTCCAACAACGCTCCCTTTCAGCGTTCAAATCCCGCCGCCGTTCCTCGACCTCATGGCTGTGCTCGCCATGTTTTTCGACCGCTCTGTCCAGCCTCGCTTCCGCCTTTTCTACCGCGTGTTGGCACCTTGATCTATCTTCATCCGCGTGCACCCGCGGTGCTGCAGCAAAAAACCAAAGCGCTCCCGCCACGATCGCTGCCACTGCCGTCTTGCCCAATCGTAGTTTCAAGCTGTTCTCCTTTCGTTCCGCTGGCGGCTCATGGTTGCCACCATGCGACTTCATCGAAGCACACTCGCCCGGGCATTTCCACCCAGGACTGAGCAGATTTTATGGGTCTTTACATCCACTTTTCGATACAGTATATTCCCTATTACTCTCAAGTTATCGCGCTACAACGGCGAAAGTTCATCCTGCTTCTGTTCCTGTTTTTCCTTGAGGAATCTCCTTTCCAGAAAGTCTTTTGCCAAGTCGCGGCCACCCATGCCGAAGGCGAGGGCAAGGCCGAGCATCAGCGCCCCGAAGGCAATTGCAAATGCGACCAGGATTGTCCTTTCGGCCAACCCAAGCTGCTCGAAGGCCATCGTCACCGCGAAAATCACAATGACGGTTCGAATTAAAGTTGCCAACAGCCGAGGCGAAGGAGAATCGGCATTGACGGCGGCGAGTAGTGCGGCCCGGGAAAAGAAACTTGCCGCCAGCAATCCGAAAAAAATAATAAACAGTGCCCCGAACAGCCTTGGCAGGTAGAGGAAGAATCTCGAGATGTGCTCCTCCATGCCGACGATGCCAAGCACCTGCACTCCCAGCAGAATGAAGCCCAGCCACACCACCCAGAACACAACCCGGCTCAACAGCTCGCTGGAGGAGGGCAGCGCGAATTTGTTCAGCAGTTGAGTAGTGCCGGCATTGTCAGAGAGTCTGTCGAACTTCACGATCCGCAGGATGCCTCGCAGCATAACTTTCAAAACGTAAGCGACCACCCATCCCAACAGCGCAATGATCAGCATCGCCAGCAGACGGGGCAGAAAGTGCGCGAAGTCTTTGGCAAGCTCATGCATCGCATGGTCCAGCTCTCCCACTATCATTTCCCACATAGTGACCTCACTCTCTCGCATTCCATAGATCAAGCAGGTACGGTTTCAAACGCTCAAATGTCAGGCAAAGATCCTCCACGTTCGCTTCCACTTCCTCTCCGGAAGCGTCCCGATTTTCCAGGAGAAAGGTATAAACTTTCCCGCGATAAAGGGGAGCCATAGCCTGAATGATATGGTCTCGATTGATTACGGATTTGTGATACGAAGAAGCAAACTCATAAGCCGTTTTCACCCACAGCTCGTGAGGATATCGGAAGTCCTCTTCCGCAAGCTTGGCGATGGCCTGAACTTCCGCGAGGGTCTGAGATGAGAGGATGGACTGGAGAACCGGCTCAAGTTCACCGACGCCGGAACTGAATAATTGATAGAGCCGTTTTCGGTTTACTCGAATCGGTTCCGTCGCCAGGTCGTATTCAGGGCCGCAGGTGGGAATAGCTTCGGTCTCGCGATTGGTGCTCCAATATTGGTAGTTGGGTTCCAACGACCAGAAAAGCGTACCGACGGTCTGCCGCATGGCGACGACCAGGTCCGAGGTACTACGATCCAGTTGCGGTTTCGTTCCCAGGAAGGTCTGAGAAAGCCGGAACCCCGCAGTGATAGCGGCGATAGTCATGCGCATCTCGGTGCCAACGCCCCCCGCGTCGTGGTCCCAGACCTGCATTTCCAAGAGGTGGCTGCAGAAGCGTCCGGAGAATGCGAATTCCACCGCGTATGGTTCCCTGATGCGCTTGGCGTACAAGGACCGAGCCATCGGATAGATCAGATTTCGCAGGAGCAAGCCATCAAACTTATGTCTTCGGTATACGGGTGTGACCAGATCGAAGTTATCCCGGTAAACCGGACGCAGAAGCCGCTCGATCCAGTCCGGTGTCATGTTGGTGGAGTCGGGCGAGACGATTGCACATGCTCGGGCGCGTAACAATTCCGCCGCCGCCAGAACTGTGCGCAGAGCAACTTCGCTCGCTGGGTTGTCACCATAGACCGTGCTGATGCAGGGGAGCGTGCGCAGAGCATACAAATCGGAGGAACGCTGCACGTCATTAATCGAACCAGCGGCGACTACCTCGCGTGTGCTGTCCTTCGATCCCCCGTCCACGTTGAGGATGACCGCGCGCTCCCGTGGAAAATACTTCAGCAGTCCAACGCGAATCCCGTGTACCGTTTCTCCGACCGTCTTGGCATTGTTGTGGGTAGGCACACCAACCAGCAGGTCCACTTCGCCTACACTGATCAGTTGGCGAAGAAAGTCATCCGTAAGAACGCTGCTCTCGTCCAGTCGAAACCCCTGCGCGTGGCTTTATATCTTCAGCTCTTTATATTGTCATATCCGCCGCAAACGGAACCAGAAGAACTGGTAGGGACCCATGGTTAACAGGTAGGGCAAGTCTCCGATGCGGGGGAAAATGTTCCTGCCAAACATCTCCACCAGAATATTGCCCTTGTAGCGCCGCAAGTCGAGTTCGACGGCTTGTGCTGAACTGGAAAGGTTATTCACCACCAGTACCGTTTCATTCTTGAGTTGCCTGACATATGCGAGCACGCGGTGGTTCGCGGGATGCAGGAACTCGATTGAACCTCGGCCGAAAACCTGCGTCGATTTCCGCGCCCCTATCAGACGCTTCATCCAGGCCAAGAGTGAATGGCTGGAGCGCTTCTGCGAGTAGACGTTTACCGCCGGATACCCATACACCGGATTCAGGATCAACGGTGAATACAGATTCTCCGGATCGGCAGTGGAAAAGCCGGCATTCCATCCCCCATCCCATTGCATGGGCGTACGCACCCCATTGCGGTCGCCGAGGTGAATGTTGTCCCCCATTCCAATCTCGTCACCGTAGTAAATGATCGGCGTGCCCGGAAGGGACATCAGCATACCGTTCATCAGTTCGACCCGGCGCCGGTCGTTATCCAAAAGAGGGGCAAGCCGCCGCCGAATGCCGAGATTCAGCCGCATCGCCTTGTCCCCGGCGTAAGTATCGTACATGTAATCGCGTTCGATGTCGGTCACCATCTCGAGCGTGAGTTCATCGTGGTTGCGCAGAAACAAACACCATTGGCACTGATCCGGGATCGCCGGTGTTTGCTGCAGAATATCCATGATCGGCTTGCGGTCTTCGAGTTGTACGCTCATGAACATTCGTGGCATGACGGGAAAATGAAAGGCCATATGGAATTCATCGCCATCCCCAAAATACGGACGGAGATCCGCCGGCCATTGGTTGGCTTCAGCAAGCAGCATTCTTCCGGGAAAATATTTATCGACCCGGCGGCGAAGTTCCTTGAGAATCTCGTGGGTCTCGGGTAAGTTTTCGCAGTTTGTCCCTTCCCGTTCGATGAGATATGGAACCGCATCGAGCCGAAACCCGTCCACCCCCATCTCCAGCCAGAACTGCATGATCGACCACATCTCTTCTCGGACCGCCGGATTATCGTAGTTGAGATCGGGCTGGTGGCTGAAAAAGCGATGCCAATAATATGAGTTCGTGACCGGGTCTCGAGCCCAATTCGAGGTTTCGGTGTCCAGGAAAATAATCCGCGCGCCTTTATATTTAGTATCGGTATCGCTCCACACGTACCAGTCCCGGCGCGGGTTGTCACGGGAACTTCGCGATTCCTGAAACCAGGGGTGCTGATCGGAAGTGTGGTTCAGCACCATCTCAACGATCACTCGTATTCCGCGCTCGTGCGCCGCGGCGAGAAAACTCTTGAAGTCGTCGAGTGTTCCGTAACTGGGGTGGACCGATCGGTAGTCCGCGATGTCGTATCCGTCATCGCGCAACGGGGAAGGAAAAAACGGCATCAGCCACAGCGCGTTGACACCTAGCTCCTGCAGATAATCGAGCTTTTGTGCCAGACCGCGGAAATCTCCGATGCCGTCGCCATTGCTGTCCTGAAAAGTCCGGACGTGGACCTGGTAAATGATCGCGTCTTTATACCAAAGCCCGTCTTGCGGCAATGTCACAGACCTCCTCCTCAGCGGTTACGGAAAATAATTAAGATGGCGGCTGGTCCGCGTGCGTCACCAGATTAAGAATGCGAGCCTCATCGTTTGCGAATGAAGCTCCCCTAATTATGCACTTTCGCGCAGAAATGGTTCAGGCACGATGCTTTCTGGGTTGACGAGCACTCATCATTTACAATTGCCCTGACTTTCGGGGAAACAAATGCTCATTGTTCGCTTTCTGATTCTTTCCGCATTTCTGGCCCTTCCTTTATGGGCTAACGCTCAAGCTTCGCTGTCACCGCCCGTGCTGAAGTATGTGCGAGTGAACTCGCCAAGAGTAGTGCTGCAGCACATCCGTGTAATCGACGGCACGGGGCGTCCGCCCGTCCAAGATCAGAACGTGATCATCGAAGGAGGCAAGATCACAGCCGTGGAGGCGGGGACGAATGCTCCTTCCATGCAGGGAACCACGGTCCTCGACTTGCGCGGATACACGGTAATGCCGGGCATCGTCGGCATGCACAACCATCTTTTTTACGTCGGGCGGCCGAACGAGGACAGCCAGTGGAACTTCGACCCTCCGGTGCTGGTGCCGCAGATGACGTTCTCCGCTCCTCGCCTCTACCTGGCGGGCGGCGTGACCACCATGCGCACCACAGGCAGCGTTGAGACCTACACCGATCTGAATCTCAAGCGCGCGATCGACGAGGGCAAACTCCCCGGCCCGCACATCGATGTGACCGGACCATACCTGGAAGGCCCCAACAGTTACTTTCTCCAGATGCATCAACTGAGCGGCGCGGACGAGGCGCGGCAGATGGTCGACTATTGGGCAGACCGTGGTGTGACCTCCTTCAAGGCGTACATGAACATCACCCGCGCTGAGCTGAAGGCGGCGACTGACACGGCTCACAAGCGTGGCCTCAAGATCACGGGGCACCTCTGCTCGGTGACTTACAAGGAAGCGGCGGAGCTTGGTATCGACAATCTCGAGCATGGATTCTTTGTGAACACACAGCTCGACCCCGACAAGAAACCCGATGTCTGCAGCGAAAGCCGGGGGGACTACACGCTGGAGCACATGCCCGCTAATAGTCCGGAAGCGAAGGACTTGATCGACACGCTGGTAAAGCATCACGTGGCGATCACCTCGACGCTACCCGTCGTTGAGAGCAGCATTCCTGGACGTCCTCCGCTGCGACAGCAGGTCCTGGACGCAATGACGCCCGAAGCCCGCGAAGATTACCTTTACAGGCGCGAGAGGCCTGCGAGTAAGGCGGCGAAAGAAGACTTGGCCATGCTGTTCAAACGCGACCTGGAATTGGAATATGCATTTGCCCAAGCCGGAGGATTGCTGCTGGCAGGTCCGGATCCGACCGGCAATGGAGGCGTTGTCCCCGGATTCGGCGATCAGCGCGACATCGAACTGCTGGTGGAGGCCGGGTTCTCGCCGCTCGAAGCCATCAAGATTGCGACCCTTAATGGCGCTACATACCTCGGCAAACAAGATCAGATTGGAACGGTCGCTCCAGGAAAAAACGCGGACCTCGTGATAATAAAAGGTGACCCGGCAAGCCGTATCTCAGATATCGAGAACGTGGAGATCGTTTTCAAAGACGGCGTCGGCTACGACTCACAGAAACTCCTCGAGTCCGTGAAGGGTCGTTACGGCCAGTACTGATCGCGTACGCAGGTTACCGAGAGCTTACGGGCCCGGGGCAGGGGGTTGGAACAAATCAGGTATGCCGGTAATCACGGCGGGAGGGAGCGGCTTGAGCTTAAGCTGCTCGGTGAGGAATCCGATCCGGTCGCGGCGAGCATCCGCATTCAGAGCATGGGGCGCGTTGTAGAGTTGGAAGCGTTTGGGTTCACTCACAATTGCCGCATAGGCGCGCGCTCGATCGGGAGTCAAGAATTCTTCTTGCGAAGCATACTGCAGAAATACCGCTGCAGGGGCCGCATGCGACACGAACTTGCCCGGATCAAGCCATGCGTATTTGGCCTGGAAGGCGTCGAACTTCTCCGGACCGGCCTTCTGGCGATATTCCTGAAATTCTTTAGACTTCCTATCAACTTCGTCGGACAGATCCCCTGCCATTAGAACGAACGCCCGGAAGCGTTTGTCAACGCCTGAAAGGAATCCACCGACCGTCGCATTGTAGCTGTGGCCCACATATGCCAGGCGATGGGGATCAACGTCGGGGCGGGCCAGGAGCAAGTCCGCGCCCCGGCGCATGTCCACAATCTGCTGCACCAGATCAGCGGCTTCCTTCTCACTCAGCGGACTCTGATCATGCACATGCCCGGGACGCGCGACCGGGCCGTCCGTGAGCAATGACACGACTCCCGCCGGTGCCAGGGCTACGGCTTCATCCAGAAACTCTTTGCGATTGCGCATCGCTGAATTGCCCCAATACCAATGGCCCCAGATCACCGCAGCGAACGGCCCTGTGCCGGCGGGTACGACCAGATAGGCAGTCACCCGCCCGCCCTTAGGGCTAGCGTACGAAATGTCGTGAACGGCAACTTCGCCGCGGTGTTCGACGGCCACTTCCTGCACGTCGAGCGGGGCTTTCTGGTCGTAATCAAAGTGCCGCGGCAGGTCTGCGTCCTGGGCGAACGAGGCAGCGGTCAGCACAATAGTGAAAAGGAGAAATCTCATCCGGGAGCGTCCTCGGCGGCATTTTGACTCATAGACTGCCGGAAAAGACGAATGTTAGCAGAGAGTGAAGATTGTCGCGAAGTGTGGATGGGGCCAAACTTTGCGAGAAAAGGGAGGCCTCTATCCAGTTGCGGACAGAGGCCGTTACCCATCAACGCTGCGGAGCCGCCGTCCCAGCAGTAGGCTGGGGCGGAGGGGGAGGGGGCGTGGCTTCGCCTGTCTCCGTATTGACCAACGGCTCACTCAAAGGAGCGCCGTTCTTGACCAAGTCAGTCTTAATCTCAACTTTCTGATTGGCGATCGGATTAATCGCGGTCTCAAACGTTTGGTAACCGGGAAGTGCAATCCTTATTTGGTGCGATCCCGGGGCAACCAGCATGCCTCGACCTACGCCCCCAAATTCTCCAACGTGCCCTACGTAAAGTCCGTCGAGGAAAACTGCGGCGCGCGACGGGTTGACCGCTATCTTGACTTCGGCCGTTACCTGAGGAAGCGGCCCTGTCAGCGCTTTCGCCATAGCCACGCGCACAACTTGCTTCTGCCCTGGCTCGACCATGACTCGCTCGGTAAAATCCTGGTAGCCGTCCTGGCGCACCGTAATTACGTGTTCGCCCGGCAAAAGCAGAACTTTCTTCGATCCTTTGAGCTCTTTCAAATAGCCTACGTACTGCCCATCGACCCAAACCCCAGAAGTTTTCTCGACATGGGACTTGCCTTCAAACTGGATCTCTCCCATGACATCGTTTTCAGCGTACATCGCGGGGATTAGAGCGAACATCAAAAGTAAGACCCCCACAAGCGGATAAATTCCTCGAAGTGCTTTTTTCACGGTGACCTCCCTGCCAGCTAAGTGATTGTCACGTTTGGTGCCAACACAAACCGGCATGAATATCTGTGCAAGAATAGGGCCATTTCTGCAAAGTCTTTGTTTTCTGCAAATGGATGCGCCCGAGCAGGAAATTTCGACTTCCTTATCCGCGAAACTTCCCGGCGACGCAGAGATACAATGTTTCATATTCGCGACCGGCTGTTTTTACCAAGTAAAGCAGTCGTCATCGCCAACTAATATCTACCCACTACAAGTTTCCTCGCGCACTGTAAGCTGTTGCTTCATTGTCCATTGGAGTTTGGCACCGTTTATGCTTCTTATTCGTCGCGGATAGAGACGTAGCTACCTAGGTCTCTACCGTGCACGGGAGAAGCGGCGTGACGAAAACACCAATAATTCTCTGCGTGGACGATGAGTGGAGCGGCCTTGAGGGTCGCCGCATGCTCCTCGAGCAGCGCGGGTATCGGGTTCTGGCCGCGACCAGCGGAGAGGAAGCCCTGCAGTTCTTTGCCTCCCACCCAACCGACTTAGTGCTTCTCGACTATCACATGCCCAGAATGAACGGGGACATTGTCGCAAAGCGCATGAAAGCTTCTCAACCCGACGTTCCGGTTGCCATGCTGTCCGCCGAGGAGGCCATACCGGAAAGCGCGCTGGAATCGGTGGATGTGTTCATCTCCAAGAGCGAGTCTCCGACGAGCTTATTGGAGATCGTGGAACACTTGCTGGATTTGCGCTTTCTGTTCGCACCATTAGATATTCCACAAAATGCAAAACGGCCACGAAGAATTGCATGAGAGCAAGTATGAATTAACGGCAAGAAACAAACAAATCTCAGCGCCGCGGTTTTCTCCATGTGGATAGGCGCATCCCTTGACCTTGCGAGCAACAAAGGCATGCCGACGGTCGGGGCTGCAAAAGTCACCGCAGATTCAGATCTCGGCAGTGCCGACCTGATGCCGCGGAACCTGAACCGGAGAGTCGAGGTCGTGTTCCCGGTGCGGGCCCCCAAGTTGATCCGCCATCTCCGGGACGAAGTGTTGGCAACTTACCTAAGCGACGTAGTGAAGGGGAGCCACATGCAGTCGAATGGAAGTTATGTGCGAAGCTCGCATCGTGCGGATTCAGAGGGGGTGAACAGCCAGCAACGGCTCATTGACCGCGCAGTAAGTTCTTCGATGCACTGATACTACGAAGCGGCGAAATCCTCACTACCTAGTATTTCCGCAACACGCCAATCACTCTGCCCTGGATCTCCACTGAAGCGGCGGGCACGATGATCGGCTGCATGTTCACGTTCGAGGGTTGCAAACGGATGTTGTCGCCCTCGCGATGGAAACGTTTGAGCGTGGCATCCGACCCTCCAACCAGCGCGACCACAATGTCGCCGTTGTGAGCAGTCTTCGCCTTTTCCACCAGCACGTAGTCTCCGCTCATGATGTGTTCGTCCTGCATCGAATCGCCGCGAACTTCGAGCACAAACACCTCCTTTGAGCGGACGAAATCCGCCAGAGAAATCGTCTCCGGGTTTTCCACCGCTTCGATGGGTTGACCCGCCGCAATCCGTCCGAGGAGCGGGAGCACCATCGTCGTATTCACTGACATAGCCTGCTTCAACCGGCCCTTGGGAGGAAGCAGGTCAATGGAACGGCTGCGGTTGTAATCGCGGGTAAGCAGCCCCTTTTTCTCGAGATTGGAGATGTGTTTGTGCACCGTAGCCAGCGAACTCAGTCCCAAGCCGTCTCCAATTTCCTCGAACGATGGAGAGTAGCCTTGCTTCTGTACGAAATCCGAGATGAAGTCGTACACTTGCCGTTGCCTGCGTGTGATTGCCATGACGCCATTGTAAGCGAATGAAAGGCGAAGTCAAGAGATAATGCTTCACCATTGCGGAAAACCTTCAAGAGTGGCTTTGCTTTCTCTGTGACTCTGTGCCTCTGTGGTTAACGGATTTCTGCCAGCCGTAACTTTTCGGCATCTCCAATAATCCAATGGGAGAACCTTTGAGGAGAATTTTCATGTCTGAGAAAGTCAAGAAGTCTGAAGAAGATTGGAAGAAGCAGTTATCGCCCGAGCAGTATCAAGTAACTCGCAGAGCGGGTACCGAGCCAGCGTTTACCGGCAAGTACTGGAAGACCAAAGATGCCGGCACCTACGCCTGCGTCTGCTGCGGGCAGCCACTGTTCAGTTCGGAAACCAAGTTTGAGTCAGGAACGGGTTGGCCAAGCTTCTGGAAACCGATTGACCAGGACGCAATCGCGGAAGAGACCGACAGCACCTATGGCATGGTCCGAACCGAGGCCCGCTGCGCCCGCTGTAATGCGCACCTGGGCCACGTTTTCCCCGATGGACCTGCCCCCACCGGTCTACGCTATTGCATGAATTCGGCCGCGCTTGATTTGAAGCAGGCCAAGCTCAAGCCGGAGGAAACAACAAAGAAATAGAGCGAACGCCGGTCTGAATTGAGGCCAAAAAGATACGGGCACTGGGAGTCGATCCCAGTGCCCGTGATTTTTTAACGCGGGGCTTGCTCAGTTCGACTCGTTGTACATGACCTTGCTGCCATGCGCCAGGGTCGCAGAGCTCGCTGCGCTTGCCGCGGCGGCTGCCGCCTTCGGATGCTCAGCGGGCTTCGCTGCTTCAACGGTTTTCGCTTGCGGCTTTTCATTCTGCGGTTGCGCGGCTTGGCGTTGCGCGGCACGAACCTCAACCGAGCCCTTTACTACCGCTCCATCTTCAATGCACACGCGCGGGGTCACGACATCTCCGGTGAGCGAACCTTCGCTGCGGACATCCAAACGATCCGCGCAATGGATGTTGCCGGTCACCGTGCCCATGACAATCACTTCCTTGGCATTGACATTGGCCACCACGACGGCGTTGCGTCCGACGGTGACACGGCTGTCATCGAAATTAATGGTGCCCTCGATCCGTCCATCGATATAAAGCGACTCGGCGCCACTCACGTCGCCCTTGATGACCACCGAGCGTCCGATCGTGGCCTGCTCCATGGAATTGGTTATGTTCTTGGGTGGTGTGTAAGGGGTCGCAGAATGTTTTGCTTCATTGGCTGGGTTCTGTGCTGGCTGCAACATCGGTTTCGGCCTTCCTTTGGTTCCGTGCGGCTCATCCTGCTTTGACTTGCGCAGCCGCATGCGGTGCGTGTGAGATGGTGGCCATTGGGCCTACCTTGACTATCGCACGGCCTTGCGAATCAAGCAGGTTACGGAAGTAGTTGTCCTGAGTAATAGCTTTCTCGCGCTGTTATCGTGCCCAGCGAGAAGGCCTTTCTGGACGCGACATCCCGGAATGTGCCCAAGAACTCTACGCTTCCTAGCTGGCTTTGATGGAAGCCGGTCGTCCCCGCCCGTCCTCCATTTCTTTTCCAAGGCAGGTGACAAGGCGAATTCTGAGCAAGCGAAAATCAACGAAGTAAAAAACCCACCCTGCAAACTTAAGGGTGGGCCACCATAATAGTCACGCCAGCGCGAGCCACGCGTCCTACTTGGGAACAAAATCAAATGGAGCCGTTGCGTCAATCTGATTGAAGATCGTACTAGACGATGACGGCGCGGCCTGCGTCGCCGCCACCCCCGAAAGGGAATACAAAACAGTGTTGGCATTCCCTCCAACATCGGCTACCGGCACCGTCAGCTTAATCACTCCACCGCTTCCAGAGTTGGTGTAGCTGCCCTGTACGGTGTGAGTCGGCGGGTAAGTTATGAAAAAACCCTCACCATTCCCGAAGGTCGCCGTCTCGCCGTCAAAAAATGTCGGCGCCTGCCCATTGTCTGACTCCATCGCTGCATAGTAAGTATGGCCCGCTCCGTTCGGATCAGGCACCTCCCAGCGCACCAGCCACACCGCATCCGTTCCACCCAGCGTCGGCGAAACGGCCAGCGTGCTCAGGCTTTGTACAAACATAGTGAAGGTATAGTGCTGCGCATCGGGCATGGTGACATAAGCCTCCTTGAGCGTCAGGTTCGCGGATGCCCCGACTGACTCTCCATTTGCTGAGTAAATCGCGTCCGGCGATCCGTACGCATGCCCGGTGGCCGGCGGCGTGCCGTTAACCTGGCCGACACTGGCATAGAGGCTCGGACCCGCATATTGCCGGTTAAAACCAATGACAGCCGCGGAAGTTCCTCCACCGTCTTGATTCACCGCATCCGCCCAGACCACATTAGCTTCTCCTTTCAGGCCGATTGTAACGCTGATGAAATCCAGCAACCCGCGGTCTCCGCCTGTGGTGCAGGAGATTCCGAAAGTACAAATCGACCCGTAGTGGTTCGAGACTTCTGAGACCTGCGTGGTCGCAAAGCTCGGGTTGCTGTTAGGCTTTCCATTGACAATGGTGTTCAAGCTCTGCGCCATCATGACCGACCAGTGCGCGGTGATAGCGCTTGATCCACAGGGCTGATTGGGGCAAGAGCCGAGGGTTGGAGTTCCATACCAGACCACGTCCACACGGCCGGGATCGCCAGCCACGATCCAGGGAAACAGACTGGTCTGCAAAGTTGGAGTCGCCGCGGTCACCCGCACGGGAGGTCCCCAGGTAGCACCGTGGTTGGTCGAAACCGCGATGTAGATCTGGCTCGAGCCGCTCACCTGTCCAGTTGAAGCACTTACCGGAGCTTGCGCCCAAGTGACATACAGGTTGCCGGCGCGATCAATGGTCATCGGTGCAAAATCTTGCCCCACGGTAATCGTGCTGTTCCCCGCACTATCGAGGGCTCCACTGTAAACGACTTCGGTAGTGCAGAGCGTGGGTTTCGCTTGGCACAACGTCTGCCCGTTCAGCGGGATTGCTGTTGTTTCGTTAAATCCGTTGGGGAAACGCACGACCACGACCGCATTGCTGTTGCCATTCGCATCCGAGCCATTAATAATGTTGCCATTTGCACCCACCAGCGCCGTATGCGAGATGTAAACCGCCCCACTCGCATCTGTTTTGATGGCGGAAACAATTCCGTCCGGCTCGATCTGTTGCGCTGGAAGAGGCGTGAACGTAACTCCATCCTGCGACCGCGTGAGCTCCACAATGTTGCTGCCCACCTCGCCCAGGTTCGGCAGGCAAGAACCGATGCATTGTTCCACTTCGTCGACCGTTTGATACAGCGCGCCGCCCGATTGCGGATCGCCAAACGCAGTGATCCAGGGCCGGTCGACTCCAGTATCGTTGGCCGCATCGCACGTAGTCGACCAGGTCGAACCTTGGTCCGAGCTGACGCTGTTGCTCACGTCCGTCAGTCCCTGCAGGTCGACAAAATACAACCGGTTCACTGAGTCCACGGCCAACCCGGAGTCCCCGCCGCCAACGCAGGTAACCAGCGGTTTACCCACTGGCGGAGCATTGCCCGGCACCAGATGAAAGCTCATCCCATGATCAACCGACCGCCACACAAAGCTGGCGGTCGTCAAAAATCCATACGGGGTCGAGACATAAATCCGGTCCTGCCCGTCAATCGAAATGCTAGGCTCACCTGTTATGCGTTGATTGTCGACGATCACTTCCCGCCCAAACAGCGGGCCTTTAGAGGCGGCGCTCGCCGGCGCTACTAGCAGCAGTGCTACCATGGCCGTAAACAGAAATACCGCGATAAACAAGGAATGGGTAAGGACAACCGCAGGATACCTGCTTGTTCGGATCCTCATTTTTGCTTCCTCCGTCACTGCCTTGATTTTTTGAAGTGTGCAGACGAGCCAGTGCCTAGGGGCAAGCGGCGCAAGGAGGACGTCCGGAAGGATCGAAAGAAGTAAGCCTGACCGTCCTCTCCTGACGCAACCTAGCTTGGACCCAAGACGGGGACAATACAGTAGGCGCTTTAGAGGATGAGGGTTTGACCATGTAGCTTAGCCCTCTACGAATGAGGAGGGCGCTGGTTGAAGGGGCACGGCTTCCAGAGGCTGCGGAAAAACGCTCGGGCGTCCGAAGTTTTGAAGGGGCACGGCTTCAGCCGTGCCGTAACTCGTTGAGAAGTTGGTAATGGCGCGGCTTGGAAGCCGCGCCGCTTCAAAACTAAACGCTGATCTAGGACTTTTTTCCGCGACCTCTTTCCACCCGTGCCGCGAGTCGCTAGAGTCAAACGGTCGGCGCGGCTCGAAGCCGCGCCCCTTCAAACCCTAAACGCCATTTAGGAGTTGTTCGCCAAAGCCTTAGCCGCGGCAGCACCCGCATCGCGCGCTACCGCAGCCATGCTTGACACTGACCGCGCACGTTTAGCTGGCGCAACCTGAACCCGGAGCTTCCCCGCTACTTCTGGTCCGCCTTCTTTTCTGCAGCCTGCTTTTGCGCTTCCACCGTCCACGGAGGGACGATGCCGTTCACGCGCGCATAAGCCACCACCTGCCCAAGATGCTCGTGCGCATCCGTAACCAGGATGTAAACCACGTCGCCCGCATTCGCCTGCGGACCGAGTTTCGGCAGCGGCTTCGCGAAATCGGCGTTGCTCATCCCATCGATCACCTTCTTGGCGAACTCCCACGACTTGTTCAATTCCGCAACGATCTGGGCTCGATCCGTCGTAGATTTTTCAAAAGTCTTTTCATCGAATCCGGCCGGAGGCGTAGCTCCCATCAACCCCAGAATCGCGTAGCGCTCGCCGGCTACGTGAAGAAATACTTCGGCGAACGAACGCGAGTCCGCCGAAGGACGCCAGGTCAACTTGTCGGCCGGGAGCGCATTGGCAAGGTCCACAAACTTTTTCTGCACCCGTTCCAGATCAAACAGAGACTGCGCCTTCATGTCATAACTAGGAGCAGTGTGGTCCGCGTTAGCCGCCGCATCCGAATTCTGCGCCCATGCCCCGATCGTCCCAGCACTCACACCCAGAGCAAGAAACAATACTGCTAGAAACATTTTGTTCATGTTCGATCCTCCTGAGAGAAGCTGCTGCTTGCCTTGGACGTGGCCGCGAAGAAAACGGCCTTCACCGGCATTACATGTTTTACAAAGAGGTTGACCAGATTGGCTTCCGGATCTTGCCAGCGAGAAATTACGCTGGGTTCTCGGAGCGGCTGCCACCAGCGTCAGAGCCATTTCCCGAACACGCCCAAGTATGGGGAATCGCCTCACAACCCTTCGTGAGTGTAATTGATTCCAGGACAATGTCGGCTCCCACGCCCGAGTAAGCTTTGGTGGTGGCAAAACCAACCAAAAGGCTCGGAGAAAGGAGCCGAACGTGATCATTATAGGAGCAGATTACCACCCGGGCTTTGCAAGCGGTGGCGCTCAACGAAGGACTGCGCTGCAAGAAGCGACTCTGGCGAGACACTGGACGAGAGCAACTGGAATCGTTTGCGTTAGCGCCGTGGGCCAGTCGACGCTGGCGCGATCTGCTGGAGTTGCTGGATCGACTGACTCCGACGATTGCCGAGTTGACGCAGGCGATCGAGCAGGAAGCGGAGAAGTTGCCCCCGCAGCAAAGCGTTTGCAGATGCATCCTGAGGCGATTTTACGCCAACAATGCCGCGTAACCGGCGAACAGGCGAACAATCAGAATCGTGGATGGACTGTCTTGAGTACACTTGTGATATGGGGGTGAGCTCTAGCCTGCTGACCGATTCGCAGGATGACGGAGCCAGCCCATGGCATGTGGTGGCCATAGTACTCCAAGTCGTTGGCGCCATGGATCGTCTCATGATGTACGTGGCCGAAGGTGGGAGCAAACGTCATCCATTTGGTCGGAGCGCTGCCCATGAAGTACTTGTTTTTGCCCCAGAATTCAGCCGTTCCGCTGTCCTGGTTCAGCACGGCATTGGTATTGATAGACAGACGAGCGTACCCCGTCTCGTCAGAGAAGAATCTCATCCACGACTCGGTCTGGCCCTGAGTTTGCCGGAAGCCTAAGGGTAATCCTCCGTAGGTGAGGTGGAGACGTGTTTGGGTTTCCGCAACCGTTGCGACCCGCGAAGGGGCATCAGGAAGTCGGACAGTGCTCTCCTCTAGTAGTGTCGACGTTCTCTGCGCCCACAGGACGTGTGTGGAAAGCACCAACAAGCTGACCACCAGAATCGAAGAAAGATGCAAAAGCGAGAGAACTAAGCCCCGCATGGGATTTCCTTCTTTAAGGGTCTGGGCGCTGCCCGCGCCGTGACCGCATTGAGTAGCTGAAGTGCCTTATCACCGCCTATGAGGGTACCCTCACATTCGACAATCGCCGCTTCACCAACATCATCCATGTTCAGGTTTAGCATGCCCACCCTTCCTGACAACGAGAGAGGCAAGTTGATTACCAAAGCGGAGAGCTGTGTTTCTGCTAGTTAGATTCCCAAGAAAGTAATACGGGAAAAATTGGCTAGGGGAACCGAGCAAATCTGCGATACAGAGAATGCTGTATAGGCAGGTGGAGGCATTCTTGAAATCAGGTGGAGGCATTCTTGAAATAATGAGGAGGGATTGTTGATGTAACCAGATGGGATGAGATGGGATGAGTTCTGCATGGCGCACAGCGCCACAACGATCAATGAAAACCGAATCTGTTGGCAGTATGCTCGCAATTCGTGCCACACCACGCCCTCGGGTCAACGATGGCCTGAGAGCCAACCACTTCTAGCGTGGTGCAGTTCGGCGACTTGGTTCCCCAGACGGCGTTGTAGCCTTGGGTCGAGGGGCAAATCGTCTGCGCATGCGCGATCATTGACAACCCTAACCAGCAGAAGCCCCAGACCGCTACCCGCCTCCAAAGAAAGCCGCTGCCCGATGCTCTGTTCATGACCTCTCCTCGCTGAACGCACTGTTCGCCTATTTCTGAACGAAAACATCAACTTCGCCGGGTTCCTGAAATATGAAGTCGAGCAACCCGTCAGAGTTGAAATCTGCGGGCACGATACCTTCTTCAGCGTTGTACGGCTGACCTGGGAAATTTATGACCTTCTTGGGCTGAAACGTCCCGTCCCCGTTGCCAAGAAACAGATCGACCAAAATCCCGGGCGACCGCTCCCTTTCCTTCGTGGCGGAATGATGACAGAGCGGTCCTCGCGGTCAAGGGTTCGCTGACGCCGCAAAGAACGCGCCCTTGACCGCTCCGGGCCGCTCTGAACACCCTCCGCCATGAAGGAAAGGGGAATTTTAGGAAAGGCAAATCAAAA
Organism: uncultured Acidobacteriota bacterium; assembly: GCA_963832245.1. Classification (GTDB taxonomy): domain Bacteria; phylum Acidobacteriota; class Terriglobia; order Terriglobales; family Acidobacteriaceae; genus JABDBE01. Next base: position 707,212 of record CAWHTG010000002.1, read on the forward strand.
TCTACTTGACGTGGCCCCGGCCTTCTCACGGAAGGCGATTTACACTCATTGACCACATTCAGAGGCTAATCCGTTGCCGCGCGCTCAGGGTGTGTGGGTTTTCCCGGCCCCAATAGCTATCCCCCGAAACCCAGTTGACGGGGTACTACGACCTGAGGGGATTTTGCTACACCCATCGGAGAACGTGGGCCGCCGCTTTTTGCAGGATTAAGGCAAGCTCTTCTTCTTTACCAATTTGCTCTGCCCACAAGTCACTGAGCGCGTTTATTCCTGGTGCGTCAAGAACAGAATCCGACCATCTTTCTTTCCGACCTTTATCACAGCCGTTCCACCATTGGCTCCCTGCGGATGCAAGGTACCATGTACGAGCCACACTTCACCATATAGTCGGGCGTGAAAAGGTTCTTCCTTTAGGATCGCCTCGCGGCCATATTGCGCGACGGCAACAGCCTCGCCGATTGTCACTGCCGTAGCCTCGTCTGGTACGAATCCATTCTTGGCTAGCACAGGTTTCGTCGTCTTGAGAGAAACCTGGAGTGCTTCCCACTCATCCATCTTGCCCTGCACTTTTTTTTGCTCTTGTTGTCCGGCCGCATTCACGTGCGGGGTAAATACGCAAAGCAAAACAGAAAATAGTGCCAAAGTTTTCATTGAGGTTCTCCTGGCCCATAGGCTGTCTGTTCTCCGGTAAGTGCGTTGTATTCAATGACACTGCCGTTCGGCAATCCAACGTCTGCTCCTCGGAAGTCCGGATGCGCAAAGTATGGTATGGTCATGTCGTGAGCTCGCTGGACATCCTCTCCGCTAAACCCACCGTTGTCAGGATGAGAATGCGATTCGGCGGCAAGGCTGGTTCCAAGCGGGATGGGAGAATTTCGGAGATCAACCGTCCCAGTCTGTGGAACACCAGAAGTATTATTTGGGTCCACAGTTGTTTTCTGGCCTTGCGTTACAGGGTCAGTGTACGAGTACACGCCGTCGGCGATCTTGAAAACGCTCGACGCGTTCTCGCCACCAGTACGTCTCTGCGCAGCCTGGTCGATTCGCGCTGCGGCGGCACACCGTAGTGCTCCAGATCATTACGATTGCAGTTGAAGATATCTGAAAAATAAACTTTCATAGCGCGTGCACGCGTGCACGGCACAAATCGTTTCCGGGAATCTTACCCGAAACCGGGTCCGCACGATCATTGTACTGTCAATGGTGGCGGCCTTAACGGGGCTTGTTTTCTTTTTCAATAGCCCACGCCCAGGGTGTAGCAAAATCCCCTCAGGTCATAGTACCCCCGAAACCCAGTTGACATCATACGTCCCCCGTCCTAACATGCCGTCACGTCGCCGCTTCAGCCTTGCATGATTGGTAAAGTACTGGGTCACTATCGAGTTCTGGAAAAAATAGGCTCTGGGGGGATGGGGGAAGCCTTCCGTGCCAGCGACCAGCGGCTGGAACGCGACGTCGCCCTCAAGATGCTCAAGCCCTCTCTTGCTCATGATCAGGATCGCCTGCGCCGTTTCGAGCAGGAGGCCCGCGCCGCCGCCGCTCTCAGTCATCCCAACATTGTTGCCATTTTTGACATCGGCATGCACGATGGCGCGCCCTACATCGTTTCTGAGTTGCTGGAAGGCCAGACCCTGCGCGATCGTCTGTTGAACGGTCCGCTCTCACGGCGTCAAGCGATTGATTATGCCGGACAGATTGCGCAGGGATTAGTGGCGGCGCGCGAAAAGCGCATCGTGCATCGCGACCTCAAACCAGAAAACCTCTTCATCACGAAAGATGGCCGCATCAAGATCCTCGATTTTGGTATTGCCAAGCTGGTGACTTCCGAGTTTGGATCCGAGGCGCCTCATGCCGACGCGGCTGCAAGCCTGACTACGCAGACCAAAGTAGGCTCGGTGCTGGGAACCGTCGCGTTCATGTCGCCGGAACAATTGCGCGGCAAGCCGGTGGATCACCGCAGCGACATCTTCAGCTTCGGCGCAATCTTCTACGAAATGCTCACCGGCAAGCGCGCCTTCGCAGGCGATACCCAAGTGGATACGATTACGGCCATCCTTCGCGAGGATCCTCCGGAGATGAGCCGCGAAGGTCAGGAGGTTCCTTTTGCGTTTGAAAAGGTGGTCCGCCATTGTTTGGAAAAGGAGCCGGAGAATCGCTTCCAGACGGCGCGCGACCTGGCATTTGCGCTCAGCACTTTGCCGGAGGCTACAACCAGCAAACAAATCCTTGCATTCAGCCGCGGGCGGACGCGATTTCGTATATGGTGGCCTCGCGTCGCCGCTGCATTACTGCTGGCGGCTGTTGCGCTAATTGTCGGAATCAAACTCAAACCCGCGGTGAACCCGGAATACAACCGCGTCACCTTCGAGCGTGGCACGGTATATTCCGCGCGCTTCACTCCGGACGGGCGCACTGTAGTCTACGGAGCCTCGTGGAACGGGCGGCCCTTGCAAATTTATTCCACCATTCCCGATTCCTTGCTGGCGCGCCCGTTGGATTTCACATCCGCCTATCTTCTAAGTTTGTCCCGCACTCGCGAACTGGCGCTTATCTTGGGCGGCAGACCGGGCTCACATCTCGACTTTGAAGGTGGAATGCTGGCACGAGGGCCGATGATCGGCGGTACTCCGCGCGAGATTCTCAAGGATGTGGCTTGGGCCGACTGGAGTCCTGCCGGGGAACTTGCCGTCGTGCATCATCTGAATGGACGCGACCGCCTGGAATACCCGGTGGGCACGGTACTCTACCAGAACAGCGGCGCCATCAGCAACATCCGCTTCTCCCCCCAAGGAGACCGAATCGCCTTTCTCGATCACCCCGATCGCTGGGACCCCAGCGGGTCCGTAGGGGTCACCGACCTGGCCGGAAACAAAACCACTCTTTCCGATGGCTGGGATTGGTCAAGCGGCTTGGCTTGGTCTCCTAACGGCAAGGAAGTATGGTTCGCAGCCTTGAAAAACGCAGAGAGCAATCGCTCGCTCTGGGCGGTAACCCTCTCCGGCAGGCAGCGCCGAGTGCTCGCCGTGCCTGGCGGCTTTACTCTGCACGACATTGCACCGGACGGCCGCATTCTGGCTACTCTCGACACCGAGCGCTTAGCCATGGAGTGGAGTGGGAGGGACAAACAGGTGCGGGATCTTTCCTGGTACACCTGGACGATTGCCAAAGACATCTCGCCCGACGGTCAATCCGTGTTATTCGAAGAAGGCTCGCAGGGCTCGGAACCCTCCGGCCCAAACGGCGCTGTGGCCATTCGCAAGATCGATGGCTCGCCGCCCATCCGATTGGCGGAGGGCTCGGCGGACACGCTTTCGCCGGATGGCAAGTGGGCCATTTCGGTCTTGGGAACCGGGCCCGCGCAATTGGTTCTGCTTCCCGTCGGCCCCGGAGAATCCCGTCACATTCCTTTTCCGGGGCTGGAACGGCTGCAGAGCGGCGCCCACTTCCTGGCGGATGGCAAACATATCGTGGCCAACGGAAACCAGCCCGGGCGCCCCGGACGCACCTTCCTTGTCGATCTCGCCGGCGGCCAGCCCAATCCGGTCACGCCCGAGGGCGTCTATGCCACCCTGCCTTCACCCGACGGCAAGTTCCTGGCGGGCGGGACCGCAGACAAATTAGATCTGTTCCCGCTCGACGGAGGACCGGCGCGCTCCATCCCCGGCCTGGAGCCTGGGTATCGCGTAGCCCACTGGTCCGCCGATAGCAAAGCCCTCTACGTCTTCCAGCCCGGAGAAGTCCCGGTAAAAATTCAGCGGCTGGACATTGCCACCGGAAAGATGAAACCAATCCGCGAACTGGGCCCCGCAGACCTCGGCGGAGTAGTCTCCATCGGCCCAGTAGTCACCAACCAGAACGCCTCGGAATTTGCCTACAGCTACTACCAGACGCTCTCGGTGCTGTACATAATTTCCGGCCCGAACTGAGTTAATGTAGGCGCGAGCGTCCTCGCTCGTGCTGGCCAAGCAAACCTTCCACTGAGACTTTCGTGTAAGATGTTGGCCTTCTCCCCTTTTACTTTCAGGCATGGCCGAACTCATCTGGGACGGCAAATACGACGAGCACGGCAACAAGCGTGCTCCGGTTCGTATCGAGCTGCCCTTTCAAACCGTCGAGACCGTCAACGAGAGCGGACTCTTACGCGGGAAGTGTTCTAGGCGTTTCCCAAAGGAGTATAGAGCGCCCGATGTTTAGCCAAATGTAGTCGCAAAACCCGTTCCCAATCTCTAGTGCCTTGTGGCCTGTACTAAGTTTTTGCTTTCCGGTTGAAAACTTTATTACCAAGAGTCTCCCTATCTTTAAGGTTGGAAACACGCCGAACCTCGTTGTACGCTCAATTACCATAGAATCCTTATGCTTGATAGCACGCCTTTACAGGTCAAAACTGCTGCCGAACTAAATCAGAAAATCAGAGAAATCCTCGCATTTGATGACATAGGACAGGGAGATAAAATATGCGGAACTTTGCACGTCTATTACTCCGACGATTCAGTAAAGCAGGCAAGCCATTTGATGTACTTGGAAGATCGTGGAGTCGCAATCGCGTGGCACAAGGAATCGGACTCGGACTGATAGTGTTTGCCGCAAGTGTCGGTCTCGCCCAAGAGCACGCGCCTACTCCCGCCCAGTGTCAGGCGGACGAAAAAGCGTGGTCTGCCGAGTCACGGTTGGCTACAAGCGGAACAGGGTTTGACCTAACGATCCGGCGTTATTCGCTAAATGAACTGGTATTGCGTGCAAAAGAAATGACCGGATGCTCGGCAGTCGATACGAAAAATCTAAACAACTACAGCTCGACTGCCACGATAGTTTTTAGTCAGATAGAAAAGCGTCTCATACGATACATTCAAGAAACAGGACAGGCAGACCGCTACGACGCTTGGGAGAAACAGAGGCAATCTGAATCGCGGTTAGACCTGCTGGTTTCTTCCGTTTATTCGGTTTAGGCTTTGCAACCTTGACTTCTGACTTCGGTAGAGGCGGTGTATTCAGCATTTTCCGAAGCAACCTATCAAACTTTGCTTTTTCCACTACCACGTCATCAGGCATAGCGTATTCTACCGCCGTACGTTTTCCGTACACGAGGAGCAACTTATGGCAGATAATAAACCCCGCTACACGTTCATTCGCGGTGCTGCGGATGGCGAGCACGACAAACTTGTTAACGCGAAAGCCGAACAGGGATACAAAGCTACGCTCATGACGGTAGACGAATCTCGACGCGGCAGCAACCAAGAAGTGATCGTACTGATGGAACGCGAAACCTAATTACTGGACTTCCCCCAGTGCTTCGCAGACCGTTTCATAAGCAAGGCCGCCCGACGAGTACGCTTCCGCGATCTTGCCCCCCCGAATGACCGCTTTTAGTTTTTCAATTGGCTCCCCGTTCTCGGCACGAACGGCACGGAAAATACCCGCCACCATCGGGTCCGACGAAATTAGGTTCTGCTCTTTGTTTTGAGTGACTTCCATATTCCATTTCCTCTCCTACGTCAAGTACATGATTATTAATATAAATTTCAAAATTTGGCGGGTTTACCCCCTTCGATTTGCTAGTCTGGAAGTAGGGTAAGAACAATCAGGGCGCGACCGGAAATCCGGCTCGCGCCTTTTTTATTGGAGTGCAAATTGAAAAAAGAATCTGGGAAGTCGGGCAAGCAGCGGTCGCCGGTCGCGCCCCTCGTACGCGGAGCGATGAACAGCAAAGGCAAGGGTGAATTGGCGGAACTGGCTTTTGTGCATAAGGCGAGCCTGGGATTTGGCGTGGCCAAGCCACACGGAGATAACGAACGCTATGACTTCATCCTCGACTCCGGCGAGCGCTTGTGCCGTGTACAGGTGAAGTCAACTTGCTGTCTCCACCGAGGCCGTTACCGAGCCCGGTGTCATCGCACTAATCAGATAGGTTACAAGGCAAATGAAATTGACTTCGTCGTAGCCGTAGTCGTTCCACTAGATATTTGGTATGTGATTCCCGTTAAGTGCGTCGTAGGCACGAAGTACGTGGCCTTGTATCCTCTCGGATGCAAACAGGGTGGGTATTTCGAATGTTACCGCGAAGCCTGGCATTTGATGGCGGGCACCGCTTCATCTGCTTGCCCCCCTGTACGCCCCGTCAGCGGCTGATCTACGGGTTGTCCTGAGGCTGCTCTACAGGAACGGCGGGTACGAGAGGGTACAACTCCGCTCTGGGCGCGGGTTTCTAAGGACTGGGAGAAAACACCATGAAACCCTTGCCAATTATTTTGCTCTCTTGCGTGGCTTTAATTCTTATTGGTTGCGGCGCCGGACATCCGAACTTGACCAGCATTACCGTAAGCCCACAAACCGCCACTGCTGAAAGCGCCGTGCACGGACAGGTGGGCTATACCGCAACCGGCCATTTTGGTAATGGTACGAGCCGCGAGCTTTCGCAGGTGGATGGACTCTCGTGGAAGACTTCGACCACCGCGGCCAGCATTGGCTCAACCGGCGAAGCTACGTGCCTTGCGCCTGGCACCGTGACGGTGACGGCCAGCGCGCCGCAAAATTTGCAGCTTACGGTTAACAACGGGATCTCGAATACCTCGGCTAATGTTCAAGGCACTGCGCAGTTGGTTTGCCAATAGGCTTGGACACAGCCACACGGGCGTGGACGCCCGCGCCTACATTTTCCAGCTAGGCGCTGGCTTTGTCTGTGAGGGGCAGCATGGGTTCCTCATTCTTCGCGGCGGCCGCATCCAGATCCAACTGCTCCTGGCCGCTGAGCACAGTGACGCGGCCACGGTAGGTCTTCAAATGCTTTTGCGCGGTCTCGAAGGCCTCTTGCGCTTTGCTTAGATTCTTACCGACATTCTCAAACTGGCTTTGGAAATAGTCGAAGGACTTTTGCGCTTTCGACAATTCCAGGCGGCTCTTTTCGAAACGGCTGGCGACTTCATACCATTTGTGCACCAGAGCGATGGTCTGCAGGGTCATCAGCAAACTATTGGGCGAAACCGGGAAGACGTGCTGCAGGTTGAGCCAGTCCGCAAGCTCGCGGTTGCGGATCGTCTCCATATAAAGCGTCTCGCTGGGTAGATACATCAACGCAATATCGGTGGTGCCATTTTCCGGTTGAATGTACGCCTTAATTCTTTTGGCTTCCGCTTTCATTACGCGGACCAGCGCGATGCGGGCTTCCTCGATCTCCGCTTCGACGTTGCTTTCGAAAAGCGCCAGCACTGCCTCGCGGGGGAACTTCGCGTCAATGGGCAAGCGGCGGTCGGGGAACTGAATGATGGCATCGGGACGTCCACCGCCTTCGGGCAGCTGCGCCTGCATTTCGAACATGTGCGCGGGAAGGAAATCGGCTAGCAGGCGTTCCAGGCTGGCTTCGCCAAAGCGGCCACGCAGGTGCGGCAGCTTCAGCAGATTGTTCAGGTCGTTTATGGAGTGTCCGAGAGCGCCTACTTCGCGGAGTTGTTCTTCCGCCGCCTTCAGGTGATGCTGCACCTTTTCGAACTGGGCGAAACCTTCTTTGATGTTCTGATCGAGTTTCTGCTGGACCTGGTCGGTGATGGCGAGCAGGCGCGCATCCACGCGGTCGCGGATGGAGTCCAGGCTCAGCGCAGTTTTTTGGTTGAGGTTGTCGAACTCGGACTTTAGTTGCGAGGCGGTCAACGCGAGCGAGGACGCCAACTCCGTGCGGACTTCCGTGAGCCGCTCCGATTGTTCCTGGCGCCCGGCTTTCATCTGTTCCTCGACGGCGGAACGAATGGCCGAGAAGCCCTCGCCCAAGCGGTCAGCTACCTGTAGGCCGATGGCACCCTTGGTTTGCTCCAGACGCGCAGCGGTATCGACGGTAGCCGCGGCGAACTGGCTGGAAAGGGCCTGGTGCAGCACCTCGGCCTGGGACGCAAGCGCCTTCAGTGCTTCAAGTTGCGAGGGATTGCCAAACCTTCGCTGGAACAAGGAAAAGGCCAGTATCAAAAGGACTAGTTCCAGAACGACAACAAGACCAATTAGGGACGCGAAGAAAGTCAATTGAAGGTATCTCCGTTGTAATCGTGCCTGGCCCAATTCTAGAAGGTATGGTCGAAGAAACAAAGCTGTAAAGTTGGGTCCTCCCGGGTCCTGAACGTGGGTAAGGCAAAACATGTTTCGGGTCCCAACAGCTTGGCTGGCGGTGGTTTTGATCGGCGGCGCGGCTCCAGTGAAGGATCCGCAACCGACGTCCGCGAAGGTGTTGAATGTGGCCTCGGCGCAACAGCCCTCCCCCAATAATTCATCGCTCTATGACGCCGAGGCCGAACGCGCACTGTTTGATTTAGCAAACGAGGCGCGGACTCAGGCCGGACTAGCACGATTGCAGATGGACGATGGATTGACGCAGGCAGCCCGAGCACACGCGGCGGTGATGGCGCAACAGCAGCAGCTCTCGCACCAGTTTGCCGGTGAAGCCTCGCTGGCACAACGACTGGCGGCGCACTGTAATCTGCTGCTGGATCAGATGGGAGAAAATGTCTCGGTTGCGGGCACCGTAGATCAATCGCACCAGGGATTAATGCACTCGCCTCCGCACCGCGAGAACCTGCTGAATGGTGCGTACAATGTGGCGGGATTCGGGGTCGTGCGCGCGGGACAATCGCTGTATGTGGCGCAAGATTTCGGGCATAGCCTGCCAGCTTATTCTCCGCGGCAAGCGGGAGGCCTGGTGAGCGGAAGCATCGCGCGAATGCGGCGGGAGGCTGGTTTACCTCCCTTGCAGTGGATGGATAGCGACACCGCTCAGGGTGCTGCCTGTTCGATGGCGCGCGCAGATTCTTTGAAGACGGTATCCGCTCGCGGATCATATGTTCTTCGCTACACCACACCGCAACCGGAAGCCCTGCCAGACGCTGCGGCCAAGGCGATCGAAAGCCGCACGGTTCACACTTTCTCGGTTGGGACCTGCTACGCGCACACCAATAGCTATCCCAATGGCGTTTATTGGGTCACGCTGGTTCTGCAGTGAATAAGACGGTCATCCGCGGTTGAGAAGCACGAGCGTGGACGCTCGCGCCTACACTTGCTGTGCTAACCTGCAACTTATAACCATCCACTTCGCAAGCCATGGGAACACCGCACCAGATTCGCATTGGCACGGCCGGCTGGTCCTACAAGGATTGGGAGGGCGTGTTCTACCCGCCGGGGATGCAGCGGCGGAAACAGCATGGGCTGGAATTTCTCGCGCAGTGCTTTGATGTGGTGGAGATCAATACTTCTTTCTACGGGCACATCAAGCCGGAACTGGTGAAGCTGTGGGTGCGCAAGGTCGCGGTCAATCCAAACTTTGTGTTCACCGCCAAGTTGCACCGGTCGTTTACGCACTCTCCAATTGCGGTGATGGAACCGACGTCGGCCGCAACCATCAAGCCGAATGATGAAGATGAGCGGCTGGCGCGCGAGGGGTTGGATGCGTTGGCCTCGACGGGAAAGCTGGGCGCTCTGCTGATTCAATTTCCAGTTTCGTTTAAAAACACGCTGTTGAACCGTGAATACCTGGAGTCGCTGCTGCGGCAGTTCATCGAGTTTCCGCGGGTGGTGGAAGTGCGGCATGAGAGTTGGAACAATCCGGAGACGATCAGTTACTTTACGGAGAGAAATGTCGCGTTCTGCAATATCGACCAACCGCTGATCGGGCGCTCGCTCGAAGCCACAGAACATGTGACTTCGTCCGTCGGATACGTGAGGCTGCATGGACGGAATTATGACCAGTGGTTCGAAGCGGAGAAAGGCGAGGATCGCTACAACTACCTGTACAAAGAGGCGGAATTAACGGGATGGAAAGAGAAGATCGAACGCATCGCGCAGAAAGCGGAAGTCACATACGTGGTCGCGAACAATCATTTTGAGGCAAAGGGCGCGGTCAATGCGCTGCAGTTGAAACATATGTTAAGCGGCGGGCGAGTGAGAGCTACCGAGCCGCTGTTGAAGCATTATCCTGAGCTGAAGAGTATTGCTGATCTACTGCCGGGAGATGACGACGCCTTGCCTCTTCTATCGATGTCATCTTGAAGGATTGCGAGCCGCTGCGTAGGCGGACGCCCTCGTCCGCGACAACCCTAAATTTGGATTTTCCCCCGCTCTTCCCATTTCGGGACAAAAATCTTGTCAAGGGGTCCAAACCACCTATTTCTCTCCAAACCGTTCATTCGGAAGACAAAATAAATTTTATTTCTTGGCGGGTTTACCCATGTGAATTTGCTATGCTTGAAATATAGGCAACTGAAAGGGCGCGGGTTTAAACCTGCGCCTTTTTTATTTGAACATCTAGATCGCCCGCCCGGGCTGTGTTCCGAAAGCAACATCAATAAATTAGAGGAAGGATCAAGCGCCAGCCAACCTGGCGCCTTTTTTATGGCCAAAACCAATGCCGCGCGGCGGCGAGCCTTTGAGAAAAGACAAAAGCAGGAGCGCGCTAGCCGCGGATGCAAGAAACGAGGCGAACTAGCCGAGATGGCCTTCATCCTAAAGGCCGAGAGCCTGGGCTTTGAAGTAGCCAAGCCCTACGGAGAAAGCAACCGCTACGACTTCGTCCTGCGCTCCGGACAGCGGTTCTGGAAGGTGCAGGTAAAGTCCACCAGTTACTGCGGCTGGGGCGGATATATGGTGCACGCAGAGAGGGCTCTGCACGGGAAACAAATTCCCTACACCACAGACGAGATTGACTTTCTAATCGTCTATGTCGTGCCCGAGAACACGTGGTTCATCATTCCGGTCAGAGCTTTCGTGCCGCTCAGGAGCGTCCACGTCTATCCCGCGAAAACCCCCGACGGAGGCCGCTACGAGAAATATCGTGAAGCCTGGTGGTTGATGGAGTGAGGGAACTGTGAAGGCAAGGTTCGAGGAGGGGAAGGGAAAGCGGGTGCCCCAGGTCTCGCGCCTTTCGAGACCTGGGATCCACGATCCACGAATCCTGATTACGAAGGTGCATCCTAGCTTGACATCGCGTAGGGACGAGCGAGAGACTCAAGCCGTAAGGTGCGAACCGAAGCGCTCTGCTTGGGAAAGTTTTGAAAGGCGGCCACGAGGCCGCCTTTGTTTATTGAAAACGCGCCAGAAGCCTTTCCGTGGACGCCCCGCGGACTCCCTCACAAGTTAAGTTGTCATCCTGAGCGGGGTAGCCGCTTCGCGAAGTGAAGCGTGGCCGTCGGTGGTCAATCAACATTACGCGATTCCGATGAGAATCAGCGGCACTGCCCGAACGCCTCTTCCTTGCCTCGCCAAATCATATAGTGCGCCCTCGTAGTAGCCCGGGCCAGAGGACATCTGCGCCTGCAATGACTTCATCGCCAACACCTCGATTCCGAGGTCGATCTGGTCCCCTACATAAAATGCTAGATGCTTCACGAATAGGTCGTAGGAGATAAAGCTATATTTCCCGAGTTGGACCTCTATGGCAACTCGATCCCTCACAAAGTCGGTCTGGTTATAGGAGAATATGGCTCTCTTGCCGGCGGCTTCGATCTCCGCCTTTTGCTCCTTCGGCGCCATATGCAGGGTCTTGCGGATAAGTTTGTAGTCGTCCGTGACCCAGTAGCTCGTCCTGCTCTCTTTCCAGTCCAGTTTATTGAGGCCCTCCGAGAAGCACGCATTGAGATCCTCTGGCGAGTAGAGCAGCTTTCCGACCATCGTCTTTTCCTTGCTAACCTTCGTCTTGCACTTCTCGGCGTCGATGGATCGTATAACGCTCTTGATCTCCTTCCAGACGCGAGGATGGTGAACCAGAAGCCACTCGTAGCCGTTCAAGTGGGAGTGGTATTTCACTATTCGCATAGCATTACTTTGCGGGCATCAGGGCCGCTCTGGAAAGCTCCAATTCTAGGGGCATCTGGGCGATACGATCGTTCGGACGGGGAACGTACACGGGACGATCAAATGGCCTGCGTGGCAGTTGGTTGTCCAAGGCTTGGCGCAGCCGAGACGCCGCGATCTTCAGATACTCAAGGCTTGTGTCCGCGCCAGCTGCTCTGCGGCCATGCAGAACTGCGGCACACGCGGCGCTTCCGACCCCGATGTAGGGGTCTACCACCAGGTCGCCCCTGTTCGTCATCGACAGCACAAGCCGTTCTACAAGCTCTATCGGGAACTGACATGGATGTTCGGTTTTCTCGACATGATTGTGTTTGACATTAGGGATGACCCAAACGTCGCCAGGGTTCTTGCCAAGAGGGTTGCAGGAGTATTGACCGGTTTTCGGCCCCTTGAAATACTTCTTGCCGGGGTACTTCTGCGGGACACGAACAGGATCGAGTCTGAAAACGTAGTCGTCGGATTTGGTGAACCAGAGAATCGTCTCATAGCGGCCAGAGAACCGATTCCTGCAGTGCAGCCCGTGCTCAAAGCACCAGATAATCCGATTCCGCAGCTTCATCCCCAGCTTCTTGCAGATTTGATAGATATAGATGTCCAGTGGGAATATCTCGCTGTCGCTCGCAATGTGATTGCCCGTCTGCCAGCAGAGGCTTCCATCACTGGCGAGGATACGGCAGCACTCCGTCAGTGTCGCCCTTTGCGATTCCAGGTAGTGCGAGAAGACAAGCCGTTTCTCGTACTTCTTCCCGATATTGTAGGGGGGCGACGTGACGATTAGCCTTGCCTCCCCGCTGGGAATTTGGGCGAGCAAATCTAGGCGGTCCCCAGCATGCAGCGTAACGGAGGAATTACGGTTGTAGTTACCCAAAATGTCTTGGCTCATTCGCTCTCACAAAGGAGAATAACAACATCGCGACCCTGGACATCTGTGGAAAAATAGGCCCCCGTCCCTTAGGGTGACCATTTTGGTTCCCGCGACCCTAGAGCACCTAATACTGCGTCGCATTCCGGACCCGTTCAGCGCCCCTTGGGAAAGGATTGATGGTCAGCCCCGTGCGCCAGGTTCGCGTCCGTTCTTTGGATGTCATGCGACAGAACATCCAAAGAACGGACGCGAACCTGGGCTTCAATCTACCCCAGCAGAGTAGAGGCTTTCGTCGCTCCGCCCTGCGGAAAATTGGGATCGTCGTTATCGGGTCCTGCATTGGTCGCAACGGATCGGGAAATGAAAACGGGAGGTCGCCCCCGCGCGAGTGGGCTTATCGCGCGACCACTTCTTCCTTCGCCGCGTAGTGGGAATCGACGTATTCATCCATAATTTTGATGAATTCGGCCACGATGTGGTCGCCTTTTAGCGTGGTGAACAGGCGGCCATCGACGTAGACGGGAGCTTTGGGTTCTTCGAAGGTGCCGGGTAGGGAAATGCCGAGGCTGGCGTGTTTTGATTCGCCGGGGCCGTTGACCACGCATCCCATCACTGCGACTTTCATTTCTTCGACGCCGGTGTAGCGGTCTTTCCAGGTGGGCATTTGCTCGCGCAAGTAGGATTGAATCTGCTCGGCCATTTCCTGGAAGAAGGTGCTGGTGGTGCGGCCGCATCCGGGGCAGGCTGTGACCTGCGGGGTGAAGCTGCGGATTCCGAGGGATTGCAGAATCTGTTGGGCTACGCGGACTTCTTCGGTGCGATCGCCTCCTGGCGCTGGGGTGAGCGAGACGCGGATGGTGTCGCCGATACCTTCCTGCAGGAGAACGCCGAGAGCGGCGCTGGATGCGACTATCCCTTTTGCGCCCATGCCAGCTTCGGTTAGTCCGAGGTGCAGCGGGTAGTTGCAGCGAGCTGCGAGCGCGCGATAAACGTCGATCAAATCCTGCACGCCGCTGACTTTCGCGCTGAGGATAATCTGGTCCGCGCGCAATCCATACTTCTCGGCGAGGGCGGCTGAGTTCAACGCGCTCACTACCATCGCTTCCATCGTGACTTCGCGGGCGTCTTTCGGCTCGGCTAGGCGCGAGTTTTCGTCCATCATCCGAGTGAGCAACGCTTGATCGAGCGAGCCCCAGTTCACTCCGATGCGAACCGGCTTCTGATTTTCGACTGCCACTTCGATCATGGTGCGGAAGTTGGAATCGTCCTTGCGGCCGATTCCTACGTTGCCGGGATTGATGCGGTATTTGGCCAGGGCGCGGGCGCAGTCGGGGTATTTCTTAAGGAGTTGGTGTCCGTTGTAATGGAAATCGCCAACGATCGGCACGCTGATGCCTTGCTTATCTAATTGCTCGACGATGGGCGCGACGGCAGCCGCGGCGTCTTCGTTATTGACCGTGACGCGAACCAGTTCGGAGCCCGCGCGGGCTAGGGCTGCTACTTGCTGGACGGTGGAGGCGATGTCCGCCGTATCCGTGTTCGTCATGGACTGCACCACAACCGGTGCATCGCTGCCCACGCGGACACCATTGATCGAGCACGTAACGGTTTTCCTGCGTTCAATGTTAGCCATTTGGAAGCTCTAGTTTAACACGTGAAGGATGGAGGACAGGCGTCTCGCCGCGCCTAGCCGGGCGAGGACGCCCGGCCTCCATATGTTTTGCACGAGCGCGGACGCTCGCGCCTACGTTACGGCAGTCGTTGCATCATTCCCGGCAGGGTTTTTGCCAGATCGTTGTAGATGACCATGACTGCGAACAGCACCAGGAACACGAATGCGGCCTGGTAGATTCGCTCTTTGATTTGCAGGCTGATGTCGCGTCCCATGAGGCTTTCGACCAAGAGCAGCAGGATTACGCCGCCGTCGAGGATGGGAATGGGCAAGAGGTTAAAAATGCCGAGATTCAGGCTGATGGCGGCGGTTAGCGCCATGAGCGGGGTCCACCCTTTTTCGGTGGCAGCTTCTCCGGCGGCGCGGCCGATCCCGATCGGGCCTTCGATAGTGCGAATCGAAATCTTCCGTTGAATCATTTTCTGCACGAGTTCCAAAATCAGCAGCGAGCCTTCTTTGTTTTGCTCGATCGACTTGCGGAACGCGGCGGCCAAGGGCAGGGCACTTACTTTCATAGGCGTGCTGCCGAGGCCCACGCGATAACGTTTCTCTTGCTGGCCGGGGATGTCGGTCAACACTGGCTGGATGATGAAGGTTTTCTGCTGGCCATCGCGGAGGACGGTAATTTCGACGGGTTTGTCCTTCGTACGCTTCAGGGCCTCGATCATGGCCTCAATGGCAGGGATCGGTTGGCCATCGACGGTAAGGATTTCATCGCCGACCTTTATGCCAGCCTTTTCCGCTGGCATGCCCTTTTCCAGATCGGTAACCGTCACGCTCGGCTCTTTAGGATCCCATCCCACGTATCCCATCTGGTTTACGCCATAGGCCTCGGGAACGATAGTCTTTTCGAAGGTCCTTCCGCCGCGTTCTATGGTGACATCAAGAGGCTGATTCGGACTCAGGGCTTCCTTGGGGTCGACCTGTTTCCACGTAGGATTGTCGATGCCGTCCAGACGAGCGATGCGATCGCCAATCTGAATGCCTGCTTTTGCCGCCGGGGTGTCGGGCAGCACCCAGCCGATGACTGCGGGCTCATCTAACACTGCGGGATATTCATAGTGGAACATGTAGACCACTGTGAGCAGGCCAATGGCGAGCAGGATATTCATGGACGGCCCAGCAATGGCGATGAGGAAGCGATGCCAGCGCGGATGTGACAGGAATTCGCCGGGATCGCCGGTGCGTTCATCCATGGGATTCTCGCCGCTCATTTTCACGTAGCCGCCGAGAGGGATGGCGGCGATGCGGTAATCGGTATCACCGCGGCGGAAGCCGAGCAGGCGCTTGCCAAATCCAATAGAGAAGACTTCTACTCGCACGCCCAGCAACTTCGCGACCGCGTAGTGGCCGAACTCATGGATTAGAATCATGAATCCCAAGACCACCGCAACCGCGAGCACAGCTATGAAGAATCCCGACATATATTTTGATTATTCCCCTCGAAAATTGGGAGAAGCCGAACGCGACGGCGTGGCATAGCCCAGTTGCTCAACTTTCTCGTGGGCGATCCGGCGGGCTTCGGCGTCTGCTTCCAGTACCTTATCTATAGATTCCAATTTCCCGGCTTTCGTTTCTGCTAAAACCATCTTAATTATGGCAGGAATCTCAGTGAAACGGATACAACCATCTAGAAAAGCGGCTACGGCGACCTCGTCGGCGGCGTTGAGTGCAACCGTTTTCGCACCGCCCGCCTCTGCTGCTTCATAGGCTAGACCGAGGCAAGGGAATTTTCCCATGTCTGGCGGTTCGAAATCGAGATGTCGTAAGTCCATGACCGGGAAGCGCATATCGGATGCAATGCGTTCGGGATAGGTGAGCGCATAGAGGATTGGCAGCCGCATGTCCGTGACCGAGAATTGAGCAAGTATGCTGCCATCCACAAATTCGACCATGGAGTGGATCGTGGACTGGGGATGCACGATCACCTGTACTCGATCAGGATGCAGATTGAACAATCGGCAGGCTTCGATGACCTCGAAGCCCTTGTTCATCAAGGTGGCGGAATCGATGGTGATGCGGCGGCCCATCTTCCAGGTGGGATGGTTCAATGCTTGTTCGACGGTGATTTGGGAAAACTGCGACTTGGGCGTATGCAGAAAAGGTCCACCGGAAGCAGTCAGCCAGATCTGCTCGACTTCGTTTATGCGGCCGCCGCGCAGGCACTGATGGATGGCGTTGTGTTCGCTGTCGATGGGTAATAGAGGCTTGCCTTGACGGCGGGCCTCAGCGGTGATCAGTTCTCCCGCGGCAACGAGACATTCTTTGTTGGCGAGGCCAACCGTTTTTCCTGCGCGTACGGCTTCGTACGTGGCTTCAAGTCCGGCCACTCCCACAATTGCGCTGACGACGAAATCCGATTCCGGGTGAGTGGCGACTCGTACAGTTCCAGCCGGACCGTGAACGACTTCGATTGCAGATGCACCAATGGCTTTCAGACGAGCGCGAAGCGGTTCGACGTCCTTTTCTGCGGCAACCGACAGCAGTTGCGGTTTCCATCGCTGGGCCTGCTCGAAGGCAACATCGACATTCCGGCCTGTAGCTACGGCAACAACCTGGAAGCGCTCGGGGTAGGATTCAACTACGCTGAGCGTGGTGCGGCCGATGGAGCCGGTCGAGCCTAGGATGGAGATACGTTTCATCAGTAACCGTCGCTGGTCGTTGGTCCTTGGTCGTTGGCATTTTGTTGGGTTATCGCCAACGACGCACGACGAACGGCCAACGACTGTTTTTTACTACTGCATCACGCGCCAAGCCGCATAGTACCACAGCACTGGAGCGGCAAAGAGCAGGGCATCGATGCGGTCCAGCATGCCGCCGTGGCCCGGCAGTATCGTTCCTGAATCCTTCACCCCCGCTCCGCGTTTGATCAACGACTCCACCAAATCACCTAACTGCGCGGCGATGTTGAGGGCCGCCGAGAGCAACAGGGCCGGTCCTAATGGTGGCTTTTGGAGGGCGAAGAAACCGTCACGCCGTTCGATGAGATGCGCATTCAAAAGAGCGGTGCAGATGGGCGTCGCATAGTTGTAAAGCAGCATCCCCACGACCAAACTCGCGAGCAGAGACGCTAGCGCCCCCTCCCAGGTTTTCTTGGGGCTGATACGCGGCGACATCAGATGACGGCCCAGGGAACGTCCAACGAAGTATGCGAAGATGTCGCCGGCCCACACCAGCAGCAGCAGATACAGAAGTAAGAATGCTCCTGACCACTGTTCGCGCAATTGCACGAGAAATCCAAGCGGCAAGGCGACGTACCCGAACGCAAATGTGGAAACCATCGCAGCCGGAAACGAACTGCTGAGGTTAACCCGGCGCATTGCAATGGTGAGAAAAACAAACGGAGCAATGGCGGCGGCGAATCCCGCGCTGTAGACAAAAATTGCGGTCGAGAGCAGAGGTTTGTCGTTTCCTGGATTGATGGCCAGCAGCAGGAAAAAGAGTCCGACAAAAATGTAGGTTGGCCAGCGCAGAGGCCGGATGCCGTACGCCTCTGCGAGTTTGAGTAGTTCCTGGACCGTGAGCAGCGCCACCAAAGCGGCAACGAGCGCTACGATGGAGACCGGCGCGCGGAGCACCAGCAGCAGGACGATGGGAATCAAAATTACCGCAGTGAGGATTCTCTTGAGCAGATGCAAGAGCCTCAGCTCCTGCCCGTTCTTGCAGTGTGTGGTGGGATTGTCCGCGAATGTTCCCTGCGATCGTGCGGAGAGATCGGCACAGCGTCCCCCGCCAAACCGCCGTAGCGGCGCTCGCGTTTCTGGTACTCGGCGATGCCTTCAAGCAAGTGTACGCCACGGAACTCAGGCCACAGCGTCGGAGTTACATAGATTTCGGCATAGGCCAGTTGCCACAGCAGAAAGTTACTTAGCCGCATTTCGCCGCTGGTGCGAACCACGAGATCGGGATCGGGCAAATGCCGGGTATAGAGATTGCGGGATACGGCGTCTTCGTCGATTTCCAGATGGTCCAAGCCGCCGTTGCGCGCGGCCGCGTCCACAATCGAGCGGAATGCGTCCACCAGTTCGGTACGTGCGCTGTAGTTGAGCGCGAGGGTCAGCACCATACCGTTGTTATGCGTCGTAGCTTCGCGCGCCCACTGCATCTTTTCCTGCACTGAGGGCGGGAGTTCATGCTGCCGGCCGATGTATTCGAGACGGATATTGTTCTTGTTCAGCGTGGGCACTTCCGCCTTCAGATAACGGCATAGGAGGCCCATGAGAAAATCCACTTCGGTCGCGGGGCGCCTCTTCCAATTCTCTTCGGAAAAAGCATAGAGGGTGAGCGCGGGAATACCGATGCGGGCGGCAGTTTCAACCGTCGAGCGCACGGACGAGACTCCGGCGCGGTGTCCGGCGATGCGGGGCAGGTGGCGCCGCCGCGCCCATCGGCCGTTGCCGTCCATGATTATGGCGATGTGTCGTGGGAGCCGCTTCGGGTCGAGCCGCGAATAAATTTCCGCTTCTTTGCGGTCGAGCCCGGCGGGAACTGTTGCTTGCAAGCTAACCTCTGCTGTTTGTTGAAGCTAACACAGTAGGGAAGGTGGTGGCAATGACACCGAAGGGGCATGTGTAGCGCAGCTTTGCAAACTATTGTGTGGTGTGTTTCACGATCGTCTCCCTGTCCAGAGGATCTTGCCCTAGAACCATAACCCCCAAATCCAATCTACGCAGGCGTGCGTGACCGTCGAGGCGGCCACCCGCTGCCGTTCGCGCCACGCGCGACCGTAGAAGATGCCTGCGATCGTAGCCAGCAATACGTAGCGCCAATTGAAATGCGCAGAGCGCTTGTTGAAGTGCGAGAGTCCGAATAGCGCTGCCGCGATTACCAGCGCTGCGCGCTGTCCAAACCGGCGTTCTAGCAGATTCTGTATCCAGCCGCGAAAAAAGAGTTCTTCCGGCAACGCCGTGAAAAAAAAGATCAGCACCCACCGCAGCGCCGCCGTGCCCAGCGGCGGCAGGTTGGCGTGGGGATGAATGAATCCGACCGCTAATCCCAGTGTCAAAACCAACGGCGTGAAGAAGAGCAGTTCGCGCAATCCGCTTGTCCAATCGGACCAGCGCAGGTGAAAGTCGAAACCGGTTCCGTTGAGCTGGCGGATGGCAAGAAAGCCATACAAACCGATGTCCACGAGCAGCAATTCATTCAGGGCCCGCAGTTCGCTCGGCCATGCCCCGTCAAACCAGCGCAGGTCGACCGCCAGCCCCAGCACCAGCAGAATGATGGCATCTCGCCAGTTGGCGCGCTGCTCCGGATCGGCCGCTGCGGCTCGTCCCAGCAGCCAAGCCGTCGCCACGGGCAAGCCAGCATAGAGCGTGAACCATTCCCATCGAAAGATATGCTGGGAAACCGAAAGCAAAACGTAAGGCAAGACATGAACGGCAGGAAACGAGATGCGCACAGCGACCGGCCAGCGCTGGACTGCGCGTGCGATCCATTCCGCAGCCAAGCCGAAGGCGACTGCCGGGGTGAGTTCGATCGCCAATGCCAAGATCGCGACAGAAGTCACATTCTGCATGCGCAATTATCTTAACGTCATCGAGCGGACCTCTCGTATTCGCTCATGCATAAACAGTGATGGCATCCGGCTGACCGAGCCCGGTTGTGCCATTGATTTATAATCGCCAGTCTCAATACACAACTCAAGGATGCACTCATGCCCGCGATGAACATTGCTGATATCCATGCTCGCGAAGTTCTCGATTCCCGAGGCAACCCCACCGTCGAAGCCGAAGTCACCCTAACCGACGGAACCTCAGGACGTGCCATCGTGCCCAGTGGCGCCTCGACTGGCGAACACGAAGCCGTGGAACTGCGCGACGGTGACAACCAGCGTTTCCTTGGCAAAGGAGTGCTCAAAGCAGTCGAAAACGTGAACAGCGAAATCGCTGAGGCACTGGCCGATTTCGATGCCTCCGACCAGCGCGCGCTCGACCAAAGAATGATCGAGCTCGACGGCACCGAAAACAAAGGACGCCTTGGCGCCAATGCCATTCTCGCGGTATCCATGGCCGCAGCCCGCGCATCGGCCGCGGCCTTTGGCCTGCCATTGTATCGATACCTGGGCGGCGCCGCCGCCAACACGCTCCCGGTGCCGATGATGAATATACTCAACGGCGGCGCCCATGCCGACAACAACGTCGACTTCCAGGAATTCATGGTCATGCCCGTCGGTGCCGAATCGTTTTCAGAAGCCCTGCGCTGGGGTGTCGAAGTCTTTCATACGCTGAAAGGTGTGCTCAAGAAGCGCGGATACAACACCGCCGTAGGCGACGAGGGCGGGTTCGCGCCCTCCGTCAAATCGAATGTCGAAGCTATTGAAGTCGTACTCGAAGCCATCCAGCAAGCCGGTTACAAGCCAGGAGAAGAAATTGCCATCGCCTTGGACCCCGCGGCCAGCGAACTCTACAAAGACGGCAAATATGTTTTCAAGAAATCAGACAAGTCGGCTAAGAGTTCCGAAGAGATGGTCAGCTACTGGGCAAAGTGGGCGAATGATTATCCGATCGTCTCATTGGAAGATGGATTGGCTGAAGATGATTGGGACGGATGGGCGCTGCTTACCAAAGAGCTCGGCGATAAGATTCAGCTGGTAGGCGATGACCTCTTCGTAACCAATGTAGAGCGCTTGCAAGAGGGGATCGACAAGAACGTCGCTAATTCAATTCTGATCAAAGTCAACCAGATCGGCACGGTCAGCGAGACCCTCGATGCCATCGACCTGGCCCGCCGCAACGGCTACACCTCGGTAATCTCGCACCGCTCCGGCGAAACCGAGGACACGTTCATCGCGGACTTGGCCGTGGCCACGGGGGCAGGTCAGATCAAGACCGGCTCTGCCTCCCGCACGGATCGCATCGCGAAGTACAACCAGTTGCTGCGGATCGAAGAAGAATTAGGAGCCGCAGCGAGATTTCTGGGCTTGAAGGCGCTGAACTATAAACGCTGAGACAATGCTCCGTGGGAACCACCGATGATTGGCGCGTTTGTGTTTCTTTTAGTCTCGGTCATACCCGCGATCTTCATTGCGGAGAGAATTGCAAAGCGACGCAGACGAGCGAGGTGGATGCGAGGTCGCAGTGCGATCTCCAATGATGAATTTTATGCTTCGCTTGGCCCCGTCCCGATTTCGCGCGACGCCGCGATTAGGGTGAGATCTGAAGTCGGCCACTCAACAAGGACGCCAGCGGACCTGATTGCCGCGCGCGACAGCATTCGAGAACTGGAGGCGGTCAGTGACGGCTCGCATCCTGAAATTATCGATTACTTCACTGACCTTTTGTTCGTAGAAGAACCTCGGAACGAATCGATTCTAGTCAACGTGCGAGATCTTGTCATTGAGTTTGGATCGCCACTGGACAAGGCCAGGCATAATTGACTTAGTCCATGACTTAGCTATAATTACACCATGGAAGTCAACATCCACGAGGCCAAAACCCACCTCTCGCGCCTGCTCGAACGTGTTGCCATGGGCGAAGAAGTCATCATTGCCAAGGCGGGGAAGCCGGTGGCGAAACTGGTCGCAATTAAGCCGGCTGCCCGAAAGTTTAAGTTGGGATCAGCCAAGGGTGAATTCAACGTCCCCGACGACTTCAATGATCCTTTACCCAAAGAAATCGAAGACCTCTTCTATCAATGAGGGTTCTCATTGATACTCACGTGTTTCTCTGGGGGCTTACGGAGGAGGCCCGTCTCTCACCAAGTGTCCGCAAGCTTTTGCCCGTGGCTGACGTCTGGATGAGCGTGGCCAGTATTTGGGAGATCATCACGAAGGTGCAAGTTGGCAAGCTGACCTTGCCGAGTCCGGTGGGTCCCTTCCTGACTGCAAAACTAATGTCCAACGGCGTTTCCGTTCTGCCAATCAGTTTGGATCATGTGTTGCGGATCGAAAGCTTGGAACTTCGTCACCGCGATCCATTCGACCGAGTCCTGATCGCGCAGAGCATCGAAGAAAAACTTCCGCTGGTCACTGCCGATCCGCACTTTGAGCGTTATCCTGTCGAGTTGATCTGGTAGTGTTTTTGAGGAGAGGTTTTATGAAACGTCAATCTGCGTTCCTCGCAATTATTCTTCTCGGAGCATCAGCGGTCTTCGCCCAACAACCCACATCCGCGCCCGGCGACACGCCCGCGTCGAAAGAAGACATCCAAAAGCTCTTCGAGGTGATGCAGATTCACCAGCAAATGCGCCAGGTGATGGACGCCATGACGAAACAACAGAGCGCCATGATCGACGAGACTTTAAAAAAGCGTTACCCGCAAACTTCGGCTGAGAAAATAGCCCGCGCCAACCGCATGATTGCAGAAACCCTGAAAGACATGCCCATGGACGCCATGCTCGACGACATGATCCCCATCTATCAGAGGCATTTCTCCAAGACCGATATCGATGCCATGAGCACCTTCTACGCGTCCCCGACGGGGCAAAAAATGATGCGGGAGATGCCGGCCCTGACCTCCGAATCCATGCAGGCTTCGTATGCGCGCATGCAAAAGCAAATGGACACCATTCAGCAAAGAGCCGAGCAAATCGTAAAAGAAGATCAGGAAAAACCTAAAAGCGCGCCAGCAACAACAACGCCACCGCCTCAGCAAAAGAATTAGGTCATTGTTTCTGAAAAGGTGAAGCCCGGAGCAATCTCCCCTCCCGATCATTTTCGACGGAGTAGCCAAGCGGCACCGGGCCGATCACAGAGTATAATCTTCGCAGAATGGCAGAAACTGAGATCATTTTCTCTGTCCAGGAATCGCCGGAAGGCGGCTGTGAAGCTCGTGCGCTGGGCTATTCGATCTTTACCCAAGCGGACACCATGGATGAATTAAAGCTAAATATGCGGGAGGCGGTTCACTGCCAAGTTGATCAGGGCAAAGCGCCCCCGGTGATCCGCTTGCACATGGTGAAAGACGAGGTCATTTCGGCTTGAGATTACCTCGTGATCTTTCCGGTCACGAACTCATCCGACTGCTCCGGCGGTACGATTACCAAGTCACCCGCCAGGTGGGCAGCCATATATTCGATTGCAGTCGAGTCTTCGCGGTTACGCGCACCACCCTCACGGTACCTGACCATCGCAGCCTACGGCTCGGGACGCGTAGCACTATCCTTTCTGATGTAGCGGCCTACTTGAACATTGAGCGCTCGAAGTTGGAACTGGAACTTTTTCAAAAATGACCCGTCCCAAACCACTTGTCCTAATCATCCTAGACGGCTGGGGCTACCGGGCCGAAACCAAAGCCAATGCCATCGCGCTGGCCCGCAAGCCCACCTACGACCGCCTGCTGCGCGAGTATCCCAACACCTTGCTGCAAACCAGCGGTCCCTACGTCGGACTGCCCGAAGGTCAGATGGGCAACAGTGAGGTGGGCCACCTTAACATCGGCGCCGGGCGCATCGTGCATATGGACAGCACGCGCATCGAGCTCATGATTCAGAACGGAGAGTTCTTCTCCCATCCAGTTCTGCTAGCCGCCATGAAAAACGCCCGCACCGGAGGCCGCCGCCTTCACCTGTTCGGCTTGCTCTCCGATGGTGGCGTTCACTCCTACCAGACGCACCTCTACGCGCTGCTCCGCATGGCCAAGCAAAATGGCGTTGATCGCGTCTTCGTGCACGCCTTCATGGACGGCCGCGATACCTTGCCCACGAGCGGTGCCGGCTACCTCGAGCAACTGCAACAGAAGATGCGCGCGTACAACACCGGTAAAATCGCGACCGTCAGCGGCCGCTATTACGCCATGGACCGTGATCGGCGCTGGGAACGAATTGCCAAAGCCTTCAACGCCATGGTCCACGGCGACGGCGAAGCCGCGAAGTACGTGGATACGGTGCAAGGGGTGAAAGAATCGTACAACAAAGGCGTCACGGATGAATTCATCGTCCCCTTCGTCTGTGTCGATAACAAGGGCGAAGCTCTCGCCACCATTCGTGACGAGGATTCCTGCATCTGTTTTAATTTCCGCGCCGACCGCGTACGCCAGATTACTCGCGCCCTCACTCGCAATAGCGGGCTCAACGAAAAAGGTGGACGCGATCTACCCGGCGCTGACGATCTCGACGCTACGATTCCCCGCGACCGCGTCCCCAAGAATCTGCACTACGTCTGCATGACTCAGTATGACAAACAGTTCAACCTGCCCGTCGTCATCCCGCCGGAGTCGCTGAACAACATCCTCGCCAATGTGATGGGCCAAATGAATCTGCGCAATCTGCGCGTGGCTGAGACAGAGAAATATGCCCACGTCACCTACTTCTTCAACGGGGGCGTGGAACAGCCGTTCCCTGGCGAAGACCGCTTGTTAGTACCGTCGCCCAAAGTCGCTACTTATGATTTGAAACCGGAGATGAGCGCCGTCGGAATTGCCGATGCCGTGATCAAGGCAGTGGAAGAGGGAACCTTCGATGTAATTATCGTAAATTTCGCCAACGCCGATATGGTGGGCCACTCCGGCAAAATCGAGCCTACAGTAAAAGCTGTAGAAACCGTGGACGCCTGCCTGGGCCGAATCGAGCCCGCCGTCCGCGCCAAGGGCGGAGCAATGCTGATCACGGCCGACCACGGCAACGCCGAAATGATGATTGATCCCGCGAGCGGCGGCCCGCACACGGCCCACACCACCAACCCCGTCCCGTTCCTCGTAATCTCAGCCAACAGCAAGCAATTCACCTTGAAGCCCTCAGGTTCGCTGCGCGACATTTCGCCGACGATTCTTGGCATGCTGGGAATCGACCAACCAAAAGAAATGACCGGACAGGATTTGCGGATCCTCACCAAGAAGAATTAACCAAAGCAGCGCACCGCGATCCCGCTGAGCGAATTCGAAGCTGGCTCACAAGCCGCCTTTACCGTAGAGACGCAGCTAGCTACGTCTATACAGGGATCACCCTAGGAGTGCAAAACCTTTCATCTTGACCGCAACCATAACCCGCATGATAATTGGCGGCCTCGACCGCTTCGCGACTTTCGGCCACTGTCACGCGAAGTCACCATTTTTGCGCTGCTGTGCACTGTGTGCAAATTTGGTTTCGAGGAGGACTCTAAATTTATTTCCTGCGCTGGTTCGCGCCGGCAACAGGAAGAAGTGACCACAACTTTCTCTAGGAGGAGAAATCAGTGAAAAGGTCCATTCTTGGTGTATCGCTCGTTCTCACGTTCGTTGCTGTAGGAATCGCGGCGGCCCCACCCTTAACTTTCACCTTTTCGGACGTTCATGCAAACACGACGGCGACAGAGACCGATTCTTATGCGGTCAACAACGCTGGAGTCATTGCCGGAGACTATGTGGATTCTAAGGGTGTTCAGCACGGAATGATCCTGGCTGGAAAAACGCTAACCTCGATCAACAACGCGAAGTGTCAGGCAATTACGGGTTCCAATGGAATCTCCTTCTACGGCATCAACAAGGCAGGTGTCGCCGCAGGTTGGTGCACCAGTACCAGCGGCACACTTATCGGCTTTACTTGGTCGAAAGGTAAGTTTACCTATCTCAAGGTCCCGAACTCCACTGGCACCGAGGCCATTGGAATTAATGACAACGGAGAGGTAGTGGGATTGTATGCCGATAGCGCGGGCAATGCCCACGGATACCTCTTTGCCAATAAGAAGTACACGCCCATTACTGTAAAGGGCGCTACGGACACCGCGGCATGGGGGATCAACAACGCCGGCGACATCACCGTATATACTGCGTCGTCGTTCTCGAGCGGGCTGCTGGGTTGCAGCTCCACCGGCCCTTGTGCGTCATATATACGTAGGGGAACGAAGCTCACTAAGCTTTCGCCTCCCAAGGCGGGGTCCATCGGAGCTGTGGCCCACGCCCCAAACAATAAGGGCGACATCGATGGAACCTACTTCGATTCCAATGGTTTCTCGACCGGCTTCCTGCTTCACAGCGGCAAGTACTACGATGTTAAGGATCCGCACGCCAACAACAGCACGCGGGACGACGGGCTGAATGACAATCTCGAAATGGTTGGGCGTTACTCGAACAGTTCAGGCGCCACCCTTGGCTTCAAAGCAACGACGAAGTAAATCTCTGCGCCTCTGCGCCTCAATCCCCGGCAGGTCGGGTCTTGGGGCGGCAGAGTCGCATGGGCTCATCTTACAGGCTGGCCGACAGGATGTAGTCATCGCTACTTGCTCTAGGAGGAGAAACCAGTGAAGTCGATTCTTGGTGTATTGTTGGTTCTAACCTTTGTCGCCGTCGGTATCGCGGCGGCGCCGCCGTTAACCTTCACCTATTCTGACGTTCACTCTAAGAAGACCGCGATAGAGACCGACTCGTATGCGGTCAACAACTCTGGAACCATTGCCGGAGACTATGTGGATTCCAGTGGTGTGCAGCATGGGATGCTCCTCGGCAGGCAGACCATTACTGTGGACTACAATAAATGCTCGTCCACCACCGCGTTTTACGGCATCAATAGCAGCTGTACAATCGCCGGCTGGTGCGTCAGTTCGAGTGGTGTGCAAATCGGATTTACCTGGTCCAGGGACACGGGTAAATTCACAGACATCAATTTCCCCAATGGCACCGGGACAGAGGTGACCGGAATTAACGACCATGGAGACGTCGTCGGCCTATATTTCGATTCCGGCGCTGTGCAGCACGGTTTCGTAAAGAAGGCGGGCGGTTCATATCAGAGCATCGATGTACCCGGAGACACCTCCACGGTGGCCTGGGGCATCAACAACATGGGCCAGATCACCGTGTATGCAACTAATTCAAGCGGCCAGTACGATTCTTTCCTCTATAACGGGAAGACCTTCAAGAACATCGACAACCCGAAGGCAAAAGGCGGACTCGGCACCGTCGTTCACACCCCGGCGCCAAACAACGCGGGCGACATCGATGGCACCTACTATGATTCCAGCGGCAACGAACACGGCTGGCTGCTGCACGCCGGCGCGTACTACGATGTCGAGGATCCAAATGGCCCGAATATTACCCGGGCTGATGGGCTCAATGACAAACTTGAAATCGTAGGACGTTATTCGCCTAGCACAGGCGGGAGCGTTGGTTTCAAGGCAACTACCGAATAATATCGCTGTCCCTCGCCGCCTCAATGCCCGTCACGCGGGCTTGAGGCGGCAAGGACCGAGGCTCAGACACGGAGCTCCAGCTCTGATCCACTTGGAGGCCTGACTCACTGACCCCCAGACTTCTGCTTCGCGAGGTAATCATTAATCGCCGTTGCCCATTCTTTTCCGCTCTCCCGGTCCGCATCGCCCAACTCCCTCACGTGTTCGTTGGCCCTAGGATTCAAGGCGGTTCGCTCATATGCGACATTCACCCTGGTGTTGGCAGCGTCGGGGTCTGAGAAGCGAACGTCGATAAGCACGGCCATCGCCTCGGGAATGACGTAAACGTATTGGAAGTGCCGCGACTCCATGTCCAAGGATGTATTGACCCAATAGGCGTCACGGTGGCCGTGGCTGATGGTGAACACTGCTCCCGGAATATCCTGCGCGGGTTGCGGATACAAAAAGTGCGGATCCCAGTGACTGCCCGCCCACACTCGCTCTCCCTCCGGTCCAAAGAACCGAGCTGCGATCTTATAAGGAGCATGAACCGTGAACTCGAACTCGTTGCGCACGTGCAACACCGGCCCGCGAGACGGAGCGCGGCGATGATGATAAAGGAGCGCCAGTAGCGCCAGCGCTCCCACCGCAAGCACAATTAGCAGAGCCGTTTTCATCACTTACCCTCCTTTAATCGGTGGCTGTCCGACGCTTTTAACGTCATGCCATAAATTTTCTTGAATTGCTCGATCTCCTTGAGTGTCTCCGGCAAAAACGACGTTTTCCCCTCGAAGGCGTGCAGCACCACTCCCTCCAAAAGATCGCCCAGCGACATGTCTTTCAATTCGGCCACTGCCTTGAGCACCTTCAACATGCGTTTTTCAAGCCGTACGCCGGTTTGCACGCGCTCGACTTCGATCCATGCGGCGGATTCTTTATCTCGAGCCATAGTTAATAACGGTACCATGGTACATAGGTAATACACAATTCTAGTTCAGGTTTGTGGATAAGTTTGCTGGCGCAGATCACCGCAAACGATGATGAGGAGTAGAAACAATGCCGCTCATGAGACTGAAGACCAGGAAGGTGACGAGGGCGATGGATAGCATGAGGAGCAGGTTGGCGAGTCCTTGCTTCAGCCAACGCATCCGAATCCTCCCCGAGCGGAAAATCTCGCGGAAAAAGAGAATCCAAAATGTGGCCGCAAGCAGAAACAATACTACGCGAACAACTGTGTAGGCGAGGCTCAAAACCTGGTAATCATACACGACGGCCTGATCGATCGTGCACTGAAAAGCGTCCTGCTTTATGAGCCCGTCGGGACCAGAAACTCAAAGGGGGGACAGCCTGTAGGTCGTTGACTGGAACCGTCCAGCGGGCGAGGTTTCCCGCGTTTGCGGTGGACCTAAACATTCTTTTTGTCACGATTTCAATAATCTTCTGGCACTTCTCGTGCGGGTGGAGGTTCGCACGTAAATCTTTCTCGCAACGGGCAAATCCTACGCTGTCCCATCCTCGCTGTCGCCTTATGTTTTCAAGCGGTTAGGAATGGCAAATGGGGTGCAACACCTATCTGCAGACGAAGTGGCGCGCAACGGGGCGCCCTTGAAGATAAACTTCGGCCAGAGGTTTTCTTGGACGCCCCTTGCATTATTCCCTTCACTCAGTTTATCTGGCCGACGGCTGACCTCCCCCCCAGCTGACCTTTCGCCGATCAAGCTGACCCAAGCTTTTCTTGCACATCCAGCCCAGCCTCTCTCAGCAGTCCCGCGATTACCGGCTCTTTGAAGCGCGAAGCATCGAACTCCACGCGTACAATTCGTTCCTTGGGATCAAACCTCATCCGGCGGATGCCATACACTTCACGCACACTATCTAGAGCGCGCATCTCCGCTTCTCCGGGTGTGGCGCCGTAACGGTAGGCGACTTCCAATTGTGTCATGGGGTTGGTTCGCTCCCTCCTTATTTTAAGATACAGCAATTGGCAGGGTGGGATTGCAGTAGCACGAATCAAGGCCTCGCGGACGGGAATCTAAGACTTCAGGGGGAGGCGTCGGCTCGTTATGTCAGGTTTCTTTGGCGACGGTTTTCGCGAGGCCCTCGAGGTATGACAGATCTCTCCAAGTCTGCAACGGTGGTGAAGGATCCAGTTTGCGGGATGAATGTAAATCCCACGACGGCCAAGCACAGGCTTGAACACGCGGGGAAGTTTCACTACTTCTGTTGTGGCCACTGCGCTGAAAAATTCAGAGCGAGTCCTGAAAAATATCTGGCTACGGGTACACCTTCTTCTCTGGTAACCCTAGGCTCGCCGGGCATTCACCACGCTCATGCTCCGGTGACCCCGGCTGCAGAACCGAAAAAGTCCGCAGAGCAAGCAAACTATCTGTGCCCGATGTGCCCGCAGGTCCGTGCCAGTAAGCCCGGACCTTGTCCCAGTTGCGGCATGGCGCTTGAGCGCGAGATTCCGGTTGCCGCCACGCGGACAGAGTACACGTGCCCCATGCATCCGGAAATTGTGCGGGCTGGTCCCGGAGCATGTCCCATCTGCGGAATGGCACTCGAGCCGCGCACGGTTAGCGCAATCGAAGAAGAGAACCCGGAATTGCTGGATATGACGCGCCGTTTCTGGGTGAGTCTTGCCCTTACTGTGCCGCTGTTGGCTGTTGCGATGGAGGACATGGCGGTCCGTTCTGCGGGACTGGGTGTGCACCCTACTGCGTCAACAGGACTAGCGCCTTGGATCGAGCTGGCATTAGCGTCTCCCGTTGTCCTCTGGGGTGGTTGGCCATTCTTTCAACGCGGTTGGACTTCCATCGTTAATCGCTCCACCAATATGTTCACGCTCATCGCCATGGGCACGGGGGTGGCCTACCTTTTCAGCGTGGCCGCCACCGTATTCCCCGGAATATTTCCTCCGTCGTTCGGTGGTGGGTTGAGCGGCGACATGAACGGAGACACGCCGGTCTATTTCGAAGCTGCGGCCGCAATCGTCACCCTCGTGCTTTTGGGGCAAGTGCTCGAACTGCGCGCCCGCAGCCGCACTGGTGCTGCCATCCGCGCACTGCTCGGCCTCAGTCCCACGACTGCGCGTATTCTTCGCAATGGCACGGAACAGGACATTTCGCTGGATCAGGTAAAACCTGGGGACCGCCTGCGGGTGCGTCCCGGGGAAAAGATCCCTACCGACGGGATTGTTCTTGAAGGGACAAGTGCGGTTAACGAATCGATGATCACGGGCGAGTCGATGCCGGTGGCGAAAGGGCCTGGCAGCCGAGTGATCGGAGCGACTGTCAACGCTACGGGGTCGTTTGTGATGCGGGCCGAGCATGTGGGCAGCGAAACCCTGCTGGCTCGCATCGTGCAGATGGTTAGTCAGGCGCAACGCAGCCGGGCTCCAATTCAACGCTTGGCCGACCGTGTCGCCGCCTGGTTTGTCCCGGCGGTGATCGCGATCGCCGTGCTCACATTTGTCGTTTGGAGTTTCGTGGGCCCCGAGCCGCGTCTGGCGCACGCCCTGGTGAACGCCGTGGCCGTGCTTATCATTGCGTGTCCTTGTGCGCTTGGACTGGCCACGCCGATGGCGATCATGGTTGGTACTGGACGCGGCGCGCGAGCCGGTGTCCTCATCAAGAATGCCGAAGCTTTGGAGATCCTCGAGAAAGTAGACACGCTGGTATTCGACAAAACTGGCACCCTGACTGAAGGGAAGCCCAGCGTCGAGTCCGTAGTCGCGGTTTCTGGAAACAGCGAGACAGAACTGATGCGCCTCGCGGCGAGCCTGGAGCAGGGAAGTGAGCATCCTCTCGGCTCCGCAATCGTCGCTGCCGCCGCAAAAAACAACATCCCCGTGGGTGGGGTTTCGGACTTTCAATCCCATCCCGGACTTGGGATCAGTGGCAAGGTGGATGGAAAAGCGGTGTCTGTGGGAAACGAGAAATTCTTTCTGCAGAAGTCGATGTCATTTGCCGGGTTCGCGCAAACTGCCGAAGACCTGCGCCACAACGGCCAGACAGTCGTCTACGTCGCCGTAGACGGCCGGCCAGCCGGGATGATCGGCATCGCCGACCCCATCAAGCCATCCGCTCCGCAAGCACTGCGCGATCTCAAAGCCGCTGGATTGCGCATCGTCATGCTCACTGGCGACAGCCGCACCACGGCCGAGGCCGTAGCTCGTAAGCTCGGCATTGATGACTTCGAAGCGGAGATTTTGCCCGACAAGAAATCCGAAGTAGTGCGTCGTTTGCAACAAGAGGGGCGCACCGTCGCCATGGCGGGCGATGGCATTAACGACGCGCCTTCGCTAGCGCAAGCCGACGTGGGAATCGCTATGGGCACGGGAACCGACGTCGCCATCGAAAGCGCGGGTATAACGCTAGTGAAAGGCGATCTGGCAGGTATCGTTCGCGCCCGAAAACTTAGCCGAGCCACCATGCGTAACATCCGCCAGAACCTGTTTTTTGCCTTCATCTATAACTTACTTGGTGTGCCGATCGCAGCAGGCGTACTCTATCCTTTCTTTGGCTGGTTGCTGAGTCCAATCCTCGCCGCCGTGGTTATGAGCTTCAGTTCGGTTTCGGTGATCACGAACTCGCTGCGCCTGTACAGTGCCGAGCTGTAGAACCCTTCGAGGACGAACATCACATCCCGTGCTCTCCCTGATGTCGTAAGAGTCTACCGCCAAACTGCAATGTCGTGCATCCCAGGCTCCGAGCGCTCCGCCGTGCTATTCCATGCAAATAATTTAAAATAAAGCGCTTATCTATCTGCTAACGATCATGCGACCCTGGCATCGCAGTTGCTAATGTTCGTGATGCTAATAAACTCTATTAAAACAATAGAGTTTATGGCATACTTTCCAGCTTATGAAAATCTCGCAAAAGGGTTTGTATGCGTTACAGGCGATGATGATGCTGGCCCGGCATTACAACCAAGGAGCCATTCGCATCCGCGACATTGCCTATGAAGAAACGTTACCAGAAAAATTTCTGGAACTGATTCTGTTGGAGCTCAAGAACGCACGCATGGTCGAAAGCGTCCGTGGCGCCAAAGGCGGATACCAGTTGCGCCGCGAGCCCTCGGAGATCCACTTGAGCGAGATTATCCGCCTGATTGATGGTCCGCTGGCTCCCTTCGGCGATGCGGAACAGTTGCGCAGTTTGATTAATCGCGACGCCGAACATCGCGCGCTCTATCAAGTCTTCCTCGCGGTGCGCGATGCCGCAGCCAAGATCCTCGAGCACACCACGCTCGCTGACATTATGAACAGCAAGGCCGCGGACGTCTCGAAATCTGGCAAGCGGCGGAAGAAAAAGGGTGAGTTGTCAAGTATTCTGCCCATGGTGGTCCACGGAAATCCAAGCCGGGGCAACGTTGATTAGAAAGTTCCGTTGCCAGAGCGGCAGGCTCGCTCCAGGGTCAATGGGCGCTGTTAGTCTTTAGTAAATTCTGTAAGCACTCGACTCCCCGGAGTCGAAAACAATAGGAGCGTCGAAACCAGTTGCAATCAGGATAGGAGTGGCAAGCTATCTCTATTATACCGATCATAATAATCATTATAGTTGCAATAACGGATTTGTATCCGCCCAAACCGATGCATCCGCTGTTACTCCCCCGGGGTGTGTTGCTCGACTAAAAACTCAAAAAGGAGAGGATTGAAATTCCATGAAATCAACTAAGACCCTGTTTCTCACCGCCTTCACGCTTGCGGTTCTCACCACGAGCGTTTGGGCAGAAAACCCGGCATCAGGAGCACCGGCTACCAAAGAGACCACCCCTGCGCCCACGCCGCCACCGATTACCGCAGCTGATGTCCAGGCTTTGAAAGATGCCATGGCTGCGCAACAGCAACAGATTGAGCGACTCACACTGCAACTGCAGCGCATGCAGGCCGGACAGTCGCAGCAACCCGCGCCGGACGCTGCGGGCAAGACCGACGCAGTCCAAACTCAAGCCGTTCCCCAACAGTTGGCGGAAGTTAGTAACGTTTCTGCGGTTCAGCAAAATGGTGCGCCGAGCGCCGGACTTAACGTGCAGGAGACGACGCCGCAGACCTCTCCGAACCCCTTGGAGAGTCCCGTCATATCGATTCACTTCAAAGGAATCTCCATTACCCCAGGCGGGTTCGCGGAAGCTGCATTCGTGCGGCGCTCGAGAGCCCTCGCAGCAGACCTGCCCACACCTTTCAATTCGCTGACCCTGCCGGGCGCTTCGCAGAGCCAACTGTCAGAGTTTTTCGGCTCCGCCCGCCAGTCTCGGCCTACGGTGTACGTCGACGGGCGTCTGGCGAATGTAGAGCTCTCCAGCTATGTCTCCGGTGATTTTCTCTCAGCAGCCGCGACATCCTCAGCCACGCAGACGAATAGTTACAGCTTCCGTCTTCGCCAGGCGTGGGGCCAAGCCAAATTCGATAATGGATGGAGCTTCCTCGGTGGCCAGATGTGGAGCCTGTTGACCGAAAATAAGCAGAGCATCGCCCCCAGCGATGACCTCGGCAAGACCAACGATGCCCGGCCCATGACCATCGACCCGGGATACAACGTCGGGTTCACTTTCGCGCGCCAGTATGGAATTCGCCTGACCAAAGACTTCAACCATAAGGTAGCGGTCGCCGTAGCCGTGGAAAACTCGCAAGCTACACTTACCTCTCACGGCAATGCAGACAACTTCCTGCTCGGCTCGGCGGGCGCGACCAACAGCTACAACGACGCTATCACCGGTTGCGCCACCAACTCCTATACCCCAACCGGCGCAACCACTCCCGTCTACTACGTTACTTGTACCCCTGCAGCCACATATTCCTTCAACCCGTCGCCGGATATCGTCGCGAAGGTTGCGTTCGATCCGGGTTTTGGGCACTACGAGGTCTTCGGACTGTACGACCGGTTCCGCGACCGCGCCTTTCCTTGCGCAGACTTCACCATCGGCAAGACTGGGCCTTGCCCGATCGACCCCAAGGTTACAGGTCCCAGCGCTTTGGGTGCCTTTAACGCCTCGAAAAACGGTGGCGGCGTGGGAGCCAACGCCCGCTGGAATTTCTTCGATAAACACATCGTTTTCGGTTTGCACGGTTTTGGAGGCAGCGGAGTGGGGCGATACGGTGCAGCTCAGCTTTCCGATCTCTCGATTCATGCCAACGGAACTCCTGACCTGATCAAGGATTACCAGGGGTTAGCCTCGCTGGAGTGGCATGGCAAGAAACTGGATGTTTATCTGTACACCGGAGCGGAGTATGCCAGCCGGACCTCCGATTACGATTTCAACACGAAAACGTATGTCGGCTACGGATCGCCGCTTTTCAATAACTCCGGTTGCTCCACTGAGACGACTCCTTCTATTGCGGTTACGGCGGGGTTCAATCCAGGCTCGCTCTCCAAATGCACCGGTGACACGCGGGCGGTCATCGAGGGTACGGCCGGCTTCTGGTACCGCTTCTACAGCGGGCCCAGGGGCAGGTTCCAGTTCGGCACGCAGTACTCTTATGTGACTCGTCAGACGTGGTCTGGTGTCGGCCCGGGAGCGGGCGCACCGGAAGGCCTGGACAACATGGTCTTCACCTCGTTCCGCTACTACTTGCCCTAAGACCGGAAATGGTCCCGCGTCGGCCGATGACGCGGGACCAACAGGTGCAATAGCCACTGAATTTTCTGAGGGGTTTCCCCTTCGGAAACGCCGCCGGTCCGGATTTGGGCTTCTCTCCTTTTGTCCGGGCCGGTGGTGCTAACGTGCGGATGGCCCGACTATCGCGTTCTGAGAAAATAGAACTAGGGTTGGGACGTTCCGCCATTGGACGTTCAGTCAGCCAAGGCAGCGAAGTCCTGGCTGTCTGATTGGTTTTGACTCACAACCGAAGAGCATTTACATTGGCTCCGGCCTCAGACAGATGATGTCTGGAGCTCTCCCGATCGCTGGCAAAGGCCTGAAAATGATTTCGCGACGCGATTTTCTCAAACAAGTTTCCGGCTCGATTGCTGCCGCCGGCACTATTCCTTCACTGCTCACCTGGGCAACGAACGATTCCGCGGTGCAGATTCCTGGTGAAGAAGACTTGATCGTCCGATCGGTCCGCTTCCTCGATTTGGAGACACCGCCAGAATTTTTTACTTCCTGGATCACTCCCGTACCGCACTTCTTCGTGCGCAATCACATGCACGAGCCCAGCAGCTTGGATGCGGACTCCTGGCGGCTGACCATCAGCGGGGAAGTGGAGAAGCCGCTGACTGTGAGTCTCGCGGATTTGGCCAAGCTCGAACGGCACAGGGTAACCAATACCCTCGAATGTGCCGGCAATGGACGCGCCTTCCAAGAACCTCATGTTCCAGGCATCCAGTGGCAAAAAGGAGCAGTCGGAACCGCACGTTTCAGCGGCCCCCAATTGCGCGCGCTCCTGCAACGTGCCGGGGTGAAGCCCACCGGCAAGCACGTGATGTTTCACGGCCTGGATGAAGTTCCCGGCAAAGTGCCACCGTTCATTCGCAGCATTCCAATCGACAAAGCGATCGATGGCGATACCTTGATTGCCACGCACATGAACGACGCCCCGCTCACCAAACATCATGGCTTTCCCGCACGTTCTCTAGTGCCCGGCTGGATCGGCGCTGCATCCTGCAAATGGCTCAGCGAAATCAAAGTCCTCGACCAGGAATTTGACGGAAACTTCATGAAGCCGGCATACCGATTCCCCAACCACCCCGTCAAGCCTGGCGACCCCGTGAATCCCGACGACACACACGCTGTCACGGCGTTGAGCGTGAAGTCCGTCATTGCGACGCCGACCGGCGGCTCAACTCTGAAGTCGCGCTCCGTGCATATCCAAGGTGTGGCCTGGGCGGGCGAGGCAGATATTGTGCGCGTTGAAGTCTCCACTGATTCCGGCGCAAACTGGAAACCGGCACAGCTGGGCCGCGACCAGTCAAAGTACGCCTGGCGGCTCTGGACCTATGTATGGAAAGCCTCAAAGGCTGGAGACTACACAATCATGGCGCGTGCCACCGATAGTCAAGGCCGCACCCAGCCCGAAACCGCGGTTTGGAATCCCAGCGGCTATTTGTATAATGCCGTCGACCAGGTGAAAATCCATGTTCAAGCCTAGGGGGCTGAGAAAAACTCTGAAAAGAATTCAATCTGGCCTAGCTGAGAAAAAACGATTTCACGAAGCCCGCGTAGGCCCGGACGCACTCGTCCGGGCGGCCGAGCAAAGCTCGGCAGGATCCCTCGAAGATCCTACGTTCAGGCCGCAGCGCTCACGCCCGCTCTGTGCGATAGCGCTGTTGGTCTTGTTATCGATGTGTTCAATCCCGCCGCTTCGAGCACAGTCTCCTGAGCTACCGCCGGGCCCGATTCAAGCCAAAGTCCAAACCGCCTGCCTGGAGTGCCACGACGCCAGCATCATCGTCCAGCAACGCCTGAGCAAAGCCGCATGGGGCAAGGAAGTCGACAAAATGATTAAGTGGGGTGCCCTGGTGGATCCGGCTGATCGAGACTCGTTCATCGACTATCTGAGCGCAAATTTTCCTCCGGACAAGCCGCCAGCGGAAATGCCGCGGATTGCGTCCATGAAAAAGCGCTAAACACCGCGACTGGAAATGCAATCAGGACGCCCGTCGAGGAGGAAACAGCAGGTCCCTCCACTCCGCTTCTCATCCCCTTCGGGGATGAGAAGCTCCGGTCGGGATGACAATTTGTAAGAAGTACAAACCGGGCGAGACCGCAAAGCCCTTTCCATTACTGTTAGAGGAAAGTAAACGGTCGCTGAAGCCTCGAAAAGGTCAAGGCCAGTCCCAAGGGACCGGCCGAGACGCGCGCATGAAACATCTCCGAGTTACTGAAACGCAATTACCCCGAACGTGCCTGCCAGATTGTTATCGGGACCTGCGGTGAAGAAGAGCTGGTTGGTAGCGCCGTTGTTTGCGTCTCCTCCACCAAAATCAATTCCCCAGAGCTGGTCAATATGAATCACCTTGCCGCTCGTGTCCTTGATTGTGCCTACGAACTGCCCGGTTACAGCGTTGAAGGCATTGATGGTGCCACTGTTGGTGTTGTTGGAGACCAGCAGGGCGTTGCTCAACGGTCCAAAGTTCTTGGGCGCCACCGCCAAGCCCCAAGGTTGATTCAGGGGCGCGCCTTGGGCGAGTTGCTTCAAGCGCACTCCCTCTTCGCTGAAGATGTCAATGAAACCACCGGCGCCACCCGACGAACTGGCAAAAGTAACATAGAGCAGACCACCGAAGTCCTGAATGCCGAATGGCGCGAATCCTTTCGGCAGCGTGGTGTCGGTAAATGAAGTCTTCAGCTTGAAAGTGCCGTCATAGACGTCAACCTTATTGTTGGCGTTATCGGCGGCATACAGTAGATTCCCTGACGTATTGCTGGTGATCGCCAACCCGGTATACACAGCGCCAGGAGTGGTGACTGCAATAATGGCCGCATTGGGATTCGACTGTGGCGCCCACCCGCTGATACTGCCATCGAGGGTGGCGAAGAGAAAGATCGACGGCCATCCCTGGACCTGAAACTCCTGCGATCCATTGAAGACAATACCGGTGGGCGAGCCCGGTGCGTCGTCACCGGTGCTGGGAATCAATACCTCCAGGGGTTGCTTGACTCCGGCGCCGGTGTAAAGCGTGGACCAACCGCTGCCGTTGTCGCTGATCCAGAAGGGTCCTGTGGGTGGGTGAACCAGCCCCCAGGCATTCACCACCAACGGATCGGTATGTTTTGCTGTTCCTACTTGATTGGAAACCAGATTGGTAAGTTGGTACTGCGCCAGAGCCACGCTGGAGCCAAACATCAGTGTAAGTCCAAGGCAAATTGCGATAGCGAATGTGCGACGTTGCATGTGGAATTCTCCTTCGTAGCGGCTCAACCGCCGGGCTTATGTTGTTAAACAAACCAGACTGGGGTAGAGCCGGACTCGCACATCGTAGAGCTGGCGAACGCAGCGCATGTCACGGAGGCGTCACACGTTTGTAAAAGTTTCTGACGGCTTTGAAAGTTGCGGATGGATTCGCTGGGCGGCACCCGTGCGGGGCGTGAACCTTGATTTCTTTGCTTAGCCAGGGCTGCCGTCCTGGGCCTAATATTTTCGCCCCTGACGGGGCTAGCTCAGTGGACGTCTACATTTGACTTTTTCTGCAGGCGGGCGAGTCGCCCGCTGCCACGCAGGCTTGGGTCAGCGACAGCGACAAGAGTGTGCGTTTTACACACGCTTGTCGAACGGCACCCAATGCTGCGGGTAGGGCGGGCCGATGTAATCGGCGCGGGGCCGGATGAGCCGGTTATCGTCGAGTTGTTCGATTACATGCGCCGTCCATCCGCTGATTCGCGATACAGCGAACACCGGTGTGAACAGGTCCACGTCGATTCCCAGCGTGTGGTACGTCGAGGCGGAATAGAAGTCGACGTTGGCGTTGAGTTTTTTGTCGGCCTTCATGAATTTTTCGATGGCGTGCGACATTTCGAACCACTTGGGCTGGCCACTGGATTTCCCCAGGTCCTCGGACATTTTGCGGAGATGCGTGGCTCGCGGATCTTCGGTGTGGTAGACGCGATGGCCGAATCCGGGAACCTTCTTTTTCTCCGCCAACATTTTCTTGATGTGCTCGACCGGGTCGGAACCCGAACGATCGATCGCTTTGAGAATGTTGAACACGGCCTCGTTGGCTCCGCCGTGCAGTGGGCCTTTAAGGCAGCCGATGGCGGAGACGATGGCAGAGTGCATATCTGAAAGTGTGGCGGCGGTGACTCGTGCAGCAAAAGTGGAAGCATTGAGCTCGTGGTCGGCGTGCAGGATCAGGGCGATGTCAAGCGCGCGCTCGGCGGTCTGCGAGGGCTTCTCGCCGTTCAGCATCAGCAGAAAATTCGCGGCGTGGGACAGAGACTTGTCGGGTTCTACAACCGGCTTTCCTTTTCTAATGCGATCGTAGCTGGAGACGATCATAGCAACCTGCGAAGTCAGACGGATCGACTTGCGAATGTTGGCCTCGTGATCGTTATTGCGCTCATCGACGTCGTAGAAGGAAAGAGAGGATACGGCGGTGCGCAGTACGTCCATCGGGACAACATGCTTGGGTGCGGACTTCAGCACATTAATGATTGCCGGATCGAGTTTGCGTTCTTCGGCCAGGCGCCCCCGAATTTCTTTCAGTTCTTGCGCTGAGGGCAGGCGGCCATACCACAGGAGATAACAGGTCTCCTCGAAAGTGGAATGATCGGCCAGCTCGTGAACATCGATGCCGCGGTAGGCCAGAACACCCTGGTCTCCATCGATGTAACAGATTCCGGAGGTGGTAGCGACTACACCCTCCAGGCCTTTGGAGGGGTGCGCGGTAGTCACACTAGACATGCTTCCTCGCTCGAGCTATGGGATGCGTTGTGGCCGCACGGAGGGGAGCACTGCGCGCACCGCAACTAACTTTTATACGCCAAATTTGTTAACTT
The DNA here is from genome assembly GCA_963832245.1 of uncultured Acidobacteriota bacterium. GTDB lineage: Bacteria > Acidobacteriota > Terriglobia > Terriglobales > Acidobacteriaceae > JABDBE01. The sequence goes on from CAWHTG010000002.1 coordinate 747,022, forward strand.
TCCAACCGTGTACCTTTGCGAATCAGCCCTGGACCAGCATTCAGCACTCAGCATTCAGCCCTTCCAGTTTTTTCTATATGAAGATTCCGGTGCCAAGTGTTATTGCTGAGTGCTGAATGCTGAGTGCTTTCCTTGCAAGTCCAGCCTATTCTTCCGTTCCAACCAGGTAACCGAAGGTACAGGACCCTGCTGGATGTAGTTCGGCACGGTCGATTCCCGGTTACAATCGGAGCATGTGCATGCGCCGGGGATGGTCCGCTGTGGCCATTGCGGTCCTCGCGGTGGCAGCTTACGCCGCCGATGAGCCGCAGAATCTTGCCGTGCTTCCCTGCCCTCAAGCGAGCGACCCCGCATGCAATCCCTCAAAGGCGGATCTGAAAAAGTCCAAAACTGCTTTCGAAAAAGCCTTGAAGCTGCAGAAAGCGGAACATTTCGATGAAGCCTTCGAGGAATTCGACACTGCAGCCCGGCTGGTGCCCAAGAACCTTGAATATGTGACCGCTCTGGCCATGGTTCGCCAGCAATTGGTTTACGACCACATCAAGCACGGGAACGACGATCTGACCAAGGGAAAGCTGGTGGAAGCGCAGGCCGAGTTTCGCAGCGCATCGAATCTTGATCCGCAAAATGAATTTGCCCAGCAGCGTCTTCGCGATTCAATGGGAGAGTGGAGGCCAAAAACGACGGGCGTGCCGAGCGTAGTAGCTGAATCGTTGGAGATTCACGTCCTGCCCAACCCGGCTCTCCATGAATTTCACTTTCGGGGAGACTCGCACGCGCTCCTCAATCAGGTGGCTCAAGCGTTCGGTTTGACCGCGGAGCTTGATGAATCCGTTCCCTCCAAGCGAGTTCATTTCGACATGGAGAGCGTCGACTTCTTCACCGCCATGAGAACGGCCTGTGACGTGACCGCGACTTTCTGGGTTCCGTTGTCGGAAAAGGAAATCTTCCTGGCACGGAACAACGCGGAGAACCATCGCCAGTTCGACCACATGGCGATGCGCACCTTTTACCTGCCCGGAGCTACGACGCCGCAAGAGTTGAATGAAATGATGACTCTGCTGCGGACCATCTTCGATATCCGGTTCACCGCGCAGCAGCCACAAAGCGGAAGGCTTGTGGTGCGTGCACCCGTGGGCGTGCTGGATGCGGTGACCAAGTTGTTGGAGAACTTTGGGGTTTCGCGTCCTCAGGTCATGCTGGACATCCAGGTATTTGAGATCGACCACAAGTTGGCGCGGGACATGGGAATGCATATTCCCAACAATTTCACGCTGATCAATATTCCAGGGGGCGCGCTGGCTGCGCTGACTGGGTTGCTTGGCGGACTGGGCGGACAAAACATTCAGAGCTTGATTAATCAATTGATCTCGAGCGGTGGCATCAACCAGGCCAATTCCCAAGGCATTGCCGGGTTGCTCTCGCAATTGCAGGGGCAGCAGAGTTCGATTTTTAACCAGCCATACGCGACCTTCGGCGGTGGTTTGACCCTCATGGGATTAAGTTTGGACCACTTGAGCGCGGAGCTTTCACTGAACGAGAGTCTAGTAAAGACGCTGGAGCACGCGACCCTGCGCGCGGCCCAGGGGAATGAGGCGACATTTCGTATGGGCTCGCGCTATCCGATTCTGAACGCGAGTTTCGCGCCCGTCTTCAACACTCCGGCCATCTCATCGGTGCTGCAGAATGGCAGCTTTCAGGCGCCCTTCCCTTCGTTCACCTATGAGGATCTCGGTTTGACCTTCAAAGTAAAACCCGCGGTGCATCCTAATTCGGACGTAGGACTTACATTCGAGATGGACTTCCGCACGCTGGCAGGACAGAGCATAAACGGCGTGCCGGTAATCGCGAATCGCGAGTACAAGGGCAACATCAATCTGGTGGATGGAGAACCCGCCCTGGTTGCGGGTTCGCTCAGTCGAAGCGAGCAACTCAGCCTGAATGGAATTCCCGGGCTCGGAGCAGTTCCGGGGATCAATAAAATAATGGTCTCCAACAGCAAGACGGATGAAACCGATGAGCTGCTGCTGGTGATCACACCTCATGTGATTGATCTCAGTCCGGGCCAGAGCGAGGAAGTGTGGCTGCCCAAGGGCGGCCAGTAATCAACGCTTGCCGTGCGTGCATCTCCCCTCTAATCTTCTTGATTCCTCTGGAACGCCGAAATCGTAGACGTTTTACTTCTTAGCCTGAGTATTTTCCTTGGCAGCGAAATCCACCAGTTTTTGGAGAACTTCGTAGGGCACGGCAGGGATTCTGCGACCGTTGACGAACAGCGTGGGCGTGCTGTTGACATCCACCGCTTTTCCCAAAGCCACAGATTTTTCCACCCGAGAAGTCGTTTCGGGTTTGGCAGCGCAAGCGGCAATCTCGGTACCCTTCACTCCCGCGCTGTCGGCAAGTGCGGTTAACCTTTCGTCCGCATTAGCGGCGGTGATGTCGGTTTGTGCGCCGTAAACGCTGGAAACGAACTTCCAGAAGGCGTCACTTGAACTGCGGTTGACACAGTCCGCGTAAGCCGCCGCCTTGGCGGCCCAATCATGCATGGGAAGGGGGAAGCTCTGGAAGACGACGCGAACATTCTTGTCTTCGGAAATCAGCTTTTCGATGGTGGGGTGCGCGTCCTTACAGTGCGGACATTGCAGGTCGCTAAAATCTACCACCGTCACCGGGGCATCGGCCGGGCCGCGCGACGGCCCATTCAACCCTCGTTCCAGCTCTTTTTGCGCCGCGGCGAAGGGATGAGCGCCGAACGGCATAATCTCTCCGTTTACCGCATGCTTGCCGTCCGGAGTAACGTACAGTTTGAGCGCTTGTTGACCCTGAGCACCGCTGAGCGCCACGTTTATTTCGGAGAGCCCTTCAATTTCAGAGGGCTTGATACTCACGATCTTCCAAGTCAGCAAAGAGTCATATCCGAACCACTCATGCAGGAAAGAATTGACGGTTTCTTCGGAAGGAATATTCGGGCTGGCGCTTTTGGCGGCGGCATGAGGCGCGGCAGATTCTTGTTGCGCCCCAGCCAGCGTTAGCAGGAAGAGCAGGATAAAAAGACATTTCAATCGACGATACATGCGTTCCTTTCAGTTGACATCGATTTATCTTCCCCCGCGGAGACGTTGCAAGCAACGTTTCTACAGTAGAGACGGAGCTTGCTCCGTCTCAGGCTGCGGCAAACTCATTAAACATCCGACTTGGCGGCAATGGGAAAACGCCGGCCATAACCAAATGCCTTCGCCGAAATCTTGAGCCCCGGGGCCGCCTGTTGCCGCTTGTACTCGCTGCGTTCTACCATGCGAATGACGCGTCGAACCAGACTAACATCGAAGCCACGTTCGGCGGCAATCTGATCCGCGGTGTGCGACTCCTCGACGTAGTCTTCGAGAATGGCATCCAGCACTTCGTAGGGCGGCAGCGTATCGCTGTCCATCTGGCCGGGGCGCAGCTCGGCCGACGGCGGCTTGTCCAGGCTGGCCTGAGGAATTACCGGACGGCGCGAATTCACGTAACGGCTGAGACGATAGACCAGCGTCTTGGGCACATCTGAAATCACCGCTAGCCCGCCTACCATATCCCCATACAGAGTGCAATAGCCCACGCCCAACTCGCTCTTGTTGCCTGTGCTGAGCACGATGGCTCCGAACTTATTGGAAAGCGCCATGAGCAGCGTACCCCGAGCCCGCGATTGGATGTTCTCTTCCGTCTCATCCTCTTTGCGTCCGGCGAACACCTCGGCCAAAGTCTTTTTGTAACTCTCGAAAATATCGCCAATGCACAGCAGTTCGAAACGGATGCCGAGGTTCTCGGCAAGAGAGCGTGTGTCATCAATCGAACCGCTCGATGAATACGGCCCGGGCATGCCCACACCGATCACATTCTCCGGTCCGAGCGCGTCGGCCGCGATGGCCGCGGTGAGCGCCGAATCGATGCCGCCACTCAAACCGACAATCACCTGCTGAAATCCGCACTTGCGCACATAGTCCCGCGTCCCCAGCACCAGCGCGGAATATGCGCTAGCCTCCTCGCCTTCGATCTGACTATGCATCTCCCCTGTAAGTTGATCGGAGTCGAAATAGATGATGTCTTCCTCGAACGATTTCCCTTGCGCGATCACCTCTCCCGCCGGATTGAACACCAGGCTGGAACCGTCGAAGACCAGGCTGTCGTTGCCCCCAATCTGGTTGACCATGACAACGGGAACTTTGTAACTTCGCGCGATGGTGGCCAGCATGTTCCGGCGCAATTCGCGTTTTCCCAGCCAGAAGGGAGAGGCAGAAATGTTCAGCAGGAAGTTGCCGCCGGCGTGAACTAGAGCCTCCACCGGATCGAACGTGTAAAGCCGCTTGTTCCAAAAATGTTTATCGTTCCAGGCATCCTCGCAAATGGTGAGCGCCATCTGCTTGCCGCAAAACGGAAATAGAAGCTGACTCTTTCCCGGCGCAAAATTGCGCATCTCATCGAACACGTCGTAGGTGGGCAACAACATCTTGGATTGCAAGAACGCCATCCTGCCATCTTTCAGCAGAGCGGCGGAGTTCATCACCGACTTGCCGCTCTCCGCGTGGGCGGGAGTTACCAGCCCGCAAATGACAGCAATGCCGCGGGTTTCGCTCGCAATACGATCTAAAGTCTCGCGGTTGTGTTGAACAAAAGAGGCGCGCTCCACTAAATCCCGGGGCGGGTAGCCGCATACAGACAGTTCCGGGAAAAGAATCAATCCCGCGCCCGCGGTCTGGGCACGATGGGAACATTCAATAATTTTCGCCGCGTTCCCCGCGAAATCCCCCACGGTGGGATTGATCTGCCCCAGCGCAATCTTCACTATTCCAGTGTAAAGGCAGGCGGCGCGGAGAGCCAAGTCGCAGCTTGTCTCGATAGCAACAACCCCGGCGTGGACAACGCGAAAACACTACATTCTGTTAAAATCGCAAAAGTCCGCGTGAACCGTAATCAAAGCCGACGTAGCTCAGTTGGTAGAGCAGCCGATTCGTAATCGGCAGGTCAGCGGTTCAAGTCCGCTCGTCGGCTCCATTCTTTCAAGCACTTGCGATCAGTTCACCGCGACCTGCTGCACAACTGCTGCACGAGCTATTCTTGCCTCCAACTGATTCATGGCGTCGGTCACAACTTGGGGCACCGTCTTGATGTAGCTTCTCTGCGTCGTGCTGACATCTTCGTGGCGCAGGATAGCTTGGATCACTTTGTCCGGCACTCCGAGTTCATGAAGGTTCGTGGCTAGACCGCGACGATATGCGTGCCAGCCCTTCCACTCCAGCCCATTTACCTTGAAAACGGGTTTGATCACGCGGTCAGCGAGGTTGTCCAAATCCAACGCCCCGCCAATCGTGTTCGGGAACATCCAGCCAGAGGCATTCTCTGGTTTGATCGCGTCGAGCAAGAGCCTAAGAGGTTGGATGATTGGAACGAATCCGGGGTCCTCAGCATCCTCGTGGGTTTTGGTCTCATCTTTGAGGTGAGTCCTCCACACCGAGCGCCGGATATTGAGAATATCCCCGTCGTCGTCTTCCCACCATTGCCCCCGAATCTCGCCCTGACGCAAACCAGCGAATGCCGCCACTCCGATAGTCGCCCGGACGACACTCTGAGCGATCTCGGGAGTGTACGCGCCATCCTCGGTGAGGATGACGATGGGCTTCTTGCCGGAGAAAAGCTCAAGGTGCTTTTCCACCTCCTCAAGAGTGTAGGCAAGGCGTTTCCGCCCGTGCCTTTTGCCCTTGGGGATCGTGACTCCGGTCATTGGGTTCACGCCGTCATAGATACCCTTACGTTTGGCAAACGTGAACATCGCAGAAAGCGTCACCTTAATGTGTGTGTACGTCCCGTGCGCCAAGTCGCCAATTTCCGTCTTGTTCGCGTCTTCGATTTTGCTCATTAGGTTTTCGCCGTCCACGGTTCTGAAGTCCCTGACTCGACCCTTAACGCGATCTCTGATGTGACATCGCCAAGAATCCTTGTAGCCTTTAACCGTGCTCATAGCCAGCCTCTTCTCAATCGCGGGGAAATAAACATTCTCCACGAAATCAACGATGCTAACCCCGGCTTCTGATGTGAAGCCGATCCGATTGAGCCTGTCCATGAACTCGTTCTTTAACGGGATGACCTCGCTCTTCTTGGGGTATTCCGTCAGACTGGCCAACCGATGGGCAACCGGGTTCTTCTCCCCACGCTCGCGATACCTCACGTACCACGCACCGTGGGACCTAAACAGACTTCCTTGCTGGGCTCTCATCACATGGTTCCTCCATTTCGTGAGGACCCAGCCTTGCGTTGTTGTGTGTTGTAGCCAGCACGACGGTCAAGCCAAGCATTCAACTCCGGGGAGCCCCAGCGATACCGCCGATGCTTCCCGAGCCTGAATATTGGGATGGGATCAGAGGTGCGTGACCGCTTGCTCTGATCTACGACCCAAGATTCCTTGACCTTGAGCCGTTGCGCCAGTTCTGCGGATGTTAACACCTCGTAGTCAAAAGGCCGAGAGGTCAACGTCGAAGCTGACATGGAGTTGGAGCGTTGAGTCAGAACCGCAGAAGTCGCGGAATCTTCTCGCATGCGATGTAAGGCTGCGTTGTCGCCGGAATCGGACCGGGACGGTCGGTTTGGGCGAAGCGAATTGTGGTGGAACTCAGTTGAGGACACGGGCACACCTTGGCATTAGGAATCACCAAGAGCGCACCCCCAGAACCTTTTACGTCTTAAATCCGGCTCTTACGATTTTGCGAATCGCACGCCGCTGACGCCTGACCCCGGTATTAGTTCGGCGGCTAGGACGCTGGTTTCCGTCCATCCGCACAGGCTGCCACGATCTATCGGTCATCCAGTTAGATGCTAAGCAGCCTCTTTCGTATCAAGTTGCAGAGTCGAACGACTTGAAGTGACAAATTTTGTCGTTGAGTCCCTTCCAGCGGCGTCTCTTGCACGCTGGGGAAATAACGGAGGCTCGAAAAACTCTCTGTAAGCTGCCGCGTGAGAAGCCCCGCCCGGTGCGGCATCTGGGCAGCTAAGGTAACCACCCGTTCGAGCCAGAAAGATCGAGATACGCGAAACGTCTCGTGTCATCTAACTAAACAGGAGCGAACAAATGAGCACTCAACAACTAAAGAACCGCGAACGCGGCGAATCAGCGTTAGAGAAACTGAAGACGGCAAAGATGTGGGCAGGCTTTCATGGAGCGATCCTTGATCCTTCAGGTGAAGGATACAAAGAGATCGAGACCAAAATCGCTGAGGTTGAGAAATACCTCAACGACATTCCCGAAGCCCAATGGCCTTCGAAGATAGATGGTCTGTGGCATCAAGCGGAACAAACCGCCGATCCGTATTTGCCTTAAAGGGCTGGCACGGTTCTACTGCGGACTAAACGTCCTCCGGCAGTTCCTCGTCACCGCTGTCGCCCAAGCGGTACTCCTCGGGCATGTCCAGCAGGGCGCAAAGCTCCTCCGTGCGCAGGCGTTCGCCCTCGTTGTCCTCGTATCCCTCAACCCTGCCGACCCAATAGCCCTTCTTGCCGCCAAAGCTAAACCTGTGGGCGGCGCATGACCACTTCACCTGAACGCTCGACTGAAGGAACCACACCAGTAGGTAGGCAGGGCTAGCCGGGTGGGGCGCTGCGCCCCTGAACTCGCATCTCGGTCTTTCTAGTTTTGCCATAAGACCCTCCTACCTACGGACCCGGTAAGCGGGAAATTGGGAATGACAGTTAAGGGAAATTGGGAAGCTACCGACCTCTTAATTGTGAACGCATCGACCTACTACAGAGACCTCAAGAAGCGGTTCGCCGACCTGCACAGGCAGAACTACACGTATTCAGCAATAGCTGGGGCGCTGGGCGTGACCGTGCGCACACTTACTGGCTGGCGCGAGGAGCTTGGTCTACCCCGGCGACCGAGAGGGCGGCGCAGTCGGAGGAAAAGCTAGAAATTTCCCTGACTACGGTATTCATAAGTGCCGGATCACTGGGCGACCAGAGATCAAACCGGGGGCGGGTTCCTTCTTGCACCTACCCGCCCCGTCAAGGTTTCAACGGCACGCCTCGGCAGGCGCAAAGGTGCGGGACACGAAATGGTGCATGATGACAGAACTCAACGATATTGAAACGACACGCAAAGCACTCCTTCAAGCGGACGAGACGTCGGTGCGCTCGACGCCGAGCCCGTGCATGTTTTGCAAGATCAACCCGAGGCGCGACGAGAGCAGCGACTACTGCCAGACGTGCTGGGACAACCGCCTGTGCGAGAAGTGCGGCGTCAACAAGGCGGGCTTCCCCGGCAAGCAGAAATCCCAGCTTTGCAAGGGCTGCGATGCGCACAAGCCCCGCAACGGCGACGACGGCTTCTTGCGGTCGATGCAAGCTGAACCCAAGGCTCTCGCGCCCGCGAAGACTAACGGGCACGCGGAGCCATGCACTGGCTGTCACAAGGAGCCGAGGAAGCCGGACAGCGCCTTTTGCGTCGGCTGCTACAGGAGAATCACGCCACAAGCGAAGTTAGCGGACGCCCGCAAGTACAAGAAATGTGACGCCATCACGCCGGAGGAGCAGGCGGAGATAGAGAAGGTAGCCTTCGGGATGGGCGTCCAGCCGACGACCGAAGCCGACGAGCCAGAAGAGGGCGGACTCAAGTACCCGCAGCTTCGCTTCCCCTACGAGGCGATCCCCGAGGGGCGTTTGAAAAGGCTGGTGGAGCAGGCGTGCGAGGGCGGGATCGATCCCGGCTTGGTCGTCCCGGCGCTGCTGACGCTCATCGGCTCCATACCCAGCCAAGACAAGATGTGCGGACAGAGAATAAACCTGTTCACGACGCTGCTCACGATGGTGGGTGCTGGCAAGGACACGGCGATAGACCGCAGCATCGACGTCCTCGGGCTGCGGGAATCTGAGGGGCGCATCTGGTCGAACTACGCCCCATCCGGCGAGCGCAGCATTTCCCAGCACCTCGGCGACAAACCCGGCACGAAGGAAAATCCGACGCGGACGCCCGGACCATGGCGTCGGTGCATCGTTACCTACGAACTAGAAGAAACGCTCGACAAAAGCAAGGGCGAGACCAGCAGCGTGCTCAGGGCGATGCAGCACTATTGGGATCACAACCGCAAAGTTTACGAGGACGCGAAGTTCCGCAACACGCAGACCGTGGACTGTCGCGTAAGCTGGTTGTCCGGGCTCCCGGTGGGCGACGGCGAAATAGACGAAACCGCCTTCCGCCTAGCGTTCGGCGAGCGCAGCATGCACGGCACCGGGTCGAGGATGATCTTCGGCTTCGCGGAAAGGCGTGTGGACTTGCGTGCCACCTGCGACTGGGAGCCAGAGGCTTCGCTGTACGAGTTCGGCGAAACCCGCGAGGAGCAGTTGGACTTCGGTCCGGTGACCATAGATCGCCGAACGACGCTGGCGAACATGCTGCACGACTCTAAAGTGATCGGATGGGCTCCGGGTGTCAGGGAGCAGTACCTAGCGTGGCAGCCGAAGAAAGACCTTAGCGGGCGCGACCTGCACCACGCGGGCAAGATCGCCGTAGTTTGTGCCTTAGCGCAAGGGCACGAACTGGTCGAGCAATCAGACTGGGATTTTGCGGTCGCGTTCATGGACTGGCAGCACGAGATACGGCTTGTCTTCGCCTCAGGGCGGGCAAAGACGATCACGCTGGGCGAGTTCAAGGAACTGATCATGAAAGAAATGGAGAAGCGCACCAAGAATCTGATCCACGAGCAGAAGAACACCAAGCACGCGGCTATAGCCATCGTGGACGGCAAGGAACGCTATTACATCCGGTGGAAGGGCGCGGCGAACGACGGCAAATGGTTCCGCTTCGGCTGGAGCACAGAGAAGGCAATCGAGAGCCTTGTGGCGGACGGGCATCTGGCGTACAAGCTGGAGCGCAAGCTGTCGGACGACGGGAAAACCGACCGCTGGGTGGACGACGAGGCTTGGGTGGAGTGGATCGGCTAGTAAGGAAGCGAATCGTCCTTACTAAAAAGAGGGCGGAAGTAAGGTGTTAAGGAGCCATATATAGGTGCCGCAGCAAAAGGGTTTGTATGTACTTAAAAAGTAAGTCAGTTGTTCGTTTCGCAATTAGTAAGGACGCTGGTAAGGAGAGAGGTTTTCCTCGATGGTTCTGCTGCGGTACCCCTTATACGGCACTCGTGCTTTTTGGGGAGAGTCTTCAAGGTTGACCTGAGGCTAGAAACTCGAAACTGGTCGCGCTAATGGGCGGCATCTGCCCTTCCGTGGCTTGGCGCGTATGACGTGGCATGGGAGTTTCACGGACTCGACCAAACTCGTGATCTTTCGCAGCGCCGACTCGCCCGGTTGCAGCCGCCACGTTAGGCAGTATTGAAATATTGAGCCCCACACGTTCTGAGGAGACGAAAAGATGAAGTTCACCAAATTAACTGATGTAGAGAGAGCCGAGTTCATCGAGCTACTTCGGGACTCGTTTGATCCCGAGCTTTACGACGAGGACGATCTTCCGAGGCTCCGTGCCAACAAGAAGAAATTCGAAGAGGAACAGCAGCGAGAAGAAGGGTCCCCAACGCTGGAGTCCTCCAGCGAAGAGTGGGAGCCGGACGGCTGGTCGTCCGACTATTCACACTCGGAATGAACAAGTGCGGTCTACTCACGCCTGAATTTGGCACTTTGCCGTACCACTCAAGGTCAGTTCCCGAACTTTCAAATCCTTTTCGTAGAGCAGAGTTTTGGCGCTTCCAGAAGGCTGGGGCAATTTGCCAGACCGACAGAATTGCCATCTTTGCCGAAAAAATCAGACCTGAGTCCCGCCGCGCCGAGGGTTGAATCATCGCGAAAGCGGGCTTCGGAGCCAGTGCTGCTGGAGGAAATCGAAAAGATGCACGCACGACCAGAAATTCGAGAAATCTTGATCGCCAAGAAAATGAGGCGCTGGGCGATGATTGGGCAGCACCCGTTTGTTGATCCGACGTGTTCGCCAGCGAGGGCGCGGCGGAACTTTGCAAGGCTGCTTGCGCGGCACCCGGACCTCGGACGACGGTTGAACCTCACGGTCACGTCGGCGTACCCACCTGTTTAGGGGCGGTGAAAGCTGACCAGCGGAGGAACAGTATGGCATCACAAAACTCAGACGAAATGATCAGCATAGGCGGTCGGTGGTGGTCGTTTCCGAGCGCACAGATTGACCTGTATTCGTCGGAGTTCGAGTGGCGCGATGGCAAGCTGTGGCTGCACGATGGCGTCGGGAACGTGGTCGAGGGTGTTGAAGTGGATAATCCAGAACTCGGTGCGCTGGCTGAGCGCCACGGGCTGCGCGAGACGGACGTGTTTTGAGGTTTGACCCTAGAAGAATTGGAGATCAACATGTACGGAATAGACCTCGCGGTCAGCATCTCGGACGGACCCGAACTGTCCGAGCATAGGCGCAAAGAGCTTGCCCTAGCGCGGCTGATGGCTGTGGCAATCGGCGTCATTTTATATACAGGCGAGGACGACTCGCACATCCGAATCGAGTCTGCGAAAGACATGATTCGCGAGGTACAACATGCCTACCCCGAGCTTCTGGACGAGTGGAACGAGATATGAACCTACGACAGATGGCACGCCGACCGGGCTCGCTTCGTCGCTGACTGCGGGAAGGAATGTCCTAGCGGGAATGACGCTGGTGAACACTGGCTGGAATGGGAGCACAAATGCCGCCGCACCACAACACCAATCGCCGAGTCGAAGACTTATGAACCACTACTGCGAGTTCACAGTGAAAGGCTGCCGCTGCGAAGGCGGCGTCCAAGAACCAGACTGCGACGAGGTGCTGTGCGATAAACCAGCGTCCATAAAGATTCACCAGCAATGGTATTGCGATAAGCACGGTGACAGAGTGCAAGCGATCATAGACAGACATGAAAAGGGCACGCCGCTGCCGCCAGACTTTTTTGTAAAGCAGCCCAAATAACCATTCCCGGTCCGAGTGTTCTTCTCGCCCGCATCTGCCGCGTTGCGTTTCGGAGGGGACCAGTCCGACCGTGCTCCTCAGAGTTCTTCCATTTCGCAAGGAAGCCCGTTCGCTCCGCTCAGCGGGAGCTTGCCAATTAAGCCCGTATGCCCATCGCAGGAGTAGACGTTTTCCTGCGGGCATGAACTAGACGCGAGCAATACCCCTGCATCATCGACGCGCACAACGGGCGCAGATCCGGCAGCAGTCACTTCTGGGGCTGCGCGGTGTTTTGTGTATGGAAGAAACTCGAAGCGGCAAACACTCTTGAGATGGGCTTTCTCGCCACTCGTGCCCCTGTTTGATCGCTTGGGATACGGAAGTATTTCCCATTGCAGGAGCTTTTTGTCAGCAGCGTTCAAAAAGAACACGTATCGGTGCTTGCTGCTACGCTCGATCATCTCCCCACGCACTCTGTCCGCGAACGGAGTCGAGGTTCCCGTATAAACCCAATTCGTGGCTTGATACACGTACCCAATATGTCCATCGGCTGCTCCCTCAGACGGTTTCGTGTCCGCATAAGAAACGAGAATCATGTGACGATGTTCCTTTCGCAATTCTCGCAGACACCTTCCAATGAACTGGCTCTCAGCGTTGCACGGGAGACCTTCGTCCAACCACAGCCGATTGAGTTCGTAAACATCGGCAGCGCGGTCAGGACCACAGACCCCCTCGCAAACCGTTCGTGAGCACGGTCGGCCAATCGTCAAAACTCCCTTGAGCTTCTCGTCAACAATAATTCCGAACGCCCACGAGATGGGGCAAGGCCGATGCAGATAATGCCGCTCAATAACGGCAAGCCTTGCGAGTCGTTCGTCGATTCTTGCGAAGGAGCCACGCTTAATCTTCAAGCGCACCCCCGAGATCGAGCCTCAACTTTGCCCAATCTTTCGCCGCCCATAGGTGGCTCTGGTCAGCGGCTTTCTTTTCTAGAAGAGTGCGGTATCCAGCTTCGAGCATTTTCTTGGCAAGGAGTTTGTAGCCGTCCATGCTGCTAATCGGATCAGACCGATTCGCTCGCTTCTCGTTGTCGGGTGTCCACGGGGATGGGGCTTCAGGCTTCTGCTTTACAGGCCTCGCTGTCTTTGCACCGATAGAGATTTCGTATTCGTTCATCCAGTAATAGGCTTTACCTTCTTTACATGGCGGGTTGAGTTGACTCAAAATCTGAGCCAACCCAGTCCCCTTAGTGAGAGGACCTGTGCTTTTCTGTCCGAACTTGTCACGCCACTCGCAGCAGACCTTGCCGAATTCCAGCCCGTACTTTTCGGTCGTTCGGTATTGTTGCCATGCTGCTTTGATTACTGCAACGGCTTGTTCTTTCGGCGTCATCTTTGACGTCGAACTTCCACGCATAACCTTTTGCACCGACTGAAATGGCGAGGCGTGTTTCGAGTGAACGTGCAGGGTTCTTGCCTTGCGACGGAGTGCGCGATCCTCAGAAGCGGTTGACCTGCGGGCACCGTTTGCCTTCAGTTCTGCCATGTTTGCTTTTCCCCGTGCCGAAGTCCGCCCTCGGGCGCTTGCTTCGTCCTCTCATCCACAATCTACGGAGAATCGGGCATAATCGTCTGGCTGGTAAGTCACTGAGAACGGCCAAGTTGCTAGCGACAATTGTTCAACAATTTGGTTGATCTCGTGGAAAATAGGGGTAGCACTAGAACCGAGGGTACGATGAAAGACGACGCATTCGACGATCTGCGATGCCCCTTCAACTACAAAGCTGAACTCAAGCGGGTGAGGAGGGCATTAAACGCAAAGGTCGGCAGGTACATCTCAGACAACCCCGCGAAAAGCTATCGAGATTTAGCAAAGAAGTTCCATCTTTCGATTGGCACATTGAGCGAGATTGGGAGGCGGTACGAGGGTGACCGCAAACCGGGACCCCGACCTCGGCGACCGCCTCGTGTGGAAGACGCGATTTTGCCACCGCCCGACGAGAAGAACTCGTCCGATCTGCCATAATCTCCTCCACGAACGCTATCGACTCTCACGGAGATTTTCTTTTAGCGTTGTGAGAGGAATTCGATTCCGAGCGGAGGGAACGATGGGCAGCAATACTGGACGTAATGACCCTTGCGGCTGTGGCTCGGGGCAGATGTACAAAAACTGTTGTGGAACGCCGAAACTCGAAGTTGCGAGCGTGCGGGTGAAGGATTTGAGCGATTTCCAATTGACGCCGGGGCTGGCGGAAGCGCTGACGGCGTCTTTGGACGCCTCCTATCGGGAATACTTTGTCGCCGCTTGTTCAGGAATGAGCACGAAGGAAGCTAAAAGGAAGATTGCAGCCATACCGGAGGATAGGCGCTATCTCACGAGGGTACTTGACTCGTTGGATAACGGATTCGCGGACTTTGATTCCGAAACAGCGATGCTCGACTTGCCTCACATGGAGAACCGAAAACCTGAAGCCATCAAACGTTATCTTGAGTTCCGCCTTCGGCAATTCAAAATGCTACTTGATACGGTTCAGGATTACGTCGGAGAGAAGTATCCCTCAACAGGCGGACATTCCTAAATGTGCGGACGCTACCGATTATCGCGACGGAAGCAGCTTGTCGAAGATTATTTCGACAGCGCCCCTTCGGACGAAGACTGGTCTCCCCGCTACAACATCGCGCCGACTCAGTCAGTCCCGGTGATCCGCCAGAATCCGAAGGAACCAGTCCGCGAACTATCGCTGATGAAATGGGGACTCATTCCACACTGGTCGAAGGACCCCTCCGGCGCGGCAGGCATGATTAACGCGAGGTCAGAAACTGCGAGCACCAAGCCCGCGTTCCGCGATCCTCTGAAATTTCGCAGGTGCATCATCCCCGCAGATGGATTTTATGAGTGGTCGCGGAAGGGCAAAGCCAAGCAGCCGTATTGCTTCGAAATCAACGATGGGGAGTTGTTCGCGTTCGCTGGATTATGGGAAGGCTGGAAAGACCCCAACGGCAATTGGATAAGAACCTGTTCCATTCTGACAACAGCTCCGAATGCCGTGACCGCAACCGTCCACGACCGTATGCCAGTCATCATCGATCCTGATTCTTACGACCTTTGGCTTGATCCCGGAATGCAGAATGTGGCTGCGGTGTCGGAACTGCTGAAGCCTTACGATGCCCGGACGATGCGGTGCTATCCGGTGAGCACGCGGATCAACCACGTGGCAAACGATAACGAGGAATGTTCTCGACCTGTGGAGCTTGCCGACGTTCAGAATCGGCTTTTCGCCTAGTGCTGTGGCAGGTCGGAGTTGTACGTATCGAGCAGCACCTTCCATGCGCCATCCGCCTCCTTTTTCCACACCGTCAGGTACTTCCCCTTGTCGGAGACAGTCTTCCCGGATGCGTCCTTGATACTGAAGTCGTATGTGCCGCTCGTGTAACCAAGTTCGCCGGAGCGGGCAACCCCGACTTTGTTCGCATGCCATGAGAGCGTGTAATCGGGGGTTGCGAACGCGCTCCCTATCAATTTCGTAAGAGCGTCCTTCCCGGTTGCAATCGGCGCGTTAGATGGCAGCATGGAGCCTTCGTTGTCGAAGAAGGCAACGGACTTCTCTAGGTCTTTCGCGGCGTACACCTTCATCCACGCAGCGTCAGCAGCCAAGAGAGCGTCCGATGCTTTTCCGCTCGCCTGTCCAAACGATCCGCTCATGCTTATAGCGGAAAAGAGCAGTACAGCAACTAGCCGAATCTGAGGTCTCATATTCGTCTCCTACATCGTCCGCTCACAATCTACTATTAGTAAACCCGAACGAGGAGCTTGGGATAAAAAGTTTTGCTGGCTGCACAGTTCGGTTAGAGCAGGCATGAATCCGGTCGCTGACAATCCGGTCATAGTTCCACAGCGCGAGCTTGAGGAAGACAAGAAGCCCGGCGAGTCCAAACCGCCGCGCATCCGCTGCCCGCTCTGCGGTTGGTCGCCCCGGAAGGAAGATAAGTGGTTCTGCGAGTGTGGTCATTCGTGGAACACGTTCGATACGGGCGGCGTCTGCCCAGCCTGTCTGCACCAGTGGACTGAAACTCAGTGTCTCTCGTGCAGCCGATGGTCGCCGCATTCGGGTCGGTATTCACGCTGATTCGGCGTCCTCGCAAACGCCCGTTTTCAAAATTGCCCCGTGAAGATAAAATTTTGGTTCGCGACAATCAATGCCTCTGTGGACTCACTCTCGGAAGGCAATGACGCGGCTTCGGTTTAGTGAGGCTCTAGCTATGGCTTCTCTTTCGGATTCTCTGGTTCGGCACTTGTTGGAAAGCCGTTACATCGCGTCGCTCGCAACGAAGAACCCAGACGGCTCCACCCACATGGTTGCGGTGTGGTACTGGTTTGATGGAGCGCATATTTATATAGCCACGTCCATGCGCACCCGTAAGGCTCGAAATCTGCAATCAACGCCCAAAATCTCGTTAATGATCGACTCCCGCGACCCCGCAGCATCATGCGGCATAAACATCGTGGGCGCTGCACAAATCTTGACGGGTGAAGTGTCACGGAAACGGAATGAGCGGGTTCATGCCAAATATCTGAGCGCCGCCGCACTCGCAGACCCACGAGTTGGTCCAGTGTTCGCATCGTGGGATGATGTGACGATCCAGATCACACCGACCTCGGTCATCGCTTGGGATATGCGCGAAGCAGATAGGCAAGTCTTTGGCAGCGCGTTCGAGAGCAACCCCACATACCTGTTGCCTCTGGAACGTTGAACGGACTGGCAGGACACAGACGCACCATCGTGTTTCCATGATGAAACACGATTTCGTCTGTCATTGTGATCCCTGCTACGCCGCCTCCGCGCCCACGCTGCAATGAGCGCCCTCCGAATCGACAAACTGCGCCAGCACCCCGCCAAAATCCTGCTTCTTTGGAGGCATGGTGAACAGCACGCCCTTGGCGCTCATGTCTCGGTAAAAAAGCCTCGACATCGGCGACCGTGAAACCTAATTCGACTTTCCCTGCTGGATTCTTGTCGGAAGCCGGGTGCAGCGCGAGAGTGGTTTCGCCCGTCACGAACTCGCTCCAGCCGGGCGACTCGAACTTCAGCGTTAAACCGACGACATCGCGATAGAACTTCACCGCTTTATCCATGTCGGCGACAAACTTGATCGCGTACTTAAATTGTGTTCCTTGCATTTGCTGCCTCCTCTCTATGACCGAGCGCTAACTATCCTAACGCGCCGAACACGCCTTGGGTGGGTCTCTGTAGGCTCGGTGTACTTTCGTCGCTGGCGAGACTAGACTGGTGCCCTTGCGGATGGATTGGAGGCGGAACCCTATGAACAATCAAGACCGCAAAGCGATTTTCATCACTGGCAGTTCCTCCGGCTTGGGTCGGGCTGCCGCGAAACTGTTTGCATCGAAGGGCTGGAAAGTCATCGCCTCCATGCGCGACCCAAAGAAGGAAAAAGAACTAGGCAAGATTTCTGGCGTTAGGTTGATGACGCTAGATGTCACTGATCCTGATCAAATCGAGAGTGTAGCGGAACAAGTCGTAGGATCGGGCGGGGTCGATGTGGTGTTCAACAATGCTGGCTATGGTCTCGCTGGTGCGCTTGAAGGACTTACCGACGATCAAATCGTGCGCTTGGTGAACACCAACATGTTGGGAACGATCCGCACGACAAAGGCGTTCATCCCACACTTCAGAGAGAAAAGAGCCGGGCTGTTCATCAACACGACTTCGCTTGGGGGTCTAATGTCATTTCCGTTCAACTCGATCTACCACGCCACGAAATGGGCGATTGAAGGCTGGAGCGAAAGCATGGCGTTTGAGTTGAATCAATTCGGAATCGGCATCAAGACCATAGAACCCGGAGGGATCAGAACAGATTTCTTCACTCGATCTTTAGATACTGCTCGGCACCCTGCCTATGATGCACTCGTGAACAAGTTCATGGGATTGATCACCGATCCCAAGCAAATGGAAACTTATTCCTCTCCTGAACAGATCGCCGAAGTGGTGTACGAAGCCGCGTCTGATGGAAAAGATCAGCTACGCTACGTCGCTGGCGCAGACGCAAAAGCGATGTATGCAATGCGCCTACAGCTTGGTGATGAGGCATCCCGCAAGGCGATGGCTCAGCAGTTTTTTGGTGAGACAAAGGCGGCTTAGTCTTGCGTTCGTTGTGAATGAGTATCTGCCACGTTGCGACGTCCGTCAGCCATTTTTGATCGTTGCGCCCCTGTTTTCGATTGCAGCTTTCATTCCATTCAGGGTGTCTTGAGTTTCGCGGGCAATTTTTCTTCTTGCGATCAGGTTCAGCAGCTTGGCTTTCAGAGTCGGTGTGGAGTAGTAATGGCTGATCTCTATCTTCGTAGAAGAGTGCCCGACACGATGAAGCGTCGTCTCCACCACGTAGTCACGCAAGACCTTGGTTATTCCAAACGTATCCTCCGGCAGTACAGTGACAACTTTCTGCATTGGAACGATTTCGATGTCCTTCTCAACACACATGTGTTTTCCGCCTGAGAGGTAGCATCGGTACGAAACGCCCGGCTCTCGCAGAGCTTTTCCTGAGAGTAGCTCCACTTTAATTACGCGGGGATGAAAGGTAGGGATTTTCGTTATATCCATGTTGAACTCCCACACCGTCTCCAGCGGAGCGTTGATGATCACTTCTTGCTTGGAGCGGAATGGCGGTTTCTCTTTTGTCACTGCGATGAACTCCGCAATTTGCCGCGTTGTGCCTCCAGCAATCTACGATCTAAGAAATGGAGACGATCACGCGCCCCGGTTTCGCGGGGTGCTCGACCAGTTCATGGGCGCGTGCTATCTGATCCAAGGGTACGATCTCGGCGATGTCGAGTCCCTGCCAGCCAGCCTCAAGTGCCTTGTTGATGTCGCGAGTCGCCTCGATCTTTGCCTCGGCTGGCACATCGTCGCTACCGACGAAGAAGAGTCTGGCGTTCACAAATACAAGCTGCCAGACCGGAGTTTCTGGCATCGGCGTGTTGGTAGCGTAAGTCGCGATAGAGCCGCCCTGCGCTAACAGTTCCGTGTCAGTTTTGATGTTCGCTCCGAAAGCCACTTCAACTATGTGGTTAACTCCATCGGGAGCCAAAGCCCGAACTCGTTCCGCCAAATTTCCAGTTGTAAGCAGAACCTCGTCCGCCCCTGCCCGCGAAGCGATTCCCTTGTCGCTCTCGGTGCGGCACGTGGCGATGACTCGCGCACCTGCCTGATGCGCCAGTTGCACCGCGCAAGCGCCAACTGCACCCGCACCACCTTGCACGAGAACGGTCTTCCCAGTGACCGATCCCGCGACATGAACCGCCCGATGAGCCGTTATGCCGGGAATGCCGAGACAGGCACCTTGCTCCAGCGGCACGCCATCGGGCAGTGGAACCACCAGTCTCAAGGGAACAACTGTGTATTGTGCGGCAGTTCCGAACGGTCGATAAGATTGAGCACCATAACACCAGACACGCCGACCGATCCATTCTCGTGGCACTCCTTCACCGACCGCATCAACGGTGCCAGAACCATCGCTGTGGGGAATGACACGCGGATAAGCCATCCCGATGCCAAACGCGTCCTCGCGCTTCTTGACATCGCCGGGATTCACGCCTGAGAAAGCAAGACGAATCCGAACCTCACCTGTACTCGGCTGCGGGTCTTCCATCCCGCCGACAACCAGCACATCTCGCGCAGCGCCCTGCTTCTCGTACCAAGCGGCTTTCATCTTCGTGCGAAGGTCTAGCTCTCCAATTCCCCCAGTCTGAGAACTGGGGATTCGTGTCGGCAACAGACGCCGTAGCTCTGCCACAACCGGAACCACGGGCTGTGTGCGAGCATTTCATCGTGCCTTCGATTTGCAGCAGAGATGTCGCTTGCGCTGAGTGGTCTAATGTCCGGCGCTTCGAACATTTCCTGTAGCTGCTCGATGTCGTCGATAATGCGTTCAACGTCCATTCCGTCTCAATATCCAACATAAGCACGGCAACGGTCAAACGGTACGGCATCAATGACGTGTCTGCGAGAGCGCCCCGCACGCAGTGAAGAGCCGCCGATCAGTCGCCGGGCGAACTCCTGTCTCTGGGTGCGTCGCCCATTGTCGCCTCGTTTGCACATGGGTCACGAGGCGTAACATTGAGCATGAGTAGAATGAATCCAGAATGCCGCAACTCGCGCCCTTCTGATCGGTTGCCTGCCGATGTCCTCCTGCGAGAAGAGCCAGACGAGGAAGAGGACGAAGAGGAAGACGAGAACGACGGCAAAGATGATGACGACGATGGCGACGAAACCGACGATGGTTACTCGGAGTGAGCGTGCCACTGTTTCCGTGGGTGGAGGATGAAGCGCGAAGACTTCATCAACGTTGCTGAAGAAACATTGGATTCGCTGCCGGAAGAGTTCCGCAGTCGCATCCAGAACGTCGCGATTCTGGTCGAGGATTTCCCTCCGAACCAATCACGCCCTCGTCTCGGACAGCAGAGGCGTCTGCTTCTAGGCATCTTTCACGGAGTGCCCGCCACGCAGAAGAGCGTCTTTGACTTCTCAGTCGGTCCTGCCCACATCGTGCTTTACCAGAAAAACATTGAGGCGGTCTGCTCGAATGAGGCTGAAGTCCGACATCAAATCCGCCAGACTCTCATACATGAACTGGGGCATTATTTCGGCATGACCGAGGAGCAACTGAAGGACGTTTAAATGCCCACAACCTCGATAGCCAACCGTTCGGACGTGGCTTTCGAGTCTCAAGATTAGGGAAAGGAGCAAGCCATGAAATTGAGCATAAAGGGTCTGGCTTTGGCGTCGGGAATCCTATGGGGATTGGCGATGCTGGGCATGGGTCTGGCGAATTTGATCTGGAGCGGCTATGGTCAGCAATTTCTCCAGACAATGTCGTCGGTCTATGTCGGCTACCATGCGACTCGAAGCATTGCAGAGGTTATCGTCGGGACTCTCTACGGAGCAGTGGACGGGCTTGTCGGCGGGGCAGTTTTCGCTTGGCTTTACAATCAGTTTGCTAAATCCGACGTCTGAGCATCGAAAGGCTGAAAGCCGACGCTGCTACCAGCAGCCCATAGTCCGTCCATCATTGGCACCCATCAAGGTTGTGCTGCTTCCGAAGCATGAAATGAGACCACACGCCACTGCCCTGTCTCGCGGACATAAGTCTTCGTAAAACGCCAGTCATCAGATATTTCCTGCCCGTTCATTGAGCGCGTTCGCTGCAAACGTCCCGTGACAACAGCAGCATTGTCATACACCCGCACGCGAATGTCCGATGTCCGATAGCTGAGGAACTTCATGCGCCCAGAGCGTGCAAACTTGAGTGCGTCGGCTTTGGTCATCACGGGCATTTTGGGTACAGCGACTTCCATGTCATCTGCCCACAACTTTTCCAAGGCATCAGCGTCCCCATGTTCGTGAGCTTCGTTCCAGACGGTTTCGAGGCGCTGAAGCTCGCGAACATCGGCATCGTGGGTTGACTGAGCAACAATCCGTGCGGTTCCCGCGAAGGAACCTACGACCAGCATTAAAGGGACGCTGACTGAAAGAAATTTCATTGAACACGACCTCGCACGTGCGAAAGCCTACCACCGTTTTGATAAGGAACGCCAGACAGTGAGCACGCCACAGCAACGCTGGCTGACTCGAACTCGGTCGGCTAAAATGTCGTTGAGGTTCCCATGATGACAACCCCAGCCAGTGCCATCAAGGATGAAGTCCGTGTGCTCATCGACGTTCAAATCGAGACATTCGGACAGCCCGCACCTTTGACACCTTCTCAACTCCACGAATTTCACGACCGCTCGGAAACAATCAGAATACTTTGCCAAGAACTCAATCGGATTGCGCAAGAAGTGTAATTGAACGGCGGTTGGCGATGGCGTCTTAGCGTTCACCCAAATGGTCTCGGTGCTGCAAATTGCTTCTCCAGACACCATCCGGCGAATCCAGCGCGTGCAAGCCATCACAATCGCGTGGATGAGCGTGGAGGCTGTGGTGTCCCTCTTCGCAGCTTGGCGGGCGAGTAGTCCGGCTCTGCTCGCCTTCGGTGGTGACAGCACCATCGAACTTTTCTCGGCGCTCGTGGTGCTGTGGAGGTTCCGTACCAGTGCTGCACACGAGGACGTGGAGAAGCGGGCTGCCCATGTCGCGGGAGCCTTGTTGTTCGCGCTGTCTGCCTTTGTTGCGATCACTTCGGTCACGAGTCTGCTGGGCTATAGCGAGCCCAAGCCCACACTTCTGGGGATCGCCATTCTGGTTGCAGCAGCAGTCATCATGCCGTGGCTTGCGAAAGAGAAACGGCGGCTGTCAGGATTCACAGGCAGCGCTGCGTTGAGGGCGGATGCCGCTCAGTCGGCACTGTGCGCTTACCTGTCGCTGATCGCACTGGCGGGACTGGCGAATCGACGCCATGTGGCACGTCAAGTGGGCAGACCCGATTGCGGCTTTAGCCGTTCTCCCTCTCATCGTCAGGGAGGGTCGGGAAGCCATGCGCGGGAAGACCTGCGCCTGTTGCTAGGTTCGCGATACCCTGTTGGGTGCGTGCATGTGTCGTCCAGCCTAACGGCTCGCTGGCGGAACGATACCGTTCATTCGGAGGTATTCAACCAGTTGGCCGTAGTGATCTGAAATGTGCCACAACGCCGAGTTCAGCACTTCAAGCCGATTGTCGCCCGCGTATGGGCCTTTCATGGGAGCCATTAAATTATCTAGCTTGCTCTTGGCGATCTCGCCGTCCATCATGACGAATGATTCGTGCAGGTACGCCAGAATTTCAGCTTTCGTCTTTGCCGGGCTTGGCCCTCCAGTGTCGCAGTGATCTGGCGGTGTCTCCCCGCGCAACTTCTTCGCCCATGCTTCGTTCGCACAGGCGACGTGCTTCACCTGCTCGGCGAAAGTACGTACCTCAGTGAACGCTCCTTGCGTTGGCTTGAAGTTCCATTTCTCTTCGGGCATCGCTTCAGCAAGAGACGTAAAGTCGCTCTCCACCATCTTCCACATGTACTTGATCGAGTCGGGAATAGTCTTCGACTCTGACGGCTGTTGGTGCGCGATTGCCCGGAAGGCACCAAGCAGCAGAACAAAGATGATTACAGCACGCAGTGAGGTCTGCATGACGCCTCTCGTATCTCTGGACACGTGCTAACAGCCCGGATTATAAGCTCAGTCCTTATTCCCACCGAACGTTGACCTTCACCTTGTCCCCACCTAACATGTCAGCCAGTGTCCACGCCCTCCCAACCCGTTGGGCAGACGGTCTCCCATTACCGCATCCTCAGCAGGATCGGCGGCGGGGGCATGGGTGTAGTCTATGAGGCGGAAGACCTCAAGCTGGGTCGCCACGTCGCCCTGAAGTTCCTGCCTGACGATCTCGCCCATGACTCGCAGGCTCTCAGCCGTTTCCAGCGTGAGGCGAAAGCGGCGTCCTCCCTGAACCATCCGAACATCTGCACCATCCACGAGATCGACGAATCCGATGGGCGAACCTTCATCGCCATGGAACTGCTGGAGGGGGTAACGCTCCGGCACCGGATCGCGGGCAAGCCGCTAGAGATCGAAACGGTGCTCGATCTGGGCATCCAGATCGCCGACGCTCTGGACGCCGCACACTCAAAAGGAATCGTCCATAGGGACATCAAGCCAGTGAATATCTTCGTGACGAATCGAGGACAGGCGAAGATTCTCGATTTCGGTCTCGCGAAAGTCACCCTCAAGCCGGAGAGCATTGCCATGAGCGCCCCGACCATCGAGTCCGAGGAACATCTCACGAGTCCCGGTAGTGTGCTGGGAACAGTTGCCTACATGTCGCCGGAACAGGTGCGGGGAAAGGAACTCGATGCTCGCACTGACCTTTTCTCGTTCGGCGCGGTGCTCTACGAGATGACAACTGGAACGTTGCCGTTTAGGGGCGATACTTCGGGCGCAATGTTTGATTCGATCTTGAATCGAGCGCCTGTACCGCCAGTTCGACTCAACCCTGACACGCCGCCGAAGCTGGAAGAGATTATCACGAAGTGCTTGGAGAGGGATCGGAACCTGCGCTACCAGCACGCCTCAGAGGTTCGAACCGACCTGCAACGGCTAAAGAGGGACACAGAAAGCGGGAAAAGCGAAGCTACGACAGGGGCAGGAACGCAAACGCATTCGCGCCGAAGAGTGTGGGCGGTAGTCGCGGGCACTGTGGCGGTTCTAATTGCCGCTACTACATTTCTGACGTGGCGCTTCCTTCACTCCCGTACTTCCGATGCGACACCGATCCATTCGATAGCCGTGCTGCCGTTTGCGAATGCGAGCAAAGACCCCGAAATGGACTACCTCGGAGAAGGCATCTCTGAGGAGATCACCAACTCTCTTTCCCGACTTCCGAATCTCCAAGTGATGGCGCGAAGTACCGTGTCGCACTACAAATCGCGGCAGGACGACCCGCAAGGTGTCGGGCACGATCTGCATGTCGATGCAGTGCTGACGGGACAGGTTTTGGAGCATGGCAGTCAACTCGATATTGAGACCGAGTTGGTCAACGTTGCGACCGGAGCACAACTCTGGGGAGAACGATACACCCGCAGCGCCAATGATGCTTCGCTGTTGCAAGCCGCCATCACGCGTGACGTTGCCAGCCAGCTTCGACCACAACTCGGAGGTGATCAGCGGGAAAAGTTGGGGAAGGCGGGGACACAAAACGCTGATGCGTACCAGTTGTATCTGAAAGGACGCTACCACTTTGACAGGTTCACGCAGGAAGACTTCAAAACAGCGGCTCAATTTTTTGAAAAGGCAGTGGCGCTCGATGGCAATTATTCAGCAGCGTATGCTGGGCTGGCCGACGTGTATGCTTTTCAGGGCTACTTTGGGTACGATCCCGCTCCTGAAGCGTACGGAAAATCACGAGAAGCGGCTAGGCGGGCGTTGGAGTTAGACAGCGAAATTCCTGAGCCGCATGTTTCTCTGGCGATTGCCGATATGTTCTTTTTCCGGAACTTCCCGGAAGCACAGGCTTCCCTTCAAAAAGCTCTGGCACTCAATCCGAATTCTGCCTACGTCCATGAAGTGTCTTGCTGGTTCAACAATGTGATGGGCAGGGCGCAAGAGGCCGTTGCAGAGTGCCGTAAAGCCGTGGAGCTTGATCCGCTGTCTTTGCTGAACAACTATGTCCTTGGAAACACATATTATCTGGTGCGCGAGTATGACAAGGCATTGCAACAAGCCAGCCGCACGCTTGAGATAGACGGTCGCTATTACCATGCCTTCACTCTGATAGGAAGCGTGAAACAGACGACGGGAGACTACAAGGGAGCGATGGAGCAATGGATCAAAGCCGAACAAATGCGCGGAAACGAAAAGCGGGCTGAAGAACTGAGGGAAGTCTTCGAAAAATCGGGTTATCGGGGATACGCCAGAAAAGACGCCAAAGATCACGAGGCCGCCGGCGACTTCTACAACGCGGCTGTTCGATTCGCTTTTCTTGGTGAGAAGGACACTGCGTTCAAAGACCTCGAACGAGCCGTTGCGGCTGGCCAACAACTTGACGAACTTACACTTAGCCCGGAGATGGACAATCTCCGATCCGATCCACGGTATGTCGCTCTCCGGCGCAGGATCGGGCTGCCACAGTGAGTATCAGTGACGAGTTCCAGAAGGTATACCGGGCGGACTAGCAAGTTCGAAAATTTCGCATCAATGGAATCATTTGTTTGCCGCTCTCGCGGCGAAGCCCTTTTTGACCACCAACTTCCAAGTCCAAGAAAAACAACGAGTGGGACAGTTCTGGACAGTTTTCCTGTGCTCATTGACCCTGTGCCGTTACCCTCCTATGATTCCTGCCAATGGGCATATCCACCCAGCTTGTCGGACAAACCATCTCCCACTATCGCATCGTCGAGAAGCTGGGCGGCGGCGGGATGGGTGTCGTCTACAAAGCCGAGGACGTGAAGCTGCATCGCTTCGTCGCCCTGAAGTTTCTGCCGGATGAAGTAGCCAAGGATACCCAAGCTCTAGCCCGATTCCAGCGCGAGGCACAGGCGGCTTCTGCGCTTAACCATCCAAACATTTGCACCATACACGAGATCGGGGAGCAAAACGGTCAACCCTTCATCGTCATGGAGTTCTTGGATGGCATGACTTTGAAGGCTCGGATCGCGGGGAAGCCATTGGACGTGGAGACCACGCTCTCGCTTGGCATCGAGATCGCCGATGCTTTGGACGCCGCGCATGCGGCTGGCATTATCCACCGGGACATCAAGCCTGCGAACATCTTTGTCACGAAGCGAGGACACGCCAAGGTTCTTGATTTCGGTCTGGCGAAGCTCTCACTCAAAGCACAATCAGTGTCCGAGAGCGCTCCTACATTGGAAATTACCGACGATCATCTCACCAGTCCCGGTTCGACGCTCGGAACAATCGCCTACATGTCACCAGAGCAGGTAAGGGGCAAGGAACTCGATCCACGCACTGATTTGTTCTCATTCGGTTCTGTCTTGTATGAGATGGCAACCGGAGCTTTGCCGTTTGGCGCTGACACCTCTGGTCTGGTGTTCGACGCAATTCTAAACCGTGCTCCTGTTGCGCCTAGACGACTGAATCCCCAACTGCCTCCTCGGCTCGAAGATGTCGTCACAAAATGTCTTGAGAAAGAGCGAGACCTCCGCTACCAGCATGCTTCGGAGGTTCGCACCGACCTGCAACGGCTGAAGCGGGATGCTGAGTCGGCGCGAGTGCCATTGCCGCAGCCAGCAACGCCGTCGAAAAAGTGGTCGCGTTGGCTTGCTGTTGCCTCCGGGATCGCCGTCGTCGCCATTCTTCTCGTGATCGGTGCCAGATGGAAGGGTTCCAGTCCCGCATTGCATACAACGCTGTCACAGGTGACATTTGCCGAGGGAGTCGAGGAGTATCCGGCATGGTCGCCTGACGGCAAGGCGCTCCTGTACACGGGCGAAGTCGGGAAGATCAGAAAGATTTTCCGCAAGGACTTGGCTTCCGGTCAGGACTCGCAACTGACGCACGGCGATTTTGACGAACTCCAGCCCACGTGGTCGCCGGACGGAAAACAAACTGCGTTCGTGCGTGCCCGCCAACCCGGCGTAAAGCTACAGCCCGGCGACGTTTTTGGACAGTTCCAAGATGGGGATGTATGGGTGCTCGACCTCGCGTCTGGCGAGGAAAGCAAGCTGGTCGAGAACGCCTTCAACCCTGCGTACTCGCCCGATGGACAGCGGATCGCCGTGGACGCGTCTTGGGCTGGCCCACGTCGTATCTGGGTACTCGACCGCCAAGGGCACAACCCTCAGCAGGTCACGACAGATACGAGTGAGGAGGTCGCCCACGCCGCACCTGCTTGGTCTCCTGATGGCAGGAAGATTGTCTTCCAGAATCTTGTGCGGACGAAGTTTGACATTCGGACGGTGAACCTCGACTCGAAGCAGATGAACCGGATTACGAACGACTTCTTCTCCAACATACGTCCGTCGTGGTCACCATCGGGCAGGTTCATCTACTTTTCATCGTATCGAAGCGGAGGCATAAACATCTGGCGAGCGCCCGTCAGAGGGGACGGGACGGTCAACGGATCGTTGCAGCAGGTGACCACCGGAGCCGGGCAGGACGTTGAAGTGGCTGTCTCGCCTGACAGCAAGCGCCTCGCCTACGCCACGCTGCGCCAGAACGCCGACATCTGGAGGCTCCCGGTCTCGCCGCAAACAGGACTCACAAATGGGACACCAGAGGCAGTAATCAGCACGACACGAGAAGACAGCAGAGGCGCATGGTCGCCTGACGGTAATATGGTCGCTTTCAACTCCGACCGCGCCGGGGACATGAACATCTGGCTGTTCACGCTCGCCGACTCAAACACGCGGCAGCTTACCACGGGGCACGGAGGCGATTTCCAGCCCAATTGGTCGCCGGATGAGAAGAGGATTGCTTTCTTCTCTTCCCGTTCGGGAAGTCCGAACATCTGGGAGGTAGAAATCAAGAATGCAACTTTGAGGAGTCTGACTTCGAACTCCGGCGTGAACGTGAACCCATTCTATTCTCCAGACGGAACCCTTATCGCCTACCAGTCTGACCAGAGCGGGCGGCTTGAGGTCTGGGTCATGAATGCTGATGGCAGCAATCCGCGTCGGTTGACGAACGTGGGCGTGACGGGGCACTTCATGCGCTGGTCTCGTGATGGCACAGGTGTCGTTTTCCGCTGCACGTGCAGCGGGAAGCCTGCAACGATGAAGGTGTCCGTCAGCGGAGGCGAACCGCAACCCTTTGCGGAAACGATGATGGGCGGCTCGCACATGTCTTTTTCACCGGATCACACACGCATCATGGATGTCGTAGGGCACAAGGTACTCTGGGTTTCGCCAGTCAACGGAGGAAAGCCAGAGAAGGTCTACGAATTCCCCGACCCCGACGCAAGAATCGACTACCCCGTCTGGTCGCCGGACGGGAGATGGGTGATGTTCGACCGCTTCCGCCCGCAGGGAGGCGACATCTGGGCGATGAGCGGGGTGGAGTAACTTAAAGCCCAGACTTTCCCGATGTACCTAACTGAAGCAAGCCAAAGCCGAGTACGCGAAACTGCAAAGGTCGCTAGGACTAACGTGCACGGTGGACAGTCGCTCGCGCAGCCCGCGAGCTTGATAATGCCTGCCTTGACTGTCAGTGAGTTAGCGACCAGAATAGGCGGCAAGTTTCTTTGACTAGCGGGACATTCTATTCCTGAAACCAAGTAGGAACTTTGGAGGTCAGCATGTCGCGACTCAACTTGACGCGCATCGTGCTGTTCGTCGGCGCGTGCTTCGCGTCTGCATCACCTGCCTTTGCTCAGCACGAACATCCAGCGGGCGATCCGACAAAGCTCGGCAAGGTGAGCTTCCCGGTTTCGTGCGCCCCATCGGTTCAGCAGCAATTCAGCAGCGCCGTGGCGATGCTTCATTCTTTTTGGTACGAGAAAGCCAGCGACACCTTCGCCGCTGTGGCGAAGGAAGACCCGACCTGTGGCATGGCGTACTGGGGAATCGCCATGACGTACTACCATCAGGTCTGGCCAGCGCCCGGCCCGGCTGACCTGAAAACGGGTACGGCTGCTATGGAGAAAGCAAAGTTGGTCGGTGCCAAAACGCAGCGTGAACGGGACTACATCGCCGCCATCGAAACGTTTTACAAAGACTCAGACAAGATTGACCACGCCAGTCGCGCACTGGCTTATGAACGAGCAATGGAACAGCTTCAGGCGCGTTACCCAGACGACCATGAAGCCGCAATCTTTCATGCTCTCGCGCTGCTCGCTACCGCACCGCCAACGGACAAGACCTACGTTAATCAGAAAAAGGCTGGCGCTATCCTTGAGCCGCTATTTGTCGAACAACCTGAGCACCCCGGTATAGCCCACTACCTTATTCACGCCTATGATTATCCGCCACTGGCTGACAAGGCACTGGATGCAGCGCGACGTTACGCCAAGATCGCACCAGACTCACCGCATGCGCTCCACATGCCGTCACACATTTTCACCCGGCTCGGTTTGTGGCAGGAGTCGATTGATTCCAACCTCGCTTCGGTAGCTTCAGCACAGAAGAACAACACGCCCGGCAACGAGCTACACGCGAAGGATTATCTGATCTATGCCTACCTCCAAGGCGGACAGGATCGCGAGGCGAAAAAGGCGCTGGAAGCACCGCCGCAAGGTCGCGCTGATGACCCACAGTACATGAACTGGCTTTACGCGATGGGCACTTCGCCAGCACGCTACGCTGTGGAGCGGCATGACTGGGCTGAGGCTGCTGGGCTGACGATACCGCCAAATACTTTTCCGGGCGGACGCTCGGCGTGGACGGAGGCGAATTTGCACTTCGCACGCGCCCTCGGTTTGTCGCATACAGGCAAGCCCGAAGCTGCCCGAATGGAAGCATTGAAGCTCTCATCCCTTCGTGACGCACTCGTCCAAGGTAACGAAAGCTATTGGGCTGACCAAGTGGACATCCAGCGGGAGACAGCGACAGCATGGATTACGCTGGCAGAGGGCAAGCGCGAGGACGCTCTCACGCAAATGCGTTCTGCTGCCGAGCACGAGGACAAGACCGACAAGAACAATGTCACGCCCGGAGTCATCCTGCCCGCCCGCGAACTGCTTGGTGAGATGTTGCTGGAACTGAATCAGCCAGCCGCAGCGATGGTGGAGTTTGAAGCTACGCTCCACACGGCTCCTAATCGGTTCAACGCCCTCTCAGGCGCAGCGCGTGCTGCCAAGCTGTCCGGCGATAACGCTAAGGCAAAAACCTATTACGCCAAGCTCCTGTCCATGTGCGAACACGCCGATGGAGACCGCCCGGAGCTTGAAGAAGCGCGTACCCTGTTAGCCGAGAGATGAAGCTACTTTCTCCCTGTGAGGCGCTGATGCACTGTGTCCTTTAGGAGGGCACCATGAATCGAGAACGGGCACTGAAGATTGTTTTGGTGTTGGTGGGGCTGATCTTCTTGTTTGGCGTCTACCCGTTGATGATGTTTCTGTGGTCGAGCGGCTGGCGATGGCAGCCGAACCAGCCGGAATACGAACAGATGATCCTTGGGGTCTATGCCACGCTGGGAATTTTCCTACTGCTCGCGGCGCGTAACCCAGCGGCGAATCGCAGCCTGATCGCTTTCACGGCGTGGTCGAGCCTCGTTCATGCCGCGATTATGGCGGTACAGGCATTCCAGCATCCGAGCGAACACGGACATCTGCTAGGCGACATACCCGCACTGGTCATAGTGGGCGTTGCCCTGATCGCGCTGGCTCCGGCGAAGCAATCGGCGTAGCGGGTGTCGGCAATGCGATGCGTAGGCTCACGGAATGGAAAGATGCCGACCCCGACATCACCATTCTGAAAGAAGCCAAGGCAGAGTACGCGAAGCTGCAATAGCGACTCTCGCCAGTTGCGGCTGCTCTGGGAGACCCTAGTTAAACCCCCTCGAAAACGAGTCCGGTAAACATTCTTGGACTCATAAAGCCGCGACGGCGATGGCTGATTCTCCCGTCCCTGGTTGTGCTGCTTTTGCTCGGCGCCACGGTGTGGGTTGCAACCAGCGAAACTCCCAAGGCGCAGCAGGTGCAGGAATTCGTCCACTGGGCGCACACGGAAACCATCGTCGACACTGCGCTTTCGGTAAACCCGCACAGCTTTTCCTCTTGCGAGTTCACCGTTCCACGGGGCGCTCTGAACATCAGCATTGCCGGCGAGTTCAGCGAAACTCCAGCCACCCCGCGCAAGGTTGGCAAAAGCCTTGAGGCCACGAAGGGTCTTGATACCAAAATAGAAGCCTACGTCTTGACCGACGCGGCCTTCGCCGTTTGGAGGAGTGGATACTCCGCACAAACCCAGTACGAAACTGGTCCGGTGGCCAGTGCCACCATCAATGCGCCGCTTCCAGCGGGTGGCGGAGTTTACCATCTGGTTTTCAGCAACAGGAACTCGGCTCAGGCCACGACCGTTCACGCCACGGTGCTCTTGCGGTATAAGAACTGGTTGCCCGATGCCCTCGTGCATCTCAAGGACCAATTCTGGAGCTGGCTCGGACTGTAAACAGACATCTCCGATTCGAGTCGGTATTCTTCATGGGCGAGGGCGCCCGCGCCACACTGTCACAGTTGGCTAGAGGCTCTCGCGCAGGTCGCGAACAAATTCACGCAGCGCATTCTCATCGCGGCGGTACCACATCCACTGGCCCAGTTTCTTGGCTTCCACCAATCCCGCTTTTTTCAGAATGGACATATGATGGGAGATCGTAGGCTGGGAAAGGTGAAGGCGGCGTTCAATGTCGGAGGCGCATAGACCTTCGTCCTTGCCAATCGAGGACGCGCCGCGCTCTTTGAGGGCTTGCAGAATACGGCGCCGGGCGGGGTCGGCGATGGCGTGCAGGGTTCGATTCAGAGTTTGATTGGGATCGGTCACGCCTTAGCAATAAGACGAGAATCGATGATTGTCAATGTGAGAGATGAAGATGGGGAACTTTTTAGGTGCGTCGTGATGCGGGTCCGTGTTTCACAACCCCGGGCGAGGCGTCTGGGGCGACGTGGGCATCGCGTGAAACAGCGGTGTTCTGACGGAGGACTAGATGCTCTTTGAAGGAAATGAGCGTCGAGAACGGGAACGGCTGATGAAGCAGGAGGGGCGATTGCCGCCGGGGCAGTCGCTGACCCTGAAGTGGCCGGTCTTGCAGTATGGATCGGTGCCGCGCTTCGATCCGAAGACTTGGGACTTTCAGGTGTATGGCTTGGTCGAGTCTCGTTTGCGTTTTACCTGGGACGAGTTCAATGCGTTGCCCAAAGTGCAGCGGACCAGCGATTTTCATTGCGTCACGCGCTGGAGCCGCTTCGACAATCGGTGGGAAGGGGTGGCGTTTCAAGAGTTGCTGCGGCGGGCTCATCCGAAAGCGAACGCTGCGTACGTTTTAGTGCACGCCGAACAGGGTTACACTGCGAATGTTCCGCTGGCCGATCTGGATCGCCAAGAGGTTTTGCTCGCCACGCATCACGACGGGGAGCCGCTCACGCCCGACCACGGGTATCCGCTGCGGCTGATCGTTCCACATCTTTATTCCTGGAAGTCGGTGAAATGGGTGCGGTCGCTGGAGTTTCTGGATCACGACGCGCCTGGGTTCTGGGAGCAGAACGGTTATCACATCTATGGTGATCCGTGGAAGGAGCAGAGGTTCAGCAGGGATTGATGACCTGGCAATTGAAAATCGTCAATTGTCACTTTTTCACAATTGGGTTGTAGCCATCGCTGACGAGCTTGGCGCGCATGGTCTCGGCATCCTTTATGTCGGCGTAGGGTCCCACCTGCACGTGAATTAGCTTGTCAGTGGGCGTATTCGTGGAGAAGGCGGGGTACTGCTTTTTCTTCAGCGCATCGACTAGAGCTTCGGCGTCTTCGGCCTTGCTGACAGCGGCCACCTGCACAAAGTAAGCGTTTAACGGCGGTGCTGCTATGGGATCAGAAGCTGCCGGGGCGGGAGCGGGCGCGGCCTCGGGCGCAGGGGTCGAGCTCTCCGGCGGAACCGACTGGCTATTGTCGTCCTTGCTCTTCACCGCTTTGTAGAATGTCATGTCAGCCGGGGGAGTGGTGCTTGTGCTCTTGACGGCGGACGGGCGGAGAGTGGCGCTGGTGGCCGGACTGGCGGCAGGGAGATCAGACGACATAATCCGGACCGAACTTCTTCCCAGGGAAAAACCCATGCCGAAAAAAACTGCGCAGAGTGCTACGAGTCCGAAAAACAGGGCGAGCATCTTGCCTGTGCCCAGGGTGATTTCCGTGTCTTGCGGTGTGGCGGTTGTCATTTGTACCTCGTCGTTGTTGATGCCGATGGAGGCCGCCTAGCTCTTCGCCGGGGCTGGGGCAGGGTCTCCATCGGGTTTTGCCAATAGCTTTTGCATGCCGGAAAAAAAGTCTACCGGAACCGGGAAAACTACCGTGGTGTTTTTCTCCACGCCGATTTCAGTCAAAGTCTGCAGATAGCGCAGTTGGATGCTCACCGGTTCGGTTGAGAGCAGTTGGGCGGCATCGACCAGGCGCTGCGCGGCGGAAAATTCGCCTTCCGCGTGAATGATCTTGGAACGCTTTTCGCGTTCGGCCTCAGCCTGCTTGGCCATGGCGCGCAGCATGGACTCCGGCATGTCCACCTGCTTGACTTCGACGTTGGCAACTTTCACTCCCCAGGGAGCGGTGTGGGTGTCGAGGATGCTTTGCAGACGCAGGTTGATTTTGTCGCGATGGGCGAGCAGTTCGTCCAGTTCCTGTTCGCCGAGGACGGAGCGCAGTGTGGTCTGCGCGAACTGCGAAGTCTGGTACACGTAGTTGGAAACTTCGACCACCGCTTTTCGCGGTTCGATCACGCGCAGAAAAATGACGGCGTTTACTTTCAGGGTAACGTTGTCGCGAGTGATGATGTCCTGCGGGGGCACTTCGAGAGCCTCCTGACGCAGCGAGATGCGCACCATGCGGTCGAGCGGGGCGAAGACGAAAATCAGGCCTGGACCCTTCGCTTGCGGGAGCAGACGTCCCAGGCGGAAAATCACGCCGCGTTCGTATTCCGCCAGAATCTTGATTGAACTTAGCAGGTATAAACCGGCAATGATAATTACGATGGTCGTGAAACCAAAGCCTAGCTCCATCTGCGCCTCCGCGCCTGATTGTCAGGAAGGTCCTGAGGCGGATTGTATCGCACTTGGGCTGAATGGGCTGTGATTTCAAAAGGTGGCGGGGTTGTCTGGTGAGATGCAGGAAAAGCAACCGGACCGGATGGTCCCCTCCTGTGAACAATGCTGACGAGCGAGGACGCCTCTCCCCCATATCAGACTTGCGTAGGTGTTTGCTGGGTCGATGGAGCTGGGTCGACTGATAACTGCAAGCCCTGTACCTGGCGCACTACCACGGGTTGTCCCGCGGGGAGATTGGCGGAGGAGATTGCATC
Organism: uncultured Acidobacteriota bacterium; assembly: GCA_963832245.1. Taxonomy (GTDB): domain Bacteria; phylum Acidobacteriota; class Terriglobia; order Terriglobales; family Acidobacteriaceae; genus JABDBE01. The sequence goes on from CAWHTG010000002.1 coordinate 781,371, forward strand.
CCAAAGTTCGCCGTGGATGAAAACTTTTCCTTGCGGGGAGAGAGCACTTTGAGCGAGGCCGATTTCTCCGATCAGGCCTTGCACGCCGGTTACGACCTTATTGGCTCGGGCTTTCAGGGCGATGCTCATCAAAAAGACGGTAATAATTCCCAGCGGAATACTCACTGCGAGAGCTGTCAGCAGATGGACTCGCATCTCGGGGATGGGCGCGTCTACCAGAAGCAGTCCGCCCAATGTTAGCGTGACGATTCCGCCGATGGCTAGCACTCCATGGGCGGCGAATTTGGCTTCGAGCGCGAACAGAATGAATGACGCGAAAATCAGAACGACTGCGGCGAAACGAGTGGGCAACAAGTTCAGGGCGAAGATGGCGATCAGAATAAACACGACGCCGACCGTTCCGGGGACGACTGCGCCGGGATGATTGAACTCGGCGTAGAGGGCGAGGGCGCCGACTGCCAGCAGGATGAAGGCCACGTTCGGATCCATCAGATACGCGAGAATGTGCTGCCTTAAGGTCATGCCAAAGGGACGAATGGTGTCGCCGACCAGGTTGAGCGTGATGGTCTGCCCGTTGAATCGCTTGACCTGCTTGCCTTGCAGTTGCTTGAAGAGGTCGTCTTCGCTGGGGGCAACGTAGTCGATTAGTTTTTGCGAAAGAGCTTCCTGGTCGGTGAAAGATTTGGATTGGCGAACGGCGGTCTCGGCGATTTCAACATTGCGGCCGCGCTTCGCGACGACAGAGCGCATCAGGGCGGCGGAGTCGTTTTCAATTTTTTCCTTCATGGTGTCGTCCATCTTGCCGCCGCCAAGCGAAACAGGATGAGCCGCGCCGGTATTTGTTCCCGGCGCCATGGCCGCGACATCGGCGCTTTCCAGGATGAAGAATCCGGCGGAGGCAGCACGGCTTCCGCTGGGGGTGACATAAATGATTACGGGCACGGGCGAGGCCAGGATTTTTTCGATGATGTCGCGGGTAGATTCGAGGAGGCCGCCGGGGGTGTTGATTTCAATCAGCAGTGCCTGATCTTGGTTGTGTTCGGCTTCGGCGATGGCGCGGCCGATGTATTCATCGGTGATGGGATGAATGGAGTCGTCGACGACGATCTTCAATACTTCGGCGGAAGCAGCGGAGGACAGAACGAAGAGCAGCAATCCAGCCAGAAGGCTGGAACAGATGCGTGAAACGGAAAGCAGCTTCATCGATTGGGCAGTGGCTGCGCTTCCTGCGCGAGCTTGGCTGCGACGGCGCGCTTAAGCGCCAGGGCGGCCGCATTGGAGGGTTCCAAACGCAAAGCTCTGTTTATATTCTCCGCGGCCGCTTCAGCTCTATTGTCTCGCAAATCAAGCCTGGCTAACACCAAAAGAGGCTCGGGGAATTGACGCAGGCGTAGAGCCTCTTCGGCTTCGGCTCGCGCCGCGGCCACGTTGTTCTCGGATTCCAGCAAGCTCGCCAATCCCGCGTGGGCCTCGGCATTTGAGGGGTTCAGCGCAGTCGCTTCGCGGAATTCGGCCTCGGCTTCCGACAGGAAGCCCTGGGTTAGCAATTGACGTCCACGATCAGCGTGGAATTGCGCATGGATACGGGGATCGGCTTTGGCCAGACGGTGCTCGGCTACGGCATCGATTTTCAAGGCAAGTTGGCGGAAAGAACTCTCATCGTAGTTGTCGCGGATACGCTCGAGCGGAGTCTTCAGCGTCGCCGGCACAACGGTTCGCCGGGTTGAAGCGCCAGCGTCAGGCGCGATCGCGTCAGCGAGAGATTTGGCCGCGGTATCGGCGGATCGCAACGAGAGAGTCTCGCGCAGTTGGCGAGAGGCGCCCGCTGCATCGCCCTCCCGGTAGAGTTCTATGGCCAGATTGAAGTGATAGTCGGGATCGTTCGGATCCGCATCGATCGCTTTCTGGAAATATTCGGCGGCTACTTTTCGATCGGCGTGAGAGGTGACCACTCCCAGGTTGTTATAAACCTCGGCCAGGGGTAAGCGGGCCGCCACGAATCGAAAGGCGGTCTCGGCTCGTTGAAAATCTCCTTGCGAGTAAGCAGAGAGCCCGAGATAGAAATTTGCCTCGCGCGCGAACGGATCGTTTTCAGGAACTCGCGCCAGCGAGGAGCTCGCCAGTTCGTACTGCTTTCCACGATAGTAGGCTTTGCCCAATTGCAAAAGCGCCGCGGGATACACCGGATTCAAGCGAACAGCTTCGCGAAAATGCTGGATCTGTTCTTGCGCCGTCGGCGCAATCACGCCCCGAATATAGTTCTCGAACGCGTCCAACCGAATGGGCGTTGCCGCGGCAACATAGAATTGGCGGCTGATCGAGATTTCTGGGCGAAGGGCGTGCAGAATGTCCCATGCCAGGGCGGTCTGAACATCGATGAGTTGGATGAGCGGCCCGGACTCGTTCATCTGGGGCAGCAAGCGTTGGCGCCGCATATCCAGCAGTTGCGCCGTCGCGGTGAAGGTTCGGCCATCGAAACCGTACTGGCCGAGCACCAGGTAGTCGACGTCTAACTGTTCAGCAATGCGATAGCGGGTGGCGCGTGAAGGATGAAGTTCAATGGGAATACCCAGGCGATCATAGGCGCGGATGCGGTCTTCGCGCGGCAGCACAAACAGCGTGGGCAAATTCAGGCGCTCTTGCAGCAATTCGGGGAAGGAGTCGCCGATCCACTCGATGCCCGGAGCCTTGGATTGATTGTCAAAGGGAATCACCAGCACGGTCTCACCCACGGTCGCGGGTCTTTGAGCAAATGCGACGGCGGACAGAAGCACGAGAAAAACTGCGCTGAGACGAAGAGGCTTCAAGGCAAGTCGATTATAGCGGGCGCTCGCACCATTGTTATGGGATGAAAGACTCTGGATGTTTTCCTTTAGCTTCTGGTCACAGAGTTGGCATTGGCGGCCTATTCGGACGAAATAAAGAGGCCGAGGGCATTGTCACGCCACTGCTTCGGTGATATAAGAGTGCCCCATGGCCGACGGGGGGCTCAGTTTGCCCTGCAGTCCCCGTATCCAAGAGCAACTCCAAAATAGAGAGGGAATCCAAATGAGGCTCCGCGCATGCTTCGTCCTCGTCAGTTTTCTGAGCGTAGTGGTTTGCACAACTGTGGCCCAAACAGCGGCCCCGAACTCAGCTCTGGCTTCCACCCAGGTGCCACGGCTCATCAAGTTCTCAGGCGTCGCGCAGGATCAAACACACAAGCTCGTGAGCGGCGTGGTCGGGGTTACTTTTTCGCTGTACAAAGATCAGCAAGGTGGAAGTCCGTTGTGGGTAGAGACGCAGAACGTCCAAGTCGATGCGACCGGACATTACACAGTAATGCTGGGCTCGGCCAGCGCGGAGGGCGTGCCCTTGAGCCTGTTCAGTTCGGCTGAGGCGCATTGGATCAGTACGCAAGTTGCGGGACAGCCGGAGCAGCCACGGGTGCTGCTGTTGAGCGTGCCGTATGCATTGAAGGCAGCGGATGCGGAAACGTTAGGTGGCTTGCCAGCGTCGGCATTCATGCACGCGAACGCAAACGGAGCGCCAGCCAGTGCAGGTGCGAAAGCCGGTTCTACGGCGGCGGGAACAGTGCCTCCAGCTGGGGTTACCGGGACGGGCACGAAGAATTTCATCCCGATCTGGACGGGTGCCACAACGTTGGGCAACTCGGTGATCTATGAGACTGGAGGCAATGTAGGGGTTGGCACCAAGACTCCGAAAGCAAAAGTGGATGTAGCGGGGGCTGGCACTTTGGGTATACAGGCGACGGTGCCGGGGACACAGGCGGCAATTGCGGGTATCGCGACTGCGGTCAAGGGAGGCACGACGGGCGTGTATGGACAGAGTTCCGACCCGGGCGGGAATGCGGTGTTCGGATTGGACAATGCAACCACAGGCGGCTTCGGGGTGATCGGGCAATCCAGCGCCACCTCGGGCTCTTCCTACGGCGTGTATGGCCAGAGCGCCAGTACGGGCGGCAGCGGAGTCGTAGGAAGTGAGACTGCCAAGACGGGGCAGGTTCAAGGCGTCGGAGGATTCGCGTCCAGCACGAGCACAGGCGCCGTCGGCGTAAACGGCTTCGAACTGGCTAAGACAGGGCAGGTGTATGGCGTGAGCGGGGGAACGGCCAGCACCACGAATTTCTCGGCTGGCGTCACCGGTTATGAAAGCGCCGCTACCGGCCAAGTCTTTGGAGTCAGTGGCGGGACGAGTAGCAACGCAACCGGCGCCTCAGGCGTGAGCGGCAGCGCGAATGCTAAAACGGGCACCGTATACGGTGTCAGCGGTTACACGCCCAGCACCGCCGGAGTCGGAGTGCTTGGCAACGCGTACGCCAGCAGCGGCAACACCACTGGAGTGATCGGAGTGACGGTGAGTCCGAATGGCATCGGGGGGGTTGGGCTAAGTACCTCGACCAGTGGTGGCACCGGAATTCAGGGGCAAACCGAGAGCACAAGCGGCGGGGCGGCTGGCATTTTCGTCGCACACGGTGGGGGCGGATTGATCCTGAACGGCCTTTCGGGCAGCGGCTTCAAAGGAGTGTTTAGCGTTGACGCCGGCGGCAGCGGGTTTTATGCGGGGAATCTCACCGTCACCGGCAAGCTGACCAAGGGCAGTGGCTCATTCAAAATTGACCATCCTCTGGATCCGGCGAATAAATATCTCTCCCATTCGTTCGTCGAGTCTCCTGACATGATGAATGTCTACAACGGAAACGTCACGACTGACCGCCATGGTTTGGCAACTGTGACGTTGCCGGAGTATTTTGAAGCGCTCAATGGGGATTTCCGTTATCAGTTGACGGTGATCGGCAAATTCGCGCAGGCCATCGTGGCGAGGAAGATCGCGGGTAACCGTTTTGTCATCCGGACGAGCAAGCCTGGTGTGGAAGTGTCGTGGCAGGTGACCGGAATCCGGCACGACGCTTATGCCAATCAGTACCGCATACCGGTGGAAGAGGATAAGGCGGTTGGGGAGCAAGGCTACTATTTGCATCCGGAAGTTTTTGGACAGCCGGAATCGAAGGGCATTGCCGCGGCGCGGAAGGCTGTGCCTGCACAGGATGTGGTGGCGGAGGTGTTGCACAAGTAGACCGTTGACGGGGCTGAACTCTATCACAAATCGCGGTTCGGGCAGCGTGGCGGAAAAGCAGGTTTCTCGACTCCGAAGGCTCATCTGCAGTTACGGATGATCCTGCTGCGCTCGAAATGACAATGGGAAATTGAAGGTCGCTATGGCGGTGCCGCACGGGCGTGGACGCCGCGCCTACATTGGCTCTACTCGTCCCTCAGGGTTTTCATGGGCTCGACTCTGCTGGCGCGGTGGGCGGGGATGAGGCTGGCGAATAACCCAACCGTGGCCAGCATGAGCGAGACCGCTCCGAAGGTGATGGGATCGGTGGGCTTCAGGCCGTAGATGAGATTGGACAGAACGCGGCCCAGCGCCAATGCGCCCGCCAGGCCGATGGCGACACCGATGAGAGTCGGGCGCATGCCTTCGATCAGGATCACCCGCAGCACATCGCGGACCTGCGCCCCCAACGCCATCCGAATGCCGATTTCGCGGACTCGCCGTTTCACGCTGTAGGAGAGCACGCTGTAAATTCCAATGGCGGCGAGCAGCAGTGCGAGTCCGGCGAAGACCGCCAGCACTTGCATATTGAAGCGTTGCTGCGATAGAGACTCGCCGACCACATCCTGCATGGTGCGGATCTGCAGCAGAGGCAGTTCGGAGTCGACTTGATGCACGGCCGCGGTAACGGCTGATGTCAGGCTCAATGGATTTGAGTTGGTGCGCACGACCAGCGACATTGGGAACGAAGTCCATCCGCCGGGCTGAGGAGTGGAGAGCTGAGCCAGCGGCAGATACAGCGTTGCCACCGGATCGACGACGTCCAAGCCAGAGTCTTTGACGTCGCCGACGATTCCGACAATTTCTCGCGGGGCGTCGGGGGAAAAAGTCATTGTCAAGTGTTGGCCGATAGGATTTTCATTAGGCCAGAAGCGCTTGGCCATGGATTCGCTGATCAAAATGGCTCTGGGTCTGCCGGCGCTATCGTCGTCGTTGAGGTCGCGGCCGCGAAGCAGCGGGATGTGCATGGAGTGGATGTATCCGGGACTGATGGTGCGAACCGCAACTTCGGGCTGGTCGGCCATTTGTTGTGCGGGGCGACCTTCAATCGCGACGGGCTGAGTGGAACCGCCGCCGGTTAGGGGGAGCGCGTCGATTACGCCTGCAGACTCAACTCCGGGTAAGGCGCGAACGTGCCGGAGTACGTCATTGAAGAAGTTGCTCTGCTGCAGGGGAGTCGGAAATCTGGTCGAGGGCACGGGAATGCCGACCGTCATGGTCAGAACGTTGCTGGGATCGAGACCGGGATCGACGCTACGCAGCATCCAAAGGCTGCGGATCATGAGCCCGGCCCCGATCAGCAACATGAGCGAGAGCGCGACTTCGGAAACCACCAGCACGCCGCGAGTTCGTTTTCCGCCTGAATCCGAATCGGTGCGGCTCAGACCTTGCTTCAATGCTTCATTCAAATCAGTCTTGGTCAAACGCAACGCTGGCGCTAGCCCAGCCAGGATTCCGGTGAGAACGGAAACGGTCAGGGTGAAGCCAAGGACCCAGCCGTCCAGATTGATTTCAGGCGACAAAGATAATTGATTTGCCAGGAATGCAGAGATCAGCCGAACTCCGAAATGCGCAATGAGAAGGCCCAGAATGCCACCCGCCATTGCGAGCAAAACGGTTTCGGAAAGTACTTGCTGCACGATGCGAACCCGGCTTGCCCCCAGCGCTGACCGGATAGCAATTTCCTTGCGGCGGCTCAAGGTTTTTGCCAGCATGAGATTGGCCACGTTGGCGCAGGCGATGAGCAGGACAAATGCGACCGCGCCCAGCAAGACGAGCAGTGCGGGTCGTACGCTGCCCACCAGTTGTTCGCGCAGAGGAACAACAACCGCGCCCCAGCCTTTGTCATCTGCTGGATATTGCTGTTCAAGGCGGCTGGAAATCATGTTCATTTCCGCCTGCGCCTGTTTCAGCTCGATGCCGGGATTCAGACGCCCAATCACGCCGAAGTGATGTTCGCCACGAACTGCTTTCTCTTTGTCAGTCCAAGCTAACGGAGTCCAGATTTGTACCGCGGGAGGCATCTGGAAGCGGGGAGGCATGACTCCGACGACGGTATAACTTTGCTGGTTGAGTGTGATGTTCTGGCCGACGATTTTTGGGTCGGAGCCGAAATGTTCACGCCAGAAGGCGTGAGCTAGAACTACGACATTGGCATGCCCCAGTTGATCCTCTCCCGCAGCGATGGCTCGGCCCAAGAGCGGCCGAACCCGGAGCGTGGAAAAGAAGTTAGGAGACACCACAGCGCTGGTAACCGACTCGGGTTGACCTTTCCCGCTCAAATTCAGGGTGGCGTAAGTGTAGATTGCGAGTTGTTCGAAAACGTGGTTCTGGTCGCGCCAGTCCAGGTAGTTTGCGGCAGAGACGGAAAATTCAGTCATCCCCGGAAAGCTCTTTGCCGGCGGCACGTGCCAAACCTGCACCAGGTGTCCGGGATCCTGATAGGGAAGCGGGCGGAGCAGCACTGCATTGACCACGCTAAAAATAGCGGTGTTTGCTCCGATGCCCAAGGCTAAGACTATGACGGCAACCGCCGCGAATGCGGGGCTCTTGAGCAGTACGCGCACGCCGTACTTGAGATCCTGCACTAGGGTTCCCATAAGTTTCTCGGTTCCGCTGCTACAACCAAGTTGCCACCTTAGCCTACAGTTGCAGCAAAAGATCACACAAATACCTGCATATTTGGTGCCAGCCTGCTCGTTGCTATGCGGATGAAAACAAGACTGACTGGGCTTTTGGACGCGCAAAGCCGTGGATTGTAACTGTTCGATTGTGAAGGAGGCTGTCCGAATACGGACATGGCGGGTTTCAAGTCTCCGTTATTTCATCGCTTCATTGCTTCCTTGTCAGCCGTTTCCTCCCGCATCAGTTCGGACCAACTGGGCAGGGTGTGATCTCCAGTGATCAATTGGGCTCCGCGTTCGTAGGTGAAGTACGACCAGGCCCACTGAATCAGTACGAGCACCCGGTTGCGAAATCCGATCAGGAAAAAGATGTGGACGAATAGCCAGGAGAGCCAGGCAATGAAGCCGGAGATGTGAATCCTGCCAAACTGCGCAATGGCGGCGGCCCGGCCGATGGTTGCCAAGCTGCCCTTGTTGAGGTAATGAAAATTCTGTCGCGGCTTTCCTTGCAAATCACGCGCGATGTTGCGGGCTGTTGCTTTTCCTTGTTGGAGCGCGGCGGGCGCAACGCCCGGTACCATCTCGCCTTTTTCATCTTTTATCGCGGCCAGGTCTCCGATGACAAAAATCTCGGGATGGCCGGGAATGCTTAGGTCAGGATTCACTAGCACGCGACCCGCACGGTCAACGGGTGCGCCGAGTTTCTTGCCTAGCGGCGACGCGGCCACACCCGCCGCCCACAAAATCACCGCCGCTGGCAAACGAGTCGCTCCCATGTACACAGCGGCGGGTTCTAGGCCTGTAACCATCGCGGAGGTATGTACCTCGACTCCGAGTGCGCGCAGTTGATCTTCCGCGCTTCGCGACAGATCCTCGGGGTAAGCTGGCAGAACTCGGGGTCCGCCTTCGAGCAATATGATCCGCGTGCGTTTGGGATCGATAAAATTGAATTCGTCGGCCAAGGCGCGGCGGGAGATCTCCGACAGGGTTCCTGCCAATTCCACTCCTGTGGGGCCAGCCCCAATGATCACGAAGTTCAATTGCACCTGGACTCCCGTGCTGGCCGCCTGTCGCTCGGCCAGTTCGAATGCGAGCAATACGCGGCGCCGGATTTCCAGTGCGTCCTCGATGGTCTTCAGGCCGGGAGCCATCGGCTCCCACTCATCGTGCCCGAAATAAGCGTGGCTGGCGCCTGCGGCGACGATCAGATAGTCGTAAGGAAGTTCGCGATCGGCGAGCTTTACGACGCGTCGTTGGAGGTCGAGATCTTCTACTTCCCCGAGCAGAACCTCAATGTTGCGACGACCGCGCAGGATCCAACGGATGGGCGTGGCAATTTCTCCAGGGGACAATCCGCCGGTTGCCACCTGATAGAGCAGCGGTTGGAAGTTATGGTGATTCCTGCGATCGACCAGAGTAATCCGAACCGGATAGCGGGCGAGTTTGAGCGTCGCGTTGAGGCCGCCGAATCCAGCGCCAATAATTACGACCTGCGGTACTGGTTTGCTGTTCATTCGTTTTATTCCAGTTCGGGGCGCTTACAATATTCGGACGGAACTTGCATCTCACTTTAATAGATTCCTGTCATGGCTGCTGAGTCGAAAAGTTTAATTCTTCAAGGTGCGATTGATGGCCGACTGCTCTCTCCAGCGGATGGTTCGAGGCGAGGTTTGCCGGTTGATCTGCAATCTCAGGTTGGGCTGGTCTTTGCTTTGATCATGATCGCAGTGTGGACGCCGCAAGGCCGAGCCAACACGATTGTGTCGCTCTCGGCGGCGTTTTTCATTTTGTGGTTTACGTTGCGCGGGCATTACTCCATCCGTGAATTGGGGCTGGCACGGCCAGGCTCTGGGGCGTTCGTGATATTTGCTTCCGGGGCTGTCATGGTGGTTACGATTGCCTTGGCTGGTTTGGCGATCCACAGCTTTGGGCCTCCTCAACCGGTGCCTTGGCGACGGGCTTGGCAATATGCCATCTGGGCGCTACAGCAGGAGTTCATCTTGCAGTCGTTTTTCTACGTGCGGCTGGAATCCCTTCTGGGTAGCCGACGCGCGCTGTGGGCGGCAGCCTTTTTGTTCGGCGTCCCACACCTTCCCAGCCCGGTGCTGACCTTGCTGAGCTTCGTCGGCGGCTGGTTGTTCTGCGAATTGTTTCGCCGCTATCGCAACATTTTTCCTTTGGGCGTGGTACACGCGATGCTCGGACTCACAATTGCTGCCAGCCTTCCGGATAGTCTGCTTCACCACATGCGGGTCGGGCTAGGCTACATCGTGTACCATCGATAAGTTAATTCATAATCAGCTAGTTAGCACTAATTGCTCAAGTGGTTAATAGTCGTCAACAGGAGTCAAATTGTCCGCCGCTGGTCTTGTGCCCTCTTGACATCGCGCGATACGCCGTTATACTTCGGGGCCGTGGAGGAGGCGCCCGTGGACTCGCGCATTGAACGGCAGCGCGCAATTGTGGCTGAACATATCAGGTGCGAGAACGCACATGACTGGCCCGCGGTTTACGAGACCTTTGTTCAGGACGACAGAGCTTTTTACGACGTCGTTCCGCTGAAAGCCAGCTTCAAGGGGATTGAGGGCGTACGCCAATTCTACGAGACGATCGCGAGGGCGCTCCCTGACCTGCATATCGAGGTTACGGCACAGTACGACGCGCCGGGTTGCACCATCTGCGAAACCACGATCTCTGGGACGAACCTCGGCCCATATCTTCATATGGCCGCCAGTGGCAACCCGATCCGCTTCGAACTCGCAGCTTTTTACCTTTTCGATGAAGACTGCACCAAACTTGTGACTGAGCGCATTTACTACGATCAAGCATCCGTGATCGCCCAGATGCAGCCGGCGCAAGTAGCGAAGACAGCTTGAGGAGCTAAGACCGAATACAGTGCACACCCGGCGGCTGAAGCCAAAGGCCGTTGCAGTTCCTGGGGGCACGGCTGAAGAGGCTGCGGACGAACGCTCGGGCGTCCGAAGTTTTGAAGGGGCGCGGCGCGCCAGCCGCGCCGTAACTCGTTTAGAAGTTAGTAATGGCGCGGCTTGAAGCCGCGCCCTTTCAAATCTAAACGCCGATCTACGATTTTTTCCGCAGTCTCTGAAGCCGTGTCGCTCGCGCTGCCAGCAAATTGAAGACTGCTCTAATAGCGCACCGCTGCGTTTAAATCGGGTAACATGACGCGGTTAGGTGCGAGCAGACGCTTTGCATTTGAAACCTCCGCAATTAAAACATCCCGTCAATACGGCGGCGCACGGCGGCGTCTCACGCTGGCTTCCATTTCTGATGCCTTCGGTTTCCGATCTGCTTTTCGTAGCTCTGCTGTTGAGCTTGAGTTGCGGTGCGATGGGACGGTTGTTGCTGCGTGATGCGGGGACGGGATGGCACATCCGCAACGGCGAGTTGATGCTGCAGACACACGCGATCACCCGCATCGATCCGTTCTCCGCGACCATGAACGGTCAGCCTTGGTATGCGTGGGAATGGCTCTACGACGTGGTGATCGCTGCGATTCATCACTGGCTAGGGCTGAATGGCGTGGTGTTCTGCACGGCAGCAATTATGGCGACGACGTTCGTTTTGGTGTTTTATCTGGCCATGCGCAGGGGTGGCAGTCTTCCGATTACGCTTTTTCTGCTGGTGCTGTCCTTGGGGGCTTCTGCCGTGCATTTTCTGGCGCGCCCTCACGTTTTGAGTTGGCTGTTTACAGTGATCTGGTTCGAGTGGTTGGACTCGGCGGCCTATACGCTCGATGGTGGAAAAAATCTGCGGCTTTTTTTCTTGCCCGTTCTGATGCTGCTTTGGGTCAACCTTCACGGCGGCTTTCTGTTCGGCTTGGCTCTGTTGGGGGTGTACCTGCTCGGCGGCGGGATCCAGTACTTTACTTGTAGCGAGCGGCGGGAAGAGATTCGGAGCTGGCTGAGGCGGCTGGGGCTGGTCAGCGTGCTCTCGTTGCTGGCGAGTTTCGCCAATCCGTTTGGCTACAAGTTGCACGTTCATATTTACCGGTATCTCTCAAACCGATTTCTAATGAACCACGTCAGCGAGTTCCGCTCGCCGGATTTTCACGGCGTAGCCCAGCAGTGTTTCGCCGTGATCTTGTTACTGGCCATTGCGGCGCTCGCGAGTGCGCGGAGAAAGAATCAGCTCCCGCGATTGCTGGCAATCCTATTGGCTGCTTATAGCGGCCTCTACGCTGCGCGCAATCTTCCGGTGTCGTCCCTGCTGCTTACGTTGATTGTGGCTCCTCTACTGTTGGAGACAATCGCTAAGGCGAGTGAGAATGCGGCGATGGTGCAATGGCTGCGCTCCTTTTTTTCACGGGTGCAAAGTTTTAGTGCGCGGATGGAGAAGCTGGAACTGCATTTTCAAGGGCACCTTTGGCTGGTGCTGGGCTTCATCATCGGTCTCTGGGCTTGCATGCACGGCGGCAGGATCGGATCGACTCAGCTTATGAATGCATATTTCGATGACAAAAAGTTTCCGGTTGAGGCCGCCGAAGTGATTGCTCAGCGAAATATCCGCGAGCCGATTTTTTGTCCGGACCTTTGGGGAGGGTATTTGATTTACCGGCTTTATCCTCAGGCCGAGGTTTTTGTAGATGACCGCCACGATCTGTATGGCGATCAATTCTTCAAGGATTACTTGAAGGTGATCTTCGTTCAACCCGACTGGAGCAAAATCCTGGATGAAAGGCATGTGAACTGGGTGTTGATGGAGAAAAATTCGTCGTTGGGAACGATTCTTGAACAAACGCCGCAATGGAAACTAATACATCAGGACGGGACGGCAGTGCTGTTTCACCGCAGCGGATCGTGAAATGCGTTTGTAGCGCCGGCGTCTTGCCGGCTGTCCCGAGGGCGTCTCGCCCTCGGTTTGGTGGACCAGACCTGGCGACCGTTGTGCGGAGATTTCTCCAAGAGCGCCCGGACCAGGCATCCGGGGCTACGTGGCGATGGCGTTAGCGGGTGTCGATATCGAAGCCGAGGATGGCGTTTACTTCGACCGGTTGGTCGCCGCGAAACACCGGGCGGAACTTCCAGTTGGTTAAGGCCGCTAGAACTTTTGTGGTCATCTGACTGGCGCCGCCGTCCAAGACTTGCAGGTTTCGTAGCGATCCCGAGCGGTCGAGGATGCACGCAATCACCAACCGTGCCGGCTTCACGTTGGCCGGTAAATCAGAGTGCATCGGCTGCGGAGGGACTAAATCTTCGGCGTAGGGATGGGCGGCGGATGCCGGATCGGCATACTGCATCACGGCAGTTCCTAGCACCGTGTCGATATAAATCGTATAGTTCTTGTCTCCCTTGAGCATGCCATAGAAGTTGAACGCGCCTCCCGAACGAGCGCTGCCGACAACCGTGATTCCGGGACCGGCATGGTCTTTGCCGGTGGAAGAACGTCCGGCGATATTGGGTCCGGCTCCATCGGCGCCGAAGCTGGGCAGCGTGACAACATTGCTGCCGCCGCTGACGGAGACGCCGGACATCGGTGGTTTGCCGGTAGTTCCGCCACCGGCGCCGCCGGGGCCGGGGTAAGGAGAGATTCCTCCGCGAGCCAGGGTTTCTGATCCGTGGCCTGCGCCGTCTTTCGTCGCATCGGCTTTAGCAGCGCCGGGGCCTTCTCCGGACAAGCCGCTGCCTGGCCCAGCGCCATGGCCGATGCTCGAACCGCCTCCGGATCCGCCGAGTCCGGGCTTGTCTCCCCCGGAGGGAGACATGGCCAGAGAGCCTGCGCCAGCGTTGCCCGGCATGCCAATCTTGGATCCAGGCTGGCTCGAAACCACGATGCCGGTTCCTTTGCCGCTGCCGCCGTTATCTTTCGGCGGCGCCGCGACTGATCCAGCGTCCATCGGACCACCTAGGCCGGAACCTCGATTGCCACGGCCCAGGCCGGACAGCGAACCTGCATCGGAAACTGCTGGGGGTGGGGGAACCGCGGAGACTCCCCCTCCCAAGCCGGTCATCGTCGGATGCTGTAAAGAACCTCCACCGACTTGGACCGGAGGAGGCACGACATTGGCACTGCCCAAACCGGCTACTGCGCGAGGCCCAGTAGCGCTACCGTTCAACTGCACGGGAGGTGGAACTACTGTCACATTGCCCACGCCGTTGAAGGCGTGGTGTGCGTTGGGAGAGTCTGCCATTGAGGCCGGAGGCGGTACTACCTGGTTTTGCAACGAGCCTGCGCCATATCCCGGACCTCGGGGATCGATTTCGCGCGCAACCTGCGTGACAGGTGGCGCGATCACTGCTGGTGCAGGAAGGGTGAGCCGGGGGTTCAGATTGCTGGCTTGCTCGGGAGCCGAAACCGGCGGCGGAATGACCCTGACCGCTTGCGAACCCGATAGGGGAACGAAAATATCTCGGCGCGGAGCAGTGGGACTGGGAGGGACAATCGCTGCATTTAATGGCTGTGCAGAACGCATCTGCTCGCGCTGCGCCTCGGGTGTCGGCGGGATGATATTCGCGTTCAACATCGGCGTGCGCTGCGCCTTCTCATTTCGAACGTCTGGCGTTGGAGCAACTGCGGACTCGGAGAGATTTGGTGCTCGCAGCGAAGGTTTCAGTCCTTCGGATGGTGCCGGCCCTGGAACTGGTTTGAACGCCAGAAGATTGGTGACGGCGGAATCTGACTGCGGCAGCTTCAGCTTGGGAGCGTCTACCACCCTTTCGCGAACGGATTCACCGCGCGCCACGCGGATGGTCTGGGTGCGGTGATGAGCTTCATGGCCACCGGCGCGTCCGGAACGGCCGGCTTGGGCCCCGCCCGCGTCTGCAGTCCGAGGGAGTTCCTCGCCCGAGAAGTAGATGACGTCATACTTAGGCATCGACGGTGGTTCATAAGGGCCTAGCCTGGCAACCGTCTGGGACAACATGATCGCCAGTGCCAGCACCGCGCCTTCCACGATCCAGGAGGCAAACATCCCGCGGTAGGGAACGAGCCCGGTTCTGGCTTCCCCCGCGAGAGCTTCGGGAGAGCGCGCCAGAGCAGGCCGAATGGCGGTGAGAAACTCCTGCCACGGCGACGACCACTCGACCAGTAGTTTGAGATCGTCGTTCACGACGCGCTCGACTCCTGTGCCTGGTTCATCTTTTCGCCCAATGCGATCTCGATCTCATCTCCGATCGCCGTTCCGCTGGATTTCAGTGTGTCACTCGGCAACTCTAGAACCGAAGCTGTGTGCAAGCTCACTTTCGCCACGCGCCACGGTTTCAGATTCTGTTCCACATGAACCACATGTTTGTTCGTATCCAGGTAAAGGACGTCGATAGGGAACTTCATTGCAAGGGTGTGCACACCGCGGGAGGGAACAATCCAGAGACCATCCCCGGCGGGAAAACTTGCGGCATCCTTCCCCATAAGGCCGCACAGACGCGACCAATGGGTCCCCGCAATGGCCAAACGGGTGGCGAGATAAGCCTTGCGCGTTCGATTGAATGCATATCCTGTGGCAGCCGGGAACAACATTACAACTCCTAAATTCGATCTCCGTAGCGCCGGCATATTGCCGGCTGTCGCGAGGGCTTCCTGCCCTCGCCCATGGAGGCGGGACGCCTCCACGACAGCCGCTGGGACGGCGGCGCTACATTATCATTCCTTGCCGCCAAATCCCAGCTCGGCTTTATCAATCAGTGCGCCACTGGCGCCAGCGTCCGGATTAGCTCGATAATCGCAGGGCCGAGAGTGACAAAGATAATCGAGGGGAGGACAAATAACACCAGGGGGATTACCATTTTAATGGTCGTCTTGGCGGCTTGTTCTTCCGCCCGTTGCCGGCGTTCCGTGCGCAATGAATCCGAGTGTACCCGCAGCGCCTGGGCAACGCTTGTCCCGAAGCGATCAGTTTGGATTAAGGTTCCCACCAGCGAACGGATGTCGTCAACACCCGTGCGCTCCACCAGGTTGCGCAAAGCCTCCGCTCGAGGCTTGCCGGCTCGCATCTCCAAGTTTACCAGATGGAACTCGTCGCTCAATTCAGGATGAGCATGGTGCAGATCCTGGCCGACGCGCATCAGCGCCTGGTCAAGGGCCAATCCAGCTTCGACGCAGATCACGGTGAGGTCCAGTGCATCCGGCAAACCCAGCTTAATGCGCTGCTGGCGGGCCTTAATCAGCCGCTTCAGCACAAACCGGGGCAGAAAAAATCCAAAGGCGCCCATGCTAACCATCAAGATTGGAGAGTCGAAGGCGCTGGTCGCGATCACCATCGCGAATCCCACCAACGCGAGGGCCAGACGGCTGCCGACATACACCGTCATGTGACGCGATTCGCGATAGCCAGCCTGGATCAACCAGCGCCGTGCTCGTGAGACTTCGCTCGGCGATAGCGGTATTGCCTTGCTGAACGGGTCGAGTGCTTGTTCCAGACGTTCTTTGAGGGCGGGTTTTTCTGGAGCCTTGGCTCGTTGCCATCCCAGCGCGCGCAAGCGGGAGCCGAGCAGGGAAGAGGGTGCATAGGCCGCCGCTCCGAACGAGAACACGACGAGGGCGATGGTCAGGAACACCACAATTGTGAGCGCAAGTGCCATGTGTCAATTCAAACCTGAATCTGAATGATCTTCCGTATCACAAAATAGCCAAACGTCTGCAAAACAACTCCGGCAACAATCAGAGCATGCCCAATAGGGTCCGTGAACAGCGGCCGGATGAATGCCGGACTCGTCAGCAGCATGGTGACCACGATGAGAGGAGGCAATCCCATGAGAAGCAGCATGGTGAGACGTCCCTGCGCCGTGTACACCCGCACCTGGCGCATGATCTTGAACCGCTCGCGAATCACATAGGAAAGGTTATCGAGGATTTCGGCCAGATTGCCACCGGTTTCGCGCTGCAGCATTACTGCGGTAACGAAGAATTTCACGTCCACCAGAGGCATGCGCTCTGCCAGGTTCATCAAAGCGTCCCGGACCGGCAGGCCGAACTTCTGTTCCTCAAACAGCTTGCGAAACTCGGAGGCCACCGGCTCGGAGAGTTCGTTGGCAATCAACTCCAGGGCCGTGGTAAAGGCGTGTCCGGCGCGCACCGCTCTGGCGAGGGTGTCGATGGCTTCGGGAAACAACTCCTCAAATTTTTGAAAGCGCTTGGTACGTCGATAGGAAGCATAGGAATAAGGAACGAATCCGCCGAGAACCAGACCCGCAACGGCAAACAGTAAAGCCTGCTTCGGTGGCAAAGATCCAGCCGCGAGAAAGCCCGCCCCACTCAAGACCACAGCGCTGATTACGCAAAGCATCAGTATGTTAGCGGCTCGTATTTTCAGGTTTGCCTGCTCCAGGAAGGGCTGCAGGTTTGAAATGCGGGACGAGCGGCGCAGCAGGTTATCCAGCGCCGGGATCTTGCTCAACATTTCGTCGCGCAGCAACGCCAGTTCTTGGTTGGGTTGGTGGGCGGCCGCCTCTTGCACATTTGCCAGACGTTCGCGCAAAAGCCGGGCTTGGGCGCTGCGCTGGTCAAACAGAGAGGCCACGGCGAATACGCCCAGGGCGACAACCACGAAAACCAGTATGGCAATTAGTCCTAGCATGACATTCAGCGCGGTGGGGTGAAACTCGCCTTAAACCTCCATCCGAGAATCAAATAGCGCCGGACGCAAGCGGCAACCACTGGTCGCCAGGCGGTCGGCGAATCGGGGCCGGATCCCGGTGGCGCGGAAGATGCCTTTTACCTTTCCGCCTTCGTCGATCCCAGTCCGCTCGAATATAAAAATGTCTTGCAGGGAAATGATTTCGCCTTCCATGCCAGTAATTTCGGAGACCGAAATTACTTTGCGGGTTCCGTCGGAGAGACGCGCGATCTGCACCACGGCATGAATGGCAGATGCGATCTGCATCCGCATGGCCCGCTCAGGAAGATTGAGATTGGCCATCGAGACCATACTCTCGAGCCGGGCCAAGGCGTCGCGGTGGGCGTTGGCGTGTACGGTGGTCAGCGAGCCCTCGTGACCGGTGTTCATGGCTTGTAGCATGTCGAATGCCTCTTCGCCGCGCACCTCGCCGACTACAATGCGGTCCGGCCGCATACGCAAGCTGTTGATGACCAGTTGCCTCTGCCGGACCGCGCCCTTGCCTTCAATGTTCGGCGGGCGAGTTTCGAGGCGTACTACGTGCTCCTGCTTCATTTGCAATTCGGCCGCATCCTCGATGGTGACCACGCGCTCGGAATTCGGAATGTAGCCGGAGAGCACGTTGAGTAAAGTGGTCTTGCCGGCGCCGGTTCCACCGGAGATCAGCAGATTGAGGCGGCCCTTGACCATGGCCGAGAGCAACTCCAGCATGGGCTCGGTCAGTGTCTTGTTCTCGATCATGTTTCGGGCCGTGATCGGGTCGCGGCCGAAACGCCGGATAGAAAGACAGGGCCCATCAATCGCGAGCGGAGGAATGATGGCGTTGACACGGGAGCCGTCGGGAAGACGCGCATCCACCATCGGCGAGGATTCATCCACCCGCCGCCCCACGCGAGAGACAATCCGGTCGATGATTTGCATCAGGTGGGAATCATCCTTGAAGCTCAAGCCCGTCGGCTCGAGTTTGCCCGCCCGCTCCACGTAGACGCGATCGAAGCGATTGACCAGAATGTCGGAGACGCTTGGGTCCTTGAGCAGTGGCTCCAGTGGTCCGAGGCCGAAGATCTCATCCAGAATCTCCCGCGAAAGCCGTTCCCGCTCCGCGAAGCTGAGCGGCACGGCTTCGCTGTTCACCGTATTGCGGATTAGAAGTAGAACTTCATCCCGCGCGGCGTCGCTCGGAGTTCTGCCCAGTTTCTCCAGGTCAAGACGATCGAGAATCTTGCGGTGGAGATCCGCCTTTACCTGCTGGTATTCCGTTCTTTCGAAGGTCTGCAAATTCGCCATGAAATCTGCCTAATGGTGTAAATGCCTGAAGCCTGAAGTCTGGACCCTATTAAATCTCAAACCGTCTTGAATAAAGACCAAGCCTTGCGTTTTACATCTAAATCGTTTTCCGTCAGACGGGCTGCCAGACCCGCGAAGGCGCGGGCGATTTCGGTGTGATTTTGCGCCACTACCGGAACTCCGCGATCGATCGCGGTCGACACCGCGAAATATTGATTGGGAATCTTCCACAGCAACTTTACCCCAGCCGCGGCTTCGGCATCGGCTTCGCTGAAGCCGGGTATTTTGCGGAAGCGATTCAGTACAAGACTCACATTTTCGCGGCTACCAGTTTCTGCCAGATAGCGTTGCACTCGTGCTGCGCTCCACAACGAAGTAACATCAGCGTTGACTACCAGCAACACGGTCTGGGACAAGGTGGAAACCAGTCGCGTGGTTGGATCGATGCGCGTGGAAGCGTCCACGACCACGTAACGGAACTGCCCAATCAACATATCGAACAACCTGGCGAACTCAGCGGTTGAGGGCTCGACCGCGACCGGCGTATTGGGGCCGGCAAGCAATTGCAAGCCACCACTGTGCCGGGTCATGAAGCTTTCCAGCAAAGAACTATCGAGGCGATGCAGGTTGCGGATTGCGTCCGTCACATTGAACAGAGGCTTGAGGTTCATGTGCAGCGCTGCATGTCCCAGCGGGGCTAGATCCACCAGCGCCGTGTTGCCATGAGCAGATTGCAGCGCCAACGCGAGATTCACTGCAACCGTAGTGGAGCCGTTGCCCCCTTTCGCGTTCACTACGGTAAAAACTTTACCGCTCGTTCCTTCTCGATTCACCTTTCGCTGAGTCGCGGTGAGACGGACAAACGCTTCCAAAAGGTCGGTAGTGGTGGTGGGACGTTCGATGAACTCGCGAGCTCCGGCACGCATTGCGCCAACAATCACCTGAGGTTGCGAGATGCTGCCCATGGCGAACACCGCCAAAGCGGGCAGTTCCTGATGGATCAGTTCGATCGCCCGTAAAGCCATGATCGCATTATCCACGGGGATGTCCACCAGAACGACATCAGCCTTTGTGACCTGGATCCGGTGCACGAGAGGGTCGGTCGCTGCCACCGGAAAACTGGTATGAGTGTGCACCGCCCGAGCCACACTGGTGCCGTCCACCAGAACCTGCAGCACTGCACGCTGCTCCTCATCCGCCGCAACGATTACAACTGAAAGCTCGGGCATAACGCTGACTATTCTCCTACAAATTACCGGCCACTAAAACTACGGCGCACGATCCCAAAGTTTACTTACTGCCTCCCCCTTGCTTCTTTCCATCAAATTTTTCCTTGTCGAGGAACGGCTGCGGATCGGTGGGCCCCGCGGGGGCTTGATTGCTGGGCGCGATGCGGTGCACGGTGCATAGCACCATCAATTCTGTTTTGCTCTTTTGCAGATTCTTGCTCTTGAACAAATTACCCAGAATCGGAATGTCGCCAAGCCCCGGAATCTTGTTGGCGATCTCGGTTAGGCGATTGTCCAAGAGACCGGCGATCACGAAACTTTGCCCGTCCTGCAATTCAAATTCAGTGTCCGCGCGGCGTGTGCTGATTGCGGGGACGTTAAAGCCGGATATCGTGAGCCCGTTAGTGAAATCCAGTTGACTCACTTCCGGGACAACTCGCAAATGAATATTTCCGTTAGGCATGATCACGGGAGTGAATTTCAGCCGGACGCCGAATTCCTTGAACGAGATACTGACCGCAGTGAAGCCCTGTCCCGGCTGAACGATCGGAAAGGGGAATTCTCCACCCGCCAGGAAACTGGCCTCTTTGCCGTTCACCGCGATCAAATTTGGCTCCGCGAGAATTTGCAGTAGGTTTTTCTGTTGCAGCGCCTGAATCACAACCCCGAAGTTGATGTCGCTGCGGAATAGAAAAAGATTCAAGGGGTTGGTGAGGTTGATGGTAGGAGGTATCGCCGAGGTCGAGCTCGTACTCGTGCCGGTGCCAATATTGGTGGTGGTGGTGGCAGAACTGGTAGAGATGTTTGCTCCCCCATACTGCCCCGTGGTCAGCGTTCCTGTCGTGTGACCAGTCCCGGGCGTAAAGTAGTTGACTCCCAGCTGCAAGGCTGCACTGCGGTCGACTTCGGCGAACTTTACCTCAAGCAGAACTTCCTGCGCGCCTACCGGACCGAAGGTGAGCACATTGACCACATTCTTGGAATAGGCTGCGGCAATCATCTCGGCACGCTTGGCGATATCCTCGGTAGTCACGTGGCCGGAGAGCACAATCGCCGAACGGGACGGGGTGACCGTGATCTGTTCATCGGGAAAGACTCGCTTTTCCTCTTCGGCAGTGGCACTGACGTCCACATCCACGCGCAGATCAAAGCTGCGGGAGCGCTCCAGTTCATCCCATATCAGCAGGGAGACTTCGCCTGCGGATCGCCCATGCACCAGGATTTGCGTAGGCGTAACCACGATGGCGTCCGCGACTCCGGGATCAGTCACCGAGACTCTTTTCAACCGCTCCGTCGTATTGATGAGGAGCGATTTGCCGACCATCACCCGCAATGGGGCGGCACCATGCGACTCGTTTTCTGAAGGGGCCTGGGCTGTTGCTGCTGGGCCTTGCGGAGCAGCTTGGGACGGGGCCGCCTGAGGTGCCGATTGCTCCGGCGCGACCGCCTGCGGTGCTGGTTGCGATTGCTCCGGCGCTGGTTGCGGTGGCGCTGCGTCCTGCAATGCCACTGTGATTGCGCAGAGCAGTAACAGAATGCCAAACGTCATCCCTACGACTTTGCCAGCTTGCATTTCACGTTTCTCCCACTTACGGGAGGCAATCGACATATTTCGTAACCTCACACCCTGAGTTGTGCTTAGAATTTCTCCTCTTCCTTCTTGTCTCCCCTATAAACCTCCACTGTGTAAGTGGTCGGCATCGAGGGAGGGGCATGGACCGCGACGTGTCGGGGACCGCCGCGCGGCGCCGCTGCAGGCGCCGGCTCCGAGCTGTACTTGTAGAGCGAGTTGGCCTTCACCGCGGCAATGTTTTCTTGTTTGGTGTCGAGCGGATTGCGCAGCGCCAACTGAATATGGCCTTGAGAGGTAGCCAACGTGAGTCTCTCCGCATCATCCGGAGACAGCAGAAGGGTAACCACCGGAGCAGTTTGTGCTTCTCCCGCGGAGTTGCGTTCCAGCCTCTGTCCGGTGGCAATCACGGCGACGTTCTCTAGGACGGTGGTGGTTTGCGACTCGTTGGAGCCTTGCGGATTTCCGGTCAACAAGACATCCACACGCGTACCCGGCAGCACAAAACCGGACACCGAGGTGGTGTCGTTCACCCGGACCGAGACTGCCCGCATACCCAGCGGAATTAATGCCGGCAAGCCAGAGCCTGCATTTTCGCCTGCCAGTTTGCTGGTGAGTATGAATTCTCCTTTGGCGATGGGCAGCACCACGCCACGCCCCACAACCTTCGTCCTCTGATGGAATACACCTGCGGGCAGGTCGGCACTGGGAAAGCGGACCAACCGGATGTCCTTGTCTTCTATCTTTGTCCCAACCTGCAAATCCTCCGCCGCGACTATTATTTCTTCGCCCGGCGGGATTTTGGTGGCTGTCCGGGTCTGCAGATTACGATAAACAACAAAGCTCACGAAGGCGCCCAGGGCCAGGGCGATAAACCCAATCAATAAGAGCCGGTTGCGATTCATCACTGCTCCTCAGGAATCGAACTCTCGCGTCGACCGCCTCAAAGCAGAAGCGGGCACTCCAACTTTCGGTTCCGACAAGAGAACCTGCAGATAAATACGCCTTGAACCGTGCGGTTCCGCAAGCACTATTGCCCGACTGAACTGGCAACAGAAGAGAACACATTGTTTGCGTTACCGCCGATGAGACGGATTGTACCCACGACAATAACCAGGATTACCGCCAGCATAACCGCATATTCGGCGATATCCTGTCCCTCATTCTCCGACCAGAGCCTACAGAAAATTTGCTTCATTTTTTGAACTCCTTTACGGCAAAGCGCCCGGCAGACGCTCCTTACCCGGTGTGTGCAATTCTATGCGCACTTGCCCTTTGGTGCACAGACCAGTTGCTTTTGTTGAATCAAAGGTTTACGAGGATGAAAGGATTTACTCTCAAGTCCCTCTTCCATCATACCCTGAGGTATCTCGCTAAAGCGACAGTTTGTTGCCCATCTGGGCTCCCCTATAGTGACCATAGTTTCTCATGGACGAGTAGGTTGAAAATGGGTGTGGATTCGAGTTTTTGCCTCGAAAGTGCCTGTTTTCCAGGCTAGCACCGAGAATCACCTGAATTCCCGGGTTTTTGTGCGGGCCTCTCAATCCGGAGGTTGAGAAGCCGCGCTCTGAGCCTTCTTAGTCAAGACCACAGCTTGATCATCGGAATAGATTGTTTCCCAACCCGGGGAAGCTCGCAAAGCGGTTACCACCGGAGCGTCCGGGGGCAGAATGACGGTTCGGATTCCCCACATCTCGAAGGGGCGTCGCCACCCGTCGCCTCTCAGATAATAGGTCGTGGCTAACTCGTCCATGAAAGCATCGCCATAAAGGTCGGCACGGCCATCGATGTACACGCGATACTCGGGATAGAGTTTCCAGATGAAATACCCGCCCCAGTTGTAGTGGTTCAATATCGGGATGGGAGGCCGATGTGCGGTCATGAACAACACTGCTCCTGCCGGCAGTGCTTTGGCCTCGCTCGCGTCCTGGCGATGGGCGACATAGCGCACTCGCGCAACCACGAAAACCAGAAAACCTGCCAGCAAGATTGCGTTGAGGGAACCTTTGGCCGCATTCATGGGAGCTTGCCGTGCCTTGTATCGCTTCGCAAGCGGACTTTCCTGCAACCAGCCCAACGCCATCGCGCTTACCGTTGGAGTCGCGATCAGCGCATAAATCGGTATGTGTCTTACCGAGCGCAACGCCGCGTACGTCGCTACAGATAAGAGCAGAATTTCTCGTGGGCGCAAGCGTCGGGGCGAACGCGCAGCCAATGCGATGGTCGCGAGGATCATGACGAGCGTCGGCAAATACGTGAGCTGGTGAAAGTCAGGCGAAGACCATTCGCCAATGTAGCTTTGCATGGCTCGCGACCGGAGCGTTTGCAATGGATATGCGTATATCGCCGTACCATACGGGTTTAAGGGTACAACTGCGATGCAAGCCACAATGGCCGCGGCCAGGGTCTTAAACCGTGCGGCGTACCGGTCTTTGAAACCAGAGCCGTCGAAACCGAAAGCTAAATCCAGCGCATCGCCAATCATGAATAACGCCATGAGCACGATTCCCAACGCGTACCCCGCATGAAGATTCACCCAAAGCAGCATCAGCACCGGTGTCCACCATAAGAGTTTGGGGCGTTCATAGGAACGATCGAGAATCAGCAGAAGCACGCTGGCCAGTAGTAAGGTAAGCATCTGCGGGCGAACGCCCCAACTGGGAGCCGATGCGAAAGCGCCCAACAGCGTGATCACTCCTGCAACGTAAGGACGCCCTAGACAACGCAAAAACGCCAGCAAAAACGCGGCCGCGATCACCGCGCCAAACATCACAATTAGCGCGCCCCGCCCCCCCACTCGATACAGGCCAAAGATCAGAACCTGAGATAGCCATTCGTGATCGACCCACGGCTGTCCAAAGCGGGTAAACGAGTAAGGATCGGTGTGAAAGACTGCGTGCGTTTGCAGGACGAGTTGTCCTGTCCGCAGATGCCACCACACGTCCGGGTCCGTGACATTGCGCGCCGCCATGGTGAAAAGACCCAAAGCAAAGATGACCACGAAAACACGACGCGTTTGGAGGAACTCCATCACCGGTCCGAAGATAATACCTTGCCTGCTGTCCCACGGTATAAAATCGCCTCGCCTTTGCGAGTGCTCGTTGCACCGTCGGCAATTTAGCGATTTTCAGCTCATCGACGAGTTGCCGCCCTCGTGAGGCACAGGTCCGATTGAAAGCCTCGATACTGAAATCCGCTGTTTTTTTCTATCTGTCCGGCATGGTGCTGATCCACGCAGTGGTGTTTTGGAACGTGCGCGAATCAGTACGGAAGGGATATTCGGACTTTACTATCTACTACTCCGCTGGGACGATTGTGCGACAAGGCCTGGGGCGCCAACTCTATGACAACCTTATTCAATTCAGGGTGCAACAAGAGTTCGCCCCCGAAGTGGCCATTCGCCTTGATGCACTGCCTTACAACCATCCGCCGTTTGAGGCAGTATTCTTCGCTCCCTTCACCTATCTTTCTTATCCCTCTGCCTTTGCGTTATGGATGCTGGCAAATCTAGTCATGCTGATTAGCTTGCCATTCATGCTGAGGCAGAAACTGCATCATCTTCGCAGGTATCCAGTGGCGTTCTGGCTCTTGGCCAGCCTGAGTTTCTTTCCGATTTTTTTTGCTCTGCTTCAGGGGCAGGACGCCATATTGCTCTTGTTTTTCTATACCCTGGCCTTCATTTGTTTGCAAGAAAACCGCGACGTCTTCGCCGGGGGCTGGCTCGCGCTTGGGCTGTTCAAGTTTCACCTTGTTTTGCCGTTCATCATCCTCTTGCTGGTCCAGGGAAGGAAGAAGGTCTTGTATGGATTCTTTCCGATTGCGGCGGTATTGGCGTTGATCTCCGCTGTTATTGTGGGTACGGGGGGAATGCTGCATTACCCGCATTACGTGTTGCGTCTGGAGGAAACAATGGCGAAGGGGGCGATCATGCCGTCGGACATGCCGAACCTACGCGGCGTTCTGTATTTGCTTCTGCATGGTCACTCTTACGTTGGAGCAGTTGCGCTGGTGTTGTCCGTTGTTGTGTTTTTCTTTGCGGCTTGGTGGTGCCGTGCCGGAACGAATCGCGTTGATTTAAAGTTCTCGCTGAACGTAGTTGCGACGCTACTTGTCAGCTACCACTGCCTGGGATATGACCTGAGCATTCTTATGCTGCCCATCTTACTCCTCGCGAATGAATTGCTCGGCGAAGGTACGGTCCGTGGATTGCCGAATCTTCTAACCATTGCAGCGATCGCGGTCTTGTTCTTCTCGCCGCTCCAATTGGTCCTGCTGATGCGGAGCAACCGGTTGGCACTCATGGGTTGGGTGTTGCTCGTGTGGCTGTTTGGAATTGCGGGCGAGCTTTCCTCTCGAAGCAAATCAAGAGGGCTCGAAAATGAGATGTCTGGGAATATGTAGTTTTGTCTCTTGCGCGACGCGGGCTCACTGATTGTTCACTGCCGCCGCGACGATGTGGAACTTGACCTTTATCAATGGCCATGAACATGTCTCGATTCTTTAACCTTGGTCGCTGGAAGCCCACGATAGGGTGGCTGCCAGACGTTCTTACCTTGCGGGTCCAGCCATGGCTTGGGTTAGCCGCGTCCTTAGTGGCCGCATTTGGTATGTGGCATTGGGTTGAAAATATTTTCATCCCGACGAATACGGTGCAAGCCTTGGCCAAGGGTGTACCGGTCGGAAACAACTCCGACCTTTATCCAAGATGGTTGGGGGCTCGCGAGGCGCTGTTGCACCATCGGGATCCTTACAGTGCAGACGTGACTCGCGAAATCCAAACCGGCTTCTACGGCCGGCCGCTCGATCCATCGAAGCCTTCCGATCCTCCGTTTCAAGAGAGTTTTG
The DNA here is from genome assembly GCA_963832245.1 of uncultured Acidobacteriota bacterium. Taxonomy (GTDB): domain Bacteria; phylum Acidobacteriota; class Terriglobia; order Terriglobales; family Acidobacteriaceae; genus JABDBE01. The sequence continues at coordinate 807,609 of CAWHTG010000002.1, forward strand.
TTTACCCGTTATACGTGGTCTTCTTGATGGCGCCCACGTTGAGATTGCCTTTTCGGACCGCGCAGGAGATATTCAGCTGGCTCTTGCTGTTTGTGACCGCATGCAGCGTTCCTTTGTGGATGTACGCTATCGGATTCCGTCCACGGGTGCTCGTGACGATCATTGGAATCGTGCTGGTTTTGAGCAGTTATCCCGCTTTAGAGGAGTTTTATATGCAAAACCTCGCGGCGCTGGCCCTTTTCTTTCTGGCCGCGGGCGCGGCAGCCGCGGCGCGAGATTGGCTGGTGCTCAGCGGATTTCTCTTTGCGTTCGCGACCATCAAGCCGGACGTTTCCGGGCTGGTCGTTCTCTGGTTCTTGCTCTGGTCAGTGGGTCGATGGAGAGAACGCAAGGGCTTGATATTCAGCTTCGCCGCGACCCTGGCGGGATTGGTCATCGCCGCAGATGCGGTCTCTCCGCACTGGGTTCCGCGATTCCTGGCGGCTGTCCATGAATATCCGGCATACGGTGCCGATCCGACGGTTATCCAGTTATTTCTGCCGTCATTTTTGGCGAAGTTGACGATCTTTGCGCTGGTATGCGCTCTCTTCGCAGTGTGCTGGTATTGCCGGAAGGCGGCGCCGGGCTCGGAGGATTTCGCGTGGGCTCTGGCCTGGGTCAGCGCGGTGACGATTGCCATCCTGCCGAAATTGGCCGGGTACAATCAGCCCCTGCTCATACCGGCGCTGCTCGTACTACTGCATCTGCGGGAGTCGATTTGGAAGGAGGGTTTTATACCACGTTGCTTCGTCAGCGTCGCTTTCGGGTGCCAGTTGTGGCAGTGGATAGCGGCGGTCATCCTTTCCTTATGCTCGCTTGTGATACCGGCCAAGCGACTCAGCGCTGCGTCGCTGGTGCCAGTGTACACGCTGTTTAGTTTGTCCTTATTTACAACCGTCGCAGTGATTGCAGCAAGTTCATCCCGGTGGAGAGCCAGCTACCGTAGTTTGCCTAAAGTCACTGCATGAAAGATTCGCTGTCAGGGTTGTAACCTGGGGCAATTTCGTCTTCGCCATTCCGGTGCAGGGAATTTCCAAAGTCGAGTTACCGTTAAGCCTGCTGTTGGCAGGTTGCATGTGGTTCTACGTGCAGCACATCCTCATCGCACATCAGCTGGCCGATGCTGCATTGCATGGCACGCCGCGCGGAAATCTTTCCGACCTCTATCCGCGCTGGCTGGGCGCGCGCGAACTGCTGCTGCACCATCGCGACCCTTATAGCCGAGACCTGACCCGTGAGATTCAGATGGGTTACTACGGGCGTGTGCTTGATCCGGCGCGGACGGAGGATCCGACGGATAAGCAAGCGTTTGCTTATCCGGTTTATGTCGTGTTCCTGCTTGCACCGACCGTGACCTTGCCCTTTGCCGTGGTGCAGGCCGGATTCCGATGGTTCCTCATCTTTCTAATCGTTGCCACCGTTCCGCTTTGGCTGCGCGTCTTACGCTGGCGGCCTTCAACCGCGACCACGGCAGCGGTTGTCGTACTCACTCTCGGTAGCTTTCCTGTTCTCCAAGGAATCAAGCTGCAACAGTTAAGTCTGTTAGTTGGCGGCGTGATCGCCGGTTGCGTCGTGTTGCTGGATGGTGGCAGCTTTTTCTTGGCGGGTGTTCTGCTTGCGCTCGCCACCATCAAACCGCAGCTTGTTTTGCTGGTGGCGGCATGGCTATTGCTGTGGGCAATGAGTGGCTGGTCCCGACGAAGGAAATTCGTTTGGGGATTTTTCGGTACTCTGGCGATTTTGTGCGGCGCAGGTGAGTATGTGTTGCCCGGATGGCTGGGGCGATTTCGCGAGGCCTTGATCGCGTATCGGCTATATAACGGCGGCGCTGAATCTGTGCTGGATGTGCTCGTGACTCCGAGTTGGGGACGAGTCCTCGCCGCGCTTGCCTTGCTTGCGCTGTTACTGGTGGGATGGCGCGCGCGCCGAGCGCCGAGCGATTCGCCGGCCTTCCGGTGGATGCTTGTACTCACCTTGGCGGTCACGGTCGTGGTCGTACCCAAAGCGGCTCCTTACAATCAGGTGTTGCTGTTGCCGGGAATTTTGTTGGCGGCGCAACAGTGGCAAGTTCTGTGGACAAAGAATCGTTTGACACGCATCATCGCCCTCCTTGCGTGCGTTCTGATTTTCTGGCCGTGGCTGGCGGCGGTGACCTTGACTGTCGCTTCGCTATTCCTGCCCAACGAATCCGTGCAAAAGGCTTGGGCGCTACCGGTCTATACGAGTCTCGTGATTCCAATCGCGGTGGTTGCGGTCCTCAGCTTTTGTCTTAGCGACCTGGCAAGGTTCGAACCGAGAGTCTCCGAATCTCCACGTACGTGACTCCAAAGAGAACGAGAATGGGGATGCATGCATAGGTGTAGACGTGCACTCTTAGCGAGATCACATGAAGCGGTGGCAGCAAGAGTGCCGCGAGAGTTGCAATGAAGACCACGCGCGTTCTGTTTGGAATGTCGGTACGGGTGAGCAGGTGACGCACGATCAAGGCCATCGGCAGCAGTAAGATGCTCAGGTCATGCGGACTAACGTGATAGCTTGCCAAAATCGCCGCGATGAGGACGTTTGCGAAAGCCACACCTGTTCCGTAACTCACGTGCTTTGACGACGCAACCCATTGACTCGCAGCCAGGCCCAGAACGAGAAGGGAACTGAGCACGGTCAAGCCTAATGCGGTCCGTGCTCTTCCTGGGAAGGCCAATCCGAAGAGCCCGCGCAGGTTCGCCATTTGTTGGTTGCTGACTCCGGCTAAAGGTAGTTGGCTGAAGTAGGCGAGAAATCGCGGGTAAGAGAACAGGACTCGCCAACCGGAGATCACCACGGAGACCAGCAGCAGAATCGCGGCAACCGATGCGAAGCCAGCCAGAACTTTCTTCCTTCCGCTTAACAAGAAGAAAATGGCCAGGACAAGAACCAAATGAAATTTGAACAGCCCACAGGCTAGCAAACAACCTGCTGCGAAATCCTTTTCGCCTTCCAGCGCACCGAAGGCTGATACGAGAAATAACAGCAACAGCAAGGAGTCCTGTCCGTGAAGAAAATCCAGTAGTACTGGAACGAATAGAAGCGCAAGTGCCAACAATAAACGCCAACTCCAGTTCTTGAGTACGGACTGCGCCAGCGTCCTCGCCACAGCAATCAGCAACAGCATATTGAACAGGCACCACAGCAGATAAGCGCGGGCCGGTGGCAGGAGACAAAACGGCAGATAAATCAATGTCTCGAACGAGGGGTGAATGAAATAGCTCCGCGTTCCCCCGAAGTATCGCACCTGAAATTCATGCTGGAGACTGGGGTTGTACAGTTCATGTCCGCATCCCTGCGCCACGATCTGCGCTCCGACATAGAAATCGGCAAAGTCTGTACCCGTTTGCATCTTTGGAAAAAGGTGCGCGAAGTAGAGTGCGAGGGCGGTGAGTGCCAGGAGTACAAGTAGGTTTTTGATCACGCTGTGCCCTCGGGTAGCAGTACCTGCGGAGGAATCTTTGAGGTGCGTTCGCGTCAGTCTATCCAAGTGCCTCACCGCGATTCCATGACATTGCTCTACTCATCCCAAGCCGCTTGCATTCTCCCGCCACAAGGATTAGTCTTTTTCGACATTTTGATCGGATAGCGGAGGACGAAGTGTCCTTGAAAATTGACACTCGACAGGCGGAGGGAGTCACCATTCTGTCGCCGCAGGGCCGCATCGTGTTTGGGGAAGAGGCGGCGGCATTCCGCGAGAATCTCAAGCGCGTGTTGAGCTCGTCGCGGCAGATCGTGGTAAACCTTTCTGGAGTGTCCTACATCGACAGCGGAGGCCTTGGAACCTTGGTGGGAGTGTACTCCTCGGCGCGTGCCAGCGGGGCCGATATCAAATTGACAGGCTTGGGCCAGCGTTTGCGCGATGTCTTGCAAATTACTAAACTGGTGACGGTGTTCGAAGTCTATGACAGCGAGCAGGAGGCAATTGCCTCGTTTCATCGTGGGGCTGCCTGACACACGCCGGCTGGTGAAAACACCCTCCCTCTGCCTACCGGCACTCGATGCTATCATTGATTATTCCTTAACGACTTTAAGGACTAGCGCAGCGCTCCATGGCTTTCCAAACCATTGTTGGCCCATCCTCGGGAACCGGTTCGGGAGTATTTCCGACGCTGGTGTTTGTGCAAGGGAACGAGCAGCGTGTCATCAATCTTGATCACAGTCCTTTCGGTGTAGGACGAAAGGTCGATAAGGATCTGGTGATCGCCGACCCACGCGTTTCCCGCGACCATGCTCTGATCGTTTCTGAAAACGGGGTGTTCAGCGTCGTTGACCAGGGCAGTAAGCATGGCACATTCGTTAACGGGGAACGGGTCGAACGCAAAACTTTGGAACGCAACGACCGCCTGGAGTTCGGCGTTCGCGAAGTCGCGTATGTAATTTTCAATCCCCAGCATGGAACCACCAACTCTGCCCGGGAGTTCCTCAGCCAGATCTCCGGGATGCACATCTCGGACGAGACTACAGATCTGGAAAAGTTGGTGCTGTTTCTGGAAGCTGCCCGCAAGCTGAACACCATCGGCGTGCTCGATGAGATCCTGATGACCCTGCTGGACGTAACTCTAAAACTTACCCGCGCTGAGCGGGCTTACGTCTACATGAAGAATGATCGCGGCGAACTGCGACTGGCGGCTGGCCGCAATGCCAAGGGCGAGCCTCTGCTGGACGATAAGACCATCTCCCACTCGATTCTCGAGGACGCGTTGAATTCCAACTCCGAGTTCGTTCTGACCGATACCAGCCGCTCCGCTGATCTTACTGGACGCAAGAGCATCGTCGCGTATGACCTTCGCACCGTGATCTGTGTGCCGCTGCGCAAGCCGCAGGTCCACGCCACCCGCGATGCGGAGGCGCCCGGAGCCGCGATTTCCGCAGAAGTGATGGGCGCCCTGTACGTGGATTCGCGTTTTGCCTCGCGTGATATCACCGGTGTGAGCAACGATATTCTGCATGCCATCGCGACCGAAGCGGCCTCGCTCATCGAAAACGCGCGCCTGGTACAAGCCGAGGAGGCCAGCCGCCGGTACCAGCAAGAACTATCGATTGCGGCATCGATTCAGCAACGCCTGATGGCGGTGACCATTCCCGAGGTTCCCTTTGCCAAGCTGGCCGGAAGAAATCTTTCCTGCAAAGAAATTGGTGGCGACTTCTTCGACGCGGTTAACACCAACGAAGGTCTGACGATTGTGTTGGCCGACGTCAGCGGCAAGGGAGTCTCGGCCGCGCTGCTTGCGTCCACGTTGCAAGGAATGATTTATTCGCAGCTTACCGCGGGCATGCCGTTAACCGACATTGTGACTGCCGTCAACCGTTTTTTCACCGACAAGAATATTGGGGAGAAGTACGCTACTGTGATCATTGCCCGCGTCCGGGAAAATGGCGACGTGGAGTATGTTAACTGCGGTCACATTCTCCCGCTGGTGGTTTCGAACGGCGAAGTTCGGCGGCCCGCGCACGGCAACCTCCCGGTGGGATTGCTGCCCGATGCCAAGTACGAAAGCGATCACTGCCAATTGAAACCGGGTGACCGGCTGGTGCTGGTCACGGATGGTGTCACCGAAGCGGAAAATGCGCGCGGAGACTTCTTCGAAGATGCGCGTCTGGAACTCGCCGCCAAAACCGGGACGATAGAAAAAATCTTTACCGCGATCTCCGATTTCTGCGGCGGCACGCCCTTGAGTGACGATTGCACAGTGGTGGAACTGATGTACACGGGTTGAGGGTGTTCACAAATGGTCATGTGCAGGGGGCCACTGCGATCACCGTTGATTTGAGGCTTTGAGAAAACCTGCCGTATTCCCGATTTGAATTTCCATTCAGCGTGATGTGCCAGTCATCACATAAAACCTACGCCCGGAACCCGAAGATACGTATCAGAGCATGCCTTCAGGCATGCCGGACGAACGCGAAAAGGAGACCGCTTCAGCCGCTGTTTTTATGGGCCCTCCACCACCACAGAAAAATCCGTCCCCTCCCAATGTTGCTCCCGCAGCCAGTAGAATGTGAACACGATTTCGCTGCCTGCGGACAATCGGTCGCTCGGAAGATCCGCCACAAAGGTGCCAAAACCCGTGTCCCGAGTATTCATGTCTGCTACACCTTGCCAGCCATTGAATCCGTAGTGAACCACCGCCGGCTGCGTCAGCACAAACCGCAACTTCTTACCTTGCGGCATGGATCGGCACCGGTTGTTGAAGCGCCAGGCAAAGTACACAGACTTTTTTTTATCGATCAGGTAGCGCCGCACCGTCTGCGGCGGCTGATCGAAAATCTTTCCCTCCCGCAGCGAGCGCCGCAGCTTGATGTACTCCGAGTGCGCCCACACCAGCGGACACGCCGACCCGGTGGGCTTGCCCGCAAATAATTCCCGCGCCGGGATGTCGGTCGCATCCCAAACCTGCTCGGGAATCAAACGCCCTCCTTCGGTGGAAAACTCCATCACCCGCAAAAGCTCGTCCGCAACTCCTGGACGGCCCGCGGCGATTTCGTAATGCGCCCGCTCGCCCGCCAGCAACGGCCAGGGCCGACCGATTCCGCTGCCATCGAAAGGCGATCCATCTTCATGCTCCCCGTAGCCGTCGCCGTTGTAGCGATACCAGCAGGGGCCTTGCGGCAACTTCACCCGCAACAGCGCATCGATGACCTTTATCGTATTCAAGATTCGCGGATCATCCGCCGCCCGCAATCCGAATCGCACCAGCGCCAGCGCATCCGGGCTGATGACATGAATCGCTGGCTCCGAGCTTTGTCCCGGAGGCCGATTTTTTATAGGCACAAATCCCTCCGCCGGAGACCGCGCGCAGTCCGTCTCCGGGGGCGCAATGCGGACGTAATAACCATCCACTCCAATCTGCCGTGCCAGGTCCGTGTTAGCGGCATACGTCCAGCGTTCAATGTTGTCATTCCAATTGTCCGCCGTCTCCCGCAAGTACTCAGCAACCGCTTTCTCCCCCTGCACGTCCGCAATATCCGCCGCCGCCAGCAGTCCAGAGACTTCCACCGCCAGCGTGAACGGCGAATAACCCGCATCTTCTTCCCAGCGATCCTGCTGCGTGACTGGACCATTGCGCACCAGAAACCCGGCCGCGCGAGAAACCAACGTCCACCAGCGTGAGAGCTTGCCTAAGACCGCAGGACAATCCCGGCGCAAGCAATCCACCAGCAGAATAGGAAACGCGGCCTCATCCATCTGCAGCCCGTTCCAGTACGGACGCCCATCCAACCACATGTTCTGCGCCCAATGTCCGTCGGCTTCCTGGGTGGATTCAAGATAGCGAAGCACGCGCACGGCGTCGGCCTCCGCCCCGGCTGCCAGGAATCCGAATGCGGTTTCCACCAGATCGCGCGGCCAGACCAAATGATATCCGCCAAGATCCTCATCGCCTTTATTAAATCCCCACGGGATTGAAAGACTCGCAATCACCCCTCCCAGAAAGTCTTTCGATTCGTGAGTCCGCAGCATGGCCACACTGGCGCGGTAGAGGTCCCGCTCCCGCGGACGTCCCGCCTCCTCCAATTCCATCAGACTCTTGTGCCAGGTTTCCCACTGCTCCACATAGTGGTGACGCAACTCTTCGTAGGGTTCAAGCAAGCTCGATCGCGCCTGTTGTCCAGCCTCCGACCACATGGCCCCGAACCCCAGAGCCAGCACGAACTCCCCGCTGCACGCTTCCAGATCAATTTCTCCGGTCAGCGCGATGTTGCCGTTCTCCGCCCGCGTGTAATCCGAGCTCATCTGGAAATTTTTCGACAGATCCTGCCAGCCGTCGGAGTACCCAACAAATCCCACAGACATCTTCTTCCACGGAGTCGAGCAGCCAAAGGCTAGCGCGCAGTCATCGCGCTCCGCAAACAGCATAGGCACGCTCTTATAATCCCCCACCCAGCCAGTGTTGTCGTGCCCGCAATTGGCAAGGTGCGGAGAAAGCAAGGCGTAAAGATGATAGTTGGCAAGCGTCCCGTGCAACGGAATAAAGCGAACCCTCTGCAGCACGACGTTGCGATACGGATCCGTCAAAACTTCCTTGTCAATCCGATATCGTCCCTGCGTCTCCGTATTGGTCAACTCAAAGGCAGGAACGCCGGGCGCGACCGGAATATTCTCGAAGGTGCAGTGCCGTTTCTCTTCGGAGAAAAACTCCCGGCCATCGGTTACGATGAGTCCCATATCGCGCGTGCAGGCCTGGTCCACGCGCGGGTAATAAACCTCGTTCAGGATGCCGTGGCTGGTGGTAAACCACACCCGGCTATGCTGATTCAGAGCTGTGCCAACGCCGCTCTTTGCACTCGACGTCCAGCGCGGTGGAATCCCCGGCCAACCCGGAGCGTAACGTTCTGTGTCACTCAATTTTTCTATCCTCGGGAGTTCTCAATGGATGGTACTAGAAACGCAAATGAAAGAGATTCGGCAGAGGCAGTTAAGATTCGCGTTATTCTGGAAGCTGATGGACAATATTGAGCCAATCATGGACGATACCCAGACCGACTCCTTCCTCGCGCAACGCCGCAGTATGGTGGAGTCGCAACTGCGTGCCCGCGGTATCCGGGACGAGCGCGTGCTAAGCGCTATGTTTCTTGTTCCCCGTCACGAATTCGTTTCGGCGGAGTATCGCGACCAGGCCCACGAAGATCACCCTATTCCGATCGGCGAGGGCCAGACCCTTTCGCAACCGTACATCGTCGCGATTATGTTGGAAGCTTTGGCGCTCAAGCCCACGGATACGGTTCTGGAAGTCGGCACCGGGTCCGGCTATCAAACCGCTCTGCTCGCGGAACTCGCTCGGCAAGTTTATTCAGTGGAACGCCACGTATCGCTAGCCCGCACTGCGCAGGCTACACTCGTCCGTCTCGGCTACACCAATGTCGAAGTCGTGCTCGGCGACGGCAGCCACGGCCTTCCCGAACGCGCACCCTTCGACGCCATCATAGTTTCCGCAGCCGCGCCCCAGATTCCCCCGCCATTGTTTGCACAACTGCGCGAGGGCGGACGCATGGTGATTCCGGTCGGTCCCGCCCATGCCCAGGAGTTGCAGCTAGTGCGCAAGCAGGCAGGCAAACCCGTGATCGCCAACCTGGAGGGATGCCGATTCGTCCCACTGATCGGTAGCGAAGGATATCCTTCGGGATGGTAGACACCGGCCACTCGTCCCGTGGCGCCTGCAGATTTTTTCTGAGAACTGACCACAGACAACCGAGAACTGCCTTTACAATTTAGGTGTGCCCGTTCTTCACCACCTCCGCGTCACTTTAGAAATGATCAAGTGGGAGCACTCCATTTTCATGCTTCCATTCGCTCTCTGCGGAGCTATGCTGGCGGCCAACGGCCTGCCCAGCGCCCATGCGCTGGCCTGGATCATCGTCGCCATGGTTACGGCTCGATCAGCGGCCATGGCTTTCAATCGTCTAGCAGATGCTTCGCTCGATGCCGCCAACCCGCGGACGCAAGCACGCGCCCTTCCTGCCGGCACACTCACTCCCAGCTTCGTGATCACATTCGTTCTGGTTTCCTGCGTGCTTTTTGTTTTTGCTGCGTCCCAGCTCAATCGGCTGTCATTCATTCTTTCTCCGTTCGCACTGGCTATAGTTTTGTTGTACTCCTACACCAAACGGTTCACTCGCTGGTCTCACCTGGTCTTAGGATTTGCCATGGGCATCGCACCCTCCGCCGCCTGGATCGCCGTCCGCGGCGCGCTTGATCCTAGAATCCTCCTGCTAACCGCCGCTGTAACCTTCTGGGGCGGCGGCTTCGACGTGCTCTACGCTTGCCAGGATTACGAATTCGATCAGCGTGCCGGGCTGCATTCCATTCCGCGCTACTGCGGTATTGGCAAGTCACTGTGGATCGCACGGCTCTTCCATTTCGTAATGATTCTCTTACTGGTCAGCGTGGTTGCCGCCTTCGGATTAGGCAAGCTCGCAATCGCGGGCGTTGTAGCCGTGGCTTTGCTTCTCACCTATGAACATTCTCTGGTGTCGGCCCATGACCTCTCGAAACTCAACGCCGCGTTCTTTACCACGAATGGCGTGATCTCGGTGGTGTTCTTCTTCTTCGTCGCTGGAGACCTGTTGTTGCGGCGGTGAAGCCGACTGAGGAGCTGCTCAAACGAAAAGCGCGTCCACCTTTTCTTCGCATCGACGAGATTTGAATGGATCGCCGGCAAACCACCGGTCCGCGTGGATATTCCAACTTAGCCCGTCGGAGCGAAACACTCTAGTCGCTACTTTCGGCGGTTGGACCCTAGATGGCCTGGACGTCATGGCGTACAGCTTTGTCATCCCTAGCCTGATTACCGCGTGGCACATCAGTAAAGGCGAAGCCGGTCTGCTGGCAGCGGTTGTGCTCGTCATCTCTGCGATCGGCGGTTGGCTTGCCGGTTTACTGTCGGACGGATTCGGACGCGCCCGCGTCCTGCAAATTACGATTGTCTGGTTTGCCTTCTTCACCTTTCTCAGCGGATTCACCAATTCCTTCTGGCAACTGCTTGTGACCCGAGGCTTGCAAGGTCTGGGTTTTGGCGGAGAGTGGGCCGTTGGGTCGGTCCTTATCGGCGAAGCCATCCGGGCCCAGCATCGCGGCAAGGCGGTCGGCACGGTGCAAGGTGGATGGGCCATCGGCTGGGGCTTGGCCGCCATTTTCTACACCGTGCTGTTTTCCGTGCTGCCGGCGGCCATCGCCTGGCGGGCCATGTTCTGGATCGGCATCTTGCCGGCGCTGCTGGTATTTTATATCCGGCGTTACGTGCCCGAGCCGACTGTCTATAGCCAGACACGCCAGCAGCTAGCAATATCGGGTGAGCAAAGCCACTTCCTCGAAATCTTCAGCCCCGGGCTTGTGAGAATCACAATATTGACCACGCTCATGGCTACAGGTGCACAGGGCGGCTATTACGCAATTACGACTTGGCTGCCGACCTACCTGAAAACCACGCGTGGGCTCTCGGTGTTGAACACCGGAGGCTATCTCTTCGTCGTGATTGCTGGTTCGTTCGTCGGCTACATGATCAGCGCTTACCTGACCGACCGGCTGGGGCGCAAACGGACGCTCATAATTTTTGCTGTGTCCTCGTTTGTGACGATTGCTCTCTATACTTATCTGCCCATCAGCAACCACGTCATGCTGGTGCTCGGATTCCCTCTGGGGTATTTCGCCTCCGGCTCGTTCAGCCCCATGGGATCATTCCTGACCGAGCTGTTCCCCACCCGCGTGCGCGGATCGGCTCAGGGCTTTGCCTATAACTTCGGTCGCGGAGTGGGCGCGCTATTCCCCACATTGGTCGGCTACCTTAGCGCGCGCCTTTCCCTCGGACATGCGATTGCCCTCTTCGCGATTACCGCATACCTGGCCATGATCATTGCAGTTGTCTTGCTGCCGGAGACGCAGGGGATAGAATTGAGCGTCGCTGACTGAGTCGGCACCACTTCGGCGGGTCCTTAGCATCGGCAGCTTGAGACGTAGCAAGCTACGTCTCTACAGAGGAAGGCTGCGGAGACGTTGCTTGCAACGTCTCCGTTTTGGACTTTTTCAGCAGCCTGTTTCCGCTGCGTACGAACCCGGTTTTGAAAAATGCGGGTAGCGAGCCCGGGCAAACCTCTAGTAAGCGAAGGACCGGATGCCGGTTGGGTCATCCACAAAACCAATCCGGTTCTTCGGGTTAAGCGCAATGTGCACGGGAATCACAGTCGCCACGTTCGAAAAACTGAATCCGTTCAGGGTTTTTCGCACGTTGCCCTTGGCGTCATAAACATAAATTGAGCTGCCGCTTTGCGCCGAACTTGAATTGGGTTGGGCGATCAGGAACAGCTTGTGGATGGGGTCGTATTCGACATCCGCGCCGCTGAAGAATTGTTGTCCACCGGAACCCGGTAATTGCACGCTGAAACCCGTCTCTGTCTTCAGGTCGTAAAATTCTACGCTGGCGTCATCTTCGGTCGTGGTGCATGCAATGCCGTCTGCCGAGTCGACGGCTATGCCATTAACAAAGCCAAATCCGACACCGGTAAACTCTTTGAAACTGCCCTTGGCGAGATCAGCTACGCCGATGACGGGCAAGCAGCCAAAGCATCCGTTGCCTCCACCCAGCACCGCCTGATTCGTTTTGCTATCAAATGCGATGGGCGGAGGCACGCTGGCAAAATTATTGGAGTCCGTGATCTTGACGATGGGACCGAACGTATTGGCCGCGACGTCAGAGCTGAAGACGTTAGGAATGAAGTTCCCACCGTTATCGTAGGCAAAGACCGCAACGCTGGGAACGCCCTGGCTGCGGCTGACTCCTGCTGGCATGATCAGGTGCCCGGTTCCGAGAGGCGGGGTCCACAGGCCGGTGAATTTATTCGAGTCCAGTGGATTCAAAGTGTGAAACGTGCGCTTGACGTGCAGAAAGCTGATTACATGCTCGCGCTCGACTAATCCGACGCTGTGTCCAACAACTCCCATGGTTACGAAGTCGTCTTGCGTTTCTGTTTTTATCACTACGTTAAGAATCTTTCCGGTCTTCTGGTCAAAGGTTTCTACCGCCGCCAGAACATTCCCGTTGGATAGGTCTTGCGCCTCGCTCAGTATGCCTTCAGTGCCGTTCTGGTCGATATCAAATCCGAAGATTTGACCGTGAAATTTGCTGTGGACGATGATGCTTCCCGGTTGGGCAAGACCATCCCGGCGGGGGGCAGACTGAGCGGCGGCGAAACAGGAAAGTCCGAGCAAAGCTGACGCAATAAAGCGGCGTAGCAGGCAAGATGGCGAGTGTCTCTCTTGCATTCAGACTCCGAATCTCAGGATGGATTTTCCGCGAAAGCGGGCGGTCGAAACCGCGTATGCAGGCTAGATCAACGGTGTCAGGAGCTTGTCACTGCTACGTCAGAGATTTGTAAAATCTTTGCGCTGCGATTCGGGTTTAATCTTCGTCCAGATATTCACCGGGCACATCATCCTCCGGCACTTCGTGCGTGCGGACCTCCTTTTCATCGGCGCTGTCGGCGTCTTCCACGCCCATGACTGCGTCCGCCTCGAACGAATTTCCTTCTTCGAGCAATTCTTCGACGCTCTCCGAATCCGCGGCCTCCCGCCGGGACAAGCCCTGTAAATCTCCCGACTGTTCGCCTGAATGAGATCCCGGACCTGTGAGTGAGAGCGCCAGATCATCCCGACGCCCGCCCCTGTTCCGAGTCTGCTTCTTAGGCGAGACCTTCTTTTTCTTAGCTTTCTTCGGCGCAAGCTTCCTCGCAGACTTCTTGGGAGGTTTCACCGCCTTCCCGCGTGTTGCTTTTTTGCGGGCGGTTTTCTTCTTCGACTTCGTCAACTTCTTCCCGGTTTTCTTTTTCGTGGCCATTCGCGCAGTCTAGCACCGGTGGATGGCTGCTGCAAAGCGGAGGCGGATGGTCAGGCCACAACCCTAATTTGTGTCGAAATCGCCTAAGAAATGATTCGCATTCCGGAATACCGCAAGAGGACGAGAACCCATCTCGGCATTGCGCATGAAAGCAGAAAGTCGCTCTCGAGTTAACCGCTTCGTCCGACAGTATAGGGTCCATTAAAGATACGCTCCGCACTGATGATCTGCATGGAGCGATTCTTTAGCGGAGCCTCAACGATGTTTAATGAAGGCGCCGGTTTGCAGTTCGGCCATGGCCTGGCGTAGCTGCTCTTGCGTGTTCATTACGATCGGGCCGTACCATGCCACCGGCTCTTCGATCGGCTTACCCGATACCAGCAGGAAACGGATACCCTCATCGCCAGCCTGGACGGTGATCTCGTCGCCACGGTCGAACAGTACCAGCGAGTGATTACCGACATCGTACACCGGCGGCGCATCCGGCTTGTCGACCCGCTCGGTCAGGACCGCGCGGGGATTCGAGGAGTCGCGGAACGTGCCCGAGCCCGCGAACACGTAGGCGAAAGCGTTGCGCGTGGTCTCGATTTTGAGCCGCTTCCGCTGCCCCGGAGCGGCTGAGACATCGAGATAGTTCGGATCAGCTGCCACCCCTTCGACCGGTCCCCGCTTTCCCCAGAACTCGCCGCAGATGATGCGCACGCGGGTGCCGTCATCGTCGGTGACCTCGGGAATCGCGCTCGCCGGAATGTCCTGATAGCGCGGGTCGGTCATTTTCAGTGACGCAGGCAAGTTCGCCCATAGCTGGAAGCCGTGCATGCGTCCATGGGTGTCGCCTTTCGGCATTTCCTGGTGCAGAATGCCGCTGCCCGCCGTCATCCATTGCACATCTCCAGCGGTCATTTTGCCTTTGTTGCCTAGGCTGTCGCCGTGTTCGACGGAGCCAGCAAGCACATAGGTAATCGTCTCAATCCCGCGGTGGGGATGCCACGGGAATCCCGCGCGGTAATCGTCCGGATTGTCGTTGCGGAAATCGTCCAGCAGCAGAAATGGATCGAAATCCTTGGTCTTCCCGAAGCCGAAGGCGCGTTGCAGTTTGACGCCCGCGCCTTCAATGGTCGGCTTCGGTTGAATGATTTGTTTTACTGGACGGAGTGACATAACTCCTCCTTCTTTTATTTTTGCGCTGCGCAGAAGTTTGTGCCGCGCCGCGAATTTGTTCAGGCCTTCACAAACTGGACATCCAGGGTGATGGTCACTTCGTCGCCGACGAGAATGCCTCCGGTTTCAAGCGCGGCATTCCAGGTCAGGCCGAAGTCCTTGCGGTTGATCTTGGTCGTTGCCGCCACTGCAACTCGAGTATTGCCCCAGGGATCCTTCGCCGGCGGAGTTGGCCCTTCCACGGAGAAGACCACTTTGCGCGTTACCCCGCGAATGGTCAGGTTGCCCTCGACGGCCAGTTCGCCGTCCCGCACAAGGCGGATGCCTGTGGACTTGAAAGCCAGGGTAGGGAACTTGTCGACGTCGAAAAAGTCAGCGCTCTTCAAATGCGCATCACGCTGCGGGTCGCGCGTTTCAATCGACGCTGTTTCGACCGACGCGTCGACATGCGAGCTCGTCAGGTCGGATTCGTCCAGCGTCAACCTTCCCGTGACCTTGGGGAAGTGGCCTTTTACATTCGAGATCATCATGTGCTTAACCTTGAACTCGGCCACGGAGTGGACCGGGTCGATGTTCCAGGTAGTGGTGGTGGATGTTTGCGGTGTAGCCAATGTGCTCATGGTAGTTCTCCTTTCTCGAGAGTTAGATGCGTTACGACGATAATCGTTGCAACAAATATATGATCACAAAAATCACCCCACTGCGCTGCGGGCCACGTTCAGGAGGTCGGTCAGCGCCCGCATCCGTTCCCGTCCCAGATGGCCCAGTTGGCGGCGGTGGGCTTGCGTTATCGGCTCATCGAGACGGGCCAGAAGCTTAAGACCGTCGGGTGTGATCCGGGCCATCACCATTCGCCGGTCCTTGGTTTCCCGGCAGCGTGAAATCAGATTGCGCTTTTCCAGGCGATCGAGAAGCCGGGTAATGTCTGGATCGCGAGTAATCATGCGACTGGCAATCTCACCGCAGGGAAGACCCTCCGGCGAACCCCTCAGGATGCGGAGCACGTTGTACTGGTTGGACGAGAGTTCCTCGGCCTTGAGAAGGGCAACCAGCCCGCGGGATAACAGGTCGGTCGTGCGGAGCAGTTCCAGGAATAAGGCCTCCTCAGGACAGCCCGGCCGCCGTTTGCTCCGGGATTGATTTGGCCCTGTCATGTATAAACTGATAGTACTCGTTATAACGACTACTGTCAAGACGTACTTATTCCAGGCTTGGTTGAATGAGTCAACCACTGGAACGGGACAAATAAGGATGCGAGGCGTCATCCATCAACCCGGGCGAAAGGTCGGTTTGACCTCGGCAATGTTGGCTCGACCGAAGGGACTTTTCTTCAGCAATTGGGAAGAAGTTGCGTTAAACTCCCCCCAACGGAACAATGGCATGCCGGTTGGTTTTCGCCACTGCAGGTTGTAGCGAAACGCCACGTAAGTGTTGAGCGATGACGCTCTCGGACCTAGTCGCAACCTGCAAGGGATTGAACGCATCCTGAACTTTAGATCAGCCCGCTTGTGCGGGACGAAAGGGAGAAGGCAATGCTTAAGCACACGGTTGTATTTGCAATAGCAGTAGTGCTCGGCCTGACGGTTCTAGGCTTTGATGTCGCTAATAAGCCTGTTTCTACCGCCGGGTCCTGGCAAGTAGACACCCGCCATTCCGATGCGAAACTTACTACCGACGCGACCACGGATTATGGCAAAACCAAACTGAACGTAACCCTCGGCTATGCCAGGGTCGTCGGAAAAGTGAGAATCGACGACGATCCCACGAAGTCCTCTGTAGATTTTAGTATGTACCCCGCCACGGCTATGTCGCCTGTCATCGCTGAAGATGGGAAATTCCTAAGCCATTGGCTCGAGAACATGTCCAACAACACACTGGTTTGTTTTCACTCCAAGAAGGTCGTCCGTATGCCCGACGGCCGGCTGCAGGCTACTGGCGAGCTGGCTGTGACTCGGGTGGACCGCAACGTGGAGGCAACTCCCAGTGAAGCCTATGCCGGGCCGGTGTATGGTCCTCCCATGATCCATCGCGTTTCCCGCGAAGGCACTTTCGTTTTCGACTTCCCGGCAACTGGGAACGGGCAGAAAGACGGCAGTGTCCAGGCGTCAGGATCGACCAAAGTGTTTCGTGAGGATTTCCCTCAGTTGGTCAGGACGGTAGTTAATACCTACTGGCCAGTGCTGGTTCAAGATGAAAACTGTCAGACGCCCGCTGTAAGTGAAGCCTATAGCGGTACGAAATGTACGGGAACATACATGCAAACTAATGGGCTTCCCGAACCGCCTCACGCCGCCAACGCTGAGGATCTGCCCGGGCCGCCGAATTTTAATGCCATCGTCGGGGAGAATCTGAGCATTCTCGTGCGCATGCGTTTGACGCCGAGGACCTCGGGAGAGCAAGCCGTAGCCGGAAACTAGGCCACTGTGCTCGAAGTAGCAAAGTAAGAGTTCCAGGAGGAACTTCTTCAGCCACAAGGGAGCGCCGTCGAGTTTACGAAAACATAATGCTGGATGCCGACGTATGGGCTGCCGCAAAGCCTAGAGTTCAATCTCTGCCGGTAGGCAATTGAACCTATGACTTCATGATGCATAGACGTTAATTCTGGTTTTCAAATTCAAAGGAGAAATCGAATGGCTGACAAATCTTCCCCCAACGAAAACGAGATTTCCCGCGACCGCCTCGCGGAGCTGTTGAACGAAGACCTTTCCCGCGAATATCAGGCGATCATCGCCTACGTCGTTTATTCCCAAGTGCTCAGTGGCGCCGAATATATGGACATCGCCGCCCAGCTCGAAATCCATGCCAAGCAAGAACTGGATCATGCCCTGACCATCTCGCGGCAGGTCGATTATCTCGGCAAGATGCCACTGGTCACTTCCAAACCCGTGCGCACATCGACAGAGGCGAAAGAAATGCTTCGCTACGATCTCGATCAGGAAAACGAGACCATTCGCAATTACCGCGATCGCGTCCGCCAATGTGAAGCCCTTGGCGAATATGCGATGGCGGAACAGATACGCCAGATCCTCGTGCAGGAACAGGATCATCAAATCGATTTAGCTACCGCTCTTGGCGAAGAAGTTCCAGACCTTAGCAGTGGTCCTCAAGGACGCAGCTTGCCCAAGGCTAGTTAACGCTGCACCATTGCCCGTGAGCGTTTAGCCGCGTCGAAGTTGACGGCGGTCAACGGCAGTACGGTGGAGTGCAGTATGTCGATTCGACCTGTTAAGCGGCTTATTAAATCGAAGCCGACTCTCGAAGGTGCGGGTGTGCATCTTCGCAGAGCATTCGGTTTTGGAAACACAAAAGAGTTCGATCCGTTCCTTCTTCTCGACGATTTCCGCAACGATGTTCCCGAGGACTATCTGGCTGGATTTCCTTGGCATCCGCACCGCGGAATCGAGACGATCACGTACGTGCTGGCCGGGACGGTCGCGCACGGCGACAGCATGGGCAACAACGGCGTGATCGGCGCTGGAGACGTTCAGTGGATGACCGCCGGCAGCGGCATCATTCACCAGGAGATGCCGAAGGGCGATCATGCCGGACGAATGCATGGATTTCAGTTATGGGGCAATCTGCCGTCGTCGCTAAAAATGACCCCGCCTCGCTATCAGGAAGTGAAAGCCGCCGAGATACCGGAAATCGTCGACGACGATGGCACTCACGTGCGAGTTGTCTGCGGAAATTTCTGGGGGAAGACCGGTCCAGTGGAGGGAGTTGCTACCGATCCGATCTATCTGGACGTGTCGGTTTCTCCGGGCGAAAGAAAAACGCTTCCAGTGGAGACTGTCCGTCACGCGTTTGCCTATGTATTTGCGGGCAGTGGAAAATTCTGCAATGCTTCAGGACCGCTTGCGGTGCCGACCGAGGCGATCAAATGGCTGGACACAAACCCTCCCGTAGAGGCGGACAATCGCTCGCTGATTCTCTTTGACCGGGGCGACGAAGTCACGGTTCAGGCCGGGGATGATGGAATTCGATTTCTGCTCGTCTCAGGGAAGCCGCTCGAGGAGCCCGTCGCCTGGTATGGTCCGATCGTGATGAATACGCAGGAGCAGCTCCGGCAAGCATTTACTGAGCTGCAGGAAGGAAGATTCCTCAAAGAGGCAGACAAGCGTCGGTGAACTTCCGGCCAGGTAGGCACGTCGCCTGACTTTCTCGCTAGCTCGAAAACAGAGCGCGGCGAACTCAATCTCTCTCCGAATCCCTTCTCCATGAAATCCTTGTTGTGTTTCTCGACTTAGGAAATGAATTTGCGCTGCCTATATTTCCCGCACAAAGACTCTTTTCGTCCTCCTACCTTACAACTTTGAGTGTTTGAACAGCAAAACTGGCACCGTCGAAATATCGACGAGGTGTCCACCTGTTGTCGCGGGGGGGCTGGCCGGGCCTTCCAAAAGCCAGATAGAACAAGCTGGTTCTAGAGAGGAACTTAGGCTGCCTGACTCTGGCCACTGGATTGCTTTCATGGTATTTGGTTGCGCAGATCAGGAAATCTGCGCTCAGCCAGGAGAAACAATTGTGATATTGCTAAAACAAGGTTTAGCTCTCTTACTGGTTTTGTCCCTTGGGCTAGCCACAGCACCCTCGGGATTCGCCTTTCCCGAGGATCAGAATCCCGCGCCGGTTCCGACGCAGGCCGCGCCACAGACGCCGGAACAGCTGCGGCAACTGGTAGCGCCGATCGCATTGTATCCGGATGCGCTGGTGGCGCAGATCCTCGCAGCCGCTACCTATCCCGACCAGGTTGTGGAAGCTGATCGGTGGCTGCAGCAACATCCTGAACTTAAGGGCGAACAACTCGGCCAGGAGGTCGATAAACAGCCATGGGATCCCAGTGTCAAGGCGGTCGTGGAATTTCCGTCGGTGCTCGCCAACATGGACAAGAATCTGTCCTGGACCTCGTCGCTCGGGGATGCTTACGTCAACCAGCAGCAGGACGTGATGAATGCCGTTCAAGTCATGCGCGATCGCGCGGAGAAGGCGGGCAACTTAAAGAGCACATCGCAAGAAAAGGTGAACAAGAAGGGGCAAACCATCGTCATCGAACCTGCCGACCCCCAGGTTGTTTACGTGCCTGAGTATGACCCATGGCTGGTGTATGGAGCGCCCATTGGCATCTGGCCGGGCTGGTATGCGTATCCCGGCTTGTACATTGGAGGTCCCGGAATTGCCTTTGGTTTCGGCTTTGGAATCGGCTTCTTTGGCGGGTTTGGCTGGGGCTGGGGACACTGGGGCTACGATTGGCATCACCATGACATTCGTTTCGACAACCATCACTACGAGTCCCACAGCAGAGTTTTTGCTAATCGCAACAACTTCAATCGCGCCGGCGGCGTCCATGGAGCCAGCGGATTTCATGGCGGAGGAGCGAGAGGGTTCGCCGGCGGCCAGCATGGATTCGCGACGACGCATGCCCAGGCCGGTACGCATTCCGGGGCATTCAGCGGCTTTAATCATGGAGGAGCCGCGCGAGGCTTTTCGTCCCGAGGCCAATCGAGCTTCCATGGAGGCGGCGGTTTCCACGGTGGCGGAGGGTTTCACGGAGGAGGCGGCGGTCGGCGGTAAGTTTGCTTCAACACCAAAACCGAAGTTGATTATATGGAGAAGGAACTTATGAGCGCGAATAATATGAAGCTTGAAACACTTGAGACATCCACGATAAGACTTGCCTGCGGGTTCGCATCTACCGCCCTCCTGGCGCTGCTGTTTGGCCTGCTGCTGCTTGTGGTGGGCTTCCAGGGATCGAGCTTCGCCCAGGAATTACAGCCAAAGACGTTTACGTCTTCTGGCGAAGCCGCTAACGCTCTCTTTCAAGCGGCGCAAAAAGAGGATGAGCACGCCCTGGAGCAGATTCTCGGAGCAGGGAAAGAAGTCACTTCGTCGAGCGATGAAGTCGAAGACAAGCTCGAGCGCGAACAGTTCACCAAGAAGTATCAGGAGATGCACCGTCTTGTCCGCGAGCCCGACGGAACCACCGTGCTGTACATCGGCGCAGAAAACTGGCCCTTTCCTATCCCGCTGGTCTCAGAGAACGGAACATGGCACTTCGACTCTAAGACCGGTTCGCAAGAGATCCTCTTCCGAAGAATCGGCGAAAACGAAACCACGGCAATTGAAGTCTGCGAGGAATTCGCCCTGACAAGGTCGGAAGGCGGCGCAAAAACAGCCAGCGCCTTAAAGGCAGCCAGCGAAGATCCGATTACACGCTTCGCCCAAAGCCTCGTTACTGCTGAAACCACGAATGCTGATAGCAATAGTTTGTTCCACGGGTACTATTTTCGACGAGTAGCAGGAAGTTCCGCGGTCGGTGGCGGCAAAAAGGGTCTGGCTCTCATAGCCTATCCGGCGGACTACCGCTCGTCTGGGGTCAAGACCTTCGTGGTTACTCAGAAGGGCATTGTCTTCGAGAAAGATCTCGGGCCCACCACGCCGACGGTGGCGCCAACCATGAGCGCGCGCGGTTCAGGTTGGCGCACAGCGGAGTGAGCTGATGCCACCGGAACAGAAGGAAGCACCGCTGTTTCCTTTTTGGGTCGAGGACCGGGGATTGAGTTTCTTCCTCGCGTTTCTGGTGCTCATCACTATTTTTGTTCCCATGGTTCGTCTGTCACGGTTCGGGCGAATTGCATTGGATCTGGTTTTTGCGTTGATGCTTTTCTCCGGCGCTATTGCAACTATTCGACAGAAAGCCCTGATGTATCTTGTGGTCGCGGTAACCGCCATGGAGTTCGCTGGGGACTTGATCGTCGAATTCAACGCGTCGTTGGCCCACTTCGGCTGGGACACGGCAATAAAGGTGTCCGGCTTGGCCATTCTGGTCGTGATGACGCTGAAGCATACGTTCCGTCCCGGCCCGATCAGCGTGCACCGGGTCATGGGTGGGGTTGCGGCGTATTTACTGATCGGCTTGACTTGGGCGTTCGGATACGGGCTGCTCATGGAAAGGCGGCCGGACGCAATCCATTTCGAATCATCGCTCGCAGAAATTCCGACAGGCGAACCAAGCCGCCTGATCTACTTCAGCTTTTCCACCCTCACCAGCGTGGGTTATGGTGACGTTCGTCCAGTGCATCGCGTTGCAAGATCGCTGGCGACCGCGGAGGCCCTCATCGGACAACTCTATCCCTCAGTCCTGATCGCCACATTAGTCGGGATGTCGTTACAGGCGCGATCTGGACCAGGAACTGGAGGCTGAGTGAAATTTTAGTCGTATGACAAATGGAGGTCATCTAACAAATAACTAACACCATTTATTGGAGAATAAGTATGAGCGAGAAACCGAAAACAAATCTATCGGCAGCTAGTAGCGGAACTGTCTCACTGGGGAATGAAGTCACTGTCAATCGCCTCGGTTTCGGGGCTATGCGGCTTACGGGCGACGGAATCTGGGGTCCACCGAAAGATCGGGCGGCAGCAATCGCAGTTCTTCGCCGTGCCGTCGAGGTGGGAATCAACTTCATCGACACTGCGGATTCCTATGGTCCTTATGTCAGTGAGGAATTGATTGCGGAAGCGCTATCGCCTTACCCCAAGAATCTTGTCATCGCGACCAAAGGTGGATGGAATCGTCCCGGTCCGAACCAGTGGACGCACGATGCCAGCCCAGCGCACTTGCGACAGGCGGTGGAAGGCAGCTTGAAGAGATTGCGCCTCGAACGCATCGACGTCTACCAGCTGCACGCCCCCGATCCGGTGATACCGCTCGACGCATCGATTGAAACCCTGGCTAACATGCAGTCCGAAGGGAAGATCCGTCTGATCGGGTTGTCCAATGTCACGAAGGAACACATCGAGCGCGCACGGAAGATCGTACCGATCGTTTCGGTTCAGAACCGGTACAGTTTTGCCGATCGTGAATGGGACTACGTCGTGGACTATTGCGAGCGCAACGCGATCGCATTCATCCCCTGGTTTCCGCTGGGCGCAGGCACCGTGGCCGGCAAGCTGTTGGAGAGGATTGCCAAGGCGCGCAGGGTGAAGCCCATTCACGTCGCATTGGCGTGGTTGCTGAAGCGGTCCCCGGTAATGCTGCCGATCCCGGGTACTTCTTCGATCGCACATCTTGAGGAAAATGTGCAGGCGGCATCGTTGCAATTGAGCGAGGAAGAATATAGCGAACTGACAGGGATTGCCGAGATGGCGTCCTAAACCAAGCCGCGCCAGTAGGCGTAGTCACGTTCGGCGTGAGAAATGTAACGGAGTTGCGAACGTGAGCATCAAGAACTGCATATAGCAATGTGGTAAGAGCCACAGCCGCCTTCGCGGTCCTGCCTTCCCCAGATTCATCATTCCGCCGGGAAGACGGCGGGTGCTCTCTTTGTATTCCCCAAGATTACGAGCGTTCGCTACGCGCACCCAGACCAAGAAAGATCGCTTTTTGATTCCGACTATTTGCGCAGATAGTTTAAGGAGGTGTCAAAAAGCCGACGTGTGTCGAATCGCGGCTTGTCATTTGAGTTTCGTCGACATCCCATCAATTACCGAGTTTATCTCCAGGTTGCTGAAAATACACCCCCAAAACACTCCCCACCGGTTGGAAAGCGGCGTGCATGTATTCCTGTCTGAACGGAGGAGAGACGCTATGCAAGCAGCAGCGGAATACTCAGGAAACGACCAACGCTGGGGGGTCAGCATGCCGGAAGCAAGAATTGGGGAAATGGAAGACGTCCTCTCGCGCCGTCTACCGTCGTTATATCGAAGTGCTTATGGATTTCTGGGCAATGCCGCCGACGCAGAGGATGCGGTTCAGGATGCACTCCTGTCAGCGTACAAACACTTGGATCAATTCAGGGGGCACGCGCAAATGTCGACGTGGATAACTGCAATTGTCACAAACTGTGCGCGGATGCAATTGCGCAGACGCCCGCGCCACGCCCATGTTTCGCTGGATGAGCGCTTCGGGGACCAAGAATATACCATAGCGGAAATATTGGCGGATCACGGACCAAGTCCCGAAGAGGAAAGCCGAAGCGCCGAACTGCGTTTACGCATCCTGCATTTCGCGGAACAGCTCTCACCGTGTTTGCGAAAGGCATTCCAATTGCGCGACTTGGACGGTCTAACCATAAGCGAAGCAGCGGACATTCTGGGAGTGCCACACGGAACCGTGAAGGCCCGGCTCGCACGGGCGCGTGCAAAGCTCAAGCAGTTGATGGGCAAAGCCTTCCCTCCGAAACCAATCGTATGACGGATCTCGATCAATGGGAAATTGTGAAAGCGGGAGCTAGTAAGCGTAAACCTTGAGCAGCGCGAAGACTATTACACCCGTAATCGAAACATACAGCCAGACGGGGAACGTAAACCGTGCGATGCGCCGGTGCATGGCAAACCGCCCGCTAAGCGAGAAGAACAAGGTCGTCAACACCAGAGGCAACGCGACCACTGAAAGAAATATGTGGCTAGCCAGAATGGACAGGTAGATTGTACGAATCGCTCCTGTTCCCGGGAAGTGGGTATCACCGTGCAAGGCGTGGTTGACGATATAGCTGACCAGGAACAAAGAGGAGAATCCAAACGCCAACAACATGCTCGAACGGTGGGCTTGCTGCTTCCCATGCTTGATGAAGTACAGACCTACACAGAGAGAGATGGCGCTCAATCCATTGAGCGACGCATTGAGCGCGGGCAGGAAGGTCCACTGGCCGGCAAACTGAGCCGAGGCTTGGTGTACGTAGAGCAGCCACAGCAGGAATGAGATTGCGGCAGCGCTCCCGACGACAATTGCTCCCAAAACTGCGCGCGGGTAGGTGCGTCCCTGTTCCATGGAGCCATTAGAGCATATATGGGGCAGTAAGAAAATGCGGCCGATTCACGTGCGTTGACTAGTGATGTCTACCGCGGGTCGGTAAATCCCGAGCTTCCGCATTTTATGGATCAAGGTTGTCCGTTTCAATCCGAGTCTCGTGGCTGCGCCTTTTGGGCCGCCTATCACCCAGCGGACGTCCTCCAGTGTGCGAAGAATCAGAGTTCGTTCCGAGTCCTTTAAAGTGGTTGCAGCCGGAAAACTGATAGGATCCTTGATCCCTGCCGTCGGCAAAGGATTGGGAAGAACCCCATCGTTTGAAAGGATCACGGCACGTTCAATCAGGTTCTGGAGCTCGCGGATATTCCCCGGGAAGTGATAACAGCTGAGGGCATCCACGGTCTCCGGAGGGATGGAGTCGATTTGCTTTCCCATGCGCCGGCCAAAAACCTCGACAAAATGGATTACCAGGGCAGGGATGTCCTCGCTGCGCTCCCGCAAGGGTGGCAACAATAACGGGAAAACATTGAGACGATAGTAGAGATCGCTGCGAAATTCGCCTCGATTTGCCATCTCGGTCAGGTCACGGTTGGTTGCAGCTACGAGGCGAACATCCACTCGGTGGGTCCGCGTGCTTCCCAAACGCTCAAACTCCTGCTCTTGCAGCACACGCAATAGTTTGGGCTGCAATGCCGGCGGAATATCACCGATCTCATCCAAGAAAAGGGTGCCCTTGTCGGCCATCTCGAAACGGCCAATTTTTTGCGCGATGGCTCCGGTGAAAGCGCCTCTTTCGTGGCCAAAAAGCTCGCTCTCCAGCAGATCCAGCGGAATAGCAGCGCAATTCAGTCTTACGAACGGTCGCCCGCAGCGAGAACTGAGGTTGTGCACCGCATGCGCGATCAGCTCCTTGCCAGTACCTGTTTCTCCTTGAATCAGAACGGTGGAATCGGTAGGCGCAACACGTTCGACTTGTTCGAGCACCGCCTCGAGGGCAGGACTGTTTCCGATGACCTGTTCGAATCTGCGATCATAAGACACCTGATCGCCAGACCTCACTATTTCGATAGCTCCCACAGGATACCTCCCGCTACCGCGTGCACAGTTCCTACGGATTAACTTTCCAGGGCTGCTCGAACACTGTCGAGCAGGACTTCGTCGTCGAAGGGTTTTGCCAGGAACTCCACTGCGCCCGCTCTCAATGCCTGCATCCGCATTTTTTCATCACCGTGTGCGGTGATAAAGATTGTCGGAATCCGGCAACGCTCGGCGTTCAGTTTGGCCTGCAAGTCCAGTCCGGAGATTCCCGGCATGCGGATATCGGCGATCAGACATGCAGTCTGGTGCTGTTGGCCGGAATTCAGAAACTCCTCCGCGGATGAAAATGCTTGCGCCGGCAACCCGACCGCCTTCAGCAAGCCCTGCAACGCGCCGCGCATTAATTCGTCATCATCGACGATTGCAACCATTTTGATCTTCTCCTGAGTGGCCATGATAAGAAACTAGCAGCTCGCCAACAGCGGCGCAATCATACTTTGGTATGTGGGTTCTAATACGCGCGCGGCGTCACTCCTGCGCTTCGATTTTGGTGGGGAGGGTAAGCTGAAAGCTGGCACCGCGAGGGAGGTTTTCGCCAGCCCACAAGCGGCCGCCATGCGATTCCACGATGGAGCGGCTGATCCGAAGTCCCATCCCGGTGCCATGAACTTTGGTCGTAAAAAACGCATCGAAGATCTGGTCCGCCTGCTGCCGTGGCAGACCCACGCCGGTGTCGCTGACCGCAACCATGAGCTGCTCGTCCTCTCCTCTTCGCGACTTAATGACCAGCTCCCGGGTTCCATCCACATCTTTCATGGCATCGATACCATTGATCATGAGGTTCATGAGCACCTGCTGCAATTGCACGCGATCTCCCATAACCTGGGGAAGATCTGCTGCCAGCTCCGTGCGGACTGATACCGAATATCGAGTTGCCTCGCTGCGCAGCAGCATGATCATCTCGTGAATAACTTCGTTTACATCAACCAACCCCCGCTCCGCAGTACTTTTCTTAAATACCGAGCGGATCCGGTTGATGATTTGCGCCGCCCGAGTAGCGTCCTTGACGACTCGCGAAGCGGCCTGGCGAGCTTCCTCAATATCCGGTTGATCGCGCGCGAGCCAGCGCAGACAAGTGTTCGCATCAGTGACTGCGGCGGCAATCGGTTGATTCACTTCATGTGCCAGGGATGCAGTCAGCTCTCCCATAGTGGCTAGCCGATTGACGCGTGCGAGGTCCGACTGCGCCTGGCGCAGAGCTTCCTGGGCGCGGGTCCGAGATTCCTCCATCCGCCGCTTTACTTCCATTAACCCCGTAATCAAAAAAGTCGCTGCCAGGAAGACGGCAAATCGCAAGAAGGTCGCCGGCTCGTGGGTTGGCGAAAACGTCCTCCATAGAAAAAAGTGTTCGAAGGCCAAGGCAGAAAGAGCAACAGATAAAAGGCCCGGACCCAAGCCTCCGAAGAGGCTGCTCACCATGACGGCAAGCAAGAAACACGATGAAGGGGCATCGATAGGCCAAGCCACTGCCAGCGCGAGTCCGCAGGAAATTACCGCTAGACCGTATTGTAGAAGTTTGGAGGGAATTTTCATCGATCACGGCCGGGCGGAAGCCCAAGCTTCGCCGCCATTCTGACTAATTCCGCCAGTGAGTCCGCCTGCATCTTCCGCATCACGTTCCCGCGCTGGATCTTCACGGTGATTTCGCTGGTCCCCAAGTCAAAGGCGATTTGCTTATTTAGTCTGCCTGAAACCACCTCGACCATGACCTCGCACTCGCGCGGGGTCAGTGACTCGTACCGCTTTCGCAACTCGGCAAGATCCTGTTGCTGTTGACGCGCTCCCCGGTCGCGATCCAGCGCCTGGTGGATCGCATCCAGCAGGTCCTGGTCGCGGAACGGCTTAGTCAGGAACTCCACCGCACCTGATTTCATGGCCCTGACCGTCATCGGAATATCTCCATGGCCAGTAATGAAGATGATTGGAATGTGGACACCCGCGTCCGCCAACTCGCGTTGAAAGTCCAGGCCGTTGACTCCCGGCAGTCTCACGTCCAGCACCAGACAACTCGGCCCGTCAGGGCCCTTCCTGCGTAAGAATTCCTGTGGCGACTGAAAGGTCTCGGCATGCAAACCGACCGACTTCAGCATGCCTTGAATCGAGGCGCGGACCAAGTCGTCGTCATCAATGACGAACACCATGGGAGCGGATGCCTTCGTCATTCACGGTCCTCGATTTGAATGGGGAGGGCAAGGTGAAAGCCTACGCCGGGCAGAGAGTTGCGACCACTAGGCCCTTCAATGAAGAATACGACATCGAATGCATCGTTTACGCGGAAAAAGAAAATCGGAGGGACAAAGCAGTACACCAAAAACCCAACTGCCATGAGCGAGAAAATTGCTGAAAAAAGGAAGCCGCCCTGGAGCGACGGCAGAATGATGGTAATTCGATACAAGATTGCCGTTGCGACAGCAATACTTCCGGCGAAATATCGAATGACTGCGCACCAGAACGTCTGCGGGTGGTGCGAGGGTCTGTCGGCGAATAGGTTCGCGCCGAATAATTGTCCCGATCGTGCGATGGCTCACCCCACCTTCGCGCATTGGAATACCAATGCGTAGAGTGTCCAGATATTGCCTACATGATAGCGCGCCATTAGCTATCAAAGATTTTAAGCGGCCGGTGCCGAGATGCAAGTCATGGTGCTCGCGATAGCGTCTCGGCGGGAGGAGAAGCCTAAGGCGACGATGCATGGCACGGCTATGACCTCGTGCAACGATCGCTCGCTGCGATACGCAATCACGAACTGTTCAGAACCAGCTTCAGTCTGAAGAGCTTCAATGACCGCATACTTCACTCCCGAAAAATTAGCCGATTCATTCACCGCCGCACCGTTCCTCACAAGCATCCGCGGGACTCATACAAGCTTGGCAATAGCACGCAGGATTCCACACGGCGACGTCGTGCTGCTCGGCGAATCTCCCGGATTTGACCGCTTCCGGGGGGTTCAGGAGAAGTTTCCGAAGATAAGCCCTAAAGAACCCAGTCCTTGGAGTCAAGCCTCATCACTTCAGCGATGGCGGAGACGCACCCGAGAGAGCGGTCCAACTTAGTAAGTGTCAATCACCGAATATGAGGTGTCAGCCCGTCGACACGGGTACCCCTGGCAATTCACCCTTCCAAGTTGTTGTTGCCACTCATCGCCAGAGAAGCGCAAGACATTCAGCATGATACCGCTCTTCAAATGTGTGGGCTTCAATGGCTGTAGAAGTGCAAACAGGCGAGATGGGGGGTGCGGCATGTTCAAGTATTTGCCAGATGTAACTTTGTTGATAATCATTTGCTCGATTCCATACCTGGTTTCCTGGCTGAGGTTGCACAGCCGGCGCTCGAGGAAAGCCATGTACGACTTGGCAAGATACATCGTTGGAGTGCCGAACATACTGGGCTGAATTGGGATCCAGTTTCGGTTAGTTGGCGCACAAATTTTCGGACTCCAGTTGGAACAAATAAGGGCCCACCTCGCAGGGCAGGGGAAACTCAAGGGTTTTACGTAAGGCCAGAGGCAATCGCGGACGGCTCACTCACGGTCGTCGCTAATTGACCAATAGGAAAATTCTATGTGGATTGTTCGACTCGCGTTACGGCGGCCCTACACCTTTGTGGTGATGGCTATACTTATCCTGGCGATGGGCGCGATTTCCATCTACCGTACCCCCACCGACATATTCCCGAACATCAATATTCCGGTCGTCAGCGTCATTTGGGTGTACACCGGCATGGTTCCGAAGGACATCGCTGACCGGATTGTCAGCGTCACCGAGCGGAACCTCACCACGGTCGTAGACAACATCGAGCACATCGAATCGCAGTCGCTGTATGGGGTCGCTGTGGTCAAGGTATTTCTGCAGCCAAACGCGAGCATAGATCGCGCCATTGGGCAGCTTACAGCAAGCTCGCAAACGCAACTGAGGCAACTAGCTCCAGGAACCACGCCTCCGCTCATCATCGCCTACAGCGCATCAAGCGTGCCCGTGCTGCAGTTGGCACTGTCGGGGCAGGGGCTTTCCGAGCAGGAACTGAACGATTACGGCCTCAACTTCATTCGTACCCAGCTCATCACAGTTCCGGGGGTAGCAGTGCCCTATCCCTACGGTGGCAAACAACGCCAGGTACAAGTCGACATAAATCCGTCGTTGTTACAGTCAAAAGGTCTTTCTGCGCTAGACGTAGTGAATGCAATCGCACTTCAGAATTTGATCCTTCCCACCGGTACGTCCAAAATCGGCGGCAAGGAGTATGACATCGATATTCCCAATGCGGCGCCGCAGACAATGACGGACCTGAACCGCATGCCCATCAAAACGGTCGGAAGCACCACGATCTACATGAAAGATGTCGCTTGGGTACGCGACGGTTTTCCCCCGCAGACCAACATCGTACGTGTGAACGGCCAGCGTTCGGTGTTGCTGACCATCCAAAAGGCAGGAGATGCTTCAACTCTGAGCGTGATTTCCGGCATCAAGTCTCTGCTGCCGCAGATTGCGACCACGGTCCCGCCCCAGTTAAAAATGGAACCGCTGGCGGATCAATCCATTTTTGTTTTAGGCGCAATCAGCGGGGTCGTCCGGGAGGCCCTGATTGCCGCGTGCCTGACTGCCTTGATGATCCTTACTTTTCTCGGGAGTTGGCGAAGCACGCTCATTATCGCGACTTCCATTCCTCTGGCCATTCTTTCGTCCCTCATAGCGCTGAGCGTGATTGGGCAAACCATCAACATCATGACGCTCGGCGGACTCGCACTGGCGGTTGGCATCCTTGTGGATGATGCCACCGTAGAGGTGGAGAACATCAACCGAAACCGCGAAGCCGAACCGGACAAGGACCTCGATGGGGTTGTCCTGGACAGTGCGGCGCAAATTGCTACGCCCGCCTTCGTGTCTACACTATCGATCTGCATCGTGTTCGCACCCATGTTCTTGCTCTCGGGCGTGGCGCGGTATCTCTTCTTACCGCTTGCGGAAGCGGTCGTTTTTGCTATGTTGGCTTCATATTTCCTCTCCCGGACGATCGTTCCAACGATGGCAAAATATCTGCTTCGCTATCAAAAAGTAGGGGAGCAGCCCGAAAGCCGCAATCCCCTGGTCCGCCTCCAAAAGCGTTTCGAGGCCGGGTTCGAGAAGTTCCGTGAACGATATCACCACCTGCTGGAACTCTGTCTTCATCACCGAGCCGCTTTTTTGGCGGTGTTCTTCGCAGCTTGCCTGGGATCACTGGCACTTATCGTTCCCTGGCTTGGCCAAGACTTTTTCCCCAGTGTAGATGCGGGGAGTTTTAAGCTTCACATGCGCGGTCCGACAGGGATGCGCATTGAAGACACCGCCTTTCTGTGCGACCTGGTTGAGAATTCGATTCGTAAAGAAGTCCCCGCCGCCGAAATAAGCAGCGTTATTGACAACATAGGCCTGCCCTACAGCGGCATTAATCTTTCGTATAGCAATTCAGCGCCGGTGGGCACGTCAGATGCGGACATCCTGGTAACGCTGTCCCCGAAACATCATCCAACCGCGGATTATGTGAACCAACTGCGCTTGAGCCTGGCAAAGCAATTTCCGGGGGTGATGTTTGCGTTTCTTCCCTCCGATATGGTGACGCAGATTTTGAATTTCGGACTCCCTGCTCCGATCGACATCCAAGTCTTGGGAAACAATCTGGAAGGCAACCGTGCCTGGGCCAGCGCACTATTGCAAAAAGTCAGATACGTACCCGGCACGGCTGACCTGCGAATCCAACAGCCATTCGATGAGCCCTACATGCATCTCAATATCGAGCGCACTAAGGCCCAAGAGCTCGGTTACTCGGCCCACGACATCGCACAAAATGTGCTGGTTTCTCTTAGCGGCAGCTTCCAGACCTCACCCACGTTCTGGCTTAGCCCCCAAAACGGAGTCAGCTACTCGATCGCTACCCAGACGCCGCAATACCGCGCGGACACCTTGCAAGATCTTTTCAATATGCCCGTGACAGGAACAGCCACGACGACCTCCCCTTCGCTTATGGCCAGTTTAGTTTCCATGAAACGAGGAGCCGGCATGGCAGTTGTGTCCCACTACAACGTCGCGCCCGTGATTGATATCTTCGGCTCGGTCTCAGGACGCGACTTGGGGGGAGTCGCGGGTGACATTAACAAGCTCATCGATGCAGCCCGCCCTCAATTGCCCCGTGGATCGCGAGTCGTAGTTCGTGGCCAGGTGCAGACCATGCGAGAATCTTATGTCGGTTTGCTCCTCGGTCTGGTGTTCGCGATCATGCTGGATTACCTGCTGATCGTGGTTAATTTTCAATCCTGGCTCGATCCTTTCATCATGATTTCCGCGTTGCCCGCGGCCCTGGCCGGAATTGCCTGGTTCCTGTTCATCACCCATACGACTTTGAGTGTGCCCGCGCTCATGGGAACGATCATGTGCATGGGCGTGGCGACCGCGAACAGCATCCTGGTGGTGAGTTTCGCGACGGAGCAAATGGAGGAGGGGAAAGATCCGATTGCCGCCGCGCTACAGGCGGGATTCACGCGTTTTCGTCCCGTGCTGATGACGGCTTTGGCCATGATCATCGGCATGATCCCGATGGCCCTGGGGATGGGCGATGGCGGCGAGCAGAACGCTCCGCTTGGACGCGCCGTCATTGGCGGTCTGCTTTTCGCTACAGTTTCTACGCTCTTCTTCGTTCCGACTTTCTTTAGCGTCTTGCAAGGCTGGCTGCGAAAACATTCCCCTATGCAACAGCAGGTTCCGAGCACGAACAAAGGTGACTAATATATGGCGATAAATGAAGTCAACGAAAAGATCGGCCGAGAGCAGGACCCGCCGCGAACGACGGCTCACAGAGGGGGAAAGTTTAGGCGTTGGCTGATCCCCTTGGTCGTCGTGATAGTCATCGCCGGACTTTTCATTTCCGGAATTCGCTCACGAGTCAAGGCCTCGTCCACTTTGCGCACGGTGACAGCGCAGATGGCGGTGCCGTCGGTTTCGGTGGTGCTGCCCAAGCGAACTGCCCCCACAACGGAAATAATCCTGCCCGGCAACATACAGTCGTTCATCTCATCGCCGACATACGCCCGTACCGACGGCTACTTGAAGAAGTGGTATTTCGATATCGGAGCCCATGTGAAGGCCGGAGACTTGCTGGCTGTGATCCAAACTCCGGAAGTCGATCAGCAACTATCCCAGGCGCGCAGCACTCTGGCCACGGCTCAAGCCAACCTGGAGCTGGCGCAGATTACGAAAGACCGCTACGAAGGGTTGTTGAAAAAAAATGCCGTTTCGCAACAAGACGTCGACAATGCGGTAGGCAGTTATAGGGCAAACCTCGCAATGGTAGAAGCAGACAAGGCGAACGTACAACGGTACGAGGCGCTGGTTTCTTTTGAAAAGGTATACGCTCCATTCGATGGCGTGATCATAGCCCGTAACACGGATATTGGCGATCTCATTAATTCAGGAAGTAGTACGGTTGCGAGGACCGACCTCTTTGACATAGTTCAACCGGGTGTATTGCGCGTGTACGTGAATGTCCCGGAGGAATACTCGCGAGGCGTCAAACCGGGTGAAACCGCCGCGGACATCGTGTTGGCTGAGTTTCCCGGCGAGAAATTCCCGGGCAAATTAGTACGCACTGCCGAAGCGATTAATGGGACCACTCGCACACTGCTGACGGAAGTTGATGTGGAGAATCCCAAAGGAACTCTGCTCAGCGGCTCCTATGCCGAAGTGCATCTCAAGATTCCGGGGCAAGGTTCCACATACTCACTCCCCGTGAATACTCTGATTTTCCGCTCGGACAATTTGCAGGTTGGTGTGGTGAAAAATGGCAAGACCGTGCTCACTGATGTAACTCCGGGGCATGACTTGGGAGCGGAGATAGAAATTGTTGCCGGCCTGAAGGACGACGATCAGGTGATCATAAATCCGTCCGATTCGCTGGTTTCCGGACAGCAGGTGCAAATCGTGAACGCAACATTGCCGGGAGATACCAAGTGAGTGTGGCTCGAAAGTTAACTTTACCCAAGACTCCGCGCCAAGCATCGTGGCTGTTTCTGCTGGCTATTGCAGCATTGCAGCTGAGTGGGTGCGTGGTTGGCCCAAAGTACCGCACGCCGACGGTGCAGGCTCCTCCCGCTTATAAAGAAATAGGGGACTGGAAGCCCGCACAGCCTAGTGACCAGAATCTTGGCGGTGCCTGGTGGAAGATATTTCAAGATCCGCAGCTCGATGCGCTGGAAGACCAGGTCAATGTATCGAACCAGAATCTGAAAGCGGCCGAGGCGCAATACCGGCAGGCGCGGGCTGTTCTGCGCTACTACCGGGCTGATTACTATCCGACCGTGACTGCGGGTCCGTCGGCAACCCGAACGCGCATCTCCGCCAACGCTCCCACGAGTACGCTCCTGCGTGGCGCCACCTACAACGATTTTGTGTTCCCGTTCGACGTTTCTTATCAGGCTGACGTCTGGGGACGAGTTCGAAAAAACGTGGAGTCGTATCGCGAACAAGCGCAAGCCAGTGCGGCAGACCTGGCCACGGTCAATCTGAGCATGCACGCGGATCTGGCCGTTGATTACTTTCAAGCCCGAAGCCTGGACTCCGAGGAGCAACTTCTGAACTCTACGGTTAAGGAGTACGAGCAAGCTCTGGAATTAAATGAAAGCCGTTACCAGGGAGGGATCGCTTCAGAAGTCGAAGTTGAGCAGGCCAGGACCATACTTCAGACCACGCAGGCACAAGCCATTGATGTTGGCGTGGCGCGTGCGCAGTTCGAACACGCGGTTGCAATCCTGATCGGCCGACCTCCTGCCGACTTCAGCCTTCCTCCGTTGCCTCTCACCGCGCCGCCTCCGCACATTCCTATCTCCGTGCCGTCAGAACTGCTGGAAAGACGCCCCGACATCGCGTCTGCCGAGCGGCTGGTAGCATCCGCCAACGCGCAGATCGGAGTTGCGAAGTCAGCCTATTACCCGGTCATCAATTTGGGTGCTTCGGGAGGATTTGAAAGCTCTGCCATCACAACCCTCATCAATGGGCCCAGCGGCTTGTGGTCTATTGGATTGTCTGCCGTCGGGACCGTGTTCGATGTAGGAAGACGGCGCGCTCTTACCGACCAGGCGCGTGCGGCTTATGACTCTCAGGTCGCTAACTATCGACAGAGCGTTCTCAATGGATTTCAACAGGTGGAAGACAATCTGGCGGCGGTGAGAATTCTGGAACACGAAGCCCAGGTGCAAGATGAAGCGGTGGCGGCCGCACAGCGCTCATTGGATCTTTCAGTCACTCGCTACACGGGTGGAGTAACCAGCTACCTCGAGGTGATCACCGCCCAAAATGCGGCGCTTGCGGATGAAGTCACGGCGGTCAACATTCTGGGACGGCGGATGGCGAATACTGTCTTGTTGATCCAGGCTCTCGGCGGCGGATGGGACCGATCCAGTTTGCCGGAGCGACCCGAATGTTGCGGCAAGCTAGTGAGCCGCAATACCAATTGACGGCTTTCACGGACGCGGTTAGATCGCGGGAGTTAACGTGCTCTCAGTGTCGCGCGTCAGCAGCCTCCCTATTGCGGACGTCACCTTCTCAAGCGGACCTCCAGTGTTGACGCAAGCATTTACGCACGATGGCAAATCCTGGATCTCTTCGGGACACAATAAGACGATTGGAACATCCGGGCGGAGCGCTCGCAGGCTTCGCGCCAGGTCGAAGCTATTCTGTTCTCCCGCCCGCTGATTGAGGAAAATGCCAGCCAGTGAATGGATGATGAATAGCAGCGCCATCGCTTGCGTTGAACTGGTGGAGCTAAGAACGTCGCAGCCAGTGCCCTTGATTGCGGCTAACGCCAAATGGCTGTCGGCCACCTGGTCGAATATGTACAGAACTGTGTCGCGATTCATGGTAAACCTGCCTTTCGAGTCTTCGAGAGCCGGAGAGATACGCCCCGTGGCCGCATCTACCGGGACGTTCTCCCGAGATCCCTGATGTCCAGTTCCTTAACTAAGTGTGCGATCCGAATTCCACTGGCCAGGAATTCGGCGCCTTCGGCTTTCATGAGCGCCAGGGCGCGCTCGCCACTGCGATCGATTCGCACCACACCCTTGAGATCAACCACGAATTTTCGTTCCGGGCGAGCGTAGCGGGTTTCGGCCCAGTGGAAACAAAGGTCCGCGGTCGAAGGTTCAGTAAGCCGTCCTTCGAGAATCAGCCTTAACTCACTTGGAGTGTCAATTTTTGTGATCCTTAACATCGTCTGCTCTCCTTGGTCTGCTCGGCCGTGCGAGCTTGCTTCACCGTCAAAGCAGCTTTTACAAGCGAACCCGGGTCTTGCAACCCGGGTCCTTAATGCGTTTGCTTAGTTGTATTCGCTCACAGTGACGCCAGATTCACCCGGCGCTGAAAGCGAATGCCCAGGTTGCGCACTCAATTGCCAGCTCCGGAATAGCCGGAGTTGAGCATTGATGGTTGAGTGGCCACGATGGTCTGCTGCGTGTCTTGTGCCAATTCCTTCTCGATCCGCTTGGAATACACGAATTCGTTTCCGGTTTCGTTGCCGGGATAAAACCACTTCACCAGGACAGCCGGTACTCCGGATTCCGGCTCTGCAAATGTGACCGCGGTATCATTGGTCGGCTGCGAACGGTCGGTTGGAATGGTCATAAAGGTTCCGTACAGAACAGTCCGGTCCGGACTGAAGATCTGGACCACATGACTTGCGGGGTCACGGTTGGCTAACTTAATGAGGTAAGTTCCTGCCGGCAGTACCTGCCCGGGGACCTGGATCGGTTGACTGAAAGTGATTGTGGTGGCCAGGTCGAACACGTCAGCGTGAGCAGCGAGTTCAAAGATAAGGCCGAAGGCAATGACCAAACCTAAGATAATGTAGCTTTTATTGATGTTCATTGTTGTTCGTCTCCTTTTTCAAAGTTCACACTCTGGATAAGGCACGGCAGGTGCCACAACCAAAGTGCGTCCTAGGTTTTCTTTAAGGTGCTTATTCCGAGGAACTTAAGTCGAGTGGCGAATCCGGCGCAGTCGGACGATCGGAACTGTCGGATGTGTCGTTGTGGTCACCGTCACGTTCCGACACAGTACTAATACTGACACTTAGCTTTTTCATTCGCGTGATGAACGTCGTCCGCTTGAGTCCGAGGCGTGCGGCAGCACCATCTGGCCCGCCAACACGCCCATTCGCTTCTTTGAGGGCGCGAATGATTCGATTGGGATCAACTTCGGCAAGAATACTGCGCACAGGTCTGCGTCTCGGGGAAGGAGCGTTGGTGTCTTCGCTGCCTGGCACAGCCGCAGGGCGCGGTTGCATCTCTGCAATAGGCACTCTTAGAGTGGCGCCCGATGACAAGATGACAGCCCGCTCAATTACATTCTGCAGCTCCCTAATGTTACCGGGCCAACGATACTGGCACAAAGCATTCATGGTCTCAGAAGGGATGCTTTCAATCTTCCTGTTCATACGGCGGGAAAACTCGTCGGCAAAATGCCGCACCAACAGCGGAATATCCTCGGGGCGTTCGCGCAAAGCAGGAAGTTGGATGGGAAATACATTTAAGCGGAAGAAAAGATCCGAGCGGAACTTCTGCTCTTCCACCATGACCTCCAAGTTCCGGTTTGTGGCCACAATCAGGCGTACGTCAGTCTGAAGAGTTCGTGTGCTTCCCAAGCGCTCAAACTCCCGTTCCTGGAGGACACGAAGGAGTTTCGGTTGGAGCTCGAGCGGAATATCGCCGATCTCATCCAGGAATAAGGTGCCGTGGTTCGCCAGTTCCAAGCGGCCGATGCGTTGCGCAACCGCGCCAGTGAATGCGCCTTTTTCGTGGCCAAATAGTTCGCTCTCGAGCAATCCGGTAGGGATGGCGGCACAGTTCAGCTTCACGAACGTTTTCGAGGAACGTGGGCTGAGATTGTGGATGGCTCGTGCAATTAATTCTTTTCCCGTACCGGTCTCGCCGAAAATCAGCACGGTGGAATCGGTTGGCGCAACCGTTTCCACGAGCCCCAGGACTCGGCGCAACTCCGGACTCTTTCCAACAATCTCCTCAAAATTTGCTTCGGTGCGAATCTCGTCCTCAAGATAAAGTTTTTCCTGGGCGAGACTATCCGTAAGAAGCTTGAGCCGATCTTTCTCCGATTGCAGTTCTGCCTGGGTTCTCTTTAACTCTTCATTGGCGGCAGTGAGTTCCCCGGTTCGCTCCACGACCCGAATTTCCAGATGGTCGCGCGCTTCCGCGAGCAATCGTTCGGCACGGCGGCGTGAAGAACTAAACCAGCTCGCGAAGAGTCCGAAGACTGCGTAAATAAGAAGCAAAGAATCTGAGGCAGAGCTGCCTATCCGGATGGGCATCCACAAATAAGTCATCGCGAAGTAGGAGAGTAGAAGCGCGAACATGCCCGGCGCTGTACCGGCGCACCAAAAAGTTATGGCTATTGCTGCGAAAGAGAAGGAGGTGAAGGGATGCGCCAAATGGTAGTGGCGTAAAACAGTAGCTGCCCCGAGCGCCACGCCGACCGAGAGTACGGCTCCGCCATAACCAAGCAGGGCGGATGCGGCCCGCGTAACCATCCTCGAAATTCCTAAAGGGGCCATCAATAGAAGCTTTAGATTCAGATATCGCAGTGTCCGTCAGCAAGTCGGGTTCCGGCGGGACTGGCGGTTCCGATTAACCCGCATCGAACACTAGTCAGCAGCTGAGATACCCGCAACCTCTTCCATACGCCGCAGCACAGCCGAGAAGTCCTCCTCGTCGTTGTTCGTCAGTTCATCTGAATTCACTCGAAACGCCGCTTCTGTCGCGGGCATGGATACGTGCTCTTGCTCCGCGGCTTTCAGAATCAACTGAAAATCTTTGTTCATCAGTCGCAGGGGAAACTGCGGGCTGTAATCGTTGACCGCAGTCCTCGCCAGCTTTCCTACGTGAGCCGGAGCGACCACAGCCGTCTTTGATAAGACCGCGAGTAATTGATCGCGATCGATACCAGACTTTTCCCCAAGGCACACCGCCTCAGCAATAGCTTGCATGCCAACTCCCAGCAGGGTATTGACGACTAACTTCATCGCGGTTCCAGAACCCGGACCGCCAAGCAGGAAGTATTGTTTTGCGATTACCTGAAATATTGGCTTAGCGGCGCGGAACAGTTCTCGATTGCCGCCTGCCAGCAGTGTCAGGATGCCTTCTTCGGCGGCAGGAGTGCTGCCGGAAATGGCTACATCGAGTACGTCGACGCCAACTCGCGCACCCAGTCGGTGCAATTCACGTGAGCATTCGGGAGAGATCGTGCTCATCTCCAGTACGACGGTTCCTGGCCGCGCCACCGCAAAAACGCCCTCAGTCCCGGTATAAACGCTCAAAACTGCTTCGTCGTTGGTCAAGCAGGACAGAAGCACATCGGCGGTTGCCAGGTCATGAATATTCGTCGCAACAACGCCGCCGTGTGCAGTAACCGCTTCGGCCTTGGCTGTATCGCGGTCGTATGCCGAGAGTCGATATCCGTGATCAAGCAGGCGTTGCGCGATTCGGCTTCCCATGTTTCCCAAGCCGATGAATCCAATTTTCACTTGATCTGCCGTAAGACGTTTCATAGGTTCTCCGTTGTTTGCTGAATGCCGAAGTAGTGACAGCTCTTGGACGCGCGCCGTCCAGATTGATCAGTGTCGAGAAGAAAGCGCTTCTTCCCAAATCTGACGCCAATCCGTCTGACACTGGCCCTGACACTTGAATTCTTGGCCGTCTCCGCCCATTCTCCCGCCGCAACCCGGGCACACCCAATTGAGAATGCCGGATATCACGTCTGCCCTCGGCCTAACTGCTCCCGTCATCAGCTGCATACGCACCTCCCTAATAAAAAAGAATAAACAACCATTGCAACGTCAACGTTCCCGTGCAATGCCAGTACCGCAATTCGCTTCGGCATTTCATCGTCACCGAGTTGAATCGCGAAACTACTAATGCATTTCGCGTTCCAAAATGTGAGGCAAGAGTTTGGTTTGTTCATAGCTAAATAGCGGTTGCGTTGCCAAAGTGGACTCCGAAAGATGTCGAAATGACGACGCTGTGTCAACGGCGGGACGCTGTTAGCTCGGCCCAGGGAGAAAGGTCACTATTGCAGGCGATAGAGGCATCTACCGAAGAAGAGCATCAGCCGTTGAAAAACTCGAACCCTGGGACAAGGGCGCAAGCGGCGCTTGCCCCAGGGCGGTTGTCTTAATTGATGTTAATGGTTACAGGAGCAGTATGGCTTTGTGAGCCTGACGTTCCCGTCACCATTAGTGTGACCTGGGATGGGGACGTTTGTTGTTTCGAGTTGCTTCCACCGCATCCGAGCGCGAACAGCGAGATTAGAATCACCAGACCTAGCACGCTCATCCACACCATGCTCTTGGGTGCAAGCGGTTTCCGTTTGCGAGCCGTGAGTAGTCCGAACAGGCTCAGACCAGGTAACAGGGCTGCCCTGCCGTAGCCGTTACTCGGCGGCGTCGAGGCGGCGGAGACTGTCAGGGTGGACGTGCCCGCCCCAGGAGCGATCGTCGAAGGACTGAAAGTGCAAGTCAGGCCCGCGGCGGCGGCGCAGCTAAGCGAAATCTGTCCATTGAATCCTCCCACCGCACTGGCAGCCACCATCAGGTTGGCGGTACCTCCCGGCGCGAGGGTTGCGCTTTGGGGAGTGAGACTCAAAGAAAAATCTGGGGTGCCCACGGCGGCCGCAGGGACAAGGCTGGCGAACACAGCGGTTGTGCTGCCCCCGGCGGGGAAATTGGGTTGGTTGCTGCCCCCAGCCGTGAGATAAAGAGTGCCTGGATCGCCGGAGGTTCCGCCGCCGCCAAACACCATATCCCACAAGCCAGGATTGACCAACACCTTGTTTGAAGAGTCGGTGAGCCGGCCGAGAAACTTCCCAGTTGTGTCGAACGCGTTGATGGTGCCATCGCCAAAATTTCCCACCAGGATCGCGTTCGGGAAAGCTCCGAAGGAAGCTGAAGTTGCCACTACGCCCCAGGGTGCGTTCAGTTTGCCGCCGGCAGCTACAAACGTGCTCACGAAATTGCCATTGGCGTCAAAGATGTCTACCTGCCCGAGGCCAGCGCGGGGCTGAGCATCGTGCTTGGCAGCGTCCTGCATCGCGTAGGCAACGTAGATCTGGTTATTGATGACGTGAATGCCGTGGGGAGCGAGCCCCGCGGGAAGGTGTGGATCGGTGAACGAACCGCCCAACGAAGTCGGGTTGAAGTTGTGATCCAGCACGTCGACTTTGCCGCTGTTGAAGTTCGCTGCCAAAAGGAAAGTGTCGTTTAGCAGGGCGAGACCTTTATAGACCGCGCCGCTGGCAGAGTTATCGAAGACCACGCTTGCGGTATTACTCAAGCCATTCCAACTGGCGATGATGCCGTCTTCGCTGTCAAACATGAAAAGCGCGCCACCGAAGTTACTGCTGTTGGTGTTGGCCACGGTACCCGTCGGACAACCGGGACTGCAGTTACCGTTCGGATTTTTTGTGGCCCCGGGTATGGTCACCACGAGACCCGTATCTTTGTTGCCCTGGTTGTCATAGAGCGTGGAAGTGCCGCTGTTATTGTTCGCGATCCAGAAGTCTTGCCCGGGAACAAACGCAATTCCCCAGGGATTGGAAAGTTGAGTATCTGTGGTCTTGCCTACGCCGGCAGTATTGGAGACTAGGTTGGTCTGGGAATAGCCGGCCTGCTGGGCCCATAGCCCTGAAGGAACTACTAACGTCATGAGTAGTCCGAATAGCGAAAGTGATTTTTTCAAGTTGTCCTCCATAACCTTATTTGTGATTTGTACGTTGAACCGGCTTATTTCCTTTTTCTGCTGCGAAGTGTTAGTTGTCGAATAAACCAAAATCGTGTCGAACAGATGTTGTGCTCGCTCAGTGTGTGCCAGAGGAAGACAAGCTGCCCTGATCCTTCACCTGGGCTACCTTGGTCATCAGTCGAGGTGCCGGCATGGTATAAACGCCTGCTGGCGTCTCGACCCGGCTGAGGAAAAACTCATCCCCAACGCGCGTAAAGCCAAGCTTGGCCCGCTCGGCAGGAGTGTTGTCGAACTCAATCGGAAGCAAAAACGCGCCGTTGTCGTAGCTGCGAATGACTAAGTTTCGCTCTGACGCTGCGGAGACACGACCTAACGTGTATGTGCCCGCGGGAAGCGTTTGGCCTCCGGCCACGAACTCAAACGGAACGTTCACCACGACTCTGCTGGCATCTTGAGCGCGAGCATTTATGGCCATGCCAAGCAGGCAAGTCAGAGTAAGTAAAACGGTCAAATATGAACTCTTCATGATTTTTCCTCGTTGAAAGTTTTTGGATTTGCATTATTCCTAACTGCGTTTGTGGGACTTTATTCCACCGATGTCTCCCGCCACCGCAGTGATGAAGCGCTTTTCAGAACGCATGTGGAGTTAGACGCAGCGCCCGGCGATGAGGTGCGGGCAGGATGTCATTTGATTGTCAACTGTGCGTCAAATCTCGCAAACAACACACGCAGAAACGCGTTAGCACAGCTTCTTTCCAGTTGTACGAATGATTCTTGGGTTATAATTATTATTATCTAGTGGTAGCTTTGATTATGTCCTCAGCTCACGAACAGTTTCGGGAACTGGCTTGGAAGCGTGGCCTTGCGGCTACCTACCAGCGTGAAGTTATCTATGGGGCCATCGTTGCTTCGCCCGGACACTATTCGCCTGAGCAGATCTACGCCGATGTCCGGCAGCGGATCCCGTCCATCTCTCTGGCCACCGTCTACAACAACCTGCGGTTATTCGTGGAGCACGGACTTTTGCGGGAAGTGAGCCCTCATGCTTCCACGCTTCTGGTGGAAGGCAATCTCGAACCCCATCATCACCTGGTCTGCACCCGCTGCAAGTCGGTGCAGGATATCGAAGGTGATTTCATCAACCTCAAACGGCTGTCGCGGCAAGCGCCGCGCGGCTTCGATCTGACGCGGCCGATGATCGAGGTATTTGGCCTCTGTCGTCGTTGCAGCACAAAAGCTAGCGATCATACTTTTACGAACGAGGAGATTACGTGGCAGAAAAAACAGAAAAAAAGAAAACGATGACTACCGATGCCGGCCGTCCCGTCGGCGACAACCAGAACTCATTAACCGTCGGGCCGCGCGGCCCGGTTGTATTTGAAGATTTTCTGCTGTTTGAAAAGATGGCCCACTTCAATCGTGAGCGCATCCCCGAGCGCGTAGTTCATGCCAAGGGATCGGGAGCGCACGGGCATTTTGTCTGCACTAATCCTGATATGCCGAAGTACACGACCGCAAAGTTGTTCTCCGCCAAGGGAAAGAGCACGCCAACTTTCATCCGCTTCTCTACCGTCGGCGGAGAAAAAGGCTCGGCGGACACAGAACGCGATCCCCGTGGCTTTGCGCTCAAGTTCTACACCGAAGAAGGAAACTGGGACATGACGGGCAACAATACGCCAGTCTTCTTCATCAAGGATCCGCTGAAATTCGGCGACTTTATTCATACGCAGAAACGAGATCCCGAGACCAACCTGAAATCGCCGACCATGATGTGGGACTTCTGGTCGCTCTCGCCCGAGTCGCTTCACCAGGTAACAATTCTGTTCTCCGACCGCGGCACACCCGATGGCTACCGCCATATGGACGGCTTCAGCAGCCACACCTTCAGCCTGATCAACGCCAAGAACGAACTGTTCTACGTGAAGTGGCACTTCAAGACCAAGCAGGGCATCAAGAATTTCACTGGCGAAAGAGCAGCAGCAATGCGCGGCGTCGATCCCGATCACGCGCAGCGAGATCTGTTCGATGCCATCAAGCGGGGCGACTTCCCCAAGTGGCGTGTGTGCATGCAGATCATGCCGGAGAAGGAAGCGGAAACTTACCATATCAATCCCTTCGACCTCACCAAAGTGTGGCCGCA
This sequence comes from uncultured Acidobacteriota bacterium, assembly GCA_963832245.1. Lineage (GTDB taxonomy): Bacteria > Acidobacteriota > Terriglobia > Terriglobales > Acidobacteriaceae > JABDBE01. The sequence continues at coordinate 850,907 of CAWHTG010000002.1, forward strand.
CGGAGACTATCCGCTTATCGAGGTTGGCGAACTGACCCTCGACCGCAATCCGGAGAACTATTTCGCGGAAGTGGAGCAGGCGGCGTTTGAGCCGCGCAACATCGTGCCCGGCATGGGATTTTCTCCGGACAAAATGCTTCAGGGGCGTCTGATCTCTTATCCAGACGCGCACCGCTATCGCCTGGGCGTCAACTACGACTCGCTACCCATTAACAAACCGCAGTGCCCCTACGCGACTTATCATCGCGACGGGATGACGCGGTTTGACGACAATGGCGGCGCGTCGCCGAATTACGAACCGAACAGCTTCGGCGGCCCGACGCAAGATCCAGCCTATCGCGAACGTCCGAAGATGGTCAGCGGCACGGTGGATCGCCACAATCACCGCGACGAGAACGACTATTACACTCAGCCGGGAAATCTTTTCCGGCTGATGCAGAAGGACGCACAACAGCGGCTCATCAACAACATCGTGGGCAGCCTGAAAGAGACTCCCCGGCGCATTCAGGAGTTACAACTGCAGCACTTCTACAAGGCTGACCCCGCGTACGGAACGGGTGTGGCCAAGGGTCTGGAGATTGACATCTCCAAGGTCACTGCGTTGGACGAGAAGCTGGTTCCAGCCGACTGATTATCAGTTGGCACTAGAAAGGCGAGCCTTTATGGCTCGCCCTTTTTTTGATTGCACACCGACATCGTCGGCGCTACTCGGGCTCGCGGGTATGGATCGTGCACGAGTCCATTTGAACCGTAATAGTACTTTCCGATCCTGCACTGCGAGGACGCCCGTGCCTACATTCTGAGTGCTGAATGTGGACAGCTTTCTATTTCAACGTGAACATTGCGTTTACATGAGCCGTCACCGAGGTGGTTTGAGGGCTGAATTGCTCGGTTGGAGCCGGCGCGGCTTGCGCCATTGCACTCATTCTTGCCATCGGCTGCATGGGCATGGGACGGATGTTTTCGACGGTATCGACCGAGGCGTAAGATAGCTCGCCCAAGGTGCGTCCGCCAGCGCGGGCTACGGCCTCGGCGGAGGCGCGGGCGCGGCGGTAGGCATCCTCCACGGCTTTCGTCTTGGCAGCGTCGATGTCCGCAAGCGTGTAGCTGATGGACTGCTCGTCGGTAATGTCGCCGTCAGACAATTGCTGCACGATGGGGGCAATCTTCGTAAAATCCTTCAGCTTCAGCGACACGTTCACATTGACCCGGTAGGCGACCAGCTTGCGTTTCGTCTGCTTGTAGTCGTAGACGGGTTCGATGGAGAAATAGCCAAGCTGCGCCGCTGCGGGTTCAATGCCATTGGAGCGCAGGATCTGGCGTACCTGTTCGGCCTGCTTCGAAGCCTGATCGTAGGCCGCTCGTGAATTGTCCTGCTGCGTGGAGATGTTGAATTGCACCAGGGCGGTATCCGGGTCCGCTTCAAATTTCCCATCCGCCCCAACGAAGACGGTGTTGGACTGGGCTGTAACCATTGGATGATCCTGCGCGAAAGCAAGCCCAAGGGATAACAGTAAAACCGGGACTAATGTGACATCAACTTTCATAGTGCGCCTCCCGCATGACGGCAAACAAAGTTATACGCCTGGGCATTCACCAATAGAAGAACGCATAACTTGCAATAAATTGCATGCAGTCACTAGACGGGCGGGCGCGGGCGAGTCGTTCGCGCCACATGAACTGGGCTGCGACGAAAAAAATGCACGATGGTTCAGGAGCAAACCATGGCCGGGCCGCCGGATCATCCTTTGGCCGTGGAGTAGGCGAAGCGGTTGACTTGGGAGTCGATTTCCTTGCGCAAATCGGGCCAGATCTTCTCTGGCATGTCGAGAAACACCTTGACGACATCGGGATCGAACTGGCGTCCGGACCATAGCTTAATTTCGTCGCGGGCGGCGGTCAAGGACTGCGCTTTGCGGTAGGGCCGGTCGCAAGTGATGGCGTCGAGAGTATCCGCGACAGAAAATATTCGCGCGCCCAGTGGAATCTGCTCGCCCTTCAGTTGGCGCGGGTAGCCGCTGCCATCGAAACGTTCCTGGTGGGCGTAAACAATCTCCGAGGCTTCCTTCAGAAACGGAATTTTCTTCAATATCTGGTAGCCGTGGTAACAGTGCTCCTGCATGATTGCGACTTCGTCCGGGTTTAACTTGCCCGGCTTGCGCAGGATGGCGTCGGGAATCGCCATTTTGCCAATGTCGTGCAAAAACGCACCCCGCGCAATGACGTCAATCTGCTCCTTCGGCAATCCCATAGCGCGGGCGATGGCGATGGTAAAGACAGTTACTCGCCTGGAGTGGCCTTCGGTTTCAGCGTCCTTGAGGTCTAGCGCGCCACCCAATGCTTCGAGAGTCATGCCGTACGAACGTTCCAGATCGGCCATGGTATTCCGCAATTGCTCGGTACGGGCATCGACCAGGCTTTCGAGTTCAGTCTGGTACTTGCGGTTCTCCATCTTGAGGCGGCGATTCTCTAAAGCCCGGCGCACTGTGGCGAGTAGTTGTTCGCGCTCGAAAGGCTTCAACAGGTAATCGTAGGCGCCGTTGCGAATTGCGGACAAGGCAACCGCAATATCGTGCACCGCGGTAACCATTACCACGGGCATATCGGGATAGCCTTCCTTAGTCCGTTCGAGCAGGCCAATGCCGTCCAGGTCCGCCATCATGAGATCGGAAAGCATGAGCTCGAACTCTTCGCCGGCATCGAGCAGGGCCAGCGCTTTGAGGCCGGAAGAAGCCTGCCGGGTCTTATAGTTGGCAGCGGCCAGCATGGAGCAAACGATTTCGCGGATGGCGTCTTCGTCATCGACAACCAAAATGCGCTCGGCGGGCATAACGCTACCAGTGTACCGCGAAATGTGGCCAAATTCGGCGTTCCGGCATTAGGAGATTCTCACCTTGAAGTTCCGAAAGTAATCGCCCTTAAGGGGAAAGCTCACCGGCCACGGGTTTTGGCATGTTATTAAGAAAGGTGCGCTTACACCCCTTATCGTGATGAATAGCTCCGCTTTATTTGGCTGTTACGCTTTGGTCGACCTCCCGGTCCCGAAGTTTGTAGCTGTGGAATCCACCGCGCTGGTGATCCTAGCCGCGGGCCTCCTGGTATTTCGCACCTTCCGCGAACGTTACTTGCTTATCTGGATACTGGGCTGGCTGGCGTACTTCGTTTCCAGTTGGACGATTCACCACCCGGGGGTCGATTCCAGCTCGCATTATGCGCTAGCCGTTTCCCAATCGCAGTTCGTCCTGGCTCTGTGTTTGTTCTCCGCCGCGGTCTTTGTTTATTGCCATGCGCGGAAGGTCCTCTTGCCGCTGCTGGCGTTTTCCATCGCGGTTATCGCTTTTGCGGCAGCACGGGCGTTGTGGTGGCCGGATTCATTTGCTCTACGGGTGGTGCTGGAAGTTTCCTATCGTGTCATCACCTGTGGTGCGGCTCTGCAATTGATCCGCTTCCGTTGGGCGCGCTGGGAAATCGGGCCTTGGCTGCTGAGTTTGAGCTTGCTTGCGGTGCATCTCGATTGGGCGCCCTTGAATGTACACCTGCCGCCTGGCTTCAGTCTGGGTGTGGACCTGCTCCTCGCGCTGAGCATGTTGCTGATGGTGTTCGATGACTCCAGCATGCGCACCCGCCGTCTGGGGGTGCTCAATGCGCTGACCACAACCATCAGCCGCTCGCAGCAGCACGGTCCGATGACAGAAACGGCGCTGGGAGAATTGAAAACTCTCATGGGAGTTAAGGCCGCTTGGTTCCGCCTGCTCGACGGCGACAAATTAGTGCTAACCACGCACATCGGGCTTTCCGCGGATTATGTGCGGGATCGCGCCGCTGTACCTATAAATGACTCGCTAAAGGGCATGCTTTCCGAAAGCGTGCCCATGGTAATTGAAACCTCCAGGGCGGATGGCGCCGCCAGGCCCCATCTGAAAAGGGAAGGCTTTCACCATGTGGTAACGCTGGCCGTGTTGGGGAAGAAGTCAATGATCGGAACCTTGTCGCTGGGTAGCCGTCACCGGCTCTCGTACACTCCCGACGACATGGAATTTTTGGTCACGAGCGCGCATCAGCTGGGACTCGCCGTCGAGAACCTCCGGCTGGTCGAGCAGATTCTGCGTTCGCATCGTCAGTGGGCGAACACCTTTGATTCGATTCAAGACCTGGTGCTGGTGCACGATGCTGAATTCGTGGTCATGAAAGCGAATATGGCTCTGCTGCAACGCCTCGGGCAAGCACCGGCGGATGTGATTGGGCAGCCCTGCGAAGCCGTGTTGCCGCGCCAGGGCCAATGGCAAGGATGCCCCTACTGCGTCGCCGCCGAGGAGGGTATTCAGGAAGCTCAGGACCCGTGCTTTGGTGGCAGTTGCATGATTTCCACTTCATCCTACAGCGAGCACGGAAGCCAGCAGAAGGGCACCATCCACGTAGTGCACGATACTACCGACCGGCACGACGCAGAAGAGAAGTACCGGCAGATTTTCGAGCAAGCTCAGGAAGGGGTATTCGTGGCCACTCCTGGCGGCAAGTTGCTCGATTGCAATGACGCCTTTGTGCGCATGCTGGGCTATGGCAGCCGTGCCGAATTGATGGCGATGGATCTGGATACGGAGCTCTCCGCCTCTGCTGAGCAAACCGATGCTTTTCATCGCGAGATTGAAGCTCACAATTACGTGCGCAACTTTGAAGTTACGTTACGCCGAAAAGACGGGACCCTGATAACCGTGCTGCAGAGCAGCTTCGCGACCCGTAATGCCGCGGGCAAGATCGAACGCTACCAGGGATTTCTGCTCGACATCACCGAGAAAAAACGCGCCGAAGACGAAATCCGCAAACGTAACCGTGAGCTGAATGCGCTGAACGCGATGGCCGTGATTGCGACCCAGTCGTTCGACCTGGACGAAATCCTGAACCTGACCCTGCGCCAAGTCATTTCGCTGCTGGGCGCGCAGGCCGGATCGATTTACTTAGGCGACGCCGACCAAACCACCTTCCGCCGCCGCGCCGGTTGGGGACAGCGCAGCGCCGATCGCGCCCGTCTCTCCGAAGTTCATTTTCACGGCGGCTTCGGCGATCTGGTCACTCGCTCTCGCACCGAGGTCATCACCCCGGAATATTTGCCGCATCTGCCTCCATCGGTCGAGGAGTTTATTCGCACCGACGGATTGAGCTCGTGGATCTGGGTGCTGCTGTGGAGCAAGGACGCGCCCATAGGCATGATGGGCATCAGCAGCCGCGAGAACCGCGTGTACACCAGCAACGATGAAAATCTGCTGGTCGCGATCGGCCGCCAGTTGGCGACGACGATCGAAAAAGTCCGGCTCTACGAAGAGACTTGCCGCGCCTATGAAGATTTGCGCAAGACCCAGGAGCAATTGTTGCAGAGCGAGAAGATGTCAGCCGTGGGACAGTTAATCGCGGGCGTCGCGCACGAACTGAATAATCCTCTCACGGCGATTCTGGGCTACGCGCAACTGCTCGAAAGCGAAGGACTGAACGAGCGCGCCGCTGACTTCGTAACCAAGCTGTTCAAGCAGGCGCAACGAACTCATCGCGTAGTGCAAAGCTTGTTGTCATTTGCCCGCCAGCGCAAGCCGCAGAAGGAGCACGTAGACATCTGCAAGGTGCTAGACGAAACTCTTGGCCTGCGCGATTACGATTTGCGAGTAAACAACCTGCAGTTGGAGCGTGACTTCGAAACCCCGGCTCCCGCGGTCACGGCGGACCCTCATCAACTGGAGCAGGTGTTTCTCAACATTATCAACAACGCCGTGGATGCCATGCTGGAAGCCGGCCAGGGCGGCACGCTGAAGGTGCATGTCCATACCAAGGACGGAAACGTCCACGCCGAATTTCACGACTCCGGCCCCGGCATCAAGGAGCCGCATCGCATCTTTGAACCGTTCTACACCACCAAGGGTGTAGGTAAAGGTACTGGCTTGGGGCTGAGCATCTGCTACGGCATCATTCAGGAGCACGGAGGACAAATCCGCGCTCAGAACGGCGTAGACGGCGGCGGCATCATCGAAGTTGTGCTGCCTTCCGCAGCGAAGAGCGCGAGTACAGAGAAGGCCGCGCCAGCCGGGCGCCGTGAGGCTGCGCTCTCGGGCCGCGTGTTGCTGATCGAAAATGAAGAAGCTGTGGTCGAGTTCGAGCGTGACGTGCTGACCGGCGCGGGAGCCGAAGTGGTCACCTCGATGAACGCTGAAGAGATGCAATCCCTGCTGCGCCAGCAGTCATTCGACGCCATCATCATCGACGGCAAGAGCCAGGGGAGTGGCAGCGCACGGGAGGTGTACGGCTGGCTGGTGGAAAATTGCCCGGGCATGGAGAAACATTTGCTATTCACCTTCTCCTCGGTAGCCGAGCCCGAAGTGCGCAGCTTCCTGCAGGAAAAGAATGTGCCCTGTCTCGTGAAACCCTTCGAAGTCGCTGACCTGATCGCCCACGCCCGCCGCCTGATGCAAAAGGCGCACGCCGCAGGCGCTAGTTAGACTCCACTTCGACTCACTGTAGAGCGGACACTCCTGTCCGCTGCCCTTGTCTCCGAACCGCGTGGCGCGGGTGCCCTCGTCCGCGTGTTTACTGATGAATGAACACGCGAACGCTAGATTACTTGTTGGCGGAGGATATATACCTTACTTAATATTAATGGTCAGCACCTGTGCCCCGGCGACAACGTAATCAAGCGGAGCTGTGTTGGCTTCATTTACTGAGGATTCGCTTGAGACCACCATGTCCTGGGTTCCACGCATGCCGTCCATTACGTTCATGATAGAGAGCGGAAGGGTGGGCATGACTTTGTCGGCGATCATCGCCTCGGGATCTGCTTCAAGCAGCGAAACGTAGACGCGGTTGTTCACGTGTTCTTTGTTGAGGGCGGCGATGGTTGCGGCCAGGTCCAGCTTGTGTCCGAGAAGCGAGGAGCCGCGGCGGAAATGATCGAGGGTATCGCCGTCGCTGATCAGAATCCGCAGGGAGCCCTTCGAGGTGGAAGTGGGGATATGAATGGGAATGTGTTGCACCACGCCTTCGCCGCGATAGGGGCGAAGCATGGCTTCAATCGTAATATCGTCCCCGGGGCGGGCTTCGGTGATATCGGTGCGCGCACTTTCGAGACGAGCCCAGCGGCGTTCGCGAACGATCGTGTAATCGAGCTGGACGCCGTGAATCGCGGGCACGCTGTACGGATTGTCGAAGATGCGGCTGAAGCGCTCGCCTAGCGCTATGGCCGCCAACATCGCGCCCGGCTGTCCGCCATCGACGGCCGCGAACATATCTTGCATGGCTACGGCGGGATATCCGTCCACGCTGATGCTGCCGTTCATGCGGTAGGTGGTCTCTTCGCCATACTCATTCACCCCATGCAATGCGTTGAACACCGTGGCCATCATTGCTACGGGGCTTAGGCGGGCGTTATTTAGGATTTCGTAGTGAAATTGCTTGTCGGCGGATTCGCCGTGGATGGTTAGTGTGACCGGAATCATTTCCGGCTTCTTGCCGAATTCTCCCAGGATTCCGTTGTGGCGGTCTTGTACGAAGGCGCCCACGGTTTCAGTGGCGTTCACGATTTTGAATGCATTGAGCGGCGAGGGCAGGGTCGCGAGCACCGTCGCCTTGGTCATAGGCAGATCCACCATGCCAAATTGCATTAACGGGTGGCCGCACGCTAGGAGGTGTTGCGCGTCCATGTACGTTACCGTGCAGGTGGCGGCGATGTTCATGTCGCCTTGCACCAGGATGGCGCTTACGGCCGAGCCGGGTTCCATGGCCTCAGGCTGCTTAGCATTGCTGACCGATCCTGCGCCCATTACCGGGACAATTCCGGCGGAGGAGAATTGCGACGCGAAGCGCTGCACTGTGTCTTCGGAAAATCCGTTGAAGACTAGCGGGGTTTCGATGGGCTTCAGATAGTTGGTGAAGCCCTGATTGGCGGAGTCTTGTGAAGGCGCGTTTGCAATTCCCGGGCTCGCGGTTTTGTTCGGAGAGCGGGCAGCGGATGTGGCCTCGATTGGCGCCGAGGCTGGATTGCGGTCGAGCGCGCTGATCTCGAGCATCTCGGCGATCGGAGTAACGCCGGCAATCGGTTCTTTCGAGAACTCGCCGATGCGGAAGGCGACTGCGCCTGCCAGCTTGCCATTCAAGTAGACCGGGCTGCCACTCATGCCTGCGACGACGCCGGTGTATTCTGCCTTGGCTCCGCCGAGTCGAATCAGGATTACGTCGCCCTTGGGCCCATTAGCATTCGTGAGGACGCCAAGCACCTCAACTTCCATGGACTCGGGTTTCGTCCCCTGAAACACCGTGTAAGCTACGCCGCGCATTCCGGCGTGAATCTGCGAGATCGGAATGGTTTCGACCGGCTTCGGGGTCTGCCCCAGGGTTGCGAAAGACAATGGAAAGGAGAAGACGATAAAGGCGAGAATTGCTCCTCTCATGAATGGTAGAGCTGCACGTAGACCCACGGAATCACCCACACATTTCCCCGAGAACCGCCAACTGGTTCTACAAGAACAGATTACACTTCATGCTTTGTTCGCGATTTGATGGGAAGGAGAGGGTTGGTGAAAGCCGTTGCAAAACATCCCAATCGCGAAACTCTGCGTCTATACTAGCATAAGGTTTTCCGAGGAGATCAAATGTTTTCTTGCTCCACCCCCGCCCGAAGGTGCATCTGCTCAGCCTTATTATTGTTGACTCTGGTTCTAGGGAGTTTCGCGGCGTTGTCCCTGGCTCAGGATCAGGGGTCCTCCGCCCCTTCAAAAGGGCAGGAGCCTCCCGATGCAGCTGGGGGTCCGCAGTCTGACATCGGCCCATATGCCATTCCCAAGAAGAAGGATGAACCTCCACCGCCTCCGCCAAGAGAGAAGCCAAAGAAGATCGAGGGCATGCCGGACTACTCCATTCGGGTCGACGTCCCGGTGGTGGAAGTGCCGGTGATGGTTACGACCAAAGATGGGCAATTCATCTCCAACCTGAAGAAGGAAAATTTCCGTATTTCAGAGGATGGCGCACCGCAGACCATCAGCAACTTCACCATCTCGGAAGCGCCAATCACCGCCGTCCTGCTGGTCGAATTCGCCGCTGGGGATTACTTCTTCATGAATGACATCCTGCATGCGTCCTATTCATTTGTAAGCACCTTGAAGAAGGACGACTGGCTGGCGGTGATTTCTTATGACATGAGAGACTACATCCTGGCGGACTTCACCCAGAACAAGCAAGAGGCTTACGGCGCGCTGAACCAGTTGCGGATTCCGGGTTTTGCGGAGACCAATCTTTTCGACGCCCTTTACGACACGCTGGACCGCGTGGACCGAATCGAAGGGCATAAGTACATTATTCTGGTTACCACTGGGGTGGATACGTTCAGCAAACTGACCCTCGATCAGATCACCAAGAAGATCAAAACTACGAAGGACGTCACCATCTTCCCAGTCAGCGTGGGATGGGCCATACGGGAATATTTTGAATCGCATGGTATGGCGGCGCCCCATGGAATGGGGATTCCCGTGGGCCAGATGGATTACCTGCAGGCTGATAACGAGATGAATACCTTCGCTAAGTTAACTGGCGGTCGCGCCTATTTCCCGCGATTTCAAGCAGAGTTTGCGGAGATTTTTCATGACATCGGCGGGGACATCCGCAACCAGTACAGCATTGCCTACCATCCCACCAACCCCAAGCTCGATGGCAGCTACCGCAAACTGAAAGTCGAAGTGCTGGCGCCCGAGGGAGGTCCGCTCAAGATTAAAGATCAGAAGGGGAAGGATGTGAAGTATCTGGTAATCGCGCGCGAAGGCTACACGGCAAGACACACGGTGGATTAGCGGTTAATGGTGGAAGAAGAGATCGAGCAGAAACATCAATCCCACTCCCAGAAAAACCACTAGAGCCATTTTTGCCCCCGGTTCGCGGTTCACTTCCGGTATGAGGTCGGAGGCCGCGACGTAAATCGTCACTCCTGCCGACAGCGGTAATCCAAAACTCACTTCATGCTGGAAGATCGCCATGGCGGCGACTCCTGCAAAAGTTGCGATGCCCAACAGCACAGACGCGCCCCACGCCACACTCCGGCTCTGACCGCTTGCCAGCATGACCGAAGTGATGGTGAATCCCTCAGGAATCTTATGCAGGAAGATGGCGAGAAAAATAATCCATCCCAGCCAGTTGGAAACCAGAAAGCCGGAAGCAATAGCGATGCCGTCGAAAAATGTGTGAATGATCAAGCCGATGAGAATCGAATATCCCTTGTGGGTATGAACGAATTGGTCTTGGTGGGTTTCCTCGCCGAAATGGAAGTGCGTGGTCACCGTGTGCTCGAAGAAGTGAATAATCAAGTAGCCGACCAGAACCAGAAATGCGGCGCTCTTCCCGCGCAATTCGAGGGCGGCGGGAAACACTTCGACGATGGCTGTCGCCAGCATGAACCCCGCGCCCAGGGCGACAAAGTACCTGAGGTAGGAGCGATCCCAGTGTTTCTGGACGATAATGGCGCCGCCAAAGACGTTGGCCGCAGCGGCGGTTAGGCCCAGAAGAAGACTCAGAACGATGGGATGCATGTGCGGAAGGATGATAACAGTTCCCCGATTCGTCTAGTTCTCAGACTGCGCGGGCAGGAAAAAAGAAATTCAGCCGGTGAATATCGACCTGCACCGGTACTAAGTCCGCCGGGTTCCTGTAAACCATGTGCGCAAGGGTGGCGCACTTCCCTAGTGATATGGCGTGCACGGCACAGGCTCGTTCGGATTTCGTGACGGATGAGAATTCGTATGCATCGTTTCCCGGGATGTGTGCCACCCTCTCTAGTTAGAGGAGGTTTCGCGTGCTAGAGCCCGCTCCGAAGATTTTAGTCGTTGATGACGACGATGTTGAAAGAATGATGGCGCAAGAAACGTCGCAACGCGACCATTTTGACGGGGTCATTGCTTCGAAAGTAAGTGACGGGCTGGTCATCGCCACTTTCCTTACGGTCGGCCTCCTCTTGTTGCCGATTTTCTTTCTTGTCTCTCTTTTACCGGCGGTCAAGTATCGCGACAAGTTGCCAAACCGCACTTGAGCGGCGGATAATTTGCCGGCACTTTGAAGGCTCCCGTACCGATGCACTGCGCGGTCAGCGAGGCCGTTCGCAAAACCGCGATTCGCCCGCAAAGCAACTGAATCTGCTGGCCCGACGCACACCTGCCAGTTCCTCTTCGTCCCTGACCTTGTTCGGAATTCGTAACAAGAACAAATCGCTTTCAGCGGGCTGGGACGCATCACATAGGCTGTACGTTTTGAATAGCAGGCGCTGTAGAGAACAGGTTTTCGGCGTATCCTGTCACTGGAGAAAGTGCAGTGAGTCGGGATGTTTTCCAGGGGGGCTCATGCTACGCGAAAACAAACGTGGGAGATGCACATCGTGGGCCTATGGGTCGCTTTGGGAATCTTTCTGCTGGGTGCTGGGACGGGAGCGCTAACCACGTTTGCCTTGAATGTCCACCAGATTCGTCACCTCAAAGACCTCCTGCAAACCGAACAGAACTCCCAAAACAAAGAACAGGAACAGCGTCCTGAACGGAACGGGCGCAAATCCGCCTAACGAAGGAGCTCTTAATGACCGAAAATTCCAGCGCGAAACTCATCGGCACAGCCCTGGTCGTCTCCGAAGACGCCGTCGCTACCCGGCAGCTTGTCGAGGCGATGCAAGAACTAGCGTTATCGGTAGAGGTGTGCATCAAAATCTCAGATGCGCTGGACCGGGTGAATCACAGCAAACTCGAAGTTGCCGTCATTGATTTTTCGCTGGGGAAGCAAGCAACGCTGATCCTTCAACAAGTGCGCGCTTCAGCGTCCAATCGAACCGCGATCACCTTTGCCATCACGGGCAGCAGCGCCGAGACTGCATACGCCCTGAAAGTAGGGTCAAGTTTCGCCATGGAAAAACCGCTGACTTTTGATTCAATTCGACACACCCTCCACGCTGCTTACGGACTCATTGTACGGGAGCGGCGACGCTACTTCCGTTATCCTGTTTCCGTTCCGGCAGCCGCTCACAGAAAAGGGGAACCAGAAATTTTCGGAAAAACCGTCAATCTCAGTGAAAACGGGATGGCATTCAGCGGTTCAACTCCGCTGACACCCGCCACCGAGGTGACGACCCAGTTCACCGTAACCAACCCTCAACTCGCGATAACGGCGCAGTGCAGGGTGTGCTGGACCAATGACAAGGGGCAGTCCGGCTTGTCATTCGTGTTCCTGCCTGCCAATCTTAGCTCCGAATTGCAGGCCTGGCTGGCTCGGAGACTCGAAGAACAACTGCCGGACCTCGTGACTCGGAGGTTCCAGTAGTCGCTATTTGCGTCTGGTTTTTGTCCCAAACGGGCGTGGTAAGAGATGCAAAATCTTTCATCTTGACAGGCGTTCGCCGCTGTCCCACAATGTCCCGACATTTTTTTGGGCGTCCGGATAGTGAGTTGTGGGAAGCCCGCTCTCCCCTTTTGCCGTCCCCCTGGCAAGGGCCTTCCTCATTCTCGGATGTTTGATGGTCAAAATTTTCGAACGTTTGCTGACAAAATTTAGGAGGATTTATGCGCGTCAAAGCGCTTGTGCTAGTGGCAGTGACCCTAATCCTGGCGGCTAGTGCGTGGGCTAGCACCGAGACTGTTCTCTACAACTTCTGCGCTCAGACCAGTTGCGTGGACGGTTACGTTCCCTATGGCTCCTTGGTTGCCGACACCACAGGTAATCATCTTTATGGCACGACCTACGAGGGCGGTGCCAACGGCTATGGCGAGGTCTTCGAGCTGACGAATTCCGGTGGCTCCTGGTCCCAAACTGTAATCTATAGCTTTCTCGGTCCCAGCAACAGTGATGGTGCGTACCCCTTTGCCGGTTTGGTCTTGGATGCGTCCGGAAAAAACCTCTATGGCACGACCTACCAGGGCGGCGCAAGCAGCCAGGGCACGGTGTTTGAGCTGTCCAACTCGGGGGGTACGTGGAAGGAGACTGTGCTTCATACCTTCGACGACCTTAGCGGCAGCGACGGGTACTACCCATACGGCACCTTGGTCTTTGACGCGGCCGGCAACCTGTACGGCACTACTCAAGCTGGTGGTAAGTTCGGCGACGGCGTTGTCTTCCAGTTAAAACCGTCAGGAAGCAAGTGGATTTATAAGCTGATTCACACTTTTCCTGGAACTAACGGCGGGTACGTTCCCTACTCAGGGGTCGTTGTCGACCAGAAAAACGGTTATATTTACGGTACCACGTACTACGGTGGTGTTGTCTGGAATGTTGGCGTGGTTTACCAACTGCGCGAAGTCAGCGGCGTGTGGATATCAAACATAATCTACACTTTTCTTGGAGACACACTCGGACAATACCCCGAATCTAGTTTGGCCACGGATACAGCCGGCAACCTCTATGGCACGACCTTATATGGTGGCAACTTTAACCTCGGATCGGTTTTCAAGCTGACGCTAGGCGCAAACAATACCTTTACGCAAAAGGTCATCTACAGCTTCAAGGGTTATGCTAACAAGGACGGTGCATACCCGTATTATGCAGGTGTTACCCTGGATGCAGCAGGGAACGTCTACGGCACCACCTATCAAGGTGGGTCAAGTGCAGCCAACAATCTGAATTATGGCACCGTCTACAAGCTGACGGCGGGCACCTATAAGGAAAGTGTGCTCTGGAGTTTCGGCACCACTGGCGACGGATACAATCCCTTCCACGACGCGATTCTCGTCAATGGAAAGCTCTATGGTACGACCAATTCCGGGGGACTCCATGGAGGGGGCGTCGTATATGAGGTTACGCCGTAGTCAGGGTCTTCAGGAGTCCGCTTTGGTTCCGCTCTAATTTCTCGCCGCCGGGCCTTATGGCTCGGCGGTGATTTTTCTTGTGAGGCGCATGTCGGCGCTGGTGGGAGGAGTCGGGCTTCGTGCGAAGCCGGCGAAAAACGGCAACATTCTGGTTCGCTTCTGTCCGATCCTGACTAAAAAGGTAGCGGCCACCTACGAGCTGTTTGACAACAGTTTGGGCAGCCCACAAAAGCTGCCTATGACCGGAACCGGCCAGTAAGCGCCCAAACGCGCCTACTGCGGTTCTCTTTGCTGTACTTTCTCGCCGCCGGGCTTAGGCCCGGCGGCGATTTTTCTTTTGCATGGCGACGTTCGTTTACTCGCCAGCTTATGATGGGCAGTGGAGTCTGGCTGGTCCGGGCGGAATTAAACTCAGCAGCGTCACTCAGCCGGACTCGACCGCGGAACAAGCAGCACTATCGCATGTAAAGCGCGAGTCGGAATACTTCGACGAAGCCCTGCCTTCCCAGACCCCCTTTATGAGACCAGTATGTGACTCGGAAGCATCCAATGGTCTTAATCGAGAAGTGCAGCAATATTCAGAGGTCTCTACCCAAAAGGAGATAAGAAATGTTTTTGCTTCGATTCAATTCCGCCAGCCGGCGAGTTGCCGCCATTGCTTTAGGCGGGGTGCTGTCGCTCAATAGCTGGGCACAGAATGCGCAATCCACGCCGTCTAGCTTGCCGCCGGCGCCTCAAGCCATGCCGGCCCCGACGGACCAGCCACAGCACTACGCCTTGGTGGACTATTCGAAACCGCGATCCCAGTTTCCCAACGTCATTGCCCCTTACAAGCCGGGATATGTGCCAGAGCCAAATTTGAGCAATACCGATCGCATTCAGCAATTGATGCATGACGGCAAAATCATGCTTTCGATGAATGATGCGGTTGCCCTGGCTCTGGAGAACAATCTGGATCTGGTGCTGGCGCGTTACAACCTGAACATCGCGGACACGGACATTCTGCGTGCCGAGGGGGGGGCCAACATTCTGGGAGTCAATACCGGGATCGTACAAAATACGCCCGGCGGCGGCGTAGGTGGGCTCAGCGGAAATGTCGGCTCCGGAGCCGGCGGCACCAGCGTAGCTGCGGGAGGCGTGGGCACAGGTACGAATGGTTTGGTGAGTTCTACGTTGGGGATTGGCTCGCCGATTACCAGCTTCGATCCAGTGCTCAGCGGCACGCTTCAGATGGATCGCAACTTTATCGAATCCACCAGCATTTTCACGGAGGTGCCGAACGGCGTCGGGAATGTAAATACCGCGACCGCGAATTTTTCTTACTTGCAAGGTTTACACTCGGGCACAAACCTCTCCGTGGGATTCAACAATACCCACAGCACAACCAACAATGTGACCAGTACGTACACGCCATCGCTTAGCTCCAATTTTCAGTTTCGAGTCACCCAGAATTTGCTGCAAGGCTTCGGCTTCGTACCCAACACTCGCTTCATTCGAATCGCCAAGAATAACCGCGAGATTTCCGACGTGGCCTTTCGCCTGCAAATCATCACCACGGTGGACCAGATCGAAAACCTGTATTGGGATCTGGTCTACGCCTATGAAAACGTCCGGGTGCAGCAGGAGGCTCTGGCTTTTGCGCAGCGGACCCTCGCCGACAACAAGAAGCAAGTACAATTCGGAACGCTGCCGCCGATTCAGGTGGTAAGCGCGCAGAGCACTGTATCAACCGATGAACAGGCTTTGATCCTGGCTCAAACCAATCTGGAGTTGCAGGAATTGCTTATGAAGAACGCCCTCAGCCGTACACTGGAAAATCCGGCGCTTGCGGGAGCCGACGTGATTCCTACTTCCACCATGCAAGTGCCCGAGCAGGAGCCGGTCGTGCCCACGCAGGATTTGGTCAACGATGCACTCAGTCATCGCGCCGAATTGGCCGAGTCGCGAATTGACCTGAGCAGTCGCGAGCTCAACAACAAAGCCGTTCGCAATGCCATGCTGCCAACGCTGGATCTGTATGCGTACTACGGAGGCTCGGGCATCGGCGGAGATGTGAACCCGACCGTGCCATCGTGTACGCCTGGCATCAGTTTCTGCTTTAATCCCAGCAAGGCCGCTCCGCCATTCCGCAACGGCGGGCCGGTCAGCTACGCTTCCACGTTGGATCAGTTGGTTACGAGCGTCGCACCCGATAAGGGCATTGGTGTGACGCTTACCATTCCGATACGCAATCGCGAGGGCCAGGCCAACCAGGTTCGCGCCGAGTTGGAATATCGCCAGGCGCAGGTCCGTCTGCAGCAGCTACTGAACCAGGTGCGGATTGAAGTGCGCAATGCACAGTTCGCACTGCAGCAGAATCGCGCCAGCGTGCAGGCCGCTCATGCCGCGGTTGACTTTGCCCGCCAGACGCTGAGTGCCGACCAGCAGAAACTGGCCGTCGGAGTTTCGAACCCAACGGCGGTGTTGCAAGACGAATCGGGGTTGACCACGGCCGAATCCAATCTGGTTTCCGCGGAGGCCGCTTATGAAAAGGCCCGGGTAGAGTTGGACCGTGCGACCGGCCTTTTGCTTGACCATTCTGGAATCGTCATGGCCGATGCCGAGCGGGGTGAGGTGACTCACATGCCGAATGTTCCTTACGTTGCGCCCCGGCAGGACGTACAACCGGGCGCACCCTCGCAAGCGCAGCCGCCGGGGTATTGAGTCGATCGTTTCGGCCCTGCTGTATGGCATTCAGGCAGCGGGGCCGAATGGTTTCTACTTTCAGTGTTCCTACGCTCCGATGTATCCTTCCACGCGTGACGCTGTCTGTGGTTTTGATCACACAGAATGAAGAACGCAATCTTCCTCGCACGCTGGAAAGCGTGATGCCATTGGTACGTGACGGCAAAGGCGAGATTATTGTGGTGGACTCGGGCTCGACGGATCGCACCGTCGAGATTGCACAGGCCTATGGCGCGAAGATTTTTGTTGAGCCATGGAAAGGTTTTGCGGCGCAGAAAAATTCGGCGATGGAGAAAGCGTCGATGGATTGGGTGCTGCAGCTGGATGCCGATGAGGCGCTGGAACCCGACCTTGCCACTGAGATTGAGGGGGCGCTCAAAGAGCGCTCGGCGATGACTGGCTTCTGGATTCCGCGCAAGAATTTTTTCCTTGGCCGATGGATCCAGCATGGAGGTTTCTATCCCGATCCCAAGATACGCCTGATTCGCCGTGGTGCAGGACAGTTCCAAGAGCATGGCGCGCATCCGACGATCAAAGTGAATGGTCCGACCGGCAGGCTCTCCCATGCATTGTTGCACGACGCCTATCCGACATTGCGCGGCTACATCGATCACATGAACAGCTATTCCTCAATGGGCGCCGAGGTTGCAGCAGCCCAAGGTCATCGCAGCTTCAGCTTCGCTAGTATCGTGATCCGCCCGATGCTGACCTTCATCTACAACTATTTTTTGCGGCTTGGCTTCCTCGACGGACGCGAAGGTTTGCTGTTGCACCTTTATCATTCAGTTTACGTCTCCTGGAAATACGCCAAAGCGTGGGAGTCGGTTCGGCCAAACGTTGCCAGCAACGTTTCTACAGAATGACTGTCTGCTGTAGAGACGTAGCTTGCTACGTCTCCAGCCTTGCCGCCCGCCTGAACTCGCCCTATTATCTAAGTAGACGGGGTGTTCATGGCTGACAAGAAACCTTCCGAGCCGCAAGTAGCGGAGAGTCCGATCACAGACGTGTTCGAGGGACGCCATCCCTCCGAGTCAGAGCAACAGTGGGCGGAGAAAACGTTGTCGCCAACCTTGGAAAAGGCGCCCGAGCGGCCGATCGGCGCGGCTACTGGCACGAATCTCGATGAGAATGGGCACGCACGCTTCACCACAATCTCGGGTGTTCCCATCCGCCGCCTGTACACCCAAGCCGATCTGCCCGAGGACTGGAACCACGATCAGTATCTCGGCTACCCCGGCCAACCGCCCTACACGCGCGGCATTCACGCCACCGGATACCGCGGCAAGCTTTTTACCATGCGCCAGTTCTCCGGCTTTGCCTCGCCGGAGGAAACCAATCAGCGCTACAAATATCTGCTCGAACATGGCGGCGGAGGGCTTTCGGTTGCTTTCGACTTGCCTACGCTGATGGGCTATGACTCTGACCATCCAGCAAGCGAAGGCGAGGTCGGCAAGTGCGGCGTAGCCATCGATTCGCTCGAGGACATGGAAATTCTCTTCGGCGGAATTGATCTGGAGAAAACGACAGTTTCGATGACTATCAACTCGCCCGCGTCGGTTTTGTGGGCCATGTATCTGGTAGTTGCCGAACAGCAGGGCGCGGACTGGAAAAAGATTTCCGGCACCATTCAAAACGACATTCTCAAGGAATACATTGCGCAGAAGGAATATATCTATCCGCCAGCGCCGTCGATGCGGCTGGTGGTGGACACGTTCGAGTTCGGCTCAAAGTTCACGCCGCGCTTCAATACCATTTCAATCAGCGGATACCACATTCGCGAGGCCGGCTCGACCGCGCTGCAGGAGCTGGCATTCACTCTCTATGACGGCGTGGAATATGTGGAATGGGCCCGGCGACGAGGTCTTGACATCGATGAATTCGGTCCGCGCCTAAGCTTTTTCTTCAACGCACACAACGATTTCTTCGAGGAGATCGCCAAATATCGCGCTGCCCGCAAAATCTGGTACCAGGTGATGAAAGACCGGTTCAAAGCGAAAAACCGGCGCACCTGGTTAATGCGGTTCCATACCCAGACCGCGGGCGTTTCCTTAACCGCACAGCAGCCGATGAACAACATCGCGCGCGCCGCCATTCAGGCAATGGCTGCGGTGCTGGGTGGAACACAATCGCTCCACGTCGACGGTTACGACGAAGCGCTTGCCCTGCCCACGGAACAAGCCGCGAGGATCGCCTTGCGAACGCAACAAATCATCGGCTATGAGTCTGGAGTCGTGCAAACGGTTGATCCGCTCGGCGGATCTTACTTTCTCGAAAACTTGACGCTCCAAATGGAGAAAGGCGCGTTCGACTACTTTGGCAAGCTTGACGCAATGGGCGGCATGGTCAAAGCCATCGAACGCGGATACCCGCAGAAAGAAGTTGCGGAAGCCTCCTACCAATTTCAGCGGGCGGCGGAGGCAAAAGAAAAGATCATTGTCGGCGCGAACGAGTTCGTCATCGAAGAAGAGTCGCCCCACATTCTGTACATCGACGAGAGCGTAGCCGTTCATCAGAGCGCGAAGTTGAAAGCTCTGCGGGCACGGCGGTCGAATGAGGAAGTCCGTCGCCGTCTGGAAGCCCTGAAGAAAGCGGCTGCCGAGGAACCGAAGGCCGAAGCCAGTGGCAAGGTTTCCTCGGCGAACACCATGCCTTACATCGTTGACGCGGTGCGCGCTTACGCAACCGTCGGCGAAATTTGCGACGCGTTGCGCGAAGTGTATGGAACGTACACGGAGGCGAGTATTACCTAGCGCAGAACCTATCTTGCCTTAGATACCCACGAGTGCATTGGACTCCTTTTGGGCGATTGACGCCTTCGCGCCGCTTCCGTACCCTGTAGAGTGCAGAAGACAACGATTGAACGTTCCCGTCCGCAGGTCACTGACGATATTACGCAGCTCGTTGGTGAAACTCCCATACTCAAGCTGAAGCGCATTGTGCCCGCCGGTTCGGCGGAGGTGTATGCCAAGCTGGAGTACCTGAATCCCGGCGGAAGCGTGAAGGATCGCGCCGCAATCGGTATTATTGCCCGGGCTGAAGCACAGGGCTTGCTCAAGCCGGGCGGCACGATTGTCGAAGCGACCGCGGGGAATACGGGGATCGGGCTGGCGCTAATTGGCGTGAATCGCGGCTACAAAGTTGCTCTGTTCGTCCCGGAAACGTTTTCGGAAGAAAAAGTGACGATCATGCGGGCCCTCGGCGCCGAGGTGACTCGCACCCCGGACACGGAGGGTATGCAAGGAGCAATCGATCGAGCCAAGGAGTTAGCCGCCAAAGATCCAAAAGCCTTCATGGCAGCCCAGTTCGAAAATCCCGCCAATCCTGATTATCACTACGAAACTACCGCTCGCGAAATCTTCGAACAAATGGATGGACAGATCGACGCCGTCGTAATCGGTTCGGGGACGGCTGGCACATTCACCGGCGTGGCCCGTTATTTGAAAGAACGTCTTCCTAAGGTGCTTGCCTATGCGGTCGAGACGCAGGGCTCAGTGCTCGGAGGTGGACAGCCCGGCCCGCATAAAGTCGAAGGAATCGGCGCCAGCTTCATACCAAAGAATTTTGATTCCTCGTTGTGTGACGAAGTGCTGATGGCGACCGATCCCGAAGCGTTTGGGATGGTGAAGCAATTGGCGGCGCGCGAGGGCGTGCTGGCTGGTTCAAGCGGGGGAGCCAACGTTTTCGCGTCTTTGACTGTGGCTCGGCGCCTGGGATCGGGAAAGCGCGTAGTAACCATGATTCCGGATTCAGCCGAGCGCTATTTGTCAAAGAAAATTTTTGAGGGCGGGATTTGAAAAGAGCAATCAGCACTCAGCAACCAATCCCTGACGAAACTTTGATTGACCATGAACTTCATCGATGGCGCCCACATGGAGCGGACGTTCGCGTCTACATTGCTGATTGCTGAGTGCTGAATGCTGACTGCTAATTCTCATCATGACTAAAAACAGCAAGCTTCCCGGTTTTGCTACTCGCGCCATTCATGTCGGGCAGGAGCCTGACCTTGAAAGCGGGGCAGTCTCCGCGCCCATTCATCCCACTTCCACCTATGTCCAGCAGGAAATCGGCAAGAATAAAGGATACGAGTACGCCCGAGTCTCCAATCCAACGCGCACTCGCCTCGAGGAGAATCTGGCCGCCCTCGAAGGCGGAATCAGTTCGCGTGTCTTCGCCAGCGGGATGGCTGCGATCAGCGCCATCTGCACCATGTATAAATCGGGTGATCATGTGGTGTGCGGCCACAATTTGTATGGCGGGGTGCCGCGGCTCTTCAACCAGGTGCTTACCGGATACGGAATCGAATTCACCTACGTTGATACTTCCGAGGTTAGGAACGTAGAACGCGCGATTCGCAAGAAGACCCGCATGGTGTACGTGGAGACGCCCACCAATCCACTCATGGCTCTCGCCGACCTCGAGGCCATCAGCAAAGTTTGCCGCTCTAAGGATGTCGAACTGGTGGTGGACAACACCTTCCTCTCGCCATACTTCCAGCAGCCGCTTGCGCTGGGCGCGGACATGGTGGTGCATTCGACCACGAAATTCCTCAACGGCCACAGCGATGGCCTTGGTGGTGTCGTGGTGTGCACCAGGCCCGAGCAAGCCGAACAACTCGGTTTTGTGCAGAAGACGGTGGGTGCCATTCTTTCCCCCTTCGAGTGCTGGCTGGTGCTACGCGGAGTCAAGACGCTAGCGGTGCGAATGGAGCAGCATGACCGCAACGGCCGGGTCATCGCGGAATTCCTGGCTCAACATAAGAAGGTAAAAAAAGTTTTCTATCCCGGATTGCCGGCACACCCGCAGTACGAACTGGCGCAGAAACAAATGACCGGCTTCGGCTCCATGATTTCGTTTGAGACCGGCTCACTCTCGAATGCCAACAAGATGCTGAGAAAAGTTCGCGTCTGTGCACTGGCCGAATCGCTGGGAGGAGTGGAAACGCTGATCTCGCATCCTGCCACCATGACTCACGCTGGCTTGGGTGAAAAAGGAAGGAAACAGATTGGCATCACGGATGGTATGGTGAGAATTTCGGTAGGCATCGAGAATGTAGAAGACATCATCGCCGATCTCGATCAGGCGCTCTCGGCAATGTAGGCGCGGGCGTCCTCGCCCGTGCGGGGCCGGCAGCTTTTTTGACTGCTAGGTTCCTGAGGCCAGGTCCATGTCGTCTCCCTCCCAAACGCGCGAGTGGAACGCCACCGACTACCATCGTATTTCCGAACCGCAAGTGAGTTGGGGTAAGAAAGTCCTGGCTAGAGTGCATCTGCGCGGTGACGAGATGCTGATGGATGCCGGTTGCGGAACCGGGCGGCTGACCGCCGAGTTGTTGCAAAGCCTGCCGCGAGGCCGGGTCGTGGGTGTGGACCTCTCGGAAAATATGCTCGCCGGTGCGCGAGACCATCTGGCGCGCGATTTTCCTGGCAGGTTCTCGCTAGTGGCTGCCGATCTGCAAGATCTACCCTTCGACAGAGTCTTTAATGGGATTTTCAGCACAGCTGCGTTTCACTGGGTTCTGGACCACGACCGTCTTTTTCGCAGCCTGTTCCGTGCATTGCGGCCCGCGGGATGGCTGACGGCCCAGTGTGGCGGCGGCCCGAATCTGGCTCGGCTACGCGAGCGAACCGACGAACTGGCGGCCACTGCGAAGTACGCGCAGTACTTTGCCGGTTTTCATGAGCCCTGGGTCTTCAATAATGCAAAAGATGCCGCGGTGCTTTTGCAGCGGGCAGGATTCGTAGAAATTGGTACGAGTCTCGAACCCGCCCTGACCATTCTAGAAGACTCTGCGAAATATTCAGAGTTTGTTCGCACCGTCATTTTGCGCCGGCATTTGGAACGGATTCCAGACGGCGAACTGCGCACGGATTTCGTCGCGGCCCTCGCTGCCCAGGCCGCTACCGACGATCCTCCGTTCTCGTTGGATTATTGGCGGTTGAACTTGGACGCCAGGATTCCCGACTAACGCCTCCGCCGTGAACTAATCCCGCACCACGGAAGGCGCGTACTGCAATTCCTGCGATGTCAGCGGATAGCGTCGCACACTCACTAGCCCAGCCACCAGCGCAATCGCAGACCACTGAAATGCTCCGGGGATTCCGATGCGGTTCGCCAGCGCACCCCAAAGCGCGCTGCCGATCGCCATTCCTCCCTGCAACACAAGCAGGTACATCGATAGCGCTCGCGCCCGCAGGACTGACGGCGACATGGTCTGCGCCGCAACATTGAGACAAGCCAGGATTCCAATCCACGCCGTTCCGCTGGTGAACAATACCAGTTCCAGCCAGCCGAATGTTTGCACTCGCCCCGCGGCAAACGTCATGGCTGCAAACACCAGGATGGCGACGGTGACAACGCCGTCCACCGAGAGCGTACTTCGTAACCGGGGCAGTATCGCTGCACCAGCCAACGCGCCCAAACCAAATGATCCGAGCAGCAGGCCGTATCCGGTAGCTCCATGCGGACGGGCAATGATAGGGAGTAGGGCCAGCAGGGAGCTCGCTCCTAAACTAAATGCCCCGGTACGGATCAGCACGCAACGTACGACCGGAGCGCCGCGCACATAACGCAGGCCGGTGAAGATAGCGTCGGAAACGTGCCCGGTCTCGACATCCTCAAAGTGGGGACGCTTCCAGCGATAAAGAAAAAAGATGACTCCGAAAAACGAAGCCGCATTCAACAAGAAAGCCACGCCGGAACCCGCGATGGCGATTACGATTCCACCCAACGCCGGGCCCACAGCGCGAGCCACATTGAAGCCCACCGAGTTTAGAGCCACTGCGGGCGCGTGCTGCGCGGGGGAAACTATTTCTGGTGTAATGGCCTGCCATGCCGGATCGTTCATCACCGCACCCAGCCCCATCACGAATGTGAACCCCAGCAGAATCCAGGGCGTCACATTTCCCAGGAGGGTAAAAATCCCCAGCAACACCGCAGCTGCGACCATCCAACCCTGAGTGATTAAGAGGAAGCGCCGCCGGTCCACGATGTCTGCGAGCGCGCCGGCCGGCAGGATTACAAGAAAAACTGGCAGCGTCGTCGCCGCTTGCACCAAGCCCACCATCAATGGAGACATCGTGAGCTGCGTCATCAGCCATCCCGCGCCCACGTTCTGCATCCAGGTGCCGGTGTATGAAATCACCGCCGCTACCCAGAGCGATCGAAAGAGTGGCTCACCCAAGGGTGTCCAGGCCGAACCGTTCGCTGACCTCCGCAGAGTCGATGGCATCGATATTTTCACCGCTTCGGCCATGATTAGTTGCTCGCGACCCCTTCGGTCCGTCCAAACGGCCACTCCCGGTGACGCCAGGCGCGCACCAGGTATATCGCCACACCGCTAACCAGAATCAGAACTGCATAGCGAATCTGGCTTAATGAGTTGGTGCGGGAGATCAGCACGAACAAAAATCCCACCGATGCGGCCAACGCAGGCAGCGGGTAAAGCCACATACGAAATGGCCGCGGTAGATCAGGACGGCGGATGCGCAGCACAATCAGGCCGATCGCCTGCGCCAGGAATTGCAACATAATGCGGATGACCACGAGTCCTGCGATTACATCCGCCAAGGAGAGAAAACAGAACAGCGCCGCGACCGCGGCCAGAGCGAGCAGCGAAACGTACGGAAACCGTCCCTCCGCGTGCACGCGGGCAAACGCTTTGAAATAATTCCCGTCGAGGGCCGCCGCGTAGGGCACCCGTGAGTATCCCAGCGTTACGGAAAAAACCGAGGCGAATGCCGTCCACATGACCAGCACAGTCGCGAGATTTGCAGCCCACGGGCCATAAATCTTTTGCATGAAAATAGACACAACATACAAGCCGCGATTGTCTTGACCAACTTGCATCTCCTGCCACGGAACCACGCCCAGAATACTGATGTTCATCACCACGTATAGACATGCCACCAAAAAAATGGATAGCAATATCGCCCGAGGAATCGTTTTTCCCGGCTCTTTTACTTCATCGCCTAAAAAGGCGACGTTGCCGTAGCCCCAATAGTCGTAGGTAGCGATCAGCATGGCCGAGCCCAGTCCCAGGAAGAAATTGCGAGATAGGGCGAACGCTCCCGGCGGAAAACTGAATGCTCGTGAAGCATCGAAGTGGCGGAGTCCCGCAACGATGATCCAAAACATAATTCCGATCACTCCGGCCAAAAGCAGCTTTGAGATCCACCCAATGCTCGTGATCTTGCGATACAAAAGGAGCACCGCCAGAGCAACGGTGCCGATCGCTACAAATGTTGCTCCCGAAACCAGCCAGTGCAGTTGCAAGCTTCCCAGTAGCGGCAAGGGTACGCTCCAATGGCGAGTGACATACTGCGTTTCCAGCCCAGGCCAGAAATAGGATGCATATCCCGCAAGGCCAATCGATCCCGAGGCGATAATGAGCGGCGCACTGAAGGAAAGTTGCCAGACGAACAGAAACGAAATCAGTCGGCCCAGGCGATTGGGCCCGTAGATCTCACGCAAGTAACCATACGAACCGCCCGACTGCGGCATGGCCGCGCCCAACTCCGCCCAAACCAGGCCGTCGCACATGGCAAAGATCGCGCCCAGGATCCAGCCGAGCATGGCTTGCGGCCCACCCATTGCGCTCACCATCAGCGGAATGGTGATGAACGGGCCCACGCCGATCATGTCAATCATGTTCAGCGCAGTCGCGCTCCCCAGGCCCACACCCCGAATCAGGTGTGGACGAGTCTGGTTGGGCTGAGAGGAAGTCTGCATTAGCAGGGCGCTGAAAAATGCGGATTCGTATCGGGGCATCGCTTCAGCGATGCCTTAACCACGCCAAATTTTCCAGGCGGTGTAGCTTTGAACAGGCACGGCCTGCGGCAAAACCATATTGGAGTCAAAATTCTCCGCCTCAGGGCCGAAGCCCGAATGAATTTTCAGAACTTGCACCACGAGTGAACTCGTGCCCTCCCGAAATTCATGTTCGGGGAAAGTTTTTTCGCAACCACGACTCGGTGAACTGGAGCCGAACCTCCGATCACTGAGCGCCGCTCCTCTCGTGTCCCGCACTCAACAAGTTCACATAGAGGCGGATCGCTCCTGGGACGCCCGCCGGCAATTGTCGAAAGAAAGCGTATCCCGTATAGATGTACGTACCCTTCCCATACTGCGCGCGCAACAAACCGCCTTTCTGCGGTGACTCTCCGGGATCATGGCAAGACAGCAGCGGCTTGAAGTTCGTGTCCCACTGGTCCATGAAATACAGCCCACGTTCTTGCACCCATCCGTCGAAATCGTGCTGAGTAATCTGGTTGGGATAATGAAAGACGCCATCCTCGGGAGCCAAAATTTCGACCGAAGCGTCTTCAACCGACACCCGGGCCCGGCTGAGTTGTGCGGGATAAGGTGTGAATTTTCCGTTGTTGAAATCTGCAACTCCAGTGTTGTATTGCACGACGAGCGTGCCGCCGTTATACACAAAATCCAGCAGCCTTTTATTGTTCGCCGCCAGATCCTTTTGCGTATCGTAAGCGCGGATTCCGAGGACGATTGTCTGGTACTGGCTCAGATCCTCGCTGGCAAGTCGCTCCGCCGGAACAAGTGTAACTCTCATTCCAATCTGTTCGAGCACCATCGGAATATCATCGCCCGCGCCCATAATGTAGCCGACAGTCAGATTCTTCGGCGCCTTCACGTCCACGATGCTGATGCGCTGCAGCGCAGGCTGATAATAGTAAAAACTGTCAAGATCCTCTCGCGTAACCAGGCTGTAACCTTCGCCGTAATTCATTCCGCCCGATTCGAGAACGGCGCGGATTTGCGCGCGTCCTTCTTTCAGGCTCGATGGCGATATTTTGAACTCGACCTCTTGCTTCTCGCCGCGCTTGTGAAACTCCAAAGGCGCTTTCGCAGGTTCGACATTCCAACCCGGCGGAATGTCCAGATGCAAAGTCCCGTTGCCGGCCCCGGACAGATTGCTCGAAACTCCAACTTTCACCCGGAATTCGCCATCGTGTTCGGTAGGAATTACCTGTTGCCCTGGTTCGAGCATGACAGAAAATGCGGGGACGATTGCGACGGTTCGTCGCCGCTCCACGCCTTTGTCATCTACAAACACCGCGACCACGGGAGAAGCGATCTCCGTCCTCGGTCCATCCGATCCTCCGAATTTATGTTCGCCGCCAAGAAAGCTTAGGTCGTGTGCCGAGCTATGCGTGTGGTATTGGACTGAAACGTGGAAAGGAGGCGGCGGAAACGGCAAGGTAACGTATCGTTCATCGTCGATTGTGTTGATGCTTTCGGTTTCGGGATCTGTCCGATGCCAGTAGGGACGCGTGTAATAATGCGCATCCGCATTGCTAGGAATCTGCACGACGAAATTGGCATACTGATCCTGGCCCGGGGCGACGACTAGGACTGCTTCTGCATCCACCTCTCTGGCCCACCCTTTTGGAGCATCGAGCCGTACTTGGTCAAGGACCAACTTGTATTTTGAGCCATTATGAAACTTCACTCGCACCAGAAACTTCTGGCCAGGAGACACGGCGGTCAGAGCTTCCTCCTCTTTCGGCAGGCCCACCCCCGCGCTCTGCGGAGGAGCGACGGTCGCTTCCACTGAGACGGCCATCGCCAAGTTGATGGCTCTCTGCATCTGCTGCCGTTTCTCGCGAAGTCTTTCTTGCAGATCCTCTTTTTGCGGCGAGCTTATCTGACTGCTGTCGACGCGGCCGATGAGCGCATCCAAGCTTTGCAAAGCCAGGAGCAGCGGTCCGGTTGCGGCGCTTATTTCTTTTTCGCTTCGGCGGTTCGCATCCTGGATATGATTTGCAACCTCTACCAATCCTGCCCGCAACCATGGCGCCTTCGACTCCTCGGCTCCCAGTCGCGACGCCAGTCCAGGCAAAGTCGTATCAATCCCATCAAAGAAATCCTGTTCGTGACCATCCTTATCGGTCGTCGCCGGCAAAACCGAATCCACCAGTTTGTAGTACGTGTAACGCGGGCCAGAATCCGCCGACCAGGCTCCCGCTCCCTGCGAAAGCTGATGCCGCAATCCTTCCATGGCAAACTGAACGTAGGACATGCCCAGCCTTGGATTTCGCTCTCCTGTATTCAGCCTGACCGTGTAGTTTTCAGCCGGACAGGTTTGCGCCCCAAATCCGCACACATTTCCGATGTAAAGCTTTTTTGCCTGCCACGGGAGCAAACCGTCCTTGATCTGATCCGGAAATCGATTCGGGTCCGCCGCGGCGCGAAAGGCCTCGCGAGTGAGAATGGCAGAAGCCTGGTGATGGCCATGCCCGTCACGATCGGTGCCGGAAAAGCGCGCGACCAAAACGTCAGGATCGAAGGTGCGAATCACTCGCACCATATCCCCCAACGCGATATCGTGACCTTGCCACTTCTGAAATGTTTCTGCGGCAGTCTTGGAAAAGCCGAAATCCGCGACCCGCGTGAAACGCTGTTCCACGCCGTAGTACCGATCTGCCGCCAACAATTCCAGCGTCCGCAAAACCCCGAGCACATCGAAAAGATTGCTGCCTAACTTGTTTTGCCCGCCTTCGCCTCGGTTCAGCGTCAGCAGCAAAACGGTCGCGCCCTTTCCACGCGATTCCAGTGTGAGCATGCCGCCGTCTTCGTCATCGGGGTGGGCCACGGTTTGCATTAGCCGCGCCGTAGTCTGCAAGCGCAGCAGCGTTTCCTGTAACCCGGCCGGGCCAGCGTCCTGAGGTAAGGGATCTACAAATTGAGGAGCCGTTGAACTGGCGGGATCCGGCGCGAGCTGCGTAAACCCCCCAACGGTCAGCAAGAGAATCGGAAGAAGGAGAAGGAAAAGCTCCGGGGAGCCAGGACGAACTCGCTGGCGCCAGAACCCACGGTCATCGTCTGTCATAGATAATGGATTGTTTTTCTTGCGGACGGGAGCCAATATTTTTCCTGATGCCAAGTCTGAATCATCGACTGACCGGGACAAAAGCGTAGTCGCAACCAACAATCCTACCTGATTCACTGCCCCTGCGGATTGCGCACGTTTTCCTGGCACTGGTGAGCAGCGGTCAGCACAGCATCGAACTCCCTACTGTTGCGCATCTTCGCCAGCAACGGATCCGAGAGTAAAGCTGAATACGAGCAGTAGTTTTGATCAACTGCGGCCTTGATCATGTGAAGCGCGATATCGGGCTTTCCGCAGAATGCCATGATCGTTCCTTCGTAGTACCAGCGCTCGGGATCGGGCTCTGACAGCACGGAAGCCTCCACGAAGGCAGTGATTCGGTCCAGTTCGGAAGGAGGCCGCAATCCCAGACACACCTCCAGCAGATCGCGATGATAATGCGCGGCGGGCGATACTTTCTTCACGCTCTCACGGGCCTCCGCCAGCTTTCCCTCGCGCAGCAGGACTGACATCGTTGCCGAGGCGGCCCATTCCGAGCCAGCATCCAGGCGAACAAAATCCATCGCACGTTCGGTCTGGCCCAACTCCATGAACGCCCACGCGCATGAACGGAACTGGTAGTTCCCCGGAGACAACGTCAGCGCCGTCTCGCACTCACGCCCTGATTCATTTTGCATTCCGGCGTAGCGGAGAACGAAGGCTAGGGTGAAATGAGCCTGGCCGCTCTCGGGCCGGCTCTTGACTAAAGCTTGCGCCGCCGCGTAGGCCTTGGTTAACTCGCCCCGTTCCACCCGGTTCGTGATCAGTTGACCCGCCGCGATGATGCGATTGGGATCAAGCGCCAGCCCCCGTTCTGAGGCTGTGTTGGAAAGCTGGAACATTTTCTCGCCGCCGTCCGAATAGTCGGCGTCATAGTAGGCGCGCACGCCGAGTTCTTCCCAAGCCGGAGCATAGTTCGGATCCACTTCCACCACATGCTGCAGCACCGCGATAGCATCCTTATTCGGCCCGGCATCATGGGGCAAGGCGAGAACATGCAGGTAAAGATCGTAGGCTTCCTGGTTCTTCGGTCGAGTGCTGGTATCGAGAAAACTGCCAGCCGCACCGAGAGTAGGCAATAAACCGCGGCGAACCTGATTGGCAAGCTGCGCCTGCAAGGCGATCAGATCTTCACTGGACGACGTGAAATTCGTCTGCCATAGCATCCGGTTGCTCTTGGTTTCCGTGGCTTCCAGGGTCACTAAGAGATTGGCTCCTTGCCGCAAGAAGTGCCCGGTGACGACGCTGCCCACGTGCAGTTCGCGCCCTACCTTTTGCGGGTCAACGTCCGGATTTACGTATTTCCGTGTCACTCCGGAAGGACGAACATCCAGGTTGCGGCTGTGGGTCAGCACGTTAGAAATTTCGTCGGCCAGCGCAAAACGCAGGTAATCCACGCTGAAGTCGCCGTTCATGTTCTGCAACGGAAGCACCGCGATGGCGCTCCCGCCCGCGGCCGCGCCTGGGCTGCGATGTTTGAACCACCATGTGCCCACGGCCGCCAACACCGCGATCAGAAGGCCAGCCATTCCCACCAGCAGGTATTTTTGCCACGCACTGGAGGTTTGGAAGGCATTGGTGGCGACGCGCAACGGCGCTTCCCGTGACTTGGTCTTGACCGCTCCTGATTCCGTTTGTTTTTGCAGGCGCTGCAGATCGGTTTTCAGCTGGGTAGCGGTGGCGTAGCGTTTGTCGCGATCCTTCTCCATCGCCTTCCCGATGATGCCCTCGATCTGCGGTGGCAAGGCGGGATTCAGCGTTCGCGGCGCGGCCGGCTTACGATGCAGCATGGCATCCAGCGTGGTGACCACGTTCGCTCCCTGAAACGGCTTCTTGCCAGTAGCCATTTCGTAGAGCACCACGCCAAAAGAAAACAGATCACTTCGCGGGTCGAGTTCTTCGCTGCGCGCCTGCTCCGGCGACATGTAAACCGCCGTCCCAGGAACCACCCCGATTGCGGTCAGCGAATCTTCGTATGGAGTGTCCTCGCTTGCAGCGACGCCTTGATCGCGGGAGAGCTTGGCCAAGCCGAAGTCCAGAATCTTCACTTGCCCGGTATGAGTAAGAAACAGATTCGCGGGTTTGATGTCGCGATGAATGATGCCCTTGGCGTGAAATGCTTCCAGCGCCTCCGCCACCTGCACGGCAATGTCGAGCAGTTCCTCAAACTCCAAAGGCTTCCCGTGAATGCGCTGCTTCAGGCTCTCCCCTTCCAGCTTCTCCATTACGATGAAGGGATGGCCGCCGTTATCCTCGATGTCGTGGATGGTGCAGACGTTGGGGTGATTTAAGCGCGAAGCCGCCCGAGCTTCGCGCTCAAAACGGTCGAGGGACTTGCGATCGCCCAGCAGATTGTCGGGAACAAACTTCAAGGCCACATGACGGCCAAGGCGAACATCCTCCGCCTCATAAACAACGCCCATGCCACCGCCACCAATTTTTCCCAGAATGCGATAGTGGGAGACTGTCTGGCCGATCATGGGCGAAACCGCCATTCGCGGTTATGTTAGGCCGCGGCGCGGCGCAGGTCAACCATTGCGTGGGGATAGCTACGGAGGCTGGGAAAATCCGCACCACCTGCGCGCGGGGGAATGGACTCTCAGTCTGGATGCGGTCAATGAGTGCTATGGCCTGGTTACGTAAACCATCGGAAACAGCAGGAGATAAGACAGTACTTTTTCTGACTATTGCAGCTTCGCGTATTCCGTTTTTGCTTGCGTAAGGATGGGGATGTCGGGGTCAGCATCTTTCCAAAGGCTAAGGAATTCCTGATACTGGATGCGGGCCTTCGAGGCATCTCCCGTGGCGAGATACGCTCTGCCCAGTTGCAGATGTACTAATGTCCCCAGCACGAAGTTTTGCACGACGCCGCGGTGATCGATCAACTTCTGGAACTCGGCCACTGCTTGCTGTGCGTCCCCGTTTTCGAGGTCAGCCTGACCACGGACGTAACCGGGATAGAGAGTGCCACCGATCTGGACTTGCGGATTGGGTTCACCCAGTTCGCAGGGGGAGGCTGCCTGGAGTAGCCGCAAGGCATTGTCCGGATGGTGGCGACTTAGTTCCGTTGAAGCGCGAATCGTGGGCAACCAGTAACAGTTCAGCAGGGTGTTCGCGGGGGCGCTACGGCTCAATTCGTCGGCGATGTTTTGGGCTCGCGCCGCATCTCCAGAGCGGGCGAACGCCAAGGCTGCCAGCACGCGAACATCGCGAGAAGAGAACAAGGACATCGCGGAGGAAGTCTGTGCACGAGCCTGTTGCGGATTGCCGATCTCAGCTTCACGCAGCGCTGCGTTCAGCAGCCACTCCGAAGCGGTCTCCTTCTTGTCATTTCGCCTGGCCGAGTCCGCCGCTTGCCGGGAGAGTTTGCGAGCGTTATGAAAATGCCCGGCGTACGCCTCGGTGTCCGACTGAATGGAAAGAAGAAAGTCCTCCAGCCCGGCCTTCCCCGTGATCCGAGCTAATTGCCGTTGCATCTCCGCCGTGTCGCCCTCGAGAAAAGCCACCCCGTAACGATTCGCATGGAGCAGAGGATGATCCAGCTTGCGCGCCAGTGCCAAATTGTAGGCGGCGGTTGCGTCCTGCACGCGGTTCAAGGCAGCGTAGTTCGCTATCAAGTTCAGATAGAAGGAAGAACGGTCCGGGTCGATGCGCAGACCTTCATGGAGTTCCGCTACCGCCTGATCATATTGCCCAACCAGATTGTTATTGAGTGCCAGGGCGACCAGAGGATGGACGTCGCGAGGGTAGCTATGTGCCCATTGCTCAAGCACCGTATTCGCCTTGTCCAATTCGCCGGTGACGTCGTCGTAGTAGTTCGCCGAAATGCTGTAACGTTCCAATTCAGTGGCACGGTCCCGCAGTTCGTAAGCCTTCTGCATATTTTGGCTGGCCAATCCATACTCAACGAGGTTGGAGTAGGACGTGGCCAGAGAGATGTAGGCTTTGGCGAAGTTTGGATCGAGTTCGACCGCGCGCTTGAAAAACGGAATTGCGGCAACATCGCCTTGCTGGTTTTCAACTCGAAGTCCGGCAGTATATTGACGCAGAGCCTCGAGAGAAGAAGTGGTAGCCTGCTCGAGCGGAATATCGAACTTCTGCACCGTGGCCAGTGACTCGCCCAGTTCGCCGCGCAATTGGCTGGCGATGTGGCCCAGTCCGTCCAAAACTTTCTCCTTGGCAGGTGCGGTGATCTGTTGTTGTGCCAGGACTTCGCCGCTCTGGCAATTCACTGCCTTTAATCCCACTACGTATTCCGCACCTAAGGCAGCGATAGCGCCCGCAATGTAAGCCTGGCTGCTTGTGCGCAGACAAACTTCCTTCGCCAATTCGGGGGTAAGCGTCGTATTGGGCGGACGCGTCATCAATTTCAGCGTCTCGGCAGCCTTGTTGTCAGAGAGCACACTGAGGAAGGGCGATTGGCGCAGGGCAACGCTGAGGGCCTGCTTGAGGGTATCGTCGAAAACCGTGTCCCCGGTGGAATTGGCGAAGTCGGCGAGCACCACCACGTCTTTATCGGTGAGCCGCCGTGGATGACGGAAGTAGAGGTAGCCTCCGACCGCCATTAAGACGAGCACGAGAGCAATACCAACAATCACCTTCAAGCGCATCCTGGGACGGGATGTGGCTTCGGGTTGTATCGCAACTAGTAAGCGCGACGACTCTGTGTCCCGCTTCAGCCGTTGGAGGTCGGTGCGAATATCGGAAGCATGCTGGTAGCGCAGGTTGCGGTCCTTTTCCAGACACTTGGCGATAATCCGTTCCAGGTCGGCGGGCACGTCGGGATTCAGCCGCACCGGAGGAACCGGAACACGGTTCATGATCTCGTCGAGGATGATCCCTGTACTCTCACCACGAAAAGGCAAGGTGCCTGCCACCATCTCGTACAGCACCGTCCCAAAGGAGAACAGGTCGGTTCGGGCGTCGAGTTCCTTGCCGCGGACTTGCTCCGGCGACATGTACGCGAGCGTGCCCACCGTTGCGCCGGGGCTGGTCAGGTGCTCTTCCAAC
The DNA here is from genome assembly GCA_963832245.1 of uncultured Acidobacteriota bacterium. Taxonomy (GTDB): domain Bacteria; phylum Acidobacteriota; class Terriglobia; order Terriglobales; family Acidobacteriaceae; genus JABDBE01. The sequence continues at coordinate 884,324 of CAWHTG010000002.1, forward strand.
GTGACGGTCGATTGCTCTGTTGCCCCGGGCACTCTGGCGCTGCCGAGGATAGGCGGGACCTTCGCCAAACCGAAGTCGAGAATCTTCGCGTGGCCGCGCTTGGTCACGAAGATGTTGGCAGGCTTGATGTCGCGGTGGACGATGCCTTCCGCGTGGGCCGCATCTAGTCCATCGGCGATCTCAATTGCAAGCGAGAGAACAGTTTCATTATCTAACGGCTTTCCAGCAATGCAGCGCTTCAGTGTCAGCCCGTCCAAAAACTCCATGGCGATGAAAGACCGACCGTCATACTGGCTGATCTCGTAGATGGTGCAGATGTTCGGATGGTTTAAGGCAGAAGCCGCGCGGGCTTCGCGGCGAAAACGTTCCAAAGCTTGCGGGTCTTGCGCCACATCGTCGGGCAGGAACTTGAGCGCGACAAAGCGACCAAGCTCGGTGTCCTCAGCCTTGTAGACCACGCCCATGCCGCCACCGCCCAGCTTCTCGACGATGCGGTAGTGCGAGATGGTTTGCTCGACCACTGGCGCGAATCTTACGTCTGTGAAACGAAGCAAGTCAATGAAGCCTCGGGAGTTGGCGAGACCTCAAGAAGGGTCAGTTGTCGCAAAATCGCGATTACACTCATCGAGTACATTCAAAGTGAGAGTCCGCCGCGCTCAGGTATTCGGATTTTGCCGGCCCCAATTGCTCTACCGTGGAGGAAACCCAGAATGGCAAAGAAGTTCGCAGCTAGAAACCTGAAGCCGTTACCCCATATAAAACCCAGCCGACGACCCAACCCACTGCATATTCTTGTTGTGGTCCACACCCATCATCAGCCCGCGTCCCATACGGACGATCGTCATCACCGGGAGCAGTTCGTCCAGCCAGATGTACATGATGCGGATCTCCGCCTTGGTCCCGCCCAACGGCGTTTCAATGACCGGCTCAAAGTGCATCCGCTCCTGCAGAATGTACTGCGAGCGTTTCACCTTAGGAATGTTCGCCACATCTTGTTTTGTAGGATTCAAAATGACGCCCAACCCCGCAAAAGAAAACAGCGGCTTCACCACATAATTTTCCAGATCGTCAGGCAGCGGTTCCACGCGATCCAGAAAAGATGTCTTAGGCACACACTCATGATGCAGGTAAGGCAGGGAAAACTTGCTCATCCGGAAGTACCAATTAGGATGACCAGCCCACTCCACATTCAGGTCATCGGTAAAGTTAAAGGAAAGCTTTAGCTTCTTGCGCACCAGCTCATCCACGATCGCGCGGTTGTAAATGCGCCGGATCGGAATGCGTTTGCCCTCGCTCTCATAAAACAGCTCATTGCCTCGTTTTTCGATGTCGGTAATGGAAACGGTCGCAATCCCGAGAAGCTTCTCCGTGAGCAGAAAGTCCGGCAGCGTCTTTTGGTGCTGCGGATCAATCTCCATCAAAATCACATTCTGCGGATTCTGATCGCCTACGATCGCCCGCTGTAGCAACTTCTTATATCCTTCCCAGTCCAATCCGCCCAAAAGATACTTCAGGTTCTCATCCAGCTCGAACACTTCCATGTACACCTGCGAGAGCATCGCCTGATACGCGTAGAGAGAAGGGAAGCCCTGTAACTCAACCAGCTTGGGCTGCAACTTGCCCGCCGCGTCCCGCACCAGCCCGAAATCCACCTGAATGAACATGGGATGCGGCGACTCACGGGGAACATTGAAGTCAGGCGGAATCGCCTCGAACGAAGCTTTGCGATATTCCAATCCGCCCAATTGCCGGATCAGCTCTTCGCCATACTGCGACATCTGGTCCAACAGCGGCTTAGGGAAGAAGCAAGGCGTCTCGGAAAGCTGAAAGTTGACGGGCACGCCGCAGCGCTCTTCCATCAACTTGAGAAAAGCGTGGTATTTCTCCGGCGTGAAGTTCGCGTTGAACTGCTGTCGCAGGGCAGGAATCATTGCGTTCTGTGCAATCTGTGGAGACGTAGCTTGCTACGTCTCTACGGGCAGCGCCTAACCGTTGCAAGCAACGTTTCTACGGGCGGTTAGGCTTCCAGCAAGAACTTCCCATCCCGCATGATCTGTTCGTCGTCCACCCAAATGTCGAACTTCCTGCCCACCACATCGATGTGCGTCGACGAATACCACTCCGCCCCAGTATGCGCGCCATAAGGATTGCCAAAGGCAATATGGACACCGGGATATTTCTCATCCTGAAGAATCTGCCCAATCACATCCTTCAGTTCAATATTGGTGCCGATAGCAAATTCGCCCACGCGGTCGCTGTTCTCATCGGTGTGGGTATAGGCCCAGAAATCACTTTCCAGATCATGGTTCGCGGAATGAGCCTCGACCACGCGATTTGCCTTCACCCGAATGGTTAGCGGGTTCTCTCGCAAGCTGCCAAACTTTGCGCAGAGCCAATCGCCCACCACGCCATCGATTACAAACGTGCCATTCACCTCGCCTGGAGTAGTGAAAACCTCTCCGCCCGGCAGGTTCCCCCATTTGTCCGGGCTGATAATGCCGCTGGTTTTTACCCAACGATAATTCGGATTCAAATCGGCGACCAGATCGGTCCCTGCCGCCGTCCGAGCCCGAACCTGTTTCGCCCCCCGCAGCATCTCGACCACCTTCACGCTGATGCGATCTACCTTGAGAAAGTCCGCCCGCATCCCCTCGAGCATGATCTGCCGGTTCACGTTTACCATGTGGGCATGGCGAATCCTGCGGCGGTTAACCACGTCCGTCATCTGCATGCGCGAACGCAATTCATTGGCCTGCACCTGCACCGCAAAGATGCTGACCTGGCTGGTCTCGAGATCCTCAATGATTTCGGAGGGCAGATCGCTAAGCGGCCGCGGCGCCAAGTCCTCCAGTGCCCACGCGCGATACGGAGCTCCCACAGCTTCCAGTTCGCGGACCATGCTGGCCGCGATTTCCTTGGTGGCCTCGTCGGTGATGACCGTGACTTTCTCCTCCGGCTGCACGCGCAAGCATACGTTTACCGCGTTGCGGGCTCCGGGAGAAAGTTCAGGATCGAATGGAATCGTATTAAACTTCCGGTTGGCTTCACTGACAGGAACGCTCATTACCCTACTTTTCTAGCGGAAGCCGCAACCGGCACATCGGTCACGCCCACTTCCGTCTCGTCGATAATGTAGTCCACCACTTTTTTCAGCTCGCCCGTCTCCTGAAACACGCGCAGCTGGCGATCCGCCCCAGTTCCCATTTCCAGGATCTCGTGAATGTAGTTCAATTCCTCGCGCGAATCCAGTTCGTCCAGGACATCGTCCACAAACGCCAAATACTCCAGGATCAGTTCGCGCGCCGAAACTTCCTGCTGCTTTCCAAAATCAATCAACTTCCCAGCCAGCCCATAACGCGCAGCCCGCCACTTGTTCTCCATAATAAGGGCGCGGCGATAAAGCCGGAACCCGGTGTTCGCCGCATGAAGCTTATACAATTTGGCGATGGTTGCTTGGATGAGGGCAGCCAGGGCAATGGTTTCATCCACCCGCATCGGAATATCGCAAACCCGGAACTCCAGCGTGTTAAAAAATGGGTGCGGGCGAATGTCCCACCAGATCTTTTTGGCGTTGTCGATGCAATTGGTCTTGATCAGCAGCTTAATGAAGTTTTCGTATTCTCCCCAGCTAGGGAAGTAATCCGGAATATTGGTTCGCGGGAACTTGTCGAAGACCTTGCACCGGTACGACTTCAGCCCGGTGTTCATGCCCAGCCAAAAAGGAGAGTTGGTAGAAAGCGCCAGAATGTGCGGCACAAAATAGCGCGCGTGGTTCATCAACTGGATAGCAATTTCGCGATCTTCGACTCCGATGTGCACATGCAACCCAAAAATCAGATTCGCGCGCGCCACCAGTTGCATGTCCTCAACAATATTCTTGTAGCGCTCATCAGGAGTAATTTCCTGCACCCGCCAGTCGGCAAAAGGATGGGTCGCCGCCGAGGCCAGCCGCAGCCCATTATCTTTGGCCAGGGTAATCATGTCGTGCCGCAGCTTCTTAACCTCTGTCTTGGCGTCTTTAATGTTGTGGCAGACCGAAGTCCCCACCTCGACCACCGCCTGGTGCAGTTCCGCCTTGACCCGCTCCTGCAAGCGCATCCGCCCTTGTTCCATCATCTCGGTGTGGATGTGTGAGCGCAGATCGCGCGAAACCGGATCGACGGTCTGATATTCCTCTTCGATCCCGATAGTAAAGGTAGGTCTCATGCTCAGAAGGGCAGCCAGCCGAGCATAAGTATAACAATGAGACGAGAATTAATCCCGATGTTTTGTGCCGGGTTCAGATATAACAGTTCGAACTCGACCCTGCCGACAGGGTTGGCAAGGCTCAACGTATCGGACACAGACCGGTATCCGAAGCGGGGGATTTTGAGTGTAATGGGGATTTATCGCCAATTACGGCGTCGGTGGCTTGCTAGTTGACCTGCGTCAGAACTCTGGGTTTAAGCAGGAGATCGCCTTTTACCCCTGCTACCGGCGTAAGATCAAAGGCAGAATACTTGCGGTAAGCCGACCGTGGGGCTGTGATGAAATGATCAAACATGGAGCGGCAGTAGTTCTATTGCTAAACGCATGTCTCGCATATGCTGCGACTGGCAGGATCAGCGGAACTGTGGTGGATGAATACGGCAATCCGGTGCCGCACGTGATCCTCGAAGCGTTGCCCGAGAACGTGGAACTCGTGCAAACGATGTCGAAGGCGATTACCGACGCGAATGGATGGTTTGTACTTCGAGTAGATGCGGGACGCGGACCTGACGGAAGGCACTGGTCCGTGTATCCGAGTAAGCCGACGAGCTATTTTCGCTGGAGCTTGATCGATGGCCGCACAGGTGACAGTCATGGGCAAGAAGTTACGCTCACGCCCCAAGCTCCCGACGCTACAGTTCAATTGCGGCTTGACCGCAGAGTCGCTTTGTTGAAGGGTCAAGTTACCGATGCAGTGACTGGCGTTCCTTTAAGGCCACAATTCGAGTTGTCATGGGCTTCGCACCCGATCGCCGCAATGCGTGAATCTACGCTGAGCCTTTACCGCATTTCGCTTCCGGCTGACATCGAGATAACTGTGCAGGTCACTTCCCCCGGGTACAAACAGTGGTCGTACCCAGGCACGATTCGCGTCAGATCGGGCCAAGAAATAACGCTCGACATACAGATGGAATCAGAGACGACTGCGGCACTAGCCAGACCGTAAACTTCGCGAGGCGGCACGAAACTGATTTCAGTCTTTCCGTCCAGATTTCTTCTCGATAGATTGGAGTGCTATTCGTGCCTTCTCGGGCATGAGTTTCCGTTTGGTTTTCAACTGGCGAAACCAGGCGATAGCGCTCAAAATCCCTCAATGAGCGTTATGGAGGTTTATCCACCAGTTGAGATGGTTGCCTAGCGGTTGGCGACTGCTTGCCTTAGGTGCGAACGTGTAATCTTATCTCGGTAATTCCGTATTTCCCTGTTTTCGCTGCCATCGTGTCAGCTCCCGGTTATACTTTTCGCGGGGACGCGGGCCACGCTCCAGTGGCAGCGCAGAAGCACGGAACAGGGGCAAATTATGAGCACCCGAGTAGCCAACGAAGTTTCGCGGCGTCAGTTTTTGATTTCGAGTGGGGTCGCGGTTGCGGCGGCGTGTCTCACTCCACCCCGACTCTTTGCGCAGAAAGGCCTGGTTGAAATCGCTCTAAAGGAATCCGCCACAGCCAAGGTCACGGTGCAGGTGCTTCGGCGCAATATCAGCGTCCTGCTTGGCCCCGGTGGAAACATCGCCGTTCTTACTGGTCAGGACGGAAAGCTTCTCGTCGATGCCGAAGTCGTCACCGCGCGGCCGAACGTTACGGCGGCTCTCGCCAGCATCAATGCGGACCCCATCAAGCAACTCATCAACACGCACTGGCACTTCGATCACACCGGCGGAAACGAGTGGGTGCACCAGGCAGGCGCAAGCATTTTGGCTCACGAGAATACCCGCAAACGTCTTTCGGTGGACACGCGCGTGGAGGGCTGGGTTTACACATTTCCGGCCGCGCCCGCCGGAGCCATCCCCACAACTGCTTTTCAGGACGAGCACACGGTTTACTTCAACGGTTCGACCCTCGCCCTCAAGCACTACACCCCAGCTCATACCGATTCGGACATCTCAGTACACTTCACCGAGGCTGATGTTTTGCACACCGGAGACACGTTCTGGAATCGCGAGTATCCTTTTATCGACTACTCGACCGGAGGCAGCATCGATGGTCAGATTCGTGCAGCGGAAGCGAACCTTGCGAAGGCGAGCGCAACTACAGTCGTGATTCCAGGCCATGGCAAGGTCGGGGGGAAAGCCGACCTAACGTTGTTTCGCGATGTGCTAATCGAGGCGCGAGAGAAAGTCGCCAGGTTCAAGAAGCAGGGCAGGACCGTGGAAGAGGTGATCTCAGCCAAACCGACCGCCGCCTATGATGCGGAGTGGGGACAGGGCTTTCAGAGTCCCAAGTCGTTCTTGGGATGGGTGTATCAGGGTGTCTGAATACAGTATCGGCCAGCGTTGTGCCCGTCAACGCGAGCAATCGCGATAACGTCCGGAAGTAGCTGTTGTAAGCAGGCTTTTACGCAACTTTGCGCGGTTTGTTCGCCCCTTAACGATTACGCCTAAAAACCCTGTTGCGGCCTGACAGTAGCGACCCTATCCGGCATCTTGCCCGTCCAGCCGGGCGAGGAGGCCCGGCCTCCGAGATCTCGGACTCAGGCCTGGGCCCGCTTCCGAGCCGGAGCCTTCGTCATCGGCGCTTGCACAGGCGGTTCTCCGGCCAAGAATGCTGACCACTTCAACTCGCAGGCCGGATCCTCTTCGCTAAGCGCCTTTTTTACAGCCATTTCGGCGACAGCATTCACCACCCACTCGAAGTTTGCCTGACCCACGGAAGTAGCCTCCGCATCGGGCGCCGGATTCATAAAGTCAATGGCATAAGGAATCCCATCCTCGACCGCAAACTCAACCGTGTTGAGATCATAGCCCAGCGCCCGGCAGAGCGTGAGCGCATCGCGCTCCACGCGGTCCAGCAACTTGTCGTCGGCAGGAACCGGATTCCGCACATACCGGTCATGAAACGGCAGCCGGGGATCGTAATACATGATCCGCACCTTCTCCTGCCCAACCACATAACAGCGGAAGTACTCCTTGAACTCCACTCCATGCTGCAAAGTCATGCACAGGTCGCCGGTCTGGTTGTAATGGTGAAAGAATTCCTCCGGCGAGTGCACCTTATAAACGTGCTTCCAGCCTCCGCCGGAGTACGGCTTCAGAAACGCCGGGAAGCCGACATACTCGAAAATTTCCTCCCAATTCAAAGGAAAGATCAAATTGCGCATGGACCTGTCCGTCGTTCCCTCGGGATGCTTGTTGTGGGGCAAGATGACTGTAGGCGGAATCGCCACGCCCAGCTTGCTCCCCAGCGCGTAATTGAAGAACTTGTCATCCGCCGTCCACCAGAAAGGGTTGTTGACCACGATAGTCCCGGTCAACGCAGCGTTCTTCAAATAAGCCCGATAAAAAGGAATATCCTGCGAAATCCGGTCAATGATCACCCGATACCCGCTAGGGTCCGCCATCTTCACCCCGCCCAGCTTCACAAACTCAGCCGTCACGCCATCGACCTTCATGCCGTTGATCTTCTCCACCACAGCCGGCGGAAAAGTATTTTCCATCCCAAACAAGATTCCAATTTTCTTCATCAGCGATTCTCCTGTACAGACGTTGCTTGCAACGTCTCTTTCCATGCGAGACCAAGACGTAGCAAGCTACGTCTCTACGGGTCCCTAGAAGTACTTCCCCGCCATCCTTTCCCACAACGGCCAATCGTGCTTCAAATTATCGCCCCACACATCCAGCCAATGTGGAACTCCCTTCTGATGCAGCACCGCCGACAGCTTCACATTCTGATCCAAACACATGTCCCAGTGTGCCGATCCCAGCACGATCTGCATCTGCCGGTAGCGGCTCAGAAACCACTCATCATTCATATTCGGCAAATAATCCGCCGGGCAATTGAAATAACAATCGTCGTCGTAGTACCCATCCAGAAACTGGTGAATGTCATACGCCCCGCTCATGGCTACGCAATGGGTCACCACATCCGGATGCTTCAACGAAAAGTTCACCGCATGATACCCGCCAAAGCTGCATCCAGTCACCGCCAGCCGTGGCGACTGATTCTTCCAGCGCAAGAACGGAAGAAATTCGTGCAGAATGTAGCGCTCATACTGCAAATGCCGCAGCACGCGCTGGCGCGGATGAATGCTCTTGTTGTACCAGCTCTCGGTATCCACGGCATCGGGACAAAATATCTGTAACTCACCACTTTCAATCTTCGGCGCCAGCACCCCAATCATGCCACGATCTTCATACTCAAAGAACTTCCCCATCGAAGTCGGAAACACCAACAGCGGCGAGCCCCCGTGTCCGAAGACCAGCACATCCATGTCGCGACGAAGTTCCTGACTATACCCTCGATGATATTCGCGGTTCATTTCTCAGCAGTACAAAATGCCGAAATATCTTACCTGATTCCGCTACCGGCTGTGTGGGGACTGGGCGACTCGCCCGTCCAGCCGGAACCAAGCTCCGAGCGTTAGTCCACAAAAAAGCCCGCCTCCAAAGAGGCGGGCTGCGTAGAAACGCTCAAAGCTTAGCTGCCGTTCGAACACACAGACAGCGACGAGTTTCCCTGGAAGCTCAGCCACCCATTCACCGACGTGCTCGTCGGCGCCCCAAAATAGGGCAGGGTGACCAGATCCTGCAAGTTGTAAGTAAAGCCGTTCACCGTGTAGGGGAAGCCTCCATAATTCGCCTCGCCCTCCAACGGATCGCCCACTTCCAGAATTCCGCACGGCGTGTTGTTGCCATTGACGTTGACCACCAGCGGGTCGTCCGCCCACTCGCCGGTTTCATGCGACAACGCCGAAACATCCTGCGCAAAGTCGCCCGGATGGTCGACATAAGTGAAATGCGCATAGGCTTGCGGATTGCTGATGCTGCCTTCCGAGCTGTGATAGCCGCCAATACAGCATTGCCCGTTCTGCGTGAGGTAAACGTCGTAGGTAAGGAAGACAGGGAAGGTGTTGGGCTGAATCTGGGTGAACTTGGTGATCAGGCTCTGCACCTGCGCGTCAAAATAGTTGATATCCACCAGTCCCGCCTTGAACCCAAATACCGTTCCCGTTTTTCCGTAGCGCGAAGACGGACTCAGCGTCTGTTCCGCCAGCACCGTTGGTCCGCCCAATAGCAGGTGGTAGTTCGAATTGCTCTGCACCGTGCCCCAGAAATTCGCCCGTTGAAAAGCATCAATATACTGAGTCGTGCCCACGTTCACTCCACCTTGAACGTAGGTTGTGCTGGCATTGAAAATCGGCGATACCACGGTATTATTGGTCACCGTCCTTCCGTTCGACAGCACGTGAGACGGGTCATATGTAGTCTTCGCTCCCGTCCTTGACGTAATCACCACCTTCAGCGGAATGATATAAACCTGAACCGTAGTCGACGTATTGGTCGAAGGCGCGGTGCCGACCATGTTGTAGCTGTAATTCGTTCCCTGATAGTTAAAGGAGCCATTCCAGGTCTGCAACGAAGCTGGTGGCGCGACCACGTCATAGCGCAGCCGCGGCGGCAGAACTACGTATCGACCCTTTGGCTGTACCTGACTATCCTGACCTGAGGCAATTCCGGCTAGGCAAGCGCAGACCAGCACTGTGGTCCCAACCAGTAAACTGAGGCGTGCAAAAGTCTTCATAGTTTTTCGAACTCTCCTTTAGGAATTGGCGTAGTGGCGGATGAACATCTCTGAACTTGTCAAAGTTCATGGTGCTCCAGAGGGAGAGGTGCTGTCAGGAGCAGCCGTTCAGAATTTTGAATCTGCTTGTTGACGAATGTCAATGTCAATCGGCTAATTTAGCTACCCACCTTTTCAAATCAGGACACTTAGCCGATTTTTCGCCCGCGACAGCTGTCTAAATTCGAGACAGATGTAGGCGCCGAGCGTCCAGATGTAGGCGCGAGCCTCCACCCTCGTGCAGCGTCATTGGCAGCTAATGTCGAGCCAGGTTTTTCCTTATTCCTTGCCCGCATCGAATGGTCGCAGAAAAATCGCCGGATGAAACTTGAAATAAGCAGGCGGCACATGAACATTTTTGCCATTCACAGACAAAACATTGAACTTTGATCCTAGCCCAGTAGCGGCCTCATTCAGCGTACCCGACCCAAGCTTGGGCCACTTGCCCGTATCCAAGCGGCTGACCAGCGCTTCAAACGCGACTACGGTTTCAGCCGGAGTAAACTCGCAATGCCCGGCGCGATGCACAAACACCTGCCGCAAAAACCCACGATCATGCTCCTCGTCGACGACATCCTTGTAAGCGCTCTCGTCTTCAACCACCACCAGACCATCGCCTTTGGTGTGCAAGGTGAGCACCGGGATATCGATCTCCCCGTTGTAAATAATATTGTGCTCCAGGTAAGTGACCGCTGATGCCTTCGCCTTGATCCGTGCCACATTGTTGACTGCCTGAAGGTCAGCCTCCAGACTGAGACCTGCCTTCTGGTAGAGTGCCTGCACCTCGCGATAATCGACCGAGTTCTTCAGTTGCTTCTCATAGTCGACGCCATTGTTCCACGACCCATTCCCACCCGCGCGCGCCTCCAGTTCGGCCCGAAGTTCGAAAGCAAAAGGAAAGTCGATCTCAGAAAGCCAGAGAAATTGATTCGCTTCCTGAGCGGCGTAAGCAGTAGGAGACGGTTCCGGAGACAAGGGATCGAACCACCCCGGCGTGTCGGCGAGCGCCGCGGACAGAGCAATCCGCGCCCTCCCCTGCTCAGTCGCTTGTGCCTGGTTAAGAATTCCTTCAGCGATGCCGATGTTCTTAACCGGGTCGGTGATGTTCACCACTTTCAATCCCGAACCCGCGCCCAGCAGCACGTCAAAAGCAAAAGCCGAGTCTAGCGCCTGGTTCCATGTTCCCACGCTTCCCGCCACCACTCCACACATCGGCAGCGCCGCATCAAAGCGTTCGGGATATCTCTGCACCAATCCAGCCGTGACCATGCCACCCAGCGAATGGCCCCAGGCAATCGTCCGGGTCGGCTTTCCCACCAACTTCTGGAAAGTGTCGAGCACTCTAATCTGATCGGGCAACGCCTGCTGAATCGCCCACCCGGTAGATGCGTATGAAGACCCGCCCAACGCATAACCATTCGCCAGCAGGTAAGCCCCGGTAATCGGATCACCAACATCCAGAGCCGGATTGGAGAACCCCGGGACCACATAGCCATGGCTGTAGAGCACCAGAGTCCCATTCCAGTTCGAAGGAACCTGAATCAGGTAAGTTGCGCCGTCCGGAAACTTACCCCGATAGGTCTTAACCCCCGACGCCCAGCCGCGTCCGACGGACAGCGCTAGCATCCCCGCCAACAATGCCGCCAAAAAAACTGTGTGCCGGATCGTCTTCCACATAGCCTGCCTCCTGGGAATAAGCATCGGACGATGAACTAAAATCGGAGGCAAACTTTATTCCGGATGACCGGCTTTGTCAATCGGTGTGTGAAGATGTAGGCGCGAGCGTCCACGCTCGTGCAGCGCCACGATAAAACCTTCGCATCCTCACCCATTTCGGCATCAATCCAAACTCCCGCAAAATCCTGTCAAGCCCCCTTTCACCCTCAATTCCCTCCAGACCCCACATTCCACAAGAGAAATAAAGTTACAAAATTGGCGGGTTTGCCCCCTCCCATGTGCTAGCCTATATCTATAAGAACAAATAAAGGCGCAGCCAATAGCTGCGCCTTTTTCCTTTTCCACCCGGAAGGCCCCAAATAAATGAAGCCATTAACCACAGCCGCCCTGCGCCCACCCATCCACCGCAACACCAAGCGCACCGGAGAACTCTCCGAAGCCGCCTTCCTGCTAAAAGCCGAAACCCTCGGCTTCCACCTAGCCAAACCTTGGGGAGATAGCGAGCGCTACGACTTCATCCTCGACACCGGCCCCCGCCTCTGGCGCGTCCAGCTGAAATGCACCGAAGTCCTCCGCGCCCGCGGCTACGACGTGCAACCCATCTACAGCATCTACGGCAAGGGCAAAGTCGTCTACACCGCCGACGAAATCGATGTCCTCGCCGCCCACATCGTCCCCCTCGACGTCTGGTACATCCTGCCCGTAGAAGCCTTCACCCCGAACAAGAGCCTCCGTTTCTACCCCAGCAACGAGTGCAAGCGCGCCCGCTGGGAAACCTACCGCGAAGCCTGGCACCTCCTGGACCCGAATGACGCCCCGTGTGGGGCGGACATTCCTGTCCGCCGCTTCTGATTCCCGCTCCAACGTAGACGCGAGCGTCCACGCTCGTGTAACCAGAACCCCACCGTGAAATCCACCCACGCCAAAGAAGAAAAGGTGGGAAACGATAAACCCATCGTGAAATTGTCATCCTGAGGCGGCGGAGTCGGTCGCTCGCGAGCGACTCCCAACGAAGGATCTCTGTACTTCCCGCGGCCCGGTTAAGTATGCCGGCTGTCCTCGATGCGCGCTTCGTGGAAGGGCATGGCTTCAGCCATGCCGTCAAGCCACAGATGCGATCTAGGCCCGCACGGATTAGATTTTGGGTGGCGCAGCGCTTCCAGCGCTGCGATAAAAAGCCATAAATTCGACTCAGGCCCCGCAGGGAACAAGGCTCTCCAATTCGCTCCGGATCCCCTTGACTCCCACAAACCCTCAGAGTATGTTTCCCCTTCCCCCAGAAATCAGACCCCGGAGTGTTTCTAAAGTCGCAGTCTGTCCGGAGGAAGCATGAACCAAGCGCGAGCCGGCGCGGCGCGGACGGTGTTGTCGAATCGAAGCTCGGCGGATTCAAGCGCGATGAGCCATCGCCAAGAACGACCAAATGACTCAGGCGAATAAACAACGAATACTTTAATTTCCTTCATAATAGATCAAGGAGGCCGAGCGTTGCCTTATGAGCAGCCAATCATCGATTGAATGGACCGACGCAACTTGGAATCCCGTTCGAGGATGCACGAAGATCAGTCCTGGCTGCAAGTATTGCTACGCGGAAGTCTTTGCAGAAAGATTTCGCGGCGTAGCGGGACATGCTTATGAACGAGGCTTTGATCCGAGGCTAGTACCGGAGAAGCTAGCCGAGCCACTGCGCTGGAAAAAATCACGAATGATTTTCGTCAATTCCATGAGCGATCTATTTCACAGCGGTGTGCCTGATGCGTACATCGTGAAAGTCGCTGGTGTGATGTCATTGGCAAATTGGCACATTTTCCAAGTGCTCACGAAAAGATCAGAGCGTTTGGAACAGATGCTAAAAACATCGCTGAAGCCGTACGCTTTGGAGCAACATATCTGGTGGGGCGTAAGTGTTGAGAACCAGAAACATGGGCTTCCGAGAATCCAGCACCTTCGGAGAGCCCCAGCGAAGGTTCGCTTCTTGTCTATCGAGCCGCTACTGGAGGACGTGGGTAGAATCGATTTAGATGGCATCTCTTGGGTCATCGTCGGAGGAGAAAGCGGCTCTAGGGCAAGGCCCATCAAGGAGGAATGGGTCGTCTCCATTCGTGATCAATGTCAAGCCGCGAGAGTGCCGTTCTTTTTCAAACAATGGGGAGGCAAGTATAAGAAGAGAGCGGGGCGAACGCTAGACGGCAACACTTATGGTGAATTCCCAGCCGTTGTTCGCGGTTTGGTGCCGGCCAACTCTGTCCGCGATGGTCACATCGCGAGCATCGAGAGGCTATCGGAATTAACGCCGATCTCCCTATGAACGCCTCCCCTTATGAAGATCGCGAGCAGACGGAAGTTAAGCATCAAATCCTGCAAAGATATCTGTCCGCCTTTGTCCCTATCGTAGGAGACTGGGCATCCGACATCGCGTACATCGACTGCTTTGCTGGTCCCTGGCGATCCGTTGATCCCGATTTAAGGGACACTTCATTCTCGCGCGCTGTCGAAGTGCTCCGGTCCACGCGTAAAGTATTGGCAGACCGTGGAAAACGTCCCACAATCAGATGCCTATTCATAGAGAAGGAACCTGTCCCGTTTCAGCAACTCAAGAAATTCTGCGAGGGGATCAAAGATATAGACGTCACGCCGAAGCACTGGGACTTCACGGCACACGTCGCAGATGTTGTCCAATTTGCAAATGGACGGAGGAATTCATTCCCTTTTATTTTCATCGATCCCAAAGGCTGGGAACCGCTTGAAATAGAGCTAATCGCCCCCATCCTCAGGCTAGACCCAGGCGAAGTCCTTATCAACCTCATGACGTCATGGATTAGACGCTTTCTCTCCGACGAGGCCAAACCTTTTGACCGTCTCCTTGGCTCGGATTTGCCGAGGCTAAGGCAGCTGCGCGGAGAGGAGCAGGAAGAAGAACTCGTGCGGTCCTACAAGGATGCCGTAGTGAAAGCCGGAAAGTTCAGGTACGCTTGTACGCTTCCCGTGATGAAACCGGATCAAGACGCTTTTCATTTCCACATGATTTACGCGACGCGCAACATTAAAGGTGTTGAGGTCTTCAAAGAAACCGAGAAAGCCATCATCCCCTTTATGCATGAAACCCGTGCGAAGGCTCAGGAGAGAAAAAGAGTTGCGCAATCTGGTCAAACGTCATTCCTTCCTGCTGAGGCACACTACAAGGAGAAGCGATTCACTCAGTATCAGCTCAAAAACCTAGAAGTTGCAAAAAGCGAACTGAGAGAACTGCTTGAACAGAGCGAACGAGTCCTCTTTGATGATGCTTGGGCGAAGGCGATGCAGCACTCCACGGTGACCCAGGGCGACTTTCGCGAGTGGATCAACGAATGGAAGTCTAGTGGGTCGTTGACGTTTGTGAATCTCGAGCCGGGGCAGAAGGTACCTCGAAAGCACGAAGGTCAATACCTAAAGTGGATCAAAAGATGATGTGCCTAAGATCCGGTTCGTTTCGATGGCAACTGGCTCACACCCGTGTAATAATCCGCTTATGGCAACCAACCTTACCCTGGACGATGAGCTAATCGAAGAAGCCCGACGCGTCGGCCACCGCAAAACAAAGAAGGATGCAGTTACCGCAGCTCTCACCGAATACGTGCAGCGCCGCAAGCACCTCCGCATCCTCGAATCGTTCGGCACCGTCGACTTCAATCCCAAGTACGACTACAAAGCGGAGCGCCGGCGGTCGGCACGGCTTTCGTCACACCTAAAAAACAAAACCCCGAGCCGTTGTCGGCCCAGGGCGTAACCTGTCCAGCTACAAAATTGATTATCGATAGACGCAGATTGGAAGTCAAGATTACCTGGGGAGTCTGCCTGCCCTCAGACTCCCTGTCAGCTCCCCTACCAAAGCGGGGGAACGCTGTGGACCCGGCGGGATTCGAACCTGCACCTTGTAACTGGACAGGCTACCGTGCTCCCAGTTACACCACGGGCCCCAGCGTAGCCTAGGAGGCCTGCTGGGCCTGAACAAGTTCGTCCGTCACATCGCCGCAAGCGAGTGCCAACTCGGGAAGCTACAGCTGATGACTCCGATGATTACGACGCCCCATTCGACCCAGCCCGAAGCCGGAAGCCTGAAGCCCGCAGCCCGCAGCCTAAAGCCTAATCCCCTCAATCACTTACATCCATCCAATGCACCATTCCGCCGCTAAACCCCGATTTTGCCCCTTTCATTGGGTTCCGCGTGTCATCCCCCAGTGCCTTCAATAAGATGGTTACACAATGAAACCCAGGGAGAGGTCCATCGAGAAGGCCTCTTCAGGTTGAGCCGTGAAGCGTAGAGAGTGAAGGTCAAACAGGGGTAGGTTCTACCGGTTCATACGTTTGCAGAATTTGAATTTGAGCCCCGGGGGAAAAGTGGCAGATGCCTGACTGGCCACAGTCCCCAGCGAAAGAAAGCGAGAGAACATGCACAAGCCAGTGAAGTATGTGGAGAAAGCAGTCACCGTTGCTGCCAGAGGCGTGTGGGCGGTGTTCGACCGGGTTAACCGGATCAAACAGAATCCTTCGCCGACGCCCAAGTGGTCCGATAAGCCGCTGCTTAAGTCTTACGAGAAGACCAAGCCTCCGCTGGGCTGGCCGCGTACCACAGACTCGCTGTGCCCGAAGTGTGTTCCCGAAATCCGCCAGCAGATTCTTGATGGCAAGCTCCCCGTCGAAGTTCTGAGCACTGAAAAGGTCGGCGAGATCAAAGCCCAGATCATCGAGCGCGATGGCAAGATACTGATGGTGAAGGATTGCGAAAAACACGGCCACTTTGAAGATGTGATGTCGATTGACACCGACTTCTCGCGCCACTTAGAAGAAGTTTTTCCTGGCCGCGACATTGTTGCGCATAACGACGAGAAGCTGCACCACCACGGCTCGAGCACAGTAAAGTACGGACGCGGCTCAGTGCTCACCATCGACCTCACCAACCGTTGCAACATGATGTGCGACCCCTGCTTCATGGACGCAAACCAGGTCGGCTTCGTGCACGAGTTGGGCTGGGAAGATATCAAGACCATGCTCGACAACGCCATCACGATCAAGCCGAAGCGGCAGATGTCGGTGCAATTCTCGGGCGGCGAGCCAACGCTTTCGCCGTACTTCCTGGATGCGGTGCGCTACGCGCGCAAAGTTGGATACAACAGCGTGCAGGCTGCGACCAACGGAATTGAGTTTGCCAAGAGCTTGGAGTTCGCGCAACAAGCTGCCGAAGCAGGAATGCGCTATGCCTATCTGCAATTCGACGGCATCGGAAACGCCGCGAACGCCCACAGAAAAGTCGGCAACCTCTTCGACGTAAAGTTGAAAGCCATCGAGAACCTGCACACCGCCGGAATCGAAATCGTCCCGGTAGTCACGATCGTAAACGGAATCAATAACGAGCAGGTAGGACGCATCATCAAGTTCGCCCTCGACAATCCCAAAAAGATCGGCTTCCTAAGCTTCCAACCAGTAAGCTTCACCGGCCGCGATGAAGCCGTTACCGACGACCGCCGCGAAGCCCAGCGCTACACGCTCTCCCACCTAGCCCACGACGTAAAAAATCAAACTGGCCTAGGCGAACCAAGCCGGGACTGGTTCCCAATCTCGTTCATGGGAACTTTCTCTGACTGGGCCGACCTAATGCACGTAGACGACCCCAAAAACAACTGGGGCCAACTGTCATGTGGTTGCCACCCTAATTGTGGGACGGGGATGGCTGTGATGATTGATAAGGAGACTAAGGAGGCGGTTCCGGTCACCGCGTTTTTGAAGGGCGATCAACTCGCGAAGGACATTCAGAAGGTCAATGATGCGGCTCGGGGGAAGTTTCTGACGGTTGTGGGGATGGCTTTGTGTTTGATGAAGAACTACGATCCGTTTCAGTCGCCTACTCATTTCAAGTTGATGGATCTTTTGAAGAAGTTTGATAAGAACTTTAACGCCACCGGGAAGAATTATGGGAAGGTTGGTCCGGACCGGACGATTGACGACGTGATGAAGCGGCGGCAGGACCGGTGGAACTTTTTATTTATTGCGGGGATGTGGTTTCAGGATTTGTTCAACTACGATTTCCGGCGGACGGAGCAGTGCATTATTCCTTATGCGACGCAGGAGGGTGAGATTTCTTTCTGCGCTTACAATACCGGGGTGGGTTGGCGGAACATTATCGAGAAGATGCACATGACCGCTACTCTCACCAAGTGGTATGAGGAGCATGGGCGGCATGAGATCTTTGCGGGTGGTAAGAATGTGAAGATGGAGTCGACGGCGCACTCTCTGCTGCTTAAGGATGAGTTGGTAACTAATGAAGAGCAGCGGGATCTCGATAAGCTGGGTATTGCCAAGAATTCGCGGGAAGAGAAGCTGCGGGCGCGGGATGCGAAGCAGCAAGCTTCCGGCGTCGGACTTCAGGCTTCAGGAAAGAAAGATGCACGCGGTCCGCAGAAGGATGATGCGGCTTACAATGCGCGCATGGCGGCTCTCTATCGCGAAGTGGTGTTGCAGGAGAAGCCGGCTGTGGCGGAGAACGGGTTTATTCCTTTGGGGGCTTTGACTGCTTCGAAACCTAAAGTGGACGTGGGAGAGCCGGTTTTGGGGGATTGATTCTCGAAAAGGCGTCAGCACCGAGTGTGTGGAAGAGAACGATTTGAGGACTTATATTGCGCAGGCCGCCAGTGTTGGCGGCTTTTTTCAGTGCTGCTCACGGTGCGCCGACTTTCTGCAACTCTTTTCCACTGCCGACCTTACCGTCTCCCACCTTTACAAAAGGCGTAAAGGTGGGCCAGCCCCCGGTGTAATGATTTCCCAGGGGGACATTCCTTCTAGGGTCTGTATCAATCCATTGGCGTCCTCCGGAGTCGAGAATCCCCTCCAAGTCCGCTCGCGACCCGCATCGCCAATGCGCTCGTCAACTCCGATGAACAATTCCCCTCCGGCTGTATTCGCGAAGGCACTTACAGCCTTGGTAACGCTGGCTGGGCTAATATCGACTGCCTTCAGATCGACGAAATGACCTTCCTCAGTTGTGAGTAGGACTTCAACTTCATCGTCAGCCATCCTCGTTACGGTGATTGACATAGCATTCAGCAGAAAAAACATTAGCGATACAGCAAATTTATGTTTACAAATCTATCAGGTTCCCAAGTCAATGGAATATTTTCCAAACAGCGAAATAGCGGACATCTCGGTCGAAGACGCCAGCCCAGGGGGGATATTTAGATCGGGTCTCCGGTGAATGAGTGTAATCGCGATTTTGCACCAAGTTGGTGCATCAATTCGTCTTACTCTGGCCGGTTGTGCTAGTGGAAGGCGCAAACGCAATCTGTATGTTCTTCCTGAGGTCGTCGAGTCCAGATTGGCTGCCGTGCATGAACAACCATGCGATCCAGTAGTTGTTGTCTTCGGTGAAGATGACGGAAGTGAAGACATCGAGCGGCTGCTTTGTGTTCGGTATGTCGGCCTTGAACTCGCTGGAAAGGTCAAGCATCATCCGATTCTGTAGCATGAATGCTCTGAGCGTGTTTTGACCTTTGCCAAAGAACGGCGTTCGCGAAAGTGCCCTCGACATTTGCATACCCAACTGCCGGAGTACCTGTTGATCATTAATCGAACTCGGCAAGTGCATACCCGGTAGGCAGTCGGAGTCGAACGCCATAATCCCAACTAGCGGGTTGACTCCATCAGTCCTCGTGCCCTCAGGATATTGCGTGGTCGAAAGCAGTATCCTGCCACACTCTGTTGCGACCTCGTGTTCGCGCGCCGCAGCTGGGTCATTCCCGTACGCAAACTGATGCCCAGCTTCCACGACTTTATCCTGCGTTGCCTTATCAGCGACGATCCATCCGGCTGGAAATTGAAAAGAAAAACCGAGCGTGTTGTTCGTATACGTGTTGGCTGATACGATTCCGGGGTTTAGTTGAGCAATATGCGTGGGAGATACTGGAGCGTGAGACGTACCCTCAGTTTTCGCTGGAAAGAGGCGGGCGTTATTACCCGCCAAGACCTTCGCCTGAGCGGGATCAACGAACGTGATCGACTCGACGCTGTGCCGCAGTTCTTTGGCAAGCTTCCCATCGTAAGACACCACCATGAATTGTAACGTGTAACCGCTCATCGTGGTCGCATACATGAGCGTATGCATCGTGCCAGCGCGACTACTCTCCTCCGACTCAGATTTCCAGAACTCTCTGCCCCCGATCTCAACTTTTTTAACTGAGCCCCCTTTTACCCCCGCCGCCGCTTTCCGAGCCTCGTCAGTCGGGTTGCCAACGCTTTGAGTCGCGCTGACTCTCAAGGCGGTTAACCCGTTTCGCTGAGTTTGAACACCAAAAATTGAGCGGGACTTGCCCAACGGGGGAGGCACGAAATCCCGAAAATCGATATCTTGGGGAAGGGTCAGCGAAAATCCAGAAAATGCGTTGACATAACGCGAATCGGAAATGTATCCCGTTTCTGGTATAGGCGCTGGCCCTCGTTCTGCCTGACTCAGCATTCGAGTCTGGACGATCACGCAAAACAGGAGCACTCCCACGCGTGCAACCGTACTCTTAGAGCAGATCATGATGTACCTGCATCAGTATTATGCCCTTTTCCGAAACTGACGCAAACAGCGATTACACTCAAAACTCCCGTTTGAAGGTAGTTTTCCGAGGGGGTGCAACTTTGGATGGCTCTAGCTCCTATCCCCATCCCAGATTGACACTCACCCGAGGCGCCCCTAGACTGGAATTGCTCTCGTGAAGTGCGAAAGCGAACCGTGGAATGGGAGCCTGAGGACTTTCAATGGCCTGGCTGCAAAATAAGTTTGAAAAGAATTTTCTGATCACGACCGTGGATTATGTCTTTAACTGGGCGCGGAAGTCGGCGGTGTGGCCGATGACGTTTGGGTTGGCTTGCTGCGCGATTGAGATGATTGCGTCTTCGACGGCGCGGTTTGATATTGCGCGCTTTGGGTCGGAGGTGTTTCGGCCCAGCCCGCGGCAGAGCGATTTGATGATCGTGGCTGGGACGGTGACGCTAAAAATGGCGCCGGTGGTGAAACGTATTTATGACCAGATGCCTGATCCTAAGTGGGTGATCTCGATGGGGGCGTGTTCCTCGGTGGGCGGGCCGTTCAATACTTATGCGGTGTTGCAGGGTGTGGACAAAATCGTGCCGACGGATGTTTATGTGATTGGATGTCCGCCGCGTCCGGAGAATCTGTTTTATGCGCTGCTCAAGCTGCAAGATAAGATCGACCAGATGACTTTGGCGAAGAAGCCTACGGAAGTGCGCCTGGATCAGAATATGGTGGAGAATTTCAAGCGGCAGGTTATGATCGCGCAGACTTTGCAGCCGAAGTAGAAAAAGCAGCATTCAGCAGTCAGCACTCAGTAAATCCGGTGTGACTGAATGCTGAGTGCTGAATGCTCGTCAGGCTCACCTCCCAATCTGAACTTCCTCCTGAGGGCGAAGCTAAGGAATTTCCTTGTGGCGACAAGGTGATCTGCGGCGCCAAAGTTGCGGTCTACACGATCAAAGTGGAAGGTTCGGACGTGCTGATCGAAACATAGTTTCCGATAGGGGCATGTTGCAGCTTGGTAAAGGCTTAGAAACGCTACTTTAGCCAAGAAATCAGGTTAACGACCCACCCCGGACAGGGCGCGGTCTTTCATCTTGACAGGTACCCCGGACTGGAATAATGTTCGCTCCGGCCAGAAAATCGAACCTCCCCCGGGGCCGGGTCCGAGCAAACCGCTACTCCCAGGCCCGCCCAGCAAAAGCGGCTTCCAACCGAGAAGGAGGAAACAGTGATGACTTCGAGAAATCTCACCATGGCTACATTAATCTGTGCCGCCATGTTTTTCGCATCTGCCCAACGCGCAGCAGGTTGCTCGAATTCGAGCCTCACCGGCGCGTACGGACTCAGTTCCGGTGGCACCGATAAAGGCAGTTCGCCTAACAATACCGTCGGGCTGCTCAGTTTTGATGGAAAAGGCGGATTCACGGGAATCGTGACCACAAGCAAGGGCGGTGTGGTTCAGAATGGTCCCGTCAGCGGAACTTACCAAGTCAGTACAAACTGCACCGGCTCGGGAACCGTTGTGCTGGGTGGCAAGACCAGGCACCTCAACCTGGACGTAACCTCCGGAGGCGCTGGCTTTGACTTCATTCAAACCGACTCCGGCCGGACTCTAAGCGGTTTCGCCATCGCGCAAGGAAAGCCCACCTGCACCGATGCAGGAGTCAAGGGTACCTATGGATTCCAAGCCGCCGGACTCTTCGAAACGATTGGACCGGTTGCCTTCACTGGACAGCTCAAATTGGATGGCGCCGGAAACGTCACCGGGACCGAATCGGGCAGCCTCAATGGCACGATTTTCTCCAACCTGAAACTCACCGGCACCTACGCTGTCAATTCCAATTGCACCGGCAGCGCCAAGGTAACGCCGCAAGGCCTGTCGACCTTTAACCTGAATCTTGTAGTGATCGGCGGCGGAGCGAAAATGCTGGCCATCGAGACCGATGCTAATACGAACGTATCGGGCTCCGCCCAAAAGTAGTTCATCGGTGAATAAAGAAGGCCGCAAGCCTGTTTGCGGCCTTTTCGTCTGAGCCAAATGACCTACCTTAAGTGAGCGGTGAAAATCCGTGGCCGATTTTCCTAGTGCTGGGGTCCGCCATGACCACCGCCGTGGCCACCACGCCCACTGCCACGAGAGCTGGCCATTTTTTTGTGCGCCGATGACCTGGTGACAGCGCTTGCTTGCGCCGATTGAAAAGGAATAAGACTGAAAGCAAAGGTTAGCTGAGAAATCCCAGGAATTTCCCCGGTTGATTGTCGAAGCCTGGGAAGACCTGGTTCAGCGATTTGTTTCCCAGATGCTTGTAGACTGCTTCGCCTAGCACTTGGCGGAAGTCTGTGGTTACGGCGAGGTCGCGGGCTTCGTAGAGTTGGGATTGGTCTAAGCCGGGCCAGCGTCCGTAGACTTTGCCTCCTTTTAGTGGGCCACCCATTACGAACATCACGTTGGCGTGGCCGTGGTCGGTGCCGCGGTTTCCATTTTCGCGGGCGGTGCGGCCGAATTCTGACATGGTTACGATTATTGTGTCTTCGGTTAGATTGCCGAGATCGGTCCAGAAGGCGGCTAGCGATTGCGAGAATTCGTGGAGGACGTTGGCGATCTGGCCTTGGGTGCTGCCTTCGTTGACGTGATGGTCCCAGCCGCCGATGTCGGCGAACGCGACTTGCACTCCCAGGTTAGCTTTGATGAGTTGAGCTAGTTGCTTGAGACTGTCGCCGAAGCGTCCGTTGGGATAGTTGGCGGTGGCTGCGGGGGTGTATTTGGCTGGGTCGGCGGCCTTCAACATCTTTACCGCTTCGAACGTTTCCTGGCCGGTGCCGTGCAGAACGGCGTCGACCGAATGTTCGTACATGGCTTCGAACGTGTTGGCGTTGGGTGAGGCTTTGGGATTGTTTCCGCCTACGCCGAAATCGTTGATGTTGTTTATGGCTACTGCGGGCTCGCTGCCGGAAAGAATTCTCGGCATGGACGGGCCGAGGGCGATGGCGCGGAAGGCGGATTGGTTGGGTTGAGGTAAGGAATGTAGCGATCGGTTCAGCCAGCCGTCTTCGGTGGCCTTCACGCCGGGTGTGCCGGATTCCATGAAATCTTGGGCGTCGAAATGGGAGCGGGAGGGGTCGGGTGAGCCGGCGGCGTGGATGATGGCCAGGTGGCGCTGCTTCCAGAGCGGTTGCAGGGGTGCGAGGGCGGGGTGGAGTCCGAAGAAGCCGTCGAGGTCGAGGACTGCGTTGCGGGGGATGTTGATGGTCGGACGCATGGCGTAGTAGGCGCGCTCGCCGTGGGGTACGACGATGTTGAGGCCGTCGGCCGCGCCGCGTTGGAAGATGACGACCAGGCGTTTGTTTTTGGCGCTTTGCAATTCGGTGGCGCATGCTGCGCGAGTGAGAAATGCGGGGATGGTTGCGGTGCCGACTACTGCGAGTCCGCCGTTTCTTAGGAATATCCGCCTTGTGATTGACATAAAAACAGCTCCTAGCTCTTGGCTCCTGGCTTTTGGCTTTTCAGGCGATGCTCTCCTGCATTTGGCGCGGCCTGAACCGTCGGGATGACAATTCGTAGCGAGGACATGACAATTCGTGGGGAGCTTGTCACCGCTGAAACACTTACCGCTGAAACGCCTTAAGAGATAAACGCGGATTGCCATAGCTATCTTCTCTGAAACTCTGGTGATCCTAATAGTAGGCCTGCGATCAGGCTTATGTTCGGCGGCCGGGCTGGATCGTCCAGCTTGCGGCGGCTGATGTTGGAATCCTGCAGGCGGGCGCTGATTACTTCGTGTGTTTGTTTGGAAACATCTCCTGCCAGCAGAGTGTTCTCCATCGTCGCCAAAATTTGCTGCGGATCGTTATTTTGCCCTGGATCTTGTCCGGGCACAGAGTCGGAATCGACTTGCACGCCTTTGACTTTTCCCGAGGTCAGGGCCAAGGCAAAATTCATGCGGCCCAGGAGCGCGGAGGAATTGACCCAGGCGTCCGCCTTCATGGAATAGCCGGTTGGGGGTTGCATGCCGTAGAGGGGCATTCCCATGTTTTGCAACTGGCGGGCGATGGGCATGGCGTCGCGGACTTCGGCGCCGCTGGCGCGGACGGCGGAGACTACGAACTCGAGTGGTGTTTTTACTTTGGCGCGATACGCGTCCGGTGACCAAAATTCTGGGGAGTCCAGCATGGTCTTGAGCACCTCGCGAATGTTGCCGTCTTTCTTCAGGAATGTTTGGGTCATGCGATCTACCAACGGTTGCGGCGGATCGTCGGAGACGAAGCGCATGGCCAGTTTGGTGCACACGAATTTCGCAGTCGACGGGTGATGAGCCAGGATGTGCAATACTTCGAGGCCTTCTTTTTCTCCCTTTGGTTTGATGCGGTGACCGAGGACGATCTTGTCTCCGGGTTCGTGGGTGCGCTCTTCGAAGGTGAAGCCGCCGCCTTGTTTGGGTTGCTTCAGGGTCCATCCGGTGAAGACGCGGGCCACCTCGGTTACATCTTGTTGGGTGTAGCCGCCGTTTACGCCGAGGGTGTGGAGTTCCATCAGCTCGCGACCATAGTTTTCGTTCAGGCCGTTGCGCTTGCCTTTGGATTGGTTGGTCTGGCTCTTGCTTCTGATGCGCTGCTTTAATTGTTTGTTCGCCTGCTTGGGAATGCCGTTGGCGACGTCGGAGTTTGGTCCTACGCTCAGCCAATTATCGAGATAGAAAAGCATTGCCGGGCTCTGTGCGGTTGCGACCAGCAAGTCCTCAAATTTGCCCAGGGCGCGGGGGCGGATGACGTCGCGCTCATAGCTGGTGAGCAGGTAGTGATCGGCGCCCTTGCCGAGGAATACGTTGAAGTGATTGAACCAGAAATCGGTCATCACTTCCTGTAGCTGGCGATCGCTGTACATGGCGCGCAACAATTTGCCCTCGACGAGTTCGTTGTTGACGACCTGCTGCGGATAGTTGAGCGCCTCGACGGTTTCGCGTTGCCGCGGATTCATTCCTTCTAAAAACTCGTCGCGTTTTTCACCTTGCAGAGAGCTGGTCATCGAGCGTTGCTCTTCTGGCGACATCTTGAGGAGCGCCTTCATGCGCTGGTCTGGCGGCAGGTCGAGAAGGTCTTCGATTTTTTGCTCGGCTTCGATGCGTTCTTGCTGGCGGCGGGTACGTTCGTCTTCCGCGACCTTGTCCGGGCCGGCAATGGCAGTTTGCTGTTTGCGGTCTTCTTTGTCCTGGTAGCGATCCAGTTGGGCTTGATAGACGGCGCGTTTTAGAGGATCGGAGGGAAGCGACTGCTCTCCATCGGCGACGGCTTTGATCATTTGCTCGGGCGGGAAATTTTCAACGATCTCGCGCGTGTCCATGCGCAGCGTGCGGAATGGGGAAAGGCGGGCGTCGAGCTGGGCGTCGTCGATCTTGTCGGGATGAAGTTGCTGGTCAATCCATTTGTCTATGCCCGTCGCCATCACGCGATCGACGTCGCCGGGCCGCGGACCGAAGGTGAGCCGGTTTAATACGTGCACCGCTTGTTTCCGCTTGTCCATTTGTGCGGCGGCAGGCTTTTCTTTTTTCTTGCCTAGAGCCAGTTGGGCGGAAACGGCAAATCCTAGAATCAGCAGCGCGAGGCCGGTTTGGATGCGTCCTGACTTCATATTGGACACAGGGACATCGTTAGCATTATGAACCCTACGCAGCGAAAAAGTTGCTGGCTCGAGGGTTACCTTCGTATGCTGGGGAGATCGAATCTGTCAACACAGAGACACAGAGTCACAGAGAAGTCCTTTATGTCAGGAGAGAACGGCTCAGTCTTTCAACGGCACCATTGTTTGGTCGCCGCGGCAGAAAGTGGCGACATGTTGGAAGCCGCCGTTGGGCTGTTTCAGCAGCATGACTGGGCCATAGCAGAAGACGGCATGACCGTTTTCCGCCATGTACCAGACGCCGCGCTGGCGCGCATGCGCTGACACGGAATGACTGATGGGCGGGCGTGGAGGCGCCGCGAACCTGGAACCTGGCAGGGTCAGTGCCAGGCATAATGTTGCCAGAATTTTCATCCTACCTTGCTGGGTCTTGCGTTAAATCGCTCTTACGATCCTGCGTCCGTCCACAATGTCTGCAACTCCCAACGGAGGCTTGGGCGGAATCGCTTTTGGCATTTTGCCGGCATTGCGATTGCGCTGGACGTTGCTTCCCGGCGGGTCCTGCGTTCTCGGAACCTGGGTCGACGGAGTTTGTCCCTGGGAGCCAGTTTCTGCCTCAGCCTGGGCCTGGGCTTGGGCATGTTGCTTCTGAATGATCTTGCCTTTAAGGCTGCTCAATTCGGTGCTGTCGCTGAGCAGCGATGTGATTAGCGAACGCTGCGAAGCGATGGTCCGATCCTGTTCCACGACCAGCAAGGACATCAAGCCGTAGGAGATCAGGAAGAGGACGATCAGAACCGGGAGTAGCGAATGTTTACGCTTGGGTTTGGTCTCGGGTAACGCTTGTGGAAATGCGGCGACGGCGTCTTGCGTCCAGCTTATCAATTTCGTACCCCGATCTGCGCCCCGAAGCAGCGGGCGCTAACGGAAATGCAGCTTGAGCGCCATCGCCTGAGGGTTCGCCAAGCTCTTAGAAGATAGGAACTTAGCATATGTTGCCTAATAGGTGTGGGATTCAGCGGATGCAAGCCGATGCACATTATAGGTAACCAGACTGCGGACAAGAGCCTCCGATTGAGGGTTCCCCGGCGCGATCTAGGGTGGGGATTGTACGATTTATTCCTACAGTAAGTACGGTATCGAACACTCGGGGCGGGTATGAGACTCTCTACCTATTTATAGAGGAGTTCGCTTGAGGTCATGAATCGGCGACTGGAAGATCGGATCAGAGAACTCTGCGCCAAGGTTGTGCATAACCCCAGCACCCCGGAATGGAATGAGATTCTTCGCGAACTCTCGACAGCCCTTCATGAGCACACTCGCCGCATGCGAAAGCTGATTATGGAGCTACCCATTCGGCGTGAGCGACGATCCGCCGACCAGTTCAGCTAGGTTAGTTCAGCTAGGTTGGAGATTAGCTTTTTGCGGGCATAATCAGATTCCTCTGGCCAGGATAAGTGGCGTCGTGTCTTACGATGTAACCCTGGAAAGAAGAATCCGCGAGTTGTGCGCCCAAGCGGTGGCGGTGCGGGATACTGACGAAATCTACCCGGTATTGTCCGAACTCCAGGATGCATTGCACCAGCATACGGAGCAACTCAAAAGTATGGTTGCTGAATATCCATTTGCCCCAGTGGATGTAGACAACGTGGTGCCGATTTCAAGGAGTGAACGCAGGGCGCGTATTAAAAAAGAAAAAGCAGTCTGAAGATGTATCTGCGGAGGCTGCATCCAGTCTTTCAGGCAGTGGGGGAAGAGGGAAGTTCGCAGTCAAACCACTCCATCTCCGCTTGGGCATCCTCGCGAGCAGAATGGTCGGACGTTCGCCCGCATCTGACGCAAAACCATTCTTCCAGCTCGGCATTCCATCGGATCTCCAGATGTTTCATGGCAAAGCTATAACAGGAAATTCGTCAGATGTCAGTCCTGCATGTACCTCCGACACTAACCAGTCAAGTCCGAACGGCCCGCCAAAACTGATTGAGCCTGGAAGTTCCCGAAAGTGTCCGCCGCCGAACAGACGAAAACTAGACCATTTTCATAAGATTTGCGCTAATCTAATCCAAACACCGGGGCCGCAAGATGACCCAAGCAGACACCGATCGAATCATGGAATTGTGCCGGCAGATCTGTCTGGAGCACGATCCCGCGAAATTCCAAAAACTCGTCACGGAACTTAACCAGCTTCTCACAGAGAAGGAACAAACCCTCACGAAAGCACCTAACCCCGGCTAATGCGTTATTACAGCCGAAATTCTCCTCCTCGGGGGCTGAACAGTTTGCTGAAAAATTCCGATTGTCGACCTCAGCGCCTGAAGGCGTCATCGAAAAGATTTCAGTTACGGCACGCCCGAAGGCGAGCCCTGATACGAA
Organism: uncultured Acidobacteriota bacterium; assembly: GCA_963832245.1. GTDB lineage: Bacteria > Acidobacteriota > Terriglobia > Terriglobales > Acidobacteriaceae > JABDBE01. The sequence goes on from CAWHTG010000002.1 coordinate 912,342, forward strand.
TCTGTAGTTTTTCAGCAAACTGTGAAGCCGAGATCTATTTTCGAAGTTTGCGGCATGAGTGACCTGGTGTCCTCCCGAAATTGGTCTTTCCAAGAGAATGTTTCCGCGCAATTTTATATATTCCGCAAAAGACTGCCGGCCAGATTCTGTAATCTGACCGGCAAGAGTTTGCCCTGCGATGGCGCGCCACATCAGCCGCGGCTGCTGCCTGCGGCGGCCATGGCGTAGCCGTTGTTCCGTTTCATAGTGTCACGCATAGCCTGGAAGTAGAGGGTGAACGAGCGTTGTACCAGAAACATCAGCGGTAGGATGAGCAGCGGGATGTACCAGGAGAACGCATGCGAGGCCAGTTTGGCCAAGCCTGCGACGCCCGCGGCCAGAACGAAGTAAGGGAATGTGAGTTGGAGGATCTGTTTCCAGATTCGGAACAGGTGGGCGCTTTCAGTCAGGGCGACGATGCCAGCTACTGGGATAGTGTTGACGAGCAAGTAGGCCAACGCTCCCAGGGAAAGACCGAGCCCTGAATTTGGCGCCGCCTGTATCGTGAACCATGCGGCTTGGGCGGCCATCAAAGTGACGCTCACGTTGAACATGATTTTGATCGGTTTAGCCTGACTGTTTTCGGACCAAAGGCATTGCACCAGGGTTGATACGCCCGTGATCAGAAGCGCCTCCGCCAGGCTGAGTTCGCTGAGAGCCAGGAGGATGAACGGCAGGTTGACCGACATCGACCCGGTGATCCGTGGCAGGGAAACCCTAAGCCTCGCTGCTAGCACTGCGACTAAGAAAGTCGTGGTGAAGCGTCCGTAGGCCGGATGCCCCCATGTGAACGGCACTTGGAGGAGAATCCCGACGCCGAACAGGATCACGAGCCCGACAAGTATTTTGGTGTTTGTCGAGAGTTGTGTCATGGCTAGTTCTCTCCGTCCTGGCCGTCACTGAAGGCCGAAGTTGCTGTCGAGGTACCCCAGATGATGCTGTTACCCCACACCACGCTGAAGCCCGTGTCGGCGGTATTGCCCCACACCACGGAGTTGCCCCACACGATGGAGTTCGCATTCAACACCGAGTTGCCCCAGATGATGGAGGTGCCCCAGACGATAGAGTTGCCCCAAAGCACCGAGGTGCCCCAAGTCACGGAACTGGTATTGACTATAGTCACAATGTTGGTTGCGGAGTTGTAGGTGGCGGTTGGAGATAGAGCCACGCCATTGGCGACATCGGTGTTCTCTAAGGCCTGATCAACGTCGAGATATCCGGCACCGTAGGTGAACAGGTCATACTCGTTGCTGTAAAGATTGTTGAAGACATCGTAGGAGTCGCAATAGAGACCAAATCCCTTCCACGCTGTCTTCATGATGCGAGCCTTCACCGTATCCGGCGTCAGCGTCGGATCCTTTTGCAGCATTAGCGCCACTGCGCCGCTTACGACGGGTGTGGCCATGCTCGTCCCGCTCAGCCGAAAATAGTTGGTAGCGCAGGTCCCGGTGCAGGTGCCGGACGGAGCGATCTCCAGACTCGGGAACTCGACGTCGAGCGTACTATTCTTTACCAGCAGGGATCCAATGCGATTGCCAGGAGCGACCACATCGGGTTTAACGATGTGGTCCAGCAATGTGGGTCCCTTGGAGCTGTAGCTGGCAATGGCGTCGTCGTTTCGGGTAGAAGTTCCCATTGTCCGGGTTGCGGCAACCGTGATGACTGCGGGATCGTTGCCCGGTGAGCCGATGGTGGCGAAACCATGGGTGCGCTGCGAATTGTCTCTACCGTCGTTCCCGGCAGCGACTACTACCACGATGCCGGCAGCCCACGCCTGTTCCACCGCCTGGCAGAGAGGATCGAGTGTGTAACTTTCAAACACTGGCCGTCCAAGCGAAAGGTTGATGACGCGGATGTTGTATTGAGACTGGAGCTGGATGGCGCGCTGAATGGCGGCGATCACCTGGCTGTCGGTGCCGGCGCCATTTTGATCAAGTACGCGAAGGTTGATGATGTTAACATTCGGCGCCATGCCCGCGATTGGTTGCGCGTAGCCGGTTCCTGCGCGAGAAGCCGAACCGTTTCCACCAATGATGCCGCTGACGTGAGTGCCATGCCCATAGGCATCGATGGTGGAGGTGTTCCCCGCAACAAAGCTTTCGCTGTGAACTATGCGGCTTCCGTTCGGGGTGTGGAAGTCAGCATGATCGCCGACGCCACTGTCAATTACCGCAACCCCGATCCCTGTGCCGTCTAGGCCGAACTGCTGGGCGGCGACGTCCGCTTCCACAGCCGAGGCGAAGCTCTCGTAAGTGGCCTTCAGGCTAACCGAGCGATCCGGTGAGACGTAGAGAACATCAGGATCGTTCTCCATGTCGGCAAGAGCGGAGACCGGTAGTTTGAAAGCCGCAGCGTTGATGCTGTGCAGTTTGGTTTTAAGCGTGGCGCCACGTGCTGACATTCTCTGGTAGTGCTGGGCGCGAGGAGTCACCTTGAACTGCACGATCACGTCAATCCTGGCATTCGGGTGTCGACGGTCGATATCGTGGGCAACCTTTTCGGCATAACCCAGCTTCTGGTTGCGTTGTGGCGGCGATACTGCGAAGCTCGCCGTGACGAAGAGAGCCGGAATCGCCAGACCCAAAAGCGCTTTCCGGATGCTCTTCCATTTTTGCGTGCGTAGTTTTGTCGGCTTCATTGATGGATCGCTCCAATCACTGCCCGGACCAGTCATCTGTTAGCTGCCCCATACGGCTGACGCCAAGACGGAGACGGCGTGGTCGAAAACGCTCGAGGGAATGATTTGCACCGCTGCGTAGACCAGCCCCGTAATCAAAGCCAGCCATCCAATCTTGTTCTTCATGGGCACTTGAGCACTCCTTGACCAATTGAACTTCATCGCTAGACTTAATTGCAGATCGAGTACCAAAGATGATTCGTTTAAGTACATTTAAAATCAATATTTTAGGTAGCATACGGGACTGGTTTAGCGGGACAGATTGTCCCGAAGCCTGCATCGGCAATGCGTAGGCGGCTGAAAATAAGATAGATGGCTCGTTTGCCCCGGCAAGAGGACAAGTTGTCCTCGCGGAGCTGATCGGAGTCACTAGCGACGGAGATTTGGGGCGCAGGGGCTGTCTTGCTGATTTGCGCGGCTAGAGTTGTACTTCGCGCAGCCGCCGCTCGAGGAAGCGGCGCTCGCTATCATTGGTAACCAGCGCGAGAGCTCGTTGGTAACTTTTCGCCGCTTCGACTCGGGATCCAAGGCGGCGCAGCAGATCCGCCCGTGCGGCGTGTAATAGGTGATAATTGGCGAGATCGTCGCTTGCGGCGAGTTGGTCAATCAGAACGAGGGCCGGCTCTGGGCTGTCTGCCATCGCCACGGCTACGGCACGGTTCAGCGACACAATGGGAGAGGGTTGCACACGTTCCAAGAGATCATATAGGCGCACGATTTGCGGCCAATCCGTATCTTCAGCTCGCGCCGCCTGACAATGCACGGCGGAAATTGCCGCCTGCAGCGCGAATGGGCCCGGCCGGCCACGCAGAGCTTCCTCGACCAGCGGCAGCGCCTCGGCGATCTGCCGTTGATCCCACCGGCTGCGATCCTGTTCGTCAAGAACGATGATATCTCCATCCTCATCGATACGGGCATCGCGGCGTGCGTCGTGAAGCAGCATGAGGGCAACGAGCGCGGTTGCTTCCCGCGGAGGCTGCGGCCCCATCAGCGATCTCACCAGGCGTCCCAGGCGGATGGCCTCCGCGCAAAGATCGGTCCTTACCAATGGCCCGACCCGAGTGGCGGAATAGCCTTCGTTGAAGACGAGGTAGATTACCGTCAGCACTGCATCGATGCGGGGAGCCAGCTCGTTTTTCTCAGGCACGCTATACGGGATGCCGGCGTCGCGAATTTTGCGCTTGGCGCGCACCAGGCGCTGCGCCATGGTCGCTTCGGGCACGAGGAACGCGCGCGCAATCTCGTCGGTCTCAAGCCCGCACAGCGTGCGCAGAGTCAGCGCGACCTGCGCCTCGGGCGCGAGCGCAGGGTGGCAACAAGTAAAGATCAGGCGAAGGCGGTCGTCGGGAATTTCGCTGGTATCGTAATCGGGCTCTTCCAGGGTGCGGACTAAACCGGAAGTGGCATATGATTCAAGTTTCTGTTCGAACCGCGCATTGCGGCGAATGCGGTCGATAGCCTTGTGCCGGGCGGTCTGGACGATCCAGGCGCGGGGGAACTCCGGCACGCCGGAAGTTCGCCATTGATCCACGGCGGCGGTAAAGGCTTCCTGCGCACACTCTTCGGCAAGGTCGAAGTCTCCGATGAGGCCAATCAGCGTGGCTACAATCCGGCCCCAATCGGAGCGATAAACTGCCTCGACGGCCTCGGTGGCATCAGGCGGCATACTTGATTGTAAATATTTTTTGAAGGGAGTGTCGATTTGCCTATCGCTCGTTCGATCTACTGATTGAAGGAGCACAAATTGAGGCAATTCAAATACGGGAGACATAACAATGCGATTCGTGGTGATCGTCAAGGCGAATAAGGACTCAGAAGCGGGCGTTCTTCCCAACAAGGAGATTCTCAATGCGATGGGCAAGTTCAACGAAGAACTGGTCAAGGCCGGCGTAATGCTCGCGGCAGAGGGGCTACACCCGAGTTCCAAAGGCAAGCGGGTTAAGTTTTCCGGAAGCAAGCCCACGGTGATCGACGGACCCTTCGCTGAGACCAAGGAACTGATCGCCGGTTTTTGGATATGGCAGACGAAATCGATGGAAGAGGCGATCGAGTGGCTCAAACGCAGCCCCTTTGGAGGTGGGGCCGAGGTCGAGATTCGACAGATCTTCGAGATTGAGGAATTTGGCGCTGCGGCGACACCTGAGATTAAGGAACGAGATCAGCGTCTCCGTGCGCAACTGGCGGCGAAGAAGTAGCCGTGGTGTGCGACTCGGTGGTTTACGCTTTCAATAAAAAGCGGTGCTCGAACTGGGGAAGAAACCCTTTGACTTAGTGATGGAGGCACAGAGATGAAGTACATGTTGCTGATTTACGCCGACGAGCAGGTCTGGACCGAGCCTGAGCGCCAGCGCTGTTACGGGGAATCGACACAGCTTGCGCATACGCTCAAATCGAATGGTCAATACCTGGGTGCCTCGCCGCTGCAGCCGGTGTCGACGGCGACGAGCGTTCAGGTGCGCAATGGCAAACGGCTGGTGACCGATGGTCCATTCGCGGAGACTCGGGAACAACTTGGCGGCTACTTCATGGTCGAAGCCAAGAATCTGGACGAGGCGATCGAAATTGCCGGACGCATTCCGGGCGCACGCAAGGGCACGGTCGAAATTCGGCCTGTGGTAGAAATCCCGGACCTGCCGACTGACTAGCCCTAGGAGCATTATGCAATTGAATTCTCATATCACTTTCAACGGCCAATGCGAGGAAGCATTCAAATTCTATGAGGCGTGCCTGGAGGGAAAAATCGTTGGCTTGTGGAGACACACGGGGACGCCGGCTGAAACTCACGTCCCCGCGGAGTGGCGCGACAAAATTATCCACGCCACGCTGGACGTGGACGGCAGTCTGTTGCAGGGTTGTGACGTTCCACCCGATCGTTATCAGAAACCGCGAGGCTTTTCTGTAAAACTCGACCTCAAGGACAAGGCAGAGGCCGAGCGGATATTTCAGGCGTTGGCGGAAAACGGAACGATTCAGATGCCTCTCCAGGAGACATTTTGGGCCGTGCGATTTGGTATGCTCGTCGATCGGTTCGGGATACCCTGGATGATTAACTGCGGGCAGAAAGCATAGTTTCTTGGTTCCAGGTGGCAAGAAAATTATCCTGGAACCCAAGCCAAAGGGGGCGAATTGCAGTCTATGAAATAAGCGGAAAAACATGAAATTGAAACTCAACCCAGTCAATTCACAAAAACATAATAAAAAACTTTAAGGAGATAAAAATCATGGCAACAACACCTACGCACGAACAAGCACAACTCCACCTGCAGGTCTTTGAAGAGCGCCGCGAGGCCCGGCTTCGGCAAGCCCGCGACTGGTTCTTCAAGAACTACTTCGCCGACAATTGGAACGACGCGATGCGAGCCGCCGCGCCCGGGACAGAAGGCGGCACCAACTTCATGATGGTGGCCAGCTATTGGGAGCAGACTTGCGCTTTACTGAATTACGGTCTGCTTCACGAGGACCTGTTCTTCGAAACCAGCGGTGAATTCTTCGGGGTCTGGGAGCGGATTAAGCCAACCATCGCGGAAGGGCGAGAACAATGGGCCAATAAGCAGTTCCTCGCGCATCTGGAAAAGGCGGCCCAACGTTTTGAGGTCTGGATGGAGAAGCGCTCGCCCGGTCACATCGCTAAAATGCGCGACTTCATGAAGCAGATGCGTGGCCAGATGCAAAAGGCCGCGTAGAGCTGATGAAGCAGCGAGACTAACGACAGCAATCGAGCCTGCGCCTATGTTTTCACAGCGCAGGCTCGAATTTGGAATCCCGTAATTCAGGAGCGATCAATGAACAGGAAGATGGCTAGGACATTCGCATTGGCAGCCTTCGCCCTGGCTGTCGTGCTAGGCACCTGGCGGGCGCAAGCGCTGGATGCCAAAACAGCGTATCCGAGTATGGCCCCGCTTGACCAATACCTGATGACGGATCGCAGCGCCGAGATAGCTTTGGCGCGTAGCGCAGCTCCGGATTCGATTTCACGCGACGCAAAGATCCTGGTTCTCGGGCGGCATGGCTACGAAACGGCGGTCGAAGGCAAGAACGGTTTCGTGTGTGTCGTCGAACGGTCGTGGATGGCCCCGTCTGACCATCCCGAATTTTGGAACCCCAAGATACGAGGTCCGATCTGCTTCAATCCACCCGCCGCGCGATCCGTCCTGCCTATCACCTACAAGAGGACGGAGATGGCATTGACCGGGCAATCCAAAGCTCAGATCATCGATGGTACGAAAACTGCATTCGAGAAGAAAGAACTGCCCGCCCTGGAACCGGGAGCCATAAGCTACATGATGTCGAAGGAAGCGTACCTTACGGATGCCGACGATCACAATGTGGCCCATCTCATGTTTTACGTTCCACCAACAGACGGTAGTATTTTGGGGGCAGATCTGCCCGGCTCTCCAGTCATGCTGAATCCACAGTTCAGGGGGGCTCAACCCATAGACGTCTTCATTGTCCCCGTGGGCAGGTGGTCAGATGGGACATCTGCTCCGGTAATGTAGACCAATGAAAAAGAGTGCACCAGCCGCGGCCATGGTGACCGTGTTCCTGATTCCGGTCGCAAAGTGGTCAGATGGAACGGCTGCAGCCATGGATGCCTACTGACGTCCGCTCTCGGCGGCGCAATCTCGGATTTGTGAACGGAGAAACGTATGCAAAAAATAACTCCATTCTTGTGGTTCGACGGCAATGCCGAAGAGGCAGCGAACTTTTATACTTCCGTTTTCAAGAACTCGAAAATCCTGAACATTGCCCGCTACGGAGACGCAGGGCCGAGTCCGAAAGGAACCGTGATGACGGTTACTTTCCAACTCGAAGGGCAAGACTTCATAGCGCTGAACGGCGGCCCGCACTACACTTTTTCCCCAGCCATATCGTTCTTTGTAAACTGCGAGACGCAGGCAGAAGTAGATGAATTGTGGAACAAGCTCTTGGCAGGAGGAAAAGATGTCCAATGCGGGTGGCTGAAGGACAAATTTGGCGTATCGTGGCAAATTATTCCCAAGGCATTGATGGAACTGATGGGCGACAAAGACCCGGTGAAGTCACAGCGGGTCTTCAAAGCCATGCTGCAAATGACCAAGATTGACATTGAAGGTTTGAAGCGAGCTTATCGCGGTGAATGAAAACAAGGAGGGGTAAAGAATGAGCAAGGTACGCGTGTTGGTGGGCACACACAAGGGCGCGTTCGTCCTGACCGCGGACGGCAAGCGCGAGAAATGGGATGTCAGCGGCCCGCATTTCGCGGGCTGGGAGATTTATCACATGAAGGGCTCGCCGGCCGATCCAAATCGGTTGTACGCATCGCAAACCAGCGACTGGTTCGGGCAGATCATCCAGCGATCAGACGACGGAGGCAAGACCTGGCATCAGCCGGGAACACCGGCAGGCGAGGCGCCAGCCCCCGGTCCACCCAAGAGCGAGAGCAACAAGTTCGCCTATGACGCTGCTGCGAAGCCGCTTACCACTCACCAGTGGTATGACGGGACGCAGCATCCGTGGGAGTTCAAGCGAGTGTGGCATCTGGAGCCTTCGTTGACCGAGGCGGAGACGGTTTATGCCGGAGTGGAGGATGCCGCTCTGTTTCGCTCGACCGATGGCGGACAGAATTGGAAGGAGGTTCCCGGGCTGCGTGGCCACGGCACTGGTCCCAAGTGGCAGCCCGGCGCGGGAGGCTTGTGTCTGCATACCATCATCCTGGATCCGAGCAATCCTCAGCGGATGTTCATCGCTATCTCAGCCGCGGGCGCGTTTCGCACCGACGATGGCGGCAAATCGTGGAAGCCGATCAATCAAGGACTGCGTTCGCAATACATCCCTGATCCCAAAGCCGAGATCGGCCATTGCGTGCACCACGTGGCGATGAATCCGAAGCGTCCAGGCGTGCTGTTCATGCAGAAACACTGGGACGTGATGCGCAGCGATAATGCCGGCGACCAATGGGTGGAGGTAAGCGGAAACTTGCCAACCGACTTCGGGTTTGTGATCGACATTCACGCGCACGAGCCGGAGACGGTTTACGTTGTCCCAATCAAGAGCGATTCGGAACACTATGTGCACGAGGGCAAGCTGCGCGTCTACCGCAGCCGTAGCGGCGGAAATGAGTGGGAGGCGCTGACGAAAGGTCTGCCGCAAAAAGACTGCTACGTCAACGTGCTGCGCGACGCCATGGCCGTCGACTCGCTCGACAAGTGCGGCATATATTTCGGCACCAGCGGCGGCCAGGTGTACGCCTCGGCCGATGCCGGAGACAGCTGGAACGCAATCGTGAGGGACTTGCCGGCAGTGCTGTCGGTCGAGGTGCAAACGCTGAGCTGAGATTGTCCCCAAGATCAGGCTATTTGCTTCCTCTCGCTGAAAGATATACAATGGCAATGTAGATCACTTCTGATCGGAGGCATTATGCAGGTTTCCAAATGGGGGAACAGTCTCGCGGTGCGGCTCCCTTCGGAAGTTGTGGAAGCTCTCAATTTGAAAGAGGGCGATCAGATCGAAATTAGGATCGCGAACAAACGGGAATTTGAAGTGCGCCGCGATCCCGCCCGACAGCGGGCTCTCGAACGCTTGCGCCGGCTGCGTCGTCCGTTGCCAGCGGGGTTTGTATTCGACCGGGCAGAGGCGAATGCCCGCTAAACATTTTCTCGACACCAACGTATTGATCTATGCGGTGGCGAAGAACGATCCTCGCGCGTCCAAAGCCGAGGCACTGCTGGCAAGCGGCAGCGTTGTAAGTATTCAATCATTGAAGGAGTTCGTCTCGGTGGCACGTCGCAAGCTGGGTATGTCCTGGAAACAAGTAAATGAGTTTGTGGATCTCATTTGCATTTTGTGCCCCGACCCCGTTCCAATCTCGCTCGATACGCACAAAGTAGCACTCGCTATTGCAGAAAGGTATGGATATAGCATCTACGATGCGCTGATAGCTTCCGCCGCTCTGGAGGCTGGGTGCAAGACGCTTTATTCCGAAGATTTGCAGGATGGGCAGATCATCAATCGGCAACTGACGATTCGGAATCCGTTTTGATAAGGCTTTACGAGCGCTGTCCAGCGGGGAACCCCGTGCTAACATTCACCATGCCCCACACCGACACTAGCCCCGCTGCGCAAGCTGTCCAGTTCGAAATTCTGCGGGCAATGTCGGGAGAACAGCGGCTCCTGCTGGCGTTTGAGATGAGCTTGTTCGCCCGTGAACTTGCCAGGAGGGGATCCGGCGCGAACATCCCGAGTGGCCCGAAGCACGCGTCGCGCGAGAACTGCTGCGGCTGGCATTTTTTCCGGTGCCCCTCCCCTCCTGGATTCCACCTGAGCCGGGAGTAAACCGGTAACTATGACGATCCGACTCATGCTTCCTCAACATCTGCGAACCCTCGCCCACGTCGGCGCCGAGGTGACGATCGAGGTCGAGGGTCCTATTACGCAGCGCTCGGTTCTCGACGCGCTCGAAGCCCGCTATCCCATGCTGCGCGGAACGATCCGCGATCATGTTACGCAACAGCGCCGCCCGTTCCTGAGGTTCTTCGCCTGCGAAGAGGATCTCTCCCACGAATCACCCGACGCGTCCCTTCCGGAAGCGGTCGCTTCGGGGAAGGAGCCGTTTCTCATCATAGGGGCGATTGCCGGCGGCTAGGGCCGGAACTCGCCAGCGCTGGCAAGATGCAATCTGGACGAGTACCCTATTCCTTCACTTATTCAGCCGAATTAATGACGGAGGACGTCCGGTGAAGCGATGGATCGTGTGTGCAGTTCTTTCCCTTGTAGCAGCCATCTCAGTCTCTGCTCAACAACCATCTTCGACCCAACGCTCAACCGACCCATACCAGCCAACTTTGGATCGCCTGGAATCGCTGACGTCTTTGCCTTTCACGGAATGGCGTTTTCACACGGATGTCGCGCATCCCGAAGATTCGTCTTTAGATGATGCCAGCTGGGAGACCGTAAGAGTGGGGGACAAATGGTCAACCGGACCCCGCGTGATGCGCCGCTGGGTCGAGATTCCGGAGAAAATCAACGGCTATGCGGTGCTCGGCGCTCGCGTGAAGTTGGACCTCCGGTTCGACTTCGCATGGAACAACAAAGGACCGGTCACGATAGCGGTATTTTCGAACGGAGCGCTGGTGTCGCGAGGCGATGACGACATGCAGCAGCCGATCCCGCTTACTGAGAATGCGCAGCCGGGGCAGAAGTTTCTGATCGCGGTGCGCATTGATGCTCCGGAGGTTGAAACACTATTTCATCACGCTCAATTGAGGATCGAGCCCGCCGCTGGCCGTCCAGATCCGGCAATGCTGCGAATGGAAATACTGGCGGCGCGTCCAATGATTGCCGCCTACGAAGAAGGCCGCGCAGACCGCCAGCAGCAACTCGACGCGGCCGTCAAAGCTATCGATTTTTCGCCGCTTGAGAAGGGCGACCAGGCCGGCTTCGACGCTTCGTTGCGCCAGGCGCAAAGCAACTTGCAACCGTTGAACGCGTGGTTGAAACAGTTCACCGTCCGCGCGGTCGGGAACTCGCATATCGATATGGCATGGTTGTGGCCGTGGACGGAGACGGTCGAAGTGGTGCGCAATACGTTTCAGAGTGTGTTGGATTTGATGCGCGAGTATCCGGACTTCAAGTTCACCATGTCTTCGGCGCGAACCTATGAATGGATGCAGGAAAAATATCCGGACATGTTCGAGCAGATCAAGCAGCGAGTGAAAGAGGGTCGGTGGGAGGTCATCGGTGGTATGTGGGTCGAGCCTGATCTGAATATGCCGGACGGCGAGTCGCTGGTCCGCCAGATTCTGGTCGGCAAACGATATTTTCAAAAGAACTTTGGCGCGGACATTAAGATCGGGTGGAATCCGGATTCCTTTGGATACAACTGGCAGCTTCCGCAGATCTACAAGAAGTCTGGCATCGATTATTTCGTGACCAGCAAGCTGCTTTGGGCGACGGACTACACCAAGTTCCCATATCGGCTGTTCTGGTGGGAAGCGCCCGATGGCAGCCGTCTTCTGACCTACTTTCCCCACGAATACGCCAATGAATTCGATCCGGAGCAGATGACTCAGGATCTGTCGTTTTATGCCCCGTTAATTTACGGACCCAGGATCAGCGATTCGCCGCAGATGCTTTACTTGTACGGAATCGGCGACCATGGCGGCGGCCCGACCCGGACCATGCTTGATGAAGCCAACCGTCTGCGCGATCCGAACAGAGTCTTTCCGAAAATTGACTTCAGCACCGCCAAAGAATTCTTCGCTGATCTAAATAAGGAACTCCCCAAACTCAAAGTGCCGGTGTGGCAGGACGAACTTTACTTTGAATATCACCGCGGCGTGTACACCTCGCAAGCGGACACGAAGCAGCGAATTCGACGCGATGAGGAACTGATGCTCGATGCGGAGAAGTTTGCCTCTGTGGCTTTGCTCTTGGGCCGTCCGTATGCGCGGGATCAGTTCGAACTCGCCTGGAAGAATCTGCTGTTCGATCATTTTCACGACGTCATGCCGGGCTCCGGAATTGCGGTGAACTATCTCGACGCCAGGCGAAACCTGGAAGATGTTGCCCGTTCGGCCAAGGAAGTTACCGATGGAGCGCTCGACGAAATCCTCGCTCACGTCAACGCCCAAGGAGACGGTGTGCCGGTTGTGGTTTTCAATTCTTTATCGTGGCCGCGAACGGAAGTCATCGAAATCGAAGCTCAGCTTCCCGCTCACGCTCAGGAGGTCAAAGTGGTGGACGCGGCAGGCCAACCAGTCGAGTCGCAACTGCTTGCAATGGACTCAGCCACGAACCGGGCGCGTCTTCTCATGCTCGCGAGTACACCCTCAATGGGGTACAAGACCTATTTTGTGCGTTCAGCGGCAAAGACTGAAGTCTCCTCAGGAGTGAAATATGGCCAGGTGGTTGAGGCTTCCGAGATGACATTGAAAAACGCCGACGTGCAAGTCAAGGTCGATCCGCAAACCGGATGCATCACCAGCCTTTCCGATCTACGAAGTCAGACGGAAGCGCTAGCTCCATCCGAAACCGATACTGGTGGCCCAAAGAACTTCGCTTGCGGAAATCTCCTGCAAGCGTTCTACGATAAACCCCAAAAATGGGACGCGTGGAACATCGATGCCGATTTCGAGAAACAACGTTGGGACGTAGATAAAGCCGACGAAGTGAAGTTGGTTGAGAGTGGCCCACTCCGCGCTGTAATCCGCGTCAAGAAGCATTTCCAGAATTCCACCTTCGTGCAGGACATCACGGTATACGCCGGGGTGCCACGGGTCGATGTGAAGATGCAGGTAGACTGGCACGAGAAACACATTCTGCTGAAAGTCGCGTTTCCTTTGAGCGCCCATAGTGACAAGGCCACGTTTGAAATTCCTTACGGCTCGATTGAACGTCCGACCACTCGGAATACTCCGGCCGAGCAGGCCAAATTCGAAGTCCCGGCGCACCGCTGGGCTGACCTTTCGGACGGCAAACACGGATTCAGTCTGCTCAATGACAGCAAGTACGGATACGATGTGAAGGGCAATGTGCTGCGGCTCTCGCTGCTGCGTTCGCCGGAATGGCCTGATCCTCATGCCGACGAGGGTCATCACGAATTTACTTATTCTCTATATCCGCACGGCGGAAGTTGGCGCGAGGCTCAGACGGTACGGCGCGGATACGAGCTGAATTACAAGCTGATCGCTGTGCAACCGCACAAACATGAGGGCACACTTCCGGCCGAACATTCTTTCGTGCGCGTTGAACCGGACAACGTGGTGCTGACCGCGATGAAAAAATCCGAGGAAGATAATTCTCTGATCCTGCGTTTTTATGAGTGGGCCGGGAAAGAGGCGGATGTGAAACTCCGGCTTCCTGCAGGGGCGCAGTCAGCGGCAGAAACCGATCTGATGGAGAAATCGATTGCCGATATTGCCGTGCACAATGACGCCGTCACCGTGCACACCAAGCCGTATGAGATCAAGACGCTGAAAGTCCGATTTGCGTCACGCGAGCCGACCGGCACAGTTCCATAGTTAGGCTGCTGAAAACCCGCTTTTACAGAAAACTCAATCTCGGCGTTTAGGGTTTGAAAGGGCACGGCTTCCCAGCCGTGCCGTAAGTCGTTAAAAACGATGTGCAGGCGCGGGCTGGAAGCCGCGCCCCTTCAAGGCTCCGGACGCCAGGTTTTTCTGCAGCGCGAAGCCACGCCCTTATACGACCGGTTATTTTCGCTGGCATGATAGGGGTCGCACACTCGAAGAGGAGCGAAACGGGGCGACTACTGTCCCTCGCCTTTGTCGATTTTGCTGGCGACTTTGACTCCGCTCAGCCCGCTGACGTATTTGGCGATGCCGCGATAGAGCGATTCGGCAATCTTCTGGCGGTAGTCGGCGGTGTCCAGCCGACGTTCGTCGCCCGGATTGCTGAGGAAGGAAATCTCCGCCAGGATGGATGGCATATTGGCTCCGATGAGTACGATGAAGGGAGCCTTTTTCACGCCGCGGTCGCGTTCCCCCGGATTCTTGGCGGCAAGACCAGTATGCAGAGAGCGCTGTACGTCGGAGGCGAACTCCTGCGACTCTTCGATCTTCTCTTTCAGGGCTATCTTTTTCACCAGGTCTTGAAGTTCATGAATCGACTTTTCTGAGACTGCGTTTTCGCGCGCTGCAACTTCCAGCGCTTCCGGCGACGATGTGAAATTCAAGTAGTAGGTTTCCACGCCGCGCGCGTCGGGATCATGACTGGAGTTGGCATGGACGGAAACAAAAAGATCCGCAGCTTCCTGATTTGCAATCGCGGTTCGAGTCTCGAGTGGAATAAAGGTATCGTCCTTGCGGGTGTAAATGACTTCCGCCCCAAGCCGGGTCTGCAGCAGTTTGCCCAGGCGGCGACTCACGTCGAGAACCAGATCTTTTTCCTCTAGACCATTAGGGCCGATAGTGCCGGTATCGTGGCCTCCGTGGCCGGGGTCGATAACGATTTTTCCAATCTTCAATCCAAGCGCTCGGATCAGGGAACGGTCGCCACTGGCGGTCGGTTGGGCTTCGCGGACGTCAAGGTCAGCGGTTGCCGCTTTGCGCTTGTTTTTGGGAGGACTCTTGATGCGATCGGCGGGCGTAGGCGCACTCGAAACGGTGTCGACGCTGGCCGGCTTGATCTTTGCGGGCCCGATTTCGGGCGGGTCGAGTTTCGCCAGCGTGTCTTTGTCTTTCACCGTCGGCTCTTCATCGTCCGCATCGACAATCGTCTTCTTGATTCCGTTCTTGGTCGTTACAGTATTTCGGCGGACTGGCTTGTCAACCGCCGTTCTTGCCTCAGATTCGTCAACATTGCCTGTGAAATCCTGCATGGTCTTGTCTGCCGGCTTGTTGGTCTCGGCGGCATCGATCAACGATGCAACTTCATTCGCGGGAGCGTTGTCAGTGGGCTGATTAAGGACGATTTCGCTGTGGCTGTTTTTGTTGTGGATATCGATGATAAGCCGCGATGGATTCGACAGCAGGGAAGCATTGAAGTCAGAAAGTTCGTCGAGATCGAGCACGACCCGCGTCCGTCCGGCTTTGAACTGCGCGGTTCGAATGTCTTTCAGCAGGCCATCGCTCACATCGAAGGTTTTGCCCGTCAGCTTGGAATCGAGTTGGGTGTTCAGCAGGTCGAAGAACACACGATCGGGATGATCGATTCGCTGCGACTCAAACTTGACGCCTTGTTCGAGATCGATCGCAACCCGTGTGTAGTCTGGCGTCGACCAGTGACGGATCCCAATCACTCGCGATGTTTTTCCGTTGCTGACCTCAGCGGGTTCGTTCTCTTTGGTCGAATTGTTTTGGGCCGTATTGTCGTCCGCATCGGCATCGAGGTCAGAGCTAGCCTTGAGCTCCTGCGAATCCCTGTGAGCGGCGCGCTTCGGATGCTTCGGTCTTAGGCTGGCCTGCGGTTGCGCAGGCTCGGCCAGCGCTTGCCGCGCTGCCTCCGCGAATTGGTTGCGGGGATAACGCCGCAAAAATTCCTCGAACGTGGCATCGGCCCGAGTCTTCTCGTGGAGATCGTCTTTATAGATTTCACCTATCCTGAACAGCGCGTCGAAGCGGAACTTGCTGCCAGGGTACTCGCGGCGAAGGAATTCGTATTGCTGGATGGAGGAGCGCAAAACGTCGGAGTCGTTGAAGCGTCGGCCCATTTCTTCCGTCATCTGGGCGGCAGCAACCACGCTGGGATCGGCGCGTCGCGAACTTGGCGCGCCCAGGTAAACCCGCCGATAGGCATTGATCACGCGCTCATAGTCGAGCCGGGTCCGGCTCTCGATGGGCTGGCCCTCCAGCGCCTCCTGCATGTGCTCGGCGGCGGCAAATTGCGACTCGGCCCAGGATCCCGATCTGTGCACGCGGGCATGCGCGGCCATCGCCGGGACGAGCAGTGCGACGACAGCCGCACTCCAGCGCAGCACGCATTGAATTCGACCTGAATTCTTCACTTGAACGGCCCGTACTCGCGATCAAAACCTAGAAACGGATTACCTAGGATGCCTGGGAACTTATTCGCTACTAAGATGCTGGCTCTCTCATTCAGTGTTGCTAATGTGAAGCACGCCCCGGGTATCCCTCTCCACATGAATTGGATCATGCATAGGACTTTCCAGGAAGTGAGAACCTGGGTCCGATCCCCCGTAATACAGTTGCGTGATACGCTTCACGTAGTTGCGGGTTTCGGCAAAATGCGGCACCCCTGCGCTACGCGCCACCGCGCCCTGACCGGCGTTGTAGGCGGCCAGGGTCAGCTTGACGTCGCCTCCATAGTTCTCCATGAGCTGCTTTAAATGACGAACCCCGGCATCGACATTTTGTTGCGGATCAAACGGATTTGCCACTTTCAGCTGCCGTGCCGTCTGTGGCATCAGTTGCATCAGCCCCATTGCGCCCTTGCGGGAAACCGCATTGGGATTGAAATTCGACTCCACCTTGATGACGGCACGTACTAGGTTGGGATCGACGTTGTGCCGCGAGGCGGCCTGATCGATGGCGGCATCGATATCCTGCGGAGAAAAAGGCTTTCCACGAACCAAGCTCGACAGGGCCTCGCTGGAGTTTTCGCCCGGCGTCTCGCCGAGATAGTGGTTCACCTCCGCGGCCGCCGAGCGAGCTGCCCGGACGTTGGCGGAAGGGACCGGCTTCCACCGGCGTTCGGTGGTGCTCCAGAATGCCAGGGAACTGCGGCGGACGGAAGCTTCGGAACGCTTCGTAACCACCGGAAAGGATTCATTGACATAGACTTTCCGGCCGCCATCGTCGGTGCTGCTCGTGATCGCGGCATGACCGCTGCCGGAATCGGCCTCCGCCTGCACGTATGGCGTGGTGAGTGAAAGGAAGATCGCGATTACGGAACTAGCCATCAGGGCGAGTTGCAGCTGTTTTCGCATAGCCGGGCGCCAACTACCCACAGAGAACGGTCAGCGTCGACCATTCACGTGACGAACTCGACGCAGACAAAAAACCTGCGCCTGCCCACCCGGAACCTGACGGAGAATCCTAAAACCAGAGTGTATCGATTATAGGGTCACCAAAGGCGAGGAGGCAACTTACCAAAGGAGCGTTGAACCACGATGGTAATCTGCATAAGTCTTTTAAAAACATAGTGTTGCCGGAAAGTAACGTCTCAATGGAGGACGGGCGTCTCGCCCGTCCAAAGCTACAGGCGGTGCATGAGTACCATTGGGACTGAGCTCCTCCAAGATGGGCGAGGACGCCCGTCCTCCACAAACTTTCTCTGCTGTAGTACGCTGCCTGTAATTCCCCATGGGCAAACCGGAAACGACCGAATTAGAAGCGACCGAATTGGAAGCCTCCCAACGCCAAACGCCAGACTCCCTCATGCTGTATGGCTTCTGGTATCGCGCTCTGCCCAGCGAGCAGGTCTCCCGGAACCATCTTCATAAAACCATGCTGCTGGAGATCCCGCTGGTCATCGGCCGCGATCGCCGAGGAAAGCCGTTTGCATTGCGCGATGCCTGTCCGCACCGGGGGATGCCGCTTTCGTATGGACGGTTTGACGGCAGTCAGTTGGAATGCAGCTACCACGGCTGGAAGTTCGACGCTCACACTGGCCAGTGCCAGCTAATCCCTTCGCTGACTTCCGATCAAGAGATGAAAGTGGACCGTATCTATGCCGGGAGCTATGGCTGTGAAGATTACGACGATTACATCTGGGTTTTTGTTCCCGAGCCGCCTCCCGCCAGCGCCGGTTTCAGCAAAGCAACGGAGCCGTCCTCTCCGGCCCCGCGCGTACCGACTTTCGACGGAGAGTACAAAATCGCCCATCTCACCGCCGACTTACCATGCAGTGTGGACCACGGCATCATTGGTCTCATGGACCCGGCGCACGGGCCGTTTGTCCACCAGGCGTGGTGGTGGCGCAGCCGCCACAGCATCCACGAGAAGCAAAAAAATTTCGAGCCCATCCCCATGGGCTTTCGCATGAGCGCCCACACTCCCAGCTCGAACAGCGCGCCGTACAAACTGCTACGGCTTTACGCGGATGCGGATTCGATCACGACTACTATTGATTTTGTGCTGCCCAACTTGCGCCTGGAGACCATCCGGGCAGGGAAGTACTGGTTCTCCAGCCTGACCACGGTGACGCCCATCACCCGCAACCATTGCCGCATTGATGTAGTGGCTTGCTGGAATATTTTTCGCTGGATGCCCTTGGGAGCGACCTTGCTCAAATTTGTGTTTGCGAAGTTCGTCGAACAGGACCGGCAGACCATGGAGAATCAATCCGGAGGCCTGAAGCACAACCCGCACCTCATGCTGATCGACGATGCGGACCGCCCCGCGAAGTGGTATTTCCAGTTGAAGGCAGCATATCTGGAATCACGCCGCAACGGCGGGGAGATTAGGCATCCCATGCCCGGGCCGGTCACGTTGAAGTGGAGAAGCTAGTTGCCCTCACCACAGAGACACAGAGTCACAGAGAAGTTTTTTTTATTTTTCTTCTGTGACTCTGTGACTCTGCGGTAAATGCATTCTGCCGATTCGCAAATCACTCATCTTTCACCAGCCAGTCTATTGCCTCTTCACGCGTTTTGAACGTCGGTAAATCTCGTTGGGAGAAGATTTTGATGTGTTCGTAGAACACCCGGGGCAGATTCTCCGTCCCCACCCAGGCCGACTTCTTGATATGAGGCCGGTCGAAGACCGCGCTCTCCTTCATACTGGTTATGGCCTCACGATCGAATTCAGCCCCGGTAAAATCTGCCAGCAACAGTAGGGAGCCGCGCGGCTCAGTCATGACATAGCGGGGGACGATACGGGAAATCTTAAGCACTTCAGCGGCTGAGCAGTTGGATAAGTCCACGAATAAAATCTGCTTGCCCTGATGCGTGATGAACCGTATGCGGTCATCCATAGGAAATTCCAAGCCTGCGTCGCGGAAAACAAAGTTGGGACATCGCCCCATAACATCGTGTCGACGACGTTTTATATACCCGCGCCGGTACGGCGTTTAGCCATTCAAGGCGCTTTCACCACACTACCTTGATTCCCTGATAAAGCCCAAACTTTTCGTCAGGCGTTACAACCGGAATCTGCTCGGCGAGAGCTTGGGCAATAATTTGTCGATCAAACGGATCGCTGTGATGAAAGGGCAACTCGAAAAGCTGGAAGGCATGTTCGGCGGTATAGGAGAGGGTTCGAACGTCCAAATCCTGAACCGCCTGATGCACAGCGGCAGCGGACAGTTTCAGCTTGCCCACGGCTGCCTTGATTGCGATCTCTGCGAGAGAAACTGCGCTGAGCTCGAGAATATTTTGGGCGTTCTTTAGAGCGGTCGCTGCGCGTTTGCTGAGCCGTTCTGGCGATTCAACGGCGTAGATAAGAACTGCCGTATCCAGAAGCAGACGCACTTCAGAGCCGTCCCGCCAGGAAATCTTCCACTTCGTCGTCCGTCATGGGCTTCCACCAGTTCGGGTCGAGAATTTGAATCTTGCCCTTCAGCGTTCCCAGAGTGCGTTTCTTGCGGGCCGGTTTCTTGGTGCGCACAATGTCTACCACTGGCACGCCCCGGCGGCAGATGGTTACCGGTTGCCCGTCTTCGACGGCCTTAATCAGCTCTGGCAGCTTGTTCTTTGCGTCGGCAACGCTTACTTGCATATAATAACTATAGCTATTTAAGATGGCTATGTCAAAATCAGGGCAATCGCAACACTAACTCGAAGCCAACAACCGATCCACCACGCTATAAGCCTCGCTCAGCGCTGCATCGAGGGATCCAGGATCTTTCCCGCCTGCCTCGGCTAAGTCCGGCCTTCCGCCGCCTTTTCCCCCGACCCTCTCCGCCACTTTGGCGATGACCTTTCCCGCCTGAACGCGGCTGGTCAAATCTTTGGTCACTCCGACGATAAGCGCGACGTTGCCGTTATTCGCCGAACCCAGCACTACCACGCCCGAGCCCAGCTTGTCGCGAAGTTGGTCTACGAGCGCCCGCATCTGCGTCCGTTCGAGATTGTCCACGCGGTGCGCCAGCACTTTGACGCCGTGGATGTCTTTGATCTTGTCGGTGACCGATGCGACGGTCGATGAAGCTGACTTCATTCGCGCCTGATCCAGTTCGCGCTGCAAGCGTTTGATCTCGGAGTCTTTCTTGTCGAGTTCGAGCTTCAGCGCCTCGGCGGGAGAGGCGATTTCTCTAACCGCGGGTGCCCCATCCTTTCGCGTCTTTTCCGAAAGGGTGGGCCCGACGAAGCTGGCAACAACGCTCTCCAACTGATGGTCCTGACGGAAATGCCGAAGCGAGCCTTCGCCGGTGACGGCCTCAATGCGCCGGACCCCGGAAGAAACGCTGCCTTCTTTTAGAACTTTAATCAGGCCGATTTCTCCGGTCGCGTTGGTGTGCGTGCCGCCGCAGAGTTCGGTCGAGAAATCGCCGATCTTGATGACGCGCACGCGGTCGCCATACTTTTCCCCGAACAAGGCCATAGCCTTGTACTCGTTGATGGCGACATCGATCGGCACGTTCTCGATGACTTCGACCTTTTCGTTGCGAAGGACTTCTTTGTTGATCAGGTCTTCGATGTCCTGAAGTTCTTCATCGGCCACGCTGGTGAAGTGCGAGAAATCAAAACGGAGATGATCCGGGGCAACTAGCGACCCCGCCTGCTTCACGTGCTTGCCCAGAACTTCGCGCAACCCAGCTTGAAGCAGATGCGTGGCGGTGTGGTTGCGCATGGTGGACTGGCGGATGTCGGCGTTGACGACGGCGTCGACTTTGTCGCCCACATGTATTGGTTGCTTGGCAATGACCTGGTGCGCGCGAACGCCTTGAATCGGGGCGTAGCAGCCTTTGACTTCGGCGACGATGGTGTTGTGGTCGTCGGAGTAGAGCCATCCGCGATCGCCGACCTGCCCGCCAGATTCGGCGTAGAACGGCGTGTGGTCAAGGATAATTTCGCCTTCGTCTCCGGGCCTGAGCTGCTGTGCGCCTTGGCCGTTGTGAATGATAGCGAGGACCTCGCAGCTGTCGGAGCGAGTTTGGCGGTAGCCTTCGAATTCTGATTTCGGAAGCTGCTGGTAGGCGGGGTTCGCGGTTTGCTTCGCGGCTCCTTTCCAGGAGGCGCGAGCGCGCTCGCGCTGCTCGGTCATGGCGCGGTCGAAACCGGCTCGGTCAAACAGGATTCCCGAATCTCGGGAAGCATCGACCAAGAAATCAATGGGCAGACCGAATGTGTCGTAAAGTTTGAAAGCGTCATCCCCCTCTAAAATACGTCCCCTAGCGCGCATCCAGTGCATTTCTTCGTCGGTTACTGGTCGGCCATACAGGTTATTCATGACGATGCGAAGATTCTCGTCGCTGGTACCTGACAGCCATCTCTGTGCGTCTTTGATAGAAGCCTCGAATCGGACCAATCCTTCCTTGAGCGTATGTGCGAAACGCGTCTCCTCGGCACGAACTATTCGAGAGATACGACCCGCGTTTTCGGCCAATTCTGGATACGCGTCGCTCATGAGACCACAAACAGCGAGTGTCATCTGTGACAGAAAGGGGTTTTCTGCGCCAAGAAGGCGTCCATGTCGCACAGCCCGCCTGATAATCTTGCGTAGCACGTAGCCGCGGCCCTCATTCGAGGGCAGCACTCCATCCGAGATCAAAAAAGTTGCCGCGCGGGAGTGGTCAGCGATCACGCGGAGCGAAGCAGCAACATGTTGGACCGGCTTCCGGTCTAAGACTTTGACGGCGGTCTCAACAGCTGTCAGTTCGGTTGCTCGCTTGATTAACGGGGTGAACAAATCCGTCTCGTAATTCGAAATTACGCCTTGCAGGACCGCTGTTACTCGCTCCAGGCCCATGCCCGTGTCTATCGATGGTTTTGGCAATGGATTCAGCTTGCCGCTGCTGTCACGGTCGAATTGCATGAACACTAGGTTCCAGATTTCGACGTAGCGGCCGCAGTCGCAGCCAAACGCACAATCGGTGTGGCCCTGGTCGGATGCCGCCGGGCCCATGTCGTAGTGGATTTCGCTGCAGGGGCCGCAGGGGCCGGTGTCGCCCATCTGCCAGAAATTGTCTTTCAAGCCGAATTCGAAGATGCGGTCTTTTGGAACCCCCTGCCCAGCCCAAAGCTCGTAAGCTTCGGCGTCGCGGGGCACGCCACCTTCGCCGTTGAAGATGGTGACGTAGAGTTTGTCTTTTGCAATCCCAAACCATTGCGGCGAAGTAATCAGTTCCCAGGCGTAGGCAATGGCGTCTTTCTTGAAATAGTCGCCGAAGGAAAAGTTGCCCAGCATCTCGAAGAACGTGTGATGGCGGTTGGTGAAGCCGACGTTTTCGAGATCGTTATGTTTGCCGCCGGCGCGCACGCATTTTTGTGAGGTCGTGGCGCGCTTGTAGTCGCGCGTTTCGAGGCCGAGGAAGACGTCCTTGAACTGGTTCATCCCGGCATTGGTGAAGAGCAGCGTGGGATCGTTGGCCGGAACGAGCGAGGAGGAATGGACCTCTTTGTGTCCGTGCTGGACGAAATAGTCCAGGAATTTGCGCCGAACTTGAGAGCCAGTCAACATGTACTGGGATGTGATTGCGACAATTTAATTCTAGCATCCAGCGCATTTGTGGGCAGGCAGCGGCCGATGCTCGACGGTGGATTCTCAATTCTCGGTCAGAACAATGGAGCTCTGCTGGCCATTGCAATTCTTCGCGGGGTCGTAGATCGCCGATCCGTCCCGCTTGCCCTGCGTTGCTCGGAAGAGCAGCGTCCCGCCTTTGACTTTTTCCGGCAGTCCTTTGAATTGCGTCTTGCCATCGACATTCGTGGCCGCTTCGAGATCGAGCTTGCGCACGCCCGCGAATCCGTAAGCAATGTGGACTCGTATGCGCGCGTCATAAACCGGAGCGCCTTTGACGTCAGTGACGGTGAAGGCAACGGAACACGGGCCAGCTTCTCCATCCATCACGGGAACCTGGTGTGGATCGGGAGTTTGCTGAGCATGGACTGGGGTGAGCGCGGCCGCCAGGGCGAAGCTTGCCACGGTAGACAGAATAAGCTTGCAGGACTGTATCAGTGTATTCATGATTGCCCCTCAGTTCGATTACACCACAGACGAGCGAAAGGATGCTGAACCAGGATTTTTCTGAATGCTCGTCGGGGAGACGTAGCAAGCTACGTCTCTACAGAGGAAAAAAGAAAAAGCCGCCAGTTCTTGACTGGCGGCTAAGCCGCTGCCGAGCCCCGCTCGGCCTAGACGGGCGAGGCGCCCATCCCCACACAGTCTTCGTTCTTTCTAGTTCTCGTACAGCAACACGCCTTCGGTTTCTTTCGAGTCTACCGGCCGATAGAACAGCTTGTTGTCCCCGAGGAAGACCTCGATAAACGCCGGCCGGGTTGCGATCGTGCCCTGGATCAAGGCCTCCGAGAGCGGATCTTCGATGTATTTCTGCAGCGCTCTGCGTAGCGGTCGCGCGCCGTAGCTGCGATCTACCAGCGTTTGGTTGAGGATCCACTTCTTGGCTTCGTCCGTGACCGTGACGGTAATCGCTTTCTGCGCCAGGTTCTGGTTCAGTTGGCTGACCATGAGCTCAAGGATCTGGATGAGATCGGTCTCGCTCAAGGCGCTGAACAGAATGATCTCGTCCAGGCGGTTGAGGAACTCAGGGTTAAACGTGCGCTTGACTTCGTTCTTTACCAGATCCTCGACCTTTTCCGAGATCATGTCTTCCTTGCTCGACTGGAAGCCAAGGCCTTCGCGGCGCTGCAAGTGACGAGCGCCGATGTTCGAGGTCATGATGAGGATCGTGTTTTTGAAATCGACCGTGTTGCCCAAGCCGTCGGTGAGTTGTCCGTCTTCAAAAACCTGCAAGAGAATGTTGAAAACATCCGGATGCGCTTTCTCAATTTCGTCGAGGAGGACAACCGAATAAGGAGCGCGCTTCACCCGCTCGGTAAGCTGACCACCCTCTTCGTAGCCAACGTACCCTGGAGGCGAGCCAATCAGCTTCGACACGGAATGCTTCTCCATGAACTCCGACATATCGAAGCGGACGAGAGCTTTCTCGGTACCGAACATGAACTGGGCCAAGGTGCGAGCGACCTCGGTTTTGCCAACGCCCGTAGGACCAAGGAACAAGAACGACCCAATGGGCCGGTTCGGGTTCTTTAACCCAGCGCGGCTACGGCGGATGGCGCGAGCCAGCGCGCTGATGGCTTTGTCCTGCGAGATGATTCGCTTGTGCAGCTCTTCTTCGATGCGCAGGAGCTTCTGGGTTTCTTCTTCCTTGATCGAAGTGACGGGCACGCCGGTCCAGCGCGAAACCACGTCTTCGATGTCCTCGCGGCCGACTACGCCGGTCGAAGATTCGTCCAAATGATATTTTTCGCGAAGAGCGCGCAGGTTCTCGCGCTCTTTGCGTTCCTCGTCAGAATAGAAACGGGCCTTCTCGAACTCGTGGTTCGCGATGGCGTTTTCCATCCGGTGAACGATGAACTTGATTCGCTTCTGCACCTCGGTCAATTCCTCGGGCAGCGAAGTCTGACGCAGCTTTACGCGGGCGCCGGCTTCATCGACCAGGTCAATTGCCTTGTCGGGCAGGAAGCGGTCGGGAATGTAACGGTTCGAGTGCGATACCGCAAAGTTGATGGCGTCGTCGGTGTAGGTGACGGCGTGAAACTTCTCGTACCGGTCTTTGATCCCGAACAAAATCTTGGTGGCGTCGGCTTCATTCGGCGGTGGGACTTTTACTGCCTGGAAGCGGCGTTCAAGCGAGCGGTCTTTTTCGATGGACTTGCGATACTCGCCGGGGGTAGTCGCCCCTATGCACTGGATTTCTCCACGCGACAGCGCTGGCTTCAAAATGTTGGCAGCATCGAGCGAACCTTCCGCCGATCCTGCGCCGACCAACGTGTGCAGCTCGTCAATGAAGATGATCGAGTTCTGCGACTCCATCAACTCCTTCATGATGGTCTTCAGGCGTTCTTCAAACTGGCCACGATACTTAGTGCCGGCAACGATCAAGGAAAGATCCAGAGCCAGAATGCGCTTGTCCGCCAGAAATGATGGGACTTCGCCATCGGCAATGCGCTGTGCCAGGCCTTCGACGATGGCGGTCTTGCCCACGCCGGGTTCGCCGATCAATACAGGATTGTTCTTGGTGCGGCGGCAGAGAATCTGAACTACACGCTCCAATTCGCCATCACGTCCAACCAGCGGATCGAGTTGAGAATCCATCGCAGCCTGGGTGAGGTCGCGAGAAAACTCGCTCAGCAGCGAAGACTCACGCTGACGCTGAGGCTGAGCTTTTTCCTGGCTGGTGCGAGCCAGTTCCTCTCGAATTGTCGAAAGCCTCAAGCCGCGTTCGTGCAGAATCTCAGCCGCAAAGCACTTCTCTTCGCGTAACAATCCCAAAAGCAAGTGCTCGGTTCCGATGTGCTTGTGGGAGAGGCGCTCCGCTTCTTCCGCAGCATAAGCAAGCACCCGCTTGCACTCATTGCTCAGCGGCAGGTCCACAGAGGTGGAAACCTTCTCGCGGATGGTGGTGTGTCCCTCGATCTGTTTACGAATCGACTCGACCGAGGCGTGCGAACGCAGAAAACGATTGGTCAGGGCTTTATCTTCACGCAAAAGTCCCAGCAGAAGATGTTCCGTCTCAATATAAGGAGACCCAAACTGGCTGGCTTCATAGCGCGCGAAAAAGATGACGCGCCTCGCCTTCTCCGTATAACGTTCAAACATATGGCCCTTTCCCCTGAGCTCTCGAAGAGCCTCCCGGGTCAATCTGGCGGCCCTGCTCCTCGGATCTCCCTGACCCTAAGTTAATGGTGCAATCAACGTGCCAACTGCTACTTTCTTTATATCGCGGGTTTGACTCGCGCCAATCAGTTACCAAAGACACCTTACTTGTCGTTTCTCCGCAAGCGGTTGCAACTTCTTGCAAGGTTGCTCGACTGGCGGTGCGTTTCGCTTCATTCTTTGTATCATTCCGACACGTCGCGGCACAAAAGTCAATTGCCATGACGTGCTACACCGGTAGCGTTTCCGGTGCCACCTCCTCAATTGTTCCTTGCTGTAACCGCAACACACGCTGGCAGCGACGCGCGAACGCGAAGTTGTGGGTGGCGATGAGAGAAGTCAACTGGTAGTCGCGGTGCAACCTGGCAATCAGTTCGAAAACTGAATCCGCCGTGCGGCTGTCGAGATCTCCGGTCGGTTCGTCTGCCAACAGAAGTTTGGGCTGTGTGATCAGGGCCCGCGCCAGAGCGACCCGCTGTTGTTCACCCCCGGAAAGTTCACCCGAACGATGATGCGAGCGCTGGTCCAATCCGACCTCACGGAGCCACCGCGAGGCTTCGCCTTCTGCTTTTTGCCAGGGACAACCTCGAAGCAGCAACGGCATAGCCACGTTCTCGAGTGTCGTAAACTCCGGCAGCAGGTAGTGGAATTGCCAAACAAAGCCGACTTCGCGGTTACGAAACTCGGCTGCAGCGTTCTCCGAAAGCGAACTCAATTGCAGGTTCGCGAAGTATACGTCACCCGCGGAAGCTCGATCAAGAGCGCCAACGATGTGCAACAAGGTACTCTTTCCCGCGCCCGATTCTCCGACGATGGCGAGCATTTCGCCCTTATCCGCCTGAAACGACAAATTTTCAAAGAGCACCAAATCCGACTTGCCCGACCGGAAGACCTTCTGGAGGCCCTCGATCTTTAATATGGCCTGTTTACTTAGATGCACCCGCGATGCTCCTCGTAGCAGGAATCCAGGGTTGCCGAGCTGTCGTCTACCCGACTTACCCTACTCGACTCACTGCGGCAGGTTGCCCTTCCCATTAAAACACGAGCACGCCGAAAACGTTTCTTGGCAATCTGCGGGAGCGTCTGGAACGAACAGTACTTCAGAAATCATAGAGATAGATGTGACCTCGGTCACCGCGACGCCAAGCCGTAGAGGCGGACCCAAAGTCACGTTCTGGGGCCCTCGTAACGCAGAATGACATAAAGGGTCATGGCGGATGTCAAAAAAGGGTCAATGGCGAGTAAAGTAATCGGTACATCAGGTAGCAATCTGATTTGAGGTTTTCAGGAAGCGCTGATTTTTCCCGGCAAGTAACGTACGAGGCCGGCACAATAGTTGACCTTCCTTGTCTGGCCGCTTTCCAAATGGACGCGAACGCTATTTTTCCCGCACTCTCGCGAGAACAGCCACGGGTAGGAGAGGGAAACCTGGTAATCTCCCGGAGGCAAAGTGAAGAGATGCACTCCCCACGGTCTACGCTCCTTGGTCGCATTAATCTGGATGGTCGGGGTGAAAAAACGATAAATGAAGGCCAGCGGCTAATGCTCTAGCGTCACTTCGAGGCGAGACTGCTGGGCTACCATTTCCATATCTTGCGACCGTTGTTTTCACCGCCCAGTTACTCTTATGACGCCGGGGCAGCGTCTCAATAGCGGCAAAATTCAGGATCCCAGCGGCGATTTTCTGTCTCGCCCATCATTCATAGCGCAACGCTTCAGCAGGAAGAATCCGTGCCGCTGACCATGAAGGATAGACCGTCGCGATCAAAGAGATCCCAATCGCTACCAGGGCCACCAGACCGCCATCGATCGCTCGCGGCGCAAAGGGTACGTAATCGATGGAGTACACTTCAGGCGCAAGCGACAGCAGGTGATAATGCCCGCCGGCCCAGGACAGCGCGTAGCCAAGGACCAATCCAATCGCGGTTCCGACCACCCCAATCAGCACACCCTGAGCGATGAAGATGCGGCGCACTTGCGATTTGCGCGTGCCCATGGAAATGAGCACCGCGATGTCGCGAGTCTTTTCCATGACCATCATAGTGAGCGAAATCAGAATGTTGAGCGCGGCCACGAAGACGATCAGGCCGATAGTAATAAACGTAACCAGGCGTTCCAGGCGCAGCGCACGAAACAGGGCCTTGTTCTGCTCCATCCAGTTCGTGGTCATGAAGCCCTTGCCGGCAGCCTGCTCGAGTTCCTGCGAGATCTGGTCGGCTTTGTAAATGTTATCTACTTTGAACTCGAGCACGGACACGAGACCGCCGAGCCCGAACAGCCGCTGCGCGTCGCTGAGGCGAGTGAACGCCCACGAGCTGTCATAGTCGTAAAAGCCAGAGTCAAAAATTCCGACCACGCGAAAGCGGTCGTACTTGGGAACCATGCCGAACGGAGTGAGCTCACCCTGTGGGCTGGTGACCAGCACGACTGAGCCCACGGCGGAGCCCAACTCGTCGGCCATGTCTTTGCCGAGAATGATGGGCGGCATGGCGGCGATCCGGTTCTCTACGCCTTGAAGGTCCGTGGGAGATTGATACGTCTGTGCGGCGTGGGCGCCCTCGCCCGCGTTGTTGCCCGCAGCGTCGGGCGTGCCGCCCTGACCGGGTCCAGATTCCGAAATATGACCCGGTCCCACACGGCCTTCTTCTAACGCGTCGGCTGAGCCGATCTTTACCGTGCTCAAAAGGTCGCTAACCTTTTCTTCTTCGCTCGGGATCATTCCTTTCAACACCGCCCCGCGAGCCCGAGGGCCGCGAGAGATCAGAACCTGTTCGTAGATCGCTGGAGCAGTTGCCACAATGTGAGGCTCTTTCGACAGCCGATCCATCAATACACGCCAGTCCTTGATTCCGTCGCTCTGAACACGCAGCAAATTAATGTGCGAAGTCGAGCCGAGCAGACGATTCTGGAGATCCTGGCGAAATCCGTTGTTGATAGCCAGAGCGATGACGAGAGAGGCCACGCCGGCCGCTACCCCGGCGATGGAAATTCCCGTGATAATGCCGATGACGGCTTGGCGTCTCTTGGCGCGCAAGTATCGGGATGCGACAAACAGTTCAAATCTCATTCGAGCAATTCGGCCCAATGGGATTATAGATGGACGGTGGAGGATGGGCCGGCCGGGCGTGGACGCCCGGCCTCCATCAGGCTTAACTCGGGATTTCGTGCGGAATGATGGGCCGGACTTCAATCGAACCCCAGCGTGCCGAAGGGATTCGCGCGGCCAGTGCCAGGGCCTCTTCGAGATCTTTGGCTTCGACGAGATAATAGCCGCCAAGCTGTTCCTTGGTCTCCGCGAACGGGCCATCGGTGACCGTGCGCTTGCCCTCGCGCATCCGAACGGTCTTGGCCGTGGAAATACGGTCCAGTTCATTGCTTCCTCGCAAGTGGCCACTGTTCGCGATGCTCTTGGAAAGCTCCCCGTACTCTTGAAGGATTTTTTGCTGTTCCGCTTGGCTCATCTTGTTGAAGTGGTTTTCGTTTCCGTAAATAAGCAGCAGATATTGCATTTTGGTCAGGCCTCCTCGCCTGTACTGCTGATGAGTCGAACGGGATGTGTCGTTATCGACAAAGTTGCGATTAAATATTTTCGACGAGTCGGGTGACCGACGAATTCCAGCCTAAAAGCTGGGTATCACTGCCGGTACTTTCTTGCGATACGTTCGATATTCTTCTCCGAATCGTTGCTCGAGTTCCGCCTCCTCCAATCGAATCATGATCGTGCCTGTGATCATGGCGAAGGCAGTTAGCGCGAAGCAGACCGCCAGCCCTGTGCCGACGCTCCACGCCAGCATCCCACAGAAATGCGCCAGGTAGACCGGATGCCGTACCCGGGCGCGAATTCCCCAGGTGGCTAAACGTTGTTCGTGATGCGCGGGCAAAACTTCGGGCAAGCCACCGAGTTGGGCTCGGCTGAAGTCCTTTCCCGACTGCGAGTAGATCCAGAGGCTGGTCAAGAATAGAAGGACAGCGGGGAGCCACGTCCATGGTGTTCGATAGAAGGTGTGGTGCCGCCACGGCGACGTTAGCAATCCGAGAACGATCCACATCGCTAGCCACAACGGCAGCAGAAACAGATATGGTGACCGTTTGCGCGCGCGCCAGTAATTCGCGAGCGGATGGATCAGCAGCCAGAAGATGGGGATGGTCGAATAGACAACGCAGGCTATCCAGCCACATAGATCGAACCATTGAGTCATGGATAAGTAAGTCATTGTCTCATTGCATTGGTCGAGCTTCGCTCGACCGGACAGCCGAGGGCGGCTGTCCATGCGCGGTTCTTGCGGACGGGCGAGACGCCCGTCCTCCACCGGCCTTTTGTGGCACAGTATAAAGCCATGGCTGCGCCCGGAGATTCCTCGCTCACAGGTGGTATCGCGTTTACTTATCCGGATTTCACCGTTTACGAGCTGGGCTTATTTTTCATCGAGACCGCCCTTGAGATGGAGTCGGTCGCAGTGGGCTGGCAGGTTTACGAGATCACGAAGCGTCCTTTGGATCTGGGCTTGGTTGGGCTGGCTCAATTTCTTCCCGGAATTGTTTTGTTTCTGGCCTCCGGGCACGCTGCGGATCGGTTTGATCGCCGCAGGCTGCTGATTCTTTGTTATGCGGGATTCGCAGTGTGCGCAGGATTGCTATTGGCGATCGCGTGGCAGACATCGCATGTGGCTAGTCCGCGCGTTTATCCGATCTACGGAGTGTTGGTGCTGCTTGGTGCGGTACGCTCGCTCGCTGGGCCGGTCAACCGGGCGCTGCTGCCGCAGTTGGTTCCCGAAGAACACTTTGCCAACGCGGTGGCCTGGAACGCGAGCGTTTTTCAGGGCGCAACGATTCTGGGCCCGGCGGTCGGCGGGCTTATCTACGCATTTTTTCGTGGTCCCTCCGCAGTGTACCTGACAGCAATGCTGTTTTCGCTGCTGGGAGTGTTGTGTGCGGTAAGAATCAAACCGCAGACGAAACCCAAATCTGAAGAAGCGGTGAGCCTGACCACCGTGTTGGCCGGATTTCGCTATATCTGGCGGCAGAAGGTGATTTTTGGCTCGATCTCGCTGGACATGTTCGCTGTCTTACTTGGCGGGGCGGTGGCGCTGCTTCCGGTTTATGCGGCGGAGATCCTCAAGACCGGGCCGTGGGGCCTGGGGCTGCTCCGCAGCGCGCCCGGAGTCGGCGCAGCTGCCATGGCGATTCTGTTGGCTCATCGCCCGATCCGCGGCCGCGCTGGACCGACCATGTTGTGGTGTGTGGCCGGCTTTGGAGTGTGCACTATCCTTTTCGGAATCTCGAGAAGCATTGTGCTTTCCCTGATTTCCCTGCTGTTGATCGGCGCGACCGATATGGTGAGCATAGTCATTCGTGGTGTCCTGATTCAGTTGGGCACGCCGGATGAAATGCGCGGGCGGGTCAATGCCGTGGATATGCTCTTCATCGGGGTTTCCAACGAGTTGGGCCAATTCGAGTCAGGTCTGACGGCGCACTGGTTTGGGACTGTTCCCGCTGTCGTGCTGGGAGGCATCGGCACTTTGGTGGTGATCGCTGTGTGGGCCTGGAAGTTTCCAGAGCTGCGAAAAGCCGATCAGCTCACGAAAGCTAATCATCGCGTGACTTAATGGAGGTTGTCTCGTGAGCCTGGACTGAGCGGTGCCCCGGCTAGGCGAGGACGCCCAGCCTCCACAGGGAATTTCTGGTTTACTTTCCCCGGATCACCGTTTTTGCGGAATTCATGTTGTCGTAGCGGTCGTAGACCCGGACCACGACTACATGCTCAGCTTGTCCAGCCGCTCCTTTTGCGGTCGTGCTCCCAGAGTTGGCCGCAGGCACTGCGACTCGAAAGTCATAGCTTTCGGTCTTCGAATCTGATAATTGACCAACCGGTTCGACAAATTGCCATTCGCCTGCGTCGATCGAGTAATCGGCGCGTCTGATGTTTGAAAAACTATCCTTGGCGCGGAAGGCTATGTGGATTTTGTCGTCTTCGACAGATGCGGCAAGATTCTCGATCTGCGGCGGAGTCGTGTCCACTTCAAATCGCGCGCTTTCTTTCTCCGCGGACAGAGCTTGCCCGGGAGAATGCGAGGGCGCGTCAGAAGCCACCACTTTAATAGTGTATCCACCATCGGGAAGAAGCGAGGCGTCGAAGGAATAGAACTTGTCAGTCAAATTGTCTTTGAGCAAGAGCCAGCGGGAGTCGTCATCGCCACGGTAATATACGGAGTAAATCATTTGGTCGTCGTTGTCGTCGTGAACAGCCCACTTCACGCCGATGGATTCCCGGTCATGCGTGACCGGCGGCGGTGTGTCGAAGTGGGGTTGCTGGGAAGTTCCACCACCGAGCTCCACGCTGGCAGGCTTGGGCAGCGCCTGGTAGCGCACCCCGACTTGTACCGTCACATCGTCAAAATCAGGGGCCACATTCTTGGGCAGATAGTTGAAGGTCACGCTTTCTACCCGCGGTGGCGGATCTCCTGAGCGCAGCACCGCTTTCCACTGAAGGAAACGCGCCGGAGGAACGCTGGCTGGGGTGTTCTTCCGGAGATCGATTTGCTCCCACTTGCTCCAGTTGCGGTCGGGATTGTCCACGTTGCCGCTGCGGGCAAAAAGGTCGACATTGCCGGCGCCGCGGAATTCGGCGCGCCCCCAGCGCGAAAAAATGTGAGCGTCAAAAACATCGCTCTCGTATTCGCCCTCGGATTCAGGAGTAGCGCTCAGCAAAAATACCTTGCCCAGATTGCTGGTCGAAGCGTAGAGGCCGCCGTGGGGAGCGTTGGCGAAGGCCGTGACCTGAGTTGCACTGGCTTTAATAAGATCGGTAAATTCGTCCTGCGCGCTAATGGCAAAAACGCGTCCACGGTTTCCGGTGCCCGCCAGCAAGCGGCCGTGCTGATCAAAGGTGAGGGCGTACACGATGTCTTCGTGAGAACTCCACAGGCGGCTGGGAGAGCCGTCGGGTGCGATGCGATAGATCTCCGAGCCGCCTGCAGCTCCCGAACCGGGACCAGGGAAGCTGATCGATGGTGTCGAGGTGCTGGAAGGAGAAGCGGTGATTACGATGCCGCTCTGCGGCCCCATGCTCGATGGCGATGGAGAAGTGGGAATCGAGACGGGCGCTGAAGGAAAAGATGGTGAGCCCGATCCACCATGTTTTTCTCCGACACCTGCCGCATAGATGGTGCCCGTTTTGTCGATGGCCAGAGCGGTGATTTCCTTTTTCGGTGCGCTGTACAGGACGAAGCCTTCTCCACTGGGCGAGATTCGATAGACTAGCCCGCTGCCGTCAGATCCGGCAATCAGATTGCCTTTGCTATCGAAGGCCATCACCCGGATATGGGCTTCGTCGCTTTTGAAAAATACAGAGTGCTCGCCTTTCGGGGTGACGCGGAATATTTCTCCGTAATCCCCTGTTGCCACGTAGAGATCGCCAGCGTCGTCGAGGGCAAGATCCCAGATGTATTTGGTGCCGGGCTCGAAATAAACCGATGAACTCCAGGGAGAATCTGCGGCTGGCTTCGCTTCAGATTTCTTATCTTTCGAGCCTTGGTTTGCCGAAGCCGCATGATGCTCGATTTTGTAAATCTTGCCGTCAGGATTGGTAGCCGCGTAGACGGCTCCGCTCGGATCCACTACCAGCGCCTGCACCTGGAGTTCCTGTGGCTCGAAGATGACGGCAGATTTGCCGTCAGGAGTGATTCGATACACTCGCGCCGGCGAACCGGATGCGGCATAAAGATTGCCCTCGCGGTCCGCCGCAATCGACCAGATATAAGTTGACGGAGTCGTAGACAGCGCTGTAAAGGCCGGAGCCAGTTCCAGGCCACCGGCGCTGCGCACCGCTACACCCTTGGTCGTGCCCTTAATCAGTTCTTCGAATTTCGATTGTTCCCAGGTACGCGTGCCTTCGGCAAAGCCGAAAGAAGCCAGCAGAAGAATCGGAAAGATGACCAACAGCCCACGCAAACGAATCAAGTTCAATACCTCAATATAAAATTTTGGGCGGAGAATTCAGGTTAACACGAGCGTTGCTGTATGCCAGCATCCCTTCGGCTTCGCTCAGGGCATGCTTGCCGGCTGCCGCGAGAGCAGCTTGCCCTCGCTCGTGGGCCGGGAACCCCCACGACAGCGCGAGACGGCGGCGCTACGTTTCAGCAATTTCGAGCGACGAAACTGAATGTCAATGTTTCTACGACGCTCGGCCGGTTAAGACTGCAGGGCGGCCTCGCACATGACGAGGCCGGTCTCCGGAGTCTCGGATTGTGGAGCCGTGGTTTTCCTGTCACGTAATCTGAGCACAGGCTGCTCGACGAGGTAATAGGAAAGACACGCCAGCCCAATACCCAGAAACAGTCTGTAGGCGGACTGCCGGGACGGATTGAAAAAGAATGGTTCTTGCCAGAGATAGAGGCTGTAGCTGATTTTCCCCAGCCACACAACTGGAGCAAGGTTCAAGATTCGATAAGGTGACTGTGTGACGTGCAATACTAATCCGGCGATCGAGCAATGGAGGATCGGCCAGAGCACGAATAGCATAAATAAAGTGCGCATCGGAGTGTTCGCAGGGTAGCTCGGAATGAGGAGGACAGCGAGCGCCATAGAAAATGCTGCCCAGGGACGGATTTTCGGAATACGCGAACCGAAGATCGCGAGCAGGCAACCGATGGCCAGATTGTCCGCGACTGCAGGAAATGTTCCATAGCCTCCGCTTGGAACTCTGAAATGATAACAAGCGGCGCTGTAGATAGGAGCGACCACAATAACTCCTATAAGAATTGCGATGCTTTGCCGGTACCACTTCCTCAGCACGCTCGGCCAAAGAAAATAGAATTGCTCCTCGACGCCAAGCGACCAGAGGTGGGCCACCATCCAAGGTCGGGCTCCATCAAAATTCGCCACATACAAGAGCATGGCGCCGATGTCATACCAGCGCAGTTGGTGCCAGTACATCACGAATGCAAACACCATGAAAACAGCTGCAGCGGGCAGAATCCGATAGGCGCGGCGTATGTAGAACTGGCGCAGATTGATTGTGGAAGTGCGTGCGTGCTCGTCCAGCAGGATGCTCGTAATCAGATAGCCCGAGATAACGAAGAAAATCCGCACTCCGGTGCCGGCATAGTTAGCCATGAACTTTGGCGCGAGCCCGGCCTTGGTAAGATGACCGATCACCACCAGCGAAATGGAGATGGCGCGGAGACCGTCAAGCGAAGGAATGCGTTTCACAAAGCGGCAGCGTAACATTGCCGCAAGCGTTGGCGAACGTGTCAAACAATGTACGTTGCAGATGTAAACGACGAGGAGGGATGCTTGAAAAACTCGCCCTCGACCGGGTGAAAGAAGATCGCCCTTAGCGTCCCCAAGCCGCTTGAAAACAAGAAAAACCGCCGACGTCGAGCGACTATAGCGTCGGCGGTAGAGTTTGTGCAACTCCTCAATGACAATTCACAGCCAAGTTATAGGCTGTTTAGTTGCTGCCCAACACGGCAAAAGCTGGTCCCGGTTGTGCCTCTCCCGCAGTCCACGCGTTGTCGTTGCCGCATGAACCGCCTACGTTATCTGAACAATAGAAGGCGGTTGGGGCTGGGTCGGTTTGATCGGTG
Source organism: uncultured Acidobacteriota bacterium (assembly GCA_963832245.1). Classification (GTDB taxonomy): domain Bacteria; phylum Acidobacteriota; class Terriglobia; order Terriglobales; family Acidobacteriaceae; genus JABDBE01. Next base: position 947,879 of record CAWHTG010000002.1, read on the forward strand.
TCGTTGATGTTAAAAGCTGCCCACGTCGTAGTTTCCTTGGCGTTGGTTTTCAAAACGATCCAGTACTGAGTGCCGGCCGTGACCGGAATGCCAGTGGCATCTGACTTCGTCTCCACTACGCAGCAACTTCCGAACGTCGGCAAACTCGACAATGCCCAAGTCTTAAGGGCTTTGCCCGGTACCCCGCTCGCATCAGTGTAGAGCCCAAGAAGCAGTCCGTTGACGCCTTCCACGAAACCAACCGCAACTTTAACTCTGGTCACGGTGTGATTGGCGCTGGGCGTAAAAGCTGCCGCCTCCCAGAATTCCGGGAAGCCGGACAAGGCAGTCGGTCCCGTGATCGTGAAACCCGTGCAGCACCAATAGGTGCCCTTCGGATATGCTGAGCCAATATTGTTAAAAATGGTGACCAAACTCGGGTCCTCCGAGGGTTCCGATCGTACGACCCCCTGAACCCGCGTAGTGGCAATTGTCTTTCTTCCGTCCCGGCTGACTACAACTCCTTCCTTGCTGGCAGCGAGAGCTGTGAGGCTCGTCAGGGGCTAGAACGGCCAATGTGAGTAGCGTTTTCTTATACATTTTCTGTGTCTCCTCCGTTTTTATGGTTGGATTGGCTGAGGTCACCGCAAGATGGAACCTGAGTCGTCTCTGAGTGACGGCAATTTGCGGCAACAGATCCTCTCCGGCGGATGTACGTCTGCGAATAGCTCGATTGTGACAAGGGGCGGAAAATGAATAGCGAAAGCACCCTTTCCCACCCGGCGGCAAGGCGATCTCCCGAGATACCGAAGATGCAAGAAAAATCAACAGCCAAAAAGCGAAGGAATTTTTTCACTCATGTATGCCGGTGTCAAGGAGAATCCTTTTGCAGAGCCGGATTTGACATATGCGGTGCAAAACTCTGCGCATGATTCGCAAAAACTTTGTGCGATGATTCGTTTGATCTCTAATTGGCAGGTGAAACGTAAAGCTTCACCTGTCCATGCCTCGACCTGAGGCTATTGACCGGTCTGCGAAATGAATGTTTCCGGCGGATCGAAGAAGCAACGGCGCCAGAAGGCTTGGTCGGAGAGCGTGCCGTTCTTCCATTGCTGAAGAGTGGGTAAGGTTACTGCCGCCATGCCACCATCTTCTGAATCGAAAATTAAAACCACACCCGTCGCAGTGGTTGGGGCTTGGGTGAGTTCGACGTATTCCTTGGCAAATAACGATTTCGAGAACTCCAACTTCGCGTGTGTACTGGTACCCGATACGTTTCCGCCGATGTTTTGCACGGTGAGGATCTTCACAATTTTTCCTCGAAGCGGTTCCCAGGTCCCAGGGAAGGATGCGATCTCTTCATTCTTTACCTGGAAACGCTCGAGGTTGGCTGTCCCTGCCGTACTTTCATCTTTCGCATCGGCTGCGAAGGCTTTTGGCATCTCAACGCCTGAGCGCCGGATCCATCCGCGAGAGAGCCCTGAAACTCGCACATGAACCCAGTTGGCGTTCATATCGAGAATCTCAAACTCATCTTCAGCGGTGGCGAGAAACAAAACTTTCGCGCCTTCGTTTGGACTTATCAGGACCGGCGTACCAGACTTTTTGACAGCAACCAAATTGCTGGGGTGAGCCTGGTTGCGAAGAATTTCCTCCAGCCCTTTGGCTTCTTTCGTCAGTTCCTCCATGTGCTTGTCGGCCACCGCTCTCTGGGTCGTCAACGAAGCAACCAGGTCCGAACCGGAGGCATTCCCCACCTTGAACGGCGAATTCTCGGGCGCTGGCGACGCCTTGGACGGTGCCATCGAGTTAGCGGGCATTCCGTCGCTTGGCGTTGGCGCCGAGATAGTAGGAGCCGGGCCCACGGGCTTGGGCTGTGAACGCGCGGAGTTTCCAGGAAGATTCGCGGCCGAGGATGCTGCTTGGCCGCCGAGCGCATCCGCGAGGCGATCGAGAAAATCGCTTTCCAGTCGACCATTCGAGGGCAATTCCTGGTACCCGGATTTTGATGAATCTGGATCCGCGTACCAAGCGGTAATCTTGGCGCTGACTCGCACCAATGCTCCGCCGGAGGGCGTAGAGCTGACCTGTGTCGCGCACTGATAGTAGCCGCGCTGGAAGCGGTCCAAAGGACGATCGCCGGGACGCGTGAAACCATCAAGCACAGGCAGTCTTCCCGAGGCCGATGACTGCAATTGCTTGAGAGTTTTTTCCACCGTCGCCTTCGACTGCGCAAAGGTGCGCTCGTACGGAACGCTCTGGCCATCGTCGGCGAGCAACAGGAGAGCCGAAAGTAAGACGCAGAAGAGATTCAACAATCCTCGCGTCGAAGCGGCCTTGGGATGCATGCGCTTCACGGCAGCGGCTCCAGTTGCTCGTGATGAATCCAACCGTGCTGCCCGTCTTCGGTTTCGACGCCGAACCAGTAGGGAGTCGCAACCATGATCACAACTTCCGTGCCGGTGTCCAGAGACTTCAAGTTCGACGCGGTGTGGAACGGAGCAGATTTGAGTTGGGCGCCAGGAGCTTTAATTACGCGTTCCGCTTGCCGCCGAAGTTCCTTGACGTGCTGTTCCAATCCTTGGACAGAGGTTTGTGCAGTGGCGAGGGCGAGGGCCTCATCCTCTTCACTCTTGCGCTGGAGCGCCCGTCTGGCCAGTTCTTCCTGGCGCTGCTTTTCGCTTTGCTGATTCTGGGTCTTCTGCAATTCGAGGGCGTCAATGTGATCCTGGATCTCTTTGTACTCGGCGCCTTCGACGCTGCCATTGGAAACATGCACGGTGCGGCGGAAGTCTTCAACAAAAACCGCATCGATGCGCAAAATCGTTCTGCTTGCGTCTCGGCTCTGCACTACATAACGGACAGCGAGGGTGCCTTCATCGGCAGTCTCCTTGAAATTAGCGGGAGCCAGAACTTTCGTGCGAACCTTGTAGTAAACCTTGCCGGGATCTGTCCATCGCGGAAACAAGGGAGAGGACTCGGCCGAATTCGCATGTTCGATGTCCTTGTCTTTGTTGTATTCGAAGCTGCCCTGGATCATGCCGTCCTCGACCACAGCCTCGACCGCCTGCAGAACCTCGCTCTCGGGAGCCTCGATTTCCGTGGAAAAGGTTTGACCGAATTCTTCTTTCTTTTTGTGACCACCAAGGGGGGCAACTGCCAGAGCCAGCCAGAAAATGGACAGCATTGCTAGCGCGAACCTGCGACCGCGCATGGTACCGCGATTTCTAGCAAGTAAGTATCCGTGGTCGACGATGGAATCGAGAATGTCTGGTCTGGCTTCGATATCCTGCATGCACCCAACTACTGGTCCGGCGCCTGGTATTCTGCGATCGACTAGCACGATCTCCGGTTTCTAGCTCTCATACTATTGAGCGAGGCCGGCTGTCAACTTGTCCGAGTTTCCTTTTCGGGCCAACCCTCATTCTAGTGACAAAGTCCTGACAATCTTTTTACAAAATATAGACGAAGTTATCACACTCCAATGGCGAAGAAATGGTACCGTCCCTTGGAATGTGCTGGTTTGGAGCCTATCGGGCATGAAGATGACCACAAAGCGCAAAGCGCGGGTAACGCGCCGGGCCAAACTGGCTTTATCGGGCAACAGAAACGGAACGAGGCTGCACCGAACCCGCGATCGGGCGGCTAAAAAAGAGGCGCTGCTGCGGGCCGCCCTGGGATTGTTTGCAAGTAAGGGTTACGAGGCGACCACCACTCGCGAGATTGCCGCGTCGGCCGGTTGCGCGGAAGGACTGATTCACCGCTACTTCCACGGAAAAGCTGGACTGCTTGCGGCCATGATCGAACATCGACCCGTAAAAGAAGTGCTGGACTCAGGCCGCCAGCCACGGCGAGCTCATGACCTTGAAGGCGAATTTCTACAGTTGGTTGATTGGGAAGTCGAGCGCACCTGGGAAAGCCGCGATTTTCTCCGGGTCGTCATTCCTCGCGCCATCGTCGATCCCTCCCTCGGCAGCGTTATGAATGAGGCACTGATTTCCGGACGCGCCCAAGCGATCGTAGAACGCTTGCAGCATTACGAATCGTGTTTTACCCTGCCCCAAGGCGCAGTGGAAGTCTTAGCGCAGACTGTCGGAATGCTCGGGTTCGTGTTTGGCTTTGTGCGGCCGGTGCTGCTCGGGCATGATCGCTCTCACGCAAGAAAAATGGCTGCCGCGGTAGCCAAGATCCTTGTCGTCAGCCCCGCGGTTTCTGCGGTTGGCTAATTTTTTTTCGGTTCCCGAATAAGCCTCTCTTGTTTTTTCTTGACACCGCTCTAACGAACATGATAATTACTGCGTCCACGCGCACTTTGCAGGTAGTCGATGGTTTGACTTGCACTTCGTATGAGGGGACCAGATGGCCGCTCTGCTGTGCGTGTGTTTGCCGGAATACTGCGGGTTTTCTGTCTCCCTGTCACGGGACGTGTTCCAGGATAACCATTTAAGCGAAACCTTTGAAAGACGACAGCATCGTGAAACTGCGAGAGGACGCCCCATCGCGTTCCATTATGTCGTCTCCGTGAATTGGGGTTGGCTGCGCCGTTGTGATTTCGCATTTAGGAGGACTGGATGATCTCGTCCCGGAGAAATCTTGCCGGTAGGTTGCTGCTTTGCTTGCTGATTCTAGGCTGCTTCCAAAATGCTCACGCGTTGCCCGCGTTCGCCCGCAAGTACGGCTTGCGTTGTTCGGCTTGCCACGAATCCTGGCCGATGCTGAATTACTTTGGACAAAAGTTCAAAGATAACGGCTATCAGCTCATGAATGATCGGGACGCCCCCATTTGGCAAAACCCGTCTTATTGGCCGGTCACCTTCCGCATCACCCCGATCTGGCACCGGGTGAGCAATAACAGAGTCGGCGAAGATGCGGTGACGGGAACCCCGGGCCCTCCCACGGTGGAAAGAAGGCTGGAATCCTCCGGCTTCGACCTCAGCGGTCTCGACTTTCACACCGGCGGCACGCTGGAGAAAAATATCTCGTTCTACGTGTTGCCTTCCTCCAACAACGCCGCATCTTTTCACTTTGAGACGGTCATGGGCCGGTTGGATAACCTGTTCGGCAGCCCCTGGTTGAACGTGAAGTTCGGCAAGTTTGAACTCGACAATCTGCTTTCCGAGAAGCGCATTCTTACCCTGACGGGCATCGGAGGTATTTATCAGACGTATCACTTTAGACCTTTTGGTGACGGCAACTTCTTCGGCCAGATCGGAGATAACCAACTCGGCGTCGAAGTGATGGGTCACTCGGCAAATGATCGCACGCGTTACTCAGCCGCATTGTTGAGTTCGGTCGACGGACAAGTGGGATTGCCCTACGGATCGAATGCCTATAGCGCTTACTTTACCGGTAGCCAAGCATTTGACACCGGCAAATTGGGCGTGCAGCGCATCGGCTTTTATGCCATGGTCGGAGAGGCTCCGGTGACGTTCTTGACCTCAGGTGGAGTGCCTATCCCGGGCTCGGGCATTGGCAACAAAGGCTTCCATCGCGAGGGCTTCGTGGGCCAATTCTACTTCGGTCCGCACTTTGACATCCAGGTGGTCACCCAGCACGGATGGGACAATGCATGGTTTGGACAAGGCTATGGCGGCGGAGCCCCCCTAAACCTAGTTCCTGGCACTCCGCTACCCGTAGGGGCGCAGGCTCCCACTTGGAACGGCGCTTTGTTTGAAGCTCACTACGTTTACAGTCCGCAGCTCATCTTCATCGGAAGGTTTGAGTTGGAGCGAGTATCGCAACAGCCAAACGGGTCCGCATCGGCTGCTCCTTCCCCTTCGAATTTGGGCAACCTCACAACCTACACCATCGGCTACCGCTATAACCCGTTCATGACCAGCCGAGCCGGATTCGCCTGGCATAACGAGTACGCCTTTATGCACCAGGATCTGACATCGAACTTTGGCAACAACACAAACTCGAGCGAATTGTTGATCGGGTTTGACTTCGACTTCTAAAAGAGGGACAGAGATGCGGAGTAAATCATTCCTGCAATGTTCGCTGTTGATGAGCGCGGCCGCCGTTCTGGCGCTCTCTCTACCTGCCAGCGCTCAACTCTCGACCGTTCAGTTGGAAACGTGGCTGAACTCACCAGCGGCGACCAGCCACGTCGGCAATATCACCGGGAATGCCAAGGCTGCAGCCGGTGATTATCGCCGGTACTGTGTTGGCTGCCACGGTGAAATGGGCGATGGCAACGGTGAAAATACTCCGTGGCTTGACCCCAAGCCGCGCGATTTTCAGTTGGCCGTATTCAAATGCCGCTCCACACCGACGGGCACTCTGCCCACGGACGAGGATCTCTTCAACACCATCGCCCGTGGATTAGACCGCTCCAACATGCCGATCTGGAATACGTTCACCAAAGATGAGCGCGCCGATCTGGTGGCGTGGATCAAGCACTTTTCTCCGCGTTGGCAAAACGAGAAGGCCGGCGCTGCAATTCAGATTCCACCCGAACCGGAGGTTACTCCGGAGCGAGTTAAAGCGGGCCAGGAAGTCTTTGGCAGAGTGCAATGTTGGAAGTGTCATGGCGTCGAGGGAAAGGCTAATGGTCCTTCGGCTTCAACCCTCACCGATGATCTCGGCCGGCCAATTCTGCCCTACAACTTCACCGACGGATCTCGGCCCAAATGCGGTGACACCGACCGCGACATCTACAAAATCTTCATGACCGGGCTGGATGGCACGCCCATGCCATCATTCGCAGATAATATTAAGCCGGATGAGGCCTGGGACCTGGTGTTTTATCTGCGTACCCTGCAACCACACAATGCCTACAACGCCAAAGAAAGGCAGATCGCCAAGCAACTGGGATTGAAACCCGTGAGTCCACAATAGTCTAATACTAAGCGAGGCAATTCGTTCTCAGGAGAGAGCCCATGAAAAAGCAAAAGTTCGCAGCAATACTATCGGTGCTAGTGCTTGTCGGTTTTGGCACATTAAGCCTTAACCAACGGGTCAGCGCCGCCGCGGAAGGCTCAATCACCGGTACCGTAAAACTGAGCGGTACAGCGCCTCACGTGAGAGGCATTGACATGTCAAAAGACCCGTACTGCGTCAAGCAGCACGAGAATAGCCCGATTACGATGGAGAACGTCGTGGTTGGGACCGGCGATAGCTTGCAAAATGTCGTTCTCTACATTTCCGAAGGACTGACTGGCAACGAGGCTACTGCTGTACCGTCAAACAAGCCCACCTTTGACCAGAAGGGCTGCCAATATATTCCGCACGTTCTGGCCCTGGACGCGGGGCAGGAGTTCCAGGTCACGACCAGCGATCAGACGACACACAACATTCACCCGCTGCCCAACCCGATGACCGGCAACATCCCGTGGAATAAGTCTCAACCGCCAGGGGCGCCGCCGATCATAACCAGTTGGAAAGCGACGGAAATGATTCCGGTGAAATGCAACATTCATCCCTGGATGCACGGCTACCATGCTGTGGTCAAGGGTCCCTATGCGACCACCGACAAAAGCGGCGCGTACACCATCCATGGCGTTCCTCCCGGCAGTTACACGGTCACAGCCTGGCAAGAGGAACTGGGAAATCAGACGGCGAAAGTGACCGTAGCGGCTGGTAAACCGGCGACGGCTGATTTCACATTCAAGGCGAAGTAAAGAAGCTCTTGGCTTTAGGCTTTTAGCCCTTTGCCAAAAAGCCAAGAGCTAGAAGCTAATAGCTTAGTCTGATCGGAGGCGAAGCATAATGGCGAAGCTCTTTGCCGTCACCATCTTCGTAATCGCGATACTGTCCGCGATTCCCATCATCCAGAACACATATCACCCGGTACCGGACGCCTCGACTCACGGTCCCGCCATCGACGAGCAAATGTCGGAGACGATGTGGGAGGCGGGGATTTCTTTCCTCGCCTCGCAGATTCTCCTGGCGTGGTTCATCTGGAAGTTCTCCGGCGATCGACCCGGCGAAAAGACGATGAAGACTTTTCCCGGCGGCGCCACCGGGTTGGTGCTTGCCGCCTTTATTCTGGTCGGCGTGGAAGTGTTCGCTCTGGGAATTTTCGGAGCGAAAGCCTGGGCCCAGCTCTATTTCACACAGCCCGGTGCGGACGCGATGCCGGTTCAAGTCCAAGCCGGACAATTCGCGTTTTATTTCCGTTATCCCGGTCCCGATGGATCATTCGGCCCCATTCATCCCGAGTTGGTCAATGAGGGAACGCAGAATTTCTATGGACTCGATCTCGACCATGATGCCGACTCTAAGGACGATATCGTGACCGCCGAAATGGCCATTCCTGTTAACCGCGAAATTCGCTTGCTGATGCACGCCAAAGACGTCAGCCATTCGTTCTATGTTCCCGCGCTGCGAATTCATCAGGATTTCGTCCCGGGATTGGATCTCCAAATTCACTTCACGGCAAACAAAGTTGGCAGATATGAAATTGTATGCAGCCAGCTTTGTGGCTTGGGCCATTACAACATGAAGGCATACCTTAGCGTGCTGTCGGAGCAGGACTACAACGACTGGCTCAAGAAAGAAGCGGCAATGCAGTAAGGGGTACCGACCGCACTCCTTGCGGCGGACAGATCACTTTTCGAGGTGAGCATATGCACGATATGTCAGCCCACGCGGCGGCACACCACGGGCCTCCGACGACGTTCATCCGGAAGCACGTTTTCAGCCTGGACCACAAAGTGATCGGTAAGCAATATTATGGTCTGGGTTTAGTCGCTGTAACCATCGGCATGGTGCTTTCTTGGCTGATGCGTATTCACTTAGGCTGGACCAACGCCGCGATCCCGGGGCTTCATTTGCTTTCCGCGAATGGTGCCCCCGGCAATGTAATGACGCCAGAGTACTACCTGCAACTTATGACCATGCATGCCACCTTCATGGTCTTTTTTGTGCTGACGGTTGCACCCTTCGCAGCGTTCGGCAATTTCTTCCTGCCCATCCACACCGGCGCAGAAGACATGCCGTTCCCGCATTTCAACATGATGTCATTCTGGACCACGTTCGTGGCTTTCTGCGTCATGCTTTTGTCGTTCTTCGTGGGCGACGGCCCTACCCTGGGAGGTTGGACCCAATATGCGCCGCTCAGTGCCCTTGGGGCCGTGGCGGGTCCCGGCCAGGGCTCGGGCCCGGTTATTTGGGCAACCTCTATTGCCATATTCTGCGTGGGCCAGTTGTTCGGGGCGTTGAATTTTATTCCCAACGTCCTCGACCTCCGTTGCAAAGGGATGAGCATGTGGCGGCTGCCGATGCCGACCTGGGCTTGGTTCATTACCTCCTGCATGGGCCTGACGTCGTTCTCAGTACTCATGCCAGCCTGCATCCTGCTGATTCTGGACCATGTGGCCGGAACGAGCTTCTTCGTGCCGTCCAATCTGGTACTTAACGACCAACTGCAACCTCACGCGGGCGGGTCGACTCTCTTATGGCAGCACCTTTTCTGGTTCTTCGGACATCCAGAGGTGTACATCGCCATCGTGCCGGGGATGGGTATCGTATCGCATGTTCTCATCACCAACATGCGCAAGCCGATGCTTAGCCACCGGGTGCTGGTTTATAGTATGGGTGCCCTGGCCATTCTCAGCTACATGGTGTACGGACACCATATGTTTGTCAGCGGGATGAACCCGTTCTCATCGCTGATGTTTTCTTTCCCTACGCTGTTGATTACGATCCCATCTACAATAATCGTCTTGATTTGGATCGGCAGCCTCTACGGGGCCAAGTTGCGCATTAATGCAGCTTCGTTGTTTGCCTTGGCGTTTATTTCGCTGTTTATCACCGGCGGGGTCAGCGGCTTTTTCCTGGCACAGCCCTCGATTCAGATCCTCCTCCACGCGACCTACTTCGTGGTGGCTCATTTCCACTTCACCATGGCCATCGCGGCGATCTTCGGCATCTTCTCTGGAACTTACTTCTGGTTCCCGAAGATGTGGGGACGCATGATGAACGACAAGCTAGGGCAGCTTCACTTCTGGCTCACCTTTGTCGGCGTCTACGCCATTTTCATGCCCATGCACTACCTGGGACTGGCTGGAAATGTGCGGCGCTACCAGGCATTTGTAGTGGATTACATGCAGCCACTGATTGGCGTGCATCGGTTCATCACCGTAGCAGCGCTCTTCACCGGCGCGGTTCAATTGATTTTCTTTTACAACTTCATTCACAGCAGGTTCTGGGGAGAACCGGCGCCCGACAATCCGTGGCAAGGCACCTCGCTTGAGTGGTCAATTCCTTCGCCGCCGCCGCACGATAACTTCGGCGGCAGGCATGTCGTGGTTTATCACGATCCCTATCAATACGGTGTGGAGAGTTCGACCGGCGACTACCTGATGCAAGACTCACCCGAGCAGGTGAAGGGCGCACACGATGAGCCGTAAGCGAACGATCGTGAAATTTATTTGAGGAGTGCAGTAGCTATGGCAACTACAGTTCACGAACCGCCGAAGATTAAGCCGCCCCGATCGTCCGAGCCGCGATATCCCGGCAACGGAGGCCGCCGCAATCTGGTTCCGGATGGCAACTTGCCCGCGGTTCAGGATTACGCACCGCCTCCGTCCAAAACGGCGATCTGGGTGCTGCTCGCAGCGATTGGCATGAGCTTTGCCGCCTTTACCAGCGCCTTGATCGTTCGTCAGGGAGCATCCTTAGACTGGCGGCACCTCACCCTGCCCCCTATTTTGTATTTGAATACGTTAGTGCTGCTGGCCAGCAGCGTGACCTTGGAACTCGCGCGTCGCCGCATTGCGGTTTTTATGGGGGGTGCAAGAACTCTTGATCTGCATCCTGCACGCTGGTTGTACCTGACGTCGTTGCTGGGCATCGTATTTGTCGCCGGGCAGTACATGGCTTGGCTGCAGTTGCGTTCCCAAGGGTTGTATCTGGCCACCAATCCGAACAGTTCCTTCTTCTATTTGCTGACAGCGCTGCATGGGCTCCACGTGCTCGGCGGCCTGGTTGGCTTGACGTACGTTATCCGCAAGCTTCATAGGAACATCTTGCGGCGGAGCACGCTGGATTCGTTCTCCTATTACTGGCATTTTATGGGCATTCTCTGGGTGTATTTGCTTTTGCTGCTTTGGATGAGACTTTGATTCGGGCAACTCAGGAGGCAATGTGAGCGAAGCACATTTGACCATGGGAGCGCACTCCGCTCCCCCGATGGAAGCACGGCCCTTTGCTATGCCTTCCAAGAAGCTGGCGATGTGGCTGTTCATCATGTCGGACGTGATGACGTTTGCTGCCTGCGCGGTAGCCTACGCATTCCTGCGAAATGCGACTCCCGACTGGCCGCGGCCTTTCCACACCGTAACCAGCGTTGCCGCTATGACTGTGATCATGCTAACCAGCAGCCTCACCATGCTCGTTGCTCTCGAGGCCGCCAAGGCAGCGGATAAAGCGAAAGCTTTCCAGTGGATGATCATTACGGCCGCTGCAGGCGTTCTATTCACCCTGCTCCACATCCGCGATTGGATGGGCATGATCAATCAGGGTGTCACCTTGTTCCACAATCCCTGGAGCCCGGCGCCCTTTGGAGCTGCGTTCTATAGCATCACCGGCTTCAGCCTGATGCACATCTCGGTCGGTACGATTGCTTTGTTCGTCGTGGCCATCCGCTACAAAGGAGGCCGCTATACCGCCGACGATGTCGAGCTATTTAACCTTTTCTGGCAATTTATTGGCTTGGTCTGGTTATTTATCGTTCCACTCGTCTATCTGATGAACCTGGCGCGCTAGACCGACGAAATTCAGATCGACGAAATTCAGACCGGAGACATTAAGGAGCGAACCCATGACGACAACTGCAGCAAGCGGAATGAAAAAATATGTGGCCGTTTACGTCGCCCTTTTGGTCCTTGCGGCATTGCAGTTCTTCCTCGGTTATCAGGGGCAGGGGTCGCAGTTGCTCGTGCGCTTTCTGACCTTTGCCGTTATTGAGACCATTCTCGTGATGCTATTCTTTATGAATCTCGGTACGGAAAATTCCGGGTTCATCAAGTTCTTCGTCTATTTCATGCTTTTCGTGCTCGCAACCATGAACTATGTGTGGACCGACAGCTTCCGGTTGCTCCTGTTCCGGCTCACGGGCTATACGCCAAGCTAGTTCCAAGCTAGTTCCAAGCTAGTTCCAAGGATGATCAATGCGTAAATCGCGTCTTCGACTTGCGTGGGTTGGGTCAGTAGGAGTGATCCTCTTGCTAACGGCTCTGCCCGCTTTTTCTCAGAATTGTGCCCTCTGCTATACTCAGGCGGCTTCCGCGGGCGCTCGAATGATTCAGGCATTGAAGAGCGGGATTCTGATCCTCATCATTCCTCCCACGCTGGGATCCATTGGCATGATTTTCATTGTGCGTCGCAAGAACAACCGCTTTAAGCGAAACGAGTCCGCGGTAGAAGACTGGTAAAATGGCAACCACAAATCTAATGGCAAACTCCATCGCGCCGCAGACACTCGATGCCAAGCTCCGGGATTACTACACGCTCACCAAGCCCGAAGTGAACCTGCTTATTCTGATGACCACGTCGGCGGGATATTACCTCGCCTCTCGCGGACCGTTCAGGATCGGAGGCTTGTTGAACACCCTCATCGGCACGCTGCTGGTCGCCAGCGGGACCGCAACCCTCAACCAATGGATGGAGCGGGTGTGGGACGGACAAATGCGCCGCACCGCAAACCGCCCTCTGCCTTCAGGACGCCTCAGCACTCGCGAAGCATTTCTGTTTGGCATGGGATTGAGCGTCGCCGGAGGCCTGTATCTGGCGGCTACAGTAAACCTGTTGTCAGCATTTCTAGCGGTCTCGACACTGCTGTCATACCTTCTTGTCTACACCCCGTTGAAGCGAAAAACGCCGCTGTGCACGCTGCTGGGCGCATTCCCCGGGGCTATGCCCACGCTCATAGGATGGGCCGGGGCGTCCGCCGGCATCGACCGTCAAGCTTGGTATCTTTTTTCGATTCTCTTTCTGTGGCAGTTCCCTCATTTTCTCGCGATTGCCCTGATGTACCGTGATGACTACGCACGCGCGGGCTACAAAATGCTGCCTGATTTTGATGTCGACTCCCGCTTCACTCGGGCGGAAATTGTTGGCTTCACTCTCGTCTTGATCGCGACCACGATGCTGCCGCTCGTGGGACGCGGCGGAGCGATCTATTTGACCGGTATGTTGCTGGCGGGAGCGTTCCTGCTGTATCACGTAACCAAACTGGCGCAGTCGGCTTCGAAAGGGTTGGCCAGCCGGGTAGTGCACGCCTCAGTGATTTACCTTCCCATTGTTCTGGGCCTGCTGATCGCCCGAAAAATGTAGGCGCGCGCGTCCTCGCGCGTGTCCCCGAAAAGTGTGCCAGGACCTCTAAAGGCCATGACCCTCACGGCCGGTCGCGACCCGACAAATCGAAGATGACCAATATAGTCACATCGGCTACACTCGTGACATGAGAAGCGTGAACATTAGCGACCTGAAAGCGCGTCTCAGTGCCCATATTCAGCTGGTGCGAGACGGAGAGGAAGTTCTGGTGTGCGACCGCAATAAGCCTGTGGCGCGAATCATCCCCTGCGGTTTGGAGGGCCACTCCCAGCAGGAGCGTCGCCTGATTGCCCGTGGTGCCCTCATGCCACCTCGTAACAAACGACCTGCAGCTATCTCCTGGCCAGATCCTCCCGGCAATGTTTCCGACAAGATTATGGAGCAAGTATGGCGGCAAGAACGGGAAAGCCGTTAACCCGGGTTCCCGCTTTTTGGGACGCGAGTGCTCTGGTTCCTCTCTGCGTTCGCCAACGCGTGACGCCTCGCGCCATTGTTCTATACAAAACTTATGATCCCGTCGTCTGGTGGTCAACGCCGGTTGAAATTGCCAGCGCACTCGCCCGCCTTGTGCGAATGAATCAACTCGACACCCGCGACTGGGCGAAGGCCGCGAAACTCGCCAGAAGCCTTGCCGGTTGGTGGTCCGTAATTCAGCCCTCGGACGCTCTGCGGGCTTCCTCGATGCAACTGGTGGATCGCTACGATTTGCGGGCGGCGGATTCGTTGCAACTGGCGGCCGCCCTAGAGTGGTGTGAGCACGCCCCGCAGGGGCGCATTTTTCTGACTACCGATCAAAAGCTAAGGGAAGCGGCGCTACTCAGCGGCTTCGAAGCCAAATCGATGTGAGCCCTGACCGAGTTTCACTCGCTCGCACTTTGTCGTAAAAGGCGAACAAAATTCTGCGCACCTTCATCAAAAAGTTTCTCACTCTGCTCGTATTGACCTACATTGCCTTGGGCGCGCTTTTCTATTTTCAACAAGATCAAATGACCTTCCCTGCGCCAACTCAGTATCCAAACGTCACTCCTGCAGATGCCGGGCTCGCGTTCGAAGACCTGCATATCCCGGTCACCGCATCAGAGCAGATTCACGCCTGGTGGATTCCTGCAATCCAGCCCTCTGACAAGGTGCTGTTAATGTTTCACGGTAACGGCTACGTTCTGGAACAGGCGGCTGCCCCGGCTGGCGAGGTGATGTTCTTACATCATCTCGGCCCCAATCTCCTCTTGGTGGACTATCGCGGATACGGCTCCAGCAGCCCAGGCACGCCAAACGAGACTCGCGTGTATGAGGACGCCCGCGCAGTGTTGGGTTGCGCGCTCAATCAGCGCCACCTGCGCATCCACAACGTCATTCTTATGGGCCGCTCGATTGGCACGGGGCCAGCCACACAACTTGCCTTGGAACATCCTGATGTTGGGGGGCTGATCCTCGAGAGCCCATTTACCAGTGTCCCGGAGGCCGCCAAGGCAATTTGGTACTTACGGGCATTTCCACTTGCCCCTTTCATTCACAATCGGTTTGACAACCTCTCGAAGATCGGCGCTGTGCACGTGCCCGTGTTCATCACTGTCGGAACCGAAGACACTCTGACGCCTCCCCAAATGGCTGGCGCACTATTCCAGCAAGCGAATCAACCCAAGCAGCTCTATCTCGTTCCCAAGGCGGACCACAATGACATCGTAACAGTAGGCGGAGAGGGGCTGGAAAACCAGCTCAGCGCATTCATTGAAAGCATCCATTGAACTGAGAGCCAAACCTGAATTTCAGCATGCCGAGACGCACTGCCCCGTTCAGAGCGCGGCGGAGATGCCCCGCGTAGGATATTGCAGGCAGCCAAGCAACACTGCGAGGCGAGTCATCTGCTCATAGCGTTCCGCCACGCGAACTGGAGAGATGTAAGTGCCGGGAAGAATCATGCCCAGATAAAGCCTGGGAATGGCAAGGGAAGCGTAAAGCCGAAGGCGAATGGCATTATCCACCAACTTCTCAGCCGCTTCCGCGGTTGCGGGATCGGAACTACGACGCCCCGCATCGGCCAACTGCAACAGGATCGCCGCATTTTTCGCCGCGCATGAGACATACTCGACCGCAGCGCGCAAGCGTTCACGCTGAACTCTGCGGAATTCCGGCGGATGAAGATGGCTGCGTAGAAACTCCTCTTCATCAGGATCAACCAGGTTCCGAAACGCCTCAACATCTACCGCACGGATATGCCCAGTCGGATTTTCCAAAACTTCGGGGGTGAGAGCGCGGCCTTTGCTCAACCTGATCAACAATCCCACCGCTAGAAATGCGACGACGACGAGAATGAGTGTGATAGTCATTGTTGTAAGAGACGCTGCAGTTCCTCGTTCCAGACCCCCAGGTCGTCCTCAGGCAATTTTTTGGACGTGCGATATGTTATTCGCTCCGGAGCTGCGAGATAGAAGACCCAGACGAGAACACAGACGTGATAAGCGGCCATCCCCAGCATGTCCAAAATATAAGATCCATCCGCAATCTGTGAACGAATGGCTGAAATGGCTAGATCGGAACTGGCCAGTATTCCGAAGCCCAGAGCTATGCCGAAGGCGTAATTCCGCCACGATAGGGCGAAGTATCGGGAAAACAGAAATAGAAACATCAGCAAACCGCACTGCATGAGGCTGACGGTTCGATCCAATATCGGGACTATAACCAGAAACCCATCAGCGCCGCTTCCATGCGTACCGGCCAGTGCGATGCCGATTAGCAGAAGTACGATGGTTGTCCAACGAAATAATACCCTGCCCAACTCGCTCAGTGCATTGTAGCTGCGGAATACCTCGGTAAAAATCTCGTAGATAACACCAAAGCGCACCACTGTACTGATCGCCGTCCCCAGCGCAAACGCGCCACGATACTGCGGGTCCTTGAGCGACCCAGTGCGAATAAACAAAGCCAGCAAGACAGCGAACTGAAATAACTCAAAGGCTGTGTAAAGCAGGAAGCTGGGGAATTGCTTGTACAATCTGCGGCGGATCACCAACACCAGGGTAACCGCCAGCAGAATGTGGGGCACAATCCACAGGTAATAGAAAAGCAGCTGCAGCAAAACAGGCATGGGCTACCGAAAGCAATATATCGCTTTTAGCGGTAGCCCACAATGGTTTTCGCACCCACTTTACAACCTTGAGATCCGTGGAATCTGTCACCGCCCTGAGCTACTGGTTACTGTTTGTCGGCGAATCAGTGAGGCCAAGGGTTGCCATCCGGAGGAGGCGCGGGCTGCTCCACATTTGGCGTCTGGGCAGCTTTCATGTGCGGCCAAGGGTTGCCATCAGCCATTAGAGATGCTGGCACGGAAAGTACAGTTAGAAGGATCGTTACAGCCAACCAAAGTAGGTTCATTTTCACGGTGTAATTTCCTTTCCAATGTGGGATTACCCCGTGATAATGTATGGACGCCTACGCTTTTGAACAGGGTACTAAAGTAATTTCGTATTTCCAAAAACGTAACAATGAGCCTTTATTCCGCACTCGAGGATCTCCACGAAACCACGCTCCGAGCCTTCGCCGGCTGTCTGAACAAGCTGGAATATCTCGCTGGATTGCGGGATAAACAGGGAGGCTACGAACATTGGGGTTTAGCTCGTGTTTACGGGGACTTGGCAGCCAAGAAAGCACTGGCGCGAGCGCACCGCTCACTACTGTCTAAGGTTCTGGCAATGCCCATCCGGAAGCTCGCGGAAGATGCGAAACAATCCAGTGAAGTAGCGGGCCTTCCTCCGGATGCTTATGTGGAGCGGCTGGCGAGCACCAGCCCGAATCTGTTGCCCCAGGGACCGGGCGCCGGCTCCGCCCGCCATCTCAGTTCAGTGCTTCACGCGCTTTCGAGTTTGTTGAAGAATTCCAAAGGGGACGCCAATCCCCCAACCGGATCGCCACCCCGACGACCTGACCGATGATCTCCGCCTCTTGGGGGTAACGCAGGGCGCGAGCTGCAACCGGCGAGAGCGGATGCGGCTGCAGAATAATTTCTTCCCGCGTCATGGTGCACCAGCAACAGGTGTGGCCATTCCGCGTTTCCACAAAATAAATCGGGCGCTCGTACTCCGACCTCCAGCCCCCTTCCGAAGCCTTGTTTTTCGACTCATCCACTTGCACGAAACTCCCAGGCGGTAGAAGCGGATACATAGTCAAATCCTCGCTGCCAATATAACCATAGGTGTACTGGCAGGTGGCATATTGGGCCAAGTACGCGAGCGGCACCAGCCCCCACTGTTCCACCATCCGTCCAAAGTTCACGGTGCGCCGGGGATCGAAGCTGGGATCAAGGCGGGTCGGCACTTGCACGCTGGAGAGGTTGGCAAGAGCGTTGGAAACATGCGATTTTGGCGGGAAGACAAAATCCAGATCCGCGGCCAACCCATTCAAGTCGACGCCGTACCAGGAAAGCAGCTCCCGGATGTCCCGCCGGTAGATCACAGCCAGCGAATACAAACGGTAGATGCTAGGGACTACTCCTTTTGTCTCAATATCCGAAAGCCGGCTCGGAGCTATGGCAAATTCGTCATTCGCGCGTTTTTGCGCGATCTGTGCGCTGGCGTTTTCCACGTCTCGCATAGTCAATCCGAGTTGCTCGCGCATGACGCGCAGGTTCTGTCCCCCAGGAAACATTTGCCCCCCTTCTGACAGCGCCACAAGTAATGTAATAATAGCAACTTAGCGGCGTCTACAGCACAAGGAATTTTAATTTATTGTGCAACACTCGGCCAGAGTCGTTGCCTTACGCAGCCAGCATTGGCGCTCACCGCCTCTGTTCTGAATTCGTAAATTATCGCAGTTTGGCGCGCTGGATGCTTCCGCGTAATGCCCCAAAAAAGTGCCTCCATCTTGCATCTCCATTTCGCCCAAGTCAAGAGAAATGGAGTCTCAGAAGGGCATAAAATAAGGGCCGCCGAGAGGCCAGCCCCGTACAACCATTGAGTTCCGCAATCCGTATCAATCTGCCGCAGCAGAGTTGTCGACAGCCTCCACCAGCGGCATATTCACCAGATGCTCGCTGAGGAACCATACCTGCAGCTCATTCGTACGCAATACGTCACTGACCACGAGATCGTTGGTCCCGTCGTCTCCCAGTGTAGAAGCCCGTTTCGCCAGTTCATGACAATCCCGGAGAATGATCTGATGCGCATCCAGCAACCGTGAAATTTGCACCGGGACTTCTTCCCGTCCTTTGGGCGGCCGTTCGATTTGCGTAGTCTCGGCCACATCGTGGGCCATGGCAATGCTGAGACCGCCCAGCAACTGAATGCGCTCGGCGATGGTGTCAACAATTTCCGATTGCTCACCGAAATGCTTGTCAAAAAGCAGATGCAACTGGTAAAACGTCGGCCCCGCAACCTGCCAATGCGATTTCTTGTACAAGTCGCGGAGGGTCATGGTGTCGGCGAGCAATTGGTTGAGCCGTTCCGTCATCTCCAGACGCACCGGCTCCTCCAATTCCAGGGGCAACGCATGAGTTACGGTTCCATACTCCTGAATTTCACGCGCCTTTTGATGAATGCGCGGCTGGGCACTAACTTTGGAAGCAGGTTTCTTCGGCATGGGGAGTCTCCTTCTGAGTCTCGAGTTTAATCCATCTTTAATTCTGCCTGACTTGGATGCAACCGTCGCTGATTCGGTGTTGCTGGCGAACTGGAAATCAAGGTGAGTCGGGGCGAGTTCACGCCCGCTGCTATGGATGATTCCTACAGGGGGAAAGATTCCCCTTCCACGACAAAATGTGGGCCTCTATCGACCGCCGGCCAGCAAAATTCTACGCAATTGTCTATCATGGAATATTCCTACTCATAAACGGAGAAATCAGACGTGGCTGAGACCCAGACACAGCAGACCCAGATCCAGCAGAGCCAGACGAATGGCTTAGAAGTACTTGAAACCCGCGAGTGGCTCGATTCCCTCGATTATGTGCTAGCCCAAGGCGGCCCCGAACGCGCCGGACGCTTACTGCAGCAACTGTCCTTGCACGCCAAGCGCGCCGCCGGAGTGAACCTGCCGTTCACGGCGACCACTCCATATCAGAACACCATTCCAGCCGTGCAGCAGCCGCCATTTCCCGGCAGCCAGGAAATGGAGCGCCGCATCAAGAGCCTGGTGCGCTGGAACGCGCTCGCGATGGTCGTTCGCGCCAACAAACTGCAGGAAGGCATCGGCGGACACATTTCCACTTTTGCCTCGGCAGCCACTTTGTACGAAGTCGCGTTCAACCATTTCCTCCGCGCCCAGACCGAAGGCGGTGACCGCGACCTGGTTTATTTTCAAGGCCACGCCGCGCCCGGCATGTACGCTCGTGCCTATCTGGAAGGCCGCATCCCTCGTCAGAAGCTCGAGAACTTCCGCCGCGAACTGAAACCCGGCGGCGGCCTTTCTTCTTATCCTCACCCCTGGCTCATGCCCGATTTCTGGGAGTTCCCCACGGTTTCGATGGGGCTGGGTCCGATCCAGGCAATCTACCAGGCGCGCTTTATCCGTTATCTGGAAAATCGTGGACTGAAGTTGTCCAACGACGGAAAGGTGTGGGCCTTTTTGGGCGACGGCGAAATGGATGAGCCCGAGTCCCTCGGCTCGATCACCCTGGCTTCGCGCGAGCGTCTCGACAATCTGATCTTCGTCGTGAACTGCAACCTGCAGCGCCTCGACGGCCCAGTTCGCGGCAACGGCAAGATCATTCAAGAACTCGAAGCAATTTTCCGCGGCGCCGGCTGGAACGTCATCAAGGTAATCTGGGGCGGCGATTGGGACAGCCTGATCCGCAGCGATCGCGACGGCCTGCTGGTCAAGCGAATGGGCGAGATCAGCGACGGCCAGTATCAGAAATTTTTCGTCGAGAGCGGCGCCTACTTCCGCCAGAACTTCTTCGGCACCGATCCCCGTTTGCTCAAGATGGTCGAACATCTCTCCGACGAACAACTCGCGCGCATGCGCCTGGGCGGCCACGACCCCATCAAAGTTCATGCTGCTTACAAGGCGGCCGTTGAGCACAAAGGCTCGCCGACCATCATTCTGGCCAAGACCATCAAGGGCTACGGACTGGGTGAGGCGGGCGAAGGCAAAAACATCACCCATCAACAAAAGAAGCTGAACGATGACGAGTTGCAAATGTTTCGTTCGCGTTTCGGAATTCCCATCCCCGACGAGGAACTCCACAACGCGCCGTTCTATCGCCCCGCCGAGGACAGCCACGAAATCACCTACATGAAGGAGCGGCGCAAGCAACTCGGGGGCTATCTTCCAGAGCGTAAAGTTCGCGCGAAACCAATCAGTCCGGTTTCGGAATCGCACTTCGAGGAATTTTACAAAGGCACCGAAGGCCGCGACGTCGCCACCACCATGGTCTTCGTGCGCCTGTTGGGAAAGTTGTTGCGTGACCCCGAGATCGGCAGGCTCATCGTGCCCATCATTCCCGACGAGGCTCGTACCTTTGGCATGGAAGCCCTATTCCGCCAAGTCGGCATTTACTCCAGCGTCGGCCAGCTTTACGAGCCGGTCGACATGGACACCTTGCTCTATTACAAAGAAGCCAAGAACGGACAGATCCTCGAAGAAGGCATCACCGAAGCCGGTTCGATGTGCTCCTTCATCGCCGCAGGCACGGCGTACGCAAATCACGGAATCAACACCATTCCGTTTTTCATTTATTACTCGATGTTCGGTTTCCAACGCATCGGCGACCTGATCTGGGCCGCCGCCGATATGCGCACGCGCGGCTTCCTGGTGGGAGGCACCGCCGGCCGAACTACCCTGGCCGGCGAAGGCCTGCAGCACCAGGACGGCCACAGTCACGTGTTGGCACTTCCCGTGCCAAATCTCCTCGCCTACGATCCCGCCTTCGCCTATGAAATTGCCATCATCATCCAAGACGGCATCAAGCGCATGTACGTCGACCAGGAATCCATCTTCTATTATTTAACCGTCACTAATGAGCCCGTGCCCATGCCCGAGATGCCGCACGGCGCGGAGGTGCGAGAAGGGATTCTGAAGGGTTTGTACCGATTCAAAGCGTCCGAAAAAAAAGATGCAAAGCTGCGCGCCCAACTCTTCGGGAGTGGAACTATCATGTTCGAGGTGCTCAAAGCGCAGGAGATTCTAGAGGAAAAATACGGAGTGGCCGCGGACGTCTGGAGCGTAACCAGCTACAAGCGCCTTTACAGCGATGGCAACGATTGCGAGCGCTGGAACATGCTGCATCCGGGCGAGACTCCACGCGTCCCGTTTGTTACGCAGTGCCTGAAAGACGCATCGGGGGTTTTTGTGGCAGCATCCGATTATATGAAGGTGCTCCCGGAATCGATCGCGCAGTGGGTCCCGCGTCCGCTCGCTGCGTTGGGCACGGATGGATTCGGCCGGAGCGAGGGCCGACCTTCGCTGCGCGATTTCTTTGAAGTGGATGCGAAACACATCGTGCTAGCCACGCTAAACGCGCTGGCCCGCGATAAACAGATCAGCCGGGAGATACTCCAAAAGGCAATCCAAGACCTGGGCATCAATCCGGAAAAGCCGAACCCGGCCACAACTTAGTAGCGCCGGCATCTTGCCCTCGGCACGCGGCAAGATATAAGTAAGGGAGAAGAAGTTACAGTGACAGAATTCAAACTACCGGAACTCGGCGAAAATATCGACCACGGCGACCTCGTCCGCCTGATGATTTCGCCTGGAGCCGCCATCACCGAAGGCCAGGCGGTGATGGAACTGGAAACCGAAAAGGCCGTCGTCGAAGTACCCTCCACCGTGAGCGGCGTCGTAAAAGAGATTCGCGTCAAGGAGGGAGAGAAGATCAAAGTAGGCCAGGTAATCTTCACCTTCGAAAACGGCGCAGGCGGCAGCGTGGCGCGGGCGGCCGCGCCCGCGAAGGAGCCGAAAGCTCAGCAAGCCGCTGCGTCTGCGTCAGCCGCAAAAGCAAGTCCATCTGAGCCTCCGGCGGCAACAATTCAAAGAGAGCGGCGCGCTGCGCCTGCTTCTCCATCGCCTGGCCTCACCGAATTCAAATTGCCCGAACTAGGAGAGAACATCTCACAAGGCGATCTCGTCCGCCTCATGATTTCTCCCGGCACCAAAGTCTCCGAAGGCCAGCCGGTAATGGAACTCGAAACCGACAAAGCCGTGATCGAAGTTCCTTCCTCGATCAGCGGAGTGGTGAAAGAGATTCGCGTAAAGCAAGGCGATAAAATTAAAGTCGGCCAGGTCATTTTCACGCTGGAAGGTTCTGCCGCACCGCAAGTGGAGCGGCCCAAACACGCCCCAGTCGAGCACGTCTCCGAACAGCACGGAGCACGCCTCGCTTTCCAAGCGGCCATCCAAGCCGAAGGAAAAACTGAAGAACAGGCGCTGCCCCCAGATCAACCGCAGGCGCTTCTGCCGAGCTTCGCCATGCCGGCCCAGCTCGAAAAAGTCGCGGGCACCGAGCATCGCGATCCGGTCCCCGCCGCCCCCCACGTCCGCCGCTTGGCGCGGGAACTGGGCATCGACATTCACGAGGTAAAAGGAACTGGCCCCGGCGGCCGCATCAGTGAAGACGACGTCAAAGCGCATTCGAAGTCGTTGCTCGCCTCCATGGCAGCCGCGGCGCAGGCGCCCCACGGCCCTCAATTCGCGCAACCCGAATTGCCGGATTTCACTAAGTGGGGAAAAGTTGAGCGCGTTTCCATCCGCGGCGTGCGCCGCAAGACCGCCGAACATCTCTGGCAGGCGTGGACCACCGTCCCGCACGTCACGCAGAACGATAAGGCTGACATCACAGAGCTCGAACAGTTGCGCGCTCGTTTCGCGCCTAAAGCCCAAGAAGCCGGCGGCAAGATGACGGTCACCGCCATCGCGCTGAAGGTGTGCTCGTCCGCGCTGAAAATCTTCCCGCAGTTCAACGCCAGCCTCGACCTGGCAAAAGACGAGATCGTCTACAAGCAATACATCAATATCGGCGTAGCCGTCGACACCGACCGTGGTCTGCTGGTGCCCGTGATTCGTGATGTCGACAAGAAAAACATCGTCGAACTCGCCGCCGAGCTTACACAGCTTTCCAAGAAAGCGAAGGACAAGAAGCTCACTCTTGCGGAAATGGAAGGTGGAACTTTCACGATCACTAACCTCGGCGGAATTGGCGGCACCGGATTTTCTCCTATCGTGAATTATCCGGAGGTCGCAATTCTGGGCTTGTCGCGCTCCAGCACAGAACCGGTCTGGGTCAATGGCAAGTTCGAACCGCGGCTGGTGCTCCCGCTGTCGTTGTCCTATGACCACAGGCTGATCGACGGCGCCGACGCCGCCCGCTTCCTGCGCTGGATCGCGGAAGCCTTTGAGCAACCGTTCTTGCTGTCGGTGCAAGGATGAGCACAACAAACTTGTCATCCTGAGCGGAGCGCCTGCTGCGCGAAGCGCAGCAGCCACGGAGTCGAAGGACCCCTAAGCTGCTCGCACGAGATCGCAGCAGCAAGGCATTTTCACCAAGATTGTTTGTCGCGAGAACTCCCTGCCGCTGGTTGCCCGAAACCGGCTTCCTCGGGATCCTTCGACTGCGTTGCCGTCGCTTCGCGCTGGCAACTTCGATCAGGATGACAGGGGGTTTATGAGTAACTGACCGTCTATGACAGAGACACCGAACTTGCACATTGCAGTAATCGGCGGAGGCCCAGGCGGATACGCGGCCGCTTTCCTCGCCGCCGACCTAGGACTGAAAGTCACGCTCGTCGACCCTGAACTCAACCCAGGCGGAGTCTGCCTCTATCGCGGCTGCATCCCCTCCAAGGCCCTGCTTCATGTGGCGAAGCTGATCGACGAATCCCGACACGCCACAAACTGGGGAATCGAGTACGCAGATCCGAAGATCGATTTAACCCGCCTGCGTTCCTGGAAAGATGGCGTCATCAAAAAACTGACTGGCGGCTTAGGCGTACTCTCGAAACAAAGAAAAGTCGAATACATCCAGGGTAAAGCCGCATTTGAGAACTCGAACACGTTGCGCGTCAGCCGCACAAACGGCAGCGAAGATTCGCTGACCTACGACCGCATAGTCATTGCCACCGGCTCGCGACCCGCAATCATCCCCAGCCTCAAACTGGAAACCCCGCGCATGATGGACTCCACTTCCGCATTGGACCTGAGCGACGTGCCCGGCACTCTACTCGTAGTCGGCGGCGGATACATCGGCCTCGAACTCGGCACCGTCTACGCCGCACTCGGCACAAAAGTCTCAGTCGTAGAAATGCTCTCCGGCCTCCTACCCGGAGCCGATCGCGACCTCGTTCTCCCGTTGCACAAGAGAATGGAAAAGATTTTCGATTCCATTCTCCTCAACACCACCGTCGCCGCCGTAAAAGAAGAACCCAACGGAATCCGTGTAACCTTCGACGGCCCCGAAGTAAAAGAGCGAGAAAAACTGTTCGACAAAGTTTTAGTTTCAGTGGGACGCAAGCCTAACTCCGAAATCCCCGGCCTGGAAAAAACTCAAGTCAAAGTTGGCCAACGCGGATTCATCCAGGTAAACAAGCAGCTGCAAACCGACGACCCCGCCATCTACGCCATCGGCGACGTAGTAGGCGAGCCCATGCTGGCACACAAAGCCTCGCACGAAGGACGCACCGCCGTCGAAGCCATCGCCGGACACAAAGTGGCCTTCGAGCCAAACGCGATCCCCGCCGTAGTCTTCACCGATCCAGAAATCGCGTGGTGTGGCCTAACCGAAACGCAAGCGCAAAAAGAAAATCGCGAGGTCAAGACAGCCCGATTCCCCTGGGCCGCCTCCGGACGCGCCATGACCCTCGACCGTCCTGAAGGCATGACCAAGCTAATCGTCGATCCCCAAACCGAGCGCGTGCTGGGCGTGGGAATCGTCGGCGCCGGAGCAGGCGAACTCATCGCCGAAGGAGTGCTCGCCATCGAAATGGGTGCACTTGCTAAAGACATCGCGCTCACGATTCACCCGCATCCCACGCTCTCGGAGACGCTAATGGAGTCCGCCGAAGTCTTCTTCGGCACCGGCACGCACGTGTACCGCCCCAAGCGTCCATAGGAGCAGACTCGATCCCGCGATGGCAGCTTTCCTTTCGGTACAATGAACTCTCGCTCCACGCAGGCATCATTTGCGGCGCATGTCGGTCTGCAATCCGCGCCCTTCCTCTGGAGAAGAAAACTCATGTCTTCTTTCTTTAA
This sequence comes from uncultured Acidobacteriota bacterium, assembly GCA_963832245.1. GTDB lineage: Bacteria > Acidobacteriota > Terriglobia > Terriglobales > Acidobacteriaceae > JABDBE01. The sequence continues at coordinate 973,307 of CAWHTG010000002.1, forward strand.
ACGAGCGCGCTGGATTCTCTTCTATGCGGTACTCTCCACAGCAGCAGTCGGTCAGCTATTGCCTGCGCAACCAGCCAAGGGAACCGCGCCCCCCAACCAAGCAACCCAGGACCCGCTCGGCCGCGACACGCCGAGCGGAACCGTCTTTGGATTTCTGCAAGCGGCAGAGTCAGGAAATTATTCCACTGCCGCGCAATACCTGCAGATGACAAATGCCAAGCGTCTCACGCAGGGAGAAGATCTCGCCACCAAGCTGAAAGTGGTCATGGATCGCGCTTTCACTGGCAACCTAAGGCGGATCAGCAATCAATCCGAAGGAACTCCGCAAGAAGGAGTCCCGTTCGACCGGCAACGAGTCGGAATTTTATCCGCCGGAGACGTTGAGACCAATCTGGATCTGGTCCGCGTCTCCGATCCCGGAGGCGCCCGAATCTGGCTGTTCTCCTCCGAGTCTCTAGCCAAGGTTCCAGAAATTTACGATCAATTAGAGGTACACCAAGCGGAAACCCGCCTTCCCGGATTTCTAGTACGTCACCAGTTGCAAGGAATGCCGATCTGGCAATGGCTCGCCATGTTCCTCGGCATACCGTTAGCTGCAGGCCTCGGCTGGCTGGCGCTTCAGATCCTGGCCCTTCCCCGATATTTCTGGTTGCGCGATCGCAGCCAGCCACAAAAAATTGCTTGGTCTGCCATCTCAAACCCGCTGTGGCTCATGACCGGTGCCGTGATCCACAGCATTCTGGTGAGCTATCTCCGCCTGCCTCTACTGCAGCGGCACTACTACCAAACTACGATCGGTATCGCGCTGATTATCGGGTTCAGTTGGCTGCTGTGGAGGATTCTGCAGCAGCTGATGCGCCGGGTTCGCGAGCGCGCCATCTATACCGGCCGCAGAGGCGCCGGTTCGCTCATGCTCTTGGGCGAACGCATCCTCAAGGTGGTGATCTTTATCGTCGCCATCTTCCTAATCCTGTCCACGCTCGGCTTCAACATGACGACCGCCCTTGCCGGATTAGGAATCGGCGGAATCGCAATTGCATTCGCCGCACAAAAAACTCTGGAGAATCTTTTCGGAGGCGTCTCCCTGCTGGGAGACGAAGTCATCCTGGTCGGTGACGTCTGCCGCTTCGGCGATCGCGTCGGCACCGTCGAAGACATCAGCTTGCGATCGACTCGCATCCGCACTCCAGAGAGAACCGAGCTGTCCATCCCCAACGGCTCGCTCGCTACCATGAATGTGGAAAACCTGAGCCGCCGCGATAAAATTCTTTTCAACACCAAACTCGGCCTGCGCTACGAAACCACCCCCGACCAACTCCGTTACGTTCTTGCCCAGATCCGCCGCTTGTTCTACGAGCATCCCAAGGTAGAAACCGAAGGCGCCCGCATCCGCTTCATCGGATACGACAACAACGCCTTGACTTTGGAAGTCTTCTGCTACGTCCTAACCAGGGACGGCGCGGAATTTCTCGCCATTCAGGAAGACCTACTGCTCCGAATCATGGACGTCATCGAAGCATCCGGCACCAGCCTCGCGCTCACCTCACGCACCGTGTATCTAGGCCGCGACGCCGGTCTCGATAAAGAAAAAACCGCAGCCGTCTCGCGCGAAGTGCAACAATGGCGCGAAAACCGCAAGCTCCCCTTTCCTGACTACGCCCCGTCCGACATCTCCGAGTTCAGCAATTCCTTGCCGTATCCGCAGCCCGACTCCGCACTAAGGAGCAACAAATGAAACAACGCTTTTTATTGGCACTATTAATGACCGTAATCCTATGTCCCACAGTACCACTTTGTTCGGAGGAGATTTTGATGCAGACCGCTCCCACCAAGGCCACAGTTTCACCCTCATGGATGAACGACTCAACCGCCAAACTGCAAAAGGAACTAACAGCCAAGTACAGTGCCCAACAAAAAGAGCGCCTCGAACGCGGCCTTCATCAAGTAGCCGAGTTCTGGCGCGCGGAAGATGGCGATGCCGCCACCTTCGAGGAATTTGTCCGTGCCAATTTCGCCGGAGACCAAGCCACGCTCGACACCATGTTCAACCGTTTTCAAAGTCTGCTAGAACAACTCGATGGCCACATGCACGAGATCACTCGCGAATTCAACCAGCAATCCGATCTCGATCTCGGCCCAGTTCTTCCCTTCGACGAAGCCTTCGCCGGCTACGATCCCTCCGCCCACGTTCTAGACGACTTCTTCAACAACAAACTCGCGTTCACTGTCTTGCTGAACTTCCCGCTAACCACGCTCGACGAACGCCTGAAAAACGGACCCACCTGGACCCGCCGCCAGTGGGCCGAAGTCCGCCTGGCACAACGCTTCGACAAACGCATCCCCGCCGCCGTCAACCTGGCCATCGCGCAAGCCGCAGCCGAATCCGGCCAATACATCTCGCAATACAACATTTGGATGTACCACCTGCTCGATCCCCAAGGCCAGCGGCTCTTCCCACCAAAAATGCGCCTGCTGAGCCACTGGAACCTGCGCGACGAAATCAAGGCCGACTATTCCGACCCGAAAACCGGCCTCGGAAAGCAACGCATGATCCAGCAAGTGATGGAACGCATCGTCACGGAAACGATTCCCCAAGTAGTGATCAACAATCCCACGGTCGATTGGAATCCCTACACCAACGAAGTAAAACTCGCGGCGGCAAAAGATTCGGATGCCGCAGCCAACAGCCCAATCACGAATGCGCCCGAACCTGACAGGCGCTACGCCACGCTGCTGAAAACATACCTCGCCTCGCGCAAGGCTGATCCCTATTCACCCACCGCACCCACGCTGATCGACCGCCGTTTCCAGGAAGACCGCGAAATCCCCGAAGCCCGCGTAAAAGCGATGCTGGAACAGGTAGTGAGTTCACCACTGGTAGCGCAAACCGCGCAACTGATTCAGGTGCGCTTAGGTCGCCCACTCGAGCCTTTCGACGTCTGGTACAACGGCTTCCGTCCCGGCAGTCAATACACCGAAGCGCAACTCGATGAAATCGTCGCGAAAAAATATCCGACTCCTGAGGCCTACCAAAAAGACATTCCCAATCTGCTGATGAAGCTCGGCTTCAGTCCCGATCGCGCACAGCACGTCGCCGAAAACATCGTCGTCGACCCGGCCCGCGGCTCCGGCCACGCCATGGGAGCCGGAATGCGCGCCGAAAAAGCCCACCTGCGCACCCGCGTAGAAAAAACCGGAATGAACTACAAAGGCTTCAACATCGCTGTCCACGAAATGGGACACAACGTGGAGCAAACCTTCTCGCTCAACGATAACGACTTCACGCTGCTGCAAGGCGTGCCCAACACCGCCTTCACCGAAGCCCTCGCCTTCGTCTTCCAAGGACACGACCTCGAACTGCTGGGCCTACCTGCACCCGACGCCAAAAGCCAAGCCGAAAAAACCCTAAACGATTTCTGGGCCACCTACGAAATCGCCGGCGTAGCCCTGATCGACATGAGCGTCTGGCACTGGATGTACGACCACCCGCAAGCCACGCCCAAACAACTAGACCAGGCCACGGTACAAATCTCAAAAGATATCTGGAACCGTTACTACGCCCCCGTCTTCCACAAAAACGACGTCGTCCTGCTCGGAGTCTATTCGCACATGATCGACTCTTTTCTGTATTTGCCCGACTACCCCATCGGCCACATGATCGCCTTCCAGATCGAAGAGCAAATGAAGAAAGCAGGAAGCATAGGACCCGAATTCGAGCGCATGGCCAGAATGGGCCGCATAACCCCAGACCTGTGGATGGAGCGAGCCACGGGCCGTCCAGTAGGCCCAGAAGCCCTGCTGGAAGCAACGCAGCAAGCGCTAACAACCACACACTGATCCACGCAAACCCGCAATCAATGGAGGACGGGCGTCTCGCCCGTCCGGGGTTGACATGCGCAATGCACACGTAGACCCGGACGCCCCGTCCGGGTGGCGAGCAAAGCTCGGCAGGATTTGCGTCAAGCTATGTTCTCAACCATACGCGGACCGAATCCGACTCCATGCCCGGCAGCTCGGATTCAAGTTTCGCCATGGGCTACTGCCAACCGCCGAACCCACCACTGCAAAATCAAATGCGTAGGCCAATAAACCAACAACGGAACAACAACCAAATAAAACGCTAAATACACCGACCCCGGCACAACATGCTGCTCGCGAAAAAACAACCCGCGTGCCCAGTTCACGTCAAACTGTGGCCGCCAAAAATAATTAATCGGAACCACAATCCAAGTAGTAATCGTCTGATACTTCCACCCGCGCCCGTCATAACCCAATCGCCAAATAGTCCAAAGCAACAACAGCGGCACCACCACGTGAAACAAACTAAGCAGCCGAATAAACAACGGCACATGCGGATCGAACATATATTCAGTGCCGCCGATCAAGTGCCGTCCGCTGAACACCGCATCGATCAAATCAATCGTGTAGAGCGTCTGAAAAAGCAGTAAGCCGCAAGCCTGCCAGGAAAACAACAGAGGACTCTCCAGCCAAAGCCCCGCCGCAATAAATAAATTCCCCAAATCACAAAAATACAGAAAGTTCTGCAACCCATACTGATGCCAGTAAACCGGAATCCACACCAGCACCCACACACTCCAGCCAATCTTGAGCCAAAGTGAAATGCGCATGCCCGCCATTGTACCCGCCGAAAACCGGCAAGTTTCACAGGGTAATGAAACAAAACTCCGGTTTGGGGTGGAGCAGCGCTTTTGAGCGCTGCATTAAAGGCTGTAGACAAGATTCATGCCGTGGTACATATTCCCGAATCAAAGAAAGCCCTGGCCGCATAAGTAAAACGGAATCGACTGTTCGGCAGCTGCCGCGGCGCCGATGCAATCTGCCGCAGCCGGCAAGTCCTTGCCGCCCTTGTACCGTTTCCGCCGCAGCCTATTACCTACGTAACTTGAAGCTCCTAACCACAGTACCTACGATTCCACTATGAAGTACACCGCCCTCTTATTCTGCCCAGACGAAAAAACCGCCCGCGTAGTCACGCAAGTTCTGACCGACTTGGAGTTTAAGGTCGAGTCCTGCAACGAGCCCTTCGCGGCCGTTAAGAAACTGATGGCGGAGCACTTTGATGCCATCGTCGTAGATTGTCAAAGCGAACAGAATGGAGCTCTGCTGTTCAAGAGCGCTCACCATTCGGAATCCAATCAGTCCTCACTCGCCGTCGCCGTGGTCGAGGGCCAGACTGGGGTTGCCGCGGCGTTTCGCATCGGCGCCAACCTGGTTCTGACCAAGCCCATTAACGTCGAACAATCCAAAGGCACGCTGCGCGTAGCCCGTGGCCTGCTGCGGAAAACTGACGCTGCGAAACCGGCAAGCGCGCCTGCCGCACCTTCGCCGCAATCTAGCGTCACCGGCATCGCTGCAAAGAAACCGGTCGCTACGCAGATTCCCACGCCAAAACCGGCATCTGCATTCTTGCCGCCGCAGCCGCCCCCATCTCCAATTCCAGCCGTGAGTGCTTCCGTTTTCGAAGTGGAAGCCGACCCTGTTCCCGAGCCCGAGCCGGCAGAAGCAGCCGTGCTCGAATCCATGCCAAACCCCGTGCCTCCGTCTGCCCCGACGAAAGAATACCCTTGGCAGCCGATTTCCAAGCCAGCCGCGCAACCGATGGCTACCGCGCTCCGGCGCGCCGCCGAAGCCGCCGGAAGGTCGCAAGCGGACTCTCCTGTTGCCAACAGAATCGCGCCTCCACCGGCATCCGATACGTCAAAAATCCATTCCACCAACGTCAGCATGGGATCCGGTCAAGGCGCAGCCACCGCTCCCGCCAGGATCGTCACGAAGCCAAAGGAAACAGCCGAGTCGCAGCAAGTGGATGCACCTGCGTTTGCTTCCCTTGGCGCCACGCCGGGTGAATCTGCATCGGGCGGCGGTAAAAAGATCATTCTCGTCGCCGCCGTTCTGGTTGCGGCCGCAGCCCTCGGCTATATCGGATGGACGAAGATGCAGTCTGTCAGCGCGCCCCCAGCCGCGCAAAAGCTGATTGCACCCGCGCAGGCCGCCGCGGTCCAGGTTCAGCCTCCAACTTCAGCAGCCGTTCCGCCCTCCACGAATCCGGTGCAGGATGTAGCCAGCACCCCATCGCAGCCACTTACAAACCCCATCGAGCAGGGACCCGACATCACACTCTCTACAACTCCGGCGCATCCTTCAGCGGCGAAGAAACCGACCCCCATCGTCGCGCCGAACACTGTGGTGAGAAGGCCGCCGGATGCGAAGGCCCCAGTCCCGATGGTAGTCAAGAATGAACCCCCCAATCCAGCTCCCCCGAGGCTGTTTCAGCAGGACTCAGCACCGCCCGCTCCCGGGTCGTTGGGCGTTGCGGCGGGCGCCAATGACCAGACGCTCTCTGGAATCATGAGTACGCCGGCGGCGAACTTACCTCAACCGGCCCCGCAAAAACTGAAGATATCGCAAGGAGTCTCACAGGGACTGCTCGTCAAAAGCGTTCCCCCCGTCTATCCCGCATTAGCCCGGCAAATGCACCTCCAGGGAGACGTCGAACTTTTAGCCAGCATCGGCAAAGACGGCAGCATTACGGGAGTGAAGTTGCTCAGCGGCGATTCGGTTCTGTCCCGCGCCGCAATCGACGCCGTCAAACAATGGAAATATAAGCCGTACTACCTCGACGACCAACCGGTCGAAATTCAAACCCAGATTACGGTAAAGTTCAAGCTTCCATAAAGGTTCCTCAAACAGATTCTCGTAACCGCGGCGCCAGGATTCAATCCCGGCGCCGGTCGTCTTTGACCCTCTAATCAAGCGCGCTCACCAAGTTATAATCAAGAGATGCCCGCTCGCTGAAATTCATCCCAGCGTGAGGCCCCGCAGATAGCTCAGAGCTGAAAGCTGAAAGCTAAGAGCTAGGAACTAGAAGCTTCCCAATGGACTTCAAACTAGTAAGCGATTACAAACCGAAAGGCGATCAAGCCCAAGCCATCGAAACGTTAACCCGGGGTCTATTCGATCGCGAACAGCATCAAGTCCTCCTGGGCGTAACCGGCTCAGGCAAAACCTACACCATGGCCAAAGTGATCGAGCAACTAAACCGCACCACGATCGTAATGGCCCACAACAAAACCCTGGCCGCCCAGCTCTACCACGAATTCAAAAACTTCTTCCCCCAAAACGCCGTAGAGTACTTCGTCTCATACTATGACTTCTACCAACCGGAGGCTTATGTGCCCGCGGCGGATCTTTATATTGAGAAGGAGGCGACCATTAATGATGAGTTGGATAAATTGCGGCTTTCGGCTACGCGGTCGCTTTTTGAGCGACGGGATTGTTTGATTGTGGCTTCGGTGTCTTGCATTTATGGGTTGGGCTCGCCTGAGGCTTATTACGGGATGATGTTGTTTTTGGAGAAGGGACAGAAGATCAAGCGCGAGGACATTACCCGCAAGCTGGTTGAAATTCTTTACGAGCGCACCGACGGGGATTTTCGGCGCGGGACTTTTCGGGTGCGCGGCGACGTCATTGAGATTTTTCCTACTTATGACGACATGGCTTATCGCGTCGAGTTGTGGGGGGATGAGGTTGAGTCGCTGTCGCAGATTGATCCGTTGTTTGGAACCGTTAAGCAGAAGTATGTGCGGTTGCCGATTTATCCCAAGACGCATTATGTGATGAAGCCGGAGACACGCTCTCGGGCGGTTGATTCCATCAAGGAAGAGTTGAAGTGGTGGGAAGCGGAGCTTGAGAAGCAGGGCCGGGTGGTCGAGGCTCAGCGCGTTCATCAGCGGGTGATGTTTGATCTGGAGATGATCCGGTCGATGGGCTACTGCCATGGGATTGAGAATTACTCACGGCACTTTACCGGACGGCTTCCGGGGGAGCCTCCGCCGACTTTGCTGGATTACTTTCCGCGGGATTATCTGATGTTCATCGATGAGTCTCATCAGACCGTGCCGCAGTTGCATGGCATGTATCACGGCGACCGCTCGCGCAAGGAGACGCTGGTCGAGTATGGCTTTCGTCTGCCTTCGGCGTTGGACAATCGTCCGCTTACTTTCGAGGAGTTCGAGCATCGCATGGGGCAGATGATTTATGTTTCGGCGACTCCGGGGCCTTACGAGCTGACCAAGTCGGCGGGTGTAGTGGTCGAACAAATCATTCGTCCCACCGGCTTGGTCGATCCTCCTGTTGAAGTGCGTCCGGTCAAAGGACAAATCGACGATCTGCTGCATGAAATCCGCGAACGAACCAGCCGCGGCGAGCGCGTGCTGGTGACCACGCTGACCAAGCGCATGGCTGAAGACCTGGCCGAGTATTACAGCGAAGTGGGCGTGAAGTGCCGCTACATGCACTCCGAGATCGAGACCCTGGAGCGGGTGAAGATCCTGCGCGACCTGCGCAAGGGCGAGTTCGACGTGCTGATTGGGATCAACCTGCTGCGCGAAGGGCTCGACCTGCCCGAAGTTTCTCTGGTCGCAATTCTCGACGCCGACAAAGAAGGCTTCCTGCGCTCGAGCGGCGCGCTCATCCAGACCATGGGCCGCTGCGCCCGCAATTTGAATGGGCGGGCCATCCTTTATGCCGACCGCATGACCGACTCGATGAAGAAGGCCATGGGCGAAACCGACCGCCGCCGCGCCATCCAGGAAGCCTACAACCAAGCCAACGGGATCACGCCCGAGTCCATCATCCGCCCGCTGGATATGTCGCTCGCCCGCATCATCGAGGCCGACTACACCGACCTCACCGGCGACGAGGCCGAGGGCATGCCCGAATTCAAGTCGCAAGAAGAGCTGGATGCCTACATCGGCAAACTGGAGAGCGACATGCGCGAGGCCGCCAAGCGATTTGAATTCGAGAAGGCGGCGAAGCTCAGGGATACGATCAAGGAGTTGCGGACGAAAGAATTTCTGATTGCGTGAACTGGTAGCATGGAACAGGTCAGGATCGCCGCCCTCACGTCGAAGCGCAAGATGTTAGGATGGCCTAGGTTTGTTCAAAAGGGCTGGTGTGATAGATGAGTTTCCAAAGCGGTGTTCCGCCGAAGGCAAGCGCGGGCCGAAATCGCTCTGGGACAGTGGGGTCTCTCTCGGGCAAAGACACCTCTGCAACTGACAGCGACGCATCCATTTTCGTTCGTAGGCCATAAACAGTGACTTCTTCCACAAAGCAGCAGAGACGGTCTAGCGTGTACTCGACAAACTCGGAGACGGGCTGGCCCTCGGCCTCGGGTTCGATCATCTCGATTCTGCCTGCGCTCTCCCGATATCCGGGTCGTGGCAAGACCCACCCTTCGTGCTCAACTTTATTTCTCAAAAGATTGAGCCGCTCGGACCAGGCTCTCGCCTCGCGCAGATAGTCGGCTAATTCCTGATGATTAGTGGATAACCTCGCAAGACCTTTTTCAAATGGATTCCGATCCTTGAAAAAGAAGCCTATATCAAGGCCTAAGAACCTCGCGGTCGATTGCATTCCTTGCTTAAGCGAACGTCCAGCGCTAGTCAGAAAGTCCGCCGTGTGTCTACGTAACTCTCTGTCCACGCCATCGACGTGGATAGACTTACCTGACAACCGCGCAGCTTCTCCGGTCGACGTCTTCAACCGGTGATCTTTCAATAGTCGGCCAATCTCTTTAGCTGTCGCGCGAGCATCTGACAATGCATTCAAAGTACTCTCATATGGCTTGTCGAACGCGTCGCGATCCTTCTTATCGAAAAATGCCTGGTCGCGAAGGCGCAGGACGCCCATGAACAGACGCGCAATGAATGGGCTGCTGGAACCCTCGTCGGCGATTTTGGAAATAATCCATTTAGGTTGCTCCGGTTTCACGGTCATGTTCGATTGAGATTGGAATCTCTGCAGGCTTTTCAAAAAATCGTCGCGCGAAATTGGCAGAACGCTGGATATTCGCGCATTGTCCTGTTCAATAATGTGCGCTTGCTTCATCACGGGACCTAGAAAGATCAACAAGCTCTCCAACGGCATTTTTCCGATTACGCGAACTGCGCCACCCTCCTGCCATGGGATGAATTGAATGTGCGAGAGCAAGTCGCCCTTGTGAGACTCAATTCGGAACGGCAAGTTTCGTAGGCCGGCCCCTTTGTCGACTCTCATATCTTTCGGCACGGGGACAAGCTGTCGCTTCATGTTGAATTGATAAGCACCGAGGGTCATGCCCATTGTAGAAATACCTTCTACAGCGGCTTCATTAGGTAGTTTTGTGCCGGGCGAGAAAGTTTGGAGATGCAAAAATAGGAAACCGAACAGGCGATTCAGGGACTGCAGCCCTTGCGCGCGAGCAAAGACGTGCGCATACATAGGCATGATTGGGAAATCGTCGGTGTTGGGCAATAGAAAATCGCCCTTTATTTTGTCGCCTTCAAATTGAACCGCGTAGTTTACGGTGCCTTTTTGCAGCACGACAACTATATCGGGCCATTCACTCGACGGAACAGTATTATTGAGGCCCATCATGGTCTGGGCCACCGCTTCCAATGAACTCGCTGAGTCGACGCAGAAAATCACACCGAGTGGAGTGTCATTTATCGGGTGGCCCACCGCCTTCGGTGAGGAGCGCTTAAGGCGCTTCACAGCTCCGATGTGGCGATATCCCATTCTTAGTTCCTCGGCCGTGAGGGTATGGGCAATATGAAAAACACATGCGACGCTCCCCGCAGGTACGGAAGGTGTGTTGACGAGCATATCCTGCGTGGCGCTCATGTAGACCGCCGATCGAAAGGCGGCATCGCCGGCGTGATCCAACTCTTGAATTGAGATCGGCCCCACAGCGTACGGCCAGACAATAAAAGCACTCAGGGCGTTATTAAGTGCGACCGAGACATCAAGGTCAGCCTCGCAAGTCAGAATCACCTCCGCGCTCTTATGAATCTGCTGTGCGACGTCGGAGATAGTAGATCGTATGGTCATAGCTTGGCTTGACCTAGGCTTTCGCTTTGATCTTGCTCATGGATGCCACGCCCTCAAGCCCTAGGGTGCGCTTGCATGAAGAGTGCCCCGGTTGTTCCGACTGAGGGAGTACTATCTGGGACCTAGGCAGTCGCCGCGTGTTCCTCCTCGAACGGCAGCGTCTGAATGAACGCGGCCAGTCTGGCCGCTTCCGCCTTGGTTAGATCGGTCGGAAGGCTCAGTCGGACGTCCAAGTCCTTTCTGAGTCTAAACGGGTGTTCCACCAAATGTTCATCCGGTGGCCCGCCTTGAGTTGGCCCTGCGACTTCGGTTGGCGGGGAAGCAGCCCCGATATTAACGTTCTGGCCTTGCGCAGCCTTGTTTACGTCCGTCAGCTTGGCGACCCATTCAAAGCGTGTCTTCCTGCCCCTCCTACCCGGGATGAAGCGCCCGCAGCCCAGTTCTTCCAGCTTTTTGAAGAACTTGATGACGGTCCAACGCGATGGGGGGCTTTGTTCACTGCTGAGCTTAAACATGAGGTTATCGATGCTGCTTGTGCTCATGTCGTTTTTGTACTTCGAGAGATGGTCGAAAATTACTTTAGCATCGGTGTCGAATAAATAGAACGATCGTAAGTCCGCACCATTAATGTTGCCATTGTTTTTGGTCATTGGATCCTCGCCTTATCGTTGAGTTTATAGTGATAAGGCTCAACATGTCAACCAAACCATAACCGTATTCCAGCTAATACCAATGTCTATATGGTAAGGCTGCTCGTTTTATGTCAAACCTTAAACATTATGGCTACTCGCCTTATCGCAGCGCTGTAGCGCTGCGCACTCAAAATCGCAAAAAAGATGGCAATTGGGTTCGCCGGCGGCGGACAGGAGTGTCCGCCCTACACGGTTTTTGGGGCTGGCCCAGACCATCCTTACTCTCGAGGGTGTCCCGTCCAAGCTTCGCTTGGGCGGGGATTTTCTTCGGTTGATTCCGCGGGTCGCTTTGGCGGCATCGCCTCCCACCCTAGCGCAAAGAACGCGCTAGGATGGGGCACCCCTCGGTTTGGTTTGGGTGAGAAAAACCATCGTCGTCGGCCCGTGATTCGATTCCGGCGCGGTTCTCGCGGCGCTGAAGCGCTGCGCCGCCCACAATCACGGTTCAAAGATGACGATTGGGTTCAACGGCGGCGGACAGGAGTGTCCGCCCTACACGGTTTTTTGGTTGCTGCGATTCGATTTCTGCTGCGCTCGGCTCTCGCGTCGCGTAGGTCCCTCAGGGGCTGAAGCCCGGTGTTCATCGGGGACTCCTAACGGCCCGGCTGAAGCCGGGCCCTTTCAAAACTGCTCGTGGTTGGTGGGTCGGCTTCCCTGGACACTATCGGGTCGCGCGTGAAAGTGCAGAGATCCTTCGTTGGGAGTCCCCGGCTTTGCCGGGGACTCCGCGGCCTCAGGATGACAGCGGAAGGGGTATCGTGCGGCCCGGCTGAAGCCGGGCCCTCCCAAAGCTGTAGCCAACGGCCACTTTCGGAGCAACGTCAACTTCCCCACCCTAACGTCGAAGAGCACGGCGTTAAGGTGGGCCACCCTTTTATTAATTTTCTTAGGTCATCGTAGTTTGGGTTGGGGGATGTAGTCCTCGATTATTCCGTAGAGGTCGAAGCGGTCCTTCTTTTGGAGGGGGGCTGGGGCGCGGTCGTGGAGTAGGTGCCAGGCTTCGCGGTAGGGTTCCCATTGGTTTTGTTTGTCGCCGGGGCAGACGCGGATGGCGTGTTTGCGGGCGGCTACCTCGGACGGGATGATGTACCAGATATCTTTGGGGATGCAGTAGACGGCTAAGTAGTCGAAGTCGGTGGGCTCGTAGCGGCGGTTGGGGCCGTTTACGTGGAAGAGGCTGGCTACGAAGTTTCCGGGCTTCAGGTTGCTGGCTTGGAAGAATGTGGATTTGACCTGGACGCTGATGAAGCGGGTTCCTAGATCGAGGACTACGTCGTATTGGGCGGTGTCGCCGAGGGGCTTGGCTAGTTGGAAGCCTTGTTCGATGGCTTTGGTCATGAAACGAAGCTCGGCCCATTGGCCTCGCTTTTTGTGGCTGCGGATGTCCATGCCGGAGGTTTTCACTTTGTCCTTTTGTGCTCAATAGAAAAGGCGCGGCCCGGTGGGCTGCGCCTTAGTTTGATCCTATATTTAGGCTAGCATTTTTGAGGGGGTAAACCCGCCAAGTTTTGAGATTTATATTTGTCATAGTTGCAGTCGTTTGGAAGGATTTGGGTGCTTTAGGGGTATTGACAAGATTTTGTCCGGTCGCGTCGGCACTCCTCAGGGGCTAAGTAGTGCGCGACTTCGACGTAGGGTGACCGGCTTCGTAGGTTCGATGGCATTTCCGCGGATCGCTTTGGCAGCATCGCCTCCCACCCTAGCGCACAGAACGCGCTAGGATGGGGCACCCCTCGGTTTGGTTTGGGTTAGAAAAACCAATGTCGTCGGGGGCTGGCCCGGACCCGAGCGATCGCCTTTCATTTTTCAAGGGTGGCCGGTCCAAGCTCTGCCGGGATCCGGATCGCGCTAACGGCCTGGTCTGTTGACATTGCTATGCCCCGAGCGTAAGGTTGGGCGGTTTATCCCCCAAAACAATACAAGGAGCGCAACATGCGAATGCAGCTACGGTTGTGTGCTGTGGTGTTTTTGTGTCTTGGTTTTGCGGGCATAGTCCTGGCTCAGGATGCGGTTAAGGTTGATCCGAAGCATTACAGCGTTATCACGGAGAATGATCAGGTGCGGATTCTTAAGGTGCACTATGGTCCCCATGAGAAGTCGGTGATGCACAGTCATCCGGCCGCGGTTGCTGTATTCCTGACCGATAGCAAGGGACAGTTCACCTTTCCGGACGGAAAAACAGACACCTTTAACGGCAAAGCAGGCGACGCGATTTATGAAACTGCGACCACCCACTTACCGGAGAATACCGGCGACAATGCGATGGACATAATCGTCGTCGAACTGAAGGGTCACGCCGCCAAGTCCAAGATGGCCAGTACGAAGTAGATCTTTTTCCGCAGTAGCTGAACGGTCTTTCAAGCTCCGCTTGTTCGGGGATGTTCGTCAGTTCCTCAGGGGCTAAAGCCCAGCATCGAGAGGGAACGTAACGGCCCGGCCCGAAGCCGGGCCCTCCCCTCGCCGGGCCCTTCCCGAGACCATTTCTCATGTATTTAGGCTGATGTCAATTTCCGCACGCTTACGTCAAACCAGGAGATCAGGATGGGGCTTCCTGGGGCAGTCGTCTCGGCAGAAACCAATAGTGAAGAACTGAATGTGGTCACCAGATTGACCTCTGGAACAAGCGGTGAGAGACTGGCTGCGCTCATCCTGACCGGTTTGCGAGGCTATATGAATCAGCGACTCTTCAAAGCAGTGGTCACGGGGTTGATATCAGTGCTGCTCGGAACCAGCGCCTCTGCGCAACGCGGCGGCCCGACTACGACGCTTCCCGGCACAGTCTCCAGCCTTCCAGGACAACCAACGGTCGCGAGCAATGGCAGCATCATCCAGCTGGCGGTGCGGGATGAGAAGCGAAAACCGCTTGATCGGCAGGCGCTGGTGCAAATCACGAATAAGACTACGGGGCAAATTCAGGCGCAGGTGACACAGGACGATTCGATAGTGACGATCGTCGATTTGCAGACGGGACAATATGAACTGGCGGTGAGCGCCCTCGGGTATTTGACGTCGCACCAGGACGTGATGATCAGCGGCAGGGTGATGACGACCCAGATGCAGGTCGAACTGGCGAGAGATCCCTCTGCCATCGATCTGGGCGCGGTGAACTCGAAGGAGATGCCCTCCAAGGTGCGCAAAAACATGCTGCACGGCATGGCTGCGCTCAAGTCCTCGAAGCTGGAGGAAGCGCAGAAGAAACTGGAGGCTGCTTACAACGGTGATCCTTCGAATTCAGACGTGAATTTCCTGCTGGGCTACCTGTATTTTGAGAAACAGGACATGGAGCGGGCCCAGAGTTATCTCGCGGCCGCGGTTCAGTCGGCGCCGCACAACGTTCAGGCGCTCACCTTGCTGGGACGGGTGGATCTGCAGCGCAACGACGCGGCCGCGGCTCGAGGCCCGCTGGAACAGGCAGTTGCGACCCATCCGGATTCTTGGATGGCGCATTATCTTCTTTCTAACGCCTATCTGCAGCAAAAGGATTTCGAGAAGTCGCAAGCGCAAGCGCGGCTTGCGATTGAAAGAGGAGCGAGCGCGGCGAATCCGGCTCAACTGATTCTGGGCCAGGCGTTGGGCAATCTGAAGCGCTACCCAGAGGCGATTCAGGCGCTGGAGACATTCTTGAAGGCCGCGCCGAGCGACCCCCATACGTGGGGGGTTCGCCGCTTAGCCAATGAACTGGAGAAGCGGCAGTCCCAAGGACTTAACGACGATCGCGGAAGCCAATCCATTGCCTCGGGAGCGGTGCCGGAGCCGATTATCGCCGCCACCTCCCCGGACTTGATGGTGAAGAATTGGGGCCCTCCTGGCGTGGATGACGCAACGCCCCAAGTGGCTTCTGGCGTCTCATGCCCGGCCGAGAAAGTCATTCAGCAGGCGGGCGAGCGCGTCAAGGAACTGGTGGATGATTTGGCCAAGTTCGACGCGGTGGAAGATGTGTACCACGAAGAAGTCGATCAGTTGGGGATTCCGAAGAAACACACCACGATCAGATTCGACTATGTTGCGTCGATCGCAGAGCCGAAGCCCGGTAGCTTCAGGGTCGAAGAGTTTCGCACTGGGCGCTCTGGGACGGAAGATTTTCCCGACCAGATCGCCACTCGTGGCTTGCCGACGCTGGCATTCATCTTCCACCCCGACATGCGCGACGACTTCCAAATGAGCTGCGAAGGTCTGGGCACCTGGAATGAGAAGGCCACCTGGCTGATTCATTTTCAGCAACGGGAGGAAAAGCCGCGCCGCATTCAAGCCTACATCGTCGGCGGCAGAGAGTATGACGTCAGCCTGAAGGGAAGAGCCTGGATCTCCGCGGACACGTTCCAGATCGTTCGACTGGAGTCGGATTTACTGACTCCGATAAAGGAGATTCAGTTGCTTAGCGAGCATCAGGCAGTGGAGTATGCTCCGGTCCGATTCCCGAAGAGCAACTCTCAACTCTGGCTGCCCAAGAACGCGGAGCTTTACTTCGACTTCCACAAGCACCGCTATTTCCGGCGCCACAGTTTCGATCACTTCATGCTGTTCTCGGTGGATACGGAGGAGAAACGCAAGGAGCCGAAAGAAGCTAAGATTCCGGAGTCGAGGTCGCCAAAATCCAAATCTCGCAAGCGGCAGGCTTGACGGGAAAAAGCTGCGGTGGGCGATCTGTATTGTGGCGTTTAGGCGATTTGATTTCTGCTGTACTCTTCTCCCGTCGCCTAGGTCGCGAGTTCAAATGGATTTGACCTGAGATGGTCAACCGCCACCTGAACCAAGGGCGCATGATTAAATTGCTATTGTGGACGGTGCGCCACATTGGTCCGGCACCCCGCTACAATGGCTCTTATCCGCGCGACGAGACCAATGACCAACACCAATGACCAACAACGACCGACCTCCTACTGCCCCTGACGAATTCTGGATGGAAGAAGCCCTCCGTGTGGCACAGCGCGCCTTGGAAGCTGGCGAAGTTCCGGTAGGCGCCGTCGTTGTTCACGCCGGTGCAATCGTCGGTCGAGGCTGGAATCGCAATCTTACCGACTTCGACCCTACGGCGCACGCCGAAGTTATTGCCCTTCGCCAAGCCGGGGCGGCCTTGGGCAACCACCGTCTGGGAGATTGCGAGCTCTTTGTTACAATTGAGCCGTGTCCTATGTGCGCGGGCGCCTTGGTGCATTCACGGGTGAAACGCGTAGTTTATGGCGCCGACGACCCGAAGGCGGGCGCAGTCCACTCGGTGATGGAAGTGCTGAACCATCCTCGGCTAAATCACCAGACGGAGATTCGTGGAGGCGTGCTGGCCGGACGTAGCGCTGAGCTGTTGCAGTCGTTTTTTAGAAGCCGGCGTGCGGAAGGTCGCTAAGGATGGACGTTGGTCGATGTCCGTAGTTGAGTTCCGGGTTTTTGCGCGAAGTACGTCAGGACAATTACCGTGAGGGCATTGGTTGGCGCGAAAAGCCTGCAAACGAATTAGCTGCGGGCGCGGAGAGGTGCGTGAGCGGTTGAAACGATCCGCCTCGAAAGCGGACATACCTTAACGGGTATCGGGGGTTCGAATCCCTCCCTCTCCGCCATTGCTTTTGTTATCTAGCAGTTGCAAGGGCTCCTACCACACACTCATACCAGTGGAGGAAGCCGTTGCGAAAAGTCAAAGTCAATCTCACCAAATACGTGGCTACTGAGGCCGGGCTGCGCTACTGCCCCGCCGTCATCACGTCGAATGGCCGCATAAAGCAAGACATCGTACTCGTAAGCGGCAAAGAAGAACGCCATCCCGAGGGCGCGTACTATCTCGATTGGCGCAGGAATGGCGTACGGGTTCGGCTGTCAGTCGGGAAGAACGCTCAGGATGCGCTCACCCAGCGCGACCGCAAAACGTTCGAACTGAATGCGGCCAACCATGGCGTTGAACTTGCATCCAGTGTCGGGCCGAATGGCAGCAGTGCCAACGACGGTCGGAAGCCGTTGTCCGTTGCCGTCGCAGACTTCTTGGAAGATGCGAAATTGAGTAAGAAGCCCAAGACACACGCCGCATACAAAGCGGCCCTGAACTACTTCACGGAATCCTGCCCGAAGCTCTACGTGGAAGACATCGAACGACGAAGCCTCCACCAGCAATAACGATCCGTTTCCTCATACTTCTACCTAACCACCATTGTTGCTGCTCCCTGCGTTCGTTCGAGATCGTTCAGCTTTTTCTGCTGGTCGGGCTTGAGAAGCTTGTAGATTTTCGATTGCATGCGGGCATTAGTGACGATCAGTTTGGCCAGCACATTTGCTTCCTTATCAGCCAGACCTTTGACCTCCTTTTCATTTATATGCTCACTGCTGACTGCCAGTAGCTTGGCTCGTGTAGCTTGAAGCTCTGTCATCAGAGGCTCGAGATTCTGTTGTTCCTGCAACATCAGTTGCTGGATAGCTTCAACTTGCGATTGGCATAAATTAAGGTACTCAACCAAGGAGGAGTTTAGCTGGAGGGATGAGAATGGCAAGGCCACTACTACGATCTCGTTTTTCTGCCCAGGATCGAGTGTCGCTTGATCATCGGGAATTCTCGCCGAGTCCTTTTCTCCGATTTGACGCCACAGGCTGAGCAGTTCAAATTGCATTTGGGTCAGCTGATATTGCTCCGCACTCATCTCAACTGCCTGCTCGCTGCTGAGTTCGCCACGTGCGACAGCTTCGCCAATGGTAGTGAGAGTGGCCGAGAATTTCTGTGTAAGAGCAACCATTAGCGAGTCATAATCCGGCAACGCTTGTGGCGGGTCAGCCGGCACAACCGCGGGAACTGACGGAAAATTTGCGGATGGTGACTGCTCCGCGGGAGTCACCAGCGATTGACCATTTCTGGTGCGAGCATTTGTTTCGCTATCGTCGCCAGCCGCTAGCGCACCCGGCGCCACAGCAGCAGCCAACAGGAGGACAGAAAAAAACAACTTCGTTTTCATTTTCAAACTACCTTTCCCCGGACAGTCCATCAAAAGCTCGGCCCCAACGAAGCGCTACGCGCCGATCTCGTGCTCAGACAGCCCGTGCAACATTACAAAACTATCGCCTGGACGCAGAGACATTGCGGTCATGCTTCCGCGAGTCCACGCGAGAGCGTAGCGCCCGTTCCCCCAGACTCCACAATAGGGGCACTATCGCAACAATCACGATCAAAAAGTCGAACCTTGCCCGCTCGATTGCGAACTCGATGAGCGCGGCGAAGACGATCGTAAGAACTGCTATCCGTTTCATATGTGTTCCGAATTAGTCGATCAAAACCCGCGGCTCAGTGAACCTCCAGGATGCTGCTAGCCACGAGTTGTGAAAGATCGTGTGTCGTGTGGTTCCATAGGCGGCTGAATAGCCCGTAACGCCGAGGTACACCCAATACCAAGAGATCACTCCGAGTCCTCTGCACGCATTCCACAATCGCCTTTACTTCATCCCCCTCGACGAGTTCAGTGTTCAGGGCAATGCCTTGCTGACGAGCAGCTTCTTGGGCATTCACCTGCAGCTTTCGGTAGTACTGTGAAGCCTGCCTGGGTAGCATGATGCTAGCGCCGTTTACTTCGACATCCATATACCCAGCAGCATAGGCGGGCACCTTCTCGTATACGTAGACCGTGCTCAGTTCGGCCTTCAGGCTCTTGGCAAGCTGAATGCCGACAATCAATGCACGTCCAGATTCAGAAGATCCGTCGTACGCAACTAGAATTTTCTTAAACATCTTTGTACCTTTCACCTACTGCTGCCAGCCGCCTCCCAGCGCCTGATACAGCTGAACGAGCGCTAATCGCTCGTTTAGTTGGGCTTGCACCAGGTTGAGTTCCGCTGAGAAGTAATTCGTCTCGCTAGTCAGCACCTGGAGATAACTCGCGCCGCCGTTCTTATAAAGCACCTCGGACAGTTGGTCGGTCTGCTGTGCCGCCTGCGTGAGCAATTCCTGTTGCTCGCGGAACTCACGGTCTTTTTGAGAAGCGACGAGTGAATTGGAAACCTGTCCAAGGGCGTTCTGGACAGTCTGCTGGTAGGAGAGCACTACATCTTGCCAGTTGGCGCGGGCGAGCCTAAGGTTGGAGCGGAGCGCTCCGCCCTGGAAGACGGGCTGACTTACATTGAAGGCCGCGTACCAAGTCTCCGAGGGCGCTGTGATGAACTGGTGCAAGGCGTTGCTCTCCAGCCCTCCCAGTCCGGTGAGCGACAGGTTGGGAAAGAACGCAGCTTTTGCAACGCCGATCTGCGCGTTGGCTGCGACCATGATCTGCTCTGCTTGGCGAACGTCCGGCCGGCGCTCGAGTAATTCCGAGGGAAGGCCGGCCGGAACGTTCTGGGGGACGGGCTGTTCGGTCAGCGCACGTCCGCGGGGAATGGATTCGGGATTCTCGCCGAGAAGAACGCTGAGCACGTTCTCCTGTTGCTGAATTTGCCGCTCGAGATCGGGAATCGTTTCCGAAGCGGTGTAGACGAGTTGGTCTGCTTGACTTACGTCGAGTCCGGAAGCTGAGCCATGGTTCTCAAGGAACTGAGTTAACTTTAGGGATTCTTGCCGCGATGCCAAGGTGCGCTTTGAGATTTCGAGTTCGTTGTCGAGCGCGCGAAGCTGGAAATAGGCCGTGGCTACATTAGCGACTAGCGACGAAATTACTGCTCGTCGACCCCATTCCGTCGCAAGCAATTGAGCGCGAGCCGCCTCGGTTTGCCGACGGTACTTTCCCCAGAAGTCCAGATTCCAGATGACCGAGAGATTCAGTTCGCCTCCATTAACCTGGTAAGCAGGAAAGAGGTTCGTAACTTTGGCGTTTTGCTCACTGAAAACGTCCGCACCTATGCTCGCCGAGGGGAGCTGGTTGGAGCGAGTAATCCCGACTTGCGCCTGGGCTTCGAGCACGCGTGCGGCGGCGATGCGCACGTCATAATTGTCCGCAATGGCAGTGTGGATCAGTTGTGCCAGAACTGGATCCTGGTAGACCTGCCACCATCTTTCATTGCCCAGCGACGAGGCTTGGGCGACCTGTTGTGGCGCGGGTGCACGATATTCCTGCGGAACGTCCACAGTCGGCCGCTTGTATTTCGGCCCCATCATGCAGCCGGCTTCCAGAACCAGCACGGCTAGGATTCCTAAGAGTTCAGTGTTCTTCATAATTCAGTCCCCCTGACTGGGCGCCTCGGCGGGCGTGAGTGGCAATGCTCCCCGTCGCTCGGCGCCTGACAATTTCTCGACTACATAGAAAATCGCCGGCACAAAGAATCTGCCGATAAAGGTCTCCGCGACCATGCCGCCAATTACCGCCGTGCCCATGATCTGGCGCGCGACAGAGCCTGCTCCGGACGCTGTCCAGAGCGGTACGCAGCCGAGAATAAAGGCGAGCGCGGTCATCATGAGGGGCCGGAAGCGAAGCCTCGCGGCGGAAAGTGCGGCATCCACCAGGGACATGCCGCGTTTTTCATAGTCTTCCTTTGCGAATGCGACGATCAGAATCGAGTTTTTCGCAGCCAGGCCGATGAGCATCACCAGGCCGATCTGGGCGTAGACATCGTTCTCGATTTGAACCATGTACTGTGGCAGGTAAAGACCGACTACGACTCGACGCAGCCAGAGCGCAGCGAGAGCGCCGAACACCGCGACTGGCGTGCTGAGCAGCACGCTGAAAGGCACTGTCCAGCTTTCATAGAGAGCTGCCAGAATTAGGAAAACGAACAGTAACGAAAATCCGAAGATGATGGACGGAGGCACTCCCTGCCGCGCTTTTTGTTCCTGGTAAGACATACCCAGATAATCGAAACCCATCTCCCGGGGCATGGTCTGTTTGAAAACATCTTCCAGAGCCGCCGATGCCTGATCGGAGCTATAACCCGGCGCGGCGCTAGCATTGATCTGCGCGGACCGATACTCGTTGTAGCGCATCGTGAACTCAGGACCGGAGCGGGTTTCGAATCTTGCCAGCGCAGTAAGCGGCACCGTCTGCCCTTGTCCATTGCGGACGTAGAATTGGCCTAGATCATTGGTTGTCGCCCGGTAAGGCGCTTCCGCTTCCACATATACCTGCCAGGTGCGCCCGAAATCGTTGTAGTAGTTGACGAACAAACCGCCCATGTAGGCCTGAATGGTGTTGTAGACGTCCGTCAGATTCACGCCTTGCTTCAAAACCTTGTCCTTATCCACATTGATGAACTCTTCCGGCACACTTGGGATAAAGGTGGTGCTGACCAAGGCAAGCTCAGGGCGTTTGCGAGCGGCCGCCATAAACTTGTTCAGGTTATCCGTTAGAAACTTGACATCTTTGCCGGCGCGATCCTCCAGGACAAACGTGACGCCGCCAGAAGTGCCGACACCCGGGATCGCGGGTGGCGAGAAACTGAAGACGGTCCCATCTGGAAGCGTCTTGAGTTCCTGGTTCAAATGCGCCTTAATGGCTTGATATTGTTCGCTCCGGCTTTGGCGCTCATCCCAGGGCCTTAGAGAGACCCAGAAGAATGCGTTGTACGAAGTTCGGACGTAGCTGAGCAGACTGAAACCTATGACGCTGGTGGTGTACTGAACTCCGGGCGTTTTGGCCAGAACGTCCTCTACCTGTTTTGCCGCCGCGCTTGTGCGCTCCATAGAAGCGGCTTTAGGAAGCTGCATGTTGATATAGAGGTAGCCTTGGTCTTCATCCGGCAGGAAGCTGGTGGGAAGATGTTTGCTGAAAAACCAAGCTGCACCGCCGGCTACCACCAGCAGTACCATCACCACACTAGCCTTGCGAATCAGGTCACCGGACCAGCGGACAAAGTCATCGGTGGAGCGTTCCCAGTATTTGTTGAACAAGCCGAAGAATTTTCCCAGCGGTCCGCGAGTCTGCTTCTTGGGTTTGAGCAGCAATGCCGAGAGTGCAGGGCTCAGCGTAAGAGCGTTAAACGCTGACAGCATCACGGAGATGGCGATCGTGATGGCAAATTGCTGATACAACCTGCCAGTGATGCCAGGAATGAAAGCCGTCGGCACAAACACTGAGGCTAAAACCAGAGCGATACCCACCACCGGGCCGGAGAGTTCCTGCATCGCCTTGATGGAGGCATCCTTCGGGCTCAGTCCTTCCTCGATGTGGTGCTGCACCCCCTCGACAACCACGATGGCGTCATCAACCACCAGTCCAATTGCGAGCACCAACCCGAACAAAGAAAGCGTATTGATCGAGAAGCCGAACAGCGGGAAGATAACGAACGTACCCACCAGGGAGACAGGCACGGCCAGCATTGGAATGAGGGTGGCACGCCAGTCCTGCAAAAACAGGTAGACCACAAAAATGACCAGCACAATCGCAATCGCGAGAGTCCAAAGGATCTCTTTAATGCCCTCCGTGACCGGGAGAGTCTGGTCGAGCGAAACGGTGTAATCGATGTCCTGCGGGAAGCGTTGCTTCATCTGCGCCATGAGCTTGCGGACGCCGGCGACCGTTTGAACAGCATTGCTTCCGGGCAACTGGTAGACGGCAATGGCGGCGCTGGGTTTGCCATTGAGCCGAGACAGCAGGCTGTAATCCTGCGTTCCCAGTTCGACTCGAGCGACATCTCTGACGCGAACGGTTCCACCGTTCGGCGCTTCGCGCACGACAACATCGCCGAACTGTTCCGGAGAAGTCAGGCGGCCTTGAGCTAATACGGCATAGGTGAACTGCTGATTGCTTTGGGCTGGCTCACCCCCGACTTGACCCGCCGGATTTACGGTGTTCTGAGCCTTAAGGGCATTGGCGATATCGGTGACCGTGATGCCTAGCTTCGCCATCTGATCAGGCTTCACCCATAGCCGCATGGCGTACTGACCTGAGCCGAAAACCTGGGTCTGGCCGACGCCGTACGAGCGCGCGATCGGATCATTGAGGTTGATGTAAGCGTAATTAGCCAGATAGTTCGAATCATGGCTGCCGTGCGGCGAGTACAGGGCAACCAGCATGAGCGGTGCAGTGGTCGACTTCTTCAACGTGATTCCGTAGTTGTTTACCTCGGGCGGCAACTGACCGTTGGCCAGCTGCTGGCGCGACTGCGTGAGCAGCAGATCCGTGTTGGGATCAGTTTTGAGGTCGAAATCGACAAGCAACTGTGTTTGTTGGTTCGCCGTGGCGTTCAGCGAGTACATATAGCTCATGTTGTCCACGCCACTGACTTGCTGCTCGATAGGTGTAGCAACCGCTTGCTCGAGAGTCTGCGCATCTGCACCTGGATAGTTGGCTTGCAGCCTGATCTCAGGCGGAGCGATCTGCGGGAACTGTGCTACCGGCAAGGTGAAGATTGTGACTACGCCGACTATGACCGTGAGGATCGCAATCACGATCGCGACGATGGGCCGTCGAATAAAGAAGTTCGCCATGATTAGCGTTCCTCCGTTTCTTTGTACGGAGTGGGATTTACCACTTCGCCTTCTTTTGCCTTTTCCGCACCAACCGCCACGACGCGTTC
The DNA here is from genome assembly GCA_963832245.1 of uncultured Acidobacteriota bacterium. GTDB lineage: Bacteria > Acidobacteriota > Terriglobia > Terriglobales > Acidobacteriaceae > JABDBE01. The sequence continues at coordinate 997,294 of CAWHTG010000002.1, forward strand.
TCCCGGCTTCAGCCCGGATGTGATCACCCACAGCGTGCCCACTCTCGGCCCGACCTGTACCGTGCGGAGCTGCGCCCGACTATCGGCGCCGACCACAGTGACCTGATACGTCCCTTGCTGCTGATTCACTGCCGCCTGCGGCACCAGCAGCGCTCCCGTGATGTTTCCGGTGGGCGTCTGAATGCGTGCATATTGGCCCGGCCGCAACAGATTCCTGGAGTTGGGGAACTCGCCCACGATCTGGATGGTGCCGGTCTGCGTGTTTACCTGGCGATCCGCGAAGATGATTCTGCCCGGATGCGGGTAGGCACTCCCGTCGGCCAAAGTTAACTGCAACGACTTTCGTGAGGCGCGCGTCAGAAAGTCCACGCTCCCCGGACTGCCGCCGTCGGCCATGCGCAGGTATTCCTGTTCGCTGATGGGGAAATAAACTTTGATCGGACTTACCTGCGAAACCGCGGTGAGGACCGTTGACGGCCCCACCAGGTTGCCCACCTGTACAGTGTTGATACCGGCGATTCCGTCGATTAACGACACGACTCGTGTGTAGCCCAAATTCAACTTAGCCTGTTCGACCGCCGCCTGGGCGGCCTCAACTGCTGCCTTCGCCCCGAGGAGGGACTGGGTGTCGGTCTCGAGCTGGCTCTGAGGAATTGCATGAGCTTCAGCCTCGGGAATATCACGCTTCACGTTCAGCTCGGCATTCGCCATCTGCGCTTCAGCCTGCGCCAGCTGTCCTTTGGCTTGATCAAGCACGGCTTGGAAGGGACGGGGATCGATCTCAAAGAGGAGCTGATCCTTTTTGACTAATGCGCCTTCGTGATAATCCTGGCGAATCAGGTAACCGCTCACCTGAGGCTGAATCTGCGCATTGACGTAGCCTTCGAGCGTTCCCACCCACTCGCCCTGAACCGGCACATCCTTTTGAATAACCGATGCGACTTCGACCACCGGTGGTGGAGGCGGCGCTGCAGCCCGCACGTTGCCATTACTGCAGCCAAGTGCATGGAGCAGGAGAACCGCACTAACTAAAGCTGTAGATATTTGCTTCATCATCTCTCTCCCCTCAATCGTGATTACTTAACTTCCGCTTCAATCGCGTCACTGGCGCGCCTGAATCGGGACGCTGCTCGGTTGAAGGGAAATGTGGCCCGAGAGTCGTCTTGTCGATTCAGGCGCGTCAGTCACGCGATTGCACTCTTCTGGCAAAGGCAAATCGCATACCAAAACCGACACGAGTTAAGTAACGCCAATTGAAGGAAGTTTCCAGGCAGTGCAGCGCGGGAGCCTGTCGAAGAGGTCGAAAGTGTCGAGAAAGCCGAAACTCGACACAAGACTAACCAACAAACAATTCGGCGTGAAACGAGGTAATCAATTGAGCAAAGTGGCAAGAGAAGCGAACTCTGCTGGCAGAATTTTTTGGCAATGCTGTTGCTTGCAGGCACCTGTCGAGGACGTATCCAGATATGCGGACCGCTGACCGGGACGTACACGCTAGAACTCGTTGCGCAGAAAACGACAGCCTACAGCGTGAGTATTTCTGCTCGCAGTAAGGGCCTTATTGACGGCAACAGCCTGCAGTCCTCTTGGTCGGAGGCTGATTTGAACAATGTCATGATTCGCGCTCGATCTCGAGATGTTGTCTTGCTGAATTATTCGCGAGCTCCCCAAGACAAGGTAACCGCCCAACTGCAGCATCCACGGCATGCACTAAGATCCGACACGCGTTCTCATCGGCTTCCCGACCTGGAAGCAAGAAAAAAGTAAACGGCGCGAAGCCGCTAGCTGAATGCTGCTGAATTGACGGCACAAGCATGCCGCCTCTTTTGACGGCGGCCCGCTAAGAGCGATTTCGATCTATCCCTCCAGCATTCATCCGCCATGCTTGAGAAGTTATATCGTTGGCAACTGAGGTTCATGCGAGGGTGGCGTTTTGTATGCCCTTCAGAGCGAGAATTCCGGCATCGCTGCGCGTGTGTGATCAGGCGTCAGCAGTCATATTCCATGCCGTTTAGACCCTTCGATCTGACCACCTGTTGCGAAACATCACTGGTCGTGTGACTCCACAACCGTCAATGGCACGTGACGGTTTTGCTCACCGACCTCACCGCGATGTGGAAATTCGGAAGTAAGTACTCGCCGGCCCTGGACACCCCAGAGTTCAACCAGAAAGTATTTTCCATCTCGAAGAGCAAAGATCGCTCTCGGACTTTCTCTTTCCGCCGGAACTGCATAGAGAACGACGGTAACCGAGACACTTGAATTTGAATTTTCACGTCGGATCGTAGCTGAACCTGGAAAACCGTTGTCAAAGGTATAGTCCCCGGCTTGGAGCTCTTGGCCTTGCACCCAAAACTTAAATGGAATAACGGCCCTCGCAGTGACCACTTCTTGCGCGAAGCTTAGGCTAAAGAGAAAAAGAACCACGCACATGAGGGTTCCGCTTGGAAGTATTGCGAGCGGTAGCCTGGAAAGCGTCCTCGTCATTTTGGTGTCCTCGGTGGGGCTGAACTCGCGTTAGATTTCTTTCGCATCATCACAACCGCGCCGCCTTCTTCGAAAGAGACTTCGTCCATTAAGGTCTTCATCAGGTAGATCCCGCGGCCGTAGGTGAACAGCAGGTTCTCTCGAAACGTGGGATTCGGGATTGCGTTGCTGTCAAACCCACGGCCCTCGTCCCGAACCGTGATTGAGACTTCCCCGTCCATATAGCAACGGCACTCGACGTAAACGCGCTTGAAGGAATTCTCGCCGTTGCCATGGATCACTGCATTCGCAAGGGCTTCATGCAAGGCCATCTCAATATCAGTCTCGCTACCATCCGCATTTCGAAAGTGCAGAATGAAGCGCATGAGTTGATCCGCGAATGGGGAAATGGCCGCGACTTTACTTGGGAGCGATTGGCGCACCTCAACGAAGGGAACAGAATGACCATTTCGCGGCAGAAACGATAGCGCTTGAGTGTGAGCCATAGGTGCAATCTCCATTTGAAATTTCCGTGCCATTGCTCATGGAGAAGGCAAGGCTTATGCCAAAGTCACTCTGAATTAAGCGATTGAGTTCTAAAGCGTGGATCCGAGACCGCGCGCCATGTGGGTGATGAATCTGTTGAAAGTGTTGAGACAGGCGACGGACGGGATTTTGAGCATACCTATGAATTAGACGATTGGCCGTGGACCGCGACGTCGCGGCATGAAAGTTATCTTTGTTGCTTTTGCATCCCTTCAAGTTCAGCACGGCAGATATTGCTGAACTCGCGCAACGGGTCCTGGCGCTTGGCTGCCCTGCACTGAATTTCCTCGGGCGTAATGTTGGGCTCCGAATACCTGCTAATAATGTCCTGAATAACCCGCTCAGCGCTCGCGAGCACCTTGGTTGAAGAACTTAAACGTATGCGGCTTAAAAGTGCGTAGGTCGGAGTGAGTTTATTTGGGTCTTGAAGGTTATGTTGGATGGCATCAGCCAGGGCGTGCGCGGTTTCGCTGATAAAGTCTGAATACAACTGCTCGCGGTAAAAGATTCGCTTGGCCAGAAGATCGCGGCGATCCTGATGTCTTTGCGTGATCCAGGTGCTCACACTCGATGCCAACGCGCCGCTAAGCGAGCCAAAGATGGCCGCCAGCGCCGAAATGGTTGCCGGGTTCGAATATCCGCCCATCAGCGTCATTTTCAGGCCTTACCAGAAACACTTCGAGTACAGCCAGACCGCTAGGCACGCCATCAGCAGAAGATACGAACCGACGCAGATCAGAACGCCGACATCATCGTTCTCCTTATCTGCCCTTCTGGTATCCGGATCGAGATAGCGAATCGCAGCATATATCGCTGTATCGCTTATGTCATCGATATTCCAATCAGGCTCGTGATTTGTAAGCATAAGACACCTTGAAGCAGACAGTCGTGACTGTTACTTCTGTTTGGGTGGATAGTTCTTCAGCAATTTCGCAATGGACTTGTCCAAGTTTTTCATGTTCTTTTCGTGGTTTGAGCTGGGGTCAATTGTCTTGGTCGCGTGCCCAGTCCAGACGAGCTCCTTCGATGCCGGGTCATACATGTCAAGAACAAGAGTGCCGACACTGATTGTCGAACTAGTCCACGATCCCGTGCCCATGCCGAAGGCTCGTGAGCCCCAGGCATCCCATTGTCTTTCTTCATCGACGGCGCTCTGGTAGCCGATATAGAGATCAGCCTTGTCGCTATCAGTCTTGGTCATCCCTCTAGACGCCAGTTGTGAGTCCACAGACTGCTTGATTTCCGTGTCCATAATCTGGTCGGGGTGGGCGCCACCGATGTTCACCCATTTATACGTACGGTATTTCGAGAAATCTGTTCTCGGCATAAAGTTGTAGCGCACGTCTTGCGCGATTAACGTCCCCGCTGTTACCAGCAGCAGTGCTATAACGACGGCCGATGAAAAGAGCTTACCTTTCTGCCTCACTCGCATTTGCGCCTCCTCTACCCGAATGGGTTCCGAGACACTCAACATTGCCTCTCGCCCTCGTTGAATCACGGGCAAGACCGGGGCCAAACCCTGCAGAACCGTAACTCTATGAATTTTCGGGATGGGACCACCAGAACTTGAAGTGTTGAAGTTGAGGAAGTTGAAAGGGTCGAAACTGTCGAGCGAGGGCTCGGAAAAGGGCGGGCTACAGATCAAAATAATGCTTCGCACAGATGCCGACCTTCTTCATTCGAGAAAAGACAATCGTACGTTCAATGTCGTGCACCTCTGCTCTTTGTTGTGATTTCAGTTTTGGAGTTGCGATAAATCGGGTGCACGCCGCGGTCTTGGTGAAATGCTGTCCAGAACACGACCAAAAGTCCAAATGGCGCCAAGGCGAATACTGCGACTAAGAAATCAAATATAAACATCTCATGTCCTTGTACGACCCAACCGATACCACAACCGACCGCTAAACCACGGTTGAGTCACTTGAGTCCACAGGAAGGCACCTGGAGCCCATAACATCCACCATGAAAGAAATATCGCCAGAACTCTCTGTAAGACCCTCATAATGACCCCCTCCAGTCATTGCTTCCTACGCCGATCAAGCCGTGTGTTGCCTTGCACTCGATTACGTGCTGTTCTTCCTCGTCCCGTAACTCATTCGCCGAACCGCCAACAATGAGATATCCGCAATAAGCGCAACTGGACGAAAGAAAGAACAGACGATTTTGTAGCACGGGTATACGCCTTCCGGCGTTGTATTGACTTACAGGTCGTGCCACAAAGAAGACGATGGCCAGTGCCAGCACGGCGTGCGCCAGCGATCTGCGGCGCCACAATCTTGCTAGAGACAATGCGACGCGAACGATGAATAACGGCCGTAAAGTCTGCGCCAGCGTCCAATGCAGTTGACCATGCAAAAGGTATCCAAGCGCAATGTAACTACCAGACCATGTCAGAGAACCTATGCTTTCATAAGTAAGGAACCGTGCTGCCGATACGCCTGCTTGACCGGCCAGTAGCGAAGCCCAATTCGAGCCAGCAATGAACTTTGCTAACAATAGTGTGACAGCCGAATGGCCCCGGATAAGACTGAGCGCGCGGTTTTTCCAGTTGCTGCTTGTACGACAAAACCGAGCACCCTTGTGCCAGCCCCGCCGTCCTACTCGGTACCAGAATCCATTCGCCAGCAGACAAGCACTAAAAGCTGCAGTTAGGGAAGACGCCAGGCCTAACCGCGTCGAGCCTGCAAGTGATCCGGCCGCAATAAGCAGCGGTGCACTCGGAATCGGTATACCGGCCTGCTGGAGCAGAATCCAAGTGAAAAGGAGCGCGGCACCGTGCGCCAGCGCAAATTGAGTGGCGTGAGTCATCTGTTTATCTTGTGAGCGTCTTCGGCCAGGGCACTCCCGCGACCAGAGTCGCTGTCGCTCAAACGTTCACGTCCGGAGCTCGCCATCCGTTGAATGGCGCAGGCACGGGCTTCCCGAACCTGCTGAACCGCGCAGCCAAGGAGGAGCGCACAGTCGTGATCCGAGTAGCGCTCCAGGATGGACATGACGAAAACAAAGCGCTCGAAATCCTCCAGGCCTAAGACACCGTCGATTTCAAAATGTTGGTCTAGACCACGCGAAAGTTGGTCAATGTTGGGGAAGATGGTTGCAGACAGGGATGAATTGGAATGCCTCGGTCGCGGCTTCAATTCCTTAATTGCATTCTGGACTATGGTGCGCTTCGCCCAAGAGTGCACCCATTCACGAAAGACGGGGTTTCCTGTAGCACAATCTTCAAAGCCGCTTACAAAGCACATCTGCGCATTCTCGTGATTGCCGGTGAGTAGAAACGAAAGCTGATACAGGTCAATCGAATCTTCATCAAAGATCCTACGAAAATCCTCACGACTCGCGTAACGATCTGCTTTCGCTCCACGAACGGGAATGTGGGCTCGTCCAATCATCTCGTTCTCACATTCCAGAGCAGCGGTGCGAAGTTGCCGAGCTTTCGCGCCCGAGCGCTCGATCTCGCACCCTGCGAGATCGCGGCTTGAGCGAACGCCGCATCAGGTCCTTGAGTTTTTGGCGTGCACGTGCTGACCGAACCTTTACGGTTCCGCTCGGTATTCCCAAAATCCGCGCTGTTTCCTGGATCGACAAACCGTCGATGTCGCGCAGCTGAAATGTCCTGCGCAGAGTGGGCGATAGCTGAGTGTGGAAATGAATCAATCGTGCACTTAGCTCAGAATCTTTACACTCCTCTTCCGGATTCAGCCGGTGATCTGCTAGTCGCTCCAACACTGAAGGTGTTTCAGCTTCTCCGATGGGCTCGTCGAGAGCTACATGGATGTGGCGTCGGCGCATGCGCAGCTGCAGTCGAGCGCAGTTGAGCAAAATGGCGGTCAGCCAACTCGACATCTGTGCCTGCCCCTTGAACTGGTCCAGGTGGGTATAGGCAGCGAGCAGAGCATCCTGAACCGCATCCTCCGCATCGGCTGAATTGCCCAGCAGTCGGTATGCATTTCTGTACAAGGATGGCAGGCGGGTTGACAGAAGTTTCTCAAACACTTGAGCTGCTCCCTCTTCGCTCAAACTTTCCAGACGTTCATGAATCCCTAGGTACGCATTTGCGTTTTCCATGCTGTTGTCCTCTTCGCGAACCTGAATGGATGCCGGTTGAGTCATCCCTTCGTCTCCCCAAGTTTCTTGCTTGTACGACGCGTTAGCTGTTTCAACACGTGCTTGGTAAACACTCCGTCGCAGCGAAATTTGATCCCCCGGTTGAGCAAGTCAACAATTACGTTCTCGGCCTCTTGGCTGATCGTTATTACATGCTTCATCTCGACAACGAGTTCGCGGTCACGAAGGTCCGCCTTCGCCTCCTCGCATGCATGCCTCAGCTCTACTGTCCAGGGCGCTACGAGTTTCCCTTCCAAAATCAGTCGCCGCCGCCTGGCACCATCAATTAGCGAAATCTTCAGCATTGCCCCTTCCTACATTTGTGCTAAGGCAAGGCGCACACCAAACCTGCAAAGCCGTAACTCACTGAATTTTCAGGAGACGATCGCCAGGAGTTAACAATTTTTAGATTGAAGAAGTTGAAAGGGTCGAAACTGTCGAAGCCTGATGGACAGAGAGCTAGGATAAAGCGGTGAGCTGCATATCACGCATACTGCTTGGCATAGATGCCGAATTTCTTCATTCGAGAAAGGAAAGTGGTGCGGTTCATTCCTAGGCGTGCGGCAGCACCATCGGCGCCACCCACACGTCCCTTGCATGCCGTTAGCGCCCCTACGATCTCATCGCGCTGCCTTCTCTCATATTCGTCAGCAACGCTGGTTTGGTCGCTTTGCGAGTCTGTTCTTTCTTCAGCCACCCGCTCGAGTTTACGGTCGGGAGCGGGCGGTAACTCTACCGTATGCGTTTTCCGGAGTTCACTGAGCGGCGCGTCAAGTGACTTGCCTCGCGTCACGATTACCGCTCGCTCAATGAAGTTCTCCAGTTCACGAATATTGCCAGGCCATTCCCATGCCGTAAGCCCCCGCATGACGGCCGGAGAAATAGAGTCAATCTTCTTCTGCATTTGCTTGGCAAACCTCTGCACAAAATAACTCACCAGTTGTGGAATGTCTTCTTTACGTTCCCGCAGGGGCGGTATCCGGATCGGAAATACATGCAAGCGGTAGTACAAATCACTTCGGAATTCGCGGTCCGCAATCATCTTTTCGAGGTCACGATTCGTTGCCGCTACGAGGCGAATATTCACTCTTCGCGTGTGAATGCTCCCCAGTCGTTCAAATTCACGCTCTTGTATTGCGCGCAACAGCTTCGGCTGAATCTCAACCGGAATATCTCCCACTTCGTCCAGAAACAAAGTGCCTTGATCCGCCAGTTCCATGCGGCCGATTTTCTGAGCAATGGCGCCCGTGAAAGCTCCTTTTTCATGTCCAAACAGTTCGCTCTCCAGCAGACCGGTAGGAATGGCAGCACAGTTCAGCTTCACAAACGTGCGATCTTTGCGTCGGCTGCGGTCGTGGACGGCGCGAGCGATCAACTCCTTGCCCGTGCCCGTTTCTCCCAACAATAGGACCGTGGAATCACTCGGAGCTACGGTTTCAACCAATTCTAAGACATGTTTTAACGCCGGGCTGTTTCCGATGATGTTTTCGAAGTTCATCTCGCTGCGGATTTCTTCTTCGAGATAGAGCTTCTCCTGGGCGAGCTTGTCTTTCAGTTGCGAAATCTCGTGATATGCCAGCGCGTTTTCAATCGCGATGGCGATCTGGCCTGACGCGCGGCTGAGGAAATCGACGTCTCCCGGCGAAAACGGAGTTTCCGTCGTGCGTAAAATTGACAGAATCCCGAGTGCCCGGCCGCGATTTACAAGTGGAATATTGCAAAAGGCTTTTATGCCCTCCGCAGCCACTAAGTCAGATGCATCAGACGAGAGCTCGTTAGGTTCCCAGGTGTTAATGACCACTGGTTTCAAGGTGTCTAACGCTTTCATAACGGCCGGACTTGGGGTAATGAGCAACTCTTCCTTGACGACACCTTTTCCATGCGGAAAATCCATGGCCAACACCCTGAATTTCTCCGGAGCGGCAGCGGGCAGTACAACGGTTACCGCGTCAGCGCGTATGACCTCGCGTATGTTTGCTGCAATCGCACGCAACAGGTCCCGAGGTTGAAGATTGGATGTGATTCGATTGGTCAGGTCGAGAAGCAACTGCAACTGATCATTTTGATGTTGCGCGCGCCTGAGATTCAAACCATCGTCAAGCGCGAACGCCACGACACGCCCAATCAGCTCCAGGAAGCTTATTTCTTCCTCGCTGAATGGATTCACTGTGTCGCGGTTGATTCCGAAAACACCCAATCGACGATGCGGCGTCGTCAAGGGTACCCGGAGCCCCGACCCGAGGCCTATTTTCTTTGCCCATTCTTTAAATCGCGGGTACCGCTCCTCCGTGTCCCAATCGGCAGTATGTTGTGGACCCCGGCTGCGCACTGCCTCCCACCATGGCAATTCTTCTATCGGCAGATCCGGCAGAGGGAGCTGGCCCTTACCCCAGACCAGATATTCGATTTCCTTGGAGTTCTCCTTCAACACAACGAAGTAAAGGTGGTCGAAGTGCAGAAACTTGCCAATCTCAGACGCGAGAGTTCTAGCCAACTCTTGTGGATCTCGGCACGCGGCAATCGCCTCACTGATGCGCAGCACGGCCCCATAGCGGTCAGTGTCGCTTTCATGCGCGGTAATAGGATCTGTGCTCATGTCCTCTAAGTACGCTGAAACTCGGCTCCGCGTGCCCCGGCTAATTGACCCCACATTAAATGATGACTCACCTGCTCTGCGCGTCGCAATAGCGCCCTGTCAGGATGGGCCAGGAAAGCCATACAGAGGTCGCAGGTGCAGCTTATCCTGCGAGTAATGACGATTCAAGCCGGCCGAATGTTGCAGGTATTGTATCCGGCTTCCGTTCTGGCAATCCCTCGGCCACAGTCTCGACACTTTCGACTTTCGTGACACCTTCCGGCTGATCGAAATTCTGCAAAGCCTCGCTCTTTTCCAGCAGTTACGTGGGCCACTACGTTTGGCACGACTCTTGCCTTCAGGGGAGACGCGATGCTTCGAATCAGTTGTGAGGCGGTTATGTGGAAGATCACGACTCGCGGGTTCACACTAGCGGAAGTGTTAATCATGGCCGCAATGAACCTTAAAGCCAGCGGTGACAGTGCTGGCAAACGCGAGAAACCGGCGCCGCAGAAATAAAATGGAGGTGTCAGGTGACTCAAAAAGAAATTCGTGTGGGAATCGTCGGTGCAAACGCAAATAAAAGCTGGGCGAAAGTGTCGCACGTTCCGGCGATCAATGGCCTTCCTGGCCTGAAGCTGGCGGCGGTGGCAACCAGCAACGAGCAGAGTGCTCGGGAAGCGGCCGAAGCCTTCGGTGCTTCTCGCTGGTTTTCCGATCCCCTCGCGATGATCCGAGATGACCGGATTGATCTCATAACTATTTCCATCAAGGTACTCGCACACCGCGAACTCGTCCTGGCGGCATTGAATGCCGGCAAGGCGGTGTATTGCGAGGCGCCTCTCGGACGCACCGTCGGGGAAAGTGAAGAGATGGCGAGCGCGGCAGGTTCACTTCATACCGCCATCGGACTGCAAGGTCGCTTGAATCCAGCCGTGCGCCGCGCAGCTCAGTTGATTTCTTCCGGAAAGATTGGGCGGCCACTCAACGCGAGAATTGTCTCCAGCAACGTTGGTTTCGGGCCGGAGCTGCCTTCCAGCTACGACTATTTCAATAAGACAACTTCTGGCGCGAACCTGCTAACCATCAGTGCAGGGCACACACTCGATTTGGTGGAAGCGGTACTTGGAGAGATCGTCGAAGTTGATGCCCGAACCGAGATTCTCTGGCCCACCGTCAAGCTGACGGACACTGGCGGGAAGAGTGTGCGTGAAACCGCCGATCACGTGGACATCCTCGGGAAGACGCGTTCTGGTGCGGTATTCACGGCCGACATCAGCGGTGGCGCAGCGCCGGAGGACGCTCGCTTCAGGTTCCAAATCAGGGGATCAGAGGGATGGCTCAGTCTAACCAGTGATCACCCCTACGGCTCCCAGGCTGGGGATCTCAAGCTCACGTCCAACATCCCCTTCGCGGCGCCCGACGAGCCCGCGGTCTCCGGTGGGTTCATCGGCGCTGCGATCAACCTGGGAGAGGTCTACTCTCATCTTGTCCGCGATATGAATGCAGGCACGTACAGCACACGCGGCTTTGACCACGCACTTCACAACGCCCGTCTCATCGAGGCTGTAAGACGCGCCGCCGAACGAGGCGAGCGGCAGCAGATCGAAAGCTCCGACGAGGTGAGAGTAACGATTGGCGCGTGAGTTTCTCCAAGCTCGGAACTAATTCAATGAGTACCGGAGGCATTTAGACATGAGCGCAATGTTTTTGATGCTACGGTGAACCAAACGTCACGATTGGCCTGTGCCGCGTGAAAGCAGGCAAATCTGGTTGCAATTAGGGTGCAACAAGACTTCGCAAGGGTTACTTCGGGCGCCAAAATTGGCGATCGGCGCCGTAGATTTTCACACAATTACCTCTGAACCATAGGCCGTCACGGCAACGGGCTTCAACTGCCAGACATCGTCAGGAACCCTCGCGATCCTGAAACGCGCTTGTCGGAAGTTCTGGAAGGATGGTTGAAAAACGGAAACCGGCACGCTGCTGACCTGCGGCGTTAATTGGGCGGGCAAGTCTTGGCACTCGATACCTCTTTTCAGAAATCGAGTGCCGAGCGATGCGCTGATCAGATACTCGTCACACCTCCTCCCGCAAAGAGCGCTGCCTCTATTCTTGCGACAGCCTCATCCTGCATGTGCGGTAGGACATGAGAAGTAGGTGTCCAATGTAAACGCCGTGCTGGCATGTCCTAGCTGTTCCGATACGACCTTGGGCGACACTCCGACTGCTAGCGCCATTGTGGCTGCAGTGTGTCGCAAATCATAGAGTCTGAGCCGTGGTAAATGGGCCTACTTGAGTATTGACTTGAAATGTTTCGCAAGGCTGTCAGCGTTAATCGGCTCACGGCACGACGTTCTGAACACCAAATCGACCGCTTCGGGGCACGAGCTAATTTCACTCGTAACCGTCCGCTGTTGACCGAGGAGAGCAACAATCCAAGTCTGCAATCTAATCGGGCGACGGCTTCGAGCACGTTTGGTGTCCGAGAAGCACCATCTCCCGTTCAGCCTCCGAATGCTTCGGACAAGGCTGATCGTTTGTCTTCCCCAGTCGATGTCTTGCCACTTAAGACCCAAGTACTCACTCGGGCGCATGCCGGTTGTGAGGGCAACTGCGAGCACCGGGCCATAGGGTGTGGTCAGTGCGATCTTGAGCAATGTCCGTGCCTGCTCAACCGTCAGAGCCTGCATTTCGTTTCGTGGCTGCTGCGGTACTTTCACGCCATCAGAGGGTTCTCAAGCAACAAACGCCACTGGAGGGCCTGCCGCATAGCAGATCGCAAAACAGCGTGCGTGTAGCGGATAGTTCGAGCGGACAGACCGCGCTCCATCATTTGCTGATAGGCCATTTGGAAATCCAGGGGACGCATTGCCGCCAGTACTGTTTCTCCCAGGTTAGGTCGAACATACCGACGCAGCATACCTTCGTAGTCCTGGCAAGTCTTCTCTCGCACTCTTGGCCTCACGGCTGTCTGGATCCATCGGTCAAGATATTCGTTGAGGGTAATCTTTGCTCCTTCCAAATCGCGGCCAAGGTCGCGTTCGCGCAACTTCCTTGTCAAATATGCTTGCGCTTCCCGCATGGAGCCGTGGATGGTTCGGTTGTGGTAGTTGCGTTTATTGGTTTCATGATCACGGCCGAGATAAACCCGGATGAGCCATCTGCGGTCGCCTCGTGCGATGATCTGGCCAACTTTGCGAGCCATAGAGTTTCCTCCTTGGCTCGCAAGAGAGGCACACAGTTGAAGCACTAGCGGGGCCTTAACCTGCTGATATTTAAGTTAATGGAATGAAAAATGGTTGATCGGCCGTCAGTCGTCAATCCTGGTTTCCTTTCTCTTCATTGCACACCAATGTGTTGCTTGGACATTGTCTGGATGATCATCTCTCCAAGCTCCGCCCATTCGTTTCGGTTGCCTGTGGTCAGGCACGATATCGCTCTGTAATTCGTGAACCCTTCATGGCAGATAGGGCATATCCAGCCCTGTTCGGCAATTTTCCCGTTCATCAGTTTTCGCAATTCTGCCGGTGACCGGAGTTTCCGATCTCCCGATCCGGCGGCCCCCAGACCTTACTCCCGCGGCGTGAGTCGCCTAGGATCACCGGGCGATGGATTTTGTAGCGAGCGCCCACGGATAGTGGGCTGGGTGTCGAAAGAGGGTGAGTTTTCGGCAAGTCGACGTCTTTTACGTGCACCGCATACGTGCACCGCAGATCGCCAGGTGCTTTTCGCAAGTCTCGTTTGGGGCATTCTGGCCTGCCCGTTGCGGAGCCTCATTCGCTTGAGAGGGCAGTACTCTAAGGGAAGATCCTTCCCCGCTCCCCTTGTTCGCGGGCTGGGCGGGCCGGAGTCCCACGCTAACGGGCTGGGCCGCCCACGTCTCGCCCTACAAAAAATATTCAAGAAGCCGCTTCGCCTGGACCGGTAGTGCCCGCCTTGTATTGACTAATCTTCGGCTTCGAATGTCCAGATTTGCGCAGGCTCGCTTCCTTTTGCCGGGACACCAACATAGAAGCGGTCGCGTTTTGCAAAGAAATAACCAGTGCGGATGCCAATCCCGGACGGAACATTCGAAATCAACTCGTAATGATCCGGATCATTTTGCTGGAACACGCTGATGATTCCTTCCCCACCAATGACGTAGATCCGCTTCCGTGATGCGTCGAAGAAGACATCATCGCACTCTCCGGCCGCTCGCAGCCGAGCGACTTCGTTGCCGGTTTCGGTATTCAGGACGACCATCATCGGGGTCTTCCGGGTGATCGTAAACAGCCGGTGGTCGGCTTCGTTCATGGCCATTGCATAATTACCACGCAAACCCTTGAGCGGCCACTTGGTGACGACGCCGGACTTCCGGTCAATCGATTCCACCACGTTGCCCGCGTCGGGTACGTTCACGTAGATGCGCCCTCCCTGTGCTTCTACTTGAAAAGATTCCGGGTGTCCTTCTGTCTTGTACACTCCACCTGTACGTGCATCCGTTTTTGGATCGACCATCGCGATACCACCATCCTCCTCGCCGAATCCCACAAAGACCGTCTTCGAGCCTTCGTCGTACCGCAGATTGTCGGGATCCTCGCCAAAGTCAATCGTCTTACGAAGAGTATAAGTCGCGCCGTCGTACACTCTTACCTTGCCGTCTTCGGCGTTTGCTACATAAAGCTTGTCCACACCGGGAACGTATAACGGTCCTTGCGGCTGCGCGAGTCCCTTGATGCTGTGAATTACTCTTCCCGCGAAAACGTCAATTACTTCCACGGTGTTGTTGCCGAGTGCGGAGACGAATAACCGCCTCCGTTTTGCGTCGGTCGTGAAGTGATCGAGTCGCCCAGCCACGCCGGGCACCGGAATTTCCTCTTCCAGTTGCAACGGGAGCAATTCGCGCGTCGCCAGAGTTTGCGCTCGCGCATTCCTTGTGGTCTGAATCGTGAGGACCGCCAGCACGGCGACCGCCACCAAACCAATGGTCAACGACTTTTTCATCTTTCCTCCTGAAAACTATTTGTTGTTTCTGGTTTCGTTCTCAGAACGTCTAGCCGAGTCCAATAAGATTTTAAGATCCTGGTTCAAAGACGAGAATAGCAGCCCCTTCTTGGTCGTGAGCTGGCGCGGCGACATAGCAGCGGTTCAGCTCGGAAGACCAGAAGGAAGTCCCTGCGCCCGGTCGGGTCGGGATTTTTGCTGTCGTGTCGTAGTGGTCCGCATCCATTTGCTGATACGCGAAAATATTACCGACATCGAAACCGCGGCCGCCCGAAATGTAAACGCGTTTGCGAACGGCATCAAAATAGACGCCATCCATGCCGTCTACAGTTGGAAGATGGGCGACTTCCTTGCCTGATTCTGAATCCATGACCACCATTTCAGGAGGCGTGCGGGTGCCGATGAACAATCGGTGAGTTGGTTCATCAAACGCTCCATCGCCGGGGCGCTGGCTGCTGATAGGCCACGTGGAGACAACTTGCCGTTTCTTGGTGTCGACGGCTTGCACTTTGCTCATCGCGGGAAGAAACACGAACAATGTTGCTCCGGAGTTGTCCAGCAGAAGTTCCGAGGGGTGCGCGTCCACCTTGATGTCACCGAGATGCTTGTCCGTTTTGCCGTCGATGATTCCAACCTCGCCATAGTCCTTGCCCGCGTCCCGGCCGCCGTAGCCGACATAAAGCACCTGCGCGTGGGGATCGTAGGCGACGCGGTTGGGGCCCAGGTCGAGCTTGATGGAATCGAGCAATTCTAGAGTGTCACCGCGGAAGACACGGAGCATTCCGTCGTCTCCGCTGGCCACGAACAGTTTTTTGAGCGACTTTACGTACGCGATACCCTGCGGCTTTTTGAATCCTGGGATGCTCTTCACCCACTTCGCCGCCTGCAGATCGATCACTTCTACAGACCCATTCTCGAGTCCTGCAACGAAGAGGCGCTTGCCTTCGACGTCCACATCCATGTGATCAAGACGGCCCTTCACGTTCGGCATGGGAATTGTCTGGATCAGCCGCAGGAGCGCTTTGTTTTGCGCCTCTAATCTCATCGGGAATGAGAGGAAGAGCGTAAACAATGCGACGACAATCGTAAGAAGTTGTTTCACTTTAGCTAATGCTGTGATTCGCATTCACCATTGTAAAAAGTAATCCCGACCCAATCGTGACCCATACCGCAACATCGAGCGCCGGCACCCAGCCTTGATGGACCGCAATCGACGCGGTCACTGTGGATGAGACGACTCCGCCAAGACTTCCTAGGGTGTTCATTAAAGCCGACAGCGATGCGGAATATCCGGGCGCCAGATCGATACACGAGGCCCAGAAATTCGCCGCGCCGAACATGGTGAAGCCCGCGGCCAACGCAATCATCGGCAGTGCAACCACCGTCAAGGTGAGATGATTGCCCGTGTACAACAAAAGAGCCGCGATGCCCATACCAACCCAGACCGCCGCCAGGCGTCCCTTGCGGCGATCTGTGACCCGGGCCACGCGGTCTGAGAACCATCCGCCGACCGGCGACAGCACCGCCATGGCGAGAAAAGGCGCCGAAGTCCACGCGGCCGCGTGCATAATATCCAGTCCTCGCATTTTCACCGCGTAAAAATAGAACCAGTTGTAATAAACGTAAAAGGCGTAGCCCTGACAGCCGTAGCCCAGGATCAATCCCCACACCGATAAACTCGTGAGCATCTTCATCCACGGAACCGTAGTCGCGACGTGCTGCACCTTAGTGCCCGCTTTTTCCTGTTGCGGGTGGATGATCTGCAACTCTTGCTGGTTCACGCGCGGATTTTCTTCCGGCCAGTCGGTTGCGTACCAGTGCCAGATTGCAACGACGAGGAAGGCCAACGCGGCGGAGATTGCGAAGGAAACGCGCCAGCCCCAGTGAACCATGGTCCATGCGATTGCGATGGGAGTCAGCGTTCCACCGAGACCCAGACCGCAAACCTGCAAACCGCTGGCGAACCCGCGCTCGCGCGGCGCGGTCCAGGATGCAATGACGCGGGTTACGTTGGAGGAAACCGCCGCCTCTCCGACGCCGGTGAGAAAGCGGACAACCCGAAAAATGGCGAGTGCGCTGAGTCCGGTTGCCGTCGCGAACCTGGGCGCGAAGACCATCGCTCCGGATCCAATCGCAAAGCAGAGGATGGACGCGGTCAACGTTCGACGCGGGCCAATGCGATCGCAAACATATCCCCAGGGAATCTGAAACAATCCATAGCCCCAGAGAAAGGCGCTGAAGACCCGGCCCATGGAAATCGTACTAAAGGAGAATTCTTCCTCAATATACTTTCCCGCAATACTCAGGTTGAGGCGATTCATCGCCGTTACTGCCATGATGGCCATGACTATGCCCATCACCACCCAGCGGACGTGGGTGGGGCCGGAGCGCCCAACTACGGCGTCACTGGGTTCGCGGCAGAGTTCACCTTTGGTTTCCACTTGCGTCCTCTATTGTTGCCAGTTGTAGCGCCGTCACTCTTGCGGAGCGTTCTAAGCTGTCGGGCTGCGGGAGGCCGCTGTACTCGGGTCGCGGCCTCCCTCTACGGGGGAGTTAGAAGATCAATTTCAGCCCCAGCTGAATCTGTCTTGACGTGGTTGCAGTCTGATTCAAAGCTGTGGGCAGTGAAGCGCCGTTGAAATCGTAAACCGAGTTGTTCTGGCCGAAGGTGTTCAAGAAACCTGGTGACAGGAAATTGGTGTGATTCAGAATGTTAAAGAACTCCGCCCGGAACTGGATGTTGAAAGCTTCAGAGATGCTCGGTATGTGCGTGTTTTTGAAAATCGAGAAGTCCACAGTAGTGAGCCCGGGGCCATAAAAGCGGTTGCGTCCGGTGTTGCCAAGGACGTTCGAACAGAACTCGGTGCCTGCAGGTGGCGCAACGGGAGAAGCAGGGTAAGAACCAGGCGCGCAACCCAACGGATTAGCTGCTGTAGCAAGCGGGAAAGAGGAGGATGCAGTCGGCGGTGTGAAACAGTTGGTGTTCAGATAGTTCACTCCGCCGTGAATGGGATTGCATCCCGGAATCAGGCTGGCGAAGTCCATCGAGAAGTCGCCGTTGAAGCCCGTGCCCAGCGGATCGTTTCCATCGCCGACCGTGGCCGTGAAGGGCGCTCCAGTGGTTGCGGTGACGATCGTGCCCAGCTCCCATCCACCGGTCAATGTAGATACGAACCGGGAGGAATTCTTCATCGACGGAAGGTTCCACATGAGGGTTCCGGAGAGTACCTGGCGGACGTCGAAGTCGCACGCGCCCAACCGAGCCGACTTTATCAGCAGTAAAGGTACGGCGATCGAGTTGAGGTAAGAGTCGCCGGTGACTGGCGCCGAGCTCAAGTCTCTGCACTTACCGAATGTGTACGACACCTGGCCTTGAACGCCCTGGGTGAAACTTTTCTTCAGTTGTGCCTGTAGCGAATTGTAAGAGGAAGCCCCGTCATACAAAACTGGGCGGATGCCTGCGCCGCCACCCCAATTCGGATCGATGCGTGTTCCCGTTTGCTGATTAGCGCAGGTGTTGCCTGCGGCGAGGAGAGAAGGATCGCATGGGAAAACAAGGCCGACGCCGCTGACCGCCGTCGGTTGCACAAGATTGATGTCGTCAGCAGCAGCAGAAAGATGCAACGAACGCGAGCCGACGTACCCGAGGAACAACGTATATCCTGGAGCCAGCTCTTGCTGGATGTTGAAATTCCAGTTCATGACGTACGCGCGGTGGGGAAAGGCATCAATAAAACGATTTCGGATCTTCTGTTCGTTGAAGTTGACGTTCGGATTGATGCCAGTGCCCAGCGTGGCCGCGGGAGCAGCCCCAATGATCTGGAAGGGAGCGGTGGCCGCCGTATTCAAACCGAATTCATACGGAAGTGGCAGCACGTCGAACACACCAAAACCAGCGCGCACGACAGTCTTTCCCTTCTTGAACGGGTCCCAATCCATGCCGATGCGGGGCTCGAAGTTCTTAGTAGTTGGATTTTTTAGAAGAGGGCTGTTCACGCCGATTGGTCCGCACGCCGTCGGGCTGGACAGACAGTTGGATATGCTGACGATTTCCTGGAAACCGGCAGCAGCGACGCTATAGCCGTTTACCGTATAGCCCGGTACGGTATTGGAGTCCGTTGGTCTCGTGGTCGCTTCGTAGCGCAGACCAAGGTTCACCGTAAGGTTCGGGCGAACGCGCCAGTCGTCCTGGATATAGGGGGCGAATAGTTTCTCACGCAATCCCACTTCATGAGATCCACCCGGAGCTAAGGCGTTGAGCTGATCGGGAGTGTTGCTGAGAAAGGCGGCCAGGCTGCCATAGGTGTTCATCCTGCCGTTGGGGCTTAACTGCTCAAGAACGTTGTACTGCATATACTCGAACGCAAAACCAAACTTGATCGAGTGCTTTCCCTTGGTGAGGAAAGCGTCGTCGGCGGCCTGGAACGAATTCCAGGCATGCGTGAACCGGTTGAATCCTCCCAATGCGAAGGCAGTCGTAAGTCCGGGCACTGGGATCTCGGGTGGGGCACCCGCGCCGGGCGCGATGGCCAATGCTGCATCCTTGGCTACCGCGTCTCCCGAGACTGGGTCGTTGATTTTGCCCAGGGCGCGGCTGACGCCTAGGCGGACAGTGTTCACTAACCCCGCGCCAAAGAGATGCGTTTCTTCGAAGGTGCCCGTCTGTCTGCGGGAAAAAACCTGATGCACCGTATTCCCCAGCGGGTCGGCTTGCGATTGCGGGCCAGAGTCAAAGAAGTAACTGCCGGTCAGACTGTCCGAAGTAGAGATCTTATGATCCAGCCTGGTGATGAAATAGTTCTCGTTGGCGATGGTTGCCACATTCGCATTGAAGGTTTGGATGCCGGCGACGTCCGGCGCACCTGCAGGGGCAAGCGGCCATAACGCCAGATACGGTTGGATCGCCGGGACAGCGGTTGCACGCTCGGCGGCATCAGGCACATGAATGGTTCCGGAAGCCTCCTGGCTCTGGCGAAATCCTTCGTAGGCACCAAAGATAAACGTTCTATCCTTTATGATAGGTCCCCCGGCGGAACCACCAAACTGGATACGGCGGAACGGAGCAATCGTCGGTCCGTCAAAATAGTTACGTGCGTCAAAAATACTGTCCCGGTCAAAAAAGAACCCGGTTCCGTGAATGTGATTGGTGCCTGACTTTGTAATTGCGTTGATCACCGCACCGGAGGTTCGTCCATACTCTGCCGTGTAGCCGGTTGTGATTACGGAGAACTCCTGGATCGCGTCGACTCCCAGATTCAAGCCCGTGGCGCCGCCGGGTGCGGCGTTGGTGTAGTCGTTGATCGAGATTCCATTCAGACGATAGCTGTTTTCGTTGGGACGATGGCCGGAGTCCGTTAGTTGGTTGCCGAATCCGCGGTTGCCCTTGTTTGCGTTGAACGACGCGGTGGCTTGGTTGGGGATACTGGCCACCCCGGGTTCGAGAGTCGCCAGACTCGTCCAATCACGCCCATTCAGAGGCAGTTCTCGGACAGTCCGGGAATCCACAGTCGAACTGACGGCCGTTGTTGTAGTCTGAACGTCGGGCGGCGTATCCGTTACGTTTATAACCTCAGTTACCTTGCCGGGCTTCAAGCTAAGACTGAGGGATTGCTGCGCCCCGACCGTGAGAGTGATGCCCTTCTGTACAACTTTCGCAAATCCCTCAGCCGAAGCTGAAACGTCATAGGAGCCCGGCAGCAGGTTCGGCGCCGAATAAAAACCGTCGCCGTTCGACTGAACCTCGCGAACCTCACCCGTTCCCACATTCCTGATGGAGACGGTAGCGTTGGCGATGGATGCCCCGGACGGATCAGTGATCTCGCCGGAAAGGGTGGCACCGGCAACTTGTGCTTCCGATGGTGCAGGACAGAACAGGTTCAAAGAAAGCGCAAGCACCGCGCAAGTCATTAAGCCGACTGCTGCCTTCATTCCTTTTTGGATTGTCATTGGGCTCCTCGTTTGATGGCTCGGAAGTTTTTGTGCCATGTCTCGCACAAAATGTTTCGTCGTTTTTAGATAGTTCAGAATCCCCACTTTAGTTCTGAACTCACGCCTCGAGAAAGAGGCCTTTTTTGCCGCTGCCAATTTGCGCGGTACCAGCCCTCTAGCGCAATACCTGATTCGTCCTATCAGGAACATTTCTGCATCAGCGAGATAATCGTTGAAAATAAAAAAGATACACTGATTGATCTCTAACTTTGACCTTGGGTCTCGGGGGGAGCTATACTCCCACTCGGCCTCCTCAAAACGAATGGGTAGCACTGCGGCGGTTACGAGGGTTTTCCATTTCGGTGTTTTCGAAGTGGACCTGAAGGCTTGCGAGCTTCGCAAGCAGGGTCTTCGTCTCAAGCTACCGGAACAGCCTTTTCAAGTTCTTGTCGTGCTCTTGGAAAACCCGGGCGAAATCGTCACGCGAGACGAATTGCGCAATCGTCTCTGGCAAGGCGATACTTTCGTCGATTTTGACCACGGGCTGAATAATGCGGTAATGCGGTTGCGGGAGGTCCTTGGCGACTCTTCCGACAATCCCCGTTTCGTAGAAACAATTCCGCGGCGCGGTTATCGTTTTATTGCGCCAGTTGCCGGACCTTTGATTCCAGTACCCTCCGCTACTCGCGAGGAAGTGGAAGACCATGGTCCCGCCCAAGCGACTAGACAGCAGTTGATTGAACCGCCAACTCTAGACACTCCGTCTGAACCGGGCATCATCCGGGAACAGTTTTCAGCCCCCCCTCTAACCATCCTCGCCATTGCGGCACTCATAGTGGCGGCCGTGGTCGGCTTTGCTTTCGTTCATTACCACCCATTCGATGCCAATAAGATTGTTCCTGCGCGGAACAAGTCCCTAGTCGTGCTGCCGCTCGAGAATCTCTCTGGAGAGAAAGACCAGGAATACTTCGCCGACGGTATGACCGATGACCTCATTGCAAACCTGGCGAAAATCCGGTCGCTACGCGTGATTTCGCGGTCCACAGCCATGGCGTACAAAGGAACGCGCAAACCATTGTCGCATATCGCGAGCGAACTTAACGTCGATGCTGTAGTTGAGGGTACGGTTTTGCGAGTAGGCAACCGCGTGAGAATTACTGCGGAACTGGTGCAGGTCTCCACCGATCGTCATCTATGGGCCGACACTTATGAAAGCCAGATGGGGGACGTCCTCGCCCTGCAAAATCGCGTTTCATCCGCCATCGTGAACGAGATCCGGATCAACCTGACTCCGGAGGAGGAACAGCGGCTAGCCAGTAATCCGGCGATCGCTCCCGAGGCTTACGAAAACTATCTTAAGGGACGCTACTACTGGAACAAGAGGACCGATGAGAACTTGACCAAAGCCATCGCGTATTTTGAACAGGCGACCCGTCAGGACTCCCGGTACGCCTTGGCCTATGCTGGCCTGTCCGATTCCTACGCCATCATCAGCGCCGAGATTTTTGGAACCATGCCCGCGGCCGAGGCCGCTCCCAAAGCGAAAGCCGCCGCACTGCGGGCTCTCGAGATCGATCCCACTCTCGCCGAGGCCGAAACTTCACTGGCTACCGTGAAGTTTAACTACGACTGGGATTGGAACGGTGCCGCCGAGGGGTTTGCCCAGGCGATCCAGCGCAACCCCAGCTACGCGACTGCGTATCAAAGATATTCGCTTTACCTGATAGCGATGGGCCGTCCAACAGATAGTTTCGATCAGATTAACAAAGCCCGTGAACTTGACCCACTATCCATCAGTATCAATTTCAGCCTGGGATGGCGGCTCTACATGGCGCGGCAGTATGACCGGGCCATCCAACAGCTTCGCAATACGCTGGAAATGGATCCGTCTTACGAACTGCCTCACCTGGTCCTCGGCTTATCGTACGCACAAAAGGGTGACTTTGCCCTTGCTGTTCCAGAGTTGCGAAAGGCTGTGGAACTGTCCCACGGAACCCCGCTGATGGTCTCGGCTTTGGCGAATGTTTCCGCCCGCTCGGGGAACAAGGCAGAGGCCGAGAGGCTTCTCGCTGATCTAATCTCGGAGTCGAAAAGGCAGTACGTCTCTCCATACTACTTGGCAGTTGTGTACGTGGGTCTGGGGAAACCTGAAGAAGCCATCGATTGCCTAGAGAAGGCTTTCGCCGACCGATCCAATGGCCTGGTGTTTCTGAAGGTAGAGCCCGAACTCGACGACCTGCGTGCAAACCCACGTTTTGTTGCTCTGCAACAAAAACTTAACTTTCCCACGTGATGCTTCCGCTAGAGAAAGGCAAGTGATCCACTTCACCCGCTTCCGCCGGGCAGAAGGACAGAAACGGGCATCGCAGTGCTTCGCAAATTCCCATGCGTCCCACACCTCTGCTCACGTCCATCGCCTCTGTCGCTAGCTGTTGTTGCCGTTCGTGATTCTACACCTACCCTTCAGCACACGCTCCACTCCTCCGACAGGTGCGTTGCTCGAACGCTTACTGCCCACTCCTGGTTCGCCCCTGTCCGTGCCAGCAGCGGCTGTCCCACCCTCACGCAATGCTCCCGCTTCTTCCCCCGGATCATCAGTCCCGCCTCCCGATACACCCGATGCACGCGTTTGTGATTCACATACTCTCCCGAGCGGCCCAGCAAAACCTGCAGCCGCCGATACCCGAATCGAGGCTTCTCCCGCTAACTCCACCAGCCGCGTTCGCAGTGGTTCATCCCTGCGGTTCGTCTGGTAGCGGTAACTCGATACCGCCATTGTCATCAGGCCGAACACCCGTCGCTCACTGAAGGCATACTCCTCTCGCATCTGCCAGATAGCTGCCTTCAGCAGTACGAGCTCCAGCCGTTTCGGATCACCGACTGCAGGGCTTCTTTGCCAGACTCAGATCCGCCACCAGCTTCCGTAGCTTGGTGTTCTCATCGCGCAACTGCTTCGCCTCCTGCGCCTGGCTCACATCGACGCCACCGTACTTCGCCTTCCAGGCGTAGAGCGTGTGCTTGGACACCCCCACTTCTCGCGCCAAATCCTCCGCTTTCCACCCCGCCCCTACCTGCTTAAGCGCCCCGTTCATCTGCGCTTCCGTGTGCCCGCTCTTCACATACTCGCTTCCCCTTTCTTTCGCACAAATCATATTCAGCTTTGTGCCGAAACAGGGTTCCAGACACGCTCCGGTGAAAGTGTCAAAGGTTTGCAGGCCCTTCGCCCACTTGACCCGCCCGGTCTTCAGATCCAATGCAAGCGCGGTGTCGAAGTAATCGTCAGCCGCCGTGCACTGCGACTTGGGATTTTTGATCTGGCAGGCTTCCACATCTGCAGGGACGGTGTAGTTATCGCCGGTGCCAATGAAGAGCGAACCGCGTGTTGGATCGATCGCGGATGGTTGCCACACCGCTCCGCCGCTGTATCCGCCCGGCAGACCACCGTTCGGCGGCACGGTGAAGGTCTGCCAAAGCATCTTACCGGTCTTCGCATCGAGGCCTACTACGCTGCCGCGAAAGGTGCAACAAGGATATGAAAAACTGCTTGCAAGAGCTTCCTCGCCCGAAGACACCCCTTGGTAAACAACGCCGTTGAAGACAACCGGAGATCCAGTAATGATTGCTGCCGGCTGGCTGTCCACCTGTGTAATCCACCGGAGCGTTCCTGTTGCCCGATCTACTGCGATCACCCTCGCACCGCCCGGCCTGTTGGGATCGAGAATGTCCCGAAGAACCGACGGATCAACCCGCTTAACTCCCGCGGCACCAGAAAGGCCAGATTGTCCCCAATAATTAGCTGATCATTCTCCACATCCACGGCTGGGCTAACCCAGAGAAAGCGCCCTGGATGTTGTCGTAATCAGAGATCTTGTGAGACCAGATGAGGCTCCCCACTCTCCTTGTTCACGGCGTAGAGATTGCCGCCCCAATCGGGGAAGTAGACCGCGTCACCAACCACGGTAGGAGTGGCAGAAACATCGTTTGTAGTTGGTTCCAATGTACCTCGGAGCATTCTCGGCTGGGGTCCTATACAACACATGGCTACCGGGGCAACACAATATCTGGACAGGCGGTGCGTACAATGTGTTGTCACAGGCAGGAATCGGCGCTGGCCACAATTTCGTGAGCGAATTTGCCCTGGATATCCTGCACGCCTTTGGGCTGAAAGAAAGCGGGAGGCGGGCGCCATAATCGCGGGGGTTCCAGCCATCGCGCGGCGAAGCGACTCGCTTTAGGGAACGATCGCATTGCTTTTCGAGGACGACATGGATCTTAAGCTCACCGGGAAAGTTGCACTCGTGACCGGATCGGCGGCAGGGATCGGGCTTGCGATCGCCAAGTCGCTTGCAAGCGAAGGTGCGCATGTTGACGTAAACGGTCGCACGCAAGAACGCGTGGATGCGGCTATAGCGGCAATCCGATCGCACCCTGGAACGGCAAGGATTGATGGCATCGCCTCGGACTTTTCAAGTTCAATAGGCGCGGACGTGGTGATTGAGTCGCTGCTTAGTTTATCTTCACCGCCAATTCATCCACACGTGCAACCACAGATCGGAGTATTGCAGCTGATTGGTTTCGCCGCTCTGAAGGCGCAGGCTTGGATGGTATGATGGCCAAAGATTTTGCAGGAACTTACGAGCCGAATAAATGAGTCATGCTTAGAGCGAAACACGAACGCGACTGCGACTGCGTGGTTGCTTGATTCCGCTGGCATAAAAAAGGCGAGCACATAATAGTCGGCTCACTGCTACTCGGTTTGTTCGGCCTCCAGAAAGTGTCCTGGTAGATTCGATGATTTGCCGTTCTCCCACATTGGGACGGGGTTTACGACCCCTTCCCCCCGTACCAATCACGTTCTATCCTCCGTTCAAGCGAGGCCTCAAGTGTGTGAGCGGATAATCGCCCCCTAAGAAGGCAAGCAAGCCGGCCCTATGGGCTCAAAGGACTTGTATGTGAGCACGAACTCCTGGTGACCGAGGCTCTCCGAACAACTCTGGGTTCCCGAAGCCACGTCCATCACTTTGTCGTAGATTTCCTCCCCGACTTGGTCCACGCTAGCTTCCAGCCGCAAGATTTTTCCCGCATTAATGTCCATGTCATCGCGCATGCGCTCGTAGGTTTCGGGATTGGCGCAAATTTTAATTACAGGTGAAATCGCAGAGCCCACGACAGAGCCGCGTCCGGTTGTGAACAGAATCACATGGGAACCGCAGGCGATCAGTTCGGCAATTTCTGCATTGTCATTGATGTTGGGGAATCCGAAGCGAGGTTCGCCATCGGGCACGACGTCCAAAAGATACAACCCACCCCTTGGGGGAACGTCGCCCGGCTTAATCAGGCCGGAGATTGGCGCATCGCCGCTTTTGCAATACGCTCCGATCGACTTTTCTTCAATCGTGGTCAGCCCACCCTCGGCGTTTCCGGGAGCAAAACTGGCGTGGCCCATCTGCTTGTAGTAATACGCCGCTTTTTCGACCGATTGCTTCAACTCGTGCCCGAGCTCCGGCGTGACCGCTCGAGCCGACATGACTTCTTCCAATCCGATCATTTCACCAGTTTCTTCGAAGATCGTGGCCGCGCCTTGCTTCACCAGCATATCGAAGGCGCGTCCAACGGCGGGATTGGCCGAGATTCCACTGGTCGCATCAGAGCCGCCGCACACGGTTCCCACTACGAGTTCATTCACCCGCAGTGGAGTTCGCGGCACTTCCGCAATTTGCTTCAACGCCTGCTCAACCCATGCCGTTCCGGATTTTATGGATGTTCTTGTCCCACCGGTGTGCTGGATGACTACGGTGCTCACGGGCCGTCCAGTCTTCGCAATATTGTCCTCGAGGCGATGCCGATTGAAGCTTTCGCATCCCAGGGACAGCAGCAGCGCACCACCAACATTAGGATGCGTACAAAGCTTGTTCATCATCCGGTCGGCGTAAGCATTTGGATAGCAGCCTCCAAAGCCGATCAGATGGACGGGTTGGCCTCTGAAAGAATCCACGATCTCGCGTGCCACGTGATGAGCACATTCCACGAGGTAAGCGACGACGATACAGTTTCGGATTCCTTTTCTTCCGTCCGAGCGAAGAAAGCCTTGCAGTGTGGGCGACTTATTTGACGAAGACATGATCTTTATCCAGCGTGTAAGTAGCGATGTAATCACTCTTCAGGTTGTGCAGGTGCATGTGGGCGCCTGCCGGAATCATCTCTTTTGCGGAGCCAATCGGTACCCCACACTTGTACACTTTTTCCCCGGCCTTGATGTCGCGTGCCGCAACCTTGTGCCCGATGGCAACGTTTTGCATGAACTCAATTTCATGGCCATCAATTACATCCCGGTCCCCGGGCCTCACCGGCGAAACCACGATAAGCACGTTGTCGTCGCGGTGAATTCGCAATAACTTCCGTGACTTGCCTTCGGTTTGCATCAGAATTTATCCGTACTGCAAGTAAGCTTGAACCGGATCAACGTCCTGCAGAAGCGCCGCCTCCCGAAAGCGGTCGCTGCCCACTTGGCGACCACGTCCACCGGAGTGAAGTACTTGCAAAACACCGGGAATCCCAGAGTCTCGATGAATGCCGAATCTCGGCAGCCGCCATCCACGATATAGCGTAGCACTTTCCGGAGTAGCAGCCTTTTAATCTGTCGGGGAGCGTGGTTGTTGGCGTCATCACCGTCTTGTCTATTTTCGCTGCAGTTGGTCCTTGAACATCGCAGGGTCGCGATACTTCACGGTCTGTAAGTGCTCGCAATAAAGCACAAGTTCTCCCGGCACTTTGAATACCTCGTAGGAGACCTTTACCATGCCTATTTCCGCGTACTTTGGCCATTTTTCAAGTTGCGTGCGAATGGTGTAAATAGTGTCGCCCACGAAAACCGGCTTGATGAAGCGCAACCTGTCATATCCGTAACTGAAGGTGTGAATGTTATTGTGCGCCATCAGCCCCAGTCCCAGGCTGAATACCATAGCACCCGCGACCAGACGCTTCCCGAAGATTCCTTCTTCTTTGGCAAAGACATCGTCGGCCACGTAGGGATGCATGTCGAGGACGATGGCATTGAACAACATGCTCTCGCCTTCGGAAATCGTGCGGCGGATCGAACGCGCCCGCTTGCCCACCTCGAAGTCCTCGTATAACCAATCTTCGGCATTCCAGATGCGGATTTCTTTGTGCTGAGCGGGATCAGGATTTGGATTCTTCACCAGGTTCCTCTGTTGTCGTTCTGCGATTTGGCGTGCTGCCACTCTCTGTGCGGCATAGCGTTCGTTAAGCCATCGGATCAGGACCGCGTCCCGCACCTCTCCGCGCAGGCAACGATTGATCTCAATTCCTGCGGCTTCAAAGAAGCGGACAAATCCGTCGAAGCGGGGGCGGACATACGCAGTCTGCAAGGTTTGCAGTGTGCCGGAAAAGAAGCCATCGGCGGCGGCGTTAATTGACGGGTCGGTCCATGCGGCCAGGCTGGCGGGCTGCCCGCCTTGGTGGAAATAAGTGCCGCGCTGGTGTTCGGGGCTAGCCAGCCAATTGGCATACGCCAAGGCTTCCGACGGGTGCGCACTCAGTTTGCTGATTGCAACCCCCGTTCCCCCCAGCATCGTCCCGGCACATCCGCGCTGGCCAGCGGCCGGAGCATTGGTAAACTTCAATCGCACGAAATTACCAACTCGCGAGTAGTTAGAGTATCCGAAACCGTACGGACAGTAGACCGCGTCGGAACTGCCGATCATGAAATCGTAAACCTGGATCGGATTCCACTCCACGGACCGCGGATAGGATAGTGCGATAAGCGCATGAAGTCGATCAAGCACCTCGCCGGCGACGGAGTCTTCTACGAACAGCTCGCCCTCCTCAGAGATCGGGAAGCCGAGATTTGCGCTCAACGTGAAAAAAAGACTGATCGCATCCGTCGGACATGCAGGCACCACGATATATTTACCCGTTTTGCGCGAATTCTTTCCAAGTTTTAAAACATCCTCGAGGGTGTTAGGGACAACCGGTGATAGCGTTAGCAACAGATCGGGCCGATAGGAAGCGACTTGCGTCGCGGCATCAATCGGCAAAGCCCAGAGGCCACCACTGTACCAATACGATTCCCAGGAAGGGCCCACCGAGTCGGCCGCAAAATGAAGTTTCTCAGCTTCGCGGATTGAAGGAGCAAGGTCAACCAAGGCCCCGTGAGCCGCGGCGAATCCGACGAACGGGTGATCCACGATGAGCAGATCGTAACGCTCCAGATATTGCTCGATGGGCGCTTCGCCAAACTCCCGCAAAGTTCGCCGGTCCCAATGGACGGTGATTTCAGGATGTTGTTTTTCGTATTCGGAAATTCCTCCGAGCAAGGGGCCGAAGCCTCGTGGATGATCCCAAGTCAGCCCTTTGAGAATGATTCCCACATACGCCTCGCTCTGGAGAAGATTTTTTTCACATCAGGTCTAGCGGCTGGCCGCTTCTCCGTCAGCAAAATGTGCTCGCAATACAAGACCACTTCATCGCGCTGGTTCAGCACTTCACACGCTTCAACGACGCGACCCATCCCTTTGCGTTTCGGGTCTTCCTGCTTTTCCCGCACGGTGACGCGAGTTCGCAGCGTGTCTCCGATGAAGACAGGCTTGGGGAAACGTAGCCGGTCATACCCGTAGGTGAAGGCGACGGGATTGATCTGACTCGCCGTGAGGCCGATGCCGATCGCGAAGGTCATGGTGCCATGGGCAATGCGCTGGCCAAAGGGAGTCTGGCGAGCAAATTCCGCGTCCACGTGGTGCGGGAAGTAATCTCCGGTGTGCCCCGCATGAATGACGACATCGGCTTCGGTAATCGTGCGTCCCGAGGTGACTCGCTGCGCGCCGACCACGTAGTCCTCGAAGTACTCAGTTCGCGTCATGACAGCACCGTGCCGGAAGAAAGCTCCAGTCGCTTACCGCCGATGGCTAAGGACAGCTCGCGTGAAGCCAGGCTCAATGCCTCCTTGACCTGCGGCGGGCCCACACTGGCGCCGATGCGCGCGAGAAAAGGAACGGTAATCGCCGCGATCGCCTCTCCGTGCTGATTCAATACTGGATAACTGATGTTCACCACTCCGTGGACCAGATAGCTGGCCAGTTCCTCATAGCCGCGCCGGCGAATCTGGCCCAGGTGGCGGTAGAGGCCAGACGGGACCGATTTTCGAGAGCGGAGGCGCCACGCCTGCAACGCCCGGGCACGAACTTCATCGTTTTGAAAAGCAAGAATCACGTGCCCGGAAGATGTGTTCAAGAGGTCGACGTTCGCTCCCAGCCGAACCGAGAAACCCATGTTCCCGGGCGCGTCAAACTGCGCGACGATGACTATCTCAGCATGGTTGAGCATGGCCAGGTGGCAGGATTGTCCGGTCTCACTGGCCACCCGGTGCACCAGCGGACGCGCCTGCGTGATCAACCGTTGCAGCGGATGATGATGGTGGATAATCTCAAAGAGTTTCAGCGTGAGCTGATAGCGCTCGCCCGTGCGCGAGATGTAGCCTCGTTCCTCCAGACAGACCAACATGCGGAAAACTTCGCTGATGGTGCGGCCAAGACGGTTGGCAATCTCGCTATGGGTCAGGGCTTCTGTGACCGAAGCAAGGAGTTCCAGGATGTCCAGGCCTTTTTCAAGGGCTGGAGCTGTGTAGCGGACCGTCCTGGAACTCGCTTGCCGCCGGGATGGGGGAGCATGTCGGATGCTCATGTCTTAACGCAGCTTTAGCCTACTACATTATTTTTCTAATGAAAACATTATTTTATAAGTAGAATCGGTAATCGTGACCAATTCCGCTCCTCGCAACGATGTGAATCGACCGCTCAGTGGCATTCTGGTGTTGGACTTCAGCCAGTTTTTATCCGGTTCATTGGCCACGCTTCGACTGGCGGACATGGGTGCCCGCGTGATCAAGATCGAGCGGCCTGGCGCCGGAGACCTGGGCCGCACAATTTATTTGAGCGATACCGATGTGCACGGCGAGAACACCCTTTTTCATGCCATCAATCGCAACAAAGAGAGCTACGCGGCAGATCTGAAGAACCCCGCTGACCTCGATAAACTGCGCCGGTTGATTGCGCGGGCTGATGTAATGGTACAGAACTTCCGCCCAGGAGTAATGGAACGGCTGGGACTAGGCTACGACCAGGCATCGCAGATCAACAACCGTTTGGTATACGGGATCGTGTCGGGATATGGAAATGCTGAAGCATGGCGTGATCGGCCGGGGCAGGATCTGCTGGCGCAGGCGCGTTCCGGAATCATGTGGCTCAGTGGCGATGACGGAGATCCTCCCACGCCGATGGCCTTGGCCGTCGCCGACATGCTGGCCGGACACAATCTTTGCGAGGGAATCCTGGCCTGTTTGGTGCGACGCGGCGTGACTGGCCGGGGCGGGTTGGTGGAAACCAGTCTGATTGAAGCATTGCTGGATTTCCAATTCGAAGTGCTCACCACGCACTTGAACGACGGGCGACGACCGCCGCGGAGAAGTTCGTTCCGCAGTGCCCACGCCTATCTGGCAGCGCCTTACGGAGTTTACGACACGGCAAATGGTTACCTGGCGCTGGCCATGACCCACCTGCCGACATTGGGCAAGTTGCTCGATTTGCCCGCGCTTCAGGAGATTTCGAATCCGGCCGACGGATTTCGCCGTCGCGACGAGATTAAGCAAACCATCGCTAAGCGTCTCAAAGAGCGCACTACTGAACAATGGTTGGAGATCTTGAATGCCGCCGATATCTGGTGCGCGGAAATTCTGGATTGGCCTAAACTTTGCGCAAGTAAAGCCTTCGAGGAACTTGCAATGGTACAAACTCTGCGAGACGGGCAAGGAATCGAGATTCTCACTACCCGTCTTCCGATTCGGCTCGACGGAGATCTACTGACTAGCGAGCAACTCGCTCCTCGAGTGGGGCAACACACTGAAATTATTCAGAGGGAATTTGGACTTTCGGAGAAACCTGACTAAGTATGAATTTTGCCGCAGCGGTGAGGACGCTCGCGCCTACATTGCCTTAGTTAGTTCAACCGGTAAACGCGAACAGCATTGTCGTGGAACAACTTTCTCTGATTGCTCTCGCCGGCGCTTTTGGTGATTGCCTGCAACGCTGTCACCCACTGTTGAAAACTGGCAGAGAGCGTACACACAGGCCAGTCACTTCCGAAGAGCACGCGGTCCCAGCCGAAGCTGGCGATTGTGTGTTCGACGAAGGGACGCAGTTCTTTAGCGGTCCATTTCTCGGGATCCGCGTAAGCTACGAGCCCGGAAACTTTGCAAAAGACATTCGGGAACTTCGCGATCTGGGTCATGTCAGAACGCCACGGGTCGAAATGTTTTTCTTTAACTTGCGGCACCCCGCAGTGGTCGAGGATGAAAACTGTATTCGGACATTTGGAAATTAATTTGATCGCGATAGGAATCTGCCGGGATAGAACGCAGATGTCGAACGAAAGACCGTAACCGGAGAGTGCAGCGACGTTCTCGGTGAAAGTTACTCCCTGCCCCAGTTCATCCGGTTGAGTATGGAGTACGCGACGAATTCCCTTGAGTTTGGGATGACCTGCGATCTTGTCCAGATAGAATTTGAAATCCTCGTGCTCCGGCCGACCACAAGCCACAATGCCTTCCAGTGGATTGTCAGGTTGATCAGCAAGCGCGAGCAGATGCCGCGTCTCCTCGAGCATGTAGGGTTCGTCGACGTCGGCTTCCAGGTGCACCGACTTCACCACGTTCAGCCCTTTGGCCGCGGTGAGATAGTCTTGCATTCGAAACGAGCGGTTCAGTTGCGGAAGCGAATCGAGCCATGAGTAACGAAAGAGCTCCAAATCCCAGAGATGCTGGTGCGTGTCTATGATCTGCATTGTGCTTGACCGGGCGGAAACTTTAACTGCACACCTGCGAAGCTGTCAAATCAGTCGCAATGAAAAACCTCTTCCATGTTGGCCCACCACTCCCCCGGGGCGCGAGATTCCAAGGGCTTCTGCATCGGCATCATAATGGCCCACCATTCCTGGGTCTTCGGATCCGCCGCCATTTTCGCCATGTCCGCAGCGTAATTCGTGCCGTGATATTCGAAGTACCCAAAAAGGAAATCGTCTTTCAGGTAGATGGAATAGTTGCGAATGTTGCAAGCCCGGATCATGGCGAGCACCTCTGGCCACACTGCCGCGTGATATTTCTTGTAGGCTGCAAGAGACTCCGACTTTACGCCTATTACAGAACCGTAGCGCTTCATGTCAACGTCCTTTCACGAATCGGCTTGCAAGTTCGAGTGTTCAACTCAGACTGGCAGCGAGAGACGCGTTTGCATTCCTTAAAGCCGCTCTACTATATTCGATGCCTTTGAAAGCTGGCTATAGTTCGTGAGAGACGAGGCGACTCGTCGTCGCAGCAACTGACATGACACACCATAAGATTACTTCACTGGAAACACGCGATGTGCGCTTCCCTCTAGAGGCAGGCGCGGGCAGCGACGCGGTGCACTCAGTCGCCGAATATGCATTTGCCACCACACTGCTCGGGTCCGATGAAAAAATCTTCGGCACCGGCATCGTGCTTACGCTCGGCCTTGGGAACGAATTGGTTTGTGAAGCGATTGAATGGCTTGGCGAGGAACTGGTTGGCCGAGAAATTGAAGAGCTGATGGCAGATTTTGGGACGGTCGCGCAGAAACTTGCTCAACATCCTCAGCTCCGCTGGCTTGGTCCTCATAAAGGCGTGGTCCATCTCGCGCTCGCCTCACTCACCAACGCGTGTTTCGATTTGTGGGCCAAGAGCCGCGGAGTGCCGCTATGGCAATTGCTTTTGGATCTCGATGCAGGAAAGATCGTCAACCTGCTCGACTTGAGTTATCTGGAAGACGTACTCACGCGGGATGAGGCCGAGGCTATGCTGCGCAAACACGCGAGTTCTCGGCGAACACGGGAGGGCGTCTTACGCAGTGGATATCCTGGATACGACACATCCGTCGGTTGGTTCCAATACGAAGACAATCAAGTGAAGGACCTGGCGCGGCGAGCCATGGAGAAAGGGTTTTGCGCTTTTAAGCTGAAAGTCGGATCCCGTGATGGTCAGCGCGACGTACGACGCGCATCCATGCTGCGCGAACTCGCTGGCCCGAATGCGTTGATCATGCTCGATGCTAACCAGCAGTGGACGCTTCCTCGAGCACTCGAGATGTGCGAAAAGCTTCGCGAAATGTCTCCTTACTTCATAGAGGAACCAACGCATCCAGATGACATTCAA
Organism: uncultured Acidobacteriota bacterium; assembly: GCA_963832245.1. GTDB lineage: Bacteria > Acidobacteriota > Terriglobia > Terriglobales > Acidobacteriaceae > JABDBE01. The sequence continues at coordinate 1,031,139 of CAWHTG010000002.1, forward strand.
GCGCACCGCACGCTCGCCGAGGCGATCAAGCCAATCCCGATTGCGCTGGGCGAGCACGTTCCCAACCGGCTCATGTTCAAGAATTTCATGCAAGAGAAGGCGGTGCAGATCGTGCAGGTCGACTGTACGCGGGTTGCCGGAATTTCCGAGTTCCTCGCGGTAAGCTTGCTGGCCCGGAAGTTTGGTTTGCCGGTTGTTCCTCATGTTGGGGATATGGGACAGATTCACCAGCATCTGGTGCTGTTCAATCATATCGCCATCGGACACGAAGCGTTATTCCTGGAGTGCATCCCGCATCTCCAGGCGCACTTCGTGAATCCCGCTCGCGTAGAGAACGGCGTCTATGTGAGTCCCCAAGCGCCAGGTTCATCTTCCGATCTGAAAGGCGTACGGCCGGGAGCTTAATCCGCCTCACGCGCTGATCTCTTCCGGGCGGACAGCGCGTTTCTCGGCCATGGAACGGTACTCAGCAAACACAACCTGCAAAGTCCGGAGGTTGTCGCGCCCGCTGGTCTCGGGCTCGGAGCCGTCCTCGATCGAACTCATGAGGGATGCCATCGGGCCAACAAACGCATCCGGAATCCACATGCTGTCGAGACGAGCGGAGAACCAGTAACCCGGATTGCGCTTAGACATGAACTCCAAGGAATCTGGTCGGCCTTTAGGATAGTTGTACATTAGACCGATCGTTCCTTTGATCACCCCTGTCGTGCCTTCGAAACGAAAAATGGCATAAGGATCGTCCTGCCATGTGGTGTGGCAAACATCGATCAGAACTTGCAAGCCGGACTTGTAATCCCAGATTGAGAGTGTTTTGGTTTCGGCTTGCGTGGTTTCTCCTGGATCTCGACTTCCGCTGGTGAAAACATAGGCTGGATCGCCCAGCAAATAACGCAGTGAATCAATGTAGTGAATGCTGTGGAACATAATCTCGAGATGTTTGCCCTGATAAATCCAGGGCCAGAGACTCCAATCGGTTTTGCAGTGAACCTGAATGGCGCCGTACGTGGGCGTTCCGAGCCACCCGTCATCGATCAGAAGGCGAGCGCAACGGATGCCGGCATCCCAGCGCATTTGCTGGTTAACCGCGATTTTCAACTTTGCACGTTCCGCGAGTTCGACACTTCGAACTGCTTTTGCATATTCATCGGAGAGTGGTTTCTGGCACAGCAGATGTTTGCCGGCAGCCGTGGCTTGTTCGACGATGGCGGACTGCTCGGCGGGATAGACAGCTATGTCGACGATTTCGATCTCAGGCTGACGTAGTAGCTCATCGACGCTGGCATACACTTTGCCAATTCCATGTTCTTTGGCGGTATTGTCCGCCTGTTCATGATTCCGATCGGTGATGCCCACGACTTTGAATCCAGCTTTCTTGTAGGCGGGCAGGTGCGCATAGTTGACAATCCCACCGGCGCCGACAATGCCGATTCCGTGGTCCATGCGCTGCGGCAATTTCGGTTTGTAATCGAGATGCGGGAAAACATCCGGAAAGTCCGAGTCTCTTTTCATAAGTGTTGACGCGCGAATTCGCTGGCGCAATCGCAAACTCTAGCAGCAACTACGGGCGCAGGCAAAAAATCTTTCGTGAGCAAGTTGCCGAGCCATTGTTTATGCTGCCATGCGTTCTATCCTTTGAAACCATGGCGGATTTTCTCAAAATCTTCACATCCCGGACTTGCGAAGTTGAATCTGTTGGTTTAGGATTGCCACTTTTTTGCACGGTGCTGATCAATCCAACGCACGCGGACCAAGAAGGGAAAATTCATCTGATGAAGCTGATTCGATTCGGCGAGCTTGGCAAAGAGCGCCCAGGGCTTATCACGGAGGACGCGACGCGTCTGGATGTTTCCGCCTTCGCGGCGGACTATGATGAAGCCTTCTTCGCGAATGATGGACTCTCTCGGCTGAAACGATGGTTGATCGAGAACGCTGCTTCGGCACCGCGAGTTGCGCAATCCGTACGCCTGGGAGCGCCGATCGCCCGTCCCAGCAAGATCGTCTGTATCGGGTTGAACTTTCGTGACCACGCCAGAGAAAGCAAAATGGAAATCCCGGATGAGCCAGTCATATTTTTCAAAGCTACCACCTCAATTGCCGGACCGAATGATGATCTGGTTATTCCGAAGAATGGACGAAAGGTGGATTGGGAAGTCGAGTTAGCGGTCGTGATCGGCAAGAAGGGCGGCTATATCGAGCGGGAAGATGCCCTCGAATATGTGGCCGGCTACGTTCTGCACAACGACTATTCCGAGCGCGCGTTTCAGTTGGAGCGTGCTGGACAATGGGTTAAGGGAAAGAGTGCCGACACGTTTGCCCCGCTGGGGCCGTTCCTGGCGACACGTGACGAGATTACAGATACCAGCAATTTGGGAATGTTGCTGAAGGTTAATGGCGTCTTCCGGCAACATAGTTCCACCAGCGAGATGATTTTCGATATACCTTTTCTCGTCAGTTATGTCAGCCAATTCATGACGTTGCTACCCGGCGATGTCATCAGCACCGGTACGCCGGCTGGCGTTGGATTGGGCATGACGCCCCCTCCTTATCTGAAAGTGGGCGATGTGGTTGAGTGGGGAATCGACCGGCTAGGCGAGTCGCGACAAAAGGTGGTCGCGTGGCAGCGATAACGACCCATAAGGTTAAGTCCCTCCCCGCGACATAGCCAGGGTCAGCGACTTCTGTTTTAAGATGTCAAGGTGTTTTCGCTTATCGAAGTCACAGGGTCCCGATCCGTCCTACTTCTGGCAGTGCTTTCACTGCTGGCAACATGGCTTGTAGCGCAGGCCAAGAAGCCAGAAACAGGGAGAGTCAAACCGGGCGAAGTTCACTTCGAAGACCTTGCCCAGCAGGCCGGAATAACTGCCCTCAACGTCTACGGCGGTGACACTCACAAAGAATTCATCATCGAAACCACCGGCAACGGCGCCATCATTTTCGATTACGACAACGATGGCTGGCCTGACGTTTTTCTTCCCAACGGCTCAACTGTAAAGGGATTCCCAAAGGATCAAGCGCCGACCGGACACCTGTATCACAACAACCGCGACGGTACATTTACCGATGTGACCACCCGCGCAGGACTGGTGCGCTCCGGCTGGGGGCAAGGAGGTTGCGTCGGAGATTATGACAACGACGGTTATCTCGATCTGTTCGTGACGTACTGGGGACAAAATGTGCTTTATCACAACAACGGCGACGGCACGTTTACCGATGTGACAGCCAAGGTTGGACTCGAGACTTCGCGAGACGAGTGGAGCACCGGTTGCAGTTTTGTCGATTACGACCGCGACGGCAAGGCAGATCTCTTTGTCGTGCGCTATGTGGATTTCAGTTACGACTCGGTTCCCCGGCCGGGTCAAGGACGATGGTGCCAGTGGAAAGGGATTAACGTGATGTGTGGGCCGCGGGGATTGAAGCCGGGCGTGAATGCGCTTTATCACAATAACGGCAACGGTACGTTCACTGACGTCTCGCAAAAATCCGGCATTCTCAACACCACAGGATGTTTTGGATTTACCTCGCTGACTGCAGATTTTGATCATGATGGTTGGCCGGATATTTACGTTTCATGCGACTCAACCGCCAGCCTCCTCTATCACAACAACCACGACGGCTCCTTTACCGAGATGGGCAAGAAGGCAGGCGTAGCCTACAACGAAGACGGCTCGGAGCAGGCGGGCATGGGGCTTTCTGCCGATGACTTTACTCACAGCGGCTATCAGGACATTGTCAAAACCAATTTCAGCGACGATACTCCCACGCTCTACCGCAACCGCGGCGACAACAACTTTGATGACGTTACTTATAGCGCGGGGCTTGGCAAGATCAAGACCTGGCTCGGATGGGGCGTGCAATTCTACGACTTCGACAACAGCGGGTGGCCTGGAATCCTCATCGCCAATGGTCATGTGTATCCGGAAGTGGAAGTTAAAGCATTGGGGACCAGCTATCGCGAACCCAAGGCTGCGTACTACAACCTGCACGACGGAACATTCGCCAATATCACAGCGGAATCGGGTGCGGTTTTGATGGAGCTACACTCCGGTCGGGGTATGGCGCTAGGCGATCTGTTCAACGATGGTCGCCAGGAAGCCTTGGTAAACAACATGAACGAAAAGCCGTCGCTCTACTACAATTCGGCGCCGGTCGGGAACTGGATCAGCCTACAGTTGGTCGGCGTGAAATCGAATCGCGCAGCTTTAGGGGCAGTAGTGACCTTGGAACACGGAAGCGATAAACACGAGAAAGAAGTGCGCAGTGGGGATGGCTACATTTCGCAGAGTGATCTCAGGCTGCATTTTGGCTTGGGCAAGTCCGTTAGAGCTGAGAAGATTCTGATTCACTGGCCCAGCGGGTTAGTCGAGACGCTGTCCGATCTTCCCGTGAATCAGTACTACGTGGTGCGGGAAGGCAGCGGTGTTGATCAAAGCAAGACTCGGGCGTCAGTTCAGTGCGGATCGAGGTGCCGGCCAGCAATGCCAGGTAGCCGAGTCCGCCGGGCCGCACTAGGTTGCGTTCCCAGCAGAGATGATCGCGATCGCAACCAACAGTAAGGCGACTCCTGCCCAGTTGTACGCCAAAGCCCGGCGGCTCGCACCCTTCCATTCGCCGGAGATGGCGCCCCAGAACAAAGCGGCGATAATATCAATCGTCATAAAGATGGGCCACCCTACAATTCCACCCAGCGTGCCCAGCGACGCTGCACCCATTCCGTAAAGTACAATTCCCCCGAACCATAGCAAGCCCATCGAAATGCCGAGCAGCCAGTAGGTGTATGGACGGCCTTCACGGAATACCGACCATGTCCGGTTCTTTTGCAGCAGATAGACGCAGTAAAGGAAATTAGCGATAAAACCGCCGGTTACGGTGAGCCCCCAAATCGGATTTGCTGCCATCGCAGTGCTCGCTCCTGCCTGCAGAGCGCGCAGCCTCAGTTCGTCGCCGAAGACGAAGCTGAAGTTCAGCATCGAAGAAAAAATTCCGGAAAAGATACAGATCACCAACCCGGCGGTGAAGCCGGAACGCGCGCTTGGGGCGGTTGCCAAGTCATGTTCCCGAGTGCGTCCGGCGAGCGCGAGAAAAACGAGCCCCGCGACCATAACGGCAGTGCCGACGATTAAAGCCAGCCCATGTTTCGCTGCTAGTTGGTCGGGATGAAGAAGCGCGAGCGGAAGCAACGAGCCAAACGAAGCGGTAATGCCGAGGATCAAGGCGAACCCGAGTGCCATTCCCACGCGGCTTATACCGAGGCCAAACAAAGTTGCGCCGACGCCCCAAAGCAACCCAAACACAAGCACCTTCACCAACGTAGACGTCGAGGCCGCGGCATAGACGCTGGTAACATTCGGCACGGTGGCAAAGTTAATAATCCAGGGAAACACAATCAGGCCGAACAGTGCGAAGACCAACCAACTGTTTTCCCATCGCCAGGCAGACATCCGTTTCATGGGAACCGCAAAACTTCCTTGGAGAATTCCGGCCAGCGTAACCATTCCGATTCCCCACAGCAGTGATTGATTCATTCGATCTCCCTGGGTAAAGGCTTGCAGCATGGACTACGCCGCCCTTGGTAGTCAAGCGACTTCGGAGCAAGATCCGATTGCGCTGGGTTCGGTGTTTGGGCTAGAGTGCGCTGAATGCTGCGACGCGCGTTGAAGCAAATCCAACTTCGAGACTGTGACGGGTGCGACTGACGTAGCGCATGAAGTTTTTGGACCATCTCGCCAGTTGGACTGCGATAACCTTAGGCACTTTGGTGTTGGTGTTCGTTGCTTCCCGCACGAATTTGTTTGGTGGAGTCGTCTCCGCCGGTCAGAATTCCAATCCCAATGGCGGCTACGTTGGCTCGCGAACCTGCGCGAAATGTCACCCCAGCATTTATGAGTCTTTTTCGCGAACTGATATGGGGCGCTCGATGTCGGAGGTCAATTCCTCACTCCTCGAAAAAATGCCGGCATCAGCCAGCATCTTCGACTCCAAACTCAATCGCCATTTCGAGATCTACACACGCAACGGAAACCTATACCAAAGCGAGTACGAAGCGCTAGCTGACGGAAAGGAAGTTTTTCGCGATACCCACAAGGTGGAATGGATCATTGGTTCGGGCGCCAACGGCAGCGGCGCCATCGTCCAAGAAGACGATTACCTTTTCGAAGCCCCGCTTTCGTTTTACGCGAAGATCCGCGATTGGGCTCTCTCTCCCGGATTCGAATTTGGCGACTACGGTTTTAATCGTCCTATTCTTCCTGGGTGCATCGTGTGTCACAGTGGCCAGCCCAAACCTCTTATGGAGGGAAACGGCCGTTTTCAAAATCCGCCTTTCATGGAGCTGGCTATCGGTTGCGAGAACTGCCACGGTCCAGGCCAAACACACGTGGCCGCCGCGCAGATGGGTTCTCCGCTTGGTTCGATTACGAATCCGGCCAAGCTTTCGCCTCGGCTGACGAATAACATTTGCATGTCTTGCCACCAAACTGGTGACGCGCGCGTATTGCGAGCGGGAAAAACGTACCGTGACTTTCTCCCAGGTGCTGAACTGGACGACACGCTCAGTATTTTCCTGGTCCCATTCGGTCGCGAGTCGGCGCCCAAAGATGATTTGCTGGAACACTACCTCTCCATGCGCCTCAGCAAGTGTTATCAGAAGAGCAGTGGCCGTCTGAGTTGCATCAGTTGCCACAATCCTCACCTGCAACCTTCGCAGCAGGAAGCTCCAGCTTACTTTCGCCAGAAGTGCCTGGCCTGTCATACCGAGAAAAGTTGCGCAGTGCCGCTGTCTCTACGGCAACACAAGACCACGCCCGATGATTGCGCCGGTTGTCACATGCCCAAGCGGGACGTAACAGTGATCTCCCATTCCGTTCTCACCAACCATCGTATCGTTGCTCAGGCCGAAGAACCATTCCCCGAACTTGCTTTCCACATGACAACAGCTCAGCTTCCGGACCTCGTGTATCTCAGCGCCAATCCGGCGAAGCAGGATGCGCCATTGCCGCTGATGCTGCTGCAAGCTTATGGGCAAGTCATGCTGGCGCATTCCGAATATCGGGCTCGTTATTGGGAGGTTGCAGAACAACTCAAGGCTACTCAACCGGAAAATGTACACGTGCTAGAGGCGCTGGCTGATGAAGCTCTGGCGAAAAGAAATAGCGGGGACTCGACGCTCGCGATTCGATATCTTCAGAATGCGATCCAGCACGGTTCGACCGCGTCGGAGGACTTCGAAGAACTGGCAAATCTGCTTGTCGCGGCTGATCGTCAATCCGATGCAATTAACATCTTGCGGCGGGGGATGGAAGTAGCGCCTTACGACGCCGAACTCTATCGCCTGAGCACAAAGACCTTTTTTGCGCTAAACAAAATGCAAGAAGCTTGCGAAGTTGCTACTCAGGGAAAGCAGAGATTTCCGCAAGACGACGTGATCCGGAATCTCTCGAAGCGGTGTGAACATGTTCCGGCAGGAGCGCGTAATTAATTCTTGGTCCTCATTGCCCGGCGTTCAGATCGGGGCTGAACCGAGCCTGTCGGTGCGGCGAGGATTGATCTTTCGGGCCCACGTCGTGAGAATCCCATCGCTGCCGAAATCGCGCGCGCTGCTTCGGTAACTGCTCCTGACAGCGCAGCCACCTGGCTGGGGCTGACTCTGGTCACAGGTCCGGAGACGCTTACGGCGCCGATTGATTCATGGTCGGCGTTGAGAATTGGGGCGCTCACGCAGCGCGCGCCCTGAACGGCTTCCTCATCGTCTACCGCGTAGCCTTGCCGCCGGATCTTCTCGAGTTCCTGGCGGAACTGCACCAGGTTCATAATGGTTCTCGGCGTCGCTGGTTGGAACTTGATCGTGCTCAAAATACTTTCTCGCGCTTCCGCGGGCAGAAAAGCGGCCAACGCTTTTCCCAGCGCAGTCATGTGCAACGAACGCCGTGTGCCCACCCGTGATGAAAGTCGGAATTCGTGCGGGCTCTCCATTACATCGACGTAGAGCACAGTTCCCTGATCGAGAACCGCGAGGTTCACGGTTTCCTGAGTTGATTTCCACAACTCCCAGAGTATCGGCCGGGCGACCGCTTGCAGCGTCGCTCCCTGGTTACCCCGCGCCGACATCTGCGCCAGTCGCGGACCAATCAGGTAGGCTCCTGCCTCGGTTCGAATGAGGTAGCCCTCGCGCTCCAGATGTTTCAGAAATCGGTGTGCAGTGCTTTTGTGAATACCGGTTAGATCGCAGATAGCCTTCAGTCCCAACCCGGCAGAAGAGCCTTGCAGAGCTTCAAGAATCCGCAAAACTTTAGAGATGACGCCCACAGACGCCGCACCTGAATTAGTTTTTGCAACCCGCTGCATGGCTTGCCTCTTGCGACTTTCTGGTCTCGCTGCTGACATTATTCGGGGGACAATCATGCTAGTTGATGCCTAACATCTCGTTTCAGCATGCAGAACACTAGCACGACTTGCCCCTCAAAAGCGATAGTTATGTTTCAGTACGTGAAACATAATTCACTAGAATGAAATTTTTTGATTGACAATATTAAAAAAGCAGACTAGAAGCTTGTACGGATGTGGGTTTCTTTTACCGGCCATGCTGGGAGGCCGGGCGATCCGTCTAGAAGAAAACGCCGCTGAAGCAGCGGGATACTGCAGAGGCCCAACATGCGGCCTGATGCGGGGAGGATCTACCATGACACGCCAGGTTTTCTCGAATCTGCATGAGCGGTGGATTGGGATGTTGACGCTAATTCTCGCGACCGTACTGGTATTCGGACTCTCAGCCTCGTCCGCTTGGGCCCAAGCCACCGCCGCCATCAATGGTACGGTTCGCGATTCCGGTGGCGCAGTCATAACCGATGCCACTGTCGTGTTGCACAATCACGACACGAACCTGGATCGCACAACGGCCACAAACGGCGTGGGCGCTTATGTCATGCCGAACGTACAACCGGGCAACTATGACTTAAAGGTAAGTAAAAGTGGCTTCGGCACGGCACTCAGCTCGGGCATCACTCTCGTCGTGAACCAGACTGCGACCTATGACTTCATGCTCAAGGCCGGGGGCGTCAATGAAGTCGTCAACGTCCAAGCCAACCCGGTCGCACTTGAGACCTCGACCTCCGAACTAGGTGTCGCCGTCGTAAAGGAGCAGGTCAACGATTTGCCCTTGAACGGACGAAATTTCACCCAACTGCTCAACCTCACGCCGGGCGTAAGTACGGTGAATGTGTCGCAGAACTCCGCTACCAGCGGCGGCGTCTGGTCGAATCCGGTCGGGACATTTTCGTACCCCTCGGTGAACGGGCAATCCAATCGAAGCAATTTATTCCTGCTTGACGGTGTAAACAACCAGGGTTCGTTCGGCAGCACTTATGCCGTGCCCCCCATTGTCGACGAGATTCAGGAGTTCAAAGTGCAGTCGCACAATGACGACGCGTCGTTCGGCGGCGTCATGGGTGGAGTCGTTAATGTGGTTACCAAGTCGGGAACATCGCAGTTCCACGGGTCGGCGTGGGAGTTCTTGCGGAACAAAGATCTTGACGCGCTCAATCCGCTGATCCAGCCTAGCCTTCAGCCCCAGTTCCAGCAAAATCAGTTTGGTGCGACTTTTGGGGGTCCGCTTCCGATTCCTGGCGAACATCCACGGAAAACATTTTTCTTTCTAAGTTACGAGGGCTTTCGCAACCACACAGGTGCGACCAACCTCTACACCACGCCAACTACGGCGCAACTGGGCGGCGACCTCACTGGTATCGCCGGGCAAATTTATAATCCGTTCAGCGGTCAAGCGTTCATGTGCGACGCGAGCGGTAACCCGCTCCCAGCGCCCGCTAATATCCAAGGCGCGGGCACCCCTTGCAACAAAATTCCTTCCAGCATGATCGACCAGAACATGGTCACTTATGCACAAAAGTTATTTCCGGCGCCCAACCTCACGGGCAACGCCCAGTTCAATGGTCTCGACACGACCAAAACAATTACCCGCCAGGACGAAGGCAGCGGACGTCTGGACCACCAGTTCGGTCAGCACGACAGTGTGTGGGCTCGCTATACCAGCTTCCGGCAGCCGGTCACCGGATCAGGTGGTTTTGCCGGACTGTTGCACGACCAGGTAACCGACGGTTACAACGTGGCCGTAGACTACACGCATTTATTTTCTGGAAGCATGCTGGCTGAATTCCACTTCGGACGCACCAGCGTGAACATCGATCAGGGGGCCAACTTCGCGAATGCCGCGCCCAGCTTCGGCACGCAGGTGGGATTTTCTCCGAACTTCGCAGGGAATTTCAGAGGCGGGGTTTCGATGATCCCGGAAATTGTAATTCAGGGATACATTGGGAATCCCAATCCCAGCGCCCATGGCGCTGCCCAGATTGACGATACTCATGTATCGAACATCTGGGAATACGGTGGCGATCTGACAAAAACAATCGGGCGCCACACTATCAAAGTGGGAGCAAATTTCGCCAGCAATAACGCGAATGCTCTGTATCTGAACTCAAGTGTCCAGTTTGCCGCGGCGAACACGGCCAATCCTGTCGACTTGTCTGGAGGCAACGCTATCGCTTCGTTCCTTCTGGGTGATCCCAATAATGCCTCACGCCGAAATGTGATTGAAACCGAACACGGTGGCTGGGTTGATGGATTCTATGGCATGGACCAGTGGAAGGTAACCAGCAAGCTGAACGTTAATTTCGGTTTCCGGTATGACATCACGTTGATGCCGATTTATGGCGATAACGCGAACGCGAATAACTATGTGGGCGACATGGATTTCCGTAACGGAACCTACATACTGGCGCGTAACGCTCCGTCGTGTGCGCAGACAAATGCGGCTCCATGTATACCCGGCGGCGTGCTCCCTCTGCACGTGGTCGTAACTCCTCTTAGCGGCACTGCGATATTCCACAACGACTACAACGATATCCAACCGCGAGTCGGTATTGCCTATGAACTGCGGCCGTCCACGGTATTGCGGGCGGGTTATGGCAGATTCTTCGATAACTGGGCAGCGATCACGCAAACCGCGCAAAACTACGAAGGCACCTGGCCGAGCTTGGACCAACTCGGAGCCAGCAACATTAACCCCGTTACCGCTGGCCATCCGACTGTGAAGGCGGAAGATCCATTCGGCTTAGGCAGTGGAAGTCCAATCACCGGCCCTACGCCCTTTACCCAGTCGACGTGGTTTGCGGATCCGTATTTGAAGAGGCCCTATGCCGACCAGTGGAATTTCGGCGTGCAGCAACAAGTAACTTCCGCTGCCGTGCTGACCGCCAATTACGTCGGCTCAGTCGGTCGCCGACTTGATATTGGAGGAGCGTACAACGTCGCTATGGCTCCTGGCGGAAACGCGAACTGTCCGTCCTTCGCGGCAAACCCGAACGACTTTAATTGCGGCGCGCCATTCCCGTACATTGGAGCGACCGCCTACGACCGCAGCCAGGGGAAGAGCAGCTATAACGCTTTGCAAGTTTCGTTGAATGGCAGAGAGCAACACGGCCTGACCTACCTGGTTTCGTACACCTGGTCGAAGAGCCTGGATCTCGGCTGTTCGGGCTGGTATGGAGTGGAAGGCTGCTCCATTCAAAACCCCTACAACCTGCAGGCGGACAAGGGTCCTGCGGCTACTGACCTTCCGCAAATCTTCTCCGCGGCGTGGGTTTATACCTTGCCCTTTGGCAAGGGAGGCAAGCTGTCATCGGGTAGCCCGGTTGTGAACGCGTTGATCGGAGGCTGGAACCTGAACGGCGTTCTTTCATTAAATTCGGGAACCGCTTTCGATGTAGGAAGCGGTAAAGATATCGCGGAAACGGGCAATTACAACTACGGCAACGGATATGGCTACGAGCGAGCCAATCTGGTTGGCAATCCATATCCTGCCAATAAGGGTCCCGCGGAGTGGATTAACGTTGCAGCGTTTCAAACCCCCGCTTTGGCTACGTTCGGAAACCTGGGTCGAGATTCACTGCGCTCCGACTGGAATAAGAATCTGGATCTTTCGCTCTTCCGCCAGTTCCCGATTACAGAACGATTCCGGCTGGAGTTTCGTTTCGAGATGTTTAACGCGACCAACACTCCCGTTTGGGCAATTCCAGTGTCGAGCTTGGAGGCTCCAAACTTTGGCGCAGTGACGCATACCGCCAACGTACCTCGGCAGTTACAGTTCGGCCTCAAGCTTTATTATTGAACGTGCCAAGGAGAGCGAGCGCGGCAATTGACGCAGCATGGCGGGCGTGCACCCAACTGAGTAAATAGGGAAAGCGCCCGCCATAATTTTCTTTGGCTAATCGCAAGCAACTTGTGTTCATCTGACAGCAGAAGGACGAGCGAACCTGAAAGTCTCTGGAGACGTACCGGGTGGGGACACAAACCGCTAGATTTTCGCTCTCTAAGCTGAGTGTCTGGGCGACACTGGCGGGCTCAATTTGCGTGGCTGCACAGAATCTCGCCCCAGCGCACAACACCGCTGAACGACACGCAGGCGCGTTGCCCAATTCATGTGTCATTCGAACCGGCGCTTCCGAAAAGATTTCGGCACTCCTCGAAACCGTTCAGGATCATCCGACCGCTGGAGCTTATAACACGCTGGGGGCTCTGTACGCCGAGGCAAACAGGGTGACATGCGCGACTGCGGCCTTCGAGATTTCGCTCAAGTTGGAAAATCGGAATTGGGAAGCTCATTACAATCTGGCCCTTGCGCTTTTACAAAAAGGAGATCGAAGCCGAGCCGAGAGGGAACTGCGGACCGCACTGCAGCAGAAGCCGGATTCGGTCAGCTCTCATTTCGCGCTTGGAACATTGTTTGAACGCGTGGGAAGGCTAGGGCAGGCGGAAGAAGAATTTCGTTCGGCTCTGAAAATTGATCCGCATTTCGCAGCTGGTGCGCTCAAACTCAGTCAGGTTTTGATCAGCGAAGGCAAGCCAGAGGCGGCAGTCGCTTGTTTGGAAGAGGCAGCGAAGCAGGCTCCGCCGGATCAGACGGAACCGGTGCTAGCGGCTCTGAGCCTCGCTTACGCGGAAAACGGCGACATGGAGCGGGCCCTAACAACGCTTAGAAATCTTGTCGCTTCTCAACCGGATTCCGCGGATGCCCATTTCAATCTGGCGTTGTTCTATGCCAAGAGAAACCAGGCGGGAGACCAGGAAGCCGCCGTGTCAGAATTCCGCGCTGCCCTGCAGCTTGACGCCAGCATGGATGTCGCCAGAATTGCACTGGGCCGAATGCTGATATCTGTAGAGAAGTATTCCGATGCGGTTCCTGTTCTCTTGGAGTACAACCACCGCCGACCAAAGGATGCTCAAGGCTTCGACGCCTTGGGTGTGGCATACCAGGGGCTCAAGAAATCGGATACGGCCCTCAATGCGCTGCAGCGCGCTGCGACTCTTGATCCAAAAAATGCCGCAATCCGCTTCCATCTCGGGATGGACTTGGCAAACACTGGAAAAACGGACGCAGCTATCGTTCAGTTGCAAGCGGCCGAGCGCCTCAGTCCATCCGATCTTGAGACTCACAAGCAACTTGCGCTGTTGCTCGAGAAAGCCGGCGACAAAGAGCGTGCTCGTTCCGAAAGGAACACGCTCGCAGCTCTGAAGTCAAATAGCGACAAAGAAAATGCCATTGCCCGATTCAATCAGCAAGCCAGCCAGGATCTCTCCGGCGGAAACGCGAAGGCGGCTGCGGAAAGTTACAAAAAAGCCCTGTTGCTAAATCCGCGCGACCCCAAACTCCACTTCAACCTGTCTCTCGCCTGGGACAGGCTCGGAGATTTCGTTTCTGAGCGGCAAGAGCTGGAAAGAACCCTCAAGCTGGACCCCAACCTCGCGGTTGCCCAGAATCAGCTCGGGTTGCTGGCCCTGCGCAGCGGGCAACATGCGGAGGCGGAGCTGCGCTTCAAGAAGGCATTGGCAATCGATTCGAAGTTCGCCGAAGCGCAGAGCGACCTGGGCGTGCTTTACAGCCACGAAGGAAGGAATTCAGAAGCTGCGGCGCTATTTCAGCAAGCCATAAAGAATGACCTCAAATACACGAAGGCGTACGTCAACTTTGGATTACTTCTGGCGCAACAGGGGGCGTTGGCGGAAGCCGAACAGCAATTTCGGACGGCTATCGGAGTTGATTCAAACTATCCGGATGCTTACGCTGCGCTAGGGATGCTGCAGGCTAAAACGGGACGCGGCGCGGAAGCCGTCAAGAATTTTCAGAAGGCAGTAGCCCTCGAACCGGCATCTGCACAGGCTCACCTCAATCTGGGCATCGCGCTGGTCGATCAGTTCGATCGTTCCGCCGGATTTAAGGAGTTTTCTGAAGCCGCCCGATTGGATCCAAACCTTGCCGCCGCTCACTACAATCTGGGCCGCTTCTTTTTCGAAACAGGCAAGTACGAAGACGCGGGGAAGGAACTGGAGACCGCAATTCGCTTACAGCCGGATTATGCGAATGCACTTTATTTTCTCGCGCTCACGGCAAAACAGGAAAACCAACCAGAACGGTCAACCGAACTGTTACAGCGAGTGGTCGCGATTCAACCCGACAATGCGGACGCGCAATATCTCCTCGGTCAAAACCTGGAGCATTCCGGTGATAATTCCGCTGCCATCCAGCACTGGAGAGCGGCGGTTCAGGCCGACCCCAATCATTCTCAAGCCCTGTACAACCTTGCCAAGTCGCTGAACAAGATTCATGACCCCGAGGCGAAGCAATATCAAGATCGCTTCGACGCGCTGCAGAAGAGCCAGCAGATCGCTGACCGCGTTTCCGAACTCGGAAACTTTGCGTTGGAAGCGGCCAACGCGCAGAACTGGCCGCAGGCTGTGGAACAAATGAATGAGGCCATTCAGCTTTGCGGCCAGTGTCCGCAAAGCGCTCACCTGCACAAGAATCTAGGGATGTTCTACGGGAGAACGGGAAACATCGGCGAAGCGGAGAAGGAGTTGCGTACCGCGCTGCAGTTGGCGCCAAACGACGCCGATGCACAAAACGCGTTAGCGATGCTTGAGCACACGCATGAGGAGCAGGCGAAATAGATGTTGAGGGGATCGAATCGCATACCGGGAGGTTTTTCTGAAGGGTAATTCACACACATTTCGGCTTGATGGCAAACTCGCAGTGGTCACAGGAGGGGCGAGCGGTATCGGCCGGGCGGTGGCTCAAAGATTTGCCGGCAGCGGAGCCTGCGTACGCGTGCTGGACATCGACGAGGACGCCGCCAAAGCAGTAGCCAGCGAAATCGTATCCAGCGGCGGGAACGCGAAAGCCTATCGCTGCGACGTGTCCCAACAGGAGAGTGTGAAGGCGGTTTTCAACCAGATATTCGAGGATGGGCGCGTGCACATCCTGGTGAACAATGCCGGGATTTCTCACATTGGCAACTTGGAGGGCACCTCGGAGCACGATTTCGACAACATTTTCTGCGTCAACGTTAAGGGAATGTACAACTGCATGTATGCTTCCGTTGCCCACATGAAAGCTAACGGAGGCGGCATGATTTTGAACATGGCATCGATCGCCGGAACCTCGGGCCTTGTGGACCGCTTCGCCTATTCCATGAGCAAGGGTGCGGTTGTAGCAATGACTTATTCAGTGGCCAAGGATTACCTGGCCCACAACATTCGCTGCAATTGCATTTCACCGGCGAGAGTGCATACGCCCTTTGTCGATAATTTCCTTCACCGTAATTATCCTGGCAAAGAACAGGAGATGTTTGAGAAGTTGGAAAAATCCCAGCCCATCGGGAGAATGGCTCAGCCAGAGGAGATCGCCGCGCTTGCACTGTTTCTTTGCTCGGACGAAGCGTCGTTCATCACAGGTTCGGACTACCCGATTGATGGAGGTTTCCTGAATCTTCGCGGCTAAAGTGTTTCAATTATTGCCGCGAGAAAGAGCCGAGCCAAGAAATTGAGCCCTTTCACCATGGATCTGCAACTCAAAGATAAAGTTGTGCTGGTGACGGGCGGCGCGAAAGGCATTGGCGCGGCCATCACCAAAACGTGCGCTCAGGAAGGCGCTATTGCCGTCGCGGTGGATCGGGACGCGCAGGCATGCCAGCAATTGCATGATGAACTCAGCGCCCAGGGCCTCCAGACCAGTTTCATTGCGATGGATCTTTCGTCGTCCGAGAACTGCAAAGCAGTTGTGCAGCAAGCGATTGCGACCTTCGACCACATCGATGCTCTCGTGAATAACGCAGGCATAAACGACAAGATCGGTCTCGAACACGGCAGTCCCCAAGAATTTGTCTGCTCCTTGGAGCGGAATCTTGTGCATTATTACAACGTGGCACATCACGCATTGCAGCATCTGAAGCGGACCCGCGGCTCGATTGTCAACATCAGTTCGAAAACCGCGATCACCGGTCAGGGAGGCACGTCCGGATATGTTGCGTCCAAGGGTGCGATCTTAGGCCTGACCCGCGAATGGGCGGCAGAATTGCTGCCATACAGTATCCGGGTGAACGCGGTTATCCCTGCAGAAGTAATGACGCCGCTGTATCAACACTGGCTCAACACGTTTCCCGATCCACAGCAAAAACTGAAGAGTGTGGTTGCCAAGATTCCTCTCGACAGACGGATGACCACTCCTGATGAGATTGCAGCAATGGTGGTCTTTCTCATTTCAGCAAAGGCCGCGCATGTTACAGGCCAGCACCTGTTTGTCGATGGTGGTTACGTGCATTTGGATCGTGCGTTGACCTAAGCGGAAAAATATGGCCAAACCGTCCGTACCAATTACGGAGCGCCGCTACGTTGTGCCGCTGATCCTGGTTACCAGTCTGTTCTTTCTCTGGGCGTTCGGCGTCAATTTGAACGATATCCTGATTCCCCACCTGAAGAAAGCATTTCGCCTTACGGACTTTCGGTCCTCATTGATCCAGACAGCATTTTTCGGAGGATATTTCCTCGCGGCTCTGCCGGCTGGTTGGCTGATGGAGAAGATCGGCTACAAGCGAGGAATCCTGGTCGGATTGCTGACCTGTGCCGCAGGAGCTCTCTTGTTCATTCCCGCGGCTTCGGTGAGACTATACGTCTTTTTCTTATTCGCCCTCTTCGTGATGGCGTGTGGCCAGGCATTTCTGGAAGTGGCAGCAAATCCCTATGTGACCGTCCTCGGCCCGCCTGAGAGTTCAGAGCGTCGATTGAACCTGGCCCAATCCTTCAACTCCGTCGGCGCCGTCGTCACTCCGATTTTTGGCGCTGCTTTTATCCTTTCCGGAGTGGAGTATTCGCGCGCGCAGTTATCCGCAATGACTCCCGCCCAGTTGCAAGCTTACCAGGCAGCTGAAGCCGCCACGGTCAAAGGGCCCTATCTGGTGATCGCGGCACTTTTCTTTTCGATAGCCGCCCTCATTTTCTTTTCCCAATTGCCGGAAGTCCGGGAAGATGACGGCGACGAAGAAAAATCGGTCGCGGCCACGGGTCTTCGGGGATTGTGGCCGTATAAACATCTGCTGAAAGGGGTTCTGGCGCAATTCTTCTATGTGGGCGCACAGGTCGGTGTAGCGAGTTTTGTGATCCGTTTTGCGCAGTACAGCATGCCGGGGATACCTGAAAAACATGCGGCGAATTATCTGAAGTTGCACCTGCTGGGATTCATGCTTGGCAGGTTTGCCGGCTCTGCGATCATGAAGCACGTCGCCGCTTCCCGGTTGCTCTCGTTGTTCGGAATGTCGTCTTTGATTTGCCTCACAATCGTGCTGCTCGGAACCGGCGTGGCCCCTATGTGGGCGCTGGTCCTGCTCGGGTTCTTTCATTCCATTATGTTCCCGACCATCTTCGCCCTTAGCCTCAAGGATCTCGGACCACACACCAAGATGGGGTCTTCTTTATTGGTAATGTCGATCATTGGGGGCGCCGTTTTCCCAGCCGCGATGGGATACATCTCCGATAGGAGCAACATCCGCTATGCGTTTCTGATTCCCTTCTTCTGCCATCTCTATGTACTCTATTTCGCGGCGCGAGGCTTCCGTCCGGCTCTGGATTTGCCGAAGACGCCGGAACTGCGGAGCATTCCTGCCGAGAACTGAAGATCAAGTCGAGGACAAAATATGCGCCTGAAAATACTTCTGAGCATTTGTGTAGCTGGAGCAATGCTTGGGTCTGGCTTGGGCACCCTGTGGGCTCAGCCTTCCCAACCTTCGACTGAAACCGCAACGCCCAAAACGACAGAGCAAGTTTACAAGAACATTCAGGTGCTTAAAGGATTTCCATCCGACCAACTCGTTCCCGCCATGCAATTTGTCGCGGCATCCCTGGGTGTGCAATGCGATTTCTGTCATCTGGAAAACGCGTTTGAAAAGGATGACAAGGAGACCAAGGGGACAGCGCGCAAGATGATGCGCATGATGTTCGCAATCAACAAAGACAACTTTGACGGCCAGCAGAAAGTGACCTGCTACGCTTGTCACCGGGGTTCACACAAACCGCTGATAACGCCAATCATCACCGAGGAAGAAGGCAAGTTCGGTGTTGAGGGAAAGATGCCCCACGACGAGCCGAATGCCGCCAGCCTGCCCAGCGCCGATCAAATCCTTGGAAAGTATTTGCAGTCGGTTGGCGGGCTCGATGCTGCGACCGGAATTTCAACCCGCATCCAGAAAGGGACGCTAACTGTAGGCTCGGAGAACTTTCCTGTCGAAGTCGTCGCCAAAGCGCCGGATAAACGAGTGACTACGGTGCGCTTCCCCGGAGGCGATAGCGTCACCGGCACTAACGGCGAAGAGGGCTGGCTGAGCACGCCCGGTCACGCGGTGCACGATATGAGTCCCGCGGAGGTGGATGCTGCCCGAATGGACGCGGAACTGTTTTTTCCAGCCAGCCTGAAGGGACTATTCAAAGAGTTGCACATCGAAGCGCAAGAACAAATCAGTGGACGAGAAGCTTATGTTCTCGCAGGGACGAGGGACAATTTGCCGCCGGTGCAGCTTTATTTTGATCAGCAGTCAGGGCTTCTGGTACGCGCCTTGCGTTTTGTGGAAACACCGCTAGGCCGCAACCCCACAGTAGTCGATTATGGAGATTATCGTGACCAGGGTGGTGTGAAGACTCCCTTCCGCTGGACCATCGCCCGCCCCAACGGCCGCTTCACCGTTGAAATCGAACACATGCAGCAGAACGTTCCCATCAAAGACAACAGGTTTGTGAGACCGACAGTTCCGGAGTTGGCCAAGCCATGGTTGTGACGGTACACCTAGGCATGAAAATAAATCCATACCCTCGTGACAAGCAGAACGAAAGTTGTCATAGTGAAATCAATTACTTACGTACTGCTTCGCTTGGGATGACGATGGAGAGGTTCCCATTCCTTCATCGAGGGAGTGACTCAAACGAACTTTTTTTTACCAAAAAGTGAATCTTCGCGGTCCCGGTCGAGGGAAGCAGAGCTTAGTTGTTTGTGCAGCAGGTGCCGTTTGTGACGGTCCAGGACTGACTGCGACCGGTAAACTACTGGGCCGTCACAAAGTGCACGCAGGCGGGACTTGAGAGGATTGTAGATTCCTTGCAGAAAACTGTCCAAGCCTGTGAGATTGCGCAACGCCTACTCTTTGCGCCGTGCATTGTCTTTAGATTCTGTTGATGGTGACACTCATAACCCAACGAGCAACCGCACTGCAAACTGCCAATCGCACAGCAAGGAGTTGACCGTGATATGACCGGTATGACCTGCGGAAAAATGGCTATAACATCTCGTTCGTCCCTCCGAACTAACCCGGTACCGAGACCTGCTCCCCTATCATCCATCCGCCACGCTTCAAGAAACCTGAATGCCTGCCTGAGTGGACGGCTCTTTAACCTCCTACCACTAACACCGTTTCACACGTCTTTTAGGGTTGATTGCAGGGTACGGCGGGCGACGGTGGAGACTCCAGGGTAGGGAAAAAATCGCTTGAAACCTGCATAAACACTGGCTATAATGACGCAAGTGGTAGTAGTTCCTTCTAATTGCTAGAAATGGCGTAAGCGAATCCCTCCCTCCTTGCATTTATCTGATTACTCACCCGGTCAAATGGCTTCGATGAGAGCGGCCAGCAGCGCCGCCCTCTTTGGCAGTTCAGAGATCAGGATCGACTCATGGGTTGCGTGCGCACCTTCGCCCACGCCGCCCAACCCATCCAGAGTGGGAATGCCGAGGGCGGCCGTGAAGTTCCCGTCGGATCCGCCACCGACGGCGGCTTCCTCCAGTTTCCACCCCAATTGTCTGGCGATCTCCACAGCTTTTTTGTAGAGCGCGGCCATAGCTGGGGTCCGTTCCATGGGCGGACGAGTCATGCTGCCGGTAATTTCGAGCCTGCACTTGCGATTGAACGGTTTCAGCGAACGTAGCTTGCGGTCGATTGCCCCGGAATCCTGTTTCCGAGCAACTCGCACGTCGAGCACGGCGCTTGCCTGGGCGGGGATAACGTTCAGTCGCGTTCCACCTTGCACCGTTCCCACGTTGAGCGTCAGGCCGCGTTTTAAGTCGACCAGCTTCGAGATGGCAATAATCTGCCTGGCTATTTCGACAATTGCACTCTGCCCTTTTTCGAAGTCCAATCCCGAGTGTGCCGCCTTCCCCGCGACTTTCAGAACGTATTCCCCAATGCCCTTTCGAGCGGTTTTCAGAGCGCCTTTTGGCCCATGAGAGGGTTCGAGCACCAGTACTGCGGCGGATTTCCTGGCCAGGTTTTCCGTAATCAGCCGCGAAGTTTCGCTCCCCACTTCCTCGTCAGAAACCAGCAATAACGATATCGGCCGCGGCAGCTTGTCCTCGTGCCAGGCTCGCAGCGCTTCAATGGCGTGCAGCATGAGGGCGATTCCAGACTTCATATCGAAGCTGCCAGGCCCCCACAAGCGTCCATTGGCTAAGCGACAAGGCATGGTTGCCAGAGTGCCCATGGGATACACCGTATCCAGGTGCCCCAGGAGCATTACCGGCTTCCCGCCGCGAGTGCCGCCGAAATCTACCTGCAAGTGATCGCCAAAGTCTTGAACCCGGTGAAACTTCGCATGCCCTCCTAGACCCTCAAATCTCCCGGCTAGGAGTACCCCTAACTGGTCCACGGCCTGTTTGTTTTCAGTCGGTGACTCGATCTCGACAAGCTGGCGAATGGTTTGAGCGATCTGATCCTTGCGGTCCTGGAAATAAATCAACCGATTCGCCATCTCACTTTGGGGGTTCCCACTGGGCTTTGTTTTCGACGTTTTTTTAGGCATGCAATCCTTTTCTCGAAGGGTTGAAAGCGCGCGGTACAGTATAATCTTCGCTCTTCTTCTTTTGCTCTTGGTCTTAACGAGAAACGGAATGACCGAAACTGCTCATCCCGCACCTGAAGTCCCCGAGGTCGCAAAGGTGACGCTGGACATCAATGATATTCAGCGCCTTCTGCCGCATCGCTTTCCGTTCCTGCTGATTGACCGCATCGTCGACCTTGATCGTAAGAAACGGATTGTCGCCATAAAGAACGTTACGATCAACGAACCCTTTTTTGCCGGCCACTTTCCGGGCGCCCCAGTAATGCCGGGTGTGCTGATCGTAGAGGCCATGGCTCAGGCGGGCGGAGTTCTGCTATTCACCGAGGTGGAGGATCGCGAGAGCAAACTGGTCCTGTTCACCGGAATTGAGCGAGCGAAGTTCCGTCGCCCTGTGGTTCCAGGCGATCAGCTGCGCATTGAAGTCGACGTGAGGGTCTGGCGCGGCAACGCAGGGCGCATGGAGGGAACCGCGTTCGTCGGCGACAAGCTCGCTGCCGAAGCCCTGGTGAGCTGCAGGCTCGTCGATCGATCACGCGCTGAAAAGAGATCCTTGCAGGAAACAACGGAAACCTAGGAGCCATGGTTGGCGGAAGATGAAAGTCCATCCCACGGCCATTGTTGATCCCGGCGCTAAATTTCATGCAAGCTGCGAGGTTGGTCCATATTGCGTGATTGGGCCAGACGTCGAACTGGGAGAAGGATGCCGCCTGCTTTCGCACGTGGCGATCGAGGGGCCCACGAAAATCGGCGCCCATAATACCTTCTTCCCCTTTTGCTCGATCGGAATGGCGCCGCAGGATTTAACTTACGGCGGGGAGCCTACTCGCTTGGAAATTGGGGACTACAACGAGATTCGCGAGTTCGTAACTATCAGTCGCGGCACGGTGAAGGGTGGTGGAGTGACACGCGTTGGCAGCCACACCCTGATTATGGCGTACACGCACATCGCCCACGATTGCGCAATTGGCGACCACGTGATTCTGGCAAATGCGGCGACTCTAGGCGGCCACGTCACGGTCGAGGAGTGGGCACAAGTTGGCGCGCTTTGCCCAGTGCATCATTTTGTCCGCATCGGGGCGCATGCGTTTATTGGCGGCGGGACCACCATCACCCGCGATGTTCTTCCGTTTTCCAAGACCTCCGCCTCCCGCGACGCTCGCGCCTACGGGCTGAATGCGATCGGGCTTGAGCGCCGCGGTTTCAGCAAAGAACGCATTCGCAAGATTCATCACGCATATAAAGTTTTGCTGGCCTCGAAGCTGAACACATCGCAGGCGCTGGAGAAATTGAAGGCGGAGCCCGACCGCGGAGAAGATGTGGAGATGCTGATAAAGTTCATCGAGCAATCCGAGCGGGGAGTGATTAAGTAGCGATCAGCAATCAGCAGTCAGCATTCAGTTCACACAAAAATGTCATCCTGAGCGCAGCAGATTCTCCGCGAAGCGGACTCTGCGGAGTCGAAGGACCCCGATATTCAAATCAGCGATGGCAGCCTCAGGGAGTTCTGCCCAATACCCGCGTTTTCGCCGAGCGGAGCCTGCTCCGCATCTTGATGAGGATTTTCGTTTACACTGGCGTGCGATGTCTGACAGCAAAGGGAAACTCGGCCTGATCGCGGGCAACGGCCGCTTTCCATTTCTTGTGCTCGATGCTGCACGCGCTCAGGGGCACGAAGTCATCGTCGCCGCCATCAAGGAGGAAACCTTCCCAGAAATTGAGTCGCACGGCGCCGCCGTTCACTGGCTTTCTCTGGGGGAGCTTTCCAAACTGATCGAGACCTTCAAGCGCGAGGGTGTGCATCGCGCCATCATGGCCGGACAAGTGAAGCATAAGCAGATATTCTCAAGCATTCGGCCGGATTGGCGCTTGGCCAAAGTGCTGCTGTCATTGGGCACTCGCAATACCGACTCTCTGCTCGGAGCGATCGCTAAGGTGCTGGCAGAGGAAGGAATCCTTTTGGAAAACTCCACTTCCTTCCTCGAGCCGCTGCTAGCCAAGCGCGGCGTGCTCACCAGACGCGCGCCGTCGGAACAGGAAAAAAAGAACATCGCGTATGGACGCGACGTAGGCCATCACTTGGCGCGATACGACATTGGCCAGACCGTGGTCGTGGCAGAAACTGCCTGCGTAGCGGTCGAAGCCATGGAAGGTACCGACGCGACCATCGAACGCGCCGGCCAGATTATGGCTTCGCTCGAATCCGATCCCTCGACGTTGAGTCGCGCGTTGACCGTCATCAAGATTGCCAAACCGAATCAGGATATGCGTTTCGACGTGCCGGTCGTCGGAGTGAGGACGATTGAGGTCATGCGGAAAGCAGGCGCGACTTGCCTGGCTGTGGACGCAGGCAAATGTCTGCTGATCGATGGCAATCCGATCATCCTGGCGGCTGATGCAGGGGAGATTGCCATTGAGGCAGACTAGGCAAAGCGCGAACCCAATACGCTTCGGCGCGCAGACCGCGGGCGGCCTCGTGAGGCTGTCACTGGTTGCTTTCGCAGTTCAGCGCGGGCCCGTGTGAGATCGTATGCGGTCTGTAGATTCATCCAGAACTCGGCTGAATTCTTAAAATATTCCGCCAGCAGCAGAGCAGTTTCGGGGGTAATTCCGCGCTTGCCGCGAATTAGCTCATTGACGCGATTTTGAGGAATGTTTATTGCTTTCGCCAGTTTTACTTGTGTCAGTCCGAGTGGTTCGAGAAATTCTCTCAACAAGATCTGCCCGGGATGGGTTGAGATTCTGTGAAGTGGTAACATGACTCTCCTTTGTCAGTGATAATCAGTGCACCGGACATCCCGACAGTTGCCGCCTTCGAACCGGAACACCAGCCGATACTGTTGATTCACTCGAACGCTATGAGAGCCAGATAGATCACCCCGTAATCTCGCCAGATGATTCCCCGGAGCAACTCGAAGATCCTGAAGCGAGACAGCGGCATTCAACAAGTCCAATTTGATCTGGATTCTCTCCCACAAACTCCTTGAAATTCTACGAACTGCCTTCGTGTCCCGCCCGTGGTAAATATCCTCTGTCGTTTTGTCACCGAACGAGAGAATCACCGTCGTGGATTATACATGGATACCGTGTATTACGGTATACTATTTGCTCTGCGAAGCAATTTACTGGAGAATTACCCTATGTCCGAAACTGCCCGTCTTGCCGACCAAATCCGCCGCGCCTTTGATGGAGATGCCTGGCATGGCGACTCTGTCGTCGAAATCCTCCAAGGTGTCAATGCCGCAATGGCCGCGGCCCATCCGATAAAAAACGCACACAGCATCTGGGAACTGCTTCTGCATATTGCCGCTTGGGACGGTGCTGCGCTGACGCGCATCGGAGGCAGAGCGATACATTTGGTTGGCGACCAGAACTTCCCGCCCATAAAGGACACCAGCGAGGCCGCCTGGCACACCGCGATCGAGCAGGCTAAACATACTCACAACGAACTCGTGCAGGCGGTTGCCGCCTTCCCCGATTCGCGGCTGCAGGAGCAAGTTCCCGGCAAGACCCAAAGTTATTACAACTTTTTTTACCTGTTCAGCGGCGTCGTGCAGCACGAACTCTACCATGCGGGCCAAATCGCATTGCTGAAAAAGGCGGCGACCCGTTAGTCCGCTTCGGACCATCGAGCGTCTATCCGGGGCAATCTCTGCCGAGCTTTTGTGATTAAATCAACAGGTCTTCCGGCAACCAGCCACTTGAGAACTGAAAACTGACTGCTGAGCTCACCAACGTTGCGGTGATTGGCCTGGGCACGTTTGGCCGCAACCACGCTCGCGTGTACCAGCAACTCGCCGGCGAGGGCGCGCCGGTCCGACTCGTTGGAGTAGTTGACCCCGATATAGCGCGGGCTGACGCGGTGGCGCGCGAATTCGGCTGCCGTAGTTTCGGCGCTATCGAACAACTCGTCACCACGCACAGCGAAGTCCAGGCCGCCTCGGTCGCAGTCCCTACGATCCATCACCTGCAAACTGCTCAGCAGTTGATGGAGGCGGGCATCGATGTGCTGATTGAAAAGCCGCTGGCGAGTTCGCTCGCGGAGGCTGACGAACTGATCCGTCTGGCGCAGCGACTCGGCCGCATCGCCCAAGTCGGCCACCTGGAGCGATTCAATCCCGCGGTTCGCGCCACTCTTCCTGTCATCACCAAGCCCATGTTTTTTGAAGTGCATCGGCTCAGCGTATTCACGCCGCGATCTCTGGACGTGGATGTCGTGCTCGATCTGATGATTCACGATCTCGACATCGTGCTCTCATTCGTGAATTCGCCGGTTAAGGAAATCCGCGCAGTAGGGTTGCCCATTCTTTCCGGCAAAGTGGATATCGCGAATGTGCGGCTCGAATTTGATTCCGGGTGTGTGGCCAACTTTACTGCCAGCCGGGTTTCGACCGAGCGCGTCCGCAAGCTTCGTTTTTTTCAGCCCACACAATACGTGTCTCTGGACTTTGGGCGGCAGGATGTTCTCGTTTTCAGCGTCGGTCAGGATGGTGCCGTAGGAACTCCTTCAGTGAATCCACAAATTCAGATAGCAAAACCTCCAACGACGGCTGAAGAGCCTCTCCACGCAGAACTCAAGTCGTTCCTGGAGTCGGTGCAGCGGCGTTCCGCACCCGCGGTAACTCTGGAAGACGGACGCCGCGCTCTAGCTGTCGCCCTCGACATCGTCGCTTCGATCCGCGAGCACGGAAAAAAGATTGATCTGGAGCGGCTGCACGCCTGATTTTCCTCTCTCAAGTGTCAAGTTTTGTAAACGAAAAATGGACGATTGACCATCTGGATGCGAATCTCCAGTTCTTGCCCTTTCAGGGCTTCGCGGTTTCGCGCGAAAGATGCGAAAATAAAGGATACTGGGCCGAGGACGGCAGCGAGGACAGGGAGCCAGACTTGAAGCAGTCAGGCATAAGCAGGATTTTTTGTCCTTGCAACTGCTGCCCCTCCGCTCGTCTCTAACCAACAGGTAGATCAGTCGATGTCGACCACGCAAATCCCGCCAGTCAACCCGGCTTCTCCCAGGCCTCCGGCGCGGCCTGCCGAGGGCGGAGACTTGTACGATGCGCGTTACTGGGAGTCGGCTTATCGGGAAATTGTTGAGGCGCCCGCTCTACTCATACAGCTTCAAGACGAATTGGCGCAGGCGCGCCGGCGCGAGGCTTTCTGGATTTCTGTAGTCGTGCACTTGATTGTTGTGCTGGTCTTATGGAATTCGCAGAAACTAGCGGGATTCCTGCCTAGACAAACCGTCGTCGCCGTGACTCCGGGGACGGACCAGAAGGACCTCACATATCTGGAGCTGCCTCCTGATGAACAGAAGGTGACCAAACGTCCAGACACAAACATCATTTCCGATAAGGATCGCATCGCCACTTCGCACGCGCCTCAGCTAGACCGCAAGGAACTGAAAAAGATTCTCGACGCCTCGCGCCCCGGCCGGCCGGGCGCAAGCGGTGTTCAGGCTCCGCAGCCCCAGCCTGAGCCCCCGACTCCGGCGGCAGCAAGCCAGAGCCCCGCGCCTCAGCCGTCAGCGCCACCTCCGCCACCTCAAAATCAAAATCAGGTCGCAAAGCTGCAGACTCCGCCTGCTTTAAGTCCTAAGGACGTCTTTGGAAGCGGCGCCATGTCTGCGGGTTCCGCGATTGATGAGGCCGCTCGCGCAACAGCAGCGAATCGTGGAGGATATGGCGGTGACGGCGGGAATTACGGCCTCGGCTTGGGTAGGAAGCCGACGGCCGCAATGGGGCCACTTGAGGTTCTATCTGACACCATGGGTGTGGATTTCGGCCCGTACCTGCAGCGCGTCCTGCACGATGTGAAGGTGAATTGGTATAACCTCATTCCTGAATCAGCGAAGGCGCCCATCATGAAAAAAGGCAAAGTCACAATTGAATTTGCCATTCTCAAAAACGGTTCTGTCGCTGGGATGAGATTGGTGTCGACCTCGGGCGATGTAGCACTCGACCGCGGCGCCTGGGGAGGCATTACAGGCGCGAATCCATTCCCGCCCTTGCCTAGCGAATTCGGTGGCCAATATCTTGCCTTGCGGTTTGCCTTCTACTACAACCCCGACAGGGCGGACTTGCAGTAGGTCTCTTACCAAACTCTGCACCGATTCTCTCTCACCATGGGCGAACCTGCCTTGCAGTGAAATGCTTCCTGAAACTCCGTCATGTTTGAGACCACGCCATTGGCACGATACTTGTCCGGAGAATGCGGGTCGACAGTGGCGCGCAAGCGTTTCGTTTCGTCGCGCGTGCTGGCACACCAGCTCTGCCCGTAAGCAATAAAGAAACGCTGCGCTGGGGCGAATCCCTCGAGCGGCTCGGACCTTTCGCCCTTGGTGTCGTCCTGCCATGCCATGTAGGCGAGAATCAGTCCGCCCAGGTCAGCGATGTCTTCGCCCAGAGTCAGCTTTCCGTTGATCTTGATGTCATCCACAGCCACGTACTGCGAATACTGATCTGATATGCAACTGGCGCGCTGCTCAAACGCTTTGGCATCTTCCTTAGTCCACCAGTCGCGCAGGTTGCCGTGGGCATCGAACTGGCGGCCTTCATCGTCGAAGCCGTGGGTGAGTTCATGGCCCATGGTGGCGCCGGTGTCGCCGAAGTTGGGAGCAGCGTCAGACCTCGCATCAAACAAGGGCGGCTGCAAAACACCAGCGGGAAAATTGATGTCGTTCATTTGTGGATCGTAGTATGCGTTGACCGTGGGCGGAGTCATCTGCCATTCGCCGCGATCGACCGGCTTACCAATCTTGGCCAGTTGACGATGAAATTCAAACTCGCGGGAGCGGAGCACATTGCCCATTTCATCGTCGCGGGCGATGGTGAGCGCGCTGTAATCCCGCCACTTGTCGGGATAGCCGATTTTGTTGGCGACGGCATGCAGTTTTTCCAGGGCGAACTGTTTAGTGGCGGGTGTCATCCAGGAGAGCGACTCGATATCGCGGCCCATAGCCTCTTCAATTTGGTTCACCATTTTCTGGGCACGCTCTTTGGCATCCGGACTGAAGTTACGTGCTACATAGGCTTGCCCCAGGGCTTCGCCGAGGTCGTTGTCCACATAACCGACGCAGCGCTTCCACCGCGGCTCGAGTTGCTCTGCTCCGGTCAAGGTCTTGCCAAAGAAATCAAAGTCGGCATTCACGAAATCGGATGACAGAAAAGGCGCATTCGCGTTGATCAAATGCCACCGCAGATAAGTTTTCCAGCTCGCGAGGGTTTCGTTTTTGAGTTCCTCGTTCAGCGTCTTGAAAAATCCCGGAGTTTCCACATTGAGGGCTACGACCGAGGGCAGACCGACTTTGGCAAAATAGATCTTCCACTGGAACGATGGGTTGAGCGCACTCAATTGCTGAACAGTCATCTTGTGATATAGGTTCTGTGGATTGCGACGCTGTACGCGAGTGAGCGAGCCTTTGGCCAGCGCAGTTTCAATGCGCATGACCGTCCGGGCTTCGGCAGCAGCCGCTGCGGGCTTGTCGCCAAGCAATTCGAACATTTTCTGCAAGTGGGCCAGGTAGGCCTTGCGCAGTTCCACGGACTTGGCATCCGATTTCAGATAGTAATCGCGATCCGGAAGCCCCACTCCTCCCTGGTCCGCTTCGGCAATCACCTGGGTAGCGTCTTTGTAATCCTGATCCGAGCGAAAGCGGAATAAGGCGTCGCTTGAAACCATGGCGGCAGCGACGGCCGCGATATCGTGCTTGTACTGCATCTGCTGAATCTGGTCGAGAAGCGGCTGCAGCGGTTTGATCGCCGCCGCATTGATTGCCTTCTCGTCCATGCAAGCAGCGTAGTAATCACCAATCTTCTGGGTGACGGTATCGCGCCTGCCCGCAGGCGAGGCGGAGCTTTCCAGGATCTCGCGCAAAATGGATTTATTATCATCCTCGAGCTTGGAGTAAACGCTCCACGAGGTTTGATCGGGCGGAATCGGATTGTTCTTGATCCATCCCCCGCAGGAATAGGCGAAGAAATCGGTGCACGGGTCCACGCTCGTGTCCATCGACGTCACATCCAGAACGCGCTTGACACTTTGTGCCGACAGATCCGAACAGAGAATGGTCGCAGCAAACAAGATTGAGACAACGAAGATCCGGCCAGCGGTCGTACGATGCATTCTGTTTCCTCAATGGGCGAATTGATACTCTCCGGCACTATCCCTGGGACAGTTAGCCGGGAGAAATATCTAGCGTGCAGCATCTGGAACGCTGACGTCAATTCGCTGAATGCCGAGAGCGGATAGCTGACAGCTTCTCCTACGACTTTTGCAGCCGGATGGAACCATCCCCGGTATGAACCGTGATCAAGTTCCCGCCGCCATTGATCTTTCCATGAATGCTTTTCTCGCTGAGGCGTCCATCGACGGAAACCGGAATGTCCGCGGTGATGTGCCCATCGCCGGTACGCAGATCCAAATCGGCGGCAAAGTTGGCGGGCAGTTCCAGAGTAACGCTACCGTCTCCGGCCTTCAGATTCCAACTGGAAGTGACCGACGAACCGGACTGTGCCCGAGCATCAATCCGGCCGTCTCCAGTAGTGAGTTCGAGGACATCGAATCGGCCAGCGGCGGTGATGTGGCCGTCTCCGGCGCGTGCCCGCAGTGTGCCGTCCACCGAGTCAATTTCCTGGTGGCCGTCGCCGGTCTGCAAATCCATTTCGCCCTTGAAGTTCGCTAGCCGAATGGAACCATCGCCGGTATGCAGGTTCACTCGTCCTTCGCGCGGCATATGGATCTCGATGTCGACCCGGTAACCGTGCATGTTGAAAGTGATGATGTGAACATCGTGGGGAAAATGGATTTCCAGGTCGACCGAGTCTCCGGATTGATGTTCCTCGATCCTGAGACCATGCCCGCCGATCTTGTAATGCTCGGAGGTCACACGCGCTTCAATGGTTTTCTGGTCCCAGGTATCCACGTGGATGTTGGCGTCGGAGGTTTCCACGCGGAGTTCGGGCTTTCCCGTAATCGTGTAAGTCTTCGACCACTCATCGGCATGCGCGAATGGAGCGACTGCCAGGCAGACTCCCAATGCGACCAAGGCAAAGCGGTTCATAGATATTCTCCTAGTTTATGTTTCAATTGAGAGGTACTGAATGGGGACACGCCACCATCCCGTCATCAACCGATGATACGCAGCTTTGGCTACCTCGGTTCCCTCCAAATCGGCCAGGTTGCATCAATCTTTTTGAGCCAACGACGTCGCTTTCCGGCGCTACAATATCGTCATGCCTGCTTCGGGTCCAAAACGGCAGCCGGATCCCCGCCCGCCCGAGCAGTCTTCCGGGCATCACCGCCCGCCTCAAATCTATACCTTGGAAGCCACTGGCTTGCTGGTGATCGCAGCCCTGATCTTGATCCTGACCCTCGTCCGCTACTGGCATCACATTGCCTGGGGCTCACGCTGAGCGTGGTTCTCGATCCGCTGCTGGCAGTGGTGTTGGGTCCAACCGCCAGCGGGAAGACTCCGCTTTCCATGGCTTTGGCACAGCGCTTTCGTGGCGAGGTGGTGAATTGCGATTCGGTCGCGATGTATCGCGAATTCGAGATCGGTACCGCGAAACCAAGCGTTTCCGAGCGCGCTCGCGTTCCGCATCATCTGCTCGATTTTATAGATCCCACTGGCTACATTACGGCGGGCGAGTATGCGCGGTTGGCGAGGCAGACTCTCGCCGAGATTAAATCCCGTAAAAACCTGCCAATTGTGGTTGGAGGTACTGGGCTCTATCTCCGTGCTTTGGTCGATGGTCTCTTCCCCGGTCCACAGCGTTCGGAAGAACTGCGCGACCGGCTGCGTCAACGGGTAGAAGAAAATGGCGCGGATTACCTGCACCGCATCCTGCGCCGTCTCGATCCCGAGGCCGCCGCAAAGATCCATGCCAACGACACTCCCAAGCTCATCCGGGCCATTGAAGTTTGCCTGGCCTCGCGGCAAAAGATGACCGAGATGTGGAAGCAAGGCCGCGATCCGTTGACCGGCTTCCGAATCTTGCGCCTGGGTTTGAACCCCGACCGCGAAGCGCTCTACGCCCGCATTAACGAGCGCGCGGAACGCATGTTCCACTCGGGCCTGGTGGAAGAAACCAAGCGTCTGCTGGCAAAATACGGCGACGCTGCCCGGCCTCTGGCTTCTCTCGGATATAAGCAGGCAGTACAACTGCTCCAAGGCGAAATCGATCCCAAGATCGCGCTGCAAGCGGCGCAACAAGCCCATCGCAACTACGCCAAGCGGCAGATGACCTGGTTCCGGCGCGAGCCCGACGTGCTCTGGCTCGAAGGATTCGGCGACGACCCCGCAATCCAGCAAAGAGCCATGTCAGCTGTAGAGACGTAGCTACCTACGTCTCTACCCGGCTTCGAGCTGTTCCGCAATCCCCAGCAGCTTGGTGACGCTGTTCCAGTTTCTCGCCGTTCCAGACGTTCCCAGCATCTTGGCTATCGTAGACCATGCCAGTTTCGGCCGCGCGACGCCATTGGGAAAATAGATGTAGACCTCGCGACCATCGATGAATAGCTCCTCGGGGTCGGCCTTAATCTTGAGAACCTGGTCGCGAGCTTCGGCTGTAGGCGCGCTAGCGAGGAAGGTCACCAGCAGTTTGCTCGGATCGATTCCACGCCGCCGAGCGAACGGACTTCTCGCAATCGCACCTCTAAGTTCGGAAGTGGTGCGGACGATGACGGCGGGGCGAAACCCGAAACTCCGCTCGATTGCGTCCTCGATCCGCTTGGCCAGTGCGGAGAGGTTGCGCTCCTTGGTCCGGAAAACGACATTGCCACTCTGCACGTGGGTTCGCGGGTCTTCTAACCCAAGCGATTCGTATAGCGCGCGGAGCGTTTCCATCTTGATCTGGTTGCGGCCGGCAACGTTGACGCCGCGAAGCATGGAAATGATGACTGGCATGGCCGCTCCAGTATATCCGCCTCCGAATTGGCATCCCTCCTACGGTGTGTGGAAGGGGCGAGTGTGTACACTGCGCGACCGCTATCTCGCATCCTCAACCGTAAGCTTCAGTCCTACCGCCCTGGTCACGGCGACCAGCGTGGAGAGCCGAGGGTTTCCACGACGCGACAAAGCGCGATACAAACTCTCGCGTTCAACTCCCGCAGCCTTGGCTACCTTGGCGATGCCGCCGCGGGCCTCCGCAATGCGGCGCAAGGCGATCAAGAGCACGCCCGGCTCATCATCATCCTCCAACGCCGCCCGCAGATACTCGGCCGCGAACTCCGGATTGTCGCGCAGTTCGCGAATCGTGGCCTCATCGTGAGATATGCTCGCCTTGGGTTTCATAGGGCCCGTTCCTTGTAGTCGTCCAAATATTCCCGCGCTCGCTTAATGCTGGAGGACTGTTTACGCTTGTCTCCTCCGCAAGCAACAAGACGCGAGCCGAGGCTACCGTCGCGTAATAGACCCGATAGCCCGGCCCCCAGTCGATCCGTAACTCATACAAGCCACCGCGCAGCGATTTGCAATCGCCGAAGTTTCCAGCTGCTAGCCGGTCGATGCGGGCCACGATCTTTGCCCTGGCTCGAATGTCTTTGAGTCCGGCCAGCCACTCCCCGATGATATCTGTGCCGTCTGTCGTAACATAACGGCGGATTTCAAGGGGCGTAATCATTGTAACTTATAAGTTACAGACGTGCAATAACCCCGGAACTCGATTCCAAGGCACAATGTGGAGGTTAGTCTCAGCGGAATGTGTGTCAAGGTTATCGGTCACACTTGCAGAAGAGTTTGAGGGTAACCCGATACTACCCCATCATTCAAAAAAGATCAGGGGGGAGGGTAAACCTGGGGGGTAACCAGCATCGAAACCCAATCGCGTGCTATCGTCTGCTCATGCTCCGACAAGTTGGGTTTCTCTTTGCAGTCATCGGTGTCCTCTACTGCTCCTCTTTCGCCAAAGAGAAATATCAGCAACCCGGCCCGATCCACCTCGACCACGAAGGCGAAAAATGGGCGGAGAAAACTTTGCACAAGCTCTCGCCGGAAGAAAAGGTAGGCCAGCTCTTCATAGTCTGGGTGCGCGCCGAGTTTCTGAACGTTAACGCCCCCGAGTATTTGCAGCTTCGCGACAGCATGCGCAAATACCACCTTGGCGGGTTCACCATGACGGTGCGCTGGGACCCGCCTTTTCTCTATCGCAACCAGCCTTACGAAGCTGCTGAACTGCTCAACCGTCTACAGCAGGATTCCAAGCTGCCGCTGCTGATGGCGGCTGACTTTGAGCGCGGAGTCACTATGCGTCTGCATGGCGCCACCGACTTTCCCCACGCCATGGCCTTCGGAGCCGCGGGCAAACTGGAATACGCCGAGGCTTTCGGCCGCATTACAGCGCAGGAGGCTCGCGCCATCGGCGTGCACTGGAATTTCTTTCCCGACGCCGATGTCAACTCGAATCCCGCCAATCCCATCATCAATACCCGCTCGTTTGGCGAAGATCCGCAGCAGGTTGGCGAACTGGTCTCCGCGTACATCCGCGGGGCTCGCGCCAATGGAATGATGACCACGGTCAAGCACTTTCCCGGCCACGGCGATACCGCGACCGACTCTCATTTGGGCGTGGCGCAAGTGACGGGCGATATGACCCGCCTGAAATCCGTCGAACTTCCGCCTTTTCAGAAGGCGATTGAAGCCGGAGTCGACTCCGTAATGGTGGCCCACGTTTCCGTTCCGTCGCTCGATCCCGATCCCAACCGCGTGGCCACGACTTCGCCCGCAATTGTGGATGGCCTGCTGAAGAACCAACTCGGCTTCCAAGGAATTGTCGTAACCGACGCCCTCGACATGGCCGGCCTCACCCGGCTTTATGGCGCGCACATTGGCCGTGCCGCGGTCGACGCCTTCAAGGCGGGCAACGACGTACTGCTCATCCCCGCGGATCTCGACGCGTCCTACCGCGCCATGCTCGAGGCCGTACGCAGCGGCGAGATTCCCCTCGCGCAACTGGATGCTTCGGTCCTCAAAATATTGAAAGCCAAAGCCGCGCTGAACCTCCATAAAACTCGTCTGGTGAACGTCGAAGCTCTCTCCAGCCTGGTTGGGAGGCCTGAAAACCTCGCCCTCGGCCAGCAAATTGCGGATGACGCCATCACCCTGGTTCGCGACAACCGCAAGCTCCTGCCCCTGAAATCATCTGGAACCGCCGCCCAGGGTCTTCCGTATCAGAAAGTGGAAGAAGTGCGCGACAACGTGGTTGCCATCATCTTCTCCGATGATATGCGCACCGAAGCCGGACGCGTGTTAGAACGCCAGATCCGGCAGCGCGTATCCGATGCGGATGTGATTTATGTGGATCCCCGCGTTGCCACGCAGATGACAGACGATGTCCTCAAAACCGTGGACAACGCGCGGTCGGTGATTGCCGCAGTATATGAAGTGCCGGTAGCGGGTAGAGTGATGAAAGGTTTGACCAACTCGGTGGGCCTGTCGGAAGCCAGCAGCGGGCTGCTTCAAAAGGTACTGGATCACGCTGCGGAGAAAACTGCGGTACTCGCCATGGGAAATCCGTATTTGGCGCAGGACTTCCCCGCAGTGCAAAATTATCTTTGTGCATTTTCCAATGAGCCGGTTTCAGAAGTCAGTGCGGTGAAAGCGTTGTTCGGAGAGATTGCGATTCGCGGACATCTTCCGGTCACCATTCCCAACATCGCGCAGCGCGGCGCTGGGATCGAGCGTCCCGCGCAAATCGCGCAAGGAGGTTCTCGACATGCGTATTCTCAAACCATCCGCCATTAGCTGGTTGCTCTCGACGGCTGCCATGCTGGCCGCCTTCGCGCTCTTGCCCGCCTGCAGCGTCAACGTGAAAGATCACGGCGACAACGGCAATAGCAAGGTCGATATCAGCACCCCGGTCGGCGGAATTCACGTTGACGAGAATGCCGATGCCCGCGACACTGGCCTCGCCGTCTATCCTGGCGCCCGGCCAAAAGCAAAAACCAATGACGGCGACAAGAAAAGTGCCAACGTCAATCTGTCCGCGTTCGGCTTCGGCCTGAAAGTGGTCGCCCTCGAGTACGAGTCCGACGATCCGCCCGACAAGATCATCGCGTTTTACCAGAACCAACTGAAGAAATACGGCAAGGTACTGCAATGCCCCGGCGGCGGCTTCAAAATAGGCAATGGCCGGGTCGTTGGAGGAGACCTGAAGTGCGACTCTGGCGGCGATGGCAAGAAGATTGAACTGAAAGCTGGTACCGACGACAATCAGCACATCGTGGCCATCGATCCCCAAGGCAAGGGATCAGACTTCGCTATCGTGTGGTTGCGTATCCGCGGGAAGGACGGCGATATCTAGGAATTCAACGTTCTCTATGGCGACGTGCATCCTCCTGTCATCCGCCATACGGCGAGGACCGTTCGTTCTTGCGCGCCGCACGCCCCTGCTGTACCTTGAAATTCAGTGGAATATCCCTGCTATAAGTGTGGCGCAAGCGTCGAAGACGGCACTCCGTTTTGCGCCCGATGTGGTGCTCCGCAGATCCGGGTCGCCGGACCTGAGCGACTAGTGCCTGCGGCACCTACGCCGGAAGCCGGAATTGAGAAGTACGCATCCTACGCTCCGTCGTCCACTGTTGAATGGCCGCAGGCTTTGTTCTCCGCGGGAATCGCAGTCTTAATGACGATTGTCCTGATCGTCTTTACGCCTTTTGGACTGGGAACGCTCCCATCCGGCTTTCTCTGCGTAGTGCTCTACCGGCGGCGACGCCCCGCGGCACATCTCACCGTGGGTATGGGAGCACGCCTGGGCGCACTCACCGGGGTGTTGAGCTTCGGCGTCCTGGCCGCGATTCTAGCTCTTTGGACCGCCTTCCGCTCCGGAAAAGAAATCCACGACGCCATCCTGAGCCGCATTCAACAGTACTCCGCTCAGAGTTCTTATCCCTCGGTGCAACAGGCCATGGATCTGCTCAATACACCCGAAGGCTTCACGTTCTTCATGATCTTCAGCCTCATCATGGCCCTCATCGCCTTCACGATTTTCTCCAGCCTCGGAGGCGCTATTGGGGCATTTCTGTTGCACCGCAAAGAACGCCTATAGACTCGTCGAGGTTTACTCCCCACCTTGCCCCGGCCTGCCCCCTCCGCGTATGATGCAGCGTTCATGACTCCGCGACCGTCACCTCGCCAGTCCAACCTGCTAGAGAAGTCGCAATTGATGTCCGCCTCGGAAATCGAACGAACGCTGGTGCGGTTGGTCCACGAAATCATCGAGAAAAATAACGGCGCCGGCGATCTTGGTTTAATTGGGATTCGGCGCCGCGGTGTGTTCCTGGCGCAGCGGTTAGGACAGATGATCGGGCGTATCGAAAAAACGCAGGTGCCGGTGGGCACGCTGGACATTACTTTGTACCGCGACGATCTCTCGACCGTGGGAGCGGCGCCGGTGGTGCAGAAAACTGAAGCGGAATTCCCCATTACCGGCAAGAATATCGTGCTGGTCGATGACGTCTTGTATACCGGACGTACGGTGCGCGCCGCCATGGATGCCCTCTTCAAGCAAGGACGTCCCAGGCAGGTGCAACTGTGCGTGCTGATCGATCGCGGCCATCGCGAATTGCCCATCGAAGCAACCTTCGTAGGCCGCAAAGTGCAAACCACGCGGCAAGAGATCATTGAAGTCCAGTTGCGCGAGATCGATGATGCGGAAAAAGTCTTGATCGTAGAAAAGCAAATGCCCAAGTAGGCCCCGGACGCCCTCGTCCGGGCAGCCGAGCAAAGCTCGGCAGGATTCGTGGCAAGGCGTTCGGTTCGCTCCTGCCGATGGGCGGGAAACTGTCTCAAGGCTGAGCCTATTAGGTTCTTAGATAAGCATGAACAAAGCCGCACGCGGTTCTCTTCTCGGCATTGAACATCTCGACGCGAAAGAGATTCTGAGCTTGCTCACGCTGGCGCGGCGCATGGATCCGCTGAAGCCGCGTCCCTTGCTTCGCGGTAAGCGAGTGCTGCTTCTCTTCTATGAAGCCTCCACCCGCACCCGCAGTTCTTTCGAAATCGCAGCCAAGTCGATGGGAGCAATGACCACGCTCGTGCTCTCCAGCGGATC
Source organism: uncultured Acidobacteriota bacterium (assembly GCA_963832245.1). GTDB lineage: Bacteria > Acidobacteriota > Terriglobia > Terriglobales > Acidobacteriaceae > JABDBE01. The sequence goes on from CAWHTG010000002.1 coordinate 1,068,398, forward strand.
GAGCATCGAAAAGGGCGAATCCCTGCTGGACACGGGATACACCCTGCAAGCCGTGGGCGCCGACGTCATGGTGATTCGTCACCCGAACGCAGGCGCGCCTCTGCTCATGGCGACGCACCTTGATATTCCGGTCATCAATGCGGGCGACGGTATGCACGAGCATCCCACGCAGGCCTTGCTCGACGCCTACACCATCCTGCGCCATAAGAAAACGTTGAGAGGCCTGCAGGTGGCGATTGTGGGCGACATTTATCACAGCCGGGTGGCTCGCTCCGCGATTCACCTGCTCAGCAAATTCGGCGCCCACATCACGCTCTGCGGACCGCCGGAGTTCTTGCCCGAAGTGGCTGCCAGTCTGGCGCCCGGGCTGCACATTACCCGCACCGTTGAAGAAGCGGTGCGTGGCGCCGACGCGGTTATGGTTTTGCGGGTGCAAAAAGAACGTCTCGCGGGAACCAAACTGCGCCTGCAGGATTATATTTCCCGATACCAGATGACTATCGGCCGCTTGAAGCTGGCCAAGCTGGATGCGATCGTAATGCATCCCGGCCCGATCATCCGCGGCCTCGAACTCACCTGGGAGGTCGCGGATTGTCCGCAGTCGGTCATCGTTGAAGAAGTACACAACGGTGTGCCGGTGCGAATGGCGATCCTGGCCAAGGCACTGGGGAAGGCGAGATAGGCTTCAGACTGAAGACTGAAGGACTGACGTCATGTGTGGGACCGGATCTTCGACCTGGTCAGGCCGGCAGGGCCGCATCGGCTTTTGTTTTGTAATTATCGGCGCATACGGCAATGGCACACAATAGATCAAAGTTGGGTTCTCTGTTAATTAAAGGCGGCCGCGTTATCGATCCGGCCGCCAAGCTCGACGCTCCCATGGACATACTTCTGCGCGATGGCCGCGTAGCCGAGGTCGCGCCCGTAAATAAAATCCGCAGCAACGCCGATAAAACGTTCGATGCTCGCGGGTTGGTTGTTGCCCCCGGCTTCATCGATCTTCACGTCCACCTGCGCGAGCCCGGCCAGAGCTATAAGGAAAGCATTGCAACTGGAACCGCGGCTGCCGCTGCCGGTGGGTTCACTTCGGTGTGCTGCATGCCGAACACGTCGCCTGTGGTCGATTCGCCTGAATGGGTCACCTGGATCCAGCAGCCTGAGCGTGCGGCCGTGGTCAACGTGTTCCCGATTGCCGCCGCTACTCATGCCAGTAAGGGCGCTGTGCTTACCGACTTCGGAGCCTTGCAACGCGCCGGTGCGGTCGCAGTCAGCGACGACGGCCGTCCCATCCTTAACGACACCATCATGCGCGAAACCCTACGAGCGGCGTCAGGGCTCAACCTACCCGTCATTCAGCATGCGGAGGACACGCGCATGACGGAGAATGGTTCGATGAACGACGGCCCCACCTCATTCCGGCTGGGGCTCCGCGGCATGAAGACGGCTGCCGAGGCGACCGTGGTCGAGCGCGACGTTCAACTTGCCCAGCAATTCACCGGAGCTCGTCTGCACGTGGCCCACCTCTCAACCGCCGACGCGCTGAAGGCCGTGCGCCGCGGCAAGCGCGGCAAAGTACGCGTCACCTGTGAAGTGACGCCTCACCATTTCACCCTGACCGATACCGACGTCGGTGACTACAACACCAACTTCAAAATGAATCCGCCTTTGCGATCGAGCGCCGATCGCGAAGCCCTGCTTGTTGCCCTTGCCGATGGCACCATCGATGCCATTGCGACCGATCATGCCCCTCACGCGACGCATGAAAAGATCATCGAGTTCGAACGCGCCCTGTTTGGAGTCACAGGACTAGAAACCGCTCTGGGCCTGGCCATCACTCGCTTGCATCGCGACCACAAGATTCCATTGGCAAGAATCGTTGAACTCTTCACCGCTGGACCGGCACGGGTGGTTGACTTGAGAGGTCGGGGCACGCTCGCTCGTGGCAGTCACGCCGACGTAACCATTTTCGATCCCAAGAGACGCTGGACCTTTGATGCCGCGAAGTCCCGCTCGAAGTCGCACAACACTCCATTCGATGGTTGGCAGCTCACGGGGAAAGTTGTGGCGACGATCGTGAGCGGGAAGGTCGTGTATCGCGGAGATTGAGGAGAGTAGTTTCGTTGGACGAATTCAGTCGAAGGTCCCGCCGGCTCTGATATGAGCATGACAATGGCCTGCCGAGCTTTGCTCGGCCTGGACGGGCGAGGCGCCTGTCCCCACACGGTCTGTTCCCGCACGAACTTGTCCTACACGAACATTGGCCCACTACACAATTCCCATTCTTTTTCCCACGCGCTTTAGCACCTCCAATGCTTGCTGCAGTTGTTCTTTTGTGTGCGTGGCGGTCATGATGGTGCGGATGCGGGCTTTGCTTTCGGGCACTGTGGGAAAGGCGATGCCTGTGCCCATGACGCCTTCTTTGAAGAGTTCGCGAGAGAAGTCCATGGTTAGTTTGCCGTCGCCTATGATGATGGGGGTGATTGGGGTTTCGCTGGCGGGCGTGGTTTTACCTCCGATGTTGAAACCAAGTAGGCCCAGTTCTTTCTTCCAGAAGCGGGTGTTCTCCCAGAGGTTCTCGATGCGTTCGGGTTCGTTTTCCAGGACGTCAAAGGCGGCGATGCATGTTGCTGCAACCGACGGTGGGTGCGAGGTCGAGAACAGGAATGGGCGAGCGCGGTGATACAGAAAGTCGATCAGATCGCGAGTGCCGCAGACGTATCCGCCTAATGCGCCGATTGCTTTCGACAGCGTACCCACCTGGATGTCGACGCGGCCGTGCATGTTGAAATGATCGATGGTGCCGCGTCCGTTGCGGCCCAGGACGCCCGATGCGTGGGCATCGTCGACCATCATGATGGCGCCGTACTTTTCGGCCAGCTCACAAAGGGCGGGCAGCGGTCCAATGTCGCCGTCCATGGAGAAGACGCCGTCGGTAATCAGCAGCTTTTTTCCGGGTTGATCTTTCACGCTTGCGAGGCGTTCTTCAGCCTCCGCCATGTTCTTGTGCTCGAAGACGAGGATCTTGGCACGGGACAAACGAGCGCCGTCGATGATGGAGGCGTGGTTCAGTTGGTCGGAAATGATGAAGTCGTCCTTGCCCAGAACGGCTGAGACCGTGCCGGCGTTAGCGGCGAATCCTGATTGGAAGACTACGCATGCTTCGACGTTTTTGAAGCGGGCGATCTTTTCTTCGAGTTCCATGTGAATTTTCATGGTGCCGGCGATGGTGCGCACAGCGCCTGATCCGACTCCATATTTGCGCGTGGCTTCGAGGGCGGCCTCGCGCAGTTTGGGATGCGTGGTCAAACCGAGATAATTGTTCGAGGCGAGATTGATGACCTTCTTGCCGTCGAAGGTGCACACCGGGGCTTGTTCATCCTCAAGCACGCGTAGACGGAAGTGCGTGCCTTTGGCTTTGAGGTCATTCAGTTGGTCGGTGAGGTAAGAGAGCGGGTTGGCGCGAGTGGTAGCAGTTGGCATGTCATCTCCCAGTTTCTGACTTATAGTTTAAAACTGATCTCACAAATGTGCTGCCCGGCGGTTAGTGAAGTGGCGATTTTACGTTAGTGACCGTAAGCAAGCCAAAGCGGAGTACGCGAAACTGCAAAAGGCTTGCAGTCTTTAGTTCCGGCTTGACTTTGCTGCTGCTGAGAGTATCGTAGTGGCGTTCGGCGGAGTGATCTTTTTCTGGTGGTGCATGCTCGGAGTCATTCACGATTACGACTCTGGGAGGAACGAGCCCGCCGACCATCGTTTGTTCAAATTTCCAACCCAAGGAGGTGCGCTATGGCCGTAGCACCCATCCCAGTCCCAGAATTGCAAATCGAAACGGTGAAAAGTGCTGAAGAAACTCTCGTGCGCTGCCGCGGAAGGATCACATCGACCAGCGTGGGCACGCTTCAGACCACAATACGAGGTCTCATGCCGGATGCGAAGCGGATTGTGTTGGATTTAACCGATGTGAGCTATCTGGATAGCTCCGGCCTCGGTGGGCTGGTCAGCGTGTACCTGTCCGCCAAAAGGCAACATTGCGAATTGAAGCTCATCAATCTGAATCAACGTTTGAAGGAGTTGTTCCGGCTGACAAAAGTGGCTTCGATATTCGAGGGACATGAGGAGTACTTGGGGATGACCCCAGATTAGTGTTGACTCGGAGCCTGGCGTTAGTGGACTTCACGGACGGCTTTTTCTTTGTGACGGTCCTGAGAGAAGCCGGGGCGGAGGCGGAAGACACCTCTCTATGCCAGGGGTTGGATTGACCTGTCCAAATCCCACCCGACATCTCCGCCAATGGGCACGCCCTCTCAATTCGTCGGGCAGACCATCTCGCACTACCGCGTCATCGAGAAGTTGGGCGGTGGGGGGATGGGCGTCGTCTACAAAGCTGAAGATGTGAAGCTCGGCCGGTTTGTGGCCCTTAAGTTCCTGCCCGACGATGTAGCCAAAGACCCGCAGGCACTCAGCCGCTTTCAGCGCGAAGCCAAGGCTGCCTCGGCTTTGAATCATCCCAACATCTGTACGATCTACGAGATTGACGACCAGCACGGACAAACTTTCATCGCCATGGAGTTTCTGGACGGACTGACCCTGAAGCACCGGATTGCGGGAAAGCCGATAGACACAGAAACGGTAGTGTCGCTTGCAATTGAAATCGCAGACGCACTCGACGCAGCCCACGCAGAAGGCATCGTCCACCGTGACATCAAGCCCGCGAATATCTTTGTGACCAAGCGCGGACACGCAAAGATTCTGGATTTTGGATTGGCAAAAGTTACGCTCAAGCCAGAGAGGATTGCTATGAGCGCCCCGACCCTCGATTCGGAGGAGCATCTGACGAGTCCCGGTTCGGCGCTCGGCACCGTCTCTTACATGTCGCCGGAACAAGTCCGGGCCAAGGAACTGGACGCACGTACTGATTTGTTTTCGTTCGGAGTCGTTTTATACGAGATGGCGACCGGGGCGTTGCCTTTTCGTGGCGGGAGCACGGGAGTAATCCTCGACGGGATCATGAATCGCGCTCCGCTCGCTCCCTTGCGGCTGAACCCTGACCTGCCGCACAAGCTGGAAGACATCATCAACCGTGCGCTGGAGAAGGATCGAGAGCTCCGTTATCAACATGCCTCCGAAATGCGTTCCGAATTGCTGCGGCTGAAACGAGATACGGAGACGGGACGAGCCATAGCTGCGAGTTCTGGCACGGTGGCGGCTGCACAAGAAAGCGCCGCTCAGGTCCAACCAGCGTCACGAGGCTCTGGTTCCTCGCCAGCGCTCGCCTCACCTTTGTCATCTACCGCCGCCAAGGCCGGCGAAGTTCCAGTGGGTAGAAAACTGTGGAAGGTTCTAGTTCCTGCTGCCGTGATTCTTGTCGCGGTGGCAATCGCGGGAGCCTTCTACTTCCGCTCACGCCAGACCGCACGGCGCCTCACCGAGAAGGACAATATCGTTCTCGCCGATTTTGCCAACACCACTGGCGACCAGGTGTTCGATGGTACTCTCAAGCAAGCACTGGCAACCGACCTCGAACAGTCGCCCTTTTTGAACATCCTGTCCGACGACAAAGTAAACGCCACCACTCGTTTGATGGGTGGTTCACCTGGTCAGCCGACAACCCGCGAGGTGGCACGGGAGATTTGCCAGCGGACCCAAAGCAAAGCCTTTCTGGCTGGCTTCATTGCTCCCCTGGGCAACCACTACGCGATTGGTTTGAAGGCAGAGAACTGTCAGACTGGTGACTCGTTGGGGAGTGCCGAAGCGGAAGCCGACAGCAGGGAGAAAGTTTTGCAGGCACTGGGCAAAGCCGCTACCACCCTTCGCGCCAGGCTCGGCGAGTCGCTAGCCACGATCAACAAGTTCGACAAACCCCTGGAAGAGGCTACCACGTCCTCGCTCGAAGCCCTCAAGGCCTACACCGAAGCCCGGCGAGTGCAGAGTGAAAAGGGCGAGGCCGAAGCCATTCCCTTACTTAAGCACGCCGTGGAACTGGATCCCAACTTTGCCCTGGCTTACGTAGACCTGGGAATTTTTTATAACCTCCAAACCAATCTCGCCAACGAGAATCTAACGAGAGCGTACGAACTGCGCGACCGAGTCAGCGAACGGGAGAAACTCTACATCTCCGCCAGTTACTACGCCACGGTCACTCGGGAACAGGAGAAAGCAGTTCAGCAATACGAGCTTTGGATTCAGGAGTATCCTCGCGACAATGAAGCCTACAATGACTTGGCGGTGGTTTATGACTCCCTCGGCCGGCGTGAAAAAGCCACTGCCGGATATCAGCATGCCTTAGATCTCGATCCCGATAACGGCGTCACTGCCGCCAACCTGGCGGATGACTACATCGCACTCAATCGCCTGGACGAGGCCAAGGTAACCATCGATCGGGCGATCGCGCGCAAGTCGGACTATCCGGGTCTGCACGATCTCCTCTACACGTTGAGCTTCCTGCAGAATGACACGGTCGGAATGCAGCAACAGCTCGCCTGGGCCATGGGCAAGCCGGGGGCTGAAGACGCGGCCCTGATGCAACAGGCGGACACCGAGGCCTATCACGGCCGATTTCAAAAGGCTCGAGAGTTTACCCGCCAGGCAATCGAATCGGCGATGCATAGTGACGCGAAAGAAATGGCCGCTTTCTATCAGGCGCGTGCCGCCCTACGCGAAGGCTTGGTCGGTAACAGTGCGCAGGCGCACCAGGCGGCCGTCGCGGCGCTGGCTTTATCGTCGGGACGGCTTGTGAAGAGGATTGCGGCACAGGCGCTGGTGCTGGCTGGCGACGCCACCCAGGCGCAAAAACTCGTAGACGACTTGAGCCGCAATTCCCCGCTGGACACTAGGCTCCAGGGATACTTCATTCCAACCATTCGCGCCGAGATCGAACTGCACCGCGGCAATCCCTCCAAGGCCATTGAGCTTTTGAACGTCACCCGTCCTAACGAATTCGGGGGGCGAGCGGGAAACATGGTCCCCATTTATGCCCGAGGCGTGGCCTATCTGCAAACTCGCAATGGCCCTGAGGCCGGTCGGGAATTCCAGAAGATGCTCGATCATAAAACCATGATGGGCAATGCCACGATTTCCGCCCTCACCCATCTGGGGTTAGCGCGCGCTCGCGTCCTCGAGGGAAACATCTCCGCCGGACGCTCCGCCTACCAGGATTTCTTGGCTATTTGGAAAGACGCTGACCCGGACATCCCCATTCTGAGAGAAGCCAAGGCCGAGTACGCGAAACTGCAATAGCGACGATAATACAATCGGCAGTCTTATTGTCCTGCCCCAGCCTTCGCCATGAAGTTCGCCTGATCGTTCTTCATCTTCTTCAGGGAGTCCGTGGGTAGATACACCATGTGTCCTGCGTCGTAGGTGGCGAACGAAATGTTTTGCCGGTATTTCCCGCCGAGGTTCAGGTGATCCATAGTGTAATTTGCGGCGTAGTAGGGAGTGGCCAGATCGTAGTAGCCTTCCATGACCAGCACTTTCAAATATGGATTCTTCACCATGGCCTCGCGCAACGCCGTGGCGGTGTCGGGAAAGATCTTCTATCCGCTCGACAATTTGCGCTACGTTTCGCCCCGGCCTAAAGCATCAATCTGCGAGCCTGGCGAGTGTCCGCAAGTCGGGAACTTCCAAGTCGGGCTTTGCGACAGCGGCTTTGGCAGCTCCGGCGCCTGGACGAGGCGAGCGGCGGTTCACCCAAACGGTCGCAATGCCTAATGACTGCGCGGGAATCACGTCGTGATAGATGCTTTGACCGATGTGAAGCCACTGCTCTCGACTCACGCCGATCCTGGTTTCAGCTAATTTAAATATTTTCATACACGGTTTGTAGCAGCCGGCTTGCTGGGCGGTGACGACGTGGTCGAATGCTACTCCGAGCTTGGGTGCGGTGGTAGCGAACAGATCGTCGTCTATGTTAGACATGACGGCGAGTTGATACCGGCTCTTGACCTTGCGCAACGATGCCACCGCGTCCGGAAATGGCTGCCAATTGGGAAGTGAGTCTGGCAGCGAACGAACTTCGGCATCGGACGGGGAAAAGCCGAGACGCGTACCGAAGCCGCGCACCACAGACTGCAAGACATCTCGATAACGCAGAAATTCTCCTTGCTCGGCTGACAATTCCAGTTCCGAGTACAACTCCAGAAGAGCGGAGTCCGTTATCTTGTTGCCATGTGCGGCGAGGATTGGCCGCAGGGCGGAGAAGATGCCGGTTTCCCAGTCGATCATAGTGCCGTAGCAGTCGAAGGTCAGGACTTTGAAGCGAGACAAGTCGAGCATGGAGATGAGAGATTCAACCTCAGTTCAGATAGTTCGCGCCAAGTCCCCCTTGGCTCGCTCGGGCAGGCTCTTGCCCCGCTGATGAAACCGCGGGGCTTCGGATGACCCTTCTGAAGGGGCCTGTGGGCTTATCGCTCCTTGACCTCCAGCGATTGTGCAAGGGTGAAGCTGAGCGCTGACTCTGCTGGAAGAATGATTTCTTTGTTGCCGGTGAAAGCGGCGCCTCCGGTACCCGCGCCGCCGCCCGCCAGAGCGCCGATTCCTGCGCCTTTACCTCCGCCGGCCAATCCGCCGATGAGTGCGCCGACCGCAGCTCCGCCCCCGGCCAGCACAGCGGTGCGCTTGCCTTTGCCTTTCTCGATTTGAGTGACTGCTGATGTTTCTATCGCGCGCTCGCTGCCGTGGAGGTTGATCGAGCTCAGTTTCAAGGACAAGCTGGCGCCGCCGGCGAAACGGCCGAGCGGTTTAGCATCAACCACAGTGCCAGTGACGGTTGCGCCGGCAGGGATCGCGGTGCGGCCACCAATCACGACGGCGTCGGCCACCGTCCCGGAAAAGCTCTGGCCCGCCTGGCTTATCTTGGAGCCGACAGCCTGGCTCAGGCGCACGGTAAGAGTTGTGCCGGCGGGAACGATGATTGGTTGCGGCTTCGGTTCTGCCGCCATCGGGGCCGGGGTTGGCGCTGGAGCGGTGGCTGCAGGCGCCGGATTCGCTGTGCTAGTGTCGGTTGTTTGGTCCGGCTTTTTGCTGCAAGCGAGGACAAACGATAAGAAGAGTCCGAGCGTGAGTACCGCCAAGCGTGATCTCATAGTTCCTCCATCGGCGATGAATTCTATCTAGAAAGAAGTTTAACGGAGCCTATCATCGTTGGCCAGCGCATTTGGAAACATGACCGTTCCACTGCGAGTCTACACCTTGTCCGGGCGCGTCGTTGCGGGTACGGGCTGCGGCGTTGTCTCGGGAGTTGGCAACTCCGGTCCCGGGGATGTTGCCTCGTCCACAAAGGAGTCGCTGGCATCGGAAACAACAGGTGATTCAGCCGCCGTGACCACGAGCGGCTTCTTCTCTAAAAATTTGGCCGAATTCAACAGTGGACGGCCTAACGAAGAGTTGTAGCTAGTCCACGGGCCCTCGGAGGCAGCGTCGCGTTCGAAATGCGCGCGCATGCTTTCCATCTTGGAATCGAGGTTGTCGAGATAGTGCAACATCAGGGCTTCCGGAAACATGGGCAACTTAGGCGAACCAAATTCGTATTCCCCGTGATGGCTGATGATCAAATGCTCGACAAGAATTTTGAGTTCCTGGGGAAAGTCGGGGAACTGGGCAAGTTTGGCCTGCAGCATTTCCAGTTCGATAATCATGTGTCCCAGCAACTGGCCGCGGGTAGTGTAAGAGAAGGAGCGGTTATAGGTAAGCTCGTGAATCTTGCCGATGTCGTGCAGGAATGCCCCGGTGAGCAGCAGATCACGATTGATCTGCGGATAGTTCTGGCACATCAGGTCGCAGGAACGACAGAGCGAGACTACGTGATCAAGCAGTCCGCCGATATAGGCGTGATGCAGAGTCTTGGCAGCCGGCGCATTGCGATAGGCTTCGGCAATGTCAGGATCTGCCATGAACGCTTCCACCAGCGACTTGAGATGGGGGTCACGAAAAGAAGCGACGAAGGCCGCCAGAGTCCGCCACAGCTCGCCGATGTCTTTCGTGGTTTTAGGCAAATAGTCGGAGAAGTCGATCTCCGAATCGCCAAGGCGGCGCAGTTTGTGAATGGTGATCTGGAATCGGTTCTTATATTTGTTCAGCAGGCCTTTCACCTTGAGGAAGTCGTCCTGCTCGAAGGCGTCGATTGCGTCCTCGACGTTATCCCACATCTTAGCGTCGAGCTGGCCGGTGCGATCCCCGAGGATCAGCGCCAAGTAAGGCTCTCCCGACTTCCTCGGCTTGACCTGCTTGGAAATGACCACGAAAGTCGAGGTGATGACCTTGTTTTCGTGGTGGCAGCAATCGGATAAGAAAAATTCCTTCATGTGAGTTAGCCGGGGACCGAAAAATGTACACAGGTTCCGGTCGCGAGCGAGACCACGCCCGGAAGCCTTGGGCTCAGGCCAAGCTTAACCTAAAACACACCTAGTTTTTTCTTCTTTTTGAGGTCTTTTGCGTTGGGCTCTTTGTTCGCGGTTTCGACGGGCTTGGTTTGGTTGGGGCTGGCGCCAGAGTCCACGTATCCGGCCTTGATATCGATGAATGCGTCCTCGCGCAGCTTGGTGAGATATTCCCGCAGTGCAGGTTGTAACTTTTTCATGTAGAGCGCGTCCTGGATTCGCGGCTCGATCTCGCTGAGCGGCGGAACTCCGGCACTGTGATGCTCCGTAACCTTAAGGATGACGAAGCCCTGCTTGGTGCGGATTACATCCGACACGTCGTTGGGCTTCATGGCGAAAGTCTTGTCCTCGAGTTCCTTGGCAAGCGTGCCGCGCTTGAATACGCCTAGGTCGCCACCCTGGGGGGCGGTGGGCCCGTCGGAATTTTTCTTGGCAACATCGTCAAATTTGGCGCCTTTGCGAATCTGAGCAAGCAGGTCGTCGGCCTTGGCTTGGGCGGCCTGCAGCCGATGAGCTTCGTCGGTGGAATCATTCGGCTTGGCGTCGGTCGAGATGAGGATTTCATTCAACCGGATTGTCTCGGGCTGCTCCATCTCCGCCTTATGTTCGTCGTAAAATTTCTTTTCATCGTCTTTGTTGATGACCAGCCGGGAGCCAACTTCTTTGCCGATGACTTGCTGGGTAATGATCTGATTGCGCAGGTTCTGCTTGAAATCCTCGAAGGAGACTCCCTGGGATTGCGCGGCTTTTTCTAACTCCTCCATGCTGTCGAGCTTCATGTCCTTGCGCATCTCATCCAACTTCTTGATGACTTCGGTGTCCGCGGTGATGCCCATGTCTTTGCCCTTCGCAATCAGCAATTCCTGGTCGATCAGGTCGCGCAGCACATCTTTATCTCGTTCGGCAACGATCTTGTCGGCGTTGACGGGGTCTTGCTGCTGCGCTTCCTTCTTTAATTCCTCTTTGCTGTGCTGGTACTCGCTGCGCGTGATGATCTGGTTGTTGACGCGAGCAATAATCTCTTCGATAACCTGGTCGTCGGCCCGGAGGATAAACGGCAAGGAAACCACAGAAGCAAGCAGGAAGCATGGGAGAAGTTTTCGCATAAGAATTCCAAAGGGTAACGCACCCAAGAGCGCCCAGTTAGGGCGCTCGATTATTTTGGGCTTTACGGCCTTCCATAAATTGTACCTCCGCATATCCGCCCCGGGCCAGCACATCTCCTGTTATTATGATCGGTTTTCGCCCCGCAGTCGCCGGCGGATCTCGGTATGGAGAGAGAAAATGAAACTCACCGGCTTATTTATTCTTGTATTACTTTTGGGAGTGATGGGTATGTCTGTGAAAGCACAAAAGATTGGCGTACCGCCAGACCTCGCGCAACTTCAGAAAATGGCAAGCCGGTTCGCACCAACGCCGTTAAGGGTGGATACGTCGAGACTCTCCGTCGGCGACCGGCAGGCGCTGGTTAAGCTGATTGAAGCGGCGCGGATACTGAATGATATTTTCATGCAGCAGATGTGGGATGGGAACCTCGCGCTCTATTCCAAGTTGCAGAAAGATCCGACGCCGTTGGGCAAGGCGCGCCTGCACTATTTTTGGATCAACAAGTCACCGTGGTCCGAAATCGATGAACACAAGGCATTCTTGCCGGGTGTGCCTCCGCGCAAGCCGTTGGGGGCGAACTTTTATCCCGAGAGTATGACCAAGGAAGCTTTCGAAAGCTGGGTTGGCCAGCTATCGCCAAAGGAGCAGGAACAGGCGAAGAGCTTTTTCACGGTACTCCGCTGGAGGGAGAACAGCAAACCACCGAATAATCTTTTGGCGATTCCGTACAGCCAGCAGTATGCGGATGATCTCACGCGTGCGGCGAACCTGCTTCGCGAGGCGGCGGGGCTGACTGACAATACCTCCCTGAAGAAATTCCTCAGCCTGCGGGCGGACGCTTTCCTTTCCAACGACTATTACGACAGCGACATGGCTTGGATGGATCTGGACGCGCCACTGGACATCACGATCGGTCCGTACGAAACCTACAACGACGAACTGTTTGGTTACAAGGCGGCCTTCGAGGCGTACGTAAACTTGCGCGACGATGAGGAGACTGCCAAGCTTTCAGTTTTTACGCAGCATTTGCAGGAGATAGAAAACAATTTGCCGATCGATCCGCAATACCGTAATCCCAAGCTCGGTTCGGCAGCGCCGATTCGAGTCGTTGACGAGATTCTAAGCGCGGGGGACGGGGCGCACGGGGTCCAGACTGCGGCCTACAATCTGCCCAATGACGATCGGGTGGTACAGCAGAAGGGCAGCAAGCGAGTGATGCTGAAGAATGTGCAGGAGGCAAAGTTCCGCACCGTGCTGTTGCCCATTGCGCGGCGGACGCTGTCCCAGGCGGCAATGGTCGACGTGAGTTTCGAACCTTTTTTTACTCACATCCTGGCACATGAGTTGATGCACGGGCTGGGGCCGCATCAGATCAAAGTTCAGGGTCGCGACACCACCCCTCGCGAAGAGTTGAAAGAGCTGTACAGTGCGATCGAAGAACCGAAAGCGGACGTGACCGGGCTGTTCGCTCTGCAGTTCCTGATGGACCACGCTAAGGAGATGGGACTGGGTAAGTCGCTGCCTTCCGACGAGGCGGCACAGCGGCAGCTTTATACCACTTATCTGGCTTCCGCATTTCGAAGTCTGCGCTTTGGGCTGAACGATGCTCATGGCAAGGGCATGGCAATCCAGTTCAACTACCTGACGGATAAAGGTGCGTTCGTCCAGCATGCCGATGGCACTTTCTCGGTGGAGATGGCGAAGATTAAAACCGCCGTCGCCGAACTTGATCACGATCTGCTGACCATCGAGGCCGAAGGCAATTATGGAGCCGCGAAAAAGCTGCTGGACGAACTCGGCATCGTGCGTCCCGCGGTGCGGAAAGCGCTGGACAGTCTGCAGGGAATTCCGACCGACATCGAGCCGATCTTCGTGACTGCCGATGAACTGGCGCCGATCGCGAATCAGGAAGCCCCCGCAAGGTCTGCGCGCAAGAAAAAAACTAGGCGGTAGTGTGCACCTGTGGTGACCAGCGCTCGTCCAGCTAAAGTCGAAAAGCTCTTCCATGGAAAAAGAAACTGCACGCATCGAAGCGTTCTCGGATGGCGTGTTCGCGATTGCCATGACTCTACTGATTCTGGAAATCAAGGTTCCCAGCGCAGGGAGTGGAGATCTTTCTCGGCAACTCATTCGGCAGTGGCCCGCATATGTCGCCTTTGTCATTAGCTTCGCTTTTATTGGAATCATGTGGATCAATCATCATCGCTTGTTCACCCATATCAGGCGGTCAAATAACGTGTTGCTGTTTTTGAACCTGCTGCTTTTGTTGGGCGTGACTGCGGTTCCGTTTCCCACGGCTGTGCTGGCACAACACTTCGGCCAAAGCGACCAGCGGGCCGCGGCGATTCTGTATCACGGGACCTACTTTGCAATCGCGGTCTTCTTTAATATCTTGTGGGGATACGCGAGCCGCCATTTGTTGGGAGCAGACGCAGATGCCTCTGCCGCTCACACAATTTCGGCACAATATGCAGTGGGGCCCTTGCTTTATTTGCTCTGCATCGCACTGACGTGGGTGAACGTGCCTTTGAGTCTCCTCGTGAATATTGCGTTGGCGGTCTTTTTTGCGCTGCCTCCACATCGCGCAGCGCAGGTCGCGGGCCGATGAAGTTAGGATCCTCCATCTAGGAGAAGTGAGACGCCATCGCCCGCCGCTCGATGGGGCGGCTTAGCTACTTCTTGTTTTGCTCCTTGCTTTGAATCGAGAGCAGCTCCACCTCAAAAACGAGGGTGGCGTTGGGGCCAATGTCGGGACCGCTGCCTCGATCGCCGTAGGCCAGTTCGGATGGAACGAAGAGTTGCCACTTCGATCCTACAGGCATCAACTGCAGCGCTTCTGTCCAGCCTTTGATAACCCCACTCACCGGAAATGTCGCAGGCTGGCCGCGTTTGTAGGAGCTGTCAAATTCCTTGCCGTCAATGAGTGTGCCCCGATAGTTGCAAACCACGGAATCGCCGGCAGTGGGCTTCGGTCCAGTGCCGGCGGTGATGATCTTATATTGCAGGCCGCTGGGTAGCGTAACCACGCTTTCTTTAGTTTTGTTTGCCGCCAGAAATGCTTCTCCTTCTTTCTTATTAGCCTCTCCGGCTTGTTGCATCTTCTCCTGCTGCTTCTGTCGCATTTCGTTCTGGAATTCGGTAAGCGTGGCGCGCGCTTCGTCTTCTGAAAGCAGGGTCTTGCCACCGGCGAGGGCATCTTGCAAGCCCTGCTGCAGAATTTTCGGGTCAACATCTACGGACTGTTTGTGCAGGTTGGTCCCAATATTCATGCCAATGGCGTAGCTGACTTTGTCTTTTTTCGTTGTAAGGGCGGAAGCGCTTTGGCTTCCCGCAGGTGACTGTTGAGTTGTGGCCGCGGGAGCCTGCTGTGCCAGAACATTCCCCAGCAGGAGAATCGTGGTAGCGATAACGTTTACAAGTGAACTCAAAGATTTATGCATGCCAGCATTGTGACATTGGATTACTAGCCCAGGCAAACCAGTTGTTTTGGGTACGCCGTACGGGCGTGGACGCCCGCGCCTAGACTGGCTTTCGAGTCAGGGCGAGCACGGTTGCGTCATCATGGGTGGGAGCGGCATGCATGAACTGCTGCACCTCGTCGAGAATGGATGCGCACAGCTCCTTCGCGCCTGCCGCTGGGGAGCGCTGAAGAACATCCTTGACGCGCTGCAATCCAAATTCTTCGGACTTCCGCTTCGCCTCGACAATTCCACGCGAAGCCAGAAGAAGAACCGCGCCAGGCTCCAGGGCCACCATGAGGGCATTCGAAGTCATATGCGAAAACAGTCCCAGGGGTAAGCCAGTGGCGGGGAGCTCGCTGACACCGTTGCGATCCCGGGCGAGCCCGGGCGTGTGGCCTGAGTTGAAGTAGCACACGATGCCCAGATTCTCGTCGTAGCTGCCAACGAATGCGGGACAAGAATGGACTCCCGCGGCAGCCTTCAGGACGACTTGATTCAATTGCAGGCACAGCTCCATCATCGCGTCGGCTTCATTGATATCCTTCCGCGCAAACAACTCAGTCCCGAGGGTTCGGAAAGTGTGCTGCGCGGCGGAGAGGATGGCGCGAGTGTCTTCGAGACCTCCGGCGGCGTCGAGCAGTCCGAACAGGACGCGGTGGGGTCGGACGCGTATGAAATCGTAGAAGTCGCCCGCCATGCGGCGAGCATAGTAGACCGAGGCCAGTTCAGCAGCGCGGAGTTCCGGGACATCAGAGTGGACCGGAACACGAACCGGAACAGGCGCAGATTCTTGAAAACGGAGGAGCGCACGCATCGGAATCAAGCCGCGAAGTTATCACAGAATTCGGCAGTAAAATAGCACAAAAAGGCGTTCTAGTGCAGCTACGTGGATTGGCCGTCCTTATGTGGGTCTAGCTGCCCATCTACCTAATCGGGCACGTCGTGTCATGCAAATCCTCACACGACAACGGATGCCAAGGCACAGCATTAACTCCCATACTTGCTGATGAGGTATTTGCCGACTTCGGCTTCCAGTTGACCGTAATCGGAGTGGATAGTGGCGCGTAGGGCGGCTTCGGTCGAGCTGCCCTGGCCCAGTCTCTCGAGGATTCGTTGCAGATCACTCATGCCATAGGTGTCGCTGATGTACTGCACTGCCGCGAGGGACTCTTCATACGCCATCGTGGCCTGCACGCTTGAAAACCGCATGAAACTGCCTTCCAGGGCGTTGAGGGGAATCTCACGCTGGGTTCGGAAGAGCTCGGCGAGAAGCTGGCCATGGGAGAGATGCTTGGGCTCAAGGGCCTGAGCAATGCCTTCGTTGAGCCATTGCGGACAACGCCCGGCCGCAAGCTGGCTGATAAAGGAGTGCGTAAGTTCGTGCTTCAGCACTCGCGCCAACTCGGGCGTGACCGAAGTCAAGCCGTTGATGGGGATTCGCAGCTTTCCGTCAAAGACTGCTCCGCTCCAGGACGGCGCCTGGGTGACATCAAAGAAGGACTGCTCGGTGTAGAGCACGACCGCAACACTATTTCGGGGGGCGATGCCGAGTTCACGCACCAGATCGTCGTATTCCGACTCGAGAGTTGCGAGCAACTGGCTGCGCAATGTGTCCGAGGTTTGCTTGCCTTCATATTTCAGAATGAAGTGATTGCTCTCATGCTGCGTGTAATCCGCTTCGGCGGTGGCGTCGCGCTGCGCCTTCTCCAGGTATTTTTGCACCGTGGCATCGGGGCGGAGTTCGAGAGAATGTTTCCACGAGCGCACGGCGTCTGGAGTGTGATCGGCGGCAAATTGGACGTATCCCAGAACCGTGAGCACATCGGGCGAGTCGGGCGCCACGCGGACAGCGCGCTCGGCATAAGGCAGCCCCTCGGCGGCATTCCCAGTCCGCACTAGAAGCGCGGCGTAATAGTTCAGAATGGTGGGATTCTGCGAATCGTAACGCAAGCCCGCTGCGAGGTAGGTGCGAGCTTTGCCGAAATTTCCGTGCTCGAATTCGTGTTTCCCGGCGATGAAGTAGCCCGCGGCGGTTGCAGCGTCGTTGCCTGCCTGTTCCAGACCGTAGAGCGCATCCGGATCGACGCGGCCATCCTTGATAATCTTGCCGATGAGAGCTGGATCGTTTTTCAAGTTATCGGCAGGGGCGAACTCCGGCAGATCGCGCGGTGCCTGCGCGCTTGCTTCCGAAGAGGCGTACCCAGGCGGAGTTCCGCCAGCATCGATGCGGTCGACTGACGATTTCGGAATTGCGTAGCTGTTGTCGCCGAGGTCGTATTCGATATGAGTTCCGGTGTCGCGGACGCGGTCAGCCCAGATGCTGCGGCCGTTCTTGAGGTGAATCACTTCCGCCGATGCGCAGACGACAGGCGCGGTCAGTAGGAGAGCCGACACGAAGCAGCAGATGACACGAGTGCGCACTAAGGCGCATTCTAGAAGACAGGAAGTCCCAGGCGTAGGTGACCACAGTAATCTCAAAAATGCGGAGAGGCTTGCTGCCACTAGCCTGCTTACTGCTGGCTTCGACGGCGTTTGCGCTGCCCCGGAAAGAGGACGCGCCCCAACTTGCCGGCGATCGAGCAGGAACAGTGCCGGGCGACACTCCGCCATCAGTCCAATCCGCTGAGAGCCTCTATCTGCAATTGCGCGCGGTCGGGCTCAGCAAGTCGCGGGTGTATCGAGTGCGCGATCTCTCCATCGATCGGGCGGCCTTTCACGTCACGCTGAATGACGGCACGATTGCATTTACCGAGGATGTCGTCGGCCGCGTCACAGGAGCTTTTTTTGAGGGCGATGGCGAGATCTTGCTCTTTCCTCCTAACCGGTACGAGCGCGCTTCGATGGCCCTGTTCACCGGCGAGGCCATTCTCGAAGAACGGTTTGTAACCGCATACTTTCGCTTCAATGACGATACTTTTGCCGAGTTGCGGCCGTCGCTTGTGCAGGTCGATTACGCCGAAGCCTTCGTAGCGCAATGGAATGAAACCGCCAAGGATCTAGCGGAAGGTGATGCGCTACGCCTGTTGATGACTTTCAGCAGGTTTCTTCCAGTCGTTGGCCAGGCGGCCGGGGATACTGCAACCCCGGTCACAACTGAAGACAGTGACCGCTATCTGCACGCGCGCTTGCAGGGACTGAGACTCGGAACTTTTGATCTCTATTTCGACGCGGACACGCCCGAGCAGATATGGGCCGGACAATTAAAGACTGTGGAGGGGGCGAGCTATTACGATGTCTGGACTTCATTTTCTTCGGCGCAAGCCAACCAAGGTGCGGAAGCTGTCAACGCGACGGTTGGCGAAGGCGGCAAGCCTGATTCTATTTCGATATCTCACTACACGATTCGCGCTGACGTAAAACCTCCAACTCAAATCGAGGCAGAGGCGCTGCTGCAAGTGCAAGTGCGGGAGGGAGGCCAGAGGGCGGTTTTGTTCGAATTATCCCGATTCCTTCAGATCAACCAAGTGGAGGTGGACGGACATCCGGTCGAGTTTATTCACAATCCAGCAATTGAGGGAACGCAACTGGCGCGGCATGGAAATGATCTGGTCGCGATTGTCTTTCCCGAACCATTGCAGACTGGGCAAAGGCTGGAGATGCGCTTTGTATACGGCGGCGAAGTACTCTCGGAAGCCGGAGCCGGGCTGCTGTATGTTGGAGCTCGGGGCACGTGGTACCCGAATCGCGGACTGGCCCTGTCGATCTTCGATTTGGAATTTCGTTATCCGGCAGCCTGGACATTGGTGGCTACGGGAAAACGGACGGATGTGAAGTCTTCTCCCAAGTCAGGTGACCGAGGAGTAGTTGCCAATCTGCCGGCAGGCGATCAAGTGAGCCGGTGGGTTTCCGAGCGGCCTATTCCCATCGCTGGGTTCGATCTGGGCAAATACCAGCGGGTGATAGCTCGCGCGGGAGATGTGACAGTCGAGACCTATGCAACCGCCGGCATGGAACGCGGATTTCCCAAACCTCCGATTGAGAATTTGATTCCACATCCACCTCTCGGAGGCTTGCCGCAGCATCCACCAATGCCTGTGGCGCCTCCGCCGCCGTCCCCAGCGCGGAATGCGCAAATGGTTGCAGCCGCTTCCGCCCATGCAATCGAATTCTACTCACGTCGTTACGGTCCTTTTCCATTCGCCGATCTCAAGGTGGCGCAAATGCCTGGTGCTTTGAGTCAAGGCTGGCCTGGGCTGATCTTTCTCTCCAGCGCATCCTTCCTCACGCCTGAAGAAAAATCGGAATTACACATCACTCCAGTTGAGAAGACGCTAATCAGCCAAGTGATCGCGCATGAGACGGCGCACCAGTGGTGGGGCGATCTGGTGATGTGGAGCGGTTACCGCGATCAGTGGCTGGTGGAAGCATTGGCGAACTACAGTTCGATGATGGTCCTCGAAGCAGATAATCCGTCGCAATTTCATGCTGCGATGGAGAAATACAAGAATGATTTGCTCCAGGAGAACAAAGCTGGAGTTCGGTTGCTGGAGGACGGTCCTGTGACTCTAGGGACCCGGCTTTCCTGTTCGCAATTTCCCAGTGGATATGAAGTGATCAGCTATGGTAGGGGCACATGGCTGCTTCACATGTTGCGTTCCATGCTACGCGACGCCGGGCGCACCGGAGGCACTGGTACGCATGACGATGCCAAGGCGGGGCAATCGGATGAGCCTTTCGTTCGCGTGCTTCGGCGTATTAGGGAACGTTACCAGGGAAGATCCATTACCACGCGCGAATTATTGCAGGGTTTTGAGGAAGAGTTGCCGCCTTCCCTATGGTACGAGCACCACAAATCACTGGACTGGTTCTACGACGGCTGGGTAAATGGAACTGCCATCCCACGTTTTGAGTTGCGGGCAGTGAAGTATTCCGACAATCCCGCTTCAACGGCCATCAATGGAATGATCCTCCAGAAAGATGCACCCGACAGCCTGGTAACGTCGGTTCCCTTGTACGCTTCGGTCGCAGGCAAGATGGTATTCCTGGGGCGTGTGTTCGCCGACGGATCAGAAACCCCATTCCATTTGACCGGTCCCGCGGGCGTACGGAAGGTCCTACTTGACCCAGAGCAGACGCTGTTGACGCGACCTCGATAGCCGCGAGATGTCGGGCCGCGGGCCGACCGTTTCAGGCCACTTTCCCGATAATTTCAGGAGTTTTTCCCGAGACGGTCATTGTTCTGCCGGGCACGCTGTTCTTTTTGTCGTTGGAGGTTGTTCGGCGCAAGCGTAACTGTCAGTTGAATAAAGGCTTTTCGGGTTTATCGGATGTAACGCTTGTCGGTGGAGATGCGTGTGCATATGAGTTTTCGTTGTTGGAGGACAAACCAAAGTGAATCATGCGCAAACATCCACGGAAGTAACCTCGGAATCGGCCTCGATGATCGCCGAGACCGATCCACCTACGGGCCGCGGGACGGTTCTGCTGGTGGAAGATGAAAGCTTCCTGCGCGAGGTGACTTGCGAGATTCTGGAATCCGCCGGCTATCGGGTGCTGAAAACTCGCAACGCTAAAGAAGCGATCTCAGCATTCAAGGATTATAAAAATATCGTGCGCCTGTTGCTGACCGATGTCGTTCTGCCCGGGGAAAATGGCCGCGACCTCGCGAACGAACTGCGAGGCGTTTGTCCGAAGCTCAAGATTATTTTCATTTCCGGCTAGTTCACGTACACATCCACCACGTTCGTGCAGGTATCAAAGGACAAGTTCCATACGTGCTCGATAATCATGGCGCGCGTGATTCGACGTCCTGCGTTGCGCATCAGATATTCCAGCAGGGCAAATTCCTTGGCGGTCAAATCAATGCGCCGTCCCGCCCGCTCGACTCTGCGCTCTACCCGGTCAAGCTTCAAATCCTCCACCCTCAGCACCGATTCCGCTGGAAGATGGCAGCGCCGCAGCAGGGCCCGAATCCGCGCCGACAGCTCCGAGAATGAGAAAGGTTTGCCTAGATAATCATCCGCACCGAGATCTAGACATTGCACCCGGTCTTCCACTCGTGTGCGCCCGGTGAGTATAAGGATCGGCATGCTCGGTTTCCGGGTGCGCAAGTAACGCAGAATAGCGACCCCATCCAAACGCGGCAAGTTCAGGTCGAGCACCACCAGGTCATAGTCGAATTCCCCCGCCATGGCGCGGGCTTGTTCGCCATCATTGGAGACGTCCACCGCGTAATGTTCGGCGTCAAGCCCCTTCTTCACAAAACTGGCCAGTGCGGAATCATCTTCAGCGATCAGAATGCGCATAAGGTTTCTCTAACCTTCCCTCCGATTCTAGGCAAGAACCAGTCGAAGATCGGCGATTACTGATCGCACGAAGGGCTCAGCCTTCCATAAACGGGAACGGTGCCCCGAACCTGCTCTGCCACTCGCTCGCCCTTCGCTCAACCGACGATAATTTGTAGACACAGTTTCCCCTAAGGGATTGCGCCGCGTGGACATCGTGACCAAAGGAACACTAAAATCCCTGTTCGTGCCTGGAGGCGTACTGCTGCTGGCCGCAGTGGTGCTCTTGCACGGCGGATTCTTGTCCGTCTCCGCGGCCGCCGTTGACTTCTACTATTACGCCGTTTTCGCCGCTGGAATCCTGCTAGCCTGGCGATTCCATTCCAGCCGTGTTCTTTTCGCCTTGATCATGCTGCTTTTGGCACACCGCGCCCTGGGGTTCTTTTCCGCCGGACAAACTGCGCCCAGCGGCCCCGGCCGCATTGCCTTTGAAGCCATCGCTCTTCTCGTGCCGCTCAACTTCATGGTTCTTTCACTGGTACGCGAGCGCGGCCTTGGAATTCCCGCCATCACACCCAGGCTGCTCTTGTTGTTTCTGGAGTCCGTTTTCGTCGCCGTTCTTTGCCGTCCCGGAGAATCCACCGGCCCGGCATTTCTTCACATCGCATTCGTGGATCGATCTCTATTTCAAGCAACCAAAATTCCTCAGCTTGCCTTCCTTTGTTTCGCCATGGCTTTCGGAGTCCTGCTGGTGCGATTTTTTCTCTATCGCAAGCCGTTAGAGGTAGGCTTGCTCTGGTCGCTGGTCGCGACCTTCCTGGGCTTACAAGCCAATGGAGTGAATCGAGTCGCCACTGCTTATTGGGCGACTGCCGCCCTGCTTTTGGTCGCGTCCATCATTGAGAATACCTACATCCTCGCCTATCACGATGAACTTACCTCGCTGCCCGCGCGCCGCGCCTTCAACCAAGCCCTGCTGCCCCTCGAAGCACCGTATTCCATCGCCGTCGTGGACATCGATCACTTCAAGAATTTCAACGACACCTACGGGCATGACACCGGAGACCAGGTTCTAAGCATGGTCGCCTCCAGACTAGCCCACGTAAGCGGAGGCGGACAGGCATTTCGCGTCGGCGGAGAAGAATTCTCAATTCTGTTTCCAGGAAAATCCGTAAAGGAGGTGGTGCCGCATCTTGACTCACTCAGAACTCTAATCGAGGAATCCAGATTCCGAGTTCGCAGCACCCCCGAGCGCCGCCGCGCCCCTCGCGGCCCAGGTCGCAGGCTCGAAGACAAGAAGAGCGCTACTCCTCGAAAAAGAACCGGCCCTCGTAATCTTCCAGAAGAATTATCCCTCGACGGGCTCTCGGTCACCGTCAGCATCGGGGTCGCGGACGCGGGAACCAAGGGAAGGGAAGTGGAAGAGGTGATCCAGGCCGCCGACAAAGCCCTGTACCGGGCGAAAAAGGCCGGCCGCAATCGCGTAGAGACCGCAAGCGAACCTCGCACTCGTACCCCGCGTCTCAAGAGCAACATAGCGTGAGTGTAGGCGCGAGCGTCCCGCTCGTGCATGGTGACGCAAATCTAGCCAGCGCTTTGCCCGCTGCGGGTTTCCTTCGTCGGTTGGACACAGCATATCAACCGCGATTGCGGAGCGATTCAGGCATTTGATCTTGTGTTAACCTTCCTCATCTGTTGTCATCAGGAGTATCCCGATGCCTTCCAAAATTAGTCTATTCTGCTTGGCCGGCATGGCGGTCGCACTGTGCTCGTGGGCCTTGGTTGCACGTACACTTGGGCCGCCCGCTTCTTCCTTGAGAGTCATCACCTGGCACAATGACAACGCTCACACTGGTCAGTACTTGAGCGAGACCGTTCTCACTCCCCTCAATGTGAACTCCAGGAGTTTTGCCAAGCTGGGTTCGTATGCGGTGGATGGACAGGTTTATGCACAACCGCTGTATTGGCCAGGCCTGCGCATTCCGCGCCTGGGCATTCACAACGTGCTGTTCGTGGCAACAGAGAATGATCGTGTATATGCCTTTGATGCGGACATGCCGGGCGCTCCACCCCTCTGGAAAGTGGACTTCACCGCGCCCCCTAATGTGACTGCGGTACCTTGCGAGGACATCGGGGTCAGTCACGTATGCCCCATCGTGGGCATCACTGGAACCCCCGTCATCGATCCATCCAGCAAAACGCTCTATGTGATTGCTCGAACCAAAGAGGTACAAGGAAATAATGCGGTCTACGTGCAGCGATTGCATGCGCTCGATATGGCAACCCACGCGGAAAAGTTTGGCGGCCCGGTCGAGATTACCGCGGCAGTGAACGGGATTTCGTTCGATCCACTACACGCCGGTCAACGGCCAGGATTGCTATTGCTGCCCGATTCGCAAACCGGAAACAATGTGCTCTACATCGCCTGGGCCGGATACACCCATGAGGGACCACCGATCTTGCCTGGGTGGCTAATGGCTTACGACGCGCACACGCTGAAACACTTGGCGGTGTTCGACACCACTCCCAACGGCGTCGACGGCGGGCTCTGGGGTGCGGGCGGCGGAGTCGCCTCCGATTCGGAGGGAAATATTTATGCCGCAGCCGCAGATGGAACCTTTGATGCCAACACGGGGGGAACGGACTACGGCGACAGCTTGCTGAAATTAAAGCTGAATAATGGAATATTCAACGTAATCGATTACTTCACGCCCAAAGATCAGGCTTGCCGCTTGCAATCGGATTTGGATCTGGGTTCGGGCGGCCCGTTGGTTCTGCCCCACGATGCAACCGCGAAAGTCGCCGACGAAGTGATCATCTCCGGCAAGGGAGGCGCGCCTTGCGACCAGTTCGAAGGCGGCTATGCCAGTCCAATCTATGTAGTGAATCGACAAAGGATGGGGCACTTCCACGCTCAGCGCGATTACGTTGTGCAAACTGTTGCCGGCGCAACTGCAGGATACTGGTCTGCACCAGCCTATTGGAAGGGACAGACTGCCACATACGTTTACTTCGCGGGTGTGCTCCAGGATGCGGCCAAGGGTGTCGGCGACAATTTGAGGATGTACACGCTTGCGGATGGAATGCTTTCCTCCACCCCGGTGGCGCAGAGCTCAAACATTTTTCCGGTGGGCACGACTCCGTCGGTTTCCGCTAACGGCGCGGACAACGGTATTGTGTGGGCTATCGAACGCCAAGACGGTCTGGGAAAGAATCCGGGCAATCGGCCTGCGGTGCTCCGTGCCTACGACGCCACCAATGTTGCCACCGAGCTTTACAACAGCACCCAGGCAGGAACGCGTGATAAAGCGGGCCCTGCAACCAAGTACGTGGTGCCGACAATCGCCAACGGGAGGGTCTACGTTGGGACGCAGACCGAGGTCGATGTGTACGGCTTGTTGAAATAAAGGAACTCTGAAGGCAATGCATCACTCGGCGAGGCTCTCCACAAGACTACGAGCTGCCTATTAGCACTCCGGTGGCGAAAACCAGCGCACCGCCCAAGGCGACCTGCAAGGCGGCGGAGACTGTGGGTGTGTCCATATACCGATGACGGATCCAGGTGATGACTCCGAGTTCGACCAGTACGACCACGCAGGCGACGGCCAGCGCCATGCGGAAGTTTGGAATCAGGAACGGTAAAGTGTGGCCCACCCCGCCCAAACCCGTCATGGCGCCACAGATCAATCCCCGAACCCAGGGATGGCCGCGGCCGGTGAGGCTGCCATCATCGGAGAGCGCCTCGGCGAATCCCATGCTGATGCCTGCGCCGATCGAAGCTGCCATGCCAACCAGAAAGGCGTCCCAGGGAATGCGCGTGGCAAACGCTGCGGCGAAAACCGGTGCCAGCGTGGAAACAGAGCCATCCATCAGACCAGCCAGGCCGGGTTGCACAATCTGCAGGACGAAAAGCCGGCGGCGGGCGCGCTCTTCGTCTTCCTTGACATCGGGCCTCAGTTCTTCTTCCTTCAACTCCTGGGCGCGGTCTTCGTGGGCGCGCTCTTCTTGCGCCAGATCATCGAGCAATTGGCGGATGCTGGCGTCCTCGGTGCGGCCTGCGGCCTTCTCATAGAACCTGCGGGTTTCGACTTCGATGGCGCTGGCTTCCTGGCGCACCAGGTCGAGACCGAGCGGCCGCGTCAGCCAGACGGGCTTTCGCTCGACGAAACCCTTTACATCCTGGCGGCGGATGAGCGGAATGTGTTCTCCGAACTTCTGGCGATATAGCTCAATCAGTCTGCGGCGGTGTCCGGATTCTTCGGCTTGCATGCCTTCGAATACGGCGGCGGAGGCGGGAAAGTCCTGACGCAGTCCTTCGGCAAAATCAGCGAAGATGCGTTCATCCTCTTCTTCCAGGGAAATGGCCAACGCCAGGATTTCGCGCTGACTAAGACTCTCAAAGTTCTTCATGCTGGATAGTGTAATTGGAGGGGAGGGATGCTCCAACTCGGAAGTGTGCTTTGCACGTCGAGCTTCGCTCGACCGGGCAGCCGGGCGGCCGTTCCCATAAAAAGTGAACCTCGGGTAGCCGAGGTTCACTGTGAAAGGGACAAATTGATCGTCCAGAGTTAATAGGCGAAGAACGGACCCGCTGGAACCCCCGTCGGGGGCGTTACTCCGTCTATGGCCGTGAACACGTGGCGACCGTAGAAGAAGGGCAGTCCCCAATCGAAACTGCATGCCGTTGTGTTCGTAGTCGAGCACACTCCCGAGCCTTGTGGACCAGCTAGGTTGACGAAGGCAAAGGCGGTCGGGTTCTGGGTGAAAAGGTTATCGGCGTTGTCAACGCTGAAATTGACGGCGCTGTTCGTCGATCCCGACTCATTCGTGGCCGAGAATGGGGTTAGCGCCGCCGGACAGTAGAAAGATGTGTTGGTAGTGCAGATGGGAATATTGCCGCCTGTGAAGTTGGTTTCGATACCGTTAGGGAAGAAAAGTCCGTTGGAGCCGCTGTCAATGAAGCTGGCGTTTAGATTTTGGCCGCTGAAGACAGTGGTGAAGTTATCGTTAGTCAGCAGAAGTACGGCTGCGCTGCCCAGCGCATTGTTCGACTGCGTACCGATCCCGAAGATCAAGCTTCCGCTCACGTTTGTGGCCGCACTGGTAACTGCCGGAAGTTCGACAATTACCCCATTGTTGTCCCCAGTGAAGTTGAATACTGGGTTGGTCACTTGGGCATTGGCTGCGGGATCGTTGCAGAGCGCGCCGCATGAAACGTATGTCGGGCTGCCGCAACCTGTACTTGGGCTGCAGAGGTAATAAACGGCCGGGATTGGACCGCTAGGGTTCGCCACCGAGTCGCAGCCTGTGCCGCAATCAAATGGTTCCGGACCCACGCCCAAGATGCCGTTTGCGCCGAGGGTCTGCTGAGTATCTTCGGGGGTTCCTGTGCAACCGGCAGGAATTAGGTACCCGGTCGGAGGCGGAGCCGGAGTGGCTATTAATTGCACAGAAGTAGAGCTTGCCACCTCGCCTGCCATCTTGATGTCTGCCTGGGCCACGTTTCCCCAAAGGAAGCTATTGTCCAGGAACTGGATGCAATCGTTCAGGGTGTCGCCACTGCCGTCGCTAAGCACCGGAAGACTGATAGTAACCTGCGAAGCCAAAAGTCGCAGACCGAAGGACCCGGTATCCACCAGGACGTGGTCAATGGTCTGACAGGTGGAGGTGCCAGGGACACAGACATTCACGCTGACAAACGCACCATTGGTGTAGCCGACCCCCGGCGGGCCCCCGTCCACGACGATGGGCACAATGTTCTGCCCGGCGGGCGGTGGGGTCGGCACGCCAACTGGAGTGCTACCACCGCCGCCGCAAGCCGTCAAGAAACCCAAGGCACCGACTACGAGTAAGATCAGAAGGCTACGCACCGTTTTTCTCCTCATTGAATTTCATCCGCGGTAACGCCTTGCGGCAACATCGTCGGGACGTAAGCTTTGCCAGAATATGAGCGCGCGTGCCCGCCATTTTGGACAACCAGACCGGGCTGCTGGATGTTGAGCGCCCTGCGGCCGACGTGAGCTTGGCGCTGGGCCGCAGCGGCGTCGGAGAACTGCTGGTAGTACGAGCCCAGCAGTTGCTGCATGTTGGGGATAAATTGTCCGTGCCAAGTGATGGCAAAAACCTTTCCCGCCGGGGAAACGTATTCGTTGACGACAGTGCCGGCTGAGGCTTTGATTTCATGCACAGTGTAGGCCGCGGTCTGCGTAGTTTTCAGCGTGCCCTTCATCTGCGCCTGATCTTCGTGGACCGACGAGACGTCGCCGCCCAACGCAGCTAACGCGGGAAGCGGAAGAGCCAGCATCAGTAGAGCAATACTCATGCATGATATTTGCGACACCCAGATTCGAGATCTTGTTTTCATATGATTCACTTCGCTTTCCGTGGTGCGAGAGGCCAGAACGAATTCGTTGGCTTAAACACAAAAAATGGCGTTAAGTTGCGGTTGGTTACCACGATTTTCATCTCGGTCCCGACGTTACTTCTGGTTGCACATACGGTGACGGTCTTTGGCTCCGCTGGAAGTGTGTTCCGTTTCCGCCTAGAGCGGACACTCTTGTCCGCTTCTTGACCTGAGTTCTCCTGTATGAAAATCCAATAACCAATCGATGGCGGCGGACAAAAATGTCCGCCTTACACTTGCTTAAGCCACATTTTATTCTTTTTTATGGTTGGAGTATGTAAAGGGCTTGTAAAGTTGTTTTACTTTTTGCATTCCCCCTGCGATTGGCGCAAGCGCTGGGCAAGCGGTAAATTGTTAAGCGGAGATGTTGATGTCCACCTGTGCATCCTGTGGTTCGCGAGTTCCTGAGGCGGGGCGCTTCTGCTCGTCTTGTGGTGCGGTCGTGGTGGCGGGCAACGCCCCAGACGATCTCCCTACCATGGATTATGTAGAGTCGAGGCCCAAACAATTGGGACGGACGCCTACGGATGCGGCTGTGAAAGTTTCAAGTCCCAAAACTCCGACCTCTTCGGGTGGCTTGCTGGCGGAAGGCAGATTTCTTCCGGGCCTGCTGCTGGCTGGGCGCTATCGCATCGTTGCATTGCTCGGCAGAGGCGGCATGGGCGAGGTGTATCGCGCCGATGATCTCACGCTGGGCCAGCCGGTTGCTCTCAAATTCCTCCCCGAAGATGCAAGCCGCGACGAAACTTTGCTGGAGCGCTTCCGCAATGAGGTTCGACTCTCGCGCCGAGTTTCCCATCCGAATGTTTGCCGGGTTTACGACGTGGGCGAGGTAGATGGTCACACCTTCTTCACCATGGAGTACGTGGACGGTGAGGATTTGGCGTCGTTGTTGCGGCGCATTGGGCGGTTGCCGGCGGACAAAGCTTTGGAAATCGCTCGCCAGCTGTGCGCCGGTTTGGCCGCGGCCCATGCGAAAGGAGTGCTGCACCGCGATTTGAAACCGGCCAACATCATGCTCGACGGCCGGGGCCAAGTGGTGATTACGGATTTCGGTCTGGCGGGACTGGTGGATCAAATTCCTGGAAGCGACGTAAGGAGCGGCACGCCGGCGTACATGTCTCCCGAGCAACTGGAAGGCAAAGAGGTCAACGCCAAGAGCGATGTTTACTCGCTGGGGTTGGTCCTTTACGAAATTTTCACGGGCAAGCGTGCCTTCAGCGTGGAGTCTTTGCCGGAACTGGTGCGTGTGCGCAGTGAATCGGCGCCCAGCAAACCTTCCACCCTGGTGAAAGATCTGGATCCTGCGGTGGAGCGGGTAATCTTGCGTTGTCTCGAAGCTGATCCGGCACGGCGGATGGGTTCGGCTTTGAGTGTTGCCGCAGCGTTACCGGGAGGTGATCCGCTCGCGGCGGCGTTGGCAGCGGGTGAGACGCCATCGCCGCAGATGGTCGCGGCAGCGGGAGAAACCACCGGACTTGCGCCGCGCATCGCGATCCTTTGTCTCGCGGCAGCGATTGTTGGTTTGGGTTTGGTCGCCTACCTTTCGATTAGGACAGGCGGCGTGGGGAAAATCGGCCTGGAGCAATCGCCGGAAGTCTTGACGCACAAGGCAAAAGAAATGGTCGGCCGTCTCGGGTATTCAGATAAGCCAGTCGACAGCTTCAGCGACTTTTCTTACGACATGGATTTCCTGAATTATGTGGAGAAGAATGAAAAGCCACATCCGCGTTGGGAAGAAGTGCTCCCGGGCCGGCCATCGCCGGTACAATACTTCTACCGGCAAGCCGCGCAATACTTGGTAGGCGCCGCATTTCACGATTCTTTCCTAACCCCAGGAGTGGTAACCGAAGACGATCCACCACCGGTCCTTTCGGGAATGATCAACCTGACACTGGATCCGCGAGGACGGCTGACATTTTTCCAGGCGATCCCGCCACAAGTGGAGGAAGCTGGGACGCATGCGCCGGCATTCGACTGGAATGTGCTATTTCGAGAGGCTGGGCTCGACATGGCGCAATTCAAGCCGGCAGAGCCCATCTGGACTTCACTCGCCACATCGGACACCAGGGCGGCTTGGACTGGAGCCTGGCCCGGCACGAACCGCCCATTGCGTATTGAGGCGGCAGCATTTGAGGGCAAGCCCGTGTTTTTTTCGATGATCGGGCCCTGGAGCAGACCGCTGCGCATGCGACCAGATCCGCCGAAGACGGCGGGACAAAGAGCGGGCAATTTCCTTCTTCTCGGCATCGTACTGTCAGTTGTGGCGGGGGCTGCATTTCTGGCACGCCGAAACTATGTACGAGGGCGAGGAGATCGCCGTGGTGCCTTGCGCCTGGCCTATGTGGTTTTTGCAACCCTGATGATGTTGTGGGTATGCGGGGCGCACATCGTTCCCGCGCTCGACATGCTTCTACCATTCATCCTGGCCGTCAGCACCGCGCTTTTTGGCTCCGGTCTAGTATGGACGTTGTACCTTTCGCTGGAGCCCTATGTTCGCCGCCATTGGCCGCAAACGTTGGTCTCCTGGAGCCGGTTGTTAATCGGTCAACTGCGCGATCCGCTGGTAGGACGCGATTTGTTGTTTGGAGTAATTCTCGGCATTGTTTGGATCGTGATCTTTCAAGTGCGTGGCCTGCTTACGATGAGAAACGGGGCGCCTCCTGAATTCTATTCGACGGACTATCTTATGGGAGGCCGTCATGCGATCGGAGCGTGGCTATTGCATATTCCGGGGGCAATCGAGGGAACATTGCTCTTCTTTTTCCTGCTCTTCGTGTTGCGGGTGCTGCTGCGGAAAGAATGGCTGGCGGCGATTGTATTCGTAGCGATATGGGTCGCGCTCAGAACTTTGGGAAGCGACTACCCATGGATCGAGGGGCCTGCCTGGACACTTCTTTATGGTGTCGCTGCGCTCGTCGTCTTACGCTTCGGGTTCGTTTCTTTGGCAGTCGGCCTGTTTGTCACGGACATGCTGTTGAATGTGCCGGTTAGTCTGGATTTTTCATCCTGGTATTCCACCAGTACGTTGCTCCCGCTATTGAGCGTTGTCGCTCTTGCGGTTTGGGGGTTCTACAACGCGCTGGCCGGGCAGAAATTGTGGAAGGCTGAGCAGTTCAGCTAGCTGTGCGCGAAGATTTCAACTTGGCCAGCACCGGTCGTGGACGCCCGCGCCTACATTGTTGCAAGGCTGACGTCAACCTTCGACCTCCTCTTCCGCAAGTTCACTGATGACGATGGGCGCCATTTTTTTCTGGCGCAGGTGCTGGTTCAGCTCCGGCAGCCAGTTTGTTTTGACGTGATTCCAATCCGCAACGCGCAGCTTCAATGTCTGGCTCGACTCGTGATATAGAGCGATGGCTTGCGGAGGTATGGCACGATCGCCACTCTCGACGACGGCTAATGCAGAAGCTAGGCCGGAGTTGGCATTTTCCAGTCCGGCTGCGTTAGGCGTGGAATCTCCGCTGCCGGCTAGGATCTTGCGGATTTCATTTTGCAGTTGTAATACCGCGGATTTGAGATCGGCGTGATTGCCGCCGAGCTTAGGTTCCAAATCAGACAGCTGTTTTTGGACTGATTTGATCTCGGATAGAATTTGCCGGCTGCTGACGGCTTCCGCGAAAACCTGACGGCCGAGCTGGAGTTGTTGCTCGAGGTCGCGGGCGGTTGCGGGGGATCGCGGATCCATACCAATTTTGAACGTCTGAGCCAAAGTTTTGCCGTCGATGGTGAGGCGAGCTTGATAGTTGCCGGGAACGGCGCGTGGACTGCGGAGAGCTCGATATTCGTCTCCGGCGGGCTGATCCGCGGCTTTCCCGCTCGGGTCGCCCCAGGCTAAATTCCAGACGATGCGATGCATGCCGGGATCGGTCTCGAGTACTTCTGGTTTCGGGAACCAGCGTTCGGCGATAGGACGGTTAGGATGCTTCTGCTCTCTGGGATCATCCGAGGAAAAACTGCGAACGAGATTCTGCTGCTCATCAACAATCTCGAGCTTGATATGCTCGGCGGCGGCCTTGAGATAGTAATCGATAACAGCGCCATTGGGCGGATTTTTGGCGGTGGGCTCCTCCGGTGGCAAGGGCGAGCCTAGAAAGCTGTCGTTGTCGACGCGAATGGCCGTGGCCGGCCGATACAACCACGGGCCTGCCGCTTTCGTGACATCGTGCGCCTGGCGCAAGGGCGTGATGTCATCGAGAATCCAAAAGGCACGCCCGTGGGTCGCCACGACAAGATCGTCTCCGTGAATTACCAGGTCGTGGATGGAAACTGTGGGCAAATTCAATTGCAACGGTTGCCAGTGGTCGCCATCGTCGAAGGAAACGTAAATTCCGAGTTCAGTTCCGGCAAAGAGCAAGCCCCGAGTTTGCGGATCTTCGCGCACCGCCCGCACGAATGAAGATGCGCCGATGCCCTCGGTGATCAACTGCCAGGTCGTCCCGTAATCGCGGGTGCGATAGAGATACGGTTTCTGGTCATCGAGGCGATGCCGATCCACAGCGGCATACGCTTCGGCGGGATCAAAGTGCGAGGCTTCAATCAGCGATATCTTGCTCCAGTCGCTGAGGCCCTTGGGGGTGACGTCTTTCCAGGTTGTTCCGCCGTCTCGCGTGAGATGGATAAGGCCTGTATCGCTTCCCGCCCAGATCAGATTTTCATTCAAGTTGGAAGCCGCGATGGTGAAGACCACGCCGTATCCCCGCTGCTTAGCGTTCTCAACCGTGGGTGGACCTTCGGGTTTCTTGTCGCCCGGCTGCTGCGTCGATCCGGTCAGATCGGGACTAATGATTTCCCAGTGCAGCCCACCATCGAGCGTCCGCATCACGAACTGTGTCCCAAGATAAAGTGTTTTCTTGTCGATCGGAGAGAACAACAACACCGGCGCCCATGGGTCGCGATATTTGCGGAGGTTGATGTCAACGCCAAAAGTCGACTCCGGCCAAGGGGTGACGTCTTGACTGAATGAAGTTCGGAGATTGAACCGGGAAACGCCTCCGTACGCTTGGCTGAGGTACATGATGTTGGGGTCTTTCGGGTCGGGCGCCATGTACCCGCTCTCGCTGCCGCCGGCGGGAAACCAATCGCGAGGCGTGATCAGTCCAGCATCGCTGCGGCTGCGCACCGCCGCGCTTCCCGTATCTTGCTGAGTCCCATAAACCACGTACGGGAAATGATCGTCAGTGATCACGTGATAAAACTGCGCAGTGGGCTGGTTGTACCAGGAACTCCAGGTCTGGCCGTGGTCGAGGCTGATGGTCGCGCCCTGATCGGTGCCGAGAATCATTCGCGAAGAATCTTTGGGGTCAACCCAAAGCTGGTGGTAATCGTCCCCGCCGGGTGCGCCGCGGACGATCGAAATAGTCTTACCTCCGTCTTCGGAGCGATAGAGCGCCACATTGGGCATATAAACCACATCCGGATTACTTGGATCGACCGTAATATTTCCGAAATACCAGGCGCGGCTGGTAAGCCTGAGGTCTTCGTTCTGAAGTGACCACGTGTTCCCGCCATCGTCAGAGCGATAGAGTCCCGGTTTCTTGGAAGCGCTGATGAGTGCGTAAACTC
Source organism: uncultured Acidobacteriota bacterium (assembly GCA_963832245.1). Classification (GTDB taxonomy): domain Bacteria; phylum Acidobacteriota; class Terriglobia; order Terriglobales; family Acidobacteriaceae; genus JABDBE01. The sequence goes on from CAWHTG010000002.1 coordinate 1,101,534, forward strand.
GCTTGCCATTGGGCGCAACGGCTACGGCAGTACGGCCCCAGTCTCCCTCGGGCAATCCGTTCCCAGCAAGGCGCGACCACGTTTGACCGCTATCGTGCGAGCGGAAAAGCCCGCCGCCGGGACCGTCGAGAGGAGCGTAGACACTCCATGGAGGACGCCGGCTTCGCCAGGTGGTGGCAAATAGAAGCTTAGGATCCTGGGTGGCGATGGCTAGGTCGGCAACGCCAATGTCTGGACCTTGATCCAGCACTTTGGTCCAATTGGCGCCGCTATCGGTTGATTTGTAGACACCGCGCTCATCGCTCGAAGCATAAGCATGCCCCAAGGCGCCGACATAGAGGATGTTCGCATTTTGCGGGTCTATAACAATACGGCTGACCTGGCGAGTCTCGCGCAGGCCAATGTTGGTCCAAGTCTGGCCACCGTCAGTGGATTTATAAACTCCGTCACCGGAGGACAGATTGGAGCGAATATCGGATTCTCCGGTACCCGCGTAAATGACTTTTGCATCGGACGGGGCAACCGCGAGTGCACCGATCGAAGCCACCGGTTGGCCGTCGAAAATTGGTTTCCACACGACGCCCGCATCGGTAGTTTGCCAAACTCCGCCACCGACCGAACCAAAATAAAAGGTGGTTGAGTTGCCAGGAACTCCGGCAACCGCGACCACGCGGCCTCCCCGAAACGGCCCGATGAGCCGCCAGTTGAGTCCGCTATAAAATTCTGCAGGAATCGTCTGCGCGATGGCCGATACCAGAACGATCAGCGATATTAAAGTGGCAAGCCAAAGCTTGATGGCAAACTTATGCACGTGGTTGGTCCTCGTCTGTGAAAACAATTAGTGTAGTTGAATGTTTTGAATTTACTAGAATGCTTGTGACATCAAACTTAAAGGTTGAGGCGCTCGGAAACGAGCATGAGCTCACGAATCGATTTCGATTTTTGGAATTGAAGACTATGGAGCAACCAACAATGGAAGTGTTGTGCAAAAATTGCGGCCAAACTTTTGCGGCATTCTTGCAAGAGATGGCGGACAAGAATGCCGAGGTTCTCTGTCCACGCTGCGGCAAGGACCCTGAGAACTGCGGGCCGAACGATGCCAGGCCGCCGGCGGCGCACAATTAATTCGGCTTACATGAAACTAGATTCCCTATGACGACAGAATCCACTATAGCGGCGCCTTTGCCAACGATTGATGAAATCAAAGATGCGCAAGGGTTGGTGTATGCGGTCATGCCGCCGACACCGCAGATCGCTTGGCCTCTCCTGTGTGAGCGGCTGGGAGCTGAGGTTTGGGTCAAGCACGAAAACCACACTCCGATCGGAGCTTTCAAGGCTCGCACAGCGGTGGTCTATGTGGCGGAGCTGTTTCGTGGATCGAATGCCGTCCCCGGCCTGGTGACGGCAACTCGCGGCAATCACGGCCAATCCGTGGCACTGGCCGCGAGGCGGTTCAAGGTGCCGGCGCACATCGTGGTGCCGCACGGAAATATTGCGGAAAAGAATGCGGCGATGCGCGCGCAGGGCGCGAATCTCATCGAGTTCGGCGGCGACTTTCAGGAGTCGAAAGAGCACGCCCAGGAACTCGCAAAGCAACACGGCTGGCACTTCGTGCCCCCGTATCATCGCGACATCGTCAAGGGAGTTGCCACCTATTGGCTCGAATTTTTCTCCGCGCTGCCCGATGTGGACATCGTTTACGTCCCCATTGGGCAGGGATCGGGCATCTGCTCCTGCTGCGCGGTCCGCAATGGCCTGAACCTGCGGACTAAAATCGTGGGCGTCGTGCCCGAGGGTGCGCCTGCCTACGCGCTGTCCTTTGAAGCGGGACGCAAGGTCGCCGCTCCAGTGACCACGCTGCTGGGAGATGGAATGGCTTGCCGCATGCCGGATGATGCTTCGCTCGCGGTGGTGCTGGAGAATGTCGAGCGCGTCGTACGTGTGAGCGAAGAAGAAATGCGCCGGGCCATGAAGATCTACTTCACCGACACCCATAACGTAGTCGAAGGCGCAGGTGCGGCGGGTTTAGCGGCTGCCCTGAGAGAGAAGCAATCGCTGCAGGGAAAACGCGTGGGATTGGTCGCCACCGGCGGCAACGTGGACCATGACGTATTTGCGCGGGTTCTGCTGGATTAAATTCTTATCCCAGCTCCAAGCTTAACGGGCTCGGTTGCTAACTTTTTCCAACAAAAAAGGTCACACTAATCTGACTTGAAACCGCCCTGCCGGAGTGTGCACCTTGAGATTCGCTTCTCACACCAGATTCCGCGTCTGGCCTTTATTGGTTGCAATGCTTGAATTCTTAGGTCAGGCGGGAGCAATCCAGTGCGCGCCCACAAATTCCTCTGACGTCGAATCTGAAATTGTCCATCTTCAACAGGTAAGAAATACTCATCCCGATGATCCAGTGGTGCTCTACAACCTTGCGGCAGACTATGCGGAAAAGTGCGATACCGCCGCGACTCTGAAGCTTCTGCGGCAAGTCGCGGACGCAAAGGGAGGACTCGATCCAGGTGAATATCGAGACTTCCTATACCTCAGAGATATGTCTGAATTCAAATCAATCGTTGCTGAGATCCGCGTCAAGAACAAAGCAAAAATCCAGAGTGAGCCTGCATTCGTAATAAAGGAACCGAACCTTTTTCCAGAGGGAATGGCTTACGCCCGGTATAGCGGACGGGTGTACGCCGGCAGCGTACAGAGGAAGATCGTGTGGACTGATAAGACGGGAGAACTACATGATCTAGTGAAGGCAGGCGAGGACGGCCTGGCATACGTGGCAGGACTGCACGTCGACGAAACCCGCAAGGAATTGTGGGCCGTCAGTTCCAAATTCGGCGAAACCGCGGAACTTGCAGGTGCAGTGCAGGGCCTTTTCAAGTATGACCTCAGCACGGGCAAACGCATCGCTACGTTTGCAGCGCCCAGCAAATCCTCGGGATTCCTCAACGATGTCGCGGTTGTGCCCTCGACTGGGAAGGCGTACGTCACAAACACGCTGGAAGGCTCCGTGTATTGCACCACCGCGGGATCCCACGAACTCGAATTGTTTCTGGCACCGGGAACGGTTGCCGGCGCCAACGGAATCGCGATCAGTGACGACGAACGAATATCGTTCGTTGCAGGGGATTTTGACATTTACCGGGCTGACCTGGGAACCAAGACTGCCGTCCCTCTGCAGAAGACATCAGATGTAATTGATGCGAGTATCGACGGCATGTATTTCTACCGGCAGTCGCTGGTTGGAATTCAAAACGCGATTCATCCGGGGAGGGTGGTGCGTTTTTACCTCGATCCCAGCCTGAGCAAGATCACACGCTCAGAGATTCTCGAAACTTATAATCCCGCGTTCGAAAATCCTACCACCGGTAGCCTTGACGGCGACTCGCTCCTTTTCATGGCAAATACGCAGCTTCACAAGTGGCGAGCAGGGCAGCCATCGCCGCCGCCAAACGAATTGCACGATATCCAGATCTTGCGCATTTCGCTGGCCCCGCAGTAATGAAGATTGGGCAGTCCGGAAATGCGGCTAACTGCCTACACTCCGATCACGGCGACTAACTCTTTCACCGCTTCGGCACTCTTGTCCAGAGCCGTCTTTTCTTCGGGCGTTAATTTGATCTCGATAATCTGCTCGATCCCCTTCTCGCCTAGCTTCACTGGCACGCCAACATAAAGACCTTTGATTCCGTATTCGCCTTCCAAGTATGCCGCACAGGGCAGGATCTTCTTCTTATCTTTCAAAATGGCCTCAACCATCTCCGCCACTGCAGCGGACGGCGCGTAATAGGCGCTGCCGGTCTTCAGATATTTCACAATCTCGGCGCCGCCATCGCGGGTGCGCTGTACCAGACGGGCCACGGTCGCTGCATCCATCAGCTCAGTAATCGGGATGCCGGCCACCGTGGAATAACGCGGCAAGGGGACCATGGTGTCGCCATGTCCTCCCAAGACAAACGCGGTCACGTTCTCCACGCTGACTTTTAATTCTTCCGAAATGAAGGCGCGAAAGCGCGCGGAATCGAGGACGCCGGCCATGCCGATCACGCGCTCGCGGGGGAAGCCGCTCATCTTGTAGGCGGCTTGAGCCATGGCATCAAGCGGATTCGACACGATAATCAGAATGCAGTTGGGCGAGTGTTGCACGGCCTTGCCCACCACATCTTTCATGATTTTGTGGTTGGTGTTGAGCAGGTCGTCACGGCTCATCCCCGGCTTGCGCGGGATGCCGGCGGTAATGACGACGATGTCGGAATTGGCAGTGTCGGCGTAATCTTGTGTGCCAATGATGTGGGAGTCGCGTTTTTCAATGGGCATGGCTTCGAGCAGATCCAGCCCTTTTCCTTGCGGGACCCCTTCGATGATGTCGATGAGAACCACATCCGCCAGTTCCTTGGCAGCGATCCAGTGGGCCGCCGTGGCGCCCACATTTCCCGAGCCTACAACCGTAACTTTCTTACGCATAAGTTCCTTTCGAGATCAAAAGATGAAATTCAATTGCTACAAAGGACACAGCGGAAAACGCTCGGGCGTCGCGAGTTTGAAGGGGCACGGCTTTCAGCCGCGCCGTAAGTCGTTTAAGGCGTAATACAGCGCGGCTTGGAAGCCGCGACCCTTCAAAAACTAAACGCCAAATGGTCTTTTTCCTAGACCGCGAAGGCACAACTGATCGTGCAGCACTTGCAGCACCGCTGAAGCGACGCTTCGCTATTTAGCGCGTTGCGCTCAACACCGCCGCGTCCATGTTTTCGATGATGTGCCCAGCAAACTGGCTGGTGCTCACCTTGGTCGCGCCTTCCATCAGCCGCTCGAAGTCGTAAGTGACTTGCTTTCGCTCGATGGTGCGCTCCATGCCGTGCTCGATGAGATCGGCCGCCTCAGTCCAGCCCATGAGGCGAAACATCATCACTCCGGAGAGAATGACTGAGCCGGGATTAATCACGTCCTTGTCGGCGTACTTGGGAGCGGTGCCATGGGTGGCTTCGAAAATCGCGTAGCCATCACCGACGTTGGCGCCGGGGGCGATGCCCAAACCTCCGACCTGCGCGGCGCAAGCGTCGGAGATGTAGTCGCCGTTCAGGTTGGAGGTGGCGATCACCGAGTACTCATCCGCGCGGGTCACTACCTGTTGGAAGATCGAATCGGCGATGCGGTCGTTGATCATCAGTTTTTTCTTCCACGCGCCCTTGCCATGAGTGGCATAAATCGCGTTTAGAACATCCCGCACTTCCTGGTAGATGGATTGCCGAAATTCTTCGGTCGCAAACTCCAGTCCGGGCTCGGTTGAGTTGGCATTTTCTTCAACCGTGAGCTTCAGATTCTTATCTTTGTTGTCGAGGATCCAACTCTCGCGCTCGGTGACAACTTTGTCGCGGAATTCCTGCGTAGCTAATTCGTAGCCCCACCGGCGGAAAGCACCCTCCGTAAATTTCTGGATGTTGCCTTTATGCATCAAGGTGACGGTCTTGCGGCCGCTGTCCAAAGCGAACTGGATTGCCATGCGCACCAAACGCTTGCTTCCGGTCACCGAGATCGGCTTGATGCCAACCCCTGAATCCGGCCGAATCTGCTTCTTGCCTCCTTTGAGCATGTCTTTATTCAGAAACTCGATGAGCCGGGCAGCTTCTGGCGTGCCTTGCTCCCACTCAATTCCCATGTAGACGTCTTCAGTGTTCTCCCGATAGATCACAAGGTCCATGCGTTCGGGATGTTTCACCGGCGAAGGCGTGCCCTTGTAGTACTTCACCGGACGGACACAGGCATAAAGATCGAGAGTCTGCCGCAGAGCGACATTCAGTGAGCGCATGCCGCCGCCCACGGGCGTAGTCAAGGGACCTTTAATCGCGACGCGGAAGTCTCGGATCGCATTCACGGTGTCATCGGGCAACCAGTTATCGAATTCGGCCTTCGCCTTCTCGCCCGCGAACACTTCATACCAAACCACGCGGCGCTGGCCGTGGTAGGCCTTCTGCACCGCGGCGTCGAACACGCGCACGGATGCTTTCCAGATATCCCGGCCGGTGCCATCGCCTTCAATGAAAGGAATAATCGGATTATCAGGCACCTGGTAGCGCCCGTTGCTGTAGGTGATCCGAGCGCCATTGGTGGGCACCGGAAGGCCGTTATATGAGACCGCCATCACGTATCCTCCAGAGAGCTTTTGGGAAACCGACAATTATAAGGCTTTCAAGGCACGCCCGAGAAATCGGACGCCGCCGATGGTGTGTCAGTTTCAGCCAACCGGCACACGCCTAAGAAATGATCTCCGCGCACTCTGCGGCCGTTCTCAGCGTTCTGTGCGATTCAAGATTTTATGTTTTCCGAGTCTTACCAAAAAACTTAAAACGCTGGGAACGGCCGCAGAGTGCGCGGAAAAAGCACAGAAGGCAAACTGAGACGGTAGCCGACATGCCAGATGGAGTTGAGAGGAGCGGGCAGATGCGGATGGTGTCCATATTCGGACACTTGCTTCCCATGAGTGAACAGAGCAGGTTCATCGATGGTTGTCTTGTTTGCTGCTAAGCATTTAGAGGCACGTACTTTACACAACTAGCAGTCTGGACGTGTGCGTGCCATCCTGTAAAACAAATGGATATTGCCCGTCCGTCCGTCCTAGCTCAGCGTCGTCGTCGCCGGATCCTCTATGCGGTCGTCGGAATCGTGCTGGTCGGGTTGGTGACGATGGGCGTCTATCGGCTGAAACCCGCTGCACCTACGGTGGAGCGGTCCACAGTCTGGGTCGACACAGTAAAGCGTGGTTCCGTCCTGCGGCAGGTCCGGGGCTTGGGAACGCTGGTCCCAATGGAAGGATCCATCCAGTTTCTACCAGCGGTCACCGAGGGTCGCGTGGATAAGATCCTGGAACTTCCCGGAGCTCAAGTAAAGGCCGACACGATACTCCTCGAGATGAGCAATCCCCAGTTGACGCAGGAAGCGCTGGATTCCGAGTGGAAGCTCAAAGCGGCCGAAGCCGATTACAAGAACCTGGAAGTGGCGCTGGCCAGCCAGGTGCTGGCACAGAAATCCTTATCCGCGCAGGCCCAGTCGGAATATAGCCAAGCGAAAATGCAGGCCGACATCGACTCGGAATTGGCCAAGCTCGGGGTCATCTCGCAGCTCAGCATGAACGTTTCCCACCAGAAAGCGGAGCAGTTGTCTACCCAGAACGACATCGAAAAACAGAGGCTGGTGAACAGCAGCGAAGTGCTTAAAGCTCAGTTGCAGGCGAAACAGGCGGAAGTCGAAGAGTTTCGCGCGTCGGCGGAGCTGAAAAAGAGTCAAGTCGACCGCCTGCGGGTGCGTGCCGGAATCGAGGGGGTTCTGCAAGAGCAGACTCTGAAAATTGGGCAGTTTGTGGCCCCCGGCACCACGCTGGCGAAAGTCGTGCAGCCGCAACGTCTGAAAGCCGAGCTGAAGATCGCCGAAACCCAGGCCAAGGATATTCAGATTGGGCAGCCCGCCTCCGTCGATACACATAACGGAGTAATTCCTGGTCACGTTGTGCGAATTGATCCGTCTGTAGTGAATGGGACAGTGACTGTAGATGTAAACCTGGACGCCAAGCTGCCGCAGGGGGCGCGCCCCGATCTCAGTGTCGATGGAACCATCGATCTGGAAAAGATGGACAACGTGTTGTACGTGGGACGCCCGGCCTTCGGCCAGGAACAGAGCACGGTGGGAATGTTCAAGCTGGAGGCAGATGGGAGTAATGCCGTGCGCGCGCAAGTGAAGCTGGGCCGCAGCTCGGTGAACACGGTTGAGATTCTGCGGGGACTCAAAGAAGGCGACCAGGTCATTCTTTCCGACATGTCTCGCTGGGATTCTTATGATCGCGTTCGTCTGGAATAGGAGGGACGCTGAAAAAGGAAGGCAACTTCAATGGCTGACGCGGGAACAATTATCAGCATGGAAAACATCACCAAGGTTTTCTTCACCGATGAGGTGGAAACCCACGCGCTGTCCGGGATTCATATGGAAATTCGCAAGGGAGAATATGTGGCGATTGCCGGGCCGTCGGGCTCGGGCAAGTCGACGCTGCTGGCGCTGATTGGATTGCTCGATTCGCCCACGGACGGCACGTATGTGCTGAATGGACACGCCGCAGCGAATCTGAATATCACCGAGCGTTCGCGCATCCGCAATCGCGAAATCGGATTCATCTTCCAGAGTTTCAACCTCATCGGCGATTTGACGGTCTACGAGAACGTGGAACTGCCCCTCACTTATCGCGGCATGCCTGCGAACGAGCGTAAGGAGCGGGTACACAATGCATTGGAGCGGGTAGGGATGAACCACCGGACAAAACACTATCCCTCGCAACTTTCGGGTGGTCAACAGCAGCGCGTGGCCGTGGCGCGAGCGTTGGCCGGTTCGCCCGCTATCCTGCTGGCTGACGAACCCACCGGTAACTTGGATTCTCGCAACGCGGAAGCCGTGATGAACCTCTTGCGCGATTTGCATCGCGAAGGCGCGACTATCTGCATGGTGACCCACGACCCGCGCTTCTCGCGTCACGCCGAGCGCACCATTCATATGTTTGACGGTCGCGTCGTCGAGGAGAGTGTCGAGGTCGGCTGATCGAACCTGCTACAGGGCCTAGCAGACGGATAGCACAGGGTAGGCTTCAGGAACCGGGTTCGTGTCCAAGAGCATAAATGATTCAACTCCGCAATATCGAACGCACCTACAAAACCGGGGCCGGGGTCACTTATGTTTTGCGCCGCATTAATCTCGATATTCGCGAGGGCGAGTTCGTCACGGTCATGGGGCCTTCAGGATCGGGAAAGTCCACGCTCATGAGCATTGTTGGCATGCTCGATGACAGCTGGTCAGGAGAGTACCATCTCCTCGAACACGCCGTACACAAACTTGACCGGAAGAAACGTTCCGATCTGAATCGGAAATATATTGGATTTGTTTTCCAAAGCTACCACCTGCTCGACGACCTCACGGTGTACGAGAATCTGGATGTTCCGCTTTCTTACCGCAACATTCCTCGCTCGCAGCGAGCAGGTATGGTGGCTGAGATTCTCGATCGCTTTCAGATCGTCGGGAAAAAAGATTTGTATCCCAACCAGCTTTCCGGCGGTCAGCAGCAATTAGTAGGGGTCGCGCGCGCGGTGGTGGGCAATCCCAAGCTGATTCTCGCCGACGAACCCACGGGCAACCTCCACTCCAGCCAAGCCAAAGAAATCATGGAGTTGTTCAAGAAACTGAAGGAGCAGGGAACCACAATCATTCAGGTGACACACTCCGAGGCCAACGCCGCCTACAGCGACAGGACAATTCAGCTATTTGACGGATGGATCGTGAACGACCCTGCAAACCCGGAAGCGAGTCCAGTGGCGGCTCAGCAGTCGAGGTAGAGATTTTACGAGTTAACCGAGGATCGGGGAAGTCATGAGCTCGTCTTCTAACAGGCAACGACGGACAACACAGAAAGCCATACTTACTGCTGTATTTTTTCTGGCAGCGCTTGAGACGACCGCCCAGAACCTGGTCGATTATTCAAAACCGGCCTCGCATTTCCCCTACGTGCTGAGCCCTTACGTCGCACATCAAGTGCCGCCGCCAAGCTTCGGCAATACCCCCCGGGTTGAGACCGTGCTCAAGAATGGCAAGCTCAGGCTCTCACTCAGTGACGCGGTCACGCTGGCGCTGGAAAACAATCTTGACTTGGCCATTGCGCGGTTCAATCTGTCGATTGCCGACACCGACATCATGCGTGCCAAATCTGGCGAGAGCGTGCGCGGTGTCGCCACGGGCTTGGTGCAGGGTACGCCGGGTGGCGGAGTCGGAGGCTTTGGTAGCGGCGCACCCGGCGCGGGAGCTGGCGGAACGTCCGGCGGTGCGGGCGGTGCGGGCACAGGGGCTTCGGGACTGGTACAGTCCACTCTCGGCACCGGCACTCCCATCGATTCCTTCGATCCCATCATTACCGGAGGATTGAACATTGACCACGCAACCTTCCCGGAATCGAGCACCGTCCTTTACGGCGTACAGTCCCTGCAGCAGCACGTAGGCGTTGCCAATTTCAGCTATACCCAGGGTTTTGGCTCAGGCACTTTGATGACCCTCGGATTTAACAATGACCGCATTACCAGCAATAGCGGCTTCGCCATTCTCTCTCCCGAAGTGGACAGCGGCTTCCGGCTCACGCTGCGCCAGCACCTGTTGGCGGGTTTTGGCTTCGGGCCAAATTTCCGGTTTATTCACATCGCCCGTAATAACCGAGAGATTTCCGATGTGGCCTTCCGTGGCCAGGTAATCGCCACCGTTTCACAAATCCAAAACATTTACTGGGATTTGGTGAATGCTTACGAAGATGTGAAGGTCAAGGAACGTTCACTCGAGCTGGCGGAGAAGACGCTCTCTGACGATCGCGAACAGGTGAAGATCGGCGCCATCGCTCCCATGGAAGTAATGAAGGCGGAGAGCGAAGAATCATCCCGCAGCCAGGATCTGCTGCTCTCGCAGAACGGATTACAGTTGCAGGAACTCCTGGTCAAGAATGCGATCACGAGGGATTTGAGCGACCCAGTCCTCGCTTCGGCTTCCGTCATCCCGACGGACACCATGAGCATTGCGGAGGGGCAGCCAGTGACTCCGCTGCAGAACTTGCTCTCCGATGCCCAAGCGCATCGTCCCGAGCTGGCGGAAGCGCGTATGGATTTAAGTAATCGCGAGATCACGCGCAAATCCGCGGCGAATGCGTTGAAGCCGGCTTTAGACTTGGTTGCCTGGTATGGAGCCTACGGCCTGGCCGGTGTGCAGACTCCGCCTTCTCAATACCAGGGACCGCCGGTTGCGCCGGTCGGTACGACCGGGTACTCGAGCGCATTCACCGATCTGTTCAAGAACAACTCGCCTGACTATGCAGTAGGACTCAATCTCACCATTCCTCTGCGCAACCGCGGAGCCCAAGCCGACCAGATTCGCTCCCAGTTGGAATATCGTCAGGCCCAACTGCACCTGCAGCAACTCCAGAATCAGATTGGCATCGAAGTGCGGAACGCACAGTTTGCCCTGCTGCAGAATCGCTCTCGAGTGGAGGCTGCCCGCAAGGCCCGGGACCTGGCGCAGCAGACCTTCGACGTCGAGCAGAAAAAAAAAGCTCTGGGCGCCTCCTCCAGCAATCTGGTGCTGCAGGCGGACCGCGATCTGGCGCAGGCAGAATCCAACTTTGTGGAAGCCATGTCCACCTACGAAAAATCGATTGTGGAGCTGGATCGCGCCACTGGTCTGACGCTGGCGCACTCAGGGATTGAGATCGAAGAGGCGGTGCGCGGCGAGGTCCAGCAGATCCCCCACTTCACAGGGGTGGCTCCCAGGAAGGATTCCGCACTTGAAGAGTCGCGGCCGCAAAGTAATTAGCTCTTTGCACGAGACAACGATATGACCACGACCGCGTTATTCTCTATGACTATGCCAGCCAGCTCCAATTCCGCCGCCCGGCTGCTGATTGCCGACGATCAACGGGATGTGCTGGAGGCTTTGCGTCTGCTATTAAAGCCCGAGGGTTTCGTTATTGAAGCGGTTACCTCACCTTCGGGTGTACTTGACGCTTTGCAATCGCGAGAGTTCGATGCCGTGCTGATCGATCTGAATTACACTCGCGACACTACGTCAGGTCAGGAAGGTCTCGATCTGCTTTCGAGAATTCAGGCAACCGACAGCACTTTGCCGGTCATCGTCATGACCGCCTGGGGTAGCGTGGACGTCGCGGTCGAGGCGATGCGGCGAGGCGCGCGCGACTTCATTCAAAAACCCTGGGAGAATGCGCGCTTGCTTTCGGTTTTGCGTACGCAAGTTGAGTTGAGTGGCGCACTACGGCGTGGGCAGCGTCTTGAAGCCGAAAATCGATTACTGCGAGCCGAAGGACTCCCCAAATTCATTGCGAACTCCGAGGCCATGCAGCCGGTGTTACGGCTCATCAGCAGCGTCGGCCCATCCGACGCCAACGTTCTGATCACGGGAGAGCATGGCTGTGGAAAAGAAGTCGTGGCGCGGACGTTGCATGCGCTCTCCAATCGCGCGTCTCGTCCCCTGGTCGCGGTGAACACGGGGGGCTTGCCCGAAGGGATCTTTGAAAGTGAGCTATTCGGCCACGTAAAGGGAGCATTCACCGACGCCCGCGCCGACCGCATCGGCCGCTTCGAATTGGCCCACGGCGGCACACTTTTTCTGGATGAGATCGCAAACATTCCACTTGGTCAACAGGCCAAGTTGCTGCGGGTGCTGGAAAGCGGCGAGATGGAGCGAGTAGGTTCCTCGCAAACCCGCCGCGTGGATGTGAGAATTATTTCCGCCACTAATGCCGACCTAAATCAGGAGGTTGAAGCTGGCCGCTTTCGACAGGACCTTCTTTTCCGCCTCAACACGGTAGAGGTTCATGTTCCGCCACTGCGCGAGCGCCGGCAAGACATCTCGCAGCTTGCTATGTATTTCCTGAACCGCTACGCTGAACGCTATCGCAAGCCAGCGAAAACGCTGGATCCAGCTGCCATGCAGGCCATGTTGGAGTATTCTTGGCCTGGAAACGTCCGCGAACTGGACCACGCGGTCGAACGCGCGGTGTTAGTGTCGAGCGGAAACCTGGTACGAGTCAGCGACTTGAGCCTACGCAATCCGCGGGAAACCAGCCAGCGGATGGAGGATCTCAGCCTCGAAGAGGTAGAGTCACTGCTGATTCGCAAAGCCATCGACCGTTTTGGTGGCAACATCAGCCAGGCGGCTGAAGCGCTCGGTTTAAGCCGCAGCGCGCTGTACAGACGGCTGCAGAAATATGGAATCGGGAGCAGCTAACCATGCTCGGGGCTCGATGGCGTCCAAAGATACGTCTCGGTCACAGGCTCGGGCCCTTCCTCCGCGAAAATCCAAACGTCGTTTAAGCCACGAAAATCGGATTCTGCTCCTAACCCTGGCATCCGGTGCAGCCGGGATCGCGCTCGCGCTGGTCCTGCTCTGGACAGGTGATCACGAATTCGGTACACGCTGGACCCTTACCTTCCTCGTAGTCATGGTGTGGTTGGGTTTTGCCTTCGCCTTGCGCTCAGCCGTGATTCGTCCCTTGCAAACTCTTTCCAATATGCAATCCGCGTTGCGGGAGGGAGATTTTTCTTTTCGCGTTCGCGGCGCCAGAATGGGAGATGCTCTGGGCGAGTTGATGATCGAAATAAACACCCTTTCGGAAATGCTGCGCGAGCAGCGCCTCGGCGCTATGGAAGCCAGCGCGTTGCTCACCACGGTGATGACTGAAATCGACGTTGCTGTTTTTGCTTTCGATGGCGATCGCAAATTGAGGCTTGTGAACCGCGCTGGCGAACGGGTGATGGCACAAAATGCCGAGCGTCTTCTCGGAAAGAGCGCTGAAGATTTGGGAATTTCAGAATGCTTGGAAGGGGAATCTGCGCGTACCCTCGAAAAAAACTTTCCCGGGCAAACCGGCCGCTGGGGGGTTCGCCGTTCGACCTTTCGGCAGGGAGGCAAGCCGCATTACCTCGTCGTGATCGCCGACTTGAGCCGCGCTTTGCGCGAGGAAGAGCGGCAAGCCTGGCAGCGCCTGGTGCGGGTCCTCGGCCATGAACTGAATAATTCTCTCGCTCCCATTTGTTCGATCGCCGGCAGTCTGGAAGAGATCATGAAACGCGAAGTTCGCGCCGCCGATTGGGAAGACGATTTGCGTCGCGGGCTGCGCGTGATCGTCGATCGGTCGGACGCTCTCAGCCGTTTCATGCGCGACTACTCGCGCCTCACCCGGCTACCCAAGCCTCAACTTCGCCGCACTGACGTAAGTATGCTTGTCCGGACTGCGGCTGGCTTGGAGACACGCGCCGCCGTGGATATTGAGCCTGGACCGGAAGTCACCCTGGAAGCAGATCCTGACCAACTCCAGCAACTGCTGATCAACTTAATCCGCAACGCGGTTGACGCATCGCTCGAGAATGGGGGAAAGGTCAGAGTGGGATGGAGCAGAAACGGAACTCGGCTCCATCTATTCGTGCAGGATGAAGGTCCCGGCATCGCCAACCCATCGAACTTATTCGTTCCCTTCTTCACCACCAAGCCCGGCGGCTCCGGCATTGGCCTCGCTCTGAGCCGGCAGATCGCCGAGGCTCATGGCGGAAGTGTTTCGCTAAACAATCGCGTCGACGGAAAAGGCTGCGAAGCGCTCGTCCAATTGCCGCTGGAAAGCTGAGTGGCAGTCGTCTCCCCAGGCAAAACACCAGATTCCCCGCTTCGCCCGCAGTGCCAGTGCTTCATGGGATGCGAGGTGTGAAACTGCTCTCGCCGCAAAACTTCCTAAGGTACAATGTGTCTCTTCCAAAGCAGGCTCATAAGCACGCTGGGCAGGAGGCTCCGAGAACGACCTGCATCGTCGGAGGCCCAGCAAAGAGTTGAAACTTCCCCGAACGACATAATTCTTACCGGAGGCTACACATGAAACGGCTGCTGCTGTGGACAGTCCTGTGTCTAGCGTTGCCCGCAATGTTACAGGCACAAAGTGAACCCGTAACCGACACCTCGGACCGCATGTTTTTTCCTCGCGACATGTTCTGGGGTTACGCGCAGGTTGACCTGGCTCCTCCGCACAATGAGATTGATCCAAATTTATGCGCCGGAAACGCCGGTAGCTACGGCGGCGTGAACGCGCCTTGCAGCATGTTCGCTCGCTACATGCTTTCTGGACTGTTGGAGGTTCGTCCCTTTGGCCAAGGCCAGTTCCGCAGGTTCATGCTGTTTGGCCAACCCGCATTTTTGTTTGGCAAGACTATTCCGCACACCCTCTACACCTGGTCACCTGACGCCATCGGCATCGAGCATTCCTGGGGATTAGGAGTTTACATAGCCAAGGGATTCGAATTCCGCGTAACCCAGCACTTCCTGTTCGACCGGTTGGGCGCGCGCGACCGCAATCTAGGCCCGGCAGACTTAGGAAATAACGGCCCCTGGGGACGATACAACACCATCGGCGTAAGAAAGTATTTCGGCACCCGAAGATGGTAGGTGGCGTCCCGCTGAATTAGGCTGCGACGGGCGTAGGCCTCCGCACGCGCGCGACTAGCCACACGATCAAGGCGATAAACCCACCAAGGAAAGCCAGCGGCAACAAGACAATCAGGACTGTCCAGCCGGCTCCTCCGAGCGACGTTATATCGCCACCAACGGTAGCTTGAGGCTCATTTCGAACCGTTCCGCCAACGGCCACCGCATCGCCTCGAACCTGGGCCGTACCCTGGATGCGAAGATTTCCCAACACGGTCGTCACGCCGCCGGCCACTTGTGCACCCTGCTCGATCACGACGTTCCCGTGAACCGTGACCACATCGCCACCCACTTCGCCGCGCACAAAAATAGAACAGTTCACGCAAACGAGGTCGCCCGCCTTTTGTCCGGGCTCGAGAAAAATGTCATGGTTGATCTGAACGCGGTCAGAACCCCGTTGTGCTAATGCTGGAGCGGCCAAAAGCGCTGAGACCACAAGAATGCCGACCACGGTGCGACCGGTTTTTCGAAGCATACACATCTCCCTGCACACGGGCAGTGCTGATGATACTACGTTCGCGATGGCGAACAAGTTCCATATCTCGCCTGCCGCAAAGAGTTCGCGCTCAGGGACGGCTTGAAACCGCGGGATGCCTGGACTCAAGCGCGTAGTTGCGGACATCCCCAAACCCTGTCACCCCAATGTGGCCAATCGACAACCAGCGCTCGAGCGTGTGATGGCCAGTGCGATGCAGCAAGTAAGAGATGCCAATGGAGGTCATAGTCGCCGCCGCCTCCAAGCTAGCAAATCCCGCCGAATTGTTGACCACGTCGTCGGGAAGAAGTATCTCTTGCCTGCCTCGTGCCTGAAAGTTGCGCGTAGACGCGTAATCCATGCCCCGAGTGAAGGCGATTCCGGAAAAGAGGAGCAGATTGGTACGATCCCAGAACGCGTGTTCCGGAGATGCGGGCGTGATCGGTTGGGCTGTTGGAACCGTGGACAACGTGGGCTTCGCGGCATCGCTCTCCCGCGGTTTGACCGGTGAATCTTCGCCGGCCAGACCTTGCGCCATTGCTGGCAGTGAAATAATAAAGAAGCAGCCCAAGATGATCATCGTCAACATGAACGATTTCGCTGAATACCGGATCGCGCCGTCCCTGGGCATTCCAACATTGTAATGGCGGCCTGAAGGGCCGAGGTTCAGGGGGGAAAAACAATTGAGAAACTGACCATGCGTCCCCGCCCTGTTACAATCACCCCGCGCCCCGAGCGATTCCTGAAACTGCTCCTATGGACTTTGATCAGCTTGAAACATTTCTCGAAGTCGCGCGGCTCAATTCTTTCTCCCGTGCCGCGGAGAGGCGCTTCCGTACCCAACCCGCAATCTCTTCACAGATTCGTTCCCTCGAAGAAGAAGTGGGCGCAAAGTTATTAGACCGCTCTGGCGGCAAAGTCTCAGTCACGGCCTCCGGCAAGCTTTTCCAGAAATTTGCCGAACAAATGGTGGGATCGCGCAAGGCCATGCTAACGGGCATCGCCGAGACTGAGCGCGTGCCCCGGGGAGAGATCGTCGTCGGAGCCAACGAGGGCACGTGCCTTCACATCCTGCCAGAGGTATTTGCCGAATTCAAAAAGCAGTATCCCGGCGTCAGCGTCAATATCAAGCGGGCCGATTACGCGAAAATTCTGGAATCCGTAGTCGACAACTCGGTCGACTTCGGCGTCGTTTCTCTGCCTGTGACCGACGCCCGGCTGACCGTCGTCCTCATTCATCGCGACGAACTCGTGATCATCGCTCCCCCGCAGCATCCCTTGGCCAAGATGAAATCCGCCACTATTGCCCAAGCTGCGAAATTCCCCCTGGTCGTGCCCAAGGTCGGCCACACTCGCGACGCCCTGGAAAATCTTTTCTACGAACGCAAACTCAAACCGCGCTACACCATGGAACTCGATTCCAGCGAACTGTTGAAGCGCTTCGTAGCCGCCGATGCCGGCGTGGGCTTCATCGCCCGCTCCAATGTGCTGGAGGATATCCGCGCCAACGCGCTCGCAGCCATCCCCATCTCCGACGCCACCATTCGCCGCGATCTCGCGCTAGTATTCCGCAAAGACAAAGCCCTAAGCCGCGCCGCGCTCGCCTTCATCGACATCGCAGTAAAGATCAAGGGCGTCGATGCGCTGGCTTCGGGCGAACGCTAAGGGCCGAACTGCCGAAGCCCGTCGCAAAGAGCGCGACACAGGCTGGCCCATCCGTCCTTCACAACGAGATGCGAGTGATATGCGGAATTCTGGCTTGGATCGCCCGACTGGGAGTAGACTAGACACAAGAGCCGCATGCTTACTCAAGACCATGGGGTGATTACGAAGGACCCGGATATCCTCGGGGGGGCGCCGGTCTTCCGGGGAACGCGCGTCCCGTTCCAGGCCTTGCTGGACTATCTGGAAGGCGGGCAAACTCTGGATGAGTTCCTTGAGGATTTCCCTACCGTCAGTCGTGAAACGGCAGTTCGTGCGCTCGAACACGCCAGATCGCTCGTCGTCAGCCAACTTCCATGAAGTTGCTGCTGGACGAATGCCTTCCGAGAAAACTCAAGAACCATTTGCCAGAACATGAATGCTCTACCGTTCCTGAACAAGGCTGGGCGGGGAAGAAAAACGGTCAACTGTTGCTCTTGGCCGCGAACTCCGGTTTTGACGTCTTTCTGACGCTTGATCGAGGGGTGCAATACGAGCAAAACCTGAAGGGGTGCGAAATCGCTGTCGTTTTGATATCCGTAAAGTCCAGCCGCCTGCCCGATCTTTTGCCTCGAATACCAGCGATTCTGACGGCGCTTCGCTCGGTCCGGGTTGGCCATTTTGTCCGTGTGCCTGCTTAAATCGAGGCTCCTCTACTGGAAACGGAAGGCTTTGGGTGCCCCACCCTTTCCGCGCTCTTTGCGGAAGGGTGGGCGCGCGAGAAAGCCGATTCCCCATGTCGCTCCAGGTTTACGGAGTGGGAGATGACGACCGTACTCCCCTAGCCGGCGTTGGCGGGGTCCTTCGACTGCGTTGCCATCGCTTCGCGACGGCAACTCCGCTCAGCATGACAGAGTCTAGGAAATGGGCCGATCCCGGTGAAAACCGCAAAAAGTGCTTTGTTCCGAAATCTTGTCAAGCCCCCTAAACACTCTGTCCCTTCCCAACCTGCTGATTCAGCTGGAAATATAAATTTCCAAATTTGGCGGGTTTACCCCCTCCGATTTGCTAGTCTGGAAATAGAAGCAAAAACAAGCAGGCGCGACCGGAAATCCGGCTCGCGCCTTTTTTATTGGAGTCCAATGAAGAAAAAATCAGGCAATCCTGAGCCAACATCGCATATCGAGCCGCTGGTGCGCGGTCCACGAAGTGATAAAGCAAAGGGTGACCTGGCCGAACTCGCGTTCTTGCACAAGGCGGCAAGCTTGGGCTTTGGCGTAGCCAAACCGTATGGAGACAAGGAGCACTACGACTTCATCCTCGACTCGGGCGAGCGCTTCTGGCGGGTGCAGGTGAGGTCAACTTCCTGCGGAGTCTCCGGCAACCGAAGCGGTTATATGTTCAGCACTTCCCACAGCAGCCGCAGACATCGAGCCAAAACGTACAAGGCGAGGGAGATTGACATCTTCGTCGCGTATATCGTTCCACTTGATATCTGGTACATAATCCCGGTGAACCAAATCTGGTCACGCCACTCGTTGGGCCTGCATCCTTCCGGATGCAGAGGCGGCGGCCACTTCGAGGTGTTCCGTGAAGCTTGGCATTTGATGGCTCCGGGAGCGGACCTGCCACAACCCCGCGTTCTCCGCCAAATCCGAGATCCAGACTTGCATCGCAACCCTTTTGTCGAATAGGCGCGCTGATCCAAGCGTCGGTGCTTTGCGTTAGAATCTTTTTGCGTGCGCATCTCAGGGTTTCAGTTGATATTGGTACTCGCCTCTCTCTGTTTATCCGCGGCGTTTGCCCAAACCAGACCCAAGCCATCGCCCAAAGATCTCCCGCCATCGGCCTTCAAACTTATTTCCGTCAAGACGACTGGCAGCAAGCGTTACAAAGCAGAAGAAATCATCGCGGCGAGCGGCCTACAGATCGGGCAAACCGTCAGCGAAGACGATTTCAAAAAGGCCGTGCGGGTGCTCGGTGAAACCGGAGCTTTTGGTGATGTTCTTTACAGCTTTCAATATTCTGCCGAGGGCACCAAGCTTGAGCTGCAGGTCCAAGACGCCGAACACTTTGTTCCCGCGAAATTCGACAACCTGGTCTGGTTTTCCGATCAGGAACTGCTCGACCAGATCCATGCCCAGGTTCCGCTATTTCAGGGGCAACTCCCGGCGGCTGGCGATCTGGCTGACCAGGTTTCAAATGCGCTGCAGGGTTTGTTGATTGCACACAATGTGCAGGGCCGGGCCGACTATCTTCGATCCGGCCACGAAGATGGCCCAGTCGAAGCATATATTTTCACAGTTACTGGGTCCCGCATCCACATTCGTAACATTGCATTTGCCGGTGCTGGGGAATCGGAATTACCCGTGCTGGAGACGGCGGCAAAGAAGCTGCAAGGCGCAGATTTTTCCCGCTCCATACTTCGCACGCAAGAGGACAAGAACTTTCTTCCGCTTTACCTGCAGCGGGGATATCCAAAGGCTGCCTTCGGAGATGCGCAAGCCAAAGTTGTGCAGGACAGCCCGCAAGAAACAGTTGTGGACGTTACTTTTCCCGTCGATCCCGGACGCCAGTACAAATTGACTGCGGTCGATTTGGCGGGAAACAAAGCTTTCCCGACCGATAATCTTCGCCCATTGATTCATGCCCAACTCAACCAACCGGCGAATGCAGTGGAACTCGATACCGACATCGAATCCATGAAGAAACTCTACGGTACACGCGGGTATATGGCAGTCAGCATCCGTCCCGACCCGGAAATGGACGACGCGAACTCCACCGTAAAGTATGTGCTGCAGATTCAGGAAGGCGAGGTCTATTCCATGGGCGACCTGGAAATCCGAGGGCTCGACTCGCGCGCCACGGCTCGCGTAGAAGATGATTGGAAGCTGCATAGCGGCGATCGTTATGACTCCAGCTATCCCAAGCGATTTTTGGAGCAGGTCGACAAAGAAATGTCTTTGGCGAGCGACTGGAATGTGAGTGTACGCGAATCACTCAATCCTCAGGAAAAGACCGTGGACGTAACCCTGCGTTTCGATCAGAAACCGCGATAGCTCCCGCCAAAACGTTGGGATTTGCTGCTACCGCCTTTCAAGTAAATACATCTAAGGGAGTGAGTATATTTAACTCACTAGGAGAGACGATTTCATGCAATTTACGCGGAAGTTTGCGGTTTCGCTGGCTAGCGTTCTGCTGGCCACAGCTCTAACTCCAGCCTCCTTCGCCGCCAAGATCCAGACGTTCACAGGGACGGTCAGTGATTCCATGTGCGGGGCCAAACATATGATGCCGGGCGACGATGCTGCCTGCCTCCGCGCCTGCGTGCAGAAAGGCTCGAAGTACGCCCTGGTCGTAGGCGAAAAAGTGTACACGCTCGATGCGACAGACAAGGCTACGCTCGACCAACTCGACAAGTTAGCCGCCGCGAAGGCCACGGTTAAGGGCGAAGCTGACGGGGACACCATTGAAGTGAAGTCAGTCGCGCCCGCCAAGTAGATTTCTGGATTGCCGGCGGCGGATACGGGCTGCGCTTAATTTTTTGCCCCGTGAACCAATTTTCATATTCTCTTTACAATTCACTATGGTAGATTTGACCCTCATCTAAGCAGCGGAGGAACAACGAATTGTCAAAGGACATGGTCCCCAAGAAGATTTTCTTCACCAAGGGGGTCGGCAAACATCGCGAACGTCTCACGTCGTTCGAGCTGGCGCTGCGAGACGCCGGCATCGCCGCACAGAATCTGGTTCGCGTCTCATCTATTTTTCCGCCACAATGCAAGCTGGTGCCGCGTTCGCAGGGATTGAAATATCTGAGTCCTGGCGAAGTCGTTTTTGCGGTGGTGGCCGAAAACTCGACGCGGGAGCCGCATCGGTTGCTTGCGGCCAGTATTGGTGTGGCCATTCCGGCTGATCGCAACACCTACGGCTACCTGAGCGAGCACCACTCCTTTGGCGAGACCGACGACGCGGCGGGGGAGTATGCGGAGGAGTTAGCGGCAGAGATGCTGGCGACAACTCTAAATGTGGAGTTCGATCCCGACCGCTCCTGGGACGAGAAGAAGGAGATTTACCGGATTTCGAATAAGATCGTGCGGACCGCGAATATTACCCAGTCGGCAGTGGGGGACAAGCGCGGTCTGTGGAGTACGGTGATCGCTTCGGCTGTGTTGATCTTTGACTAGAAGCTGTGTGGGGCCGGGTCTTCGACCCGGCCTGTCGTACGCTACTTCCTTGCGCTCACCTTCTTCTTGCCTGCCGTTTTTCCTTTACCCAGCCGTTCCAGCACGGCGCCCACTATCAACGGCAAGCCAACGGTTGCGTCCAAGAACAACTCGCCGAATTTGCCGCCTTCTGCCGGGGGCACGAACTTGCCCCACGAAATTGCCTCGCTATAAGGACTCCCCGAGAGCCCGCCCCAGTACACCGGTTCCGGACAAATTCGCACACCGTAGTGGTAGCGCTTCAACGGAACGTTCTCGCCCAGCCGGCGATGCCGCAGCTCACAGAAAGGCCCGAACTGCTGCGCCCAGTTGCGGGGAACGCCTCCGCCAATGGTGAAGATTCCAAGCCTGGTTTGACGCAACAGCGTTGCCGCGAAATGCTCCAGATCTTCGAACGGGTCAAATCGGAGCTTGTGCCTTCCGGTCGACTCGCGCAACCGATTGTTCAGCGCCACGTCCAAACCCAACTCCGAATCGGTAAATGCCGGTACAAATACCGGCACGCCTTGTTCGTAAGCCGATTTCAGAATCCCCCTCTGTCCTTTCGCGTTCTTCGCCAGATGGGCTCCAATGGCGTGATTCAGTTTGTACGAGCACAGCACCTCGCTATGATCCCAGCCTTCCAGAATCTGCGACATCACTTCTTCCACGTCGTCCAGGTTCTGCTCCGGCTCGAGCGTGTCATAAACCCGGTTGTAGCCTTGTTCGTAGAGTTCAGTATCAGAAACGTCCGGGTTGTAACGGAAATGCGCGCGTCCGGTGGCCTCGACCAAGCCATGCGCCATCAGCGCGCCAGTGGAGACAATCGCATTCACGATCCCGCGATCGATCAGGTCCGCGATGATCAAGCTTTGCTTAGCGACGGTCATCGCGCCTGCCAAGGTCATCACCACGAAGCAGTCCGTGTCCCGAGCCATCGCTTCCAGGACGTCTGCCGCCTCGCCCACCTGCCGGCCGGTAAACGCGGTCCTTCCCATCGCGCGGACCAAGTCGTCGACCGACCGCACCTGGCTCAGGTCCAGCGATTCCAGCGGAATTAACCGGTCTTCAATCGGATTATGCAGCTTGCGGTCGATTCCCGTGCCGTCATGATTTCCATGCTTCAAGATGCCACCCCCACATCGCTCTGTGTCGAAGCACTACTCTACTAAATACCGATAAGGTCCTGCTACCTCGGCCTTCGAGGCTGAACGTATCCTGACTTGTGCGGAAAGCTCGTGGAAGCTTGAGCCCCAGCGTCACCGCATTTCCCGGCTTCAGGTTGGATACGTGGGCCTCAGCGGCTGAAGCCGAAGTTTTGGAGTAGCCTGATCGGCACGACTGAAAGAGGTTGCGGAAAAAACTTCCTGGGCACTTAGGTCTTGAATGGGCATGGCTTCCAGCGATGCCGTAAGTCGTTTAGAAGTTGGTCACGGCGCGGCTGCAAGCCGCGCCTTCAAACCCTAAACGCCATTTCAGGAGTTTTTCCATAACCTCTGAAAGTCGTGCCCTTACACGTAAGGACTTCAGTGCGGATCTTAACAGCTACGCGTTGCTATTCAGAAAACGTTCAAACTCTCTCGATCACAACCGACTTCACCGCTACATCTTTGTTCGGTTTGTCCTGGCGATTGCGGGGTGCGCTCACAATCTTTTGGGCGACGTCCTGGCCCTCCACCACTTCGCCGAAAATGGTGTGCTTGCCGGTAAGCCACGTGGTCGGAGCCAGTGTGATAAAGAATTGCGAGCCGTTGGTGTTGGGACCGGCGTTGGCCATCGCCAGCTTTCCCGGCTTGTCGAATTTGTGCGGCGAGCCTTTGGTTTCGTCCTCGAATTGATAGCCGGGGCCACCCATGCCCGTGCCCGCTGGATCGCCGCCCTGGATCATGAACTCGGGAATCACGCGGTGGAAGATGGTGCCGTCGTACAGGCGGTCTTTGCTCTTTTCGCGGGTGACTGGGTGCGTCCACTCGCGTTTGCCCTCGGCGAGTTCAATAAAATTTGCCACCGTCTTGGGCGCGTCCTTTTCAAATAAACGGCAGACAATGTTGCCTTCCGATGTTTCAAAGATGGCATAAGTTCCGGGTTGACGGGTCATAGAAATTCCTTTCGTTTATCTCGGAGTGCGAGGGCAAGATGCCCTCGCGACAGCCAGCGGGACGCCGGCGCTACGAACACTAATTCGCGCCGCTGATGGTGATGTGATTAATCTTTACCGGCTTATACGGGCGATCATTGGAGTCGCGGCCCATGCGCGCGATTTGTTTCACCAGCGTCACGCTGGCTTCATCGCACTGGCCAAAGATGGTGTATCCGCCGTTCAAGCTTGGATAGGCAATCTCGGTGATGAAAAATTGCGAGCCGTTGGTGCCGGGGCCGGCATTGGCATAGGCCATGCGTCCGGGACGATCGAACTTCAGGTCGGGTGAAGTTTCATTCTTGAAGGCATAGCCAGGATCGCCCATGCCGTCGCCCCTCGGGTCACCGCCTTGAATCATGAAATTAGGGATCACGCGATGGAAGATGGTGCCGTCGTAAAGCGGAACGCCATGTTTTTTTTGATGGGTGACCGGGCTGGTCCAATCCTTGGTGCCGTCAGACAAGCCGATGAAATTGGCGACGCCGATCGGGGCCTTGTCCGGAAAGAGGGTGCAGGTCAATTTGCCTGCGGTGGTGTCGATTAGCGCTGTGGGTTTGCCCGAAGCAGTCGCCGATTTGGCCTGAGACCATAACGTGAGCGAGGACAGAAAGATGACTGAAACGAGAATCAAGTATTTACGCATGCGAGCTCCTTGAGTGTGATAAATACGAATCTTGAATTGTACGACAGTGGGAGCGGAATTTACTTGTTAGATGAATGATTGTATACGGTTGACTGCTGGAGACGAAAGAAGAGTTAGCTATTCATACAACCATTAAGCAGAAGGAGGGAATTCGTCTTTCTACTGCCAGGTTGATCATTTAAAGGACGCGGGTGTGAAATCGAAACCACTTTGCTGATCGCTGATGGATAAGATGCTCGGTGGCTGTGCGCTTTGGTCGTCTTGAGCACTATCCTGCTGCTGGCCGGCCACTGAGTCTGGCTCGCGCAAATCCGCGTAGCGACCGGAAACCGCGATGTGGAATACCCACTGGTGACGTTCTTCTTCGGGTTCGATCAGACCCTGATCCTTAAGCGGCATCAGGTATTGTTCCATCCACGCCACCTGCTGCTTGGTCATGCCCCGGCGTTGGATGTCGACCGTAATTCCGGCCAGGTGAGATGAGGCAGTTTCGCCTTTTTCGGGTGCAGCATTGCGATTGTGCCGGCGAAGCTTCTTCTGCACCTGCACCGTCCGCACCGCCGAATTCACCTGAATCGAAGCATGGAACTGTTGATAATAAGCCTCACTCAGATCGTCAAGAAAGTCGCGAGTCCACGGACGGCAATAGCGGCGATCAGGATCAAGCCGCGGATCGAAACGCAGGGTTTGGCTGGCGACAATTGGAACCAACTCCTGACGCGCGATTAGTTCGTCGAGCTCTGCTTGATTCTGGATGCGCGGCAATTCCAGGCGGTCAATTTCTTCGTTCTGGCGCAAAAGTGAATCGCGCGAGGGGCGGAATACGGGGTTCCAGAGGACGCGGCGAAAGCGACTCCTGCGTTTGCTGGCGCGATGCACGTGATGGCTGGGCGCGACCTGATGCAGGCCGAGAGCTTGACCGCACATTACCACGGCCAGAAATATCAACAGAAAAACTTGCGCTTTTTTGCACTTCACGAAGTGTGCCTCAAATCTTCAAACCGTTTTTGCGCTAACGCAGGCGGCCATTCTAAATCACCGACGCTACGCCAATCCGGCTTTCGGTTGCGAGGTTACCAAAGAGTATCTCGGCCAGATTACCCCTCGTTACTCCCGCTCGCACCCGCCCCGCCATTTATGGCTGCAGCTAAGATGCCGTTTCTGACCGCCGGATTGCCTGCCTCTATGTTCCGCCAAAAACAGCGGTTACTACTTCAGGGCTCGGGAACGAAGCGCGAACTATAGCACTGTTTGGTGGTGTGAGTCCCAGAAAATGTCACTTGTGGGCCATTTTGGCCCATTCCGTTTACTTGCAGAACCAGGTCACTTGCGGAAGAGGTCGCCGATCGCCTGTTTCATAACTTCGCCGCCGACCTCGGAAATCGATCGCGTCAGAGGAATATCCTTGGGGCAGACCTCGACGCAGTTCTGCGCGTAGCCACACTCCTGGATGCCGCCATCGCCCATCAGCGCCGCCAGGCGCTCCCGTTTCAGCGCAGCGCCGGTGGGATGAGTATTGAAAAGGCGAACCTGGGAAATCGTGGCTGCGCCCACGAAGCCGGTGTCCTCGTTAAACTGCGGGCAGGCTTCCATACAACTGCAGCACGAGATGCAGCGCGAAAGCGGATAGGCTTGCTCTTGTTCTTCAGGACTCACGCGAGGTCCAGGTCCAAGATCGTAGCTGCCATCGATCGGAACCCAAGCTTTTACCGCTTTCAGGTTTTCAAACAAGACGTTGCGGTCGACCGCCAGATCGCGAACCACCGGGAACTTCGTAAATGGTTCGAGCCGAATGGGCTGGTCGAGCTTGTCTATCAGCGCAGAGCACGCCATGCGAGCCCGCCCATTAATGAGCATGGCGCACGAACCGCAAACTTCCTCGAGACAATTGGAGTCGTAGGTGATCGGCGTGGTCGGCTTGCCGTCGCGCGTTACGGGGTTGGCGGCAATTTCCATCAGCGACGAAATAACGTTCATGCCAGGTTTGTGGGTCAGCTCGAATTCTTCCCAGTGCGACGGTTGCTTGGGATTGTCCTGGCGTTTGATCTTTATGATGATCGTCTTGTTGTTTGCCATTCGCGATTAGCCTTTAGCTCAATCTGTCATTCTGAGCGAAGCGAACAATCTCTGTGCTTTGCCGACGCGGGCAAAATGCATGGATCCTTCGCTCAGGATGACGGGCATTGAGGGGAGCGCCTCGTTACTTCACCGCGTCGTATTTCCTCGGACGCGGTGGAATCAACGAAATATCCACCGGTTCGAATTCAAATCTCGGCTCATCCGCATCCGGGGCGAAATATGCTTTTGTCGTCTTCAGCCAATTCTTGTCGTCGCGCTCCGGGAAGTCTGGCTTGTAGTGTGCTCCACGAGACTCGTCCCGTAACGCTGCACCCCGCGCGACTACACGGGAGAGTTGCAGCATGTTGTAAAGCTGGCGCGCGAACACCACGCTGGTATTGGCCCACTGCGAGCGGTCGCTCAGATTGATGTGCCGGAAGCGTTCCAGGAGTTCACAGAGCTTGCCGTCGGTCTCCTTCAACTTATTGTTGTAGCGAATCACCGTGCAATTGGCGGTCATCAACTCGCCGAGTTCGCGCCACAGCCGGAAAGGATTCTCCTTGCCGTCCGACCTCATCAGCATGGCATTGTTTTCTTCCTCGTGCTTGCGTTCCGCGGCGAAATGGCCGTTGCTCGCCGCCGCCTTCTGATCGCGCGCGTACCGCACTGCCGCGGGCCCCGCGATAAATCCACCAAAGATGCAGGAGACGAGCGAATTCGCGCCCAACCGGTTCGCCCCGTGATATTGGTATTCGCATTCGCCCGCCGCATATATTCCCGGGATGTTAGTCGCCTGGTTGAAATCAACCCACAGCCCGCCCATGGTGTAATGCATGCCGGGGAAAATCTTCATGGGCACTTTGCGCGGGTCGTCGCCCACGAACTTCTCATAAATTTCCAGAATGCCTTCGAGCTTGCGGTCGAGAATCTTGGCATCGATGTGGGTCAAGTCGAGGTAGACCATCGGCTTGCCATCGATCCCGAGATTGAGCTCGTAGACAACCTTGAAAATCGCTCGCGTGGCCACATCGCGCGGCACCAGGTTTCCATATTTCGGGTACCATTCCTCCAAAAAGTACCAGCGCTCGCTTTGTGGAATCGAAAGCGGATCGCGTTTGTCGCCCGGCGTCTTCGGAACCCATACTCGTCCACCTTCGCCGCGCGCCGACTCCGACATCAACCGCAATTTGTCTTCGCCAGGAATGGACGTGGGATGAACCTGGATGAACTCCCCGTTGGCGTAAAAACATCCTTGCTGATACAGCGACGACTGTGCCGATCCCGTACACACAACGGAATTAGTCGACTTGCCAAAGATCGCGCCAATGCCGCCAGTCGCAATGATGATTGCGTCCGCAGGAAAAGTACGCACTTCCATGGAACGCAAATCCATGGCGCAGATGCCGCGGCAGATCCTGTTTGAGTCGAGCACGGCCGAGAGAAATTCCCAGTGTTCGTACTTCTTGACCTTGCCTTCGGATTCGTAGCGGCGTACTTGCTCATCGAGCGCGTAGAGAAGCTGCTGTCCGGTGGTGGCTCCGGCGAATGCGGTGCGGTTGTAGAGCGTCCCGCCAAAGCGGCGAAAATCCAACAAGCCTTCGGGAGTGCGATTAAAAGGCACGCCCATGCGGTCGAGCAGATCAATGATGCCGGGCGCTGCCTCGCACATCGCCTTCACCGGAGGCTGATTGGCCAGAAAATCGCCGCCGTAAATGGTGTCGTCGAAGTGCTTCCAGGTCGAATCCCCCTCACCCTTGAGATTTTTGGCCGCGTTAATTCCGCCCTGCGCGCACACCGAATGCGAGCGCTTCACCGGCACAATGGAGAATAAATCCACTTGCCCGCCCATCTCCGCGATCTTGATGACTGCAGAAAGGCCCGCCAGTCCGCCGCCGATAACAATGATTCTCGGATTTGCTGCCATCGTGCTCAGATTCCAATCTGCCGGAGCTGCGTCCGGAGTTCAACGTGTGACGCCTAACGAATAACGACCGACTCCATTCCTGAACCCGCCGGTTCCATCGGCTGCAGCGGAGTATTCAAGAATGAATACATCGTGACTGCTCCCACCAGAACAAACAACAACCCAATCGCCACGCAGACATAGCCAAACCTGCGCCTCGCGCCGTCACCAGTCGTGATGCCCCATTTCGCCGCAAACAACCACAGCCCATACGCAAAGTGCCACGAAGCACAGAGAATGCCCACGGCATAAAATGCAACCGCCCACGGGCTCTGAAACTCCGCTTGCACCTTGCCAAAAGCGGCAGCCGGGTAGCTCAACAGGTGAATCCCGGTGAAACGCAGATGCCAGGTGTGCCAGACCATGTAGAAGAAGGCAATGGTGCCGGTCCAGCGCTGCGAGGTGTACAGCCAGTTTCCGGTCCAGGGATACTCACTCACGTTGCTGTCGCCGCGATACCAGATGTAAAAGCCGTAAAGCGCGTGGTAGAGAATGGGCAGCCAGATGCCAAACAGCTCCAACCCTACGACGAAAGGGAAGCTGCTAAGCAATTCAACCTGTTTTGTGTAAGCCGCCGGACCCCGGGTCGCGAACGCGTTCGAGATGAAGTGTTCGATGAGAAAAGCACCAATGGGGACGATCCCGCTAAGCGAGTGCAGACGGCGCAACCAAAACGAATAACCCTGCCCGGCCCGCAACGGAGCCACGGCACCTTTAATCGGCAGGGGAGCCGCAGGACTGGCAGTTGCCGCCACAGAGTGCTCCTTATGAGTTCAAGTATGAGAACGGAACCTTTTATTATGTTGTGGCGGGAGAAGGGAAGTCAAGGAAGCGTGAAGACGTTTTGGATGATCGGGGACACGTTGTCCTATCCTACTCAGCCGCAGTCGAAGGATCCAGGATCTGTCAGCCCGGCGTCGATGGCTTAGGGAATTCTGACTGACCCGCGGGACCACCGTGAGAATTCCTATCCGTTTATCCCGGGGTGCGAGCGGTATTAGGTCCTTCGGCTCCGTAGCCGCTTCGCTATGCGAAGCAGCTACTGCGCTCAGGATGACCGGCATTGCGGCTTGCCGACCTCGCTGTCTTCAATGTCACCTTTTCGCCACCTGGTACCACGCCAGAAACTGCCGGAAAGCCGCGCCCCGATGACTGTATTGAGCTTTTTCTTCCGCAGTCAATTCGGCGAAGGCTTTCTGAATCTGCGGATAGTAGAACACAGGATCGTAGCCAAAGCCATTCGTGCCGCGAGCGCGGTTCAAGATCATGCCTTCGGCTTCTCCGCGAAACACCTGTAACGTTTGGCCATCGCGAGCGGCAGCAATCACGCACACGAAGCGGGCGCTGCGCTTGTCAGCGGGAACCTCTTTGAGTTCACGCAGCAGGCGCGCGTTGTTGGCTTCGTCGTCGGTATTGTTATTCATCAAGTGAGGGGCCTCGGACGCGTAGCGCGCAGAATGAATCCCCGGAGCCCCCTTGAGTGCGTCGACTTCCAAACCGGAATCGTCAGCCAGGACGATTTCGCCCAGAACCTCGCGGCTGTAAGCCTCCGCTTTTTTTCGCGCATTTTCCTCGAAAGTTGCACCATCTTCGACCACAGCAGGCAGCGCGGCGAAGTTGGGAATAGAAGTGATCTCTATGCCAAGGGTCGCGGCTGCGCCGGCAAAGTCGCGCAACTTGCCCGCGTTCGAGGTTGCGATGAGAATGTGATTCATTGGCCGACCGTCCGGATGAGTGCCTTCTTTTGCCTACGTTTTTGCGCTTGTCATTTCTAACAACATTTTGGAATGCTGTAGTGGAATTGGCAAGATTCGGTTTCGCCTGTAGCTTCTACTAGGGCGGTTCTCGTGATGAGGTAGAGTGCGCATCCCCAGCGGCTGAAGCCGGACCCATTTTCAGCGATGTATAGTATGCCTGAAGGCATACCCTGATACGAATCGAGAATTTCCCGCAGCCTCTGAAGCCGTCCCCTTCCCGTTCTTGACTTCCCTAGAGGAACTCGAGAACTGCTGTAACCTTGAGAGATTTCAGGCGAGTTCGCCCGAGATCAACGCCTGCGCCGAAGCATAACCATAACAAAGCATGCAACAAAAAAAGCGGTGACACCGGAAATAATTACTCCGAGAGTTCTGTCCCAGGTACGCGTAAATGTGATCTGCACTCCGTTCTCACCCGCTTGAACCGGGATTAACATCTGTCCGGTGACCTCGCGTGTAGAGGTCGCGACAACCTGACCATTGACTTCGACGCGCCAGGCAGGGTAGTTGAATAACCGCAACACGAGTTGCCCGGGTTGGCTGACCTCGGCGCTAAACAATTTTGATTCGGCACCCCATCGTTGAATCTGGATTTGCTGAACTCGGCCCGGCGCGACGCCGTCGTCTTCAAGACTCACGCGAGGAGCGTCTTGTTTGATCTCGTATGGATCCGCTCCAGCCGGTACATACTCATCCGTGCCCTCGTAGCCTGCTCCGCTTTGCTGGTGCGCCAGCATCTCACCGAAATCCGCAGCCGTCTCCCACCAGGGAGTTTGGACGTTCCGCCAAACCAGAGTCAGCACAGCAAACATCGCAACGCAGATCAACAAGCGTACAATCCAACGCCGCGAAGCCATGGTCAGAAATAGCGCAAAGGCCACGTTCACACACAGCAGCCAACGCCATGGAAGTTGAAGGTAGCGCAACTCAGGCAGATACTCCCACAGAAAAGCGGTGAAAGAGAAATTCAGTAGCAAGGCAAGTAAGGCCCAGCCGGAAAGCGTCCACCAAAGGTGAGGATGTCGGCGCCTCCACGAACGCGAAAGGAACAGGGCAATCGCGAGCACAATCATTTCCGCAGAGGCCACCAGCGAGATCAGTAAGTTGAAACGATTGTGATCGACGTCATTGATCTTCACGAACAGGAAATTATCCTGAGGACGAACCCCCGGAGACAACACTTCGGCGATGTTTACCCACCTCTGTTCGTAGGCTGCCGGCACCAGGAAAAATGCAGCAAGAGCCGCACCGAACAAAACCGCGGTTGCACCTTGAAGGAGAACGCGCGGCGAACGTTTGAGAACGGCCAGAATCAGCAGCAGCAATGTCAAGGAATAGTTCACCATTACGGCAGAGGGAATGTTGGTAAGCCAGGCAGCGGCAACGATCCCTCCCAAAGGCACGACCGCTTCTGGCTCCTCCTCCAAGCGCAGCACGTACAACAACAGCAAAGGCAACAGTGCGCCCGCGAGCAGTTCTGCGAAGGCGCTGCGCCAATACACAATCACAATGTAGTAAGGATTGGCCGCATAGAAAGCCGCGGCAAAAATAGCATCGCGCCGATCCAACCAACGCCGCGCCAAAAGAAACATGGAACATCCGGAGAGCGTTAGCGCCAACCAAACGTAAGCGCCGGGAACGGCCTTCCACGGCAACAGCGCACCTAGTGCGGCACCCAGCATCCACGACGCCGGGGGATAGAAGATGAAACGCGCCTCCCCGTATGCGTACTGCGCCAGAGCAGCCCACCGGGGATAGAGAATCCCCTGCCGCCATTGGCCGAGAACTTCCATCCACGAGTTCACGTGAAACTCGAAGTCGTGTCCCGAGGCGTTTCCCAGAAAGAAGAATGGGAGAATCACGAGGAAGGCGGTGGCCATCACGATAAGCAGAGGCAAAAGAAAAATGCCTCCACCAGCGAAATTGACGGGATCTTCTTGCCGCGTCAGATGCTTTCGCTTCACAGAAAACGAGTTCAGCAGGGAAACGCCTCCAGCATCTGGATGTGTCTGCTCAGAGATTGTTGCTTAAGTGGGACAAATGAGCAATCTGGGATGCCACTCAACAGCGTCTTGTATAGCGACAGTCTGTGGAAATTGCACCTATGATTTCACGGGAAATTAACTTTCCTGAAACCCTACCGAAACCAGCGCTCGCTAGACTCCGTTTATTCGAGGTGGAACAAACCCGGCACCAAAGGGGTCCGCACGAGAGACGGCGTGCGGGCCTCTTGGCGCCTCGGGCTGCGGTTGCTGGATCGGTTCGGTGAAATCGGAAGCATCCAGCGAACTCAGGCCGAAGTGACCTCTTCCGAACTGCGTTGTTGGCGGAGTTTTTGCAGAAATTCTTCCTGGTTGAGCGACTCATGACTGCGCAGCAATTCGAGCAGCGGGTCGTCGAGTTCCTCCGTGGGTAGCGGCTCGGCTTGAGTATAGTGGTCGCCGATAGCGAGGATGCGCGGAGTGATCAGCAATGCGGGAAGCATCCCCGGACGGCTGGTCAGGAATCCGATAAATCTTGCCACCTGGGCGCGCTCCTCCGTGGTGCGTGAGGCGAACTCAATGCCCATGCCGAATCCAGGGTGCATCACCCGAACCGAGCCTTCCGCCTGCACTTCCATATCCTCAGCTTTGAGGCAGAGAGTAATTCCCGACTGCTCGGGAAAAGGCGACTCGGTTTCGACGTAACATCCGCCCAGGCTGAGATCGGTTAAGGTGCACTGCGATACCGGCTCGGGGTCGGGTGGCGGAGTTTCCGGTGCATTCGCCGATACCCAACTTTTCAGCGTGGCGCGAAGGTTTTCAGAGACATCGAGGAAGCGCACGCCGGCCTGTCCGTTCGGGCTGGCCCAGGCAATTTCGCCGCTGACTTGGATTTCTGTATTGCTGTCGGGGAGGTTGAACTTCGCGCTAACCGTGGCTCCGGGGCCAAGCGGTTGGGCCGCCAGCATGTCCATGCCATCTTCGCTGAGGTCGAGGAGAATGCCTTCGAGGGGATCTCCGTCCTGGATCTGAAGTTGTATCGGAACTTGTACCGGGACCCGGTAAGAGCGCCGGCGTTCCCGCTTAATCAGAGCAGTAGCGGCGCGCAGGCTGGCTTCGGCCTGCTCCACTGAAATCGGTTTGTAGAGGATGAAATTGGCGCCCGCGCCGAAGACGTTGCGCACCTTTGTCTTGTCGCTCAGTAGCGCGACGGTTACGGCCTTACCCCCTGCGCTAGCCTGACTGGTGCTTTGCAATACCAGCGAAGCGCTGTGGGGATCGTCAAAGTCAGCGATGACAGCGTCAAACTTTTCTTCGGTCAGGCGGCATAAAGCTTCGGGATATCCGCAGCAGGCCACGCCCACGCCGCAGCGGGAGAGCAGCGGAGTCAAGACTTCCGCCGCCTCTTCATCCTTGGAAACCAAAAGTGCTTGAAACGTCATAACGCTCATCAGTGGCGCATAGAATCACGCCGAATTAGGGCCAGCGCGGAGCCACTCCGCGGGCCGGCTTGGCAGGGGCAGTCGAACCGCCCGCGGAAGCAGTCGCAGCCTTCGCCGCCGAGCTGGGCTGCTCATCGACCTCGGACAAAACTGCAGCGTCGTCATCCTCAATCTCAGCCAATAGAGGAGCCACCTCACGCAGCTTTTCGGCTGCCTGCTGGAGCATCTCAATCTGCTTAGCTAGTTGCGCGTAGCGGGCCTGCTTACGACGCAGGACCTCATGAATGTCCTTCATACAACCCCCTGTTGCGAATTTAAGGACACCGCCAGCGATCGTCAATCGTTATGCCCGGCAGATAGATTACCGCCGTAACCAGCTCCGAGCTGGAGGAAGGGGTTCCCACACCGGAAAAACCGTTAAAAAGCTAGAAGGAGCATGGTCACTATCGTGCTACCCACTGGCACCTACGTGGAATTTACATCCCACGGGGACAAGACGTAGCCTGCGATTGAGCAGTTCTGGGGGAGGGCTGTTCGGGCGTCTCATGACTCGCAAGAGTTCATGGGGCGCTTTTTTAGTTTTGCGATGCCGCAAAAGTGCGCACGAGCTTCTCTGTTTCGTGGCAGCCATAGAGTGTTTCCGACCAACCGGCTTATCGGGCGCTGCCTACGCACCCTAAACACGATGTACAATCCGCATCAGTTACTTTCCTAAAAGCGAGTTAGGCGTAAGCCCTTCAGGGAGCCTAGGATTTGAAGCTCAAGGATTTCTGTTTTCTTTTGCTCCTCACTTTTGGAGCATTGCTGGTTCACGGCTACCACCCCTGGGTTGAGGATGCGGAGATTTATCTTCCCGGGGTCGAGAAAATCCTGCAGCCGGATTTATTCCCATTCAACGCGCAGTTCTTCGAAGCGCATGCGCGTCTGACGCTTTTCCCAAACTTGATTGCCGCTTCGGTGCGGCTGAGTCATCTGTCGCTCGACGCGGTGTTGTTCTTCTGGTATCTGGCCTCCATCTTTCTGCTTCTGCTCGCGTGCTGGGAACTGAATGGCAAGTGCTTTCGTGATGAGAGAGCTCGCTGGGCCGGGGTGGGGATAGTTGCGGCGCTTCTGACTCTGCCGGTCGCCGGGACTGCTTTGTACATCATGGATCAGTACACCAACCCGCGAAACCTGGTGGCGTTCGCCGGGATTTTCGCCATTGCCAAAGTCATCGACAGAAAGTATTTTCAGGCCGGATTATTTCTGGCAGTTGCGGCGGTCATCCATCCGCTCATGCCCGTGTATGCGCTTTCTTACTGCGCTGTGCTGCTTTGCATCAGGAGGTTCGATCGGCGCGCCGCCCTGGCGTGCCTGTTGCCATTTGGCGTCTTAATAGACGCACCGTCACAGGCCTACCATCAGGTGGCCCTTTCTCATCCCTTCCACTACTTTCTTCAATGGCACTGGTACGAATTCGTGGGCGCGATAGCGCCTCTGGCGCTCTTATGGTGGTTCAGCAGGCTGGCACGTTCGCGAGGGTTGAAGAACTTGGACCTGCTGTGCCGGGCGTTGATTGTTTATGAACTGGTGTATCTGCCGGCAGGGGTCGTGCTTTCCAGCAGTGCGCGATTTGAGAGCCTGGCGCGATTTCAGCCGATGCGAAGTTTGTATTTGCTCTACGTGCTTTTCTTCTTATTTGCGGGCGGATTACTCGGCGAATTTGTATTGCAGAACCGAGTCTGGCGATGGCTAGCGCTGTTTGCTCCGCTATGTGCAGGCATGTTCGTGGCTCAGCGTGCCTTGTTTCCCGCCAGCGCCCATATTGAATGGCCGGGAGTCACGCCGAAAAACCAATGGGTGCAAGGGTTCGAATGGATTCGCGCCAATACCCCGCGCGATGCCGTCTTCGCGCTTGATCCTTTTCACATGCATATTCCCGGGGAGGATGAGAATGGGTTTCGGGCGATCGCGCAACGAAGCATGTTGGCCGATGCGGTTAAAGATAGCGGGGCTGTGACCATGTTTCCTCCGCTGGCGGAAACCTGGCTTAGCCAGGTTCAGGCAGAGAGCGGCTGGAAGACGTTTCGAGCGCAGGATTTCCGCCGGTTGCAGGCGGAATATGGAGTCGACTGGGTGGTTCTGCAACCGCCGGGTGTTGCAGGCCTGGATTGTCCTTATCGAAATGCCGCCCTATTTATTTGCCAGATACACTGAGCGGCACAAATCATACGTAATGCGCATTTACTTGGTAAAATAGGCAGATATCACGAACTTGTCGATTCGAACTCTATACGGCTGGTGTGGACAGCCCGCCGATTCCCGAAAGTGTCGACTAGCTTAATTGGAGGATGAGAGCCGATGTCCTGTGTGCAAACGGTGCGGCAAGACGAGCGACTGTTTCCCTACTCGAGATGGGGTTTGCAATTGCCGGTTTTGGCTAGACAATACAGTAAGGGCGACCCCTACCCCCATCTTTTGCTGGCAGACTTTCTCGAGCCCGAAGTCGCAAGTGCGATTGCGGCGGAATTTCCCAATCCCAAAACTGAGGCGTGGACGCAATACAAACATCACAATGAGAACAAACTCGGTATGGCAAAACGGGAGCTTTTTCCGCCGGGGTTGAGAGAAGTGACCGATGAGCTGAATTCGCCGGGTTTTGTCAGTTGGCTCTCGGAATTGACTGGCATCCCAGACTTGGTTCCCGATCCCAGCCTCGAGGGTGGTGGACTGCACCAGTCAAGCCGGGGCGGATTCCTCAACGTGCACACCGATTTCTCCCATCACCACTATCACAAACATTGGCGCAGGCGGGTCAACCTCATTCTTTATTTGAATCCGCAATGGCACATGGAGTGGGGCGGAGCCATCGAACTTTGGGATGTGGGGATGCGAAGCTGCAGGACAAAATACCTTCCCCTGCTCAATCACGCGCTGATTTTCAATACCAACGAAAAGTCATTGCATGGATTTCCCGATCCGCAGGATTGTCCCGAGGGTGTCTTCCGCAAAAGCCTGGCCCTCTATTACTACACCATTGAGCAAGACTCCAAATCTTCTCCGCGATCGACGAATTATCGAGCTCGGCCCGACGATGGCATAGCAAAGTCAGCGATGATCTGGCTCGACAAGCAGGTCCTCAATCTTTATTCGAGAGCTAAGACGCGGTTCGGATTTTCCGACGATCTGGCGAGCAGAATCCTGGGGCTCATCTCAAAGAAGAAGTAGTTCAGCAGAGTTACTTGGCGGAGATCACGAAGTTTACAACTGCGGTAGTGTTTCCGCCCACATTGACCGGTTTCTCCCAGGTCCGTGATTCGGAGAAGATGGGGCGATCGACCTTCTTTTCGGTTAGAACATCAAACGTCGACTGCCGACCTAAGACTTGCCAGCCCTCGTGCCAGGCAACGATTTGGTAGTCGCCGGGCGGTACATCGGTTAACTGGAAGGCGCCGCTTTCGTCGGTAACGGCGTAGTACGGATGCGGGGCCACGAACATCTCGGCGTTCATCCAAACGTGTCCGCCATTACATTTCAGGTTGACCAGTCCAGGGGTGTTCATCTCGCGAGTAATGGGCTGATTCTGGAAGGGGAAGGGAAGGTTATAAGTGGCGGCGCCGTCCATGTGAATGGTGTGAAGGGTGGCGTCCGAACTTTTCATTTCGAGGGCAGCGCGTTCCGGAACCAATAAAATATGAGGCTCGTAGCGGCAAAAATGCTGGTCGAGGGAACGCCGACTGGGAGGCAAGTCAAACGCTTTTCCGCTGGAGATGTTCTTAATGAACACGACTGTGTTTGCGACGCCGCCTTGGGGGCCGATCACCAGGCGTTCCAGGTCGCGAGTCTTATGCGAATCGGGATCGCAAACTTGCGGATCTTTGGTGATGGGAAAGGTGGTAAGGTGGGGCTGCGCGCCCGACCACTTGACCGTTCCTTTTATTATCCCGCCGTTGGCGACCGACACTACTTGATATCCGCTGCTTTGGCCCGCGGCTTTGCCCGCCCCGGTCAACAGCATTCCAAGCGAAATCGTAACTACGGCAGCACGAAACATCCTCACCCACTTTAGTCAGATGCTATTGCGGTACTTTCGGGCGAGCAAGTAACGAAAGTAATCGCTCGCTGTCCGTCTTTGAAATCAGGACAAGAGCGAGGTCCAGCGGGCTGCTTAAAAATAGAATCGGGAATCGCTTTAGGAGGCTGCGGAAAAACGCGTGAGGCGTTGGAGTTTTGAAGGGGCACGGCCCCAAGCCGTGCCGTAAGGCGTTAAAGAGGTAATTGCCGGCGCGTGGAAGCCGCGCCCCTTCAAACCCTAAACGCCGGTCTACGAGTTTTTCGTCGTCTGTTTAGCAACGCGGCGATTGCTGCAAAATCAGTAGCGCGTTCCAGGCGCTCAGGGTTGGACGAATCATTTTCCGCAATAACCCGCTAGAGCGAGGTTCTAGCCTCGGTTTTAGTCGGCGTGGCTCGCCGCCGGCGAGACTGGCCCCGGCAACTGGCCTTTCTTGCGGCTGGACCGGAGACGCAGTTTGTCCATGTACAAGTACACAACGGGAGTAGTGAACAAAGTCAGGGCCTGACTGACGATCAAGCCGCCCACGATGGTGAGGCCAAGGGGCCGACGAAGTTCTGAACCTGTCCCGGTTCCCAGCGCTAATGGCAGCCCGCCCAGCAGCGCTGCCATGGTTGTCATCATGATCGGACGGAATCGCAACACGCAGGCTTCATAAATTGCGTCGACGGGCGCTTTGCCTTCTTTCCGCTCGGCCTCGAGCGCGAAGTCGATCATCATGATTGCGTTCTTCTTGACCAGCCCGATTAGCAGGATGATGCCAATCAGTCCGATCACATTGAGTTCGTTATGCGTCATTTTCAGCGCGAGCAGAGCGCCCACACCAGCGGAAGGGATGGTCGAGAGAATGGTAACGGGATGAATGTAGCTCTCGTAAAGAATTCCTAAAACGATGTACACCGCCAGCAGCGCCGTGACAATCAAGACCGGCTGGTTGGCCAGCGAATCCTGGAATGCCGCCGCCGTTCCCTGGAAGCTGGCGTGAATGGTGGCGGGAAAACTGATCGACTGCTCGGCTTTCATAATGGCATCGGTTGCCTGACCTAGCGAGACGCCGGGGGCGAGGTTGAAGGAAATCGTTACCGCAGGCCATTGCCCCTGATGGCTAACGGCCAGTGAGGTGTTGGCGGGTCCAAAATGGGCGAAGGCGGACAGCGGCACCATGTTGCCGTTGCTCGAGTGAACGTAGACACTCTGCAGCGTATCCGGGCTCTCCTGAAACTGCGGGGCCACTTCCATGACTACGTGATACTGATTCAGCGGCTCGTAGATGGTCGAAACCTGCCGTTGCCCGAACGCGTCGTAGAGAACAGAATCGATGTCGGCCGCCGCCACGCCCAGCCGCGAAGCCGTGTCACGATCAATGACAACGTTGGCTTCCAGGCCTTTGTCCTGCTGGTCCGTATTTACCTGCTGGAGTTGCGGTAGGGCGCGCATTTTTTTCAGCAACTGGGGCGCCCATGTATTGAGCTGATCCAGGTCCTCGCCCTGGAGCGTGAATTGATACTGCGCCTGGCTCAAACGTCCACCGATCTGCAAATCCTGCTGGGCCTGCATATAAAGAGTGGCGCCGGGAACCTCGGCAAATTTCTTGCTCAGCTCGCCAATGACCTGATCGGCGGTTAACTTTCGTTCACCGAGCGGCTTCAAAGTGATGAACATGCGTCCCTGATTCATGGCCGTGGTGCCGCCGCAAAAGCCAATCATGTTGGAAACATTCGGATCGTGCATCCCAATGTCGACGTAGCGGCGCATCTTGCGGCTCATGGCGTCGAAAGAGATATCCTGGGCGGCTTGCACCGCCCCCTGAATCCGTCCGGTATCCTGTTGCGGAAAGAAACCCTTGGGAACGTCTTGAAAGAGATAGACGCTGAGACACGCGGTGGCGATTGTTATCACTAATACCGCAAATTGGTGGCGCAGGACCCAGCCCAGGGCGCCGCTGTAGATCCGCAAAATACCGTCGAACATCTTTTGACTGAAGTTGTAGGCGTGGCCATGCTTTTCCTCGCCCAGCGGCTTCAGCAACTGCGCGCACATGGCGGGCGTGGTGGTCAGCGAGACCACCAGAGACACGGCAATCGCGATGCTCAGCGTAACTGCGAATTCCCGGAACAGCCGGCCAACAATTCCGCCCATCAGCAGAATCGGGATAAACACAGCGATCAGCGATGTGCTCATTGAAAGCACAGTGAATCCAATCTCGCGGGCGCCGCGAAATGCGGCCTGCACCGGTGGAATTCCCTGCTCCAGAAAACGGGTAATATTTTCCAGCACAACAATCGCGTCGTCCACTACGAAGCCGGTGGAAATCGCCAGCGCCATTAGCGACAGATTGTCCAGGGTGTATCCCAGAAGATACATCACACCGAACGTGCCAATCAGCGACAGCGGCACGGCAATGCTGGGAATGATGGTGGCGCGCACCGTCCGTAGAAAAACAAAGACCACCAGAATAACCAGTACCACCGAAATCAGGAGCGTGATTTCGATGTCGTGCAGGGAAGCGCGAACCGTGGTGGTGCGATCCGAGACCACCTCGATCTTGATGGCGGGAGAAATAGATGCCTGCAGCTGCGGCAATAAGGCAAGGACATTGTCGACGGTCTGAATAATATTCGCGCCGGGCTGGCGGAAAATAACGAGAATCACGGCGCGTTTGCCATTCGAGAGGCCGTAAATGTGAGCGTCCTCGACTGAGTCCTGCACATCCCCAACATCGCCCAGTCGCACCGCGGCTCCAGTGTTCTTGTTGTAAGCCACGATCAGCGGGCGATAGTCATCCGCGCGCGTAATTTGATCGTTGTCGTTGACCGTCCAGGCGCTGCTGGCATTGGCCACTTCACCCTTGGGGCGATTTGCATTCGCCGCCGCCAAAGCAGTGCGGACGGCATCCAGACCAACGCCAGTTTTGTTGAGCAGGTTTGGATCGAGCTCCACTCGCACCGCAGGATTGGCGCCACCTCCGACATACACCTGCCCCACGCCGCTCACCTGCGCCAGCTTCTGCGACAGAATCGAGTTCGCCTGGTCGTAAATATTGGGCAAGGTCACGCTGTCAGAGGTCATCGACATGATCAAAATCGGCGCCTCCGCCGGATTCACTTTGCGATACCAGGGATTGCCGGGAAGATACGACGGTAGCTGGCTGCGCGCGGCGTTGATGGCCGCCTGCACATCGCGCGCGGCCGCATCAATATTGCGGCTAAGATCGAACTGCAACACGATGCCGGTCGAACCCAGCTGGCTGACCGAAGTCATTTGATTGATGCCGGCAATTCGCCCGAACTGCCGCTCCAGCGGGGTCGCGACCGCGGAGGCCATGGTTTCCGGACTGGCGCCCGGCAGACTCGCCGCAACCTGGATCACCGGAAATTCCACCTGCGGCAGCGGCGCTACCGGCAGCCGGGTGAAGGCAAGCACTCCCGACATTAACAGTGCCAACGTCAGCAGCGACGTTCCAATCGGCCGTTTAATGAAGGGGGCGGAGATATTCATGACTCAGTCTCCAACCGCCGGCTCGTCGACCGGATGTATCACAGCCAATCCTTCAAATCGCTTCGCCAACCGGTCG
This sequence comes from uncultured Acidobacteriota bacterium, assembly GCA_963832245.1. Taxonomy (GTDB): domain Bacteria; phylum Acidobacteriota; class Terriglobia; order Terriglobales; family Acidobacteriaceae; genus JABDBE01. The sequence continues at coordinate 1,142,510 of CAWHTG010000002.1, forward strand.
AACCACAAATAAACCACCGGAGTGGTGTAGAGCGTGAGCGCCTGGCTGACTAACAATCCGCCGACGATCGTAATTCCCAGCGGATGGCGCAGTTCCGATCCAGTCCCCGAGCCTAAAGCCAAGGGAAGACCGCCAAGCAGCGCCGCCATGGTAGTCATCATGATCGGTCGGAAGCGCAACAGGCACGCCTGGAAAATTGCTTCCTCGGGCGGCTTGTGCTCCACGCGCTCAGCTTCGAGCGCGAAGTCGATCATCATGATCGCGTTCTTCTTCACGATCCCAATCAGCAGAATGATTCCAATCAATCCCACTACGCCGAGATCGTTCCCCGTCAGCAATAACGCGAGGATCGCGCCGACGCCCGCCGAGGGCAGGGTAGAGAGAATCGTGATGGGATGAATGTAGCTTTCGTAAAGAACTCCCAGCACGATGTACACAGTGACGATGGCAGCCACGATTAGCCATGGCTCGGTGGAAAGAGAATTTTGAAACGCGGCCGCTGTGCCCTGAAAAGCAGTATGAACACTGGGCGGTATTCCGATCTCGGCTTCCGCTTGTTGAATGGCCTTGGTCGCGTCGCCCAGCGACATTCCTGGCGCAAGGTTGAACGAGAGCGTCACCACTGGAAATTGACCTTGGTGATTAACCGCCAACGAAGTGTTGGAAGTGTGGATTTGGGTAAAGGCAGATAACGGCACTTGGGTTCCGGAGTTGGACTTTACATACAGATCCTTGAACGATCCCGGGTTCTGCTGAAACTGCGGATCCACTTCGAGAATGACGTGATACTGGTTCAATTGCGTAAAGATGGTCGAAACCTGGCGCTGCCCGAAAGCGTCATAAAGCGTATTGTCGATCTGCTGTGGCAGAATGCCGAGCCGGGACGCGGTGTCGCGATCGATGGTCAGATCCGCCTGAAGACCTCCGGCCTGCTGGTCGCTGGCTACGTCGCGCAGCTGCGGCAAGGTGCGTAGCTTGTCCACCAACTGCGATGAGAGCCGCGCGAGCTCCCGGGCGTCCGCGTCTTCCATGGTGTACTGGAATTGGGTACGGCTCACGCGATCTTCCACCGTCAAGTCTTGCACCGGCTGCATGAAGAGCGTGATGCCTTCGACCTGCGCCACTTGCGGCTGCAGCCTGCGAATAATGTCGGATGCCGTGGCTTTGCGCTGGTCGCGAGGTTTGAGGTTGATCTGGATGCGGCCGCTGTTGGGCGTAAGGTTGGTGCCATCCACGCCGATGAAGGACGACAAACTATCAACATCCGGATCTTTGAGTATGACCCTGCTGAGCGCCTGCTGCCGCTCGGCCAGCGCCTTGAACGAAATGTTCTGCGGGGCGTCGGCAATCCCCAAAATCAAACCCGTATCCTGGACCGGGAAAAATCCCTTGGGCACAACCACGTACAGAAACAACGTGAGCACGAGTGTTCCGACTGTAACCAGCAACGTGATGGTCTGATGGCGAAGCACAACTTTCAGGGTGCGGCCGTAGAAGCCGATCACCCGGTTGTAAAAATCCTCGGACAGGTTATAGAAGCGGCTCCGTTTCGAAGGATCTCGGTGCTTGAGCAGCTTGGCGCACATCATCGGGGTCAAGCTCAGGGAGACGGCTGCGGAGACCAGAATGGTCACGGCCAGGGTAACCGCGAATTCGCGGAAGAGGCGGCCGACGATGTCGCCCATGAACAACAGCGGAATCAGTACCGCGATCAGCGAAACCGTGAGGGAGACAATCGTGAATCCGATTTGCCCCGCTCCCTTCAGCGCCGCATCCAGCGGAGAATCACCTTCTTCTAAATAGCGGTCGATGTTCTCAATCATGACGATGGCATCGTCCACCACGAAGCCGGTGGAGATGGTCAACGCCATGAGCGTGAGATTGTTGAGGCTGTAGCCGAGCAAATACATCACGCCGAAAGTTCCCACGATGGAAAGCGGCACGGCAATGCTCGGAATGACGGTCGCAGAAAGGTTGCGCAGAAAGAGGAATATGACCATCACGACCAGGGCGATCGTGAGCATCAGTTCGAACTGCACATCCTTAACCGAAGCTCGAATGGTGACCGTGCGGTCAGTCAAAATCGAAACGTTGACTGCGGCTGGTAATCCCGCCTGGAGTTGCGGCAACAGTTTCTTGATCCGGTCCACGACGCCAATGATGTTGGCGCCGGGTTGGCGTTGAATATTCACGATGACCGCAGGATCCAGATTCATCCATGCAGCCTGCATCACATTTTCAATTCCGTCGGTGACCGTGGCTATGTCTGCCAGCCGCACCGGAGAACCGTTTCTGTAGGCCACGACGATGGGGCGGTACTGATCTCCGGATATGAGCTGGTCATTCGCGCCGATAGTAAAGGACTGCCGCGGACCGTTGAGCGTGCCTTTAGCCTGATCGACATTCGCAGCCGCGAGCGCGGTTCGCACATCTTCCAGGCTCAATCCGTAAGCTGCCAAAGCAGTGGGATTCGCCTGGATTCGGACCGCAGGCTTCTGCCCGCCGCTAATGGAAACCAGGCCTACTCCGGTGACCTGCGAAATCTTCTGGGCCATCGCCGTATCCGCGAGGTCCTCGATTTGGGAAAGCGGCAGCGTCTTGGAGGTCAGCGCCAAGGTGAGAATCGGCGAATCCGCCGGATTCACTTTGCTGTAGATCGGGGGATTCGGCAGATCGGTTGGCAGGTACGTCTGAGCAGCGTTGATCGCGGCTTGCACTTGTTGTTCCGCGACGTCGATATTCTGATCAAGATTGAACTGTAGCGTGATGACCGAACTGCCAAATGAACTGGTCGAAGTCATCTGGCTGAGGCCGGGCACCTGACCAAACTGGCGTTCCAGCGGCGCTGTCACCGATGATGCCATCACGTCCGGATCGGCGCCCGGATAAAACGTCATCACCTGAATGGTGGGATAATCTACCTCGGGAAGCGCCGATACCGGAAGCTGCCGGTAAGCCACGATGCCCACCAGCATGATCGCCACCATCAGCAGTGCTGTGGCCACGGGCCGGAGAATGAACAGACGCGACGGGTTCATTGCGTTCCTGGACGTTGAGCATTCGGAGAAGAGTTCCCGGCAGGACTTCCCGAGCCACCGTTCCCGACAGCCTGCTGTGGCCGGCTTCCGGGAACCGCCGGACGAGTCTCAATCTTGCTGCCCTGTTGCAGCTTGTCCTGGCCATCGGTCACTACTACTTCGCTTGGAGAGATCCCGCTGGCGATTACGGAAACGTTGTCCTGGGTGAAGCCAACCGTTACCTGGCGCACGTCCACGGTGTTATCCGACTTCACCACGAATACATAAGTGCCCTGCGGGCCTCGTTGAATTGCCGCCGCGGGGATCGCTGTACTGTTCTTCCGAACTTCCAGGAGCAAGCGGGCATTCACGAATTGGTTGGGCCACAATGCGTTGTCTTTATTATCGAAGACGGCCTTGAGCTTGCCGGTGCCGGTGGTCTGGTCGATCTGATTGTCAATGGTCAGCAGCTTGCCCGTAGCCAGTTTGGTCTGGTCATCGCGGCTGTACGCATCCACCTCAAGCGTGCCCTTCCCCATATGCTGAGACACAGACGGCAGGTTATCTTCCGGCAGCGTGAACAGAACGGCAATAGGCTGAAGTTGAGTAATCACGAACATCGCATTCGTGTCGGTGGCATGCACGATGTTTCCCGGATCGACGAGCCGTAACCCAATCCGTCCGGTAACCGGTGCCGTAATGTGGCAATAGACAAGATTTAACTTGGCATTTTCGATCAAGGCCTGGTCATTTCGAACCGTTCCATCCAGTTGGTCAACCGTGGCCTGCTGGGTATCCACTTGCTGTTGCGACATGGCGCCCGAGCTCTGCAGCAGTCCCTTGAAACGCTCGTAGTTCAGCTTGGCATCGCGCAGCGTAGCCTGATCCTTGAACAGCGTGGCTTGCGCCTGATCAAGCGCCACCTGATAAGGCCGGGGATCGATGAGAGCGAGAAGACTGCCGCTTTTGACGTCCTGCCCTTCCTTGAAATTCACCTCCATCAATTGACCATCGACACGGCTTTTCACGCTGACGGTATAGTACGCAGTAACCGATCCCAGACCTGTAAGGTAGTAGGGCACGTCGCGACGCTCGGCGGTTGCCACCGACACTGGAACTAGTTGTGCGACGTTCGCCCGGGCGGATGCAGGCTTAGGGTCGCCGCCTCCGCAGCTCGCCCCGAACAGGCTTAGCAAAAGAATCAACCCAGTCAAAGCGCTGGCGAACATCGAGGAACGGACTTGTGTGACCGATGGGCGCGGTAAGGCAGGATCTTGCTCCGCCAGCGCCGACTGCGGGCTACCGGAAGACCTTGTTATTCGCGAACTTCTTTCTATCCAAGAAAATGAAGAATTCCTCATAATTGTGAGTTTGCCTGGCACCCAAGGTTTTGACGTACAAATCACAACTCAGGTTGCGGAATATTGCGCTCCGTTGACCCAGCAACCCCTGCTTTCACTATCGTCCAGTATCGATTTTATCCTCAATTAAAAGAAGCACTTGAGATATTTACAAAAAATTACCTTTGCTCGACCATTCTTTACGCTGTAGCAAAGGTTGCTTGCACTCTCGTTGCCTGGCTCTCAAAATTGAATTGCTCAGGCTGGCGTGCTCGCAAGTTCTCGCGTATATTGTTCGACTCTACCGCAGTCCTTTCCATGGCTGAGACCAAGTCTAAACCGGTTGTCACAATTCGTGACCTGCAGAGCTTCGAAGATTTGAAGCAGGCAGAGGAGGTCGAACGGGAAGTATGGGGACTTTCGGATCTCGACACGACCTCGATGACGATGGCCATAGCCTCCAGGGAAGCGGGAAGCATCTGGGTCGGCGCTTTCGACGGCTCAAAGCTAGTCGGCTTCGCCTTCGGTTTTCTGGGCCTGGAGCATGGTCAATTGATTCTGCATTCGCATATGTTGGCGGTGCGCGAGCCCTATCGGACTTCGCATCTGGGCTACAGGCTCAAGCTGGCACAGCGCGAGCGCGCGCTGGCGCTGCGCATCCACGATGGTCGAATCGAAGATGGCCGAACCAACGAGAGTCGAAACCATGATCCTCGAACGAACGATCTTCGCATGAACGATCTTCGCATCCACGAAATGACTTGGACCTTCGACCCCTTGCAGAGCAGAAGCGCACATCTGAATTTCGCCAAACTGGGAGTCGTATCAGAAAGTTATAAGGTCGATTTTTATGGACCGGAAACCTCGAGCGTCCTGCACCGCAACGGCACGGATCGCTTATGGGTGAGCTGGCCCCTCGCCAGCCGCCGAGTGCAAGAGCGATTGCTGGGAAAAGACAACCGCGCCGAGATTCTGGACGCGCTTTTCACTCTGACTCCTCTAGTTCGGTTCACCGGGGACGGCAGGCCGGTTCGCACCGATCTCACCGCTGCGTTGAGCCGTCAAAGAATTGCGATTGAGATCCCCAGCGATATCGGAGAGGTGGAAGGAAAATATCCAGCTCTGGCTCAAGAATGGCGCCAGCAAACCCGTTGGGCTTTTACCGAAGCGCTGAAGGCTGGGTTCTTGGTCGCGGAATTCTGCCGGACGGTTCGGGGCCAGCAGGGGCCGGGCGTCTACCTGCTGGAAAAAGCGGAAATCGGAGACTACGTGCCGGAGATGAATCCTAAGACTCGGTAGTTCGGGTCGAGGAAACAGGAGATCGCCCGTAAAATATCTCTTCTGAAGGACTTAGCTCGGAAGATTGATCAACCCGATCTTTAAGGGCTTAGTCAAGGAAGATTACGCCAAGGATGCCGGGCGCCACCCGCTGCCGTCCCAACTCTTGAACTTCGACGTGCGACCATGTTCAAAGGCGCAAAGGCTCGCCATGCTCTCGGATATCTCATCCTCCGCCAGCGCCTGCCCGATTAACTCCTTCGAGCATCCACCCCCCTGCTCCAGCATGGTGCGCGCCAGCACGCGCACGATTTCATCCGAGGAAGCCAGTGCCCGGATCAGTTCGCGCCCGGCGGTTTCCTGGCCGAATTGGGCCCACACCATTCCGCATAAGACCAGATAGTTGGCGTCCATGATGCTATTTCTCCTCTGCTTCGCCAAGTCTTATCTATAGAAGCGACAAAGATGCCACGCGTATGTCAACTTATTGTGAAAATCACCTGACAATCGAATCAGGGATGCTGCAGTCCAACCGGTCTACCAGGGGAAAGCCGGAGCCGCTGTAATGATTGACCTTCGAAGTACCGACTGCCAGCCACTTTGGTAATTCGCCCAATCTGGAACCAGGGAACTACCATATTTGGCGAGGGTTTACACCAATATGATCAACAAAATCTCGAACTCGCTTCTGCTCTTGGTGGTCGCAGGCCTGATGTCTACCGGGTCCGCTATTGCCCAAACCACAACCACTTCAACGTCAGGTGCTGGACCGGGCGTGGTCGATCCTGGCCATCCCCGCGTGAATCAGGTAAACCGCCGCGAAGCCCGACAGCAGAATCGCATCGGCAATGGGGTCAAGAACGGCTCCCTGAGCCCCAAACAAACCAGCAATTTGGAGAAGCGCGAAGCCAGCGTGCAAAACCGTGAGCAAAAAGACATGGCCGCGCACAACGGTCACCTCACTAAAGCGGAACAGAAGGGGATCAACCGCCAGCAGAATCGCATCAGCAAGAGCATCTACAAAGACAAGCACAAGTAGACTGCTTTCCAATCAGGCATTCGAGGAAGGGCTGATGCGCAGAGTTTTCTGGTATCAGCCCTCGACCGCCGATAAGTGATGTCTCTGCGATTACGGCTAGCCACAGGTAAGACAACCCAGATCGAATAAGCCACTCCTTAGTGCTCGGTGGTCACGGTCACAACCAGTTCCCGCTGGCGCGGGCCATCCAGTTCGACCAATACGATTCTCTGCCACGTCCCGAGCAGAATCTGCCCACGCTCGAAAGGTACGGCGATTGATGTTCCGATGAGCGAGGAGAGGATGTGGTCGGGCACGTGCGCCGGATTGTGAGGATGGCGGTAGCGGAGTTTGGGAATCATGGCTTCAAAGGCGTCGAGCATGTCGAGATCGGTGCCGGGATCGAGATCGGCAGTGGTCAGCGCTGCGGTGGTGTGCAGAACGACCAGATTGACCATCCCCGTCGCCTGCGAGTGGTTTTTTTGGAGCAGAGATTCAACGTTGTCGGTGATGTCGAGAATTTCACGTCTCTTGTGGGATTTGATTGTGATCTTTTGCATGGCTCTCTCGTGCAGATGAAATTGACCCATAACGGATGAAGTCTGCGGAGGAGGAATGCGACCTCAGCGGCTAAACAGTTTGCTGAAAAACTCTCGTTGTCAACCTCAGCGCCTGAAGGCGTCGTTGAAAAGACTTGGCTTACGGCACGCCTGAAGGCGAGCCCTGATACGAATCGCTAGTGGATGATTATTTCTTCCGCTGCACAGCCTCCAAACACCTTCCGTACAGCTCGAGCAGGTGATTGGCGTAGTCCTCCGGTTTGGAGGCTGCGCCCGAGCCCTGAAAACCGACTCCGGACGAACTAGTCCGGCCGTAGCCCGTAGTCATGGCGACAAATTTCATCAGATCGAGAGCGATATCTTCATTACGGCGTGATCCGGCTGTGGTGGCGGGCACTTCATCCATGAATTCCTCCGAGGAAACGCGAATACTGGGGACCTCGTCGTCCATACTTCACGAAACGAAATTGCGGCAAAAAAATGATAGCAGAACTCTGCGCATCGTTGGACGATTGATTAAGCGAGAGGATCGGCGGAAGTCATCGGAAGCCTTGCCACGTTGTCAAAATGAACCATTTCTTTGACTACCGAGGTTGGGAAGCCTAGACTTTGCACAGGGGTGTTGGCGTACTTTTCTACGCGTTCACTGAGAACCGGGCAAACCCCGCAAGGAGGAATTCATATGGGCGGCAAATTGGGTTTGCCTGAGATTCTGCTGATCCTGGCCATTGCGCTTCTGCTCTTTGGCCCAAGCAAGCTAGCGGATTTAGGCAAGGGGTTAGGCGAGGGCATCAAGAATTTCAAGTCAGCCGTAAAAGACGACCACGAAGAAAAAGACAAAAAGTCGTAATGCAGCTGTAGAGACGTAGCTGGCTACGTCTCGCTTCACACCGCGCCGTGCTCCCGCAGCATTTTGTAAACCAGCGACACCGGTAATCCCACCACGTTGAAGTAATCTCCCTCAATGCCCGAGATCCAGCGCGAAGCTCTGCCTTGGATAGCATAGGCTCCCGCTTTGTCCATTGGCTCGCCGGTTGAAATGTAGGAGCGGATGTCATCGTCACAGAGTTCGTCCATGGTGACGAATGTGGTTTCCGATCGGACATCCTCAAAGCGGGCTTTCGGTTTCGAGTTCTCAGTTCGCAGTTGCGGGCCGATCAGACAGACTCCGGTTGTCACTTGGTGCCTCCGGCCCGAGAGCAAGCGCAACATACGCGCAGCATCGGCGGCATCGCGGGGCTTGCCCAGGATTTCTGCATCTACAACCACGATCGTGTCAGCGCCGAGAACAAAGTCATCGGGCCGTTGACGGAAAACTGTCAACGCTTTTTCCCGTGCGAGGCGTCGGGCGAACGTTTGCGGTGCTTCACCTTCCTCGGGAATTTCAGGAATGCCGGTTGCCTGAACGACAAAAGGAACGCCCGCGTTGCGCAGAAGCTCCTGACGGCGCGGAGACGCGGAGGCGAGGACAAGCATGGAGTCTGATTCTAGCCGTTGGACCAGCAATCAACGTGGATAAAGCGACACACTCGAGGTTCAATGTTCTTCGGGCGCAACTTTCGCAGTCAGGTTGATCAGCCCATTGCGGAGTGACTCAAGAAACGGTTGTCCCGTAGCTTCCAATTTCCGTTCCAAACGTTCGGTGCAATCGCAGTCGCCGCAGGCCCACGGTTCCGAGCCGTTCTGGTCCCGGCAACGACGGCGATCATGCGCGTCCTGCACTCGGGTCAACTCAAAGTACTGTTCCCAATATTCGCGCTCTTCCTGCAACGGAGTTGGACAATAGCAGACCTCAACCCAGCGGGCAGTCTTGTCCTGGCAAAGCCGCGCCTCCCGCATGTTTCGCAAATACTCGCCTTCGGCAACCGATCCTTGCCCCAGGGTTCCATCCTCGATCGCATTCAGCAGGGTTTGTTCGCGCCCGGGCTTGAGTCGGGCTCTGACTAGATAACGCATGAGTTTTATTTTACGCCGATGAGAGCGACTCGCCACGTCGCCCCGGACTAAGGGTATCTGCAACGCCTGTTAGAATCAAGCCTTGACCCCTGTAGCCATGGACGCCGCTTTTCTCCGCAATTTTGCCATTATTGCGCACATTGACCACGGAAAATCCACGCTGGCCGATCGCCTGCTCGAATTGACTGGGTCACTGACTGCTCGCGAGATGCAGGCTCAGGTACTTGACTCCATGGACTTGGAGCGGGAGCGCGGCATCACCATCAAAGCTCACGCGGTGCGCATGATGTACACCGCGCAGGATGGTCAGACCTACCAGCTTAATTTGATTGACACGCCCGGCCACGTGGATTTTTCTTACGAGGTCTCGCGTGCGCTGGCATCATGCGAAGGCGCATTGCTGGTGGTGGACGCTTCTCAGGGCGTCGAAGCGCAGACGCTGGCGAACGCTTATCTAGCAATCAATCATGGCCTCGAAATTATACCTGTCATCAACAAGATTGACCTGCCGAGCGCCGACATTGCGCGCACCAAGGAAATGATCGAAGGCGCCGTGGGACTGGATGCGTCCGACGCGGTGCTGATCAGCGCCAAGACTGGCGAGGGAGTCCCGGATGTGCTGGAGGCAATCGTAAAACGCATTCCGCCTCCGAAAGGAGATCCGGAAAAGCGCCTGCAGGCGTTGATTTTTGATTCCTGGTTCGACCCGTACCGCGGCGTGGTCGTGCTGACGCGTGTCTTTCAGGGTACGCTACGCAAAGGACAAAAGATTCGGCTGATGTGGAATGGCCGGGTGCTGGATACGGAAACGCTAGGCGTGCTGACGCCCAAGCCAGTGGAGGTCGATGAACTCCGCGCCGGCGAGGTCGGTTTTCTGATCGCCAACATCAAGAATGTCGCTGACACAAAAATCGGCGACACCATCACCGAAGAAAATAATCCTGCTATTGAGCCCCTGCCCGGTTTTGAAGAGATCAAACCCATGGTGTTCGCCGGGCTCTATACCGTGGACGCGCATGAGCACACCCAACTGCGCGAAGCGCTGGAGAAACTGCGGTTGAACGATTCGTCATTCTTCTTCGAACCAGAAAGCTCGGTGGCTCTGGGATTTGGATTCCGCTGCGGTTTTCTCGGCCTGCTGCACATGGAAATTATTCAAGAGCGCCTGGAGCGCGAGTTCAATCTGGAGCTGATCACGACCGCGCCGGGCGTCCGCTACAAGATTTATAAAACCGACGGCCAAATGATCGAAGTCGACAATCCCTCGCGCTGGTTGCCGCCGAGTGAGATCGCGAAGATCGAGGAGCCGGTGATTCTGGCCACAATTCTTACCAACGAAGAATACGTCGGCGGAATCCTCGCCCTGGTGGAAGAGAAGCGTGGCAAACAGAAAACTTTCGAGTACGTCAGCTCCTCGCGGGTGATGCTGCATTACGAATTGCCGCTCAACGAAATCGTGCTGGATTTCTATGATCGCTTGAAGTCGGTGTCACGCGGGTACGCGTCGCTCGATTATCATCTCGCCGACTATTGGGAATCGCCCATGGTCAAAATGGATATTTTGGTGGCGGGTGAGCCGGTGGATGCCCTCTCCGTCATCGTGCATCGTGATTTTGCCTACGAGCGAGGCAAGGCGCTGGTTTCCAAAATGCGTGAGCTGATTCCGCGGCAGATGTTCGAGGTCGCGATTCAGGCCTCGATCGGGGCGAAGATTATTGCCCGCGAAACCGTGCACGCCATCCGCAAAAACGTTCTGGCCAAATGCTATGGCGGCGACATTACCCGCAAACGCAAACTGCTCGAAAAACAAAAAGAAGGCAAGAAACGCATGAAGCGCATTGGGCGAGTGGACATCCCCCAGGAAGCATTTCTCGCCGTATTAAAAGTGGGAGAGGACAATTAGTGTAGGCGCGGGCGTCATCACCGGTGCGGAGCGCAGAGAGACCAGGGTTTCCGATAAGAACTTCGGCTGCGGAACGGCGGCAAAATCAGAAAGCACCAGCGAAGACGCTCGCGCCTACATTGAACTTCAGCGCCCGCCAGCGCTCGCAGCTGCCAGCCGCGGCACCACGGGAAGAGCTCGGATAAGTTGCCGCGTGTAAGGATGCGTGGGATTCTGGAACAACTCAGCCGTTCTGCGGCACTCCACAATTTCGCCCTGATGCATCACTGCCACGCGATGCGCGATGGTGGCGACCGACAGCAGGTCGTGAGAAATATAAAGAATGCTGATGCCGAACTTGGCGCTGAGTGTGGCAAACAACTGCAGAATGTCCGCCTGAGTGATCAGGTCGAGCGCGCTGGTAGGTTCGTCCGCAATGAGCAGCGCAGGACGATGTAAAACAGCCATCGCGATCAGCACCCGTTGCGCCTGACCCACACTGAGTTGCGACGGATATCGTCGAAGGAAGTCCGGCTTTCCGGGCAAGCTGACGTTCTCCAGAGCTTCGCGCAAAGCCTCCCGGCACTCGTCTCGTGAGCCCCGACGATGCACCTTCCAGGCTTCTTCCAATTGCGTGCCGATCCGAAGTGCGGGATTCAGCGAAGACATCGGACTTTGGAGGATGAGGCCAATTTCTTTGCCACGAAGAGACCGGACTTCGCGCTCCCTCAAAGCCATGAGGTCGCGGCCATTGAACTGAATTGAACCCTGAGCCTGGCCTCTCTTCAGATAAAGGAGTTTCAGAATAGCCAACGCCAGCGTGCTTTTGCCGCAACCACTTTGCCCGACCAGCCCAAGGATTTCCTGCCGGCCCACATCCAACGCAAGGTTGCGCAACACTCCGGGTCTTCCAGGATAGTCGATTGAGAGTCGCAGTGACAGCAGCGCTGGAGCGTCCATCAGTGATTCTTGGCGACCTCGCTGGTCAGCGAAAGCTGATCGATGTTCCAGTACACCTGCGGCCGCAGCACTACCGGATGCGCGTTGTGCACCACCGGCGAGACTGCCGACAGGGCGTTCTTATTCACCAAATAAATAAACGGCTCCTGCTGCCACGCGATTTCCTGCACTTTATCGAAATCTTCTTTCCGTTTCTTCGGGTCCAAAGTGGAGGCTTGCGCCCGCATCAGCTTGTCGATTTCCGCTTCCCACGCGGTCGCTGGAGTCTTCTGGCTGGGATTCCACTGGTGGCTATCCGCAGAACTCAGCCACAGAGTCATCTGCGCATTGGGATCAAGTTCGTCGTTCACCAAGCCGAGCAGGCAAGCTTCGTAATCGAATGTGTGGGTGATACGCTCGATCAGCGATGGGAAGTCCAGCGTGACCACATTTAGTTTGATTCCAATGCCGGAGAGATCCTGCTGAATCATGGTAGCCATGCGCTCGCGATATTTGTTTCCCGCATTTGTGATGATGGAAAACTCAACCGTATGTCCTTCGTGATCGCGCAAGACGCCGTCCTGGAGATGGAATCCATCTTGAGCCAGACGCTGCATTGAAGACTTCTGGTCAAAGGGATGCGCCTGCAGCTTGGCGTTGAACCAGAATTTGTTGGCGGGAGATACCGGCCCTACCGCCGGACGTGCATGTCCGCGGAATACTATGCGAGCCAAATCTTCACGGTTGATGGCTTCTGAAATCGCTCGCCGGAAATTGGTTGAGGTGAACCAGACCTTTTTGTACGGCGGCAGCGGAGCATTGGCGACTTGATTGAACCACATTTCCTCGGAATCCAAAGACGCGCCGGCATCGTGCGCCAACGATGGATCCTGAGCAACTACCTTGTCGAAATACTCGGCATCGAGCGAGTTGATGAAATGAATTTCTCCGCGCGTCAGCCGGAGCATCTCGATATCACGATTTTGCTGAATATCGAGTCGCACCGAGTCGATGTAAGGCAGTGAGCGCCCTGCCGGATCTTTTCCCCAGTAATTCGGATTGCGTTTCAGGATCACATACGATCCAGCTTTGTTTTCGCCAACGTAGAAAGGCCCGAGCACTGCCATCTCTTTTTGTGGCGACTTGCCGGACATAATCGCGACTTGGTCAAAGAGTCGGTCCAAGCCCGCGATAGGCGCCGGAAAGGTGATGCGTACAACGTTCTTGGGTAAAACCTGGGTTTCCACTTTGCCTTCCGACGAACGAAACGCGTCACCGGTCGGCGAATGCAAGGCGGGATCCATGAGCTGCTTCATGGTGTAAGCCACATCGTCGGCGGAAAATGGAGTTCCATCTGAGAAGCGCAAGCCATCGCGCAGTTTGAAGGTTATGGTCTTGCCGCCGTTCGTGATCTTCCACGAGGTTGCGAGTTCCGGTTCGGGATCCTGCGTGAGCCGGTTGACGCGAACCAGCACGCCGCCGGTCAAATAGCGGATCGTCTCTGAGGCATCGTCTGCGGCCAGCAGCGGATTGAAGGTCTTGGGCTCGGATCGCAAACAGAAGTGTAATTCGCCTCCGGATTGCGCCAGCGTGTTGCTCGAACCGAACACGATCACTATTAACAGAATCACGAACGCCAAGAGCTTTTTCATACCGGCAACTCCTCTGCAGTCAGGACAAGATGAAAGCTGCTTACCACCAGGATGAACAGAATGAGCGGAACCAATTGCCACGCTTGGCCGGAAACAGTCGAAAAACTTTCCAGTTCGCGCAGCAGGCTGCCCCAGGAAGGCAGGGGCTCCGCGACGCCCAAGCCAAGAATCCCCAAATTGGCTTCGGTCAGAATAAAAACTGGCACCGAGATCCAAAATTGTGCGTAGAGCACGGGCTTGAGATTAGGAACAAGATGGCGCCACAACAGTCGAAAGCCGTTGCTGCCCGAGGCTCGAGCCAGAAGGATGAAATCCGATTGCGATAACGCCTGAGCGTCAGCGCAGATGATGCGTGCTGCGCCTGCCCACCCCAAACATCCCAGCATGGCAAATGTGATCAACACCGAAACAATCGGCGAAACGTTCAGCGGCAAAAGCGCGCGAACCGTAATCAACAGGAAAAGCCAGGGCAGCGACAAAAAAAGATCGGTGCCCGCCATCACGAAGCGCTGGACGCGGCCGCCGGCGAATCCGGCAATCCCGCCGACGAGGGCCGCTAAGACACTCGAGAGCAGAGCGGCCGCCGGAGCCAGCAACAACGACACCCGCGTTCCGTAGAGCACGCGCGAAAAACGGTCCCGTCCTAAATCGTCAGTACCCAATGGATGTTGCCGCGAAGGTGCGGCGTCGGGCTCCTCGCGGAATTGGTGGGCATACGATGCCGGAGCTAGGAAATTCGCCAGCAAGCACGCTGCCGATACTGCCAGAAGAAAAACAATCGCCGTTGTGCGCGCCCACTTCATGCTTGGCTCGCTCGAAAAGTTGTGCCCACGATGTCGGCGAAAGAATTCGCCACCAGCGTGACCAGAGTGACAATCATGGTCAGATTGACCAGCAAAGCTACGTCGCGCCCGAGTGCAGCTTTCCAAGCAAGTTGTCCAATCCCGGGCAAGTCGCACAAAGCTTCCATAGGGATTGCAGCGGTGAATGCGACACTCACCGTGACGCCAAGCAGGGCGAGAAGCTGTGGCGCGGCTGTCGGCAGGATGTGCCAGATCAGCACGCGCATGTTTCCCAACCCCTTGGCTCTCGCGGTCAGCACGTGGGGCAAGTCTGAACTCCGCGCCAACAGATTTCGTGAATAGCGGAAGATTTTGGGAAAGACGACCAATCCCAGCAATAGTCGCGCCGGCGCTTGTGCCAGCACGAAGAGCAAAGCCAGGACCGCCGCGGGCAAGCAAAGCAGCACGCCGACCAACAGACTGCCCAGCAGATCCAGATACCAGGCTCTCGACATCACGATTGCAACCGCCAGCAGCAAACCGGCACTCCAGCCCAGAGCCAGCCCCAAAGCGACCGACTTCAAAGTCTCGGGCAAGCGCTCCGCCACCAACTGCGAGACCGGGCGTTGCAGGGTTCGCGAATTTCCCAGATCCCCATGCAGCAACCGTTCTAGATAGAGAAAATAGAAAACGAAAAGATTGGCATCGCCGTCTCGTGTATCGCGCAAGGCCTCGATGCTCTGGTGGCTGAGTCGCGCATCCAACTCCTCTTCGTGTATACCGAAGCCAGGTGCAAGGCGAACCAGAGTCGCACCGAGGAAACCGCCAATGAGGACGGTGATCAGAATCTTCGAGGCAAGTTTTGGCAATGCAGATAACGTGTAGATATCCTCCGCGAGGCATTCCAAAAGTGACTACGCCTCACACGCACCAATCGCCGGGGAGGAAACTCCAAGCTGCAGACTTGTAAATAGTGATATCAGCTAACTGGCACGATAACAATCACTTGCAGAAAAAACACGAAACTTAAGTAATACGGGTTCCGCTCTTTGGGACGACATCGAACACCACAGAGTCACAGAGACACAGAGAAGAAATTATTCTGAAAGTCTACTCCGCCTACAAAGGCAGTTCCCAGCCTTCTTCTTTCATCCTCTGATCGGTCCACTCTTGCAGCTCTTTATAAACCGCTGGCTCGATGACCACGAAGGTCGCCCCCGCGCGCCCCTCCAGATCAGCCCAGACGATTTGCACCTTGGCCTCGACGCGGGTTTGACTGTCGGGCAGGGCAAAGCTGATGTCCATGAGCCCTTCTGATCGCCGGGGATCCGGCAATCCTTCCAATCCCATTCCACCCACACTCAGATTGACGCCAGTGACCTGTGTTTCCTTGCCTTGGCTGTCTTTTAGCATTACCGGAACGTTCAGCTTGGCGCGGAAAAACTTTTTTTGCTTCAGGCTGAGCGCGCCGAGGGACTGGCTTTTGTCACTCGGCGCCGCGGTAATCTTGTATTCACCGAGCTTGCGGCTGAGCGTCCGGCGCGAAATTCCCAGTTGTTCGGCTGCTTTTGCCCGGTGGCCTCTGGTGTTTTCGAGCGCCTTCAACACCATCTGCCTCTCCATGTTCTGAAGATCACCGGAGGGCAAGGGGATTTCGGTCTTTTGCGGTTCCGCCGATAGTTCCACGAGCACCTCAGCCGCGCCGATCTCCGGGCCAGATGCCGACATGGCAACTTTCGCAACTATGTTCCGAAGCTCGCGAACGTTGCCGGGCCACGCGTGGGATTGAAGGGCGCGCAGAGCCTCGGCGCTGAACTTCGTGTCCGCCGATTTCAAGCGCAGGAAATGCTCGGCCAGGGCGACAATGTCTTCGGGCCGCTCGCGCAAGGGCGGCACTCTGAGCTGAAACTGACTCAGGCGATGGAAAAGATCTTTGCGGAAACGGCCTTCCCGCACCGCCAGTTCCAGATCCTGGTTCGTGGCAGCGACGATACGCACATCCACCGTGATTTTGCGATGTCCTCCCAGACGATAGTATGGAGCGCCGTCCAGCACCCGCAGCAGCTTTACTTGAATATGGGAGGGCAGTTCGCCGATTTCATCCAGAAAGAGAGTTCCCTTGTCGGCCAGTTCGAACAGCCCTGGCTTGGAAGCGTCAGCGCCGCTGAAGGCTCCTTTTTCGTAGCCGAACAGTTCGCTTTCCACGAGGTGCTCGGGCAAAGCCGCGCAGTTGATGTCAATCCAGGGTTTGCCGTGCCGGTAGGAAAATTCGTGGACGCTGCAAGCGATCAGTTCCTTGCCACTGCCAGTTTCGCCAGTAATCAGGACAGTCTCAGTGTGGCCCGCGACCCGCTCGACCATGGCCATGAAGCTCTGCATCGAGCCACTGGCAACGATGAACTTAGTGCCATGAATCTCGCGCTCACGCTGAACCGCCGCCCCTGCTTCCAATGCGTCCCCCACCGACTCCCCGCGTACACCTCCAGCGCCAGTACTCTGCCGCCACGCTTGATTCCGAGTCGGGCCAAAGAAAAAGCTAGCACAGTGAGAAGAGAACTCATTCGTAACCCCAGGTTCGGGCTGTGACGAAGGTAACCCGCGCCAGATCTCAGCGTGGTGCAGTTCGAGCGTTGTTCTGCAAAGCACGGCACCACATTTATCCGAACGAATAGCATTGCGAGCAGGATGCAGACGAAGCTCACCTTTTTGCTGATTCATTGGACGTTTTGCCTATAATGGGCCGTCTCCCGAATTGCATAAGCAGGAGAGTATGTCCTCTGTCCGCATCCCGTGGTGGATTTGGTTGATTGCAGCGTCGTTCATCGCTTGCTTCGTGGTGGGCTTTCTCTATTTACCTTTCAGGCTTCCTGAGGCAAGTGGAATCAACCCCAGCTTTCGTGAGGGCCGCGTGGCAAGTGTGACGCCGGGGAGCCCGGCCGAGGCAGCCGGAGTGAAGCAGGATGACAGAATCATCAGTGTCGATGGCCAAGCTGTCCGGAGCATAGTTGCGCTCGGTGGCGCGCTGAGCAGTACGGTGTTCGACCACCCGGTCTCCATTGTGGTATTGCGCGGGGGCCAGGAAGTTCGCTTGCAGTTGACTCTCAATCGCAAGCTGACGGAAGGGTGGACCTCGAAAGAATACCTGGGCTGGTGGGTGGAGCTCGGTGTCAGCCTGATTCAGTTGCTGGTCGGGCTGGTGGTTCTTTTTAAGAGGCCGCGCGACCTGACCGCCGTTGCCGCCGGTATATTCCTTTGCAGTCTGGGTACAGGCAACACTTATTTTTTGTCCCCGAGTGCGGGAGTGATATGGAGAAACCTGCCACTGGCTATCCAGTGGCTCGCGTTCCCGGTGGTGGTGCTCGGTGCCAATGGCTTTCCGGTTGCCCCCATGGTGTTGTTTTCGCTTTCATTCCCCAAACCGCTGCTGCATCGCCGATGGGCGTGGATGACGCTGGCGGTGCTCACGGTACCCTGGCTGGGCTTCACAAGCGCCGTCGATTACATCCTGCTATTTGCCCCAAGGCGCGCTGTGGGCGCCTTCCCGGGCTGGCTCGGGGCGGTCATCGGGATTGATTTCATGGTTGCTCTTCTGGCCTCGGTGGTGATCCTGGCAGTGAATTATTTCAGGCTCGGGGAGGTGAATGAAAGGCGCCGGATACGGCTGGTGGTCTTTGGCTTACTGCTGTTCTTCCTGGATTTTATTGCATTTTTTCTGTTCTCGTTGTCTCGGAAGACGTTCTGGATTGCGGAGATTGCGATCTCACCGCTTATGTTTGGGCTGGCGCAGGTCCCTTTTACTATTTGTGTGGCATACGCGGTTCTTAAGCAGCGCTTGTTCCAGGTAAGCTTCATCGTCCGCCAGAGCCTGCAATATGCTGTGGCGCGCGGAGCTCTGCTTATCCCCATCCCCATCCTGGCAGGGATCCTTATCTTCGACTTGGTGGTGCACAAAGACCAGCCATTCGGAGTCCTGCTCTCGGCGCACGGCTGGGCGTATGCGCTCATGGGAGTGGTTGGAATCGTTGCCCACAAGAAACAGTCGCAATGGATGGAGCTGCTGGACCGCCGCTTTTATCGGGAGCACTACAACGCGCAGCAGTTGCTGCGGCAAACGGTGGATGAGATTCGCGCCTCCTCCAGCCTGGGAGAGGTTGCGCCCAAAGCGGTGGCCCGCATAGAGCAGGCGCTGCACCCGGAGTTTGTGGCAATTCTGATGCGCGAGGCGGGGGAGCCACTGTATCGTTGCATCGCATCGGCGCCGGCGGAAATCTATCCGCGGGGACTTAGCGCGGAGAGCAAGCTGATGTCGGCTTTTCGCCTTTTCGCCAAGCCTTTGCAGATATCGCTCGCCGAAAGCGGATGGCTCAAGCAGCAGCTTCCCTCGGAAGATACGAATTTCCTGCGGGATGCGCGCATTGACTTGATGGTCCCCATCGCGATTGCGCCCCACGGCCGCGAGGCGCTTATGGTTTTGGGCCTGAAGAAATCAGAGGAGCCCTATAGCAGCGAAGACCAGGAATTGCTTTCTGGGATTGGCAGTGCGCTGGCTTTGCTTTTGGAGCGTCCCGTTACCAGCGCGCTCGGCGGATTTGAAGAGTGTCCGCGTTGCGGTTTGTGTTATGAGAGCGGCATGGGCTGCTGCGCCAGTGAAGGCGCGCAACTCACGCGAATGCTTTTTAAGCGGCTGCTGACCTCGCGCTACCGGCTGGAGCGACGGTTGGGCCGGGGTGGAATGGGAACGGTTTACAAGGCCACGGATACATCCTTAGAACGCGCGGTTGCGGTCAAGCTGATACGGGAAGACCTGGTCACCTCTAGCGACGCGGCTGAACGCTTCCGGCGTGAAGCCAAGGCGGCAGCGGCGTTCGCGCATCCGAATCTGGTTACCGTGCACGATTTTGGCGTGGATTCGGATACACGCGTGTTTCTAGTGATGGAGTTACTCGAAGGCGTCACGCTGCGGCAGCGATTGGAACAGCAAAAGAAATTTGCGACTCAACAAATCCTGCAGATTCTTGGCGGCGTGTGCGCTGGGCTTGAGGCTGCGCACGAACGTGGCTTAGTCCATCGCGATCTGAAGCCGGAGAATATTTTCCTGGCGCAAAGCAGCGAGGGTGAAGTGGCCAAGATCCTCGACTTCGGCCTGGCGAAGTTTCTGGCTTCGCCGACCAACGCGGCCGCGGCCACAGTCGACACTCTTCCAGGCGTTCTGATGGGCACGCCGCAGTATATGTCACCCGATCAGCTCAGCGGTGAAGTTGCATCTGCTGCGTGGGATATCTGGGCGCTGGCAGTGATTACTTACGAGATGCTAACCGGGGCGCATCCTTTTCCCGCAACCTCCGTGGGCCCGATGCAGTATGCCATAATCAACGGTCGGTTCACCCCGCTTTCCGCCCACTTGCCCGATGCACCGGCAGAATGGCAGCAGTTTTTCGAGCGGGCTCTCAGTCCCAAAACCGCCGCATGGCCGCAGTCAGCAAAAGAATTTATTTCCGCTGTGGGAAAGGCATTAGCCTTTGTCGGGAAGAGCACCTCCGAATAGGCCATCCGTCCCTGGCACGCCGCTCTTTGGGAAGGCTTGTCACGCACGGGGTTCAATCGATACCAACCCACTCGGTCTGCAGACTCGGCGGCCGCGTCAGGGTCTGCATCACCACGCAATACTGTTCCGTCTTCTGTCGCAATCCGCGCAACTGTTCTGGTGTTGCCCTAGGAGCGGCAACATCAAAATGAAGACGAATGTTCTCGAAGCCGACGGGCACGTCTTTTGATATGCCAAGCGTGCCGCGAAGATCCAAGTTTCCTTCCACCGTGACCTCGATGCGTTCAGTGGGTATGCCCATCGCCGAAGCGACCATCTGACAGGTGATCTGTGCACAAGCCGCCAGGGCTCCCAGCAAGAGATCACCCGAACAGGCGCCGGCACCGGCGCCACCGACTCCTTTGTGGGCCTCGGCTTGGTAGATGGCCCGCCCGAGGTCCACCGAGCAGGTGACCGGAACATCCGTCTGCCCACCCTTCGCTCGCAGCGTGATTCGCGAAGCATTCGGGTCATTGCGGTATTGCTCTTTCAATGGTTTCTGAAGTGATCGAAGATCCATGGCAACCTCGTTCCTTAATTTATTGTCCGCCATTTTCGCTAATTGGGACAGCGTCGGCCTCGCCGGCTTGAAGGCGCTCCCTATGAATGCTAGCATCTGTGACATCAGGGGATGCTATGCCCAAATTCGTAATTGAGCGCGATGTCCCGGGAGCTGGAAGTTTGTCCTATGCGGAATTGCGGGCAATCTCGCAAAAGTCGGTCACCATTCTGAAGGGAATGGGTCCCGAAATCCAGTGGCTCCATAGTTATGTAACCGGCGACAAAGTGTACTGCGTCTACCTCGCGCCGGACGAGGCGACCATCCAGGAGCATGCCCGGCGTGTAGGTCTTCCTGCCAATCGCGTCTCGGCGGTGCGCCGGCTCATCGACCCGACATTCGCGGAGTGAGCGCGAATCACCCGCTGTCATCCAACTTTGTTTGCCATGAGTGTCAGGCCATCCGAGTTGCAGTTCGCTAACACGAGGGAGGTGCAGGCTCGGGCGTCAGCACCTCTTCCATCGCTTTCTCAACCGGCAGAGCCCAGCCTTCTAACCATGCGGTCATCGCTGCCGCGTTGCTCAACGCTTGCCGCGCCGGATGCAGGCTGGCTTCCAGTCGGGCTTGTTCCGCCGGCGTGAGCGGAGCGCCAATATTTTGACGCAGCGCATCGGCTGCTCCGGCCAGCCGCAACGAACGCCTCGCTTCCTGTTGATCGGAGGCTGAGCAAGCAAAACACTCCAGCAGGCGCGCAATTCCGCGTTTATGGCCCAGTTCCTGGAAAAGTTTAATGCTTTCCCGGTACAGGGAGCGCGCTGTGGGGTAATTTTCCTGTTCTCTCGCCAAGTTCCCCAAATCAGCGAGTGTGCCGGCAATGCCCCATCGGTCGCCGAGTTCCCGGAAATTTGCTAAGGCCTGTTCGTACAATGTCCGCGCGGCTGCGGAGTCCCCTTGCTCACGAGCCACATCTCCCTCGTAGTTCAGCGACCAAGCAACGCACGTCCGATCCCCTAGTCCTTGGAAGATTGAGAGACACTCCTGGTATAAGGAGCGCGCGCGAGGATTGTCACCCTGCAATTTCACAATGTTTGCCAGGTTGCTGATGGCACGCGCGACCGCCTGTTGATCGCCCAATTCTCTCCACAGCACCAGGCTTTCTTCTAGCAGAGAGCGCGCAACTGAGACGTTGCCCCGGTCCCGCGCGACGACCGCCAACGCATTTAAAGAAACAGCGACTCCCTTCTTATCAAACAATGCACGCGCGATGTCCATGCTTTCCTTGATGAGAGCGTCCGCCGAGGCGTAATCCCCCTGTCCGCCGGCGAGCACGCCTGCAGCAAAAAGCGCGCGCCCGCGTGCCTTCGTGGGAGCTGCCGCACCTTCGAGCTTCAGCAATTTTCCCAACCTGTCCCTGCCTTCGGCGAGATTCTCGCGCATCTCCCAAAACCGAAACAGAGCTGCGCCGAGGCGCAAGCCCCACTCCGCATCTCCGGTTTCTGTCAGCCACTCCATGGCTGCGCGAAAATTGTCATGTTCGAGCGCGAAGCGTCCCAGCCATTCTGTCCCTTCCGTGCCGCTGTGCTCCGCAGCTCCTTCTTCTGCCAGTACCAGGCAATAGGCGGCCTGGGCGCGTTTGGTCGAGGCCTCCTCCTCGCTTGCTTCCAGTTTTTCCAGAGCATACTCGCGAATTGTTTCCAACATGACGAAGCGTAATTCATCGTTCGCCGGTTCGATCTGCTGCACCAGACTTTTGTCGACCAGCGATGCCAAACCGTCAAGCAGGTCCAAGTTCAGATCGCCTTTGGTGTCGCACACAGCTTCCGCGCCTTCCAGAGTGCACCCGCCCACAAACACCGATAATCTTCGGAAGAGCTTCTGCTCCGCCGGGCTCAACAGCTCGTAACTCCAATTCATGGCAGCGCGAAGCGTCTGCTGGCGCTGCGGCAGATCCCGGGCGCCGCCGGTTAATAGCTGCAACCGGCTCGCCAGCCGCGTCAGCATGACAGAGGGCGAGAGAACTTTGATCCGTGCGGCCGCCAGCTCGATCGCGAGCGGCAGACCATCCAACCGGGCGCAAATCTCAGTGACGGCGAGCGCGTTTTCTCGATTAAGCTGAAAACCTGGCCTCGCAGCGACGGCGCGTTGCACGAACAATGCGACCGCAGGGTACTCTGCCAGAACCTCAACCGGTTGCCGGCCGCGCGGATCCGGGAGCGCAAGTGGTGGCACGGGGAATTCATGTTCTCCGTAGATGTGCAGCGCTGCGCGACTCGTTACCAGTATCTTGAGATTCGAGCTCGTGGCCAGCAGTTCTGCTACGTTAGGTGCGGCCGGAAGCAAATGCTCGAAATTGTCTAACAGGAGCAGCATGGGCGCGCGCGAATCCTCTAGATGCTCCTTTAATATTTCGACGGGCGTATTACCTCCCGACCCACGCAACCCCAACGTTTGAACGATTACGGAAGCGATCAGCCCCGGATCATTTAAAGGGGAAAGCGGGACAAAATGAATACCGCCAGGAAAGCGCTCGGCCAGTCCACTTGCCACCTGCACCGCAAAGCGTGTCTTACCGATACCGCCTGGGCCTGTCACCGTGACCAAACGCACATCCTGGCGCAGGAGGAGTTCCTTCGCGGCCTCCAACTCCTTCGCCCGGCCCACAAACCCGGTCCTCGGTACTGGCAGATTGATCGGACGGGGTTCCGTCGGCTCAACTGGCTTCTCCGAGAAGCGTTCGCGTATGGCTTCAAGTTCTCGTGCGAGATCTCGGGTGGAGGCGTAGCGCTTATCAGGCTCTTTCGCCAGGCACCTCTCGATCACCCAACATAGCGGAGCCGGCACATCGCGGTTTTGCACCACGATGACTTCGGTTTGTTCGCGGAGAATGGCTACCATGGTCTCCGCTGCTGTGCTTTTCTGAAAGGCCCGCTTCCCGGTTACCATTTCATAGAGCACTAAGCCGAACGAAAACTGATCTGACCGGAAATCGGGCCGCTGGCCGGCGGCCTGCTCCGGAGACATATATCCCACCGTGCCGAGAAGCATACCCGACGGGGTCGCAGACGTCGTGTGCATATCCGACCGCTCTCCGCTGGGCAACGCCAGCTTGGCCAAGCCGAAGTCGAGGATTTTGACCAACCCATCATGAGACACCATCAGGTTCTCGGGCTTTAAGTCCCGGTGGGTGATGCCAGCTTCGTGCGCCTTAGTCAAACCCTGGGCAACCTGCGCCGCAATTTCAATTGCTCTTCGCGTTGGCAGCAGGCCGAGAACGAGCAACTCGCGCAAAGTTTTTCCCTCTACCAGTTCCATCGCGATGTAGTGGCTGGAACCGTCGTGTCCGAAGTCGTAGATGGTCACGATATTGGGGTGGTTTAGGGCAGATGCCGAGCGCGCTTCCTGCTCGAAGCGATGCAACCGGTCTCGATTTGCGGAAAGTGCGGCGGGTAGAATCTTGAGCGCGACCGTGCGATCCAGGCGCGCGTCCCGCGCCCGGTAAACCTCGCCCATCCCGCCGGCGCCCAGAAGCTCTAGAATTTCATACGATCCGATCTTCGTGCCACACGCGAGGGCATGCGGCGGGGACAATTCAAGAACCTCCGCCGCGGCTGCACCCAAAAACTGGCTTCCGGCCGCCTCGTGAGCAGCAATCAAGGACTCTACTTCGCTGCGCAGATCAGCATCCGTACCACACGCTGAGTCAAGATAGGCGTGCCGTTCCTCAGGCGCCAGCCGCAGCGCCTGTTCCAGGATTTCTTTGGTCCGTTCCCAGCGTTCCGAAATCATGTCCTTGGTCTCCGGGAAATTTCCCGATGCAGCCAGGCGCGGGCCGCAGTCCAGTCACGTTGCACGGTTGCGGTCGCAATCCCCATCACCTCGGAGGTTTCCTCCAGAGAAAGGCCGGCAAAGAAACGCAACTCGACTACGCGGCTCTGCCGGGGATCGATCTCGGCAAGGGTATTCAAGGCATCATCGAGCGCGACGATATCCAAGTCTTTGCGCTGAGGCAGGGCTACAGCATCATCCAGCGTAAGCTTGCAGGCGCCGCTACCCCGTTTGGAGGCACGATGACGGCGAGCGTAGTCCACCAGGATCTGGCGCATCAGTTGGGCTGCGACGGCAAAAAAATGCGAACGGCCCTCCCACTGCGGGAAGTCCTGCCCAACCAGCCGAAAATAAGCCTCATGCACTAGCGCCGTGCTCCGCAAAGTGTGTTCGGGGCGCTCATTCCTCAACTGATAGTGAGCCAGACGGCGAAGCTCGTCATAGACCAAGGGCAAAAGCGCGTCCAGGGCCTTGCGGTCGCCAGCCCGCCAGCCCTGCAGCAGCTGTGTCACTCGATTCGCAGCTTCATGCGCCACCAGGATTCGCCCCTATCCCGCGGGAAACACTCGGCTGCGTAGCCTATCCCTTCCCATTTCCCCTGTCAAACGTGAAAACGGGAGAGCTGGGAGTTCCCGATTCTTAAAGGCGATTTCACTTCCGATGATCAAATCCGCCAGTATTTTTCGCCGTTACATATAGGGGGAATTGAGGAAGCTCAAGAATTCAAGACCAATGCGGGCATGGAGGACGTTATGATGAGACACACATGGCAAACGGCGGCATTTCTGGTTGTGCTTCTGGCAGCAGCAGCGGCTGTCGGCCAGATCAACCGTGGGGTTTTAACCGCAGACATCCCTTTCCCGTTCGTGGTGGCTAATCACAAGCTCCCGGCCGGGCACTATGAGCTGAGCCCTATTGGTGATCGGGGGGTCATTTATATCGTCAACTCCCACAACCAAGGAGCTTTCGTGCGCACTCTCAAGGTGGAACGGCGCGCTCCAGAAAGTGCTGGGAAGATTGTTTTCTACCGCTACCAGGACACCTATTTCCTTACGCAGATTTGGTCTCCAACCCAACGCATGGGAAAACAGCCTTACAAGTCTGACGCCGAAGAGGAACTGGAAAGTTTGGGAACCCGTAAAGACAACGTTGTGTTGCGAGCTAGAGGTTTGTGAAACAAAACCCGAGAAAAGGAGAATCGTATGAAACTCAAAACCAGAATCAACGCGGAACCATTGGCCGAGCAAGGCAGGAGAAACAGAATGAGAACACCAACAATCCGTTACCTTGTAACGCTCGCTTTACTCGCTGGCAGTTTGACGTTCGCTGGCGCGACGCTCGCGTTTGCGCAAGCAAATCCACCAAGTCGAAGTCCAATTCTGAGCCACAGACAGGTGGTGGCCTTGGACGAATGCGATCCGAAAACCTTCAACGAAGCACTCGGACCGGACTTCTGCAAGAATATCTCGCTCGGATATTTCACGACGTTATCCGACTTATTCTCAGAGGCACAGTCTGGACATCCCGACCCCAAGTGGGACTTCGAACCTGACACAGTCCACATCCAGCAAGGGGCCGCTCTTAGCGTAGTCGACTCGGGCGGCGAACCGCACACCTTCACCGAGGTGAAGGACTTTGGTGGCGGCTTCATTCCGCAGCTCAATGGGCCGGGCGAGCACACGATCCCCGAATGTGCCGGCGGCTTTGGTGAGGTCGCGGTAGCCAGGACTCGAGTCCTTCAAGGCAGCCAACTCCAAGTCACCGGTCTCTCGCCGGGTGAACATCTTTTTCAGTGCTGCATCCATCCCTGGATGCGCGTGAAAGTCGAAGTGAAATGATCCGCAGCGCCCTCGAGAAAAACCGTTCGATCCGGGCGGTGACCCCGGATCGAACGTTCTCGGGTTAGACGTTGTCACCACAGCGCCATGAGGCCGCGAGAGCCGCTCGAATCTCGGCAAAAGCTACGCTTAGGATCATTTCAGGTCCTCCTCTGATTCTGGTCATTGCAATCGTGCTTGACTTGAACTTGACAAAGAAGTTACGCGATAACGACATCTCGCATTCCATGATCGCGTATTGCTTACTGAGCCGGTTAAGTACTGATTGAACAATCGATCACACGGTACGACCGGAATCCCAGATATTTGGAGGTGTGCAGTGAGCAAGGCTTCCCAATGCAGATTCGCGATCAATTCCACAAGTGCAGTTCGAATTTTAGCCTGCATCGTTCTCTTTGCCGCGTCAACCACGGCTGTGGCGTAAGCCGGCAAATTAGATCAAACCTTTGCCAGTCACGGAATTTTTTCCGACAGCTTCGGCGGTACTGTGAACTTTGCCACCGTGGTCGCCTTGCAATCTGACGGAAAGATTGTCGTAGGCGGCGAAATCGGCAATTCTGGCGGCGTCATACGCCTGAATACGAACGGTACCCTCGACCACAGTTTCGGAACCGGAGGCATCGTCGAGCTGAAGTTTAGGGTGATCGATAACGTCGTGACGGGAATGGCAATTCAACCGGATGGAAAGATTTTAGTCTCGGGTACTGGAATCCCTGGCGGTGGGGCTCTGGATCGATTGAATTCCGACGGCAGTCCGGACACGTCCTTCGGCAACAGTGGCAGCGTGTTTTTGTTCCCCATGACGCCCGGACCCCTCGTCTTACAGCCGGACGGCAAAATCGTTGTGGGCAGTGCGACTCCCGGAAACATCGAGGGTTCTCCAGTTTCTCAGATGCAGCGGTTTACCAGCGAGGGCCAACTGGATACGACCTTCGGCACGGGCGGTACCGCCCCGCTGCTGAACTCCGGCGCAATCACTCTGCAGTCCGACGGCAAATTCCTGGTGGCCTCGCTTGACCGCTACAACTCGAATGGCAGCCTCGACAACACCTTTGGAGCCTTTGGCCTGGTTGCAGTGCTGGCCGGCGGTTCCATTGCCGAGCAGAGTGATACGCGCGTTGTCACGGCTGGAAGTATCACTACGAAACTGTCGACGGCGGGAAACACGACAGGCTTCGGCTTGGAGCGCTTAAACTCCGACGGTAGCATTGACACCACCTTCGGAACCCACGGGGTCGTGGCCACCAACTTTCCCAGTGCGCCACAGACCGCAGCCAGCGCGCTTGCCATCCAATCCAACGGCGAAATCGTGGCTGCGGGAGAGGCTGGGAGCAACGCCGGCAATCAACAGACCGGATCGTTTGCCTTGGCTCGCTACCTCAGCACCGGGAAACTCGATACGACCTTCGGAAACCAGGGCAGAGTTACGACCAGCTTTGGCAGCGGTGCGAACGCCGGAATCAGCGCAATCACGATTCAGACTGACGGAAAGATTGTCGTGGTTGGGAATGCCAATGGCAGCAGTTGGGAGGTGGCACGCTACCTCGGCCAGTAATCGAATCCCGCGAGGCGGAGAACCCAATAGACGCTGACGCCCGAAAGCCTCAATGGAGGCCGGGCGTCCGCGTCCGGCCGACCGGCGAAACGGCGGCCGCGACATATTTCACCGTATCGCTGCGCGTAGGAGCTAGACCTGCGTGGACAGGGCGGGCCTAGCAAACGTCGTGGCAGGTTCCTTCCCGTACCTTAGTGACAGAACCTGGCAATTCGTTGCAAGAAATCTGTCTCATCGTAATTCTGTTGCTCTCGGCACTCTCCAGTTAGTCCGCAAAAAACTCCGGCCGTCTCTGCGCTCACTCGCCAGTGATATGCTTTCATGCGAACCAACGGAGTGATTTATTGATGACAGGGGCCTCTATGCCGCGTTTTCTGCTCTCCTTTGCGCTAATATTTTGCGCCGCCAACGTCCCGATCCAGTCTCAGAACCAGAAGACGACCATCCCGGGTCACTATCTGTTTGCGTGGGCAGGTGACGCAGCCCAGAAAGGCAACGACTTTCTTGCGGTAATCGATGCCGACCCTACATCGCCATCGTACGGGCATTTAGTGACGACACTCGCTACTGATCAGCAAACCATGCAGGTGCATCACACGGAGTACACCATGCCCGCCAGCGGAATGCTGTTTGCCAATGACCATGAGGCTGGCCGGACTTTTATCTTCGACTTGCGTGATCCGCTGCATCCCAAACTTGTGACCTCGTTTACCGACATGGCCGGCTACATGCATCCGCACTCCTACTTGCGGCTGCCCAACGGGCATGTGCTGGCCACCTTTCAGCACGCGCACCACAGCGCCAGCCAAGAACCGATAGGCATGACTGGAGGTCTGGTGGAGATTGATGATCAGGGCAACGTGATTCGCTCCGCCAGCAATGCGGATCCCGCGTTTGCCGGCGCCCTTTTGACGCCTTACAGCCTGGTCGTCCTTCCTGAACTTGACCGAGTCGTCTCCACGAATTCTTCCATGCACGCGGAGCAGATCTTTGCGGGCGTGACTTATCAAGTGTGGCGTCTCTCCGACCTCAAACTACTCAAGACCGCATACTTCGATGTGGGAGAGAATCGCTACGCGCAGATCAGTCCGGAAGAGCCTCGGCTTGGTCCCGATGGGTCAATCTTTGTACAAACCCTGGGCTGCGGACTCGAACGCATCACCGGGGTGAACACCGACGCACCAAGATCGGAGCTGGTTTATACCTTCCCGGGCAACTGGTGCGGCGTTCCTACAATCGTTGGACACTATCTGGTGCAGAGCGCAGGAGCCACTCACGGTTTAATCGTGCTCGACATTGCCAATGCGGCCAAGCCCGTGGAAGTCTCGCGTCTGAAGCTGAGCGATACCTACTTACCGCATTGGACGGGGTGGGATCCAAAAACGCAGCGCGTCGTCGTGACTTCCAGTATGACGCCAGGGGCTCCGGCGGAGCGTCTTTACTTGATGAAACTCGACCTCGCAACCGGCGCCCTCACCCTGGACGACTCTTTTCGTGACACCGATGGAAAGATTGGTTTCAACTTCGCCGATCGCGAGTGGCCGCACGGATGGAAGGGATCAGGCCTGCCCCACGGAGTGGTGTTTTCCCGCTGACAGCGATTTTCAACTTCTCACTGCATCGCCGCAGCTCGCGCCAGCACCTCGGCGGTGGCTGATGCAGCGGATTCGTAATAGCCAACGAATCGCTGCGTCTCCATAGCGTCGTACGGGATCAGGTTGCGCGCCCAGCGAAATCCGATGGGTTGATACCAAAGCTCAACCTTCACCTGAAACGGCCCCTGCGCGCCGTTCAACGAGATGGAGTAGCGCAGCAGGTCCCCGCCTGCGGTGAAGTTGGGATCGTCCGCCGCTCCGCCCACCACGGCAATGTCCTTGTCCGCGGTCTTCTTTTCAAAACCCGAGGGCAGGAGCCGGTTGTCTTTCAGATATCCCACTCCATCGGCTAAACCGGTGGTGACGTGCCCTGACTCATCGCCGAGAATCGGCTCGTAGATCTGCACTTGATCGCTGCTGGTGATTTCCGTGTAGTGCGGTTCGAAGCGCATTGGATCGGCGTCATTGTCGTTCCCCTGGATGGAGCCATCCGCATTTAACTTGCCCGACTCGAAGATGCTATGCCCATTCCGATCCAAAACCTGAAAATGCAGCCAGGCGCGACGCGAGGGAAAAGCAGTCGGCAGTTTGTGGCCGGTCAGATTTTCCACGAAGACCTCCGCATTCAGCCGGTCGTTGCTGGTGTCAATGTTGCGAATTGTGACTCGGGCAGCCTGCGATTGTAGGAAGTCCACCGTCCTTTCCGCCTCGGCAGTAAGCTCAGCGGGCATGGCGCTAACGCTGAGATCGTCACGATGCAGGTTCAGCAGGTTCAAGACTAGAAAGTTTGCGCCCACGAAGGTGTGTTGCCGGAAGCCGGCCCGGGGCACGCCAAGAACGCTGCTGATTGCAACATCCTCGTGGACCTCCGGCATGTGACAGGACTGGCAAGTTCGTCGCGCGGGATAGTCGCTATGCAGCCATTCCTGGTACACCATCTGCTCGGGGAAAAATCCCAGGTCCTTGCCTCCGGGTCCAAGGGACTTGGTGTACAGCGTGTGGCAGGTCGCGCACAGCGCCGCGTCATGAATATGCTCAGCCTCGGTCGGGCGGAAGCCTCCGGTCGAGGTCTGCATGATGTGCGTATGGCCCTTATCGATCGGATATGGCCCAAACTCCGGATGATCGTTCTTGGCCGGCGGATTTTCGACGACGAATCCACCGTTGAAGCTCTCCCGCGTGCCCAGTTTTTCTTTCGAGATCTGGTGACAGACAGCGCAGGAAACACCGTCCTCGGCGGCAGCGTTCTTTTTGGGATCGCTATCGAAAGGGAGATGTGCGAACACCCCACCCAGCTTGCCCTGCAGCTTCGCCTCATAGCGTGCGATGGGCATGTGGCAATCAGCGCAACCGTCTTCAATCTCGGCTTTTGATTCGGGATGTTCGATGTCCTCGCGGCGGACGCTGGCCTGCCAATACGGATCGCGCGCAGAATTCCCCATGATGCTGGCGCGCCAGTCAAAGCCAATGGAGATGTCCTTGCCCGATGACGTTGTCAGCCGGTTGTGACACGCCATGCAACGGTCGGAGGTATGGAATTCTGGTTTCAATCCGTCTTTCGCTTCGCCACCATGCATCAACGTTGGCGAAGAGAGCAACGAAGCTATCGCGATGGCGAAATATATTGTGCGCTTTCTCATTACCAGCCCTGTGTCAGCTTTCCATCCGCCCAATCCCACAGCAGATAAAACATGAGCTGCTTCTGACGACCCGCGGTATTTGTCGCCGGAACGCGGAGGCCAATATCTCCGCGGATATGCTGGCGCTTGCTGATGGTGACTTGTACCTGAGGCAACACATCCCAATCAGTTTTGGCTGCATCCGTCAGGTCTCGATTAGCGATGACTTCGCACATCGGGGTCCACAGCCGGCCCAGGCCGTGATCAGCGGCAAAACTCTGACCGATCGCCGAATTAAAAAATATGGATTGTGGGGCAATGTCTGTGTGAAATGGCAAATCGGCTCCGAGTTGCAACTGGATGAAAGTATCTGTCCGGAAAAGTTGATCGAAGGCAGCGAAAGGCTCGAAGGTGGTCGTGCCCGATCCAAAGCCTCTTGAACGATTTCCGCTGGGAAGAAGAAATCCACCTTGCAGGCTGAGAATCGAACCCGTTCGCAGGCTCGAAGCCATCACGCGCTTCACAGCCAGGGTGACGTCGCCGACTCCTCCATACCAAACGTGGTTCTCATCCTGAAAAGTGATCGGAACGTCGACTTCTATCTGATTGTTCACCCCGAAGCGCTGTTCGTGGATGATGTGGGTCTGATTCCCCGGCGTACCTTGCACATTTACAGCTGTCGAGATCACCTCTTCATCCTCGGGATAAGCTTTCTCCGTGACTATCGCTCTTGGCAAATTCAGTTCTCCCCGGGGCCAGTGAGGACTATTGCAGAATTGCCGCAGGTACGCGATGACATCGTCGATGTCCTGGGAACTGAGAGCCTCGCTGAATGAGGGCATGATCTGTGAAAATCCGCGAGTCGGGCCGCCATGCTCGATCACCGCTTTGTAGGCGGCGTCGACCTCAGCCGTAGTCTGGTCGCAACGTGTGAAGTCAGGAAACGTGTCCGGCGGCGTGAAACCACTGATTGCCGTCGGGGCTCCTCGGCCGTCGCTGCCGTGGCACGACACGCAAGCAGACTGGTAGATTTGTTTGCCCTTTTCCGCGTGACTCTTGAAGGAGTAGCTGAGGTACTGCGCATGAAGCAGGCATGGAAGCGGGAGAACAATTCCAATATAAAGAAAGAGGAACAGAATCGCGTTTTTCATGCCGAAGGTCTTTCTCCGAAGGTCTGATCAGTTGAAGAAGTCACAATCTGTAGAAACGTAGCTAGCTACGTTTCTACGGTTGGACCGGCGCAACTGCGTTTGCAATCTTAGCTGAAACTGCTATTGCTGGAGAGCGGCAAATCGCGGACCCGCTTGCCAGTGGCCGCGAAAATCGCATTGCAAAAGGCGGCAACAAACGGCGGTACTCCCGGTTCTCCCACACCGGCGGGAGGAGCGGAGCTCTCCGTGATGTAAACATTGGTTTGAGCCGGAACCTCGTTGATCCGGGCCGCAGGATAGTCATTGAAATTGGATTGCTCGATCACGCCGTTCTTGGCCGTAATCTCTCCGCTGCGTACGATGCTGGTGCCGAAGACCGCCGCGCCTTCGAATTGCGCGCGCGTAATTTCCGGATTAACGATGAGCCCCGCGTCCAGCGCCGTGTCAACACGGGGGATGCGGATCGTGCCATCGTCACCGACTTCCACCTCAACGACTGTCGCCACATAGGTTAAGAAACTGCGATGAGCTGCGAATCCGAATCCGTGACCTTTTGTGCTTTTGTTTTTGGCCCAGCCGGATTTGTCGGCGACCATTTCGATAACGTTTCGCAGGCGGCCTGTTTCCCAGGGATACTTTTTGTAGTCCGCCCCGTAGTTCGGATAATCGACGTTGGTGAAGTCCAACGTGCGGGCCGGGCCGATCAAGTCGAGCATATATTCCACGGGATCGCGATTTGCGCGGTGGGCCAGTTCATCGGTGAAACTCTGAATCGCGAAGCCGTGGTAAATGTTGGCCACAGATCGCAACCAGCCAATCCTGACATGAGCCTGGGCCGGGCCATTCTCGATGCGTATGTTGGGCAAATCATAGGGAAGATCCGTCCAACCCTGGGCCAGGTGCGGCGGATCGCCATAAACTGCGTTCACATCGTAGATGGAAGTGATGGGTGGAAATACGGATCTCTGCAGCCACGCGGTGGGCTTTCCCTTGTCGTCGACGGCTGCTTTCAGATACATCGCAGCCACCGCGTTGTAATAGTCGAACTTGACGTCGTCTTCGCGTGTCCACACAACTTTTACGGGACGGCCCAATTTTTTGGATAAGACTGCGGCCTCGGCAACGTAGTCAGGTTTGGATTTTCTGCCGAATCCGCCGCCCAGCAGGGTGACGTTACAGATCACATTTTCTTTTGGAATGCCGAGTTCGGAGGATACAATCGCCTGCACCGCCTGAGGATTCTGGGTGGGCGCCCAGGCCGTAACTTTTCCGTCTTTGAATTCCGCCAGCGCTACCATTGGTTCCATCGAAACATGGGCCAGCAATGGAACGTAGTAATCGGCCTCGAACACATTTGTCGTGGGGAACGCTTTGTCGGAATCGCCGACGCTGCGAATCAGCTTCCCCGGTTTGTGCGCTGTGTCCCGAAGCTCTTTCTTGTATTCAACCGAGTCGTAGGACTCGTTGGGCCCGTTGTCCCAGGTTATTTTCAACTTCTTACGGCCTTGGAACGCGGCCCAGGTATTATCGGCAATCACCGCAACGCCTCCCAAAGGCTGAAAGGCGCACGGAGGTTTAAACGGATCGATGCTAACTGTCTTTTGCACTCCGGCCACTTTCAGCGCGTCTTGGTCGTCAACGGTTTTTACTTTGCCGCCGAACACCGGGGGATGTTCGATCGACGCGTACACCATGCCATCGATGCGCGCGTCCATTCCATAGATCGCTTTGCCGGTGCAGAGCGGTTCGAGATCGACGCTGGTTGTTCCCTTTCCGATGTAACGCCACTCCGAAGGCTTTTTCAGCTGGAGCTGTTCTTTCTTTGGCACAGGAATGCGCGCCGCGCTAGCGGCCAGTTCACCGTAACCGAGACGCCGGCCAGTAGCTTTGTGTATCACAGTATGGGGTTCGGTTGAACACTCCGATGCGGCAACGTTCCACTGCGTCGCTGCTGCCTGAATCAACATCCAGCGCGCTGCAGCACCACACTCTCGCATGGTGTCAAAGAAGCTTCTTATGGAATGCGAGCCGTCGGTATTTTGATCTCCGTATCGCTTATCGCCAATCGCCTGGTCGATCTTCACCCGCTTCCAGTCGGCGTCAAGTTCGTCCGCAAGTACGAGTGGCAGGGACGTGCGAATCACTGTTCCCATCTCGGACCGATGGGCTACGATGTACACGGTTCCATCTTGCTGAATCCCCACAAAGGCATTTGGATGAAGGGTGGCGCGGTCTGCGTCGGTTTGACCGTCCATCGATTGTCCCTGCGCGAAAACCGGTGGGATGTAACGCACTGCGAGGACAAGCGCTCCAGTCCCAAACACGCCTTTAAGAAATCGCCGCCGGCTGACATTCTCGATATGGCTCATACGGTTTTCCCCGCTGCCAGCTTGATCGCCTGGCGAATCCGTTGGTAGGTTCCACAGCGGCAGATGTTGCCCGCCATGGCGTCATCGATATCCTGATCAGTAGGGTGAGGTTTGCTCCTTAGGAGGGAAGCCGCCTGCATGAGCTGTCCAGACTGGCAATATCCGCATTGCGGAACGTTAATTTCCATCCACGCCTTCTGAAGCGGATGAAGTCCGTTCGTGCCAAGATCTTCAATGGTTCGAATCTCGCTGCCTGCGGCCGCGCTCACCGGCGTGATGCACGACCGGGTTGCTTCACCGTTCTTGTGAACGGTGCACGCCCCACACAGTGCCATGCCGCAGCCAAACTTTGTTCCCGTAAGTCCGAGTATGTCGCGCACGTACCACAACAGGGGCATATTCGGATCGCCATCGAAACTACGATCGATCCCATTCACTTTGAGTTTGATCATCAGGAATCACCCCTTCCCCAAGTCGGCTAAGCATTCTAGGTGCCAAATTGCATCAACGCCAAGGTGCGAAAAAACGATGGTCTTTCAGTTGGTCCAAGAGCGATTCATCTCTTCAGTGTCAGCATATAGACAGCCGTGTCGAAAATGTCAACCCGTTGTTCACCTATGACTGGCCTGTGGAGGTGACAACGAGGCGCGGACCACTGCAAACGAGCCCTCGTTGAAGATACCCGCCCTCCCAAGATGGCAACGGACTTGCACCCATTCAGGAGCGGCTGACGCCCGACGCAACGCATGCATCGACTATCTATTCGCAGATGAAGGCTGCCTGGAGAAAAATTATGACAGTAAATGCCCGCCGCTGTTTTCTCACTGCGGCGATCAGTGCCATTGTATTGAGTCTTCCGATTTCGATCCTAATAGCCCAGGACGCGCATTTTCATAACGCGCCTGCATCCAGCAATCAATTGAAGAATCCGTACTCGGGTCAACGAGCAGCCATAGCAGCCGGCTCAAAACTATATACCGCGAACTGCGGGGCCTGTCACGGCATCGGGGCACGTGGAACCGGGAACATTCCTCCCCTCGCGCATGGCCCCACGCAATCCGTTTCGGACGGAGAAGTTTTCTGGTTCATCACGACCGGATCGGTCGACAACGGTATGCCATCTTGGGCGAGTATGCCTGAGCAGAAACGATGGCAGATCGTCGCGTATTTAAAGTCGCTGAAGAATTCGCCGAGTCCAGCAACTAACGACTCTGCTTCTTCTGCCGAGGTGACGCCCGTCAAGAGCAACGCACCACCTCCGCAACCGCCGTTCACCGATTTCCGATTTGAGCAGCCTGGAAAAGTTCGCCGGATCACAGTGCAAGATCTCCCGGCGCCATACGCCACTGAGACAGCGAGCAATGGACCTGAATTAGTGGCGCGTCCCCGTGGCGCGTGGCCGAAAGCTCCAGTTGGATTCAGCGTGCAGCAATACGCCACCGGACTGGATAATCCGCGGCTGATCCGAACCGCGCCCAACGGCGACTTTTTTCTGGCAGAAAGCAACAGCGGAAAAATTCGCGTGTTCCGCGGAATTACCCGTGCGGGTAAACCCGACGAGGCTAGCGTGTTCGCCACCGGACTCAACCAGCCTTATGGCATCGCCTTCTATCCGCCCGGAAATGATCCGCAGTGGGTCTACGTAGGAAACACCGACTCGGTGGTCCGGTTTCCGTACAGGAATGGCGACTTGAAGGCTAACGGACCGGCGCAGCACATTGTGGACCTTCCTCATGGCCAAGGACACTGGACTCGCGACGTGCAGTTCACCGCCGATGGCCAGAAGATGTTCGTGGCAGTCGGATCGGCGTCGAATGTGGACGATCCCGACACCACGCCCGATGAAAAGAATCGCGCCGACATTCTCGAATTCAACCCCGACGGCTCGGACCTGCGGGTGTACGCGTATGGGATCCGCAATGCCGGGGGCGGCCTGGCGATCAATCCGAAGACGGGCGAATTATGGTGCTCGGTCAACGAACGCGATGGATTGGGAGACAACCTAGTACCCGACTACATCACACATGTCGCCGAAGGCGGCTTCTACGGCTGGCCTTGGTGGTATATCGGCGGCCATCAGGATCCGCGGCATGAGGGCAAACACTCGGAGTTGAAAGATAAGACCATCGTTCCGGACGTGCTCTTGCAGCCCCACAATGCCTCGCTCGAGATGACGTTCTATGAGGGAACGCAATTTCCGGCTGAGTATCGGGGGGATATTTTCTCCTCCGAGCACGGTTCATGGAACCGCTCCGTACGCACCGGATATGAAGTGATTCGCGTACCTCTGCACCAGACCGGTCGGGCCAGCGGGGAGTACGAAGATTTTGTGACCGGATTTGTGGTCGACAACGGACACGTCTGGGGAAGGCCCGTCGGCATCACCGAGGCGCAAGACGGATCGTTGCTGGTAACCGATGATGGTTCGAACTCCATCTGGCGCGTCCGCTATACGGGCGACAATAGTCAGCAGGGCGAGCGCGAGCAAGACGATGAAATACAGCTTGCGAGAGCCTCCAGGTAAAAAGCCGGCGCTGACTTTGCTCAGCGGAATCGCGGCGCTCGCATTGTGTGCTTTCCAATTCGGAGATCGGAATGAGCTGAACAAAATGCCATTCGCAGAAGTCCAGCCACTGGTCTCCGACCTGGCAAAAGCACGGAGATTGGCCAAGCAAGGCAACATTGATCTCCTGGTAGGACAGGCAGAGCCTGGAGAGACGGTGACACTGCGAGGCGAAGTCACTGACGCCAATTGTTACCTAGGCACTCACACGCACGCTTACGATCATGCCTTCTGCGCGAAGCTGTGTGCAGCGGCTGGCGCCCCTCTTGTGTTCGTTTCCGACCAGGGCGGACTAGTCTATCTCGTGTTCAATGAGCGTAACGGTATAAGGCTTCCCGCAGAAGTACTCGACCGAATAGGCGTTCCCGGACTCATGCTCAAAGGCAAAGTGATGGACGCCGAAGGATTGCGGGCGCTGGCAGTCGAAGGGTTGGCACCGTAAAAAAGTCCGCCGAAGATATTAGCAGTCCTGCCTACTATCTGCGAACTGACGCGAACAGAAAGGCCGTTCCTAATTGCAAGCGCCCAGCTCTTCTTTTTTCATGTGCAGCGCTATTTTTCTGCACTCCTCCGATCGGTCGGTTTTGTACTGAACTGTTGCACCGGGCTCGTCCCCGGATCAGGAATGCCGTTAGCCTGGGTTGAACTCACTTTGTAGTAATACGTGGTCTCGGGTTGCAGATCATTCATGCGCACCCGGAAGACCATATCAGTGTGAGCTGGGTTGATTCTTGTGGGAGACACCGCCGTCAAGTCAAGGTGATCGGGGTCGGTGCCGTAGTGCACGATAGAGTAATGCAAAATGGTGCCGCGCGGATTGAGCGTAGTCCAACTTATGAAGGCGAATGTGTCGGCAACGGATTCTACCGTCGGGCTGACATTGGCTTGGGTTGCCGTCGAGCGCTCACCTGCCAATGCCAGCCGTGGTTGTAACAACGCCAGGCCGGCGATAACGCTGATCGCGATGGTGAGGCTTGATCTATTCAGTCTCGTCATATGCAATCTCCTTGGTTCATGATTAAGAAGTGAGAGTCGGGGACGAACCAACAGGGTTCGCCCCCCAAGTGCTAATTGTGAAGCATCGTTATGGCTTGAAGCCGTCCACGAGAGTCTTCAAGAAGGCGACGATGTCGTCTTCCTCCGCGGACGTCAAGCCAAGCTTACCGATTGTCATGTTTTCGTTGTTGGGATCTTCCGGCTCCGGCCAGCAGTTCACCTTCTCGGTGGTTCCTTTTGGACAGTGCCCAGACAGCACGTGATAGGGGTACACATCACGCGTGTTGTAGAAGTGGACTACTTGCTTCAGGCTCGTGAGATAGCCATTGTGCATGTAAGCTTTCACGAAGTCAGGCCGTGGCACCTGGGCCGCGTTGCGCGCAGTCGAGGTTTGGAATTTGCCCTCGAATTGTGGCAACAGTATGCCCCAGTTCAAATTGGGAGGAGCGCCATAGTAGCCATCCAGGAATAATCCCATCCCCTCATCGGTGAATCCGAAGCCCAGTGGGTTACCGGTAAATCCCCACTGGTCCGGAGTGTCCTCCGAATACCAGGGAAGCATTACGTTCTTGGGAAGGCCAAGGTTGTTGTACGTCGTGTCGGTGAACAAAGGCTGAACGCTTGCCGCCTGGCCGGTATCAGTTCCGCCCAGTTGGGTACTCGACCTTCCATCGAGGTGACAAGTATTGCAGCTGCCTTTGCCGCGGAACAGGTCATACCCGTTCTGCTCTTGTGTGGTGAGGGTTGCTTTTCCAGCGAGGAAGTAATCGAACTTCGACGTGAAGGAACTGACGTTGTCGGAAGACTCATAAGCGGCAATCGCCTGGGCGAACTCGTCGAAGTCTTTGTTAGCGAGAGTACGGTCTGTGGGGCTGAGCTTAAGCGGAGTCGGGTTTCCGCCCAGCACAGCAGCGCCTTTCGGGGTGCTGCATATCTTCGCAACATCTGAAGGCCAGTGAATCTCCAGCGAGCCCACGCCGAAGACCTGCTCAAAGAAGAATTTGTAGTTGCTCAGAGAGAGCTTCCACACCACGCAAGCAGGATCGGGATTGGCCATTTCTTCGGGATCCGAAGGCGGATCTTGTGCCTGCTCAGCTGCGGAATTCTGCAATTTGTATCCGGTCGCGCGGCCGTCCCAGAAGTTACCTCCGTAGAAATCGGCCTGGCTTAGGTTGTAATGGAGAGGCGGAAAGTAAGTTGCGTAACTGTAACCTTGCGGGTTCCGCTTCGCAATCCGGTTATTCGGATAAGCTCCGTGAACCGTGATGGGAACCGATCCCGGGTTCGATCCGCCCGTGAATACGCTCAAGATCTGTGCGCCATTCGCATAGCCCGCCATCGGGTCATGGCAATAGCTGCAGGCGATGTTCTGGTTTACGGACAGGTGGGGGTCGAAGATCTCAAGCTCGCCTAGAGTCTCGACTTGGTGGTATGGATCCAGTTTTCCTGACTTCGCCGCTTTCAGCGCCTGGGCTTCGAGCATGGCTTCTTCAGCGCGAATCCTGATGAAGTCTGGGTCATTCTTAATGGCGCACTGCAGGTCAAGCCTGTGGCCTGACAGTATGCATTTTGCATCAGATGCCGGAATCTGGAAGCCTTCTGGAAGTGAAAAATCAATGATTGGCGGTGCCGGAATGGCCTGTGCTGACACAATTCGGGCTACCGTCAGAATGGCGAGCGCAGTTAGGCCCGCGGTTGAAAACGATGAGAGTGTTTGGGGAAGTTTTATACGGCTCACGTTTCCTCCTTCTACTTCATATCCGCGGTGTTTCGCGGTGCTCAGCTTGTAGCAAACCAAGTACCAGGATGTTCTGCCGATTTTCGCGGTGACGTTGATGGCCGCAGTGGTGCGTCCCTCAGCTAGCCGCACGGACAGAACGCTCCGGGAGCATGGCTGTTCCTCGTCTGGTTCGAGTCAATCTTTGAGTTGTTCGGACAAAGCGGGTGGTCGAGCCGAGCAGTAAAAGTGGGGCACAACCAAAACTCGCACCCGGCTAACAGTGAGGAGTGCCATTGGCGTGACGATAACCAATGTGCACAAAAAACGATTGCTTAACAATACGCCAAAAACTTGCGCTTGCAATACTGGTGTTACCCGATTTACTAAGCAGTCAATAAGAC
This sequence comes from uncultured Acidobacteriota bacterium, assembly GCA_963832245.1. Lineage (GTDB taxonomy): Bacteria > Acidobacteriota > Terriglobia > Terriglobales > Acidobacteriaceae > JABDBE01. The sequence goes on from CAWHTG010000002.1 coordinate 1,182,649, forward strand.
TATGTCGATGAGTCTAGGTCAGCGGATCATGAACATCTTCCCAACACGCTGACTCTACTCCGCGCCCCCCGTCGTGATCTTGGAGGGTCCGTTGATCGTGTACAACCTTTAGCTCGATGAGTAATTCAGCGCGCGATAACAAGCATCCCGTAGATGCTTCCTCCAATCATGGCCAAGATCAGCCCCGTCACAATGATTGTCGCCACACAACTAATGATTTGGATGGTGGCGATGGTGCGGTTCGCAGTTTTCGTGTGCACAAGCTGCATCTCCCTGTCCAAGGGAAAAGCATTTTTGAGGCCATGACGACAGGTCAGGTATTCACTCTATGTTATTGACCGCTCCGCCGAATGCTATGTGCCAAGCTCTCCACTGTCGATTGACTGACAGCGGTGTCGAAAATGCGGTGTCGAAATACTGACCTGACGCGATGCGTGTCTGCTCGAATATCAATGGTTAAGCATGCGCGCGCTCTTGGATCGCGAAGCTACGGGCCGGCGGCTTTCCGTCCATGCTGCATCGAGCCGGGCTGCCAGCTTGTCAAAAGCGGCTGTGGTCGCGCCGCTCCATCTCAGTTGATCCACATTATTGAAGAGATTGATATCGGTTCGGAGAGTGGCCAGTCTTCGAAATAGAATCGCCCGGTCCCACTCGCGACAAAGAGTATCGGCGAGGGTGCCTGCGTTCGCGGCATTCACCCGCCACTCACGGGAGTCCTTAGGAATGGATTCGAGATGCAGAAACTTCGCCAGCACCGCAGCCGATGATTTCGCGCCCCAACCCGGCAGTCCAGGATAGCCGTCGGCGCTGTCGCCTACCAGCGCCAGGTAGTCAGGGATGGATGCAGGCGACACTCCGAATTTCTGCACGATGGCAGCTTCATCCAGGGTGACGCGCGTCCGGCGATTCAATTGGACGATGCGCGAACCAGATACGCATTGGGCAAGATCTTTATCCGGAGTGCAGATGATCACGCGATCGACACGCGAATCCTGGGCCGCCGCTAGCGCTGCGGCCGCCAGGGCATCGTCGGCCTCAAATTCCACCATTGGCCACACCACAACGCCGGCTGCCGTGAGTACTTCTTCGAGAAGTGGAAACTGCGCCAGGAGATCGGGTTCGACCCCTTCCGAGGTCTTGTAGCCGGGCCATAGCCCGTTGCGAAGCGACTCGATCACGTGATCAGTCGCGACCGCGATATGGGTGGCCCCTCCTTTGATCATACCCAGCACCGATGCCAGCACGCCGCGGACGGCGGCGACTTCTTGACCGTCCGCATCGGTGGCAGAGGGCAACGCGTAGTAGTGCCGGAACAACTCGTAGGTTCCGTCGACAAGATAAATGTCCAACTCAGCACTCCAGCCAAAAGTATAGGACCCGGCCTGCAACGATCACCATCAAAACGGAGTTGATTTTGCGCGGCACTGCCCAATCAGATTCATCTAACAAATAATAGATGATGCGCCGTTCGTCCTTAACGGAAGATGAGTCGGCCGTGAATAACTTCAGAGAGAGAGTCTGGGAGGTGCTATGCCTGCGCCGCGTTGGCTCGCGAAATTCAATTTGCTCGTCACCAACCGCCTTCTCGGTCCACTGGCTAGATATATGCCCGGCATGGGAGTGGTTTTGCATGTGGGACGAAAAACCCATCGGCAGTACCGCACGCCTGTACTCGTTTTTCGCCGGGGTGATCGGGTCATCGTAGCCCTCACCTACGGGCGCGAGTCGCAGTGGGTCGCCAATGTTCTCGCCGCGAACGGTTGCGAGCTCGAAACTGAGGGCCGCAGGTTACGGCTTTCGCATCCGCGTGTTTATCACGACGAGCAGCGTACGGCTATGCCAGGCTTGGTTCGCTTCGCATTGGGAGTTCTCAACGTCTCCGATTTCCTTGAGCTGACCATTGCCGAATGATGTCAAAGGCAAGACCTACTACCGAATGAACGAGCAGCACAACTGCAATTCGAAGCAGATCCTGACAAATACGTGGAGCTACCCAAGAATCAGTGAGAGTCTCGCCGGGTTCCAAGCGTCCGGCAAACAAAGCCGAAAAGCACTCCGGACCCAGGACATGAGGAAAGGAAATCCGGGGAAAAACGATGGTTATTCATTGACCATTGGGAGATGCACCTTCCAAAGCCCTCGCGCTGAACAACCTGCCAATCCCGCACGCGTCGCCGCACTTCGGTAATATTCCCGCAACTCACGGGCCAATTTCGGGTTCATAATTATAGAGGCAGAGGTATTCAGTCACCTGCGCCTCGCTGTAAGTAGCGTCGGCGTAAGTGGTTGGAGGAACACCGCAGTGACTGGCGGGGTTTCGGGGAGAAGGCTCATGAGAACTTTCCGGCGCTTATTGCAACGCAGCTTTTTGGTCGCACTCTTAGCCGCAACCACGGCAACTATTCCTGCAGCAGCTCAGGACTCGACTGTTCCGCAGGATGAGCAACAAGCATACCCATCGAATCAAGCGCCTCCTCCACCTGCGGACCAGGCCGCGCCTTCAGCCGGGGGGGAGTCGGCGTATCCTGCCGATCAGTCTCCCTATCCTGCGACCCAGGAGCCGCCACCTTCCGCCGGCGAACCCGCGCCGTCCGCCGGGGGCGAGACTGCCGATCCTTCGGGTCGCGTCGCTCGCCTGGGATACATGACCGGATCGGTTTCGGTTCAACCGCAAGGTACTGGCGATTGGGTTCAAGGCTCGTTGAACCGCCCGCTCACCAACGGCGACAACATCTGGGCTGATAAAGATTCCCGCGCGGAGCTGAATCTCGGGACCGGTGTAATGCGAATCAGCTCCGAAACCAGTTTGACCTTGACCAACGTCACCAACGATGCCGTACAGGTCCAGTTGCACCAAGGCACTTTGAACGTGCATATCCGCAAGCTTTATGGCGGCGAAGTTTACGAGATCGACAGCCCGAATCAGGCATTTACCGTGACTAAATCCGGCGAGTACCGCTTCGACGTCGATCCTAACGGAGACACAACCCTGGTCACGGTGTGGAAAGGCGAGGGCGAAGCCACCGGCCAAGGCGAGTCAGTTCGTTTGCACGAAGGTCAGCAGGCCCGGTTCTACAACGGAAATTCTCTGGCGCATCAAATTAATGCCGCACCCGCTCCCGACGGCTTCGATGATTGGTGCATGGTTCGCGACAAGCGGGAAGACAACTCCGTCTCCGGCCGCTACGTTGCTCCCGGCGTGGTTGGCGCCAGCGATCTCGATGAGTATGGGCACTGGCGCGACACTCCGGACTATGGAAATGTCTGGGTTCCCGACAGCGTCGCGCCGGGCTGGGCGCCTTATAGTGCCGGACACTGGATCTGGCAACCGCCCTACGGATGGACTTGGGTGGACGATGCTCCGTGGGGTTTTGCTCCCTTTCACTATGGGCGCTGGGTAGATTTTGGCCCCAATTGGGGTTGGGCTCCGGGACCTTATTGGGAGCGGCCTTACTACGCTCCCGCGCTGGTGGCCTGGTTTGGCGGCCCGCACTTCGGCATCGGCTTTGGTTTTGGTGGAGGTTTTGGTTTCGGCTTCGGCGGTGGATTTGGTTGGTGCGCCTTAGGTTTCGGCGAGCCGTTCTTCCCCTGGTATGGCGGCAGCCGGGGTTATTTCCGCAACGTCAACATCAGCAACACGCGCATCAACAACATCAACAACATCACCAACAACTATTACAACAATAGGAACGGCGGCGCATTGTACGGAAGGAGCGGCGTTGGCATGCCGCGCTACGCCAGCAGGCCCGGAGCGTTGACAGCGGTTTCACGAAACACGCTTGAGCGCGGATTGCCCGTTGCTTCAAACCGGGCCAACATTCCGAGTAGCGCTTTACGAAATCTTTCCAGCGCCAGTGTTGCAAGGCCCAGCGCGTCGCCCACCCGCTCCGCCATGCTAGGGCCCAAAGCGGGCTTGCCGGCTGCGCATCCCTCTGCCGCAACAACTTCGCGGCCGACCGTCAGCCGCATGACTCCGCCGGCAAACTCCGCCCGGTCGACTGCCTCGCCTCGTAGCGTGGCGACGTCACCGGCGAATTCCCAAGGACGGCCGTCTGCGAACTCTGCGATGTCGAATCGCAATGTGAGCAATCTGACAACGAACCGCAATGCTCCGCAGATGGCCACCAACCGCAACGTACCGCGGCCACCGCAAAGTGGTGCGAGACCGTACTCAGGGTCGATGGGCGGATTAAGCGCACGATCTGGTGGAGTCGCGCCTTCGAACCCGGCTGCGTCCCGATCGGTGCCTCGACCGTCCGCGGGAAGCAGTAATCAGCCGACGATGACCGCTCACAACACTGTCCCGAATATGTCAGCGTCGCGCTCCTACGGAAGCTCGAGCGCCGGACGAAGCATGTCGAACAACGTTCCGCGACCATCAGGAAATGTGCTGCCTGCGCCGCGCAATTATCCCTCAGCTCAGAGCCGCGGAAGCTCCTCATCCCGCGCTTATGGCGGCTACAGCGGCAGCGGCGGATATCGCGGCTACAGCGGATCGCCCTACGGCGGATCGCCCTACGGCGGTTCCAGCGCTCGGGGATCGTCTTATGGTGGCGGACGCAGCTATTCTGCGCCCTCCTCGCATAGTTCGGGCTCCTTTGGAGGAGGCTCCCGTGGCGGCTCCGGGTCACACGGCAGCTCTGGCGGCGGCTCCCATGGAGGCGGCGGCTCGCACGGGGGAGGCTCGCACGGAGGCGGCGGCGGTTCTCACGGAGGCCATCGCTAACGACCGAACTCCGAGAAGCTAATAGATCGGCGTGTAGATTCGAAAGGGCGCGGCTTTCCAGTCGCGCCTTCACCTTTCTAAGCGGACTACGGTACGGCTGAAAGAGGCTCCGGAAAAACGCTCGGGCGTCCGAAGTTGTGAAGGGGCACGGCTTCCAGCCGTGCCGTAACTCGTTTAGAAGTTAGTAATGGCGCGGCTTGGAAGCCGCACCCTTTCAAATCTAAACGCCGAATGCGACTTTTTCCGCAACGACTGAAAGCCGCGCCCCTTCAAAGCCCTAACGCCGGATCGCGAGGTTCTTCTTCACGCTCCAGCCGCGTTTCTCTTCGCGTGATCGCTTGGCTTCAATTTAATCTGCTCTGTCAACGTTCCTCCAATGTGTATACTGCGAGATCAGTTCCAAGGAGCGCCTGGTGAAACCTTTCATAATCGGCCTGATCATCGGTTTGATCCTCATCCCGCTTTGCGTCTACATCTATTTCGCTACCGGCAGCGCACCCGTGGCGACCGCCGCGCCCCCCATGCCGTTTGAGAAGACGCTGGCCAACGCCGCGCTGCAGGCCCGCATCGCGAAGGAAATGCCGAAAACCGTTCCCGTTCCCGCCGACGAACCCAACTTCCTTGCCGGCGCGAATGTCTATCGCGAAAACTGTGCGGTCTGTCACGGCATCCCCGGAGGCACGCCGACCGCAATCGCACGCGGCATGTTTCCCAAGCCGCCGAAGTTGCTGGAAGGGACGGGCGTGACCGACGACCCGCCCGGCGAAACTTATTGGAAGGTGGCGAACGGCATCCGCCTGACCGGAATGGCCAGTTTCAGCGAATCGCTATCGCAAACCCAGATGTGGCAAGTCAGCCTGATGCTGGCCAACGCCAACAAACTGCCCGATTCGGTGAAGGCCGCACTCTACCGCCCGGTACCGCTGGTCCCGGCAGAACTTCCCGCGGCGGCACCGGGCACGACACCGACGAAGCCCTAGGCGGGCATCACTCCCTTTCGCAAAGGAAACCCGCCAGCAGATCGACCAAGCTATCGACGCATTCGCAGCAGCATTCCAGGAAGCAGCACAACCAGCCGCAGTGTGAAGAAAAGAATGCGGGTGCCCCGTCCGTTTCGCGTTCTGTGCGAGAGGGCGGGGCTTTTAGCTCACATTCCGATGACGAACCGTCGGATACAAGCCGAGCTGCTCGCGTCGCCGTGCTGTCCAGTGAGACTCGATCTCCACCGCACACTCCCGCCCCGTCGAATAGTGGAGGGTACTACACATCCAATCTTCTGGACGAGTAACTAGCCCGCGTTGGACCGGGTTTTGATGCATATAATCCAACTTCTCGATCAGTTTCCCTTCACGCCAAACGTTGAAGTCATAATACCGGGGCTGCCAGAAGGGATTCGTTTCGTGGTCATTGAGTTTGCATGAAACAATTTGCTTGAGCATTTGCAGCACAACCGCCAAGCTGCCCCGCTCCGGCTCGCTCAGCAACAGGTGCACGTGCTCGGGCATAACCACAAATCCAATCAAGTAGAATCCGTACCAACGACGTACTTTTCCAGTGTGACAACCAATGTATCGCGCGCCAGCCTGCTTCCCAGCAGCGGCGCGCGGGGATAACAACTGAACGTAATGAAATGAACGTCACCAGTTTGCTGGTATCTCGTCAATGCCCAGGGCATGGAGATGAGATTACCTGCTCGTGCAACGTTCCGCTGTGACGGACGAACACCGTCACGACCAGAAATACAAAGTCCACAAGTCCTGCCGGTTGCGGGCTGGCCCATGCCTTCACCCACACAAAAGCGGGTGCCCCGTCCTTCTCGCGTTCTTTGTGTTGCGTCTCATGACATCCTTTACAAAACGTCTCGGGACATCCTTTACACTTCCGCGCGAGCGTAGCGAGCGCGGGAGTGTAAAGGATGCCGTGGAAGACCATGGATGTCGAAGAACAGAAAGTCCGGTTCGTAGTGGCGGCGACGCGAGGGGAAAAGTCGTTCACCGCCTTGTGCCAGGAGTTCGGCATCTCTCGTCCCACGGGATGTCTCTGGCGGAAGCGTTATCAGCAAGCGGGTCTGGCGGGGATCGCAGAGCGCAGCCGGCGTCCGCGGCAGAGTCCCACGCGAACCACGGCGGATTTGGAGCAGCGTGTGGTGGAGGTACGCCAGCGCTATCCCGACTGCCCAGTTTGGAACCGGCCTCGGCCAGCCCGCTTTTCATGTTGACCGCAGGTGTTCCACCGCGATAATATAGACACGCAAAGATTATCTACAAGATAATCTTCGATCTTTGACAACCTGACCAGAACGCACCCCTCTGGACGTAGTGCTCAGCCCCACGCATCATCGTGAAGGCGAAGAGTCGTCGGCGCCAGGCAGTTCATTCGCAGTTCCATTTCGGAACTGCACGCACCCGGATGCCGCGATAACTCCCATGTTTTGAATATTTTGCCTCTAACTACCTTAAGAACCATAGATCTAGGAGGCAAAAAAATTCCCGGTCGTTTGTTTTCTAGATTTTAGGCCGAAATGAGAGTTTTTTTTGACCCAAATTCTGCACCAAAATATGTGCAGCGAGCTAGGATCTTGGACCGAAGGGTGGCCCACCCAAGCCGTCCTTTGGCTTGAGTCGGAAGTTCTCGTGGCGTTCTTACCGCTCGCTGCGCAAAGCCATTTGCCGCTCTCCCGGGGTCATCTGATTCCACAAGACTCGCAGGTCTTGTTCGAGGCGGGTGTTCTTCGGGTCCTGGCGCAACGATCGCCCGAACCAGCGATACGCGGTAGGCAGATCGCGCGTGGCGCAGTGGCCGGTCGCGTACATCGTGCCCAGCACACTCTGAGCCTGGGCGTTGGAGTGCTCCGCCGCGGCCAGCAAGTTTGTCCTCGCGCGGGCGCAGTTTTCTGGCACGCCATTGCCGTAGAGATATTTTTCCCCCTGCGCCTCGAGGTCGTCCGCTTGCGAGGCCGATGCTGCCGCCCGCTGCGCTCGCGTCGTCTCGGCCTTTCGTGCAGGCGCAGGTGGAGCGGGGGCTTCATCCAGCTTCGCAGCCGGCGTCGTCGCAGCTTCGCTGGCTTGCGGCGAATTGGCGGGCGGTGACTGATCCGTTTGTGCGGGCTGAGTTGAATCCGCCGTGCCCGATGTCGTTGCAGCCGGAGCAGAGGACGATGGAGGCTGCGCCGCCGGGGGTTGCGCAGTATCGCCCGGCTTCTCGACGGGAGTGACGGCATTCGCAGTGCTCGCGGGGGCTGCTGCCGATGTCGCGTCCGGCGCCGGGGTAGCCGGAGTCGGCTGCTGATTCCCGGAGCCGTCTGTCTTGGTTGCCGGCAGGGTGCTAGTAACCCGGTCCGCGATGACGCGCAAGTCTTGGCGCCAGTGCCATGCTCCTGCCGCTGCTCCGGCAAGTAACAGGAACAGAATCACATTCCGGCCGCGATGCTTGGGGGTGTCGTCTTCCAGCAGGTAGCTGAAATTCTTATTCTCAGCCGGCTCAGCTCCCAAACCGAGAAACGAAGGCCCACTGACTTCGCGCGAAACGGGCGCCTTCGGCGGAATTGGTGCTTCTTTCCGCGGAACGACAAAATCTCGATTCTGTGCCGGAGTGAGTGGCGGTTCTACCGGCGAAGTAACCCGCGGCGGACGAGCCGCAGGCTGGGTCCCGGCAGCGGCCGGAAGGCGCAGTTCGGCGGCGCACATCCCGCAATAGCGATGTTGCGGGAAATTCTCATAGCCGCATTTTTCACACTTCACGAGCATGGATACTGGCATAAGAATATACGACTTTGGATGGCATGTTGGCGATTTCGGTTGGTTGACAGCACGGAGCATGGCTTCAGAGAAATAAAGCGTTACTCCCGCGCAAGCATTTGTCTGAAAACATGAGCCTTAGGTGTGCACGTGAGAAACAGAATTTTGCTGACGCCCGGCGGAATGAAAGCGGATGAGCCCCAGTGGGGCGAACGATTGGTTCTCACGCGCACCCTGGAAAGGCAAAACAACTGCGACACAAACTATATAGCCCATCGGTGCCATTCCCATCCCCTGGTTCTCAGGCTAAGGTAGGGATGAACAGTTTCTCGGGGGAGGAACCTGTTCGAACGATTCGTCCCATAACTCCAACCGAGTTTGGGACGTTTTGTTTTTTTAGCCCATGTTGGAGAGTTCGCTGCCTGCCGCGCGATCAAGCAGCCACAGCAATCTGCCATCCGCCGGGCGCACTTTCTGCGACGGCAAATTGGCGCTCTCATTCTTCAAAACTTCACGAACCATACTGGCTTTGTCCACGCCACTCACCAGGAACATGACGCAAGCGGCGCGGTTGAGGACTGGAAGCGTCAAGGTAATGCGATAGGTCTGGAATTTTTCCACCCAATTGGCCACGACCAGCCGGCGTTTCTCGTTCAGAGCAGCCGTGCCGGGAAAAAGCGAAGCGGTGTGGCCATCGGGGCCTAATCCGAGCAGCACCAGATCAAAGCGCGGGAACTCGCCGGGCTGCAATTCGAAAAACTGCTGCAGAGTTTGCTCGTAGTCCAGAGCAGCCGCCTCCGCATCTTTTTCCTCGGTGCGGACGCGAAACACGCGGTCGTTCGGAATCTTCGCGAACAGACCAGTTTCGCGAGCCATACGGTAGTTGCTGTCGGGATGGTCCGGCGGCACAAAACGTTCGTCGCCGAAGAAAAAGAAAATGTGCTCCCATGGAATCTTCGGCACTGTGCCGCTGGCTAAGAGCGCGTAGAGGCTCTTGGGTGTCGAGCCACCCGAGAGAGCGACTGAGAATTTCCCGTGGTTCCGCACCGCCTGTGCGGCGAGAGTCGAGAATTCGCTGGCTGCGGATTGGAACAAGTCGGCTGGGGTTTCCAGGATGCGGATTTCTGGTTGAACTTGCACCATTTGGTCATCCCTCGCAATGCGAGGGATCCAGGTTCTTGGCTGCACGACTAGTATTGCCGCAGCTAACTCGATCCGTTTGCCGCGGCGCAGCGGGCCGCTCCCATCAAAGCGGTCTTGTCATTGGTGATGACTTTGACCGGGATGGCTTCGAGCAGCGGTTGCATGCGACCTTTGCCTACAAAAGCATGCATGAACAAAGGCCCAGACAATTTGGCCACCATCTTGGGAGCGATGCCGCCGCCCAGGTAAACTCCGCCAGTGGACAGTACTTTAAGCGCGAGATTGCCCGCTTCCGCCGCAAAGACGGAGACGAATAGATCCAGCGCCTGTTCGCAGAGTGCGCAGGCGCCATCGAGTGCCGCGCGGGAAATCGCCGCCGCAGGGTCGGCATGCGCCATTTGATCGGTGAGCCATTCCGGCTCGGTGCCGCGGCCGGTGTCGCGCAAAAAGTGAAATACGTTTACCAGACCAGGGCCGGAGACGATCCGCTCATAACTGACGTGTCCATATCGCGCGGAGAGGTAGCGGAACAACTCGATCTCCAATTCGTTGCGGGGCGCGAAATCGGAGTGGCCTCCCTCGGTCGCGAAGATACGGTATTGCGAACCGTCCCAATACATGCCGGCCTCGCCGAGCCCAGTGCCGGCGGAAATTACGACCTGGTTGCCGACAGGATTTCCTTTGACCTGGTTCAGCGAAACCACGTCGTCCGGACCCAGGGTGGCAATTCCCCAGGCGTTGGCTTCGAGATCGTTGATCAAAACTGTCTTTTTCAAGTTAAGTTCGTCGGCGAGACGTGCGGATTCAATGACCCATGGAAGGTTAGAGGTTTCAACTCGTCCGCCGCGGACCGGGCCTGGTACTCCAAAGCAAGCGGCATCGGGATGCAAATTTGAAGTCTCGACGAACTTGGATACGATCTGATCCAGGCCAGCGTATTCGCGGCTGGGAAACACCGATGCGGAAACCAGGCGGAAGTGGCCGTTCATCACATCGAAGAACGCCAGCCGTGCATTCGTGCCTCCGATGTCGCCTGCCAGGATCATTTCTCGAAGTTCCTCCAGTGGCGTCCGTCGCGCTCGAGCAAATCATCCGCCTCTTTCGGTCCCCACGATCCGACGGGATAATTCGGGAAATTGCGCGGGGGGAGAGCCTTCCACACATCGAGGGCGGGGCTTACCACGCACCAGCCGGCCTCAACCATGTCAGCTCGCTGAAAAAGCGTTTGATCGCCAATCATGCAGTCGTGCAACAGCCGTTCGTAGCCGGTGCTCGGCTGCAAACCAAAATAGTCCGCGTATTCGAAATTCATGTCTACCGCGCCCAGCCGCATAATAGGCCCGGGAACTTTGGCGGCAAATTGCAATGAGATTCCTTCTTCTGGTTGAATGTGCAGCACCAGTTGATTGGGCATCAGGTTTTCGACCGGGGTATCGCGAAACAATACAAAAGGCGCGCGGCGGAATTGGATCACGATGTGAGTATTCTGCGCCGCAAGGCGCTTGCCGGTACGCAGGTAAAAGGGAACGTCGGCCCATCGCCAGTTGTCGATTAACAGCTTCATCGCGACGAACGTTTCTGTTTTCGAGTCAGGCGGCACATCCTCTTCTTCGCGATAGCCGGGCACATGCTGACCGTCCATCATTCCGGGGCCGTATTGGCCGCGAACGGTTTTGGTCAGGACTTCCTCGGAACTCCACCCTTGAATGGCATGCAGTATTTTTGCCTGCTCATCTCGAACCGCGTCCGCGTGAAACGAGATTGGCGGCTCCATGGAAGTCAGGCTGATCAGCTGCATGATGTGGTTTGGCACCATGTCGCGCAACGCACCCGCCTGATCGTAATAACTGCCGCGCCCTTCCACGCCGACCGTTTCCGCGACTGAAATCTGCACGTGATCGATGTAACGGCGATTCCAGATGGGCTCGAAGATCCCGTTGGCGAAACGGAAGGCCAAGATGTTTTGGACAGTTTCCTTGCCGAGGTAGTGATCGATGCGATAGATCTGTTTTTCTTTGGCAACCTTCAATAGTTGAACATTGAGCTGCTTCGCCGAATCCAGGTCGTGCCCGAAAGGCTTTTCAATGATGACCCGCCGCCAATGCTGATTGTTTTCTTCCATCAGCCCAGCTTCGGCCAATTGCTCTACGATCGGGCCAAAGAACCTCGGCGCAGTGGCCAGGTAGAAGAAGAAATTACCGTGTGTGGTGTGATCCTGATCGACTTTTTGCAGAAAATCTTTTAACTGCGAATACACATTCTTATCATCGAACTCGCCGCTTATGTAATACAAACGTTTGCAAAACCATTCAACGATATCCTGATCGACATCCCCGCCTGCGTAGTGCTGCACATCGGCGGTGACCTTTTGACGAAATTGGTCGGTCGTCATAGTGCCGTGGGATAAACCCACGATGGCGAACTCACGGGAAAGCAAATCGGCTTTGGTGAGGTTGTAGAGCGCGGGAATAAGTTTGCGGCTGGTCAGATCACCACCCGCGCCGAAAATTACCATTACGCAAGGATCGGCGGGCCGGGCGGTGCGCTTGGTTTGAGGGGATGCGACTACTTCTGCTTGGGCCATGAGTTTGTATCCTCGTCAATGAAACGGTGAGCAAGCCTATGCAGTCTTTTTCGCGGCCACGGTTGGTTCCACGTGCCCGCCAAATTTCTGGCGCATGGCGGAAAGCATCTTCTCCGCAAAGGTGTGTTCCTGGCGCGAACGGAAACGGACGAACAACGCCGCTGAGAGCACATCGACTGGAACCGCTTCGTCAATCGCTGCTTGGATGGTCCATCGGCCTTCCCCCGAGTCCTGAACGAATCCTGTGTATTCGGAAAGTGTGGGATTCTCGGCCAGGGCCATTGCAGTCAAATCCAGCAGCCATGAACTTACCACGCTTCCGCGCCGCCACACTTCGGCGATATCCGCGAGATTCAAATCATAGCGCTGATCTTCGGGTATTTCTTTGCTGGTGGCATTGCGGAAGATGTCAAAGCCCTCCGCGTACGCCTGCATCAGTCCATACTCGATGCCGTTATGCACCATTTTGACAAAGTGCCCAGCGCCGGATGGACCGCAGTAAATAAAGCCGTCCTCGGCCGTGCCCGGCATCTTTTCGCGTCCGGGAGTGCGAGGGATGTCTCCGCGGCCCGGGGCCAGAGTTTTGAAAATGGGATCGAGGTGCTGCACGGCTTCCTTGGGGCCGCCGATCATCATGCAATAGCCTCGCTCCAGTCCCCAAACTCCGCCGCTGGTGCCGACATCGACGTAATGAATTCCTTTGTCTTTAAGCTGCTTGGAACGACGGATGTCGTCTTTGAAATAAGAATTTCCGCCGTCAATGAGGATATCGCCGGCTTGGAACTTCTGCGACAAGGTTTGCACGGTTTGTTCCGTGGGTCCACCCGCTGGAACCATCAGCCAGGCCACTCGGGGTTTTCCTAGTTTGTTGACGAAGTCATCGAGCGAAGCCGAGGGAATTGCGCCCTCCGCCGCGATGTGCTTCACATTTTCTGCGCTCAGGTCAGTGACCACCAGCTCGTGACCGCCGCGCATCAGACGGCGGGTCATGTTCGCGCCCATCCTGCCCAAGCCGACCATTCCGATCTTCATACCCACTCCGTGCTCATATTAAATCGTTTTTATAGTTCTGACGACTTCGATTTTCCTGGCCTGCAGCGAGGGCGGGACGCCCTCGCGACAGCCGGCAAGACGCCTCGCTACCAAATCAGGCTAGTGCTTCACGAACCGCTGCCATTAGTGTGGCTAGACCGGATTTCAGATCTTTGCCGAGATGCACTCGCAAGGCGCGGCGGCCGCGCTCGGCCAGCACTTGGAAGTCTCCGCGGGCTTGCGCGGCCTTGACCACTCCGAATGTGTACTTTTGTCCGGGCACAGCAAGGTCAGCAGCATCGTCGCACGTAACCTGCAGGAAGACGCCCGAATTCGGACCGCCTTTGTAGGCTTGACCGGTGGAATGCAGGAAGCGGGGACCAAATCCCACGCAGGTCGCTACGCGTTTCTTGTTGCGCAGCAGATGCCGAATTTCCTGTAAGCGCTGCTCGTGTTCGGAGTTCATCTGAATGAAGGCGAGCAAGGCGAAATAGTCGCCCGCGCCGAGGCGGTTAAGATGGGCACGAAGATAGCCTGCTAGCGATTTATCGCCGCCCACAGCCGTGCCCAGCGCGTCCGCATTCTTGGAGTCAGTAAACAGTTTGACGCCATCTTTCTCGAAGATGGGTTTTTCGGCGGGCAGGGAACCGGTCTTCTCGTACTCTGCGGTCAGATTGCGAGTCGCAATTTTGCTGGCTTCGACATCGGGTTGGTTGAAGGCATTAATGCCGATGATCGATCCCGCGACCGCGGTTGCAATTTCCCAGCGGAAGAATTCCTGGCCCAGGTCGTAAATATCGCCGAGCGAAATGCGTATGACCGGTTGACCGGCCTGCTCCAGTGCGGCGATCTTGGCATCCTGTGCGGCATCTGGTTTTGAATCCAGTCGCACGTAGGTGAAAATCCGGTCGTTGCCGTAAACATCAGGTGTTCCTAACTCCTCGCGATCCACAGGAATAATGCCGTGCCCCTGCTTTCCTGTGGACTCGGCGAGCAGTTGCTCAAGCCACGCGCCCAGATCGGAGATGGTTGGCGAAGTAATAATCGTGACCTTGTCGCGGCCATTCCTCGCCGCAGTTCCAAGCACAATTCCCAGGATCACTCCAGGATTCTCGTGCACCGGAACTGAGGGAACGCAGGCTTCGACCATTTCTTCGGTGCGGTCGAGAAATTTGGTAGTGTCGAGACCCATCAGGGCCGCGGGTACGACCCCGAAATTCGAAAGGGCGGAGTAACGCCCGCCAATGCTGGGATCGCCGTAGAAGATGTGGCGGAAACGGTCGGCCTCGGCCACTTGCTGCAGTTTGGAGCCGGGATCGGTTATCGCGATGAAATGGTTGCCTACCTTTTCCGCGCCAACCACCTGTTTTACCCGTTCGAAGAAATATTGTTTGTAAATGTTGGGTTCGAGGGTTGTGCCTGACTTGCTGGAGACAACGAAGAGGGTCTTTGCCAGATTGACCTGGCTTTCGAACGCCTTGATCTGCGCTGGATCGGTGGAGTCGAGCACGCGCATTTGCGGAAAGCCCGCGATACGGCCGAAGGTTTTCTCGAGCACTTCCGGGCAAAGACTGGAGCCGCCCATGCCGAGCAGGAGAATGTCCGTGAAAGCTTCACGTTTAACCTCTTCGGCTAAGCGGCGCAGGTTGTCGGCATTGGCAATCTGCTTTTCCGTAATTCCGAGCCATCCCAGCCAGTTGGCTTCGTCGGTGCCCGTCCAAAGGGATGCATCGCGCTGGCATAAACGTCGGACTTTTCCTTCCGCTCGCCAGTCATCGATGTTGGTCTTTACGGCATTCGACAAAGCCTCGGGCAGCTTGTAGGTTTGTTTGCTCACTTTCGTTGCGGTCTGAGAGTTCGAACTTTTCTCTACGGCTTCAAGGAGTTTGTCGAAGGCTTCGGCGAAGAGGCGGACGCCGTCGTCGGTGAGCTTGTCGGTGACTTCTTTCATGGAAATCCCGAGTTTCGCTGCGGTTTCCATGATTCGATTGGCACCTTCAACGTCTTCGGTCAAGCTGGGGCGTGGGCGTCCGTGATCGCGGAAGGCATCCAGCGTTGCGGGCGGGATAGTGTTCACCGTGTCGGGGCCGATCAGTTCTTCCACGTACAGGACGTCGCGGTATTTCGGATTCTTAGTGCTGGTGCTGGCCCAGAGCACGCGCTGGGTCTGCGCGCCTTTGGCAGCTAACGCCTGCCAACGGTTGCCGCTGAAAATCTTCTGATAGCTGACGTAGGTTTGTTTGCCATTCGCAATTGCGACTTTGCCGAGTAGGCTCTTCAATTGCTCCTGCTCACGTGGATCTTTAGAAGTCTTGAGGCGCTCGCCGACAATGGCATCGACGGAGTTGTCAATGCGGCTGATGAAAAAGCTGGCTACGCTGGCCATCTTGCTGACGTCGCCTCCGCGCGCCACCAACTGCTCCAGGCCGGCGATGTACGCTTCGGCAACCCGTTTATAGACTTCTTGCGCGAACAGCAAGGTCACGTTGATGTTGATGCCTTCGCTGATCAATTGCTGAAAGGCGGGAATACCCTGGGCGGTGCCCGGAACTTTGATCATTACGTTCTCGCGGTTCACGGTTTTCCATAAGCGTCGCGCTTCTGCAAGAGTGCTTTCGGTGTCACGAGCGAGATAGGGTGAGACTTCGAGGCTGACGTATCCATCGCGGCGTTTCGAGCTGTCGTAGACCGGGCGCAGATAATCGGCGGCATCCTGAATGTCGCGGATGGCGAGAATCTCGTAGCGCGCTTTAGCGTCAAGATCGGTCTTCGATTGCAGAGATTGTAGGATGTCGGTGTAATCGGTGCTCCCGGCAATGGCCTTTTCAAAAATCGCGGGATTCGAGGTCATGCCACGAAGTCCATCTTCTTCTATCAGGCGCTTGAGTTCGCCGCTGGTGAGCAGGTTGCGGCGGATATAATCCAGCCAAACCGATTGGCCGTATTTGAGCAGATCTTTTAGAGGGTTGGTGGCTTTTGCGGTCTCGAGAATTCCGGTTGCCATGGTACTTCTCCTCTCGAATGCTGGCTGCGGGAGGGGCGAGACGCGCGTCCTCCCTTTACTTATTTTATGACTTCGATTGCGCGATTGCTTCTCGCGCCGCTTCTACTACTTTCTCGGGAGTAAAACCGAACTTCTTTAGCAAATCTTTGATCGGCGCGGAGGCTCCGAAACGGTGCATACCGATCATTTTTCCGGTCGGTCCGACGTATTGGGACCAGCCGAATGTCGCGGCGGCCTCGACCGATACTCGCGCTTTCACGGTTGGCGGCAAAACCTGTTTCTTGTACTCATCGCTCTGCGCTTCGAAGATACCCCACGACGGCATGCTCACGACGCGCGCTTTGATTCCTTCTGACGCAAGCTGCTCGTAGGCAGTTACGCAGAGAGAAACTTCGCTTCCGGTAGCCATCAGAATGACCTCCGGTTTTCTGTCAGGTGCATCGGCCAGGACGTAGGCTCCTTTCGATACGCCCGCGGCGGATGCATATTTCGAGCGATCAAAAGTCGGGAGCGGTTGCCGTGTCAAGACCAGAACTGCGGGCTCATGCTTTTTCTGGATGATCACTTTCCATGCTTCTACGACCTCATTGGCATCTGCTGGTCGCATCAGCAGCAAGCCAGGAACGGCCCGCAATGTAGCCAGTTGTTCAATCGGTTGGTGGGTGGGGCCGTCCTCGCCCAGGCAGATCGAGTCATGGGTATAAATAAAGATAGAGGGAATTTCCATGAGCGCGGCCAGCCGCACAGAAGGTTTCATGTAATCGTTGAAGTTGAAAAACGTTCCGCCAAAGGGCCGGATTTTGGATACGGCCAAACCGTTCAGAGATGCGGCCATTCCATGTTCGCGAACCCCGAAGTGCAAATTGCGGCCGCCATAACCTCCGGGTTGAAAGTCGCCGGCGCCTTCAAACTTCAGTCTCGTTCTGTCCGAAGTCGCCAGGTCCGCCGAGCCTCCGACCAGCCATGGAATATTTTGCGCAAGCACGTTCAGCACTTTGCCGGAGCTGTCGCGCGTGGCCATGCCCTTGGCGTCGGCGGGGAAGGTCGGAAGGTTCTTGTCCCATCCGTCGGGCAGGTCGCGGCGCTGCATGCGATTGATCTGGCCGGCAAGATCGGGAAACTTCTTCGTGTATTCCGCGAATGACGCTTGCCACTTCTGTTCGAGGTCGCGTCCGCGTTTCCCGATGCCCTGGCGGAAATTCTCCAGTACGCCGTCAGGCACGAGGAACTTCGCATCCTCGGGCCAACCGTAATTTTTCTTTACCAGCCGAACTTCTTCTTCGCCTAACGGCTCGCCGTGGGCTTCGTTGGTATCTTGTTTGTGCGGCGATCCGTATCCGATGTGGCTGTTGACGACGATGAGCGTGGGGCGGTCGGTTGTCTGCAGGAAGTTGTTATAGGCCTTCGCCAGCATGTTGAGATCGTTCGCGTCGGTGACGTGAACTACGTTCCAGCCATAACCTTGGAAGCGTTCGCCCACATCTTCGGTGAATGACCAATCGGCGGGGCCGTCGAGGGTGACGCGGTTGTTATCGTAAATCCAGCACAGGTTAGGGAGCTTCAAATGACCAGCCAGCGATGCGGCCTCGCTGCCTACGCCTTCCATAAGATCGCCATCGCCGCAGAACGCATACACGTTGTAGTTGAATATCTCGAAGCCGGGGCGGTTGAAATTCGCTGCCAGCCATTGGGAGGCAATGGCCATGCCTACGCTATTTCCGATGCCCTGGCCCAGAGGGCCGGTCGTGGTTTCTACGCCCGCGATGAGGCGGTATTCGGGATGTCCTGGAGTCCTGCTGTCGATCTGCCGAAACCTTTTGATCTCATCGAGAGTAACGGCGAAATCGCCGGTCGACTCATATTCTGGATTTACCCCGCGGACCTCACACAAATACAACATTGCGTAGAGCAACATCGAGGCGTGCCCGTTCGAGAGCACAAAGCGATCGCGATTAGGCCAGACAGGGTTCGCGGGATCAAAGCGCAGGAACTGCTGCCATAAACAGTAGGCCACAGGCGCCAGCCCCATAGGCGCGCCGGGATGGCCGGAGTTGGCTTTTTGCACCGCATCGATTGCCAAGGTGCGGATGGTATTGATGCTCAGGGTGTCCAATTGCTTGCTGGTCAGCAACGTTTGCTCGCTCGCCACCATGGAAAGCTCCTCCCTTAGTTGTAGTTATTAGAGTTTTGCACTCACATGCCGGCGGTTACTCCGCTTCTCAGCTATCGAGCACAGAGGAAATGTTCCCACATAAGCCAGTTTATCAAGCTTTTGAAGGGTGCGTGCTGACGATCAAGGCTGAAAACCAGAAATCTCCTCGATGGAGATTTCATCCTCTCAATCAGCCCCCTTATTAGCTAGGATGACTGGGATGAGACAAAGATTCATGTAGAACGGATGTGCGAAGATTTTGTAAACGTAATAGTGGCGTTCGACGTCAGATTTTCTGGCGCTTCATTTGCGCCAGGTAGCCTTGTTGGCTTTGGTAGCTCTTGGTCGTGCTTTCGACGAATTTCAAGAATTGCCGCAGGGTTTCGCGTTCGCAGGCTTCCATATTGTCGAACTTCAGGCGAACACCAAAGCTGGGATTGCTTCGGGTCACAATTCCGTTGAGGATCAAACCTTTCACCCAGATTTTTCCGTTGGCCACCCCGAGTCCGATTTCTAGCTTTACTCCAGTCTTGAGCGGAGTAACGGTTTCGACGAAGCCACCGCCCAGACTGGTGTTCGACAAGTTTCCCCAGACCGGAGTGGGAGAGCCATCGACCCGTAACTCGACTGCGACAAAACACTTCATCCGTGGATAGCGCCGCCGATCCTGACCCCAGCAGGGAGTGAAGATATCGGGCTCAAAGGGCGGAGTCGCCGCTGGCGTGGTCGCGACCGGCGACTCTGGCGCGACCCTCGGAGATGCCGCGGCTGGCTCATTTGGCGCTGCGTTCTTGATCTTCCGCATGGTCTCGCGCAACACTTGATCGCGCCGGGCGGGCTCAGCATCGCGGTACGCCTGCAGCAGCTCTCCGAGATGGCTTACGATGTCAGGGTCGGTCAGGAGCTTCGTCCAGTCCGCTCCGGGGGCGGAAGTTTTGGGTTCAGTCATTTGGTCGGTCGGCTCGATTTAGCGGTTCCGTACTTATTCCCTGTTCATAGGGTGAAGCAGGATTGCAGTCAGAACAAGATGACCCTAGTGTGGCGTTATCAGTAACCAGAACCGCCATTCAACTAGATGAAGCAGCTTGTGCGCCGCTGGATAAAGCAATCGCAAGAACCGTTAAGCCGCTCACCAGCAACGGAAACCATACCTGAGCGATCCAGGGCACCGGAATGAGAAATAGTACATCTAGATCCGTCGGGGAAGCGGGCCAGCGCACCGTGGCCCAGAGGCCCGCGTAGTAAGCGATATCCCAGAGGGCAAAGACCCAAAGAAACGCTGCCCATCGCGCGCTTGTCCGGAGCGCCGTGAGGAACGCCACAGTAATCAGCATGACCATAGTGGCCGCCTCGCGATACATTTCGATGGTGAGAAGGCTCTGGGGAAACTGAGAGATGGACTGCTCCTGGTGATAACCCTTCGAGGAATTCTGTAACTGGGATAGCGTTCCTTGGTAATCGGGCAGCAGACCCACGGCCGCTCGCAGGTAGACGACCACCGCCGCTTCCGCGAACCCAAAGGCAGCAGCAAAGATGGCAAGCGCAGTGAGTTGGCGCCAGTTCAGCAGCCGCCCTTTGCGACGAAATGCAAAGTAGATGCTTATCGGAATCAGGCCCAGCAGATTCACCCACCAAGGTTGCGCCCAAATCTGGAGCTTCTCCATAGTGGAGAAATTCTAAATGGTCCCGGGTGAAAAGCGGACGGCTTTCATGGACGACCGTCCGCATCGACCCGCTGATCCGCAAGAGACTCAGGTGGTCAAGTTGACCGGCTGAAAGACGTCGTTTTGATTGGCGGCAGCGCTGGAACCGGTCGTGTTCTCCGGAAAGCCAGAGGTAAGAAACTGCGACTCACCGCCGCCGTGATGCGGGCGATGGTGATGTGCCGCCAAGGAGTTCGAATGCAGGTTCTGTTGAACCGATGAGTAGGCTTGCCGCGCGCTGCTCAGATTGCCGGATTGCAGCGCCGACCCCAGTTTGCTGAGGTCCTGCTTCAGTTGAACGCACAGGAGGCCGGAACTGGTTGCGCTATTGGTCAGCGCGCTGAAAGCTTGCGGGCATTGGTCAGGTTGCCGGACTGGAGAGCCTGCGTCAGTTGCTGAAACTCGGTCTGCTGTTGCTGCTTCGTAGTTTGCAGGATGTCGGCTTGCAACAAGGGATTGCTGGACGAGATCGCCGATACAGACATTGCTCAACTCCTCGGATTGCTTAGAGATGCTCTCTAATAGGCAAGTCGCTTGCCAGAAGGCCTCGCCGTCTTCGGGGGGTTCAAGCTGCTGATTCTATTTCGAGTTGTTTGCAGCTTCCTCTGCGGGTTGGATCATTGGAGGGCAAGTGCTGCCTGTGGCCGATTGTGACCGGGCAAAATGTGCCTCACGGCCTCGATCTCGTTTACCAAGTTGCACCCTCGAAATGACAAAACCTTGACAAATCTTTGACAGTCGCAAAACCTGAACTTCATAACATGTCTCCCGCATGGGCGCGAGGTTGAATTGCCACCATCAAGACCTCTCGCCCAGAATTTCTTGCGAATCCAGGAGGGAGAACAAATGAAAGGGCTTAATCAAATACTCTGCGCGAATCTGCGTCTCATCGCGCGTGTTTTTTCGACGATTCCGCTGCTCGCGTTGGCACTGGCCAGCGCGCAAGCTGGGACCATCACCACCGTCGCTTCCACGGTTCCCAGCAACGGCGATGTCAACCCCTACGGCGTGGCGCGTGTGCCCACGACCACAGGGTCGTTGACCAAGGGAAACATTCTAGTCAGCAACTTCAACAATAGTAAAAACCTGCAAGGGACTGGGACGACCATTGTGCAGATTACTCCGAGCGGGACGGTCACCCTGTTTGCTCAGATTGACCCCAACAGCCTGCCCGGCCCTTGCCCGGGAGGGGTCGGCCTGACCACCGCGCTGGTTGCGCTCCGCAGCGGCTGGGTAATTGTCGGAAGCGTGCCTACCACCGACGGAATGTCAGACACCGTGCAAGCCGGTTGTTTGCTGGTTCTGAACAGCAGCGGTCAAGTGGTGGAAACATTCTTTGGTTCGCTGATCAATGGTCCTTGGGATATGGCGGCGTTTGATGGCGGCCGTGAGGTCAGTCTTTTCGTCACCAACGTTTTGAACGGTACGGTCGCGGGCGGAGGCAAGATCGTACATGAAGGCACAGTTCTGCGGTTGGACCTGAATATTTCCCACGGTTCCATGCCTAACCTGCAACAGATGACAATCGTGGGCTCAGGTTTCGCGGAACGGACGGATCCCGTCGCACTGGTGATCGGACCGACCGGGCTTGCTCTTAGCAGCAGCGACCGGCACGGAGACGACGAGGGCCAAGTGCTCTATGTGGCCGACACCCTCAACAACCGCATCGTCGCCATCCACGATCCCCTGCGACGTAATACCTCAGACGGAACCGGGACTACGGTTTCCCAGGGCGGTGCCTTGAACGGCCCACTCGGCCTGGAGATCGCGACCAACGGGGACATCTTGACCGTAAACAGCGGCGATGGATTCCTGGTCGAGACCAAGGTGGAGGGCCAGCACGGGCACCAGGTCCGAAAGGTTCTGTTGGACAACGTGAACAACGGCGCTGGCGCCTTGTTCGGACTGGTCGATGTGGCGGGTCAGGGCATCTACTTCGTGGATGACAACGAAAACGCTCTAAACCTGTTTCACTAAAATTTGCACCTAGCCGAGGCGCACCGCGCCGAAAATGTGGGCGCGGGCGTCCTCGCCCGTGCGGAAACATACAAGGAAGCATGGCGCGCAGGGAACCATTTCCGGCCCAGCCTCGTATACGATTACAGTGTGGACGGTGCCGACACCACAACGAGTGAAGTCGAAGTGCCACGGGGGACCGTGCGCAAGTTCGATGTCTCGCGGGTTGGCGCACAACTCAGGCGGCACGGTACCGCCTTCCGCGACCCGGCAATCGAGGCTCTGGCCGCGTTACGGGCACACAAGCTGCGCTCTGCGCTGACCCTGCTGGGCGTTACCTTATCGGTGGCGGTCCTCATTCTGGTGGTGTCGATTATCACCGGGGCGAACTTTTACATCCAAAACCGGGTTGCCAACCTCGGATCCAACGTGTGTCTTGTGGTCCGTTTCCCTATCATCACCAATCAGCAGGACTTCCTCAAAGCGATGCGCCGTAACCGGAATATCACCTGGGAGGATTTCGAAGCTCTGCACGACGACATGAAGCTGCCCAAGGCCGTCGGCTTGGAGTCGCGAACCAACGGTAAGGTCCGCCTGGGAACGCAAGCGTTGGACGACATTAATGTCCGAGGGGTCACGGCCAACATCGCTGACATGGATGTGGAGGAGCCCCAAACCGGCCGCTACGTCACGGATGCGGACAATGAAGGCAGAGCCACCGTGACCTTCATCGGACAGGACGTGGCAACGAAACTTTTTCCCACGGTCGATCCCATCGGCAAGACCATCTATGTCGACGGCATGGGCTTCCAGGTCGTAGGGGTAGCCAAGCCGATCGGAACCGTGTTCGGGCAATCTCAGGACAATTTTGTCTACATCCCCATCCGGACGTTCTTGAAACGGTATGGCGAACACGGGCAGGGTTTGGATATGGCCATTAACATCCAGGCGCGAGGTCCGGAATGGATGAAGGAGACCGAGGATGAAGCCCGCACCATCATGCGTGCCCGCCGCCACCTTGATCCCAAGGCTGATGACAATTTTGGCATCCTGGCGTCTGACACAATTATGAGTTTGTGGAAGAACCTGACCGGCGCCATTGCCGCGACCATGGTCGGCGTGGTTTCGGTCTTTCTGGTGATCGGCGGCGTGGTGATCATGAATGTGATGCTGGCCAGCGTGACCGAACGTACCCGCGAGATTGGCGTGCGTAAATCGCTGGGAGCGCGCAGGAGCGACATCATGATGCAGTTCCTGGTGGAATCCGCCGTGATGGCAGCCGTAGGAGGCGCGACCGGCATTGCCATTGCTTATCTTCTATCTACGCTGGTAAGGGTGTTCACGCCTGTGCCATCGCAGGTGCCCATCGGCGCGGTGATTTTATCGCTGGCGGTGTCGACGATCGTGGGATTGTTCTTTGGACTGTATCCCGCAAACCGGGCCTCGAAGCTGGATCCGATCGAAGCCTTGCGAGTTGAGGTTTAGCAGGCGGCTGAAAAGCCCGAGTCGTATCAGGGCTTGCTTTGAACTCGTACTCTCGATGGCCGGGTTGTGGCGGCAGCTAGAGACGTAGCAAGCTAGGTCTCTACAGAGGAAGGTAGCTACTGTAGAGACGTTGCTTGCAACGTCTCCGTTTTGGACTTTCAGCAGCCTGGTTGGGCAGTTGATTTAAAGGGGTTCGCCCATGCGGATTGAAATCGGTGAAAGCACGCGGCTGGCCTTTGATTCTCTTCGCCAGCACAAAACGCGCTCGCTGTTGACCGTATTGGGCGTGGTCATCGGAATCATGGCCATCGTGGCCGTAGCTTCGATAATGGTGGGCTTGGACCGGGACATTCGCGGATTCCTCGATCAATATGGCACCGACACGCTGTTTGTTTTTCGCTACGATTTCGGATTTCGAGGCACGCTCACGAACGAAGAACGCAACCGCAAGCCGCTGACCTACGAAGACACGATGGCGATCCTGGAGGAGTGCCCGGACGTGAAGGATGTGACTGTAGAGGTCTCCCCGCGGGTGGAACCGGGACAACCCATCACTGTGGTGCCCGCGCGCTACAAGCGAAACGAGGTCTACGGGCTGCAATTTACCGGGACTATTCCGTCCTACGAATGGGTCTACAACGCTAATCCGGAGAAAGGCCGCTTCTTTACCGAAGCGGAAAACCTCCATCACATGGATGTAGCGGTAATCGGGCACGACCTGGCCGAGGGACTGTTCCACGAGGAAGATCCGCTGGGCAAGTCCATCGAGGTTGGAGGCGCTTTCTACCAGGTTGTTGGCGTGCTGGAAAAGCGTAAAGGCCAGTTCTTCAGAGATGAATCTGCAGATAAAGTTGTGGTCGTGCCGTATGGGGCCTACCGCAAACACAATCCGCAGGACGACGAAAACTTCATCGGCGCGCAAGCGTTCCCAGGCCGAAAGGCGCAGGCCGAGGACGAAATCATCGGCCTGATGCGCCGGCGCCGAGGGGTTGCAATCAATAAGCCGAATAATTTCGCGATCTCGAGTTCGGAAGGAATTGCGCGCCAGTTCCGTCAGATCACAGGAGCGATCGCCATCGCCGTGGTCGTGATCAGTTCGATCGGACTGCTTATTGGCGGAGTGGGCGTGATGAACATCATGCTAATGTCGGTTACCGAACGGACCCGCGAAATAGGAGTGCGCAAGGCCATCGGCGCCCGCCGCCGCGACATCGTCCAGCAATTCCTCACCGAAGCGATTACATTGACAGGCACCGGTGGAATCATCGGCGTTTCACTGGGAGTGGGGATCAGCTTCTTGATCAATAAGCTGTTACCAAAATTGCCTTCGGCGGTGCCGCTATGGTCGATCATCGCCGCGGTGACAGCTTCGATGAGCGTCGGCCTGTTCTTTGGTATTTATCCTGCGATGAAAGCCTCGCGACTGGATCCGGTCGAAGCGCTGCGCTACGAGTGAACGAGGGGCAGGTGCACCCTGAAGGGCTCGAATTTAACGCGGCGAAGGATCTCAGGAGCCCCGACAGCTAAAAGTCATCATCCTTTAAATCCGGCAAACCTTGCACAGCGCGCAATACAGCCAAACAATTTGGTCCCCATTTCTTAATGGGCCACACGCGGTTCTTCCTGTTAAGAGCCTCAAAATATTTAGTCCAAGGAATGGCGCCATCTGCGGCATGAATCAGAAACTTATTGGACAAGAATGCCCCAAGGTCGCCCACTTGAAGCAACGGAATTGCATACTGACCGCATTTGTCGCCATATTCGTCTCTGCCAATTCTGCTTCGCCACCAAAAAGTGGGATCGTTCTTTAATCTCTCAATTGCGTCTGCAACACTGGCTTTGAACTCACCACTTTCTATATAAAAGTCGCATACATCATCCGTAATGTCTCCGTAGGGTGAGGCAGCGTTTATTGATTCGCACGCTGCCTGCACAAGACCTTCAAAAGCAGCTACATATCGGTTTACTCCGAATTCATTCTGCTTTGGCTTAGGCGCGAACTGCTTGTAGGCATCCTCATCAACGCCATGGCCTACCAATCGTATCGGGTGGCGTAATATGAGAGCCAGCAAGCGATCCAGCAACGATCACGATTTGCCCGAGACATGCCTTTGAATTCTCGATTTCCGGTGAAGCAATCAGTTGCATGGAAATGAGAAATCCCAGGCGGCAGAAGTTTCGACCATTCAGCTTCTTAGGTTCTGCCAGGCATCACCCAGTCCGACAAAACCACCGACCGTAAAGATGCGTACTTTCTCTTCTGTACTGTCATCAACATAGGCCCGAAATAGCATTACAAATCCCGAGTCTTCCGCCAAGAATCAATCGGCTGAATATAATTGCGATAGCCTCTTAATTGTGCGACGCACCAAAAATCTCTAACAGCGCCGGGACAGTAGGGCGCCCAGACGTGATCTAAGCAGACATCCACCAACGCCCCATTCACCTGCAGCCTCTTTTCAGCCCCACGCTTGCGAGCAGCAGCTAGTTCTTGGTCGCTAGCCGCCTTTCCTCCCAGCGCCGCAGCGGAAAGCAAAATGGCGTCGTCCATGCAAACATTGATATTGAGGTAGTCCCCGTAGAACGCCGTCACCGTCGACCGAAAGCTAGAAACTGACCGAGGGCCACTGAGAGCCGCGGACACCTTACGTGCCCACTCTAATTGTTCTTGGTAATCCTTCCTTTCGGCAGGTGTCATGGTCGAAACTTTTTCCGGTGCGAATTTTGCAATGGCCGCGCTCCCCGCCTGGAGTGTTCCCATGCGATAGCCTTCCACGAACCCACTCAGGTACATTTCGCGGTCCGCGTTCGAGAGAGCCTTCCAGTCCCCACCGCCAGGCAAATGTGTCGTCCTCTGCTCTTGCCCCAAGCATAATCCTACGCACAGAAGTCCGAGACAAACCGTCGAAAGAGACTGCTTGCTCGTTGTGGTTCTCCTGCTTACCTAAAATATTGGTTACTAAGGATTGTAGCTCGGAAGGACGTCCGACACGGTTCCGCGCGGTAGAAATGATTTCCACGATTCTACCTAGGAAGGGAGTCTGGACCCGTTGAAGTAATGGCGCGCCCGGAGAGATTGGAACTCGAGGCGTTTTGCGGGCGGGAGCCCGCAGCCGAAATCCTGAGCGCTATCGAAGGAGTCTGGGAAGGAATGGTGCGCCCGGAGAGATTCGAACTCCCGACCTACAGCTCCGGAGGCTGCCGCTCTATCCAGCTGAGCTACGGGCGCGCCAGAATCCCAGTGTACATGCGGAGCTTTCGCCTATCAATTGGTGGATCGAAAGTCGGCGTCAGGCCGCAGGCGGTCATCGCTGGGCCACGACATCGCGCGGAATATTCTGACTGGCCGCGGACCGAGGAGGATCTAATAGCGACCCCGTCCGCCCCCGCCGCCGTGAGCGCCGCGACCGCGATCGCCGCGGTCTCTGCCGCCCCCACCGCCGCGCTCGACCTTTGGACGGGCTTCGTTCACGTTTAAGGTGCGTCCGCCAATCTGCGTGCCGTTCAATGCCGCGATGGCCTTCTCACCATCCTCCGGGCTTGTCATCTCCACGAAACCGAAGCCGCGCGAGCGCCCCGTGTCCCGATCGGTCATGATGCTGACGCGGTCCACCTGCCCGTGTACTTCGAAAAGCTTGCGCAGTTCGTCTTCCGAAGTATTGAAGTCGAGGTTGCCAACAAAAATATTCTTCACGCGAATGCCTCTGAGTGAGCTATTTGAGCGTGGGCGACTTCGGCGCAACTGGGAGGCTGGTTGGCCATGCCGAAAGCCAAAGTTGACGAACAATCAAATGCGCAGGAAGTATAGCAGGTTCGTTAGTTATGGGAAGTATTCTGCCGGACGCAGGAGTAGCAGAGTGCTGCGCGAAAAGATCGGAATCCAGCTGAGCCAAGTGGGAAAGAACCGCTGCGAAGGACTAAAATTTTCAGGAAAGGAGGGCGTCCATGTCTCTACGTAATTTGTGCTTGTTTACCTTGGCTGCGACGCTTGCTGGCGCAACGACGGCGGCAATGCTAAATGTACGCATTCAGGAATACGAGGTGCCAACGCCGAGGTCGCGGCCGCATGACCCCGCAGTCGCGCCTGATGGGTCGCTATGGTACACGGGGCAGGCAGCGAATAAGCTGGGCAGACTCGATCCGAAGACTGGAGAATTTAAGGAATATCCATTGAAGACGCCGAACTCCGGTCCGCACGGACTGGTCGCCGACAAAGACGGCAATATCTGGTTCACCGCGATTTCTGCTGGTTACGTCGGAAAGCTCAACCCGAAGACGGGCGAGATCGCGGAGTATCGTCCCACCGACGGTGCCGAGATCGACCCGCATACGCCCGTATTCGACCACAACGGCATTCTTTGGTTTACTAACGAACAGACTAACTACATCGGGCGCCTCGATCCGGCAACCGGCAAGATGACCCTGGCTAAAGTGCCCACGCCGCACGCGGTGCCATATGGCATTGTGATCTTGCCCAACAACACGCCTTTCTTTTGCGAGTTCGGCAGCAACAAACTGGGGAGTATTGACCCGAGTACGATGAAAATTCGCGAATATACCTTGCCGGCAGCGGATTCGCGCCCGCGGCGGATTGCGCTGGCCCCGGACGGCACGGTTTATTACACCGATTTCGCGCGGGGATATCTGGGGCATTTCGATCCGTCCGCCGGAAAACTGCTGAAAGAATGGCCGTCGCCGGGCGGCTCAGACTCAGAACCTTACGGAATTGCGATCACGCATGATGGCGAAGTCTGGTACAGCGAGTCGGGCGTGAAGCCGAATACCCTGGTGAGGTTCGATCCTAAGTCGGAGGGCTTTAGTAGCAAGCCGATCCCATCCGGGGGCGGGACGGTCCGCAATATGGTGGCGACTCCGGATCGGCGTTTGTATCTGGCATGCAGTGGTGTCAATAAGGTCGCTGTCGTGGAACTGGAAGCGATGGGCAAATGACCTGGCTCTGATCGATATTAAATTAATAGGAGGGCAATCTTCTCCCACGCCTCGGAGTCGAGTAGATCTCGGGTCTCGAAAGGCGCGAGACCTGGGGCACCCGAACGATTGTGAATAAACCTCGCTTATGTCTTCCATAAATTTAAAGTGCAGAGATTTTTCCGATGCTTGTGATATGAACGGAAGAACCTCTTTCGCGGGACCAAGCGGTTCTGAGATTAGAAGTCACGATGGGCGCAAAAGACGATGACCAAAATCGAAGCAATTATCCAGGTTTCTAAGCTGGAAGGGGTGAAGGCTGCGCTGCATGAAATTGGCATCGAGGGCATGACAGTGCTTGAGGCCCGCGGCCATGGAAGGCAGAAGGGGCACACAGAGTTCTATCGCGGGCGGGAATACACGGTGGATCTCATTCCCAAAATCAAGCTCGAAATGGTGATCTCGGACGCTATGGTGGAGAAAGTCGTGCAGGCGATTTCTGCCGCGGCGCGCACCGGCAAAATCGGCGACGGGAAGATTTTTGTTTCACGTGTGGATGAGATCATCCGGATTCGCAACGATGAGCGCGGCGAGGATGCTCTGTGAAGGTGGAAACGAGAGCGCGAGGCGCATAGATCGATCAACGTCCCCCAGCCACAAGAACGCTGCTGAGTGCGTGAGGTTCGGCCCGGATCAAATAGATGACCACGGCAGGCTCATCGAGCAGCGCACTTCGCGATTTTTACACGGAGGAATCGGCCCGAATCCAGCGGGAGTTTGCTACAAGTGGGAATGGCTGTGCGGCGATCGCGCAGCGGACTGCGTTGGTGGAACAGATTGCTCTTCAGCTCTGGAGAGAAATCATTTCTCCCGAAGAAGATGGTCCACGGAATTTCACCCTGGTTGCCTTAGGCGGTTTCGGGCGCAGTTGGCTCTTTCCCCATTCCGATATCGATCTGCTTTTTCTCCATGCCGACGGTGAATCCGAAAAGGCTTTCAAAGATCAGATCAGAAATTTCTCGCAGGGCCTTTGGGACCTCCGCCTAAAGGTCAGCCCCGCCAGCCGCATCCTGCACGAGTGCGACCGTTTTGATCCCACGAATGTCGAGTTTGCCATCTCGCTGCTCGATTGCCGCTACCTCGCCGGTGATCTCAATCCCTTCACGCGGTTGCATGACAAAGTCATTCCAAAGTTGATGACGCGCGAGTCGCAGGCTCTGTTGCAGAGGCTGGCGGATGTGACGCGGAGCCGCTATGAAAAATTTGGCAACACGGTGTTCCATTTGGAACCGGACGTAAAGGATACTCCCGGCGGTCTGCGGGATTGCAATGTGGCCCTTTGGCTGAGCCTGCTGTCCTCCATGGATAAGCTGCACGACTGGCCGGATGCCAAGTCGCTGCTGTCACCTTCGGTGCGCAAGCAGTTCGACCCGGCGCTCGATTTTCTGATGTCCGTTCGGTGCTTCCTGCATTTTCGGAATGGCCGAGATGACAACTTGCTGTCGTGGGAGGCGCAGGAAGAAGCGGCCAAACGCGGAATCGGGGTGTATGAAGGTCGCGAACTTAGCGCCGCCGGTTGGATGCGGATTTATTTCAGCCATGCCCGCTCGGTTCATCGCACCGCGACCCAGTTGCTGGAAGAAATACCAGCGGCATGGTCTTCGCTTTCCCGGCACTTTCATAACTTGCGGTCGCGGGTTTCCGACGCAGACTTCTCCGTGGTCGATGGTCTGGTTTTTCTGCGCCAGTCGGCGGCCTTGCAGGACCCGGAAGTGTTGCTTCGTCTATTTCATTTTGTGGCCCACCATGACGTGCGGCTGAGCACGACCACCGAATATAAGGTTGAGCAAGTGTTGCCGTCTTTGGCAGCTACGCCGCCCAAGGGAGCGGAGTTGTGGCTCTACCTGGGGGAAATTCTGACTCAGCCGCATGCTGCCCAAGCGTTGCGCGCTATGCATTCGCTGCGGCTGCTCACCTTGCTTTTGCCGGAACTGAAGACGATCGACTCTCTGGTAGTGCGCGACTTCTATCATCGCTTCACCGTCGATGAACATTCCTTCCTGGCAATCGAGAGCCTGCATCGGTTGCGCCAGCCACGCTCGGAATGGGAAAAACAGTACGCCGAAATTCTGGATGAACTCGAAGATCCGGAATTGCTCTACTTGGCTCTGTTGTTGCATGACACCGGCAAGGGCGCGGGTTCTGAGAACCACGTCGAGGGAAGCCTGGCCATCGCGGAACAATGTTTGGAGCGTTTGGATCTGGAGTCGTCAGAGCGGGAGACGGTGCTTTTTCTCATTGCCAATCACCTGGAAATGTCGGCTGCGCTTCGCCGCGACATCTTCGATTCGGCAACCGTGGCGGCGTTCGCGGACAAAGTGGGCACTCCCGAGCGGCTAAAGATGCTTTGCCTGTTCACCTACGCGGACATCAAGGCGGTCAACCCGGACGCGCTGACTCCGTGGAAAGCTGAGAACGTATGGCAACTGTACATTGCAGCTGCGAACCAACTGAATCGCAATGTGGACCAGCGTCTTCATCCGGACGCCGATGGCGATGACGAGAAAATGATCCGCTTGCGCGCTTTGGCTTCGGTTGCGGGAAAGAACGTGAAGGCTTT
This sequence comes from uncultured Acidobacteriota bacterium, assembly GCA_963832245.1. Lineage (GTDB taxonomy): Bacteria > Acidobacteriota > Terriglobia > Terriglobales > Acidobacteriaceae > JABDBE01. The sequence continues at coordinate 1,213,720 of CAWHTG010000002.1, forward strand.
TCTGGAAGGACTGCCGCTGCGCTACTTGAGAACTTATGCGGCCAATGAAGTGTTGCATCACGTGGACATGGCGGAGAGCCTGGGGAAGAATCCCGTTCAGCTTGATCTGAAGCGCGGCCGTCACTGGTTCGAACTCACGCTGGTTACGAATGACCGTCCGTTCCTTTTCGGCAGGGTGGCCGGAACTCTGGCCGCGTGGGGTATGAACATTGTGAAGGCCACGGCTTTCTCGAACCAGGCCGGAACCGTTGTCGACACGTTCTATTTCACCGACCGCTTTCGAACCCTTGAACTGAACCTCTCCGAGTGGGAACGCTTCAAGCGCAGCATCAGCGACGTTTTGATGGGAGCGGCAGATCTGGAACGCATGCTGAAGAGCCGGATGCAAGCGGAGGAGAAAAAAGCGACGCCCAAAGTGAAGATAAAGACCTCGATTCAGTCCGACAATCTTTGCTCTTCGAATAGCACGCTGGTGCAGGTGGTCGCGCAGGACCGTCCCGGGCTTCTGTACACGGTCGCGTCTTGCTTTTCCCATCACAAGTGCAACATCGAAATTGCTCTCATCGATACCGAAGGGCAGATGGCGATTGATGTTTTTTACCTAACGTCAAATCGGAAGAAACTGGTACCCGAGTTGGTGAAGCAAGTGGAGGCGGCATTGAGAGAACAGTTGCGGAGTGGGTCTTAGCGAGGAAGGCAGTCGCTTGTCGTTGGTCCAAGCTTTTTGCCAACGACCAACGACAAACGACCAACGGCTTATCTTCGCGAAAAATGCATTGCGGTCATCGAAATTCTTGATTGTACTTTCCTTCCCGTCGGAGAGTACACAATATAAGATGACCAGCAGTTCCGCATCCGTGGATCACGATGCCTGTGGGGTGGGCTTCGTGGCGCAACTTGGCAGCACAGGTTCGCGCGAGGTGGTGGAGCGGGCGCTCGAAGCCCTGCGCCGGCTGGGCCACCGAGGCGGCTTGGACGCCGACGGCCGCAGCGGCGACGGAGCGGGCCTGCTCACCGCCATCCCCGACAAGTTTGTCAGAAATTGCGCGCGCGAATCTGGGATTGAATTGCCCTCCCTGTATGGCCTGGGAATGGTTTTTCTGCCACGCGGCCAAGACGACATTGCGCGTGATCTGATCACGAAGCTGACGAGAAAGCACGGGCTGCGAGTGTTAGGTTGGCGCGCGGTGCCGACCAATTCTTCAATTGTTGGCCCGCGTGCGCTGGATACTCTTCCAGTGATCCGGCAATGCTTTTTGGCTCCGGAAAAAGAGACGCTCGATCTGGAATCGGACCTGTTTAAGCTACGCAAAGAAGTGGAATCCGCAGCGCCCAGCGGAACTTATTTCTGTTCGCTCTCCTCCCGCACTGTCGTCTACAAGGGGTTGTTGACGCCGGAGCAATTGCCGGCGTTTTATTCCGATCTGGCCGATCCGGATTTCGCCAGCTCGTTCGCGATTTTTCATCAGCGCTACTCGACCAACACGAACCCGAGTTGGTCTCTGGCGCAACCCTTTCGTTTCGTGGCGCACAACGGCGAGATCAACACCATCAGCGCGAACCGGCGTTGGCTTCGTGCGAAGGAAGTCTGTCTGCGCCAGGCGCTCGGGCTTGCCGCGACGGCGCGATTGCTTGAGGAGCGGGTGAGCGACTCGGCGAGCTTCGACAATGGGCTGGAAGTCTTACTTCGCAGAGGCTACAGCCCTCTCGCCGCCATGTGGCGCATGGTTCCGCCGGCGCAGAAAAACGATCCCGGTCTCGACCCTGACTTTCAATCTTTTCTCCACGCGCACGCGCGCGACCAGGAGCCCTGGGATGGTCCTGCAGCACTGATTTTCACTGACGGCTTCAGCGTAGGCGCCAAGCTCGACCGCAATGGTTTGCGTCCGCTCCGGTACACGCTGACGTCGGATGGACTGGTGATCGCCGGTTCGGAAATTGGAATTGCCGATCTGCATGACAAGAAAGTGATTGAGCGGCAACGGCTGGGGCCGGGGGAAATGCTCATGGTCGATCCCGCGCAGGGGAGTCTTCTGCGTCCCGGAGAAGTGCCGCAGCTTGGCCAATGGCGCCAATTTGTTTCTGGTAACACAGCATTGCGAATCGATCCCTCGGATCAGGTTTACTCTGCGCCGGAGTCGAAGAAGAGTTTAGCGACGCTGGGCTGGAGCGAAGATCAGTTTCGGTTGCTTTTCCAACCGCTCGTGCAAAATGGGCAGGAAGCGGTCTGGAGCATGGGCGACGACGCGCCCTCAGCGTTTTTCTCAAACCTGCGGCGGCCGCTTTGGGATTATTGCAAGCAGCGCTTCGCCCAGGTTACGAATCCTCCGATCGATCCTCTCCGCGAAGCCCACGTGATGTCGATGGACGTTTACCTCCGCGATACTTTGCTGCTTTCGTCTCCGCTGTTGGACTTCGGACAATTGCACTCGATCCAGGAGAAGCTACCCCCAGTTGAATATGTTGATTTCACTTTTGATGTTGCAGACGGAATCGAAGGAGGGAAGCGGGTTCTGAAGCGTCTCGAGGAAGGAGTGATTACGGGAGACGCTAGCCCCGGCCTTGTTCTGCTGAGTGATCGTTGCGTGAATGCAGAGAGGACAGCTCTGCCTGCTTTACTGGCTCTAGTTGCGGTCTGGAAATCGATGGTCAGCGCGGGACGCTGGAATGTGCCGTTGATTATCGAGACAGGGCAGGTGGTCGACACGCATCATATTGCTTTGCTGATTGCGGCCGGCGCCAGCGCAGTGCTGCCGTATGCCGCTTTCGAGCAGGCCGCGAAGTTGCGTTCCGACGGTGTGCCCGCGTATCGCCTTGCGGTGGAAAAAGGATTGCGCAAGGTAATGGCCCGCATGGGCATCTCAACCATCGCGAGCTACCGCAACAGCCAGCTGTTTGAAATCATCGGTCTCGATGAAGACCTGCGAGCTCGATTCTTTGAAGACGCGCGTGGCGCTATTGGTGGCAAAGGACTCGATGAGCTTCTTGAGGATTGCATCGAGCGTCATGCTGCCGCATTCAAAGCTGAAAATTTCGAACTCCGCGATCTCGGATTGTACCGGTTTCGCCACGAAGGCGAACGTCACGCAACATCGCCGGACTTGGTGCGGCGAATGCACCGGTTCATCAAATCGCCCAGCGCAGAAAACTATGACGCTTTCACCGAACTCAGCGGAAAAAGAGAGCCAGTCGCCATTCGCGATCTCCTGGAGATCGCCTCCGCCACTCCCGTGCCTTTGCACGGGGTAGAGCCGGAGGCTTCCATACTCAGCCGGTTCAGCACCCAAGCTATGTCACTCGGAGCGATTTCTCCGGAGACGCATCGCACGCTGGCCATCGCCATGAACCGGCTTGGGGCGCGCAGCAACACGGGCGAAGGCGGCGAGGATCCCGAAGTATATCGGGAGCAGTCTGAGGCCAACAACCGGGTGAAGCAAGTAGCTTCGGCACGATTTGGCGTGACTACGGAATATCTGGTCCACGCCGACGAATTAGAAATCAAGATCGCGCAAGGCGCGAAGCCGGGCGAGGGCGGCCAGCTTCCCGCCGGCAAAGTAACCGCGTACATCGCGCGGCTGAGGCATTCGGTTCCGAACACGGTGCTGATCTCGCCGCCGCCGCATCACGACATCTACAGCATCGAAGACCTGGAACAACTGATCTACGACTTGCGGGCAGTGAATCCGCGCGCACGGATTGGAGTCAAGCTAGTCTCAAGCACTGGTGTCGGGATCGTTGCCACTGGCGTGGCAAAAGCCGGGGCGGACGTCATTACCATCAGCGGCTATGACGGTGGCACGGGGGCGTCTCCACTGACGTCCATCAAGAATACCGGCATGCCCTGGGAAATTGGATTACGCGACGCGCACTGCGCTTTGGTGCGCGCGGGTTTGCGTCGCCGGGTTCGGCTGCGCGTCGATGGAGGATTCAAGTTTGGGCGCGATGTCATCCTGGGCGCGCTCTTAGGGGCCGACGAATTTGGTTTTGGCACGGCGGCGTTGCTTGCCCTGGGTTGCGTGATGGCTCGCCAGTGCCATCTCAATACATGTCCCGTCGGGATCGCCACGCAAGATGAAAAGCTGCGAATGCGTTTTACCGGCAAGCCGGAAATGGTGGAGAGCTACTTCCGCGCAGTGGCTGGCGAGGTTCGGGATCTTCTTGCGAAAATGGGAGCCTGCTCCATCAACGCGATCGTGGGCGCTGTCGATCGGCTTCGGCCTCGAGATGTGCAGGCCGGACCTGCCCTGGCAGAACTCCTGGAGCCGGTTGCCACGCCGGCCCAAACCGCTTGCTTTCACGAGCCCGTTGGCGCTCTGGCGTGCGCCTTGAGCCGAACTTTCGAGCAGCGGGACACCTATCGTTCCAAACGGTTTCGTGTTACCAATGCCGACCGGGCCGTCGGCTCCCATCTCTCGGGCGAGATCCTCCGCAAGGGTTCCGAATTTATGACGCCAGTTGACTACGATTTCATCGGCACCGCGGGCCAGAGTTTCGGTGCGTTCTTGATTCGGGGAATCAACCTGCGCCTGTTCGGCGAAGCCAATGATTACGTGGGCAAAGGTTTGTCAGGCGGCAATATTGCCATCACGGCGGGCGAGGAGGCATCTCTGCGCGGAGATGTATTGGCCGGCAACACTGTACTGTACGGCGCCACGAGCGGCGAACTGTACATTGCAGGCCGGGCAGGAGAACGATTCGCCGTGCGCAATAGCGGTGCGCTGGCGGTGGTCGAAGGCGTCGGCCAACATGCTTGCGAATACATGACAGCGGGCGTGACCGTCATTCTCGGACCCGCCGGCATTAACCTTGGCGCTGGAATGACGGGCGGCCTCACTTACTTGCTCCGCGATTCCAGTTCGAAGAACGTGCATAACGACCAATCGGTGAGAATGGTTCCCCTTGAGCTCACGGAGGAACTGTGGCTTCGCCGCGTCCTTCGCAGACATGAACGTCTTACCGGAAGTCCGCGGGCGGCAGAGTTGTTGCGCAGTGAACGGATGTTGCCCTTCAGCCGCGTCGAGCCACTCTCCTTACCTTGTTCGATCGCAGAGACATGGGAGACGATCTTGACGCGCTTCAGAATACACAAAGCGCCAGTTTTCGAGATCTCACGGGCCGTTCCATTTGATACCGTACAGTCGTACCGGAAACGACGAGCGTTTCGAGGGAGTCGGTGAAGTTTTCACCATGGACCTTCTTTTCACCTCCGCTATAATCACGCACGCATGGATTTTGACCAGCTAGTCACGTTTCTGCAGGTCGCCAAGCTAGGCAGTTTTTCGCGCGCCGGAGAAAAAGTTTTTCGCTCGCAATCCGCAGTCAGCAGTCAGATTCGGCTGCTGGAACAGGAATACGGAGACAAGCTTCTCGATCGCTCCGGAAAGTCAGTCCGTCTTACGCCCGCCGGCAGAGTTTTGTTTGCCTATTCCGAGCGGCTCTTGCGGATGCGCGATGAGTCGCTGCTGGCGGTCGCCGACCAAGGCGCCACGCCTCGTGGCACTCTATTAATCGGAGCGAACGAGGCTACGTGTCTGTACGTTTTGCCGGAAGTGTTTGCCGAATATTGCCGGCTCTATCCTGAAGTACAAATCAGCATCTACCGGAACTTCAGTTACAAGATCATCGAGAAGCTGGAGAACGGGTCGATCGACGTCGGCATCGTCACTTTGCCTATCAAGTCTCCAAGCTTAAAGGTTCATTCCATTTTTCGCGACCAGCTTATGCTGATGGTCAACCCGCAGAATCCCTTGGCCAAACACAAACATGTTTCGGTCGCAGACATCGTCACGCAACCGCTGCTCTTACCAAGAACCGGCTACAGCCGCCGGGTTATGGACAAACTATTCCGGCCTCATCGGGCTGACTTGCAGGTACGAATGGAACTACCCAGCATTGGAATGATCAAGAGCTTTGTGGCCGCGGGACTTGGGGTTTCGCTGATCAGTTCAAGCTTTGCCCGCGACCAGGTGCTGGCGGACCGAGTGAAGCTGATTCCTCTCCAAGGTGTGGAACTCTGGCGCGAACTAGGATTGGCATATCGGCGGGATCGAACCCACACGCGCCCCACAACTACCTTCATCGCCACGGTCAGACAGCTTTCTGCTGTCGCAAAGTAATCGTGGGCGGCCCGCGCCTCCTTATTACGGGCATGGCGAAAGAAAAAGGGCACAACCTGTGTGCCCTTTGCGAATTGCCTCGGCCACGAAATTGAAGAGCAGTAACCGAAACAGTTCTCTTTACTGCCTAATAAACGTCATGCCGTGCGGGCTGACCATGTTTTTTACTACCGGGGTCAGTACGCCAGTGTGTGTATCGAGCCTGCCCACAAATGTTGGCCCTGCGGAATAGGCTTCGCTCGGTCCGAAAAATGGCGCTGTGACGGCGTAAATGGTCTCGCCATCGCGATCCGAAACCAGAATCACGCCTTGCGATGAACTTGCCAAGACCGTGTCGTCAATTTGAGCGGACGAGCCGTCAGCGGTCAGCGCCAGATGAAATACGCCCTGGTCGTCGCGTCCGGGGTTGTGCACGAAGATCAGTTCGGCATCGGCCTGACTGTCGAGAATCAGGTCGCCCTCTGGATCACTGATCATGGAATCCGGGTCCTGGAGATTGAGTTGAACCGGGTCGCCCGTGGTGATGTCCGTCGCCATCGCGTCACCGAGAAGAACTGGGGTGACATCAACGGTGTGGTCTTTCAGAGTGGCTTTAACGATCGCCTGCTTGGTATTCGGGTTGTTGGACGGATTCGAGGCGCTAATATAAACGTCGTCTCCAATAAACGACATATCGTCGTATCCGCCGCCGTGGGCTGGCTTCTCGAAGGTATATTTCTTCGAGTGCCAATTCTTAGGATCGATGATCAGCAGGTACGGGTTCGCATCTTCGTTTTGCAAGGCCCATAAGAGGTTGTGCTTCGGGTCCACCTTCAGTCCGTCATTGTGGCCTTTGACTTTCATTTTACGAAGCACTTTTCCGTCCATGGAATATTCGACAATCGTGCTGAAACCTTTGGTGCCATCGGGCGTTGCGTTGTTTCCGAAGCCGATGAATACACGATTGTTCCAGACAGCGATCGATCGGGCTGGTAGTACACGTGGGGCACGCTGGTGGCAAATACCGACACCCTATATGGGGGGACTGCCGTGACCTGAGCAGCCGCCGTCGCTGTCATCGCCAGGCATAGAATTCCGCAGATCCCCAAAACCTGGGACCACAAGTTGCCGATTCTTGTCGCAAATATTGATCTCATTGGGTCTCCTCCTGAAGAAGTGTGCAAAGCGGGCGCAAACCGAGTGTAGGTCTTCCGCGTCTGGGCATGGTTAACGACAGGTTAAAATCGGCTGTTTTTGGGGATCAAAACGATTGCAGTCCGGCAGGGGCGCCATTTTCCCGCCCCGGATTTACTAATACTTTACGATTGCGGCGAATGATTTTGGATCCAGGCTGGCGCCGCCGACCAGGGCGCCGTCGATTTCTTCTTCTGCCATAAGTGCTTTGGCGTTCTCAGGTTTCACGGAGCCGCCGTAGAGGATGCGAAGGTCAGCCGCGAATTGCTCGCCGAAAGCTTTGGTAGCTTCCCCGCGTATCAAGCTATGGGATTCGGCGGCCATCTGCGGGGTGGCTGTTTTGCCGGTTCCGATGGCCCAGACCGGCTCGTAGGCGACGACCAGCTTGCCGGCTTTCTTGGCGGACACCGCATGAAAGGCCCGCAGGCATTGGCGGCGGAGTACATCCTCGGTCAGCCCGGCTTCGCGTTCTTCCAGAACTTCGCCGACGCAAACAATCGGAGTGAGTCCGGCTTCGAGGGCGGCTTTCAGCTTGAAATTGACCATGTCATCGGTTTCGCCGAAATACTGCCTGCGCTCGGAATGGCCAATGATGACGTGGGTGCAGCCGACGGCGAGCAGCATGCCAGGGCAGACTTCACCGGTGTAAGCGCCTTCTTTTTCCCAGTGCAGGTTTTGCGCTCCGATGGCCACGTTCGTCCCCTTCACTGCTTCCACCGCCGCGCAGAGATCGACGTAGGGCGGGCAGACTACGATTTCATCGCGATCATGATTCGCCACGAGCGGAAGGAAGTCGCGAAAGAAGTCGCGAGTCTGGTCGGGAGTCTTGTACATTTTCCAGTTGGCAGCGATTAGCTTCTTGCGGGCCATAGAGTCCTTTCTGGAGGCCGGTCAGATTCTTCAGGGTGCGCTTCTTTCGATTTTGTATGGCGAGCCATCCTTCGGATCGCGGAGGCTTTCTGCAGTCCGCGTGTACGCTCGCAAGGTCGAAATGTCGAAGAGAACAAATCGAACCCTTTTGAGATGACTCGTCGAGCGAAGAGCCTCGGCAACGGCGGTTACAGCCACCCTCGCCGCTGCCGGCACCGGGTAACCGTAAGCCCCAGTCGAGATAGCGGGAAAAGAAAGCGACTCAATCATGTGTTCATCGGCGAGCCGGACGGACTCGCGATGGCAATTCTCCAGAACCTTCTCCTCTCCTTGATCACCGCCGCGGTAGATGGGGCCGACTGTGTGGATAACATACTTCGCGGTGAGACGACCTCCTGTGGTGATGACGGCTCTCCCCGCGGGTAAGTCTCCAATCTGGCTCACGATTCTTCTACACTCCGCCAATATCGACGGACCGCCTGCTTCGTGAATGGCGCCATCAACGCCGCCTCCTCCTAAAAGGGATGAATTCGCAGCGTTCACGATGGCGTGGGTAGCCTCTTTTGTAATGTCCGCCGGCCCATGAAACTCAACCGTTTTGTCATTACCCAGCAGGATCCGGATCGTGAAATCGGCCACGCTGTGCTCCGCACATCACTTCTTGTCCGTCAATGCTTCGACGCCTGGAAGTTTTTTCCCTTCCAGGAATTCAAGGGAAGCGCCGCCGCCGGTGGAGATGTGCGTCATCTTGTCGGCGACCCCCGCAGCGTGCACGGCGGAAACCGAATCGCCGCCGCCCACAATCGAAATCGCACCTGCGTTTTCGGCAATCGCGCGAGCGATTTTAAACGTCCCTTTGCTGAAGGGTGAAACCTCGAACACGCCCATAGGACCGTTCCAAACGATGGTACGAGCGCGCGAAACCTCTTCCGAAAACAGTTCGATAGTTTGTGGTCCGATATCGAGGCCCATCATGTTGGGCGGGATCGGTCGCCCACTATTCACGATGTGGACCACGGCGTTGACCTCGATTCTGTCAGCCACGACATGGTCGACCGGCAACAAAAACTTCAACTTATGATTCTTGGCTTCTTGCAAAAGCCCTCGCGCCATATCAAGTTTATCTTCTTCGACGCGCGACTTGCCGACCTGCTCGCCTTGAGCTTTGAGGAATGTGTAAGCCATAGCCCCGCCGATGAGCAACGTATCGACTTTGCTCATCAGATTCTGGATGACGGCGATTTTGTCGCTCACTTTGGCGCCGCCCAGAATGGCGACAAAAGGCTCCTCGGGATGCTCCAAGGCCTTGCCCAGGTAACGGAGCTCTTTTTCCATCAGCAATCCGGCAGCGGACTTCTTGACAAACTTGGTAACGCCGACCGTGGAGGCATGCGCACGATGCGCAGTTCCGAAGGCGTCGTTCACGTAATAGTCCGCGAGATTTGCGAGTTGCTTGGAAAATTTCTCGTCATTGGCTTCTTCTTCGGCGTGGAAGCGGAGGTTTTCCAAAAGCAGCGTTTGTCCTTTTTCGAGCATGCCGGCTATTTCTTCAGCTTCCGGGCCGACACACTCGGGAGAGAATCCGACGTTCTCGCCGCGGGCGAGTTCCTTGTCGAGGAGCATGCGCAAGCGCTCAGCGACGGGCTTGAGGCTCAACTTGGGATTGGGTTTGCCTTTGGGGCGGCCGAGGTGGGAAGCAAGAATCAGCCGGGCGCCATGACGCAGGGCGTACTCGATCGTTGGAAGCGTTTCGCGGATGCGGGTGTCGTCCATGACCCGGCCGTCCTCCATAGGCACGTTGAAATCGACGCGCATCAAAATGCGGTTATCGTTCAGCGGCAGATCGCGGATGGAAAGCTTCGGCATTATTGGGATCCTTAGCGTAATGCTACAATACGCCGCCGCGGGCAGGATGCCCTCGCGACAGCCGGCAAAGCCTGCCCCGAGCAAAGCCGAGGGGACGCCGGCGCTACAAACCTTACAGGCCTTTCTTACCGATAAAGTTGATCAGATCACGAACCCGGCACGAATAGCCCCACTCATTGTCATACCAGGAAATCACTTTGACCAATGTTCCTCCGACTACAAGAGTCATGGGCGCGTCTACGATTGAGGAGCGCGAGTCTCCGCGGAAATCGGCCGAAACCAATTCTTCTTCTTCGTATCCGAGGTAACCCTTCAGCGGGCCTTCTTGCGACGCTTTTTTCAGTGCAGTGTTGACTTCTTCCTTGGAAGTCTTTTTCTCCACCTGCGCGACCAGGTCGACAACCGAGACGTTGGGCGTGGGAACGCGCATGGCGAAGCCGTCGAGTTTGCCGGCCATCTCGGGAATAACAAGTTTCAGCGCCTTGGCTGCGCCGGTCGATGTTGGAATCATGGAGAGCGCAGCCGCGCGGGCACGGCGCAAGTCTTTGTGCGGGAAATCCAGAATTACCTGGTCATTGGTATAAGAGTGGATCGTCGTCATGGTTCCGAGAATTATTTTGAAATTGTCATGGACGACCTTCACGATAGGGGCCAGGCAGTTGGTCGTGCAGGAGGCGTTCGAGATGATGTGATGCTTGGCCGGATCGTAAACCTGTTCGTTGACGCCGAGCACGAGGGTGACGTCTTCATTCTTGGCGGGAGCGGAAATGATGACTTTCTTGACCGGCCCGCGGAGATGTTTTTTGGCATCGTTGGCGTCGGTGAAATGGCCGGTAGATTCGAGTACGATCTGAGCGCCCACCGATTCCCATGGCAGTTTGGCCGGGTCTCTTTCCGCGAAAACCTTGAAGGTTTTATTGTCCACGGTGATGCTGTCGGCGCCTGCGGAGATCTGATTCTGCAGGTTGCCGAGAATGGAGTCGTATTTCAGCAGGTGCGCGAGCGTCTTGGGGTTCGTCAGATCGTTGACTGCGACGAACTCGATGTTGGGGTCTTTGAGCGACGCGCGCATCACGTTGCGCCCGATGCGTCCAAAGCCGTTAATGCCTACTTTAATTGCCATCTTGCCTCCGTGAGAGTGATGAAGATACGACTGAAAAGATGCGGGGCCGGAACATGAAAATGTTAACAGGGAACGAGAGGAGCGGCAAATGAGGCGAGGGCGATGGTTCTTCCGGATTGGATTGCCAAGGCGCTGGAAGGTCCTAGTTAAGGATGCTGCGCGAAGCCAGCGATCTCGACGTAGACGTTGTCCTTGCTCCAGAAGCCAAGCCGCGCCAGCCAGTACTTCTTTTCGATGATCTTTTGAGCGCGAGTCCAGTCTTCGGGAGGCAATATCCGCGCCGTGGCCGCAAATTCCGGACCGGTGATTTTGCCGCGTAGAGTACACGGTGCAACTCGCACCTGTGGATTGTTCCGAATCCGCTTGTATTTCCCCGAATAGTTGCGCGTCTTCACGTACACCTTGTCCCCATCTTCTCCAAACCACACAGGCGTAGCGACGGCGGCACCGCTCTTGCGGAAGGTGGAGAGGCTGATATATTTCTGGCCTTGAATTTCGCGGGGGATGGCCATCCGGATATTGTACGCGAGCATTCGCAGGGATCCGGAAGCTGAAAAATGCGTGGTCGTCATGACCCGAGGGCGGCGCCAACGATTCCAAGCTTTTTTGCAACTACCTAACTGGGTGTCCCCTAGCACGCTTGGTACGTTTGTGACGGCATACGTTGCTCGCGAGGCCGTGGGTGTGTTACAAGCCAGAGATGCGCAAATGGATGAGCGAGCGCTTGAAACGCCGGAAGAAGGAACCGGAGAAGGCGGGAGCTGAGGCTACACAAGCGCCGCTTCAGCCGGCCTTTTATGATACGGAACCGGCGCACCCCGAGCCTTCCGCCGAAGTGAGCCAGCCCACCGCGACGCCGCTGCAACCGGAAGCAGCATCGGTGATGCAGTCCGCTGAGCCGCGACCAGTTCAATCGCGGCAGGGTGGAGATGGAGATGCAGCCAAACGCCGCCGGCGGCGGGGCAGAGGCGGCCGCGGTCGAAGCCGCAATGCTGCTCAGCCCGCAAAAGCGGCAGCGCCAGAAGGTCTACCGTCTAGGTCGATGCAAGCCGCTGCGCACGGGCCAGCGTCATCGGCGGTTGCCGTGCCGCACGCCCGCGCGGTCCATGCTGCGCCAGAGCCACCCCAGGCTGAGACGCCTCGTCCTTCTAAAGGTGTCGTCGTGCTGGCGATCGGGCTGCCAGGATCGGGCAAGAGTTCATGGTTCAAACGGCATAGCATTACTCCACTCTCCAGCGATCTGTTGCGCGCGCTTCTGTTTGACGATCCTACCGAACAGCGCTTCCAGGATCTGGTCTTTTCCAATTTGCGTTCCATGCTGAAGGCGCGTTTGATTGCCCGGCGTCCGATGAATTATGTGGATGCCACCAACCTCTCGCCGCACGAGCGCAACGGATGGATCAAGCTGGCCAAGGATTATGGCTACGAAGTGCAGGCTGTATTCTTCGACGTTCCAGTAGAGGTCTGCCTGGAGCGCAACCAGCGCCGCGAACGCAAAGTACCAGAAGACGCCATGCGACGTATGGCGTCAAAGCTGAAGCAACCGACATTCGAAGAGGGCTTTTCGAAAATCACCATCGTGAAAGTGAAGCAAAAAGATTGACAATTGTCGATTGCAATTGGTGAATGTCCTATGCCTTCAAATAGGGCAGCAACTCCTTGAATGCCGCGGCGCCAGAAGAACGCAGCATTTCGTAGATAATCATCTCCGTGGATGAGATCACCGCGCCGGCCGCGCGCATCCGTTCCAGACCGATCTTCCAATTCCACTCGGTGCGCGAACTCACCGCGTCCGAAGCTACATGAACGATGTATCCTTCCCGCAAGGCTGCCAGCGCTGTCTGGGTCACGCAGATGTGACTCTCCATTCCACACAGCAAGACCGTGTTGCGATTTCCGGGCAATCGTTTCAGCTGAGAACAAAAGGCATCGCTGCCGAAGCAGGAAAACATGTGTTTATCGATGGCCTGGGTTTCGGGCAGGAGAGAAGCGATCTCTGGAACCGTATGGCCGAGTCCCTTGGAATATTGCGTTGTCATGAGAGCAGGAAGTTTCAGGGCACCCGCGAGCCGAATAAGCGATTGGCAGTTCTTCACCAGTTGTGCTTTCTGAAAAACCAGCGGAAGTAATTTCTCCTGGATATCGATCACGAGAAGCGCGCAGCGGTCGGCTTCAAGCGGAGTGCGGGCGATTTCGTTGTAGTCGCTGGCCTGCGGAGTGATGTTGCCAACGGCGGTAACCATAGATGCTCTCCTGCTTGAATCTTAAACGGTAAAGTTGTCAAAGAACAGGCGCACCGGGCCGTGCTAATCAGAAACACTGACCGGCAAGAGGCAGCCGCGGCAAATTGTTGACCACAACGCGCAAAGCCCCATAGAATCAGGATGGCAGGTTGTTCCGCCAACAAGTCCACTCTGCCCCCTCGTTCAATGGTAGGACAGCTGACTCTGGATCAGCATATCGGGGTTCGAATCCCTGGGGGGCAGCCAAACCTTTTCAAGCACTTCCGCGCGTTTCTCTTCTGACTCGTTTTCCGCTTGGTGCGTCCCTGGTGCGGATTGGTGCGGAGTTGTTTTCGCATCGAGCCGGTCCACCCACGCAATATCTGCACCGGGGATCAGGTGCCCATAGGTGTCGACCGTGATCTGAATCGAGCTGTGGCCCATTTGATCCTTCACGTAAGCGAGGGAAGCGCCGTCCTAAATCAGCAAGCTTCCGAAGGTATGGCGCAGATCGTGGAAGCGAAAGCGTCGCAGGCCGGCGTTCTCGACTGCCGGCTCCATGTACCGCGGCACGATGTTATCAGGCTTGATCACGGTTCCGACCTGCGAAGGGAAGACTAACTCATCGGCAATGCTCGTTTTACCAACCATCATTGCAGACAGCAGCTTGGCATCGCGCAACTCGATAAGTTCGGCTCTGAGCTGTTTGGACAGGTCCACGCGCCGTGACTTGTTGCTCTTCGGGGTGACGAAACGACCATGTGAATAGTTCCGCTGCACTAGAATGTAGCGGTTTGGATCCTCTGCGTTTTCTCCGAACTGGAAATCACCCCACTTCAGCGCAATCAATTCGCCTTTGCGCAAACCCGCGCGTAACGCGGTCAGGAAGAACGGATGCCACTCCGGGCAGATCTCATTGACGCCGTTTAGAAACTTTTCGGCCTCGTCCCGGGTCATTGCGCTCGCCTGACGCACTGGCTTCTCGCTTTTCGCGAATCGTCCAACCTTCGCTGCTGGATTGCTCTCGATGATCCCGTCTTCGACCGCTGCGTTCAGCACTGTTCGCAACGAGCAAACAATGAGCCGGAGAGTGTTCTTTGAGAACTTCGGGGAACGGACGCCGTCCACTTCGTGCGAAACCTGAGACAACTCGGCGAGGAATCGTTTTACCTCATCTCGCCTGATATCCGTAAGCTTCTTCTGGCCGAAGTGAGGGGTCACATGGAGCCGGAGTAGCTGCTCATAGCTTCTCTTAGTAGAAGGCTTGCATTCGACCTCGGCATAGCTGTCTAGCCAACCGTCTGCATAATTCTTGAAGGTTGGGACGGGCTTGCCTCCGTCATTCAAGAACGCGAGGTCGCCGAGGGCGAGCCGCGCCTCAATCTCTCGGCGAACCTTTTCAGCAGCTTCGCGCGTGCCGACACATCGGTTTTTGCGTCTTCCGTGGTAGTTCACGTATACGTACCACTTAGCGCCGCGCTTTTTGATCTTTACGCCCATCAGTTAGTTCCCGTGACTGCGGCCACCATCTCGTCCACAATATAGGCGACGTCAACCGATTGCACCCTGTGATTTTCCAGCCATTGATCAAACGTGGTCCTGCGAATGAGGATTTTTGTGTCCACCCGGACGGCCGGGAGGGGATTTGCCGACCGATGGATCCACTCTCGAAGCGTTCGCTCTGACACGCATGCGTACCCCTGAAGTGCTTTCAAATCCAGCCACTCAGGGTGATCGCTCGCGAATTGGATACCAGGCTTCATGTCGGGCTGCTTAATCGCCTCCAGAATCGGCTTGAATCAGCAGGCGGGTCTTGAGCACTCTTCCAGGTCGATGCCAATTTGTTCGCCGGCACTGCTGCCGATCCAAATTTTCATGCGATCGCTCCGTTCCAGAAAATTGTTTTTGATACTGACAAAGCAAGGCGAAAGTCGTGCCGCTAAGTTATTGACTCCGTAACACCGATACGGGTCGTTTCCAAGGGGTTTTCGGCAGCCCCTGTTTCCACTGGTTCCATGTCCCTCCTGTAATCCGCCAGCCTGCGATAGAGTGTCGACACGCTGATTCCTAGCCGCTGCGCCGTTTCCTCCCGACTCCCTCGACACAGTTCTAACGTCGACAAGATGGTCTTACGCTCAATCTCAGCCAAAGACACAAGCCTTTCAACTGCTTCCAACCGTTCGCGTTCTTGCGCAACTCTTGATGTTGGGTCGGTCATTTTGACAGTGTTCCGCGTGGAACGTTCACAGTTTTCACTGGTCATGGGAAACCGATTGTTACCGCTGGTTCGATTGTGTTCCGCCGCCATAACTTTCCTGTGGGTTTCTCGCGACATCAGAGTGCGCTCGATTGACGTCTGGGCCATCACCTAGCCCGGCCCATCTCAGCCGTTCGTTTGGTACTCGCGATCCACGGTTCTCGGATAAAAACGCAGCTTGTGCGGGCTGAACACAACTGGCACTGGACCTTTGGCACCGTTGCGATTTTTTGCGACGATGATCGTGTCTTCCCCGGTTGGCCTCCCGTCAGGTGCGGTCGGCGCGTGAAGCAACAGCACCAAGTGCGCGTGCGCTTCAATGTCCCCTGACTCTTTGAGGTCAATAATCGTCGGAGAATCATTCACGTTTTGCGGGCGTCGCAATTGCGACAGCAGCACAATGGGAATGCGCTCGGCCTTCGCCAACTGCCGCAGTGCATCAGCGACCTTGCCAACTCGCTCACGTATGTCCCGAGCTTCCGCCCTTACCAGCTGGAGGTAATCCACGACAATCAATTTCGCTTTCATGCGGGTGATGAACAGCCGGGCCCGTGCGAGTAGTTCGGGAACGCTGATTGTTCCGCTATCATCGAACCAGACCGGCCACTCGGCAATTACGGCAGCGCCTGTGGCTAGTGCCGACCATTCGTCTTTCTTGATGTGTCCAGGATGCCGGATCTTGCTCGCACTGACGGCAGTTACCGCGGACAATAACCGTTTACCTAAGTCCCACCGGCTCATTTCTAACGAGAACACGCCGACCGCATTCCCAGCCTCTGCGTTCGCCGTGACAATCTGACACGCGAGTGCAGTCTTGCCCGCGCTAGGCAACGCACCGACCACAACCAACTCCCCTTTCCGAAGACCCCCAGTGATCAAGTCGAGCGGATCGAGTCCGGTCGGCAATCCGACTAAGCCACCGGATTGTGACTGCAGCTCCAACTCGCGTAAGACTTCCGGCATGAAGTCTCGTCCCGTTAAAGCGTGATTCACCTGCGCTTGGGCTTCCACGTCAAGAACCGTTTGGAGCAAGCCCCCTGCGACTTCGGCAGGCTGCTCACCATCCAAAGCCCGCGCGATGGCTACCTGAGCGGCGGAGATCAGGCCACGCAATTGTGCCTTCTGTTTCACGATGCATACGTAGTGCTCAATGCTCGGCCGGTCAGGAACGCCGTCCACCAATCCGGAGATGTAGCCGACATCACCAATGGCCTCGAGTTCCTTGCGGCGATCGAGTTCTTCCACCAGCATTACGAGATCGATAGGCTTTGACGACTCGGCAAGATCGGCCATGCAAGCGAAGATGCGGCGATGTGAATCCAACGAAAAATCGCTAGGCTTCAGGTGTTGGGCTGCTTCGCTGAAAGCTCGACTATCCAGGAGAATAGCGCCGAGAATGGATTTCTCCGCGCCCACGCTAGCTGGCAGTCCGCGGCTGAGCTCGATTTCGAGCACGTGTGCCGCAGTCATTGGGCGCCGCAGTCATTGGGCGCCGCCTTTCAATAACCAAGAGGCATCGCGGGGTGATCGGGGTCACCGGCCATTACCATCCAAACGGCTTTCCAGATGGCTTTCTTTGCTTCCAATTTGTGAAGCTTGCGCGGGTAAAGCTTGTAGAGTTGCTCAAGCTGAACCTCGGTGGGTTTTAAGGTTTTGGTTTTAGGAACACCTGCCGGTTTTTCTGTACCAACTTGTCGTCCATTGCCGTTCCTCCGTTCTGGCCGGTACTTCCCATCCGTAAAGAAAGACGGGTTGATCAAGCGAGTCGCGTACTGGTTCGGGTTTAAACCGTCTGGGGTTTCGTTTGAATCTCCTACTTTCACGGGCAGGATTATTTCCGGCTGAACTGTGGCGGTTTTATGGGGAAGTTTACCCTGTGGGGGAGTTATCTCCACTGGATGTTGTGCGGAAATTCCTTCCCTTTCCAGAGCTTCACTGATCCCAACTCCATTCAGTTTGTTGAATATAATTGCCGGTTTCGATCCGTCGTCTGCGACCGACGCGTTAGCGACGGAAGGTTTTCTTTCTAAATCTGAATCTGAATCTGAATCTGCTATATTTTGCTTGACGTTTGCCATCGTCTCGGATGGCAACTTGCCATCAGTGCGGATAGCACTTTGCCATTTCTTTGCCGCACCGCGCTTGCCAGCTTCCGAACGTTTCCTCGATAGTTCAGAGGACGTAAGTAATTGCTGGCTTGCTACTTTTGGGACTCGATAGACTCCGGCTACCTCATCTTTGTCGAACTTCGCCAGGATCGCACCGGAGTTCTGCTCGAAGTACTCCTTACTCGGCGCTTTCGCCAGCCGCCACAATTTGCCATCGGCAAGTGGAAGGCAACCGCGTGGCAAACTGATGGCACTTGCTATGATCAGCCGTAGATACCAGAGTTCCTGTTCCGGATCCAATGACTGGACGAAGGGCGAGCTGAGATAATCGGCCGCATAGAACTTAAACCAGGGCGCGTTTGACATCAGTCGTCCCCGTGGCTTTCCTCGGCGAGGTCGCCGAGCTCCTGGAATGGCGTCTGCACTGCCTGCGGTCCGGATTCAAGTCGAAACCAGGAGTGCCCAGATCCGTTCACTTCCTGCATGTGACGACGCTGGTTTGGTGCCTTTCTTGCGACAGCAACAGTCGGAACTTCTGAGCCTTGTTAGCGAGGTACTCGCTCAACGCTCTATGCACTGCTGCAATCTCGTTATCGGTCAAAGACAACTGTTCAGTCTCGGCTTGCGACAATCTCATCCGAGAAATTCCGGAAGCCTTGGCAAGTAGGAACTGTGTCATGCCTATTTTCTTGCGGCGATCCTTCCAATCCATCATGATTCGTACCTCCGTGAGTTAATTAGGCTGCGAGGGTTGCGCCGATCGGGAGCTTTAGGGAATACGTCACAATTCCGGCTTTCCTACAGCATTGATCTCGCTGACTCGCATTGGTCGTGAGCGCGCGCCGATTGCAGGAATCTGATAACGCAATGGTTCTGGCTTCAGAAGCCGACTGGGGATGCGCGCAAATGGAAGCAGGTTTCCGACACCAAACGGCCCATCGTAAAACGGTGCGCCGATGTGTACTTGGCGTGAAACCGCCGCAGCCACCACGACAGCAACCGCACCAGCAATCCTCTGGATGGCAAAGTCATGCACCCAGCGATAGTCGCCACGAGCAACCAACTGGGCTGCTTTTGACTTCGATCGCCGACCGCCCGCAGGCGAACTACACACAGCGGGATCTTGATGTTCGGTGAAGATTGCTACTTTTCGTGCCATAAGCTTTTATTGGGGAACACTTCTCCGGCCTGGTGCCGCGTCACCGCTGTAAAGGGAGCGATGAAACCCCTGCAACAAGCATTGTTGTCGCACAAAACAGACTGGGCGCCTAGCCTCTGTGGAATGAATGCGGTTGTACGGCGTACAAAAATCGTGAACGCTGAGCAATGTTTATGCGGGTAAGACAGGTGACCTTAAAAAGTCGTCGCAGGTGACAGCGCGGACGAGTGCCTGCGGACTTTTTGAGAAGCATGGACTAATCTGCGCCGCATCGCATGTTGGTAGGTCGGATTCGAGGCTAGCTTGCGCCAGGTGGTAAGTGCGTTTGAGCCAGACTTCTGGTTGTGCAAGGCAATTGTGTAGCGATGCCGACGTTCGAGGTGATTGAGGGGAGGTGTGAAAGCAGAAGCGTCGAGCAAATCTGCGATCGAGAGAAGAGCGTCTTTGCTGACGCGCTTATTGGAAGCCTTCAGTAGCTCTGTCGCGTACAGCGAGCCGGCGAATGTCTCGAATTCCGTTAGCTGGACGAAGGATTTCCGTTCGTTTCGAGATATCGCAGCAACGGCTAGGACACCGGAACTCGAATCTTCTCGACCGCTGGCGATGGAAGCGATGGAGTGCGAATACTGCTGGTATCCCTGGGCGAGATCGATGCGAGCCTGATCTTCAGCGTCACCCAGAGCGTGATCAAGCCGCCTCATAAACATGTTCTCGACGCTTCGAACTTCGAGTTCCGTCTGCTCAACCGTGAGACGGTCAGGGCGACCCTTCCTGACCCAAAATGAGATCATGAAATTCTTCTGGCACCAAACAGGCGCGCACCAAGGTTTGGGATAGCCGGACTCAGAGCGATCGAAATCCGGGCCGTTATCACAGATATGTATGAACCATCGCTCGATGGCAGATCGAACTTTTTTCACCTGGAACGAAGGAGGCACCGCGGCATCGGGTCCAATGACGACGATTCCCAATCCTTTGCCCAACATTTCCTGCGCGCGACAACGAGCCCATCGAGCCGGATCATCCGTGGCTAGGCTTGGATCGCGGCTAGCAATTCGGGCAAGCCTGGAAACCCATTCCTGAGTGATCTTAACCAGAGATTCCATCCACGCATCAAGGCCAGACCGAAACAATTCATGATTCCTCTTGAATAAGGCCTCTTGATCAGCACCAGGTGCGGCAGGAGCGTGGAGTTGCTTCCTCACGTCAATGCCGTTCCAGAAATTGGATACATCCTTACTAAACCGCGTCCTAATGCTATTGAGGACTCTCTCTGCAACTTGTTGCTTCCGTGTGGAGGACATTCGCAGTCGTCCTTCCGCGACCTTCTCGATTTAATGGAGTGACTGGAAGGCCCGGTGAGAAGGACCGGGCCTTATCGCGCGCTGACCGTCGCCAACGTGCTATCCGGTTCTGATTGCGATTGTATCGCAAGAGTCAGCCAGGCAGAGTATTGTGGGGCGTGGCCAGGCCATTCATTGTGCCGACGGTAGTCCACAAGCGCGGAAATCCGAACTGGGGACACCCGATTTTTCAGCACGCTCCATATCTCGCTACTGCGTTCCAACAGCAGGCTCAGAAACTAGGCTTAACTGAGCAGACTTGCGTGAGCTCGGAGGAAATGCGTGAGTGGTGCGAGCGCAACAACGACCGCCGCTACATCCCGGAATGGTTGCTGAAGCGGTTGGGAATAGCCGTCGACCGACCCCAACGTCGGCCGCTGTTAGTCGGCCTTGCGTGCCACGGTCCCGTACCGAACGAGTTTTCCGAGTCATCTCATCAGGAACCACCAAGCAAGAGACACCCCGACCGCTATCGCAACCACAATCAGAATGTTCGTCTTGTCGCCCCTGGTTAGCCTCATGGTTTCAGCTCTAGCAAACCCGGGGCCGGCGCGTGCAGATCAGCCTGGCAGTTCGATTCAGTCTGCATGCTTCTTGTCACGCTCGTGCTCTTCGGCAAGAACCCTTTCGAGCCAATGTGCCTGTTCGTCAGCGAGCCGCTGATCGATGAACGTTGGATGTTGACCAATGACAAATTCCTCGCCACAACCATCACACCGAAGCGTTCCCATCTCCTGGAAACCTGCTGCTTTCTCGCGGGCCTGTCCCTTCTTTATTGCCACTGCCTTCATCTACTGAACTTCTCCACTTGACGGCCTTCCGTTCGCTCGCGTTGCGCAGCCGCCCCGTACGCCTCGGTTATCTTCGAGAAGATTTCAAAGGCTTCACGCAGGCAGCGGCCAGCTTCTTCATCTGTCATCTGGGACGTCGTTGCCCGAATCGCCCCCTCATTGCCCGTTGCTGAAAGATAGGTCGTCTCATTCAGCAATTTTTCAAATCGCTTCCAGTTAAAAAAGGGTCTCCTATCCAGCGAGGCGCTTTCCCAGGTCAAAGAACGTTGCCACGGTAGTTCGATCTTACTAGCACACTCCGCTGGGACGAGTCGGGGTTCCGGATTCCTGAGTCGGAAGGGTCTGCGTGGCTGGCACGGTGTAGGGTATTGTTCCAGCCAGGTTCTCCACACATTGCAAGATCGTCTGCGGATCCCCAGGAAGTGTAGATGGCAGATTCGGGATCGACCCGTCAGGATTTTTGAAATTAAACGCGCTGGTTAAGTCTCCGACCGTGGAGCGGCGCCAGGCGCTCAAGTTGGGTACCTCGGCGCCGAAAAGAGTCTCGAGGAATCGCAGCACCGAAGTGTGATCAAAGAGGTCCGACGACACAAACCCGCCACGACTGAACGGCGAGACGATCAGCGTTGGGACGCGAAAACCTAGTCCAATCGGGCCGCTAATCGCCGGATTGCCGATTACAGTCGGGTCGGGAACCGGGGGCGCGGTCACATATTCGCCCGCCGTGCCGAGCGGCGCCGTCACTGGTGGAACATGATCAAAAAAGCCGCCGTTTTCATCGTAGGTAACAAGCAAAACCGTCTTCGCCCACTGTGCCGGATTCGCGGTCAGAGCCCCGACGATGAGAGAAAGAATATTCTCTCCAAACAGCGAAGGCGCGGGCGGGTGATCCGACGTTAGGATCGACCCCACCAGCCAGGAGACTTGGGGCAAATTCCCAAGCGCTACGTCGGTTAAGAAGTCGACTGGGAACTGCGGTCCGAATGCGTTCTGATGCAGCACGGATACAGGATCCTGAAAATTCTTGAAGTAGGAAAGAACATTGTCTGAGAGAATCCCGCCGAGAATAGTCTCATCAGGTGACGAGTAAATCTTCCAAGAAATTCCCCGAGCCTGCAGTTGTTCGGGCATGGTCGTATAGGTCAGACGGCCATAAAAGGCCGCGCGATTTGTGACGATGGTCTGCAAAACCGGTCCGCCGTTTTTCCCATCTGGGTCGAGCGAGGCCGCCATCGTGTACAGGCGATTGGGGTCGGTCGGGCCCATTACCGAGCAAAAATAGTTGTCGCAGATGGTGAAGCCGTCGGCCAGGGCATAGTAGTAGGGAAGGTCTGCGCGAGTGTAGTAGCCCATGCTTAATACCGCGTCGTTGGAATTAATCGGCAGACGCGAACTCACAAAACCGTCCATCGCACCATTGTTCCAGCTCTGATGCTGCGGCACCCAATCGTGGCTGATGTCGGGCGTGCAGGTTGCGTTTGCTTTGGAACTGTCCAGATGGAAGGGCAAGAGCTTCGTTACCGGCGAGATGGTCATGTTGGCTGGATCGGGTTGCTGGTATGCCGCGCTCTGATCGGAAAATCCGCGGACGCCGCGGTAGCTTCCAAAGTAGTGATCGAAGGATCGGTTTTCCTGAATCAAGATCACCACATGTCCGATGTCAGTTAATTTGGAACAACCGGTCGGAACGGACGAAACCAAGTTGGAAATACCGCAACCGTCCAAACCCAAAGAGGCAACAGCCGCAGTTCCGAGTTTAAGTAGTTCTCGGCGAGTGAAATTGTGCATAGGTTCCACGTTAAGATGCGCTCTCCGGAGCAAAGGCAGGACCGATTCGTAAGTTTAGTCGGCAAAGCGCAATCTGCGGCGGACCGCGAAACTCCTATTTTCGTCAACTATAGCGATTTTCAGCTCCCCAGCATGCCTCGCCCCGGTGGGACGGTGTGTGCAATTTTGATCAGATTCTGAGAGGGTCAAAGGGAATAATTCTGGAATTCGGCCGCTGCCGCTCCCAGGAGGACTTATGTGGCCCCTTTCAAAGCATTCTCGACAAGTGGCGCTTGAGCATTCCCAACTTCGATCGGTGATTCTACAACGCACGGCCGAACTACAGCGTCTGTCGCAGCGGCTCCTCAAAGTGCAGGATGAGGAGAAACGCAAGTTGTCTCGTGACCTGCACGACACCACGGGTCAAACATTGGCAGCTCTGAAAATCAGTATTTCTTTTCTTGAGGAACACTGCAAGCAAAACCCATCCACCATGCTTCTTGCCTCCGAGGTTGCCGCCTTGGCGGATCAGGCCATCGAAGAAATTCGCACCATGTCTTACCTGCTGCACCCACCACTACTGGATGAGGTCGGCTTTGCTTGTGCAGCGGAGTGGTACGTCGAGGGCTTCGCCAAGCGTACCGGGGTCAACGTAAAGTTGGATATCGCAACCGCTCAAGAGCGACTCCCAATCGGGATAGAGATTGCTCTTTTCCGTGTTCTCCAGGAGAGCTTGACGAATGTACACCGCCACTCTGGCGCTTCGGAGGTTAGCGTCTGCTTTAATCCCCAACTGGAAAAGATAGTTCTGGAAATACGAGATGATGGGTCCGGTATACCGGCGGAGCGGTTGGCTCGACTCCGTGAAGCAAGAGCGGAAACGGGGGTCGGCCTGGCCGGAATGCGCGAGCGTATGAACGAATTGAACGGCAAACTGGAAATAGAATCGGATGGTCATGGAACAACTATGCGGGCCATCGTTCCACGCTCCGCAACAACTCTATCCGGTCGGCTCGGTGATCGCCAGCAAGTGATTGTATCCTCCATTCTGAGAGGCTCGCAGCCACCTCCAGCCTGCTGTATTTGCAATAGCCCCGTTCTCCTAGAGACCAGCAAGACTGATGAGTACGGGCAGGCCATTCACGAGGAGTGCTATGTCCTCAAGCTCCGCTCAGTGGCGGACTTTCTCAATAACGGTGCATCCACACCGGCCTCAGCAAACAAGGATGCGATTTACCAGCCTTGCCAAGCCACGATGCCAAAGGACAGACCAAAGCAGCCTAACGCGCTTGCGGCGTTGCTCATGCAGCCAGCGAAGCGCGTTCCCTGGCACAAGCGGCCGTGGAACGGGCACTTGGCAGCGGTTGTTACCGGCCTTGTGTTAGCTTGCTGGATTGCCTACGGCGACGGTCACCCACTTTTGTTCTGGGGACCTTCAGAGCTGCAGAGCATGGCTACCATCGAGGAGCAGGTACCCCTGCCACCCGAAAAGACGGTGCCCGCTGAAAACAGGCCCAGGTTTCGGACCATGCCAATCGCGGTGGGAGACGCGAGGACAGCCACCCTCCTCCACACGGTGGTGCTCGTGACGAAAGTTGTTCACATCGGGGAAGATGTGACGGTGCGCTATTTCACACCCAAGCCCGCGCCGGATGGGGAGTCCGTCGGGCAATATCAAGTCGTTGATATGGGGAAAGATGTGACGGTGCGCTATTTCGCGCCCGTCGTTCGTAATACCAAAAACTAAGACCGAATCGATTTAAGCAAGGATGGCTGCCCGAAAGGCGCGCGCGCCACCATTCGTTCTGGCTTCACCGGTTGTTAGCGTCTACTGGGCTTTGTTTCCATGGCCTCGGCTGCGGAAAGTTTCCGACTTCGGTGTGGCTCGGTCCGTAGCGCACCCGTATCCAGTTCACAAGCTTCCTCGGTCGCTGCTCCACAGGTAGGACAAGGCACAGATAATATCTGTTTCAGGGTGAGCTCCTTGGTTTTCACAACGACATAATTGCACCGTTCCACGGCTGAAAATGTTCAATATTGCTCATTTTCAATACCTTAGCCGAGCGAGGTTTCATTGGGGTCCGCCAGCAGATTTTTACAATTGTGAGCAAAAGTGAACATCTTTGGTGATCACGATTCTGACAAGATTTTCGTAAGTGTAGCTCCAGTCTGGGGGGAAAGCTTTTGGTACCACCGATAAAATCGGCCAAGAAGAAGCGCGAGTTCGACCCAGGGAAATTCCTTGCCACTATCGGCGAGGGTAGGAAAGTCGTTGCCTTCCCCATGAAACAGACAATCTTCACGCAGGGGGACGTGGCGGACTCGGTCTTCTACATCCAGGAAGGCAAGGTTCGACTCACTGTCGTATCCAAGATTGGCAAGGAAGCAACTCTGGGCATATTGAGCGAGGGAGAATTCTTCGGAGAAGGTGGCCTGGCTGGACAGCCTTTACGCATGGGGTCTGCCACCGCAATGACGGACTGCGAACTTCTGCAAATTGACAAGAAGGCAATGATGCTTGCGCTCCACCGGGAACACACGTTCTCGGATCTTTTTGTAGCGTATCTGCTGGCACGGAACATCCGATACGAAGAAGATTTAGTTGATCAGCTCTTCAACTCCAGCGAAAAGAGGCTAGCTCGGATTCTGCTCTTGCTGGCGCACTTCGGCAAGGAAGGGGTGCCCGAGACTGTAATCCCCAAAATCAGTCAGGAGACCCTAGCCGAGATGATCGGCACAACCCGGTCGCGGGTCAGTTTTTTCATGAATCGGTTCAGAAAGTTAGGCTTTCTTGACTATAACGGCGGGAGCGGGCTGCAAGTTCATAGTTCACTTCTGAATGTCGTTCTTCACGACTAGCTTCCGCGCCGCAATCCCAAAGCCTAGGTCAAGAAGACAACGATGAGCCAATCAAGCATTTGCTGAATCTAACCCGAGAGCGGCGCCATTTTCGTCGCGACCAGCACCTCCAACAACGTGGCCGTGTTATGAACGCTTCCCCTTCGATCATTGTTCGCGACAGATGTAGCAGATAAAACGGAACATTCTTTAACGGTACTCCTGAGTACGAATTGATTCTGAGCAGAATTGACCAAGGGCGAGGCTGCTCCCGGCGGAGTGTCATGTCTGGACTAGCTGTCGGACGAAGCAACCTCTGCCCAGAGGAACTAGTTCGGGCCTGTCTCGACGACGTTCTCGCAGTCAGCGCTGGCACTCCTCCACTCGATGACCGCACAGTGATGGCGTTGCGACATGTTTAAAGACGGCAGCGACTGTAATGAAATTGTAATGATGAAAGGATCCGAACCCCCTCAAATCGAATAGACAATGACAAGACCGCCCGCCTTGCAAGCGGTGAAAGAATTGAATAAAGTAGTACACTTTCAAAACGGCGTAGAACCCTCCTGTGTTCTCATAATCCGTAGGTCGTTGGTTCGAGTCCAACCGCCGCCACCAAGTTTTGAGTTTTGTTTTCAATAGGGTAGAATATCGGCCCACCTCACGGAGGATCCTGCTCGCAGTCAGCGGCTATCGCCCGCTCCACATGAATACGAGCGCCTTTTACGCTTGCTTTTTTGGCCTTTCTGAAAGTCGCTCCCTTGACCAATTTAGTTCCCGTACTATTTTCAAGAGTTGGTCAAAATGGCACAGATAACCTTCATGTACAAGGCGTAGCATCACGATCAAATGGAAGAGATGAAAATCACAAAGGATCATCCGCCTCTCGAAAGGCGACATCCTAAAAACGGTGCGCTGGTATAAATCCCATCTACCCCATCCCGGCGCACCGTCACCTTGCGTAGAAGGTTCATGACCGCCTAAGCGAATGCCTCTGGTCAAGAAAGAGATTCGCGCACTCCGCCGGTGCGGGCTCCTAGCAGCGTCCTTAATGGAGCTGAACAAGCTGACTGACGCGACCCTTTGGAGTCGCTCCTTCATCGCCTGCCAAGTCGAGTGCGGCTCTGACCGACTTGTTCTTTTGTGAACAGATTCTTCAGTCTCGACTCGTTAGCCTCTTTAGTACTCGGGTCTCTCCATTTGATGGACTGACAAAGGAGTAGATGTTGTCCCGCTGGATCAAGATTGGTGCATTATTGGCTCTCGTTGTGATCGGCGGCAGCGCTGTGTTGGTGGCTAGCCGCTGGCCGTTCACCCGGGACAACATCGTCAGGACGCTGCAGGAAAAGTTCTCCAGCACAGTCGAATTGGGAGCATTTCACGCGACGTATTTCACGCCGGGGTGCGTTGCCGAAGGAGTGACTTTCCGTCGCAACAGCGATCGAAACGCTCCACCGATCGCCACGATCGAAAAGCTCACCATCCAGGCCGGTTACTGGAGATTTTTCCGCACTCCGAAGCGTATTCGACGCGTCATGGTCGGGGGGTTGCGCATGTTCGTGTCACCGAGCAGTGAACGCACCGGCAACGAAGCGCGACGTACCGGCAGTCTGCAGCAGTACGCGCTGGTTATCGACAAGGTAATCGCGGACGGTGCTGTGATTGAGTTTGCTTCCGGTGAACCCGGAACAGAACCCCTTAAGTTCGAAATTCACAAATTGACGCTGAACTCTGTGGCCGACGACCGGCCTATGTCGTTCCACGCCGCGCTGCAGAATCCGAAGCCTCCCGGAGAAATTCGCACGGACGGACAATTCGGTCCCTTACAGCCGCAGGACGTCGGCCACACCATCGTTGCTGGTTCCTATCTTTTTCAACACGCGGACCTGGGCGTATTTTCCGGCATTGGGGGAACGCTGTCCTCCACCGGCAAATTCAATGGTGTGCTCGAACACATCGAGGTCGAAGGTAGTACCGACGTGCCTGATTTCCAGGTAACGCGGAGCGACCATGCGGTACACCTGAAAACACAATTCCATGCGATGGTGAACGGAATGAATGGAGACGTCGCTCTCCAGTCGGTGCAAACACAATTTGGGCGGACGTCGGTCGTATCGCAAGGCGAGGTGGCAAAGAAAGCGGGCTCAGTAGGGAAGACCGTTTCGCTGGGCGGGACGGAAGTGCAAGGCCGGATCCAGGACTGGTTACGCCTCCTCGCCAAGGCGGATCCTCCAGCTTTGACCGGAGCAATGAACTTCAGAACACAAGTCCTGGTTCCCTCTGGGCAGCGAGACTTTATTAGAAGGGTGATCCTGCAGGGAGACTTTGGCGTCGAGGCGGCGAGTTTCACCCGCTCGACGACGCAGGAGAGTGTTAACAACCTCAGTCAGGTATCGCAGGGCGAGAAGGAGAACGACGATCCGGCGAGCGTCATTGAAAATCTGAGGGGACACGTCTTGCTCAAAGAGGCGATCGCGACATTCTCAGATTTATCCTTCAGCGTTCCGGGAGCGCTTGCTCATGTGCATGGCACATACGGCCTATTGACGGAGCGGGTGAACCTTCACGGAACCTTGCAGGTCGATAACAAGCTCTCCAACGGATCGAAGGGTATGAAATCAGTTCTACTCAAAGTTGTGGAGCCATTCTTAAAGAAGAAGAATGCAGGAGAGATCGTGCCCATCAAGATCGGTGGAACCTTCAGCCATGTGTCTTATGGGCTGGATGTGAGCCCGTAAGTCTCCGAAGAACCTGAATGGAATGGAAAGCTCTGAGGTAATTCGGTGCGTACCTTAGGTGGCGAAACAGTTTGGCTCACGATTAAACGGTTGCTGATAACCTTGTAACAACGATGTTTATGACGAACATCTCTTCGTATTTGCGGCCGGGTTGTCATACTATTTGGTGCTCTCACTGTTTCCGCTGCTGGTTTCGATGGCGTCGCTGCTCGTGTATGTACCGATCCCTCACCTGTTTGAGGGCCTTCTAAGCTTAATGGCCCGGCTCGTCCCAGGAGATGGAATGAGTTTGGTGCGCAACATCGTGTCTGATGTTGTCAGTCACAAACACCCGCACTTTCTTACGCTCGGGTTAGTCTTGACGATTGGACCGCTTCCAGCGGATTTGCCGCAATAATCGACGGCCTTGATGTCGTTTATCGAGTCCGCGAAACTCGCCCAGTTTGGAAGACTCGTCCCATTGCGCTGGGACTGACGTTGCTCGCGGGATCTCTCTTACTGGTGGCAGTAGGGTTGATGGTCGAGGGAACTTCTCTTGGGATCTGGTTTACAGGCAGACTTGGCCTCAATCCGGCCATACTTGCTGCATCGCGTTTCCTGCGGTGGGGGAATAGCCGTGGCCTCTGCGGTGCTCGAAGTAGAACTACTGTACCATTTCGGTCCGGACGTGAAACAGCGCTTCCGGGATAGCCTGACCGGAGCAATTGTTGCGGTGATGACGTGGGTTGGTTTGTCATACCTACTCGGGAGTTACTTCCGACAGCGCGCTCGGTGAGCAAAGGTGAAAGCCGCAAAGAAAACGGCCTAGCCATAAGCTGAACTTGAAAGATGCCCAGGCTCACGGGAGTGAGCTTGGGCATTTTCATTGCTCAAGACTTGCCGCTGAGCCCGCCCGTCAAGTGCGAATGATTCTTCGATCCAGGCGAAGCAACGCGGATTGTTTTCACTCTCCGCCGGGAGGCACGGTAAGTTCGGGTACTTGGGACTCGAAATGGCCGTTTATCGGCGCTGTCTTACAGGGTGACCCGCCTGGCCAAAAATGTGAGCAATCTAGCTCAGACGGCGGGCGAGCCAATCCGCTAGTGTTGTAACCTGCTGCTGGCGTGCCACGTCTAAGGTATGGAGGAGCTGTTGCGGTTGTATCTTCCAACTGTCCTTATCAGCAAGCCATGCCGAGGGCGTTCTAACGTTCTTAACAGCACGAATCAGGAGTCTCAAATGAAACTCAGTATACGAAAAGCAATAGGAATATTTGCTCTTGCAGTCGCGGTTACCGCGTTCGTCACGCCGAAGCACGCCGCTGCTCAATCACAGCAAGATCAGAGCAGAGACCAGGCCAATCGCAACGACAACGCGAACAACCTCATGTACCAGCAAGGCCTCAACCACGGGCAGGCCGACCGCGCGAACAATCAGGCTCACCAGTATCGCCTACAACCCAATAATGCGGACGATCGCCGCGCCTACGAGTCTGGATACGATCAAGGCTTCCAAAATAATCGTAATGCCGACCGCAATGACAATGGGCAGAACGGCCAATATGGACCCAATGACAACGCGGCAGCCCGGAACGGCTTTCAGGATGGTGCCAATGACGGCCTGCAGGATCGGCAGGGAGGAAAAAGCTCTCGTGCGACGAAGCATAAAACCTATGAGCACGGCAATCGTGGCTACGATTCCACCTTCGGAGGAAAGGACCAGTATAAGGCGTCGTACCGTCAGGCCTACATTCAGGGATACGAAAAGGGCTATAACGGCCAAGGCTCCGACAACCGGTAATCCGGCCTCGATCAAGGTGTGTCGCAGCCGCAGGACGAAGCGAGTGAATGAAGCCACGCGGTGGTGCCCACTCACTCTTTTGTTTCAGGGACAGTTCGCTTTGTTGCACCGATCACACGCTTGACGGCTCCGGGGTGGTATATAGACACGACGAGCCCTACATCCAAAACACACTGTGTACGGGGCATTGAAGAGGCCGAAGGTCGTTCTCCCAGAGAATGTTCGCGAGCTGCTTCAGCAGCGAAGACGCAACCACTTTGGACATTAACTGACGGGACCGCAGTAAGCATTGAGAAAAAGCCCATCGCCAATGCTATGAACTGAGTCCCGGTAATTTGAAAGATCTGAACAAGTCCGGCCCGCCCGATGTCTCGGGCGGCTTTTCTTTTGTATCAAGCCGAAGGTAGTTGCGCGTAACTGTTGTTAACAAGGCCCATAGCGCAAGTTTGCGCTGTCTGTTCGCCCCATCTCCGCGATTGGGGGGCATTTTGAGTGAAATCGCAATGTTACGCCAACAATGGTGATAGTTGCCGGCATTGGAAGCTTCGCACTGAAATGTCGGCCGGGGCAACCTGCCGCCCGGCGCAAGCCTCCAAGGGACGGTTCCTGACATCTCCTGCTCTGCTCAAATCAGGACCGAAGGTGGCTTCTCATGAACAGCAATTGGGCACCCCTGTCTCGTATCTTTACGTCACCTGCGCGTGCTCCACAAAGAGGCCCACTTACACGAGGGAAGCAACTGTTCATGAGATTGAGAGTAACTCTCGCGATCTTTACAGTGACGCTGCTCGTCTCAAGCAGCTGGGCGGCCACGGAGAAGGTGCTGTATAGCTTCAACGACAAGGACGGCGCCTATCCTGACGGCGCCGTGATCTTCGATCCCGCCGGCAACCTCTACGGCACGGCCGCGTATGGCGGCGGAGCCTGCAACGGCGGCTGCGGTACGGTGTTCGAGTTGACGTCCAAAGCGGGCGGAGGCTGGACCGAGAAGGTGCTGCATCGTTTCACCAGCAGCGCGAAAGACGGACACTATCCGTACGCCGGCCTGGTCTTCGATGCCTCGGGGAACCTCTATGGCACGACGGCATTTGGCGGCAGTGGACCGTGCAAAGACGGCTGCGGTACGGTGTTCGAGCTAACGCCTAAAACGGGCGGGGGATGGACGGAAAAGGTGTTGCATTCTTTCAATGGAAAGGACGGGCGCTTTGCCGAAGCCGCCCTCATCCTCGATGGGTCCGGCAATCTCTACGGTACGACACCCGTGGGCGGAGCCTACGGCTACGGTACGGTGTTCGAGTTGACACGAAAGTCGGACGGCGACTGGGCGGCGAAAGTGCTGCATAACTTCAAGGGCGGATATGGATCCTACGGTAACTTGGTTTTCGATTCCTCCGGCAATCTCTATGGGACGACGGGCGGCGGCGGAACTTACAACTATGGCACGGTGTTCAAATTGACGCCCAACGCGAATGGCCATTGGACGGAAACCGTGCTTCACAGCTTCAACGGCAACGACGGGTTGCAGCCTCTGGCCGGCCCGATCTTCAAAAAAGGCGCTCTTTACGGTACAACACTTTCTGGTGGAGCTTACAACGGCGGTACGGTGTTCGAGTTAATGCCCAAAGCTGGCGCCGGCTGGACGGAGAGCGTGTTATACAGCTTTTGCTCCTCCTACTTTCACTACTGTCCCGAGGGTTCAGGACCTCAAGCCAGCCTGATCTTCGATGCGACCGGCAACCTGTTCGGCACGACGGCCTCCGGTGGGAGCACAAGATGTGCCGAAGTGGGCTGCGGTGTGGTGTTCGAACTAACGCCCAGCGGGGGCGGAGGCTGGACAGAAAAGGTACTGTATAGCTTCGATGCCACTGGCAATGACGGATTCATTCCCGTAGCCAGCCTGCTAATTGACGCCACCGGCAGTCTCTACGGAACGACGCACGACGGCGGCGTGGGTTACAACTACGACTACGGCACGGTCTTCGAAATCATGCCCTAGGTTCAGCGGGTCGTGCCTCTTTCAGATCCTCTGAACTAAGCAGTCCATCTGATGTTTTCTTCTCCTCTTAGCCTCCGATGAAAGAAGCAGAACCATGGCTTTTGAAGCGATTCTGGACGAAGTCGACCAACTTCACAACGTCAGTGCACGTCTTGAGGGATTAG
Source organism: uncultured Acidobacteriota bacterium (assembly GCA_963832245.1). GTDB lineage: Bacteria > Acidobacteriota > Terriglobia > Terriglobales > Acidobacteriaceae > JABDBE01. Next base: position 1,246,030 of record CAWHTG010000002.1, read on the forward strand.
CGGAAAACCATCCGCCCGTTTTAGAGGCACTCTTAACTATTGCGGGAAACGTGCGCAGCATGGCCACGGTCTTAGCGGTTCTGGTCGCGACAAAGCTGCAGGGCGGTGATGGCCACACTTTAACGCCTGCAACGAAGCCCGTTTAGTCAGTTCCAGGTTGGGTAGTCTCACCTTCAGAAACCTGCCAATGCTGCCACTCACCGGCTTCTCTCCGCAAAACCTTCATACCATTGAGGGCGTCGGCGATGGCCTGCCTCTCTTCTGGTGTTCCACCGTGATCCATGGAGAGCACGCGCTGACGTTCCTGTATTGCGGACTCCGCTGCCTGAACTCGCCCCTGCATCTTCGTCCAATCGGTTTCGAGCAGAGCCGCCCTGTATGATTCGTGCCAACTATATGTCATAGTCATGTGAACCTCGCGAATCCTCCCGTTCTGGGCAAACCTAGCCGTTCACATGATGCCATTGCTCAAAAACAGAAAACTGGTCAATTTTATACATAGGAGAACACCAGGCGAGACCGCATCCTCCCTTGATTAGGGTCGCAACCGCGTGCTGGCGATTGTCGCGGGAATTCTACCGGTGTGTCACCTTAAGACGACAGACGATCTCCTCGACAGCAAGATGAGCCCGCGCGGACGGAGTCGCTGGTGGCGTCCGCCGGTCAGTGGGCTGATCGGAGCATGTTTTCGGAAGATTGACAGCGTGTTCCCAAACTCACACAAGCAGAACATGCCATCCATCCAGGCCCGACAAAATGAACAATTTCGTGCACACATCCGTCGCAGCCCTAGGCAGACTGTAACAAGAAATGTGAAGACATCGCATACTCCGAGCTAGTGCCGATGAGGGCTCCACGAATTGTGGCCTCCAAAGCCCAGGCCGACTGTCTCAAGCCAAGTCGATTAGGTGCCTTCGTTAGTTACGGCATTCGACAGCCTTTGGTTCGGCTGTGACGGTAACCTCAACGTGAGCACCCTTTTTAAGCTTCACATCATCGCCGTGCTCATCAGTTAACGTATTTTCAATACGGAGATCCCGATGCCGGTGGTCGGTCCGGTCAACAGCAATCTGTGCCTTCTCCGGTTGGCTCGCACGTCGAGACGGGATGATTTTGTCGACGGTTCCTGGCATGGTGGTACTTGGCTGTTCTCGAATCCGCGCAGTGTCTAAATTCAGTTCCGCTATTCTTGCGGACCTGGCCATGCGCGGCTTTGCCATCTCCTTCTTGACGCTGGCACGTGTCGCGTGGTCGGATTGTTTCTTGACCTTCTTGCGCAGCATTTTGCTCATCATCACATCGGGATGGAGGCCAAGCGGTCCCATTCGGCGCAGCTCCGTCCCAGATTTCTCTAATTGAGTCACGCCCACCTTGCGGCCTTTCGTCGCCGTCATTCGCCGAGTGCGTGGCGTTTTCCGAGATGCTGCCACAGTTTTTCTTGCTTTGGGTACGGCTTCAAACGCAGATGGCAGTTCCAGCTTGGGCTGTTTCGCGGTGCGATGGTGGCCATGGCGCAGCGGCTGGATGCGCGCAGCCTCTTCTTCCGTCCGCAGCTTTGTGTCTCTACCTTTTTGGCGCTCGCCCTCAAGATATGCCGGAATAGTTTTAGTTGTCATAGCCAGAGTGTGGCAGATCTAGCTCCTTCCAAGCTGTCTAATTTTGGCCACTTCCGTGACGATTCATGGGAGGATTTGTCAGCCTTTCCCCAACCCTGAAGCTGGGAGCAAAGTAGAGGCCGGACGGCTCACACAAGGCCCCCGGTTTAGGTACTCTACTGGTTTTCCTTAAACTGCACTTCGTCGTCCGCTCAGTAAGTTGATGACCAGAACGACCAATCCCACAACCAGTAGCAAGTGGATCAAGGCTCCGCCGATATGCAAACTGAAACCCAGAAGCCACAAAATCAGAAGAACAACGAAAATAGTCCAAAGCATGTCAAGCCTCCTGTGCTCATTTGCGAGCACTGACCGTTCCTATCCGAAACGTGTTCATGCTTAAAGTTTCAGCAATCTGTCAAAAAAGGAACGATAGCGCTGTAGGGCAAGCCGGAGATCCTCAGTAGACACGTTGTCACCGCGGTCCCATTGCTTTTCCAATCCCGATCGCTCGTTGGCGAAACCTTCCGCGAGTCGCTGCATCACCGCAGCTACGAGCTTGTCTGCGTCTTCGACGGTCCGGCGTGGCTCGTCCACGAAACCAGTTTGTACCTTGCTCCACTGCGAACGGAAATCTCCCATCTCCGATTCAGTGAACAAGGGCATGGGCTCTGACGCGGTAGCCGCTCTGGCGAGAGTTTCCGGCTCCTGTTCTTTCACGAGCTTGGGTCCGTCGGGCCGCTCTGGCGGAAGGCTCGCCAAGTCGGCAGTGATAACGTCTTCTTCCTTTGCCATCAATTCAGCCATTACGCCACCTCTTTCCTTTCAACAATCGTTGGTACCTGCACCAGTTCCTCAAACAGAGAGCGATAATGAATCATCGCCGTTCTCAGGTCTTCGGTAGTCGCTGCGTCTTTCCCAACTCGCAGCGCAATCTCATGCGCAGACCGGTAGTTCTCAACCACTCGGGGATGATCGACAGAAATATCGGCGGCCCGCTGATCGAAATCGGATACAGGATAGCCGCGCGTTTTCATCAAAGAGGACACCAGGTCGTCGGCCTCGGCGACCGCTCCCTTTGGGGAATCGACAAACCGCGACTGTACGGACTCCCACTGTTTCGAAAAACGTTCGCGTTCCATCGGGTCAAGATCGCGAATGTTGAGCTTTTGGACCCGCTCTTGGCGATCCACTAGTTTCGCTTCTGCTTTTCGCTCTGACCCATGCTTCTGCACGGTTCGCTCGTACTCGGGCCCAAACTTTTGCCGCAGGTCTGCAGTCGTACTCCGGCGTTTTCGCACATACAGCCAAACAACCACTGCGATGATCAGAATCACCACCGCGCCGAGCACAATAAACTTCGGATCTAGCAGATTTAGATTCATCAAAGCCTCCCTGAATGAAGAATGTCCCATAGAACCACGTTCGTTTACGAAAGGTCCCTCTATCATCAGAACCCTGTGAATCTTCAGTATCGAACTTTGTGTTTCGTAAAACTGATCAGAATTGACCGTCTTGCAAATCAGTCCTCGGGCCATCGAACCGAAAGTGAGTCCCACCGTGTGTTTGCTCGGGGTGCTATCCTGAATTTGAATCTGCTGGGGCGGCATATCGCTAGACCAAGCAAAGAGAATCGCCGATAGCCTGAATGAGAACGTTTTGGATATTTCCGCCACCAATGACTAGCAAGCATTCAATGTTCGCAGCCAAATGAGTGGGGTCTTCGAATGTCGAAGGACGAAGTGCGTTGTCCTTATTGCGTGGTCGATGGCAAGCTCCATGCGATGACTGTTCTGTCAAACGGGCGATTGATCTGCGACAACTGCGGACACATCATTTTCCTCAATGACAAGGCCTTCAGGTGTCCTTGCTCAAAGTGCCTAGAAATGGATTTCTCTCCCAGATTTCGGCGACTGCGACAGCCGTAGCTGAACTTTCAAGTGAATGAAATTTTGGAAAGGCGCGGAGAAACGGAGAATCCGCTTCTTACATATGACCCGCGCGGGAGACTACCCCGCTCGTTTCTCTGAGGGTAGGGGACGGCTAAGGGCCGACTTCCTTAGACGCCTGACGTGCTCATGGAGAGAAGCTCTTAGCTGTTGGAGAATATCGTGTAATTCAGAAGAGTCCTGCGTAGCCACAGCCTTGGCGCACAGTTCGCGGATTTTATCGTCCAATCGCCTGAGCATGGGGGGCGCCAAGGTCCTTTCAGGACCCCACACGTCGAGTATTTGTTCGATACGGTACATCCTGTAGAAACATGGAATTTCGAACCAGATGTTTTCCAAAACCGACGTAACTGTTCGGCTCAATTTTGCGAGTAGAAATCGCGGCTATAAGGCTAGGATTTAGGGTGTGTGGTTCTGGAAGCAGATCTTCAGATTGTGGCCCTATATTCTGATTGTCATTTCGCTGGCAGGACTGGCATACATGTTCTTGGCTCGTTCCCATTAGATTTCCTCACATCAGCGGGCGGGCGACGCGGCATGTGCCTAACTTCTGAGATACCACGCTGATTCGCTGACTGCCCTGAAAATACAAGAGCGCCTTCAATACGGAAGATCGATTGTTGTGCAAGAAGAGGTAGTACCATCGACGCTCCACTAGTTCGGGCAGAATGACAGCGACATGCTTTTCGGAGTTCTCTCTCTCCACATTCAAGGCGTATTCCACGATTGGCTTGACCACAGATCGGAATGGTGATTTCAGCAGCACCAGTTCAGGGACAGGAAGACCCGCTTGTTTGGCGGTTCTCTCTCTCCACATTCAAGGCGTATTCCACGATTGGCTTGACCACAGATCGGAATGGTGATTTCAGCAGCACCAGTTCAGGGACAGGAAGACCCGCTTGTTTGGCAGGAGCCTCCACTAACCGGTTCCAATTTCTGCACAAGCTCTCGGACTCTTCTCCACACTCAACATGAAGGACCCGGATTTGCTGCGAGAGCCCCCAAGCGAATCGGAGAGCTTTTTCCGAAACGACACTCCAGCGATCAACGGGAAGCAATACAATTGGGGCACAGAGGTCCTGAGTGTTCACTGGGGCGTCAGTCTGCGTTTCGTTCTCCACCCGACCGTAGTGTCGTTTGATACTCCTCATCATCAGAATCATCGCAGGAATTAAGACCAGAGTGATCCAAGCACCATCGGTGAATTTCGCGACTAAGACTACAGCTACGGTGATTGCGGTGGCGATTGCGCCCAGCCCATTCAGGAACATACTCTTACGGGCGCCAGGGCCGCCGACTCTCTTCCAGTGCATGACCATGCCGGCCTGGGACAACGTAAACGCCATAAATGCCCCTACTGCATAAAGAGGAATTAGCCGATCCGTCACTCCACGAAAAATGGCCAGCAGGATCGCCGTTAGGATCGCGAGCGCGTAAACCCCTTCGCCAAAGACGAGGCGTCGCCCGCGTACGGTAAGGGCATAAGGCAGAAACCCATTGAGGGCAATCGCACGGGAAAGCCGTGGGAAGTCGGCGAACGCGGTCTTTGCTGACAGAGATAGTACAACCAGAATCGAAACGATACTTGTCCAATAAAACCCGCCCTTTCCCGTGATTGCAGCAAGCAATTGTGAGAGGACGCTTTGGTAGCCTTGCGCGCCCGGCATTGTGGCCGCGACTCCAAAGGCGGGTACCAAATATGCGATACCCAACAGCATTACCATCAGAATGGCGATGATGATGGTCAGTGTCCGGCGTGCGTACTTGTACGTAGGGTCTTTGAAAGCCATTACTCCATTACTTACCGCTTCGACTTTCTGAACCCGACCTTTAGTGTCTGGTTTTGATCAGACGACAACCAGAATCTAGTCCTATCATGTCTGCATGGGTAATCTTGATGCCCTAGGTGTCCGCCAGGAGGAGCTATGTTAGGTCTGGGTGTGGTAGGAACGATTATTGTGATTCTGGTGATTGTGTGGCTCGTGCGCCGCGCCTGAAGCGGGTTTCTCAAACGGCAAGATTTAGCCTCACCCTGAACGGACCAAAAAGTAATACAGGAGATTCACGCCGCCCTAAAGAGCGAAGATCTCAACGCTCGCATAGCTTGAAGTGGCTGAGGTTGAAGGGGTGCGGAGGGAAGATCGATGCCACGTAAACTCGCCCTTTGGTTTGTGTTGTTGATTGTTGGATTTCTTACTGGATTCATCCTGCAATATGCCCGACTGCAGCCGGCACTGTCTGCCTCTACAAAACAATTGGGATCCTGTCAGGTCGGCGAACAATTGTCGCAGCTCCGCGACACAGCGACGGTGATGTTTCTGGAGACCGTCCAAAAGAACTACGGAAAAGCCGGGGAGTACTCGAAGGAGTTCTTCGATCAAACTCAGCGAATTCAGAGTAGCACGGGGGATCCCGCACTTCGCAACTTGCTTCGTGACACATTGGCAACCCGCGATCAGATCACAGCGGATCTGGCAAAGGGAGACGCCGCGGCACTTTCAGAAATACAGTCACTCTTATCCAAGATCGGGCAGACCGCGAAGCATTAACGAAAGCAGCCTTAACAATTCTGTCAAAATCAGAAAATGTCGGGAATCCAGTTACGTATGCGCATCTGGCGGGCCGGGGCAGCGTCCAAATCGGTCAAACTGCAAAGGCCCGCTCGGGCTGCCGTGTGCAGTCACTCCGTAATAGGGACGCGACCGCCAGGTAGAACCTATTTTAAATAAATCCCCACTCCCCAAAATGGTCAGAATCGCACGTCTCATGAGATCTGGTGATCGTGCCCACTCGAATCAAAAATGCCCCGGCGTTTAAGCCGGGGCATTTAGTCCTTAACACTGCTTATTCACCAAGAGAATTTCTCAAGAAGCGCGTCGCTTCTCATCTTCCGGTTTCTGTTGACCTTTGTGTTGAGAGTCGGTGTCCTGCGATGGATTCTTCTTGGAAATGTCCTGCGGGTTGCTCTGGCTCTGATGTTCCTGTGGCTCTTGCTGCCCCTGCTGCGGTTTTTGCTGCTGTGGATTCTTTTCGGTTTCGTTACTCATATCGCTCCTTTTAACACGTCAGTGATTTTGGGGGCTCCAGTGAGGGTCGGCGCATCGGAGACCGCATGCGATGCGTGTTTTTCGAGGTCCGATTCTTAGCCCACCCTTATGACGCCTTCTGACGGCGATGCTACGCCTCCACGGAACTGTACAACTGGTCACAATTGAACAGTTTTTGAAACAATTCAGAACACGTTTTCACGGTTTGAAAGACTGTTCGGGAACGCATAAGTATATCGACTCGCTCAGAGTGGTCTAATGTGACCAGACATCCGACTTGGCGGCTTATATCGTGAGACGTAGTGAAAATGAGATGACCGTTACAAAGGCCAGTCCCGCTTCCACTTACAACTGAGGTACAACATGGAAACCGTATTGATTGTTCTTGTGGTGCTGTTTTTGCTCGGTGGCGGGGGTTGGGGATACTCTCGGTGGCGTGGCTAGCGCGATTACAGGATGAGCGCGTAACCTATCTGCATGAGCCTAATCTGCGGCATTTATGAGGGGGTTCGATTCCGGAGATCCGCGAACCCTCTTTCAGGTTCTTTCTTGGCTATCGCTTGCTGATCTTCCGTCAGACATCTTGCTGGTCCCATTCCATTCCCGCGCTTAACTGAACTTTACGTGGAAGTCCCGAAGAGCGGGGTTAGTTTTGCCGCGCTCCCTAAGCTTCGCTGCGGCATCGCGCTCAAACTCCGCTATCAGATCGTCTATCTCGCCATCGAGGGCAATGTAGCCAATCACCCCGCCCCGAACTTTCGCCGGACTCGGTCCGTGCACGCTGATGTGCAAGCTATCCCATTCGGTGTCCCTATTCGACAGTTTCATCGTTACTCCCCTCACGAGATTTGGGGCATGTTGCGACGTGTGTGCATCGGCGCCGAGTTGTCAATGTCGCCGTTCTTCGCCGTGCCCGAGATTTCCGGCGCGATTGCCAAATGCACGTCGGCTTTCAGATGGAAACTGGCACGCGTCTTGTCGTCAAACTCCATGACAAGAGTAGTCCACTGACTATCGCCGACCGTGAAGCGCACCTGTTTGATAGTCTTGCCGACAGAGCGGACGACGGCGTTACGAAGAATTCGAAAGCGAATGGAGCAAAAATGACGAAGGCCGGCAAGTCCTTTCGTTGCAACACCGAATAATCAGCTGGAAACATGTCTAAATGACTTATTACAAGGCTCTTAACCTCAAGAAACAGCCTTCACCTGTTTCGAACCTGTTTCCGGGTTGTTTCGAGAAGCATCCCGATGTCGGAACGGGCGGAACAAATGATGTCAAGAAGGTTCCTGGGGAATCTCGGAAGCCGGCACCATCCCCCAAAGGCGGGCTGGCGGCTGCTTCTCGCCTGGCAAGAATTGGGGCACCTTATTTTGATCTGTTATGCGGCCTCGCCGGGCGGCTTCTCTTCTGGGCGAAATTAAGGGGTGTGTGACCATTCGTTGCGGTGCCGCGCAGCTCGCCAGATCCCGTGGAATCAGCCGACCGGAGGGGTTGGGGGTCAATTTTTCGAACGGCGGTTCGACTTTTTTGGTGTGGAGGTTGCGCGCCTCAGATCATCACGTTCTACTCCTACAAAGGGGGCACAGGCCGGACCATGGCCCTTCTGCGCGAGGCGGAGGTCGGCAACACTGGTTCTGCGAGGCAAGGCGTCACGACGGCACTGGCGTTGTCTCAAGGGCGCGATGTGAAAGTGCTGGCGGCGCTCGCGCTAGCTCGAATCGGCGATGCTTCGCGAGCAAAGCGATTGCTCGCGGAACTAGAGAACGGCTACCCCTCCGATACCATGCTGAAGCTATATTGGATCCCAACAGTCAACGCTGCCATCGAGCTCAGCAAAGACAATTCATCCCAAGCGCTAGTCTTGCTGGAATCCGTCGCTCCCTACGAACTGGCCAGTCCACAAGAGCAGGTTTCAGGGACGCTCTGACCTGCGTATTTGCGCGGCCAAGCTTACTTGTTGGCACGCAATGGAACCGCCGCAGTTGTCGAGTTTCAAAAGCTGCTGGATCACAGAGGGACTATGCTGAACTTTGTGACGGGAGCACTGGCACATCTTCAAGTCGGTCGTGCATACGCAATGCAAGGCGACACCACCAAGGCGAAAAGCGCCTATAGGGACTCCTTACCCTCTGGAAAGACGCCGACCCCGACACCCCATCCTTAAGGAAGCCAAGGCCGAGTACGTGAAGCTGCAATAGCAGGCGATCCCCAGCCGACCATACCTCGATTCGCCCTCAGCGGAGAAATTTCCTAACTTCTGTTATCGCATTATAAAAGGGCGCCCTTTTGGAGTAGGTTGTGAGCGTTCAGATCACCACCTACAGAAAGGAGCACCCTCGTGAACGATGAAAAGTATATTGGGCTGGACGTTCATCAAGCAACGATCGTGGTCGCAGTCATGGATGCAACCGGCAAGTTGGTCATGGAATCGATTCTGGAGACCAAAGCGGCCACCATCCTTCAGTTTTTTGCGGGCTTGCGCGGAAGCTTGTCGGTGACCTTCGAAGAAGGAACTTGGTCTGCCTGGCTGTACGATCTACTCCACTCCCGCGTCGACAAACTGGTGGTGTGCAATCCGCGCAAGAATGCACTACTCAAAGACGGGAATAAGAGCGATCGCATCGATGCGCGCAAGCTGGCCGACCTGTTACGCGGCAACCAACTCAAACCGGTCTACCACGGCGAGACCGGGGTGCGGATGTTGCGCGAACTATCGCGGAGTTATCTGACCATCGTCAAAGACCTGTCGCGGGTGATGAATCGGCTGAAAGCGGTGTACCGCAGCTGGGCGATTCCCTGTGCAGGCAGAGATGTGTATTACCGTCGGCATCGAGCTCAGTGGCTGGCAAAGATCCGCGAAGCCGGGGTGCGGCGTCGCGCCGAACGACTCTATGAGGAACTGGACATGTTGCAACACTTGCGGCAGCAAGCGCGCCGCGAACTGTCAGCGGAAAGTCGCAAGCATGCGATCACCACCAAGCTGCGACAGATTCCTTATCTAGGACCGATTCGAGTGGCGCTGGCAGTCGCCCTGATCCAGACTCCGCATCGTTTCCGCACCAAGCGACAACTCTGGGCCTATAGCGGACTGGCCTTGGAGACGCGCACCAGCGCGGAATACCGTTTTGTCGAAGGTCAAGTGCGACGCTCGAAGAAACTGCTTTCCATTCGGGGTCTGAACAAAGACCACAACCATGATCTGAAAGGTCTATTCAAAGGTGCGGCTACCATGGCCAGTGTGCGTCCCGGACCCTTCCAGGACTTCTACCAGGCGGCGCTGGCCAAAGGCATAAAGCCGACTATGGCGCGCCTTACCCTGGCGCGCAAGATTGCAGCCATTACGCTGACGCTTTGGAAGAAGGGAGAAAACTTCGACGCAGAAAAACTGAAATCGCAAGCCGCTTGAGCGTCTCGGGTGAAGAGCCCTTCCATCTCCGGTGATCTTCTCTGGTGGTGGCCAATCGGTTCTTTAGACGCTCGGGTTCGAGGGTGAGTATGACAATGGCCTGTAGACAACACGGTGCCGATGGCACCCAGTCTCTGTGTAATCCCTATGCCCCCTCGGACAACCCGAAAAAGCACTAGGCCACGAGCCTCAGATAGATCCATGGTTGACACCGTTACAACCGCAGGGCTTGCTCAGTTTCGGAACTGATCGGCGTCGTCACCATTAAAGAAGATGCCACTACTGAGATGGAACAACCAAAATCAACTGCAGGCACGACACCAGACTAGCGTCTTCCAATGGGCGAGAGGGCTGGATGGCGCAAACTATACCGCGCCCCCGGTGGAGGGACAAAAATGTTCTTGACATCCCCTTTTATAGATCAGGCCATAGCGCAAGCTTGCGCCGTCTGTTCGCCGGGGATGGGATTTTGAGTGTAATCGTGATCTGAAAGAAAAAGAAAAGGGGACAGGTGCTGCCATCTCTGAAGTGCGAAAGATGCTTGCCGTTGGAAAAGAGCGCGAAGCGATGATTCGCAAGCAATCTGCAAAGTAGTACTCAACCTCGTGAACCAAAATCTGCTTTGGTTGCGCCCGTTTCAAACGACCCGTGCCATTGAATCGTCAACCCACTCCGGCGGACAGGAGTCGGATGATGGCACACCTTGACCTGGCGATCCCGAACTACAACGGTAACAGTGTTTCCGTCTTATTGCAGAGTGGAACTCTCCAGAGTCATGCAGAAGGGCGACGGTGATTGCAAAGGGTGGCCCACTCCGTACACTTCACTATATAAGTAGGAAGTTTAAATTTCAAAGAAATAGGGCATTGAACCAGGGCGCCAGAATCGATTTGTAGGGGGCTGGGAGGTCCGTGGTGGGGATTTCGTTCATGTTCTCAGCGAATCGGATCGCTGCTGACTGTTGTGAATACATTTACTGTTCTGCGTCCATGAGAGCGGCCACGCAGCTGCTCCACTCCCAAGCTCCATTAATCCGGCGCGACGAGTCATATGAGCTAAGCTGGCGCATGTTATCCCCCGAAACACATTTTTCAGAAATGTCAAAACTGACGAGGTGGTCTGAAATCCCCGGTCTTAACTACAACTTTCCCTTTCAATGCCGACTTTACGCGGGGATACTGAAGAAATCCTGAATTGGGTTGATCGCGAAGTCCCTATGCGGCGCTAGTCGTATCGGTAGCAGCTATTGAGACTTCGCATACTCCGCTTTGGCTTGCTTCAAGATGGGGAGGTCGGAGTCGGCATTTTTCCACATTACGAGGAAGTCTTGGTAGGCCGTGCGCGCTTTGGCGATGTCGCCCGTCAGTAAATATGCCCGACCGAGCTGGAGGTGCGCCAAAGCGCCTAATGGACAATTGATTGTAATGCCGGGATAATTCAGGAACTTCTGAAACTCCTCTGCTGCTTTCTCGCCCTCTTTCAACAGTAAGTAGGACTGCCCACGAACGTACGCAGGATAAAGGTACGCCCCAATTTCGGCCTGTGGCAAAGGATTCCCTAGCTCGTAAGGGAAGGAGGTCGTGAGTGCCTCGATCGCTTTTGCAGGGCTCCTATGGTCGATCTCGACAGAGGCTCGAATTGTAGGCAGCCAGTAGTGGTTGATCGCCGTATCCGCCGGGAAACGCCGCCCCAAATCGTCCGCCAATTGCTCGGCCCGCATGGAATCGCCAGCTCGCGCGAGAGCTAAGGCGCCCAGAATCTGCAATTCTCGATTTGCGGACTTCGCCAACACCGCTTCGACCAGCTGTCGAGAGCGGGTTTGACTGCCAAACTCCGCTTCGCGCAGCGCCGCATTCATCTGCCATTCTCCTGCGGTTTCCTGTTGATCGTTGCGCGAGGCCGATGCAACGGCCTGTTCGGTGAGTTCTCGCGCTCGCCGCAGACGCCCCCAGTATGCCTCCGTGTCCGACTGGGCGGAAAGCAGCAAATTCTCTGCCTGAGGCTTTCCAGCTGCCCACGTCGCTTGCCGCTGCATTTCCGGGGCGTCCGTTTGCAGGAACGCGATCCCATACAAATTCAAATGAAGAAAGGGGCCGTCCAGGTTACGTCCCTTTGCCTGCTGGTAAGCAGCCTTGGCTTCGTCCAGCCGATTCAGAGCGGTGTAATGGCTCATGAGGTTGGTGTAACCAGCTACGCTGTCAGGGTTAAGACGGAGGTCTTCAACGATCTCCGCTACTCCTTTATCGTATTGCCCCAAGTAGCCATAAATCGCTGCTAGATTGCTGCGCGGCACATTATCATGCGGATAATCCAGAGACCACGACTGGTAGGTCTGAACTGCCTTCACTAACTCCCCGGTTACCAAGTGGTAGTAATAAGCCGAAAACCGGTATTTCTCTCGCTCACTTGTTCGGTCTCGTAGTTGGTAAGCTTTCTCCAGGTTGGCGCTGGCCAACGCAGGCTCCCGAAGATTCGAATAACTAGTTCCAAGCGCCGCATAGGCGGCAGCGAAGTTTGGATCGAGTTCAATAGCATGTTTAAAGTACGGAATCGCGGCATCAGCTCCTCGTTCCTGTTGCGCTCTTTTACCCTGAGAAATGGCTTTTAATGCCTCGAGGGAAGGCGTCGTTGCTTCGTCGATCGGAGTATCAAATTTCTGAATGCTGGTCAGAGACTCTCCGAGCCGTTTGCGAAGCTGGGTCGTGGCTCCTCCCAGCGCCTCCAGGACCTTCTCTTTGCTCGACGCTGTCACCTGCTCCTGTGTAAGAGGATCTCCCGTCTGACAATTGATTGCGTTCACACCGATCACATACTGGCTCCCTAAACTGCCAATTGATCCGGCAATGTATGCCTTGCTACCGGAGCGCTGACAGAGATCGCGCGCCAACTCTGGGGTCAGCTTCGTGCCAGCCGGCTTGGTCATGAGCTTCAGTGCGGCGCGAGTTCTGGCATCAGAGAGGATATTAAGAAATGGTGACTGAGCCAGTTGCACCGATATCGCCTGCTTTAAAGTATCGTCGAAGACAGGATCGCCGGTGCCGTTAACGAAATCGGCTAGCACCACGGTGTCCTGCTCGGTCAAATGATGAGACCGCCCATACGGGAAAATGAAAATCCCCGCGATCACTGCGGCGATCGCCAGCAGTGTCAGCGCTGTCAGCCACAAGTTTCGCCTTGATGCAGCCCGCCCAGCCACGCGAGCGCGGCTTCCGCCTACGATGGCATTCAGATCAGCGAGGATTTCGGACGCCAATTGGTAGCGCTGCTGACGGTCCTTCTGCAGCGCCTTAGCGATGATGGGTGTCAAACCGTCCGGGAGTTCTGGATTCAGACGACTCGGTAAGATTGGATCACGATTGAGTATACCGTCGAAAACTACCGCGATCGTGGTTCCCCCAAAGGCAACTTGTCCCGTTGCCATTTCGTAGAACACCGCGCCAAGGCTAAACAAGTCGGTGCGGATATCAAGTTCTTCGCCGCGAGCCTGTTCCGGGGACATGTAAGCGACTGTCCCTATTGCCATGCCAGTGGAAGTCAACTGTTCCTCGGAGGCCCTATCCAACAAACCCGAGTCCGCCGGCCCGATTGAATACGTTTGGCGCGGGCGCGCCAGCTTCGCCAACCCGAAGTCCAAAACCTTCACTTGTCCCTGCCGGGTAACGAAAATATTAGCCGGTTTCACGTCCCGATGAATGATGCCTTGCGCGTGTGCGGCATCCAGCGCCTCGACAATTTGAATTGCCAGTTGCAGCAGGCGGTCGCCTTCCATCGGCCGGGATTCGATGGCATGCTTCAGCGTTTGCCCGTCCAGATATTCCATCGCGATGAAGGCTCGTCCAGCCTCTTCGCCGATGTCATAGATCGTGCAAATGTTGCGATGGTTCAGCGAACTGGCGGCACGAGCCTCACGCTGGAATCGGACAATCGCGATTGGGTCTGCGGCGAAATCTTTGGGCAGGAATTTCAACGCTACTAGGCGTCCCAGCCTGGTATCGCGCGCCTTGTAGACGACGCCCATTCCTCCTCCCCCTAACTTTTCAATAATCTGGTAGTGGGAGACGGTCTGGCCGATAATGCCGACGGCGCTTGAGCTTTCATCGCGTAACTGATCTTGCTGTTCTGCCAACATCCGGGCAGCCATTTCCAGAGCGGGCGCCTCGATAAAATTCTCCGCTTCCTGATCGTGCGCAAGTAGCGACTCCACCTCGCGTCGGAGGTCCAAATCTGCGCCGCACGCCCTCTCCAGAAATGCGCCACGCTCAGCTTCGCGGTGCTCCAGTGCGGAGTGGTATAGCTGCTCCAGCCGCAAAGCTCGGTCAGCATCCATGGTCCTTTTCTCCGCTCTTTGCGCCGCGCGTAGTTTCTTTTTTGCTAACGCCTTCCCCTTTCATGGCGCCCAGCAGCCACGATTTGGCGAAGCGCCAATCGCGCTTGACTGTTTCCGGCGATACTTTCAGAGCCTCCGCGGCTTCGTTGACTTCCAGTCCGCCAAAAAAACGTAGTTCCACCACCTGACTCTGGCGAGGATACAGCACGGCCAACTGGGTCAAGGCCTCGTCGAGCGCCATGATATCCGCATCCTTTTCCGGAGTAACCACGAGACCTTCGTCCAAAGAAACCTGGATAGCCCCGGCGCCTCGCTTCTGATAATTCCGAGACCGGGCAAAATCCGTCAAGATCCGCCGCATCATGCGGGCGGAGATAGCAAAGAAATGAGCACGGTCTTGCCAGTCAACAGAGTGAACGTCCACCAGACGGAGATAAACCTCGTTGACCAGGGCAGTCGTCTGCAGAGTGTGACCAGGGTTTTCCTTAACCATGCACCAGTGAGCCATCCGGTGCAGTTCCCTTTCGACTACCGGGGTCAACATCGCCAGCGCATTGTCGTCCCCGGTGCCCCACGCTTTGAGCAGCTGTGTGACTTCGACTTTCGAAGGAACTTCAGAAGAATCCTTCACAGACCCCCGCATTCCCTAGTCGAGGAACCAAGGTGCAGGGGCAAATTATCACATCAATCGCGCCTATGCCAGCGGAACGGGATCATTTTTTTCAAAGGATGACCCCTGTCTTCCTTGATTCCCGCTATGCCAAGTAACGGGGCTTCACAGTCACAAATATGGCGGTCCCCAACATCCAGGACACACTCAGGCTCCCAGAACGGAGCACCCAATAAGGAGGCTTTATGAAGGAACCTTTCTTACAGAGCACCAATAACAGGCACGAACGAGACAAAATCGCGATCCACAACCGGTTTTTTTGCATAGCGATCATTGCCCTGGCGTGGATTCCAGTGCAGGCGTCTGCACAGCTCACGCTTGACAATTATTCGACGGGACAATACGTCAAACACCTCACGAACCCTCAAGTCCATGACAAACACTATGGAGCGTTACCCTCCAACAGTCCTCTAGGCGCGGCTCGTGAAACATATTTTCAGGCAGGGCCAAATCCGTATAAGCAGTTCAGCACTCTTGATGTTGGCGAGGGCCATTTCATTGTGGACAGTGGTTTTGGCGCCATCGCCGCGGTGCAGGTTATCTACGGGGTGACGCTCACCGGAGTCCAAGCGCCCCTCGCCCTGGATCTCGACGGGTATTCGGCTTTCCGGCTGAACTTTATAGGCGTCGCCACCTCCGAGGACCTCAGTGTGTTCATAATTGTCTATCCGCATGACGGGGAGGTTTGTGCTTATCAGGTAGTGCTGCCGCCTTACGCGAATTCCATCGCCATAGATTTTCCGTTCTCAGGTTTTAATAAACCGGGTGGCCTCACGCAGGCCGACGTCAGTAACATTGATTTCATCGTTGTCCAAGCGCAGGGCGGCGGTTTCGCTAGTTTCGGACTAACTTCGTTTCAAGCGATCAACTAGCCAACCGGACATCGATTAAGAGCGAGCACTCAAGGCCTATCAAACGGTAGGCCTTTTTTATTGGCAGCTCCGTTTCGCGTAACGGCGAGCCGGATTCTCGTCGCTCTTGCACCAGATCTTCTCGGAGTATGACCCGCCTGGTCCATCGTTCCCGCTACATGAAGTGAAGGGTTTCGCACTAGCAACTTTAAGAAGCCCGAAGATACACAGTCACAAATTCAGCTCCGGCACGGAGCACTCACATAATAAGGAGGTTTTATGAAGACAACTTTCCTGCAGAGAATTTCGAAATTGCGATCATCCCTAACCCTGTCGAAGCCCATCAGGGAAGACGGACAGCGCGAAAAAACGACAATCGACTACTACATCTTTTGCATGGCGGCCCTCGCCCTCGTCTGCATACCGGCACTGGCATCCGCACAGGAAATGCTTGACGACTATACGACCGGCAACTACGTCAAACACGTCACCAGTCCCAACGTGCACGACCTCCATTATGGAGCATTGCCCGTCAACAGCCCTTTAGGCGAAGCGCGTGGAACATACTTTGGTTCCTCACCAAATTCAGACGAGCAATCGAGCACACTTGACATTGGCAAAGGCCACTTCGTAATAGATGCTGGCTTTGGCAGCGTTGCCGGGATTCAAGTTGGCTACGGGTTCACGCTCTCGGGGGTGGAGACGCCACTCGGCCTGAACCTCGAGGGATATTCGGGTTTTCAGCTGAAATTTCAAGGCGTCGCCAGTTCCGAAGGCCTCATCGTGGTAATAACGGTATGGCCGCACAGCGGTGGATATTATGATTTCGAGGTCGTCCTGCCGCCTAACGGTAACGCTTTCTCCCAAGATTTTCCGTTTTCAGGTTTTACCAAAGGAGGCGGCGGAGGTGGCCTGACACAAGCCGACGTCAGCAATATTGATTTCATCGTCGTCCAGGCACAGGGCGGCGGCTTCGCTAGTTTCGGACTATCCTCCTTTCAGGCGATCAACTAGGCGACCCCCACAATCGTTTGCAGCTGACCAGTCAAGGCCTACCAAGTTGGTAGGCCTTTTTTTTCGTGGGCAGGTAACCACTTTCTGTAACTCACGGCCGGGGCGAGTTCTGGCCGCTTCCCGACTCTCGTCTGCGCAAGGCAATAGATCCCGTTGACCACAGGTACAGGGGCAGTACCCGATCAGATGTTCTTCTCCTGAAGCATGACCCCTCTGTCCCCTGGTTGCCGCTAAACCAAGTGACGGGCTTTCCGGTGACGTATAGGAAGGGCCGCCGATACGCGATTACAAACTCAGGCTCCCGAACGAAGCACTTAAATAAGGAGGCTTTATGAAAGAAACATTCATGCAGACTTTTTCTAAACTGGCCGCTGGAACTTGCTTGGCGGTACTGATGACTACCACAGCCTTTGGCAAGGACCTGCTTGGCCATGATCAGGAGACAGTCAATGCGACCGCAGCGGTTCATCCCATACCGAGCGCGCCTAAGAAGAGCTATACGCCTGCAGCGGTGTATGCTTCGCCCGGGTTGGAGTGCACGCTTTACCCCACTGGAAGTGCGCCCTCCGCAGGTCTTCCGGTGTACACCGACGATGACGGTTACGCCAGGTTCCATGCGGTGCGGGCTGTCGCAGGCGATGCGGTTCATCAACTCAACATGGATTGCACAGACTCCGCCGGACACTCTTCCTTTTACACAGTCGATCTAACATCGGACGACACGTTCGCATCGCGTCCGCTAAATCTCGTTGACGAGCGTGGCACAAACAGGCCTGCGCTGGAGGGTGATCCGCGCAGTTATACCCAGTCCCAGCTGATTCAGGCTGGCTACGGGCTGCGGCCGGACCCCGAAAAGGAGCCGTCGGGGTATGCGCGCTGGCTCCGCGCAGCTTCAGTACCGGGACGGATGCTGGAAGCCAAACATCCCAAAAGTCCGTACTCGCACACCGTCTATCAGGGCCAAGCCGCCCCTTGGGTCGGCTCTGTGTTGACGGGCGCCCCCAACTACATTTACACCGTCGCGACCTTCAACGTTCCCACCGCAATTCCCGGCGGAGACGAAACCACAGGGACAGAAATTTCAATATGGAACGGCCTAGGCGGTTTTGGCACAGGCTCAGGCCTGATCCAGGGTGGTGTACGCATCCTAACGACCCCGACCATCGCCACCTATGCCAGTTGGAGAGAGTATTGCTGCGGGGATGGCATCAGCAACATTTATTCAGGTAATTTCACCCCCGCCCCCAACGACCAGATCTACTCCGAGGAGTGGTACTGCGATTCAGTGGGTCGCCCGAATCTAAACGGCGCCTACGGATGCACCTTTCTGCAGGACGAAACCACGGGTGCGATTTTTAATTGCTCCGTGGCGAACGGCTCGCCCTGCCCGTCGGTTCCGGCGCTTCCGCTCTGCTCCGTCAGCCCCGGAACTAAGAATTGCATGACCGTGGGGCTGTCGGCAGAATTCGTGATTGAAAATCAAAGTCCTCAACTCAACCTCACACCACCATCAACTGCATTCACCGACTTCAGTCCCGGAGTGACTATGTGGGGTTACGCTTTCTCAGGCCTCGATCAAACGATCGGCAGCGATCCCGTCGTCACTGTGCTGACCGATTTTACAAACACAACGTCGCACATGAACGTCTCGCTTGAGCAACCGTCCTCGACCTACTTCAGCGTTTCTCAATGGGCGCAGGTCAAGGGTGCAGCGCTTACTTGGCTTGTCCCTTGCCCCTGGGCCAGCGGGCAAGACTGCTATCCCCAGTCCATTGCTGTAGGTCCGAACGCAAACGGTTCTACGGTCGGAGATGCGTGGGTCCTCGGAACCGCCCAAACGGGCACCGGTGACTATTACATCTACCAATGGAAAAACTCGCAATGGATTCAGCAGCCGGGAGCCGCAACTCAGATCGCCGTGTCGCCCCAGGGCGTGGCGTGGGTCGTTAACCATCTTGGGCAGATTTATTACTGGAACGGAAGCACATTTGAAATGGCTCCGGGCAACGGCTGCGCCATATCGATTGGCGTTGGTCCCGCCACCCCTGCGGCTCCTCATGGTACTCCCTGGGTCATCGGCTGCAACGGTTGGGATAACTCTAATGGCAGCATCTACCAACTGCGTGGCTCGACGTGGGTGCAAGAGCCTGGTGCTGCTGTCCAAATCGCGGTATCGCCCCAGGGCGTTCCGTGGGTCATCACCTCGCTAGGAAACGTTTACTACTGGAATGGGAGCACTTGGGTCGGACCAGTCGGGGCCTGTGCGACCAGTATTGCAGTGGGTCCAAACACTGCCCCGCTGGCAGGGCCGTACGGAGACGCGTGGGTCACTGGCTGCGGGTCGAGTAGCGGAGGATATAACATCTGGCAATTCCAGAACGGACGATCATGGGTGCAGATACCAGGCGCAGCCTCCCAGTATCTCCGTGTCGCCAGACCTAGGCGTTCCGTGGATCGTGAATTTCGCGGGGCAAATCTTCGAGTAGCCGTTGTTGAAAACATGCGCCTATAGAACACGGCAAGTAAGCAACGCCAGCAGGCGAACCTGCCACGGCTGGCTGAGCGTAAACGACGAAAGGGGAGCGGCAAACGCCCCCTTTCGTTTTTGTCTGTTCCCTACGTGTCGCTGAGTCCTCGCCACCCCAAATAGGTAAAACCTTGGCAAACCTGGCGATCTGGCCTCTTCTCAAAGGGCTTCGCACTTTGCCGCGCGTGGTTGACGTTTCAATCGTATCGGGGGCTCGCAAAGAAGACGCTCGATGCATATTCACAAGGGCTACGGCTGTATCCCCCCCGCGACAACGAACATCCTTTGAGCAACTTACGAGTTCATAAAAAAATAAGCCAATCTTCAGGAGCTCGCCATTGTGAATCCTGCGGGGTTACGGCAATCTGCCTCTCGTGAAAGAGAAAGACTGGAGCCTCATGGCCCAGAAAATTTATGTTCGAGGAGGCAACTAATGAAAACCGGGATCTGCAAAGTAACGTTGGCGGCAGCGGTAGCATGCTTGACGCCTGGGGCGCGGCTCTTGCACACCCAGGCTCGTGCTCGAATGCATCGCTAATTGGCAGGTACGGACAGACTATCTCCGGCGAAATTCTGCCTGGGAACGGCGGCGTGTGGTTACCCCAAAACGGAGTCGCGATGACGAATTTCGACGGAAAGCGTGATGTTTGTTTGTGACTGCATTAGATGGCAACTTTTGATCCTGCCGGTTGCCGTTTTGGCGCTTTTTTCCCGCTTTACTAGATAGGAGCCGCTTACGAGGAGAACGGTATGAAAACGAGAAAAAGTTTGAGCATCGCAGTCATCGTCACCTTGGCGGTTAGCATTGGCTGGGCGCAGAGCCAGACCAATCCGCTCACCGATGATGACATTATCAGAATGACCAAGAGCGGTCTGGGCGAAAGCACGATTTTGGCCGTCATGCAAGCCAGCCCGGCGGGCTTCGATATTTCGCCCAATGCGCTGATCTCCATGAAGAGTGCAGGCGTCACGCAGAACGTCGTCAACGCGGTCGTGGCAGCCGGGACAAACAAATCTAAGGCTTCGGCTGCTGCCGGTGAGACGATGCAACCGAAATCCGTTACCCAGACCGGTTCCCCCGCACCAGCGCAGTCGAGTCCAGGAGACCAACTGACGCAGTCGAAGGAGCCGTCGGTTGTAATGATGCCGGCCAGCGCGCCCCCGGGATCTGCGGCTGCGCAAATTGCGCTGCACTTAGCCGTCGAAAAAACGCAATTGACCCAGACGAAAACAAAGTCAGCTTCGCTCGGGGGCTATGCTAATGATTCCGTTACAACGCAGGCCATGCAAGCTGGCGCGAACACCGCGGCTACAGAAGGACTGATGCATAGCGGAGGCTCGATGCTGGGAGGAATCGCTGCCGGTGAGATGGGCGGCCTTTTTGGCTCAGCGATGTCGCGCCGCAAAGCCGCGGTCACCTACCTTTGGTCCGTGCCGGGCCTGACTTCTGCGACGCAGGCTGTCTCCAATCAGCCCCGCTTCTCGGTGAATTTTACGGGATGGATGTACGTGAATGTGGACGAATTTGAGCCAGTAGTCGTCAAGCTCACTCCTACGCAACCGCCCAACACTTTGCGACTGGTGGGCGCGTCCCAAGGCAAGGAAAACGCGTATTCGAGTTCCTCCGTCGATTGGCAGGCATTCTCGAATTTCGTGCAGGACCAGGCGCCGACTCAAGTCAAGAAAATCGCGCCCGGAGTTTTCGAGATCGCCGCGTCTATGCCGCTCGAGGCCGGCGAATATGGCATCGTGCTGCGACCGGTTTCCAAGACGATGAAATTCTCCGGTGCGGACGTCGCGCGGAATCAGGGCAATGGAAAGGTATTCAATTCGGTGTGGACATTCGAAGTGAAATAAAGCAGTGCCAGCGAAATCAGAATTACTTGGAGGCACTATGGGAGATACAGGAGCCATGGGATGGAGTAGGATGGCAGGACTTGCCGGCGTCCTCGTGCTGCTGGGAACTGCCACTGCGGTGCGGGCGCAGGGACCAAACAATGTGATTTCGGTCTGCGTTAACCAGAGCAATGGCGCGATGCGCATGCTCCTAAACAACATTCCTAGTCCGCCCTGTTCAGCGGGCGAGGAATTTGTGCAATGGAACATTCAAGGCCCGCAAGGACCTCCAGGATCGTCATCAGCGCCAGCGCCTGGCAAGAACTCAACAGCACCTACCGTTAACGGCAGTGGTACAAATCAGCACCTTTCAATTTGGTTAGGTACAAACGGCCAGGCCAACAACGAAACTCGCCTCACCGATTCTGATTTGGTCGAAGACGCCAACGGCGAGTTTGGCATGGGCGAACTTCCCTATCCGAATACGGGCCTGGCGGTCAATGGGGGCGATAGAGGCATTTTGGGCCAGGGTTGCAGCGGACATGAGAAGGGCAAACCGGTGGGTCAGTACGCGACGAGTACTTCTACAATCTCCGAGTTCCCGGACGCGGGCACCACGCCTTATGGCCTGCGCGGAGAGTGTATTGGCGGGGATGGAGTCCAAGGCGAAAGTGAAACCGACTCCGGACTCAAGGGCACGAGCAAGAGCGGAGCCGGCGTAAAGGGCGAGAGCAACGATGGCCGTGGCGTCGAGGGAGACAGCAAGACCAAAGGCGGCGTCGTGGGGCTGAGTGACGAAGGCAACGGAGTCACGGGTCAAACCAACAGCAGTACCGCTGCCGGAATTGTGGGAATCGGACATCGTGCTGCCATCTTTAATGGTGGAGTGGCTGTGGAAGGTGACTTGTTAATTGACGGCAAGATCCTTGGGCAGGAAGTCCTCGGCAGGGCGAAGTTCTTCCGGATCGATGATCCCATCGATCCGGAGAACAAGTATCTCAACCACGTGTCCATTGAATCCTCGGAGATGATGAACCTCTACACGGGCGATGCCACACTGGACGCACAGGGCGAAGCGGTCGTGCGCCTCCCTGACTGGTTCGAGGCGCTCAACAAAGACTTTCGGTATCAATTAACGGCGATTGCTGCGCCGGGCCCAAATCTATACATCGCGGAAAAGGTCAACCATAACCGCTTCAAGATCGCCGGCGGCGCGCCGGAAATGGAAGTCTCCTGGCAGATAACTGGCGTCCGGCACGATCCCTGGGCAGAGGCGAATCCGCCGCAGGTCGAAGAGGAAAAGACTGGGAAGGCTCGAGGGACGTATCTGGATCCCTCGGCATATAACCAACCGATCGAGAAGGGCCTGGAATGGGCCGAAAATCCGTATTTTCATCGCGAACTGCAGGCAATCTGGGAACGAGATTATCAGCGAGCACAACCCGCGAAGGACCGACAGCCTGTCCGCGAGAACGCCGGGCCGACGACAAAAGCGGCGGGTGGGGCACAGGAGCGGCAGACAGACATTGCCGGGATACGATAGCGATCCGGTTGTATTGCCGGACGCGGTGGAGTGAAGCCAATGAATTCTTGTGACGGATGCGAGGATGCGAAAAGCGACAGCATTCGTTTTTCACGTGGGGTGATATATGGCGAAGTTTTGCGCTAACTGTGGTGCGCAGCTGAATGAGGACGTTAAGTTTTGCAGTTCCTGTGGATCAAGGACCGCCGACGGATCGCCGGCGGTGCCTCACGACAGCCCTCCGGCACCGGGTGCAATCGGGACTGCGAAGCCCGGTATGTCTTCGGCGATGAAGATTCTGCTGACGTTGTTCGGCATTTTTGTATTCGTCGTGCTGCTCGGGGTTGGCGGTCTTTTCTACGCTGGGTATCGCGTGCACCAGAAGGCGCACGAAGTCAGTCAAATTGCCGCCGATCCGAGCACGCTGTTGAATGAACTCGCCAAGACACTGCCAAATTCCGGCGCGAACTCGTTGCCGAATCCCGGTGGCCAGACGCCCGGTAACCCTCCACAGCCGAACAGCGCGGCGCAACAGGATACCGCTCCGATAAAGCTGGAAGTGCGGCACATTAACAAACAAGATGGCCAGTGCGCGCTTTTCACTAAGGAAGAGCTCACGCAAGTGCTGGGCGACACCTTCACACATGCCGATGCCGACGACACTGGCTGTACTTACAAAGGCGACGCTCCCCGGCAATGGGTTCGTACCGAGATCGTGTGGAGGGGTGGGCGGAAGATGGTTGGGAGTGTAAAAGACGCTTATGAATTCCTCTTGAAGAGACAGCCGGCGAAGAGTATTCCGCAGCAACCGTTTCCCGGTGTCGGGGATGAAGCTTTCCTCAGTTTCATTAACGTGGTTAAGGCGCGAAAGGGGGACGTCGGGGTCACCATCGACTTGCGCTATTACCACGACTCCGAGGATCTGACAAAACAGATTTCGAACGCCGCGCTTGGCCGAGTAGCGGGAACATAAAAGAAGGAGATTACGATGCGAGATCAACGATTTTCCCTGCGTGGCAGAAATCGCCTTCAATGATTCAGCATTAGCGGCGAAGGCCAAGATCGTATCCCTCAAGCCAGTAAGATGATTGCCCGTGAGGGTGTTAGATAGGCGAGAGCAGATGATGGTGTGGCTCTTCGTAGCGAGATGCATATTTCGGTTCAACGATGTGTCGATCAAACGGAGGTCCTTATGTCAAAACTCATGATCGCTTTAGTGATCGTGGCCAGCTTTAGCATCCCGGCGTTCCCGCAATCCACTTCGGGTTGGCAAACGCTATCCGACTCCAAGACACGCTGCCAAGGGAAGTCTCCGCAGGACTGGGATAAGTTTGGAGTAATGGGCAAGAAGAGCAAAGGGATTGCCCGAGTGGTACCTCAGGTCAGGACGTCCGGCGCCCCCTTCACATTCGACTATGTCAAATCCCTGGCCAAAGAGTTTCAGAAAATTACCCAAGTGTTTGAAGACAGTTCCACCCGGTTCTGGGTTGCCTACGATGGAAAAACTACCGGATTCATTGGGGATGGGGAGCGATCATATCGCGTTCATTGGTACGTTGTGGTCCCCTCCAAACCAGTGGTCTGCGCAATGGACATTATTTTCGACGATCCGGCACTGACCGAGCAAGCAAAGTTGATAGCACAGTCCCTCAGGGGCGCGAAATGATCGAATTAAAGGAGATTACAGTGCGAGATCAACGATTTTTTAGTTTGCGCATTCTTGCCGCCATGGCCGTTGTACTCATGTTTTCATTTTTATCCGCTAGCGCCGCGTGGTCAAAGGAGCCCCCGGCTGATCTCTGCTCGCTTTTGCCGGTTGCGAAGTTGACCAAGGTCTTGAACCAGAGTTTCGATTCCCCGGCAAAAAGCACCGCCCCGGCGGCGTACCACAATACTCCCGCCGGAACCCAGTGCAGCTACGCGAGCAAAAACGGAATTCCGCGCAAGATCGTCTTCATAACTTACGTAGAGCCTTCGGCTGCGGCGGCCAAAGATAATTTTGCCAAGCTCAAGATGTGGTTTGGTCCTCCCACACCCGTAGCTGGCGTCGGCGACGATGCCTATCGTGACTCGAACTACGCCATTCATGTTCAAAAAGGCCGCGTGCGCTACTACATCAACATGATTCCAATCGAAACCTACACACCGGAAAAGGAAAAACAATTGAAAGACCTGGCGGAATCGGTCGCGGGACAAATTTGACATCACCGATTGAAGAATTCCTCGGCGCGACACACGTCGAATTCAGGAAAGGGTCCACAATGCCTAAATTGTTCAAGATGCTTTTCGTTCTTATGGCCGTCTTGGCGACGGGCCATTTTGCCGTCGCACAGGAACTCTCGGCGGAGCAGATAGGCCATGACTCGAGCGGCCATACTTTCAAAAGCAAGGTCTATTTAAGGCACAACAAAGTCCGCATCGAGTCCGAGTCCGACAAATCAATCCTGCTGTTGGATCTGGACGCGGAGACGAGCTTTGTGCTTGACCCAGAGAAAAAAACATATATGGAGCAGCCCGCCGGAACGGCGCGTCAAAGTGTGGCCGCCTTCAGGACGGCAGACAACACGCCGTGTGTCAGGAATCCGAATAGCAAAGGGACAGGCTCCTGTACCCAGGTCGGAACAGAAATGATCAATGGCAGAAAAACGGACAAGTGGGAAATCATTCAGCCAATGGGAGGTCAGACAGTGACGGCACACGTGTGGCTCGACGCCCAGTGGCACTTTAGAGTGAAACAAGAAGTCGCAGGGATAACGGGTGAAATGCAAAACATAAAGGAAGGACCTCAGCCGGCCGCTATATTCGAAATCCCCGGCGACTACCAGAAAATGACGATTCAAGATAGGTATAAGAAATAGCCGGACTCACGCTCTGAAGGTGTCAGGCCGTCGATGCGCCTGTTTCCCACCTGGGCTGTGGCTCATCGGAGTCCTCGATCGACGTAAGCGGAATCTTTCTGGCGTTTCGTCATTTCAATTCCTCCAGATTTTTGGCATTAACGTGGTCCCGTCTCGACATGATCTTTTGTACTCTTTCACTGCAGGGCACACAACTGACACCTGCTCCATCTCTTCCAGAAACTGCACACGCCGGGTCTTCTTCGTGTACCGCTCGAAACCAGTCCCATCGCCAATGTCCTCTGCTTCATTTCTCGCGCTCGCCTGCTTACTCTCGCTCCAGCCGGAATAGTTGTGGAAAGCAGAAGACGCGACAACATCCTCTCTCGAAGCCCTGAAAAACTACAGCCTGGGCATCAAAACAGCTCGCGAACAGGGAGACGCACCGAGCATCCCTTTCTTCAAGCAAGCCATTGAACTGGACCCCAATTTCTCGATGGCCTATGCAGAGCTGGCGGTTCGTTACGGCAACCAAGGCCAATCATCACTTGCCCTTAAATATGCTGCGAAGGCATACGAATTGCGGGACCGCGTCAGCGAACGGGAGAAGCTTGACATTTCTTCGAATTACTTTTGGGTAACGGGAGAACTGGAGGAATCGACGCGGACCTTCGAACTGTGGATAACAAACTATCCCCGCGACCCAATTCCGCATCGCGGCTTGGGTGTCGTTTATTCTTACATCGGACAGTATGAAAAATCACTCGCAGAACTTCAGGAAGCATTGCGGCTTGAGCCGGACAATTACATCAATTATGCCAATCTTGGCCAGGAATACTTTTCTCGCAACCGACTGGATGAAGCTAAAGCCACTTTCGATGAAGCACTGGCACTGAAGCTGGATGGTGGAGTTCTGCACTGGTACATGTACTTTCTGGCGTTTCTACGGGATGATTCCGTGGAGATGGAACATCAGGTGGCTTGGGGTGCGGGCAAGCCAGGAAATGAAGACACGCTGCTCGGCGCACAATCCGATACCGAGGCCTACCACGGACGCCTCAGCAAGGCGCGGGACTTTTCACGGTGGGCCGTGGCCTCGTCACTTCGTTCCGAATCCAAAGAGTCGGCAGCTGAGTTCCAAACGGGTGTTGCGCTACGCGAGGCGGAGATCGGCAACAGTCGTTCTGCGAGGCAAGGCGTCACGGCGGCACTGGCCTTGTCTCAGGGGCGCGATGTGAAAGTGATGGTGGCACTCGCGCTAGCTCGAATCGGCGATGCTTCGCGAGCAAAGCGCTTGCTCTCGGAACTTGAGAAAGGCTACCCCTCGGATACCATGCTCAAGCTGTATTGGATTCCAACAATCAACGCTGCCATCGAACTCGACAAAGGCAATTCATCCCAAGCTCTATTCTTGCTGGAAGGGGTTGCTCCCTACGAACTGGCTAGTCCGCCACAGCAGATCTCGGGAACACTTTACCCCGCCTATCTGCGCGGCGAAGCTTACTTGTTAACACACAATGGAACCGCCGCCGCCGCCGAGTTCCAAAAACTGCTGGATCACCGAGGGCTTGTGCTGAACTTTGTGACGGGAGCACTGGCACATCTTCAAGTCGGTCGTGCATACGCAATGCAAGGCGACACCACCAAGGCGAAAAGCGCTTACAAAGATTTCCTCACGCTCTGGAAAGACGCCGACCCCGACCTCCCCATCCTGAAGGAAGCCAAGACAGAGTACGCGAAGCTTCAATAGCAGGCGATCCCCAGCCGACCATACCCCGATTCGCCCTCAGCGGAGAAATTTCCTAACCTTCTGTAAACAGGCCATAGCGCTCGTTGAGAGTTATTGATCCGCCACGTCCCGCTGGTCGCGAATAGCAGACCGGAAACCCGAACGAACGGTACAGCGAATTTTTCCCGAAGGATGCCACCGCCCGACGTGATTATTGCCCGTCTTCGAACCGAGTTTTTCAACACGAACGCGAGATTACGTCAGTCAATCAATCAGGCGGGGAGACTCATTCAACGCGCTTAGTCCTGCACGGCGGACGATTATCCTTCTAGGTCTTGCAAAGTCGCACACAGCGTCCGGCGGGAAGTCTCACTCTCTCGGTCACGGGCGGACACGCCAGCCCGACGACAGTCCCGTAAGGCCGCCAAACGCAAGAAGGCCCCCGATTCGGGGACCCTCTGACGACTAAAGATGTCTCACTTATTTCACGAGAGACAGGTCCCTGTCACTCGGCATCTCAGAGGCGGGGATCCCGTGCACCGATGCATCTTTACAGCCGCTCAAGAAGCCGTCAAAGTTATCGAGTCTGCTCCGCGCTCAACCAGTTGCCGGACCGGAATCCGAGCTGCTTGACTCCCTTGACCCGGCTAATCCCCGCGGCCAATTCGGGACTCAGCAAGCCTGAGTCGGCGGCTTCGTGATCCAGCCGCCGCACGGCTGCACGCTGCTGGTTGATGGTGTTGGCGGCCAGATGCCACGATTCCAGATACAGGCGATAGCGTACGACGACGATGCGGTTGAAGGCCAGGCGAGGTTCGGAGCAATACTAAGCAATGAACTGATCGATGGCGTACTCGTAAACACGGCGCGAAGCTGGTGATCCGAGGCTATTGAGCACTGCTAATTTGCAATGATCCAGATCGGGCAAGCGAAGCACTCGGCGACGGTAATTCGGTTTAATTCTCTGTTTGCCCATGACGACGGCCTCCTATGCCGCAGGATTGGAACTACGGCACAGACCATATGGGCATTGCAAGCAGGGCATTAAGTAGGCTTAGAGAGGGATTTGAGCGCTATGGCCTGTTTTCGCCAGTTATCGCACGTCTCCGTATCCGCGCGATTTCGGCGTAAAGTCCTTGCCGTGAGAAAAGCAAACACGCTCTCGGCTGGGGTGACGCTCTTTAGTGCTGGCAATGTATGTACCGGGCTGGGCGAATCAGAGGTGGAAGATTTTTTCTGATCGCGCGCAGAACGCCTTCATATTTCATGATGCGCGCCGCTAGCCCATTGATTCACTCCAAAATCGGCGGAGTTTGCTGAAGCCAGTGCTGGATGGCGTCGGCGACTTGTCGGTGACCCTTATCGTTAAGGTGACCGTCTCCAGGAAAATACATGCTGGGTACAAGTGCGAATTCTCCCTGCGACAGGTCTACGAAATTCGCCTGATTGCGCAACATATAACCGCGCAGCGAGGGGAAGGCGCCCCATTCGCGAGTCGGAATGTACCCGAACAAGACGGCTACTCCAGCTTTGCGACAATCGTCTCGAATCGCGTCCAGAATGGCGGTATTCAAATACCACCATTCCCCATGTGGGTAGCGGTGGGCGACGGTGCGATCCGCGAGCGAGAAAACGCGCCACAGGCTAGAGTGCGCCTGAAGAAAGCGCAGCGGAAAGCTGGGCCGATCTTCAAAAATCTTAGGGACCAGTCCGCTACTAGCAAGTTTGAACGTCGGTTTGTTGAAGCCTTCGGTGATTCGGTACGCCTCTTCGCTGCGAGTAAACTCCGCGCTGATAAAGGCTACGATCACCAATGATGGTTGCAACGGCAAGCCTTGCGTCTCAAAAGTCTGCCAAATTTGATCCATGCCGTAACCGGGCATTCCCATGTTATCGACGCAAGTTTTCGGCAAACTGGCCCCGATCAGCGCTGCAAACGTCTGCTCGTATTTGACATTCGCCCCAAACGTAAAGGAATCTCCGACCAACGCAATTCTCTGGCAGGGCTGATCGCGGCTAAAGTCAAACGGCGCACGAAAACCTTGGGCGTTTGAACGGTAAATTCCCAATTGGACTTTAGGCTTCATTTTCCAACCGAGAGCGGGATCAGCAATCAGGATGGCCCGTTTCCGATTTTGATAGTCACCGACATAGGTGCGCGCAAGCGGACGAAACAGCGGAAACAAACGCAATGCACCCTCCGCCGACACAAGCACGAAAACCAGCGATCCACAGAGCAACAGCAGTTTTTTCAGGGTCTTCGTTTTCGTTGCGTGGTCTTTGCGGCTCGGTGCTATCGCAGATTTTCGGATAAGGAACGGGGCAACGGAACACACTGCAGGAAGCGTAACTCGACGGGTAAACTCAGCTGTCGAGGCAAAGGCAGATCGATCCTGCACTTTTGCAACCAGTACAGCCTTTTCGAGATCAGCCAATCTCGATACCATTCCTTCTGGGGGAAGGAATCAGTGAGCGAACTCTACTCCCGGACTATGCCGGATGTCAATCGCTCGGACATCAGTAGCCTGCCAATTCGGCAAGGCTTTAAGTTCGGCAATTTTTACGAGTGTGGCTCGATAAGCATTCTTGAACGACCGGCGACGGGCAGGTCAAACTGTTGCTAACAGTGATTTCAACAGTTAGCTGCTTCACTTCTCTGGCAAGACAATAACGAAGATGTTCGCAGTGTCCCAGCACGCCTGTTTCACCCTGTTGTTCAGTGTTGCCCATGCTTCCACCAAACTCCCATTGGCTGACGCATCGTAAGCGAACAGGCAGGCATACTCGTAATCCCACGCTGGATGATTCCCAACTGGGGGGGCATATGGATGAGCAAGGTAGTAAAAGCACTGATATATCCCGCTTACCAACTCCCTGCGTGCAACGTCAATTCCGCCCTTCCGAAAAAACTTTCCTTCAAAAATTACATGTGGGCATGGGTCGCGGAAAGCCCAATCGGGGCAACTCTGAGCTGTTAATCCCTTCCCGGAATCCCCCCACCACGATTTCACAACACTCTTGGAATTGGCCCCAAAGACCTTTGTGAACAAATACTTGTTTGCGCTACTTGGTGAACCCGAAGTCCATCCCTGTTTCTTTGCATGTTTCGATTCGGCCAGAAAAGGCTTCGCTAACGCGCGTGCATCGTTTGGGAACGGGCCGAGCGCCTTTCCCAAGTATTCGGAGATTGCTTTCAAGACGATCTCGTCCGTAAAGAGCAGTTCGTACTGCACGTCTTTGCCTGTCGGACGAGAGTCTTCCTTTTTCTGAATCCACTCCCTGACATCCGGCAGAGAGATGCTGTTGTTCAGATGCTCCCTCAATCCGTCAAGGAACTTTCCGGCAGCTTTCCGGTCACGCTCTACATCAGGGGCTGTCTGCATTTTGTCTCTCCGTTGGACCATTTGGGAAAGGAAGCGAGTGGGGTGCGACTGTACCAGCCAATCAGCCAGACCACCAGAAAAGCTTAACCAGTAAATCATGGCGGTCACGTCACGTCAGTGACGCGGCTCACATCTAATGTGAGGTGAACGCCAAGAACCGCAGAGCCAGACGGTCAACTGTTGAAATATCTCGATTTCACTCATTGACCAGCGCTGTCAAAACGTGTAATGGCCTGGTTACAACAGTTAGTGCTAGGCTTCTCGTACTCGGCCTTGCTTCAGTAGGGATATGGTGGCCGACGTCCTTCCCGAACCCGGAACGCGGTCATTGCGGCAAGCCCATGCGTTTGAGCAGGTCGATGTAGCGTGGATCGGAGTGAAAGGGCTCAAGGTACTCTTCGATCTTCAAATATTCCATGCGCGACGACCGCTCCGCGTAGCCCTTTTCCAGCCACTCGAAGGTGTGATCGCGATCTCCCATCATCCCGTAGTAACGCGCCATCTCGTTGGGTGAGACGTATTCCCTTTGCGATTCCTTTTTCAGTACTTCAATCAACGCCGTGCACGCTCCCTTCAGTTTCGCGTTCCGATATCCAGCGGCGAATGCCTCCGCCCATTCCGGGCGCCCGTTCTTCTTCATCTCGTTGGCCTCATCCGCCACGGCTGCGTCCTGATTTCTAAGGTGCCAGTACACAATGCCTCGTATTCTGTAGTTGACCGGGAATTCTGGATTGGCGGCAATCAGCCTGTTCAACTCAGCTAAGGCATCATCATAACGGTGCATGTCGGTCAGTATGCCCGCGCGATTGGCATTAATCTGGGGAGAAGCCGGATCGAGCGCCAGAGCCTTCTCAATCTCAGCCAATGCCTCGTTGAGTCGCCCCAGGTTCTCTAACAGAAGCGCGTACCAATGGTGGGATGTGGCGTCATTCGGATTCAATCCGATCGCCTTGCGATATTCAGCTTCTGCTCCCGGCCAGTCCCAATCTACGAACTCCTTCAGAGCTGCCAGGACGGCATGGGGTTCGGCCAGCGTCGGGTCAAGCTCGATTGCACGTTGCGCGTTGTTGCGGATCTTGGGGGAAGCTTCCTGCGGGGAGATCCACCCGCGATCAAAGAGAAGGATGTAGGCATACGCCAAGCCGGCATAGGCCTGGGCATAGTTTGGATCCTTGGCGACCGCCTGGTTCAATTGATCCAAGGCCTTGTAAATGCTCTCGTGGGTGCGCTGCTCCAGGTAAAAGCGTCCTTTCACATAGAGCTCGTAGGCCTCGGCATTGACGGTGGCATGCTTCGTCTCTTCGCCGGCCACCTTCATCCGCAGCTGGCCGGAAATATCGGAGGCTATGTCGTCCTGTATGGTAGCGATATCGGAGGCTTTGCGCTGGTACTGCTCACCCCAGATCTGCGAGCCGTTGTTCACGTTCACCATCTCGGTTTCCACGTTGAGCGTGTCCCCGTGTTGAGTCAGCCGGCCCACAATTACCGCTCCCACCTTCAGGTCGCGCCCGATCTGCAGCGGATCCTGCTGTGCCTGCCGGTAGCGGAAAACCGTCGTGCGGGCCATCACCCGCAAGCCCGGCAGCCGGGAGAGATGGTTGATCACTCCTTCCGTGATGCCGTCCGCCAGATAGTCCATGTCTGAGTTTGAAGTAGCATTTGCCAGCGGCAGTACTGCCACCGAATCAATTGCACTCGGGGTTCGATGGAAGAAGAAATATCCGCCCACTGCCATCGCTGCGAGCACGAGCGCAACGACGACCCCAACCATGGCCCATCGCTTCCGCCTGGCCGGCTCGGCAGCCGTCACACTGGATCCGGAAGGTCCAGCGGCAACGGTTCTACTTGACGATGTCGCTGGGACAGTTGCAGCTACACTCGACGGTGCCGCGACACCAGCGCCACTTCCTGGAAT
Organism: uncultured Acidobacteriota bacterium; assembly: GCA_963832245.1. Classification (GTDB taxonomy): domain Bacteria; phylum Acidobacteriota; class Terriglobia; order Terriglobales; family Acidobacteriaceae; genus JABDBE01. The sequence continues at coordinate 1,278,641 of CAWHTG010000002.1, forward strand.
GCCCGGCTCCCCAGCTGCTGCGATCGGAGCGCGGCTGGAGTCCGTGTCCCTTTTCAGGCGCTGCAGTTCAGCCCGCATTTCTGACGCGTGCTGGTAGCGCAACTCGCGGTCCTTCTCCAGCGCCCGGTTGATGATTCGTTCCATTTCTGAGGGCAAGTCCGGATTCAGCCGAACCGGAGCGACCGGGGCACGGTTAAGGATGGCGTCGAAAATCATCGCTGTGCTATCGCCGCGAAAGGGCACGGTGCCTGTAGCCATCTCGTAGAGGACTGCGCCAAACGAGAATAAATCCGTGCGTCCATCCAATTCCCTGGCGCGTGCCTGTTCCGGGGACATGTAAGCGACCGTTCCTAAAGCTGATCCCGGACTGGTGAGAAGCTCCTCGCTGATCACTGTCGGCTGGGCCGATGGCACCGCTCCCTGGATCATGCCGGTCGAGAGGTTAGTAACCTTTGCAAGTCCGAAGTCCAGAAGCTTCGCATGCCCACGCTTATTGACGAAGATATTGGCTGGCTTGATGTCCCTGTGAACGATGCCCGCTGAATGCGCAGCGTCGAGCGCGTCCGCAATCTCGATGCCTAGCGATAACGCCGTTGCCAATTCCATCGGCCGATTGCCGATCAGGTGCTTCAGGGTCGCGCCATCGAGAAACTCCATCACGATGAATGCATTCCCATCTTGCTCACCGATATCGTGAATCATGCAGATGTTGGGATGATTGAGCGCCGACGCAGCCTCGGCTTCCCGCTGGAAACGCGCTAGCGCTTGCGGGTCTTTGGCTACGTCATCCGGCAGAAATTTGAGCGCTACGAAACGGTGAAGCCGGGTGTCCTCGGCTTTGTAGACCACGCCCATACCGCCGCCGCCGAGTTTCTCGACGATGCGGTAGTGAGAGATCGTCTCGTCAATCATTGGCGCGAATCATACGTCTGAGAAACGGGCAAGTCAATGAAAGCCGTGGAGTTGTCGTATCTCAAAAGGATTGTTGGCGCAAAATCGCCATTGCGCTCATTGACCCCGGGGTTGGGATTTTGCCTTTTCGCAACTAGTCCGATACTATTCCGGTGCTTTCCGAAAAGGAGGAAACATACTGATGAAGCGACTTGTAGACTGGGGATTCGTTGTGCTGTTGTTGTTGTCGCTGGTCTCGATTCCTGTGCTGGCCGCCGACAAGTCAGACGTTGCGGGTCGCGCCGCCACTTGGGTGAAGGAGTATAACGCGGGCAATCTTGCGGCAGTTGTGGCGCTGTACACTCCCGATGGCTGCCGCATGCCGCCCAACCAGCCATTGGTTCGTGGTCGCGATGCGATCATGGCGCAGCTTAAGGCCGGCAAGGAAGCCGGCGCAGCAGCGGTCAAGGTCACCGTCACTAGCGCTGAAAGCAGCGGCGATGTCGGCTATGGCTTCGGGACGTATGAGACGACGCGCTCTGACGGTTCCCACTTTGACCACGGTAAGTGGATGCTGTCGTCGAAGAAAGTGGACGGAAAATGGCTGACCGAATGCGACATCTTTAATTCGGACATGGCTATGCCGAGCGGAGCGATGAAGTAGTTTTGCCCTGGGCGCACTCGCGATGCCCCCAAAAGGCTCGCGGGTGTGCCGCTCCACCTCCGCACCTCGCAGCTAGCTGTTGAAAAATCGCCATTACGCTCATTGAGGGGTTTTGAGCGTAATCGCTGTTAGCGTCATTTGACAATCTTGTGGAGACGCCCGTGCTCCGCAACCCCGCAGACACAAAAGGAGGTACGGACAGGAGTGACCAACCGTAATCTATCAACTACGGAGACTTCCTTTATACACTGGGTCTTGCCGCACGCAGGAGAGACTCGATGTCCTTCATACGCTTATTCCGAGCTGGCGCATGTGCGTTGTTGACGCTGGCGCTCTCTAGCACCATAGCCGTGGCCCAAGGCAATGGCCACGGCCACGACAAGCACGATCGTGACGACGATGACCGCGCCTACGACGATCATGATCACGGGCATGGACACGGTCACGGGCACGAACGCTATGCAGACCATGACCGAGATATCCGCGACTGGTACCGCGCTCACTACGATCATCTGCCTCCGGGTCTGGCCAAACGCGATCATCTTCCTCCCGGACTAGAGCGCCAATTGGCCGTGAATGGAGCACTGCCTCCGGGCCTGCAGAAGAAGATGCAGCCGTGCCCACGCGAGTTGGAAGCGATGCTTCCGCCTCCGCCTCCAAACTACGTACACGTAGTTATCGGTGGCAACCTCGTGATGTACAACCGCGCCACCCTTCAAATCGGTGACGTCTTCCGTTTGGACGCAGCTTTCTAGCGCTACAACCCGCTTCTCTGGTAACTGACAGCCAGAGAATGCCAGTGTCGCCTCCCCGGCGAACAGACGGCGCAAACTTGTGCTAAGGCCTGGTTTCGACAGTTACTTCCGGTTGGGCCGTGATCCGCTCAGCAGACTGCGGACCTTGAACGGCCATTCTCATAACTCGGAAAAGCTAGTAATCTTCGAGATGACAAAGATGCCACTCTCTTAAGGCCTCACGCGAAGGCCTTTGCAGGTGCGCCATGATTTTCCGGCTCCTCTGGATACCCCCAGTTCTTCTCCTGATCGGCTTGTCGCTCTCCAAAGGGATTAGCGCACAGACCGCGACATCTGGCGGTCTAACCGGTGTCGTCACCGACCCGAGCGAAGCAGTGGTACCGGACGCGAAGGTCGAGTTGAGGGACAGCGCGAAGGGAATCAGTCAGACGAAAACCACGAATTCTGACGGAGGATACTTATTCTCCTTCGTGGCACCCGGAAACTACACACTAACGTTGACACATCCGGGTTTCCGATCCGTGAGCCAAAATCTGGACGTCAGCCCGGGACCCACTAGCACGTTGAACATCAGGCTCGTAATTGCGGGGGCGAGGGCCAGTGTGAAGGTGACGGGAGAGACTCCGCTCACCCACGCGGAAAACGGAGACGCATCTTCTACAATGAACGGTCTCCAGGTTGCACAAGTGCCCAATCCGGGCAACGATCTCACCTACATCGCGCAGACCGCGCCAGGCGCCATCATGAACACCGACGGTGGGTATGGCAATTTTTCAATTTTGGGGATGCCGGGCACTTCAAATACGTTCACGTTGAATGGAATGACCTACACCGGCCTCGGCGTTGAAGTGAATGCGACCGGTGCCACCGGCCTACTTCTTGGAACGAACGAGGTTCAGGAAGCGACAATCGTGAGCAACGGCTACTCCGGCCAGTTTGGCGTCCTGGCGGGCGCCGCTGTGAATTACATAACCAAGTCCGGCAGCAATGACTTTCACGGCAACGCGTTGTATTTCTGGAACGGCAGCGTGTTGAACGGAAACGACTGGATCAATAATGCAACTGGCGTTCCGCGCCCTTTCGATAACGCCAATCAGTGGGCGGGTTCGATCGGCGGCCCGATTAAGAAAGACAAGCTATTTTTCTTCTTCGACACCGAAGGCCTGCGTTTGCTAGTTCCACTAGCCCCTCAGCAAGTGGTTCTCCCGAGTCCTCAGTTTGAAGCGGCGACCATCGCCAAGATCGACTCGAAGTTCGGCCTCAATTCCGCCTCCGATGCATTTTACAGGCAGATTTTTGCTCTCTATAACGGCGCGCCAGGAGTAAGCCGGGCATTACCGGGGGGATTCTCTCCCTTACAGGACCCGACCGGCTGTACGGGGTTCGCGTTGCCAAACGGGCTTGGCACGACCGTGCCATGTGCAGTGCATTACGAAACAACTCTTGGTCGTCCGACGTACGAATCACTGGTGTCCGGTCGTGTGGATTGGAACATCCGACCCGAGGACAGGATCTTTCTTTTGGTGGGCTACGACCATGGCCATCAGGCTAGCTATACCGATCCCATTAGCCCGTTATTCAACGTAAATAGTAATCAGCCTTTTTGGCAAGGGCAGCTAGTTGAGACATACACCTTCGGCCCTTCGATTGTGAACCAGTTCCTCCTGGCGGGTTGGGGGTTATCTGAAATCTACGAGCTGGCGAACTTTTCAGATGCGCACGCGGCACTACCGACCCTGTTGAATTGGACTAGTAGTGCCAACGCTTTCACAAACGTAGGCACCAGCCAAGGCTCGCCCAATGGGTTCAGATTCAGGCAATACCAAATTTCCGACGACATCGTGAAGACCTTGGGAAATCACAAGCTCGGGTTTGGTGCGAACTTCCTTAAAGACAACAGACCTACGCTGCCCGGAATCAATGAAGGGAGTTTGGTGCCCTTCACCCTCGATGCATTCTATCAGGGTGGTTTCGACCCAGCCTCCCCGTTAACGGATGCTACGTCATTGACTCAATCGTTTCCTTCACAGCTTTCGCAGCCCCTTTCCTTCTACAACTTGGGGTTTTATGCCCAGGAGGAGTGGCACGCGCGAACCAATCTATCGCTTACGTTAGCTCTGAGGGTTGAGCATCAGTCCAATCCAGTTTGCCAAACGCGCTGCTTCGCTCGGCTCGCAGGAACGTTTGAATCGGTCAGCCATGACCCAGACCAACCCTACAATCAAGCCATTCTCGTGAACCTGAAGCAAGCGTACGAGGGCACCAGTAGCATTGTGTGGGCACCGCGATTCAGCTTTGCATGGCAGCCGTTCGGCGTATCGCACAACACCGTGCTCCGCGGTGGAATTGGTGTCTTTTATAATGCCCTGCCCGGCGCCGCCGCGTTTTCTATAGCCTCCAATCCACCACTCTTGACCCAGTTTACGATTCAAGACGACAACATCGCCCCGAATGAGGCGACGAGCCTTTTCAAGGATACTGCGAATTCGAAGGCGGAGTTCTTGAGCGGTTTCGCGGCGGGAAAAAGCTTATCTGAAATCAAAGCCCAGGTTAACGGCTTCGAGCCACCAGCCCTTACAACCGCCGATCGCTTGCTCAAATCGCCGCAATATCAGAAGTGGAGCCTGCAGGTGCAACAGGCCTTCGGTGCCGCTACATCGATAAGCATCGGCTACTTCGGCAATCACGGCATCCATGAGCTGATACAGAATCCCTCGGCGAACGCATTTGGCTTTGGCACGTTGCCACCCGGGGAATGCACAAGCCCGCCTGTTCCGCCGTGTGCCGATCCGCGGTTCAGCGAGGTGACGCAGCTCACCACCGCCGGGGTATCGAATTACAACGGCATGGTTGTATCGTTCCAGCATCGGTTCACAGGTTGGAGTCAAGGTATATTCCAGGCCAACTACACCTACGGCCACGCCTTCGACGAAGTATCAAACAGCGGTCTGGTTCCATTTGCCTTTGGGAGTTCCCTGGCCCCGCAGGATCCGAACAACATCCGGGGCGGTTACGGATCGGCGGACTACGATGTGCGGCATTCCTTCAATGCGAACTACGTGTGGGAAGTTCCGGTGAAGGCGGCGCTGGGCGGCCATGGACCTCCTTACGTGGTGAAAGGATGGCAGATTTCGGGGACTATCTTTGCCCGCACCGGTTTTCCCTACACCGTGATCGACAACAAGGAAAGTTCCGTGCTTGGGGGGAAGAATTTCTTCGGGCCGATCTACGCCGTGCCGGTCGGCCTGCTTACGCCTAGCACGTCGTGCGGGGAAGGCGCAGCCATTCCGCAGGCTCCCCATCCTTGCCAAACGCCACAAGTTTTGTCGAATGGGAATCCCAATCCAAACGCACTTTTTGTGCAAGTGGGTTGCGAAACTGGATTTAATACCGGACACTTGGGCCCGTCAGGTTCTTGCAGCAACGGGCCCGTGGTCTCCTTCGCTCAAGGACGCAATCGATTCCGCTATCCGAATTATTTCGACACCGATTTCAGCATCATGAAGAACACAAAGATCCCTCTTTGGGAAAATGCCGTGCTGGGGATCGGTTTTCAGTTCTTTAACTTCTTCAACCACCCAAATTTTGGGGGGCCGGATAACTACAGTTCTGACGCGAGGTTCGGGCAGATTTATTACATGGAGAGTTCCCCGACCGGAATTCTGGGGTCCGGTCTGGGGGGCGATGCCTCACCGCGGAATATCCAACTGAAGGTGCAAATTCAGTTCTGAAAGACCGTTGCAACTAAGAGATTCATCAGCAGTGGCGCGCTAACACGAATTGAAGAGCGTCGGTGCCTTTTCTGCCCGGCGGGGTGTCATCGGTTCCACTCATTCTGTCGACCTCCAAGTCTTGGAACAATTCGACTGTCACGGGGGCATGTCCTGGGTAGTGGTTGCTGGCATGAGCGAAAATTTAAACTTCCGTTTGCGGACTTTTCTCAGAATCTTGCCCCACTCTGCAAGCTCTCCGCTTCGGTCAAGTATGGCTCTATCCCCCACCCCTGCGCTTGGCTACCGCAGACGGGCAAATTCGGCTTTGGCCTGTTGGAGGATGGGCAGGTCGGGGTCGGCGTCTTTCCAGAGCGTGAAGAAATCCTGATAGGCCGACCTGGCTTTGGCGGTGTCACCCTGCATGAAGTAGGAGCGGGCAAGGCCGAGATGAGCAAGTGCTCCAAATGGCGAGGTTCCCACAATCCCGCGATGGTCGATGATTTTCTGAAACTCGCCTGCGGCGTCGCTGCCCTTATGCGCGGCCAGATAGGCTTCTCCGCGCAAATAGACTGGATAGAGAGAAAAGTTGCCCACGTTCTCCACAGTCTGAAGATCGGCGATCGCCTTCGCAGGAGACCTCTGCCCGAGCGCGATGCCAGCGCGGATCGTTGGCAGGAATATGAACTGCACGGGGGTATCCTGTGGATACCTTTTCGACTCATCAGCGGCGAACTTTTGCGCTTGAGCGAGGTCGCCCGCAAGCGCCAGGGCCAGCCCGGCTGCGACTTTGTCGCTCACCTGCAATGCGGCCGATGCCCGCTGCCGGGCTTCGGCAAAGTTTCCGACCAGCGCTTCGCGTAGCGCGGCCTGCGCCAGATAGCCTGCCGCCCTCTCTTTCTCTCCCGACCCCCGGGCCGAAGCAACCGCTCGGGCGGTCAAATCGTTTGCCTGAGCGAAATGGCCCGCATAGACCGCGGTGCCCAATTGGTAGCCGGTGAGCAGATCTTTGGTTTCCAGCTGGCCAGCCGCCCAGGCCTCCTCACGCGCCATTTCCGCAGCGTCGCCCTTGAGGAAGGCAAGTTCCCAGTCCAGTTCATGAAGGGACGGGGAATCGATTCCGCGCGTTTTGGCTTGCTGAAGAATGACCGCTGCCTCATCCAGACGATCAAGGTTCAAATAGCTGCTGGCGAGAACCTCGTAGGACGGTAGACGGTCTGGAGCCAGCTCGATCGCCCGACGAGCCGCCGTCAGCGACTCGTCAAACCGCCCGAGTGACGCGTAGTCCCAGCTTAGGTGTTCGACCGGAACCAAATCTCGAGGATAGGTCTGGGCCCAGAGTTTCAAAACCTGAATCGCCTTTTCCAGGTCGCCGGGCCCTTGCTCTTCGTAGTGCGACGAAATGTAGAACTTCTCCCGCTCGCTGACCCGGTCGCGCAGATCGTAAGCCTTTTGGGTATCTGCGGCCGCGAGGTCGGGTTCGCCCAGAGCCCCATAGGCCGTGCCGAGCGCGGCATAGGCCATGGCGAAATTCGGATCAAGTGAAATGGCCCGCTCGAACGGACCGACTGCGGCGGAGGAATCGCCGTTGAGGTGGGCCTGCCAACCGAGAGTATAGGCCCGAAGTGCTTCAATCGAAGGGGTGGTGACTTCTTCGAGCGGCGTGTTGAATTTTTGGATCGAAGCCAGCGATTCGCCGAGCTTCGCCCGAATCGAGGAGGCGGCGCTGGCGAAGGCGCCAAGCACGTGGTTCTTGTCGCTCGCCACCGCTTGCGCGCTTGCGAGCAACGCTCCAGTCGAACAATCGAACGTGTTCAGGATTAATTGGTACTGGCTGCCGATCTGCGCGATTGATCCGTCGAGCATGACCGTTCTCCCGGTCCGCTGGCACACATGGCGTGCCAGTTCGTGCGTAAAGCGCGTCCCGGGGGGCTGACTCATCAGCCGCAATGCATCGGCGATTTGTTCGTCGGAGAGGATATTGAGATAGGGCGACTGCTCGAGTTCTGCCATAAGCCCTTGCCGCAGCGTCCCGTCGAAAACAGGATCGCCTGTGGTGTTGACGAAATCCGCCAGCACGATCGTGTCTTTCTCCGTGGGCTTCCGACTCTGCCGCGACCGCCAAACCATTCCACCGGCGCAAACTCCTCCAACTATGATGACCACCACGATTACGATCTTCTTCCAGTTACGTCCCGGCTTTGCTCCGCTAACCCCGGCGCCGGTGGGCACGAACTCGCGTCCATCGGCTGTGACCGGCGCAATGAAGCGGTAGCCTCGCCGCGGCAACGTCTCAATGAATCGCGGGCTATCCGCCGAGTCACCCAGCGCTTCCCGCAGTTTGTTGATGGACGTGTTCAGGCCGTTGTCAAAATCGACGAACGTATCGGCGGACCAGATCTCGGTGCGCAACTCTTCGCGGGTCACCAATTCACCTGAGCGATGTAATAAGAGCTTTAGGACCTGGAACGGCTGATCCTGCAGCTTGAGGCGCACACCCTTCTTCCGCAGCTCCCCCGAGCGCAGTTCCACCTCAAAGGTTCCAAACCGCAGGATTCCTGGAGATCGTGCTTCGAGGGCCATCTGCATCTACCCCTGACTTTACCGCGAGTCTAACACCCCCCAATTGGATGACAAAATTTAGATAAGCGAGCGCCATAACCTATTGAAAAGTGGGAAATTAACAGCCAAGAAGCAATCAAGCCTCAATCAATCCGCCGTCCATTGAGATTCCTCCGAACCAGCCCCAAGTTCGCCTCCAGTACGCACCGGGAGGTGGCAAATGAAGCTTGGAATCTGGACAACATTATTCTTCTTAGGGTTTTCCCAGTCCAGTTTGGGACAAACGAACGCAAAGGCAAATGCAGTCAGCTTGAAAGAACCGGCAGTCGAGTCATCCGCAAACAATTACATAGTCATTGGGGCGACCGCTACCCAGGAGGCTTCGCTCCGCGCTCAAATGGAGATCATGCTGCCCAGCGTGCGGCCTCTTCGCATTGTTTTCGTGCCGCACTGGAAGTACCTCGACACTGCCAGGATCTTCCGGCTCCATGTGCCCACTGGCTACACCAGCGCTATGTTCACGCATCTCCCCAGTCGCACCACCTTCATCGACAGCGATCGCTATCTGGGTGAAGACTGGCTGGGCTACAGGATGGCTCACGAACTCGGGCACCTTGCCAAGAACAGCACCCGCGAAGACGATGCCGAAAAAGTGGCCCACGAATACCGCAATCGGCTGAAACAAGCGCGCATCGAGGCGCGGTAGAGAGTCGCTTTGAGTTTCAGAACTCGTTTCTCACGCCTCCCCAGAGTTCGACGACGCGAAACTACGGGAAGGGACGGTCTGGTCGAGCAAGTAAAAGAGGGCGCCATCCTCGAACGACATGTTAAGGGACGCCCAGGACCCGACGTCAACGGGAGTGCATCTCAGATCGAGGAAGTTGATCAAGTCCGAGCCGGGTTGACATATGCCTGGCTAGAATTGGCCGCGCTCGGCGTTTCAGTTCGAACCACCACGCGATAACTCCCGGATGGTCGGCACCTTCCCTTACCGGATTATGGAAGGGTTGCCCGTCAACCGGGAGCAACTGTTGGCTCGCGCTTAGCTTGAGATCATTGACGGAAAGACGGCGCTATTTCAGAGTCGCAGAGATCAATCACCTGAAATCACATTCTTGTTCAATACGGTTGACGATGAATGCGCAGCGGCTACGATCGAAGGCCGAGCTGCCGGAGCAGGTCCTGGAATTTTGAGTTCTGGTGGAGTTTGTCATATCTGGGGTCTACGTTGAGAAAAATCACCTGGCTCAACCTCTGGTTCGCGGCTTCTTGCAGTAAATCGAGAGTCTGATTCTGGTTGTCGATACCCAACGAGACTCCCGCGAGGTCCCAGCTCGACACGAGTTTTCTCGCGACAAGTTTCTGCCAGGCACCTTTCCAGCCGAGTTTGGCATGCGTCTTCTGAATTTCTGTCATCGCAGGGTTAAAACCTCCCGCGGTCATCTTGAAAAATTCCGCGTCAGCCTCATCTGGGCGCCCCTCGGCTTGATAAATCAGCCAGAGAACGTAATGAGGAGCGAACGAATCCGGATGCAAATCGAGGGTGAAGTGAAGTTGTTGAATTGCTTCATCGTAACGACGGGCGTAGAAAAGCATTTTCCCGAGGTCGTGGCTTATAACAAGCGAGAGCGGATCCAACTCGCGAGCTCTTTCCGCCTCGGCAACAGAGTCATCGAATTGGCCCCGGACGGCAAAATAGTTGGCTAAGCCATCATGCGCATCCGCATTGCTCGTGTTCAGTTCAATCGCTCGCTGAAATTCCCTGGCGGCGCTAGAGTAATCCCGATCGTATGAAAGGAGTTGCCAGCCCAAAGCCGAATGGGCATCGCTGCTGCCACGGTTTAACTCCACCGCCTTTCGCGCGGCAGCCTCGCTTTTCGCGTAGGCTTCTGCCGGGTGTAGTTTGTTCCAGTCCATGAGAACGCCATAGGATTCCGCCAACCCGGCATAGGCTTGCGCTAACGTCGGATCTTTCGCAATCGCCTGTTGGAAATACTCGATACTTTTCGTGACGCTGGCGGGAGTGAACTGGTTCCAAGAATAAAGACCTTTGAGATAATTGTCGTACGCATCAGGATTGATCTGGCGGCTCTTCGCCTGTTCCAGCCGCTGCTCCGGTTTCAAGCTCACCTGAACCTGCTGAGAAATGGCTTCCCCCAGCTCCCTTTGGACCGCCAGAAAATCTCGAATTTCGCGATCAAAACTTTGCGCCCAAATGTGCGTTTGGTCTCTGACGCGGATCAGCTGTGCACTTATGCGGGCGCGTCCGCCCTCGCGACGCACGCTGCCCTCCACGATGTAGTCCACCCCCAGTTCTTGCCCGATCTGTCCCGCCGTTTTGTTTGTGTGCCTATACGCCATCGCCGAAGTGCGGGCGATTACGCCGAGTTTTTCGGGATTAAGTTCTCCCAGGTCGGTAATGGTCTCTTCCGTTAGACCATCGCTGAAATATTCCTGCACCGGATCGTTGCTGAGATTTTCAAACGGGAGCACTGCAAGCATCACCCTGTTCTGTGCAATCGCAGACTTCGGTGACCGGCGCGAACGCACCCAAAGAACTCCACCCACGAGAACTCCGACAAGAATTATCAGCACACAAGCGATTAGTCCCCATGAGTACCACGTCCGGCGTTGTAAGACTTCCGGCTGGGGCTGCACCGCAGACACCCCTGCTGCAGGTGAGACAGACGTCGTACCATCACCGCCGGCTGCAGAAACATTCGGCTCCGTCACCTTCGCGATAAAGCGGTAGCCACGTCCGCTGACTGTTTGGACAAATCGCGGTTGCTCGATCTCGTCTCGCAACACGTGGCGGATCTTGCGAACTGCCGTGTTGACGGCACTATTGGTGTCGAGGAAGGCGTTTTTGCCCCAGAGCTTCTCGACAATTTCTTCCCGGGTCACCAGTTCCCCCCGCCGTTCGATCAGGAGGACTAACAGCTCCATCGGGATTCTTTCCAGTTTCAAACTGCGGCCGGATCGCTGCAGATGGTAGGTACGCCGGTCTAATTCGAAGTCCTCAAATTTGACGCGGTCTGACGCCATGGCTGGGCACCCCAAGGCAGGAGCGGCTTTGATTCTACATCTCGTCGTCGAAGCGTCAATAACCCAAGCCCTTCTGTCGCTTAGCCCCTCATTCGTTACTAGAGATGAATACAGAATTCTTCAGTTCTTCTCCATTGCCTTGGGATCGGTTTTCGGAGCACGATGCGCCGGTCCTAGTACGGCAGATCGCATTCCCGATCGACAGGTTTGGCTGGACCAGGAGGGTATTTATGACCAAGTGCAGCAGGCTACTATTGGTCGTCTTGTGTGCGGTAGGTGCAATGATCACTGCTTCGGCTCTAGTAGCCGCTCATCAACTCACCGAGCAAAGAGAGGCTAAGGCGCAAGGCTATGCGGTTATTGACCTCGGCACGCTTGGCGGCTCGTTTAGCTTCGGCGGCGGTGTGAATGAGCAAGGCTGGGTGAACGGCGAGTCGAGCTTGCAAGGGGATCAGATCCAGCACGCTTTCTTATGGCGGAATGGAGGGATGGTGGACCTTCAGACACTGGGAGGGCCGAACAGCGCCTCTGGTTACACGCTCAACGATGCCGGCGTTGTGGCCGGTGGGTCGGAGACCTCCACTTTGAATCCGCTAGGCTATCAATTCTGCGACTTTGACGGATTCTCCGACGTTCCGCCCCATGATTGCGTTCCTTTCATGTGGAGAGGGGGCGTGATGACGCAGCTTCCGCTCCTTCAAGATCAGTATGGGCAAACAGGCAACAATGGCACCGCACAACAGGCCAATAACCGGAGAGAGATCGCTGGCGTCTCGGAAAACACTCTGCTCGACCCAACCTGTTCACGCCCAACTCTGCAGCAGAGGCCGGTCGTTTGGAAAAACGGGGAGGTGTATGAACTAACTTTGTTGCCTGGCGATCTGAACGGAGTAACCACCGGGATCAACGAGTACGGGCAAATTGTCGGCTTTGCGGGTACCGGACAATGCGCCAACGAATTTTTTCACGTCATGCTTTGGGAGAATGGCACGCCGGCCGATCTCGGGAATCTCGGGGGGATCAATAACAACCAAGCCCAATTCATCAACAATCGAGGACAAGTGGTTGGGCTTTCGGATCTATCCGGCGATCTCACCGGCCATGCCTTCCTGTGGCAGGACGGGGTAATGGCTGATCTCGGGACTCTTCGCGGCGATACTTCGAGCGCCGGATTCGCGATCAGCGAACGAGGCCGGATCGCTGGTCAATCGTGCGATGCCAACTTTAACTGTCGCGCATTTCTCTGGCAGGATGGCGTGATGACCGACCTCAACGCTCTCACTTCTTCAGACTCGCCTCTTTATCTGGTGGTCGCGTACGGCATCAATTCTCGGGGCGACATCACTGGCTTGGGTATCACGAGCACGGGCGAAGCTCACGCCTATCTTGCGATTCCAACGCGGGGCAGTGTGGGTGACGCAAAATTCAAGCCTAGTGGACCACGGAGTCTCCACAGCTTTCTTCAGCCGAGACTTTATGGCGGCAAGTCTCGTGTTCAGACGCGTATCCCATGATCGTCCGCAAACAAATACTCGTGAGCTGACAATGTCCGCCCCGCACCGATCGCCAGCACCTTGGCTTTTCAGCCTGCTGATTCTTCCGCTGGGAATCATTGTCGGCTTCAAGGCCACACCATTGCCCTTCTTGCTTGCGAAAGCTGGGGTTCCAGTAGATCGAATCGCGACCATCAGTTCGCTCGGAAGTCTTCCAGGTGTTCTGGTTTTTCTTTGGGCCCCGCTGGTGGATATCAAGGTCCGTCGCAGAACTTGGTTGGCAATTGCAATCTTCGGAACCGCACTTTCCGTATGCACCTATTTTCCACTGATCGGTTCTTCGCATCTGACGCTGATGACCGCGCTGATCCTCGTCGGAGGCATCGCCGATTCCATGGTACTTGCCGCTTGTGGCGGGCTCCTGGTGAGGACGCTCTCGGCAGCATCCCAGGCTAAAGCGTCAGCTTGGTGGCAAGGAGGGTTCATGGGCGGCGGGGCTCTGGGAGGAGCCGCTATCATGTGGCTCGCCGCGCGAATGCCGCTCTTCGCTGCGGGCCTGTGCACCGCCGTTGTGATTGCGCTTCCCGGATTTCTCCCCTTCTCAATATCGGAACCTGCGCCCGCTCGGTCGCAAAAGCTTCAAGGTCGCCTTACTCGCATCGGCCAAGAAATTTGGGCAGTGATACGGAAGCCTCAGCGCCGGTGGAGCGCCGTCCTTCTCATCACCCCCGCAGGCACGGGCGCAGCCATGTTCCTGCTTCCAGCTATCGCTTCGCATTACGGTGTGGGTGCGACCGGTGTCACGTGGATCAACGGAGTTGGTGGAGGCATACTGATGGCTGGGGGCTCTCTGTGCGCCACCTTCATCCCAAGCAGTTGGGACCGGCGATTGATGTATGTGAGCGGAGGCGCATTGAATGCCTTCGGTGTTCTCGTATTGCTGGTTGCCAACCGCCCTCTCGTTTATCTTGTGGGCACGACTCTCTACCTTGCCGCAAATGGTTTCTCTTGGGCATGGTTCACGGCCTTGCAGGCGGAAATTGTAGGAGCGGAAACGGGCGATGCCAGCACCTTGTTCAGCGTCCTCAACTCAGTTGGCAGCTTGCCAGTCATGTATATGACTTGGCTCGACGGCGTGGGATTCCGCCATTTCGGAATGCAGGGGTTAGTTTGGATCGATGCGGGCGGAAGCCTGCTCGTGTGCGCAGCGGTTTTCTTGGTGTTTGCCATTTGGGGCATCACGATCGGGTCCTCGTTCCACGCAGATGAACTCTCGCCGAAAGCTTGGAGCGATATTGTTCCCTGAACCGAGCCGTGCGTGAGGTCCAGACTGTTGCGGCTTATGAAACAGACTTGCGTCCACGAATGGAGTAATTCCCGGTTGGTCGGCCACCCGGAAGTAATCCAAGCCGCTACCGATCGTCTCAACTGGCGATAAATCGCCTTTACACTCACAACCCCACCCGAGTACGTTATTCGTATACTGAATCGCACCATGGCTCGGCACATCATCCCAGGTGGAGCAGAGGGAGAGCTTTTTGTCGCCAACTCCTACGTTAAAGCAGATTCTTGATGCTTTGAAAAAGCAGGTATTGGTCGGAAGAACGTACCTCGATACCGCGAGGGGTTTGCTGAACGCGGACCCTGTGCTCCTCCAGACGGCGCCGACTTTCTTCGGTATGGCGATTGATGGCAGCTTGGAGCTTGCGCAGATGGCTGTCGCGAGGCTCTACGATACGACACGGAATACGATGTCTGTGCCCAAGATGTTGAAATGGGCGGAGCAAGAGGCAGGCACCTTCCAGCGTGGCAGTGGGCAGGAAGTCAGGAAGGCGATAGCGGAATGCGAGCAAATAGTTGTCGGGCTCGATCCGGTCATCGCATCTATCGGCGAACGAAGGAACGGATGGCTTGCTCATCTAGATCCGAACACAATTGCCGACCCGAACGCACTGGCCGCCCGAGCAAAACTGACGTTCCCAGACCTTGAGCGGGGTTTCAAGGACACCGAGGAGATAGTCCTGAAGATGTCTTCTCTGTACGAAGGGGTAATAGGTGAGCTGAAATACATCAGCGGTGACGACTACGAGGTCGCGCTCGACTGGATACGCCGCGCCAAATGTGCATTCATTGAAAAGTACGAGCACGAGTTTAAGAAGAAGTGGGATGGCCCTCGACCAAAGGACTGCTCCCGCAAGGACTGGGAGCTGCTGTAGTCCTCCCACACTGAGACGCTGCTGGCATCCTGCCCGGCCCGCCCAGTTGGTGAAAAATCGCCATAACGCTCATTGAGGGCAACCCACCACCGCGGAGGGCTGTTGGTTCGCAGGTGAAGAGCGTGTTTAGTGGAATGGCGCGCCCTACTTCAGGCCAGTCGGCTTCGCGCGAATGGGCAACATGCTGCACAAGAATCACTCTTGACGTAACGATAGAACCGAGCGTGTCCTCGATTTGTCCAATACGGAGCTTCGTAGTCGTCAATCCCCGGTCCTGTACGCATGAGGCTGAAAAAGATGTGGCGCGACGGCCTGATTACAATTCCCACGTGCCCGCGCCACACCACCAGATCGCCAGGCTGAGGCCGCACAATTCGTCGAAACCCTTCGATTCCGACATAGAGATCGGAGGAACTGGCGTAGGGGTAGAGGAAACCGGCCCGTTCGTAGATGGCATGAACTAGATGGGAACAGTCGCGCTCAGAATATAGACGCGCCTTGGAATCGAGCGCCGCGGCGATCACAGACAGACCATCGTCTGGACTGAGAGTCCGATCGGTTTTTAGCCCATGATTCGCATTGGTGCTTGAAGTTCTGGTTTGACGATGCTCCTCTTGCGCCCACGAGGCACACAAAGCAAGCCCGCAAAGCAAGCCCGCAACCGTGGGTTTCACCCGAATCCGCATCGCCATATTCTGATGCCGATTTTGCCTGCCACGGAAGTTACGGTCGTCCAAGGACCAGGGTCAATGAGCGCTATCGCCTTCCATGAGAAGGCCGGACGGCAGACCGCCCAGGCAGATACAAGGGTCTGCCAGCTCCCGAGCAGAACAACAATCTACGAGAACAACAATCTACAGAAGCTCATCTATTAAACAATTGCTGTCTCTATCAGCCGGAAATAATCCCACCCGTGAAAGCGGTGGAAATCGACGAAACGCCGGACGGCTACTAATAAGAAACATTTTTGGGCCCCCGTTTTCGACTTGAACTTGTCGTTGGTTGCCGTTCATTACTCCACAGTGGATGGCAGACGTTCATTCGCAATCCCCCTTTTTGGTGCGTGTGGGGTGCGGATTTTGCAGGACTTTGCCGCGATCTGCAGATGAATTGACCGGATTTTCTTTGTTTTCAGAGTCCATGAAAGGACTCTAGATCAGCATATCGGGGTTCGAATCCCTGGGGGGCAGCCAAATCCTTCGGGATACTTATTGTCGTCCAGTTCTTAGTCCGTAAAGCTGCAATCCTGAGAAATGTTTTGCCTTCCGCGGTGATAAGTGTAATCCTCGCAACGGAGAAAATCAGGCCGTGTGTTTTTCCGCCACAGCGAACTTTGTGGGCAGCGGAGTTCTGGGCGCCGTCGGCGTCGTCACCTTGACGAAGGTGAAGCACAGGCGCGAGCTGCTTTTCGCATCGCTGCCCGCGCTATTCGCCATTCATCAATTCATCGAGGGCTTCGTCTGGCTGGGATTGGATGGCATTCTTTCGCCTGCGGTGGCGCACGACATGGGCGCAGCGTTCATGCTTTATGCGCAGGGGCTTCTCCCTTTTTTGCTGCCGCTGAGCGTGCTGCTGTTCGAGCCGAACGGGAAGAGCCGCGGACGGATGCTGCCGTTCCTCGTGCTCGGCGGAGCAACCACTCTCTATATTTTTTGGGCTCTGACCGCATTCCCATTGCAGCTTTACGTTAAAGGAAACAGTATCGTGTACATCAATCAAGCGACCAACAACACAGCGGTTGCGTTGCTCTATGTGATTGCCACTTGCGGCTCGCTGTTTTTCTCGAAGATCAGGATGATGGTGATCTTCGGCGCGGCAAACCTGGCAATTCTCCTGCTTGTAATGGAGTTCAAGCGCTACGCGTTCACCTCACTATGGTGTGCGTACGCCGCGGTCGCCAGCGTGATCATCCTCGCCTACTTCTGGAGAAGCCACGGAGACCGGCCGTTCCTCTACGCTTAGCCACGCCAATTTGAAGCCCTGATCAACCGGAGCCCGATCTTGCAGTTTGCGGAGAAGCTGAGGAAGCGATGGGCGCGCTGCACGTGCTGGCTACGGCCCGGCCCGCTGCGAAATTCTTCCATCGCCGATCTCAGCGACCGCGAACTGGAAGTGTTCCGCCTGATCGGAGAGGCTCACGGAACCCGGCAGATTGCTGAAGACCTGCACGTCAGCGTAAAAACCGTCGAATCCTATCAGGCCCACATCAAGGAAAAACTTTCGCTGCGCAGCGCGCGCGGGCTCATGCAGCATGCCATGCAGCGGAATATGAATGAAACGGTGGGGTGACGGAATTTCCCATTGCCTATTTCTGGCCCGCTTGGCACTAAACCGTCGCATGTATATACCTTGACACGTATATGCGCGTTGGAGTATATAAAGAGAGAGTGGAATCAGTCTTCGAAATCATTGCGGAGCCGAATCGCCGCGCGATATTGAGCCTCCTGGTCTCGTCCCAACAGTCGGTTGGAGAGATCGAGCGCCAACTTCGCATGCCGCAGCCAGCCGTGTCGAAGCATCTGCGAGTGCTGCGCGAGGCCGGTTTCGTGGAATCCACGGTGGACGCACAGCGCCGTCTCTACCGGCTGAAACCTGAACCACTTCAGGAGTTGGATGCCTGGCTGGCTCAGTTCCGCCGGTTCTGGTCCGCTCACGTAGATGCTCTCGAACTCCACCTCGACCGCATGGATCATCAACAGCATGGATCATCAACACCAACGAAAAGGAAGACAAGGGAAAGAAGATGACCGATCGCGAGCAGCAGTACACACCGGGTCCGGCCAGCGGGGCGCAGGTACGAAAGGACCGGGGACAAAACGGTAACAATGAAGAGAAGTGGACGCTCATCCTCGTCCGAGAACTGCGCCACTCGCCGGAAAAAGTCTGGGAGGCGATAACCGACCCGGCGCATCTGCGCGAGTGGGCTCCCTTCGACGCCGATGGGAGCCTGGGTACGGTTGGAACCACGGTGAAGCTCACCACCGTGGGAGCGCCCGCGCCGCGCGTTACCGAAACAAAAGTTACGCGAGCCGACGCTCCCGAGGTGCTTGAGTACAACTGGGGTGGCTTCGATATGCGGTGGGAACTCGAAGCCTTGGGTGGCGGCACGCGCCTGCGCTGTGGACCAACATCGGTCACCGCTTCATCGCAATGGGCGCTGCCGGGTGGCACATTTGTTTCGACGTTCTGGATTACCTTCTCGGCGGAACTCCCATTGGCCGCATCGTCGGACCTGAGGCGATGAAGTTCAGCGGATGGCAGCGGTTGAACGCCGAGTACGCCAAGCAGTTCGGCGTTGAAACGCCCAAGTGGTAAGGTGCTAGCATGAAAGGCATTCGAAAGTTTGCGGTTCTGGCCCTCGTTTCGATGGCGGGTGCCGCACCGTTCTCCAAAGCACAGTCCTCCAGTGCGGAAAGTGCGAGGGAGCGTACTTTTGGCCCCAGTACCCGCTGGTTGCGCCAGTCTATCCGCCCTTGGCGCGGCAAGCGCGCATAGTGGGCGATGTGAAAGTACGGATTGCCATTCATCGAGACGGTAGCGTTACCTCTGCGGAAGTTGTCAGCGGGCCACCTATGTTGCAACGAGCGGCCCTGGAGACCGCGCAGAAATCAAAATATTATTGCTCGCCCGATTGCACCGACGACGTGACCATGTTCGTCTTTACATATACGTTCGGCACGCGCGAAGGCAACTGCTGTTGTGACAGCGTACAGCTGCGTGCTGCAAAATGCCTCTACTTGTGGAGATGTGGTCCTTGGCGAACCATTGTGGGCCCGGCGCCAACCGTCGGCAGTTCGATCAACCGGACCATCGTTCTGGCCGATCCAGTGTGTGTCCAAACGAGCGCCGCGAGCAACGGTATGAACACGTCACATTAAGTATCTTACGGGGGTGCCACTCAAGCCCGGTTTGGGTTTGAGTAGGCTACCCATCCCTTTCTTGGATCACGACAATGGCAAACGTAACCCTTCCGAAAAAACAACGTGTAGAACTACTCAAAACATGGAAAGCCCGTTTTGAGAAAAACATGAACCGCCACAAAGGTCTTGAATGGGCTAACGCGCAAGCAAGGCTGGAAGCTAATCCTGAAAAACTGTGGTCAATCAACGAAATGGAAAGAACTGGCGGCGAACCGGATGTTGTTGGTCAGGATAAAAAGACGGGCGAATACATTTTTTATGATTGTTCAGCGGAAAGTCCTAAAGGGCGCAGAAGTCTTTGCTACGACCGTGAAGCGCTGGATTCAAGGAAAGAAAATAAACCAAAAGATAACGCCATGGATATGGCAGCTGCGATGGGTGTTGAGCTTTTGACGGAAGAACAATATCGAGAGTTGCAGACGCTTGGGGAGTTCGATGCGAAAACGTCGAGCTGGGTGAAAACGCCTCCTGCTATCAGAAAACTCGGCGGCGCCCTCTTTTGTGATCGCCGCTTCGACACTGTTTTCGTCTATCACAACGGTGCGGAATCTTACTATGCCGGTAGGGCGTTCCGCGGCTCGCTTAGGGTCTAGCGCGAACCATCTCATGTCTTACACGCCTATGATCCCGAGAGCGTTGTCACTTGGACGCTCACCTTTTCGAGCACGCCGATAGCGGGGCGGAGAGAACATCGTAGGATGAATCGCATGACGCAAGAATTGGAATTAGACTGCCTCGACCAGTTGGAAGCGACCCCCGCGATCCTGCGCGGATTGATGTGCGACCTGTCGGTCGAAGATACCGAATGGAAGCCCGCGCCCGACCGCTTTTCGGTAGCGGAAGTGCTCGCGCATCTTTCCCATTCCGAGGGCCACTGCTATCGAACCCGCGTGGACCGGTTCGTGAGTGAGGAACTGCCGGAGTTCGAGCCGGATGAGGCGCAGATGTACCTGGAGTTGTACCGCAATGCCAATGCGGAAGATGCCTTCGACCATTTTGAAGAGCAGCGCGACACCAACGTGGAGTATCTGCGGACCTTGCCGCGAAGCGCCGGTGAACGCCACGCCAGGCACCCGGAGGCCGGTGAAATCACCCTGCAACAAATGCTGCATGAGTGGACCATGCACGATCTGGGACATATCCGGCAGATCGCTGAGCTGGTGAGAGCGCGAAAACACCTGCAGGCAGCGGGAAAACTGGGCGATAGCTACCGCCTGAAACCATAGGGCGAGGGAGTGAGATCAAGGAGAAAGTGGATGGGCCCTGAAGACGGTTCCCGAACTGGGAAACGTAAAGTGCGCGAACTGTGTGGGCCTGATGGCGCAAGACGATCTATAGCTACGACATCTGGGCTGTTTCTTCGGAATATGGCGAAGCCCAGGTTAGCGCCCGAAAAACGGGTGTTACGAGCCTGAATCTACAAGGAACGGGCGCGAACCTGGGACACCGGGCCCCAATGAGGTAGGTGCACATCGAAAAGCTGTCGAAGCCGCTTCTGGAGTACGATGAATCCCCGTTACAGTCATTGACCAGATTGAGATCCTCTGCGTTCTCCGTGGCTCGACTCAGGAAGCTGACGGCGCGCTTAACGGTCGATATCGCGCGTCGCGGTATTTCAAGCTGAATACGATTGCCACGATGGCCAAGACGATCGGGCAAAAGATACTTGCCTCAGGCCCGACCGTTCCGCCGGTCAGCCAGCGCGGCCCACTAAACGATGCGTTGAGAAGATTCTGGGAGGGTAGTAAGCCGCTATTTGGAACACCGTACAAGAACGTCTGACCCCAGTCATATCCCAGGTGAAAGCCGACCGCACACCATAAATTTCCCGTCCGGCGGAGAAACAGGCACAACAACAAACCGAACGAAACCACCGACAGATCTCCCAAAACGGCTTCTCCGCCATTGCTGGCGTGAACCAGCCCGAATAAACCAGAGAGCAAAAATGCGGACGGCCAGAATCCCATGCCAGTCGTCAGTGTGAACTGCGCGTATCCGCGAAACAAGAATTCTTCGGCCAAGCCGGAAAGCAAAAATGCCAGCCCCCAGGCGGCCGCTGCGGTCAAAATCGCGGTGCCATGGATCGCCACACTGGTGAACCGTACGCCATGCAGGGCGAAAATTGCCAGCACCGTACTGCTGGTAGCGAGCAGGCCTATCAATAGTCCTACACGAAAGTTTTTCCCCAGCGCTTCGCTTTTGGGAAGGCCATATTGGCCCGGCCTGCGGCCTTCAATCTTGCTCATGATCCAGGCCGCAACCGTCAAGATGAAGCAGACAAGTAGATCCGGCGCGATGATTCTCATAGGTGTCAGTTGCGCCGGATCCAGCGCGGCCGGGAAGAAGCGCCTTATGATCATTCGCGCCACGGCCGACATTGCCATGATGATCGCCATGAAGATTAGCAGGCGCCATCCCGCGCGCAAGCCATTCGGACCAATGAAAATTCGCTTGGTTGTCGAGTCCGCTGGCGGTGTCTGAGGATCATGTCGTATTGTCATTTCTTGAGCTGTCATTGATGTGCCCTCAACTGCATTTTACGGAACAGGGCTTCCATAAGTTTCAATGGAGGGGGGCTGGCCCACCTTTACGTTCCTTGTAAAGGTGGGAACGATGAGGTCGGCGGTCACGGGTGTAAAATCGGGACGCAGGCTGCATCAGTCCCCAGCTTTGCAGAATCGCAAAGGTGGGCCAGCCACGGTCCGATGCAAACATTAAACAGCAGGTCCCTCCACTCCAAAGATCATCGCTTGGCGATGATCTGTTCCGGTCGGGATGACAGAGTTGAGTCGGGATGACAGAGTTGGGGAGATCGGAACATCGCCGGTCAAGCCAAAACCGGGCTTGAGTGGGCCACCCGTCCCTTGTAAAACTCGAGCGAGATGGGGCGCAATACGTCCAACGGTTAAAAGTCAAAATCCCCACCCTAACGTCGCAAAACCAGAGTGAGGTTGGGATCGGACTATTTCCGCGACGTTAGGATGGGGCACCCGGCGTTGGCGGCCGGACATCGGTGTTGTGAGAGGCGACGATCATCCACTTTCCGCTCTGTTTTTGCAGCACCTGGGTTAGAAGCGCTCGTCGCGGTGGCACCACAGTGCCGTCCGCCATTTTCTGCCCAACGAGCGCGGTTAAAACGTGCGCGATGGCAATGTCTGGCGTGAGAAATCTTACGTCCACTTCTTCGACGGAAAGCGTGCTGTCTCGAAATATCGTCGCATGCGCGGCACGATGCTTCTGCTCAATCTCGGCACGGCCTTTCCACCACGCGCCCGCGACGTTCACAAAATCCGCATCTTCTGCAAACAGATTCGCGAATGCTTTCATGTCATGGCGATTCCACGCCTCTTGTAATCCCATCACGGTCTGGCGGATCGCCGCTTGGTCGGAATTCTGATCCGCGCCGCTGGCTGACCCCATCAACAAGCTCCAGCATAGGATAATCATTGTGCACCTTAAGTGTGTTTTCGTTAGTTTCATCTCAGTTTCGAGCGCTCGACGCGGTCGCCTCCGCTGGCGAGAAGTATACCGAAAGCTGGAAATTGGCTCCCCTACCCAATAAAACCACTCGCACGAAAACGGGAAAAGAGTTTGAGGCATAATGATCCAATGAATCCATCGGAACGTATTGACCAGCTGATCGCAAAACTCACAGACTGGCGCGGCAAAACGCTGGCCAGCGTCCGCAAGAGCATCCTTGAGGCCGACCGGGAGATCATCGAGGAATGGAAGTGGATGGGAAGCCCAGTGTGGTCTCGCGACGGAATGATCGCGGTCGGCAACGCCCACAAAGATAAGGTGAAGCTTACCTTTTCCCACGGGGCGAACCTCCCAGATCCTGACAAACTCTTCAACGCGGGCCTCGGAGGCAACCAGTGGCGAGCGATCGATTTGTTCGAGGGCGATAAGATTAATGAGCGTGCTCTAAAAAATCTCGTCGGTGCCGCCGTTGAATACAATCAGACCAAATTGAAGAGGAAAGCGCCGGCGGGTACTCGAGCGAAAATACATAAAAGTAAAAAGTAAAGGAATGAAGTATTCAGTGAGCGTCAAATCGTAGTTCGACCGGTGTGTAAGTCTGCTGAGGCGCTGCCTCGTATCTCCACTTGCGCACCGCCTCAACCGCCGCCTGCGCGAGTACCGGGTTTCCACCCACGACTTCTGTGGACGTTACCTTACCGTCTGCCGCAACCACGACCAGCAACTTCACGACCCCATGGACATTGGTCCTGCGAGCCAGATCCGGATAGGTTGGGGCCACCCGGCTCAGCACCTTGCGCCTGGCATCCGGTTGGTCTTGCTGCGCGACAGAGAAACGATCACACAGGACGACGCCCGCCGTCGAAAATGCCAGGAACGCGACCGGAATCCAGCGCTGCATAGTGTGATACCCGCAGACCTCAAGCTTAGTTGGGGCCAAGGGCAACGCGAACATAACGAAGGTAACTCCAGTAGATTCGATTCAGGACGAATTCCTCGATCCACCATGATTGTTATCCTGGGGAAGCGGAGTCGCTCGGAAACGAGCGACTCCCACGAAGGATCACTGCACTCTCAGCACCCGGGAATTAGGTTCAGCCGGGGGATCGAACACGTAGGGACAGCCGCCCTCGGCTGTCCAGCCGAGCAAAGCTCGGCAATGACGGATCAAAGCAAGCGTCGTCACCACCGAAGCCAAAGACAGTAGGAGCAGCCCGAAGGGGCGAAATAACTTAGCCCAGGGCGTAAGCCCTGGGTAAGAGCAAACCAGATTCAGGCCCCGCAGGGAACTGGATAAATTACTCCCCGCCCATCACCCGCCATGCCTCGCGATAATTCTCCCATCGCGCGCACTTGCACTCGATGTCCGGATAAAACCGCAGATTCTTCGCCAGCGCCAACGCTTCCACCGGGATCACATACCAAACATCGCAGGGCCGGATGTGCACCGCCAAAACGTCAATCTCATCCGCCGTGTACCCACCCTTGCCCCGGCCGCCCCGTCGGTAAACGCTATAAAGCGGCTGCACTTCATACCCGCGCGCATGCACCACCGCAGTAGACTTAAGCTGCACCCGCCACAGCCGCCCGCCCGCATTCACAATAAAGTCGTAGCGTTCGCTGTCGCCCCAAGGCTTAGCCACCCGAAACCCCATGCTCGTCGCCTTCAAAAGAAATGCCGCCTCCGAAAGCTCCCCCGTACGCTTCGGATTCGTCCGCCGCCGCAAGCCGGCCACATTCTCAACCACCCCAGTCAACTCCGCCAAAACAATCGATTCAGTAATCATGAGATTTAACAACCACCCGATCCCTTATTGAACGAGCTATTCTATCCATTAAAAATTTACCAATAGCTATAATAACATCCCCACACCTAAATTTCCCCGAATATTCGAGTCTGTAGCGCGAGCGTTCAAGCTCATGTAGGAGGGAACCCTGGCCCCGATAGCGGGCGGCCCGGTCTTAAAAACTCAAACAACAAAAAACAGACGGGGCGCCCCATCCTTTCCTTCTCCGCAAAAGGTGGGAAGACGCGAACCTCGGACAAGCTGCGTTCACTCATCGCCCGACCAGAACAGAAATGAATAAACAACCGCCATTCTGCGATCCACCCATGAATGTCATCCTGAAGAAGTGGAGTCGCTCGGTCGCGAGCGGCTCCCAACGAAGGATCTCTGCACTTCTATTGGCGATCAGGTTCCGGCGCGGGATCAAACACGTAGGCCCAGGCCAGCCAGTCTGGGCTTCTCACTTTAGTGATAACTCCACCGTCAATTGCTTAGTTACTCAGGTCGGGTTCCGCCGCGATCGCTTCGGTGGTGGGGACGCCGCTGTTGATTCAGTTTTCGTTGAAGTGTTCGTTCTGAGGGCTTCGAGGAGCGGGACAGGCAGAATACATGTTATAAGATTAGCGTTTTAAAACAGCTTCGTCGTCTGATTTCGCCGTCCGGGTCTGATCATGCACAGACTGCTGGCCTTTTTCTTGCTAGTGCTTCCATTTCTCGCTCTCCCGGCCCTTGGGCAGGAAACCGTCTTCGATGTTCCAAGCCCTGACATCCTCGACCAAGGCAAGGTTTACGGCGAACTCGACGGCACCGCTCGACCGGTGGACCCGATTTACACCTTCACGCCTCGTGTGGTTGTGGGCCTCGGCGATCGCATCGAGGCCGGCGTTAACTTCATTGGACTGAGTGAACCCTCTTCTGGTCAGCTAACCATTTCTCCTACCGTGAAGTGGCGGCTGTGGGACGGCGGCAATTCGGGTTGGTCATTCTTCGTCGGGGATAACGTATTTTTCCCTGCGCGCAAGCGGGAGTACAACGCGGGCAATTACTTCTACGCCGAGTTTGCGAAGGTCTTCCGTAAGGGAACAAGGATTGGCTTCGGCGGATATTACTTCACAAAAAATGTGGTGGCGCCCGCGCAGCGCGCGGGAGGGCAGTTTACCTTGGAGCAGCCGATTTACAAGCGCCTCACCGTCGCCGCTGAGTGGACCACTGGTAATAACGCTGCAGGCTACGTCAGTCCCGGGGTGATCGTGAAGGCCACTTCCAAGCTCACACTCTACGGCTGCTACCAGATCGGTAATGCTGGCGTGACTAAGGGCAACCACCAGTTCCTCGGGGAGCTCGGCTACAATTTCAACTAAGCGCACTGATTTCCTGACACCGACCGTGGAACTGGTCCTCCAACGGGTTCATCCGGAAGACGCGGCCCTCGTGCAACAGACAATTAAACGCGCGACACAGGATGGCGAGGGGTTTGAGCATGCATATCGCTTGCTGATGCCACATGGTTCCGTCAAGCATGTCCACGTTGTGGCGCGTCCCTTAAACGATGAATCGGGCGGCGTAGAGTTCGTAGGAGCGGTGATGGACGTCACCGTAGCAAAGGAGGCGGAAAAGACCCTTCGGGAGAGCGAGGCGTACTTAGCGGAAGCGCAGAGACTCAGCCATACGGGCAGTTGGGCGTGGGCTCCAGCAACGGGAGAGATGAGATACTGGTCCGAGGAATGCTACCGCGTATTAGGTTTTGATCCGCACGGTGGACAACCGCGATTCGAAGCATTCTTTCAACGCCTCTACCCGGATGATCAAGCGAGGATTAGGAAAACGCTCGAGGCTGCAGTGCGTGACAAATCGGGGTTCGAGTTCGATTACCGAATCGTTCATCCCGGCGGCAAGATCAGAGACATCCACACCGTAGGCCATCCCGTTTTCAGTCCATCTGGCGATCTCGTTGAATTCGTCGGCACGGTGATTGACGTCACAGAGCGGCAGCAGGCGGAAGAAGCCTTGCGTCAGGCGCGGGCGGATCTGGCGCGCATCAGCCGCATCACAACGATGGGCGAGCTGACCGCCTCTCTCGCGCACGAGGTGAATCAACCGATTGCCGCCGCCGTTACCGACGCCAATACTTGCTTGCGCTGGCTTGCGCGCGATCAGCCTGATCTCGATGAGGCCCGCGCGGCTGCATCAAGAGTCGTCAAGGATGCAGCCCGAGCCACCGAGATCATGAGCCGGATCCGCTCGCTCTTCAAGAAGGAGATTTCGCAACCAGAGTTGGTTGATGTAAACGAGATTATTCGAGGAATGGTCGAGTTGTTGCGCGGCGAGGCTACCCGATACTCCATCTCAATGCGCACAGAACTGTCGGAAGACCTTCCCCAGATTATGGGAGATCGCGTGCAATTGCAGCAGGTCACCATGAACCTGATCATTAACAGCATCGATGCAATGAAAGATGTGGACGGAACACGGGCGTTAGCCATCACGTCTCAGCGGGCTGAAAACGAGCAACTTCAAGTGTCCGTCAGCGATACCGGCATAGGACTTCCCTCGCAGCGGGCGGACCAGATATTCAATGCGTTTTTTACCACCAAGCCTCACGGCACTGGCATGGGACTACGGATCAGCCGCTCCATCATCGAATCACATGGTGGCCGATTGTGGGCTGCCGACAACTTCCCGTGTGGCGCATGTTTTGCTTTCACCCTACCCACCAAAATTGAGGGCCGTGAATGACCACCGCAGCCGCTTCCGCAGTGTTCGTCTTGCTGACGATGATTTGGTGCGCGCGTGACAATTGAGGCGGCCGGGTGCCCCACTCTTTGCGGCGAGGCGAGCCTTGGGTCGTGCACCGCTCTCCAGGAAATGTGTTTAAGGATTGGCTTCGCCGCTGACGTTGGGCGTTGCGACGTCAAGGGAATCCTGGCTCACAGAATTTCGTGGGCGCACCCATCGGAACACTCCCTCTTTGAACAGCCTCAGTATCGTTCGGCGGTTCTCGATAAGGACCCGCAGCCACGACGACTTATTCAGCATCGGGAAATAGATTCCGCGAAAACAAAGACGCGCCAGGAAAATATTGACACGATCACCCACATGCTCATCGTCCAGCGACGCAACTGCCTGAGCCAGCGCCTCTGGGCTGTAGGAGTGAGCCCAGCCGTAGTTCAGTTCGGCATGCGCTTCTTCGATCGTCATCCTCAGCGGAGTGTGCGCCATGGTGAACGGAACGAAATCCAGCCAGTGCCGAGGGCGCGTGAGTCGTCCGGCGGCCTCCAGCCGCTTGTATAAGGGCGTTGCGGGTAACGGCGTGAGCAGTCCGAAGATCGGCAGGCCCGGAGGCCATGAGCGGACCTGCTGCAAGGTGCGTTCGGCGACTCCCGGAGTGTCGTTATCCATGCCGACGATGAACGAGGTGATCGCGTAAATATTGCGTTTTGCCAGACGCTCAAGCACGGCGGCATACTCGCCGGGCTTATTGAATCCTTTATTCACGTCCTTCAGATTTACCGGATCGACCGACTCCATGCCGATAAAGATCCACTTGCCTCCGGAGGCAGCGATCAAATCAACCAGTTCTTCGTCGCGCAGCAGATTGGCGCTGATCTGCGCCACCCAAAAGACTTGGGCTTTCGCTGCGATGATGTCACGCAGCAGTGATTTGGTGCGCTTTACATTGATGGCGAAGTTGTCGTCGATGAAGAAAACCGCGATCTGGCCTCCCTCCTCACGGGCGCGGGCTTTCAGCAGGAGCAATTCGTTAACGACGCTTTCATTCGTCCGGAACCG
Source organism: uncultured Acidobacteriota bacterium (assembly GCA_963832245.1). Taxonomy (GTDB): domain Bacteria; phylum Acidobacteriota; class Terriglobia; order Terriglobales; family Acidobacteriaceae; genus JABDBE01. The sequence continues at coordinate 1,306,953 of CAWHTG010000002.1, forward strand.
AATGGAGTCGCCGAAGAATCCGGTGACCGTGCAGAACTCGCAGCCGTAAGGACAGCCTCGTCCCGATTCAACCGGCACGATGCGAAATGTTCCCCAGCCTTCCCGGAAATTCTTGAGCAAGGGGTGCACCAGTTTGGGAACGAGATTGAACTGGCGGAGATCAAGCTTGTCCCATGGAATCGCGGGATAGGGATTCAGGGAAGGTTTGCGCTCCTTGCCCATACCATCAACAGGCGCGTAGATTTCCTTTAGCTCACCGCGAACAGCATCTTCCACGATTTGCGGCCAGGTCTCATCGGCTTCTCCCAAGGCAACGGCATCGGCATGACGCGGCCCACCATTGCGGCCGAGAGCTTCATCGGCCTCTTCGGTCACGTGCGGCCCTCCCATGACCACGGGAACGCCCGCCGCCCGAATCGCGTCAGCCATGCGGTACGCCCTGGCGACCATCCTGGTCATGGCACCGATCCCAACCAGCCCGATGTTCTGGTCGCGGACGAATTGCGCAATTTGGGTTTCGTCCATCGGTTGGGCATTGCCATCGACCAGCAGGACTTCATGGCCGGCAGGGGTGAGGGCTTGCAGCAAAAACATCCAGAGGTGGGGCATGAAGTTGCGGGTGACCCCGTTGTCAGGGTTGTAAAGCAGAATTCGCATGACACTCCTTTGAAACACTCGCTTGCCACGCTGAGTCCATCCGACGATCCCGGAAGGCCGGGCATCTCCGATGTGCCTTGCGAACTAAGTGTTGGTGTCCCCACGTATGCCAGCTTCCCGTCATCATACATAACCCCGTCAACGTGGGTGGTGTCAACTCATTGTTGGCGATAAATCTATTAGACTCATTGACTCTTGGGGAGGTGGCTTTTGAAGAAACGGGGAGGAAACTGGGGCCAGGCGGGATGTTTTCCAGCGGATATCCACACCACTACTCCTTCACCCCCAACTGCCAAAACAAAAACGAATAAACATCCGTCAATTCCTCAATCTGCTTGGTAATCGGCTTGCCCGCGCCATGCCCAGCCTTAGGCTCAATCCGCAACAATATCGGTCGCTCCCGGCTCTGCCCGTTCGCTGCCTCCGCCTGCATCAGAGCCGCCATTTTCTTGGCATGCATGGAATCGACGCGCGTATCGCCATCCGCCGTCATAAAAAGGACGGCCGGATATTCCGTCCCGGCCTTCACATGCTGATAAGGCGAGTAAGCATAGAGCCAATCAAACTGCTTGGGATCATCCGCCGACCCGTACTCCGGAATCCACAGCTTGGCAATTTGAAAGTGCTGGTAGCGCAGCATATCGAGCAACGGAACTGCGCAAACCACGGCACGAAACAGATCGGGACGCTGCGTCAGCGCCACTCCCACCAGCAGTCCCCCATTCGATCCGCCACGAATCGCCAGATGATCTTTATCCGTATATTTCTGCGCAATCAAATACTCAGCCGCCGCGATGAAGTCGTCAAACACATTCTGCTTTTTATCCAGCATGCCGGCACGGTGCCAGTCTTCTCCAAACTCGGACCCGCCGCGCAGGTTGGCGACGGCGAAAACGCCGCCGTGCTGCAGCCACAAATAGCGATCCCCGGCAAAGCTCGGAGTGAGGCTGATATTGAATCCGCCGTATCCGGTCAGCACAGTGGGATTCTTGCCGTTCAGCACCAAACCTTTTTTGTGGAAGACGAACATCGGAACCCTGGTTCCGTCCTTCGACGTGAACCAAACCTGATTAACTTCGTAAGCCGAGGGATCAATCAAAGGCGCGTCCACGCGGGCCCACAGCTCCGCAGCGTCATTCCCCTTGAAGTCGATGCTGTAAACGCTAGGCGGAACCGTGAACGACTCAAACCCGAAGAAGGCTTCCTCACTATCCCATTTCCCTCCGATCCCGGTGATCGAACCCAGCCCCGGCAATTTCACATCCGATAGCAAGTGTCCATCCGTCCCGAAAATCTTCAGCAGGGAAGTGGCGTTCTTCTCATACAAGCCCATGAGATTGCCATGGACCACCCCGACATTTTTAAAGACCGCGTCCGACTCGGGAACGATTTCGCGCCAGAACGCGCGCCCCGGCTTGTGCGCGTCCACTCGCAAAACGCGATAATGAGGCGCGTCCTCATTGGTAAAAATGTACAGCTGCCCTTTTAAAATCTCGCCGCTGTAACTGAAATCTTTGCCGCTTGTGACCTCGACCGGCGGCGTTCCCGCCTGCAGGTCCTGCAGATACATTTCAGTTTTGGTGTAGCCTTCAAACACGGTGATCAGGAGCCAGCGATCATCGTCGTCCGCGAGCTGCGCCACCGGTATATCCTGTGCGCTGGGACGGTCGCCAAAAATCAATGCATCTTTTTCCGGATCGCTGCCCAGGGCATGATAGAAAATCTTGACGTGATAGACCTCCTCACCGGCAGGCACATCGCCTTTTTTCGGAGTGCGTCCATAATAAAAACCGGAGTTGTCCTTCTTCCATGCAACGTTCGCATGCCGTGCCCGATCAATGCTGTCAGGCAACAACTTCCCGCTGGCGGTCTCAACGATCCGCAGCGTGCTCTCTTCTGAACCGCCCCGCGAAGTGCCGTAAGCCACATACCTGCCATCATCCGAAGGCGCCCACCAATCGAGCGCCACAGTGCCGTCCGCCGACATCAGATTCACATCGACCAACACCCGGTCTTTCCCGTGAACGCCCTCTCGCACCAAAAGCACAGGCTGGTTCTGCGTCCCCTCGCGGCGAATGTAGAAATAATACTTCCCCCCAATTTGCGGCGTGCCCACGATTCCGATTGAAAGTAGTTCGGTCAGTTCCTGATGGATCCGGCTGCGCCCCGGCAGCGGATCCAGAATGCCGCGAGTGTAAGCCAGTTCCTGCCGAACATACTCCTGCGTCGCCGGACTATCCGCATCCTCCAACCACCGGTAAGAGTCGGCAATCTTATGTCCAGGGAAAGTGTCTTCGACAACGTCAACCTTAGCCTTCGGCGGTCCCGCAGGCGCAGTTATGGCGGCGGAAGAGCTGTCCTCAGCCCAGACCGTGCCGGCCAGCAAAAAACAGCAGAACAAAAAAATCATCCACACCAAATCACGACCTCCCGCCATGAGCACCTCTTGGTGGCAGTTGCAAGCGAGAGCAGAACCTCGCCCCGGTCTCTAGGGTAACAAACCAGAAATAAAAAATATCCAAATACGACGCCGCACCCAAACTTAAAAAGCCCCACAATCCCCGCCAATGATATGATGGAATTCGAAAAGGGATCCGCGCGCCCTTCGGGCGCGCCCCCCGCAACACTCCTCAGTAGCTCAATGGCAGAGCATCCGGCTGTTAACCGGAGGGTTGTAGGTTCGAGTCCTACCTGAGGAGCCAATTTTCTCCTGGACTTTGGGAAAATCAGCAAAAAGAATCCGGGTCAGATAAGGGTCACCTGAAGTTAGTGAACGGTAACAGGCACTTTTTGTTGCCGGGCGGCTTCCTGTTTTGAAGCTTCGTCTGAGGCTTGCCGCCTGACGAATTCGACCATCCGTTGTTGGATTCGTCGCTTCGCGTCGAGCCCCATGTCGCCGTACACGTCGGATGTAGTCACGATGTTCTCGTGACGCAGAAGGGTCTTGACTTCATCCAATTCGAGACCCGCTTCCTTGCCCCAAGCGCTCACTGTGTGCCGGAAGCTGTGCCAGCCGATGCCCGGAAGCCCATCGGTGAGCGCTACTGGTTTGATGTGAGTCTTGAGCAACTGGGCGGGCCAGAATGGACGCGGGCCGTGAGTGTAAGGCGAAGCAAAGATTCAATCCCCCGGTTGATTGTAAGGAGTGATGGAGCGCCACTGGCGCAGCAGCTCCGCGACTTCCTCGGGCAATGGGAGGTTTGCACGCGAGGCTTCCGTTTTTAGTGGCGTGATAGTTCAAGGTGTCGCGATGTTCGGTAAAGATGACCAGCTTGCGACGATGGCCGTGGGCATCGAACATCTCCGCATGATTCTGCAACAGCCCGGAGAGCTCTTCCCATTTCTTGTCCGTTCCACTGCGACGAACTGTCAGGGCCTATGTTTCAAGCCTCCGCAAGATTTCGATTTCGGCCTGAAGTTCAGCGATCGTCCGAGCTACCGTCGCCTGATCGACGACGGTTTCTTCGGCTTGCTCGATCGTATGGCTCTTGGTCCTGCGCTGCTGGACCGGGTTGCACTGACTGGGCAAGTCCGAGACGGGCGACCACGAGCAGGACCACCACAACCAGAAAGCTGCTGGCGTTGCATTTCCGTTTCATTACGTCGTCTCAATTCTGAGCAAAAACTTAAAATATGGAGCCCGCACATCGGATGCGGCGCGACAACGCGGTCGGCTGCATACGCTGGTCAGGTGGTACATAACCGCGCCAGCCTCCGGTTGGCTCCGCTCACGCAACTGCTCTGAACAGCGCCCCGACACCTGCGGTCATCGCCATGGCCAGTGCACCCCAGAACGTGACTCGTATTGCTCCCACCGTCACTCCTGCGCCGCCCACGCGTGCAGCCAACCCGCCTAGAACGGCGAGAAAGACCAGTGAAGTTCCAGAGACAAGGGGGAACAGCCCCGCCGCCGGGGCTATGGCAGTCACCAAGAGAGGCATGGCCGCTCCGACAGCGAAGCTGCCAGCCGACGCCAACGCCGCCTGAATCGGACGCGCGCGGAGAGTCTCGGAGATGCCGAGTTCGTCGCGAGCATGCGCGCTTATTGCGTCATGGGCCATCAGTTGCTGGGCGACCTGTTTGGCGAGTGAAGGGTCGAGCCCGCGAGCGACGTAGATTGCCGTCAGTTCCTTGTGCTCCCCCACATCATCTGCTTTGAGTTCCGCGCCCTCAAGCTGGAGTTCGGCCTTTTCTGTGTCTGCCTGTGAGTGGACAGACACGTACTCACCGGCAGCCATCGACATAGCCCCAGCGACCAGGCCGGCGACCCCCGCGACCAATATGTTGTTGTGCGTCGCATGAGCAGTTGCGACACCAAGCAGCAGACTCGATGTTGAAAGTATGCCGTCGTTCGCGCCCAATACCGCCGCGCGCAGCCAGCCAATGCGTCCTGTGCGGTGTCGTTCCTTGTTGGGTAAAGGCATTCTTAAGGCCTCCTTGAGAACTGCGACACCGCGAAACGTACTGTGTCCTTGTTGCTTTGGTACCAATGAACGGGCACAACCCTGGCATTTGTAGCAACTAAGGAAGTTCGCGGATTCCCGCGTACGACACTGATCACTAGTAAGTCTTAGGCAAGTGGTTCTGCAACGGTGGCAGCCTAGATGTGGCTATTTGAAACCCTCGACGTACGCGATCAACGCTTTCAAATCATCCGGCGGCAGGTCAACGGGCGGCATGCCGCCAGCGTTCATCTTCGCGGTTGGGTGCTTGAAGACATCAGCCAGTTGGTCAGGTGACAACTTTGTCGCTATGCCGATAAGCGCTGGAGCCGCGGCCGTGCCCACTCCGCCGTCACCGTGACAGGCATTGCACGATTGCCCTTCGAAAATGGTCTTCCCTTTTGCGGCCAGCGGATCGGCGAGTGTCACGTTCGCGGCAGCAAGCGACGCGGAAGAAAGGTCTGGCTCGAATGGTTTGCGTGAATACTCTTCTTCTTCGGCCGTCTGCTTCGCCAATTGCTGAGCCACTCCAGAGTCGTGCCGATCCGCGTACTGGCTGCGGAAACCGAGGCCGGCCAGCGAGAACACCACGAATGCGTACGCTCCCATCGCTGCAGGCCGCTTCCAAGGGCGCCGTTCGACGCCGCGATCCAGAAAGGGAAGCGCGAGGACGGCCAACACCAGGACGGTTGGAATCACCAGCACGCCGACGATGGCGGCTGACCCATGCCAAAATTTCAGCCACTGAAATATGGGCAGGTAATACCACTCTGGCCGCGGTACGTATTGCGCGTCTGCGGGATTCGCCGGTGGACCCAACTGGATCGGCACAAAAAAGCAGAGCAATCCGAGTCCTATGATGAGCAGCGCCGTCAGGGAAAGATCCATCAACACTTGGCGCGGGTAGAAGAGCTCTGCCCGCTGTTTTGGATGATAAGGATCTTCGTTGACCGGTCCGGCGGCTCCAGCTTTGCGAAATAAAAAAATGTGAGCAGCCACGAGCGCAAAGATACCCGCAGGAATAAGAAAAACATGAGCCACGAAGAACCGTGAGATGGTGAGCGTACCCATTTCCGTTCCACCACGCATCAAGCGCTTAATGCTCTCCCCAATCCATGGAACTTCGCTGACGGCGTTCGTTCCTACGGCAGTCGCAAAATAAGCTCTCTGGTCCCAGGGGAGCAGGTACCCAGTGAAGGCCATTGCCAGGACTAGCCCAAACAGCGCGCATCCCGAGAGCCAAAGAAGCTCGCGCCGTCCTTTATACGATCCGAATAAATAAGTTTGTGACAGATGGAGAAACAAGACGACAACCATTGCGCTGGCCCCGTAGGCATGCAGGCTACGAAGAAAAGACCCAGCCGTAACCGCTTTTGTGATGTAAGCGACCGTGGTGTGCGCGTGATCGGCGGAGGGCACGTAGTAAAGCGCAAGGAATATGCCGGTGATCACTTGCGAAATGAAAATGAACAAGAGTCCAGAGCCGAATATGTAAGCGAACCGAGCGCCGCCGGGAATGGGTTCATCGAGAGCGGCCCGAAGCAAATCATCCAGGCCCGTTCGACGGTTGAGCCATCCCCATAGGCCGGTTTGGGGGAGCGCCGTAACGCCACTCTCGCTGTTACTCGTTGAATGCATCCCTCGGGAGTTCCTTCCCTAACCGATGACTTCCTTGTCCGAGACGAGTTGCCGGAAATATTGGAATCGCACTCGGAGTTGGCCGTTTTCAATCGATGTTTGCAGCGTATCCATTCCCCGCAGCGAGGGACCGCTGACACGAGTCCCATCCACGGAGAAAGTAGCGCCATGGCACGGGCAAACAAACTGCTTCTTTTCCTTGTTCCACGGGACGGTGCAACCGAGATGCGGACAGATAGATGTGAGTACCTGAAGCTGCCCCTGACTATCTTTCGTCACATAAACCGCTTTTTCGGATACGGCTTTGCGCCAGCCATCGACTTGCTCGATCTGAATAGTGCGCATCACGGGCTCGGTCAAGGACGAGAACTCGCCGAGTTTGCCCACGGGTGAATTCTTAACTTCAGTTGTCCGGCGGAGCAACGGGAAAAGTGCGAAGCGAATGAGCGGCACCGAAAGCAATGCACCGACAAAAAATGAGCCGAGGCCAAGCAACACGCCAAGAAACGAGCGCCTGCTTTCGAGCGGCAATCCAGACAGTGAAGGTTTAGATATCGTGTTTTCCGGATGTCCGGCGCGTTCGAGCATGCGAATCCTCGATTGCCCTCACTAGGTCTGTAACCGTGCCCTGCTTCCAAGCCGTACCTTGAAAGACCCGTTATTTCTTGTTAGCCATGCCTCGGATGTAAGCTACGAGTTTGGTTACATCCTCTGGCTTAAGCTTCGCACCGAAAGCAGGCATCTTCCCTCTACCCTTGGTGATCACTTCTGCCAATTCCGCATCGCTTTGCTTCTGAACTTCCTCGGAGCGCAGGTCCTTGGCGTGCATTGCCTTGCCGGTTGCGCTGTCTCCACTACCATCGGCCGAGTGGCAGATAACGCAGTTCGCTTTGTAAATTTTGGCGGCATCGGATTGGGCCTGCGCTGCGGATGGCAGAGCCAGGCAGCACAAGATGCCTGCTGGAATAAGGCACAGAAAAAGCTGTCGCATGTCTATCTCCTCAAAAAATCATTGAGCCGGTCCGTCGCATAAGCTGGAATCTCTTGTCTCGTGCCGCAGACTCCCGGCTTGTTCGAAGTTGCGCTTTCTTCAGGCTAGGAGTCTACATCATTCTGAGAGCTCAGAAAACGAATCGTGCGAGTACGAAGATCGTGTTGTTTGCCGTTGCATTCCGTCCCGCGCCGTCGTAATTTGTCTGCCCACCATTGAATCGAAGATAACCCGTGTACTGCACGGCGAGATCAACGTTCTGTTGGGGCCACCACGAAACATTCAGAATGTATCCATTACTCTGGGGGCTTCCGCTGGCGCTTCCGGAAACTGAAGCTGGAGCGAACAGCAGCGGATCCCGGGTTCCGGTTATATCGAAAAATCCAACTGTCCCGGAAAGTCGCGTGCCATAGTGGTATTCCACATTTGCCTGGGCCGTGTTCAGATGATGCGCGACCTGCGCGGCCCCACCGGCGGCGAAAGTCGCCGGAAGAGACGAGTTCTCGCGAATGTACGTACCGCGGAAAGAAAGCACGTCGTTCTTGAACTGCGGAATCGTTCGGTCATACTGAAAGTCTCCGGCAAAGTCGGTGTAGCCATCCATCAGGCCAACGACCGAATTCGGAGTACTTTTTACGTGCATGCCGTAGGTTCCGATTTCGAGGTAATTGTTCTTGGAGGAAGTCTGCCAGGCCGCCCGCCAGTACGGCGCGACGCCCCTGATATTGAGGGGGAATCCCGTTCCTGCATTGGGCTGCGCGCCCCCGATATGTTCTGACCGATACATTGTTCCTGCGAGATACCAGTGCTCGTTCCACATGGCGTACCCTCCCACTCCCGCCACATCCTGGGCCAGGCCTCCGTTGATCAGCGCCCCGGCCGAAGGCCCTGGAGCCGAACTACTTCCCGTGAACGGAAAACCCCAGGCAGGCGTGCTGTTCCATAGATCCTCGACGGTGGGATTATTGTTGAGCGTTAGCCCGTAGGTGATGGGTTTGTCGAATAGTGTACCGGCGTGTTTGGCAAAACGAATATCGGTGTTGTCCCAGCTGAAGTGATCGCCCTGACTATCATAAGTGACCTGCACGAAGCTGCCGATGTCGTTCGTCCACGCCCCGGCTAGGAACAGCGATGCCGCCTGCGGAAATTGGAAATTGCCATTCTGCGTACCTGGCTGAGGAGATTTTATGACTGTCAGCGAGGTATCAAAGATGATGGAAAGAGGAAACGCCTCAAGCAGGTGTAGCGCGGCATTGTGGCCTTTTTTTTCATCACTCACCTCCGGCTTGGTGGTAAACGTGTAGCCTTCCAGCTTGAACGTTCTACCGAACGGTGTCAGCTCGGGTGGAGCGTAGTGGCAGGACGCGCAGGGGAGTCCTGTTTGCCGTGAGTAGCTGGGAACGGCGTGCGCGCTGGGCACGGAGAGAACAACTAGCCACAGGATCGCAAAAAGCTTCGAAAAGATTCCGCTTAGTGAATGCCCAGATTGCGTAAGAACCATTTGGTTCCTCCCTCGAATGCGCTACTCGTAGTCCTAAGTTCGAGTTCACCGGTTGTCATGGATATTTCCTTGAAAAGCGGATGAGTCCATGATGTTAGAGCGATTCACAAGCGGCGACTGCTCAACATTGCACACTTTCCAGAATCAAAATGCTGAGTGAAGCCGGTCCGAACCGGCCAGGGCACTCCACTAACTTCTTTCGGATCCAATTATCTGAAATGGGCAATCATTTGATCTGTGCGCGCAGATACACCTGATTGTGTTTGAAATCACAAGATTGGAATTGACGCTTCGTACGGAACACAGCGGACCAAGTTCTTGCGATGTGATCTAAATCACACTCTAGCGTGACTGCGGTCATGGCGGCCGAAACGGGTTGGTAATACCCTAGTTGTGGTGAGGTAATTTATGAGGAGAGACAACGCTGAGATTCTCAAGATGTTTCAATTCGAGCTCAGATTCCTGGAGGATGGCGGATACGGGCGTTCGCCTCGTGCGCCGTGGCGGGCTTCCTATGTATTCGAGGATTCGCCGACCTGTCTCAATTTCGATGATGCCGCCCGTCCGCACGCGTGCGCCGAGTGTCCACTGATGGAGTTTGTGCCTCCCCAGTTTCGAGCGGAGAGTGCGCCTTGCCGTTTCATTGCTCTAACTGAAGTCGGTGAGACGATAGATCACTTTTACCAGTCCGGTACGCAAATGGAGCTCGAAGAAGCTCTCGCCTGTTGGCTGCGCAAGCAGATCGAACGGATGAAAAAACAGGAAGCACACGCGAACCCACCGGGGTCACCGGATCGTGAGGAGGAGTTGCGAAGCTGCCAGAAACTTGAGAACTCGGGACAACGGGCGGCTGCCTAATATTAGGAATGCCCAATTTTCTTTAGTGCAGTTTTGTTGCGGATGATGAGAGTAGAGCCTTTCAATTGCAGCAACTGCTTTCTCTTAAACTCCGCAAACAGGCGACTGACTGTCTCGCGCGTAGTGCCGATCATCTCACCGATCTCCTCGTGGGTCAGGGTCAGTCTCACTTGCGGGCCGTTGCCAGCACCCTGCGAATCAGACGACCAGGAAAGCAGCAACTTCGCAAACTTCTCCGCCGGCGAGTTCGTGAGTCCGAGGGTTCGAATTTGCTCATACGCCGTGTAATAGTTCCGGCTGAGCTGTTCGGCCACCCGCACTGCAACTTCTCCGTGTTCGCGTAGAAACTGAAAAAACGCGTCACGAGCGATGAAGTTTGCCTGTCCGGGCTCAACAATCTCCGCTGTGACTTCGTAGGGGCGGTTGGAAATCGTCGCGTTCAGTCCGAGAACATCGCCTGCCTCGGAAACCTTGGTGATGATGGTCTTGCCTTCGAAGGAGGAGGTGAAGAGTTTTACCTTGCCGGCACAGAGGACGAACACTCCCCGCGGCTGCTGGCCCTCTATGAACAACATCGCCGATTTTGGATAGATCGCTGTGGACTTAATCTCGCTCAGTTGTTGCAAGGCGGGCGGGGACAAGTTGCAGAAGAGGTGTTCCTCGCGGACAGGACAAGCAAGGCAATTGTCGATAATGTTCAAGCCGTAAGGAGCACGCATTCAGCACCGAAATAGGAATTCTAGCATTACGTGCGTGATTGGAATTACGGAAAACGGTGACCCGGCGCACCGCACGGGCGAGCCGACTGCCGGAGAATATGGGCGTTTCACGAAGTTCGGCTAGGGTACCCTGACCCCCTGACCCAGCTCTGTCAGGTTCCGATTACGACGCCGCCATCCACGGAAATTACAGCCCCGTGAATGAAGCTCGCCTGGTCCGAAGCGAGCCACAGGTATGTGTTAGCCACGTCTTCCGATGTTCCTGCCCGTCCCAGCGGGGTTCGGGCCACCATGGCTTCGAAGACTTTCGTGGGCATCGCCCTCACCATGTCGGTCGCAATAAATCCCGGAGCGACGGCATTGACGCGAATTTTATACTTGCCCAACTCCCGTGCCCAGGTCCGCGTCATTCCGATGACACCGGCTTTGGCAGCCACGTAATTCGTCTGCCCGAAATTCCCCAGAACTCCCACCACGGAAGCCGCGGACAGAATTACTCCACCCCCACCCTTGATCATGTGGGGTACCACCGCGCGGGTCACCAGGAAGACACCTTTCAAGTTGACCCTGATCACAGAATCCCACACATCCTCGCTCATGATTGACTCGGGACTTCCTCCGTTCCACTTCACCAGCTGCGCGTCGCGAACGATGCCGGCATTGTTGATGAGAACGTCGATGCGGCCCCACTGCTCGACAACTGCGGCGGCGGCGGTCTCGACCGCGCTGGCGTCGGTGACGTCAACCGCCTGAAAATGAGACTCGCCCCCCGCCACCTTGATCGCGGATTCGAGTTGAGGCGCAGTCTCGGTCGAAACATCCCAGGCGGCAATTCTTGCGCCTTCCTCGGCGAAGCGCAACGCAGTCGCACGTCCGATTCCAGCCACGGCTCCGGTGATTACGACAACTTTCCCGCGCAGCCCGCTCTCCCTGGCTGGCTGCCGTTTTTCGCGGACGACGGGCGAGTCCACGGGCGTAAATTCCATTGGTTGAGGCGCGTTGCGGACGGCTTTGTTCCCCGCAGATTGCGGAACGCCTTCAGTAGCCGGGTCTTGCTCAGAGCGAGGCATGGAAGCTCCTAGTCATCTCATCCTGTTGGGGGAAGCGCCTTGGGGCAGAGTCAATTTCGCTCCTGATTGAGGGGCGCCGCAAAATAGAGTAGCTGCTTTGCCGCAGTGCGTCAAGCCTTGCGGCGAGATTTCGCCTTGGGCTGGCTCTTTTTTGGTACCCGTTTAATCAACAAAGATTCCAGTTCTTCGATGCGCCGCTTGAGTTCGACGGCTTCACTGGCGTTCACCTGGGTTTCGGACAAATCTTGTTGCGACTTCGAGTCTCCGCTGGTTCCATTAGCGGCCAGAGGATTGGCCCAGCGCCCCTGCATGAACTCGAAAGGATTCACCGGTGGCGGCAAAGCGCGGGAGGCATTCTGGTACATGTCCATCATCGCCTTCATGTACCGCAGTGCATTCTCCTGGGTCGCCCTTCCGGAAGCGAGGATCATCTGCCGCAGTACATCGAGCGGGAAAACGGAATTGGGCGTCTTGGCGTCCTCCAACACGATCTGCGCCAGCACCAGCCGGGTCAGGTCTTCCCCGGTTGCCGCATCCACCACCCGCACGTCATGGCCATCCCGCACCAGTTGGGCAACTTGACCCTGGTTGATGTATTGGCTGGTCAAAGTGTTGTAAAGACGCCGGTTCTCGTATTTCTTGATAATGAGTGGCTTTGGGGTATTTTGTTTCATGTTTGCTCTTGACAAGCCGCCAAAGAGGCGTAGGATTAAGTTATGTTGCAGTGCAGCAAAAGTCGCAACATAATTAAATCCCATTCTCTAAAAGGAGCAGATCATGACAACCACCTCTAAGTCAACCCACAAAGCTGCGGCAGCGGTAAGACCCGAATTCGTAGACACCTTTTCTCCCCTGGTTCTCAACAGTGTGGAACGGGTCGCCGACTTGCAAAAGAAGACGTTGGACATCGGTGCCGAACAGACCGGCGAATGGATCGGGGCCTGGAAGAAAACACTGAGCTACTTCCCGGTAACGACGCCCCCGTTCTTCTTCGATGTTGCCGGCCAGGCACTCCAAACCGCCGTCGAAACCCAGAAGAGCGCCATCGACATGGTAGTCGAGCAGACCCATGCCGCCAACGGTATTGCCAAAGTGCGCGGCGAGGCGTACTCCAAGATCGCCGATGGCGTTACCACCTCAATCCAGAAGTCGGTTGAGCGCTCGATGGAAGCCCAAAAGACGATCCTTGAGTTTGCCAGCGAGCAGAACACGGCCGTCTTTGAATCGACTAAGAAGCAGTTTGGCGCGGCAACTGGCCCAGCGGCTGCGATCGTCGATACGTTCCAGCGCGGGACGCACGCTATGATCGAAGCGCAAAAGTCGTTTCTGAACATTGCTTCCCAGTCGTTTGCCGCCGCCAAGCGCTAACGGTTGTCGAGTTCAGGGCGTAGCAGTCACCAAGGATGCCAGCCGGGCGGTACAAGACACCCGGCGGGGTATCCTCTTGACTGTCTCTGGTGTATCGTGCTGAAAGGAGTCGTAAAATGGCCGAAGACCCAACCCACGATAGTAAGCGGCTTGATCCGATGGAACCCTGGCGGGCGGCGCGCGACCTCTATATGGATGCCTGGGGCAAGACCATGGTTGACATGGTGAACAGTGAAGCCTACGCGCAAGCCACGGGCGCGATGCTCGATAGCTACATGACGATGTCGGCTCCATTCCGCGAAGCGGTCGAAAAAGCGATGCTCAAAACTCTCGAGCAAATGGCCATGCCTTCCCGGGCTGACATTCTCTCGATTGCCGAGCGTATGACCAACATCGAGATGCGCCTTGATGACTTGGACGCCAAACTCGACGATATTCGGCGATTGATTGCGAATGTTGGCGCAGCGCCGCGTGCGCAGGCGGGAAAAGCGCCGCGACCAGGCAGCAAGAAGATGACGAAAGCGCAACGGGCCAAGAGAGGGAAAAAGTAGGATGATAGAAGATACGGTGATCGCCGACCCAGTTACCGCCACCGCAGACCGGCTGAAAGCGTTTAGCAAGGCGATGACCACCAAAGCAGCCATTGCCCAGACCCCGAAGGAGTTGGTCTGGACGCTGAACAAGGCGAAGCTCTACCGTTACGTCCCCGTTCTTCCCAAAGAGAAACGGCGTCCCATTCCCCTTTTGCTGGTTTTCGCTCTCATGAACCGGCCCTACATCCTCGACCTGCGTCGCGGTCATAGCTTTGTCGAGTACATGCTGAACAAAGGCTATGATCTCTACCTGCTCGATTGGGGAGCGCCCGGGCCAGAAGACAAGAACCTCAAGTTTGACGACTACACCCTGGATTACATGCCGCGCGCGATCCGCAAGCTCAAAACCATCACAGGAGTAGAAGAGTTCAGTCTCCTGGGCTGGTGCATTGGCGCCATTCTAACCACCATCTACGCCGCCCTGCGTGGCGACGAAGGCTTGCGCAACCTTATTCTGTTAACCGCTCCCCTGGACTTTTCCAACAAGCAGAGCTTGACCTTCGCGCGGTGGACCGACGAGCGCTATTTTGATGTGGACAAGGTGCTGGCGACGTTTGGCAACATGCCCGGAGAGATGATCGACTACGGGGCCAAGGCGCTCAAGCCGGTGGAAAACTACATCGGCAACTACGTGAAGCTATGGGACAACATCGACGACCCTCGCGTGGTGGAAGGCTGGCATGCGATGAATACGTGGGTGACCGACAACGTGCCTTTGGCCGGAGGCGTCTTCCGCCAACTCATCGTGGACCTTTATCGCAACGACAAGCTGATGCGCGGTGAGCTTTTGATTCGAGGTGAGCGCGTCGAACTCAGCCGCATTCAAGCCAATCTGCTCACCGTGATCGCCGAGGGCGACCACATTACGCCGTCGTGCCAGTCTGAGCCTGTCATGTCGAAGGTCAGCAGCGCGGACAAGGAGCTCTTCCGGGTTAAGGGTGGTCACATCGGAATCATGGCAGGTAGCGGAGCCAGTAAATATACTTGGCCGCACATCGATGGCTGGCTGGCCCCACGGTCTCAGTAAGTTCAACACTTCTCACATGTGGTATCCGCCGTTGACATTCAATTCTTGCCCGGTGATGTAGTCTCCATCCGCGGCAAGGAAAGCGGCGGCCTTGGCGATTTCCTCGGGCAACGCGAACCGTCCCAAAGGGATCTTGGCCTTGATCTGCGCGGCAATCTCTTCCGGAATCGCATCCACCATTTCGGTAGAGGTGAAGCCGGGCGCGATGGCATTGGCGGTGATGTTGAATCGAGCCATTTCCAGCGCGAGGGTTTTTGTGAAGGCGATGATGCCGCCCTTGCTGGCCGAGTAGTTGGCCTGGCCAAATGCGCCCATTTGGCCGACCACCGAACTGATATTGATGATCCGCCCGAACCTCTGATTGATCATGGCGGGGAGGGCCGCGCTGGTGCAATAAAACGTACCGTTCAGGTTGACGTCGATTACCTCAGCCCAATCTTCGTCGGTCATTTTGCGCATGCTTCGGTCGCGCGTAATCCCTGCGTTGTTCACCAGGATGTCAAGGCGCTGCCATTTGTGAAGCGCTTCTTTGACGATGCGCGCGGCTTCGCCTTTCTTGGCCACGTCGCCCTGGACGAGCAGGCACTCGCCACCAAGTTCGCGGATTTCATCGGCCGCGCTTTCGGCGTGCTTGACGTCCGCCCGGAAGTTCAGCGCCACCTTTGCCCCACGGCGTACGAGTTCTAGCGCGATCGCACGCCCGATGCCGCGCGTGGCGCCGGTCACCAGCGCGACCTTACCTGCCAGCGATGTCGCCTGAAAATTTCCATTTCCATTTCCATTTCCATTTGCAGCGTTTGCCATTTCAAGACTCCTGTCTTCAGAATTGCAACTCACAATCGCGGGATCGACCCGCATAACCACGTAGCCGCCAACCGCGCCAGCGCCGAAGCCGGGCGCGAAAATTCGCATGGGACGGTCGATTCTGCCTTCTCGCACCGCGTCATGCACGGCCATAAGAATACTGGCGGAAGAGGTGTTGCCAACCCGTTCGATGTTGAAAAAAATCCGGTCGCCCGGGATTCCCGCCGCCTCCGCCAGCGTCAGCACCATGTTCTTGTTGGCCTGGTGCGGTACGACCAGATCAATCGCGTCGATGAGCGACCCGCCGCCACCGTTGGGGTTCGGAAGCTTCGCCAACTCACCCATCATCTCTTTCAGGTAGCGAGTCACCAGGGCCTTCACCTCGGGCCCGAACACGGTAATGTTGTTGTCGAACTCGGGGTTTGGCCAAATGATGGAGTTCACTTCCGACCATGGCCCGCTGGCATACGTTTGGAAAAACTCGATATCGGACGGAGTCCCTTCCGGTGCCGGCGCCAATACCACGGCCGCTGCGCCATCGCCGAAGATCATGCGCGACGTCCGCACCGTTCCGATCTTGTCGGAGAATTTTTCCGCGCAGATGAGCAGCACCGGCCGATCGATTTCCTGGAGCAGGCGCACCGCCTCTGCCAGGCCGTAGGGCATGCCAGCGCAGGCGGCAACGATGTCGCACGAAGCATGCGTCTGTAAGAGGCCGAGCTCGCCCGAAAGCCAGGTGGCAATCGACGGAATGAGGGTGGTACTGGTGCAAGTGCAAAGCAGGACGGCCCCGATTTCCGCAGGCCGCCGGCCGGACTTCGCCAGGGCCTTCTTGGCCGCAAGCAGGGCCATATCCTCGAGGGGCAACTGGGTGTAACGCCGTTCCTCGATCCCTGTCTTGTTGCTGATTTCTACGGCGCTCATGCGCGACCAGCAGTAGGCGTGGTTGCGGATGAGATCTGCGTTGCTGCAGGTCATCTCACCCTCATAAACGGCAATGGCCTCCAACCGGGGAAGAATTGCGAATCGTTTGCTGACCTCCACCGGAGGATACGGCTTGATGGGCTCACTCAGGGCCAGAGTGTCGGGTCGTTTTGTCCGATACGGGCGAATCCGCGGTCCCCAATTTTCGTCTTTCTTTACCCGCTGGATAAAACGCAGCACCTCCTGGCTCCGGGGATGGAATGCCACTACGTAATCGTCGTCCTTCAGTTTGCCGACTTCGACTTGAGTGCTGGTAGATGGATCCCAAGGATATTGGTTGTGAAGGATCATGCATTGGCGCATCAATGCCTCCAGTTCGGGCACGGGATGCAGGCAATCGATTACATCGTCGAACGTATAGCGCAGAGAATCCGGGTCATACGCCAGCAGCTGGCAGGTCCGGTTCGCAGGGTCGGCCAGCGCCTCCGACACCGTCGGACGAAGAGGGCGGAGCTCGCCACCGGAGCTAAGTTTATTGCGAAAAACATTCAGCAGAATACTGAAACTCCGGTCTTCCAGATCTTCGTCCCACGATGGGGGCAAAGCCTGGCAACCAGCCCCGATCGCGGTTGCGATGGCGGATGCATCCCTCGGCTTGTACACCGGCAGGAAAACATCCTCCCGCTGCCGCGGGAGATCTCTCCACCGGGTCGGGCGTTTCTCGTACATCGTGAAGGTGTAGCGATTCACCCAGAAAACATTCAACGCCAGATCACGGCAAAGCTCATACCTGCTCTTGTATTCACCCGCCTGCACGCGCGCCGCAATCTCCGCGTCCGTCGGAGCTTTCTCCCCGAAGTCCCGCCGGATCACTGCCGCAAATTGCTTCAGGGTCTTGAAGACAGAAAAATCCAACTCTGGAAAAAAGTTCCCAGGGAAGACGATGCGCCCGTGAGAGTTGATAACGAAAGGTTTCAGCAACATTGGCTACATCTCTTTCTAGTGAGCGGTCCACCCCAAGTCGGCCGAATTGCTTCCAGAGTTCATTCGGATCGACCGAATCCGTTCTGGCGGCGGCATATAACCAGAGCCATTCTTTACGGGAGAAAACTCCGCCCGCGGGGCTAAGTACAAAAGCGGTTATGAATGAACGTCAGCCTGGTTTAGTCTGCGGCCATAGGGTCCGGCAACCCGGGCAGGTCCATCGCCGGATCGCTCGCCCGTTCCCTTTCGCCGACTTCGTTCAACTCAAGATGTTTCGTCTCCGGCGAGTACCACAGGCTGACGAAGGTCATAACCGCACCGATCGTCAGGATGACCGCTGGCGATAACCACATGTCCTGTTTTTCAATCGCAGCAATAAAGGGAATCTTGTGGGCCCACCATACGTAGACGCTGAACCATGCACCCAATAGCGCTCCGGAGGAGTAGCCGAAGCCGACACCCGCCGCGCGTCGGCTGGTCGGGAACCGTTCGCACAAGTAGGCCGGAACAATTCCCCATGCCAGCTTGAGCATTGCCGCCATCACGGTTCCCACCACTGCCATCCGCAGGTTTCGCTGGATAGCCGCGTGATAGAGGACATAAAACACGGGAATTCCGAACACGACGAGAAAGACGCAGTACCACTGAGTAAGAATCTTTCTTCCGGTTTTGTCCGACAGCCAGCCGTAGAAGTTGTAACCGAGAAAGGCCATGAAAAGAGCAAAGCCGTAGATCAGGCTGTAGGTCGTGGTGTTGAATCCGCGGCCCTTCAGGGTGAGGATGTTAGGAAGAAATCCGTAAACCGAATAGTCGGTGAGGAACAAGCCGGTCATGAAGCAGAAGACCTGCAGGAAGTCCCACACTTGAGGAGGTTTGAACAGGCTCAGGAATGGGGACTTCTCGATCTTCCCCGCTGCCTTGGCCTTTTCGAATTCAGGCGATTCCTGGAGGTTATTTCGGATATACAGTGCCAGGAAAACCGGGACGACGCCGGTCATCAAGGCGATGCGCCAGCCATACGACGCCATGGCTTCTTTGGTAGTCAGGAACGAAATAAGCGCGAACACGAGAGAGGCAAATACGTAGCCCAGGGGGAAGCCTGATTGGATGAAACCGCCAATGGCGCCGCGTTTCTTTTGAGGGGCATATTCAATAGCAAAGGTGTGGCCGACCGCGTACTCGCCACCGAAGAAGATTCCCATGAGCAAGCGCAGCACGCAAAACATGACATACGCCCAGACGCCGACTTGGGCATAGGTGGGAAGGAATCCTCCCAAGAGGGACATCACGCCGACGCCACCGATGGTTAGAATCAGGAGGAACCGCCTCCCGATTTTATCGGCATAGGCTCCAAAAATCGCCGAACCGATTGGCCTTGCGGCCATCGTAATCGAATAGGTGAATAGAATCACAATGTACTGCCAGGCTGGGCTGCCCTTGGGGGACAAGAAAACATTTACCAGGATCGGCGCCATGACCAGGACCATCGCCATGTCATACGCGTCCAGCATAAATCCCAGAAACTGGGATGCCATCGCCATCTTTGTTTGTTTCGATAAAGGTTGCTCCGCCATAAAAACTCCTGCCGGTGAAATCGGCCGCAATGCGGGCTGGATTTACTTTAGATATTTCTTCCCCTGAGCGATCGACTCCGGAGTTGTTGAAACCGTTTCGACCCCACCACGAACAGAGTTGCGCCGGAAGGATACCCACTCTGACGCGACTGCCACCGGCTCGCGCTTCATCGGGGGAGCATACCGGACTCAACGGGTACAAGTCTGGTCAGAAGTGCTCACCCAGCAGTTGCTCCTCACTGATTTCTAGCGGCCTGACGTATGCGACCGCCTCGTCCGGCGTCCATGGTCTAGATTTCTTTTTCAGGCTAGATCACCACTCTCTCGCGGTACTCGCCGTACACCCGGCGCATCGCGTCGGAAATTTCGCCGACCGTGGCATAGGCTTCGACGGCCTCGACGATCACCGGCATCAGGTTGCCAGTACCGCGCGCGGTATCTTCGACGGCCTTCAGCGCGGCCTGCCATTTCGCGGGATCACGCCTGGCGCGCAACGCACGCAGGCGCTCGACCTGCTTGCCCTCCAGCGACTCGTCAATGTGTTGCAGCGGTATCGACTTCTCTTCGGCAAGCTCGAAGGCGTTCACCCCCACAACCGTGGCTTCGTGGCGATCGATCGCCTGCTGATACTCGTAGGCAGCCTTTTGGATCTCCTGCTGCACGTAGCCGCGCTCAATCGCCTTCAGAACACCTCCCATGGCTTCGATTTTGTCAAGGTAGTCACGCGCGCCCGCCTCAATCTGATTGGTCAGCGACTCTACATAGTACGAGCCAGCCAAGGGATCGACGGTCTGCGGCGCTCCCGATTCGTAAGCGATGATCTGCTGCGTGCGCAGAGCGATGCGCGCCGACTGCTCGGTCGGGAGTGCCAGCGCCTCGTCGAAGGAGTTGGTGTGCAGCGACTGCGTCCCGCCCAGAACGGCCGCCATGGCCTGCAACGCTGTGCGGGCGATATTGATCTCCGGCTGCTGTGCGGTGAGGGTTGAGCCCGCAGTCTGCGTGTGGAAGCGCAACATCCACGACTTGGCTTTCTTGGCCCCGAAGTGATCGCGCATGATGCGGGCCCACATGCGGCGCGCGGCCCGGAACTTCGCCACTTCCTCCAGGAAATTGCTGTGCGCGTTGAAGAAGAACGACAGCCGCGGCGCGAAGTTGTCCACATCTAGAGCGGCATCGACCGCGGCCTGCACGTAGGTCATGCCATTGGCCAGCGTGAATGCCACTTCCTGCACGGCGGTGCATCCCGCCTCGCGCATGTGGTAACCGGAGATGGAGATGGTATTCCACTCGGGCAGGTTTTGATTGGCGTAGGAGAAGATGTAGGTGATGATGCGCATCGCCTGCGCCGGCGGATAAATGTAGGTGCCGCGCGCGATGTATTCCTTCAGCACATCGTTCTGCACCGTGCCGGATAGCTTGCGCACGTCGCGTCCTGTTCGCCGCGCGGTCACGATGTAGAGCGCCAGTAGAATCGACGCTGTGGCGTTGATGGTCATCGAGGTGGAGATTTTCTCGAGGTTGATGCCGTCAAACAGGCGCATCATGTCCTCGATGGAGTCAATCGCCACTCCGACCTTCCCGACCTCGCCCATGGCCAACGGGCTATCGGAGTCGAGGCCGATTTGCGTGGGCAGATCGAAGGCCACGCTCAGCCCGGTGGTACCCTGGCTCAGCAAGTACTTGTAGCGGCGGTTGGATTCGTCGGCGTCGCCCATGCCGGCGTACTGGCGCATGGTCCAGAGGCGTCCGCGATACATGGTGGCCTGCACACCGCGGGTGTAGGGAAATTGCCCTGGGTAGTTGAGGTCGCGGTCGTACTCCCAGCCTTCGAGGTCCGCCGGGCTATAGAGAGGATTAACGCTGATGCGGGAGATGGTTCCCCGCTCGTCCGTCAGTTTGATGGCGGCGGTCTTTTCTTTCGTCGCGGGCATGATTGCCTCACTTAATAAGAGATGATCCAACTATCGCTGACCTACCCGAACCATGGCCTTGGCAAGCACCGTCTCATTTCTTTCTGGAGTTTCAACCAAGCCGCGCCGGGGCTCGCTCCCGCTGCACGAAGTCAGTCAAATTCGACCAGCACTTGGTTTAGTTTCACCGCATCTCGCGGCGCCACATTGACCGCTTTCACCATTCCCGCCATCGGCGCGGTGACGGCGGTTTCCATCTTCATCGCTTCCAGCACAACCATGAGATCGTTCACCTGCAACCGCTGTCCCGGGGCCACAGGCACATGCACGACGATTCCAGCGAGAGGACTGCGGCACAGTTTTTCTTCGTGACTATTGGGATCCAGGGAAGAACCCGGTTCGGATGGCGAACGCAGTACGGTCGATTGAATAGTGGCCGACGCCGGTGCGGGACGGTTGTCCTGCATCTGCCGGGGAGAATCCTCCTCGTCGACCTCAACCTCGACGTCGTACGCTTGCCCACCGATCGAGATCTGGAGCTTCATAACTCCCTCCGCTCCAGAACTACCGTGGCTTCCGTGATTTCGGCGTTCGCCGCCATAGTCAACGTCCTCTCGGCGTGAGGTTATGCGAAGCTTGGACCATCACACGCCCCTGCCGTGCCCAGCGATCGACTGCAGGTCGCGTTGGGAGCATTCTTGCAGAGCGAACTTGGACCCTCTCGCCAAGAAACTCCGTGACCGCTGCTGCGATCACGGACAGCGTTTCGGGAGTCACCTCGTGAGACGACTTTTCTTTGGAATCCATGTTTGCTCCCAAGGACTCACAGGGGAATCAGCCCGTGCTTCTTGGCCGGACGAAGTTCGCGCTTCGTGTGCAGGGCCTCCAAGGCCCGGCACAGGTATCGCCTGGTCTCGGAAGGCTCGATCACGTCATCCACGAACCGGCGACCAGCGGACACATAGGGATTGGCGAACGTGCTGCGATAGAGTTCGATCAGCTCATCCCGCCGTTGCCCTTTGTCTTCGGCGTCGTCGATTTCATGGCGAAACACGATTTCCGCAGCGCCTTCGGCCCCCATAACTGCGATTTCCGCCGTCGGCCAGGCCACCACCCGGTCCGCCCCCAGGTTCTTACAACACATGCCGATGTAAGCTCCGCCGTATGCTTTGCGTATAACGACCGTTATCTTTGGTACGGTTGCCGCGGAGTAGGCGAAAAGGATTTTTGCTCCGTGTCGAATGATGCCGCCGTACTCTTGCTCGACTCCGGGCAGAAACCCGGGCACATCGACAAAAGTCAGCAACGGGATATTGAAGGCATTGCAGAACCGAATGAAGCGGGCCATTTTATCGGATGCGTCGATGTCGAGCGCCCCAGCGAGTACGCACGGTTGATTGGCGATGATCCCCGCCGTGCGCCCCTGCAAGCGCCCGAAACCGATCACTACATTCTGGGCAAACCCTGGCTGGATTTCGAAGAAGTCGTGATGGTCGAGCACACGCCTGAGCACAGTACGGATGTCGTAAGCAACTTTTGGTTCCGCCGGTAACAAATCATTGAGCGCAAGATCGTCTTCCAAGTCCAGGTTGTAGGCCAGGCGGGGCGGGTCCTCTAGGTTGTTCGAGGGCAGGAAGGCGAGCAGACGGCGGGCCAGAGCAAGCGCTCCCTCGTCGTCCTCGGCGATGAGGTGAACGACTCCGGAGCGATTCATCTGGGCTGCTGGCCCACCCAAATCGTCCGCTGTCACAGTCTCGCCCGTCACCTGCTTGATGACCGAGGGACCGGTGATGAACATCTGTGCCCGCCTTGTTTGAATGATGAAGTCGGTCAGCGCCGGACTGTAGGCTGCGCCGCCGGCGCAGGGTCCACAGATGATGGAAATCTGCGGTACCGATCCGGAGAGCATCACGTTGTTGTAGAACACACTACCGTAGCCCGCCAGGCTGTCGATGCCTTCCTGAACACGCGCTCCGCCGGAATCGTTCACGAAGATGAACGGGCTACCCGTCTTCATGGAAAGCTTCATCATCTCGGTGATCTTGGCGCAATGCACCTCCCCGGCTGCGCCACCGGCTACCGTGAAATCCTGGCAGGCCAGATGGACCAAGCGGCCATCAATCGTCGCGCATCCGGTAACCACACCATCGGCGGGGAGATCTTTGTCAGCCATGCCAAAATACGTGGCTCGGTGCTTGGCGAAGTGACCGATCTCCTGGAAGCTTTCGCGGTCGACCAGTTCGTCGATGCGTTCCCGGGCGGAGAGCTTGCCCGCCGCGTGCTGCTTCTCAATGCGCTGTGGGCCGCCACCCTCCTTAATCTTGGCGCGCTTTTCGCGAAGTTCGGCAGTCCGCTCTTTCATGGTTGCGTTAGCCGGTTTGAGTGTTGGTGTCGCCATGTCGGACCTCCCTGGCGGGGTCAGAAATCTGAAAACGCTGGGTCTGACCCCGTTTTCACTGCGCCGCTGTCACTGTGACTTTGTGCTCCTCACCCTTAACCCTGACGATGTAGCTCCGGGATCCTGGCCTGGCTTTGCCGCCCGCACTCTCCAAGGGCGCCGGTTCAGGGCCAGCTTCAGGGTCAATCGATTCCTTGCCAACGTTTTTCGGCCCTGCCGCCCGAGTCCGGAAAAACTGCGCTGCCGCCTTGGGAAACATGGCGTAAGTCAAAACATCTTCGTCGCTACCATTGCAGCCGAGCGTCATGGCCTCGCTTCGCCGCCGCTCCCACGATGGCTCAAGCAAGTCGGCCGGACGGCAAGTGATGGCGGGTTTATTCGCGCGGACAGTTGCCTTGGCAACCACCTCCGAGTCCTTTTCTCCCAAGGTTGCGCCGTAATAGCCGAGCATCAAGTCGGCAAACTCACTGGTGATCACTTTATATTTGCCTTGCAGAACATTAAACATTGCCTGGGTGCCGAGGATTTCACTTGCCGGACGCGCTAGCGCAGGATATCCGGCGTCGCGGCGGACGTTCTGGATTTCCGCCAACACCTCGTCCAGCAAATGAGGTGTGCCCTGGCCCTTCAGCAGATATTCCATGTTCAAGATGAGCGCGGCCGGTATCTGGTGCTGGAAAATCTCCGTCTCAACACCGATCGGCTGCTTGATGAATTCGTAGTAATGTGGACGGACGTTGGCAATATGCTGTTTGATGCTGTGCAGCCTCTCAATGTTCAGACGCGATTCGTAACCGGTCCCTTCCAGCATGGCAACTACGCTCTCGGTGGGATTGTGCCCGCGGCCTAGCGCTAAAGAGCTGATCGCTGTGTCCACAATGTCGCATCCCGCCTCAATTGCTTTCATCAGCGAAACCATGGTCACGCCCGTCGTCGAATGAGTGTGGACGCTGACCAGCGTGTCGCTTCCGCACTTCTGCTTGATCCGCTTGACCAGGTCGTAGGCCGCCTGTGGCCTAAGCAGACCGTCAACATCCTGCACGCAGATGGAATCGCAACCCATTTCCTTGATCTGCTGCGCTATGTTCACGAACACCGGGATGGTATGCACCGGACTAGGCCCGTAACAGATTGCGCCCTGTGCATGCTTGCCAGCCTTCTTCACGGCCTCAACGCTGGCTTTCATGTTTCGAACGTCATTCAGTGCGTCGAAGATGCGGAAGACATCGATACCATTCAGCGCCGCCTTCTCGACAAAGCGGCTGACGATAGAGTCATCAAAATTTCGATGGCCAACCAGGTTCTGTCCGCGCAGCAGCATTTGCAGTCTGGACTTGGGGAGCAGCCTGCGGTAAGTCCGCAGCCTCTCCCAGGGGTCTTCATTGAGAAAGCGTATGCAGGAATTGAATGCCATCCCACCCCAACACTCCACCGACCAATAGCCCGCGTTGTCCAGTTCTTCACACACAGGGACCACATCTTCAATGGCCATGCTGGTTTCCAGGAGGCTCTGTTGCGCCTCTCTCAGCAGCAACTCGGTGATTTCCACGGTGCGTGCGATGTGACGCTCCTTCGCAACAATTCTGAAGATACCTAGCTACAAAAATTCCCGCCCCGAATGAAATCAGATCCAAGAAATTCTTAACTTGAGATCGCAGTCAACGTTTATAGCGCGATGGCGGAGCAAACACTGTTCTATTTCGCTCACTCCTGGCAAATAGCGTCAACGCTGGACCTGCCATGGTCAAATTCGACGCTCGCGGCGCCTCCACGAAAAATCGACTTTGTGAGCAGAACTGCACAGCTTTCGTATTGAAGTGGACAGACAATGTACACCGCCACGATTCAACGTGATCATCGAGGGCCTAGACCACTGCGACAAGTTGATCCCCGCTCCCGCACGATGAAATCTAGAACAGGAGAACCATGGCCTACCAAAGCGTTAACCCTTATGACGGCAAGATCCTGAAGACGTTCGAGGAACTCACCGACAAGCAGCTTGAGAAGGCGCTTGCAACCGCCGCCACCTGCTTCGAGAGCTGGCGGCACACGACTTTTGCGGAGCGGGCGGCCGTAGTCGCGAAAGCGTCCGCTATCATGCGCGCTCGCATCGACGAGTTCGCTCGCCCGGTGACGCTCGAGATGGGCAAGCTCATTGACCAAGCCCGCGGAGAAGTCATGCTCAGCGCGGACATCATCGACTACTATGCCAAGAACGCCGAGCGCTTCCTCGCACCAGAACACCTCAAGCCGAGTTCGGGCGAAGCCGATGTCGAAAGCAGCCCATTCGGCGTGCTCTTCGGCGTCCAGCCCTGGAACTTTCCCTACTACCAGCTAGCGCGCTTTGCCGCACCCAACCTGATGGCGGGCAATGTCGTGATGGTGAAACACGCCGGGTGCGTTCCGCAGTGCGCGATTGCCTTTGAGAAGCTGTGGATGGAGGCGGGCGCGCCAGTGGGCGCTTATACCAACTTGCTGATCTCGCATGATCAGGTAAACCGCGTGATCGACGATCCCCGGATCAAAGGCGTGGCATTGACAGGTAGTGTGGAAGCCGGAAAAAGCGTTGCTGGGCGAGCTGGACACAACCTTAAGAAGTCGACGATGGAACTTGGCGGCAGCGACGCCTTCATCGTGCTTGAGGATGCCGACCTCGATCAAACCGTCAAGTGGGCGGTCTGGGGCAAGATGAACAATACGGGCCAGTGCTGCGTCGCGGCGAAGCGCTTCATCGTGGTCGAAGAGTTGGCCGACCGCTTTCTCGGCAAGTTCCAAACCGCTCTGGCGGCGCTCAAGCCAGGAGACCCGATGGACGAGACAACGACCCTCGGGCCTCTGTCCACGGAAGCGGCCCTGGTACAACTGCTTGCCCAAGTCGAAGGAGCCGTGGCCGGGGGCGCCAAGCTGGTGATGGGCGGAAAACGCATTGACCGACCGGGTGCGTTCATGCAGGCGACAATTCTTACGAATATCAAGCCCGGCAATCCCGCCTTTAGGGAGGAATTCTTCGGGCCGGTCGCCCTTTTCTTTCGAGTCAAGAACGAGGACGAGGCGGTCGCCCTTGCCAACGACTCGGATTTCGGATTGGGGGGCTCGGTCTTCACCAAGGACATTGCGCGCGGCAAACGCGTGGCGAGCCGCGTCGACACTGGCATGATGTTTGTCAATCATCCAACCTGGACCAAACCGGATTTGCCTTTCGGCGGGATCAAGGACTCCGGCTACGGGCGCGAGCTCAGCAGCATGGGCATCCAGGAGTTTGTCAACAAAAAGCTGGTTTGCGTCGAAGCGATCGACGCGCCGGTATAAGCATCGGCTACCAGGTCCGGTGGCTGATCGGCACTTACATAGGGTGGGCCCCCCTTGGGCTAAGAGGATGGGGAGCGGCTGATGTTGTCTACCGCTTCTTCGAGCAGCGGTTAAGCAGCCGCTGTCGACCGTTTTCGACTTGGAAAAGAGGAGTTACATATGACAGTCAAAATGAACGCCGCAGTGATGGATCAGCCTGTTTCCTCAACGCGTCAGCAATGGGACATCTCGCCTTCCAAGGCGGGCCAGATGAACGTCGCAGTGGTCGAGCAATTTGGAAGGCCCTTGCTGCTTCAGGAATGGGACATCCCCTCTCCCGGGACGGGCCAGATCCTGATCAAAACCGAGGCCTGCGGCGTATGCCACACCGATCTCCATGCCGCGCATGGCGACTGGCCGGTCAAGCCCACGCTTCCCTTTATTCCTGGCCATGAGGCTATCGGGCTAGTCGCCGCCGTCGGCTCGGGAGTGACCATCGTTAAGGAGGGCGACCGGGTCGGAGTGCCCTGGCTTTATTCGGCATGTGGTCATTGCGAATATTGCTTGAAGGGCTGGGAAACCGTCTGCGGCGAGGCGCAGTTTGGCGGGTACACCATGAACGGCGGCTTTGCCGAGTACATCCTCGCGGATCCAAACTACGTTGCCCATGTGCCTGCCGGACTCGCGGCTGTGGATGCAGCGCCGCTGATCTGCGCGGGCGTCACGACTTACAAGGCGATTAAGGAAAGCGGAGCGAAGCCCGGCGAATGGATGGCCATCTCCGGCGCCGGCGGACTGGGGCATCTGGCGATCCAATATGCCAAGGCCATGGGACTGTTCGTATGCGCCATCGACATCGATGACGGCAAGCTGGCCCATGCCAAGCAGGTTGGCGCCGATATGGCGATCAACGCCAAGACCAGCGATCCGGCGGCCACCTTGAAGAAGGAAACTGGCGGCGGAGCTCATGGGGTTCTGATTACGGCGCCCTCGCTCCCCGCATTCAAGCAGGGAGTTGGCATGACAAGGAAGCGGGGGACTTGCGTGTTGGTCGGGTTGCCTCCAGGCGAGTTCCCGGTTCCACTCTTCGATGTGGTGGCGAACTGCATCACCATCCGAGGTTCATTCGTCGGAACGCGCCAGGATATGGCCGAAGCACTCGCCTTTGCCGCAGCAGGCAAGGTCAGGGCCGATATCGAGCTCCAGCCTTTGTCTTCGATCAACCAAGTCTTCGACCGGCTCCAGCATGGCCAGGTGGCGTCACGCGTAGTGCTCGACTTCGCGGGGGGCTGAAGCGAAATACCAGCGCTCGGGGATGCTCGACCGATCTTGGATCATGGCGGTGAAGCCATCGGCAATCTTGGAATACGCCGCCACTATGCTTCGGCAGGGGCATCCCGGAGTGAGCAATTCTGAGCAGACCCGCCGCCGCCGCGAATGATTCAATGTTCGCGGCTGAAAAAACCCGACCCACACGGTCAACCATTCGGGCCCCCAAATGGAGACCCGATTTCTCTAATAACGTTCTCTTGCCGATCCTCTCAGGAGTTAGGCCATGGCCTTCATCGAAGATGTTGTCATCGTATCGGCAGTACGCACGCCGATTGGGAAATTTCAGGGCTCGCTTTCCGATTTAGGCGCTCCGCAACTGGGCGCCATCGTCGTGCGCGAGGCCGTCCGGCGCGCCGGCATCGATCCCAACACCGTCGATGAATGCATCATGGGTAACGTCATTTCCGCTGGATTGGGCCAGAACCCGGCGCGCCAGGCTGCTCTTGGCGGCGGACTCTCCGACAGCGTCAGCGCCCTGACCATTAACAAAGTCTGCGGCTCGGGATTGAAGGCGGTCGCGCTCGGCCAGCAAGCTATCCAGACGGGGAACTCGCAGTTCGTTGTGGCCGGCGGCATGGAGAGCATGACCAATGCTCCCTATCTTCTGCAAACTGCGCGGAAGGGATTCCGCCTGGGCGATCGAAAGGTGGTCGACTCGATGGTGCACGATGGCCTGTGGGACATTTTCAACGACTACCACATGGGCAACACTGCCGAGAATGTCGCCGAGAAGTACCAGATCACCCGCGAGGAGCAGGATGAATATGCCCTCAACTCGCATCGCAAAGCGGTGAGCGCGATGAATGAGTGCCGCTTCAAAGATCAGATCATTCCCGTCGAACTGCCGTCGAAGAAGAAAGGCGTACCTCCGGGTTTGTTCAGCAAGGATGAGTCGCCGCGCCCGGACTCGACCATTGAGCTTTTGCGCAGTCTGAAGCCGGCCTTCAAGAAAGACGGCACGGTGACCGCGGGCAACGCGCCAGGCGTCACCGACGGCGCATCGGCTCTTGTACTCATGTCGGCAGCGAAGGCAAATGAGCTCGGGCTGAAGCCGATGGCGCGTATTGTCGCGCAGGCCAGCAGTGGCATTGCTCCCGCGTGGATCATGATGGCCCCGGTTGAGACTGTGCATCGGCTCTGGAAGAAGACAGGATGGAAGAACGAAGATGTTGACCTTTACGAAATCAACGAGGCCTTCTCCGTGGCGGCGATCGGGGTCACGCGTGAACTCGGACTCGATCTCAACAAAGTTAACGTGAACGGCGGTGCGGTCGCCCTCGGACATCCTATCGGCGCTAGCGGCGCGCGAATACTTACCACTTTGCTTTACGCGATGATCCAGCGCGACGTGCACAAAGGCATCGCGGCGCTTTGCCTCGGCGGCGGCAATGCGATGGGCTTGGCGGTGGAGCGGTACGCATCATAACTCTGGTACCTGAGCTCGCTCGCGCCCGTTTGGGCAGGCGAGCTAAAAGGGTTCACTTTATGTCCACGATTTCTGCCATCAAAGTCCCGGTTTCTCCGATCAAGCCAGTCCCGTCCCCAGAAGGTTACCGTTCTGAAGGCCATCCTCTAGATCCACTGTTTCTTCCTAAAAGCGTTGCCGTGATCGGCGCTTCCGAGCGCGCCGGCAGCGTAGGCCGCTCGGTGCTGTGGAACCTGCTGAGCAGCCCCTTCGGTGGCACGGTTTTTCCGGTGAATGCTAAGCGCTCCAATGTGCTCGGGATCAAGGCTTACCCCAGCCTGCGGGATCTGCCGGACAAGGTGGACCTGGTGGTGGTGGTTACGCCCGCCCACACTGTGCCCGAAATCATCGCCGAATCGGTGGAGCTTGGTATTCCTGCCGGCATCGTGATTTCTGCCGGCTTCAAAGAATTCGGCGAGCACGGCAAAGAATTGGAGCGGCAGATTGCCCAGACCATCCGCGGCAAGATGCGGCTCATCGGTCCCAACTGCCTCGGTGTGATGAATCCGATCCGCGGCCTGAACGCGACTTTCGCCCACACCGTGGCGCGGCCGGGCAACGTGGCTTTTATCAGCCAGAGCGGCGCGTTGTGCACTGCGGTGCTCGACTGGAGCTTGCGCGAGAACGTCGGCTTCAGCGCCTTCGTCTCGATTGGTTCCATGCTCGACGTGAACTGGGGCGACCTGGTGGACTACTTCGGCAACGACTCGCGAACCCAGAGCATCGTCATCTACATGGAGTCCATCGGCGACGCCCGGACGTTTCTGTCGGCGGCTCGCGAGGTATCGCTGAACAAGCCCGTGATCGTAATCAAGGCCGGGCGCACTCCCGAGGCCGCCAAGGCCGCGGCCTCGCATACCGGATCGTTGACCGGCAGCGACGAAGTCCTCGATGCTGCTTTCCGGCGTTGCGGCGTGCTGCGCGTCAACGACATAGCCGACATCTTCTTTATGTCGGACGTTCTGGCTAAGCAGCCGCGACCTCGCGGCAAGCGTCTGTGCATCCTGACCAACGCTGGCGGGCCGGGGGTGCTGGCCACCGACGCGCTGGTCGCGGGTGGAGGCGAACTGGCCGAACTGTCGGAAGAGACCATGAGGGCCTTCGACGCCATCCTGCCTCCGCAGTGGAGCCACAACAATCCGGTGGATATCCTCGGCGATGCCGAACCGGAGCGGTACGCCAAGTCGCTGGAGATTGCCGCCAAAGACCCCGCGATCGACGGCATGCTGGTGATTCTCACTCCCCAGGAGATGACCAACCCGACGCAGATCGCTGAAAAGCTGAAGCCGTACGCCAAGGGATTGGGCAAGCCGCTGCTGGCCAGCTGGATGGGCGGCGCTGAGGTCGCAGCGGGCGAGGAAATCCTGAACCGAGCCGGCATTCCGACATTCGAGTTCCCCGACAGTGCGGTGCGCGCGTTTAATTACATGTGGCGCTACGCTTACAACCTGAAGGGGATCTACGAAACGCCATCCATGCCGCAACACGGGGGCGCCGCGTTACAGCGCGGCACGGCCGAGACCCTCATCCGCGAAGTACGGCAGACGGGCCGCACCATCCTGACCGAGCACGAGTCCAAGCAGTTGCTTAAGGCGTACGACATCCCCACGGTCGAAACGCGGATCGCGGTCACCGAGCAGGAAGCATTGCAGGCCGCGGAAGAGATCGGCTACCCGATTGTGCTGAAGCTGTACTCGCTCACCATCACGCACAAGACCGACGTGGGCGGCGTACAGTTGAACCTGCCCGATGCCGCAGCGGTAAAGAGGGCGTTCCACACCATCAATCAGTCGGTCACGGAGAAAGTCGGCGCCGAACACTTCCACGGCGTTACTGTGCAGCCGATGGTGAAGCTCGACGGCTACGAGCTGATCGTCGGCAGCAGCCTGGATTCGCAGTTCGGCCCCGTCCTGTTGTTCGGCACCGGCGGCCAACTGGTCGAAGTGTTCCAGGACCGCGCGCTGGCCCTCCCTCCACTGAATTCCACGCTGGCTCGGCGGCTGATGGAGCAGACCAAAATCTTCCAGGCGCTGAAGGGGTCCGCGGCCGGAAGCCGGTTGACCTGCAAGCTCTGGAAGAATTGCTGGTGCGCTTCAGCCAGCTCGTGGTCGAACATCCCTGGATCAAGGAAATCGACATCAATCCACTGCTGGCCTCGCCGGACCGCCTGATGGCTCTGGATGCGCGCGTGGTCCTACACGGGCCGGAGGTGACCGAGGAGAATTTGCCGGAGGCCGCGATCCGACCGTATCCAATCCATCTGGTCAGCCAGTGGACGACGAAGAATGGCAATGCCGTGACCATCCGGCCGATTCGTCCCGAGGACGAGACGGCCATTGTCGAGTTCCACACCAAACTCTCGGAGCGCAGCGTCTATCTGCGCTACTTCCAGCTTTTTAAATTTACTCAGCGCACCGCTCACGAACGCCTGACCCGCATCTGCTTCATTGACTACAACCGTGAAATGGCTCTGGTGGCAGAGCGCAAGCTCGAGAGCGGCGGGACCGAAATCCTCGCCGTCGGCCGTCTCAACAAACTGCACGGCCGTGAAGAAGCCGAGATGGATGCGGTGATCATCGACACCGCGCAACATATGGGTATCGGGACAGAGTTGTATCGCCTCCTCATCCAAATCGCGCGCGACGAAAAACTAAAGATGGTGTTCTCTTACATACTGCCCGAGAACTCTGAGATGCGCGCGCTATGCCTGAAGCACGGCTTCACGATGTTCTCGAATTTGGAGGACAACCTGATCCGGGCGGAGTTGGTG
>CAWHTG010000003.1:0-1207151 GCA_963832245.1 uncultured Acidobacteriota bacterium
GCCGTCGGCTCGGGAGTGACCATCGTTAAGGAGGGCGACCGGGTCGGAGTGCCCTGGCTTTATTCGGCATGTGGTCATTGCGAATATTGCTTGAAGGGCTGGGAAACCGTCTGCGGCGAGGCGCAGTTTGGCGGGTACACCATGAACGGCGGCTTTGCCGAGTACATCCTCGCGGATCCAAACTACGTTGCCCATGTGCCTGCCGGACTCGCGGCTGTGGATGCAGCGCCGCTGATCTGCGCGGGCGTCACGACTTACAAGGCGATTAAGGAAAGCGGAGCGAAGCCCGGCGAATGGATGGCCATCTCCGGCGCCGGCGGACTGGGGCATCTGGCGATCCAATATGCCAAGGCCATGGGACTGTTCGTATGCGCCATCGACATCGATGACGGCAAGCGGCCCATGCCAAGCAGGTTGGCGCCGATATGGCGATCAACGCCAAGACCAGCGATCCGGCGGCCACCTTGAAGAAGGAAACTGGCGGCGGAGCTCATGGGGTTCTGATTACGGCGCCCTCGCTCCCCGCATTCAAGCAGGGAGTTGGCATGACAAGGAAGCGGGGGACTTGCGTGTTGGTCGGGTTGCCTCCAGGCGAGTTCCCGGTTCCACTCTTCGATGTGGTGGCGAACTGCATCACCATCCGAGGTTCATTCGTCGGAACGCGCCAGGATATGGCCGAAGCACTCGCCTTTGCCGCAGCAGGCAAGGTCAGGGCCGATATCGAGCTCCAGCCTTTGTCTTCGATCAACCAAGTTTTCGACCGGCTCCAGCATGGCCAGGTGGCGTCACGCGTAGTGCTCGACTTCGCGGGGGGCTGAAGCGAAATACCAGCGCTCGGGGATGCTCGACCGATCTTGGATCATGGCGGTGAAGCCATCGGCAATCTTGGAATACGCCGCCACTATGCTTCGGCAGGGGCATCCCGGAGTGAGCAATTCTGAGCAGACCCGCCGCCGCCGCGAATGATTCAATGTTCGCGGCTGAAAAACCCGACCCACACGGTCAACCATTCGGGCCCCCAAATGGAGACCCGATTTCTCTAATAACGTTCTCTTGCCGATCCTCTCAGGAGTTAGGCCATGGCCTTCATCGAAGATGTTGTCATCGTATCGGCAGTACGCACGCCGATTGGGAAATTTCAGGGCTCGCTTTCCGATTTAGGCGCTCCGCAACTGGGCGCCATCGTCGTGCGCGAGGCCGTCCGGCGCGCCGGCATCGATCCCAACACCGTCGATGAATGCATCATGGGTAACGTCATTTCCGCTGGATTGGGCCAGAACCCGGCGCGCCAGGCTGCTCTTGGCGGCGGACTCTCCGACAGCGTCAGCGCCCTGACCATTAACAAAGTCTGCGGCTCGGGATTGAAGGCGGTCGCGCTCGGCCAGCAAGCTATCCAGACGGGAACTCGCAGTTCGTTGTGGCCGGCGGCATGGAGAGCATGACCAATGCTCCCTATCTTCTGCAAACTGCGCGGAAGGGATTCCGCCTGGGCGATCGAAAGGTGGTCGACTCGATGGTGCACGATGGCCTGTGGGACATTTTCAACGACTACCACATGGGCAACACTGCCGAGAATGTCGCCGAGAAGTACCAGATCACCCGCGAGGAGCAGGATGAATATGCCCTCAACTCGCATCGCAAAGCGGTGAGCGCGATGAATGAGTGCCGCTTCAAAGATCAGATCATTCCCGTCGAACTGCCGTCGAAGAAGAAAGGCGTACCTCCGGGTTTGTTCAGCAAGGATGAGTCGCCGCGCCCGGACTCGACCATTGAGCTTTTGCGCAGTCTGAAGCCGGCCTTCAAGAAAGACGGCACGGTGACCGCGGGCAACGCGCAGGCGTCACCGACGGCGCATCGGCTCTTGTACTCATGTCGGCAGCGAAGGCAAATGAGCTCGGGCTGAAGCCGATGGCCCGTATTGTCGCGCAGGCCAGCAGTGGCATTGCTCCCGCGTGGATCATGATGGCCCCGGTTGAGACTGTGCATCGGCTCTGGAAGAAGACAGGATGGAAGAACGAAGATGTTGACCTTTACGAAATCAACGAGGCCTTCTCCGTGGCGGCGATCGGGGTCACGCGTGAACTCGGACTCGATCTCAACAAAGTTAACGTGAACGGCGGTGCGGTCGCCCTCGGACATCCTATCGGCGCTAGCGGCGCGCGAATACTTACCACTTTGCTTTACGCGATGATCCAGCGCGACGTGCACAAAGGCATCGCGGCGCTTTGCCTCGGCGGCGGCAATGCGATGGGCTTGGCGGTGGAGCGGTACGCATCATAACTCTGGTACCTGAGCTCGCTCGCGCCCGTTTGGGCAGGCGAGCTAAAAGGGTTCACTTTATGTCCACGATTTCTGCCATCAAAGTCCCGGTTTCTCCGATCAAGCCAGTCCCGTCCCCAGAAGGTTACCGTTCTGAAGGCCATCCTCTGATCCACTGTTTCTTCCTAAAAGCGTTGCCGTGATCGGCGCTTCCGAGCGCGCCGGCAGCGTAGGCCGCTCGGTGCTGTGGAACCTGCTGAGCAGCCCCTTCGGTGGCACGGTTTTTCCGGTGAATGCTAAGCGCTCCAATGTGCTCGGGATCAAGGCTTACCCCAGCCTGCGGATCTGCCGGACAAGGTGGACCTGGTGGTGGTGGTTACGCCCGCCCACACTGTGCCCGAAATCATCGCCGAATCGGTGGAGCTTGGTATTCCTGCCGGCATCGTGATTTCTGCCGGCTTCAAAGAATTCGGCGAGCACGGCAAAGAATTGGAGCGGCAGATTGCCCAGACCATCCGCGGCAAGATGCGGCTCATCGGTCCCAACTGCCTCGGTGTGATGAATCCGATCCGCGGCCTGAACGCGACTTTCGCCCACACCGTGGCGCGGCCGGGCAACGTGGCTTTTATCAGCCAGAGCGGCGCGTTGTGCACTGCGGTGCTCGACTGGAGCTTGCGCGAGAACGTCGGCTTCAGCGCCTTCGTCTCGATTGGTTCCATGCTCGACGTGAACTGGGGCGACCTGGTGGACTACTTCGGCAACGACTCGCGAACCCAGAGCATCGTCATCTACATGGAGTCCATCGGCGACGCCCGGACGTTTCTGTCGGCGGCTCGCGAGGTATCGCTGAACAAGCCCGTGATCGTAATCAAGGCCGGGCGCACTCCCGAGGCCGCCAAGGCCGCGGCCTCGCATACCGGATCGTTGACCGGCAGCGACGAAGTCCTCGATGCTGCTTTCCGGCGTTGCG
This sequence comes from uncultured Acidobacteriota bacterium, assembly GCA_963832245.1. Taxonomy (GTDB): domain Bacteria; phylum Acidobacteriota; class Terriglobia; order Terriglobales; family Acidobacteriaceae; genus JABDBE01. Next base: position 3,230 of record CAWHTG010000003.1, read on the forward strand.
GCGTGCTGCGCGTCAACGACATAGCCGACATCTTCTTTATGTCGGACGTTCTGGCTAAGCAGCCGCGACCTCGCGGCAAGCGTCTGTGCATCCTGACCAACGCTGGCGGGCCGGGGGTGCTGGCCACCGACGCGCTGGTCGCGGGTGGAGGCGAACTGGCCGAACTGTCGGAAGAGACCATGAGGGCCTTCGACGCCATCCTGCCTCCGCAGTGGAGCCACAACAATCCGGTGGATATCCTCGGCGATGCCGAACCGGAGCGGTACGCCAAGTCGCTGGAGATTGCCGCCAAAGACCCCGCGATCGACGGCATGCTGGTGATTCTCACTCCCCAGGAGATGACCAACCCGACGCAGATCGCTGAAAAGCTGAAGCCGTACGCCAAGGGATTGGGCAAGCCGCTGCTGGCCAGCTGGATGGGCGGCGCTGAGGTCGCAGCGGGCGAGGAAATCCTGAACCGAGCCGGCATTCCGACATTCGAGTTCCCCGACAGTGCGGTGCGCGCGTTTAATTACATGTGGCGCTACGCTTACAACCTGAAGGGGATCTACGAAACGCCATCCATGCCGCAACACGGGGGCGCCGCGTTACAGCGCGGCACGGCCGAGACCCTCATCCGCGAAGTACGGCAGACGGGCCGCACCATCCTGACCGAGCACGAGTCCAAGCAGTTGCTTAAGGCGTACGACATCCCCACGGTCGAAACGCGGATCGCGGTCACCGAGCAGGAAGCATTGCAGGCCGCGGAAGAGATCGGCTACCCGATTGTGCTGAAGCTGTACTCGCTCACCATCACGCACAAGACCGACGTGGGCGGCGTACAGTTGAACCTGCCCGATGCCGCAGCGGTAAAGAGGGCGTTCCACACCATCAATCAGTCGGTCACGGAGAAAGTCGGCGCCGAACACTTCCACGGCGTTACTGTGCAGCCGATGGTGAAGCTCGACGGCTACGAGCTGATCGTCGGCAGCAGCCTGGATTCGCAGTTCGGCCCCGTCCTGTTGTTCGGCACCGGCGGCCAACTGGTCGAAGTGTTCCAGGACCGCGCGCTGGCCCTCCCTCCACTGAATTCCACGCTGGCTCGGCGGCTGATGGAGCAGACCAAAATCTTCCAGGCGCTGAAGGGGGTCCGCGGCCGGAAGCCGGTTGACCTGCAAGCTCTGGAAGAATTGCTGGTGCGCTTCAGCCAGCTCGTGGTCGAACATCCCTGGATCAAGGAAATCGACATCAATCCACTGCTGGCCTCGCCGGACCGCCTGATGGCTCTGGATGCGCGCGTGGTCCTACACGGGCCGGAGGTGACCGAGGAGAATTTGCCGGAGGCCGCGATCCGACCGTATCCAATCCATCTGGTCAGCCAGTGGACGACGAAGAATGGCAATGCCGTGACCATCCGGCCGATTCGTCCCGAGGACGAGACGGCCATTGTCGAGTTCCACACCAAACTCTCGGAGCGCAGCGTCTATCTGCGCTACTTCCAGCTTTTTAAATTTACTCAGCGCACCGCTCACGAACGCCTGACCCGCATCTGCTTCATTGACTACAACCGTGAAATGGCTCTGGTGGCAGAGCGCAAGCTCGAGAGCGGCGGGACCGAAATCCTCGCCGTCGGCCGTCTCAACAAACTGCACGGCCGTGAAGAAGCCGAGATGGATGCGGTGATCATCGACACCGCGCAACATATGGGTATCGGGACAGAGTTGTATCGCCTCCTCATCCAAATCGCGCGCGACGAAAAACTAAAGATGGTGTTCTCTTACATACTGCCCGAGAACTCTGAGATGCGCGCGCTATGCCTGAAGCACGGCTTCACGATGTTCTCGAATTTGGAGGACAACCTGATCCGGGCGGAGTTGGTGCTGGAGGGCTCACCCGAACTGTCGCACCAGATTATGCGCAATCAAATCCAAGCGGTGGAGACTACCGCTTAGCGCTGAATAGATGGCTTGAGGTACCGAACTGCCCGGTGTAACAGTTTGTAAGAGCGCCACGAAGGACTGACCGCGACTGGGAGTCGTCGAGTGAGTCCAAGGTCGTTTCGCAAAAGAACTGCCACATTTCTTCACTAGCGTTCGGCCCTCTCCTGTCAGCGAAGCGCCCGGCCGACGGAGAACCCGACCAGGCGTGACCCACACCCCGGATTAACCACTTCTCGATCAACAACCGGCCAGCGCTGTCCGCATACTTGCACTTCTGAAAACTATATCCACCCGGGACGCCGCCATTGATCAATTCTCCGGCCTGATCAAGCGCGCTTTTACCCTCCATATTTTCCGTCGAGGTAATCGTTGGTTCTAGCCCACTGAGTAATTACCTGGTCAGCATTCGCGGGATTGAGATAAGGATCTGCAGTCCCTTGGAAGACAATTACAGGCATGTGGCGCTTGAGCTTTTCTCTCAACCAACGCTCATCGCCTGGAAAGCGAGAAGCCCCTGGTGATTCGGCTCTGGGCCACCTCTTGTTATTGCAGTGAGACCCGCAACTGCGGTCGCGGCCGCAGCAAACTCAGGGCCCGCGACCACACCAATAGCCATGAAGAGATCGGGGTGGGTAGCTCCCAAAAGAGCCGCCATCGCCGCCCCCGCCGAGAGACCCGCCACATAAACCTGATCGGGATCAATATTTATGTGACGAAACGGCTTGCTCGATAACAGCGGCCAGTACAGAGGGCTCTCCGGCCTCGCGCGCTTGATGTTTTGGATTGAACCAATTCCAACATCGCAGGGGGTTGGCCTCGGTCGTCTGTTCCGGATAGACAACTAGAAAGTTGGCCCTTTCCGCGATCGCATTCATCCCACAAATCTTCGCCAAGTCCTTGGCATTCTGCCCACAACCGTGCAGCATCATGACAAGGGGCGATGGTTCTCGCCTATCACTTAGTGGGCGGAACCCAAAGTCTATACTTACGCGAGCCGGATGTACTGGTAGCGGTGCCGATTATCCATTTCCCGCCACGACGGTGCGATAAGGGTTTACGGCGGCCGAGGATGCGGGCGATTTGTTTCCAGTCCATCGAATGAAGGTACGCTCTTTATTTCTTGGAGCAGATGACATAGTCCACTGCGCAGGTTACCCACAGCATACCGTTTCCCGGAACGCCGTTGAAGCGGGCTTCGAACGGCGCTCCGAGTTGAATGCTGCTCCGTGATAACGCAGAATCAACGAACGAATACTTGCCTCATGCCGTGCGTTTTGAGGCGGTCGCTGCCTTAGCTTCCCGCGTGACAAGATCCAGCGCTTTCTTTTGCACTTCAACGGCACGCTCGATGGATTGCTGGATGGTCTTTGTTAAGTCCGCCGCAACCTTCTGCGCCGAGTTGCCGCTATCCTTCGCGCTCTCGACCAGTGAAGCAGTCTGTTTCACTATATGGTCGATTACGCTCTTCTGTGCTTCGATGTACCCCTCAAAAGCTTGTCCGGCCAGGTCATACACGGCGGGCGCTGATGGCACGGACTGAGGGCCCTTCTTGTAAGCCGCGATCGCCTCCGCATTTTGCCGCGCGGCGTCGTCGAGCGACTTCTTCTGCAATTCGGCCGCTCGTTCCACTCCCTTGATGAAGAGGCTCGCGAACTCGGCAGGATGATCGGTCTTGGTCTCTGTCATTTTGATCCTTTCAGCTGTCGCCGTTCCGGCGCAGCGCACTTGAGTGATTTCTCAACATCGCATTGCAGGACACCCAAGTCTGGTCACAATTGAACACTCTCCAATACAAGGAGAGTGTGACCCCAGTCATCATAGGCGACGGAACTAGAAAAGGGGTGCGAGCGGGCGACCACTCGCTCATTGCATGTAGCTGACCACCGTTTATCGACACGTTGGCGCCGGTGATGAATGCCGCCTCGTCCAAGCACAGGTAGACGATCAAGCCCGCGACCTCGTCCGGCTTGCCGAGTCGGTTGACAGGGATCTGGGGAAGGATTTTGCTATCGAGGATGTCGCTTGGAATGGCCATCACCATCTAGAGCCTTGGTGAAGCCGTGCATGCCCGCCTTAGCCGCCGAGTAATTGGTCTGCCCGAACGCACCCTTTCTGACCATTCACCGATGAAACATTGATGATGCGGCCCCACCCTGGCGTGACCATGCCATCGAGAACCTGCTTGGTCATGTTGAACACCGAATCGAGATTAGTGTGGATGACCGCATCCCAGTCAGCTTTCGTCATCTCTTCTTGAACGTGCGGTCCTTCGTGATGCCAGCGTTGTTGATGAGGATATCGATTGGGCCGACTTCCCGGTGGAGGTTCGACACACCCAATTCGCATGAATCATAATCGGCCACATCGATTGGAAATGCCGCGACCTGATAACTACGTGCTTTCATGTCAGCGAGCCAGTTCGGGGCGTTGTTATTCCCTGGAGAACGCGTTACGACAACGCGGTAGCCAGCGTCGTGCATCTTTGTGCTGATTGTATGACCAAGTCCACCCATGCCACCTGTGACCAGTGCCGAACGCGATTTTGGTTCGTTACATATGAAACGCAAACGCATTCCATGCGAGCAGGAGTCTCTCGGACGCCCCATGCGACCAACTTGGCCGTTCTACGATTTGAAAATGCCAGACTGAACACCGAAGAAATCTGGGTCAAATAAGGGTCACGATGTTCGTCACCTTCCGTGTTTCAACGTCCCCGTGGGTTGTCATCTGCGGCGCAAAGTTGTTGGATTTGCTGCGTCCCACGAGGCTGTTAACCGGAGGGTTGTAGGTTCGAGTCCTACCTGAGGAGCCATTCTTTTGCCCGCATAAAACCTGCGGAACATTGACTCCCTGCCGGAATTGTACCTACGATTGTCCTAACTCCGCCGGACAGGAGAACCGTGACATTCATAATTTTTCGGCGTCACTACGGGGAAACCTGGGACAGCAAGAACCGCTACGACCCGAAATGTCGCGGCGAACTTGTGGCCAAGGAAGCAAACGATCTGGGAGCGGGCCAGATTACAAATTCATTTGGCCTGCGAGCGTACGTGTTGCACCATTTCCACCAACGCCTTTCGAGTCTCAGCCGGATTGCTTACCTCTCTCAAGAATGCAATGCGAGCACCGCGCATACCATCCGGGGTCCGCAATCGGATCTGAAAACCAAGACGATCGACGGTTGTCATGGTTGCTTCCGTTGAATTAACGTGAGCAAATTGGCGGGCGAGCAAGACCAGCGCGTCCTTGTGGTCGGCGTTCATGTGCTGAATGATTTCGGCCATGGAGTCTGCGAGAGGGTCGGGTTGGCTGCGGTCATAATCGGATGCAGATACCCAGCCCATCACCCCGAAGCCGCCCACGTAATAAACATCAACGACGTCCATGCGGTAGAACGAAAAGTCTTCAAAATCTACCCAATACTTGCTGTTGGCGTGACGCTCCAGGTACAGCTTGCGCACCTCAGCCGATTCGGTGTTCGGTGCCGCCAGAACATTCCCTACCAGCGTGACCCTCGAGGCGCCGAGCGGTTCGCCCTGGGTGTCCTCCTGGGTAACAAGCAAGCTGGCGCGGGCGTCGGCCTGCAAGTTCTGCGTATGCATAGCCATGGTGCTGATCAGGAATATGGGACGGCCGTGATCGTCCAGCCCGTAGGGCATTACAGACCCAAACGGGAATCCTGACTGTTTACGCGACAGGGTAGAGAGACTGCCGACGCGGCCCAGATAGACTAATGTGCGCGCACGTTCGGCGAACGTGGGCTCGGGGACTGGAGGCTGGTCACTCGCAGGTCCAGGCCCCGCATGTTTTCTGCCGGATGAGATTGTCATTGGTCTTCTTTCCTATGTTTCGTTGTCAGGCGGTCCTGCCGCTCCTGCCAGATCCTGCGGCTTGATCTTCTCGACGTTGAATTTTGCCGCACGCTCTCGCATGGTCTTGAGCACTTCTTCGAGTGGAGGCGGTTCGCCCTTAATCCAACGCAGCGGGTTGACGCGCGCTACCACGAACGAGCGCAGGTACGGGCTGACGAGACCGCGTTCCTTCAGCTTCTTTACCGCGGCCGCAACTTTCTCCTCGAGGTCGAGCACCATCGTGGCCCGTTTCTCGTGATCCTTGACGGCGACGCGGAGCGGTTCATCGGTAAAGGTCTCGAGTCGCCGGAGGATTGAATGGTAGGCACCACCGCCGAAGCGAGGGAAGCGTTCATAGCAGATGCCGAGAGTGACTAGGGCGGGTTCGTCCAGGTAGAACGCGAATTGTGACTCGGGTCGCGTGGCATCTTCGTCCACCAGACCACGGTAGATGCGGATGACCTCCAGGGAGCGTTCCTTGAGATTGTGAGCCTTCTCCGTATTCAGCGCGAGGATCTGCCAGGCTAACTCGCGGTCAGCCACCACGAGCGCAGTAATGGATTTCGCCCCCAGGCGACGCATGGCTTCGAGGCGATGCCGGCCGTTGGGAGTCCAGAAACCTGTCTTCGGCGCCACGACAGCGATGATCGGGTCGAGAAAACGCCCGGTTTTGTTGATGACATCCGCGAGCCGTTTGTGGTGAGCATCGGAGAGATCTCGCTGGAAGGGAGTTGGCTCGACGGCATCGATCGGCAAAATCGAAAGCAAGAGCGGATGACCGCCGAGAGGTTCCTTGTACAATCCCACAACGCAGCCTCCGGCTTTCTCGATTAGCTCTGCAGCTTCCGCGGCAGTTCCTGTCGGCTGCTCGAGCCGGCACTCGGCCGGGCCGAGGCCCTTCGTCCCGGGCTTGGCTTTGCGAGGACGATGGAGGGCTGGAGCACGCTTGACCATGCGAGAGACTCTATTCTAGTTCCGGACGGATTGCCTCTCATCACCGACCACAGTCCCCACGATGGTGCGCTCACGCCCGCGCACATCGTGTAGCCCTGATCGGCACGGCTGAAAGTGGTTGCGGAAAAACTCGTTGTCTGACATTAAGTGCAACCTCAGCGGCTAAAGCCGAATTCAAAACAAAGCACTTACCGCAGCGCTGGAAGCGCTGCGCCACCCAAAATCAGAGTTTTTCCGCAGCCTCTGAAAGCCGTGCCTCTCCACAAAACCATCCCTTCCAGCATGATCGGCGGCTAATTGCTAAGTGCCAACGCTGCTTTCCTCACGTTCCCTTATACGCACTTCCTACTCTTATATTGCGAAACCTCGCTGGCGCTGCGCCATGCCCCGTTCCCATCACCTGTTGGGGCTGGCCTTTGCCGCAATGCGGGGTGCCCCACACTACCCACTCATCTCGCGAGCAGATTGCGTCCAATGAGTTCCAGAATTCAGTCGTGATTCCAGAATACGACGGATTCTTTAACATGCGGGTGCGCTTGCCGTTCTTGATCTCCCATCCCATCTCGCAACTGAACTGAAAGTTGTAACGCTTGTCATCAATCGACCATGACTTGTTGGTTTCCATGTATACGCCGTGATCGGTATCGGCGATGAGCTGTTCGCGAGTCAGCGGCTTCTCGCCGGGCAGGATGCTGATGTTGGTCATGCGGATAATCGGCAGCCGGTTCCAGCCTTCGGCGCGCAAGGTTCCGCCGGATCGATTCATGCCGATGGTATGCGCGGTTTCACGCGAACTCAGGTATCCGGTGAACAGGCCCTTAGTGATGATGGGCGTGCATTGCGCAGGCACGCCTTCTTCGTCGAAGGCGAAGGTTCCGAGGCCCGGGCCGTGCTCCTGGCGTGCGTCGGCGACGATGTTGACAAGGTCGCTGCCATAACGCAGAGTGCGGAGTTTGTCGAGGGTGAGAAAGGATGTTCCGGCGAAGTTCGCTTCCATGCCCAGCACGCGGTCAAGTTCAATAGGGTGGCCCACCGATTCGTGAATCTGCAGTCCGAGTTGCGAGCCGTCGAGAATGATGTTGAACACTCCCTCCGGACACTGCTCGGCTTTGAGCAGCGCGACGGCTTCTTCGCCCACGCGGCGGGCGTTTTCCAATAACTTCAACTCACCGATCAGTTCGTATCCTTTGTTCTGCCACTGTCCGCCATAGGAATTCGGATAGGAGCGTTTCTGAATCTCGCTTCCCGCGAAGGCGTAAGCCGCATAGCCGACGCCCGTGGTGTATTTCGTCTGATGAATGCTGGCGCCCTCCGACGAAACAAACCATTGCTCCTCACGGCGGAAATTCAGATTGGTTTCCGCCAGCGTGACTCCTGCTACCGAGCGGAGTTCGGAGTCGATCTTCAGCAGCAGATCGATATTTTGTTCAACCGAGGTTGTAAAAGGATCGATCTGGAAAGGCGTGGCCCACTCAGCAGTGACGGGCTTCTCCGGAGCCAGTTCAATGTCACGCTGCTTCACCCGCGCAGACGCCCTGGCGATATCGACGGCCCGAGCGGCGGTGGCTTCGACCGCAGAGCGGCTCAAGTCGTCGGACGCAGAAAACCCCCAGGCACCATCGGCAATGACGCGAACGCCGATGCCGAATGACTCAGAGTCTGATGCGCCCCCGACTTTGCCGTTCTTGGTGGAAAGGGCCCGGCTGCGGTCGTCGGCAATGCGCGCGTCAGCGTAGGAAGCGCCGCGTTGGGTGGCGATGTTTAGAGCCCAGGAAGAAATATGTTTCATGGCGCTTTATCAAATCTACCACGGAGGAACGACAACGACTTGGACTGTCGGCAAACCGGACGGGCGGGACGCTCCTCCATTAGTTCTAGTTCGTAGAGACGTCGCTAGCTACCTCTCTACTCCTCGATAGGAATTCGCGGACTACTTGTTTCACGTCTTGGTGCTGGCCGTCTACAGCGTAGTTCAGTTGGCGCATGTCTGCGTCGGAGATTTTTCCGGCTAGTTCATCCAGCGCTTGTCGTACTTCGGGATGGCGGGCCAGCGTTCCCTGGCGAATGACGGGCACCGCTTCATACGGGGGAAAATAATGTTTGTCGTCTTCGAGAACGAACAGGTCTAGGGCGGGAATCAGGCCGTCGGTGGTGTTGCCGGCGATCAGGTCTACCTGTTTGTCTTTTAGGGCGCGCGTGAGGAGGCCTAAATCCATGATTCGGGGGTTATCGGCAAAATGGAGGCCGTAAGTTGTGGCCAGACCTTTGTAGCCATCGGGGCGTTCCATGAATTCGTAGCCGAATCCAGCCCGCCATTTTGGAGCGTATGCTGCGGCCTGTGAGATGGTTTTCAGGCTGAGGCGGCGAGCATCGTCGCCGCGGATTTCGATGGCGAAAGTGTCGTTGAAGCCGAATGGCGCGCCCACCGCCAGGTGGAAGCGCTTCTCGTACTCTGCCTTGACTTGCTCGTAGACTTTTTCGCGATCGGGGTCGGGCTTTTCTTTCAGGACCGCAGTGAGGGCGGTGCCGGTGTATTCGGGATAGATATCGATGCGGCCTGCGAGCATAGCCTGGTGACAGATGTAGGTGCCGGCGAGATAGAATCGGCGCTCGACCGGAAGATGGGTTTTGTTTTCGATTTGCTGGGCGATGATTTCTCCGAGGATTAATTGTTCGGTGAAGTTCTTGGAGCCAACGACGATGCGATTTTCGCGGGACGGGCCACATCCCGCGAGGAGGGTAGCGAGGAGGAACAGCGTCGTGGTTCGCTTGATCATAATTCGAATTCGCGAGGCCTTTAAAAAGTTGTAAATGGCCTCAGGGTTTGAAGGGGTGCGGCTTCCAGCCGCGCCGAACGCTACCTATTAATGACACACGGCACGGCTAAAGCCGTGCCCCTTCAAAAACTCCAACGCCTCAAGCGGTTTTTCCGCAAACTGTGAAGCCGTTCGCTCCGAAGTCCATTACGTGCCAATAGTTTGCCATAAAGGCCTTGGCCTCCCGAGAAGGAGCGCCTTTGAAACCAGATCTACTTACATTAACGGGGGCTCAAGCGTTTCTCCAGCCAGCCCAGGCTTACATCGGCTAGCAAGGCCATTGCGGCGGCCGGGATGGCTCCGGCGAGAATGACTTGGTTGTTGACCATCGCGAGGCCGCGAAAAATATATTCTCCCAGGCCACCGGCGCCGATGGCGGCGGCGATCGTCGCCAGGCCGACTGAAATTACCGTGGCCACGCGCACGCCTGCGATGATGACGCCCATAGCCAGTGGGAGTTGGACTTGAAGCAGGAGTTGACGATCCGTCATGCCCATGCCTCGTCCGGCCTCGACTATGGCGCGATCCACGCCTTGAATGCCGGCGTAGGTATTGCGAATCAGCGGCAGGAGCGCATACAGAGTGAGCGCGAGAATGGCGAGGCGGTCGGCGCGGGCTCCGATCCAGGGGGCGGGCAGGAGAAATCCGAAGAGGGCGAGGCTAGGGATGGTCTGAATAATGTTGGCGCCACCGAGGACGGGTTTGTTGAGACTGGGCCAGCGGGTGATCAGAATGCCGAGCGGGATTCCGATTAGCACTGCCAGCAGCGTGGAAATTCCGACTAGCTTTAAATGCTCAAGCGTGAGCTCGAGGACTTCCGTGTAATTCTGTAGCATGAATTGCCAGAGGTTCATGGTTCCTCGCTATGGCTTGTCGGCCTGAACGGGACGCCCGTCCTCCATTCAATTTACAACGTGGTGCGGAAGGCGTCTTTGTAGGCCGCGGCTAGTGGCTCTGTTGAATTCAGAAACTCTTCCGGCGTTTGCACTGTAATCAGGCGGCCAGCCTCCATCAGCGCGATGCGGGTGCCGAGTAACAGGGCTTCGCGCAAATCGTGGGTGACGAAGACGACGGTCTTGCGGAGGCGCTTCTGCAAGTCGAGAAATTCGCGTTGCAGTTCCACACGGGTGATGAGATCGAGGGCGCCGAAGGGTTCGTCCATCAGGAGGATGGGCGGATCGGCAGCTAGCGCGCGTGCTACGCCTACCCGCTGGCGTTGGCCGCCGGAAAGTTCGCGGGGATAACGCGCGGCGATTGCGGGGTCGAGTCCAACCAGTTGCAGCAACTCGAGGACGCGTGCGTGGATTTTATCGGCGGGCCAGCTTTCAATCTTCGGGACCAGGCCGATATTGCGCTCGACGGTGAAGTGAGGGAAGAGTCCGACCTCCTGGATGACGTAGCCGATCATCCGGCGGAGGCGGATTACATCCCACTCGCGCGTGGGGCGGGAATCGACGCAGAGCTCGCCGCTGCTGGGCGCGAGTAGATGATTGATGAGTTTGAGCGTGGTGGTTTTGCCGGAGCCACTGCGGCCCAGCAGGACTAGGGTTTCTCCGCGTTGAACTTCGAGGTTCAAGTCGTGGAGCAGTTCGCGAGTGGCTTCGCCATTGGCATCCACGCGATACGAGACTTTGCGGAATTCGATGGCTGGGCGCGTGTCGCGAGAATCGTTCATGTTCTCTTGGGATCGGGTCATCTTACCGGCGTTCTCGCGCTCCGATGGCAGGATGTCCTCGGGACAGCCGGCGAGATGCCGGCGCTACAAAAATTCGTATGCAGCTTGCGGCAAGCCGGTGATGCGGATGCCGGAGTGCCCTTTGTGCCGAATATTCAGGCCGATCAGCAAGGCTGTGATCTGTTCCAGAATGCGCGCGTTCTCCAGTTTGCCACCGTCAATTGCGCGGACGCCGGGAATCTTTGTAGCCAAGCTGCGCACGACCGCAATCGCCGCGGGATCATCGCTGCAGACGATTACATCGCAATCGACTGGGTCATCGGCATTCAATAGTTCAGCTCCCAAATTTTGAAAGGCGGCCACAACCGAAATACCTTTGGGCACAAGTTCCGCGGTCTGTTGCGCGGCGGAGCCTTGCCAGACTCCGAGGGTGCGGCTGGCGCGGCCGCCTACGCTTGCCGCTAAGGGGACGGTGGCGTCAATCACGATGCTGCCGGGGCGAATGGCTGGCCTCAGTTGCTTGAGCAGAGCTGCGTGGCCTTCAAACGGAATTGTGAGCACGAGCAAATCAGCCGCGCCGCAGGCGGCGAGGTTTTCGCTGCCGGAAATGTTAGCGCCTGCACCGACGCGCTGCTTGATTTTTTCAGTGGCATCCTGGGCGCGTGTGGAATCTCGCGATCCGATGATTACGGTCTCGCCGGCTTGCGCCCAGCGGAGAGCCAGACCGAATCCTTCGGGGCCGGTGCCGCCGAGAACCGCGATGGGCCGGGACGCGTTCATGAGGATGTGGTCATGCAAACTCCGGTTCGAGCAATTGCTCGGCGGTAAATTCTGCGGGTTGCAGCCGGAGATTGATCCGAGTGTAAACAGTATTGCGTTCGGCGGGGATGCGGCCCGCTTCCAAAATGAGCGCCTGAAAATCTTCAGGGCTGGTGTACTGGCCGGCCGTGGCCCCAGCTTCGCGCGAAATGTTCTCTTCCATTAACGTTCCACCGTAGTCGTTGGCGCCAGCGTGCAGGCAGAGCTGAGAGAGATTGCGGTTTAATTTTACCCAGGACACTTGAATGTTGTTGATCGCGCCGGCGAGCAGAACTCGCGCCAGCGCGTGGATCTTGAGGTGTTCGGCAAGCGTGGGACCGGGCCGCGCAATCCCCTGATGGAATAGCAGCGTGTTCTGGTGGATGAAGCCAAGCGGGACGAATTCGGTGAAGCCGCCGGTCTGCTGTTGAATTTCACGGAACAACAAGAGCTGATTGACCCAGTGGTCGGGCGACTCGACGTGTCCGTACATCAGCGTGGAGGTGCTGCGGATCCCGCACCCATGGGCAGTGCGAATGACCAGCTTCCATTGTTCGGTAGAAAGTTTGTTGCGCGAAAGCACGAAGCGGACATCATCGTCGAGGATTTCGGCGGCTGTGCCCGGTAGCGTGTCCAGGCCGTTATCTTTGAGCATCCACAGGTAATCTCCGAGTGGCATCCCGGTTAGCTCGACGCCGTAAACGATTTCCATTGGCGAAAACGCGTGAATGTGCATGCCGGGGACAGCGTCTTTTACAGCGCGCAGAATGTCGCGATAGTAAAATGGAGGCAGGCCATGCGGCAGGCCGCCTTGAATGCACACTTCGGTGGCGCCGATTTTCCACGCTTCGGTTGCTTTTTGCGCGACCTGAGCGAGGCTTAAGAAATAGGTGTCGGATTCGCGGGGGCCGCGGCTGAAGGCGCAGAATTTACATCCCACGAAGCAGACGTTGGTGAAATTAATATTGCGGTTCACGACATAGGTGACGATATTTCCGGCTAACTCGCGACGCAGGGCATCTGCGGCGACGAGCAGGCCGAGCAAGTCGTCGCCTTCGGCCTTTGCCAGGACGGCGCACTGTTCGCGGGTCAGCAGTCCGCCATCAAGCGTGTCCATTACTTGCTCGAGTGCGGCACGTGATGCATGACTGAGGCGAGGAGCGATGTCCGACCACTCCAGTGAGGGAAAGCTTTCCAGCTCTGATTGAGTAAGAACGCGAGCCATAAGTCCTCCCTGAAAACATTATCAGCGAAACAAATCAGTCGCCACTGGACGAATCAGGTCGCGAGCCCGTCCCCGCGCCGGCCGGTAAGGGAATCCTCGAATGATACACGCTGGCGTGCGGTTTAGCTTGCCGCAGACCAATCCCGCGGCGCAAGCCAACTCATCGGCAACAGCTTCAATCGTTACGCGCAGGGGATAGCCGTGGGGATCGTGATGTCCTCGATAATCGTGCAAGGCTTGCATGCCGGCGATGCCGATCGCAACTTCGGTGAGGCCCTCCCGCCACGGTCGTCCGAAACTATCAGTGATAATCACGGGAATGGAAAGTTTCAATCGCTTCTTGAGTTCGCGGTGGAGTCGGGCCGCCGAGCGGTCTGGGTCTTTCGGCAGCAGAAGCGCGTGGCGGCCGCCGTTGACGTTGGAAACATCCACGCCGCTGTTGGCGCAGATCAGGCCGTGTTTGGTTTCCGTGATCAGGACGCCGCGTTTGCGGCGGACCACTCGCTTGCTTTCTGCGAGAGCCACTTCGGTTACGCGAGCGTCGAGATTGTAGCGCCGTGCCCACGCGCGAGAACTGGCGGAGGGCTTAATGCTATCAAGCTCAATCAACCTGCCTTCCGCTTTGGATACGATCTTATGCTTCACGACCAGGATGTCGCCTTTTCGCAGTGATAGATTCAGATGCTTCAAGCTGCGGGTAAGTTTTTCCGCTAACAAGTCGCCGGGTTGGATTTCCTCGGCAAACAAAATAGGGATGATATGCAGTTCACCGGACTGATGAAAGTTTGCCATGCCGAACCATTCGCATGCTAGTGTACGAGAAAATATGTGGATTGGCTGACGGCGGGGCTGTTCGGAATGCGCTGCCGAGCTTTGCTCGGCCTGGACCCTTCGACTTCGCTCAGGGCAGGCTGGCGAGTCGCCCGTCCCCACACTGGCCTTGCGCTACTCACTTACTGCCAAAGAAAAGTCGGTTAGGTTCCACTGCCGCGCCAGGCGCTGGGAGCGGGTTTCACCGCGTGTTTCCGCGAGTTGGCGCAAGTCGACAGGATTGTCGATGTCGAGAGCGATGCCCGGGAGGGATAACACCACGCACGGCTTCTCGGTGGCGCGTGCTGCGGCCAGATGTGGTTTGAAGCTATCGTTTCCAAAACGCAAGGGGAACAATCCCGCGGGACGACGCCAGGCTGCGTTTGTGCCTCGTCCATCCGCGGCGGGAACGAGTACAGTGCCCTCAGCGGGCGCGGCTTCCAGAATTTGTTCGAGCTCGCAAACCTGAATCAGCGGAATGTCGCCGGGAATGACCAATGTATCGTCGATGCCTTGATCCTCGCAGAACCGGGTCGCCATTTCGATGGCATCCGTCTCGCTACGATTTGCGTTGTCGGGAATGATTTGGAATTGGAATCGTCGCGCGAGTTTGAGCGCAAAGGGGTCGCTGGTTACGATGCTGACCTCAGGCCGGTTTATCCATGTGGCGAGCGTTTCCAGTACGTCGAAGAGCATGGATTGCGCCAGTTGGGTGCGAGTTGCCTGATCGAGCACGGAAGCTAGACGCTGCTTAGCGTTGGCCAGGCTCTTGACGGGAATAAGGATCATGTCGCGCGCGCGCTTTCTCCGCCCAACAAGGCCAGTACCGTCCGCGCCAATTTGGCTTTATCCTCCGCCGTGCGCATGATGGTGTTGGTGCAATGTACGCGCAGCCCCGGACGATCTAACTTCTTGGCGGCTTCAGAGTCGCGGACATCGGCGATCAGAATGTCCAGAAAGTCCTCATACGCCTTAACTACGCCGGCAATGGAGACGGGAATTCCCTGTGCGGCCATCAAAGCTCCGGCCGGACCTGAGACGGCGGCCTCGTTAACAATTGGGCTGATGGCAGCTACTCTGGCTGGGGTTTGCCGCAATGCTTCCCGAATTTCGGCAACCGCGAGGATTGGGCCGATGCTGGTCACGGGATTGCTCGGGGCCACGATCACAGCGCTCGCGGACATAATGGCGTCTACGACGCCGGGTGCGGGTTCGGCGTCGGTGGCTCCGGCGAAACGCACCGACTTGACCGGGTCCTGATACCAGCGCTGCACAAAATATTCCTGGAAGCTGAGTTCCCCGATAGGCGTGTCAACCCTGGTTTCGACGCGCGAGTTGCTCATCGGCAGGATTTGTGCCTGAACCGCGAGCTTGTTGCAGATTGCCTTGGTGGCTTCGGCCAGGGTTTTTCCTTGCGCCAGATATTTCGAGCGCAGCAAGTGAACGGCGAGGTCGCGGTCACCCACATGAAACCAGATCGGCTCGGCCAGCTCACCCATGGCCTGCAGGCAAAAAAATGTGTCACCCTTTACGCCCCAGCCGCGCTCCTTGCTGAGCAGTCCGGCCATTGCGTAGGTGATTGAGTCCAAGTCAGGAGAGACGTACAATCCCCACCATTCCAGATCGTCTCCGGTATTCACGATGAAGGTGAGTTGTTGCGCTGAGGCAATTTGAGAGAGGCCCTCAACGAACTTTGCGCCTCCCGTGCCGCCCGTGAGCACAGCGATCATGCGGACCTCCGCGCATAGCCTTCCTTGTCAGTTGCGGCTTTTACTTTTTCCGATAACAAACCTGGCGTCGTCGCTACTGTCGATACGAACTCAGGATAGACCGGCAACCGCTGCCGCAAACGATATCCTCTTGCTTCGGTTCGTGACCTTAGCTGTTCCAAGTGAGGCCAGGGTTTTTCTGGATTGATGAAATCTGGCGTCAAGGGCGAGATCCCTCCCCAATCGTTAAGGCCAGCGTCGAGCAATTCATCATAGTATGGAGCGGACAGATTGGGAGGTGCCTGAATATTGACGTCCGGCATGAGCAAACGCGCGACCGCGATGGTGCGCATCATTTCGTCCTGGGTGGGTTCCGGCCAGTCGTGCATGGGGATCTCGGGCTTGGCGCGAAAGTTCTGAATGATTACTTCCTGAATGTTCCCGTAGCGGCGATGCAGTTCGCGAATCGCGAGAAGCGTATCCACGCGATCTTCCAGGCTTTCGCCGATGCCAATCAGCAATCCGGTGGTGAACGGAACATTTTGTTTGCCCGCTTCCTCAATGGTGCGCAGGCGCTTGGCAGGAACCTTATCGGGAGCGTTGTCATGAGCCGCGCCAGCTGCCAGAAGCGAAGCATTGGTGGTCTCAAGCATCAGTCCCATGCTCGGAGAAACTTTCGCAAGGCGCGCAATCCATTCCGCGCTGAGCAGCCCCGGATTAGGATGAGGTAGCAGATTAGTTTCGCGAAGCACCAGCTCGCACATGGCCTCGAGATAATGAAGAGTCGATTTGTATCCCAGCCAGTGCAGACTCTCGCGCATTTCAGGAAATGCGAGTTCGGGTTTGTCGCCTAAGCTGAACAGTGCCTCGGTGCATCTCATCTTCTCGCCGGCGCGGGCCACCGCGAGAACCTGTTCCGGGGTCATGGTGTGAGCGCCGGGCTGGCCGGGGTCGCGGCGGAAGATGCAATAGCCGCAGTAGTCGCGGCAGAGGTTCGTGAGCGGAAGGAAAACCTTGCGCGAATACGTAATGACCGACGGCTTGAACCTCTGCCTGGCCTCCATGGCAGCCGATAACAGCGCGGGAAGATCGTGCTCAGGACAGCGGATCAGCCGGCAAGCATCTTCTCGTGAAAGCGGCATTCCGGCACGAAGTTCGTCTTCATACGAACTCCAGGTCTGCCGATCAACCCACGCTGTTTGTCCCCGCCTCACGACCACAAAATCATACATGAGCATGGCGTCCCAAGGAGCGAGTTGTTCATACAAGGCAGTCATAGGCAGGCCCGACGTGGTAAAACTCTGAAGGCGGGAACGCAGTGCTGTCGTTTCGCCTTGATAAAAAATCTGGACGGAACGAACCCAACGGAGACCCCGATTTTCATGGGCGTGACGCAGGCAGAATTCCGCAAGGCGCTGGGCAGTTTTGCCACCGGGGTCACGGTCATCACCGTGGACTGTGACGGCGAAGTGCACGGGATGACTGCCAACGCCTTCACCTCAGTGTCGCTCGATCCCTTGCTGGTGCTGGTCTGCGTTGACCATCGCGCGCGTACCCACACTCACCTGAATGCCCGGAAACGTTTTGGAGTGAATATTCTGGCGGAGAACCAGCGCGCCATTTCGCAGTATTATGCCGATCCGAGCCCGACCCACGAACATGCTGAGCGAGAGGCCGGAGCCCGCTTTGATCGCACGCAACACGGGACCCCCGTCTTGCATGGTGCGCTCGCCTATCTGGAGTGCCGCTTGCACACCGCGCAGGATGCGGGAGACCATACGATCTTTATTGCGGAAGTGGAGGATGTGGTGGTTCGGCAAGGAGACCCGCTGGTGTATTTCCGGGGAGAGTATCGGAAGATCGGGAGCAAAGATTAGGACTCGCATTGCAATTGTGCCCTAGCCGGTCGCGGATTTTCGGGTTGTTATGTAGTCGCGAGACGAGTACGTTTGTTAAGCTTATTGACCCAGTGTGCACTTGTTCGGGAACGCTGATTGCCAAGCAAGCACTGAGGACAACGAAACGATGTATCCCCGAGCCTTTCATTATCACCGCGCTGGTTCTCTGACCGAAGCGGCGGCCATGCTTGCCCAGCTTGGAGATGACGCCAAGTTGCTGGCGGGCGGCCAGAGCCTCATCCCGCTGATGAAGCTTCGTTTCGCGAATCCGGCGCACCTCGTGGATCTGAACTTCATACCTGGCACCTCCTACATTAAGGAAGATAACGGCACCGTGCACTTCGGAGCTCTTTCGCGGCATGCGGAAATTGAGGCATCGGCGGTGGCGGGAAAAATCCCCATTCTCCACGACTGCGCCGCTGGAATTGCTGATGTCCAGGTGCGCAATCGCGGCACGATTGGCGGCTCGCTAGCCGAAGCTGATCCTAGCGGGGATTGGGCGACCGTGCTGTTTACGCTTTCGACTGAAGTGCGTTGTCTTGGAACCAACGGCGAGCGTGCGGTGAACCTGGCGGAATTTATCAAGGACGCATACACCACGGCCTTGGCTCATGATGAATTAGTGAGCGAGGTAGTCGTGAAGTTGCCGCCTAAGGGCAGCGGCGGAGCATATCTGGCCTTCAAACGCTCCGCGCCGGTTTATCCCACCGCGAGCGCAGCGGTGCAGCTAACCATGGACGGCGATGTGTGTCGGGATGCGGCGATTGCGCTGGGCTGTGTTGGCCTGACTCCTATCCGAGCGAAGGATGCCGAAGCTGCGTTGCGTGGCCAAGACATCACCGAAGGGACAGTGGCCCGCGCGCTGGAAGCGGCTCGGTCCGCGGCTGATCCGCAATCCGACATGCGCGGTTCAGCCGACTACAAACGCACTCTGGTCGGCGCCCTGGTTAAGCGGGTGATTGACATCGCCATCCGCCGCGCTCGCGGCGAGCAGGTTGAGGTGGGCCATCTTTATGCCTGATAACGTTTATGCACGATAGCATTGAAAATATTTCGATTCAGCTCAAGGTCAACGGCAAGTCGCATTCGCGGACGGTTGAGCCGCGCAAGCTTTTAGTGGAGTTCCTGCGGGAAGATCTCGACCTTACCGGAACTCATGTGGGCTGCGACACCACTTACTGCGGCGCCTGTACGGTGCTGATGAATGGCGCGGCAGTGAAGTCCTGCACCATGTTCGCGGTGCAGGCGGACGGCGCGTATATTCTTACGGTCGAGGGTCTCGAAAAAAATGGCGAGCTTCATCCGATTCAAAAAGCGTTCGGCGATTGCTACGGCTTGCAATGCGGATATTGCACGCCGGGGCTAATGCTTTCAGCTTTGCAGTTGTTGTCTCGCAACAAACAGCCGAACGAGAGAGAAATACGCAAAGCGATCGCGGGAAACACCTGCCGCTGCACTGGATATCAAAATATTCTGAAGGCAATTCAAGTGGCGGCAGAGAATATGAAAGGTGCTTGAAGCATGGCGATCAAGTTTGACGGAGCCTTCGAAGTCAAGCGTAGGCCCGATGAGGTGTACGACTTCTTGAGCGACCCAAGCAGATTCGCAGCGCTGCTCCCCGACTTTCAGGGCCTGTCGGTGCAGGACTCGACTCATTTCACGGTGAAAGTAAATGTCGGCATTTCGTACATCAAAGGCGTCGCGGAAGTGAAGATGGAGTTGGTAGAGGCCGAGCGTCCTAAGCGAGCGCAGTATAAAGGTCAAGGAAGCATGGCTGGGGGCAATGTTGCACTGATGGCAGCTTTTGATTTATCAGTGCTGAACGGTGACGGCGGCACAAAAGTTGCTTGGCAGGGGGAGGCGCAGGTCTTCGGCCGCCTGGCATCAGTGGCTGGCGGTCTGCTGGAACCCTTGGGCAAAAAACAAGTGCAGAAGTTGATTGATGGATTGCAAGCGGCGTTGCGATGAGGGGGCGACGGCAAGATGCCGTCGCGACAGCCGGCGAGACGCCGGTGCTACGAAGACGCGTGAGAGGATCGTGTGACCACTAAGGACGGCGCTAAAAACTGGGTTGGGCAAGCGCTTCCGCGGAAGGAAGAAAACCGGCTGCTGCGTGGTCGGGGCAAGTTTGCCGATGACATCAAGCTGCGCGAGATGCTGTATCTGCGATTTGTGCGCTCGCCATTTGCTCACGCGAAAATTGTAAGCGTTGACATCTCAGCTGCTGAAGCTCTCGCGGGTGTCGTCGGTACGCTTACCGGCTCCGAGATCGCGGCCCAGACGCAGCCATTCATCGAGATCGCGCCCGATCCCGGCGGCAAGATCAAAGATTATCCGCTGGCCGTTTCCAAAGTGCGCTACCAGGGCGAACCGGTCGCAGCCGTGGTGGCTGAATCGGCCAGCCTCGCCGATGATGCTGCGGAGTTGGTGCAGGTTGAGTACGACGCGCTCGATCCGGTGGTCGATGCGGAAACCGCCTTGACCGACAAAAGCGTCCTGCACGAAGAAGCTGGCACGAATCGTGTCTGGAACGGAATCTTCGAATACGGAGATGTTGAGAAGGCTTTCCGAGAGGCCGCTTTCGTCGTCAGTATTGACCGGTTGCATTTCCATCGTTTCTCCAGCACGCCGCTGGAAAATAACGTTGTCATTGCCCGGTGGGACCCGAAAGACGATCGCATCTATTACGAGTGCAATAACTCGTTTCCATCGTTCGCCATCCAGTTTCTGTCGGCGCACCTCGGGGTTCACATTGACCGCATACGCGTGGAGACGTCCGATATCGGCGGCAGCTTCGGGATAAAGATTACAAACTATCCGCAGATGGCGGTGTGTGCGCTGGCCTCGAAGAAAAGCGGGGGACGCCCGGTGAAGTGGGTGGAGACGCGCTCCGAACACATTACTTCCAGTGCCCACGGCAACGAGCGGACTTTCCGTGACACGCGGGTTGCGCTCGATAAGAACGGTGTGATCACCGCGCTCGAATCACGACACATCGATGACTGCGGTGCATACCCGCGCTACGAGCCCTTGGGCTGCGTAATCTGGTCGCAAGTGTTCCCCGGAGTTTATCGCTTCAAGAATGCTTGCATCGACTTCACGCAGGCGGTCACGAATAAATGTCCAGTCGGTCCTAACCGCGGATACTCCCGCATGCAGCACCTCTGGTTCCTGGAGCGCGTGATCGACATCTGCGGGCATGAGCTGGGTATTCCAAGCGATGAGATCCGCTTACGCAATTACATTCGCCCGGAAGAGTTTCCTTATACAACTCCGAATGGTTGCGTCTACGACTCGGGCAACTATCCGAGAATGCTGCAAGTGGCGAAAGAACGCATCGGCTGGGACGAGTGGAAGAAGAAGCAAGTCGCCGCGCGCAAGGAAGGCCGCCTGATAGGAATTGGCATTGGCACGACGCTCGACTCGGGCACTAACAATTTTGGGCAGTCACAGATTGTTAACCCGGGCGCGCCATTTTCTGGCAACTCGCAAGGCGCGAACTGTAAGCTCGATATTTATGGTGAGGTTGTCGTCTCTGTCGGTTCCTGCCCGCAGGGACAGGGACATGAGACCACTGCCGCGCAAGTCGTCGCCGACGTGTTGAGCATTCATCCCGATCGCATCACGGTGCGCACCGGTTTCGACACCGAACGCAACGTGCACACCGGATTTTCGGGAACCTACGCCAGCCAGTTTGCCGTGTCGGGGCTGTCAGCAGTTCACGGTGCCGCGCAGAAACTGAAGAAAGAAATGAGTCGCCTGGCGGCATTCCTTCTCGAAACCAAAGAAGGCGACCTCGAATTCGGCACAGGCGAACAAGGTCCAGAGATTCGCGCTACGAGCACAGGAAAATCCGTCAACTACTGGGGCCTTGCCAATATCGTCAACGTGAACAGCGCAGTGCTGCCGCCTGAGTTGTATGAGCTTACGCTGAACTGCCGCTACATCTGGCGTGCGCCGTTCAAGGTGCCGGACAAGCAGAAAAAATACGGCAACCTGACCCTGACCTACGCCTCCCAGTTGCACATCGCGGTGATTGAGATTGAGCGCGACACATTTATCCCACGCATTCTCGACTATGTTGCGGTTGATGATTGCGGCACTGTGATTAATCCGCCCATCGTCGAGGGCCAGGTCTACGGCGCAACCGCGCATGGCATTGGCGCGGCTCTCATGGAAAATTGCGTCTACGACGCAGTTGGCAACATGCTCACTAGCACCTTTAGCGATTACACGCCGATTACCGCGATGAACATGCCAAAGGTGAAATATGCGCACATCGAAACTCCTTCGCCGCACAGCTATAGCGGCGCCAAGGGGATGGGCGAGGGCGGGGCCGCTCCCATCCACACAATTTCGGCGGCGCTGCAGGATGCGCTGTTCGCGAGCGGTATTATGATCGGCGACTCGTTCAACAATGCCGATAGTCTGTTCCGAGCGATGGTCGCAAAAGAGATCAGCCAAGCGGACAAAGTGGTGAGAGTAGAAAGGCGAGTGTAGCGCCGCCGGTCCCGGCGGCCCGATCGGCGGGCGAAATCCCGGCCAGCCGGCAGGATGCCGGCGCTACGAATGAAGCGCGTTTGCATTGTCGGATGTGGCGCCATTGGCAGCCTCTACGCGGCGCACCTGGCGCGGGTTGCGGAGGTATGGGCTTTCGTTCGTCGCGAAGAACACGCGCGCGCTCTTAACCGCGATGGGTTGCGAGTCTCGGGAAAGCACGAATTTCATGTTTCGCTCAGGGCGACAGCACAACCGGATCAACTCCCCGATTGCGACCTTGGCATCGTCGCAACGAAAGCCACTCAAGTCGAGGATTCGATGGCGCTGGTCGGCAACCGCTTCAATCAGGGAGCGGTTATCTCTGCGCAAAACGGGCTGGGGAGCGAAGAAATTATCGCTGCACACACTCGTGGTCAGGTAATTCGGGGCACCACTTTCATGAGCGGCACCAAACATAGCGACACGCACGTGCAATACGAACTCGACACCGCGACCTGGATCGGTCCCTTTGAGCCGCGCCACACGGAATATGCACAGGTAAACGAAGCCGCCGATCTGATCAAGGCGGGCGGACTAAAGGCCGAGGCGCTGCAGGACGCGCGTCCGGCTCAATGGTCGAAGCTCATTTTCAATGCATCGGTTAACGGAGCGTCCGCGCTAACCGGATTGCCGCATTCGCCGCACTTCGCTGATGAATCAGAATTTTCTGCTCTCGGAGCTTTCCTGCACGACTTGATTGAGGAAGGGAAACGGGTGGCTGCTGCAGCGGGAATAAAGCTCCATGAAGACCCATGGGAGATGAATAAAATCGGTGCCATGACCAATCATCCCCCTTCAATGTTGCAGGACATTCGCCGTCAGTTACCCACCGAGGTTGATTTTCTAAGCGGCGCCATTGCGCGTGAGGCGGAGCGCGTCGGCGTGCAGGCGCCGCTGCACACTGCCGTCTACCGGCTGATCAAGGGCAGGGAAGCGGCGTGGACATTCAAGGATGAGAATCGCGCAGTCGGGCCGTAGAAACGTTGCTTGCAACGTTTATGGATAGAACATGCCGTGGCCAGTTGACGAAGCAAAATTGAATCGCGTCCGCGCCTTAATGAAAGATCAGGATCTGACTGCGCTGGTTGTGCGTGCGCCCGACAATCTCGTATATCTCACGAATTACTGGTGTATGAAAGGATACGATGCGGCGGTCTTCCCTCGCGAGGGCGAGCCCACGCTGATTGCTTTGGAGCCGCAATTGGCCGACGCCGAGCGCAATTCGTGGACAAAAGACATTCGGCTTTTCAAGGGCTATCACGAAAGCGATCCTCGCCCGCCGCAATATCGCGCGCTCGATCTTGCATTAAAGGTGCTAAAGGAGCGAGGTCTCACCGACAAAGTAGCAGTCGAGCTCAACATGGGCACGCAATCTGCCGACCGCATGGTGGGCGAACCTACGACCCCTACGCAAATGTATTTCGACGCCTTTGGAGAAGCAGCGGGTCAGGTGGTGGACGCTACTCCGCTGCTCAACGAAGCTCGCGCCATCAAAACCTCGCAGGAAATCGATCGGATGCGGATTGCAAATGAACTAGCGGCCCTGGCGATGGAGTACACTCGCGAGCACATGCGTCCCGGCATGAAAGAGAGCGAAGTGGGTGGCATGTATGAAGGGTTCGTGCACGGGCTGGGCGTGGGATACCAAGGCAAAGTGGAAATGGCCCGCGCATTCACGCTGGTCTGGTCGGGAAAAGGAATTGCGACGTTCACTGCCACCGGCGATCGCCCCATTCAAAAGAACGAGCCCACCCTTTTTGAAATCTGGGTGTGCGTAGACGGTTACTGGACTGACCTTACCAAGAATGCGTGTCCCGGTGAACTCACTCCCGAATATCACAAGCTGCTGGATCTGTTGTTAAGAGTTTTCAGTGTAGCAATCGCTTATTCGCGCGACGGCGCCGACTTTCCAGACCTCGATCGTCTGATTCGCGCCCGCATTGCCGAGGGCGGATATCCCGGCCAGCCTTCGCACCCCATTTGTCACGGCGTGGGCGCGCGCGCCCATGAGTTCCCCTACGCGCATCAAGCCGGAAAAGGGACGATAAGAAAAGGGATGGTCCTGGCCATCGAACCGGGAATTTATTGGCCGGGCGGCGGTGGTCTTAGGCTGGAAGACAATTTCCTTATTACCGATGACGGGAATGAAAAACTGTGCAGCTATCCAGATGATTTTCGGCTGGCAGGACATCACTAAGAAAAGAAAACTGTGGCCAAGTCAAGCAAAGGTCTAACTTCGCGGCTCAACCCGAAACTGGTCGAAAGAATTCTCGCCGAGGTGAAGGAAGAAGAGATCGTGGCCATGTGCTGCGATGTCATCAACATTCCCAGTCCCACCGGCGACGAAGCCAAAATGGCGGAGCACATGCGCGCCGCGTGGGAGGCCATGAGCCTCGATGTTACCTGGCAAGAGGTCGAAGAGGGGCGTGCGAATGTGATCGCGCGATGGGAAGGTACTGGCACTGGCCGCTGCCTGATGTTCAACGGCCACATGGATACCTCCAATACTGGCCAGGAAGATTTCCTTACCGGGATCGGCTACAAGCCCAACGCCGTAATCAAGGATGGAATGATTTACGGCCTCGGCATCTATAACATGAAGGGCGCGTTGGTCTGCTACACACAAGCGGTGAAGGCTCTGCAGCGCGCCGGAGTACGACTGCAAGGCGACGTCATACTCGCCGCTGTCGCAGGGGAAATCGAAAAGACGCAATGGAAAGAATTCCGCGGACGCGAATACCGCGGCTATGGCGTAGGCACGCATTACCTGGTAAATCACGGAGTGCTCCCGGACATTTGTATCCTGGGCGAACCCACTGACATGCAAATCATTCTCGAGCATTACGGGTCGCTTTGGGTGCGGATTTCGGTCACGGGCATGTATGTCCACACTGCCTTTGCGGTTGGACGTGCGGAACGCAACTCTATCCGGCGTCTCTACGACGTGCTCGGCATGGTAGTGAAATGGATCAAAGGCTGGGAGCAGAAAACCACTTATCGAGGACACAAGGGCGTTGCCAATCTGGGCTGCATTCGTGGTGGACAACCGTGGCGGGTCAGCCGGACCCCCGAGCGCGCTGAGTTGTTTATTGATCTGCGCGTGCCGCCGCATATGTCCATGCAAGGCGCGAGGCGCGCAGCCAAGTCGCTGTTTTTCGATTTGAAAAGGCGTTATCCGGATTATGGACTCGAGTTTGAGACTTATGTTTCGGTGCCCGGCGCCAAAATCGCAGCTGATCATGCGATGGTGAGGGTCATTGAGGTGAACCATCAGCGCGTGATGGGCGAAGCTCCCAAACGCGATGTGGTGCTGTGGTGCTCGGATGCTTCCGTGATGACGCGGTATGGGATCGAGACCGTGAACTACGGCCCTTCGAGCGGTCCGCGCGATGCCGAAGGCGAGAAGGTTAAGATCAAAACACTTGTCGACATCACGAAAATTTACGCTTTAACCGCCGCCGAACTCTGTGGCGTGCAATAGAGAATTCAGCCAAGAGGTACGTTTGCCAAGCCAACTTGAAATCAATCGTCGCTACAAGAATATTCGGACCGCGATGGAGCGCGCAGGACTGGACGCGCTCATCGTCTGCGGCAACCAGTATGCGGGTTTCGAAGGCGCCGTACTCTATGTCTCAGGTTTCGAAATTGTTCATCGCTACGTGTACGCCGTGCTGCCGCTCGAAGGTGAACCAACCCTGGTCTTTCCGCGGGAAGCGCGTTGGATTGGCGACAAGGTAAAACCCTGGGTGAGAGACCATGTCTGGCCCGATGTCCCCGGACAGTGGATCTCTGATCGCGCACGCGAGCGTGGATGGAAGCGAGTCGGCGTCTACGGAATGAATTTCATTATCGCCGTGCGCGACTACCGTGAGCTCGCGAATGGTCCATTTGAAATGGTGCCCTTCGATTTGGAGTTCGACATGGCCCGTGCAGTCAAGAGTGAAGAAGAACTCGCCGAAGTCCGCGATGCGATGGATATCATCGTGGACGGCTTCTGGGCACTGG
This sequence comes from uncultured Acidobacteriota bacterium, assembly GCA_963832245.1. Lineage (GTDB taxonomy): Bacteria > Acidobacteriota > Terriglobia > Terriglobales > Acidobacteriaceae > JABDBE01. Next base: position 29,429 of record CAWHTG010000003.1, read on the forward strand.
TCGCGGCTTACGAGCCGGGCAAAACCGAAGCAGAAATCATGGCGCCCGCCGTCGAACGATTCTTTGCCCGCGGCGCCGGCCCGCGCATGATGAACATTCTCCTGTCGGGCACTGATGGCGAGGCGGAAGCGTCGTTCAAAGTCCCAGGTCATCGCGTAACCGCGGCTGACGACTTGCTGCTCTACTCGCTCGAGGTTACGGGCACTGGGGGATATTGGGTCGAATTTTCGCGTCCGCTGATTCGGGGCAAACTGAGTGCGCGAACCCAAGCCATGGCAGACGCCTATCCGCACGCGCTCGAAGCCGCACGGAAGCTGATGCGAGCGGGCGAGCTGGCCGGCAATGTTCATCGCGTCGTCGCTGAAACGTTTGCCAAGCATGGATTCGCCCTCGGTCATCTGTCCGGACACAGTATCGGCGCCACCATGCTCGAGTATCCCGCGATTGGAGCAAAGAGCGAGGTGCCACTGCAGGAGAACATGATTTTTTCACTGCATCCGCAGGTGGTCGATAAAGACGGCAAGGTGTGTCTTTATACGCAAGACACTTATCGGATAGGCAAGACGGAGGGCGAATGTCTCGCAGATGTGCCCTGGAAGTTTTACGACGGCACGGAGAAACGAGTGGCACACAAAAGTTTCAACGGTCATAAATCTTAATGAAGATCTGCGTAATCGGTTGCGGAGCTGTGGGCGGTTTGTTTGCAGCGCACCTCGCGAAGGCTGGCGAGGCAGAGGTGTGGGCCTATGACGTGTGGAAAGAGCACACCGACGCCATCCAGCAGAACGGGTTGCGACTTTCCGGAGCGGCGGATTTTACAGCACGCCTTAACGCCACCAGCAACGCCAAGGACTTGCCTCGCTGCGATTACGGCATTGTCGCGACCAAAGCCATTCATACGCGGGTCGCGATCTCGCAGGTCGCGGACATTTTCGATGACAAGAGCGCGGTCTGCTCGGTTCAGAACGGTGTCGGCAACGAAGAAATTATCGCGGAGCGGGTGCAGTTCGTGATTCGAGGCACCACGTTTCCCGCCGGACATCCGATTGCGCCCGGACATATTGGTTATGACATCAAGGGTGACACCTGGATCGGGCCGTTCGAGCCGACCAACACCTCGATGGAAAGAGTGGAAGAACTTGCCGGATTGATGACTCGCTCAGGGATGAACACTATCGCATTGAGAGATGCTCGCGGAGCGCAGTGGACCAAGCTTATTTTCAATGCTTCTACGAATCCCGTGGGTGCGCTTACTCTCTTACATCACGGCGCTGCGGCCCGCTTTGAGCCGACCGGCCAGCTTTTCAGCGACCTGATCGCGGAAGGCGAGGCAGTTGCGAAGAAGCTGGAAATTGAATTGCACGGCGATCCTCGACAACTGGTGCAGAGGGGTGCAAACGCTCCCGGCAAGCACCGCGCCAGTATGTTGCAGGATGTGCTCGCCAAACGCCAGACGGAAGTCGATTTTATGAATGGAGCGATTGTCCAGTGGGGCGAAAAAGTCGGTGTCCCAACTCCGCTGAACAAAGCACTGTGGGAGTTGATCAAGGGCTTGGAGCATTCGTGGAAAGATCCGGAGTGATGCGCTGACAGCAAAGTGCAGAGATCCTTCGCTTTGCTCAGGATGACAGCGTGAACCTATCGCTGGACCGATACCAGGAGCTACTATCAAGCGATGTCCATCCCGTTCAACATTGGTGTGCTGCAGCTGAGCATGGAGCCGGTGCGCGAAACCGTGGCCATGGCGAAGGCCTGCGAGGATGCGGGATTCGATGCCTTTTGGATCGCTGAGGCTTATCCGTGGTGGCGGAAGCATTCGTTCGAGGCGCGTTCTTCGACTGCGGTCATCGCAGTCATCGCCGCTGAGACTCGTCGCATCCAGCTCGGGTGGGGCATCATTTCTCCTTACACTCGTCATCCGGTGCAGATTGCGATGGAAGCGCGCGTGATGCAAGATCTGGCGGGCGATCGCTTTCTGCTGGGCTTGGGGGCTTCCAAGATTTTCATGAAGGAGATCGGCGAAGGCGAAGGCGAGAAAGTCGGCCCCGCGACCGTAATGCGGGAGAGTATCGAGATCATCAAAGGCGTGCTTGCAGGCAATTCGTTTGAGTATCAAGGGAAGGTCTTTCAGGCGAACGTTCCGCCGCTCAAGCCTGACGCGCATACGCCGCGGGGCATTCCGCCGATCTACATTGCTGGAACTGGACCGGTACTGCAAAGAATTTCCGGAGTTGCCGGAGATGGCTTGCTGACGGCCAGCATCACGACTCCAGCGTTTGTGCGCTACTCGCGTAAGAATATGGAGGAGGGGGCGCGCAAGGCGGGTAAAGATCCTTCGCAGCTCGTGCTCGGTTCGGTCATTGTCGGAAGCATCCACCGCGATTCGACGAAAGGCAAAGAAGGGGCGCGCGAGCAGGCGGCGATGTACTTGGCCAACAAAGTTCAGAACATCAAAGGATCGGCGGACGCGTTGCTGCAATGCGCCGGGCTGACCTTCGACGAGTTTCGGCCGGTTGCCGACGCCATGGAAAGAGGCGGGCGGAAGGCCGCTGCCCAGGCTGTGACCGACGAGATTCTCCATAAAGTCTGTCCGATTGCCGGGACGCCTGCGGAGTGCATCGCGCGCATCGAGGAATACCGCGATGCTGGCTGCACTCACATCATGCTGGAAATCTGGGGCGACGACCGCACCGGTCAAGCCAAGTTGTTTGGTGATGCGGTACTGCCGCACTTCAAAAGCTAAAGCGGTTCTCGTGATGGCGTAGAGTGGGGCCCTCAGCGGCTAAAGCCGGAACCGTTGCAAGCCTTGGCGGCACGGCTGAAGCCGTGCCCTTCCCGTTTCTGTTTTGCCTACACAGCAACTCCGGAACTGCTTTAACCACTGATTTTCATGGATTCACGCGGATTTACTTACGATCTCTTTGAACTCTTCATCCGTTAATAGGGCACGCTGGGCGATGGAACGCTTTTTGACCTCAGCCAGAATCGGCGCGCGCTGTTCGGGTGTCACTGTCAGGCCGAGTTCTTTGCATTTTAAGTCGATGCTGTCGAGGCCACTCTTTTTCCCCAAAACGATGCGGCGGTGAGCTTTCACCAGTTCGGCGGAATAGGGTTCAATTGCTTGTGGGATATGAAACTGGGCAGCGACGGCGCCGCTCTCGCGTACGAAGAGATTTTCGCCGACCAGCGGTTTCCAGGCGTCGAGCGTATAACCGGAGAATTGGGAAACGATTTCTGAAGCCTCGCGAACTTTCGTCAAATCAAGGTCGACGGTCACGTCGTAGAGGCAGCGCAGAGCGAGAGCGATTTCACAAATGTCGGCGTTGCCTGCGCGCTCGCCCATGCCGTTGATGGTTCCCTGGATCCAGGTCGCGCCGGCGCGGACGGCGGCGACGGCGCAAGCAGTGGCCATGCCAAAATCGTTGTGGCCGTGGAAGTGAATGGGCGTAGTTGCGCCGACCCATTCGAATACTTCGCGAACCAGAAATTCGACGGCTTCGGGGCCGCAGGCGCCGATGGTGTCCACGACTACGATTTCAGTGGCGCCGGCTTCGAGAGCGGAGAGATAAATTCTTTTCAGGAAATCGAGTTCGGTGCGGGTGCCGTCCACTGCGAAGAAGGCCGTCGTGATTCCATTTTGCTTGGCAATGGACATCGCGTCCACAACGCGTCGCAGTACATCGTCGCGCGTCATGCCATAGGCTTTGAGCTTGATGTCGCTGGTGGGGGCTTCGATCACTGAGGCGCGCAGACCTAAGCGCACGAGTTCTTCAATGTCCGCTTTGACCGCGCGGGAGAAGCCCCAGAGCTCGGCCTTCAACTTGGCGTTCTGCATGAGTTGGATGGCTTCCGCGTCATCGACGGAGACGCGCGGGAAACCCGCTTCAATGCGGCTGACGCCGAGTTCGTCCAATTTGCGGGCGATTTCCAGTTTTTGTTGGGGTGAGAGCACGACTCCGACGGTTTGTTCCCCGTCGCGCAGGGTGGTGTCGTAAAAGCGAATTTTGGTTCGTGGAAATGCGGAACGGATTTCGGGGCGGGCGTTCAGTTGGCTTACCCAGATTTTGTCGGATTGATGGCTCATGGGGATGGGTCCAGATTGCAGGTCGCAAAGAGACGTAGCAAGCTACGTTTCTACAATTCAACTTGTTCTGTACAGACGTTGCTTGCAACGTCTCGTCTAGCGCCGGCTCTCTTGCGTGAACAACGCCTCGGGTCTATGACCATAGGCCTCTTTAAAGGAGATTACGCGGTTTCGCAAGATGCCGATCTTTTCGATCTCGCATTCCATGACGTCTCCCGGTTTCAGGTACCAGGCTTTTGGGTCTCCGCTGAAGGCGGCTACTCCTGAGACTGTGCCGGTGGAAACGACATCGCCGGCGCTGTAGCCCATGGGCGAGTAGTGCGAGATGATCTCGGGAATCTTCACCGACATTTTGCTGGAATGCGACCGTTGGCGCGATTCGCCATTGACCCGCAACTCCATGGCCAGATTGTGCGGGTTGGGAATTTCGTCGGGAGTTACGATCCAGGGGCCCAGCGGACAGAAGGTGTCGATTCCCTTACAGAAACTGAACACGCCGGACTTCATCTCGTCGCGTTGAATGTCGCGGGCGGTGATGTCATTAAAAATGACATAACCGCCAATCGCATGATTTGCTTCCTCGGCGCTAAAGTGCTTGCCGCTGTTTTTCAGGACCACAGCGAGTTCCAGTTCGTAATCCAGTTCCTGGGTGAGGTGATCGGGATAGATTACAGGCTCGTCGGGGCCGATGATGGCATCGATGTTCTGAAAGAAGACGATCCAGGGCATTACTGGATGCGAGAATCCAGCCTTGGTCGCCTCTTCATGATGCTCGCGAAAATTGCCGGCAGTATGAAAAAACTTACGGGGAATGATTGGAGCTTTGAGCTTGACCTCGCCAACGGAGTAGAAGATAGGTTCGCCATTGAGCCCGGTTGCGTCGTCGTTGTGCAACGCGTGCTCGAATGCTTTGTGCGCGGCTTCCAAACTGGTGTCGCCGCCTTGGAAAAGGGCGAGCATATTCGGAGGAACCAGGGCTTCGGCGAGGCGATAGAATGCGCCTTCGTGTTCGACGTCTCGCAGATATAGGGCGCAGGCGGAGTTCAGATCGACGATGCGAGCATCGCCGGTCACGGCGCCGATGCGGAGCCGCTTCACTGGATCTTCAAATGTAACCAGTCGCATAGGGTGGCCTGAATCCTAGAGAGTTTAATGAGCTGAGGTTAGACTTGTCCAGAGTGGCACACTCCAGGATGAGGAACGCGTAAAAACTTATGCCTGGTAAGACCTCCCGGGTTTAATCCTAAATTCTTGAGAGCACTTAGCCCATGCGATATGTTTACTCATGTATGACTAAATTTTGTTTGCGGTTAACGATTTATTTACCGGTATATACCGCAAAATTGCATTTTCTGGCTAAATCCATCAAAACAAAGGTTGTGTTTTCGAGATACCTACGTAAAATATCCCTTCTAAAGGACTTACGGAGGGGGATATCTCCTCACGCAAGGTCGTTTCTCCCTGTAACTCTATGAAAACAGGTGGACCTTCGTGGGATACCCCCTAAAATATCATTTCTAATGGACTTAGCCGAGTACCCCAGAACCGGGAGGTCAAATGCGGTGCGGCCACTTGTCTGTCCGGGCGACCTTCCGGGGCGACCTTCCGGGGCAACCTTCCGCGGCAACCTTAAATACCAGTATGACAGGTTGAACAGGGTAAACCCGCCAAATTCCCAATTTTATATTTGGAACGGAATGAGGTAGTTACATGGAATCAGGTGCTTTAGAGGGCTTGACAGGATTTTGGTTGCGGTTTTTCAGTTGACAGTCTGCGGGGATGGCGTGGTAGCTTTCCTACGCTTGCACTGAAGTCTCCCATTCTGTGCCTGACCCCCAAGAAGGAGAATTCCAAATGCTGTCCAAAGTAGTTCGCACGTCTGTCCTGATTCTTGTTGCTGTGGTTGTTGGTTGCGCGGTCTGGGCACAATCGGTTGACATCACTGCCCTCAGTCCGACGACCACGCTTACTATCACCATCACGGGCAGGCTTGGGCCGATCCTGTCTGGATCCGATCCTCTGGGCCTGAACGGGGCGAGCGGGACACTCGTAGTTTTGGCCAGCGAGTCGCTCACACCGACGGCTCAAACAGCCACTTCCGCGACCTACAAGCTTCCTCCGGGCGCAATTACGGTTACGGCGGGGACGAACAAGTTCAAGACCACATCGCCGTCGAAGATGATCATCCATCTGACGAGTACGGCGGACGTTCTGACTCTGATTGCCGCGGGTCCGGACGGTTTGGTGGTCACGGATACGACCTTTCTGAAGGCAGGAAGTTGGACGAGTGCCGTACTGAAGCACCCGGGCGTATTCAAGCCTTCGCCGCAGAAACTGACGTCGGCTACGAGCGCGACCGGACCCGGCTGCAAGGTTAAATATACGATCTTAGGATCTACGAGCGTGCTCGGTTTCCATGGAACCGGTGCGAGCCGCGCGACCGTGGACCCGGTGCTTCCTGAGGAGGATGTGGATCAGTAGGACATGGAGCGTAAGCGTTAGGATTGTCAAATCTGGCGAACAGAGTTGCGCGACTGCAAGGTTTGGGGCAACCCGCGCCTCTGTTCGCTGAAGCCCAACCCTAGTCCCGAACCTAGCCACCCACTAAATGCTCTGAACCGAAGTCTTCAAAGTGGGTTTCCTGCTCCGCCATTCTTTTCGATTCCAGCTTTCTGGCGATTGCAACCACAACAAAAAAAGACCCCAGGACTGGGGCCTGGGGTCGTGTCTGCCATAAAGTTCGCTCAGTGCTTGACGGTGGTGCTGAGCCTTGCAACGCTGCGCTGTGCAGACATCTGCTTGTGCCGTTGTTGTAGATCCTTCGGAGCGGGAGGCCGCAGCCCTCGCTGGTTCGCTGGTTGCGCCATCCTTGGCGGAGTCATCAGTTTGGTCTCATCGGCCAGCCGAATTTGCTCGTAGCCTTTACGCTTCGCCATAATGCGATAGTCGAAGGCGATGTTGGAGGTGCCACCACCCAGTTCACGCACCACGAAGGATGTGGCCGACTTCTGCTCCACATAGAGTCCCTTGCAGTCGCCATTGGGAGTGAGGAAGACATGATAATCGATGTCGGTGTTAACAGTTTGGCCGAAGATCGGCTCTAGGCTGACCACTGCTTCCCCTTTCGAAAGGCGTGCGGTGCCGGCATCTTCAAACCAGCTTTCCGGGCCTTCGATGGCGGAGAGGCCGACCTTACTGGAGCCGACGTCCACTGTGACGCCGAGCTTGCCGTTACAACTAAAGCTGCCGCTCGTGGTCGCGGTGCATAGCGCACCAGTGGTTGGGTCATAAGCGTAAAGCGTCGGCAGCCCCCCGGTGCCGCTGTTGTTTATGAAGAGTCCACCTGCGTAAGGGCCCCCGGTGGTGTCCGCGGTGAAACCGACAACACCATAAGCGGAATCAGACGTTCCATTGACCCCAACTCCGGCAGATGAGTCACCCCAGACTCCGGATGGCCCGTCGTACAGATAGGTCGAGCTGGATGAGTTTACCTGTTCGCCGTAGACGCCGAATCCCGCAGGACTCGCGGAATAGGCCCAGACGCCAAGGGTTTCCGTGGTTGATCCGAATTCGAAGCCGACCAAGCCCGCGTCGAAAGTCGCGTCGGTATCGTCCTCCGCGAAAATCCCGTCGGCGACACCAATGAAATACCCGCCGTCAAAGCCGCCCTGAGCCACAACCGCGTCGGTAGTGGCAGTCTGGGAGCGGAACCCGAAGGGACCAGCGGTGACGGTGACCCCGTTACCGCTGGCAGTCGAGATGTCGATTCCATCGCCGGAACCTGCGTTGGAAAGGCTAAGATCCGGGCTGCTGCTGTTCACGCTGATGGCGTTGAGGTTGGTGAAATTGTTCGCCCCTGCCAAACTAGGAACCTTGGAGGTGTCCAGGTTCAACGTGGTCGTTCCACCCAAGGATACCAAGCCGCCACCAGTCAAGTCAGTCCCGGCAGCCACGGTCAGCGATGAGTGTGCGAGCATGGCATTGGTTACGCCAGCCGTCTTGATACTTAACGTTCCGCTCGTGGTGATGGGACCGCCGGTCAGTCCCGCTCCGCTGCCTACGCTGGTCACGGTGCCCGTGCCCGGGAAGGTCTGGCCGGCAATGAAAGTCACTTTGCCGGTACTGCTGACCGCGAAGGCCGTGCCGTGGACTGACAGAGTAGGATGAGCTAATTTGGGGAACAGGGTGAGAGTGTCACGGATATCGTCCGTGCCTGCGACGTCCAGCTTGGCGGCTGGCGTCGCTGTTCCCACACCGACGTTCAACCCGACGGTCTGGAAGATCTTGGAGTCCGCAATGGTCGTGGGACCTGTAAACACAGGTATAAAGCCTGCCGTGCCGGTACCGGTAATGGTCCCCGGTGGAAGCTTGGCGGCTTTGCCCGAATTGCCCGAGGCGGCAGGGGCAAGCATGAAAGAGGAAGCCGGCTTGCCGCCGATGGTTTCGGCATCCAGAGCTTTGAGAGCGTAGGGAACGCTCATCAGCAGGACGCGCGGCTGTTCCGCCTGTCCCTGAATCTGCACCCCCAGCCAACGGGCTTCGCCCGAAGCAAAGACACTGGCCGGCAGTCCCTGGCTGTTGGTGGATCCGAGCGCAGCCGTATAGTGCCCGGCCTTGTCGGCTTGGACATTTTGGGTTTCCATCCAGAGCGGCGCCCCGCCCTGGGATTCCTGGTACAGATAGAAGGTTACCCCAACGGTGCCAGTTAATGCCTTGCCGTTTACGTCAGTCAATACGCCGCTGAAGTTCACCATCGGCGGCACAGCCAGGTTAGTGGAAGCGGCTGCCGGTTGCTGGGCAGCCATGGGCAAAACGAAGCAAGCAAGCAAAAGAAACGCACAAACACATACACTGATGCGTACCATACATCCTCCTTAGTTTTGATTGACCGACTTAGTACACACGGCTTGAGACTGCCCACAATAGCGGCCCACACCGGACAGAAAGACTGTTGGCGGAACTGCTAACCATTCACTGTCGTGTATGAGCCTGATCGGTGGCCTGGACTCGCCCCCCGCAACACTACTGATCCAGTGCTTTCGCCGAACCGGAATGAACGCCTGGGGCCGTATTACGTCTGAGAAGGAAAACTTCTCCCCCGAGAGCTTGTCCTCGCAGAGAACTAATGGCGTACAAACCTCCCCTTTGGCTGATGCACTCTTACTTTCCTGTGCATAGTGTCGCGGCCCCCGATTTCGTTTCAGGAACCTCGAATGAACGTTCAGGAAAAAATCAGAGCGGCCCAGAAGGCGTCGGTCTGTCCTGCTCAGCCTCGGCAACGCGAAATCGAGGAAGAAAATGTCAGCAAACAATTTGTGACCGGCGTCTCTATCTGCGTCTTCCCGACGCGGCAGCGGGCCATCGCGCTGCCGGTTTTTTGTGCTGCCGACTGTCCCTTATTTCGTGAGGCCGGCGCAATAGCGCGCAGGTGAATTGCGGGTGAATTGTTGGTGAGTGCTCAAATCCATGAAACCGCATAAGATATATGTGATCGATCGTGCGATGGTCCTTCGGACTGGCAGGAGCCCGTCAGCTTTTTGGAGCCTTTTGTACCCGAGACATTTCAGCATCGACTCACGTCTCCGCGACATCTGAAGAATTTACTCGTGACCGACGACTGCCCGGGACGCCTCTGGTTGGAAACTTGGTCGTGATGGCAGTACTCTCGAGCTTCGATCGACCGACAGCCGGATGGCTGTCTTCGCGTGTTTGTTATGAACTCTACTCTGCCTGAGTTTCGCCCACCTTCGGCTGTCGAGCGCCTCTTCAACCGGATCTTCGGATCGCTGGTCGGACTCGGACTGGGCTTCTCCTACAATTACCTTTTGCAGGTTCGCGGGCGTAAGAGCGGCCGCAGCTATTCGACCCCGATCAATCTACTGGAACTTGGAGGCAAGAGGTTCCTGGTGGCTCCGCGAGGGCGGACGCAGTGGGTACGCAACGCGGAGGCTGCGGGCGAGGTCACGCTGAAAAGGGGAAGAAAGCAGCAGAGGTTTCAGCTGCGGCCGGTTGCAGACGGGGAGAAGCCTGAAATATTGAAAGCTTATTTGGATAATTTCAAGCGCGAGGTGCAGCGCTACTTTCCGTTGCCGGCGGGTTCGCCGGTCCAGGCTTTTGGCGAGCTCACGCAGAGTTATCCGGCGTTTGAGTTGATCCCGGTCTGACGGCAGGAATCAGGGCTTGCGGGCAAAAATGTAAGCCCTTCGGCTTGGGTATTCGACCTCTGGGTAGGGCTCCCGTTCAATCACTTCTTCGATAACGAAGCCTGCAGCTTCGAGTCCTTGCTTGATTTCTGACGGCGGAAAGAGCAGGAAATCCATGGAAATTTTCTGACCCCACAATTCGTCTTCATGTAGAACTTCGTCCCCGAGGTGGAATGCCAGCAGCAGAAGCCCAGTGGGACGCAGCACCCGTTGGATTTCCCGGAAGACCACAGGCAGAGATTGCCTGGGAATGTTGACGATGGCGTAGAAGGCTGCGACTCCTGCAAGCGTGTCGTCCGCGAGATCGAGCGACATCATGTTTCCCTCGCGAAAGGGAATATCGGGATTCAGCTTTCGCGCCTGCTCCAACATTCCGGGTGACAGATCGAGGCCAAAGACGGGTACGCCGGCATCCCGCAAGTAGCGAGCCACATGCCCGGGGCCGCAACCCAGGTCGCAGACCTCGCCTCGTCCTTTGGTCTGTTCGGCAAAACGGTCGAGGAGTTCGCGATCGAGAGGTTTGTGTCGGAGTTCGTCCGAGATCCGGCGGGTATATTCTTCGGCGAGACGATCGTAGCTTTCGCGAATCGAGTTGATGGGGTCGTTCATGGGCGCCTGATTAATTAGTGTAAGGGGTTCACGAAGATTTTGGATTTCGGCGCCCGGACGAGGCGTCCGGGGCTACGTGATTTCGTGCCTATTTGCCCACTCCCACCCAGTCCGCCAGATCGCCGGTTGCACGAAGCAAGCTGATGCGCGCGCGCTCCAGCTCGAAGTTCGTGTCCTGAAGCGAATCATAACGCTCGTTGGCTTGACTGCGGGCTTCGTCCAAGTCATGTAGAGTTGCGCTTCCAGCGTCGACGCGCACCTGTGTGGCGTCGAGATTCGATTTGGCGATCTGATACTCGAGGTCGACGACCTGCTGGGCAGCGGCCAGTTGCGCGACCGAACGTTGCAGCTTCAATGTTTGCTCTGACACCCGATTCTTGGTGGCCTCTACATCCTTCCTGGCGTGCAGCGCGGCGGCGTCGGCAGCTTGGGCATGGGCATGCTGAGATGGGTTCAAGAAAGGGAATCGGATCTCCACTCCGACGGTGGCGTTGTTCGACTGGAAGCTGTGCGGCTGAAAAAACTGCTGATAGTTGTTAAACGTGGCCAGCAGCGCATACTGTGCGGCGAAATCCATGCTGGGCCATAGCGCCCGATGTTCTCCGCGGGCACGAAAAGCGAGAGAGCTGGCGCGGATGTCGGCAATCTGAATCAAGGGACTGTCCTGTGCAGCCTTGGCTGCGAGATTGTCTTCCTGCTTAACCTCCGGCAATGCGGGGATGGACTCGGGCACGGTCTCGATTGCAGTCGCGGGAAGGCCGGTCATTTGCGAAAGCCGAGCGCGCAGCACATCGATCGCGCCCTGCGCCTGTGAAATGTGCAAGTAAACCCGAGCTGCATTGAGGCGCGCCTGGTTGCGGAGCAAGGGATTATCCACACCCGCCTGAACCCGCTCGTTGACGGTCTGTTCCATTTTGAGCGCGTCCTCGTAATCGTGGCTCAAGTGGGCTATAAGGTTTTCCCACTTACTCAGTTCGGCGTAACTCAAGACAGTATCTTGTATCACCTGATTGCGCTGGTCTTTGGTCTGGACGGTGGTCGCCTGGTATTCAATGTGGGCAGCCCGCACGAAGTCCCGCAGGGCAGGATTGATGACTGCAGACTGCACCGTGGTATTGACGATTGAAGGCGCCGACCCTTCCAGGCTGAGCGGATATCCGTAGGACTTGCCCAGGCCCGAACCTATAGTCATTTGCGGCAAATATTGATAGCGAGCTTCATGATAAGAGGCGAAGGCGCGCTGCTCATCGACTTGAGAAGCCTGGATCGTGGTGCTGTGGGCGAGCGCCAATTCCACGGCTCGCTTGAGCGGCAGTTGCTCGGCGGGGAGAATTCCGCAGAAAGAAATCAGAAATAGAGCAAGAACGAAAAGACGTTCTACGCCGCGAAAAGCAGGTTTCATGGCTTCATCCTCAAAAGAAGTTGCAAGGCTCGAAAACACGATTGTAGATGAGCGCGATGGCCTGGAGGGTTCTAATCAGGATTTCGCAGTTGCTACACGGAAGTCATCAGCATTCTCTGGAACTTCACTTCAATTGTTCATAAGTACTGCCCACGCTATTTCGCGCTGCTGATCTTGGTTATGATCGTTCACGTCGGTGTCTTACTCAACTCCTGGAGCGCGACGCTGAACGGACGGATCACCCTGGTACTCTCGGTCACTGCCAGGTGCGCGGCGTTGAGCTTCATCTCCATGTTTTTCTTGTTCGCTGAATGGATTGTTTTGTTTCTTCAAGGACGGCTTATCTTGCTCATTAGACTGCTGGCCTGAATTCTTTCTCTTTGACATGGTGAGGACTCCTTAATCGAGTTACGACTGTTCTGAGATGAGACTGCGCTGCAGCGGAGATGTCTCGCCCACGTAATTAGCGCCGCCCTTGAACCTGATCGAACCTGCACTGGTCGGGCCTTTTTTCTGGACGCCAGCGCAGAAACTTGGTGCCGTGCCTGAAACGGCCACCGGAAAAATGGTCGTATCGAACTTCGCATACCAGTTTGGGCTTGAGCGGCTGCCATTCGCTGGAACCTTTCGTACTCCATCGGCTGGGGCCGCCCGGTGCTCGGCCGGTGAATCCCGGTGGACCGATGAGCCGCTCGACCTTTGGCTTCAATTCCTCGCGCTGCTCCGCGCTGAAGCTGGAGGTGAAGCCTACATGGTCGAGCATGCCCTCGTCGTCATAAAGTCCCAATAGAAGTGATCCGATTCCATTGCCCTTTTCTGCGTAACGAAAACCTCCGACCACGCAATCCGCGGTGCAAATGCGCTTTATCTTGATCATGGCGGTGCGTTCGCCGGAACGGTACGGCTCGTCGAGGCGCTTGGCTACGATTCCATCCAGTCCCATCGTCGACAGCTCCTGCATCCAGTTTTTCGCCTGCCGGGGGTCATGAGAGGCAGGAGAAAGCCGGATCATGCCGGATCGCGAGTTCGATCCGAGAAATTTTTCGAGCTTCTGACGACGTTGCTCGAGCGGCAAGTGGACCAGCGACTTGCCGTGTTCATCCACCAGGAGGTCGAAACACATCAGCGTGGCGGGTGTGGACGCGGATAGTTTGCGAATCCGAGATTCCGCCGGGTGAATGCGCATGAGCAGATGGTCGAATGAAAGACGATCTTGGACGAAAATGACGATTTCTCCGTCCAGGACAAATTGGCGGGCGGGCAATTGACCGAACGCTTCGACTAACTCCGGAAAATAGCGCCCCAGCGGCTGACCAGCCTTGGATTGGAGGAGGATGATATCGCCACTGCGGAAGGCCAAACAGCGGAAGCCGTCCCACTTAGGCTCGAACAGATAACCGTCTTTCGCGGGGATACTATCGGCTGATTTGGCCTCCATGGGTGGATATGGCGGAGTGACAGGCAGGTCGATTGGAGGGAATCCGCCTTCGAGAGTCTCGGGATCGATGGGGGCTTGTTTTCGCGTTCCGGTTTTTCTCGAGGCTGGCATCGTTGGCTTTTGATAAGCGATTAGCTTTCCCCGTCCACTGTTAAGCAGAACGCTGCTTCAGCCCAAATAGCGTATTCTTCAGTGTGAGCGCGTTATTAGCCGCGTAGCCCGCTTGATCGTTATCGAAGTAGACGTAAATTGCCTTATATTCTCTGGCCCATATCTCAATCTGACGAGCCCACTTCCCAAGACGCTCGCCATTATAGCTGCCCTGGTATTTGCCCATTGCAGGCCCATGGAGACGAACGTAGGTGAAGTCGGCGGTCACGTGCAAAGGTGAGTGATATCCTGCCAGTTCATAAATGCAGAAGGCTGCATTGAACCGCTTCAGCACTTCCGTCACGTCGGGTTTCATCCATGAAAGTTCGCGAAATTCAAACGCATAGCGAAGTTGCCTTGGCAAAACGGACAAGAAATCTTGCAGGCGCTCAATGTTCACCTGCCATTTCGGGGGCAGTTGAAACAGGATGGGACCTAATTTAGATACTAAGTCCGCCAGGCGAGGCAGCAAATTCTGCAGCGCATTCTCCGGATCTTTTAATTTCTTATTGTGAGTGATAAACCGGCTTGCTTTCACGGTGAAGACAAAGTTCCGTGGCACAGCATCACGCCAGCCTTCCAAGGCGCTAACCAGCGGCAAACGATAGAAACTGTTATTTAGCTCTACGGTGTCGAAGTGTTGCAGGTAAAACTTCAGCATCCCGCCTGCCGGCGTTCTTTGCGGGTAGAACGGGCCTAGCCAATGTTTGTAATGGAATCCTGAGGTCCCGATACGGATATCGCAACTCACGGGGGATGGATGACCGCAGCCGCGCCAAAGTTGTCCAGGCGGATCTGGATTGCGCTTCTCCTTCTGACGTGACCGCGATTACAGTGCACGTGGACATGGTGTCCTCCTTGCAGGTTTTTAGTTGCGGCCTATGCGTTCGAAGTGGCAACGAAATGTGACGCAAATTAATGGAACCAAGTGGCGCACTTGGGTTCGCGGTGAACCGGTTGGAGGAGTTTATGTATGAGGCTGGACTATTTGATTTATTCATAATTCTCCAACACATTCTCGACTCGCTAAACTCCGGATACGTTTATGGGAAAAGCTGAATGGAAATGCCACTTTCCCCAAACATCATCACGGTTTTCCTACTTCGCTTCGCTTGTCTGTTATTGTTGCCCGTGCTGCATGCGTGAGTTGCTGGCAGTGTGTGTCATCGGCGCAATTTCTCTGGCTTGGCGAAGATGATCCTTAAGAGTGGGAAGCGTTTTTGCGGCAAAGTCTTTCACATCCGGATTCACGCCGGAGCGGCTCTCGCGCTCGAAGTCAGCAACGTCCTGGGTATGATCCTTCACCATGTCAGCCATGTACGCTTTGTCGAATTGCTCTCCGCTGAGTTTCGACAAACGCTCTTTGGTTAATTTGTCCTTGGCCGAAAGTTGTTGCGCAATTTGGATGCCCTTGCTGCTCGCGACTTCCTTCAACTCGTCGCCGGCCTTGGTGTGATCGTCCACCATATGTTGGCCGAATTTCTTGACCTCGTCGTTTGACGCCTTTTCCGTAGCCAGCTTGCCGAGTTCTACTTCCGCCAATCCTCCTTGAGCTGCCTCGCGTACAAATTTCTTATCGGCAGCGCTGAGGACTGTTTTTGGATTGTGAGTATCCGAGTTAGATGAGTCGGCGGGTATGGAACTCGTCTGGGCAACTGCGAGAGGCAATAGTCCCAGGATTACGCAAACGACGAGCTGAGTGAAAATATCTGGCTTTTGCATGATCAATCTCCCCTATTCGAGAAATAATTCGAGGCAGAGAATGGCGCAATCAATGAAAGCCCGTATGCTTATGGGAATGATTCCGTAGTGGAATCGGTCGGCTTGCTTCCAGTCTCGACCGATACCGCGATATCGGTGTTCGGCTGGCGCGATTTTGTGCTGGTTCAAACACTTAAGATAATACAGCCGCGATCATCCCTTAATCGCCGAGCGGATTTTTGGCGTACCCGTGACGGCGGCTTTCAGCGTGGCGTCGGTTCCGATCAGCTCTAACACTTTTCTTGTCATCTCCTCGTCAATGTCCGGGGCGTTGCGAATTTCTACCGGATAGCGTACCAGCAGTTCTAAGCCTGCATCCGCGAACTGAAGGCGGGCTTCCGGGCGTGGAGTGTCCACTTGAATGTCGACGCGGCGCTCGATGGCGGCATGCTGGCGTTCGATATCGGCTCGATATTGTGAATAAATCGCGTTCACAACGGCCATTAGCTTCTCCTGCGCCGCCTTGTGATTTCCGTCCGGCGCAATCATGATTACGACTTCATGCCATGTGTACTCGGTGCCCGGGATCTGCTTGAAGAGCGGCGTGCCGGTCTGGAAGAGAACGGAATTTGAGAACACAACGATGCGCCCTGTAGGATAGAAATCCAAACCGGTACCTGCCACTTCCATCAGGTAGAGCCTCACCAGTCCGATATCGACTACGTCGCCGGTAATGCCGGCAACGCTGATCCGGTCGCCGACCCGGATGCCGTAGCGACCGATGATGAAAAAATATGCGGCCACGGAGAGCAGGACGGCTTGCAATCCGACGGCGATGCCGGCAGTAATGAATCCGGCAAATGTCGCCAGGGAACTGAACTGGCTGACGAAGCCAAGGGTTAAGACGATCATCACCAGGAAGCCGATCACCACGCGGCGCATCACCAAAAACTGCCGCCGGCGGCGAGGATCGCTGATATACCGGAAGGTGATACGGCGCCAGATCTCCGAGAGAACCAGAATCGCTCCCAGCGCCAGGCCGATTCCAAACACACGGACGAGCACGGAACGAAAAACATACTTGGATTCGCCGGCAATCGAAGTGCGCCACTCTTCAAAATTTGTCTTGCTGTCATTGAGCAGAATGATTTCCTGGCTGAGGGGGAGCAGCGCGCTGGAAAGCTGTTTGAAACGGTCGGTGAGTTCCTGAAACTCTTGCCGTTCTGCCTGAAGCTGCTGAGGGTCGGTGGAGGGCGATTGATTGCCCAGAGTCTGACTCTGCTGAACGGTTGCGCGCAAGGCATCGCGAAGTGGCGTGCGTAAGTGGTCCGCCACATCGCGCGTATTGTTGGTTTCTTTGATGATTCCATCGATCTGGTGCATGGCGCTCATGTAGTCATAGAGCGTCATGGCGTCGCTGATCAGACCGCCGGAGTTAACCAGCGACGGCTTGGCTCCGGCGGGTGTTGCGCTCGGCCTAGGAGGGCCTGCGCTCGATCCCAGAACTTCGGGAATCGATTTCGCCAACTGGTTAATCCCGCCTTCGAGGCCAGTGGTTGCCTCGCCATTGTTGCCTACGAACCCCGCCATTTTTTGAATGGTATCGAGCAGAGCCTTTTGAACTTCCAGTTGGCCTTGTAGGGCTTCGCGCTGTGAAATCAGGCTGCTTCGCCTAGCGGCCGGAGTTTTCGCAATGTGTGCGTTTAGAGTGTCGATCTGCGACTGTAATTGATCGATCTGGGAAGAAGTCTTGGCCTGCAGCTGCGACAGATTTTGCTGCTGAGTCGTCTCGTCGGATGGCTGGTTCGTACCGCTGGCTTTCTGTTGAGCCGTGATTATTGCGGACTCGGCCTTGGCGGAGTCAAATGCGAGCCGGACCACCTGGGCTCCGAGATTTCTCGTATTGTCCTGATAAATGGCGTCGCTGGGCAGGCCCACAGACTGAATGCCGGTTGTGGCATGACGATACCAACTGATGACCTGGTTGAGGTGATGCAACGCGGCCTCGCCGTCGAGTTGAATGGGCGGCAAAGGATGCAGTGCTGTTTGGGCGCTCGGTTGAGCCGGGGCTTTCTGCGGTTGGGGCTGCTGGGAAGTTTGCGCCCACAAAATCACTCCACCCATTAGGAATGGCGTGGCGATCCCAACGATCGATTTCCAAGTGCGACGCGATGGCGCGGTCGGACGATGCTTGATGGTTTGTCGCATACTCCTCGATACGAATTTCAGCGAAATTACGCCAACCATGCGAATGGCGGGTTGGGAAAGGAAATGTACTATACGGACCGAAAGTATTTAATCGGTTCCATTGTAATCATTCAATCCGCGCTTCTCTTGACGCATTTTTTCATTGCGACACGCGGACGTTTGGCCCAACGCAGAAGACCGTACTGCTGGGGCTCGTTGGCCGAACTGAGACGGAAATGCTACGCGCTCGGCGGAGCGAGCTTTTGAACGGCGGGCGTATCCCCGCCCAGCCAGTCCGGGTGTTTCGCGGTGGAGTCGAAGTGAGATGAGGTTTTGAACAATTCGTACTTTCCCGCCATCGCAACCTCTTTTGTTTTCGCCAGCAGTTGCGCCACCTGTTCTCGGTTCATGGGCTGGAAACTTCTAGCGGCCTCAAAGGCTTGGTCGAGCACTTCCGGTTTATCAATACCAGTGATCACGACCGACGTCGGCAGGCTCAGCGCGTAGTGCAGACACTCCATTGGCGACACTGCCTTACTCTTCAGGATCACGCTATCTCCCATGGACTTCATACCCAGTACGCCGATTTCCTGTTTAACCAACTCGGGCAAAACCAGCTGGCCAAAACTGCGAAAATGCGCGTCCATCACGTTGAGAGGCATCTGCACGGTATCAAAGCGGAAGCCATGCTCCTCGGCTACTCTCAACATATACAAATGAATGTGCGGATCTTTATGGCCGGTGAATCCGATGTAGCGAAGCTTGCCCGCTTTCTTGGCCTCGAGAACGGCTTCCGTCGCTCCGCCTTCGGCAAATACGCGATCAGGATCATCGAAGCGAAGAATGTCGTGATGCTGCACCAGGTCGATGTGGTCTGTCTGCAGCCGTCTCAAACTGGTTTCGATCTGCTCCTGCGCAACGTCCTTAGTGCGCCCATCGATTTTTGTCATCAGAAATACTTTCTGACGATATCCGTCTTTCAAGGCTTTTCCCATCCGCATTTCACTCTGGCCTTCGTTGTAGTCCCAGCTGTTATCCATGAACGTAATACCGCGATCAATGGCGGAGCGAATCAAGCGGATGCTTTCGTCCTCGGTGAGCCCGTGGTTCCCGATGTGATATCCACCCATGCCGATGGCGGAGACTTGCTCTCCGGTTCGTCCGAGAGTGCGGTAAAGCATGTCGCCCTTGCGGGTTCCGGCAGATGAGGTCAGCGGAATCTGATTCATGGGACCGTTCTCCTGCGTTGAGATAGACTTCTGATCAGCCAAAGCTGCGGACAATGTGCTTGCGGCGCCGCAAATTGCAGCGGCTTTAAGAAATTCCCGGCGCTTCATAAAGATAAAGGCCTTTCACTCGACGTTTCAGGTTGCTGCTTTTGAGATGACAGACCGGAGCAGTACGTTGCCGTTTAGATCGACGAAGATTTACCGAGGGCTTTTGGCGAGCCGTTTCAGCCCGTTTTCTCCTCGACGACCATGTTGTCTCGCGTCACTATTCGGACGTGTAGATTCCTTTGTCACTATCGCGCCTGCGCACCTCGTAATGCGAGATCGCCCGCTTGCGGCCCAGAAGGCGCCTACCATCGATCTCCACGTAGCTGCCGTTACAAACGATTAGCAACTTGTCTTCACGCTCGCGGGTTCTTTGCCAGCAGACGAACCCGGCATCACTCGCCAGTCTCTGATGTTTCCACGGGTGTCCCGGTTCGGCGAAGAAGAACGAGTATTCTTCAGATGGCGCGCTGTATAGATACGCCTTCACGGCGGTGGCCGCTTCTCCCTTCATCTGCGTCAGCTTTCCCGGAATTGTCCGGACTTCTTCTAATGGAACTAGCAGAGTGACAAATTCGGCTGGCAAAGCAGAGACCGTGCCAAAATTCAGCACGGCGATGGGCTCCTTCTTCCCGTATACCGGCGCCCACACATCCTTGCGAACCTCTTCGGACCAACCATGTTTATCCGCGCACAGAACCGCCAATCCGCTTGCAGTCCCTCGCACGCGAAATACGTTCTCTACATGCATCTGCATTTCTGGTCCCAAATGCCAACTAATGTCGAGTCGATGTTCGCCTGCGCCCCGAGCCAGGTCCCGCACCAAAAACAGCCCCGACTTCAGCGCGAAGACCCAACGCTGGTGCACGGCCGGAGAGGCCAAACGGTTGTATCCATCGTGGCTTCCGACGAACAAGTCGAAGGTCTCTCCCGTGATCCATTGCTCCACTTTGGCGTGCGCGAGCTGCTTCCATCCGAATGGACCAGCCGGTTCACACTGGCTCGCGTCGTCTACTCTGAAAGCAGATCTGGTTGTGCGAGCGCTGGACAATTGGAATCAGGGATCCGAAGCGAATCGAGCCGATCGGAAAAACCACCGAGGATGAGAAATCGGACGTGACGAATAAGGAAGATATCGAGACCCCACCTCGCGATGTTCCGCAGCCTGGCGGGTTGTCAGAACGGGTTAAGAAGGGGATTAAGGCAGACTGCGAAAAACCTATTGCTAAAAGTCGCGGTTGAGGAGGTGCAAAAGTATCGAGCCTACGAGAGCAGCGAAAGAGCAATTTATCTGAAGGTCAGAATATCTTCTGGCCTTGGACTAGGCCTCTCGCGGCCGCCCAAAACGGCTCGTTCGTTTGTCTTCGTGTGTTTCGGGAACATCATACGCAGCCCCAAGTGCGAAGCGCTCATGAATCTAGCGGTCCGTGACTTTTCGGATTCAATCACGGTTACGTCCGCCGGGCTCAACGCAACTCCGGGCAGGCCAGCGCATCCCTGGGCGATAACGGCGGCTCGGGAATTTGGCATTTCTCTGGAAAACCATCGCGCTCGGCTGTTGACCTCGGAAATGGTCGACCAGGCAGACGCGATCTTTGCCATGGACTTTCAGAATCGAGTACAGCTTCTGTCTCGCTGGGCGCGTTCCAGGAACAAGGTGTTCATGCTGAGTGCCTTCGCGGGAAAGCAGTATCGAGCTGTCGAAATTCCTGATCCTTATTATGCGGGGCAGGAGGAGACTCGCCGTTGCTACCGAGTCCTCAAAACTTGCGTCGAGAATCTGGCTCATAGTTTGCCCTATAAGGCTCAAACCTGAGCTTACTTCGCGTTCCTCGGTCGGACCAGTCGTAGAGGGTATCGTTGCCACGCCGATGGCGGTCAAGATGAAAGGTTTTGCACTTCTTTTTGGGTCTGCATTTTCGATTCGAAGGTCTTTTCTGACCGACTTCCGCACATAGAACAAAGCAACCCGCTTTTCACTCTTGCCATCGAAGATCGCCTAGTAGACACAAAAGGGGACAACTCTGATGCCTAGGCCGAGGGTGGGTGCCGTTGTCTGCTGTTTGGGCTCCGTATTACTGATTGTTCTTTCCGGTTGCGGCGGAGGGGGAAGCAGTTCCAGTCTCCCCACCGGCTCCTTTCAACTGAGTGTTCAAGCCATGGGTGGTGGCGGGGGAACGATCAGCAGCACTCCTGCGGGCATCAATTGCGGTCAAACCTGCAGCGCCAGCTTCGCTAGCGGAAGCCAGGTGGCGCTTACTGCGTCTCCGGCCGCGAACTCTTCGTTTGCCGGATGGTCCGGCGCCTGCAGCGGCACGGGTGCATGCAAAGTGACGTTGACGCAGAACACTTCCGTGATGGCGAATTTCAGCACTTCACCGGTCCTGACGGTGGCGCTGGCCGGCAACGGCACGGGCAGCGTTAGCAGCGATCCGTCGGGCATCAATAATTGTGAGCAGACATGCAGCGCTGCGTTTGCCGCCGGAACCATGGTGACCCTTAGCGCGACCGCTGGCGCCAATTCGTCTTTTGCGGGATGGACAGGCGGCGGCTGTGGTAGCGGTCCCACTTGCGTGGTGACGATCAGCGCGAGCGAGAAGATCACGGCGACATTTACGCCGACCCAAGGCGCGGCGATACTTGGCGTGATCCGTGCCGGCACCGGGACGGGAACGGTCACGAGCAGCCCTGCTGGGATTAATTGCGGAACAACCTGCAATGCAAGCTTTCCCCTGGGCACTCAGGTGACGCTCACGGCGACCCCCAGCGCGAACTCAACCTTCGCGGGCTGGACAGGCGGAAACTGTAGTACCAGCCCCTCTTGCGTAGTGACGCTCACCGCGAGTGAGAACGTCACTGCGACTTTTAACATAATTCAAAGCGAACCCGTGTTAACCGTAATCGTTCAGGGAAGCGGAACCGGTACGGTTACCAGCAGCCCCGCCGGAATCAATTGTCCGCAGACCTGCAATGCGAGCTTTAACACAGGAACTCAGGTGACGCTGACCGCGACCCCGGCGACGGGGTCATCATTTGCCGGATGGGGTGGAGCGTGCAGCGGCAGCAGTCCGACTTGCGTGGTGACGCTGAGCACGAGCCTTTCCGCGACGGCGAACTTTAACCTGGGTGCACCTCTGTTAACGGTGACCCTTGCGGGAAACAGCACGGGAACGGTTAGCAGCAGTCCTGCGGGAATTAATTGTCCGCAAACGTGCAGTGCCAACTTTGCCCCAGGGACTCAGGTGACGCTTACCGAGACTCCGGGGGGAACCGCATATTTTGCCGGCTGGGGCGAAGCGTGCAGCGGCTTCGGTTCTACGTGTACGCTGACGCTGAATGCGAGTGAGACCGCGACAGCGACGTTCAACCTGGCGAATATCACTGCGATCAACCATATTATTTTTATGGCGCAGGAGAATCGGAATTTCGACCACTATTTCGGTGCCTTGCGCGCCTACTGGGCGGCCAATAGTATTCCCGATCAATCGCTCGACGGGTTGCCGCAGTTCAATCCGACCTCGGGAATTCCACCTCTATACGGCCCTCCTCCGACTAACCCGGGTTGTGATCCCACGGTGACCACCGGCTGCAAACTCGATAACAACAGCCCGCAAGTTGAGTCGTTCAAATTGATCACTGAATGCATCGAAAACCCGGGCGATGAGTGGAGCCAAAGTCACATCGATTGGAATGTTCACAATCCGGTTTCGCCGACTCCCACGTTAGACGGATATCTTTACACGGCAGCGGGTTATGCCCGGCGCGTGGGCTTCAACGACATCGATGGCATTCGCGCCATGGGCTACTACGACGACACCGACCTCAACTATTACTATTTCATGGCAACCAAGTTCGCTACATCGGACCGCTGGTTCGCCCCGGTGATGACCCGGACTCCGTCCAACCGGGAGTACCTGGTCGGGGGTACTTCGCAGGGATATGTTCATACCATCCCCAAGAGCAAGCCGCCGCTTTCGGCCACGCCGATTTTCGAGGTGCTGCAAAACGCCGGCATCTCCTGGAAGATCTACGTCAATCCTACAGGGAGCAGTTGCACCGGTCCGCCGTACGATCCAGTGTGCCTTCTGACCCTCAGCAGTATTCAGGTGTTTCAGTGGGGGCAAACGATACCGACGAAGTACCCTCATAACCTGGGCACCATCGGCATCGACAACTCTGATTTCGACAACGATTTGGCGAGCGGAAACTTGCCGCAGGTGGTGGAAATCGAACCGGCTTCGGATGCGGGATTGGATGAGCATCCATCCGAGTCCGACACCGCGCTGACGAACATCCAGAAGGGCGCGAATTATGTTTCATCGCTGATTAACCAGGTGATGGCAAGTTCGGCGTGGCAGGATTCCGCCTTCATCCTTACCTACGACGAATTCGGAGGCCCTTTCGACCACGTTCCTCCGCAGCCTGCGGTCAGTCCGGACGGCATCAAGCCGGTGGATTTACATCCGAACGATGTTTGCTACCCGCCACAGAATGGGCCGAACTGCGACTTCGTTTACACGGGTTTCCGCCTGCCGCTGATCGTGGTTTCGCCGTTCACGAAACAGAACTACGTGTCGCACAACGTTGCCGACACCACCGCAATTCTGAAGCTGATCGAGACTCGTTTCGGTCTGCCTCCATTGACCAAGCGCGACGCCGCGCAAATCGATATGACCGAATTCTTTGATTTCAGCAATCCGCCCTGGCTGGCTCCGCCGACCCCGCCAGCGCAATTCACGAATGGCCCTTGCTATCAGAATAAGTTGCCTTAGCGCTGAATCGACTGTGCTTTAAGCCGCGAGGCGGCGGCAGAATGCAGCCCGCGGCGCAAGCCGTGGGTGAGCGGCGAGAAACGAACGAGCCCCAGCGGGCGAAAGATTGGTTGCTACACAGACCCCTGCGGGACGGGCAATACCAGGCTGCAGATCTCTTCACATTGGCTGTTTAGTTAATATTGACAGCCTTCCCCAATCGCGGCTGCAAGTCGCGGATTGCTGGCGAGCCTGGCGATTGAGGGGATACGTCGATATGCACGACCATGACCGCTGGAAATCTCAGATTTCGGTACGAAAGGACTAAGGGAACCAGAAGTACATGAATGCACCTCAGTTACCTGTTTGGGGTGGTGCCCTCGAACATAAAGTGAACGGACGGACTGGACAGTTGGTCCCCCACACTTGCGTCGAGGTAGTGCATTGGTCCTTAAGGTTGCGGGAAGGAACCGCCCAGTCAGGGCTTTCGGTGCGTCAACCAGAAAATGCTTAGCCGTACTGATTTTCGCCTGCGCATTTTTTCCGGCCGCCTTCGCGACTGGCGCGGGGAAGTCCAATGTAGCTTGCCAGGGAACGACCATCTCTCCCACCGACGACATCGTTAGCATCATCAACAGCGGCCAGCCAAATCAAACCTTTTGTATTGCGGGGGAACATCGGATTACCTCCTCCATTCAGCTCCGATCGGGACAATCGCTCATCGGCACCATGGCCAACTCGCGCATCAGCGGGGCGGTTGTACTGAGCCCCTGGCAGTCTACTTCGACGCCAGGCGTTTACTACTATGACGGGCCTTATGCTCAGATCCCGCCACACCAGCAAAATCAGTTCAACAACGGGGGCGCAAATGTTTGCTACTGGGTAACGACCTATGCGGACGATCTGTTTTTCCGTACGAACCCCGGTAACGATCAGCGAATCATGCGGGTGTTGAGTGAGACGGAGGTCGATCCGACGCAGCCAGTCACAACCCAGGGCCAGGCGGTCACGGCGGGAGAAGCGGGCCGTTTTTTCTTCGACTATGCCAACCAGCGGATTTATGCGAGCCTGCCCGGTAATCAGGACCCCAATACCGCGACCGTCGACATAGCGATTAGCCTGGGCAATCAGAGAAGCAACACGCTGCTTTACGGACCGGGACAGAACAACGTGACCCTGCAGAATTTGTTCATCGAAAAGGGCATGAACTACGGACTTTTCGGCGGGAATTCATGGACCATCAAGGACGTGACGATCCGCTTCATCCACAATGTGGGTCTGTATAACATTTTTGGGAGCGCAGGCCATCCGGCCACGATTGACGACACGCTGTTCACCAACAACGGCCGGACGGCGTTGAATGCTTCCTCCACCAGCAACGTGAACGTCACCAACAGCGAAATGTCGTGGAACAACATCGCAAACTTCCGAGCCACCACCGGGCAAACCGGGAGCGGCGTGTGCCAAGACTATAACGATGCCGGCGCTTTTCACATCTACAGTGACGTGGGAACCCAGTCGCAGCCTGCAGTCACCATCAACAACCTGTGGAGTCACGACAACATCGGGGACGGCTTGTGGTCAGACGGCGGAACACAATACACCCAGATCACCAATTCCACCTTCAACGGCAATGAACGCTTCGGCTATCTGCACGAAATCAGTTGCCAGGTTCTGTTCAGCAATAACACCGTCTATGGCAACGGCTACCCCCTGAAGAATCCGGACATCACGGGCGGGGGTGTGGATGTGAGCGATTCCAACTACGGCACCTTCAGTTCAAATGTCCTCCACGATAACTATGCCGGTTACGCCTTTTACTTAACCTTTCAGCAAAGCCATCCCCATATGGACTCGAACAAGTGTCTGGGAGGGCAAAACGGCGGCGATACCAGCAATGCTCTGAAATACAACCAGGTCTCGGGCAATGCCATTTACGCTTGCTCCGGGCAAACGTCGATTGGGAAAGTCTGGGGCCCGGGCGGGACGCTGAACTCACGCGGCAACCAGTACCAGTCCAATGACTACCACCTCGCTGATTCCACTTCCAACTGGTTCGCCGACGGCAATGCGACAGGCAACTACGTGCCGCAGGACTGGAGTACCTGGCAGCAGGGGAACCACGACACACACGGGACCTTGAGCGTCGGCTGCACCTACGGAAGTGGCAAGCTGAGTACGACCACTGGGTTAAGCCTCGTGCCCAACTTCGTCAACGTGACGGCAGGGCCTGTGACGGCGACCGCCACGGTTAAGCCTGTGACTGGCAGTGGCATGCCCACGGGGGCGGTAAACTTCTTCAATGGAAATAGCCAGGTGGGCAGCAGTGCGTTGAACAATGGCGTCGCCGCTTTCAACTACAACCCCAGCGTCCTGACGGTGGGCTCCTATTCGATAACTGCGACCTATGTCCCAAGCGGTAGCTACGCTACATCGACATCCGCACCTCAGACATTGAGCGTGCAAGACTTCCAGATCGCAGCCAGCCCCGCAACTGTCACCGTTCTCAGAGGGAAGAGTGGGACCGTGGCGCTCACCATCAAGCCGCTCTCGGGTTTTAACCAGACACTTGGCTACACTTGCTCGGGTCTGCCCGCCGGAGCAGCCTGCAACTTCAGTTCTGCCTCAGCAACCAGCGAGACTCTGACCATCGAAACCACGGCTGGATCAGCGCGGAAGGACAAGAGCTTCTTCTATCACAGCGGTGTTCTCTCCTGCGTCTTTCTTCTTCCAGGTTTGCTGGGGGTCGCCGGATCGGCGGGAAACCGCAAATCCGTTTTACGACGAGTGCGATTTATCTGCCTGCTTGCGGTCCTGGCCGTCTGCACGCTGTGCCTGTCAGCATGCGCTGGACTGAGCAGCCCCACCACCAGCGCGCCGACTCCAGTGGGCAAAAGCTCGGTCACAGTCACGGCCGCGACCCAGGGCACAAACTCTCTGAGCCATACAGTTACGGTTACCTTGTCCGTCCAGTGAGTAAATCGTTGGACGGCAGGTTGCAGATGCCTTCACATTGGCTGCCTGGTTAATATATTGACAACCTGCCGGAATCGCAGGAAAATCAAGCAGTTCAGCCGGTGCTTGCCACCGTGATTCACGATAGGCCCTCCTTCGGCAGCCCCCGGTTCTGCGGTTAATGTTCCTGATCGTCGTTGCGCCTTTTGGATACGGCAAACCACGCGCTGGATTCCAGCCGGGCACCTGAAGTAACTTGGAGAAAACATGTCTTCGTTGGAAGCGATGCCATTGGCGGTCAATAGCGATCCCCAGGAAGATCGGACCGATATTCTGGGTGTGCGGGTTCGGCGAACCAACCTGGCTCAGACTTTGGATGATGCCGAAGCCGCAATCCGGCGCGGCGAGCGGCGCTACGCGGTATTCATCAACGTCTATAACGTGATTGAATCGCGGGGCGACGGGCAGTACCGGCAAACTCTGAATGAAGCCGACTTTCCCATGCCCGACGGCATTCCCCTGGTGTGGGCCAGCCGGGTGTTGGGACGGCCCGTGGGCAGCCGGGTTTGTGGTCCTGATTTTCTGGTGGAGATGAATAAGCGGGCGGCGGAGAAGGGATACACCGTCTTTATCATGTGCGGCGGCGACAAGAAAGCCGAGCGCACTGCTGCCGCGTTTCAGGCAATGCATCCGAATATGAAGATCGTGGGCGCGTGGACTCCGCCCATGGGGCCGATCGAGGGTGAGTTGAACGAATACATCCTGGGCGAGATCGCACGCGCCCAGCCGGATATTCTTTGGGTGGGTTTAGGCGCGCCGCTGCAGGAACGCTGGGTATGGAAGAACCGGCGGCGCATTGAGGCGCGGTTTACCGGGGCCGTGGGAGGCGCATTCGATTACCACATTGGGATGCGCAAGCGGGCTCCGCGCTGGATGCAGCGCTGCGGCCTGGAATTCTGGTACCGGGTCAGCCAGGATCCGAGTTTGATTTGGAAGAAGCGGCACTACGCCGATTTGCATAAGTTCGTGCTGCCTGTGCTGTGGCAGGCTGTGCGGGAGCGGTTTGGGGCCAAGTCGTCTGCTCCTGCTTTGGAAAAGTAGAGGCAAGCGAGGCGCAGCCATAGGACGCCGATTTTGTGGGTTCGCGAATCTGGCGGTCAGTCTTTTTACCTTGCCGCTGTTTGCTGCTTTCTGTTTGCGGTATTAGCTTTCGCGAACAATACCGGCCTTACCCTTGTCGTTCGCGCCACGGAGGTCTAAGGTGCGTGGTTAGGCTAGCGCATAGGAACTATTGGCCAAACGGGGTCAGGAACTTTCCTCTTACCGCGTCGGTCAACGCAACTGTTCTAATCATTGGAGCGTTGGGATTAATAGGTGGGGGCGCCTTGGGCGCTGAGGCTGGGCAGCCGAGCAATCCAAGAAAATTTAATAGTGCGGCCGTATTCGCGGCCGCGCCAACTAGTTGCAAGTGGAATTGTCCGTCTATGGTTGCGTTTTCGAGTTTGAACGCACCCCCGCCATACACAATGTCAACGTCCTTAAACGTGCAACCCGTGCATTCGACTCCGTCTAATTGGCTAGTAGAGCCGACCATGGGTCCTGACAGTGTAATGTGGCGCAACGGGGGAACAAGCGGAACCGCAGCCTCCACATGTATGCCGCCTGAACGTTTCTCTTGGGAAGGGGACGATTGCGCAAAGCTTACGGTGTGGTTTCCCAGTAAAGACGCGACAATCGCTCCGGCAATAAAGGACCCAAGCGCCAAAGTGATTTTCGACGTAACGCCTCCTCCGTCCGGCAATGCCGCCAGCCCCCAACTTGCGTATGGAGGAAGGCAAGGCCTCCAAGCGGGGCCGCCTCAAAGAATCCGATCCAGCCTAGGGCGTGATCTCAAATACGGTGCCGCACCCCTCACCGCTGCAGGCTGTGCCGGTCGCGCCACCGAAACTGGTCGTGCCGTACAAATTCCCGGCCCCATCGAAAATCAGGTCCCCAGGGCGGTAGCCGTCCCTTCCGTTGAAGCTATGCAGAACGGTCTCGGTCCAGTTGCCGCCACCTTGGTGAATTAACTCGAACACTGTACCGCAGCCGGCATAGCTTGCGAGTAGGCACCTTCCGTTGCCGCCATAGGACGTTGCAGCGTAAAGATTTCCAGCGGCATCGAAGATCAGACCGGAGCTGGGATAGGTCCCGTCGCTGCCGTTGTTGTTGAAGCTGTACAGCACGCTTTCCGTCCAGCCTGCTTGGCGAGCCAACTCGAACACTGTCCCGCAGCCGGTGAAAAATTCGTCGGCGAGGCACGTTCCGCTGCCGCCAACGGAGGTCGTCCCGTAGATGTTGCCAATGGCATCGAAGGTCAAGCCGGTACCGGGACTGAACCCGTCATTGCTTTGGTTGAGGGGAAAGCTGTGCAGAATCGTCTCCGTCCAGCCCCCGCCCGCTTGGGGAGTCAACTCGAACACCGTCCCGTAGCCATAAACGCCGCCACTGGCTGTCGTGCTGTAAAGGTTGCCAGCGGTATCGAAGATCAGACCAGCGCCCGGATACGCCCCGTCCCCTCTGTCGGGTACGAAACTATGCAAGATCTGCTCCGTCCAGCCCCCGCCCAATTTGGGCATCAGTTCAAACACCGTTCCGTAACTGCCGCCCTGGGCGCCGCCCGTGGAAGTCGTACCGTAGAGATTGCCAGAGGCATCGGAAACGAGACCTGCGTCGGGAGTGCCCCCATCCCTGAAGTCGCCGAAACTATGCAACACTTTCTCCGCCCAGCCGCCACCCGTTTTGGGGGACAACTTGAAAGCCGTGCCAGCGCCATGAGCGCCGCCCGAGCGGGTCGTCCCATAGAGATTGCCGGAGCCATCCAAAAGCAGGCGGTCTGAGGGGCCGGTTCCGTCCTTAGTGATTGCGCCGAAGCTATGCAAAATCTTCTCCGTCCAGCCCCCACCCGTTTTGGGGGACAACTCGAAAACCGTGCCGTAGCCATGGGTACCGCCGCTAAACGTCGTACCGTAGAGATTGCCGGAGCCATCGGAAATCAGGCCTGCGATGGAATAGTAGCCGTCCTTGCTGTTGTTCTTGAAATTATGCAACACCTTTTCCAAGGGAGCGGCCCAGGCCCTCGTCGCCAGCAAGGTCACGGCGATAGCGAACAAGACCAGTCGTCCACTATTTCTTATCATGATGCCTCCTCAACACCAATGCATGGCCTGAACCAGGGGATAGACTTCCGGGCACACCCCACGGGCTGGAAACAGCATCACTATACGCGCTTCTATCCTTTCCAACAGTCACCCGCTTTCCTTAGTACGGTGGTCCCAGGTTGCGCCCTGAAGAACCGGCGCGAACCTGGGGCACCGCAGGTCTTGGCCGGTTTGATAAGCTAGCTTCATGCCGGTGCTGAATCCCTCGGACGATTTCATGGCGCACCAACCTGTGCGCATTTCAACAGTGGCAGACGAAACGCGGGAAGGGAAAAATACGAGACGCAGACGCCGCGTCGTGTTTGCGGGAGTCTGCCTGGCTTTGGCATTCATCGCGGTCCTCCCAACGTGGGCCTTGGAGCCTTACTCGATTGAGCCGGCGCAACTCAATCCGAAAGACGCTCTGCCGCGTGCTCTGGTGGAGAAGTTGGATCCGCAGGGTTGGCGATTGACGACTGAGTCCAATGGACTAAAAATTTCCATCTGCGAAGTTTTCTGGGTGAAGGCGGCGAGTGTGCAGGCGCGGTCGTCAGGAGGGAAGTCTCATTACGGAGAACTGGAGCCGGGAACTCTGGTGGGCGTTCTCCATTTTCTGCCTGAGACCGATGAGGATTATCGCGAAGATTTTCATGATCAGAAATTGAAGCCCGGCTATTACAGCATGCGTTACGCGCCGCAGCCCAAAGGCGACCCGAGCGATACGCTGATGCTCAGCCCGGTCCGCGCGGAAACAGACGCCGAGCGCGTGCTTTCTGCCGACCAGCTTGAACGCCGGAGCCGCTTGGCCTCGGGAACCAGCGATCCGGCCCTGCTGAGCCTGGTGGCGCCCGAATCGAGCAAGGAAGAGGCTCCCAGTTTGCGCATGGACGATCAGGGGACCTGCATCTTCCAGGTCAAGCTGCACGTGAAGTCTGGGGCCGGTTCGGCCCACGAAGTCCCGCTAGCCGTCATTTTGGTAACTCCGCGTAAGGGCGAAGGGGACGCTTCCTAGCAGGCTGCTGAAGAACCTCGATTCGGGGGCTGAAGCCCGGAGGTATTTGTCGGACTTTGCGGCACGAGTGAACTCGTGCCCTCCCGAAGGTGTGGCTCGGGGGAGAGTTTTCTGCAATTCCTGGACTCGTGCCTTCGCGAAATTGCTGGTTCCGAGCCCCTTGTATAACCATAAAAAAAGCCCCCTCGTGATTAGCGAGGAGGCTTTTTGCGGTTCGCGGGTCGATGCCGCTTTGCGGCGATCTAAGTGCCGGTGCCCACCACGCTGCAGCTTTGGGGGCTGGTGAGGTCGGCATCGTTAATATTGAGTGTGCCGGCCACCTGTCCCGTTTTCTTGGGCGTGAAGGTCACTGAGATCGTACATTGTCCGCCTGCGGGTAGCTGGGTCGGGCAGTTGTTGGTCTGAGTGAAATCTTGCGTAACCCAGACGCTTGGAAGGTAGAGCGGAGCGTTTGAGGTATTGGTAACGGTGATGGTCTTGGGAGGGCTGGTTTCGCCCACCTTTGCGGTCAAAAAGATCTGGTGAGGCTGGCGATCCACCGCCGTTGCCGTTCCGGTCAACCTGCCCATGTGCGGGCTGCCGGGATCGCTATCCGTGATCACCAGATTGCCCCTTCGGAACCCGGTCGCGGTTGGAGTGAAGGTGACTGTAATCTGACAACTGCTTCCGGCATTCAATCCGCTTCCGCAGTTGTCGGTCTCGGAAAAATCGCCGATCGTCTGAATTTTGGAGATGTTCAAAGTCGTCGGACCGGTGTTGGTGAATTGCACGTTCTGCTGGGCCTTCGATCCCAAGTTGGTTGTGGAATAGAGCAGGCCCGGATAAGGAATGGGCAAATCGGCGTACGTGCCTGTGCCCAAGAGGGTCACCGATTGTGGGCTGCTGGGATCGGTATCCGTGACGGTGAGGGTCCCTGATGCGGCGCCAACTGACTGAGGCGCAAACCTCACATTCAACGTGCAGGCGGCTCCGGGCTTCAAGGTTGTCCCGCAGGTTCCGCCCACACGGGTGAAGTCGCCGCTGGTGGCGACCTTATCGATGGTCATCGGGCTTGACGCGTAGTTTGTCAGGGTGATCGGAAGGGATCGATATTTCCCCACGACGACGTTTCCGTAGTGCGCCTCTGTGGTCGAAGCCACAGGACATGCCCGTTGCTGCAAGACCAGAGGGGGCAGTGGGTTCTGGTTGAAGTTGAAGGCGTTGCTCATGTCGTCCGCCGCATTATCGCGATGGGTCAACGGCGGCAATCCATAGGCCTTCTCGATGAACTTCAATACGGAAGAAAACTCATACTGGGTCGAGTCGATCGTACCGGCGTTCGCGTAGGGCGAAATAATAATCATGGGGACGCGGAAGCCGAGGCCCCACTGGTCAAGTTGCTGCGGCGGAACATGATCGTAGAAACCTCCGTAGTCATCCCAGGTAAGGAATATCGCCGTCGAATTCCATTGTCCGATTGGCCCCTGCATGATTGCGTTGATTTGTTGCACCGTCCAATTCTCGCCGATGCAGGTGCCGCCCGGCGGGTGCTCGCTATCGATGCCGGTGACGATCCAGGAAACCTGGGGCAAATTGCCAGCCAAGGCGTCAGTAACGAATTGGCTCATCTCCACCACATTGGAGGTCCAATAGTTGGAATAGCGGATATGCTTCACATAGTCGAAGGCGGAGAATGCGTAACCGGGCACTGAGCTCGGGGCATAGAACTTCCAGCTGATCTGCGGCTGATTCTTATTGAAAGTGTCAGCCATGGTCTGCGGATCGAGGCAAGGGAAAATGCTAAAGATGGCTCCTCCCGCATTCATCTGGGATACAAACGTATTGGGCGACGCATCGCATCCCCAAACCCGGGCCGGGCCGCTAGGAGTCAATGGGATCGTAATGGTGCCTACGGCACCGGCGGCAATGGAGTACAAGTGATTGCTGTAGCTGGGAGAAATGGTGGACTGGAAGGTATGATCCGACAGCACGAACTTCGTCGCGTACTGCCAGTAGTTGGGGATGTCTTGCTCGGTCATCTGGGTGTAGGCTTCGTAA
This sequence comes from uncultured Acidobacteriota bacterium, assembly GCA_963832245.1. Taxonomy (GTDB): domain Bacteria; phylum Acidobacteriota; class Terriglobia; order Terriglobales; family Acidobacteriaceae; genus JABDBE01. Next base: position 62,411 of record CAWHTG010000003.1, read on the forward strand.
TCGCCGTTCACATTGGAGTTGTTGTTAAGGTCAAACAAATCCAATTTGCCGCCATCGTAGGCATTGTGTGCACCCTGCCAGGTATGGTCTTCGTCATGAAACATGATGTCGGGAGCACGCCACAGGGGAATGGACTGACCCGTCGAAATCAGGCCGGATTGGGCTCCCTCCACTCCAGGAAACTTTCCGAAATAGTGGTCGAAACTCCGGTTTTCTTTCATGATGAAAACAACGTGCTGGATCTTTCCGTTACCCAGCAGGGCACGGACCTGATCCTGCTGCGCACCGGAGATCACTTGCACACTTTGGCCGTATAAGCCGGCGCAGAGCATGAGCCCCGAAGCGGCCGAAAGAAAAAATCGTTTGAAAAAGCGGGAAGGCAGCAGACTCAAAATGCGTGTATGCATATAGCTCAACCTTTATGTTGACGTCAGTGACAGGGGATATGACGGCAAGCAAGAACCAAACTGGGAAGCCACAGAGATACTGGCTCGGGGTTCATTATTTGGGTAATTCTTGACTGTCGAAGTGGCCTCTGTCAACGTGAAAAAAATTGCGCATCGCGAGGCCAGCCGTCTTACTTGAGAGTCAGGCGAACCACCGATCGGTCCACCCGATAGCGGTTTCGCCTGACGCGTTCCCTATCTCTAATCGCCTACGCCAGTCAGTTTGATGACTTGCGGGCTGTGATAAGCGTTGTCGGTGATGGCAATGGATCCATTGTGCGTACCTTTACTGGTCGGTGTGAAATAAACCGTAAAGGTACATGTCACAGGAGCAGCTGCGTCGCTCGGAGGAATCGTGGCCGGGCAATTGTTGGTCTGCGAGAAATCCCCGGAGACCTTAATGTTGCTGATGGCCATATCGTCTGCGCCCGTATTCTGCAACCTAACGGGCTGGGGCGCGCTCTTGGTACCGACCTTCTGGTCTCCGAAGTTGAGTGATGTGGGGTTCAAAGTGGCAACACCAATCAGCGGGACGGCGCGAATACGGTTGTTGCCGGCGTCGGCGATGAGCAGCCTTTCGTTCCCGTCCACGGCCAGGCCGATATTGTCGATGTGAGCTTTGTTGGCCGCGCCACCATCTCCATCAAAGCCATAGAACCACCACTGCGTATCGTTGCCGGCAACAGTGATGATGGTTCCGCTGCCCAAGTCGACCCTCTGCACCAGCGGGTTGTTGCCACCGCCAATGAAGAGGTTTCCTCGCCCATCGAGAGCCACCTCATTGGGATACCAGCGAGTGGCGTTGAGCGCAGGGCCGCCGTCACCGCCAAAGTTATATCCACCATTGAACGCGTAGGTGAGGATGGTGCCCACGGGATACTTTTGCTTTACATCTCCGCATCCGCCGACAACTCCGATCACGCAACGGATAACGTTGTTGTCTGCGTCAGCGATGTATAAGTTGTCGCTGGCGTCAACCGCGACGCCGAAGGGAGTGTTTAGTTGGGCTGATCTAGCCGGTCCGCCGTCTCCAGAATAGCCGGCTGTGCCATTTCCGGCGACGGCTGTAAGGGTGCTTCCACTCAGCTGCCAAATTACCTGGGCCGCGGGATCGGCGATGAACAGGTTGCCTGCATGGTCGACAGAGACGTTACTAGGCAGGGTCACACCGTCGCTGCCGGCCACGGTGGTGATGGTTCCAGCGAAGTTAACTTCCCGGATCACGCCGTTGTAGGAATCGGCGATGAAAATATCGCCGCTGCCATCGACAGCCAGGCCAAACTGGGAACTCAAGGTAGCGCTCAAAGCGGGCCCGTTGTCTCCGGTATAACCGCTATTGCCGTTGCCAGCTACGGTGGCGATGTCACCAGGCTGGATTTGTACACCAGCCACTGTAATGGCGCTGCTTTGGGTATTGACGACACGTATCCGGTTGTTGGAGGTGTCGGCAATGTAATAGTTGTTGGAGGAATCGACCACCACCTGATAAGGGTTGGCCAGCATGGCATAGGTTCCGGAGGCCGATTGGCCATCTCCGCCACTGCCGCTGCCCATGAACGTATTGATGACGCCTCCCGTGACTTCCCGAATTCGCTGGTTACCGGTGTCGGAGATGAATACTTTGCCGGTTGCGTCGGCATATACGCCATTCGGGGTTGAGAGTTGAGCGCTAAGGGGCGCACCGCCATCGCCCGCGAAGCCATATTCGCCAGTGCCTGCGAAAGCGTTGATGGTTGTTCCAGTTATGAGCCGGACGCGATGATCTCTCGTATCCGCGATGTATACGTTGCCATTACCATCCACGGAGACTGCCCGGGGAGCCGCGAGCAGAGCACTGGTCGCGGAACCGCCATCGCCGCAAGCATTGGTGCCGCTGCTGCACAAGACCCCAGTACCGGCAATGGTAGTGATGATGAACTTGCTGCCCACCATGCGAATCCTGTTGTCCTGGGTATCTGCGATGTAGAGGTGCCCTGTTTTGTCCAGCGCAATACCCATGGGCGTCTTCAAGGATGACTGATTTGCTTTGCCACCGTCGCCGCAGGGGTTGGTAGGAGAAGGGCAGGCCGAGTTGGGATTCCCGGCGTAGTTCACGATGATGCCCGTTTTCGCATTCGTTCCCGAGCCGCAACCGTGAAGGGCCATGACCACGCAGCGGACCCGGTTGTCGCCAGTGTCCGCGATGAAGATGTTACCGTTGCTATCGACGGCGACACCTTTGGGAGCATTGAGCTTGGCATTGACGGCCGGTGCAAGATCCCCGCAGTTGCCTCCGAGACAAGGTTTGCTGGTCCCGGCCACCGTGGAGAGATTCCCGCTCGTGTCCACTTTGCGAATGGCATTGTTTCCGGTATCTGCGATGTAGACGTTGCCATGGCTATCGGCGGCCAACCCGGAGGGGGACCATAAAGGAGAGGTCGTTGCCTTCTGCACAATTTTGTGGAATGTGATGTAGCCGGTTCCCGCATACACCGTCACCGCTCCCGTACTCTTATTCCATTGGAGAACGTATTGCGCACTTGGCGGCGCCACGTAAATGTTCCCGCTGGGATCCTCTACCACCGCAGTCGGTCCCGGCACGTCGGCGTTCAAGGCGCTGGGGCTAATGGTGCCACCGCCCGCAATGGTGTTGATTTTGTTCTGTCCGTCGGCAGGCAACGTCGACAAAACCACCAAAATGACAAGTGCGCCCGCAAACTGTGAAATCCATCGGCGGTTGTGGGCAGAGAAATGGATAGAAAGGGAAAAGGCTAACATCGGGTATGCTCCGTGAGACTCTCGCAAGGGGAACAACTGCGCGAGCCGAAAATTTGACACCAACGATAAATTCTTGAGCTGTGCGCTGTCAAGCGCACGCTCGTGGAAATCACGATCGACAGCCAACGTTCAACATCAACGGAAACCGCTTCGGTCCTGCCTCACTGGGGCACGCGCATTACCAAACTTTCACATCGACCAATCTGCGGCTATTCACGTATGTATATAAAAGAAAGGTAGAAAACTCATTGTCGAACGGCTTTCGAAGGTGGGCCTCGCCTGATTCCGGAACCCGATATGCACTATCTTGCACAGCCCCTCGTCAGTCAGATACCCGGGACGGTGCACGGGAATCCGGAGAAAGCCGCCGGAGTGAGCCTAGCGGCGTTCGCCGGTCGCGGCGCTCGCATAGCTGTCGGCTTTGGCCCCGTTCTTGTGTTTGAGTATCAGGGCAGCAACTCGACGAATGCTGCGGAAGTTCTCCATTTCGAAGTCCTCAATATCGATATGAGTGCCAAACGTCTGTTCGATGTGCAAGAGCAGTTCGACAAACTTTTGCGAATCAAGGATGCCGGTTTCAAACAAATCGGTCTCCTCGGAAGGAACTTCGACGTTCAGCTTCTCGGCAAGCAGGCCTGCGATCTCACCCTGAATTCGGTTGTACTCGATATTATCCATTTAGATCACACTCATCTTAGGTTGACTGGAGGAACGGAACCGAGCGCCTGACCTGAGGACGTCAGACGCAGCAAGATAAGAGTCTCCTTTCTTAAGTTTCTTTACCAACACCCATTCGTCTCCGGCCGCTACCAACGCGCCGGCGCTGGAAACCTGCCCTACAGTGCCCGGCGCAGCGTTCGCAACCAGCCCGGTGCGGGAAGCTTTGATTACTCCCAATTCGTCATCTTCCAACCGCGAGGTTGCATGACCCCAGGGAGAGCGGAACGGAAAATAATCGCAAGCGCGGACGAAGTTCACGATGGTTTCCGCGGGATCGAGCCAGCATAGCTGTCCGCCTTGCGGAACTTCAGCGCCAAAGTACTCGCGCTGGCTAAGATCCTGGGGCACCAGTTTCAGATTGCCGGGGGTGGCCGAGAGCGTGTCCAGAAGCTTTAGCATAAGTGCCACGCCGCGCTGAGTGCACTTCATGCTCAAAGTAAGCGCCGTGTCTTCATCTGCAATGGGAAATACTTCCTGCAACGCCGTGGCTCCAGTATCTATACCAGCTTCCATTTTGTGAACTGTGACTCCGTGCTCTTTCTCACCCCGGTAGATGGCCCAACTAACCGAGTTCAGCCCAGCGTAGCGCGGCAACGGTGCCGGGTGCAGATTGTAGGCGCCCAACCGGGGCACGGCCAGCACAGATGGATGAACGATGTACAGCGAATGCACGTTCAGCAAGAGGTCGACCGGTTCGGCGGCCAGCGATTCGGCCAGGGAGGGATCTTTCACCAGCTCCGCGGGCCAGGTCTTATAACCCAAATTCTGCGCAAGCTTCCAGAGACTGCTTCCCTCACCGCGCGAAGTTTCCGGAGTCAAAGTCAGAACTCCGATCACGCGATGATGGGTGCGGGACAAGGCCTTGAGCACTTGCCATCCAGCTATTTCCTCCGCCACTAGAACGATATTCATCAAAACGTGATCGACGCCGAATGCGTTTATCGGGAACTGACGCGCTTCGCTTCAACGGCGGGAACCGAGTTGCTGGAAACGATTTCCTGGCAAACTCTTTGCGCCACCAATTGCCCAGCAAGCTTGTGCCCCAGTTCATTAAGCAATCCCTGATGATCGGCAGAACGCTGACCGTGAACGTAGACCTGGTGCTCCTCCGCATATCTTTGAAGAAAGGGCGCCAGATTGAGGACGGGAATTCCCCGCGATATCGCGAACTGTTGAATCCGGTGGTCGGGGTAAAAAAGGTCCGAGATGCCGACGCGTTGCATAAGCTTCTGCCGCTCAACCGGATTCGGTTCTACCTGAACGCTGCTGCTTAGAGTCAAGAGCAAGAACTTCGAGCCGCGCGCCAAAACCTCGCTGTTCATCTCAGCAATTAAGTCTTCGCTTACGCGCCAGGCATTCTGCCACGCCGGATCGGTCGAATCACGATACAGAGCCGGTGATAGCCCCATGCCCGTCGGGATCAATCCGTCGATGTTTCCGTAGCGCAGATAGTTTGTCCCCGCGGCGGCGACTTGCAGGAGCCGGGAATGCTTGATCGACCAGGAAGATAGATCGTTCCACAGCCAACGTGCACGAGTTCCGGGTGCGCGCACGAAGGAATCATCCAGGACAAGCTTCCCGTCCTCCTCCACGAAATAGGGGCGATATGGATCCTGCTGCAGGGCACGGGAGTTTTTATAGACGTTGTTGCCAGTGTCGAAGGCCAGGATTACAAGGTCTGGAGAATATGGCCACACTCTTTCACGCAACCGCAAAAGTTCCTGCGCGGTGGTGAAACTGTTAACGCCAAAGTTCATTACCTCGACGGTCTGGCCGTGCAGGGACGGGCAACCGGACAACTCTTGTTCCAATACCGAGGAGTAGTCCTTTTCCATCGGCACCTGCAGCGCTTCGGTGTAAGAGTCTCCAAGAACCGCGATGCGAAATGTGTTGGGCGGCTTTTGCAACGCATGCTCGCGATCTCGCAGACCCTGGCTGTTGATCTGCACGGGTACATCGTATTCCACCGTGTGCCATAAGCCTTGCGCTCCCGGTCGCGGTGCTATTCCAGTGTGTGGGTCCCAGGTGAAGAACAAATCCTTGCCGCCGGTAGGATAACCGACGTGAGCGATGCGGAGGCCAATTTCCGCCACGACCAATGCACAGACGACCCAACCGATCCAGACCAGAATTTTTTGCGATCGCTGTTGCGTCATCCGTTGTTGTGCGAACACCTTTCGATTATTTACAGAATACTGCCGCCGCGGGATCTGAACGGAGATCCTGCCAGGTCCGTTGACTTAAGTGGCGGGGAGGTTCAGTGGCCCGCGCCTGAAGTGGCGGGCGAAGGTGGAGCTGCCGCTAAGAGGGGAAATTCATTGGCCAGTTGGCTAGCGAACAGCTCTCGGATCTGCCGGCGGTCGATCTTGCCGTTTGTATTCTTCGGGAGTTGGTCCAGGCGCATCCAGCGCGCCGGAAGCATGTATGACGGAAGCAATCGGTTCAACTTCTTGCGGACTGAAGAGTGACTCGTTTCGGCATCGCGGGCAACGTAGGCGGAACAGATGAGAGTACCTTCGAACCCGTCGGTCGGCATGGCAACCACGGCACACTCTTTCAATTCTTCCAGCGTGTTCAGCGCAGCTTCGACCTCGCCCAGTTCGATGCGGTGCCCCCGGCTCTTGATCTGCGAATCGGAGCGTCCCATAAAATAAACCAGCCCATCGGGGCCGATACATGCGAGGTCGCCAGTCTTATAGATACGGCCGCCACTGTACGGCAAGAATGCTTGAGCGGACTTCTCGGGATCTCGCCAGTAGCCGGGGCTGAGCCCCACTCCTCCGATGTAAAGATCTCCCGGAGCGCCCTGGGGCACGGGTCGAAGCTGTTCATCCAAAACCAGCAGTTCCTCCCCGGCGCAGGCGGTGCCGATCGGAATGGATGCATTGTCCTCGGCCGGGCAACTTGGGATCGTATAGTAGCTGCTGGCAATGGTGGCTTCAGTCGGGCCGTAGAGATTAGTAAAGGCGACGTCAGGCAGCCGCTTCATCCAGTAAACCAGTGCTGGCGTAGGAAACACTTCGCCACACCAAAGCAGACGTTTGAGAGAAGGGAAGTCCCGGAACTTCAGAACATCAAACTTCGCCATATAGTGCAGAACCGAGGGTACGGAAAACCATTGGGTTAGCTCGGAGGTTCGGATGAACTCCGCGACTTCGTTGGGCATCGGAACTAAGTCTGGGGGCACAAGATGAAGCTGTGCTCCCACGGAGAAGGCGCCAAAGATGTCGAAGGTCGCAAGATCGAAATGGAGCGGCGGATGACCGGAAACCCGATCCGACGAGTGCATGCCGAAGTAGCGCGTTGCCCATTCGACAAAATGAATTACGTTCGAGTGGGTGATGAGCACGCCCTTAGGATCCCCAGTCGAGCCGGAAGTATAGAGAATATGAGCGATGTCCTCCGGGCCGTTTTGGCACACCACCGGAGCGGAAGAGCAACTCTCCAAGTCGGCCCGGTGAAAGATCGTGGTAAAACCATCACCATCGGCCGCAAAATCGTCCATCCAACCCACTCCTGGCGGTTGCGCAAGCGGGTGTAGTGCCTTGAGTTCGGCTAGCAACTTGGAGGTAGCCCCAACCGCAAGCACACATCGCGGGTCGCTCGATTGCAAGATCTTTACCACTCTTGCGGCTGGGCTGGCAGTGTCGATCGGGACATGAATGCAATCTGCCTTGAGAATGCCGATCAAGGCTACCAGCGCGGTGGGAGATTTCGGGATCGCAAAGGCGACGCGGTCGCCTTTTTGGCAGCCGGCCGATTTCAACATTCGAGCGAGCTGATTGCTCAGTTGGTCGAGTTCTCCGTAGGTCAGACTCTGATCGCGCAGCACGACAGCGACAGAGTTAGGGCTCCGTTTCGCCTGTGCCGATACCCCATCCTGCAACAATCGCTTCACTTCGAAACCATCTGCTGAGCACGGGCGAACGCCAGGTTCGTGTGCTGCAGTTCCTCCGCGCTTTGTGGAATGTCTAAAATGAAAGTGCGAAAGCCTTGTGCGATGTACCGGCTCAACTCGACGGCCACCTGCTGATGGCTTCCCACCAGATAGGGACAGAAAGTGTTGTAATTCTCGAAGGGCCACAGCCAATAGGGGCTGCCATTCGACTTTGAGACTGCCGCAAGCTCCGATAATTGCTTGTGCCACTGCGAATCGGAGGTTTTCATGGCCAACTGGTGAGTCAGTTGTCCCTTTCGATCTCCGGGAAAGCGAGCGTGGGCGACTTGCCAGGCATCCCCTGCAAGGTCACGAGCAATGATCCCAACGCGAATGCCAGAATCCACCGTCTTATCGCAGTCTCCTTCCTGCTCGGTTGCTTGCGGGTACTTCATTGCGATGGCGCCAAGTGCAGCGGCCGCAGCCATGCCGGCTTCGGACGAGCCGGAAACGATCACCCCAGGGAATAGTTTAGGATCCAGAGGCGGGGTCATGCGGAGCTTTTCGACGGTATAGAACTCCCCATGGTAGGTAACCGGGTTCGGACTGCGGAGCAAGTCCTCGATGATGGTCGTATACTCAACCAGCCGGGCATACCGCTTATCGTGAGGGGTTGAATCGCCAATGGCTACCAGATCGTTCTTGAATCCTCCCGCCAGCATGTTCAGGTAAATACGGCGCCCATAAAGGTGACCGAGGGAGGCAACCATCTTTGCCACCGTGTAGGGGTGCATGTACAGAGGTTGTATCGCCACCAGAGGACAGAGGGTCGCCGTGTTCTGGATGATGACTTGCCCGACTAACCAAGGATCGACGAGCGAGTTGTCCGTGTAAATGAGGATTCCTTCGAAACCTGCTTGTTCGCTCCATTGCGCTATCTGGACCAACCTGGGTAAATAGGACTCCCTGGAAACGTCCCGTGACTGGGGCGCAGTCGAAAAGATTCTGACTGCATCCGAGTTGGATAGGGACTGCATCATCATTCCGCCAGATTTTGTTTGCAGATCACCGAGCGCCATGGCTACAGACTCGCGTCCCCATCAAAACAGCAAGGATCCCAAGCCTCGGGATCTTCTAATCGCTTCGCCAGTTGTGCGTCTTTCGCTTTGTAGAAGTACCGCCACGCCGCAAGTTCCCGATGGTGGGGAGCCGCACTGTCGATGACTCGCTGCTTTTCGCCCGTGAACCCCATTGCTTCCAACATGTGCACGCCTTCATCGTGGCATCGTTGAAGGGCATGGGACAGGATCGGCGATAACAGGTGTAGCTGTCCGGGAAGCGCCTGAAAGTCCACTAACCGCATTCTTCGAAGTTCGTAGGACGGATTGTCCTGCCGGCAGAGGACGGCATAGGCTGCAAGCTCGTCACCCTTGCTCACGGTCACCAACCAGGTTTTCTTGCTAGCCAACGAGTGCCGGAAATGCCAATCCAAAACCTGACGGGAGCGCGTAGCCAGCAGCTGCCGAGTGCGCTGGGTGCGCAGGTTTTCCCAGAAGACGTCGAAGCGTTCGTCGAATTGCGCACAAAACTTCGGCCGGACGCCGTTGCGACCCCATCGCCAAAGGTTACTGGCAAGAGTGTCTCTCACGAAAAGACCCGCCGATAGCGGATAGCTCAAACCGCTAATCGCGGCCATGCCTTTTCGCGCCATCAGGCTCGCGGCAAACGCCCGGTAGTTCGTGACCCAAAAGGCTGATCGATCCCATGTGCCCGCAGGGACGCGCCGGGCCTGGAAGGCCTCCTGAAGTTTCGCAGCCTTGGCGTTGACCGTGGTGTTGACAAAAAGGTCCACATCCTTCTGACCGAAGAACTTGCTCAACAACCAGAAGGAGTGCGAGCGGTAATTTGCGTCCACCACCAGGGCGCGGCTGGTGGCCGCAGTCAGAGGACGTCCTTCATATCCGTAGGGCAAAGGAATATTCGCCACTGAACCTACAATTTCACCTTCCGCGTTCTCGCATACCCAACCAATAGGCCAGCGCGGAAGTTTGTGGTACAGCGGATTGCCCAGCCACAAGTCCGCCCATTCCTCGTAACTCTTGGGATTTAAGCCGTAGCGTTGCTCGAGAATCGAGATCTGAGGATAGTCCTCAAAGCTGGCCTCACGGATCTTAGGCGGCACGGGCTTGACCTCGATGCCCGCCGAAGGCTGGTTATTCTCCCGCGATTCCGCTGCGGCTGCCGCAAGGCAGACCTGGAGTTTGCTGGCGAGCGCGTCGATATTCTCGTCGTAGAACATCGCCTGGTGGCCACCGGCAATTTTGTGGACTTCCATGCCACCGCAGACCATGCCCTCCCAGCTTTCATAAAAGTCAAAATACTTGCAAGCTGGCCAATCCGTGGATTGGATAAAAACTATGTGTCCTGGGTATGGTTCAGGCCGATACAGGTACGAAGCAGGATGCACGATCGTATCAAGATCAGCGTGAAGGTGCTTCTCGCTGACTCTCCACCCCATTTTGTGATAAAGACGCCAGCGCCCCACGCTGAGTCTCAGTCCGATGCCGACAGTTCTGCCGGCGATGAAGCCGGGCAGGCCAAGCAATCCGCCTCGGCGAAGCTTGCGCAGGTGGAATCTGAGCTTCTTGGTCACCACTTCGGTCCTACTCTGCTCCGAAAAATTCTCGTAGTAAGCGGGATTTTGACCGTCCACCATGAACAGCAATGCCACCTTTTGCCCTTGCAGTTCCAGCAGTCGGGCCATCTCGTAGGCAAGCACCGCATTCACGCACAAACCTGCCAGATGGTAAGGACCTTCGGGCTGCACCTCGCGCAGCCGCGCGACCAGAGCCGCGGCAATGTCTTCAAACTTGTAAGGGACAGGAAGACGGGCAGCGTCTGCGGCGGGCAGATGAAGTCCCAGAAAAGGCTGGTCGGGGCCAAGACGGTTCGCCAGGGCAAGAAACAGTGGGCCACCACGTACCCAAAACAGAGCCGGCTTTGTTCCAAGCGGCTGAATGGGGACGATAGCGGGATGCTGTTTGGATTGGGTTTCTCCTTCCAGCAACGCCGCCAGTTGGCGAATGGTGGGCGCCTGAAAGACGTTGGCTAGGGAGAGCTTCTTCCCCAGGCGTTGCTCGATGCGCAGCAGGAGCTTCGCCACGAGGAGAGAGTGACCACCCAGGTTGAAGAAATTGTCAGTGACGCCGATTCCATCCTGGTCAAGCACCGACTGCCAAATCGCCACCAGCTTCGATTCGAGCGCGCTGCTGGAGGGCACAACTTCAACCGAGGAAACCCGCGTGGAGGCCGCGGGAAGTGCTTGGCGGTCCACTTTGCCATTGGGCGTTAGGGGCAGCGCGTCGAGTACGACAAAAGTCGAAGGAAGCATTGCCTCCGGCAATTTGTTGGTCAGAGAACGGCGCAGGCTCTCCGGGTTGAATCGCACACGATCGGTGGGAACAACATAGGCAACCAACTTCGACTCATCCGGGCTCTCATTACGCAGCGCGACTACAACTTGGCTGATCTCCTTGCTTTCGGCGATGACAGCTTCGATTTCCTCGAGCTCAACGCGAAAGCCGCGAATCTTCACCTGGTGATCGAAGCGCCCGAGCAATTCCAGGTTCCCGTCCTCGCGATAGCGCACCAGGTCTCCGGACTTGTACAACCGCGCCCCGGGTTCCGGGCTGAAGGGATCGGGAACAAATCGGGCCGCGGTTTCCTCCGGCCGGTTCCAGTAGCCTCGAACAACTCCTGGACCGGCAATACAAAGTTGGCCCGGCACGCCAACCGGCAGGGGGTTGAGATGAGAATCCAGGACGTACACCTTAGCGTTTGGAATGGGCCGGCCGATGGGAACCGATTTCTCCGGACGCTCGCATTTGTACACCGTGCTCCAGACCGCCGCTTCGGTGGGGCCATACTCATTAAACAGTGCCGTATCCGCAAGCAATTTATGATGCCGCTGGACTAGAGGAACAGGGCAGGACTCCCCAGCCACGATCGCCACTCGCAGCGAATCTAGTTGGCCCGGTTTCGCCTGCTCCAGAAGTAGGCTGTACAACGATGGGACGCAGAGCAGTTCAGAGATTCGATGCTGTGCGATGAACGCCGCCAACCCTGTCAGGTTTTCCTGGACAGGTTCGCCTGTCAGCACTAGAGTGCCACCCCTGCATAGCGATCCAAAAATACCCACCAGGGAACTATCGAACGCGAACGATGAGAGCAGCAGGAACCGCCCTGCCTCGGGTCCGTAGTAGAGCGAACGCGCGTGAGTCGAATGCACCAGATTACGGTGCGTGATTTGTACGCCTTTCGGCTTTCCGGTTGATCCTGAGGTGTAGATCAAGTAAGCCAAATTTTCCGGCCTGCAATGGCTGGAAACGGTCTCACCGCTCTCCTCGCCGATCTGATCCCAACTCGAGTCCAGACAGCAGAGCTCCGCCGGTCCGCGCAGCAATGCTGGACGTTTTTGCTGCATCGACAACACCACCCGGAGGTGTGCATCATCCACGATGTGCTGCACGCGTTCCGGTGGATAACTGGGATCTAGCGGAACGCAAACCCCGCCCGCCTTAAGCACTCCCAAAATGCCCACAATCATTTCGCAGGTGGGCTCGAAATAGAGTCCGACTGGTGTTTCCGGAACGATGCCCCGCTTCTGCAGATAAGCAGCTAGCTGGGTGCTCTTGCGATCTAGCTGACGGTAGGTCAACTGGCTGCTGCCGTCGAGAAGCGCGACCGCATCCGGTGTGCGCCTGGTTTGGTTCATTACCAGTTCGTGGAGGCAGAGATTGGATGGAAAATTCGCGCTTGTCTGGTTCCAGTCGACACATATTTGCTGGCGCTCTTCGGCTGTGAGAATGGGCAATTGGGAGATGCTGTAGTGGGGATTGGCAGAGATGCTGTGCAGCAGCGTAGTGAGGTGCGCTGCCATGCGAGAAACGGTGCCCGCAGAGAACAGATCGGTGCTGTATTTGAAGCGTCCGATAATGCCGCTGGACCGGTCATCCAGTTCGAGACACAAATCGAATTTGATGAACCCGGTGTCCACTTCCGAATTCGTCAGCGCCACCGTCCATCCGTCCTGCTCTTCTGGAAGCGGCGGCTCCAGTGTCAGCAAAACTTGAAATAGAGGATTCAGACTAAGGCTGCGATTCGGATGCAGCGCATTCACCACCTCGGTGAACGGTGCGTCGTCGTTAGACAGGGCATCCAGAGTGAGGTTCCGGGTACGGCGCAGCAGCTCGCTGAATGTCGGATCCCCGGACAAATCGTTGCGCAAAACAACCGGGTTAAGAAAATATCCCAGCAGTCCCTCGAGTTCAGTCCGCTTGCGTCCGGAACTGACAGTGCCAATCACTACATCCTCGGAAGAAGAATAGCGATGTAACAGCACAGCGAAGGCCGTCAGCAGGGTCATGAACAGAGTTGCTCCCTCCCGACGGCTCAGGAGTTTGAGGGAATCCGCCAGATCCTTGGCAAACGCGACCGGTTGAATTCCCCCCCGAAAGCTCTGCACGGCGGGACGAGCATAATCGGAGGGCAACGGCAGGACCGGCAAGTTCCCCAGCTGTTTTCGCCAATAGGCCAGTTGCGCCGGCACATGTCCATTGCGCGACCAATGCTCGCGTTCCCAGAGAGCAAAATCGGAGTATTGAACCGAAGGCTCGGGCAGAACGCAGTCCTGACCTTGGGAATACGCAGCGTAGAGCGCCGCCAACTCCGGCAGGAGTACGCGGTAGATGGAATACCCATCAAAGATAATGTGATGGAGGGTGAGGAAGATGCGATGTTCGCGGTCGCTCAGCTTCACCAGCAGGGCACGTAACAACGGTCCTGCTGACAAATCAAATGGCCGGAGCGCGTCCTCATGGGCAAACCGAAGCAGGCTCGCTTCTTTCTGCGTTTCCGGAAGATCGCTGAGATCGATGATTGGGAGGGATACGGCCGTGGCTGGTTGAATGACCTGGATAGGTTCACCATCGGCCAGCGCAAAGTTGGTTCGCCAAGCTTCGTGGCGGCGGATGATCTCTGTTAAAGCGCGCTCCAAGGCCGCCACGTCCAGGCTTCCTTGGCGGCGGATGGTGACCGGCTCGTTGTAGAGGGGGATTTCGGGGACAAGTTGAGCGTGCAGCCAGACCTGCTGCTGGGAGAAGGACAAAGGCGCGGTATTTCCCCGCCCCGGCTGATGCATAACCGGCTTGCTGCCCAATTGAGCAATTTGCGCTTCCATCGAACTCTTGATTTCTACGGTAGGTTCCATGGGGCGAGATGCTGGGGAGGCTTGCAAACAGGCGGAGGTTAGTTGACTGCCTTGGAGCTGTTTGCTGGAGAAAAAGACAGGGGCAACGCGTTAAGACCGCGCAGCCCCAGATTGTTGCGCCAGGAAATAGGGCCAGGTTTCAGCTGAGGATTGTGCAGTCGGCGCAAAAGAGTGGCAAAGGCAACCTGGCCTTCCAGGCGCGCCAGAGGCGCTCCGAAGCAGAAGTGTGCGCCGAACCCGAAAGCCACGTGACGATTCTCCTTGCGGCGGATATCGATGCGGTCGGGATCGGGGAAACGGTCCGGATCGCGGTTGGCAGCGCCCATCACCGCATATACGGCTTGACGTTTGCGGATCAGCTTGCCGCCAAGCTCGATATCATCCTGGGCCAGGCGCGCGGTATGCTGGCTGGGACTCTCGTAACGCAGCAACTCTTCAACGGCCGACGGAATCAGCGAAAGATCATTTCGCAGATCGGCAGCCACATCCGGATTTCGCAACAAGCTCAGCATCCCATTGCCGATCAGATTCATGGTCGTCTCCTGCCCGCCCACCATGGTGACGATAATGCTGGCTGTCACCTCTTCGTCGGTCAGGCGGTCGCCTCCTACTTCCGCGGCAAGAAGCGCGTGCAGCAGCCCCTCTCTCGGGCGGACCCGTTGCTCGCGGATGGCATCGCGGAAGTAAGCGGTCATTTCAGCGGCGGTATTCAGCACCGTTTCGGAGCGGTCGGGATTGTGCTGGAAGTTGCCCAGCATTTCGGCCAGATCGGCGGACCATTGCTTAAGTTGACGGTGATCGGAAGTTGGTACCCCGAGAAGTTCCGCGGTGACGATGGAGGGCAACGGCGCAGCAAAATCGGAGATCAGTTCCATCTCCCCATTCGGCATTACCTCGTCCAACAAGCGGTTGGCGATGTCCTGGACATGCACGCGCAGGCCTTCCACGCGGGCCGGCGTGAATGCCTGGGAACACAATCCGCGCAGACGAGTATGTCCGACCCCCTCCATGAACAGCATCAATCTCACCATGAGTTGTGCAATCGGAATCATGTGCTCCAAACCCATGGAGCTGAGTTGCTCCGGAGTAGGTGTACGCAAAGCAGAGAAGTTTTGCAACACGTTGACCACGTCCGGATAACGCGTCACCACCCAGGCGTGCAGAAACGGATCCCAGTGGACGGGGTCCTCGGTTCGTAGCCGCCGGTACAAGGGATAAGGATTGGCCAGGACCTCGGGGTCGAGCAATTGATAGAGGCTCAAGACCGATCCCGATTTCTTGGCGGCCGTTTCTTGGCGCGAGCCAGTGGTAACGGGTAAGGACATAAGACTTAATCCGCGGTCATACCTTCCCCGCGTAGCATTTCGTCGATGACACCGGAAATCTCCGCCGCGGTCGGGAAGTCAAATACAGTCCGGAGGGGAAGCTCGATACCAAACGCATCACGGGTGCGAGCGATCAACTGTGTGCCCAGCAAGGAGTGGCCGCCCAGGAAAAAGAAATTGTCGTTCACGCTCACCTGTCCGACTCCCAGCAACTCTGACAGAATCGTTACCAGACGTTCTTCGGTGGGAGTGCGGGGCGCGATGAATACCTGATCTGCGATCGTATTTTCCGGTCCCGGTGCGGGTAGTGCGGTGCGATCGACCTTCCCACTGTGGGTCATTGGCAGCGACGAAACCTGGACAAACACCGCCGGAACCATGTAGTCAGGGAGATAGTTCTTAAGAAAGTCCTGCACTGCGCTGTGCGTGAGTTCAATGCCCGGAGCCGCTACAACATAAGCAACCAGGCGTCTGTCGCCCCAGTCATCGCGAGCGACCACCACGCTGCCCTTAATTCCGGAATATCGGTCGAGCACCGCTGCTATCTCATCGGGCTCAATGCGATAACCACGAATCTTGATTTGCTCATCCATGCGCCCAACGAAGGCAATATCTCCGTCCGGCAAGAGCCGGGCCAGGTCGCCCGTCCTGTACAGACGGTCGCCTGGGGTTGCACTGAATGGGTTGGCGATAAACCTTTCCCTATCCAAGTCGGGACGGTTGAGATAGCCTCGGCCCACACCCGCGCCTCCGATGTGCAGATGTCCTACGGTGCCCGCAGGAACCTCCCGCAGGTTTTCGTCCAGAATGTAGATCTGGAAATTATCGATCGCACGCCCGATCGTGGGCAGACCGTTCGGATGCGAATTGGGATGGACAACACCCGAGGCTGCGACCACGGTGCATTCGGTAGGACCGTAGTTATTGACCAACTCAAACGGAAGGCCAGGCGGTGGATAATGGTGCAGCGTATCGGCTCCAGTCAAGAGGATGCGCAAGGCGGTATCCGATGGCCATTCGAGACCAGTCAGTGACTCCGCCAATGGAGTTGCGACAAAACTTACAGTGATTTGCTCCTCAATCAGCCAATTACGTAGCGGTTCCACGGAAACCCGGGTGGCATCATCGGGAAAGTGAACGCTGCTCCCAGCGACCAGATAAGGCCAGATTTCCCACACGGCCGCATCGAAGGCCAAGCTCGCAAGTTGGCTGGCGCGATCGGTGGCCGAGATTGAGAATGCACGGTTGTGCCAGGAGATTAAGTTGAGCAGGTTCCCCTGGGTAATCTTGACGCCCTTGGGACGTCCGGTCGAACCGGAAGTGTAGATGACATAGGCGAGACTTTGCGCCGACAGGCTGACTGCTGGCGGAGTCGCCGGGTAGCCAGCGATCCGGGCCTGATCTGCGTCGATGTCCACAACCTGCCAGCGCCCTCTCGCAATCCGCTGGTCGATCTCCGCTCGCGTGATCAGCACCGGCGCTTGCGCATCATCAAGCATGAACCTCAGGCGATCCACCGGGAATTCCGGATCCAATGGAAGGTAAGCTCCTCCCGCCTTGAGAACAGCCAGCGCTGCGACCACCATGGCCGGGCCGCGATCCAGACAGACCCCGACCAGGACGTCCGGCGCGACGCCGACAGACTGAAGGTAATTGGCGAGGTGATTAGCTTGAGCGTCCATTTCGCCATAGCTCAAGACTTGACTTCGTGAAGCGAGGGCTAAAGCTTCCGGAGTTAGCTGCGCCCGATTCGCGATCAGTTGCGCCACCAAAGCTAAAGGTTCGCGGTCGCGCAACTCCAGAGCGGGCCTGGAGGGTTGCATCGAGTCAGACGGGAAGGGCGTTTTCACAGTGGCCATCCGCAAAATATCAGTGCAGGTTTAAAACAGATTCTCCGATCGGAAGTTGCTGTCGGCGGAGTCCCGAATGTAGCTGATGCACTCCCATTAGAGCACGGAGATGTCACTCAATGCTCCTGACCAACCGCCGCTGCATTCGCCTCAGATGCGGGCTTCGCGTTTGCTGTTAGCTTCCGGTAAAGCAAGAAAGACACAGCGGCAAAGGAAGCGATGTCAGCAATGTTATTGCCCCAGATACCGCCGGTCAAGCCAAAAGCCCAGGTCGCGGGTACTCCAATTGCCAGCGACGCCACGGCGGCAAAACTGTAGGCTGCGAACACCGATGCCGGCGATTTCATGCCACGCAAGGCGAGCGCCGGGCCATAGGCGGCACTCCAGAAGATGGAGCCAACGGCTACCAAGGGAATCTGATGTGCCACTTCCATGTAGCGGCCCGAGTAGAGCAGACGAAACAGAGGCTTATCCAGCGGAATGATGAGCGCCCAATACACGATCGCCATGCCGAAACCCAGGACGGTCATTCGCAGGCTCAAGGTCCGTGCCCTGGAGCCATCATCCTTGGCGTCTTGTACAGCGGCGGCGTAGGGCAAAAGCAGCATCGAAAGCGCAGCCTTCGTCTGTTCCAGCGGCAATGTGAGATTCATCAGGGCCTTCAACTGCCCTGACTGGGCCATAGTTCCGAAACTGCCGAGAATCGGGTAGAAAATGTAGGCCGGAACCCAACTTGCGAAGCAGCCCATCAACGCCCACCCGCCGTAGCTCCAATGCTGCCGCCAAATGGTTCGAGTCGGAGGGCTGGGCCCTTTGGGTCGGAGGGCCAGCCGTAGACGCAACATCAGAAATGAACCAGTACCCAAGGAGCCGATGGCGATCAGCACGAATGCCGTGAAGGGCGATAACCAATTGTGGCGATAGAAAATCCACAATGCGCCCAGTACGAAGCCTGAGTAGACAAAGGCTCCGAGGACCGCCTGATTGGGGGATAATTCCAGATAGAAGCTGCGCCGCGCGAGCCAGAAAAATAACACGCAGGGTGACGCAATGGTGACGCCCGCTAGGGCCCCCGGCATTCCTGCTGCTGACCCAAACAGCCGGCTTATGCCAGCCGTCGCGCCAAACACAAGAAAAATCGCGAGCGACAGATTAACGTGGATCCACAGCAACGAAGCAAAGTACCCACGCAGATTATTGCGATAAGTCGAGCCTCCGAAAACCGACATCGGCTCCAGTACCAGCGACTGGTAGACCAGCGATAGCAGCACAAAGAAACCGAAGGCCACCGCGTAAGATCCATATTGTTCTGCGGTCAGCCACCGGGCTAGCAAAACGCTGATGAGGAAATTGGAACCGGAGATTAACCCTTGATCAATAACCGTGAGGCCGCCCTTGTGCGCCCAGGGCAAGAGCCTACGCAATAGAGTGCTGCCATCGGTACCTAGAAGCTGAGCCCGTAGTCCGGTCGGCCGCGCGGTATCTGCGACGATGCCCGCTGCTGTTACTTCTGGCGGTTGAATCTGGGAAGAAGCCAATGCTGTTCTGCTTTGAATAGGGCGGTTCGACCTGACAGGTTATGAAACCGTTTGCAATTCATAGTTCGCACGAATCTGATCCATGCGGGCTTTCAAGCGTTCAGCCAAATGCTCGACTTGCGGCTCATAGAGGATGCCGCGGTGGTCGCCCGGAATCTCATGAATCTCCAGCTTGGCGGCTAAACTTGTCCACCGGGCGTAAGGGTCGCCAGAACTTCGCCAGGATTTATCGGCGGCGCGAAACAACGCCACAGTTCCCCCGTACGGTCGGAGTACATAGCGATCGCCGGCGGCGGCATTACGGTGGAATACATCTTTCAATACCGGGGCGACGCGTCCCCGTTTGATCCGGCGTCGGAGGGAATCTACCGCAGCGTAGGGTACGTCTACGAACAGACGCTGTGGGGAGCGTAACAGGTGAAGTAGTGGGACGGAATTCGTCTTAACATTCCCAGGATAACTATCGAGAAGGGCTACTAAGGCTGTTTCCTCGCCTTTGGCGGAAAGTTGCTGTGCCATTTCATAAGCGATCAGCCCTCCCAGCGAATAACCTCCCAGAAAGTAGGGCCCTTGGGGCTGGATGGTGCGAATTTCTTTGAGGTAGTGCGCAGCCATCTCCTCCAGGCTCCCCAGACAAGGGCGCTTTCCATCGAGACCTTGTGCCTGCAGACCGTACAGTGGATAGTCTGGACTCATGTGACGCGACAGTTGCCGGAGGTTGAGCACATTTCCTCCGACGCCATGCACGCAAAAGAAAGCGGGGTTGACTCCCGAAGTCTGGATGGGAACCAGGGAGGACCAATACTGCGAACAGCCGTTTTGTTGTAAAGCGGCCGCGAGCTTTTCGATGGTGGGCGCTTGAAATAGCATCGCCAAGGGCAACGTCATGCCCAAAGCCTGCCCCGTGCGATGCATCAATCGCGCGGCCAGCAGCGAGTGCCCTCCCATTTCAAAAAAATTGTCGCGAATGCCGATCGGTTTCTTGCCCAATACGCTTTGCCATATGCCAATGAGTTGTAAGTGGAGCGCGCTCTGAGGAAGTGCCGCTTGCGCAGACGAGGGATTCGATGGCGGTACGAAATCGGGCTTGCTCAACGCTCGCCGGTCGACCTTGCCGTTGACCGTCAAGGGTAACTTCTCCACCGACAAAAAAGCCTCTGGCACCATGTACTCTGGCAGGCGTTGCTTCAAAAAATTACGAAGCTCGGACCCGGATGCCGGCGACTGGCCTGCGGACCAGACCAAATACGCCACCAAGCTCTTGTCTCCGGCGCCATTTTCGTGACTTTGTACGATCGCCTCAGCGATGCCGGGATAGTGGTGAAGAGCAGCCTCGATCTCACCCGGCTCCACGCGGAAACCTCGAATCTTCACCTGGAAATCCGCGCGGCCGACGAATTCAAGCATACCGTCGGCGGTATAGCGCGCCAGGTCTCCGGTTCTGTAGAGACGCGCCGAGGAGTCCTGGTGGAACGGATCCGCGATAAACTTCTCCGCGGTTTGCGCCGGGTGATTTAAGTAACCACGAGCCAAAGGAGGACCACCGATATACAATTCGCCCGTAATCCCAGGCGGCACCGGCTTCAAATCTGGATCGAGGAGGTGAATCTGAGCTCCGGCAACCGGATGCCCTAACGGCAGGCTGTCGCCCAAGCTCGCTTCCGGGAAACGCGCTGGCTCAAAGGCGGTAACGATGACGCTCGCCTCAGTGGGCCCATAGGTGTTGATAAGGCGGACCCGGCTTCCCGCAAATTTCTGCCATACGCGATAAGCTTTGGTAGACGCTTTTTCGCCTCCCAGTATCACCAGGCGCAGCGAATTCGGCAGCGTGATGTTATCCGAACCCTCCAACTGATGCACCAGTTCATGCCAGAATGCGGTGGGCAAGTCCAAGACGCTCACCTGATGCTGCTCGATCCAGCGGAGAAATTCGTTCGCTTGCAACGAAAATGAATCGCTTTTCAGAACGATTCCGGCACCGCACATCAGGGCAGGGAAAACTTCTTCGATGGCGATGTCAAAGCTAATTGAGGAGAACTGCAGAACCCGGTCTTGAGGCCGGAGATCGTAGAGATCAACGGCGGATTGGTTGTGATTCGCCAGGCTGCTGTGCGGCAAAAGCACGCCTCGTGGTTTGCCGGTAGAGCCCGACGTATAAATCACATAGGCGAGGCTCTCTGCGGTGATGGAGCACTTTAGGTTGGTTTGCTCCGATCGAAACACTTCCTCCGCCTGGGAGTCCAGACAAATCAGCTTCGTCTTGCTCGAAGATAGCGCCGGCGCAAGCTGTGATTCCGTCAGCACCGCCGCCGGCTGTGCATCTTCCAGCATCAACTCAAGCCTTCCTTTGGGATAGTTCAGATCAAGAGGCAGGCACGCGCATCCTGCCTTCAGCACGCCTAGCAACGCCACGAGCAGGTCTAACGACGGTCCCAGCGCAATTCCGATCAGGCTTTCCGGTTTGGTTCCCAGTTCGAGCAGAAAGCGGGCGAGTTGATTGGCTCTGGCGTTGAGTTGGGTGTAGCTGAGAGTTTGTCCCGGGTAGATCGCAGCGATCCCGTCCGGCGTGCGCGCGGCTTGAGCCTCGACAAGCGTGTGGATGCAATTATGTCCTCGATACCCGTCGCCTTCCGGCAACAAAGTGACATTGTCAGTGTGCACCCTCGATGGCCGCGACTGCAGCTGCCGGGGAAGATCATCTTCAGTTTCGTAGTTTACATTCATGCGCGATTGACAACTGCGAGTGGCCTAAGCTGCTCCAGAGCCTTTGAAAACGGCTGGAATGGTACGCGCGAGGATCTCGAAATCCAGCCAGAGCGACCACTGTTGCACGTACTGCAGATCCAACTCCATCCATTGCTCAAAGGGTAGGGAACTCCTTCCATTCACTTGCCACAAGCAAGTAATTCCTGGGCGAACGCTGAAACGGCGACGCTGCCAGTCCTCGCCGTGCTTGGTGAACAAGTCGTAGTCGCGCACCTGGAGCGGCCGAGGACCCACCAGGCTCATGTCTCCGAGCAGAACATTGAAGAGCTGCGGCAGTTCGTCAATGCTGGTGCGGCGAAGGAATGCGCCGATCGTCGTGAGCCGGGGGTCATTCTTGATCTTAAAGACCGGTCCAGTTACTTCGTTCAGATGTTCGATGTCACGCAGTTTTGTTTCCGCATCCGCAACCATGGTTCGGAATTTGCAAATGTAGAAAGGCCGCTTGTTGTATCCGACTCGCTTCTGCACAAAAAATACCGGCCCAGGAGAAGTCAGCTTGATCAGGATTGCGGTGGTCAAAAGCAGCGGGCCCAGGAGGATGAGTAACGCCGCCGAGACTGTGAAATCGATGATCCGTTTGACCGTCAAAGGCCAGCCTTCCGCCGTGACCGTGTAGGGCATGAGGAAAGTTGATTGTCCGAACTCGTCGCCCCGGTCTCGCGCTGTTTTTATGTCAAACAGATCCGCCATTAGACGAACGATGATGCCCTGCTGCTCGCAAAGTTCAACCAGCTGCGCGCTATTGGAATGGAAGGATCGGATGGGAAGAGCGAGCACGATCTCATCCACAACGGTATGACGGATAAACTGAGGCAGGCTCTCGAGATCACACAGGACCTCATAGCCATTCTGCTTCAGTTCCTCAGATCCGGCCCAATCGGTATCGGCAAATCCCAGGATGGAGTATCCCAGCTCAGGCCGCGCCTGGATGGTCTTGGCGAACTCGAGTGCACGCCGGTTGGTGCCGACGATCAGCATGTTGCGCAAGTTGTGCCCGCGGGCACGGAATCGTCTCAGCCAGGTTCGCAGAGCCAAGCGGGTGGAAGCGACCGCAAGTGTGCTGCAAGCCCAAAAAGTAACGACAAAAGCGGGCGTGACCATGCGAAAGCCGATTACCACGGAGCCGATCGCGAGAACCGCGCTCGACAACGTGGTGGCTTTGACGACGTCAAAAACTTCTTTCTTCCGGCTCGCCAGTCGTTTCGAACTGTAAAGACCAAACATCGTAAAAATGATGTGCCAGAAACAGAGGAGCGCAAACAATACAACCAGGTTCTGCAGCTTAATCCGCATCGACAAAAATTGCGCGAACGAGACTGGGCCAACCCGTGCCAGAATCGGCATAGTTGCCATCGCAAACGAGGCAATGAGCAGGGCCAAATCAAACAGTTTCAGAACGTCGTTCAGAACTTTGCGCCAAACTGCACTCATTGGGAATCCCTCCTGCAACCCGGATCTTGCGATCTCTTAACCTGCGGTGACGGACCCGCCTCATAACGGCGAGAACCGGGGTACCAATAAGGAAACGCTGACTGGACGTTATTACTGTTCATCTCGTAGATGTTGATAGTGCGTTCGATCAAAACAATTTGTAGATGGCTTCTGGGATGGGGAAGCGGCGTTGGTTGAGCACTACCCCGAGCGCATGCACTTTCGCGGTCTGCAGTTCCTGCAAGGTTTTGCGCGCGATCTCGCGGCGCGAGCTGTTGGCCCGCAGCACCAGCACCACTCCGTCGGTGGAGCTGCCCAATGCGATGGCGTCGTTGCAGGTGTTCAGGGACGCGACATCCAGCAGCACATAGTCAAATTGGGCATAGAGTTCGCCCAGGCGGGCGCGCATGCTCTCCGCGCTCAGCAGAGTGAACTGATGCTCCTGGGTCGAACCCGAACTCAAAAGCCAGAGATTGGGGCGCGACAGCGGCTGCAAGTACGGCCGCAGAGAGCCGGGACCAAGCAAAGCGTCGCCCAGGCCGCGGTCATTGGCCACCTGATAACGCAAATGCAGGCTGGGAGCCCGCAGATTGCAATCCACCACGCACACCGAGCCATGTACCTGCGAGGCCAGAATCTCCGCGGCTTGGGCGCAAATCCAACTGCAGCCGGTGCCCGATTCGGTGCCGGTAAACACCACCCGCCGCGGGCCATTCTCGCCCGGCACAAAAAAAAGATTGCGCACCAGCTTGACGATCTCGTCGCGTACCGCGCCAGGCACGGACAAGCTGGCCGTCAACACCGCGCTCTCGTCCGTGGTCTCGCCTAAGACTCGCGGCAAAGGCTCCGCGGCCGCTTGCGCAATCTCCTCCAGCCGGCCCACTTGGCTCAAAAGCTCAAAATTTCTACTCAATCACCATCCTCCTGATCCAATGACGGCACGGCAAATCGTTCTTTTCGCCCAATAGACGTCGATTCGCAACTTGTTTTGCCGTCTGTCGTCATTGACTCTGATGTGTGATCTTGTGCCGCTGGATTTTGAGCAGCAGGCTGCGATAGCTGATCTTCAGCAGTCGCGCGGCCCGGCTGCGATTCCAGCCGGTGTGTCCAAGCGCGCGCTGAATCGCTTCAATCTCAGCCCGAGTCCTATGAGTCCGTAACGTGAAAATGTCTCCGTCATCGGGAGATGTAGCCGCGCCAGCTTGTTCTGACTCTTTAGGCTGTTGTGGTACTACCTCGACCGAGACTGGAGATGATTTGTGAACGTCTTCCATCGGAGGTTTACTGGTCGCGGCCTTTCGTCGACGCCAGCGGGTAAAAAGCGGGGAAAATTCCCCAAAGAAACGCAGCGGGGATCACATCACGTTCAGCTTGACGCGTGGGGAGAGAGAAAAACCGCACTGGACAACCTGCTTATAGCTTCGCCCTGTGAGTCACACACGTGACCCGAAAGCTAGCCGAAAACCACCGAAAGTTCAGTGGCTCACAGTTCCAAGTGCTTAGTTTTGTGGAGCATGGCCCGTCAACTCCGAAGAATCGAGAGCCCGGTCAATAAACAACAATCGGGCCGAGTATAGGAAATTCTGCAAAATGCTGCAAGGGACCGAAAGCATACAAGCCGGAAGTCTCTATTATTCTCGTAGGTGCTTGAGTCCAGAGCCCTTCAGATGAGCGAAAATCAGTTGAGGTTGTGTGCCGCGAACGCACGGAACATCTATTCGGTTTACAAGTATTCGGTTTACAAGAGGCTGATTGGCATGATCGAAAACTATCGCTCGGCGATACCTGTCGCCACAGCTTCGTGTGAGGACAGATCAGCTCTTCCTGCAAGAGTTTTTGCGGCAATTGATTGGGGAAAATGCTGCACTTACTAATGACCGGGAAGATAAACGATGGACAAATTCCGATGGCGCGGATAAAACTAAATGATGGAAGTAACGTGAAACTCAGATTACCTGCTCTCGGCTTGCAGCTGGCCGACTCTCGCGACAGTTACGCTTTTCAAACACTAAGAATTCACTTGCCCGAGGAGTGTTCTTGGCTTAAATTAGTGTGCTCGGCAGTTGCAATCAGTACTTGCAAACCCGCATGAATTCTCAGCCATGGTTGGTGACCGGCGCCGCCGGATTCCTCGGTTCACACACTGTCGAGCACCTTTTGTCTCGCCAGTTTCCGGTAATTGCGGTCGATAATCTCTCGACTGGCAATTGGCAGTTTCTCGTCCCGTTTGCCCACAATCCGCTATTTAGCTTTGTTTGTCAAGACATGCGGGATGAAGCCGGCCTCACCGCGTTGTTGCAGGCGAAGCGTCCAGCTGCGGTGATCCATCTCGCTGCCCTCCATTTCATTCCCGCCGCCATGCGAGATCCCGGTTTGACGGTCGGCCTGAATGTCCACGGAACCCAGTGTGTCCTCAGTGCGGCACGGGCAGCTGGTGTTCTACGGTTTTGGTTTGCCAGCACGGCGGATGTGTACAAGCCCATTGCGCTGCCTCATCACGAGTCAGGCGAGATCGGTCCCTTTAATATCTACGGCCTTACTAAATGGATGGGCGAGAAGTTGGTGCAACTCGAGGCTGAAGCGCATCCCGAGCGTCATTTTGTGATCGGCCGCTTGTTCAATCTATACGGCCCGCGCGAAACCAATCCCCATATCCTTCCCGAAATCATCGCTCAGATTCGCAACGGTGGTTCCAACACCCTGCGGCTTGGCAGTGTCAGTCCCAAGCGCGACCTCGTCCCCGTCGCCGATGCCGCGCGCGCAGTAGTTGAGATGGTTGAAAAATCGGAGCCCGGTGTTGTCATCTCCAATGTCGGAACTGGCCTTTCCGTGACGATACGGGACGTAGTCGAACGCATCGCCAGCCTCACCGCGAAGCCCCTGAAAATCGAGATCGATCCAGCTAAAGTACGCCCGGTCGAACGGCCTTGCCTGCAAGCGGATGTGGTTCGCTTGCGCTCTATGATCGGTTGGTCGCCCCATGCTGATCTGAACCAAGGCCTTCGCGATCTCCTGCGCTACGAAGGGGTCATAGCGTGACCCCTCCGCAGCCCCACATTGGCTTGATTGCTTTGGACCGATGGCGCGGTGGCGTCATTTATACCCACAACCTGGTGCGTGCACTCGCGCGCCTGCCGGAAAACGAGCGGCCCCGTCTAACCTTATTCTGTCGTGCCACCTCGGAGCTGTTCGATGAGGTTGCCGACCTCGCGGATAACGTGGTGGTTTACCAGTCGTTGCTGGATCGAATATTCCGGAAAACTCGTTTTGATATTGACGCGCAACGTATCAATGCCAGCGTTGGCGCCGCCCTGATGCGCGAAGCCGCGCCCGAGTTAGCCCGAGTGGCTCGCCGCCACCGCGTGGAAGCCATCTTTCCCGTGTCCGTCCACTACACGCGCTTGCTGCCGAACGCTATTGCCTGGATTCCCGATTTGCAGCATTGCTTTTTGCCCGAGTTCTTTTCGCGCCTGGCCCGGGCCGCTCGCGACAATAGTTTTCCCGCCCTGCTCCGCGACCCTAACCGCCATGTAGTGCTCAGCAGCCGCTGCGCTCTCGACGACGCCGTTCGCGCCTACGGGCCGCCCCTCGCCAAGACTCACATCCTTCACTTCGCGACCGTGCCTCTGCCCTCGTGGTTCCAGGATCCCGCGCCGTTCGTGGCTAAGTACAATCTTCCGCCAAACTACTTCATCATCTGCAACCAGTTCTGGATTCACAAAGACCATCTCACCGCGTTCCGCGCCGTCGCCAAGCTGAAGAGCCAGGGATTGAGAGTCGATCTGGTCTGCACCGGCCCCACCCAGGACAATCGCCATCCCGAGTTCTTCCCCAAGCTCAACGGGCAAATGAAAGAGCTGGGCATCGAGAAGCAAGTACACATTCTCGGCATGATTCCGCGAGCCGACCAGATCTGCCTGATGAGCGCCTCGAAAGCCGTGTTGCAACCCTCCCAGTTTGAAGGCTGGAGCACCGTCATCGAAGATGCCAGGTCGGTGGGCAAGCCAGTGATCGCCTCCGATTTCCCGGTTCACGTCGAGCAGGACGCCCCCGGCTCGTCGTTCTTCCACATGGGCGACGCCGACGATTGCGCCCGCGCCATCGCCTTCTTCCTGCAGAAAAAAGAAGAGGGCGTCTCCTTCTCCCGCGCCCAGCACGATGCCCGCATTCTCGAATTTGCCCGCACCTTCATGGGAATCGTAAACGCAGCCCTCGCCCGGCCTCCCCTGAATCCCGCAGAAAATAACATCCAGACGCAAACCATTCCCAGCTAGGCAAACGCTGTCAATGCGTATCAAACTCCAGCAAGTCGCGACAGCGTTTTGGACGTGGGGTGCGTTTGATCTGGGGTGAGTTTGTTGATCTGCGGTGCCCCACCCTTTCCGCGCACTTTGCGGAAAGGGTGGGCATGCGACACAAATAATGCCGCCGAGCCGTTTTCCTTGGAGCCAAAATACGATCACGTTGCGGCTTCCGCCGCAGTCCAGCAACTATGCGCACGCTTCCAGTCGCATCATCCCCAAATGCGGCGGTGAGAGGAGTAGAATGGCTACCGCTGTCATTCCCCCGGTTCCGGGCCGAATCCCGTCAAGCCCCGATGATTTGAGGTGTGCCGTGCAGCGACTCGGACTCGTCTCCATCTTCCTGATTCTTGCCGTCAGCCCGATGCTCGGGCAATCGAATCCCATCCCGCTCATCAACCAACCGTTAGTCCCGGCAAGCGCCGCGCCCGGCGGCAGTGCATTTACGCTCACCATCAACGGCACAGGTTTCACCTCAACCGCCGCCGTCTACTGGAACGGATCCATTCGCCCCACGGCGGTAGTGTCAGGCAGCCAGGTGCAGGCTCAGATCAGCGCGACGGACATCGCCAAGCCGGGCTTCGGCTGGGTGACGGTAGGAAATCTCGGAACTAGGGAAGTGCAGTCGAACGTGATCTATTTTCCCGTTCGCAGTTCGGCTAAGGGAGTGGGCTTTTTGCCCAGAAGTATTCAGCACGTTGTGTATTCTTCTGGGCCAATCGCAGTGGGCGACTTCAACAACGACGGCTTATTGGACTTTGCGGTGGGTGGAGGAACGACAGGGGGAATTCAGGTTTTTCTGGGAAAAGGGAATGGAACATTCCAGCTCCCGACAACCATTTCCACACCGACCGTGTATTCGATTGTCGCTGGCGATTTCAACGGCGACGGGAATCTGGACTTGGCGGTCACGAATGCTTGTACCGGCTGCGGTGAGGGTAACACCGTGCTACGAGTATTCCTCGGCAACGGCAAAGGTGCTTTCCCCTCGATTAAGCGCATCAGCCTGGTAAGTAACTCCATCTTCCCCGCCGCGGCTGATTTCAACGGCGATGGGAAGCTGGATTTATACCGTTTGGGAGAAGATTTCTATGATGGTCCCTATTTTGACATATGGCTGGGCAATGGAGACGGTACTTTCGCTCGTGGGTCTGGGGGCTCCTTCTTGCCCTACGGAAGTGATTACCCCGCTATCGCCGATTTCAACGGTGATGGCAAGCTGGATGTAGCAGTCGCCGGCTCTGACAGCAATGGAGGCGAAGGTGTTGATGTATTTCTGGGTGACGGCAAAGGCGGCTTTAGTAGTCCGGTCTTTTATCCCGTGGAGTTTGCGGGAGATTCCGCAGCGGCGGCTGATGTGAATGGTGATGGGAAGGTCGATCTGATAACCAATGGGGTTTCAGTGCTGTTGGGAAACGGCGATGGCACCTTCCGGACAGGCGCGAGCGTCATGAGCGGCGGGATTGGGTCGGCTAACATTGGAGACTTCAACGGCGATGGCAAGCTGGACGTTTTGGCAGGGTTAAGTCTTTTGCTGGGGAACGGAGATGGCACGTTTCAGCAACCACTGACGTTTGCGGGCATGAAGGCTCAGGCTAGCCCCATCAGCATGAGCGCCTTCAACGCGAATGGGAACCTCGATCTGCTCGGGATCAATGGCCTGGGCAGCGTACTGTCCATATTCGAGCAGCGTCCGCTCTATTTCACCCCGATCAATCTTGACTTTGGGACCGTGCAGGTAGGCACGACCAGTCCGCCACAAACGGCGGGCTTGACAAACTTTGGCGCCAGCAAGTTGATCATCCAAAGCGTCAACATTACTGGAGCCAACGCGGCAGACTTCGCCCAGACCAACAACTGTGGTTCAGGCTTACCGTCGAACAAAAGCTGTCAGGCCCAAGTTACATTTACGCCGAGCTTTGTCGGCTACGAGTATGCTTCTCTCAATGTGACCTACCAAGGTTCAGCCCCATTTAGCATGGCGCTGAGCGGAGCCGGGACTAATCAAACCTTTACGGTTACACTGACGCCCGCGAGCTTGACGTTCGCTGCGCAATTGCTTGGGACGACAAGTCCGCCTCAACCGGCGACCTTGACCAACACAGGCAACCAGCCAGTCACGATTTCGAACATCGCGGCAACCGCGCCTTTCAGCCAAACCAATAATTGTCCCGCGACCTTGCCCGTCAGCAGCAACTGCACAATCCAAGTAACATTCACACCCACCGACAAAGGCACGGCGAACGGAACCCTCTCGGTTACCGACGATGCGACGGGCAGCCCGCAGAAGGTGCAACTGTCGGGCACAGGCACGACGGTTGTGATCTCGCCGATCGCCATCAACTTCGGCAATCAGAAGGTCGGCACCAAGAGCGCCCAAATTCCCGTCACCCTGAGCAACTTGGGCACAAGTTCACTCTCCATCACCCAGATTGCCATCAAAGGAACGGACCCCAACGATTTCACTCAGACCAACAATTGCGGCAGCAGCGTGCCTCCGCAAAGTAAATGCACCATCAAGGTTACCTTCACTCCCAAAGCCAAAGGATCGCGCTCGGCCAACCTCAGCATCACCGACAACGATCCTACCAGTCCGCAGAGCATCCCGCTGTCCGGTGATGGGACTTAAGTAGCAGACCGCGTTCCGGGGAAGCTCGACCATTCATGCCCAACAAGATGGGGTGATCCACCCTTTGAGCGTTTTGCGCGAAAAGGATTGGCGCGCCTATCAACCGGCAGTCTTGCCCTTTAATGGCTGCAACCGACCGTCAAAGTTCCATACGTGTCGCGATTCCCCTGACGCCAGGTGTCCCAATCCAGCGGCGTGTAGTGGTCCGAACTGTCTGCGTCGGCAAACCAGTTGGACGTCGAATCCTTCAGGTGGTAATGGTTGGACTCGTACTGGTTGCCGCGAGAATTGAGCGATCCGCCCGGCCCCCAAACCTTTCCGATTGAAGCCTCGCCGGAACATTGGTAAATGGCGTTGCCCAACACCTTATTATTTTTGAGAGAGTTGCTGGTGTCGCCGCTGGTGCGCGCATGCAGGCACGGGTTGGAATTCATATTGGGATGGACTTGCTGCAGCGTGAGATGAACGGCAAAGCCGGGATAGTTTCCATAGATAAGATTCGAGCTGAAAGTGTTGTCATTCGAGTCGCTCACCTCGACCCCGCCACCAGTGATGTCGGGATTCTTCAGCGGGTAGCCGTTCTGGTAGACCTGGTTGCCGCTGAACGACAGCTGACAGCTTATTTCGTGCAGGTAGCCGTAGCGCTCATTGCCATCGAAGGTGGAATTGGTGATCCGGCTGTACTCCGAGCCGCCATCGGACCACAATCCATCCGAAATGTTGTCGTGACTCCACAGTTTGTCAACGATCAAAGCAGGTTCAGACTGGGTGCCAACATCGTGATAGATGTGGAAGGTGCCGGCATCGTTGTAGCCTTCGCATTTGCCGCTCCCGGTGGCGTAGGCCGTTTGCCGGAAATTGGCAATATTGTTCCAGGACATTTCGCTGTTGGTGAGGATGATATTTCTGGCATCGGCGGCATTTAACGCCATGCGTCCGTTGTTGGTGAACAGCGTGTTGTCGATCCTGGCGGGATGGCCTGAGCTCCCAAAAATGTTATACAGGCCCACGTTGTGAATAAAGCGGATGGTCATG
This sequence comes from uncultured Acidobacteriota bacterium, assembly GCA_963832245.1. Lineage (GTDB taxonomy): Bacteria > Acidobacteriota > Terriglobia > Terriglobales > Acidobacteriaceae > JABDBE01. The sequence continues at coordinate 93,354 of CAWHTG010000003.1, forward strand.
TCTTTGAGCGTCCAGGAATTCCCGCCATAAAGCCCGTAGTTCATGCCCTTTTCAATAGTTAAGTTTTGCAGGGTCACGTTGTCCTGTCCGGGGCCGTAGAGCAGGGCATTGCTCCTTTGATTGCCCAGGCTGATGGCCAGATCGACGGTGGCGTTGTTAGGATCCTCTTCATTGGGCAGACTCAGATAGATGCGGTGGTGTGCGTAATCGAAGAAGAACCGACCCGCTTCTCCCGCCGTGACCGCCTGCCCTTGCGTCGTGACCCGGTGAGTGGGGTCCACTTCCGCCTCACTCAGCACCCGCATGACTCTTCGATCACCGCTGGCATTGGTGCGAAAGAAGAGGTCATCCTGATAGGTCGAGACCCAATAACAAACGTTGGCGCCGCCGTCAAAGTACTTCTGCTGCTGATGCGGCTGGATCTGCGCGTACTCTCCCTCGTAGAAGTAAACGCCTCGCGTGCTCGTGGACTGCCATGGGCCCAGCTCCGCCGCCCCGCTGATGCGCGCGTTGGCCGTAGTGCCGATGAGCGACTGTCCCGACCGAAGCTGAATGCTGGAGGTAATTCGATGCTCGCCTTCGATGCAGAAGGTTTGATTCCGCTGACCGTTGTTGATGATGCTGACGATGTCGTCGGTGGAGGATATGACCGTGCCCTGGCAGGGAACGTCGATCTTGCCCGCCCCGGTCGCGAAAGCGGTGGAACAAACTATGAAGGTAAAAATAACCACCGTCATACATCTTTGTGGGAACGTTCTGGCTGGGGTAACTCCGGCAAAGTGATGGAGACACACCGCAAGCTTCGGTACCATGGCATACCTCGACGCTAGAATGAGGAACGATTGAGTTCGTTCGCTTCACTCTACGTCGAAGGCAAACCGCCGGAATAGACTCCGGAAGTGCATCATGTACTTCCGAGTATGGACGAGAAAGTATCGTGCTAAACGGCGTGCTTTGCGAAGTTAGGTGGGGACTGTGAGGTCAGCAAGGGTACCCGACGTCTCGCGCCTTTCGAGACGTGGGAGAGGCGGATGGGGATGCCAACGATCCGTATGTCATTTTCCAGAATATGATTGATTCCGCTACGTTCGACTCGCTCTTTGCTGACTTCGGTATCAGGATGGCGCGATTGCGCACTCAGTCTCTTACCCGTAGCAGCAAACCATATTGAGCGTCTATTTGCCCTTGGTGAGCTCCCGCACGTTGCGTGCGGCAGCTTTGTTTACGTCCTCCGGCTCGTTTCGCTGATCCAAGCGATCCAAGCCATCACCAAATTCCGTTCTGGTTTGGTCGCGGAGGTCTTTGCGTTGCTTTTTGGCCGCCTTTCGTTTGCCGCGTACTTCTTGTCTCTTGGCCTTTTTCTTTGGGGTTAGTTTTGTCATCGCCAAAGTTTCCCACAGGTCCGAATCAATTGCTAGCCCCTGTGGATTTCAAACTGCACCACTACCTGGGGCGGAGGATCGTTGACAGTTTTCCCAAAAGATGCGATTGTATTTGGAACCCAAAACTGCCAAACGGGTAAGCAACTTTAAAATGCTAAATGCCGCTCAAGCCTGGTTGTCGTGGAAGCCGGATTTCCGGTTTCGGGCGGAGCTTTTTCAGGTACTGATTCTGCTGGTCCTTATTATTACGGGTGTAGCGGTAACACCCGGAGCCAGCGGATGATGTAGCCGAGAAAAGATTCAACCAGAGGCCATCATCCAGAAAAGATGATGGCCTTAAGTTTTTTATGAGCAGTTTTCGATTTGGAGAGGCTGGAGCTGAGATGAACGAAACGAAACTCAATAGCGCAGCCCTTACGCAAGGGCCGAGTCGCGCCCCCGCCCGCGCTATGTTGAAAGCCGTTGGATTTACCGACGAAGACCTACGCCGTCCTTTGATCGGTGTAGCCAACACCTGGATTGAAATTGGGCCTTGCAACCATCATTTGCGTGAACTTGCGGCCTCGGTCAAGCAAGGCATTCGGTCGGCTGGGGGTACGCCGATGGAGTTCAATACGGTTTCGATCTCCGACGGGATCACGATGGGGACCGAAGGCATGCGTACCTCGCTGGTGAGCCGCGAAGTGATTGCCGACTCGATTGAGTTGGTGGCGCGGGGCAATCAGTTTGACGGCATGGTAGCGCTGGTGGGATGCGACAAAACTATTCCTGGAGCAATCATGGCGCTAGCGCGGCTGAATCTTCCTGGCCTCGTGCTCTATGGCGGATCGATTGCCCCCGGCAACTTCCACGGGAAGGATGTCACTATTCAGGACGTGTTCGAGGCCGTCGGAGCCCACGCGCAGAAGCGGATGACTGATGCGGATTTGCTGGCGATGGAGAACAGCGCGTGTCCGGGAGCGGGTGCGTGCGGCGGGCAATTCACGGCTAATACGATGGCGATGGTCTGCGAGTTTCTCGGGTTATCCCTGATGGGTAGCGCTAGCGTGCCGGCACTGGATGCGAGGAAGCCGGAGGTGGCGCAGGCTGCGGGCGCGAAAGTCATGGAGTTGCTAAAACGCGATCTTCGGCCGCGACAGATTCTCACGCGCGAAGCTTTCGAGAACGCGATTGCCAGCGTGGCGGCAACTGGTGGCTCGACCAACGCGGTGTTGCATTTGCTGGCCATTGCATTTGAGGCAGGGGTGGGCCTCTCTTTGGATGATTTTGATCGCGTTTCAGAGCGGGTGCCGCTGCTGGCCGATCTCAAACCTGGGGGAAGATTTGTCGCTACCGATCTATATAAGGCCGGTGGCACCGGGTTGGTGGCGAAGCGCCTTCATGAGGCGGGGTTGTTGCACGGGGAGGCACTTACCGTTAGCGGCAAAAGCATTGGGGAAGAGGCGCGAGGTGCGAGCGAAGCGGCGACGCAGGAAGTGGTGCGTCCGCTGGGTCGTCCCATCAAGCCGACGGGTGGCTTGGTGATCTTGAAAGGCAATCTCGCTCCTGAGGGATGTGTGGTCAAGGTGGCAGGACACCAGCAGGTTCATCATCGCGGACCGGCACGCGTTTTCGATAGCGAAGAAGCGGCATTCGCAGCGGTGCAGCAGGGGCGAATTCAATCCGGGGATGTGGTCGTTATTCGCTACGAAGGCCCGCGCGGCGGGCCTGGCATGCGCGAGATGCTGGGCGTGACGGCGGCGCTGGTGGGCGCGGGGTTGGGCGACTCAGTGGCGTTGCTTACCGACGGCCGTTTTTCCGGAGCTACGCATGGATTGATGGCTGGTCACGTTGCTCCCGAAGCAGCTTGCGGTGGTCCTATTGCCGCCCTTCGCGATGGTGATGTCGTCGTTTTCGACATCGGACGGCGTGAACTTCGCGTGGACCTTTCTGATGCCGAGATCCAGAAACGATTGGCGTCTTGGAAGCAACCGGAAGCACGGTATCGGACCGGCGTCATGGCGAAATACGCGCGGCAGGTGTCATCGGCGGCGCTGGGTGCGGTTACGAATTAGGTATTGTCATCCTGAAAGCCCACGCTTTTTTGTGGGCCAGAAGGATCTCTGCAAGTTGCCGGTAGCCTCGGTAATGCCTGCGGGTTGCATAGGTCCTTCGTGGGGAGTCCTCAGCTTCGCTGACGACTCCGCTGCCTCAGGATGACAGCATGAACTTAGTCACTCTGTGCGCGAGGAGCTTATGAAGAAAACCGGTGGAGAAATTATCTGGGAATGCCTCAAGCGGGAAGGCGTGAAGCACATCTTCGGTTATCCCGGCGGAGCGATCCTGCCCGCTTATGATGCGCTTTGTAAGTACCCGGAGATCCACCACGTGCTGGTGCGCCACGAACAGGGCGCGGCGCATATGGCTGACGGTTATGCTCGCGCTGGCGGGGGAGTTGGGGTCGCCATTGCCACCTCTGGTCCCGGTGCGACCAACCTTGTGACGGGGATTGCCACCGCGATGATGGACTCGTCGCCGATTGTCTGCATCACTGGGCAGGTGGGCAGCAAGCTGATCGGTTACGACGCTTTTCAGGAGACGGATATTACCGGCATTACGCTGCCGATCACGAAGCATAACTACCTCGTCACCCGAGCCGAAGATATTGCGGCTACGATGCGCGAAGCTTTCTGGTTGGCGACGTCGGGGCGGCCGGGGCCGGTGTTGATCGATGTCACGAAAGATGCCCAGCAGGGCAGTTGCGAGTTCAATTGGGATGCGGCTGAACCTAGACACCGCAATCGTTGTCTGGCAGCCACTTCGGCCGCGCCGCAATATGGCGATGCACTTGAATTAATCAACTGCGCCAAGCGCCCGGTGATCCTAGCGGGGCACGGCATCCTGCTCTCTGGGGCGATGCGGGAAATTCGCGAACTCGCCGAACGTGCTCAGATTCCCGTGGCAATGACATTGCTCGGCATTGGTTCTTTCCCGGCGTCCCATCCGCTGAATCTTGGGATGATGGGCATGCACGGCGAGGCCTGGGTCAACACGGCAATTCAAGAGGCAGATCTGCTGCTCGCGCTCGGTATGCGCTTCGATGATCGCGTTACGGGTAATCTCAAAACCTACGCGCCCATGGCGAAGAAGATTCACGTCGAGATCGATCAGGCAGAAGTTAACAAGAACGTCAAGATTGACGTGGCTCTGATCGGGGATTTGCGCGAGGTGTTGTGCGAATTGCTGCCGCGGGTCGAGGTGGGCAATCGAGAGCTTTGGTTATCACGAATTCAGGAACTGAAAGGTGATTCGGCGGTGCGCGACATTCAAAACTTGCCGGACGATGGCCACCTCTATGCTGCGCACGTGGTGAATGACTTGTGGCGGGAAACAGGTGGGGATGCGGTCGTGGTGACGGATGTTGGCCAGCACCAGATGTGGGAGGCGCAGTATTACAAGCACGACAAGCCGCGCACTCTGATTACATCTGGTGGTTTGGGGACGATGGGTTTTGCGCTGCCCGCCGCTATCGGGGCCAAGTTCGCTCGGCCCGAGGCGGAAGTTTGGGTCGTTGCAGGGGATGGTGGCTTTCAAATGACCATGGCCGAACTGGCCACGATCTCGCAGGAGAAGTTAGAGATCAAAGTTGCCATTATCAACAATGGATATCTCGGCATGGTGCGGCAGTGGCAGGAATTTTTCTACGAACGCCGCTACAAAGCTACACCGCTGTATAGTCCGGACTTTGTGAAGCTCGCGGAGGCTTTCGATCTGCATGGCGTGGCAGTTCAGAAGCGCGCCGAGGTCCTGCCTGCGCTTCGCGAGGCGCGTGAGCATCGCGGGACTTACGTTATTAATTTCTGCGTGGAGCAGGAGGACTCCGTCTTCCCCATGGTGCCGGCGGGGGCTGACCTTCACGCGATGATTCGCCGTCCGAGTCCGCTGGTTGAAACTGCGCAAGACTTGTGAGGAAACATGCTGATGACACTGGTGGTGCAGGTGGAGAACAAGCCCGGCGTTCTGAACCGGGTGGCATCGCTTTTTCGGCGGCGCGGTTTCAACATCGAGTCGCTGACGGTCGGGCATACGGAGAAGGCTGGAGTCTCGCGGATGACCATCGTGGTCGATACCGATGAAGCTGGCGCTTTGCGGATCGAAGCCAATTTGTACAAGCTCGTGCACGTGCAGCGCGTCGAAAACGTGACGGCGACTCCGTCGGTGTTTCGCGATCTGGCCATGATCAAAGTGGCCGCGACCCCGGAAACACGGGCTGAGATTATGCAACTTGCCCACGTCTTTCGAGCACGCATCGTGGACGTGAACAGCGAGTCACTGGTGATCGAAACTACCGGCACCGAGGACAAGATCGACGGGTTGGTTGAGATATTGCGCGGCTTCGGCATTCTTGAGATGGCGCGAACTGGGCGAGTCGCGATGACCCGCGGCCCCCGACCCGAGGCCTCGACAGGCGCAACTGGTCAGGACGATTCGCTGGAGGACGAATCCGTGTCGTATTCGGTTTAGCGCAATTTTCGTAGCGCCGCCGTCTCGGCGGCTGTCGTGGGGCGTCCTATCCCCCACTTGCGAGGGCAGGATGCCCTAGCGACAGCCGGCAAGATGCCGGCGCTACAAGTGGAGAGTGGGGGTAAATATGGAAAACCTGAAACAGAAGTTAGAAAAAACTCTGGAAGAACATCAGCGCGAGAGTGGCTTGCACATGATCGGAGGCCGTGAGCGGCTAGTGGCGCGGCTTTTGAAAATCTTGGATCCATCGGTTCATGGGACTGGAAACGCGGACCATAGCCCGTCGGATGAAGACGGCCGCTGCTGCCAATAACTGATCGAGTAGGCCCAGGAATGCTGCGGTCGCTCGAGATAAGAAAGTTAAAAGGAGAACACAATGGCGAAAATGTATTACGACAACGATGCCGACCTCGCACTGATCCGTGACAAGAGAGTCGCAGTAATCGGCTACGGTTCACAAGGTCATGCACATGCACTGAATCTTCGCGACAGCGGAGTTCAAGTCGTGGTGGGGCTGCATGAGACGAGCAAGTCGCGCGCCCGCGCTGAGGCTCAGGGCCTGCGCGTGCTTTCTCCCTCTGAGGCTGCAGCTTGGGCCGACGTCATCGTTTTTCTGGCGCCCGACACAACCCAGCCGGCCCTGTACCGGGACGCGGTTGCGCCGCACCTCAGCGCGCAAAAAACTTTGTTGTTCGCGCATGGTTTCAACATTCACTTTGCCACGATTCGGCCACCCGCCGACGTGGATGTGATCATGATTGCCCCGAAGTCGCCGGGCCATCGAGTGCGCGAGGTATTCGTCGACGGAGGCGGAACGCCTGCGTTGCTGGCTGTGTATCAGGATGCAAGCGGATCGGCGAAAGCTCTGGCTCTTTCCTACGCGAAAGCGCTGGGGAGTACGCGAGCCGGCGTCATCGAAACCACCTTCGGCGAAGAAACCGAGACCGACCTTTTCGGCGAGCAGGCGGTTCTTTGCGGTGGCGTCAGCGCACTTGTCAAAGCCGGCTTCGAAACTTTGGTCGAAGCGGGTTACCAGCCAGAGATCGCCTACTTCGAATGCATGCACGAGCTAAAGCTGATTGTGGACCTGATGTATCGAGGCGGGCTGAATTACATGCGGTACTCCATCAGCGACACAGCCGAGCACGGCGATTACACTGGCGGGCCGCAGCTAATTACCGAGGAAACGCGAAATACCATGCGCCGCATGCTGGGCGAGATTCAGCGCGGCGAATATGCTCGCAAGTGGATCGCGGAAAACGAAGCTGGACGGCCGTGGTTCAACGCCACCCGCAAGCGCGAGCAAACTCATCCTATCGAGCAAGTGGGAGCTGAGTTGCGCGAGCATATGTCTTTCCTCGACCCGGTACGGATTACACCGGAGAGAACTACGGAGAAAAAATCCCAGCCGACAGCCGAGTTCGTGATAAGCGGCGCCGACTGATCGGACAAAGAGGTCGAACTATGCATGTCTATGACTGGAACTCGATGCAACCCGAGGCGGTAACCGAACTGTACCGGCGTACCGTCGCACAGGGAGAGAAGATGAGTGTGGCCCGGCTTGAGGTCGCCAAAGGATCGTCCACTCGAGCTCACCGCCATGAACATGAGGAAGTCATCATTCTGCTGAAAGGGTGTTGGCATTTTCACTTCAACAATGGCGACGTCATGTTGCGGCCCAATCAAATGCTGACCATTACGCCGGGTTTGGAGCATTCTTCCGAGGTGCTGGAAGACGTGGTCGCGATCGATGTGTGCAGCCCTACGCGGGAAGACTGGCTCAACGGCGCTGACCGTACGCTTCATGATGATTCCGATCAGTGGTTATGGGGCGTCTAAGGGAATTCTTACAGAGATTTCGACCTTGGCGCCCGCACGGGCGAGGACGCCCGCGCCTACATTGAGGAAATTATGTTTGAGCAGACACAATGGGTGTGGATGGATGGAGAGATTGTGGCATGGAACGATGCCACGGTGCATGTCTCGTCCCATGCTCTTCACTACGGCACCGGAGTGTTCGAGGGAATCCGTTGCTATGACACGGAGGATGGTCCGGCGATTTTCCGCGCCGACGCGCATCTGAAGCGCTTTTGCGTGTCAGCGGAAGTGTACGGACTGCGAATTCCTTTTTCGCCGGAAATGCTTACGGAAGCGATGTGCGCGCTCATCCGGCTCAATGGTTTCCAGAGTTGCTATATCCGGCCAATTTGTTATTACGGCAGCAAGAGCCTGGGCCTGCTGCCCGATCGATGCCCGGTGCACGTCGGCATTCTGGTTTGGCCATGGAACACGATGCACGGAGATGCGGCGTTGACCCGCGGGGTGCATATCAGTGTGTCGCGCTGGACCAAATTCCACCCTACGATGATGCCCACCACCGCTAAGGCCTGCGGCCAGTACATTAATTCGATCTTGGCGCTGCGCGAAGCTATGAGCGAAGGCTTCGATGAGGCCCTGTTGCTTGATCTCAACGGAAATCTCAGCGAAGGGGCGGGCGAGAATTTATTTCTGGTGAAAGATGGCGTCGTGCTGACTAACGATGAACGCCACTCCATCTTGATGGGAGTGACGCGCGAGGCTGTCATCGCAATCACGCGCGATCTCGGAATTCCCGTTGAGATTCGTGAGCTTCGCCTAGAAGAGCTGTCCTCAGCCGATGAAGCTTTCTTTACAGGAACCGCCGCCGAAGTAACACCCATTCGCGCCGTGGACGACAAGCCGATCGGCAGCGGTAAACGGGGGCCCGTCACGGAACGGATCCAGGAGAAATTCTTTTCCATCGTGTATGGCCGCGAACCGGCTTACCGCACATGGCTGCACCCGGTTCCCACGGGGATCGCTCAAGTCGCCTTGACCGAGCCGGGATAAGCAGACGTGATTGCGAGCATGAGCGAAGGCAAACCAGGGAGAGCTGGGTCATGATTATCAACATGCGGGAACGGGCCACCGATGCGGAGATCCAACACGTCATCGACCGCGTGAAGGAGGCCGGATACCAAGCCCATGTCACGCGTGGCGAAGAGCGCACGATCGTGGCTGCAGTGGGCAGCGGCGGGCGCCGGCACGAGTTGGAGGCGCTGGCGGCGGCACCCGGTGTGGACGGCGTGGTCCCAATTGCGCAGCCCTTCAAGTTGGTAAGCCGACAGGTCAAGCCGCATCGCAGCGTCGTGAATGTCGGTGGCGTGGGGATCGGAGACGGAAGCTTCGTGGTGATTGCGGGCCCATGCTCCGTCGAATCGCGCGAGCAACTATTTTCGACGGCTCGAGCCGTGAAAGCCGGCGGAGCTCGTTTGCTGCGAGGCGGCGCTTACAAGCCACGGACGTCCCCATACGAGTTTCAGGGGCTCGGCGTGGAAGCCCTTCGGTTGCTAAGTGAGGCGCGGGAGGAAACCGGTTTGCCGGTAGTCACCGAGGTGATGAGCACGGAAGATGTTGACGTGATTTGCGAACATGCCGACCTCTTGCAGGTGGGAGCACGCAACATGCAAAATTTCGCTCTGCTGCGGCGCTTGGCAAAAGTCGAAAAGCCCGTGCTGTTGAAGCGCGGCCCTTCGGCTAGCGTCAAGGAATGGCTGCTGGCAGCTGAGTACTTGGTAGCGGGTGGGAACCCTAACGTGGTGCTCTGCGAGCGCGGCATCAAAACGTTTGAGACGGAAACTCGGAACACGCTGGATCTGGCGTCGATTGCGCTGGCCCGGGAATTAACCCATCTGCCGGTGATCGCAGACCCGTCGCACGGAACCGGACGACCCAGCCTGATTGCACCCATGTCGCGCGCAGCCGCGGCACTTGGAGCTGATGGGCTGATGGTTGAGGTGCATCCCTGTCCCGAGCGGGCGCTTTCGGACGGTCCCCAATCCTTGGACCTTCCCGGCTTCTCGCGACTCATGCACAGTCTGGCCGAGCCTTTGCGGGCGCGGGAGATGTAGCAACTACGCCGTGACCGGAACCTTTCTTCATCCTGCTACTTTTCGGCGCAGTGCGAAATTCGACCTTCCGCCGCAGCCAAGTCCCGGTCGCTGCCAGATTCTGCGGCCAGCGCAATCCATCCGCTATACTAGTGGGGTATGCCGATTCTGGAGAACATAGCGGCCATCGCCAAGGGCATGAGCATCACCTTCATGGAGATGTTCCAGCCCACGCAGGTAGAGAACTATCCCGATGGGCCGGGTCCGCTGCGCGGCGCCAAGTTTCAGGAACGTTTTCGCGGTGTGCACGTCTTGCAGCGCGATGAGAACGGATTGGAAAAGTGCGTAGCCTGTTTCCTGTGCGCGGCGGCCTGCCCGTCGAACTGTATTTATATTGAGGCCGCGGAGAACACGGACGAGCATCGGGTAAGCGGGGCAGAGCGGTACGCCAAGGTTTACAACATCGACTACAATCGATGCATTTTTTGCGGATACTGCGTCGAGGCTTGTCCGACGGATGCGATCACCCACGGGCATGGCTTTGAAATCGCGAGCTTTAACGCCAGCAACCTGGTCTACCGCAAAGAGCAGATGCTGGCCGCTCGGCCAGCGCACATGGGAGCAAACGCGGTATTCAATCAAGCTGAGGTGGCGGGTGGCGCCCCGCCAGAGCCGCTACCAGGGAGCTAAATTTTTAGTTTTGAACGATGGAAGACGCCGGTTCCCGCGAGGACCGGCGTTTCGCATATGCGCAAAGCTCGTGTTCTTGAGAGATAAATCTGACGACGGCGCGACGGGCATAAACGGACGTCGCCAACCCAGCAAGAAATGCGCTCAGTGCGATATCCGAGCAAGGATCTCGCAGACTCCAGAATCAGCCGGTCCAGGGGTCGAACGCAGGGACACCGGTCGCCGCGATATCGTTATCACTTCGAGTTAGGGAAGGAAGCGGTTGAAAAACATACTCCTCCGCATTGTTGGCGTCACGGTGCTGCTGGTCTGTGCTGTATACGCCGGGGATTATCTTTCCGTCCGATACAAGCTTCCGAAAGGCCGCGATCCGTTTTCTACCGTGACCGTCAAGCCTTACTATGCGATTCACGAAAAGAATGGCAAAACTGAGTACGACTTCGCGCAGCCTGAAAATCAGGTGTGCGTCCGCTCGCTGTTTCCGCATTTCGGGTACGGTCCCTGCTGGTATGTGAAACGCCATACCGACAAGCGGATTGACATCTAGGCGCCGGCAAGGTGCGCTTTTTCTGCTGATGGTTTCCAAGGTGGTACTATCTACTGTCTAAAAAGCTACGAATCCTGGATTACAAATGACTGCAGCCCGCGCAGTTGCATCTCCGCATGTGGTATGCATCGAGGACTTTCGGCCCATGGCGCGCCGCCGGGTTCCGAAGGCGGTTTTCGACTACCTGGATGGCGGCGCGGAAGGCGAGGTCACGCTGCGGGAGAACTGCCGCGCCTTTCAGGATGTCACGTTTCGCCCGCGTCACGCAGTTGCGCTTGAAAGTTGCGATTTGAGTACGCGGGTTTTAGGTTTTGATCTTTCTCTTCCGTTCTTACTTGCACCTGTAGGGTATAGCCGTCTCATGCATCCCGGCGGCGAAGTCGCGGCCGCGCGGGCGGCGGGCGCGGCGGGCACCGCTTATATTCTTTCCACCATTTCGGGGCATAAGCTGGAAGACGTAAAAGCGGGTTCCAGCGGCCCGGTTTTCTACCAGCTTTATCTGATGGGCGGCCGCGGAGCTGCCGAAGCTGCGATCGAAAGAGCGCGGGTTGCGGGTTTCTCTGCCTTGGTGGTTACGATTGATACGGCGGTATCCGGCATTCGCGAGCGCGACTTTCGCAATGGCATGAAAGAACTGATCAGCGGCAGCGTGCTCGAGAAAATCCCATACATTGCAGAAATGTTAAGGCATCCCGGATGGCTGATAGGTTACTTCCGAGACGGTGGTTTGCCCGGCCTTCCCAACGTGGTCATTCCGGGGAAGGGGCAGATGCCACTCATCGATGTGGCCGCGGCCTTGGCCGCTGCAGCAGTCACCTGGGCGGACTTGCGTTGGATTCGCGAAATCTGGAAAGGCCCCATCGTGGTCAAAGGAGTCCTCACCGCCGACGACGCTCGTCGCGCTATCGACGAAGGCGTCGCAGCCATTTCGGTTTCCAATCACGGAGGCCGCCAGCTCGACTGTGTTCCAGCCTCGATACGAGCCTTGCCGGAAGTGGTAAAGGCGGTTAACGGTCAAGTCGAGGTGCTGATGGACGGAGGCGTGCGTCGGGGCACGGATATTGTCAAAGCGATCTGCCTGGGCGCGCGCGCGGTGTTGTGTGGGCGCGCGTACGCCTATGGTCTCGCTGCGGCTGGTGAAGCCGGAGTGACGCGTGCCATTGAGATCCTGCGAACCGATCTGGAGCGTACTCTACGGCTGCTTGGCTGCCCGTCCATTGCCTCCTTAGACCATTCATACGTAAACGTACCAACATCTTGGGAGTAGCCACCTCCGGCCGCGGAGCTGCGAAATTCTTGATAGCTGCACGGCCGTAGACTCATTGCCTGTGCCGGAATGGCACTAGTCTGACGCGGCGACTGATGAGCCGCCACGAGGTTGAACACAAGCATTGCTTGGGTCTTTGCGAACCGATGCTGAAGTTTTATCCGCAACGGTGGATTCGCTAGGCGAAGCTTGGATCTGCTGCTCAACGATGTGGTGCAACGCTGTGTAGTCCAAGGCTCCGCTGTAGAAATGACCGTTGACGAAAAAGCTTGGCGTACCGCTCAGTCCGAGCTTCACTCCCTCCTCACGGTCGCGTTGTACGTCACCCGCCTCTTCTCCTGAGTTCAGGCACTTCTCGAATTGGCTCCCGTCCAGATGGATAGCCAGCGCGTCCACCTTGAGCTGGTCGACGTCAAGCTGCCTGCCCCGAAAGAGCTCGTCGTGATATTCCCAAAATTTGCCTTGTTTACCAGCACAGCGAGCGGCTTCGGCGGCTTTTTGGGCATGTGAATGCATAGGCAAAGGAAAATCTTTGAAGACAAACGCCAGCTTTTCTCCAAACTCGTCCTGTAGCTTTTTCAGGTCAGGCGCTACTTTCTGACAATAAGGGCACTCATAATCGGCGAATTCCACGAGGGTTACGAGAGCGTGTTTGGAGCCTAAGGTGTAGGCATTCTGCAAATTCACATTGGCGCTCGGGGAGGCGAGCTCGACGATTATATTGCTCTGGTCACGCAAGACCTTCACGTAGGCAGCGCGAGCTTTGTCGGTGCGCAGTTGTCGAAGTTTCTCCAGAATCTTCCCCCGGACGGCTTCATAGGACTGATCGGTCTCCAAGCCTTCGTAGTAGACTTTCATCTGATCCTCGGTGGGATCCTGCACCTGCGACTTGATGTCGCGGTCGACCAACTGGTCTACGGTAAGACCTTCGCGCGTGGCTTTCTGTTGGAGGAGCTTCTTTTCGATTAGATCCTCGAGCGCTTTTTTTTCGGCTTGATAATACTGGTTGTGGGCTTGCAGCAGCTTCGCAGACTCTTCCTGCTCCAGATCGGTAACTGTCAGCTTGGCCCCATTGACTTCCGCCACCACGGTTGTATCGATTTGGGTAAAGGCAGTGCCCGAGCTAAGCAGGCTCGCCGCAGCGGCCAAAATAACCCAGGTAAGTTTTTGCGTATGCAGCATAACGTTCCCCCCGTATATACAGTTACAAAGCAGGATTGCACAACAAAAATCTCGCCAGACAGCGAATTGAGCACCGTCTGGCGAGCCAGCTAACGATCGGGCTCCGTTTCAGTCGCCCAAACAGACCCGTGAATAAACATCAAAGACTAACGCTTGCGACCGCCGCTTCCGCAAGAGCAGATGCCATGGCCGCTGCCCTCGCCTACGATGTCCCCGCAACCCGTATCAAGGGATGCAGCTTCAGCCGCACTGAGAGGGGCCTGCTGCGATTCTTCTTCAGTGATCGTATAGCTCGTGTTCTGGATATGCGTCGACCATGCTCTTAGGGTGGGCGTTGGGGCCACTTTCGTCGCATTACATCCGGTGGGTTGGTACGACGAAACGATCTTAATGACTCCGTTGACCACTGGAGTTGAGGTTAGAGGGTTGCTGGTTAAGTCCGAGTTCACGGAAAGCGTGAGAAGGCCATCCGGGGTGATCGCGCAGGCGCAGCATTCTGCCATCTCTTGGTCAGTATAGAACACATAGATATCCGCGCAGAGGGTTTCGAAGCCTGTGCCTGGATTGGTGATGCGAACGGTAGCGTCCGGAGCACCGGTCGTGTTGGCGTTGGCGAAGTAGTCGACAAGCAATGTGTTTGCGGATACTATGGGCTGGTCTACGGCGATTGCCGTCCCCGTCACCAGTAGCAATGAAGCGACGATCGTACACACGAATAGCAGTTGGTTTTTGCGCATTTTTCCTCCTTCAGAATTGCGCCGCCGGCAGGGGAGGGTGTAGCTCGGCGTTGTGGCGCACTTCGCACTCTAGCCTTCTGCCCAATGTTTGCAATTCTCCCGGTTGACTAATGCGTATTCCTTAGCCCAGACAACTAGTCTGTCGGACTAAGTCCGTGCATCCGTCGTGACAATTTTTCCGGCAATTCCAGAGCGCGTGGAAACACCCATCTTGATCATTACCAGCCGAACGAAGGCCTTCACCGTGTTGGGACTGATTCCCATCTGGCCCGCAATCTCCTTGCTGGTCAGACCTTGTAGCAGCAGCTTCACAGTTTCCTGCTCGCGCTGTGTCAACCCAAATCGTTCTGAGAGCGTTGCGAGGTTCGAGGCGCCATTTGATTTTCTTTCCAATGTCAGCACCAAGGCTGGAGGTTTGGGCGATGAACCGTTGGCCCGAATAGTGAGAACGCAAGAGCTGCAGGAGTAGGTGCGCCTGGCTGACGCAAACTCCTTCACGAAAAGGGTCTGCGAGCGAGCATGACGCTGCACCAGCAGTGCACGGATTTTGTTGATAAGCCAAAGATCAGGTTGCCGGATCTGCTCGGCGCGCTCTGGGAACGCGAGGATGCGGATGGCTTCGGCATTGGACGCAATTAGATTCAGAGAGCTGTCAATAACAACGAGCCCTCGCTCGCGCGTTACAGATTTCAAGCGGACTCCCCCCTGTAGCAGGCACCAGCCCCCTCAGTCTGGTGTGACTGGCTACATCCCCGCACAGCCGGATCCCAAGCGTCGCGAGCGCAAATGCCAGTTTCCAATCACTGGCGAGACGTGATCTTGCACCTTGCCAAAAGCTCAGGAATGGATGGACGCACGCGACGGCCAGGGAAGCGTGAGCCTCATCGGTGGGGGAGGCGAAGGTATTCTGTTCTCTACCAAGTTCTCGTGTCAAGAGGGGAATGTGCGGCTTACTCCATTTGGATTAGTTCGTTTGCCACGGCCTAATCCGACTCCTCGCGAATCAGCGCGATAAGGAATCAGCGCGTATTCATACTAGTCCGCAAGAATTCACACTCGTTTCTTTTCCTCGCAAGAAGCATCGATCATGAACTCATCTCGCTGGCCCGCGGTCGGCGTAGATGGCCGGGTGTGTTCATCCCTGACGGCAGCAATTCCCGCACCGCGAGGAATCGAGTCAGTGGAACCCAGTGCCGAGTTAATGCGGATCCAAGCCATGCGAATTCTGCTCCGGTGGGATTCTTTCGCCAGTCTTGCGTCCATCGCGTCGCGATACTTCTCAATCCACAATTGTTCTTCTTCCGGGGATGTCATGTTCTTCGGTGACCGATTGCTGGATCGTCAAGTCCGTTCGCGGGGGCAGCGCAAACTTATACTGCTAACGGTCGCGACCAGGCAATCTGCCAAACGGATTACTGCAATGGTTTAGGGCCTTCCAAGCGTGGCTCTCCACGCCTCACGACCACGCGTGCTTCATTGCCTTACCGAACTCCTGAGCTGGGAGCGTGTTGAGCACGTCATCTTTGGTCAGCCACGCGCGGCGGGCTTGGAGGATGCCGTAGCGGATTTTGTCGAGGTGCGACGTGTGGTGCGAGTCGGTATTGATTACGATCTTGACCCCATATTGTTTGGCTAGGCGGAGATGACGGTCGCAGAGGTCGAGACGATCGGCATAGGCGTTTAGTTCCATCGCTACGTTTCGTTGGGCTGCGGCTTTCAGAACGGCGTCGATATCGAACTGGTAAGCGTCGCGGCGGAGCAGCATGCGCCCGGTGGGATGTCCGAGGAATGAGGTGTTGGGATTTTCCACGGCTTTTAGCAGGCGGTCGGTCATCTCAGCGGGGCTTTGGTTGAAGTGGGAATGGACACTGGCGATTACCAGATCCATTTGTGCGAGCACGGAATCGGAGAGGTCGAGCGTGCCATCGGCGAGGATGTCGACTTCGATTCCGGCGAAGATGCGGATGCCGTCGACATTGGCGGCGCGGATGCGTTGGATGTGCTCGACGGCACGCTTGTCGTCGAGGCCGTTGGCGAAGGCCAGGTTTTTGGAGTGGTCGGTGATGGCCATGTACTGGTAGCCGTGGGCTCGGGCGGCCTCGGCCATTTCTTCAATCGTGTTGCGGCCATCGGTCTCGACTGTGTGCATGTGGACGTCGCCCTGCAAATCGGCTTGTGATATGAGCGCGGGCAGAGCGTGCTTCTCGGCGGCATCAATTTCGCCGAGGTTCTCACGCAGTTCTGGGGGGATGTAATCCAATTTAAGTTTGGCGTAGATTTCTTCTTCGCTTTTTCCGGCGATGGCTTTTTGGTCATCAAGTTGTGCCAGGCTGTATTCGCTGAGCGTGTATCCCATTTTTAATGCGCGCTGGCGCAAAGCGACGTTGTGAGCCTTGCTGCCAGTGAAATACTGCATGGCAGCGCCGAAGGAATCTGGGGGGAGAAGCCGGACGTCAACTTGCATTCCCCCGCGCATGCGAAAGCTTACTTTGTTTTCACCGCGGGCGATGATCTCCATTAAACCCGGCAGCTTGATGATGTGGTCGATCAATTTTTGCCGTTCAGCATCATCGCAACAAACCTTTCCGGTTACCAGGATATCGAGATCGCCGACAGTTTCACGCCCTCTGCGCAGGGAGCCGGCGGGAGTTACTTTTTCAACTCCTGAGTAATCGCGCAAGTGTTCGACGATTTTTTCCGCTTGCGCTTCCGCCTTATCGAGGAGAAAACGTCCGGCGATGCGGCGATAATCCTGGATTGCTTTGAGCAGCTTTTGCTCGTGCTTTTCGCCCATGCGGGGCAGGATGCGAATCTTGCCTTCCTGGGCTAACTTCTCGACCTCCGCAGGATCGCAGACATGGTAGGCGCTCCAGATGAGGGCGATGGTCTTTGGCCCCAGGCCTTGAATCTTGAGCAGGTCGAGCATCGAGGGGTGATACTTTTTGAGCATCTCGGCGTGCAGGGAAAGCCGGCCCTCTTTGAACATTTCTTGCAGGTTTGACAGCATCCCCTTGCCGATACCGGGGATGGCGAGGACTTTCTTGGGCTCGCCAATTAGCTCTGCGATCTGTTGTGGGAAGGCTTCAATGGCCTCGGCGGCGTTGCGGTAGGAGCGGATGCGGAAGGAATCCTGGCCGTCGATTTCGAGCAAGTCGGCGGTTTCGTAGAGGATACCGGCGATGGCCTTGTTGTCCATGCAGAATTAAGATTACAACCTTCCGGTAACAGTTACCTGTTGCGATTGGCCACTGATGAGCGAGACACCCGTAATCCATTGGCGATGCACCAAATTCTGTGCAAAAGTATTGTGTGTGGCGGTGGTCCGGTGTATATTACGGCTCTGTCGGAAGTCGAAAATAGAATTTCTGACGCGAGGTTTCCTGCTGCAGGTCAGTTCGCGGTTTATTTGAACGGACTCGATTGCTGCGCGTTGCGAATCATCCAAAATCTAAACTTATCAATCACTGGTGATGCCAATGACCGGCCCGGAACGCCGCCAAACCCCCAGGACGACGCTGGAGAAGCATGCCTATATCAACATCGAGCCGGATAACGGCGGCATCGTGTTGAACGTTTCCGATGGAGGACTGTGCTTTCACTCCTTGGACCCGGTACCGCGGAATGGGAAGGTCCGTTTATGGTTCTCTGACAACGGCCACCGAATTGAAGCCGACTGCACACTTGCATGGGTGGATGAGACGCACAAGGGAGGCTTGCGATTCGCGTCGCTGGGTGCAGAGGCACGGGAAAAAATCCGTGATTGGATGAACCATCCTGTAACGCCGCTTGCTGCCGGTAACAGCGTAGCCGCTAGCGGCCCGCGGCCCCGCGCATTCGCTGGCAATCGCCTAGATATGGTGGGTATGCCTGCCGGCTCGCCCCCGCCTCACAGGATTTCATCGAAAGTTCCGGTGCCCTTGAGCGGGTTCTCCCGTGGTTTGGCCACCGGGCTTCTGGTTTCGGCACTGGTATTGGCCGCGTTCATATTTCAAACCTATCGCCGTGAGTTTGGTGAGTCGCTAATCCAATTGGGAGAACGGTTCGCGGCCAAACCTCAAGCCCAGACCTTAACCGTCTCCGCAGCGGCGCCGATGCAGGTGCCATCGCCGCAAGTGGCGTCATCCGCGCCGGGGATGGTATCGCCAACTCCGCCCGCTCGATCAGCGACGCCGCAGGCCCCCTCGCCACCCAGCCAGGTGGAATTACGGACAGTTGTACCGACTCCGGTTCCACGGTACGAGAAGGTTTCGCCGCCGCCCGAGAAACTTGCGCCACCGCCTTCGCCGGCCCCAACTAAACCTCAGCAGACGAAGCTCGAACCAGCCGCTCCGATTGGCGTAGCTCCGCCCGCCGCTAGGTACCCTACTCCCGCTTCTGCCCCTCCGGCACCAGCGATTCCGATTACGTTAGCGCTTTCTTTGCCAAACACTGGGCCGGTCATTGGCAGCGCGCCCAGCTCCAACCCGGGTGGGCCCCTTACCGCTGCGAAATTTGCACCGACGAGCCAGCCGGCGGTGCACACTGAAGGGTCTGGAGCGGGGAACGCTGACTTCAACCGGGAACTATATTTCGAAGTCGGCAAATTCAAGAATGTCTTTCAGGCTCGGGATGAAACCGACAAGCTGGCCCAACTCGGGTTTCGCGCCACCGCAGTTCAAAAAGGTCACCTCTGGGCGAATTCGTTCCACGTACTGGTTGGCCCCTACGGCGACGAGGAGCAGGCCAAGGCCACGCACCAGAATCTGGTGTCCAGCGGTTTCAAGCCTCGACCTTTCGAAAAGGGCTGGCGGAACTTCACTTTGATTTCTTCGGTCACGCTCAATGGTTCGCGCACCCCCGAAGGCGATTACACCATCAGTTGGGAATCGTACATCGGGGATGCAAGCGTAAAATTCGTGCGCAACAACAGCGTAGTTTCCTCAGGGGAAGGGCGATGGGTGAAACGCGACACTAAATACACACGTGACGCGTATGTATACCGGCGAAACCCCGATGGATCCCGGACCCTGCTCGAAATTCATTTTGGGGGTATGCGCCAGGCGCTGGTATTCGGGAAGCCATCCTGATCCTACACTGTCCTGTCATTCCGAGAGCGAAGCGACGAGGAACCTGATGGTTTGCGTGGGTCAGTTGCGGAGAAATATTCGAAGATAGCCACGGCGAACTAAAATAGCGCACAAAGCCGCTAAACAATGGGGAACCGGCGGCCGATGAGTCGGTTGGTCTTAAAGGTCCACTTTATGAAGCCTTTGTAACATTCGATGCCTGCGGGCCTTTTGGGCCTTGAGTTATTTCAAATTCAACCTGATCTCCTTCCTGCAGGCTCTTGTAGCCTTCCGACGTAATTGCGCTATAGTGCACAAATACATCTGCTCCATCTTCACGGCCGATAAAACCGTACCCCTTGGCATTGTTGAACCACTTTACCGTACCTTTCAAGCGTTCCACTTACGCCCCCTGGGGCATGGCAAATTCCGGCCATGCCTCCCCGATTTTCTGCCATTTTCGTGCTACTGGTAAACGCTGTCAAGGGAGGAGAAACCGAAAAAAAACTACTTAGGCCTTTTTCGGCGACAAAGCTCGTAACTGAGCCAGAGCACGCCAGAAATGGTCTTGCCATCGTGAATGCGCCCGGTCACGACCATGCGAACGGCAGTACTGAGCGGAAAGAATTTGATCTCGATGACCTCATCCTCCTCGGGCTGCGCGGTTCCCGGCCGCAGGCCTCTCGCGAGGTAAATGGACATGGTTTCGGCAACGAAACCAGGGCTGGCATAAAAGTTGAGGATTCGCTTCCAGCGGGAGGCAGTATAGCCGGTCTCCTCGAGCAGCTCGCGTTTGGCTGCAGTTAACTCGTTTTCGCCCTTATCCATTCGCCCGGCGCACAGTTCCCAGAGAAACTGCTGAGCGGCATGGCGGTATTGACGCACCAGCAGGACGCGGGGCTCAGAATGAGTCTCGTCAACTGCGAGAATCACGACCGAGCCGGTATGGCGCACGATGTCGCGGCGTCCGCGCACTCCCGTGGGTTCCAATACCTGATCGGTTGTGACCCAAAAGGCTGGGCCGCGATAAGCCTCGACCGAAGAAAGGACGCGAGCTTTAGTTTTTGTATGAGACGATTTCGGCATAGCAACAATATAAGCGATAAGCCCGGGCACGAGAGATTTTGCCGTGGGAGGAATCAGCCTGATATTCTGCCCGCGATGGCAGCAAAACCAACGATTGCGATTGTCGGCCCGGGGAGACTAGGCAGCACGCTGGCACTGGAGTTGAGGCAAGCGGGGTATACGATCGCCGAAATTGTTTCGCGAAACAGCCCCGCATCAAAAAAAAGGCGCGCGAATTGGCTCGGAAGGTCAAGGCGTACGCCTCTACTCGCGACAACGCGCAGCTCGATGCCGACCTCGTCTGGTTCTGTGTACCCGATCAAGAGATTGCCTCCGCCTCGCATCAGCTTGCTTTGCGTGCCGATTGGAAGAAAAAGACTGCATTCCACTCTAGCGGGGCACTGGCCAGCGACGAACTGGGCATGCTCCGCGGGCGAGGAGCGGCAGTGGCTTCTGTACATCCTTTCATGACGTTTGTTCATGGTTCGATGCCAACTCTCAGTGGCGTGCCGTTCGCTCTGGAAGGCGACGCGGCTGCGGTCAGGGTAGCGCGACGCATCGTGCGGGATTTGCGCGGAAACGCCTTCACCATTCGCAAGCAGCATAAAGCCGCTTACCACGCCTGGGGAGCGTTTACTTCGCCATTGCTGGTAGCCACATTGGTGACCGGCGAGCGGGTGGCCCGTAGGGCCGGGCTCTCCGCGGCTGAGGCCCGTAAGAAGATGCTACCGATCGTCAGACAAACCATCGCAAACTACCAGGCGCTGGGCCCAGCCGGAGCCTTCAGCGGACCCATCGTGCGCGGCGATGCCGAGATCGTTCGCAAGCATCTGCAGGTTTTGAAAAAAGTTCCGGCTGCACGGCAGGTTTATCTCGCATTGGCGCGGGCGGCTCTCCACATTCTGCCCGCGCGGAATCGCGCGGAGTTGAAAAAAGCGCTCGAATTGTAGGCTCAGCTTTTCGCCGTTCTGGTTAACAGCTCCGCGCATGAAGTCACGCATGCATCAGGCTGGTGACGGGTCAGTTCGTCAGCCGTAAAAATGCCGGTGCATACTGCGACGATCTTGGAATTTGCCAAGCGAGCCGCTTTGATGTCTTCGGGAGTGTCGCCGATAAAACACACTTGTACGGATTCGCCCAGCCTGCGTTGAGCTTCGGCCACGGCTTGACGGAAAATGTCGCCCCGGCTTTCGTGGCGATCGCTGAAGCAGCCAAAGCTAAAAAATTCGCGCAGACCCGCCGCTTCGACTTTGAGCCAGCCGACCGATTCGAGATTGCCCGATGCCAGCCCCAGCAATTTGCCGGCAGCCTGCAATTCATCGAGCACCTGCGGAAGTGCGGCGCAGACCGTGGGTGTAATTCGGTTGGCGTTGGCTGAGACCTCCCGGCACACGATTTCGAGCGCCCTTGGAAGCTTCGCTGCGAAGCGGTCGTCTCCGATCCCAACGCGTTGCAGAGCAGCACGCAAAATCCCCAAGTCGGTCTTGCCGTGGTAAGCAATGCCGTCGATCGTGGTATCGACGCCGTATGCCTCGCTCATGGCTTGATGCAGGGCGTTGCGATGGACTCGGTCGCGGGAGACGAGCAGCGTGCCATCGATGTCGAAAAGATAGGCGTCCGCGTTCATCCAGTGGAAGCCGTTTGATTTTATTGACTGTGTCTGAAGTTGAAAGTCGTTCATGACTTGCCTTGCAGTTCCTGAAGCCCAAAGCCTGAAGCCGGTTCCCTATGCCACTGTTACGCGAGTGATTTGTCTCGCCCGTCCAGTGCGTTCATCGCAATCCACCACGACAGCGCATAATCGCACATCTCCAGTTGCTGCCTCGAATCGCGTTGGCATGTTGCTCAAAAACTTTCCGACAACCAGTTCCTTCTTCACTCCTATGACGCTGTCATAGGGGCCGGTCATGCCCACATCGGTGATATATGCAGTGCCACCGGGGAGCACGCGCTCATCTGCGGTGGGAACGTGAGTATGCGTTCCGACGACCAGGGTGACTCGTCCATCCAAATACCAGCCGAGCGAAATTTTTTCTGAAGTCGCTTCGGCGTGAAAATCGACAAAAATGACCTTGGACTTGATTCCTTTTAACAACTGATCGGCCACGCGAAAGGGATCGTCGTTGGAGGTCATGAAAACGCGGCCCTGCAAATTGATTACGGCGTAGGGAACATCGCCCTTGCGACCCTCATACAGTCCCCAACCCGGCATTCCAGGCGGGTAGTTGGCAGGACGCAACACTCGGCGAGCCGGACTATGCGGATTGCCGTCGGCGGTCTGAAAAAAATCAACGATCTCCCGTTTGTCCCAGATGTGGTTGCCGGTGGTAAGAACGTCAATACCCAATTCGAAGAGTTCTTCGGCAAGTGGTGGCGTAATGCCGAAACCGGCGGCAGCGTTCTCTCCGTTGGCCAGCACCAGATCGATGGCGTGCTCTTTCACTAGCGATGCAAGGCGATCTTTGACAACAGTTCGCCCAGGTCTGCCGAAAATGTCACCAATAAAAAGAATGCGCACGTAGGTTCGATGGTAACACGGGGTCTCGGGCTGCTTATTACAGCGCGTGTGTGGGGACGAGTCTTCGACCCGTCCAGTCGAGCGCAGCTCGAAGGCTTTTGCTTTCGTTTCGAGAAAGTCTGAAAAGTACATGAAGAAGCTGCAATCTACATTGGCGCCCCACCGGGTCAAAGACCCGGTGCCACACTTTCAAGGAACCAGTTCCGCCGATTTCAGAAAGTCGTAGTTCCCGGGCGGATTCAGCGTCAAATTCTTAACACGCTTCGTATGCACCATCACGTTCTCGAAGTACCACAGGTTGATATAAGGCACGTCTTCGGCCAGGATCTGCTGGATCGCGTTATAAACCTGTCTGCGCGCATTCTGGTCCAGTTCGCCGCGTGCCTGGTCGATCAGCGCATCCACGCGCGGGTTGGCGTAGTAGGTTCGATTGGCGCCGTGCGGCGAAAATTTCGCCGAATGAAATACGTACTCAAAGATGTCAGGGTCTTCATTCCCTCCAACCCAACGCAAAGAGTGCACTTGATAGGCGCCGCGCGTGATGTCGGAAAAAAAAGTGGCGAACTCGAAAGTCCGAATGTCGAGGGCGACGCCGACATCGCGCAACTGCTGCTGCACGACGGCAGCTATCAACCGCGGGTTCTCGTCGGTCGAGGTTTTCATGGTGAGATGGAAGCGCACGCCATTCACGGCTGGATATCCGGCCTGCTCAAGCAATTGCCGCGCCCGATCAGGATTGTAGTCGTAGCGCTGCACATCACCGTTGTACGCCCAACTCTCGGGAGGAAGCAGGCTGTACGCGGCCCGCGCAAAATCGCGCAGCACATAGTGAATCATCGGCGCTCGGTCGATGGCATACGCCAAAGCCTGCCGCACCCGCACATCTTTAAGGATTGGATCGCGAGTATTGAACGCTAGATATTGCAGCACCGTGCCCGGAGCGTGCAGGACCTCGAGATTGGCCTCGCGTTCGAGCGCCCGCACCATGTCGCCGGTTAGGGAAGTGACCGCAATGTCGGCACTGCCCTTGCGCAATTCGAGCGCCCGCGTTGTGGCATCGGGAATCACCGCGAAGCGCACCCGTTTCAGCCGCGCCTTCTCGCCCCAGTATGCATCGTTGCGTTCGAGGATGACTTCTTTGTCCGGTTCAGCGCTGACGAAACGGAACGGGCCTGAACCGATAGGATGGCGGCTGATCTCCTCACCATTGCCGTAGGGAACGATTCCGATTGCGCCATCCGACACATTCCACAACAGAGTCGCGAATGGCTGTTTCAGGTGAAACACGACCGTGAAGTCGTCGGGCGCGTCGATGTGATCAACGGGTCGATACGCGGCTGCTTTCGTACTGCGAATCTTTCCCTGCAGCAGGGAATCGAAGGTCCACTTCACATCGCGCGAAGTGAGTGGCCGCCCGTCGTGAAATGTCGCTCCGCGATGCAAGTGGAATATATAGGTGAGAGGGTCGGGGACTTCCCAGCGCTCCGCTAACCCCGGCCGAACGTTTAAGTGCTCATCGCGGGTACACAGGTCGTCGAAGAGCAGTTCATCAATCCGCTCAGACTGCGCATCCAGACCAATTCGTGGGTCCAAATTGGTGGGGCTATTCTCGATGATCATCACCAGCGTGTTGGGATCAGGCTTGCTGGAGCAGGAGAACAACGGAAGAAGCAAGGCGATGGCCACAAGCGATTGGATTCGCAAAGACCACGTGGGCACCGCCGCCCTCGGCTGTGCATTCGCCGCAATGCGGCGAAAGGATTTCCTCTCACGCATAAGAAATCTTCCCCAAAATCGCGGCCCTCTTTGCTCCGGTTGCCGAGGGAAGGTTCGACGGCTTCCGATGCCATGTCTGGAAAGCCAGCAGTGCGAATGCCGCGGCTTCCTTGGCCCCCGAGGGCAGTCCGAACTCGTCGGAGGAGCGAATCTGCAGACCAAGGAGACGCAATTCGTTTGCCAGCATCGCCATTAGAGTTGGATTATTCGCACCGCCGCCGGAAACGATGAAATCTCGAAACGTGCCTGGTCGGCGCAGCACGAATCGTCGAAGCGCATCGGCGATGGACTTGGCGGTCAACGCTGTGGCTGTGGCGACGACATCGCGTTTATCCGCATGCCCGCAACGACGGACGAACGCCTGCGTAAACTCGCGTCCGAATTCTTCGCGTCCCGCAGTCCTTGGTGGTTTGCGGCGAAAGAATGGCCCACCCAAAATATTGCGGATCACATGGTCGAGTATGACGCCGGAGCCAGCGATTCTCCCATCACGATCGTACGGCTTGCCAAACAACTGCTGGGTGACGGCATCGATAACCATGTTGCCCGGACCAGTGTCGAAGGCCAGTACCTGACTAGGAGAAGCGCCAGCAGGAATCGCGGTGAAGTTTGCGATTCCGCCGATGTTCTGCACAATCCGGCCCACACGAGTGTCGCGATACAGAAGAAAGTCGAGGAAGGGAACCAGTGGCGCTCCTTTACCGCCGACAGCCATATCGGCAGGCCGGAAATCAGAAACCACGGGAACGCCAACGCGTGCAGCCACCACAGCACCCTCGCCAGTTTGCCAAGTGACCGCAAGCTTACGTCCCAAAAACCGAGCAGCCTCGCCCTGGTGATACAGCGTCTGACCATGACATCCCACAAGCTCTATTTTGAGATGAAAGCGGCGCTGCGTGGCAAGTAGCGCGTCCGCGTAAAGTTCAGCGAGCAAAAAGTTCAACCTGGCTAAGTCAGCCACGCTGGCATTACTCGAGTTCATCGCCGCCAAGACGGCGCGCCGAACTGGTTTCGGATAAGGATACTCGGCATGCGCCAGAAGGTGGAGGCCATGCGTCCTCGCCCGACTCGCCGATGAAGCGGATACCCGCACGATCGCAACGTTGATTCCGTCGACGGACGTCCCGCTCATCACCCCGGCAACGATCATGCCCGATCCTGCCGTCTTATCGTTGCCAGCCGCACCTGTTCGCTGAACTCCCACAACTGACGTGAAACCTTCTCAAGTTTCACCGCAATCGGGGGAGGAGTCCGACGCTTCAACTCTTTGGATTTCTTCTTCAACGTGAGCACCCGTGCAATCGATTCCTTGGCACGCCGAGCAAATTTCGCATCGCGCTCCACCTCTTTCACCAGCGCTTCGTAGGAACGAATAATGCCTTCCTCGATGTGACAGATCAGGCACAGATCGCCGCCGGCGCGGACGTGCTCTACCGCGGCTTGCTCAATGGGAGCAGCTTTCAGCACGCCGCCCATCTCGAGGTCATCAGAAACCACAAGACCGCGGTAACCGATCTTCTTACGCAAAACATCGGTTATCCATTTTTTCGACAAAGAGGCCGGTGTGTGATCGCGAGTCACCGCAGGATAAGCAGCATGGCCGACCAGAACTAAAGGTGATTCGCGCCGCAACGCACGGTATGGAGCTATGTCTGCCTCCCATAGCTTCTTCCATGGCTTTCCGACATTAGGGAGTTCAAGATGGGTGTCGAGATTCGCTTCGCCGAGCCCGGGGAAATGTTTGATCGCTCCCAGCACGCCTGCTGAGCCGAGTCCTGCCAGAAATTCGCGCGCGTACCTTGTAACTTCTTTGGGATCGGCAGACACCGCACGTGAGCTCATAACATTGCGCGATGCAGCAAGCGCCAGATCGACAAGCGGAGCAAAATCCGTGTTGAAACCTAAGGTCCGGCAAGATTCGCCAATAATCTTTCCGTGCTTGCGATAGAGTATGCGATCGCCGGAGGAGAATACATCTGCCGCGGAGGGCGTGGGCCCGGTAACATTGCGAAAGCGATCCACTCGTCCGCCTTCCATGTCCACACAGGTGAACAAACGCGTGGAGACGCATGATTGGCATTCATTGAGCAACCGGTGAGTCTGCTCTCCACTGGCAATATTGCGCGCGAAAAGAATCACGCCTGAGGGCTGCAGGCGTGTAAGTAGGGAACGAAGCCGCGGCGACATCTCGGTGCCGTCGAAGCCGATGATGAGCAGTCGACCGATCTCCCCGGAAATTGACGATGTTTTCTTCAATCCACCTGTTTTTTCAATTCCGCCAACAAATTCAGCGCTTCGAGCGGGGTCAAGCGATTCAAGTCCACCTCGCGCAGTTTTTCCAAAACTGGCTGCGACAGCGGTGTGAAGATTGTGAGTTGAGCCGGAGGGCGGGGACGCAACTCGTCGCTAGCCAATTGCTCGGTCACTCGTTGTTCTGCGGTTTCATGTTCCGACAAAACTTCACGCGCCCGCTCAATAACTTCATTCGGCAGCCCGGCGAGCTTCGCCACTTCGATTCCGTAGCTGCGATCGGCCGCGCCTGGTTCTACCTTCCTCAGAAACACAATTCCGCCGGCGGTCTCTTTCACCGATACGTGATAATTCTTCACTCCCGAAAGCCGCTCGGCCAGCTCCGTCAATTCAAAATAATGTGTGGCGAAAAGGGTTTTGGACCGCATGCGGGCATGAATATATTCGACCGCAGCCCAGGCAATTGCCAATCCATCATAAGTGGCGGTGCCACGTCCAACCTCGTCAAGCAGAATGAGTGACCGCGCCGTTGCCGTGTGCAGGATCGCCGCTGTTTCCGTCATCTCCACCATAAACGTGGAACGTCCGCGTGCCAGGTTGTCGCTCGCGCCGATGCGGGTGAACACGCGATCCACTACGCCCAGTCGTGCCGACGCCGCGGGTACCAATGATCCCATCTGCGCCAGAATCACGATCAACGCCGCTTGCCGAAGATAGGTCGATTTACCACCCATGTTTGGACCGGTAAGGACTAGCACCGTGTGTGTAGTCGAGTTTAGATACAGGTCATTGGGCACAAAGCGCTCATTGCCACCCGCCATTTCCTGCTGCTCAATCACGGGATGCCTTCCGCCTACAATTTCGACATCGGCAGAGTCGTCAAACTTCGGCCGGCAATAGTTGCGCAAAGCTGCGACGTGTGCCAATCCCGAAAGCACATCTACTTCGGCGAGCGCGAGTGCAGTCTGTCGGATGCGCCGGGCTTCGCCGGCAATGGCCGAACGCAGTTCTGCGAAAAGGCGCCGCTCGATCTCGACGATCTTTTCCTGCGCATCGAGGATTTTTGACTCATACTCTTTGAGTTCGGGAGTGGTAAAGCGTTCAGCGTTGACCAGCGTCTGCTTGCGCTCGTAATCGGCGGGAACCAGATGCAGATTAGGTTTGGAGACTTCGAGATAATAGCCAAAAATAGAATTGAACTTCACCTTCAGAGAATTGATTCCCGTACGCTGACGCTCGCGTTGCTCGATCTGCGCCAGGAATTGCTTGCTGTTGCGGCTCAGGTCACGAAGCGCATCAAGTTCTTTGTCCACGCCGCTCTCAATCACACCACCGTCAGCGAGCGAAATGGGGGGTTCGGGAACGATGGTTTTGCCGATTCTGTCCCGCAAATCGGCTAGTTCATCGATCGACCCGTGCAGGGTCGTCAGCCGATTGGTCGCGAACCTTGACAACCCAACTCGCAGTTCCGGAATCTTTCTCAGTGATGCAGCCAGAGCGAGCACGTCTCGGGGATTCGCGGTTTCCAGCGTCACCCGGCTGAGCAAGCGCTCCAGATCAAGAATCCCATCCAGGGCTCGCCGCAACTCCTCGCGCGCTATGGTTTCGTTGACCTGCGTCTCGACTGCGTCCAACCGAGTATTGATCTCAGTTACTTCGATCGACGGCCGCAGCAACCACGAACGCAGCAGACGTTTGCCCATGGGTGTGACTGTCGCGTCGATGGAACGGAACAGAGTCACGCCGACGTCGGTTCCGGCAAACAGAGGCTCGATCAGTTCCAAATTTCGCACGGTTACCGCGTCGAGCACCAAATAATTCTGCCGTTCGTAGAAACCGACCCGGTCAACATGATCCAAAGTTCCTCGTTGCGTGGAGCGAACGTAGTACAGAATGGCGCCGGCGGCCGAGGCTGCGGCCGGTTTTCCCGCGAGTCCAAAGCCCTCAAGCGATAGGACGCCAAAATGATTTTCGAGTAAGGGGATGGCATGGTCGGGCGCGAATACCCAATCATCGAGTGGAGTTTCAGCGAATCCCGCACTACCGCCCATTGGGAGACCAGACGCGCGTGGGCGCCCCTCCCCACGCGGTCGTTCGTGCTCGAACAACGGAGCCGCCGAGCCATACAACACTTCTTTCGGTCTCAACTGCTGCAATTCTTCCTGGATCCGCTTTCCAGCGTATTCTCCGCTGAATTCAGTGGCGCGGAATTCGCCAGTTGAGAGATCTAGAGCCGCGAACCCTACTCGATCTCCGGTCTGGGCCACTGCAGCGAGGAAGTTATTTTCTTCAGAACTCAGCGACGAATCCGCAGCCGTGCCGGGCGTGACCACCCGCGTGACCTCGCGTCGCACTAACTTCTTGGCCACGGAGGGGTTCTCCA
This sequence comes from uncultured Acidobacteriota bacterium, assembly GCA_963832245.1. Lineage (GTDB taxonomy): Bacteria > Acidobacteriota > Terriglobia > Terriglobales > Acidobacteriaceae > JABDBE01. Next base: position 122,607 of record CAWHTG010000003.1, read on the forward strand.
TCTGCTCGCAGATTGCCACCTTGAATCCTTTGCGGATGAGCTTGGAAATATATCCTTCGGCGGCGTGATACGGAACGCCGCACATGGGCACGGCGATGCCTTTTTCTTTGTTGCGGGAGGTAAGTGTGATCTGTAGCTCGCGCGAGGCTAGAACAGCGTCATCAAAAAAAAGCTCGTAAAAATCCCCCAGCCGGAAAAACAGCAAGGCGCTAGGATGTTCCTTCTTGATAGCGGCGTACTGCCGCATCAGCGGAGTGGACGGCTCGGTCATCTCGGGCGGCTTCGTGCGCGGATTATAACAAACCGCAGTCCGTCGCCGCCCGGTGCAAATCCGGGAACCCAGTTGACGCAATTGCGACTAGGTGATCTCCTTGTGCATGGAACTACGCAAGGATCCGATCACTCGCTCCTGGGTTATTACCGGCGACGATGCTTCCGATAACGCGCCGCGTTCCGAAGCGTTTTGCCGGTTCTGTCCCGATTCTCGCGAACCCCCGCAACTCGTCGCCACGATGTCTGGCGTATCCGGAGCGGCCTGGTCGGCGCGCTCTGTCGTCCATCCCACCGCCCTTTACCACATCGAGGGCGAGCCAACCCGGCGCGGAGACGGTATCTACGACCGTATGCGCCCGATCGGCGCGCATGAAGTCTTGGTGGAAAATCTCTCGCACGACCGGCACCTATGGAATGCAAACGACTCTGAGATCGAACAATTCCTGCTGCTTGCGGCACAGCGCATTCAGGATCTTAAGCGCGACGGGCGTTTCAAATATGTGAGTATCTACAAGGACCACGGAAACAGCGCCGGACAGGAATTCGAACACCCCAGTTCGCAGCTTACCGCGACCACCTTCGTGCCTCGCCGCGTACTGTACGAACTGCGCGCCGCCCGCGAGTATTTTGATACCAAAGAACGGTGCGTTTTCTGCGACATCATTTCCCAGGAAGAGAAGCAAGATCTACGCGTGATCGAGATTCGAGGCGACTTTATTGCGCTTTGTCCTTACGCACCACGTGTGCCGTACGAGACTTGGATCATGCCGCGCACTCACGAGGCTGCTTTCGAACGCTTCGGACTGAATCGTCCGGGAACGATGCGCGACTTAGGCGCGCTGCTGCGACGCACTTTACAGCGAATACGTACGATTACCGAAGATTTCCATCTCGTGTTGCATACTTCGCCCAACAGCCTGCACCGCTCGGGAAACCTGGGCTACTGGAAGACGATCGACGAGGATTATCACTGGCACATCGAGATTTTGCCAGTCCTCGCCGCCAAGGCAAAGTCGTATACCTTCAAAGAGGTGTATTATTCGCCACTGTCCTCTGAGACCGCGGTCAAGCGGTTGCGGGATGCGAGAATCGAAATTTAAGTGTAGGCGCGAGCGTCCTCGCTCGTGCAGTTGCGCGTAAGACCCAATGACCATCCGCCGCATGAAAACCTATACCGGTGGGCAGGGATATGTTTACCAGTATTACTTCGTGGGAAAACGCGCGGCGATGACAAATTCGTTGGAAGCCGCTGCTGCCGAATACATTTTCGACGTTACTTCCGATCGGAAGACGACTTTCGCGGTCAGCGTTTTCCTTCTGGAGCACGCCACAAGAGATTGGGCAGCAAGCCACAATCGTTCCCTCACGGAGGCCGAACAATACGGGGCGGTCAAGATGCGTCTATTCAAGGCTTTCGACGAGGTCGAGAATATGATGGGGGACGGCCGACGCCTCGTCATTAACGGTCAAATTCTTGAGCAACTTCTGACCGCGTTGGGCATCGATTGATAACGAGACTAACGGGGATACTTCGGTGAACTTCCTCGGCCACTTTGTGATCAGCGTCACAATAAGGTGTGATCGTCTGAACTGCCGGCTGCTCCATTCACAGGGCAGACTATAATCACTCAAGCGGTTGGGAGAGGATGCCCGAACCCGCCTGGGACGGTAGATTAAGTTATGCCCATACTTTGGCTGCGAGTTGCGTTGGGTTGCTATGCCGTCGGTCTGCTGTACGCGCTGGTGGCGCTAACCCGCACCAGCGACCTGCTGAACAAGATCGCCTTGCACGCAGCTTATCTTGGGATGGTCTTCCATTTCGTTTCCCTCACCGATTCCATCCTCCTCACGGGTCAAATCACACTGGCCTCCGTGCACAATGCTGAATCTGTACTAGGTTTCCTGATCATGGTCGTATTCATGCTCGTGTACCTGGTGTACCAAACCACTTCTCCGGGCATTGTTGTTTTTCCTCTTGTCTTTCTGCTTACCTTCGTTGCCGCAACCGGCCAGCAGCCATTTCTGTTTACCTCTCCAGGGTTGCGGACGGGCTGGCTGTTTGCCCATATTGCGCTGATCTTCACCGGCTATGCGGCGCTGATATTGAGCTTTGGCGCCAGCCTGCTTTACCTCATCCAGGAGCGTTCCTTAAAATCGAAGAAGTCGGGCGGATTTCTCTCACGCCTGCCCGCACTCGAAGTGATCGACGAGATTGGATTCCGATCGTTGCTGCTCGGCTTTCCCTTTATGACGCTGGGTCTGATCGCGGGTACGGTTGTCGCTCAATCGACCTTTGGACGCGTGGATCTCCTTGACCCTAAGATTTTGCTCTCTATCCTGATGTGGGTCGTATACCTGATCCTGCTCTACACCCGCTGGAGCGCGGGATGGCGGGGCCGACGCGCCGCCTATCTGGCCGCCGGAGCATTTGTTTTTGCCATCATCGCATGGGCGGCCAATTACTTCAGCGCGATTCACAGGTTCGCACAGTCATGAACTTCCAGCTCATCGGCGTCAATCACAACAGTGCGCCGGTCGAGGTGCGCGAACGCCTGGCGATTCCGGAGTCGCGATTGCCCGAGGCCCTGAAGCGCTTCACTGAGCATCCCGGCATTGACGAGGGGTTGATTCTGAGCACCTGCAATCGCGTGGAATTGTTGGCCCAAACCAAGAACGGGAGCGCCGACCTGCGCGGATTTCTGGGCAACTATTTCCAAATCGAGCACGCCGATCTGGCGCCACACCTCTACGAATATCGCGAACAGGATGCCATTCGCCATCTGTTTCGAGTGACGTCGAGCCTGGACTCGATGGTCGTCGGCGAGGCGCAAATTTTGGGGCAGGTGAAAGAAGCGTATGCCACCGCGCGGGCGGTGGGCGCAATTCATTCCCAACTGGACTTGCTTCTGACTCGAGCTTTTGCGGTGGCTAAACGGGTGCGTACCGAAACAGCGGTGGGCTCATCCGCTGTCTCAGTAGCCTCGGTTGCAGTCGAGCTCGCCAAGAAGATTTTCGGGTCGCTGAACGGTAAACATGTGTACCTCGTGGGGGCAGGGAAGATGAGCGAGTTGGCGGCACGTCATCTACTTGCCCACGGTGCCGCGTCGATCTTTGTCGCCAATCGCACCTACGACAGGGCCATTCGCCTGGCCCAGAAATTCGACGGCCAAGCCATAGAATTCAGCCGCCTGTACGACACGTGCGACAAAGGCGACATCGTCATTACCTCGACTGGCGCTCCGCACGCCATCTTCCGCCGTGAGCACGGCGAACTTTTCATGAGCCGCCGCAAGAATCGTCCCATGTTCTTCATCGACATCGCGGTACCGCGCGACGTTGATCCGGAGATGAACAAGGTGGACGGAATTTTCGTCTACGACATCGACGATCTGCAGCAGGCCGTCTCCTCGCACGTGGCGGATCGCAAAAAGGAGGCCGAGCGCGCCGCCGACATTATCGAGAGCGAAGTCGTACGTTTTCAGGCTCGCCTGCAAACCCTCGACGTCATCCCTACTATCGTTTCTTTGCAGGACCATTTGGAAACCATCCGCCAGGCTGAAATCGACCGGGTGCGCGGACGTCTCGGCCCGTTATCTCCCGAGCAGGAGTTCGCGATTGACACGCTCACCCACGGCATTGTGAACAAGATCATGCACACGCCCATCAGCACCTTGAAGACCGCGGCCCGCGAGTCCGAAGCCACGACGGTAGTCGATATAGTGCGCCGTTTGTTTAATCTTCAAGAAAAGGAAAAAGACAAAAAGGCGGCTGGCGGCGGACCCGAAGGACGCGCCTGATGGCACGCCTCCGCATCGGCTCCCGAGGCTCTCAACTCGCGCTTTGGCAAGCCAATCACATCAGCGCCTTGCTTCGTGAACACGGTCACGAAGTCGAACTCGAGATCATCAAGACTACGGGCGACAAGATCACTGACGTTGCTCTCGCCAAGGTCGGAACCAAAGGCATGTTCACCAAGGAGATCGAAGAAGCGCTGGCCGAAGGACAGATCGACCTCGCGGTGCATAGTCTGAAAGACCTTCCCACCGAGATTTCCCCGGGGTTTGAGATCGCAGCAATTACCGCGCGGGAAAATCCGCGCGACGTATTCTGCTCCTGTAAATACAATTCCATTGAAGACCTTCCGCGGCGAGCACGGGTTGGCACCAGCAGCCTACGCCGCCAGGCGCAATTGAAAGCCGTGCGTCCTGACCTCGACATCTATCCGCTACGCGGGAATGTGGATACTCGCCTGCGCAAGCTGGAAGCCGGCGAATATGATGCCATTATTCTGGCGGCAGCCGGTCTGAACCGGCTGGGCAAGACCGAACTTATCAAGCAAGTGATTTCCGCGGAGATCATGTGCCCCGCAGCCGGGCAAGGGGCTTTGGGAATCGAGATTCGCGCCGGCGACACGATGACACGACAGCATGTTAGTTTCCTGGAAGACGCTACGGCGCGCGCTACGACTATGTGCGAGCGGGCGCTGCTCAACCAGCTGGGAGGCGGCTGCCAGGTACCCATCGGCGCTTTCGCCGAAGTCCGCAGCGGACAGTTGCACCTCGAGGCGATCGTGGCCGATCCCGACGGATCGAAGCTTCTGCGCGAGTCGCGAGACGGCACCGACCCCATTCAACTCGGAGAATCCGTAGGCGACACCTTGCTCCAGCGCGGCGGAGATGCGATCTTGGAAGCAGTCTATGGGCAGGGAATAGCCGTACCGCAGCAACCCTAATCGAAAATTGTCATCTTGAGCGGACAGCTCCATTGTCCTCTCGAGCCAACAATTACATTGTCATCTTGAGCGGAGTAGCTGCTTCGCGAAGCGGAGGAGGGACGGAGTCGAAAAGATCCCCGAATGCCGGCCCCAGAAATAGTGCAACTGGGAATTCTTGCAACAATCTCAGCCAGTAACCGGAGATACGAAGTGTACATACCTGAATTTAACCGCCAGAAAGATCGCTCTGCTACCCTAGCTTTCATGAGGGCAAATCCATTCGCTATCCTGGTTTCCAATGTCGATGGTATTCCCTTCGCCACTCATCTCCCATGCCTCATAGACGACGTTGAAGAGCAGGTTATAGTGCGCGGCCACATGGCGAAGGCAAATCCGCACTGGAAGTCCATGAAGGAAGGCGAGGAGTCCCTGATAATCTTTCACGGCCCCCACGCTTACATTTCACCCAGCTTGTACGAGCTTCGAGAGAGCGTCCCCACCTGGAACTATGCCGCTATTCACGTCTATGGTGAATCCGCTTTGTTCCACGATGAGCATCACCTGAAAGAAACGCTACACCGCACAATCAACACCTTCGAATCTTCCTACATGGCGCAGTGGTCCGAACTAAGCGATGAATATCGCAGCCGGATGATGAAGCATATTGTGGGCTTCGAAATAAAGGTGAAGAGATTGGAGGCAAAGTTCAAGCTCAGCCAAAATCGAACGAAGGGAGAACAATCGCAAGTCATCCAATCGCTTAACCAAAGCAAAGACTCGAACATTTCGGGGGTGGCCGAGCTAATGCAGCAAGAGGGATTGGGGCGCTGATTTCGATGACGAATTCTCGGTCGCCCGCGGAACCTAAGTTGCCGCTCTCTGGACTGCGCATTCTCGTCGGCCGTGCACGCCATCAGGCCAGCGCGCTTTCCTCGGGCCTGCGCGAATTGGGAGCCGAGGTCATTGAGATTCCTTTTATCGAAATCCGCAAGCCGCGCTCTTACAAGCCTCTGGATTCAGCGCTCAAGAATTCGCACAACTACGATTGGCTCATCCTAACCAGCGTGAACGGAGTCGAAGCGCTGTGGGAGCGTCTGAATAAACTCGGCCTGACCAACCAACGCCTGAAGCACTTGAAAGTAGCGGCCATCGGACCTTCGACGAGAAAGGCGATCGAAAAGCGCTGTATCGAAGTAAACGTTGTTCCTGAAGAATACGTCGCCGAATCGGTCGTCGAAAGCCTGCGCAATCAGATAGCAGGAAAGCGCGTGTTATTGGCCCGGGCCAGGATCGCTCGCGATGTAATCCCACGGGAATTGCGCAAACTCGGAGCTAAGGTTGACGTTGTGGAAGCTTACGAAACCGTAATTCCGCAATCTTCCCGAACGCGCCTGCGAGCAACCCTGAAAGACCCAAAGCGTCGTCCGCACGTAATTACATTTACCAGTTCGTCGACGGTGAGAAACTTTGTCGCACTGGTGGGAGGGAACCGGCAGCTTAACGGCATACGTTTGGCTTCTATTGGTCCAGTCACCTCGTCGACACTTCGCGAACTAAATCTTCCAGTCGACGTCGAAGCAACGGAATACACGATCCCAGGTTTGATCAAAGCTCTAGCTCGTGTGGAACCGGGTCTCTGACCCGGTTGCCGCACACAGGGCGGCTGGCGACCTGCGGTCGAATCGACGGGTCGAAGACCCGTCTCCACACACTACTGAAATCTACTCGCTCAGCGAGCACTTACATTCGGCCGGCGGAACATGCGCTTTCAAAAACCCGGACACGCGCTGATAAGCGTCAATCTGATTCTCCACCCGCGCAAAGCCGTGGCCTTCGTTCTCATAGACCTTGTACTCGACCTTCCCCCCGCCCTTCTTAACCGCATCCACTACCTGCTGAGACTCTTCCTTGGGACAGCGCGGATCGTTCCCACCTGCCAGCAGCAACAACGGCGCTTTAATCTGATCCACGAATAAGATCGGCGACCGATCCTGGAACAGTGCCTTGTTCTTCTCCGGATCGCCCATGGTCGCCATATCAGATTGCTGCAACACCGGATCCTCGTTTTCGATTTCCGTAAACCAGTTGACAAAGGGCACGATCGGAACCCCCGCTCCCCAAACCTCGGGCGCTTTTGTCACGCCCATCATAGTTAGGTAGCCGCCGTAGCTGCCGCCCATCAGAACGATTTTCTTGGGATCGAGAAAACCAGTCTGCTTGATAAAATCCGCCGCCGCCAGCACGTCCTGCAAATCACCGCCGCCCATGTCAAACAGATTCGCCTGCTGGAATTGCTTTCCATAGCCAGTCGATCCACGGTAGTTCGGCGCAATCACCATGTATCCCTGGTTGACCATGTGCTGAATAAATCGGTTAAACGAATTCGTCGACTGCGCCGTAGGTCCACCATGCACATAAACAATCGCCGCGTTCTCGCCGTTGCGCACCATGTTGTAAGGCACATAGACGAAGGCAGAAATCGTCCACTTGTCGTCGCGGCTTGGGTAATGCGCCAGAAGCGGCTCGACCATGTCTTCTGAGTGCACACCAGCCACCAGCGAATGCGTCACCTGCCGCGATTTCCCGGTTGCGAGTTGGTAAACCCAAAGATCTCCGGGAGCAATTGCCCCGTTGTGGTTGTATAGCAGGCGCGATCCGTCCTTGCTGAAAGCGGAATGTTCGCCAGCGAGCTGATTCACCCCTTTAGGCAGTGGCAACGCTGCAGTCTTGTTGGTGACGAGGTCATGCAAATAGATATCAGTGTTGCCTTCGACATTCGCCGTCCAGGCGACACTCCTGCCGTCCGGCGAAAAGTTGCCTCCACTGATTTCCCACTTTTCCTTGGTGAGCCACGCAATTTTCTTAGTCGCAATGTCCAGCAACCCAACATTCTCGTAGCCATTCGCGGCATTGGACGTGATCAGCAGCCTCTTGCCGTCGGGGGAGAAATCATCGCAGCGGTAAAGCTGTTCACCATCGTGCGGAGTGAGCAAGGAACTCTGGCCGGTTGCGACCTCCGCCACGAAGATATTCGAATCCGTTCCTTTGGCCTGCTCCTGCGTATACGCGACCCATTTGCCGTCATGCGACCAGATCGGATTGTCATTCAGTTTATCGGCGGACGTGCCGGTGGTGATGTGTTTCACATCGCGCATCAGCATGTCGTAAACATCGATTTCAAACACCGAAGACGTCTTCGGTTTCACCATGTACGCGAGATAGCGGCCATCGTGCGACCATCGGGGATTCTCTTCGGCGATCTCGCGAGTATGAGTCAAATTCACCACTTGCCCAGTCTTCGGCGAAACGATAAAAATGTCCCACTGCTCATCTCCGTCATAGTCGGACATGTACGCGATCCACTTGCCGTCCGGCGACCACGCCGGCGCCGTCTGCCGCTGATCGCTGACCGTAAGCTGCGTCGGCCAGCCACCCTCCGCTGGCACCAGCCAAAGATTGTTGCGGCCACTGATGTTGCTGACAAACACAATCGTCTTGCCATCAGGTGACCACGACGCACTGCCCACCTGGCGCGTCATGTAGAGTTTCTCAATGGAGAGACTCTGCTGGCTCTGCTCCACCTGCGCGTTGGGCTTGCTGGCGATCTGCTTGGGATCAGTAATAGCCTGAGAGGCGGGCAACGTCTGGGCCGAGGCAAAAGTACTCATGAATATGACGATAACAAACGAGATGAAAATACGCATGCGAGTCCCGAAGAGTCGTTAGACGAGTTCAGAATGAAAAGTCTAGCAGAGAGTGAGCTTGCGATTATCCGACACTGTCAGGCTTCCACGAAGATCCCTTCTGGTAGAAACGTTGCCAGCAACGTTTCTACAGTTTGAGCGACAGAAAAAAGCTCACAGAAATTCCGGCACAAATCCAAGTGCCCGTTTACAACTTCGCGGCTTTATGCATTTCCACCGTGCTCCACGTCTTATCACCAGCATGGCAAATATTCTCCAGCGCACAGTCCACGCACTTAGGCCGGCGGGCGAAGCACAACTTGCGCCCATGCCAGATAAGCTGGTGCGCGAATAAAATCCACTTCTCGCGTGGGATCACCTGCATTAAATCCTGTTCGATCTTGGGAGCATCCGTATTCTTGGTAAGTTCGAGGCGGCGCGCGATGCGGGTGACGTGAGTGTCCACGACCACGCCGTCCGCTTTTTTGAACCACGTGCCCAGGACGACATTGGCAGTCTTCCGCGCCACTCCGGGCAAGGTAAGAAGCCGCGTCATGTCGTCGGGAACCTGGCCCCCGTAATCGCTCATGATTTTCTTCGCCGCTCCCACAACCGACTTCGACTTGTTGCGGAAAAAACCTGTTGAACGAACGTCCGGTTCGAGCTGTTCTGGCGTGAGCGCGGCGAAGTCCGCGACCGTGGGGTATTTGCGAAACAATTCCGGCGTTACCCGGTTAACGTTCACGTCAGTCGACTGCGCCGATAAAATTGTGGCTACCAACAACTGCCACGCGTCCTTGTGAGTAAGCGCACAGGTCACATCGGGATAAAGCTGGTCGAGCCGCTTCAGGATTTCGGCGACCCGCTCCGGCGCGACAGGATCATACCTCTTCGCACTGCGGGCCCTTGTCGTCTTCTGCGGAGCCTGTGTAGGGCTGGGTCTCTGACCCGGCCGGCCCGGGCGCAGCCCGCGAGTTTTCGTGAGCGCACGCTCGACGCGCGCTCCTTCGTGACGCCCAGTTTTTGCCGGTTGGCGAGGAACTATGCCGCGTACCATGGTGCTTTCCTGTGGCTTGGAATTGAGCCTAGATGTTAGCAGAATCAACCCCGAGGGAGGGCGGCGTCCTCGAAGGTCCCGCTCGCGGCCGAAGCGGAATAGCGCGTGGCAGAGTCCGCGAGCCAGTTCCAAAGAGTGATCCTTTGGTAATCCAGAGTACCCGTGCAGTCCAATTGACGCCAACCTGCACGCTAGGTAGTCTGGAAGTGACCTAACAAAGCTGAGGAAACGTGGCCGTGAAGTCCATCCAACTCGGGCAGGTCTGGCGCAAGGACGACGACGGAAAGGACTATCTCGTCACCAAGGTATATAGCGAAGTGTTTTCGCAGTACGCCGTGCTGCGGCCGGCGGAAGTAACCGCTCCCGACGCGCCTACTGTGCGCGTGAAAGTTGCGAAAGGCGCACAGGGTGCATCCCTGCCCGGATTCACCTTTACTCAGGAAGGATCATTCTAGCTGCTTGCTGTAGAGACGTTCCTGGCAACGTCTTCCTGCGAATCGAGACGTAGCAAGCTACGTCTCTACAGATTATTTTTTCATGACTGAGAAAATTCTCGCTGTTCTTTTTGTCTTCATCAAATCGGTAATCGCCGCGACCGGCTACGGAGGCCTCACCCTCCTCATGGCCATTGAATCAGCCTGCATCCCCCTGCCCTCCGAATTGATCATGCCCTTTGCCGGCTATCTGGTCTACGAAGGCACAATGAAGCTCTTTTGGGTCGCCACTTCCGGAGCGATCGGTTGCAACGTTGGCTCGCTGGTCGCGTACGAGATCGGATGCTACGGCGGCCGTCCGCTGGTAGAAAAATACGGCCGCTGGATTTTGATGGGCCGGCGCGAACTGGATTGGGCAGACCGATTTTTCGCCCGCTGGGGATATCTCGCCGTCTTCATCGCCAGGCTGTTGCCGGTAATTCGCACCTTCATCGCTCTGCCCGCAGGAGTCGCTCGCATGCCCAGAGGGCGATTTCATCTCTACACGTTTCTGGGCTCCTGGCCATGGTGTTTCGTACTTGCCTGGCTAGGCATGAAGCTAGGCGAAAACTGGCGCGGATTAGGAAAGTACTTCCACCAGTTCGACGCGGTCATCGGCATCGTCTTGGTGGCTGCAGTAATCTGGTTCGCGTGGTCGCATTGGCAAAACCGCATCAGCGCCACACAGTAGGGCCGGCGTCCCGCCGGCTGTTCTGCGGGCGTCTCGCCCGCAGAGTTCGCGGTACACAACGGAGACGCATCATGAGACAAATGATCATCACACTAGCCATATTTTTCCTGTGCACAAGCTTCGGTTTCCCGCAGAGCGCACCCGGCGCGCCTGGCCAACCTTTCGTGGTCGAGTACTACTACAAAACAAAATGGGGACACGCCGACGAATTCCTGCGCCTGTTCAAAAAGAACCACTACCCGTTGCTGAACAAAGAAGTCGAAATGGGCCGCATGCTCAAGGTCTGGATGGATCAGCCGCGCTACCACACCACCGAAGATGGCCGCTGGGATTATCGCGTGACCATCGTCTTCAAGAATGCCACCGTCGCCAATGAACCCTTCGATGAGGAAGCCCTCAAGAAGCAGTTATTCCCCGACAAGGAAACGTACGAACGCGAAGAGCAGAGGCGTTTCGAAATTCTCGACGCCCACTGGGATCTGCCGATCAAGGCCGTCGACCTGGAAGCAAAATAAATAGTCGACCTGGAAGCAAAATAAATATTAGAAGACGGGCCTCTTCGCCTGTCCGCGGAGCGAAGTGCGCGGGTCTCGCGGAACTCTTACTCCATCGGATGTGACCACATGCCGGTTGGGCCCTTCCCCTCCACATTCAACCGCATATAGTTGCAAATCCACTCTCCGTACGAGAACATAAAGTGTTTACCTGTATATCCCAGCTCTCATAAGGAAGCCTCCACCAGATGGCGACTCGGCAGAAGTCCGCGAGAACTCAAACCAGAAAACAAAACGGCAGCGAGATTCAATCACCCAAAGGCAAGCTCGGCGTAATGATCCCCGGCATGGGCGCGGTCGCGACCACTTTTGTGGCCGGCGTCGAAGCCGTGCGCAAGGGGATCGCTAAGCCCATCGGCTCGCTTACCCAGATGGGAACCATTCGCCTGGGCAAGCGCACCGACGCGCGCTCGCCAAAAATCAAGGAATTCGTCCCCCTGGCCGGGCTCGACGATCTGGTCTTTACCGGCTGGGATATTTTTGAAGACGACATGTACACCGCGGCCAAAAAAGCCGGCGTGCTCGATCGCGAATTGCTCGACCAGGTTAAACCTTTTCTCGATTCCATCAAGCCGCGCAAAGCCGTCTTCGATCATAACTACGTAAAGAAGATCGAGGGCCCCAACATCAAAAAGGGAAAAAACAAGATGGACTTGGCCGAGCAGGTGCGAGCGGATATCCGCGACTTCAAGAAAACCTCTGGAGCCACGCGCCTGATCACCATCTGGTGCGGCTCGACGGAAAGTTATATCGAGCCCACCGCGGCTCATCAATCGATAAAAGCGTTCGAGAAAGCGCTCACGCAGAATGACGAGAACGTCGCGCCGTCGATGGTCTATGCCTACGCATCGCTGATGGAAGGCGTACCCTTTGCCAACGGCGCCCCCAATCTCACCGTGGACCTTCCGGTCATGCGCGAGCTGTCGCGAAAAAACGAAGCTCCCATCTGCGGCAAGGACTTCAAGACCGGACAGACCCTGATCAAGACCATCCTTGCCCCCGGCTTCAAAGCTCGCATGATCGGGCTCAACGGCTGGTTCTCGACCAACATTCTAGGCAACCGCGACGGGGAAGTGCTCGAAGATCCCGGGTCGTTTAAGACCAAGGAGGAGTCCAAGCTTTCCGTACTCGAACACATTCTGCAACCCGAACTTTACCCCGAACTCTACGGCAATTTCACCCACAAAGTCCGCATCAACTACTACCCGCCGCGCGGCGACAACAAAGAGGGCTGGGACAATATCGATATCTTTGGCTGGCTCGGTTACCCCATGCAGATTAAGGTCGATTTTTTGTGTCGCGACTCCATTCTGGCCGCGCCCATCGTGCTGGATTTGGTGCTGTTCATGGATCTGGCGCAGCGCAGTGCGGAACTGCGCGGGCTGGGCATTCAGGAGTGGCTGAGTTTTTACTTCAAGTCTCCGATGACCGCCCCCGGACTGTATCCGGAACACGATCTGTTCATCCAGTTGATGAAGTTAAAGAATACGCTGCGGCATCTGCGAGGCGAGGAATTGATCACGCATTTGGGGTTGGAGTATTACGATTAATCCGTAGCCCGAAAGATCATCAACCAAAGGGGGATGTACCTCATGAAACAACTGAAGGTACACGTGCCGCTTGTCGGCCTTCGAGAATGGCGTAGAATACACCGGGAACCGCAACTTTGTAAGTTTCCATGTGTTCAATCACCGAGTAATTTATCTTTCAGGAGGATAGAGATGCAGAGGAACAGAGTGCTTTCAGGAAGCATGTTGGGTATTGCTTTGCTGTTCGGAAGTCTCGTCAACGCGCAAATGAAGCCACCGGCAGAAAACATCAGTCCGAAAAGACACCCCAATCTGGCTGCGGCGCAACGCCTTTGCGATCAAGCCTTCGAAAAAATCCAAGCGGCTCAGCAGGCCAATGAATGGGACATGGATGGACACGCCGCCAAAGCCAAGGAGTTGCTCGACCAAGCCAGCCGGGAACTCAAGCAGGCTGCGCTAACCGCTAACAAGCACAAATAGCATAGTGGTTCTCTGTCTGAAGGATGGGAGGCTCCGGTGCCTAGACCGGGTGCCGAGCTTCCCTATTCCATAGCCTAAGACCCAGTAACATTCCCTTCCGCTGATCTTAAATGCAGGATTGAAAGCGGGCCTAGTTTTTCGAAGTGCTTTTTTGACTCGCAAAATGGGCGGCTCGTCTCGATTATTTAGCCCTGACTTGGAAAGGACTCGCCGCCTGACTTCCGATACTTGGTGCGGTATGATCGAGGTGATGTCTAAGACGCATCCATTGCAGGATCATGCAGATCAGTATCATGCATTTGAGAGCGACGACCGCCGGCTCTACGCCATCAAGGATAAGGTCTTCGCCCACGCGCGTCTGGATGCCGACGACGCGCTCGCCCTCTACCGCTCCGGCGATATCCTGGCCGTCGGCTGGATGGCGAACTCTGTGCGTGAGCGCATGCATGGCAACAAAACCTACTTCAATGTCAATCGCCACATCAATCCGACGAACGTTTGTGTGGCCGCCTGCCGCCTCTGCGCGTTCGGTCGAAAGAAAGACACGCCCGGCGCCTATACGATGGCACTCGAGGAGGCATTTCAGACCGCAGCCACCGGCTACAGCGAAGCGGTTACCGAGTTCCACATCGTCGGCGGACTGCATCCTGATTTGCCGTTCCAATACTTCCTCGACCTCATTTCCGGCTTGAAGCAGCGCTTCCCGCAAGTCCATCTCAAAGCTTTCACCATGGTCGAGGTCGCCTATCTGGCGAAACGCGCCAAGCTTTCCATCCGCGAGACGCTCGAGCAGTTACAGGCCGCGGGAGTGGACTCGTTGCCGGGCGGCGGAGCCGAGATTTTCGCTGACCGCGTGCGCCACATCATCTGCGATCACAAAATTGATGGCGATCAGTGGCTCGAGACCGCGAAGCTCGCCCACCAGATCGGCCTGAAGTCCAACGCGACCATGCTCTATGGGCACGTGGAAAATGACGAGGACCGTGTCGATCACCTGCTCAAACTGCGCAATCTGCAGGACCAAACCGGCGGCTTTCAAACTTTCATTCCACTGGCCTTTCACCCGGACAACACCCCGCTACAACACCTGCCGAAAACGACAGGGATACTCGATATCAAGCAAATTGCCGTAAGCCGCCTGGTGCTCGACAATTTTCCACACACCAAAGCCTACTGGCAGATGATGACCGCTAAAATTGCCCAAATTGCATTGCGGTTCGGGGCCGATGACATCGACGGCACGGTGATCGAGGAAAAGATCTACCACGATGCCGGCGCCACCACCCCACAAGGTATGCGCCGGGAAGAGTTGATGCGGCTGATTCGCGAAGCCGGACGGGAACCCGTCGAGCGCGATACTCTGTACCGGCCGGTGACGCGCACAGAAACCTCGGTCACAGTCGCGGTTTAGATCTGTTGAAACCCTCGAGAACTACTGGAAAAATTCTCCCATGTCGGGCGCTGTTGCAGCGTCACCAGGAAGATCGGTCACGCCCAGCGCCTTCAGGCTCAATCGCAGCACGCTCTGATGTTGATAGAGAGTTGCTGATTGATACCCCGCTTTGCTCTTCGGACTCACAATGATTGCCGGCACATGGCCGCCGAAATTCGCAATATCGGTGAGATCTCCTTCGTCGAAAACTATCACTATCATTGAATCCTGGAAAACTGCGCTCTTGATCACCGGATCAATATTGTTTCGCAACCACTGGTCGGCAACGGCCAACTTTTGCGCATCCGTACAACTGGACATTCCGGTTGGGCAGTCGTGTGCGTCATCATTCACGTTGGGAGCTATGAATGCATAAGCAGGGACGCTGTTATTAGCAATGTCAGTCGCCAGTTGACTAAACGGTACGATGTTCGCGGCTTGGGTGGAATTGCCGATTACGTCGGAAAAGTAAGCAAAAGGATTGTGTTGCTTCAAATATGCACCGTTGTCGCCACCCAAATACCCGATTGCAGGCAGAGATTCCGCGTAGCTTTTCCATGTCTTGCCAGCCCCGGTCAATGCTCGTACAACGTTATCTTGAGTCATGGGTCCGGGGTATAAATCGCCAAGGACGCCTGTCACCGAAGTTCCATCGCCGGCGGTCAACTCGAAGTAGTTCGGCAGAGAGGGATGGGCGTTCGCGTAATACTGAGTCGCCAATCCGTACGAAATCGCCAGACCATTGAAATAGGGCATGCCGCTATTTCCGACCACGTCCGCGTAGCTGTGATTTTCCTCTACTACGATGAGTACATGTGAGACGGCGGGAACCGTTCCCCCGTTACTGCCGCTGGTCGTCGTCGGGGATGAAGCGCCGCCGCCGCAAGCGCTTTCGAACAACGCGAGGCTAAGAACCAGTAACAAATTCCAGAAATATGACTTCATTGATGAAGCCTCCTTATAAACTCTCGTTTTAGAATCGCCAATACCCCCTCCAGTTGCCATCGAAACCGACCTTTGTGCCTGCGGTCCGGGGTTTTTCCGAGACCGCGCTTAAGGGCGTGTCAAATTAACCCAGATCGGGCAACAAAATGCTGGCGAGCGCTGCAAATTTTGCTTGCCGCCTAAACTGCGGGTGTAGAATCGGTCTGTAAGGAACCGGAAATCTCCGCGGAATCTCTTCCGTGATCCGAGGCCTGAGCATGAATGTCCACATCATTTATAGAGATCGCAAAACTCCTGATATCGAAAAAGACATCAACCACCTGGTCGAGAAGCTGCGCAAGCGGCTGCAGGTTTTTCGCCCCGAATTGGTGCATTTACGGGGAGTAGTGGAACAGAACTCGCCGCGTGAGGGAACCACTGTATCGCTGAACTTGCGTCTGCCCTCCGGCCAGATGGCCGTTCAGAAATCCGCTGCCAGCGCCGCGTCCGCCGTGAAAGCCGCCTTTGACGACTTGTTGCAGCAGATCAGCAAACACAAAGACCTGTTGCGGAACTCGCATAAATGGCAGCGCCGGAGAGTTGCAGATTTCCGCGCCCCCTCGCAGGTTGCTTTCGAAGATACCGTCGCTGCCGTACGTGTGCCTACAGCATCCTCCGACGACATTCGCTCCTATGTAAATGCCAGTCTCAGTCGCCTGGAACGCTTCGTTGAGCGCGAACTCTATTTCCGTGAAACGGCCGAGGAGATTACTCCGGACTCCGTCACTAAAGAGGAAGTCATCGATGAGGCCATCGCCCGCGCCCTGAGCAATGGAAGCAATGGAGGCGAGAAACCGGAAAGCTTGGCGCTGGAACCGTGGCTGTACCGGTTGGCGATCCGGGCCATCGATGACCTTTCTGCCCGCAGCCCGGAAAGCCTGCTCTCGGTCCATCTCGAGGATTCGGCCCGCCGTCCCAATGTCCGCGCCAGCGACGAACCTGAACTTCAATTCCATCAGCCGGACGAAACTCTGACCGGGGAAAGTGTGATCGCTGACCGCCGCGCATCTACGCCCGAAGACATCGCTTCTTCCGATGAAATGGTTACGCTGGTGCAATTCGCCCTCGAAGGCGCCAGCCGCCCCGATCGCGAAGCCTTTATCCTGCACGCGATCGAGGGATTTTCATTGGATGAAATTGGCGTCATCACCGACCGTAAGCCGGATGAGGTGCGATCCTCCATCGAGTTAGCGCGTGAACATTTGCGCCACTTGGCCCCGCTCGCCAACCGCTTTAAGTCGAAGCCGGACAGGATGGTTCCGGTCTCGGCAAAAGGTTGAAACTATCGGTAGACCCTGGAGAAATCGTAATGATTACCCGCGAAGAAATCCGTGAGCTGGCTCAATTCCATACCACTGGCACGGACGGGTTGGCCCTCAGCTTTTATTTCGAACCTCCTACTCCACAAAACAAATCGCATCGCGAAGAAACTATTCTCGCCAAGGACCTGGTTCGCAAAGCCCTGCGCGAGGCCGAGAAGCACAGCAAGAACGGCAACACCCGCGCCGATTTGAATCGCATTCTAGAACTGGCGGAGAACCTGCACGGCAATCAAGCCCGGGCCCGGGCGGTGTTTGCCTGCGGCAGCCGCAATTTCTGGCGCGAGTTCGACCTGCCGTCCCAACTACCGGGAACGCAGCTCTTCCTGAACCGTCAGTTTCATTTGAAGCCACTTGCCCTGCTTCTGGGCGCGCAACCTCGTCTTTCCATCGCGCTGGTGGATCGCCACAAGGCCCGATTCTTCGATCTCCGGTTGGATGAATTAAAAGAGCGCGAAGGCATGTTCCGTACCCCGCCGGCTCGTCAGGGCCGCAGTGATGGATTCGCCGGATACGATGGCGGCCACGCCCAGCGCCGGATCAACGACGAAGCCCTGCACCATTTCAAGGGCGTGGCGGAGCACTTGAGTACGGCTCTGGAAAAGGGAATGTTCGAGAAGTTGATCATCGGCTGTCACGAGACCAGTTGGCATGAGCTCGAAGCCCAACTGCATCCTTACGTGAAGAATCGTTTGCTCGGCCATTTCCCGGCCGATCTCACTCGGATCACGAATGAGCAGATTCGCGAACAGGCCAGCCGTCTCCTGCATCAGTCGCTCGATCAGCGCTGCAAGCAACTGGCGAAAGAAGCGATCAGTCAAGCCAAGAGCAACGCCCGCGGAGTGACCGGGCTGCGTCGAGTGTTGAAGTCGCTCGAGCTAGGTGAGGTGCAAACGCTGCTGATCGGCGATAAGTTTTCGCATTTGGCGGTAGAGTGCACAAACTGCGGCCACCTCGACGCACACATGGTGCGACAATGCCCAGCATGCGGGCACGAAACCCGCGAGATCGAAGACGTAACCGAAGCGATTATTCCAGCCGCCATCCGGCGCGACATTGAGCTGTTCTATGTGAAAGACGACCCCGACTTCGATCGCGCCGGAAACATCGCAGCTCTGCTGCGCTTCCGCGCTGATCAAAGTAAAGGCGGAATGCTAGCCGCTTCCTGATTCGCTTACGACCACGTAGCCCCGGACGCCTCGTCCGGGGAGCTCCGCCTCGGCCGGTCGAGCGAAGATAGATTCAAGCGTCGGCTTGCCAGCTTGGTCGTCGCGCAACCCCACTCACTTGCGAGGAGGCTGATTCTTTTCCATGTAGTCTGCAAGGTGGGCGAGTTTCTCCGCCGCGATTCGCAACGCTTTGGTAGAGTGCTGGCGAACCGACGGCAACACTTCGTTGTTCAGGTAGGCGATCAGCTCGGCCGCCTCTTTCTCCACCGTGGTGGCGGCCTCGGCGACCGATTTGTTGATACGCGCAGAAGCTTCTTCCACCTTGCGGTTGAAGTCGTTCATAGAACTCCTTCGATTCGTGAGCGCGTGAGCCGCCGCTCGTCAGTTGCCGATACGGGCTCAGCCATTATTTCCTGCTCGCAAGCGAAGGTCAACGGAATAGATTGTGATATTAAAGTGGCAACGCCAGGAAGGCCCCAATCGGTGAGGTTACAACCAGATACGTTCGACGCGGATATCGCCACCAAGAGGCAGCGTTTTGGGCGCTCGCTGCTCGACTGGTACGACCGTCACAAGCGTGACCTGCCCTGGCGGGAGAATCGTGATCCGTATCGCGTCTGGCTGTCGGAAATCATGCTGCAACAGACGCGAGTGAATGCCGTCACCGATCACTATCAGAGATTTCTGCGGCGCTTTCCGAGCGTCCAAAAATTGGCCCGCGCACGGGAATCGACGGTGCTCGCCGCTTGGAGTGGCCTCGGCTATTACCGCCGTGCCCGCATGCTGCACGCCGCGGCAAAGAGAGTTGTGAAGGAGCACGCGGGAACATTTCCCGCGAGTGCCGAAGCCTTGCAGGCTCTGCCAGGTATTGGCCGCTACACCGCCGCTGCGGTTGCCAGCATTGCCTTCGGCCAACCTGTGGCCGTGGTAGACGGAAATGTGGAGCGTGTGCTGCAGCGCGTACATGGGAGAAATCTTGCCGGCGACGGTTTGTGGAGGGCCGCGGGAGAACTGCTGGACCGGCGGCGTCCCGGTGATTTCAATCAGGCGATGATGGAATTGGGCGCAACCCTCTGCCTTCCGCGACAGCCGCAGTGCTTGCTCTGTCCAGTATCCGATCTTTGCGCAACCCGGGGAGAGCTGCACAAACCGGACAATGCAATTCGTCAGAAGAAACGAGAAATTCGTTATGCGTTCGCATGGCGGGAGGATTCAATATTCCTGGTCCAGCGTTCGAGGACAGCGACATTGATGCCCGGCATGTGGGAGTTTCCCGAGATTGCCGGCGTGAACGGCACCACTGCAGCTTGGCTGACGCTCCGCCATTCCATCACCGTGACTGACTATGTGGTCCGAGTGATGCGAAGCCCAATTCCAAGAGGCACGGAAGGTTGTTGGGTGCGAGAGTCCCGCCTTACTACTTTGCCCTTGACCGGCCTGGCGCGGAAGATCCTACGGGCGGCGAAAATCATCTAACTTTCCTAAGCCTGCCTGAGAACGGAGACGGTTTATGGCAAAGTCGACGACGTCAGTTAGCGCGAAGATGAGCGCCGAGGTTACAAGGCGCCGCTTTCTGGGTACAACCGTAGGCGCGGTTGTGGCCGGAAGCTTGTTACAAAATGGATGGTCTGCGGAGAACAACCATGGAGTTCCCTATCGCACTCTGGGGAACACCGGGGAGAAGGTGTCCTGTGTCGGGCTGGGCGGATACCACATCGGCATGCAGAGCGATGCGCAGGAGAGCATTCGCATCATTCGCACCGCTCTCGACGAGGGCATTAATTTCCTCGATAACTGCTGGGACTATAACGGCGGCGAAAGCGAAATCCGCATGGGCAAGGCCTTGCGCGACGGTTACCGGCAAAAGGCATTCCTGATGACCAAGATCGATGGCCGGACCAAGAAAGGATCGGCTCGGCAAATCGACGAATCTCTGCGACGGCTGCAGACGGACCGGATCGATCTTTTGCAGTTCCACGAAGTGATCCGCGATACTGATCCGGATCGAATTTTTGCCGTGAGTGGTGGAATGGAAGCAGTGGTCGAAGCCAGGGAAAAGGGCAAGATCCGCTACATCGGATTCACGGGACACAAGAGCCCTGAAATCCATCTCAAAATGCTGGACACGGCCTTTGCGCACAACTTCACCTTGAATACAGTGCAGATGCCGCTGAACCTGATGGATGCGCATTACGACAGTTTCGAGAAAAAAGTTCTTCCGGTGCTCGCGAAACACAACATCGGGGTGCTCGGCATGAAGCCCATGGGGGACAGCCTCATCCTCAAGAGCAAAACCGTCGAGCCAGTGGAGTGCCTGCAGTATGCGCTCAACCTGCCGACTAGCGTTGTCATTACCGGCTGCGATTCGCTCCCGATCCTGCAGCAGGCGCTGAAGACTGCTCGCGCGTTCCGCCCTTTGAGCCAGGAACAGGTCACTGCTCTTCTGGCCAAGACTGAGAAAGCTGCGCAAAGCGGGGAATATGAGCTCTACAAAACGGCACACAACTTTGACGGTACGTTCCACAATCCGCAGTGGCTGGAATGAACGGCGGGTCTTGCGTCTTGCCAGCGTAAATGCACGTTAAGATGGAACTGTCGGTGAAGTGGCTGCGTAAAATCTTCGGAGGAAAGAATATGACCGCTCTGACCGCGGGAGCATCCGCGCCGGATTTCAAACTGCAAACCATGGATGGAAAACCGTTCTCTTTGCGCGACGCGTTGTCGCGCGGACCAGTCGTCGCGGCTTTTTTCAAAGTCTCCTGCCCGGTGTGCCAATATGCTTTCCCGTTTCTTGAGCGGATTTACAAAGCTCATGGTGGAAAGAATGTGAGCATTGTAGGAATCTCGCAGAACGATAAGAAAGATACAGCTGCGTTTGCGAAGGAATACGGCGTCACTTTCCCGATTCTGTTGGACGACACGAACACCTATCCTGTGTCGAATGCTTACGGCTTGACGAATGTGCCCACGGTTTTCTGGATTGCGCAGGACGGAGAGATTGAAATTTCCAGCGTGGGATGGGAGCGGAAAGAGATCGAACAGATCAATCGCAAATCGGCGGAGATCAATGGCGGCGGGGCAAAGGCGGTGTTCCATCCCGGTGAAGTAGTAGCCGATTTTCGCGCTGGTTGAAGTTCGAAAAACTAACCCGCGGTCGCGGGAATCGCTCTTTGTTAGCGCAGGCATCTTTCCGGACGTCGCGAGGGCATCTTGCGCCGGCTGCGCGGGCGGGACACCCCACGCCCGCCGCCGGGACGACAGCACTACACACGAACCGAAGGGCCCGTCCACCGGTAACTCAGCCGTTTCCCGCTTTCCCGTACAATAAAATCCTTGTTCAAACGTCACTTCTGGGAGCCTCTGCGGATGCGCACTCGCGTCATGGTGCTTTGCTTAACGTTTTTCTTGTCGAACATTAGCGCAGCCCAGGGATCGCACAAGCACTCGCCGGGTGATTCCGTGCGCTTGCCGAGTGCTGCCTTCGCGGCCCTGCAAAAAATCGATCCGGAGCGCATTCGCGCGCATGTGCGGTTCCTGTCTCATGACTTGATCGAAGGCCGTGGCACAGGGCAACGCGGAGGCGACATCGCCGCGGAATACATCGGAACGCAATTCGCTCTCTATGGTCTGAAGCCGGCGGGTGACAACGGCACCTACTTGCAGAAAGTTCCCATGGTCGGTATTACGCCGGCGTCGGAAACCACGTTTTCACTGGTCTCGTCAAAAGGAACTGTAGATCTGAAACCGCTCGACCAGTATGTTGCCTACGACCAAACGCAACAGCCGCAGTCGGACGTAAGCGCTGACATCGTGTATGTGGGTTACGGGATTGAAGCTCCCGAATATAAATGGGACGACTACAAGGGCGTGGATGTGCGCGGCAAAGTTTTGCTCATGCTGGTGAACGAACCGCCCTCCGACGACGTGAATTTCTTCAAAGGAAAGGCGCTCACCTATTACGGTCGCTGGACCTATAAATACGAGGAGGCTGCTCGTAAAGGCGCCGTGGGCGCGATTCTCATCCATCAGACCGAGATGGCGAGTTATCCCTGGGAGGTCGTGCGTAACTCGAATTCCGGCGAGAAGTCGTATCTCAAACTGGATGGCACACCGAAGTTGAAAGTTGCGTCCTGGGTTCAGCTCGATGTGGCAAAACAAATGGCCGCCAGCGCCAGCCTCGACCTCGACAAGATGATGGCGGATGCTCGCTCCCGTGATTTTCATGCTGTGACGCTACCCGTGAAGTTGAAGGCGCACGTGGTGAGCAAGATTCGTCCCTTTGAGTCGAATAACGTGCTGGCCATGCTGCCGGGATCCGATTCCCGGCTCAAGGGCGAAGCTGTGATGTATACCGCCCACTACGATCACCTCGGGATTCGCCCTGACATGCCGGGGGATAACATTTATAACGGCGCGAACGATAACGCGACCGGTTGTGGCATTTTATTGGAGCTCGCGCGCGCCTACTCGGAAGCTGCCGCGAGGCCGCGCCGCTCCATTCTGTTTGCGTCAGTGACAGCGGAGGAGCAGGGCTTGCTCGGCTCGGAGTATTTGGGAAAGCATCCGCCGGTCCCAGCGGACAAGATCAGCCTCGATCTGAATTACGACGATGTACCGCCCCTCGGGTCGCCCGAGGAGGTGGAAGTTTCGGGATCGGAGCGCACGACCTTTTACCCGGTGGTTATGGCGATGGCGAAAACATTTCGACTGGCGATTCGTCCCGATGCGCGTCCCGAAGCCGGACATTACTATCGCTCCGATCACTTCAGTCTTGCACGCGTCGGCATTCCCGCGTTCTCTATCAACGAAGGCGTAAAGTACAAAGGACATGACGCAGCTTGGGGCTTGCAACAGGCCGAAGAGTTTACCTCGAAGCACTATCATCAGCCGAGCGACGAATATCACCCCAGCATGGATTTCACCGGCGATGCGGCGATGGCGCGATTCGGATTTGCGCTGGGATGGGAAGCCGCGTCGCAAACCAAATTGGTAGGCTGGCAAAAGGGCGATGAATTCGAAGCGGCACGAGTGAAAGGCTCTGTTGGCGGCGAGTAGGGGCGGTTCAGCTTGCCATTGTTTTGAGGTCACGGCTGCGGATTAACGTCGGTTCGGTGACGCGCTGTACGTCATCCGCATTCAAGCCGGGCGCGACCTCTTCGAGCACCAGACCTTTTGGCGTCACTTGGATGACGGCCATCTCCGTGACAATCGTGTTCACGACGCGTACGCCGGTCAGCGGCAGCGTACACTTCTTCAGGATTTTCGGCTGAAGATCTTTGGTGGTGTGCTCCATGGCAATAATCACACGCCGAGCGCCCGCAACCAAGTCCATCGCGCCGCCCATGCCTTTCACCATTTTGCCGGGGATCATCCAGTTTGCCAGATTTCCTTCCTCATCCACTTCCATGGCGCCGAGAACGCTCAGATCGATGTGGCCACCGCGGATCATGGCAAATGAATCGGCGCTTGAAAAATAAGCGGTACCCGCCATTTGGCTGACCGTCTCCTTGCCAGCATTGATGAGGTCGCAATCCTCTTGCCCAGCGATTGGAAAAGGGCCGATACCGAGCATGCCATTTTCACTCTGCAGGATCACGTCGATGCCCGGAGGAACGTAGTTGGCCACCAGTGTGGGCATGCCGATGCCAAGATTGACGTAGAAGCCATCACGCAGTTCCTGGGCGATACGTTTTACGATGCGTTCGCGCTTATCGACATCTTTGCCGGGTTTGCTCATGGCCGTTAGTCTTTGGTCGTTGGTCGATGGTCGTTGGTCAGCCAGGCTCGGCTGCTTGTTCTGCTAACGACCAAGGACGAACGACCTACGACGCTTTTCTTGTGGTTCTTCTCTCGATTCGCTTCTCGTACAATTCGCCCTGGAAGATGCGTTTCACATAGACACTCGGCGTGTGAATGAGGTCGGCATCCAACTCGCCTACTTCGACCAACTGCTCGACCTCTGCGATGGTTACTTTGGCGGCAGTTGCCATCATCGGATTGAAGTTGCGAGCCGTTTTGCGATATACGAGGTTGCCCCACTTGTCGCCCTTCCAGGCCTTCACCAAGGCGAAGTCGGCTTTCAGGGCGTGTTCCATGACGTACATGCGGCCGTCGAATTCGCGAGTCTCCTTATTGTTGGCAACGATCGTACCGACGCCGGTGGGCGTGAAGAAAGCTGGAATCCCGGCGCCGCCCGCGCGTATGCGCTCAGAAAATGTCCCCTGCGGCACCAGGTCGAGTTCGACTTTGCCCTGCAGAACCATCTGCTCCAGCAGTTTATTTTCGCCAACGTAGGTTCCGATATGTTTCCGAATCTGTCCCGCGGCGAGCAGAAGCCCGATGCCAAAGCCGTCCACGCCGGCGTTGTTGCTCATGGTGGTCAAATTTCTTACGCCCTTGCGAACCAGAGCGCGAATCAGGTTCTCTGGAATACCGCAAAGGCCGAATCCGCCAACCATAACGGTGGCACCGTCGGAGATATCGCGCACAGCTTCGTCAGCATTGGCAACGAGCTTGTTCATGCGAAAGAGATTCTAAATCAGAATTGGGTCAACGAGCCATCGGATCATCGAGTCTTCTTTTCCGCAAATCAATCCCGCTGTTTGTTCTTTGTCAGCACGATTTTCTTTAACTGGTGCGCCCGCTCGAACTCCGTCGCCAACTCACGGGTATCGAGATTTTCGCGGATATGAGCAAGATGCTGCTCCAGTTTAAGCAGCGCGGTTCGAAGATTTGTTTTGTTCGTAAGCGCGATGTCACGCCACATCGAATAAGGGCTGCCCGAAATGCGCGTCATCTCACGAAGCGCACGCCCTCCGGCCTCGAGCAGGGGCGCATCTTCGCCGTATTCATCAACCAGAGCAGCGGCGAGTGCAGTCGAGATCATTTGAGGTAAGTGACTGATCCAGGCGCAGAGTTGGTCATGTTCTCTCGCGTCCATGCTGGCGATGCGCGCTCCAATCTTCTCCACCCACTCCAAGTACTCTCCGCTTAAGCCGTCATATACCTTCTGCCCTGGAACCGGAGTCACAAACCAGGCAGCGCCCAGGAAAAGATCGGGGTCGGCGAACTCCACGCCGGACTGTTCCTTGCCGGCCATGGGATGCCCGGCGAGAAAGCGCCCCCCTGTGTTCTTGCGGAAGACAGTCTTAGCCCGATCCAAAACCTCCGCCTTGGTGCTGCCGACATCGGTGAGCAGCGTTTTAGGAGGAAGTGCAGGGCCGAGACGGGCAATCAAGTCGATGATCCCGCTAACAGGCGTTGCGAGAATGACGATCTGGCTGCCGCGAACCGCGTCGGCGGGATTCGTATGGCCAGCATCGATCGCAGCCGCATAGCGCGCACGCTCGAGAACGGTTGCGCGATCGCAGCCGATGATTCGTCCGGCAAACCGGTGCTTCTTCAGGGCCAGAGCGAACGAACCGCCAATCAGGCCAGTGCCGATGATCGTAATCTGGCGAATGGGCATCGCTCTGTGGTCCCCTAGACGTTCTTCCCGCGATCAATTGCTCACATGAAATCAGGCAACGGTGCGGCCAACAGCGGGGGCAATCATGCGCAACTGATCCATCAATTCAGAAAACTGATCGGGATAGAGCGACTGAGCTCCATCCGATAACGCCTTGTCCGGGTCGTTATGAACCTCGATCAAAAGCACGTCTGCGCCTGCAGCAATGGACGCCCGCGCCATAGGGGCAACTTTGTCGCGGAGACCGGTACCGTGCGATGGGTCCGAAGCCATGGGCAAGTGCGAGAGCTTGTGAATAATCGGAATGGCCGAAATATCCAGGGTGTTGCGAGTGTAAGTCTCAAAAGTGCGAATGCCACGCTCACACAAAATTACATCGTAGTTTCCTCCGGCCATGATGTACTCAGCGGAAAGCAGCAGCTCTTCCAAAGTTGCCGCGATGCCACGCTTGAGCAGAACTGGCTTTTTGACTTTGCCCAATTCGCGCAGCAAATTAAAATTTTGCATGTTGCGCGCACCAACTTGGAAAATGTCCACGAAAGGCAGCATGATGGATATCTGCGAAATCTCCATCACCTCGCTGATCACCAGCAAACCGAAGCGGTCGCCAGCCTCACGCAAAAGTTTCAGAGCTTCCAAACCCAGTCCTTGGAAAGAATAAGGAGAAGAGCGCGGTTTAAATGCGCCTCCGCGAAGGGCGCGTGCCCCCGCCTTCGCAACGCGCTCGGCGGTGGCGAAAAGCTGGTCGCGCGATTCCACCGAGCAAGGCCCTGCCATCACGACGACTTGCTCGCCGCCGATTTTCAAGCCATTAGCAAACTGGACCACGGTTCCCTGGGGCCGAAAACTTCGCCCCGCCAACTTGTAGGGCGCGCTGATGCGGTGGACGTGCTCGACGCCGGACAGCAATTCGAGGTTGCGAATATCAAAATCGATTCGCGCCCCGACCGCCGCCACCACGGTCTGTCGTGCTCCCGTAGAGCGGTGCACGGAGAAGCCCCTCTCAACCAGGTGTTCCACCACCCCCTGGATCTGCTCCTCGGTTGCCGATTCTTGCATGGCGACAATCATAGAAAGTCGTTGGTCGTTGGTCGTCAGTCGTTAGCCTTGGTTTATGCCAACGACCAACGGCCAATGACCAACGACTGTTCAGTCATTCACTTCAGAATCCAATTCAGTCTCGCCGGCCGCTTCCGTTGCCGGCTTGGGCGCCATTTCTTCCTGCTGAATCTGGCGCATGATGTCCATGATGCGTTCGTAGATGCAAAGCAGATCACGGTCGGGCAACGGCCCCGGATTAATGCCTCGCACATTCTCGAATACGGCGCGCTCCCGATCCGGTTCGTAGACGGGCATACCTATGCCACGTTTCAATTTGCCGATCTCATGGGCCGCTTGCGCCCGCTGGCTCAGCAACTCCACCAGTTTGCGATCAAGGTCATCGATTTTCTTACGCCAGTCAGAAATGTCCATAGAAGATCGGCTCAGCTGTTAGCTATCAGCTCAACTCCTAAACCGAGAGTGAAACATCAACTCTACCGTCACTCGACATGCAGGAGTCATGGTCTGTGAGCTGAAAGCTGATAGCTGAAAGCTGAGAGCTGCTTTACAAATTCTGCCACAGACGCAGCCTCTTTGCCGGGATTGCGTTCGATGGTTTCGACAATCGCGCTGCCGACCACTGCTGCGTCAGCGAATTCCCCCACGGCCGCAAATTGTTCTGCTGTAGAAATACCGAAGCCGACCGCAATAGGAAGCTTCGTATACTTGCGGAGCCGGCGAACCAGTTTCCGCGCGTCTTCCGGCAATTGTTGGCGGGCTCCAGTCACCCCCGTTCGAGAGACCGCGTAAATGAATCCGCTCGACGCTTCCGCGATACGCTTCAGTCGATCATCGGTGCTGGTTGGAGCCGCCAGAAACACGGTCGCCAATTCGTTTCGCCGCATCTCGCGCAGATAGTCACCCGCTTCCTCCACCGGCAAATCCGTCAGCAGCGCTCCGTCAACTCCCGCATGGCGCGCCACCTTGCAGAACTTTTCCAAGCCCATGCGCAGGATCGGGTTCAAGTAAGAGAAAATGATCAGCCCGGTCGACTGCGCATGCTGCCGAACTTCCGCCGCCAGTTTCAGCACATCGGCCAGGGTTGCGCCATGCTGAAGCGCTCGTTGGCTGGCACGCTGGATCACTGGACCGTCAGCCACAGGATCGCTGAACGGCACTCCGAGTTCGATCACGTTGGCCCCGGCGTCAATTGCAGAGAGCACCACCTCGCGAGTAGTCGCCAGATCGGGGTCGCCACAGGTGACATAAGCCACCAATGAGGGACGATTGTGAAAAGAAAGAGGCATGGCGTTAGTTGGAGCAGGATTGTCGTTGTTCAACCGACAAATGAAAATTGCAAATAATTTAACCGTCGAGTTTCAGATTCTCCCTTAGGATTCCGATATCCTTATCTCCCCGCCCGGAGATGTTGACGATCACAACTTCTGACTTTTTCATTTCCGGCGCCCGCTTGATCACTTCGCCGACGGCGTGCGCCGACTCGAGGGCGGGAATAATGCCTTCGGTCCGAGCCAGCAGCGTACAAGCTTCCAGCGCTTCGGCGTCGGTTGCGGAAACGTACTCTGCGCGGCCGGAATCATAGAGCGCCGCATGCTCCGGGCCGATCGAAGGGTAGTCCAGCCCGGCTGAGACGGAATGCGTGTTTGCCACCTGCCCCGCCGCATCCTGCAGTAAATACGAATAGGTTCCCTGCAAAACGCCCGGTGAACCCCCATGAAAACGAGCGGCATGTTCTCCCAGGCTCTCGCCGCGCCCACCGGCTTCGACGCCGATGAGCTTCACTCGCTTGTCCTTGATGAAGTCATGAAAGATGCCAATAGAATTTGAACCGCCGCCGACGCAGGCGAGAATCGCCGCGGGCAACTTGCCTTCGGCTTTGAGGATCTGCGCGCGAGCCTCGCGGCCGATGACTTTATGAAAATCGCGCACCATCGTGGGATAGGGATGAGCGCCGAGCACGCTGCCAAGAAGATAGTGCGTCGTACGAACGTTGGTCACCCAATCGCGCATCGCCTCATTGATGGCGTCTTTCAGCGTGCGCGAACCCGACTCCACACCGCGCACTTCGGCCCCGAGTAATCGCATGCGGAAAACGTTCAGTTCCTGACGCCGCATGTCCTCCGTGCCCATGTAAACAATGCACTCGAAGCCGAGCAGCGCGCAGACGGTGGCTGTGGCGACACCGTGCTGTCCGGCGCCGGTTTCGGCGATGATGCGGCGTTTGCCCATGCGCTCGGCCAGCAAGCCCTGTCCAAGGCAGTTATTGATTTTGTGCGCGCCGGTGTGGAGAAGATCTTCGCGCTTGAGATAAATTTTCGCGCCGCCAAGTTTCTCAGTGAGCCGCTGCGCGAAAAACAATGGCGTCGGCCGGCCGGCGTATGTCCGCAGGAGTTCATCCAGACGACGCTGGAAACCACGATCGCGCTTCGCCTTTTCGTATTCGCGCTCCAGTTCTTCGAGCGCAGCCATCAGCGTCTCGGGAACGTAGCGTCCTCCATAGACTCCGAATCGGCCTTTGACGGCTGCTTTGGCCGATTTGTTGTTCTTCGCGATCGTTGCGGTTGCCATCTCTATACGACCCTCTCCAACTGACGAACAGCGCCAACAAACGCCCGCACTTTTTCTGGATCCTTCTTGCCTGGTTTCGCTTCGACCCCGGAGGAAACATCTACGCCCCAAGGCTTCAATATTTGGATCGCCTCAGTAACATTCCTTGGGTTCAGGCCACCAGCAACTACAACCCGAACAACTTGTTTCATCTGCTCTACAATGGGCGCTGCTTTTTTCCAATCGAACGCGACCCCGGTTCCACCGGGTTGCTGAAGACTGCCGGAATCGAGAAAAATTGTCTGGAAAAAGCTTACCAATTTATCTCCTCCCGAATGGGATCGCATAGCCTCTGCGGCTCGCGCAAGGCTGGAGATAAAACTTCTCGCGGAATCTTCCGATTCAATAAACCACTCTGCGGGCATGGACAGGTAGCTTTTGAACCCCGGCGGAAAAACATATGCTGTTGTTTCGTTTACTGAACCGACCTGCTGCCCCAAGTGAAGTTGCGATCCGGTCAAGCCCAAACCTTGCACAAGTTCGAGGAAGTTCTTCGGATTATTGCCTACGAACACCCCAACTTTCTCGATATGCGCGGGGAGTTGGCGCACGATATCACTTACGGTTTCCGGGGCCACGTTTCGCGGGCTCTTTTCGTAAAACACAAATCCGAGGGCATTCGCGCCCGCGTCAACGGCAGCGAGCGCGTCGTCGAGATTCGTGATCCCACAAATTTTTACCCAAGTCATAAAACCAGTTTCCGTCCTCGGTCGCGAGCTCTATTTGTGCGACTTATTTTCTGGCTGGCGCGTGAGACTCGCGTTGCGCCTCTACCAGAAAGGCTTTCAATGCTTCTCCAGGAGACTTGGCTTTCATCAACGATTCACCGATCAGAAATGCCTGATAGCCAGCCGCACGCAGACGGGCGATGTCGGTTCCGCTATGGATTCCACTCTCCGCCACGCGCAGTACATTCTCTGGAATCGAGTCTGCCAGCCGCATCGCAGTTTCGAGATCAACCTGGAAGGTTCGCAGATTGCGGTTGTTCACGCCAATCAGGTCGCAACCCGCATCCGCAGCACGATGTAATTCCTCTTCATCGTGCACTTCGCATAAAACATCGAGCCGGTAGTCACCGGCGCGACGAGCCAGCACCTTCAATTCCGCCGGAGACAGCGCTGCCACAATCAACAGGACCGCATCAGCGCCGTTAGCTCGCGCTTCCAGCAACTGGAATTCATCGACAATAAAATCCTTGCGTAGGCAAGGCAGCCTCGTGCTGGACGATGCACGTTGCAAGTTTTCCAATGATCCCTGGAAAAATTCCGCATCGGTTAAAACCGACAAAGCTGCCGCGCCCGCGCTCTCCAGTTCTTGCGCCAGACTCGCGGGATCAAACTCAGAGCGAATCAGTCCGCGCGACGGCGAGGCCCGTTTGAGTTCCGCGATGATGGCTATGCCATTCGCGCTACTGGATTCCAATCCGCGTCGAAAGCCGCGCGGCGCATGGCTTCCAGCCTGCCGGTCAAGTTGACGCAGATCGGTTGCGGGCTTGACTTCGGCAACTCTTCGGCGGGTTGCGGCGACGATTTCGTCGAGGCTGGCAGGCATGTCGAATTGCGAATAATTATACGGGAAGGCAATCGGACCATCTGTCACGAATTTGTCAAACCGAGGTCTCAAAGACGATCGGGTTCGACTGCGGGGGCTTATCGTTTCTTGTGAAACATCAATTGCCGGGCATCTGGCCAAAACTCTGTGAACGCGTTCTTGCCCATGAGTCCGGCGAATCCCCAGACGGTCCGCAAAGCTGCCGCTCGATTGGTCGCCTCACTGTCAGCTCGCCAAGTATTCGAGAGGAAGTTATTTCCAGGCGTGGCAATGTACCGAGCGTAAGCGGGCATGCGATTGCCGTGGCGATTGTGGGCTACGAAAGTCATGACTACCACGCGTCGTATGCGGTCTTTGAGCGGATCGCTGGCGTTCCGGAAATAACCATAGCGAGGATCCTCCCCCCACAAAGCGCCGAGTCCCGCCTCTATGACGTTGCCAGTAGAGACGCCGGTAAGCCGCATCCCATAGCGATCCCCGAACCCTCCCCAATGGGGTCCGTATTCTTTAGGAGCGTCCCGCGCGGTGCCGATGCCAGCGCTAAACAGACCCACAGTAAGGGTTTCAGGGCCGACTGTGTTGTCGACAACCCAACTGAGACGCTGGCGAGCTGTGATCGGTTGGTAAGGCGCTGAGGGAAGTGGGCTGGATAACGAACTTTGAACGGCCTGTCCGTGCGCCAACACGCTTCCGATAGCAAGCACGCCGGCGAGTTGCAGTTGAATCAGCTTCACAATGTTAAGGACGCAGAGCGCCCATTTGGAGGCGCTCAGTGATAGTCGTGATTTTCTCGCATACTCGGCTGCGGATAAACAGGAGGTGCGAAACACAACGATAACGAAGTGCGAAACACAACGATAACCATGGGTCGCTCAGACTGCTCATATGAAGCGACGCAAACGAAGGGAAAGCAAAAGCTTGGTGCCATCGAAGGGACTCGAACCCCCACACCCTTGCGGGTACATGGACCTGAACCATGCGCGTCTGCCAATTCCGCCACGATGGCAAATAGTGATCCGATTACGGAGCAATCCTCGCGGGCCACCAGGAGAGAACCACCACAATATTCTACAGGGGCATCGCTAGCTGTCAAACCGGGCGTCAGGCTTTGGGCGTCGCGCTTCAGGTCTCAGCATGAGCACGTCCGAAGTGCGCGCAAGTTCTTACCCCTCAAAACGCAAATTCAATCGCAAGCCTGAAGCCTAATGCCTGAAGCCCTCCGCTCAATTTCAACCTTCCAGCTTGGCCGTCATCGTAATATTCGCTTTGAGAACCTTAGAAACGGGACATCCACTCTTGGCGTTCTCCGCCGCCTTCTGAAAAGCGGCCTGGTCGGCATTAGGCACCCGGCCGACCACGTCCAGATGAACTGCGGTGATGGTCCAGCCGGAATCGAGTTTTTCCATGGTCAGTGTGGCCGTAGTCTCGATGCTGGATGCGGTTAAGTTGGCGCCGCCCAACTGCCCGGAAAGCGCCATCGAGAAGCATCCAGCGTGGGCCGCCGCGATCAATTCTTCAGGATTCGTGCCCGGAGTGCTTTCGAATCGTGTGCTGAAGGAGTAGGGAGTATTGTTCAGTACCCCGCTCGCTGACGATACTGCCCCCTTGCCATCCTTAAGTCCGCCCTTCCAGACCGCACTTGCCTTGCGTTGCATTTGTTTCTCCTCAATGAAAGTCGGTGCGTACTCATTGTAGCGGGAAGCAAGTGAAGGTGTCAGGTGGAGCGCAAGCACTCAGCATTTAGCACTCAGCATTCAGTCTTCGGCGTTTGCGCGGCGGCTATAGCACTTAAAGGTGCGGCGATTAAATGCGAAGGGCTGACTGCTAAGTGCTGAGTGCTGAGTGCTGACTGCTGACTGCTGACTGCTACATTCACTCAATAGAAGTCCGAACAGCTCAAATAAAAGCCGCAACGTGGGCAACTCAGTTTGCATCGCTGCTCTTGCAATGCTGTCGAGCAATTGGGACAAAAACGCAATGCCGCTCCGTCAGTAGCTTCGCGAATGGCGACTTTATCCGGATGGAGATTTCCGGAATTGATCGAGACCGAAACCGGTTCACTCATTAGAATGCGGAAAACTTATCAGCCAGAGCAGGGTCGCGCAATTACACTTCCTGATTCGCTTTGCTCATCGCGAACTTCCAACCGCCCCCGCGATCGAGCACTCTGACCGAAACTCCAACTAAGCGACTTTGCTGCCACCAATTCCTTGCTCCACGACGGGCAAGCTGCTGCTCCAGGAATCGCCTACAATCCGCCAGACGCCGAGCCGGCGCCAGGCGCGCAGAAACTTTCCGGCGTCGACAATCGTCGCGCTTCCCGTCTGAATTGAAACCGTATAGCGTCCCATTTCAATCGCCATATCGCCCGACTGGTCAACCCGCGTAGTCTCAAAGCGCAGATTCTGGTATCCCGCCTCGGTGTAGCGTCCCAGCATGCGCTCGATCGCTTTCGCTCCCTGAGCCCACTCGCGATGCGAAAGCATCAAAACGCCGTCGGGGGCAAATAATGCCGCTGCCTGATCATAGTTGCCAGTGTTGAATGCTGTGCAAAAATCCTGGGTGAGGCCTCGAATCGTTGATTCGACTTCGGACTGCGCGGGGACGCCGCCAAAGGGAGACCGGTACATCAAACTACCTCCTGGGGGGACAGGATACAAATTTCGTATTTCGCCCATTGGCCCTGGCCGAGAGCCAAACAGCGCGTCAGACTTGCATTGTAGCGCAAAAACCGAAGTGGAAGACCACCAAGTTTTCTTTAGGAGAAGCACCGCAACCCCGGGCTCCATAGAACCGCTCAGAAGAAGCTCCCAAATTCTTAAGCTCTGGGGTTATCATGATTCGGGTTGAGCCCTGCGAGTTCTCGTCCGAGGCCGCGATCATGTACTTCGAACAGTTCTACCTGGGTTGTTTGGCGCACGCGTCCTATATGTTGGCGTCAGAAGGCGAGGCGGTCGTGGTCGATCCCCAGCGAGACGTCGATATTTACTTGAAAGCCGCCGGGGAAAATGGACTGAAGATCGGCCATATCTTTGAAACTCATCTGCACGCCGATTTTGTCTCCGGACACAAAGAGCTCGCCGCCCGCACCGGAGCAAAGATTTACATCGGAGCCCGTGCCGGGGCCAAGTTCCCACACATTGATGTACAAGATGGCTTCGAGCTACGAGTGGGCAAGGCCCTGCTCAAAGTGCTCGATACTCCGGGCCACACGCCCGAAAGCATCTGCCTTCTAATCACGGATGAGGAAAAGTCGCCCAAGCCATGGGCGGTCTTAACCGGCGACACCCTGTTCCTGGGAGACGTCGGGCGGCCCGATCTCTCAAAGACGCACACTCCCGCGGAACTGGCCGGCATGCTCTACGACAGTTTGCATCACAAGCTGCTGGCCCTCGAGGATGACGTACTCGTCTATCCCGCCCACGGAGCCGGTTCCCTCTGCGGCCGCAATATGCGGGCCGAGCGATCCTCCACCATCGGCACCGAGCGGCTCACCAACTACGCTCTGCAAATCAAGAGCAGGCAAGAATTCATTCGGCAGTTGACCGCCAACTTGCCCACCCGTCCCGAGTACTTTCTACAGGATGCCGAAATCAATCGCGAGGGCGCGCCCGCGCTCGCCGACCTCCTCGAACTGCCTCCGATTTCCGCTGGGGAACTAAAGTCGATGCTAGATGACGGAGTAGTCGCCCTCGACGTTCGCCCCGGCGACCAGTTCGCCTGCGGGCATGTACCCGGCTCAGTCAACATTGCTCTGTCAGGCCAGTTTGCCACTTGGGCGGGAACCGTTCTAGGCTTATCTGCCCGTCCCGTGCTGATCGCAGATTCCCCCGAGCAGATCCCCGAAGCTCAACTTCGATTGGCAAGAGTGGGCATTGAAGACGTCATGGGATACCTGACAGGTGGCGTGAAAGCCTGGGAGCAAGCGGGATTCGCACTCGCCGAACTGCCCCAGATCACCCCGCAGACGTTGCAGCAGCGTCTGCAAGCTCACACAGCGCAAGTGCTCGACGTGCGCCGCGAACCCGAATGGCACGCCGGACACATTGAAGGTGCCACCTGGTGGCCGCTGGACAATTTCAAGATCTCCCCGCCCGAAATCGACCACGCCCGCCCCATCGCCGTCCACTGCAAGAGCGGATACCGCAGCATGATCGCCTGCAGCCTCCTGCAACGAGCCGGCTACCAAAACGTCACCAACGTAATCGGCGGCTTCGACGCCTGGCAGCAAGCTAACCTCCCAGTCCAGCCTGAAACCACGGTCGACGCCTAGCGCCCGGTCACCGGCCTGAATTCGGCTTGGCCGTGGCCCCGTTCGCAGTCCGAATCTCCCCAACCACTGTTAATCCTATACAGTTCTTGGGTTTACGTTGACCAAAATGGTTCTTTCAGGTAGCTTAAATACATAAACCATAGTGGGGACGTGTACCCTTATAGGAACTTATCGTGCCTAAAAGCAACGGCAAGACGCTACTCTTATTGAAACCCCGGGGATTTTGCGCCGGGGTGGTTCGGGCGATCGATATCGTCCGGATTGCCTTGGAGGCCTTCGGGCCGCCGATTTACGTCCGCAAGGAAATCGTGCACAACCGCTTCGTGGTCGAGGAACTACAGGGCAAGGGCGCTATTTTTGTGGATAGCGTCGATGAGGTCCCGAACGGCGAGCGCGTCATTTACAGCGCCCACGGAGTTTCGCCGGAAGTGCGCGAAGCCAGTCAGGCCCGCAATCTGCGGGTCATTGATGCAACTTGTCCTTTGGTCACCAAAGTCCACGTGGAAGCGGTGAAGTTTGCCCGGGAAGGGTATTCGTTGATACTGATCGGCCATCACGATCACGACGAGGTGATTGGCACGCTCGGTGAGGCTCCGTCGGTCACTCAGGTGGTGGGCTCCCCGGAACAAGTGGCGTCGCTAACGGTGCCTGACCCTGCGCGGGTGGCATATCTGACGCAAACCACGCTAAGTCTCGATGAGACTACAGATATTATCGCGGCCCTGCGCCAGAGGTTCCCCAACATCAAGGGGCCGGCAGCGCAGGACATTTGCTATGCCACCGAGAACCGGCAGGTCGCGGTAAAGCACGTAGCCTCGGACGCAGATTTGCTGCTGGTGGTCGGTTCCGACAATAGTTCGAACTCGAATCGGTTGGTGGAAGTGGCGCGCAACCTGGGCACCCGTTCGCATCTCATCGACAGCTTCCAAAACATCAGGCCGGACTGGCTGGAAGGGGTGAAAACGATCGCCCTGACCGCGGGTGCGTCCGCCCCGGAATGCCTAGTCGAAGAAGTAGTGAAGTTCTTGCGCACCGAGGGTTTTGACAACGTGCAGGAAGTCGAAGTAATGCCGGAAAACGTGCGTTTTGGTTTGCCTCCGGAGATCGTGGAGGCAATTGCCAGCGCCCCCAGCGCGGTTACTGTGGAGTAAACAATCCAATATGGACGAGACCTCCTCCTCGTTTTCAGCGTCAAGCGCGCCGCAGCTGCGTTTCGGAAAAATCGACGACCTGGCTAGCCGGGTCGCCGCCGCCGTCGACAGCGCGCGGAAATTCCTATTCTCCCAGCAGCACGAAGAAGGCTATTGGTGCGGCGAGTTAGTAGCCGACACCACTCTCGAATCCGATTACATTCTGCTGCACACGCTGCTCGGCACCGGCAAACCAGAGCGCTTCCAAAAGTGCTGCAACTGGATTCTTCAGCACCAAAACACAGACGGCGGCTGGGGCATCTACGTCGACGCACCTTCTAGCGTTAGCGCTTCCGCAAAAGCTTATTTTGCGCTGAAGCTGACCGGCTATAAACCGGACCACCCGGCGTTGGTGCGGGCGCGGAAGAAAATTCTTGAAATGGGTGGGGTCACTGAGGTCAACACCTTTACCAAGATTTATTTGTGTTTCCTCGGGCAGTACGATTACGACGCGGTGCCGGCGATTCCTCCGGAGATCGTGTTGTTCCCCAAGTGGTTCTGGTTCAACATCTACGAAATTTCTTCCTGGTCGCGGGCGATTCTGGTGCCGCTTTCGATTTGCTACGCGAAGAAGCCGCTCAAGAAAATTCCGGATGAGATGGGAGTGGAGGAATTGTTTGTTGGCGGCCGCGACAAGTCGCGCATGCGCCTTCACTGGAGCGAAAAGCTCATCTCCTGGCGCAACTTCTTTCTGGTCTTCGACCGCCTCACCCATTTATTTGAGATGGTGCACGTTCGTCCGTTACGCTGGCTGGCGCTCAAGCGGGCGGAGCAGTGGATGCTGGAACGCTTCGAGATGAGCGATGGCTTAGGTGCGATTTATCCATCGATATTGAACTCGATTATCGCAATGCGCTGCCTGGGCTACTCGCTGGACGATCCGCAAGTGATCCGAGCTCTGGACGAATTCGAGAAGCTGGGGATCGAAGAAGACGAAACTTTCCGCATGCAGCCTTGCATGTCGCCGGTTTGGGATACAGCTTATGCGCTGTTTGCTCTGGGCGAAGCTGGGGTTCCGCCAAATGATCCGCGGATGATCAAATGCGCTGATTGGATTCTGCAGAAGCAGGTTCGTACTGTTGGCGACTGGAAAGTGAAGAACAAGCAGGGTCAGCCTGGTGGCTGGTACTTCGAGTTCAATAACGAGTTTTATCCGGATGTGGACGACAGCGCGATGGTTTGCCTGGCCCTCGGTCAGGTCGAACATCCCAACGGACGTTACCAGCGCGAATCGGTGCAGCGCGCTATTGACTGGATCTTCTCCATGCAGTGCAAGAGCGGTGGCTGGGCGTCATTTGACAAGGACAACACGCGGATGGTGTTTGAGCACATTCCGTTCGCTGACCACAATGCCATGCTCGATCCGCCGACTGTGGACATCACCGGACGAATTCTGGAGATGCTGGCAGCTTACGGATACGACAAGAATGATCCGCGAGTGAAGAAGGCGATCAAGTTCATTCGCCAGGAACAGGAATCCGATGGTGCCTGGTTTGGCCGCTGGGGTGTGAACTACATTTACGGCACCATGCAAGTTCTCCGGGGGCTCGAAGCGATAGGCGTGGATCATCATGAGCCGTATGTGCAGCAGGGTGCCGAGTGGCTGCGCATGGTGCAAAATCCCGATGGAGGATGGGGCGAGAGTTGCGGTTCGTACGATGATCCCAGCACACGCGGCGTAGGCCCCAGCACGCCTTCGCAGACGGCCTGGGCGGTGCTGGGCCTGCTTGCCGCGAACGATACGCGCAGCGATTCGGTGGCGCGAGGGATTGCGTACTTGCTTCGCACGCAAAAGAAAAATGGGGCTTGGGATGAGCCGCAGACTACGGGAACAGGTTTTCCGCGGGTGTTTTATCTGGTTTATACCTTGTACCGGCAGTATTTCCCGCTGATTGCGTTGACCAGCTACGCCAAGGCGATGTCGGGCGCCGCGCAGGGAACCGGCGTGCGGCGGATTGGGTAGTCGCCGGTCTGTAGAGACGTAGCTTGTTACGTCTCGGGGCAGCGGCTGAAGCCGGATTTGATTTAAGTTTTTTCGGGATGGCTGAAGCCATACCCTGATATGAATCGGGAACGTAGCAAAAACCTAAACGTAGCGAGCTACGTTTCTACAGTGTCATGTGGCACTGTTGATGCAGCGGGACTGGAGAGAGCTTAATGGCAGTACCGATTTCTCAGATGTGGACGACGGCAACTTACGTCCTCAAGCAGAAGCTTAAGGGACGCAAGCAGTATCCGCTCGTCCTGATGCTGGAACCGTTGTTCCGCTGCAATCTGGCGTGCGCGGGCTGTGGGAAGATTCAATATCCGGCGCACGTGTTGAAGTCACAGCTCTCGCCTGACGAATGCTTCCGCGCAGTCGATGAGTGCGGTGCGCCGACGGTGTCTATTCCCGGAGGCGAGCCCTTGCTGCATCCCCAGATCGGCGAAATCGTGGAAGGGCTGGTGGCGCGTAAGAAATACATTTATCTCTGCACCAATGCGCTGCTGCTCAAAGAAAAGCTTCATCTGTTCAAGCCCAGCAAATATCTGACCTTTTCCGTGCACATGGATGGACAGCGTGAGCATCACGACTTTTCGGTCTGCCTCGAAGGCGGATACGACAAGGCGATCGAGGGGATCAAAGCCGCCCTGGCTGCCGGTTTCCGCGTGACCACGAATACCACATTGTTTGATGGAGCCGATCCGAAAAGCGTCCGGGCCTTCTTCGACGAGATGATGGAATTGGGCGTCGAAGGAATGATGCTGTCGCCGGGATATTCTTATGACAAGGCGCCGGACCAGCAGCATTTCCTCGGAAGGGCTCGGATCCGGCGGTTGTTTCGCGCCATGCTGTCGAATCGCAACAAGAAGTGGCGCTTCAATCAATCAGCTCTGTTTCTTGAGTTCTTGATGGGTAAACGCGAATACGCTTGCACGCCCTGGGGCATGCCCACGTTCAACGTCTTCGGCTGGCAGAAGCCTTGCTATCTGCTGCAAGACGGCTATGCGGATAGCTTTGCCGAATTGCTCGAGACAACCGCGTGGGAAAATTATGGGACCGAGTCGGGCAATCCCAAGTGCGCGAATTGCATGGTGCATAGCGGATATGAAGCGTCCGCGGTGAACGATTTGTTCGGGTCAGTGCGGGGCATGTGGCAGGAAGTGAAAGCGCGCGCCTTTGGGCAATATGAAGATGCTTCGGCGCTCCGACTGCTGGATGAGCCTAACGCTTCGGCACATGCTGCTCCGCTGGTGCAAATCGGCGCACCCGAAGGCCAGGAGACCCGGGTTTGACCGGGCGGGAAGCTGGGCACGGGCCGTCCCCCTCGGTGGATCCGGATTCGCTGGAAATCGCGCCAGGAACAGCTCATGAAAACCTGGAGGGTTCAGTTCCATCTCTCGCGAAAGAGGAAGATCTTCGCAAAGCTTTAGAGCAGGCGTTCGATTATCGTGGCGATGTTTCGATTACGCGGAAAGACGGCGCGAAAATCGAGGGCTACCTTTTTGATCGCAGCAGTGGAAGCGGGCTCTCCGACAGCTTCGTGCGGTTGTTGCCGAAAGATGGTTCTCCCAGAATAAAAATTTCCTATGCGGAGATCGCGGCCTTGGCTTTTACCGGGCGCGATATGGCGGCGGGCAAGAGTTGGGAAAACTGGGTGCGCCACTATTGGGAAAAGAAGGCGGCGGGCGACAAGGATATTTCGCTGCAGCCGGAGAAGCTGGAATAGCAGCGATTGGCAGTTGGCAATCAGCACTTAGCAGTCAGTACTCAGCATTTCAGCCAACTACGCCACGCTCAATTTGGTGCCTGCTGGTATGGGGACAATTCGGTTCAATGGCTGACTGCTGACTGCTAAGTGCTAATTGCCAACTGCTATATGCTGGCTCTTGTCACTGGCGCAACCGGGTTCGTGGGCAGTCACGTCGCGCGTGTACTGGCTGGGCAGGGTGCCGATCTGCGGCTGCTGATTCGCTCCAGCAGCGATCCGAGAAATATCGAGGGGTTAAATGCGGATCGGGCCGTGGGCGATCTTCGCGATCCAGAGTCCATTGAGAAGGCGATGGCAGGTTGCGATGTAGTGTTTCACGTCGCGGCCGACTACCGGCTTTGGGTTCGTGACCCGGAGCAGATGTACCGGGCGAACGTGGAAGGTACGCGAGCTGTTCTGGAAGCAGCACGAAAGAATCGTGTGCGGCGGGTGGTTTACACCTCAAGCGTGGCGACCATCGGATTCACTTCGAACGGCCGTCCCGCGGACGAGGATTCTCCGGTGTCGCTCGACAGCATGATCGGCCACTACAAGCGTTCTAAGTTCATGGCCGAAGAAGTGGCGCTGGAGGCGGGACGCAGCGGGATAGACGTGGTGGTGGTCAATCCCAGTACTCCCGTTGGAGAGCAGGACATCAAGCCGACTCCCACGGGACGCATTGTCGTGGACTTTCTGAAAAAGAAGTTTCCTGCTTACGTGGATACAGGTTTGAATCTGGTTGACGTTACCGAATGCGCGCGCGGCCATCTGGCGGCACTGGAGAAGGGGAGAGGCGGGGAGCGTTACATTTTGGGCGGAGAGAATCTGACGTTGAAGCAGATTCTGGACAAGCTGGCGGCGATTACGGGATTGCCGTCTCCCAAGGTAAAAGTTCCTTATGTGATGGCGCTGGCGACCGGTGTTGTAGACGAGGTTGTGACCGGACGTATTCTGGGCCGAGAGCCGCGGGCGACGATTGACGCGGTTCGCATGGGACGAAAGAAGATGTTTGTGTCGTGTGCCAAGGCCGAGCGCGAGCTGGGGTGGAAGACGGTTCCGGTTGACGATGCGTTGCGGCGGGCGGTGGACTGGTTTCAGGCGAATGGATATGCCGCGCGAGGCTGATGCCCGAGTCTGGCGAGGTAACACGTAGGGGCGGACGCCCTCGTGAAGCGCCCCAGAATGCGACGATGCCTGGCGAGCTTTGCTCCCCGGACGAGGCGTCCGGGGCTACGTGGTCCTGGGCGGGTCGAAGACCCGTCCCCAAACGAGCAAATGTCCATTTCAGCCAAAGTCGCGATGGTTGCTGCGCTTGAGCGCGAGGTGCGTCCACTGGTGAAAGGCTGGCGGAAAGTTCAGCGCGAGCATCAAGGCCGGGGCTTCACGTTTTTTGAGGATGGAGAAGCCGCGCTGGTTTGCGGCGGCATCGGAGCAGAGCCTGCCCGCCGGGCTACTGAAGCAGCGATCGCGCTGTATCAGCCCGAGCTTGTGCAATCGGTGGGTTTCGCAGGAGCTCTCGATCCGAAATTAAACGTGGGCGAGATTTTTTCACCGAGTCGCGTTATCGACGCCAGAGACGGCAGTAGCGTCGAGACAGCCACGGGTCATGGCGTACTGGTGAGCGTTGCCACCGTTGCCGACGTTGAGCAAAAGGCTAAATTGGCGGAATCCTACGGGGCGCACGCGGTCGATATGGAAGCGGCTGAGGTGGCGCGTGGTGCGCAGGCGCGGAGTGTACGCTTCATGGCAGTGAAGGCAATCTCGGACGACAGCACTTTCTCCATGCCATCGCTTGATCGCTTCGTGGGTCGCGATGGAAAGTTTTGTGAAACGATGTTCGCGGCAAGTCTAGCGGTTCGGCCTTGGTTGTGGTCAAAGTTCTACCAGCTTGCCCGCAATAGCGCGAAAGCGTCCAAGGCCCTGTGCGCCGAGCTGGAAAGATACCTCAGCGAAGGGAAGAGACCGGACGTTTCGGAACCGGACTGGCATCCAATATCTAAGGTGATCCACTAAGCCATGGCAATGGCGGGACAATTTACGATTGAGGCAACGAAGCAGGCGATCCCAACCACCATGCGGGCCGCAGTGTACAGAGGCGTCAACGACGTTCGCGTCGAGACCGTCCCCGTGCCAACGATTGGGCCGCGCGAACTGCTGATTCGTGTGCACACCTGCGGTATCTGCGGAACCGATCTCAAGAAAATTGCCTGCGGTTCGCACTCCGCGCCGCGAATCTTTGGGCACGAGACAGCGGGCGTGGTAGCGGCGGCGGGCGAGGGGGTCAGCCAGTTCAAGCCGGGTGACCGCGTGGTTATGTTCCATCACATCCCATGCAGTGCGTGCTATTACTGCCGGCATAAAACCTTTGCCCAATGCGAGACTTACAAGAAAGTTGGGTGCACCGCGGGCTTCGAGCCCTCTGGGGGCGGGTTCGCCGAATACGTGCGTGTGATGGATTGGATCGTTGACCACGGCACCGTTCGCATCCCCGATGGGGTCTCGTTCGAGCAAGCCTGCTTTGTGGAGCCGGTCAATACCTGCATGAAGGGGATTGACACCCTGCAACTTCTGCCTGGGGAAAGTGTTCTAGTAATTGGACAGGGGCCGATCGGCATCATGTTGAGTACATTAGCCAAAAGATCAGGGGCTAGGGTAATCACTTCCGATTTGTATCCCCAGAGGCTTACAATATCTAGAACCTTCGGATTAGAGTATGGGATCGATGCTTCGCGTGCCGATACAGTGAAAACGGTGCGGGAGCAGACAGAGGGCCGGGGCGCCGACGCGGCGATTGTGGCCGTGGGTGGGAACGCCCTGATTCGGACTGCCATGGACGAGGTGCGTCCGGGAGGCAGGGTTTTGCTATTTGCCCAGACGGTTCGTGGCGAAGCGACGATTGATCCGGCGACGATCTGCGTCGACGAAAAGAGATTGTTAGGATCCTACAGTGCGTCGGTTGAGTTACAGGAAGAATCCGTGCGGTTTGTGATGAGCCGCGAAATGGATTTGGAGCGCTTGATCAGTCACCGCTTTTCTTTGTCGAACAGTGTAGAAGCCTTGAAGCTGGCGGCGAGTCCACAGCCGGATTCGATGAAGATCGTGATTCAAGCGGGCAGTTCGTGGGAAGGAAATACCGAGTGAACGGAAAGATGACAGCAGCCGTCCTCTATGGTAAAGAGGACGTAAAAATCGAGAGAGTTCCGATCCCCCGCCTGGGCGAAGGGGAAGTGTTGGTAAAGGTGCAAGTTGCCCTGACCTGTGGAACCGACCTCAAGGTGTACCAGCGCGGCTACCACGCGCGCATGATTGTTCCTCCCGCCTTGTTCGGCCATGAGTTGGCCGGAGTGATAGAGGAAGTCGGCCCGGGCGTACGCGCCTTCAAGAAGGGAATGCGGGTGGTGGCATTGAACTCCGCCCCCTGCCAGATGTGTTTTTATTGCTCCAAACATCAGGCCAATCTTTGCGAAGACTTGTTATTCAACAACGGCGCTTACGCGGAATACATTCGCATCCCGCGGCGCATTGTCGAGATCAACATGCTGGCGATTCCGCCGGATGTGAGCTACGAAGAAGCCGCGATGGTTGAGCCTCTGGCTTGCGTGCTGCGCGGCCTGCACGAGACGGGAGTCGAGATCGGCGATACGGTGACGGTGGTCGGAGGCGGACCGATCGGCCTGATGTTCATTCAAGTTGCAAAAGCAGTTGGCTGTAACGTCGTTTCCGTGGTGAAAAGGGATTCGCAAGTTCAGGCTGCGAAGCACATGGGCGCGCATGACGTGGTGCA
Organism: uncultured Acidobacteriota bacterium; assembly: GCA_963832245.1. Lineage (GTDB taxonomy): Bacteria > Acidobacteriota > Terriglobia > Terriglobales > Acidobacteriaceae > JABDBE01. The sequence goes on from CAWHTG010000003.1 coordinate 166,631, forward strand.
GATTACCAAAGTGAAGGATCCGGTGGAAGCAGTGCGCAGACTTTCCCCGGAAACTCGTGGCAGCGATGTGGTGATCGAAGCGGTCGGGCGTCCGGAAGCCTGGGAGATGGCCATCGACATGGTGCGCAAAGGCGGGACGGTAAACTTCTTTGGCGGCTGTGCCAGCGGCACCAAAGTGCAGCTCGATACGAACCGGCTGCATTATTCGGAGGTCACGCTGAAGGCGACCTTCCATCACACGCCGGAAACCGTGCGCAGAGCCTTCGCTCTGATTGCCGAGAAGAAAATTCGTTCAACGGATTACATCACTGGCGAGGCGCCACTTTCCCGGCTGCAGCAGGTTTTCCATCACATGCTGAATCGCAATGGCGATATCAAGACCGCGATCATTCCCGGGCACTGAGGAGTTTCCGCTGCACGGGCATGGACGCCCGCGCCTACATTGATGACCATGTCTCCCATCGCCACCCACTCCCAGACTGCTGCAGCTATTTCCTCCACGGTGGTGGGGTGGGGCTCGCTTCCGCCTGAGTACGCCATTCCGGATCAAGCGCCGACGTTGGCTGAGGCTCAGGAGTACTGCCGTCGTCTGGCACGCTCTCACTACGAGAATTTCTCGGTTGCGACCTGGTTTCTTCCTGAGCGGTTGCGGCAGGATTTCTTTAATGTTTATGGCTATTGCCGCATCTCCGATGACCTGGGTGATGAGGTCGGCGATCCCAATTCTTCGCTCCAATTGCTGGATCAGTGGGAAGCCGAGCTTGATGCTTGCTATGTGGGCATCCCGCGGCATCCCGTGTTCGTTGCGTTGGCGGAAACGGTGCGCAAGTGCGAGATTCCGAAGCAAACCTTCGTCGATCTGCTGACCGCCTTTCGCCAGGATCAGAGGGTTTCGCGATATTCCACGTTCGAGGATATTCTCGGCTATTGCCGCTACTCCGCGAATCCCGTTGGGCATTTGGTGCTTTACGTTTGCGGATACCGGGATGCGGAGCGGCAGGGGCTCTCCGATTTCACTTGCACCGCTCTGCAACTGGCGAATTTCTGGCAGGACGTGAGCGTGGATTACGCGAAGGGGCGAATCTATCTTCCTCTCGAAGACCTGCGCCGCTTCGGAGTCAGCGAAGATGACATTTCTGCACAACGCAATACATCCGCGTTCTGCGACATGATGCGCTTCGAGGTGGATCGCGCCCGCGACTGGTTCCGTCGGGGTCTGCCGCTGATTGACCAAGTGGATCGTGAGTTGGCCATTGATATTGAATTGTTCAGCCGGGGCGGGCAGGAGATTCTGAATGCCATCGAGGCCCAGGGGTACAACGTGCTGGGCAGGCGTCCGGCGATTTCAAAGTCACGCAAACTGGCGCTGCTGGCGCGTGCGGCCTGGGGAAAACTCCTGCGGGGAAAAAGGGCATGAGCACTGCTGTGCAGCCAGCTCCCACACCTTTCGCGCCCACCGAATCGCAACTCGCGGTTGCGTACTCGGTTTGCCGCAGCATTACGCGTTCGGCGGCGAAGAACTTCTACTACGCGTTTCTGGTGCTGCCGCGGGCCAAGCGTCAGGCCTTGTGCGCGGTTTATGCTTTTATGCGGCGTTGTGACGACATTGCCGACGATGAGTCGCTGTCACAATACGACCGCCGGCAGAAACTTACGGGGTGGCTGGACGCGCTTCACCGGGCCGAGTCCGGCGAACCGACCGACGAGCCCGTGCTGCTAGCCTTAACCGACGCGCAACGCCGCCACAACATCCGCATTGGGCTGCTCGACCAGTTGGCCTACGGTACGGCGATGGATGTGGAAGCCGATCCCGGAACGGGCACGGGCGAGTCGCCCGCGCCACACGAGCTTAGTGTTCGCTATCGGACTTTTGATGAGCTCTACCAATATTGCTATCGAGTGGCGTCGGTTGTGGGTTTGGTTTGCATTCATGTGTTTGGTTATCGCGACCCGGCTGCTGAGCCGCTGGCCGAGCGCTTGGGTTTGGCTTTCCAACTCACCAACATTATTCGCGATGTGAAAGAGGATGCCGGCATGGGCCGCGTTTATCTGCCGGAAGAGGATCTGGACAAGTTCGGGATCTCGCTTTCCGCGTTGCGCTCCGTATCCAACCCCGCAATTTTCCGTCCGCTCTTGGCGATGGAAGCCGATCGCGCGCGCGAATATTACCGGGCTGGAGAGGAACTCATTCCGCTGGTCGAAGAGGACAGCCAGCCGGCACTTTGGGTACTCATCACTATTTATCAGCGACTGCTCGACAAGATTGCGCTCCGAGAGTATGACGTCTTCAGTGGCAAGATCAGCCTTACCGTGCGCGAGAAGCTCGGGATTTTGGCGAAGGGCTTCCTGAAACGCCTGTCCTGATGAGCCAGCCCTCGGCGCAACATTCCCAAGTAGCTGTGGTGGGAGGCGGATTGGCGGGACTCGCCGCCGGTTGCTCCCTTGCCGGCAGCGGCTTTCGCGTGACCCTGTTTGAGCGCCGGCCTTATCTGGGCGGTCGCGCTTCTTCCTATCAGCATCCTGGCACCGGTGAAGTGGTGGACAACTGCCAGCACGTGCTGCTCGGCTGCTGCACCAACCTGATCCAGTTCTACGAACGGCTCGGCGTCGAAAACAAGATCCGCTGGTATGACCGGCTGACTTTCCTTGAGCCCGGCGGGCGCGCTTCGGTGATCGAGCCGTCGAAGTTGCCAGCGCCGTTTCATAACACGCCTGCTTTCCTGCGCGCTGCTTGTCTGGACTTGTCCGACAAGATGGCCATCGGCATGGCTATGGCGGCGCTCGCGCCCGCTATGCCACGAGATACTGGCGAATCATTTCTGACGTGGCTACGTAGCCACGGACAGACAAAGCAAGCGATCGATCGCTTCTGGAAGCCTGTGCTGGTGAGCGCCTTGAATGAGGATCTCGATCGCATGTCGGTGCCCTACGCAGCGCAGGTTGTGCGCGAATCCTTCTTGAAGTCGGCTGCTGCCGGACGGATGGGCGTGCCGACCGTGCCTTTAAGCGAACTGTACAGCGTCGCTGGAGACTACATTAGTGCCCGCGACGGGGCGATTCGAGTTCGCTGCAGCGTCGAGTCTTTTATGCCCGAAGCCGATGAGGTGAAGCTGCTCGTTTCTGACGAGGAAATGAGCTTTGACTTCGTCGTATCCGCCGTGCCGTTTGATGTCTTGGCAGGCATGCTTCCGCAGACCTCGGCTGCGGAGCCGTTGCGGCGAGTGCTGGCGCGATTCGGGACCTCACCGATCACCGGCATTCATCTCTGGTTCGATCGCCAGATCACCGATCTCGATCATGCCGTCTTATTGGACCGGACCATTCAATGGATGTTCCACAAATCGAAAATATTGGCCGCAGCGCCTAAAGGCGCAATACGTGGTGCGGCAGTTACGGCATCGCTGAAGCGATACCCTGATACGAATCAGGACTTGCCTGGCAACCTTTCCGGTTACGCCGCGTCGTCGACTCGCGAACGGTCTTCAGCCCCCGCGGCAAGCGGCAGCTACGTGGAACTGGTCGTGAGCTCATCGAACACTCTGGTTGAGAAGTCGCGAGCGGAAATCATCCAGCTAGGGCTGGCTGAACTGCGCGAGTTTTTCCCGGGCGCACGAGATGCGAACCTGGTGAAGTCGACAGTGATCAAGGAAGTCCATGCCACCTATTCGCCGCGGCCCGGAGTCGATGTTTACCGTCCGCGCCCAGAGAGCGTGTGGCCAAGAGTCTTTCTAGCCGGAGACTGGACTGCGACCGGATGGCCGGCCACAATGGAAGGCGCGGTACGCAGCGGGTACATGGCTGCCGAATCTGTGGCCCGAGTCGCGGGGATAGGAGATGCGGGGTTTGTCGTGTCGAATCTGCCCGCGTCCGGATTCATGCGGCTGTTCGAATAGCCTGCGACGGCGGCTTCGAGGTTCGGCTTGTTCGAGTGCACAAATTTTGGTAGACAATTTTCCTCAAAACAGGGCTCCCACATAGAAAGAGGACAGAAAATGGACCAATCATTTGGCACGATTGTCAGAAAACCGAGCGCGTTGGTTCCGCTCGCGATGTCTTTTACTGCGCTTGCCTTGCTCGGCGTGGCCTATGTGTTTGGCCTGGCGACAGGACGTGGCGGTCTTGTACGAGAGCCGGATGAGGGGGCGATTGCGCATTTATGGCAGCTACTTATGGCGGGGCAGCTACCCGTGCTGGCATGCTTCGCGATTAAGTGGCTGCCGCGAGCTCCAAGGCAGACGCTGTGGGTGCTCGCTTTACAAGTTGGAGATGTGCTGGCAGCGGTGGCGCCGGTCTATTTCCTCAATCTGTAAAAAGCTCTGGTGGCTTCTGTTTTTGTTTCCTGATTCATTGTTATCCATGCGCGAAAACAGCAGGTCCCCTCCATTCCGCTTCTCATCCCCTTCGGGGATGAGAAGCTCCGGTCGGCATGACAATCCGCAGGGGATGAAAGCTGGTGGCTGGCCCATCTTTACGTGGAGATCGTCCTAAAAGAATCGAAGTCCACTTCATGCGGCCAGGAGCACCACGCCGCCTGCCACTAACGCTGCAGCCATCCAGCGGCGGTGGTCTACGCGTTCGTGGAGAAAAATCCTGGCTGCGACTGCATTGGTCACGAAAGTCAGAGAGGCCGAAGCGGGGGCGATCAGGCTGACGTCGCCCCAGGAGAGTCCGAAGAGCAAGCTGTAGAAGGCGGTGGTCATGGCTAGGACGCCGAGCAGGAAGTTTGGATTGCGGAGGACTCGGCCGAGGACCGTCCACAGGCCGCTGCTTCGCCAGAGCGCGCCTACGTCTCCTACTTGTTTCATGGCGCGGGAGAGCAGGACGTCGCCGGTGGTCGAGGCTAAAACGATGGCGGCGATTGCGCTCCATGCGTAGGCTTGCTTCATTGGTGCCTCGCTGATGCCGGTTCGTATTTGGGTTCGCGCGGCTGAGCTTTTGCCTGGTGGTCTGTCAGTGCGGGACCCTGCGTGACGAATCCCACGCCCGCTGAGATTAGGAGGACTCCGATCCAGCGCGAGGTGGTTACGTTTTCGTGCAGATAAAACTTGGCGATCAGCGTTAGCAAAACGTAGCCTAGCGAGGTGGCGGGTAGAACATAAGTGAGGTCGGCCCAGGATAGGGCGGTCATGTAGGAAGCGAAGAATCCGAGCAAGAGCAGAACTCCCAGAGCGACCGAGGGATTCAGCACGGCCAGGATTACATCAGACAGGTGATTCAGGGAAATGCTGCCTACCTGCTTCATGCCTCTGGATAGGAGGGAATCGCCGATCGAAGCACAGAGAGTTACGCCGGCGAGTACCAGATACTTGCGAAAGGTCACGCTGTCTTTCCCGGGCAGGTGGCGGAAAGTTCCGAAGCCTCAGGGGCTAAAGCCCGTATTCTAAACCCTGCTTTCGGCGCGGCTGAAGCCGCGCCCTTTCAAAAACAAGAACCTGGATCGAGTTTTGCAGCGGCTAAAGCCTTGCAGATTCGAGAGCGATTTATCGCAGCGCTGAAAGCGCTGCGCCACCCAAAATCTACGCGGTCGCTAGGCTTTCGCTGGGGCGACTGCGGCGGCGGAATCGTCCTTTTCGCGTTTGTCCTTAACCCATTTGTGGCGCATGGCGCGGACTTTTAGAAACGTCTTCGCTTCTTTGTAGAGGCGTTTGCGGTCCACACTGTTAAATGCCGCTTTTCGCAGGATGCGGAAGATCGCCCTCGGCCGGAAATAATATTCGTCGTAAAAGCGGTGGACCGACTCGAGAATTTCTTCCGCGGGCAGGCCAGGATATTGGATGTGGGCGAGTTGGTGGCCGCCCTCATCCACCATTTTGGTGTCGCCGACCATGAAGCCGTTCTTTACCGCGTAGTCGAAGAGTTCGGTTCCGGGATACGCATGGGCCACGGAAACTTGAATTGTTTCTACGTCCAACTCCTTGGCAAACGCGACGGTGTTGCGAATGGTGTCGTGAGTTTCGCCGGGGAGTCCGAGGATGAAGTCGCCATGAATTACCAGGCCGAGCTTGTGACAATCCTTGGTGAACTGGCGGGCGCGCTCGATGGTGGCGCCCTTCTTGATGTTCTTCAGAATTTGCGGGTCGCCGGACTCGTAGCCCACGATTAAGAGACGGCAGCCTGCTTCCTTCATGGCTTTCAAAGTTTCGTAGTCGGTGGTGACGCGCGAAGTGCAGGACCAGGTCAGCTTTAGCGGCTTCAGTTTGGAGCACAGTTCGATGGTCCGGGGCTTCTGGATGTTGAAGGTGTCGTCGTCGAAGAAAAATTCTCTGACGTTGGGCCAGAAGTCTTTGGCTTTGGCCATTTCGCGGGCTACGTCATCCGTCGAGCGCTTGCGCCACGGGTGCCCGCTCAGAGTCTGGGGCCACAGGCAGAAGGTGCATTGCGCCGGGCAGCCGCGGGTGGTGTACAGAGAAACGTACGGATAGAGCAGGAATGGGACATTGTACCGGGTCACGTCCAAATCGCGGCGATAGACTTCGGTCACATGGGGCAGGGAATCGAGATCCTGAACCTCGGGGCGGTCCGGGGTGTGCACCACCGATCCATTCTTCCGGTACGAAATGCCTAGGATTTCTTCTAGCGGCTTGCCATGGGCGAACTCGTAAGCCGCGTAATCAAACTCCTTGCGCACGACGAAATCAATCTCAGGGCAATCTTTCAGTGATTTCTCGGGCAGCACGCTGACGTGCGGTCCCACAAAAGCGATCTTGATCTTGGGATTGATCTCCCTGATCTTTTTCACCAAGCGAATGTCGCCAGGGAAGCCGGGGGTGCTGGTGAAGAGGACCAGGAACTCGTAATCGCGAGCGATATTGATGGTCTCTTCCGCCGATACGTGATGCGAAGGGGCGTCCAGCAGGCGCGCACCCTCCAGCATTCCGGCAGGGTAGGCAAGCCAAACCGGGTACCAATAACTTTCAATCTCGCGGGTGGCCGGCCAACGGGATCCGGCTCCTCCGTCAAAATTCTCAAAAGACGGCGGGTTCAGAAACAAGGTTTTTAATGGCATATGTGTGTGTAACCTGATTCTAACATTTCACGGCGCTTCTGTGAGTTCATCCAGGTACATTTCAAGTACCTGCGACGCCGGCCGGACGAGTTGGGTGCCGATGGCCGGAGCCTGATGTTAAGTGTATGCAAAACCAGCCTAATAGATTAGGCTCGCTGGCGCAAAGCGGTTACGGCGAATGGGTGCTTTGACCTGCCCAACAGGGAATCTGGGCCTCGAAATGGATAAGGCTATTCGGGTAAGAGAATCATGTAAGGCCTCGTCCGGGAGGTTTGTCGTCTCGCTTTGCTCGCGCCCCGGACGAGGCGTCCGGGGCTACGTGAGCAACGGCAATTCTCACTCCAACACGCTGTCGTCCAGCTTTTTTCTTCCCCAGTCGGCGGCGGCTTGCACGAAGGCGAGCACCAGCGGATGCGGTTTGCCGGGCTTGGAGGAATGCTGCGGCTGAAATAGGGTCGCGATGTAAAACCGGTGAGTGGGAGATTCGATGGCGCGGATCTCGCCCTGAGCACCGCGAGCCACCACCGGGAAACCGGCTTCCATGGCGATCCATTCGTATTCCGGGTTGACTTCGAAGTTGCAGAAGAACTCTTCGCTTGTGGTGTCCTTGGTGTAGAAGGATTGCAGGTAGGATCCTGGGCGCAGGCGGATTTCTGGAATCAGGCCAGAGAGTTTGGGCGCGTCTTTCTTGCGGCCTGGGACGGCGCACGCGACTGGATAGATGATGATGTTTTTGGAGCCTGAATTGTTCTCAGCTGTGTCAGCATCCATGATGCCGAGCACATTGCGGGCACACTCAATGAGGGCGTACTGAAAGCCTCCGCAGGTGCCGAGAAAAGGCCAGTCACGGCGGCGTGCGAACTCGATTCCTTTCAGCATCCCGTCGAAGCTCTTGTACGGGCTGCCGGGCGTGGCCCAGATGCCATCGAGGCTTTCCAGCAATTTCTCGGAACCGGGCGCCAGAAGGGAAGGCGTTGGAATCCAGGGCGAATCTAGCGGGATCTGCAACTTGGCAGCGCAGTGCTGAAGTGAGTCGTTGATGGCTTTGTAGCCGCGCGATCCGGGGTCAAGGTCGCCAAGAATACCGATGCGAACAGCTTCGCTCACGGGGTAATTCTAATTGAGAAGTTTTGCGTCTGCTGGTTACGCAAGTGTGAAGTGTGGTGACGGGCGACTCGCCCGTCGGGTCGAGCAATGCCCGGCAGCCAACCCGCCTGGCATTAGCCCAGGTGACCCAGTTCTTGCTACTTTGCGGCACTGAAGGTCATGGGTACGTCGACTTTGTCGGCCTCCTCCACCTTAAACATCGGTTGTGGGGAAAGATTCATGAAGCTGGCGACAAAGGTGTCGGGCATTTGCTGAATGCGGATGTTGAAGGTGTTTACGGAGTCGTTGTAGAACTCGCGGCGGTCGGCGATCTCCCTCTCCAATTCCGTGATGCGCACTTGCAACCGCATGAAATTATCGTTGGCCTTCAGTTGCGGATAATTCTCAGCCACAGCAAAGAACCCGCGCAGGGCCGAAGTCATGCTCTGGTCGGCTTGGGCTTTTTGATCGACACTGACGGCTTGCTGGTACATGCTGCGCGCCTGGGTGATTTTTTGCAGGGTGTCACGCTCGAAATCCATATAGCCCTTGCAGACGTCCAGCAGCTTGGGCAGTTCGTCGTGACGCTGCCTAAGCAGAATGTCGATGTTGGCCCAGGCCTTGACGATGTCATTCTTCAAGGCAATCAGCCCGTTAAAAATCATGACCACATACGCGATCAAACCGAAAATCGCGATCAGGAATGCCAGTGAAACGATCGTGTTCATAGGTTCTTCTTTCCCTACAACCAGTTGAAGTGTGCAGCCAAGATATAGGAGCACAGCAGGGTGAGCGCGGGCCCGCCCCAAATCATTAATGCGCACTTCCAGCTTAACGACTTGACGACATCGCGCTGGCTATGCCAGGAGATCAGGAATGCCAGATCGTGCGTGCCTTTCATGAGTACGGTTGGGGGATGCAAATCAAATTGCTCGGTTGCAGTGGCCACCGCAGCGCCCGCGCCACTGGAAGCTGAGGCAGGATGGGTCGCGCCGGAAGGGTTCACTCCGGCTACTGCCCAAGCGGCTGGATTCGTAATGCCGGCCTTCATTAATGCCGCCGTGATCTTCTGTCGCTGTGCGGCGTCGGTAACCGGGGCGGGCAGGTGGGCACCGGAAGAATAACCTCCAGCTGGGGATAAGGGTTCACTCTGGAATGCGGAGAACCAGGTTCTCCCTGCAGTGGTCACGTCGGTATCGGCGGACAGGCCAGAGATAATCGGTATATGGAAAGCGACTGCGCGGTGTTCGGCGTTCATGTTTAGTATCGGCGTTGCATTTACGCTGAGCCCGGAATTCTGCGCCAATGTGCCGAGAATAAACAGGGCATTCTTGGGCTTAATGCAGTATTCGTCGATTTTGATTTTCTTGTCGGTCGATACGCCGTGCCCGGCGAGAAAGCTGGAGATATTGGGAGGGATCTCCAGATTACTGGAGAAGGGAGAAGTGCTGAATTCGTCGTGGAAGTCGCGGTGGATGTCCATCTCCGCGCCCTGCGGGTCGACCAGTACGCGGCCGGTATTGTCGTCGAGAAAAAAGGGAAGATGCAGGCTCTCCTCGGCGACTTTTACCCAAGCCTTGTTCTTGCCTTGCTGTTGCCACTGCCACGCTGTGGTGCGGTAGTAGTAGCAGGGGACGCCAGTTATCGGCGCAATCATGGTATAGGGGCCGACGGCCAGGCCGTTGATCTCAACCAGGCCCATGGCGGCGCTGCGGATCTTGGAAGTGGGCGTATTCAAGATTAAACGTTTGCGTTGCAGGAGGCGGAAACCGCAGTAGAACAAATACAGGCCGGCAAAGGCGCCGATGACGGCAATGAGGATGCCATCATTCGTTGGATAACGGAATAATGCCAGCAGCGCGATCACGGGATTGTTTCGGCACTCCTCGTGCGACAGATTGTGTTTTTCAAAGCATAGCGGACGAGAAAAACCGGCCGAAGCAGAAAGCTGTGGTTTAACCTTACCTTCGTAACGCGGAGGGAGAATTAGTCGGCACAGTTGAATTACATGCCCTAGTCAACTAATATAGTTGACTGGAGCAACTATATGGCTCAAGCGAGCGCATCTCCAGCCCCGGCAATCCTGAAGGCGCAGCCCGATCGCACTGCGGCCGTACGACACTTCAACCGCTTCTACACTCGTCAGATTGGCGTGCTGCGGGAAAAACCGTATCGCAGCTCCTTATCTCTGACTGAAGTTCGGGTGCTCTACGAGCTGGCCCATCGCGACCAGCCAACTGCCACCGAACTCAGCAATGATTTGGGGTTGGACGCTGGCTACCTCAGCCGGATGCTGGCGGGTTTTGAAAAGCGAGGCTGGCTCGACAAGCAGCCGTGCGACGGCGATGGACGGCAAAGCCTCTTGTCGCTGACCCGGCAGGGACGGAAGGTACTGGCGCCGCTCGACGCTCGCTCCCGTGAAGAAATCGGTGAGTTCTTAAACGGCCTTTCCGCCCGGGAACAAAGCCAGTTAATCGATGCCATGCACACGATCGAGAAGCTGCTCGGCGCTCAATCTGCAAAAGGGTCCGCTTACATACTTCGCCTTCATCAGCCTGGCGATATGGGGTGGGTGGTTCACCGGCACGGAGTGCTTTATGCGCAGGAATATGGATATGACGAACAGTTCGAGGCGCTGGTGGCGGAGATCGTCGCGAAGTTCGTCCAGAACTTTGATCCCAAGCGGGAGCGCTGTTGGATTGCCGAGAAGGATGGCGAGATCGTCGGATCGGTATTTTTGGTGAAACACTCGAAGACGGTGGCCAAATTGCGCTTGCTTCTGGTCGAACCGTCGGCACGGGGTTTGGGGATCGGGAAGCGATTAGTGGAAGAATGTGTGCGTTTTGCGAGACAGGTGGGTTACAAGAAAATTACCTTGTGGACGCAGAGTTCACTTCACGCCGCGCGGAGGATTTACGAGAAAGCTGGGTTTCGTTTGGTTGGTCGGAAGGGGCATCACAGCTGGGGGCATGATCTGGTGGCGGAGACTTGGGATCTGGCTCTGTGACTCTGCTGCTCGACGGCGCCAGAGTTTAGTTCCGTACAGGCCTCGCGCTGCTTCTCCACCCAAGGCCTGCGGAGCTTTGCTCCGCCTGGAGCCTTCGACTCCGCTCAGGGCAGGCTCGCGAGGCGCCCGTCCCCACGTGAGTCTTGTTTGGCTGAGTCTTTATCGTGCTACAACCGGGCGTTCCTTCAGGATTTCTTCTACTGCGACTATGGCGGTTTCGAGTTCCTGGTCTGTGTTGTAGAAATGGGGGGACATGCGGACTCCGGCTTTGGGACGCCAGTCAACGATGATGTCGCGCTTCAGGAGTTCGCGGCAGACGTCTTGCGAATCGGGCATGTCGATTGATACCGTGCCGCCGCGTTTTGCGGGATCGCGAGGGCTGTTCACTCTCCAGCCTTGGCGGTCAACTAATTCGATCAAATGTGCGGTCTGGCGTTTTGATTTTTCGCGGATGCGCTGCACGCCGACTTCGGTGATGATTTTCAGTCCGGGGCGCGCGGCTTCTAGCGATGCTATGTGCGTGGTGCCGTTCATGAAGCGGAAGGGCGGATCGGAGTAGCGGATGGGTCCAGTTTCGAAAGCCATGGAGTCCTGATGGGCGAACCAGCCGGTAAATTTCGGCTCCAGCTTTTTGCCCAGATCTGATCGAACATGTAAATAAGCGACGCCGGGGCCGCCGCAAAGCCATTTCAAAACTCCCCCGCAGGCGAAATCGGTATTGAGGGCTTGCACATCGACCGGCACCGTACCGAGCGACTGGTAAGTGTCGAGGACGACGTAGGCGCCGACCTTGTGGGCCTTTTCGATGATCGCCTTGGCGTCGTTGATGTAGGCGCTGCGGAAGATTACGTGAGAGATCGGCACCAGCAGAGTTTGTTCGTCGATGGCATCCACTAGGCGCTCTGTGGGAACAGTGATTCCGTCGTCCGTCTTCACCATATGAACGCGAGCGCCGTAGGGCCGTTGGGCCTCCCAGAAATACATCACCGAGGGGAAATTCAAATCGGTGTAAACCACTTTGTTGCGTTTGCCGGAGAAATCGAAGCAGGAAGCGACGATAGCCTGACAGGTCGTGACATTCTGATGGGTTGAGACGGAACCTTTGGGCGCATTCATAAGAGCGCCAATCTCGTCGCCAACTTCCGCGGCCAGCATCCACCATCGTTCTTCCCAGGCGCGGACGCCGCGAGTGGCCCAGATGTCGGCATAGGCCTTCATGGCGTCGTAAACACCGCGCGGCATGGCGCCTAAAGAATTGCTGATCAGGTAGGTGGTGCGCTCGAGGATCGGGAACTCGGAGCGGTAGCGGAGCAGTTCGTCGTTCATGCGGATATTGTACTGCCGAATCCGGCCGAGCTTTGCTTGGCCGCCCGGACGAGGGCGTCCGGGCCTACGTGTGCATTGCCTGGAAGGCTCTATGTTTTTCGCATTCTTGTGTTGCCCGATCTGAGGAAGAGGTAGGCGGCGGTGAGTACCGCCAAGGTCGACACGCCGCTGAGCAGGCTGACGCGCGAGTCCCACCAAGTTTTCAGAATGGCAGCGGTTATCAGGCTAAGTCCCAGCATCGACCCCCAAGCGCCGAGCGGGGTGCGCATGGGAAGGGCGGCTATTTGGGCGGAGCTCATGTGCCTGCGGAAGGAAATGTGCGCGGCCAGCGAGACCACCCAGGAAAGCATCAGGCCGAACAAGGCGCCGGTGAGGATGTAGACGAAGGCGTTTTTGGCAGCCCATTTTTGCAGAACCACGGCGACCACAATTCCGTAGGAAGAGGCTATCAGAGCCAATTGCGGTGATCCTGCCGCATTCAGCCTGCCCAGAGCGGCGGGGGCCCATCCCGTTCGTGCCAGCGAGAACAGCATGCGCGACGCAGCATATAAGTTGGCATTTGCACCGGAAAGGGCAGCGGTCAGAATCACGAAACTCATCAGGCTACTGGCGGCAGGAATTCCTACCGTTCGGAAGACTGTGACAAACGGACTCTCGGTAACCCCCGCTCGATTCCACGGCATCACTCCTACGAGAACCACGATAGCGCCCAGATAAACGACGGCGAGCATCGCAAAGGTCAACTTTACGGCACCGGGAATTTCGGCGGGAGTGCGCGATTCCCCGGTAGTGATGGCTACGATTTCAATTCCCCCGAAGGTGTACAGCGCAAATGTCATGGCTAACAAGGGCGCCAGCGCGCCTTTGGGAAAGAATCCTCCCTGCGACGTGTATTGCGCCGGAACCCGGCCGCCGGCCAACAACAGCGCGCCGATCACGATGAACGTCGCCATGGTTAGCAGCTTTACCATTGCGAACCAATATTCAAATCGCCCGTAGTCGCCGACGGAGCGAAGATTGACGACGATTAACACCAGCGAGAAGACCGCGATCCACAGGAGAGCCGGAACCGCCGGGAACCAGTAACGCATGTAAGTTGCGGAGGCGACCAGGTTGGCGCCCACCGAGACTGAGATGGCAATCCAATATCCAGTGCGGCACACGAATGCAGCCCATGGGTTCAGATAAAGATCAGCGTACAAGCCGAAGGAACCGGCGGCGGGATGCGCGCTGGACAGCTCCCCGAGCGCCATAGTCACGGTCCAGCTGATGAAGCCGGCCAAAATATAGCTTATGATCACGGCGGGGCCCGCGATCTCGATGGCGGCGGCTGACCCCAGCAATAGGCCCGTGCCAATCGAGCCGCCGACGGCCACCATCGCCATCTGACCGGCGCTGAGCTGGTGGCGAAGGCCACTTTCCTGCGTAGTGCCGTTTTGGCCAGTCTGGTTTTGCTGGGGCATTGCGGACGTATATCAGAAAGCTCTTATTTCCCAAAGAGTTATTCCGCCTATGACCTTCGTAATCGCGTCCCGTCGTTACTTCGTTGCCCGGTCCGGTACCTGCTCCTAGACTTTCTATGGGTTACTCCGCGCGGCGCTAGCTCTCATGGCAGAAACTGTCAAGCGAATGGATCGGGCCGAAATCACGAAGCGCGTCGAGCGTGCCGAAAAGCTTCTCCAAAAGGGAAAAACCGCCGAGGCGCTGGAGGACTACCTCCAGGTTCTGGCGGCGGAACCCGGCAATGACACGGTATGCCAGATGGCCGCCGATTTATGCCTTTCCTTGCAACGCATTCCCCAGGCGGTAAAGCTGCTGGGCGACTTGTTCGAGCGCCAAATCGAGGCGGGCGACGCCACGCGGGCGAGCCTTACCTATAAGAAGTTGGCCCGCTTCGTGACCCCGACGTGGGAACAAAAGGTGCGGTTCGGCGAGTTGCTGGAGAAGTCCCACCCCAAGCAGGCGTTGGAGACCTACGAAAGCGTCTTTCAAGAGCTGACGAAACAAGGGCGCAAACAGGATTCGCTACCGGCCTTGAAGCGCATTCTTCTGCTGGATTCCAGCGAACAAAACTTGCAACGTTTGGGAGAACTATCGGCCGAGGTTGGGGATAGCAAGACAGCCGCGGCGGCATTTCTGAAACTTGCGCAGTCAGCCCAAGCCTCAGGAGGGAACGCGGCCCAATGGATCGAACGCTCTTATGCCGAAGATCCTGCCAATCCCCAAATTGCTTTTGAGTACAGCAAGAACCTGCTGGAGCAAGGGCAGGTGGGTGCGGCAATTTTCGTCCTCGAATCTCAGGTCAAGGCTGGCTCTCCATCGGAAGAGTTGCGGGAAACGTACGCCAAAGCACTGCTGGCCGCCAATCGTTTGAGCGAAGCCGAACCCCTGATGTGGCAATTGTTCGAGGAAAATCCTTCGCGGGTCCAAGAAATCGCAAACCTCATCGGGCTTTTGCTTGATGCGCAGCAGGACGCCGAAGCCGTCGCCCTGGCGCGGAAACTGGAGCAGTACCATCGCCGCAAAGGTGATCGCCGGGCTTTCCTGGCCCTGATTCAGGACGTCGCGGCACGGCATCGGGCGTCGCCCGAGATGCTGGAGTTCATGGGCGAGCAGTTCAATGCGTCGAATCGAGAAAGCGACTATTGCCAGACTTTGCTCAAGCTGTTTGATCTCTATTGCAGCGTCGGCAACTATGCGAAAGCGGCGGATTCGCTGGATCGTGCCGCCGAGGTGGACGCGTATGAACCCGGACATCAGAAGCGTCTGGAAATGTTGCGGGGAAAGATTGACGACAATCGCTTCAAGGTCATCGCTTCGCGCTTCTCGAGTATGGCCGACGCGGCAGTTGTCACGCCTGCGGGGCAGGAGAAAATGCTAGGTGCCGCGGCACTGCAGGACCTGATGTTGCAGGCGGAGATTTTGGTGCAGTACGGGATGCGCTCGAAAGCCGTCGAACGCCTGCAGCGCATTCAGGAATTGTTTCCACGCGAGGAAGAGCGCAACCCCGATCTGCGGCAGTTGTACATGACCGCAGGATTGAATCCGCGCTACGCGGGATCAGCGCCGACACCGCCACTTGCACCTCAGTCCGCTGAGCTGCGAGCGCCGCAAGTTGGAGTGGCACCACCGAGCGAAGCCGCTGACGTGAGCAGCTTTGCGCGGGTGGCGGAGATCACGCGTAAGCTCTATCGCCAAAGCAACGCAGATGCGGTGATGTTGACCGCGGCCAAAGAAATCGGGGCGCAATGGAAGGTCGGTCGCTGTGTGATCGCCATGCGTAAGCCCGGATTGCACACCACCAGCGTGAAAGAATTCTGCAGCGATAATAGCAAACCCGCCGAAGCGCGCATGTTGGAGAAAATTGCGACTGCGGTTCATGATCTGGCAATCGAGCGCGGTGGCACGCTCAGCATTGCCGACACGCAATCTGGCTCGGACTTGCAAAATATTCGTGAAGCTTTGTCGCAATTAGGGGTTACATCACTGCTGGCCCTGTCACTCACCGACGGCGCGGAACATGTCGGACTCCTGCTGCTCATGGACGGCAAGCCCCATGCCTGGAGCACGAGCGACGTGATGGTGCTCAAAACCATCAGTGATCAGATTGTCATCGCGCTGAACAATGCCGGGCTTCGCCGCCTGGTGAAGAATCTTTCTGTGACTGACGAGCGCTCGGGTCTGCTGAAGCGCGCTTCCTACATTGATCTGCTGATGGCGGAGACCCGGCGCAACGCTCAACAGAGCACCCCGCTCACGGTTCTGCTGATGCAGTTTGGCGACAAAGCCGCAATGGTAAGAGAGTTCGGCGAGTCAGCGGTGGAAGCCTTGATGCAGCAGATTGGCCAGCTCTTTGCCGCCAATATCCGCCAAAACGATCTGGCATTCCGCTACGAGTCCACGACCATCGCCATCGTTCTGGGGGAAACGCCCGAAAAAGAGGGCGTTATGGCGGCGGAGAAGCTGCAGAGATTGCTGGCTCAGTTGCGCTTGCCGGAAAAACAAGAGTCCGTCGACTTCAGCGCAGGGCTCGCGGAGGCGGTGGTGCGCGGCGAGTACGATCCGGTGGATATCGTCACTGAGGTGATCAATCGCGCGGAACAAGCTCTGCAGACCGCCATGGGACAGGGTGCGGGCAAGATCGTTGCGCTGGCCGCGTCGTTCGCGACGGCTGCGGTGGCTTAAACAAGCTTCGAACTCTTGGATTATTTTGACTTCGCCTCGTCCCGTTTACGCATCCTCATTTCCGCTGTTAAACTAAAGGGTTTGGTTAGTTCATTCGGAACTCTTCTGACGACATGAATTCGCAGAAAAGCCAATTAGGAAGCCAATGTTGAAACCAGGGGACATTGCAATTGTGAGCGGGGCGCGTACGCCCTTCGGCCGTTATTGCGGCAAGCTGAAAGATTTCACGGCGCAGGAACTCGGCGCCATCGCAGGTAAGTGTGCCATTGAGCGAGCCGGGCTTGAGCCGAAAGATTTCGACCACGTGGTTTTTGGCAACGCGCAGCAGACCTCGGGAGATGCTTTGTACGGTGCGCGCCACGTCGGACTCCGCGCAGGCCTACCTATTGAGACGCCCGCATTGACGGTGAACCGTCTGTGCGGATCGGGAATGCAATCCATTGTGAACGCAGCGCAGATGGTTCAGCTGGGCGAAGCCAATGTCGTACTGGCAGGCGGCATGGAAGCGATGTCGCAGGCGCCGTTTGTGATCCGAGGACGCGACGGTTTTACTTTAGCTCCTGGCGGAAAGCTGGAAGACTCGCTCATGGTGGCGCTGCTCGACACGTATTGCGGTCTGTACATGGCCAACACTGCGGAACTTTACGGCGAACAGCAGGGCATCACGCGGCAGGCGCAGGATGAGTTCGCGCTGCGCTCGCAACAAGCGGCAGACGCTGCATATAAAGACGGCCGCCTACAGGAAGAACTGGTTCCTGTGCATCTTAAGGACCGTAAGGGCGAGCCATCCGGGGAGACATTGAGCGAAGACGATCATCGCCGTCCTCAGACGACCATGGAAGGTCTGGCGAAGCTGAAACCGGCTTTCGGCAAGAACGGCAGCGTTACTGCGGGGAATGCCAGCGGGATCGTGGACGGAGCTGCGGCAGTCGTGGTGATGTCGCTCGAGGAGGCGGGCAAACGCGGATTGAAACCCTTGGGACGAATCGTTGGCTGGGGCATCGCCGGGGTTGAACCCAAAGTCATGGGACGCGGCCCAGTGCCGGCGACGAAGATCGCATTGCAGAAAGCTGGCCTCACGCTCGATTACATCGATTTGATCGAAGTCAACGAAGCTTTCGCGGCGCAGTATCTGGCGGTCGAGAAAGAGCTGGACCTCGATCGCAACAAAGTCAACGTAAACGGCGGAGCAATTGCGTTGGGCCATCCGCTGGGTGCGACGGGAACGCGGTTGGTGATCACGCTCTTATATGAATTGCGCCGCCGTAAGAAGAAGTATGGCTTGGCTACGGCATGTATCGGCGGCGGGCAGGGAATTGCGATGGTGGTGGAAAGCTTGAATTAGTTGGAATAGCGAGATCCTTTCGGAGGTACCCACATGAGAACCAAAATGCTGGTTTTCGAGGATGTAGGTGCAGCGCTATTGTTCACCGCTGGAGCCGTTCTCGGCGACAGTTTTTTTGCAGGACTGATGGTGGGCGCGTCATTCGCGCCGGTCGCGCTGCTCATGCGCGAGAGAGAGGAGTGGCCTTTATGGTTCCAGAATTTCTCTCTGCTATTCTGGGGGCTGAGTTTTCTTATTGGCAACGCGTGGCTTTTATTGCACGCCAAAAACTCGTCGCCACCGTTGATATCCTTTGGCTCTCTATTTCTTCTAATGGCAGCCTACAGCTTTGCCAAGCAGAGGCTTGCTGCACGTAGGATTGTGAACTGAATTGGGGAGGACAATGGAAATTAAGAAAGTCGCTGTTCTCGGTTGCGGGCTCATGGGTTCTGGAATCGCGCAAGTTGCGGCGATGGCTGGTTTTGACGTGACCGTACTTGAAGTAGAGCAGAAGTTTCTCGATAAGGGTTTTACCGGGATTGAAAAATCACTTGCCAAGTTTGCCGAGCGGCCTCCGGAGAAGGGTGGCATCACGGCACAGCAGAAAGACGGCATTCGCGCGCGCCTAAAAGGCACAACGAACAAGCAAGAGCTGGCCGACTGCGACATCGTGATCGAAGCCATCATCGAGAATGTTGACGAGAAAAAAAAGATGTATGCGTCCCTCGACGGCATTGTCAAGAAAGACACCATCTTTGCTTCGAATACTTCATCCATTTCCATCACCGAACTTTTGACTTCGACCAAGCGTCCGGAGCGCTTTATCGGATTGCATTTCTTCAATCCGGTGCCGCTGATGAAGTTGGTCGAGGTCGTGCGCACCATAGCCACTGCCGACGAGGTATACGAGACCGCCTACGAGTTTGGAAAAAAGCTCGGCAAAGTACCCGTGCGCACCAGCGATAAAACCGGATTCATCGTGAACCGGCTGTTGGTGCCGTATCTGCTCGACGCCATTCGCGCCTACGAAGAAGGAGTTGGCTCGATCGACGACATTGACAATGCCATGAAGTTGGGCTGCGGCTATCCCATGGGCCCGTTCACGTTGCTCGATTTCGTTGGGCTGGATACGACCTACTACATCACCCACGTGATGTACGACGAATTCAAAGAGCGGCGGTTCGCGTCGCCGCCACTGCTGAAACGGTTGGTGATGGCAGGGTGGTATGGGCGCAAGACCGGCAAAGGATTTTACGATTATTCAGACGCGAATAATCCAAAGCCGAACAAGCTGTAGAGCCCGTGGGGACAGGCGCCCTCGGCTGTCGGCGGAACGAAGCTCCGCAGGGATGTTAAGGTTTGTAGCGCTGCATTACCTTCTCGATCGGAACGGCCCGGCTACAGCCCGAGCGCACGGCCTCGAGCCGTCTCTCAGCCAGATAGATGTCTTCCAGTTCCTCCAGATGTTGGAGGATGGCTTCGCGGGCGTAGTAAGTTTTGGTGCGGCCCGTGCGCTTGGCGAGCCGGTCGAGGCGTTTTTCGATGGTTGCGGGAAGGCGGATGGCAAGCATGATTTTTAACCCGTGCTATACAATTATAGCAGCCTCCGCACCAATTCCAGGGCCCTAAAGCGCACCCTCTACTGCGCGATGGTACATTTGATGGCAGGTTCTGGCACGATGGAAATCGCGCAACAAGACGTTGCACGCTATCGGGTCGCTTGGAGCGCCTACGTCCGACGCCGAAATCTGCTCGCCCTCGTTTTCCTCGGTTACATTCCTTGGGGCATAGTTATGTTGTTTGCGATGAAGCTGGGTATGCCCCAGAGAGCAGCTTGGATTTTGATACTCGTTTGGTTTGTCATGTTTCCGGTGGCAGCGATCCGTTTCAGTTTCTGGAGTTGCCCAAGATGCCACAAACCTTTTTATTCTAAATGGTGGTACAGCAATCACTTTGCACGGAAGTGTGTTTACTGCGGTCTATCTAGAAAAGAGATAAAGTCAGCCGCTCAAACTGGAATTGAAAGAGCATGAACTACGAGAATATTCTTTTCGAGAAAAAAGGCGCCATTGCTTACGTCACCATCAACCGGCCCAAGGTGCTGAACGCGCTCAATATGGCCACCATGGAAGAACTGCGGGCCGGATTTCACGACATCAAGAACGATTCCGTCATCCGCGTGGTTATCGTAACTGGCGCGGGTGACAAGGCGTTTGTTGCCGGAGCCGACATTAGCGAACTGGCCAAGCACAATGCGGTCTCGGCCAAGGAGTATACGCATCGCGGGCAGAATGTTCTCAACTTGATTGAGAACCTGGGCAAGCCGGTGATCGCGTGCATCAACGGATTCGCGCTCGGCGGTGGATGCGAGATCGCGATGGCTTGCACCATGCGGCTGGCCAGCGAAAACGCGAAGCTCGGTCAGCCCGAGGTGAAGCTGGGAATTATTCCTGGATATGGGGGCACACAGCGTTTGCCCCGGCTGGTCGGCAAAGGCGTCGCCATGCAACTTGTGCTCGCCGGCGAAATGATCAGCGCGCAGGAGGCGCTTCGCATCGGATTGGTGAATGAAGTCACTACCGCAGCAGAACTCATTCCCCGCGCCGAGGCGATTGCGCAGAAGATCATCGCCAATGCTCCGCTGGCGGTTCAATACGCCATGGAGGCGATCAACAAGGGAATGGAAATGACGCTGGCGGAAGGATTGTATCTGGAAGCCGTGCTGTTCGGTGTGGCTTGCGCCTCGGAAGACAAGAAGGAAGGCACGACGGCCTTTCTGGAGAAGCGCGCGGCGCATTTCAAAGGGAAATAGGTGGTCTCTGTGATCAGGATCAACGCACGCACTATTTCGATTCTTATTGTCTGTGTCATGCTCCTTGAGCTTACTTTGCGCAATGCTGGCGCAAGCTCCAAGTTGATCGCAACGGTGAATATTGGCTCTGACAAACAAGTTCATATTGTCAACGACGACGGACGCGAATACATTGTTCCAAAGGTAAAGGACCAGGTCGATTGCACAGCACCTAAGATTGCAGAAGATAAGCGTACAGCGGGGTGGCTGATCGACTCGGATAACTGTTGCACCTCTTATCCCATTCCGTTAATGCTCGTGATTTATCGAAATGGAAAGATCATTCAGCGCTTTGAGCCGGGGCAGTCAATCTGGGATTGGCAGTTCGTCAAAGGTGGAAGCCAGATCGCGTTCTGGATCGGACCCACGCATGGAGCTTCCACACCTCACTTCGAATTGCACAATGTTCGGGGCGGACAATTAATCGCCGAGTGGGATGGGCACGTCAGCGAAGCGCATCCCGAGTGGGTTTCCGGACTGAAGGAATAGGTCGAAGCGTTTCACCCCAGGGAGCAGAAAGATACGAAAAAAGTAACCGAAGAGAAAATTCGGCGGAAAACGCGCGCTGGAAACCTGAATGCTTCCGGACTTCATTTCGGAATCGTGGTATCGCGCTTCAATGAATTCATTACCGACCGGCTGCTGCGGAGCGCCTATGACGGACTTCTGCGTTCGGGGGCCAAGGAGGACGACATCGAAATCGTCCGTGTTCCGGGCGCATTCGAAATTCCGTCCGCTGCTCGCACGCTCGCCCAAACCAAGAAATACGATGCCATCATTTGCCTGGGTTGTCTGCTGCGCGGCGATACGGCGCACTACGATGTCATCGTGAATGAAGTCACGCGCGGCATCGGGCAATCCGCGCAGGAGACCGGGGTGCCCCACGCTTTCGGTGTGCTTACCTGCGAAACACTGGAACAGGCCATCGATCGAGCCGGCCTGAAGATGGGCAACAAGGGCCTCGAAGCAGCGCTGGCGGCGGTGGAGATGGCGAATCTTACGAAGGCGGTCGTTGGTCGTTCGCCGTTGGTCGGTGGCGCAAGAAAAGCTGTCGGCTCTCAGCTGTCAGCTCTCAGCAAGAAGCGAAAATCCAAACCGCTTGCTCGTTCTAACAAACGCAATCGCTGATACCGCTTCTAATCTCCTGTAAACTGAAAACTGACAGCTGATGGCTGATAGCTTTTTATGGGCACCCGTCGAAAATCTCGCGAAATGGTTCTGCAGATGTTGTTTCAAGCGGACATGGGGCGGCAGACGCCGGAGGAAGTCCGGCGCACTTTCTGGAGCGAGCATGGTTCTACCCAGGAAGATGTGCGCGGTTTTGCCGAAGACCTTTTCCGGACCGCCATGGATCGCACCGCTGAGATCGACAGCCTGATCGAGCGTCACGCTGAGCATTGGCGCATGGACCGGATGGCTACCGTCGATCGCAACGTACTGCGCTCCGCCGTGGCAGAATTTATTGGCTTTCCATCTACCCCTCATGCCGTGGTGATCAACGAAGCACTGGAGGTCGCACGCAAGTTTTCCAGTCCCGAGTCCGTACAATTCATCAACGGCGTGCTGGATAGCGTTGGCCGAGAGCTGGAAAAGGCGAAGGCGTAGGAAGGCAGCCGTTGGTCGTTCGCCGTTGGCCGTTCGCCAAGAATCGTCCCTGGGGTGCTTTGACCAACGGCGAATGACCAATGGCCAACGACAGTTTTCTTACGGCTTGACCGCAACCAGATCTGGATTACAGGTAATGCCAAATGGCTGCCCCACCGAATTCTGACACAGGCCTTGGGGGAAGGTGATCTGCTGAGTATCGCCGCCCGCTACCGTACTCACAACGTGAACCGCGCCGTCGCTGGCGCCGACGTAGAGCAGAGTGCCGTCCGGCGTGAGCGTGGCGCTGAGGGGTATGGGATTTCCGGTGAGAGAAATCGCCGACGTTGTCTGACTGGGAATATTGAACACCATGATGCTGCTTAGATTAGAAGCGATCACATAAGCGGTCGTGCCATCTTGCGAGATAATCAACTGCTTGGGAACAAAATTGCCATGAGCGAGATTGAAGGAGGCGACCGGACCGTCGGTCACAGCCGGCGTACAGCCGGATGGTGTTGTATTCACGCTGATGATGTCGACGGAAGGCGGTGTGAGCGCTAGGAGATGGAACGTAGCTGGAGAGTCAGAGGGCAACAACTGGGCCGCACCCGGAAGAGTCTTTATGATACTCGGGGTCGCTGGCAAGCCCTTGGTGTTGTCGATAGTGTCGGCGCTCCCGTTGTCGCAGGTTCTCCAAACGGTTACCGACGAAGGCGCGCCCCCAGCGACATAAGCAAAAGCGCCCTCTGAAAGAAAAGACACGTCGTTGGCGGGAGCGGCCAGAACAATGGTTTTTAACCCGTCGAGCTTCGAATAGACAAACAAGGTGCTTCCCGCCAGAATGTAAGCCGTCAGGCTGTCCGGTGAAAAGTCGGCCGCGGTTGCTCCTGTGATTTGAAATGTGGGACTCGTATTCGTGGCGGTGTCGAAGACAAACACTTCGTTCGGCGAGTCCGCAGTATCGGAAATGATCACTTTACTTCCATCCGGAGAAACAGCCAGCACTTTGCCCGGCACCAACACCGACTGGGTCAAGGCATTCGAGCCGGTATTAAGCATCGCCAGACCCACAGTGCCGAGCCGCCCGGAATTCGTTCCCAGGTAACCCGTGCTCCCCTGCCCATTAAAAACCAATGAGTTTGGCGTTGCCGGCAAGGTAATGGAGTTTCCCACGGTATTTGTAGGAGCGACGATGGGAACCACCGTGCTGAAACAGCCATCGGTCGTCCCACAGCTCGTGCTGCTCACATAGACCGTGGCACTTTCGCTGCTCCCCGACTGAGGCACGAACAAGTTCACGACATTTTCCGGATAGATCGGCAGGGAGTGGGACGAGCCGGTATTGAATCCCGTATTGCAGGTGGGGGGCGTGCAGGAGGCGATGATCGTGGCGCCGCCTCCGCTCGTGGATCCGGTTGCGACTCCGCTGGTGCTCACGCTTACTGAGCCGGACTCAGAAGAACTCCAGGTTAATGGAACTCCGGTGATCTGCGTACCCAGAATATCGACGACCGTGGGCGTAATAGTTCTTGAAGTGCTCGTGGACGAGGTGACGGCGAGAGCGATCGATTGCACCGGGCAAGTAGTGAAATAAATTGGCAGACTATTGACGCTGCCGATGGAGGCGAATAGCGAAGTGAGTCCCGGGACCTTAGCGGTGACTTCGACTTGCCCCGGGAGCAGACTGGTGGCGGTAGAGTTCAGTGTGGCCACATTGGTATTCAAAGTTTGCCAGGTGAAAACGCCGACCGTGGAAGTAATGTCCAATCCATTGCTGGAGGCGGTGGCTTGGTAGTCGGCGGTTTGATTCACCGAAAAACAAGGATTCGGAGTCGGCGGTTGATTCGGGTTTGGGAGAAGCTTCACTGTGATGTTGTCGATGTGCTGATGAACGTAAACGGTTGTCGGCGCGCTGCTGACTCCTTGCGCGGTCGCCGTAACCATAGCCACACCCACAGGGCCGGGTGTGCAGATGGTTGGGTTGCTCAACGAATCCCAACTGCCGGCACAGGCCAGACCGTTCCCGGCCACCGTGACCACAGCAGTATTACTGGACTGAAAGGAGACTGGCTCAGTGATCGTGGTCTTGGTAGAGCTGAAAACACTAGGGGAAAATGCCTGATTGGTGCCGATCTCCATCGACAAGTATGGCGAGGGCGTGATGGTGATGCTGGCAGGAACGGGAAAGGTTACGGTGTGGATGGGACTGCTGCTGCTGCATCCGGTGAGCCCGGCCAGCAGAAAAAGAATGAGTAGAGCAACCGCGAACGCCAGAAAAACCGACCTGCCCATGCACCCTCCCCGCCCTCATGGTCGCCCATGCGGCGAGTACATTTCTCAAGTAGTATTCGCTCTGGAAGTTTCCCAGTGTAGAGGTTGCGAATTGTTTCGGCAAGTTGAGCCGCTTTGCGGGCGTCCGAGCCCGCAGGCGAAATCCCGAACGAAGTGAGGGATCTCCTGCCAAGTGGGATGCAGCAAACGATGGTTGACGATGTGCGATCGGTGTTGCTATATTTAAAAGGTTCCGCGAGTTCAATCTGGCTTGCCTGTAGCTGTGGATTCGTTCGCTACGCGTTTTCCGTGCGCGAAAGTTCCCAAAAGAGTGGCTAAGCCCTGAAGATACACGTCTTCGAAAACAGTTTCGGAGATGCCCTCGCTGAAATGTCCTGCGCGCACCTTCCGCCTGTTGGAAGGCTATGTGGGACAAAGCTGACGAAACGGAGCACCTCCCGAGTTGTGGATTCGGGCTTGAGGCCACCGTCGTCGCTGTTCAGTCTGAACGGGAAACCGAAAATCTCTCACCGGATTTAGTGCGCGGTGAGAAGCATGGTTGGCAGACCGCCAGCCAGACCCTGAACAAGGGAAGTCAACGGCGTCTACGCGTCGCTCGCCTCTCGTGGGCGTGCGATCAGCGCGGGCGAAGGAGCAACACAGAGTGCCTACCTTCAATCAATTGGTGCGAGATGGCCGCAAGCGGCCGCGATACAAGACAGCGAGTCCGGCGTTGCAGGGATGTCCGCAAAAGCGGGGGGTGTGCACCCGCGTTTATACGCAGACGCCAAAGAAGCCGAACTCCGCGCTGCGCAAGGTTGCCCGCGTGCGTTTGACCAACGGGATCGAGGTCACAACTTATATCCCCGGTGTCGGCCATAACCTGCAAGAGCACTCAATCGTCCTGATTCGCGGCGGCCGCGTGAAGGATCTGCCGGGTGTACGTTACCACGTGGTTCGCGGAACCCTGGATGCAGTAGGAGTAGCAGGCCGAAAGCAGAGTCGGTCGAAGTATGGCGCAAAGCGCCCGAAAGCATAAGATGTCGTTGGTCGTTCGTCGTTGGCCGTTGACAAAACGACAAGATTTTCCCGACAACAGTAGGAGTAAAAGCTGAATGCCAAGAAAAGGACATACACCCAAGCGGACCGTGGAAGCCGATCCGGTTTACGGTTCGGATCTGGTGACGAAGTTCGTGAACTCGATGATGTGGCAGGGTAAGAAGAGTACGGCCGAAGGCATCTTTTATGAAGCTTTGACCCGCTTGCAGGATAAAGGCGGCGACGAAGCTCTGAAGCTGTTCAAGAAAGCCGTCGAAAATGCCAAGCCGTTGCTCGAGGTTAAGACCCGCCGCGTGGGTGGCGCGAACTATCAGGTGCCGGTGGAAGTCAACGCGGACCGGCGCACGTCGCTGGCGATCCGCTGGCTGATCACCTACTCCCGCGGACGCGGTGAGAAAGGCATGATCGACAAGCTAAGCAACGAGTTGCTGGACGCCGCGAACGGCAAAGGCGCAGCCATCAAGAAGAAAGAAGACGTTCACCGTATGGCCGAGGCCAATAAGGCCTTCGCGCATTACCGGTGGTGATTCAGCTTTTGGCCATTAGCTCTTAGCTCGGTTGAGCGAGGTTTTGCTAAAGGCTAAAAGCCAAGAGCTAAAAGCTGGTTTTCAGAGCCCCAGAAAGAAGAAATAAAGTCGTGCCTAGAACAGTCCCATTAGAACGGTGCAGGAACATCGGCATTATGGCCCACATCGATGCCGGGAAGACCACTACGACGGAGCGCATCCTTTTCTATACAGGAAAGACGCACCGCATCGGAGAGGTCCACGAGGGCACGGCCACCATGGACTGGATGGAGCAGGAGCAGGAGCGTGGCATCACCATCACGTCTGCGGCGACAACTTGTTCCTGGCGGGATGTTCGCATCAACATTATTGATACGCCCGGCCACGTGGATTTCACGGCTGAGGTCGAGCGCTCATTGCGCGTGCTCGATGGCGCGGTTGCTGTGTTTGACGCAGTCCACGGGGTGCAGCCGCAGTCCGAAAAAGTATGGCGCCAGGCCGATAAATACGGCGTGCCCCGCATTTGCTTCATTAATAAGATCGACAAGATGGGCGCGGATTTCGAACATGCCGTCGATACCATTCGCAAGCGCCTCAATGCGAAGCCCATCGCCATCCAAATTCCTATCGGCCAGGAAGATAAATTCAAAGGCGTGGTCGACCTCATCGAAATGAAGTCGATCGTCTGGCAGGATGACACGATTGGCGCCGAATACACGACCGGCCCGATTCCCCCCGAGCTCCAGAAGAAAGCCGAAGCATTCCACACTCAACTGGTCGAAACGATCGCTGAAAACGACGACGAAATCCTGCACAAATTCCTTGAGGGTGAGGCAATTTCTCCTGAAGAACTGCGTGCGTCGTTGCGCAAGTCCACCATTGATCTGAAATTGTTCCCAGTGGTGGTCGGCACCGCTTTCAAAAACAAAGGCGTGCAGCCGCTGCTCGATGCCGTCGTCGATTACCTGCCGTCTCCGCTCGATGCTGGCGAAGTGAAAGGCACCAATCCGGACACCGGCGAAATAATTACCCGTAAGCCTGACGATAAAGAGCCGTTCTCAGCGCTGGCTTTCAAGATTATGGCTGATCCATTCGTTGGCCAACTGACTTTCATTCGCGTTTATTCCGGACAGGTGAAGTCTGGCGACTCCGTGCTTTGTGCGGGGCGGCGCCGGACCGAGCGTATTGGCCGTCTGCTAAAAATGCACGCCAACAAGCGCGAAGATATCAGCGAGATTCTCGCAGGCGATATTTGCGCGGCGGTCGGCCTCAAGAACGTCAGCACGGGTAACACCATTTGTGACGAAGCCCATCCGATCACGCTGGAATCCATTACGTTTGCGGTTCCCGTGATTTCGGTTGCCGTCGAACCCAAGACGAAAGCTGACCAGGAAAAGATGGGTATGGCGCTGGGGCGTCTGGCCCAGGAAGATCCAACCTTCAAGGTTCACACCGACCCTGACAGCGGGCAAACCATCATCAGCGGTATGGGTGAGTTGCATCTCGAAATCATCGTTGATCGCATGATGCGCGAGTACAAGGTTGAGGCGAATGTAGGCAAGCCGCAAGTGGCCTACCGCGAAACCATCCGCAAGAAAGCTGAGGCCGAAGGAAAGTACATCCGCCAGACCGGTGGCCGCGGACAATATGGTCACGCCAGGATTCGGATCGAGCCGCAGGAACCCGGCAAGGGTTACGAATTTGTTAACGACATCGTTGGCGGTTCTGTGCCCAAAGAATTCATCAAGCCAATTGATCAGGGGATCAGAGAAGCCATGGAAGGCGGCGTCCTGGCCGGTTACGAGATGGTCGATGTAAAAGCCACTCTCTACGACGGCAGTTACCACGACGTCGATTCCAACGAAATGGCGTTCAAGATCGCGGGCTCGATGGCCTTTAAAGAAGCTGCCCGCAAAGCTTCGCCGGTGTTGCTTGAACCGGTAATGTCTGTCGAAGTAGTCACGCCCGAAGATTACGCTGGCGTGATTATGGGTGACTTGAGTTCGCGTCGCGGACGCATCGAGGGCATGGAGCATCGCGCCGGTTCGCAAGTAATCAAGGCAATCGTGCCGCTGGCAGAGATGTTCGGCTACGCGACCCATATGCGCTCGAGCACCCAGGGCCGCGCCGAATACTCGATGCACTTTGCCAGGTATGAAGAAGCCCCGCGCTCGGTGTCGGAAGAAATTATTGCCCGAGTGCAGGGTACGGTTAAGAGATAAAGGTGGGGCACGGTTTGCGCCCTGCGTAAGAAACGATTTACGAAAGAAAGTACGGAGCTAGACGCAAATGGCGAAAGAGAAATTTGAACGCAATAAGCCGCACTGCAACGTGGGGACGATTGGTCACATTGACCATGGCAAAACCACGCTGACGGCGGCCATCACCAAGGTTTTGCAGAAGCACAACCCGAAGATCGTGTTCCGGTCGTTTGACTCGATCGATAACGCGCCGGAAGAGAAGGCGCGCGGCATAACGATTGCCACTGCGCACGTCGAGTACGAAACCGCCAACCGGCACTACGCGCACGTGGATTGCCCGGGCCACGCCGATTACATCAAGAACATGATCACGGGCGCGGCGCAGATGGATGGCGCGATCTTAGTCGTCGCGGCGACCGATGGTCCGATGCCGCAGACGCGCGAGCATGTGCTCCTGGCGCGACAGGTGGGTGTGCCTTATATCGTCGTGGCGCTGAACAAGTGCGATGCCGTCGACGATCCCGAGTTGCTGGATCTGGTCGAGCTCGAAGTGCGCGAGTTGCTGAAGAGCTATCAGTTTCCGGGCGACGATGTGCCAGTAATCCGCCTCTCGGCTTTGGGCGCGCTGAACGGCGAAGAGAAGTGGGAAAAGCAAATTGATGCGTTGATGGAAGCGGTCGACAAGAGCGTGCCGCAGCCGCAGCGTGAGCTGGAAAAGCCGTTCCTGATGCCGATCGAAGATATTTTCTCGATCTCGGGACGGGGCACGGTGGTGACAGGAAGAATCGAGCGCGGCAAGGTGAAGGTGGGCGAGGAAGTGGAAATTGTGGGTTTCCGCGAGACGCGCAAGACGGTGGTGACCGGCGTCGAAATGTTCAAGAAGCAATTGGACGAAGGCTTGGCGGGCGACAACGCCGGCCTCTTGCTGCGCGGTATTGGCAAAGACGATGTCGAGCGCGGCATGGTGCTGGCAAAGCCGGGATCGATCACGCCGCACACCAAATTCAAAGCCGAAGTTTACATTCTGACCAAAGAAGAAGGCGGAAGGCATACACCATTCTTCAAAGGATATCGCCCGCAGTTTTACTTGAGAACCACCGACGTAACGGGCGTAGCGGAATTGCCAGCGGCGACCGAGATGGTGATGCCGGGAGATAACGTGAGCCTTGTAATTGAGCTGATAACGCCAGTGGCGATGGAGAAGGGTTTGCGCTTCGCTATCCGCGAAGGCGGCCACACGGTAGGCGCAGGTACGATCAGCGAAATTGTGCAGTAGCAATTTTATGTGTGGGACCGGGTCTTCGACCCGGTCGCGGGCCGAAGACCCGCAGCCACATGATCTAAAAATCGCGGCCTGCAACTTGCCGCCAGTTCTTTCTTCCCGGAAAGCCGGGAGGGGTTAGCGAGAGCCAAAGTGATTGGAAGAGAAAGAATTCGTATTCGGTTGAAGGCTTACGACTACCGCATCCTGGACCAGTCCACGGGTGAAATCGTCGAAACCGCGAAGCGCACGGGCGCGCAGATCGCAGGACCGATTCCTTTGCCCACGATGAAAAACAAGTATTGCGTGCTGCGTTCTCCGCACGTGGACAAGAAATCACGTGAGCAGTTCGAGATCCGTACGCACAAGCGTTTGCTCGACATTCTCGAGCCGACGCAGCAGACGGTCGACGCGCTCATGAAGCTCGACTTGCCCGCAGGCGTGGACGTTGAGATTAAGGCATTCGGCAAGGAACATAAGTAGTCTGTGTGAACGCGGGCGACCCGCCCGCGCTGGACGGGCGAGTCGCCCGTCACCACACGACCAGCCTCTGGCCTGCGAGCCAAGCTTGGTTTAGCGGAGAAGAAGAGAATGGCAAAAGTAACCGGAATCTTAGGCAAGAAAGTCGGCATGACGCAGCTGTTTGACGACAAGGGTGACGTTCATCCTGCAACCGTGCTGCAGGCTGGGCCTTGCGTGATCACGCAACACAAGACTGCGACCAAAGATGGATACGTTGCCGCCCAGATCGGACTCGTCGAGTTCGTGAAAGAGTCGCGGCTGACCAAGCCGGCGCGCGGACACTTGGGGAAGAACAATCTACCTCCGGTGAAGTTCATGCGCGAAGTCCCAATCGAAGTCGAAGAAAAAGCAGAAGCCGATGGTGACGGACTGGTGAAAGCTGGCGATCGCGTTCTGGTGGACATCTTCGACGGCGAGAAATTTGTCGACGTCGTCGGCATCAGCAAGGGACGCGGTTTCTCGGGCGTCGTTCGGCGGCATCATTTTGCCGGCGGTCCCAAATCGCATGGTTCGATGTTCCAGATCACGGGATCGATTGGGTCATCGGCGTTTCCGTCGCGTGTGTTTAAAGGCATGCGCATGTCCGGACACATGGGCGTGGACCGCGTCACAGTTCGCAATTTGCGCGTGCTGGGCTTGGATAAAGAGGACAATCTGCTGGTGGTTGAAGGCAGCGTCCCCGGCCCCAAAGGCGGATATTTGGTAATTACCAAGGCCAAGAAACCGCCGAGAGAGCGCCGCGGATTTGCCGGATCGGCTACGGTTGATCCGTTGAAGGCGGCCAAGCGGGCGGCCAAAAAGGCATAGGGCCAGTCGTTGGTCGTTGGCCGCTCGTCGTTGGCCTGGCGAAATAGATAGTTTCGAGATCGAGTTACTTTATGGCAAGCATTGACATTCACAATCTGAGCGGAGCCAAAGTTGGCAGCCTGGAACTGGCTGACGAGGTCTTCGGCGCGGTGAACGAAGATCTGCTATGGGAGGCCGTGAAACATTATCGCGCCGCCCATCGGGCTGGGACTCACGCAACCAAGAACAAGAAACTGGTCTCCGGAGCGGGCAAGAAACTTTGGAAGCAGAAGGGTACTGGACGGGCGCGCGTTGGTTCGATTCGTTCGCCACTGTGGCGGCACGGTGGCACGGTGCATGGTCCGCAGCCTCACTCCCACGATTACGCTTTTCCCCGTAAGAAATTGCTGGGGGCGTTGCGCTCCGCGCTGGCTTCGAAGTTCGCGGATGGAAAGTTGATTATCGTGAACGCGTTTGATGTGAAGGAGCCCAAATCCAAGCTGTTTCGCGAAGCTCTGGACGCGCTGAAGGTCGATGGCACCGCGCTGCTGGTCGAGGTTCCCAAGCACGAGAATCGCAATTTGGCTTTGAGTTCGCGAAACCTTCATGGCGTCGAGCTGGTGAATGGCAACGAGGTTCATCCTTATCATCTGCTGCGCTACGATCGTGCGATCTTTTCGCAGCCTGCGATTGAGAAGCTGCAGATTTCGCTGAAGAGTTCGATCTCGAAGCGGCAGCACAAGGCGGCGGAAGGCGAGGGAGAAGCGCGGAAGAAAGCTTCGCGTTCGCCGCGGCGTAGGACTCGGCATGAAAAAGCGGCGGAGGTGGCCTGATGAAATCCGCGTACCAGATTCTTCGACGCCCGGTGATTACCGAGAAGGGTCTTGCCATTAAGGAGAACCAGAATACGCTGGTTTTTCAAGTGGCGACAGCGGCCACCAAGACCGAGATAAAAGAAGCAGTGCAGGGAATCTTCAAGGTCAAAGTTCATTCGGTTCGCACCGCGACCTATCCGGGAAAAGAACGGCGGCGCGGTAAGTTTGCCGGCTACCGTCCCGATTGGAAGAAGGCGTATGTACGGCTGAAGGCCGGCGAAAAAATGCCGGAGTACGCGCAGAACTTGTAGCCGTTGGTCGTTCGTCGTTGGTCGTTGGCCAACCCGAAAGACTTCAACAGCAAAAAAGCTAAGAGCTGGAAGCTAAGAGCTGATTTATGGCAATCAAGACTTACAGACCGACAACCCAGACGTTGCGTTATCGCACCACGCTGGTCAACGACGATATTACGAGCACGCAGCCGCACAAGCCGCTGCTTAAGCCTAAGCCGCGAACCGGCGGGCGGCGTAATTCGGGTCAGACCACCATGCGGTTTATCGGGGGCGGCCACAAGCGCAAGCTGCGTATCATTGACTTCAAGCGCGACAAGATCGGCATTCCCGCGACTGTGGCTACGATCGAGTACGATCCCAATCGCTCGGCGCGGATTGCGTTGTTGAGCTACGCCGATGGCGAGAAGCGCTACATCCTGCAGCCGGACGGATTGAAGGTTGGACAAAAAGTATTGAGCGGTCCGGACGCCGATATTCTGGTGGGCAATGCGTTGCCACTGCACAACATTCCTCCGGGCACCACGATTCACAACGTTGAGTTGAAGCCGGGGAAGGGTGCGCAGATGGTGCGTTCGGCGGGCGGTGCGGCCCAGTTGGTGGCCAAGGAAGGCGAGTACGCGCTGGTGAAGTTGCCATCCGGCGAGATTCGCAAAGTTGCCCAGAACTGCATGGCGACGATTGGCCAGGTGGGCAATCTCGATCATGAAAATATTACCATCGGCAAAGCCGGACGCTCACGATGGTTGGGGAAGCGTCCGCACAATCGCGGCGTGTCCATGAATCCGGTGGATCATCCGCACGGCGGCGGCGAAGGTAAAACTTCCGGCGGACGTCATCCGGTAACCCCGTGGGGACAACCGACCCGCGGCTACAAGACGCGGAACAACAAGCGCACGGACGCATTCATCGTCAACCGGCGCGGCAAGAAGTAGCGCTGCAACTGAGGATTTTGTAGCTGTTAGCTGAGAGCTGACGGCTGAAAGCTGAGAGCTGACTTATGGCACGTTCAACTAAAAAAGGACCGTTCGTAGATGGTTTCCTGCAGACGCGGGTGGAGGGCATGAACGCGCGCAACGAGAAGAAGGTACTGCGCACCTGGTCGCGGCGCTCGACCATCGTCCCGGAAATGGTGGGCCACACTATCGCCGTACACAATGGCAAGAAATTTATTCCGGTATACATCACGGAAAATCTGGTGGGCCACAAGCTGGGCGAATTTAGTTTCACCCGCCAGTTCAAGGGGCACTCGATGAGGGCGGCGACTGAGGTCGCAGCCAAGCCCGCCGGCATCCCCGGTGGTCCGGGCGCTCCGGCGCCAGCGGCGGGAGCGGCACCGGCAGCCCCGGCGCCGAAGGCGTAAAGGAGACGCACGATGGAATTTCGAGCTCAAGCACGGTTCATGCGCGTCTCGCCGCAGAAGGCTCGCCTGGTCCTTGACCTGATCAAAGGCCGCCGGGTGGAAGACGCGCTTAATACGCTGATTTTCACCAAGAAAAGGGTTGCGGCGACGGTGGAGAAACTGCTGCGCTCGGCGCTCGAGAATGCCAACTACCTGAGTTCTGAAAAAGGCATTGACGTTGACGTCGATAAGTTATACGTGAAGCGGGCGGTCGCCAACGATGGACCGCGAATGAAGCGGATACGCCCCGCGCCGATGGGTCGCGCTTATCATTACGTCCGGCGCATCTCGCATATCGAGATCGAACTTGCGGAACGCGGTAAGAATGGCGAGGCGCTGGCGAATGTGGTCGGCGCGGAGAGAGTAAGCGGTACGTCCTCGGGAGCATCGAAACCTAGAACTAAAGCCAGGGGCAAAGCGCCGGCAGGGAAAAGCAAGTCCAAGCCCGCCAAGAAATTTGCGGGAGCACGATAGGATTCGTCAGGGTCGTTAGGAGAGGCGATGGGACAAAAAGTTCATCCTTATGGTTTTCGCTTGGGCTATACCAAGCCATGGAAGTCGCGCTGGTTTGCCGAGCGCGATTATGACAAGCAGCTGCTCGAAGACGTCAAGCTGAAGAACGAGCTCAAGGATAAGCTCAAGTCGGCGGGCGTCAGCTCGATCGAGATCGAGCGTCCGGGCAACAAGCTGCGCGTCATCATCAAGACCGCGCGTCCGGGGATTATCATCGGCCGCAAAGGCGCTGAGATCGACAAGCTCAAGGCGGACGTGCAGAAGCGCATGAATGGCCGGGAAATTTATATCGACATTCAGGAAGTGCACAAGCCTGAGCTCGATGCGCAACTGGTGTCGGAGTCAATCGCGCTGCAGCTCGAAAAGCGCGTGGGCTTCCGCCGTGCCATGCGCAAAGCAGTCGATTCCGCGCTGCGCTTTGGTTGCAAAGGAATCAAAGTTCGGGTCAGCGGCCGCTTGAACGGAAATGAAATCGCCCGCTCCGAATGGTATCTGCAGGGCCGGTTGCCGCTGCACACATTGCGTGCCGACATCGATTACGGTTTCACCGAGGCTCGTACTACTTATGGCGTGATCGGCGTGAAGTGCTGGGTGTACAAAGGCGAGATTCTTCCCGCCGCGAAGAAGCGTGAACCGCAACAGGTCGGGGGCGCATTTTAAGCTGTAGAGACGTAGCTTGCTACGTTTTAAGCTAGAAGCTAAGAGCTAGAAGCTAAGAGCTAGAAGCTAAGAGCTAGAAGCTAAGAGCTAGAAGCTAAGAGCTAGAAGCTAAGAGCTAGAAGCTAAGAGCTAGAAGCTAAGAGCTAGAAGCTAAGAGCTAGAAGCTAAGAGCCAATTTATGTTGATGCCAAAGAAAGTAAAGTACCGCAAGCAGCAGCGCGGACGCATGACCGGCAAAGCCTGGCGCGGCAGCGAGCTGGCTTTTGGAGACTATGGATTGAAGGTGCTCGAACCGGGTTGGATTACCGACCGGCAGATCGAGGCCAGCCGGGTCGCCATGACGCGTTTCGTCAAGCGTGGCGGCAAGATCTGGATCCGTCTGTTTCCCGACAAGCCCGTCACCAAGAAGCCGGCCGAAACACGTATGGGAAAAGGCAAGGGAGCGCCGGACCATTGGGTCGCTGTAGTTCGTCCAGGCAAAATCCTTTTCGAAATGGAAGGGGTCACGCCGCAGGATGCCTCCGAAGCCATGCGTCTGGCTTCGCACAAGCTGCCCTTGCGCACCCGCTTCGTGAAGCGCGAATCGGCGGCGCACTGAGAATTGGGATTGATTATGAAATCGGAAAAAATTCGCAACTTGACCGACGAAGAGCTGCTTCACCAGGAGCGTGATCTCAACGATCAGCTCTTCAAGCTGAAGTTCCAGCTCAATATGGGACAGACCGAGAGCCTGAAGAAGATTCGCGGCATGCGCCGCGACATCGCGCGGGTGAAGACCATCGGCCGCGAGCGTGAACTCGCCGCCAGTAGGAAAACGGAGGCCAAGTAATGCCAGAGACAAGCACACAGCAGAGCCAGAGCGCGGCTGCGGGCCGGCGCAAGGAAGTGGTCGGCGAGGTGGTCTCGAACCGCATGAAGAAGACCATCGTGGTCGAGGTCGTCCGCAAGAAGTCGCATGCGTTTTATGGCCGCGTGGTTTCGAAGGCAAAAAAGTTCTACGCCCACGATGAAAAGAACGAGGCTCGCATTGGCGACGTGGTGCGTCTGGAAGAGACTCGGCCGCTGTCCAAGTTGAAGCGCTGGCGTCTCAAAAAGATTGTTCGCAAGACGGCGCTCGTACCTGAGCATACCGCTGCGGAAATTCAGTAATGCGGCGCTTTTAGGAGACGAATTATGGCTGTGATGATGAGAACTTGGCTCGAGGTTGCCGACAACTCCGGCGCCCGCAAATTGCAGGTCATCCTGCCGCTGGGCGGCTCGACCGGACTGCGGGCTGGCTTGGGCGACGTGGTCACCGCCAGCGTGAAAGAAGCTTCTCCCGACGGGCAGGTGAAGAAGGGAACTGTCGTCAAAGCCGTGATTGTGCGTACGCACAAGGAGTATGGCCGCCGCGACGGCACTTATATTCGCTTCGATGAGAATGCGGCGGTGCTGATCAACGAACAGGGTGAGCCGGTAGGAACCCGCGTTTTCGGACCGGTGGCCCGCGAACTACGCGAGAAAAAGTTTTTGAAGATTGTGTCCCTGGCGCCAGAAGTACTGTAGAGACGCAGCTGGCTACGTCTCTTTTTCGACAAGTGGAAGGGTTTGAAAATGAGAACAGTGAGCACGGAACATAAGCGAGTGGATCTGCGGCGGAACGACACCGTCAAGGTGATCACCGGCCGGGACAAAGGCAAGGAAGGCCGCGTCCTGCGCGTGTTTCCGAACGATAACAAGATCCTGGTCGAACACGTCATGCTGGTGAAAAAGCACGTGCGCCCCAACCCGCAGCGCAACGTTAAGGGCGGAATTGCCGAGCAGGAGAGCCGCATTGCACTATCCAACGTGCAGTTGGTTTGCGGGACTTGCGGACCGGTACGCATCGGTCATGAAATGCGCGGCGACCGCAAGGTGCGGGTGTGCAAGAAGTGCGGAACTACGCTGGATAAGTAGCTGTCAGCTTTCAGCTATCAGCTTTCAGTACGAAAGCAAGACTTTGAAGAGCTCACGAACTGGACAAGGATTCTTTGCTGAAGGCTGAGAGCTGACAGCTGAGAGCTTTTCCGAGAAGGCAACAACGCAATGGCAAAAGACAAAAAAGAAAAAAAGGGTGGGCAGCACGAAGAGCAAAAAGCTCCGGCAGTCGCGCGGCACAGCGCCAAAGAGACGCCGCGGCTGAAAACGCGCTTCCAGAAGGAAGTCGCGCCCACGCTGATGAAGGAATTCGATCTGAAAAATCCCATGGCGGTGCCGCATCTGCATAAGATCGTGGTCAACATGGGGGTAGGCGAAGCCACGCAGAATGCCAAGGTGCTTGATCCGGCGGTGAATGAGCTTGGCCAGATTACCGGCCAGAAGCCGGTAGTGACGCGGGCCAAGAAGTCCATCGCGGCCTTCAAAGTGCGCGAGGGCCAGGCAATTGGCGCCATGGTCACGTTGCGAGGCGATCGCATGTATGAATTTTTCGACCGGCTGGTGAATGTAGTTCTGCCTCGTGTACGCGATTTCAAGGGAGTTTCGACGAAGTCCTTCGATGGCCGCGGAAACTACACGCTCGGGCTGCACGACCAATTGATTTTCCCCGAGATTGACTACGCCAAGGTGGACAAGCAGAAGGGCATGAATGTCACGATCGTGACGACGGCCCGCAGCGATGATCAATCACGGGCTCTGCTGCGTCATCTGGGCATGCCCTTCCGGGCGCAGTAACGGTTTTAGAGTTTCAAATGTTTCAGAGTTCGACGACAAATTAAGGATTCCATGACGACAGCAAAACGAGTTAAGGACAAGAAGATCCAGGCGGAGTTTCAGAAGGCGCGCGACAGCAAAGAAAAGCGACCCAAGTTTTCCACGCGCCGGCACAACCGCTGCCAGATTTGCGGACGCCCGCGGGCGTATCTGCGCAAGTTCGGTATTTGCCGCCTGTGTTTCCGGGGACTGGCGTTGCGGGGAGAGATTCCCGGGGTTTCGAAGTCGTCCTGGTAGATGCGCGTAGAAGTTGGGCTCGTTAAGTTGGGAGGGCACGACTTTAGCCGTGCCGCGAAGAGTGCCTAGCGATGTGGGTTTTAGCCCCTGAGGCTAGGCGGAATACGTCGCCGCAGGTTCTTCGGTGCAGAGCAAGAATGGCCGAAGCAAACGGACGATTGAGGAGAAGGAACGCATGAGGTTGACCGATCCGGTCGCAGATATGTTGACGCGCATTCGCAATGCGATTAGCGCCCGGCACCAGAAAGTGGATATTCCTGCCTCCAAGCTGAAGCTGGAGATTGCCCGCATCCTGAAAGAAGAGGGCTATATCTCGAATTTCAAGGCGACAGAAGAGGAAGGGCACAAGATCCTGCGCGTCTACTTGAAGTACGCCAACAATAATGAAGCGGTGATCTCGCAGGTGAACCGCGTCTCACGGCCGGGTTGTCGCGTCTACGTGCGGCGTACCGAGATCCCGCGCGTGCTGGGTGGGCTTGGCATCAACATTCTCACCACGCCCCGCGGCGTGATGACGGGACGCCAGGCGCGCAAGCAGGGCGTGGGCGGCGAATTACTCTGCGAAGTTTGGTAGAGACGCAGCTTGCTGCGTCTCGAAACGTTGCAAGCAACGTTTCTACAGCGAAGGCTGAGAGCTGATCTATGTCACGAATTGGAAAAAAACCGATCCCGCTCCCCAAGGGAGTCACGGTGAAAATTGAAGGCAACACGGTTGCCGTGCAGGGTCCGAAGGGTAAACTGGACACGCGTCTCCCTGCGGGCATTAAAGTACAGCAGCAAGACGGACATCTGGTGGCGATACGCGAAAACGATTCGCAAGCCGCCGTGCATGGCTTGGCGCGCGCCCTGGTCAACAACGCTGTCGAAGGCGTCACCAAGGGATGGACTCGAGACTTGGAAATCGTCGGCATCGGCTACCGTGCCGAAATGAAGGGCAAGAACACGGTGGTGTTCAGTCTCGGCTATTCTCACTTGATCGAGTATCCTCTGCCCGTCGGCATTGAAGCGACCGTCGATCCCAAACAGACCAAGCTGAGCGTCACCGGGATTGATCGTCAGAAGGTTGGACAGGTCGCCGCGGAAATGCGCAGCCTGCGTCCCCCCGACCCGTATAAGAATAAGGGTGTGCGTTATGCGGGCGAGCGTTTGAAGAAGAAAGTGGGCAAGACCGGAGCGAAGTAGACCGGTCGTTGGTCGTTGGCCATTTGTCGTTGGCCAACGCAAACCACGACCGGCGGTGGAAAGTCTGACTTGGTCTTTGGTTTTGGCCAACGACCTACGAGGAACGACCAAGGACCTTTTTTATGCTTACACGGACATCGAAAAACATAAACCGGCGGCACGTGCACGAGCGCATTCGCAAGAAGATCCTCGGAACATCGGAGCGGCCGAGGCTGAACGTCTATCGTTCGCTGAACCACATCTACGTGCAACTGATCGACGATATGCAAGGCAACACCGTAGTCTTCGCTCATTCCGCCGAGGGCAAAAAGGGCGAGCGCCGCACCGGCGGAAACGTGGCCTCAGCCAAGGAAGTCGGCAAGCTGATTGCAGAGCGGGCCAAGGCCAAGGGCATCAACAAGGTCGTATTCGATCGCGGTGGCTATATCTACCACGGACGAGTGAAGGCGCTCGCCGACGCGGCCCGCGAAGCCGGATTGCAGTTCTAGATTTTGTGAGATGAGTGTGTGGAACCGGGTTTTAACCCGGTTGGCCGAGCAAGCTCGACGGAGAGAAACGAGAATCAAAGAATGCCAACAGTCATTAAGAAGCTTGATGCGGGTTCCTACCAACTGAAAGACCAGGTAGTGGCAATTAACCGGGTCACCAAGGTGGTCAAGGGTGGAAAGAATCTTTCTTTCGCCGCTTTGGTCGTGGTGGGAGATCCCAGTTCCGCCGTCGTCGGATATGGCTCTGGGAAAGCAAAAGAAGTGCCCCAAGCCATTCGCAAGGGAATCGAGTCGGCGAAGAAAAATCTGATGCGGATCAACCTCACGCAAACCAGTATTCCGCACCTCGTGCTGGGCCGCTACGGATCAGGCAGAGTACTCTTGAAGCCGGCTCCCGAAGGCACGGGTGTAATCGCCGGTGGCGCGGTGCGTGCGGTAATGACCTCGGCAGGGATTCAGAATGTGCTGACCAAGTCGATTGGGACAACTAATCCGCACAACGTTATCAAGGCCACATTTGATGCGCTCAAGAAATTGAAGAACCGGTCTGATGTAGCCGCCCTGCGCGGCAAAACTGCGGAAGAGTTGTAGTAAAACGGAGTCTGGAATGATGGCAAAGAAATCGAATGCGGGCGGCGGCAAGCTCCACTTGAAGTGGGTGCGGTCCGCGATTTGCACCCCGGTAAAACATAAGCTGGTAGTCAAAGGGCTGGGTTTCACGCGGCTGAACCAGGTGATCGAGCGTCCGGACAACCCCGCGATTCGCGGCATGGTCGCGAAAGTTCCTCATCTGGTGGAAATCGTGCCGTAAGACGTGTGGGACCGGGTTTTAACCCGGTCAGGGCCGCTTAGCGAGTAATTATGAATCTCTCAAACGTTCGAGCACCGAAGAAAGCCAACGAGAACAAGAAACGCGTCGGCCGCGGCATGGGTTCCGGGATGGGCAAGACTTCCACCCGCGGACACAAAGGCCAGCGTTCGCGTAGCGGCTCGCGCATGATGCGTGGCTTTGAAGGCGGCCAGATGCCGCTCCATCGCCGCATGCCTAAGCGAGGCTTCACCAACATATTCCGCAAAGAATTCAACATCGTAAATCTGGAAAAGCTGGCCGCGCTCGGTGAGACTACCATCACTCCTGAAGTGCTGCGCAAGGCTGGCGTTATCAGCACCAAACACCCGGTGAAGATCCTAGGCGACGGGGAGATTTCAATTGCACTGACCGTACATGCGCACAAATTTTCCAAGTCGGCCCAGGAAAAAATCACCAAAGCTGGCGGCAAGTTCGAGGTCTTGCAGTAATGCTCGAGAAATTAGCTAACGTATTTCGCATCCCCGACCTGCGCAAGCGAATTCTTTTCACCCTCGGGTTGCTGGCGGTCTACCGCCTCGGCGGGCACATTCCCACGCCTGGAGTGAATGCTGACAAACTGCAGCAATTTTTCGAACAGAACCGCGGCAGCTTCCTGGGTTTTGTCGATCTGTTCTCCGGCGGCCAACTCCGTCGCCTGACCATCTTCGCCCTCGGAATCATGCCGTACATCACGGCATCGATCATCCTGCAACTTTTGACTGTGGTTTACGAGCCGCTGGCAAAGTTGCAGAAGGAAGGCGAGCTGGGACGCAAGAAAATCACCCAGTGGACGCGCTATCTAACGGTTATTTTGAGTTCGGTTCAATCGCTCGGTATCGCGATTAGTCTGGAAAAATCCGGCGACTTCGTAGTTAATCCTGGCATCCCCTTCATCTTGATGACTATGCTCACCCTGACCACGGGCAGCGCATTCATCATGTGGTTGGGCGAGCAGATTACGGAACGCGGCGTCGGCAACGGCATGTCGCTCCTGATCTTCGCCGGCATCGTTGTGGGCCTGCCGCGAGGCGTCGCCGACCTGATTGACAAAGTCCGCACCGATGCTTGGGGAGCCTTCACCGCGCCCGCCATGATTCTGCTTGTGGGCATCATGATTCTGGTGGTCGCGTTCATCGTCTACGTGGAGCGCAGCGAACGCCGCATCCCGGTGCAATATGCGAAGCGCGTAGTCGGACGCAAAGTCATGGGAGGCCAATCCACTCATCTGCCGTTGCGCGTGAACGCCGGCGGTGTGATGCCGGTGATTTTTGCCTCGTCGATTCTCACCATGCCGCAGACCATGGGATACGGCTTACGCAACAACCGGTATTTTGGCGACCTGATTCACTGGCTGGGATGGGGCGAGCCGCTCTACACATTTCTCTACGCCGTAGGCATTATTTTCTTCGCGTACTTCTATGTGTCGATTGTCTTCAACCCCAACGAGGTTGCCGACAACATGCGCAAGTATGGCGGATTTATTCCCGGCATCCGGCCCGGCAAGCGTACCGCGGATCACATCAACGAAATTCTGACTCGGATCACTCTAGTAGGCGCCTTGTACCTGATCATAATCTCCTTCATTCCGGAATGGATGATTACGGGAATCCATCTCAACCATCTGTACGGACCGATTGGAGCATTTTTCGAGCGCCTGCCCACCTGGATGACAAACGGTCTGGGAGTAACATTTTACTTCGGAGGCACATCGCTGCTGATCGTAGTGGGCGTGGCGATGGACACCGTGACTCAGATTGAAGCGCAGCTGATCATGCGGCATTACGACGGATTCACCCCACGCAGCGGACGCATTCGCGGCCGCCGCAGTTGGACATAATAAAAGTTTGAGGTTGCCGTACCGCCCGGTCGGCGGGTGGTCAGAGAGCTGACCGCGTGAGCCTGTGAGCAGGGAACGTAGTCGAGTCAGTTCGATGGAGACCTCGCAAAACATCGGGCCAGTTGTGTTGCTTGGGCCACCGGGTGCTGGCAAAGGCACACAGGCCAAGCGAATTGCCGAACACTATGGTATTCCGCAGATATCGACTGGAGACATTCTGCGGGACAACATAAAGCGCGGCACCGAGTTGGGTGAGCAAGCCAAGGCGGTTATGGCTCGAGGCGAACTGGTTTCGGACGATCTGGTTTGCGAAATGGTGGCTTCGCGGCTCCGGGACACCGATTGCGAGCCCGGTTTCATCCTTGACGGGTTTCCGCGTACGGCCAGACAAGCGGGCTGGCTGGATGCTTTTTTTGAAAGCAAGGTCTTTGACAACTCGAACGGCGGCAAGTGCCTGCCGATTGTGGTCCGCATCGACGTAGACTATAATCAATTGGTAAAGCGGCTCACTGGA
Organism: uncultured Acidobacteriota bacterium; assembly: GCA_963832245.1. Lineage (GTDB taxonomy): Bacteria > Acidobacteriota > Terriglobia > Terriglobales > Acidobacteriaceae > JABDBE01. The sequence continues at coordinate 209,127 of CAWHTG010000003.1, forward strand.
CGCAGGACTTGTCTCGCCAACGGACACATCTATAACGTCTATTTCCAGCCACCTCGCGTCCCGGACGTTTGCGATGTCGACGGTTCCAAGCTGATAATCCGCAGCGACGATCGTGAGGAAGTGATCCGGGAACGTCTGAAGGCGTACGACCTGCAGACCAAGCCCGTGGCGGAATACTATGAGCACAAAGGTCGTCTGGTGGCGGTCAATGGCGACTTGCCGGTGGGCGAGGTTACCGGGCAGATTTTCTGGGTGATCGAGCATCGCGATGGCAATTGTTTGTAAATCGACAGCCGAAATCGAGCGCATGCGAAGCAGCGGCCGCATCGTTCGCGAAGTGCTCGATCACGTTCGCGCTATGGTAGCTCCCGGCACAACGACGATGGATCTGGAGCGTGCCGCCGAGAAAAAGATCAATGACCTGGGTGCGAAGCCCGCGTTTAAAGGCTATTACGATTATCCTTGCGTGCTCTGCACCTCGGTGAACGAAGAGATCGTGCACGGCATCCCGTCGGAAAAACGGGTGCTAAAAGCGGGAGACATAGTTTCCATCGATTGCGGTGTGGTGCTGGATGGATACTACGGCGACGCCGCGATTACGGTTCCGGTAGACGATTCGGTCAGCCGGGAAGTCCGCAAGTTGCTCGAGGTCACCGAAGCCTCGTTGTATAAAGGCATCGAGCAGGTGCGAGTCGGGAACGCGGTCGGCGACGTGGGTGCGGCGGTGCAGGAATTTGTCGAAGCCAACGGCTTCAGTGTAGTGCGCGAGTTCGTAGGACACGGCATCGGGACCAAGCTGCACGAAGAACCGCAAGTCCCAAATTTCGGAGCCCGCGGACACGGCGCTCGCTTGCGAGAAGGCATGGTGCTAGCAATCGAACCCATGGTAAATTTCGGCAAGCCCGGCGCCCGCGTGTTAGACGACAAGTGGACAGCAGTAACCGCCGACGGCAGCTGCAGCGCTCACTTCGAACACTGTGTGGCCGTGACAAAAGAAGGCCCGATGATTTTGACGCAATAGAAGCTCTTAGCTGTTAGCTCTTGGCTTTTAGCTAAAGGCCAAGAGGCCAAGAGCTAATAGCTAAAAGCCTGTTTAAGGAGTCGATGAGCAAAGAAGACGCGATTGAGGTGATGGCAACGGTTCTTGAGCCGCTGCCCAATGCCATGTTCAAGGTCGAACTCGAAAACAAGCATCAAGTGCTGGCACACGTTTCGGGCAAGATGCGCAAGAATTTCATTCGCATTCTGCCGGGCGATAAAGTCGCCGTCGAGCTTTCGCCGTACGACCTGAATCGCGGCCGCATCGTCTATCGCTACAAGTAATTTGATCTGTGTGGAACCGGGTCTCCGACTCGGTTGAGCCGAGCAAAGCTCGGCAGTAGGGAACGGAATCTATGAAAGTAAGAGCATCAGTAAAGAAAATTTGCGACAAGTGCAAGGTCATTCACCGCAAAGGTGTAGTGCGGGTGATCTGCGAAACCGCCAAACATAAGCAACGCCAAGGATAAAGGATAAATATGGCACGTATTGCAGGCGTCGACCTTCCGCGTACCAAGCACATAAATATCGCGCTGACCTATATCTACGGAATCGGCAATCCGCGCGCCGCCCGCATTCTCGATCAGGCGAAGGTGGAACCGATGAAGAAGGTTCAAGACCTGGGCGAGGATGAGGTCAACCGCATCCGCCAGGTAATCGAGTCCGAAGGCCTGGTCGAAGGCGATCTGCGCAAGGAAGTTTCGATGAACATCAAACGCCTCATCGAAATCGGTTCCTATCGCGGATACCGCCATCGCCGGAATTTGCCGGTCCGTGGACAGCGCACGCACACCAATGCCCGCACCCGCAAAGGTCCACGCAAAGGCACAGTAGCGGCGAAGAAGAAGACGGCGACAAAGACCTAAACCCGTCGTTGATCGTTAGTCTTGGTCGTTGGCAGCGTTTGCCAAGACCAACGACCAACGACCAACGACCAAGGACTGAATCCTATGGCAAAACCGGCAGCAGCAGGCGCCCCCGCAGCGCCAGAGAAAAAAGGCAAGAAAAAGACGTTCAAGAAGAAGGAGCGCAAGCACGTCTCCCACGGCATTGCGCACATCCAGGCTTCGTTCAACAACACGATCGTGACCATCGCCGATCAGGCCGGGAATGTACTCTCGTGGAAGAGCAGTGGCTCGCTTGGATTCCGCGGCTCCCGCAAGGGAACGCCATTCGCCGCGCAGCAGGCGGCGTCGAACGCCGCAGTGATGGCGCGCGATCACGGCGTGCGTAGTGTCGAAGTGCGAGTCAGCGGCCCAGGTTCGGGGCGTGAGTCGGCCATCCGCGCGCTCGCTGCTTCGGGAATCGAAGTTCGCAACATCAAGGACGCCACGCCGATCCCGCATAACGGCTGCCGTCCACCAAAGCGCCGTAGAGTTTAAAACCCGTCGCTGGTCCTTGGTCGTCGGTCGTTCGCAACCGCGGACGCCGTAAGGCCAACGACGAACGACCAAAGACCAACGACTATTTTATCGTCCGGGACGAAGGGTGAAGCCAAACCCGTAAACCGGTCATCTAAGGGAGAAGCAACTTGGCACGTTATACCGATCCCGTTTGTCGTCTCTGCCGCCGCGAGGGTATGAAGCTGTTCCTCAAAGGCACTAAATGCTTCAGCGATAAGTGTCCCATCGAGAAGCGCAATTTCGCTCCCGGCCAGCACGGCAAGGACCGCAAATCGAAAATCGTAGGCTACGGCCTGCAACTGCGCGAAAAGCAAAAAACCAAGCGCATTTATTTCGCCCAGGAAGGCCAGTTCCGCAACTATTTCGAAAAGGCCGCCCGCACCAAGGGCGTCACCGGCGAACTGCTCCTGCAACAACTGGAGCGCCGCCTCGACAACGTGGTTTACCGCCTAGGATTTGGCGTATCCCGCCGCCAGGCGCGCCAACTGGTGCGCCATGGCCACGTTCAGGTAGATGGCCGCAAGGTCAACATTCCTTCGTACCAGGTAAGCGTTGGCGAAGAGATTGCCATCCGCGAAGGCAGCCTGAAGTTGGCGATTCTGGAGCCAGCGAAGGAATTCGCCAGCCACCAGAACGCGCCAACGTGGCTGGAGATCGATCGCGAGCACTACAAGGGAAAGGTTTTGTCGCTGCCCAAACGCGAAGATATCCATCTGCCAGTGAACGAGCAGTTGATAGTCGAACTGTACAGCAAGTAAATGGCGGGTCGTTGGTCGTTCGTCCTTGGTCGTTGGCCAAAGAAGCTAGTGCCAAACGCTAACGACCGACGACGAACGACCAACGACTGATTTTCTGGTCCACTATTTCGAGCCAGATCAGCCTGTCCCGACGCTTGACCTGAACGCATCACGGACCGGTTCAGGGAGTCCGGACTGAGCCAAACGGCCGAAGGAGAATAACAAATGTTGTGGAAAGGTTTTCAAAAACCAAAACGTCTAGCGGTCGATACTCAGACCCTCACCGATAAGTACGGCATCTTCTGGGCCCAACCTTTCGAACGCGGCTTCGGCACCACGATTGGTAACGCTCTAAGACGCGTACTGCTGAGTTCAATCGAAGGCGCCGCGGTCACCGCGGTCAAAATCGAAGGAGTGCTGCACGAATTCCAGTCGATTCCCGGCGTAGTCGAGGACGCCACCGACATCATCCTGAACCTGAAGCAAATTCCCTTCAAGCTCAGCGGCGACGCGCCCAAAGCCATCTATCTGCGCGCCGATCAGCCAGGCGTGGTCACCTCCGGCATGATCGAAGCTGACGCCGATGTTGAAGTGCTCGACAAAGACGTCTACGTTGCGACGGTCAGCGAAGGCGGCAAGCTCGACATGGAAATGCGCCTCAAGCGCGGCCGCGGTTACACTTCCGCCGACAAGAATTTCGACGAAGACCTCGGCATCGGTTTCATTCCCATTGACTCCGTGCACTCCCCGGTGCGCAAGTGCAACTATACCGTCGAAGCCGCGCGTCTCGGACAAATCACTGACTACGACAAGCTGACTCTCGAAGTCTGGACCAACGGCTCTATCACGCCGGCCGATTCCATCGGCCTGGCGGCGAAGCTGCTGAAAGACCACATGAACATCTTCATCAACTTCGAAGAGGACATCGAGACCTCAACCTCGGCGGAAGAACGCAAGCCCGAGATCAAGAATGAAAATCTCAATCGCTCCGTCGAAGAGCTAGAGCTGTCGGTGCGCAGCTACAATTGCCTGAAGAACGCGAACATTCAATCGATTGGCGAACTGGTGCAGAAGACCGAAGCCGAAATGCTGAAGACCAAGAACTTCGGCCGCAAGTCGCTGAACGAAATCAAAGAAATTCTAGGCACGATGGGATTAAGTCTGGGAATGAAGATCGACGAGCAAGGCAACGCGGTACCCGGCCCGACCTCGAACCAGATTTTACCCGCATCAGCCTACGGCAACGACAACGATCTGTAAGAAGGATTCGTTAACATGTGGGGACGGGTCTTCGACCCGTCCTCCAAAATCTTGTCATTCCAAGCGTAGCGAGGAATCTGCTTTTCTCCGCGCCGGAACAAAGGATTTCACCATGCGCCACAAAGTAGCAGGATGGAAACTGGGACGTAACACCGCGCACCGCCGCTCGTTGCTGCGGAACCTGGTAACTTCGCTCATCCTCGAAGAACGAGTCGAGACCACCGTCCCCAAAGCCAAAGCCATGCGCCCCCAAGTCGAAAAGATGATCACGCTAGGCAAGCGCGGAGACCTTCCCGCGCGCCGCCAAGCGCTCGCTTATCTAATGACCAGCGCTGCCGTCGACAAACTGTTCGACACCATCGGCCCGCGTTTCGGCGATCGCAATGGCGGCTACCTCCGCATCATCCGCACCGGATGGCGCAAAGGCGACGGTGCCGACAACGCCTTCGTCGAACTTCTTGGCAGCGAAAAGATCCTCGACGAAAAGCGTCAAAAACGCGGCGAAGCCCGCGCCAAGCGCGCCGCCGAAACCAAGAAAGCGATGGAAGAAGCGGAAGCGCAGCAAGGGGTCGAACATCCAGTGCCAGGCGCTGAAGGCGAAGACAAAATCAAGTAAAGCATTGGAACTCCTGACCCATCGCGGCAGGAGTTCAGTCCTGCCACAGAGTGCCGGGAAAAGCGCACTTGGTTTTAGCCTTGCGCTAAGCGTGTTGAGTTGTGTCTTGCCGCCTCCCAATCCGCTCGGGCAGATCTCCTAGGTCCCAAGAATTGCGCAACCGAACGTAATTTTCTGTATCTAACCAACTCGATCAGAGATCACAGAAGTGTAATCATCTTGTTTCCTGGAACCGAGACCGAGCATGGCCAAACCAATTTTGTTAAGCGTGGATGACGACTCTGATGTTTTGCGGGCGATCGAGCGCGATCTCCGCTCGCAGTACGGAGCCGAATATCGTGTGATCGGAAGCGATTCCCCTGAAGCCGCACTCGACCTCTTAAAACAGTTGAAGGTACGCAATGACAGTGTGGCGCTGCTTCTTGCCGACCAACGCATGCCGCGCATGGACGGAGTCGAATTTCTGCAGGAAGCGATGACTATCTATCCCAGCGCGAAGCGGGCATTGCTCACTGCGTATGCGGACACCAATGCCGCGATCAGCGCCATCAATCAAGCCAGCATCAACTTTTTTTTCTTGAAACCTTGGGATCCTCCCACGGAACACCTGTATCCGCAGTTAGATGACCTGCTCGACGACTGGCAAGCTTCCTTCCGTCCAGCATTCGAGGGGATCCGGTTGCTGGGCACTCGCTGGTCGCCCCGGGCGTACGAGTTGCGGGATTTCCTGGCGCGCAACCGTGTCCCCTATCAGTGGATTGACGTCGAGGCTTCTGCCAATGATGCGGAAACCAAACGTCTCCTGGAAGCTCTTGGTCCAGACGCAGCCAATCTCCCCGTCGTGCTCTTCCCCGACGGGACCAAGCTTCTTGAGAGCGTCCCCGCAGACGTCGCGCAAAAGGTTGGGCTGCGAACGCGCGCCCAAACCAGCTTCTATGATTTGGCGATTGTGGGCGGAGGACCCGCTGGTTTAGCCGCGGCCGTTTATGGAGCCTCGGAAGGTCTGCATACGGTAATGGTCGAGCGGGAAGCGCCCGGCGGCCAGGCCGGCATGAGCTCCCGCATCGAAAACTATCTGGGATTTCCGACCGGGCTGAGTGGCGCCGATCTTGCCCGCCGTGCGGTAGTCCAAGCCCAGCGTTTCGGAGTGGAAATCCTGGCGCAGGAGGCCGTCGGCGTTCGAGTCGAAGGGCCTTACCGAATCATGAAGCTGGCGGATGGTAACGAGATCTCGTCCCACGCGCTGATGATCGCGACCGGAGTGCAGTGGCGCCGCCTGGACGCGCCGGGCGTAGACAGATTGCAGGGTGCGGGGATTTACTATGGTGGCGGCGCCACAGAGGCGCTGTCATGTAAGGGCGAGATTGTGTACGTGGTGGGCGGCGCGAACTCCGCAGGTCAGGCGGCAATGAACTTCGCCAGATATGCGGAGCGCGTCGTCATTCTTGTACGCAGCGAATCGCTGTCCAGCACCATGTCACAATACCTGATCGATCAGATTAAAGAGACGCCTAACATTCAGCTGTGGACACACGCCAGCGTTTCCGAGGCGCATGGCGAAATCCATTTGGAAGAAATTTCGGTGAATTGTTCCGATACCAACAAGACCGAGCGCGTGCCGGCAAGTGCGATGTTTATTTTTATCGGCGCATTGCCGCGCACGGATTGGCTGGCGGGTGTCGTCGAGCGCGATGAGCGCGGTTTCCTGTTGACTGGTCCCGATCTTATACGTGACGGGCAACATCCGAAAGGCTGGGCGCTCGACCGCGATCCATTCTTACTCGAAACCAATGTTCCCGGCATCTTTGCGGTAGGCGATGTGCGCCACGGTTCTATTAAGCGCGTGGCCTCCGGTGTGGGTGAAGGATCCGTTGCCGTGCAGTTCATCCATCAGTATCTGAGCAAGGTATAAATGGTCGACAAATCTGAACTACTTCGTGTTCCTACATTCGCTGATTTGCCAGAGGACCAGATCGAATGGTTCATCAGCCAATCACAAGAGATGAACCTCAAGGCCGGTGACACCTACTCACGTCAGGGCGATCCAGCCGATGCCATGTTTGTGATTCTTGAAGGACAGCTTCAAGGGCGAGGCGAACTTGCGGGCGACACCATCACTTTCCACCTGAAGGCTGGCGACGTTACCGGAGTGTTGCCGTTCTCGAGAATGAAGCAGTTTACGGTGAGCCAACGCGCCGAGACGGACGGGCGCGCCCTGCGATTTCCCGCCTCGCTGTTTCCCGAACTCGTTCAGAAAATGCCGGAACTGACCAAGCGTCTCGTCGGCTTGATGTCCGACCGGATCCGCGAGGTTACCCGCCTCGAGCAACAGCGCGACCGGTTAGCTTCTTTGGGGAAACTTTCAGCAGGACTGGCGCATGAACTCAACAATCCGGCTTCTGCTGCGAAACGCGCTGCCAGCCAATTGCGCACCATTCTAAAGAAAATCAGGGACGCGAGTCTCGAACTGGGCAAACGTGATCTCTCTCCGGCCCAGAAATCAGAGATCGAAAAACTGGAGGCTTCCTTCACGCAAACGGACGTAGTTCCGCCCGATCCGCTGACCATAAGCGACCTGGAAGACCAGATTGATTCTTTGTTGCGCAGTCATGGACAAAATGACTTGTGGATGCTGGCGGCTGGGCTGGCGCGACGAAACATTAAGCCGGAGGTGGTCGAATCGTTATTTGCAAGTCTTGACGCGGACACCGCTCGCGCAGCTCTGGTCAGGATCGCCGCTTCGGTGGAGGTCGCAAGTCTTTTGCACGAGATCGAGAGTAGCACCTCCCGGATATCCGATCTGGTTGGCGCCATCAAGGAATACACCCACATGGACCAGGCGCCGGTCCAAAACGTAGACGTCGTCAAGAGCCTGGAAACTACGCTCACGATCCTGAATCACAAGCTGAAAAAAGGAGTGACGGTGAAGCGCGACTACCACAACGTTCCCCTCCTGGTTAATTCCTTTGGAAGCGAACTCAACCAGGTTTGGACGAACATTATCGATAACGCGATTGACGCAATGCACGGCCAAGGCGAACTTCGCGTGCGAACCTACCGCGACGACAATTGTGCTGTAGTGGAGATTGGCGATAACGGTCCCGGAATCCCCAGCGAAGTCGAGCCCCACATCTTTGAGCCTTTTTTCACCACCAAAGGAGTTGGGGAAGGCACAGGCCTCGGCCTGGACACGGTCCAGCGAATCGTGAAAAAGCACCGCGGAAATATTCAGGTTGATTCAGAACCCGGTGACACGCGCTTTCAAGTCTGGCTCCCGTTAGCCGGGGCTCCGACCTAAGGCCGCGTCGGCAGCGCGGTGAGCCCGGACCGTGCCAGTTGGGAGCGCCGGTCTCCAATCCGTGTGATGTTTTCTAAGAAAACCGATTGCTGGCGTAACATCGCGGTTACGCCCCATCACCGTGATCGTGAGTGAAATCACCGCCATTGCACTCATTGACCGGTAATGGCACTGCGAGGACGACTCCGCTTAGCGCACCCGGGTGGAAGAACGCCATGAAACGTGCTAGCCTTCGTGCCGGAGGTAACCAACACAATGAGACTCCTCGTATCTTGTCTGTTGTTGTTCTGCCTTTCCGTGCCTGCCTTGGCGGGTGAGTGCGTACTGAAAACTACGCGAACAGCGTGCCCTGGCAAGGAGAAGGAATCCTTTTCCAAGTGCAATGGACAGGCAAGCTGTGATGAAAACGTTGCCGCCGATTCCGAGAAAGACTGCGCGGAGAAAGCGGCAAAGTCCTGCGACAACAGCCGTCCCGCTATAACGAAGAGCAAAACCGTGTCCGCTACTTTTGACGGAAAGCCGGTCTCAGGCGGCAAGAATGTTTGCGCTGCCGAACGCCCAGATTACAACAAGTGCGAGTAAATCCCTCGGGTGAGGAGCGACCACTTGGCCCTGGTTCGCTCCTCACCTTTCCTTAGCTGCCCTTCACTTCCGCACGTGGGCCGCCTTCGCTTTCCAAGCTCTGCCGTCTCGTCAATTATGGCTGCTATAATTCGCCGTTACGCTCATTGGATTCGTCTGGGGTGGAGTCCCTAGGACCAACTTCAAGCCATTCCAGGTTGGCGCGTTTCCAATCCCTCTTCCACAGCAGCATTCCCGTTTTGGTCTTATGCTCGTATATTTTCATTCGCAGGCATTGTCTTTCCCTTGATCCAGACCTAGAATCCGCTTGTTGATGAACCACTGGAGTATCCTCCCCTATCGCATAGAACAAAAATCCAAGACGCCTCTCGGCGCACCAGACATGGAGGTAAAACATGGCTACATCCCCAAGAACCAGCCCAACTCCCATTCAACCTAATCAAACTCCTAACCTGGAAAATGTACTCGCGTTCCGCACACAAATGGGCGCCATCACTATTCCCGGCGGACAAACCAAATTGCTCGGCGTCGTCGATGTCAGCATGTACGACCGCATTCGCCTGGTTGCGGATGAGCGCATCGACTCGACTTCCAACATTATTCTGCGGCTGACTTTCACCGAAGGCGAAGAACTGGTGGCGCAGCTCGATACTCTCTTGCTCACGCCCCACTCGCAAATGACCCGCGTATATGAAGTTCCCGGTACGCAGCTCAGCGTCTACGCCGATAGCGTGGGCGCCGCAGGAACCAAAGGCTCCGTGGACGTGCTGATCTACGGCCAATATTAACCACATCGTTCAGCAGCTCTCCCCCGTTGTTAGCAGCGCACTCCTGATCTAGGGGTGCGCTGTTTCCTTTCGTACATGTCCTTGTGCGGGTCACTGCGGTAATCTAGCGCCCACGCCCCATGGGAATACACTTGCAGAAGAATATGGGATTTTCCCGTATACAAATCGGGATCGCGGTGGGCGCGGGCGTGCTCGTTGTGCTGATCTTTTTTGGCTACCTGATGTGGTTGAACGGGCAGGGCCCTGTGCTCGCGCGCTCCGAAGATCGTGATCCCCTTTCGGGCACTCCAAATTCCATCTCTCTCAATCCCCTGCGCGACCGCACTACGGAGCGCTTGGCGGCAAAGTACCTCGATGCCATGCGTGACGGACACTGCCAGGAGCAACTGGCAGTTTGGGAAAAGGACTATCGTAAGAAGTACGCGGCTTTCATTTGCGCCTCCGAGGCGCAACACCCGCTGCTCTCCTGGAAGGTAGTGGACTGGGAAGATACCCCGCCGCTCCGCATCCTGCACTATGAGGGAAAGCGCCGCAACGCTTCGGGCCAGCCCGGAACCTACCAAGAACCGGTCTCGGTCACCCTGGAAGACAAGGATGGCGAATGGGTGGTCACGAAATACGACGCCATGTATTAAGAAGATCTCTCACAATAGTTTTGGGAAGGGCCGACATGTTTCTGAAACACTACCCATAGTTTTCGGAAAACGTTCGCGGCACCGGAGTTTTGAAGGGGTACGGCTTAGCCGTGCCGTACATCGTTATAAAGTAGGAGACGGCGCGGCTGGAAGCTGCACCCTTTCGAACCCTGAACGCCATTATCAATCCGTAGACAAATTTTTTGTTCAACGACGCGTTCAGGCGCAGATATCGAGAATGGCCAAGCCGAAAGCAAAACCCTCAATCGCCAGCAGTACTCACCCGCTGCGGTTTCCAACTCAAGTAAAGGAAAATCAGAACCTGCGCCGTCAACGCCGCGCAACTATCCAACACGACATCTCTGATTGCGCCGGTTCGCGAAGGGATGAAGGTCTGATGCCATTCGTCCAAACTCGCCACTAAGGCGGACATCGAGAAAGCAATCGCAGCCCAGCGCAAGGCCCAGCGCGGAGCCCACGGCAAGCGTAGCGTTGCCCGCCAGGCGCGAAACAGAAAAAAACTCAAAGTAAAGTACCCCACAAAGTGCCCGCATTTTCGGATGTAGTGATGCCACACCTCGAAGCGGGCCAGATTCAGCCCGATGAGGAAGTGAAGCAACGGATACAGAAATCGGCTGGTGTGCTCGGATGAAAGCCAGTCGGTGGATTCGATCGCAATGAGCACCATCCACAAAAGCGCAGCAATCCAACTCTTGAGCAACTGCTTTCGATCGGGATTCAAGAGCGAAAATCCCCAGAGCCTTGGAATAAGATGTGCTTGTTCAAATCGGCTCTACTCGACCGCATAATTGGGAGCTTCCCGGGTAATCATCACGTCGTGGACGTGGCTCTCCCGCAGGCCAGCCCCGCTGATGCGCACAAAGCGAGTCTTCTGCAGAAGTTCGGGAATGCTCCCACATCCGCAATAACCCATCCCCGACCGCAACCCACCCACCATCTGATGGATAATCATGGAAACGGAGCCGCGGTGGGGGACGCGGCCTTCGATGCCTTCGGGGACCAGTTTTCCCAGGCGGTTTGATTCTTCGGCTAGGACGGTGGAGGAGTCGCCGTCGGTGTTTTGGAAATAGCGTTCGCTTGAGCCTTGGGCCATGGCGCCTAGTGATCCCATTCCTCGATAAGACTTAAATGTTCGGCCTTGAAAGAGAATCAGTTCGCCGGGGCTTTCATCCGTTCCGGCGAACAGCGATCCAATCATCACGGCAGCTGCGCCTGCGGCCAGGGCCTTCGTGATGTCACCTGAATACTGTATGCCGCCGTCGGCGATGACTGGAATGTTGGCATCTTTGGTGGCGCGATAGGATTCGGCGATGGCGGTGATCTGGGGTACGCCGGCTCCAGTTACCACGCGCGTGGTGCAGATGGATCCGGGGCCGATGCCGACCTTTATTGCGTCCGCGCCGGCTCGGGCCAGTTCGCAGGCGCCATCGAAGGTCGCCACATTTCCGACGATGAGGTCCACTTCCGGGACTTTAGATTTTACCTTCTTGATGGCGTCGAGTACCCGGGTGGAGTGACCATGGGCGCTGTCGATAGCCAGCAAATCTACTTTACAGTTTGCCAGTTCCTGGGCGCGTTCGAGAAAGTCTCCCGTCGCTCCGATAGCTGCCGCGGCGCGCAGCCTGCCGTGCGAGTCCTTGGCGGCATTGGGATATTTCAGTTTTTTCTGGATGTCTTTTACTGTGATCAAGCCCTTCAGATTGTATTTGTCGTCGACCACCAGAAGTTTTTCTACGCGGTGTTTGTGGAGGATCTGTTCCGCATCTTCCAGCGTAGTGCCCACAGGCACGGTGATGAGATTCTCCTTGGTCATCACCTTGCTGATGGGAATGTCGAACCGGGTTTCGAAGCGCAGATCGCGGTTGGTGAGAATGCCGACGAGCTTTCCGTTCTTGGTAATGGGAACGCCGGAAATCTTGAACTGGCGCATGACGTCGAGCGCCTCGGAGACTTTCGCATCCGGCGACATGGTGACCGGATCGACGATCATGCCACTCTCGGAGCGCTTCACCTTGTCGACTTCGTTGGCTTGCTGCTCGATAGTCAGGTTGCGATGAATGATCCCAATCCCGCCCTGCTGCGCCACCGCGATGGCCATGTGCGATTCGGTGACCGTGTCCATGGCTGCGCTGATGATCGGAATATTCAGCCGGATATTGCGCGTGAGTTGCGTCTGCGTGTTGGCCTGGGTAGGAATCACGTCAGAGCGGGCTGGCAGCAGTAACACGTCGTCGAAAGTGAGCGCCTCAGGAACGGGAAAATGAATCATATTTTGTCTCGGGGAAACCGGTAAGTTCTATTTTAGAGATGGGGGGCGGTTGAGGCAAATTGGAGAAAGGTTAATGCGGTCGTAATTTGCCAGCGAAGAGACGGGCACGGAGATGGCGCACAACGTCTCGATGGGAAACGCCTCGTCAGTCCTCACGCCGAAGGGGCGGCCTCTGTCCGCCAACGCTCTCACAGGTCCCGCCCCTTCACTCTTTTCGTCGAAGTGATTCTCTGGGCGTCACACGTCGAAGCCCTCCCACAAACCTCGCGGGCGAGGGCTCATTGGGACTGGGGTCAGGGTCAGGTCCGTTCTAGGCAGGTGCAGAACGCCAAAACGGGCTATCCGGAAAAAGTTGTCAATAGGCAAAATTTACGCGATTGGGTTTAACCCGTTGCATCCAGAAGCAATATAAATTTGCAAAGTTGGCGGGTTTGCCTATTTCGGATTGATATAATGAAGCTATAGTTGTTTTTGTGAGGACGGGTCTTTACCTCAGCGGCCAAAGCCGGATTCAAGACCGTGCGGTTAATGCAGCAATGAAGCACTGCTCCACCCAAAATCATGCGGGGCAGTTAGTGCGGCGATATGCGCCGCTTATACACAAAAATAGTTAGAGTTCGTGTGGCGCTTAGACGTAGCTAGCTACGTCTCTACAGAAAAAGCGCTGCTGCAAAAATTCATCTGGAAAGGGTGCGGCCTTTATGGCCGCTTTTTTATTGGGGATTTTATTGTGGCTATGAATTCCAGGAAGATGATGAGCAATTGCAAACGCCGGGGCGAGTGGGCGGAGCTTCAGTTCATGGCGAAGGCGGCCAAGTTTGGTCTGCCGATTTCTAAGCCTTGGGGAGAGATGGCGCGCTACGACATGGTGATCGATGCAGGCGGCCGCTTCGTGCGGGTTCAGATTAAATCCACAATCAGCAAGAGGTCGGGCGGGCTTTATTATTTGTGCGGCCTCAGGACCGGCAATGCCGAGAAGCCTTACCAACGAGGGGAATTCGATTTTGTGGCGGCCTATATCATCCCGGAGGATACTTGGTACATCATTCCGGCAAAACTTGTGGTGACTGGGAAGATGAGGGCGATTCTTCTTTTTCCGTCGAGCCCGACCAGCAAATACGGGGCCTACAAAGAGGCCTGGGATCTGCTGCGTTGAACTGGAAATTTCGATCATTTGGGCGCTACGCCTTCGGTGACGATGCAGGTGCTCGCGAGCGGCTTGATACTCCGGGCTGTCATACCAGGCCCGGGCGGCCTCGTAGTCGGGCCCCGGACGAGGCGTCCGGGGCTACGTGATTCTTCCTTGGTCCAGCTTGATAGTGGCAGCATCCTAAGTAGCGCAAAGCGTTCCGCTGAGGCGATGGGTGTACACTACCGTCGCCCAGGCAACGTACCCCCACCGAGAGTCTGGGCCAATCGAGGCAGAATGAAAATCATGAACAGGAAACTGTGGAGAGTTTTCGCAGGGCTGTACGCGCTGGCGTTGTCTGCCGTCTGGGTTTTGCCGGCAGGCGCGCAGATGTCAGAGGAGAAAGAAAAGCCGCCGATGTATTCCTACGTCGCATTTTGGAATATTCCCCGGGCGCAGTGGGCCGACATGGCAAAGAACGACGCGGCTGACGCGAAAATCCTGGATAAGGCCATCGCCAGCGGGACGATTGTGGGATATGGCAACGATGAGAATCTGGTTCACTCGCCTGACGGCCCAACTCACGACGGTTGGTGGTCGGCAATGTCCATGGCCGGAGTGCTTAACGTGCTGGACCAGTTCTACAAGTCTGGCAACGCTACTACTCCCGTCTTGGGCAGTGCCACGAAACACTGGGACAATATTACGGTGAGCCGCCACTACAACTGGCATTCCGGATCGTGGAAGGATTTGTACACTCACGGTTCGTCCTACAAATTAAAGGCGGGCACGCCCGACGAAACGCTGGAGACGCTCAGCAAAAACATGCTCGTGCCGCTGCTCGAGAAACAGCTGGCCGACGGCACGATTCACGAGTACGAAATCGATACCGAAGCGATCCACACTGACGCGCCCGGTACGTTCTGGATTTTCTATCTCGCGGCGAACGCGGAAGCCCTGGACAAGGTCAACGCGGCAGTGCGGGAGGCCATGAAGACGAATCCGTTGAACGGTCCGGCATTCAGTTCCATGATGGACTCCAGCGAGCATCGTGATTATCTGGTTCGCACGAACGCTACGTACAAATAGTTGGCGGCATTTTCCCGCTCGGGGATGCGTTTTGTCGAGGAAAAAAGCCCCGCCCAAGCGAAGCTTGGACGGGGCACCCTCCAGAGTAAAATAGAGGACGATAGAGTGGGCCACCCGGCCCACCCGGCCCACCCGTCACTCTGCATTTATTTCCCCGTGGGACTAGTCCAGCGGTAACTTGGTACCCGATGGAACGTTGAATACCTTTAAAAGGACTTACCGGTTGCCCGGCTAATCGGAAAGAATCCGCTTGGGGGTATGAGATGCGTGCACTAAGAATTTTGTCTTTGGCTATTTTGCTCACGAGCTTGCTGGCGTTCGCGCAGGAGCCCGCGGCGACGGCTCCGCAGACAGCCGAGGGCAAACCGGCCAAGGCGACGGTTTATGTATACCGCTACAAGCAGTTTGTGGGGAGCGCGCTGGCGCCTTCCGTCTTTTGTGACGAGGCACCGCTGGCCCGGATGGACAACGGCCGTTATTTCGCGGTGAAAGTGGATCCCGGGAAACACACCTTCCGCTCCAACGACCCGCAGTCCGGTTTGGAATTGGACGTGAAGGCAGGACAGGAATACTTCCTTCGCGTGGAGCTCGCGACCGGCTTCATGAAGGGACACGGCCGCCTGGTCCTCATGTCCCCGGAGCAGGGAAGCTATGAACTGAAATCCAAGAAACTGAAGCCGCTGGATGAGGGTAAGGTCGTCGATCTAAACCAGGTCTCGCTTAAGGACGCGAGCCTGGAAGTATCTAGCGGTGAAGAAGAGCCAAAGAAATAATCTTGCTGAGTTTGGATGGCGTCAGCACCCGCCCTTTCGCACAGAACGCGAAAAAACGGGGCACCCCAAGTCGGATTTATCGAGCGGGTAAGGGGTGGGCCACGCGCCTCACCCGCCGAGTAAAATGTGTGCGATAGGGTGGGCCGCCCTATCAGGGTCCTGCCAGTTTTACAGGAGCTCCGGGCGGAATTGTTTGCCCAGAGCCGTTACGTAAAAGGACGCCGCCGGGTTGTCCCTCTGGTGTCCACTGAACACAATTTACTGAGAATCGCTCTGGCCCAGTCAGTTGAACGGCTACCGCCTTCGCTTTAGCAAATTTATCCTGATCTTCAAGCCACAACTCGGCAACACTGTTACCATATACTCTAATTCCCAGGTGCCCTGTGCTTACTGAAATTCCAGCCGCAACCGGATCGCCAAATCCAGGTTCTTTCATGATTCCTTGACCGGCACCGCCTGTTATCTTCCCCGTAGCGTACAGTTTGATTACCGGAAGGGTTTTTGCCGGAATTCGCTTAGGATTTATTTCCACGCTTACTCTAAATGGATCAGGCCCGATATCTGTGTCGATCTGCTTTTGCGTGAACTTTAGAGAGTACCCCGGACAAGTTACTACCGCTTGAGCCGGCGGTGGCGCCGTGGGTATAGTCTGCTTAGTTGACTCACTCACAGGTTTGGTTAACCATGGGAAGCTTTTAGCCAATGCCTGAATTTGCTGATCTAGGGTAAGGACCCCTTTTGGAGGGACGATTTTCCAAAGTCCAATTAATAACATTGCGATAACAGCAGCAAGCGCGATATTCCCTAGCCACTTCCAGAGCCGAACTTCGAAAAATCCAACGCGTATAGCTTCTAACCACAAAACAATCCCTACACCAACAAAAAGAAGCTGTCTCGAAAGCTGAGCAACTAAAGCACCGATTAGCACGCCAATAGCTCCCCACGCTGGCGTGCTGGTCCAGAACGTATGCACCTTTGCCCGGATCGTATCGGCCTTGCTGTTTCCTTTTGGCTTACTCTCCATATTTGGCCGGTCCAACGACACTACTGCCTTGCCGCCTTCGACCAATTCAGCGGCCCGTTGAGCGATGCGCTCTTCAGTTTTTCGTTGCAGCTTCCGTTGATGGCTATTGCCTCCGGCCATCGCGCACACCTCCACCGCGATCTCCAAATCCAAAGTAGATTCGGGAGATCGTGCAGACAAGTATACGCGCTATCTTACGTCAACTGCATAATCCCGAGAATATATGATTTAGATGCATAGACTTACGCGAACTTCGCCTCAATTACGGTACAAATTGCCATTGATTCTATGGCATAATGTCGCTAGGTGAACGCTATGGCGACATCAGTTCCGGCGGGGAGAAGTTTGGGGGAATATTTGCGGGAGTGGTTGGGGGCGCGGTTTGGGTCGGAGTTGGAGTTGGCGGCTTTGGCGGAGCGGGGGTTGCCGCTGACTACCGTGGCCCGGATGACCAGGCATGGGTTGACGCGGGACGAGGTGCATGCGCTGGTGATTCATCGGCGGACGTTCAAGCATCGCAAGAGCAGCCATCAGAAGCTGTCGCGGGAGGAGTCGGACCGGGCGATTCGGACGGCGCGGATTCTGGCGCGGGCGCAGGCTACGTTTGGCGATTCGGAGGCGGCGCTTGATTGGGTGCGGGAGCCGAAAATGCGGTTTGAGGGGAAGAGTCCGATTCAGATGATGTCGACGGAGACTGGCGGGCGGTTGGTGGAAGAAATGTTGCTGCAGATTGATGAGGGGATGTTTGCCTGAGTGGTCCAGAGTAGAAATGAATTGGTCATCGTGACGCGAAGAAACAGCAGATCCCTCCACTTCGCTTCGCTCCGGTCGGGATGACAGATTTTTTCTGATAGAAGTTTGCCTGGCTTTGCTCGGCTCCCCGGACGAGGCGTCGGGGGCTACGTGGGTATCGCGACGTTGGACGCGGGGATTCGCGGGTGGGCCTCCTGAAAACATTCTTCGGCGACCGCTGAAATGTTCCTTTGGAGAATCAGTAATCATGCGGGGTTGGAGGGGCGGGGCGGGTTGCTGGCCTCGGCGCGGTGGCATACGCAGGGGCGGGCTGTTGTTTATCTGGCGAAGAGTCCGGCTGGGGCGTTGATCGAGGTGTTGGTGAATCTGGAATTGGATGCTGTGCGTTTGCCGGGGAGTTACACGATGCTTAAGGTAGAGGCGCCCGACGATATTCAAGTCATGCGCGTTGACGTCGCGTCGTTACCGGAAGGCTGGGCCGGTGATATGTCCATCTCTCGGAGCCGGGGGGATGAGTGGTTGGCGGGTGGGGAATCGGCGCTGCTCGAAGTGCCTTCGGCCATTTTGCCGGATACGTTCAATGTGTTGTTGAATCCGCAGCATCCGGATGCGGCGCGGGTCCGGGTGTTGTGGCAGCGGGCTTATCCGTATGACCGGCGATTTTTCAAAGTCAGGAAATGAGCAGCTTGCATCACAGTTTCACCACAGAGTCACAGAGACACAGAGAAGGCGTGAGGGGTTTTGAAACACCAGACATTTTTCTCTGTGACTCTGTGCCACGTGGTGAACAGTTTTGATGATTTTCCTAGTCTTTGGGGATGATCGGATAGCGGTGTTCCTGATCGTAGAACTGGCGGCTGGGGTGGTCGGAGTGGGCGTTGGGGACGGGTTGTTCGGGGGTGGAAACGAGGGCTGCGGCATGTTGGGCGGCTGGGAGTCCGGTGGTGGTGGTGTAGATCGGCTCGTCGAACAGGGTTCCGGAATTTGCCTGGGCGGCGGCGAAGATGGCGAAGGCCTTGCCGCCGGAGTAGGCGCTGGCAACATAATCCCCCACCATCAGGCCGGCGAAGGTGTTGGGCAGCCACGCGACGGACATCGGCCCCGCTAAAGTGGTGGGATTGGTCCAAGTGGTGCCGCCATCCGGCGAAGAGATAAATCCGGCGTACAGGGCGCAAGTGGAGGCATCACAGTTGGCGTCCGAATAAAAATAGTAGGTGAGGGCTAGATGCGCTGTGCTGCCTGAAGTTCCGGGTTCCACGGCGAGGCCGGGAATGAAATGATCCACAGTGCTGGTGAGTGGGTCAATCGGGATACGAGTGGGAGCGGTCCAGGTAGTGCCATTGGTTGAGGGGCTGATTACCAGATCATTTGAGGAGCATCCGGTGCGGAAGCGGCAGTCCGGCCAGATGGTGTAGACCGTGCCGGCAGCGTCGATCGCAGCCGACGGCAGCGGGGAGCTACGCAGGTCGGCGGCGGGCTGGTGGTCTGAAATTGAAGAGATAGTAGTCGCGGCGTTCCAACTGTTGCCGCCGTCGGTCGAGGTGAAGGCTAGCATTGCGTTGCCAGGGGCGTTCTCGATGGGAACGACGACCGTGCCGTTGGGCTGGACGACGGGTTGGCCTCCAATGCCAGTGGCGAGATCAGCGGTGTTTCTGCCCGCGGACCAGGTCAGGCCGCCGTCAGTGGAGGTGCTCATCCAGATCAGGTCTTGGTTGCTGGGATCGTCCCATTCAACGTAGCAGTGGCCGTAGTACGGGCTTGACTGAGTGTTGTCGCAGGTAATCCAGTTCTTGTCGGAATCGGGGGTGGTGCTGACGAGGATGGGATTGTCCCAATTGACGGCGTCTGGAGAGCTGCTTACGGCCACCTGGTCCGTATTGGTGATGAGCAGGGAAGAAATAATCCAGATTGAGTGAGCGGCGTCGAAAGCCACGACGGGGTCACTGGCGGCGCTGGATGTGCCCTGCTCATAAATGGTGAGGCCGGGCAGAGATCCGGTCGCCCAAATAGCGCCGTTATCGGAGGTGGTGGCAAAGCCAATGTCGGATGCGCCTCCGTTGAAAATGCGGCCGACCTGGAATGCGCTCACGATGGTCGAGCCCGTCGAAAAGGCGCTGGCCTCCACTTCGGTGGCGTGCTGACTGCTGGGATTGGTAAAAGTGTCGTGGCTCAATTGCGTGAGCGGGATTTGAGGTGGTGGCGGTGTAGTCTGCTCCAGTGGCTGAGATGTAGATCCTGAGCCGCAAGCAGTCACGACCACGAGAATTCCAAACACAGTGCCAGATTGGAGCAATTTGATCAGCAGAGCTCTTGGACCGTTACCTGCCCCCGACATTCTCAACAATCCTTATTCCCCGAACATGGGCACTTGCCCGGTATCGACGATCACGCCGCGGCGCGGGCGCCGGGTTGCACCGATCACTGCCAGCACGGTTAGCGATTCTAGCGCGCTCCGCGGCACAAACAGGCGCTGCGTGTTCGAGCGCAGGTCTGGTGGGTTGATCAGGAAGCCCTCGGCTGTGGTTAGCGAGAGATCGTTGGGCATCATGCCTTCGAGGACTTCGTTGTCTTTGAAGCGCAGCCGCACCCACAGTCCCTCGGTGCGAGGGCGGGTGGTAAACGTTTTGCGGCTGGGCGAGTCGGCGTCTCCGAATTCACGGACGAAATAGACGACCTTGATATCTTTCAGGTCAATAGTGACTACGTTGCCTGCGGTGTTGAGTAACTCCAGCTTGCCTTCACGCACGAAATTAGCGGGAGCGACGTAGCCGTTGATGGAATCGCGATCCATCTTCCGGACGACCACCTTTTTGTGAGTGGAAGGCATGGATTGGCCAAAGTGGGCTGAGGCGGCGGATTTCCGCGGCCAAGCTTAATCAAGATTCTCACACTTTTGCCTCGAACATAGGGAGTCATCTCCTTCACAGTAGCCAAATTGTTAACATTGTGGTATTTTCTTTAGTTTGCTGCCATCCATTGTAGATCGTCTAAGTCTAGTCTTCAGAGCAGTTTACGTAGAACGTGCCGGAGGCCGCTGGTCAGGCGGGATGGGGGCCTGTGGAAATCTTGCTCTGGCCGACCCAGGGGATCACAGCCGAGTAAGTCTGAATTTTGAATAAGGCATGGCTGATTACATTTACACCATGGAAATCCGGCTGACCCCCGACCAGCAACGGGGGGTCGCGCTCGTACAAGATATTGCCCGCGACGCGGGCATGAATATTTATCTGACGGGTGGCGCGGTTCGCGACATCATCAGTGGCTTTCCCATTCGCGATCTGGACTTCACGGTCCAGGGCAATCCTCTCAAGCTGCAAAAACAACTGGAACATGCTGGCGCCCTGGTCGCTTCGGCCGACGACGATCTGAAAACCTTGTACCTGGTGCTGCCCGGCAACGTCCGTGCCGAGATTAGTTCGGCGCGCACCGAGCGTTATGAGAAGACCGGGAAGCCTCCGATCATTGCTCCCGGAACGATCATCGAAGACCTGCGGCGGCGGGATTTCACGATTAACGCCATGGCGTTGTCGCTGAATCCCGGGTCGCGCGGTTTGCTGATGGATCCGTTCAACGGCGCGGCGGATATCGAAGCCAAGCTGATCCGCATCCTGCATAACTATTCGTTCATGGAAGATCCGTCGCGGCTGATTCGCGCGGCCCGGTTTGCGGCGCGCTTTCATTGGCCGCTTGAGGAGCGAACCCAGGCCCGAGTGCAGTCGGCCAAGGAAAATAACTACATCGAGTACATCACCGACCGGGCCATCGGGCAGGAGATCGAGCAGTTGGCCTACGAGGACGATCCGCTGCATATCGTCCGCGTGCTGGAGAAGGAAGAGTACCTCAAGGTGCTCAATCCCCACTGGACGACGGCAAAGGTGGATGCCGCCGGGCTAGGGGAGTTGATGAAGACGCGGCAGCAGATGAATCAGCTGGGATATACACCGGATCCTTCGCCTGCTGTGTTGTACTTCCTGACCTCTCGGCTGGGCGATAAAGATATTGCGGACATGCGCAAGCTGATTCCGCGCAAGGATCTGGTGGCGGCGTGGAAGGATCTCGAGGACAACGCTAAGGACTTAGCCAAGCGCTTAACCGGCAAGGAAGCGGCGACGCCGTCCCGGACATGGAAGCTGCTGTCGGAAGCACGGCCCGAGATGATTCTTTTTCTGGATGTGACCGCGAAGCAGCAGGCGGTGGCACAGAAGATAAAGAACTTCTTGGGCAAGTGGAGGCAGGTGCAGCAGAAGCTTCCGTTGCTCGAAATGACCGAGCTGCGCATCACTCCGCAGATGCCGGAGTATCCCAAGATTGCGCACGATGTATTCATGTTGTTGCTGGACGGAAAGCTGCATTCGCGCACGGAAATTCTCAAGTTCCTGAAACCGCTGGCACCACCGCCACCGCCCCCACCACCGCCGGTAAAGCGCGGGCGGGCAGCCAAGGCGGGCGCCGGTACGCCGCAACCAGTTGCTGCTCCGGTTGAGGGAAAGAAGAAGGGGAAGGGTGCGGCGGCAACAGCGCCAGTCCCGCCGCCAGCGGCAAAAACTGAGGTGGCCAAGGCCTCGCACCCGCCTAAGCCCGAGAAGCATAGCTCGCCCAAGAGGTCCGCGAAGCCCAAGAAGACAGCGAGCGGGAAGAAGAAAGCAAAAGGCAAAGCGAAGAAGAGGCGATAAGCAGTCCTCTCGAGCTTCCGCCCTCAGAACTCTGGTATTCTTGGCCGCGGGCATCGTCCGATGCTTTGCTTCAAAGATAACTTCTTAGTTCATCTGAAAACGCACCACTGGAATTAGACTCCGCACCGAGGGGAAATGAGCCAACTTCGGAGAATACTGTTCCTGACGGGAATTGTAGTTGCCGTCCTTTTGATTGCGTTCATCACCCTGACCATCGGCTGGCGGCCGTTCATTGGACCGAAGGCACGGCCTTTGACCTCGCGGAAGTTCGACGCGACGCCGCAGCGGCTGGAGCGAGGTCGATATCTCGCGGTCGGATTAAGCGGGTGTAGAGAATGCCATTCGCAGCATAACTGGAATATGCATGGGGCGCCGGTAATCTCCGGCACGGAAGGCGGCGGGCAGTGGTTCAATATGCCCGACATGCCAGGGCGCATCGTCGCGCCAAACTTGACGCCTGACCTGTAAACCGGCGCGGGTACGTGGACCGACGATCAATTCGTGCGAGCGATTCGGGAAGGAATAGGGCACGACGGGCGAGCTCTTTTTCCCATGATGCCTTACCCGGATTTCCGGAACATGTCGGATGAGGACGTGGCGTCGATTGTCGTCTATCTTCGCTCCTTGCCTCCGGTCCATAGTGATTTGGCAAAGACGGAAATCATTTTTCCGGTGAAGTATCTGATTCGCAGTGTGCCCGAGCCGGTGACGGCGCCGGTCGCCAGTCCAGACCCGGCTGACCGCGTGAAGTACGGCCAGTACTTAGCGACCATCGGCGGTTGCGGAGACTGCCACACGCCATAGCAGCGAGGCCAGCCGGTCGCTGGGTTCACGTATGCCGGCGGACAGCTGATGCAAGGTCCGTGGGGGGAAGCCGCCACGGCCAACATCACGCCTGATGCGTCAGGCATCAGCTACTACGACGAAGCGCTATTCGTCGAGGTGATGCGGACCGGCTATGTGAAGGCGCGAAAGCTGAACTCGATCATGCCTTTCGGGGCATACAAGAATCTTAGAGACGAGGATCTGAAGGCTATCTTCGCATATCTGCGGACGGTGAAGCCGGTGAAGCATCGAGTCGATAATTCGGACCCGCCTACGTATTGCAAGCTCTGTCGATTGAAGCACGGGGGTGGAGATCAAAACGAGTGCGCGCGGCTTGGCCCCGGCGCTATAATGCTCGTATGCAGCGCTGGCTGGCAGTTGCGGCCTTGAGCGTGGCTTTGCTCACGCTTCCGGCGTGGGGACAGCGTCGCGGCGGAGGCTCAGGAGGTTTCGCCGGACATGCCGGATTTTCCGGTGGCCGCGCGGTAGGCTTCGCAGGACATAGCGGATTTTCCGGAGGCCACCCCGCGATTGGCGGCCGAGGTCCGACGATGGGTGCTCGGGCCTTTCCAGGTGTCCGACGGGGCGGCGTCAACTTCGTGATGGGCAATTTTGGCCGGGGTTTCGGCCGCGGGCGCTTCGGTTACCATCATCGCCGCTCCTGGGGATGGCCCTACTACGGAGACTATTACGGATATTCCGATTACGGCTATCCCTGGTACTACGGCGACGATTCTTATTCTGCGGATTCCTATCAGAACTACCCGCTACCCGATTACTCGGGTGCGTACATCGAGAACGACCGGCAACAGGCGGCAATTGATCGCTTGGAGAACGAGGTCGACCGTCTTCGCCAAGAGCGAGAGGTGCGGGAATCCCAGGCATCGCAATCCCGCTCGAAGGCGGACTCGCAGCCGACTGAGCTTGTTTTCCGCGACAAACATACCGAGGAAGTCCAGAACTACGCCATCGTGGGACAGACATTATGGATACTCAGCGCGCAGCGGGCGCGGAAGATCCCGCTTACCGAGCTAGATATTCCTGCCACCAAGCAAGCTAACGATGACCGCGGCGTAGATTTCCAGTTACCCGGGTAATCCCTGATTTCAAGTGACCCTAGCCTCAAGTCGAGAAGTGCCCCTAATATTCAAATAGCGAGATGCTGTCCCGAGCCAGCTACGTAACTATTCTTGTGACACTTGCAACTTTGGCTGCGCCGGCACAGGAATCCACCGAGGTTTGTTCCGACGGCCGAACCATCAAGATCGCTTCTCAATGGGACCAGCTCACGACAACCCTGCCTGAGTCTGGTGCAGCGGCTCAACCGCTGCGTTATTTCATTTCATCGACGCAAGGTGTGAAAGGCGCGTGGATTGAAGTGTGGGACCGGCCGAAGCGGTTGTCGCATCAAGCAGTTCCAATCCAGCGAGAAGGCGAAGCTAGATGCATCGGTTGCGAGGACGCGGAACAAACTCCGGAAGAACTGTACATTTCAATTTTCGATCCCGAGATGGTTTTGCTCTGCATCGATTATTGTTCGGGGCCTCCCGGGCACGGCGAGTATGTATCCCAACTGCTCGCAGGAAAGAAGCCATTTGTGGATTCGGATGAAAGCGTGGAACCGGCATATCTCCTGGAGGACCCGGAACTCGATGGCGCCCCAATTCGTGTCGTAGAGGGAACCGAGGACACGACAGTTGTGCTGTCAGGTGAGAATCTAATTTCCTCGAGCCGCGTGTACTTCATGATCGGCGACGGCGCGTCACCAGAGAGCAAGGCTTCCCGGAATTATCTCTATAGCAGGACGATTGACCTGCGGCATGTTGAGGTGACGATGCCGTCCGACCTTGCAGACAAGCCTGGGCTGTTCACGGCGTACGCCAAGGACTCGTGGGAACGGAGGCCGGTGGTGGAAGCCACGACGGGACAAAAAATCATCGTGGTGGGCAAGGATAGTCCGGTCGTCGATTCCGTCGAACCGCACGCGTTGAGCTGTTGTAGTTCTGACGCGACCCTGGTTGTGCGGGGGAGCGGTTTCACGCAGCATTCAGAACTACAGTTCGGCGATGATTTTGGTCTTCGCGAGGAGGTCACGTTTGTTTCGCCCAGTGAACTACACGTCATGATTCCGGGAGACAGGCTGACCGATTCAAGTGGTATCTACGCTGGGGCTACCCCAGTGATGCTCTCGGTGACTAACGATCCTCTTCATTTTTCCGCTCCCGTTGCCGTCGACGTTTTGCCTTCGGCGAAGTTCAAGCGGCAACCGCTGACGGCAGTGATTAACGCCATAAAACCATACCCAGTGCCTATGATGGACTATCACAGCCCCCGATTTCTTATTCTGGAAATCAACGGCGACAACTTTCGCCCTAACAATGTCGTTGCATACGGAAACGGGGATCGAACTCGGTTGAAGACGCAATATGTCTCCTCTCATCACCTCAGAGCGTGGTTACCGCGCGAGTTGTGGCGGAAACACCTGCTAAGCTTTCGGCTCGTAGTTGAAACTTCCACCGGCTTTTGTGCCGCCGAGGCATTTGAAAAATGGTTGGAATGATCCGCATCTAGAGTCAAAGGCGGCGAGTCTCGGGCCACGAAAGTTTTCTTGTTTTGCTGTGGATGGCTGTGAATAACTCGCCGTCGCGCCACGGGAATGTCCAATTAGAATGAGGCTGACGTAGAATCGATTGCAAGGATCAACTCCGGGCCCAATGTCTCAATTCGTCCATCTTCATCTCCATACTGACTATTCGATGCTCGACGGCGCCTGCGACGTAGACAAACTCTGCGAGCGCGCTAAACAGCTGGGCATGCCCGCGGTTGCCATGACCGATCACGGCAATATCTTTGGCGCCGTGCATTTTGTTAATGCGGCCAAGCAGGCCGGGATCAAGCCGATTGTCGGCTGCGAGCTCTACATCTGCAAGAAGGACGATCACAACATTTCACGCACTCCGCCCGACGGTGACACGTACAACCATCTTTTGGTGCTGGCGGAGAATGAAGAAGGCTATCGCAATTTGGTCAAGATTACTTCAGAGGCTTCGCTCCATGGCTTCTATTACAAGCCGCGGGTGAGCAAGGCGTTTCTGGCGCAACACGCCAAAGGATTAATCGGACTGTCCGGTTGCCTCAAGGGCGAAGTCGCCGAAAGGTTGATGGAAGAGAAGTACGAAGCCGCCCGCGAGGCGGCCGTCTTTTATCGCGATGTCTTCGGCAAGGATAATTTCTTTTTGGAGATTCAGGATCAGGGTCTGGAGATGGAACACCGCATCCATTCCCATTTGTTCCGGCTGGAAAAAGAATTGGGCTTGCCTCTGGTGGCCACCAACGACAGCCACTACCTCTGCGAAGACGATGCCCATGCCCAGGATGTGATGCTCTGCATTCAGACGGGAAAGTCCATCCAGGACACCAACCGGATGAAGTTCCATGGCACGGACTTCTACGTCAAAAGCCACGACGAAATGTTTCGGGTGTTCAAGGACGCACCCGATGTGCTTTCGCGCACCTTGGCCATTGCCGAGCGCTGCAGCACGCGATTGGAAAAGGTCAGCAACCCCTTTCCTCATTTCGACGTGCCTGCGGATTACACGTTAGATAGTTACTTCGAACACGTCACGCGCGAGGGTTTCGCACGGCGTTTAGAAACGCTGCGAAGCTTGCAGGCGCAGGGTCGGGTGAAGCACAGCTTTGCGGAATACGAGCAGCGTCTGGCTCGGGAACTCGCCATCATCCAGCAAATGCAGTTCTCAGGATACTTTCTGATTGTCTGGGACTTCATCCGTTACGCCAAAGAAAATAACATCCCAGTGGGGCCGGGCCGCGGCTCGGCGGCGGGATCGCTGGTGTCCTACTCGATGAACATCACCGATCTTGATCCGCTGCAGCACGAGTTGTTTTTCGAGCGCTTCCTAAATCCCGAACGCATTTCGATGCCTGACATCGACATCGATTTCTGCATGAACCGACGCGACGAGGTGATCGACTACGTTACCCGGAAATACGGGCGCGAGAACGTGGCCCAGATCATCACTTTCGGCACCATGGCAGCCAAGGCGGCGATCAAAGACGTCGGCCGCACCATGGACATTCCCTACGCGGACGTGGATCGCATCGCCAAGATGGTTCCGACCACGCTCAACATCAAGTTGGAGCAGGCGATCAAGGATTCTCCTGCGCTGCAGCAGGCTTACGAGAGCGAGCCGCAAGTGCGCCAGTTGCTCGATACCGCGCGCAAGCTGGAGGGCCTGGTGCGCAACGCGGGAGTCCACGCTGCCGGCGTAGTTATTTCGCCACGGCCGCTGACCGAACTGGTCCCGCTGTTCAAAACCAAGAACGACGAAATCGTTACCGCTTTCGACATGGTTGCCATCGAGAAAATGGGCCTGTTGAAGATGGACTTCCTCGGCCTGACGACGCTTACAATTCTTGATGACACTCTGAAGTTGATCCAGCAGACGCGCAACCTGAAGCTCACGCTGGATGAAATCCCGCTCGAAGACAATAAAACCTACGAAAGCGTTTTTCACAAAGGACTGACTTCCGGTATTTTCCAGTTTGAATCGCATGGCATGAGGGACGTGCTGCGACGCTACCAACCGAACTCGATCGACGATCTCACTGCTTTAAACGCACTCTACCGACCGGGGCCGATCCAGGGCGGCATGATCGATCACTTCATCGACCGCAAACACGGGCGTAAAAGCATCGAATACGAATTGCCCGAACTGAAGGAGATATTGGAAGGTACGTGGGGCGTGATCGTATACCAGGAACAGGTAATGCAGATCGCCCACCGGCTGGCTGGCTATTCGCTCGGTGAGGCTGACCTGCTGCGCCGCGCCATGGGCAAGAAGAAGCCCGAAGAGATGGCCAAGCAGCGCGAGCGTTTTGTCGAAGGCGCGGTACAGCGCGGCTACCCGCCCAAGAAGATTGAAAAGATTTTCGATCTGCTGGCCAAGTTCGCCGAGTACGGGTTCCCCAAGGCGCACTCAGCGGCTTATGCCTTGCTGGCCTATCACACCGCGTATTTGAAGACCCATTACTCGGTTGAGTTTATGGCCGCGTTGCTGACCTCAGTGACCGGAAACACCGACGATGTAGTCAAGTACATCAACGAATGCCGGGAAATGGGAATTGGCGTTGAACCGCCCGATATCAACGTGAGCGACGCCAACTTCACCCCGCATGGCAGCGCGATCCGTTTTGGTTTAGCGGCCGTGAAGAACGTTGGCCATAATGCGATCGAGTCGATCGTCTCTGGTCGCAAGGAACTGGGGCGGTATCGCTCCATCTACGAATTCTGCGAGAAAGTAGATTTGCGGCTGCTCAATAAACGTGTTCTGGAGTCGCTGATCAAGAGCGGCGCGATGGACTCGCTCGGCCGGCGCGGCCAGCTAATGGCCGTCCTCGACAAGGCCATGGATCGAGCGTTGAAAACCCAGCGTGACGCCGAATCCGGCCAGCATGGCTTGTTCGGAGTGTTCCAGCAGGACGAAGCGCCCGTGAATAATGATAAATTGCCGGATATACCGGATTGGGATGAGCATACGCGCCTGGCCGCGGAGAAAGAAATTCTCGGTTTCTTTATTACTGGCCATCCGCTGGAGAAATACAAAGACAAGCTGGAAGACCTGCGCGCTTTGAGCACCGCCGACATCGCTGGCATCAAGACTTCTACCGGCAAAGACGAAAACATTTGCACTGCCGGAATCATCACCAACCTGCGCGTGCTGAAGTCGAAAAAAGGCGATTTCTACGCCCAAGGCTCACTCGAAGATATGGAAGGCTCGGTCGAAATGATTGTCTTTCCCGACGCCTACAGGAAGCTGCAAGATAAGCTGAAGGTCGAAGTTCCGGTTCTCGTGCGCGCCGGCCTGCGGATTGAAGAAGGCGTAAATCCTAAGCTGCTGGCCAACGACATCATTCCTCTTGAAGAGGCTAAAGTCCCATTGCCGCGCTCACTGCGCATCCGCATCCCGTTGGAAACAGCGAATGAGTTGGTGGTCGACGAACTTCACACGCTTTGTGCGAAACGCAAAGGTGAGGCAAAAGTATTGTTCGACGTCGAACGCCAGGGTGATTTCATGGTGGTGATGGAGGCGGAGGGCTATAATGTCCATCCAGACCGCAATTTTGTTGCCCGGGTCGAGGAGTTGTGCGGTCGCGGTGCAGTGAGGGTGATTGACTAGGTCTGTGGAGACGTAGCTAGCTATGTCTCTACACGTGGACTGAGACATGCGGCGGATGAGAGCTTCCATTCAGAGGAGTGCGAATTTGCAATCGGCGACAGCTCCGGCAGTGACAAACGCAATGCTGGTGGTAACCGGCACGGAGTTTCTCCTTTCGATGGTAGAAAGGCGTTGGGCCGCCAGGAATGGTGATGGCAGCAAGATGGAGTCTCAACTAAGGGCGCAGCAAGAGCTAGGAAAAATCGAGCGGCAACTGGAGCGATTACAATCGCTGCCCGGGCAGGATGATGACGTCCGCAGTCAGATCCGGCAGCTTCACGATCGCATTCACGATTTGCGTGCTCAGGTATCGGCCCATTTCACTGCGTGGCAAAAGGCGGAGCTGGCCAGGAATCCGCAACGTCCGCTCACGCTTGAGTACGTGGAGCGGATCTTCACAAATTGGAGCGAGATTCACGGGGACCGTGGTTTCGCCGACGACCATGCCATGGTTTGTGGCATGGCCCGCTTTCATGGCGAAGAGGTCGTCGTAATCGGCCACCAGAAGGCCCGCGATACCAAGCAGAATGTTTACCGCAACTGGGGCATGACGAATCCCGAAGGCTATCGCAAGGCGTTGCGGGTAATGAAGGTTGCGGAAAAGTTTAGACGTCCCATCTTCACGTTCGTGGACACTGTGGGCGCGTATCCGGGTCTGAGCGCGGAGGAGCGTGGCCAGGCCGAAGCCATCGCCAGAAATTTACGGGAGATGGCGCGACTGCAGGTTCCGATTATTACGACCATCACCGGCGAAGGTGGCAGCGGTGGAGCGCTGGCGATCGCGGTTGCGGACCGCGTGCTGATGATGGAGAACGCCATTTATTCAGTAATCTCTCCCGAGTCCTGTGCTGCGATTATGTGGCGCGACGCCACTAAGAAAGAACTGGCTGCGCAGGCGCTGCGCATCACGGCGGCAGATTTGGCCGAATTCGGTTGCATTGACGCCATCGTTCCTGAACCCGAGGGAGGAGCACACACCGATCACGGGGCAGCGGCGGCTCTGCTCGATGCCGCGCTGCAAAAGCATCTCGGCGAACTCACAAAAATGCCTGCCCAGGAATTAGTCGCATCACGATATAAAAAATTCCGCAACATGGCCCAGTTTCTGCGGTCCGAGTAGAGGTGGCAGGTTCCTGGGCTGGTACTTTGGTGTCTGAATTCCGCCGGCCGCGCCTGTTCGCGACTTCTCTCGTGCCGTATAATCAAAGGTACGCCGCATTTATTCCAAGAACACCCCGAGCGGGCAAAGACTCGCTCACGCAAAGGAAGGATTAAGGAATGGCTACCACCGATGTAGCGCTCCGCGAGGCCCTAGGCCAACGGGAGCCGAAGCGTGTCGTCAACAACATGAGCATTCAGGTTGCGACCGTGAACGGGTCGGGTTCACAGAGTTCGAACACCGTCCTTCTCCGCAGTATTTTCCAGATGGGCGTCCCGGTTTCCGGCAAAAACCTATTTCCCTCGAACATCGCCGGCCTTCCGACCTGGTATACCATCCGCGCCAACAAAGACGGATACATTGCGCGCAAGAAGGAAATCGACTTCGTCATCGCCATGAATGCGGAGACGGCGCAGGAAGACGTCATGTCGCTGGCTCCGGGCGCGGCGGTGCTCTATGACGAACCGCTGAACCTGAACAAGCTGCGCAGTGATTTGATTTTTTATCCGGTGCCCTACGACAAGCTGGTCGCCCCCGTCTGCCCGGAAGCCAAGTTGCGCAAGCTTGTCAAGAACATGATTTACGTAGGCGTGGCGGCGCAGTTGCTCGGCGTCGACATGGCTGAAGTAGAGAAGGCCTTGCGCAAGCAGTTTGCCACGAAGGTGAAAGCGGCCAATTTGAATCTAGCTGCGGTCAAGGCCGGGTTTGAGTACGCGGCGGCCAACCTGACCAAGCAAGATCCTTACTTCATTCAGCGCATGGACAAGAACCAAGGGATGATCATTATCGACGGAAACTCGGCGGCCGCGCTGGGCTGCATGTTTGCCGGGGTCACGGTGGTGACCTGGTACCCGATTACGCCGTCGTCATCGCTGGTTGAGACGCTGATCGACTACATGAAAGAGTATCGCATCGGTCCTGACGGAAAGGCGACGTTTGCAATCGTGCAGGCCGAAGACGAACTCGCGGCTATCGGCATGGTCCTGGGCGCGGGCTGGGCCGGTGCGCGTTCCATGACCGCCACCGCCGGGCCGGGCATCTCGCTGATGGCCGAGTTTGCCGGCCTTTCCTACTACGCTGAAGTGCCTGGCGTAGTCTGGGATATCCAGCGCGTCGGCCCCTCGACTGGTTTGCCCACACGCACTTCGCAGGGCGACATTCTTTCGACTGCCTTCCTTTCGCATGGCGATACGAAAAACATCCTGCTGATGCCGTGTTCGGTTGCCGAATGTTTCACCATGGCGCAGGACGCTTTCAATCTGGCCGAGCAGTTTCAGACTTTGGTGTTCGTAATGTCGGACTTGGATCTGGGAATGAACAACTGGATGTCTGACCCCTTCGAATATCCGAAATCGCCGATCGATCGTGGCAAGGTGCTGAGCAAAGAGGATCTCGACCGGCTTGGAGGTTTCGAACGCTACAAGGACGTGGACGGCGACGGCATTGGCTATCGCACGCTGCCGGGCACTGAGCATCCGGCGGCCGCTTACTTCACGCGCGGCACTGGGCACAATGAGAAATCGGGTTATAGCGAGCGTCCCGACGACTTCGAAAAAAACATGGAACGGATCAACAAGAAGTTCGATACAGCCCGATCGTTCGTTCCTCGCCCCGAGATTATCAACGGCAAATCCAAATCGAAGGTTGGCATTATCGCTTACGGCACATCGCACTGGGCCATCATCGAATCACGCGATCAGTTGCGCGACGAATACAACATCGAAACCGACTATTTGCGCTTGAAAGCTTATCCGTTCTCGCGCGAAGTGCACGAATTCATCGAACAGCACGACCGGGTCTACGTGGTCGAACAAAACCGCGATGCCCAGATGCTGAGCTTGATCAAGCTCGACATCAAGCCGGATCTGGTCACTCGCCTGCGCAGCATTGCGCATATTCACGGGCTGCCGCTGGATGCGCGCTCGGTAACCGACGAACTCACCAGCATGGAAGGCAAATAACATGGCAACCACGACCAGCACCCCAACTCCCGCACCCAAAATCAATCGCATCGGCTTGACCGTTCTCGACTACCGCGGCGGCAAAACCACGCTATGCGCCGGCTGCGGGCACAATGCGATTTCCGAGCGCATCATCGACGCCATGTATGAAATGGGCGTTCAGCCCGAACGCGTCATCAAGCCCAGCGGCATCGGTTGCTCCTCCAAGAGCCCGGCGTATTTCATGAGCCGCTCGCACAGTTTTAATGCCGTACATGGCCGCATGCCTTCGGTTGCAACCGGCGCCATGTTGGCCAATCACAAACTGATTGCGCTCGGCGTCAGCGGCGACGGCGATACTGCCTCCATCGGTATCGGGCAATTCGTCCACCTGATGCGGCGCAACCTGCCGATCATTTACATCATCGAGGACAATGGCGTCTATGGTCTGACCAAAGGCCAGTTCTCCGCCACGGCGGACCTCGGGTCGAAATTGAAGACTGGCGTGGTCAACGATCTTCCTCCCATCGACACCTGTGCCATGGCCATCACCCTGGGCGCAACGTTTGTCGGTCGTTCCTTCTCGGGCGATAAGCGCCAATTGCATAGCATGCTGAAGGCTGCAATCGCCCACAAGGGCACCGTGATGCTCGACGTGGTTTCACCCTGCGTGACCTTCAACGATCACGAGGGCTCAACGAAATCGTACAAGTACATGAAAGACCACGAAGAGCCGCTGCAGGACATCAGCTTCGTTCCCGCATTCGAGGAAATTAACGTGGACTACGATCCTGGTACGACTGCTGAAGTGACCATGCATGACGGTTCCCGGCTGCGCCTCACCAAACTTGAAGAAGATTACGATGCCACCAATCGGATCAAAGCCATCAGCCGCCTGCACGAGGCCCACGAAAAAGGCGAAGTGCTGACGGGGCTTTTCTATGTGAACCCCGAGGCGCCAAGCTTCATCGACATGCTCAACGTGACCGAAGAGCCGCTGGCCACGCTGCCAGAGTCAGTGACGCGCCCGGGAAGGGAAGTGCTGGAGCAGGTAATGGAAGAATTGCGATAGAGAGCCGTTCCTTCGTGACCTTTGTGGTTGATGCCTTTAAAAAGCCTTAACCACAAAGGTCACAAAGGTACACAAAGGAAACCAAGCGTCC
This sequence comes from uncultured Acidobacteriota bacterium, assembly GCA_963832245.1. Lineage (GTDB taxonomy): Bacteria > Acidobacteriota > Terriglobia > Terriglobales > Acidobacteriaceae > JABDBE01. The sequence continues at coordinate 242,538 of CAWHTG010000003.1, forward strand.
AAACACTGCGCTTCCGGCCCGCGCTTGGCGCTTCATAATTGGCTACAATAGGAATACAAGTCACGCCTTAGGGCTGATCTCTGTTCCGAACGAGTACTCGTTGAGCGGCCCAAAACGTTTCTTCTCGGCGTACAAGCGCCAGCGCCGCCACACGATCCGCAGACTCGCCATCACCGGAATGGAAAGATACACGCCCAGCACGCCAGCAATTTCGGCGCCTGCCAGTACGCCAAAGATCGCCGCCAGCGGGTGGAGTTCCATACTTTTCCCCATGATGCGGGGCGAAACTACGTAGTCTTGAATTAAACGCCACCCGATTAGGAAAGCGAGCAGCATCACCCAATGCGGATAACTCATGAGCAGCGCGACCGCGATAATCACGACCCCGGCCACCAATGGCCCAACAACCGGAATGAACTCCATCATGCCGCCCGCTGTTCCCAGTACCAGCGCGTAGGGCACTCGCGTTGCGGACATAAAGGAAATGTAAATCAGCATGGATAAGGCGGCGAGTTCGAGTTGCGCGCGAATAAACTGTGCCAGCATCTGGTTCAAGTCAGTGAGGACATCTTGCAGGAACTCGCGCTGCGGCCGGCTCTGCACGAGCGACAGTCCGACTTGGCTGAACGCCTGTCCATCCTTCAGAAAAAATATCGCCAGAATAGGTACGACGATCAGAAGCCAGGCTTGTTTTGCCACTTCCGCGACGCGTATTCCCACCGCTTGCGCGACACCGGCGAGACGCGGGTCCGACATGATCTTCTGCAACAGTTGGGTGGTTTCTCCGCTCCATCCGCGCTGTTGTCCAATTTGGTGCGCCAGATCGCCGGTGTTGAACCGCTCGGTAAGAGAGGGCCAGGACTCGCCCAACCGGCGCGCCTCGCGCGCAGTTCGTGGTCCGACAAAGAAGAAAAGCGTACTCAGCAGGATGACAAACACCAGATAAATGACGGCGATTGCAGGTCCCCGGCCGCGGGTCCACTTCTGCAAGCTGGATACGGCCGGATCTATCAGGTACGCAAAGAAAATCGCGAGCAGAAAAGCAATCAGGGTGCGGCGGGCGATATACAAAAATGCGAGCCCCAGCGCAAATAACAGCGTTGTCACCAGCACCCGAACCGTGCGTGAGTCAATCAGGGCCAAAGCTGACCTAGTCTCGCACCACTTCCGTGTTGTCGCCCGAAATCAGAATCCGTTGCAGCTTATATTGGTCGTCGAGCCAAAGCGCCCAACTACTCGACTCACTCTTCAAGTTCAAGCGGTTCAGTTCGCGTTCCGCGCCCCGGATGGTAACTTTTTCCCGCCCCGCAAATTCCATTGTCACCGACATCGATGAGCGCGCGTGCGGATTCAACGCGCCGAATTGTACCGGTTGTTTCAATGGGCACTGCAGCGCGCCCTTGTCCTGCTTGCAACTGGTGGCCAGGAATTTCCACGCGAGAACTTCTCGCTGCACGAAAAAGTAGTCGTCCAGAAGGCTGCTGGATGAGGGCAGCAGAAATGGTTGCTCTTGCTCCTTATCCTGCGGGCTGTTTCGGAAGCGCTCTATCAGGAAATCCTGGTTGGGCAAAACGACTGCCTGCGATTGTCCCGGGGTGACTTCCTTCCATTCATACTTTCGCAGTTCGCTGTTAGCGGCCATTTGCCAGTCTGACGTTTGATCGGCTTTATCCGTGCCCGCCTCGCTCTTGAACTCTGAAACAATTGAGCTGCCCACGCTGCTTTGGTGGATGGAGAAGGTTTCAGTGGCCACCCGGCGCCCGTTCATAAAGACGCCAAACGATCCCGAATCGACCATTTGAGCCGCCGGAGCTTTGTCATCCTTGCTCGCGGCCAGAGCGGTTGACACTGCGAGGAGGCTTAGAACACCCAGCGCTAAAATAGTTCCGGCCAGCAAGTTGGCATACTTCGACTGTGTCTGCTTGCTCACTCCAACCCCAGACTGCATGCTACCTCCGCCGCGACGGTGTCCACATCTTTACCGCTGGTCTCGATGCGCACCGCTGCTTTCATGTAGGATTGCCGCCGCTTCTCGTACAGTTCGCAAAATTGCTCGGGACTTTGCCGCAAGGGACGTTCTTTTGCCTCTGCTTCGCATCGTCGCAGCAGTTCGGCCACCGGGGCGTCGAGGAACACCGAACGCACGTCGGCCTGTTCAATCAGCGCGGCGTTAGCAGGTTGCACGAAAGCGCCCCCTCCGAGTGCCACCACCCGGAACGATGACTGCGGCTCTGCGAGCAACTCGCGCAAGGCCGCGGTTTCGGCTCGCCTGAATTCGGTTTCTCCGGAGTCGCGAAAAATCTGCTCGATACTCTTGCCTTCTCGATGCTGAATCCGATCGTCCAAATCTTCAAACGGCCAACCCAACCGGCAGCTCAAAGCCCGGCCCACGCTGGTTTTGCCCGCACCCATGAAACCCACCAGGAACACGGTCCGTAGCTCGCGCCCAAGCGGATTAACCGCGAGGCGCGAACCGGGTCCGGTTCTCGATTTCCTGAAACGGCTTTGCACCCGCCCAATCCGGTGGTTCAGCGTTTATTGTTCGCGTTTCTTAAGGTGAATTTTACCACTGAAGGAAAGTAACTTAACCGAAGATGCCGCCTTGCCGACGGTACCTGCGAAGGCACTCCCGGCGCGGGTAACAAAGGAAGTGTGCTCGGGCTCTAAAGGAAAGTCGTTCTCCACTCTTCCCTGGACCGAGCGCGCGACCACTTCGATCGAGGCGTACGACGGCGCGATCGCTTCAATATCTCCGCTGTGGCTAGTCAACGAATATTGGCCGGCTTCCCCGAAGTCCCCGTCATAGTGGATTCTGCCGCTGCTCGAGTTTACATGGACCTGCGCACCATTCACCGCGTTCAGCGCTACATCGCCGCTCACCGAGGTGACTTCCACGTATCCATCGCTGACGTTGGTCAGGGTCACGGGCCCATTCAACGTCTTTACGTGAACGTGCGCCGCGTTTACATCGCGCACGTCGACCATAGCAGTACTACCTTCAAGAATCACGTCGCCGCGGAGCTTCTCTACGTGCAAGGGTCCGGTTGTAGAATGCAAAGTTACGCTCGCATCGGCGGGTACGAGAACCTCGTAATCGACCCGTCCCGTAGTCGCGTCTGCGCCGTCCAGAAGGTGGGAGAGAACCGACACTCGGTTTCCTCTCTTGCTTTGGTCAATTTCGACTTTGCCGGAATACAAAGTTGCGGTAACCATCACGCGCTTGCCCGGACCAGGTTTGACCGAAATGGGGCCGTACTGGTTGACGATAGAAATGCTGGCTCGGCGGCCCACTTTGAAATGCATTTCTTTACGGGTGGTTTGGGCTGCGGCAAACGCGGCCAGCACAAGAATCATTACGACAGCAATGGTTGTCGCCCGCTTCCGGTACATAATCGACATCTCCCCAATGCCCGCGCGGTATCCCCGCAGGCCCCGACGACGGCTATTCTACTACGGCAGAGAACGGTCCAAGGCCATCTCATAGACCATGGCCTTTTGCTCGTACGCATTCCTCAAATATTGCTGTGCGACTTCGTCATTCGGATCGCTGTGCGCCGATTGCTCCGCATCCCGGATGTAAGCATTCACCGCCCGCAGATTTTCTTCATAGGCGGCTCGCATGGATGGGGTTCGCGAGGCTACCGTATTCAGCAATTGCAGATCGTCGCCAGCCATTACTTCAGCCTGGTTGGGGCGCTGCAGATCTGCGGTTACCACGCCGGCAGGCTGAGATTGTTGTTCCGCAATCCGCGCCGGTGCCGCTCCGCGCTGGTGCATGAGCACGCCAGCGACGACCAGAAACACGGCGGCCGCGGGTACCAGCCAGCGCAGCTTCCAGCTAAGCCGGGGCGGATGAAGAAGAGCATGCTGCTGCTGAGGCTGACGGATCAGGCCCTCTTGCCGTAACGCGACTTCAATCGAGTTCCATACCCACGGGCTGGGTTCCTCGGAACCCTGCAAATGCCGGGCCTGCTGGGAAATGGCGTTCAGATCCGCTACCAGATCCGAACATGAGGGGCAGGATTTCAGGTGCTCTTCCTGCTCAATACTGTGGCCGCTCCCCAGCTCTGGCAGGACCCGTTCGAACTCTTCACAGGTCATACTACCTCTCCCCGATGCCTCTGTATGATCGCTCCTCACGGCTTGGTGGCTTTTTCAGCTCTGCTCGTTTTGAGGATCTCTCGTAATTTCATGCGCGCTTTATGTAGTTGTGACTTGCTGTTGCCGATCGAACATCCCACTATTTCGGCAATCTCATTGTGCTCGTAACCCTCAACATCATGCAGCAAAAAAATCATCCGGTATCCCGGGGGCAGGGCCGAGATCGACCGTTGCAACTGCATCCGGTCGATGGAGGCGGCTAACCTCGGATCATCGGCGCCCGGTTCCTTCCTGGGCGCTTCCTCTTCCGTCTCGATGTTCTCCTCGAGCGGGACTATCGGCAGACTCTTCTTGCGCAGTTGCATCAGGACAACGTTGACCGCCATCCGGTGCAACCAGGTCGAAAACGCCGACTCGCCGCGAAACGTTCCAATCTTCCGGAACAACTGCAGAAAGGCTTCCTGGGTGAGATCCTCCGCCGCCGCCGTATTGGCAGTCATGCGAAGGCAGAGTGAATACACCCGGCGCTTATGCAGGTTATACAGCGCTTCGAAGGCTGCCGCATCCCCCTGCTTTGCCCGTTCGATTGCCTCTGCTTCAGAAAGCTTGCCCTGCTGTTTCTTCGCGTCCGTCAAATCGCCTTTTCCGGCCGCAATCAGTCAGATGCGGCGTAAGTATCTTTTCGTTGTACTGCTTGCGGGTACCTTTGGTATATACCCTTCGGCCCTTCAACCCTCGTAAGCATGTCGGCAAGGCAAGAGGTTGTGGCCCATAGGCTTGCGTGTCTTCCACTCAGGTGGAATTGGCCCCCCGCCGTGCGATCGTCCCTGTCCGACCTAATTACTGCCTTTTAGATTCAGGAGTTGCAGGAAAGGACCAAAAGAACCGCCCAAGGCCGAGGTATTCGTTCTAAGCGGATGCCGAGGCCGTGGTGATCGTTTCCAATCCGTGGCCATGGGGCCCGGTCTCCCTCTCGTGAAGCAGGAAGGCGAAGAAAACTCCCAGGAAACCCAGAATGGAGAAAATCCACATGCCCAGATGGTACCCCCCAGGATTTTCGGCGCTGGCATGTCCAATATCATTCGCCTTGCCGATGACCAGGTTGAAGCCAAAGAGCCCAATATTCTGAATCATCGTCATCAAACCATACGCCGTGCCCAGCTTCGACTGGTCAACGATATAGGCGACCGACGGCCACATCACCGCCGGAATCAGCGAAAACGCCACTCCCATCATCGCCATCGGCACGTACAAATTGATGTGGGTATATCCCATCATTAAATACACGGGGATGAGCAGCAGGGAACCAACCATCATCAGGATGGCCCGCCTGCCCACTCGATCCACCATCAACCCAAACAGTGGCGTCGCGACCATGGCAAAGAGGGTGAGCGTGCTGGAGAGAAATCCCCCAAACTCACGCGAGGTTCCATGCGCTTCTATAAAGAATTTCACCGCAAAGGTCTGGAAAGGGAAGATGGCTGAGTAGAAGGTAACGCATAGGGCAACGATGTACCAATAGCTCACGCCAAACTTGAACAAATCCGCGAAAACCACTTTGTCGGTCGAGACTTCGCCGAGATGGTAAACCTTCTCCGCGTGTACCTCCATCACCCAGTAAATTATCGCTCCGATCAAGCACAAGCTGGAGACGCCGAACGCGATCAGGAAGGGCCAGCGCCAATTTGAGTAGGCCGCTCGAGCCCAAGTGGGGGAGTTTAGCGCAGCAAAGGAACCGAGCCGGCAGATCGTCAGGTTCATGCCAAAGGCAAAGCTCAGCTCTTTCCCTTTGAACCATCTTGCCAGGGCAGCCGTGACCGCCACAATCAGTGATTCCGCCCCCATGCCAAAAATGAGACGCCCGACGGCCATCAACCACAGATGACCCGACGCGACCGTAATGGCGGGCCCAATCACGCATAGCACACCGAAAATCATCAGCGACTTTCTCAACCCCATCCGGTCAATCAGGACCCCGCCAATGACCACGGTAAATATGTTGGGAAAGCTATAGATGGCCTGCAGCAGTCCGATGTTCGAATCCGAAAAGCCAAGCTGCTGCTTCAGCACATCGGCCAGGGGACTCAACGCGTCATAGACGTAATAATTGCCGAACATCGCCAAACTGAGGAAAATGAGCACCATCCAGCGATACAGCGGGGAAGGCTCAGGCCGCACCGATTCGGGCATCAACGCTCCTTCACAACGAATAAATAGTGTTGATCGATATGAAGTCAAGAAGATAGCAGATGGCAACAAACTTCGCACGGCCAAGCCGTTTACCACAGAGCCACAGAGCCACAGAGAATCCTAAGAAAAGAAGTTCTCCGTGACTCTGTGTCTCTGTGGTAGAGACCACACCCTACTCCGTGATAAAGTGTTCATCTCGCGGCTGACGGCGGGTCACCTAAGCCTGCCAGAAGCCGCTCCCAAGGGGTGATTTATGGGACAGGTTTACGACATCGTGAAAGACCGGCGGGTGTACTCGATTGACGCCGACAGCACCGTGCTCGAAGCGGCGCGCTTTATGATGGAACAGCGCATTGGCGCTTTGCCGGTGTTGCGCAACGGAGAAATCGTCGGCATCTTCTCCGAACGGGACATAATGAACCGCGTAGTAGCCCTGGGACGCATGCCCGGAACTACCAAGATCTCCGAAGTGATGACCGCAAGTCCGAAAGTGATCAGCGTGGACGAAACCATTGAGAACTGCCTGTTCCTGATGCGCGAATTCGGCTTCCGCCATCTGCCCATCACTGATGGCAAGCAATTGAAGGGTTTGGTCTCACTGCGCGATATCCTGCTGCGCTACGTTTCGCAAAAGGAAGCGGAAGCCCGGCGCGTCGCCAGTTAAGGTAGCACGAACCTCAGGTAGCCCTTGGAGTGGGAAGGCTCCATCCATGTCGGAGTTCTCCGCGCGGTCGGTACCATAAATTCTTGTAGCTCATTTTTATCTGCGCCTTAAGCCAACAAAGCAAAACGATTACTGGTTTTCCCGACCTCGTTCGTGCGAGCGTAGAATAACTTTTAGGATACCGGTTCCATGCGGCGAGTCTATCTCGACAATAACGCGACGACCCCGCTCCTGCCCGAGGTTTTCGAGGCCATGCGGCCATACTTCGCGGAGCGCTTCGGCAACGCCTCTTCCATCCACCATCATGGACAGGAGACGCGCGCGGCGGTGGAGCGGGCGCGTGAATCGGTAGCAGCGCTGCTCGGATGCCGGGCGTCCGAGATCGTTTTTACCAGCGGCGGCACCGAGGGCGATAATCTCGCCATCTCAGGCGTCACCCGCGCCGGCGACCACATAATCACTTCGACAATCGAACATCATGCGGTGCTGAATTCGTGCAAGCACTTGGAAACGATCGGATGCGACGTCACCTACGTGCCCGTGGACGGCCGGGGGCTAGTCGATCCGGATGATGTCCGCCGCGCACTGCGTCCTCATACCAAGCTCATCACGATCATGATGGCTAACAATGAGACTGGAGTGCTGCAACCGGTCGAGGAGATTGGCAAAATCGCCGCCGAAGCGGATGTCTATTTTCACACTGACGCGGTACAAGCAGCAGGGAAGGTACCGATCGACGTAAAGCGTTTAGGATGCGATCTGCTCTCGATCTCCGGTCATAAGCTACATGCTCCGCAGGGAGTCGGCGCACTCTACGTCCGCAAGGGAACCATCCTTCAGCCACTGTTTTACGGCGGCAGCCACGAGAGATCCCGCCGCGCAGGCACGGAGAACGTTCCCGGAATCATCGGTCTGGGCGAGGCGGCAGAACTAGCCAGCGAAGCATTAGAGCGAGGCGACCTCGCTGACATGTCGGCAATGCGCGACCGCATCGAACAGAAAATTCTTTCTGAGGTAGAAGCCACCGGCGTAAACGGAGAAGGCGCTCCACGAGTCCCGAACACCACGAACATTCATTTTGACTACATCAATGGCGAGGCGTTGGTGATCGCGCTGGACTTGAAGGGGCTGGCTGTCTCGACAGGAGCAGCGTGTTCCTCCGGTGCAATCGAGCCCTCCCACGTGCTAACAGCCATGGGCTTGCCACCGGAAATAGCCCGCGCCAGCCTCCGCTTCAGCTTGGGCAAACAGAACACGCCCGAAGATGTAGACTTCGCCCTCGCCCTGGTCCGGCCAACGGTGGTACGCCTGCGCGAGCTCTCGCCGGTTTACAATAAGACAGCAGTTAGCAATTAGCACTTGGCATTTAGCCAGTATGTGGCGCACCCTCAAGTGCAGAATATGATTTTCATTACTTCGCCGAAAATGTTAAGGGGCTACCTGCTGAGTGCTAAAAGCTAACTGCTAATTGCCAAATGCTGCCTTCTAAGACCATCGCCGTGGCCATGTCGGGCGGAGTCGACTCCTCGACCGTCGCGGCCGTGCTGCGCGCCGAGGGACACGACGTCATCGGCCTCACCATGCAACTCTGGAACCAGCGCCGCCTGGCAGGGCATCCGGGAATGCCAGAGGCAGTGCAAGGCCGCTGCTGTTCGCTCGACGATGTTTATGACGCTCGCCGGGTTGCCGAAACGCTGGGCATCCCCTATTACGTGGTCAATCACGAAGATCGCTTCGAGCGTGATGTGGTGCAACCTTTCGTTGAGGAGTATTTATCGGGGCGCACTCCTATACCCTGCAGCCTGTGCAATAACCATCTGAAGTTTGATCAGCTGTTGATCGTGGCTCGACAAATTGGCGCGGATGCGCTCGCAACCGGCCACTACGCTAGGGTTGAATTCGATGAGAACCGTGGCCGCTGGTTGTTGAAGCGTCCCGCCGATCTAGCGAAGGATCAAACCTATTTCCTGTTCGGTCTGACCCAGGATCAGCTCAGCCGCACCTTGTTTCCTCTTGGCGACATGACCAAGCTGCAGGTTCGCGATCTGGCGCGCCATCACGGGCTGGCTCTCGCCACGAAGCCGGATTCGCAGGAGATCTGCTTCGTTCCTGGAGGTGATTACAAGAAGTTTCTCGATGCCTACCTGGCGGAACAAGGCGAGGCTTTGCCCGATACAGCAGGCGAGCTGGTAACTGCCGACGGAGAAGTGATCGGCGAGCACAGCGGTATTCACAACTTCACCGTAGGGCAGCGCAAGGGCTTGGGCGTGGCCACAGGTTCGCCCCTCTATGTCATCCAGATCAAGGGAGATCAGCGCCAGGTAGTGGTAGGCAATCAAGAGGATTTGTACTCGAGAACCTTGCGCGCGCGCCGGGTGAATCTGGTCGCAGTGGAGAATCTGCGCGAGCCCATGCGGGTGCGGGTGAAGATCCGGCATCGTCACGAGGGTGCGCCTGCAGTGATCGAGAGCCCAAGCCCAGACGAAGTGCTGGTAACGTTCGACGAGCCGCAGCGCGCCATCACCCCTGGCCAAGCCGCCGTATTCTACGACGGAGATCTGGTAATCGGGGGCGGCTGGATCGTTTGAAGTGCAATCCAGCCGTAGTCACTTCACCTCCAAAAACGAGGCGAACGATCTGGTAGGGTTCAAAACGTCCACTCGCTTCCCAAAAAAATGTCGTCCGTAGAAAACCTTTGGCAAGCCTCACGCTTCTGGTCTAGTAAAGAAAGGGGACAAGCCATATGAAAAGGCTTCTTGTTTCTGTATTGACGACCGCTTTCCTGACCACGATTTCTCTCGCTCAAAGCCCGCCAAGCACGGAGTCTCAGAATACCGGCATGCGACTCGCGCCCGGCACTGTCATTCGGGTCGAACTGGCGAAGACCATCGATGCCAAGAAAGCTAAAGTCGGCGATGAGGTGATTGCCAAGACCATGGATGATTTTCGATCGGATAAGAACGAAGTCCTGACGCCGCGAGGATCTAAGATTGTGGGACACGTCGCAGAGGTATCGCCGCACGAGCACGACTCCACGTCAACCCTGGGAATCGTCTTCGACAAAATGATCATGAAGAACGGCACAGAGATTCCGCTCAAGGCTTCCATTCAAGCCATTGGCTGGCCGCAATCAAATACTGCCGCGGCGAATCAGCCCAGTGGCGGATCCGGTTATCCGGGCGGCTCGGCGCCTTCCACCGGCAACGCTGGCAACTCGGCTGGCATGGCGGGTCGCGGCGGCACTGTGCCCGCCAATGCGAACGGTGCACCTCCAACGCCAGAGGGAACAGACGCGACCGGTGGTTTCGGACAATTAACACCCACTTCCCAAGGCGTAGTGGGAATGTCCGGAGTGTCACTGAGTACCGGGACCGCGCAGGATTCGCTGCTGAGCTCTGCCAAGCACAACGTAAAGTTGGACAGCGGGACGCAAATGATTCTCCGCGTCATTTCCTAAGACTGAGACGGACTAGAAGAGTGAAAAAGCGGCGCTTCACAAGCTACGAAAAACTACAGCGCGCCGCGGTTTTTGGGAAAGTGGTTCAGCGCTGGGTTTGTTTGTGCTTGCGAAAACTCCACTCAGATAAACATTTCGTCCTGAGGAACCGGAACACCGTTCCGTCCCCGGCGTTTCACCCCGATCAGAAATTCCAGTCCCGATGTGATTCCCTGGACCAATCCCGAAAGCTGCCGGACCGGAGAAACCACGGTCCGATGCACCAAGTTCGTGGTGCTTTCCACGCGGTCCAGAGTGCGATTCAGAAGCTCGTCGACACGGATCACATGCAAGCGGGCACGATCGATGGCGTCGCTGACCGTAGCGTCCAGGCGCTCCATCTGGGTGCGAACCATGGTGCTTGACTCGGACACATTGGTGACCAGGGTCTGGAGGTGCGGGCGAAACTCCGTCAGCATGGAGTACGCGGTTTCGGCAGCCGGCAGAACCTTGCTCCGTACTTCAGTAGCCAAGGCCTCCATACGCGCCGAGGTTTGGCGAAGTGCCAAATACATCGCCACCAGGATCCCCGCCTGTATTACCACGGCTGCCGCTGTGCAACCGATGAAAATAGGTAGATAGTCCATAAGGGTTACCCCCTCCAGGGCGCAAGACAACGGGCGCGCCAGGGTAATGATGAATCAAGGATTCTGCTTGCCGCCGCCCTCAGTAGAAGCGGTTGCTTCCTGATAAGCCTGCTTTCCGGCTTCATACGCCGACCGGAACTGTTCCTTTTGCTGATTCAGCACTTCGCGGCCGCGATCGGCCCAGGTTGCAGCTTGTTCCCGCGCCTGTCGCGCGCGATCACGCACAAACTCCCGGCCATCCTCGGCTTTGGCGCGAAGCACATCCCGGGTTTCGTCGCCGGAACGCGGAGCATACAGAACTCCTGCGATCGCACCGATTCCTAGTCCCGCCATGAACCACAGAAAACTATTGGTATCTCTTTCCGACATAAATGAAGCCTCCAACTCTCATGCTACTGATCGGATGGTAGCACCCGTGATTCCGAATTACAATTCCAGCGATATGGCATGACGGTGCTCCCATTGCTGTAGTGGGACAACGGACATCGGCCACTGCCGCACTGATCCAGCGGGTTAAGATAGGATTTACCGGGTTCAGGACTATCACCAGGACAAATTTTCCTCCCATTGACCCAGATCCAGCCATTCAGCCGAGCCTGCTTCCCTCCTGCTTTAGAATCGAGCGCAACCGACTTGTCGAGATCCCGGCGAAGCGAGACAATATCCGCTGCACAGGAGACAGCCGGTGTCCGACCGTAAGTATCGCCAACACGGGTATCAGGACCGCGGCAAGGACGAAGAACGGCAAAAGCAATCCGCCGAACGGCCGCCCAAGAAAGAGACCTTTGGTCCGCGTGCGCTGCAGATGCCGGGCACGCACACGGTTTCGCGTTGCGCCCAATGCGGCACGCTGCTGACGTCCGTGTCCGAGCCAATCGGGAAATGCCCCAAGTGCGGATTCGAACTCCACTCTTGCCGCCAGTGCACCTATTTCGATACTTCGAGCAGGTTTGAATGCACGCAGCCCATCGCCGAGCGGATTGCCCGGAAAGACGAGCGCAACCAATGTACGTTTTATTCCATGCGCGTCCGGGTGGAAAAGGAAACCTCGACGCCGAGTTCAGCGCGGCCCACGGACGCGCGTACGGCATTCGAAAATCTTTTCAAGAAAAATCTTTTCAAGAAGTAGATCCCGTGCCGCGGACTAGGACACCCAAGGAAACCGCGGCATGGCCGACACTAAATTTAACATCTGTTGCCAGCAGCTACGCGGCTTCGTGTGCCATGCCTTCAATCGCCAAGGTGAACCGAAACGTCGCGCCCCGGCCGGGGTTTGGGCAGGCCCACAGGCGACCGCCGTGTGATTCGACGATGGACCGGCTGATGGCCAATCCCATGCCGGTGCCCTGAGCCTTGGTGCTATAGAAGGCATTAAAGACTTGCTCCACCTGCTCTGGCTGGAGTCCCACGCCGGTATCGCCGACCGAGATCAGGATTCGAGAGCTATCGTCTGGCTGCGACCTGATGGTAAGTTCACCTGCAGTGCCCGTATCCCTCATGGCTTCGATGCCGTTGAGCATGAGATTCATAAAGACCTGTTGCAATTGCACGCGATCGCCCATGATCTTGGGAAGATTGTTGGCAAGGTTGCTATGGATTGAAATCGAGTACCGGGCAGCCTCACCGCGCAGCAGGACAATCATTTCTTGAATGAGCTCGTTTACATCGACCAACTCGTGCTGTAGACCGCCCTTTTTGAACAGGAAGCTGATTCTGCCGATGATGTCGGCGGCGCGGGTTACGTCTGTGACAAGTCTCGACGCCGCTTGGCGAGCCTCTGCCACATCGGGCTCATCGCGCCCAAGCCAGCGCAAGCAGGTCTTGGCGTCAGTGAGTGCTGCGCTAATCGGCTGCTTGATTTCGTGGGCGAGAGAAGCCGTCAGCTCGCCCATGGTGGTCACTCTGTTTATATGGGCGAGATCCGCCTGGGCGTGACGCAATCGTTCGCGCTCTTCGCGCGCCAGCTTGCGTTCAATAGCGATGCCGGCGAGGTGAGTGGCCATTTCCAACGCGCGAGTCTCGGCCGGGCTCGGACTGCTCGGTTCGCGGTAATACATAGCAAATGAGCCTAGCACCTTCCCCGAATGCGCAACCATGGGGGTGGACCAACAGGCGCGCAGTCCATAGAGCTCGGCCACGCTCCGATACGGCTCCCAGAGCGGATCCTGGAGAATGTCGGTGACAACCACAGGTTCGCGGCGGTACATTGCCGTTCCGCAGGATCCAGCTCGCGGTCCAATGCAAAGGCCGTTGATGGCATCAATGTACGGCCTGGGAAGACTCGGGGCGGCTCCATGCCGCACATGCTGCCCGTCGTCGTCGAGCAGCAGGACCGAGCAAAGCAAACCCGCGAATTGGTCTTCCAACACCCGTACGAGCTTTTCCAGTATTTCCTGCAGCGGGGCATCACGCGCTATCATCTCCAAAATACGGCTCTCCCCGTCACGTAGCGCCTCTCCCCGGATGCGGTCGGTTACATCCACCACGGTGCCGACGATCTCAGCGATTTCGCCTGAATCGTCCAGCACCGGGTGAGCGATCGAGTGAAGGTGCTTTATTCTTCCGCCGGGAAGAACGATCCTCCAGTCAAATTCGGAGTCCTCTTTCAAGGTGATCTCCGCGTTCGCTTTCTCCACGATTGCCGCTCGATCTTGGGGGTGAACCCGTTCGAGAATGTCGGACCATGTAGGCTTCACTTTTTCGGGGTCATAGTCAAAGATGCGAAAGGTTTCTTGCGACCAGAAGCGAGCACCGGTACGCACATTCCAGGCCCAACTCCCACTCTGGGTTAACCTTTGCGCTTGAGCCAGATAACCCTCGCTCCGCCGTAGCGCCTCCCCTCCACGCTTGCCCTCCGTGATATCCGTCACCGCGCCCACAAATTCAAAGGCGCCGGATGCATCGTTGGTTGAGGGATGGCCCACAACGCGAATGTATTTCACCGAGCCGTCCGGCATCAGCAGGCGATGTTCAAAATCAAAAGGCTTCCGATCGCGTACTACTTGATCGACCGTTTCCTGGACGAACACCCTGTCCTCCGGATGGGTTCGCTGCATGACGATTTCTAATGTAGGTTTGTTGGCTGGGTCGTATTCAAAAATTCGAAAGGTTTCGTCCGACCAGACGATATCCCCGCTGGAAACGCTCCAGCCAAAACTGCCGGTGTGACTTACTCGCTGTGCTTCCGCCAAATAGGCTTCGCTTTGCAGCAGAGCCTGCTCGGCGTGCTTACGCTGCAGTACTTCCTTGGTCAGTTCGCTGTTGAGGGCCGTCAGTTGGCTCGTCCTCTCGGCGACACGTTGCTCGAGTTCCTCATTCAGACGCTTGATTTCAGCCTTCGCTTGTTTGTGCCCCGCAGTTTCGATCACGTCCCAACTGCCGCGCCGCTTCGTTACCGCAAACTGATGGGTTCGAACGACATCGAGGATTTCTGCAGCCCCGCAGGTGGCCAGCGGATAGGTGCATAGCACCGCCAGTCGCTGATTGGCGACGGCGTGGTTGAGTGACTCTTCGTATTCACAGAAGTCTTTCCAGTCCTTCTTTTCAAGCCATGCGGCATCTCCGCTAACCCTGACTCCGGCGTACCCTCGGGCAGATGCGTGCGCGAGTTTCTCATTCCAACCGTTAATGACTCGGTTGAGATCGAACGTGCCATCCTGCAAGTACCAGTCGCGAGCCGCAACAATCTCTATGCTTTGGTCAGCGAAGTATCGGTCGAAGTCAGGTACGGCTGCTTTCAAGGCACGCTTTGCGTCTTCCGCAGTGAGCGGCTCGGCAACCACCCACAGGCAGAACTCCTGACTTTCCAATCCAGCGTTGCAAAAGGAGACCACGGTTTCGAGGAGATCCGCGGTGGTCTCGTAGAACAGGCAAAAATGTGTTCCCCAAGGCATGTCGCCGACGACGTCGACTCCGGTCTTCCGCATCTCGGTTGCTCTCACGGCCATCTCCTAATTCTCATCTCGGCATAGCTGACGAACCGAGCGCCGCAAAAAAAGCGGCAAAACCGCAGCGCAGGGCCAGCGGGGAATAACGTCAATGACGGAGAGTTCCACTGAGCCATGGCTGACCACCTGGATCGCGCGGAGGTAATCTTCCAAAGCATAGCCCAACAGGGTCAGGGTGACAATTGAGGAGCGGCAACGATGGGGGCGCGGGGTTGGATCATCCTTTCTCGGGAGCTAGCGCCACACAGAGTTGTCCTTGCCAGAAAGGACTCGGTCCAGATAAGTTGCTGCGCTGATCAACGCCAGATGCGTGAATGCCTGGGGGAAGTTGCCGAGATGTTGCCCGCTTGGACCAATTTCCTCCGAGTAGAGGCCTAGGTGGTTGGCGTATCCCAAGAGTTTCTCAAACAACAATTGAGCCTTTTCCAACTCCCCAGCCCGCGCCAGGCATTCGATGTACCAAAATGAGCATGGGGTGAAGCTGCCCTCTCCGCCTGGAATCCCGTCCACGTTCGTGCGTTCCGCCTCGTAGCGATGGACAAGGGTATCTTCGACTAATCGTGCTTCAATGGCTTTCATGGTCGAGCGCCACATCGGATCGACCGGGCTGATGAACCGCACGAGCGGCATCAGGAGGACCGACGCATCCAGGTTGTTCGTCCCTTTCGACTGCACAAACGACTGCAAATCGGGATCCCAGAAGTTGGTAAAGATGTCCTCTCGAATCGCGTCGCGCGCTTGCAACCAGGCCTCGAATGGCGCGGAAAGGGAGCGTTTCTGCGCCAGCCGCACCGCGCGATCGAAAGCCACCCAGCACATCAAACGCGAGTGCAGGAATTCTCGCGCTCCGCCGCGAACTTCCCATATGCCTTCATCGGGACGTTGCCAGTTCTTACCCAACCACTCGAGAACGCGTTGTACTTCCTGCCACCCGGCATAGGAAATCGAATCTCCATATTTGTTGGCGAGATAGACGGAGTCCATCATTTCGCCATAAATATCCAACTGCAACTGTTGATAAGCTGCGTTTCCGATTCGCACCGGCTTCGAATGTTCATATCCTTTTAGATGATCCAAAATCTGCTCATCGAGCTTCTGCCTGCCGTCTATCCCGTACATGACCTGCAGGGGACCCCGCTGAGCATCGTCGCCGAGGCGGCCTTTCAGCCAATCAATGAATCCCTCGGCTTCCTCGACAAAGCCCAAGCGAATGAGCGCGTAGAGCGTGAATGTCGCATCTCGCAACCAGGTGAAGCGATAATCCCAATTGCGCACTCCGCCAATTTCTTCTGGCAGAGAGAATGTCG
The DNA here is from genome assembly GCA_963832245.1 of uncultured Acidobacteriota bacterium. Taxonomy (GTDB): domain Bacteria; phylum Acidobacteriota; class Terriglobia; order Terriglobales; family Acidobacteriaceae; genus JABDBE01. The sequence continues at coordinate 258,830 of CAWHTG010000003.1, forward strand.
GCGCGGCAATCAGCGATCCATGCTCCCGGCTGATCAGCAACTTCAACATAAGTGCAGAACGGTTGACCATTTCGCGCCACCGGCCCCTGTACTTTGATTTCGCGATCCACCCCTTCCAGAAATTTGCTGTTTCGTGGAATCGCTCCTCGATAAGATCCATCTCGGGTTGCTGTCCTTGGGGGCGAACTCCGCCAAAGACAAAGGTCGCCCTCTCGCCGGCTCGGAGCCGGAACTCGGAGATGACATCCCGGGATTCTTGCCGCAGGGCGACGGTGGAGTAGAGGGCGAGCGGCGGACAAGCATTGCTCGCCGGCGAGAAAATCGCGCACTTGTCTTCGATGTTCAAGGTGTGCCCATCCATTGCGTAATTAAATCGTGGCTGGCACCGCATCTTGAAGTCGACTTCGCCACGGATCACAGCCAGGGTGCGGATAATCTCATTGGGTTGCTCCCCGTCGTTCCCAATGGGCATGTAGTCAGTCAGTTCGGCGACACCCTGCTCCGCCAGAAATCGCGTGAGCAGGATATTCGTGTCTGGCAAATACAGCTGCCGTACCCGCCTTTCTTTGAGTTGCGGCTGAATCTGAAAACAGCCTCCCTTTTCGTCGTCGAGCAGCGCTGCAAACACGGTGGGAGAGTCGAAATTTGGGTAGCAGAGAAAGTCGATGGAACCGTTTACGGCCACGAGGGCAATCGACCGCATGTTGCCAATTACGCCGTGGTTCTCAATCGGTTCAAAGCTCATCGGTGTGGTCCAGCGTCGAATGTGAATTTTAGCTGATCTGAGACTACGATGTGGCTTGAGCTGAGCCGCCTTCCGGCCTGTAGCTAAAATACAGCGCTCCCGCGATAATGAGCGCACCTCCTGCCACTGCCGCAATCCCCAATGCCTCGTGCAGTAAGGAAACACCGAGAATAGCCCCCACTAGCGGTTCCAAGTTTACGAAGATTCCTGCCTGGGATGCCGGAACCCGCTGCAGTCCCCAATTCCACAGAACGGTGGTGATCGCGGTGGCGAAGAATCCCAGCTCCGCGACGGCGGTCCATGCGCGAGTCGAGTAATCGAGTGACGGAACGCCCGATGTGACGATGACCACGACCGCCAGCAGGAGGGTACCGATCCAAAAGGCGAAAGCTGTGACCATGACTGCTGAGTGCCGCCGCATGAGATGCTTCGAAATGAGGATCCATCCAATGGCGGCAAACATGGAAAGCACAACCAGCAGGTCGCCCCGCGTGCTCGCCTGTGCCGCGCCGGAAGCTTTCTTGCTCGACAAGGCTATCAGCGCAACCCCAAACGTCGAGGCGGCCAGGGCAAGCCAGCCACCGAAGTGCAACCGCTCTCCCGTGAACCACACGGCTGCGATGGCCAGCAGTATGGGAATTGTGCCAACCATCAACGAGGCATGCGAAACCGTGAGCACCGACGCTGCGAACACCCAGCCCCATTCGCTCGCGGAAAACCCAGGGGGACTCCAGAAAATGACCGGTAGCAAGCCAGCACTTGCAAACACGAAGCGAAACAAAACCATGCTAGTGATAGGCATCTCGGTCAGGGCGATCTTGCCAAAGAAGAATCCTGTCCCCCAAAGGCATCCAGCCGCCGCCAGAGCCAGCAAAGCGATGAGACGACCGCTAGTCCTGAGCATTTGGTTTGATTGTAAGGTAGAGACTAACGAGCATCTTGTTGTTGCCAATGCTGACGCTGCCAGCCAAACAACAAAGAGCCGTTGGTGATGATCGGACTCGGGGGTATTGCCGTCGCCGCAAGCGAACTGTCCCCGGTGCGCGAGGATGTAGGTAACGAAAGGCGGCGTTCGAACCTTTCTAATTTCCCTGAGGATCACCCCCAGTTACCAATCGCCGATGCACGTCCGTAGGACCAGGTCTTTAAAGGGACAGGCACTTAGGACGGCGTCTTCACCCCTTCGGGACCCCAAAATCGGGTTTCCGAGCGGTCTGCTGGCGGGCCTCCACGCGGTAAACCATACCGAGACGTTTTGTCAAGAATTTCCGTCCGTCTGGCCTGGTTTCGGCTATCATTGCATCGCCACTTCATGGAGCAAAAACCCAGAATCGGGCCGCAACAAAATGCAGCGAGAAACGACGCCGCGGGCGTGCGTACTCCCTCTGAGGGAAGCGGTTCTTCGTCTGACGCAAGTCCGCCCGCCGATGCTCCAACCCTAGTGGATTATTCGCCAGACTTCATCAGATTGATCGACACTTCCCTGAAGTCTCCGGTTGCGCCAGCGAAGGAAAGCGTAGAGCAAAAACCCAGGATCGTCGTGGTTTCGAGCCAAGGTACGCTGGAGCCAGGCATGCTGCTGGCGCAAAGGTATCAGATCGTCCAGATGCTCGGGCAAGGCGGAATGGGTGCGGTATATAAAGCGACCGACGTCGAACTGAACCGCACCGTGGCGTTGAAGGTTATTCGCCCTGATTTGGCTCGCGACAAGGCCATTGTCGATCGCTTCAAGCAGGAACTGCTGTTGGCCCACCAGGTCACGCACCGCAACGTGATCCGCATTTATGACCTGAGTGAAGCGGATGGGATGAAGTTCATCACCATGGAGTACGTCGAGGGTGAAAACCTTCTGACGCTTATCCATGAGAAGAAGAAGTTTTCGCCGTCAGAAGCGGTCGAAATTATGCAGCAGGTGTGCCGAGCCTTGGAAGCCGCGCACACGGTAGGTGTGATCCACCGTGATTTGAAACCGCAGAACATCATGCGCGATACGACGGGACGAGTCTTGGTGATGGACTTTGGCCTGGCCCGCACTCTCGAAGGCGAGGGCATGACCCAGAGCGGAGCTTTGGTGGGGACGATAGAGTATATGTCTCCCGAGCAGGCGCTGGGCAAGCCTCTGGACCAGCGTTCCGACATCTTTGCGTTGGGCCTGATTTTTTACGAAATGCTCATCGGGCAGATGCCATTCAAGGCAGATAGCTCCATTGCCAGCCTGATTCGACGAACGCAGGAGCGGGTTGCGCCGGTTTCTGACCATGACAATACCATCCCGCGGTCGGTGAGCAATATCGTCAGCAAATGTTTAGAGCGCGAAATTGATCTGCGCTATAAGAATGCTGCCGAGCTTTTGGCTGACCTCAATAGCTGGCAAGGCAACCGTGCCGGGGCGACACTAGGGTTCGAGCCGAAGATAGGTCCGTGGGGCCGGACGCTCCCGTGGCCGTCGATTACGGCGGGCCTAATCATAGTCATGCTTGCGATCGGGGGATACCGCTTCCGCGACAGGCTTTTTCAGCCGTCGTCCACACAAACCAGCGCTGCTCCGGCTGTTTCGCTGGCAATCCTCCCTTTCAGAAATGCTTCCGGAGACCCCAGCTTCGACTGGCTGGGGCCCAGTTTGGCGGACATGCTTACCACCGATGTCGGCCAGTCCGCGCACTTGCGGACCGTTTCTCCCGATCGTTTGCACCAGGTGCTTCAGGATCTGCACATCGCGCCCAATAGTTCGTTCGATCCCACCATCCTCCGGCGCATCGCTGAGTTCAGCAGCGCTGACGTAGTCGTGTTCGGCCAGTACGCTCGTTTCGGCGGCCAGGTTCGCATCGATGCGACGTTGCAGGATCTGAAAAACAACCGCACCGTTTCTGTAAAAGCAGATGCCGCGAGCGAAAAAGATATTCCAGCCGCATTCGATAAGCTGGCCGATACCGTCCGGCAGAATCTCGCACTGTCCAGCGATGTATTAAAAGAATTGAAGGCTAGTTCCTATCAGCCCACCTCCACATCAATCGATGCGCTGCGCGACTATGACCAGGGCGTCGGCTTTCAGAGGGATGGAAAAAATCTGGAAGCTCAGAAACAATTTGAGGCCGCCACCAAGGCTGATCCCACCTTCGCGCTGGCCTTTTCCAAGCTGGCACAGAGCTATAGCAGTTTGGGTTATGACAGCGAAGCGGAGCAGTCCGCCCAAAGGGCCTTGGAGCTTAGCCAGGATCTCCCAGAAACAGAGAAGTATCTGATCTCTGCCATTCGCTCGCAGATAACCAAAAACTATCCGGAGGCGATCAAGGAGTACGAAAACCTGGCCAAAACCTCGCCCGATAACACCGACGTGCAGTCTGCGCTCGCCAGTATCTACGAGGATGCAGGAAATTTTGCCAAAGCCCGAGAGTACTACCAGAAGCTGTTGTCGGTGAACCCAAAGGACTTGGCGGCAGTCCTTGAATTAGGACGGCTAACCACCAATAGCGGCGACCCCCAGGGCAGTCTCGACCCTCTGAACCGCGCCTATAGCCTCGCAATCCAGGTGGACAACCAGGAGCAGAAGGCGGCCAGCTTGCATGCCCGAGCGATAGCCTACAGGATGTTGGGGAAGCCGGCGGACGCCTTGCGCGACGAGCAAGAAGCGCTTACCATCTGGCGCCGCATTGGCCAGAAGCAGGGCCTCGCTTCCAGCCTGACCGAAATGGCAATGGCACAAGCCTTGCTCGGCAAAGCTCGAGACGCGTTGGGCAACTTCCGACAAGCCTTGCAGGTGCGGCGCGAGATCGGTGACAAGCGCGGGTTGGGCGACACTTTGGTCGATATGGGTGACTTAGTGGACGACCGCGGAGATCATGACCAGGCGTTGGCAACGTTTAAGGAAGCACTGCAGATCGAGCGTGACATCGGCAACGAGGGCGCGCAGGCCACCTGTCTGAACAATATCGGAAGTGTCTATGCGGAGAAGGGTCAATATGAGGACGCTCTCACTTACTACCAGCAGGCGCTGCAACTGCGCGAAAAATCCAAGGTGCCGCAGGACATCGTCGAGGCTGTCCACAATCTCGGGGAGGTTTCCCTGTACATGGGCCAGTACGATCAGGCCATGGCGCAGTACATGCGCGCTCTGGAGCTTCGGCGCGGCATGAATGACGCGCGCGGCGCAGCCATTGAATCCTACAGCCTAGGGACGTTATTCGGCTACCAGGGCCGGTTCGGCGCCGCGGTCAATGCCAAGCAGGAAGCGCTGAAAACCTTCCAGGACCTCAAGGACAAGACGTTCTGGATGGCCGAGATGCTTGGCGGTTACGGAGAGGCCCTCATTCAGGCGGGCCGCGGAGAGGAAGCGAAGACTTACTTGAATGATGCTCTCAGCCTGGCGCGTGACCTGAAGAACGACGGCATGGCGGCGCAGAGTCTGGACTTCCAGGGCGATGCGTCCTTCTATCGCGGCGATTTCACATCGGCGCGCTCTTTATATGAGCAGGCATTACAGCCCGCCACCCGCAGCAAAGAGCCTGACAAGCTCCTCACTGCCAAGACCGATCTGGCAAAGGCCGACATCCAGCAGGGCCACGGACAGGCCGCGCTCAACAGCCTGCGTCCGCTAGTGCAGCAGGCGGAGAATCTCGGTCTGAAGTACATTGCCGTTGGGTGCTCGATCGCCATGGCGGAAGCGATGGCGCAAAGCCACGACTCCACCCACGCGCGGCAAGAACTGGGGCGGGCTCTGCTGCGCTCCGATAAGTGGGGAGCGAAACCTCTCAGCGCTCAAGCTCATTTCGTCTTGGCCAACATTGCGCGAGAATCCGGCAACAACAGCGATGCACAAGATAACTATCGCGCCGTTCTTCAACTGCTCGATGACATGCGCAAAGAAGCGGGCGCCGATAAGATCCTGGAGCGCTCCGACTTCAAGACCATGTTTGACGAGGCGACGCGCTGGTCCCAGCCCGCCAAGATGTGACCGCTCTGTAGCTTGATAGGCCTCTGCAGACGCCGATCAATGCGTAGCCTGGCACGAACCTGCCCAGACGCTAATCCGGTGGCACAGAACACAAAAAAGAGGGTGCAGGCTCGGCCTGCACCCTTGACTTCAACCGCGGTTGTTTATTTGAATTGGAACTGTGCCGGAGTCACAAAGAAAGCGCCAGAACTGTACGTGAACGTGATTTCAGCACAGGTACCCTTCGGAATGCCGGAGGGGGTCTTCCAGTTGTATTGGTAAAGCCCGGGCTGGGTGCTTCCGAGGTACTGCAGGCCCGAATTGCCGGCTGCATTTGTTGGCAGAGAAACTGAACCATCAGTATCTTGTGTGCACAGGGATCCATTCACGCTGTAGGCCTGGACGAACAACCATGGCGCGGATACGCCCGCCGGCGCGGTGCAGCCTCCAGACGAATTCATGGCTGTGCACAGACTGAGATTTGTGATCGGATTGCCGTTGTTATCGAGCTGCACCCACTGTAACGGCACCGCTCGCCCGGCCTTCATAATGTTCAAGGCTGTATCGGACACCGGCGAATTAAATCCTTCGAAGGTAGCGGTCGTGCCGCCGGTAATCACTGGAGCGCCCGGTGTATAGGTTGCGACAAAGCAGCCGTTCGTCGGGTTTAATCCGCCCTTCGTAACTGGGTCGGTCCTGGTCACGCTGTAGCTCAGGAAGACGCTCTGGGCGGGGGTTCCGGTCGTCGGACAAGATTGATTCTGAACGTACAGGTAATCAGGACCCACGATCGTTGTCACAGGAAAATCAGCGGGCAGATCGTAGTTGGTCATCACCTGGTAAGAGAAGGTATCGCAGTCGTTGGAACTCGCCGATCCCTGCGCACAAGTTTGATGGACCTCTACGCATGTGTCCGTGGTCCCGCTGAAATCCGCATAGGGAATGCAGCTCTCGCCTGGGAAGTTGCTCGGTGGGACGAAAGACGCCTTCGGCACCAGAAAGGCGGTTATCGTTACCAGCTCGCCGCCCAGATTGTTGAACGGGGTAATCTTGTGATTGTCGTTGCCAATCGGATAAATAGTTGTGACCCCAGGGAACACGGGTTGGGTCTGCGAGATTTGGCCGAAGGAGGTAGGCGTCCCTTCCAAAGCAAACCAAGTGCTTTCGCCATTCGGAATAGCATTAGTGAAGCTGACCGTTCCGCTGGTATTGTTGGTAATGGTAAATGTGTTGTCCGGGCCCGCATAACCCTCAGGGTTGGGATCGCCGGGCGCCGTCGGGTAGCCCTCAGGACACCACGAATATGCCGGACTATGGTACAAGGTGTCGCAAGGTCCATCGCCGTCGAAACCGAAGATTGGAGCGTTCGGGGAGCTGAGAGGGATGGAGCTTAGATTCGTACTCGAGTTGTTCTGGACCCCAACCAAAGTGTCTTCCGTGCCGTCGTACGGGTTTCCGTTGCCGAGGGTGGTCACGGTAAAGGCGGTGGCTTTTCCAGTGCTGTCGACTTGGTACACAGTGATCAGGGCGCCGCACCCGGTCGCAGTACCAACAGGAAGCGCGCTTGAGCATTGGTTCTGGGCCGTCGCGCGAGGGGCGGGGAAGACCATGAGCACGGTGCAGCAGAAGAGCGTAAAGGCCGCGTTTTTCATAGAGCGCGCAGTAAGCGTCGAAGTTTTTTTCATAGGAAGCTCCTCTTTTCTCTCGTCAGGGTGATAAGACTTGCGGTGACAGCGCATCCCTCGCGAGGAATGTTCCGCCTAGGACTCGAAACGAAAACCTGGAAATCAGAAACTGGAAACCTGAGACGGGTTTCCCCGTGCCCCATTCCCGTTCCGGGGGGTGAACAGGCCGCCGGTGATCTTATGCATTCACGGGCTATTAGTCAACAACTTTGTTCGAGGCTGTCATACCACGACGGAAGTGTCCCCGGCTCGTCCACAATAGAAATGTCCCCTAGTTTTGATTTCACCATGCCCCGGAAAAAGCCGGGGTTTTCATTTGCTGCCAGCCTTGTCGCAACCTGAGGCGGTGAGACTCGATGGGGGAGAGGGTGGTGACGTGCATCCGAGGTAAACATCATGCCACGCTGCACTGCCGCTCCATATAGTGGGGCCTGGGTGGGGCCTGGAGCGGAGCCTGTCAATATAATTCGCTGCGGAGCTTTTGAGTCCCCCAGGCCGCAGCCAGCGGTACAATCTACAGTGAGAAATCGACAGCTAAGGAGAACGGAATGGCTCAAAAGGTGATCGATGTCGTTGGAACCTCAAAAGAGAGCTTTGCGAAGGCAGCCGAAAACGCCGTGGCAGAAGCTGCAAAGACCGTTCGAGGCATGAAGTGGGCGCGTGTAGCGGAATTAGAAATGGAGCTTGATGGCAAGAAGATTGTCAAATATCGCACCACGACGAAGATTTACTTCGACATCGAAAAATAAGTATCTAAGCGGAGAGGAAAGGCGAGTCCGCAAGGTATTTCACGTTAGCAAGGGCACCGCTCGGGCATAGCCATGCCCCCGTCTGTGACTAACCTTCTGCTCTGTTTATTGGTCGGGGACTGCACGCACGGTGCATTCCTTCGCAATTGTCTTGATCGAGGTAATAGTTAAAGTCAGCGAGGATGGAGCACCCGTTTTGGTCAAGGCGTCGGAGCTTGTGCTCATCGAAGGCGACTCCTTCCCGATAACCTCCACTCGTTGCCCGAGGTACTGGCGGAGCTTTATTTTGCCAGTCGCCTGAAGTTCGTAAGTGATGGCTGGATGCTGCTTCATCAGTATGTAATCGCCGCTCGATCTGGCGACGCAGCCCTGTACAGTTACCTGTCCTTTGGCTTCTTTCGAGGTGTGTTGCGCTGTCGTACCAGGATTGTTGTCTTGTGCCAGGAGAAAGCTGCCCGAAAGCAGAAAAACAAACCACAACGTCCTCATACCGTTTCCTCTCAGCGAACGAGATAACAATATTATGTCACAGCAAGAAATTGGAATGAGGAGAAGCGCGGGCAAGGCTACGCTAGTGACCAGCGATTCTGATTTCCGCCAACTCGGTCCGGATGCCACTACGGACCCCGCAACTCTTGAGGTTTTTATCTTTCTATTTAGTAAGATGGAGTTACAGGGCGTTGACCCACAAACACAGTTTTCGACACCGGAAGTTGAAAGCCCTCTACCGGGGATGTGGAGTATGTAAGCAGAGTTTTTTCTCCCCCACTGGTTTCTGATAGTTATGGAAGACATAGAAATGGCCAACGTGAACACGAAAAAAGGGGTAATTGGAATCCTTACCGGAGGCGGCGATGTTCCCGGCTTAAACCCGGCAATCCGTGCCGTTACGTTCAGGGCAATACGCGAGGGTTGCAAAGTTATCGGCCTGCGCCGGGGATGGGGAGGCCTGGTCGACATCGTTCGCGAAAAGGACTACGACAACAGCGACAACTTTCAAACCTTGACCGAAGAGATCGTCAACCGCGCTGGCCGTACCGGTGGGACCTTCCTGCACAGTTCGCGTACCAACCCCGGCAACGTGAAAAAAGCCAGTGTCCCCGAGCACCTGAAGCAGGCCTACAACGCCGACACCAACGACCTGACGCCCGAAGTGCTGAAAAATCTGGATTGGCTCGGAATAGACTTCCTCATCCCCATCGGCGGCGACGACACGCTGAGCTATGGTGTGCGCCTCTACCAGGAAGGCGTCAAAGTAGTCGCAATTCCCAAGACCATGGACAACGATGTTCCGGGAACCGACTACTGCGTGGGCTTCAGCACCGCGGTTACCCGCACCATCCAAATGACCAACGACCTGCGCACTTCGGCTGGCTCACATGAACGCTTTCTGGTTCTCGAAGTCTTCGGCCGCTACGCCGGCTTTACCGCCATGCTTCCGACTATGGCCGGAGCCGCCAACCGCTGTGTGATCCCGGAGCATAAGTTCAATATCGAGCAATTGACGGAGTTGCTGGTCTCCGACCGGCGTAAGAACCCAAGTCACTACTCGGTGGTTCTGGTCTCCGAAGGAGCCATGTTCGAAGGCGGTGAGATGATTTTCGAGGACCATTCCACAGACGCCTTCGGCCATAAAAAGCTAGGCGGCATCGGCGACCTGGTTTCGGAAAAGCTGAAAGAGCTCTCGCCCAAATACAACAACGGCAAAAGCGTCGAAGTGATCAACCAAAAGCTGGGATACCTGGTTCGCTGCGGCGATCCTGACGCCATCGATTCAATCGTTCCGATGGCGTACGGCAATCTCGCTCTCGATCTCCTCCTGCATAAGATTCACGGCCGACTGGTGGTGTTGAAGAACGGCCGTTACGACAATATGCCCATCGACGCCTTAATCGCTTCGAAGAAAGTCGTCAACCTAAAGGAGCACTACAACACCGAGCGACTCCGACCTCATTTCAGCAGCTTCGAAATGAAGCCTCTTTTCATCATGACTAGCGAATAAGGGATTGCGGTTGCTGCGTAAACGTGGCCACTTCAGCCTTGATTGCGGCCACTCGATCCAACAGATTTCCCGCTTCGATAAAGACGATCTCAAAGCCAAAATTGCGATAGGTCTCTTCGTGGATTCGCTCAAAACACAGAGTCTCCTCGAAGCTGATTCGCCGTGCTTCGGTCGGCGTAATGAAGCCAAGATTCCGTATGAAGAAAACCCGCTTCTCGAAGATCGCGTCCGTCGTGATCCGCTCCAGTTCGTGCGAAAGCGTGTCGGAAATAGGATATCCAAGGTAAGCGGCAAGTGCGGCGGTGCAGATAACGGAGCGATCGTGGAACTGCGTTCCTTCCGGCTCGTACGAGGCACGCAGCTGCCGCAGTCGTTGCAGATCAGCGACCGCATCGACGAACCACGGATACTTCCGTGGTTCATCGATACCCCGTGCCTGCTGCAGCGAAATGACGTCCGTAGCCGCCTCTTCCACGACACTAAAGCCGTCAAGCTGCAGTTGACGGATTATCGCCGTCTTCCCCGAACCAGGCGCCCCGGTCACTACAAACCTTTTCATGCAATCCTCAGTCTTTGAACAAGTAATTTCATATGGCTTCTGGGGCGGGGGACCGTGCCCAAGCAAAGCTGAGGAGATCTCGCGCGCGGCAACCTGACGGCTCGGGTTGACAAGAGTCTCCATTCGCCACCAAACTAGACTCGCTCTGTCCACTGGCCGGATTCGTCAAAAGCCGGGCAGGGGCAAAGACCCGAGGTGATTCCCCCATGCCATCACAAAATGCAGCCCAACCAAATCAAAATCCGAAACACCTGCCCGTCGTGGAGCATGTTTCGCATGCCCATCAGTTACTCAATGCCTTGCAAAAACGAATCGGAGAACATCCCGAACTCGCCGAGGCCATCACCAAATTAGAGACCGCATTGAGCCTGCTAACGGTGAAGACCGGAGGCATGCTGTAGCGCGCAAGTCACCACGCCGCTGTGGAGCATCACCAAGTTTCATCCCCTCCGGGCTTTGTCGTGATCGCGTAACAAACTGCCGTGAGAACATACAAAGCCGCCAGGTTCGATATAATCCCAAGTTCTACCAGAGATCGGCATCAAACATGATGTCCCGAGGTGCGATGCGAATTCGGCCTGGAATTGAGCTGGCCAGCCTGAGCGATATTGGCTGCCAGCGAGAAAATAATGAAGACCAATATGCTTACTGGGAGCCCGCCGCCGACGAGGAATTCGCGCGCAAGGGCAGACTAGCCATCGTGGCCGACGGCATGGGGGGCCACGAAGGCGGCCAGGAAGCCAGCCGCATCGCCGTAGAAGCAATTCAGGAGGTGTTTGCCGAAACTTCCGACGGTGACGCGCAATCCCTGCTGGGCACCGGCTTCCAGATCGCACACGAGCGCATTTTGGAATATGCCGCCGGACATCCTGAACTGCACGGCATGGGAACGACGGCTACGGCGATCGCCCTGCTAGGAAATCAACTCTACTACGCGCATGTTGGGGATAGCCGCCTGTATCTGGTACGGGGAACGAACATCTCCCGCCTGACTCACGACCACTCCTATGTTGGCCGCCTCGTGGAAAATGGGGTGATCAGCGCCGCTGAGGCCGAGATCCACCCGCAGAGGCACATCCTCACCGCGGCTCTGGGAGCGGGCGCAGAACTCTGGCCGGAAACGCCGCAGGACGCGATCGAATTGCAGAATGGCGACGTACTGATCCTTTGCACCGACGGGTTGTGGAGTTTGCTGAGTGAGCACGAAATACTTACGGTCGTACTCGAATGCGAGCCACCCGAAGCCTGCCGTGCCCTGATCAAAATGACGAAAGACCGCGGCGGCCCAGATAACATCACGGTGCAAATTCTCAAGCTAAGCACAGCCGAGTAATGTAGGCGCGAGGGTCTTCGCTCGTGCAGTTCCAGCGAGAGCTCGTGGTTTGCATTTCATACTGAATCCGGGTTCCTCAGAGGCAAGTTCAGTTCTCTGGCCGGGTTCGTAGAATCAGATCGCCCTCGCTTGGCGGAAGTGAAAAAGGGAACTCAACCACCCGTTCCCTGATAGGAACCCGCAGCACAAATTGTTCTTGTTTCTGCAAATCGTCGATCCATTTGCTTTTGGTGTCAAAAAATACCCAGCCAATAACATCGGGATGCACGGAATCCAGCGTTACAGCCCGTAGGCTGCGCGTTTTCAGGAATTCGATCATTTCAGCAGCATCTTTTTGACGAGCCGCCAGCGCCGCTTCTTTTTCTGCCTTCGTCTCGGGATGTTTGCGGATTTCGCGCTCTGTCTTTTCCATCAGCACGGCGGCATCGTGCTGCTGCTTGCTTGCCAGATCGCCTGGGTCGAGCGCGATGCGCACATCGTGATAGTGCTTCACGAATTCCAGGGCGATCTTGCCCGGTACCACGTCAAGCGAATCTTTGCCGCGATAATGTACGCTCAGCTGAAGCGCAAATAGTGGTTGCGAGCGCCTGCGCACTTTCTCCAACTCTTGCGAATCGACCGCAAGAACAATTCCGAAATCGGCAGTCCAGAACCCGTAACGGTATTTGCCATCGTCGTCCCGGCTGAAGGTGCAACCAGGTTCACCTTCCTCCCAACGCAAGGTGGATATGGCGTAAGGTTTGTCGGAAGAGGGAGAAATGGACCAAGTTGCGGACGCGAATAGCGCAGCAAACAGCAAACTTTTCAGCGTGTTCCAGGTAGCACGACTGCCGGCCATCGTAGTCTGCCTTCAGACTACTACCGATCGGTCGAGCAACAATTGAAAACAAATTGGCCGGAGGACCACCTTACCAAAGCGGAACCAATCGTGTCCTTAGACCAGTTTTCGACTTGGTCGGTAAACAACGCAGCAAGGGGAAGGGCAAAGCTCCAGAGGCTGCGGTAAGAGTCTCGACTCGTATCAGGGTATGCCTTCAGGCATACCGCAAGTCGCGCAGAATAGGTACGGCTTTAGCCGCTAGGGGTGCGCATCGATATCATCACCAGAAGGCTCTACTCGTATCGCAGAGCCTCGATAGGATCCAAACGCGAGGCGCGCACAGCGGGAACCATGCCGCTGATCAATCCCACCGCCGTGAGGATAACAATCGCGACCAGCAGCGTGCCTGGTGCAATCACCAGGCGGATGTCGCCGCCTTCGGCATTTTTCGCCATCGCGCTGTACAGAGTGAGCCTTCCCACGGAAAGCGAGACCACGTAGGCCAACATGACTCCGAGAGCTCCGCCAATAAAAGTGATGGTGAGAGCTTCGGCCAGGAACTGCGCCAGGATGTGTCTGCGGCGCGCGCCCAGCGCTTTCTCCACTCCAATCTCACGCGTGCGCTGGGTCACCGAAACCAACATAATGTTCATCAGCCCGACGCCGCCAATGCCCAGGGTGAGCGTCCCAATAAATCCCAGCAGAATCTTCAGCCCGATGGTGATGACTTCGAACTGGTGAACCTGCTCCATCAGGTTAAATATTCGCACCGCGCGGCGGTCGGTGCGAATGAACTTGTGCTCCACTGCCAGCACGTCGCGCGCGGCCTGTTCCAACCTCGCGTATTCCGGTGTCTCGTAATTGAACCAGATGGAATCCAGGTAGTGGGTGTCTTTCAGATCGCTCATGGTGGTAAAGGGGACGTAGATGGTGCGATTGATGTCGTCGTCACCTTCCTGCATCTTGGCGCTCAGGACACCGACCACTTCAAAACTGAGGCCATCAATGCGGATGCGCTCGCCCACTGCGTCTCGTCCGGAAAAAAGTTTTTCCTTGGCCTCGGAGCCGATAACCGCGACTCGGGCACGCTGCGTCTCATCCTGCATGTTGTAGAAGCGTCCCTGCCCCAGTTTGAGTGCGCGCACTGAGTCGACGTTGGAATAATTTCCGGTAACCCCGAAGGTAAAAGTTCGCGTGTCGAACTGAATAGTGCACTGCTTGCTGACTTCGGGAGTGATGTGCGTGATTTGCGGCAGATTCGCAGTGAGCGTGTCCACGTCGTCCATGGTGAACCGCACCTGCATGCCCGCTTTCTGCCCGCCTGCCTGCATGGAAGTGCGGCCCGGAACCAGGATCATCAGCTTGGTCCCGAAGTTGGCGAAAATATTTTCGCAGGCCTGGCCAAAGCCGTTGCCGTAGGCAAGCAGCATGACTACGGTGGCGATTCCCCACGCCATTCCGAGCATAGTGAGAGCCGTGCGGCGGCGATTGTGCCGCATGGCGCCGTAAGCTTCGTGAAATAAATCTTGAAACATTCTTACTCCTGCCGCAGCGCTTCGACAGGCTGCAACATCGCCGCTTTGCGCGCGGGATAAAGTCCCGCAATCACCCCCGCCAACGTCAAACTGCCAATCGCCAGGATTGCCGACATCGGAACAATTTTGGGCGGATCAAATCCTCCCGGCCCTTGCTGCGTCCCCAGTACGGCCATCAATCCAGCCGCGAATCCCATGCCGATTAGCCCGCTGAACAGCGTGAGCAGTGTTCCTTCCAGAAAAAACTGAAGCAGAATGCTGTGGTTGGTCGCGCCCAGGGCCTTGAGCAATCCAATCTCCCGCGTACGCTCGCTCACGGTCACCAGCATGATGTTGATCACGCCAATCGCGCCCAGCGCCAACGTGACCAGTCCAACCGCGCCCAAAAACATGTTCATAGCGTCGAAAATCAAACCAATCGCTTTCGAATTCTGAATCGTGTCCCAACCTTCGAAGGCATTCTTGTCGCGATAATCAAAATCGTGATTGCGGGCAATCAGCTTGCGAACTTCATCCTGGGCAATCAGGTGTTCGTCGGTCAGGCGCGGCTGGTAATTAATGAACGAAATGGAGTTCTCATGGTTCTCGCCTTTGAGCGGGAAGAAGGTGGCCATCACGCGGTAGGGGATGTAGCCCCGCATGTTCGTCGAGTTATCGTCACCGCGGCCCACGCGCTGCACCGTGCCGACCACTTCAAAGCTGATGTCGTTCAGAATGATAGTTGCGCCCAAGGCGGGACGGCCGGGGAACAGGTTCTTGACCAGTTCATCGCCCAGAACGATGACGTTGCGTCTCTGCGTTTCGTCCAGGCTATTGAGCCAGCGCCCTGAATTAAGGGGAAGATAACGGATGTCGCTGAACTGGGGCTCCACTCCCGCGATCTCTCCATTCGCGCTGGCAAACTCGCTCACGGCCCGCACATCCGGGCGCACCAGCACCGGAGAAGCATTGCGCACGTGCGGCGCTTCTTTGCGGATGTCCAAATAGTCCTGATAGGTCAGCAAGTAATTGCGCGCCGAGTTCATGCTGCCTTGTACCGCTGGAGCACGCCCCGGAAAGATGAACATGATGTCCTTGCCGTACTGCGCCAGTTCGCGCTTGTTACCCGAGCGGAAACCTTCCCCCAGGCCTACGAGCAGCAGCAAAGATCCCACGCCCCAGGCGATGCCGAACATAGTCAGGAATGAGCGCAGCTTGTGCGCCCAGAGGGTGCGGAAGATTTGCGCGAAAATGTCCAAAAGCATCCGCATAGTTTCCAAAAGCATCCGCATAGTTAAGGATACGCATATTTGACGGATTTAGTTCGGAGTTAGGTAGCAAGGTCGAAATCAGTCCCGTACTCGCAATTGGCTCACCAAGGTCTAAAAACAGCTCACAGTTGCTGCGTATTATCGCGGCGTCATAGACGGGATAACACGCTATTCTTCCCTAAGGGGTTAGCGGCCTTACAACTGCCGCCACACGTCCTTGAAGTCGAAGAAACCCTTTTTCCCGGCCAGCCACTCGGCAGCCCGCACGGCGCCTTCCGCGAATCCATGGCGCGACTTGGCATCATGGCAAAGGTAGATCGTGTCGCTGGGAGAATCGAGCACCAGTTCATGCATCCCGACCACGTCGCCCTCGCGAAACGAGGTGATTTCGAGCTCGTTTCCACAGGCGTCCTGAATAATTCTTTGCAGGGCGAGAGCAGTGCCCGACGGCGCATCTTTTTTTTGCGCGTGATGGCGCTCGAAGATCTGTCCAAAATACTCGTGCTGCAGCGCCGCCGCGGCATTGCGCACAACCTCAAAAAAAAGATTTACGCCGATGGAAAAATTCGCACCGTACAGCAGCCCGGTACCGCCCTGTTCCACCAATTGCCGGATACGCGGCAGTTCGCCATACCAACCGGTGGTTCCGACCACGACGCTTTTCCCCGCATGAATGCAGGCCTCTATGTGCTCGAGGACCACGCGAGGTGTCGTGAAATCGATGACCATGTCGCACGAGGCCAGCTTTATTGGCGTCAAAGCCGAGGCTTTTGGATTCTCGGCGGCGCCGCAGACATTCACCTGGTGCCCGCGCTGGCGCGCCACTTCCGCCACCACCGACCCTGTCTTGCCCCGGCCTAAGATAAGAAAATTCAAAGCAAAGATCTTTCTGCCTGCTCTGCCGCAGTTCTTAGCGCGTCGTTTGATTTGTTGCCTGCAATGGCGACGTTGCAAGCAACGTCGCTACAGCTTTGATCAAGCAAACACCTCTGCGTCCAACTCCGAAAAAAATGTCTTATGCAATCGGCGAACAACTTGCGGCACGTCGTCCTCTTCAATCACGAAGGTAAGATTGATCTCCGAAGCCCCTTGCGAAATCATGCGAATCTTCACGTCGGAGAGCTCTCCGAATACGCGCGCCGCAATTCCCGGAGTCTCCCTGAGATTCTCCCCCACCAGACAGACAATGGCCTTGCGGCCTTCATACTTTACATCCGCTAACTTGGCCAGATCCGCTGCCAGCGCCGGAATCGACTCATTGGAATCCACCGTCAGCGATACACTCACTTCCGAAGTGGAAACCACATCCACGGCCACTCGATGCCGGTCAAAAGCCTCAAAGATCGCCCGCAAAAAACCGTGAGCCAGGAGCATCCTCGGAGCCGCGACATCAATAATGGTAATCCGTTTCTTGGCGGCAATGGCCTTGAAAGAATTCCGGCAATGGGGCACTCGGGCGGAAATGCGGGTCCCTTCGCAATCAGGATTACGAGAGTTCAGCACATACACAGGAATATTTTTTTGAATGGCCGGCAACACGGTCGCCGGGTGTAAAACCTTCGCGCCAAAGTAAGCCAACTCCGCCGCCTCGTCGAAGCTGATGAGCTTAATCCGCCGCGCCTCCGGGCATATATTCGGATCGGTAGTCATCATTCCGTCCACGTCGGTCCAGATCTCGATACGCTCGGCGCCCAGCCCCGCGCCAACAATTGCCGCGGAGTAATCGGATCCACCGCGTCCGATGGTGGTAGTGATCCCCGCCTTGGTAGCGCCGATGAAGCCGCCCATCACCGGCACCCGGCTTTTATCCAGCACAGTCTGTACCTTCGACTTGAGCCGTTGGTTGGTCTCTTCCATCAACGGAGCAGCCCGCGTGTGCTCATCATTGGTGACAACGCACTCGCGCGAATCCACCATAGTGGAATCGAGCCCGTGCGCCGAAAATGCAGCGGTGACAATCCTGCTGGAAAGAATCTCACCGAATGCGGCAACGTGATCGGTAGTGCGTGGCGTCAGCTCGCCTACCGCCGCGATGCCGCGCAAGAGCTCGTCCAGCGCTTCGAAGTAAACTCCCAAGTCCCCATGAAACTCAGTGAACAGGGCAGTACCGAGCAGTTCGCCGGCGGTGTTGTAGTGCCGCTCGCGGAGGGAACGGGAAAGACTGAGTGCAGTTTTGCGATCGCCATTCCCGGCCGCGCGCGCCATCGCCAGCAACTGGTCGGTAACCTTGGCCATGGCGCTGACCACCACCACCGGCTTTTGCGCCAGCCGTCCTTGAACAATAGTGGCGGCCCGCTCGATTGCCTTGGCATCCTGCACCGAAGTGCCGCCAAACTTCATCACGATCATCGGCCGAAGCACCTCGGGTGCGGATGCACACGAATCCGCGCACTAGTTCTGCTGCCTGCGCACGTGCGGCTCTTCAATCGAGGTAACCCCGCACTTTGAGCAACTCAGCGTTCAGCAAGGCAGCGCCCGCAGCACCTCGAATGGTGTTGTGGGAAAGCACGGTGAACTTCCAATCTAGGACGCCACATGGCCGCAACCGTCCGACTGTAGCCGTCATCCCGTTGCCTGACTCCACATCGAACCGTGGCTGCGGCCGGTCCGCAGATTCTGTGTAACGCACCGGCTGTTCCGGGGCGCTGGGCAGCCGCAATTCCTGCGGCACGCCGCGGAATTGATTCCACGCTTTGATAATCTCCTCCGGCCGCGCCTTCTTTTTCAGCTTCACCGCTACTGATTCAGTGTGCCCATCTTCCACGGCTACGCGATTGCATTGCGCACTCATGGCGAATTCGGCGGGCACGAAACCTGACCCATTCAGCCGTCCCAGAAGTTTGCGCGTCTCCTCCTCCATTTTTTCTTCTTCCTTCGAAATATATGGGATCACATTGGCCAGAATGTCGAGCGAGGCCACACCCGGATATCCCGCGCCACTGACGGCTTGCATGGTCACCGCCGTCACCGTCTCGAGGCCAAATACGTCTTGCAAAGGCTTGAGCGCCATCACCAGCCCGATCGCGGAGCAGTTCGGATTCGTGACCACAAAGCCGCCAGACTTCTTTCGCCAGCTCTGGCACTCGATCATTTGAATGTGATCGGGATTCACCTCTGGAATCACCAGCGGCACGTCGCTCTGCATCCGCAGCGCGCTGGAGTTGGTGACCACAGCGCAACCGGCGGCCGCAAAGCGGGGTTCCATTTCGGCGGCAATCGAAGCATCTAAAGCGGCAAAGATAATCTTTGGAGCGCCCTCCGGGCCCGCCGGCGATACCCGCATTTCCGCCACGCGCGGAGGTATCGGCGTCCTCATCTTCCAGCGCGTCACTTCTCCGTACACTCGTCCTTCCGAGCGGTCCGAAGCCGCCAGCCATGCCACCTCGAACCACGGATGGTGCTCCAACATTTGCACAAAGCGCTGCCCCACCATTCCGGTCGCGCCCAAAATTCCCACCGGAGTTTTCGTCTGCATAGGTGATTGGATTTTACAACACATCATCCGTGGGATAGGCGAGGACCGTACGCACGCAGCTAGGGGTCAATGGAGGCAAGAGCGGGTTAATCAGTCGAGACTTGCTCGCCACGTCGCGTTAGCGAAGAGGAATCTGGGTTTGCGTGACGCCGAGAAGAACCCGGATTCCTCACGATGCTCAGGATGGCAAGCTGGCATGTGACAATGTGGGGGTTTGTTCGCAAACTCTACGCGGCATCGCCCTGACCGCGCTTCCCTCCACCGTCCGGTTCACCGCTGTGCTCCGGACTCCCACCCGGTTCGGGAAAGTCCGTGTCGGAGGACTTCAGCAACGAATCCTGGTCCCGGTGTCCCAGTTGACCTTGGAAGTGTTATCGGACGGATCTCTTTCTTCCTGTTCCACAGCCCCTTTAAACCGGTCTTGATCCTTTGTCTTTGTCACAATTAATCCCCCCAGAAAAGTAAATCATGCCTATAATGACCCTACCCTCAGACTTTGAAACGTGGATATGGGCTTTCTCATGTATACGAGAAGGAATTTTAATGGAATGGAGGAAGCATGAAGCGACTGATTTTCACTGCGACCGTAGTTCTGTTTTCGAGTCTGGCTCTGGGTGCGCAGACCGCAACGGTGCCAGCGACGCCTAATCAGACCGAATCAACCGCAGCGCACTCGCGGCACCCTCGTAATAAACAACACAACCATCGCCATCATCCTCGTCACCACACTGGCATTAATGCCAGACGTTGATGGATGCTGCGATAGGGACAACCCGATTTTCAATCCCGCACCACCCTACTCAGCGCGGGTGCGCGCCGCAGTGGTTGACACTCCCAATTTGCGCAGCCGATCCTTCGCCTGCAGCGCCTCGTTCGACCGCGGATAGCGCTGGATCACATGACGAAGCTCGGCAATGCCGTCATCCTTCTTTCCCAGTTCGATGAGCGCCAGTCCTTTTTTCAAATCGGATGAAGGAGCTTTGTTGCCGGTGGGAAAGTTCTGCAGCACCTGGTCGTAGTTGGTGACGGCTTCCTGGAAGTTTCCCTGCTTGTAAGCGAGTTCAGCCAGGTAGAAGTAGGCATTACCCGCCAGGTCGGTGTTGGGATAGAACTTCACATAGTCGGAAAATTCCTGCTTCGTCAAATCATTTTTCCCCGCGTTGTAATCCCGCAGCGCGTTGTTATAGAGCACATCGGGCGGCGGAGCCTGAGCCAGGGCCTGCTGTTGTGCCTGCTGCGCTGCCTGTCCCGCGGCCACGCTTTGCTGCGCTGCCTGCATATCTTCCAGTTGCTTGCTGACTTTGGACAGGCGCGCTTTCAGTTCATCGAGAGAATCGTTCAGGGACTGAATTTGGCCGGAAAGCTGGTCGACCTTCCCGCCATTATCATTCTGTAGTTTTTCCAGGCTACTTTGAAGCGCTGTGATCGACACCGACACTTTATTCATGCTATCGGTATTCTGGTCCATCAGATTTTTCATGACGCCCATGCGTTCGTTGAAGGACGTTTGCATCTGCGTCATCTGATCCTGCAGGGCCTGCACCCGTGTCAGCAGTTCAACCATCTCTTTGTTTGCGCCCCAGGCTGGTGTCAGGTTTACCCAGAAGGCCATGAGCAAGACCAACACGATCGAATAGCGGTGCATTTTCATAACGTATTCCTTGAGTTGCAAAAGCCACCAGTTGTAGGAAAGGATGCAGAAAATGGCAGCATCCCGCCCCTCACAATCCTCTACTATGAAGGATAGCGCGGTTCAGACGTAGTTGTCTCGGAGCTCCCGTCGGCGCGGGCAGCTTGGCCGAAATAATAACTGAGGAGCGGGCCACACCTCGACCCGCCCCGCAAACGACTATTTCTGATAGACGAAATGGCCGCGGCGATTCTGCTGCCAACAGGCCTCGTTGGATTCGGTGCAGAACGGCTTCTCCTTGCCGTAGCTGATCGTCTTGATAGCGCTGGCGCTGACTCCGCCCGCCACCAACGCGCTCTGCACGGCGCCCGCACGGCTGTCGCCCAAAGCCAGGTTGTATTCGGTCGACCCGCGCTCGTCGCAGTGTCCCTCGACCACGAAGTGGATGTTGGGATGCTGCTGCAGGAAAGCGACATCCGCCTGGATCGAACTTTGCTGGTCAGGCCGAATATCGGATTTGTCGTAATCAAAGTAGATGTCTTTGATGTTCTGCGAGAACAGTTCCTCCTCGGTCGGTCCAGTTGCTTGCGGAGGCGGTGGCGGAGGTTGGGTTACGGTAACCCGCGCCGTGGCCTGCTGCGTTCCTCCGGACCCTTTCGCGGTTAGCGTGTAGGTGGTCGAATCGGACGGCGTTACCTGCTGCGATCCGCTGGCCTGCACGGCTCCAATACCGTCGATGCTCACGTCCGTGGCGTTGGTTGTTTGCCAGGTGAGCGTAGTCGACTGTCCCTTTTCGACGGTGTTGGGACTTGCCGTCAGCGAAGCCGTCGGCGCTGGTGGCGGTGGCGGCGGTGGTGGTGGCGGCGGTGGTGTCTTTTTATGGCAGGCGCCCAAAAACAGAATGGCGCCCAACGCGAATACAAGGGTAATCCACTTCATTCTCTGCTGCTTCACTTTTCCTCCCTGCGTATCGCGCGCTGCTGCCCCCAACGCGCGTCAGAATCCATAGCGGGGCGGGTTCACTTCTCCGCCTCCTCCGGGCTAGTCAATCGAAAGAATTCGCCAAACCCAATGTTTCCAGTCTTTGAACTTGTTTCACAAACGACATCGGGGGCACAGTTTCAGCCGTACCGCTACCGCAAATTCGTTTCACAAACGACTTTGGGAGGGCACGGCCTTCAGCCGTGCCGCTACCCGTCAACAAGGACGCGGGCTTTAGCCCCTGAGGGACCTTCGCCTTCTCGCTGAAACATTTATGAGATGAGGCCCAATGTTAAACCAATCAAGCGTTACTTCCAACTCCAATTCGGTTGCGTATTCTTGCCGCTAAAAGTCAACTGCTTCGCGTTGCTCCCGTCAGCCAACATAGACCAGATTTGCTCGCTTCCCGAACGGCTGGACTGAAACACAATGTGCCGTCCATCCGGCGACCAAGACGGAAAATCATTTCGTCCGCCATCGTGCGTCAGTTGCACCCACTGCTTGCTGGCCACATCCATCAGGTAGAGATCCTCCGACCCGGGAGCTCCCGGCCCGTAATGTCGCGTCCACGCCAGCGCCAGAAATTGTCCATTGGGCGACCAGGACGGCGAGACCGCATAACCCTGGTCGGTTATCCGCTGTACATTGGTGCCATCGGCTTCCATGGTGTAAACCTGCGGCAGACCCGTGCGTCCGCTGACCCAGGCAATTTGCGCATTGGTTTTGCGATTCCACACCGGCGAAACATCCGGGCCCTTTGAGGAGGTAATTCGCTTCAGATTTCCGCCCGATTGATCCGCCGTATAAATCTCTGGGTCGCCAGAGCGGGACGAAGAAAATGCCAGCTTCGTTCCGTCGCCAGACCATGCGGGCGAGAGATTCATCCCGCCAAATCTGGGAAACGTAACCAGGCGATTGAGATCCATGGAGTACATCAGGATCTCCCACCCCGATTTCGTCATGGAACTGAATGCCATTCGCGAGCCGTCAGGCGAAATCCGCGGAGACAGCGAAATCGAATTCAGATGCGTGACCTGTCGCTGGTTGGCGCCGTCGTAGTCCATCACCCAGACTTCTTTGTGCCCGCTGCGGGTGCTCACAAAATAAATCTGGCTCTCCGCGATGCCGGGAATGCCGCCGCCCATTCGAAAGATAATCTCGTCTGCGAACTTGTGTGCGATGGTGCGAGTAGCATCGCTCGTCGCCGCATCCTGATACTGCTTGCCCAGCACCTGCGGCGAGGCGATATTCTTGACGTCATACAGCCAACCTTGCACGGTGACGTTGTTGCCGGTCACACCCAAGTTTCCGAAAGCCAGCATCGCCGCATTGGGAGGAGGAGCATTCCAGGCGTCGAACTTTACCTCAGTTGGACTTCCCGGAATTGCGAGGGGATAGAAGCTCTTCGAAACCATATCGAAGATTCCGGCATTGTCCAGGTCATTCGAAAGAGTGTCGTTGAAAACCTTGAGCAGGTCAGGATTCTTGGCGTCCGAAGTAGAAGGTTTAAAGTCGGGAACCGCGAGACGAACCTTCTCCATCCCCAGACCGGTCCCGGTTTTGATCCAGTCCTGCTGAGCCAGACAAGGAATGGCGGTAAGATCCGCAGCAAGAAGGAACACCACTGCTGCGATCGTGCGAAATGTGATTTCGAAGTAGTGCGTGCCGGTCGTCCTCTTGCCGATACCAGCCTTCAGGCCTCTATTAATCGTATGATGAAGAACATTCAACTGAAAGTTGCCCCCGCGCATTCGTAGAATCGATTCCTTCGAGTAACCCTCTGAGCTAAAAAGCTGATAGCTGATAGCTGACAACTATCTTTTGTAATCGAACCAGAACTCAACCGAAACCTTGTTTGCCGAATAATCCGACGGCAAGGGACCAAAAGTGTCAATACGTTGCAAGGCCCGCACCGCGGACTGATCCAGCGAAGGCACACCGCTCGATTGCTCAACCTGTACGTTCGCCGGGTGCCCATCCCGCATGATGTCGAACGTCACATAGACTCTGCGCGCGTCGGTCACACGCGGATCCACTTCATATTTGAGCCAGTTCTCAGAAACTTTCTGCTGTACGATGCGCACGTAATAGGCAAAGCGCGAACCAAAATCCCCGCCACCGCCGGTGAAGCCGAATCCACCTTTCGCCCCGCCCGCATTAAAGGTTCCGTAAGGCCCGCTGACCGGCCCGCCTTCTCCGAATGGAACCACGTTGCTGGCTTCTTCCTCGGGTTGAGGCTTAGCTTTCTGATGACTTTCGCTGGGGAGTGGTTTCGTTTTTGCCTTCGAATTCTTATCGGGGATAGGAATCGCTTCTGGCGCTTTCTCCTCCGCTTTGGGAGGCGACTGCGTGAGCCCTTTGGATTGGTTCGCCAGAACATTCTGCGTCTGGACAGCACTCGCAGGCAGCGGAACCGAACTGACCAATGTGACACCCATCGCATCACCACCGCCGCCGGCGCCCCAAGTGCTCCCGTGGCCGCCCGGACCGATCACTGCATAAAGAATGATTGAGACGGCAACCGCTAGATGCAGCGCCACCGACCAAGCCAGGTTGCGGCCCCAACGGTCGTGCTCGAAAAAAATCTCAGCGTTGGCTTCCATGGCTTGGCAGTGGTTGCGTGACGATGCTCACATTGGTGATGCCCGACTGCTTCACCGCATCCATCACGGTGGCGAAGGCACCGAACGGCACATTCTCGTCCGCTCGAATGAAAATGGACTGGTGCTGCGGATCGCGAACCTTTTGCCGTAACTTGGCAGCAATCTCATTAATGTTGACGGCATCGTTTCCCAGGAAGACGCGCTGCTGTTTATCAATGCTGATCACCAACCGCTCTTCGGTAATTTCCTTCACGGTACGCGTCTTGGGCACACTCACCTCGATGCCCGATTGCAGCACCGGCGCGGTCACCATGAAAATAATCAGCAGCACCAGAACCACGTCCACCAGCGGCGTAATATTGATGTCGGAAAGTGAAGTTTGCGTTCGCCCGCTGGAAGCCGTGAAGGCCATTACCGTCGCACCTCCGGCACTGCGGGCTGAGACCGCTCCACCGCATTCAGCATCTCCAGCGCAAAGTCATCCCCCCGCGCCGCGAACTCACGAATAGAACTACCAAGCAAGTTGTAAGCAATCACCGCAGGAATCGCCGCAGCCAACCCCGCCGCAGTAGTAATCAGAGCCTCGGAAATCCCCGGCGCAACCGCCCGCAAAGTAGCCGCCCCCGCCGTCCCCAACCCATGGAAGGCATCGATGATTCCCCAAACAGTCCCGAATAGGCCTACGAATGGGGTTACGGCGCCGGTGATTGCTAGCCAGGGCATGTTGCGCTCGAGGCGCGTTACCTCCTCTGAGGTTGCAATTTGCATGGCGCGCTGAATGGCCTGGCTGCTGCCTTGGCGGCGGTGCTCGGCGAAGCCGCCTTCAAACACCGCGACCAGCGGGCTGGGCTTGAACTGCTCGGCCACCGCTGAGACATCTTGCAGGCGTTGGGCTTTGCGGAAGGCGCGCACGAACCGTCCACTCTGTACCCGCGCTCTCCGCACCAGGCTCCACTTGGAGAGAATGATGGCCCACGAGATCAAGCTGAAGAGCAAAAGGATCAGAAGGACGACCTTTGCGACGGGGCCGGTTTCTCCGACCAGATCGACGATCTCCCCGCCAATGACTGCTGCCAGTAGGAAAGAAAATTGCATTTTGGTTTAGTTGATTAATTATAGACGAACATTGCACAGCGCTTGGAGGACGTATCGCATCCATTACTGGGATTTCGCTGTACGTCCTCCGAGTCAGCCTAGGCCCATTTCATCACGAACCGATTAAACTGGCGAACCCTCAGAGGCTGAAGCCCGCATTATGGTTGGCGCCGAGCGGTAAGGTCTGAAGACGCTGCGCGCGCAAAATACTGTTTGGACGAGGAACATCGAACCCCAGCGGCTGGAAGCCGGAACCATTTTCAGCGACTCTCGGTACGCCTGAAGGCATACCCCGATACGAATCGAGAGTTTTTCGGCAGGCTCTGAGCCGGGCCTTTCCCAAAAACCATTTGTGAGATTGCTTATGGTTTTCATGCTATCCTGCGCTCAACTTCGGAACTTAATTCGTTGTTTTAATTCGATGTCCCAGGACACCCGTGCTCGCGGAACTGCGGCTTGAAAATTACGCGGTTATCGATAATCTGGCGGTGGAGTTTGCTGCTGGATTGAATCTGCTGACCGGCGAAACCGGAGCTGGCAAATCTATCCTCATTGATGCGCTCGCACTGCTTCTCGGCGATAAGGCTTCCGCCGATGTGATTCGGGCCGGCGCGGAGCGCGCTTTGATCTCGGCCGTCTTTGAGGTTGATGAGCGGACGGAAAAGACCGTAGCTGGAATTCTCGAAGCCAATGGTATCGACCCCAATGATGAAGACGAATCCATCATTCTCCGTCGCGAGATCGCCGTCGGAGGAAAGGGCCGCGTTTTCATCAACAATCAGCCGGCCACCGTAGGCGTTTTGCGCCAGTTGGCTCCGCATCTCGCCACCATTCATGCGCAGAACGAATCCATTCTTTCGTTCGACGCCGCAGCTCGACTGGACTTGCTTGATGCTTTTGCGGGCACGCAACTTGAAGCCGTCGGCGAAGCATTTGCCAAGTGGAAAAGCATTGCCCTTCGCATCGAAGAACTTGAGCACGGCGAGCAAGACCGCCTCCGCCTGCTAGATCTGTGGGCATTCCAGAAGCGCGAGGTGGAAGACGCCAAGCTTCATCCTGGCGAAGACGAGCATCTCGACACCGAAAAGCGGGTTTTGGCGAATGCCGAGAAGATTTACAGCGCGGCCATGAATGCCTTCGATCTGCTTTACGAAGGCAGCAATTCAACGTCGTCGTCGTTGCGCACAGCGCAAAAGCACATCGAAGAGCTGTCGCGCTTCGAGCCCAAGTTCCGGGAGGCGCTGGCGGCGATCGAAACTGCCCGCATCAGCGTTGAGGATGTGGGCGCTACCCTCCGCGATTACGCTGGGGGCGTTCAGGCGTCGCCTGAGCACCTGGCGGAAGTCGAAGACCGTCTCGCCCTTCTTGATCGCTTGAAGCGCAAGTACGGGCCAACTCTCGAAGACGTGATTCATCTCGGCGAAGAAGTCAGCCGGAAGCTTTCGGAGATGGAAAACAAGGATGAAATCCTGGCCAGACTCCGCGGGGACTTGGCAGAGGCGGCGCGGGAGTATCTGAGCGCGGCTCACGCCATTTCAAAGAAGCGGTACGAATCCGCCCGCAAGCTGGAGAAGTTGGTTGAGGCGGAGATCGGCGATTTGGCAATGAAGTCTGACTTTCACATCGAAGTCAGCGGGACGGATGAAGAAGGGAACTGGACTGCGTCGGGATTTGATCAAGTGGTCTATTTAATTTCTACAAATCCCGGAGAGCCGCTGCGACAGTTGGAGCACATCGCATCCGGCGGTGAATTGTCGCGGGTGATGCTTGCGCTGAAGGCTAGCGTGGAAGCCGGGCAGGGCAAAAAGTCAAGTGCGACGCGGACGCTCACGCACCGCACTCTTATCTTCGACGAAATCGATACCGGCATCGGCGGACGCGCGGCAGAAGCCGTCGGCAAAAAACTGAAGGCATTGTCACGCGCCAATCAAGTTCTCTGCGTAACACATCTGCCCCAGATCGCCACCTTCGCCGATCACCATTACTTGATTGAGAAAAAGAGCTCCGCCGATCGCACCCGCACTGCGGTGCGCCTCATCACTGGCGACGAGCGTACTGAAGAGGTCGCCCGCATGTTGAGCGGGGCCAAGCTGACCGAGACCTCCCGCAAGCACGCCGAGCAGATGCTGAAGGCGAACGCGTGACGACGCGCAGTCATTTATGATTCGAACGATGCGACATTCCGTCCGACTTCGCACCTTGGCAATCGCGATGATGCTCGCGCTGCAATTGACTTTGCGGGCATCACTTCACGCTCAACAAAAAGTTGATAGTTCTTCGGAACAGACGGGACGGCAAGCTAGCCCGGAGAAACCGCAACCCCGACCGATCGAATACAAGAACGCGCGGTATGGCTTCTGCTTCTCTTTGAGGGGCTGTTCCATCTTGGTAGATCGGTGGACAGGTTTCGATGGAAGCGGTCCCTATGGTGAGGAAACCGTGGCCGCATGCAAGTCACGGTGAGACGCCGAACTGCCCCAGCCTTCACAAAGTGCGCGAAAGGCTGGGCCACCCGTCCGGGAGTCAGGCCTAGGAGTTGGTGAATGAAACATTCCGCCTGGAGCACTAGGCGTTCGTCATTGTCGGTGCTGACATGTGCGCTGCTTCACATGGCCGCATGTGGGGGTGGTAGCACGTCCGCAGGTCCGAAGACGCTCAGCTCAATCGCAATAACGGCGGCTTCATCTTCGATCGGCATCGGCGCCGGAGATCAATTCACAGCAACCGGCACGTACAGTGACAACAGTCACGGGGACCTTACCACGAGCGCGACATGGACTTCCTCCAACCCAGCCACTGCCCCGATAAGCCCAGTTGGCCTGGCAACCGCCGTGGCCGTTGGCAAGACCAACATCACCGCCAAGTCCGGCACGGTCACAAGCCCGCTTTTCTCGCTCACGGTAATCCCGCCAACACTGGTGTCCATTTTCATAGAGGGAGACGAGTCGTTAAAGGTCGGTGCAATGGGTCAGTTCGTCGCGGGCGGCTACTACAGCGACAGCAGTGAAAAATTTCCTCTGGCCGGCGTGATTTGGTCCTCCTCCAACCCCGGCACCGCGACCATCTCTACGGCCGGGGTGGCAACTGCCAAAGCCGTTGGCACCACCAATATCGCAGCGAGTTCTGGTTCGGTAATAAGCCCAGCAATCCCGCTCGCAGTGCCATCGATAAAGTCTATTGCGATTATGCCGAACCGCGCCACTTTAATGCCCCAGCAAACTCAACAATTCGTGGCGACCGGAACTTACAGCGACAGCACCACCGGTGACATTACAAGCTGCGCGACGTGGACTTCCTCCAACCCAGCCACTGCCACGATAAGCTCGGCTGGTCTAGCAACCGCCAATGCCGTCGGCACCACAAATATCACTGCCCGCTCTGGCACGGTCACAAGTCCGCTCGCACAGCTCACCGTAAGCTCGACCGCGCCGCCGCAACCGTCGGAATTGCTTTATGCCACCACTAATAACGCCATTTTAGGGTTTACGGTCGATCCTGCCAGCGGCGTACTCAGCTCTCCCACTTACACGCCAGGCCCTATTCTGCCTTGCGGCGCTCCCGCATCTCCCTACCAAGGCATCGTGAGTCTTCCGAAGCTGGGATTTCTCTATGTATCCGACGGCGAAAATAACGAAGCGGGTGGTGGTACTTTCGGTAGTGCGGTTTTCAGAAATCAGGTGGACGGGTTTGCCATCAGCACGGCAGCAGGCACGCTGACTCCTCTTTCGGGTTCGCCATTTTCATTACCGCCCTCACAGCCTTTCGCCCTTCCCGGGGGAATGGCTGTGGATCCTCAGGGCCGGTTTCTGTACGTCTCCAATTTCGACGCAGATGCCGATGATTTGAGCATTGACAACACAACCGGGGCGCTCACTGCGATTTCCGCCTTGTCCGTCCCGTTCGGCTTCAACCCTAGCATCACAGTCCATCCGTCGGGAAATTTCCTGTACGGCGACGCTGCGGCATCCGTCTCAGGGGTGACGGTCGACACCAGCACGGGAGCGCTGACAGTGCTGGCCGATTCGCCTTTCTTACTTCCCTGTCAAACTTGCAGTTTCGAGCCGCTATTGGCCAGTAGCATGTTGGTGGACGCGACTGGCGGTTTTTTATACGTCATAGGCTATGCCACCCAAGAAGCAGGCCAGCCAACGATTAGCTTCATCGCTGGGTATACTATAGACGCTACAACTGGTGCGCTCTCATCCTATGTACCAGGTTTGCCGTCTTTCGGAAGCGCCCCACATTCTGGTCTATCGGGTGGCATCGCCACGATTGGAACATTCTTGTACGTCGACAACCCGCAGGGATAGTCGGATTCAGCATAGCGCCCGGAACAGGTGAGCTGACCCAGATAAGCGGCTCTCCATTTGCAGGCGGAACAAATCCAAGCGGCTTGACTGCCACTCCAGATGGGAAGTTTCTCTACGAGGCGGACTCCAATCAGATCCTGGGTATTCGCTATAGACCCGACCACGGGAGCACTCAGTGCCGTCGGCAATCCAATTCCGACTTTGAGTCGACCATTCTTACTGAACGTCGACGTTCCGTGACCTGCACCCCACAAAAACAGTTCGAGAATCGTCTATTAGAACCGGCCCTTCTTCAGGCCGACGGTTTGTCAACGTTGCGCCGTGGTTTGATACTGCCGAAGACGGTTCTGCCGGTCAATTTAAGTAATCAATTTACGAAATCAGGCCATAGCGCTCATTGAGCGCTGGCAGACTCTGTCCCGTCCACGAGTGCAATAGGGATGTTACGACTAGGAGGCGTGCGCGTGGAGCGGGTAGTGACTTTGACGTGCTATCCCACGGCGGTGACAAATTTCTGTGCGGAGCGGATGCGGTTGTCCGCTTGAACCTCGGCGGCGGACCGCCGGATACCCGCCAAGCTGGTCACGTCGCCGCGCCGTCCAGCTCGATTCATTCTCAACCGCTTCCCGGTAACATAGTCCCGGGCCGGTGCCCACGTAGAGGTGCAGAGATCCTTCGTTGGCAGGCCTTCGGGTGCGAAGGTCTGCGCTTCCTTCAGGATGACAGCGGGTTGAGACGCGTGTGCGGGAGTGGCTTGCCGGACGTATATCTCGAAAAGGGCGATGTGGGGCGCCCTGTAGGCGGTGCTTTCAATTTGACGCAAACAGGGTCAAAGTCTCACCCTGACATCGACAAGCACGACGTTAGGATGGAGCGCCCGCTGATTTGTGGGGTGACTTCATCAGCCCCCAGGCTTCGCGGTACTTTTCGTATTTGTAGCATGCTCGGCGGCGGACGTTGGGATGGAGACACAGGCGCTTGCGGCCGCGTGTAGCTTCGATGGGGATCACGTACCAGGTCTCCTCGGGGACTACGTAGGCGGCGATGAGATCAATTTCATCCTTGGTGTAAATGTCATGACCTCCCCAGCAGCCGTGCGCACCTATCTCGTAGGCACCACCTTGGGCGGTGCGAGTGGACTTTACTTGCACGCGCCATAAGCGTCGGTCCCAGCTGACGATGAAGTCGAAGCGGTCGCTGTCTCCATAAGGCTTGGCGACTCCGAAGCCCAGAGTCGCTGCCTTGTGCATGAACGCCAGTTCGGCTAGTTCTCCCAGCCGTTTGCGGGTGTGGCCGTGGTGTGGTTTGTCGACGCGGTGAACTTCTTGCTGTTTTTTCAATGGCACAAATAAAGAGAGGCGTCAGCGGTTAGGCTGCGCCTGATCTTTTCTCCTTCAAATTAGGTCTGAACCTGACTGCTCGGGATGGATAGAGAAGTTTCGAGTGTTCAATACTGGGGGCAATAAAAAAGGCGCGGATTTGAGCCGCGCCTGTTTGCCCACCTATATTTTCAGAGTAGCAGAATCGATAGGGTAAACCCGCCAAATTTTGAACTTTATTTTGCGTCTGGAATGAGCGAGTTGCAGCGAAAAGTGTGGTCTGGGGGGCTTGACAAGATTTTCGCGCTGCGGGTTCTTAGGCGGGTTTCCACCACGTACATCTCGAAAGCCGCGAGATGTGGGGCACCGAACACTCGGAAATCGGTTGACTGGCGCTGATATTAGCTAATATAATTAGCTAACCATGAAGTACACAGTTCATCAAGCCAAGACGAACCTTTCGCGGTTGCTGGAGGAGGCCTGCTCTGGCAAAGAAGTCGTCATCGCTCGCGGCAGCCAGCCGATCGCCAAGTTGGTGGCGTTGAACTCCGCCGCTAGGAAGCGTGTTCCTGGCAGGCTCAAGGGGCTGATTTCTTGGACGGCGGACGCGTTCGATCCGCTCACCGAGCAGGAGTTGTCAGATTTAGGTTTCGAGTGACGCAGCGATAGAGGAGTCTTGCTTCGGATGTTGTTTGCAGGTTGACCCCGGCGAAATGAGAATTCTGCTGGACACTCACGCTTTGATCTGGTGGTTCGGGAACGAACCCAGGCTATCGCGGCGTGCTTCCGCGATAATCGCCGATCCGAACAACACCGTATTAGTATCGGCTGCCGTTGCCTGGGAGCTGGCGATCAAGGTGAATCTCGGGAAGTTCGATGCTCTTTCTCTGACGACCGAGTTGCCGCGCTATACGGCGGAGGAAGGGTTTGAGGAACTACCAATCAGCATGGAGCAAGCCGTTCGGGCGGGTTTGCTGCCTTTGCATCATCGCGATCCTTTTGACCGCTTGTTAGTGGCTCAGGCACAGGCGCTCAATGTGCCGGTTCTGAGCGGGGATAGCGTTCTCGATCAATACGACGTACAGCGGATCTGGTAGGGGGATGATTTTCGCCCCGGCTTCGCAAAGTTCGGGAAAGGATGGGCCACCCGTCCCACCTCTCGAAAGGCGCGAGAGGTGGGGCACCCGCCGCATGAAATATTGAGGCGGCGGGTGCGCAGGTTGTCACTTCGTGGTGGCTTTGAAGCCGACGGTTGCGCCCGTGGTCGAGGTGTACCGTCCTACCATTTCGAGCGTGTCATTGAGCCCGTCGGGTTTAGTTACATTGTTGCCTTTCGGGTCCACGACGTCATAGTACTTGCCGGCGTGAAGCAGGAAGCCAACTTCGGCGCCGCTGGAATTGAAATAGGCGCCGGCGACGTCGCCGTTATTGTTTACGATGCGGGCAATGGTGCCGGTTGTGCTGGCGTTGGGGTCACTGACTTTCTTGAAGGTTGTTCCGTTGTAGAGAAAACTTTCATAACCTCCAGTTGAACCGATGGCAAACACGGTGATCTGGCCGCTATTGTTGATTCCCCAGGCTTCGGTACTGGTCCCCCCACTCACGTCGATGCTCTTGTACTTGGTACCTGTCTTTACAAAGCCATGCTGGAGGCCGCTGGAGTCCAAGTAGAGGCCGACAACATCGCCTTTGTCATTGATTCCGATAGCCTGGGTTCCAGTGGAATTGGGGAAGTTGATGGGAGTGAATTTTCCGGAGTCGTAGACAAAGCCTTCGTACCGACCGGTTGTGGTGTTGGTGCACCAGCCGGCTGCCGCACAGGATTTGTTGAGACCGTAGAACGCTATTGCACCGGCGGAGAAGCCGCCACTTGTCGTGCAATTCGGATGATCGATCGACCTTAGAGTCTTGCCCAGGATCATCGCATGCTGGACGCCGTTGGCATCGACATAGTCTCCGGCAATGGTGCCGAACTGGTTGACTGCGAAAGTGTCGGTCTCCTGCGCCGTTTTGTTGGCGTGCACATCGGAGAAGGTGAAGGTTAACGGAGGCGCCGCTGCGATACCAACGGCGACGAACATGAGAACTAGCAACGTGCCCACGATAGATTTTTTCACTGGTTTCTCCTGGATAAGCTCGTTAACAGTCTCGTTCACCTGGGAGCCTGGCAATTGTCTTCCCGATGACTCAACCAGTCAAGGATGAAAGGTTTTGCACTACCCTGTTGGTCAGCTTGTGCTCTATAATCGACAGCAATCAATCTGCAGCCCCGGTTTTGGTCGCGCCTCGGCATTTTCTTTTGGAGCCCTCGTAACGTAATCAGACTTCGGACCTGGCACTTTTCGAAGTCGAAAAGATTTTGAACAAAGGTTATTGAGGCAACAAAGAAGATGAATAACATCAGGATGAAGATCGTATTGTGCGTGATGACATTCCTAGGCACCGCGGCGTGGGCTTCGCCAATTGTTTCCGCGGCCCGAAAGGTAATCCCTTCCGAAGTTCAGCAAATCATTTCGGTCGATTATCGAATTGTTAAAAACTCCGACACCGCGTTGGCCTTGAATGCGCAAGTGTTGCCGGACAATCTTAAGCCATTCGAAAGGGTCCTCAAAGGCGTTGGCATCAATCCGGACCGAGAAGGTCTAACCTTTGCGTCATTTCGCAACGGTAAGCAAGGACTGAAAACCATAGCGGTGGCTTCCGGATCGTATTCCTTTGCGGTGCTGGTCAAGAAAATGCAGCAGCAGACCCCAAGGCCAGTAAAGTATCAAAACTCCGAACTCTATCCTGCGTCCGAAGGAATGGCGATGACGTTTCTCGACGACGACGTTCTGCTGCTGGGCGAGGAGAGCGCTTTAAGAACCGCGCTCAACGCGCGAGCCGGCTCCGCTCCCGGTTTGGATTCCGATCGGCGGGTCGTCCATATGATCGAGTTCGTCGAAACCGCTCCTGTCTGGAGCGTCCTTGACCAGCAAGGCAGTCAAGATTTGCTTCTGCGGATGGAATATGTTTCGCGCGGTGCTCTTTCCCTGGGCATTCCTGATCCTGATGATTCCAATTCCCGCGATCGTCTTTAGCCAAATCACCCTTCCTCTTCAAATGCTGGCGTCCAGCGTTAGCAGCACTCCTGTTGCCCATCGCGGGTGTGCCCGTGCTTCGCGAAGGCAACGTCATTCACCTGCCCGCCATGACACTGGAAGTTGCAGAAGCCTGCAGCGGGGTCCGACCTCTTGTTTCCCTGGCGACTCTCGCCGTTATCTACGGACTCGTGTTCGAGACTCGTGTGTGGGTTCGCGTGGTTCTGGCACTTGCCTCGATTCCCATAGCCGTCGCGGCCAACTGCATGCGTATCGTGGGCACCGGCTTGCTGGTGCAATACTGGGATCCGGGAAAAGCAGAAGGCTTCTTTCACGCCTTCTCTGGATGGCTGGTCTTTGTGGTCTCGCTCGCGATGCTTTTTCTCCTGCATCAGCTATTGCAAATTCGCCGCAGACAGATTGGCGGCAGACGCTAGCCGGGTTGGCGGGCTTCTTGATAGATACCGAGTAAGTGGCCCAAGCGTCCTGGAAACAGAACCGGGGGGCCCACCTTTACGTTTTTTGTAAAGGTGGGGGACGGGCCGAGGTCGGATGTCACAGCTTTTCTTTGCAGCCAGGTATAAGCTGGCTTTGTGTCCAACCATCCACGACGCTAGTACGGCACAAACGAGCTGCATTTCATCACCTGCAGTTGTTATCCTCGGCAATCCTGGCTGGCTAGCCCGCAACGTCGCGATCTGTTTCTGGCAGTGTTCGAGGAAGTCCGCTTCCTACAGGTTTTCACAAGTCGTGAATACCCCAAGGGGTGTTAGCGGAACCGGGCGCGGGCGTCCAAATGGCTAATTCCGCTCACTGGCCGCATATCAAATGCGACCTGGGACCGGTCGGTCTCATCCAAAGAGTTGTATTGTGCGGTCAGCGAGCCGTATTATCGCTGGCTTGGTATTACTAGGAGCAGAACGTGCGCAAAGGCGAGCAGACTCGGCAAGACATCATTCGTAAGGCAGCGCCAATCTTCAATCAAAAAGGATACGACGGCGCTGCACTCTCCGATCTCATGCGAGCCACTGGTCTGGAAAAAGGCGGGATTTACAGGCACTTTGACAGCAAAGAAGAGCTTGCGGGAGACGCCTTCGACCACGCTTGGAAAGTTGCAATGGATGCCCGCTTCGAAAGAACAGAAGAGATCCCGAATACCGTTGATCGTCTCAAACAAATCGTGAGGAACTTTCGCGACCGGCGCACCGGGCTGGTGCCGGGAGGCTGCCCGCTGCTGAACACGGCTATCGATTCCGACGATGGCAATCCTCAGTTGCGAGCCAAAGCCCGCCAGGCGCTCAGTTCCTTGCTTAACCGTCTGCAATCAATTGCCGAGGAGGGGCAACGCCGAGGCGAGGTGCGTGCCGATGTCGATTCGGCGAAATTGGCCACCTTGATTGCAAGTACGCTTGAAGGCAGCATAATGGTGAGCCGTCTGCAGAAGAAGGAAGAGCCTCGCGACCTCGCCGTCCGTCATCTGGAGGAATATCTCGAAACCAAAGTTCGTGGACGGAAATCGAAGGCCGGAGCCGACAAGTCATGAGTATTCAAGAAATTCCCTCGCAAGCGGACTTCAGGGAACGCGCAAAGACGAACGACGTTCCCATTGCACGCCTGATTGGATTTGAGGCAAAAGACGTCGCTGACGGGCGGGCGACGGTCGTCTTGAAAGCCGGGCCACAGCATGCAAATCCCATGGGAACACTGCACGGCGGAATTCTTTGCGACATTGCCGATGCGGCGATGGGTATTGCGTTTGCGAGTACTCTCGGCCCAGATGAATCCTTTACTACCGTGGAATTGAAAATCAATTTCTTTCGCCCGGTCTGGCAGGCACAACTCAAAGCGGAAGGAACGGTGGTGCGGCGGGGCCACACGGTCGGCTACGTCGAGTGCACCATCACCGACGAGGAGAACCGATTGGTCGCAAAAGCGGCTTCCACGTGTATGGTGCTTCGCGGCCAGAGAGCCGAAGGACGGTAATCCTCTTACTGCTTGTTTGACGTCTGCTCCTAGAACAGCTCTCTCAGGCTAACCCTCAATAATTCATATTCTTTCGTTCGTATCCGCTGACCAAATTTATTTTGCCTAACGCTGCGACCGCTCGGTCTCATCCGTCATCTGATCGGGCTAAGGGCCGGTTAAAGGTCGAGAGAATTGAAAATGGCCCTGGCGTGGCACAAATTTCGACGAGTGAATGCAACTTTCCATTCCACCGGCATGCAAGGTTTGCCGCCAAGAACCAGTCACGACCCTAGTTGCCGATTCATCTTCGCCTGTGATTCGTGCGCGAAGAGGATTGCGACCGCGCTGTGGCAGGGTCGCCAAGAGCGCGTGGTTGTCGGAGACTCTGATCGCGAAACGAACCGGTGGGTCCATTGATTTCAAGTTATGTGCGAAACGGTCAATGAAAGGCGGGATATATGAAGCTTGCAAAAAGAACCCTTTTCTTCCTCGCGGCTGCCACCGCGATGCTTCTAGTCACAGAGGCGAATTTTGGACGGCCGGTTCAGGCGAGCACTCCGGTTCAAAACTCTACAACGGACGCCAGCGATACTTCGCAAGGCAAAATAGCGCGGGCGATGTCCGCCGGCCCTGATGACATTGCCAGATCAGCTCGAATTATTGACACCGATGCGGAAGGCAATACTGTAGTCCTGCGCGAGGGCAGCAACGGTTTCACCTGTATGCCTGGAAACCCCAAGGTGATTGGGGAGCCACCCATGTGTATAGACGCTGCTTCGTTGCAGTGGTTCGCCGACGCCAAAGCCCATAAACCCAAACCGACCAACACGGTCCCGGGTATCACTTACATGCTCGCAGGCGCTACGCAGCGGAGCGATTCCGACCCCAATGACAAAACCAGTCCGGCAATCACCGTGGGTCCGCACTGGATGATCATGTGGCCGTTCGATCCGAAGACTACAGGACTGCCAACCACGCATAAGCCGACTGGCGCCTACATCATGTGGGCAGGATCGCCTTATGCACATCTGCATGTAATGGGGCGTCCCTGAAGCTTGCAAATCGTAGGCCGTACAAACGGAGAACCGAAATGGCAGAAATGAAGACTTCTTGGACAATCGAGACAACTAAGGAGCAACCCCATGGGTAAGCTGGAAGGAAAAATCTCACTCATTACTGGTGGCAATAGCGGCATTGGACTTGCAACGGCCAAGCAGTTTGTAAACGAGGGCGCGTACGTCTTCATCACGGGGCGCCGTGATCGGGAGTTGGCTGCGGCAATAAAAGAGATCGGAAGAAATGTGACCGGCGTTCGAGGAGACGTGTCGAACCTTGGCGATCTTGATCGCCTCTTCGCCCAAATCAAGCAGGAGAAGGGCAAACTCGATATTGTGTTTGCCAATGCTGGTGCTGCGAAGTTGGTTCCCTTCGGCGAGTTAACTGAGGAGCACTATAACTCGATCTTCGACATCAATGTGAAAGGCCTGCTTTTCACAGTACAGAAAGCACTTCCGCTGCTGCCCGAGGGTGCCTCCATCATCCTGAATGCATCCATCGTCGCCAGTAAAGCGTTGGGAGCGAATAGCGTTTATAGCGCCACCAAAGCGGCCGTGCGCTCGTTCGCCCGGACATGGACGGTGGACTTAAAAAACCGCCACATTCGGGTGAACGCCGTGAGCCCAGGTTTTATCGAGACACCTGGGCTGAAAAGCCTGATGGCTTCCAGAGCCGGGGGCGAGGAGCGGGCGAAAACGATGTCCGGCAGTGTTCCGCTCGGCAGGGTCGGGACCCCCGATGACATCGCTAAGGCCGTGGTGTTTCTTGCATCCGACGACAGTAGCTACATCACCGGAATCGAATTGTTTGTGGATGGTGGTTTCGCACAAGTGTAGGCCCGCTGCACGCCGCGGTGGACCTACGCTATGTGAGACCGAACGGTCTCACATAGCATCAAATAAGACAGCAGATTTCAAGCAACTCTGTTAATGTGCGAGTGGATGGGATGATGTTATGGCAAAAGTGATCGAATTTTACGCTCGAGATCTCTTTCCGACAAAGGTGAGGTCGGTACCCCGCGAGCGGCGCGGTAGAGTGATCGAATTTCACAAGGACAAGCCAACCGTAGCGGGTAAAACTACGAAGATTCGAGGACGCGATCAAGGCGACCCCATACTTGCCGCTTGGCCTGAATGTTTCTAGCCCTACCGCCTCTACATTGGCGCTTCGCTCTTGGCGCTGCGAGTCATCAGGTCGTGGATCGCATCTCGTGGCGACTTG
Organism: uncultured Acidobacteriota bacterium; assembly: GCA_963832245.1. Lineage (GTDB taxonomy): Bacteria > Acidobacteriota > Terriglobia > Terriglobales > Acidobacteriaceae > JABDBE01. The sequence goes on from CAWHTG010000003.1 coordinate 297,170, forward strand.
CCCCGGTGCAGTACGGCATCGATCTGCGCGGTGATGGGCATTTCAACTCCGCGCGCACTAGCGAGTTCCACGGCCGCGTGTGTAGTGAAAACGCCTTCCGCCACCATGCCGTGCATGGCGGCGATAATCTCAGGCAGTTTCCGCCCGCGACCCAGTTCTACGCCGACACTGCGATTGCGGGAAAGGCCGCCGGTGCAGGTGAGGACTAGATCGCCCAAGCCTGCGAGTCCAGCCATCGTATCCTGACGGCCGCCACAAACTACGACCAAGCGGGTGATTTCGGCCAGGCCGCGGGTGATCAGGGCGGCGATAGAGTTGTGGCCAAGCCCGAGGCCGTCGCACACGCCAGCGGCGATGGCGATAATATTTTTCAGCGCACCCCCGAGTTCCACACCAGTCACGTCAGGGTTAGTGTAGACGCGGAAACACGGGTCACTAAATTCTCGTTGGACGGTTTCCGCCAGTCCGCTGTCGCTTGATGCGATCGTGATCGCCGTGGGATCTCCGCGCGCGACTTCTTTGGCGAAGGTTGGTCCACTCAGCGCACCGATACGGGGCTCAAAGCCGGCGTCAGAGCCGATCACCAGCGAAATCACTTCGGTCATGCGCAAAACAGAACCTTCCTCCAGACCCTTCGTGGCAGTTACAAACAGCATGCCGGGATGGAGAAATGGGCGCATTTTCTGGAAAAGACTGCGGCAGTGTTGAGAAGGCATGACGCTCACGACGATTTCGGCGGCACGAAGCGCGTCCTCAAGGCTGCCGGTGACGGAAACTTGGTCTGGAATGGATTGGCCCGGAAGAAAAAGCTCGTTGGTCTGGTGCGACGCAATGGAATCGCGCACTTCTTTTTCGTGGGCCCACAACCTTACCCGGTGCGTGCCCTTTCGTCCCAGGACAATGGAAAGGCTGGTGCCCCACGCGCCAGCGCCAATGACTGCAATCTCGCTCATCGGCGGCTCCACTGGAAGCGGGATTCAGTATGCGCGAGCAGGCGACGGATGTTTTCATGGTGCTTAACGATGATGAGGAGGGAAGCAGCAGTAATAAAAGCCAGCATTTGCGGAGCGTCGCGGTAGGGCTCTAGAATCCAGGCCAGGAGCGGGAAGAGAGCCACACTGACCATTGACGCCAAGGATACGTAGCGGAAGGCCAGAAACACCACGACGAAGATCACTAACATCACCAGAATGGTTTTAGGCGTAAGCAGAACAAAGGAGCCCAATCCCGTCGCCACTCCTTTGCCGCCTCGGAGACGGAGCCACACCGGGAACACATGACCCAGAATCGCAAAAGAGGCGGCCGCACCCAGCAAGCTATTCTGCCCTGGAAAGAGCATGCGCGTGACGGCGACGGCAGTGAGCCCCTTTAGAGCGTCAAGAACCAGGGTGAGCGCGCCTAACGCGGGCGAGGTGCGAGAAACGTTGGTTGCGCCGATGTTGCCGCTACCGGTTTGCCGCACATCCTGTCCGCGAAACGCGCGGACCAGAATGTACCCGAAGGGGATGGAGCCCAAGAGGTAGCTGTAGGCGGCGGTAAGGAGGAAAACATTCATTTGTATTCCTTGTCGGAGCGATCCTCTTTCTGACGGCAGACTTTCCAGCCACTCCGGCGAGGGCACGACACCCTCGCGACAGCCGGCAAGATGCCGGCGCTACCTAAGGGGAAAGCCTGCGATCTTTGTGTAGCGTGAACCTCCTTGCGAGAGCTGACTTTGGTACAAAAAAAACTCGTGGGCCGTCATGGTACCAAACTCGGGAGTAGGCAGGACGGCCAATTTTTCCTGCAGCCGTTGGAAATTCTTGTTGGGAAGATCGCCTTTGCGCCAGCGAGGTGCGCCGGAGTGTCCGCCGCCGCGCGCCAACGTCAAGTGCGGAGCGAAAGGGTGATCTTCTTTCGGGATATCGAGGGCGGTGGTGGCCTCGTCGACCGCTTTCGCTAGAACGGCGAGTTGCGGGCCGGATTCGATTCCCACCCAGAAGACGCGGGCGGCTTTTGCCGTGGGAAAGAATCCATAGCCACGAATTGTGATCTCGATGGCCTCGGTGCGGATGCCGGAAAGGACGCGCTTAATTTCTTCTACGGTCTCGATGGGCTTCTCGCCTATGAATTTCAATGTGATGTGCAGAGATTCCGGGCGGACCCAGCGGGCGTCCGGCGCGAAGCCGCTCACGCCTTCCACGAAGCGCTGAATGCGCTGGCGGATGGCGGCTTCAATGTCGAGGGCAACAAAGACTCGCATAACCGTCGTTGGTCGTTCGTCGTTGGTCGTTGGCCAAAACTATCCGCCTGACGACCAACGGCCAACGGGCAAGGACCGATCTACATCAGCTTTCTTCTCACCATGTCCAGCGCCTGCTGGCTGGCAAAGTGGCGGATGCGTTTACGATCTCCGGGAAATTTGCGTTCTACGACTTCGGTTCCTGCGTCGCTGGCTAGAGCGTGGAAGACCAGTCCAACCGGTTTGGCGTCGGTACCGCCGGCCGGACCCGCGACGCCGGTAATGCCCAAGCCTAAAGTTGCGCCTGTGCGCCGGCGAATTCCTTCCGCCAAAGCGGCGGCTACTTCGGGGCTCACTGCGCCGTGCTTCTCGATCAATTGCGCGGGAACGTCTACGAACGCGGTTTTCAACTGGTTCGAATAAACCACAGCGCCGCCCAGAAAGTACCGCGAGCTTCCGCTGACCGAAGTGATGCGCTCGGCCAGCAAGCCACCAGTGCAGGATTCCGCGACGGCCAACGTAGCGTTGCGCATCTGCAAATAGTAGCCGACGATCTGTTCCATGGAATCGCCGTTATCAGAAAAGACGGAGTCCCCAAGCTCTTCTTCGATTTTGGCGACCAGTTCATCGACTCGCGACTGAGCTGCTTCAAGCGAAGCGGCGCGAGTTTTGAGATGCAGCTGAATTTCGCCGGCTCCAGCCAGTATCGTCGTTTGTACATCCGTATAAGGCTTGTAGATAGGCGCCACCCGGGCATCGCACGCCGACTCGCCCAGTCCGGTAATTTTCAGTTCGCGGGTGGCGATGAATTGCGGCGGAAGTTTGGTACGCAAGCGAGCGAGGCATTGCTCCTCGAAGAGGGCCTTTAGTTCGTGCGGAGGCCCGGGAAGCAACATGATGATTCTTTCCCGGCCTTCATATTTCCCGCTCATCCACTGTCCGGGGGCGCTGCCATTGGCGTTGGGCAGGACGATTGCACCGGTGATCACGTCCGCCTGCTTTAGATTGTTTGCTGCCATCTTCCAACCGCGAGCGGCGAATCGTTGCTCGAGACTAGTGATAATCGCCGGGTCGCGCTGAAGTTCGAGTCCCAGCGCATCCGCGACCGCTTCCCGGGTGAGGTCGTCCTCAGTCGGGCCGAGTCCGCCCATAAAAATGACTATCTCGGCTCGCGACATAGCGAGACTGGCTGCTCCCGTGAGACGTTCGCGGCTGTCTCCAACGATAGTCTTGAAGATCACCTCTACGCCAAGCTGATTAAGCTTTTCGGTCAGATAAAGCGAGTTCGTGTCCTGACGAAAAGGTGTCAGCAACTCGGACCCAATAGCGATGATCTCGGCGTTCACCAGTAAAAGTGTAAACGATTGGAAGGCAAACGAAGGTCAGGCATGGGTTTTCCCTCATTCACACGGCTGGCTCTCAGGGCTGAATGCTGAGTGCTGAATGCCTTCAGGCCGGGAAATCAGCTGGCTGCAATCCTTGAATGTTCCAGGCAAGATGATGAACAGCGCTGTTCGTCGCCAAAACTACCGAGCGACCCGGGGCGAAAGCGAGACCGACTAGACCCGCGCCCGCTACGGCCAAAGATGCCTCACCACTCGGAGTGATCTTGACGATGCCGCGTTTGCCCGAAAGTGATGTGGCCACGTATAGATTGCCGTCCCCATCAAACGCGATGCCCTGGGGACGTCCCAAGCCACGGAAAAAAATGGAGACGTTCCCTTGCGGCGTGATCTTGTAAACGCAATCAAAACTGGATGTGGTCGGTCCCGTCACGAACAGATCTCCATGCGGGCCGAAAGCCAGGTGGTAAGCGGAAATGCTGGGTTCGAGAGTCGCGAAAACGAAGATCTGCCGGTCGGCGCCGATCTTGAAAATGGTGCCGCTGCGGTCGCCCACATAAAGATTCTCGGCGCGGTCGAAGGCAATGCCGGTGGCGATGCCCATCCCCTCGGCGTAGGAGGACATGGTGCCGTTGGGAGCTACGCGGTATACGGTCCCATCAAAGCGCGAAGAAACGTACATTTGACCACTACGATCGAAGGCAATCGAAGTAGCGTTCATCAGGTCCGCCAGGAACGGCTTGACGTTGTAATTGGTGTCGATCTTGTAGATAGCGACGGGAACCTTCTGTCCCCGGCTGCCAGAAAAACTGACGTAGATGTTGCCCTCGGCGTCGAGCGCAGGATTCGTTACCGGGTGCAGATTCTCGGCAATGGGAACGGCGACCTTGATCTGGTGGGGATTGCTGGAGTGCCCGTTGGTCGAGACTACTATCGGGCCGGAAGAAGCCCCCGGCGGTACGCGAGCCACCAGGAATTCGTCGGAACTGATCACGACGGCGCCTTCGATTCCGCCAAAGCGCACCCGGGGCCGCCGCAAATCCTGGGGACGCAAGCCGTGACCGGTAATTCGTACTTCGCCTCCGGGTAGCGCAGCTGCGGGCACGACCGCTTCGATGTGCGGCTTTCCGTTAACATTTGTCTTGCCCAGCAAGCGGTCAGAAATTCCCATCGCCTTCAACTTCCTCGCGTTGTGACTCCCGCAAAAACTATCGTGGCAAGAGACCGAAATGCAGCGCCATGTGCATCAGGATCAAAGCGTAAAGTCCAGCTCCGACATCATCTATTACGATGCCCAATCCCTCCGGAAGTTGCTCTAGTTGACGCAGCGGCGGAGGCTTCACGATATCGAACCCTCGGAAAAGTATAAAGCCCAGCACCATAGATTTCCACGAGACCGGTACGGCAATCAAAGTGATGAGCTGGCCGGCAACTTCATCGATCACCACGAACTGGGGGTCTTTCAGGCCAGTAGCCCGAGCCATCTGAGTGGCCGCGGGAATGCCAATGAGCACGGCTGCGGTCGCCAATAAGATTGTGGCGGCGGTCTGCCAATGCGGGTTGATCCAGCCGTTTAGCAACCACCAAAGTAAAACCGTGGCCGCCGAACCCCAGCTGCCGGGTCCGGGATGGAGAAGGCCTGCGCCAAAGAAAGTCGCAACCAGCTTGGCCCAGAGCGGAGCGCGGGGGCGGGATGGCGGTCGAGAAGAGGGATCAGAGTCGGTTTGGTTTTTTTGGTCCGACTCAGTCTTCATCATCAGAATTATCCGGCATGCTGTCGGCTGTGTCGTGCACCGGTGATGTGATCACGTACGCTCCGCTCGCCCATTTGCCCAGATCGATCGTGCGGCACCGATCGCTGCAGAACGGGAATTCCGCATCCTTGCTCTTCACCGGCTTCTTGCAGGTGGGACATTTCAGCTTAAGAGTGCGCTTACGAGCCATAGCTAGATAATCTTCGCGACCAGATCGTAGTCGTGGGCCTCAGTTATCTGGCAGCGGTAGAACTCACCCGGTAGCGGCTGGAGCCCCTCGGGAACGTCGTTCACAAAGACTTTGCCATCGATTTCGGGAGCGTGCATGGCTGTGCGTCCTTCGAGTAGCAGGTCGCTCTCGTCGGATACTCCTTCGAGCAGCAAGTCAAGTTCCTGGCCGACCAGCGCCTTCATTCTCTTCTTGCTGATGCGGCGCTGAATCTGCATCAGGTGTTTGCGGCGCCGCTCGATCTCGCGGGCAGGAAGTTTCTCGTCCAGAGCTAAGGCTTGAGCCCCTTCCTGATCGGAGTAGCCGAATGCGCCCATCCAATCAAATTCAGCCTGGCGGACGAATTCGCAGAGCTGCTCGAATTCGTTTTCGGTTTCGCCGGGGAAGCCGACGATGAAAGAAGTTCTCAAGGTGACGCCGGGAATCGTGTTCCGCATCTTTTCAATCGAACGCAGAAAAACGTCCGCGCCCCCGCCGCGTTTCATGCGCTTCAGAACCGTTGCTGACGCGTGCTGCAGAGGCACATCGACATAGGCGCAAATCTTCTCGTGAGAGGCGATGGTTTCGAGCAGGCGGCCCGTAATCTTATTGGGATAAGCGTACAGGAAACGGATCCAGCGCAAGTCTTCAATGCCAGCCAGTTTTTCGAGCAGCAGCGCGAGCCCGTCCTTGAGCCCAAAGTCTTCGCCGTAGCAGGTCGTATCTTGTCCGATGAGCGTGATCTCGCGCACTCCGGAGCGGGCCAGGCGCTCGGCCTCGGCGATGACGGATTCAAATCGGCGCGAGCGGAACTTGCCACGCAGCTGTGGAATGATGCAGAAAGTGCACGGATGATCGCAGCCCTCGGCAATCTTGATGTACGCGGTATACCGCGGCGTGGCTAAAACGCGAGGCGTTGACTCGTCGTACAGATAGTTGGGCAGATCGGCAATTGCGCCGTCCCATGACTCACGGGAGAAGCGCCCTTGCGCTTCACGAGCGTCGCCTTCGGGTCGCGATGTCAAAATATTAAATGGGGAAGACTTGGTTGGCGCAGGCGCGACTCCGGCCGCTGCGAGAATCTTGTCCAGTTCGCCGGTGCCCACCACGGCGTCAACTTCTGGAATGTTCTTTCGGATATCGTCACGGAAACGTTCAACCAGGCAACCGGCAACCACCAGTTTGCGGGCGCGACCATCAGTCTTGTGACGCGCCATTTCCAGAATGGTGTTCACCGATTCCTGCTGCGCGCTGGCAATGAACGAACAAGTGTTGACCACAATAACATCGGCGTCTTCGGCGCGAGGGATCAACTCAGCTCCCGCTTGCTCCAGCATGCCCATCATGACTTCGCTGTCCACCAGGTTCTTGGGGCACCCCAGGCTGACAAAACCGACCTTTGGCCGAGGCGCGGGTTCAGTGGTTGGTGGCGTGTTCTCGATGGTTGCTGTGGAATTCTGGTGAGGCATGTAATTTCTCTATTCTAACATTCAGGAACGTCCTCCTAACGGGCATGCAAGATCGCGCCTGGAGCGTGGAAAAAATCGCTGAAACATAAGAGAATACAGCGCATTGTCAGCACGAGCGAAGCGAGCGATTTCGGTTCTTGACTACGCCCCGGTTTATCGCCGCTTCGGCACAAGCCCAGGTCGCTCGCTTCCCTCGTGATGACACGTATGTTCTTGAATCGATCAGGAGCCACTACTTGAGTCGACTGACGTGGTTCGGATTGTTTGCCGTCACCGCAATGCTTGTGTGTTATGCCTTTGAGCATCGAAGCCGATGGTTCATTTTGGCATTCGGCGTTGCATGTTTGCTAGGCTCGGCCTATGGATTTCTCCAAGGCGCTTGGCCCTTCGGAGTGATCGAGGCTATTTGGTCGGCGGTGGCGGTGCGGCGGTGGTGGCTGGCGGCAAACTCACACTGACCATACGGCTTGCCTGCAAAAGCCTGCTGAAAGGTGCTCGATTCGTATTAGGGCATCGCTTCAGCGATGCCGCAACCGCGGGCAAATGATTAACGCCTTCAGGCGCTGCAGCAGCCTCAGTTCTGAATCGTCCCGCCTATCAACGACGAACCGTCGTTAAGATTTCTTCGTACAGTTCCGGCAAACGCTGGGCATCCTCAGCCGAACCTCCAAACCGCGCTGACTCGTAGTGCTGGGTGAACGCCGCCATCGGCTCTCGGATTGCATCATCCTGAATAGCGATCAGGAATTCTGCTGGAGTCTGCGCGGGCGATTTGGACCAGCCTTTTTTTTCGAGCACCCGCGTCATACGTTCATACCAGATGGTTGCGGCCAGGCTCGGAGATTTTCCTGGATGAGCCGCCAGCCGACGGTTGCGAAGCCCTCCCCATAGTCTTCGCGCGTTCGCTGCTAGAACGAGCAGGAGCGCAACGGCCGCTCCGGCGAGACTCCACTTCACGGGGGCATCGGACACCGTGTGCTGGGTTCGACGAGCTGCGGCTAGCAACGCTTCATGGTGTCGGCGTGCCCAATTTCGTGCCCGCTGAATCCATTCCAGACTGTTGCGTGTGGCCTCGCGACCCAGACTGTACTGGTGGCTGGCGTCATAGTTGATGACCCATTCCCGCCAGAATGACGCCAACGCGTCCAAATACAGCATGCTGCGGCTCCAGCCCGTTTGCATCTGCGCGGGCGCTGCCGGAGTGGGATCAAAGCTCACCCATCCATAACCGGGAAAATATGCTTCTACCCAGGAGTGCGCATTGCTGGCGCGAACCAGGTACTGCGAAGTCAGGTCGTTGAACTCTCCGGTGCGGAAACCGTTCACCACTCGCGAAGGAATGCTCAACGTGCGCAGCATGATGGCCATTGCGGACGCGAAGTACTCGCAATGTCCTTGCTTGCGCTCGAAAAGGAAATTGGCCACAGGATCACGCGGAACCGCTGGCGGAAGTTGCAGCGTGTATCCAAACTTGGTGCGTAGATACAGTTCCACCGCGGCCGCCTTATCATAATTGTTATCGGCGGAGGCTGTGATCTGTTTGGCGAGAGAGATGACGCGACCATCTACCGTCGGCAGTTGTAGATAGTTCAAGAGGATCTCGGGCGGATAATCGTTCGAGGCCGTACGCAAGTCTCTAGTGCTAGGCTGAGCAATGTCGGACGTAGCCTCGTAGCGGCCGACGGGGTGCTCGGGATCGAGATCAAAGACCGCATCTCCGTTATCCATGGATAGCAGACGGTAGTTGCCTTGCAAAAGCCTGGCGGTTGGCGCAAGGAAGAAAACGTTGCTGACCAGAGGCTCCATCAAAACGCGGTAATGAATTGGCTGTGCGGGTTGAGCATGGAACCTTCGCCACTCCGCTTCGGTATGCAACAAGACAAAACGGCCATCGCCCAGACTCGTTACCACGTGCTGTGCGTGAGGGTTGGACCAGGTTTTGCCGTCGAAGACGTTCAGCGTCACTCCGCGCCACTTCAGGTCGTACGAGCCGTGCGCATCGCCGTCGATCTGGATGTGCATCACCAGTGCGTTGGAGCGTTGGATCTCGCCGATCTGACCGAGCTGTACCTGGTCGCTAAAGCCAGTGCTGATCTCGCGGCTGCGAGCAAAAGCGCTGAGGTATCCGTTTGATACGCGGGGCAGCAAAAAGAAAATAGCCGCAGCGCCCAACATGATCGAGAACGCAATCACGGGCGAGGCTCCAGCTATTGAGAGGGCCATTCGTCGATGGGCCGATTCGTCACTCGATAAAGTGGCTCGAACGGTGGCTTTGGCAGCGGCGCGCCGCATCTCCAGCAGGATGCAGGTTACGACCGCCATCAGCATGAACAAAGCAAAAGCCAGCAGAAATGTGCTGTCCACGGTGAGCACCGCTGCGGCGAGCACCATGAGGAAGGAGAGGATGGCGAGGAAATAGTAATCGCGGTCGCGCTTGGCGGAGAACAGGCGCACCACCATCACGAAAAGTACGAGATGGACCGTGGCGCTGACAAATACGCCTGAAAAAACGAAATAATCCGCAAGATAGAAGGCCACGTAACCCAAGGTGAGCGTGGTGGTCCAGCTCTCGGGAATGAGTAAAGTGCGAGCTGTGCTCAGCAGATATGCGCGAAACAGTAGCGCCGTGCCTACGAGTAGCACCGTTGGGACATCCAGGCCTCCGGTCGAGACCAGCATGGCGAAGCCGCATAGCACGAGCAAATAGAGCGCGATTTCAAAATAGCGCTGGACTGCCGTGGGCAGTCGGGGCGTCTCGGATTGCAGTCCACCCGCGAGAGTCATGATCCAGTCCTATTGTTGGCGATTCGGCTGCGAAAGGGAAGAGTACGATCGGAATGTTAGAATTAAACAGGTCAGGCATCGGTCCCGCGCGACGCACTCCCGCCAACCCCGCCAGGTCCGGAAGGAAGCAACGGTAACGGGCTCTTGCGTGTGCAGTGGGTCGCCGGTGTCTGGCTTTTTCGCTTCAGGTCTCGTCGTTTCCCTGGAACCGCTCAACTACAGGGCATCGATCTTCGCTGCCATGATGAAATCGCTCTCGGTCAGCCCATCGATCTTGTGAGTCCACAATGTGATTTCGGCTTTGCCCCAGGCCAGCAGAATGTCAGGGTGATGTCCTTGCGCCTCGGCCAGCGCGCCTACGCGATTCACAAAATCCAGGGCTTGTTTGAAATCGGGAAAGCTGAAGTTACGAGTAATCTGGCGCTCGTTGACCACCTTCCACTTCGGCACTTGCTGATGCAGCGCTTCCAGTTCTTTTCCTTTGAGCGGCGGGCCGCCGCCGCGGCAGGGAACACAGGTCTTGCTGGCGAGTGATGCCATAGAAATCTCCGCACACATTGTAGCCGTTCGCCGATCGGGACGCGATGCCAGGTTAATGCTGGCGGGCCGCCGTGGCACGGTCTGCCGAAAGAGCGCAAGCCTAAGAATCACATTTGAAACGGTTCGTCAGGATCAGGCTCTCGCACCGGAATATCGGGATTTTCCGGACCCTCTGGCGGTTCCTTGATCGGAGGAGGAGAGGGTTCGGGAATTTGTCGCAGGTCGAATTGCATAGACACTAGGATGCCGAGATCGGCTTCCGCGATTACTTGGTGTCGTCCAGTGTAAGTTGATTAGGTTCGAGAGTGCGTCTTAAGCGTTGACGTAGGTCTTCAGAACAGACTTTCCAGATCGCGTTTCACCGTGGCTGAGTCCGCTCGCGCAGGTTAGCAACCAGACCTTTCCGCCGAAGATCAGCGACGGGAATTTCGATCTTTGAACTTTTTGCCACAGCAATGAGGTCTTGTTCCAGGTTGTCCAGCCTCCGTTCTTTGCCGCCATAATTCGAGACGACATGTCGCGGGAAGCGTATTTGACCTCGCGGCTCCTTGCCCAGATTTCCGCGCTACGCCGAGCTATTGGCCAGACCGATAGGTGTTCTAGCGAAATTGGTGCACCAATTTCGCTAGAACACCTCGGCCACCGTCCCGCTGCCAGGGCCTTCTTCGTGGGTGCCGCCGTTGGCCATGCAGAGAAACCACTCGTACAGATCTTGTGGTGATTGAGGAGCCTTGACTTTAATGATGGTGGCGGGTGCGAGTGGAACTCCACCGTCCAATGAATAGTTAAGGCTGTACAGCACACTTTCCTTTCCGGTCGTGTCCACTTTGTACAACGTCCCGTAGCCTAAAGTGCCGCCCACCTCGGTGGTGCCGTAGAGATTACCCTGCGCATCAAAAGTCACGGTTGCTGCGGGAGTCGCCCCGTCCGTGCCGCTGCCGAAGCTGTGCAACAGGCTGAAGGTTCCTGCGGGTTGTTCTGACCCGCTGGGGTTTTTTATTTCGAACAACACTCCTTTGTTGTTTGCGCCGCTCAAAGCGGCAGTTCCATAGAGGCTGCCGTTGTACAGGGTCACGCCCGAAAGGGGATAGGACCCATCCGCTGTCCCACCGAGGAAGGTGTGCAGGACGGTCTCCTTACCGGTGCCGGTCAGCTTGAACACCACTCCACAGGCGCAGGTTGGGTCACCGCCATGCGAAGTGGTTCCGTAGAAATTTCCTGCCGTGTCCATGGCCAAACTGTCAACATTGGGAGCTTCGCCGTCCGACCCAGTAAATGTGTGCAGCACAGTTTCTTTGCCGGTGCTGGTCAGCTTGTACACTACTCCGCAGCCGTACGGGGCGTTGCAGTTGAGGTCGCCATCGCCCGAAGTAGTGCCGTAGAAGTTGCCAGCCTTGTCCACGATCAGAGCTGAGGACGGTCCTCCTCCATCCTTTCCCCCCGTGAACCTGTGCAGCACAGTCTCTTTGCCCAGGGTATTGATCTTGAACACGATCCCACAACCTTGATTGAAACATCCGGTGTTTCCACCGGCTGTGGTTGTGCCATACAAGTTGCCCTGCGCGTCCATAATCAAAGCTGCGGAGGGATAGGCTCCGTCCTTGCCCCCCGTGAACTTGTGCAGCACAGTTTCCTTGCCGGCAATGGTCAGCTTGTACACCACGCCGCAACCATTTCCGGAGTTGCAGCTGAGATTGCCGCCCCACAGCGTGGTGCCGTAGAAGTTGCCCGACGCGTCGCGAATGACGGCTGCGCTGGGGCGTCCCCCGTCTGCCTTGCCCGAAAATGTGTGGAGCACTTTGAACTGCCCTTGCGCAGACGGAAACGCGATCAGCAGTGGCAGAGACACTACCGCCAGCCTCAGCGCGGCCCTTGTCACATACAACCCTACTGCCGAAAACCAATTCCGGCGCTGCCCTGGGTTTGTCATGAGGCATCCTCCTGAAATTAGGCCGCGAAGATGGTACACCTGTGCCCAAGGATGTCAACGAGACTTTCGGCCCATCAGGGGATAGGGACGGAGAGCTCATGGATCGTGCGCTGCAGCACACTTATCCCGGAGCGAGACCCTAGAACGGAATATCTTCGTCGCTGATTGGAGTTGAGGCGGCAGCGTGTTCCGGCTCGGGGGCGCGCTGGTCGAAATTGTTTCCGCCGGCGGAGGCGCCGCGTGCACGGCTGCCGGAATCGTCAGCGGTAGCTTCGCCGCGTCCGCTTAGGAGGACCAGGTCGTTGGCGATGATTTCAGTTTTGTATTTCTTTTGGCCGGTTTCTTTGTCGTCCCAGGAACTGGTGCGCAGGCTGCCTTCGATGTAGCACTTGCCGCCTTTTTTCAGGTATTCGCCGACGATCTCAGCCAAGCGTTGAAAAGCGACGATGTTGTGCCACTCGGTGCGATCCTGCCACTGGCCCTCCTTGTCCTTAAAGCGGTCGTTGGTGGCCAGCGTGAACTTGGCGACCGGCATGCCGGCTTGAGTGTATTTCACCTCGGGGTCTTTGCCCAGATTTCCGATTAGGATGACTTTGTTGACGCTCTTCATGAGTGCTGCTCCTTTCGCCCCGGGGCGAGACGCGAGAATGGATGACGAAAATGGGGCTGGAAGGCCAATATATCAGAAATAGCGAAGGCTTTGAGCGAAAGGCAGTGGGACGGGGACGGGCTGGGGCCAAAATGAAACAACCGGATTTTCTCGGATAAGCGGTTTTGTCGATAAGAACCTTTTGGGTTTTCTTGGTAGTGTCTAAAATTCATCCACCACAAAGGACACAAAGTTACACAAAGGTGTACGTCCGGAGCGTTCTAGGCTGGCTAGAAACCTGGCGCGGTACGGTATAATCTGTGCCATGGCTGCTGAAGCGGAGTCCAAACCCGCCGGGATGGTGCCCGACGAGCTTAAATTCGAACCCAAATCCAAAGGGCTGCTGACTCCTCGAAAGAAGAAGCCAAAGGAGTTGGCGGTGATTACCGAGTGCTGCACCGGGTGCGCGGGCTCACCGGCTTGCGTGGAGTATTGCCCGGTAGAAGATTGCATGTTTTGGGTTCCGGACGAAGATCATCCGCCGTTTGGCAGGATCCAGGTCGACCCGATCCTTTGTATCGGATGCAAGAAGTGCATCAGCAAGGGACCGGATGGGTGTTTCCTTGATGGCTGTCCTTGGGATGCGATTGTGATGGTGGACACGGTCGAAGTGGAAAAAGAAGTTGGCGTGATGCCCATCTAGCTTTCAGCCGTCAGCTTTCAGTTCTTTGTCCTTCAGTTCGAGTAGATCCCACTTGTTGCCGTATAGGTCTTCGAAGACTGCGACTGTGCCGTAGGCTTCTTGCCGCGGTTCCTCTCTGAACTTCACGCCTCGTGATCGCATTTCATGGTAGTCTCGCCAGAAATCATCAGTGTGGAGAAATAGAAAGACACGGCCGCCGGTTTGGTTGCCAATGCGGCTAGCCTCTTCGGGCGTAGACGCTCGGGCGAGCAGCAGGCTGGTTCCGCGAGATCCCGGAGGACTGACAAGTAGCCAGCGCTTGTTGTTTCCCAAGCGATCTTTGGAAATACTATCCTCGAGCACGCTGAAACCGAGCGACAGGGTGAAGAAAGCTAGTGCTTCGTCGTAATCGCGGACGACCAGCGCGACATATCCTAGCGTTTGGGGCATTGTTGGTCCTCCCTAATGTTGTGTCCCGAAAATGCGTGATATGGTCCGAACTTGGGTTTCTATGCGACGGGTTGGGCTTGGCGCTGCAAGCACAAATGCATGGATCCTTCGCTAAGAGTCCTTGGCTTTGCCAAGGGCGCCGCTCTCTCAAGACGACAGCGTTAAACTCCCGCGGCAGTATATTCCAGCGGCTAGTGGTTGGTTCTTTCTCGAATCGCTTTTTCTGTTTCTACGGCTTGCTTGCGCACGTGGTCGGGGATGTCGGGAAGTTCGCGTTCATAGGGAAGGACTGGGGCAATGTCCTCTGGCTGGCCGATTAGATAAAGCGCGCGCAACGCCTCCCAGACCTGTTCCGTGCCTGGATCGATGGTTGCGAGTTGTGTTCCAGCCGCTACTGTTTCTCCGGTTCGTGTGGATACCGCCCGCAGCCGGCCGCTGATTGGCGAACGGATTTCTATGGTCTGGGTGCCCTCCTGCAATTTAGCGACGATCCCTCCCTGGCGAATAGCAGTGCCTATCGCGCTGGTGTCGATCACTTTCCCTGATTGCGACGCGCTGACCGTAGCTGGCTGCAGCAGTTCGAGGATTTGGGGCCTTCCGGTTGGGTCGCCGAAACGGACGAGCGAAAGCGCGGCGTTGCCGCGCACCATTAGTGAAGGATCGGCGAGCATTTTCAGGAGAGCTTCATGGAAACCGGCGCCGGATGTGTCTTGTCCCATGACCCAGGCGTCGGTATTGCGGACTTCTTCGACTGGATCTGCGGACAAGCGGACGACCTGCGGATACCACTTCGTCACCCTCGCGTCGTGTCGAGTCATGCGCTCGCCCATCTGCACTAAGGCATGTTGAATGTGGCGAGGATGCTTCTCGTCCTGCAGATACTCGGTCAGTTGTTTATCGGAGAGTTGACGTCCGAACCAGGTGTTCCACCAGAACAAGAACGGCATTAGCACGATTAGCCAACCGGTCACGAAGAAGAGCAACCGGTTGCGGGTAGACATGCGCGGCTTCGGAGGCTTGCTGGCTTCAGACGTAATTTGCGCACTTGCGTTGGGAGAAACAGACATGGGATATCCGAAATATAGCAGAAAGGTTGCTGAGTTATTCGACCACATCAGCATCGAGCACGCGGTCTTGTTCCAGGTAATGGGAGACGGCGTATTGGGCTAGAAGCGGGGTCTGCAGGTGGATTTCGGCGCCGATCCATTCTCCTTTGTTGTGCGGCGCGTTTAGTGGATGATTGCAGCGTCCGCCGCTGCCGAACTGAGGGCCGAAATCCGCACTCTGGATTTGGTCGAACTGCTGGATCCCGCGCCAGGCTTCATCGCCCACCGTGCCGGAAACGTCGATCTTTAGCAGTACCGTAGACATTCAAGAACATTTCACCACAGAGTCACAGAGAAAAATAAATAAGAGAATTTCTCTGTGACTTTGTGTCTCTGTGGTGAAGATTTCTCATGCGGCTGGCCTTGTCGTGCGGCGGTTTACTCGGAAGAAGCATAGACCAAAGATAACGAGCGTGAACAAGGCCAGCGCGGCGATAGAGGCCGGGAGCGGCAGCACCCTGGGGCTTTCGGGGTACAGGAGATTTCGAAGGGCCTCGACGCCGTAGGTCAGCGGGTTCAGGCGCATCACGAGGCGCAGCCATCCCGAGGCTCCCGAGAGCGGAAATAGGGCGCCCGAGAGCAGCCAGAGTGGAATCAGAAAAAGATTGATGATGGCATGGAACGCCTGCGTGGAATCCATGGGCCAGGCGATGGCGAATCCTAGGGATGTGAGCGCAAAGGAAACCAGGAAAACCACAAATACGACCAGCAGAAAATCGACGAACCCCAAGCGTACGCCGACGAAAGGCGCGAAGGCCAAAAAGATCAGACCTTGAATGGCGGCCAAAGTTGTTCCGCCCAGAACTTTGCCAAGCACGATGGCAGAGCGAGGAACCGGCGCCACCATGACCGATAATAAAAATCCTTCTTTCCGGTCTTCAATCAACGACATCATGGCAAAAATCGACGTGAACAGAACAATCATGATAAGCGCGCCGGGATAAAAGTAATCGAGATAGTGTTGCTGTCCTGCGGCATTGCCTGAGCGGAACGAAGTGCCGAAGCCGGAGCCGATGACCAGCCAGAATAGTAACGGAGACGCGATCACGCCGACTACACGCGAACGCTGGCGGTAGAAGCGGACTATCTCTCGCCACCACAGGGTGAAGGCGGGAAGCAGTGCTCCGCTGGAAGTTGGGGCGGCTTGCGCGGGTAAAGCTCGGCTTTGTGTGACCACGTCAACTCGTTTTCTGCGCTGGCGGCGCTGCGGATTTCTTGAGTCTTCCCCGAACCTCGAGGAATGCATTCAGAAAAAGAATGCCGGACAGTGTCAGTAGGATCAGGCTCATGAAGAGACCGTCGACCGTAGTGACGCTTGCTTTCAGAACGATCCATGCCACTCCCATGAGCGGGACGATCCCGAGTATGACCGAAAGCGCTAGCATCATTGGTTGCCAACTCCTGGTTGCGCCATCCTGCCTTCGCTGTGCGGGCGAGACGCCCCCACGACTGCCGCCGGGACGGCGGCGCTACTTTTCTTCTTCTCCGCCTTCGGTCCAAAAGCGGTGGCCGGTGCGGTGGATGAAAACGTCTTCGAGCGTTGGCTTGCTTACGGAGATTGCCTCAATCTCGCCCGGAAAAGCTTCGACCACATCGGTAATGAAGCGATGGCCGTTCTCACGTTCGATTCGGACCTGTCCATGAAGCACCTGTGCGTCCAAGTTGAAGCGGGTGCGGATTCTTTCTGCGAGCGACTCTGGGCTCTTCGCGTCGAGCAGAATCACGTCTCCGCCGATTTCATGCTTAAGATCGTCCGGGGTGCCCAGCGCTACCACTTTCCCTTCGTTCAGGATTGCCAGGCGATCGCAACGCTCGGCTTCTTCCATGAGATGGGTCGTGACAATTACAGTGACTCTTTCTTCATCACGCAGGATTCCAAGGTATTGCCAGAGATCGCGCCGAGCACCCGGATCGAGGCCGGTCGTGGGTTCGTCGAGCAAGAGGACCGACGGATGATGAAGCAGTCCCTTGGCTAATTCCAGACGCCGCTGCATTCCTCCAGAGAAGGTTTCTGCTTTTTCGCTTGCACGATCCTCCAGTCCAACCCGGCCGAGCATTTCTGCAATCCGGGATTTTAGTGAGGCGCCGTGCAAGCCATAGAGATGTCCCTGGTGCCACAGATTCTCCGCGGCGGTTAGCTTTATGTCAATGCTTTGGGCCTGAAAGACCACGCCGATTTGACGGCGCAACTTGTTGGGGTCGCGGGCGACGTCGAATCCCATGATTGTAGCGTGTCCGCTTACTGGAATCATTAACGTGGAGAGGATGCGAAACAAAGTTGTCTTGCCGCTTCCGTTTGGCCCCAGCAGTCCGAAAAGTTCGGCCTGACGAACGTCGAAGGACACGCCGTTCAGGGCGGCGCGGTCGCCGTAACGGTGCACGACATCTTGCACGGAAATGACAGCGGGTTCGACAGCAAGGCCGGTCTCGGCGCTAGCGACAGCAAATGGAGTCTTAGAGGCCACAGGTCATTCTACGATGAGACGTTGGGTAACGGGTCACGCAGCTACAGGCTTTCGGGTTGGGTTGGGAACTGGCTCTTCAAAAGACACTGGAACCTGTCGCCAGACTTGAATGGCGAGAATGACGGCGGTCGCCAGAAGCAGGGCTCCGACCGCGACGTGGGCGACGGTCGAGATCACCATCGGCAGTTCGGGTTGAACCGCATCGCGGCCCCAGGCTACCCGGGTCAGAAATGCGATGAAGCCCAGACAAAGCTGCGCGATCATCAGCGAGACTAGAAGAATTGCGGGACGACGAACGGCTTCAATCTTTGAGAACTGCCACAACGCGCGGATCGCGGTCCAGGTCAGTACGAAGGCAACAATGGCGGCATTGGCAACGTGCGGCCACCAACTCATCCCGTGATGGCGGAACATGGCACCCAGGATAAGTTGAACGTAGAGCACGAAGATGGAGAGCAGCGTCAGCGTGATGAGGCTGGGACGGCGGTTGTCGAACTCGATCTGCGGAACTTCTTCGATCCATTTGCGCCCGGTGAACATGGCAATGGCAACCGCGATGCAGAAGAAGGTTTGTCCCACGGCAGCGTGCGCGGACGAGACCCACGGCGGCTGAAATAACCGGACTGTCAGGCCGCCGAGGATTGCTTGCATTATCACGGTGCCGAGAGCGGCGACGCCCAGCCATTTCATCCAGCGGCGGCGGTCAGCGAACCAGGTCCATGCTGCGATGGAGATCGTGAGTATCACGATAGACCCGGCGATGGCGCGATGGCTCCACTCGAACTTTATTCCGCCATGCAGCGGCGGGACGCTGAAGGATCCGAAAGACGTGGGCCAATCGGGGATGGAGAGGCCGGCGTCGTTGCTGGTGACGAGAGCCCCGGCAATGATTAGAACAAAAGTCGCGCACGCGACGAAGACAGCAAAGCGGTGGTGCGCGCGATTGTACGGTGTGGCGAGGGATTTCAGATCTTCCTCCGACTCTATTGTAGCGCCGGCATCTTGCCCCGCTGTGCGGGCGAGACGCCCGCACGACAGCCGCCGGGACGGCGGCGCTACAATGCCGAGCTTCGCTCGGCTAGACAGCCGAGGGCGGCCGTCCCCACGTGATTCTCACGAGCCAGAGGACGGGCGAGACGCCCGTCCTCCACTAGAACCAGCTACTGTGCTTTGAAGGTTTGGTCTACCGTCTTGCTGCCTTTGGCGGCTAGCGTGACCTTTTGGGTTTGTTCGCCTAGTTTCTCCTGCACGAATGCGATCGTGTAATCGCCCGGCGGCAGGCCTTTGATTTCATATTTTCCATCCGCGCCAGTTACCGCATAGAACGGGGTCTTGGCCACGTTGATGTACATCCGCATCCATGGATGCTGGTTGCACTTTACCGGCAACATGATTTCTTCGCGGGCGAAACTCTTCTCGAGCGGAGCGGCGGCTGGCGGTTGAGATTCGTTCCATTCGCGATTGGCTTGAGGCGTCGGGTGAATGTTGTGCGTGGTCTGGTCGTCGTTCTTGATTTCAATGTTCTGTCCCGTCATCACACCGAGCACGTGAGGATGATATTGGCAACCCTTCTGATCGATACTGACGGAATCTTTGGGAACGTCGAAGGTCCGGTCGCCCAGGCCATCTTTTACGTATACGAAAACGTTGGCTACTTTGCCGCCGTCAACGACGATGTTCTCAGCCGTGTTGGTGCCCTTGCATGCTGCGTCTTGACTCATATCGATCTTGGATGGCTTGGGAGCTGTGCCGTCGAACTTCACCGTGCCGCTGACGGAGGCTACCGTGTTGGGATCGATGGGAGTCGCTGCCGGCGCGGGCTGAGCCGCGGATGAAGGTGCCGAAGATTGGGATTCGTTTGTGTTCTCCTTCTTACTACAGCCTACGAGAAGCCATAGGCCGAGAAGGCAGAGCATGCCAAACATTGCTACAGATGTTTTCTTATTCATTATGTCGCCCTTTCGTGAAGTGTTGAACGTTCTCTTGAAAGTCTTAATTCAGGTAACCACGGTCCGGTAATCTTGCCCCGAATGCGCGGGCGGGACGCCCTCGCGACAGCCGCCGGGACGGCGGCGCTACAGAACGTAACATTCTACCGCGAACCTCCATTGCTTGCCCGTTGCGAGGGAGCCTGCTGGATCTTCGCCGGAGTTTGGGTTGAGGCACTGCTTCGTCCCATGGATGCGGCCACGCGTTTTTGGTCTTCGGGAGTTAATTGGAAAATATAATCCACCAATAATTTTGACTGGTCTTTCTCATACCCTTGGAACGACGAAGGGGTTGGGCCGGCAAAAACCCAGTGATTATTTTCGCGCCGGAAAAGGCCAGAGGGCATCGACGTGCCGGGGCTGATGGCTTGCGGATCGAGCACCCAGCGCTCCGCCCAGTCTGGTTTGAGGCGCTGCTTGGCAAGCAGGAAATTTGGCGCGGTGGCTATTTTGTCGTGCGCAGGATCGCCCGTCGCGTGGCACTTCAGGCACGGAGCGGCTGTGCTCGAGAACAAGCTGCGAGCCATGTCCGATTCCTTTGCGGTCAACACTGGGACCTGCTCGGGAATGTACGGCATCGGCTGCTGCGATAGGGCCTGGAAGAATCGCACCAGTTTGCGCAGTTCGTTATCCGAGAAAGAGAACGTGGGCATGCGGACTTTCAAGTATGGGCGCACGCCGTTGCGGTTCGTATCGGTATCGCTTAGCGACGGATTGGACAGGAACCGGCGCAGCCATTCGGGGTCGACGCGCGCGCCTTCGGTCAGGAGTTTGGGCGGCAGCTGCTCTTGATTCTCGCGGTACTGGGGCAAGCCCATGAGAACGGTTTTCTGGCCGGGGATGAACTGATGGCATCCCATGCAGTTGTATTTTTTGACCACCCACCAGCCTTCCTGAATATCGTGGCGGGCGTCGCCGGGGCGGTACTGGTAGTCGGAGGGCAGGGAACTCTCTTCGCTTCCCAGCAGGAAGGTGGTGAGCGCGCGAATCTGCTCGGAAGTCAAGTGCAGATTGGGCATGCGCAGGGCTTCGGTCTCGGACTTGATTTTGCCCTGGTCAAAAATGTTGGGCTCGGCAAGCTTGTGCTCGAAGAAACCTTTGTGATCGTACCACGGTTCTTTTCCTGGTCCCTCGGGCAGCCGCGCCAGATCTTCGGGATTCTTGATGGGCTCGGCGTTCTTGCCACCGCGCTGGGCGACTTCGGTGAAGAGCGCGAAGTCAAGACGCTCGATCGGCTTGCTGCCTTCGAAGGTCAGTTCGGTGCCTATGCGGCCTTCGTCTTCCAGACCGGAAATTTCGTGGCAGCCGGCGCAGCCGTAGTGACGAATCCACTTCTTGCCTTCATCTTTCAATGCGGGATCATCCATGAACGAGGCGTCGGCGTAGGAGGATGGATCTTTCTTCTTTTGCGTCATCAGATAAGACGCAATGTCTTGCGCGTCTTCCGGAGCCAGACGCAGGCTCGGCATTACGGTCATGTTTTGCACTTGCAGTTCATGGCCGTCGTTGGGACATTGGCTATGCTCGAGGTCGAACTGATAAGGCAAGCCTTTCTTGGCGTAATCCTCCGGACCAATGTCTTTCTTTTCGTATGGGCAATACGGACGCGTGCGTTGCCGTGCGTTGTGAATCCAGCGAACCAGGTAATCGTAATTCGCCTTTTCGCCTTCGCGCGTGAGATTCGCGGCAAACGTCCCGCCCAGCATTTGATCGCCTTCGCCCATGGAATGGCAGGCCATGCAGCCGCGGGTTTCGAAGAGTTCTTTGCCGTGCTCGGCGTTGCCGGGTTTTTGTTTTGGCAGCGGATCGGTGAATGCTGACTGCCACAGGTAGGCTGAAATCCCCTGAATTTGATGATCGGTCAGGCGGAAGTTCGGCATTTTGGTCGTGGGACGGAAATCTGTGGGCTTTTTCAACCAGACCGGAATCCAATTCTTGTTCAGCTTGAGCCGGACGTCTTTGAGGTTCGGCCCAACTTTTTTCATGTCCTGCATCAGGTTGTGGGCTTGAAAATCGAGCTGCTGAATGTGGCCGTCGTCTTTGCTGTTGGCGACCTTGAGAGCGATGGCCTCTTCGTTCAGCCGGTTGGCTTCTTCGTTAGTCGCGGCGGCATCGGCCTGCTTCATCAAATAGGCGGCTTGCTTGAGATTGTCTTTTTCCTGCTGCTCGAGTTGCTTGATCTGCTGGCTGACTGAGTTCAGATCCTCGGGCTCTTTGTCATATCCCTCATAGCGATGGCACCCCATGCAGCCTTTTTGGCGGAACAGGTCCTTGCCCTCGCTGATGGTCCATCCCACGTCGCCGCTGAGCAGCACCATGTCTGCTGAGTGGCATGTCTGACATCCGGCTTCGACGTTTTGCTTGGGGAAGAGGGGCCACAGCCAGTGTTCGTAGTTTCCGTGGGCCTTCTCGATACTGGTGGTAGCGCGGCCATTGCCTTGATGGCAGGGAGAGCATCCGAATTTGTCGGGATCGTGAGTCTTCAACAGGCCGGGTTCGGGATGGCTTACGAACGCTTGCGCATATTCGTCAGGCTTCTTTTCGCCCTTGGCTTCCATCACAGCCGGCGTGAGTTTCAACGGCTCACGAATTCCCATATGGCAGGACTCGCAGCGGTCGACGATGTTCGCTTCCGCCACGTTGATCTGCACGATCTTTGGATCCCACTCTTTAGTCTTCTTCTGCAGGCCTTCGATTTGAGCGGGGGTGAGATCCACCATGTGCTCGGAAACGTACGTCGACATCGCCGTGCTGGCCGCGGTTACGGGCTTGATGACGTCACCCAATTCCGCATTTAACTTGGTGCGCTCGTCTTTGAGGGCGTTGTATTTTTCTTCCAGTTGTCCGAAGTTGTATTTCTCTTTGTGCCCGTCGGGGAATTCGACGGTCCAGAGTTCCTTCTTGTAATCCTCCAAATCTTTCTTCTTGCTTTGTTTGCCCGACTGACTGGTATCGGTTTCGATCTCGTAGGTCAGCGCATTGGCGTAGGCGCGCTTGTCAGTGAAGACGTTCTGTACCGCCAGGATTTGCGCGTTGAGATCGGTGATGTGTTTTTGAAGCTCGTCGCGGCGAGGCTTGGCAGCGGCGTCAGCTTGGTTGTAAGCCTGCTCCAGCTTTTGGTACTCGGGATTGTTCTCTACGTTCTTTACCGACTTGTCCGACGTCGGCTCGGCCTTGTCCAAAAAAGCGGTGTAGCGCTGTTTCCATTCGTTCTGGAAGGCTTTCCAAGGCCGCTGTCCGTAAGCCTCATCCCACAGAGCCCAGAACAGCGTGGCCATGAGCAGTAGCATTGAGACGACGTAATAGAGCGCGTACGACTTGGTTACTACTGGATCTTGCTCGGGGATTGGTTGTTCAGGCAACAGATTCTCCCTTTAGTCGTTGGTCGTTCGTCGCTGGTCGTTGGCATCGGATGGCGTGCCTGCTTGCAGACCTACGACCAACGACGAACGGCCAACGACTCTCACACATTGAACCACGGCGTTATCCACACATACTTGATGTGCCACAACAAGCGCAGCAGCATCTTTAGCGGCAGGGCCACCATGGTCAGCCAGAAAAACATCATAATGGAATACTGCAGCAGGCTCATGCGCTGATAATCTTTCGGGTTGTAGCGCCGGAAGAGCGCATGCACCAGAAATCCGCCGGCCAGATAATAACCTCCGACCACGATCGCTCCGAAGATTGCTTTGCCAAGGTTCGAGGTGATCCCGAAAAGATCAGGCAAGTCGCGATTCACCTCATAAATAAGTCGATTGTGATCCCAAGTCTGTCCCGGCCAGAACCACTGCCAACCGGGGCCGCGGATGAATGTGCCAATGATGATCATCGCGACCCAAAGAATCACGAAGCCGAACAGGAACGTGCCAATGGCAAACTTGCGCTGCTTCCAGGTGTAGTAGCCGCTGCCTAGCGGGTTGGTGTCGATGTATGGAATCACCATGAGCCCGATGATGATGAGCGTCGGCATGACTACGCCGGCGATCCACGGATCGAAGTACACCAGCATTTCCTGCAGACCGAGGAAGTACCACGGCGCCTTTGCGGGATTCATGGTGAGGTTGGGATTCGATGGCTCCTCAAGCGGTGCGCTTAGCGTGATCGACCAGATCATCAAAATGATTGTGACAATGATTGCGGCTAGGAATTCAATGCGCAGGAGAAATGGCCAGACGTGGATTTCTTTTTGCCAGCCGGGTCGGAAGGGCCAAGTTTTACGATGATGAGTTTTGGCCATCGCGGGATTGGTTTCGAGTTCGCCGATTAGTTCATCGTTGGCTTTGGCCTGCTTCCACGCGAGATAAACGTAGAAGGCCAAGAGCGGGATTAAACCGACGATGGGTACGTTGTCGGGTGCGGAACAGATCTCCCAAAGTTGTCGCCAATCCATAAATTCTCCGAAAACCGCGTGGGGACGGCCGCCCTCCACCGTCCAAGTCGAGCAACGCTCGACAGTTCTGCTGCCACAACTGCGGAGCCTTGCTCCGCCGGACAGCCGAGGGCGGCTGTCCCCACTTGAGTTCAGCCGCGGCGCGGCTTATCGGCTTCTGCGGTTAGCATTACCGGGGCTGGACCGGAGATGCCGCCGTCTTTTCGTACCCGCCAGAAATGCACGATCATTAGCACCGAAGCTACGATCGGAATTCCGATGCAGTGCCAGATGTAGGAGCGAAGCAATGCATTCGCGTCTACGATTGAGCCCCCTAACAAGCCAAAGCGAACATCGTTGTATGGAGTCATCCCCAGCATCTTCCCGAATGGCCCTTCGTGGCCGAGTAGCGGTGTGGCGCGCGCCATGTTCGTTCCGACCGTGACCGCCCAGAATCCGAGTTGATCGTCGGGAAGCAGGTAGCCGGTGAACGAGAGCAGCAGCGTGAACACCAATAAAAGAACGCCGATATTCCAGTTGAACTCACGCGGTTTCTTGTACGAGCCTGTGAGAAACACGCGGAACATGTGCAGCCAGACTGCGATTACCATCAGGTGCGCTGCCCAGCGGTGCATGTTGCGGAGCAGTTTGCCGAAGGGGACGTCATGCTCGAGATAGAGGACGTCGCGGAAAGCCTGCACTTTGCTGGGATGGTAATAAAACATCAGCAGCACGCCCGTGAAAGTGAGCACGATGAATAAATAGAACGTGATTCCGCCCATGCCCCAGGTGTAGCTATAGCGGACTGCGTCGCGATTGATCTTCGCCGGGTGCAGGTGCAGGAAGACGTTCGACAGCACGCCCAGCGCTCGATTGCGCGGGGTGTCGTCGTGCTTGTGGCGGAAGATCGACGTGTAGACCTGAGTCTTGGTGGGATCTTTCAGGCCTTCGATCTGTTCTTTGGCTTTCGCGGGCATGTCGGTCTTGAGTGACTGAACGTCTTCCTTGACGCCGGCTTTTACCCGCTCCAGCAGGCCTACTCGATTGCCGTTTTTGCCGTTTCCGTTTTCTTCAGGCATTGGTTCCTCTTAACTTCCTTCTCATTCTTGCGACACCCGCGGGCGGGGGCGCCCGCGCCACACGGGACGGGTCAGAGACCCGTCCCCACACAACCTAACTAGGCGCGCAAGAACGCGCCGGGATCGTTGAACTGGCTCGGCTGGCCTTTGGGCCATTGGTACAGCTTTGAGACATCTACCAGAATCTGACCGTCGGGCGCGATTTCCACCTTCGCCCGATCCATGGGGCGCGGCGCTGGACCCTCGAAATTTACTCCTTCGCTGTCGTATCCGCTGCCGTGGCATGGACATTTGAATTTGTTCTCGCTCGGCTTCCAGTCTGGGGTGCAGCCCAGATGAGTGCAGCGCGCGTAGATGACGAAGATGCGATCCGGCGTGCGGTCAACCCAGATGCGGTATTTCTGCTGAAACTTTGTGTCCACTCCCAGACCGTATTCTTCGGGATATCCGATCTTGAAGCTGGTTGCAGGTTCGAATAATGTGCGCGGAAGAAAGAAGCGGAAGAATGCCAGGAACCATGCCACCAGAAAAGCGGCAACCGCGCTCCACACCAACCGGCGGCGCTGTTGATTGACCTCGCTATCTTCCGGGCCTATCGATGCGATCCCTCCGGCAGCGGCTGCTCTGGACGTTCCGACCGCGGGCGTTCCGACGTAGCTTGTGGATTCCCCGCTGCGAGCCACAGAAGCGGCGGCTGAGGCAGGCGCGGCTTTGGCCGCGGCGGGCCGAGGGGCAGCGGGAACCGGGGTTGCCGTCAGTGCAGCGGCTGCCGGAGCTGCGGCTGGAGCGGCCGGCTCTCCTAACAGAGCCGCAATTTCAGCATCGTTGAGTGCGGGCAAACCTTTACGTCCGCGCCTCGCCTGTTCGGCCGCGATGGTTGACTTGCTCCATTTCCTTCCCTCCGCAACCCACCTGGCGACCTCCGCGCTAATGGGACCGGATGGGACCGCGGGGGGCGGGGCGGCAGCAGCGACTGGAACCGGTGCGGACGGGGCCGCCGCCGCTACTGGCTCTCCAAGCAGCGCGGCAATTTCGACATCGTTAAGCGCGGGCAGGCCTTTACGGGCGCGCCGCGCCTGTTCGGCTGCGATGGTTGACTTGCTCCATTTCCTTCCTTCCGCGACCCACTTGGCGACATCTTCGCTCAGGCCGGTTGCGGCAATTGGTGTTGCTGCAGGAGGTGCCACGGGTGCTGACGATGCTGCGGTCGGAGGAGTGGAACTCGCCGCGACCGGTGCTGTTCCTCCGTCACCACTTTCCCATGCCATCGGCTGGCCGGCTTTCAACGCTTCAATATCGGCATCGCTGAGCAGAGCCAGGCCCTTGCGCTGGCGGTAGGCCTGTTCCATGCCGATGACCGAATTGTTAAGCGCCTTCCGCGGCCATGGCGGAAGATGCCCCAGAACGCCTTTGGCGGACTCGTCTGCCATCCGTCCTCACCCCTGTTGTATACTTGAGCCCACTTCGATTCCAATATTCTAATTGCGTTAGTACTCAGTCTCCAGCGGCAGCGAACGATCCCACTCTGCGCTCACTTCTTAGATCAACCCCAATCGCTGCGCCCACCAAGTCAGCCAATGCGGCGATGAATGTTGGCGAATCGTTTAATCCTGATGTCATCTCAAACCGCTTGATCCCGAGCTTCGCCGCGTCGGCGCGAGCCTCGTGGTCGATCTCTCCCAGCGTCTCCACATGATCGGAGACAAACGAAATGGGCACGATGCAAACCTCGCGATCTTTTTCCACGGCAAGTTCTCGCAGCGTCGTCCGCAGTGTTGGCTGCAGCCACTTGCTGGCCCCAACCTTGCTTTGGTAGCAGAGCCGGTAGCGATTGGGCCATCTCCCAAGCTGCATCAGGAATTGGACCGTTTGTTCGATTTGGTGCTGATAAGGGTCACCCTTTTCTATTATGGCGACCGGGACACTGTGTGCGCTGAAAACAATTTCTGGGCGATCAGGGTCGGCGAAACGCGCCCGCGCCTCGTCTATCTTCTCGACCACCGCTTGCAGGTAAAGCTCGTGACGGTAAAAAGGATCTACGCAATGAACTGGGATGTCTTCGTGAAACTGCCGTCGCCACTCATTAAGGCTGCTGCCGGTTGTAGTGCTGGAATAATGCGGATAGAGAGGAAGCAGTACAACCTCGTCACACCGCGCCGCCCGCAGTTCTTCGATCGCCTGCGCGGTGAATGGATGCCAATAACGCATTGCCACGAAACAGCGTGCGTTTAAGCCTGAGGCCGCCAACTTCCGCTGCAAGGCGCGGGCCTGCTGCTCGGTGAAGCGGCGTATCGGCGACCCTCCACCAATAGTTGCGTAATGATGCTGGACCTTTCTGGCGCGCGTGCTGGAAATCAGCTTGGCTAGCGGTTTTCGACCGATGCGGGCGAACGGGAAGTCAATAATATCGGGGTCGCAGAACAGATTAAAAAGGAAAGGCTCGATGGCTTCCAGCTTGTCAGGTCCGCCAAGCTGGAAGAGCACCACACCTATACGCCGTGTTGTGTAAGCCATTCCCCCGGGTTCCTTGGTGAAAAAGGATGTTACTGAATAGTAGAAGGATTAGTCAACGCGGAAGTGAGGGTTGCGCGTAGCAGGCTGCGAAAAAACTAATGTGGGCGCGAGCGTCTCGCTCATGCAGGGCGCGTCTCGCGCCGTTGAGTGTTCTTTGGCGCAGTGAGAATCCGCTAGGGTCTTCCCCGCAGAAGATTGCCACGCCCGCACGAGCGAAGACGCTCGCGCCTACACTGAAGGTCTTCACGCGTGGGAAGATTCCGTCGCAGGTTGAGCCTCGGCACCGGACTCCATCGCTTCGATAATGAAATCGGCGAACTCGGAAGTGCCAGCGTTGCCGCCTACGTCGCGCGTTAACTTTTCACGGCTGCGATAAACCTTTTCTAACGCGTTGCGAATCTTGAGCGCCGCATCGTACTCGCCGAGATGGCGGAGCATCAGCAAGGAAGAACGCAGGATCGCCGTCGGATTCGCCAGATTCTTGCCGGCAATATCTGGAGCTGAACCATGTACCGCTTCAAAGATCGCGCAGTGATCGCCCAGGTTCGCGCTGGGAACAAATCCCAGTCCACCCACGAACGCAGCGCAGAGATCGGAAATAATGTCGCCGTAAAGATTTTCCATCACCAGCATGTCGTACTGGTACGGATTCATCACCAGTTGCATGCAGGTGTTATCCACGATGTGCTCGCCGTAGATGATCTCGGGATAATCCTTGGCGACATGGCGGGCGCAGCGCAGGAACAGGCCATCCGAGAGCTTCATGATGTTGGCCTTATGAATGGCGTGGATCTTCTTGCGCTTATTTTTGCGGGCGTACTCGAAAGCGAAACGCGCAATGCGAGTGGAGGCCTTCTCGGTGATGATCTTCAGGCTCTCGACCACGCCGGGAACGACTTCGTGCTCGAGACCGGAGTACAGGCTCTCCGTATTTTCGCGCACGATGATGAGGTCTACATCGGGATAGCGCGTGGGAATGTGAGGCAGATTGCGAATCGGCCGGAAGTTGGCGTAGAGCTCGAACTTTTGCCTTAAGGCGACGTTAATGCTGGCAAAGCCGCCGCCAATCGGCGTGGTTACCGGCCCTTTGAGCCCAACGTGGGTGCGCTCTAGGGATTCGATCACTTCCTTCGGAATATATTCCTTGTATTTTTCAAACGCCTCCGCCCCGACCATGAAGGTTTCCCACTCAAACTTCACCCCGGTGGCTT
Source organism: uncultured Acidobacteriota bacterium (assembly GCA_963832245.1). Classification (GTDB taxonomy): domain Bacteria; phylum Acidobacteriota; class Terriglobia; order Terriglobales; family Acidobacteriaceae; genus JABDBE01. Next base: position 325,875 of record CAWHTG010000003.1, read on the forward strand.
CGAGGATGCGGACCGTTGCCTGGGTGACTTCGGGGCCGATGCCGTCGCCGGGGATTAGAGTGATCTTGTGTGCCATATCTGGGCAAGAGCTCTCGACAAAGCCGGCGCGCCAAACTGTACAGAAGTTGCTCCGCAACGTCTCATCGCCGTTCAACCCCCGGTTTTGTCATCCCGAGCGACGCGAGGGATCTGCAGTGTTCCCTATTCAAGCAAACTGCAGATTCCTCGTCGCCGTGGCTCCTCGGAATGACAGCATTTCTTAGCAGGCCGAAACGTAGCAGAGCGACGTTTCTACAGCGCGTTTAACTCTTGGCCGCGGGCTTGCTGCGAACCTCCGGCTCTTTCGTCTTGAGCAGGTCTTTCAACTCAGTCATGAATTCTTGCACATCTTTGAAGTCCAGATAGACCGAGGCGAAGCGCACGTAGGCCACTTTGTCATACCGGCGCAGACGATTCATAATCAGCTCGCCGAGTTCGCTGGTTTTGCGTTCGCGCTCCGCCGATTCGATTACGAAGCCCTCGGCTTCATTCACGATTTGCTCCAACTTGCCAATGGGGACGGGACGCTTTTCGCAGGCCCTCAGCAGTCCATTCAATACTTTCTGGCGGTCGAATTTCTCGCGGCGGCCGTCCTTCTTCACCACCATATAGGGGATTTCGTCGATACGCTCGTAGGTGGTGAAGCGCTTGCTGCACTTCAGGCACTCGCGGCGGCGGCGGATGGAATCGGCTTCTTTGCTCTCGCGCGAATCCACCACTTTGTCATTTGCGAACCCGCAGAAGGGACACTTCATGGCGCTTGCAACGGTGAAGATTGATTGTAGCAGGGATGCCTGTAGCAGGGACGGACTGCGCATCACGCTGGAGGCGAAGGGGAGAGCTCGGCGCGGGTTTCTTCCTGTTCGGTCTCTTCTGAAAGCTTCCGCAACGAAAGCCGTTCGCGGTGGGCCAGCAACAGGCCAGCCGGAACTACGGAGACAAACGTAGCGACCCACAATAAAATTCCGCAACTGGCCGCAAGTTCATGCGACGCATTGAAGATATGTTGTAGGGCGGAAATCGTGGCCAATTGCGAGCCTCCACCTACGCCGGGCAACTGAATCAGCGAGCCCAACATACTGGAGCCCATCAGCAGCAAAACTTTGGACACTGTCATGTGCTCGAGCACTGCTCCATAGGAATGCGTGACCTCAAGGTACGCAAGAGCTATGAACCACCACATCAAGACCGACACGCCGGACAATTGCAGAAACGACAGCGGACTGTGGATGGTGTCCAGTCCACCGTGGAATTCGCGCACCTTCTGCGCCACACGATGGGCGAAATTTGCCGCCAGATGAGCGAAACGAATTTCGATCCAGGCGGCTACTGCGTCTCCGAACTTCGCGATCAAGACCGCTACCAGCGCCAACCCCGCCACCAGTGCGACCAGAAGAAATCCCCCGACTCGAAGCCGGGGATAGATTTCGGGATTTGGTAGGAACCGCAGTTCGGTTGGAAGGAAGATAGCGAGCACGATTAAGACCGTGAAGCCCGCAATGTCAAAAATCCGCTCAACCGCCCAAGCTGCCATCTGCGAGGGGAACGTGAGGTTGGTTCGACGCGCGATCAGGTAAGGGCGAATCAATTCTCCCGGGCGCCCCAGCAGAGTCAGCCCGGTGAACCCAATCAGCGTCGGGGGAATCAGCCCGAGGGTAGAAGTTTCCGGGCGCACCGGCCGCAGGAAGATTTTCCAACGCAACGCGCGCAGAAAATAGCTGAGGTAGATCAGGCCGATGGCGGCAAGAATGTGGCGAGGGCTGACCTGCCTCGATTGTTCCCAGAAGGTAGGCCAGTCAAAATCTTTCCAAGTCCGAAACTGCACGTAGACGAGCGCTGCGAGAATCGCAGTGACGACCGCATAGGCTAGGTAGCGTTTCTTGTCCATTACTCCCGAGATCCCGACCGGAACGGCGCGGCGCAGAGATGCTTCAAGCATTTGCTGCTCTCGCCAAGGTAAATGACGCACGCGCGGGGGTCAATGCTGTTCAGTTGGTGGTGGGGAAATAAACACTTAACATCATCGCGAAGCTTGCTCTGCTGCATCTGAGAGCGCCGCTTGTTTTACGGTTGGGGTATGGTGTGCCGGAGTCTTGTGGCTCACAGCCTTCAACGCAGCCGATTTCCGTTCCGCCAGCTTCTTACGATTGAAATCACGAATGATGCGCGCAACGTAAGCTTGAGTTTCATAGTATGGGGGAACACCGTGATACTGTTCCACGCGCTGCGGGCCAGCGTTGTAAGCGGCAAGCGCCTTAATCAAATCAAAATTGTAGCGCTCCAGCAATTCCCGCAGATAACGAGTGCCACCTTCGAGGTTGTCCCCTGGATCGAAAGAGTTGACCACCCCCAGGCGGGACGCAGTTTGCGGCATGAGCTGCATCAATCCTCGAGCTCCTTTGGGCGATACCGCTCTTGGATTAAATCCGCTTTCAGCATGGATCACGCTGTTGATCAGATCCGGATCGAGGTGATGCCGGCTGCTGACGGCGTTGATGGCATCATTCATCGGCTGCGAGCCGTGTGCCGCAGTGGGAGCCGGTAGGTCTTGCTCGAAGCGTTCGATATCGCCGGTCGGAACATCTACATATCCGTTACGGTCGGCGCCCAGATAGAGACGCGTCACCGAACCGACTACTTCGCGCCGCTCATGGCGAATGGAAAAGCCGTTGCGCAGCACCGCGAGGTCTGCCGCGGATGCAAACAACGATGCTCCCAAAAGGCCGAGCCCTAAGGCGAATTGGGCAAATAACTTCATACGAAGAAATGAACGATCAAATCGAACCAGCTTGCGATCCTTATGAGCCTGCCGCTCTAGACGCGCTCTGCCCGCAACCGCCCGCTAGACCCCGACCCGCGTCCCCAGAACTTGCTCGATTGCAGCGGCTACCCCGTTCTGGTCGTTGCCCAGGGTGACGGCCCAGCCTCTTCCCCGCAGTTCTTCGGATGCATTTCCCATGATAAACGGAAGCCCGGCGAAGGCAAGCATTTCAATGTCGTTATAGTTATCACCAATGGCCATGACCTGTTCGCGGGGGATGCCGCGGTAATTGGCCCATCGCTCGAGGGCGTGCCCTTTGGAGCATCCCTGGTTCAGCACATCGACGATCGAGAGATCGCGCACGGGATATTCAGTCCGTAGCACGGTAATGTCTCTTTCCAGCCCACTTGCAGCCAGTACGTCCAGCGCCTGATGCATGCGCTCGATCCGCCCGCAGAACATGGCTTGGACCGGATCGGTAGTCAGAGACTTTTCTATGGGAATGACGAAATCAATATATTGCAGATTCTTCTCCAGCCAACGTTGAATGCTCTCGTTCAAATCGCGCATGTGCTCGAGGACCACGGCGCCTTTGTTCTCGGTATCGAAAGTGAGTACCGTATTTCCACGAAACTCCCGCATCCTGGTGCAGAGTTTGCGGCAAGTTTCCGCGGGAAGCATATCGCGATGAAAAGTTTCGCCGGAAAGTGATCGGGTGATGGCGCCATTCGAACTGATCAGCCAAAGATCAAAGCCAAGTTGCTCGGCGATCGGCAAAGCAAACCTGTGCCGCCGCCCGGTTACGAGTATGACCTCGACGCCCTCCTGATGGGCCCGGCGCAACGCCGCCAAGTCTGCCTCTGAGATGTGAAATTCTGGATTGAGCAACGTGCCGTCGATATCGGCAGCCAGCAGACGGATAGGAGGTCTCACCACATAAGATTTTAGCACCCCTGCAAATGGAGGACGGGCGTCTCGCCCGTCCAGCCGCCACTACCATGCTATAGTCCGATCAAAGCATGGGATCGCTAATTTTCTTATTCTTTCCCTGGGGCCTGATTCTCCAGGCGGTGGCCATTGTTCACTTCATTCGCCGTCGCCCCGACGGCTATTGGCTGTGGATCATTATTTTCTTCGGTGGGCTGGGGGCACTGATCTACATTGCCGCTGAAGTAATTCCCGATGCTGGCCTGATGCGCCAGTCGTTCAAAGTATTTCCCCGGCGCAGGAGGATTCACGAACTCGAGTCGGCAATTCTGGACAATCCCTCCGCCGGGAATTATGAGGAACTGGCCGACCTGTATCTCGAAGAAGGGAACTACGCCCGCGCTCGCCAATGTTACGACAAGGCGATCTCCTCGCGGACCGATTCGCCGGACCCGTTCTATCGCCGGGGGATGGCGGCAACATTCATGGGCGACTTCGCTGCAGCCGTGCCCGACCTTGAGCGCGTCGTCTCGCAGGATCCCAAGTACGACTTTCAGCGCGCAGCCGCACTGTTAGCTCACGCCTACGCCAACACGGGCCAGCCCGATAAAGCTCAAGCACTGTTTCGCGAGGTCACGAAAATTTCCACTTCGTCAGAAACCTATTACAACTACGCCTGCTTTCTGGCGGCGCAGCAGCGCAACGCGGAGGCTCGGGTGTGGGCGCAGCGAATCTTGGACAAGAAGCCGACCATGCCCGGATACCTGCGCCGACGGGAGCGGCCCTGGTTTCGCAAAGCAGCGGCTCTGCTGAAACGTTTGCCCGTGTAGGCGCGAGCGTCCGCACTCGTGCTGCAGTTTTATCCAGTACAGCACGGGCGATGACGCCCGCGCCTACATTTAGCTGAGCCTGCTCGAGCGTGCTCCTGCTCAGGCAGCGGACGGAATCTCCTCCGAGACCATGGTTGAGTCCGCGGGAGGAGCCGGTGTCAACAGCGGCCAGCCTCGTCGCAGCACATAATCGAGCCACGCGCCGGCCATTTGCGAGGTGAGCACGGCTGCCAACACCAGAGTCGTATAAAACTTTGGGCTGATGATCCCGGCGTCAAATGCCACGCTGGCCAGCACGATCCCTGGCCCGCCGCGCGCGTTGGTTGTTATTGCGAGATTGATCAGGTCCAACCCGCGGAACCCTGCGAGGTGACCTGCCAGAGACACAGAAAGAATCTTGACGATGCAACTTCCGACGATAAACGCGACCACCATCCACAACGAGAAGCCGTGCACCAAGTCGAGTTTCAATCCCACAATGGCGAAGTAGACAGGAATGAAGAACGCGAACGATATTTTTCCGATGGCGTCGAGCGCCTCTGAGAAGAGTCTGCGTTTCTTGTGCACCACGGCGAAGCCAGCCAAAAATGCGGCAAATACCAGGCTGACATTCAGGGCGCCCGCGACCACGCAATATCCCAGAAGGACGGCGATCGCGTAAGCCACCGGCGAGTGCTTGGCCATTATGTTAAAGCGTGATTTGTTGATTCGCTTTACGACTCGAGGAGCGATGGTTAACCCAACCCCGAAAAATCCGATCGTGGTGATCAGGTGATACGACATTTGCCGAACATTGAGCGCGGTCTTGCCAGCCATCGCCGTTGCCACGGCCAGCGCTAGCCACAAAGCGATGTCTTCCAGCACGGCGACGCCCAGAACCAGCCGTGCGAAGCGGGTGTGAAGAATCTTCAAGTCGGCGAAAATTTTCGAAACTACCGGAACCGAAGTTACGGCTATTCCAACGGCGAGAATGATGATCAGAGAGATGCGATTACCGTTGGGGCCAGCGAGCGCGGGTCCAACCAGCCGCGGACCCAGCACCAGCCCAACGATAAATGGTATGCCGGTGCCCACAATAGCAAGCCAACCGACTTCGCGGCGCTCTTCGCGGCTGAACAGTTGGCGGGTTTCCGCGCCGGAGAGGAACATCAGCAACAGTAAACCGAGCCAGTAAACAAAATTCAAAATGTTTAGCTGATGCTTCGTGGCTTCGATCAACCCCGACGCCAATGGCAATCGGCCCAGTAGAGCGGGACCCAGTACGACGCCGGCCAGGATTTCTCCCACCACTTTGGGCTGGCGGAGTTTCACGAAGAAGTAGCCGAGCAACTGTGCCAGCCCGACGAGAAGTAGCAATATGAAAAGAATCGAAGTCAGATCGGAGTTGGACACGTTGATCCCCGCGACTTTAGATGCCTTCAGCGAGGGAGGGTTGGTCGGGTAGTCGAAGCAGAACCCGAACTTCGGTGCAAGATCCTCTGTAGGAGAGCGGGAGGTCTCGTTAATTGGACGCGAGATAATCTTGCACGGCGCGCTGCGTTTGAAGATCGAGCGCTTCGCCAAATTGGGTGAGGTCTTGAATCAGCAAGTGCGGATCCATCTGTCGAAGATGTTCCTGAGCCAGGGCGAAAACACAGCGGCGGACGAGGTTGTATTCTTCGATCAACCCCATCGGGGTGAATCCTTGACTTTGCCGCATACGCCCATGTTGCTCGGCTGCTTTCATAGGCACGCTCGCCATGTCCTTCACGCTTAACTTCATGACCTTCATGGTTTCTTCGATTAATGACACGATGGGCGCCGTTCGTTTCTTGGGAGCTATTTTGACCCGGTTGAGATTGGGGTCGGCTTGGCTATGCGTCAGCCATTCTTTCCGAATTCGGTCACGATTTTGCTTCATGAGAATATTGAGCCGCTTGGCCGCACTGGCTGGACGCGAACGCCCGCTCTCGGCGGCGGATGAACCGCGCCCCAGTTGCTGGTCGATCTCGTCCAGCGCCTGGCGCAACGCGCCTTCGACTTCGCTCGACCGCCGGTCCCCGCGGGCAACTCGGCTTACATAGGAGGCATCCACTCCAAGCTTTCGGGCGATTCTTACGTAAAGTCCGCGATATAATGTTTGCGGGGATTGTTTTCCCAGATTAGCGTTTGTGTTAGAATTGTCACGGTACATGACAACCTTTCCTAAAGACCGGCGACCAGGATGTCGCCTAACGCGGATGTTAAACCAGCCGCGTTAGTCCAGTCTAGCAGGCGGGTATGAGTAATACAAGCGATCCGACGATGGAATGGGCGAGACGGATCCTCGCCCTCCGCCGCCGCCTGAAAATGAGCCAATCTGAGCTGGGCAGGCAGATGAACGCTTCTGCCATGGCCGTTTCCCGTTGGGAGCGTGGCGCTCAGGAACCGCCCGCAAATGTGTACATCCAGTTAGGCAACCTCACCGGAGATCCCGAGTGCTGGTATTTCTGGGGACAGGCTGGACTGAGCAGTGACGATTTGATGCGGGTAATGCCGGCAGTCAAATCGCGCATGCGTCAGGACCGCAGGGTTAAGCTTGAAGTTGTTCATGCCGGATCGCGCCGCACTCCAAGGCGCGCGGATGAACTGGTTGCCATACCCGTTCTGCCCATCGTGGCAGCCGCCCATGGAGGCACCGGAGACCCAGTGGATAAGCTTAAGCAGGTTCCTCCGGAATCGATGTTGGCTGCGCCCAGTAAGTGGTGTCCCAACCCGGCCGACACCAGTTGTCTGCGAGTTCGCGGCCGCTCCATGATGCCGTTAATTCATGATGGCTACATCGTGGTCATCGACACCTCGCAGACCAATCACCCCAAGCTCTACGGCCAGATCGTGGTAGCGGCCCACAAGGAATACGGCCTGATAGTATCCCGCTTGCAACGCTTCGACCACACCGAGGTCTTAGTTCCGGAAAACCGGGAGTATGAAGCGAGCGCTGTTTCCACCAACGGATGGCGGATCGTGGCCAAGATCCTGTGGTGGATTGGCCGGCCGGCTTGACTTTTTCCCAGACACCTTCTGCAAACTAATCCGCCGCTGCCTGCGCCACCTGAACGATGTTATTGCGCACCGCATAGAGCACCAAATCGCTCACTGAGTGCAGGTGAAGCTTTCGCATGATATTGGAGCGATGCGTCTCCGCAGTCTTGACCGCCAAACCCAGCGCCACCGCGACTTCCTTGGTACTGCTGCCTTCGGCCAGCAACTGCACCACCTCGCGTTCCCGTGGAGTCAGCGGATTGCGGTTCGCGGCAAACGGCGTTCCTCCTCGCAAATAGCCCTCTAATATCATGGCTGACACCTTTGAAGTGAAATAGGTCTTGTTCCGCAGCAAAGCCTCGATCGCGGCTTCCAGTTCACAAACCGAATCGGACTTAAGGAGAAACCCGCGGGCGCCAGCGTTCAGAACATCACGGATAAGGTCGTCGGAATCGTGCAGGGTGAGCACGAGGACTTTTATGGAGGGATTGGCCCTCACGATCTGGTCGGTTGCCTCCAGTCCGTTCAGGCCGGGCATGCTGATATCCATGACGACGACGTCTGGCATTAACTGCGCCGCTTGTTCTACCGCCTCGCGTCCATTGCAAGCCTCTCCGCACACCTGCCATTCGGACTTTTGTTTCAGGATGGCAATGAGACCCTTGCGTACCACCTCGTGATCATCAGCGACCAAGATGCGAAATGCTGCCACAGGACACCTCCTAGGAAACTGCTTATGGATCCCAAGCTGCGCGAGACAGCGCGACCACGACTCAGGCCTGCCCACACCTGGACGCAGGCAACCCGAATCTCGTATGGAATTTTTCGCCAGAGAGTGATTTCAGCAGCGCGATTCGACCTTGCGTTACTTAGGGCACCCCCGTTGCCAAATCAATAAACTCCGTAGATTCGCGAGTTTAATTGCGTATGAACGTGCCGGGCTATGTAATTTTTACTAAGGGATACAGCAAACACTCCCTTCTATTGAAATGTGACGGCGCAGCCGATGCACGACAGCAGAACCGTTGCCGCGTTGACATTTGACTGAGCTGGTTCTATCGTTGCCCACCGACAGCGATGAATATTGTCAAGGCAACGCATCGCTTTGAAGAGTGGCTTGGCCGCCACACCCGGCTGGTGAAACCCGATCTTCGCCTGAAACACCAGCGCATGGCGGAGGCAGTGTTTCCTTTTATGCGTGCGACCTTCTATCGCTGGATGCAAATCTGGCCCGAAGTGTGCGCCGACCTCGATAAGGCTCTGCCGGTTCTTGCCGTGGGCGATCTGCACGTCGAAAACTTTGGCACTTGGCGTGACATCGAGGGCCGCCTGGTTTGGGGGATCAACGATTTCGACGAAGCCGCTGTCCTGCCCTACACCATCGATCTGGTGCGTTTAGCGACCAGCGCGATGCTCGCCATCGCAGACGGTCACCTCGCACTGAAGCCGAAGGACGCCTGCGCCGCGATCCTGGAAGGCTACAAAGAATCTCTCGCCAGCCATGGCCGCCCGTATGTACTTGAAGAGGAAAATACCTGGTTGCGCCAGATCGCGACCGGGGTGTTGCGCGATCCAGTTCATTTTTGGCAAAAGATGGAAAGTTTGCCGAGGATTGGGGAACTCCCCGTCAGTGCGCGAGAAGCTCTTGAGCACCTCATGCCGGAACGCGGGCTCAATTACAGGACAGTCCGGCGCATCGCCGGCCTGGGGAGTCTAGGCCACATTCGCGTGGTCGCTATCGCTCTGTGCCAAGGCGCTCGAATCGCCCGCGAAGCCAAGGCGCTCGTCCCCTCTTCGGTTTACTGGGCCAAGGGAGACGAAGGGCCGTCTGAGATCCTGTATCAAGCCATCATCAGCCGGGCTGTGCGCGACCGGGATCCCTTTGTCCAACTGCGCGGGCGCTGGATCGTCCGCCGCTTGTCGCCCCATTGTTCGCGCGTTGAGCTAAGCGTTCTTCCAACCAACCGCGACGAACTCCAACTCCTTTCCGCCATGGGTTGGGAGACGGCCAACATCCACCTCGGTACCGTGGATTCGCAAAAGTTTATCCGCCGCCATCTCAGCCGCCTCAAGCCAAACTGGCTGTTCGCAGCCGCTAAAGACATGGAAAAGGCGGTTAGCAGTGACTGGCGTGATTGGAGAAAGTCCGGGGACTTGTGAGTGGAATTTCGCGGGTAGTGAGCCTTGCGCGCGAGCGGAAAAGCACTTTTTCTGCTCAAATCGTTTCAGATCTCCCGAGGGAAGCCGTAGGACATGGCATCTGCCGATTCCAGCCGCGCCGTAGTGCCCGTGGTTTCTCGCTCTAACGCATGCACCAATTCGTCCAGGATGACCCGTAAAGAGCCAGGGTCGTCTTTGAGCGCCCGCCGGACGCACTCCCGGTCAATTGCCAATTCGCCGATTTGACGCGCCCCCCGGATATCGGGCTCCTCGATTGTGGGCAAGAACGAACTCACTCCCCGCGTCCGCCTCCCAGGCTTGTGTCCAACCGTGGCGAACGGGTAATCCAAACTTCCTGTCGTCATCCAATGGATAACCAGTTCTTCAACGTGTGCCGCGCTGCACGCGGGATAGATCCCCGGTCGCCTGGCTAGCTCCTCCTGCCATTCCAGAATCCTCACTTTATCTTCCCAGTGACTCTCAGCAACCAGGAACCACACTTGCTCGACCGATTTTTCATCGCCGCAAATCGTACATTCCTGCATCTTTGGGTTATCCATGGCTGCTCCGGTCACTCCTAGGCGGACTGTTCGGTTCGGTTACCGCCGGAGTTCGGCGTTTCCGCTGCATGCACCGCTGCTGCGGGCTTCCTCTTCGCGACTTCCAGTCGCGGGACCGTGATCACCCCGCGCCCTTTCTCGTAGGAAAGAGTCAGGACAAATGCACACTGGTCGCAAAGCCAGTAATATTCAACTCGCTTCGCGGGCCGGCTTCTCCACCGGGCTGGTCTCGCTGCTGATTGCTCAAGCGGCTGGGTATCCACCAGAAAAAGTTTCCCTTGACTGAGCTTGTGGAAGGGGCTGGCGCAGTTTGGATTGGCGCATTTGTGCAGCACGCGATGGCTCCTAAATTATTCTGTTTCTGTAACCACGGGCGGAGATTGCCGCTGCACGTCAGTAACCGAAAGCGTCATATGCAAATAGTTAGGGCAAATGCTGTTGAATCCTCGAGCTGTGAAACCGGGCTTTTCGCGCTTCAGAGGCTGACTGCCCGCCGGCAGGCCGCATTGCCGGAATTTCGGCTGCGCCAGACTGAACCTCACCCTAGAATCGGCTGTCGCCAACCGTTATCATCAGGGCTTGTGCCTAAGACCGCATTGATGTGCCCACCGACATTCTTTGACGTCCGCGAACCCAAGAATCCTTATATGGGACTTGCCATCGATCGTTTAAAAGCCCAGCAACAGTGGGAGGGCTTGCGTCGCGCCCTGCAGGATGCGGGGGTTCACGTGGAGATCATCGACCCGGTCAAGGACCTCGACGACATGGTTTTTGCCGCCAATCAGGTATTTGTCGGATGCCACGGCCGGCTCGGCAATTTCATCGTCCCCAGCCGCATGCGCCACGCCTCGCGGCACAAGGAAGTGAGTTTTTTTTTGGAATGGTTCAGCCAGCGCGGCTACAAGATCATCGATCTCGACTTGGACGGAGAGTACCTCGAGGGCCATGGCGATCTCCTCTGGCATCCCGACCATTCGCGCATCTGGGCGGCCTACGGCTTCCGCTCGACCCGGGGCGGAGTAGAGAAATTTGCCGCTGCGATGCACGGGTTAGGTTTCCCCGTGACCACCCTCGAATTGGTCGACGAGCACTGCTACCACCTGGATACCTGTCTCTGCCCACTCAACGATGATGCTGCGCTGATATACTCCGGAGCATTTTCAGCAGAATCGCTACAAACTCTTTGCGTTGGCTGGAAGAGAATCCATGAACTAAGCCAAGACGAGGCACGACAATTCATAGGCAATGGGATCGTGGTGAACGGTCGCTTCATTACCCCACAGCTGACCCAGAACCTCCAGCAAATCCTGACCAAAGAAGGTTTGACTCCTATCTTGGTCGATACCTCCGAGTTCGAAAAATCCGGAGGCAGCGCGTTCTGTATGAAGGCATTCATTGAATAACGAAATCCGCTGTGCGATGGGCGAGGGCTCTCTGTAGCGTTCTTGCGCAACCCCTGCGCGACTTAATGGAAACTGATTCTTGCTCAGCCTGCTTAACGAGGAACAAAAATGCGAGTCTATACGTATACCTGAGAAGGAATTTCTCAGCAGGTGCGACTCGTGCTCAGGAAGATTTTTAAATTTGTCGGGATAACCATCGCCTGCTTGGTTGTTGTGGTGCCCTCGTCAGCCCTCTTGTATCGAAAATATTTGCAACACAAGGTCTCCGGGAAACGCGCCATTACTTCTTCAGATGGCATCGAAAGCCTTGAGGCGAAGCGAATCGGCGGTATTGATCAATGGATCGAAGTGCGCGGCCAAAACCTGAAGAACCCGATTCTTCTGTTCATCCATGGTGGTCCCGGCATTGCTTTCATTCCTCTGGCAGGGGCGTTTGATGGCTCCTGGGAGAAATATTTCACCGTCGTGCAGTGGGATCAACGAGGAGCGGGAAAGACCAATGCGTCCAATAACGAAGATACTTCAGCGCAAAACCATGAATGTGCCTCAAATGGAAGAGGACACGCTCGACGTGGTGAACTATCTTCGCCATCGGTTTAAACGGAAGAAGATCTTTGTTCTGGGTCATTCGTGGGGAAGTGTCTTAGGACTTTGGTTGGCGCACGAGCATCCCGACCTCATCTACGCCTACGTGGGGACCGGACAAGTCATCAATATGGCGCAGAACGACGAAGTTGCTTATCAGGACGCTTTGCAGCAAGCCCGCAATCGCCACAATGAGCAGGCTGTCAAGGATCTGGAAAGTATTGCGCCCTATCCCGCTGCAGACACGGATTTGGGAAAAGCTGAGATCGCCAGACAATGGGAAGGGGAATTACTCGGACCGCCGGCGAGCGCCGCAAGCTTCACGAATACCACAAGAATTCTGACCGACCTCGTATCGGCTCCTGAATATTCTCTTGCCGATGATTACGGTTTTATTCGTGGGATGTCGCTCTCGCTTAACACATTCTTTCCGCAAATGGCTAAAGTCGATCTCAGCCAACTCGGATTCGACTTCCGCGAACCGATCTTCTTTTTTGAAGGAAGACACGACCCATACCGCCGTCCTTCCTTGATTTGGGAGTACACTCAGACTATCAAGGCTCCGCAAAAGGAATTTATCTGGTTTGACAATTCTGGGCATTTCCCATTTTTCGATGAGAAACAGAAATTTGCGGACGAGTTAGTCAAGGAAGTGTTGCCTCTCGCCGATTAATCGCACGGCCTGGCGACTTTTTCCGAAATCTTATCGCCATTCGTAAACCTCTCTAGGGTTTTTCAGCCCCCCTCGACGAATTCCAGCGCAATCCCTATCATGGATTGATCACATTCGTTTGAGGTAAGAAAAAATGGCTGAACCCACTTATGAAGAATTGAAAGCCCGCTTAGCCGAGTTGGAGAAACAGGGCCCCCGCCGCACTGGCAGCATGGAATTCCGCGTCAGCGAAAAAGGCGGAGTCAGCGTCTACGGCCTCGGCCGCTTCCCGGTTACGCTCTATTACGAACAGTGGACGCGTCTGCTCGAGTCCGCAGACAAGCTGCGCGAATTCCTTGAAGAAAACAAATCCAAGCTCAAGCTCAAAGGACAGTAATTTCGACCGCGAGCAGTACCTTTATCTCACGACTCGAGGCCGCAAGACGGGTCTGCCTCGCGAAATCGAAATTTGGTTCACTCATCGCGAGGGACGCTTCTACCTGATCGCCGAGTACCCAATTTCAAACTGGCTGCAGAATCTACGGGCCGATCCCCAAGCGCAAGTACGCGTCGCCGGGGAGAGCTTCGCCATTCACGCCCGCTTCGTCACAGCTGAGGCCGAGCCCCAGTTGCATCGCGCCATCGCCGATCTCTCCACCAAAAAATACGGCTGGGGCGACGGAACCATCGTGGAGTTGGTTCCAGAGTCCTCTGACCTGTAAAATTTAGAAGGTGACGAATTACGATTGCGCTGGCCCACAAGCAGGCTTCTGGTGAGAAATGCTCGACTCTTACAAGAGCAGATTCGTATCAGGGCATCGCTTCAACGATGCCATAAGTGCCGCAAGAGAGTAGCGCCTTCAGTCGCCGCGAGTCGCAATATTATTTTTTCATCAGCCGGAACCGGACCGAGAACCGATTTGACCTAAACTGACACGCTGCCATGTCTTCCGACGACATTCTGACTCTCCCGCCACCCCCAGCCGATGCCCGTCTCCCTTACGGCGCCGATCCCAATCAGTTCGCCGAGCTTCGCCTGCCGAAAACCAAGGGCCCATTCCCGGTAGCGATGAACATTCACGGAGGCTTCTGGCGCGCCAAGTACACGCTCGCCCACGCCGGACATCTCTGCGGCGCGCTGACCGCCAAAGGCATCGCCACTTATAACATCGAGTATCGCCGCGTAGGTAACCCGGGCGGAGGCTGGCCCGGCACCTTCGAGGACATCCGCAGCGCCTATCGCTACCTCGCACAAATCGCGAAGCACTACGATTTCGACTCGAAAAAAATTCTGGTGATGGGCCACTCCGCCGGTGCACAACTAGCCCTCTGCCTGGCAGCCCACGAATCCTCGCTCCAGCGTGTGATCTCCTTGGCAGGCGTAGTGGATCTGCAGCAGGCGTGGGAACAACACCTCAGCGACAACGCAGTCGTGGCTTTTCTCGGAGGCAAGCCCAGCGAAGTCACCGAACATTACCGCGAAGCCGATCCCATGAAGTTGGCCATCAACCATGCGACAACCCAATGGCTAATTCACGGCGCCGGAGACGACACAGTCCCATCGTTTTTCAGCCGCCAATATACCGAGCAAAAGAAAACACGCGGAGAAGATGTGCATTACACAGAGATCTCAACCGCCGGCCATTTCGATCTCATCGATCCCCGCTCAAAAGCGTGGCCGACAGTAGAAAACACGGTCCTCCATCTCCTGGCTCAGTAACAAAATGGAGGACGGGCGTCCCCGCCCGTCCAATGTGGGCGCGGGCGTCCCCGCCGGTGCGGCACGCCCCCGAACGATGCGTGGATTGCCTGATCCGCGAAATCCGCCGCGGCTACACTCAAGCGCAATTCCTCAACACCAGAGCCGAGTTCTTCGACCCAAACGCAATGCAATTACACACCGCATGTTCAACGTTCTTCGTACGTCCAACCTCGGGAACGTAGTCCAAATCACAGTCCGGATCAGGCGTCTCCAGATTGATGGTCGGCGGGATTTGTCCGCTCTGCATGGCTACAATCGCAGCCGCCACCCCCGCCGCGCCGCAGGCTCCCTGCGGATGTCCAATCTGCGACTTCAATGCCGACATCGGAACCTGCCGCGCCCGCTCCCCCAGCACCAGCTTCAGCGCCCGGGTTTCGATGCGGTCGTTCAATTGGGTCGAAGTTCCATGCAGATTCACGTAATCCACATCTTGGGCCGCAATGCCCGCCTCCTTCATCGCCAGGCCAATCGCCCTCGCCGGCTCCTCTCCGCACTCCTGCAGCCGGACCCGATGAAATGCCTCGCATGTCGATCCATACCCGCAAATTTCCGCCAGCATCTTCGCCCCACGCGCCCGCGCATGCTCGTACGCCTCCAAGACGAACATCCACGCCCCCTCCGCCAGCACAAAACCGTCTCGATCGACCGAGAACGGACGCGACCCCCTCTCCGGCGCATGGTTCCACGAGTCGGTCAAAATTTTCATCAGAATGAATCCTTTGACGATCCCCAGAGCGATGGGTGCATCCGCGCCCCCGCTCAACACCATATCCAATCGTCCCGATTGAATCTGCCGCAGCGAATATCCGAAGGCGTCCGTGGACGAAGTACAACCCGTTGTGATGACGTGACTCGCCCCGCGCAACCCAAAGCGCACATTCAGCTCGCTCGAAAGCGAACCCATCACGCCAGTGGGCACGCAAAACAAGCTCATCTGCTTGTATTGCTGATGAAAAAAGAGCCGATATTGCTCCTCAGTAAATTCCTGCGAACCGCCGCCCGAACCGATGATCACGCCAAAGCGCCGTTTCTCCTCGAGGGGCAGGGAAGCGGGATCAAACCCCGCATCGCTCAAGGCCTCTGTGGCCGCAGCCAGAGCCAAAGGCAGCACCCGCGACACATGTTTCCGCTCCCGCTTCTCCACCCAAGCCAACTCGTCGAAATCGGCAACTTCCCCAGCAATCTGCACCGGAATTTCCGCCGAATTAAACCGCGAAATGCGCCGCACCCCGCTCCGTCCCTGCAGAACGCCTTCCGAAAAAGCAGCATTCCCTACGCCGTTCGGACTCACCACTCCCATCCCAGTAATCATGACTCGTCGTTTCAAATCCTCACCTCTTTAAGGGCCGTCTTATAACTGCGTGTGGGAGGAGCTGCGTGTGGGAGGGCACGGCTTCAGCCGTGCCGCCCTAGCCACGAAAAACTGGGCTTCAGCCCCTAAGGCAAACGCTGCTCCGGAAATGGCAGTTATGAAACTTCCACGTTTCTAAATCTCAAGATAAAGGATATATGAAGAACGGCATCCGCAGCGGGGTCCTTACTTCCTAAGGCTTGTGCCTTCGCAGAGTGCTTTATAATCGCGTTTCGCAACGAGGGAACTCTTGGCCTACGACGACCTGCGTGATTGGATCGCCGCGCTCGACCGCGCCGGCGAACTAAAAAAGATTCGTACCGAAGTCGACCCCATACTGGAGATCGCCGAAATCACCGACCGCGTCAGCAAAAAAATCACGTGGGGACAGCCACCCTCGGCTGTCCGGCCGGGCGAAGCCCGGCAGCCCGGCGGCCCCGCGCTGCTGTTCCAGAACATCAAAGGCCATCCCGGAGCCCAAGTCCTCATCAACCAATTCGGCTCCGCGCGCCGCATGAACCTCGCTCTCGAAGTCGACAACCTCGATGAGGTCTCCGACCGCATCCGCGAATTCATCGACGTAAAATCCCCCCAAGGCTTCCTCGACAAAGTAAAGATGTTGCCCATGCTAGCCGAGATGGGAAAGTTCTTTCCGAAAACAGTCTCCACCGGGCCGTGCAAAGAAATCATTCGCCGAGACAATTTTTCTCTCGACTGGTTCCCCATTCTCCAATGCTGGCCAAAAGACGCCGGCCGCTTCATCACGCTCCCATGTGTAGTAACGCGTGACCTCAAAACCGACAAACGCAATGTCGGAATGTACCGCATGCAGGTATTCGACCAGCGAACCACCGGCATGCACTGGCAAAGACAGAAGGTCGGAGCAGAACATTATCGCGAACGCCTGCGAGCCGCGGCCGACAAAGATCGCCTAGGGACGGGCGCCCTCGCCCGTGCAGCCGGGCAAAACCCGGCAGCCACCGCGCGTGCTGCAGTCGACATAATGGCGCGCACGTCGGGAGGTTCAGTCGTACCCGACGGCGACCGCCCCAGCGGCACAATGGAAGTCGCCGTCGCCATCGGCACCGATCCCGCAATCACGTTCTCCGCCATCGTCCCGGCGCCTCCCGACGTCGAGGAATATCTCATCGCCGGATTCCTCCGCCAGAAACCAGTCGAACTCGTAAAGTGCGAGACCGTAGACCTCGAAGTCCCAGCCACTGCGGAAATCATCCTCGAAGGCCACGTAAACCTCGACGAACTAAGAACCGAAGGCCCCTTTGGAGATCACACCGGCTTCTATTCGCTCGAAGATCTTTACCCCGTTTTTCATCTCAGTTGCATTACGCATCGCAAAGATCCGATCTACTCCACGACCATTGTCGGTAAGCCGCCAATGGAGGATGGGTGGATGGGGAAGGCGGTCGAGCGTATTTTTCTTCCGCTCATGCGCCTCACCATTCCTGAAATCGTCGACATCAATCTTCCCGTCGAGGGTATTTTTCATAACCTGATGATTGTTTCCATAAAGAAGTCTTATCCGGGGCAGGCGCGCAAGGTGATGAACGCGGTGTGGTCGTTGGGGCAGGCGATGTTCACCAAGTGCATTCTCGTAGTCGATGAAGATGTAAACGTGCAGGATATCGGTGAGGTCACGCTCAAGGTGCTCAACCACATCGACCCGGAGCGCGATATTCAATTCATGCTCGGGCCGGTCGATTCGCTCGACCACGCGTCCCGCCTGCCGAATTACGGATCGAAGATGGGCATCGACGCCACCCGCAAATGGTCCAGCGAAGGATTCACTCGCCCCTGGCCGCACGAGATTCTGATGGACGAAAAGACCAAAGCGCTGGTAGACAAGAAATGGAAAGAGCTGGGGATCGAGTAGTGACGCGATCTGGTCAGCTAGCGTGTGACGCTGACTTCTGCTCCTGAGCTGATACGTCGCGGTTTAACTCGTTCGCCCACGCCGCTGCCTTCCGCCAGTCTGAGATCGTAATCATTTTGAAGATTCAGCCAGAACTGCGCCGGTAAACCGAAATACTTTCCTAACCGAATCGCCGTATCGGCACTGACGGCCCGGTCGCCGCGAAGGACTTCGTAGATGCCTGAAAAGTTGAGCGCTTTCGCCAGGGCGTAGGCGCTTAGGCCCATAGGCTCCATAAATTCCGTTTTGAGAATTTCTCCCGGCTGGCTTTGGCCATACCTCTCCCCAGTACCTAATGATAATCGACGAGACTCTAGCCGCCCGCAGTTACCTCGGAAGGCGGTTTTTCGCAGGCGTATATTTCATCGAGTGGAAAAACAATACCCGGGGTTACGTTGCGAATGGGGGCTTTCATGCGCATTTTAGGTCGAGTAGCGGTTTTGGTCGCTTTGCTAGTCGTCTGTTCTGCCGGTTGTTTAGCGCAGCAGAAAACATCCAACGCGGAACGTGAGCTCTTCAACGCCGTAAACCAGGAGCGTAAAACGCACGGACTGCCCGCCCTGTCCTCAGACGAAGCCCTAGCCAACGCTGCCCGCAAGCATGCCCAGCGGATGGCAGAGCAGGGAACACTCTCGCACCAACTTCCCGGCGAGCCCAGCCTGCCCGCGCGCGCGAAGGCGGCCGGCGCCCACTTCAGCTGGCTTTCGGAGAACGTGGACGAAGGACCAAGTGCAACCGCCATACACCAGAGCTTCATGAAATCTCCGCAGCACCGCGCCAACATTCTGGATGGCGACATGGATTCCGCAGGCACGGGCGTCGCCGAACGCAACGGACAAATGTTCGCGGTGGAAGATTTCTCGAAGGCAAAATAGCCTCAGCGTCGCACGCGGCCTTCACTTGGCTTGCTAAGATTAGTTCATCAGAAGTTTAGATCGGTTCAGATGGGTCGAACCTAATCTGAATTGATCCTCACCTGGTTGAACCTGATGAAGACGCGGACCGCGGAGCTGGAAGATTCCGAGAACATCGCAAGCCTGGTAAATGTCGCTTTCCGCCCAGAGCGGTTCTTCATTGATGCAGACCGCACCAACCCAGAAAAAGTGGGCGACCTGCTGCAGAAAGGCAAGTTCCTCCTCGCGGAGGAAGCCGGCACGCTCGCCGGATGCGTTTACGTGGAACTGCGTGGCGAGCGCGGATATTTCGGTCTGCTCGCAGTCGATCCTGCGTTGCAACATTCCGGGCTCGGATCTCGGCTGGTCGCTGCTGCCGAGGAATACTGTCGCGCCGCGGGTTGCCAGTTCATGGAGCTCACTATCGTGAACTTGCGTACCGAAATGCCGGGCTTTTATCACCGTCTCGGCTACGTGGAAAGCGGAACCCTGCCCTTTACTCCGGATCAACAGCCAAACCGGCCGTGTCATCTGGTAAGAATGTCGAAGCCTCTCGTGTAGAGCATAGGGTGGAACCACTGCAAGATTTCGATGTCAGCCGAGCATAATCCCGTACCGAGCATAGTACGCACAGTTCATGGTTGGTGGAAAGAGAATTTTAGATCTCATGGATTCCTTCGCACCCTTAAGCGTTTAGCCTCCACACTTTGGGAGTTCGCTCGCGAATCGACTCCCGCACGGCGGCGGCAGCGCTACGGCGACTTCGAGTACGACTGGGACTACCACGTCGACACGACCAGCGCAACCGTTGGCTGGCACGATCGCCTGCTCGGACTCTTGCATTCGCCTTATCAACCAACCGAACCTGCGCTGTTTCACGAGATGCTCGCGAGTCTAATGCGAGTCAATCCGAAAATCGATTTTCGAGAATTTATCTTCATCGACATCGGCTCGGGCAAGGGACGCGCCCTGATGATGGCTTCGGACTATCCTTTCCGGCGCATCCTCGGAGTCGAACTGCTGCCGGAACTCCACCGTGTGGCAAGAGAAAATATTGCGAAATACAAGAGCGATTCGCAACAGTGCTTCACCATCGAATGCGTACTGGGCGACGCCTGTGAGTTCGGATTTCCTCCGGAGCCGACGGTGCTTTATCTGTTCAACCCGTTGCCTGAATCTGGATTGATAATAATGCTCGGCAACCTGGAGCGTTCGTTGCGGCAACATCCCAGGCCGATGTATGTGCTTTACCACAATCCGCTGCTGGAGCACGTGCTGACGCGGTGTGCGAATTTCAAAACGATCGCGGGCACGCATCAGTATTCCATCTTTGAATCCGAACGCTAATGTAGGCGCGGGCGTCCACGCCCGTGCGACATTACCCGGGATTCAAATGGGGCATCAAATCTCTTTGCAACGCCATCCTGCACGCGTACATGAAAGCACATGTGTCGCGGAGCGCAGGGAATTCGGTACCTCTAACCCGAAATTGACGAACTGTTACTCTTCTTGACTTAGAATTTACATTTTGATGACAAACTCGCAGAAGAACCGCGTACACTCGCGGCGCGAGGAAAGACTGACTATGGAAAGCTTTGGTCCACGGCTGAAGAAACTGACCCTTGCAGTCTTGACCATTTCTTTTTTGATCACATTTTCACACGCGCAGGACACTCCTGCGGCTGACATCACGCTGAAATACTCTCCTCTTTATATTCTCAAGGGCTATACCATCTGGATGAACGGGAGCAGCGGCACGGTCGCTTTCAACGCCAACCGTTGGTTCGGCGTAGCCGGCGATTTCGGCGTCTACGATGGCCATATTCCGGAGACTTTGACGGGAGAAAGCTACACCTTCGGCCCGCGATTTTCTTATCGCAAGCTGGCCAGCGTCGTGCCCTTCGCCCAAGCGCTGTTCGGCGGATCGCACTTTTCGGAGTCGTCCGGAGGGATCACCGGCGGAGGGACCCAGTTCACCTTCGCCCTCGGAGGCGGTGGCGACGTCGGACTAGGCGCCAGCCGAAGATTCGCTATGCGGCTGGAAGGAGACTACTTCGGGATCCGCTCAAGCGGTTCCACCACGCCCGCGATGCGCCTCTCCGCGGGAATAGCCTACCGCATCGGGAACAAGTAGCGTCCCCTCGATAATCAACTGATTCTGCTGGGTGCCCCACATCTCGCGGTTTTCGAGATGTGGGTGCCGCTATTTCAATCTTCCCACTTCTCGCGCAAAGGGCGCGCGAGAAGTGGGGCACCCGATGAAACGTCGAGGTCTAAGAGCGGCGCAGGTCCGCGAGAATCGGTGGCGGTTTGGTGCGCCCGGCTCTTACATCTTCGGAGGGGGCTCGCCCAGTTGTTTTCGGCTTTGTTTTGTGGCGAAGAGGATTATCGTCACCCACCCTTGCAAAGAACGCAAGGATGGGGCAACCTCTTTCTTGGTGGTGCGGACACAGACCGTGCTCCCTTCCTGACCAGTGTGAAGTTAACTTCCATTTTCTTGAGCTTCGGTATCCCCCTCTTGGCCACCGCCATTGCGGCTGCCGTCCCTGCGACCGACGTCCCTGCTATCGCGCAGGCTGTCGACGAACGCTACAACCACTTGCGCTCCCTGGAGGCGGAGTTTACGGAGATTTACCGGGGGGCCGGAACGGAACGCACTGAATCGGGAACACTTTGGTTAAAAAAACCTGGCAAGATGCGGTGGGCATACCGTTCTCCGAGGGAGAAGCTCTTCCTGAGCGACGGCAGGGATGCGTGGTTTTACGTCCCGGGTGAGCGCCAGGTGCGGCGGACGGCGGTTAAGAAGCTGGAGGATTTGCGGTCTCCGCTGGCGTTTCTTTTGGGTAAGACCAAGTTGGACAAGGAATTGCAGGGTTTGTCGTTGGTTCGAGATCCGGCTCCCGACGCGACCCCTTTGGCTTCGGGCGATGTCGTGCTGAGGGGCGTCCCGAGAAGTTTGGCAGAGCGGGTTAGCCAGGTTTTGCTAGAGATCACGCCGGAGCACTGGATCAGCAGAATCTTAATCGAGGAAGTGGACGGATCGGTCACGGAATATCGCTTTACGAATCAGAGGGAGAACGTGGCTGTGAGCGATCAGCAGTTTAAGTTCGCGGTGCCGGATGGGGTTGAGGTGATCGATGGCGAGCTGGCGCCGTAGCGAGCAACTTGCGATATGGCTGAAGCCATATCCTGATACGAATCCCGTGATTGCGGCACTATTCGTTATTGTAAGTATTTATTTTTCATACGGTTGTAATGTGTCTCCTTGAATGCAAATGAGGGTCGACCGCATCGTTACTCCCGGTACGAGTTGACAGGCAATTAACAAATGGCTGGCAGGTAGCAATGCTAGACTGAGGTGGGCAACGGTAAGCGGGCAGCGGCATGGCGGAATTCGTAGTCAAAATCGCGGACGATCGCGGGCACCTGGCGGAGCAGGTCGAGAACGGGTACTCGGAGGCCGAGGTTCGCGACCGCTTTGTGCAGCAGGGCTTCCTGGTGTACTGGGTCAAGCCGCGGGGAGTTTTCTCGGGCGGACTGCGACGGCGCGGCAAAGTCAAGCAAGGCCAGTTTCTTATCTTCAACTCGCAATTTCTTACTTTGATCAAGGCCGGGCTGCCGATTCTGAATTCTTTGGATCTGCTGATCAAGCGCCAGAGGGATCCGTACCTCCAGAGCGTGTTGCAGAACGTTCGCGACCGGGTCAAGGCGGGGGAGTTGCTCTCCGACGCGTTTTCCGGCCAGGGAGCGTTTCCGAAAATCTACACCAGCACGCTGATGGCGGGCGAGAAGAGCGGCAACATGGAAGAGGTGCTCACCCGCTACATTGCCTTTCAGCGCATGGCGCTGACCTTCAAGAAGAAGTTGGCCGTCTCGCTCGTGTATCCAACTTTGTTGGTGGTTGTGGTTTCGTTGATGCTGGTGTTTCTGGTCACGTACGTGGTGCCGCAGTTCGCCAAGCTTTATCGGGATATGGATGCGCAACTGCCCGTTATTACCCTGATCATGCTGAATATCGGGAACCACGCGCAAAGATATTTTCCGGTGGCGGCGGCCGCGCTGGTGGTTGGGTTGCTGGCGTTCTGGCAGTGGAAGAAGACCGATCGTGGGGCGGAACGCATCGACCGCGCCATTTTGGCGCTGCCTCTGCTCGGCGAAATATGGTTGAAGTACCAGGTGGCAAACTTTTCCCGCATGCTCTCGACCCTGCTGGCAGGAGGCATGCCTCTGGTGCCGTCGCTGCAAACGGCAGGAGCTTCGATGAGCAGCCGGCGCATCTTAAACGGTATATCGGATGCCGCCATTCGGGTACGCGAAGGGCAGCCCTTGGCCAAGAGCCTGGAAGAACAAAAGATGTTTCCCGAGTTGTCGGTGGAGATGATTGAAGTGGGAGAATCCACCGGAGCCTTGCCGGCGATGCTGAACTCGGTGGCGGAATTTTATGAGGAGGACGTACAGAACGCGCTCGGTGCGGCCATGGCTTTGATCGAGCCGGTCATCCTCATTTTCATGGCAGTGATTGTGGGCGGAATACTCATCTCGCTGTATTTACCCATCTTCACTTTAGGATCTACGATTCACTAGATGCACAAATTATCAGACGAGAAATATGGCTCTGGCCTGTGGTTAGGTAGGTTGAGAAATGGCAAGTACCACCGAAAATAAAGCAGTATTCGTGGGCGGAAACGGGAGCGCGGTACCCGGCACCCACAGCGAGGAACTCGAAAGGGCGCAGGATATTGCCCGGCGGTATCGCTGCCAGTTCGTCGATCTGCATAACTTCCAGCTGCACCATGATCTGTTCAAGACGATCCCCGTTCACCTGATGTTCCGCTACAACTTCGTCCCGCTGGAAGAGACCGAAGATGGGCGGCTTGCGATTGCCATCGCCGATCCCAGCCAGCTGATGATGATCGACGAGATCAGCCTGCTCTTGGGCAAGCGCATCGTCACCAAAGTTTCAACGCTGGCGCAGATCACCGAAATCCTCAAGAAGACGGAGCAGTCGAAGCGGGTCCTCGAAGACGCCAGCGAAGGCTTTGCCCTCGACGTGATCCGAGAAGATGAAAGCGGCACCGACGAAAGCATCTCGATCGACCGGCTGGCCACGCAGCAGGGCGACATCAGCCCCATCATTCGACTGGTGGATACTACAATCTTCACCGCGCTGCAGCGGCGGGCCAGTGATATTCACATCGAAACCCGCGACGACTCGGTATGCATCAAGTTCCGCATCGACGGCGTGCTCACGCAGGCCATGCCGCCCATTGCCAAGGAGCACCACTCGACCATCATCTCGCGTATCAAAGTGATGAGCGAATTGGACATCTCCGAACGCCGGGTTCCGCAGGACGGACGGTTCCGGGTGCGCTACGGCAGCCCCGAGCGGCCCATCGACTTCCGCGTTTCGATTATGCCGTCGATTCACGGGGAAGATGCCGTGCTCCGCGTGCTCGATAAAGAGTCGATGAGCGAGAAGTTCCACAAACTCACGCTCGACGTTGTGGGCTTTGATGAAGACGACCTTCGGAAATTCCGCCGCTACATTAAAGAGCCCTACGGCATGGTGCTGGTCACGGGACCTACGGGCAGCGGCAAAACTACGACCCTGTACGCGGCAGTCAGCGAGATCAAGACCGACGAAGACAAAATTATCACGATCGAAGACCCCGTCGAATATCAGATTCGCGGCATTACCCAGATTCCGGTCAATGAGAAAAAAGGTCTGACCTTCGCCCGCGGACTGCGTTCAATTTTGCGTCACGACCCCGACAAGATCATGGTCGGCGAAATCCGCGACACCGAGACGGCGCAAATCGCGATTCAATCCGCGCTTACTGGCCACCTGGTTTTCACGACCGTCCACGCCAACAACGTCGTCGACGTCATCGGGCGCTTCCTCAACATGGGTGTTGAGCCTTACAACTTTGTTTCCGCGTTGAACTGCATTCTGGCGCAACGGCTGGTGCGGCTGATTTGCGAATCCTGCCGGACAGCGACGCACTATGCTTCGGAGGTTCTGGAGGCCAGCGGCCTCGATCCGAAAGTCTGGTCAGAAGTTAATTTCTACGAGGGACAAGGCTGCATCGAATGTGCCGGCACGGGCTTCCGCGGACGAACCGCGATCCACGAGTTGCTCGACCTGAGCGACCGTATCCGCGAGATGATTCTGCTGAAGAAGCCGACCTCCGAGATCCGGCGAGCCGCCCGCGATGAAGGCATGCGCTTCCTGCGTGAGTCGGCGCTGGATAAAGTCAGAATTGGGCTGACCACATTAAAAGAGATCAACAAAGTCACTTTCATCGAAAGCATGCGATAAGGTTCTGTGCATCGCGGAGGGCGGTTAACCTTTCGGTCAATGACTCTGGTGCTCTTCCAGCTATTGCATTTATCAGCGGCACAGCGGTTTACTTGTAGAAGAAGGATTTTGTAGCGCCGCCGTCCCGGCGGCATGTGGGGGCGTCTCGCCCCACACTGCGAGGGCGGGATGTGCTCGCCACAGCCGACAGGATGCCGACGCTACCAAAATAGATGCGTGCTAGTTTCAATTCGAGTTCCAAGCCGAAGCTGGCCTGCGAGATCGCCGCCGACCGTGTGCTCGCGGGACGAGTTTCGGAGCATGGCGACATGGTCGAGAGCTGCACCGCGAGCGAATTGGCGCCAGGCAGCGTCGTTCCCGACTTGCTAGAGGCCAATCTCCGCGAGCGCCAGCGTGTCTTCGAGACCGTTCGGGACACGCTCGGCAGCCTGAACAGCCGGTCGCGCGATGTGATTGCCGTGCTGCCTGATGCCGCGGTTCGCGTCGTGCTGCTGGATTTTGAGACTCTCCCCGATAACCGCATAGAAGCCGAAAGCGTAGTCCGTTTCCGGCTGAAGAAATCGCTTCCTTTCGATCTCGAGAAGGCCAAAATTTCCTATCACGCACAACCTGCGGGGAGCGGCTTAAAAGTAGTGGCCGCAGTAGCCTTAAGCAGCGTGATTGAAGATTACGAATCCGTGTTTCGTGAAGCCGGATACAGCCCCGGCATCGTGCTGCCCTCCATGCTCGCTGCCCTGGGCGCGGCGGATGCCGACCGCCCCACGCTGGTGGTGAAAGTGGACGCGCGCACGACCAGCATTGCCATTCTCGATAAAAACCAGCTGCTGCTGTTCCGCACGCTGGAAAACCCGCGCGGCGCGACTATTACAGGAGAGCAACTGGCGGAAGAGGTTTATCCCTCAGTGGTATTTTTCCAGGATACTTACCATCTGAATATTGAACGAATCTTCGTAGCCGGTCTGGCGGACCCGGCCGGAGCTGTCCCAGCACTTCGCGCGCAGACCGGAGCGGAAGTAACGGAATTGGTAGGAAGTTCAAAGTTGGGTGCAAGTGTAAGTTCGATTCCAAAGTGGAGAATGGCCGGGGTCGTGGGGGCCCTGCTCTCGTAATGCGCGTCGACATCAATCTCGCGACTCACCCTTACGAGGATGCGCGGCTCTTCTGGATGCGCTGGGGCGGAGGCCTGCTCGCGCTTAGCATCATGACCCTCCTGCTCTTGCTTATCACAGTAAACGGATGGATCGGCGCGCGCAAAGACAGGCAACTAATCAGGCAATACGACAAGCAAAGCGCAGCCCGCGACAAAGAAAAGGCTGACGCAGAGGCCTTACTGAATCTGCCCCAGAATCGCAGCACCCGGGACCGGTCCCAATTCCTCAACGATCTTTTCCAGCGTAAGGCTTTTTCGTGGACCAGGGCCTTCGAGGACTTGGAACGGGTCATGCCGCCGCGGCTGCACGTGATGTCCATTCGTCCCGAACTAAGTCCCGACAATGAGTTAGAAATCAAGCTGACGGTGGCCGGCGATACCCGCGAACACGCACTCGATCTGGTCAGCAAAATGGAGGCTTCGCAACACTTCCACGACACCTATATTGAGGAAGAAACCACTGACCCCGGCAGTGGCTCCACAGGAGACACGGTGCAGTTCCACATTACTGCCCTTTATGTCCCGGAGAATGGAGTCGCCGGTGCGGGAGGTGCGCCGTAAATGCCTGATCTTCGAGACACCCGGCGAAAAGTGAAGATCGCCCTGGCGGCCCTGGCGGCCGCGGATGTGATCATGGTTGCAGTGTTTTTTTCGCCGCTCATCGGCTCGCAAGCATCGCGGCGCCAGCAGCTCGATCAGGCCTGGAAGGAATTGCAGCAGAAGACGCGAGATGTCGAACCGCTGCGCGGTCTGGACAAGAAAATTCCCATCGCCCGCAAGCAGATTGACGAGTTTTATGCGCAACGGCTGCCCGCGCAGAACTCCGCCATTTCCGCCGATCTAGGCAAGGTGGCGGTCGAGAGCGGGGTTAAAATCGGAAGCATTAAATACTCCATGAAGGATGTCGAAGTCGTGGGCGTGCGGCGAATGGAAATCGATGCCGACCTGGCCGGCGGTTACCTGCAATTGGTGCGATTCATTAACGCGCTGGAACGCGACCAGATGTTTTTTCTGGTAGACAGCGTAGGGCTCGGCGGAGAACAAAGCGGCGTAGTCAAGCTGCAACTTAAACTGGAAACATATCTGAAGACGGGTACGGCCTAGGTGAAAAGTGATGTCAGGGCTATTTCCATAAATGACCTAGTGCGAGACGGGCGGGCACGGCTTCAGCCGTGCCGATGGCCATCGAAAACCCGGGCCTTAGCCCCTGAGGGCTCCGGGAAAACTTACGAGACCAGGTCCAAGTGAAGACGGGTATTTGATGAAATTCGGAGCAGAAAATCGGACCAAGCTATTCGTCGCCATCGGCCTAATGGCGGCGGCGGTCGTCGTATTCCTGTTCAACTTCAACGGTTCCAGTCCCTCGGCCGCTGCACCCTCGACCACAGCTCTTCCCAGTGCCGTCTCTCCGCCAATTACGCCTCCGCGGCCCGCGTCACATACCAAGACTCACGGCAAGAAGGTCAGCACCGCGCCGCGTTCGCTCGATCCCACCCTGCGCTATGACTGGCTGAAGGCCAGCGAAGATACCAAGTACGAAGGCACAGGACGGAACATCTTCCTGGCGCAAGCGGAGATTCCAACGCCCGACAAGAATGGGACAACCGACCACGCGAGCAACACGCCGCCCCCCGATCCCGGCCCGCCGCCCCCGCCGCCGATCAACCTGAAGTTTTTCGGATTCGCCAGTAAACCGGGCGAATCCAAGAAGATTTTTCTCTCCGAGGGCGAAGACGTTTTCATTGCGGCCGAAGGAGATGTCGTCAATCGCCATTACAAGGTGTTGCGCATCTCGCCCACCTCTGTAGAAATAGAAGACGTGCTCAACAACAACCGCCAAAGTATTCCGCTCACCCTGGGATGAGCCAATTGGGGAATTGGGTAATTTCGTAATTTGAAAATTAAAAAAACAGCAATTTACGCAATTACCAAATTACCCAGTTACAAATCTTCATGATCCCGCGCTTTCGAAAACCCGCCTCCCGATATCGCTCCGAACGAGGATACATTCTCATCACCCTCATCCTGTTTGTCGCGCTGATTGCGATTGCGGCTCTAGTCACAGCGCCGTTGATCGCCTTCCAGGTGAAACGGGATCGGGAAGAAGAATTGATTCATCGCGGGGTGCAGTACTCGCGGGCGATGAAGCATTTCGTGAAGAAATTCGGGCGTTATCCTACTCGCATCGAGGAACTCGAAAACACCAACCAGGTCCGCTTCCTGCGCAAACGCTACAAAGACCCAATCACCAGAAAAGACTTCAAGCTCCTGCACATGGGCGACGTACAAATGTCATTCGGCGCTGGGATCGCAGGAGCCGCGCCGGCTGGTCTCAACCCCGGCGCCCCCGGAGTCGCGGGGGGTCTCGGCGGACCAGGGGGGCTCGGCCCTGGGGCGATCAATACGCTCGCCGCGGCTGGCGGACTGGCTGGCGCCGGCACGATTACAACGCAGGTCGTGAGCGGTCCCGGAGTTAGCACATCGGCTGCCGCAAATGCGGCCGTTCAACAGAATCCAGATCAAAGTGCAGGCACCGAGACCACCGGCGCTACACCCAACCAAGGTGCGAACGTGGTGCCCACCAGTCCCGGAGCTCCTGGCGCAGGTCCCCTGGCAAGTGCAAATCCTGGCGCCCAGGTTTTTGGCGGCGGCCCGATCGTTGGAGTCGCCAGCACCAGCAAAGACAAAAGCATTCGCATATTTAATAAAAAAGATCACTACAACGAATGGCAGTTCATTTACGATCCAACCACCGATCGCGGCGGACTGCTTACCACCCCGAACCAACCGTCCCTGCAGGGCGCAACCACCGCAATTCAGGGTGCTCCCGGTACTCCTGGCGCTCCGGGCTCGCCTGGCGGAATCCCGGGCCAGCCCGGCTCCGGCTTCCAACCAGGCCAACCCAATCAGCCTGGACTGCAACCGCAAATGCCGCCCGACCAGGGACCGTAGCCACCGGCAAGTTCACAGACATCCCGGCCACGCGGGGATGCAAGATTTATCAAGGCAACCCATTAACCACCCAATCAATTTCACGATGTTGTGAAGTGCAAAGCCGGTGTACAATCGCTCCCGCTTTTTAGTCCGAGAAATTATTGGCGGAGGTGTGCCAATACAATCCGATCCAGGGAGAAAAAATGAAAATCTGCAAATCGTTACTGCTAGCGGGATTCGTGCTGGTTTTTATGATGGCGGCGGCTGCGGCCAATGCGCCGACACTGACGTTCCACTTCAAGACGATCAGAGTGCCGGGAGCGCTAACCACGACAATTGGAGGCATAAACAACGCGGGCGCGATGGTCGGACAGTATCTGGTCAAAGCCGGAGGGAACCCACATGGCTTTCTGGTCGATGCCGGTAAATGGACCCACATTGATCACCCCAAGGGCTCATCGACGATTTGCAAAAACATCAATTCCAGCGGGGCGATCGTGGGCAACTACCAGAATTCCAAGACTACGACGATGGGGTTTGTTTATCAGAACGGCAAGTTTACAGACATTCCCGGACCCGCGGGAGCGACTTCCTCGGTGGCCAGCGGCATCAACGACGATGGTCAGATTGTTGGCTACTACTACCACTCCAACGGCCGCATACACGGATTTCTGCTGAGCGGAAAACAATACAAAACTCTGGACGTGCCTGGCGCAACAGCTACGCTTGCTACCGGCATCAACAACAAGGGGTACATCGTCCTGTATTGGCAGGACTCGGCGCAAAATAGCGAGTCTTCGATTTACAACGGGAAAACCTACAAGACGATCGACGTTCCCGGTGCCACCAACACCCTTGCCAAGGACCTCGATAATGCGAACGATGTTGTCTTTCAATGGTTCGACGCGCAGTTTCATCCCCACGGCGCGCTTTTACATAGCGGCAAATACTATACCGTTGACTACCCTAAGAGTATGGGGACCTATCCCATGGGAATCAATGACAAAAATGTTGTCGTGGGATTCTACGCGCCCGATAACAACTACCAGGGGGGATTCACCGCGACGTACTGAACTTTTTGGTTGTGTGGGTCCGGGTCTTTGACCCGGACGGTCCGCGCTTGCGCGGTGCGACAACCTTTGGCTTTGGCCAGACCGGGTTCCTTCGGCTTCGCTCAGGACAAGCTCCGACCCGGTCCCACACGGCACAGAAAAAAGGAAAAGCCTCATCGCTTGTGATGAGGCTCTTTCAAACTTCACGACGTGGACGGCTTACACGCTGAACGAAGATCCGCAGCCGCAGGTGCTCTTGACGTTCGGGTTCTCGAACTTGAAGCCGGCGCCCTCGAGGGTCTCGACATAATCGACGATGCAGTTATTCAGGTACATCAGCGAGGTAGCGTCCACATAGACTTTGAGCCCATCCATGTCGAACACTTTATCCATCATTCCCGCACCGTTTTCAAACGACATCGAGTACGAAAAACCGGAGCACCCGCCGCCCACAACTCCCACGCGCAGGCCGGCAGGGACGGGATTCTGCTGCGCCATAATCTCCTTAACTTTCGCAATCGCATTGGTGGTCAGGCTAACCGGCGGCCTCTTGGGGGTTACCTCGGGAACGGTCGTCGGGACTGTGGTTGTGGCCATTGGCATCTCCTTGAAATTGCTACCGATTTATTATAACAAAGCTGGCCTTATGGTCGAGTCAAAAATCCGCGCTCTGACCCAGGCCAGCCACTAATTGGATGAGTAAACCCCATTCAGGGTCGCAGCTCAAACAAAACCTCCCGGGACTGGCCTTCTAGGGATATAATCTGCGCGTGGGGCCCCGTACCCGGGTTGGTTGTGGCCCATCACCAACATCGGCGAAGCTTCGGGGTCTGCTCGAGATCAGCACCGAGGTGGCTTATGATGTCAATCCTTATGTGGCCGCTAGTTGCCTGGGGAGTCCTCACTGCTATCCTGGTCATCCTCCTCATCTACCGCAGTACCCTCACCATGCAAGAGGATGACCAACTTTTCCTGGGCGAGTCCGAGTCGCACATGGAGAAGGAACAGATCGAGATCATGGCCAAGGTGAACAAGATCACTCCCTTGGTAAAGTGGATGGGAGCTTGTTCCGGCGTGCTGCTTCTGGTGATTGCCGGCATCGCTGTCTATCAGGGTTTGCAGCAAGTACAGTAATTCGGGAGGATCCGCCCAGGCTGACCAGCGGATTCAGAGGTAGAACCCGAGCTTGATTTCTGCGTGGCCCGGACGTACCTGCGTGTGAGACGCAAGCCGATGTCTCGCCCTGAACTGTCTGGTGCCGGGAACAGGACTCGAACCTGCACGCCTTGCGGCACTGGATCCTAAGTCCAGCGCGTCTGCCAATTCCGCCATCCCGGCCCGTCTCTAAGTAATTCATTCTAACGCTTTCTTGCTTCTTAGTTCACCGGCCCGGCTGGCACGGGCGCGTCAATTGTAACCGGATTGTCACTGAAAACGATTTCCGGTTTGTCGGACTGCTGGAATTTCTGCATTGCCAGCGCAATGTCATCTTGGCGAATGATGGAGTACCTATCGAACACGGTGCGGGTTTTCCATCCCCCGATTGCCATGATGACCTTTTCGGGCACCCCGGCGCGAAGCATGTTCCGCGCCATGGTGCGCCGCAGATCGTGAAACAGCAACCCAGGGCAACCCGCAGACTTGCAGGCATTGTCCCACAGCCCCCGGAAGCTAATTACGGGCGATCCATCCGGGCGCGTGAAAACGAAATCGTTTTCAGACTTTCCCCGGACGCAAGCAGAAATCAAAACATAGAGCGCATCGGTCATAGTGACACATCGGCCCTCGCCGTTTTTCGTAGTGCCGGGCTCTAGGCGGATCGTCCTTTGCATCAAGTCAATCTGCCCCACTTTCAGCCCGGTAATTTCGCGGCGTCTCCACCCGAACGTACGGCCAACCTCTACGATTGTGCGAAACCAAAGCTCAGGGCAATATTCCAGCAGCTTGCGGTACTGGCCATCCTCAAGGAAACCCGTGCGGGCATCAGCCTCCCGTAGTTTGGTCATCGCGGGAATGTTCCGGACTTTCGGCGGGGTGCATTGCTTCCCCAGCGTGAACATCCTACGCAGTGCGGACAGCTCGCGATTGATGGTGCCATTGCTGGCCCCCGCGCTGAGGCGAGAGTCAACATACCGGCCCACAGTGTCAGATGTGACCTGATCGGCCCGCAGATGCCCCAGGAAGGGTTTAAGATGTTTCTTCCATCGCATCTCGACGAACTCTAGTGACCGCCTCGCGTTGATCCGATATTCGCGGAAAAGATCGTCCGCCAGTTCCGCAACCGTGACGCGGGCGCGTGGGATGTATTCTCCCTTGGTGATTTCGGCCAAGCGGTTATCGAGCAATCGTTTTGCAACTCGCTCATCGCCCGATTCGGAACTCTCGAAATGCGAAACTCCGTTCTGAGAGAACTTAACCCACCAAGTTTTACCGCGCGGGTAGACGCAGCCTCTAACACGTCTCTGCGTTTTCATCGCTGGCCTCCTTTCATAAAGGTGATACCGAAGAGAAACAGGCATATTCCAACCGTGATTTGTGTAGCCCCCAGCCAAGTATTCCGGGGCATTGGGGAGCGATAGACCTTGCCCCCGTGGTTTAATGCGGCGCTTAATTGATCCTCCGGAACGTAACGCAGTGTGCCGAGAGGATCGCTCATTTCTATCGCATGCTTGCCCCCGGCAGAGAGCGCATCTTGTAACTGTTCTGCCGGTATTAGCCTCACCGTTCCATCGGGCGCAAACACGGGGAAAGTGTTGTCTGTTGCACTAGCCCTGTGAATTGTCAATTGACCTACGCCATGAGTGGCGAAGTATGCGCCAGCGCAGAACAGAATCGCAATTGCTAGATATTTCATCGTCTGCCCCTTTCATTGGCTACAAACTTCCGGGCTTCCCAGAGACACCCAGGGCACCCCGGGGTTAAGCGGCCCGTCTTGGCATGCTGGCAATCGGTAGAATGCGCATGCTCCCGCTGCCATCGTGCACTAACAGCTTGGCGGGCCGATTCGCTTTTTTCTATTGCGCTGAGATTTCGGGCGCGGGCCTTCCCACCTTTCTTTCCGAGGATCACAGCCGCGTTTTTGATTTCCTTATTCATTAGCCCCCTTTCGATACGTATTAGACTATACGTAGCGGTACGTTGTCAAGCGCGGAAGCGACGCCTTAGAATGGCCATGTGACTTTGTTGGTTTCGACGTACTTGTCCAGGTCACAGCGATCTATGCGCCAAACCGCACCGGGAGAGTCTTGGACTAGGGGAATCTTTCCGCCCTGAATCAGCGAACGGATTTTGCGCGGCCCTACGCCAAGATAATCCCCAGCCTGCTTTACGCTGAGGCATCGCGGCGTGATGGTGACGGGCGATTGCATGGTTCAGTTTTGGCTGGCAAGGGAGCCAATTGGCCCGGCTCCCTCGCCTTCGGGTAGTGTGCTTTTGCTGTGGTCAGGAGTTACTACCCAAAAGTCATAGCTCCGAATATTTAGCAATGTGAATCTCCCGCACAATGGAGTACCAATTCTCTGGATCTATCAAGCCGTTCCGATTTTCCTTAACAGTGACGACCGTAATCCGGTAGATACGTTTGACGAAAATATCCATATCCAGCGGACCTACCGGCTGGCCCCCGTTCACCTCGACCCATAGCGCCCTGAAATAACTGCCAGAGCCCGCATGCGGTTTGTTGCGATCCTGCCCGAGATTGAAAAACCGGCAGAGTCTCCCGGTGTAAGGTCTTCCGGTGTACCCTTGGGGATCGAGCACTAGCCGCGCTTTCCATTGCCTCCATTGGTGCGCCCAGGCAAAAGACGCTTCCGTACATTCCGCGAGGTACTGACCCTCATCGAGCAATGGGTTAGGCTCTGAGGTAGTAATGACTGGTTTTTGCTCTACCACGGGCCGATGATTGGAAGGTGCTCTCCGCTCGCTTCGCCTCTCGCTACTAACCGGAAATGGTTGCGCAGTGGGCATAGTGTCTTTTCAATCCGGATATTGAAAAGTCTCCACCTTGCAAGGTTCGCTTTCCGGAAACAGCGATCCCGGCGCAGTGATAGGCCGCGCCTTGCGCTGGGGCTCTGCAGGATCGGCAATCCTTCCGAGAATCGGCGGGCGGGAAATCAGCTTGTAATAACCGTGGCGGGTGCCATTGGCCTTGACCTCAACGCGATTCGCGATTGTCACCCCGTCTTGCGCAGCTCGCAAACTCTCGCAGCGTACTGCAGGCTAATTGAGGAAAGTTCTAGCGCGGAAACCTCGGACTTACTTGAAAGCAATTCCAAAACTCTCGCGCATTGCGTTTGCTTTTTACTGATGGTGTCCACCTTCGCTAGCGCGAGCGATCCGCCTCAGTGAGCGAAACAGGGTCTCCGTGAATTGACCGTGCTCTTGGAGTATCTTGGATCGATTAGGATCGGATACCTCGCCGGCCGACAGGAAGAGAATCTCACTCGCCAATTGGATCTTGGCCGCGGCTTCGGCCACCATTTGCGCAACGCGGGGCAAATGGCTTGCACGGGAAAGCGGCGATGGTGTAATTGTGGACAACGTTGGTTACCTTCGTTTCTCGGGACTGGAAATCGTTAACCAGCGATCCGGTCCCGAACCTCTTAAACCTTAACGAGTCCTTTGGCGATTCCTTCTACACGCGCATCGACAGCATCGAGAATGGTCCCCCATGGAAGTACGAATGTCTGAGTGAGATGGCCGAGATACTCCGGCTTCGCGCTGTAGGGTACAAATAAGCAATCAGGCTCATCGTGCTCCACGTTGACGAAGTGCAGATTTCCATCGCGGCGATCCTTGGGAACCCGATCAATGAACCTTGCCTCGATGATGCCGATAAACTTTTCAACCGTTGAATCGTTCAGCGACTGGGACATTAGTCCAACTAGGACCGCCCTATATGGCGGAAGTCCGCCCGCCAGCGCCGCATCTGAAGTAAACCGTCTCACCAACTTCGTTAATTTCCCGACGTTCATCAATGTGCGTTTGAAGCTTTCGGACTTGCCCTCGCGGGCGGCGCGTACAATTTCCGGCTCACGATAGGGCCGATGTTCCAGCATGGCGGCAAGGCGCTCAGTCGTCTCACAAATTTCCTCACGCAAATTAAAAACACGCGCGCCCCGGCTCTTTTCCACGAATGCGTTGACGCAAGCCTCATTGCCCGAATCAGCTTCGGAGAGAAACTCGCACGCATCATTGCTCACCAAAATCAGCCCATCGCGCCGACTAGCGGAAGATTGTTTTCCGCCCACTCCCAGGATTCCATCAACCATTTTTTGCGCCTGTTCCGGGCGGATACCGTACCTCATTGCCTCCCGCCCCATGCGAAGCGCTAGCACATCCTGCAAGCAAAACCCACGGTGCCCCCGCGCTGTCCTGCCACTCAGCGGCACCCCAAAGGGACGCCCGCGAACATGCGCCCGAATCGTGTTGACGTTCAATTCAAGGGCCGAAGCAATCTGTACCACGGAGTAGACGTGACTAACTGCCGTTTCCACCCCGGCCACTTGCCGAAGGATTCCATTCGCTTCTGTGACTGCCTGTTTCGGTTTCATTGGGTTTTCCCTTCCCCGATTTGATGCCTAGATATCAACTTGAGTTGCTAGCGTGATATTAACTTGATTTCGGGAGTTGTCAAGGGTTTTTTCCCACAGACGCCGCGCGCCAACTCTTTAACTCAGAACTCTTTAACTCAGAACTCACTAACCGACCAACTCAGCAACTCAGTAACTCACTAACTCACCCTAGCCATGCAAAGCGCTGGCACGTCGCTTTGCCAAGAAACAAGTCTCACCATTCGGGTGTGCTCAAGACACTCGATAATCACGAAGCGCAATACTTTAGGATTTCTACGGTGTGATGAGAGCAAGAAAAAGTCAGCCCGCGCAGACAAGTCACGCGATCTGAAAAGTACCGCATTTTCATCACTTGGATGGAATCGTCGAAAGTTGCTCAAGGATCGTGAGGCGGTCGCGTGACGTTGTAACGGCGGGGCGTGACAATGCGCTCATGCGTGTACATTGCACACGTTTG
Organism: uncultured Acidobacteriota bacterium; assembly: GCA_963832245.1. Taxonomy (GTDB): domain Bacteria; phylum Acidobacteriota; class Terriglobia; order Terriglobales; family Acidobacteriaceae; genus JABDBE01. Next base: position 362,213 of record CAWHTG010000003.1, read on the forward strand.
GTACCGTGCGCCAAAGGAATTTCCGGTTACATCTCAGTGACACGTCTTTGCAAGCTTCGCGCTGTCAATTGCTTCGCAGCACTCACGGGATATGGAAACCAGTGCGCCTCGCGAGCAGACCAACCTACCCAGGCCCATCCCCAATCCTCGGCAGATCATAGGAGCATCCCTGCCATCCCATCGGCCCGCGTTTGTTCGGCCAAAAATTAAGGCACTCTTGAGTCCCGTCGCATACTCCCCCGTAGGTCCACCCCGGCCACCCCGCTAGCGCGGCGCGTGACCGCACACCCAACTCAAAACTCAAAAAAGGGATTTTTTCACTCCGGGGCAAACATGTTGCAGGCATGCTTGCGCTATGCGATGGTCGCGGGTGATGGCAGAAAGAGCGTGAGCCAGGAGAAAGAAAATGCCAACACCAAACGATTACAGCCGAGTGAACTTCAGCAATTCGCCAGCACCCGAGGAGTACGGGCAAGTTAACCCGTCCGACACTTACCCGGCAATGCCGAGTGAGCTAGTGCCGAGTCCCAGCGATCCGGAACGGCAATTCTCTTCAGATGTAAGCGGCGATCCGCGGGATTTGCTGGAAAGCACGCGACCCGGAATTGAGGCTCACGCGGACATGAATCTCGCCTATGGCTTGACTCAGCCGGTTGCGACTCTCGGCAGTCATGCTTGGTTGCGGGACAGTCTGGCCGATCCGAGCACAAGCGAGCCCGCCAATGCTATTCCGAACCAAGTGCGCGGAGTGCCGTTGCAGCGCACTCCACCGAACAAGTAAACCCCGCAAGGGGGAAAGTTAAAAATGCCACAGAAGCTCAGCACGCCCGCAGCGAAGGCCGACCCAGGGCCGAAACCGTCAACCGATACAGCGACCAACGGAAAGAACGGCCTATCTATGCCCGATTGGGTAGCGGCAGACCGTGGATTCAAGGAATCTCAACCACTTCCGATTTCCGATGGCGGCAAGGGAGTTTCTAACTAATGGGCGGCGCCACTCCGGATTTTTCGGGCTTTACTTATAGTGGTCCACCCCCGGCAACTCCCGCGCCCGATCCTACGCAAAACCAGCCGGCAGATTTTTCTAGTTTCGGCCCACCCATTACAACCAATATGGGAAGCCTCACGGGTGGGGCACCCCCAGCCGGAACAGCAGACCTAGAGAACCAAATCGGCCCAGCCCAGCAGGCTTTAGGCAACGCATTACAGAATCAGCAGACGCAACCCCAGGGCCAACCCGGACAAGGGCAACCGCCAAACTTCTCCGACCCGCTCGGGCCGATGATTTCCGATTTGGTTGCACGTCATCAGCAATTGATGCAGCAGACGCAGACACCATCACAGGGCAGCCCGGTAAAGAACTTACTCCGCAACTTCTTCAGCGGCGCGGGCGATGCCATGATGACCCACGCGGGATTGCCCAGCCCTAACCTGCAGCGGTTGCAGCTAGAGCAGCAAATAACAAGTCTTAGCAATGCCCGCTCGCTTTACATGGACCGCCAAGCTGAGGCAGCGACTCGGCAAGCGCAACTGCAAATGATGGGCACGCCCCTAACCCCGGAATTGGCCCACAGCATCGGCCATCCGGAATTAGCGGGGCAAGTAATCCCGCCCTCGCTTGCACCCGTAATTTCCGCTGAGGATCGGGGCAGAGAAGCGGCGCAGATTGCAGCCGATCAGCGGGCGGAAGCACTGAAAGAAAATACTCCGACCGTCCAAATGCCTTTGGATCAGAAAACCGCAGACCTGTTAGGCATCCCGTCTCAGTTTGTGGGAAAGAATCTCAGCGCTGCCGACTGGCGATTGATTGACTCGCGATCTGCCGCTCTCGGTTATCAGAAATTCGATACTGGCCAGGATGGGAGCGGGCCAGGACGGGGAATTTGGATGGTGGACAGAGCCGGAAATCCGATTCACCAAATGAGTACAGTTTCCGAAGCGAACAGGGCAACCAAACTCGCCACCATGGGAGCAGCGCAAGTTTTCGCTATCCCGCCCGGAGGTGGAAATCCGGTTCCAACCACGATGGGCCAGGCGCAAGCAAACGGAATGCAGATTGTGCGACCGAACACGCCAGCGGATAACGAGAAAGCGATTAACGCGCATGACAAAGCTTATGTCCAGCCCGCCGAACAAGTAGAAAAGTCTTACCAGATGATGAATCAGGCTTACAACGAGTACCGAGGCGCAGCGGCGCAAGGGAAAGACCTTCCCACGGGTGCGCAAAGCATGGTCGCGCTTAGCACGCATCTCGCGACTACGTTCGGAAATGTCAAGGGCTCACGCATCACCAAAGACATGATCCAAGAACATCTCGGGGCACGTTCCATCTCCGATGCGGCCTTGGTTGCGACTCAGAAACTCACCAACGGAGATGTACTTTCCCCGGCTCAGTGGTCCGCATTCCATGATTTGATTTCAAACTCGCGGCGCTTGTCTTGGCAGATCGCGGCGACAGAAGCAAACCGAAAGGCGATCCCCACGAATTTCCTTCCGCCCGATTTGAATCGCTTGGGAAGCGGCATCGCGTCTCCGAACCCAAATAACAGCCCGAACTCGTTCGATTGGGGCGCACTCCCGAAGGTACAACCGTAATGTCTAGCTTCCCCATGTTCGCGCCCGATGGCAGCGTGCGGCAAGTACCTGCGGGGCAATTGCAGGACGCACTAAACGCGGGCGGGAAACGTGCCGTGCAGATGACAGACCCAAGCGGCACGTTGCGTTATGTTCCCGAAGATCAGGTCCCGCAGGCCATCCAATCCGGGGGAAAAATGTATCAGCCCTCGGGAGCACCTAACACTCTTGGCGATATGGCCGATGTAGCGTTACAAGGCCTGAAAGGTCTTGCCCAGGTCAGTGCGCCCGGTATTGCTGCGTCACTCATAAACAAGACTGCTCCCGGCCTAGCGGCCAAGTTGCAGCAAGTTCCCTACATCGGGCCACTCATGCAACAAGCGGCGCCACTAAAAAATATTCCGGGCATGGCGACTGCGACAATGGCCGCGCCACTGGCAGAGGGAATGCAGGCGGGAGATTTGATGCCCGATCCAAATGCGCCGCGCCCTCAACCCTCGCCCACGTCTCCGAATGGTTCATCTCTTTTGAAGATCATGTCCCGGCATCTTCCAATTGTGGGAAGAGGATTACGAGCGATGGATACGGTGCAAGACTTGGCGAACTTGGGAACACAGCCCACGGCACCAACTCCCTCAGCGCCAACTCAGATTCCAGCGACAAACGGAATTCCCTGGGGTAGCGGTGGACAGGGACCGCTTGACTTGCGCGGGCAGATGATACCCCGATCTGCCGTTTATCCAGGTGCGCCCTATCCGGAAAATCCCGGCACGTTCCCAGGTGCTCCATATCCAGAATCGCCATCTCCTGAAGTTCTACAAGGGAACGCATTGGCGCGAGGCGCGCAATCCGGGCAACCTCTACCGGGCGCGGCGTTAGGGCGGATTCCCAGCACACAAACACAAGTAGCGCCGCAACCCGCGCTCGTGCAAGCAGCGCCCGTTACTCCGCAGGCCGCGCCCATGCTTCAGTTCGATCCGGTTGCAAACTCATCTCAGCTTGCCGGTCATGCTTATGATCCGCAGACGCAAACCGCGACAATGCAGTTTAAGAATGGGCAGGTGCATCAATACTACGGTGTCACTCCGGACGATTGGGCGCAGTATCGCAGTTCATCTAGTCCCGGCAAGGGATTCCAGACTTACATCAAGCGCGATCCCGCAACCGGAGCGGGCCGCACGTCGCGACCGTTGACCGCGACCAGCGCAAAATCTGCCGCGCCCGTGCAAACGCAGCCCACAACCACAAACGAATTACTAGAAAGTTATATCGGGTTACTCTGAAAATGTCGGCCACTCAAAGCGCGCTCGCGGGATTGCAGCAGTTAGACATGAAGCACAGGCACGCGCCGCTAGAACCTCATCACTCGCAAGGTGTAGCCGATGCCCTAGTTAAGCGACTCGAAACCATCCGGCAACCCGTGCCGGTAGCAGTGCAGCGATTTCAGGACCGCGCCAACGGCCCAAAAGGACATTACGGCACACATGACAAGCTAGCCCGCGATCTGTTTAATCAGCCGGATTACCAAAGCTTGAATCCGGCCCAGCAGGATTATGTTTCGCGGAAAGAATTTGAACTGAGAAATCCCGCAGAAGCTCACCCGTACACGCAAAAGGGGTTTACTTTTGGGCAGGCCCGGCACGTCTTGATGGGGCTATACCGGCTACAGAGCGGGGCGAGTTCCTATCCGCAAGAGATACGCGCCAAGGTTTCCGAACTGTCAGACGCGCTAGAACAGGACATTGCAGAAGCAGCAAAGCGAAACGGGTTTTATCCCGAGTACGCAGCGCAACTAAAAGCGGTAAAAACCGCACTCCTAAACTCACGTCAACCGGCTGGCATCCCCAGCACAACTAACTTCGGGCGTCCCCCGATGAATGGAGAAAGAAACAATGGCTCTCGCAACTCCCAGTCACAGCAATGATGCAGCGCTGAATGCGCAACTGGATATCACCCGCGATGCGGAGATTGCAAACCTTGCCCAGAAAAATAGCGAGGTACAGCAACAATACCGCGACGAAAAAGCCCGACTCGAAGATCAGAAAGCGCGATCCGCCGAAGTGGTACAAGGCACCATCGATGCCGCGCTGGAGAACAGGGCACTAAAGGCAGAAGCGGATTTTCGGCAAGCCGTCACAAATGCACAGGCCGTCGAAACCGCGGTTTTCGAGCACATCAATGCCGGCTCCAACGGCAGCGCGAAGCCCATAAATTACAACCGGCTCACGGGAGTTCCGCTTAATCTCGAAGCAGACCTTATCCGCACCACCCAAGTAATGTTGAAAGCGAGAGACGCTTATCTCGATACCCATCCCGACCAACGAGATAACCCGATGCTGCAGGTGCGAATCGGGGAAGATGGCATAGCAAGATACGGCCCTGAACTGCAAGAGCAAAGCGCCATCGCTTCGCCTGATGAAATGCGGGCCATGCCGCTTGATGAATTGCGGCGAACTGCCCAACGTTCAAATCAGCAGGTTAACCCGAATGAGCCCCCCCTAGTCACTTTCATAGATCAGCCGGATGGCAGCTTTGACGCGAAGCTTATCACCGGGGAAACTTTCCGGGGATTCAAGGCGAGCGAAAACCGGGACGCGATCCGGAAGATTGCGGAGAGCAAAGTCAACACGCGGAGACATTACGAGTCACTGATGCAGCAGCAACCCGCGAATGGCCAGCAACCGCAAGCCCAGCCCCAGGCGCAACCGTCCAACGGGACGAACGAGAATCAATCCCTTACCGATTGGTTCCTAGATGAAACGGCGAAACGCTTTGGATACCAAAACGGCGCGGAGATGATTGCAGACCAAAATTCCCGGTATCAGCGCGAGCAGCAGAACAACGCACTGTTAGAACAGTTCAAGAATCAGCACACTGTCTCAGAGTTTTTCTTTGCTCACCCCGACTATCCAAACACGGATATTGCCAACGATGCGCTAGAACAAATCATCAATCGGAACGGATGGGAATGGACACCGGACACGATGGCAGCGGCGCACGCGCTAGCTGTGCAGAATCGTGTATATCAGCCGCTCACCCGAGAAGAAATCGCAGCCGCAAACGGCTATGCACCCCCGGCGCATAGACCCGCACCCCCGCCAATGATTCAGGGCGGCAACAATCCGGAGCTTGCAAGGCCCTCGCTCAACGAGTGGGAGATGCCCCTCGATCAGCTTAGAAAGCAAGCGCTCGCGGCGCAGACGGGCGGAAGATAAATCTTGAGAGTGAAGGCATACAAACTCGCCCCGAAAACTCTCACAATACTTGTGGAGTGGGCCAATGCCGGCCTGATTTCTACAGTGGGCAGGGAGCACGGTTCAGCCGCAGATAAAGCTTTGATTCGCAGCTTTGCGCGTGACCTTGGGCTGATTCCCCCGGATAGCTTTTACCGGCCAGTTAGGGACGCAGGCCGACCTGTGCCGCAAATCGAAACAACCGCGAAACTCGCAAGCGATCCAACCCCGGACGAAATCCGACGAAGGGAGTTAGTTAGTCATGGCGCGAAAACGAGCGAATTACAAACAACTCGCTGAGGCACTGGACGAAGCAGCGCGAAACGGAAACCCCGTGCGCGATGTACTGCTGGCCAATGGGTACTCGCAGAGTGTTGCAAATCAGGGATGGGATGCCGTTCCTAACCGTGCTCTGAAATTAATGAAAGGGCATTCCAAGGGGAAACGGTTTCGCGAGCTCGGGAAATCCCTGCCCACACAGGAGCAAGAGGCGCTAGTCCGCGGCGCACTCATCAGCAACATCCAGGCGGGCGAGGACAAAGCAATCCAATCCATCAAGGCCCTGGGGAGCACGCGGGACCTGGGAATGTTTCAGCCGGAGATGCAAACCGGCGTCGTCGTAATCAGCGTGCCGCAATCAGCCATCGCCAGCAAGGCGGAGATACTGAATGCAGCGGAGGAAAACTGAATGCCTCCGACCAAATCAGATCAGAGCGAAAACACTGTTACAGGGCAACCTCTTACTGAATCTGTTCAGGCGGATTCGGTTCCAGCATCTTCTGGACTCTTTCGGGGGTCATCTGAATTGCGAAAAGTCTTGTCAGAGACTCAGCAGACGCAACCGCGTCACTCGATTCTTGCTCGCTCAGTTCGAGAAATCCTTTCCCGAACTTCTCCCGTGCAACCGACAGCACTAAGAGAGAATGTAGTTGTCCGCACAGCAGGCGCAAAAGATTAGAGTGTTCATCCATAGCGCCGCGAATTATACCCCGTTAGAATGGCCCGAACCAATGCCAAGATCGCGCAAGGTCAATCTCGAAAAAGTGCTGGCATCGCTCTATGCGGTATGCCCGAAATGTGCGGGCTTGATTTCGCCTGCGGAAGTACGCCGCGTGGACTTTGAGCGTATCGAGTGCCCAGTGTGCGGAGAGCAGTTCGCACCCCGCCCTGCGTAGGCTTGTGAACCTAGTTCACAGCCTCTACGCCGAATGTTTGACCGCTGCCCCAGCCCGAACCATAGCTATGCGCTTCTAGCGTGCGGGTGAGCCGCATTGTAGCTCTGTACCATCTGAGCACTCATAGATCAGCAGGGGTAAGGCCCGTCTTCTTGGCAATGCGTGCCAATATTTTGGGACCCAATTCGTCGCCATCGTGGAAGGCCCAAGTGTAGGGGTAGGAGTATTTGCTGTGACGAAGTTTAACGTGCGATCCGGTTTGGTGAACAGGCTTCCACCCGATCTTTACCAGCGCCTGATATACGCGGCGGGCCCTAGTGCTGGGCCACGTGCTCACGCGATTGCACGGTGCCGGAAACTGATGGATTCTGGAGGATCATCCTGCGATTTCTCTACATCATCTGCAAGTGCACGCAGCGCAATCGCAGTAGCCTTCGCACACGCTTCTTGCTCGGTCATGCCGTAGGCAAGTGCGCCCGGAACTTCAGGAATCTCCGCAATCCAGCGGCCATCATCCTCGCGCTCGGTTTCGATACTAAATCGCAAATCTTGGCTCCTGGTGCCACGTGGCGGCTTTCGGTCGGTTGTCACTTCTATAGGATGCCCTACAACCGAGTTGGATACAGCGTTACGAAGGTCATTTTTTTGTAAAGAAATTGTGACCCGCCCAATTCGGGAGAAGCATATCCGACTTTCTGGTATCCACCAACTAAATTGTGCACGTATGGTCAGGGCGGCTGTTAATTGTTTGTATGCAAGGCTTTCCGAGTTCAAAAGGTCAACTCAGTGCGATCCAATTACATCGCGCGCAGTGGCGTACAGATTGCATGGTTCTGCGGACGCCACCGGCTTTCTAAGATTCTTCCTATCACGGCTACGCTTGGCAGCCGCCTTGGCTAAACCCAGGTGTAAACCGCACAAGGTCTTGCCAACGGACGCTGGGTTACGGCACTGCGTACACATGGCGGGCCCAGGAATCAGAACTGGCGCGGGAGTTTGGAAAAGGGTCATCTGCGTTGTTTTTGGACGCCATCGGGGATTACAACGCGCCAGAACACTTTTCAGATGTTCACGCGAAACGTTGGTGTAAATCTCGGTAGTAGAAATATCCGCGTGGCCCAGAATCGTTTGAATCGTTCGCAGGTCCGCCCGATGGTCTAGCATGTGGGTTGCTGCACTGTGGCGCAGCATGTGAGGGCTGATATGGGGAAGCCCAGCGATTTGTGCCCGCTCGTTAAGTACCTGCCACAGGTGCGCCCGAGTCAGCCCGTGCCCACGGCGTCCGATGAATAAAACCGTCGTTTGTGAGTTTTTCTTTTCCAGTGATCCCCTGCCGTAGTCCAGATACCTTTGGATCGCATCTACCGCAGATCGGCCAAGGGGCACTATGCGTGTCTTCGACCCCTTGCCAGTCACTGTTAGCGTGCGACCTGGCAAATTCAGGTCTGTCAATCTTGCTGATATCAACTCAGAGGCTCGAATCCCACTGGCATAGAGAGTTTCCAACATCGCTTGATCGCGAAGAACAAGGGCACTCGGAGCGAGTGTCCCCCCATCGCGGCTCAGCAGCCTGCTAACCTCCGTCTCGGAAATTGCCTTTGGCAGGCGCTTCTCTTTCTTGGGCAACTGGACACCGGCCATCGGATTCGACCGGATAAGGCCGTCTATCTGCAGGAATTTAAAAAACTCGCGAAGCGTCGAAATGCGGTTGCTGATTGTGGATGCCTTGAACCTGCGTTCGTAGCAGGACGAAATGTACTCGCGGATCTGGGCTGCTTTTGCTTCCGACGCAGATTTCCCATCACCAAGGAACGAGCAAAAATCACAGAGAGACTCACGATATCTTTCGATGGTGTTTTCCGAGAGTCCACGTTCAACGTCTTTGTAATTGAGAAAACCGTCCACTTGAGCAACAAGGGGAACCCTCGCTTTGGCCATGTTGGCGCTCCTTGGTGAACTGTGGGGGGGAGGGACCGACGGAGAATACTCTATGCGAAGCGGCTTCGCATGTCAACTCTGCTATTCTTCGCCCCGTAAATGGCGAAGAAAAAGAGCGTCTTGTCACGGCATCTATCTAAACTTGGTAGGAAGGGCGGCAAGGCGCGACTCGAAACAATGACAGAGGATCAGCGAAAGGAATCTGCCCGCAAGGCCGCCCAGGCAAGGTGGGCGAAAAAAAAGTCGAATGAGTAGAACGGGTCTCGCGCTAGATTTCCCCTGACCAGAATTTTACAAATTTGGCAGACACTTTTGTCGCGTCCGGAGACTCTAAGAGTGTATGGACGTTTCTCGACGGCCCGATGGCCGATGGCCGGCAGGTGCCTCGGCTCCTGTGACCTAGGTTACTTGAAATGGCGATGTTTGTCCTCCATCCTTGATGGCCAGAGACATTCAGAAAAAGCGCAAGGTTTTGCCTACAGGCAGAGGGTAAAGGGGCGGGGAGGTATAATGATGAGTACTTTAGTAATCCCCCGGTTGGCCGATAATCTGCTTATAGCGAAACCTAGCAGGGTACGAAGCGGGCCATTGACTTTGGCCAAAAGAAGTTTATTCTTTTAGGCCAATCTGGAAGCACCCCGCGGGGGGGGGCACAGTGGACATTTGCCAACCCTGCGAATCGGGAAGCATCTATGGATACCGGAATTAAGATGAAGCGAAGCAATGCCGTTCGAAAGTCCGAGGAGCATGAACGCGCAAACCCGTTCTGCGCCGCGCACCCGGAGGTGTCCTCGCCTAGCCCGTCTACTGTGCAATATCATCCAGATGACGCCCAAGGCACCTTCAGGAAAACCGCCAGCACTGGCCTGCGGGCGCATGTTCGTGCCGATCATGTAGTGGTGGCGAGGAAGAAGAAGTAGGCGATTGCCTCTTTCTTCCGACGCCTTCTTTCTTAAAGAGCCCCCATCCCTTCTGCAGCAAGGGGACATCGTCGCCGGTGTCCCCTTGCTGCTTCTTCCTCCAGCGGAATCTCTTGTGTTGATTCGCTCGCCACATCGGAGATTTCCATTGGAACACCTCGAGCCCGGAGAAGCAGTCCTCGTCAACGAGAAAACACTAAACGATGCTTTTGAGACGGGAAGCGAATACGCGGCTGTTTCTGTACAACGTGGATTGGCGATGCTTATCACGCCGACGTGCGATCTTCAACAACCGGATGGGGTATGGGCGGTTTGGCCGCTCAGACCAATCGGCGGAGCCGGGATTGATATTGGAAACCTTGATGCGGGAAAGTACGCAAATCTCACCCGAGTCCCAGACCACGATTATTTTGAGGAAGTGTTTATCGATCTAACCGATATTCGTCCCGTCAGGCCCGAACAGTTTCTCTTGAAGAATCGGGTTGCCAGCATCACAAGGGAAGCCGAGGACGAGATTCTACAAAAGTATCACCGTGCGCTCGGAAGGACCTGGGGCTACGCCCAAGGTGAGACCATAGACCCGCTCGGTAAATACCAAACAGGAGCTTTCCGTTGTGCGCAATGCAACCTTTACGATGTCAGCGTGACGACGATCCAATTGAAAGCAGGGATGCAAGCTCCTGAGTGCGAGAACTGCAAAAGGATCGGCAAGTCAGCACAATGGTATCCGCTGACGAAGCACAGGAAATGACAGCGCCAATTGTGTAACCGGAATGTAACTCACCGAGGTAAACCGAGAGGCATGGAGAAGCACTTAGCGCAACCTGCCCATTTTGCCCATTCCGAGGATGCTCTTTTGCGTCCAATGACTTCCGAAAAAAGCGGGCCGTTATGCGCGGGTTCCTAAGTCCAGCGCGTCTGCCAATTCCGCCATCCCGGCAATTCGGTGATGTCAGACTCACTCACGGTATTGTAACGTTCGAACAGGCCACGCGTCTTGCGCTCCAGATCAACCTGCTTAACCTTGCATTTGTACGAGAAGTTCGGTCTTGCGATCCCAAGAGTTCACGCAAGGGGAGTCGGCACATGCAGGGAACAAATCATTCTTTGATTTTGGATAGATTGTTGGGGAACTGTCACGCCAGCAAATGATCGAGTTTTTTCAACCCGAGCAAAGCTACTGCAATTGCAACCAATTGGGCGGAGTGACGCAAACGACGTTCGTGATTCCAGGAGCTGCGTTGAATGACGCGTTGTAGTGAATCACGCCGTCTTCGTTGGAGCAGAAGCCGCGTACGCCACTCTGGTTAAATGCAGCGGCGGAACCACTCACGGTATAGCCCAAGAACGGGGGGCCAGCCGGGTTCCACATGGCAAAATAGTAACCGCTCTTGGCATTTGCTACGACCGTGGCGCGTGACAGCGCCCAGTCAATCAGGCAAGCATTAAGCAGAACCGGTCCGCCAACCGGGCAACCAGTCGCGGCTGGCGGCCCGAGCGCAGCCAGGGTGGTCGAATAGCCATTCGCCGGATACATGGAGTAATAGCTAACCTGAGCCGTGTTGGTGGTACGAACCGAGCTGGCCGCAGACGATTCATTAGCCGAAATGCGTGCCCGCAAAAGGTTGGGGATGGCGATAGCAGCAATGATAAGGATGATCGCCACGACGATGAGCAACTCGATGAGTGAAAAACCCTTCTGTCTCCGCATGTCATCTCCCCTTGGTTGTCTGGACCATTCCGCTTGCAAGAATAAGTGAAAGTTAGCCTACGGTCTGTTCGGAATCGGTTAGGTGGGATTACTAAAGTTTACTCGCTTATAGAAAAATGAATCTGAAACCCGGCACAAATGGCAGAGGATGTGCCATTTTCAATCGCTTTCAGTCCATATTGCGTGACCCCAGATAGCCATGCCGAATGTCAAGCCATCGTTCCCTGACGCTCTCCTACAAACACAGGGTCCTTCCCATAGAAATTGCTCAGCGGTTACCATGCAGAATCGAGGGGAGTCCCAGGGTTATTGGGTAACGAGCAAGGAGGCCTTGGACTGACAGTGCGTGCCCAAAGAAAAAGGCCGGAACCCTGTCAGCCCGGCCTGAAACGTGCGCTTAGAGTGCAGAACAAGTGCGGTCGTGAGGGTCACGAATGTCCGCTCCCTACCGACACTAACCCATGACCGCTAACATTCAGTCGCGATCCTAGACCGCACATCGGACCCAGGCAATACAGCGAATACCGTAGTCATCGTTCATGCCACATCGCCGCGATGCGCTGTACTGCCCTGATTCCCTGATCAGCCCAATCCCGTAGTGGCTTCGCTCAGTTGATCCAACGGCTAGGAGATTCTTCTCCGGTTTCCTCTTCAGACTTATTGTGCTTCGGAGGCGTTCGCCCGTCCATCCATATCATGACCATGAAGTGGTTTTGACGATGGATCGTATCAGCCTGCGATTCTATGGTTTGAAACTGGGCACGGATTGTCTTCAATGCCAAGGCGTAGTCGCGCCGGCTTGGCTGCTTCTTGGGTTCACGTTGCTTCATCACGCCCTCTGCTCTTTCGATACTCCCGCGTAATCTGCCGTTGCCCTCATTTGCGAAAAAAGACACGAATCGTGACAAACCCGCCACAAGTCGGCCAGGTCCTCCTTCCCCAAAATTCCCTTTTTCCTCCGCTGCCGCTAAACTGAGTACTTATGAACAATCCATCGCAACCCAACATCCGCCTGGTGAACGCTCCTGACTATCGCGAGAGCTATGCCAACAGCGTCCAGGTGCGGGTGAATGTTTGGGATTTCTTTCTGGTTTTCGGCACTTTGCAACAGCAGAGCGAAACGCAGGTGGAAGTCAAGAACTTTCAGGGCATCTATCTGAGCCCGCAGCAAGCCAAAGCGCTGATGTCCATTTTGCAGCAAAATGTCTCTGGCTACGAGAGCACATTTGGCGAGATCAAGCTGGATCCCCGAATGGCAACCGCCGGACCCGTACATTAAACTGCTGCGGTGGCCGAAGGCATCGATCAGCGGCGCAAGTATGCTGCAACCTTGATTTTTGCGCTGTTCTTCCTGGTGCTCTTAGCATTGCACATCCCCCTGCTGCGCCTCCCTTATTTCTGGGATGAAGCGGGATACTACGCGCCCGCCGCTCGCGATCTGTTCCTGCATGGCACGCTCATTCCCCATTCTTCTGTCTCTAACGCCCATCCCCCGCTAGTTATGGCGTATCTGGCCTTGGCTTGGAAGTTCCTGGGCTATACTCCCTGGGTAACCCGCGCGGCGATGTTGGCGCTGGCCGCATTTTCTTTGCTGGGTGTGTTTCGACTTGCCCAGCGAGTTGCCAACACGGAAGTCGCGGTTGCCTCCGCCATCTGCACCGCAGTCTATCCGGTTTTCTTTGCGCAAAGTTCGCTGGCCCACCTCGATTTGGCGGCCGCTGGATTCACGTTCTGGGGCCTACTCGCTTATGTCGAGAAGCGCCGATGGACCTCAGTCTTGTGGTTCTCGCTGGGATGCCTCGCCAAAGAAACCGCCATCCTGGCTCCTATCGCTCTTTTCACCTGGGAGTTAATTAGAGCCTCATTGAAGCGGGAGGGCACGGCTTCAGCCGTTCCGTTGAGGCTGATTGAGGAGCGGGCTTTAACCCCTGAGGTCAGTCAAGGAAAAGGAGCGGGATCCGGGGTGCTTCTCTTTCCACTAGCTCCGTTACTGCTCTGGTATTCCTTCCACTACGCTCGCACTGGATTCATCTTCGGCAACCCGGAATTCTTCCGCTACAACGTGCAAGCCACCATGCAGCCGCTCCGCGTCCTGCTCGCACTCGGCTTGCGGTTGTGGCAACTCGTGGGATATCTCAACCTGTACTTTCTCACCATAGCGGCAATAGTGGCGATGCGTCTTCCCCCTCTGCACGACCATGGTGAGGAACGCCAACGAATCCCGCTGAATGTGCAATTCTGTTTTCTCGCGGTAATCACAGCCTACGTGATGACCATGGCCGTGGTGGGCGGCGCGGTGCTTGCCCGTTACATGCTTCCAGTGGTTCCACTGGTGATCATCCTTTGCGTTTCCACGCTGAGGCGAAGAGTGCGCCTCTGGCGTGGCGTGATTGCGATTGTGGTGCTGGCATTTGTAGAGGCGCTATTTGTCAATCCCCCATATGGATTCTCCATCGAAGACAATCTTGCCTACCGCGACTACATTTTGCTCCACCAGCATGTCGAGGACTTCGTAGAGGCGCGTTATCCTACAGCCCGCGTGCTGACCGCTTGGCCAGGCAGTGACGAACTTACGCGCCCTTACCTCGGCTATGTCACGCATCCCATGCGCGTTTTTCGCATTGAGGATTTCACGGTTGAACAACTCATGGCTGCGTCCGATCTGCGCTCAAATTTCGACGTGGCAATGGTCTTCTCCACCAAATACGAACCGCCGCATCCCTGGCTCGAGCGTTGGGACACATGGCAGCGATGGAAAACACAATTCTTCGGGTACCACCGCGACGTCCCGGCGGCCGCGGCCGCACAGATTTTGGGAGGGCGTCTCGTCTATCAGGACGGTCGCCATGGCCAGTGGATCGGAGTTATTGAAATGGAGCGGATGGAAGAGGCAGCGAAACCTGCGATTGACCGAAATTGGTCAATCGGACAGCCGAATCGATGAGTTACGTTGGCTGCGATTGTTTTCCAGTGTGCCCACGCATTTGTGCTGTTTGAACGCTTGCACAGCTTCATCAGATGGCGCTCTGAGAGTTGATACGTTGCGTGGAATAAAATCCCTCCAGTTGCAAACGCTGCAGGCCCAGCCCGCGAAGAATGCGGTTTGTCTCCAAATCAAATCTCGTTTTACCTCGGCCATGGGATCAGCATCTCACGAAAGAGTTAAAGGGTAGAGCTAAAAATCGCTTTCGGTTGCGCTTCTTTCCCAATTCGGCAAATGATCACGCCCTCGGTTCAGCGCCTGAAAAATTAGGTGCTCGGCTGTTTCCCAGTCCCATTTCATACCGATTTCGATTAATCGTGGCCCGCACTGCGCTAATTTCGAAAGAACGCTCTACGCAGCTCTGATGCGCGGTCTCTACTTGGTTATTTCCGATACACCATGCCGCCCTTCATAACAAAACTTACTTTTTCCAGCACGGTGATGTCCTGCGACGGGTCTCCGGGGACGGCGATGACATCGGCGAAATAGCCCGGTTTCAGTTCGCCGATCTGTCCTTGCCAGCCGAGCAATTTGGCTCCGTTCAACAGGTCGGCCTGCAGCGTGGCCAGCGGGGTCATTCCGTACTTCACCATCAGTTCCAACTCGCGCGCTTGCGTGCCGTGAGGGAAGGGGCCGACGTCCGATCCCACTGCCATGGGCACACCGGCTGCGAGCTGCTTGCGCAACTCGAGTGCATGCAGGTCGAGCATCTGGCGATCGTGGGTTCGCTGCTCGGGCGAGTCGGCATGTTCGGAGAAATATTCCCAGATAGTAAAGGTGGGCACGGCGAAGATTTGCTTTTCATGCATGATCCGCATGGTCTCCTCGCCGAGTTGATTAGCATGCTCGATCGAGACTACGCCGGCCCTGGCCGCATAAAGCGTTCCGGGCTCGCCCGTGGCGTGAACCGCGACCCGCTTACCGGAGCGGGCGGCTTCCTCTACCGCGACTTTGAGTTCGGTTTCGCTGTACTGGTAAATCGTGGAGAAGCGGCCGTCGCGAACCAAGTCGGGACCGGTTTCGTAGATCTTGATGAAATCGGCGCCCTCCTTGAGTTGCTGGCGAATCGCGGTCACGAGCTCGGGAATGCTGTTGGCATAGGTGGCGTTCGACAACACGTGTTGCGCGGGATTGAAACGATTGGCGTCTTCGTGTCCGCCGAGAATGTCGATGGCGTTGCCGCTGATGCGCAGGCGAGGTCCGGGCACGAGGCCCTGATCGATTGCGTTGCGCACCGCGGTATCGGCCGAACCCGCGCCCTCGGTGCCCAGGTCGCGCTCCGCCGTGAAGCCTGCCATCAGGTCGGCCTTAGCTGCGAGGACGGCCATGATTGTTCGTTGCGGGACGGACTCCTCGACCGTCTGCAGGTCTTCTGCGCCGGGATGTAGAAAAAGATGGACATGGGCGTCAATCAAACCGGGCAACAAAGTGTTGTCTCCCAGATCGATGGTTTCCACGCCTGTGGGGTGAGTCACCTTTGATCCCACTTCGGCGATTCGTTCGCTCTGCACCAGCACTTCGCCGGGTCTCATGATTCGTCCGCTTTCGATGTCGAGCAGACGCGCAGCATGCAGCACAATCGAGTGCGGCGATTCTGTCTGGGACTGAGCGGTGGAGATCAGGATGCAGGTCAGGGCTAGTGCGCTCAGGGCAGGGAAGTTTGGCTTTTTCATGGTTGTCGGACGATGGTACCACTTGAAGATGGGGAATTGGTTCCGGAGTTTTGCCTACGCTTTCCCACGGGATTCCGAACCTTCAGTCCCGGCACGACAGTAACGTCGTCACAGGAAGTCTGCTGCCGATAGCATGAAGATCGATCTGCTCATCCGGAGCCTAGGATCGGGGGTCTGCCATGCGTCAAGCGCACAAAATCGTCGTGGTTGCAGGGGTAGTCTTATTCGTCGTTATCAGCAGCTATGGACAATCGCTGGGGGATGTGGCTCGCGAGCATCGTCAGAAGCAGTCAAAGGACGCTCATACCACAGGCAAGGTGGTCACAAACGAAGACATTCCAGAACACGCGGAACCCGTATCCTGCACTTCCGAAAGCACCGACGAACACGATACTGCTCCCGGATCGCCTGCCTCCAACGACACTCGCGCAGGTGAACAGTGGAAGGCGAAGATCGCAGCGCAGAAGAATTCCGTTGCAGCTTTGCAGAACCAAATCGACAAAATCAACTCGTCGATTCATTTTGTAGAAGCCAATCGCTACTACAACGGCGTGCAATACAACGAGCGCCAGGCTCAAAAGCAAGACGAAGTGCAGCGATTGCAAAAGCAACTGGACGAACAGAAGAAAAACCTCGAAGACATGCAGGAGTCGGCGCGCAAAGCTGGATTGGGGAGTTCAGTCTACGAGCCCTAGGCGGCTCAGTTTCGCCCCTGGCTCCGCGCTCTTTTGAGAAAAATGGCAGAGTGGTAAATGTTTAAGTCGCCGCCATGAGATGGCAGGAATGTGTCTTCACGATCAGCCAGACTTCGCGGCCGGGTTGAAGTTGGAGGGAATCGCGGGCGGCTAAGGTGAGGTGGACTTCCATCTCCACGCCGCAATTTACCCGTGCTGCCACGATGACGTCCCGTTGTTCCAACGAAAGCAGGCGTCCGGGAATTAGGTTGCGGGCGCTCAAGCCTGCAGGTTGGACCGTGGCCAGCAGGATGTCGCCGGCGCGAATCCCGATGAGCAGCGTGGAACCTGTTTCTGCCCGTACCAGCGGCGTTTCCAGTTCCACGTCGCTCCCAGCGATGCGACAAGTCATAGTGCCGCGATCTTCATGAGCTGACGCGACGACGGCGTGGAAAATGTTTTCGAAGCCGATGAGTTGTGCCAGCGATTCGCGACGGGGAGCGGCCATGACTCCGTGCGGGGTGCCATCCGCGATAATGCGGCCGTTTTCGAGGACGAGCACGCGATCTCCCAAGGCAAAGACCTCTTCGCGGTTGTGGGTTACGTACAGGATCGGAATGTTGTAGGCTGCGTTCCAGGCCCGCAGGTCGTCAATTATTTTCGATTTGGTGGCCGCGTCGAGGGCGGCGAGCGGCTCATCGAGCAGCAGGACGCAGGGATCGGTCACGAGGGTGCGAGCCAGAGCTACTCGTTGGCGTTCGCCGCCGGAAATCTCTCCTGGCGTGCGGTCGCGCAGATGCGTGATACGAAATGATTCGAGAATGGCGTCACTTTTCTTTCGTCGTTCACTCCTGTTTTTATTTAAGCGAGCAAGGTCTAAGGCATCGAGGCCGTATTCGACATTTTTCCTTACCGTGAGATGGGGAAAAAGAGCGAGGTCCTGAAAAACGTAGCCGAGTCTGCGGCTTTGGACGGGAATATTGGTCCGCTGAGTTTGATCGAAGAAGGCACGCTCCCCGACCGTGATCTTGCCGGAGTCTGGAATCGTTAGACCCGCAATGCAGTCAAGCAGGGTAGTCTTTCCCGCTCCGGATGGCCCGAAAATAATGGTGATTCCGGGGGAGATGGTGAATGTCACGTCGAGCGTGAAATCACGTCCTGCGTTGGCAAAGCGTTTGCGGAGCTGTACGGTTAGTGCGTCTTGCATGCCGACATTGGCTCCATCCGTTTTCATTGGCTCGAGCGAAAAGGCTTGAACCACGAAGGACATCTTCGACTTCTCTCAGCCCTCAGCTCCGGTTCACAACGGAAAGCAACAGCCTGCCGGCTGGGATCATTTCCACGGCCACATCGCCCCTACTTTTCGGTTCACACCGTAAACCAGCGAGAGCGACGCGAAGGAAATCGCCAGCAGGACGAGCGCGGTCTGATTTGCGGCAACATAATTCAGCGCCTGTACCTGATCGTAGATGTCGATAGAAACCGTCCGCGTCACGCCCGGAATATTTCCCCCGATCATCAGTACCACGCCGAACTCGCCCATGGTGTGGGCGAAACTCAGAGCCACTCCGGTCGCGAGTCCGGGAAGAGATAGTGGCAGGATGACCCGGAAAAAGGTTTGCAGCTTCGAAGCGCCAAGTGTGGATGAGGCCGCGATCAACCTCGGCTCGACGAGCGCGAAAGAAGCGGCGAACGGTTGCACCGCAAAGGGCAGGCTGTAAATGACCGAACCGATTACAAGACCGGCAAAAGTAAAAGCAAGCGTGTGCCCGGTGAGCGATTGCCATGCGCGTCCCAGGGGGCTCCGGGTGCCCAGTGCGACCAGGACGTAGAAGCCGAGCACAGTCGGCGGCAGCACGATTGGCAGCGCGACGAGAGCTTCGGCGAGAAACTTCCAGCGCCAGCGCGAGTAAGCGATCCAATAGGCGATGGGCAGTCCGAGAACGGCCAGCACCGCGGCGACCAGCGCCGCCAACCGGATTGTCAGCCAGAACGCTTGCCAGTCCATCCGCCTCCGTCTCACTCAGCAATAAACACAGGTCAGTATAGCCAAGCAAGTCCCGATGTGGGCTGAAACCGACGCGGAATGTTCACTCATCACAAGGGCTCGAGCCATGGGACGGCTACGATAACGGCTCAGGAGGTTCGGGATGGAGATTCAGGATGCAATCAACGTGATCCGCGCTTTGGCCGACGGAATGAATCCGGAGACGCGCGAAGTGCTCAAAGAGGACTCGATCTGCCGGAGGCCGCAAACCGTCATGGCGTTGAACCGCGCCCTGGCGGCTCTGGTCACACAGCAGGAGCGGGAGCTCAAGAAGCCGGCGAGCGCGGGGCAGTACTGGTCGCGATCGGAAGACAAACAGATTTGCGAGGAGTTGCGCAAGGGAATGGATTTTGAAGAGATTGCGAAGACTCACAACCGTACCGTGCCCTCGATTATCGTTCGCCTGGTCAAACTGCGGAAGATTGCGCCCAACAAATCTGGTTCGCTGTTTCCGCCACAGGTGGCATAAGGAAAATCCGCAAAATGCGCAGCGCGTTAAGCCGGTCGCGGGATAGGCCTGACAAGCGGGGGCGAGCATGCCCGCGCCCATATTGGCTGCAGTTGTTGCTGCCACTGTTCCTGGGCCTGGCTAATTCCGTGGTTTGCGGACAGGAAGTGAATCACGATTCGAAATTAATATCGGCGGGCCGCGAGGAGCGCGAGCGGCGAGTATCACAGGAGCGGTGGATTCTGCGCGGGCGCAACGCGCCGGGGCAGTCGGGCGCGGCACAGCGATATCGCGCTTACTTGCAGAAGATGCAAATGCGGGCCGAGCAGGTGGCGACGGTGCAGAAGGTAGGGAGTTCGTCGCCGTCTCCTGCGTTGGTTTGGACGCCCCTCGGGCCAGCGCCGTTAGCCTCGGACGCGAGCGGCGTCGGCGAGTTCAACTACGGCTGGGTCTCCGGGCGCGCGACTGCGGTTGCGGTTGACCCGGCGGACGCGACTGGAAACACGGTTTACATTGGCGGGGCCTACGGTGGGGTTTGGAAGTCTACGAATGCGGGCCCGGCCAGCCAGAATCTGGCGAATGTCATCTGGCAACCCGTCACCGACAACCAACCAACCCTAGCCGTAGGCGCAATCGCTATTCAGCCGGGAAATACGAACGCCAATAACAGCGTGGTTCTAGTGGGCACGGGAGAGGCCAACAGTTCCGCTGATTCTTATTACGGTTTGGGCATTCTGCGATCTCCCAATGCGGGCACGAGCTGGGCCCTGATTTCCTCAGACACTACGGGGACACGATCGTTCGCGGGGATGGCATTCAGCAAGATTGCTTTCAGCAGCAATCCTGCCAGCGTGGCGGTCGCGGCCACTGCCGGAGCATCGGAAGGAATCATTGAAGGTTTGGCGAATCCGCTGACCGCGAATCTTGGACTTTATTATTCGAGCGACAGCGGCAACTCCTGGACGTATGCCACTGTGAGCAACGGCGGCGTGCCCACGGCTCCGGGTTCTGCGACGTCGGTTGTGTACAACGCGGTCGCGAACAACAGCGCGGGAGAATTCTTTGCGGCGCTGCGCTATCACGGTTTCTACTCGTCTCTCGATGGCGGCCAGACGTGGACTCGGTTGCCCAATCAACCCGGCGGGCTGACCACAACCGCATGCCCCGCGAATCCGAGTTCGTCGAGCTGTCCGATCTATCGCGGCGAAATCGCTGTAGTTCCCGGCCGCAACGAAATGTACGTCTGGTACGTGGACGCAAACGATTTTGATCAGGGTATCTGGACATCCCTCGATGGCGGCAATACCTGGAACCAGATCGACGACGCGGGCATTATCAATTGCGGTGACCAGCTTGGTTGTGGAACCGAACAAGGCAGCTACAATCTGGCGCTCGCGGCGGTGCCCAATGGTAACAGCGGAGTTACCGACTTATATGCCGGGGCCATCAACCTTTACAAATGCGAAATCTGGAGCGGATCGCCCAATTGCAGCGGCACGGGAGCGAATACCTTTCTCAATCTTACCCATGCTTACGGGTGCAGTTCCATCGCCATGGTTCATCCCGCGCAGCACGCCGTGTCATTCATGGTCAACACCAGTGCGCAGGATGTGATGTACTTCGCCAACGACGGCGGGATCTACCGCGCGCTGGATGGCTATGGCCTACTGACAGGAACATGTGGCGGTGCCAATCCATTCGACAGTTTGAACAAGACGCTGGGATCGATGACCCAGTTTGTTTCGTTTTCTCAAGCTTCCGGCGACCTCAACACAATTCTTGGAGGAACGCAGGGCAACGGTTCCGCGGGGACGCAATCGGCAGTGGCGAACGGTCCTCTCTGGCGGAGCGTAAATTTTGGGGACGGCGGTTACACCCAGATTGATCCCACCAACGAAGATGAGTGGTTTGTCTCCAGTCCTCCTGACTCAACCTCCGGAGTCAATATTTTCAGTTGCTCGTCTGGAATCAACTGCGACACGGAGAATTTCCAGAACAGTCAAGTCGTGAACAGCGAGAGCGTGGGCGGCGACACCGGGGCTTACTATCCGCCGTACATTCTCGATCCGCAGAGCGCGGTTGAAATGGTTGTGGGCACCTGCCGGATGTGGCGCGGGCCCAGCGCAGGCGGCGCATTTACAGTTCTGAGCCACAGCTTTGAGAGCGGCGGCGACGGCATCTGCACCGGTGGCGAGATCAATCTTGTGCGGTCGCTGGCATTGGGGGGAGCGCCCGACAGTAACGGTTTTTCTAATGTCATTTACGCGGGGACGGATGGCTATGGCCCGCTCATTCCCGCTGTTCCTCCCGGGGGACACGTCTGGGTGAGCACGGATGTCGCAGCAGGAACGTCGACCTGGGTTGATCAGACGGGTGCGATCAATCCCAATAACTTTCCGATTTCTAGCATCGCAATGGACCGCTCGGATAAACAAGGTCTGACGGCATACCTCAGCATCATGGGCTTCAGCACCGCGAGCTTTCCCACGTCGCATGTGTGGCAGACAACCAATGGTGGATCCTCGTGGACGGATTTCACCGCCAATCTGCCCGATGCGCCGGCGAATGCGGTGTTGGTGGATCCCGGTTCGGTTCCGACAAATGGAACTGTGTACGTGGCGACCGACGTCGGAGTGTTCTCCAGCAGCACGGCAACGCCGAGTTGGACGGAAGTCGGGCCAGCGCCCAACAGCGGTCAGGCTGGATATCTCCCGAACGTTTCCGTGAGCGCATTAGGAATGTTCATCGATAGTGCAGGCAGCAAGTGGCTGCGTGCGTCCACTTACGGGCGCGGTGTATGGCAGTTTCTGCTGACGACTTTTCCGGACTTTTCATTCTCCGTCGCAAACACTCCGATGACTGTGTTTGCCAGCCAACAGCCAGCCCAGTTCAACGGTACGATGGTCGCCTTGGACGGTTATAACAGTTCCGTAACTCTGAACTGCGCCCCTGGACCGACTGCACCTCCGCCAACTTGCTCGGTTGCTCCCGGCAGCATAAAGCCGACTGCGGCAGGCGCCCCATTTACTGTGACCGCCAGCGGCACTCCCCAAAGTTACGCTTTTAACGTTCACGCAGTCGGAACCGATCCGCATGGGATCACCCACGATTCTCCAGTGACCCTGAACGTAGTCGATTTCGCATTGACCGCGCCATCGCCTCCGAGCATCGGAGTCGGTCCATCGAGTGTTTCCGGACCAGTGTCGTTCCAGGTGACGGCGCAAGGACCCTTCAACGACACCGTAAATCTATCCTGCGGAGGTCTCCCCACCGGCGCAAGCTGCAACTTTTTGCCAGCAAGTTCGGTGAATCCAACGTCCAGCAGTCCGGTTCCAATCACGCTCACCGTCAGCACAACATCGAGCGCAACCAGCGGCACATTCCCAATCACGATCAGCGGTTCGGTGACGAATGGCTCCACCAAGACGCAAAGCTTTTCTTTGACGATTACGCTCGACTACTCACTGGGGATCAGCAACCCGTCGCTGCAGGCGGACGTGAATGCCGCGCCAGTGTTCTACAACGGTACATTGACCTCGCTGAACGGCTACAACAGCCCAGTGAATCTGGGTTGCGGGCCGGGTGCAACTGCCCCGCCGCCGACTTGCTCGGCCTTACCCACGCCGCTGGTTCCGACCACGAACGGAGCGCCATTCACGGTCGCGGTAGGCAGCAATCAATGCTCTCCGGCAGGTACTCCGCCGCACACTCCCTTCAGCTTTAACATCGTGGCCCAAGGCACGGATTCGTCGAAAACTTCACACACATTTCCGGTGACATTCACGGTGACCTCCCATTCTCAGGACGACTTCACGTTAGAAGTGACGCCACCCTCGAATACAGCGCCGGTGAACACGCCGTCCCAGTTCAGCGGGAGCCTGATGGGAACTGTCTGTTACAACTACCCAGTACATCTGTCGTGCGGGTCCAACGCTCCGCCGACCTGCCAATTCTCCCCAGCAACCATCATTCCCAGCCTCAGCGGCACGCCATTCGGTCTAACCCTGAGCAGCGATATAGCGGCGACTTACAATTTCGAAGTCGCAGCGGTGGGCAGCGACCCGAACGCCACTATCCACTCTTTCCCTTTGAGCTTCACCACTACGGGCAGCGGCTCGGGCCCAGGTTTCGCTTTCACTATCACACCAAACCCTGGCATCGAGTCACTGCCGGCAGGCCAACCGGCGATTTATGATCTCGACGTGTCGCCGTCGGCCGGGACGTTCCCAAGCAATGTCACACTGGCGTACTCCAACAACTGTCCGCCCTTGAGCACGTGCGGACTCAGTTCCACGCAGGTGGGTAAAGGCAGCGGAGATACACACGTAACCTTCACAATCACAACCACCGCGCCGGTTATCGCTGGATTGCATCCGACACGTGCACTCAGATCGCTCAGTTACGCACTATGGCTTTCCTTGCCGGGGTTGATCGTGTTTTTGGAGAGAGCGGGACGAGGTCGCCAGCGCCGGCGTCGGTTTGTATTTTTCTTTTTGCTCACGCTGATTATTCCTCTACTCTGGATAGAAATTGCTTGCAGCAGCGGCCTTCAAGGCAATGGTACTGGCGGAAACGGACAAAAGGGCACGCCTTCAGGAACCTACACCATGACTGTGACCGCTACCGTGAGTGGATCTCCGCAACGATCGGCGCAAGTGCAGCTGACTGTCAACTAGAAAAAGCCCGAGCTCTTTCAGCGCCAGGTAGCACGAGTGAAAAGGTTGCGAAAACTCGACATTGCCTGCTTTCCCAATTCAACGCCTCCGGTTCACCCGCGGAGACGCTCACTACGTTCATCCTTGCGCGTTGCACGGCTCTTCTGTTTATCTTAATCAGGCATCGTTCGATGTTCTAGATGTTCTAATGGAAGCCGTGCCTGCCCATGCCTGATCAGCGCTTTGACATTGTCATTATCGGTGGAGGAATTGTAGGTCTGGCCACTGCGCTGCAATGCGGCCGCACTTTCCCCAAGCTGCGGCTGCTGCTGGTGGAAAAAGAAGAGCGGGTGGCCTTCCACCAAAGCGGGCACAACAGCGGCGTGATCCACTCCGGAATCTACTACAAGCCGGGTTCGTTGAAGGCGAAGTTGTGCGTGGAAGGGGCGGCTGCAATGACCGCATTCTGCCGCGAGCATTCGATACCCGTCGAGATTTGCGGCAAGATCATCGTGGCAACCACAGTCGAAGAACTGCCGCGCCTACAAGGATTGCTGCAACGCGGGCAGGCCAATGGAATCGTTGGACTGAAATTATTGGATAAGACACAAGCCCGCGAGATCGAGCCGCACTGCGGAGGCGTCGGATGGCTGCACGTACCGGGCACGGGAATCACTGATTACGTGGCCGTTTGCCAAAAATACGCCGAGCTGATTGCCGCGCAGGGAGGAACGGTACGAACCGGAACCGAAGTCGCTGGCATTGCGCAGAGCAACGGAGAAACAGTCATCGAAACCAACCGTGGATCGTTGCAGACGAAATATGTGATCAACTGCGCCGGCTTGCACAGCGATCGCGTAAGCCGCCTCGCCGGAGAAAAAACCGAAGTGACGATTGTGCCCTTTCGCGGCGAATACTACGATCTGGTTCCGGAAAGAGAGAATCTGGTTCGCGGCTTGATCTATCCCGTGCCCGACCTGCGTTTCCCGTTCCTGGGCGTGCACTTCACACGCCGAGTTGGTGGCGGGGTTGATGCTGGACCCAACGCGGTGCTGGCGTTCAAGCGAGAAGGCTATCGGCGAGCCGATTTCAGCCTGCAAGACGCGGCCACCACGTTTGCGTATTCCGGGTTCTGGCGGATGGCGGCAAAATACTGGCGCAGCGGCGCCGGGGAATTTTACCGCTCGTTCCACAAGCCGGCTTTTGTGCGCGCCCTGCAAACATTGCTGCCGGAAATCAGCAGTGCGGATTTGGTAGCGGACGGCGCGGGCGTCCGCGCGACCGCCGTGAGTCGTGATGGATCCCTGGTGGACGACTTTCAGTTCGTGTGTTCGCGCAACATGCTGCATGTATGGAATGTTGTGTCGCCGGCAGCAACTGCATCACTTCCTATCGGGCGTGAGATCGTGCGCATGGCGCAGCAGGGATTCGGCCTGGCCACAACGGCGCACGATTTGTGACAAAGCGTCGCTCGGCTCACCAGTTTCGGGATTTCTAACCACAGCAAGGGCTGTTCGCGCGCGGAACTAGGCCAGGGCGACTTAGTTGTATCCTTTGAATTCATAGGTTTAGGGGGAACCTTTAGGGTTACGGGTTTACTTTTCCAATATGGCACTAAAGTGCCATTTACGGTGTATAGTTGTGAGAATAAAGTCTCAGTGAACCGAGTCGCTAGGGGTGGCGGCCGGTCGGGGTGGGCATTTCTCCTCCGTGCATTTTTGACCCGTCCTTGCGGTTGTTTTTTAACTTCTGGCCAAACAACTTCCAACCCTGCGTGGGGTTTTACTCCTGTGGGTTGGTCTAACGGATGGATCGTCTGGAAGCCCCCTCCGGACACATGGTGTTTATTCTTATGGCTCACGCTATTGCCTTACCTGAAGTTTCTGAAGTGATCCGAGTGTTGGCCGCTGACGCTACCAGAATGAACAGCCAACTTTTGGCTGCCGCGCTGGAGCGTGACAAACGATTTGAAGTGCTGGATCCGGTTTCGGACGCCCGGGGAATCATCGCCGCCGTGGCTAAGCAAAAGCCGGCAGTGGTGGTGGTCAGCGCGGAATTGGACGACGACAAGCGAAAAGGGTTTGAAGTTGCCCGCGAACTTCGTGCCCTGCACCCGGAGACGCGCGTGGTCATGTTGCTCGACGCCTCGGAACGCGTCCAGGTCGTGGAAGCGTTTCGCACCGGGGCGCGAGGTGTTTTCTGCCGCAGCGAGTCGTTGATGTCGTTGGCCAGGTGCATCCAGTGCGTCAGCGAAGGCCAGATCTGGGCCAACAGCAAAGAACTGCGCTACTTGTTAGAGGCGCTCGGCGAAGCCTTGCCGCTGCGAGTCGTTGACACACGCGGCGCCGCGTTGCTTTCCCGGCGCGAAGTCGAAGTGGTCCGCTGCGTGGCCGAAGGCTTGTCGAATCGCGAGATCGCACAACGGCTGGGCCTGACCGAGCATACGGTGAAGAATTATCTGTTCCGCATCTTCGACAAGCTGGGAGTTTCCAAGCGGGTTGAAGTTGTTCTCTATGCGTACAGCTTGGGCGGCGTGGCGGGCATCGCCGAGTCAAGCGATAGCAGCAACGGGAAGAAGAAAATTCCTCCCGTAGTTACCAATAAAGTGGTAGGAACATCTCCGGCGGTATCCCAATTTCCATCACCGGCGCGGTAGGGAGGCATAGTTGAACCGCCGGCCTCCGCCGACTCGGGCGTTTCAAAGTCATCCTGCAAGCTGGCATGTAGCCCACTGAAAGAAGGGTGGCCCACCCAGCCCGAGTGCAGTCTAAATCACATATATAGAATGAGGGTGCCACATCCTTTCGCGTTCTGTGCGAAAGGGTGGGAGGCGAGGGTGCGGGACGGAAAAGGCTATCAAAGAAGTAGCTGGGCCGCCGCTTAGGACCGCTCTACATCCGTCCGAGCCCGAACCGGGCGTCCGAGTAGTGGGTTGCTGATGGCCTTGTCCAGAGAGTCCTGCCAGTTCTTAAGCTTCATCGCGACCTGCTGCATATAGGCGGCAGCTTCTGCGGGGCTCAAAATCTCATGATTGTTTTGTCCATTGGGAGCGACCGCAGGTTGGCGGCTGCGTGGGTATGCCGCCTCGACGAAATCGGATGGAGGGCCAGAAGGAGCGTCCGAGGTGAGCTTCGAAATATCCAGATCAGCGATCACCTCGTTCACCACTTCGGTGTCAACCACTCTCTTCTGCATGGCGCAGGCGAGCGAAAGCGCATTGAAGCAGAAGTTGTTGATGTTCCTTGGTATGCCTTGAGTGAATCTGGCAATGTCCTCGTAGACTCCGGGGGCGAACAGAGGCTCGCCTTCATAGCCGGCGATGCGCAGCCGATGCTCAATGTAATTTTTGATCTCGCCCGCCGACAGCGGAACGAGACCATGAACAATGGAGACGCGCTGGCGGAGCTGGGCCAATCCGGGACTGGCCAATTTGTCGGCTAGTTCGGGTTGTCCCGCCAGCACGATGTGCATCAGCTTGGCGCGCGGCGTCTCAAAGTCGGAAAGCAGGCGCACCGTCTCAAGCACGGAGGGCTCAAGATTCTGCGCCTCGTCGATCACGACAATAAAGCGATTACCGGCGCGCGCCTCTTGCAGAAGGCGGCGGTTGAATTCCTCGTGCATGCGCACGAAATCATGGCCGTCACTTTCGTAGCCCAATTCAGCCAGCAGGAAGCGCATGAACTCGCGCGAGGTGCATTGCGTCTGAAAGAGGAATGCGGTGCGCGCGGAGCTGCGAAATTTCTCCAAAAGATGGAAGAGAATTGTGGTCTTGCCCATGCCGGGCTTGGCGATTAAGCCCAGAAATCCGCGATTGGCTTCGATGCCGTAATAAAGAGAGGCCAGCGCCTCGCGATGGGCCGCGCTTAGATAGAGGAAGCGAGGGTCCGGGGTTACCCCGAATGGCTGTTCCCGCAACCCGAAATACTTCTCATACATGCTGCTGCTCTCCTAGTGCTTCACCGCGCGCACGCATACGACCCCTTCCGAAGCAGCCGCCGTAGCGCCAGGAACGCTGTGACATGAGCACTGGATGGATTTTGTAGTTGAAAACAAAGAATCCTCGGACCGGGAGCATCCGAAAGGACCGGGGTTGCTGAGGCCCGTCTGCTTTACACTTTGCCCGAAAGCGGATGGGTGAACAAGAGGATAAAAGTCACGGAGTCGAACGTCTCGGTTTCGGACCATAAGCACAAGTAAGCGTAAACTCGAATAATTTATCAAGTAGCAATTGATTCTACGGCAATTACACTGATGCGCCAATATTCTTGTAGAAAAACCACGGCCAAGGAGTCCGACGACTCTTGTGACGGCGAGCGATTGCGCGTAATATTTCCGAGCTTTCTCCCCCTAACTTCGTGTGGACTCGCTTGGAATCCGTCATTAATCCGTGTGTCAGGACGAACGTCCTGGTGGCAGACGCCGTCGCCATGAGTTGCCAACTCCTGGTGGATGCGCTGGTGTTCAGCCAGCGCTATGAAGCGATGGCGGCTACGACCCCTGAAGAGGTGGTTCTGGCGTTAGACCGGGCTCGGTTTGACGTGGTGTTAATCAGCACCAGCTTTTCTTCGTCCGCTCTCGAAGGTCTGCGCTTTATGAGCGAGGTTCGGGAACACCACCGCGAGCTCGGCATCGTGGCCTTGCTGGACACGATGGAGCGGAACCTGGTAGTGGAAGCGTTTCGCTGTGGCGCGCACGGCGTTTTTTCCCGATCCGATTCGTTCCAGGCGCTGTGCAAGTGCATTACGTGCGTGCACGCAGGCCAGGTGTGGGCCAACTCGGCGGAACTCGGGTTTGTGTTAGACGCGTTGGTTGATCCCGTAGCCAGCGAGGGCCGCGCATTGCCCAGCTTGCGTCAACTGAGCAAGCGCGAGGAAGAGATCGCCCTCATGGTTGCTGAAGGATTCAGCAATCGCCAGATTTCTGAGCGCTTGGATTTGAGTGAACACACCATCAAGAATTATTTGTTCCGGGTTTTTGAAAAACTCGGAGTGTCGACCCGGGTGGAGCTGACGCTCTATGCCCTCAAGCGCGGCAAAGTTCCACGCACCCGTCCGCAATCAGTCACTCGAGCTAAAGCGGAGCCCAGGCTAGTGGGCCGCGAGAATTAGGTTGGATGCCCCGGTCGCATTCGAAGCCGGTTGAAGTTCACTGGTTACCTACCCACCTCGAGGAAATCATCATCGAGGCCCGCCCTGCAGTGACTCCCACCCTTTCGCCAAGATCGCGTTGCGTCTCATGACATCCTTTACAAAACGTCTCGGGACATCCTTTACACTTCCGCGCGAGCGTAGCGAGCGCGGGAGTGTAAAGGATGCCGTGGAAGACCACGGATGTCGTGTCGTAGCTGGCAGCAGGATGGTCGATGGTGGCGGATTGGTAATTCCCGCCCACGGGCTCGGGGTAGTGGTGCAAGCCATGCTCGTGGAAGGTGTGGTGAAAGGGAGGCCCCGTGCGTCAATAACTCCGCCGACAGACGGTAGGATGCCATTTGTAGGATTCAGGATGCGGTTCAGAATCTTGCAAAGATCGGAGCCTGTTTGCGCAAACACGGCGGCGTCGATGAAGGCTGGCGACGATGCGCACGGAGACGAAGGAGAACAGTTCCCGCTTGAATTGTAGACGGCATTGTTGCCTGTCTGAGCTGCGCACTTTTCGAAGAGACTGACACCCAACAGAGTAGAACCGCAGCTCCCCAGAATACCCAGGACGAAATTATCCTGCCCGCGTTCTTCATAACGTTTTTCTCCTTGACCTTGGACATTAATGGTTGCCTGAAAAACGAAGTGGGTTTAAACCTTCAAGGGCTAACCTCAAATACAACTCCGCAGCCGGCCTGACAAGCCCCAGTTCCACCGCGTTGCGTTGTGCCGTAAAGACTACCGTTCCGATCGAAAATGAGGGCGGCATCCGGACCAGTGCCGTCCGGAACACCTCCGAAGGTATGGAGAATCGATAGTCCCCAACTCCTTCCGCCATACCCGGGCGGCGCCAACCGGAACACATAGCTCCCGGCGTCTCCGCCGCTTGTTGTACCGTATAAACGACCTGCCGAATCAAAGATAAGACCGCCCAACGGAGCGCCACCACCGAGATTGCTGAACCAGTGCAAGACGGTTTCTTTCCAGCGCCCGACCACTAGCGTCAATCGAAAGACGATCCCTCCTCCGCTGACGTTCCCCCCTCCTGCGACTCCGTAAAGTGAGCCCTTCGCATCGAAGATCAAACCTGCGCTCGGTTGTCCTCCATCATTTCCCCCAGAGAAAACATGCAACTGCTTCTCCACCCACGCCGCGCCCAGCTTAGCCGGGGGAACCAGTTTGAACGCCGTGCCATAGCAATGGCAACTTTGATTACCTCCCGAAAACGTCGTGCCATAGATCGCACCCTTTCCGTCGAAGATCAACCCACCATTGGGATTTGCTCCGTCGGTACCCCCCGCGAAACGGTGCAGTATCTTCTCCGTCCACTTGCCGACCTTTTCCTGCGGTGGACTCAGTTTGAACACGGTTCCACAATTGCCGTCGAAGTATTGGTTGCAGGTTGTCCCTTTTCCGCCGCCAAACTGGGTGGCTCCATAAAGGCTACCGTTTTTGTCAAATGCCAAGTTACCCCCGGGAAACAGGCCATCCTTTCCGCCTTGAAAGTTGTAGAGGACTGCGTAAGACCATTGGCCTCCCTTCTTCGTCGGCGGCGACAGTTCGTACACGACGCCACACCCCACGTTGTCACCAAACAAAAGGCAGGTGCCGCTGCCGCCATACGCCGTGGTGCCATAAAGATTGCCGTTCCCGTCAATGATCGCAGCGCCCACCGGTATAGAGCCATCGGTGCCGTTGAAACCATACAGAATGGTCTCGGTCCAAGCGCCACCTTTTTGGGTCGGAGGAGCAAGCTGAAATACGGTGCCACAACCCGGCGAAGGACACGTGGACCCGCCCTCGTTGGTTACGCCATACAGATTCCCGGCTTTGTCGGAGACAACGCCGCCTGCGGGTGTGAGTCCGTCACTGCCTCCTTTGAAGCTGTAGAGCACCTTCTCAGTCCATTCTGCTGAGGCATTCGTTGCAACCGTCAACAACATCGTCACAATCACAAGCGACCGACTTACGCTAAGGAGCCACTGATTGGGATTCATGGGTAAACCTACTCCTGATGAGAAACTGGCGTCGGGGGAGAACAGCACATCGACTCCGAAATCGTACACACAATCGCGAGTCTGATTGTCGCTGGGGACGGGCGAGACGCCCGTCCTCCACTAGCGGACCCTGTCTTCGCGTTTCAAGGCAACCTGAAACTCACGGTAATCTGGGTCTGAAATTCTTCCGGCGAACCGTTTCGAAGAAAAGGCTTGAAGCGCCATTGCCGGACGGCGTCGGTGGCCGCAGCCGCCAATTGCGGATCGCCATTGATCGTGTTGAGCTTCTCGACCGCTCCGTCCTTACCCACTAGAGCTTCAAGAACGACTGGGCCTTGAATGTGCTGCTCCCTGGCGGGCTCGGGATATTCGGGTTCCACTCGTTGCAAAAGGTATTGGTCCGCAATTTTCGAGGGTACTGTGACTGGTTGGCTGCTAGCGTCCTTTGGGGAACTGTCTGCGGGTTGCGGCGGTGTCTGAAAGATGACTTTGCCCTTTTCATAAACCACTAAGCCGCCGACTGGAGGCGCAGCAGTCACGCTCGATTGCGAAGTTGGCGGCGACGTCTTCGGGTTCGCCGATGGTTGCTGGTCAGGGGCTGCCGCATTCGGGCTTGGTGGGGGAGCGACAGGTGGCTTGACTTGCGACGGTTGCGAGACGTTCACGGCTTTTGATGTGGGTCCAATTGAGGCTTTTCGGTATCGCGGATATCCCAGCATCCAACCTAAGAACAAAGCCAAAGCGATGACAGCCAGCGTCAAGAGGGTCATCCAGGGATCCCGGCGCGGGATCTGGGCGGTCATCGTCGATTCTAGCAGGGGGTCTGAAACCGGAGCAGAAGCCGCGCGGTCTGCCTCATCAGGTTGCGTCGAATCAGTCGGCGCGTCATCGGCCTGGGGAGACTCGAACTCCAAAAGGATATCTTCGCTCTCGGCTTGAGCCTCGTTTGCAGAAGGTGCTGTCGCCAGAACAGGCGACGACTCAAGCGCAGGCGTGGTCAGCACATCGTCAGCGCGATCAACATTGTTGACGATGCTGCGGGAAAGAGCTTGCAGAGTCTGAATTTCACGGTCGGTGAAAGCATTAGGACGAGGCGAAAAAATCTCAAACACGCCAAGCAGTTCATCCCCTCTCACCACCGGAAATACGAGGATCGAACGCACGCCCAGTTCACGACAGACTTCAGCATTCACACGGGGATCGGTTTCGGTGTCGTCACAACGCTGCCATTTCTTGCTTTGCACGCAGGCGCCGGAGAGTCCAGAATCCACGTTCAGCTGGACTCCCAAGTCCGGGGCATTGGCGCCGGTGGTGGCGCGGCAAACGATCTCATCACCACGCGCTAGAGCGATGGCGGCGGCGGTGGCGCCCGTAGCCAGGCGGGCGTGCTCCACAATTTCGTTCAATACCAGATCAAGAGCAAGATCCGCAGAAAGAGATGCGCCACCGTGCGCGGAGAGTGCTGTCGTCAACTCGTCAAGGGACAAACCATCCGCGAGTTCACCGTCCTCGTTTCCGCTCAGGGAGATCGGGGCGGGACTCGGTCCCGGAGGATCGATGGGATCGGGCCGCGATATCGGACGATGAGCCATGACACAATCCTGGCGCTGAGGGCATTTATGGTTCCGGATCCGGTCCGGCCTCAGGCTGCCTGCCACCAGTTTAGACCTACGAGCGGAGTTTCCCGCGAAAAAAGCACTCTGTCAACCAAAAATGGATCATTTTGGCCAGCATTCATCTTTTGCCGCAGACCCCGGTCGGCGAACCCGAAACGGAGATTGTGGCAGAAAGTCCGAGATTGTAATAGCGACAGCAGTCAACCGCGATAGCTTTCGCAGTTATCTGCGGCGCCAGCCAGGCCTTCCCGTTCTTGCATAGGATTGCCCGAAACCGAGTTGCCAATTCCCTGCCTGACGGGGAAAGCTGGTAAAGTAGACTTCTAGCGTCAAAATATGGGTCCTGACGACTGACGGCAGGCTTGATTTCGGAGATTTGGATGCACATTACTATCGTAGGATCGGGATACGTCGGACTCGTAGCCGGGGCATGTTTTGCCGACATGGGCCATCAGGTCATCCTGGTTGACAACGACCAGCAGAAGCTTGCTGCGCTCAAGAACGGCCAGGTCCCAATTCACGAGAAATTTCTGCCCGAAGTGCTCGAGCGCCATCGTGGCCGCAACCTCACCTTTTCCGACGACCTGGGCGCCGCAGTGGCAGCCAGTGCGGCGGTCTTCATTGCCGTGGGGACACCACCTACGGAACAGGGAAACGCCGACCTTTCTTATGTGGAATCGGTAGCTCGAATCATCCCTTCGGCAATTAATAGCTACAAGGTGGTGGTGGAGAAGAGTACGGTCCCGGTTTATACCAGCGAATGGATACGCAAGATCATTTTGCGCAATGCGGCGCCGCCGGATTCATTCGATGTTGCCTCCAATCCTGAGTTCCTACGTGAAGGGACGGCGGTCACGGATTTTCTCTATCCCGACCGCATAGTGGTGGGCGCCGACAACGAACGCTGCGCTGCGGTGCTGCGCGCGATTTATTCTCCTCTGACCGATGGCAGTTATTACCTGCGCCAGGACGCGATTCCGCGGCCGGACCGGGCGCAGGTCCCGCCACCTTTGATCATCACCAGCACCAAGAGTGCGGAATTGATCAAGCACGCGTGCAACGCATTTCTGGCGATGAAGATTTCGTTCATTAACGCAGTGGCGTCGATGTGCGAATCGGTGGGAGCGAACGTGCAGCAGGTTTGCCAGGGAATTGGAACCGACAGCCGGATTGGTCCGCGGTTTTTGAATCCGGGAATCGGATATGGTGGCTCATGCTTTCCCAAGGATTTGATGGCCTTTCGCGCCGTGGCCCGGGAGTGCGGTTACGAGTTCCGCTTACTCGATGAAGTGATGCGCATCAACGAGGATCAGCGCCAACGCTTTCTGCGCAAGGTGCGCAATGCGCTGTGGACGCTGCGCGGCAAACGTTTGGGTGTACTTGGCCTAGCCTTCAAGGGAGGGACCGACGATATCCGCGAATCGCCCGCGATTTTGCTGGTGCAGACTTTGTTGCAGGAGGGCTGTCAGATTGCGGCGTACGATCCTGCCGCGCACGAGCGGGCGCGGGAAGTTTTGAATTCGAGTATAGAGTACGCAAGTGACGCTTATGAGGCAGCCCGCGAAGCCGATGCTCTTCTCATTCTCACCGAATGGGATGAGTTCGCCGGTTTGGACTTGGATCGCCTGCACCGGCAGTTGAAGTATCCCATCGTCATTGATGGGCGCAATCTTTTTGATCCCGAGTCCATGGCGGCGCACGGATTCACTTATTACAGCGTCGGCCGGCCGGCCATTACGGCCGAGGCTTTGCCATTGGCTGCCGGCGCCGCGCCCAGGAAAGCCAGCCACTCATGAGCAAACCCCGCGCCCTGGTCACTGGCGGAGCCGGGTTCCTCGGTTCTCATCTCTGCGACGCGTTGCTGGCCGAAGGTTATTCGGTCATTGCAGTCGACAATCTGCTGACCGGACGGCGTTCCAACATCGATCATCTGCGCCGCGAACCGCGTTTTGAATTTCAAGAGCTCGATATCAACCACCCATTCGATGGCGGCAAGCTAGATTACGTGTTTCATTTTGCCTGTCCCGCCAGCCCAGTCGATTACACCAAACACGGAATTGAAACCCTGCAAGTCGGATCGCTGGGTACGTTTCACGCGTTAGATGTGGCTCGCAAGTACGGCGCGAAATTTCTGATTTCTTCCACCTCCGAATGCTACGGCGATCCGTTGGAGCATCCTCAAAAGGAAACCTATTGGGGACACGTGAATCCCATCGGTCCGCGATCGGTTTACGATGAAGCCAAGCGCTTCAGCGAAGCGGCGACCATGGCCTACCATCGCTACTACAATCTAGACACGCGCATAGCGCGGATCTTCAATACTTATGGCCCTCGGATGCAACTCAACGACGGCCGGGTCGTTCCCAACTTCATGAAGCAGGCGCTTCGCGGCGAAGACTTGACGGTCTACGGCGATGGCAGCCAGACGCGCAGCTTTTGCTATGTCAGCGATGAAATTGACGGGTTCATGCGGTTGGCGAAATCTTCAGAGCATCTGCCGGTCAACATCGGAAATGCCAACGAGTTCACCATTCTCGAATGCGCCCAGCGCGTGCTGGCGATAACCGGGTCGAAAAGCAAAGTACGATACCAACCGTTGCCGCCAGACGATCCTAAACTGCGCCGCCCCGACATCACCAAGGCTAGAACTCTGCTCGGCTGGGAGCCCAAGATCGATCTCGAGGCGGGTCTGCGGATGTCGCTGGAATATTTTCAGAAAGCAACGGCGGAAGAAAAAGTGCTACAACATGGCTGAGCCCCCCTCGTGATCCCAAGGAAGTCATCCCATTGACATTCCACCAAGCCTTACCCATTGTGGTCCTGTCTATGACAACGACGGCGGTGTCATAGACAGGATGATACAGTGTGGCAGGATTAGACGATATTAGGATTGTCAGTTTCTGAGGCCGGAGTCGGTTTAGATTAACAGCTTCGGCTCCGATTGGGCGCACGCAATCAACTGCTGCACTTGTTTGCGGTGCTCATCGGTTCTTAGCGTGAACTCAATTCCCATGCCGAAACCCGGATGCATACTTTGTACGGTTCCATGGAGCCGCAATCTGAGATCTTCCGTGCGCACCACGATCTCCAACCGCGTTCCCTTGGGAAAGACTTCGGCGGTCTCTACGTAGCAACCTCCTGGACTGACGTCGACCAAGGTGCAACGGGTTGGAACGGCGCAGTCTACGCGGTAGATTTGAGCTCCCAAGCAGCATGCATGTCGAGAACGGTCGCGGCGATCCGCGGCCGAAACCGATAGCAAGCCGAGACCAGCGCTGAGCCGCAGACCAGAGTCGTCACCACTAGCCGAAACCTGCAATCCCGATGGGTTGACTTCCGAAGGTGAGGAAGCTTTTGCTTGCAGCCAATCATTCAGCAGACGGCGTGAACTTTTGGGCACTTGCGAAAAACGAATTCCGACGCGGCCGGAAGAATCCTGCCACATGACCTCCCCGGAAAGTCGAACCGGTGAGGTATTTCCCGGCAGAGCGAACTGGAAATAGACTTTGCCGTACGGCGGCAATGGGCTGTCCGACTGCACGGCAATGCCGTCCTCGCTCACGTCCACCAGAGCTGCGGGAACGTTTTCTTTGTCCGCGTACGCGATGGACGTATTTGCCTGCACCGGGATGCGCGGCCGCATTCGTCTCTCGCTGCGCATCAAACCGCGCGCTGCTCGCATGCTGTGGGCTGCTCGCTCACGAGAAATGGGTTTGTAGAGGACGAAGTTTGCCCCCTTCGCGAAAATCTCGTTGACCTCGTTCTCCGCGCTAACAATGGCAATGGCAACTGTGAGCTTGCTGGTTGCCCTATTTCGAATCTGAGCAATCAGTTCGACAGCTGCTGCATCCTCGTGACAATCAACCAGAAGAGCATCGTAGTGGCGATCCTGGAGCCGTGCTTTGGCCATTTTCAGGTTGCCGCAGGCTTCCACCGCGATACCCAACTCTTGCAAAATTCGGCTGAGTACCTGGACGGCCTTGGCATCCGAGCACACCAATAGCGATGTGAGCGCCATGTTCACGGCCATGGTAGGGCCGCAAAGCAGTGACAACAAGTTACCTGAGTCATGCCTCAGCCATCGTCGTGACTTTAGTCATCTGGAGTTTATGCAAGTAACCCGCTATGTTCGACGTGGTAGCCGTGGTTCGGCATTACCCGTTGTTTATCCACCTGAAGGATTAAGCTTCATGTCCTCGAAGACAGCCACCTGGATCATCGCCGCCGGTGCACTCATGATGTTCATTGGCCTGTGCTTTCTGCCCGGTGCTTTTAGCGGACATCCCGATACTGACATGTTGGAGATAGGCGCTTGCCAGTTCTCGCTGGGCGCTCTGGTGGTTGCGGGGGGCACCTACGCGAAAGCTCGCATGCTGCAATTCGCAATCGCCTCGGGAGAGCCGCGAAAGGATTCCGGAACCGCCAACCAGCGGGTTCGCGGCGGTTGTGACCTTTGCGGCAGCGAGGCTCCGGTGGTTCAATGCCGAGTCCATCAGCTTCACCTCTGTGGTGGCTGTCTGGCTCAACACTACGATGTTCGCTCCTGCGCCTACGTACCGACCACTCGAACTGCGAGCAAAAACGGTAGGAAGTTAGCCGCAAGTGCGCGGGGCGCTTAGCGCATAGCGTCAGTCGCGGACTATCATCGGCAGGCCAAAGTTACCGGAGTTACCACGTCGAATTACGTTACGCAAGTCCAACAATAGTGCCCTGTCCTTTAGTACTTTGACGCTCTTGGTTCCCCTCCATACGATGAAGTGGCATGCGGGTTAGCCAGTGACGCTTCCGACTATGGAACCGCCTCCTTCGGCGTAACGCGCGATGAAGGATGCCAGGCTCAACCCCGAGATGGCAGTTAGAAAGCGGGCCAAGAAAAGCTTTTACCTGAAAATTGGCCTCGGACAAACTCCCCAGAGAAGGAAAGGGCTCATGGTGTCACGCAGAATGCGCGGGTTTTCGCTGATCGAATTGATGATTGTGATCGCCCTCATTCTGGTCGTGGCGGGCTTCTCCATCATGGCGATCCAGCCCTCACTAAAGAATGGCGACGTGACTGAGGCCTACAACCAGACACTGATGGCCTTGCGCCAGGCCCGCGACATCTCGATCGCCCAGCGCCAAATCTATTTCGTTACCTTGAGCAATGCCGCGGTGCCCAACACTATCACCATCACCCAGGGCTCAACCGGAACTGTCACGGCTACGTATTCTCTTCCTACGGATGTTGCGTTTGTGACCGTGCCGGGTATTCCGACATCGCCGGGCGCGTTTCCCACAACACCGGATGGTTTTGGCCTAGGTGGCACGGCCATCGATTTCGATCAAGGCATCGTTGGGGGCATAAAGAACGTGATCTATTTCTATCCTGACGGCTCCGCCCAAGACGCAGTTGGCAACGTCAACAACGGCGTCGTCTACGTAGCAATGCCGGGATTCGTAAACACTTCACGCGCAATCACACTTTGGGGTACCACCGGCCGGCTGAGGGGATGGCGCCTCAGCCTGAACGCAGGAACTTACTACTGGAGGCAACAATGAAAGCTGGAAGCAACATGGCTTTCAAACTACACATTACGAGAACCCAGCAAGGGTTCAGTCTGATTGAATGCATGATTTCGATGGTCATTCTGATGGTCGGGCTTTTGAGTTTGCTGGGCGTATTCGGAATCGCGATGGCGTCCACACAAACCTCGCAGCAGAACAGTACCGCTAAGCAATTGGCTAACGAAGCCATGGAAGGGATTTTGACTGCACGGGAGACTGCGAACATAAGCTGGGCTCAGATTAACAATACGGGAGGAGCAGGCGGCATCTTCCTGCCTGGGTTTCAGCCTATAAACTGTGCGGGAGCCGACGGAATCATTGGTACGGCGGACGATGCGGCCTGCGGCCCTCAAACCCTCGAACTGCCGGGTCCGAATGGAGTCTTTGCCGGAAACTGTCCAGGAGCCGGGCCGGATACGTGCCTGCCGTTGACCAACTTTACGCGCTCGATCTTGATTTCGCCGGTATTTCCCGTCGGCGGTGGCCCGGCTTCAACCACGCTGCGTGCGGTCACCATCACGGTGCAGTATTCGACTCCCCAGATGGCTATTCCGAAACAATATACCCTCAGCACCTTTATTTCGCCGTATCGGTAAACGAGGAAACTTATGGTTCGCAAGTCTGCAAATTCGGGCGGTTTCAGCTTGATCGAGCTGTTGGTGGCGCTCGCCGTGGGTGCGCTTGTCGTGGGTTCGGCCGTGCAATTGTTCACCCAGGGGATGAACGCCACGTTCGTAGTCTCGCAGCGGGCTCAGATGCAGCAAGATTTGCGCGCGACCTCCGATCTGCTATTTAAAGACCTCAGTTTGGCGGGCGCCGGGTTACCTTCCGCGACCGGGATCCTGTTGCCATCGGCTGCGGGCAAACCCATCTATGGTTTCGCTCCCAGTTGCGCCGCGAAGAACAACTGCATTCCCGGGGGCGGGATTACCTACCCGTGCACATCAGTGGGTGCGGTACCGTGTAATCCGACTCTGTATGGACTCATTCCAGGCTGGCGATTGGGAATCACGGTGCCAGGCAGTCCGAACCCGAGTGACGTTATCACGGTGGTCTATACCGACACCGTGTTCGCACTGCCTTGTTACACCATACAGGCGATCACCGCCACCACAGTAATCGTGCAGTTGCCGGCTCCACTGCCAGCCACTTGCATTTTGACGCCACCCCTGGTGGCACCGCAGGCAGTCAACGCTCCAGCCGTAGGCTTAGTCCCCGGCGACCTGGTGCTAGTTCAAAGCATCGTGGGGGGCAACTCCGCGACCGTCATCGCCGAAGTAACCCTTGTCGCTCCCAACGGAGGCGGGAACTACACAATAACTTTCGCGGGTGGGGATACGCTCAATATGAACCAGCCCGGTGCTCCTGCAGCCAGTTTGACGCAACTCGTATGTGGGCCGGCGCCAGCGGCGGCATGCCCGGCGACCGCTACGGCAACACGCATTTTTGCAATCAGCTATTACCTGTGGATGCTGCCCGACCCCCTTGGCGTCGGAGTGGGGACGCCGACACTAATGCGGCAAGTGAACGGGCAAACCCCTGTACCCGTTCAAGAAGGTGTCGTGAACTTCCAGTTTACTTACGATACTTACAAGGCCGACGGCACCCTGCTCAACGCCATAGGCGATGGCGGTTACTCGACTGGAACATCCTTCAATCTGATTCGCAAAATCAATCTGGTGCATTTGACCACTCGCAGCCAGGTTTCGGGCGTCAAGAGCGGTCTCATGACCACCAACGGCTACCAGACGTTCGACACACAGACTTCGATCAGCGCGCGAAACCTGAGTTACCAGAATCGCTATGTGGTCGCGCCGTGAGCGCGATGGAGTGGAAGAAACCGATGGGTGTGAAAACAAAACGCTGCATGGCTATGAGGAGCAACACGATGTATAGCATGAAACTTGATTCGCGAGGATTCACTCTGATTGCATCCCTGATGCTGATGTTGATCATGTCCGGGGTTGCGATTGGTCTATTGATGATGGTTAACACCGAAGGCAAGGTCGGCGGCCAGGATGTACAGAACAATTTGGCCTTCCACGCTGCCGAAGGTGGCATCGAACACATGACCTCGGATCTGGCCAACATGTTTCAGAACATCCAATCGCCCACGGCAGCGGAAATTGCAGCCCTTAGCGCCGATGCGCCTCCGAACAGCGCCGTCATGAGCTACCCTGTCTATACCCTGACGGCGGCCACGAAGCCCGATGGAACTCTGGCAACCAATTTCGGGCAGATTACTTCTGGACCTTTCCAGGGTCTCTCCGCGCAGATCATTCCTATCAGCCTGCAAGTGACCGCAAGCACGTTTGCCGGAGTAGCAGGAAACGGGACGGTGGGAGACGAAGTAAACATGTCGCGAAACGTTGAAGTCGCGCTGATCCCGGTGTTCCAGTTCGGCGTCTTCTCCGAAAGCGACCTGAGTTTCTTTGCCGGTGTTAACCTGAATTTCCTCGGCCGGACTCACACCAACGGGGACTTGTATCTCGATGCTGGTACCGGAGCGACGACAACATTTGAGGATAAAGTCACGGCCTGGGGAAACGTCATCCGTACAGTGTTGGCCAACGGGGACACCTCCGCCGCCACTGCTCACCTCGGCACCGTACAGATCCTGACCGCGTCTCAGGGCTGCAATCCACCGGCCCCGCTGCCCGCCTGCCGCGCCATGGCCCAAGCCGAGGGCAGCGTTGTGGGAGGTCCGGCATCGGCACAGAACCCGAATTGGAATCCCACGATTTCAATCGGAGATTACAATAGCTGGATTATCGATGGAAACTACGGCAATCCCGGAGGCACCGGGGCGGTACAACTGTCACTGCCCTTTATCAACAACGCGCTGGGCGCGGCCGGACAACCCCAACCCTTTGAAATCATCCGCCGCCCTCCACCGGGAGAGGTCCCCACTTCAGCTCTGGGCGCATCGCGACTTTATAACGAAGCGGAAATTCGCGTCATGCTCTCCGACAATCCCGCGGAGCTTTCTGCGCTTGGCGCTGCGGATCCCCAGAATGTTCGCTTAGCCAATTTCAACGACGCCGCGAACGGAGTGAATTACCAGTACGGTGTGCCCGCCACACCAGTAGCCGGACTGCCGGCCTTGGGGACTGGCGGTACCTATAACACCTATTTCGCTACCGCGACGACCGCAGTTCCGAATCCGACGACCTGGGCGGGCAACGTAAACACCATTCCTTCCGACTGGCCGTACGGACCGATCGCACCGCCGGCTGGTGACGTCACCCTGATCGACCCTCTCGCTCCGGTCACGTTGCAAATGAAAGATGGCTTCCAGAACGCACCCGGGACAATTAACTTGTCAACGTGCAATGCCCTGACAGGTAGCTGCGCGGCGGCCGCGCCGTATCCGTACTACACCCCGCTCCCTTATCCTTTGCCGAGTCTCCAGATGAGTACGTGGAATCTCCTGGATGGTTATCTGCGGGTTGAATATCGTGATGCCGCCGGTGCTTACCACCCGGTTACACAGCAGTGGTTGCAACTGGGATTCGCGCGAGGCACGACTCCTCCCACGGCCCCCGGTACTAACCCGGTCAATCCCAATGCGATCTTGATTCTGCAGGAACTTGCAGATCGCAATGGCAATGGCGTGATTGACGCCACTGGCGCCGCGCCTTCCTGCGTAAAGGTTGGCGGGGTATGGAACTGCACCAGCGGTAGGCCTCCCGACGTCACGAAGGATTCCGCGACTCCTGGCGACGTGCTAGGGAGGTATGGCGACAGCACTCACCCAGCTGGGGCAAGCCCAACCCAGTACAACTGGTATCCCATCAATTTCTATGAGGCCCGTGAAGGCGAAGTCCGCGATGTGAATCAGGGAAACGCAAGCTGCACTCCTGCTGGCGTGATGAACGCAGTGGAAATCGATGTGGGCAACCTGGCGAGATGGCTCAACGGGACGATTCCGGGCAGTGGAACTCTGGTCGATCCGGTTTTTCAAAACGGATACGTTTTGTACTTCTCAGACCGCCGGGGCATGTTACCCAATCCCAATGGCACCCAAGTCGATGCGCCGGGCACGAAAAGCGGCGACTCGGGTCTGGAAGACTCGATCAACACTGTCAGCGCGATCGGTACGCCCAATGGCGCGCTGGAACCACTTCCCATTCCGCCGCCCGGTGCGCCCCCGAGACAGTCTCCAGAAGACGTGAACAACAACGGAGTTCTGGACAATTGGGGAGCCGCCAACCTCGGGCTTGGACTGGGCTACATTGGCGCTGCCTATAACGGGGCTAACAGCGTGAACAGCTTGATCCGGAACGCTCCTGGCGGCAACCCCGATCCATACTTAACTGCTGGACGCATGCCCAGCTGTGCCATAGGTCAGAAGGGCTGGATCAGCGGCGCCCGCCATGCGGTGAAACTGGTGGACGGCTCGCTCGGCAATGTGCCCGTCCGCTCGGACAACGGCCAAGGTGGTTTCACTGTGGCCTCGGAGAATCCGGTTTACATTCAAGGAGACTACAA
Source organism: uncultured Acidobacteriota bacterium (assembly GCA_963832245.1). GTDB lineage: Bacteria > Acidobacteriota > Terriglobia > Terriglobales > Acidobacteriaceae > JABDBE01. The sequence continues at coordinate 405,030 of CAWHTG010000003.1, forward strand.
CAGCAGCGCCGCGGATCCCACCTGGGCGAACCCGGCTGCTGCGGAACCCCCGCATGCGGCGGCCGGCGTGATTGCAGACGCGGTTACGATGTTGTCCAACAACTGGTCAGACCTCGCCAGCCTGAACTCTCCCAGCAACAACGCGGGACGACCGGCTACGACAACCTACTATCGAATAGCGGTCTCGGGGGGAAAGAACATCAATTTCCTGGTCAACGCTTGTTGTGCGGCATGGGCTGTAGGCGACTGGGGCACTGACGGCGGACTGCACAACTTCCTGCGCCAACTGGAGAACTGGGGCGGCCAGACCCTTAATTACAAGGGATCCATGGCCAGCTTGTACTACTCCACGTACGCTACGGGAACAGATAAAAATGGCGGCGGTACGACCTACTCGCCTCCGGCTCGAAACTACATCTTCGATCCTCTCTTCACGCAGCCACAAAACCTGCCGCCAGGAACGCCGATGTTCCGCGACGTCGACAACTTAACCTACCGGCAGAGCTTTACGCCGCGCCTGACCAGCTCCTACTAAGCCGAAGCGCATCAGCCAGCCCCGATCCTGCAACGCAGGGTCGGGGCTTTTCAACGAGCCTACGCATTGTAGGCGCAAGCGTCCTCGTTCGTGCGGCCTCCACAGCAGATGCCATCCCTGTAAGATATGCAGTCGTAACATTCAGAGCTTTGGGGAGGACCGCTTGGCAAAAATCAGCGCTATCTTCTGGGATGTGGGCGGCGTGCTGCTTAGCAATGCGTGGGATCACGAGCAGCGGCGGCAGGCTCTCAAACAGTTCCATCTAGATGAAGTCGAGTTCGAGAGCCGCCATGAAATGCTGGTCTCCTCATTCGAGCGCGGCAAGATCAGCTTGCAGGAATATCTGGAGCGCACGATTTTCTACCGGCCGCGATCCTTCTCGCTGGATGCGTTCAAGGAATACATGTTTTCGTTGTCGCGACCGAATGGCGAAGCTCTTGAAGTGGCGAAGGCGTTGAGCCGATCGTGCAAGTACCTGATGGCCACGATTAACAATGAATCGAAGGAATTGAATTTGTTCCGCATTCAGAGCTTTGGCCTGCGCGAGATCTTCAGCCTGTTCGTGAGCTCGTGCTTTGTGGGATTGCGCAAGCCAGAGGACGGAATCTATCGTCTTGCTCTGGAGATCACGCAGCGGCCGGCGGAGGAGTGTTGCTTCATCGACGATCGGGCGTTGAACCTGGACAGCGCCTCGCGGCTGGGGATGCGCGTCATTCAAATGATAAACGCGGAGCAGTTGCGCCAGGAATTGCAAAAGCTCGGAGTGGCTTCCGGCTGAAATCCGCAGGCGGCTTTTGGTGTTTACCGATCAGTAATATTCATGTTGCAATTTGTTTACTTAGGGGTATCAGGTATATACCCAAAAAAGATGTTTTCTCGCTAGATCTATGAAAACAAAGGATCAGTTTTGGAGATACCCATGTAAAATATCCCTTCTAAAGGACTTAGCGAGGGGATATCCCGGAGGGGCATATTGGAGGTCAGTCTCGCGGCTATTCCGGTTTGCGGCGTCGACAAATTGTCAAAGGTCCGGAAGAGCTTTTGCTGTTATCAAACAGCTAATAGAACTGTCAAGATATTAGCGTGTTGGAAACATCTGTGTCAACAATTTTATAGACCAAAGAGTTCGCGCAGGCGCTTGGTTTGGGCGCGGCTTACGGGGATTTCGGTTTGTTTCTTGTCGTCCAGGCGCAATTGATAGGAACTCTTGAACCAGGGGACGACTTCTTTGATGCGGTTGATGTTCACCAGGTAGGAACGGTGGGCTCGCCAGAAGAGATTGGGATCGAGGCTATCCAGCAGTTCCTCGAGGGTGCGGCAGTTGGATTGTCCTTCCATGCCGTTGACGCCGCTTGTGGTTACCGTGATAATGCCATCTTCGATGGAAGCGAAACAGATGTCTTTCTGATTTACCAGGAACAGGCGTCCTGCGGTCTTCAGCAGGATTTTCGCGGTCTGCGGCTTTTGCGACTCGAGCATCCGCATTAGCGTGTCTAGTTTCTCGGACGATGAGCCGCTGCCTTCGATTTTGGCTCGCGCTCTTGCGACCGACTGGGCTACCCGCTTTTTGTCGAAAGGTTTTAGCAGGTAATCGACCGCGTTCACTTCAAATGCTTTTACGGCATATTGGTCGAAGGCGGTGGAAAAGACGATTTTCGGCAACGCGACTTTTCGATCGAGAAGTTTTTTGATTACGCCGAAGCCGTCGAGGCCGGGCATTTGGACGTCGAGGAAAACCAGGTCGGGATTGTGTTCGCGGATGAGGTTGACGCCCTCGAGGCCGTTTTTGCCTTGGGCGACGACGTCGACGTCGCCGACATTTTTCAGCAGGAAGGCGAGTTCGTCGCGGGCGAGTTGTTCGTCGTCGACGATTACGGCGGAAAGCGACATTCGGGCTCCGTTCGGCTAGTTAGGAGTATAGGAGCGCGGCAGCGTCAACGCAACCTGAGACGTAGCAAGCTACGTCTCTACAGAGGGGCTGTAGAGACGTTGCTTGCAAGGTCTCTGCTTAGCGCGCCTCCGCAGTATGGACAGTAAACGTCATTCCCCTGCACTGCGTGCTGGCAGTGTGGGCAGCTGGGAACCAATTGATGATTGCATTTGGGGCAGTAGTTGAACCCGGTTTGCACTACCGCGTCACATTGCGGGCAGTGGCTTAGCAGCGGCTGCCGCAAAACCAGATATAGGATGATGCCGAGACCGTGCGTGATCACAATGGCGATCACCGTCCATAGCACGCGGTTCATGCCGCGTCGCCCGGCATCGCGGTTGACGTAGCCGATCAGCAAGATATAACAGGCGAATATGATTCCGGCGAACAGACCGAGAAAAGTTCGCAACGGGGCCGATGGAGTATCTTTCTGAATCGCGACCAGGGTCGCGAAGAGGATTTGCACTACCACAAACGCCACGGCAGCCAGCGCATAGGCCCATTTGGGAATGAAACGGAGTTCATCCGCAAACTGGGTTCGTATTTCACTCCTTACCTGCATATAACTTCTCCCTTTGAATCCTTATCCCCGCGCAGCGTCATTCGTGTCAATCAGGTGGATGCCGCGACCCAGAAAAAGCAGGCTGGTGACCAGTGCCGGCGAAACCCAAAAAACGATGAAGCCTACTTGCCAAACTGGGGTTGAGACTTGAGCCCGCTCTCCCAGCCAGTGGCAAGCCAGCCAAAGGAACGGCGTGGTGATGGCCGCTGAAAGGCCGACCAGAATGCAAGACATCCACACCAGCCACATACGTTCTTGCTTCTGCCGCAATTGGCGTGCGTGCAGACGGACTCGCATCTGGGTTGTGTGAACCAGGGCAGGATTGGCGGCGACTGGCACTGAACGCAGAGACCGGACAAGCCGTTGTGCAGCTTGGGCATAGTCGCGGCAGGCTGCGCATCCGTCGAGGTGCGCGTTCAACCATGATTGCTGAGAATCCCTAAGATGCTGTTCCCCACAGGCAATCAACTCACGAGCTTGTTGGTGCGGGTCGCGGGTCATGCTTGTGCTCCTTTCAGTAGCGGCAGGAGCGCGCTCAAACCGCGATAGAGCCGCGATTTGACCGTGCCCAGCGGCACGCCCGTAACGCTTGCAATCTCGTCCAGCGCCAGGCCTTCCTGGAAACGCAATACGATGGTTTCGCGATATTCAGCCGCAATGCCGACCAGCGCGGAGCTGATCCGCTCCGCCTGCTCATGTTGGGCGACCAACTCCAAGGCTGAAGGCCGAAGGTCGGGCGGATCGAGCGATACTCCTTCTTCTTCATTCAACAGGCCGTCGAGGCTGGCTGGTTTTTTCTTGCGGAGATAATCCAGCGTGAGATGGCGCGCGATGGAAAACAGCCAGGTGCTGAATTCGTACTTGGGATCGTACTGGTGGCCGCGTTCCAGAACGCGAATCCAAGTTTCCTGAAACATATCTTCAGCTAGTTCCTGGTTGCTGGTGAGGTGGATCAGGTAGCGCAGCAGACGATGCTGATATTGTTCGATCAAGCGGTCGAGCAGGTCGGGATCACGATGGCGAAGACCACGCGCGATCACGCTCGTCTCTGACTCCATGCCATTCAGGAAGTAGCAAGCTGCGGCGTCCATGCTATCGGGATATACGGGTGAGGGGAGGAAAAAGATGCAGGCTGAACCCAGACCTCAACTAATAGGTATAAGTCTTGTATTTACATGTGTTTGGGGATGAGATGGAAAATCATCCCTTAATGCCTTATGCGACATTTTCGATCGCCAGCGCCATACCCAGGCCGCCGCTTACACATAAAGTCGCGACACCGCGTTTGGCTTTGCGCTTCAGCATCTCATGCAGCAATGTGACTGTGATCCGCGTTCCGGTACAACCAATGGGATGGCCGAGCGCAATCGCGCCTCCGTTCACGTTGAGCTTCGCGCGATCGAAATGCAATTCTCGATCGCACGCCAAAACCTGCGCGGCGAAGGCCTCGTTGAGTTCGATCAAGTCGAAATCGGCCAGACGGAGTTGATGCTTTTGCTCCATCTTGCGCAATGCGGGTACGGGAGCAATTCCCATGATGCGCGGATCCACGCCGACCGAGGTTACTGCCAGAATGCGAGCCAGTGGTTTGGAGGTATTTTTCCTGGCGAAGTCTTCGCTCGCGAGCACTACTGCTGCGGCGCCATCGGTGATACCGGAGGAATTGCCCGCGGTGATGGTTCCGCTTTTCGAAAATACTGGTGAAAGCGCCGCCATTTTTTCCATAGTGGCTCCAAGGAAAATATGCTCATCGCGGCTGAAAGTCTGCGGACCTTTCTTGGTTTCCAGAGTGACTGGGACTAGCTCATTATCAAATCGCTTGGCATCGAAGGCTGCCGCCGCGCGGGTCTGCGAGCAGAGGGCATACTGATCCTGCTCTTCGCGAGTGAGCTTGTATTGCTCGGCCAGGACCTCGGCAGTTTCACCCATCAACATTTTCGCCAAGGGACAGAAAAAGCCATCGCGGTACATGCCGTCGACGAGTTCCTGATTGCCCAAACGATAGCCCCAGCGCGCGCCGTCAAGATAGTAGGGCAAGCGAGACATGGATTCGGTGCCGCCAGCCAGCACGCAATCGAGATTGCCAGTCGCGATTTCCTGAAATCCGAGCGCAATCGATTTGAGTCCGGACGCGCACGCCTTGTTCACCGTGTAAGCCGGAGCTTCCTGCGGAACGCCGCTACGAATAGAAATCTGGCGAGCCGGATTTGGTCCTCCGCCGGCCTGACGGGCGTTGCCAAAGATCGTTTCCTCGACCTGATCCGGACGAATCCGAGCGCGCTCGATGGCGGCTTGCGCCGCAACCACTCCCATATCGGCTGCGGTCATCGAAGACAATGAGCCTCCGAACTTGCCGATGGGCGTGCGCACGGCTGAAAGAATATAAACGTCTTGCAACGATGCCTCCTCAATTCAGTCTAGCATTCGATGAGCAGGTGTTTAGATGCGACGGGGAACGCAAGGCTTCGGCCGTGATCGCGTTTACGAATCGAAAAACTTTTTTATCTGAGGCCAGTGTTTTCGCACGATGTACTCGGTCTTGAGATGACCGCCTCGCGGGAGGAGTTTGAGTGTAATGCGCGCGTGCCTGGCAAAGGCATCCACGACTTTCCATGGAATGAAAGGATCGTCTTTTGCATGGAAGATCAATATCTTCGAAGGCGTGAGCTCCTTCAGATGATGCGCTGGGTTGAAGAACACTCCGCTATGCAGCTTGTTCCAGTTCTTGGCGGAGAGGCGATATCCGTTGCCGAACGCAGCGCGGATGTACGCTGGATAACTTGGGTTTGAAGTTTCCTTCTTTTGCTCCTTCCTCAGGATGGCCCAGTCCACGACTGGGCAATTGGCAATCACTTTTGTAATCCGCGGATCGAGCGAGGAAAGAATGGCGGCAGCGCCGCCGAAGCTTCCACCGATTACAAAGATCTTCCCGGGCGAGCAACGGAACTTTCGGCCAAACGCGAGCTCCTGGAATCCACGGGGTAGTTCGCCGACGATGTCGAGAATGTCCTCGTGGGGAGAGCATTCGAGAAATTGTCCTCCACTCTCCCAGGCTCCGCGCCATCGCGGATAAAAAACCCAGTATCCCTTGCTCGAAAGATACTCGACGAGAGGCTGCTTTCTGGGAATCGAAGGCATGCCATCGCAGAGAATAATTACCTTCTGCTGCCTGCTTGAGCGAACTGGAGGCAAGAACTCCGCGACTATTTCCTGCTTAAATCTGGTGCGAAACATTGTTCCTATTTAACTACAGCAGTTCTCGCAAAGTGGGGTTTGAAAGGGTGCAGCTTCCAGCGTCGCCGCCCATCCGTTTAATGATTTACGGCACGGCCGGAAGAGGCTGCGGAAAAACTTGTCGAGAACGCCACAAGCGACCTCAGGCGGTAAAGCGCGAATACATTTTCAAACAGCTTGGCGGCCCGACTGAAGTCGGGCCCTCCCAAGACCTGCATGGATCATAGTTTTTCCGCAGCTCCTTGAAAAGCCGTGACCCTTTAAAACTAAAATCGCTCACTGAATTAAACTACGAGAACATGAATTACATCTACGGGATTAATGCCGTGGCTGAGGCCCTGAAGGCGCGCGGACGAACCTTTGCCTGGGTGGGAGTGGCGAAGGAACGCCACGATCTTCGCCTGAAGCATGTCGTTGATGAGTGCCGGCGGCAGGGAGTTGCTGTACGCTTTGTGGCGCGCGACGAACTCGATCACATGGCGGGCAACAACGCGCACCAGGGCGTGGTCGCCGTTACCTCGGCGAAACAATACAACGATCTCGAAGATGTGGTCGCGGCCAAGCGCGGGGAGTATTCGCTCATCGTAGTGCTTGATGGAGTCGAGGATCCGCATAATCTCGGCGCGATTCTCCGCACTGCGGACGCGGCTGGCGCCGATGGCGTCGTAATCCCCGAGCGCCGGGCTGCGGGAGTCACCGCGACTGTGACCAAAGCCTCGGCTGGCGCCAGCGAGCACTTACCCATCGCCAAAGTCACCAACATCGCTCGCACTCTGGAAGAATTGAAGGCGCAGAATTTGTGGATGGTCGGACTCGATGAACGCGGGAAGCAGTCTTACGACTCGCTCGACTACAACATGGACTGCGCCATCGTACTGGGCGCGGAAGGCAAGGGTCTACACGATCTGGTGGCGAGGAAGTGCGATTTCCTGGTTTCTATTCCCATGCTGGGGAAGGTGCCATCGTTGAATGTTTCCGTGGCGGCGGGAGTGATGTTGTATGAGATCGTACGGCAGCGAAGAAAGAAGTCGTCATGAAGTTCCTCCGTGTCGTGTGTCTCATCTGTGGCTTGGTTGCTCCGGGTTTCGCGCTTGATCGCGAGGCTTTTACCTTTACCAACTATGACCTTGATGTGCGCGTCGAGCCGGAGCAGCAGCGTTTAGGTGTGCGTGGCAAGATTACGCTGCGCAACGATTCCGCCGCTCCTCAGAGAAACATCGCGCTGCAAATTTCGTCTACGTTGGATTGGAAGTCGATTCAGACTGGGGCCAAGCCGGTAGACTTTGTCACTCACGAATACACATCGGACATCGATCACACCGGTGCACTGTCGGAAGCGATCGTGACTTTGCCGCGCGAGGTTCCACCCCAGAGCACAATCGAACTCGAAATCGGATATGAAGGAGTGATTCCGCTCGATATCACGCGTCTCACCCGGATTGGCGTACCTGAGGATAAAGCTAAGCACACGGACTGGGACCAGATCAGCAAATCTTTTACCGCTGTGCGCGGAATTGGATATGTGGTTTGGTATCCGGTGGCGACGGAGTCGGCGAACTTGTCGGAAGGGAACAGCGTGTTTGAAACCGTTGGGAAATGGAAGTTACGAGAATCTGGCTCGAATGTGAAACTAAATCTGTGCTTCGTTACGAGCAAGTGGGCTCCCCCAATGGGTGTGGTAAATGACCAGCGTCTGCGGGATGTCGGGGGCGGCGGCATCGGAGGACCGGCAGGAGGAGACGTGACTGCCTGCGGGCTTCATTTCTACGAGCCACTTGGGCAAACGGTGCCGCTATTCCTGTTTTCCAATTACTCAGAATTAGATCAATCGGCAGTAGACATTCGCTACTTGCCCGAGCACAAAGCCGGCGCGGAGAACTACGCGCTGGCTGCCGACTTGGCTGTTCCCCTTGTTACCGAGTGGTTCGGCGCGCCGCGCCTGAGAGCAGAAACCGCAGAGCTAGCCGATGCCGCCGCAGCGCCGTTCGAGAGTGGCAGCATGCTCCTGACGCCGCTTGGCAGCACCGATTCCACGATGTATCAACTGGCTGCAGTCCACCAACTTACTCATGACGCGTTCTTCTCGCCACGTCCGTGGATTTACGAGGGGCTGGCGCACTTTGCGCAGGCATTGGAGCGAGAGCAGCTAAACGGACGCCAGGCGGCGCTGGATTTTATGGCTCGGCATCGAACCGCGATCGCCGACGCGGAAAAAACACTGGCGGCCGCACACAACCAAAATGAGCCGTCCAATGAATCCCTGATCAATAGCAGCACTGAGGAGTTCTATCGCAGCAAAGCGATGTACGTTTGGTGGATGCTGCGGGACATGGTCGGCGATACGGCGCTGAAGAAGGTTCTGGCAGCCTACCACTCGGATCAGGATAAGGAATCTTCTTATGTGCAGCATTTGGTCGAAGCGCAAACCCATCGCGATTTGGAATGGTTTTTCGACGATTGGGTATATCGTGACCGCGGCTTGCCCGACTTTCGCGTCGAGTCCGCTTATCCGCGCGCGAAGGTTGACAGCGGTTACATAACGACCATTACGATTGAGAATCTCGGAGACACCGGAGCCGAGGTGCCGGTAACCCTCCGTATGGAAGGCGGAGAAGTTATAAAGCGGCTGGAAGTGCATGCGAAGTCGAAGGCCGCGGTCCGGATCGAGGCGGCGACCGCGCCGCTGGAAGTCGTGGTGAATGATGGCAGCGTGCCCGAGAGCGACTTGAGCAACAACGTCTTCAAGGTTCCATCAGCTGACGCGGCGAAGTGATTTCCAATTGTCCATCGGCAATTGAAAATTGAACATTGACGCAGTTCGAATGCAATGGCGGGAGGGCTTCTTGGCCTACATTCAATTTCTTGGCGCCGCTGGAACCGTCACTGGCTCCAAGCATCTGATCAATACTGATTCTAGTTCCGGCGGCTTCCGGGCGCTCATCGACTGCGGCATGTTCCAGGGGCAGAAGGAATGGCGCGAGCGCAACTGGCAGGACACCCCCGTACCCGCGCGCCAGATCGATGCCGTGGTGCTGACTCACGCGCATCTCGACCATTGCGGATGGATTCCCCGGTTGGTGAAGGGAGGTTTTCGCGGACCAATTTACGCGACTCCAGCGACTATAGATTTGTGCGGAATCTTGCTGCCCGACTCCGGCCACCTGCAGGAAGAAGACGCTGCTTTTTACAACAAATATAAGAAGTCTAAACATGATCCCGCGCTGCCGTTGTACACCGAGGCGGAAGCGCAAGCATCGCTCCAGTATTTTCGCCCTGTGCCATTCGGAGAAACCCGGCAGCTGTGTCCGGAGATTTCATTTCGCTTCGTTCGGGCGGCGCACATTCTGGGGTCATCGATGGTTGAACTGGCGTTGCAGAGTAACGGGCAAACTCGCCATTTATTATTTACCGGCGACATTGGTCGCGTACGAGACCAGGTGACTGCGCCGGGTAAAGTTGTGCGCTCCGGACCCACCGAGGGCGAGGCGGCGGACATCCTAGTGATGGAGTCCACCTACGGCAACCGGCCGCATCCGACGACTGACCCACGACCGGAGTTAGCCGCGCTCATTCGCCGCACGGCGGAACGCGGCGGAAGCGTCGTTGTGCCCGCGTTTGCAGTTGAGCGCACGCAAAAATTCCTCTTCATGTTGAAAGAGTTGATGCAATCAGGACAACTTCCTACCATTCCGGTCTTCTGCGACAGCCCCATGGCCATCAAGGCCGTGGAGATCTTTATGAAACACACCGAGGAGTACAGCGACGACACCCGTCGGCTGGTCGCTGAACATGGGTCACCGCTGGGCTGGCCCGGATTTACGTTTGCCTCGACTGTGGAAGAATCGAAGAGCATCAATGGCGTGAAGACTCCATCGATTATCGTCTCGTCCAGTGGCATGGTGACCGGAGGCCGCATTCTGCATCACCTCGCACAAAGGCTGCCTGATCCGAAAAATACAGTGGTGTTTATCGGTTTCCAGGCGCCGGGAACCCGCGGGTTCACCATTAAGAGCGGCGCCCCGGAAGTGAAGATTTTCGGCGACATGGTGCCGATTCGCGCGCAGGTGGCGGCGTTCGAGCAATTCAGCGACCATGCCGACACGCCGGAGTTGTTGCAATGGCTGCGGACTTTTGCTGAAAAGCCATCTGCGACCTATCTGGTGCACGGCGAGCCCGCAGCTTCCTCGCAATTGCGCGATACGATGGCGAAGGAGCTAGGGTGGAACGTGCAGGTGGCGCAGTGGATGGAGAAAGTGCAGATCATTTAGTGATTAGGCAAATGCTAATCGGATATTTGCGAGCCTTCGCGGGTTTCGATTACTCAATTTTAAATTCTCAATTAGACAATTTGAGGACGCTCGCATGACAGAGGTTGAATTGAAGAAACATCTTGAGGCGGCGGAGAAAAGTCCCAAGCAGATCGCGGCAGCCGTTTCGGGGCTCTCTGACAAGGTGTTGCGTTACAAGCCTTCGCCGGAGAAATGGTGCATTCTGGAGATTCTGGGCCATCTGGCGGACATCGAGATCGTGTATGCGCACCGCTTTCGACAGATGCTCGCGGACCAGAAGCCGGTCATCGCACCGATGGATCAAAATGCCTGGGCCCAAAATCTCGGGTACCTGGACACTCCCGCTCCGGAGTTACTCGCGCTCTATGGACTGAGCCGGCATCACACCTTGCAATTGCTGCGCAGGATGAAGCCGGGCGACTTGGAGAAATCTGCATATCATCCCGAGCTTAAACACGACGTTACGGTCGCCGAATACGTGGAAAAGATGGGAACCCATGGCGCGAGTCATCTTGGTCAGATTGAACGTTTGAAAAAGCAAGCGCCTAAATAGATCACCGGAGGGTATTGGTAAATTGGATCAGGGCTTGCAGTTTTTGGGCGGCGGCGCCCGAATCGATCGACCTCGATGCGAGCGGGAGAGCTTCTGCCAGATGGTCTGCTTTGCCGGCCGCCGCCAACGCTGCGGCTGCGTTCAGAAGGACTACGTCCCGTCGGGATGATTTTCTGCCGGCGAGGATCTCAACAATAATGGCGGCATTCGCGGGGGCATCCCCGCCCGAGATGTCATCAAGCGTGCCTCTCTGCATGCCAAACTCTTCGGGCGTGATTTCATAAGTGCGGACCGTTCCTTCACGCACTTCGGCAATTCGCGTGGGACCGGTGATCGTGATTTCATCTAACCCGTCGAGTCCATGCACCACCAAGGCCCGGTGCAATCCCAGCATGCTGAGTGCTTCCGCCAGCTTTTCCACCAGGGCAGCGGAATATACGCCGACTACCTGAGCGGAAGCGTGGGCTGGATTCGTGAGCGGACCGAGCAGGTTGAAAACTGTGCGCAGCCGCAGTTGGCGGCGGGCGGATTGAACATGCTGCATCGCCGAGTGCAAGGCCGGTGCAAAAAGAAACGCGATTCCGATCTCTTGCAGGCAGGCGACGAGCCGGGCCGGAGGAAGATTGATGTTGACCCCGAGAGCTTCCATTACGTCTGCCGAACCGCACTTTGAAGTTACGCTGCGGTTGCCGTGCTTAGCTACACGCACGCCTGCGCCGGCGACCACAAGTGCAGTAGCGGTCGAAATGTTGAAGGTGCCGCTGGCATCTCCGCCGGTGCCGCACGTGTCTACTAAAGCGTCGCGCTCGGTGCCGCTGACGTCCACCGTCTGATTCGAAATGAGACTCAGGGGAGCGGCGGCGGCTCGGATGGCTTCGGCGAAACCAACAATCTCCTCGACAGTCTCGCCCTTCATGTGCAGTGCCACCAGCAGGGCTGCAATCTGCGCGTCGGTGCATTTGCCGGCCAACACTTGCGCCATGACCAAACGCGCCTCTTCGCGGGAAAGCGATTCGCGGTGATTGGCAATACGATGAAGTGCGTCAGTGATCATCGATGGAGTACAGAGTAGCATCGTCAAGGTTTGAATGCAGGCGACAGCCCGTGCTCCAAACTGAAACGTCGGCGGTTCTGACATCTCCGTTTGCCCTATGACCACTGCTTCTATAGAATCAAGTGTTCGCTGCACGCGATTCTAAGCGCAAGCACGTCCTGCCAAAAATCATAGTGAATCTGGAATTGTATGAAAATTCATGAGTATCAGGCCAAGGCTATTCTGAAAAAATATGGGGTCGCAGTGCCGCGCGGCGAAATGGCTGAAACGCGGGAACAAGCCGAAGCCGCTGCGAAAAAATTGTTCGATGGGGGCGCGAGCGGGGTTGTGGTCAAAGCTCAGATCCACGCCGGCGGCCGCGGCAAGGGCGGCGGCGTGAAGATCGCGAAGTCGGTAGAGGAAGCCGCCGAGTTGGCCTCCAGAATTCTTGGCATGATGCTGGTGACGCACCAGACCGGCCCCGAGGGTCGAGTAGTGCGCCGCCTGCTCATCGAAGAGACTCTGCCGATCGAGAAGGAACTTTACTTGGGAATCGTGATCGACCGCGTCGAGGCGAAGCCGGTTTTCATGGCGTCCGCCGCTGGCGGCATGGAAATCGAGCTGGTCGCGGCGGAGAATCCCGATGCCATCCTCAAAGAGCACGTCGATCCGGGAATGGGTCTGGAAGCCTTCCAAGCGCGCAAGCTGGCCTTCAAGTTGGGTCTGAAGCCATCGCAGATTACCGAAGCCGTGCGTTTTATGACTGGACTTTTTCGCGCCTTCCAGGAAACGGATTCATCGTTGATGGAAATTAATCCATTCGTCAGTTGCACCGATGGCCGCCTGTTTGCGCTGGATGCGAAAATTAATTTTGACGACAATGCGCTGTTCCGGCATCCGGATGTCCGCGAATTGCGCGACATTACCGAGGAGGATCCGCTTGAAGTGGAGGCGTCGAAGTACAGTCTGAATTACATCAAGCTCGACGGAAACGTGGGCTGCATGGTCAATGGCGCGGGACTGGCCATGGCCACGATGGACATTATCAAATACGCTGGCGGAATGCCCGCAAACTTCCTCGATGTCGGCGGCGGGGCCAATGCCGAGCAGGTTACCCATGCCTTCGAAATCCTGCTCAGCGACAAGAACGTGAAGGCGGTCTTGATTAACATTTTCGGTGGAATCCTGCGAGTGGACACGCTGGCGACTGGGGTCGTGGAGGCCGCGCAGAAGACGCGTATGCAGTTGCCCATCGTGTTGCGTCTGGAAGGAACAAACGTCGAGGCCGGACGCGAAATCTTGAAGCAATCGGGATTGAACTTTATCGTGGCAGAAACCATGAAGGACGCGGCCGAAAAAGTTGTCGCAGCAGCAGCGGCTTGAGTAATCGCTGTAAAGCGCAGCTTGCTGCGTCGGCTTGCGCCTCGAGGTTGGAGATGTAGCAAGCTACGTCTCTACGGAAAAGATGATTTTATGAGCATTCTGGTAGATAAGTCGACGCGAGTTATTGTGCAGGGTTTGACCGGGCGGGAAGGAACATTCCACGCTAAGGCCTGCGCGGAGTACGGAACCAAGATCGTGGGCGGGGTCACTCCCGGCAAGGGTGGAAGTACTCACGAAGGATGGCCCATCTTTAACACCATGCAGGAAGCAGTGGACAAAACTGGGGCCGACGCATCAGTGATTTTCGTGCCTCCACCATTTGCTGCGGACGCAATCATGGAAGCCGCCGATGCCGAGATCGAACTGATCGTATGCATCACCGAGGGCATTCCGACGCTTGATATGGTGCGGGCGTGGGAATACCTGCAGAATCGCCGCTCCCGGCTGATCGGGCCGAATTGCCCCGGCATCATTTCGCCGGGCAAATGCAAAATCGGCATCATGCCGGCGAGGATTCACCTTGAAGGCTCGGTGGGAATCGTTTCCCGCTCGGGTACGCTGACTTACGAAGCGGTGTACCAACTCACCACGCGGGGAATTGGGCAGTCCACGGCGATTGGCATCGGCGGCGATCCAATCATCGGTACCAACTTTCTGGATGCGCTGGAACTGTTCAACAGGGATCCGCAAACTGAACTCGTGGTGATGATTGGCGAAATCGGCGGTAACGCCGAGGAGACGGCGGCGGAATATGTGAAGGCTCGGATGAAAAAGCCGGTGGTCGGATTCATCGCCGGTCAAACTGCGCCTCCCGGGCGCCGCATGGGTCATGCCGGCGCGATCATCTCCGGCGGGAAGGGAACCGCTGCCGAGAAGATCAAAGCGATGGAAGCGGCCGGCATTCGCGTCGCCAAATCACCGGCTGAGATTGGTGACACGGTGGTCGCGGCAATGGGTGTTGGGGCGAAGGCGTAGGCACAGAAATTAAGGACCAACGACGAACGACCAAGGACAAACGACCGAACTATGAAGACTCTGCAACGCACTTTTACCATCATCAAACCGGACGCGGTTGCCAAGAATGCGGTTGGCGACATCATCGAGCAGTTCGAGAAAAACGGTTTCCGGATACTGGCCATGAAGATGCTCGAGATTTCGAAGCATCAGGCGGAACAGTTTTATGCCGTGCATGCGAGCCGGCCCTTTTTCCGTTCGCTCACCGATTTCATGTCGAGCGGGCCCATCGTGGTGTTGGCGCTGGAGAAGGAAAATGCAATTGCCGATTTGCGCAAGCTCATGGGCGCTACGAATCCAGCCAATGCGGAGGAGGGTACGATCCGCAAGAAGTGGGCTCGCGACATCGAGCACAATGCGATCCACGGCTCGGATGCGGACGAAACCGCGCGTTTCGAGTTGAGCTATTTCTTTGCTGGATATGAACTGGCGAACTGATGGTGACGCTATGCCTCTAGTGCAAATCACAATGTTGACGGGCCGTACGGCCGACCAGAAACGCAAACTGGCGCAACGCATCACCGATGCCATGGTGGAAGAAGCTGGCGCGAAGCGCGAGGCCATCGTGGTCGCCTTTCATGAAGTCTCAAAGGAGAGTTACGCTTCGGGCGGCGTGCTGATGGCGGATAAAGGAAAGTGACGCGATACAGCTGCGGTGGTCGCGGGCGAGTCGCCCGCGACCACACGAGGCTATGCTAGCGGTTCGTACAGGTGGCCTTCTACCCGATCGGCGAACTTGGGCAATTCCTTTTTCGCGTACTGCAAAAAATGGGGCGCGGCGCGGTGGGCTTCGAGCGCGGCATCGTCTTTGTATTGCTCGTAAATGAAGAATCGGCGCGGCTCGGTCTTATGCCGATGTACCTGATACATCAGACAGCCGGGTTCTTTGCGGGATTCGTCAGTTAGCTTGGAGAACAAACCGGCGACCTCCGCTTCACGACTGACCTTCGCCATCCACGTCACCGCCAGAACGACCATCGCCAGCTCCGTTCTTAAAGTTTTGCCTGCGCTTTGGTTTTCGATCCCGTCAACTCCCGGAGTTTCGCCGCAAACTCATCGAGGAAGATGGTTTCCTCGCGCCCTGGCCCAGTCGAGACCATGCCGATGCGGGCGCCGCTTTCCTTCTCAACAAAAGTCAGATATTCACGTGCTGCTTTCGGCAGTTTCTCCAGTTTGGTAATCCCCTGGGTGGCAGTGCGCCAGCCGGGCATTTTTCGATAGACACATTCGATCTGACCGTAGCCGCTATCCTGCGCTGGCACCTCTTCGGTTTCTTTGCCGTTGATTTTATAACTCACACACACGGGAATCTCCGCAAACTCGTCCAGCACATCCAGCTTGGTTACGACCAGCCAGGAGATTCCGTTAATCATGCCAGCGTATCGCAAGAGTGGCAAGTCGAGCCAGCCGCAGCGGCGTGGACGGCCCGTGACTGCGCCGAATTCGTTCCCACGTTTGCGCAGAATGTCTCCTTTCGCATCGAGTGCCTCCGTGGGAAATGGCCCGCTGCCAACCCGCGTGCAATAAGCCTTGGTGAGGCCGATGACCGTATCAATCGCGGTGGGAGCGACGCCGCTGCCGGTGACCGCGCCTCCTGAGGTGGCGCTCGAAGAAGTCACAAACGGGTACGTGCCGTGATCGATGTCAAGCATCGTGCCCTGCGCGCCCTCAAAGACGATCGAGTCGCCATGGGCCAAAGCCTTGTTCAACAACGCGGCCGTGTCGCACACGAAGGGGGCAATTTTTACCGAGGCGGCAGCGTATTCCTCGTACATTTTGTCCGCATCGAGCGGTTCTGAGTTGAACAGCGCGTGCGCGATCATGTTCTTTTCGTGGCACGCGTTTTGAATGTGAGTTTTCAGCAGTTGCAGATCCAGCAGATCAGCCACCCGCAGGCCGCGGCGTCCCATCTTGTCTTCATAGGCGGGACCAATGCCGCGGGAGGTTGTGCCGATCTTCACCCTTCCCGGAGCATTTTCCGAGGCCAACTCGATCATGCGGTGATAAGGCAAAATCACGTGAGCGCGATTGCTGACGAACAAGCTGCCGTCCACTTTGAGTCCGGTCTCGCGCAAGGCGGCAACTTCTTTGAGGAAGGCCATGGGATCGAGCACGACCCCGTTTCCTATCACACTGCGGCAGCCGGCACGCAGAACCCCGCACGGAACGAGCTGCAGAACGAACTTCTTGCCGTTGATGATGACGGTGTGGCCGGCATTGTGTCCGCCGGCGTAACGGGCCACGATGGAAAAGTCCTTCGAGAGTACATCAACAATCTTGCCCTTGCCCTCGTCGCCCCATTGCGCGCCGACGATGACCACAGCTTTGCCCTTCTTCAAATGGCAACTCCTTGGAACATGATGGTGCGGCCGCCCCGGCCGCAGTGCAGGTCGCACACACTCGTTGCCCGCAGTGAATCAACGAGTCGCTGAATTACAAAGGGTATAAGCGGAGCAGAGGTGTACTTGTAATGATAACTCCGGCGGTTAGGAGATGGCAATTAAGGGTCCAGGCTTCGGGCGTCAGGCTTCCGGCTTTAGGCATCAGGTTTCAGGTGTTAGCTTGCGACTGACTTTCGGATCGCCAGTATCAATGCAATCCGAACGTGTTTTCGGAGGTCGGAAGCCTAAAGGCCTGAAGCCCGAAGCCCTGAGCCTGTAAAATACTTTCATGCCGGAACTCCCCGAAGTGGAAACTATCGCGCGTGGCCTGGCAAGCCGGGTTACTGGCGACGTGATCGAATCGGTGTGGCTTGGATCCAAGCCCGAACCGCTGAAATCCACGGCATCCGAGATTGTTGCCACGATCGAATCTACACGCATTGCCGGCGTTCACCGGGTAGGAAAGCACATTGTGTTCGATCTGGAAAATGGAGGACGCGCGCCCTCGTCCGTCCCAAACAAGTCTCGTCGGAAGTCTGCAAGAGCGGGGACGTTTGCACCGCCATCGATCAGAGCTCAGTGGATCGTGCATCTCGGCATGACTGGGCGCTTGCTGGTCTGCGAGTCCGATCAAGCGATCGAGAAGCACACGCACGCGGTTGCGAAGCTGGCATCGGGAAGGGAACTGAGATTCGTGGATCCACGTAGATTTGGGCGTCTAAGCGTGGCCCACGAATTCGAAGCCGTCGGCTCCGAACCGCTCGAAATTGAACTGGATCATTTCGTTGAGTTGTTCCGCGGGCGCAAAACGCCGATCAAAAGCGCACTGCTGAACCAAAAGCTGCTGCGCGGCGTGGGCAACATTTATGCGGACGAAGCCCTCTTTCGCGCTGGCATCCGGCCCCGGCGACGGGCTGCGTCGCTTACGCGAAACGAATTGCTTCGACTCTACACCGCCATCCCGGAGATCCTCAAGGAAGCGATTAGGCTAGGCGGTTCTTCCGTTTCTAACTATGTCGATGCCGATGGCGAGGAAGGATTCTTTCAACTGCAGCACCGTGTCTATGGGCGGGAAGGGCAGCCATGCCTCGTGTGCAAGACTCCCATTAAGCGTGTCGTCATTGGCGGCCGCAGCAGCCACTATTGTCCTAAGTGCCAGAAGTGAAGATCTGCTTTAGCGCACCGTCGCTTGTTCCATCACTTTCTTAAACGCGTTCAGGAAAATGTGATTCTGCTCCGGTGTACCGATCGTAACCCGGATCGCCGACGGCGCGCCCCAGGGAGCCAAGGGTCGCACAATTACGCCCTCTGCTTGGAGTCGTTTGGCGAGAACAGCGGCATCCTCACCCAATTCGCAATACAGAAAATTCGCCCAGGTTGGAATCGGAGGGCAGCCCAGCGCGGCCATCCCCGCGATTAGCCGTTCGGCTTGCTCGGCGTTGTTCTGGAGTGTCTTCTGGATATGCGCGGCGTCGTCAAGTGCAGCTAATGCGCCCGCCTGGGCCACAAAGGAAACAGAGAATGTTGTGCGCATGCGGGCGAAATAACGCATTAGTTCGGCTGGACCAATTCCATAGCCGACCCGCACTCCCGCCAGGCCGTGCGCCTTCGAAAATGTACGCAGTACGACTACTTTCCGGCCTTGGTTCACGTAATCGAGCGAATGCAAATATTCCACTCTGCGAAGGGCGGCAAAAGTTTGCGCGAAATCGTGGTATGCCTCGTCGAGGATGACCAGGACGTGCTCGGGGACTTCGTCCAAGAAATGATCGAGCGCTTTTTTCGCAACGATTGTGCCAGTCGGGTTATTCGGATTGGAAATATAGATGATGCGGGTATGCCGATCGACTGCAGCGGCAATGGCATCCAGATCGAAGGTGTCATCTCGCATCGGAACTTGAATGAGCCGCCCTCCCGCCGCCTGCGTGGCAATTGGATAGATGATGAACGCACGCTCGCTGGTGACCGCATTGAGCCCCGGCGACAGTAGCGTGCGCGCAACAATTTCTAGCAAGGCGGTCGAACCGGCAGTGGGAACGATTTGCTCGGGCTGAACTTTATGATGTTGAGCTAATTTCTCGCGCAACTCGCTGGCGTCGTTGTCGGGATAGAAGTTGCTTTCCGCAAGCACGGCCTGCATCGCCTCCACTGCCTTCGGCGACGGCCCAAATGGATTCTCGTTCGAAGCCATTTTGATGCAGTTCACGCGGCTCTCCTGTTGCGCCTGGCGCAGCGACTTGCCCGGCGTGTACCCGCCCAGGTTTCGTACGTGTTCGGGCACAAACTGGTTGAAGTCACTCATCGTCTGGCTATCTAATCTTTATCATGGCTGCTCGGAAAGTGTCATCTTCCTCGCAAATGTAGGCGCGGGCATCCTCGACCGTGCGAACCGAACTCTCTCGGCGGACTCAAGATTAAGTTGCCGGGTGTGTCTCTATCACTGCCTCACTTGCTGCAGCACGAGCGATGACGCTCGCGCCTACACTTACTTGGCAATCGACTTCAACTTCGAAACTTCCTCGCTCGTGAGCTTACGGAATTTCCCGGGATGCACATCCAACTCCAACGGACCGTAGCGCACCCGCTTAATCTTTTCCACATGGTGTCCGATCTCTTCAAACATCCTTCGGATCTGGCGATTTTTGCCTTCGATGAGCGTGACTTCGTACCAGGGATTTGCAGACTCGCGAATCGCGCGAATCTTAGCGGGAGCGGTTTTCACTCTCTTTCCATGATCCGTCGGAATGTAAATCCCCTCACGCAATCGGGCCAAGCCCTCGCCGGAAGGACTGCCAGCCACTTTCACCATGTAAGTCTTGGGTACGTGGGACGCGGCTTTCATCAGGCGATTCGCGAACTCGCCGTCATTGGTGAGCAGCAGCAATCCTTCGCTCGCATAATCGAGTCGTCCCACAGGGTAAACCCGCGCACCCACACCGTGAAGAAGATCCATGACAGTAGGGCGGCGTTCGGGATCGCGCAGAGTTGTTACGTATCCTTTGGGTTTGTTCATCAGTAGATAAACATGCCGCTCGGGGCCGTGCAGCAGTTTTCCATTCACCCGGATGTGATCGGTTTCGGGATCCGCCTTGCTACCGAGTTCCGTGACCGTCTGCCCGTTCACCGACACCAGTCCGCCAGTAATCAGTTCTTCGGCCTTGCGGCGGGAAGCGATTCCAGCGGCGGCGATGATTTTCTGCAGACGTTCAGCGGGCATAGGAATTCAACCGGAATTTGTGTAGGTCGGAAAAGTTGTTGTTTCAGGCGGCGGGATCGCTTTCGTCCGAATGCTTTTCCGCCAAAGCGAGTTCAGAATCGTCGGTGGCCTGGGTTGGTGCGGAATGCGGCACCGTCGCTTCCTCATTGGTCGTACTTGACTGTTCACTCTCGGCCGGCAACAAATCGCTCTGGAATGATTCCGCAACCAGTTTCTCGAACTCCTCCATGCTTGGTAGTTCGCCAACATCCTTCAGACCGAAGCGCATCAGGAATTCTTTTGTCGTCTTATAAAGAATTGGCCTCCCAATCACCGCCTTGCGGCCAGCGGTCGTTATCAGCTTGCGATCGAGCAAAGTTGCAATCACTCCGCTCGAATCGACACCGCGAATCTCGCCGATCTCCGGCACCGTCACCGGTTGCTTGTAGGCGATCACGGCGAGTGTCTCAAGCGCTGGTAGCGACAGGCGAATTGGCGGCTTCAGGCTTTTGGCAAAGGCGCGCACAATATCGTGATGTTCCGCTTTGGTCGACATCCGGTATCCACCGGCGACCTGGCGAATTTCGATACCATGATCCGGAGCATAGTAGTCCACAACGAGTTGCTCCAGAGCGAGTCGCACGCGGGACTTGACTTCAGTGCCGTCGACGGCGCCTTCGTTGATCACGGAATCCTTGACTAATTCGATCAACTGCTCCAGGGTCACCGGCGTTTCCGCGGCATAGATGATGGCTTCGAGTTTGGCTTTAAGGTTCATGTGCTCCTGTTTTCCAGTGGCTGCTCCTATCTCCAATCGTCGCGCACCGCTGCCTGCTCCGCCATGACCGCCTCGAATCCTACGTGCTTGCGTAGCAGGATTTCTCCGAACAATCGATCTTGCCGCAGTTGGATGGCTTGCAGCCGCACCATTTCGAGCAGCGCCAGAAACATGCAGACCAGCGCCTGTCGCGACTCCACGTTTCGCAGCATCTGCTTCAATCGGATCGGGCGGTCTTCGAGCGACAGGCGCCGCCGCAGATATTCGATCATTTGGCCGACGGTGACCGTTTCTTCGTCGACCTGAATCATCGGGCGATTGCGGGCGCGCTCGAGAATTTGCTGAAATGTTTTCACCAGGTCGATGACGTCGGCAGCAAGTTCTGGATCCGTGCCTTCGGCATCCTGGAATTCTTTCAGCGCGGGGTTAGACCACACCGCATCTTCGATCTGTTGCTTCTGCATCAGCATCTGTGCTGCAGACTTGAACTTCTCGTGCTCAATCAAGCGGTTGACCAGTTCCGCGCGCGGGTCGTCTTGTGCATCCGAGGCTGCCGCGGGATCTCGCGGCAAGAGCATTTTTGATTTGATGTGAATCAGAACTGCGGCCATGTAGATGAACTCAGCCGCAACATTCACATCCAACTCGCGTAGTTTTTCCACGTAGGCCAGATACTGCGCCGTGATTCTGCCAATCGGAATATCGTAGATATCAATGTCTTGTTTGCGAATCAAGTGAAGGAGCAGGTCGAGCGGCCCTTCATAGACATCGCCCACGGTAACGGCAAAAGGAAAGTCGCTTTCCTCGCTGCGGGATTTTTCCTGCTCACGCGGCGCGGAACTCTCCACCAGCGTCGGACCAAGATCCAACGCTGCCGTACCATCGAAGGCGATCTTCTTTTCTTCGCTCATCGTCGCCTAATCACTTCGAAGACTGAGGAACCTTCGGAGCCTCGTACTCGAGTGAAATGCCCATAGCATCGCGCACTTCATTCATCGTTGAAGCTGCTACCTTGCCTGCCCGTGCAGAGCCCGCTTCCAGAATATCCCAAGCCAGCCGCGGATTCTCCTCATATTTCTTGCGCCGCTCCTGCATGGGATTCAAGATGTTAACTAGGGCATCCGCGACCCAGCTTTTGCACTCGATGCAGCCGATCCCGGCCGAGCGGCATCCTTCGTTGACTTTTGCCATCGTCGCCGGATCGCTGAAAATTTTGTGCAGGTCCCCGACCGGACATACATCTGGGTTGCCCGGATCAGTGCGGCGTACGCGCGCGGGATCCGTTACCATGGTCTTCAGCTTCTGCCGCACCACTGGTTCAGGATCGGTAAGCATGATGGTATTTCCGTACGACTTCGACATCTTGCGCCCATCTGTCCCCGGGAGCTTGGGCGATCGCGTCAGCAGCGGCAGCGGCTCCGGGAAAACCAGCCCACCGTTAAGCTTGTAAAACATATTAAAGCGGCGCGCGATCTCGCGAGTTAATTCCACGTGCGGCACCTGGTCTTCACCCACGGGAACAAAGTTGCCTTTGTAAATCAGAATGTCCGCCGCTTGCAGCACCGGATATCCCAGAAAGCCGTAGGTGTTTAGGTCCTTCTCGGTAATGTTTTCCTGCTGCTCCTTATAGGTAGGCACGCGCTCCAGCCAGCCTAGCGGCGTGATCATGGAAAACAGCAGATGCAGCTCCGCATGCTGCGGCACGTGCGACTGGATGAACATGGTGCAGCGCTCCGGATCGAGCCCCGCGGCTAGCCAGTCAAGCAGAACCTCGATGGAGTTTTCCTTCAGTCGCGACGTATTGGCATAATCAGTCGTGAGCGCATGCCAGTCGGCTACGAAGAAGAAACATTCGTATTGATCCTGCATGCCGGCCCAGTTCTGCAGGGCGCCGACGTAATTGCCCAAATGCAATTTGCCGGTCGACCGCATTCCACTGAGCACTCGTTTGCGTTGATTGGATCCAGAAGGCATCAGATTCTCAAAAGGATGTCGTTAAAAATTCCGATCACGGGGAAGATCAGCCTGCCCAAAAGTCCTCCACCCAGAAAGACCAGAGCCATCAGGGCGAACATTCCCACGGTATCGTAAATCCGCAGAACCTGAGGGGAGAGAAAGTGGCGGAGCACGTGGCTGCCGTCGAGTGGTGGAACCGGAATCAGGTTGAAGACGCCGAGAATAATGTTGATCACCATCAACTCGTAGAAGAGCAGACTGACCGGCATGAGAAATGAGTCGGTTTGGCTTGCCAGAACGTCCAGATGGCTCGGATAGACAAGAGGAATCGCATGGACAATGGATGCGCCCAGCCGCGAGCTCAGCGAAACAAAAACCAATGTCAGCACGGCACCGGTGGCTACTACGAAGTTGCTGATCGGTCCGACTACGGACGTCAGAATGTCGTCCAACACCGGGTTCTTGAAATTCCGCGGGTCTACCGGAGTAGGCTTAGCCCAACCTATCACGGGCAGATGCGTCACCATGGCGATCAGCGGCAATAACACCGTTCCAACCGGATCAATGTGCTTGATGGGATTCAGCGTGACCCGGCCGAGCATGCGCGCGGTCGGATCGCCACGTCGGCTGGCCATCCAGGCATGCGCCGACTCGTGAATGCTGATCGCGAACAAGAAAACGATCAGCTGAAACAGAATGTCAACATGTTGCAGGGTCATCAGACGTTGAATTTGATACTAACACGCGAGGCTGGAAATCCGGCCTCATCAGCCGGTTCCAGTGGCCGCGAGCGCTGCGTCTTCAGCTGCATAGTCGTATTGCGTTGGGTCGATCCGGGGTGGATGTTCACGCAGCCAAGCTATGGTGCGGGTGAGCCCTTCGTCCACCGAAACCGTTTCACTGTAACCGAGCTCATTGCGGATGCGGCTGGTATCGTACGCCAGATCCTGTGAGTAGTGGTAGGCATCTCGCAGGTGGGACGGCAGCGATCCGCGGGGAAGAGTCACAATTTCACACGGCCACCCCGCCGACTTCGCTAATAGTCGCACTCGCTCCCCAGTCGTGGGGGCTGATTCTTCTCCGACATTGTAGATTCGCCAGCTGGCTCGGCCATCCGCGACCGCCAGCGCAATCGCAGTGGCGACATTTTCCACGAAGCCGTGCGACCAGCGCCAGCGCGCTTGCTTTTCATCGAGCAGAATCGCCGGCCGATGATCATCTATACGCTTCAGATGTGAGAAGAAACGGTGATTGCTGTCTCCGGGGCCGTAAACCGCAGGCAAGCGCAGAATCGTGCCGGGTAATTCGGGATTGCTCATCACCACTCGCTCCGCCAAAATCTTGTCATAGTGATAAACCCAATCGTTCGAGTCTTTCGCTATTTTGCGATAGGGATAGAAGTGCTTCCGCAGTGGAGAGTCTTCATGCAGCAATCCCAATGGAGAAGCCTCGGTCTCACTTCCCATCAAAACTCCGTAGGCTCGATAGACGTCGCCGCTGCTGGCAACAACAAGTCGCCCGGCAACGCCTTTGAACGCCTGCACCACAGCTGCGGCATCTTGCTCGCCCATTGCGACCATATGCAAAACCACATCGGGCTTCCAGGTGATGAGTTCCAACGGGAAATTCAGCACCGGAAATGTTGCGGACGTGCTGTGCACATGCCGCACGGTGCTGGGAAGTTCGGGCTCGTGCTCGCCACGATGAAAAATCGTGACTTCATGCCCGCCGGAAACCAGGTTGCGCACCACGTGAGGTCCGATGAAGCCTGTGCCGCCAATGATCAGAACACGCATAATTGCTTCTCAAACATCCTAAAGGAATCTCTGATCACCGTTCGTTATTGCTTTGTCTTTGGAAGAAACGGGCTCAGAGTGTTTGGAGCATCGACAAGGATAAGCACAAGCACTTGACGGATTGAATCAGAGAGCGCAACATTTTCCCGATCTCTTTTCGCTGTCTCGCGTGGCATGGATAGAACGTCCAACCGGAGGCTGGCATGAGGCAAAACATTGCAGGCAGCAGTGCGTGGAAACAGGTCAGCAGGGCAGGCGTGCTGTGGTCGTTTCTCGCAGCCATCAGCATCAGCACCGCAGTGGCGCAGACTGTCAATGTCACTATTCAAGGCCGGGTACTCGACTCGACCGGTGCGGCGATCTCGCTGGCGACCGTAACCGCAGTGAATACGGCTACCGCCTTAAGTCGCTCTGCAACCGCCAGCGCGATGGGCGAGTATCAAATCGCTTTGCTTCCTCCCGGCGATTACACGGTAACCGCCGAGCGGCAGGGTTTTCAAAAGTCGGCGAAGAAGATTCATCTGGATGTGGGCGAGGCAGGAAATCTGGACTTCTCGCTATCGCCCGGCCAGGTCCAGACTCTCGTCGAAGTGCAGGATGTTGGGGCAGTGGCGGAGCCCACGCGGAGCATGGTCAGCGAGGTGATCAGCACGCAGCAGATCGAGAATCTGCCGGTAAATGGACGCCAGTTTATTGACTTTGCGCTGCTGGCACCCGGCGTCACCATTGGAGATACAACCTCGGGCAGCACCGACGTGATTGTTGAGCCGGTGACCAAGCTTTCGTTCGCTGGGCAGAATATCCATTTCAACTTTATTGCGGTGGATGGGGCAGACGACATTTCGACCGCGTCCGGCATCCAGCGTGGCACGCCGCCTCAGGAGTCCGTCGAGGAATTCCGCGTGATCAACACCGACTACAGCGCGGAGTTTGGCCGCGCCACGGCCGGCATTGTCAACATCATCACCAAGAGTGGAACCAATGCCTGGCATGGCTCTGGTTACGAGTATTTTCGCAACGACGCGCTAGATGCGATCAGTGTGCTGTCCGCCCCGGGCTTCCACGTGCTGCGGCAGAATCAGTTTGGAGCTTCCATCGGCGGCCCCGTACAGAAAGACAGAACCTTCATCTTCGCCAATTACGAAGCGCAAAGGCGGGCCGAATCGCCGACGTACAATTCCGCCGTGCTGGACAATATTGCTGCCATCAACAACGTAAAGACAAACGTTTTCCACTTGCCGCCGGAAAACCTGTTTGTGCTGCGCGACGGCAATACCGATAACGGGTTCATCCGGCTGGATGAGAATTTCAACGCGAAGAATACTCTGTATCTCCGATATTTCATCAATGACGATCGCCTCACCAACCAATCACCGCTGAACAACGGTTTCGATCTGCCGTCAGCATTCAAGAACAACTATATTCGCGACCAGTCGCTGGCTGGCGGCCTGGACACCGTGTTTTCGCCCTCGTGGGTGAATGATCTGCGAATGCAATATGCCCACCGCACCTTTGATTTCCCGGTCGTATCGACGCAGCCGCACCTCGAGGTTGCCAATACATTTGCAGTCGGCGTGAACCGGGGCAATCCCGATATCTACCGCGAGTCGCGGTTCGAGCTGGTGGAGAACGTGACCCACAACGTATCCAATCACACCATTAGCTTCGGCGGAAATTTCGATCGGGTTGGCACCTATGAATCGTTTCCGCTGTTTTATCCTTTTGAAGCGGACTTCGCGGACCTTCAGGCTTTTCTAGGTACGGACGGCGCGGCCGGCTGTCCGGCGGGCGTTGCCTGTCCGGATCCGTTTGTGATCTTCTTCGAGCGATTCAATGCCGGCACAAACCCGCCCTTCAACGAGACCTCGCTTGCCGGTGGGACGGCGGTTTACCAGGGCGGCCCGATTCCGCAAAACATCCGGCAACAAGCTTCGGCGACTCTGGACCACACCTACAGCGGTTTTTACATCGAGGACAAGTGGCGCGTGTCACCCAGCCTTACGTTAAATGGAGGCGTGCGCTGGGAGTTTGAGACTTGGCCTTCGGGTGTCCTGAACACGCAGTGGAAGAACGTCGACCCGCGAGTGGGCATGGCCTACAACATAGCGAGCTCGCATGATGTTGTGATTCGCGCTGGCTTTGGTTTGTTCCACGGCATTATCCCCTCGCCTCTGCTGATGTGCCAGGCACCCTCCTGCGGCGGTGGTTCCACCTATCCCGGACGGCCCTTTGAAAACAGCTTGAATGCCAAGACTGGGCTTTTCAGTTTCGCCAGTTCTCCGTTCATCAACTTTCTCGGTCTGAATGCGCTGCTCACGAATGCGACTTATCCCAACGGAACGCCGGAACCGTTTTGTCCGGATGGAACGCTGGCTAGCTGCGGTTTTCTGCAAGATGCCACCATCGTCCGCTTCGACCAAAACAGCAAGAATCCGTACGGGATTCAGGTCAGTGCTTCGCTGGAATTCCGTCCCTTTAAGGACACGGTGTTGAGCATTTCAGGATTGCACGTGCGCGGCGTGCACCTTGGTAGCTTTTACAACGTCAACCAGCCTGACCCGAGCGGGACGGTGCTGGTGCACGACTCCAGCGGACAAACCATCTGCAAAGACGTTTATTTCAACTTTTCCTCACCGCTGAATTCGCCGGGACCGCTGCCTCCCACCAACTGCACGCCGTATCCGGCGCAGATGGTGATTCCCGGGGTGCCCCACATTAACGGAGTGCCCGGTTTCCGCGATCCGCAATACAGCGTTTTTTTCGAGGCTACTTCGAGATGGGATTCGGTCTACGACGGGCTGCTGGTACACATGACCAAGCGGCTCTCTCACAACTTCTCATATGCGATTAGCTACACCTACTCGCACTCGATTGACGACGGGCCGAATCCGAGCTTCGTCCTTATTCCACAGGATAGCGGTAATTTCGCCGGAGAGCGGGCGAGCTCAGCCGACGATGCCCGCCATCGCTTCGTGGGCAATGCGATTTTCACCAGCCCCGTAAGTTGGAACCCACTTTTGCGGGACTTCAGTTTCAGCACGATTGTCACCTTGCAATCACCGCAGTATTTCACCAAGTACGCGGGGTTTGACGCGAACGGTGATGTGTTTGGAAATAACGATCGTGTAGGCGGAGAGCCGCGCAATACTTTCCGTGGCGACTCCTTGCAGACCGTGGATGTTCGCCTGGAACGCACCTTTCCCATTCATGAGAACTTTAAGCTGCAGCTCATGGCGGAAGCCTACAACCTGATGAACACGGTGAATGTCCGCTACTACAATACGAGCTACGGAGCGGCGGACTTCTGCGGACCGGACCCCGGAGCGCCAGGGTGCTTTGGCTCGCCAGCATTCTATAGAGAAGGTTCGCCCAACCCGCTTTATGGAACTCCCAGTTCGGTGTTCAACCCGCGCCAGTTGCAGTTTGTGGCGCGTTTGAGCTGGTAGATTATCAAAGCGGCGGGGGCTAAATCTGTGCACTCCGCCGCGTTTTGTTTTGCGAGCTTGCTTCGCTCCCTCGATCGGTTAAGGCCAGAAAGGTAAACCATGCGGTTTGGCATTTATTGTGAGATTCAGACTCCGCCGGGGAAGTCCCATCATGAAATGATCTGGGAGATCATGCGGCAGATCGAGCATGCGGATCAATCGGGATTCGACGTTTACTCGGTCATTGACCATCACTTTTTTCAGAAGTTCTCCATCTCGGCCAATCCTCTGGCGATGTTCGCGGCGGCGGCGCAGCGCACGGAGCGGATCCGTTTTCGCACCGCGCTTCACACTTTGCCGCTGGAAAATCCTATGCGCCTGGCGGGAATGATTGCTGAGACTGACATTCTGACCAAGGGGCGGCTGGAATGCGGGCTGGGCCGCGGCCATGCCTGGCTTTTCGGCCCCTCCGCGTTGCCCCTGGAAGAAAGCCGCCCACGCTATAACGAAGCTATTGACATTCTCGAACTGGCCTTCACCAAGGAGAGATTTTCTTACAACGGGCATTACTACAAAGTGAAGGACGTGGCTGTGGTTCCGCGGCCGCTGCAGAAGCCGCATCCCAAGTTTTACACTGGCGGCACCAGCGACATCACCTATCAAATGGCTGGCGAAAAAGGATGGGGTATCTTTGTTCCTCCGTTGCTGCCGTGGAAAGTGCTCCAAGACCCGCTCAATATTTATAAGAAAGCGTGTGCGGAGCACGGGCATGAGCCGGACATCGTCTACATTCGTCCGGTTTACATGGATGAAGATGAAAAGCAGATTCGCAACGAGGTTGAATCGGCACTGCACAATTTTCTCGCGTTTAACGCGTCACCGGTTGAATCCATTCAGAGCGCAGAGAAGCAGGCCGAGTTACGCGCGAAAGGATACGGATTTTATGCGAGCGGGGCGCTCGAATCCCTGACCAAGCTGACCTACGATCAGATCGTGGAGCAGGAAATTGGCTTTATCGGAACGCCGGAGAAGGTAATCTGCCAGGTGCGTGCGCTCGCGGAAAAAGGCGGCATCGGAGAATTGGCCATCGTCTCCAATTTTGGCGGGCTGGAACATTGGAAGAGCATTAAGACGCAACACTTATTTTCAAAACATGTCATGCCGGCATTTCGCACGGCGCGAGCCGACGCCAGGGCCGCGGACTAGCAAGAAATCTTCGTATCGCTATGGCATCCATAGCTGCTCCAACCGGTTCGACACCGACGCTCGCTCTCATGAGCCCGCGACGGGTCTTAATCTTTAGCGGCATCGCGCTGATCGCAGGGGGCATGCTTTTCGGCGATATCTTCGCCGTATTCGTTCTGCATCAGAATGGCGGGCAGACAGGTGAAGCCTTACTCGGCGCAACTCAAGCCGTGACTGCCCACGATTCCTCCGCTGTCAAAGCAGAATTCACTAGAATCGGCGGCCTGCTCGAAGATCACGGCACCAAACTTGACGCGCATGCGCACATGATCGCCGCCGGGTACCTGGCACTACTTCTGGCACTGCTGCAGCCGTATGTCGCTTTCAGTTCCGCGAGCCGTAAAATTCTGGCTGAACTGTTTGTTGCGGGGGGGCTGTTGCTCCCGTTGGGAATTTTTCTCATCCATTATGTCGGACTGGCTTATAGCCCATTTGCGGTGATTGGCTGGGCGAGTGTTTTGGCGGACTCCGCTGGAGCTTTGCTGATCGTCGTGTTAATCGGTGAAGCTTGGGGTGCGTGGCGCTATTTCCTTGGGGCGCGTGTGGACGACGCTGAAGCCGTACTGCCGCCTGATAACTCTTGGGAAAGCCGCGCTCTGCTGGCTGGAGGGACCGTTTTAATTCTGCTGGGATTTCTTTTTGGCGCGTGGTATGCCGGATTCGATTTGTACGAGCATGAAGCAAGAGAAAAAAACATTCTGAATGCCATGTTGAAGGCTTCAACCGGGAGCGGGGATGCCGCGCAATCCGTTAGCGACTACGGCAAGCTGCAGGCCGAGAAGGCGGTGGACATTGCTGCGCACTCGCATGTGATTGAATTTGGTCTACTCGCTATTCTTCTTTCCTTCATTCAGCCTTTCGTTTTCCTTGAGTCTCGCCGGAAACGATTCTGGGTGAAGTTACTGCTCGCCGGGTCGATCATTTTGCCCGTGTTCGTCCTGCTTGAGATGCACTTGGATTTGATTGCTGGAGGAATTGCCGATATCGGTGGCCTTATGGTGTTAATCGCATTGATGGGCATGCTCGTCGGTATATTGCGCTACACCGGCGCGTTGGATGCGCAACAGGGAAGTGCGCGATGAGCGGCGCCCGCAAGCTTCTGATTTTTGGCGGACTGATGCTTGCAGCCTTCGGAATGTTGTACGGACTGTATTACGCGCTGTTCGTCGAGCACCAGACGCTGGATCGAATGGGAGGTTCGCTGGCCACGGCGTTTGTTGACGCCGCCGAGCGGAACTTGCCTGCCGCGCAACTGGCCGTGGACGAGTACGCGGAAATCAAATACGACTACGTCCGCCAGGTTGACGCACACTCCCACTGGATCGGACTTGCCATGGTGATGATCATCTTGGGAGCGATTCTTGAACGCATGGCATTCGCCGAGCGCACACGGTTTGTAATCGCGGTTGCATTGGCGCTGGGCTCGTTTACTTTTCCTGGCGGCGTAATTCTGCAGACGTTCAATCACGGCAGTCCTGTCGCTTCAGCGCTAGCAGTGGCGGGATCGGCGCTGGTCATCGGCGCGATGGCCGCCGCAACGGTGGGTTTTGTCAGAAAGGGGACTACTCCCCCTCGCACCTTGACCTAGACACAGCTCAAACCTGAAGGCCGAATCGAGTCAGGATTTCTCGTCGCCCAGAACTTGTAATGCTTAAAGCTCTGCTGTCGAGATCCTGGAGAACCCATTTCCGTTTGAGCGCGATGTTCAAAATGGCGGCTCCCAGTGCTCCGCCGAGATGAGGCCGCCGTTCACTCCAGTCCACGCAGGCGTAGGCGAAACGACGGCGCAGCTCCCGAGTTGCCTCGACATCAAGGCCGAGAGCTTCGAACGCTTTCACTCCATTTAGGGTGAGGTCGCATGCATTGTCGCCCGCCGCCGAATCGGCCGATAACCATCGCAGCCTCTGAAAGCGGTCGTGTAGAGACACTCCCAGGCGGCCGGCAATGTGATCGTAGCAAGTCCGCGCGGCGCGCAGCCGGTTTGGTGTGTTCGGCACAAAGGTGTTATGAGACCCACCGGCGAGCACGCTCAAGGCTTCGAGCGCCGCGGCGACGTTGGTTCCTTCCAGGCTGTAGTAACGATGCTTCCCCTGCGCAAGCACCTTCACCAACCGCTGCATTTTCAGACGCTGCAAATGCACACTGGCGGTTGACGGGGTTACGTCAGCGACTATGGCCAGCTCGGTGCTTGTGCGTGCGCGCCCGTCGGACAGGCAGTAGAGCATACGGGCGCGTGCTGGCTCGCCAATCGCCGCCGCAATGTGGGATACCTCAGCATCGAAATGTTGTTCGACATTCATACTTTGATCGTAGACGAAGTGTTCATGTTCGGCAACTGGCATACTTACCCACGTTGAAAAAGAATTGTCGTGTTTAAAGGAGAAGCGATGAAACGTATTGCGCTTGTCTGCTTGCTTGCAGGCTGCAGTGTTACCCCGATTTTGGCGATCTCGCAGTCGACCCAAAAAACAACTCAGGCGCCGCCCTCATCGCACGAGTCAAAGGCAACGATTGAGGGCCTGGTTCGAGACATCGCGTGCCCGATTCAGAACCTTGAGGCGAAGGCTACGCAATTCAACCTGCAGTGCGCATTGGAATGCGCTAGGCATGGTTCCCCGTTAATCATTTAGACCGCGGATGGCGAGTTGTTCATTCCGATCTCTGACTCAATGCCAGATACCGATCAACGTGGGAAGCTCATGCCCTTCGTGGGCAAATATGTTCGCTCCAGCGGTACCGTATACGAGCGAAAGGGAACGCGTGCCATCGCAATTAGCGAAATCAAGGAAATGAAGGATGTACATTTGACGACAGATGCAAAGTGAATCCGGCACGCCCTATAAATCTCCTAGCGCCCTGGCGCGGTTTTCGGTTACGTGTTGCAGTGAGTTGAGTGTTTGCGGCCAATCTTGAGAATACAAATGACGATTACCTGCTTGATCCGCTACCAGATCGAGCCATTCCAGCGAGACCAGTTCAAGAAGTACGCTGAGAATTGGGGCCGCATCATTCCACGATGCGGTGGGCATCTCCTGGGATATTTTCTTCCTCATGAAGGCACGAATGATGTGGCCTGGGGATTGATCGCGTTCGATAGTCTCGCCGCTTATGAGAGGTATAGAGCACGCCTCAGGTCAGATCCGGAAGCGCGCGAGAATTTCGCTATGGCGCAGAGCAAGCGGCTTATCCTGCGCGAAGAGAGGAACTTCGTGGAAGTAGTCGACGGGACGCTCGGCCTTCCGTCGACTCTCGTAGAACCAAGCTGATGCACTTGACGCAACCGAGAAGACACGTGCGGCTCTTCACGAGGGGAGAACATTCATAAGGCAGTGAGACCTTCCCCTTTATGGTTTGAGGGCGGCTTGCGTTTCCGGGGATATGATTGGCGATACGCGCGGTTCCGTCAGCGTGCCTGTGATGTTGAAGGCTGGACCTTTGTCGGGCGCGAGTTTCAGATTCAGGCTACGAGTTAAGGATGCCGTGCCGCTGACTTGGTAGCTGCCCGCCGACGTCTCAAGTTTGCCTTCTTGAATTTCGAACTCACCATCGTGCAGCGACAAGGAAGCTGCCAAACGATGCATCTGTGTCGGTCCCGTTTCTTCGCCGAGGGCAAGGTGGCGGAGCTGGCCGTCCCGAGCGTCTACCTGCAGCGTGGAAGTGGCGGAGGCAAATAATTCATTCGCGTCCAGGCCCGCCATTTTCACGCGATAGGTCGCCGTTGCCGAACCCGTGATCCAGTCATCGTTCATGCTTTCGGAAAGTTGATCGAGGGCGATCCGTTCCAGCCTGCCGCTTCCGCTATATTCCGGGGGCTTTGCGGTGAAGTTGGCTTGCCATTCGCCGACGTGTTTGCCGCCCAAAACATCAGCATGCAGATCGGATAAGCGCAGTTTGCCTTTGTCGAGTTCGACATTCGCCGAGAGCCGGCTAGCCACAAGTTTGCGAACCAGCAGCCGGTTGGCCGTCAGTTTGCCTGTCGCGTGCACCGTCAGAAGGTAGGGAACTCCGGCCGGCGGTGAAGAAAGAAACCGGTACCACGGCTGTTTGCGAATGTGAGGATTGATTAGCTGGTTCAGCCGGTCAGTCGCAATCTCATCAGCATGCAGATCAAAACGAACTGGACAGGAATCCGGCGTGCATGGCCGCGGAAGAGCCAAAGATCCGCGCCACGAACTGTCTGCGACTGAAGCCGTCAGGTTCTGCACACTGATTTGGTCAGACGTCAGGACAAGGTTCGCGGATGTAATTTCCAACGGAGCGTTCAACCCGCGAACCTCTGCGTGAACAGAATGCAGTTGAGCTTTCCCGGTGGCTCTCGGCGCCACGAATCCGGACCAAGCGCTTGCGACCAGCAAATCGAGCTGGGCCAACCCTTCGGCTGCGGGCTGAGGAACGGGAATTCCAACCATACGCGCAACCTGCAGCAGCCGTTGCACCTGCGCATCCCCTTGGATCACGAAGTTGTACCCCGAGCGCGAGGCCCAACCTCGCACCGAAGCAGGTGTCGGCCGGCCCAGAGCCAAATCAAATGGACCAACCTCAAAATGAGTTTCCGCTGCTGGAACAATTTCTCGCGAGGCTCGTGACTTCGAACGCATCGCGGGCGACACTGCAAATGGAATGCGGCCCAGCACCAACCCAGTTTTGTTGAGCTTCGACGCCAGCTCGAAGCCGGCGGTTTCGCCATTGCCTTCCCATAACACTTCGCCAGCTCGCGCCCCGGCGGAGCGTCGAAGTTTCAGATTTCCGTTCAGTTCGCCGGACGCAATCAGATCATCCGGGATGCCTTGTTTCGCATGACGTGCGAGTGCAATCAGCGACTGAATTGGCAGATCCAACGCGGTCAACCTGAGGTCGTAGTTGTGGGAGGAGAATGGACCGTTGATGCTGCCGGCGGCGATAATCGCGCCTGCTCCGACTGGAGCGCTACAGTTTATCGCGGACAGCGTGTGATCCAGCGAGCTGTAATGACCGCTGCACTGGGTCCCCAATCGTAAATCGCCACCGCCGAAAATGTCATAACGGCGAAAATCCTGCACCGAGGCTGCGGTGGCTATCTCCAGATTCGCGGGCGTGCCATTCAGGGTGGTAGAAAGCTTAACCTCGCCACGCCAGCCCTTATCGTTGCCGTAGGCGAGTTTGGTGACTTGGCCGAGTTGTGCACGGTCCCACTGCAAGATGAACTGCAAAGGCGTGTCGCGAAGAGTGGCCGCTCTCTGCCATGACCCGTTCACCGTGACCATGCCGGTGTCGCTGAGGTTGAAATCGGTCCGCATCGGCCGCGCCTTCAGCCGCACGCCCCAGGCATTTTCCGCGTCCTGCCATAAAGCGAAATCGGCCTCGGTCAGCGCGTACGGTTTTTTCTCCGGCCCGAACTTGAAATTGATGCGGCCGCGTTCCGCTTCAATGTATGGAAAGCCCGGACGCTTTTCACTCTTCGCCTTGCCCGTTGGGGCAATGGGGATGTTCTCGGCACGCTCCACGAGATTTTCCAAATTCCAATGTCCCGCTGGGTTGCGTACCAGATTAAGGCTGGGTTCGGTGAGGCTAAGCCGTGCGATTTCGAGCCGTCCACGCAGCAGGGAAATGATGCGCAGGGACGCGGTTACCTCCGAGGCACGAAGCATCGGTTCCGCGCCGAACGCCGGGTCGTCATGAACTACGAAATCTTCAAGATCGAAGCCAGGGTGGGGAAGCAGTCGGATCTTCACCGCCGCGACATCCACGGGCCGTCCTAACGCCAGACTTATAGAAGTGACAATGCGGGTTTTGAGCCGATTTGCCCCCGGCCGCACGAGAAAGAGCGCCAGGAGCAGGACAAGGCTCAGGGTGAGAACTCCGCGCTTCGATCGCCAAAAACTCACTGTACCGCCTTGAAGGTTCGCCGCCAGCGCGTCTCATCGAAGAAATGGATTACGACGTGCGCCAGAAACCCAATTCGTTGACCGACTTCTCTCTCCAAATATTGGCCGGGCGGCGTCTCAAACGACCAGTAAATAAACATAGGCCGGCCAATCACATTTTCCTGCGGGATGAAGCCCCAATAACGGCTATCAAGGCTGACGTCGCGGTTGTCGCCCATCCCAAAATAGCTATTCGGAGGGATCACCACATCGTCACCCTGTATGTGTTGCGGTAAAGCCAGCGCCCACTCTGGGGTCACGTTGTTGAACTCACTGGGTGCGACCGCAGGGAAATTATCACGGTAAGGATTGTATCTGAGTTCGCCTCCCTGATGAATCACGTAGGGCTCATTCAGCTTTTCCCCGTTGCGATAGACCACGCCGTCGCGCAAATGAAGTCGGTCTCCGGGAATGCCGATGATTCGCTTGACCACGTACAGTCCAGGCTCCGCGGGCGAGAGAAACACGACGATGTCACCGTGCCGTATCTGGCGGTAAGGCAAGATGGGGCCGAGCCAGTGCGTGCGCGGCGCAAACTGCTCGCGGTTCACGAACACATGGTCCCCGATGAGCAGAGTGTTTTCCATCGAGCTCGAGGGAATCTCAAAGGCTTGCACGATGAAGGTAATGATGAATAGGCCGGTTACGAGCACTGCCGCCAGAGAAGCGAGAAACTCGACCGTGGTTTCGCGCGGCTTTTCCGCCTGCGTATTTTCTTTCTTGGCCACTAGGTTATTGTCCCATGAATAGGCGATGTCCGCCCTTAGTTGACTACTCGAAAAGTACGATCCCAGCGAGTGAGCTGAAACAAATGGCTGACTGCGTAGGCGAAGTGATAAAGTTTATCACCCGGCGTGGAAGAAACCGGCATATCGTCCTCCGCACTCCGCACCGACCAATAAATCAGCAGGGGACGTCCGATAATATTTTCCCGCGGCACGAAACCCCAGTAACGGCTGTCCAGGCTTTCGTCCCGATTGTCGCCCAGCACGAAGTAGTGTCCCTCCGGGATAATCAGTTCGCCGTCCTCGACCAGCTTCTTCATCTGCAACCACCAACCGCCCTCCAGGCCTGGGACCGGAATATCGGTGCGGGGGAACTCGTCGCGAAAGGTGTCACGCATAGGCGAGCTGTACCGTACATACGATTCTGACAGCGGAGCGCCGTTCACGTAAACCTGCCGATTGATCAGGCGTATCCGATCTCCGGGCACACCCACTACGCGCTTTACAAAGTGTTCGCTGGGATGAACCGGATAGTGAAAAACCACGATATCACCGCGATGCACGGCGCGGTAGGGCAGGATGTGCTGCCAGAATCGGCTGCCGCCGTAGCAGAACTTGTCCACCAGAAGGTAATCGCCGATGAGCAATGTGTTCTCCATGGATTCGGAGGGAATCTGGAAGGCCTGGATGATAAAAGTGATGACGAAAACTGCGATCACCACTGTGGTCAGCAATGACTGCAGCGAAATCAACCAATCCGAATGTGGCGTTTTCCCCATCACAGCTCCGGCTAGGAACGTCCTTTGCCGGTTACCTTGCTGGCCGAATCTCCCGCTAACGAAGCCAGGTGTTCGAGCACCTGGTGAGCCGCACCTTGCTCAGCATTTTTCTTCGTGGAGCCCTCGGCTCGGCCTACGAATTCAGTCTCATTATGATTGCCGATTGCTTGCAATCGAACCTCAACCGTAAAAGTCTTGTTGTGTTCCGGTCCCAGCTCTTTCACTAATACATAAGATGCCTGGGGACGGCCGGTCGCCTGCAGCTTTTCCTGCAGTGCCGATTTGTAGTCGGTCATCGGCAAGGTGCTGCCGTTTCGCGCCATGTGTTCCAGTTCCGGAGTGACGACTTGCTGCAACACCACGCGCCGCACCGTTTCCAGGTCGCTATCCACGTACATCGCGCCGAGCACGGCTTCCAGGCCATCCACCAGCAGTGCAGTCTTGTTGCGTCCTCCGCTTTTCTCTTCACCACGGCCCAGCCGCAGATAGTGTCCCAGTTCCAATTGCCGCGCTACTTCGATCAGATGTCTTTCGCTCACCAGGTGAGCTCGCAATTTCGACAACTCTCCTTCACGAAAGTGGGGGAAGCGGTGAAACAACTCCTCGGTTGTGATGAGGCCCAGGACAGCATCGCCAAGAAACTCAAGCTGTTCGTTATCGCCCACGCGCGTGGCCGGATGCGTTTGGAGTGATTCGAGTTCGCGAGCTTGCGAGCTGTGCGTAAGAGCTTGCTCCAGCAGTTCCGGCCGGGAGAATTGATAGCCCAGAGCTTGTTCCAATTCCGAAATGTTCCGCGGCTTCATAAACAACCTGATTGCAGCTTTGCGTAGCCTGTAGAAACGTAGCCAGCTACGTTTCTACGGTTCTTGGAAGAGCACGGCTTCAGGCGCTGCGGTTCGCTCCTAGGTATCTCGGAGTGAACTCCTCCGTCTAATGAACTCCTCTGTCTAATGAGGAGGTTGAGTTCCATTCGGAGTCGCGGCGGCCGGCGGTTGAGACGCAGGAGTAGGGCTGCTACTTGGAACGACGCTGCCTGTCAACTGCATCAACCGGTCACGTTCGTGACGTGCCGTGGTTCCTGCCGTAGTTCCGTCCTGCGTCAGGTCGACGGCCCGGTTGGCCTCTTTCAGCGCATCCTGATATTTTGCCTGCTTGTCGAGCGCCAGCGCCAAACGCAGCACGACTACAGGGTCTGGCTGGGAGGGGTAAGCATCGATGGACTTGCGAAAGTAGCCCTCCGCCTCGGCATATTTGTCTTGATTATATTGGATCGTTCCGAGGACCGAGTATGCGGTAGATCGCAACAACCCCTTGTACGCCTCGACCTGGGCCTGGGGCGTACCTGCGGGAATCGCAACATCCGTATCGATCGTCTCCAAAGCATGTTGGGCAAATTTTGTGGCTTGATTGAAGCGTTGATCCTTGTCCAGATCGGTTGACCGCGTGCGCTCGGCCATCACTTCGGCGGAACCGATCAGCGCTTCGGGATCATCGGGATCGAGCTTTAGAACCCTCTCCGCCATTGCCGCCATTTTGTCGCCGTTATTGGCGTTCTGGTAGGCGCGCATGGCTGCCTTGTAGAGCAGGACGCGCAGTTCGCTGTCCGGAAACTTGGCGGCAAAGTCGTCGGCCGCCTTTTCCATGGCGGCCGGATCCTTCTGATTGGCAATCGCCGCATTATAAGCGTCGAACTCCGGCTGGGTCTTAGCCTGCGGTGGCCGTTTACCTTGCAGTGGCGCGGGTGTAGCCGACCCCTGCTGATTTGCGCCCTTGGCGCCCGCAGCGGGCTGTTGTTGAGTAGGTGCCGGCTGCTGCGCGGCAGCTAGCTGAGCCGCTACCGCTAGCATCCCCAATATCATGGCTGCTTGCTTCATGCTCTCTCCTTGGTTTAAAAGTCTTGCTCGTGGTCGCAGAGCGCCGTAAT
Organism: uncultured Acidobacteriota bacterium; assembly: GCA_963832245.1. GTDB lineage: Bacteria > Acidobacteriota > Terriglobia > Terriglobales > Acidobacteriaceae > JABDBE01. The sequence goes on from CAWHTG010000003.1 coordinate 443,671, forward strand.
TCCACTTCATTGTTACTGCGGATGGCTGGGCGGCTCGTAAGGATGTTCAATTCCGTGCTCGGCCGCGGCCTTGGCCTCCGGCAATGCTCCGCCGGCGCTCAGCGCCGCCCGGTACTGATCAAGGGCGGCCTCCCGATCTTCCTGTAGATCAAAAATTCGTCCCAAATAAATATGAGACCAGGCCACCACCTTAGGCTCGTGGGCAACCCCCAGTGCCTGCTGGAAATAGTTCCGGGCACCTTGTATGTCGCGATTCATCGTGGCCACCTGCGCCAGAATGAATAGCGCCCGGCCGGGATCTTCTTTCTTCTCATCGAGGGCCTGCTGGGCCAGTTTCTTGGCGGCTTCGGGATCTCCGCTCGACAGACGTTGCTCCGCGGTGATCAGCAGCTTGGCTTCCGCGGGCCGGGACAGATGCAGCAATTCCGGGTCCGCCTTACTGGCAAATTTTATCTGCGCCGCATTCTTTTGTTCCTTGCGCACATCGACGCCGGCAATCAATTCACCGTAGGCAATGCGCAGTCCCGCCGGACTCTTCTCGAACTTTATCAGCGACTCATAGAAATAAGGCGTCAGAATGAAGCCCTGCTGCGCCGATCGTTCGACCAACTGCTGCCGTTCCGTTTCCGGCGTCTTGCTTGACCCCACGATGCGGGCTTCGACGGCGCGAATCAGACACTCCGTCGTCAGAAGCGAAACATCTGTTTTGAAACTCTCATCCATAGGCGCACCCTTGACATTTTCCAGCAGTGGTTTCAAGTGAGCTATGGCAGCGGGATATTTTAGCGCTAGTGGATCCAGCAGGTAATGCAAATAAGTATGCCGGATCTGATCCATCTTCAACCCGGAGCCGGTCCCAGGAGAAATGACCACGTAATAATCGGTTCCGTAATTGCGCGCATTCGCTTGCCCGGGAGATCCCATGGGGTCGAGATAAACCGTGAAGGCGCGTCCCAGAAATCCAGCCGAGGGCAGTTTGAGGTAAACCTCGGTATCGAACAGAACTCGTGCCAGCGGCTCGTGATAGCGCGCGGTCAAATCAGAGTAGGCGACTTGATGGCGCGCCCAGATCGCATGGAGACCCGCTGCACCATAGAACTTCTGGATCAGCGGCACGAACCCCGACGCGAAGCTCGCGTCCGGCGGCAGTTCAGCCTCTTTTACCTTCAGCGTGAATTCCGGAGGAGCATTGAGACAGAGCGCCAACGACACATACTCGGCCAAGGTGCGGCCGGGATCATCTTGCTTGTGCTCCGTATAGAACTGGCACATGATCGCAGCCGACTCTTTCGCCTCAGCAGAAGCGTCGACTGCTTTCGCAACCTCAGCGCGAATTTGGCCCCGAAGCGGATCGGAGACGCTCAGATCCGAATCGTAGCCACAAGCATTGATAGCCGTCAGAACCGTAAACAAAGCTTCGCTATTATCGAGCGCGACCTTGGGCGGATTTTCAGCGGCGCAAACTTGTGCCACCAGCCCCAGCAAGGCCGCAAACAGCGAAATCCGAAACCGATGATTCAGGAACCCTCCTGCAGAACAGTGAGATGTGCGGATTACATTGCCAGTTTAAGAGGTTCTAAGCGGAGGGTCAATAAAGACGGCTATTAGCTCTTAGCCTTTAGCCATTAGCTAGAAAATTTTGCCTCGGGCGTCCACACCTGAGCTAAAGGCCAAGAGCCAAAAGCTAAAAGCGGCGTCTCACCCCTTCACACTAATCTTGGAGAACGACAGAACCGCCCGCCCAGACCTGGGCTGGCCCATGAAAGTAGCCGGACGGAAGGTAGTGAAGATAAGCATGTTCTTGACTTGCGGCGGTAAGCCCTTCGCATCCTGCGGACTCGATAACACGCGGTAATCCTGCACCCGGCCGTTCGAATCTACATACGCTTCAATCACCAGAGAATCATCCGCAATTGATTCCAGTGCTGTCCCAAAGGCCGATTGCTGCAACTGCGGCGCGGTGTTTAACATTAAGGGAACATCAGAATTATCGGCTTGCAACGGCAAAGCCAAAAAGCCCATGAGAAATCCAAAAATCACCACTGCCGTTGCCAGGCCTGCAGTCGCCGGGACCATGAACGCCTGGATGGCATTCTCGATCCGAACTCGAAGATCGTCGAGGTAGGGACGCTTAGATTGGGCCACCTCGCGCGACATGGCGAGCCGCAACTTCAAGGCCAGATCATCGGGCGCTTTCCGTCGCCGCATATTCGTCAGGAGTTGTTGGGATTGACGAAGCGAAACATACCTCCCCTGACAACGCGCGCAATTATCCAAATGCTGGGTCAGAGCAAGCATCTCGGTGCCCGTCACTGCCCCGTCCAGATAAGGCGAGAACATCGATTCAGCTTCCATGCACCTCATGACGCCACCTCGAATTCCCGTCCATTGCTTGACGCTCGAGAGTGCGGCTCAACTTTTCGTACCTCAGCCCGCAGTCCCAGCTCCGATCCCACCTCTTGAACATAGGCCGTCAGCCGTTGCCGGAGCGCTTCCCGGCCCCGGGTCAAGCGCGATTTCACGGTTCCCAGAGAGACCTGGGTCACTTCCGCGATCTCCTCGTACGACATTTCCTCGAGATCGCGAAGAATCAGAGTCGTGCGGTACGGCTCAGGAACCTTTCGCAACTCTTCCTCAACCCGTGCCCGCACTTGCTCGTGCGCAACGTGATCGAAAGGCGACTCGCTGCCATCGACCAACGAGTCCTTTATTGCGGAGGCAACGCCTGATTCCGTGGAGACGCCCGTTCGCTCCATCGACGTTTCTTTCGACTTATGGCGAAACCACCAGCGCCGCCGGTTCGACGCTTCATGCACCGCAATGCGATAAATCCAGGTCTTCAGGCTCGACTCTCCGTGGAAATGCTTCATTCCGCGGAAAACCTTCAAAAATACCTCTTGAGTTGTGTCAGCGGCATCGGCCGAGTCGGCCACCATGCGGTAAACCAGGCTATAGATCGGCTGGTGAAATTCTCCAATGAGCCAGGTGTAAGTCTCCTCTGAGCCGGCCTTCAGCTCAGCCACGATCGCAGCTTCCTGAGTCCGGACGCCAATTGCTCCCGCCAAATCACCCACAGTGGTTGCTCCCGCCATCGCGCTCATGGCGCAACCTCCATTATAGGTGCTTTTCGGCCGCACTCCATCCCGAAAATTCGACTCATACTCCCCCGACCAAGCCCACCCCAAAACCCTCAATCCGCCCTGTATATATAGACCCCAAAGACCCCCGCTAGGTTCCCCAGCAAGGTTACCAATGGCACAGTTACAGGCAGACGTCAGGCAAATCCCAATCAGGAGGCGATGCCGTCCGGCTCCCATTGCATTTGGCCGCCTTCTGACAACGGTCTCCCGGCGGCGTCTGGGAGGAAGACGGAGAACACGGTGCCGCTGGAGCCTGCGGTGGTGCGGCTGCGGACGCGGATGGATCCTTGGTGCTTCTGCACGATGCCGTGGGAGAGCCAGAGGCCAAGGCCTGTGCCGGCGTCTCCCTTGGTGGAGTAGAAGGGCTCGAAGATGCGAGTCAGATCGTGGTGTTGGATGCCGCTGCCGTTGTCTGCGATGGTGATGCGCGCTCCGGTCCGGTACGCCCCGGCACGATCGTCATCGGACCACTCCCGGCCTCGGGTCACGTGAAGCGTGAGATGGCCGCCATCGTCGAGGGCATCGAGAGCGTTGAGGATGAGGTTGGAGAAAAGTTGGCGGAGTTCTCCGGCAAAGCCACGAATTTCGACGGCTGGATTATAGATTTTGTCGATCTGGATATGCTTTTCGCTCAGCGGGCGCATGTAGAGCAGCAGCACGTCGTCGAGAGTTGCGGCAACGTTCAGCGGTGAAGGCGATGAACTCTCGCGCACGAAACCCAGCATCTGCTGCGCGATCGCAGCCACGCGTTGCACTTCTTTCTCCGCCATGCCCAGGTATTGGCCCTGCTTTTCCGGATGGTGGCGGGCGAGGTACATCAGATTGGTGACCGCTTCCAGTGGATTATTGATCTCATGGGCGACGGCGGCAGCGAGACGTCCGGCGGTAGCCAGCTTTTCGTTGCGGCGCAGGGCTTCTTCCGAACGCCGCTGCGCCGTGATGTCGTGCGCGATGCTGGAGCCGCCGACTACCACTCCGCGCTCATTGCGAATCGGGGAAAGGGAGATGTCCACGGTGATCCGCGTGCCATCTTTGCGTATGCGCTCGGTTGCGTGGTGCTGAATGGACTCACCTCCCATTACTTTTCTGGCGATTCCTGGGATCTCGTCGGGATGCTCCGGCGCGCCGAGCACGTCAACGGGCATACCGATGGCCTCTGCGGCGGAGTATCCGTAGAGCCGCTCGGCGCCTTGATTCCAGGTGGTGATGATGCCGTTTACATCTCCGGTGAGAATTGCGTCGTCGCAGGATTCGACCATGGCGGCCATCTGCCGCTGGACCTGCTCGGCGCGGGTCTGCGCGCGAAAGCGCTGGCGCGCCAGACTGGCGGTGAGAACCGAGACGGCAATAAATACCAGCAACCGGCCGTAGTCATTGGCGGAAAGAGAAAAACTGAAGCGCGGCTCCAGGGCGAAATAATCGATTGCAAGCCCCGATACCGCCGTACACCACAGGGCAGGGCCGAAGCCTAAATACCGCGCACTCACAATCACGGCGGCGATGAAAATGGCGAATGGATCCCGGCGCATGACCGGCCAGAGGAACCAGATGTACAGGGCAATACTGCTCACGGCAAGCGCAGCCGCGTACCGGACGGACCAGTGACGCCAGTTCGCGGCATACTTTGGGCGCGCAATGTCGACTGGAAGCATGGGACAGAAAAACGAACCAGCAGACGGGGTGGTGTGCGCGAACCCTCGACCGTCCGAAAAATATCGCCTCTGCAGGCGAATCAATTTAGCAGGTTGGACTCGGACGCGCAATTTGTGAATGTGGAAAAAGCCGCAGGAAAAAACTAAGGGCACGAAAGTCTTCGTGCCCTGTGCTTCCACGCGATAACCTGCTCTACTGTTGTGTGCTCAAGGTCTGACGTCCTGCGTCAGGCCCTTGCGTGGTCGGAATCACGCTTAACGATGCCTGCAGAGTGAAGTTCAGCACGGTTTCCGAAGGTAATTTGATTTGCTGCCCGTGAGTCACCGCTTGTGCACCAGCGCCCAAGCCGCCGCCTGCGACCGCTCCGATAGCAGCTCCTTTGCCGCCACCGGCGAGGGCCCCGATAAGCGCTCCGATGCCGGCGCCGCCTCCGACCTTCTCAGCTGTGTTCTTGCCACGCGAGCCGCCCTGCTTCTTGTACTGATCGGTTTGGATGCTATAGCTCTTTCCGCCCGCCGAGATGCGATCCAGCTGAAGTATCAACAGGGATTGCCCGGCGAACTTGCCGGCACTCTGCACGGTCACGACATGGCCTTCGACGTTGTAGCCGGCCGGAATCGCTGTGTCGCCGTCCACGGTGAGAGGCGAATTGAGGGTGCCGTGAAAAGTCTGGCCTTGGGTCGCGGTCTCGGAATCAATCGCGTCGACCAACCTCACAGCCAAAGTCGTGCCCGAAGGAATCGTAACTTTCTGCGGCGGCGGTGGAGGCGGCGGTGGAGCAGGAGCCACCGGTGCTGGCGCCGGAGCGGGAGCGGGAGGCGCTTCGTTTTGCGCGACCTGGGTTGGAGTATTGGAAGAATCATCTTGCTTGGATGTCTTGCGGTGATGCTTTACCGCCGGGGACCGTTTCGGCTGTTCAGGCGGCGGGGCTTGAGCCTCCATCGGCGCTGGCGGAGCAGCGGCGACTTGTAAATTGTTTATGATCTGCTTCACGCCCGGTTCAGTGGACGCATAGTGAGCAGCGGCGTCGCGCTGGGCATTATTGTCGACTTCACCGGAAAGCGTGACGCTTCCCTTGTCAGCCTGCACGATCAGTTGCTTGCCCTGAAGACCGGAATCGGTATTCAACTTGGTCTGGATATCGGTGGCAATCTGGGTGTCCGTGGGAGCCTTGGAGCAGCCCATGGCACCTGCCAAGACGGTGAGCAAAACGACCGTGCTGAGGTAGAGAGGTAGCCTCGCCTTCATAAAATCACTCCTGCTGTTTTGAGTCGGATCTAAATCAGTTAGATGCATGATAATGGAATCTCCATGCAGAAATATCGCGTGGAATCCTTTCCGTTACTCGATCCTGGGCGGCATCGTCTGGTTTACAATTCGCAGATGTTTCCCGCAAAGCCGGTTAGCTTTGGTGCAGGAATTTGTAGTCGAGGATGCTGGCCGCAAGCTTGGAGATTCCAGCCTTTTCTGGAGCAGACTGTCGTGCCGCATCTGTTTCTTGCGAATCTTTGGTCCGGGTAATGCGTCCCTGGCAGAGCACGGTGCTGTTCTTTTGCCCGGAGATCTCTTCCGGCATCTCGAAGACCATTTCGACCAGTGTGTTATCGGGAAAACGTTGGGGCCCCTGCAGAAGCACGCCGGACTGGCTGAGGTTGGCGATGGTACCTTCGTACCAGCTTCCCAGGTTCTTGACGCGATAGCGCACCGGAATATCCAGCTTCAGGCGTCTCGCCCGAGGTACCCAAGTGGGCTTGCGGGTATGGGTTCGGCTGCGGCGGGTAGTGGTGCCCTCCGCCTCGCTTGTCGACTGGCTGCGGTCAACCCGTTGGGTTCGCCGCATGGTCGTCCAGTCATAGCTGTATTCGACGGCACACAGCAGGCAAACCTGATAGAACTGGCCATCGGCGCCACGCCGGGGCCAGGAAAACTCGTGGGAGCAGCGGCCTAACATAAGGACATCCAATAACTTCTGGGGCATGTTCGTCTTTCCGGGAAAGGGGCGCCGGAAAACACATCATCTAACGGCAGCGTGATTTTGTGTAGGTTACTTTCGTGTTAGTGGGTGCACGCGAGGTATGCGAAGTCAGCCGGATGCCGACGGCGATCAATCTCCATCGACTGTGATAGCCTCGCACTGCCCCTTTTTCGATATTCGATGCAGTGCCAGGAAGGGCCACGTGAGAAACAAATCCTCGAAGCCGCCCGCCTTTCTCTTCGATTTGGACGGGACCCTCATCGACAGCGTTTACCAACATGTGCTGGCCTGGCGGGAAGCTCTCGAACGAGGCGGGATCAAGCTTGCCGTGTGGCGGATTCATCGGCGCATCGGAATGAGTGGCGGCCTGTTTGTCAACGCACTGCTGCGAGAGACCGGGCGATCTGTAAGCGCAGCACAAGCAGCTGAATTTCAACGGTTCCACTCCGAGGCGTACCTAAAACAACTTGATCAAGTTGAACCACTTCCTGGCGCCAGGGAGCTGCTGAAATTCCTGACCGAAGCAGATGTGCCCTGGGCTATCGCGACCAGTGGACGGCTTGATTTCGCTCGTAAGAGCCTCGATGCGCTTGGGGTTCCTTCCAGCGTACCTGTCATCACTCGTGACCAAGTCGAACGGGCAAAGCCAGATCCAGATTTGTTTCTGGCAGCGGCGGACAAGTTGGGCGTGGACATAGACTCATCGATTGTTGTGGGCGACAGCGTTTGGGATTTGCTTGCGGCGCAAAGAGCCAGAGCACTGGGAGTAGGAGTTTTGTCCGGCGGCTATGGACAGGACGAACTTGAGCGGGCTGGGGCTTATCGTGTGTATCAGGACCCTTACGATTTGCTGAAGCATCTCGACGAACTAGGCGTTCGACCGGAATCGGAGTGATGAAGGGGACCTTATGCCGGCAAGGGTACGGGTGATCAATCTCGAAGAGGGATTTCCGACTCGTGACCAGGCTTATCAAAAGCTCGAAGCTGCATTGGCGCGAGCGCGAAAGGACGGCATCGCCGTGTTGAAAGTGATTCATGGTTATGGATCGACTGGTGCGGGCGGAGTGTTACGCTTTGCGATCCGGAGCTTTTTGCGTCAGCGAAAAGAGAAAGGCGAGATTGCGGCGTTCGTCAACGGAGAGAGCTGGTCAAGCTTCGACGAGCGAAGCAAAGCAATTTTCGCGAAGGCTCCGGAGTTGGTATTGGACAGTGATCTGGGGCGCGGCAACAAGGGAATTACGTTAGTACTGCTCTGATCGTGAGCGATGGCCGACGGTTTAGATTGGAGCTGGGATGAGTGATGAAGGCGTGAAGAATGGGACCGGGTTGGCCGTCACCGCTTTCGTTCTGGCAGGTGGCAAGAGCTCCCGCATGGGAAGCGATAAAGCGTTTCTCCGGTTCGGGGATGAGACCCTGCTCTCACTAGCTTTGAAGGCGGCACACGCGGTGGCGGAAGAAGTGCGGATCGTAGGGGACGCCAAGAAGTTTGCCGGCTTTGGACCAGTGGTTGAGGATGTCTATCGCGATCAGGGACCGCTGGGCGGAATTCATGCGGCGCTCTCGAGTTCGGCCACGGAGTTGAATCTGATGCTGGCGGTCGATCTTCCTTTTGTAGGGCCGAAGCTTTTGAACTATTTGCTTTCGCGGGCTAAGGAATCCAGTGCAATGGTCACGGTTCCTCGTGCGGGCGGAGGGTTGCAGCCGCTTTGCGCAGTCTATCAGTGCGGCTTTGCGGATGCGGCCGAAGAGGCATTGCGCGGTGGGAAAAACAAGATTGATCCGCTGTTCGAGCGGGTTGGAACCTGCGTGATTGAGGAGGAGGAATTGGTGCGGGCTGGTTTTTCAGTTGAAATGTTCCGAAACCTGAATACCCTGGAGGAATTAGAAAAGGCGAGGAGTCTGCGTTTTGGAAGGTGTCCTGAGTGACAGACGTAAAGAGCGCTGCCGAGCCTTGCTCGGCTGGACGGGCGTGGGCGCCCGTCCCCACGTGATTCACGTGCGATCTATCATTTGCTATCTTAAGTGAGCCATCCTACAAGGAACCTGCAAACTGCACATGGGTAGCAACGGACACACAGGGCCGTATATCGAATTCAAGGATATCTCGAAGGCCTTTGGAGAGCACAGCGTGCTCCATCAAGTCACTTTCGACGTTATGCCGGCGGAGACTGTCTGCATCCTGGGCCGGAGCGGTGTGGGCAAATCGGTCACGCTGCAAATCATTATGGGATTTCTCAAGCCCGACCAAGGCCGGGTATTTGTGGCTGGCGAGGATATTACCGACTGTGCCGAGCCCGACCTGCAGCGCATTCGAAAGAAAGTCACCATGGTTTTCCAGAACGGAGCGCTTTTTGACTCGTTGACCGTGGGTGAGAATGTGGCCTTCCCGCTGCGCGAACGGCGCGATCTTAAGGAAGAGCAGATCTTCCAGATTGTGGATGGACTGCTCGAGATGGTGGGAGTGAAAGAAGTGCGCGATCAGCTCCCTTCGGATTTGTCCACCGGGATGAAGCGATCGGTGGCGATTGCGCGGGCCCTGGCAGCCCAGCCGGAGTGCATTCTATATGATGAGCCGACGACTATGGTTGACCCGCTGATGGCGCAATTGCTCGGCGATTTGATCAAGCGGCTCAAGACCCAATTACACCTGACCAGCGTAGTCGTCACCCACGATATGCGTTTAGCCAAGAAGCTGGCGAACCGAATCGTATTCCTGCACGAGGCCAGAGTGCTTTTCTTTGGCACGTATCCAGAGATGGAAAAATGCGAAGAGCCGATTGTGCAGGAGTTTCTGGAGTTGGATAAGTTGACCTTGGAGGTGGGTTGATTGGAATCGCCTCGGACGGGCGAGAGCCCGTCCAGCGCAAGTCTGATAACGTTTCATCTCCGAACACGCGGGCGAGGCGCCCGCGCCACACGGGCTAAGCTTCGCGTATCTCTTCGGGCACGACTTTCAACTCCAGTTTTTCTGTGTGCCGCAGAACGGTGAGCGTGCTTACTGATCCCACGCGCGCGTCGGTCAGCAGGCGATGCAGGTCGTCCACGCCGGCGACTGGCTTGCCGTCGAAAGCGATAATCACGTCGCCTTCTCGCAGTCCAGCTTTCTGTCCCGGACTGGCTTGCTCGACCGACATCACGATCACACCGCTTTCCTTGGGGAGATCGTAGAAGCGCACGACACGACGCAACAGCGGCACGGTCTGTGCCTCGACCCCAATGTAGCTGCGGCGGATTCTGCCCTCACGTAGAAGACGTCCCGCAACGAACTTCGCAGTATTGATTCCGATAGCGAAACAGAGTCCCTGCGCGCCCATGATCGTCGCGGTGTTCACGCCCACTACTCGCCCGTCGGAGGTTACGAGTGGGCCGCCGGAATTTCCTGGATTCAGCGAGGCGTCGGTTTGAATGACATCTTCGATCAGCCGACCGGAGTAGGAGCGCAACGAACGTCCCAACGCGCTCACCACGCCAGCGGTAACCGTGTACTGAAAGCCATACGGATTGCCAATGGCAATCGCGAGCTGCCCAACCCGAAGACGCTGCGAGTCTCCGAGAGGCGCGGCGACGAGATGAGGGGCGCCGTTGCTGGGCAAACCGATGCGGATGACCGCCAGGTCAGTTGCAGCATCGTCGCCGATGATGTGGGCAGGGAAGTGCTGCCCATCGGAGAGCGAGACATCGATGCGCGTGGCTCCATGCACGACGTGGCTGTTAGTCAGCACGAGGCCATCCGGAGTGAACACAAATCCCGATCCTCCGCCTTGGCGCTCACGAGGTTCTCCTGAGCGGCTTCGGGCCGCCTGCGCCACATCAATCTTGACCACCGAGGGGCTGACCGCTTCCGCAGCGACGACCACCGCTTGCGAGTAAGCGTCGAGCAAAACGGCATCGTTTAATGGTCTTACATCTGATGGTGTGACGACCGAATCTGAGTAGTCCGCAAGGGGAAGGATACTGCCACGCTCATTCATAACTGCTAGATGAGGTCAATGGGAATCTGGATTCAGGGCGCTACGGATGCAATTCCGTAGCAACGATGACTGCGTTCACACCCGCGATTCCATTGCGTTGTAGGGGATTTTCAATTAAGCTGGCGGCGCTTGAGAAATAAACACACGCAGCGTTACTTCCCATTCCCCTAATTCGGAGGAGGATTCGTATGCGATTTCGCGTCTCGGTTTTGCTCACCCTGTGGTTGTGCCTGCCGTCGCTTGCGCAAGATCATTCCCTTCACAGTCAGTCCAAGCCCGCTACGCTCATGACTGGAGTAGGAAACGCTCATCATCCCGTATCTACCAGCAATCCCGAGGCGCAAAAATTCTTCGACCAGGGACTGCGACTGATTTACGACTTCAACCATGACGAAGCGGCACGCTCATTCCAGCGTGCGACTGAACTCGATGCCAAGCTTGCGATCGCGTATTGGGGAATCGCGGAGGCTGTCGGGCCGAACTACAACGATCCGGCGAGCGAGGACCGCTTCAAGCAGGCACACGAAGCGATCCAGAAAGCGGTCGATCTCTCTTCGAACGCCTCCCCTAGCGAGCAGGCGTACATTCAAGCTATGGCAAGGCGATTCCCGGCAGACTCGAAAGCGGATCTCAGAAAAGCGGCCGAGGATTATCACGACGCCATGCGCGAAGTGTCGAAGAAATATCCGGACGATCTGGATGCGGCCACGCTGTTTGCGGAGTCCGGGATGAACTTGCATCCCTGGGGATTGTGGCATGTGGATGGCACACCGGAAGCCGGCACGGAAGAAATTGTCGCGACGTTGGAGTCAGTTATTCGCCGCGATCCCAACCACCTGGGCGCGATTCACTATTACATCCATGCTACCGAGGCTTCCTCCAATCCGGAGCGCGCGTTGGCCGGCGCCAACCGGTTAGCGGCATTAGCGCCCGCTGCCGGACACATCGTGCACATGCCCGCGCACGTTTACATTCGCACCGGGGACTATGAAGCGGCGGTGAAGACTAACGAAGAAGCGGCGGCCGTGGACCGGGCCTACATCAAGGCAAGCGGCGCGCAGGGCATTTATCCCATGATGTATTACAGCCACAACCTGCACTTCATCGCCATGTGCGCGAGCATGAATGGGAATTATGCGGAAGCCAAAAAGAATGCGGAGTTGCTGGTCGCGAATGTGGGTCCGCACGTGAAAGACATGCCGCCCCTCGAAGGTTTCATGACTATCCCGATGGCCGTGAATGTTCGCTTTCACAAGTGGAATGAAATTCTCGCCATACCGCAACCGGATCCCGCGATGAAGATCACCACCGGGTTCTGGCATTTTTCGCGGGGCATGGCGCTGGCGGGAACCGGCAAATTGAGCGAAGCCGAAGCGGAGTACAAGATCGTGGCTGAGGCTGAGCAGAATACGCCGCCGGATATGGTCTTTGCCATGCCGATCAATAACAAAGCGAAAGACATCATGAAAATTTCCGAGGACGTGTTGGGCGCGAAGATCGCCATGGCCAGGAAGGATAACTTGCAGGCAATCTCTCTGCTGACCGCCGCGGTCACGATTCAGGATACGTTGAAATATGGTGAACCGCCGGACTGGTTCTTTCCGGTCCGCGAATCGTTAGGGGGTGCGCTCCTGATCAATGGCGATGCCGCGGGCGCGGAGAAAGTCTTTCGCGCGGACCTGGACCGCAATCCGCGAAATCCGCGTTCTCTGTTTGGATTGCAGCAAACCCTGAAAGCGCAGGACCGGAACTACGATGCGGGCTTTGTTGAGAGTCAGTTTCACGATTCGTGGAAGGGCGGGGAAGTGAGAGTGGAAGACCTGGTATAGCCTCGCGCTTACTCCCACCCTTTCGCAAAGAACGCGAAAGGGTGGGGCACCCGATTTCATCTATTCAATTTTCGAAAACTGGGCCATCCGCCTGCCCGGACGAGGGCGTCCGGGCCTACGTGGGCATCGCGCCAAATCCACGGCTACGGTTTCTTCTTGCTGGGGTCGTCCTTAGGATCGACGTAATTAAATTTCACCGGGGACATGCCGTGTATTTGCACGACCGTTTCTCCGCTGGCCATTGCGTAGTGATGCGTACTGGGATCGAGATAGGCAAAACTAGTACTTGGAAAGCTCATCATCTTGCTTTCATCGAACTTATCACCCATGCCCACTTTTAGTGTTCCGGAAATGACGGTGACGTTCTCGCGTTTCGGATGCCAGTGCGGCGCAATCTTGTAACCATCAGGCATCTTCAAACGAATGGTGTAATCGCCAGTAGCTCCCATCGGGTTACCTTCCAGAACTGCCAGCTCAGCACCCGGCGGCACGAAAGCGGGCGGAGGTCCGTACTGAATCTGGTCCGGGGTGAAGGCGTTTTTGTGAGCCGGTGCAGCGGACTTGGAAGCAGGTTTGGCAGCTGCCTGCTTGGATGTAGTCTTCGCGTTATCCTGGGCGACGGCGAGACAGCACAGCACGACGACGGCAAGGAAATTTTTTCTCATGGTCTCTTTCCCTTGGTGGCTTTGAAAGCCATTGAGATTGGAATCAGCGTACGAGGCATTTTACACGGATTGCGATCTCGTACTAGGCGTCTTGAAACTGAGGAAACAGGACCGCGTCTTCAATCCTCTACCTCGTTCTGCTCACCAAAAATCGCGTGAACATGGGAGACTTCTCCAGCAGCCGGAGGATCGGAACCCGGACTGTCTGCGGCAGGCTGAGCATGCGCCGGATTTTCGAGGATGTGCGAAACACAGGCGAGAGCTGCCGATCATAAATCGCGCGATAATCGCGCGCTGCTTCCGGCAAGGAGACAGTGTCGGCAAAAAACGGAACCAGACACTCTCCCGCCAGACGGCCACTGCGCAGAGCAAGAGAAATGCCGTCGCCGACGAAGGGATCCACAAAGGCGGCGGCATCGCCAGCCAGTAGAATCCCGTCTCGCTCCGGTTGTGGCTGGCGAAAGACGAGAGGCGACGTGCTCACCCCATCGCTAAGTGGCTTCCATCCGCGACTGCGTGCCTGCAACGCGGGATGGCAAAGAAAAACCGCCGGCAATGTGCCCGCCACATCGGCGCGTACCATGGCGCAGGCGTTCACACGTCGGCGACGCTCGACTCCATCTGTTAAGGCGACTGGTTGTACTCCGCAATAGCCGCCCTCAAAAAAATATAGATCCACGGAAGCGGAAGTGGAATCCTCGTAGAAATGACCTTTCAAACCCAGCCACTTCAACCCTGAATGAGGAGGCACGGAATTCAGGCCCGACCAACGGCCCGAGGCATTGATTAGAGTACGGCTTTCAAATTCTCCCACTGACGTCTTAACTTGAAAGGGGCCGCTTCCCGAAATATTCTGTACGATAACTTTCTGTAGGCTGTCTACTCCGCAATCTTCTGCCGATTGCCAGAGAGCCGTGTCGAGGTCCAAGCGGGAGATGCTGGCCGCGGGAGGATCGACTGGCGCGTGGAGTGTGCGGCCGTCAAGAAATACCCGCGCGCGAGAAATGCGAACTGAATCGCTAAGTAGCGTTGCATATTTCGGAGCAAGCAGGTTAGCGAGCAGGCCAAGGGATTCGGCAGAAACGAATTCACCGCATACTTTCTGACGAGGAAACCGTCCGCGTTCGAGCAGCAGGACGCGAGCGCCGCTGCGGGCGCAGGTAATCGCAGCCGAAGTCCCCGCTGGCCCACCCCCGATTACGATCAAGTCGTACATAGTCTAAGTTTTCCACACAATCGCTCCCATCCGGAACAGGGGATGGCGTTCAATTTCGACCTTTGCGGCTTTGGTCTGCCGCAACATCTCATTCATTTCTCCAATGCTGTAGGCCCGTCGCACCGAGGCCGGCGCATCGTGATGAGTTAAGTGGCTTCGATAAAGCGGCAGGCTCAGATAGACCAGGGCCAGGTGAATCGGATCGCGGACCAGATCGTTGATGATCACCGCCGCGCGGCACACCCGCAGACCGTCATTCACAAATTGGACCATCTCCTCCGGTTCCAGGTGATGAGCAAAGAGGCAGCAACTCACCAAATCAAAACTTTCGCCACCGAAGGGAAGCGCCATCGCATCTCCAGCCACCGCCGAGCTTCCATTTTGCGAACCGCTCTTCAGATGAGAAGGAGCACGATCGAGCAGGGTAACCTGAAGGTGAACTCCTAACTTCCCCATACGTGCGCTCGCGGCCTGAGGCACATATCCTGCCCCGGCCGCAACTTCTAACAACGAAAGCGAGCTGACGCCAAGTTTTTGTGAGACCTGTGTGACCATTGATTGCGTGGCGGCAATGCCGCCAAACCACTGGTTAATGTGGCGCAAGTCAGTTAGAGCGCTGGCGATCTCGGCGGGTGTGCCGGAATCGGCGTCAAGCAATTCGGGAATCACCACGCGCTTCATAGTTGGGGCGTAACAGCGGAACGGTAGCGCCGCCGTTCTGGCGGCTGTCGTGGGGGCGTCCTCGTCCCCACTGGCGAGGGCAAGATGCCGACGCTACAAGAGTTCTACACTTCCGCCAGTTCTTCTTCGAGCAATTGCTTGTTATACAGATCGGTATAGTAGCCGTTCTTGGCCACCAGTTCGTCATGAGTGCCCAATTCCACGATTCGTCCGGCGTGGAGAACGGCGATGCGGTCGGCATTGCGCACGGTGGATACCCGGTGGGAAATGAAAATGGTCGTCCGGCCTTGCATGATTTCCCGCAGATGATTGAGGATCTTGTCTTCCGTATGGGTGTCAACGCTGGAGAGCGCATCGTCAAGAATCAAAATGCGCGGATTACGGATGATGGCGCGGGCAATTGCTGTGCGCTGCTTCTGACCGCCCGAGAGGGTAATGCCGCGCTCGCCTACCAGCGTCCGATACTGCTCCGGAAAACTCTCGATCTCCTCGGCAATGCTGGCTGCCTGCGCTGCCGATCGGACATCATCGTCCGAAGCATCTTGTTCTCCGAATGCAATATTCTCGCGCACCGTTTCGCTGAACAGAAAAGTCTCCTGGGGCACAAAGCCGAGGTTTTGGCGCAGGGCGGCGATCGGATATTCGCGGATGGGAATGCCGTCGATGAGCACGCTTCCTGGCTCGGCATCGTAAATCCGCGGAATTAAACTAACCAGCGTGGTTTTGCCCGAACCTGTGGGTCCTACGATCGCCAGACTACTGCCAGCCGGAATGCGGAGATTAATGTCGCGCAAAACCGGAGTGGAGCCATAGGAGAAGTTCAAGTGCCGGAACTCGATCTCTCCCTGTATCTGTGAGAAAGTTGACTGTGTGGGGACGAGCGACTCGCCCGTTCGGCTTTTGACTTGAATGGCCTCGCTGTCTTCAATCTCGGGCTTCTCCACCAGAATTTCGTTGATGCGTCCCATCGAAGCGGTGCCGCGCTGGAAAATATTGATGACCCATCCCAACGCAATGATGGGCCAGGTAAGCTGCACCATGTAGGTGTTGAAGGCAACAAAACCACCTACCGTGATCCGCCCAGAGATCACTTCACGCCCGCCCAGCCACAGCACCAACACAATGGCCAGACCGAGCATGGTTTCGAGCGTGGGCCACAACATCCCCATCAAACGAACCAGTTTCAAGCTGCGCCGGATGTACTCCTGATTCGCGGCTTCGAACGCCGCAATCTCAGCCTCTTCTTGTACGTAGGCGCGAATGACTCGAGCGCCGGAGAAGTTCTCCTGAGCTCGGGCTGAAATCTCAGAAAACATCGCCTGGATGCGCTCGAAGCGTTCGTGGATCTTGCGGCCGAAGTACTGAATGGTGATGCTGACAATCGGCAGAGGCAAGAACGCATACAGAGTCAGCCTGGGGCTGATCGAAAGCATGAACGCCAGCGCCCCGGCGGTAAACACAATCGTATTCGCCGAGTACATGATGGCGGGCCCGAGCAGCATGCGGACGGCGTTCAGGTCGTTGGTAGCGCGGGCCATAATGTCGCCGGTTCGAGTGCGCTGGTAGTACGAGTAGGAAAGGCTTTCGAGATGCCGGAAGAGGTCGTTCCGCAGATCGAATTCGATTTCGCGCGATACGCCGATTACGATCCAGCGGGTCAGAAACTGAAAGATTCCCTTGATTGCCGCCACCGCCAGCAAGAGCGACGCATATGTGATCAGCTTGTGTCGAGTAATGCCGAGATGAAGATCATCCACGGCGCGCCGGATTACCAGCGGAAAAAAAATCCAGATGCCATTGGTCAGAAAAACGCATAGCGTCCCCACCGCATAGCTGCGGCGGTATTTCTTAAAGTAGGGAATCAGAGGACGCAGACTTTTCGGCAGCATCGGCGTGTTAGATGAGATTCTAACAGGCCAGGCTTCAGTTTCGCCGTATCATCGATCCGATGCGTGGCCACGGTCAAGCGGGACGAATGCAAGCAAGCCCGCCGTCAACAGCAGCACCACCCAGCTGCCCAGAAAAAGCCAGGTAGAATCGATCAGGCAAGAATAAACAAGGTCAACGTTCATGTTCACACCTTTTACGGAAACAATGACTCAACTGCGTCTTTGGCAGGTTCATTCAGCACATGCTTCGGTCGTTGAGTTGTGATTTGCCGGTCAGTTGTTTGTATTCGTTCACAATCTCGCAGACGGCATTGAGCCGGCCCAGTGAAGTCAGACTCATGTCGGTTAGCGCCTGCTCAATTTCTGACATCCAGCATTCAACGGCCCGCTCCACGCCGACCGACATCTCGCTGGCAATAACATTTACCAGATCCGTGGGTATTGCTGTAGTAGCCAAGGAATTACCCGCCTTTCTTAATTGCGCATGACGCCAGGTATACATGACGCGGCATGCCCGGGGAGGGCACCCCCTCGGCCCCTCCCCCTCACCCGCTGATCCATCGCTAATTGGGTGCTTACTCCGAGTGAGCTCCTTGTTCGCGCTGCTGCATGTGCTGCTCGAAGCGCTGCTGCCGCTTAGTTATGTACTGCGCCAGCTTGGTTTTCTGATCTGGAGTTAGAACCTGATAAGCCTCATTGGCGATGCGCGCGTGCTGCACCATAAGTTGTGTGTGAACCTGTGCTCCCTGAGTCGCAATCGCTTGCGCCTTAGTCTCATCAAACGTGCCGCTCTGGATGAGCTGCATCATTTGCTGATGAGTCTGCATTTCCTGTTGGAACAAAGGCGCCATAGCCGGTTTCTCTTTAGCGACGATCTGCTTGATTTGTGCCTGCTGGGCATCGGTCAGATCCAGGTAATCGGTGAAGAAACCCAACATGCCTCCACCAAAGAAATCACCGCCCCCGTGCGGCCCGCCATGCGGTTGTGCTATCGCAATTCCTGTTACCAGCACGATAGCCAAAGCTGCAATCGACATCTTGCTGCGAAATTTCATAACCTCTCCTGTGAGCATTCCCCGTAGATCGGAGACCCTCAATTTGCTTCTGATCATAGAAACACTTTTCTCGATGGGCAGTGGTAAAGAGTCGGTCAACCGGAGTAAAGTTTTGTAAAGCATGATAACCGCAGGATTGACAATTCTTTACCACCTTGATTAGCGAGCCTAACTAAAATGAAGAAAGTGGATCGCATTCTAGTCATTGACGACGACGTGGAGCTGTGCAGCCTGGTAGGGGAGTATCTCGAGCCCGAGGGTTTTCAGATTGAAGCGGTACACGACGGCAACCGGGGGTTGGATCGCGCCTTGAACGGGGATCACCTGCTGGTCGTGCTGGATGTGATGCTGCCCGGTATGAACGGCTTCGACGTGTTGCGGCGAATCCGGAACACCTCGCGCATCCCGGTGCTGCTGCTCACCGCGCGGGGGGAAGACGTGGACAGAATTGTGGGGCTCGAGATTGGCGCCGACGACTATCTGCCCAAACCTTTCAATCCCCGCGAACTAGTGGCGCGCATTCGCGCGATTCTGCGCCGTACCCAGGCAGGAGAAAAGAGCGAAGATAAAGCCGATCAGATTCCCGACGTAGTGCGGGTGGGCGATATTGAGCTTGATCCCGCCACCCGAATCGTTCGCCAGAATGGGAAGCCGGTTGAGTTGACTTCAGTCGAGTTCAATTTGTTGCATGTGTTGTTGCGGGAAGCCGGACGCGTGGTAACTCGGGAGCACCTGGTGGATGCGGTGCTGAGCCGCAAGTTCTCTCCCTTCGACCGCAGCATTGATATGCATGTCAGCAAAGTGCGCAAGAAGCTGGGCGATTCCGACGAGGGCAGCGACCACATTAAAACGGTGCGCGGGGTAGGTTACATCTTCGCCCATCCCCGAGATCATGCCAAAACTGCACCCCTTAAGGCCGAGGAAGCATGAGAAGCCTGTTTCTCAAGATTTTTCTCTCCTACTGGGTGGCGCAAGCCCTGTTCCTGGCGTTGGCAATTATCGTGACATTCGCGTTGCGCCCGTCGAGGGAGATTTCCAATCTGCAGGCGCAGGCACCGACGTTTCTCAACGAAACTCTACAAGCTTATCAAGAGGGCGGCGAAGATGCGGCGCGGAAATATCTGCGGGGGGTTCACGACAGTCATCACGTCCGGCTCTTCATCTTCGACGATCAAGGCCGCGACCTTCTCGGCCGCAAGGCGCCTGATTGGATCGAACGGGTGCTGCGTGGCCGGATTCACACCGCCGACACCTTTCTGGGACGCTTCGGGCCGGGTCAGTTTCTACGGCAAACCATCACCGCCGACAATGGGCGTCAGTACACGGTGATCGTCGACTTCCCTCCGGAAGAGCACCCATTTTTCGGACTGCATAGCGTGCCCGGGTTGGGCATTCTGATTGCGATTCTTTCGTCGGGGCTGGTGTGTTACATCCTGGCGCGATATTTGACTTCGCCCATCGTGCAGCTCCGTGCCGCGACGCAGAAGTTAGCCTCGGGTGATCTGACCGCGCGCGCGGGCGTGCCTGGGTTGCGGCGGCATGACGAAATGGCCGAGCTCATGCGCGATTTCGATCGCATGGCGGAGCGCTTGGAAAACCTGGTAAATGCGCAGAGCCGGTTGCTGACTGACATCTCCCACGAGCTTCGATCTCCCCTGGCGCGCTTGAATGTCGCTCTGGAACTGGCCCGGCAGCGCAGCGGGGCCGAGGCGCGCAGCGCGCTTGATCGCATTGACCGCGAAGCCAACCGGCTCAATGAACTCATCCAGAAGCTGCTGACCATCGCCCGCCTCGAAGCTGGAGATGAATCCATCGAGAAAGTTCCGGTCCACCTCGAACAGATCATCCATGAAATTGCCAGGGATGCTGCTTTCGAGGCCCAGAACCGGCATTGCGAAGTCGAAGCCACAATCGTGGATGACTGTGTGGTCATCGGTAGCCCGAGTCTGTTGCACAGCGCGATCGAGAATGTTGTGCGCAACGCCATTCGCTATACGCACGAGGGTACCAGTGTGGAAGTGCGCCTGGAGCAGGGCGTGGGGTTGCCGAACGTGACGCTGCGCGGCGCTGGGCTCAAGAACGACGGCGTGGGCAAACCGGAAGCCGTGGTGCGCGTGACCGACTCCGGCCCGGGTGTGCCCGAGGACTCGCTCGACAAACTGTTCCGCCCGTTCTATCGCATCGACGATGCCCGCGGTCGCCAGACCGGCGGCGTTGGACTGGGCTTGGCAATCACGGATCGCGCTGTGCGCCTGCACGGCGGCGCCATCCGGGTATCGAATCGGCCGCAGGGCGGCTTGATGGTCGAGATTCGCCTGCCCCTCGCCTCCGCGGAAGTCAGCAGAACAGCCGATCCGCGCACCATCACGATCCTTTCGCGGGAACTCTAGGCCCAAGCGGAAGCTTGGACGCGGCACCCTACGGAGTTCAAGTGATTGAGATTGTCAGGGCCACCCGGCGAGGACATGGCGGCGAGTCAAAGCAGCCGATCTACAATTTCCTTTTGGCTGGGGAGCAGATGTGGGCGAATGTCGGTGAATGGCAACCAGCGTGGGGACCCTTCCCAGGAATCTTTCAGCTCGCCCTCGGCTTCTGCGGCGAACACAGCGAGTATTACCGGGACCTCAGCCGAGTTGCGGTATTCGAACAGCGCCGTGGAGCATTTGACTTGCAACCCGGTTTCTTCCGAGACTTCTCTTCGCATCGCTTGCTCCGCCGTCTCCCAAGGCATAGCGAGACCACCCGGAAACGACAGCCCTCGGCCGTCGCTTCGATCGATCACCAGGACCAGTGGGCCTTTTCGAATCACTCCGACAGAACCACGGAGCCAGCCGAAGAGCGGGAGGCGGGAATAGGCGGCAAGGGCGCTGCGCGACAACATCCAGAACGGGCGACGTTGGATTTGGCGAAACGGGGTGGTCAGTTGGCTCCTTCACTAAACTCCGAGTTGATCGTCTATCACACACAGCATACCGGACAACCCGGAGGGAAAAAGTTCCAACTACGGTCACCAGCGGAAACGGAGTAAACTTTGTCTCATGTCACTCTTGAAGAAAGTTGCGATTGTGGTCGTGGCGTGGGTTGTTTGTGTTTTCGTCTACCTCGAGTTCTTTAAAGCTCGATGAGGCTTGGGTGGTCCAGCCGCGTTTGTGAGGAAAGCGGGGTGTGATCCATGCGCCCAGCTGCATATTTGGCGTATCCCAGGTCTCGAAAGGCGCGAGACCTGGGGCACCCGCACCCGCGCCCAGCTTTTTCGGCGGCATATGTTTGTCTCATCAATTGGCGGGTGAACAACTTTTGCCTTGCGCAGGGCTTCCAATCAGAGTGCGCGGTTTGCGCTTCCCTTATAATGCTGATACACAAATGAGGGTAACCCTTGATCTCTAGCCGTGTGCCGGGAAGGTTTCCTGCGCGCATTCGGTGAGGTCCTGGATCGACGACTGGGAGAAAGAATGGGGATGAAGTTTGGTTTCGTGGGGTGTCTGCTGCTGGCCATTTTGCTTTGGTGCATGGCAGGTTGTTCTTCCGCAAATACCGGCGCGACCAGCGGCATCAGCTACCTCTATGTCACGGCGCAGGCGAACACGACGATCTCGGCGTACACGGTGACGCAGAGCTCGGGCGCGCTGACGGGCCTCGGAAACGCCATCGGAACCGGGTCGGTTCCATCGGCCATCGCAGTCACCCCTTCTGGAAGTGCGTTGTTCGTGGCCAACACCGGGTCCAATAACATTTCCAGCTACAGCATCAATGCGGATGCCTCGCTTACCCCGGCCAGCGCCACTACGCCGACCGGAACTACTCCCACGGCCTTGGCCATCGATCCCGGCGGCAAATTTTTGTTTGTGGCCAATCAGGCATCGAGCAATATTTCAGTATTTTCAATCAATGGGACGGGACTGACCGCGGCGCCAGGTTCGCCGTTTACGACGATCCCTGCCGGCCTTTCCTATCCGAATGGTACGCTACCGGCTGCAGTCGCTGTTAGCCACTCGGGAAACTTCCTGTATGTGGCGAACCAGTTGGCGAATTTTGTGTCAGCCTTTGCGATCAATTCGACGTCAGGGGCGCTCACCCCGCTGGCAGTACCGTTCTACGACGATGGTCAGGTCTCGCCTTCGGGACTCGCGGTGACTCCGAATGGAGGTTTTCTCTATGTTGCCAATGCCGGAGCGAACTCCAATAACATTTCGGCGTATGCCATTTGCGACAGTGTGGTTAACACTTGCGCAAACCCGAATACGCCGGACGGTACGCTTACCACAGTGACTGGATCGCCGTTTCCGGCGGGGCTGGGGCCGGTTGCGATCGCGTTCGATCCGGGTTTTAATTTCGCTTACGTCGTGGATAAGGGGTCGAACACGATTTCGCAATATTCATACGGCCCGGGGAATGGGGTGCTGACGCCGCTTTCGCCGCCAACCATCTCGACCGGCGTGACCCCGGTGTCGATTGCAGTTTTGTCCGGAGTTGTGGCGGCGGACGTGGGGAACACTCTCTTCAACACTACGGATTACGCGTATGTGGCCAATCTTGGATCAGGAACGATTTCGATTTTTTCGCTTACCACCAGCAGCGGACTTCTGAATGTAGTCGGCCAACCGATTGTTATTTTCGGGCAGACGTCGGCGGTTTCGCCGAAGTAAGGAGTGCTCCTGCGAAGCGTCAGCGCTGCTCCACCCCGAAGCAAGTGCGCTGGTGTTCTAAGTAGGCACCTTCAGAATCAAGTAGCCGCCTACCAAGGCGAAGATCAGATCTGGCGACCATGCGGCCAGCACCGGGGGCAACTGGCTGATGTTGCCCATGGCTTCAAACAGTCCTGCAACCGTCCAGTAGACTACTGCTATTCCGACGGCTACGGCGACACCGGTGATTGCGCCTCGCCGTCCTGAAGCAAGCGAAAAGGGAATGGCTAGCACCGCCATAACCAGCGTGATGATGGGGAAGGCAAACTTCTTTTCCAGTTGAACTCGGAGGCGCACTACGTCGAAGCCGCTCTGCTGCAGGTCGTGGATGTAGCGGCGCAACTCCTGGTAGCTCATTTCCGAGGACTGCTTCACTTCTTTCTTGAAGTAGGTGGGAGGCTCGCTGACTACGGGGAAGGTGGCTACGTCGAAGGTGCGATATTTTTCAATCGCTGGACCCCGCAGATCGCGCTCCCATCCCTGGGTGCAGACCCAACGATGCAGGCTGTCTTCCCAGTGCGCGCGGTCGGCGTAGATTCGTTTGGTTAACTGGAACGTGGCTGGATCGAATTGGAAAACCGCGAGCCGGCCGAACTGATCGCGATCGGAATCAAACAGTTCGTAATAGTAGATATCGGAGTGCTGTCCGAAAATCCACTTGCGGTCGGGGTTGAGATAAGTTTGGGCCGGCTTGCCTTTGATCAGGTTGCGGAGCGCGTCCTGGCGTTTGTTGGCGTGCGGTAAATAAAACTGATCGGCGAAGAAGAGGCCGGTGGCAAGGATGGCCGCGGCTATGATCATGGGCGTGACGATACGGTAAATGCTGATGCCTGTGGTTTTGATAGCGGTGATTTCGTTGGAGCGCTGCATTACCCCCAAAGTGATGAGGACTGCCAGCAGAATGCTCAGCGGGGTGATGTTGTAAACGAAATAAGGCGAGACGTTCAGCAGGTATTCCCCCACCACGAACGGCGAGATCTGGTTGCGGAGAATGTCTCCCAGCAACTCGAACAGCGTGAACACGAGCAGCAGCATGAGGAAGGTCGCGACGACCATGGCCAGATTCATGCCAAAGTCGCGGAGGACGTAGTCGTCCAGGATCATGGGGAAGCGGGCGCTGAACACGCGGCGGCGCGTGGCGGCGCGCTGAAAAACATCTTCGACGCGGGGGCGGAAGGGTATCTTGCCGGCTTCTAGCGCTCCGGTGTCGAACGGATGCAACAGTCGCCGCATGGAAGCGATTTCAAACGGCCTGTGTTCGGCGCGCCATAGGAGAAAGGCCCCGCCGAGGAAGAAGACAAGGTCTGCCAGCCACACGCCGAAGCCGGGCGATA
This sequence comes from uncultured Acidobacteriota bacterium, assembly GCA_963832245.1. Lineage (GTDB taxonomy): Bacteria > Acidobacteriota > Terriglobia > Terriglobales > Acidobacteriaceae > JABDBE01. Next base: position 467,764 of record CAWHTG010000003.1, read on the forward strand.
ACTTTCCCTGCCGCGCAAGGGAAACTCCTACCAGTGACGCGGAATAATAGGCGAAGACCAGCAGGATGGTGAGCACGAATCCGGTGGACTTGCCGCCTTTTTTTGACGACAAGCCGAGTGGGATTCCGACGAGTGCCAATACCAGGCAGGATGTAGGCAAGGCGAAGCGGCGATGGAACTCGATCAGGTACCAGCGGGCCAGGGTGAGATTTTTCTGTTCGCCGGCTTGGCGCCACAAATCCCAGGTTCCGATTTGCGAAACCGGCACTGGTTCCTGCTCCTTTGTATTGTCGGCCTGCGGCACGGGAATGGGGATATCGGTTTGCTCGAAGGTAGAAATCTGATAGTGGTCGGAACTTTTGGGATCGGTTTCGTGGGTCGAGCCGTCGGTGAGGTGGAGATGCAAAGTCGCTGGCCCCTCGCTGACCAGAATTCCTTGCCGTGCCAAAGTGATTCGCGGGGAAAATGGAGTGCTAGTATCGGCGATGAAAACGCCTTTCCAGATGGCCGCGCCTTGGGCTGCTTTCACGTTTTGGACGTAGAGCACGAGTCCGGGAAAACCTTCGTAAAACACTCGCGGCTGAACTTCGAATGAGACCTGGGAAGATTTGAGGCGATCCTGCAAATGGACCATGGCCGCCTGAGAGCGGGGCGCGAGATAGACTCCGTTGGCCAGAGCCAGAAGCCAGGCGGCGGCGGCGAAAATGGAAACGATGCGGAGAAAGCTCCAAACGCCAATGCCGCTGGCCCGCATGGCGGTGATCTCACTGTCGGCCGCAAGGCGGCTGAGGCCGATCAGAATGCCGACCAGCACGCCGGCGGGAATGCTGATGGTGAGAGTCACCGGAATAATGAAGAAGAAGATCTCGGCCACGCTAGGCAGGGGAGCGCTGTTGCGAACTATGAGTTCGAGGATTTGTCCGAGGTCGCGGGTGAAGAGGACGAAGGTAAATACAGCCACGCCGATCAGGGCGTGAGCCATGACTTCGCGGAAAATGTAGCGGGTGAGAATCCGCATGGGGCCGCAACTAATTCGAGTCTAGCACGCGAAGTAACAGAACTTTCTGTGGTCCCGGAGTTTGGTTTTAGGGGGCACGTGGACGATGCAAGTCAAAAGCAGCGGACAGGGGTGTCCGCTCTACATTGTCCAATGAGGACGTGGCATTCAACGTGCTTGGTATCTGGCAAATCGCTTCGCCTAGACCCCTCTTAGGCGAGGCCAACGAAGGCAGCTCTCCCCTATGAAGGCTTTGACCGTGATGTGCGTGGATGATGATGCTGGGATTCGAGAGCTCTACGGAGCTCTGCTCGGCCGAAATGGCTATCAGGTTGTAGCCGCCACCAACGGCCGCCACGCACTTCACGTGTTTGAGGCTAAGGAAAAAGAGATTGACGCCGTCATTCTGGACTATGAGATGCCTGGAATGAATGGTTTGGAGCTGGCAACATGGCTTAAGCAGCGACATCCGACCTTGCCAGTGATTATGATCTCGGGTTCGCACCCGGAGCTGGAGCAGATGGCTCCGTTCGTCGATGCCGCGATGGGAAAAGGGGTTCCATTACGGCACATTTTGGACCGGCTGGAGATCCTCTTGGCTTCTTGACTAGCGGCAAAGGTCGCGATTCTTGGTCACGTTTGGTGACACCGGGAGGATCGCGACTGCCGACGGCTCGGCAAAATGCCGACTATTCGGCCTTTAGAAAGAGAGCGGACAGTGGCGGCAAGGTCAAATTCAGCGAATAGGGACGGCCATGCACCGGCCCTTCCTCAGCTGTGACGCCGCCCAGATTGCCCATCCCACTGCCTCCATATTCTTTGCCATCGCTGTTCAGAAGTTCCCGCCAGTAGCCTCCCGAAGGAACTCCCAGCCGGTAATTGAGCCGGGGAACCGGGGTAAAGTTGTACACCGTCACAATCTTTTCTCTGGAGGAACTCCCCTTACGCAGTAACGACAGCGTGCTGGCGGCACTGTCGTTGCAGTCGATCCACTCGAATCCTTTGGGATCGGTGTCGAGTTCATGCAGGGCAGGCTCAGCTCTATAAACCCGATTCAACTGCTCCACCCAATTCCGCATTCCGTGGTGAACGGGATACTGCAACACGTCCCATTCCAGGCTGCTGTCGTGAGCCCACTCTCGCACTTGTCCGAACTCGTCGCCCATGAACAGTAATTTCTTGCCCGGCTGCCCGAACATGTAGCCGAAGAGCAGTCGCAGGTTGGCAAACCTTTGCCATTCGTCACCTGGCATTTTTCCGATGAGCGAGCCCTTGCCGTGGACGACTTCATCATGCGAAAGCGGCAGAACGAAATTTTCGGTGAACCCGTAGAGCATACGGAAGGTGAGCTGGTTGTGATGAAATTTGCGATGGATGGGGTCGTGCGAGAAGTACTGCAAAGTATCGTGCATCCAGCCCATGTCCCACTTGAAGCCGAAGCCCAGCCCGCCCAGATAAATGGGGCGTGAAACCATCGGCCAGGCGGTGGATTCTTCGGCAAAGGTCTGAATGCCGGGATACTCCTTGTAGGTTTCTATATTGAACTGGCGCAGGAAGTCGATGGCTTCCAGATTTTCGCGTCCGCCGTATTTGTTGGGAAGCCACTCGCCTTGCTTACGGGAATAATCCAAGTACAGCATGGACGCGACCGCATCCACCCGCAGCCCGTCGACGTGGTATTTGTCCAGCCAGAACATCGCGCTTGACAGCAGAAAGCTGCGGACTTCGTCGCGTCCATAGTTGAAGATCAGCGTCTTCCAGTCGGGATGGAAGCCCTGGCGAGAATCGGAGTGCTCGAACAAATGGGTACCGTCGAAGTAGGCCAGCCCGTGCTCGTCGGTAGGGAAGTGGGAGGGTACCCAATCGAGAATCACCCCAATGCCGCGCTGGTGCAGGTAGTCCACCAGATACATAAAATCCTGCGGCGTGCCGTAGCGGGCGGTTGGGGCGAAATAGCCGGTAGTCTGATATCCCCACGAGCCGTAGAACGGATGCTCCATCACTGGCAGGAATTCTACATGGGTGAAATTCATGCGTTGAACGTAGTCGGCCATGCGGGTGGCGGTCTCGTGATAAGTTAGCGGACGATTATGTTCTTCGGGCACCCGCATCCATGAACCCAGATGAACTTCGTAAATGGAAATTGGGGCGTGCAGGGAATTTCTGCCTTGCCGATATTGCATCCACTCATGATCGGACCATTGGTAATCGAGATCCCACACGACGGAGGCGGTGCGTGGTGGCTTCTCGTGCCAGAATCCGAATGGATCTGCTTTGTCGACCACATGGCCGTGATGCCGGGAAACGATGTGAAACTTGTACACGGAGCCCTTGGTGATTCCGGGAATAAAGCCCTCCCAAATGCCCGAACTCTCACGCGCGTACAGCGGATGCGAATCTTTGTTCCAGTCGTTGAAGCTGCCAATGACGGTTACGCCGTGGGCATTGGGGGCCCAGACGCTGAAGTATGCGCCGGATTGACCGTCGACCGAAGTCAGATGGGAACCTAACTTTTCGTAGGCGCGGTAGTGGCGGCCCTGGTTGAAAAGATAAAGGTCCTGCTCAGTCAGAAGTCCCATTTTAGCGCGACCTCGGGGCCTGTGTTGGATTCGTCATAAGGGATTAAGGTTAGCCGAGCCTTGTTAGTGTACCGGAATGAAACCGTTGGAGACGACAAGGCTTTGCCCGCCGCTAGAAATTGGATACACGCATGCTAGACTTCTTACACGGCCCTCGATCTTCCCGGGTGAGCCGTCATGTTCAATGCCCGTGCTGCGCGTAATCGTTCTTTGGCACCAGCATCAGCCTTTCTACAAAGATCTGGTCACGGGTGAATACCGTCTTCCCTGGGTTCGGCTGCACGCCCTTAAAGACTACTACGGCATGGTGAAGCTGCTGGACGAGTTTCCCAATGTCCACCAGACTTTCAACCTTGTCCCGTCGTTGATCACACAGATTCAGGACTATGTGGCGGGAACGTCGCAGGACCCGTTCTTGAAGGTCGCGGCTAAGCCGGCGAAGGATCTCACGGCAACCGAACGCCGCTTTGCTTTGCAATATCTGTTTCAGGCGAATCCGGTGCACATGATCGGCCGCTATCCCCGCTACCACGCGCTGTGGGAAAGATTTCGTGGAGTGGGCGATTCTGCGGAACGGGCCGAGAAGTACTTTCAGGCGCAGGACTTCACCGATCTGCAAGTGCTTTCGCAAATCGCGTGGTTTGATGAACTCTTTCTCGACGATCCGGAGATCGCAGCGCTGGTCGGAAAGGGGCAGCGCTTCTCGCTAGAGGATCAGGCCTTTGTGATCGCTCGCCAGCGCGAGCTGCTGGGCAAGGTGCTGCCCGCACATGCAGCCGCGGCGCAGCAGGGAAGAATCGAAATCTCAACTTCACCTTTTTATCATCCGATCATGCCGCTCGTCTGCGATACAAACATGGGTGCCGTTTCGACTCCCGGATTGCCTCTGCCCCAGAACCGTTTTCGCCATCCCGAAGACGCGCAAGAGCAGTTGCGGCGTGGGTTGGAATTGCATCGGCAAGTCTTCGGGGTCCGACCGGTCGGGGTATGGCCTTCGGAAGGCAGCGTGTCGGAGGAGGTTTTGGGCATTGCACAGAGCCTGGGCGTGAAGTGGATGGCCACGGACGAAGGCGTCCTGGGACGAAGTTTGGGAATCAACTTTGCCCGTGATAGCGAAGGACGGCTATCGACGCCTAGCGCGGAGAAACTTTATACCATCCATCGATTCGAAAAGGGTGCCACGCAGATGAACCTGGTCTTTCGCGACCACACCATTTCGGACATGATCGGATTCGTGTACTCGGGTATGCCGCCGCAGGACGCCGCCAATCATCTCATGCACAACATTAAGCAAGCCGCGCAACCTTTAATACGTCAAGGACGAGACGCGGTGGTTTCCATCATTCTCGATGGTGAAAACGCCTGGGAATATTACCCCAGATCGGGCCGCGAGTTCCTGCGCCGCTTCTATGACAAGCTGCAGAGTGAGCCGGGAATCGAGGCGGTTACGGTTTCCGAGGCGATTGCTCGGCACCACGACTTCGCTACGCTCACTTCGCTGGTCCCTGGCTCCTGGATCAATGCTAACTTCAACGTGTGGATTGGCGCGCCCGAGGATAACCGCTCCTGGGATTATCTTTACAACGCCCGCAACTTCTATGCCGAGGCCGCAGGCCGGGCAACCGAGGCGCAGCGGAAGTTGGCGCTCGAAGAACTGTTTATCGCCGAAGGCAGCGATTGGAACTGGTGGTACGGGCCGGAACATCACTCAGCCAACGACCGCGAATTCGACGAACTTTATCGCAAGCATCTTTCCAACGTGTATCAAGCGCTGGGCGCAATCGCGCCCGATTATCTTGCGCAGCCGATAAGCGGCGTGGAGGCCAGGCCCGAGTTCACGCCTCAGACTCACTACATCCATCCCCGCATTACCGGCGACATGGTCCGTTATTTCGAGTGGATGGGTGCGTCGGTCCACACCGCCGATCACCGCGCGGGCGCCATGCACGGGAAGCAGTTTCTGATTGATTGCGTGCATACAGGAATCGATGAGACTCATGTTTATGGCCGACTGGATTTTGTGGGCAAGCCACCAGAGTTGGATTTTGACTTGGTTGTCAATCTTGAATCCTGGGCGGTCGACGCGCAGCGCCCGCGGCGTGGGGTACGAGTGGATGTGCGAGTCGAAGCGGGGAACGCTTCGTCATGGCGGGTGAGTTCTCCGGATGAGGATAAACCCCTGGCGACTTCGGATCATCCGTCCGAAGAAGTGAAAATAGCGCTGCGGCGAACCTTCGAGTTCAAAATGCCACTCGCATGGTTAATGGCCAAGCCGGTGGCTTCTGCCGCCATCAGCACCGGAGGAAGAGCAAACACGCCGGTCGCGACCCTGCTGCGCCTGCGCTTCAGCCTATGGCAAAACCGCCTGCCGGTTGACGCGCTGCCGCTCGAGGGATGGATCGAGCTGCGGCTTCTGAGTGAGGAAGACCTGATGGCGTTGGCGTTTTAGAGGCGGTTGGCGCTTCTCGAGCGTTGCAAAACATATTGACTTTAACGTTGTCATTTCCAGCCCAGTAGAGAAACCTGCTTTTCCGCTCGTGTCAGCCAAACTGCAGGTTCCTCCACTTCGCTCGGAATGACAGGCACTAGTGGCGTCGCGTGTTCCGCAAAAATCAATAGAACGATTAATCTTTTCTTTTCCGGCAGATCAGGAGCACTATTGCATTCAGAGGGGTCCTGGTTTGGAAAGGAGACGAAGCCATGACCGAGCCGCCTCAGGAATTGTCCCAAAAGGAACGAAGAAAATACCCACGGGCCAAGATCGCGATTCCCATTGAATTCAAACCGGAAAGCGCAGCCGTTGCCAGCCGAGCCGAAACTGCTGATCTTAGTCTTGCCGGATGCTATGTAGAGATGAGCTTTACGCTGCCGGTGGGGACGAAGTTAGATGTGATGCTTTGGATGGAAGATGAACGATTAGCTGGTAAGGGGATTGTGGTTACGCATCACCCACAATTCGGCAACGGGATCGAGTTTTTGGAGATGTCTGCGCAAGACCAAGACAAGCTGGCGCACTTTCTGAAAAAGTGTGAAGCAGCGTCCCCGGAAAAGCCGGAAGCCAACGGCTCCGGTTAATTGGAGCTTGTCGCGATTGGTGTGTCGTGCGCCCCTCAGCGGCTAAGGCCGAATTCAAAACAATGCATTTACCGCAGCGCTGGAATCGTTGCGCCACGCAAATTCAAATGCACATTGAGTTTCTCCAAGCCTTTGAAGCCGTGTCCTTCCCGCTTCTGCGTTTCCCAGCAACAAATCGAGAAGTGAATAACAACTGGAGAGTATTTTCCTACTGACCGCCAGTCGCCGCTGTCATCGCCAGCGGACGGCTCAATTCCATTACCAACTCAGTACCCGCCGGCAGCATCGCCGAATTCTTTTTGCCCAGCCAGTGGGCAACCGTGGCAGTGGCGCCGACCGCTCCGCCGATCAGAACCCCTTTGCCTCCGCCGATTAACCCTCCCACCAGCATGCCGCCGCCGGTGCCAATGCCAATCTCGGTCATGTCTTTGCCGTCGTGTCCCTTGCCCTTGAATTGGCCTTCCTCGTTGACGTCGGTTCCGTTGCGCACGCTGGTGTCGACCAGTGTGGCATTGAGCATATAGTGTTCGCCGTTAGGCAGCACTACTGTCTCCGGGAAGATGGCAATTGTCGGCTTGCCCGCAATCCGGCGCGGCTCGCTGGCCTTGGTGACGCGCCCTTGTACAGTGGCGCCCACGGGAATCACCGGCTTTCCATCGAGCATGACCGCTTCGGTTACCCGGGCGGAAAAGGGGTCCCCACTCTTGCTGGAGAAAGTGGTGAGGGCATTCTCCAGCTTCACTTTCATGGATGTGCCCGCAGGCAGCGAGATATTGTTTTGCGCCACCGCGGCCACGGCCAGTAACACCACACTAAGCAATACGATTTTTTTCATTTCGCCTCCTGAATCGGTAGTGAGATTTCTAACTTCGGTTGTATGTTTTCCCCTGTGAACTCAAGCGGAAGCCGCCAATTTCCGAACCGCCTCCAGAAACTGCTCCAGCGGCGCTCGATCCATCTGGTTGTCGCCGCGATAGATGTAGCGCACCGTGCCGCCCTTATCGACAACCAGCGTCGCCGGGTGCGCGATATTGATCGCATCCTTTCCCAGTCGGTGATAAAGCCCGTACGCCTTAGTCACCCTGCGGTCTTCATCCAGCAGAAAGGGAAACGAGACCGGATGTTTCTGCAGAAACTTCGCCGGCTTAAAGATCCCGTCGCGTTTCTCAGCTGCGATTAACACCAGTTGCGCTCCAGCCTGCTCGAGTTCACTTTTCAACGGCTCAAACTGGGCCATGCGTTTTACGCAGTTGGGTCACCAGGTGCCGCGCAAGAATTCCAGAATCACAGGCGCATGCTGGCGTAGGCTCGAAAGCGAAAACGTTTCCGCTCGATTTGCCGCTGCCAGCGAAAAATCCGGCGCGCGCGAACCAATTCCCAGCGTCTCGGTGCGATTCTGCATCTTGAAATCGACTCTAAGGTACCTGCGAAACCAGAACAAGAGCGGATGCAACCAACGAACCAGCGGAGGCACGGGCTTCAGTCGAGCGGCGAACTGGTCTCTAGTTACAGGCCGAACGAGCGGAGGCTAGAGGGACGGGATCCGCAGTGTGTTCTTGAACCGTTGCGTCGTCCGCGAAGTGATCCCTCGATAAAACCGATCCGAAGATGACGAGAAGTAACGGCCAGGACGATGCTAGTATCTGCTCGAAGAGGCCTTGCACAAACTGATGGTGAGCACACGCATGCACGGCCTGTGCGATTGTCAGAACAGTAGCGGGCAATATCCCAAGAGCCGCTGAGCTATTTGCGAGGGCTTGGGTCAACCGGGAGACGGCCGCAGCCAGATTCTGATACAGAATAAACATCCCGACCACGAAGAGCGCGGCACCTGCGATCGATTTATAAATCCGAAAAACTGTCTTCTTCGCGGCCATATCCGCCTCCTCTGGGCTGTTTTCTTTTTCTCTACTGGTAAGTCGAACGGGGGGTCGCAAGATCGACAGGTCGAGTATTGTTTTTGGGGGAAAAACTTTGGGAAAACAATCAAGCCCGAGAGCAACCGGGAATCGTTCCGTCGACGACAGGTGTACACTACCGTGCTCAGGCCGTGACACAAATCTCGAGATCCTGAGCTAAATCACGGAGGATAAAAATCATGAACTGGAAACTGGGGAGAGTTTTCGTAGGGCTTTGCGGGTTGGCGTTGTCCGTATGGGTCGTGCCGGCGGGTGCGCAGATGTCCGAGGTGAAAGAAAAACCACGGATGTACTCGTATGTCGCGTTTTGGAATATTCCGCGCCCGCAGTGGGCGGAGATGGCAAAGGCAGACGCGGCTGACCAGAAGATTCTGGATAAGGCCATTGCCAACGGAACAATCGTGGGATATGGCAACGACGAGAATTTGGTTCACTCGCCCGACGGCCCGACCCACGACGGTTGGTGGTCGGCAAACTCCATAGCCGGGGTGCTTAACGTGCTGGACCAGTTCTACAAGTCTGGCAACGCTGCTTCTCCGGTGTTGACCACAGCGACGAAACACTCGGATAGCCTTTACGTCAGCCGTTACTACAACTGGCATGCGGGATCGTGGAAGGATGCGTACGAGCACGGGTCGTCTTATAAATTAAAAGCAGGTGCTTCGGACGAAGCCGTGAGTACGCTGAGCAAGAACCTGTTTGTGCCGTTTCTTGAGAAACTGCTGGCCGACGGGACGATTCACGAGTACGAAATCGACACCGAAGCCATCCACACCGAAAATCCGGGCACGTTCTGGATTTTCTACCTCGCTGCGAACGCGGAAGCCATAGACAAAGTCAACGCTTCGTTGCGGGAAACCCTGAAGGCAAACCCGCTGCAAGGTCCGACCTTTGATTCCATGGTGGATTTCAGCGAGCACCGCGATTTTCTGGCGCGGTCAAGCGCTACCTATAAGTAATTCCCGCAATTGCTCGATGATCGCGGTCTATGGAACCAGAGAACCAACTTCGGAAACACAGGCACATGGACCCAGATCACGTGTCCGGCCCGCCAGAGAAAGGCACAACGCTGCCTGCAGGAGTGGATCCTTGGGGGAATTTTGCGAAATAAGAATCTGTAGGGCGACGGAAAACACCGAGGCTGGTTGCACCCCGCATGGGCGCCAGAACAATTCCCGCAAAACTGTGGCGAGATCCTGAAACTGGCGCCCACCCGGTGGTTTGTTCATCTCACGTTCGTGCAAGCAGCCCGCACGCGTTCCGGCAATCCGGAAATCGGGGAATTCCGGGTATCATAATCGGTGATGTTTTCCCGCCGCACCGACTGGAAGCTTACGCCTAACCGCTTTACTCAATTGCAGCGGGAGTTGCAGGCTGCGGGAAGGGAAGCGCATGACCTGACGATTTCGAATCCTACGCGGGCTGACTTGCACTATGACTCAGAAGCCATTTTGCAGGCGCTGGTGAATCCTCAGGCTATGGGTTACGATCCGCAGCCCAAGGGGTTGCGCGCGGCGCGCGAGGCTGTGGCTGGGTATTATCGCAAGCAGCATGATGATATCGATCCGGACGCGATCATACTTACGACGAGTACCAGCGAGGGTTATTCTTACGTGCTGCGTCTGTTGTGCAATGCGGAGGATGAAATTCTGGTGCCTAAGCCCAGCTATCCGCTATTTGAGTTTCTGGCCGACCTGCAGGATGTGAAGCTGGCTCCGTACCCGTTGCTCTACGATCATGGCTGGCAGATCGACTTTCCATCTTTGTATAAAGCGGTGAACCATCGCACCCGGGCGGTCGTGGTGGTGCATCCCAATAATCCTACCGGGTCGTTCGTTGCGGACGCGGAACGGAGCGCGCTCAACCAGTTCTGCCGCGAATATAATCTGGCGCTCATTGTCGATGAGGTCTTTCTCGACTACGCACACGATGGCGCGGTGCGGCCTACATTCGCTATCAACCATGACGTGCTGACGTTTACCATGAGTGGTCTGTCGAAAATTGCCGGGTTGCCGCAGATGAAGTTGGCGTGGATCGTGACCAGCGGCCCGGCGGAACAGGTTTCGACGGCGCTGGCGCGGCTGGAGGTGATTGCCGATACTTATCTCTCGATGAATGCGCCGATTCAATTGGCTGCGCCCGTGCTGTTGGAACAGCGCCATTCCATTCAGCCGCTGCTGCTGGACCGGGTGCGAGCCAATCTGAGCGAACTGGATCGCGGATTGGCGAAACAGACCACCTCCCGCCGCCTCGATGCGGAAGGAGGATGGTATGCCGTGATTAGGGTTCCAGCAACGCAAACTGACGAAGACCTTGCCATTGAAATACTGCGCAAGCTTTCTGTGCTCGTCCATCCCGGGCATTTTTATGATTTCCCAAGCGATGGATACCTGATTGTCAGCCTGATCACGCCGCCTCAAAGTTTTCGTCATGGGATAGGCCAGGTGATCGAGCTGCTGAAGCGGTAGCACATGCATCACTAGACAGCGCCGCGGTGTCTCTAAAATCGCGTGTGGAAAAGTTCGCATTCCACTGGTGAACTAATCCACATATACTCTCCCTCATGGCCACAATCGACAAACCTGCGATGACGCAGCGGCGCAAACTGGCATGATTCTTACGATCGATCACGGAGCGGTGCGCGAGCTGCAGTTGAACCGCCCGCCGGCGAATGCGTTGTCGCCGGAGTTCATCGTTGCCCTCAAGCATGCTGTCGAGTCAGCTCCACAAGACGGCGCCCGCGCGCTGATAATTTCCGGAGCGCCCGGCAGATTTTCGGCCGGCCTCGACGTTCCGCTGTTGTTGACGCTGGATCGTCCAGCAATGACTGTCATGTGGCGTGAGCTTTACGCACTGCTCGGTGCGCTTGCGCTTTCTCCCATCCCTATTGCCGCTGCCGTCACTGGGCACGCGACTGCCGGCGGGACCGTTTTGCCGATCTTTTGTGACTACAGGATCGCGGCGCGCGGCGATTGGAAATTGGGGTTGAACGAAGTGCAGGTAGGGCTGCCTTTGCCTCCAGTGATTTTTGCTGGGCTGCGACGACTGTTGGGCGCGCATCAGGCGGAGAGGCTCGCTGTGGCGGGTCTCTTGATTTCTCCGGAGGAGGCCGCCCGCATCGGTCTGGTTGATGAGGTTGTTCCGCTCGATCAGGTGGTGAGCCGGGCAATCGAGTGGAGCCGCGGTTTACTGGCCTTGCCGGTCGATGCGATGGCCGCAACCCGGCGGAGCGCTCGCGCCGATTTGTCCGAACTTTTTGCGACGTCCTTCGACCTTGAGCTTGAGCAGGTCATCGCTACCTGGTGGAGCCCCGAAGCCCAAACTACGCTGCGCGTTTTTGTTGATCGCCTTGCCCGGAAGAGAGCTTAGCTGGGGTGCCAGGTTTGCCTTGCCACGCTAGACCGAGAGTGAAAGCCTAAAAGTGAAAGGGCCGGGGAACGTTGGATCCACGACGCCCCGGCCCTGTGTCGAAAAATCAAATTTCAGCTACTAGGATGCGATCTTGTAATTCGGGTTGCCTCGTCCCCTGAACGTTGAGCCCAGATCCCTAACTCTTCAAAAAGGGGTTGTTTTCACGCTCTTCGCCGATGGTGGTAATAGAGCCGTGGCCGGGGATTACGACGGTGTCATCGGGGAGGGCGAGGAGTTTGTCGTGCACGGAATGGATGATCTTTTCGTATGAACCGCCGGGTAGATCGGTGCGGCCGATGCTTCCGGCGAAGAGGGTGTCTCCGGCGATTAGTTTCTTCTGGCTGGGAAAGTAAAGGCAGACGCTGCCTTCGGTGTGTCCCGGCGTGAAAAGTACATTCGCGGAGAGCGAGCCAGCCTTCACCGTATCCGCCTGGCCGATGTTCTGATCAATTTCTACTTTGCCGGGAGGTGCTACGCCGATCCATGTCGCTTGGATATCCAGCATCTTGAGCAATTCGCAATCGTTCTGATTAAGCAGGATGGGAGCGCCGGTGGCGGCTCGCAGTTTCATGGCGCCGCCTACATGGTCGATGTGGGCATGGGTGATGACGATTTGTTTTACCTGCAAGTTGTGTTTCCGAACCAGGGCGAGAATGCTTTGGATTTCATCGCCGGGATCGATGACCATGGCTTCGCGCGTGGTCTCGTCGCCGATGATGGAGCAATTGCATTGCAGCGGGCCGACGGGAAGGATTTCGTGGATCATGGGGGCCTGTCGCTGGTCGGTAGTCGTTGGCCCCGTGTTGTTGGCTAACGACCAACGACTACCGACCAACGACTATTTTTGTGGCGTAGCTGGCTTCGCGGGTTGCGACTTGGCCGGCGCGGATTTGACTCCCTGCAGGACCGAGTTGGTGCCGGCGTGGCGCGAAGCAAAAACCGATAGCGTGATCGAAGTCACCATAAAGATGATGGCCGACCATGTGGTCGCTTTCGACAGAACCGTAGCCGCGCCGCGCGGGCCGAAGGCGGTCTGGCTGCCCATGCCGCCGAATGCAGCAGCGATGTCGCCGCTCTTGCCGCTTTGGAGCAATACCACGATGATGAGAAACAAACAAACCGCGACGTGGACGATGGTAACTAATATGACCATGAGCTTAACAATTCCTCGAACGGCACGCTTCGCCGTTTCGTTTTAAGGCTTTTGCTTCTGGGGACTATTAAGGATCGGATGCCCTGAAATCCCGCCTCTGAGTGCTGGTTTATTGTACGATGCACGCGCTGCAGAACACAACCGGGAGCTGGAGATCGGTGCGAGATGCCTAATGTCTTGCCTCGATACAGTGGAAGCAGTTTGCAACGCTCCCTGATCTGTTGAGTTTGCTCAGGCGTCAGGTTAAGGAATTCGAAGCCATAGATTTTGCCGATGTTGTGTCTTATCACCGCCCGCACTTTGCCGGCAGCAATCACCTCCAGTTCTACCGTATCATTAAGTTCCAATAAATCTGCGGTGATGGCGGATATGCCGCTGGTACTGATTTCGATGCTGATTCCCGGCATCACCACGCCATCGGCCGAGCGGATTGTAATGGGTACGCTAAATCGGTATCGGGGATGCCGTCTCCGGTCCATAGCGGCTTCGGGTTGTTTCTGCGCGTCAATGTCAGGCTGCATGGACAATTCTGCCTCTTGGATAGAACATCGGCGGAAGCCGATTTTTTCTTTAGTGAGCTGGCGCTGGTTTTTGCATCCTCTCGCCATTGCCTACATCTCATTTAGAACGCTGGTCTGTAGCGGGGCGTTGACCTATCATGAATTTGATCGTCCAAGGCTGTCAGGAGGACTGTCCGTGAAGTCGGAGTGTTTGCCCTTCAGCCAAATCCCGCATACCACGAGGCTGTTCGCCGACTTCCTTTCCGGCTCTTCCCAAATCCAACGGTTTTATCCCCGATCCGCTTACTTCAACCAATGGTTTAAGGATGAGGTGTCGAGCATCCGTTATGAGGCGGAGCGTCGACTGCGGGTTTCGTCGATCCTGGAACGCCAAAATCAGTCGTGGGGCGGCGCGTCCAAGAAAACTCTGGAGAACATTGGCCGGCTGCGGGCAGGCGCATCAGCGGTAGTTACTGGGCAGCAAGTGGGACTCTTTGGCGGTCCGTTATTCTCGATTTTCAAGGCACTGACCGCAGTCAAACTAGCCGACCAGGCAACTCGGGCGGGCAGCGATTGCGTGCCGGTGTTCTGGCTCGCCACCGAGGATCACGATCTGGAAGAAGTAAACCAAATCTCGATTGCGGGATCGGATGGTTCTCTGCAAAAGCTGACCGCGCCGGCGCAGGGATTGCCGGCGGCTCCCGTCGGAACTGTACGGTTCGGCCCAGAAATTCAGGCTTTGGTGGAGGCAGCCACGGGGTGGTTGGGGCCTTCTGCAATTTCCGATTTTCTTCGGGAAGCGTACCGTCCGGGTGAGACCTTCGGCAGCGCCTTTGCCCGCTTGTTCGCGCGACTGTTTGCCGATTGGGGGGTGATCCTTCTGGATGCGGCTGATCCTGAATTGCACCAGATTGCTGAGCCCATCTACCAAGCTGCGATCGATCGAGCCGGTGAACTGGACGAAGCCCTACTGGCTCGGGGCAAGGCGCTGGACGCGGCGGGTTACCATCAGCAGGTAAAGGTCACGCCCTCTTCGACGCTGCTGTTCACGTTGCGAAATGGCGCGCGAGTGCCGGTGCATCGTCGAGTGAATGGACAGGGAAGTGCTGACTTTCTGATCGAAGAGGAACGAATCTCGCAGGCGGAATTGCTGAGTCGCATAACCTCGTCGCCACAAGAATTCAGCGCCAATGTTTTGCTGCGTCCGGTGATTCAGGATTACCTGCTGCCGACGCTTGCCTATGTCGGGGGATCTGCGGAAGTCGCTTACTTTGCCCAGGCTGGTGTGGTTTACGAGGCGCTATTGAGCCGGGTCACGCCAATCGTACCCCGTCTGTCCGCAACAGTAGTAGAGCCGAAACTGAAAGGACTACTTGAGCGTTACGGCCTGCGCTTGCCGGATCTTTTTTCCGGTCCAGAAAGCTTGCGCGAACAGATGGCTTCGCGGGTTTTGCCGAAGGAACTGCAATCGGCATTTGATCAGGCGGAGGCTTCGCTGGAAAAGTCGCTGGCCGCGATTCGCGAGGGTTTGGCTCGATTGGATACGACGCTGGTCGATTCGGCCAGCAATGCGGCGTCGAAGATGCAGCACCAGCTTACGCAATTACGCTCTCGCGCTGCGCGTGCCGAGCTTCGCCAAACCGAGGTTCTGGGCCGGCACGCCGACCTGCTGTGTAACTCTCTCTATCCCAATAAAACCTTGCAGGAACGAGAGATTGCAGGCATCTATTTCCTCGGGCGCTATGGGACGGAATTTCTGCGGGATCTGTATGACACGATCCACAGCGACTGCCTCGATCATCAGGTGATCTCGTTGTAGTGTAGGCGCGAGCGTCCTCGCTCGTGCGGCCTAGCAAGGAAATCCGTTATAGCTTTCTTTCCAATTCCTCCAGCGATTCCACGCGCGGCAGGCCAGATTCACGATACGTCCCAGCCACGTCAAACAGAATCGCTTGCATGCCAGCGCCGACGGCGCCCAGATAATCGACCGAGTACACGTCGCCTACGTACAAACCGTGTTCCGCGGAGACGTGCATTTGGCGCAGGGCGGATTGGAAAATGGCGGGATGCGGCTTTTCATATCCGACCACCCCGGAATCGATGATCTCCTGAAAACAATCAGCGATTCCGCAACGCTCCAGCACATCGGCAATCTTGCCGTCGGCGTTGGAGATCACTCCCAGTGGGTAGCGTTGTCCGAGTCGCTGCAGGGTCTCGCGCGTACCCGGTCGGATATCACACCAGTTCGCCGAGACCCGCGTGGCATTCAGCAGAACGTCGCGCAACGCATCATCGTGAACGCCTAGTTCTGCGAGCAAGGAAGAATAGAAAAGATACCAGAAGCTATGATCCGCCTTGCCATCGTGCTGCAAGATGTCGTCGAATTCTTTCTTCGTTTTTCGCTCGATGGCGTGCCATTGCTCGAGACTGGGGTTCAGATTTCGCTGACGAAGCGGAGCTAGAATGTGCTCGCGATCAGGGAAGAGAAGAGTGTTGCCGACATCGAAGAAAATTGTTTTCAACGGAACTGGCAATTGGGTAAGCCTTGGCTACTCCGCTTCTTCATCGCGCTTCTTGCCGTAGCGTAGAGCCAAGCCAACCCCCACCGTCATGAATCCAATTGGAGGAAGGAGCAACACTACAACCCCGCGGGTGATCGCGTTTTGACCTTCTTTGTTGAGGGCGCGGGCGGTGCTGTAACACATGGCGCAACTCTGGGCGAGCGCGGGGGTGGCCCACAGGGTGGCAAGGAATGCGAGTGTGGCCAGGCGGAGCTTCATCGGACCCCCAAGTGCACAATGCGAAAAGCATCAGGGAAGAAAATGCACATCAGACAGAGACATGCTACCACGGCAGTCATCATTACCCATTTCATGGCGGCGATTTCGTATTTCAAGTGCATGAAGTAGCCGATGATCAGGGCGGACTTGATGATGGAGAGGATCATCAGGGCTTCCAGCATTTGCAGGGGCTCGAAGACCCGTTTATAGGCGAGGACTACCTCGACCGCGGTGAGGAGCAGGAGAACTCCCCAGACCCAGAAATATTGTCCTTTGCCTTCGTCGTGCGTTGCGGCGGCGGTGTGCATTTGTCTCTCCGTTCAGCAGCGCCTGAAGGCGCTGTTGATTTGAGGCAGTTACAGCATCGCTAAAAGCGATGCCTGATACGAATCGAGCCTTTTATCATCGGCCCCTAAAATCGGGTCCTTGCAAAGCCAACTTCTCCTGAAACCGATTTATGAAACCCGCTACAACTCATACTCGTGTGGACATCAGATACACCAATGGGAAAATGAACATCCACACTAAGTCGACGAAGTGCCAGTAGAGGCCGGCGATTTCTACGTCATGGGCGTCGTAATCTTTCGGTTTAAGAATCAGGATCACGGCGGCAACGATAACGCCTGCCAACAGGACGTGCACTCCGTAGTGGAACACGCTGTTGGATGGAATCAGCCACCACCCCAGCCCCCAGATTGCCAGCAGGATGGGCAAAAACGTTTTGCGCAGGGAAACCACACCAAGATAGATTACCCCGATGGTCACGTGCAGCATGTGCATGCCGGTGAGAGTGAAGAACGTCCCGCCAAATTGGGGCACGTTTGCCGACCAGGGGTTCTTGAATGGCGTCATGCCTTCATCGATCAGGTGAGTCCATTCCATGCCGTGGAGCACAATAAATGCGGTGCCGAAGAGCATGGTGAAAAGGATCCAGTTGCGGGTCCAGCTGCGATCGCCGCGGCGGGCCGCGAGTACGGCCAACACCATGGTCAGCGAACTGGAAAGCAGGCAGCCCGTCATGATCGTGGCATTGGTGATGCTTTCCTTGCCGAAAGGCGTGGGCCAATCCGGATTGGAGATGCGTCCGTAGCTGTAGGCGAACAGCAGGGCTCCGAAGGTCAGAGTGTCGGAGAGCAGGAACAGCCACATCCCGATTTTCTTGGAATAGGTGCCGAACAGGGACGGCTCGTAAACATCCGCCATCCCGTGCTGCACGGCGACTTCAGACATGTTTGCGGTCTCCTTGAATTGTTTATGCGGCTAACGATCATTCTGCGCGGACACTCCTGTCCGCGTCTTGCTCCCTCGGCGGCTAAAAGCCGATGTTAATTTTGCGGCACTTACGGCTCGGCTGAAGCCGTGCCCCTTCAAAACAAAGCCCCGAAGTTCTTAGCGATCTGCTACCGGACAAACCATAACAGACCGAAGATGTAGAGCCACAACAAAAACATGAAATGCCAGTACCATGCGGTAACGTCGACTACAATGCGGCGTGCCTCGACGGGCTTATGCAGCAGAGAAACGGTGGCCGCGTAGAGCAGCACCAGAATGCCTCCGGCGAGGTGGACGGCGTGGGTTGCAGTCAGCAGATAGACGAACGAGCTGCTGGCGCTGGTGGCCAGATAAAAACCACGATCGGCAAGCTCGCGCCAAGCCAACCATTGGCCGGTCAGGAATCCGGCGCCGAGCACAACCGTCGCGCCCAACCAGGGAAAGCCGTTGTCCTCTCCTAGAGAAACGCCAGGTATGGAACGAAGCGGCTCAAGTGCGGCTTGACGCGCAATCTGCCGCCGGGCCAGTTCCGCCGTGACGCTGCTTACTAACAACAGCGCCGTGTTCACCAGCAGCAGCGCGAGCGGGAGGTCAACCGGGATCCAGTCACGAACGTACTTGTTGGTGTGTTCGTCAAGGGTGGGCAAGCCCCGGCGTACGACGTACGCGCTGGTGAGCGAAACAAAAATCATGGTGACGGACGTGAGCCCGATCGCGAGCCCTAACCGGACTCGGCGCAGACGCGCTCCGTAATCGGGGGAGCCGTCACCGCGTCCGTCATCTCCGCCGCCGTAAGCAGGCGGACGCGTGCCGCCGCCGCCTTGGCCCGTCTTGGGTACTTCGATCGAAACTGAGGAGCTTAGAGTCGCCATGACTGATAGATGCGTTCGCCGCGCTCCGCGGTAACTGCAATTTTATCTAATGCGAAGTTACCGTGGCCGGATCGGTTTGCATGACGTAATCCCGAGGCGCGCCCGGCACGCTGTACTCGTATGGCCCGTGATGCACCACCGGCGTGTGCCCTCCAAAGTTGTCATGCGGAGGAGGCGTCGCCGTGGTCCACTCCAGAGTTGTTGCCTCCCATGGATTATCGCTTGCCTTCGGCCCCTTAAACATGCTCCAGAACAGATTGATCACAAAGATGAACTGCGCTGCCACGGTAATGATGGCAGCATAAGTCATGAACTCGTTGAGCGGAATCAAATGATGCAGATAGGCGAGCTCCGTGAACTGGGAGTAGCGCCGCGGCTGGCCGGCCATGCCCAGATAGTGCATAGGCATGAAAATGCAATAGGTGCCAATCAGCGTAATCACGAAGTGAACCCTGCCCCAGGTCTCGTTCATCATGCGGCCAAACATTTTGGGAAACCAGTAGTAGGTTCCAGCGAACATGCCAAAAATGGCCGCCACGCCCATGATGAGATGGAAGTGGCCGACGACGAAAGCCGTATCATGCAACGGAATATCGAGCACCGGCTGCGCCAGAAATGGCCCGCTCAATCCGCCAGAGACGAACAGCGAAACGAAGCCAATGGCAAAGAGCATGGGCGTCTGGAAGCGGATGCGTCCACCATGGAGGGTTCCCAGCCAGTTGAACGTCTTAATGGCGGAAGGGACGCCGATGGCCATGGTCATGAGCGAGAAAGCAAAAGCCGTGTACGGGCTCATGCCGCTCATAAACATATGGTGGCCCCACACCATGAATCCCAAGAAACCGATGGCCATGATCGCGTAGACCATGGCTTTGTAGCCGAAGATCGGTTTGCGCGAGAAGGTCGAGAGCAACTGCGAAGCCACGCCCATCCCCGGCAGGATGGCGATGTAGACCTCGGGATGTCCGAAGAACCAGAACAGATGTTGCCAGAGCAGCGGCGAACCGCCTTTGTGGCCCATAACCTGGCCGTTGACCACGACGAGTGGAACGTAAAAGCTGGTGCCCAAGTTGCGATCGAGTAGGAGCAGAATGCCAGCGGAGAGCAACACTCCGAAAGCCAGTAGCCCAAGGATCGCGGTTACAAACCACGCCCAGCAGGTTAGCGGCATGCGCATCATGGTCATGCCCTTAGCTCGCAGGTCCAGGGTGGTGGTGATGAAGTTCAGCGCTCCCATCAGTGATGCAATGCAGAAAATTGCGATGCTGGTGATCCACAAATCTGCGCCCAGCTGTTCGCCGGGACCGGAGTTGGTGAGCGCGCTGAGCGGAGCGTAGCCGGTCCAGCCGTGCAGCGGAGCTCCTCCCGTAACAAAGAAGGCCGCAAGGATGGTCACGAAAGCCACGAAGGTGGTCCAGAACGAAAGCATGTTCAGGACTGGAAAAGCCATATCTGGCGCGCCAATCTGGATGGGTAGAAAATAATTTCCGAACCCACCCTGGGGCGCCGTGGTCAGCACAAAGAACACCATGATCGTGCCATGCATGGTGAGCAAGCTGAGATAAGTTTCCGGCTTGATCTCTCCCACCAGCGGCAAAACCGCGGTCGGCCAGATCATGTGAACTCGCATCAAAATTGACAGGAACATCCCGACAAACACTGCTACCAATGCGAGAAAGTAATACTGCAGGCCGATGACTTTGTGATCGAGGCTGAAAATATATTTGCGGATAAATCCCTGAGGAGCGTGCGAGTGAATTGTAGCGCTAGTCGCCATTACTGTTTCTCCGCCTCCCGAGTGGCCACCCATTTATCGAAATCTTCCTGACTCACCACGTGCACCATGCCGTGCATTTTGTAGTGCCCAAGCCCGCACAGCTCGGCGCAGGCAATCTCATACTCGCCAACCTCGGTCGGCGTGAAATGCATATGGATGATGAGTCCGGGAACGGCATCCTGCTTGAAGCGCATCTGAGGAATAAAGAAGCTGTGGATCACGTCCACGGCACGCAGGGTGAGATCGACCTGCCGGTTCACCGGAAGATACATGGTGCCGGTAACGACGTCATCTTTTGCCGCCGGGTCGGTCGTATCCAGCCCGAGCGCAGCTTCGTTGCCGGCTGAGGGATCCATGAGCTTGGGATCGGTCCGGCCGAATTTTCCATCGGGGCCGGGATAGCGGAAGTACCAGGCAAACTGCATGCCGGTGACTTCCACCGGAATCGACCCAGCTTCCGCTGGCGCAAAACGCTCAGCCGCCCAGATCGGGCTGCCCATGAGATTCAACCCAATAAAGAGGATGGCGGTCAAAGCCGTCCAAATCACTTCCATCCGGGTGTTGCCGTGAGAGTAAGTGACCTTGCTGGCGCTTCCTCGATCCCGATACTGCCATACGAACAGACCGAGAGCGCCCTGGGCCGCGACAAAAACGATTCCCATCAGCAAATAGGTCAAGGCGAACTGATGATCAATCCAAGGCGTCGACGTCGATGCGCCGTGGGGTAACCACCAGGTTTTTGCTGCGAAAAAGTAAGTGCTCACTAAGGTGATCAGCCAGATAATTGCGAGCAGAGCGAGGCCCATCTACGAGACCTCCAGAGGTCGTGGTTTGTGCATGGTCATATTCGTTTAAAAACCCTGAAGCTGCGGTTGGCATCGCAGTTTATCACAGCCAACTCTGATGTGCATCAGGCTGTACTCGTTAAGTAGATAGATGATACTTTTCTTTCCCCAATCGGATCGGGTCCGGCTGGAATTATTTTATTGACACCAAGGCTCGCGGCGAAGCAATCTGCACACGAGAAGCCCAATCCGTATAGAATTAGAAATATATGCCCGGATCGGGAGACGCTACAGAATCCAACGCAGTCCAAAGTGGCGCACCAATTGTTTCTGTACCCTCGCGTGCTATGGTGCTTTCGGTCTGGTTGCGGGATCTGATAATCTCGCTGGCCATCTCCTGTTTCATCATCATCTTTCTGTACCAGCCGGTGAAAGTAGAAGGTACGAGCATGATGCCATCGCTCGAGGACCAGGAACGGATCTTCGTAAATAAGTTTGTTTACCGGCTGGAGCCGATCCAGCGCGGCGACATTATCGTGTTCCGATATCCTCGCGATCCGTCGAAGAGCTTTATCAAACGGGTCATCGGCCTGGCCGGCGACCACATCCAAATCGATGCCGGCCGCGTTTACGTGAACGGCAGACTGATCGACGAAGAGTACGTGCCACGGGCTTACGAGGACGAGCGGTCGTATGCGGAAGTTGTCGTTCCGGCGGACAGCTATTTTGTGTTGGGCGATCATCGCAGCTTGTCGAATGACAGCCGTGACTTTGGCCCCGTCGGCCAGAGCTACATTTACGGTAAGGCGGTCTTCGGGTACTGGCCCATGGACAAGATGGGTCGAGTGCGGTGATTCGGTGGTTTGGCCATGCGTTTGCATTTTCATCTTCGGCGCCACGCGACGGAAGGCAAGGTTGAGGTCAACCCTCAGAGTTGGTTTCGCCTAAAATACGAGGCCCTCGATGCGGCTCAAGCCGCAAATTCTTCGCGCAGCCCGGATGACCTGTTCTTCGATGTGGTCGAGTGCACCTCCGACGCCTGCGAACGGCGCAGCACCCCGCGCAAGCCCTCGGACGCGTATTGGCGTTCCGCCTAGTTCCCAGAGAGAGACGCCGGGATTTTCACAGACATCCTTGGTGTATCCCTGCTAGAATCTCTAAAATCCACTCCCTGGAGTACGAATGCAGGCAATCCTTGCGCTGGAAGATGGCCGCATCTTCCGCGGCAAAGGCTACGGCGCCAAAGGCGAATGTTACGGGGAAGTAGTTTTCAATACTTCTATCACCGGCTATCAGGAAATTTTTACCGACCCTTCCTACGCTGGCCAGATCGTCGTTCTCACCAATCCTGAAATCGGAAACTACGGCACGAACCCTGAAGATAACGAAGCCACACGGCCCTATATCGAGGGCCTGATCGTGCGCGAGTTTTCTCGCGTCAGTTCCAACTGGCGCTCACAACAGGTCGCGGAAGAATACCTCGAGCAATTCAGGATTCCCGTGCTCGGCGATATTGACACCCGCGCCCTGGTGCGCCATTTGCGCGATAACGGTGTGATGCGCGGCGTGATATCGACGCTTGAGGCTGATCCGGAGAAGCTGATCGCGAAGGCGCGGGCAATTCCGAAAATGGATGGAACCGACCTCGCTAAGGTGGTTAGCACGAAGCACACTTATGTGTGGGAAAGAGGTGAGCGTTCCCATCTTCCGGAGGAAGTGGTCGGAGTTAAAGACCAACCGGAACGCTTTCACGTAGTCGCCTACGATTACGGAATCAAGCAGAATATTCTACGCAAACTGCGCGGTGAAGGCTGTAAGGTCACGGTAGTTCCCGCAGAAACCAAAGCAGAGGATGTGTTAGCGCTTAAACCCGCGGGAGTATTTCTGTCGAATGGCCCCGGCGACCCCGAGCCGTGCACGTACGCGGTGGATAGCATCAGGCGGCTCATGGGGCGGTTGCCGATCTTCGGCATCTGCCTGGGACACCAGCTTACAGGAATTGCGTTGGGAGGAAAAACTTTCAAGTTGAAATTCGGCCACCACGGCGGCAATCATCCGGTAAAGCAACTGAACACGGGCAAGATCGAAATCACGGCCCACAACCATAACTTCGCTGTCGATCCGGATTCGCTGCCGCAGAGCGAAGTTGAACTAACTCACATGGATCTCAACGACAACACGCTCGAAGGCATGCGCCACCGGAATCTGCCGCTATTCACCGTGCAGTATCACCCCGAGGCGTCGCCGGGCCCACATGACTCGCATTATCTTTTCAAAGACTTCGTGAAGCTGATGGAGGAGTGGAAAGGGTGAGATTCACAGTGGAACGACGTGCTGACGGCTTGTTGCAATCTGGGAGAAGTTTTCGAAGAGCGTTGCTGTTGGCCGCGGCAACCCTGTTGGCGCTGCCCGTCACATCTCCGGCGAATACTTGCGTCGCCCTCAAGAGCCTGAGGGTGCGTCAGGTCTGCGGACAAGTACGAAGCTTGACAGGGGCTGTGATGCCAAACGCCACTGTAAAGCTAACCACACGCGGACGGCCAGAAACGGTCGAAGAGACGACGACAGACAGCAGCGGGAACTTTGGTTTCAGCCAGGTTGACAAGGGCGAGTATCAAATTCTTGTGACCAGCGAAGGCTACGCCGCTGCAGTGCGGGATCTTGAGTTGACTCGCCCGAAGGAAGAGCAAAATTGCGTTCGTGCGATCAGCGTCACCCTGGGATTAGGCAGCTGCGGCAGCTCGGTCGGCTACGAAAAAAGTAAATGAGGAGGTAATGGAACCATCTCTTGCTCACAGGCGAGAGCAAAATCGCATAAATGCCCAAACGCACGGACATCTCGAAAATCCTGATCCTTGGCTCTGGCCCCATCATCATTGGCCAGTCGGCGGAGTTTGATTACTCCGGCACTCAAGCCTGCAAGGCGCTCAAGTCGGAAGGCTTCGAAGTAGTGCTGGCCAACTCCAATCCGGCCACCATCATGACCGACCCGGAAGTCGCCGACCGCACCTACATCGAGCCGCTCACGCGCGAGTATTTGGAAGAGATCATCCGGGTCGAGTGCGAACTCTCACCCGGCTCCGGTTTCGCGGTACTGCCCACGGTCGGTGGTCAAACCGCCCTCAACCTCGCCATCGAGCTTTCGGATGGCGGAGTATTGGATAAATATAACGTCCAGCTCATCGGCGCGCAGATCAGCGCCATCAAGAAAGCCGAAGACAGGCTGTTCTTCAAAGATGCGATGCAGAAGATCGGCCTCGACGTTCCCAAGTCTGCGCTGGTAAACAATCTCAAAGACGGGCTGGAGTTCGCCGGCAAAATTGGCTTCCCAGTCATCGTGCGCCCCTCGTTTACCCTGGGCGGCAGCGGCGGCGGCATCGGTTACAACCGCGAAGAGCTGATGGAAGTTCTGGCTCGCGGCCTCGATTTCTCTCCCGTACACGAAGCCCTGATCGAAGAATCGGTGCTGGGCTGGAAAGAATACGAGCTCGAGGTGATGCGCGACCTCAAGGACAACGTCATCATTATTTGCTCGATCGAAAACGTCGATCCCATGGGCGTGCACACGGGAGATTCGATCACGGTGGCCCCGGCGCAGACTCTCACTGATCGCGAATATCAAGCTATGCGCGATGCAGCCATCGCCGTGATTCGCGAGATCGGGGTCGAAACTGGCGGATCGAACATTCAGTTCGGGATTCATCCGAGCACGGGCCGCATGGTCGTAATCGAGATGAACCCGCGCGTTTCTCGTTCCTCCGCATTGGCTTCGAAGGCAACTGGTTTTCCTATCGCCAAGATTGCTGCCAAGCTGGCAGTGGGTTATACGCTCGACGAAATCCCCAATGACATTACGCGCAAGACTCCGGCCTGTTTCGAGCCGACGCTTGACTACGTTGTGGTAAAGATTCCCAAGTGGCAATTCGAAAAATTTCCGGGCGCAGACGAGAACCTGGGCCCGCAGATGAAATCCATGGGCGAAGTCATGGCCATCGGCCGTACCTTCAAAGAGGCGTTAATGAAGGCGGTGCGCGCCCTGGACACGGGTAAGCGCATTGGCGGCGAAAAGATCGAGCCTAAAATTCTCACGCAGCGGTTAGTGACCCCGCATCCCGAGCGGCTTTCCTACATTCGCTATGGATTGCGCCAGGGCCACACCGTAAAGCAAATGGCGAAGATGACCTCCATCGACCCATGGTTTCTCTATCAGCTCAAAGAAATTAATGACATGCAGCTTGAGCTGGAGAAACATCCGATGGAATCGATTCCTACAGAGGTGTTGCACGAAGCCAAGCGCATGGGCTTTTCCGACGGACGGCTGGCGGCAACCTGGCGGCTGAGCGGCAAGGGGGATCAGGACAAAGTCCGCCATCAACGCCGGAAGCACGGGATTAAGCCCGTGTACAAGCGGGTGGACACCTGCGCTGCCGAATTCGAAAGCTACACGCCCTACCTCTATTCAACATACGAAGAGGAGGATGAAGCGGCGCCGACGAAGAAAAAGAAAGTCATCATCCTGGGCAGTGGACCCAATCGCATTGGCCAGGGAATTGAGTTCGATTACTGCTGCTGCCATGCGGCGTTTGCATTGCACGACGACGGCTACGAGACCATCATGATCAACTGTAACCCGGAAACGGTCTCGACTGATTACGACACCAGCGACCGCCTGTACTTCGAGCCGCTGACCCTCGAAGACGTGCTTGCCATATATGAGCACGAGGCCTCGTCGGGCGCGCCCATCGGACTGATCGTGCAGTTCGGCGGGCAGACGCCACTGAACCTTTCGTTACCTTTGAAGGCGGCGGGCGTGAATATTATCGGCACGGCGCCTGAGTACATCGATCTGGCCGAGGATCGCAAGCGCTTTGGCAAGCTGCTCGAGGAACTCGACATCCCGCAAGCTCCGGGCGCGATGGCGGCCTTGATCGAAGAAGCCGTCGAAGGCGCAAATCGCGTTGGATACCCAGTGCTTGTCCGGCCCTCCTACGTGCTGGGCGGACGCGCCATGGTCATCGCCTACGATGAAGAAACTGTGGTTCGCTATATGAAAGAGGCGGTCGAATATTCGCAAGACCGCCCCGTCCTGATCGATCACTTTCTCGAAGATGCAATCGAAGTAGACGTGGACGCGCTTTCGGATGGCGAAGACGTGGTTATCGGCGGCATCATGCAACATATCGAAGAGGCCGGCATCCACTCTGGTGATTCGTCCTGCGTGCTGCCGTCCGTGGACATTCCCCAACCTTTGATGGATCGCATGCGCGACTACACGTTTAAATTGGCGCGCGCTCTGAAGGTGGTTGGCTTGATGAATATTCAGTTTGCTATCCCGCGAACGAATGGCCACTCACAAGCTCATGGCGACGGTGCAAAAGTTTACGTGCTGGAAGTGAATCCGCGGGCCTCGCGTACAGTTCCGTATGTTTCGAAGGCCACAGGCGTGCCCATGGCGAAGATTGCCGCGAGGCTGATGACCGGACGCAAGCTACGCGAGTTTTTGCCGGAGTTCATCGAGCGCCGAGCCGACCTCAACACCGGACACTGTTATTACGTGAAGTCGCCGGTCTTCCCGTGGAACAAATTTCCGGGCGTGGATACAGTGCTAGGTCCGGAGATGAAGTCAACCGGCGAGGTCATGGGAGTGGCTGACAACTTCGGCGAGGCCTTCGCTAAAGCGCAAACTGCGGCGGGTCAGAAACTGCCCACGCAAGGCACGGTCTTCGTCAGTGTCACCGATCATGACAAGCCACAAGTCGGTGAAGTCGCTCGCAAGTTCGTAGACATGGGCTTCAAACTCGTGGCGACGGCGGGTACTGCCGACGTGCTGGAAGACGCGGGGATGTTGGTCGAGCGCGTATACAAAGTGAAAGAAGGCCGGCCCAACGTGGTCGACCTGATCAAGGGCGAGCGCATTCAGCTCATCATCAACACACCGCATGGCGTTGATCCCTTCTTTGATGAAAAAGCAATCCGCCGCGCCGCAGTCAGTGCGCGAATTCCAACCATCACGACACTGTCCGCAGCCCGCGCCGCCGCAGAAGGAATTTCCGCCTTGCAGCGCGGCCAGATCAGGGTGCAGGCGCTGCAGAAGCTGCACGCCGAGCGGCCCGCCACGCGGCGGTAGGTGCCAAGTCGCTTCCGCCTCACTTTCGCTGTATCCTGATTAAACCAGCTGAGGAGTCTACAACTATGCTGCTTCACGGCATTTTCCCACCCATCACAACTCCGTTCTATCCCGACGGAAATGTTTACTTCAAAAAGCTCGAAGCCAACGTCGAGCGTTATTCGAAGACTCCAGTCGCCGGAGTTGTTGCGCTGGGTTCGACAGGCGAGGCAATTTTTCTCTCGGATCAAGAGCGGCGCGATGTGCTCAAGAGCACGCGTGAGGCGGCTGCGCCTGACAAAGTCTTGATAGCTGGAACCGGAAGTGAGTCCGCAATCGATACCCTGAATCTCACAGACTATGCGGCGGAACTCGGGTATGACGTGGCCCTCGTCCGCACGCCGTTCTACTACAAAAAGCAGATGCAGCCCGCGAATATCCTGGCGTTTTATCGCACGGTCGCAGACCGGTCGCCGCTGCCGGTGATGATTTACAGCGTTCCGCCATTTACCGGCTACGACATACCAGTTGAGCTCGTCATTGAACTGGCGGGCCATCCCAACATTATTGGCATGAAGGAATCGGGCGGCGACGTGAAGAAAGTTCGCCGGATGGTTGAGGGTACGCGGCACATCAAGCGTACCGCCTCCGTTACCGAGACGTTTGCTGCGGTCACGCCGCGCATGCTGAAGGAAGCAAGCCAGGGGAACGGGAGCGGGGGACTCATTTCGGTAGGCGCTCTCGCGGGTGCATCCAAACCATCATCGTCAGCAGTAAGCGTGGTCGCAGGTCTGAAGACGCGGCAAAAGGAAGTTGGATTTCAGCTGCTGGTCGGATCGGCGCAGACGCTTGAACCATCTCTCCAAGTGGGCGCGGTGGGCGCGATTCTCGCCTTCGCCGACGCCGCACCCACCGCTTGCTACGAGATCTACGCCGCGTGGAAAGAAGGCGACATCGAACTCGCCCGGCTGAAACAAGCACGGATCGCCAAGGCCGCGCAGCAACTAGTGGGAGAGTTTGGCATCCCGGGCATGAAGCACGCCATGGATTTCAACGGCTACTTCGGCGGCCCGGTTCGCCTGCCTCTGCTGCCACTGACCGCTGATCTTAAAGCGGAGGTAGAACAGTTGATGGCCGACATACGCAACTGAGGGGAGAGCCAGGTGAGGAAAGCCTCCGATAGGTTCTCCGGCCCTCGCCCGCTACAACACTCGGAAGAGATGAAAGCGTGGGTTGCGGCATTGGTGGTCGAGACGGCAACCTGGCCGCAGGTCGAGCCACGCGTCTTCTTTGGTTTCACTGCGCTGTACCGAGAGGACAAGATCTTTGCCCTGCTACCGCGCTCACGTGCTCTCGAGCCTCCGAACTCGATAGCCTTCAAATTGGAGTCCGCC
The DNA here is from genome assembly GCA_963832245.1 of uncultured Acidobacteriota bacterium. Classification (GTDB taxonomy): domain Bacteria; phylum Acidobacteriota; class Terriglobia; order Terriglobales; family Acidobacteriaceae; genus JABDBE01. The sequence goes on from CAWHTG010000003.1 coordinate 496,384, forward strand.
GGGCCACGCATCGTCGCGCGTGCACGCCGCGATTCTCGGATCGGACACACCGAGATGCAGAAAACGCGCTGGTTCACCTTCGCACTAAGTGCCGAGGGTGATCTTCGCGATGTCTTGGAGTGGCTGCTACGAGCTTACGAGGCGGCACTCTAGGTCATCCCTCACCCGGGCTTGTGATTTTCGTCACATCGCGTTATATTATTCGAACGAACGTTCGAACTCTCATGGCATCGTCCTCTTCAGTGACGTCTGCAGTTTCAGTTCGCCGCCGTGTTACCGGCCTGGCGCCCTCCACCGAAAGCCGCTTTGATCGCCGCTTGGGCAAGATTCTGCTGCACGCGACCGAAGTCTTTTACGAAAAGGGATACGAGGGAGCGTCCATGCGTGACCTGGCTCGCTCCAGCGGCATGTCCTTGTCCGGGCTTTACTACTACTTCGAGTCCAAAGAGAAGCTGCTCTACATCATCCAGAAACACACGTTTAGCACGATCGTTGAACGGCTCCGCGAGCGCCTCGATGAAGTGTCTGATCCGGAACAATGCATTCGCGTTTTCGTCTTGAATCATCTGCAATATTTTCTGACCAATCAAAAGGCGATGAAGGTTCTTTCCCACGAAGCCGAGGTTCTGAAAAACGGCTTCGGGGCGGAGATCGCTGCCATCAAACGCGAGTATTACCGCATCTGTGTGGGACTGCTGGACGACTTTAAAGCTGCAAAGAGATTAGAATTTTCTAGCCGGATGGCTGTGCTGAGTTTGTTTGGCATGATGAACTGGATTTATACCTGGTACAACCCGCGAGTCGACGCGAACGCGGAAGAAATATCGCGCGCGATGGGCGATATTTTCTTGCGGGGAATCAGCGCCACTAGTGAGCCTCAATCGGCTCGCACCAAGGCGTCTCGGAAGAAGAAGTCAGCATCGAACTAAATTCAGATTGCGAAAAGGAGTTTGAACATGGCTACTACGTTACAACCGGCAGCGGGCGAAACTACGAAGCAATTGATCAACTACCGCACCGATAGCGGCGTCGCGGTAATCGAAATGTTCGATCCCCCCGCTAACACTTACACCTACGAAATGAATCGGCAACTCGATGAAGCCATTCTGAAAGCACGCATGGACAACGATGTTCACGTCATCGTGCTGACCGGTTCCGGCGACAAGTTTTTCTCCGCCGGCGCCAACATCAAGATGCTGGCCAGCGTCGATCCAACGTTCAAGTATTACTTCTGCCTTCACGCCAATGAAATGCTGCTTCGCCTGGAGCACACGCCGAAGCTGGTGATTGCGGCGATCAATGGGCACTGTGTCGGCGGCGGGCTGGAAATCGCCATGGCTGCGGACATTCGCATCGCGCGTCAGGACGCAGGCAAGATCGGCTTGCCTGAAGTAAACCTGGGCGTGCTTCCCGGAACCGGCGGCACGCAACGGCTGTCGCGATTGGTAGGGAAGAGCAAGGCCATCGAACTGATGGTCACTGGAAATGCGTTTTCCTTTGAAGAAGCGAAGGAGTTCGGGATTATCAACGACATTTTCGAGCGCGACGGCTTCATGGAAAATATTATGGAATACGCTCGCCAGTTCTGCCCGCCGAACAAAGCGGCCAAGGCTGTAGGACGAATCAAGCGCGCGGTGCAGACTGGCTGGGAGATTCCGATGGAGTCCGCGCTGGCGGTCGAGCGCGAAAATCAGCAGCTGCTTTTCCAGAGCGAAGATGCCAAGGAAGGCCTGGCGGCGTACGTGGAGAAGCGGCCGGCAGTTTTTAAAGCGAAATAGCAGCGCGATGATGGAGGACGGGCGTCTCGCCCGTCTGGCCGGGCGAGGACGTCCGGCCTCCATTTGTTGTTTTATCGATTGGAAGAAAGATGATTACGGCTACCAAAACAAAACTGTCCCCCGGACGGCTCCTCATCGACGGCCAATGGGTCGATGCTTCGAAGCGCTTCGACACTACCAATCCTGCAACCGGTGAAGTTCTGACCCAGATTGCGGAAGCTTCTAGTGCCGACGTTGACCGTGCCGTTCAAGCTGCACGCCGTGCTTTTGAAGACCGCAACGGCCCATGGCGCAAGATGTCAGCCAGTGAACGCGGACGCCTCATCTGGCATCTTGCCGATCTGCTCGAAAAGAATATCGACGAATTCGCCGAACTGGAAACGCTAGACAACGGCAAGCCGATTTTCGAGTCCCGCTTTGTCGATATGCCAATGGTGATCGACGTTCTCCGCTATTACGCGGGCTGGGCGACGAAGATTCATGGGGAGACGGTCAACACGCTGGAGACAGCTTTTACCTACACGTTGCGCGAGCCCGTGGGCGTCGTCGGACTTATCGTCCCGTGGAATTTTCCACTGCTTCTAGCTTCCTGGAAACTTGGTCCTGCGCTGGCTTGCGGCAACACTATTGTCTGGAAGCCCGCGAGCCTAACCTCGCTGACCGCGTTACGATTCGGAGAGTTGGCGATTGAGGCGGGCGTGCCCGGAGGCGTTTTAAACATTGTTACGGGCCGAGCGGAAATCGGAAGAACGATTGTCCGCCATCCCGGAATCGACAAAATCGCCTTCACCGGATCGACTGACGTAGGCAAGGAGATCATGCGTAGTGCAGCCGACAGCATGAAGCGCCTGACCCTCGAGCTGGGTGGCAAATCGCCCAACATCGTTTTTGCCGATGCCGATATTGACAACGCTGTCAAAGGCGCAATCACCGGGATCTTCTACGGCAAAGGGGAAGTTTGCAATGCAGGCTCGCGCTTGTTCGTTGAGAGCAAGGTGCAGGACGAGTTCCTGGAAAAACTTGTTGCCCGCGCTAAGAAGATGCAGCCCGCTGATCCGCTCGATCCGAAGACTCGCATGGGCGCCATCGTCAGCCAGGAGCAAATGCAAACCGTTCTAGGCTACATAGAAGCAGGCAAGAAAGAAGGCGCAAAGCTGATCGCGGGCGGAAACCGCGTTTCGGTGGATGGCGGCAAGGGGTTTTTCATTGAACCCACAATCTTCGGCGGCGTGAAGAACGAAATGAAAATTGCCCAAGAAGAAATCTTTGGCCCGGTGCTCGCGACATTGAGCTTCGATGATGTGGATGACGTGATCAAGCAGGCGAACAATAATCCATACGGTCTGGCGGCAGCAGTTTGGACTCGCGACGTCAAGAAGGCGCATTCGGTTTCGCGGCAACTCCGCGCTGGCACGGTTTGGATTAATACGTACGGATTGATGGATGCCTCTTTGCCATTTGGAGGCTACAAGAGCTCGGGCTTCGGCCGCGAACTCGGCGTGCATGCCATCGAGCACTACACCGAGCTGAAAACAGTTTGGTTGAATATGGCGTAGAGACGTTGCTAGCAACGTCTCTACAGCTGAGACACTTTACGGATCATCTAAAGAGGCCTTATGCCGGGTAAAGTTGCAAAAATCGGAACTTTCAGTGATTGGGTTGGGTTGTTTGACGATTGGCGAAAAGACATCGGCGTCAACCACGATGAGATTGCCAATTTCAAATTCGACACGCTGTATGGCGCGATCGAAACGGATGAAATCCAGTTCGGAGCTTTTAAAGGCCGCCGCAAGTGGGAAAACCTGCGCCAGGTGCCGACCCAGCAGATGCGTGACGCCTTGATCAACTTGATCGTCTATCAGGGCGACACAGAATTTGCCAGCGTCGAACAGCAGCGAAATCTTTTTGAAAGTGCGCCCACCGATTGGGATCGCCGGGCAATCACTCGCGTGATGATCGAAGAAATGCGCCACGGCTGGCAGATGTGCGCGCTGCTGATCGATCACTTCGGCTACTCCGGTAAAGTCGAGGCGCAAAAAATGCTCGAGCGCCGCGCCTTCGACAACAAGCGCCTGCTGGGCGCCTTCAACGTCGACGTCGACAACTGGATGGACTTTTTCACCTACACGGACTTCGTCGATCGCGACGGCAAATTCCAGTTACAGATGTTGAAGTACTCGGCCTTCGCACCGCTTGGTCGCTCTATGTCCTACATGCTGCGCGAAGAGGCGTTCCACATGGGCACCGGAAACGACGGCCTCCGCCGCATTGTTGAAGCCGGAGTGATTCCGGCATGGCTGATCCAGAAATATCTCAATAAGTGGATCTCCAGTTCGTACGATTTGTTTGGCACGGACAACTCCTCATCGGCGCATTGGGCGTACGTCTGGGGAGTCAAGGGCCGTTACGACGAACCGAAGAATCCGCAAGAGGCAAAGGTCGACGAATTGAACGACTACAACCGGCATTTGTATCGCGACGAGGTTGCCGGACTGATCGAACGATTCAACAGCGTTCTCAATCCCGGAGAGCCCAAGCTGTACGCGCCCGATATTAAATTCAATCGCAACATCGGCCGCTGGGCGGGACAAAAGTTCCACGCGCAGACCGGCGAGTCGCTGGATGACAAGGCCTATGAGCAACACGTAAAAGATTTCATGCCGACGGCTGAAGATAAGAAGCTGTTGCTGGACATCATCGGTAACGAGAAGAAATGGATCGCGCCCAAAGAGGGCGCCCGCGATCCACTATCGTCAATCGGAGAAGTGCGCAAATCGGCAATTAACTTGTAGCGTGCAGGCCCGTGTGGGGACGGGTCTTGACCCGTCCAGGCCGAGCATAGCTCGGCAGTTTCTGCCTAAACAGCTGAACACTCGATGACCACGACTCAAACTCGTTTCTCTCGACTGACCCTGGACCTGCAGCCGCCGGTCGCGCGCATTTGTCTGAGCAATCCGCCTCTAAACATCATCGACATTCCGATGATGGAAGAGCTTGCCGAGGCTTTAATCGAGATCGAGTCTCGCACGGAAATCGCAACCGTGATCTTAAGCGGCTCTCAAAAAGCATTCTCCGTTGGAGTTGACGTCGCGGCTCACACTCCGGACAAGGTTGAGGAGATGCTCGCGAAATTTCACGCGATCATCCGCGCACTGGTTGGTTCGAGGAAAGTGAGTATCGCTGCCGTCCACGGTCATTGCCTGGGCGGAGGCGCCGAGCTGGCCATGGTTTGCGATTTGGTATACACGTCCGAGCTGGCCACCTGGGGATTTCCAGAAATCAAGCTAGGGTGTTATCCGCCAGTCGCAGTGACCGCACTGGCCGCACTCGTGGGACAAAAGCACGCTGCTGATCTTGTTCTCACCGGACGCGGCATCACTGGCAAAGAAGCCGCGAACATTGGCCTGGCGAATTCCGTTATGCCTGAAATCGATCTGGAACATGCCGTGCAGAACGCAGTTGACCACCTTTCGCAACTCAGTCCAGCGGCCCTTGCCATTACCAAGAAAGCAATCTATGCCTGGGACTCGATCCACTTCGACAAAGGCCTTGCACGAGCGGAAAAGACTTATTTCGATGAATTGATGAAAACGGAAGACGCGCAGGAGGGAATCAACGCGTTTCTCGAGAAACGGCCGCCGGTGTGGAAGGGCAAATAGGGCAGCATTTAGCAATTGGCACTGAAGAGCCAAATGGTAACTGCCAAGTGCTAAGTGCGAGTTGCGAATGAAAAAAGAACTCGTAGAACTCAAAGTCAACGGCCGCCCGCACGAACTCGCTTTCGAGCCGAGCAAGCTGCTGCTCGATGTCTTGCGTCAGGACTTCGAACTCACCGGGTCCAAGCGCGGATGTGACGATTCGTCGTGCGGCGCCTGCACCGTGTTGGTAGACGGTATCCCGATGATGTCGTGTACTCTGCTGGCCGCCAGTTGTGAGGGGCAGGAGATTACAACCGTCGAGGGCGTGAGCGAACACGGCAGCCTGGCAGCCATTCAAAAAGCATACGGCGACTGGGGCGGAGCGCAGTGCGGCTATTGCACGCCGGGATTCATCATGACGGTGAAGCACCTGTTAGCTGAGAATCCGGAACCAACCGAGCAGGAAATTCGTGCCGCGCTCAGCGGAAATCTCTGCCGCTGCACCGGCTACAGTCAGATGTATCAGGCCATCAAGGCCGCAATTGATGCCGAGCAGAGGGGAACGGCAGCCGCGAAGTGAAGGCCTGCAGGTCCCTCGCGTTGACAGACTTTTTGAGTAAGAACCTCCCATGAGTGACTTCTCCATTATCGGCAAACCCACCGCCATGGTCGACGCCGCCGGCAAGACCACCGGCGCCGGCAAGTACACTGACGACCTCAGCCTGCCCGGAATGCTGATTGGCAGGATCCTGCATTCGCCTTACCCGCACGCTCGCATCAAGCGCATTGACACCAGCCGCGCCGAAAAACTGGAAGGTGTCATCGCGGTAGTCGTAGGAAAAGACGCGCCTAACCCGTACGGCATTCTTCCCGTCGGACACGACGAATACGCACTTGCCCTCGATAAAGTTCGCTACGTCGGCGACAACGTTGCCTGTGTCGCCGCCGTCGACGAAGCCATGGCAGATCAGGCGCTGGAATTGATCGATGTCGAGTACGAGCTTCTGCCCGCATATTTCGACCCCGAAGAATCGATGACGGCGGAGACCGACCTCATCCACGACAACAAACCGCATAACTTGGAAAAAGATTATCACCACGTATTCGGAGATCCTGAAAAAGGTTTTGCCGAAGCCGACCATGTAGCCGAAGCTCGATTCATCGCCAACGAAGTGACCCATGCGGCGATGGAACCGCATTCGACGTTGGCCGCGTTCGAAATCGACTCGCACTCCGGCAACCGCGGACGCCTGACGGTTCAGTCGTCGACCCAGGTGCCTTATTACCTGCAACACAAGCTCTCGCTCGTGCTCGAAATGCCAATGGCGCAGATTCGGGTCATCAAGCCGCTAGTGGGTGGCGGGTTCGGCGGAAAGAGTGAAGTCATTCCGCTCGAAATCATAGCGGCGATTGCAGCACGAAAAGCCCTCGCGCCAGTGAAGATCACCTATACCCGTGAGGAAGTTTTCTGGGCCCACCGCGGACGCCCCCGCACCATCATCGACTTGAAAACTGGAATTAAGAACGACGGCCGCATTACTGCCGTCAAAGCCCGCGTGGTCCAGGATGGCGGAGCCTATTGCTCCTACGGCGTCGTAACCATACTCTATTCTGGAGCCCTGCTGGGCGCGCTCTACGACATCCCTAATATTCAATACGACGGCTATCGCGTCCTCACCAATAAGCCGGTTTGCGGCGCGATGCGAGGCCACGGCACCGTTAACGTCCGCTTCGCATTCGAATCCCAACTCGACGAACTCGCAGCCAAGGTTGGCATAGATCCCGCCGAGATTCGGCTTCGCAATCTTCTCCAACCGCCCTGCATCACGGTGAACGGCCTGCGCGTGCAGAGCTATGGATTGGCGGAGTGTATAGAAAAAACTGTGGATCGCTCAGGATGGACAAAACGCAAGGGCAAGCTGCCAAAAGGCCGCGGCTTGGGCATCGCCTGCAGCCATTACGTAAGCGGCGCCGCCAATTCGATTATCCGGTCAGACATGCCGCACTCCACGGTGAACATCAAGATCGATCGTGACGGCGGAGTCGTCGTCTACACCGGAGCCTCGGAAATCGGACAAGGCTCGGATACCATGACTGCTCAAATCGCTGCCGAAACTTTGGGCTGCTCTCTCGGACGAATCAAGGTCATCGCCGCCGACACCGACCTTACTCCCATCGACATCGGCTCCTATTCCAGCCGCGTAACCTTCATGGCGGGCAACGCCACATTGCGTGCCTCGGCAGAAGTAAAAAAGCAAATTGCTTTGGCCGCAGCCCGCAAGATGAACTGCCCGCCGGAAGATCTGATCTTTCGCGCCGACATCGTTTACAAGCAGGGAAGCGCTCCGCCTATCGTTCCTAAAGCTGCGGATGAAGAAGTCACTCAGTCGGGAGCTTCCGTTTCTGGCCGCGTGGAAGGACAAATCCTGCGCGGCTCTCTGCAGCAAAAGCGCAAAGACGAAGCTCCGAAAGATTGGATGACCTTCGAAGAAGCCTTGGTCGCTGCCATCGATTTCCACGGCGCTCTCACGGGAACCGGTTCCTACGCTCCGCCTGCGGATGCGCGCGGCGGCAAACACAAAGGCGCTGGAGTCGGCCCTTCGCCTGCGTACTCCTACTCTGCCCAAGTCGCGGAAGTTAGCGTCGACGAAGACACCGGCGAAGTCACCGTACACAAGGTCTGGGCTGCGCACGACTGCGGCCGTGCCCTGAATCCGGTCTCAGTCGAGGGCCAGATCATCGGCTCCGTCTGGATGGGCATGGGCCAAGCCCTGACCGAAGAAATGATTTGGAAAGACGGCATGCTGATGAACCCGGGCCTGCTCGAATATCGAAGCCCTTCGTCGGTAGAATCCCCAGAAGTTGAACCGATCATCGTTGAGAGCATCGACCCCGAAGGCCCATTCGGCGCGAAAGAGTGCAGCGAAGGCTCGCTCGCAGCGACCATCCCGGCAATCGCAAATGCGATCTACGACGCCGTCGGAGTCCGCCTGCACGAGTGTCCGTTCACCCCGGAGCGTGTACTCGCGGCATTACGCGCGAAAAGGAATGCGAAGAACATCAATCTAACGGAAGGCGTCGATCCCACCTCACCCGCGAGATTTCGGGAGCACGGCGGATCGCTGTGGTTCCGCGGCAAGGGGCCGGAGCGCCATCCGCTGGACCCCTCGCGACGCGAAACACCCGCCCCGGCAGGAGGAGACGATTGAGCCTCCCGCAATTCAAGCTGCTCCGGCCCCGCACGCTGGAAGATGCGCTGTCGCTGCTAGCCAAGCACAGCGACCGTGTGGCAGGAGACCGCGTGGTCGCGGGCGACTCGCCCGCGCAGAACGCAGAAAATCACGCATTCCCACACAAAATCCGAATCGTTGCTGGAGGAACGGACCTCATTCCGTCCATGCGGCAAAAGTTATTCGAGCCCGAATACGTCCTCGACATCCGTCACATCGCAGAACTGACCGGCATTCGCCAGCAGGGAAGCGACGTCGAGATCGGAGCGCTGACTTCGCTGACCACCATCGAGCACTCCGATCTTCTGCGGCGATGTTACCCAGTGTTGACCGAAGCCGCCGCGACTGTTGCCTCCCCTCTGCTGCGCAATATGGGCACAATCGGCGGAAACATTTGTCTGGACACCCGGTGCCTCTGGTACAACCAGTCGCTCACTTGGCGCAAAGGCTGCGGATTCTGTATCAAGAAGGACGGGGATTTGTGTCACGTCGCTCCTGGCGGAAGCAATTGCTGGGCTGCGTTCTCGGCCGACACTCCTCCCGCATTGCTCTGTCTGAATGCGGCCCTTGAAATTGCCAGCGCATCCGGTTTGCGGCGGTTGCCTCTGCGCGACTTCTACACCGGTGACGGTGTTGCTTATCGCAAGTTGCAGCCGAATGAACTGGTCACGCGCGTGTTTTTGCCCGAGTCATCGGCCGGCTATCACGGGGTTTATCGCAAGCTTCGCGTTCGAGGATCGATTGATTATCCGCTGGCTGGAGTCGCCGTGGTGATGAGGCGCTCGAATGGCCATATTGCCGATGCACAGTTGGCCATCACAGCCGTAAATCCAGCGCCCGTGCTGGTTAAGGGGATCAGCGACTTGCTGGCTGGAAAAATAGTAGATGAAGCGCTGGCGCAAGCGGCAGGTGATCTAGCCGCGAAAACTGCCAAACCGCTCACCACTTCGGCACTCACTCCAGAGTACCGGCGGGAAATGATCCGCGTTTTTGCCAAACGCGCTGTGCTGGCAGCCGCGAACAATTAAGAAACTATTGTTCTATGTTGAAGCGATTGTCATCCCGAGCAGCGCGAGGGATCTGCAGTCCTTTACCGTTGATGCTTACCACTTCCAGAGAATTCGTTTAAGTCTTGTGCGACTCTTCCGGGGAACTAAATAGATGGCCCATCTTTTTTCTCTTGGTCTTCAAGTAGTCTTCTGCATAACTGCTGGGCGTCACTTCACAAGGAACCCGCTCCACTACCTCAATTCCATCCCGTTCAAGCGCTGCGACTTTGTCAGGATTGTTTGACAACAATCGCACTTTGGACACGCCCAGTGCCTTGAGAATTCCCGCTGGCATGGCGAAAGCGCGCAGATCAGCTTCGAATCCCAGCCGTTCGTTCGCCTCGACTGTATCTAGACCCGCGTCCTGCAACTCGTAGGCCTGCAACTTGGCCATCAGACCGATGCCGCGCCCCTCCTGCTGTTCGTAAATCAGCACGCCGGCGCCCTGCTCAGCAATCATGGCCAGCGCCATCTCCAGTTGCTGGCGGCAGTCACACCGCAGCGACCCGAAAACATCCCCCGTGAGACATTGCGAGTGAATGCGCACCAGCGGAGCAGTTGCGTGCACATCACCCATCACCAAAGCAACGGCTTCCTCCTTACGCGCAGCCTTCGTACCTTCGCCGGACTCGCCCTGAAATCCGAAGATGCGAAACTTTCCCCACCGTGTAGGGAACTCGGCAGACGCAACCTGCTTAACTAAGAATGGATTCACACCAGAATTATAACGGGATAAGAACCATGTAGGCGCGGGCGTCTCGCCCGTGCAGGCCGAGCGAAAGCTCAGCTCCTCACCAGGCCGCATACCGGTAGCGTCTCGGCCGCTCTGGCAACAGTTTAATCAACACGATACCAGTGACGAAGCCTCCTACGTGAGCCCAGAACGCGATCCCACCGCCAGTCTGGCTGGTCTCTGCAATCGAGGTCGCCGCCCCGCTCAAGAACTGCATGAAGAACCAGTATCCCAGCACCAGCCACGCCGGCAGGTGGAAAAAGAAAATGGGCGGAAACCAGATCAGCACCCGGGCACGCGGATAGAGCACGAAATAAGCTCCCATCACACCAGCGATGGCGCCGCTCGCCCCCACGCTGGGAACTCTCGACCCAACATTGAGAAGGATGTGAGCCACCGCCGCCGCAAAGCCGCTGACCAGATAAAAAAGCAAGTAGGGAAAGTGTCCCAGATAGTCTTCGATGTTGTCGCCAAAAATCCAAAGCACCCACATGTTCCCGATAATGTGAAGCCAGGAGGCGTGCAGAAACATCGACGTGAGAATGGAAAGAAACAGCCCCGCGAGCGAAGAAGTCGACCCGGTCACCAATGCGCGTTCGAAAAGATGGGGCACAACACCGAACTGGTACATCAAGTTGTTCAAGGCGTGACGGCTTTGCCCGCCCACCGACAATTCAAACAGAAAGACCACCGTATTCAGAGCGATAATGAAATACGTAACAAACGGAGTGCTGAACCGGGGCGTGTCATCGCGGATAGGAATCATGAAGGACTAGGAAATCTGGTAATTTGGTAATCGGTTAATTGAACTGCAGTACTACAAATCACTCCAAACAAGGATACCAGCAAAGGATGGCACGCTTGCGACCGCAGGTTTCAAAGGCCCTAGTGATGCACACGTAGACCCGGACGCCCTCGTCCGGGAGGCCGAGCAAGGCTCGGCAGGATTTTCGGGGCGGACGCAAAGGTTTTACCCCGAGGCGAGGCTTTTGTGAAACAGCGTTGAATCTTCCATGAACGGTGTCCTCATCATCGACAAACCCGCCGGCCTGACCTCGCACGACGTGGTCAATCGCGTGCGCCGCATCCTGCAAGAGCGCTCGGTGGGACACTTGGGCACGCTGGATCCACTGGCCACCGGGGTGCTGCCATTAGTAATTGGCAATCTGACCCGCCTGGCGCAGTTCTACACCTCATCTGAGAAAACCTACGAGGGCACGATCCGCTTCGGGTTTGCCACCGACACCTTCGACGCGGAGGGTGAACCGGCAGGTCCAGCGCAGGCGGTGAACCTGTCTTTAGCACAGGTGCGTCAACTGGCCGGCCGATTTCAAGGCACGATCGAACAGACGCCGCCGCCGTTTTCCGCCAAGAAAATTCAAGGCGTGCCAGCCTACAAACTGGCTCGCAAGCACGCCGAGGTCACGCTAAAACCGATTCAGGTCGAGATCAAGGAATTCGAGATTTCAGGCGTAGAAAACGGCCGCGCCAGTTTCCGTGCCCGCGTCGCCTCCGGAACCTACATGCGCTCCGTAGCCCACGACATGGGTCAACTCCTAGGCTGTGGTGCCCATCTCGAGTCATTGCGCCGCACCGCCGTCGGAGAATTCGAATTACCCGATGCCCACACCCTGGAAGAACTCGATGCAGTTGGTAGGACGGGTCAGGCCGAAGATCTCTTCATTCACCCGCGCAAACTTCTGCCACAATTTCCGTCCGTCACCGCCAACGAGGAAATCGCCGGACGCATCCGCACCGGCCGCCCAGTGAATTTACCCGAACTCTCCCAAGCCAGATTGGTGAAGGTCTTCACGGGTCAAAGGGAACTCCTCGCCATCGCAACCCGGGTCGCCGGCACACTGTTCCACGCCAAGATCGTGCTGGGAGGGCACCCACCATGGAAATGGCCAATCGCAATAAGAGCTGAGGGGCCGCGCCGATGAAGCACAGGGCATAGGTGTAATGTCCGATAATGAGCATTCTGTAAAGTAAGTCGATTGCCTCACAGGTTCTTGGAGATCAACTCAACCCTGTCCCTCTCTATACTCTTGGCGTCCAGCAAACTCGCCAGGCTCTCGTCCAACGTGGCCAGCCTCCCTTTGTTCTGCATGGCCAACCCGAGCAGATAGCCATCCGTTACTTGATTATGTCCCACGAGACGGCGTTGAAAGTGCTGCAGGGCGTCCTCGACTGCCAGATCGTCCGCCCAGAAACGATGGGCTGGGTGCTTAACGTTAAGACTTAATAGCCGAACCGCCTCTGGCAATGTCAAGAAGTTCGGTGAGAAGGCTGGATTGGACACGACCCTCACGAACGCGCCTTCTGTGAATGGACAGGTTGCCCATCCCTGTTTAGCATTCCGGGAAAACCAGTGCTGCACTCTTTCATGGGCATTATGAGTTGGCCATGCCAGAGCAATCAGAACATTTGCGTCCAGCAAAAAAGCAGTCACTCCAATTCGTTCTCCAATTCCTTGATCCGCGCAGTGGTGACCTTTGGAGAATCCGGCGGAAGCACCACGACATGGATCCCATTGACCACTTTTGTGGTCATCGGGGCGTTCAATCCCCGACGCACTAATTCGGACACAGCCTTGCCTAAGGCCACAGATCGGCTTTCCGCATAACTCCGCACCGCTTGAAAGACGTCGTCATCCAGACTGAGAGTCGTACGCATGTCATTATGATGCTATTTTTACAGTTTGATGTCAATAGGCAGTCCACGGCATCATATATGCCAACGTGATGCGGTGACCGTAGTTACTCCTGCGTCCCGAGCAACTCCTTGAGATCCTCGCGGAATTTCCTCAGTGCCTCCAACCTCTCAGGTGTAGCCTCAACGATCTCCTGCTTGGCCTGAAAAACGCGCCGGTCTCCAATTTCCACTAGAACGCCCATGGCTTCCCCCATCAGCCAACCCGGAGTGCCGAGCATCTGCAGCCCGTCCGGCGACGGTACTAGCAGTGCGATACAGCTGTCTCGCACGAGTCCAACACATTTGGGAAAGCGGTCGAAGACCTTCAGGTCGAATCCCGCCACATAGAGTTGTTGAAGTTGTTCCGCCGGATCAGGCATGGGAATTCACGGCGTTATTTAATCGAAAGGACCTTGCTAATGGATTTCCTTTGTGAGTGGTTGTCGTGTGTGGTTGAACTCACTTGTCCGTCCCACTACATCTTATAACGCCCCAAATCCTCGTCATTCAAGCCTTCGAGCCACTTGCGCAGCTCTTCGCTAGTCACGCGGTCGGAAGCCGTAGTCGCCAACTTGGAATTCTTCAAGACTTCATCTTCCACAAAAATAGGACAGTCCACGCGCAAGGCCAGCGCCAACGCATCCGAAGGCCGCGAGTCGATGCTCACAATCTGCCCCTCGCGCTCCAGCCAGATCACCGCATAAAACGTATCTTCCCGCAACTCCGTCACCACAACTTTATGCACGTTGGCGTCGAGGCCGACCAGCACGTTTTTGATCAGATCGTGGGTCATGGGACGCGGCGTGCTCACCTTTTCAATTTCCAGCGCAATCGCATTCGCCTCGTAGATTCCCACCCAGATGGGCAGCACCGTATCTGTTCCGGCATCCTTAAGGATCACGATCGGCATATTGGTAACCGGATCCATAAGTAGTCCCCGAATTTTCATCTCGACTTCCATCGTGATCTCCGGAAAAACTCCTTATACCACTATTTCACCCAAAAGGCTGTTGGGAAAACTGCCTGTCGTAACTACAGTCACGTACCCGCCGATACTCGGTTTTGCGCCCTGGGGAGCGGTGAAATTAAACACCTTGTTCTGCGACGTGCGGCCGATCCATTGTCCTCGGGTCTCGTTCTGTCCTTCAACCATCACTTCAAGAATCATACCTAGGTATCTCTCATTCCGCCGCTTTTGGATCAGTCGCTGCTTTTCATTGAGCACCGCCAAACGCCGCGCCTTCTCCTCGTCGGGGATCACGTCCTCCATGCTCAAAGCCGGAGTGTTGGGCCGGGGCGAATACTTGAACCCGAAGATGCCATCGTACTCGACCTCATCGAGCAGCGCCAAAGTTTTCTCGAACTCAACCTCGGTCTCCCCTGGAAAGCCAACGATGATATCGCTAGTAATGCTGATCTCCCGCCGTGCTGCCCTCATCCATGAGATGCGTTCCAGGTACTCGTCGCGCGAATAAAGTCGCTGCATCGCGCTGAGCACCCGCGCCGAGCCGCTTTGCACCGGCAGATGAACGTGATCGCACAAGGTAGGAACGGCGTCGATTGCCTCGATAATATCGCGACCAAAATCTCTAGGATGGGAAGTTGTGAACCGCACCCGCCTGATGCCCGGAATCTCGCCCACGGCGGCCAGCAATTCGGCGAACGTCTTCTTCCCTGCCGGTTCCTTGTAGGAATTTACGTTCTGGCCGAGCAACTGGATTTCCGTATAGCCCAGATCAGCCATCTGCCGAGCTTCGGACAATACAGACTCCGACGTCCGGCTACGCTCTTTGCCGCGTGTGAATGGAACTACGCAGTAAGCGCAGAACTTGTCGCAACCTTCGATGATGGTGATGTAGCCCCGATGCGGATTGGTGCGGGCGGTGAATTCGGTCTCGAAGCATTCGTCGGTTTCGCGGTCGTCCAGTCCGGTAACGCGCTGCTTCCCTGCTTCAATTTGGACCAACATCTGCGGAAGATTTCGATACGACGCCGACCCGCAGACCATCGACACAAACGGCGCGCGTTCGAAAATCTTTTCGCCTTCCTGTTGAGCCACGCAGCCCAGCACGCCAAAGCGCTTGCCCTGTTTGTAGAATTTTTTGTAGTCAGCCAGCCGGTTGAAAACCTTCTGCTCGGCCTTGTCGCGAATAGAACAGGTGTTATAGAGAACCAACCCCGCCTCTTCGACGGTTTGAACCTGCCGGTATCCCTCCGACACCAGCGTGCCCACAACCTTTTCCGAGTCGTGTGCATTCATCTGGCAACCGAAGGTTTCGAGGTAGAAAGTCTTTTGGGCCTCACCCGCCATATCTAGAGCCAGTATAACGCGAGAGGCACTGTTCCGCCCGATGTAGGCGCGGGCGTCCTCGCCCGTGCAAACCGAGAAGATCACCTCACCGTAACACCTTCAGCGGACAAATCGCCATCTGCACCGGCCTTTTGTCCCGGCAGCGCGGAGTCACAATCTTGCTCGGTCCATTCTCATCGTAAGGACAAGCCATCTGGCACCACCCCTCGTGATACCTCGCCCACTTCGACTTGCCGGGTGCCCGCGGAGAGAAAAACACCTTCGCCCTTCCCTTTAGCATCTTCACCGGAATGACGTACCACGCGTCTTCCGGCACCAGGTACGCAACCAGAAAGTCAATCTGAGTCTCGTCGTAAGGCGCCAGAAAACCGCCGGCAATTGTCACCGAGTAGCCCCTGCGCGATGAAATGCCTCTTGTCGACTTCACCTGCACCCGCCAAAAACAATATCCCGAATCGAGAATGAAGTCATAACGCTCTTCTCCCCACGGCTTGGCCACACCAAAGCCCATGCTGGAAGCTTTCACTAGAAACTGCGCCTCCGCCACCTCTCCGTGGCGTTTCTGCGTATCGAGGCCAATTCCCTGAATATCGAAACCTTGTTCGTGCTCATTATCGTATTGCCGATTTTCAGTTTGCATGACGACAAAGGCGCAGCCGTTTAAGCTGCGCCTGAGTTCCCTTTCCTAGATGTGTAGCAGAAACGAAAAGGCGACCCAAGCCTCGCGCGAAAATCGCGAAACCACGGCCGCGCCTGATCTACCGTTTCTAGCTTAATCCGCTCCGCGTCGCTTACGACAAAAAAATCTAAGACGCTTCCCATTCCGGGAAATGGGCCATCCTGTCATCCTAGGTACCCGTTCACAACTGTTTACTAGTTTTTACTCTGCCTTAACACATCCTCTCGACTGTTCCACTATGTTTGCGTCCGAGTCGATCGTCGTCCTGCCAAGGATTGACGAATGCGAGGAGACTGTGATGAACATCAAACACTTTCGAAGTTATCTTGTGGTGTGCAGCTTGATTCTCGCCCTGCATCCCCTGCCGGGAGTTGCGCAGCGGAATTCAGACGCGGCGAAGTCTCAACCAGAAGCACGGGATGGGCAGCACGATTTTGATCCCCTAATTGGTTCATGGAAATATCACCTGAAGCGCCGGGTGCATCCCCTGACAGGCTCCAATGAGTGGGTGGATTTAGAGGGTACCGGAGTCTGCTACAAGCTTTGGGATGGCGGCTCCCAAGTGGACACGATCGAGGTCGATGGCCCCACCGGCCACATCGAGGGGCTGACCCTTCGCGTATACAATCCTCAATCGAGGCTCTACTGGGCCAATCGCAAAATTGGGATCCTGGACCCGCCGCAGGTCGGTGAATTCAAGAATGGACACGGGGAGTTTTTTGCCCAGGATACGATTAATGGAAAAACTATCCTGATTCGCTTTGATTGGACGAACCTGACCACAAATACGCCCCACTTTGAACAGTCATTCTCGGATGATGGCGGCAAAACTTGGGAAGTGAACTGGATCACGGATCAGACCCGGGTGGAAGACGGGTCGAACAAGACGCACTGACTTCCACACTGGGTGCCCCAGGTCTCGCGGTTTTCGAGACCTGGGTTGCATTAATTTCCAACTCACGCTTCGCGAGTATTGATGGTTTCTCCCTTTTCCACGAACGCCTGCATCCAGCCAAGCACGCGCTTCCAGCCTTCGCCGTGATCGGTCGCGTCTTTGACGTCGCCGGCAAATCCGCTGTGTGTGATCTTCACCATAGTGCCGGTGCCGACTTTTTGTGGTCCGCCATGCTGCAGGCCATGCACGCTGTGCGGTTGCAGCTCCCAGCGCACAACCGTGTTCTTGGGATGTTTGGCGAAGTCCGCTTGCCAGGTGTGCACCAGCAAACGCGGAGGGTCGATCTCGATATATTCGCCCTCCACTCGAAACGACTTGCCGTCCGCCCCCATCCCGTCGGTGAACCACTTGCCTCCGGGACGCACGTCGGCTTGTCCGCCGGTGAGCCGGTACATACCTTTCTGGCCCCACCACTTCGCCGTCTGTGCGGGATCGGTGATTGCCTGATACACGCGCTCCGGCGGGGCCGCGATGAATATCTCGACCACCACCGTGTCTTGATCGGGAAGAATGCTTGCAGTCGTCATAAGCTCTCCTGATACATGAGTTCCGGTCATTTCTCGACGAATTTCTTGAGGGCCTCCACAACCCCGGGCCAGCCGCCGCTGTAATCCTTGCGTGCAACGGCTTCCTGGGCCAGACCGCTGTGCGTGACCTTCACGTGAGTGCCATCTTTGGTTGGCGTCAACTCCCACCGCACAAGTGTGCGGCGTGCTTTGTCATCGTGCCAATTCGCGATCCAGGTATAGGCCAGCAGGCGAGGCGGAACGAATTCCAGCACCTCACCTTCGCAGAAGAACTGGCTCACTCCGTTGACGTTCAACTTAGTATTCCTGGTTCCGAAGCGCCATTTTCCTCCCGGCCGCGCGTCCATCTGAAAGAACTCGGTCTGGCATTTGTCATTGTTCCACCAGCGCCGCAGTTGCTGTGGATCGATGAGCGCCTGAAACACTCGCTCCGGGGGCGCATTGATGTCGACTTCGCTGACGATTGCATCTTGATCGGAGGTGAGAACGGCCTTTGCCATAGCTAGGCTCCTGAAAGTTGTTCCGCTGCGTTCATTCGAAGTCACCGACGGGCTTCAATTCGTGCGCTTCAAATCGAAGATTTCCTTCATCTCCTTGCCGTGATCGGTAAAGGTCCATTCTTCGGTGTGGTGGTTGACGTCGAGCATCGAAATCGCGACGTGATCCATGTGGCCGGATTGCGGGCCGTTGAGATTGGTAGCGTCGACAAAATTGAACATGATGGTCTTGCCATCAAGCAAAAGGCTGGCCTGCATGCGCGGCTGGTTGCCGGCCGTGCAATAGTGGGTCAGGAGAAGCCGGTTAGCGCCGTCGAAGTGAATCATCGAGATCATGTCCTCGCCGTGGCCGTTGATTTCGCTCATCAAGGCGGATCCTCCGGCCGTCATGCGGTAGGAGACTTGCACCGGCTCACCCTGCGAGTTCTTCCCTTCCCACGAACCAGTGAGGGATTTCAGTTGATTGAATGACTTCTGCGCGTCGGATTGGGCGAACACGGCGGTTGTGAACAGCAACGTCACGGTGCACACGGCAATAGTGAATGCTTTCATTTTCATTCCTCCTGAAAAGTTATTTGGGTTTCGCCCGGTGCTGGGCGGTTTCTTTTTCATACTCGGCTTCGACAAAGGTCTTCAAATTAGTCAGGCTGGTTTGCCAGAACATACGATACTGCTCGAGCCATGAATCGACTGCCTTCAACGGTTCCGGATTGAGTTGATAAAAGCGGTGCCGGCCTTCTTTTCTCTCCTGCACCAGATGCGCCCGTCGCAGCAGCCGCAAATGTCTCGAAATTGCAGGACGCGAAACCGGAAAGGCCCGTGCGATCTGCCCCGCCGGCCGACTTCCATGCCGCAGGAGATCGAGCACCGCCCGGCGAGTCGGATCGGCCAAGGCGCTAAAAGTACCTTCGGCCGAATATGTAACCGATCGGTTCCGCATAATGTGTAACTATACGGTTACACGACGAAAGCTGTCAAGCAGAAAATGTAACGATGGTAGAAAACTCTGCAGGATGCCGGCCACGGCGGCGGACAAGAGTGTCCGCCCCACACGTTTTACCACTTGTCCTTCTGCAATCTTTCTTGCTTCAGTTCATCGGACAGTGACGGATTGGACGAAAACATTCCACGTGTCTTGTCAACGTTGGGGATAAGATCAAGGAATGCCTGATGCACCCGCGTGTCTTCACTGAGTTCAGGATGGAAAGTTGCGGCCATCACTCTTCCCTGCCGGACGGCGACCGGATCGCCGCCTTCGGTCGCGATTACTTCGACTTTGGGGCCGACGCGTTCTATCTTAGGGGCGCGGATAAAAACCATTTCGAGCGGCTCTTTACCCAATCGGCCTTCGCGGATGGAGCTGTCTATCTGGCGGCCATAGGCGTTGCGGCGAATGCGGATATCAAGCGCGCCCAGTCCAGATTGTTTCGGGTTGTCCACTTCATTAGCCAGCAGGATTGCGCCGGCGCATGTGCCGAAGGTTGGCTTCAGGTGAACGAACTGCTTGAGCTTTTCGAAGCCCGTTTCGCCCAGCAGTTTCAGAAACGTGCCTGATTCTCCGCCGGGGATTACCAAGCCGTCGATCTCGTCGAGTTGTTCGGGCTTCTTGACGAGCACAACTTCAGCGCCCAGCTCTTCGAGCCGCTTGCGGTGGGCGTCGAAATCGCCCTGGAGAGCTAGGACACCGATTTTCATGCTCGTCGCCTAAAACCGTGGATCGCCTCGGTCGTCGTATGTTGGATTGTGACAAATACCGGCTGGATGCACTTCTCGTAAGCCGAGTAACGGCGAAAATGACAATGGCTCCAGCACGCCGGAGCCATTTGGAAATACCGCGGTGCAAGCACTCTGTCCAGTCTCAGTATTTGCCCGTCAGAGCGAGAAGTCAAGTTACTAAGGGAGATTATCTCTGTGTTCTCTCCCCGGCGAAACTTCTTCTCCACAGATGGGAGAATGGACCCGGCGGGATTCGAACCCGCATCTGCGACTTGGACAGAGAGCTGTGCTACCGTTGCACCACGGGCCCTGAAAGAGCTTGGCCCAGCGCCGCCGGGAATGACAAGGTTATGGATCACGATCTGGTTCAGCCTGGACCAAATTGGGACGAAGGAGTTGGCGTAGCGAGGTCAAAGGCCCCACCCTGTCGCAGAGAACGCGACAAGGATGGGCCACCCGCCCATATTCGTCGGTCGTTCATCCTTCCCGTTCGGAGAAATCCCACCCTTACAGCAAGAACCGCCTCCTAAGATGGTGCCGGTTCTTACACATTTCCGTATTTCGATCGATCCATTTCTCGCAAGATCGAAACCAAGCCGACCGCAAGGGTGTAACACAATTCAGCGTCTGCTTTAGTCGAGCTCACATAGCCCCAGTGAACTGTGCGGTTGCGCCGTCTGAAAACTTCATCCTGAAAGTATTTCGTGGGATTGGCATTGGATGTATTCGGCATTCCAACAAATATGCCACTTGCTACCGCGTTATCGGCAACAAAGTTGTCGAAACTTGTCCCTAGTAGCTTTTGTGACACGAAACCAATTGGGCCGGAAAAGCCGCCACTTCTCGGATACTCTTTTTCCCATGCTGCCTCCTGCGCCGCCGTTGGAAGTGTGAACGCGGTCGAAAAGCTGTCCATCCCCTTCAGCTTCAGAAAAAGTCGTGTTAGATACGATTCGACTGCCATCACCGCAATTACGATAGCTAGGCTGTACTCCCCTGCCTCTAGTTCTGATTTGCTCCGATACAAAAGTCGCTCGCCGGTAACGCTCACACTCAGTGGATCAATGAGGTAACCATATTTCCCACACGCCGTGCATGTCGCCGGCCAGAACTTAGCATCACCAAAAGCGCAGAATACGAAGCGCCCTCCGCAATCGCACTTCTGCTCAATTGTGAATTTCATATATCGAAGCCGCAGCCAAGTGAACCTTACCAACCCCTGGTCTGCAGCATGTGGGCTTCGTCCAGCGCGGCTACAGCTAGGCCTTTCATGGCTCCTACGAGGTCTTCGCTGACTTCAAGTAATACTTTAGGGTCGTTGTAGTGCGTCGCAGCCTGGACGATTGCCTTGGCGCGCTTCGCCGCTTCTTCGGGATTGGCGAACGTCGTTGAATCTTGCATGAAGATGCCGGAGCCTACGAAGACCGACTCGGCGCCGAGTTGCATGACTAGCGAGGCGTCGGCGGGGGTGGCGATGCCTCCGGCGGAGAAATTCGGGACTGGCAGCTTCCCTTCTTTGGCGACGAGTCTCACCAGCTCATATGGGGCTTGATGCTCTTTGGCTTTGGCGTAGAGTTCTTCTTCGCCGAGCACCGTGAGGATCTTTATCTCTTGCACGATTTGGCGCATGTGTTTCACGGCGTGGACTACGTCGCCGGTGCCGGCTTCGCCCTTGGTGCGAATCATGGCTGCGCCCTCGGCGATGCGGCGCAGGGCTTCGCCCAGGTTACGGGCGCCGCAGACGAATGGAACGGTGAACGCGTGTTTGTCGACGTGGTGGGCTTCATCGGCGGGAGTGAGCACTTCGGACTCGTCGATGTAGTCGACGCCCAGCTCTTGCAGAATTTGGGCTTCGGCAAAATGGCCGATGCGGCACTTGGCCATGACCGGGATGGAGACCGCGGCCATAATCTCGCGAATCTTTTTGGGCGAGGCCATGCGGGCTACGCCGCCTTCGGCGCGGATTTGCGCGGGGACGCGCTCGAGCGCCATCACTGCGACGGCTCCGGCCTTTTCGGCAATTGTGGCTTGTTCGGCGTTGGTGACGTCCATGATGACGCCGCCTTTTAGCATTTCGGCCAGGCCTGTTTTGAGGCGCAGGCTGGTAGATCTTCCGTTGTTGTTCGACATAAGTCCTCTTTCCACGCGAAGCTTTGGTTACGCCCTCAGGGGCTAAAGCCGTGTCTTTAAGGCTCTGGGCGGCACGGCTGAAGCCGTGCCCTCCCAAAAGCAATCCGTTGTTGGGTTCCCAAAAATCATTCGTGAGATCCCGAATCATTCGTGAGATTTTCAACTAATCTCAGTCAGTGCTTTCCAAGAACCGTTCTTCAATTTACGATACTCAACTATTGGCTAGCTTGGAATGTCCATTTTAGGAGATTCTTTCCATACCACTTTATAATGTTTGTCATTCCGAGCAGAGCGAGGGATCTGCATTCTCTCCGCACAGGCGAACTGCAGATTCCTCGCTTTGCTCGGAATGACAAAGCGGGAGGGATGAGTTAGGCGAGGGCATGGCAAAGAAATTGAGCACGCTGCCGCTGAACTTGCGGGGGCCGAAGCCGCGCATGCCCTTGTATCGCTGGCTGTATGAGGAATTGCGCTCGAACATTCTTGCTGGACGTTTGCACCCAGGGGCGCGCCTTCCGGCTACGCGGGATCTGGCCGCGCAGTATGGAATTTCTCGTCCGACGATCGTTACCGCGTTCGAGCAGTTGCGGTCGGAGGGCTACGTGGAAGGCAAAGTGGGATCGGGGACCTATGTCAGCAAAACTCTTCCCGACGAACTGCTGCAAGCGCCGCACGCAAAGACAACGGTGGGAACCCGGAGGCGCGGCATTCCGCTTTCCACTTATGCCAGACGGCTGCGGGCGTTGCCTCGATCTGAGTCTCGTCCGGCGCGGGCATTTCGTGCCAATCAACCTGCACTCGACGTTTTTCCCATCGGCCTCTGGGCCCAGGTGGCAGCACGGCGACTGCGGCGAGTTTCGGCGCGATTGTTGGCCGGTGGAGAGGCCCTCGGGTATCGTCCGCTACGCGAAGCCGTGGCGGATTATTTGAATACATCTCGCGGAGTGAAGTGTACGGCGGATCAGGTATTGATTATCTCGGGCGTGCAACAAGCCTTGGACCGCGCGGCGCATTTACTGCTCGACGCGGGCGATCCAGTGTGGATGGAGGAACCTGGATATCCTGGCGCGGCGGTTGTGTTCCGGGCTGTGGGAGCAAAAATCTGCCCTGTGCCTGTCGATTCCGAAGGTTTGAACCTTGAGGCCGGGCGGCGGCGCTGGCCGCAGCAGCGTCCGCGGCTGGTTTATGTGACTCCGGCACATCAGTTCCCTCTTGGCGTAACCATGAGCTTGAGCCGGCGGTTGTCGCTGCTGGAATGGGCACGGCGGTCGAGGACGATTATTTTTGAGGACGACTACGACAGCGAATACCGGTATTCGGGGCGTCCGATTCCGGCGTTGCAGGGTTTGGATCGGGCTGCGGTTGTGATCTTTGCCGGCAGTTTCACTGACGTTCTCTTCCCTTCTCTTCGCCTTGCCTATCTTGTGGTTCCTCGTGACATGGTTGACATTTTTGCTGCGGCGGAGTCGGTGAGCACGCATCATCCGCCGCTGATCGATCAAGCCATTTTGTGCGATTTCATCCGCGAAGGTCACTTTGCGCGGCACGTCCGGCGGATGCGAGAGCTCTATGCGGAACGATTATCGGTGCTGGTCGAGTCGGCTCGCGAACGGCTGACGGGATTGCTGGAAATTCCGGAGATCGAGGCGGGTTTGCGGACGGTGGGCTGGTTGCAAGGGGGAATTCTGGCGGAGCGGGCGGCGCAGGCTGCGGCCAAATACGATGTCGAAGTGATGCCTCTGAGCCGGTATGCTTATGGCCGTGCGAGGCGCGATGGGATCGTGCTTGGGTTTGCTGCGGTGGACGCACGGGAAATTCGGCGGGGAGTGGAGCAGTTGGCGAGGGCGCTGGAGCAGTGTCGGCGTTAACTCCGCTGGACGGGCGAGACGCCCGTCCTCCATTAACTATCTTTCGACAAACTTGGCGAACATTTTTTCGGGATCGATGGCGATGAACAGGCCTCGGCTGCGGGCCAGCACCTCACCTTGGGGATTGAGGATTTCGGCCATGTTGATGTGCTCTCGGCCGCGGACGCGCACTTCGCGGGATTCTACGCGCAGCGGCTTATTCAGCGGCACGGGCTTCAGATAGTCCACGGTGATCTGCGAGGTCAACGCGATTACGTGACGCAGCTTGTTTACCTTGCCCATAGCCTCATCCAGCAGTGTGGCAATAATGCCTCCGTGGGCGTGGCCTGGCGGACCGGTGTAGCGCTTGCCCAACCGGAAGCGGCAGACGAAGCAATCGCGTTCTTCGTCGTAGGTGAACTTGAGGCGCATGCCTTCAGGATTGTTCTTGCCACAGCCGAAACAATAGTTCTTCTGCAGGCGGACGTAGGGAGTATCGTGGCCGTGGCCAGTTGATTTCTTTGGCATGGTATCAAGGCATTAAAGCACGAACGCCGCTGCAATTCCTGTGGACCGGCATCCCGTGGCCAGGAATGAAGAGTATCACTTGCTCCCGGCTGGGTGCGCGGGCTACCAGATTCGCGTTACAATATCAATTAGTGGGACGAGGAACCGGGTTTATGTTGACGCGTGGATCGGCAGTGGCTTTTGTTTTCCTGGTGGTTCTGACGGTGTCGGCTCCCTGGGCCACTTCTCAACAGGGAGGGGTCGTCCCCGCGTACAATGCGGGGCCGCCGGCGAAAGGCGCTAAGCTTCCTCCCATCCTCGGGCCAGATCAATTGTGGGCGGACAATGCTCAGTTTCGCTACCAGACGTACGCCTATGATTTGGCGGCGAAGATACCAGCCGTTTTGCATCAACAGCCCTGTTACTGTTACTGCGACCGGATGGGCCATAACAGCTTGCATAGCTGCTTTGAAAGTACTCACGGGGCGCGCTGCGACATCTGCTTGAAGGAGTTGTATTACTCTTATTCCGAAAATCGGAAGGGCAAAACTGCATCCCAGATCCGTAAGGGGATCATGCAAGGCGAGTGGCGGCAGGTGAACCTGGAAACGGCGGCTGCATCCAATTAGCGTGATGGGGTTCGGATCGCGCGACATGCTAACGAATTCTGCGTACAAATTGCTCAGGTACGCAGCCGTTTCGCCGCCGGGAATGTCGACAGCTTGAATCGCAAGTCACGAAGGCGCATCCGGCATGACGCTAATCCTCAGAGTTAGTTTAGGGAATTTAAGATTAAGATAAGAGGTACGTTTACGAAGAGTACAGGAAGAATTCTGCAAATGGCACAAAAGCCCACACCCAAGAAATCGGTCGCCGACGATCCTCGTTTTGCCCAGGCTGTGCAGAATTACGAAGCGGGGCTGCGCGCCATGCAAGAGCACAAATTCGACAAAGCGAAGTCCTACCTGCAAAAAGTTGTTGCCGGGGCGAGCAAGGAGCTGGTGGATCGAGCCTCCGTCCACCTGAACGCGTGCAACCAGCAAATGGAGCGTTCCGTTACCCAGTTTAAGAATTCCGAAGAACATTACGATTACGCGATTTCCCTGATGAATGTTGGCGATTACGTGGGTGCGCGCGAACACCTGGACAAATTGTCGAAGCAGGCTCCGAAAGCCGACTACGTGGCGTATGGCCTCGCGGCTTTGGATTGCCTTACCGGGCACGTGGAGGATTCCCTGCGGCATCTCGACAATGCGATCCGGCTGAATCCGGGGCTTCGTTTCCAGGCGCGAAACGATTCCGATTTTCAGAATCTGGCCGAGGACCCGCGTTTTACAGAGCTGTTGTATCCCGACCCTGGGGCTGAATTGCATTCCCCGGCCGATGCTGACGAGGATCGCTAGGCAGCCCTCATGGGCTATTCCAACGAACACCCCGAAACTCTGCAACGTTCGCCCTCTGCCATTGCAAGCAGTGGTCTGCGGGTAGTTGCGATTGGTGGAGGTACAGGCCTTTCCACGCTCTTGAAGGGACTCAAATGGTACGTCGGTCCGGACCGCCCCTCGGGGCAAGCAGGCAAGCCGGAGATCTCCGATCTTTCGGCGGTGGTTACGGTCAGCGACGATGGCGGTTCCAGCGGACGCCTGCGCAAGGAACTGAACATGCTTCCGCCCGGCGACATTCGCAATTGCATCGTCGCTCTTTCCGAAGACGAGGCTTTGCTCTCCAAGCTGTTCCGTCATCGGTTCGATAAAGGCCCGGGACTTGAGGGGCACAGCTTCGGCAATCTTTTTCTTGCGGCGTTGACCGAAGTGACGAAAGATTTCAGCGAAGCCGTGCGTTTATCTTCTGAAATTCTGGTGACACGGGGGCATATCTATCCTGCCACTACCGCCAACGTCGAACTGGAAGCCCTTATGGAGGACGGAACGCGGGTACGCGGCGAAACCAAAATCACTGCGAGCAAGGGCCGGATCAAAGAACTCTTTTTGGTTCCCCCTGACGTTGAACCTCTTCCCCAAACTTTGGAAGCGATTGCGGGCGCCGATCTGATCACGATTGGCCCGGGTTCGCTCTTTACGAGCCTTATTCCCAATTTGCTGGTGCATGGGATTGCCCAGGGCATTGCGTCGTCCCCCGCGACCAAGGTTTATGTTTGTAATTTGATGACCCAGGCCAATGAGAGCTTGGGACGCACCGCTGCCGACCATATTCGGGCCCTCAATCGGCACGCCCAGGCGCAGATTTTCGACTATGCGCTTCTCAATCGCGCACCGATCTCTGACCAGTTGAAGGCAAAGTATGCGCTTGAGGGGGCCGCTCAAGTGGTGGTTGACGAAGAAGCTATTGAGAAGCTAGGGGTCCGCCCCGTGCTCGGTGATTATCTTGATGAAGGCGAAGTGGCTCGACATGCCACCGCTCGGATTGCCCGCGACGTGATCGAGTTGGCGGCGCGGGCGCGATCGGGTGAGCGGTCAGCTTCGACGCGCCAGCGGTCATGAAGCTGTCCATGTAGGTGCGGACGTCGTCGCCCGTGCGGTCCAGGCTGGACGCATACTCAACCAAACTTCGGCTGTCTGGTCTGGAATTTTCTCCTGCACCCGCACGGGCGAAGACGCCGCGCCTATATTGACTCGCGGTATATTGGTTTGGATGCCACAAACCAAGACCAATCCCTCGCATCGCGTTCCGCGTATTGCTATTGCGATTATGGCCGCCGGCAAGGGGACGCGGCTCAAATCCAAACATCCCAAAGTTTTGCACGAGGTCGGAGGGAAACCGCTGCTGGCGCACGTAATCGCCGCGGCTACGAAGGTCGTTCCGGCGCAGGATGTGTACGCCATTATTGGTCATGAAGCCGACCGCGTCCGCGAAGCAGTTGCCCACACCGGGATCAACTTCATCGTTCAAAAGGAACAGCGCGGTACTGGCCACGCTCTGATGGTTGCACGGGAGGCTTTGGCGTCCTATGACCACGTCATCGTGCTCTCCGGGGATGCTCCATTGATCAGTGCGCAGACGATCCAGAAGCTTCGCGACTTCCACAGCTCCAAACATCCGGCAATGACAATTCTGAGTGCGCAATTGTACGACCCAACGGGTTATGGAAGAGTGATCCGCGCGAGCCAAAAGAGTCCGGAGGTGAAGGCCATCGTCGAGGAGAAATCTGCAACTCCGGCGCAACGCAAAATTCAGGAAATCAACTCCGGCTTCTACGCGTTCGATGCGGCGCTGCTTTTCTCCCACATCGATGAACTAAGCAACGAGAATCCCCACGGCGAGTTTTACCTCACTGATATGGCGGCGATTCTACGGAAGGCGAAGGAGCGAGTGATGGCCGTGGCAGCCAGCGATCCTCACGAGATCTTGGGCACTAACACCCGTCGCGAACTGGTGGACCTTGACCAGCGCATGCGTTTGGCGAAGTGCCGGCAACTAATGACCGAAGGGGTGACAATTTTTTATCCGCAAACCTGCGTGATCGATTGGGATGTTGAGATCGGCTCCGATAGCACCGTCGAGCCGTTCGTGCAGATTCTAGGCAAGACGCGCATTGGCAGTGATTGCCGGATCCGCTCCTACAGCGTGATTAAAGATTCCGTGATTGCGGACAATGTGCTGATTCGACCGGGCTGTGTTCTCGATGGTGCTCGTGTGAGCACAGGAGCGACGCTCGGACCCTACTCTCATCTTCGCCCCGGGAGCGAGATCGGCGAAGATGCGCATGTAGGGAATTTTGTTGAGACCAAGAAAACCCGTCTGGGCAAAAGATCGAAAGCCAATCACCTGAGCTATCTGGGTGACTCCGAAATCGGTGAGGACGTGAATGTCGGGGCGGGCACGATCACCTGCAACTACGACGGAGAGCGCAAACACGCTACCGTCATCGACGATGGCGCATTCATTGGCAGTGATGCGACGTTGGTTGCTCCGGTAAGAATCGGAAAAGGCGCTTATGTGGGCGCCGCTTCCTGTATCACTGATGACGTGCCCGCGGACTCTCTCGCCATTGGCCGGGCTCGCCAGATCGTAAAGGAAGGCTGGAGGAAGGCAAAGCGTCCGAGCCGATCGAAGCCGGAAACAGCAGGACTCGGTTGAGGACGCGTTTTCACGAGGTAGAGCAGCTAGAGTGTATCCCATCATCAGGCGTCATCCGGAGAGACGAGGGATGACTATTTGGGGATTGTCTACCAGCTACTGCAGCTGAGTATATGGAGCATTGAGGCAAGTCGCATTCACCGTGGCCGGCGCAGCGTTCCAGGAGGAAGCAACGCGGATCACGCCGTCCTCATTCGAGCAGAAGCCGCGTACGCCGCTCTGGTTGAACGCTGCCGGAGCGCCCCCTACGGTATAGCCTCCGTTTGGGGGGCCGCCACCGGGCGCGCCGATTCCGAAATAATAGCCGCTCTTAGCTGTGGCTGGGGCGGTGGCGCTCGACAGCCCGAAGTCGATCAGGCAAGCATTCGCCGCTAGCGGGCCGCTTGGGGGGCAGCCGGTCGAAGCCGGCGGACCTAGCGCCGCCAGAGAATTCGCGTAGCCCATGCTTGGATAGGTAGAAACATAAGAGACTTGAGCGGTGTTGACGGTTCGAATCGAACTGGCTGCCGACGATTCATTCGCCGAAATCCTTGCGCGCAGCAGGTTTGGAATAGCGATGGCCGCGATGATGAGAATAATCGCCACTACAATCAATAGCTCAATCAGGGAGAAACCCCTTTGTTTTTGCATCCTACTTTCCTCTTCATGATTTAGATGATGTTGTATGCGTTCTCCGTTGCCGGGTAGAGATGTAGCTAGCTACGTCTCTACAGACAATAAACGTGGAAAAACGGGAAACTTGCAGGTTTTCTGCGGGGAAACCTGGCTACTTCTTGCGGCGGCGAATTCGCACTTCAAAGCTAATCACGCCGTTGTAGTCGCGTAGCGCCAAAATAGAGAGATCGCGTGTAATGTTGTATTCCGCCTGGATGATTTGCTGCGAGGTTTGCGAGACGTTTGTAGTGTAAGTCAGGGTAACGTTGTCCTTCACCTGCTGCTCGATAGT
Organism: uncultured Acidobacteriota bacterium; assembly: GCA_963832245.1. Taxonomy (GTDB): domain Bacteria; phylum Acidobacteriota; class Terriglobia; order Terriglobales; family Acidobacteriaceae; genus JABDBE01. The sequence goes on from CAWHTG010000003.1 coordinate 525,719, forward strand.
GACTGCAGGCGAGCTCGTAGTGGGAGACGTTTCGGTGTTCAGACCCTGGGGATCGACCCGGATGTGGCTAATTCCAAACAAACTTCGGGAGCGGTTGCTGATAGCCGAGTTCAGAGCTTCAGCGAGTATGGCGCTGGAGGCTTGTTGGGCAAATGGTGATTGCCCGGTCTGCTGCAATTGCGCGGATTGCTGTTGAGTTTGCCCCAGCGCAAGCAAGCTGATGATATCCGCCACGGGCAACGGCGGTTCGGAATGGTAAGTTAAATTGAGCTTGTCGAGTCCGCCATTCAAATTGACGGTGATGTCGTAATCGCGAACATGGGTAGAAGCTTGCAGATCGAGCACAGGGGTCGTTGTTACCGGGTTGGTAAAGGTTATATCGCCGCGTTCCATGCGGTACTTGGTTCCATTGAAGTAAACTTCGCCCTCGGTTATGTCGGCGCGGCCGAGCAGAACCGGTTTGGCCGCCGTGCCCCGAAGATGCAGATCAGCGTCACCTGAAAGCCTGACAACTGCCGTCTGCATTTGCAATTCCGGCGTAGTCACGATGTGCACATCCATCCGGATACGGTTCAGGAGAGGATTGGTTTGCGGCAGCGCCGAACTCTGAGCGGCGCGGGCCAGACTCGCGCCGAAATCGAATCCGGGAGTCACTGCCAGCTTGCTGATGGTGACATCTCCAGAGAGCACCGAGGCAGTGGAAGAGCCTGCCCATCGCAATTCAGCATTGGCCATGGAACTCACACCCGGGGGATACCGTAAACGCACGTCCTGAGTTTCAAGCGTCAGATTAAAATTGATTTGACGGTTGTAAGCAGTGGCGTAGCCGCCAAAAGTGACGTTACCGCCGCCCACACGCGCGGTGAGCGTTTCGATCTGCAACCGGTCCTCATTGAATACGAGAGATCCGTTAATGGCGTTGAGGGCGCTCGGTAGATCGCTGTAAGCGATCGAGCCGTTCGCAACCTGCAACCTGCCCTGTGTGGTGGGCTTGCTGACTGTGCCTCCAACCGTCAAGTCAACCGCGACCTCGCCCGAAGTGGTGAAGTCGGAATTGAAACTCTGAATGAGCTGTAGATTCGCGTGACCCTGAGCGAGCAAGTCGAGTTCTCGCTCCCCATCGAGCCTTATAGCGCCGCCCACTGTAAGGTCGGTGCCTTCCCCAATCAAATGGAATTGCTGGATTCGAAGGAATTTGTTGGAAATGTCAAAGCTGATGGGACCGTTGTTGCGAACCTTAATGTGCTCAATATCAGCAAAGAAATCGTTGAGATTGCCCACGATCTCCAGTTGGCTGGGGTTGCGCAGCGGGCCTCGCAGCTGAAGGTCGCCGGTCACCGTCGACAAGCCCGTCACGCGGCGTTTCAAATAGGCTCTGGCTAGCGAATCCACATCGAGGCGGTTGAAATGCAGGTTTACTGTGGTCGGCCAATCTCCGCGCAACTGAACTTTACCATCGATGTTCAACTCTGCGTCTTTGAATTGTGAGTGCCCGCTCACGTGCAGTTCGGAGCCTTGAGTCGCTGTTTCTAACGTATAGTTACCGGCTACTTCATGATCAAAAGCAAGATCGCGCAAATGGATGTTCGCATTGATCGCCGGCTCCTCCAACGTGCCCGAAGCCTGAACGGTGAAATCCATGCGACCGTCCACGCTCACGCGGCTGGCCTGAAGCTGGGGAATCCCAGCCAGATCAAAGTTGTCTCCGTTCAGGTTGAGGCGTAAACCGTGATTGGAAAAGTTATAGGTACCGGCGCCGGCGACGCGCGCGTCGTAATACGCAAGATGAAGATCATCCAAAGAGATTTGGTCGCGGTCGAACTGTAAATTGGAGTCCAGACGTTGGACGGGTTTGCCGCCTATCTCTGCGTCCGAGAGTTCAATCCGGCCTGTGCCGTGCGGCGCTGCCTTCGTGCCTTCTGCTCGGACAGATAGATCGACGGTTCCGCTGACCGGAAACTCATATCCACTTAAAGCGAGAAGTTCATCCATATCGGCGTTGCGGATGTCAACGCGAGCCGAGATCGGACTCGAATCGGTGAACTGTCTGTCTTGCAGGCCGGTGTTGACGTCGAACGCGACCGTGGTCTGCCCATGATGCAGTCGGCCGTTATGCGCCGCGAACGCATACGGTGATAACTGAACATCCGCGACCAGAGAATCGCAGTGTATATTTTTTTTCGGTCCATGGGATGTTGCCGGAATTAACAAATCGAAGTCTTCCGACTGCAGGTTGCCGGCAAAGGCGATAGCAGAAAGTCTGCCGGTTGCAGTGCCGCTGAATGCAGCATGCCCTCGCAGAACTACTGGAATCTGCTCCTGGTAGCCCAGGGCTGCGAGGGCCGGTTGCCATTCGCCAAGGTCGGAAGTTGTAAGGGAGACGTTTAGTGCGGCAGTTGAGGAAAGCGTGCCGGCGGCCCGAACTTGAGTGGCGCGGGTGGAGGCATTGAATTCGACCACCTTCAACTCGCCGGAAGCTGCGCGGTACTTCGCATACGCGTGTGCATTCAGCGGCAGTTCTGCGGCGCTCGGGTGTGGCGGGGCGGTCACGTCCACCGCGATCTCAGCCTCCGTCTTGTGCAGCGAGCCTCGCCACTGGGCAACAACTTTCCCGCTGGCAGCCCCCGCCAGGTGCAGACGACTGAACGGTCGGGCAGAAGAGGATAGAGCGATTGCCACTTCGGAAGCGGAAAGATCTTTCAGGCGAAGACGAATAATTCCCTTCTGCTCGTCGGGAGCGTTCCCCTTCACATTTTTCTTGGCCGGAGCCGTATTAAGCCAGTTAATGGCTTCGCCATCGCCAGTTACTTCTCCTCCTAGCAGCTTTGCCTGAAGTTGAGAAAACGCGAGCCGCTGACTGCTGACCGCATAGTCGCTGCTCAGGGTCGCATCGTGCAGGCCCACCGTTTGATCACGCCAATCGAAGTTCCTCACCGAGAGCTTTCCAGTTGAGGAGAAGACCGCCGATGACCATGAACCTTCACCAGTCGCCTGGAGAACACCCTGCCGTATTTCATTACGACGCACAACCGCGCTGACTTCGGCCAGATCCAGAGTGAGATCGTATTTGGCGACGATATTCGGTTGATGTAAATTGACCAGCCGGCCACTCGCTTGCAATCGCGAACGTCCCGAAGTCGCCTTCAACGATTTGACTTCAATTCCGTCGTGGTTCAAGGTGAAGTGGGCTTCCGCCATCCAGGCCACCGGTCGATAGTTTTCCACTCTTGTGTCAATTTTCCCGAGCAACAGATTGCCTTCATACCGGCGGTGCACCAGAGAGTAGCTCATATCCGCCGACACATCGTTCACGGTGAAGTCGAATGGAGTTTTCTCATCATTCCAGAGCAACTCTCCGCGGCGTACTTCGAGCTGACCGATCGAAAGCGAGAACAATTGCTCAATCGATGTTCGTGTTGAGGCTCCCTTCAACTTGGGAGCAGGTTGATTGGTAGTGCCGTCAGGATAGACAACAACATGCACGACGGGACGATCGAGAACCAGGGACGCGAACCCAAACTCGGTTTCCAAAACCGAAATTACTTTGAGTCGCGCGACCAGCCGGTCCACGTGTGCATACGGAACTTCACTTGCTGACTCGCGTCCGTGGATCGTGAGGTCTCGAATGTCTACCTGGAAGCGGAAAGGGATGGTGTGAATCCCGCCCAGCTCTACCTGACCGCCCGTGACCCGCTGCAACTCAGCTACCAGGCGTCGCCGGACCAAGGCTTGGAAAGAATCGGTAGTGGCGTACCAGCTCACTGCGCCCAACAGGAGCAAGCCTGCGAGTCCAGCGAGCAACAGATAATTGCGGAACCTGCGCCAGCGCGGCTTGGCGCCGGGTTCGCTCATCGCAACTGGCCTTGGGAATCCTCGGCTGTGCTGATCCGGCTTCCGGAGCGCAGATCTTGCAGCCAGGCAATCAACATCTGGTTCATCTTCTGCTGGGTGAGCAGTTCCTTGATCTTGGGGGTGACTTCGGCGAGGGGGACCTGCTGAGCGCCGGATTGCCGGAGCTGGGGAAGAAGCTCTTGATTGTAGTAACTCTCAATGCTTTTGGGGTCGATAACAACGTTCGGGCGCAGCCGGGAGTCCACCAAACCCATCAAGTCGACCTGGAGAGACACGCGCCTTTTCAGTTCGTTCTCGGTTAATCCGTAACGCGCTAGTGCAGCTTGCCAGCCTGCTTCAGTTTCCGCACCGGGGTACTGCTTACGAATCTCCTGAATGCGCTTCTCGACGTCTTCGTTGCTGGCATGGGGAAAACCCGAGGAACGCATCTGCTCACGCAGCAACTCCTGATCGATCAGGCGGTCCAAGGCAGCCTTACGATCCCCGGGCTGCAGCTGGTCGAGCGCGCGACCGGCGACGAAGGCTTCGTAGCGTACAGCATCCTGCCACTCGCTCTGCAGGATGATGTGGTTGTTTACAGTAGCGACGATGCGATCCAAAACGTCGCCGGCGCGGGCGGGCAAGGCGATCGCTAGCAAGAGAATAATGCAGGTAAGAGTTGGGTACTTTTGATTCATCAGAAGCTCTGTCCAATACTAAAATAAACGTTGAAATGAGATGCGTGCTGCGGTACGAAAGTGCTTACCGATTGGCCCGCGCTATTGGTTACCGTTTGGGTACTAGGGAATGCCGGTGGATTTAAATTGTACCCGAAATCGAAGCGCACTGGACCGATCGGGGTCTTGTAGCGCACGCCGACTCCGACTGCGTGGGAGATGTAGCTGTAATCGCATTGGGTCGCAGTGCTTTGCTGCAAACAAAGTTGCGGATCCTTCTGGCGCCAGCGAAGCAGGTTGTCTAACATACTCCGGCCATCCGTAAAGATGTTCCCCGCGTCTTCAAAAACAGCGAAGCTGAGGTTGTCCTGGAAGAAAGGCAGCGTCGTTGGTGGAAAACGCATCTCCACGTTGTTTAGAAAAAGAGCGCTCCCGCCCACGGGAAACCCGGTCGTGGGATCGCGTGGGCCTGCCTGATTTAACCCGAAACCGCGATGGGAGTTGCCGCCGCCGGTAAAAAAACGTTCGGCTAGCGGGATAACGGTGGTGGATGGACAGGTCGTTTCGGTTGGGTTCGGACACGCTTGCCCCGGCGGAAGGATTGCAGTGTTGCCGAAGGCAGTCTCTACCCCGATTCGCAACGAACGCGCGAACACGAATTTTTTCTCCGTCGGCCGGTTCTTGCCAAATGCGTGATAAGTGGAATTCTGGGTGAGAATGCTGCTGAAATCCGCCTCCGAACCGAAGTAACTGGAAGCGACTCCGGCGTCGACCGTGGTGTAGCTGCCCTTGGTGGATTCCAGATTGTTGTCACGCTTATTGCGAATGTAGCTGAAGCCCGGCTCGCCGACGCGTACTGGAAGTGAAAGTAGCGGGATCAAGGCGGGGCTGATATTTATATTGCTGGCCTTGACCCGGCGATAGGTAAAGCGATAATCCATAGTGGTAGCTTTGCTGATCGTCTGCTCAGCCTGTACGGATCCCTCCAGACGTTGCGACGTAAATGTAGTGACGTCCACCGTATTGTCATAGAAGGCGGTAAAAGACAGCTTCCAATTCTGACTGTTGAACCAGCGCGGCGCGGTGTAGCTGATGAGGCCGCGCTGCTGCAGGCTGCCGACGTCGGCCTTGAAAGTGATGGTGTGGTTGCGTCCGCGGAAATTGAGACGGGTAATATCCAACGAGACCCGTGGACTTACTCCCGTTTCACCCTTCGCCTGATTGCTGCCTACGGCCGAAGGCTGACCCGTCTGGAATTCCAAGCCTACGCCGTAATTGAATGTGTAGCGCTTGGCCTCTTCAACATCGACCAGGACATTCTTCTCCGGCTCATTGCCATTAGGATTTTGCACTGCCGTACCCACTTGGCTGAAGATACTCAGGTCATACAGCCGCTGCTGGGTTTGCAGCATATCGATTTGACTGAGCGGATCTCCGGATTTGACTTGCAGCTCACGCTGCACAATGAATGGCTTGGTGTAGTTCAATCCAGACACGAACACGTTGTCGACGAAAACCTGCTCTCCTTCGTGGATTTTGAAAGTAACCTCCATACGGTTGGGTTCATTAGGCAGGGGTTTCGCTGCCGCCTCGAAACTGGCGCGAGGAAAACCATGGTTGAAGTAGTAGTTCAGAAGATTGTCGCGGTCCTGCGCAATGTTGAACTCGGAAAAAGGCTGACCTGGCGCCGTGTTGATGAGGGTTGCAAGCTGTGTTTCCGGGAACGCCTGATTGCCTTCCATGTGGAACGCTCCCACTAGTGTTTGCGGACCTTCGTCGACTGAGAGTGTAAGCGCAAGGTCATTTTCATGTCCGTTATAGTCATCGACGATATTGGTGGTTATCTTGACCTGCTGGAAGCCATTGGCCCGGTAGAGATCCTCGAGTCCACGAATGTCGCCACTAAGCAATCCCTGACTGTAGCGGCCACGCGACTCGAACCGCGCAGCCGGATGCACCTGCATGCGGGAGCGCAGACGTTCGGTTAGGAAGTATTTATTTCCTCTGAACTCCAGTTTTACCAACCTGTGCCGCGCGCCGGGATCGATCACATAAATAATTTGCAGTTCGTTTCCAGCAGTATCTGACTGCTGCTTCAGGCCCACTCTGGCATCGAAGTACCCGCGGCTCTGAAGGAAGTTAAGGAGGTTCCGCCGGCCTTCGCTCAGCAGGTCTTCATCGACAGCGTTCTCTTCGAAGATCGGTACATTTTGTTTGAGTACTCCTCGTTTGATCTTGAACCCTTCCGCAATCACCTGAACCTTCGGTCCGGGTACGATGTCGAAGTTATAATCCACAACGTTCACCTGTTCCCTGTAGGTCTTTTTGGATACGAAAACCTGGGCCAGCAATCGATTCTGTTTTTGATACGTCTTCCGCAGTCGATCCAGCGCATTGCTGACGCGTTGCACCGTAACCGGATTGCCGGGATGCATTTTTGCAATATCTTGAATCTGCCCTTGCGAATACCCTGGACTGCCGGTCACGGTTACATTTCCCACCCGTGCCTGGGATCCTGGATTGATTTGGAAAAGTATGTCGACCTGCTGCCTTTCCGGATGCTTCCGCTCCTGTTCCTTGACCGTCGAACGGTAATAGCCATTCTCCTCCATGAGTCGCCTGATGTTAGTCAGGGCGCGCTCGACTTGGTCGGGAGTGAACAGATCTCCCAATTGAAACTTCGAAGCGTTCACCACTTGTCCGGCGGTCGGCCGGTTGGGAACACCCTGGACGTTAATGCTTCCAACGAAGTAGTTGGGCGCGGTAAAGAACGTCAAGGAAACCTTGCCGTCGGAGGTTCGCTCCGCCTCTACGCGGATATCGGCGAAGCGCCCGGTCTGATGAAGCTTATGAATGCTTTCGCGGATAAGTTCGCGATCCAGCGGTTTGCCCACCTGTTGGGGGATGAGCGCGAGCCAGCGCTTCTGGTCAATGTCAGAGGGAACGTCAGGCCAGCGTATTTCCGCGACGATGAGCCCCTGGTACTGGGCCATGGGATCGTCGGCGGGAACGGCTGGCGATTGGACTTCGACCCGCGGAGCCTGTTCTTGTAGCCTCGTAGAAGATTCGGCTGACGCTCGCATGGCACACATCGCCGTGAGCGCCAGGACAATCGGGGTTGCGAACGAAGTCCCCCTTAGCTGCAAACAGGCTCCCCTATCATGTCTAGGTGGTTACTCAGTTCGATGAACCCATGCCGAGCAATGTTGTATTCTGCGCTTGAAATCGTGCAACGTTCGCTCTCTCTTTAATCCGCACCCAGAACTTCTCCTTGGATCATGCCTTCGCTCGTTTGGAAATCAGCGTGGCCCCTATCATAATGGTTTGTGGGTGTGGAACTGATGACCTCTTTGGAACAGGACGACAGGTACTCGCGCCAGGTGCTTTTCCGCGGGATCGGGGCTGAAGGCCAGGGTAGGCTGACCGCTTCGCGCATTGCCATTGTAGGTTGCGGCGCCACTGGGTCGGCGTTCGCGTCCCTGCTGGCGCGCGCGGGCGTGGGCACCATCCGAATCATCGATCGCGACTACGTCGAGCCCAGCAATCTGCAGCGGCAATCGCTGTTTGATGAAGCTGATGCCGCCGAATCCCTGCCAAAGGCTATCGCTGCTGCCAGAAAAATTCTCGCTTTCAATTCCCAGATCGTGATCGAACCCCACGTAGCCGATCTAACGCCAGCCAATGTCGGCGTTCTCCTCGAAAATATCCGGCTTATTCTCGATGGCACTGACAACTTTGAAACCCGTTACCTGGTCAACGATTTCGCCGTGAAGAATTCTATCCCATGGATTTACACCGCTGCCGTCGGCAGCTATGGTGTCACCCTGAACGTGCTTCCCGGCGAGACCGCATGTCTGGCTTGTATTTTCGCCGATCCTCCGCAAGGGACCTTTGAAACCTGCGAGACGGCAGGGATTTTGAACTCGGCCGTAAATCTTGCCGCTTCGATCGCGGCGACGGAAGCTGTGAAACTGTTGGTCGGAGCCGGCGACCAACTCCGGCGGACGCTGCTATCCTTCGACGTGTGGAGGAACGAGCGCGCCGAGGTGGCGGCGGACAAGCCCCGCGCCGGATGCCGAACCTGCGGAGAACATGAGTTCCCTCACCTTGCTGGAGAAGGCCGCCCACACATTACGTTATGCGGACGCAACTCGGTGCAGATTCACGAACGCCACCGGCCAGTCGATCTGGCGCAACTCAGCGAGCAGTTGCAACCGCTGGGTACGGTGCGCCACAACGACTTCGTGCTGAAGTTCTGGCAGGAGCCCTACGAATTGACGCTCTTTCCCGACGGCCGGGCGATTATCAAGGGTACAACCGATAAGACTATAGCCAGAAGTCTCTACGCCCGCTACGTCGGATCGTAATAAAAGCCGCGCCCAGAGCCAGTTTTCAGGTTATGATGCTCCCGTAAGTCTGTGGAGGATTCGATGCGTTCACTAAAAACTGTGTCCATGATTTTATTGCTGTCTGGACTATCGGCTGCTCAAGCCACCGTAATCGGAGGCACGGCCAGCAACTGGGTTCCTGCTTACGGCGTCTATGCAGCGCCTTTCGTGCCTCTGGTCACAACTCCGTCGGTGACGCTCGCAACCGTGTCGCCTGCGGCGGCGGGAGCGAGCAATGCCACTTTCGGAAATGTGGCAGGTGCGACCAACGCCACACTTTCCTTCGTGTCACAGCCTCCGGCCGGACCCTACAGCCAGGCCATCTGGTCTCCTTCGTACACCCAGCCAACCTGGCTCGGTCCATCCGCGGCGGAGACAGCTGCCGAGTCCGCGCCCGAGGGCAGACCTGCTCACAGAGCTCGTGCATTTGACGTTGGTGTGGCCTCGTGGCAGAGCAGCGAGAGTGCAACCCACTTGATGGCAAGCTCACCCCGTGCCGGCAAAGCGGCGCGCACTTTAACGAACCAGGATGTCGACCAGGAAAATCAGAAAAACGGCACTGTGAAATACGACGGGAAAACGGAACACATTTAAGATTCGTTCGACCGCTGCGGCTTTGGGAGGGCATGGCTTCCAGCCATGCCGTAGGTCGTTCAGAGGTTGTAACGGCGCGGTTGAAAAGCCGCGCCCTTTCAAACTCTAACGCCGATTTAAGGGCTTGAGCAACGCATCGCTAAAGGCCCTTGCATCATCTTTCACCTTTGCGATAAGGCTTCCAGCGCCGCAAAGAAGCCTGGGCAGGAAATCACCGCCGCATCGGCCCCGTGAATTGTCGTCTCGCCTTCCGCCCGCAAAGCTGCAACTGCAAACGCCATCGCGATCCGATGGTCGCCAAACGAATCAATCCCCGCTCCGCGCAATTTTTGTTTGCCTGGAATTGCGAGGCCGTTCTCGAGTTCCTCGACCTCCGCCCCCATGGCTCGCAGATTGGTCACGATTGCGGCAATCCGGTCCGATTCTTTCACCCTCAACTCCCTGGCATCGCGGACTTCGATGCCGGATGACGTATAGGGGGCAATGGCGGCCAGCACCGGGATCTCGTCGATCAGCGCCGCGGTATCTGCGCCGGCAATCTTTGCCCCTCGCAAGTCCCGTCCGTCCACTTCCACGGTCCCAACCAACTCTCCATGTTTGTCCTCCAATTCGGCGACGGAGATGCCCACACCCATCAAAATCAAGATGTCGAGTAATCGGGCTCGCGTTGGATTCATCAGCAAGCCGCTGATCTGCAGGCGCGATTCGGGAAACAACGCCGCCGCACAAAGAAAAAATGCTGCGCTGGAAAGATCGCCGGGAATCTCCGCCTTGATGGCGTGGAGTTTTTGTCCGCCTGCAATCTGCGCTTGATTGCCATGCTGGGTCACTTCGGCACCATACGCTCGCAGGGCCAGTTCCCCGTGATCCCGCGTGCGGACCGGTTCTTCTACGCAGGTTTCTCCTTCCGCGAACAACCCAGCAAACAGCAAGGCCGTCTTCACCTGCGCGCTGGCCACAGGCATCTTATAGTCAATCCCCTTTAGAGGCATGCCACTAATGCGCAGAGGCGGACGCCCACCATCGTTGGCGACAAGTTGAGCGCCCATCGCTTCCAGCGGCGTAATGATCCGTGCCATAGGCCGCCGCGACAGCGATTCGTCACCCACGAGTTCACTGGTAAATGCTTGGCCGGCCAGAATGCCGCTGAGCATGCGCATGGTCGATCCCGAGTTGCCGCAATCCAACGCTTGCTTAGGAGGTTGGAGCTTGGGACCGTGTCCGTGGATCACAACGGCGTTTTCGTTTCGCTCCACCCCCACTCCCAGCGTGGCGAGACAAGCCAGCGTACTCGCGCAATCCGCGCCGGTGGAAAAATTCTCCAGCCCCGTCGTGCCTTCGGCGATGGCAGCCAACATCGCATATCGATGCGAGATGGACTTATCACCTGGCAGCCGCAGGGCTCCCGCGATGTTCCGCGCTGGGTGAATCACGACCGTGGAATTTCTTGTGTCCCTCGACATCTCTCACTCAATATAGCCGAAGCGAAGCTGAGGCTTCGACTCTCAGATGGAAGAACTGAGAGCTGCACTCTGGTTTCTGGGCGGTCCCGAAGGCGACCCCCGGACTGTAAAACCTGCTTCAAGTGAAAATCTTTTCGCATGTTGCGTATAGCTGGAATGGGTATATGATCAAGCTCTTTTGGAATCGGAAAGGCGATTCTGTTTGAAGTCAGGCGCCGTAACGATCACTCATTGCAGCCGGAGCCGGATACATGCGAACCCAATTCTGCTGTGAATGGATGGCCACCCTTCTGCTCGGATCGTTCATTTTGTGGCCTTATTCCGGCTCCGCACAAGTGAATTCGGCGGGGACATCCTATTACGAATCCCACGCCGGACTGTGCCAGCCTTTTTTCCCCAGCCATAACTATTTAACTGGTGTAACAGGCGCATCGCTGGCTCTGGGGGATTTCAACCACGATGGCATCTTGGATCTGATTACGGACGACTGGTTTACCGGCAACCTGGACGTTCTGCTGGGAAAGAAAGACGGTACTTTCCAAAAGGCAGGTAGTTTCCCCACGGGAGCCAAACTTCCACGCGAGCTTGCCGTGGGGGATTTCAATAATGACGGCAAACTGGATGTTGCCATTGTTGATGATGAAGGTCCCGTGGAACTTCTGCTGGGCAATGGCGATGGCACGTTTCGGGCACCGCAGGCGACCACTATTGGAGTGGGGACTTATTACGTAGCAGTGGGCGACTTCAATCACGACGGCAACCTGGATGTTGCTAGCGCAACCGGTAGTAGCCTGGCTGTCAAAGTGTACCTGGGAAACGGTGACGGCACATTCCAGGCACCAGCCAACTACCCTATTGATAAGGCCGCCAGTTCCATCGCGGTCGCGGATTTCAACGGAGACGGCCGTCTCGACTTAGCGGTCGCTATTGGCGGGGGCTATAACGATCCGGGTCATGCGGTCAGCATCCTCATCGGAAATGGCAATGGGACATTCCGGAAGAAGGTGGACTATCAGGTGGATCTGCAGCCCATCGGCATTACAGCGGCAGATTTCAATGGCGATGGAAAGATCGACCTGGCCACTTCCAACGGTGTGAACGGTACGGTATCCGTGCTGATCAACAAGGGAAACGGAGAGTTCCAACCAGCCAGGAACTACGCTGTTGCCCCTCCCGGCGGCACGATCTTCGTGATCGCGGCGGTTCAATTTGAAAGCGACACTAAACCGGGACTAATCGTTTCCAGTATCGTTGCGACCTACGTGCTTTCGAATCGGGGAGACGGCACCTTTCGTGTGGCCCACGAATACGACCCTCCTTCCTACCAAGTCGTGGCGGCCGACTTCAATCACGATGGCAAAACCGACGTGGCCATGGTCAGCGCATGGCTGGATCAAGGGCCAGAAGGCGTAACCATAATTTACGGTCAGGGGCATGGCACATTCGCCACTTCATTGGCCTCTGCGGCTATGGGCGACCTCTCTGGCGTTGCTGCGGGTGACTTCAATGGTGACGGGATACCCGACTTGGCGGTGACAGCCGACGGACAAGTCGCCATCATGATTGGGCAGGGCGGCGGCCGCTTTTCCACGCCGTCCTACTACTATAACGTCGGCGGGTTTGCGGTCGCGGTCGGCGACTTCAACCGCGATGGGCGTCTTGACATTGCCGCGCTCAGTGAATCTTCCGGTGAGGTATCGATCCTGTTGGGAAATGGCGACGGCACCTTTACTGCTGGCAAGATCTATCAGCTAACGGGTAACTATTCCAACTCGATCGGATTTGCAGATTTCAGGCACAACGGAATTTTGGACATGGTCGTGACCACTGACCTGGCGGTCAGCGTCTTACTTGGAAACGGAGATGGCACGTTCAAGCCGCCATCCACGTACACCGGTTACGGCGACGTCGCGATCGCCGACTTCAACGGCGATGGCAAACTGGATTTTGCAGTACCGGTTTACGAATCTAACGCTGTGTGGCTGTACGAGGGCAAGGGCGATGGAAGCTTTAGGAAGCCCGTCGTCGCCGGGCGTATGCACTACCCAACCAACGTGGCCGCGGCCGATTTCAACCATGATGGCAAGATGGATTTGGCGGTAGCTTTTTTCACCGGCGAGCAGTACAAAGCAAAAATACTCCTAGGCAACGGAAACGGTACATTTCGAGAGGGCTGCGTCTTTCCTACTGGTGGGGGCTGGGGTGTCGTCGCGGCCGATTTCAATATGGACGGCCAATCGGATCTGGCAACGGGCAATGACGCTCCGCTGAAAGTTTTCCTCGGCAAGGGGGACGGAACTTTTGAATCTCCTGTCAGCCCCAACATCGGCATCGGCCCGAAGCAGTTGGTTGTGGCAGACTTGAAGGGCCACGGTGCTCCAGATCTCCTTGTTCCTAATTATTGGAGTGGTGAGGTGAGCGTTCTACTTAGTCGCTGTTCCGACCGGTAGCGCGATGGCAGAGCCGCTTCAGCCTGGGACAATACGGATGAAAATATAGGCGATTGCTCTATACCATCGCCTTCGCCTCGGCGGTCGCTTCTTTCAGGATTTCGGCAGGCACCTCTTTCATGGTCACATGGAATTCGAACATCGGCGTTTCGCTCCCACGGCCCCAGCGGCTCACTTCCCAGTGAGCGCGCAGGAACTTGACCTCCGCGTGCCCAGTCAGATCCAGCAGCAGAGGATGCTGCGCCTGATAGAACTTCTGCGGAAAATTCGTGACCGGCTTCGGACCCCAGGTTGTACCGTCCGCCGATCCGTGAACGCTCACGTCCAAAGACTCTTGCTCGACGATGCCGGTAATATTGAGGGTCAAAAGGAAAACACGATTCGACGCACTGCTAACGTCGACCACCGGGCCATCGCCCTTGGCGTTGGCGACAGTCTTTTCTTGGACCAGGAAGGTATCAATCATGCCGCGAGCAATTGTAACAAACTAGGCTCGGTGAGTTCTGCTAGCTGCCACTCTTCCGTCCACGAACTGCCGCACTAATTTTCCCACTTCCTCAGGCTGCTCCCATGGAGAGTAATGCCCCGCCCTTGCGACCACTTTCATCTGGCTGCCCGGTATGTTTTGTCGCATCAACTCCGCCTCCGCCACACCGGTGAAAGTATCCTCGTCGCCAGTCACAATCAGGGTTGGGACGTTGATGGTTTTCAGTGTCTCCACTGAATCCGGGCGATTCGCCATACCCCGTAGCACCATGGCGACATCTTCCGGAGACATCTTTCGCATCATACGCAGCGCTCCGTCCACAAGGTCTGGACGGGTATCGCAGGTCGTTTTCCCCATCAGCTTCGGAACCAGGCTTTCGAAGAAGGGCTCGGTCCCGCTCTGCATTACGTCGTCCGCTGCCTGCAGCCGTCCGGCCCGTGCTTCCGCGCTATCGGCCTGGGCCTTCGTATTGCACAGCACCAGAGCCTCAACCCGCGAGCGGTACTTCCGCCAGAATTCGAACAACACGTAGCCGCCGATCGAAACTCCCGCGAATGGAGCACGGCCTATTTTTTCGTGATCCAGGACCCGAGCAATGTCCGCAGCCTGCTTCTCCATTGTCGCCGGACCTTCGCCAATGCCCGAATCCCCATGCCCGCGCAAATCGGGAAGAATGATTCGATAGTGTGAGACTAGCGCCTGAGCCGCCGGTTTCCATAACTCATGATTGGCCGGAAAAGGATGGAGCAAAACGACCGGCGGCCCGCTTCCTAGAACTTCATAAAATATGACCGCATCGTCGCTCGTAATCTGGGGCATTGTCAGATTTAAACACAGAACGGCTGGAGCCATGAGTTAGAGATCGATGAAGCCAAGCCCAAGGAAATGATTGTGTGGAAATTTCCGAATCATCAAGGATTTGTCACTTGCTGCGCTGCGGCCGGAGCCGGCAGCCGCAACGGTTCCTCTGGCATCACGATCCACGCGATCGGATACGCTAGCAAGCCCACGCCGGTCATCAGGGCAACGAACAACCAAGTCAGCCGTACCACGGTTACGTCCAGATCAAAGTACTCGGCGAAGCCGGCGCACACGCCCGCGATCTTTCGATCCAACCGTGGACGCACCAGCCGTTTTCGCGCCGTTACCGCGCCGACTCGTGTGCCGCAGTAGGCACAAATATTCGCGTCATCCTGGATCACTTTTCCGCAATAGTTGCAATACACCGCCTACCTCCTCATTTGGAGTCTGCTCCCAGATACGTAGCCTTATTCGATCTTGTTCCAATTCTACTCTCCGCGATAAGGCTCTTTCAGGTGCTCATTGGCGCTTTCGGCGAGTGCAGTTCCTGCATCCGTGGTTATTACAGCCCGGTACTTCTTTACGGCGAGGTCGCGCTTTCCCATCAGGTCATAGACTTCGCCGGCAGCAAGATCGGCCTTCTGGACGATTTCCGGATCGGGTTGCGGAGCCTCATTCACCTGCTCATATGCCCCGGCCGCGCTGGCGTAGTCTTTCTGGGTGCGAAGCAAATCGCCTAGACTCAGTGCCGCAATTTCATAATGCAGTCCGGCATACCGGCCTTCCTGCCCATCCTGCCACACTTTTCTGTAGGCGGCTGCGGCGTCCTGGTCATTCCCGGCTGCCCGCAGCAGGTTCCCTTCCTCAAGCGCCATCAGCACGTCGCGCGGATAACTCTGGATCAAGTCACGGGCAAGCGGCAGCGCTTCCTGGTAGCGGTGTTCGCGGCGCAAGAAGAGGACCAGCAGAATCTTGGCATCCGCGCTGGTCTCACCAATGCCTTGCGCACACTCGTGAAGATACTGCAGCCCCTTTTCCTTGTTTCCACCGATTCCCAACACTGTCACGCCGGCTCGCAGTGCCAAGGGTAGACTACCCATGACGTAATTGTGGGCTCCCACGATCAGCTTGGCTGGCGCGGCCCCGGGCACCAGTTCGAGCACCCGCTCGTGATCGCGCCTTGCACCCACTGCGTTTCGCAGCGCAGAAAACCAGGCACGCTCCACCATTGCGGTATAAGTTGCGAACTGGGCACGCGTCACCCCGCGGGCATAAAGGGCGACCGCATCCTTTGAATTCTCCGCCAATCGCTTTTGCTCCAAGTCCAGAGCCCGCTGCACCAGGTCCTTGATCTGCTGCTTCACTTTAGGATCGGCGGGCCGATGGGCCGCTCGGATAAAGCTGTCATTGGCGTACTCCCCAGTGTTCAATGCCCCCATGCGGTAGAGTTCGCGGAACAGGACTGCGGTCAAGAAGTGATTTACGGCGAACGGGTCGTCCGGATGCCTCTGCAATATCTGATCGAACTCTTTAACTGCGCGGTCGTAATCGAGATTGTAGAAATGGTCGAAGGCCGCTCGATTTAGCGGGTCGTTGGGACGGAACGACAAGGTCTCCTCAATGGGGTTTACCGGGGGTTTCGTCTGTGGATTCGCTAGCCACGAGTGCCCAAGAAGCAGAAGGAACACGAGCAGATTGCAACGGGACAGGGTGCGGGGAGACAAATTGGCGTTCCTCTGGTTAGGTGGTCTATTAAGTTTATCTGATGCTGCAAGGCAGCGAACGTTGGAACCAAGAACATCAATCTCTGAACATTTGTCTGCTGAAAGCCCTTTCTGGCAAGGGCATAATGATCAAGGGCGTCCCATCTTTGCCGGGTACGAGTAATTCTTGCCTAGGTTTGCCTCGGCTGCAGCCTCGACGGACGGCCAAGTTTATGCGGTTGCAATAACTTAGCTGATTTCGGCTTTGGTTACTGGCTTGCGACAATTTTGTTACTGCCTTCGTCGCGTGATTTTGGGGAGAGAGTGTACATGTCTCAAGTTATCGACAACGCACCGCAGGAGTTCTGGCGTCCTCCGGTTGCCGCGCCCGAGGCCGCTGTCCCGGCGATGGTTGAGGTCTGCGATGGTTGCAACACTGAGTTCATGGTCGGCGCGAAATTCTGCCATGCTTGCGGCTCGTCGCGCCAACTAAGAACCAGCCCAGTCGCCGGACACATCTGGGCGCGTACGCTGAACTTCCTCCACATTTTGGAATTCCATAACGTGAAGGAATGGCTTGGCCTCCCCCTGGCTTCGCTTATCGCCTTCTTCGCTGGCTTGGGTTGCGTGATGGCAGCGCTCGTGGTCGGTGTCATTTACTCAGTTCAGAACCTGGCCGATTTTCAGGCCATTCAATCCTGGCGGACGCAGTGGTTACTGGCGGCGCTGGTGGCATTTGTTGCTGGAATATTGCTGAAGCAGGCGGGCGCGCCGAATAAGTAGATCGAGTTGGTTCGCCAAAGCGAAATCCAATCCCCCCGAATTATTCTCCGATCATTCGTCTCTTGATCCTTAAGATTCCAATCTTCCCACTTTTGAAGCCAAGACTAATTCACCGGCTCGGGGTCCGCTGCGATTACCCGCCGTTGCTGCTGCATGCGATAGAGATGATGAACCGGTCCAACACCACGCCCCAGCGGATGGGCGTTGGTGATCGCCGCTGTGACATACGCCTTGGCCAACAAGACTGCTTCGGGCAAACCCCGTCCCATGGCCAGATGGCACGCTACCGCGGTGGCAAAAGCGCACCCGGTACCGTGCGTGCAATTGGACTTCAACCGTACGGACTTGAAAAGCTCCTGCTCAATGCCCCGCTTGCTGGTAAAGCTCAATAAATCGATGGCTTTTTCGAGGTGGCCGCCGGTGACGACTACAGCCGACGCGCCCATGTCGTGGATTTTGCGGGCTGCCGCCCGCATCTGCTCGGGATCGGTCACCATCGATCCAGTCAAAGCCGATGCTTCGTCGACATTGGGAGTGACCACCGTTGCCAGCGGAAGCAGCTTCTCGATCAGCAGCCGGACACCAGCGGCGTCCAGCAAATCCGCGCCAGAAGAACTCTTGAGAATCGGATCCAGTACCACATTCGGCAGCTTGTGGTCTGCCAAGAACTCGGCAACCACCCGGGCTACTTTCCCCGACCCGAGCATTCCGATGTGCACGGCTGCAATCTCGACATCCGATGCCAGCTCGGTAAGAGTCTCCGTGACCAACTTGGCGTCGACCGCCTCCACGCGTCGAACCCCGACCGTCGATTGCACCGTCAGAGCCGAAATGCAAGCCACGCCGTAGCAGCCCAGAGCAGCGATCGTCTTTATGTCAGCCGTAACTCCGGCCCCGGAGCTGGGATCAAAGCCGGCAATGGTGAGGACAACCGCAGGGACTGGCGCCATATTGGAAATGTATCGGAAAGCCACGGCCCTGCAAATTTGTTTCGCGAATTCCCTACCACCGAACCAGCCGGGTGACCGTTCTCCGTGGCGCTTCCACACGCTAAACGACCGAAATTATGGGTTAAATTAAGAATTGATCGTAAATCAATGAAAACAAAGGATAGTGAAAAAACTGCACATCGCCCAAGGTCTTGGTTATTTACTAATATATAAACATGCAACATACTGTTATCACAGGCTCATTAGCACATTGGCTCAAGCCATACAGTAGGTTACGTAAGATATCCATAACTATCCTGTAATCTTGCTACAGGCTATTCAGCATTGACAGAGCCCGCGCCAGGTCTATAGCATCGTCAGATCATTACCGGACTGGAGTCGCTGGAGGACGACTTTCGGATGAACAGACTTTAGAGACGGAGGTGACAACTGAATGCGAAAGCAAATAGCTCATGGACTGGCGAGCGTTTTACTGGTCGTCAGCCTGGGAGCGGCTCAGGGGCCAACCAGCTCAGGGTCGAAAGACACCCAAAGTACGACGCCCAGAAACGCGGTTACGGGATCGCAAGCCGGATCTCGGACTAAACGCCATCAGCCGTACCAGGTAGGAACCGCATCGTGGTACGGCGAATATTTCGAGGGACGCGCCACCGCCAGCGGCGAGCCCTACAATATGCACGATCTGACTGCGGCTCACCCTACCCTGCCTCTCGGAAGCTGGGTACGCGTAACCAACCTACACAACGGGCGCGTGGTCTATGTCCGGATCAATGACCGGGGTCCCATCGTCCCGGGCCGGATTATCGATCTCTCCTATGGAGCCGCCCAAGTGCTCCATTTCCAGAATAAGGGGCTGCAGCGCGTCCGCCTGGATTTGGCGTCGCCGCGCGAAGCCGCACCGGAACAGCTAGCCATGCTCCAGTCACTAGCGTATTAGCCATCGTTCGTTTTAAACTCCCCAAGGGATGTACGATCCGCGCCAGCGCCTGATCGTGGCATTGGATGTATCGTCCGCGGCCGCCGCCCAGAAGATCGTGGCGGCCGTGGGCGAATCGGCTTCTTGTTACAAGGTCGGTATGCAGTTGTACACGGCGGAAGGCCCTCAAGTAGTCCGTGATCTTGTGGCTTCGGGGCGCAGGGTCTTTCTTGATCTGAAGTATCACGACATTCCCAATACCGTGGCTGCAGCCGTGTGTCAGGGTGCTGGGCTCGGCGTGAGCATGCTGACGATACACGCCTCCGGGGGAGACAAAATGATGCGCGCCGCAACGGAGGCGGCCCGCACCCGGAATGCCGCGCTCATGATTCTGGGAGTCACGGTCCTCACCAGCCTGGATGACAACGATCTCGACAAACTGGGTATCCACGGACGGGTGAAAGATCAGGTGCTGCGGCTGTCAGCGATTGCCCTCGCCAACGGATGCCATGGCGTAGTTGCGTCAGCCCAGGAGGCCTCCGCCCTACGTAGTGAACTGGAGGGCGACTTTGCCATCGTGACTCCGGGAGTGCGTCCGGCGGGTGCGGTGCCTGGCGATCAAGCAAGGGTGGTGACGCCCGCAGAAGCCATCGCTGCTGGGGCAACTCACATTGTGGTAGGACGCCCTATTACGGCTGCGGGTGATCCGGCGGCCGAAGCCCTGGCGATCTTAAGGCAGATCAGTTTTTAGCAGGTTTTAATGTAGGCGCCGGCGTCCTCGCCCGTGCGGCGTCGAGATGAACCTTTGCTCGAAAGTCGTTTTTTTTTTGGAGCTCCCCGCCTGTCATCGGCGAGAGGCAGGCGACTCTTTGCGGTAGTTTGGTTTTGATCCGATTGGTGGCGCCGCACGGGCGAGGACGCCCGCGCCTACACTGGGTTCTTCGGACGCTTTTCCTACAGCTTCTCGAAGAATTCGCAGGCGGAGCACGAAATAAACACTCCACCTGGCACGCCGCGCTCTCGGTCCTTCACCCGCTTGACGATTCGCGTTGGCTTGCCGCACTTCGGACAGTCCGTGCTCTTGGAAGTGTCCATTACTTTTTTACGATCGGCTGTCTTGGCAATCTTGGCCATTCTTCATCTCCTGGCAAAATGCTCCCTTGGACGAAAGAACAATCCTGAGTAGGAATTCGGGAGCAGTGCTTAAGGCGGGGAATCGTATTCGCCGCTTTTGATTTTACATGAACAACGCAGCGACTGTCTGTCGTTAAGAGGTAATATTGGCGCGGCTGGAAGCCGCGCCCTTTCAAACCCTAAACGCCGATTTATCAGCCACAGACAACTACTTTGATACCGCCGCAAACAGATCCGAGTGCATCAGCGACTGAAACTGCTTATCATCTGCCTTGAAGTGCATCTGCAGATTGGAACTGTCCGAGTTCACCGCAACATTTTCCAAAGCCACTTTCTCAACCGGACTGGCCGTCATCTTCCGGTACAGCACTCCTGCCTTCACCAGCGACGAAAGGGTTGCCGCCGTTACCGAATCCGAAGTGACCACATCGAGGTCGAAGTTCACTCCGCTCGTGAAGTTCATGGCGTAGCGCGAACCCAGCACGTGCTTCTTGACCATATCGAAATCAGCCAGCTTACCGGCGTCGCCCAGGGCGGAGAGGAGCATGTTCTGCGTTCCCTGCTCGTCGAGCACGCTCCACACCGTGCCGGACTCGACCGAGCCGATCATATCCGCGACCTGGCTGTTGGAGTCGAGCGTCGGCGTGTAACCGTCCCGGGCATCCAATGCGCCCTTTACCGCCATTCCGTCGCCAAACAGCAACGAGTTTTCATCCAGGAAGGTCATCTGCATCCCGCCGGACATGGGATAAATATCGGTATCCCGATACTTCAGGGGTTTCACTTTATTCAACTTCATCTTCTTGAGGAACGCCTTGGTCGAGAACGAACCTTGCGCGATTCCGACCACCTTGATTCCCTCCTTGCCGTGGCGGTAAGAAGCAAAGGTGAGCTGATCGACATCCTTGTCCGGATCAATTCCCACGCCTTTCAGCGATGCTTCGAACTCCTTAAGGCTCGGCGGTAGCACCTGGTCCTTGAGGGCCATCGCGGTGCTGGAATTTTTCAGCATCCGGTAGTCTACGGTGATCACCTGTTGCACGTCCGATGGAATCACGCCCCTGGCGGAGCTGCCCATCGCAGCGCCCCAGGCTGCCGCTGTTGAGAATAACAATACCCACAAAATCCCCTGCAATCGTTTCATAAATAAAGGATCCCTAGATACCTTAGTTAGATGCAGAACGAACCGCATCCGCAAACTTGCGTCGTGCCTTATTGTATGCCAATAAGAGCTTCAAGATACAAAACGAAAGTACGTCACGTATTGCTGGCTCCGGCAACCTGTCGGTTGTCCCGGGGGCATCCAGCCCTCGGGGTGGAGGCGAGACGACGCCGCAACAGCGGCCTACCGGCCCTTCCCACGAATTTGCTTCTACGCAACCGCCAACGCCGCCACCTTCTTCCGGATGTCCGCCGCAAACGCCGCGTCTTTCAACGACTCCAGATTAATCTCCACGTTTGCCAGCGCCCCTTCAATGGCCGCCCGAGCCAACGCCAGCGCCGTCGTCAAATCAGATTTCATATTCGGATTGGTTATGGGCTTCAGCTTCTCGGCGATTCCCGCCACTTCCCTTGCCCGCTCTGCCACGCTCAAAGGCACACTGGTGGCCTGCTTGAGGGCAGCATCAATCATGCCATCCGCTTTGGCCGATTCCTTGGCCTGCTTGTAGGCCTTCATTACCGCATTGTAAGACTCCGCATCAGCGTCGATCGCTGCCTTCAATTCTTCGCGTAGTTGCCCCAGCCGCGCGATGGCTTCGCTCAACTCGCGCTCGTATTGCAGATAAGCCTTCTTGCCCCGCGACATAGAGGCTACCATCGAGGCCAATCCGGCTGCCATTGCCGCGCTGGCCGCGGACGCGCTTCCGCCTCCGGGCGTAGCCGTGGGCGCCGCGAGCTGTTCGACGAATGGTTCAACACCCGCCCGCAACCCACCAACCGCAGCCTTGCCGCCCATCACCGCGCTCAGACGATTCTCTAGGATTAGAGACGAATCGAAATTCTCCACCTGCAAAAACCACTCTGCCGCCGACTCCAGAGCCTTCTTCGGAATCAATCCCACAATCTCGCTACTCAGTGGCGCAACCCCATATCGTGCAGCTTCGCGCTTCACCAGCTCAAACACACGATGAATTGGCGTCTGCTCAAAATCCGTCAGGTTCATCGACACCTGCGCCAGCCCGCGCACCAAAAATCCAGCGCCCTTCACAAAGCGCAGTCCCCCGTTTGAGGAGCGCACCGCCTTGGCAATTTTCTTCGCAATTTCCACGTCCGGCGTGTTCAAGAAAACGTTATAAGCGATAAGAAACTTGCGCGCGCCCACCACCGTGGCTCCCGCCGTCGGATGCACCCGCGCCTCGCCGAAATCCGGCTTGCGTGCCGGATTGGTCGCGATCTCCGCCCGTATGCCTTCAAATTGCCCTCGTCGAATGTTCTCTAAATTCTGCCGCTCTGGCGTAGCCGCTGCCGCTTCGTACAAATAAACCGGAATCTGATATCGCTTCCAGATTTCCGCTCCCACATGCCGAGCCATGGCCACGCAATCTTCAATGGTCACGCCATCGATGGGGATGAACGGCACCACATCCGCCGCCCCCATCCGCGGATGGGCTCCCTGATGTTGGGTTAGATCAATCAACTCAGCCGCCTTGCCCACGCCGCGAATCGCAGCCTCCTGAATCGCCTCGCGTTCGCCCACCAATGTGATCACGCAACGGTTGTGATCGGCATCCATTTCGCGATCCAGCAGATACACGCCATCCATCTTCATGGCCGCGACAATGGCATCAACTTTCGACTTATCCCGTCCCTCAGAAAAGTTGGGAACACATTCCACTAGAGTTGACATAAGCGAGAAGAATATCCGGCGAGATTGCAAAACCGCAACCCGTGATGTATTCAGGCAAAGTTCCTAGTGCCCAAAAAACTTCCCCACCCCAAGCCGCACCTGCACCGTATTAATCCCCGGATTCAGGTAGCTCAACCCCGCATTCGAAATATGCAGATATCGCACTTCGAAGCTAAGAGTGTGTTTGTCGCCCAGCAAATGCATGCCCAGCGCGGTCGAGGGCGTAAAGTTCACACTGGAGGTTCCCGTCGGAACCTGGTGGTTGGTAAACAACACACCGCCGCCCAACTCGAAGTAAGGCTCAAACCGTCCACGAGCGGCGAAGTCCCACTTCAAACCCAGCGGATTAAATCCTGCGCCATAGGCCGTGTTATAGCGCTGGAAGACTACAAAAACCGGTACCGCATCCAGCGTGTATTCGAATCTTCCGTTGAGGAATCCAGGGCCATGAGGCCGGGTCAGGATCCAGCCATAACGCAAGCCGACATTCCAAACGTCAACATCCGATGTCCCTCCGGGAACGGAATGTCCGCCCCCCGTCCATAGCTCAACTTCGTGTCCGCCATCTTCGGGACGCGCCTGCGCCCAAGCCAATGCACTCAACATCAGCAACGTCCCTGCGATGAGAAGTTTCTGCATCCGGATCAATACCGAAGTTCGCACCATACAGGAAAATTGAAGCCGCGACAAACAACCGACGCTTGATTAAAGCACATGAATCGGGCCGACTGACGCGGCCATTTGACACTAAACGTGGAGCCCACGTAGCCCCCGGACGCCTCGTCCGGGGAGAGCCAAATGAGCTACAAACTCAACCCACCATCCACCACCATAATCTGCCCGGTAATGAAATGCGGTGCTGTAGCAAAAAACAGCACCGCCGCCGCAATGTCTTCCCCGGAGCCGTTGCGCTGCGTCGGAGTTTCCTTCGCCATCCGCCGCATAAATCCCGCCGCGGCCTTTTCTCCCAGATCGATCATCCCAGGCGCCACGCAGTTCACCGCGATCGCCGGAGCCAACGCCTTCGCCATTACTTTCGTCAACATATGCACGGCAGCCTTAGAGGAACAATAGTGCGCATGGTTCGCCCAAGGCCGCAAACCTCCCAGCGAGCCCATATTGATGATTTTTCCCCGCCGCTCACGCAGCAATTTCAAAGCCTCACGCGACACCAAAAACGGCCCTCGAGCATTCGAAGCGAAAATAGCGTCCCACTGCTTCACGGTCAACTTCTCGAATTCCACGGTCTCATAGTTCGCCGCATTGTTGACCAGAATGTCCAGACCGCCCAGTTCCCTGCCGGTTTCCTTGATGGCAGCCCTGACACTCTTCTCGTCCGTAACATCGCAGCGCAAAGCCACCGCCCGCACCCCAAAGCTGGAAAGATCAACCACGGTATGCTGCGCCTCGCGTTGCGAGTGCAGAAAGGTGATGGCCACATCCGCACCGGCCTGGGCCATGGCCAAAGCCGCCGCTCGCCCTAAGCGTCGCGCGCCGCCCGTTATCAAAACCGTCTTCCCCTTCAAAGCCTTGTCAGATGTCGGAAGCATAAGTGGGATTGTACCTGCGATAATCACATGGGGACAGCCGCCCCCGGCTGTTCAGCCGAGCAAAGTTCGGCAGGTGCTGGATCAAAACACCGACAATTGTTAAACTCAGCACCGTGTCCGGACCCCGCCAGGTCATCGTCTACTCCCGCAAAGGATGCCACCTCTGCGAAATCGTCAAAGAAACCCTCACCAAACTACAGCGCCGTGGCGGTTTCACCTGGCAGGACATCGACGTCGACAGCGACGACCAACTGCGCCGCCAATTCACTGACGAAGTGCCGGTGGTCTTCATCGACGGTAGGAAAGCCTTCAAGTACCGCATGGACGAATCCGACTTCCTCCGCAAACTAGCCAGTTGAGCTGGAAGCCTTATCCCAAGAGAGCTGCGAATTCGATTCGCCAAAACGGAGCGCGTGGAACAGTTCAGCGCTTCGCGCTAAAATCACAACCGCATGCTCCGCGCGAATCTCTACGCCGACCCCGAGGGCCGCTTTATCCATGATGTCATTCTCGAATCACGCTCCCGCTTTCCGCACAAGACCGCGATTATCGACAGCTCATGCAACCGTCGCTTCACGTACTCCGAGTATGGAGAGATGGTCACGCAACTCGCCCGAGGGCTGGTCGCCGCCGGCGTGAGTCCCGGTGAAGTAATTGGAATTTATCTTCCTAACAGCTGGGAGTTCTGCGCCGTCTACCACGCCGCAACGCTAGCAGGCGCGATTCCGACCCTGCTGAACCCAAGTTACCGCGAGCGCGAAGTACGCTACCAGCTAGAGAACTCAGGCGCATCATTCCTCATTACCGACGGCACCTTGCTTCAGGGAATCAACCTCGCCGGGCTGCCGAACCTGCGCCGCGTCTACACGACGCGCCAAGCCTCATCCGGAGCCGAGCCATTTGCCGACTTGCTCCACACGGTCATCGCGGAGTGGCCCACCCCAGATAAGCCGCCCGATCAAACTATCGCAGCACTTCCCTACTCCAGTGGCACCACCGGTCTTCCTAAGGGCGTGATGCTCTCGCACCACAACCTGGTCGCCAACGTTTTTCAGTTCGTCGGTCCACATGCCAGCGAATTGTCGACCAACGATGTCGCTCTCTGCTTCCTGCCGCTCTATCACATCTACGGACTCAATGTAATCCTGAATCCAATACTCACGCTTGGAGGGACGCTGCTGCTGATGCCGCGCTGCAATGTCCCCCAACTGCTCTCCCTGCTGGTGGACGAATATGTAACCATGATGCCACTCGTCCCGCCCGCCCTGAACGCGCTGTGCGAGGCGGCCGAGGCGGGACAGTTCCCCACCAACCATCGTTTGCGCTGGATAAAATCCGGAGCTGCGCCGCTCGCTCCCGAACTAGCCCGCCGCTTCACCGAACTCACCGGAGTTCTGGTTTGCCAAGGCTACGGCATGACTGAGGCCTCGCCAGTCACGCACGTAGGCTATCTTGAACCCGAACTCTACCGCCCGGAATCCATCGGGCAACCGCTAGTACAAACCGAGTGTCGTGTCGTGAACGCCACTGATGTCGACGAAAGCGAAGTTGCTCCCGGCCAACCTGGCGAGTTGGTCATGCGCGGCCCGCAATTCATGATGGGCTACTGGAAAGATCCGCAGGCCACTGCCTCGGTTCTGCGCGATGGATGGTTCTGGTCCGGCGACATCGTGACCCGCGATGCCGACGACTTTTATTTTGTAGTCGACCGCCGCAAGGAGATGATAAAGTACAAAGGTTTCCCAGTGGCTCCCGCCGAGGTAGAAGCGTTGCTGCTTGAACATCCTGCGGTCCGCGACTGCGGAGTCGTCGGACGCGCCGATCCCACGGCTGGCGAAATCCCGGTCGCCTTTATCGTCCTGCGCGAAGGCTCGGTCGCTTCCAAGAAGCTGGAAGAGAACTTATGCGGATTCGTTGCCGAACGTCTCACCTCGTACAAGCAGCCCCGGCAAATCCATTTTGTGGATGCCTTGCCCAGAACGCCCTCCGGCAAAATCCTGCGCCGGGAATTGCGCAAGACCTTGTCCCAGCAATGAAATCCCACGCATCGACTTTTTCTTGAACTTTTCCTGTATCCCTTCCGTACTTCTACGGTGAAAGCAGTTCTCATCCGACGCAAACAGCGCAACACAAGGAGCACACCATGGACGAAAATTTAGTAGGTCTGGCAGCCGTGATTATGATCTTCGGGATTCCAATGGCCGCGATGTACACCTTCTATCACGTGCGCAAGCTGCGCACCGAAGAGCGTATGGCCGCGCTGGCCCGCGGAGTGAACGTGCCCCTGCAACCCGAGCTTTCCGAGGCGGCCCGTTCGCGGCGCTCGGGCATCCTGCTGGTTACTGGCGCGCTCGGCTACATGCTCACGTTTGCCCTCATCGCGCGTGCCGAGTCGGACGCATGGATCGCTGCCGCCTTCGGTATCATCCCACTCAGCGTCGGCCTCGGCTTCTTTCTCGATTCCGCGCTAATCCGCCGCGACCTGCACGCCTGAGAGTTTTGCGAAGGGACTATAGCTGATCGTTCGTTGTGACTCCCATAAGCAGGTCCCTCCACTCCGCCTTGCGATTGATAAGGCCAATCGCAAGGCTGCGGTCGAGATGACAGAGGCTTGCTCAGGTTGGAGCGCCGCGCGGCTGCGCGTCTCCTCTGCGTCAGCGCAATAGCCGCTTCCACAGCAGGGCGATTACTAGAACGAGGATGCCGATCACCATTCCGACGGCACGCGCCCTATTAGCCTTCTGTGTCACCACTGTTCCCCTCACTGTCAGCTGGGACAATCCTAGCTTGGAGTACTCTTACTCTTGACGGGCGCTCCCCACATCAGCCGTTCCCAAATCGCCTGGCTGGATGGGAAGATCGGCGGAATATCGGCGACGTTGGAGAACATGCGTGTGAACTTGCCTTCAGCCGAGAAGAACAGGATGACGTAGCGGTCGCGCAGCGGGTCGCGCAGGGCGATCTGGTCACCCCAACGCTCCGTGAAATAAATATAGGCCAGGTTCTCGTTGTGGTCGCCTGCACAGAAGCCCAGTAAACCGAGTCGTTGCGAACCGCTCCTGTCAATTGCATCGGGTTTCCCCGCAACATCCATGACCTGGGCGGAGCTCATTCCCGGGCGCAGACGGGAAAATTGCGTTTGCGCTCTTGCGAGGTCAGTCGCAGACATTCTGACTTTTGGTGCTGAGCGCTTTGTCCGAATGATTTGTGGAGCCTTGCAACAGTCAGGATGGCGGCCCAGCCATGCGCGAACTGCGGCCTGCAATCGCTTTCGATGATCGCCGACGCTGGGCCACAAGAAATAGTCATCCATCCTCAGCTCATCAGGTTTCTTATGAGCAAGGCCGGGCAGGACGTCTCGCACGCCCATGTCCGCGAGAATCATGTAAGCAACATCTCCAACTAGCGGAACACCTAGTAACGGTTCCGAACGTGGGTCTGGCATCCATCGTGTGTCGGCTAATCGATCGGCAAGGCAGGACAGTGAGTACGGCCCGAGCCAGACCAGCGTGTCGTATACGTCATCCGTGACGGGCGGATCCTTTGCCGGGCCGACGGGGGCGTCGTAGGCCTGAATCGTCTCGAGGATGGTCGCGACATTCGGCAGCTGACGACACATGAGTTCCGCAAGTTCGGTCGCTTGAGCAGGATCGAGCCCAGGCGGCGACGATTGCTGTGCAGCGAGCGTCGTCGCTGGTAGCAACAACAGTGACAGAAACAGGATTCTAGAGATTCCCATTTCTAGGCGCCTCGCTTCGTCTTCAACTCCACCAGCAACTGCTCAATGCGGTCTTCTTTTTCGAGGGCGGCCAGGCGCTCGTCCATATTGTCGGCGGCGATCTCCGACTTTGCCTGGCTTAGCGCTTCGCTATGCGCGACCTTGCGTTTCATGCGGTCGAAGGCGGCGGCGCTTGAGCCGTTGCCGGCGGCCATCTTGGCGTCGCTGGCTTTGCCTACGGCTCGGGCGCGGCGATGCTGCGCGATCAGCAGGTCGGATTTCGCCTCGGCTTCGGTTAGTTTCTGTTCCAGCTGGCGCAACGCGGTCTTCAGGTTTTCTACCTGCGCTTTCTGGTCGGTGATTTGCTGGGCGAAGCCGTCGGTCAGTTCGCGGTAGCTTTCCACGCGTTGGAGGGCGGCGCGGGCCAAGTCGTCCTGTTTCTTGTCGACAGCCAGCTCGGCTTTGCGCATCCATTCTGCGACTTTGTCTTCGTTTTCCTTGCGTTTCTTTTCCAGCAGATGCTGATCGGCGATGGCGATGGCCACCTGCGTCTTCACCTGCAGAAGCTGGTTGTGCATGTCGAGGATGACTTGCTTGATCATTTTTTCCGGGTGCTCGGCCTTGTCGATCAGGTCATTGAGGTTGGCCCGGACTAATGTGGAAACTCTCTCTAGTAATGCCATTGTGAACTCCTTTGGGTCAGTCGTTGATCGTTAGTCTTATGAGAACTCGCGCGGGTGATGGCGGCGCCGATTGCGATGCCCACGACGATGCCGACCGCTAGCCATGCGCTTCCCTTGCCGAGGGCGATGGAGAGAGCGGCGCCTAATACGGCTCCGAGCGCGATGCCGAGTCCGATCTGCATGGATTTGTTCTTCATGTTTCTGCTCCGTTTCTTGCCGGGGGGACGGGCGAGACGCCCGTCCTCCATCGTTCTTTTACTTCGCTGGGCTCGCGGGCGGCAGTACATCTGGCTTTGCCGTTTTGTCGCCGATCATTCGGACTTTCGACAACAAGTCGGTCATGCTCATTCCGGAGAGGGTCTCGAACAATGCCGGAACTTGCGCAGCCATCTTGGTGATATCCCCGGTAATCTTGCTCATCCCCGCAGAGTCGCCGTTGCCAGTTGAGACAACCGTGATTTTGTCGACATTCGCGAGGGGGCTGGCCAATGCCTTGACGATCTCGGGCAAACTGGCGAACAGTTTGTCGATCACCGCCGCTTGGTTGTACTCCTGATAGGCCTCGGCTTTGACGTTCATGGCTTTGGCTTCGGATTCGCCTTTCTTGAAAATGATCTCAGCTTCGGCTTCGCCCTGCGCACGAATCGATGCCGCGTGACCTTCGGCTTCGGCTGTCAGGCGCTGCTTTTCGGCTGCGGCCAGGGTCTCGATGCGTTGACGCTCGATCTCCGCGCCCTTCAACACGGTTGCGATCAGTTCCTTTTCGCGGCGGTTGATTTCTGCTTCCTGCACTTTGACTTGCTGTTCTTTCTCGACCTGCTGCACCTTCACCTGCTCGGCTACGACCTGCTGTTGCATGATGTTGGTCTGGATGTCGTAAGCTTTGTCGGCCTGCGCCTGCTGCCGCTTGGTGACTTCCAGATATTGCGCCTTCTTGACTTCGAGATCCGCTGCGACTCAGCCTGCTTGGCCAAAGAAAGCGTTTCTGCCAGGACTCGCTCTTGATCGGCTTGGGCTTTGGCTACGGCGGATTCGCGGGTGGCCAGCGCGCGGCGGATGGCGGTATCGCGATCGGCTTCGGCGGCGGCGACGTCGGCGTCACGCTTGATGCGGGCCACGTCCGGCCGGCCCATGTTAGTGATGTATTCGTTTTTGTCGCGCACTTCCTTGATGGTGAACGAAATCACCTCTAGCCCCATCTTGGAAATGTCGTCAGCGCAGGTGGAGCGCATGCGGTCGGAAACCATTTCTGGTTGCTTCACGATTTCCTCTACCGTGAGTTGTCCGATGATGCCGCGCAGGTGGCCTTCCATCACCAGGCGGATCAGGCCTTCGCGCTCCTGCGGAGTCTTGGTGAGGAATTGCTCCGATGCAGTCAGGATCGATTCCGTGTCGGACTTCACCTTGATCTGTGCGACCGCTTCGACTGTGACCGCTACGCCTTGCTTGGTGTAAAGATCCTGTTGCGGGGCAACGTCGAAGGACATTAGTTCCAGCGAAAGGCCACGGCAGTTTTCGATCATGGGAAAGATGATCGTGCCGTGTCCTTTCACCACGCGCGTGCCGCGGAAGCCGTATACGACCAGGGCTTCATGCGGTCCCGCTTTCCGATAGAGCTTTGCCAACATGCTCATCAGGAGCATGACGGCTAAGACCATCAGCCCCACAATTACCCAAACTTCAATTGCCATGCCGAACATATCGCCTCCTGTTTTATACGTCTGGCCCAACCCGCAAAAGCATCAACCGCTAAGGACACGAAGGTCCCCGAAGGAAACCTGCGGTTATCTCTATGGAACTCGCGAGGGTTGGTTCAGGGTTATTGCGTCCAAATCGCGGACGATGCGCTCGGGGTCGTTGTGCCCCAAGAAAACTTCACCGTCGGTAGTCTGGATCCGAACACCTTGATTGCACCAGACGTAAGCGCGGCGATTGCCGATGCCGCGAATTCCGTAGCCGCGAAGTGGATTCCAGCTTTCCACCGCGTACTGTCTGATCTGTTCTCGCGGAATCGACCGTAAGCGGAACCCCAGAGTGCGGATCTCGACTCCTGCGCTGGTAAAAAAGTACTGGAAGCCACTCCAGACGTGCACAGCGATTACGGCGAACAGCAAGGCAAGTACCGTCGACGTAAGCCGGACCGGCGGCGTTGGGATGGCGACTACTGCCCATACCTGCGCGAGAACCAGGGCGACGAACAGCAGGCTCCAGGGTTGTGAGCCGTGCGACTCTTCCGCGACGACGATGGCAACTGGCAAGCTGTCGCCGCGTTTCGTGTCCAGGAAGATCGCAGACAAGGCGATGACTGCGACCGGAGTGAGCGCGGTCCACAGGTCGAGTTCCATGGGCTGACCATCCAGGTTGTACTGGACAACGCCGCTATTGCCGGCGTAGACAAAACCGATCACCAGATAGAAGAACCCCAGAAGGAACCAGGAGAAAGTATCCGGAACGCGCGTCTTGTGAGCAACGTAAGAGACAACCGTAAAGATCGCAACCATCAATGCGGTGACACCGAGGGCGAGGAGAAAGGCGACATCGCGGGGCATCCATCCATTGGGTCGGCCATTGAAATTGAAATGACTCGCCATGCGAAGCGGCAGGCGATCCCATACCAGCCAGAAGCGAAGTGCAGTTAGAGGCACGGCGAGCCACAGCAACCCAGTGAATATCTGATAGGCTTTTCGGTTCATCGGACTTACCTTCGCTTCCCTAAGAGCCTGCGGAGCTTTGCTCCGCTTCCCGGACGAGGGCGTCCGGGACTACGCGTTCAACGTTCGGACACTGATTCCTCTCCGGCCATCTCAGTCCACAGGCGGACGTAGGCGATTCCTTTTTCGTAGCGAGTCACGATTACTTCGGTTCCCTTCGCAATGGCACCGCCATCTTCGGCGCGGGCTCCGCAGGTCTTGCGGGTTCCGGCTTGCGAGTAAATGATTTCTCCAGTACCGCCCTGTCGAATGGGAACGGAAGTTCGCCCCAGCACGCCGGACATTTCGTAGTCGGCGGGATCGAGATTCTCTTCCTCGGACATTAGCACCTTGCTTAAGAACAGGTAGATGATTCCGGCTCCGGTCACGCCGCTGAGCAGCGCGATGCCGAGGCCCATGGCGAACCATATGGTCCAAAAGCGCGAGAGCAGATAGCCGGTGCCGCCGAACCATGCCAGGAACGCGGCAAAGGTCACGAAGTTGAAGGGCGAGACTTGACCGGTCTGGCCACGTGGCCCACCCTTTGCGGAACCTAGATGTCCGCTGGAGGCGGGGCCATGCATCGCATGCGGTAAATGCGGCAGGTGCAGATGCCAACGCACACCTGCGCTGAAAAATGAGAGCAAGCTGAACGCCAGCCCTACGACAAAGCAAATGAGATAGAAAGTGGCCCAGGTCATTGCGCGCACCTCTCGCCATTTATTCGAGTGGTCGCGGCCCGTGCCGCTTGCGGCTTCAAGGCTTCGAGTAACCGGTCGGCGAGGCCGGGCGTGTCGAGAATCGCGCCCAGCAAGATGAAGCATTGCCGCGTGTCTTTTTCGCGAGCGGCTTTGATCATGACCTCGCTTACTGCCGGATCGCTGGCGAAACGCTCCGACCCCTGCAACAGCCAGACGTCGAGCTTGCCTTCCGTCGTGCGCAAGTCGGAAACCAGTTCGGTGTGATAACCCACGGGATCATCGACCAGGAATCCAGGGTGGACCTTGAAAAACCTCGCCAGCAAGGTACGCGTGGATTGGGTCATATGAGGGCGAGTTCCGCTCTCGATCTGCGACACGTACGACTGGCTTATGGTCTTGCCCAGTTGTTTGCGGATGGCGCGCACTAGTTCGAGTTGAGTCATGGGACGTTCCAGGCCGCGGAGCGAGCCTTCCACTTCACGGAGATAGCGAATTTTCTCGCCTAGTGTCATATTACTTATCGCAATATTTATATTGCAATATGTGATTCATGTCAAGAACTGGATTTAACGTATTTACAGAGCCTTAGGACGGTGAGAAGAGAATCCCCACGTCAAATTCTGCTTAGGGGCCAGTTTCGATAAGCTACTACCGGAAGGCAAAACAGCAGCGCACTGTTCAGATGTATAGGCTGAATCACGAGACTCTGGCTACGCTATTTGGTAGAGCCGACAGCGCAAATCTCCAAGAACAAGTATGTCTTGGCCTCTAGTTCCTTCGATGCACAGCTGTATCTGCTTGTTAAGCGAGGGCCGTTCCATTCACTCATCTTGTGGAATTCGTGGCAACCGCATTGCTTGACTACTTCGAAGAAGTCGCGTGCCTACTACGGAGAGTGTTCGGGATTGTAGTCAAAGGCCTGTGTGCCCGGGTTTTCCGCGCACCTTCCGCCGGATGAACGTTGAAAGGAGGACGGCAAGCAGGTCGTGTGCGCGATTTTTTTGCCTTTAGTCTCTCAAGTCAATAACGAACTCCCAACCCAACTAAATCTTGCGCGCAATTTCTCACGGCGTACGCAAACCGTGTGGGGAAACTTCACGAGCACTTTCAGTTCGCCAGTTCGGAACACAAACAAATTAGGAGGGTGATTCCATGACCAAGGTATTTCGCATCGCGGCAATGTGCGCGATCAGTGTTGCATTGGCAACATGCTCGATCGCGTCAGCCCAGACCTACACCACTATCGACTATCCTGGGGCGGTTGCCACCACTCTAAACGGCGGTCCCAACCCGCAGGGCAAGAGCGTTGGCAGCTACACCGATACATCCAATGTCACTCACGGTTTCACGTTGAGTAAGGAAGATGTGTTCACGCCGTTCGATCCTCCGGGCTCTGCGGCGACGACGCCCAACTTTATCAGTCCGCAGGGGGTCATCGTGGGCGGCTACCTCGACGCAACGGGGGCGAGCCACGGTTTCATTTTGGACAACGGACAATACACGACGGTTAATTTCCCAGGGGCGGCGGGCACCGTGCTCACCGGTCTCAACCCCTCGGGTGAAATGACGGGGTTTTCCTGTGTGGTGGCTTCCTGCGCGAGCGGTACCACCCATAGCTTTACCGTGTCCAAGAAAGGGGCTTTCAAGAGTTTCGATCCCCCCGGCGCAGTCAGCAGCACGGCCAGCACGGTTAACCCCTCCGGAGCAGTTGTCGGTGCTTACACGGACAGCGGGGGAGTCACACACGGTTACCTACTTTACCACGGGACGTATGCGACGATTGATTTTCCCGGCTCGATTCTCACCTTTGCCGGAGGGAATAATCCCGAGGGCGACGTCATAGGGGAATACATCGACACTGCAAATGTCGCTCACTCATTTCTGCTGAGCAACGGCGCTTTCACATCGTTTGACCCCCCAGGAGCTAGTGCCAGTGATGCATCCGGGATAAATCCCGGCGGTATCATCGTTGGCCTCTATGTGGATGGGGCGGGCAAGGTGCACGGATTTATCCGGACGCCCTAAGCGTAAGAAATTGGCCTCGCTTATTTTCTCGGTGCCCTCACGCCGGTGCAAGTTTCGGCATTGGCGTGAGGGCCGTTTCGCTGGCATGTTCCATAAACTGCAATCATTCTTTCTGATGTGCAACCAGACTGCGCCATGGATGATTTAGAGGCCGGCTTCGATGCGGGAGCGGGGGTCGAGATAATCGCGCAAGGCGTCGCCGATGAAGTTGAAGGAGAGTACGGCCAGCATCACTGCCATCGCGGGAAAGATCACGAGGTGGGGCGCGTCGAAGAGGTGGGCACGTCCGTCGTTGAGCATGGTGCCCCAGCTGGCGGTGGGCGGCGGCACGCCTAGACCGAGGAAGCTCATGGTGGCTTCGGCTAGGATGGCGCCGGCCATGCCGATGGCCGCTTGCACGATGATGGGCTGAATGATGTTCGGCAAGATGTGGCGGACGATGACGCGCAGATCACTGGCTCCGAGGGCGCGGGCCGCTTCGACGAATTCACGTTCGCGGGCGGCGAGCACTTGGGCGCGGACCAGGCGGGCGTAGCCGACCCAGCCTCCGAGCGAAAGCGCCAATACTAGATTGAAAATTCCGGGGCCGCGGAATGCCACGAACGCAATGGCTAGCAGAATTCCTGGGAAAGAGAGGAAGGCATTCATTACGACGACGTTGACGAAGCGATCGATGCGGCCGCCGTAGTAGCCGGCGATTGATCCTACGATGAGGCCTAACGCCAGCGAGGCTGCGACTACGCAGCTGCCGACTAGCATGGAAATGCGCGATCCGTAGATGAGGCGGGAGAGAATGTCGCGTCCGAGCTCATCCGTGCCGCACCAGTGAGTTGACGATGGTCCCGCAAGACGGGTTGGCAGGTCGATGTGGGCGGGGTCTTGTGGGGCGATCCAAGGGGCGAAGAGGGCGCAGATTACGAAGATCGTGACCAGGACGATGCCAATTGCGGCCAGTGGATTACCGCGGGCGGCACGGCGAAACGAAATCGCGGTCGTGGACATGACGGAATATTAAATTGCTACACGCTCTTGTGGCCGCTTGAAAATTATGTTCTGATTACTGAAAGACTGTCGGCGCGCGCCAATCCGCATGGGCGCCGTAAACTACCACCGCTAGCTTACATCCTAGGAGAAAAAATCATGAGCAAAGTCTCGTATATCCCCAAAGACTACAACTCGGTCACACCGTACTTGGTCGTCAAGGACGCAGCCAAGGCCATTGAATATTACAAGAAAGTCTTCGGCGCGACTGAAACCGTTCGCATGAATGGTCCGGACGGCAAGGTCGGTCACGCTGAGTTGAAGATTGGCAATTCACACATCATGCTGGCCGACGAAAACCCCAACATGGGGCAGGGACACACCAGCCCCGCTACCGTCGGCGGAAGTCCGGTGAGCCTGTATGTATACCTTCCCGACGTCGATAGCGTGGTCAAGCGCGCGGAGGCCGAGGGGGCGAAAATCCTGAAGCCGGTCCAGGACCAGTTTTATGGAGACCGCAACGGCTTCATTCAGGATCCGTTTGGACATCTGTGGGGCATCGCCACGCACGTGGAAGACGTGTCGCCCCAAGACATGAAAGAGCGGATGAAGAAAATGATGCAGGCGGCGTAGTTTGATTCAGATGGAGGCGGGGCAGCCATGCCCCGCCTCCTGATCACCAAGCCAATCCACACAGCAGTCCCTCCACTCCGGTCGGGATGACAGATTTTTGTGAGGGCTAATTAACTCCTCTCGGAACCACAGCGATCTCAAAAATTCTCTGTCATCCCGACCGAGTCTGTTGATCCGCGATTAGCGGATCAACTGGGGGGTGGAGGGACCTGCTTGTCGGGTTGATATTGGTGCTTGGTAAACAACTCGGCCGCTAAGTCCTCCCAAGTGCGGTTTTGGCGCTCGATCAACCGGATTTTCTTTATTCTGTTCCAATGTTTCGGTTGCTTCTCGCGGTCAATGGCTTTGCGCACGTCATCAAACGACTCGTAATAGACAAGGCGATGGCAGCGATATTTTTCGCTGAAGCCATATGTCAAGTCGTTCTTGTGTTCGTAGATGCGGCGCTCAAGGTTGTTCGTCATTCCGATGTAGATCACCCGCGACTTACTGGCGACGATGTAGACGCCGTAACTATGTTCCTTCATCGCAACTCCCACCAGCAGGTCCCTCCACTCCGCATTGCGATTGATGAGGCCAATCGCAATGCTCCGGTCGGGATGACAGAGTTTTCGTGGTTCATTGCCTGATTCTCGGGTTTGCTACCGAGTACAGCAAGTCGGTCAAGAAGTTTACCGCGATGTAGGTTAGGCCGATTGCCAGGATGCATCCTTGCACAAGGTAGTAGTCGCGGTTGCCGATGGCTTGGATGGTCAGGCGGCCTATGCCGGGCCAGGAGAAGATGGTTTCGGTTACGATGGCGCCGGCTAGCAATGCCCCGAATTGCAGGCCCAGAACCGTTATTACAGGGATCATGGCGTTGCGCAGCGCGTGGCGATAGACTACCGTGCGCTCGGGTAGGCCTTTGGCTCGGGCGGTGCGGATGTAGTCCTGGCTTAGCTCTTCGAGCATGGAGGTACGGACCATGCGGGTCAGGATGGCGGCGAGCGCTCCGCCCATGGTAATGGCCGGTAGCACGAGATGAGCTAGAGTGCCTGACCCTGAGACTGGGAGCAGTCCTAGCTTGATGGCGAAAAACAGGATCAGGATTGGGCCTAGGGCGAAGTTTGGGAAGGATAGGCCGAAGAGGCTGATCACGCTTAGCAGGCGATCATCCCAGCGGTTGCGTCTTTGGGCGGAGCGGACGCCGGCAGGGATCGAGAGCAGCGCGGCCACCAGCAGCGCCGCGAGAGTCAGTTGCAGAGTGTATGGATAGCGCTGGGCGATCAGCGAGCCTACGTTTTGGTTGAAACGCAGGGACGGGCCGAGGTCGCCGTGAAGCACGCCTTTCCAATAGCGAAGGTACTGCTGGCCTAACGGGACATCGAGGCCGAAGGCGTGTCGCGTGGCTTGGATGTCGGTGGCGGGCGCGCCTTCTCCCAGCATTTGCAAGACGGGATCGCCGGGGACCAGGTGGATGAGCAGGAATACCAGGGAGACGACGAGCCAGACTACCGGGAGCGTGTACAGAGCGCGGTGGGCTAGGTAGCGGAGCATCAGGCTTCAGGCTTCAGGTCATGCATTTCAATGCCGATGTGCGTCAAGTGATGGATCATGTGATCTAGGTAATCTTCGAAAACAAATTTGAGGCTCAGCGGCAGCGAGTCGGCGATGGTGCAGGTTCGCGACCAGGCGGCGTCGGGGGCCGCTTCGGCGGCGGTTAGCAGTTGCTGATTGAGGGCGCGCCAGAGTTCAATCATTTCCGGCCAGTTCCGTTGCTGATATCGGTGGAGTCCGACCCAGGCGTCGCCGTCGTAGCCTGGCATCCTGGGTTCGTCCTCCAGTTGAGTGCGGACGATTCTCTGGTGGTTATTGGCGGCCGAGTCTAAAAGATGTCCCAGTTCTTCCTTGGGCGACCAATTGGAAAGCGCGGGTTTGGATTCCATTTGGGAGGGTGGAAGTTTGCTTAACCGCCTTGGGATTTCGTCGATCAGGGTGCGCAATTCTTTGAGTGCTTGCATTGGTTGAGCTCCTAAACAACCACGCAAGTTATTTACCACAGAGATACAGACCCACAGAGATTTTTTTTTAAGATTTCTCTGTGACTCTGTGTCTCTGTGGTAAAGAAGAGTCACTAGTCCCCCGCCTTGCCGACGGCGGCGGGTTGGAGCTTTTCGATTTGCACTTTGGCGATGCGGTGGCCTTCCATTTCTTCGACGGAGAAGCGGTGGCCTTCGTAGTCGAAAGCATCGCCGACGCGGGGAATCTTCTGCAGGCGGGCGAGCACGAATCCGGCTAGGGTTTCGAAGCCGCTGTCGCGAGGCAGGGAGAGCTGATACTGGGATTCGAGATCACGAATCCCGAATGAGCCCTCGAGGACGAGCGCGAGCTTGCCGGTGAGCTCCGGTTGTTCGGGCGGAGGAGCGTCGAATTCGTCTTCAATCTCGCCGACTAGCTGTTCCAGAATGTCCTCGACGGTGATCACGCCCGCGGTTGAGCCGAACTCGTCGACCACGACCGCCAGGTGGCGTTTGCGATCTTTGAATTCTTCCAGCAGTTCGGTGAGCACCTTGGTCTCGGGCACTACGAGGACGTCGTGCATGATCTGGCCGATTCGGTTGGCTGAGGTTCGGGCCGCGATGGGCTGGGTGAGGCGGAGGCGTGCCCATCGCATAAGATCTTTGGAGTAGAGCACCCCGATGATGTGCTCGGGGCCGCGCTGCGAGTCATAGACGGGGATGCGGGAATGCTGTTCTTCGACGACGCGGGCCAGAGCCTCGTCGAGCGAGAGGTCGCCGGGCAGTGAAAAAATGTCGGGCCTGGGCACCATCACTTCCCGCACCGTGATGCTTTCGAGTTCCAGGGCGTGGTGAATCATTTCTTCCTGGAATTGGGGGATTTGGCCGAATTGGCGGCTGGCGGTCACGATGAGCTTGAGTTCATCGGGAGAATGGATGGGGCCTTGGCGAAGTTTGCGCGATCCGAATATGCGCAGGACGGAACCGGCGGCCGCGCTCATGGCGAAAATAAGGGGCCGCGTCAGGGTCAGCCAGAATTCCATTGGAGCAGCGACCGCTAGCGCTACCTGCTCCCCGCGCTGCAATGCCAGCGACTTCGGCACGAGTTCGCCCAGAATTACGTGCAGGCAGGTGATAAGAATGAAGGCGATCGCAATCGCGATTCCATGGGCGTAGACGGTGACATGGGACGTCGCCTGACCAAGAAGCCCTTCGACGATGCGGGCTAGCAAAGGTTCGCCAACCCAGCCTAACGTCAGGCTTACTACCGTGATTCCGAGCTGAACGCCGTTGACCACCTCGTCCAGATTGCGGTGTAGTTTTTGGACAATGCGGGCGCCGATGCGGCGCGCTTCGATCAACTGCTGGATGCGGGTTTCGCGAATGCTGACCAGGGCGAACTCGGCCGCGGCAAAGAACGCGTTGGCTGCGACCAGGAGCAGGATCAAAAACACCCGGATCAGCACGAAAGCTATCATCGATGGTGCAATTCTAACATTTCAAAGGCAGTATGGCATTCCCGTGAGGGTAAAGAGGTTGTAAGATAGGCGTTAGTTTTGGGAGTGTGAATCGCGGTTGGTCGTTGGAGTAATCACCTTCGCGTGCGTGGAATTTGACCTTAATCCCTGCTTCCATTTCTGAAGATTCCCGGTCTAACGCAACGGGTATGATCACGGTTCAGCGTGGCCGAGTGTCCGAGGAACAAAACCCTGACCAGCTTCGTAACTAACCACAGAGGACGGAAGAAACCGATCGAGCGTAGGAGGCGGATGTGAACGGCAACAGCAATGGCAAGAAGAAGCGGCGCAAACGGATCATAATCGTCGGCATCATTGCAGCGGTTCTTTTGCTGTTTGCGGGCGCGCTTTTCGCCTTTACCCGTGGCGGCACCAAGATTGATCCCACCAAGCTGGCGAAGGTTGAGAAGGGCGATTTGGCCAAGAGCGTAGTGGCCACGGGTAAAGTGACTCCGATTACCAAGGTCGAGGTTAAGTCCAAAGCTAGTGGCATCGTAAAGAAGCTCTATGTGGAGTACGGTGACACGGTCAAGAAAGGTCAACTGCTGGCCCAGTTAGACAAGATTGAGATCGAAGCGCAGGTGGACCAGTCTCGGGCGGCGTTACAAGCAGCGCAGGCCAACTATGCAAGTTCCGAAGCCGACTTCGAGCGCGCCAAAGTGGATGCCGAGGGACCCGATGTGCCTTTGCTGAAGCGGGCCTACGATCGGGCTGTAGAAATGGCGAAAGACGGCGTGGTCTCCGACTCGGCGCTGGACGACGCGCAGAAAAACTACCAGATGGCGCAGAACAAACAGAATGTAGCCAAGGCACAGGTTACGGTTTTGAAGGCGAAGATCGCGCAGGCCCAGGCGGAAATGGTGCGGGATCAGGCCAATCTGAAACAACTGGAAGAGCAACTCAGCTATACCGATATTGTCTCGCCAATCGATGGTATCGTGCTCTCGCGCGACGTTGAGATGGGGGACGCGGTCAGTTCCATACTCGTGCTGGGTTCTTCCGCCACATTGGTCATGACTTTGGGCGATACCAGCGAAGTTTATGTCAAAGGCAAAGTGGATGAGAGCGATATCGGAAAGGTGTATCTGGGGCAGCCGGCGCGGATCAAAGTGGAATCGTTCAAGGATAAAACCTTCAACGGAAAGGTGACCAAGATCTCGCCCATGGGTGTGGAAAAGGATAATGTGACGACCTTCGAGGTGCGCGTCTCCATTAACAACCCTGGCGGCGAGTTGAAGGCCGAAATGACCGCGAACGCGGAAATCATTCTCGACGAACACAAGAATGTGCTGCAGATTCCGGAGGGCGCGATTATCTACGACAAAGACAAGAAGGCGTCGGTCGAGATCCCGGACCCCAAAGCCAAAGACGGAAAGAAGAAACTCGCGGTTAATATCGGCATCTCAAACGGGGCCAAGACCGAAGTTCTCAGCGGTCTGAAGGAAGGCGACCAGGTCGTATTGCAGTAGGGGTGACATTTTCCGCCTGGAGTGTAAGGCATCAGTAGCAGCCGGAAAATACATAGATCCTTCGTCGGCAGTCCTTCGCTTTGCGAAGGACTGCACTCCTCAGATGACAACCTCTGCTCTGGGGTAACACTCACCTCTACCAATCGCAATTCTAAAGTTGTATCCTTCCCAGTATTCCATGGAGCTCCCCCGATCCGTGAATCTTCTGGAGACTACCCGCCAAACGTTAGCCACCTTTAAAGCGCACAAAATGCGGGTGTTTCTTACCATGTTCGGCATTGTCTGGGGGATCGCGTCCGTCATTCTGCTGGTTGGGCTGGGCCGCGGGTTCAGCGTCGATCAGAAGAAGCGCATGGAGACGCTGGGTAAGGATCTGGTAATCATCTGGGGCGGACGGACCAGTTCTCAAGTGGGAGGCTTGGCGGCGGGCCGCGAAATCACGCTGACCGTTGACGATGCCCGCCTCATCCGAGACGAGTGCTATCTGGTGAAGAATGTGAGCCCGGAGCTGAGGCGCGCGATTCCGGAGGTGAGCCCGTTCAACTCAGCAAACCGCGAAGTGGTGGGCATGTGGCCAGCGTTCCAGAATTTTCGTTCTCTGCGGCTTAGCGAAGGGCGGCTGATTACGGAGCAGGATGAAGTTGAAGGCCGGCGCGTGGTGATTCTGGGCGACGCCGCACGTAAGCAGCTGTTCAGCGGCAAACCTGCCATCGGCGCCAGCCTTGAAATTAAGGGTGTTCCCTACACCGTGATCGGCGTTCTTGAAAAGAAGACCCAAAACTCCAATTACAGCGGCCCTGATAATGACTTCCTATTCGCGCCGTATTCAGCCGTGGCCCGCGATTTTCCCCGGCCGGAAAAACCGGGAATTGTGCGCGGTTATGTGAACGATATCGTTTTCGAGGTTGGCGACCCCGACTTGCATGAAGAAACGGTTCAACAAGTACGCAGTTCGTTAGGCCGAGGACATCACTTTGACGC
Source organism: uncultured Acidobacteriota bacterium (assembly GCA_963832245.1). Classification (GTDB taxonomy): domain Bacteria; phylum Acidobacteriota; class Terriglobia; order Terriglobales; family Acidobacteriaceae; genus JABDBE01. The sequence continues at coordinate 567,689 of CAWHTG010000003.1, forward strand.
CAAGGACAAAGACGCCCTTTTTATCTGGGACACGATGGACGGAGCCAAGCTGGTCGAAAATATTTTTAGCGTGATTACGATTTTTTTCGGCTGCGTGGCTATCGTCACTCTCTGCCTGGGTGGGATTGGGGTGATGAATATCATGCTGGTCTCGGTCACGGAACGAACTCGCGAGATTGGCGTGCGCAAGGCGCTGGGGGCTACGCGCAGCGACATTCTGCGGCAGTTTTTTGCCGAGTCTGCAATTCTGACTGTCGTGAGTGGTGTGCTCGGGCTGACTGCCGGCTTAGGGCTGTGCGCGGCTATGGCGGCGATCCCGCTGCCTGACTTTGTTCCTCACCCAATCGTGTCTGCCGCGTCTATTGTAGCGTCGGTCCTAACGCTTTCCGTGATTACGCTGACGGCCGGCATGTATCCCGCGCAACGGGCTGCGGAGATGACTCCGGTGGACTCGCTGCGCTATGAATGACGGAATCAGGAGGAACTTCCTTGATCAGATCGAATTTTCACACATCGATTTCGTATCGCGGCTTCAGCCGGCCTCTGCCGCTGTTTCTGTTCCTATTGGTTGCGGCTTTGTTGCCTGCTGCGGCCTCATCGGAAGGCTCGTTCCAGCGCACGCTGCAGGTGACTGGTCCGGTCAACCTCGATCTCAATACCGGATCCGGGAGTGTGACTGTGCGAACGGGCAGTTCTTCCGAGGTACAAGTGACGGGGCGCATTAAAATCACAAACTGGTTTGGAGGCGATGCCGACGAGCGGATAAAACGAATTGAAGCCAATCCTCCCATCCAGCAGAATGGCAATGACATTCGCATTGGCCACATTGAAGACACGCAACTGCTGCACAACATTTCGATCAGCTATGATCTGGTCGTACCGGCGGAAACTCAACTGCATTCCCACACTGGCTCGGGCAACCAGAGCGTGGAAGGCATTCGGGGGCAGGTCGAAATGGAGTCGGGATCGGGAAGCTTGAAAATCTCTGACATTGGGGATACGGTTCGGGCGGAGACCGGCTCGGGAGAAATTGCCATCGATCGGGTCAAAGGAAATGTGCGTACCAAGGCGGGTAGCGGCTCGATTCACGCCAGCGACATCGCCGGCGGGTTTGAGGGCCACACTGGCAGCGGGCATATTGCTTTGGAGCAAACGGCGTCAGGCTCGGTTCACGCTGATACTGGTTCGGGTGGAATGGAACTCCGAGGTGTGCACGGTGCGCTCGAAGCTCAAGCAGGCAGTGGAACCATCACGGCCGAAGGCAATCCAACGGGCGCCTGGACGGTCCACTCCGGTTCCGGCACCATACGCCTGAAGCTGGCGCCCGATGCTGGTTTTGACCTTGATGCACGTACCAGCTCGGGATCCATCTCGGTAACGCAGCCAATCACCGTGCAAGGATCCATGGGACGCAAGGAGTTGCGCGGAAAAGTCCATGGCGGCGGGGTTCCGCTGGAAGTGGAAACGGGATCGGGAAATATTGAGATTCAGTAGTCATTTAGCGCGCAGAGTGTTGCTCGCGTGGAACTAGCCATTTTCAGTTTCCAATTGACAATTGGAAATTCCGCAATTCAACTGTCTGCGTGTTCCTCAAGGAATTGATCTCGCAAAGCTGGCAGGCACTGATGCGCAACCGGCTGCGCTCGGTACTGACGATGTTGGGCATCGTCTGGGGATTGGTGTCGGTGGTGATTCTGCTGGCCTATGGGCAGGGGTTGGGCGGCAGTGTTCTGCATGCGTTCATGAACATGGGCGATAACATAATCGTGGTTATGCCCGGACAAACCAGCATGCAGGCGGGGGGGCAGCGGGCGGGCAAAAAAATCACATTTGAGAACGAGGACGTTCAGGCAGTCCGCGAGGAAGTGCCCATCGTGCGGGGCGTGAGCGCCGAGGTGAACCGCAACCTTGCGTTCAAATTTGGCACGCGGGTGGTATCGCTCAAGGTGCGCGGTGTTGAACTCCCCTACGGGCAGATGCGCAAGCTCGATATCGAAGACGGCCGCTACTTCAGCGACCGCGATTTCGCGGATCACAGCCGGGTTGTGATTCTTGGCCACACCGCGAACAAGAGAGTGTTTCAGGGCGCGCCTTCGGTGGGGGAGTCGGTAAGTATCGGCGGCCTGGCTTTTGAAGTGATCGGAGTTTTGCGCAACAAGATCCAGGACTCCTCTTACAACGGCCCGGACAATGACGACGGGTTCGTTCCTTTCGAGACGTACCGCGATCTGAAAAATATCCGCGACCCCGATTTGTTCATCATTCAGCCCACGGCGCCAGAACTGAACAAGAAGGCGCTGGCGGCGGTGCGGGAGGTCATTGGGCGGCGGCATCACTTTAATCCGAAGGATGAGAAAGCCACGCCGGTGTGGGACACGATTGAAGATCGCGCCATGATTAATGGATTCTCCTTCGGCCTGCAGGCGGTGCTCGGGCTGATAGGCGCTGTGACTTTGGGAGTCGGCGGCGTGGGCGTGATGAACATTATGTTGGTTTCGGTTACGGAACGAACCCGGGAAATTGGCCTGCGCAAGGCGCTGGGAGCACGAAGAGTGCAGGTTCTAGTGCAGTTTCTGCTGGAGGCGCTGGTCCTGACGTTTTCGGGTGGCCTGATCGGCATTGGTGTCGCGGTCCTGCTCACGTGGGTAATTCCGCCGATGCCGCTTTACAGTCAGCTTTATGAGACCGCAAATCATGAAGGCGATATTTTTCTGCATGCTTCTTTCCTGGTGATCACGGTTTCCTTCACCATCCTGTCGCTGGTAGGCGTAATCTCGGGATTTTTCCCAGCGCTAAAAGCCTCACGCCTGGACCCGGTGGAAGCGTTGCGCTACGAGTAGGAGGGGGGAGGCTCGCCGCGTTTCTCCGCGTCCTCTGCGGCTGTTCTCCGCGACCTCTGCGATTTAAGACTTTGGGTTCGCCAACATCAAAACCTTAGAACGCAGAGACCGCTGAGAACGTCCGCAGAGGACGCGGAGATCGCAAGGCTTCTTGCACAGTCTTCGGTTTGCGGAAATGGAGACACTCGCGATTACCTCCGTGCCTTGACGGGCTCCTTCGCGACAGGTTACTTTCGAGTTCTGCGGCAGATCCCTGCTTAAGGAAGAAGATTTGGCAAACCGTCCCCTCATTACTCTGACCACCGACTTCGGACTCAACGATCACTTCGTTGGCACCATCAAGGGCGTCATTTTGGAGATTGTGCCGGAAGCTGAAATCGTGGACATTTGCCATGCGGTGCAGGCTTTTGATGTCCTCGACGGCGCCCTGGCTATCGCGCAGGCATATTCGTATTTCCCTAACGGAACGGTTCACCTTGTAGTCGTCGATCCGGGGGTGGGAACGGCACGACGGCCGATCCTTCTGTCCACGGGAAGATATTACTTTGTGGCGCCTGACAACGGCGTACTTTCCCTGGTCTACGGTGGCGAAGAGCGTGTGCAGGTTCGCCACATCAACGCCGAGCATTACTACCGGCAGCCAGTGAGTAATACCTTTCATGCGCGCGATATTTTTGCGCCCGTGGCTGCATACCTTGCCAAGGGCGTCGAGTCGGCGAAGTTTGGCGAAGAGATCAGCGACTTCGTACGCTTCAACGCGCCCAAACCGAAGCCGGTCGATGCCAAGACGCTGCGGGGTGTTGTGCTCAAGGTCGACCGTTTCGGCAACATGATCACCAATTTCACTCCGCCAGATGTTCCGGCTTTGTTTCAGGAGCAGCCACCGGCATTCAAGATTCTTGTGGGCAAGCGCGAGATCACGGAGATTCGCGCTAACTATGCTGAGGGCTCGCCGAACGAGGTGTTCGGCATCCTGGGGAGCATGGGTTATTTGGAGATTGCCGCTAACCGCGCCGCAGCCGCGCAGATTGTTGGCGTGGGCAAAGGTAGCGAAGTGAATATCGTTCTGGAAGGCGCAACGGCGGCAGCCAACGGGCAATAGATTTACGAACTCTTCGGTTTGGGATGGGCGTAGCGGTCCATCTCCGCCGTCCACTTCAAAAAGCGCCACAGATTCTTGCGCTCCCGCCAGGTGAACTCCCAGAACTCCAAGAGTCCGATCTGCTGCATCTTCACCCCACAATAGGTTTCGATCCGCCACAGCAAGTAAGGACTTCGCCATGGAGCCAGGTGATGGCCGCGAGTTGCGTTCCACAGAAATCGCAGGATGTAGCGCATACGAGAAAGATCATACTCCGTTGACGTTTTGGTAGCGCTGGCATCTTGCCGGCTGTCGCGAGGGCATCCTGCTCTCGCCGGTGGGGGCGAGACGCCCCCACGACAGCCGCCGGGACGGCGGCGCTACTTTTTCCCGTCGTAGCCCAATCCCAAGTGGTTTGGGATGCACGTGCTAGAATCCATTTTCTGCCTGAGGATTTCTGTTCTATGGCCGACGAGGAAGCCCGCCAGAAAGCCGAAGACCACTACTATGCGGCTTTGGACTTGGTCACTGAAGGCGAGCATGAGGGCGCCGTGGAGGAATATCAGAAATCTCTGCACGCGGACCCCACCTTTACGGAAGCCATGCATGGCCTGTCCCGGGCTCTGCAGGATCTCAATCGTCTTGACGAGGCCATTGCGGTGGCGAAACGCATTGCGGAAATCGATCCCGATGACGTGTTGGCCTACACCAGCCTCTCGGTTCTTTACCAGAAGAAGGGAATGATTCCTGAAGCTGAGGCCGAGGGCGCCAAGGCGAGGGTGCTGGGGTGGAAGCAACAATTGAAGAAAGGCAGTCGTTAGTCGTTGGTCATTAGTCGTTGGCCGTGAGAAGGCAGCCGAATGACAGGACCACCGGCTAACGACCAACGACCAATGACTACAGCTCGTACTTCTTCATCAAATGCCGGAACGATCGGTAGGAAATCTTCAGCAAATCTGCGGCGCGCGTCTGGACGCCGTTCGATTGAGTCAGCGCGGTTAGCAGCAGCGACTTCTCGATGTCGGCAACGTACTTCTCCATGTCCATCCCGTCAGGTAGCGTGCTCATGTTCCCAGTTATCGCTGCTCCGGGTAAGCCCATTCCGGCGGCTGCGGCTCGGGCTTTGGCTTTTTCTACGGGGAGTTCGACATGCAGCTCATCTCCAGTCTCTAGAGCCACGGCGCGCTCGATGGTGTTCTCCAGTTGGCGGACATTGCCTGGCCAGTCATAGCCTGCCAACGCTTCCAGAGATTGGGCGTTCACCCTCTGAATGCTCTTCCCTGCCCCCGGCGCGTACTTCTTGAGGAAGTGGTTGACCAGCAGCGCTATGTCTTCGCGGCGCTGGCGCAAGGGCGGCACCGAAACCGGAATCACACTGAGGCGGTAATAAAGATCCTCGCGAAACGTATTTTCCGCTACCTGCTTGTCGAGATCGCGATTGGTAGCGGCGATCACACGCACGTCGATGGGAATTTCGTTCGTTCCGCCTACCGGACGCACCGTGCGCTCCTGCAGGACCCGCAACAGTTTCACTTGCATGGTCAGGCTCATTTCGCTGATCTCGTCGAGAAAAATGGTGCCCTGATCTGCGACTTCGAAAAGTCCGCGTTTGTTCTGGTTGGCGCCGGTAAATGCCCCTTTCACATAGCCGAACAATTCGCTTTCAAGTAACGTCTCGGGGAACGCCCCGCAGTTGATGGAAACAAACGGCTCGGCGGCGCGGGGAGAACACACATGCAAGGCGCGAGCCACGAGTTCCTTGCCGGTTCCGCTCTCGCCATAGATCAAGACCGTGCTTTGGGTGGAAGCGACGGTGCGAATCGTCTGCTTTAGTTTTTCCATGGCGGGGCTGACGCCGACGATGTTGTCCAGCGAGTTGCGGGTGGCGGCATCGCGTTTGAACGCGAAATTTTGGCGGCTTAGAGACACCTTCTCAAGCGCCCGGTTGATTGCCAGCTTGATTTCATCGACCAGTCCAGGCGACTTGCGAATGTAATCCGTGGCGCCGCCCGCTTTGACCGCTTGTACGGCCGCCTCGTAATCGTCGACTGCTGTGATCAGAATCACGGCGGAGTCGGGAGAAATCTGGTGAGCGTGGCGCAGCACCTCGATACCGTCGATATTCGGCATCTTGATGTCGGTCACGATCACGTCGTACAAAGCGCCGTCTAATTTTCTCTTGGCGATCTCGCCCGAATTGGCAGTCTCCACCTTGTGGCCTTCGCGGCGCAGGGCGATGTCCAGCATCTCGCAAATGGAGCGCTCGTCATCGCAAACCAGAATGTTACCCACGCGCGCCTCCTACCACCACCGCCGCGACATTGGTTCCTTTGAGAAGCCGCGATTGCGATTGATCCGTCACGTCTGCTGATGCGGGTGAATGCTGCGTTTCTCCCGCAGCGAAGCGGCGCAAGCGCAACACAAACACGCTTCCCTGTCCCAGCTTGGAGCGAGCCCAGACCTTTCCTTCGTGGGCCTGGACGATCTGGTACACGATAGCCAAACCCAGACCGGTGCCACCTTCGAATTGCGACTGGAATGGTTCGAACACCTTTTCGATCAGCTGCGGGCTCATTCCCGGGCCGGTATCGGCGAAGTTGATCTGCCAATCTTCGCCCGTGGATTCCAACGAGACGATGAGGGTGCCTCCAGCAGTCATCGCGCGCACGGCGTTTTCGCAGAAATTCCAGAAGACTTGTTTAAGCTTGTCCCCATCAGCCGACGTCCATGCTTGTTGCACGCTGTATCTTCGTTCGATCCGGATGCCCGGATTTTGCGCAGCCAGGCGATGTTCCAGCAGGGTGAGAGTATCTTCGAGCAGCGGCAGCAGATCCACTTTTGCGAACTTATACTGGCGGCCGCGCGAGTAGGCGAGGAAATCCGTGATGATGCTGTTCAGCCGCTCCGACTCCCGGGTGACAATCTGCAGCAGTTGGCGATGTTCGTCGCCCAAATCCGGGACGCCGGCGAGCATACTCACCGATCCGGCGATTGAGGTTAAAGGATTGCGAATCTCATGCGCGATCGCAGCCGCCAACCGGCCCACCGCCGCCAGACGGTCCTGCATGCGGACTTCGCGTTCCAGCCGCCGGATTTCGGTGAGATCATCGAAAGTGTAAACAAAACCCAGCGTACCTCGCTCCGGAACCGCCAGCGGGGAAACAAGCACGCGGAAAGTTTTGCGGTAACCATTGGGCGCAATCCATCGAACTTCCCCGTGAGCCGGTTCCGCGTCAACGTGGGGTAAAGGATCCAGAAAAAGCTGATTGACTGGCTGCTCCAGCAGATCGCCTTCCGAACGCTCTAATAGTTTTTGTGCCGCCGTGTTGACCAGTGTAATGTGACCGTCCAGGCCGGTGGTGATCAGCCCACCGGTGATGGACTGGATGATGTTTTCGTGCAGGGCCTGCAGACTTTCCAGCGCGCCGCTGGTGTCCTTCAGCTTCACGTCTACCTGTCGCAGCTTGTTGGCCAGCAAGCCGGCAAGGTAGGAGACCGCCAGATAGCCAAACAGGTTGACGAAGATGATGCCTTGCAATGCCTTCAGTTCCGGATGGGTGGTCGAGTACGAAGGAATAATTGCGAAGTAGGTCAAGTCCAGAACCGTTCCATACAGAATGAACGCCAGCGCGGCGGTAAGGTACGCCCAGACCCGTGGCAGGAGAATGCAGGCTACGATGATGACCAGCGGGTAAAGGAAGTTGAGGGAACTGTCTACACCTCCCGTGGAGTAGACGACCAGGCTGACCAGAGCCAGATCCGTGAGGACTTGCAACACGGCCTGGATGCGGTACTCCTGCCAAAAAGAGAGCAGCAAAACGTAGAAGATCGAGATCGCGTACCACAGTAGGATGGCATTGACGAACAGCCGTAGCGGCAACGGAGAGGGAGTCAGCCGGGAGATGGCCAGCTCAATTCCCAGGAGAAGGGTCAGGATCAGAATGCGAACCTTGACCAGCCAGGCCAGCCACAGCCGCTCATCGAACATGGATTGCATGCTACCCAATTTCCCTTGATAGAAGCGCTGCGCCGCTGAGCGGAACCGGCTGATTCGGCGTCCTCCAGCCGGATAGTTCGCCCAGAACTCTTATCTAGCCGGCCAACTTAGCGATCATCGAGAACAGCGGCATATACAGCGAAATCACAATGCCGCCAACCACAATACCGAGGAACGAGATCAACAGCGGTTCGAGCATGGCCAACATATCCTTGGTCGCGCTATCGACTTCGTCTTCGTAGAAATCAGCGATCTTTTGCAGCATCGCGTCCATTGCGCCGGTGGCCTCGCCCACGCCGATCATCTGCGTAACCATGTTGGGGAAGACTCCGGATTCGCGCAGCGGATCCACGATCGTGCGGCCTTCTTCAATGGCCTTGCGAACCTTCATTAACGCTTCTTCGAGGACGGCGTTCCCCGAGGTTCGAGCGGTGATGCTCAGACCCTCGAGAATGGGCACGCCGGAGGTGATCAGCGTACCCAGCGTCCGGGTAAAGCGTGCCACTGCGATTTTGCGCATCAGCATGCCAATCACCGGCGCCTTCAGCAATGCATAGTCCAGGTAATAGCGGCCTTTGGGATTCTTGCGGATCTGCTTGATGCCAAAAACCAAAGCCACAATGCCGACGATGAAGAACCACCAGAACTGACCCACAAACGCGCTCAGCCCCATGACTATCCGAGTCGGCAATGGCAGAGCCACTCCCAGGCCAGCAAAGAGGTTGGCAAAAATGGGAACCACAAACTTCAGCAGCGCGCCCACGATCAAGACCGCCAGACTGATAACGGAGACGGGATAGATCAGAGCGGATTTCACCGCGCCCCGTAATTTCACGGCTTTCTCGACGTACTGTGCCAAGCGCTGCAGAATGATGTCGAGAATACCGCCGGTCTCACCGGCTTCGATCATGTTTGTGGACAGATCGTCGAACACCTTGGGATACTGCCGCATGGCATTGGCCAGGGTTGAACCGCCTTCGACCGTGGTCCGCACGCCGGTGAGTGTCTTTTGGAACGACTGGTTCTCCTGGTTGGCCGCCAGGATTTCCAGACACTGCACCAAAGGCAAACCAGCGTCGATCATGACCGAGAACTGACGGAAGAAGATGGCGATCTCCTTGGTCTTGACCTTACCAGAGCCAAAAGTCGGCATGGCAAACTCTTTGCCTTTTTCCCGGATGGCTCCCGCGTTTATGCGCTCCTTGCGCAACTGAGCGGCTAACGCCTGCTTATTAGGCGCAGCCCTCTCGCCGCTGACTTTCTCCCCGTTCTCGCTCTTCCCAGAAAATGTAAAAACTGGCATGGTGACCTCTCCTTGCTTAACTATCGGTCGCTGCGGAGCGCCAGTTCGTGCGCGCGCCGCATTGTTGCTCCCATAAATCGCCTGCTCGGACTGGAACTACAATTCGTGCAACAATCGTTTACCGCTTTCCCGTAGCGGCGCCCTTCACCGTAGCGGCAGACTGATTGCGATTCAACAGTCCAGCGCCACGGTTAATCATCTCCTGCAGCTCGTCCACGTTACTGGATCGAGCCATGGCGACTTCCAGGGTGATTTGCTTCTGGAAGTAAAGCGTGGCCAGTGCCTGATTGAATGTCTGCATGCCAAATTTGTCCTGACCTGACTGCATGGACGAATAGATCTGATGGATCTTGTCTTCGCGAATCAGGTTACGAACGGCTGCGTTGGGTACCAGAATCTCCATACCCATGGCTCGCCCCTTGCCATCGGCGCTGGGCAGCAAGCTTTGGCACATAATGCCTTCCAGCACCAGCGACAACTGCGCACGGATCTGGGGCTGCTGGTGCGCTGGAAAGACGTCAATAATCCGGTTGATGGTGGACGACGCAGAGTTCGTATGCAACGTGCCGAAGGTGAGGTGACCGGTTTCGGCAATACGCAGCGCCGATTCAATCGTCTCCAGGTCGCGCATTTCGCCGATTAGCACCACATCCGGATCTTCACGGAGCGCGGCGCGTAGCGCGTCCGAAAAACTCTTTGTGTCGGCATGCAATTCGCGCTGGTTGACCACGCAATTCTTGTTCATGTGCACGAATTCGATCGGATCCTCAATGGTGAGAATGTGATCGTGCCGCTCGGTATTGATTTTGTCAATCATGGCGGCGAGCGTAGTGGATTTGCCCGATCCGGTTGGCCCTGTGACCAGCACCAGACCGCGCGGCTTGTCGCACATTTTGCTGACTACGGCGGGAAGTCCCAACTGGTTAAAGGACTTGATCTCGAAGGGAATCAGACGGAAGACGGCAGAAGTTGCTCCCCGCTGATTAAAGACGTTGGCGCGGAAACGAGCCAGGCCTTTCAGTCCGAAGGAAAAATCCAGCTCCAGATTTTCTTCGAAACGATGCTTCTGCGAATCGGTCATGACGCTGTAGGCTAGCTGTTTGGTTTCAGCCGGCGTCATCTGCGGCAGATCCAACGGCACCAGGTGCCCGTGTACGCGGATCTGCGGTGGCGAATTCGTAGTGAGGTGAAGATCGCTTCCCGACATCTCCAACATTCTTTTCAGCAGATCACTTAATGCGAGCGACATCTGTTTTGTTCCCTTTCTTCCTCGTTGCGAATTTTAGTGAATAGTTTCGCGAGCCACTTCCTCGAGCGTGGTCATGCCCGCCGCAACCTTGATCAGTCCGCTGCGGCGTAACGTAATCATTCCGCGCTCAATCGCTTTCTTCTTCAGTTCCACTGCGGAAGCGCCAACCAGAACCAGTTCCCTAATTTCGTCATCTACTTCCATAACTTCGTACAAACCGCAGCGGCCTTTGTAGCCAGTGTTATTGCAGACGCCGCAGCCTTTGCCTTTTTGGATCTTTACGGTCTTGGCTTCCTCCGGGCTGAAGCCTTCTTCGAGCAGAGTCTGATGGGGAACCTCCACCGTCTCCGTACAATCCTTGCAAACGCGCCGGACCAGCCGCTGAGCGCAGATCAGGTGAACTGAAGTCGCCACCAGAAAGGGTTCAATGCCCATGTTCATCAGCCGGGTGATGGTTTCCGGTGCGCCGTTGGTGTGGAGCGTGGAGAGCACCAGGTGTCCGGTGAGAGCGGCCTTAATGGCGATTTCGGCGGTTTCAAAGTCGCGGATTTCGCCGACCAGAATGATGTTCGGGTCTTGCCGCAAAAAAGCGCGCAAGGCCGTGGCGAAATTCAGCCCAATCTGCTCCTTCATCTGCACCTGGTTGACGCCAGCCAACTGGAATTCGACCGGATCTTCCGCGGTCATGATGTTGGTATCGGGTTTGTTCAACGTAGAAATCGAGGAATACAAAGTATTGGTTTTGCCCGATCCGGTTGGTCCGGTCACCAGCACCATGCCATAGGGCTTCAGAATCGCTTTCTCAAACTTGACCAGCGACTCCGGCTCGAAACCCAGCTTGGTCATGTCCAGGCGGAGGTTTTCTTTATCGAGCAAGCGGAGCACGATTTTCTCTCCCCACAACGTGGGCAGTGTACTGACGCGGAAGTCGAGCTGCTTTTTTCGGCCGCCGATGTTCATCTTCAGCATGATGCGTCCGTCCTGCGGCAGCCGCTTCTCGCTGATATCCAACTTCGACATAATCTTCACGCGCGAGATAATGGCATCCTTCAACTTAAGCGGCGGCGTCATGATGCTTTGCAGCACACCGTCAATTCGGAAGCGCACCCGAAATTCTCTTTCGTAGGGCTCCATGTGGATGTCGCTGGCCCCCCGCTTTACCGCGTCGGTCAACACTAAGTTGACGAGCTTGACGATGGGAGCTTCATCGGCCGCGCGCTCCAAGTCCGCCAGACCCAGCTCTGCCTGGTCCGCCTGCAGTTCGACATCGGATTCGTCCATCTCCGACATCGAAAGCATCACCTGCTCCAGGTCTTCTTCCTTGGTATTGCCGTAGGCTTTATCGATGCCCTCGAGAATCGAGCTTTCCGACGCAACCACCGGCTCGATATTGAAGCCGGTCATGAACTTGATATCGTCCATGGCGAACACGTTGGTGGGGTCCACCATGGCGATCGTCAGCGAAGCGCCAACGCGGCTCAGCGGCAGGATTTGATAACGCTTGGCGGTTTCAAACGGAATCAGTTTGACCACTGCAGGATCAATTTCGAAATAGGAAAGATTGATGGCGGGAACGCCGTACTGCCGGGAGAGAAAATTGGTGACGTCTTCATCAGTCAGGAAACCCAGCTTCACCAGGGCGGCGCCCAGGCGAACGTTGGTTTCCTTCTGAGTCTTCGTTGCTTGTTCCAACTGCTCTGGGGTTATGACCTTCTCTTTAACGAGAAGATCACCCAGCCGTTGAGACATACCTCGATCTCCTATCTGAGCCGCAGAGGGATAACGTCGACTTCGCTTTGCTCGCGCGACTTTGCTGCGTTTTAGGGGAGAAGCTACAGCCTATCGCGTTGACACAAATTGTCACAGCAGATGCGTTACTTCCAAAGTAACTTTGGTACTTGTACCGCTCGCGGATCGGCGGATAATCCCTTTAGGCCTCGTAAAATGCCCGTCAGGTATGCCGTTTGGACGCTTAAGGAGTTCAGAGGGGCATGCACTTCAGTAAGCCGGACAGCCGACTCAGTCAATCCGTTCTCTGGTATTAGAGCTTTCTATTGAGCGTTGTCTAACGTAGCCACATCCAGTTTGCCGTAGTCATTTGGAGCGGGATCATCCGCGAGCGCGGATCATTCTGCGGAGTCGAGAAACCCGCTTTTCTGCTCGCGCCGCCCAAACAGCTTATAAGGTTGGTCGGCGGTCATCCCATTTGAACCGCGCATCCGCTTATAATGGGCCGAATAAGCCTGCAATCGTCGGGGTGCAGCGGACATGTCTTCTCCCAATCCAATTCGAGGGGATCAAAAGGCCTCCAGCCGGAAGAAGGTCATTATTCCTCTGGCTGTAGGGATCGCTCTGCTTTTTGGGGTGCTCCTGTCGCTCACTTCTTTTGACCTGCCTCTCAATCCGGGCACTAACCAGCAGTTGCTGTTTTTCGCTTCGCTTTCTGCTTTGATCTTTCTTCTATTCGTTGCCCTGACGTTCGTCCTTGCCCGGAATCTTCTGAAACTATTTGCCGAGCGCAGGCTCGGAGTTCTGGGATCAAAATTCCGCACGCGCCTCGTAGTGGGAAGTCTGTTGCTTTCATTTCTGCCGGTGATTGGCATGTTCTTCTTCGCTTATGTGCTGATGAACCGGTCGATTGATAAGTGGTTCTCTACGCCGGTGGAAGAAGTGCGGCGCGACACAGCGACCATGGCATCGTTGCTTTCGAACTATGCCGCACAGAACACGCGAGCTGAAGCCGAAACCATAGCAGCCACGCCGGAGACGCAAGCTGCTTTTGCGAGCGGCAACTTTGCCGCGGTAACTAGAGCGTTCCAGCGTCACGCGCCCACACTACAAGGAGGGTTCGCTCTGGCGATCTCTGACGGCGAGGCGGAGACCAGCTTTGGCCTGCCCGCTCGCTGGCCCCAACTGAAAGCCAAGCTTCCTTTGGAGCATGTGAAGTCTGAAACCCCGACTGGTTTTACCTGGGAACAAACTGAGTACATCCTGGGCAGTGCGGCGGTTGGGAATCATGGCTTGATCCTGGTGGGGATACCCTTGCCCAAGCAATTTTCTGAAACGGTCAAGCAGGTAGAAGCCAGCCAGCAGCGCTATCTCGACCTCGCTCGCGAACGAAGGCTGGTTCGACGAACCTACATGGAAGTATTGCTCTTGCTCACAGTGGTGGTGCTTTTCGCTACGACCTGGTTCGCCTTATTTCTTTCCAAGCTGGTGACGCGCCCCATGGTCGCGCTGGCGGAGGCGACGCAGGAGATTTCCCGAGGCCGGCTCGACTATCGTGTGGATGTCCGGGCGGCCGATGAGATCGGCGATCTGGTGCATTCGTTCAACCGCATGGCGGAGGAATTGGAATCGAGCCGTCGACAGATCGAGGCTTCCAGCCGTGATCTTAGCGCCGCCAATGTTGCCCTGGAGCAGCGCCGGCGACATATCGAGACCATCCTGGAAAGCATTCCTAATGGCGTGCTTTCCCTGAATGCGGAGCGGCGCATCACGCATGTAAACCATGCTTTGATTCGTTTGTTCCATCCCACGGGTGCAGAATCTGGGACGCCCGCGGTATTGATCGGCGCACCGCTGAGAGATGTTTTCGGGCAAGATGTCCTGGAGGACCTTGAACCGTTGCTGCGCCGCGCCGACCGCATGGCCACCACAACCACGCAGATGGAGATGCTGGTACAGCGAGCCACTTTAAACGTAGCAGTTACGGTAGCTACGCTCAAGCACGATGGACAGGGGCTTGGCTACGTCCTCGTATTCGAAGATCTCTCGGAGTTGTTGAAGGCACAGAAACAGGCAGCCTGGCGCGAGGTGGCGCGGCGCGTGGCTCATGAGATCAAGAATCCGCTAACCCCGATCGCGTTGTCCGCGGAACGCATCCGCCGCCACCTGCAGCGGGGCACACCTCCAGACGCAGCTTCCCTGCAAGTGCTCCACAGCTGTGCTGACACCATTGCCGGAGCCGTAGAAACGGTGCGCACCCTGGTCGACGAGTTTTCCACCTTGGCGCGGTTCCCCACAGCGCAGCCACAGGCGTCCGACATTAACTCGATCGTGGAAAACACTCTGGCCATGTTCAACGGCCGCCTGGACAACATCCGGGTGCAAACCTTCCTGTCGCCCGAGTTGCCTAACGTGATGGCCGACCCGGAAGCTATCAAGCGAGCCCTGGCCAATCTACTGGACAACGCGGCCGAAGCCATGCAGGACGCACTCTTCCGAGAGATTCAGATTTCTACCGCCCTGGTGGCGAGCCGCGATGTGGTTGAGATCACCGTCGCCGATACCGGCCACGGGGTAACGCGAGAACTGAAAGAACGGCTGTTCCTGCCGTATTTTTCTACGAAGAAGCGCGGCACCGGGCTTGGACTTGCCATCGTCAACCGCATTGTGGAAGATCACCATGGCTCCATTCGCGTCGAAGAGAATCGCCCGGTGGGCGCCCGGTTCGTAGTCGAACTCCCGATCGTATCGGATGCCGTGGCCGCACCCTCCATCGATCAGCATGCATAACATCCTCATCGTTGACGATGAACCCACTATCCGCCAGTCGCTTAAGGGCGTGCTGGAAGATGAGGGATTCAAGACTGCGATGGCCGAAAGCGGCGAAGCCGGACTCGAGATCATCGGCAAAGATGCCTTCGATGTAGTGCTGCTGGATGTCTGGTTGCCCGGAATCGATGGCTTGGAAACCCTGGAAAAGATTCGCGAGCGCGAAAATGCTCCCGAAGTCATCATGATCTCCGGACACGGCACCATTGAAACTGCAGTTCGCGCGACCAAACTCGGTGCTTACGACTTCCTGGAAAAGCCACTCTCGATTGATAAAACCCTCATCCTTATCAAGAACGCGATTGATGCCAAGCGATTGCGAGAGGAGAACCGGGAGCTCAAGAAACAGCTCGTTCCGAAAAGCGTAATTGTCGGCGACAGCATCCCTATGAAGGCGCTGCGCCAGCAAATCCAGATTATGGCTCCCACTAATGGGCGGGTGCTCATTTACGGAGAGTCCGGCACGGGAAAAGAGTTAGTGGCCCACGCTATCCACGCCCAGGGACTGCGCAAGGATGAGATGTTCGTGGAGGTGAACTGCGCCGCCATTCCCGAAGATCTGATCGAGAGCGAACTGTTTGGGCATCGCAAAGGATCCTTCCCCAGCGCCACAGGCGACAAAGAAGGAACGTTTCAAAAAGCTCATGGCGGCACGCTTTTCCTCGATGAAATTGGCGACATGAGCCTGAAGACACAATCGAAGGTCTTGCGGACGCTCGACGAGCAGCGGTTTGTGCCGGTCGGCAGCGACGAGTCGATCACTGTCGATGCCCGCGTGATTGCCTCGACCAACAAGGATTTGGAAGAAGAAATCTCGAGAGGAAACTTTCGTGAGGATTTGTTTTACCGTCTTAACGTCATCCCTTTTTCGGTGCCACCGCTGCGCGAGCGCAAGGAGGATGTTCCGTTGCTGGCGCGCCACTTTCTGAAGGAGTTTTCTGCTACTTATAGCCGCCGCATTCGCGAGATTAGCGATGACGCCATTGATACGCTCATGCGCTATGCATGGCCAGGCAATGTGCGCGAACTGCGGAATGTGATCGAACGAATCGTTATTATGAACCCAACGGCCACCCGGTTCGAACGCAAGCATCTGCCACCGCTGGTTCATCGCGATGGCTCCCGCCGCGCCGCCGGCAGCGACTTCTCAACCCTGCACCAGGCCCGCGCCGCCTATGAGCGCGACTATATCTTGAAAAAACTGGACGAGAACCACGGGAACGTTACTCGCACCGCGGAAGTGCTGGGGCTGGAACGCAGCCATCTTTACCGCAAGATGAAAACGTTAGGTATCGCTGCCAAGGAATAAAGCGCTGGCGCCTTTTTTTGCAGTTACCGCTTGATCATATGGATCTCACTGCCGTTTTTCAGGAACTTCACTTCGTCCATAAGCTGGGTGATCAGATAGACGCCGCGACCGTGACCGGAGTAAATGTTTTCCCCGACCACTGGGTTGGGAATCGCTGCGGGATCAAAACCATCTCCAGGATCGCGCAGTACAATCAGCAGGCTGCGGTTTGCGTCGCATGCCACATCACATTCGACGATCTTCGAGACATCAGACTTGGCTCCGTGGATCACGGCATTTGCCAGCGCCTCCGACAGGGCCAGCTCAATTTCCTGTTCCTTTCCGGCAGCACAATCTTTGTCGCGGATGCACGTCATGATTCGCTGCGCTACCGAATCGACTGCTGCTTTGTCCGCAGCCAGCGTGACCTGGAGTTTGAAAAGCAACTTGTCGGCTAAGAAGTCGAAAGCTGGCTCGGAGTTGGCGGACATTAATAGGGATCGTTTCCGTTGGCTAGCTGGAGCTGTGGCTGCTGTGATTCTACAGGCGAAATATGAGCGCGGCAATGCGAAAAAGAGTCAGGTCTTCTATATTCCAGTCATTCCGCACGAGGTGGGGAAAGCGGTTTGGTTGCCGCGAACGGAAAGCAGATTTCTCGACTCCGCAGGATCATCCGCGTTTGCGGATAATCCTGCTACGCTCGAAATGACAACTGGAAAGTGAATCTCACCGGGCGCCACGCTAACAAGAAGTTTTTGCGGTATGCGTTAACAGCTCCAGCTGCTTCCGCCAATCTAATTCCTCGATAAACGCGTGCGACGCCCGCCAGTCTGGGTTCACTTTCACGAAAAGCTCCAGAAATACACGTGTGCCAACCATCTTTTCAATCTGCAGCCGGGCGGCCGTTCCGATTTTCTTTAGCATCTGCGCCTGCTTGCCGATCAGGATACGCTTCTGGCCTTCGCGCTCACAGTAGATCGCGGCAGCAATTCGCGTGAGTTTCGGCCCTTCCTCGAACTGCTCAACTAACACTGTTGTAGCGTACGGAACCTCTTCGCTGGTCTCCAGCAAAACTTGTTCTCGGATAATCTCGGCCGCCATGAACCGCGTGGGTTGATCGGTCACCTGATCCTCAGCAAAATATCGCGGGCCCTCGGGCAATGCCTCCATCACCTTCGACAGCAGCAGGTCTAACCCTTCAGGTTTGCGCGCCGAGAGTGGAATGATTTCCTTGAAGGGATGAAGCTTACGGTATTCATCGATAATTGGCAGCAGCTTGTCCTTTTGATTTCGCAACAAATCAATCTTATTCAGCAGCAGGAAAACGGGCGTCCCAGATTTCTTGGCCATTTCGAGTACGAACTCATCTTCCCGGCTGAATTTGCGGGTCACGTCGACGATCAGCAAGAGCAGGTCGCAACCTTCCAACGCTTCGCGCACCTCGGACATCATCTTGCGTCCGAGTGAGCTGTCGGGCTTGTGTACGCCCGGCGTATCGATCAGCACAATTTGCCCCCCCGATTTCTTCTTCTGCTTGGGAACTTGGACAATCCCCAGGATGCGGTTGCGTGTAGTCTGCGGCTTTGGGCTAACGATGGCGAGCTTCTGGCCTACGAGCGCGTTCAGCAAGGTAGACTTGCCGGCGTTGGGACGGCCCAGCATGCAAACGAATCCGGAGTGAAAGGCCATAGAGATTCAAACAAGAGATTGAGAGATTAAGAAATTTAGCAATTCGGTAATTGAGTAATTTCTCAATTACAAGATTACCCAATTACTTAATTTCCAGGCGCATCTGTTTTGGCTGTACCACCGAGATTCGGACTCGCTCGACGCGCCGCTCGGTTGACTCGATCACTTCGAAACGCAGACCATCTTCTTCGATCACTTCGCCTTTTTGTGGAATGCGGCCGGCCATCTCACTCACCAATCCAGCTACCGTGGCCGACTCTTTGCCTTCGGGACGCGTGCCCAGCAACTCATCCAGCCGATCGACATCCATGTTTCCGGGGACGATGTAAGAGTGATCGCTCTCGCGCACGACTTCCGCCTTCTGGTGCTCGTCGTCAATTTCACCGACGATTTCTTCGACCAAATCCTCGATCGTGACCAGCCCGGCAACTCCACCATACTCGTCGACCACAATGGCCATACGAATATTGTTCTTCTGCATTTCGCGCAGGAGTTCACTCCCCAGTTTGCTCTCGGGTACGAAATAAACGTCTTTGCGCATCAGGGTGTCGACCGTGCGGATGTGGGCTTCGGTGTCCGGCACCTGCAGCACGTCTTGCGCGTAAACAATGCCTTTAATGTTGTGGATCGTGCCTTCAAAAACCGGGACCCGGGAGAACGGTTTCATGCGCAACAACTCAATGAACTGTTCGACCGTCGTGTTCGTGGGAACGGCGACGATCTCCGGCCGCGGCTTCATCGCTTCCCGCACCGTCTTCTCGCTAAACTCCACCACTGACTGAATCATGTCACGATTGCTTTCATCCAGAATGCCTTCTTCCTGCCCGGCTTCGATCAGGGCGTCCACAGCTTCCGCCTGGGTTTCAGGCTGCTCATCGGAATGCTCTTTGGTCAGCGCCACTACTGATTGCAGGAAGCCCAACACCAGCGTTACCGGCAAAACCACGTAGATCAGAATTTGCAAAAAAGGCGTCCAGCGGATCAGCCATTTGCCCCGGGTACGGGAGAAAAAAACAAAAGGCAGAAACTGGTTGCAAACGATCACGATCAGGACCAGGCTGAGCGTGGCCTGCAGAATTTCATAAATGCTCCACGCCCGGTCACGGAACACGGTGAAGCCCACCAGCATGGCAATCGCCGCCGTGGTCATCTGGGTAAGCACGGCCATCGACACCATCGCCCGGGCGCGGCTGACGCGTAGCCGCGGCTCCACGTCATGCTCGAACACGTCAATATTGGCCTGGAAGTCGCGGGAGAGAAACTTGCCAATCTCGGTATAAAGCCGATCCACATAGGAGACCAGCGTCAGCAGCCCCAGTAAGATCAGCAACCCGATAGCGATGACAAGGTTCATCGTGATGTCTGCGTGGGGTGGGCGGCTTTGCTGGTTTTGGCGCGGGTTGAAACGAAGGGCATTCGAGCCCGGCCACTCACCCCATTCCTTTGGTTTACGCCAAGGCCCTTTCCGCGTGCCGGTCGCCCGCTTCTTTCAATCAACCCCACTGGCAATCCGAGCGACTTCCGCGACCGCTCCTCTTTGCGTTCCATTTCACCTTCATCGCGTTCATGGTCGTACCCCGCGAGATGGAGCAGTCCATGCAAGACTAGAATTCTGATTTCATCGGCGGTTGTGTGTCCAAGACGGCGCGCGTTACGGGCGGCGATCTCAGCCGAGATAGCCACATCCCCAGCAAAGCCGGCCGTCAGCCCAGGCAGAGCGGGAAAAGACAACACGTCCGTTGCTTTATTCTTGCCGCGGAAACGATGATTCAACCCTCGTAATTCCCGGCTAGTGGTCACCAGTACACTCACGGACCCCCGCAGTCCGGCTACCCGCCGCGCGCGGGTCACAAACTTTACCAGCGATACCTCGCTCAACCCAGCCACTCTTTCTTGAATGCTAACCAAGCTTTCTCCGCTTAACATCGCGTCCCAAATAAACAGGAGGGCCAGAACCGCAGCCCTCCCACGCAATCGTGATGGCTTTATTCTTTGGCGTCTGCTTGCACAGGTGTCGCAACATTTGGCGGCAAAGCCACACTGTCCGCCCCGTTGGTTTTACCGTTCGTGCCGCTCTTGGGCTCGAGTAATGATAGTTGCTGTTCTGCCAGCTTGGTCTTGTGCTCGTCGTAAGCCCGGATAATGCGTTGCACCAGGTGGTGGCGGACCACGTCGCCTTCATCGAAGTAGACGAAAGTCAATCCCTCGACGCGTTTCAGGATGTCCACGGCTTCGAGCAGTCCGCTGCGGCGGGCGTTGGGCAGATCGATCTGCGTCACATCGCCGGTGATCACGGCCTTGGAATTAAACCCGAGACGGGTGACGAACATCTTCATCTGTTCCGAGGTGGTGTTCTGGGCTTCATCCAGAATCACGAAAGAATCGTTCAGCGTGCGCCCGCGCATGAACGCAATCGGCGCAATTTCGATGACGTTCTTTTCCAGGTAGCGATCCACTTTTTCTGGATCCAACATGTCGTAAAGCGCGTCGTAGAGCGGTCGCAGATACGGATCAATCTTGTCCTGCAAGGTTCCGGGAAGGAATCCCAGACGTTCGCCTGCTTCGACCGCCGGGCGCGCCAAAATAATCCGGTTGACCCGCTTCGCCAGTAGGGCGGAGATGGCCATCGCCACTGCCAGGTAGGTCTTCCCCGTACCCGCGGGACCGATACCGAACACCATGTCGTGGTGTTCAATGGCTTCCACATATCGTTTCTGATTCAGGCTCTTGGGCTGCACTGTGCGCCGCCCGAACGAGCGCTGCCGCCCCGCCTCCGCGAGGCCGCGCAGAGTTGCCTTTGGGTCAGCGATGAGGACGCGCAGCATGCTGTTCAGATCGCCATTGTTGAACGTGTATCCGGAGCGTTGCAGGTGGTTGTAGTCGGCAAAGACTTGCTCGGCCCGGGCAACGTCGCGCGCTGCCCCTTCGAGTTCGATGGAATTGGAACGCAGGTCGATATTGATGTTCAGACCGTCTTCCAACACATGCAGGTTTTCATCCCTGGTACCGAACAGGGCTTCAATGTGAGGAGTAATCTCAATGCTCTTCTTCATTCAGTTTTGGCGGATCCCTCCCTCGCCGGCTGTGGTTTGCCTAACAAGCTAGTGCTTAGATGGCATCGCCGCGACATAGGCGCACCCATGCCCTTTGAGCGACGACAAAATTCTTCTCTGTGCAGGTGGAACCAACCGGAATGCTCGCTCCCGAGGCGCAAGCTACTGCCATTGAGGTAAGGGTACCCCCAGGGTTGACAGGAGTCAACGGGCCAGCAAGGATTAATATGGGGACGGGTCTTCGGCCCGTCCGGCGGGTCGAAGACCTCGTCCCCACAATCAAGCCGGTTTGAACCATATCCATTTGACCCGCAGCAACTTACTCCCGTAGAATAGCTGTTCGTACCCACTCGAAAATCTCCTTGCTAGGAATCAAAGCTAGGGAACAAAGGTAAAACGAATTACATGGCAAATCATTTTTCGGCGCTGAAACGCGCCCGTCAAACTGAGAAACGCACGGTTCGCAACCGCGCCAACACTTCCCGCCTGCGCAGCACGCTTCGCGACTTGCGCGAGTCGCTTGCCAAAGGCGAAGCGCAAGGCGCCGATCAGGCCTTCCGCCAGACTGTCTCCGCCCTCGACAAAGCGGTCCAGAAGGGTGTGCTTCACAAGAACACCGCGTCGCGCTACAAGTCCCGCTTGAGCGCCCGGTTGGACGCAATCGCGAAGAAGTAGCGACGGCTGCACGAAAGAACAGAGCGTCAATAGGAGCCGAACCTCGCCGGTCCGGCTCGTTGCTTCTTGCCAATGGGGACTTTGTTCTCTCCCACGCCTTTACTAATTTCTTCTCACCATTGAAAATATCTAGGTTCGCCGTCAAGTGCCGATTTTCCCGAAGTGAGGAGCGCATAATACTACGATCATCGCCCGCTTGCGGGCCACTGGAGCAGAAATCATCATGGGAACTTCCGGAGAATTAATTCGCCTGATCAATTACGTGGACGACATTACGACCACGCTGCGCCGCATCAACGCCTTCGTCGCCGCCATGGAGAGCGACGAGCGCAAGCGGCTGGCTGAAAGTCTGAAGGTTGCGGGCTCCAACCTGGATGCCCTCGTGGTCCGGTTGGAAAAGGGTGGGCAGTAGTGCCAGAGGTTCACACCGTTGCCGTGATTGGCGCCGGGACGATGGGCCGGGGCATCGCTCATGTGGCAGCGCTGGGCGGTTATCACACCGTCTTGGAAGATTTGCTGCCTAACGCTCTGCGGCGCGCGGAGAGTGAGATTCGCGGCAATCTCGACAAAGCCGTTGAGATTGGCAAGGTTTCCGCCGAAGATGCGAGATCCGCGTTCGGCCGGTTGCACTACGCAGGAAGCGTAGAAGAAGCGGCACGCGAGGCGGATCTGGTGATTGAAGCCGTGCCCGAGGAGATGGAGTCGAAGATTGAGATCTTCACCTTGCTCGATAAAATCTGCCGACCCGGAACCATCCTGGCTTCGAACACCTCTTCGCTCAGCATTACCGAGATCGCCAGCGTCACGTACCGGGCAAAGAAGTGTGTGGGCATGCATTTTTTCAACCCGGTGCACAAGATGAAATTGCTGGAGGTTGTGCGTGGGCTCGAAACTGATGAGGACACGCTCGCGACTGCGGCCGAGGTCGGCAGGCGAATGGGCAAAGAAGTGGTCGTCATCAAGGAATCGCCCGGTTTTATCACCAGCCGCATTAACGCCATGATCGGAAATGAAGCGTTCCACATGCTGCAAGAGGGCATCGCTTCGGCCGAGGATATCGATAAAGCCTTGAAGCTGGGATTGAATCACCCTATGGGGCCGTTCGAGTTGGTGGATCTGGTTGGGTTGGACACTCGCCTCCATATCCTCGAATACATGCACAAGAGCTTAGGAGAGAAATATCGGCCAGCGCCATTGTTGGTGCAGTACGTGAAAGCTGGGCGCTTGGGACGCAAGGCGGGACGCGGGGTTTACGAGTATCCCGAACAGAAAGCGGCGCAACAGAAAACGCCGGTTGCCAAAGCCGGGGATTGAACGATAGGCGTCGTCTCCGGCGTTTTGTTTGGTTTGGACCTTGACAAGCCCCGTTTGTTGTCGTTCCGAGGAGCGAAGCGACGAGGAATCTGGGTTTCCCCGCCACGAAGAAACCTAGATCCCTCGCCCTGCTCGGGATGACTACGAACTGTCAGCAATCTGCCGCGCCTCGCGCCGCCGCGCTTTGCTCGGCTGGACGGGTCGAAGACCCGTCCCCACATAATTGCTCTAATTCTTGTTGATGTCCTGTTTCGCCTCCAGCTTCTTCACCAGCGGTTCAAAGAAAACCTTCTGGTTGTCGGGAGCGCCTGCGTACGTGATCTTTATCTCCTTCAGAGCATTGTCGAAGTCGCCTTTGGCCGAATAGATTCTGGCCGTGCCGTCGTGGACCACCCAATCGTTGGGATCTTTTTTTGCCGCCTGACGAAAGAGATCGAACGCCTGATCTTGTTTCCCCTGGCCCTGAAGCTGTCGGCCGTAGTAATACAGTTGAGCCGCGGTAGCCCGCTCCAAGGCCTTGTTTTTCGCCACTTCAGCGTCGTCCTTCCGTCCCATGGCATCGAGAATTTGTGACTTGGTCAAGTAATTGTCAAAGCGTGGCTCGGTCTTGATCGACGTGTCTTCATATTGCAGGGCCTCGTCCAGATCATATTTGGCTGTGAGCAGATAAGTGGCGGCGTCGTCCCATCCTTCCCACATGTACTGCGGCAGGCCCTGAAGCTGGTTATGCAGGCTTGCCTGCACAATGTAGTGCACATTCACGTCGACTTTGAAGGGAACGGCAAGCTTCTCCCAACGCAGCGTGGTCACGGCAGAATCCGCTTTCACGTCGTCGAAGTCGAAGGTGAGTGCCTCATGGGGTTCCGAAGCCTGCGGTTTCACCGTCACTCTCAGCGCGTCGTCAGCTTCCTTGTAAGTAAAGCTGCCCCATGCGGTGTGAACTTTGGAGAAAATGATTGTCCACTGATTTTCTCCTGGAATCGTGAAAAGAGCGTAGACACCCTTCGCCAATGGCTTTCCCTCGATCGAAACGGGATCAGTCACGGTGATGGTTGTGTTCTCATTCGCTCCGGTACGCCAGACTTCGTTATAGGGCACGACCTTGCCCCAGATCGTTCGGCCCTTTACCAGCGGACGATGATAGTTGATCGTGATGTCAGTGATGCCGATGCGCTGCGTGATGACGGAGTGCTGGCTATCCCTAGGCAAATCTAAGAGCGCGGACTGCGCGTGACAAAACAGATTTCCCAACGATAACGCTGCAATTGCAACTAGCGCGACGACCGAACGTTTGAGCATGGAATTACCCTCCGCTACTGAATTGTTTCCGGGGAAAGCCCACGGAACTGGCTTGAGAGAACGAGCGTTTAGACGGCGAGAAGGGCTATCGGATAGCAAATTCTGCCAAAGTTGTAAAGGCCAGAGGAACAAGAGGGAAGGCCGTTGAAAACACGTCAATAGTGATATCGCGCCTGGAGAAAATCAATCCTGTTTTCGCTCACTCGATAAACCAACCGATGTTCCTGGGTGATTCTGCGCGACCAGCATCCAGCCAACACATATTTTAGCGGCTCCGGTTTGCCGATACCGGTGAAAAGATCTCGCATCACGGCCTCGACGAGTTCGAAGATCCGCAGCGCCAGTTTTCGATCTGTGTTTACCCAGTCACGCAGATCCTGGCGAAACTCCGCATGGAACACCGGTTGCCGTTCAGCGGTTCGGACCAAGTCCCATCTCCCGGCGCAGCTTTTCGAGAGGCTCCGGTCTAGCTTTCCGCCCCACAGCCCGGCGGAGCGCGGTGAGCAGCCGCTGGGCATTTTTGGGGGAGCGCAGCAAGTGAGCGGTTTCCATCAAGCCCATCAGTTCGTCGGCTGGAACCATGGCTACTGTCCTTTCGCCTTTGCGGCGGACAATCACGACCTCACGATCATTAGCCACGCGGTCCAGCACTGAGGCGAGACTCTGACGCAGATTGGTATAGGTTGTCTCGGTCAAGTTGATCTCCTATATCGATTGTACAGGATTCCTGTACGCTCACTGCAATTACTTTAGAATCGACCTCGGTACCATGCTGCCTAACGTCCGCTTGGAGCGCGTGCTTGCTCAACTGCGTCTCTACCAGCATCCGCTGCTGGATTTTTCGGCTCGCGCCAAGGGCGACGGCGTGGAGCTGATCATCCAGTTTAAGAATCCGCCCGTCCCGGTGCATACTTACTACTTCGACCTGCATCCACGCGACCTGGATAACCCGCAGTTTGAATGGAGCCTTCAACGCCAGCTTTACGATTGCCTGCACGATTACCTGGTCGAAATGTTCATCCGCACACCGCAGGACCGCGCCGACCGCCAACGGGAAGGCCTGTGACCCTGCGGCAGAAAATTGAACAGGAAATCCGGGAGCGCGGCCCCATCCCTTTTTCGCGCTATATGGAACTTTGCCTGTACGGCCCGGAGCTTGGATACTACTCTCGCAATGCTGAACAGTTCGGCAAGTCTGGCGACTTCTACACTTCAAGCGACGTGCACGCGGTCTTCGGCCGGCTTTTGGCGCGTCAGTTCGAAGAGATGTGGCGCATGCTGGAATCGCCGGCTCAGATCGAGATTCTAGAGCTGGGCCCGGGTCGCGGATTGTTTGCCCAGGACGTGCTCGACTGGTCCGAGACGAAGTTTCCCGGGTTTTTTCATACTTTGCGCTATACGGCCCTGGAAAGCTCGCCCGCTTTGCGCCAGCGATTGGAAGCGAACCTGAGCAAGCATTTTAGATCTGGCAAAGTGTCGCTCTCCCAGCGGCTGAAGCCGCCAACCTACGATGGGTCTTACGGCATGGCTGAAGCCGTGCGCTCCCAAACCTATTCCCACGCTTCCGACGCTACTTCGAAAGAACTTCGGCAGGATGCGAGCTTGCAGGTTACTGAAGCACTCCTTCAGAAGGATTCCGGTCCGGAGGGCACGACTTCAGTCGTGCCGCATCGCCTTTCGTTAGAAAGGGCTTTACCACCTGAGGCGCCCATCATCATCTTCGCAAACGAGTTCTTCGACGCGCTGCCAGTCGAGGTTCTCAGCCCGCAAGGTGAGTTGCGCATCGCCGAGAAAGGTGGACGATTGATTGAAGCGTGGCATCCTGCATCCGCTGAGGAGCTGGAGCTTCTCGACCACTACGGCGTGCATCCCGAAGGCGGCGAACGAATCGAAGTTGCCTTGACCGCGAAGCGTTATATGTCCCAGCTAGCGGCTGCAGTCAAGTGCGCGATCATTGTTGCCATCGACTACGGCTACACTCGGCAGGAGCAACTTGAAGGGCGGCATCGTGGCACCATCGCTGCGTATCGCCAGCACTCGATGAGCGCGAATCCTTACGAAGCTCCGGGAGAGCAGGACATCACCGCCCACGTGAACTTCACCGCACTCGCGGCCGCCGCCGAAGCGCAAGGAATGCAGGTGCAACCGCTGCTCACACAGTCTCAGTTTCTGATGGGAATCGGCGAGCACAATCAGTTTGCCGACGTGTTCGAAGAGTGCCGCCTTCCCCAAGAGCGGGCCAAAGTAGCGTTGCAATTGAAGCACCTCATTACTCCCTCCGGCATGGGAGAGACTTTTCATGTGATGGTCGCGTCGAAGGGCATCAGCCCGCAACAAATAGCGAAGCTAAGCGGATTGTCGTTCGGAAAGACAAAACCTTAAGCGACCGCATAAAGTAATTCTCGAACCGAAAACAAACTTTAATGGCCTGAATATGGTTCGTAGGAAGGCACTTGATCATCTATAAGCGAGGGGCTTTTTCACGGACAGTAAGGGAGATTGAAATGGAAACCGCCGAGCGTCCGGCTTCGTGGAAGATCCTTCTGGCGTTCGCCATTATTTACTTCGTCTGGGGTTCGACGTACTTGGCGATACGCGTCGGCGTCCGCGAAGTTCCACCATTCCTGTTGGCAGCCATGCGTTTTTTCGTGTCGGGCATCGTGCTCTATGGCTGGATGCGGATGAAGGGCATCCCGTCGCCAAACTTGCGGCAGTGGGCCGGAGCAACCCTGCTCGGAGCGCTGATTTTTCTCGTGGACTATGGCTGTCTGTTCTGGGCCGAACAGAAGGTCCCGTCAGGTATCGCCGCCGTCGTGCTGGCGACCATTCCTGTGTTTATCACGCTGCTGGAAATCCTGTTTCTACGCACGCAGCGGCTTACTGTACGTCTCGGATTCGCTCTGATGTTGGGCCTTTGCGGTGTTGCCGTCCTGACAGGCCAGTCTTTCTCGTTCGGAGAGGTTCCCATCAATCGTGCCGGCGGCCTGGCTCTGCTGCTTGCCTCATTCACCTGGTCTGTCGCCACCATCCTCACGCGTCGACTCCCGCTCCCGGATTCGAAACCCATGAGCGCTGCCGCACAGATGATTGCTGGAGGCGTCCAGCTTTTTGCCCTCTCGGCTCTCGCAGGCGAATTCGCTGGGTTTCATGCGCAAACGGTTTCCTGGAACGCTTGGTTCGCCCTGGTTTATCTCATCGTCGCTGGCTCGATTGTTGGCTTTACGGCCTATGTCTGGCTCTTGCACTATGAATCGCCAACCAAAGTGGGAACCTACGCATATGTGAATCCCGTCGTAGCCGTTGCCCTCGGATATTTCATCGGAGGTGAAGCGGTGGGCCCTCGCACGCTGGTGGGAGCTCTACTGATTTTAGTCAGCGTGATCACGATAGCCACGACGCCCAGGAGAAGCCGCGAGACGACAAGGCAACCTGCATTATCAGTGGCGGAGACCGACTAGGGCATCTGCGAAGACATTGCAGCCTAACAGATTGACCGTCCTGCCGCGGAAGTACAACATCGTGCGTTACCAGCCAAAACCTCTGATAGCCGGGCGCGGCAACGATATGATAAGCGCTTATGCGCCTTGGTTATTGGCTGGCAATTTCAGGATGGTTGCTGATGACCGCCTTGGCTGTCGGTCAAACCAGCCCGCAACCGAGTACTGCGCAGACAACAAACGCGCAACCTACGAACTCCCAGCCAAGTAAGTCGCAGCCGGCGAATCAACCGGCAGTCAAGCCATCCGCAGTAGCAGCCGCGGCCAGTGCATCGAGGCTCGCGCGTGAATCCTCTCCGCCGACTAAAGTAATTAGGAACCACGATCTAAACGATGGCAGTAATCCGCCCGAGGCTGGTAAGTCCACAACGCTGGACGATACGTCGGCGCAGATCGCACGGGACAAGGCGACTGAAGAAGATGAACAAAAAGTGAAGCAGTTCGAGGCGCAAGGCAAGATATTCCAGAATCAAATCAAGGTGGAGAAAGGCAAGATCGTCGGCATTCAAAATCACATCACGGGTTTGAAGAACCAGTTTGCCGCCTGGAGCGCGGGCTTCTCCCAGGATTCTGACGCGCCAGCGTGCTGGACTTCAGCTTATTACTCGGACTATTACAAGGACTGGTGCGACACAGGACGAAACTTGAAAGCACAGTACGAAGCGTCGCAGCTTCAACTGACCCAGGAAAAAGCACGGCTGGAGCAAATGCAGGAAGATATCCGGCGCAAAGGATATGGAAATGGAGTATACGATCCCGACTGATCCGGGCCGGCTCGTTATTCAAGGATGCGTCATCTTCTCCGGTTTCACCAACTGATCGAATTCTTCGCCGCTAAGATAGCCGAGTTTCAGCGCGGCCTCGCGTAGGCTAGTGTGCTCAACGTGGGCGGTGTGGGCGATCTTCGCGGCTTTGTCGTATCCCACCTTCGGGGCCAGTGCCGTCACCAGCATCAGAGAGTTCTTTACATACCAATCCACTTTGGCGCGGTCGACCTCGATGCCTTTGATCATGTACTCGACGTATCCGTGGCAGGCGTCAGTGATCAGGGTGACCGAATGCAGGAAGTTGTAAATGATCACCGGCTTGAACACGTTGAGTTCGAAGTTGCCCTGGGAGCCGGCGAATCCGACGGCGGAGGTGGCGCCGTGAACCTGTACGCAGACCATGGTCATGGCCTCGGCCTGCGTGGGATTCACTTTGCCCGGCATAATCGAAGATCCGGGCTCGTTTTCCGGAATGGACAATTCACCCAGGCCGCAACGGGGGCCGGAAGCTAGCCAGCGGATATCGTTGGAAATCTTCATCAGCGAAGCGGCCAGCGTTTCCAGCGCGCCCTGCGCAAAGACGATTTCATCGTGCGCCGACAACGCCGCGAATTTGTTGGGATGCGAGCGGAAAGGAAGTCCGGCAAGTTCGGCAATCTTCTTTGCGGCTCGCTCCGCAAATTCGGGGTGAGCGTTCAGTCCGGTGCCCACCGCGGTTCCGCCGATGGCGAGATCGTAAAGACCGCCAAGGACTTGCTCCAAACGTTTGATATCGCGCTCGAGCAGGCTGGCCCAGCCGCCGAACTCCTGTCCAAATGTCAGAGGCACGGCATCCTGCAGATGGGTGCGGCCAATCTTTACCACGTTATTAAATTCTTTCGCCTTGGCTGCAATTGCATCGTGAACGTTCTGGATGGCGGGAATCAGCGCATTCTTCACCCGCTGCGCCGCCGCAATGTGCATTGCCGTAGGAAATGTGTCGTTCGACGACTGCGACATATTGACATCGTCGTTGGGGTGGATCGGCTTCTTCGAGCCCATCTGGCCGCCCGTAATCTCAATCGCGCGGTTGGAAATGACCTCGTTCACGTTCATGTTGGTCTGCGTGCCGCTTCCCGTCTGCCAGATGCGCAAGGGAAACTGGTTGTCGAGCTTGCCGGCGATGACTTCATCCGCAGCTTGCATGATCAGCTTCGCTTTGTCCGCGGGAAGCTTGCCCAGATCCTGGTTCACCAGCGCGCACGCCTTCTTGAGGATGCCAAAGGCGTGGATCAGCTCCGGCGGCATGACGTCGCGCCCGATGTTGAAATGGAGAAGCGAGCGCTGCGTCTGCGCGCCCCAGTAGACGTGCGCCGGGACCTCGATCTGTCCCATGCTGTCAGATTCAATGCGCGTGCGAGCGGCGGGTTCAACAAGAGTGACCACGGCGTTTACCTGAAAGTATAACAAGCGCGGGCAAAACGCGGCAGAACGCGCTGCCAGCCCGGTTCGGATACAACGGTTCTGCGATAATAACAAGAAGCGTTCCGCGAGGATTTTGGGGTGATGTATGAGAGAGCTGGTGAAGTGGCCTGAAGTTGTCAGTCGCGCGTAGGTGGAAGTCTGATCCCGGTTGTTCCTACGAATATATCTACGAGAACGGGGCTTTCAACCGCCTAGTCGTGACCGACCTAGCAGCGTCCTGGGACGAGTTCCTTGAATGGTCGAACCGTTTTCAAAGTTGGGGCTTTCCAGGACAACGAGAGTCATCGTGGACCCTCCAATCTTCACTGGAGCGCGGAATCAGAGTAGAGGGCTCCTATGGCATATGAGCGGCCACCACCACCTCGACCGCAAAATGGTGGGGGAGGAACTTCTCTCCGGTTTTCGAAAACTAGCGCTGCTGCACCTTCAAGACCTTCCGTCAAATGACGATTTAACCGGCTGGCTGGCCCTGATGCAGCACTACGGCGGTCCAACTCGTCTACTTGATTGGACGGAGTGCCCGTTCGTAGGAATGTATTTCGCGCTGTGGGAAGAGCCCAAGGCAGGAAATTACCCCGCCGTTTGGGCAATTGATCTGGACTGGCTTAAACGAAAAGAGCAGGAGATGCTTGGACCTTCGGTGCCTGCACATGACCCGAGAGCCAGAATCGGCTACCTGAACTCGCTGCTTGAGCAAAGCGAGAAGCCTCTTGTCGTCCGGATTGACCCCCAGCTGAGAAATGACCGTATGGCCGTCCAAAAAGGGTTTTTTCTCTGGAAGTTGTATAGAGACATACCGCTCTTCGATTCGATGCTGATAGACATGATGCTCAATCCCGAGATCCTAGAATCACCTGCTATCAGAAAGCTTGAGGTTAGCCTGGAATTGCGCAGCAGCTTTCTTGAAAGGCTGTTTCGAGAGAAGGACATTCACAAGGCCTCGCTATTTCCAGACCATGATTTCTGCGAGCCATTGAAGCTCGAATTGCTGGAAATGGTGGAACGTGCAAAAGCCGCATACGAGGAAGAGCTGCGGTCCGTTCAGATGGACGAGGCCGTACGTGGGTAAGCTCCGAAAGCCTCTTCGTCCAATCCATCCGGGCGAAATCCTGCGAGCTGAGTTCATGGAACCGCTTCAACTCAGCATGAATCGGCTGGCGCTCGATCTCCATGTTCCAGTGACGCGAATTGCGGAGATTGTTCACGAGCGCCGCGGGATTTCACCAGATACGGCTCTGCGGCTTGCGCGTTACTTTCATACCACCCCGCGGTTTTGGCTGAATCTCCAGTCTGTCTATGATCTGGAAGCTGCGGAAGACAGGATATTGCGGAACATTGAGCGCGAGGTTCAACCGAGTCCCTCAATTGCCGCACCCGCGCGATCCTGATTCGATTGTACTGACGCCGAAAGTACCAGCGTGGCGCGTGCTAAAATCTGTAACTTCAACGAGCCACAGTGTCCGTCTTTGCACGTGCTCCGAGTGTTCATTTCAAGGACAACTAGGGATCGCCATTGGTGACGAAACATATGTCCGGTGCGGCGCTTCAGATTCCGGAGACGCTTCCGCGTGCTCAACTGGAGTCGCGCTCGAACACCAGGGTCGATGTGCTCGTCATCGGCGCCGGGCCTACAGGTCTCGCTTGCGCGATCGAAGCGCAAAAGGCCGGATTCAAGGTCATCGCGATTGATAAAGGCTGCGTAGTTAACTCGATTTTCAACTATCCGGCCAACATGACTTTCTTTACCACGCCCGAATTGCTGGAGATTGGCGACATCCCTTTCAGCACCGCCAACCAAAAACCGACGCGACACGAGGCACTCGAATATTACCGGAAGGTGGCCGAGCATTATCGTTTGTGGATCGCGCAGTACCAGTGGGTGAAAACGGTAAATGGGCCAGACGGGGATTTCCAGGTTACGACCACTGATCGCCTTGGAAGAGTCTACGATTACCACACGCGCAAGCTGATCGTGGCAACCGGCTACTACGACCTGGCAAACATGATGAATATTCCCGGGGAAGACCTGCCAAAAGTGTTTCACTATTACCACGAGCCGCATCCCTACTTCGATAACGACGTTCTGGTCATCGGGGGCAAGAATTCCGCAGCCATTTCGGCGCTCGATCTGTGGCGGCATGGAGCGCGGGTTACGTTGGTCTATCGTGGGCCGAAGCTGCATCACCACGTCAAGTACTGGATTCTGCCCGACATTGAGAATCGCATCAAGAGCGGCGACATCAAGGCTTACTTTAACAGTTCGGCAATAGAGGTTGCCCCAGATCACGTTGTGATCGACACGCCCGAGGGCGTGCTTCATCTTAAGAACGATTTCGTTTTTGCTTTGACCGGATACCATCCCGATTACGATTTCCTGCGCTCGATGGGCATTGAGCTTTCGGCCAATCAGTGCCGTCCGGTATGCGATCCTGAAACGCTGGAGAGCAATGTGCCTGGCATCTATGTGGCCGGCGTCATTGTGGCTGGTTCTAGAACCAACGAAATTTTCATCGAAAACGGACGCTTTCACGGCCAGCAGATCGCCAAGCACTTGCGGTACAAGTTGGGAAAGAGCGCCTAGCCTTGGCCTTAGCTCGCATGGTCATCCTGAGCGCAGTAGCTGCTGCGCAAAGCGCGGCAGCTACGGAGTCGAAGGACCCCCGAGGTGTGTTCACCAGTTAAATGTTGGAAGGCATTCTCCCAACCAGCTCTCTTGCTTCCCGGTAGAACTCCCTGATGCGGCATGCTCACAACCGGCTTACTCGGGGTCCTTCGACTACGTTGCCATCGCTTCGCGATGGCAACTCCGCTCAGGATGACCGAGAATTTGACGGGGCCTACGTGAGCGTAACTGTTTCCTCTCCTAATTGCTGGTTGATCAAACGGGAAACCAAGGGCTTCAACTCTTCCCCCGTCTTCGTCAACACGAAGGCCCGGTTCGCGTCCGACCAGTCCAGCTTGAAACTGGTAGCTAGCGCCGAAATCCATATTTGCCGCACTGGCGCGTTGGGTGAGATGACAAATCGCGAACCATCCTCGAAAGAAATGTGCAGGGCTCCCGCCTGGTCCTCCACTTCAAGTTCCGCTGATTCTTCGGCTGCAATCAGACTCTGCTTTAGGGATTCGAGGGCGACGTCCGCCCGCTTGCGAAAATCATTCTCATCGAGCATGAAAACATATTATAGAAGCTCTTAACTCTCAGCCGTTAGCTTTCAGCGCTAACCTCATAAGGGCGCGGCCAGGAGCCAGGAGCTAGCTATTTCAGCAAATACTCCTTCACAAACATTACCGTGGAGTAAAATTGATAATCCTGGTTTTTCTTTTTCGCGAAGCCGTGGCCTTCGTCCTTCGCCATCAGCCACCATACCGGGGTGCCGTTCTGGCGGACAATCGTAACCATCTGCTCGGACTCGGTTACCGGTACACGAGGATCGTTCTTGCCAGCAATAATAAATATGGGCTTGGTAATGTTCTTGGCTTTATTTGCTGGCGCAATGCCCTCCAGGAACTGGCGCATCTTGGGATCGCGCTCGTCACCGTATTCCACGCGGCGCAGATCCTGGCGATAGCCCGAAGTGTGCTCCAGAAACGTGACCAGGTTTGAGGGCCCGACCACGTCCACCGAACAGCAGATGCGGTCGTTGTAATTGGTTGCCACCGCCAGCGTCATAAAGCCGCCGTAGCTGCCGCCTGTCACCAGTACTCGGCCAGAATCAAGGCCGGGCTGAGTCTCAATCCAGTCCAACAGCGTGTTGATATCCCGATAAGAACCTTCGCGCAACATTCCGTTGTCGAGACCGAGGAAGGTCTTGCCGTAGCCCGTCGAACCGCGCACGTTCGGCGCGATCATCGCGATTCCGAGTTCGTTCATGTAGTAATCCCAGCGGCCGGGAAAACTGGGTCGGAATTGTCCCTCAGGGCCGCCGTGAATATTGATAATCACGGGCCGCTTGCCGGTGAACTTCGCGGGCGGCCGGTAGAGAAACCCGCTGATCGTGCGTCCGTCCCACGATTTCCAGTGGATGAGCTCAGGTTCGGGAAAATTCGCGGTGTTGAGGCCGCCGGTTTCACTGAAGGTCCACCGTTCGATCTTGCCGGTTTTTATGTCCAGTGAATAAACGTCCGAACTGGAGCGCGCCGAGGACAAACTGAAACCGAGGTCGCGGTTATTCTGGTGCCAGCTCAGGTTGGAGATAACCCCTTTGGGGATTCCGGCGACAGGTCTCTCCTTGCGGCTCGCCGTATCGAGCAGGTGCAATACCCCGAACCCGTCTTCGTTGGTTACAAAAGCGATGGTCTTGCCATCCCGAGAAAGATCAAATCCTTCTACGTCCCAGGGGATGTTGCTGCTGAGATAGGTATGCTCCTTGGTCGCCAGATCAACATACGCCAATCGTTGAAACTCAGAATCCTTGTTAGTCGTAACGTAAATACCCTTTCCGTCTTTGCTGAAACGACCGGAATCGTAGGCGACCTTCACCGCGCCCTTGGGCGTGATCAAAGTCTTTGCCCCACTGCTGGCATCCATCGTCCAGAGGTAGCTTTCCTCAGAAGAGATGCCCTCGACCGCCAGAATCGTGCGCCCATCCGGAGACCAATCGAGGGCGCTCCAGCCTCCGCCGTTGAGCGCCGCAAGTAGATGGTCGCTCTTCGGATCGGCGGGATCGACTACATACAAATCGACGTCGTTGCCAGTACGCCGCGTGGACCCATACGCTAGCCTCTCGCCGGCATACGACCACACCGGGTCGGTGTTCCGCGACTTACCGTCGGTGAGCAGAGTCGTGTCCCCGGTCGCCAGATCGTAACGGTAGAGCTGAAAAAACTCGCCTCCACCTACATCCTTCGAGAACACAAAAGAAGCGCCATTCGTCGGAGAATACCAGGCTCCTCCCACCCGGTCGGCGTAGAAGGTCAATTGGGTTCGAGCGCCGCCGGGAGACTTCACCAAGTGCACCTGGGCGGTATCGGCAAAACGGGTGGTGATCAGCATCTCTCGCGCGGACGGGTTCCAACTCTGCAGATTCGCCGCGCGAAAGTTGGTGTAGCGCTCCACGGTCTCGGCTAGTGAAGCGGGAATCTTGGGAATGCCCTCCACGACGAGGTTCTCGTTGGGAACGATCACCTCGCTCTGCGGAAACGCCGCAGCCGCGAGCAACAGGACTCCCGCTATCCGAAACAGAGATTTCATCAATACGCTCCCTGCAAGTTGTTAAAAGAAAGTATGGCATCTTAAGCTGGAGGGAACAAACCCGTCAACGACAACTCAACCACATAAATTGGACATTGCCGCTTGTATGCGTCAAAATACCGAGTTCACATTTCATCGCTAACATTCCATCCTGGAGAACTCATAGAGTGAGCCAACTTGTGCGCGTCAAGATCAGCGCTCTCGGAACCTACGTGCCGCCTCGCCTTTTAACCAACGCCGACCTGGAAAAGATGGTCGAAACCAGTGATCAGTGGATCACCGAACGCACGGGGATCCGCGAGCGCCACATCGTGGACAAAGGTGTCGCAACCAGCGATCTAGCGGTCGAAGCGGCGAAGAAAGCGTTGACCGAGCGTGGCATGGACGCCAGCGATCTCGACGCCATCCTGGTGGGCACGGTGACTCCCGACATGCTTTTTCCCTCGACCGCTTGTCTGGTTCAGCACAAACTGGGAGCGAAGGGGGCTTGGGGATTTGATCTGTCGGCGGCCTGCTCGGCATTCTTGTACGCCCTGCAGGTTGGGACTCAGTTTGTGGCCACAGGCACTCACAAGCGCGTAATGGTCATCGGTTCCGACGTCATGTCATCGATCATCGACTACACCGACCGCGCCACCTGCATCATTTTCGGCGACGGCGCTGGCGCTGTTGTCCTTGAGCCCGCCGATACCGACTCCTTCGGCATGATCGACTTTATGCATGAAGTCGATGGCTCAGGGGGATGCTATCTCTACATGCCCGGTGGCGGAAGCCTGCATCCTTCCACGCACGAGACCGTGGACCAGAAAATGCACTACGTCCACCAGGATGGTCAAGCCGTCTTCAAATTCGCCGTGCGCAAGCAGACGGAGCTTTGTGAAGAACTTCTGAAGCGCAATGGGATTAAGGCCTCCGATATCGATGTGTTCATTGCCCATCAGGCCAACAAACGAATCATCAGCGCTACGGCGGACCGGCTGGGCTTGGGGCCGGAAAGCGTCGTCATCAACATTGACCGGTATGGAAACACCACCGCCGGAACGATTCCCTTGGCGATGGACACGGCCCGGCAAGAAGGCAGACTCAAGAAGGGTGATTTGGTGCTGCTGGCATCTGTGGGCGCAGGATTCACGGTAGGAGCGACATTGCTGCGCTGGGCGTATTAGCGGCGTCCCGCAATCACAAATGCAATGTCATCCTGAGCGGAGTTGCCGTCGCGCCAGCGATGGCGACGCAGTCGAAGGATCCGTGAACGCCAGTTCCAGACTCAACGCCCTGGGCCTGCAGCTCGCACCTTACCCGCCATTGGCGCCGCTGTCGCTTTTCTTCTGCTGCTCGAATGGTTTCTGCAAATACTTCCTCGCCTCTTCCAACGCGCCTTGGGTGTTGTCGTTGGTTTGCAGGGCTTGGCGATACTCGTTGGTGGCGCGCTCGCGCTGTCCGGTAATATCGAAAATCTTGCCCAACTGGATGTGGCTCCAGACCTCCGTCCAGCGCGGGTCGCCATCGCCATTGAGCGAGTCGCGGTACGCGTTCGCCGACGCCTGATAATTCTTTTGCAGGAAGAACACCTCGGCAACCCGATAGTGCGCAAGCGAGCTGTTCTTATTGACCTCGAGCGCCTTGTTGAATTCGGAAAGTGCTCCCGCAAAATCGCCCTGCTGCACCAGCGCCTGCCCGCGCTGAATGGACGCCCGCAGTTTAACGTCAGAAGAGTTCCGCAACACGCGGTTGTCCGGATCGATCGAAATCCGCCGCGGCTTGCCGAAGGTTTCCAGCGTGAAAGCCGAATCCGTTCCCACTACGTCAATGCGCTTTTCTTCGGTCTTGCCATCGGTATCAACTTTTAGCTCGACCGGCATACGGAACAGATCAAGATCCTGCGTAATCTGCCCTACGATGCGGAACCCAGGGCAACGTTGCGCGGGGGGGCATCTGTTTCCCAGGCGGTAAACCGTGTACTTGGTTTTGAATTCAGGTGCGCCCGTGGAATCGAGCCATTGGGTGAAAAACCAGGTCAGTTTATCCCCGTAACTCTGCTCCGCAACGGCAGTGAAATCGTCCAACGACGCCGACTTGCCCGCATATTTTGTGGCAAACGTGCGCATCGTCTGGTCATACTTCTGATCCCCTTCAACCCAGCGCAGCATGTGCAAAATCATCGCGCCTTTGTCAGTAGCGAGGGACTGGAACTCAGGAGAAAACATGTCCAGCTTGCCAATGGTGGCCAGCGGGACCGAGTCGTAAGCCAGCGCACCAACCGACATATCTTTCACCACTTCTTCCAAACCAGCGCTCCCGGCGGCATTTTCCACGTAGCGGGCTTCCGAGTACCGGGCAAATCCGTCACACAGCCACCAGTCATCAATAGACGCGGGACTCACCGAAGCTCCCCACCACTGATGCGAAATGGTGTTTGCCAGCAACCGGTAATTCACTTTGTCGGTCACTGCGCGACTCGCAACGGCTGCCATCTCGGGAGCCCAGGCCGAGGGCACGGTGTCATCCGGAATCTCGACGATCCTCAGCGTCGTAGAAGGCGCCGTCCCGTATAGGGTTACGTAATAGGTAAACTCTTTGATCGCGGTTTCTGCGTACATCGCGCCAAGATTTTGATGAACCGGTTTGAAAAACAAGTGCAAGTCAACTCCGGCTTCATCACTCTTAAATTCCTGAAAGGTTCCAGCCACGATGCTGCCGGGAAAACTAGGCTTGTCCCAGATAAAGGTGTAGGTCTTACCGGGCAACGCACCCGCTCCCCCTTTCTTTGACGGCGAACTATCTTTGACCGTCTCCTTGCCGCTGCCAATGACGACCATGTGCGCGGGAACAGTGATGTTCATCGTAGCACTGAACCGGTTGATGCCGTACGCATTCACCGGGAACCAGCGCCCAGCGTAGAGCAGATACGTAGTGTCATCGTTGATCGAGGCCAGCTTCATTCCTTGCACCGGGCTCTCGTCGGCCGAGTCGAGCGTGCCATCATAATCAAAAGTCAGGGTGGCGGAATTGCCTTTGATCAGTGGTTTCGACAACTGCACACGAACCGTGAAATCTTGAGAGATTCGCTCCGGGGATAGCGTCTGGCCAGCTTCATCGGTTACTTTGCTGACCCGTAATCCGTTGTTCAGTTCGAACGTGGCTGCATTGATGTCTTCCAAGGCGGTAAATTTAACCTTCGCGCGGGCCACGATTTTATGGGTGTGCGGCGTAAGCTCGGCGTCGATCTGGTAATCGTCCACCCGCAGGCGTGTTTTCTCAGCGGCCCATGCGGGCAGCAAAAGTAGCAAGAGGACAAAAAGAGTTGTAAGGGCCCGACGCTGGCGCCGAGGTTGAAAGAACATTCAGGAACGTCTCCCGGGAAATCCCGCAGGTCTCTAAGCTCTATGATGAAGATTGTTACGCAAAAGATGTGCTAGGACAAGGGTTAGCCGTTTTTTCGCCGTACAGACATAGCTTACCCCCGATGCAGCAGGTCGATGATCGCCTCGGCCGCTCGCTCTGCCGGGAGACGTTGGTCTGGATTCGGCCCCCGCAACAAATGTCTCACCGCCGCCAGGCGGTCGATCATTTGAGCGCGAGCTTGCCCATCGGGAAGAATTTCGCCGAGCCGCGCGACCACTTTTTCGGCAGTGAAATCGTGCTGCACCAACTCGGGCACGATCTCTTTTCCCGCAATCAAATTCACCATGGCAAAGTGCGGCACTTTGACCCGCGAACGCCCAAGAAAATAAGTGAGCGGAGACACGCGATAGACCATTACGAACGGCGTGCCCATCATTGCAGCCTCGACGGTAGCTGTGCCGCTGGCAATGATGCCGGCGCGCGAATGTGCCAGCGCAGACAGGGCATCGCTAACCGGGTGAATGGAATCGCGCCTTCCAATCAGGGATTCCAGAAAGCTACGGTCCAATGTCGGCGCGACCGGCAACAGAAACTCATATCCTGAACCCAGCTTCGCAGCCGATTCCAGAATCGTGGGCAAATTCATCCGCACTTCTTTCACCCGGCTGCCGGGCATAAGCGTGATCCAGGGCTTCGCGGCATCGAGCTTGTAGGCGGAGACGTATGCCCCGCGATCGAGAGACGGCGGAGCAAGGTCGGCAAGCGGATGGCCAACGAAGGTCGCATCCACGCCACGGTCGCGATAGAACTTCTCTTCGAAAGGGAAAATCACCAAGGCCTTGTTGACGTACTTGCGCAGCAGTCGAACCCGCCCCTGCCGCCAAGCCCAGAATTGCGGGCAGACGTAGTACACAACAGGGATTCCGCGCTTTCGCATCTGCCTAGCCACGCGCCAGTTGAAAGCGGGTGAATCGATAACGACGGCCAGGTCAGGTCGCCGCCGATCAGCCTCCGCGATCAGCTTGCGAAATAAACGGTAAATCTTGGGCAGATGGCTAACGATTTCGGAGATGCCGACCACCGCGAGATCTTTCGCATCCACCACGGTCTCGCAACCCGCAGCCCGCATGCGTTCCCCACCCACCCCAAAAAATTCAACCGGCTCGGATTGCGTGGGGACAGCCGCCCTCGGCTGTCCAGCGGAGCGAAGCTCCGCAGCCGACCCTAACCTCTGTCGTAAAGCCTCAATGAGTTGAGCCCCATACATCTCACCAGAGGCCTCGCCAGCAGAGATCAGAATTCGCACTCAGGCATTGTAAAGGGGACAGGGAAAGCGCAGGCGCGAACTCTCGCCCGTCCTCACTGGAAGCTCTTGCACGGACCGGAACAATTCGGGCACTCGAAGCGCCAAGCCAGCCAAGCTGCTGACTTTAGAGACACCAAAGGCACGCGCAAAGCTTCGTATTAGAGTATCCTTAAGCCATCGCTGTGAACCTCTCGGAATTGGCGCGAAAGATGGCTCAAGCCGCACGTGCGGGAGTCGCGATCGAGAAAAAGCGTTTGCAAGAACTTCTCGCCGAGCGGCAGAAAAAGTCCGCATCCTCTCCGCAGTGACTCGTCCCACCTTGACTTTCATTGCCGGAGCAAACGGATCCGGCAAGACTACCCTGACTCGCTGGAATTCTGAACTGTTCAAAGAAATTCCGCTTCTTGATCCTGACGCCATAGCAAATACGCTGCAAGCAACCGTCTCAACATTGTTTGCCGTGGCGGCAGCCCGCCAAGTTGTCAAATCCGCAAAACAGCACTTGGAGCGAGGGGAAAGTTTCGCCGTTGAAACTACGTTGGCGGGAAAGAACTAACTTCAAATGATGCTGGACGCGAGAACCCGCGGTTTCGAAATTATTCTCGTTTATATCGGAACAGAGAACGTAGAGACCAATCTCTCGCGAATCGCCGATCGGGTATTGGCGGGAGGCCACGACGTTCCGGAGCGAGACGTTCGTTGACGTTACAAACGCAGCTTTGAGAATCTGACAATAGCAATAAAACGTGCGGATCACACTATCCTGTTTGACAACTCAACCGACGATGGCTATCGCCTGATAGCAACATTGAGTACCTCAGGAAATCAATGGTTCGAGCCGAAACCGCGGTGGGTCAGCTTGGCGCTGTGACCCGAGTTTCCCAGAGTGTGCAGGGTCCATCGGCCAACTTTGTGAGCCGATTTCTAGCGTCCGGCGGCTGCGGTAGCAGCACTGCGGTTACTTTCGAGGAGTTTCAACATAGCCTGATTATCGGCCGGGCGGGAGAAAAAGTATCCTTGGGACATCTCGCAGTTGAGCTCTTTCAGCAGCTTGATGTGCTCTGCGGTTTCCGTCCCTTCGGCGACAACTTTCAAGCCGAGGTTATGGGCAAGCATGATGATGACGCGCACGATCTCGCGGCTTTCCGAATCGGTGTCCATGTTCATGATGAAGGCGCGGTCGATTTTCAAGGTGTCAACGGGAATCCGGCGCAAACGGCTCAGCGAAGAATACCCCGTGCCAAAATCGTCGATGCTCAGGCGAACCCCGAGGGCCTTCAATTGAGAGAGCACGTGTCCCGATTTCTCCGCGTCCCCCATAGCGATGGTTTCAATGATTTCCAGTTGTATGCAGCTGGGATCCACACCGACCTGCGCGATCGTCTTTCCGATTTCACTGGCTAAATCGGATTGTGCGAACTCCTTAGGGGTGATGTTCACGCTCATGGTCAGCGGTGGCGACGAAGGAAACTGAGTTTGCCAGGAGCGGAGATCTTCGCAGGCTTCGCGCAGCAGTTGCCGGTTCATAGGAATGATGAGCCCGGTTTCCTCCGCCACCGCAATAAACTCAATCGGCGGAAGAATGCCCTGCGGACGCTGCCAACGCGTCAGAGCCTCAAAGCCTGTGATCTTACCAGTCTGCACCGACACGATCGGTTGGTAGAAAACCCGGAATTCTCCCTGATCGAGAGCCTTGCGCAGGTCCGTCTCCAGGGTCAGCCGCTTCACAGCGCTCGCGTGCATGGCAGGGTCAGACACCTCACAGCGGGCCTTCCCGGCTTTCTTAGCTCGGTACATAGCGATGTCCGCGTCGCGCATCAGATCTTCCGCCTGCGTGTGAGGGCTGGTGCTGGAAGCGATGCCGATGCTGGCCGATATGACTATTTCTTGTTGGTTCACGAGAAATGGGGCGGCGAGTTCCGCTTGCACTCGTTCCGCAACCCGGACGGCTTCAATGGGATCTCGGATGTCGTCGAGCAGGACGGTGAATTCATCGCCACCAAGTCTGGCCAGCACGTCGTCATTGATAGGCTTGTCCGCTACCCCGCTGTTGCGCGGGCGCGAGACCAGGTCGGCGCGTCGCACTCCCTCTTTCAATCTTTGCCCGATCTTAATTAGCAGCTCGTCCCCAGCCGTGTGTCCGAGGCTGTCATTGATAATTTTGAATTCGTCGACATCGATGAGCAAGACCGCGAATTTGTAGTTTGCGTGCCGCTTGGAGAGGGTCAGAGCGTGCTGCAAGCGATCGAGGAAGAGCGCGCGATTCGGCAGGTTGGTGAGCCCATCGTGGAACGCATTGTGGGCGAGTTGTTCCTCCGCCTGCTTGCGTTCAGTGATGTCGCGATTCACAATCACCAGTTTGTCGGTCTGTCCTTTTGCATTTCGGATCGGGCTGGCGGTCGATTCCAGCGTGCGCCAGGACCCGTCTTTATGGCGTATCCGGTACTCCATCCGCTCGCCACGGCCGGTGAGGCGAGCGTTTTCGGCGGCTTTCAATACGCGGGGGCGATCGTCAGGGTGAATTTGCTCAAGCGATGAAGTGGTCTTCAAGTCCTCGGCAGTATATCCAAGAACCTTTTCATAGGCGGGACTGTTGTAGAGCCGGCGGCCATTGCTATCGACGAGCGCGATCATATCAGCGGCATTTTCGCTGATGAGCTGAAAAAGCTGATCCCGCTCCGCGAGTTGGCGGCGTATTCGGTGAAGTTGCAGGTGCTGGTAAACCGTGTAAAAGTCGAAGAGCAATACCAGAGCGGCCAGCCCGCGCACCCACTCCTTGAGGTCGAACCAGTACGAAGCGTCGGTATTCCAACGAAACCAGGGGAAGGTGAAGGAAACAATACCCAAGGTCAAGGCCAGGGTCACGGCTACGGCGAATCCCCACAGCCACCATTCACGACCTTCGATCTGGCGCATCTCGGTCGGAATGGCCTCGGGACTGCTTTGGTTCACGTCTTGGAAATCTTGTGGATTCATTTCGATGGGCTACGCCCGCCGATCCCTGTAGGGATTCTAATTTGGGGACGAACCTATACAAGAGTTACGAAAGGTAGGTCCATTGGTGCTTGAGAAGCGGTGCTTTTCGAGTATTTGAAGATTTGAGATCCGCCGTAAAACTCCTCGGTCAGTTGAGCGCCATAGATTTCACCCGAAGCTCACCGGAGGAGATGAGAATCGCAGGCCTTCAATTTCTTTCAGTTCACCGAGAGCGGAGCGGTCACGCTGCCGATCCGGCCGCTGAGATTATCCCGGACCACAAACTTCACCTGATAATCTCCCGGGAGAAGATCGAACGAATTCCTATAAATGATTCCTTCGGTTTTGATCTTGGCGAGCGCTTCGG
The DNA here is from genome assembly GCA_963832245.1 of uncultured Acidobacteriota bacterium. GTDB lineage: Bacteria > Acidobacteriota > Terriglobia > Terriglobales > Acidobacteriaceae > JABDBE01. The sequence goes on from CAWHTG010000003.1 coordinate 610,947, forward strand.
CGGTCAAAGCGCCTTTGGCCGCGCCCCCGACATTGTTGGGTGCAGCGCCATCCTTTAGCGCTTGCGCGAGAAAGTCGACATCGTAGGAGTTGTCCCCTTCCATGGTCACGCCCGTCACCGGTAAGTGCAACGCAAATGCCACTTTCTTCTTGTTGCCGTCTGGCAAAGCTTCGCGCCAATGCACTGACAAAGGAATGCCGGTACTGTCGAAGGGAGACAACAATGCAAAGCCGAGATCAGCCTGCCGGGTCAGCCTGGGATTCATGGTGGCATTCGTAACCAGGAAACCGCTTCGGGCTCGCGCCTCCATGTCTTTGTGCTGCCGTTTGACGTGCAGCTTTCGCCAACCGGGTTTGGTGTTATGCGTGTCCAGATAGTAGCCAAGCAGATAATACGAAGTGGAATCCTGCACCGCCCGCTTGAACCCGGTAGCGAGATCGTTGTTGTTGTAATAAGCGCGCCCACCGGTCATGGCGGCAAAGTCTTGAAGTGTGCCAATGGTTGAAGATTGCAGCCAACTGCGATTGACGGCCCTCATTCCCAGAGCCTGTCCGCTCATAGCCCCGCGAGTCGCGCCGTCCGCCGCCGGAGAATTGCCGAATAACCCGCGAACATCCACTGGGTAGACTGACACCTGGGCATCGTTCAAGGCTTCCATCGCCCGCTCGTACAGGACCGATAGATCTCCGCCCGGCACCGCCGACGGAGAATCCATGTAGAAGGGAAAGCCGCCCGTGGCCCAGATAAGAGACTTCCTTCCCGGAATGCCTGAAAGCGACCAGGCAATGGCTAAAAAGGCCCGCATCGTGGTTTCAATGGCACGAGCCTGCTGGAAGCCGGCGTACAAGGCGTCGCCCTGCAAAATAAACTCCTCGATCCGGGTGGCGGGATCGCCACCGGGAGCTAGGGGAAGAATCCCGGATGTTGCTGCCCCACCCGGCGCGGCTAACGCCAGCGATTCAGCACTAACTCCCTGCATAGTGGGGAGTTCTCCCCGGACCTTTTTGAGCGCGTTCAGAAGCGAAGCAGGATCACTGGTAAGGCCGCTAATGGTTCTTACACCTCTGCTGCCGATGACGACCATCGCCATGACTGGCGCGGAATCCAAATTGTCGGCGAGGTACTTGACGAGCTGTTGCCGTCCGTAAGTCTGATCGAGAAAAGGCGTATTTACCGTGTCGAGCGCGAACACGGCTACGTTGCGAGGCAGGTCCCCGTTGGCGAGATTTCTGAACGTCCCTGGGGGATTCGCTGCCTGCAGCAGCCGCGCACCGCTTGCGGTGATTTCTTCGAAGACGACGATCTTCTGCTCCTTGCCGTTCTCTTCAACCTTAAAGTCGTCTTTCTTCAGCGAATGAATATGATTGCCGGCTTTATCGGTCACCACAGTCGGCATTTGCACCAGCACCGTCTCTGACCTGAACTCCACTCGCTGTTCATCATCGGCATGCACAGCCGGGATAACGGAACCGGGCATAGTGATATAAGGTCCGGAGTAGGCCCCGGGCGGGCCGCCGGCAGAGCGCGCTCCTCCGCCTCCTCCGCCACCCTTCTGGGCGGCAAGTTGAGTTGTGGCCAAAGCAAAGAACAAAAGAAGACCAAGGGGCCAACAGTGGCGCATGGAGGACTCCCAAGAAAATACGCCATTATAACCGCGCCAAGGATTGGGCGGTGGCGAAAAGCTTGCCGCGCATAGGCAAGGGGCAGGTGGCGTCGCGCCAGCCAGCAAGATGCCGGCAGTACTAATCATCTGCGTTGGCGGTCACTTGGGAGCCGTCAGCAACTTCCTGATCTTTGTATTGCAGTTGATAGAGCTTGTAGTAAATGCCACGACGGGCGAGCAATTGCTGGTGCGACCCCATCTCGCGAACCTGGCCTTTGTGCATCACCACAATTTTGTCGGCGCGCTGGATGGTTGAGAGCCGGTGCGCGATGATGACCGAGGTCCGGCCTTCGACCATGCGGCTGAGGGCATCGCGTACGCGGAATTCGGTTTCCGTATCCACGCTGGAGGTGGCTTCGTCGAGGATCAGGATTTTGGGGTCGTGCGCCAGGGCTCGGGCGAACGAGATTAGCTGCTTTTGTCCGGTCGAGAGCGTGCTGCCACGCTCGCGGACTTCTTCCTTGAAGCCATTGGGGAGAGCGCGGATGAAGTCCGCAAGATTCACGTCTTCCGCGGCTTTCTCCACGTCTTCGTCGTCGATGTCTTCCGTGCCCAGGCGAATGTTGCTGGCAACCGTTCCGCTGAAAAGGAACGGATCCTGCAGGACCACGCCAAAGCGGCCGCGAAGATCGGCGAGGTCCATGTCTTTGACATCGACTCCGTCGATCTTGATCGCACCTTTCTGCACGTCGTAGAAGCGCATGAGCAGCGAGATGATCGTGGTTTTGCCTGCTCCCGTGTGGCCCACGATGGCGACGGTTTCGCCGGGCTCGATGGCGAAGCTGACATCGCGTAGGACCCAATCAGGCTCACCGGCCTTTGGAGGACGGGCGTCCGCGCCCGTCAGCGAAGATGCCACCGGCGAGCCGGGCGAGGACGCCCGGCCTCCATTGTCTACTTTTGGGATATTTCTGTACGCGAACCACACCTGGTCGAACTCGATGCGGCCTGGACCTTTGGGCGTCTTAGTGATGGCGGGCGCTATAACCTCAGTCGGAGTGTCGAGCAACTTGAAGATGCGCTCGCTCGACGCCATGGCTGACTGCAGAATATTGTACTTCTCGCTGAGATCCTGAATGGGCCGGAAGAAGCGCTGCGCATACTGAATGAATGCAACCAGAACGCCGAGCGTAGTTGCGCCCCGAATCACATCATTGCCGCCGAACCAGATAACGCAGGCAATTGCGATCGCGGAAAGAACCTCGACCACGGGATAATAGACGGCGTGCGCTAGGATCGCGTCTTTGTAGGCGTCCATGTGAACGGAATTGACCTCGGAGAACTTGTCGTAGGCGCGTTCTTCGCGATTGAACAATTGCAGTACGACCATGCCGCTCACGTGCTCTTGCAAATAGCTGTTGATCCGAGCGATGGCTACGCGAATGCGCCGGTAAGAATCACGTACCTTGTCGCGGAAGATCTTGGTGGCGATACCGATCAGCGGCAGGACGGCAAACGTGATCAGAGCCAGCTTCCAGTTCATGCGCAACATGATGGCGATAATGCCAGCCAGCACGAACACATCTTCGAAAATAGAGACCACGCCGGAGGTGAACATCTCGTTCACCGCATCCACATCGGTAGTCACGCGTGTCACCAGGCGGCCAACGGGATTTTTGTCGTAGAAACCGATGTGCATACGCTGCAGGTGACGGAAAATCTGGGCACGCAGATCAAACATCGTCTTCTGCCCCGCCCATTGCATGTAGTAGGTCTGCAAATATTCCAACAGGAAGCTGAGAACCAACAGGCCAACATAAAGGGCAGCGATTTGGGCGATCCCCGCAAGCGCACTGTTGCTCAGGAATCGATCCAGCGGGGTATGCAACCCGCGCACCGGGGCAAGGTACCGGTCAACGACGATCTTGGTGAGATAGGGCCCCAGAACGTCGGCGCCTGCCTTGAGCAAGATGGAAGCCAACGCAATCGTCACCTGCCACTTGTAGGGACGCAGGTAAGTGAGCAGCCGTTTCATCAACCGGCTGTCATACGCTTTGCCTAATACTTCTTCTTCCGAGGCCATGGTCGACTAGTGTCTTAAAGATACCCTAGATAGATGGCAAAGAAACAGGGAGGATGGAAAAGCTTTTTGTAGAGACGTAACTTGTTACGTCTCGGATCGCACCGTAAAGGTATGATTCGACAGCGAGGGCTTAGGGCACCTCTGAAGGAGAGCCCTGATACGAATCTCTAGTTTTTCAGCAACCGGTGAAGCCGGGTCAGCTAGGCTGCCATTGCGATATGGCTGAAGCCGTATCCTGATACGAATCGTGGGTGCGCCCTCGCCCGAGACGCAGCCAGCTACGTCTCTACCGCGGCCAGGTGGCGGACGCAGGCGTCACGTCTATGCGATTTTTCTTAGTACCAGCGCGGAGTTCTTTGATCCGAATCCGACGCAGTTGCAGATTGCATGCTCGATCTGCGCTTTGCGGCCTGGGTCAGGGACGTAATCCAGGTCACACTCGGGGTCGCTGACGTCTAGGTTGATAGTGGGGGGAATCTTTCCGTGCTCCATGGCGATCAGGGTTGCGGCCAGGCTGGCGGAGCCGCAGGCACCTTGGGCGTGTCCGATCTGCGATTTCAGGCCGGACATTGGAATCCGGCTCGCATGTGCTCCTAGGGCAAGTTTCAGGGCACGCGTCTCCACGCGATCGTTCATCTCAGTGGAAGTGCCGTGCAGGTTCACGTATTGGACGTCCTCGGCCGCGATGCCCGCTTCTTCCAGCGCCAAAGTGATGGCGCGGGCGGGCTCTTCCGGCGAGTCGCTCATGCGAACCCGGTGGAAGGCCTCGCAGGTCGAAGCGTAGCCGGTGATTTCGGCATAGATTCGGGCGCCTCGCGCGCGGGCATGGACGTAGTCTTCAAGGATAAACATCCAGGAACCCTCGGCGATCACAAACCCATCGCGGTCGGCGGAAAATGGCCGCGAGGCGCGCTCCGGTTCCTGGTTCCAGGACTGGGTGAGCGCGCGCAACAAAGTGTAGCCTTTGATAATGCCGGGAGTAATTGGCGAGTCGACGCCGCCGACCAGAAACATAGGCTGCACTCCCGCCTGAATATGCTGATAGGCGTAACCGAGGGCGTCGGTGGATGAAGTGCATCCAGCAGTAACCACGTGACTGTAGCCGCGAAAGCCGAAACGCATGCTGATTTCGCTGGGAATGGTGCCCATGGTTCCGCTGGGAATACAGAACAGGCTGACCTGCTTGATGTGTCCTGAATGCCAGAGCCGGTATTGTTCTTCAGAGAATTCTTGTGCTCCACCGCCCGTGCCCAGGATCACGCCGATTTCGCGCTTCTCGTCCATGGACATTGCTGCCGGGTCGAGGCCGGCATCCTGGATGGCCTCGCTTGAGGCGGCTACAGCTAAGGGCACGACCCGCGAAACGTGTTTGCGCTCGCGAGCATCCACCCACGCAAGTTCGTCAAACTCGGGGATCTCGCCGGCGATATGGACAGGCAGTTCGCAGGGATCAAATCGTGAAATGCGTTTCACACCGGACTTTCCGGCCAGAACAGCGAGGCAGAAGGCTTCCTTGCCGATGCCGTTGGGGCTGACCACACCCATTCCGGTGACAACCACGCGGGGAAGGATCATCAGTTTATAGTTCCTAGTTCCACTCCTCAGGATAAAACCCGTCTGTCGTCGCTAAGTTCCGCGAGTAATCAAGACTCTGGTAAATGCAGGCTGTGATTACAGTGTCCCGCCAAAGGTGAAATAATCGTCGGGATGCCCCTTGGCCTCTACATCTCCGTGCCGTTCTGCCGCACCAAGTGCAGCTATTGCAACTTTGCTTCGGATGTGTTCTCCCGCTCTATCTTTCAACGCTACGTGGAGCGGGTATGCGCAGACATTAAACGTGCCAACATGACTCTAGCACAGGAAGGCGGACGCGTTGTGCGGCTTGTCGACTCCATCTACCTGGGAGGCGGAACTCCTACTGTACTTGATATTACGGAACTGCAGAAGCTGTTTGTCGCGATTTCGCAAAATTTTGAGATCCAGCCAGATGCAGAGATCACAGTAGAATGCGCTCCGGGCACGCTGACTCCCGCCGTGATTGAGGCTCTGCAGCGTTGTGGCGTGAATCGCGTAAGTCTGGGCGTGCAATCGTTTGTCGATCAGGAGGCGGCTTCGGTCGGACGTTTGCATGACCGGCAGAGGGTTCTAGATGACCTTGCCCGCCTGCGTGCCGCTGGGATTATCAACATCAACATCGACCTCATCGCTGGACTGCCGCATCAGACGGTGGATAGCTGGGCTTTTTCCGTGGAACAGGTGATTGCTAGCGAAGCGCCGCATGCCAGCGTTTACATGCTCGAAGTGGACGAGGATTCGCGTCTCGGCCGTGAAGTTATTGCTGGCGGCACAAGGTACCATGCTCACTTTGTGCCGGATGAAGATGCGACCGCGGATTTGTACTCGATGGCTTGCGAGCGACTCGAAGCCGCGGGAGTATGGCAGTATGAGATCTCCAATTTAGCACGCCCAGGATACGAGTCGCGGCACAATTTGAAATATTGGACGCGGCAGCCATACCTGGGATTTGGCGTGGATGCGCACTCGATGCTGCCTTTTGCGGAAGACCGACTTGAAGCGGTGCGATTCTCCACGCCCGATTCGCTGGAAGTATACGTCGCCGAAGGTCCGCTGAATCGCACCGAGGTTTCGTCCGCTGCAGCGCTTGAGGAGACATTCTTCCTCGGTCTGCGGCTCACCCGCGGTGTTGACTTGCGTCAGGCTGCAGCGAAGTTTGGAGACGAGGCGATTGCAGGTTTTTCCGAGACTATCGCCGATTGCGTGCGCATGGGACTGATGCAGCAAGAAGGAGATGCGATCCGTCTGACGCCGCGGGGCCGGCTTCTTTCCAACGAAGTGTTTGAGCGTTTCGTCTCGATTCAAACCGGCGAGGTTTCTGGTTAAAGGAAGAGCAAGGACGGGGTGATAAATCCGTTTGGCGCAGGAGCGGCCATGACCGATCTCAATCCTCAGGCCAAGCAGATGGCCCACGAGTCCATGGTCCGAGGTTTGGACGCGCAGGCTCGGGCAATTTGGCCGCAGGAACAGGAGTTGATTCGTCGCTACCAGATTCCGGCCGAGGCCCGCATTCTCGATGCTGGATGCGGAACGGGCGAAGGATCTTCGCGGCTGGCAGAGCTTTTTCCGCGGTCGCGTGTGCTCGGCGTCGACATTATTGATCACCACCTGGAGTTAGCGAGGTCCCGCTACGCCAATCTTGCAACCCGGCTGAAATTCGAGCACCGCAGCATATTCGAGCTGGGATTTCCCGACGATAGCTTTGACCTGACCGTGTGCCGCCACGTGACCCATTCCATTCCTCATCCGGACCGTGTGGTGGCTGAGTTGGCGCGGGTGACGCGACCCGGAGGATATCTGCACCTGATTGCCGAAGATTACGGGATGCTGCACTTCCAGCGCGGGGCACTCGATCCGCGGGACTTCTGGCATGTGATTCTTCCGAGTTTTGAGTCGAAGACAGGGACGGACTTATTTATTGGACGAAATACATTCAGTATTCTCGCGACTATGAAACTCGACGCGATCACGGTGGACTACGTGGTCGTGGATACGGTGCGGGTGCCGCGGGAAACGTTCGCGGCGATTTTGACCGCTTGGCGCGATGGCTATGCCGAGCCGATCGGAGAGCTGACGCCGGTTTCGCGCGAGTCCGCGGTGGCATACTTCGATCAGATGATTTCGAACATTCGCGACCCGCATGGATATGCGGTCTGGATGGTGCCGGTGATAAGCGCGCGAATACCGTTGGCTTCGTCAGGGTAGCGAACAATCAAGGCAGTTTTTTGCGGAGAGGCGTCATTCCGAAGCCCCGCGCCTTCACCAGCGGAGCGAGGAATCTGGCGTGAACGATTTCGAACTGAGTCACTGCCCTCACCCAAAGGTCACTTTCCCTCCTTTCGCCCACTATGCTCTAATCAAATGTTTCGAATCAGTCGCGCGAGAAGACTATCCCAGCGCGACCTGGCTGTGATTTGACCGGAGGAATCTTGGATTTTCTACTGAACGAAGAACAGCTGCAGCTGAAGAAGAGCATCCGCGAGTTTGCCGAGCGCGAGATCGCACCGAATGTCATGAAGTGGGACGAGGCCGGCGAGTTCCCCATGGCCACGATTAAGGATCTCGGCAAGCTGGGCCTGCTCGGCATAGTCTTCCCTACTGAGTACGGCGGGGCGGGGATGGGATACATCGAATACGTCACCGCGATCGAGGAACTTTCGCGCGTGGACGGTTCCGTGGGCATCATCGTCGCGGCTCATACCTCGCTGTGCTCGAACCACATCTTTCTCGCGGGCACTGAAGAGCAGAAAAAGAAATACGTCAGCAAGCTGGCCACCGGCGAGCACATCGGCGCATGGGGGCTCACGGAGCCCTCTTCGGGGTCAGATGCTGGCAGTGCGCGCATGACCGCGGTGCGCAAGGGAAACACCTGGGTGCTGAACGGCACCAAGACTTTTTGTACCAATGGCCACTACGCCGACGTGCTAGTGGTGATTGCGGTGACTGATCGCGCTGCGCACACGCATGGGTTGTCGGCGTTCATCGTCGAAAAGGCTGCTAAAGGATTTCGCCCTGGGAAAAAAGAAAACAAGCTTGGGCTGCGGGCGAGCGATACGGCGGAGCTAATCTTCGAAGATTGTGTCATTCCTGCGGAAAACCTTCTGGGCATAGAGGGGGCCGGCTTTATCGACGCGATGCGGGTCCTGGATGGCGGACGCATTTCCATCGCCGCGCTTTCGCTCGGAATGGCGGAAGGAGCGTACGAGGCGGCGCTGAAGTATTCCAAGCAGCGCAAGCAGTTTGGCAAGGCGATCAGCGAATTTCAGGCGATCCAGTGGAAGCTGGCGGACATGGCTACGGAGATCGAAGCGGCCAAGCTGCTGACGTTCCGGGCGGCGTCTATGAAAGATGCGGGATCGAAGAGTACGCTGGAGTCGTCAATGGCGAAGCTGTACGCCAGCGAAGTAGCCGTGCGTTGCGCCAACGAGGGCGTGCAGATTCATGGCGGCTACGGGTTCATCAAGGATTATCCGGCGGAGAAGTTTTATCGCGACGTGAAGCTGTGCACCATTGGCGAGGGGACGAGTGAGGTGCAGCGGTTGGTGATTGCGCGGCAGTTGCTGAAAGATTGAGCCTCCGGGCGCCACGGATCACCGCGGATCACCGCGGATGCCATTCTGTATGACGAGAAGAATCCCCGCACTCAGGACGACGATATTTGGAAGAACAGGCGTCTCGCCCGTTCCCCGCGAGACTGAGACGGGCGAGACGCCCGTCCTCCACACGCTTAAAATTTTCCAGCCCTCCCGGCTCTGCTTTACACTGGCAGTTTGAGCCTCGACTTCCAACCATTGATTAAACAGCTGCGCTCCGGCGATGCGCGGAGCTTGGCGCGGGCTATCAGCATGGTCGAGAACCGCTCGCCAGGCTGGGGAGAGCTGCTAAAGGCCTTGTTTCCGCAAACTGGGCATGCCCGAATTCTGGGCCTGACTGGGGCGCCCGGCGCGGGCAAGAGTACGCTGGTCGATCAACTGGCCAAGCACTATCGCAAAGAGAATCGTACTGTGGGAATCATCGCGGTTGATCCCACGAGTCCTTATAGCGGTGGGGCGATTCTGGGGGATCGCATTCGCATGCAGGATCATTTTTCTGATCCTGGGATTTATATTCGTAGCATGGCGACGCGCGGATCGCTCGGTGGGCTGGCACGGACAACGGCCGATGTGACGACCGTGATGGATGCTTCCGGGCGCGACTTGATCATGATCGAAACCGTCGGAGTCGGGCAGGATGAAGTTGATATCGTGCGACTGGCCGACATCACGGTTGTGATTCTGGTGCCGGGGATGGGCGACGATGTGCAGAGCATCAAGGCCGGCATTATGGAGATTGCCGACATTTTTGTGATCAACAAGAGCGACCGCGAAGGCGCTGAACGCGTGGAGCGCGAGATTCGCGCTTTGCAATCACTGGCGGTCCGCAGTGATCATTGGACTCCGCCGATTGTGAAGACTGTGGCCAGCGACGGAACCGGCATCGGTGAGTTGGTCGCGGCCATCGCGGAATACGAAGCGTATCTGAAAAAAGAGAACTTGGTCCTGCAACACAACATCGAAAACTGGCAGGAGCGGCTGATCGAAATGCTGCGCGACGCGCTGCTGGAAAAAGCTCGCGAACAGATGGAAGATGGCAATGTCGCCCGCTATGCCGCGGAGGTTGCTGAGCACAAGCGCGATCCTTATACACTGGTGGAAGAAATTGTGGGGAGCCTGGGGCGCCGCTAGAAGAATTGTTATGGACGTGACCGAAAAGATCCTGCTCGGGCTCCTGTTGCTCGCTTTTGCGGCCTTTCCAATCGCCGTGTTCCTCTACTTGCGCACTGCGTATCGGAAAGGTGGGTGGACCGACGTGAAGGGGGCGGCTATGATCGCGGGCGTCTCACTTCTGATCTGGGTGGGAGTGAGCCTGTGGCCGGAATTCGAGATTCGACATATTCTGCACGCTATCCAGCACCCGTTCGCACCTGGCAGTATCGTTTTCCTCGTTCTGATGGGGCTGGCGCATTGCGCTTTGAAAGCGCGGATCGAGAACCATGATATCCATTGATCATTTAGGCATCGCAGTCAAGTCGCTGACGGCGGCGAAGGCAATCTACGAGAAGCTGGGGCTCGCCGCGTCCGAGGAAGAGGTGGTCGAAAGCGAGCAGGTGCGGGTGGCGATGTTGCGAGTCGGAGAAAGTCGCCTGGAACTGCTGGAGGCGACGTCAGAAAACTCGGCGATTGCTAGATTCATCGCGAAACGTGGCGAGGGCCTGCATCACGTTTGCCTGCGAGTGTCCGACTTGACTGCGGTGGTAGAACGCCTCAAGAACGACGGCGTCAGACTGGTTTCGAACGAAATCAAGATTGGCGCCGGAGGTCATCGATACGTGTTTGTGCATCCTGCGAGCAGCGGAGGAGTGCTGCTCGAGTTGGTGGACGCCGGGCACTGATCAAGCTGCCAACAGCGTTCTCCGCGATGTTTAATTCATGCTTCTCCTGGCTGTGGACACTTCGGGCAAACACGGTAGCATCGCACTCGCGCGTTGCGGGCCGGGTGATGGCTGCGAGATCATCGAGGCCGTCCCGCTCTTGGGAGGGACATTCTCCGCGGAACTCGTTCCGCAGATTGCGGCTTTGGTCGATAAACACGGATTCAGCAAAGCGGAAATCGGGGCCTTTGCCGTAGTTTCCGGGCCGGGGTCTTTTACCGGGCTGCGTATCGGCTTGGCCGTCATCAAGGCTCTCGCCGAGGTGCTGGCGAAACCGATTGCTGCCGTTTCGTTGCTGGATGCTCTGGCTGCTGCCTGTCCCACGCATGGAAAAGTTCTGGCTGCGCTTGATGGCGGGCGGAATGAAGTTTTTGTGGCTGGGTATGAGGTTGGCCGCGCAGGGGCGCGTTTGATTGGTGAGCACTTGTTGGCCCGGGACCGCTGGTTGGATTCAGCCGTTGCTGCAGTGATCGTAACGCCGGACAAAAGTCTTGCGGAAGCGGCTCGGGCCAAGGGATTGCGCGTGATCGAGGGGGAGCGGCCGCGGAGCGATGCCATTGCGAAGCTCGGGTGGAAAAAGATCGTCCGCGGAGAGACCGTTTCTCCAGAGGCGCTGGAAGCGAATTACATCGGGCGCTCGGAGGCGGAGCTCTTCGTGAAGGGCGGTTAGCCTGCAATCATCGTGAAGCCGGTAATACAAATGCGTATTCGTCATGCCACCGCGGCAGACATTCCCGAGCTGATGGCGTTGGAAAAACTCGCCGCTACCGCGGCACATTGGTCGATGAAGCAATATGAAACAGTCTTCTCCGCCGAATCACCATGGCGCGCCGTACTGATCATTGAAGAAGAAGCTGGCGTGCAAGGTTTCATTGCTGGCAGGGCGTTGGACAAAGAGTGGGAAATTGAGAACATCGTCGTCGCGCAGCCCGCACGTTGCCGCGGGCTTGGTACGTGTCTTCTACTAAAGTTTCTTGACTTGGCTCGCGAGCACGGTGCAGGCAGGGTCTTCCTGGAAGTCCGCGAGTCTAATCTTGCGGCGCGGCGGCTCTACGAAAAGCGGAAGTTTGTGGAGAGCGGTCGACGTAAGCTCTATTATCAGGAGCCCGCAGAGGATGCCATCGTTTACCAGTTTGGTTTTGCCTGAGAGTTGCATCAGTCTTTGTGCAATTGATCGGAAGCTGATGAGAATTCAGGTAGATACATCGAGGAAATTCTAGTGATGAGTATCCGTCCACGTCGAATAAAACGGTGCGACGGCCACCTTTCGCATTGAAGGCGGTTGAGTACTGTGGTAACTTCTAATTCTGACAACCCGGTTAGGAGGTCTGCTGGATGCTAACAGCTAGAGACCAGCTCTTCGCCAGCCATGACGAATTCCGCAAGCTGGCAATGGAGCACACGCTATACGAAAAACGTCTTGATTCACTCACCGAAAAACGCTATCTCACTGACGACGAAAAACTGGAAGAAGTGCGGCTGAAAAAACTGAAACTCCGTCTGAAAGATCAGATGGAGAACATTCAGCGGCAGTACCGGCAACAGCCGCAGCAAAACCAGGTCGCATAATTAAGGCTCGAACCTTGTGCGGCCTAGCCGCAGGAGGGATGAATTGTCTTCACCCAGGGCGCTCGCAAGCGCCCTTTTTATTTGCCTTTACAAGCAAAGACTGAGCATGACCTCGTGGCTGCACTATAATTCTATGTATCTTGCAACATGGTTCGTGACGCTTACTATTACGCATTTCCGCTCGTGGTTGCCGCCGCGCTGATCGGCTGGCTCACCAGCGCGATCTGGGCGTTGCCTGCTTTGTTGTTGGCGGCATTCTTTCTATGGTTTTTTCGCGATCCTGAGCGATCGATCCCGAACGAGCCGGGCGCCCTGGTTTCACCGGGTGACGGGAAAGTTACCGACGTTGCTCCAGTGATTTCGAACGGCGTTTGTCACCTTCGCATCAGCATATTCCTGAATGTGTTTGACGTCCACGTGAACCGCTCTCCCATTGGCGGCATCATACGCGAGGTCCGGTACCAGAAGGGCAAGTTCGTCAATGCCATGAATGCGGCTTCGGCTGAACAAAACGAGCAGAATGTGGTAACCGTTGAAGGCGACGGCCAGACTGTAGTCTTCAAGCAGATTGCCGGTCTTCTGGCGCGTAGAATCGTGTTCACCAAGAAGGTCGGCGACCGTGTGGAGCGCGGAGAGCGCGTTGGCTTGATCAAGTTCGGATCGCGCGTGGATGTTCTGTTGGACGCCTCGGCCACCCTCGAAGTAAAAGTCGGGGATCGGGTGAAAGGCGGATCGAGCGTGCTGGCGTACCTGAACGCGGAACGACCCGTTGCGGCGGGAAAGGCCGGACAGGCCCAGCGAGGAGCACTGTAATGGATCCAGAAGTTCCAGTGATTCCAAAACGACGTAAGGAAGACCGTCCCTCGGGACGGTTGCGCAAGGGTTTGTATATTTTGCCTTCGCTCTTCACGGCGGCAAATATCGCGCTGGGCTACTACGCTATGCTGCAAACCACGCACGCCACTGTTGCAGAGCCTTGGCATTTTGACTTTGCCGCCAAGGCGATCGGGTTTGCGGTTTTGTTTGATGGATTGGACGGGCGCATCGCCCGCATCACCCACACCAGCAGCGATTTTGGCCGGGAACTGGATTCGTTGGCGGACGTCATCACATTTGGCGTCGCGCCCGCGCTGCTGGCATGGATGTGGGGATTCCGTCAATTGCCGGTGTTTCTCGGGTCCACCGAATTGACCGGCAAGATGATTCAACTGGGCTCTATCGCCAGTTTTTTGTTTCTGATGGCCGGAGCCAGCCGTCTGGCGCGCTTCAATATTACTTCCAATCCGCAACCCTCGAACCCAGGACGTCCGGGAAAGAAATATTTCGTAGGAATGCCCATTCCCGCAGCGGCGGGAGTCATTGCCGCGGTAGTGCACTTTTCGGAAGGGGACCCGATTTCGTCGCTGTGGAGTTGCATCACCTGGATGCTTATTGTCGTGGCGGCGGGATATCTGATGGTGAGCACGTGGCGCTTTTACAGTTTCAAGGACATTGATTTCCGCGCCCGGCAGCCATTCCAGCTCGTCATCCTGTTCGGGTTGCTCTTCGCGGCAGTCTGGGTTTTCTCGCAGTGGGTGCTGTTCATAATCGCCCTGACCTACATGTTTTCGGGCGTGTTCTGGCGCTTGCAATGGATTTTCCGGCGCAAGCGCAACCCGCCTCCTCCCCCTTATAAAGAGGCCTCGCAGACTTCATGAGTTCGAATTTCAAGCCGGCTCCGGTGTCCCACGCGGAGGCTGCGCGCACAAGCAATTTCTACCGCCTTGCCATCGTCGGCGCAGGCACGCTCAAAGGCAAGGAAGTTGCGGATGTGTTGAACGATCGCAATTTTCCTTCGATCGACATCAAGTTGCTGGATGACGATGAGGCGCTGGGAAAGCTGGAAGCGGTGGGTGACGAAGTAACCTTCATCCAAAATGTGCGCACGGAACAGTTCCAGAATATTGATTTTACTTTCTTCGCTGCGGACCGGGAGTCCACGCGCAACAATTGGAATACAGCGCGGAAGGCGGGCAGCACGATCATTGACCTTTCCTTTGCTTTGGAAGATGAGCCCGGAGCAGTCATCCGTTCGCCCTGGATCGAGCGGCAATTGGGACAGCCGTTAATTCCCGAATTGCAGCCCGGCCCGGCGGTGGTGGCGCACCCCGCAGCGGTCGTGCTGGCGTTGCTCTTGCTGCGCTTACAAAAGGCCGGGCAAGTGGAGCGGGCAGTGGCAACGGTGTTCGAACCTGCCTCCGAGCATGGTCAGAAAGGTATGGACGAACTGCACGAGCAAACGGTGAACCTGCTTTCGTTCCAGCAGATGCCGAAGAATATTTTCGGCGTGCAAGTGGCCTTCAACATGGTGGGGCGCTACGGTGATCATTCGGTACCTGCGCTGGCGACGGTACAAAGCCGGGTGCTGAAACATTATCAGCGCATTGTTGGCCAGCACGCTTCAATGCCCTCACTGCTGGTGGTGCAGGCTCCCATTTTTCACGGACACGCGTTTGCGATTCACGTGGAACTCGGTCAGGTGGCGGATCTGGAAAGCATTTCGGGAGCGTTGGCCGGAGAGCATGTGAATCTCACGCATGGAGCTGAGGACGCCCCGACCAACGTGAATGCCGCGGGACAAAATGATATTCAGGTATCGATCGCCGCCGACGCGAGTCAGCCGAATGGCTTTTGGCTGTGGGCCGCTTCAGATAATCTGCGCATTGCCGCGGCCAATGCCGTGGAGTGTGCGGAAGCCATGGCGGCAAGCCGGCCGCGAGGCAAAATTCAATGAGCCGTGGCGCGGCGTTGGCCGTACTGCTTAGTGTGGTCGGCGCAGGGTGCGGCTATCACACTGCGGGTCATGCAGTAACCGTTCCTGACAACGTCCGGACCATTGCCATCCCGGCATTCGTGAACCAAACTCAAACCTTCAAGATTGAACAAATGCTGACCGCGGCCGTGGTGAGAGAGTTCGTCACGCGAACCCATTACCATGTCATCAACCAGGTGAACGATGACGCGGATGCGGCATTGCATGGTACCGTGCTTGCCACCTACACCACGCCGCTCACCTACGATTCGCAAACCGGACGCGCCGCGAGCGTGCTGGTTGTAATTTCCATGAAAGTGTCATTGCTCGACAAGCAGGGCAAAGTTCTTTATCAGAATCCCTCGTATTTATTTCGCGAGCAGTACGAGGTGCCGCGCGACCTGAACAGCTTTTTCGAGGAAGACTCGTCGGCATTTCAACGCTTGTCGCGCGACTTTGCGCAAACCCTGGTCTCGAATATTCTGGAAGGATTCTGATGCGAGCCTTCGCCCAGGCCGACCGCTTTGTCTCCGAGGTGCAGGCGCATAAGCTGCGTCCGGCATACGTCTTTGTAGGCGCCGAAGTCTTCTTCCGCAAACGTTGCCGAGAGGCGATTCTCGAACATCTGGTCTCGCCCGATCTGCGGGACTTCAGCCTTTTCGAATTTGACTTGGCGGAAACCGATCTAGCGGAAGTGCTGGATCGCGTGCGGACACCATCGCTGGTGGCGCCCTTTCAGGTATTTTTTGTTCGCGGCGTCAAGAACCTTTTCGGACGTGGGTCGAACGAAGAGAAGCTTGCGGCCATCGAGGCCTACTGCAAAGATCCGAATCCTGCCGCCGTACTGATTTTTGTTGCCGATCACATCAGCATCCCGGCGGATCCACGCCGCATGGATTTGACGGACAAAGAACGATACGAGCGCATTCGCGAGACGCTCGGACAGTACTGCACCATCGTCGAACTGGCGCGGGTGGAAGAAAGCGAGGCAGTTCGTTGGATTGGCGAATACGGCGCCACCAGAGGCGTCAAGATCGATCCCGATGCCGCGCGAGAACTGGTGGACGCTCTCGGCAGCGACATGATGATGGTTTCCAATGAACTGGAAAAGCTGATTCTGTACGTTGGTGAGAAGAAACGCATCACCTTGGGCGATGTCGAGACCATGGTGCTGGCTGCAAAGCAAAGATCGTTGTATGAGTTGACCGATGCAATTTCCGCGAAAGATCGGGTGCGCGCGCTCGAAATACTGGATGCGATACTCAGCACGGGTGAAGGTGACGAAGCTGCCATTGGCCATCTCTACATGCTGGCAAAGACCTTTCGTCAGATGCTAGTGATCCTGGAGCGAAACGTGCGTGACCAGCGCATGTTGTGGGCCGCGCTGTGGCAAGGCTTCCGCGTGCCACCGTTTGCCGCCGAAGATATTATCAAGCAGGCTCGGCGTTATAAGTCGAAGCGAGAATTGACACGCGCAATCCGGCTAGTGGCTAAGACAGATCTGGCATTGCGTTCGAACCCTCCCAGCAAACGAATAGTGCTGGAAAAGTTGGTGCTGGATCTGACCGCAGAACCGAAACCAGAAGTGGGCTGGATGCAGGAAGAGCTGCCCGTGTAATCAATGACCACCGGGGGGACAGTAGGACTAATTGTTAACAGGGGATTAAATCTCGATGCCCCATAGCGCCGATCAATGTTTTTAATTGGCCTTTCGTCTGCTCATCACATCTAATATGAAGATGAGTGAGAAACCTTTGAAACGCTATATTTTTGCCAGTGATTTCGATCAGACGTTAACCTTCAACGACTCCGGCTACGTGCTCAGCGAATTGGTGGGCATTCCGACGGAGGAGTTCGAGCGCAAAGCCAAAGGCATGGCGAAGCTGAACCTTGTGCAGCAGGGCGCCGAGCTTGCGTACCTACTGCTGCACGATCCCGAGTTTCAGAATCGAGTCCGTAAAGAACATCTCTACGAGGCTGGCAAGAGTGTTCGCCTGAAGGAAAACATCGCGCTGCTTTACGAGATTCTTAAGAGCGGAATTGACGGCTATCACTTCGATTTTTACGTTCTCTCAGCCGCACCCGTGGAGGTCATTCAGTCGGCGCTCGAGGGAATTGTTCCTCCGAGTCATATCTACGGAACCGAGTTTCTGTACGACGCCAGCGGCCAGATCGAATCCATTGCCCGCGCTACTGCCGGCTACGGCAAAGTGGCGAGGCTCGATCAGTTGCAGACCGAACAGCAAGTTGGGCCGGACCACATCATCTACGTGGGCGACGGCAGCTCCGATGTCCACGTCATGCTGCACGTGAACGTGCGCGACGGCTTCACCATCGCGGTCTCCGAGGCCAAGCTGGTGTCGCAGGTGGCGAAACGAACTATCCTGAGCAGCAATGCGCTAGCCGTGCTGGCGCCCATCCTGGAAGACGTGGTTGGCTGGGAAAGACCGCGCATCCGGCAGTTCTTCGAATCCTATGGGATGCTAATTCAGGAGTGGGATCGAGTACGCACCGATTGGCTCACACTGCGGTCGGATGGAAGCGACTGGTTGGCAGCAGGCGTGAGCTAGGCTTGCCGATGTAGGCGCGGGCGTCCATGCCCGGGCATCCTATCTGAAATCTATCATTTACTCCAAGCTGCATGACGATCACTTGATCCCGCTTTCGCGGCAACACCAGTACGTGCTTACGCTGTGATCGTCCCATTCAAGCGTGAAAATTGGTCTCTAGGCTGCCCCTGCCGGAGTCCTTCGCCAGCGCAGACGCTCAACCTTACTTATGTAACTAGCGCGTATTGTGAGGACTGCTATCATCGCCAAGCAGTGGGAGCCGCCAGCCATGACGCGCACAAAAACGCTTGCTGTTGTAGTCTTCAATGCATTTCTCGTCTTTGTTACGTCGCTTTGCGCCGTCGTACCTGCCAGTGCGCAGCCTGCACCTCAAACCGCGCGGCAGGCGCTGCTGGAGATGTTGTTGGGCAAGACTCCAGGAAGTTTCGATAAGCATCTCCCCCAAGCGACACGGATGGCATTGCGAAAAGCGGGTGCCGCTTCGGGTGCATCTATGCTCAGCGGCTTTTCTCTGCTGACAAGCCAGCTCGCTGCCAGCGGGCAGCAATTGCAGACTTTTGAAGCCGGGCCTACGCTCATGATGATTGAGAATCCACAGTCACACACCAAGTTCGAAATTACTGTGGAGAGCGACAGTCTCCGTGGCGATGAAGACGAAATTGCGCTCGCATTCCACGGCTCAAAGGACGGCGAAACTCAAACCGCAGGCGCGAAGTTTGGCCTTACTTTCACCATGAAACAGGAGACCGGCATTTGGCGCCTGAACGAAGTTTCGGTGACCCTCGGAGTATCGCTGACCGATCCCGAGTTTTTGAAAGCCCTCACCACCAAATTGAACTCAGCCCCTAGCACAGGCATCAGCGGCACCGCTGTAGGCGGTTCGACAACGCTGATTGCTCCGAACGCAATGGCGGCAGCGAATGAATCCGCCGCAGTGGCTGGGCTCCGCACCATCAATACCGCCGAGATAACCTACGCTGCGAGTGTTCCCGGGCATGGTTTTACCTGCACGTTGTCAGACCTTGGCGGCATGGGAGCCGGCGGTGGGGCTACAGAGCATCAGGCCATGTTGATCGATCCGCGGTTGGCTTCTGGCAGAAGGAATGGCTATATCTTCGCGCTCACTGGGTGCGATGGAACTCCGGCGTCGAGGTTCAGCACCACCGCCGTGCCTGCAGATCCCAGTTCCGGAAGCCGGGCGTTTTGCAGTGATGAATCCGCCGTGATTCGTTTCTCTCCAGGCGGCAAAGCAAACTCGTGTCTAAGCATGGGTAAGCCGCTGCCGTAAAAACGCGCAAGCTTTAAGTTGGATGGGGAGATAAACCTGCGTCAAAAGTCAGCCGCCTGCTACTCCACCTCAATGTTCATCACATGAATGATTTCGGTCTTGGAACCGAACAACGCTTTCCCATCACGCTCCTGACGCACTAGCCGATCCTCCAGGTCTCACCTAGCCGTTTGGCCGATGTGCGAATTTCTCGCTCGTTGCATGATGAAGATCACATGGACGAATCAAATCGTCCGTCAGATCAGATCATGGAGAAATGAAATGGCTTCCGTAATTGCCAGCTTTTCGCAAGAACTCGCCAGTGCGGCGGAACAAGCAGGATCGTCCGTCGTGGCAATACACGCGGGACACCGCGTCCCTTCCAGCGGCATTCATTGGCGAAAAGGAATCGTGGTCACGGCCAACCATACCGTGCGCCGTGAGGATGACATAACCATTCTCGTACACGGCGGAAAACGCCACTCGGCGAAACTCGCCGGTCGCGATCCCGGCACCGATTTAGCGATCTTGAAATTCGATCAGGATGTAGGACTTCCAATCCCGCAATTCGGGGATGATGCGAAGTTGAAGCTCGCGAACTTCGTGCTGGCGCTGGGCCGAACCCGTTTCGGAAACCTCGTAGCGAGCGCCGGAATCATCGGAGGTCTGGGCGGCGAATGGCGTACCTGGCGCGGCGGTCGAATCGATCAGAACATCCGCCTCGATCTCGCCCTTTACCCTGGTTTTTCCGGGGGTCCCCTGGTTAATGGCGAGGGCAAAATTCTTGGCCTCAACACCAATGGTTTTGGCCGCGGACGCGCGGTGACCCTTCCCGTCTCAACCGTCAACCGCGTAGTCGACGAACTTCTCG
The DNA here is from genome assembly GCA_963832245.1 of uncultured Acidobacteriota bacterium. Lineage (GTDB taxonomy): Bacteria > Acidobacteriota > Terriglobia > Terriglobales > Acidobacteriaceae > JABDBE01. The sequence continues at coordinate 630,746 of CAWHTG010000003.1, forward strand.
ATAAAGGGTACGTTGCCCGCCCTTACCTCGGAATCGCCATGCAGCCAGTTGCCCTCCCTGAAGCCCTGCGCGGCAAGCTGAAGTCATCGGCAGAGGGCGGATTGATGATCCTCCATGTCGAACCCGGCGGGCCGGCCGACAAGGCCGGAATCGTTCTAGGCGATGTGATCGTCGAATTACAAGGCAAGCCTGCGCTTGACACAGAACACATTCAGGATGTGCTGGCTTCCGCAAAAGCGAACGAGAAACTGGGAATGAAGATAATCCGCGGAGGCGCGCCTCTCGAGCTGTCAATCACTTTGGGAGAGCGCCCAGCGAAGTAGCGTTATTTTTACGATGACAAAAAGGAATGGAGGCAGGGTCATTCGCGTGCTGTTGGCCGCTGCCTCCACGGTCCGGCGTGCTGGACTGGAAGCACTAATTAGAAAAGCTTCAATAGTTCAACTCGTGGGAAGCCTACAAGGTACGCTAGCGGTTGCGCAGCACGCCCAGCAACTCCAACCGGACGTCGTATTGCTGGATCTCGAGAATTTAAGCGGATCAGCCGCCGCCCCAGCGCTGCCGCGACTTCCCAGCAACTTTCCCGCAGTCGCGCTCATCGACGAACCTTCCGCGGATTGGACGGCACACGCTCTGCGCTCCGGGATAAAAGCAATTCTGCCTCGTGACTCTGGCAGGGATAAAATTGTTGCGGCCATTCAAGCTGCTCATGCTGGTTTGGTATTGCTCGATCCCGAGGTGGCCAAGAATCTAGCCTCGCGTATTCCCACGCAAGCGGCTCAGCTGGCGACGCGCCCGGACGACTTGACCCCTCGCGAAATCGAAGTCCTGCGAATGCTAGCCGAGGGTCTCGGCAATCGTGAAATGGCGTCTCATCTCGGCATCTCCGACCACACCGTCAAATTCCACATCAGCTCTATCCTCGACAAGCTGGGAGCAGCGACCCGTACCGAAGCCGTGACCATGGGAATCCGCATGGGAATTATTCTGCTCTGAGCCTATCCGGTCGTTACTTGGAGCCGTCGCCGGTACTCCATCCAATCGAAAAAACGATTACCACGGTAACCCTCACAGTATTGTGGCGGACACACCTAACTGGTGGCCCACCTTAAACTGTAAAGCTGGGGTGTTCTGCCGGAGCCGCGACCTGTGAGTCAAATGGAAACTCGCTGGGGTAAGCGTTTCGGGCGATACGAGATCATCGCCGAACTCGGTCGCGGAGCGATGGGAGTAGTGTACAAGGCCCGCGATCCCAAGATCGACCGCTTTGTAGCCGTCAAAGCGATCTCGCTCTCCATCCAGAATCCAGAGGAAGAGCGGGAATACCGCGAACGCTTTTTTCATGAGGCCCAGGCAGCCGGCCGTTTGTTGCATCCTGGCATCGTAACCATCTTCGATACCGGCGAGGACCAAGAGGGCCATCTGGCTTACATCGTGATGGAGTATATTGCCGGCCAATCGCTGGACCGGATGCTTTCGGAAGAACCCAAAAAGCTGCCGCTTGACAAGGCGCTGCGTTTGACTCGCGAGCTGGCAGAGGCGCTCGATCATGCGCACGGCCAAGGTGTCATCCATCGTGACATGAAACCTGCCAACGTGCTGGTAACGCCGGAAGGGCATGCCAAAATCGCAGATTTTGGAATTGCGAAAATCAACCTGGCTAATGTTACCCTTCGCGGCCAGGTCCTGGGCACGCCGGCTTACATGTCTCCGGAGCAGTTGGAGGGAGAGCCGGTCGACAAACGCTCTGACCTGTTTTCGTTAGGTGCGATTCTCTATCGCATGGTCACCGGCTACGGGCCTTTTCAGGGCAACAGTACCGCCACCGTTTGCTTTAAGGTAGCCAACCGCGATCCGCTGCGCGCGACCTCGCTTGATCCCGAACTTCCGGCTGAACTGGATGCCGTGATCGCCCGTGCCCTGGCGAAGGACCCAGCGCAACGTTACCAGCGCGGCTTGGAATTCGCTCTCGATCTCCAGGAACTACGAGAGCGAGGCCGAATTGCTCCACGAGAGCCCGACCGTCCATCCTGGTTTCCCCGAGCGAGAGTAGCTCGGGCAAATCGCGAGATTGGCAGTGAAACTTCCGTAAACTTTGCCCCTGCTGCTTTCTATCAGGCATTGAATCACGCGGCCAGAAATGCATTCATTCAGCAACAAGTCTTGCCCCGGTGGCGGGGTCCGGTCGCGCGCATGGGTGTTGTCATGGTCGCGGTTGCGGCGGTAATTTTTAGCGTTCTTGCATATCATCGGTATGGCAACCACGGGTATGGCCGCCACGGCCAGCCGTCTCCACCAACGCAAAGCGTTAGTGCTGTGAGCCAGAATGTTCGGCCGGTGACGGATCGCGCAAGCATGGAACCGCTTGCTGCCCCTGCGAAGCCCCAAACCATCGTCCACAGCGCCAGCGGAAAAGCCAAATCCAAGACTTCCACTAAATCAGTTGCAACTTCTATCAAACCGGTCGCAGATTCGACTAAACCGGTTGTAAGTTCTTCTAACGCGGCTCCGGATTCAACCTTAAACATTCAGATCGACAATCGTTTCGCAGCGGCAGATCTTTCGCTTTGGGTCGACGACAAGTTGACTTATGAGCACCCGCTGCGGGCTCAGACCAAGAAGCACTGGAGCCCATTCCGAGCGGATGCACGGGAAACGGAGACGGTCCGGTTAGCCGCTGGCGAGCATCGTCTCATGGTGCGGGTGCGTTCGGCGCCTGAGAAATACGAACAGTCCGCCAGTATTTTGGGAAGCTTCGCCAAGGATCATCCCGCCCTCTTGCAGATCAATTTTGAGCGCCAGGGAAAAGCGATGCGCCTGGCTTTGCGATGATCCCGAGTCTTATGCACACATTCTGGTGCAAGATTTCCCTCAAAAAAACTCTCATTTCTGCGCAAAATCTAGAAAACAAACGGTCGGAATTTTTCTTGCCTGCTAGATCTATGGTTCTAAAGGTAGTTACAGGCAAAATATTCAAAACATGGGAGTTATCGCGGCATCCCGAGTTCGCAGTTCCGTAATGGAACTGCGAATTGAACTGCCTGGTGGCGACGACTCTCGCCTCACGATGATGGGTGGGGCTGAGCACTGCGCCCAGAAGCTGCGTTCTTGTCAGGTTGTCAAAGATCGCAGATTAACTTGTAGATAACCTATGCGTGTCTACATTATCGCGGTGGAATGCATGCGGTCAAGATGAAAAGCGAGCTGGCCGAGGACCCGGTTCCAAACTGGGAATCTCAGTGGACAGCGCGCCGACGCGAGCAGATGGGATTGTACCCGGTGGTCCGCCGGCGCAATGTCAGCTAAAAAGTCCCGCCCTCTCGCAAAGAACGCGAGAAGGGCAGGGCACCCGAGTTTTGTGTGGTGAAAGGATGGGCTAGCCCCCTTTTAAATTTGTTTTCAGAACGACTCAGTGCATCACGAAGTCATAGCGACGCTGTGGCCCTACTGCTTCTTGAAGTCGGCGGTAGCGATGACGAGAGGAGTCGTATTGATCCCAAACACCTCTGTCCCGCCACTGATAATCACCATGTTTAAGGTTATTCCGGCAGCAGTTCCGCTCGTAAAGGATACTGAGCCAGTGCAATCGGAATTCACGGTATAGGTCCCTGAGCCGGTCCCCTGGATCGGTGTTCCGTACCCCCCAGGCTTGCCCGGCGACATGTCGGTGTAAGTAGCTGAGACATTGCCTGCTCCGTCGAACGTGGACACCCCCACCACGGCGATGGGGAGTGGGCTTCCCTTTTGCGAGTTGGAAATGAACCCCGTCTGGCTAAATGCGTAGTTGCCTGTCAGGGTGGCGAGACTGCATCCACTCTGAGCGTAAACGCGGTGCACCGTATGCTTGGAGGTTGTAGTTACAATTGTCAGGGCTGCCAAAACAGCGAAGGCCAAGAACCCGCTAAGGGTTCGTTTCATGGTTGTCCGTGCAAACTTGTGTTTCATGAGTATCCTCCTTGAACTATTTTTGAAACCACGGACCGAACTCCCAGGCCGTTGGTTTTCTAATCTTTCTGACTGTTAACGCGACATTTCTGTCGAAAAGCGGACACCGGGATGCAAGAATTGCGCCACCCAGTGAAAACCGGAGTAGAATTCCTTGATTTGCCATGGGTTAGGGTCCAGGAGGCTCAGATGGAACCCGCGCCTGCAGATGTGACGTCTTTACTCAACAAGTTGGCAGCCGGTGATCAAGAGGCTGGCGCTCAACTTGTCCCGCTGGTTTACGAAGAGCTGCGTCATTTGGCAGCTCGCCGCCTCCGGCATGAGCGTCCCGACCATACCCTGCAAGCGACTGCCCTGGTACACGAGGCGTATGTGAAGCTCGCGGCGCAGAGAGATGCAAAATGGCAAAACCGGGCGCAGTTTTTCGGCGTGGCTTCGCAAGTGATGCGCCGAATCCTGGTCGACTACGCACGCGGACAACAGCGAATCAGGCGCGGCGGCAAGCAGCAGAAGGTGGCATTGGATGACGTCTTGCTGGTTTCGCCCGATCGTACTGAAGAAGTGCTGGCTGTGCACGAATCTCTGTCGCGGTTGGAGAAGCTGGATGCGCGTCAGGCGCGAATCGTCGAGCTGCGCTACTTCGGCGGATTGACGCTTGAGGAAATTGCCGAAGTGGTTGGTATCTCTACCAAGACAGTAATGCGTGAATTGAACGTGGCGAAGGCTTGGCTCTACGGAGACCTGAAAGATCGCCATGCGACGCCGCCCCTCGACTGCCAAGATAAAGGAACGGTTTGAGGCCGCCCCGCCGGGATCGTCCAGGCAGGCGCTTGGCGTTGGCCGAGCCGATGTCCGCTTTTTTGCGGAAATGTCGCGTTAGTTAGTGAAAGAGAAACGCGGCTTTCTCGCCGCACGTCAGGAGGTTTTTATGAAACCGTATCCACCGTCCAGCAAGATGGCCAGCCTTTCCGAATCAGGCCACCCTCAACAGGTACGCACTTCCGGCAGGCGCAGCGCGAGCAGCCTGCTCTCACTCACTTTGTTCCTGGCCCTGGCTCCAGCCGCCCTTGCTAGCACCACATGGTACGTGAATGGAGTGAGTGGCAGCGACAACAACAACTGCACCTCGCCCCAGACCGCCTGCAAGAGCATCGGGCATGCCATCTCGCTGGCTTCGTCGGGCGATTCCATCATGGTCGCAGCTGCGACCTATACCGAGAATCTCAGCATCGGCTTCAGTTTGAAGTTGATCGGCTCCAGTGCCAGCACAACAATTATTGATGGCGGACTCCACAGCACGGTGGTCAGTATTCCCAATAGCAGCGCCCATGTCGCCCTTTCACGAGTGACGATTCGCAATGGCTATGCGAATTGTTGCGGTGGGGGGATCAACAACTCTGGAACGCTGACGATTAACAACAGCTCAGTCAGCGGTAACACTGCTAGAGGGAAAATATTGGGAGCCGGTGGAGGTATCTTCAACTCTGGAACGCTGACAATCGCCAACAGCACCGTTAGCACGAATGGCGCGGCAGGAATCCCTGTCGAAGGCGTCCCTGGCCGCGGTGCCGGCGGTGGCATCTTCAACCACGGCCTGCTGACTGTCAACAATAGCACGATCAGCGGAAATACCGCCTTTGGATTAGGAGGTGCTAACGGAGGCGGCATTGCCAACCACATCTACGGCAGCTCCGGCACGCTGACGATTAACAACGGTACCCTTAGCGAGAATAGTGCTATGGGAGGAGCCAATCACTCGGGGGGTGGCATCAGTAACGGCGGCACCGCGACTCTTCAGAACACCATTGTTGCGGACAGCCCCTCGGGGGGAAACTGCGACGGCACTATGGCCTCCAATGGCTACAACCTCAGCAGCGACAGCTCCTGCAATTTCAACGGCACCGGCGATCTGAACAAAACCGATCCCAAGCTCGGACAATTGGGAAACTACGGCGGACCGACGCAGACGATCCCTCTGCTCTCTGGAAGCCCGGCGATTGATGCGGGCAATCCGAATGGCTGCACCGACGGCAAGGGTCATCTGCTGAAGACCGATCAACGCGGCAGGCCGCGTCCCGATAAGGAGGACACCGGCGGCTGCGACATGGGAGCGTATGAACGTCAGAAGGATTAGAGATTAATTCGCAGCGCTGAAGTGATACTACGTCTGTGAACGCTTAAGCGCAGCCGACCACGCCAAAGGAGAAACCAATTAGGAGAAGGTGTTTCTCGGGGGCACCATGCAGATAACTCCGGACAACTGGGATAGGGCAAAAGAGCTGTTTGAGGCAGCTCTTGCGCTGGACGCCTCGCAACGGACATCGTTTCTCGCGGAAAACTGTCGCGACGAGAGTCTGCGACAGCAGGTTGAAAAGCTGCTGATCGACTATCAGGAAGCAGGCAGCTTTCTGGACGATCCCGTTTTGAATCCCGGAATTCCGAGACCAAACGCCGGGCCGAAGGGTCAGGCCGAAGAGGCGTCCGGCCCACGCCCGCAATCGGGGGAGCTTCTGACGGCCACCAGCGCGGAAGCAGAAGATCCCATGGTCGGCCGCCAACTCGGAGCCTACAAGCTGGTGAGGCGAGTCGGACAAGGTGGCATGGCTGCGGTTTTTCTGGCGGTGCGGGCCGATGACGAATACCGCAAGCAGGTGGCAGTCAAGCTGGTACAACCGGGATTGGACAGCCGTGACCTCTTGAACCGTTTCCGCAATGAGCGTCAAACTCTGGCTGGCCTGGACCATCCCAACATTGTCAAACTGCTCGATGGCGGCAGCACGTCCGAAGGGTTGCCTTTCCTGGTGATGGACTATGTGGAAGGCAGCCCGATCGATGAGTATTGCGACCAGCACAAACTCACGGTTGACGACCGCCTGCATTTGTTCGGCAAGGTGTGCGAAGCGGTGCGGTATGCCCACCAGAAACTGGTGGTTCATCGCGATCTGAAGCCGAGCAACATTCTGGTTGTCGCCGATGGTACGCCCAAGCTGCTGGATTTTGGAATCGCGAAGGTTCTGAATCCGGAGTCTTCTGGCCAGCGGTTGCTGGTCACGCAAACCGGCACACGGTGTATGACTCCGGCCTACGCCAGCCCGGAGCAGATGCGTGGCAAATCGATTACGCCTGCGACCGATATTTATTCGCTTGGCGTGGTGCTTTATGAGCTGTTGACCGGCCATCGACCTTACCGGCTGACGCAGCATACTCCGGCGGAAATGGAGCACGCCATTTGCGAGCAGGAGCCGGAGACCCCGAGCACGGTCATCAGCCGGGTGGAAACGGATACCTTTACCGATGGCAGGCCGATTACCACGACTCCGGAGTCAGTGAGCCAAACGCGCGAAGGGCAACCGGACAAGCTGCGTCGCCGGTTGCGAGGGGACCTGGACAACATTGTGCTGAAGGCGCTGCAGAAAGAGCCGCAGCGGCGGTATGGCTCGGTGGAAGACTTTTCGCAGGACATCGGACGGCACCTGCAGCATCTGCCCGTGAAGGCGCGTCCGAGCACGCTCCTTTACCGTGCTTCGAAGTTTGTTCAGCGGCACAGGATTGAGGCCAGCGCCGCCGTGGTCGTCTTGTTTGCGCTTGCCGCAGCAGCCTCACTCGCCTTCAACACCCTGGGTCTACGGGAGCGCATCCTCGACCGAATTCAATCCCTGAACACGACACGACCATTCAAGCCGAAGGGTTGGGCCACCGCGGGTGTGGCTGGCGCACAGCCCGCTGTGTCCTGCGAGAGTTTGGCCAACCTGAAGCTGACCAATACGAATATCACTTCGGCGCAGTCCATACCCGCCGGTAACTTCACTCCTCTGGGCACTGATCCAATCCAGAGCCTGCCAGCTTTCTGCCGAGTGGAGGGTGTGATCAAGCCGACAACGAACTCCGATATTCGATTTGAAGTGTGGATGCCGGGCTCGGGCTGGAACGGGAGGTTCCGTGGGGTTGGCAACGGCGGCTTCGGCGGTTCGATCAATTATGACGACATGGCCCCGGCAGTCCGCAATGGCTATGCCACAGCCTCTACTGACGCAGGACACCACGCTGATGACCTGGACACAAGCTGGGCATTTGGGCATCCAGAGAAGGTGGCCGACCTCGGGTACAGAGCGGTACATGAGATGACCGTCAGCGCCCAAGCGATTATCTCCGCCTTCTATAGTCAGGCTCCGCAGTGGTCATTTTTTGAAGGCTGCTCCAACGGCGGCCGTGAAGCGTTAATCGAGGCCCAGCGTTTTCCGGAGGATTACCAGGGAATCCTGGCCGGAGCACCGCCCGTTCCGACGACACCAATGCTGGCGGCCGCTCTCTACAACACACGCGCAGATCCCCCTGCGTACATCCCCGCCAGCAAAATACTCGCACTCAGCGCCGCTGTGCTTGCCGCCTGTGATCTTCAAGATGGCATCGCTGATGGCATCCTCAATGATCCTAGGCAATGCCATTTCGACCCATCTGTGCTGCTTTGCCGCGAGGCCGAGTCCAATGGTTGCCTTACCTCCGCGCAGGTCGCGCAGCTTAATAAGCTGTATGCCGGTCTATGGGACTCCAAAGGTAAGCAGCTTTTCCCCGGCTATCTGCCCGGAGGTGAAGAGGGAGAAGACGGTTGGAAGGGCTATATTACTGGTGACGCTCCTGGAAAAGGCCTGGATTTTGTCTTCGGCCTAAACTATTTCCGTGCCATGGTCTTCGACGACCGCGGTTGGGACTACCGAACAGTCAGCGCGGAAAAAGCGATTCGGGTCGCTGATCTTAAAAATGCACCCCTTATCAATGCCACGGATCCGGATTTGCGGCGGTTCAAAGGTAGCGGTGGGAAGCTCATTCTGTATCATGGCTGGAGCGACGCGGAGACGCCTGGGGTCAGCACGATCAACTATTACGACACTGTCAAAGCGAACATGGGTCCTCATGAGACCGAGGATTTCGTTCGCCTGTACATGGCTCCGGGAATGCAACACTGCTACGAAGGACCCGGGCCTAATTTTTTCGGCCAGTTCGACCTCTCCACCCTTGGTCCAACAACCCGGCAGCTCTCCACCAACAGGGACCCGCAGCACAATATCTCCAGTGCCCTCGAACAGTGGGTGGAGGAGAGCGTCGCACCGGGTCCGATCATCGCGACAAAATATGTGAACGACTTAGATCCGTCGCAGGGCGTCAAGATGACCCGTCCGCTTTGCCCCTATCCGCAGATTGCCAAGTACAAGGGCACTGGAGACACCAATGAGTCCGCCAATTTCGCTTGTGTCGAGGTGAAATAACCAGTAATGGCTGGCCCGGGCTTTTTTTCGGGGAAATCCGGGGACCGGGAAATCCGGGGACAGACGGGACGTTCCCTGATCTCTCTGCCTGGAGCGCCCGTGCCTCAAACTGCCGCTGGTTGCGCCACTTCCTGCAACGCGGCCGCGAATGCGTCGATGGCTTGATCGATCTGCTTTCGCGTGATGATCAGCGGGGGTTGGAAGCGGATTACGTTGCCGTAGATGCCTCCTACGCCGACCAGGACGCCGTTGCGCAGCAGGGCGTCGCGGATGGCTTCGGCTTCGGTGGTGGCTGGGGTTAGCTTTTCGTCTTTCACCAGTTCTACGCCGATCATCAGGCCGAGGCCGCGGACTTCTCCTATGAGTGGGTGGTGCTTTTGCAGAGTGCGGAGTTTGGTCATGGCGTAGTTGCCGGTTTCGGTGGCGCGGGCGGGGAGATTTTCTTTCTCCATGAAATTGATGTTGGCGAGGGCGGCGGCGCAGGAGATGGGATTGCCTCCGAAGGTGGAGAGATGGTCGCCGGGTTTGAAGGCGGCGGCGATTTCGGGGCGCGTGGTGAAGGCGCTGAGGGGGAATCCGTCGGCGATGCCTTTGGCGGTGACCAGGATGTCGGGGACGACTCCGTAGTGCTCGATGGCGAACATTTTGCCGGTGCGGGCGAAGCCGGATTGGACTTCGTCGGCGATGAAGAGGATGTTGTGGTGGTCGAGGACTTTCTTTACCTCTTTGAAATAATTTGGCGGCGGAACGACGATGCCGCCTTCGCCCATGACCGGCTCGGCGATGAAGGCGGCCACGTCGCCGGAGGTGGCGAAGCGGATTGTGTCGTCGATGGCTTTGGCGCATTGGCGGGCGCATTCTTCGGGGTCGTTACGCCATTGCGAGCGGTAGGCGTAGGGCGCGGGGGCGAAGGCTACGCCGGGGGCGTAGGGGCCTCCGCGTTTTTTGCGGCCTTGATTGCCGGTGATGCTTAGGGTGCCCCAGCTGCGTCCGTGGAAGCTGGCGTGGAGCGAGATGTATTCGTGCTTGCCGGTGTAGAGGCGGGCAAGCTTCATGGCGCCTTCGATGGCTTCGGCTCCGCCGTTGCCGAAAAACGTTTTGGTCAGGCCATGAGGGGCGATTTGCGCGATCTTTTCGGCTAGGTCGGCTACCGGTTTCACGTGATAGATGTAGGATGCGGCGTGAACCAGCTTGTCCATTTGCGATTTGGCGGCGGCGATTACTTGGGAATTGCAGTGTCCGGCGTTCACTACCGAGATGCCGGAGAAGCAGTCTAGATAGTTGCGACCGTTTTCGTCTGTGACTGTGGCTCCGTTGGCATGGTCGATGACAATGGGGACTACTTGCTTCATGAAGCCGGTCATTACGTAGTCTTTGTATTTTTGGATGGTGTCGGACATTGGTTCCTCAATCTCGGCGGCTGAAGCCGCGTTAATTTTGAGCGGCCTTGCGATATGGCTAAAGCCATATCCTGATACGGATCGCGAGTTGGCAAAACTCGTGTGGTGGCAAAACTCGTGTGGGGACGGGCGCTTCGCCCGTCCACCGAGCGTAGGGAGGCACCCTAGCTTAGAACTTGCGTGAGTGTTCTTTTGCCCAGCGTTCGATCACTACTTTCTTTTCGGTATAGAACTCAACGGCGTCGCGGCCTTGTCCGTGGAGGATGCCGAAGAAGCTGTCTTTCCAGCCGCTGAAGGGGAAATAGGCCATGGGGGCGGCTACGCCGATGTTGATTCCGATATTGCCGGCGGGGGCTTCGTAGCGGAAGCGCCGGGCTGCGGCGCCGCTCGACGTGAATAACGACGCCTGATTGCCGTATTTGCTGCGCTCAAGGAATGCGAGGGCTTCATCGAGGTCGCGGGCGTGGATGAGGCTTAGGACTGGGCCGAAGATTTCCGTGTCTGCCACCTCGCTCGTCGGCGATACGTCATCAAGAATCGTCGGCTTCACGAAGTTTCCGGCTTCGTGCTTCGGAATTTTGGGATTGCGTCCGTCGAGCAGAACTTTTGCGCCTTGCTTCTCGCCGGTTGCGATCAGAGATTCGATTCGCGATTTGCTCTGAGCCGTAATTACAGGCCCCATTTGGATGCCTTCGTCGAGGCCGTTGCCTACGCGGAGATTTGCGGCGGAATCTGTGATGGCGTCGCGAAAAGTTTTTTGCGCTTCGCCGATGGTTACTGCGACTGAGACTGCTAGACAACGCTGGCCGGCACAGCCGAAAGCGCTGTCGCTGATGATTTGCGTGGCCATCTTCATATCGGCGTCGGGGAGAACGATTACGTGATTCTTGGCGCCGCCCTGGCACTGGGCACGCTTTCCGTTGGCGCCAGCGCGTTCATAGACGTACTTCGCAACCGGCGTGGAACCGACGAAGCTGATAGCGCGGACTTTGGGATGATCGAGCAACGCGTTGACTACGGCTTTTCCTCCGTTCAGGAGATTAACCACGCCGTTCGGCAATCCCGTCTGAGCGAGCAATTCGTAGGTTCGCTGAATGGTGAGCGGGACGCGCTCCGAGGGTTTCAGGATGAAGGTGTTGCCGCAGGCGATAGCGTAGGGCAGAAACCAGAAGGGAACCATGCCGGGGAAATTGAATGGCGTGATCGCCGCTACTACGCCTAGCGGCTGGCAAATCATCATTTCATCAATGCCGCGAGCTACGTCTTCAAGGTTGTAGCCCTGCATCATCATGGGAATGCCGCAGGCGACTTCGACGTTTTCGATGGCGCGGCGCCACTCGGCTTTGGCCTCGGCGAATGTCTTGCCGTTTTCCTGGGTGATGAGGCGGCTTAGCTCGTCGATGTGATCTTCGAGAAGTTGCTTCAGCTTGAAGAGCGGCTGGATGCGGTCTTCGGGCGGTGTGCGGCGCCATTCGGGATAGGCTGCCGCGGCGGCTTCCACGGCCGGGGCAACTTCGGCCGCGCCGGAGAGCGGAGCCTTGGCGATGGTTTCGCCCGTCGCAGGATTAGTGACGTCGAGCCATTCACCGGCGGTGGATTCTACCCATTGGCCGTTGACGTAGTTGGGAACTTTGGTTAGTGGTGGGGCTGCGATGGTCATTTGCGTTACCTCTGTTATCGCGAAGATTCTTGTGCTCCGAAACGTTGCAAGCAACGTTTCTACAGCGTGCTTTTCCTGTAGAGACGCAGCTTGCTACGTCTCTGGTGCCGCCAAGCTGTGCTCGGCTGGGCGGACGAAGGCGTCCGCCCCTACGTGATCATGGTTGCGAGGTCTCTTTTCTCGGAGACCGTTTGCAGCGCTGACTCCACTACGTCGAGTGCTTCGTCCATCTGATCGTTGGTTACGACTAGCGGAACCAGAAGGCGGATCACGTTGGAATAGGAGCCTGCGGTAATTGTAATTACACCATGCTCGTAACAATATTTTGTCACTTCTTTAGTCTCGTCGGCGGCTGGTTCGCGCTTGTCGGGAGACCTCACCAGCTCGATTGCTTGCATTCCGCCCAGGCCGCGGACGTCGCCGATAATCGGCCAGCGCTTCTGCCATTCTTTGCCGCGCTTCTGGAATTTATTTCCAATTTCGTTGGCGCGCGTCAGCAAGGGTTCATGCTCGAAGACGTCCAACACCGCTAACGCGGCCGCACAGGAGAGCGGGTTCCCGGCAAAGGTTCCGCCGAGACCTCCGGGTCCGGGTGCGTCCATGATCTCGGCGCGGCCTGTGATCGCGGCTAACGGTAATCCCCCGCCGAGCGATTTGGCTGTGACTACGATATCTGGCTCGATGCCATAGTGCTCACTGGCAAACAGCTTGCCCGTGCGGCCGAAACCGCTCTGTACTTCGTCGGCGATGAAGAGAACACCGTGCTTGTGGCAGATATCGATCAGCACGCGGAAGTAGTCAGGCGGAGGGACGACGAATCCTCCCTCACCCAAGACCGGCTCGGCGATCACAGCAGCTACGTCTTCGGCTGCGACTACGCGTTTGAATGTGTCTTCGAGATGGCGGGCGCAGTAGAGATCGCACGAGGGATATTTCAGCGAGTAGGAGCAGCGATAACAGTACGCGTAGGGAATGCGGTAGACGTCGCCGGGAAACGGCGCGAACCCGGCCTTGTAGGGATGGGTTTTGCTGGTTAGCGCGAGGGTCATCATGGTGCGGCCGTGAAACGCGTCTTCGAAGGCGATGATGCCTGGGCGTCCGGTGTGGGCGCGCGCGATCTTCACTGCGTTCTCCACCGCTTCAGCTCCGCTGTTCACGAAGAAAGTTTTCTTGGGAAACTTGCCGGGGGTGACTTGGTTCATTCGCTCGGCTAGGCGGATGTAGTTTTCGTAGGGCGTGACCTGAATGCAGGTGTGGAGGAAGTTTTCGAGTTGCTTGCGGATCGCCGTCATCACGGGCTCATGACGGTGGCCAACGTTAAGGCAGCCGATGCCGCCGGCAAAATCGATGTAGCGGTTGCCATCTACGTCTTCGAGCCAGGAATCTTCGGCCTTGGCTACATATAGCGGAGTTCCATGCGAGATGCCCCGCGGAACCGCGGTGTTACGGCGCTCCGCCAGCGCTTTGGATTTTGGTCCCGGGATCGGGGTTCTTAGTTGAATCGTGTTCATGACGATTTCTTTTCTACATTTCTGTGCGAATTCGCTGAAACGTGATCGTTGACTATGCGACTGGGGGTCCTTCGACTCCGCTCAGGATGACAGGTTCATTTTTTTAGTACCAGCCAATTGGGCTTTCGTTCAAATTTATGTGTACTTGTTTGGTTTCGAGATATTCCTCGATTCCCCACGGGCCGAGCTCGCGGCCGAAGCCGGATTGTTTGTAGCCTCCCCAGGGAGCTTCGACGTAGGTTGGTTGCATGTGGTTGACCCAGACGATTCCGGCGCGCAGGGACTTCACGGTGCGGAAGGCCTTGAAGATGTCGCGTGTCCAAACCGCGGCGGCCAGGCCGTAGGGTGAATCGTTGGCAATCTTGATTGCGTCTTTTTCGTCTTCGAATGGGATGACGGCGGCGACTGGGCCAAAAATTTCTTCGCGGGCGATGCGATCGTTGTTGGTAACGTCGTAGAAGATGGTCGGTTCGATGTAGTAACCCCTGGCGAATTTCTCGGCGCGACCGCCGCCGATGGCCAGCTTGGCCTCTTTCTTGCCAAGTTCCTGATAGGAGCGGACGCGGTCATATTGATCTTTGCTGACCAGCGGGCCCATCTTCGTGTCCCTGTCGGCGGGTGAGCCGAGTTTGATTTTCTTGGCTTTTTCTGTCATCGCATCCACGAATTTTTTGTAGATAGGTTTGTGCACCAGGATGCGGCTACCTGCGGAACAAACTTCGCCTTGATTGATGAAGACGCCGAAAAGCGCGCCGTCGATGGCGGCTTCAAAGTCGGCGTCGGCGAAAAAGATGTTGGGGGATTTGCCGCCGAGTTCTAGCGTAACCCGCTTCACCGTTTCTGCGGCCTGTTTGACGATGATTTTGCCGACGGCGGCGCTGCCGGTGAAGGCGATCTTGTTCACGTCGGGATGCTGCACCAAGGGCGCACCACAGCTTTCCCCAAATCCGGTGATGATATTGACCACACCCGGCGGCAGGCCCACGTCGCTCAACCAATTGGCCATTTCGAGCGCCGTGATCGGCGTTTGCTCGGCGGGCTTTAGTATGCAGGTGCAGCCTGCGGCCAATGCTGGCGCGAGTTTCCATGCGGCCATGAGAAGCGGGTAATTCCAGGGAATAATTTGCCCGGCGACGCCGACGGGTTCTTTTAGCGTTAGGCTCACGGCATTGTCTGGAACGGGGTTCACGTATCCCAGAATCTTCGTCGCTAGGCCGCCGTAATATTCGAAGCAGGTGGCTACGTCGGCGATGTCAAACTCCGCTTCGACTATTGGTTTGCCGGTGTTGCGGGATTCAAGCTCTGCCAGCATGGTTGAATTCTGGCGAATTTTTTCGGCTAGACGGAACAAGACGCGTCCGCGTTCCTGCGCTGTCGTCGAGGCCCAGGGACCGTTTTCAAAAGCGGCCTTCGCGGCAACTACCGCGCGATTGACGTCGTCGGCGTTTGCGTCAGGAACCTGCGCGATTACTTCTTCCGTTGCTGGGTCGTAGACGGGAAAAGACTTGTTGGACTTGCTGTCTACCCACTCGCCGTTGACGTACATCTGGTAGGGGTGAACTTCAGTCTTTACTCCACCTGGCATTGTTTCCTCCTGCGACTGAGTCGAGCTTTGCTCGACTGGACAGCCGAGGGCGGCTGTCCCTACGCGATTCAAACTCGATTTACTTCACTTGCATGGACGGGCGGGTCGCCCGTCTCCACACGAACTGCTTCTGGCGTTTTCAGACGGCTGTATCCGTAGAAGAAAAATACCGCTAATGCGATAAAACCTAGCGTGATGCCAAACATACTCACTTCGTATTTCCATAATGACGTGATTTGTTTGGCTGGGAAATAGGCTACTACGATCGCGAGCGTGGTTGTGACGAGACCAGCTACGCCAGCAAACATGAGCGTTCCTCGGCCGTAACATCCTTGGAAGGAGCCACGCACTGCAAACTTGATCAAAGCCGCGAAGACGTAGAGAAACGGAACTAATTGCAACACAACCGCTGCGGAAAGCATTTTCTGAAATGCTTCCTGCACTCCCCCAGAAAGCGTGAAGTTGAGAACGATAAGGACTAACGACACCACGCCTTGCACAATCAGGGCCACGTGAGGAGTCGCGTACTTGGGATGAACCCTTCCCATGGCCGCGGGCATGTAGGAATCGAGGCCGGCTACAAATGGGATGCGGGCTGAGCCGCCCATCCAAGCGGAGCCGATGCCGGCAATCGACAGGCTAAGCATGACGGCGAAGGGCGCGATAATCCACGCTACACCGACTTTGCCGGCCATGTGGCTGACTGCCTGCACGATTCCCTGCAGCACGTTGATGTCGTTTTTTCCGATGGCGACCAGCAGTGTCAGCGTTGCGCCCACGTAGAGAGCGCCGGAGATCACGCCTCCCCAGGCAACGGCTCCGGGCAGGGTTTTCTGGGGGTCGCGGATTTCGTCGCCCATCACGGAGGCGAGTTCGAGGCCGACGAGGCCAAAGCAAATCACGCCGAAGGAGTTCAGGACAAATTTGGGGTCTGCGGGAATTTTAAAGTCGGCCGCGGTGACTGGGGTTCCAAAGCGCGACCAGATGGTCACGCCCAATCCGATGAGCACGGCCGCCGCGACAAAGGTGCCAATCCCGCCGAGGTTGTTCAGCCATTTACCTACACTGAGGCCGATGATGTTGAGCACGGTGAGAAATGCCAGCAGAGCCACCGATGCGACCATGGCGAAGTTCTTGTTGTCCGCCAGGGCGGCGTGGCCGGGGCCAAGGGCGAAAACTGAGACGCCGACGAAATACAGCATCACCGTCGGCACATAGAGCATGTTGTTTGTCCAGTAACACCAGCCGGAGAGGAATCCGTGGAAGTCGCCGAATACTTCTTTGGCCCAGAGGTAGACGCCGCCTTCTCCAGGGTAACGGTGGGCTAGTTCGATTACGGCGATGCCCTGGGGCCAGAAAAAGAGGAGCAAGGCGATGATCCAGAGCCAGACGGTGACGCCGCCGTTGGCGGCGATGCTGGGGACGACGTTTAGGTTGAAGACGGCGACTACGAAGAGCAAGACCAGATCGAAGCGGCCGAGTACGCGCTTGAGGTGGGGTTGGTTGGCGTCTTTGGCGCTGGTGGACAAAGTGTTCCTAGGTCTGAGAATTCGACGGCCACAGCCGTCTTTGCAACCTGTGGGCACAGTTAAACAACCTGTTACCTCAGGGGCGAAAGCCCGTGTTTATTTTTGGACCGTTTATCGCAGCGCTGGAAGCGCTGCGCCACCCAAAGGCAAATGCTATTGACCTTTCCACAAGGTGTGCAGCCCTGCGTCACCGCAAACACGATTTTTTTCGCAGCCTGCGAAAGCGTGCGCTGATCATAACTGCCTGCGGAGCTTTGCTCCGCCGGACAAGCCGAGGACGGCTGTCCGCGTGTTCCTAATGCGCTACTACTTCCGCGGTTCGCTCTTGCTGGGCCTTTGCCAATGCCGGGGCCACATCTTCGAAAGCTGCCAGATGTTTGTCGATATCTGCCTCGGTGTGCTGCACCGAGATCGTCCACTGCTCGTCCCACCAGTAGGGTTGCGGCATCACGCCTCGATTCACCATTCCGAACCAGTAGTGGCGCCAGAGATCGATGTCGATTGTGGTCCAATCGCGGTAGTTGCGGATCTCTTTGGGATAAAGCATGAGGGCCCCGTTCGCGCCTGCGCTCGCGATGTAGGCTTGTAAACCGACCTTCGCGATGGTCTTGCGGTAGCCGACATTGAGTTTCTGACTGAGCTTGTTCACGTGAGCGTAGTTTGCGCGGGTGAGTACTTCACGGAAAGTCGCGAGGCCTGCGGCCATCGATACTGGGTTCGTGTTGTAAGTGCCGCCGTGAAAGACTTTGTGCTGTGAGATGAGATCCATTACCGATTTGTGCGTGCCGAATGCGGCGAGCGGCAACCCGCCTCCGATCGACTTGGCGAGGCAGATCATGTCGGGCTTGACGCCGAAGTATTCCGAGGCTCCGCCCCAGCCTAGTTTGGCTCCGGTCTTTACTTCGTCGAAGATCAGCAACGCGCCGTTCTTGGTGGCGATTTCGCGCAAGCCTTCAAGGAATCCGGGTTGAGGCATGCAGAGGCCGACGTTCATCATGATCGGTTCAAGAATAATCGCGGCGATTTCGCCGGGATTCTGTTTGAAGCGAAGTTCAACGCTCGCGAGATCGTTGAACGCTGCGACCGGTACGTTGGCGATGCTCGCCTTCGGCACTCCCAGACCACCGGGAACTGAAGTGGGAGCGTTCGGGTCGCCGAACTCTGGGGCATGCGGTTTCACGCTGACCAGGGCGGCGTCGTGCAGGCCGTGGTAGCCGCCTTCGAATTTGAGAATCTTGTCGCGGCCAGTTGCGGCGCGTGCCAGGCGGACGGCGTGCATGGTGGCTTCCGTGCCACTGCTGCCGAACCGAACCATCTCGACTGGAAAGCGATTGCATATTTCTTCGGCTAGTTCCCATTCCATGTCATGCGGCATGCCGAACATGGTTCCTGTGCTCAGACGTGGTTGGACAGCCTTCATCACTGCGGGATGGCAGTGTCCGGCCATCAGCGCGCCGAAACAGAGGTTGTGGTCGATGTAGTCGTTGCCATCGAGATCGCGGAAGTGGGAGCCGCTGCCTTCCTTTACGAAGATCGGGTAGGGATCGTAGGCTCGGTAGTTGCTGGCCACGCCGAGTGGGATGCGCTTCAGGTTTTTCTTGTGGGATGCGGCGGACTTGGGGGTGCGACGCTCGAAGGTTTCGAGCTCCTTTTGCAATTCGGGGTACATCCGGGTCTCCAGGAATCTCAAGCCGCTTATGCGGCCATTAGAGTGTCCGGGCGGCCGTAGCCGCCCGGTTTCAGGCTAGAAATAGAATTTTAGCGCAAACTGCACCAGACGCGGGTCTTGCGCCTGGGTTATTTTTCCAAACAAGGTTGGGCCATCTGAAAAATGTCCGTCGGGGTTGTAGAAATTGGTGTGGTTGAAAAGGTTGAAAATCTCCCCTCGGAACTGGAAATACTTGCTTTCGGTGATCGCAATTTTCTTGTGCACGGCGAAGTCCCATTGCTCGAGACCCGGTCCGCAGCAGATGGAGCGCTGGGTGCCGATATTGAATTGGCCCAGTGGCGGATCCTGAAAGTCGTTGGGATTGAACCAATAGCCACTACCTAGAGCGCCAAGAGCCTTCCTGGGGTCCAGTTGCTGAAATGGCGCCACCCGCTGCGGCGCTTCGGTGCCTAGAAAGAAGATACTAGCGATGAGTTCCGTATCATCGATGGTATCCAGGCGAATGGGAAATCCGCTCTGGAACTGCGTGATGCCGGAGACCGCCCAGTCATTCACGAGCTTGCCAGCGAAACCTTCATGCTTCGGGATTGGCAATTCCCAGTCGTAACTGACTACGAAGCGTTGGTGGGAGTTGAAGAGCGACAGTCCGCGGTTGGTGCGGTAGTTGAACGGGTTAAGTGTTTCTTCAAATGTTGATCCGTCATCCAGGGATTTACTAAGAGTGTAGGAGGCTTGGAACTGCAGGCCGTGCGAGAAGCGCTTTTCGAGCATAGCTTCGAATGCGTTGTAAGTGGAGTTGGCGATGGTGTCTTCGGCGAAAATATCGCTGAACACCGGGACTCCATCTGCCGGGCAGCCGGCACCGGTGAATGGGTTGCAAGTCGGGGAGGAGAAAGGCCGCAATCCAACAAACTGCAAAGTCTGTCCCGCGCCATTTAAGACTTGCCCGCTCGGCATGTGGAACTGGAAACCATTAGGAACGGTAACGCTCCATTGCGTATCCTGGAGGAAGGGGCCGCACTGCGTCGGTGTTCCGAATGAGGTCACATTACTCGGATTCATGTTGTAAAGGGTAATCATGTCCACGCAGGTCTGGGGAATCGATGGGTTTATATCGTGCGTAGCCAGTAAACGATGCCCCTCTGACCCTACATATCCGAGTTGCAACATCATATCTCTTGTAAGTTGCCGTTGGATGGTGAGGTTGTATTGCGAGGTGTACTGCGTGCGTAGGTGCGGTTGCAACTCGCCGTAAAGGAGGATTGGGCGGAACAGGGAATAATCCACGGGCTGGCCGGGAGTCGGCGAAATGATGCCGTTGAACGGGTTGGGCGCGGGCGTTCCTCCGGCCTGGTAAACGAACGGAGTGTTCATAAAGGTGTTGAACAACGACGAACTGCCTCCAAAGGGCGGCTCGGCGCCGAATTGGGCCATCACCAGTTCTTCAATCGGGTTATAGAAAAGCCCGAAACCGGCCCGAATACTGGTTGCGCCATTGTTGCCGAAAATTTTTCCCAGGAGACCGCCGCTGGCATTCGGGCTGTAGGCCAGACCCACGCGCGGCGCCCAGGCTTTGTAGTAAGTATTTGTCATCCCCGCTGGAACACCCTTATCTCCGGGAACCACCAGACCGGTAGGGTTAACGCCCACGGCATTGCAATCGGAAGTCGCCACGCCGAAGTAGGCTTCGCTCAAGGGAGACAGCTGGCACGGATGCACGGTGGAATTCTGCCCGGGACGATAGGTCTCGACGTGTCCGCTGATATCCGTAAGCGGAGTATCAAGTTCCCAGCGGAGGCCGTAGTTGAGGGTCAGGTTGGGCTTAACCTTCCAGCTATCTTGGGCGAATGGATAGAGGGAGGTGCCGCGAATATCCTCCCGCTGTCCGGATCCCTGGGTATAGGTATCGGTCAGACCTAAAAGGAATTCTGCATAATTATCGCCGTCGCCGGGGAGGATGGCGTTTGGTCCGGAGTTGTTGAAAGTAAATTCGCCGTTAACGTCGAAATAGTAGTATTGGTCGAAGCGGGCGCGGCGGACGTCGGCCCCAAACTTGAAAGTGTGATTGCCTTTCACCCAAGTCAAATCATCGGACCACTGGAAACTGTTGCCAACCTGCGGAAGGAAGCCCTCCCAATTGTTACCAAACGAAACCCCGCCGCTAATATTCATGTAAGGAACGCCGGTCAGGCTGGTAGGCAGGCCGGGAGTGATTCCGCCCTTGCCGGGGGGGATGCCAGAGTTGGTGAGAAGAGCATTGATGGGTGCGGCATCCGAGGTACCGGTGAAGCAAAAAGCGGCGGCGGCACCCGTGCACGATGCGGTCACTGCGTTGTTAGTCTGAGGTTTCAGGAAACCGAGCTGCCCTTCGCGCATATATGTGAAGCGGGCTTCATTCACTACCGCATTGCTGATAGTCCAGGTGTGGCTCAAGTTGTATTGCTGAAAACGATCGTTGTTGAAATTGCCGAAGCCCGGGACATTGGCGCCTGCCTGTTCAAATTCGTTATAGGGCTGAAGCTGGCGAAGGTCATCGAAGTAGTAGTACGCGGTAAAGTTTTGACGGGTACTGATTTTATGATCGAAGCGCACGGTGAACTGGTCTGAGTTATCCGTGCTCACAGGTACCAACTGGTTAAAGCCTGTCCCCACATTCGCTGTTGGAACGAAGCGCTGCATCAGGTTGGCGGCCACCGGATCCTGACACGCAGTCGGAATCACGCCGGTTGGGAAAATCGAGGACCACGCCACTCCTGCGGCCGGCGCCGTGCCACCCAGAGCGCTGATCGCATTCGGACAGGTCGTGCCCCCATTGGATCGAGCGTTGAGGACGCTGGCTACGAAGTCATTGCTGATGCTTCCCCCGTTGGCAAAACCGCCCACTCCGGAGAAATCCCCTGCCCTTTGGGCTGTCGTAGGAACGTTCAGGACTGCACCGGGAGTTCCCTCGCGGATGCGACGTCCTTCGTAAGAAAGAAAAAAGAAAGTACCGTCTTTCTTTATGGGACCACCGATAGTGCCGCCAAACTGGTTCTGATTCCACTGCGGCCTGGTGGTATTGAAATAGCCTTGCGCATCCAAAACCGTGTTGCGGAAGTACTCGAAGAGATCGCCATGAAAGTTGTTGGTTCCGGATTTTGTGATTACGTTCACGACCGAACCCGAATTCCGGCCGTATTCGGCGTCGAACGTATTGGTAATGACGCGGAATTCTTCGACGCTATCCGGAGACGGCTGGACGGTGGGAAGGTTCACGAACTGATCATTGGCGTCGCCGCCATTTACGCTGAAGTTATTCGCACGGGTGCGGCCGCCGTTCACTGAAACGGAGCCTGTGTCCTGCGATCCGTAGAAAAGACTGCCATTGCCGTTTCCCAGCTCGGCTTGCACGCCAGGCTGCAGTTGCAGGAACTGATACGTGTCGCGCGTGTTCAGAGGAAGTTCGTTCACCGAGCGGTCGTTGATTACGGCGCCAAGCTGGGTGCTGGTTGTGTCTACCTGTGGAGCTTCTGACGTGACTTCAACAGTTTCTTGCGTGGCGCCAATGGCTAATGCTTGATTGAGCGTGACGACCTGGTTGACGTCGACCGTGACATCCTTCTGCACGCTCTTCTTAAATCCGGGCAGTTGGTATTCGACCCGGTAAGTACCAGGCACAACTTCCACAAAGGTGTAGTCGCCACTGGCACTCGTCTGCGTGTCGCGGCTAGCGCCTGTGGCCTCATTTACCAGTACCACCCTTACCCCAGCCAGAACCGCGCCCGTGGGATCGGCGACTCGACCAAGAATGCGGCCACCAGTGCTCTGGCAAAACGCCGCAACAGAAATAACCGTGAGTAGCCCAAGCACAATCAGCCAGAGTGCCGACCTGTGACGCGTCAGAGACGGATGCATGGAGCACCTCCCATTTCCGGGGTGGAGGATGGCCTGACAACAATGCTTGCGTGAAAAACAAACCTTGCTATAATTGCGCAAGGTTAGAGAACCCGCCGCACGCTGTCAAGCAAAAAATGGTGCTTAGCGACATGGGGAGCGCAATTTTAAAAGCGAAATCCGCGAACCCACAACCTTACTTGAAAATCGGCGACGTGGCTCGCCTGGTGGGCGTCTCTCCTTCGGTGATCCGGTCGTGGGAGAGTCTGGGCCTCACCCGGCCCCATCGTACCATCAGCAAGTATCGTCTTTATACATCCGAAGATGTGAAACTACTCAAGCGCGCGCGATTTCTGCGCAAAGTGCGCGGGTTGAACGCTCCGGCGATCGCGCAATTGCTCAAGCGCGAAGGCTTGGTGCCCCCGGCAGCGAACGGCAGCAGCGGCGCCATTGGCGTGCATCTGCGTCAAATGCGCCTGCGGCGGGGTCTCTCTTTAGCTCAAGTGGCAAAAAGGGTCGGCATCTCAGCCGGATTTCTGAGCGCGCTGGAACGTTCTCACATGAGCGCGTCGGTCAGCACTCTACGAAAGCTGGCACGATTCTACAAGACCAACATCCTTGATTTTTTCGATGCGGCGGAATCGAATAGCCGGTTGGTGCCAGCGGACAAACGCAAAGTCCTGGAGGCGGGACCGGGCGTCCGCATGGAGTTGCTGGCGTGGGGAAACACGGTGATGGAGCCGCACCTGTTTCGGATTTCTCCCCAGGCAGGAAGCGGGGAATCTTATACCCACGAAGGCGAGGAATTTCTCCACGTGTTGCGGGGACGCTTGCATATTTCAGTTGCGGAAGTAGAGTACCGGCTGAAAACTGGTGACAGTTTTTATTTTGAGAGCGCCACGCCGCATCGCTGGTTCAATCCCGGACAAACCGAAGCCACAATATTGTGGATTAACACTCCGCCAACTTTTTAGCTGAGTCAGGCGAAACGCAATTGGCAAGGGTTATAGAGGACCGTTGATGATCCGACGTTTGCTGGTGGTGCCGCTGGCGGCAGTTATTTGTTTGCTGGGCGCCTGCACCAAGAAGACGCCTACACTCAACCTGCTGGTCTGGGAAGGTTACGCGGACCCGTCGTTCGTCCACGGCTTTGAGGAACAGTGCCACTGCAAGGTTACGGCCTCGTACATGGGTTCGAGCGACGAGTTGGTGGCCAAGCTGCGCGGTGGCAGCGCGGGCAACTATGACGTGATTTCGCCCTCGAGCGATGTCGCTACCTCGATTGCCGCGGCGGGATTGGCTGCGCCACTCGACCTCTCGAAGTTTCCAAGCTACGCCCAACTCTCGCCACAGCTCACTTCCCTGCCCCTGGTTCGCATCAAGGAACAAGTCTTTGGCGTGCCGTTCATGTGGGGTCCGAATCCGATTCTTTACGACACTACTGCGTTTCTACAACCGCCCGATAGTTGGAATGTGTTTTGGGATCCCAAGTACCGCGGCAAGGTTTCCGTCTGGGACGAACTCTCTACTCTATACATGGCGGCGCAGGTTCTCGGCTTCGACAAGCCGGATCCCACGCACCTTTATAACCTCAGCGACCCGGAGCTGGAGGCAGTCAAGAGAAAGCTGCTGGAGTTGAAGCCGAACATCCGCAAGATGTGGTCGACGGGCGGTGAGCTAACCAATCTTTTTCAAAACCACGAAGTGGTGTTGGCCATGGGATGGCCGCTGATGACCAATCAGCTGCGCAAGCTTAATTTTCCGATTGGAGAGACTATTCCGAAAGAAAATACCACCGGCTGGATCGACCATTTAATGGTGACTGCCGGCAGCGATAACAAAGAACTCGCTTACAAGTTTCTTGAATACATGATGGAGGCTCAGACCCAGAAAAAGGTGACGGACGTGACCGGTTACACGCCGGCAAATCCGCAAGCAGCGCAGTTTATGACCGCGGAGCAGGTTAAGAGCCTGCATCTGGATGATTTGGACAATTATCAGAAACGCATCTACTTCTGGCAGGACGTTCCGCGGCGGGCGAAGTACGTTGAAATCTGGAATGAACTGAAGGCAGCGCAATAAAGTAAGTTGAGGACGGGCGTCCTCGCCCGGCGGGAACGTTTCGGCCGGACGGGCGAGGACGCCCGTCCTCCAACGCGGCGCTACTAAAACGCATGGCTACTATCACCGAACCAGCTCCCGCTCGTTCCGCCAAATCTGGCGTACAGCCGTTGCTTGAGATCCGCAATGTTGCCAAGTCATTTGGGAAGAATCCCGTGCTTCGCGACATCTCCCTGCAAATTGCGGAGGGTGAGTTTCTGACCATTCTGGGCGAAAGTGGTTCAGGCAAGACCACGCTGTTGCGCATCGTCGCAGGGTTCGAGAGCGCGGATTCTGGGGCGATCCTGATGGAAGGAGAACGGCTCGACGTCTTGCCGCCGTACCGGCGGCGCGTCAATACCGTGTTTCAACACTACGCGCTATTCCCGCATTTGACCGTGGAAGAAAATGTGGGCTACGGACTGCGGGTGGCCAAACTTCCGAAAGGCGAGATAACGTCCCGAGTTTCAGAAGCGCTGGCTATGGTTAAGATGGCAGCATTTGCCAACGCTAAACCAGCCAAGATCAGCGGCGGACAGCAGCAACGGATTGCCCTGGCGCGTGCTTTAGTCAAGCGGCCACGGCTATTGCTGTTAGACGAACCGCTTTCCGCGCTGGACGCCAATCTCCGCCGCCAAATGCAAGTCGAGCTGAAATCGCTGCAGCGCGAGGTCGGTATTTCGTTCGTATTTGTTACCCATGACCAGGAAGAGGCCATGGTCATGTCCGACCGCATCGCACTGTTGCGAATGGGAGAGTTGGAGCAGGTGGCTTCGCCGCGCGAGATCTACAGTCGTCCCGCGACGGCTTATACGGCGCAGTTCATCGGCCACACCAACCTGCTTCGTGGCGAGGTACGAGCGGGAGTGGCTCGGTGCAAGTCGCTCTCCTGGAGGACCGAGTTGCAGGATGGCCCTGCGTTGTTTTCGGTGCGACCGGAGAATATTCGATTGGCAACGTCCACAGACGGATCCGACATGAACGTGATCCGCCTCCGCGGCAGAATTCAACAGCAGGCTTTTCACGGTGCTACGGAATTGTTGCAAATTGTCTGCGAGGATGGACTCACGCTGTCAGTGCGGACTGCGACTGGCGAAAACCGGCGAGGGGATTTGCAATGGGAATTCTCCGCTGGCGATGCTGTGCCTGTCCGCGAATCCTCGGAGAGAGGCTAGTCAAACCGGATGTTTTCTCGCGCATATCGAGCCGCGATCACGTTACCGCCGTTGTTATGGGTGTTCGTGTTCCTGCTCGTGCCTTACGCGCTGCTTTTTTGCTACAGCTTTTGGTCGGTCTCGCCGTCGCAGACTATCGTCCACGCCTGGACGCTGGACAACTATCGCGAACTGTCCCGCGTGAATGTTTACCCGCAAACTCTTTTTCGCTCGATGTGGATTGCATCTCGCGTTATGATCTTTTCCCTGTTGCTCGGATATCCGCTGGCCTATTACCTTTCGTTCTATGCAGGCATGAGAAAAGATCTCTTCTATCAACTGGTGATTGTTCCGCTGTGGGTCAGCTACCTTGTGCGAGCGTATGCATGGAAGACCATCCTGGGCAGCGACGGCGTGCTCAACACTTTGTTGCAGTATGTCCACCTTACAAGGCATCCGGTGGAGTTTTTGCTTTATAGCCCATTCGCCGTGGTTCTCACGCTTACTCACATCTACACGCCGTTTGCAGTTTTGCCGATTTATGCCGCGCTCGAGCACATCCCGCGCAATCTGGTCGAGGCTTCGCATGACCTAGGAGCATCACCGCTGCAAACCTTCTGGAGGGTGATTTTTCCGCTGTCGATTCCCGGAGTGCTGGCGGGAGCGACTTTCGCGTTTGTGCTGAGTCTGGGCGATTTTCTGGCGCCGCTTCTGCTTGGCGGACCCAGCGGAATCATGATTTCCAACATTGTGGTCAGCTTGTTCGGTGCGGCATACAACTGGCCTTTAGGGGCGGCGATTTCGCTCTGCATGCTACTGCTGGTGCTCGGGCTGCTATTACTCTCGGAGAGGCTGGAGAAGAGATGGAGCTTCCGATGAGCGCCGTGCGCAGCGCTTCCCGCTGGCTGCCGTGGCACGCCATCGTTGTCTTCGGATTTCTTTATCTGCCGATCGTGACTTTGATCGTTTATTCGTTCAACGGATCGGGGGTGGGTGGATTCCCTCCGCGCAATCTAACGCTGGATTGGTATCGCATGCTTTTTGCCGACGATGCCATTTGGGAGTCGGTTCTAAACAGTCTTATCGTCGCAATCGCCGCGATGGCAATTTCGCTCACGTTTGGCATTCCTGCTGCGCTGGCTCTCGATCGCGCTAACTTTCCCGGCAAAGCTCTTTTCCGGCGGCTTGTTCTGCTGCCGCTCATTCTTCCCGGAATCATTACCGGACTTTCGCTGTTGATGTTGTTTCGGGAAGCCGACGTGAAGCTAAGCCTGCTAACGATTGTGCTCGGTCATGGAACAGCGTTGATTTCCGTCGCAACGACCGAAGTGTTCGCGGGATTGCAGAAGCTGGACCGCGCACAAGAAGAAGCCTCTCTCGATCTTGGGGCAAATTACTGGCAAACCTTTTGGCGGATCACAATTCCGAACTTGCGCTTGTCCATTATCGGAGCGGCTTTGCTGATCTTTACGCTTTCCATGGATGAGATTGCGGTTAGCTTTTTTCTGATTGGGCGCGACAACACTTTGCCGCTGGAGATCTGGGGCAGGCTGCGGCGCGGGATCACGCCTGAGATCAATGCCATCTCAAGCATTATTTTTGTTTTTTCTCTGATCGCGATCGTCAGCTGGTACCGTCTGCGGAAGGGTGCCGAAGAGCCGGGAATTGCGCTCTAGGGAACGATGGAGGACGGGCGTCGCGCCCGTCCAACCGGGCGAGGACGCCCGGCCTCCATTAACCGGTTCAGGGGCAACACCATATATGACTACAAATCGTAGGGACTTTATCAAATTCGTGGTAGCCGGATCAGTCGCCGCGGGTTGTCCGATTGATCTTTCTTTACTAGCAGCCGAGACGGCGCAACCTTCGGTGGAGGGTGAAGACAATCGCATCTGCCATCAGGTGCGGGACGGTAAGATCTTCGAGCGGCCGCCCGTCTCAGCCCGCCACGACGTGGTGATCGTAGGCGGGGGCGTCAGCGGACTGACTGCCGCCTACCTGTTGCGCAGCCGCGATTTCCTCTTGCTGGAAAAAGAACCGCACTGGGGCGGCAATGCTTACTTGATGGAGTATCAGGGAAATGCCTATGCCACCGGCTCAGCGTTCCTCGGCAAGAGTGAATACACCTACAGCTTTGCGAAAGAGATCGGCCTGGAGCCTCTGCCCATCAACGACCGCGACAGCACCATCATCAAAGGCGAGTGGATTGCCAACACCTGGGCGGAGGGGCTCGATAAATTGCCCTATCCTGCTTCTGTGCGCGAGGGCTTCAAGAAGTTCAAGAAGGACATGCTGGCGATCGATCTGATTAAACGGGCCGACGAACTGGACAACATCCCTTTCTCGGACTTCATGAAAGGCTACCCGGCCGAAGTGAAGCAGTGGTGGGATAACTATGGCCCATCTAACTGGGGAGCGGCGACTGAGGACACGGCTGCCGCGATGGGCATTACCGAAATACAAGAAATCGGCGCAGACACTGTGCCAGATTTCTACACCTGGCCCGGAGGCCTGGGCATGATTACCAAGAAATTGGCCGAGACCCTGCAGCCCACATTCGGAGAGCACATGCAGGCGGGTGCCACGACGGTCGCCGTTGTCCCTGGCCATAGCGAGGTGCAAGTCACGTACGTGCAGGGAGCGGAGCTGAAAACGGTGAGCGCGAAGGCTGTCATTATGGCCACACCGAAATTTATTACCCGGCGCATCGTGCAGAGCCTTCCTGCGAAACAGAGCGATGCCATGCATCAGGTTCGATACATTCCCTACGCGGTGGTGAACCTCATCTTCGACAAGCCGGTGTTCAACAAGAGCTACGACACCTGGTGTCCGGGAAACACGTTTACTGATTTCATCGTTGCCGATTGGACTATCCGCAACCAGCCCGGTTACCAGCAGAGATACAACATCCTGACTTGCTATACCCCCTTGAATGAGGAAGACCGCAGTTCCTTGCTTACCGAATCAGGCGCGCGGAAAAAAGCCGCCAGCGTGCTCAACGATTTTCAGAAGCTGTTCCCGGGCTCGAATGTGGACCCGATAGAAGTTCACATTTACCGCCGCGGCCATCCTCTCTATATGTCCACTCCCGGCCTCTACACCAAAGTGCAGCCCGTGGTCCGAGAACCGATGGACCGCGTATTCTTTGCCAACACCGATTCCGAGGGCCCGGAATCCACGACCAGCAAGGCCATCCTGGCAGCGCGACGCGCAGTGAAGGAAGCTGAGAGCCGGCTGGCGGGAAAGCCCGCCCCCCATCCCAAAACTGTGTCAGGCTAACCCGCCACAGAGTCACAGAGACACAGAGAAAATCTTTAGATATTTCTTCTCTGCGTCTTTGCGTCTCTGTGGTGAACGCCCTGAACCCATAGTAAAGTGAATACAGCGGCTATTGGGAAGGAAGTCTCATTTGAGTTCCAGCATTCGTAACATCGCGATTATTGCCCATGTTGACCATGGGAAGACCACGCTCGTCGACGCCATGCTGCAGCAAAGCGGCACGTTTCGTGCTAACGAACACATCATCGAACGAGTGATGGATTCGAACGATCTGGAGCGCGAGCGCGGCATCACCATTCTGGCCAAGAACACCGCCATTTTCTACCATGACGTGAAGATCAATATCGTGGACACGCCTGGCCACAGTGATTTCGGCGGCGAAGTGGAGCGCGCGCTGAAGATGGTCGACGGCGTCATGCTGCTGGTCGACGCCAGTGAAGGCCCGCTGCCACAAACGCGCTATGTTCTAAGTAAGGCGCTCGAGGCTCATCTCGCACCGATTCTCGTGATCAACAAAATTGACCGTTCCGACGCTCGCCCTCAGGAGGTACTGAACGAGGTCTACGATCTCTTCATCGACCTCGATGCCAAAGAAGAGCAACTCGACTTTCCGGTTTTATATACCAACGCTAAAGCTGGAACCGCTTCACGAGACATACAAGGCGGAGGCGTGAACTTGCAGCCTCTGTTCGAGACCATCGTTGAAACCATTCCCGTGCCCAAAGGCGATGCGGCGGGACCGTTGCAAATCCTGGTCGCGAACCTCGATTACAGCGACTACCTGGGACGGCTGGCGATTGCGCGGGTGTTCAACGGAACCATGCATACCGGGGAGGACGTCGCCATTGCCAAGTTGGACGGCTCACTGCACAAAACAAAAATTACCAAGCTGTTTTCATTCTCCGGCCTCAAGCGAACCGACATTACCGAGACCACCCTGGGCGACATCATCGCCGTAGCCGGCGTCGAAGGCATTACCATCGGCGAGACTATCACCGACGCGGAAAACCCTGCCCCACTGCCGCACATCACCATTGACGAGCCGACGATCGCGATGCTGTTTACGGTGAATACCTCGCCGTTTGCCGGACGCGAAGGCACCTACGTAACTTCCCGCAATCTGCGGGAGCGGCTGCTAAAAGAATTGCTGACCAATGTTTCCTTGCGTCTTGAAGAAACTGACGCTACAGATTCCTTTGTAGTCATGGGCCGCGGCGAGCTGCAGCTTTCAATTCTCATAGAAATGATGCGCCGCGAAGGCTTTGAACTCATGGTGGGGAAGCCGGAGATCGTCACCAAGCGTGTGGATGGCAAGCTCATGGAACCGGTCGAGAAGCTGACCGTGGACGTGCCGGAAGAGTTCGTGGGCGTAGTGATGGAACAGCTCGGCGCGCGCAAAAGCGAAGTGCTCAACATGCATAATCACGGATACGGACGGGTGCGCATCGAATTCCGCGTGCCCAGCCGTGGCTTGATCGGCCTGCGCAGCCAGTTGCTTACCGATACGCGCGGCACCATCGTCATGAACTCTCTCTTTGACGGATACACTGAGTGGCAAGGCGAGATCCCACATCGTCTGACGGGCGCACTCGTGTCCGACCGCGCGGGCGTAACCACGCCTTATTCGCTTTACAACCTGCAGGAACGAGGCGAACTGTTCGTCGGCCCGACTATCGACGTTTACGAGGGCATGATCGTGGGTGAGAATGCCAAGGATAACGACCTCGATGTCAACGTAGTCCGCGAAAAGAAGCTGACCAACATGCGTTCTTCCACATCTGACATTGCGGTACGACTGGTGCCCTTTCGAAATCTGAATCTGGAGCAGGCCATCGAATTCATTGCTGATGACGAGTTTGTCGAAGTGACTCCCAAGTCGCTACGGCTGCGCAAGAAAGTTCTGCAAGCCAGCAAGCGAAAGAGGGGTTCGATGGCGATGGCGGAAGAAGAGCGCTGATGGCACGCGGCAGCAAGCTCGGTAGCGATTTTAAGATGCGCCTTGTACCCTGCAGTTGTGGCACCACCTTTGCGGTCTCTGAAAATTATGATCGGCACGGTACGGCATGGAGCCGCTATCTGAAGTGCCCCAACTGCGGCAAGCGTCACGATCCCAAGAACCGGCTTCTGCAGCTTGGCTTTCAGCGCGATGGATACTGGAAAGTAGATGGTTGTTAGCCATCCTTCCGTTGGACCTCCCGGTGGTCATAGTCCAGCCCAGCCGGTCCCGGATCCACGGGATTTTACGCGCCAAAGCGATTACAATCAGAGGCGAAATATGTCTGGCGACGTACCACCTCCGCTGCCCGCGCCTCCGAGCGCATCCGCACCAGCACCGTCCGAGCCCGCGACCCCATTTCACATTGGCGAGGAATTCGGCACGGCCAAAAAGAACCTGCCGCCAGCGAAAATTGTTGCGATTGGAGTGGCTGCGATCGCCGTCATTGCTCTTATCGTGAGCTTGGCGCAGCGGCCCCATTCGGCGACCACTGGGTCGATCGACGATGTAGTCTCGGTTGAGATCCCTGATCAGCATTCGATCATGGTCGCGATCAACGTGTCTTTCCAGAACAACGGCACCAAGCCGTATTGGATTCACACCATCAAGGCCGATCTGGATACCAACAGCGGCAGTTTCAGCGACGACGCCGCCTCCCCAGCCGACTTCGATCGCTACTTTCAGGCCTTCCCCGCTCTAAAACAGCACGCGATTGCTCCCCTGGAACGCGAAGCCAGGATCAATCCCGGCGGCCAGATCGCGGGAACAATTGTCGTAGCCTTCCCGGTGACGCCCGAGGCTTTCGCCAATCGCAAGGCGCTCAAGGTCACAATCCAACCCTATGACCAACCGGTGCCACTAGTCCTGACCAAGTAAAGAATTTCATTTACCCGCTGTAGAAGCGTAGCTCCGCTGCGTTTCGGAGCCCCCGAGGGAGGTCGTCTGGCATTTATTGCCCGGTCGTCACCGGTACCGGTGCGTTCTTGGGCGTGCTCAGATATCCCACCGCTTGCTTCTTATCTACCGTCCAGATCACCATTTCGTACAGCAGGTGATCGCGGCCGGAGTAGAACTGGATGGGCTCGCTGACGTTGCGGTCTTTCTTCTCGATGGTCCTGTCGTCAGCGGTGACGTTCACCGTGAACTTGCCTCGCTTGGCATCCGTTTTCTTTAGCTGCAGGCTAACGGTTGAAACCGGCTGCGGCTTGCCACCCTTGACCAGGGTGAACTCGTAGTAGTTGCGGTCGCCTTTGTGTTTAAGTACCTCGAGGTCACTGCGCGTATTCGCGATCAAGCCGCTTTGCACTCCCAGGTCTCCGATAGTGCTTTGCAGTTTGGCTTCCGCGGCTGCAAGTTCGGCCTTGGTGGCGGCGACATCGGTTTTGACTCCGCCCACGTCGGTTTTGACGTTGGCGAATTCACCGGTCACCTGGCTCATCTGCTGTTTCTGCTCTTCGGCGAGACGCTGTTGGGAGGCACGTTGCGCCACTTGCTCGCGCTGTAACTCAGCGGAGCGGGCGGCCAGCTCCTTCTTGGTCATGCCTAGCTGCTTGGCCAGGGTTTCGGAGTCGGCTTCGGCAGACTGCATGCGCTTGCTGAGTTCGGCGATCTGCGCGTTGCTGGTAGTTTGACCCTTGCTTAACTGGTCAATCCGCTCACGCAAGTTGAACAAAAAATAAAGCGAGCCCGCAACGTAGAGGACGGCAAGCAACAAAACTATCCACTTTGCAGCGTTGCCCTCGGAGCCGGTGTGGACCTCGGCTGGGTATTCGCCTTCTTCGGCCATAAATTTTCTCCAGCAATTGTGATTGGGTGTTGCTCTTATTGTTGTGCAGAGCGGCGATGGTGTCAATTGCTGCAGCATGCGAAGCAAGAGGCAAAAGACCGACTGTAAAGAAAAAAAATTAGATAGTCTAGGTATATGCTAGACTGTTGCTAGGCATATGCAATGGCTACACTCTATGTAGAAAACGTACCTGATGATTTGTACGAGGCCCTGCGGGATCGAGCCCGTCAACACCGCAAGTCGATCACGGCGGAGGTGCTCTCCTTGTTGGCGGAAAATGTGGTTACGGCAGCAGAACGGAAGGCTAGACAGCAGTTTCTGAGGCAGATGCAGGGCCTGCGTTCGCATCGGCCACGTTCGGCTACGATGTTTCCGGCCACCGAGGAACTGCAGCGCGAGGATCGCGGGCGGTGAACACTTATGTAATCGATGCCAGCGTCGCTGCGAAGTGGATTTTGCCGGCAAATGGCGAAACACTTACGCGCGAAGCCTTGGCACTGCTGAAACGTTATGCTGCCGGCGAGCTACGCTTTGTAGTCCCAGATTTGTTCTGGGCCGAGTTTGCCAATATTTTGTGGAAAGCAGTGCGGCAAGAGAGACTGCCGCCAGCCTCAGCAGAAACCGCGTTGCACGCCGTGCGAGACCGTAACTTTCCCACCGTTTCTTCTCATGCTCTGCTCGCGGAGGCGCTTGCCATTTCCAGTGCTTTTGATCGCTCCGTGTACGACGCGCTTTATGTTGCTCTGGCGATGACTTCGAAGTCACAATTGATTACCGCTGACGAACCGCTGGCGAACGCCTTGGCTGCGCATCTTCCAGTTAAGTGGCTGGGTTCTCTCTAGATGCTAGTGACCCGTGGCAAATTAAATGGTATAATGGCATTATGGTTACCACTTTAACGATTGATAAAGCTGGCCGAATCGTACTACCTAAGCCGGTGCGGGACGAGTTGCAGTTGAGTCCGGGCGATTCTTTAGAAGTGGAAAGCTTTGACGACCGCGTGATTCTGCGTCCCGTACGGGGAAACGGACGGATTTACAAAAAGCAGGGAGTCTGGGTTTTCGATGCGGGTGAACCGCTCGACGTGGAGGCGGTTAATAAGACGCTTCGTCAAGTGCGGGAGGAACGGGACCGACGCAATCTAGGGAAACTGCGGTGAAGTTGTTCTTCGACACCTCAGTCTTGGTGGCCGCTGTTTCCGTTCAACACGTACACCATGGACCCAGCCTAGCGGTTTATCTTGCCGCAAACAAGAGTCAAGCAGGCTGCGCAGCGCATAGCCTGGCCGAAGTGTATGCCACGCTGACCAGGCTACCCGGAAAACAACGAATGAGTTGCGAACAGAGCCTGCTCTTCCTAGATGAAATCAGAGATCGGCTCAGGACTGTCACTCTGGATGGTGATGAATACTCCGCTGCGATTGCCGATGCCGCGGCGGAAGGGATAATGGGCGGGATGATTTATGACGCCCTCATTGCGCGCTCTGCGCTCAAAGCGCATGCGGAGACTATCCTTACATGGAACATTGATCATTTCCGGCGGGTGGGTCCGGAAGTGGCGAAGCGGATACGAACTCCGTAGGCAGATCTGATGCGACCCTCCGTGCTTGGCGCCACCACCCGGACGAGGGCGTCTGGGCTACCTGCATCCCGCCGCGGACGCCCGTTCTTGTGCGACATTAAACTACTTCGGCTGGGGGACGATTCGCAGATATGGTTTGAGCGTCTTCCAGCCTCCAGGATATTTCTGTTGCGCTTCCTCGTTCGAGACTGCTGGGACAATGATGACGTCACCTCCCTGCTTCCAATTCGCAGGGGTGGCGACTTTGTGTTTGGCCGTGAGTTGAATGGAATCGAGGACGCGCAGCACTTCGTCGAAGTTGCGGCCGGTGGTCATGGGATAGACGAGCATCAGTTTGATCTTCTTGTCCGGACCGATGAGGAACACGGTGCGCACGGTGGCATTGTCAGCGGCGGTGCGGCCCTCGGCGGTGTGGCCGCTCTCGGCAGGTAACATGCCGTAGAGTTTGGCGATTTTGAGGTCGGTGTCGCCGATCATCGGGTAGTTCACCTTGTGGCCTTGCGTCTCTTCGATGTCGGCCGCCCACTTGCTGTGGTTGCTCACCGGGTCGACACTTAGTCCGATAATTTTTGTGTTACGTTTTGCAAATTCGGGTTGCAGTCCGGCCATGTAGCCGAGTTCGGTGGTGCAAACCGGCGTGAAGTCTTTGGGATGTGAAAACAGGATGGCCCAGCCGTCGCCGATCCACTCGTGAAAGTTAATGGTGCCTTGGGTGGTATCGGCAGTGAAATTTGGGGCGGTATCGTTGATTCGAAGCGCTTTGGTTGTAGGTTCGGTTAAAGTATCGGTGCTCATAATTTCTCCTCGCTGAAATGTTCCCGGAAGATCCGAGAGGTTCGCCGGACCTGCCGCGGCTTTGGGAAGGTGGCGTCTGCGATAAAAACGAAACCCACCCTCAGGTCGCCGGGTGGGTGTCAGAGAACTTGTCCTGCACTACCCACACACCGAGGCCTGCGTACAACAGCACATCAGGCGTAGCGTGGAGCAAGTGCGCATATTGCTTAGGATACGCGGCGGCAAAAATTCAGTCAAACGACGGACGACAAACAATCCAATAACGACACTGAGGCACACACAAAAAATCCAGCGCGCATTAGGTCGCCAATAAGGCAGGGGTACAATAACCATCCATGGCAAAACTGCGAGTGTTTTCTTTTGTGCAGTTGGACGTTTTCACGTCAAAACCTTTTGAAGGCAATCCTCTCGCAGTCTTCCGGGATGGCAGGGGGCTGAGCGACGAGGAGATGCTGGCGCTCGCGCGGGAGATGAATCTTTCCGAGACCACATTTATTCTGCCCCGCGAGCCATCGATCGAACGCGAACGCGGGGTGCGGGTACGAATCTTTACGGTGCAGGAAGAGTTGCCGTTCGCGGGCCATCCAACGCTGGGAACCGGGTTTCAGTTGCGCGGGTCATCGGACGCGCCAGAGATTGTGCTGGACCTCAACGCGGGCAGGGTTCCGGTTCGGTTCGAGGAAACGGCGGGACAGCCGGTGTTCGGTGAGATGACTCAAATCGATCCCGAGTTTGGGGCACGGCATGACCGCGAGGCGGTGGTGCGTGCGTCGGGCTTGCGGGATGGTGATATCGATCCATCGTTACCGATCCAGACAATTTCGACCGGCTTGTCCTTCACCGTGGTTCCCCTACGTGGACTCGAAGTCATCCGCAATCTGGACGTGGACCTGAGAGGCTCCAGCGCATATCTGGAGCGTTCGGGGGGAAAGTTTTTCTACTTTGTCACTCGCGAGACGGTGGATCCAGCAGCCCGGCTGCACGCTCGCATGATGTTCTACAACGGCGAGGACCCGGCGACCGGTTCGGCGGCTGGATGCGCGGCTGCCTGGATGGTCGCTCATGGTGTGGCTCAACCCGAGGAGCGCGTGCTCATCGAACAGGGAGTTGAGATGAAACGTCCCAGCCGAATTTTTGTTCGCGCTTCCCACCGGGATGACCGAGTGGTTAATGTGCGAGTCGGTGGAAATGTTGTTGAGGTTCTTCGCGGAGAAGTTAGTTTTTGAAATCTGGTGCGTGAATGTGCAGGAAAAATGCTCCCATGCACAAGTGCGGATATTTTTCAATGGGTCAGTTCTGCCATTAGCATCGGCGGCACTTTACAGCAGTTAAGTTCGCCTTTAGGATTCATCTCGCTCTGAAGTGATTGGCAAAACGGTTTTCGGATTTTTCCCCGGGCGCGCCGCCTCGGTGGTTCGCTGCTTCGGAAACAAAAAATGAAACCAAAAAGAACGATCCTCTGTGTTGACGACAACGAACAATCGCTCTCCATCCGCAAGATCATGCTGGAAACCCGAGGCTATCAGGTGGTGACGTGTACTGGCGGCCAGGAGGCGCTGGAGCGTTTTATAAAGGGGGGAGTTGACCTGGTGCTCACCGATCTTACAATGCCTGGGATGGATGGAAGCAAGCTGATTGACGAGATCAAGAAGCTCTCGCCCCAGACCCCGGCTATTCTTCTTTCGGGCAAAGTCAAAATGTATGACCGCGACACTAAAGCCGACGTTTTCCTGCCAAAGGGAATGTACGCACCGGTCGAGTTGCTGGAGCGTATCCGCGTGTTGCTGGTTCGCAAGCGCGGCCCGAAGCGAATGCAGCCCCACCCAGCTCAATCCGCTTCTCGCACTAGCGCCGCCTGATCCCGAACGATCTCTGATTGAAGATGAATTTCAGATAGGGCCGCACGGGCGTGGACGCCCGCGCCTACATTGGCTTTCGTGTAATATCGATGGTTTGGATGGCAGAACTCATCGAAGCCGTGGATGTGCGCAAGACGTACCGCGTGGGTAAGATGGAAGTGCCTGCCTTGCGCGGGGTTTCCTTCAGCGTGCAGAAGGGCGAATTCGTCAGCGTAGTCGGACCTTCGGGAAGCGGCAAGTCGACGCTGTTTTATCTCTTGGGTGGACTAGCGCGGGCCGATTCGGGGCGCGTCATCATCGACGGAGACGATTTCGCGCAGCTTTCCGACGCCGAGCGCACGCGCATGCGCAAGCGTAAAATCGGATTCGTCTTCCAGAAATTCAATCTGCTGCCGACGCTCGACGCGCGTTCGAATATCAATATCGCGGTGGACATTGCCGGGGCCAACGGCAATCGCGATGCCGCGTACTTCGACAAGATCGTGGGTCTGCTTGGATTGGAGAAACGCCTTCAGCACCGGCCTTCTGAGCTTTCGGGAGGCGAGCAGCAACGGGTTGCGCTGGCGCGGGCGCTGATCAACAAACCAGCGATCGTCCTGGCCGACGAGCCCACCGGCAATTTGGATTCGCAGAATTCGGTCATCGTCCTCGACATGTTGCGGCATTCCAATCGGGAACTGGGCCAAACCGTGCTCATGATCACGCACAACCCAGAAGCGGCGAGCTACGGTGACCGTATTATTCACATGCGTGATGGCTCGATTGTGCCGCCGGAGAAGGACCCGCAGTGGACTGGGGCACAGAAGTCGTCAGTCACGCAAGTGGATTCGCCACCCTCTGGAGACAAGCAGAATGGATGATTTGAAAAAACCAATTTTGCCGGGCAAAGGAGCTTCCGATTACGAGCGCTATTTGCATACCGACGAACTGTTATCGCTGCAAAAGCGTCCCGAAGAATTTCTACATAAAGACGAGATGACCTTCCAGGTGGTTCATCAGAGTTCTGAGTTACTGTTGAAGGGTGTTGCCTGGGAACTGGGACGCGCGCTCGCTTGTATTGAA
Source organism: uncultured Acidobacteriota bacterium (assembly GCA_963832245.1). GTDB lineage: Bacteria > Acidobacteriota > Terriglobia > Terriglobales > Acidobacteriaceae > JABDBE01. Next base: position 668,794 of record CAWHTG010000003.1, read on the forward strand.
GAAAGCGACTTTTCGAATGTCGCCCGGTTGATTCGACGCGCCAATCAGATGCTCGAATATCCCATCTCCATGTTGCATGTTTTGGAGACGATTACGCCTTACGACTATCACCTGATCCGTGCGGGATTGGGGCATGGCAGCGGCCTGGATTCGCCTGGCTTTCTCTCTCTTCTTCACATTGGGCCCCGTCTGGGCGAGGCTTTCCACGTCCAACTGCGCAAGGCGAACCTCAGCGTGGACGACCTTTACCGGCGCCATGACCAATTCTTCGGGCTGCACGATGTGGCGGAATGCCTGCTGGATTTTGACGAGCGCGTGCATCTGTTTCGCTTTCATCATCTCAAGCTGGCGCAAAGGATCATCGGCGGCGGCGTAATTGGCACGATGGGGACGCCGGTCGAAGTTCTTCATCAAAGAATGGAGCACCTTTTCTATAAAGAACTTTGGGATGTGCGAAACCAGATTACGGCGAAGTCCCACGAAGCCATTGAGCAAACCAAGCCCGGTTGCTCGTACTAGGCTGGGGATTGCGCCCGCCGTTGCCGCGACGTTATTGCTTGTTTATAATCGTGATTGCCGAGCGGGAGTAACTCAGTGGTAGAGTGCGACCTTGCCAAGGTCGAAGTCGCGGGTTCAAATCCCGTCTCCCGCTCCAGAGTTCAGCAAATCGAGTCCGGCGCCAGGCGCGGGCTTTTTCTTTCTGTGTGGGTATTGGGCAGGCAGACTTTTCAAGCGCAAACCACGCCTAGGCTCAAATCCGTGTTAAGGGAACACCGGAACGTAACTGCGAGAGATTTTGGAGGCGCGGGTCGGAATCGAACCGACGCATAAAGGTTTTGCAGACCTCTCCCTTACCACTTGGGTACCGCGCCCGGAACCGCATAAACACTGAAGTAACTGCACTTTCGTGCCATCGCATACCATCGCATAAAAGTGGTAGTCTCGTGACATGGGGTCCCAACGAGGTCACTTCTATAAGGCGTTCGGTGCATGGCATCTGAGATACTACTGCACTCGCACGGTCAACGGCAAGCCTGTCCGAGTACAACGTTCGCGCCGCATCTGTGACGCGAGCCACAGTAAGAGTGAGGCTCGGCGACTCGCGGCTCCGTTCCTCGGTGAACTCAACACAGAAGATGCGAGCGAGGCCGTCACGCCTGTCGATCTGGATCAAACCATCCTGAAATTCTGGACCGAGACCTACGAACCCTACGTCGCGAAGCACAAGCGAGCGAACACCGTCCACTCGTACCGCGTGATCTGGAGGAAGCACCTCAAGCCTCACTTCGGTGACCGTGAGTTGCGAGCCTATACGACGCCGGAGGCGACGAACTTTCTCTCGAAGCTCGCGGAGACACGCGGACAGCGCACCGTCCAGCACGTTCGCAGCCTGATGTCCGGCATCTACTCTCACGCCGTTGCTATTGGTGCGTGCAAGGCGAACCCCATCAGCGATTGCAAGATTCTCGGCGACATCATCGCACCAGGGGAGACCACGCATTACACGCTCGAAGAGGCTGAGAACATCATGTCGGCGCTAGTGGATCGCGTCGATGCTCAGCTCATCTTCGCGCTGTCGTACTTCGCCGGTCTCAGGCCGGGTGAGATCAACGCGCTCGACTGGACGGACTTCGACACAGAGTTCGTGCATGTGCGCCGCGCTATCGGTCGAGGCGTCGTCGCGACACCGAAGACGAAGAAGTCTATCCGCGCTGTCCCACTCATCGCGCCGGTGAGAATCCCGCTCACACTGTGGCACGCGAAGCGCGGCAATCCGGCAAGCGGTTGGGTATTCCCGAACGGCGATGGTCAGCCGATCAACCTCGGGAAGTTCGTCGAGCGGGTGATGGAACCGACGCTCGAAGCGAAGGGAGTCGCGTTCAAAACGCTGTACGCCGGACGGCGCGGCTTCGCCACGATCCTCAGGGAACTCACAGGGGCATCTGTGGCAGGCCGGGACGCGCTAGGACATGTCAGCACAGCTACGACTGAGGCTCACTACGAGAAGGCCGTTCCTGAGGCGGTGCTGAAGGGCATGAGACTATTGGAAAAAGCGACTCGCGCAAGATGAGCGGCTGAACTCGTTCAGGACTCAAATGACACAGAGAGTGTGGCTTGCAATTCGCTTTGTGGTTTTCGGTATCGGTGGTTTCGTGTTGATGATGATCTTTTCGCTCGACCTGACCGAACAGACCATCGCTCACAACCGCAGCCTCACAAACACAAAGCCTCTTGTCAGTGCCATGCTCATGATCGTGGGTGTGGTTTCAATACTCTTTGGGGTCGGTGAGTGGAAACGATGGGCCTACGTTTCGGTTTTTCTTTCGATCCCGGCGACGTTCGCGATATTGACGGTCCTGCCCAACCGCTTCACTGACTGGCTCAGCCTTCCGATCCTAGCCGCGATTCTTGTCTCGGTAGCATGGACCGCCTTCGTATTGAGCCGTCGTCACTATCGACGGCGAGACAACGCGGAGCGCACAGGTCCGGGTAACCTTTCTCGCCTTCCAGGTCGCTGATTCCACAGAGGTCATTGCACAACCATCGCACAATGGCGTCGAGTATGTTAACCAATTAGTTACTAAGACTAGACCATTGGTATGTAAAAAACCAATGGTTGCGTTAGTTTGTGTTAACCCGGCGCGGGAAATCAGGCCACTCAGTCCCCACCTCCTGAGACCCTTGGGTTCTGGGGTTCTGAGGGTTCTGACGATTTTCCGTGCCACAGATTAGTATGTGAATGAATACAATATATATAGTGTTATCTGAGAGTTACAGGCAATCTGTGTCTCCCCACCCGTGGCTCAGAACCCAGAACCCACAGAACCCAGAATAGGTCGCGGAGGGGTTCTGATCGGGGCCTGAAGCTCGCAACACGGTTTTCATGACTTGTTTACTTGTGAGTTAACAGCTAGCGCCTTGTTTTCCACTTCGCGCAATCTCTTTCACCCTCGGAAACACTGTGACTCGCGGGACCCGCATAAACATTGGTTAAAGTCACATCTCGGTTTGGATGTTGTCGTGCACTCTATCCTGTGTCGGACATCTCAGTGACAGAGACCTCCGGCGAGCGGCTCGCAAGAGCCGCGTTACAGACGTAGTGACGTGGTCTCCATGATTCCGTTCTGGACCAAAGACCCAACGTCACCCTAAAGCGTCATTCAGCTTCCCGTAGAAGGCCACGAGCCGAGAGCGGGGTCCCGAACCAAAGCGGGACGGTCTGTACGAAGGGAAGCCTAACAAGCTCATCTCCAAAAGCGTGACCGTTGCTCTCGAAGCGACGGCCACACCGGACGGGAACAGATGAGCGAAACATCGTCATACGAGATATTCGGTCCACCAACCACGTACCAGATCGTGAGACCGTTCAACCGGCTCCAGGGCCGTCATCCTGAGATTCCGAAACGGCAAGCCGCGTTGGAGCGGTCACGTTTTGAAGAGTGTCTGATGGGTTGGCTCGGCATCACTGTGGAACAATCCTCGACGCCGGAGTCGGAGCCTCTTCTCAGTTCTGGAGCCTGTCGCTCGCGATTACCTCAGGTTTTGGCGGCTCTGCGAAAATGGCCGCGTGTTCCCACAGTGAGACAGCACTCTCACTTTAGGAAACCTATTCATCAGCAGTCTCGACAGATCAACGAGCACGATCCGATCTTCCGCTTGCTGCAATCTCTGTTGCATCGCGGCCTCGATTGCAACGTCGGGAGGCGAGCATGATCGAACAGTTCAGCTCCTTCCCCGAAGAGCTTCGCAAAGAACTCTTGTTCGTTAATTACCGTGCCATCCCTCGCGATGGTCGCGTTACGAAAATTCCTTTTCAGCCGGACGGCTCCCCGGCTGAGTCGAACAATCCCGCGACTTGGAGTTCCTTCGAGTCAGTCCTCACCTCTCTCCCGAAGTTCGATGGGATCGGGTGCATGATTCCCGAACCGTGGATCGGAATCGACTTCGACCACGTGTGCCGCGACTTCAGAGCGACGACCATCGAGTCGTGGTGTCTCGCCGCTATCACGCGGCTGAACAGTTACACAGAGTTCTCGCCGAGTGGTGAGGGGATTCATGTGTGGTGTCGTGGAAAGCTTCCAGCGGGGAGACGCCGTTGCGGTCGGGTCGAAATTTATCAAGGTGGTCGTTTCTTCACTGTGACCGGAAGGTGTCTATGAGCGCGTTCCCCGAAACCGTCAACGAGTTTCCCGAGGACTTCTTCGCCTTGCTCGAAACCCTCGACCCGAAGCACGCGGATAAACAGGAGTTCAAACCTCTAAGCGCGAAGCTCGCTGATCTAATGACGCGCACCGATTTCCCCGATCTCAGTCAGGCCGTGCAATCGCTTCTCACCGCGCTCGCATACGAGAACTGTGACCCGAGCTTCATCGACGCGGAGTTCCGCAAGAGCAAGCTCTTTCTCGAAACTCACTGGCATGAGAAGTTTGACCGGCGCGACCTTCATGATCCACAGATCGCGAAGGCGATTGCTTGGGTCAACAGCCATCCGCGCCGTAATACGGACCACGAGGCTTCAACGCGCTCTCTCATCGTCATCGTCGATAACGAAGCGGAGTGCAAGGCGCTTGAATACATCTGGGACCCGGTTCTGCCGAAGGGGAAGCTCATTCACTTCGGCGGGAAGAGTAGCGAGGGGAAGTCGCCGGTCACCGTTGATCTCTTGGCACGCAACACGAGCGGCGCGGCATGGCCGGATGGCACTCCGAACACCTGGGGGAAAAAGCACGGAATCCTTCTGAACATCGAAGACTCACTCGAAGACACCATCCTTCCGCGCTACTACCTCGCGGGTGGTGCGAAGGGGATGCTGCATTACATCCGTGGAATAAAAGTCACGAAGAAAGACACGGCGCACGAGGCGATGCTCGCCTTCGATCAGGACTTCGGAGCGCTCGCCGCTTACGCACGCCAACTCGCGGCCACGCCGGAAGGTCTCGGCATGATCGTGGTTGATCCGGCGACGAACTACTGTGGCGCGAAAAAGATGAACGCGGAGGAGGACATGCGTTCCATTCTCACCCCCCTCGCGCAACTCGCCGAGGAACTCGGGATCGTCGTCATCACAGTGGGACACCTCAACAAGTCGGAGAGCAAGGACCCGTTACAGCGAATGATGGGAGCGACCGCTTTCTCCGGCGTCGCTCGCGGAGTTCACATGTTTTCAAAAGACCCTGAGGCTCTCGACTCGGCTTATCACCACATCATGAGTCCGTGTCGTGGCGAGATGTTCGAGTCCTTCAAGTATCACACCATTGTGGTCGAGCAAGAGTTCGGCGGGAAAAAATCGAAGGTGGTGAAGGTCGTGTGGGATGGACGAAGCAAAAACACCGCCGAGGATGGACTCGAACAGGACGGTTTGAAAAATAAGAAAGACGTGAAGCGAGCGGGTGAAGCGCTCCGTCAGTTTCTCCAGGCTGGAAAACGGTCAGCAAAAGAATGCATGGCTTTCATGAAGGACGGAGGTTTTGATCTGGACAAGTTGAAGTCTGATCGAGTGCGGGAAGCCGCTGGAGTCAGATCAGAACAAAAGAATCGGCAGTGGTGGTGGTTCCTTCCAGCGCGTGCGGAGCTGTTCGAGCCTCCACCAGAACGAGAAAAAAGATTGGGCGAGATCAAGCAAGACGAAGCACCAGAGTTCTGAAGGAGAAGTTATGAGTGAACCAAAACGAAAACCAGACGACCGCATCCTGACTGCGGAGCTGTTCTCACAGGTATTAGTGGGCCACCCTTTCTTAGTGGAATTGAAAGGGGTCTCACCGGCTCGGACGGATTTTTGCCGTCTCCTCTTCGCGGTGAAGGACAGTCTCGAAGACTACGTCGAGAGCTTTTTTATGGAGGGGTACCGTGGGTGAAATTCTAACCGTCGATGAACTCGCGTCTCTGCTGAAGATGACGCGCCGTCAGGTCTACACCATGATGGAGGCGCGTACTCGCGCGAAACAACAGCACCCGCTTCCCTTCGTCCGCGTCAACGGCAATCTCCGATTCGACAAAGCCGCTGTTATCGAGTGGTGGAAGAAGCTTCAGGAGGCACGATGACCGTACAGGGTGAAACCACCAACATAGCCGCGAACGTTGCCATCGTCGCGGTCAAACTGCGCGAGGGGAAGACCAAGCAACAGATTCTCGCCGAGACGGGATGGTGTCGTCAGACACTCGCGAAGTACATCAAGGCGCACCTCGCCGACGAGCTGAAGGCCGTAACACAGGAGGAGCTTCAGCTTCATCTCCGCATCGAACTCGAACGCTGTGACGAACTCGAAGATCGCATCGAGCAAGGAACGATGACCGACGCGAAGCGGATTCAGCTCTTACTCTCTGTGGTGAAACACCGTTGCGAGTTGCTCGGACTCTTTCCGAAAGAGACCATCGTTCTGACCGCGAACAAGCCGATGCAGCGCCCCATCATCAACATCGTCCTTCAGGACAGTGATTCGGAGTGTGTGAAGCTCGAACCCGGCGACCCGCGAAGAGCGGACATGACCACCAGTGACGGAAGGTTCCTGTGGGTCCCGAAGCAACTCCCACCCGCGCCGGTCGCCGACGCTGAGGTCGTCGATGAAAGGGTGGGCCACTCTAATTACTAAACGTCAACGCGAGCACGCGGCGAAGATGCGAGCGAAGCGTCCGGTCCGTCCGTGGGATCACGTCAACGAAGACAACGCGGAGATGTTCGTGTTCCGAATGCGAAAGATGATGTCCCATCCCGAGATGACGGACGAGCGCATCGCGAAGGCGCTCTCGCTCAATATACCGCTCGTGCAAGTCCTACGGAATAAGCGACATACACAGGGTTGACCATAGAGAAAAATACTGTGGCATGCTGACACTGAGAGGCGATCAAGCCATCTAACCGGCCTTCCCCGCAACGCTGTGGGCAACCCCGGAAACAAAATCTAAGGCAGTAGTGTGTGGCGACCAAGAAACGAGGAATTTATGAAGATGCTCGAAGTACAGTTTGCGGAGTTGAAAGAGAAGATCGTCGCGGCAGAAGTCGCGAAGGGATTCGCCGAGTCCGTTGTCGAAAGCACGATCAAAGAAACCATCACCGGCGCGACCATTGAAGAGAAGCTGTCGCGACTGCAAAAACACGCGAAGAAAGTTGGACTCACCGAGTCCGGTCGTCCGGCTCGCGTCCAACGCAAAAACGGCGCGTTCGTCGAAGGTTCGAATGAAGGCCGCGTCGAGTCGTACATGCGGAAGTTCAAGATGAGTTTTCGTGAAGCGTCGATCTTCTGTGGAGAGAAGGACCCCGGACCGAACACGAAGCCGTCGAAGAACTTCAACGAAGGACTTCGGGATCGGTGGAAGAAGCACATGGGTGGTTTGATTAGCGAGTCCGATCTCAATCAGCTCGTCGAGCGGCAGATCGAACCCAAATAACATGCCGTGGTCCAGAACACAAACCGAGTTCCTGATGGAGGACGAAGATGTCGATGATGGTTGTGACACAAGAGGAAGTGGACCGCTTCAACGCGGGATCGAAGCAAGCGGCGCTGGACGCCGCGAAGCTCAACCCAATGAAGCGGAAGCCGCGTGCCAGTGGGACGGTCAGAGCGGAGCTGGAGCGCACAAAGCTTTCGCTGCACTCGGTCGGTACGATGTTGCAGAAAAGCGAAGAGGCGCTCACTAACGCGGTCGCCGCTCTCGATGCTGCGAAGGAACAGCTCACGGAATTGCGAAAGGCCGGGTACGCGGAGAACTCCGCGCCGGTTCAGAAGTTGCTCGGAAGTTCCTTCCGGTCGCGGGTCACAGATTTACCTGTGCATCAACCCGGCGTCATCGACCGCTTGAACGCTGCTATCGCCGAGCACACTCCGCGAGTGAAGACGCTGGAGGCTTCTCACAAGAGAGAGGCCGACAGGATCGCGCCAGTCGTCAGGAAGCTTGAGGCCGAACTCGCCGAGGCGCTCCGACTCGAACGGGTGATGGAGGCGCGATGAAGCTTCACGAATTTAGATCAGAACAGGAAGCGTTCACTCGCCGCTCTGTGTCCCGGCGACAGCGGATGCAGGGTCTTGTCAACCTCTTCCAGTCGGGAGAGATCACGGTGCAACGATTCCGGCACCTGACGACGTTGCTGAAGGCGGAACATCGCACCGACTGCCGCGAGAGCGGAGTTCCGGTCGCATCGGAGTTCAAATAAGTTTGATGCTCTGCCATCCGAGTACAGATTGAAGCGATGGCCCTTGCCGAGGATCGGTGTAACTGCTGTTCAACTGTGGGGCAGCTCTTCATCCGTTGAGTTGCCCCCTCCTGAAAGAAAGGTGACACAAATGCAGAACAAAAAGTTTCCTCAGAGCACCAGCAACCATGCTCAGTCGCCGGTTAAAAATTCGAGTCCCGTCAAGGTTTCAAACTCGAACAACGCGGCGGACGGCAAGCAACCACATCAGCCGACTGAAAGCACGGAGAAGGACAATAACTAAATGTCAACCTACACACTTTCACTTGGCAACGCCCCTTACTTCACACAGTTTGTGTGGACTGGCACTCAAGCCGATCTCTTGAATCACCTGGCCGCTCAGGCGGTACTCGTTCCCGGTTCGCTTCAAACCACGGTGGGGGATGTGTCCGGCCTCCTCACGACCTGGGCCAACTACGGAAATTACCCGGCGTCGATTCGGAACTTCTACTCCGCGCAAGTAGACTTTCCAGGTCTCCGAATCACGCTTTACTGGAGCCTCCCGAACCTTCCAACCTTCGCGCCTGATGTTCGTTATTGGAACGTGAATCCCGGACCGGACATCCTGTGCAAGGGTTTGCTGACGATCTTACAGGTCGCATGATGACTCCCTGCTTCCACAGTTTGACCGCCGAAGAGATCGAACGAATCAAGCGTGACGCCTTCGTCGAAGGATATAAAGCGGCTTGCCGTGAGTGGACCTCCGGTCAGATCGCAGCCATCAGCGCGGCTCACAAGGCTTATGAGAAAAGGAAGACATCATGAGCGACACCACGAAGGTCCTCGTCGAAATGTTCCCCGGTGTATTCGTCGGGATCACTCTTCCGACCCGCTATCTCGTCTGGTGGGATGATCGACCCAAGTCACCCGATTTCAATCCAGGGTTCTGGAGACTTTTCAGGGAACGAAAATTCACACTGGAGACGGAGCCATGAGCGACAACACGACAATCACAGTTGAAGTAGGCGTTCCGACCATCGAGGAACTTACTCGCATCATCGAGGCGTGGTTCGACGCCGGTCCGTTGCAAAACGCTTACGGCGTTTTTGAAGGCGACGATCAGGGAATCGAAGACCTCCCTCCCGAAGAACAGCGCCTCATCCAGGAAAGTGCTCTTCGGTACTGGTGGCTCGCAGCCGCTAGGAAACGCGCTTCTAAGCCGTAAAAACGGGTGACCCCCGATGCCTTGGAACTTCAGAAGTCCTCACCACGGTCACCGTAACGCAAGATTTTTGAAAGGATTTTATGGAAAGCACAGGTTCTCAGGGGATTCAGGTCGGTGACGCCGTCATCAGCTTCATAGCTGACATGACTCAGCTCAACGCGGGCGTCGATAAGCTGAACGAAAAGATCGAGACCGGAATGCAGCGAGCCGGTACAAACGTCAACCAACTTAGCTCCGCGCTCGACGACGCCGGTGAGGAGGCGACTCAGGCCGGGGAAGAGATTAACTCCTCGATGGAAAAGTCCCGCGCTTCGATTGGCGAGGCGCGAGGCCAGGCAGCTCTTCTCGGTGAAGCCTTCGGCATTCATCTTCCGCGACACGTCCGTTCGTTCGTCGCCGAACTGCCTGGAGTGGGTGAAGCTTTACAGTCCGCGTTCGCCGCGACCGCTGTCCTGTTCCTCGTCGAAGCTCTTGTGAAGGGAACGGAGAAGCTCACAGAGTTCATCAGCTCTGTGTTCATCTTCACCGATTCAATGCGAGCGGCAGATGCGGCGACCATTGCCTTGAACAAGACCATCAGCGATCAGGAACATAATCTCGATCAGGCGAAGGTCGGCTTTGATCGTGTTGGCCTGTCAGCCAGCAAGCTCGCACATCTGAAGATTGCCGACAACCTCAAGGCGCAACTCGATCAGATCAACAAAGCTCTCGGCGATGCAAACGGACAGCTCGAAAAGCAAGAGAGTTGGTGGAAGCGAGCCTCGTTCGCGGTCACAGATTGGCTCGGGGTCACCACGCACGCCGAAGAGGAAGCGACGCGGAAGCATCAGGAGATGCTGAACAATCAAACTCAGGCCGACAAAGCAGCCGCCGAGGCTCGCAAGGTCGCGGACCAGGAGAGCGCGACACAGAGTGTCCATGATGCGGAGGCCGCGCACAAGGCTTGGCTCAAGGCCGCTGAGGAGCGCCTGAAAACGCTACAGCGAATCCGGGATAACGAGTACAGCAACGCGCAGCTCGATAAGGCAGACTTGAAGGAAAACATCGACCTCAACACAGAGCTGAACAAGCTCCTGGAGCAAGGCCGCAAGATCAAAGACGAAGAGGTCAACAAAGGTGTGGAGAAAGCGGCCATCGAGCACGTCAAAGAGCTGACGAAAGCTATGAAGGAACAAGGTAAGGCTCTCGACGATCTCGAACGAAAGATGGCACCGTTCGCATCGAACTTTAATCAGGCGTTCATCTCAGCCGCGACCGGCGCGGAGTCTTGGGGGAAGGCGATGGCCACAGCGACGGGATCCGCGCTGCAATCGCTCGGGACGTGGTGTCAGACAAAGATGTTGGAGAACCTCGCGCTCGCTCTAGAGAATTGGGAAAATCCAGGACCGTACCTCGCGGCAGCGGCAGAGTTTGAAGCAGCGGCGCTCGCGTGCGGTATCGCCGGAGGTGAGATGTCAGGCGGTGGTGGAGGCGGGGGAGGATCGAGCGCCGGGGGTTCCACAGGTCCTCGCGGTGGGTCGATCCAGACAACCGGAGGCGGTGTGTCTTCAGGACCGTCTATCGCGACGACACGCTTCGCTGATGGTGGTCTGGTTACACAGAGAACAATGGCACTGATCGGCGACTCGCCGAGCGGTGGAAATGCGAATGAAGCTGTGATGCCGCTCGACTCGCCGGAGGCGATGGCAAAGATCGCCGGTGCACTCGGACCTCATCTCGCGGGAATGATGGGCGGTGCGGGTGGGTCGCACACATTCAACGGTGCGTTCTTCGGTCAACTCCGTCACTCTGATTTGAAGCGGCTAACGAAGCAGATCAACGCGGCTGTGAACAAAGGAACCGCGACTCTCAAATCCACGCAGACCATGAGGATCACAAGGCGGTCAGCTTAAAAAGCAAGAGGCCCGATCTCCCTCAAGATCGGGCCACTCACCATGCGTTTCAAAAATCCTAACAACTCCAGTACACCATTGTCGTCAGGTCCCGACAATGGCCCAAGAGTAACTCAGGGTAACCGCCTCCGACGGAAGACGCGATCCACAGTTGCTTTCAGTTGATTGATTAACTCGCCGGTGAACGTGCCATCGTCGCGCCTTCCGACCGCGAGTCCGAGGAGAAGCAAAACTCCGACGACGAAAATGACGAATGTTGTCATAGTTACTCCTCGTCCTCGAACGCCGGTCGCGGATGATCTGTTGGCTCGAACTGCATGAAAGACTCACCACACACCCGCGCTCCGTTACGGATGTCGCGGCGCGTCGCCTCGTCGGCCTCCAGGACGGCCTTCGTCGAGGGTGAGCATCGCACGAGCTTCCCCTGTATCTTATACGTTCGATCCCACGGTGCCCACCGATCTAACGATTCTCTGATGGTGCTCATTGTCGCACCTCCGCAGATCGGCGTGGTAATGGGACCCACCACAGTTGGCCTTGTGGATCGCGGACCCGTGCTGAGGTCCATGACTTACCTGTGATCGGGCTTTTTGCCCTTCGGGTTCTCAGGACCACACAACGTACCATCTCGCGCCGGTTCGTCTCTTCGTTGTACAAGTCAGCTCGACTCACCAGGATTGTGTTCTTCATTACAGCACCTCCTGTGAGTCCCACGGCGCGGTCAGACCGAGCTGTTTCATGTTCTGCACGGATTGCTTCAGGGGATAGGTGAGCTTCTCGCGGTAGGTGTTTCCTTCGTAGTACCCGAGCACGAATCCCTTCGTGAAATCGAGTGCCTGATCTTCTAGAATTGGCTGAGCCATCGTTGACCCCTCCTATGGGTCGCTTTGGTTAGGATCGAGCCACAGTGTGACGACTGTGACTCGGTCCGCTTACACGCACCATCTTCCCACCCGGCGCGACCGGCGTCGAGATAACCAAGGGATGTTACGCGGCATCGCACATTCATTGCATGGACTGTAACGGAGCGTATCGGAAAGGCTGGAAAATCAACGGAACGGTTGGAAGTTGGACTGACCCTAACTGACTGATTTTAATGATAGTTGGTGGATTTGCAGACCTCTCCCTTACCACTTGGGTACCGCGCCCTCGTCTCAGCAAGGAATCTCATTGTACTGGCAAGGGCTGGGGCGCTTCAACCCATGACCAGGTGAGCGTCCTCGTCTTAGTTTTTCTTGCAGGGCAGCCAGATTGTTTCCAGCATCGCCAAGTGCTAGACTTTGCTAGTTTAGATATCATGCGATTCGGTGACATTTGCCAGTGAGCGGGAGTAGTTCAGCGGTAGAACGCCAGCTTCCCAAGCTGGATGTCGCCGGTTCGATCCCGGTCTCCCGCTCCACATCCATCACTATAATCTAAGGACAATGTCTGGTCCTGATTACCCGGCGATGCTGAGGGTCGCCATAGCGGAGGCCCGCAAAGGGCTGGCTGAGGGTGGCATTCCCATTGGCGCCGCTATCTTTGATGCGAGCGGCAAACTCATCGGCGCCGGCCACAACCGGCGCGTGCAGAATGGCGATCCTTCGTTGCACGGCGAGACTGACGCCTTTCGCAATGCGGGACGAAAACGCAGCTATCGAAATCTCATCATGGTGACGACCCTGGCGCCCTGCTGGTATTGCAGCGGGCTGGTACGACAGTTTGGCTTTGGCACGGTGGTTGTTGGCGAGAGCCGCAATTTTCAGGGTGGTGTGGAATGGTTGCGCTCGCTGGGCGTGAAGGTCATCGACCTCGATTCCGAGGAGTGCGTTTCCATGTTAGGCGAATATATTCGCGCAAATCCTGAGATTTGGAATGAAGATATTGGAGAGGAATAAGTTATTCACCACAGAGTCACAGAGAAAAATATTGTCAACGAAGCTCTTCAACAATCCGTTCGCATTCTCTGTGACTCTGTGCCTCTGTGGTGAAAACGATCTTTAGAATTCGAGGCGGAGCGACATCTGGATCTGCCGCGGACTTCCGATGGTTTTGTTCGTGATGCCAAGACCGCTTAACGTTGGGCAGACGTAGAGAGACCCGGAAAAGCTGGTGTTGCACGGATTCAGCGTTGCCGGCGTACCCGCGACCGGGAAGCCGTTGAAGTTGATGTTCTGACTTATGTCGTCGATGGGGATATCGAAGCTAGTAGTGTTGGTTACGTTGAAGACATCGAAGCTGTACTTCAGGGAGAATCGCTCGGTTAACTGGGTGGTCTTTAGTAGCGAGATGTCCGCGCGTCTCTGCCATGGTTGACGGAAGATATTGCGCTGGCCATGGTCGATGAAGTTGGTCTCGTAGGGGTCGTTGGAAGGAATCGCGCCATTCAGGGCGCCCGGACTTAGCAACGGAATGCCGAAGCAGCTGGCTTTGAGCGCGGGGGTGGAGCCCGCACCTGAGGCTCCGGTGACCGCCTGCTGCGGAGAGCAACCGTCGAGCGGAACGACTGGATTCGTAATGCCGTCGTTTACGCCATAGAAAACACCTCCGACTGCGCCGGAATAGTCGATCACACTGTAGGGTTGGCCACTTTGGATGACGGTTAAACCGGAGATCGCCCATCCGTCGGCAACCTTGCCTTTAAAGGAAGATTGTGAGAAGAACGCGGGCAGCTGATACATATAGGTGAAATTGATTATGTGTTTGCGGTCGTAGTCGGAGAGGCCGTAGCCGGAGCGCAGATCGAGAGGATTGTTGCCGTTGTAAAACAGTCCCATTGCGCTCTGCTCGTCGGTTGAGTGGGAATAGGTATAGGAGAAGCCCAACTGCACGCCATGACTCATTCGCTTTTCGACGTGGGCCTGAAGCGCGTTGTACGCAGAGATGCCCGCCGCAGTATATGACTCCGACTCGGAGGAATAACCGATGTAGGGAACGCGAAGGTCGGCGTTTCCGCCTTCGAAGGTTTGCAGGTAGGGCTGTCCGTTGGGAAGGCTCGCCGGTGCAAAGGTGCTGGCGTTGGTGATGATCGAGTAGCCGTAGCTGTAGTCCTGCTCAAACGGCGTACCCTTCCGGATCGGATTGGAAGGTGAGGCGATCTGGGCCTGGTTGAAAGGCAGGGGAACGACCTCATGGCGGCCGAGATTGCCAACGTAGCCGATGTCAATAGCCAAGTCGCGGCGCGGCTGCCATTGAATGTCGAGGGTTTCATTCATCGTGTAGGGGAGCTTGTTGGCACGATTGTAATCGGCGAATGAGAACAGCGGGATCCCGGTCGAGATGGCGGCGGCCTTGGGGAGTGCCAGATCTTTGGGATTGCCGCTGGGTGGGGGACCGAGCGTAGGTCCCCAGGGGTTTTCGAAAGTGCTGCAAAATGAGTATCCGTACACACTGCAAGACGTCTGATTAACCCATGGCGGAGTCTGGTTCACGCCGAAAGGACCGCCCGCGATCAACCCGGAGGCAAAACCTGGGGAAAGATAGGTGAAGAGTTCGCCGCGATCGTAGTACATTCCCCAGCCCGTGCGCACGACGACCTTGTCGTTAAACATCTTTGGGCTCCAGGCCGCTCCAATGCGCGGCGCCAGGCCCCACTGGCGGCCGGTTAGAGTTGAATTGCTGACTCCCTTGCTCGGGAAGTCGGGATTGTTGCCCGCGACAATGAATCCGTTCGACACGATAGTGTCGGTGGTCGCATCGTAGTTGTAACTGGACGGATCAAAGTTGAAGATGCGGCCGTTTTTTTCCGTCAGGCCTCCGTGATAGTCGAAGCGCAGGCCCACGCTCACGCTGAGATTGGGGCGGATCTGAAACTTGTCCTGAAGGTATAAGCCGTTTTCCTTCGAGCGGTAGTATCGGTTGGCATCGCCCTGCAAGAAGGTAGTAACAATGTATCCGTTTGCGGTATAGGTGATGGGCAGGCCCTCGACGAAATTGGCGAAATTGGGAAAGCCGAGCACCCCGGTGTTGGTTCTGCGGTCGCGCGCATTGAGCTGGGTGTAGGAGAAACTGCCCCCGAAGTTAACGGTATGTTTGCCGTGGTTCCAAACGGCGTCGGCGGAAGGCATCCATCGATTTTGAAAAATGCCGGTGAAGGCGCCTTGCGAAGCTGACGTCGAGCCGATATTCATCCCCGCGTTGAAAACGAAATTGGTATTCAACGGGGAGTTGTTGCCTAAATCATCGACAATCGTAATTCCCGGGAAAACGGTCGAGCCAAAGGCGTTGATGCCCATCGCCTCAGGCGTGAACAGCTGGCCAATCGTGCTGTAGACCTTCTCGCGAATGAACCCGAAGACCTCCGCAAGGCTGAAGTTCGGAGTAATGGATTGGGTGTTGGTAATGCTCGCAACCTGACTGCCCGCGTCCAAGTGCTGCGGAAAACCTTCGACCGAGGAGTATCCGAAAGGTGCGGTGGTGGGATCGTGCTGGTAGTAATACTTCAATGACAGCGTGTCTTTGGGACTAACCAAGTAATCGACATCGGACACGACCTGGTCGGAGATGAAATACGCCGGCTGCGTGATGAAGACATTCTCCGGGAAGTTCAGGGTGGGCGTGAAAGCTGGATTCGCCGAGGGTATCAGGTACTGGCCGCTCGGTAACTTGTAGTTCAACAGGGCGAATGAAATGGGATTGATGTCGCCTGGGGCAGTCCCGACTGTGGCGCTTACGTTCGAGCCTGGCCAATTGGTATTGGTTACGTTTGCTAAGGTGGCCGCGCTGCGATCGTCAGTGAGGCCTGAAGGCACCGCCGTGCGCGACGTTCCAATCTCCAGATCCGAAACATGGACGTGCTGGTAGCTCACAAAACCGAAAAGCTTGTCCTTGATGAGCGGGCCGCCGAGCGTGCCACCCGCCGTGTACCGGTGCAGTTCTGGCACTTTTTCGTTGCTGGGGATGTTGCCGTCCTGATTGTAGAAATAGGGCGCGGCATTCAGCCAGTTGGTTCCGCGGTGAACGTAAGCGCTGCCGTGAATGGCGTTGGTGCCGGAGGCGGTGCTCATGTCGATGTGCGCGCCGCTGGTGGATCCCTGTTGCGCGTCATACATCGAGGTGTTCACGCGAAATTCCTGAACCGTCTCTGGGGCGGGGGTCGGCAACGCCTGACCGATGGCAAGATAGGGCGACGCCGTGCTCTGAATGATTTCCGCGGTGGTGCTGGAGGCTCCCGCAACGCCGGTATTGTTCACGATGCGGGCCGAGGCTACTTGACTGGTGCTCTTGCCGTTGAAGAGATTACTGGCGTCGACGCCGTTGAGCAGGAAGGTGTTGCTGGTGTCGCGCTGGCCATTTGCCCATATCGGTTGGTTGCCCAAGCCGCTGTTTACGCCGGTGCCGGCGGGCAGTTCGGCACTCACTCCAGGTGAAAGAATGGCTAGTCCGGTGAAGCTGCCAGTGGGTAGCGGAATGGACTGGATCTGCTGTTCGTCCAGAATGTAACCATTGGTGGTGTCGACGGCATTCATCAGCGGATCGGCTTGTACCTCTACGACCGTACCCACTTTGCCGACGGGCAGCGTTGCGTTGACAGTCGCGGTCCGGTCGGCCTGCACGGTGATGGAAGGAATTTTTTCGCTTTGGAAACCGTCGTGGGTGAAGGTGAGTGTGTAAGTACCGATTGGCAGGTTCACGAAGTCGTAGCTGCCATTCGCGTTGGTCTTCAGGGTGCGAGTGAGTTTTGTCTGGTCACCCACGATGGTGACAACGGTTTCCGGCAGAACGCTACCGGTCTTGTCCGTGACCGTGCCGGTGATGCCGCCGAGCGTTTGCTGAGACTCAGCGTAATTCGTAAAAGCAAGTGGCATCCACAGCGATGAAGCGGCCAGGAGAGCGATGGATCCCATTCTCTTGAGCATCGGTGACCTCGCGAAAATCCTCAAGTATACTCGTGCGGGACCGCCGGTTCGCAGTCGACCGCCGCTGTGTGCCGGGAAATAACTGACCGAATGTACGCGCTTTTCGATGGGAAGGAAAGCGTTCTTTTCAGTGAAAATTTCTTTGGCGCGGATTAGATATTTTTATATGGTGCAGGTCAAATCCGTGGCTCAGGACCGCCCGAATTTTTCTCATCTTCGGTCAGGACAAACTTGGCGTCAGGAGATACGATGACCCTGCGCATCGCCAAAATCCTGCTGGTCTTTGCAGTGGCGATTTACTATTCGCTGGTCGTTTTCAACAACACCACAGACTACGGCTCTAACTACCAGTTCGTGCGCCACGTCCTGATGATGGATTCGACCTTCCCCGGCAATCGGGGAATGTGGCGGGCGCTGAATTCACCGGCTTGGCACACCGCGTTCTACGTCTTGATCATCGCGTGGGAGATGGTGACTGCGCTTCTGTGCTGGTGGGGCGGACTCCGGCTTGCCGAGACTGTGCGAGGAACTGCACCGGCATTTAATCGAGCCAAAGGAGTTGCAATTGCCGCGCTCACGCTCGCGCTGCTGATGTGGCTGGTTGCCTTTCTCAGTGTAGGCGGCGAATGGTTTCTGATGTGGCAGTCGAAGATGTGGAACGGTCAGGATATGCCCGCCCGAATGTTCGCCGTCATTGGCATCGTATTGCTATTCCTGGCCCAACCAGACACCGACGGGCAAGCTTAACTCTCGACCAGTGCTGACTTCCTGCCTTGACCGCGAAAACGGAACCACAGCAATCCCGCAGTTAAGTAGGCGAGGTAGATGTACGGCAGCTTGCCGTACGGTCCCTCCGGAACGGGATAAAGATTGCCAGCAAGTGCCAGCAGCATGGCAATGCCCGCTAAGCAGGGAATAATCCGGGTTCCGGCACGGCAAGCGCCCTGCTTGTGCAAATATTTCGGCAGTGCGAAGCAAACCAGCGCATAGGCCACGATAAAGCCGTAGGTAGCGAGCGAGCCGAGCCAGCCGTAGACGTCCAAACCGCTGGCCCCTCGGGCTGCCAGCGCGGCCACAGGGACCACTGCCGCAAGGCCGGTGATAACGACGGCGCGTCCCGGCGTGTGGTTACGAGCATGCGTGGTGCCTAGAGAGCCGTGGGCGAGTCCATTGTGCGCCATTAGCAGCAAGACGCGAGCCGCCGCGGTGATGCACGCCAGCGTCCCGGCAAACATGCTCACTAGCGCTCCGATGTCAATTAGCAAACCCAACACTGGACTACCGGCCACATGGGCCAGAACATGCATTGGGGCGGGGCTTGTCCCGAGGTCCTGCCCTGCAGTATGGAAGCCCAATACTTCCGCGTAAGCGCAGACCGTGAAGAATGCCCCGGCGAGAATGGCGCTTTGAATGACCGCGCGCGGAATCGTCTTCAAAGGATTTCGCGCTTCGGATCCCAGCGTGGTTGCGCTCTCGAAACCAACGAAACTGAAGAGCGCCAGCACCAAGCCCAGACGCAGGCCACTGCCGGTCATTCCGCGAAGATGGAGTTCATCCCGATCCCAGTGCCAGCCATGGCGCGCCAGCAACAGCACGACCATGATGACAATCACCGTGACTGACGCAGCTTCGATCCACAGCATGAGGCGGGCGGAGATCTTTACGTCGCGGTAGGCAATCCATATGGAAACGGCGGTGACCAGCACGGCGAGGAATACGGACGAATAGACGCGACCCGTGGCATCGTGCAGCAGCAAATTCGCGTAGTGATAAAAGCCGCCAATCACGCTCGATCCGGTTGCCACATAGGCAAGCAACAGACTCCAGGCGACGGTCGCGCTGTGCCACGGTGGCAGGGTTATCGACGCGTAGGTGTACAGCGAACCGGGCGAAGCTGAGTGGCGAGCATAGCGGGCGATGCAGAGCGCGACGAGCAGGACAGCCGCGGTGGCGAGGACATACGCCAGCCAGGTGCCATTGCCGGCTAGGGCGCAAACCAGGGGAATCGTGGCCGCGGGCGTTGTGGTGGGAGCCATGGTGGAAACCGACTGGGCCAGCGTCTCCATGGGGGATAGAATCTCGCGACGCAAACCATAGTCTGTTGTCGGCGAATTCACTGGGACCGTTTGTATCATGCGGAGCAATTGTTCCTTAAGCTTGGTTGGGGTGGGATTGTACAACACGCGCCGCATGTCGCGATGAGGAGAGAATTTGATCTGAGAGGCGGTGTATTATCTTGCAACGTCAAAGCTTCCCCGAATCACGCTGCCAATGGGAGAAAACGGCACTTCTATGAAACTTGATAAAGAGTTACTGCAGAGAGTTCCCAAAGTCCTTTTGCACGAGCACTTGGATGGCGTACTGCGACCGCAAAGCGTTATTGAGCTGGCAAAAGATGCGGGATACGCGAATCTTCCGACCGCAGATCCGCGAGCGTTGGCGCAATGGTTTCATCGAGGCGCGAACCAGGGGAGTCTGGCCAAATATCTCGAGGGCTTCGCGCACACCATCGCGGTGATGCAGACCGAGGAGGCGCTGGAGCGCGTCGCTTATGAACAGGCCGAAGATCTGAGCAAAGATGGGGTGGTTTATTTTGAAACACGCTTTGCGCCGGTCTTTCATACCAGGAACGGATTGACCCACCAACAGGTGGTCTCGGCCGTGTTGAAGGGGTTGGAGCGAGGCCGCAAGGATTTTGGTGTTTCTTCGGGATTGATTATCTGTGCCATGCGCAATATGGATGTCTCGCTTGAAATGGCGGAACTCGCCGTCGATTTTCGCGCGCGTGGAGTTGTGGGATTCGATCTTGCCGGAGAAGAAGGTGGTTACCCTCCGAAAAAACACGTGGACGCTTTTCATTACATTCAGCGGGAGAATTTCAACATCACCATTCACGCCGGTGAAGGCTACGGAAAAGAATCGATCTGGCAGGCGATTCAATACTGTGGGGCGCACCGCATCGGGCACGGAACGCGGTTGATCGACGACATCGCGGTCGTGGACGGTAAGGCGGTGAAGTTGGGCGATCTAGCGCAATACGTTCTCGACAAACGCATTCCGCTGGAGATTTGTTTGCTGAGTAACGTGCATACTGGCGCTACGCCGAGTCTGGCGGAGCACCCTTTCAAGATTCTTTACCAGGAGAAGTTTCGCGTCACGCTGAACACCGACAACCGTTTGATGAGCAGCACCACCATGACCCGGGAGTTTGAAGCTGCGGCAGATACTTTTGGTCTATCCCTGGATGATTTCGAGAAGATCACCATCAATGCAATGAAGAGCGCTTTCTTGCCGTACAAGGAGCGCATTGATTTCATCTACTCCGTCATTAAGCCCGGGTATGCCAAGATCCGCAAGGAGCTCTCGCCGAATCGCGAATCCACGATTTCTCACACAGCCTAGTTTAAGCGGCTTCTGAAGGCGTTACCTGGACAGCGCCGCCAAAGTTTCTGCAAGTATCAGCGTTCCTCGAATGATATCTTCGGGAGCCGCGTACTCATCGGGACGGTGGCTGTATCCGTTGCGGCAAGGGATGAACAGCATCGCAACTGGAGCGATGCGCGCCATGAAAAGCGAGTCATGATAAGCGCGACTTACCATGGGAAGAAAATTCAATTCGTGTTTCCGGCAAGATTGAGAGAGGGCCTCGATTATCGCGGGGGCACACTCGACGGGAGCGTCAGCGTTGATTAGCTCGTTTTGGATCGATACCTGCCTTTTGCCTGAAATCGAATGGCACGCAGTCTCAATCGTGTGCACCACGCTGTCGCGACGTTGAAGATCGGTGTCGCGGACGTCGACGCTAAGGCGGACGCGGCTCGGAATGCTGTTGACCGCGCCGGGAAAAACGTCGCAGATTCCTACGGTTGCAACGGTGTCAACGGCTCCGCTGCTGCGGGCCGCGTTCTCAATCGCTAGTATCAGCTCGGCCGCTGCGCAGAGAGCGTCGTGGCGGTCGGGCATCAAAACCCCGCCGGCGTGTCCGCCCGAGCCCTCGATCAAGACCCGGAGACTCGCTGGCGCCGCAATCTTCGTAACAATGCCAAGAGGAGTTTTTCTGCGTTCCAACAGCGGCCCCTGCTCGATGTGCAATTCGATAAATGCTTTGTAGTAGCCATTCGGCAACTTCACTTGCTCGAGTTCGCCCCCAAAACCAGCTCGACTGCGAACCTCGTCGAGTGGGGCGCCGTCGTTGTCGGCCAGCTTTTTCGCCGCGTCTAGAGAAAGTGTGCCGGAAAGCAGCCTGCTTCCAAGACATCCGATGCCAAAGCGCGTTGGCTCTTCGGCGGTGAAAATGAGCAACTCGATCGAATGCGTTGGACGAAATCCACTCTGTCGCAGTGCACGTATCGCTTCCAGGCCTCCGAGAGCTCCGACAACCCCGTCGTATTTCCCCGCGTTTGGGATGGCGTCGATGTGCGAGCCAGTACCGATCACTGGCGCCGATGGGTCAGAACCGCTCCAACGCGCAAAAATATTTCCGACGGCATCGTGGTGCACCGTTAGCCCAGCCTCTTCGCAACGCATTTTCAGCCACGCCCGAGCTTTGAGATCTGTCGGTGTGAAAACGATTCGTGTCACCGCCGGAACTTCAGCGTCAGAAAATGAAGCTAGCGTATCGATTTCGGATAACAGGCGGTCCCGGTCGATAGAAATACTCATCGCTGCAGGCCTGCCAGGGGATGCCGGTTCCAGTTCTTGTAGATGAGATATTTTGCGGGCACTTTGCCGATCGCTCCGAACCACTGCGCACACCATGGGCCCATCCAGATGAAGTCTCCCGCCGTTACCGGATACCACGAATCGCCGAGCCGGTAAATTCCGCCACCTTCGAGCATGATGAGACCGTGCTCCATCACATGCATCTCCACCATGCTCAGCGAGGCTCCAGGCTGGTAGACCATGGTGTTTACGGCGAAGTCGTAAGTCATCTCATCGGGGAGCAGGCATCTGACCTGTAAGGCAGGGTCTTCCTCGAGCGGATGCGAAGAGACCGCATCTTCGCTCGAAACGATGAAATGAGGCGGCTCGACGGAATCGAGAGGCTGATAGGGTTTCTCGATGACAGCGACACGGCTGATCTTCGTCGCTACGACTCGGTGTCGCAATCCCTCGGGTACAAAGGCGTAACCACGCACACTCAATTCGCTCGATTTGCCGCCAACTTCCAGCTCCACGCCGCCCTCGATCACAAAAATGAAACGCTGCCCGGCCGCGCAGCCAAGTTCCCCGCCCGCCCCGAACTCGGCCGTATATTCCGTAAATCTGGCTCCCAGAGCCGGGCCGATATGCACAATTGCGGAGCACATCTTCATTCCGGGGAGGGTAGTGCGCACAAAAGAGTCCGCAGTCAACAGCAAATGATTCGGTTGTTGGGAACTTCGTGTACGGCCAAGATTATGCACGGGGCGTCCTTTGGTAGAATTCGGGCGATGAAGCGAGTTGATCCAGGAGATGTAAGCCGCACTGGATCGCTTTTTCGACGTCCTCACCGGCGACCGATTCCGCGGGATCGTGGCTGATCCCGGCCGGGGTTCGCAGAAAAATCATCGCGGCGGGAATCTTTTCCGCCAGAATCATGGCATCGTGACCCGCACCGCTCACCAACCGATGGGGCTTACACCCCGTCTTGGCGATTGCCTTTTCTATCTCCGCAATGAGAAACGGATGCATCGCGACTGCTCTCTGGTTCATCAGCGTGTTCTCTCGCACAAATAATCCGCGGGTTGCAGCAATTGATTGAGCTTGGCGAATGAGATCCTCCAGGGTGCGCCTTCGAACCTCATCGGAACTGTGACGAACGTCAAGGGTGAGACGCGCTTCCGCTGCGATCACGTTCGCCGCGCCCGGCTTTGCCTCGATCCTTCCGACGGTCGCAACCAAACCAGTGATTCCTTGTGCGGCTCGTTCCACTGCGCCAATCCACTCCGCAGCGCCAGCAACGGCGTCGCATCGAAGATGCATGGGCGTTGTGCCGGCGTGGTTGGCGCGTCCAAAAAATGTGAATTCTAATCGGCTCTGTCCTGCAATCGCCTCGACCGCTGCGAGTGGCAGATTCAGTTTCTCCAGAACCGGTCCCTGTTCGATATGAAACTCTAGGTAGCCTAACGCGTTGTCGTCTAACTCAGCCTGAGGAATCTCATCAGGATTCAACCCAAACTCTTTGATCGCGTTTCGCACGGAGATCCCTTGTGCATCCTGAACGTCCAACAGTTGCTGATTCAGCGTGCCTACCAATGCGCGGCTGCCGATGAAGGGAGTGCCAAAGCGTACTCCTTCCTCCTCCGAGAAGCCAACCACTTCGATTGCGAACGGAAGCTTGCGCCCCTGCAACTCCTCCAGCAATGCGACCGCAAGAACGACTCCGAGGATTCCATCGTAAGCACCGGCGTTAGGAACCGTATCGAGATGCGAACCTATCAGAAGGCGAGGTGCGTACGGCACGGCGACCGGATAGAGGCCACGAAAATTTCCGGCGGCGTCCACGCGAACCTCCGCGCCCAGCGGTTTTATCCAGCGGGCAATTTCCTGGTGGCAATCATGCATGGGCGGAGACAGGAACGTCCGGCGGGTGCTGTCCGAGGCTTCCGAAAAAGACGCTAGCCTTTGGCATCGGGCAATGACTTCGCCTGCACGATTTGTGGCCTCAATTGTCTGCACTAGATTCTAACTTTGGTACGAACACACATTTCGCGGAAGCTCAGGCTTCACGTATAAGCTTTGCCGCCGTCCAGCCGATAACAACGAGGGCGACGAGAACTTCCCAACCGCATGCGTTCCCATAGGTGGCGACGGGAAAGTGGTTGCTGATCATGATAAAGACAACGGGAACCGCCATGAAAGTATTGTGTTTGGAACGTAACTTCGCCTGCGCGCTGAGGGACGCATCGAACTGCGCGCCGGCCGCGGCGGCCGTGACCATTTTGCGCTGGGAAGGAAGGATTCGGAACCAAACATTGGCAGTCATAATCGTGCCCAGCAGCGCTCCAATGTGGATGTAGGCGGCGCGTCCGCTGAACACATGCATCAATCCCCAGGCAAGCAGGGCAATCATGAGAAGAGAGAATACCGCGAACACGGCTTCCGACCTACCGAGAGGGGACAGTAGCGCCAGATCGTAGACGACCCACCCGCCTGCCAGCACGGCTAGCCCGATGGCTATGGCACGCCCCTGGGAAATGTCAGCGCCATCGGGATCAATGAGTCCGCTGCTCAGGTAGTAGACAAGGAACAGCAGCACCATTCCGCTGAGCCAGGTCATTAGCGCCTCCCAACGGAACCAACGAACTTGCTCGGGCCTGACCTTTAGCGATTTCTGTTTGTCGACAGCGTAAAAACCTCCGCTGTGAACCATCCATACCGACGGACTGTTGCCAGCTCCGGCGGCGTTCTTCTCGAGCCTGACAAATTGGCCGTCGAGCCAGGTGAAATAGTATGTTTGGCCAACCCACATGATGGCCGCAAAAACGTGCAACCAGCGCACCAGCAGGTTAAGCCATTCGCGGATTGATGAGGTCAATTTATCAACTCCATGCGAGAAACAGTAGTTCAGCTTCCTCGGTAGGTCGTATATCCGTTCGGGCTGAGGAGCAGCGGTATGTGAAAAGTCGATTCAGCGTCTCCTGCCTGGAACGTAACTTCCACTACCGGATACAGTGACTCGATTTTCTGCTGCGCGTAGTAGCTCCCAGTGTCAAAACTCAAACGATAAACTCCCGCGGACAGATTCTCTCCTTCCGGCAGCAACTGCGGGCACCGGCCATCTTGATCGGTGTGCGTCGAGGTCAGCAGGCGCCAATCTCTTGAGGCGTTCTGTTTCTCCAAGCGAACAGGCACGTCCTTGGCGGGCTTGCCATGGACCATGTCCAGAACGTGAGTCGAAATACGTTTCATCCTTGAAGCCATTTCCTCAGCCGGATGTGTGTAATCTGCCGCTGTTGCTCAGCGGCTTCGCGAAGCTCAGTTTCAGCGTCATGCTGCAGACGGCGTCGAAGGATCTCCAGAATTTCCGGTGCCGATTTACCGGTAGCGCACACGATGAAGATACAATTGAAACGCTCCTCGTAAGCTCGATTTGCATCCGCTAACGCGATCTTCACGGCAGCATCCGCGTCCCCGACATTCTTTTGCTCCTGCGCCGACCATTCTACCGACTGAGTCGACACAGAGTGTGATGGCCGCGACTGCCCGATTCGGGGATGACTGGCGAACGCCTCCATCCAGTCCGATCGTGTCAGGTGATGCCATGTTTCGTCCGACGCACGTAGCAACGCAGTCTCGTCGCTGAGCGGTCTTCGGGCGACGATGCCTTGCGCCCAGGCTTTGGATCCGCAGCAGGGTAGAATCTCGTGCATGGCCTGGTCGACCGGAAGATGATTCCATCGTGCGAGAACATCCTTCGCTTCTCCGCGCTCCGCGCC
Organism: uncultured Acidobacteriota bacterium; assembly: GCA_963832245.1. Classification (GTDB taxonomy): domain Bacteria; phylum Acidobacteriota; class Terriglobia; order Terriglobales; family Acidobacteriaceae; genus JABDBE01. The sequence continues at coordinate 694,296 of CAWHTG010000003.1, forward strand.
CGTTTCCGGCGAATTCAGACGATTTAGGAACTCAGCCACCAGATTGCCCGCCACTGCCGCACGATACTTTGCAGTTGACCGAATATCGTCAATTGGCTGGATCTCCATAACTGCAGCCTTTCTCACTAAGGTCAAAAGATCGGAATCAATCGTCTTTCCTCTCACGATTTGCTCAGTCTCGGTCAGGCGGAGCGGAACGGGCGCCACGCTACCCAGAGCGATGTGAACATCTTCGACCACACTTCCGCGAAGGCGGCCGAGAGCCGCGATACAGACTTTGGAGATCGCCTGCGCATTTCGAGCGCCCACCTTGCGGGCATGGCTGAAATATCCCGAAAATTGCCGCGGCAGACATACCGTTTTAACCAGTTCATCACGCGCCAGCAGCATCTTTTTGTAGCCAATGTGAAAGTTTACATAGGGCAGTCTGCGTTCACCCCGCACCGACACCACAATCAATTCCGCATCGTATACGAGGAGCGCGGGCAGCGAGTCCGCGGCCGGTGATGCGTTAACGATATTACCGCCGATGGTTCCTCGATTCTGGTTCGCGATTCCTCCGGTCCAGCGCGCGGCACTAGACAACAGCGGAAACTCCCGTCCAAGAACCTCATGTTTGCGGAGGTCAGTATAAGTGCATCCCGCGCCAATTCGAACTTCGCTAGACGTGACCTCAATGCCCCGCAACTCGGGAAGATTCCAAATGCTGACCAGCTTTCGCGCCGGAAGCTTCCCAGCCGCATATTGCACCATCACATCCGTGCCCCCGGCAATCGGAAGCCACACGCCCGGTTCTTTTGCCAGGAGCGACACAATCGCGTGCAAGTTGCCGGGTGCGACCATCTCGTAATCCGAGGGATGCGATCTCATGCAACCGTCCTGCGGCGCGCTGCTTCGGCAACCGCTTCAACAATCTGACTGTAGCCGGTGCAGCGGCAAAGATTACCAGAAAGGCCTTCCCGGATTTCTTCCATCGTGGGTTCAGGTTTTTCGTTCAGTAAATGGCAGGCGGCGAGAATCATCCCCGGAGTGCAGATGCCGCACTGCGCGCCGCCGCATTGCAGAAAGGCATCTTGCACAACGTGCAGCATCTCTCCACTGGCTACTCCTTCGATCGTCGCAATGCTGGAGCCTTGAGCCTGGAGAACCGGTACGAGGCAGCTATTCACGAGGACTCCGTCCAGCAACACCGAGCACGAACCGCACTCGCCTTCTCCGCAACCTTCTTTGGCGCCGGTCAATTGGAGTTGTCGCCGCAACACGTCGAGCAGCCGCTCCATTGGGTAAGCACGCACCGTCTTTCTCTCGCCGTTGACCACGAACGAAATCTCGATTTGGGCAGGCCTGGGATAGGAGTCGGTCATCGGACCCTGGGCGCGGAACCAACTCCGCTATTTTGCGACGATGCGGCGAATTCGGATTCGTTCAATCCATCCATAATGTCTTCCGGAAGCAAGGGAATCGAATCGAAATGAACTCCGAGCGCGTCTACAATGGCGTTAACAATTGCCGGGGCGGGACCGTCCATTGGGAGTTCGCCGATGCCCTTCGAACCATACGCTCCGTAGACGTTCCCCAACTCTTCGAAGAACACGCGGATCGGCGGCAGGTCGCTCGACGTTGGCATGATGTAATTGGTCATCTGGCTGTTCTGCATGCGTCCATTTTGCCAAACTACTTTTTCATAAAGACTGAATCCAATGGCCTGAGCGATGCCGCCGATGATTTGGCCCCTTGCCAGAAGTGGATGCAAAACTTTGCCGACTTCCTGGAGCGCGACGAAGTCCTCCACCGAAACGCTGTATGTGGTCAGATCAACCGTCACTTCGGCGATGTAAACCGCCCAAGCAAACGCTGCATAGGCTTCTCCGCGATACTTTTCATCGTCCCAGAAAATGTCGCTGGGCGCCTCGTACCGCGACCAACAACGGAACTGGCCATGCGCTGCCACGTAGCGCTGGCAGGCGGCGCGAAATTCGTCGGTCGAATACGCCTCGCCGAGCAGATTGGATGAAATCAGCGTCTGTCGAATTCCCAAGGCCGCGGACTGCACTAATTTTCCAACCACCATGACCGTGCGCGACGCGACGGTTGGGCCGCTGTTGGGTACCTCCAGAGTATCCGCCTGCGCCAAGCTGACGTTCTCATATGGCAGACCGAGAGCTTCGGCGGCAATCTGGCTCAAAACAGTCTTCGTTCCCTGGCCAAATTCCGTACTCGAAACCAGCACGCGCACGCTGCCGTCGGCGCAGCCTTCCACACCGACAACCGAACTCAGATAGCGCTCACCCGAACCGGTAAATCCGGCGCCGTGCAGAAACGCGGCAATGCCCATGCCCTTCCTGGTAATGCTGCCCTCATTCTCGTTTGCGAAACGCTGTTTCTTGGAGTGATAATCCGAAACTTCCAGCGCGCGGTCAAGCAACTTACCGAGATCGATCGGCTCGCGTATAACCTGTTCTGTGGTAGTGGTCTGTCCGGGCTGCAGAAAATTCCTGCGCCGGATTTCGACCGGAGAAAGACCTACCTCTTGCGCGATGCGGTCCATGTGCCGCTCCATGGCAAACAGGCTCTGCGGCGCTCCAAAGCCACGAAAAGCCCCGTGGGGCGGCGCGTTTGTGGCAACCGCTTTTGCGCGGATGCGAACACTCGGCCAGTCGTACGGCCCTCCAGCGTGAATTGCCCCGCGAGAAAGAACCACGGGTGACAGGGTAAGGTACGCCCCACCGTCAATCGTGAAATCGATTTCACCGCCAAGGATTGTGCCATCCTTGCTGACGGCCGTTCGGTGGCGCGTACGCGACGGATGTCGCTTGGTAGTCGCCGCCATGTCTTCCATGCGGTCATAAATAATCTTCACTGGTCTTCCGGACTTGATCGCCAGCAGCGCGGCATGCGCTGCGATCATCGACGGATACTCTTCCTTCCCGCCGAAGGCGCCTCCAGTCTCCATTTGCACGACGCGGACTTTCTCCGCAGGCAAGCTGCAAAGTGCCATCAAAGCCTTGTGAATGTAGTAGGGGCACTGCAACGAACCCCACACCGTGATTCCCTGCCCGGGGTCGAAAGCAGCGATCATCCCGTTGTTTTCGATGTAAAGCTGTTCCTGGGCTCCGGTTGTGTACTCACCTTCGACGATGTAATCGGCCTTTTCCCAGATAGCATCGACATCGCCTTTCTCGATCAAATAGGTTTTGAAGATGTTATCTTCGCCCCACACAATTTCAGAGCGGCGTTCGCTTTCTTCAATCGTAAAGATCGCGCGCAGAGGATCGTATTCGATCGAGACGGCCGCAACAGCTTTTGGGAGAAGATGGCGGTCTGGATGAGCCAACAACAGAATCGGTTCGTCGGGATGATTGACAAATTCACTTGCCAAACACGGCTGATCGTCTCCGATCAATGCGATGCAATTTTTTCCCGGAATATCTTTCGCCGACACGATTACGAATTCATCCCAGGGAATTCCAGGGTCGAATGTGATCTTTCCTATGCGTCCGCGCGGAATCTGGCTGCGGACAGTTGCTCCAAAAAGCATGTTGGGCAGAACCATATCGTCGACGTATTGGGACTTTCCGGTTACCTTATCGCGGCCCTCTTTGCGTGGGACGGACTTGCCGACGATTCCAGTGCCGTTCATTTTGACCGATTGTCTCAGCGATTCTGCCCCGGCTCGATTGACCTCGCTAGAACGCCGAAACCCGCGAATGGGATAGTGTATGACAGCCGGGGTCAGAGTGGAGAGGAAGTGTTTAATCGAGTTAGAAAGACTTATGTCGGCGATGTGAATTCGGGGTGTATTCTCGTCCGGCAGGTTTACCGGGAAACTCTCCATCGGCAAAGACGCAGTTCCCTCGCAGATAGGTTGCCTGCACCACCCCGCGCAACGCTTCTCCCAGATACGGCGAGACTGGATGCCGGTAGTGCAATCTGTCTTCGGTCACAACAAATTCGCGCTCGGAATCGAACACAACGAAATCTGCGTTGTATCCAGTGGCAATTCGACCCTTGCGCGTTTCGCAGCCGGCGAGTCGGGCTGGCGCTGCTGCCATCCAGCGCGCCAGATCGAGCAACGTGAAACCTCGATTGCTGGCTTCAGTCCACATCAGCGGTAACGCCACTGAAAGGCTGGCAATGCCGCCCCACGCTGTCTGAAAATTGCCCTCGCCGAGGCGCTTCATCACGGGAGGGCATGGAGAGTGGTCGGTTACTACCAGATCGATCGTTCCATCCCTGAGGCCCTTCCACAATCGCTCGCAATTGTCACGGCTGCGAATCGGTGGCGCGCATTTGCTCAGGGTCGCGCCATTCGCGATCGTTTCAGCGGACAGATGCAGGTAGTGTGGACATGTTTCCACGCTCACCGGGAGGCCTTCGGAGCGAGCAGTGTTTAATTCCGGAAGAGCCTCGCTAGTCGATAGATGGACAATGTGCAATCGAAAACCATATTCACGGCACAACGAGAGCATCAACCGGATCGCGGCCAGTTCCGCCTCGTCTGGCCGCGACTGAAGGTACGTGGAGTAGCGGCTCCAATCAGCGCTAGCCAAAGCGTTCGTTGCTCGCTCAATTGGGCCGGGGAGTTCGGCGTGCACCAGGAGCGGCAGGCCTGTGCGAGCAATGTGCGGCAGCGCCCTCCGCAATTGCTGCTCCGTGACCATGGTGAAACCGTCGATACCTGGATTGATCAGAAAGCATTTGAATCCCCGCACTCCAGCGGCCGCAAGATCTCTAATGTGATCTTGATTGTCATGAACCACGCCGCCCCACGCCGCCCAATCGACGCGGCATCTGCCTTCTGCGGCCGCGCGCTTGGCCTGCAGTGCGGCAGCCGTAGTTGTCGCGGGAAGGCAGTTGAGTGGCATATCAACAAGCAGCGTGTATCCGCCGGCGGCCGCGGCTCGCGTCGCGGTTTCGAAACCTTCCCACTCCGTGCGACCGGGATCGTTGATATGCACGTGCGAATCGACGAGCCCCGGAAGAATGGCCGCTTCGCCGAAGTCATGGATTTCGTAGCCATCAATAGGTATCTGACCGGGAGAAACAACTGCCTGGATACGCTCAGCTTCCACCAGGATGGCCGCCGGTAGGATTCCTTCGGAAGTCACCACCCGCCGAGCGACGAAGGCTTGCAAATTCAAAATGTCAGCTCCTTGGAAGATAAGGCTAGAAACAGAGCGTATGCCCGTGACTCCACCTTTTGCAATGCTGACGTCACCGGGCACCGAAACAACATTTTACGAACTTCCGAGTTCCGTCTTATACTCGCTTCTCAGCGAAGCGGCTGCGAAAGCGTCCATGTCGACTGAGTTGCGGGTTCGCGGGTTGCTGGCGCGCGAATGCCCCTAACGAATTACGTAGAGATAGAGTGAACGCATGGACGATCCTTTCATGGCCCGCGCCATTCAACTCTCGATTGAAAACGTCCACTCGGGACGCGGTGGGCCCTTCGGCGCCGTTGTGGTGAAGGACGAGGCCATTATTGCCGAGGGCGCAAATCAAGTCACTTCAACGAATGATCCTACCGCGCACGCGGAAATGCTCGCCATCCGGGAGGCGTGCAAGAAGCTTGGCGTCTTCGATCTGGAAGGCTGCGACATTTACTCCTCCTGCGAGCCTTGCCCCATGTGTCTGGGAGCAATCTACTGGGCCCGGCTGTCTCGCATTTATTTCGCCAACGCGGCGGCCGATGCGTCCAAGATTGGTTTTGACGATTCCCTGATCTACCGCGAGATTGCCCAACCGCATCCGCAACGCAAGATTCCGATGATTCAGTTGATGCGTCAAGAAGCATTAGCCGCCTTTCGTGCGTGGCAAGAAAAGCCTGACAAGATCGCGTATTGATTCCATGCAAACCTTCTGTAGAAACGTAGCTGGCTACGTCTCTACAGACTAGGAGAATGATTGATCGATCGCTATTTCAAGCTGGCCGAGAACCACACCTCCGTGAAGCAGGAGATGCTGGGCGGACTCACCACTTTTGTAACCATGGCCTACATCATCGTGGTGAACCCGCAGATTCTTTCTCAGGCAGGAATGCCGGCAGATGGCGTAGTGTTTGCGACCTGCGTCTCTGCTGCTGCGGCCACGCTGGTAATGGGGTTGTACGCCAACTATCCCATCGCGTTGGCGCCGGGAATGTCGCTGAACGCCTACTTTACTTATTCCGTTTGCATCGCCATGCACGTTCCGTGGCGCACGGCCCTCGCCGTGGTCTTTTGCTCGGGCGTTCTTTTCCTGGTGCTCACCGTGACGCGGGTTCGCGAGCAGATTGTCAACGGCATGCCTGACTGCCTGAAACACTCGACTGCGGCGGGGATTGGAATGTTCATTGCTTTTGTGGGATTGCGAAACGCCAAGCTCGTGGTTGCGAATCCGGCTACTTATGTCGGCCTCGGTAGCTTTGCTGACAAGGAAGTGCAGACCGCCTGCTTCGGCCTTGGTCTTACGCTTGTCCTAATGTCACGAAAACTCCACGGTGCCATCCTGATCGGCGTTTTTGGTACTGCGCTGCTCGGGATTCTTCGCGGGATCACGAATTGGCCAGCGGCGATCTTCGCGATGCCGCACCCCTCCTCCACCTTTCTGCAACTTGATTTTCGCGGCGCCAGCCATCTCGGTTTACTCGAAATCCTGTTTGCGTTTCTGTTTGTGGATCTCTTCGACAATGTCGGCACCCTCGTGGGAGTGTGTGAGCAGGGCGGCTTCGTGAAGGATGGCAAAATTCCCCGCGTAGGTCGAGTCCTGGTGGCGGATGCCGTGGGAACAATCCTCGGCTCCTTGACCGGAACCTCCACGGTGACAAGCTACATCGAAAGCGCCGCTGGCGTTGCCGCTGGAGCACGCACTGGTCTGAGCAATATCGCTGTGGCCGCACTCTTCCTCTTAGCCACGTTCTGCTCGCCGCTGGCTACCGCGATTCCAGCCTATGCGACCGCCCCGGCGCTAATCCTGGTTGGCGTTCTGATGACACAATCTATTGCGCAAATCGCGTGGCAGGAGTTCAGCGAGGCCGTCCCCGCGTTTATCACGATGCTGGCCACGCCCCTTACATTCAGCATTGCGACCGGCCTCAGCCTCGGTCTAATTTCCTTCACGGTGGTGAAGGTTGCCTCAGGGAGAATCCGCGAAGTAAATGCTCTCATTTGGATACTGACCATCCTGTTTATTTTGCGATACGTCTATCTGGCCGCGGCCTAAGACGCCCTTTTCGCTGACCGATCCCGCGTAAGTCATGTGGGCACAGAAATTTACAGTCGATTGACGATTCTTTACGTCGTACTCGTGCACGAATGTGTTGGAATAAGGATTCCGAGCATAGGTGACAACTTCCACCCAGCCAGTAAACCTTTCCTCGGTTTTTCAGCACAGGAGACGAAGACTATTAAGCTACAGAGCATGAGGCGGAGAGAATGAAGTCGACCCGAATTGGTGTGCTGGGCATCGCTCGCCTACTGGCGCTCGGCTTGGTCTGCCTGAATCTCATCCCCCTCAGTTACGCTATTTCAGATCAAGCTCAAGAGACTCATCCGCCCGAATCTGCTGGAACAGCGAAGCCGGTAGGAGTGGTAAAAGCTGTTTCTGGAAATGTCATTATGCTTGCCACCGACGCTGGATCGACCGTCAGCATCCTCGTCCAGGATGCCACTCGCTTGGTTCGCATTGCTCCCGGACAGAAAGATCTGAAGGATGCGACGCCCATTCAGTTGCAGGAGGTGCAAGTGGGTGACCGGATATTGGCTCGCGGCAAGGCCTCAGACGACGGAAGGTCTGTGGAGGCCTCCTCTGTCATTCTCATGAAAGAATCCGACGTAACGGCGAAGCAGGAGCGTGATCGCGAGGACTGGCAGAAGCGCGGAGTTGGCGGGTTAGTGAGCAAAGTCGATACGGGCAACGAAACGATTACACTTTCGGCGCCAGTTCTCAGCCAGGGCAAGGCGGTTACGATTCACATTTCGAAGAATACGATTATTCGCCGATACTCTCCTGACTCGGTCAAGTTCGATGACGCCAAGCCGAGCACGCTCGATCAAATCAGTGCCGGCGATCAACTGCGGGCGCGTGGCGAGCGCAGCCCGGATGGCACAGAGCTGGCGGCCGACGAAGTTGTTTCCGGGACGTTTCGGAATATTGCGGGCTTAGTCGCGTCTACGGACGCGGCCAACAACACGATCACGCTGACGGATCTGGTATCGAAGAAGCCGGTGACGGTCAGGATCGCCGCCGACTCGCAGCTGCGAAAAGTTCCCCCTCAGTTTGCTCAACGGACTGCCCAGCGATTGCGGGGCGACTCTCCCGATGCTGCGCCTGGCGCGTCCGCTTCCGATGGAGGTGCTCAAGCCAGGGCGGATCACGCCACGCCAAGCGGCAATTCTGGCGTGACACATCCGGGTGGGCCACCCGATTTCCAGCAAATGTTGATCCGAATGCCCGCCGTGACACTCACGGATTTACAGAAGGGCGATGCCGTTATGATCGTTACGACGCAGGGTACGGCAAATACTCAGCCAACCGCGATCACATTGCTGAGCGGCGTGGAACCCATTCTGTCGGCCTCACCCAACACCAATCGAGCGGCAATGCTTCTCTCTCCCTGGAATCTCGGAGGCGCTGGCGCAGATGCCGGGGCGGGTGCGACACCTTAGCTCAGTTCGCAGGATAAGTTTTGCTTCAGGAGAATTGATGAAGTCTGGCCAGTCGCGAAGTCTTGCAGGCATATGGGTCACGCTTTTCGTTTCATTGCTGACCGGTTCTTTGCCTGCGCAAACTTCGTCGGGCACACTTCGCGGCCGGGTTACCGACCCTACCGGCGCAGTAATCCCGCAAGCCAGCGTTACCGCGACCGCATCTGGAGGTAAAAAGTCGAGCGCGGTTACCAATAATGAGGGAAGTTACGAACTAAATAACTTGTCTCCAGGAACCTACACGGTGACGACTTCGGCCAAGGGGTTCACCGTATCGACCAACCAGAACGTCGCTGTGTCTCCAGGCCAAGTGCAGCAGTTCGACATTGCGCTAGAGATCCAGGTACAACCAGAAAAAGTTGAAGTTCAGGAAGAAAGCAACACTGTCAGCGTGAGCCCCTCGGAGAATGCCAGCTCCATCGTAATCAAGGGCAAGGACCTCGAAGCTCTGTCCGATGATCCCGACGAGTTGCAGCAGGAACTTGAGGCGCTGGCTGGGCCGTCCGCAGGACCGAACGGGGGACAGATCTATATCGATGGATTTACCGCCGGCCAGCTCCCGCCCAAGTCCTCAATCCGAGAGATCCGCATCAATCAGAATCCGTTTTCTGCGGAGTACGACAAACTCGGCTATGGCCGGATTGAAATCTTCACCAAGCCGGGTACAGACAAGTTTCACGGCCAATTTATGCTGATGGGCAACTCCTCCGCCTTCGATGCGTTGAGCCCGTTTGCACCGAACCAGCCGTCTTTTCATTCGGAGCAGTTCGAAGCAAGCGTCAGCGGTCCTCTGAGCAAGAAGGCTTCATTCTTCTTCAACGCCGAGCGCAGGCAGGTCGACGACTCCAACGTTGTGGATGCTGTCGTGCCCACGATTACTGACCCCAACCCAACTACCGCCAACTTCATGCAGGCACTCCCCAATGCCCGGACTCGAACCAATATCGGTCCTCGATTCGATTTTCAGCTCACTCCAAGCAACACCCTGACCGTCCGCTATCAGCTCTACCGTGACATCCAAGACAACCAGGGAGTGGGACAGTTTTCTCTTCCTTCTCAGGCTTACAACACAGGCTCAACTGAACATACTTTGCAGATCAGCGACACCCAGGTCTTGAGCCCAAACGTCGTGAACGAGACCCGCTTCCAGTATCTCCACGACAACAGTAGTCAGACTGTGCAGAATTTCCAGCCAACCATTTCCGTGCTGGGAGCATTCACAGATGGAGGGAATCAGATCGGAAACGGCTCCGACGTGCAGAACCATTACGAAGTGCAGAATTACACCTCGATCGTTCACGGCAACCACTTAATAAAATTCGGCGGACGCTTGCGCGCGATGACCGATTCCAACACGGCGAATACAAATTTCAATGGCGTGTTCACATTTTCGTCTCTGACTGCCTACGAGACCAATGTAACGACTGGAACTTCATGCCTGTCGCAGTTGATAGCAGCGTTGCCGACGGTGCCGACGCCCGGCGCCTTAGCGCAGTGCGGCGCCAGCCAGTTTTCGATCACCACTGGACAGCCACTCTCCGAGGTCACCGTGGTGGATGCGGGCCTTTATGGACAGGATGATTGGCGGATTCGCCCTAACATGACGCTCAGCTACGGACTGCGCTTCGAGACTCAGAACGATATTCACGACCATGGGGATTTTGCTCCACGAATAAGTTTTGCATGGGGGCTCGGCGGCGGCGCAAAAAAGGCAACGCCCAAGACCGTCCTGCGAGCCGGCTTTGGTATTTTCTATGACCGCTTTCCGTACAACCTTGTGCTGCAGGCAGAGCGATTGAATGGATTTACCCAACAGCAAAGCATCATTCAGGCGAACCCCAGTGCCGGTCAGATCTCTCCGACGAGTTACCAAATCGCTTCCAACTTGCGAGCTCCCTCGACCATACAATCGGCGGTTGGCGTCGAGCGGCAGGTTGCCAAAAGCACCACCGTGGCCGTTACTTACATAAATTCTTACGGAGAGCATCAGCTTTTCTTGCGCAATGCCAACGCCCCGTTGCCGGGGACGTATCCTCCTGGCATCCGGCCCTTTGGAGGCGCCGACAATATCTATCAATACGACTCCGAAGGCATATTCCGGCAAAACCAGCTGATTGCGAATTTCCGAACTAACGTTGGATCCAAGCTTTCGCTTTTTGGTTTTTACATGCTGAACTATGCCAACAGCGATTTGGGAGCGGGGTCCGGCGGGGGCGGCGGCTTTGGTCAGGGAGGCGGTTCAACCATTAGCGCCAACTTTCTTTCGAATTCCTACGATCCCATGGCAGATTATGGGCGGTCGACATTCGATGTGCACCACCGCGTGGTTGTGGGAGGGACAGTTTCGCTGCCTTACGCGTTTCGTCTGAATCCCTTTATCATCCTAAGTTCAGGGCAGCCCTATAACGTCACGGTCGGCCAGGATTTGAACGGCGATTCTATTTTCAACGATCGGCCCGCGCTGGCTTCGACCGCAACCTGCAGCGTGCCGCAGATCGTTTCGAACCTAGCGTGCACCCAGTTGGGGACTTTCAACCTGACTCCCGCGCCCGGGCAGAAGGTCATCCCAATCAATCTTGGGACAGGGCATACGCTCTTCACCATGAATTTGCGCCTCAGCAAGACCTTTGGTTTCGGGCGAGAGGTAGGCGCAGGTCAAGGTGCTCGTAGCGGGCAAGGTGGAGGCGGAGGTGGTGGCGGCCGCGGAGGTTTTCCCGGAGGTGGGCTGGGTGGCCGGGGATTGAGCGGAGCTGGCGGCCAGGGCGGTGGCTTCAGCGCGGCAGCCCCAACCAGTCGGCGCTACAATTTGACCTTCAGCGTCGCCGCGCGAAATGTTCTCAACCGCGTGAACCTGGCGCCGCCGGTCGGCAATCTCGATTCCCCACTGTTCGGCGAATCGAACGCTCTCGCTGGCGGCCCGTACTCGTTCGGCTCGGCTACCCGCAGGATCGATCTTCAGGTTCTATTCTCATTCTAGCGGGGTTGCTCTTTCGCCAAGATGTTGTTAAAACTTTCAGGGGAGAAACCTTGAATCAATTGAGAGTTCTTTGGTTGCTGGTGGTGGGTATCCTTGTCTGGACGCTGGTTTTCGCCGGTTGTTCTGGTAGCAGCACCATTACGATCACGCTGGCGCCGGCCTCGGGAGAATCGCTGAATCCGGGGGCCACAGTGACCGTCACCGCCACGCTTACCAATGACAAGAACAATCAAGGTGTGACTTGGACCCTTACCGGTCCCGGAACGCTGAGCGGCAACACCACAACCTCAGTCGTGTATACGGCGCCCAGCACTATCTCAACAAATACAACTGCGACCATTACGGCAACGTCAGTAGCGAACAGCAGCATTACTGCCACTGAATCGATTACTCTGAACGCAGTGCTGACGATAACCACGACGTCGCTTCCAGCGGGAGCTTTGGGTGTTCCGTATGGACCAACCTTTGTCAACGCCGCAGGCGCAACTGGGACGTTCACCTGGACGATAACTTCAGGCAGTCTCCCCGCCGGATTGACTTTTCTGACGACCAGCACCAGCAGTTCCGCCCAGATCTCAGGTACGCCTACCCTTCTGGAGACTTCCAAGTTCACTGTGCAGGTTACGGATTCCGCGGGTAACAGCGTCACCCAGGCGCTGAGCATTACCATTAATCCCCCGCCGCCGCTGTCGGTCGCGACCGGGCCATTGCCCAATGGTATGGTGAACAGCTCCTACAATGCAACTTTGCGGGCGAGCAGTGGCACTCCGCCCTACACCTGGAGTCTGACGGGCGGCAGCCTGCCGTTTGGGCTCGCTCTTAATTCTCAAAGCGGGGCGATTTCCGGGACACCCGTCGCAACCGGAACTTATACCTTCACAGTTCAAGTCGTCGACTCCTCGACGCCGCAGCAGAGCGCTACCGCAAGTCTGAGTATCACCATCAACCCTGGGACTACCGATAATTCGACACTAATGGGCAACTTTGCGTTCTCGGTTCGTGGCTTTGACGTCAATGGGCTTTTCGTGGCTGCTGGCAGCTTTCTGGCGGATGGCAGCGGGAATATTTCCGGTGGAGTGATGGACATAAACACTACCGGCGGTTTAGCGGTTAATGAAACCTTCAGCGGCACATATTCCATCTATGCAAGCGGCCTCGGATTCATGACCTTCAACATTTTGACCGGAGGCACGGGCAGCCGTTCGTTCGCAATCTCTATGACGGCCAAGGGGGATGCAAACAATATCATTGAGTTCGACGACAGCTCCGGCGGATTTACGGGCAATTTATCTCATAATTCTGGCGTGCTTTTGCGACAAGACACTAGCGCATTTAACATGAACCAGATTATCAACGACTACGCGTTCGGTTTTTTGGGAATTGACTCCAGCAAGAATCGTTTTGGCATGGCGGGAGAATTTGTGGCGGATGGAGCAGGGAACTTTACCAGTGGTTTGCTCGATTCCGATGACGCCAGCTCGGGCGTCTCTGCGAGCGTTGCCTTCACCGGCACCTACACGGCGATTGCGCCCACCAGCGGTCGAGGACAGGCAACGATCAAAACGGCCAGTGCAACCACCGTCTACAGCTTCTATGTTGTCAATTCAGGTGAGTTGGTCGTTGTGGGAATCGATCCCTTCACCACCGGCGGCAATCCTCTGGTCAGCGGTATGATCCTTCAGCAGACACCCAGCAGTGACCTCAACGCTGCCAGTGTTTTCGAACTGACCGCGCTGAACGCATCCACGGCTCAGGGCCAGGTTGGACAGTTTCTGGCCTCAAGCGGGACTTTCAACCTGACCTCCGACGAGAATCTTGCCGGCACGCTGTCCCAGCCAAGCGGATCGGGGACTTACACCATCACGAACGGACGTGTGGCTCTGACTCCGAATCCGACAACTGGATCTGGCTTTCAGAATACGACGCCAACGTCGGCGCAACCTGTCTTCTATATGGTGAGCGACAACCAGGCATTCATCATCGGCACAGACTCCGCTGTCAGTTTCGGATTCATGACACCGCAGTTAGCGTTTTCGCTCTCAGGTACATATGCGGGTGGTTCACTCGCGCCTGCCGACACAGCCGTCAGCAACGTAGTCACCATTGCGATTGCGGGGTCCAACGTCCTCAGCGTCACATCGGATGTCAGTAATGCCAACGGACTGAGCCAGATTCAGGATTCCGAAAAGACCACTCCCCCTGATGCTAATGGCAGAGTTTTGGTCACGCTGGCCGGAAACAATGCTGATGTTCTGTACCTGGTCTCATCCGACGAATTCTTCCAACTCTCGGCCGTCCCGGCGGATCCGGATGTGAGAGTGGATATTTTCCAGCAATAGTTTTCAAAAGATTCGGCGGCGTGAGTGCATCTTCACCGCGCAGCGATAAGCTCTTGTAGTCTTGCGCGGTAGCCGCGACTGCACGACAGTTGCTTGCCGTCTCTGAGAACAACCATGTATTCGCCCCGGTTGCAGGGTTGCAGTTCTTTGATCTTCCGCACATTCACAATGATGGAGCGATGGATGCGAACGAACTGGCTCGGGTCGAGTCTTTCCGACAGGCGTCCAATTCCCTCGCGCAGCAGGTAAGCCCCGCTGCTTGTCTTTAACTCAACGTAGTTCCCTGCCGCTTCTACCCAATCAATCTCATCCATGTCCACGAGAACAACGCGGCCCGCGGTCTTGATGACCAATCGCCGCTCAGTTTGCGATCCGGTCCGGGCCTCGGCCAGCAAATCAAGAATACGGTGGGTCAAATGACGGTCGTGGGCTTTGAGAAGTTCCCCTCGCGTCCTCTCGATGGCGCTGTGAAGACGTTGCTGATCGAATGGCTTTAACAAATAGTCCAGCGCGCGAGCCTCGAACGCCCGGATGGCGTGCTGATCGTCAGCGCTGGTGAAGATTACGATAGGCATCGCGTCCCGCGGAATAGAACTCAGAACCTGAAAGCCATCGATATTCTGCATTTCGATATCAAGCAGCAACAAGTCAGGTTTGTGGGTCTTCACCGCGATAATGGTTTGGAGCACATCACTGCACTCGGCGATAATTTCAACTCCGGTTTCGTCAGCCAGCAGATGTCGCAACTGGTCGCGCATCCGCGGCTCATCATCAGCGATCACGGCGCGGATTTCAGGAATCATCATGCGAAGTTCACGCAGACGGCTTTCGATTTGCGGTGACCACCCCATACAAGCTATTGACGCTTCATAGTACGAAATGGTTGGTCACAAAGTTCTGCGCACTGGTATCGTTTCGAGCACGACTGGAACCGCTTGCGCACTCGCGGATCGCAAGCGCTCAGCCAAGCGTTATGAGCCCATCACGCTTGCAACAAACTCGCTTCCAACAGTGAGCGATAACAAAGTCAGAAACATTTGGCAGCTGTCTCTGGGGTGACAGTTACTAACTTTTTGGAAGAGGAGTACTGAATTCTGTATAATCCGCGTCCACCATTTATAGATTCACATAGACCAGCTACCAGACCTGGGACAGCTTGCCAATTCCGCAATTTGAACAACTACACGTTCGTACGTTCCCAATAGAGTTTCGTCCCGCAGGAAGAACGATCCATCACAGCCGTTCGATGATCAGGATTTCTGGTGCGTTGGATGCATCAACGAAACCGAAGCCGTGCGAATCAGTGCAGGTTTGTGTTTTCGAGAACGACCAATCGGAGGATAGTTATGAAGTTTGCAAAAGTGAAAAGTTTACAAGTGTTGGCGCTCTTTCTAGCGCTCTCGGGTCTATACAGTTTCGCGCAATCGGTTACGACAGGCGACTTAACTGGTACGGTGACAGATTCGAGCGGCGCCGTAATCCCTCAAGCTACGGTCACCCTGAAGAGTACTTCCGAGGGAAGCACGCAAATGTCGGCGACAAATCAAAGCGGGAACTATCACTTTTCGCTGCTGAAGCCGGGAAACTATGTGGTGTCTGCCGCCGCTTCCAACATGGCAGAGACCAGGCGCGCCGTCGACGTTGAGATCGGACAGATCACGAATGTCATGTTGAGTCTCGGCGCTCGTGGGCAGAGCCAGACGATTGAGGTAACGGCCGAGGCCCCACTGTTGCAGACCGAAAACCCCAATCTCACCACGACCATTAGCGAGAAGCAAATCGCGCTGCAGCCGAATCCAGGAAATGATACAACCTTCTTCGCCCAGACCACCCCGGGCGTAGCCATGAACGTCGGGAGCGCGTTTGGCGGTTTCGGTAACTTTACCGCGTATGGCTTGCCCGCAACCTCGAATCTATTCACCCTCGATGGTAACGACAACAACGACCCCTACTTGCAGCTCAACAACAGCGGATCGAGCAACCTGACACTGGGGGCCAATGAAATTCAGGAAGTAGCGGTTGTTACCAACGGCTACACAGCACAATATGGACGTCAGGCCGGCGTGCAGATGGACTCCACCACCAAGTCAGGCAGTAATCAATTTCACGGGAATGCCAACTACTACTACAACGGAGATGTACTGAACGCCAATGACTATTTCAACAAGTTCGTAGGACCTGGCAGTCCAGTGAGCCCGCGGCCTTTCGCCGTGAACAATCAGTGGTCAACCTCTTTTGGCGGACCGATCATCAAAAACAAGACATTCTTCTTTGTCGACTATGAGGGCTTGCGTTATGTTCTGCCTTCGACCCAAAACATTTTCCTGCCCAGCCCGCAGTTCGAGACGGCGGTCATCGGCAATTTGAATTCGAATACGCTGAGTGGCAACCAAAGCGCAGAGGTCCCCTTCTACAACAAGGTTTTCGGCTTGTATAACTCTACGCCGACATTCTCGCGCTTCACTCCTGCTGGACTGAATGCAGATCCTTCGGGAGCTCAAGGATGCGGCGACCTGAACGGAAAGACCCTCAACGGAACTTTGTTTGGCCAGGGCGCTGCTCCTTGCGCGTTGTTTTACCACGCGAGTGGCACGAACCTTAATAAGGAGTGGTTACTGGCCGGACGAATCGATCACACCATCAGCAACAACGACAAGCTTTTCGGAAGAATTCACATCGACCGTGGAAGGCAGCCCACCACCACGGATATCGTCAACCAAAACCTGTTTGGCGTAAGCAGCGTTCAGCCCACGGATGACGGTCAGTTGAATGAAACGCACGTGTTCAGCCCCAACGTGGTCAACAGCCTGGTGGCTTCGGGAATGTGGTACAGCGCTGTCTTTGAGCCCAACAGCCCGGCCTCAGTTCGACTCGCCGCAATGCCCTATGACACCATCGTCTTCGCGGGAAATGCTTTGTTTTCCGACCTGGGGGGAACGCAGGGGAATAGCTCTGTGACCGCGAATTTTCCCCAGGGGCGCAACGTTACGCAGTATCAAATTCTGGATGACCTCTCCATCAATCGTGGCAACCATACCATCAAGGTGGGTGTAAATTTCCGGCGCAACGATGTAAGTGACTACGGAAATCAGACCTTTGCCGGCGGCCAGGTTACGTTTAAAAGCGTCACTGATTTCGCCAATGGAGCGCTTAGCGGAGCCGGTGGCGACCAGTACTTCCAGCAGTTTACAAAGTTTCCGGAGAATCCAATCGCTATCTATAGCTTGGGTCTCTACGCCCAGGACGAATGGAAGATCTCCAGTAACCTCAAATTGACCCTGGCGTTGCGCGCAGACCGCAACTCCAACGCGGTATGCCAGACCAACTGCTTCTCCCGTCTGGCGGTTCCGTTCGACCAACTGAGCCACGATGTAAACGTTCCCTATGACCAGATCATCCAGACCGGCCAGCATCGAGCCTTCACGGGCCTGCAGGCCGTGGCATGGCAGCCACGGATCGGCCTCTCCTGGAGCCCGTTCGGCCGCAATACAGTGATCCGGGCGGGAGCCGGGTTGTTCTCCGACCTATACCAGGGCGTGCTGGTTTCCGACATCGAACTCAACTCGCCAACCTTGAATGCATTCACCCTGTCGGGCGGCGCGCTTAACAATACTCCTGTAGCGCCAGGAGTAACGTTCGGAACGACCCCGGATATCCAAACCTCGGCTGCGAACTCCAATGCCGCTTTCAACGCGGGATTCGCTTCCGGGGCCACTCTGGCCAGTCTCTCAACCGTTCCCGGATTTGCTGCGCCCACGTATTACTCGACGGACAGGGTCAAGAATCCCACCTATCTGAAGTGGAACGTTGAGGTCCAACAAGCCTTGGGGTCGAAGACATCCTTGGATGTGAACTACGTGGGCACCCATGGATACGACGAGCTCATCTTCAATGGCTCGGCGAACGCGGTCAATGCCGGATCGAGCCTGCCTTTATCGGCTACGGCGCCGGATCCCCGCTTCAGCCAGATCTTTCTCCTGTCCCCGCATGGAGTCTCCAACTACGCGGGCCTGGTTACTTCGCTTACAAGGAGAGCGGGCTACGGCTTCAGCGCCCAATTGAACTACACGTGGAGCCACGCTCTGGATGAATTAACGGGACTGCCGAACACACCGTATAGTTTCACCCAGCCCACCTTCCAGCTAAACCCGTTCAACCTGCGGCAGAACTATGGGAATTCGGATGGCGACATACGGCACAACCTGACTGCTAGTTATGTCTGGGAGTTGCCGTACAAGTTCCAGAACAAATTCTTGCAGGAGGCAGTGGGCGGCTGGTCGATTTCGGGCACTTTCTTTGCCCGTTCCGGACAGCCTTACTCCGTCTTCGACACCAATGTCGCGGTCGGCAATGTCCCGAACGCATATGGCATCTTCGCGACGCTGTTGCCGGGGCAGAATTTCCCGAGTTGTGGCACCCCGGGAACTAACGCTCTGGATCCGCATGCGTGCCTCACTTCTTCAATGTTCGTAGCCTCGGGTGCGGAAACCGGATTCGGATCTCCCAACCGCAACTCCTTCCGGGGACCGAGCTACTTCGATACGGACACCTCGCTCGCGAAGAATTTCAATGTAGGTGAGCGCGTACGGTTCAGTCTGGGAGCGAATTTCTATAACATTCTGAACCATCCTCACTTCGCTCTCCCGCAGAACAACCTGGCGGCGGGGAACTTTGGACAATTCTTCGCTACCGCGCCTCAGCCAACCAGCATCTACGGAGCTTTCCAGACCGCAGGTGTAACCGGACGGCTGGTGCAGGTCGTCGGGAAGGTTACGTTCTAACCCGTAACTGGCGTGCAAAGAAGAGGGCAATCTCTCCAAAGATGGCCCTCTTTCTTTATCTGGTTAGCCATTGGCATGACTTCGCTAACAAACCAGGACACACTCTTCCGGGATAATTATCTGAAGCGGACCCATCCCCCCTTAGTGCACGTACCAACGTTACGTTACGAGAGCTTCAAGGTCACATAGAAAGCCTAAGCACTTTGCCGCATAATAGCAGCGGAGGTGTTTTTCAGTGGAGCTGAGGCTCGATTATTTGTCCTGTGTGCTTACGATTTTTTCAACGCTTCTGGTCGGAAGGAGACATTGGGAAGGATGGGCTCTGGCCGGCGTAAACAGCGTCATTATCTGCTTCATCGGACTCAAGACATCGCAGTGGGGTTTCATCCCCGCAAACTTGTTTTGTATCGTGCTGTATGCGGTCAACCTCAGAGCATGGCGAAAGGCTGAGCCTTCTTGACCGCGAAGTTATCGGAGTGACTCTTCGATTTCGGAGAGCCAGCCAGGCCGCTTCAATACTTCGCGTGGTTTGGGACCATCGGCCGCACCCACAATGCCATCTCGCTCCATCAAATCGATGAGATGCGCGGCGCGCCCGTAGCCAATGCGCAAACGGCGTTGTAGCAGGGACGTAGAAGCCTTACCAAATTCAACCACTAACTTCACGGCGTCTTCATAGAGCGGATCGTTTGCCGCCTCTTCATCTCCCTCGGCATCAGCTTTCGAGCCAGAGTCTTCGCGTTCTTCTTTTGGTGCTTGCAAGAACTGTTCCTGATATTCCGCGGTGCCCTGAGACCGCCAGAACTCGACTACCGCCGCGATCTCCTTTTCTGTGACGTAAGGAGCGTGCAGGCGGTGAACGCGCGCGGACCCGGATGGCAGGTAGAGCATGTCCCCCCGGCCTAACAGAGCTTCCGCGCCATTGGCATCGAGAATCGTGCGGGAGTCCACCTTGGTTGCCACGCGGAATGACATACGCGCGGGGAAATTCGCCTTGATCAAACCTGTGATCACGTCGACCGACGGCCGCTGCGTTGCCAGAACCAGGTGAATACCAACCGCGCGCGCCATCTGCGCCAGCCGCGTGATCGACTCTTCCACATTGCTGGAATCGAGCATCATCAAGTCGGCTAATTCGTCGATGATGATGACAATGTACGGCAATGGACGTTCATCGGCATTGTCGCCGAACAGGTTGGGCGTTGCGCCTTCATCGAAGAGTTTATTGTATTGGTCGATGTTGCGAACCCCCTTCTCGGCCAAAAGCTTGAGCCGCCGTTCCATCTCGCGCACCGCGTTGCGCAGCGCATTGGCCGCTAATTTCGGTTCGGTGATGATGGGCGTGTAAAGGTGGGGCACGCCTTCATAATTGCCCAGCTCCAGCCGTTTCGGATCTACCAGAATCAGGCGAACTTGATCGGGCGTCGCCTTATACAGGATCGACATGATCATCGCGTTGATCGCCACGCTCTTCCCTGCTCCGGTCGATCCGGCAATCAGCAGGTGCGGCATGCCGTTCAAGTCGGCGGTGACAATGCGGCCATTGATGTCTTTACCTAGAGCCAGCGTGAGCTTTGACTTCGATCCAATGAATTCCGTCGATTCAATGTTCTCTCGCAGCCAGATGATTTCGCGTTCGCGGTTGGGCACCTGGATGCCCACGGTGGACTTGCCCGCCATGCGCTCAATCAGGATGCTCTCCGCCTTCAAGGCCAGGCACAGATCGTCCGTGAGGTTGGTAATGCGGCTGTACTTGATGCCCGCCTCAGGTTTGAATTCGAAAGTGGTAACCACGGGGCCGGGATTGATCTGGGTGATTTGGCCATGCACTTCAAATTCTGCATATTTTCCCGTGAGCACCTGGGCCAGCAGCTTGAGTTCGCCAGCATCGATGGCTTGCTGCTCATCCGGCCGATGCAGCAAGGAACTCGGAGGCAACTTGAAACCCCCGGCGGCGATGCGGGGCAGAGTCGTCTTTGGTTTCTGCGCGCTGTCGGCCCGCTCCGTTACTTCTGGAAAACTTGCCTGCGGCTGAGGCCGTGACTCGACCACCGAATGCTGAGTCTCATCACCGCCTTCTTCCGCAAACGTCCGGTCAATGCCGGTTCGAACAGGTTCCGGATTCCGCACCTGCGGTTGCAGGGGCGGACTTGCAGGACGAGCCGGAACCATCTGCGTCGTGATGACTGGCTTGGGAGCGGCGCGGCGCTTCTCCAGTTCTTTCTGCATGCGCTTCTTGGCCCGTGCCTCTTGCCAGTCTTTCCAGCGTTCCCACAGCGCAATTGCAAATGCGAAACGCGTTGGGGCCCACACCCGAAGGGCAGCGAAGGAGAACGCCGTCGAAAGGTAAAGGGCTACGGCCAGGACACTCGCGCAAACGATATAGGCTCCCGCCAGATTAAAGTAATGGATGAGAAAATCCCCGACCATCCTGCCAAACAAGCCTTCGATCGGGATCGCGTTCATCCAGCGCAAGTGTCCGGGCAGGAGCGCCAGCAGCGCGGGAACGAAGATTATCATCCAGACGCCGCCTACTACTTTAGCGATTGGCGATGAAGTCCTGCGTGAACGAAACCAGCGGAGACCAAGCGCTGCGGAGAAGATAGGGAGCAGGAAGGCTCCAATCCCAAACCCCTGCAAGACCAGATCAGAAATAAGCGCGCCAGCCACGCCGATCCAGTTGCGCGCGGCTCGCGAATTGGTGAGCACGGAAGCGCTGTTCAACGACGGGTCCAGCGGCGAATACGAGGCCAATGCCAGGAAGAGGAGGAGCGCGGAGATGCACAAAAGAAAGCCGACCAACTCATTAAGCCGGCGGTTGTTGGTCGGGGCAAAGATCTGTGCGAGATACCTCATAGGCGTGTTTGATCTGCGCAGGAACAAAACTCCTGCTTGCGGTGCCAGATCTCTGCCAGAGCCTTTCGATTATGACAAGAATAGGAGAACCACACAACTCAGGATTCTTGCCAGTATCCAGAATGACAAACACAACCTGTGCCACTAATCGGCTCGTGAACGCCACCAGTGCCAGCAACCGTCGACGTGACTCTGTGCCGCCTATTGCAGATGCCACATCAACGCCAGACCGATCACGATTACGCCCACAACGATGCGATAAACAATAAAGACTTTCAAGCTATTGGATTGAAGATATCGAATCAGCCAGGCAATCGTGAAATATCCAACGATCGCTGAAACCAGCACTCCGAAAAGAAACGGCGCATGCATTCCAGCGGGCAAACCTTCTTTCCTGAGTTCGTGAGCCTTAAGCAAAGCAGCGCCCGCGATGATCGGCGTGGACAACAGAAAACTGAAGCGGACCGCGGCTTCCCGGGTCATATTTCTAAATAACCCAGCCGTAATGGTCGACCCAGAACGCGACACACCGGGGATTAGCGCTGTAGCCTGAGCGCAACCTATGATAAACGCATCGGCAAAGCTGATGCGGGTTAGCGGTTTCGTAAGCCGGCTGACTTTTTCTCCCCACCACATTAATAGCGCGACCACAATTAATGCCGTAGCAATCAAATAGATGTGTTCACGAAAGTAGTCCTCAGCCGAGTGTTCCAGCAATTTCCCGGCAATAGCACCGGGAATCGTAGCGATTGCCAGGAACCAAAGAAGTAAACGCTCTTCACGCTGCTCCTCCGCTGTGAGGTTCTGGTCGGAGTCGCCCGCCTCGGAAAAGCGCACCACCTTGCCGCCCAGCGCCGCCCGGATAATCTGAAACCAGGTTCGCCTGAAATAGAACAGGACGGAAAGCAGCGTACCGAAATGCAGCGCCACATCGAACGTAAGCTCGTGCGCCGGCGAAAGTTCGTTCCACCCGAGCAATCGCCGCACGATAATCAAGTGCCCAGAGCTGGATACGGGAATAAATTCCGCCAGCCCTTGAATGATGGCGAGGACCACCGCTTGATAAATTGGCAAATTAGTCTACCCCGTTCCCATAGGTTGGAATGTTCTGCTCGATCATGAACAACAGCCGTTGAGCGCGCGTTCCCCAGTCGCTCTGCGGGGCCTGCGTCACTGCCTTCTGCGCCAGAGCGATGGCCTTGCTTCTGGATTCATCCGATTTTTTTGCCTGGTCTTCGGTCCTGTAAATCTGAATCAGGGCCGAGCGCCGCCATGCCGCATCATACAACGCTTCCACGAGAGCCGGCGATTGCGGATGTTCGTTAGCGTATTTCTCATATATTTCCGCTTCCTTCTCAGGACACTTGGAAGAGGCTTGCCACTCGCCACAGAGCTTATTGTCGATCAGGTGAAAGGCTGCCAGATCCGCCCACTTGGTGCCGGGGAATTTCTTTATCACTTCCTTCATGAAGTCCTCGGTCATGCCCTCTCGAAGATATGCCTCCTTCTCTTTCGCGGACGGCCGCGACATCACGTCAGCTTTCTCAATTTGCCAGCGTATGTCGGCTGAACGATACATGGCTTCGCCCGCGAGCGGCGAATGAGGGAAATACTCTGCTGTGCGGTAGTAGAGTCGCATCGCATCCTGCGCTGCGCCGCGACGCCCGTGGCGCTGGCTAGCCTGGTCTTCGGAGTCTACCGCTTCGCCAAACACGATCTTGTCGCCGTTCGGCGTCGAAGCCTGCACTACCCCCTTATTCAGCATCCAGCCGGTGATGATTTTTTCCTCCGTGAGCACAGCCTCAACGTGTAACCAGTCGCCGCTAGTTTCCAGGATCACCACTTCGCGGCCGCGATCGATGTCGGCAAGCTTGCTCGAATTGGAATCCGGCGACAGATAGATGGAGGCGGGCCTTATTGGCGTGCCCCGCAATGTGTCCGCCCGGGCGGTAAAGCACAACAAGACGGCGACAACGATCATCAATCGAAATTGCATAATTTCAACTTAGCGGAATACCGTATTCGTATGACGACAAATTCCTGTACAGACGTTGCTTGCAACGTCTCAGACGGCGGACAAAACTCGAGTAGTGTCACCCGAGCGAAGCGCGGCGACCCAGATCCCTCGCATGGCTGGCGAAAATCCAGATTCCTCGTTGCTTGCGCTCCTCGGAATGACAAAAGACTGGGTTTTGTTTCTAAATTTACAATGTAGCCTAGCTACGCCTCATACCTTTCAGATCTCGTGCAACATCTTGGGATCAATATTGCCCCCGCTGATGATTGCAACATTCATCGTAGTTCTGGGCAACTGATCCTGATGGAATAAAAATCCCGCCACCGCAACGGCACCGCTGGGTTCGGCTACAGTCTTAGGATTCGTTGCCAGCCATTGCATAGCTTGGCGAATCTCGTCTTCGCTGACCGTCAAAATGTCATCCACGTATTGGCGGATATGCTCAAAGTTGATCCGGCCAATGCTCTGTGTCCGCAATCCGTCGGCGATCGTACGGGAAACCTGTTCGGCAGAGGATTCGACTATCTTTCCGCTTCGCAGACTGGCCTGCGCGTCAGCCGCCAATTCAGGCTCAACCCCGATCACCTTTGCACTCGGCTTGCTTAACTTTATCGCGGCGGCGACACCGCTGATCATTCCTCCGCCGCCAACCGGTACGAGTACGGTCTCGACCTCAGGCAGATCCTCCAGAATCTCCAACCCCATCGTTCCCTGCCCGGCAATGATCTTCTCATCGTTGAATGGGGGCACAATGATATAACCATACCGTGCAGCCAGTTCTTCCGCTTTGGTCTGGCGCTCCAGACTACCCGGCCCCACCAACACGATTTCCGCGCCCATGGATGCCGCTGCTTCGCGCTTAATGGCGGGCGCATTGTTCGGCATCACAATGACGGCTTTCGCTCCCAGCGCCCGTGCCGCGTAAGCAACGCCTTGCCCATGATTGCCGCTGGAGTACGTAATTACGCCACGGCTCCGCTCTTCCGGAGAAAGCGATGCGATTTTGTTGTAAGCTCCGCGGAGTTTGAATGCCCCGATGGGTTGCAAGTTTTCGGGCTTGAGATATAGTTTGCGAGCGCTTGGCCCGGCGCCATCGTCACTCAACGTCGCTTGAATCAACCCCGTGCGCACGGCGATTCCGCACAAGCGCGCTTGAGCTTCGCGAATGTCGTTTAGAGTAACGATAAGATCATCTCCGCTGCGTTCCTGAGTGGCGCTGACTTCCAAAAATACTTTTCCACCACAGAGTCACAAAGACACAGAGAAAATCTACAATTGTTTCTTTTCTGTTTCTCTGTGACTCTGTGGTGGAAAGTTCTCCCAAGCGAATTCCAGACACTAGCACTAGATCTCCAATATCACCGGCATGATCAGAGGTCGTTTCTGCGTCTGCTTTGAGATGTAGCGCTTTAAATCCGCGCGAATTTTTTCTTTGATCACGCCGTAGTCGGCTTTTTCTTCCTCGCTTGACTGTTCCAGCGTCTGCATCACCAGTTGCCGTGCACCATCCACGAATCCGTCTTCGCCGGCGGCAAAACCGCGGGTCACGATTTCCGGCGAACTTTCTACCCGGCCCGAAAGCTTGTTGATGGCGATGATCGGCAGCACGATTCCGTCTTCGCTCAGGTGGCGGCGATCTTTGATAATCAAATCCTCGACTACGTCGGTTCGCGAGCCGGAATCAATGCACACCCGGCCCACGTTTACGCGGCCCGCCTTGCGGGCGCCCAGTTCGTCCAATTCCAGAATGTCGCCACTCTCGATCAGCATCACACTTCCTACGGAGCTGTGCATTGCGCCCGCCATCTCGGCGTGCAGCTTCAATTGCCGGTACTCACCGTGAATTGGAATGAAGTACTTTGGCTTGACCAGATTGATGATGAGTTTGAGCTCTTCCTGGCTGCCGTGCCCGCTCACATGGATCGGCGGCGACGATCCATCTTCGTAAATTACGTGTGCCTGACGCCGGAATAAATGGTCGATCATGCGGTAGATCGCTTTCTCATTACCCGGAATGATTCGTGAGGACAGCACAACCGTGTCGCCTTTCTCGATTTTGGCGTGCTTGTGATTGTCGACCGCTGCGCGCGAAAGCGCCGACATGGGCTCGCCCTGGGTGCCGCTGATCATCACGCAGACTTTCTCGGGAGCGTAATTCTTCATCTCGCCCGGATGAATCAGTAGGCCCTCGGGAATTTCAAGGTAGCCCAGGTCTTCGGCAATCTCGGAGGAACTGGTCATCGACCGCCCGATAAATGACACTTTGCGTCCGTGTTCCCACGCTAATTCCACGGCTAGCTTGATGCGGTGAATCGACGAAGAAAAACAGGAGATGAACAACCGCCGCTCGGTGCGGGCGAAGACCTCGTCGAACTTGCGTCGCACCGCCCGTTCGCTCGGCGTGTATCCCTTGCGCTCGACGTTGGTCGAATCCTGAAAAAGTGCCAGCACGCCCTCTTTCCCGTACTCCGCGAACGCATGCAGGTCGAACATCTTGTTGTCCGTGGGAGTGGGGTCCACCTTGAAATCGCCGGTGTGAATCAGCACACCGAGCGGCGTGTGAATGGCTAACGAAACGCAATCTACCAGACTATGCGTGACGTGAATGGGATGAATGGTGAACGGCCCCGCCTTAAACCGCTCTCCCGCACGGATTTCATGCAGCTCGGCATCGTCCAGCAGTCCGTGCTCCTCCAGTTTGTCTTCCACGTATGCGAGCGTGAACTCGGTGCCCCACACTGGTACGTTGAGTTCGGAAAGAATCCACGGAAGAGCGCCAATGTGGTCTTCGTGACCATGGGTGAGGATGATGGCGCGCACCCGGTGCCGGTTTTCCATCAGGTAGGAAATGTCCGGAACAACAATATCCACGCCCAGCAGTTCGGCCTCGGGAAACATCAGGCCCGCATCGATGACGATGATGTCATCGCCCCAGCGCATGGCCATGCAGTTCATTCCAAACTCGCCCAGACCGCCGAGAGGTACGATGTGCAGTTTTCCAGTTGGCATTTTAGGTGTCCATTGATCGTAGCATACGGAGCTTGACCGGAATGCCGGTGAGCCGGCGACGCTGCCTGAGAAACATGCACTGGAAACTGGTGTTTCTAAGTTCGTTAAGGTAACTTCAAGTCAGATGGCAGAACAACAGCACAAGTCATGGTTGCGGCGGCGCATCGAAAATGGTCTGCGGCGCGGCTTTCAGCATGCCTACGAGACGGTGAAGGTTGATCCGAACAAATTTCTCCTGCAGCTTCGAGCCGCATATGGTGTGCCCGTCAACAGCTTTCAGGGGATTTACTCGGTCGACATTAGCCTGCTTGACGATTTGGCGAACCGCGTCATCCACAGCGCAATGAAGCTGGCTGCAGCCGAAGGCGCTGGGTTGGGCATGGGCGGAATATTCACGATGCTTCCAGATCTTAGCATCCTGGCCGGCATCACTCTGCGAACGATTCAGAAACTAAGTCTGATCTATGGATTCGAATACAACACCGACGAAGAGACAGCGGAGCTCTGGATTGCGGCAGCCAGCGCCGCGGGTGTAGACGTGAGCCGCGAGATCCTGGAAAAAGAGGTGGTGAATCGCTTCGTGCCTAAGGTAATTCAGCGAATCGCAGCGCAGGCCGGCAAGGAGGCTGTTGAGAAGTGGGCGGGCCGCGTCATTCCAATCGCCAGTTCGGCCATCGGCGCCGGGCTAAATTACTACTTTGTCCGGGCCTGGGGTGAGCGCGCCAAGGCGCACTTTCGCCAGAAACATCTCGAGCTTCGCGCCCGAATGAATGCACCCGAGACGGCTTCGCCCCTGGTTTCAAATGCTGCGCGGCGGTTATCCTGAGTTATCGCAGCAATTCCTCCAGTTCAATTCTTTGGTCGGTCTTCTCGTCTCGATATTTCACAATCACCGGTGTGTAGAGCGATAGATTCCACTCTCCCCCCTGACCTTTTGTCACCGCTCGTGACCCTGGCACGACGACTGCATTCTCGGGTACTTCGAGAGGCTTCTCGTCGGTAGCTCGGTACACCTGGCCGCGGACAATGTCATACAACGGAGTGGAACGCGTCAGGATTGTGCCCGCCCCCAGCACTGCCCGCGCCCGTACCAGCGTGCCTTCATAAATGCCGCAGTTGCCCCCCACAAGCACATCGTCTTCAATAATGACCGGAGACGAATTAATCGGCTCGAGCACCCCGCCAATCTGCGCCGCCGCACTCAAATGCACGCGCTTGCCAATTTGAGCGCAGGAGCCGACCAGCGCGTGGGAGTCCACCATTGTGCCTTCGTCCACGTAGGCGCCCACGTTAATAAACATAGGGGGCATGCAGATGACAGAAGGCGCCACATAGGCGCCGGTCCGCACAGATGACCCGCCGGGCACGATGCGCACACGATCTCGGACCGTAAATCGCCGGGCAGGAAACGTATCTTTATCGACGAAGGAAAGGCTCACATCTTCGCCCATTTTGCTGAGTTCGCCC
Source organism: uncultured Acidobacteriota bacterium (assembly GCA_963832245.1). GTDB lineage: Bacteria > Acidobacteriota > Terriglobia > Terriglobales > Acidobacteriaceae > JABDBE01. The sequence continues at coordinate 722,426 of CAWHTG010000003.1, forward strand.
AGGCGAAATCCCAGGAGAATACCCTGTTTCACCCAGATATTTACCACCCATTGCCCATCAATCTTTTCTGCGGCGCGAATCTTACCTTGGGTCAGCTCATCACGAAAATCCATGAAGATTTGGCGCGCATCCGGATTGCTCTCGACTTCGAGAGAGGCGAGACGCTCGATGGCTGATCTAAGGGATTCCATGCGGGGAAAGTATACGGGATTTTCCGCTTGCTATCGTTAACTGCCGACTCCAACCCTGGCACCCGTTAGGATTGTCGGTTGGAAATCGCTAAATGCACTTGCACTCGCTACGAATCAGCACGCCGGCCATGCCTTGTGAGGTTTCCCGCGCTTCCGTAAGCGTCGTGTAAGGCCCATGCCAGCGCGCGTGGTTGGCGTCGTGTCCGGCGGGACGTCCCTTGCCGTGATTGCACTGCCCGCAACTGGACCGGTGCAGAACGATCTTGTGTGGCCCAGCCAGCCAGTTTTCATAGATGTAAAAATTGACCGCGTCGGCGGGCGGGGCTGCCGGCTTGGCAATTACTCCCGCTTCGGTGGCGATCTTTTGCAACTTGGATCGCGTCTCGCGGCGCATGGGCAGGAGCGGCAAGCGATAGACCTCCTCGATTTTTCCCATCATCGCCAGCACTGCTTTCACAGGCATAGGACTCGTCTCAATGAAGTTGGCTTGCATCAGCGCCAAATACTTGCGATGAAGGCGCCGCGCTGTATCCCAATCGTTATTCAGCGCAGCCCGCGTCATATCTGCCATCTCACGGGGAATTTCATTGGAAGCGACAGAAACGATGCCCACGCCTCCTAACCCAATCAGCGCCAAGGTAACCGCATCGTCGCCAGAAAAGACAAGAAACGTTTCCGGCACCACGGCGCACAGTTCCGCCATCTGCCCTATATTGCCGCTGGCTTCCTTCACTCCGGCGATATTTGGTACCTCCGCCAACCGGGCCACCGTCGCGGGCTCGATGTTAGCGCCGGTGCGCCCTGGGACGTTGTAGAGAATAATCGGTTTGTCAACGGCTTCGGCAATGGCGCGGAAATGCCGGTACTGCCCCTCCTGAGTCGGCTTGTTGTAGTAAGGTGAAGCCGTAAGGATCGCATCCACGCCAGGCCGCGACGCGATTTCTTTCGCTTTCTCCACCGCATCGTTCGTCGAGTTGGAAGTGGCTCCAGCCATGATGGGCACCCGCCCGGCGGCCACTTCAATGGTCACATCGACGACCCGCAGCCACTCGTCATGCGTCAGGGTCGGAGTTTCGCCGGTAGTGCCGCAGGGAACCAGAAAATCAATTCCGGACTCGACCTGCCATACCACCAGGTTGCGCAGGGCAGGCTCGTCGATGGAGCCGTCCTGACGAAAAGGGGTTATAAGAGCGGTACCGCATCCACGAAGTTGCATGAGAATAAGATAGCGCGAATAGGCGGGCTTGCAAAACCGCGGCATTCAAGCATAGAGCCGACGACGGAACAGGTAGCTTCACACCTGAAGTTTGACCAGCCAGTTCGGTGGTTCGGGCAGAATTGCAAATTTCGGTAGCTCGCCGCGCACCATGGCCACTTCGTCGCACGCATGAAAACGGGGGCAAACGTGGCAATCTTTGTAAATCTTGTCCGGCAGATCCTCGCGCTGCACGGTAGTGAAACCAAGGCGAGCGAAGAATTCCGGAGCGCGCGTGAACAAGCAAGTGCAACTGACGCGATGCTTCTTCGCCTCCGCCAGCAGCGCCTTCACCAGGTGCCCACCGCCGCCTTTTCCTTGCTGCGACGGCGCGACGGTGATGGAGCGGATCTCCGCCAGATGCGGGCCATAGAGATGCAGCGCACCGCAGCCGATGATCAGGCCGCCATCTTCCAAAACCACGAAATCCCGTACGTTCTCGCAGATCTCGGCCAAGGTCCGCGGCAGCAGCGTCCCATCTCCAGCGTAGGCGGAGATCAGAGTATGAATCCGCTGGGCATCCGGCAGAATAGCTTTACGCGTGCGCATGGACGTCCTCCCGGATCGATTCGATCCTCTTTCGCGCATCCGCTATCGCTTGCCGGACTCGGGCTGGGGCCGTACCACCGGGTACATCGTGGATCGCAAGGACCGATTCAAGCGTCAGACAAGCGTAGACATCCTGATTGAATTTCGCATTCACTGACCGCAATTCCTCCAGAGACAAATCTTGAAGTTCGCAATGCCTTTCCAAGCACAGCTGCACAGCTCTTCCGATCTGCTCATGCGCCAGACGGAAGTGGACACCACGTTGCACTAAGTAAGTGGCGGCAGCCCACGCGTTCATAAATCCCGATTGCGATGCCTTCTGCATGGCTTCGTAATTGAACTCAACAGCTTTCATCCATCCGGTCACGAGCGGCAATATCGAAATCACGGTGTCGGCCGCGTCGAACAGGGGTTCTTGGGTTTCCTGCAAGTCCTTGTTGTAGGCCAGGGGCAAGCCTTTCAAACAAATCTGCAGCGTCGTTGCGTCTCCGATAACGCGAGCGCACTTGCCGCGCGTGAGCTCCAATAGATCAGGATTCTTCTTTTGCGGCATCGCGCTGCTTCCTGTGGAGTAGGCCTCAGGCAAGCGAAGGAAGCCGTACTCCTCAGACGAAAACAGGATCATCTCCTCCGCCCAACGGCTCAGATGCAGAGCTAGCAATGAAATCGTATTGACAAACTCGAGGACGAAATCACGATCACTGGTGGCATCGATGCTGTTTGCGGTTGGCTGATCGAAGTCAAGATCAGCCGCCATTGCCCGACGATCCAAGGGCAATGTGGCTCCAGCGACGGCGCCAGAACCCAGAGGACAAGCATTCATCCGCTTCCGGCAATCCGCGAGTCGTTCCGCGTCGCGCAGAAACATTTCGACGTAGGCTAGCAGCCAGTGCGATACCAATACGGGTTCCGCACGCTGCAAGTGCGTGTAGGCAGGCATGGCAGCATCCCCCGCTTGCTCTGCCCGATCCAGGAGAACATTGCCCCACGCCGCCACGTCAGCCCGAATTTGGTCAATAGCGGTGCGCACGTCCAAACGAAGGTCGGTCGCGATCTGCTCATTCCGGCTGCGTCCGCTGTGCAGCTTGTATCCAATGTCGCCAATCAACGCGACCAGTTGTTTTTCGACAAAGTGGTGCACGTCTTCGGCTTCGTCGTCTTCGAGAAACTCGGGCGACGATACGGTCTGCTCGCCGATCCTTTCCAAACCCTGGAGAATTGCGATCAGCTCGGTCGAATCCAAAATGCCGGCACTTTTCAACGCACGCGCATGAGCACTGCTGGCTGCAAGTTCGTGCGTCAACAAACGCCGGTCAAAATCGAACGAGCGCTGCCAGCGTTCAAAATCCGGATCCAGAGGCTGCCGGAAACGGCCGGACCACATCTTCATTGCGCCACCTCCGATCTGGCAACCCGCTTATGCGCCTGGGCCCGCGACCGCGAGGGCAGGCCGAGAATGCGAATGAAGCCTGCCGCGTCTTTCTGGTCGTAACTGTCGCCCATCGTGAACGAGGACAGATCGGTGCAATAAAGCGAATGCTCGGATTGGCGGCTCACCACGGAGACGTTGCCCTTATACAAAGAGAGCGTAACCGACCCAGTTACATTTTTCTGGGTGTTTTCGACGAAGGCGTCGAGGGCTTCGCGGAGCGGCGTGAACCAGAATCCGAAGTAGACCAGTTCCGCATATTTTAGAGCGACATTTTGCTTGAAGTGCGTAACGTCGCGCTCCAGGCACAGCGCCTCGAGTTCGCGGTGAGCCGTGACCAACAACGTTCCGCCTGGGGTCTCATAGCAACCTCGCGACTTGATACCAACGAACCGGTTCTCCACCAGGTCGACTCGGCCGATGGCGTCGCGGGCACCAATTTCGTTTAGCAGTTCGACTAACGACACGGGATCAAGTTGCAAATCATTGACCGAGACCGGAACGCCGGCCTCGAAGCCGATAGTTACTTGCTCCTCTCGGTCCGGTGCTTCTTGTGGCGAACGAGTGAGTTGCCACGTGCTGGCCAGCGGCGCATTGGCGGCATCCTCCAATTCCCCGCCCTCATGGCTGAGGTGCCAAAGGTTTCGGTCGCGGCTGTGAATCTTGTCGCGGCTGGCGGCGACCGGGATTCCGTGCCGCTCCGCATAGTCGAGACAGTCTTCTCGAGATTTGAGCGACCACTCGCGCCAAGGAGCAATCACTCGGAGTTCGGGCGCAAGCGCCTGGTAGGCTAACTCGAATCGCACCTGATCGTTGCCTTTACCCGTGCACCCGTGAGCAACGGCCGTGGCTCCTTCTCGCAATGCGACTTCAACCTGATGTTTCGCGATCACCGGACGTGCCAGCGATGTGCCCAACAAATATTTGTGTTCGTAGACGGCTCCCGCTTTTAGCGCGGGGAACACGTACCCCGTCAGAAATTCGTCGCGTAGGTCCTCCACGACCACATTCGCTGCGCCGGTAGCATAGGCCTTCGCCACCACCGCTTCAATGTCGTCTCCCTGGCCGACATCTCCAACCATCGCGATCACGTCATAGGCGTAATTTTCTTTCAGCCACGGAATAATGATTGAGGTATCTAAACCTCCCGAATAGGCAAGTACGATTTTCTCAGGCATGAGCTCTCCTCGTCGGCAATCGGGTTTCCCCGCCCAGCAATAGATACAAGATGGCTTTCTGCACGTGCAGCCGGCTCTCCGCTTGATCGAAGACGACCGATCGTTCCGAGTCGATTACCGCGTCGGTGATTTCTTCTCCGCGATGCGCGGGCAGGCAGTGCATGAATACGGCGTGCGGAGCGGCTCCCGCTACAAGTTCCTCGTTCATCTGGTAAGGCGGAAAAATTCGGGCGCGCGTTGCAGCTTCGTGCTCCTGGCCCATACTGGCCCACGCGTCGGTGTAAACCGCGTCGACGCCTTCGACCGCCGCGTCCGGCTCGGTAAGCATCTCGATCACGGCGCCCGTCTGTTCGGCTATCTCCTGGGCATCCGCGACGATTTGCGCATCAGGACTGTAACCTTCGGGCGTGGCGATCCGGATTTTGGACCCCAGACAGGCGCATGTGAGTATGAGCGAATGCGCGACGTTGTTTCCGTCTCCAACGTAGGCCAGACAGACATTCTTAAGATTGCCAAAGCGCTCCTGCAACGTGAAGTAGTCGGCCAATGCCTGGCAAGGGTGCTCCAGATCGCTAAGGGCGTTAATGACTGGAATGGACGCGTGTTCGGCCATCCCTTCAATGGTCTCCTGGGCAAAGGTGCGCAGCACGATGGCATCCACCCAGCGCTCGAGGTTATGCGCGATGTCACTCAGTTTTTCGCGTGCATCGAGTCGCTCTTGAGTCTGGTCGGCAAAGAACGTGGTCCCGCCCATGCTCGCCATCCCTGCTTCGAACGTCAGCCGGGTTCGCAACGAAGGCTTTTCAAAAAACATCGCCATCTGTTTACCGGCGAGCGCGCTGCGAAAATCCTTGGGACGCGCTTTCATAATTCCGGCAAGATGGAGCACCGCCTGAACTCCGCTAGGTCCCAGATCACGGGTCGAGACCAAGTCCGGCCCCCAGAAGGTGCTGGGAACCCGTACAGGAACGACCGTGGTTCTATTCAATGACTGACTATTCATTTCGACTCCTTGCGTATCGGTTTTGTGCCACGACTTACTACCGAGCTCGTCGCGCGATGCCGTTTCAAAGCACTGGAGCTCAACGCCGAATCGAGTGCTCGGATTACTTCATCGACATGTTTTTCTCGGATGATGTAGGGCGGCAAAAAACGCAGCACCGTTTCATGAGTTCGGTTGATCAGAATTCTGTTTTGCATTAATGCGAAAAGAACCGTCTTGGCGATTTCGGCGGACTCCAGTTCCATGCCGAGCATCAGTCCCATTCCGCGAACTTCACGAATACAGCCGTGCCCGGCCTTCAGTTGTTCAAGTTGCCCGCGGAAATAGCCTCCGACGTAACGGACGTGATCCAACAATTCGTCCATTGCATTCAGAAATTCGATCGCGACCGCACAGGCCAGCGGCCCTCCACCGAAAGTCGTGCCGTGCATGCCCGGATGCATGCTGCTAGCCACGCGATGGGTCATGAGAATCGCCCCCAACGGTAATCCCGCCGCGAGCGGCTTCGCAATCGTCACGATGTCCGGCTTCACTCCGTGGTGCTGGTAAGCGAAATAACGTCCGGTCCGTCCTAAACCACATTGAATCTCGTCGAGAATCAGCAAAGCGCCGTTGCTCTCTGTCAACTTTCGTGCGAGTTGCAAAAATTCCGGGCTGACGGGACAAATTCCACCCTCGCCTTGAATTGTCTCCAGGCAAACCGCACACACGCCCGCATCGAACTGGTGTTTCAGGTCGTCGACGTCATTGAATCGGACGAAGCCAACCCCGGAAAGCAGCGGAACAAAAGGGTCGCGGTATTTGGCCTGGCCCGTGGTGGCCAGCGAACCAAAGGTGCGTCCGTGAAATGAGTTGTCGAGGGCGAGGATGCGCCACTTCGGCCGGTGGCCATTGGTATTGTTAGTGCGCGCATAGATGCGAGCCAGCTTCAGCGCACCCTCCCAGGCTTCGGTTCCGCTATTGCAGAAAAAGGCTCGGTCGAGGCCTGAGATCTTGGTCAATCGCTTGGCCAGTTCCGCCTGGTACTCGTGGAAGAACAGATTCGAAACATGAATCAGCCGGCCCGCCTGGCGCTTCAACACTTTCTGGATCGCAGGATGCGCGTGTCCAAGAGCGTTGACTCCGATTCCGCTCAAAAAATCGAGATACCGATTTCCGCGCGAGTCCCACAGATACACGCCACGGCCTTTTTTGAAGAGGATCTTGTGACGGTCGTACGTCGGAAGCAGCAACTTTTCTTCCGACCGAATGACGGAGGCTAGACTCATGCTCCAATCGCCTCCGTCCCGCAGTCGAGCTTGGTGAAGTAGAATTGCGGCAGAATTTCGACCTGCGCTGCAGGCAGAATTCTTACCCTTCCCACGCCGCGATGCAGCGCCTCCCGGCAAGCTTCCAGCTTGGGAAGCATGCCGCCCCCAATAACCGAAGCGGCGACCAAAGCGCCTACATCTTTGGTGTTCAGCCAGGGAATCACTACGCCTTCGGCGTCCTTCACCCCGTCTACATCGGTGAGGAAGATCAGAGTATCGGCGTGGCAGGCTACAGCGCATGCAGACGCCATCTGGTCTGCATTGATGTTGTAGTACTCGCCGTCGGAGCCGAGCGCCACAGAAGAGAGAACCGGAATGCCCCCCGCGCCCCAGATGGCCTCGATCCAGCGCGGCTCGGCGTAACAAATTTCTCCGACGAATCCCAGGTCGCAGCCTGAATTCTGTTTTTTGCGTGCGCGGAAGGCCATGCCATCCGCGCCGCAGAGACCTACAGCTGCGCTTCCTGCTGCCACGATTGCTGCCACCAGGGTTCTATTCACGATTCCCGACAACACCATCAGCGCGACATCGCGGGTCTCGGCGTCGGTGATGCGCAGCCCGTTGACGAAGTCACTTTGCTTGCCCAGCAGTTTGAGGGTTCGGGTGAGCGCGCTCCCACCGCCGTGTACCACGGCAACGTGATGACCATCCTGCGCCAACTCAACAATTGCCCGGGCGCACTTGCGCAATCTCGATTTGTCCTCGAGTGCGGCTCCTCCGATTTTGACTACGACTTTCACTGTAAGCCTTCCTCTTCCTTCCACCCATACATTAAGTTCATGTTCTGCACTGCTTGTCCGGCCGCCCCTTTGAGGAGGTTGTCCACGCAGGAGACCAGCACCAGGCGGCGGCCATCGTCCGCAAGACAAAAGCCGAGATCGCAATAGTTGGTGTGCAGCGAGAACTGGATTTCCGGCAGCTTCGGCGTCGCGAAGATCCGCACCCACCGCCTGCCAGTGTAGAAGTCGCGAAAACACGATTCGATTTCGAGCGGCTTCATCTCACGGCTCAAACGCACATAGATGGTCGAAAGAATTCCCCTGGGAATCGGAAGCAGATGCGGAGTGAAAAGTAATTCGCACGTCTGCAGCTTCAATTGCTCTAGCATCTCTCCCACATGCCGGTGACCGAAAACCGAATAAGCGGAAAGGTTGTCGGCCACCGAAACGAAGTGCGTGCGGGAATTCGGTTCCTTGCCCGCGCCCGACACACCAGATTTGGAATCAGAAATGATTCCACGCTCGCGATCCACGACACCGGCTTGGAGCAGCGGCGCTAAAGCCAGAATGACTGAGGTCGGGTAACATCCTGGATTTGCTACTAAGGTTGCATCGGGAATCCGGTCGGCATTCAACTCTGGCAGTCCGTAGACCGCATTCTTGGTGAGTTCAGCCGCGGTCGCCGAATCCGCATCTGTAAAGCCATAAACCGCGCGATTTTGCGCCTGCTTGAGCCGCCATGCTCCGCTCAAATCAATGACGCGAAGTCCTTGCTCAATGGCTTCGGGCACGAGCGAACGCGAAACCTCATGCGGAGTAGCCAGAAAAAGCAACTCGACGCCCTGTTGCTTAAGCGCCGGCCACGACAGCGGTTGCAGCGCATAGCTTCCGTTGCCCGAGAGCGAAGGAAACATCTCCGCCAGGTTGCAACCAGCGTCGGTGTCACTGCGCCGGAGCAGGACCGGCTTTTCCAGTTGAGGATGACGCAGCAAAAGCCGTGTAAGCTCCAGACCCGAGTATCCGGTCGCACCCAACACGGCGGTCTTGAGTTTGGCCGGCATCAGGCAAGCAGCTCCTCAATGCGGGCAGCCAACTTCTTCGCATCCTCTTTGTCCGGAGAAACAATCAGGATGGTGTCATCTCCCGCAATCGTGCCGACGGCTTCCGGCCACTCCTCTTCATCGAGCGCCGCCGCCACGGGCTGGGCGCTGCCAATGGTGGTCTTGAGCACGAGCAGGTTTTGGGCTGCGCGCACTTCCAACACGAATTCGCGAACCAGCCGCGACACCGGGGGCAATGCTGGCGCAGACGAACCATCCCCCTGAGACAGAGAGTAACCGTCAGCCGTCTTGGCCAGGCGCAAATCGCGTATATCTCGCGATAGTGTTGCCTGGCCGACCTTGAGTCCGCGTTTACGCAACGCTCGCTGCAGGTCTTCTTGACTGGCGACCGGACCCTGCTTGAGCAGTTCCAAGATGCCTCGTTGTCTTAGGGATTTATTCATAGTGCATATTTATCCACATAAATGCATAAACATTCACTAATAGTATCTGCTTCAACACAGCTGTCAAGGGGAAACTTGGGAAGTAGTTGTGGCGCTAACAATCATGCCGAGCGCGCGCCCGATTGGTTTCTGGGCACTGACGTCTTCCCTTGTCATGTAGAGCGCCGCAGGATCATGCGCAACGGCAAATGATCGTGTTGCGGCGAGAAACCCGCTTCTCCGCTCGCGCCGGCCAATGGTAAACTCTTAAGAGAGGCGATCGACAACAGGTCCTTATCCATCCGGCTCGCAGCATCCCTTGCGGTGGGAACGGCAACGGGGGATACTCGACCTGATATACGAAGTCTCGTTGGGGCTGGCGACAGCAATGTGGGCGCGTAGCTCAGTTGGCAGAGCAATGCCCTTTTAATAGTCGGCTCTGCTATGCGCCTACGGCGGATCAATCACTTCCGAGCGGATTCCTTATCAATAAGCGGGGCTGGGGCATGGTGAGCGGCACTCATTGTGCGCTGAATTGTGCGCTAGCTTCTCGCGGTTTTCCCTTTCTCTCTCGCCTTGCGTGTTCTAACCTTGGCTGCGGCCTTTGATGCCTTCGTGGCGCTCGCTTTGCGCTGTTCCGAGGTAAGTTTCTTGGCCCGCGCAAAACCACCCTTGCGCCCGATCTTCGAAAAATAGTCGGATAGCTCGTCCGGAATCCGATCCTGCTCCATAGACGGGGAAAATGCTATCAGCCTATTGCTATTGACACCGTGGCGGCCACGGTGTGTAATTCCGATGTCCGGCCCTCCCCAAAACACAACGGGCTGAGCGAGTGTCGTGACACACTCACCCAGCCCTAACCAGTTCGCCGCTTAAGGAGGCGCAATGGCTACTCAGGAACTTAGCACCCATCCCTTTCCCGCTCAACAGCGGGAATCCCAACAATCGCTCAATAGCAAACAAACGGACGATCTTGTGTCTGAGGTTCGATCCGCATTGCACCATACACGCAAGCGGCCCGATAGCGCACAGCTACTGGCCATCAACAAACAAATCGAACAGCTGGCAACCCGCAAGCCTTACGGCGATATCTACGGTGTCTTTGCCCTCGCCGCGCATCTGGCCGGGGAAGCGATAGAACTAGCCAAAGCAGCACAGCAAAAAGAGCCGGACAGGTTCAAGCCTGCACTGGACTTTTGGTATGCGTTTCGAGATTACGCCTTGGTTGCTTCGTTGAACTGTGCCGGCGGAAATCAGAGCCTTGCCGAAGGACAGGTCACTCTGCAGTTGCTCCAAAATGCGGGGGGTGGCGAATGAGCAATCCCCTGTTCAACGAATTTGCCAACTATCTACGGATGGAGCGCGGACTCGCGGAGAATACCGTAGCGTCCTATCTCTTGGACCTTGCACAGTTTTCTAATTGGCTCAAGCAACCGCTCGAAAAGGCAAAGCGTGAGAACGTCCAAAAGTTTCTCGCCGCAACACTCAAGGACGGCACTCGTGCACGTAGCGTTACCAGAAAGACGTTCGCTCTTCGCCGTTTCTATTGCTTCCTGCTGGATGAAAGCAAAATCAGGAAAGACCCCACACTCGGCATCCCCCTGCCCAAGCAGGACAGAAAAGTAGGGTACGCAGTCACCCAAACAGAGGTAGAAGCGATGGTGGCGTCTTTGGGCGTTTGCCCGCTCGATCTTCGGAACCGTGCCATGCTGCTGTTGATGTTCGGATCAGGACTGCGCGCCAGCGAACTGATAAACCTCAAGCTGCGAGATGTCGACTTGGAAAGCGCTATTGTCCAGATTTGGTGCGGGAAAGGCGCGAAGGACGGCATAGTGCCGCTTAGCCCTGTCTCGATTTCCGCCCTTCGGGAGTACTTGGAGAAAAGCCGTCCTCAGCTTGACCCTAAAGCGGAGTCCCCTTATCTATTTGTCGGAAGATGGGGTGAACACGGCCGCGGCCAGCCGTTTACTCGGCAGAACCTCCACCATTGCGTAAGCGAGATTTCAAAGCGCGTTCTGGGCAAGAGAGTCTCGCCTCATCGTTTCCGGGCCGGTTGTGCGACTGCCCTACTTGAAGGTGGTAGCGATATCCGCGACACGCAGCGGATCATGCGCCACGCGTTAATCAACACAACGCAGCTTTATCTGGGCATCAGCATGTCTTTCCTGCGAACGAACTATTACAAGTTCCATCCGCGGGCGAAAGGGGGCAGCCATGAATGTAGCAATTGAGCAGTTTCTCAGCTCCTTGGAGGCGCGGAATTGCAGCGTACACACCCTGCGGGCCTACAAGAAGACTCTCGATGAGTTTTCGCGTCACCTAGGGAACATGCCAGTTAGAAACCTCGACCGACAGCACGTGCGAGGGTTCATGCGATATCTAGGTGAGAGAGGAGTGGTCAAAAAGTCACTGCAGCGAGAGCTTGGGGCTGTGCGATCCTTTGCGAAATGGCTGTACGTCGAAGGACTCGTTCCCGTTGACGTCGCCCGTGGGATCATGACGCCTAAGTTCCCGACTCATCTCCCTGACTTGCCCTCGCAAGCAGAAATCCGCACGCTGCTGGACGGCGAACTGAAGACACCGTTTCCCGAGCGCGATCGCGCGTTGATTGAACTACTCTATGCGACCGGCATACGGGTTGGGGAAGTGTGCGGCATCAAGCTGGAAGACTTTGAGGCACCCGATGTTCTCATCGTTCGTGGGAAAGGGAAACGAGAACGGCGAGTTCTATACGGAACACCGCCCGCCAAAGCTGCCTTGGATGCATATTTGCCCGTGCGACAGGAAATGCTGCAAGGAAGGATTCTGACAGACTTACTTCCCAAGACGGCCCTTTTCCTCAGCTTCGGCCCGAATATCGGACTGCAGGGTCTCAACGTTCGCAGCGTTGGCCGAATACTGAAAGAAGCTGCTTCCGCGAAGGGGTTAGACCCCAACAAGTATCACCCGCACGTGCTGCGCCGGTGCTTCGCGACCCACTTACACGATAACGGCTGCCCTATCGAAGTTATTTACAAACTGCTGGGGCACACAAACCTGTCAACCACGGTGATCTATACCCAGGTTTCCACGGCTCGCATGGTGCAGAGCTACAATGCGGCTCACCCGCACGCTAGAAGCGCATAGCTGCACGGGTGTACAATTCCCGGCGAGAGTGTTTGGCTTGAAGTTTCCCATTGGCCCAACCCACCGTTGGGCCGTTTTTTCGGCCTGCCGGTTTTTCAGCACGGCCAGAAACGCCTAGCATGGTTCGGGTCGGGAAAGCGGTCGAACATTCAGCCATGAGGCTGTGAACTAGGTTCACACACCTACGCAGGACGGGGTGCGAACTGCTCTCCGCACACTGGGCACTCGATACGCTCAAAGTCCACGCGGCGTACTTCCGCAGGCGAAATCAAGCCCGCACATTTCGGGCATACCGCATAGAGCGATGCCAGCACTTTTTCGAGATTGACCTTGCGCGATCTTGGCATTGGTTCGGGCCATTCTAACGGGGTATAATTCGCGGCGCTATGGATGAACACTCTAATCTTTTGCGCCTGCTGTGCGGACAACTACATTCTCTCTTAGTGCTGTCGGTTGCACGGGAGAAGTTCGGGAAAGGATTTCTCGAACTGAGCGAGCAAGAATCGAGTGACGCGGTTGCGTCTGCTGAGTCTCTGACAAGACTTTTCGCAATTCAGATGACCCCCGAAAGAGTCCAGAAGATGCTGGAACCGAATCCGCCTGAACAGATTCAGTAAGAGGTTGCCCTGTAACAGTGTTTTCGCTCTGATCTGATTTGGTCGGAGGCATTCAGTTTTCCTCCGCTGCATTCAGTATCTCCGCCTTGCTGGCGATGGCTGATTGCGGCACGCTGATTACGACGACGCCGGTTTGCATCTCCGGCTGAAACATTCCCAGGTCCCGCGTGCTCCCCAGGGCCTTGATGGATTGGATTGCTTTGTCCTCGCCCGCCTGGATGTTGCTGATGAGTGCGCCGCGGACTAGCGCCTCTTGCTCCTGTGTGGGCAGGGATTTCCCGAGCTCGCGAAACCGTTTCCCCTTGGAATGCCCTTTCATTAATTTCAGAGCACGGTTAGGAACGGCATCCCATCCCTGATTTGCAACACTCTGCGAGTACCCATTGGCCAGCAGTACATCGCGCACGGGGTTTCCGTTTCGCGCTGCTTCGTCCAGTGCCTCAGCGAGTTGTTTGTAGTTAGCTCGTTTTCGCGCCATGACTGACTAACTCCCTTCTGCTAATTTCCTGCGGGGTTGGATCGCTTGCGAGTTGTGCGGTTGCTTCGATTTGCGGCACAGGTCGGCCTGCGTCCCTAACTGGCCGGTAAAAGCTATCCGGGGGAATCAGCCCAAGGTCACGCGCAAAACCGCGAATCAAAGCTCTATCCGTGGCTGAACCGTGCTCCCTGCCCACTGTAGAAATCAGGCCGGCATTGGCCCACTCCACAAGTATTTTGAGAGTTTTCGGGGCGAGTTTGTATGCCTTCACTCTCAAGATTTATCTTCCGCCCGTCTGCGCCGCGAGCGCTGCTTTGCGCAATTGATCGAGAGGCACCTGCCATTCACTCAATTGGGGCGTGCCACTGGTTTCAGGATTGCCACTTTGGACCATTGGCGGGGGTGCATGTCTTTGCGCGGGGGGTGCATAGCCGTTTGCGGCTGCGATTTCTTCTCGGGTGAGCGGCTGATATACACGATTCTGCACCGCTAGCGCGTGCGCCGCTGCCATGGTGTCCGGTGTCCATTCCCATCCGTTCCGATTGATGATTTGTTCTAGCGCATCGTTGGCAATATCCGTGTTTGGATATTCGGGGTGAGCAAAGAAAAACTCTGAGACAGTGTGCTGATTCTTGAACTGTTCTAACAGTGCGTTGTTCTGCTGCTCGTGTTGGTAGCGGGCGTTTTGGTCTGCAACCATCTCCGCGCCATTTTGGTAGCCAAACCGTTTTGCAGTTTCGTCTAGGAACCAATCGGTAAGGCTTTGGTTCTCGTTAATAGCGGGATTGTTGGCCGGTTGCGCCGCCTGGGGCTGCGGTTGCGGTTGCTGGCCATTCGCGGGTTGCTGCTGCATGAGTGACTCGTAATGTCTCCGCGTGTTGACTTTGCTCTCCGCAATCTTCCGGATCGCGTCCCGGTTTTCGCTCGCCTTGAATCCCCGGAAAGTTTCCCCGGTGATAAGCTTCGCGTCAAAGGTTCCGTCCGGCTGATCTATGAAAGTGACTAGGGGCTGGGGCTCATTCGGGTTAGCTTGCCGCTGTTGCGGACGCTGCACATTTCGCCGCAATTCATCCAGCGGCATGGTTTGCGCGTCGGGTAAAGCGATCGCAACTTGCTCCGCTAGTCCGGGGTCGAGTCCATTGACAAGCTGGAATCCGCCGTTGCCATCTTCCGCAAGCTGTATGTTGTAAGCCGGATCGCTGGCTTTATCGGGATGAGTGCTCACATAGTCCGCCTGTGCGGACAGAAACTTTTGCGTTGACTCTATCACTTGGCGATGTAACTCAAGAGGCAGTTTGGTTTCCCTGGGATTCGCCGCGCTGGTACGCATGGCGAGGTCTTGCGCCGCTTGGAGATTCTTAAACGCCTGATTGTATTCTGCCTCAGATCGCACTGCGGCATTGTCCAATGCGGCATTGACGTTGCTCTGTACCAGTTCGGCGGATCGCTGTTTCTGATCCGCGATCTTGGCCGCTTCGTCTCTGTACTGCTGCCGTGTTTCCTCGGATTGCGTTCTGAGGTTCGCCAGCGAAGCATCGCGGGTAATATCGAGTTGCGCGTTTAACTCTGCGTCATTGCTGGGGCTGGGGGTTGCGATGGCCATTGATTTCTTTCTCCATTCATCGGGGGACGCCCGAGGTTAGTTTGGCTGGGGATGCCAGCCGGTTGACGTGAGGTTAGGAGGGCGTTTTTTACTGCCTTGAGCTGTGCCGCGTATTCCGGATAAAATCCGTTGCGCTTTGCCGCTTCTGCAATGTCCAATTCGAGCGCGTCTGACAGTTCGGAAATCTTGGCGCGTATCTCTTGAGGATAGGAGCTGGCCGCGCTCTGTAGCCGGTAGAGCCCCATCAAGACGTGCCGGGCCTGCCCAAAAGTAAATCCTTTTTGCGTGTACGGGTGAGCTTCTGCAGGATTGCTTCTCAGTTCGGATTCTTTCCGCGAAACATGATCCTGTTGGGCGGGATTCAAGCTTTGGTAATCCGGCTGATTAAACAGATCGCGGGCTAGCTTGTCATGCACCCCGTAATGTCCTTTTGGGCCGTTTGCGCGGTCCTGAAATCGCTGCACTGCTACCGGCACGGGTTGCCGGATGGTTTCGAGTCGCTTGACCAACGCATCGGCTACACCTTGCGAGTGATGAGGTTCTAGCGGCGCGTGCCTGTGCTTCATGTCTAACTGCTGCAATCCCGCGAGCGCGCTTTGAGTGGCCGACATTTTCAGAGTAACCCGATATAACTTTCTAGTAATTCGTTTGTGGTTGTGGGCTGCGTTTGCACGGGCGCGGCAGATTTTGCGCTGGTCGCGGTCAACGGTCGCGACGTGCGGCCCGCTCCGGTTGCGGGATCGCGCTTGATGTAAGTCTGGAATCCCTTGCCGGGACTAGATGAACTGCGATACTGCGCCCAATCGTCCGGAGTGACACCGTAGTATTGATGCACCTGCCCATTCTTAAACTGCATTGTCGCGGTTTGCGTCTGCGGATCATAAGCATGACCGGCAAGCTGAGATGAGTTTGCAACCGGATCGAACTGAAGCATGGGCGCGGCCTGCGGAGTAACGGGCGCTGCTTGCACGAGCGCGGGTTGCGGCGCTACTTGTGTTTGTGTGCTGGGAATCCGCCCTAACGCCGCGCCCGGTAGAGGTTGCCCGGATTGCGCGCCTCGCGCCAATGCGTTCCCTTGTAGAACTTCAGGAGATGGCGATTCTGGATATGGAGCACCTGGGAAAGTGCCCGGATTTTCCGGATAGGGTGCGCCTGGATAAACGGCAGAGCGGGGGATCATCTGCCCGCGCAAGTCGAGCGGTCCCTGTCCACCGCTACCCCAGGGAATTCCGTTTGTCGCTGGAATCTGAGTTGGCGCTGAGGGAGTTGGTGCCGTGGGCTGTGTTCCCAAGTTCGCCAAGTCTTGCACCGTATCCATCGCCCGCAATCCTCGCCCTATGACCGGAATATGACGCGACATGATTTTCAAAAGAGATGAACCGTTCGGAGATGCGGCATTCGGAGACGTGGGCGCGGGTTGAGGTCGAGGCGCATTCGGATCGGGAACTAAATCGCCGGTTACCATTCCTTCCGCGAGCGGAGATGCCATTGCTGCGGTTGCCATGCCTGGAATCTGATTCAACGGCGCCGCCTGTTGCATCATTGGCCCGATGTAAGGAATCTGCTGCATCTTCGCTGCTAGGCCGGGCGCGGTCTTGTTTATCAGCGATGCGGCAATGCCGGGCGCACTGATTTGGGCAAGCCCTTTCAATCCTTGCAGCGCTACATCGGCCATATCGCCAAGAGTGTTAGGCTTGGCGGTTGCCGGCGAATAGCTTGCAGTCGGATCGAAGCTGCCCGCCGGAGAGTAAGGCGCGTTCGGATCGAATTGTGTCTGCGTTCCGCCCATTTAGGCTATTGTGGGTCTGCTGCTAAAACTTTCCCGTTTCCATCTACCTGCGTTGCTTTGAAGGTTCGCCCATTCTGCATGATGAGGTCGCCTACTTGGTGGCCGCTCGATTGGGCCGTAGTGTCTTGCGTGTTGCCAGTTCCGCCCGCGCCGGGGGAAGCAAGGCCGGTATTGAATCTGCTGTTTTTCGGAATCATCGCCTTGCGAGTGACGTAATTGTTTTCCGCGTTCAAACCTGATAGCAGCGTTGGCCCGTCCATCTTCTTCGCATTGGCCAAATCGGCAAAGTGTTCCATCATGGCCGCGCTGCCTCTTGCTCCTACGTGAACCTGCATCAATCCGGTTGCGAGCAATCCCATTTTCGTGCGCAATTCCTCTACTTCCGGATCGCCCGCACCATAAGTGCCCGCCATAAAGTCTTGGAACCTGCCAGCCAACGGGCCTAACTTTCCTTGCCGGGCGAGGTCTTGCGCGAGTTGAATTGCGCCGCGATCATTGGGAGCGGGATTGTTGAATACTGAAAGCAAGCTGCGGGCATTGGTAACTTTTTCTGCTTCGGCCTGGCCAACGTCTCGAATCTCGGATAGTCCTAACTGCTGGGCGTTCGTTCCGCTGGTAAGAACTTGATTCCCGTCTGTGTCGAATCCAATCACGGGCTTTGTGGCGTCTGCCAAAGGTTTCGGCGGGGCCATCGCTTGCAGTGCTCGCTTGGATTCTGAAATAGAACTAATCTGCTGGACAGGATTACCGGCTCTGTCGAGTATCCAAATTCCACGCCCTTTCCCTTGCCCGTCTTGCCCGGTGTCGAACTTTTGCAGACCACGGGCCTGCGAGAGTTTTTCAAAGGTCGCATAGTCTTGGGCTGTGGTGAGGGTCTTCCCTTCTAACTCGGGGTAACCGGCTGCACCCGCCGCGGTCTTGTTTATCAGCGTCGGCGGAAGTGTGATCTTGTTTTGGTCGAGTTGGTCTTGCCGTTGCTGGGCTGCAATCTGGGCCGCTTCGCGGCCGCGATTTTCGTTGGAAATGACTGGTAAATACGCGGGCGGGATGACCGTGCCCGCGAGCTGAGGCGTTCCAATGGCCGAGGCTAACTCCGGACTCGCCGGCGTATTCATCATCTGCAATTGCATCTGACGGGACGCCGCTTCCGCTTGCCTGTCGAGGTATAAACTCCGCGCGTTGGTCAACATCCCAATTTGGTTTTCGAGTTGAAGCCTCTGCAAATTCGGACTGGGCAAGCCCGCGTGGGTCATCATGGCATCGCCCGCGCCGCTGAAGAAGTTGCGAAGTAAGTTCTTTACCGGGCTGCCCTGTGATGGTGCCTGCGTCTGCTGCATCAATTGCTGATGACGTGCAACCAAATCGGAAATCATCGGCCCGAGCGGATCTTGGAATTGCGGTTGCTGTCCGGGCTGCTGTCCCGTTTGGCCCTGGGGCTGCGTCTGCTGGGCTTGCAAAGCGTTCCCCAAGGTTTGCGTTGATGGGTTAACAAGATTTTCTAGGTCTGCCGTTCCGGCTGGGGGTGCCCCACCCGTGAAGCTTCCCATATTGGTTGTAATGGGTGGGCCGAAACTAGAAAAATCTGCCGGCTGGTTTTGCGTAGGGTCGGGCGCGGGAGTTGCCGGGGGTGGGCCACTGTAAGTAAAACCAGAAAAATCCGGAGTGGTGCCGCCCATTAGTTAGAAACTCCCTTGCCCCCATCGCTGATCGGTAGCGGTTGCGATTCCTTAAATGCGCGATCCGCGTTTAACCATGCAACGTGCGCCGCGCCACTGGCCGCATCACCATTCGCTTGCGGGCGCGGTCCTGGGTCCGGTTTTGCGGGTGGAGTGCTGAGTTTTGGCATTCTTGTTTATCCTCCCCACTTGTCGCCCGTCTGCCGGGCGCGTTTTGCTCTCGAAATCGCAGCCGCTAGCGGGCCGGGATTCTTAAGCTTTGACGGTTTCTTGAGTTTGGCTGAGAGCACAGCGGGCAAAGGTTGCTGCACTTGCGGCATCGCGGGCGCGGAAGTGTTATCCGCGGTCGCGGGTTCGTTGAAATTCCCCTGCCCGATGATGTTTCGAATCCCCGGTGTACTCATGCTTTTCCCCCTCTACCAGGAACCGATTCCGGTTGCAGAACCAGGTGCAGTCGGCCCAAATCCAATCGGGCCGTTCGCTGCGCTTGGGATCCCTGACGACAGGCCACTCAGTGCGCGACCTAATCCGCCTGTTGCGCCTGCCGCCAAACCGCTTCCCAGAGCCCCGGCGAAAGCCGTCCCAAATCCCGGCGCATTGCTGCCTTGAATAAACGAATTCAAAGCACTCGATGCTCCAGAACCTGCGACGCCCTGCGTTCCTGTAAGGGTTGCCGCGTTGCCACTCAAAAGACTTCCCGCATTGAATTGATTGGCCAATGCCTGTTGGGCGTTCTGCACATTCAGTCCCAACACACCTTGTGCCTGACTTCCTGCTTTTGCTCCCATCAAACCGGCAATGCCTCGCGTGTAATCTCCGCCCACTGGTAGTTGTCCTGTGCCCGAGCCTCGCGCCCCAAGTGCGGCTCTGACTTGCTGCCCTGCCTGATTGAAGGCTGAATTGTTGTTATTCAGGAATTGCGAAGTCATCGAAGACATGAGTTGCGGGCTGAAGCCAGTCTGGCCATTAAGATAGCCAGAAAATGCCTTGTTCAGCATGGCCAGTTGTGCCTGCTGCGTATTGAATGCTTGCTGCTGCATTTGAAGCTCGGTCTGCCTCTGTGCATCCGCCGTGCCTTGTCCTTTACAGCACTCAACCGGCCCTGTGTACTCGAATGATTCCCGCTCAAGTACGTTGCCTTCGAAATCCCATGTGATTTTCGTCGTTACTCTCATCCCTTTGCTTTTCTCCCCTACGCTTTCGCTGCCCAAACATCTGCCCAAGCCTGCAGGCCTTCTAAATCCCACAACTGCAGATCGTCGAAAATGTTCAGCCCTACTCCGTCATACGTGGGACCGTCGTCGCTCGCGCACTCCAAAAATTGCCCTTCATTCTCCATCGCTGTCGATGGTGTAGCACCCGCGAATTCCGATTACAAGACGCAATCCCCGATTTTTCCCGTCATGCAAAAAAATCACTTTTTTTGTTTTTGACTTCGCTAGGCGGTCACGCGCCGCGCTGGCGGGGTGGCCGGGTGGACCTACGGGGGAGTATGCGACTCAAGAGTGCCTTATTTTGGCCGAACAAACGCGGGCCGCTAAGGACGGGCGCGGAGATGCGCGAGCGACGATCTGCTAAAAGGGATGGGGCTAGGGTGGGGTTGCGATGCCACGAATCCGCTCGGATTGTGCGCTAGCTGTGCGCTGCATTCAAACTCATATAGCAACTGTCGTGTGATCTATCACTTACAAGCGCTGCCGGATGAGCAATGCCGATGCATGGCAATGCTCTTAGGGTGGGCCATGTTTGGCGCATGGTGCCATGCTGCAGACTTGCCGGATTCGCAACGGGTGAGAATGTGGCCAGTTTTTCAAACCTGCGAGCCATTCCGCGAGGCTAACTTTTCTCGCCTTCGTCCCAGGATTTTGCTCCTAAAGTACTGCGTTTTATGATTTTCAAGCGATAAGAACACAACGAAATGGTGAGATAAACAGACTTCGGCTGAAGGCAGCTGAAGGCAACGATGCTTATCGACGTTCATGCGCGCGCGCGAATACGTGGATAAGGGAGCGATCCTTCAGGTGCCTTCAGGATTGCCGTGCTTTCTTGCGGGAGCGGCGTTTGTTTCTCCTGCGCATGCGGGCCATGGCATCGGCGGATTGACAGCGGTCAGAGCAGTAGAGTTTCGTGGGTTTGATCCTGAAAAATAGTTCATGGCATCGTTTGCAAGTTCCGAGTGATCCGATCTCACCGACATGGACAAGCGCAAGCATGTATAGCGCGGTCGTGACGTCCTGGCAGAAAATCCCGACCACAAGACGGCGCGCGAGATCAGACCACCAAACGATCAGCCGCGTCTTTTGAAACAACGGCATGTTGAAATAGGCTGCGAGATTCATCAACGGCTGCGCCTTAAATTCAGCTAGTGCGCGCTCATCTCCAAAGGCATGACGTACTGCTTTGCGCAGTTTCGGAATGCTCCGCCCGGCAATCGCATCAGCCAGTTCCAATGTGAATCCGAGCCGCTCCGGGTGACCCTTCTCGACTTCGCCAAACCTCTTTTGAAACGCATTTCTTGAGCTGAGATAGAAGCTTAGGTCTTGATTGGTAAGCCTTCGCAGCAGTCCGAACGTGCATTCGCCGCTTTTCGTCCGCTGATCATCCCATGGAATTAGCACGGGCAGCGGTCGGTCCGGTGATGCGATGCGTGTTATGGCTTCGTTATGGTTATGCTTATTCATGTATTGCCTTAACCTTTCCTCTGGGTGCATTCTAGCACTCGACATGGCAAATGCAACCATCCGAGGTGAAAATAAAGTGATTGACCTAGAGACGAAGCTTTCCCAATACGTGCGCAGCCATTGGAGTCTGTGCGAGATCGCGGCCATCATCCACGATGACAAGCGGCCAGTGAGTTCCCCGAGTTTCCGAGTGTTGCAATCGTGGACCGGACAGCTATTGAAAATCCGCCCTTCCTTGATTGTGCCTGGGAGAAAACGAAAAGCTTACGGGTTTACGAGTCTGGTTAGTTTCTTACTGGCTAGGAACTTGATGCTGGTTCACGGGTTCCCCTCGAAAATCGTCCAAGCTTTTCTAGACAAAATGAGCGATGGAGTCTTTGCCGAGGGCGTGGATTTCAGCGCTATGGTGCGCGGCTTTTTTATCTTTATTGCGAACGATGGGCCGGAACATGGGGAAATCTGGTATTTCAGTGAAGAAGAGAAATTCCTTGCCGCGGTTCGCATCCTAGCGGCTGCTGACAACCTACCTAAATGGGCACCCCTTTCCCTTGGCACTCTGGCAACCGAGGCAATTGGGCGTCTGGACGCATGGAACGCCCGCACTGAATACAACACCACAAGCGAAGCAGAGAAGTGCCGCAAGGCATTTGCGGACATCCGGGCATTCAACCTAAAGCACGGGCTCCCGGCAAACGCCCCCACTGTTCCTATGAAGTGAAGAAAAACAAACGCGCTGCACCGGGCAAGGTTAACAGCGCGCAAAGGATTCTAATGCTCGAACTTGAAACGACGCCACAATTCTTACCTACTGAATCACTGCCGTCAAGACGCAAAGGCAAGGGCTGTCCTTACGGCGACCTGGCGAATGCCGCTCAAAGCTTAGCCGATGAGTTGGAGACTCGCGCCTCAAGTTGCGAGTCGGCATCGGAGCGCCGCCGACTGCGTGTGCTCTCTGCCGCAGCCTGTCAGATTTCTGAATGCCTGAGGCAGACAGGAGTCCGCCTTGCATAATCCCGACCCGATGCCCACAAATCTACCGGCAGAGCGCACAGTGCTTGGCGCTTTCATCGAAGATGCCGGTCTGTTCTCCGATGCGATTGCGGAGGGGCTAACTGCTGATGACTTTTCTATCTCCGCACACCGCCGGATATTCGGCGCCATCCTTGAGTTGCGAGAAAAGAACTGCCCCATTGATTACATCGCGGTCGCGGAACAGATCGGCAATGCCCCGGACGATTTTGCCATTATTGGCGATCTGATAAGTGGTGTTGTCGTTGAGCGCAGCCACATCCTTCACCATGTAAGAATCGTGCGTAAGAAATCGCGTCTGCGATCTCTGATGAAGCTTGCCGATTGGATTTCTCAGTCAGCTACCCAGGTCGCCGCCGATCCTGATGCACTCGTCCAAGTGACTCTCACAAGACTGGAAGCAATTGACAACCGCGTTGGGGTGTTGGGATGAGCGCGCTCCCTGAAGTAGTAACTAGCGCCGAAACCGTGACTGCTCCCGAATTTTCAGAAGATGCACTCGCCCTGCAATTTGTGAGCGACAACCAAAGCACACTCCGATTCACTAACCAGTTAGGAAAGTATTTTCGCTGGCGCAGCACCGCGACAACCGGGGGAGTGTGGGAAAAGGATACGGTTCTCAAAACCTTTGATGGCATTCGGAGACTGTGCCGCGAAATCGCGATGCTGGCGGATTCCCCAAGCAAGCAAACCAAACTCTGCGCTGCTAGCACCGTGGGCAGCGTGGAAAGTCTGGTCCGTTGCGACCAAAGAACAGCTATGCAAGTGGAGCAATGGGACGCGGGAACGATGCTCCTAAATACTCCCTCGGGAATCGTGGACTTGGAGAGCGGGAAAACACGTCCGGCTGATCCGCTCTCCTATTGCACAAAAGTGACCGCGTGTGTCCCAAATGATGCGCGCCCGGTGATCTGGGAAAAATGTTTGGCAACGTGGACGGGCGGGGATAAGGATTTGCAGGACTATCTAAGGCGAGTTTGCGGGTACTGCTTGACTGGCGAAACCCGAGAACATCAGTTTTTCTTTTTGCACGGCTCTGGGCGCAACGGGAAATCAGTTTTTCTCAATACCATCAGCGGGATTCTTAACAGCTATTCCCGCATCGCACCCGCGGAAGTGTTCACGATACCGAGGGGCGGAGATAAACATCCTACGGGCTGCGCTGGTTTGGTGGGTTGCCGATTAGCTCTCGCGACTGAAACCGAAGCCGGGAGCAAATGGGCAGAGTCACAGCTAAAGGCCTTAGTCGCCGGTGACCGCATGGCAACCCGCTACATGCGCCAAGATTTTTTCGAGTTCACACCAAAATTCAAGTTGCTGATTTCGGGAAACCATCGTCCAAGCCTGACTAGTGTTGATGAGGCAATCCGGGCGCGCCTGAATTTGCTGCCCTTTGAAGTCATCATTCCGCCCGAACAGCGCGACACGATGCTCGCAAGCAAACTGCGGGAAGAGTGGCCCGCGATCCTGGGTTGGATGATCCGGGGTTGCATGGAATGGCAGCGTGACGGGTTGAATCCGCCCGCCTGCGTCAGGGCAGCAACCGATGATTACCTGCAGGATCAAGACGTGATGGGCGCATGGATCGAGGAATGCTGCGTTATCAGGCCGGGACTGCAGAGCAAGAGCAAGAGTCTTTACGCTTCTTGGAAATCATGGTGCGAGGAGAATCAGCAATACGCCACATCCCAGCGCACTTTTCTGGGCGCCCTGAAAGAGCGCCCGAAGATCAGGCATGAGCATACCGAGTACGGAAATTTCTTTGTGGGCATCGGCCTTTGTTCTGACGTGGGAGCAAACCAGTGAGCGAGAAAAGCAAAAACAAATCCGTTATCACCGGACTGCTGTACAAGGTTCAACCGCGAAAAACGAAAAACGGAACCTTTGTCTGCTCGTTCACCGTTGCCGTGATTGAAGCGAACGCCAAGCAATATATCAGCGTCACGGGCTGGAAGGGACTAGGCGAGCGGGTTGCTGCCATGGCGCTAGGTTCCAAAGTGTACGTGTCGGGCCGCTTGCAATCCGGATCGTGGACCGATGCGAGCGGCAACAAGCGATACAAAACAGAAATCATCGCTGAAACCGTAGAAGAAATTACAAGCTTGCAATCTAGCCCAAGCCCAGAGGCTTTGCAGAAGCGCCCGATTTCCGATGAGGACATACCATTCTAATGAAATCGGCAAACAGCATCGCGCCCGAAACCCCGCTTACCGCATTCGAGATGATTGACTGCGCCGAGCTGGGGAAGCGTTGGAGCCTGCCCGCGTCCTGGGTCAAAGAGCAGACGCGCAGCCGGGCCTCTGATCCCCTGCCTTGCGTGCGCTTCGGGAAATATGTCCGCTTTGCCTGGGGCAGTCCCGAGCTCGCAGAGTGGCTAAACCGCCGTTATAAGCGCTAAACACTTTTCCCTTGACGCAGCTTACCCCCTTAGCTGATACTACTCTTAGGGGGTAAGCCTGAAATGAAGCGATCAGACTTTGTGAAAGCGGGAAGTGAGGGCGGAAAAATTGCCGCTCAGAAGATGACCAAACAAGAGCGTATAGAGCGCGCCCGGAAAGCGGGCAAGGCGCGACAGGCGAAAGCCAAGAAAGGGGGTACACGATGAAAAAGCAAGGTGGTTACATCTATCCTCGGGCCGGTTGGTGGGTGCTGCGTTACCGGGATGACGTGTTAGAGGGCGGGCAACTGGTCCGCAAGCAATTAGCAAAGCAGCTAGCGGAAATCAAGCCGGAACATGCGCGTCTGAAACGTCCGCCCGCAGATGTAGAGGACATGGCGGAAACGTTTTTGCGCCCGCTGAATAGTGGAGAGACAAACCCGCAGAGCACGCAGACCATCGGGCAGTTTGTAGACCATTACTTTTTCCCGAGGCTAGAGCATGAGATTCGGGAATGCACTCTCGCGGGATACAAGGGCCGCTGGCGATCACAACTAAAACCGCGCTGCGAGAATGAAACCCTGCGAGGCTTTAATGTGCTCGCTGCGCAAGGTGTGATTGATTCGATTCATCGGCAGAATCCTGAGATGACTCGCAGCACGCTAGTGCATCTCCGCAATCTGCTGAGTCTCATTTTTGATGATGCGGAGAGACTAGGACTGCTGGACAAAGCGCAAGGCAATCCCGTTCGCCTGGTAAGGATTCCAAAACGAGCGCCGAAAGGTGAGCCCACCTATGCGTACACCTTACGAGAACTGGAAACGATCCTCGCCATTCTGCCGGAGCCCGCTGCGACCGTTTGCGCGGTTGCAGGATATGCCGGACTACGGCGCTCTGAGATTCGCGGGCTGCGCTGGGAAGATTACGACGGTCAACGACTCGCGGTGAATCGCTCCATCTGGGAAGGATTCACGAACGAGCCGAAATCCGAAAAGAGCAAAGCAGCGGTCCCAGTCATCCCCAGGTTGCGCACGATGCTCGAAGCACATCGACTAGCTTGCGGGAAGCCAAAAACCGGGCCGATGTTTGCCAATAGTGCGGGCAACCCCGAGAACCTGAATAACGTTTTGAATCGTGCGATCCTGCCAGCCTTGAACCGCTGCCGGGTTTGCAGGAAACCGAAACCGGATCACGTCTTGGCGCAAGTCTCGCATGAGTTTCTGAGAGATGATAATCTACCCTTGTGGCACGGGTTCCATGCTTTCCGCCGCGGTTTGGCAACGAGCCTGTACGATCTAGGTGTAGATGATTTTATGATTCAGCAAATCCTGCGACAGGCAGACGTAGAGACAACCCGCCGTCACTACATCAAAGCTCTGCCCGCGCAGAGTGTCGCTGCAATGGCGAAGTTGGAAGCTGGTTTGCCGGAATTGTGCGCTGATCGTGCGCTGGTAGAGATGCCAGCCGCGAACAAGCTTCCGGCTTAGTTGTTTGGTTTGTTTCGTTTTGCCCCGCTGTGGGCGCGTAGCTCAGTTGGCAGAGCAATGCCCTTTTAAGGCATGGGTCGATGGTTCGAATCCATCCGCGCTCACCACAGGTTTCGTAATTGTGCTTCGATTTTCTGCTTGCCTTCTTACTCGTGCAAAAAAATGTTTATCAGCTTAGGGGAGAAATGAAAAAGGCCGACTCTCAGTGAGTCCGGCCTTGAAGCGTGCGATTCGGAGTCGGTAACAAGCGGTCGTGAGGGTCCAAACGTCAGCCTCGCTGACACTAACCCATGACCGCAAAGGTTCACCGCGAACCGTTATCAGAATAGGTCATCGGTCGGAGGCAGACAATACAGCGAACGCTGTAGTCACTTTTGTGACATCGATGACCAGTTCGGGCGATTGCGTCCGTGGCCGTGTAAATTCTCTATACAATCTCATTCCTGGACTTCCTACATGAGCCTCGCAAGTGCTTCAGAATCCAAAATTTGCAGTTAAGGGGATTCACAGGCAGGACGCTCGTTTCGGCAACATACCTGCCACAGCCCTGGGTGATGATGAACAAAACCGAGAGCGACCGCATTCACGAACTGTGCTCCATGATTGCCGTCGAACAGGATCGGGGCAAATTCCTGGAGCTCGTTAGCGAACTAAATCATATTCTTGAACGGAATGACCAACGTATGAAAGAACTCCACAACCACCCAGCCAAAGGCGACCACCTGGGCAATTGAAAACCGCTATTTCCCAAA
Source organism: uncultured Acidobacteriota bacterium (assembly GCA_963832245.1). Taxonomy (GTDB): domain Bacteria; phylum Acidobacteriota; class Terriglobia; order Terriglobales; family Acidobacteriaceae; genus JABDBE01. Next base: position 749,158 of record CAWHTG010000003.1, read on the forward strand.
GCAAAACAATTTTGTCAGGACGGCTTGCGTTGCTCAGGGATCTGAGATCTTGACGCCAGCAGCCAGCCTCCGAAGGCGTTCTGCGGGCTGGTGAAGAGCTTCTCTGAGGAATTCGATCGCATCCTGAAACTCGCCAAACTCTCCCACAGCCGTTGCGTCTACAGCTTTGCTGCACAATTCGCGGATTTGATCTTCCAGACGGCGAAGTTCCACCAGCAGACCCTTCTAGAAGTGGCAAACGACTACGCATGATGCCATAAGGCGGGGCCTTCGTTCGACCTTTTTCCTAGGCGGCGGAATCCAGGTTGTGCAGTACGTCGTACAACTCATCGATGCGCCGCTCACGCCGGTCGTACTCGCGGAACTCCGCCTCTGTGATGTTCTCGCAGGCTTGCTTTGCAAGGGTATCGACTTGTTTTTCGATGAGTTGGATAAGTTCGCCTCGAAGCTGCTTCAAATTACGATTTGGCATGGCAGGCCTTTCTGAAGTAGTGAGATGAAGCGCGTCCATAAGCGGTTGGCGCAAAATCCTAAGACACGTAGATCCGAGAGGAGAGCCCCGTAGTCACGATTAGTTACAAGCCTCGAGATGACGGCGATTAAACTGTATGCTGCCCTTCAGGTTCCGCTACTCGAACGCTCTTTATGTGGACGCGGATTCCAACCCCCGATCTTCAATCCACAGTCCCGAACTTTTTCAGATCTTCGGGTCCATCCGTCAGCACCACCGATTCTTTGCCCTGGACCATTTCCCGCACCTTTTCCACCACGTCAGGATTGGCCAGCGTGGTGATATCTCCGGTGTTCATGTTATTGGAGAGGGCGGCGAGCACACGCCGCATCAGTTTGCCGGATCGGGTTTTTGGCATATCCGGAACAATAAGAATCCTGCGCGGACGGGCAATCTTCCCGATCATGGTTTCAATTGCCTTGTTGACCTTCTCTATGATCGCCGGGCTAGCCTGTAAACCTGGCTGCAGAGCGATATAGACTTCGGGCACGCGGCCTTTAATCTCGTCCACAACTGGCACCACCGCCGCTTCTGCCACCTCGGGAACCGTGAGGCACGCTGACTCGATTTCCTTTGTGCCCAGGCGGTGCCCAGCCACATTGATGACATCATCCACGCGTCCGAGGATTCGGAAATATCCGTCCACGGCGAGGACTGCTCCATCCGCCGCGAAATATGGCCAGTCATGCCAGTCTTTGCTGCTGGGGTTCTTGCAATATTTTTTGTAGTACTGGGTGACGAAGCGGTCGCGATCCCCCCAAATGGTTTGCATGATTCCGGGCCACGGGTTGCGAATGCAGATGTTCCCCGCTTTCCCCGAACCGGCGTGCACTTCCTCTCCGGTTTCGTCGATGATGATGGGATAGATACCAGGCACACCCGGCCCAGCGCTTCCCGGCTTCATGGGATCAAGCGCCGGCTTGGTGCTGCAGAGAAACCCTCCGTTTTCGGTTTGCCACCATGTGTCACAAATCACTGCCTCGCCTTTGCCCACTGCCTCGTGATACCAGCGCCAAACTTCGGGCTCAATGGGCTCCCCCACCGTGGTCATATGCTTGAAATGATAGTTGTACTTGCGCGGTTCATCGGGGCCGGCTTTGCGCAACATGCGAATGGCCGTGGGAGAAGTGTGGAAGATGTTCACATCCAGGCGCTCGGCGATTCGCCAAGGCCGGCCTGCGTCGGGATAGTTGGGCACGCCTTCGTAAATGACACTGGTAGCGGCCAAGGCCAGCGGACCATACACGATGTAGGAGTGACCAGTAATCCAGCCGATGTCGGCCATGCACCAGTAGACGTCTTCGGGATGAATGTCCTGAATATATTTAGATGTGCCGGCCACGTAGCTCAGGTAGCCTCCAGTACGATGCTGGCAGCCCTTGGGTTTCCCCGTGCTGCCGCTGGTGTACATAAGAAAAAGAGGAGCTTCCGCATCCATGGGGACGGGAGGCACAATTTCCCCCGAGTAATTGGGCAGAATCTCGTCCACGAAGAAATCGCGGTCTTTGACAAACGGTGAAGCCGACGCATTCTTGCCCACCTGCCGTCGCCACACCAGAACCTTGTCCACGACCTGGCCTTCCTGCTTGGCATAGCTTATGGCGATCTCGGCAGATGCCTTGTGGTCGAGCATCTTGCCGTTGCGATAATAACCATCCATGGTGATCAGCACGCGGCTGCCCGAGTCGGCGGCTCGCAAGCCACAAGCCTCGCCGCTAAAGCCGCCAAACACCACCGAGTGAATCACGCCCAGGCGGGCGCAGGCCAGCATGGTAATCGGCAGCTCAGGGACCATGGGCATGTGAATGGTGACGCGATCTCCGGCTTTCAGGCCGCAGAAATCGCGCAGCAGGGCGGCAAATTCATTCACTCGCACATAGAGTTCGCGGTAGGTGATGGATACAGGTGCGTCGGATTCTGGCTCCGGGACAAAAATCAACGCAGCTTTGTTTTTGTATTTGGCGAGGTGCTGGTCTACGCAGTTGTACGAGGCATTGATCTTGCCCCCTACGAACCACTTCCAAAATGGAGGGTCACTGGTGTCGAGCGTGGTGTGCCAATATTGATCCCAGCTCAGCAGATCGGCATATTCGCGGAAGCACTCCGGAAAATTCTTCTCGCTGAAGCGTTCCATGACACTGGGATCGGTCAGATTCGCCTGGCCAATAAATTTCGGCGAAGGATAGTAATATTCCTCCTCCCGCCAATGGACTGCGATCTGAGCCTCGGTGGTCTCCGTTACTACTCTAGGTTTCTCGCCAATTCCAGCAGGCATGTTCAATTACCCCCTAATCCTGAATTCGCGCTGCGCCCCTTTTCCATGAGCGTGAAAGGCCGGTACTTTGCGCCATTACTCCGGATGACAATCCGCCTGCGCGTCGCCAATCGAAGCTGATATCAGGTCGTGGCGGGCGCCTTTCCCGCGGCCTCTTCCCAAATGCGCACGCCTCGAGTTTCGCGCAACAGCAAACTTCCCACGATGAACGTCATGCCGGCCACAATCATCGGGTAATAGAGCCCAGCATAGATGTTCCCCGTTGCCGCAACGGACGAAAGGCCGATCAATGGCAGCAATCCTCCAAAGACGCCGTTCCCTATATGATAGGGCAACGAAAGTGAGGTGTACCGAATCTTGGCCGGGAAAGCCTCGATCAAGTAAGCGGCGATGGGGCCGTAAACCAGGCATACGTACAGAACCTGCACGAACACCAGCAGCACCAGCATGGTGGTATTCGGATTCGGAGCTTCCTTGGCCGGCACCAACGCGCCAGTCGCATCCGTAGTCATCGCCGTGAGCGAAATCGCCCCGGTCACCTTATTGCGGGTGGATTTTACCGTAACCACGTTGTTCCCTGCCGCCCGTTCCATCGCCTTGTAAATCGGAATGTAGGTAAGTACGCCCAGCAGGCAGCCTGCCATCATAAGCTTCTTGCGTCCGATCCGGTCCGAAAGTGCGCCCACCGCGGTAAAGAAAGGCATACCCAGCAACAGCGCGATCGCCACCACGATGTTCGCGGTTTTGACATTCACTTTCAGAATGGTCTGCATATAGAACAGGGCGTAAAACTGCCCCGTGTACCAGACCACGCCCTGTCCCGCCGTGGCTCCGAAAAGAGAGATCAGGACATTTTTCAGATTCGGCCACTTGGTAAACGCATCCTTGAGCGGCTGTGTGGAAGTCATTCCCGCGCTCTTGAGCTGGGCGAAGATAGGCGATTCCTTCATCTTCAAGCGGATGTAAAGCGAAATAATCACCAGAATGATGGAGACCAGGAACGGAATGCGCCAGCCATAAGCCGCAAAGTCTTCCTTCGACATCGCGTTCTGCGTGACCAGAATCACGATAAGCGAGACGAACAGACCGAGCGTGGCCGTGATCTGGATGAAGCTCGTGTAGAAGCCACGTTTGTTGTCGGGCACATGCTCGCCCACATACACCGCAGCCCCGCCGTATTCTCCACCGAGCGCAAGCCCCTGCAAAACGCGAATTAAAATCAGAATGACCGGCGCGAGCCAACCCGCCGTTTTGTACGAGGGCATAAGGCCGATGGCGAAGGTCGAAAAACCCATGATGGAAAGCGTCACCAGGAAAGCATATTTGCGCCCGACCAGATCGCCGATGCGGCCAAAGAACAACGCCCCGAAAGGCCGCACCAGAAAACCCACCGCAAACGTCGCCAGATACGCAACGTAGGCGAACGTGTCGTTGCCCGGAGGATAGAACTTCAGCGCCAATACGGCCGCCAGACTGCCGAAAATGTAGAAGTCGTACCACTCGATCATCGTGCCGACAGACGAGGCCATAATCACTCGCCAAATGCTGTACTCGGTGTTTCTAGTTCCAGCCACTTGCGCAGCAATCGCCATGTCTTCCTCTTTGAGGGCTCAGGCTGGATTGCCTTGATGCCCTAATTACCAATCGAATGTCGAGCCGATTTTGAACCGTGAGCCGTGCACCGATACCGGGAACCTCGTTGAACACTGGAAGGTTAGCGCCATCTGCCGTTTCTGTCCAGCGCGCAGCGTGAGCCATTGCGATAGGCTGGTTTCGGACCACCGCCATTCCTGCTTTAGATTGGAATCGCAAGTAAAGGTTTGCGACGGCGTAGTTATACTTGACGCGGGGCGTGGAACACCAACGGCATGCTTCGTGGTCTTCCATCGCGTGACCATGACTTCACAAGGAGCGGATATGAAACGATCTTTCTTTCTGTTCTCGTCAGCGATTTCCCTGGTCTTCTTCTGGACTGCGTGCCAGAGTTCCAAGGGCCCGGCAGGCAACACGTTCAAGATTGGCGTCATTACTTCTCTCACCGGCAGCAATGCCGCGTTTGGCCAGGCCCACAAAAACGGCTACACCATTGCTCTGGAAGAGATCAACGCCAAGGGCGGCTTGCTTGGCAAGCAGGTCGAACTCGATTATTACGACGACCAGAGCCGTCCTGACCAGGCGGTGCAGGGTGTCTCAAAACTGGTAGACCAGGATCGGGTGCCGATCGTGCTGGGAGCCTATTCGTCCGAGAGCACACGCGCCATCGTGCCGGTGATGACCCAGAAACAAGTTCCACTCATTATTCCTACCGCCGTCGCTGACAACGTCATGGAGAGCAACTCGCCATGGATCTTCCGGATATGCGCTGGTTCGGGCTCGTTTGCAACCGCGACCCTGGATTTTCTGAAGAACAATGGCGATCCAAAGAAGCTGGCCATTGTGTCCGAGAACACGAACTTCGGCCAGTCAAACAACAAGTCGATGACCGAAGCGGCCAAGGCCGCTGGTCTTAACCTGGTGGACAGCGAGTCCTACCAGGCCAGTTCGCCAGACTACAAATCGCTGTTGCAGCGGGTCAAGGGTAAGAATCCCGAGGTGATCTACTTCGCGTCGTATCTGCTCGACGCCAGTACCCTCATGCGCCAGTCGGAGCAACTCGATCTGAACCCGAAGTACTACACCTCGGCTGGAACAGGTTTTGCGGCCGCAGAATTTCCCACGCCCGAGAAAGGCGCAGGCAAATATGCCGAGTACACCTTCTCGGTTTCTCAGTGGCTGCCCTCGGCCAAGTGGCAGGGTTCGCAGGAATTCGATCAGAAATATTTCAAGCTGGCCGGTTCGCACCCGGCCTATCACGCTATGGAGGCTTATGCGGTGCTGCTGGTGGCAGCGGCGGCAATCAATAATGCGAGGTCCGGCCAGGCGCAGGCAATTCGCGATGCCATCAAACAGGTGGACCTCGCCGAGACCCCATTCGGCCCAGTGAAGTTCGATGCTCATGGCCAGAATCAGCACCCCGTGCTCATCACGCAGGTGCAGAGCGGGCAATACAAAGTGGTTTGGCCTCCGGACGCCGCGGAGAGTAAACCGATTATTCCGGCTCCGCCGTGGTCAAAGCGCCAATGATTCAGCGCTCGAACAGACGTTGAGGGAGTAAAATCGGCGTCGCGCTTTGTTTGGTCATCCTTGCCTCATCACTAGCAGAGCAACTCAAGGACTCTATGACCAGCTCGCTCTATATCGCGCTACAGGCGATCATCAATGGTCTGCTCACCGGATCCTTGTACGCGATTATCGGGATGGGCATGGCTCTCATTTTCGGGGTCATGCGCATCGTGAACTTTGCTCACGGCGCATTTCTGATGATGGGCATGTACTCCACGTACGTTATCTTTCAGGCGACCGGGGTGAGTCCTTATTATCAATTCCCGCTGGCGGGCATCCTTTTGTTTTTCGTCGGCTATGCCACTTACATGGGATTGATTCGCCCGGTCGGCGGACAAGTGGATTTTATGGTCATCCTCTTGACCATGGGGGTGGCACTGATTCTGGTGGACGGTGTGCAACTGGTGTTCGGCGCTGACTATCATCAGATCAACATTCCACTTCTGTCGAAGAACATTCACCTGGGCCCCCAGATTTCGATTAACGCGCCGTGGCTCGTATCTTTCGCCATCGCGGCAGTGCTCGCCTGCGCCCTCTATTGGGTAGTGACGCAAACCATGTTCGGGCGCGCCGCTCGCGCCATCGCGCAGAATCCTTACGCGGCCCCGCTGATGGGAATTAATGTGAACCGGGTGCAGGCCATCTCCTTCGGAATTGGATCTGCAGCCGCGGGCATTGCAGGGAGCTTGCTGCTTCCCGTCTTTTATCTTTTCCCCGAAGTAGGCAATCAGTTCACGCTCAAATCTTTCGTGCTGGTAGTGCTAGGCGGCATGGGCTCGATTCAGGGCGCAGCCATCGCCGGCCTGGTGCTGGGTGTCGTCGAGAGCCTTACCAGCCTTTATTGGGGTAACGAGTGGGCCCTGGCGGTCGACTTCGTGCTCTTCATCCTGGTGCTATCCCTGAAACCGAGCGGAATTTTCGGGAGCCAGCGCGCGTGAAAAACGGGCAAGTGCTCATCGCGGCTGTCTTCTTGTCTGCCGCCCTGTTTGTTCCGCTCCTGGTTCCGAGCGATTATATTTTGCAAATTCTCTTCCGCGTTTTTCTCTTCGCAGCATTGGGCCTGGCCTGGAACCTGGTTGGAGGATACGCAGGCCAGTTGTCGCTGGGGCACGCAGCCTACTTCGGAGTCGGGGCTTATGGACTGGCCCTGTTCTCCAAGCTGGGAATTTCGCCCTGGGCGTCCATGATATTCGGCGTGATGATGGCAGTGTTCTGCGGCGCCATAATCGGTATAATCTCGTTTCGCTTGCGCGGCCCGTACTTCGCGCTCTGTACGATCGCATTCGCGGAAGTCCTGCGGCTCGTTGCCAAAAACCTTCCCAGCATAACTGGCGGCGATGTCGGAGCTCAGGTTCCGGCTTTATTTACGCACTCCGCCACTAGATCTTTCTACTGGTCGAGCGTCCTGTTGACCGCCTTCGCCTTCGGACTCACCGCATGGATTGAGCGCTCGCGATTTGGCTATTACCTCATGGCCATCCGCGAAGACCAGGACGCGGCGCTCTCTGTTGGCGTGAACGCCGCCCGCTGCAAACTCTGGTCCCTGCTGATCAGCGCCGCCATTACGGGCTTCGGCGGCGCACTGTACGCCAGCATTTTCCTTTTTATTGTCCCCGACCAGGTATTGGCGATGGACATTTCGACTGAGATCGCAATCGTGGCCATGTTGGGCGGGGCAGGCACGTTGCTTGGACCGTTGCTGGGTTCCGTCATCCTGGAAAGCTCTGCCGAACTTTTCAAGACCGTGTTCAAAGAAGCGCATCTGCTGATCTACGGCGTGTTGATCGTAATTGTCGTTCTGTTCATGCCCGAGGGTATCGTAGGCACGGTGACCAGTAAACTGGGACGCTACAAGAAAATGCCGCCGGCGGCCCCGGTGTCTGTCGCTGCCCAAGAAAAGTCCGGAGCCGCACTCAACAAATAGGATCTGACCCATGGCGCTTCTTGAAGTCAAGCACCTCAGCAAAAGATTCGGCGGCCTGAAGGCCGTCAACGATGTTTCGTTTGCGGTGAAGCCGGGTGAGGTGACCTTCATTGTCGGCCCCAACGGCGCGGGCAAAACGACGCTGTTCAACCTGATTACCGGGGTTTTTCATGCTGACAGCGGCAGCATCCACTTCGATGGACGGGACATCTCGCACTTGGCTCCTAACCAGGCCGCGCGCCTGGGCATTGGCCGAACCTTCCAAATCGTGAAGCCGCTGTGTAACCTTACCGTGCTGGAAAACGTAATGCTGGGTGCGTTTCTTCACAATTCCAGCCGAGCCCAGGCCGAGAAGGAAGCTACGAAGATTCTCCATTTCCTGGAAATGGACAATATCCGGCATCTACCCGCGCGCGGCATGGGATTGCCCGTACTGAAGCGTCTCGAAATCGCGCGCGCCCTGGCTACGCAGCCCAAGCTCATCTTGCTGGATGAAGTCGTCGCCGGCCTGCCAACTCCTGAAGCGATTAAGCTCGCCATGCTCCTCAAGCGGTTGCCGGAGTGGGGCATCTCCACCATTGGCGGCATCGAGCATGTCATGCAGGTGGTCATGCGCATTGCCGACCGGGTCATCGTCCTCGATCACGGAACGCTGATTGCAGAAGGCGTGCCCAAAGACGTGGTTCATCGCCCCGAGGTCATCGAAGCCTACCTGGGCAGCAAGTATAAGGAGATTGCCCTGTGAGCGCCGCTCTCCTTTCGATGGACGATGTGCGCGCCAGCTACGGCGATTTTCAGGCGCTGTTCAACATCACATTGGAGATCCGCGCGGGAGAAATTGTGACTCTCATTGGCGCTAATGGAGCCGGCAAGACCACGACTCTTCGCGTGATCTCGGGATTGCTGCGCAGTCAGCATGGGCAGTTGCGGTTTGACGGACAGGACATCTCCACGCTCCCACCCCATGAAATCGTAGTGCGCGGAGTAAGCCACGTTTCCGAAGGCCGCCAACTTTTTCCCTACATGAGTGTCGAAGAGAATCTCGCACTCGGCGCTTATATCGATCGGGTGCGTCCCCGGCTAGAAGAATTAATGGACGAGCAGTTCGAATTCTTCCCTCGCCTGAGAGAACGCCGTAGGCAACTGGCCGGCACGCTCTCTGGCGGCGAGCAGCAAATGGTCGCGATTGCACGTGGGCTCATGGCCGCTCCCAAGCTGCTTCTGCTGGATGAACCTTCGCTCGGCCTGGCGCCCAAGATCGTCGAGGAGGTTTTTGCCAAGGTGCAGCAAATCGGCAAGTCAGGGGTCACGGTGCTGATCGTCGAGCAGAATGTCGTCGACGGCCTCAGCATCTCCGATCGCGGCTATGTAGTCGAGAACGGCGAGATCACATTGCAGGGAACTCCCAAAGAATTGCTAGGCAATGAGCAAATTCGAACCGCATACTTAGGCCTATAAGTTCGCCGCTCAAAATCGGGTGCCCCAGGTCTCGCGCTTTTCGAGACCTGGGTTTCTCCCTCTCCGGCGGCCAATGCGCTGCCGAGCTTTGCTCCGCCTGGACGGGTCGAAAAACCGCTGCCACACAGGTGATTGCTCGCTTTTACAAAGAATTACATGGCGCTGGCTTCTTCTCCGCGCAACTTCCGGGTAGAATCGTGTTTGATCAAAAACAGCTAAGTTCCACAATGCAATCGATGCGAAGGTAAAGCAGCGCTACCTTACCCTCGGCTTCAGCACAATTCTGGAGAAAAGTTGGTACTTTCATACTAATGGCAATCGAACGTGTGGGCGTTCCCGGCAAACGAGCGGCGGTCTTCCTTTTTTTTCTTTCTTCGATAATCATGGCGATGTCTTCCCTTTCTCTGGGGCAGGTGGCTCCGCGCTGGGAGGTGTTCGGGGGCTATGCCTACCGCAACGTAGATTCGACCACCTTCGGTTTCGTGAATCGTTCCAGCCTCAATGGATTCGATGCTGAGGCCACGTTCAACATCAAGCCCAGTTGGGGAGTGACCGCCGACGTTGGCGGCCAATACGGCTCCCAGATGACCGTGTACAATTTTTTGATCGGTCCGCAGTATGCCATACGGGGGGATAAATCAAAGTTCTTCGTGCATGGTCTGTTCGGCAAAGCGCAAGACCGGGTCGATATTTCGACTTCAATCAGGAATCACTTCGAAAGTGTGGGACGCGCCATCGTGGCTGGAGGCGGTTATGACCGCGACCTGACGCCGCGGTTCACGTTTCGCGTCCAGGCGGACTTTCTCCGCACCGATACGTTTGGTACGAGCCAGAACGACATACGCGCCACAACTGGACTGGTTTTCCATTTCGGCCATATTGGCCGGCGTCCCAAACTTTGATGGTAGGGACGTAGCTAGCTACGTCTCTACGGTGAGGTACATTCATCCCCAAAGCTATGCTTCTTAGATTGATCAAAAGTTTAGCCGCTCCGGTTTTCATCATCACGGGATTGACCGCTCTGTTGGGGTGTGGCTCCAGCTCCACCCACACCGCCTATGTCAGTCTGCCCAACTCGAACGCGGTGGCAGCTTATCGCATTAATAACAGCTCTGCGAAATTCACCACCATTGTGGGATCGCCGTATCCAGCGGGAAATTCTCCCTCGTCGGTTCGCGTGCATCCTTCCAATAAGTTTGTTTACGTGGCTAATCGAAGCGAAAACGATATCTCGCTGTTCACCATCGATAGCGCGATTGGCTCGCTGCATGAAGTGTTGCCCCGAACCGCTACCGGGCTTACGCCGGTTTCCTTGCTCATGGACAGCGGAGGCAATTTCCTTTTTGCGCTCAATGTAGTCTCCGGAAGTATCTCGGCTTATTCCATTAATTCCAGCACCGGAGCGCTTTCCGCGGTCGCCGGATCCCCGTTTTCCACGTTTCCCAATTCGGTGACGTTCGCCCTAAGTCCGTCTGCAAAATTTCTCTACGTGCTCAATGCCAATTTGGCGTCGGTCTTTGCTTACACCGTTACTTCCGGGGTTTTGCAACCGGTGGCCGGCCTTCCCGTTCAGGTTGGCAATGGGCCGCTTGGAATTACGGTCGATCCCGCGGAAACATTTGTCTACGTCGCGAACTCAACCGATAACACAGTTTCGGTGCTCTCCATAAATTCCACTACCGGAGCTTTGACCTTTCTGGGTTCGTTTCCTACCGGGACGAGGCCCGCCTCCGTGGTGGTTTTGGGCTCGTTCCTCTACGTGGGCAACCTGGGATCGAACAACATCTCAGTGTTCTCCGTGACTCCGACGACGGGGGTTCTGACACAGATTACGAATTCGCCATTCAGCGCCGGGAGTGCTCCTTTGTTCGAGGTGATCGACCCCAATAACGTCTTCCTTTACGTCGGGAGTCAAAGCGCAAACACCATTTCCGCGTTTTCGATTGACGCTACTACCGGAGCTCTGACCGCGACCTCGCAGTCGGCGTCAACCGGGGCTTCACCTTCCTCAATGTCAGTTTCGAAATAGGACCGCAATGCACACGTAGCCCCGGACGCCTCGTCCGGAAAGGCTTTCACACGATAATGATCAACTTCGGAATCATCGGCTTCGGGCTGCATGCGGTGAAGCGGCTGATGCCCGGCTTCGCTCTCGCCAAGAACTGTAGGGTCAGCGCTCTTTCCCGCCGCGAGCTGGCCAAAGCGCAAGCCTCGGCGCGACAGTACAATATTCCCCAGGCTTTCGATTCAGCAGAAAAGCTCTGCCGCTCTCCTCAAGTTGACGCCGTGTTCATCGCCACGCCGAATGCCTGCCATTTGCAGGATGTGCTGGTCGCGACGGCATGCGGGAAGCCGATCTTATGCGAGAAGCCTATGGCGATCAACGCGGATCAATGCCAGCAAATGGTCGAGGCTGCACACAAGGCCAAGGTTTTACTGGGAATCGCACAGGTATTTCGCTTTGAAGACAGCATAGCGTGGTTCCGCGAGCAGGTGGCCGCTGGGAGTATCGGCAAACCGGTTTTTGCACGCTCCGAATTTTCTTTTCCCGCCTCGCAAGGGCACGCACGTACCTGGATTCACGACCCGGCAGTAGCCGGCGGCGGTCCAGTTGCCGACGTCGGCGTGCACTGCGTCGACGCGCTGCGGTTCGTTCTTCAAGACGAAGTATTGCGGGTAAGCGCGCGCGAGATCGCTGGTAAGGCGGGAGAAGTGGAAGCAGGCGCTACTTTGTTGCTGGAGTTTTCGCGTGCGACTTTGGCCACGGTCATGGTCTCATTTCTCGCCGAATACCGCACACCCCTGGAACTGGTTGGGGAAACCGGCGTCCTTCGCGCTGAGAACGCATTGACCGTTGACCGCCCGGTTCAGCTAGAGCTGTCTCGAGGCGGAGCGGTGGTGGAGACGTCCACGGCGTCGAACCAGCTTGCTTATGCCCGACAGGTGGATGCTTTTGCCGCCGCGGTCGAAGGCAAAGCGGAATTCCCGATTCCCGGTGAAGAAGGCTGGCGTAATCAGCAGATTTTGGACGCGGCGTACCGGAGCATGAAGAGCGGCCAAACCGAAGAGGTTTCAGAGGCAGTTTAAGAGCTCGGCACTGTGCCGGCAGCAGCACGGGCGATGACGCCCGCGCCTATATTTCTACCATGTGTTATAGGCTGTGCCGTCGCTGCCGGTCGCAGTCGATCCGCTGTGCACATCGAAGATTCCCGGCTCCTGCTGGTTGACTGTCAAAATGGTGTCCTGCTCTTCTTCCACCGTCCAGGTATCGTTGCGCCCGGTCATGGGGTCGTTGGGAATCTGCTTGAAATAACCTCCGGTGACCAGGTCTTCGAGCGACTGAGGAGCTTTCTGTTTATCCAGCGTATATTGCGAAATTACTGAGCGGATCGCGAAGAGATTCTGCTTGAGCACCGACTCCCGGGCGCGCCAGATCGATTGGTTGTAAGCCGGGAGCGCCACCGACACCAAGATGAGAATGACGCTGATGACGATCATCAGCTCAATCAAGGTGAAGCCACGGCTATGCTTTCTACGAGATCTTGGCATTACCAGTCCTTATACTTGCTCCCGTCGAGCGCCGTGTCTTGCGATTTGGTAAACACGTCGAAAACGTTTTGCTCGCCCCAGGAGTCGGAGTCCGGATCGTCCTGCATCGAGTGCATGCCCCACTCGGTGCTATTGGTCATCGGATCAATCGGAATCTTCCGCAAAAACTTTAACTTCTTGCCTGCAATGTCCACGCCTTTCACCAGTGTGTCCAGATCGGGAGGATAATTTTCCGAACCCACCTTGGTTTGGAATTTGCCCTGGTCGGCAGCGTCTTTATAGCGATCAATGGCGTCGCGCAGCTCCCACAAATCGCGCCGCAATTCGTGCTCCTTCTCGCGCTTAATGCTTACCCGCACCAGCGGAATAGCCAAGGTGCTCAGGATTAACAGAATCGCCGTGGCCACAATCAGCTCGATCAGCGTGAACCCACGCATCTTTCGCGCGACGTTTTTTGTGTCAACCCTTAACCGCATATTCGAGATGCTTTTGTCTTTGGCGATGCATCGCACCGATTTCCTACGTTGGCAAACCGGGTCTTCGCTAGCTGGGGGGAGACGTGGCAAGCCACGTCTCTACAGTTTTAAACCCTTGCTGCAGCACAACTATTGAATCGTCACGTTCATCACTGCGCCGGCTGCTGGCGCGGGTTGCATGCCGGGATCGCGTACGCCTCCTCTGGAAATCGTGAGCGTCGACTGTCCCGAAGCCTTGGCCACCAAGGTCAAAGTCACGACCGTGCCGTCTCCAGAAATTCCGCCGGCGCCCGGGGGCCGCGTCGCCGTAATCTGCAAGGTTCCGGTGCTGTCATCGTCGCGGTGGACCAGCGCCACGGCCTGGCCGTCATGCGAAAGCAAACCTCCATTCGAAACATTCACCACCTGCAACAGCTTCGGATCGTAAGTAACCTGCAGCGGCACGGAGTAGGCATTCTGGGCACCAGAGAGCATCACATTCACGGCAAAAGTCGAGCCTTTCGCCTGCGTAATGTTGGCAGGATCAAAGCTGAAGGCCGCTGGGCCAGCGGGAGCTATGCTCGCCGATCCGGGCGGCTGATTCGCCGGGGGATTAGCCGGAGCCGGCGTCCCCTGCGGCTGCGCTGCAGGTGCTTGGATGGGCGCGGCCTGATGGCTCACTCGCCGCAGTTCAATCGCATTGGCCGTGCCTACATCCAATGCCTCCTGGTTCAGATCGTTGTATTCATGGGCGCGCACAACGTGCGGAATCAGGACGAAGACCGTCTCCGTTTCGGAGTGATCGGTGGTGGATTGTCCGAAGAGATATTTCAAGATTGGAATCTGGGCCAAGCCGGGAATGCCGGTCAGCGATTTGGTCTGTGAGTCCTCTAACATGCCGCCCAGCATGTTTACTTCGCCTTCTTTCAATCGAACTTCGTGCTCGATCTTGCGCTGACCGATTACTGGCTGGCTGATGCCGCCGATATTCGATGTGCCGGTAACGGAAGAAATATCCATCGTGACTTTCAGCGTCACTTCGCCGTTGGCGTGAACCTTGGGAGTGATATCGATGTTTACGCCTACGTCGAGATACTGAAATTGTGTGTTCACCAAGGGGTTGATGCCGACGCCGCCGATGCCCGGTTGAAAGGAGCCAGTTGCCACCGGTACGCGGTCGCCGATCTTTAGCGAAGCCTTTTGCCCATCCACAGCGCGAATCTGCGGCTTCTGAATCAGCTTGGTGCTGGTGTCACTGAACAGCGCGGTGGCCGTAGCCTGCGGAATGGTTATGGTAAAGTCTGTCGCGTTGAGGTTGTTCAGCTGGTTGAGGTTCAGCTGGTTGGGCGTACCGGAAGACCCGTTGAGAGCCCCACTATTCACGCCGATATTGTTGTTGGTAGTGGTGCCGGGAGTCGTATTCGTGCTGGTGAGGTTGTTCTGCAATGCGACGGTCGCGCTGGTGGGTGGATTGATGCCCAAAGTCTTTGACTTGTCACGATTGATCTGCAGGACGGCAACATCCACGATGACTTCCGGCTTGGCTTTATCCAGATCGCCGACCAATTTGTGCGCCAGCGCGATCTGGTCGGGAGTGCCGCGTACTACGATTGCACCCTGCGAGGGCAAAGGCTGAATACGGGAAATTTCCAGAATCTGCCGCATGGCGTTCACCACATCCTGCAACTCGGTGGGCTGGGAAAGGTTCGCCAAATAAAAGGTCTTGATGACGCTTTGCTCGAGATCCTTGCGCTTCGCAGGATTGTCCGCAGCGACGAAAATCGTATTCGGCGTCACCGGCCGCCAGAAGGTTTTCGATTCCAGCGCGATAATCTCCAGCGCCTCTTCGAGCGACACATTGTTCAGTTCTATCTTGATGCGGCGGGAAGTGTAATCGGGATCGAAAAGCACGTTGATTCCGGCTAACTTCCCCACCGTCTCGTAAATCACCTTCGAATCTTCTGTGATCTTGAGATTGATCGGAGTGTTCGAGATGGTAGCTAATTCAACCGGGCCCCCTGCCTCCGCAAGGCGTTTCTGCAGGCCAGTCGGAGAAGGAGGGGCGGCTTTCGGTCCGGCGGCTTTGGCCGCATCGATCATCTGCTTGGTGTGGTTGATCTCCTGCTGGGCGATGGCACTCGAGGGATCGATCTCAACTGCTTTCTGGAATTCGGCCAAGGCAGCATCCAGCTGGCCGGCCTCGCGCAGCAACTGTCCGCGATGCACATGGGAAGCGCCAGCCAGAAAACGCAGCCGCTCAAACGCCGAACGGTAAGTAAGATCCCCAGGCTTGAGGTCGTAGGCCTGCTTGTAAAGATCGTAGGCTTGCTCGTAATTTTGTCGAGCCTCCGAGTCCTTGCCTTTGTTGTATAGGGATTTGGCTTTGTCTGCGGCAATGGCTAAGGTTACGGCCAGCACCAGCAGGACCATCGCCGCCGAGCGGATCAAGCGTCTCATTAAGAATTCCTCTAAAGCAGTCTTCTCCCGCTGGCCGGCCAGCCGCGAGAGGCAACTCTAAATTTTTGCCGAAGATAGCGTTAGCTGCGCGATTATAGCATCGCCTCGAAGCCTTCCGATGTGACTGCCAGGGTGGCAGTTACACTCTTTGGTTCTTGTACTGAAGATGCGATGGTTCCGGTCTCCCCGAAATTTTCGCCAGCATGCATCAGAACGCTATCGCACTACACAGTCACAGAGACACAGAGGAGAAAAGAAAAATGAGAGATTTTCTCTGTGACTCTGTGCCTCTGTGGTGCAAAAGAGTCCGCGACAGAAAGCTGTCCCCGTAATGAGATAAGCTATAAACAACCATGGCGCGCGTCCATCAAACCCGGCCGAATCCGGAGAAAAATGCCCGCCGCGATCCCACCGCGGCGGGGCAGCGTGATGCCTCTGTTAACAGGATCGCCTCACATAACTACTTCTTGCTGGAAAAATTTGAGGCGGGCGTGGCTTTGACCGGGACCGAGGTCAAATCGGTTCGAGCTGGCCGCAGCAACCTCAAAGATTCTTACGGCCTCATCAAGGATGGTGAACTGTGGCTGCTGAACTGCCATATCGGCCCTTACGAGTACGGCAACATCTTCAATCATGCACCCTTGCGTACGCGCAAGCTGTTGGTACATAAAGAGGAGATTCGCAAGCTCATCGGCAAGACTCAGCAGCGTGGACTCACACTCATCCCCACGCGGATGTACTTCAAGAACGGTAAAGTAAAAATTGAACTAGCGCTAGCTAAAGGCAAGCAGTTGTGGGACAAACGTGAGGCAGAACGGCGCAAAACCGCCGATAAAGAAGCGCGGGAAGCGATAGTGCGATCGCGCAAGAGCTAGTCCTGTTACACCAGAACAGGTGGGCGGGATAAGGTGGAGCGGGCCTTCAGGCCTACATAAAGGCTGTTGAATACTGGGCCTCCAGCCCCTGAGGTTCCTCTGACAGGAGTATCCAAAAATCCCGGATTCAGTCTAGCGAAGGCTGTGCGCCGACGCTCTTGGCTCCGGGATCCAGTAGTTCTACTCGCTTTGACCGCAGGCCTCGCCGCATTCGTCGTCCAGTCTGGAGAGCTCGGTTCAAGCGATACCATGCACCGCCTCCAGACCACGCACTCCTTCTGGACCTCGGAGCCGCCGGTTTTCCCCCAGGAGTATCCCGAATTCGGCGTGCATGGCCGGGGAGGCAAACTCTATGACTGGTACGGGATCGGTCAGCCGTTGCTCATGTTGCCGGCGGATATCGTGGGAACCTACATTGAGCGGCTGCCAATCTTCGAGGAGTACAACGGCAATGACCCCAGCGTGCGCAACATTGTGGTCAGCTACAGCACCAACATCCTGATCAGCGTTTTGACCGCGCTAGTCTGCTTCCGCTTCCTGCGCCAGTTGAGATTCAGTACCAGCCATGCGGTAGCTGGCGTGCTGGCGCTGCTGTTCTGCACGACTCACCTGCATTACACACAAAACATGATGGAGAACAATTACATCATGCTTCTGACCCTGGCCGGATTCGCGTTTCAGTATGAATGGCTGCGCAGCGGCAGCCGCCGCGCGCTGCTGATCGGCTCCGCGGCACTCGGACTCAATCTGCTCACCCGCTTGACGACTGGTCTGGACCTGCTCGCCGCGGCGGTCTTTCTGTTTCTCGTGTTGTGGTTCGAGCGTGTGCGCGGCCGGGCGCTATGGGAGCGGGCTGCGCAATACTGCAAGACCGCCTTGCCTGTCTATGCGGTCTTTGTGCTCATCGACCGCATTTACCAGTACCATCGCTTTGGATCCTTATTCGACACCTACGTGCACTATTTCGCGCTGGAGCACCGGCTTCTGGATCCATCCTTGCCCCCGGATTACCCGTTCGAGACGCCATTTCGCGTAGGCTTTCTCGGGGCACTCTTTACGCCGGAAAAATCCATCTTCCTCTTCGACCCTCTGCTGGTCCTGACAATTATCATCGTGGCGCTAGCCTGGAAGCGCTTTCGCCCGGAGATCCGCGCATACGTTATTAGCACATTGCTGCTGCTTTTGGCGTACATCTGCTTTTACGCCAAGTACACGGTGTGGAGCGGCGACTTCGCTTGGGGTGACCGGTACGTTTCCACGGCGGCGGAGCTGGCAGCGTTTATCTCAGTCCCTTTGCTTTTTCGTTATCGGGTGGAGCCGGGGAGGTTCGTCTGGAGGTTCGGAGTGGCGCTAGTCACAGTGAGCGCTGCCATCCAACTGGCATCGCTCGCTTTCTGGTTGCCGCTCGAAATCTATCAGATGGAAACGCTGGGTCATCCGACCTTTGTCGTTGCCCTTCGCTTTAAGAATATCCTGGCATTTGCTTTGGGAAAGATGGACGCATGGGGACTGAACAACTACGCCATGGCTCAGGACCCATGGGATTACGTTCACATCAGCACATGGAACTTTCTGCCGTCTGTGCTGCGACGGGTCGGGGAAAGTCCGGGTTGGGTGGTCAGAGTTTGCTTTGCTCTCTGGATCGTCGGACTCGCAGGGTTGGCGTGGGCTCTGAGCCAGCTCTACCAAGTTCTCAGTGCAAATCGGTACAATGCCGACGCCGACACAAGAAATGAACGAGCAGTGTAGGCGCGGGCGTCCTCGCGCGTGCGTTCTGAATGGTGTGCAAGCACGGGCGAGGACCCCCGCGCCTGCATTCGAATTCAAATAGAGCTTCACTAATTCGGGATCTCACCGCACAATATCTCTGGCCATACTTAGCATGAGCGTCGCAACCGTAAACCCATCGCCACCGCTACAGAAATCGCCGGCGTTGCGCGCGATCTCGACTGTCGGGCTCTCGCTCTTCGTTGCAGGTGCAGTCCTGCCGCTCTTTCGTCCCGGCCACGATTGGATTGCTGCCCTGCGTTGGGCTGGCCTGTTCGCGATCGCATCAACCGGACTGTGGCGGCAGTCACTCACCCGCTGGATTTTCTTCGCCATGCTGCTGGGCGGAGAGATCGGATTAGACCGTCCGCAATTCGCCGAGCACTTGCGGGTGCTCAGTGAAATCTTTTTGCGGCTTATCAAAGTCATCGTCGCTCCGCTCATCTTCGGAACGCTGGTCACCGGCATCTCCGGACACGGCAATCTGCGCAGCGTCGGCCGTATTGGCGTGAAGAGTCTGATCTACTTTGAAGTGGTCACCACTCTCGCGTTGTTACTAGGCATTGCGGCCATCAATATCAGCCGGGCGGGAGAGGGGCTCGCGATTTCGCCGTCAGCCGTTGCGACTCCAGCGCCGAGCACGGCTCCGCTTCGCTGGGACGACTTCCTTCTACATATCTTTCCCGAGAACATCGCGAAGTCCGTTGCCGACAATCAAATTCTGCAGGTTGCAGTGTTCGCCGTCTTGTTCGGAATCGCCCTCGCGCGAGTGCCCGAGGCCAGGCGCGCTCCGATGCTGAAGTTCTGCGAATCGCTCACCGAGACCATGTTCTCCTTCACCAATCTGGTGATGTACTTCGCACCCGTCGGAGTCGGAGCCGCCATCGCTTACACTGTCGGACACATGGGAATTGGCGTGTTGTTGCCGCTGGGGAAATTGCTGCTCACTGGATATTGCGCATTGATTGCGCTCTTACTGTTGATCCTTTTACCGATCTCACGCCTTGCCCGAATACCGCTGAGGCGATTTGTCAAAGCTGTGGCAGAACCTGCCACCATCGCATTCGCCACCAGCGCCTCCGAAGCGGCGCTGCCCCGCGCCATGGAGGCGATGGAGGCTTTCGGCGTGCCCCGCCGCATCGTTGCGTTCGTAATCCCGGCCGGCTACAGCTTCAACCTGGACGGTTCGACGCTCTATTTGGCGTTGGCTTCGATTTTCGTTGCCCAGGCCGCCGGCATGCACATGGGATGGTCCGAGCAACTACTGATGGTCTTCACCTTGATGCTGACCAGCAAGGGAGTGGCTGGAGTCCCCCGTGCGGTGCTGGTGGTATTGCTCGCGACTGCAGCCACGTTCCATCTGCCGACGGAGCCCATCTTTATCATCCTGGGAATTGATGCGCTTATGGACATGGCGCGTACTTCAGTCAACGTCATCGGCAACTGCCTGGCGTGTGCCGTAATCGCGCGCTGGGAGGGTGAACTGGTGGAAAGGCCTGTAACGCCCGCTCTTTCTTAGAGGACGCGGAGAAACTTCTTCAGGCTCCTACTGAGGTACTCCGGGCGAACGGAGTTCCCGCTGCCTCCGATCGGTTCGCGGGAGTGGCGTCGACTCCCCACATATCTTTTTGTACGTCCGCTTGCAGGCCAACCTGTTGCTCTGTGCCTGTGCCCAGCGGCTTGATCCAAACCACGCGAAACTCTGCCTTGTGCTGCCGGTATTGAAGTACGACTAGGCTCCCGACCTCGAGTTGACGCCGGATTGCGCCCAAGCGAACTCCGTTCCGGCTGACGTCGAGAGTATGGACGAGTTCGGAATAGGATTCGCCGGAATTATCAATGCCGGAGATTCTTACCGGCAAAACCGCCTTCGCCCGGTCCAAACGCCGTTGATTGTCCACCGAAGATCCTGCGTGTGCTGCCAGAGCTGCCAGAGTTTTATTCGAGGAACTCACTGCCACTTCCTTTATCTGATTCAAGGTTCAGATGATCTAGAGGGAAATTTGTTTCTGAACTACATGCATCTTCAGCCATGCATGGAATTTGCACCATAGCACAAAGGTGCAGCTATATCCTTCGCAGGTGGCATGCGGGCGGTCGCTCATGCCCCCGGGAGTGACTGGAGTAACCACCGCCCCGGTTACAGCAGTGGACGTAACCCCCGAACGGGCCATTGCCGGACCGGGCTCCCAAGGCTCAATCTGGTACCAAGTGTGCGAACAAATCTCGAACAATTTGGAGGAGTAGATGACTAAGTTATTTCAAAGACTCTGGTTAGACGACGAAGGCCAGGATATCGCCGAGTATGCAGTAATGCTGGCCGTGATTTTGGTGATCGTGGTGGGGACGATTCGCTTAATCGGGGGCAACGCGAATAACGTGTTTTCCAGCGTGTCTAGTTCCATCGGCAGTTAAATTTCATCTTAGCCCAATGGGCAGGAGCAGCATCGCAATGACCTTATTATCACCAAGTCTAGGCCGGAAAGACCTGCGCTCCTCCGGTCTAAGCTTCGGCGGCAGTGGTGAGGCCTGCTATGGCGTCGTCCAGAGTGGGAAAAATCAGAAACAGCGGTTCCACTTTGGTGGTTTCAAATAACTTCAATACCCGCTCGTTGACCCCACTCAATGCGATATGGCGCGTTGCCTTGCGCCGCGTGACGTAGGCGCTGACTAGCGATCCCAGTCCCGAGGAATCAATATAAGGAACGTCGCTAAAGTCAACAATGATCATGGGAGCGTTTTCCTCCCGCCGGATGGCATTTTGAAACAAGGGCAAATTTTCCAGGGTAAGCGGCCCTCGTAAACAAAGCACGCGTGGTCCCTCCTGCGCGCTCAATCGCTCAATCGTCAAAGGCTCCACTGCCATCGAGAGATTGTATGGCGAGCGGGAAGCGGTAAGCAAGTAACCCGTCCCTGTGACCGCGGTCATGCGGGTGCGAATCTTTCACTTGTGCTCTTGATCCGTCAGACCCCAAAGTACAGGGCCGATTGGCCGTCCGGCCATCGAGTCTAGTCCATCCGGGCACCTGTCGTTTGGGTAAATGCATGACGGTTTCATCCTCAAGCTTCTGCCAACCTCGCCGATTTGCAAACTATAAGCGATCAAAAGGTCGTAATGCCGTGGCTCGCCGCCGTTCGCTCTCGCAGGCGTGCCTAAGATTTCGTTGTAACACAGGTTTGAAAGGATGGAGGTTTCCACGGCTGAAACGTTATTCACGGTTCGTCTTTCGCGTGCAGACTCACCGCAGGCGGAGGCGGGAGCCAATGAGTGCTCCCAGGAAGCTCAGTGCAATCGGCCGGAATGTCCGCGGAGTGACGTCCTGGCTGGTGGTTTGCAGAAGCCGCTCACTAAATTGCGGATCTTGCTGGTCGAAGACAATCCTGCAGATGTGGAGCTGATATTGGCTGCACTGCGGAGAGATGGTTTCGAGGTCACCAGCGATGTGGCTCAAACCGCCGAGGAGTTTACCTCGCGAACACGGGCGGCCAGCTACGACCTCATCTTGGCCGATTACAACCTCCCGCAATGGAAAGGAACGGAGGCGCTCGACATTCTTTGCCGCGAAAACCTGGATGTGCCTTTGATCGTGGTGACCGGCTACCTGGGTGAGGAGAAGGCAGTCGACTACATCAAACAAGGCGCCGCCGATTGTGTTTTGAAAGACCGCCTGGCCCGGCTGCCAACCTCGGCACGCCGGGCATTGGAGGAAAAGCGGCTTCGGGGGCTGCGGCGCCAATCTGAAGAAGCGCTGGCTCAGAAGGTTGCTGAGTTAGCCCGCTCAAATTCGGAATTGGAGCAGTTTGCCTACGTGGCTTCGCATGACTTGCAGGAACCGTTACGCATGATTGCCAACTACACCCAGCTGCTTGCGGAACGATATCGCGGCAGGCTGGACGAGCAGGCCGACAAATATATCGATTACTCAGTCGATGGTGCGGTCCGCATGCAGGCTCTGATTCAGGACCTGCTGAAATTTTCCCGGGTCGGCAGAGGGACGATTGAACCCCGGACGACCGACTGCCACACCGTAGTGGAACAGGCGTTGAAGAACCTCCAGGCTGCGGTAGAGGATAGCGGCGCGGTGGTGAATTGGAATGGCTTGCCCACGGTCATGGCCGACTTGTCGCAGCTTACCCAGGTATTTCAGAACCTGATTGCCAACGCCATCAAGTTTCACGGAACCGAAGCTCCGGTGATTCAAATCGACGCGGAAAAGAAAGAGAACGAGTGGGTGCTCACGGTTTCGGATAATGGCATCGGCATCCCGGCCGAGAACTGGCAGGAAATTTTTGTGATCTTTCGGCGCCTGCATACCCGCACCGAATATGCCGGCAATGGGATCGGCCTGTCGATCTGCAAAAAAATCATCGAACGGCACGGGGGAAAGATCTGGATCGAAGCTCAAGATAAATCGGGCTCGTGTTTCAAGTTCACTCTGCCGATTGAGCCGCTTCCTCAGACGCCGGCGGCCCGGGCATGAGAACAACCGAGATTTTGCTAGTGGACGACAATCCTGCGGACACCGACTTGACCACCGAAGTGCTGGCGCGCAACGGCTGCCCCAGTCACATCCACGCGGTAAAGAATGGCGCGGAGGCGATCGCCTTCCTGCACCGCCAGGGAAAGTACACCAACACGCTTCGCCCCGACTTCGTGATTCTCGATTTGAGTCTGCCGGGAAAAGACGGCCGCGCCGTGCTCGCCGAGGTCAAAGCCGACCCGGTTCTGCGCAAGATTCCGATTGCGATCTTCAGCACGTCCGAGGCGCGGCAAGACATCATGCGCAGCTATGAACTGGGGGCGAACTGCTATGTGAGCAAGCCCGGCAACTTGCGGGACTTCATCTCCGCGGTAACATCCATCGGCGAATTTTGGTTTGGTTTGGCACGTCTGCCACATGAGGAGGAATCATGAATAACGGTCATACTCAAGTTTTGTTGATTGAAGATAATCCCGGCGACGCCGACCTGGTGCGCCTGCGGCTGGTCGAAGCCGACTCCAGGGTCAACGTGAGCTGTGTGAACCGCCTGGCCGATGGGCTTGCCTCCATGACCAAGCAATCTCCTTCGGTGGTGCTGCTGGATCTCAATCTTCCCGACAGCCACGGCGCTGATACATTCCGCAAAGTGCTCGACCACGCTCCCGGTGTTCCCGTTGTGATTCTCTCGGGGCAGGATGACGAGGCGCTGGCCATGAAGGCGCTGCACCAGGGGGTGCAGGATTACCTGGTGAAAGGCGATATCACCAGCAACCACCTGGAGCGCGTCATGCGCTATGCCATCGAACGGCAGGCGTTGCTTCGTTCTCTCGAGATGAGTCGGCATCAGCAACTGGAATTCAAGAATCAATTCTTGTCTCACGTTTCCCACGAACTGCGGACGCCGCTAACTTGCATTCATCAATTTGTCACCATCCTGATGGATGGTTTGGCGGGCGAGATCAACCCCGAGCAACGCTATCACCTGGGGACAGTGCTGAATAGCGTGCATCAGCTGCGGGCTATGATCCGCGATCTGCTGGAGGCCACGCGGGCGGAGTCGGGGAAGATCCGCATCGAACCCTGCTGCATCACTCTCGGTGACCTTGTGCGTCAGGCAGTTTCTATGATGGCCGCCACCGCCAAAGAGAAACAGGTTGGATTGGAAGTTGGATTGGATGCCCGGATTCCATTCGTCTACGCCGACCCGGACCGCGTCCTGCAGATACTCATCAATCTTATCGACAATGCCATTAAGTTCACCCCGGCCGAGGGGTCCGTGCTGGTGAAAGCCTGTTTGGTGGATGCTGATCCCAATATGGTTTACCTGTCCGTGGCCGATACTGGCCGCGGCATCGGACCGGAAGCCAGGGCTTTGATCTTTGACCGCTTGTATCAGGACCCCAATTCCGTCGACAACAACCGCAGCGGGTTGGGCCTGGGACTGTTCATTGCCAAGGACCTGGTTGAACTCCACGGCGGACGCATCTGGGTGGCGAGCGAAGTGGGGAATGGCAGCACATTTTCTTTTACTTTGCCACTGTATTCGCTGACCAAACTCCTTTTACCCGTCATCACCCATGAGGGCCGGCTGCGCGACGCCATCGTTCTGGTCAAGGTCGAGCTGACGGCACTCCCCCGTACCTCGCGCGCCGCTTGGAAGGAAATCTGTCAGTTGAGTCTGGAAAAGCTGCGGCGTTGCGTTTCCCTCGACAAAGATCTGGTGCTTCCAGTTACCGGCAATGTTGGACTCACTGAGACCCTCTTCGTAGCCGCATCGACCGACTTGGAGCGGGCGGAGGTGATAATGAAGCGCATTCGCGAGCAACTGGAGGCAGTCGCCGGCTTTAAAACCGCTGGCTCCCTAAAGGTCTCCGCAACCGGCGTGCCGCTGCCTGCCCGCGAAGATGGCCGCCCAGTGGGAGAAATGGTGCAAGCCGTGGCTGATCGAATTAACGAAATGGCCACAGTGGCACTTTCCCCGAAACAGGCTTCCGAAAGTGGGAAGGGAGATGCACGTGCAGGCGCAGCTTGCGGCGAAGCAAATTAGCAGGAAACAACATTAAATCGAACTAAGGGAGGACTTAAATGGACAAGCCAAAAATCCTGATCGTTGACGATGACCCGGACCTGAGACGGGCGCTGAAGATACGTTTGCGAGCCAACCACTACGACACGGTGCAGGCCGCGGATGGCTACTCTGCCATTTCGGTAGCCCAGAAGGAAAGCCCAAACCTCATCATTTTGGACCTTGGCCTGCCTGCCGGCGATGGGTTTGTGGTTTTGGAGCGCCTCCAGAAAAGCGACACTCTGTCGGATATTCCTGTGATTGTGCTGACTGCGCGCGATCCCCAATCCAACGAACACAAGACCCTGCAAGCCGGGGCTGCGGCATTCTTTCAGAAGCCGGCGGACAATAGCGAGCTTCTGGATGTAATTCGTGCGACCTTGCCGAATCCATGGCCGGGAACGGCCTTGCCCTCATAGGACATAGCCAGGAAAGGCTCCGAGCTCGCTCGCCACCCCGGAGAGTCGTGGGGTCACGCGGGTATGTGCCTCGAATTAGTCGCGGAGCGTTCTCGGAGAGATCGTTTGATCATCCGCCCAAATTGGTTCTGTTGGACTTGAAAACTACCCAAAGTGGACGGGATGGAAGTGCTAAAGGAGGTCAAGAGCGATCCGCGGACCAAGACTATTCCTATCGTGATTATGACCTCCTCGAAAGAAGAGCGAGACCTGGTGAAGGGTTACAATCTGGGCGCTAACAGCTATGTTCAGAAGCCGGTTGCCTTCGATCAATTCCGGGAGACGGTGAAGACTGCGGGGTTGTATTGGCTGGACATCAATCAACCGCCTCCGGCTAACGGCGTACATTAGTTGGGAACGCCGCGCTGATCTGGTTTTTTTGCCTCAGAAGTTCCTCAGCAAATCCTCGAGCTTTACTCGACTGCCCGGACGAACGCGTCTAGGCCTCAGTGGTCGTGGTGAAAGTCCGGGCATTGCGTCTTTCGCCATTGCGCTTTGATCTGCCCTTCTGGTTCCACTTCTCCCGAAACCCATAGACTTTTGCGTATGGTATAGTGGTCAGACCAGAACGGCCTGTTGGCCTGCTGTGGAGTGTGAATGGCGATTGCAAGCATCAATCCTGCAACTGGACAGCTTATTAAATCGTTCGAACCTCTGTCAGATGCGCAGATTGAGGGGAAGCTGAAACGTGCGGCAGCCGCATTCTGCAAATATCGGCGAACCACGTTCGCCGAGCGGGCGCGGATGATGGTCAAGGCCGCAGAGATTCTGGAAAGCGATAAAGAGAAATTCGCGCGGACCATGACTACCGAAATGGGAAAGCCGTTTCGCGCTGCGATCGAGGAAGCGGTCAAGTGCGAGTCGGCCTGCCGTTACTATGCCGAGAACGCCGAGCGGTTGCTGGCCGATGAAGTAATTGAGACGGCGGCGAGCCGCAGTTACATCCATTACCAACCGCTGGGGCCGATCCTGGCCGTCATGCCTTGGAATTTCCCTTTTTGGCAGGTTATGCGCTTCGCCGCGCCGGCCTTGATGGGGGGAAATGTTGGCCTGTTGAAGCATGCTTCGAATGTGCCGCAATGCGCGCTCGAAATTGAAGATCTGTTTCACCGCGCGGGTTTTCCTGAGGGAGTATTTCAGACCCTGCTGATCGGCTCGGAGAAGGTGGATGGAATTCTAAATGATCCCAGGGTGGTAGCAGCCACGCTTACGGGAAGCGAGGAAGCCGGAGTGAAGGTTGGCACTGCGGCGGCGAAAAGAATTAAAAAGGTAGTGCTTGAATTGGGCGGCAGCGATCCTTTTATTGTGATGCCGAGCGCGTACATGGATGAGGCCGTCGCGACCGCCGTTAAGGCGCGGATCGTGAACAATGGGCAATCCTGCATTGCCGCTAAGCGGTTCATTGTGGCGGAATCTGTCGCCGGCGAGTTTGAGCGGAAGTTTGTCAGCAAGATGGAGGCGCTGAAGGTCGGAGACCCATTCGACGAAAGCACGGAACTGGGACCCCTGGCGACGGCGGATGGAGTGGCCAGCTTGGACGCAGATGTCCGCAAGACAGTTGAGGCAGGGGCTCGGGTTTTGACCGGTGGGAGGCCGGTGGATCGTCCTGGCAACTTTTACGAGCCGACAGTTCTGACGGACATTCCGAAAGAATCCCCGGCTTATCGCGATGAGTTGTTTGGTCCGGTGGCTTCCATCTTCCGGGTTAAGAATCTGGACGAAGCCATTGGGATTGCGAACGACAGCCGGTTTGGCCTGGGAGCCAGCGCCTGGACCAACGATAAGCACGAGCGCGAACGGTTGATTAATGAAATCGAAGCGGGGATGGTTTTTATCAACCGAATGGTCGCCTCGGATGCCCGCTTGCCGTTCGGCGGGGTAAAGCACTCAGGCCATGGGCGAGAACTTGGACCTTATGGGATTCGGGAGTTTGCGAATATCAAAACAGTTTGGATTCAGGAATCTCGCGGTTGAAGTTTTGGAGCGCCGCCGTCCCGGCGGCTGCCGTGGGGGCGTCCCGCCCCCACAGCGAAGGCAGGATGCCGGCGCGACTAAGTGGAGTCTTGTGTACAAAACGGTACGCACATCACGACTGTACGAGCAGATCGTTCAGCAGATCGAGGAATCAGTGCTGAAGGGTGCGCTGAAGGCTGGGGATCAATTGCCGGCTGAGCGAGATCTGGCGCAGCGATTTGGAGTCAGCCGCACAGCGGTGCGGGAAGCGGTAAAAGCTTTGCGTGAAAAAGGCTTGGTGGAAGCGTATTCGGGCCGCGGGACTTTCATTACGGACGGGACCTCGCAGGCGATTCGCCAATCGCTGGGCCTGATGGTCAAGCTTGGTCAGCCGACTGGGTCCACTCATTTAGCGGAGGTGCGCGCGATTCTTGAGCCGGAGATCGCGGCGTTGGCGGCCACGCGAATTCAGGAACAGCATCTCGCGCTGATGCGAGACGCGGTCGCGCTGATGGACCGTGCGCAAGAAGATCCGGATGCGTACATTGAGGCGGACCTCGATTTTCATTTGGCTCTCGCAGAGGCGGCGGATAATCCTTTAATTTTGTCGCTGCTGGATTCGATTGTGGGGTTGCTGCGCGAACAGCGTATGCGGATTTTCCAGGTTGAGGGCGGGCCGAGCCGCGGGCAATACCATCACAAGCGCATTCTGCATGCGGTGGAGCAGCACAATCCGGAGAAGGCGCGGGAGGCGATGCGGGCGCACTTATTGCAGGTGCGCGAGGATTCGAAGGCCAGCGAGGCGCATCCGGCGCTTTCGAAAACCCTCTTGTAGGTTGGAGCTTAGAGAATGGCCAATCTCGGTTTCGTCGGTCTCGGGGTGATGGGCGGTCAGATGGTGAACCGTCTGCTCAGCAAAGGACACACCGTAACCGGTTACAACCGGACCCGATCGAAAGCGCAGTGGCTCATCGATAAAGGAATGAAGTGGGCGGATTCGCCGCGGGCGGTTGCAACGGCTGCCGACGTCACGTTCGCCATGGTCACGAATTCTGCGGCCATCACATCGGTTACCGAAGGACCTGATGGATTGCTGGCGGCCTTGAGTAAGGGAAAGATCTTCGTCGACATCAGCACGGTTAGTCCCAGCGTCAGCCGCGCTTTGGCGGCGAAGGTACGAGAAAAAGGCGCGGACATGGTCGACTCGCCCGTGTCTGGCAGCGTTATTACTTTGCAGGAAGGTAAGTTGTCGGTGATGGTGGGCGGGCGTCGCGAAACTTTCGAGCGCGTCAAGCCTTTGCTTCTGGATATTGGGCCGAAGGTGACTTACGTTGGCGACAACGGGTTGGCGCTGGCGATGAAGATTGCGGTCAATCTGAGTCTGGCGGTGCAGATGATGGCTTTCTCCGAAGGAGTGTTGCTGGCGGAGAAAAGCGGGATCGCTCGAGAGACGGCGGTGGATGTGCTCACCCATAGCGCGGTGGCTTCGCCCATGATTCAATATCGCGGACCTTTCGTTTTGCAGCAACCCGAAGAAGCCTGGTTCGATGTGAACATGATGCAGAAAGATATGCTGCTGGCGATGGAGTTGGGCCGGCAGTTGGATGTACCTCTCCCCACGACTGCGGTGAGTAATGAGTTTTTGACAGCAGCCCGCGGCATGGGAATGGCGAAACTGGACTTCGCAGTCTTGTTCGATGTGTTGGCGCGAATGTCCGGCATCTCAAAATGACGATTGCTGCTCACAAGTCGGACGTAAATTCCGGGATCGAAGTCGAGAAGTGGCTTCGCATGTACCGGAAGATGGTATCGATTCGTCTGTTTGAGGAGCAAGTCAACGAACTTTATACGCGCGCATTGATGCCGGGGTTGGCACACCTTTACGTCGGCGAAGAGGCCGTCGCGGTGGGAATTTGTGAAGCGCTTCGGCGCGACGATTACATTACCAGCACTCATCGTGGCCACGGGCACTGCCTTGCGAAAGGGGCGTCGCCGGACCGCATGTTCGCAGAGTTGCTCGGCAAGGAGGCTGGTTATTGCAAGGGCAAGGGCGGCTCTATGCATATCGCCGATCCCGCAACTGGCAATTTGGGGGCGAACGCGATTGTCGCCGGGAGTGTGGGAATCGCTACCGGGGCGGCGTTGTCGGCGAAGCGACTGGGGACGGATCGCGTGGCTGTCTGTTTTTTTGGAGAAGGCGCGCTCGGCCAGGGCGTGTTGTATGAAGTAATGAATGTGGCTTCGCTGTGGAAGCTACCCGTGATTTACGTATGCGAAAACAATATGTATACGGAATACACGCACTACACGGAGACGACTGCCGGCGATATTCCGGCGCGGGCGGCGGCGTTTGGATTGCAAGCGGAGTCCGTGGATGGGCAGGAAGTGCGGGCGGTGCACGCAGTCGCGGGGCGGCTGGTTGATCGGGCGCGGCGTGGGGGTGGGCCATCGTTTATCGTATGCAATACCTATCGTTACACGGGGCATCACGTTGGCGATATCAATCGTGAGTACTATCGCTCTAAAGAAGAAGAGAAGCACTGGAAGACGGAGCGTGATCCGATCAAGTTGCTGGCTGATTGGCTGATCGAGCAGGGCCTGGCGGATTCTGCGCAGTTGAGTGCGATTCGTTCAGAGGTGGAGTCGGAGATGAAGAAGGCAGTCGAATTTGCCGTGTCCGCGCCTTATCCCGGTGTCGAGGAAGTGGAGCAAGACGTTTATGCCTGAAGCTATTTCTCGCGAATTAACTTTCGGGCAGGCAGTGCGCGAAGCGCTGGCGGAAGAGATGCGGCGCGACTCGCGAGTGTGCATTTTCGGCGAAGACGTCGCGGAGGCGGGCACACCCTTTAAAGTACTTTCCGGACTAGTCGAAGAATTTGGAACTGAGCGGGTACTGGATACGCCGATTTCCGAAGCCGGCTTCACCGGGATCGCGGTTGGCGCGGCGATTACGGGGTTGCGGCCCATCGTCGACATCATGTTTGGAGATTTCATTACTCTGACGATGGACCAGATGGTGAATCAGGCGGCCAAGGTCCATTACATGTCGGGCGGCGCCTGGAAGGTTCCGATGGTGATGCGAACCACGCTCGGCGCGACTCGACGGTCAGGGGCGCAGCATTCGCAGTCTCTGCACGCGTGGTTTAGTCACGTCCCCGGATTAAAAGTGGTGATGCCCTCGACGCCTTACGATGCGAAGGGATTGTTGAAAACGGCAATTCGCGATGAGAACCCCGTCGTTTTTTTTGAAGATAAGATGATGTACACCAAGTTGAAAGGGCCGGTGCCAGCGGAGGAATACACCATTCCGCTCGGACTGGCGGATGTGAAGCGCGTGGGCCGCGACATTACGCTTGTGGGCACAAGCAGCATGGTGCAGGTGGCGCTGGGTGCGGCGGATTTGCTGGAAGAGATCGGAGTCAGCGCCGAAGTGGTTGATCCGCGGACCATGTGGCCGCTCGACGAGAAGACGCTGATTGAGTCGGCGAAGAAGACATCGCGGGTGATTGTGATCGACGAAGGTTATGAGCGGTATGGAGTAACTGCAGAAATCGCAGCAGTGATTGCCGAAGGTGCGTTTTATAACCTGGACGCACCGGTCAAGCGAATGGGGGCGATGCACATACCGATTCCGTTCTCGCCTCCGCTCGAAGACGCTACCGTGCCCACGGAGAAATCAGTGTTTGAGGTGGCCCGCAAGCTCTGCGGTCGGACCTAAAGAGTAGCGCCGGCATCCTGCCGTCGGCGGTGGAGGCGAGGACGCCTCCGCGACGGCCGCCGCGGCCGGCGGCGCTACAAAGATCGACAGGAGGTGCATCGTGGCGTTACCGACGCATGGAACGATGGCGGTTGATTGGGAACAGCGAGTGGATTTTGATCGCTTGCGCCGGGAACGTTTGGCGCGGGCGAAGGAGTTACTCGCTAAGTCGGAGATGGGTGCGCTGCTTTGTTTTGACATGAATAATGTGCGCTATTTAACTTCGACGCACATTGGCACTTGGGCGCAAGACAAATGCAACCGTTTCACTTTGCTGCCCCAGAATGACGAGCCTATCCTGTGGGACTTCGGATCAGCCGCGAAACATCACCAGCTCCATTGCCCATGGTTGGGCGAACGCTCGCGGCCGGGGATTTCGATGCTGCGCGGTGCGATGTCGCCAGAGATGGGGCGAGCCGAAGATGTTGCGAAGAAAATCCGCATCGAACTCGAAATGCGCGGCCTTCATAAAGAGCCGGTTGGAATCGACATCATTGAATTGCCCGTTCTTTTTGCTTTGCAGCGCGAGGGAATCACGGTTGTCGACGGCCAGCAGTTGATGTCGGATGCGCGCGTAATCAAAACGCAGGACGAGATTGCGCTGCTTAACACCTCGGCAATGATGGTGGATGCGGCTTACGACGAACTGTATCGGGCGATGAAGCCTGGGATGCGGGAGAACGAAGCGGTGGGGTTGGTCAGCAAAGTTCTCTACGACCTGGGCTCTGAATATGTGGAAGCTGTGAATGCGATTTCCGGCGAGCGCTGCAATCCGCATCCGCATGTGTTTTCGGACCGCGTACTTCGCCCCGGCGATCCGGTCTATTACGACATTCTGCATTCGTACATGGGATATCGCACCTGTTACTACCGGTGCTTCACCGTCGGCTACGGGTCGCACGCCATGGTCGACGCCTATAAGCGTTGTCGGGAGTATCTGGATGCGGCGATCGAGTTAGTTCGTCCGGGGAGGACAACGGCGGAGATTGCGGCGGTATGGCCGAAGGCGAAGGAGTTTGGATTTCCGAATGAAGAGGCTTGTTTCGCGCTGCAATACGGGCATGGTATCGGTCTGGCAATTTGGGAAAAGCCTGTGATCAGCCGGCTGGTTTCATTCGATCATCCGCATGAGATCAAGCCTGGCATGGTTTTTGCGTTGGAGACGTTTTGGCCTTCGACGGATGGCTGGAGCGCGGCACGTATTGAAGAAGAGATTGTGGTTACGCCGACTGGGCACGAAGTTATCACGCGTTTTCCCGCGGAAGAGCTGCTGGTTGCGGGGGCGCACTACTTCACCGTCAACGGACCGCTGCCGACTACTCGGGAGAATGAATCTGCACCCAGCCGCCGGGTGGTCGAGATGATTGAAGAGAGTTCGCGGAGTGAACGTGTTGGAGTGTCGGACTAGAAGCATCGTTTTCGGATTGTCGGCCGCCGCCAAGTCGCCGAGGAGTTTTCACTCTGAACGCACAGTGAGAATTCCCTGAAGCGGCGATAACAGAATTGCGTGGTAAGGGTCCTTCGACTGCGCTGCCCCTCGCTTCGCGACGGCAGCTCCGCTCAGGATGACTCGGAATCATAATTATGGCTTTCAGCGTAGTCATGCCTGCTCTCGAGATGGCGCAGGAAACCGGCAAGCTTGTGGCCTGGCGGAAACAGGAGGGCGAGAGTGTGACTAAGGGTGAGCCACTCTTGGAAATAGAAACCGACAAAGCGGTACTCGAGGTCGAGTCTCCGGCGGAGGGCGTTCTTGCGGGCGTAAAGGCACAGGCTGGCGATGTCGTCGCGGTCGGAAAAGTTATCGCTTGGATTGTTCGTCCTGGTGAAGCTCCTCCCTCGGAGGCAGCATCGTCTGCATCTCGGATTCGTAGCGACATCGCGCCGACAAATGCTGCAGCTCCCGTGATACCCACCGCGATGACTACGGGCGCGCAGATTTCGCCGAAAGCGCGCCGCCTTGCCAAGGAGCATGGAATTGTCGTTGCCAGTTTACGGGGATCAGGACCGGGGGGAGAGATCCTCGCGTCCGACGTTTTGGCGGCAGCTGAATCGAAGAGTTCTTCTCCGTCGGCAACCAAGGCCGCTGTTGAAACGCCGAGCTTGATCGGGCGGCTAATGGCTGAGCGAACTACGCAGAGTTGGACCACGGTTCCTCATTTCTTTGTCGTGCGCGAAGTCGACGCCAGCGCGCTTGTCGAGTCACGCGAGCGCATAGGAGCAGCCATTCTGCAGGCACAAAGCATCAAACTTACTCAGACGGATTTCCTGATTGCGATACTCGCCCGTGTGCTGGTGAAGCATCCGCGCATGAATGCGAGTTGGAATGATGCGACGATCCGTGTGAACGCCGAAGTGAACATTGGCGTCGCTATGGCGGTTGACGACGGAGTCGTTGTCACCGTAATTCACAATGCCGATAAGTTGGACCTCGGCGAAATTGCGGTTCAGCGCCGCGACTTGACGGAGCGGGCGCGCGCGGGACGGTTACGTCCATTCGATATTGCAGGAGCGACTTTCACTATCAGCAACCTGGGCATGTACCAGGTCGATGCTTTCAGCGCGATTATCAGTCCGCCGCAAGCGGCGATTCTCGCGGTGGGAAGCATTACCGACCGCGTCGTGCCCGTCGATGGGCGGCCGGGGATCCGCCCTATGATGACGTTAACCCTCTCGTGTGATCACCGCGTGGTGGATGGCGCGCGAGCTGCGGTTTTCCTGAATGAGGTTGCTGAAGCAGTTCGCCAGCCGGAAAATTGGCTGCGATGACGATGCCGGTGCGTCCGGTGCGCGTACGCGCCGGCATCGTAGAATACGCCTTATTGTAACCAATGTGGTCGCAGCTGCGCTCCATTAACCTAACCCCACGAGCGCGGACGTCCCGCTTCTATATGGAACCAAAGTAACCTTAGCTTTTAGCTCTTCGACCTAGAACGTGCTATACTGAAATTGCGCTTGATACCGCGGTTGTATGGTGCGATGGCTCTGGTGCAGTATTTGATCTGAGAACTCCCGCCTTCAGTTTCCCCTCCGTTCGTCTTCAGCGTAATCAAAACTAAGACTGGTAATGCAGGTTGTTGCGACCGCTCGGAATGTTGTGTGTGCGCTGCGACCTCGGCCAGAGAAAGCAAAATGCAGAATTTTTCAGAATTACCGATTTCCACTTACGTTCAAGATCGTTTGTCGTCCGCTGGTTTTTCCATACCTACACCGGTTCAGTCCGCTGCCATTCCGCAGGCGCTTGCGGGCAAGGATGTGCTCGCAACCGCGCAGACCGGTACCGGCAAGACGCTAGCCTTCGTGATTCCAATCATGGAGCAACTGCTCCAGAAAAACTTGCCCGGGATCGCGGCGCTGGTGCTGGTCCCGACGCGCGAACTGGCTATGCAAGTTGCAGATCAATACGATACCTTGCGTGGCAAACAACTTTCGCCCGCAGCTCTCGTGGTCGGAGGCTTGGCCGAAGGACAGCAACTCCGAGCCATCCGCAACGGTGCTCGCCTGGTGGTCGCGACTCCGGGCCGATTAGAAGATTTCCTGGATCGCGGGCTGGTTAATTTCCGCGGACTGCGCGTGCTCGTGCTCGATGAGGCAGATCGCATGCTCGACATGGGATTTCTACCCGCGATTCGAAGGATTGCGGCTGTCCTGCCTAAAGACCGCCAGACCTTGTGTTTTTCAGCGACCCTTGAAGCGTCCGTCGTTCACTTGGTAAACGACTATATGAGAAATCCTGTGCGCGTAGCATTGGGGTCCACGCTGAAGCCATCCGAAAATGTTCGGGTGCAAGCATTCGAGGTCGATGCGAATCGCAAACAGGAAGTGCTACATCGTTTATTGGCAAGAGAAACTGGCCGCTGTCTGGTGTTTGCCCGCACCAAGCGTGGAACAGAGCGGCTGGCGAAGAATCTGACTCGCGAAGGGTTTGCCGCGGCCATGATTCACGGCGACCGCTCGCAATCCCAGAGAACCGCAGCGCTCGCCGGGTTTCAGCAGGGACGCTATCGCATCCTGGTCGCAACCGATCTGGCCTCGCGCGGCATTCATGTGCAGGACATCGCCCATGTCATTAACTACGACTTGCCTGAAGTGGCGGAGAATTTTATCCATCGCGTTGGACGCACGGGCCGTGCAGGCGAACAAGGCGTTGCTTCCACTCTCTTCGGCAGAGATCAGCGCTCGGAGTTGTAC
Organism: uncultured Acidobacteriota bacterium; assembly: GCA_963832245.1. Lineage (GTDB taxonomy): Bacteria > Acidobacteriota > Terriglobia > Terriglobales > Acidobacteriaceae > JABDBE01. The sequence goes on from CAWHTG010000003.1 coordinate 784,493, forward strand.
CAACTGGAGCGCACTCTCGGTATTCGCATGGAGAGAATGAATTCCACGGGCGACTGGGAAGAGGATCGATCTCAGAAGCGGGATGCGACTCGAAGCAGCTCTAGTCGCACCCTATCGGCTCACCGCGATTCCGCGCCGGCGCCGAGAATGGTGCGGCTTCCCGGAGAGGTCCTGCAAATCCAGATGCAGAGTTAAACTGGACCTCGCGCCAGCTCTGGACATTTACGTCGTACAGAATCAACGCGACGCAAGCATTTTCAAAGCTTGCTTGGCCTGCCGATTTCTCCCAGCCGCCGCTTTACGCAGCCACTTCTCGGATTCGGCCCGATTGGCGGGTACGCCGTCGCCATCGCGATAACGTAGCCCGAGGTTGTACTGCGCGGCGACATCGCCTGCTTCGGCTGCGGTCGCAACCCAGCGTGCCGCTTCCACACAGTTCTGATGGACAGAGTGTCCTACCTCGTAGGCCATGCCTAAAGTGAAAGCCGCAGATTCGTCCCCATACTTGGCCTGGCGTCGCAATCCCTTAATTTCGTAGCGGCTTAACTGCTCCACAGCGGACAGGGTAGCTGGGTCCGTTATGCGTTCGTGGCTGCCCTCAAGTGGAGGAACAGGACTGGACCATCGTGGTTTGTCCTCGTGCTTTTTGACCTCCTCCGTGACGGCAGGTGCAGCGTGGGTTGTAGTGGGCACGCTTGTCGAGCTGTTGTCAACAACTGCTTCCGCGGGAGGGGTTGATCTTGCGACGGCTTGTGCGCTGTGCAGAGGCTGCTGACGCCACACTCCGAGAAACAGCAATGCGGCGACAAGTGACAGCAGCCAAACCGGCGTTGCAACGGCTACAGCGCGGAGACCGCGCAGTGTGAGGTTGACGCGGAAAGTAGGAAAAGGAGGGAGGAGACGGTTGAAGGCGTTCCCGGCGCGGTTGAAGGCGGTTTGAAGATTGAATGCTGCTCGCCGGCGTGCTGACTGCTTATCGTGATGCTTCGCCGAAGTCGCCAAAACAGGGGCGAGCGCTTTAACGGCGTGAGCGGTGGCTATATCTTCCGCCGGGGGTTTCTCCTTGAATTCGGTCGGTTCAGGTTTGATGTTCACCGGGGCGTCGAAGTTCAGAGTTCCAGTTTCGAACGGCTGTGGAATGCCGGCCGATTCGGCAACGGTATCGTTGGGCGCGGGCCGATCGGTGAGCGGCACATTTTCGCTGCGGTCATCCGTCGTCCCCAGTGGGAATTGGATTGCCGGTTCCATGATCGCTTGCGAAACGGGGCTTGGAATTTCCAATTCCTTCTGGAATTGGGCGCGTTCGGCAATCTCGTCGTCGCGATCGACGGGGGAACCGTGGAGTTGATCCTGCAGACATTGGAGTACCCACGCTGCGGCCAACAGTTTCTCAAAAGAGGAGTGATCCAGAGTAAACCGGCGGTCGATACCAGAGCTCGCTTCCGCAGCCATTGGCGGAGAGACCTCTCGCAAAGGGGGATTTACAGCGGGTGCGGAATCTTGGAACCCCACGCCCATCGGCAGATTATACACGGTCTGTCCAGCCCTCGATTCGCGAAATTGGCCGTCTATGGCCTCGGGAGAGGATCGCCTCGACCCGGAAGAACCCTCGATCCGGCCTGTTCTTTCCACTTTCCGACTGTTCGGGACTAAGAGCTTGTAAGCCGAAGAGAAGTTGCCTTCCTGCTATATTCTTTCAAAATGCGTTCATTTGTGCCGCCTCGAGATAGCGAGTTGATTCAGATAGTGGACTCCGCGCTCGCCCATGTTGCGCGCAGAAGCGGCAAGCGGCTCGTCTGTCGTCCGGGTTGTACGCAATGCTGCATTGGAGCATTCGCCATCAATCAACTCGATGCTGTCCGGCTTCGGCAGGGATTTATTAATCTGGAATTACGTGAGCCCGAGCGTGCAGGCCGCCTGCGGCAACGCGCTCGGGAAGCGGTTTCCCGGCTGGCGAAGGACTTCCCCGGTAATCCAACCACCGGCATGCTGGATGATGGCAAAGAGGCGGAACAACGCTTTGCTGACTTCGCGAATGACGAGCCTTGTCCGGCACTCGATCCCCAGACGGGGCTTTGTGAACTCTACGAATCACGCCCCATGACTTGCCGCGTCTTTGGTCCCCCAGTGCGTTCAGAAGATGGCCTAGGTGTTTGCGAGCTGTGTTTTCAGGACGCCACCGACCAAGAAATTGCAGCGTGCGAAATGAATCCCGACCCGGATGATTTGGAATCGACTCTAAATGAAGAATTGGAAAAAGCTACAGGTTCGCGCGGTCAGACGATCGTGGCGTTCTGTTTAGCTTCTTGATTCCCTTGAGCGAAATTTAAAGGTCAGGCTTTGTGACTCCGCCGTTGATGATCTCTCAATTCAACCACAGCAATTTGATGATTCAGCAATTTGACGCGTTGGTGCTGGGAGGTGGTGCCGCGGGGTTGATGTGCGCATTGGAAGCGGGCAAGCGCGGACGGCGCGTCGCCGTGCTCGAGCGTGCCGAACGCGCGGGGAAGAAAATCCTCATTTCCGGTGGCGGACGCTGTAATTTCACGAACATTCATTGCCGCCCGGAACACTTTATCTCCGCGAATCCGCACTTCGCCAAATCGGCGCTCGCCCGTTATACGCCTGCGGATTTCATCGCGCTGGTGGAGAAGCACCGCATTCCTTATCACGAGAAAACGCTCGGCCAACTTTTCTGCGACCGCTCCGCCCACGACATCACGAATATGCTCGAAGGCGAATGCCGCGATGCGGGAGTTCGTCTTTTTGTGCGGACTTCAATCACAGAAGTTCTGAAGACGACGGAATTTGTGGTGCGCGCCGGAGAAAATGAGTTTCGCGCTCCGGTACTGGTGATCGCAACTGGCGGGCTTTCGATTCCGAAGATGGGGGCTACGGCGCTTGGCTACGACTTGGCGCGGCAATTCGGGTTGGCGATTCGCGAACCGCGGCCTGCGCTGGTGGCATTCGTGTTTGACGATAAAGACCGCACCCGGTACTGCGATCTGGCAGGAGTATCAGCCGACGTAACCGTCTCCTGCGACCGCCAGCGATTCCGGGAGAAAATGCTCATTACGCATCGAGGCCTGAGCGGGCCGGCGATTCTGCAGATTTCGTCCTACTGCAAACCGGGACAAGGGATTGCCATCGACTTAGCGCCCGGCAGCGATGTTACGGCGGCGCTGCGTGATCCCAACGCCCCAAGAAACATCACCGCGCTGAGGTCAGCGTTGCACAACTTTTTGCCAAATCGTTTCGCCAACCGCTGGCTGGATTTGCACCCACCCGGCGCATGGACAAACTCCGGACTCGCCGACCTGGAGCGCCTGATTCATGCGTGGAATGTAGTTCCGGCGGGTACCGAGGGCTACGCCAAGGCTGAGGTAACCGCGGGCGGCGTGGACACCGATGAACTCTCGGCGAAAACGATGGAGAGCCGAAAAGTGCCGGGCTTATTTTTCATTGGCGAAGTGGTCGATGTGACCGGCCACCTCGGCGGGTTCAATTTTCAATGGGCGTGGGCCTCTGGCGCCGCCGCCGGACGGGCAATGTAGGCGCGGGCGTCATCGCCCGTGCATTGTGACAAACCTCAGGCCAAAACCGCCTGGTACTCTTCGTACGCTCCCTTGAAGTCAGTGAGCTTGTGGTCCGCTTCGAAGTGCCAAATTCTGGTAGCGACTTCGTCGATGAGATCGTGGTCATGCGTCACTAACAGCACCGTGCCGTGATAACGCTGGAGCGCAATGTTGAGAGCGTTGATCGATTCCAAGTCCAGGTGATTGGTAGGCTCATCGAAGACGAGAACGTTAGGTTTCTGCAGCATGAGTTTGCAAAACAACAGCCGGGCTGCTTCGCCTCCAGACAGAACGTCGGTCCGTTTGAGAGCATCTTCGCGCGGGAATAGCATCTGTCCCAGCAGCCCGCGAATCTCTTCGTGTGCAGCCGAAGGATCCCACTGATGCAGCCATTCGAATGCGGTCATGCCGCCTTCGATCAAAGCGCGGTGATCCTGAGCGAAATATCCGATCGCAGCCTCGTGTCCCCAAATTACTTTTCCGCTGGTGAGGAATGGACCGTCGTAGCCGCTCGTTCTGCGCAGCTCGGCGTCGGGAACGGTGGGAGAATTTGTCAAAAGCGCATTCAGCAAAGTGGTCTTGCCAGCGCCATTCCGGCCCATTAATGCGATTTTTTCTCCGCGCATTACGCTGGCAGTAAAACTTCGTATGACTTCAGTTTTGCCGTAAGATTTCGCAACCCCTTCCAGTTCCAGAATGTGTTTTCCCGAAGGACGCTTCTGCTCGAACTTCAAAAACGGCCTCTGGATGTTCGACTTGGCGAGTTCCGTAACTTGCAGCCGTTCAACTTCTTTGCGCCGCGACTGCACCTGGCTCGAACGGGTACCCGCCGAGAATCTCGCAATGAATTCGTTGAGTTGCGCAATCTTCTTTTCGCGCTGCGCGTTTTGCCCTTCGATTTGCGAGCGGATTTGCGTCTTCGCCACCACCATGTCGTCATAGGTGCCGGAATAAGTGATGATCGTCTGATAATCGATGTCCGCGATGTGAGTGCAAATGCTGTTGAGAAAATGACGGTCGTGCGAGATCACGATCAGCACACCGTCATAGTTATTCAGGAAGCCTTGCAGCCAGTGGATCGAGTCGAGGTCGAGGTGGTTCGTAGGCTCGTCGAGTAGCAGTGCGAGTGGATGGCCGAACAACGCCTGTGCCAGCAGGACGCGAACTTTTTGTCCGCCTTGCAGTTCGCCCATTTTGCGTTGGTGCAGTTCGTCGGGGATATCGAGACCCTGCAGCAGGATCGCCGCGTCAGTCTCGGCGGTATAACCGTCTTCTTCACCAACGATGCCTTCCAACTCGCCGAGCTTCATTCCGTCTTCATCCGTGAGCTCAGGCTTGGAATGGATTCGGTCCCGCTCTTCCATCGCAGCCCACAGGCGCTTGTTGCCCATCATCACAGTGTCGATGACACGATAGGCGTCAAAGGCAAACTGGTCCTGGCTGAGCACACCGAACTTCTTCGGCCGCACCACAGTTCCCTTCTGCGGATCGAGGCCACCAGTCAGGAGCCGCATGAACGTCGTTTTGCCTGCGCCATTCGGCCCGGTGAGACCATAGCGTTTGCCCGGCGTGAAGGCCGTCGATACATCTTCAAACAGAACTTTAGCGCCGTAGCGCATGGAAACATTGCTTACTGAAATCATGATTTCTCAAGGGAACTGCGGAAAATTTGCCCAAAGGGGGGACGCAGCTACTGTTATTAGGATATCACGCCGACCGGTCTGATTCGTTTGTGGATGCTGGTCCCTCACCCGAAAGGCTCATCCCTTTTTGTTTTCGAGCTCGGCCCACCGCGAGTAAAGCTCATCCGCCGCTTTTTGCGCTTCCTCCATCTCGGCGTGAGCACGCAGAAGACCGGGTCCATCACTTGCGATTGCGGGATCTTCGTACCGGGTGCGCTTTTCCTGCAGCACCCGCTCGGCCTCGGCAACACGCTCCTCGATGGTCGCATATTCGCGCGCTTCCAGATACGACAGTTTTTTCTTCACCGATAAAGGGTCAGCAGTAATGTTTGCACGCCCTGGTTCATTGCCACCTGATCGAACTGTATTTGCCGCCTGCGTTCGTTCAGCTTGCCGGGACTCCCATTGCAAGTAGTCCGCGAAACTCTCTGCCCCGCCTTGCCCGTCGAGGCCAAGTACGATGCTTGAAACGCGATCCAGCATGTAACGATCGTGGGTGACCAGAACCAGCGCGCCGCTGTATTCGAGCAGGCTCTCTTCTAATATTTCGAGAGTTGGAATATCGAGATCGTTGGTAGGCTCGTCGAGCAGAAGTACATCGGCGGGCTGAAGCATCAGTTGCGCAATCAGCACGCGCGCCCGTTCGCCTCCGGACAGCCGGCCTACGGGTTGATTGAGTTGCTCGCCGGTGAACAGGAATCGTGACGCCCACGATGCAACGTGAACCACTCGATCCTGATAGACGACGGAATCGCTGTCCGGAGCCAGGGCGCGACGCAGAGTCACATCCGGATCGAGTTCGCGCGTTTGATCGAAATACACAATTCGCAGCCAGTCGGCCCGACGAATTTCCCCAGCAGTCGCCATTAGCTCTCCGCGCAACAGGCGAAGCAGCGTCGTCTTGCCGCTGCCATTCGATCCGACTAGTCCCACTCTCATCCCGGCGGTGATTACGAAGTTAAGCCCGCGGAAAAGCGTACGGTCACCAATCTCGTAAGCGACGTCTTCCAGTTCGATCAGACGCTTGGTTTTTCGATTGGTGGCGGAGAAATCAATGTCCGCGGTTGCGGTCCGGGTTCTGAGGTTCAAGTCGGCGAGTTCACTCATCAAGTCGCTGGCTTTGCCGATGCGGGCTTTGGATTTGCGCGTCCGCGCTTTGGCTCCGCGACGCAGCCATGCGATTTCATTGTGTACTAGATTCTCCAGCGCTTCCTGCCGCTTCGACTGCGAGTGCAGGAATTCTTCCTTCTTTTCCAGAAACCTACTGTAGTTTCCGCGAACGCGCAGCAATCCATCCGGATAAGTCCGGTTGAGTTCGGCCATCTCGGTGGCGACATTTTCAAGAAAGTAGCGATCGTGACTCACCACGACGCAGGCGAAAGCCGCATCTTGGAGAAGAGCCTCGAGCCACTCAATTCCTGCCAGATCGAGGTGATTGGTAGGTTCATCGAGCAGCAGAATATCCGGCCCCTGCACCAGCGCCTCAACGATTGCCAAGCGCTTTTGCCAGCCTCCCGACAGAGCAGTCGCCGGGGTTTCGAGTTCGAGGAAGCCGGCGCGGCCAAGGGTTTCGGCGAAACGAGTGCCACGCTCCGCGGTGGACACCGCGGCCCGTTCCAGCGCCCTCTCGACTACCGACCGAACTGTGTCACCGGACGCAAATTTCGAGTCCTGCAGGACGCAGGTAAGCCGGACACGCCTGCGAACAGCAATTTCACCGCCGTCTGGTTCCTCATCGCCCGCCAGAATTCGAAGCAGCGTCGATTTCCCCGAACCGTTTGGACCGATCAGTCCGATGCGGTCACCCTCGGAAATAGTGAACGAGATACCTTGAAAGAGGACAGTCGATCCAAAAGCTTTCGAGATGCCTTGTGCATTGATAATCGGCGCCAACGGCTTATGCCCAACTTCCTTTTGAGTTATTGGAAGGACTTGGTGGACCTGGTCGGGTTCGAACCGACGACCTCTTCCATGCCATGGAAGCGCGCTCCCAACTGCGCCACAGGCCCACTGAGGAAGAACGCATGGTCCGGCGCAGAAATCCGGACCAGATGAAACAATTCTCGCTTACCCGGTAAGGTTAGTCAAACACCCGCGCCCCGACAAGGCTAACTCTAATTGCGCGCATCGCCGATTTTACGAAAACTGCGAAAATGGATATTCTGAGGGCGAGTGATCCACCTCATGAAACTTTGCCTTGCCCGCGGTTGGCGATATTGGATGTTGCCTTTTCTAATGGCGACGGCGACGGCGCAGGTGTCGTCCCCTCCCGCGCCAACAACCACCGGCTCGACGCCACCCGTCCCCTACGCCTCGGTCAGTCAACTCAATTTGCTGCTGTCGCAATTGGAGCAGGTCGCGCAAGCGGCGCAGGCGGATCTGGCCAAGCTGCGAATCGACAAATGGAAGACCGACTCGAACACCAGGCGCGGCACCGAGGCGGACGTCGAATCGCTACAGCGCAATCTGCAAATGGCGCTCCCGGAAATCATCGGCCAACTGCGAGCTTCTCCCGAGAACATCTCGGCAACTTTCAAGCTCTACCGCAATCTTGACGCGCTCTTTGACGTGCTCGGACCGGTGGTGGAGTCGGCAGGAGCTTTCGGCACCAAAGATGAATTCCAATCGGTGCAGAACGATCTCAGTTCCCTGGAGCGGTCGCGGCGGGCACTGGCGGAACGCATGGAGACTCTGGCCGGCGCGAAAGAAGGAGAGCTGACGCAACTGCGAACCCAAGTTCGGGATCTGAAAGCCGCGGCGGCTCCGCCCGCGCCTCCGAAGAAAGTGGTTGTCGACGACACGGAGCCGCCCAAAAAGACTGCGAAGAAAAAGCCGGTCCCGAAACCCCCGAAGCCGACTACTCCGGTGACACAATCGCCGGGCACGACTACAAGTTCGCAACCACCGGCTCAGCAGCCGCAGCAACAGTAATCTGGATTCCGCATGCCCCGCCATCCGTTGAACCGCCCCGTCGGGTGGCCCATCCTAACGTCGTGCTTTTCGACGTTAGGGTGGGGACTTTGACTTTAGCTAGTCCCGCCTCATCAAGCGGGTCCGGGGCAACGACAGTGACATCAGGTAAGGACAAGATCAAAACCGCGATTTAGGCGGCATGGGTCCCCACCTTTGCCAAAACCGCAAAGGTGGGCCAGCCACGCGACAGCCACGACCAAGGGTATAAGCAAAGCATGGACGCGGCTCGCATGATTTGACGTTGGAGTCTCTTCGCCAGCCGGACAACTTAACTTCTCAAGCGTGCGTTGAGACTCCGGGGGAGGACCGAAGCATAGTGATCGCTCCAAGGTCTTCAATCAAGGGATTTTCGGGCTAACGCCATACACTCGCCCTATCTTTCTGTGTGCAAAAACTTGCATCCTACGAGTTGGTCCGCCATCATACATAGTTGAAGACTACGATTCGGTTGACGGAAGCGGATAGGAAAGTCCTTACCAAGTTGCAGTCCATGACTGGATTGCGTCAGTCTCAAGTCATCCGGGCGGCTTTGCGAACGTTGTTGCGCAGGCTCGAAGCTGACCCACAAGGCTTAGCCAAGACTTAGTCGCGCTGCAGGCGCGTGCCCCACTCAAGCCGCCCTTTGGCTTGAGTCGCAGGTATTGGGCCTAAGCTGACCCTGCGCCCTGGGGACTGAAACGATTCCAAGCGTCCAGGCAGACAAGCTGCGATACATTCATCGGAATCCGGTGAAGCGCGGATGGTGCGTGACTGCGGAGGCCTGGGAGCGGAGCAGCTTCCGCCGGGTGCCCCACGTCTCGCGCGGTTCGAGACGTGGGAGACAACACCGCATACGCACTATTCGCCAAACACGAAGCGGCCTAATTGATCTCCCAACCGCTTGACCTGCTCGGGGTCGTTGGCTGCGCGGTATCGTTCCGCCAACTGGAAGAAGGCTTTCTCCTTTTGTCGTTGGGCTTCGATTCCCTGCTCGATGAGTTCTTCCAGCACGCGATTGTCGGCGGCTGGCCCACCTTTACGTTCTCTGTAAAGGTGGGGACGACGAGACCGGCGGTTCGCGCCGCACCAATCGATCAGCGGGGTAAGGATGAAGATCAAAATCGCGGCGCAGGCGGCATGGCCCCCACCTTTGCCAAAACCGCAAAGGTGGGCCAGCCACCCAGCCTTTACAAAGAACGCTAACGGCCCAGCCCCTCGCCGCCCTGACGTCCCAGTCATCGTTCTTGGTCCAGAATCGCTCGGCATAACTGTCTACACACCTCGTCCTCACCAAGCTGATTCCAATCGACACCTTTTACGTTCAAAAGACTTGGGCTGTAATCGTAGACCGCCTGCTTCGTCACGCCATACCAGACAGGAAGGACCAATTGGTGTCCTTCAAGAACCTCGCGCGTAAATATTGAATCGAACTCCTTCTTTGTCCAGCCGCCGTTAGAGAAGAAATTCGGGCTCAGGACAAGAATGCATTTCCTGCACTTCTTCAACCCGCCTTCAATACTGTCGCGAAGATTGGCTCCGACTGCCAGCGAAAACTCGTCGTACCAAACGGGACACATCATTCTCTGAAGGCCGATCGCAATCTTGCGCGCAACGTCAGCCTTGTCGCGTGAGTCGTGGCTTATGAACGCCAAGGGGCTCTCAAGTTTTGACCGAGCTTCAGCGTGGTCAATGGATCTGAATTGCACCCGCTGTCCGAGCTCACGGCCCCTCTGTTTTAGCTGCAGAATCTGATCGTCGGTTAGTCGCGACTCCGAATAGATGAAGATCCGCGTTGAGGTTGGGATCTCGGTAATCGATGTCCATTCGGGGTCTCCATGAAATTTCGCACGTAGCTCAAATGGATTTGTGTTCCTACCTTCCAATTGACCAGGAAACGTCCGAGCTGATGGCAGAGTGATCTTCCCATCGAGTGTGACTTGCGATTTGCCGGCCTGTAGAGCATCAATTAATCCAAGGAATACCTGTGGCGAGTGCTGATCGCCGGGGACGTAACACGAAAGGAAAGCGGTAAACGCCGAGAAATCGTACAACAACGCCACCTCAACGTCTGATCGATACGCGGGCAGCTTAACGTGCACTCTGGTAGCGTAGCTAAAGTCTGCGTCGAAGTATTCGCGGAGCGTAGCCATATATGCTTCCAGTGTATCTGCTCAGTATCGTGTTCGCCTCGAATTTGCCTCATGATATATGAGGGATTGCCGGCCGGGTGCCCCACGTCTCGCGGTGGCTGGCCCACCTTTACGCTTTCTGTAAAGGTGGGGACGGCAAGGTCGGCGCTCACAGCTTTTTCTTTGCACCTACGGTCGGCGGAAGAGAGCTCCCGCGGCCTCAGGCCTCAGCGGTTTTCGAGACCTGGGGGATTTGTCATTTTCCCTTGACTCAGCTGTTCTAACTCAGCTAACATAACTACAACTTCATTAGCTGTTTGATAACAGCAGTGGCCCTTTCAGCTCTTTGACAATTTCGAGGTTTCCCGCGTAGACGCGCATCCCAAACCTCACGGAATAGACCCCTCCCACCGCCCTCCAAAACGCCCTTGCTAAGTCCTTTAGAAGAGATATTTTAGAGGGGTATCTCGAACCACTCCCTGTTTTCATAGACTTACAAGGCAGCAAACCGCAGGATCTCCCCTCCCGTAAGTCCTTTAGAAGGGATATTTTACGAGGGTAATTATCCCTTGACAGTAGGTATATCCAAAGCGCACACTCGGGAAGATGTAACGACAAGGTGGGACGGTCGTTACCACATCGAGAAATGTTACGATCCGACTGTGCGTGTACCCGACTTTGTTTTAAAATGCGTTGGCTTTCTCTGCGAGGTAGAGCACCGCGACTCTGGCGGGGTGCCTAGCGGCGATCCGCATGGTACCGGGTTTTTCGTTTCCGTCCCTTGTGAGCGTCCCGAGATGAAGGCCAAGGGAGCCAGCGCCGTCTACTTCGTCACGGCCAAACATGTCATTGACGACCTAGCGGGTCGAGAGGTTTTTTTCAGCGTCAACGAATCAGGCGGCGTAAAAACCACAATCGAGGGCATCATCGGGGGACGTTGGTGGTTTCACCCAACGGATAAAACAGCCGATGTAGCTATCGCGCAAGTATGGCCCCATCGCACTGCTGATCTCATCGCTGTGAACATCGCCCAACTTGGTACGCCCGAACTTCTCAGTGCAATCGACATTGGGATCGGCGATGAGGTTTTTTCAACTGGCCTGTTTACTCCGGCTGACGGAACCAAGAAAAACATTCCCATCGTCCGTCACGGCAACATCGCGATGATGCCCGACGAGCGGATACAGACGGAATTAGGGTACGCCGATGTGTATCTGGTGGAAGCGCGTTCTCTTCCGGGTATTAGTGGATCGCCAGTGTTCGTGAGGCCAACGATTGACTTTCAAGTCCCGCATAAGATCAGCAGCAATAAAGTGGACGTGTTCTGCGCAGGGGCGGGAGTGGTCCTCCTCGGCCTCATGCAAGCACACTGGGACGTGAAAGAATCGGAGATGAATAAGGTATTTTTTACTCACGACCGCAAACGCGGCGTGAATTCGGGAGTGGCAATCGTAGTGCCCGCAATCAAACTCCTGGAAACGATTAATCAGGAGGCACTCGTGGCAATGAGAAGAGAAGAGGAAAAACGCGCCACTCGCAATATGGTTCCGGGGATGGACTCAGCTAAACCCAAAACACAAAACCCCCAATTCACGAAAGACGATTTCGAGGCCGCGCTAAAGAAGGTTAGCCGGAAGGTGATGCCCCAGAAGTAGAGCCAATCGCGATGATTACTCCCGTGGGTGTAGTTAGCACGAACACATCTTCAAACTTGCGCCCCGTTAATTGCGCGACTCCCCACGCGCGAAGCTCTGACTCGTACACAAACTGGTAATCGGAGTATCGAAGCATTGCAGCATTCCCCTTGTCATCCTTGATTATGATCGTTTCATCGTCCAGATGAGCTAGCGTGCCAATTACGACAGACATGCATCGAGATGGTTTTCCTTCTGTCTCTTGGTAAAATATGACAATAAATAACTCTTTCGATTCACTGGCCCACTTATTCAGGAGCAAGCAAAACTCTTCATGTGAGGAAATCATCGCTGCCTGTATCTCCTATATCCGAGGTGGGAGGTCCGATGGCAAGTCGTCCGCTGAAAGCGTGCCAGTCAGAACGGCTCAACCTCAACCGGAGCACGATACGCTACCACATCACGCTTCTCAACCTGTTTCAGAAAACTTAGAAACATAGGTTGCTCATCGAAGCGGCGATTGTATCGGAAGCTGTACTCGTTGAAATAGGATTGCAAGTAGTGACGACCAATATTGTGATACACGCCGCTGATACCGCGCTTCACGAGGCTCCAGAAGCCTTCAATAGTATTGGTGTGGATGTTGTCGCCAGTGACGTAAACCTTTTCGCTGTGATTGATCCGACGATGCTTGTAGCCGCGAACCGCCAAACCGTCATAGGAAGCAAATTCATCGGTAAACACGGTGCTCTTGGGCATCACATGCTCACGCACGATGCCGATAAGAGTATCGGCTTTCACATCGGCAGCGACCATTGCGCGGACGCGGCCCTTGCGCTCAACCGCTCCGACAACCGTAGTCTTGCCTTTTCTGTCTCCAACCATCGGGCGTCCAGCATTGCCCTTGCGGCGACCGCCATAATACGTTTCGTCCATCTCTACGCCGCCCTTGCCGCCAAGTTGGCCAGATTCCTGTTCGTCCAGCATGGAGCGAATCTGCTTAAACATGCGCCATGCAGTCTTGTAAGTTACGCCCGTCTCACGCTGAATCTGTTTGGCCGAAATTCCGCATCGCGTTTGGGCCATCAGGTAGATCGCATAGAACCAAGTGGTCAACGGAGTGGGAGACTTGTGGAAGATCGTGTCCGCAGTCGGGTGAACATGATGGCCGCAATGATCGCAAGAGTAAGACGGGCGACTCACGACGCGATGGTGCTTTGTGGTCGCTTCGCATTTCACGCAATAGATGCCATCCGGGTAGAGGTAATTCTTCAGCCACTCAAGGCAGGTCGCATCATCCGGGTACTGGCGCTGGAAATCTTTCAGAGTGTACGGCAGCATTTTCGGCTTGCGGTTGTTATGGCTCATTGCGTTACCTACTCTCAGGTAAAACCATATCAAATATTTATACCTACTGTCAAGGGATAATTACCTTTACGAGGGTCATCTCTAAAACAGCACCTTTGTTTTCATAGATCTGGCAAGAAAATGCGTTTTTTTAGGTATATACCCGATACCCGAGAATAAACACTTCGGGGAAGCGTTATTACCAATAGGTAAATACTGGGTGGCCCACCCTTTCAGGTTGGCTGGCGCATGTGATGGATGCTTTGACCCGTCTTCAGCACATAGGCCATGTAGAAGACGATGGCAAGATTGATCAGCAGAACCGATACATGGAAGACACTCTGCCGGTGAACCACTTTGTAGATTTCAAAAGGCAGATACAGGGCGCCGGAGACCAGCGCGATCCACTCGGCCCAGGCTCTGGCGTACCAGAGTCCGTAAGCCTCGAGGAAGCGCAAAACGGAATATGAGATTGCCGCGGCGCCCACAGCCCATATTTTTGCCATGGTTAGTGAGTCCGCCCAATCGAGGAAGACTTGGGCAAAGTGGTGATCCGGGCTGATGTGAAGAAGTCTCAGCAAACCGTCGGCGATATCAAAGGGATCTTCGCGGCGCATCAGCAAAAGAACGCCGCACGCCGCCAGCAGGACGATCAACCCCTTGGTGAGCTCCAACGTAGCAATGCCGCGCAGAACCTGGAGGTTGCCTCCCGGCCCTGGCTCCGCCGTTGCGAGCTTAGTGTGCATGACAGAGCTCATTAAAACATTATCTCCCTGGCTGCAAGCTCAATTGTTGCGCAGCGGTAAAAATCCTGTCCCGAATCAGCAACGTACTTCCCAACGACGTCAGCCCGGATGCGGCAAAAATCATCGCCAGCACCACAAATTGATAGACCGCAGCATACACCGGCCGAGCCCCGGAAAGCAGCATACCCGCCATCAGGCCGGGAATCCATACGATGCCAAGGGAACGGATGGAGTCGATGGCGGGAATCAGGCTGGCCTCAATTGAAGCTTGTACGTATGGCGAGACGCTGATCTTCGCCTCCGCTCCCAGGGCCAGCGCGGTTTCAATTTCGCCGACGTGAGCCAGCACATCCGCCCGAAGGCGGTTGAGCGCTAATCCGTTGGTGTTCATCGCATTGGTGATCAACATGCTGCCTACGGGCACCAACGAGGTGATCGCGGTATCGATGACGCCGAGCCAAGTCATCAGCGCGATTACCGAGCCAGAGCCGAAGGCGATGGACCACGCCGAAACCCGGAACGCGTCAGGCATGCCCTTGGCGCGGCGGGCAGAGGTGGCGCCGGCGGCGACGATCATCCCGGCTAGAAGGAATGCGCTGGTCCAACGGGGCGCGCGGAGCAACAATAGCAGGATCGATCCCACGGCAGTGATTTGGATGATTCCGCGCACCATCGCGACCAGAGTTTCGTTCTCTAAATGAATGCCGCGTTTGCGAGCGAGCAGAACCACGACGATGGCCGCCAGCGCCGCTACAAGTGCCTGCGCCAACACAAGATATAGTTGATTGCTAAATAACAACTTAAGCATGCAATACCTCCTTTATGGGACCATCGCGTACTACGCGTCCAGCTTCGAGCACTAACGCGCGATCAGCCAGACGGGCGGCTTGGGCAGTGTCATGCGTAACTAGCACGCAGGTCAGTCCCTGCTCGCCTACGATCCGCTGGATCGTGGTTTCAACCTCCCGCTTAGATGTTTCGTCGAGGGCCGAGGTCGGCTCATCCAAAAGAAGTACGAGCGGCGAATTGGCCAAAGTGCGGGCGACAGAGACCCGTTGGGCTTCGCCGCCGGAAAGGTTGGCGACGTTGCGGCCGGCGTAGCCCTTCAGGCCAACGCGGGTGAGTAGTTGCTCGATGGAATCTCGAGATAAAATTTCTCCCCGCTGTTGTGGGCCGAACTGTAGGTTTTGCTCGACCGTGCCTGGAAAGAGATAAGGACGCTGGTTCACCAGGCCTAGCTTGCGGCGTAAATCACGGGGCTGGATTTGCCGGTAGTCGATTCCTTCGACGTAGACTGTGCCACTGGTGGGTTCATCGAGGCGGTTCAGTAGCCTTAGCAAAGAGCTTTTCCCCGAGCCGCTAGGCCCCACGATGGCGAGGACCTCGCCAGTTCGTACTTCGAAGGTGGCGTCTGCTACCAGGACTTTCTCGTTGACCACGCGGCCAAGGTGCTCGGTTCGCAGAATGGGATCGGGAGTGGGGGCGACGATCACGGGAATGTCGATTATTCTCTGACCTGCTTTCGCTCCACTAGCCAGCGGGCAGTATTGTGAGAATGCCTTTCGACACCTATCGCAATACCGGCTGCTCGGGGTTCTTCACTCCGCTCAGAACTCATACGTAGGGACGCTTTCAAGAATCATTGTCCCTGGGCGCGGACGGCGGCGCGCAACTCTTTCACGATCTCGGCTGCAGCTTTGCGCGCGGCATCCTGCTGCGTGACTTCGAACGAAATGGCGCCCACCCGGGCGTGTCCGCCGCCGCCGTAGCGCTCACAGATCTTGGCTAGATTTACCACCGGCTCGGACGGCGCCCAGGGATTTGACCCCACGGAAACTTTCACCCGGAAACTGCTTTTGCTCAACCCCACGCTGTAGATGGATTCCGGATGGAGATAGTAGGGAACGAACTTGTTGTAGCCCTCGAGTTCGTGGTCGGTGACATCGAAGAAAATCGTGCCCTCTTTCGATTCGATGCGTTCGCCGAGGATTGCCATGGATCGCTGATGCCGTTCGAGCAGCGGTGGTAGAAGCGATGCGACAAAGGGTTCCTCGATGATTTCGGCAAGAGGCTTGGTGGCGAGCAGGGGGATGAGCCGAGGGACGAAATCGTGGGTCTGGTTCGATTCGATCACCATGGTCAGTTTCATGGCCGGGGCTTGCATTTCGACTGCGGTGCGGGCGTCGGGATACATGGCTCCGTCAATGATGTCGGTCCAGTGAACCAGGTCGGCGACCGGCGCGGGATTGAAGCCGAAGCGCTGCTCGGCAATGGTGGCGATAAAGCTGGTGCAGGATTTGAAATCCGGATCGTAGAACTTGCGGTTGCTCTGATCCTGTTCGAAGTGGGCCGCGTCGGCCGGCGATAAGAACGCGCTTTCATGATGATCGAACCACCAAGTGATTTTGGGCGAACTGGAATATTTGAAATCCACGATGGCGTTTTCATCGCCATCAAAGTTCTTTTCATCGAACAACGAACCGGCGCGGTGCAGGAGACCGGAAAACACGAACTGCACATCGTTGCGGATCCGTTCGCGATAGAAACGGGAGAAAAGGGCTGCTGAAGAGGCGCCGTCAAAACACTTGTCGTGATAAAAGACCCGAACTCGCAAACGTGTTTCCCCTTCCGGCCAGAATCTGACAGACTACCCGAAACCAGCCCGAAACAAAAGTAAATGGGCAATGGCATTCCTCCATGCTCTTGTCCATGTGAAGGTTCGCTAGCGAACAGAGGCGCGACAGAAATACGTCTGCCCTGCAAGGGTGGAAGATGCTTTGGAAGATTTGAAGCCTAGGCGTTAGCTTGTTTCTCCGCCATATCACCGATTACGGGCAGCTTCCACATTTGCGCTTGATAGGCCTTGAGCAGCAGAACGATCCAGATAATGAAGCCCGCCAATCCGATCAGCGGCCAGATCAGGATGGTCAACCAACCGAGAAAAGGAATAAGCACGATGATCTTCAGTGCAATCCAAAGGACGGTCCAGGCAACGCCGAAAAAGATGCTTTGGAAGGCGTGGAAGCGGATAAAGCGGCTCCGGTTGTAAGGTTCAAGCACCAGGAAGATAATTGCGGGAATGATAGTGAAATAAGCCAGCATGCCAGCCACGTTGTCGCTTAGTCCGCCCGCCGCGGCCTGGACAGGCCGCGCAACCGGGGCTCCGGACCGGCTGCACGCTGGGCAAACGGTGGAACCGTCCGGTGTTTGAGCGCCACACACTGTGCAAAACGCCATAGCATCCCCCTCAAGCATTCACTTAGCGTACGATCCCGGAGAACGGGCGCACATTAGCAGAAATGCACCGCCAAGGCAAACGAAATCGCAACGCTCGGCGACTTAAAAAGCTAGACAATCGCTCCCCGGCACTTCGCCCATGGTGGTCTGATCAAATCTTCAGATCACTTCATACCGCTTCAGACCGCCTCCATGGACACTTCCTCCAAGCCGGTGCAAGATCACAACCATAATTTCTTCTCACGGCGAGTCGAAATCAATTCACTACAGAGGTGATTCAATGACCCGATCAAGATTTATGACGCCACGCAAAGCGCTAGCATCGATTGCCCTGCTGTTCGGCCTGATGGTCACGACGTTGCTTCCGGCCTTTGGTCAGGAAATCGATCCGACGTGGTATAACCCGTGGCCCGCAGCCAACACGGCGGTCGCTCCCACTTCCCAGCCACCTGCGGCTGTCCACCGGCATCAAGCCGCGCTCAAGCGGGTGTCATCGGCTCAGGGCACCAGGAAGTCTCGCGAGAAAGCGGCCCACAATCCGAACGTTGCCGTTCTGGCGCACCTCGCAAAGTAAGTCTGTAGAGACGCGGCTTGCCGCGTCTCCGCTCCCGCGATTAACTTTCAGACTTCACTTTGTCTGCGGCTGGAATCTTCGGCGTGGCTCGGGGATTTTCTGGATCCAACCCGGCAGCGGTCATGATAGCGCGTCCAAAGTCTTCGGGAGAAATGACAAATGCTTCGGCTGGCGCCGGGCTGCTGGCGTCTTCTACGGCGGTAGGCGCCACGAAGCGATAGCCCCGGCCGACTACGGTCTGCAAGTATTGCGGCTGGTCGGCATCGTCCCCCAGGGCGCGGCGAATCTTGCGGATGGCGGTATTGATTCCCTGTTCAACCTCAACGAATACATCTTTGCTCCACAGTTCGCTGGAGATCTGCTCGCGTGTGACCAGTTGCCCTCGCTTTTCCACCAGAAACATGAGCAGTTGAAGCGGCAGGCCTTCCAGCCGAACCGGGATGCCACGGCGAAAGAGCTGAAAACGACCGTAATCTAGTTGGAAGTCGTCGAAGCAAATCTTCTTTTCTGGCACAGCAGAACTCCTGTGTCACTTGACCGGTTACTGGGGCGGCTTCATCGCTCAGCCGAGACGCAGCAAGCTGCGTCTCTACAGGTTCTGAAATTTTGTTCTTGCGGGGTTGTTGTGTCAAGCCCAGATTCTTTTCTTAGAAAACAGAGAGGAAATTTACTTCAGGCCTTCCACTAGATAGAGGTCTCCGAGGGTGCGATGGAATCCGTACACGTAGGTTTTTCCGTCTGGCGTCATGAGGATCGGTCCGATGGTGGAGACGCCGGTGGGATCGAGCGGTGCAATCTCTTTCCACACGGTTTTCTTTCCCGTAGCTAATTCCAATCGATAAACCTTGGCGGGCACTTCGCCAGTGCGGTAGAGAAAAATGGAGTGGGCGTCCTGGCTCCAATTAATGGGAAGGTCTCCCGCTTCCATCCCTTTCACGATTCGAGGATCGCCTCCCGACACCGGAAATATGTAGCCTTTTTGGTCGGGGCCAATTCCTACCACCATCTGGCCGTCCGGTGAGATGGCAAAGTCCTGGGCTTCGACCCCTTCCGAAGAAATCGCCTGCGGTTTCCCTCCGGAGATATCCTGCACGTAAAAGCGCACGCCACGCCCAGGTTCGTTCCCCGAGAAGACGAAGCGCTTGCCGTCGGGAAACCAACGTGCCCATTGATGGTTGATCGAATCGTTGGTCAATGACTTAGTTTCACCCGCCCCGGTTGGCAACAGCCGGAGTTGTCCGGGCGAGATGGGCGTTACCACGAGAACCCATTTTTGATCCGGGGAAAGCGCAGACGCGCCGCCCTCGCCCAGCCGTATGGCCGGTGTGCCGTCGGTGTTGCGAACATAAACCGCGTAAGTCAGATCCTGCGTATCTCCATACTGCACGCCGCCGCCAATTCCCTCTTCGTCAAACAGAAGCGTCTTGCCGTCGGCGGAAAGGTCGGCAGGATAGGAGTAGTCAAGCCAGGAAAGATCACGCTCCTTGGTGGCGCCTCCGCTCAAGCCCATGACCTCGCGGCGGCGATCGGCGCGAGCCAGCAGCACTCGTCCGTCTTGCCAGATATCGAAGATAACCAGCGACCCGGGTACACGGGTCACCAGCCGATGCTTGCCTGAGAGGTCGACAGCAGTGATATAGTGAAACAGTCCCAATTCGCTGGCGGTAAACCACACTTCTTTGCCGTCAGGCGACCAGGCAAGGCCCTGCGTGCCGTACCACTCCCGAGTCAGTTCGCGCTTGTGGCCGGAAACATCGACGACGGCGACCAAGCCGCCATCGTCTCCCTGATTCGGATGGTCCATGAAAGCCACGAAGTCGCCCTTCGGGGAAACTCGTGGATAACTGATCCAGCCGCCGCTGGTCTCGTAGAGGACCTTGCCGATGGGATACTCGAGCCGGTCACGGCCACCTACGTTGCGCACCACCGCCAAGCTATTTCCGTCAGGGGACCAATCTGCCCATTCGACATCTTCGACAACCGGACGGGGTGCCCCACCCGCCAGTGGCGCTCTGGCCAGGGTGCCCACGTTGATCCAGGTTCCGACGGGATGGCTGCCTAGTGAAAGCGCCATCTCACCCCTTGACGAAATCGCCATGAGCTCAGCTCGGCCCAGTCCCAGAGAGCGCGACTCGACCATGCCCTGGCGGGCGGAGAATGTTTCGACTGGATTGCCTTGCCAGGCGGCGCTGTATAAGATCGTTTGTCCGTCGGGTGCGAATCGGGCCGAGCGAATCTCGCCGCGCCGAAAAGTAATCTCGTGATAGAGCGGGGCGCTGGCTGCCGAGGATCCCCATAGGCGCTTGCCCGCTAATAATCCCACCGCTAGTGCAATCAGAAAACCAAGGCAGACCAGCAGCGGCAGAAGCCGGTTGCCTCTTCGGGCCGGGACAGCATCTTCTTTTTCACTGCTCGTTTTTTCCGTACTCGCCGCGGCTGTCGCGACGACACCACTGGTTCCGGCGCGTAATGAATCTGCGTCCCGCTTCAAGCGCTTTAGATCAGCGCGAAGCTCGGCCGCGCTCTGGCAGCGCAACTCGCGATCCTTCTCCAGCGTCTTGTTCAAAATGATTTCTAGTTGTGGCGGCAATCCCGGGTTCAGCTGGATCGGCGACGTAGGTACCTTGTTCAGGATGGCTTCAAAGACGACCGCGGATGTCGTTCCCGAGAACGGCTGCCTTCCAGTTGCCATTTCGTATAACACCACACCGAATGAGAACAGATCGGTGCGGTGGTCGAGGGTCTCGCCGCGCGCTTGCTCCGGCGACATGTAACTGATGGTTCCCATCGACGTGCCCGGTGTGGTGAGTTGGTCCACGCTGATGGCGGTGCGCGTTGCCCCGCCCGATGCGTCGATCACGCGGCTTCCCTGCGGCGTGAGTTTTGCCAAGCCGAAATCAAGGATCTTGGCTTGCCCGCGTTGAGAGACGAAGATATTCGCCGGCTTGATGTCGCGATGCACGATTCCACCGGAATGGGCCGCGTCGAGGGCGTCGGCGATCTGGATTCCCAGATCGAGCAGCTGTTCCATCTTCAGCGGACGGCCCTCAATCTTATGCTTGAGGGTTAAGCCGTCGAGATACTCCATGGCGATGAAAGCTTTTCCGTCCTGCTCGCCGATGTCGTAGATGGTGCAGATATTGGGATGGTTCAGGGCCGATGCCGCCTGCGCCTCGCGCTGAAAGCGGCTGAGGGACTGGGGATCTTTGGCCACATCTTCGGGAAGAAATTTGAGCGCGACGAAGCGGTGCAGCCGCGTGTCTTCAGCCTTGTAGACAACGCCCATCCCGCCGCCGCCCAACATCTCAATGATTCGGTAGTGAGAAAAGGTCTGGCCTATCATGATCCGAGTGGCGTCGGCCTGTTTGTCCAAGTCGAGTAATCTTAGGTGGGATTGGTGCTTGCGTCAACCCGGGTTTCGCAAAACACGTGAATTTGGGTCTCCGCGGGATCGCGGCGAAGGGACTAGGATTTCCAGTTGTGGAACCTGATTTGCACACAGAATCGGGTTGGCGGGAACTCATTAAGGATTTATAACTTAAGACGTGGCGATTCTATGATCGAGCGGGAATAGACAATACTGCCATGAACGATAAGTCTTGTAACAAGCCATTAAGAAAACCGAGGCTGCTAGACCTCTTCTGCTGTGCCGGCGGGGCCAGCGTTGGCTACAGCAGAGCGGGATTTGAGGTTGTCGGCGTGGATATTGATCCACAGCCGCATTACCCCTTGCCGTTCATTCAGGCTGATGCGCTTGCGCTGGACCCGAAGTTCATCGCATCGTTTGACGCCGTTCATGCATCCCCGCCATGTCAGTCGTACTCTGACCTGGCTAAACGAAACGGAAACGCGCACGAGTGGCCGCGCCTGATAGAGCCTGTCCGCGAAATGCTGATTCGTTCTGGTCTTCCCTACGTCATTGAGAACGTCGATGGCGCCCCTCTCATCAATCCGGTTGTGCTTTGTGGAACGATGTTCCCCAAGTTACGCGTGCTTCGCCATCGGCTCTTTGAGGCGAATTTCTTGATTCTGGCGCCGCCTCACAAAAAGCATCCCTTATGCCATACCTTCGACCGACGAAAATCTCATTACGGTAAAACCGACGAGTGGACCGATTTTGTTTCGGTGAACGGAGGGGGGAACTGCACGATAGCAGCCGCCAGTGACGCCATGGGCATCGACTGGATGACCAAGGATGAGATTAACGAGTCAATCCCACCTGCATATACCGAATTTGTCGGGACGCAATTGTTACGCAGGATGTGCTCCTCCGATCTGACAAATGAGAAGGAACTCGTAAAATGCGTAAGCCCGGGTCAAAGGAGAGAATCAGGCAGTTCCTGCTCGCTCATATCGGCGAGGTGATTACCTCCATACAAATTCGCGACGCCGCCGGTGTCGAGGTCAGCGAATGGGCGCGGCGTTTGCGCGAATTGAGAGAGCAAGAAGGCTGGATTATTCTTACGCACCACGATAGTGCGGACCTGAAACCTGGACAGTACTTGTTGCCGGAAAGACCTCCTGAAACAACGATTAAGTTCGAACGCATCATCTCTGCGAAGCTCCGCGCAGAGGTTTTCGACCGCAACGGCTTCACCTGTCAGATGTGCGGTCTTTCGCCTGGCGATATTGATCCAACCACAAAGCGAAAGGTTCGGCTTCACGTTGGGCACATCAAAGACAAAAATCTTGGCGGCAAGGACGAACTATCCAACCTTCGAACGCTATGCTCGACCTGCAACCAAGGAGCCAAGAACATTACCGGCGAGAAGCCGACCGCCATTTGGCTGTTATCTCAAGTCCGACGGGCTGGCATAGATGAGCAACGCGCCGTGTTCAACTGGCTGCTGAGGAAATTTGCCGCCAAGGAGTAAAGGGGCACAATCGCCAAAATCTATGGTCGACCTTTTCACCAAGGCGCAACGGTCTCTGATTATGTCCCGTGTTCGGGCTCGCGGCAACGCAAGCACTGAACTTAGGGCAGCAGCGCTCCTGCGTGGAAGCAAGGTGACGGGATGGAAGCGGAACTCTTCGCTTTTCGGGAAGCCAGACTTTGTTTTTCATAAGGCTAAGGTAGCCTTGTTTGTTGACGGGTGCTTTTGGCACGGTTGCCCGCGCTGCTATCAGGCCCCCAAATCGTCGGCCGCCTTTTGGCGCGCCAAGGTTCGTCGGAACATGCGGCGCGATTTGCAGGTGTCGCGCCATTTGAAAAGTCTAGGCTGGAAAGTAATTCGGGTGAAAGAATGCCAGCTTGATACGCCTACCCGTTTCTTGAATCGTCTGAAAAGACTCGTCTGATGTGAGCCCTAGCTATCCCTTGAGCGCGGTCTCTCGACAGCCGGGCTCCGGGCAGACGTATCTGAGGACGTTGCGCTGACGGTCCAAACTGGAGATGAACATGGGCCGGCCATGCTTTTCGCAACTTGGCTGATCTGGGGAGACAATCGGCGGTTCGTTTCTTCTCGGAGTCACGTAGCCCAGGGATTCGCTGAAACAACGGGGACAGAACTTATCGGTGCAGCGAAAGAATTCGACGGAATAGTTGACGTTGAACGGGGCCAGCAGAAACTCCATGGTTCGGTAATGCTTATCGCATAAAGGAAGGATGTCGCTCCTCATGGGAGGAGTCTAGCATCGCGGGCAAAACAAAACCGGCGGACTTTGCCGCCGGTAGTTGATCCATTATTCGGGTCCGTCTGTTTGCGGACGGGCGAGACGCCCGTCGCTCCACAGAATTTAGTTGTTGCTGTCGTCCCGCCGTTTCAGCGTGGGCTTATCGTCGTCGCTGGTTTGTCCATCCTTGCCGCTATTGCTGGTGGAGGAGGCGCGTCGCAGGCTGGGCTTGCTGCTGTCCTTGTTATCGATTACCTTGCGCCGGTTTTCGAGCGAAGCCAGACGCGATTTGACATCGTCAAATTCCGACGTCGTCACCGTGTATTCGGCACGCGCAGGCAGGATCTTCTCAATTTCGTTCTGCGAGGCTGCAATGCGATCGGGGGTCTGCGGATGCGAGGCGAAAGTTTTCGCCAAGGTTCCCGGCTTCTTCTTCTCCATAGCCTGAAGTTTTTCGAAGAAGGCGACGAAGGATTGCGGATCGTATCCCGCCTTGTACATGTATTGCAGGCCGAGGTAGTCCGCCTCCGCCTCAAACCCGCGCTGGAAGCTGAGGAAAGTTACGGGCAAAGCCAGACCAGCGACCTGATATGCGGCGTATCCAATTCCACCGCCGACGAAAATAAGCGGGATGGTGGCAAAATTCGCGTACTGCGCCCGGGTCATTTGCCGGGTCGCATGGCGTGCGCAGACGTGAGCGATTTCGTGCGCCATCACGCCAGCCAGTTCCGCTTCTCCGTCTGCCGCCAGGATGGTCGCGGAGTCAACGTACACGAAGCCACCAGGAAGCGACATGGCGTTGACCACGTCCGAGTCAATGATCTTGAAGACAAAAGGAACCTGCGCATCGGAGTTGCGAACCAGGTTCTGCCCCAGCCGATTCACATACTCCGTGACCACCGGGTCGCTCACCATCTTCGAACTGGAGTCGACCATCTGCGCGTACTGTTTCCCCATCTTGATGTCGCTCTCGATGGAGTACCAGTTGCCGAGGCCGCGTCCGCCCATCTTGCGATTGCCGATGGCGTCGACGTCATCTTTGCCACCATCGTGTTTGACCTTGTCGGGGTCGGCAGGCTGAATCGGAGCGCTTTGCGTGCCTTGGGTCGTAGACGCGCCGCTCTGAGGAAGCGCACCCCCGGAAACTCCTGGATCACCGCTCGGAACTGGAGGACTCCCAGGTTGGCTGCCGGGAACACCAGTCTGCGCAAAAGCCGCTGACGTTAGATTGCTGAACGTGAACAAAGCAGCCGTTAGTACTACGAGCCTGAACTTCATGACAAACCCCGTTTTCCGCCCGAGCGGGCCTCTAGCTTCGATTATACCTCTGGACACACCTGGAATTCCCTATGAAGTTCGACGCAGAATCAAGCCGGAAGGTTATCCACGGATCTTTAGGGCCAATGGCATGCGAGGTGCTGCAAAGCGTTCGCCGTCCGGCAGTTCCCTTCTCTGATCTGGCCGTGCGGTGTTCCTGCTGCTTTACAGGAACTAGTGATCGGACCCGGCAGTCTTTTCTGATAGATGTGAGCAATCGCGGACTCTCGAAAAGCACGCTAGGGGCCAGCCGCGAACGAGCCAGCCCGGCGGATGTGGCACGATGTTCAAATTATCCGAAAGCAGTGGTACCTGGACAAAGACCGTCCTGCACAACTTTAAGGAGACCGACGGTGCGAATCCGGAGGGTGCATTGCTCCCGCGTAAGCGTACGAGGCCTGATCGATTATCACAACGGTCAGACCTCTTAATCGTTATTTCAATGCATCGAGATGTTGGTCCAACTCCTCGGGTTCTTTGCCACCACACGATTACTTCGCGGTCTTGGCCACAGCTACCACCGAGTCCGCACACCCATAGTAAAGAAACCATTGGTCGTGAAAATACACCAGTCCTTCCGCAAATGTCGTTCCCGCAGCGTATTGGCCGGTCTTTTCGTAAGGCATCACCGGTTGCAAAACGGGATGTTGAGCCTGATCGATCAGATGCGCGGGATCGCTTTTGTCGAAGAGCGCCTCGCCGGCCGCGTAGGCATTGGGGCCTAAATCCGGGTCGCCATCTTTGACTGCATTCTTCCCATTGTAAAGCACGACGATTCCCGCCGAAGTGAGGACCGGCGGCGGCCCGACCTCCGGAAAGGTACTGTCGAAGTGATCGGGACGCGGGCGCAACACTTCGATAGGCGCGCCCTTCGCATCTTCGATCGGATTCCAGTGGATCAGGTCACTCGAAGCAGCCAAATGTATGGCGCCTTCGCCCCAGTACATCCAATATTGTCCGTTGATTTTCGCCGCGATCAGTCGTCCCTTCTCGATCCGAGTCACGATTCCTGCCGACTTGTATTTCAGCTGCTCATATTTGCCACCTGCGGCGAGTGCAAAGGCTGGCCCACTCTTTGTCCAATGCGCCAGGTCGGGCGATGTCGCAACGCCCACCGAATAGGTCTTGCGATTCCACTGGGTATAAGTGAGAACATAGGTAGCGTCTTCGGACTCGACAATGCGTGGATCTTCCACGCCACCCGGCCATTCCCTAGCCTGTTGCGCATCCTCGGTCGGATAAAGCACCGGATCCGCGCGTCGCACGAAGGAAATTCCATCCGTGCTCTCAGCCAGACCGAGCCGCGACGTGTGTCCCCCGATCTCCATCGTTCCAGAGTCGTCCTCAGTCCGATAAAGCACATACACCTTGCCCTCCCTAACAATTGCCGCGGGATTAAAGGTGTGCAGCGCTTCCCAATGTACGGGGCGCTTCAATATGGGATCGACAAAAGTTGACTGCGCTCGCGGAGTGATTACGGGGTTGCCACCCGCCGGTCGCAGGAAGGGACCCAGTTCCCACTTGTCGGTGTCTTGCGCCTGAAGGGCGGCACACAACAGCACCCCTGCTAACCAGCGCCCTTTTCGTACATTCACGCGTCCAGTATATTCGCCCGCCACTCCTAAGTCGGTGGTGATCACGGGACGGAGCTCAGCTTAGGTGTGAGGCGGCGGATCCTTTTCATCCACGCCGCTTTTCTGGAAAGGGTAGCTGCGAATTTAAGCCTACGGAATTGAGCCCCTGCTTAACTAGGGATCGCGAGTGCTGGTGCCGGGAGGGGGAGTCGAACCCCCAAGGGCCGAAGCCCGGCGGATTTTGAGTCCGCTGCGTCTGCCAGTTCCGCCATCCCGGCGTGGTTGCCTAAATAACTTCAGAAAAAGAATAGCTTAATTTACCCTCCGGCCCTTTGCAACTGAGCGAGGCTTGACAGGTTGGGGTATATTGTCCAAGTCAGTAGATTGTATCTTTCTAACCGGAGGAAGCACTATGGGTGTGCGGACAGCCAGTCGCATTTTAATGTCAGGCGCGTTTCTTGTAGCGGTCATGATGGGGGTGGAGGTTACGGCACAGACGGTGGCACACCCCACAACCGGCAGCCCCACCCAGCAAACTCAAGCCGCCAAGACTGCGCAAAATCATGCCTCTGCTGAACAGAACCCGGCTTGCCAGAGAATCATCGCTGAATGCAAGAAACTGGGATTCATTCAAGGGCAATGGAAGAAAGATAATGGCCTCTGGAGAGATTGCTTTGACCCGGTCGTAAAGGGCGGAGGCACTCCCACCCGGGATGGAAAGCCCATCACCGTTCCGGTCAGCGCGAGCGACGTTCAGGCTTGCCGTGCCTCTGAAGGTCATCACAAATAGGGACCACAGAGGGTACGTTTTTCATGGCGTCTTTGCCTCGGCGCGCAATCTCCCCGGACGACTTTCGCGAATCAGGCTAGCGCTAGATTCAGTGCTCTGGGCGTAAAGGGGATAGTTTCAAATGGTATGGATCCATCGATAACACTTCCCGAGTGTTCCTCCAAAGCGCTCCACCTGGAAACACTGATTTCCGTTCGGACAATCCCGTCGACGATCCCGTTCCGTGCCAGCAAAGCCGACTCGCATTGAGGGAATACAGCTTGGTTGCTATAATCAGTGCTGCTCCGCAGCTTCAGCATTCTTAACTGCACGCGATTCCCGGCGCCCAATTTGGCGTAGTCCACAATCGCAAGCAAAGTGTTCGGTGGTGTTGCGGCACAAACTGGCCAGGTAGCTCAGGTGGTAGAGCGCAGCCCTGAAAAGGCTGGCGTCGGCGGTTCAACTCCGTCCCTGGCCACCATACTTTCAATCACTTGCACGTCTCGCATCTCGCTCTGTGGCTGCAATTGGCTGCAATTCCTTCCTAAACTTCAATTGATTCTCTTGCTGAGACTACTTAGCTTTTCGACTAACCGCTGCTGACTCTCTGGCACGAACTGCTGGTAGATGTCCAACGTGGTTGATGCTCGAGAGTGGCGCATCTGACCCTGCGCATCTTTCACGTCGGCGCCGGCCATCTTCAGCCAAACTGCATGCGAGGTTCTCAGGCTACGCCAGTTTACCCAGCCGAGTCCCAGCTTTCTTGCCGCCGGCTTGATGAAGCGCGTGAGGATATTGTTGTCGCGGATCGGCTTGCCATCCTTTACCGATTGGAATACCAGGTCGCTTGGTCCATCGGACTTTACGACACGATATTTGCGTACGGCACGGCCGGCTTTTACTTCCACCGTCAGGATTCTCATACGGTGGATCCGCTCGACGACACACCTGTTTACGCCAATTGTGGCATTTGAAGACTCGCTTTTCGGCGCGCCCCAATCGCCACGGCAGAACCGCTCATCGATTGTGATTGACTCCTCGTGTAAATCCTCCCACCTTAACCCCGCCAGTTCGCTGACCCGAAGACCTGTATAGATCGCCACAAAGACCATTGTGGCGTAGGGCTCGGCGATCAGCTCCGATAGCTCCTCAAATTGCGTTGGCGTGAGGTAGGGCTTGTTTCGCTTTTTGCCTCGTCTTTCCGCTGGCATCCGGACGTTTTCGACCGGATTTCTTACTAGAAATCCGTATTCGACGGCGGAGCGCAACACGCTGGATAGCACATCTCGTATCTTGTCCCGCGACTCGTGGGTTAGCTCGGATGTGGCCATGTTGGAAAAATATCTCTGGATTGACAGCGGGGTGAGATCGCGCAATGAGAGCCCGCCGAACGTGGGAAGAAGATAGTTCTCTAGAATCCCTGTTGAACGATCGCGCGTGCTTTTTGCCAAAAGCGGCATCACCACCGCCAAGTAAGTGTGTTCAACATAATGAGCAAAGTTGGTCGCTGAACCAATGTTCTGCATTTCCTGGTTCAGCGGCCTCAGGTACTCGGCAGCGACTTTCCGAACCTCACGTTCGAGCATCGTTGCCGGTGCCAACCTCACTCGCCTGTTACTGCGTTTTAGCTTTCCGTCGACGAAAACGTCCTGACGTACCTGGATAGTCCACCAGTCACCACGACGTCGCGGCTTCGGATCTTGGAACCTCCGGCGTGCCATCCGCTCAAAGTCTCCTCTCAGCGGATTGCCGGTGTTTGCCTCGGCAAAGACGATATCACTTTCACCGCCTGAAGTCCCAGGCTGGATGGAAGACGCCCGTGAGTCCTGCGCCGTTTTGGTCCGCAAGTTCGTTCTCGAAGTCATTAGCTGACCACAGCGAAAGCGAAAGACACGAGCTTCCCTGCCCTGCTGTGGTCCACTCAACCCGGAATCGATCTGCTATGAAAGGGCCTCGTTGTCCGCGAAGACGTAGGGCGGACAATGGGAATTGCTCAAGCCAGCGAAACGGAAAGGAGGCGGGTAAGACGACATTTTTTGTCCGGAATTAATTTCCGGACAGCGGATGCCCGTCATCCAGCTTCTCGGCACAACGGGAGAGCAGGCGGCGCATTCCTCGCAGGTGATCTTTGTCACCGCAGGAGATCAACTCTGACCACGTCATAATAGGGCCTAATTCTGAATTCGAGTTGCGGCTATTGAAAGCTTTCAGTTCTATTGCATACTTGCGTTCCAGGTACGCGCTGGGCGGCAAGTATCCGACAGCATCCAGTGCGGAGGCGATCTGCTGCAATTTATCGACCGGCACGCTGCTGTGATCGTCGGAGGTCGCCTTTTGCCACAACGTGCCGGCACATTCGACAAAAGGTCGACTTAGTTTTGGACGGCGACCGGGCTTCCCCGTGCTCGGCCCACCACGTGGTCCGTGGACCTTTTGGCGGTTTCCCCCTGCCGGAAGTTGTGGGCTCCCCTCAGTTGTTATCCTTATGGGCATCTCGTTTGTCGCTACATTCCGTCCTTGGATATTCTGCAGCGCTAAGATTGCCCTACGTTCGGCGTGTTCACATTCCTTCGCTTCAATTTCAAGGCGCCTTCCCCAGCGGCTCTCCAACCTTTGCATGTTGAGTCTGAGACTTAGTAGGTGCGCATCTCGGATCGCAAAAGGAAAACTCGTGCGTGTCGCGAACCGTGAGAACTCGGACGCAATCGCACCGGTCCTGGCTCGGAATAGAGGCACGATTCCCCGCACGTAGACGGCTCGCACAAGAGCAGCGGACTTCACGTGTCCTTGCGTTTGCCAGACATCGCAGTAGATTTCGTACACCCTCCGTGCCCACTCGTCCACACGGTCCTGCTTCATCCTCAGAACTAGAGAGGGTACGGTGTTCCCATTCATATTGCCTCGATTTTCGAACTGGATACGCCTTTCATCTGCCTTTATCTGACTATGCATCTCTTCGGCCAAATCGGTCAGCTTCAAGATCACTAGGCGGTGGTCGATGTCTTCCCATCGAAAGAGTGGCATTTCTTGGGAGGGTGGCGGTGGTGCCTTAGAGACGGAGACTGTCTTCTTCAGGGAAGGGTCGATGTGCAGCGGTAGGGTTTGGGTGTGGGGCTTTCTCCCAACGTCGATAGGAGGATCTTCTGGGGACAGCCCGCGGACAATGCGCGCTGCATGAATTGGATCGCTATCGTCTCTCACGGCGGTCGCCAGTAGTTCTTCTTTTGAGGCTGGCGGCTCAAATGCAATGGCTGGGTAGTCGCGGCCAAGATCGTTTAGCGCCAGTTGAATTTGTCTGGGACTGACTTCCTCCGGCTTGATGCCAAGTTGGTCAGCGAGAGCATTTCTCACAAGGGACTCGGGTATTATTTCGTGTGGGCCAGTTCTGAGTTCTAGGATTTTCTTGTAGTTCTTGTACCGCTGACGAAGCGTGGAGTAGTTCTTAGGATCGTCCATCGTAGCTCTTGCGTCCGGCGCAATGGAGGGCTTACGATGAGGGTGTCTAGGTCTCATCGAAAATGCCCTGGCCATCGCGCCGGGCTTTTCGTTTGTAGAACACCCTATTTTACCTGCTGCGGGATTATTCGGAGGGGTTACGTGGTCTACAAATCATTCCTTTCGCTGGCCCATCACATCACCCAAGGAAAGAGTTTGGGAGAATCTATGTCAGATCGCGACCAACTCCGCCCCTAGGGCAGATGGACAGACCGTGCCGGAGGCGAAGGAGAGCTTCGAGGTATGGATTGAGGCCATGCTTCGATCCGTCCACCGCCAGGGATACCAAGCGCCGGCTATCCGGCGCGTGTATATCCCGAAACCCGGGAAGCAAGAGAAACGTGTCTAGGTCTCATCGAAAATGCCCTGGCCATCGCGCCGGGCTTTTCGTTTGTAGAACACCCTATTTTACCTGCTGCGGGATTATTCGGAGGGGTTACGTGGTCTACAAATCATTCCTTTCGCTGGCCCATCACATCACCCAAGGAAAGAGTTTGGGAGAATCTATGTCAGATCGCGACCAACTCCGCCCCTAGGGCAGATGGACAGACCGTGCCGGAGGCGAAGGAGAGCTTCGAGGTATGGATTGAGGCCATGCTTCGATCCGTCCACCGCCAGGGATACCAAGCGCCGGCTATCCGGCGCGTGTATATCCCGAAACCCGGGAAGCAAGAGAAACGCCCGTTGGGTGTGCCTTAGCATGAACAAATCTCCGCCGCCACCCTCTTGCGCCTGTCCATTCTTATTAATCACGTAAAAGCCAGCTATGTGGGAATAGCGCTTCTTCATCTTCGAGGAAATGGAACGACCGGCAAGGTCTTCAATGACTCAGTGCGGATTTGTAACTGTGACATGGGGTAAGGGCAGCCATGAGGCTGTGAACTAGGTTCACAAAAGCCTATCGATAAGGTCAGCAAGATGTATGGCGGTGTGCAGAAATTGGAAGCTTGCGAAAAAGGCGGTCGTGAGGGTCCGAATGTCGAGTGAATCGACGCTAACCCATGACCGCCTTGCTTTCGCGAACTGGGCTCAGATTACATCGCCCGCCGCCGGCGCGACTGTTCAAAATTGCACACTTTTTGGAAGGCGATGGCGGGGCTCCCGTGAGGATTAGTGTGGATGGCCACACCCACCCCCCCCGAGCCCGCCGATCACCCATTTGATGCATAGGCTGCTTGAAATCCAAAGTGACGGAAGACAAAGAAGCCTCGAGCTGATCGTGGAGGATGAGCGATTGATGGATCGTCTACAGAAAAGAACTCTGGCAGGTCCACAGACGGTAAGGCTTAGCCAAGATAGCCCAGAGTAGACGCGATTCCAAGGCTTGGCGGGTCGCAGCGAGTCAACGCAGGCGCAGACTCTTGAGCGAAGCGTGAGCCGATCCTCGACTGATGTCGGGCACAATGATCAATTCAAGAACGGTGACATCCGAGAGTTCAACCTGAAATTCCTCGACCTCGCGACTTGTGTTGGGGGGACTGAAATTCCACTGCTGGCGCACAATTTCTCGAAACGAGCGTCCGCCATCTGGAGACCATCGCAAGACGAACTCTTGGGTACGCTCTGTCTCGGTTTCTTCGAAGACGAGCGAGATG
The DNA here is from genome assembly GCA_963832245.1 of uncultured Acidobacteriota bacterium. Classification (GTDB taxonomy): domain Bacteria; phylum Acidobacteriota; class Terriglobia; order Terriglobales; family Acidobacteriaceae; genus JABDBE01. The sequence continues at coordinate 816,732 of CAWHTG010000003.1, forward strand.
CGTGCGAGTCTTTGCGGCTCGTGGAAGATTAGCCGCATGGTTTGAGTGCCAGAATCGGCGGCACGCCAGCCCCGCGTTTCTCCTGAGACCAGCGCAGACTCCACCGGATAATCCTTGTTCTCCGATGTGACCTCGACCACGGCCTCACGGTCGAGGTCCAGCCATCCTTCGTCGAGAGGCGGGGCGTCCTGCGGAATCGGCGCGATTAAGCTCTTGCGCATAACGCTAGTTTACCTCCGGTCTTGCTTCTCGGGACCACCGATTGGGACGGGTCGGCGACCGCGACTGACTCGGTGATTAACTGGCGCATCGGAGGGCCGAGACTGAGCAGCAGCAGTCGAGTTACTTGACTTGCTGTGTGAACAACCGTTCAAAAAGTAGATGTGGCGCAGCGAGTGGATGAGCTACTTTTCCTGTATACAAATATACGACTGCGCCACCAGAGGAACAAAACGACCGTGGGTCGCATAGTTCCTTCACATCTGCCCACAGACTACAGCGGTGCCCTATTGGTGACTGCTCAAAATTGCTCAGGTTTCGGAATTTAGGTGTCCACACTCCGTGAGGGCTTCAGCGCGACCGAATGGCGATATTCCGCTTCGACTCAGAATACATGATCCAAATTGACCTGTAGACGCCCCGGGACTCGTGAAATCATGAGGTGTGGGTAAGAGAAAAACAAAAACAAAAAAGCAATCGGCCAAAGCGACACTCGCCGAAGTCGTCAAGGAAATGGCGAAGCCGAGAGTGGCTATGTCTGCAAAAGAGTAGAGTTCCGTTTTTTCGGAACGAATTTCTAGTCGTAGAGAACGATGTTGAGAAGTGAACTGTGAACCGATGCGTCCGGTGCGGTGTCGAAAGTCAACGCTCCACGCCTTCCATCGCGACTGTGCTCTCTCTCTCATTCGATCTGCCATAATCTCGATACCATGTGCGGGCGGTCGTTCCTTGTTTTCTGCAGGCATTCTTGGGGCCTCCTTAATCTGATGGCCTGTCGCCCAACCGGAAGTTAGGACACTTCCACGGGGAATGCTGCTCGCAGAAAGAGTTTGGTCACTGATGCTCGCCCAGGCGAGTCGGGCTGCTAGGCCCGTTTAGCTATACTGTTGGCGAATGGACGGCCGCAACCTTGAATCCAACACCGGACATTTCACTTGCTACGAAAAGCGGACATTTTAACTTGCTAACAACACGTAAAGGGGCCAGCATCGGGATGGGTTTTTTCGCAATGGTTCTCTCACCCCCCAGAAAACTGCCACAAATTCTCACCCCCCAGAAAACTGCCACAAAAACTCACGAGTCTCAGGCCTGTTCTGAGCCAGTCTGAGCAGGTGAGTCCTACACATTCTCGGCGAGATTCGGAATGCGCGGGATCATGCCCCAACTACGGATCGTTCTGGATCGATGAGGAACGCCCAGATGAGCGCGCCCGCGAGCAAGACACCTGCAGAGATAAAGAATGGAGTAATCCAGAACCCCCGCTGAACCAGAGCGCCAAAAATAATTGGAGACATCGACGCGGCCAGACTTCCCGCCATGTTCATTACACCCGAGACCGTGCCGCTGTATTCACCACCGACATCCATGGGAACCGCCCAGGCGGGGCTGATCACTAGTTCCAAGAAGAATAGTGAAGCGGTTAAGCAAAGGATTGCTGTCCAGGCAGAGTGCGTCATGGCTGCGGGAATCAGGCAAACACCCGAGACCAGCATGGCGGGCGCAGCTACGATGCGGCGGGCAAACTTGAGCTTGCCTGTCTTTCTGTAGACCCTGTCAGTCAGAGTTCCTCCCACGATGTCGCCTACCATGCCGGCCAAGAGAGGAAGGGACGCTAATGTTCCTACCGCCTTTAACGACAAGTGGCGGTATTCGAGAAGGTAAGTGGGAAACCATGTCATGAAAAAGTACGTGCCATAGTAGAAGCAGCAATATCCGGCTGCGATGTACCACATGTTGGCCGAGCGAAAGATAACTCTCCATGGCGGAGCAAGGTGTTGATGGAGATCAACCGGCTTGATGGCGCCATCTGGATCGCGGCCTCGAATCTGGGCTAACTCCGACCGGTTGACCTTGGAATGTTCTTCTGGAAGGTTACGGTATAGGAAGTAGAACGCCACCGACCACAGCAAGCCGGCTGCTCCAAAAACATAAAAAATCCAGCGCCAGCCGAATGCGACCATGATGCTCACTGCAATGAAGGGAACGATGGCGACGGCAAACCGGCTGAAACTATGTGTGACGCCATGTACGATGCCGCGTTCCGCCTTGGGAAACCAGAGCTGCATCGCTCGTGTTGCCGTGGGGAAGGCGCCAGCCTCCGCCAATCCAAAAACAAAACGTATAACAATGAGGGAAGCGACGCCGCCAGCGATGGCCGTCGTCGCCGTCATTAGAGACCAGAAGGGAACGATGATAAGCAGCACTAATCGCGGTCCCAAGCGGTCTGCGAGCGATCCGAGCGGGATCTGTCCCAAAGCATAAGCCCATAAGAAGACGCTGAATACAATGCCCAGCGCGGTCTGGCTGAGTCCGAATTCTTTCGCCATTGCAGGGGCGGCTATGGAGATGCCGGTGCGGTCCATATAAGTGATCATGTACATCAAGCTGATTAATAGAAGAACCAACCAGCGAGTCTTAGTAGGTGGGGAGGTTGCGTTCTCCGAGGAGGCGTTGGTTTCCGGGGTAAGCGTGCGGTCGAGGCGCAACATTATTTTATCGCGGGTTCGAGAACCAGCTCAGGTGCGTTCAGCCGCGGCGCTCTTAATGGAGTCAGATTGCCGTGGCCGTTTCGACGGAAGCTCGGACGGCAGGATGTCGATCGGGCGTCCTTCTTCCGCCGACTTATCTGCCGCCTGATAAACCTGCATCACCATTCGCGCGTGCTCAGGCGTCACCAGAGGCTGCCGGTTCAGGGCGACGCATTCCAGAAAATGAATGGTTTCCGCTTCCATCGGTCCCGCATACACGTGGGCCACCCTTTCGCCGGGCATGGTGGAGATGGGAAATTCGATGCCTCGCTTCATGGTATTGAGGCTGACGTCACGATGAGTGTCGTCCACCATAATCGCGCCTTCGGTTCCGACCATCTCGATCCAGGTAGAAGAAAAATTCGGATACGCAGGAGGAAGCACCCAACCTGCACCGATGGTAAATGCGCACCCGTCGTCCAAGGTGACAATAATCCATACGCAATCGGGTACGCCGTGTGCGGGTTGCATAATCTTGCGCACTTCCTGGGCATAGACGCGGACCGGCCTTCGGGGCGCAAAACACCAGAGCACAAAATCGATGTCGTGCGTGGCTTCCATGGCAGTTGGAGAGAGCTTGATGCGACCTCCGATTTTATTGCCAAGGTTGCGCGTGATGTGTCGGCTCACTAGCGCGCTGACTGGCTGACCGATCGTGCCGTCGTCGATCGAGCGCTTTACATAAGCAAACTTTGGATTGAAGCGCTGAGAATATCCAATGGTGAAGAGCAAGTTCTTGGAGTGAGCCAGGGCGATCAACTCATCGGCCTCGGAGAGTTCGAGGGCCATGGGCTTTTCCAGAAAAACATGCTTGCCTGCCAGTAAACTTTCCTTCGCCATGGGGTAATGCGTGGTTTCCGGCGTGGCCGAAATAATGATGGCATCAATATTCTGATTTTCGAGGAGGGTTCGGTAATCCATCGTGGCCGTGGCCGGCTTTGTCTCGTCTGCAACTTCCTTCAGTCGTGCCTCTCTGATTTCGGCCAAGTGCAGAGCGCCCACGTAAGGGCTGGTGGCACAGACTTCGGCGCGTATGCCTCCACACCATCCCGTCCCGATGATTCCGACATTGACCGCGGTCATGAATCCTCCACCGGCCGTTTGTTCATACACTACTCGAATTACTTGCTGACGAGCAGGACGCCGAACGTGTTTGGCTTCACCGGAGGCTCGTCCTCACCCTTCGGAATAGCAGACTCGAAGTCCGCGATAGGAAGAAAAATGTTATGCGTCTTAAAGTCTACCGCCATAGTGCGGGCATATTTTTTCGTCGGAACGTTTTCCACCACGGTGTATTTGTCGGCTGAATCTTCATGAATGACGGTGAGATCTCCTGATTCTCCGTTCGAGCTGAAAACGAGTTGGGTGTCGGGATCGAAACCGGCGGCATCCGGGTCCTCACCGATGGCAGGGGTGGCGACCACTTTGCCCGTGTCGGCGTTCACAACCATCATCTTCTTGTTGCCGCAGACGGAGAATAGACGACGATTCTTCTGATCGATGGCGAGTCCCGAGGGCTCTTTGCAACCAGCGAGCGGCCAGCGATGAAACACCGAGAGTTTCTGGGCGTCGATCTCGAGCAGTTGCGATTTGTCTTCAACATTTACATAAACGTGGCCCTGGTCATCGCCAACCGCAAATTCAGGCTTGCCGCCCACGGCGATCGTGCCTGCAACCTTACCATCGGTGGCGCTGATCGCAATGGCGTTTGCGCTGCGGCCGTTAAAGGCGAAAACCCGTTTCGATGCCGCGTCATAGTAAATCGCATCCGGGTTTACGCCGCCCGACTTGACGGTGCTGATCGGTTTCAGTGTTTTCAGATCGAAGATGGAGACTGTGTTGGCTTTCCCGTTGCTAGTGAAGCCGCGGCCCAGATCGGGCGCCAGCGCGACGCCATGGACGCCTAACGTATCAGGAATGTCACCCACCACGGCATCGGAATCAGCATCGAGGACGACCACATGCGTGCTGTGTGTGACATAAACACGGCGGGCTGTGCTGTCCACGACGATGTAGTCCCATTTGCCCGGGCCTCCGATGGGGATGGTTTTCACGACGTGGTAGCCGGAAGCGCCAGGGGGAACTGCCTGAGCGGAGTCAACCAGCAGAAGGTCAGCTGCGATAGTGAGAATCGTGACTGCGATTACGTACGCACCGTGACGACGCATGACGTTATTCCTCGTTTTTCTGAAATGCACTGAGTCTTTGTGCGGACAAGGCCGAGACCGCATCCGGCCAGTTGATTATCTGGCACCAGCGAACCTTAAGCCACCCTTAAGCCATTCGGAACCAGCGGCAGAGAGCGGAGACGCACGCCGCTCGCGTCGAAAATGGCATTGGCGATTGCGGGCGCGACGCCCACCAGAGAACTTTCGCCCGCGCCCGCTGGGGGAATGTCTTTCCGGTCGATCATGACCGTCTCGATCTTGGGGACATCGCTGAACCGCGGCAGGCGATAGTCCGAAAAGCGTCCGTTCCGGATCTGTCCGTTTTCAAATTCGATAGCCTCAAACAGTGCGCCACCCAGGGCCATGATGTTGGCGCCTTCGAGTTGATTGCGCAAGCCATCGGGGTTAACGATGGCGCCGCATTCGAATGCTGTGACTAGGCGAACGACCTTGACCTCGCCCGATTTTCGGTCGAACGATACTTCGGCGAACGTGGCGACATTGCCGCCCTTCTCGAAGCCGCCGCCCATGCCGAAACCCTGGCCCGAGCTGGTTTTCGCTTGTCCCCATCCGAACTTTTTTGCGGCGGTTTCAAATACTGTGCGGAGACGTTCGTTCTTCAAATTCTTCAGGCGAAACTCCAGCGGATCCATCTTTGCCATATCCGCCAATTCTTCCATAAACGACTCACGGGCGAAATGGTTCGCCGTTGCCGCTAGGGCACGGTATGAGCCCTGTCGCAAAGGAGAGCTCGCGGGGTGAAACTGGATTCGCTGGTTCTCGATGTCGTAAACAGTCGGAATTCCGGCCGCACCGGAATTGTAGTTATGAAACTCCCAGCCAGTAATCTTGCCGTCGTTGCGCATCGCGCTACTGATGTCGATGATCGCAGCAGGACGGAAATACGCCCAGGTAAATTCTTCTTCGCGGGTCCACATTATTTTGACCGGCCGCTTTGCGGCCCGCGCCAGTCTTGCGGCTTCGATGGCGGTTTCGCCGGTGTGCTTGCCACCATAGCCGGAGCCGGTATCCGGCATAATTACGCGGACCCGCTCCTCTGGCATACGGAAAGCCGCGGCGAGTTCCGTTCGCACACCGAAGGGACGTTGGGTGCCGGTCCATACGGTCAACTCATCGCCCGACCACTGCGCCAGCGCCGCCCGCGGTTCGAGCGGGGCGTGGGCAATGTAGTTGGTCGTGTAGGTCTGTTGCAGGCGATGATCGGCAGACGCCAGCACTTTGTCGATTGAGCCTGTTTCATAACGGAAAGGCGAGTCCAGAGGCCCGCCTCCTTCAACCGGATTTTTCTTCAGATAGTCGAACAGTTCTTTATTCGAAATCTGCGGCTGCGATTTCCATTCAGCGCGGATTGCCGATAGCGCGCGGGATGCAATCTCCGCGCTCGGCGCCGCCACCCCGACGAAATTACCGTCGTGGACGACGACCACCCCTGGAATTTTCTCGGCGTCTTGCGTATCGAGTGAGGAAAGGGTTGCTTCAAAAGAAGCCGGACGCAGGACTTTGCCGTAGAGCATGTCAGGCAGTTTCTGATCGCACGGATATCGATGCTTGCCGGTGACAAAGTCGTGGCCGTTGACCTTGGGCAACGGCTGACCGGCCACCGTCCACTGCGCGGCCGGACTCAGCGGATCTTCGATCGGCAGGGTTTCCGTGAGCTGTTTACCCTTTACCAGCGCGGCATATTCAACCGTGCGCTTGCTCTCGGAATCCGTAATCTTGCCGTCGGCGGCGATGAGACGCTTGCGGTCAACCTGCCATTGAGTGGCAGCCAGGACAATCAGAGTGTCGCGAGCGGCAGACGCCACTTTTCGCAGCTGCAAATTCATTTCCGGAGTGGTGCGGCTGCCGAAGGTGCCCCGGTCATAGGGGGTAAATTTCGTGTCGCCCATCACCATCTGGATGGCGCTTACAGGAACGTGTAACTCTTCGGCGACGGCCTGGGTGAGCGATGTCCTGATATTCTGCCCCACCTCGACCTTGCCGGTATAAACGGTGACACGGCCGTCCTCGCCGATGTGCAGCCACGCTCCGATTTCCTTCGGGAGCGATACGCCAGGGCCTTGGCCAGCGCCCGATTCCTGCAGGGCACGCGCGTCTTTCAACACGCAAACGATCAAAACGCCGGCGCCCAGGAATCTGAAAAATTCACGCCGATCGAGGTCGAAGTGATACGTCGGCGGTGCCGCGAGTTCAAACCGATCCGGCTCGAACCCGCTTTCGAAATTGAACTCCTTGCTCATTGCTTGGACTCATTCATGGCCTTCGCCGCCCGTTGAATCGCCAACACAATGCGTGGCTGGGTTCCACAGCGGCAGATGTTGCCTTCCATCGAGCGTGCAATTTCCGCCGCGGACGAATCGCGTCTGGCATTCAACAGCGAGACCGCCGTCATAATCATTCCAGAAGTGCAGTAGGCGCATTGCATGGCCCCCTCATCCAGGAATGCCTGCTGCACAGGATGCAGGCGGTCGCCTTGCGCGAGGCCTTCAATGGTAGTGATTTGCCTCTGGGCGACATCGCCGACACGCGTGATGCAGGAGCGGCGGGACTTGCCATCGATCAGAACAGTGCAAGCGCCGCACTGGCCTTCGCCGCAGCCGTACTTGCTTCCTGTCAGGTCGAGATGGTCGCGCAAAACGAAGAGTAGGCTGGCGTCGGAATCAGCGTCGGTGGTATAGACGCGCCCGTTGACGTTTAATTGCCGGACCGTAGCCATGCGGAAGCCTTCCGGTTGGAGGGTTATGGAGACAAAGCCTCGAAGCACTATTCCACAAACTCTCGCAAGAGGGTGCGCTTTCTGCGAGAGAGTTTCAGTTTATGTCACGGCCAGAGGCGATGTCCAGCTATCGCTCGAAATATACGAACATGTTCATTTTCAACCAATCAACCTGTAGGATGGCCCTCGGTGCGCGACTTCGTAACCTCAGGATTGACAGGATTGCGAGGCACCTGGCCAGTCAGAACGCGGACAACTTCCTCAGCCGCCTTGGTCTGCAATTCGACCAGCGACTCTACTGAGTAGAAGCTCATATGCGGCGTTAGGATTACGTTGTTGCGGCCGAGAAGGGGTGAGCCAGTTGGCGGCTCTTGCGACAAAACGTCCAAAGCCACCCCGGCTAGTTGCCCAGCGTCGAGTGCGCGCGCGAGCGCTGCTTCGTCAACAATGGGTCCACGTGCGGTGTTAATCAGGTAGGCGGTTGGTTTCATTTGACGAAACACATCGGCGTTGAACAGACCCTCGGTTTCCGGCATCAACGGAGTATGGATTGAAACATAGTCGGAGACCTTCACCAACTCGGCGAAATCAACTCTCTCGACACCTGCAGCAGTCGTGATGTCTTGCCGAACAAATGGATCGGAGGTCACAACTTTGAGACCAAACGCTTTCGCTTTGGGCGCAACTAACTGTGGAATCCTGCCGAAGCCCACTAAACCGAGAACCCTTCCTCGCAAGCGATGAATGGGAACAACCGCGGACATTTCCCATCGGCCGGCATGTACGCTTGAATTCGCGAATGGGATCTTGCGCACCAAGGCAAGCAGCAATGCCAGAGTGTGATCGGAAACTTCATCGATGCAGTAGTCAGGCACCCTGGTGACGACGATGCCCGTATCGGTTGCGGCTGCAATGTCCACGTTATCCACGCCGATTCCGAATCGAGCGATGATTCGACAGCGAGGCATTTGCCGGATCATGTCGGCTGTGATCTTGGCGTAGGTAACCAGCACGGCATCCGCGTCCCGTGCGACTTTTACGATGGCGTCGGGCGTGGGTTGGTGTGCGAGTCTTAAGTCGGCGCCGATTTTCGACAGCACTGCACGCGCAGGATCGAGAGTTGGAAATACAGAATCAGCGACAGCGACCAGTAATTGCCCCATGCTAACGCGCCATCGCCTCTTCCATGTGTTCCATGAGAGTGAAGACCACGGGCCCTTGGCCCGAAACCAGAACATTCTCTTCCAGCCGCGTGGTCTGCTGAAGGCCGGGATGCCCGGCGAAGGTCTCGATTGCGAAGTACATATTTTCTTTTATTTCGGCTGGGAACTTGAGCGAATAGGCCCGGGAAACCCACATGCCTTCATAGAGCGTCAGGCCGATGCTGTGGGCGAACTGCTGTAAGGTAACCGTTCCGTATTTGTCGTCGTCATACTTGGGGAAGGCTGCAGCGACGTCTGCCGTGGTGTTGCCTGGTCGCAGCTTTTCTAATCCGGCGTACATCGAATCGTAGACTTCGCGATACAGATCGATTTCCTTCTGGTTCATCTTGCCCGCGCATTTGAAGCAGCGCACAAAATCGATAAAGTAGCCGGAAGGCCCTACGGCATTGATGTCCACGATCACCAAGTCGCCTTGGCGAATAATCTTTTCAGTCGCCCAACGGCGATACGGACTGGTGTTGCCTCCTGAAGCAACGATGATGTCGTAAATAATTTCGCACCCTCGCTCCAGCATGAACTCGTGGACCTTGGCTTCGATCTCGCGCTCGCGCACTCCGGGCTTAAGCCACTCGTTCTTGATTCGCCACATCGCAGCGTCGCCGATGCTGGCTGACTGCTTGAGTAACTCGATCTCGTCGCGAGTCTTGACGACGCGCGCGGCGGAGACTGCCGGCCACGCATCCACGATGTTCAAACCGCATTCTTGAAACGCTTTCAGCGCCGGCATATCGAAGTTGTCGATGCCGATTCGTTCTTTGCGGACTCCATGGGCATCGAGGACGTCGACCACGCTCTGCGCCATTCTACCGGCCATGACTGGAACCGCGCCTTCCGCCCATTGCCACGTTATCGCTGGGTTGATGCGGCCTTCCATCCAGGGCAGGTCAATCTCGGCGCAGTGCAGGTCGGATCCCGCTGTTTCAAAAAGAACTGGCTCAGCGCCGTTGGGTAGCACCACGTAGCGAATGTTGATGTTGTATTTCCAATTGCCCTGATAGGAGCCGGTCACGTATCGAATATTGGCGCCTGCGAATAGAACTAGGGCTCCCAGGTCGCGAGTAGTCATCTGCTCCTTTACGCGCTGCAAACGGTCTTTGCGCAGCCGATCGAAGTCGACCCGGTATTGCCAGTCGGCGCCGGTCTGGCTGTAGACGCGGCGAGGGTCCCATTCATGTGGCTTGCCGATGAAACTCGTATCCATTTGACGAAGTCTCCCGAGGGTGCAACTCAGTTTAATTTGATTGCGGCGAAAAAAGAACAAGTTCAGAAATGCAGGCCCACTATACATCGGTGCCTGCGTTTCAGTCCAGAAGGAGTAGGTTCAGATTAATTCGAACTCTAGTTCGCCCAGTTTCTCCACACTGCAGGCTATTTTGTCACCAGCCCTGAGCCAAACCTGCTTGTCCTTGGGATGGCCCAGAATCACGCCTTCTGGCGTCCCTGTGAAAATGATGTCCCCGGGCTTAAGAGTCATGTGCCGGGAAATATAACCGACTACCTGCGCGGTGGTGAATATGAAATCTTCAGTATTCGAAGACTGTCGAATCTCCCCGTTGACTCGACACTCGATGTTCAGCCGATCCGGATTGATCTGGTCGGCGGTAACCAGATACGGACCTAAGGGAGCAAACTGATCAGGGGTCTTTCCCACGATCCATTGTCCGCCGGTATCGAACTGCAAATCCCGCGCGCTGAAATCGTTGCCCGTGCAATAGCCAGCTAAGCATGAAAGGGCATCCGCCTCGCTGACGTTCTTTGCGCTTCTGCCAAGCACGATCACCAATTCGGTTTCGTAATCAAATTTCTTCGCAACCTCGACTGGCAACTTGATGGGGCTGCGGTGGGCGCTGAGCGAATTGTTGTATTTACTGAACAGGACGGGTTGTGCCGGGATCGCCATATTCACTTCTTTGGCGTGCCGCCGATAGTTGAGACCCACGCATACAATTTTTTCAGGACGGGTGACGACTGGTCCGTATTCAATGCTGTTTTCGCTGAGAAAGGCGGAGTGAGCCGCACCGGATTCCAGAGCGACGCTGACCAGCGCATTCAGACTGGGCCCGTCCTCGCCTTGGAGTAAATCGTCCATAGTGGCAGGAGCGTGCATGTGCAAAAGCTGCGCCGCCGCCGGCACATCCAAAATGCCTTTTTCAGTCTTGACGCCGAGCCGGTGTTGCCCGTCGCGACGTATGGTTAATAACGTCAGCCCGCGCGCCATACCACGAGCGCGCTTAGGGTCAGGTTTAGACCTGGCGTGCTCTGAGTCAGGCTCCTGTTTATTGCGTGCATTCCCCAATTCTCGAAGTCCTCCGTATGCAGCAGCATTGTACTTGACCTGCCTTCCTTTGGGTGGTGTACGCAGCTTCGCACCTGAGACCCCGCACCTTTTTTGGGTCTTCTCGGGCTTACAGAGGGTTGTTCACTATCATCGGACGTGGTTCTTTTGTGAACTTTGGCACGACTGGTGACACCACAATTTTACGGTTTCGGGTTGAACGGTGAGGTGCGACTGTGATGAGCGACTGTGCATCATCTGGGCGAAAGATTTGTTGACACATGTACCGCGCGATGATATACATCCCACACAATTCCTAACAATTCTGTGGCGCCGCGACAACCAATGCGCTGCTGTGGCAACAATCGCACGCGGAGCACTCTGGCGCTAATTATCCGGGATCGTACCCCCGCCCCCGCCGCTACCTCCGATAGACGACGTCCGGGGGGGATTTCTCGCGTTCTCGCTTCTAGTGTCATCGTTCGGCGTGATTATTTGGGGACGAGTTCCTCAACTAAGCACCGGTACCGTTAATTAGGTGTCCAATGATAAAAACGATTCGCGCGTTCGGGACGGGCCTGTTGGTGTTTGTAATTTCCCCTCCTCTTTTCTCACAAACTTATGCGGGCCGTATTTTAGGAAGCGTCTATGACTCAACCGGTGCTGTCGTCGGCGGCGCCGTTGTGACCATCACAGATGTGCAAAGAGGCATCAGCCGAACCTTGACCACTGACGAAGCCGGCGAATATGTAGCTCCCAATTTGCCGCCCAGCATCTATAAAGTCCGTGCCGAAGCCAAGGGCTTTAAAAGTGTTGAGCGCCCGAACGTCCAGGTCGAGGTGGCGAAGGACGTTCGTCTTGACTTTGTGCTCAAAGCAGGCAATGTTTCAGAGGTGGTTATAGTAACGGAAGAGATTCCGTTGATAGAGACCACGAACGCCACTCTGGGGGGAACGCTCAGCAACAAAACCATCAATGATTTGCCGCTGAACGGCCGCAACTACCAAAACCTGCTCACCCTGCGCCCGGGAGTAATGATTTACCCGGGAGGCGGAGGATGGACCCAGAGCACGAACGGCCTGCGACCCGAGGACAACCTCTACATGATCGATGGCCTGGACAACGATGAACCTTTCTCCGCTCTGAGCGTAATCAACGGGGCGGCCATCGCGGGAGATGCGGCTACGATCCTCCCCATTGACGCCATCCAGGAATTTAATACCGAGGAGAATCCACCCGCGGAATTTGGCTGGAAGCCCGGCGCCATTGTTAACGTCGGGCTGAAGTCAGGCACGAATCACCTTCACGGTACGGCTTACGCTTTTGGCCGCAGTGACTCTTTCGATGCACGCAACTACTTCAATCCTGGGCCGCAGGCGCCACTGAACGTCGAGCAGTTCGGCGCCACAGTCGGCGGGGCCATTAAGAAAGACAAGTTTTTCTACTTTCTTGGCTACGAGGGCCAGCGCTATACCTTGGGAAACTCGTTCGTAGTGAACGTCCCCGAAACCATTCCGCAAACCCCGCCGGATACAGCAAACAGTTTTCCGGACGCCTCTGCGGACCTCTTGGCTCACGGCGTGCCGCTGAGCGCTCTTAGCTTGCATTTGGCGGGCTGTTCCCTTCCGGCTGCGCCGGCCGCGCAGATTCCAACCTGTACTGGCGGGCTTTTCGGATCTAACGCCTCGAACACAACGAACCTTCCCAACGGTTTCCCAAATGCAAACCGATCCGACAATGGCTTGGTTAAACTCGACTACCACATCAATGACCGCAACGCATTGAGTGGCATGTATTTTATCGGCGATGACAGCTTGACCGATGAAGACGCTCCCTATTTGCAGCCGCAATGGTCATCGCTGGCAATTCAGAGAGCTCAGACCGCGGGAGCGAGTTGGGTCCGGACGCCAAATTCGCGATGGGTGAATGAGGCCAGGTTTGGCTACGTGCACGTCAACGTGGCTAACTCGGTCTTAGACAACAACGTCCCCGCAACCCATTATGGCATCAATACGGGCGTCACCAATCCGGTGTTGAACGGAATGCCACAAATCATCGTCGCCGGCTTTACTCAATTGGGGGGCAGTTCGAGTTGGCCCAAGATAGAAGGACCCAATCAAACTTTTCAGCTTATCGATCACGTCTCGTATTTGCGCGGCAAACATGCGTTCAAGTTTGGTGGCGAACTTCGCCACGGCATCGTCAACCAAGCCTCCTATAAAAAGGCCAGGGGACAGATCACATTCGCCGGCGGAGCGGCCTTTTCCGCTTCCACTCCATTGGAAGATTTCCTTGCCGGCGAGCCGAACGTAGCCAACCTTCTGATTGGGAATCCTCAGCGGCACCTCACCCAGTGGGGCTACGCAGGTTTCATCCAGGACGATTGGCGCATCAAGCCGACGATTACCTTAAACCTGGGACTTCGCTACGAATACACCACACCGCCAGAAGAGGCCAACAACCTGTTGGGCAACTTCGATCCCACGGTCAGTCCCACTCTCGGGATGGTACAGGTTGGCAAGCAGATCAGTTCTCCTTTCAACGGTGATCACACGAATTTCGCGCCACGCCTGGGGATCGCATGGGACGTCAACGGCAAGGGGAGGACCGTGCTCCGGGCAGGAGGCAGCATCATTTACAGCACGCTGTCCATGAATGTGTTCATCGCACAGGAAGATACCCAAAACGCTACCACGCTCGGCTTGGCTGCAATTCCCACCGGCGCCACGATCGTATTGCCCAATGGCACGACGCAGCCAGGTGGTGGCACGATTGCGGTCAGCTCGATTACCCTTAATGGTGGCCCCGGCACACCTCTGGTTTCGGGCTGGCAGAACAATGGACCCAACGTGCCCCTTTTACCCGCCAGTTCGGTCACGTGCGGCAATGGCGTCGGTTCAAATCCGGTTCCCTGTAACATCCTCGGAATTGACCGCAATTTCCGCACTCCCTACGTTGGCACTTGGACCGTCGGCATCCAGCACGAATTCACCAAGGACTTGTCTCTTGAGGTTGACTACGTTGGCAACCATGGCGCGCGTTTAACCGGTATTCGCGATCTCAACCAGCCGCCTCTGGGCGGTGGGCCGGGGCCGTACTCTGCTCAGTTCCCGTTCCTGGGGTTCATCAATTTCCTGTCAAACCTTTACCGGTCCAACTACAACGGTCTGCAGACGACCCTGACCCAGCGGATTTCGCACGGACTGTCGTTTACCGCGGGTTACACCTACTCGCATGCGCTCGACGACTCTTCCTTCAACAACAACCAATTCCTGCCGCAGGACAGCACCCACCCTGACCGGGAATACGCCAGCGGTGACTACGACATCAAGCATCGCTTCACTCTCTCTCTGACCTATGCGATTCCTGGGAGGAAGTCTTTCGCACAGTTGCTCGAAGGCTGGGAGCTCAATTCCATCGTGACTCTGCAGAGCGGGCAACCATGGATCGCGAACGACACCGCTGACAACATCAGCGGGACTGGCGAATTTGCTGATCGCTGGGATTTCTTTGGCAACCCCTCGGACTTCACCTCCAATCAAAATCCACTTCCCTATTGCACCGGCCCTCTCCCCGGCGATTGCACTCAAAACATCTCCAACGCGGCAAATCCGAAAGTGTTCTCCGATCAGGAAACCATTGCGATGTGGAATATGTGTAGCTCGCACCCCAATACGACCACACAATTTGGCTGCTACGTGCAGGGCAACTCGGTTATGGTAGCTCCCGCGCTGGGAAACTTCGGCACGATGGGCCGCAACATCTTCCGCGACTCTGGCTTCCGCGACTGGGATCTGTCGGTAACCAAGGACTGGAAATTCATGGAGCGCCTGACCGCCCAGTTCCGGGCCGAGTTCTTCAACGTCCTCAACCACCCCAGCTTCGCCAATCCTTATGGGGCTTTGAGCGGCTTCGGCCCCGGTGCCACTGCCGATCCTTCTGCCCCGGGCGTGTTCGGCTGCGGTTGCGCCACGCCGGACCAGGCTGGGGGCAACCCGGTGTTCGGTTCGGGAAGTAACCGCGCCATCCAGTTAGGATTGAAACTCATCTTCTAGTCGCTGCGTGCGGATTTTCGAAACTATTGGCCATTCTTTGAGGGGAAAACCGATGTTCAGGTTAAGCGGTTTGTGTGGTCTGCATCGCGTTATGCTGCTTGCTGGTCTTTTTTTTGCGACGCTCTTAGCCCATGCCCAGGGAAAATGGGTGAAGTTGGCGCCGTTCCCGCAGCCCGCCGAGGAAATATCAGGCGCGGCTGCAGGAGACAAGATGTATGTTTTCGCGGGCCTCGCGCCGGTCTGGAAGCCGGTGGGCATGGTTTACGAGTATGATCCCGCCGCTAACACCTGGGCGAAGAAGAAGCCGATGGCATTGCCCTCGCACCATGTCGCGTTCACCGAATACCGGGGCAAGATATACGCTTTCGGCGGATTCGTGCCGCCGGAATCAGGCCCGCCGGCGTGGGTGCCGATCAACAATGCTTGGGAATATGATCCCGCAGCCGACACGTGGAAAGCGTTGATGCCGATGCCGAGCAAACGCGGCTCCGCGCTTGCGGCGGTAGTAAACGACAAGATCTATGTGATTGGCGGCGCTACCACGATTCCAGGATCGAAGGAAACGGCGGTGTTTCCGACGCACCCCCACATGTCGGTAGGCACGGTCGAGGAATACGATCCCGCGGCCAATACTTGGCGCGAGCGAAGTGCGATGCCGACGCCGCGCAACCATGCCGCCATTGGCGCCGTGGGCGGAAAGATTTATGTGATCGGCGGACGGGTCGGTGCAGCATTCATCGGTCTGGCCTCGGACATCTCCGTGGTCGAGGAATACGATCCCGCCACAGATCAGTGGAGTGGCCCGCGCGCCCGTATGCCGATTGCGCGCAGCGCACTCGGAGCCGGTGTCTACAACGGGCGTATCTATGTCGCTGGAGGCGAATATCAGGATCCTCACATGATGGCCACCTTCCGCGCCGTGGAAGCCTACGATCCGTCAAGCAACACCTGGACGGAAATGCCTCCGATGCCAGTGTCGCGTCATGGATTGGCGGTTGGGGTTATCGGCAATCGCCTGCATGTGGTGAGCGGAGACGTGCAATCGGCTGGCACCGGAGTGGAAGTTTCCACTCCGGAGCACGACGCGTTCGAATTCTCAACCGGAGATAAATAAGTTCCAGACAGTAATGTTAATCGACTCAAGAGAGGCAGGAAGATGACAACGCGACCGGGACTCGGCAGCGAACAAGGAGTTTCACGAAGGCAAGTGCTGAAATCAGGACTGGCGACCGCAGCAACCGTCGCGATAGGTGGCGGCGGCGCCGCGCTCACTCAGAGCCAGTCCCCACGTCCCATGAGCCCCGATGCACCCGTCATCGACATTCATGCTCACTATTTTCCGGAAGCCTATCTGGACCTCGTCGCCGGCGAAGGCAAGCGCTTCGACGCCGAATACCACATGACCGATAAAGGGTTTTTTATAAAAACCCCCGCCGGAAGCAATGGCCCACTGCCGGCGAAGTTTATCGACTTGAAGGCGCGCATCGCGGACATGGATCAGCAGGGAGTTGCGGTGCAGGCGATCTCACTCACCGCCCCAATGCTGTATTGGGGGGATGCCGAGCTCTCCACCAAGCTGGCCAAGGCATGGAATGACGCGGCGACTGCGGCGCATCAGGCATATCCCACGCGGCTGATCAGCTTTCTCACCCTTCCGATGCTCTATCCTGACCGCGCGCTCGACGAACTCAACCGGGCCAGCAAACTGCCCGGCATGCGTGGCGTGTATCTGGGCACCAACATCAGCAGCCGCGATCTCGACGATCCTCTCTTCGAGCCGATCTTTGCGCGTATTGAGGCCCTCGACCTTCCGATCTTTCTGCATCCCGTGGAGACGATTGGCGGCGACCGGTTGAAACCTTTTTTTCTTTCGAATCTGATTGGCAATCCGGTGGATACCGCAATTGCCGCCTGCCATCTTATTTTCGGTGGAGTGCTCGATCGCCATCCCAAACTCCAGATCGGGTTGCCCCACGCGGGGGGCGTTCTCCCCATCTTGATTGGCAGGATCGACCAAGGCTGGCGCACGCGCCCGGAGTTAAAAAACCCGCCGCAGGCGCCGAGCACCTATCTCACGCGGTTTACCTATGACACGATCACCCATTCGAAAGCGGTCATGGAATTCGTGATCAAGGAGGTCGGAGTGGAGCGGATCATGCTCGGAAGCGATTATTGCTTCACCATGGGCTACGACCGCCCGGTGCAGTTTCTCGAGCAAGTCGATCTTGCGACTGCACAGCGCAAGATGATTCTAGGCGGCAATGCGGCGCGGCTGCTGAAGGTCTGAAGCTAACCTGCGATGCCTTTCGCCTATAGCCCGAGCACCCGCTCCGCATTCGCATGGAACACTCGTTCCATGACGTCATCGGAATAACCGAGTTCGCTCCATTCGCTCAACAAGCGGGCATGAGGGATGCTTGGATAATCGCTGCCGAACATGATTTTGTCTTTTAGACGTCCGCGAATATCGGTCTTCAATTGCAGCGGAAAATATTTGGGCGCCCAGCCCGACACTTCCCAGAAAACGTTTCCCTTGTGCAGCGCAACCGCTGTCATCTCGTCAACCCAGGGCCAACCCGGGTGCGCAGCGACGATGGTCAGATTCGGAAAGTCAGCGGCAAGTTCATCGATCGCCGATGGGTGGGCATGCCGGAGTTTAGCGCCCATGCCGCCAGGCATGCCGGCTCCCATGCCGGTCGTTCCGACATCAATCAACACGGGCACATTCAATTCGTTAATCACTTCAAACAGCGGGTAAATTCGTCGATCGTTCACCGCGAAATGTCCAATGATCGGATGGAAATGAAACCCCAGCATGTGTAGTTCCTGGATGGCGTGCGTGGCTTCGCCGATGGCTTGTTGCCCCTTGAAAGGATCGACGGCCGCCCAGGCCTGAATGATCCGCTCCGGATGGCGCTTTTGCATTGCTGATACGTAGTCGTTCGAGCACGGGGGCGTGCCAACAGTTGTTTCGAGATCGAGCGCCACCAGAATGGCTTCGACGCCCGCGTCAGCGAAATCCTTGACCACTGCGTCCTCGTCTTTAGCTGTCCAGGACCGATTCCAATACCTGGCCAGCGCATCAACGTAAGGCCGCTGGCAGGCGACCCACTCGTTGGTGTTGGGATAACAATGGACGTCAATGATTCTCATTAGGCGTTCAGTCTCGATCACAACAATGACTTAGGTGTATATGCCGCTAGCTTGTTTTTCCGCGGCCATTTTCAGCGAAATCATCCCCACCAGCTTCTTCTTGGAAACTTTTCCAAGAGTTGACAGTGGGAAGTCTGGCAAAACCTCCAGGCGCTCGGGAAGCTTATACTTCGCGATTTCCCTTGCCAGCAGAAAGTTCTTCAATTCATCAAAGCTCAAGTGTGCCCCATCGCGCAGCAAGACGCAGGCGCACATGCGCTCACCGAGGTCCGGATCTGGGACGGGGATGCAAGCAACATTCTTTACCGAAGGATGCGACAGAATGAGGTTCTCGATCTCTTCGGCGCTGATTTTTTCTCCGCCCCGGTTGATCAAGTCCTTCTTTCGACCTTCGACGATGTAGTTACCGGAAGCATGTTGACGCAACAGATCTCCTGACCGGTAAAAGCCGTCAGGGGTGAAAACCCAGGTGTTGTACTCGGGCACACCAAAGTACCCGCGCAGCGTGTACGGCCCTCGGCAACAGAGTTCGCCAACTTCACCAGTAGGTACCTCATTACCGTCGTCGTCAAGAAGGCGGACTTCATCGTCCCGAGAAATTGGACGCCCGACGGTCTCCAGGCATACGTCCTCGGGATCATCGAGACGGACGAACATTAGCAATCCCTCGGACATGCCAAAGTTTTCCTGGACGAAGGCATTGGGAATGAGTTTGTTTGCCAGCAACCGCGTCTCTGGCTGCAAGCACTGGCCGCCACTTTGAATGACCTTCAAGGAGGACAAGTCGTAGCGCTTCACGGCGGGATCGTTCAGCAAACGAATCAGGAGCGCGGGAACTACCTTAAGATGGGTGACCCGATGTTTCTGAATCAGCGCACACATGTCCTCCGGCTTGGTACTGGAACTGATAACGACCTTGCCGCCATAAAACAAACAGCCCTGAATGCCGGGACACGCCAGAGGCAGGTTGTGCGCGATCGGCAGTACGATCAGAATGACTGACTCCCGGTTAATTCCGCAGACGCTCGCAGCGGCTTTGGAATTGTATGCATAGTCGTTATGGGTGCGGGGAATCAGCTTGGGGATGCCAGTAGTGCCGCCGGACAGCTGAAAGACGGCAGGGTCGGTCGGGTCAATATATATTTCGGACAACCGCGAAACCGGCAGCATCGCGGGCTTGGCAATCAATTCAAAGAGTGAACTGAACCCTGGCCGCGGAGCACCCAAAACGATCGCGTGCTTTAATGTCGGAATATCCCTGCGGATGCGGTTGATCATTTCGGCGTAATCAAAATCGCGTTGACGATCAGGGATCACGCAAGCCGTGGCACCAGAATGGTCGACGAACTGACTGATTTCCGCATAGCGATGGCTCGCCAGAGCCGCAATGGGAATGCAACCAATCTTCTGGAGGGCAAAATAGAGAACGACAAACTCAGCGACGTTCGGCAGTTGCACCATGACGCGATCCAAGATCTTAAGCCCGAGATCAAGGAGATTCAAAGCCAGGTTGTCGGAAAGACGATCGAGTTCCGCGTACGTAATGGATCGCTCGCGATCGATGAGCGCAACGCAATCCGCGTGACGTTCGAACACGACTCTAAATTCTTCCGCCAGCGATTTATCTGCCCAGTAACCCCGCTCACGATACCGGCGAGCAAATTCTGGTGGAAAAGGAACTACACCTTCCAACATTCGCCTTCACCTTCCTAAGTGGTAGCCGCGTAACCGCCGTCCACTACGACCACCTCACCGTTCACCAGACGATTGCTGGTTATCAGATTCACGATCACCTCGGCAACATCCTGCGCAGTCACGCACCGCCGCAGCGGAGTGTTCTTGGCGCGACGAGCCATCAGGTCGTCATATCTATCCTTGAGCATTCGCGCCATCCAGTCTCCCTCCATCCAGCCGGGGGCAACCGCGTTGACACGAATCTCTGGTCCCAGATTAAGCGCCAACAGTTTGGTAAGGCTTACGACGGCAGCTTTGCTGGCTGCATAAGGCAGAGGCTGTGGACCGGGCCGCAATCCTACAATACTTGCAGTATTGACGATACTTCCGCGCGACTTTTTTAGCATGGGCACGGCAGCGCGCGTGACCTGAAAGACTCCGCGCACATTTACCGCGAAGACGCGGTCCCATTCCTCCGCTGTCAGTGAGTCGAAATCCTGCGGCTTGACTTCAGTAGTGGTACCGGCGTTGTTTACCAGCGCATCCAGGCGGCCAAAGTCCTGCTCGACGGCCGTGAGCATTTTTCGCACCAACGGATCATCGCTGACATCGGCGCGAAATAGCAGAATCTTTGCGCCTTTGTCCTCTGCTAACTTGGCAGTCTCGCGCGCTGCAGATTCGCTACGGCTGTAGTTGATGACCACGTCAAAGGTGGCTTCAGCCAATGCGACCGCGGTGGCCCGTCCGATTCCAGTGGCAGCGCCGGTGATCAAGGCGACTCGCCGGTTCTGCGTCATCCATTCTCCTGCCCGGAAGTGAATTGTTTACGGTAGATCTGCGTTTGCCTCTGCTCTCGCACCCATCCCTTTGGCTACCGGTCGGCTTGGATCACCGCGGAGGGGGCGGCTTCTCGCACTACAAGTAAATACGTGAACACGTACACTTTGGAACATGTTCAGTTAGATTGTCAAGGGTCGAGGCGTCTTCCTGGTCACTGTCATCCAAGACGTGGCAAAACAGGTATGATGGTGATCGCGCATGCGAGATCGCGACAAATTCGACAATACCGACGTTCTGCCTTCCGAACTCGGATTGCGGGAACAGAACAAACTGGAGAAACGTCAGCGCATCCGTGAGGCCGCGCGTGAACTTTTCTCCAAGCGTGGATACGACTCGGCGACCCTTCGCCAGATCGCCAGACGCGCCCATGTCGGCCTTGGCACGCTGTTCAATTATGCGCAGGATAAGCGAGACCTGGTCTTTCTCATCTTCAATGAGGAACTTGCCGCGGTGACCGACGAGGCCCTAAGGGCAGCGGAGTCACATCACTCCCTGCTCGATCAACTCATGCATATTTACAAGCCGCATTACGAATATTTCAGCAAGCACCCCGCACTCTCGCGCATACTCCTCAAGGAACTAACATTTTACTCGGAGGGGAAACAGGCGGCGGCGTTCCAGGAAATTCGTGGGCGTCTTATTGCGGGAATCGAAAAAGCTGTCCGAACTGCTCAACAGGAACGACGCATCGGATCCAAAGAAAAAGCGGCGATTGTCGCACGTCAGATCTTCTTCATCTCTTCAGGTGCGATTCGCTGGTGGATTGCCAGCTTGAGCCCACATCCGGGCGAGGGGTTAGCCGAGTTGAGGCGCCTGCTCGAACTGCAACTGCATGGACTTCAACCTACGCTAAATTTGCGCAACAATCGGTGGGAGTCCGCACGTAGTAGCCGCAACAATCCTGCGAGAAAAGCGCGCCCAAGAATGAGAGCGCCCGCCTCCTGATTCCCATTCGCCGGAGTCCTCAACCTCTTGGTATTTGCGATCACTTGCCTACGACCAACACCACGAACGTATTCGGCAGCACCAGCGAGTGTGTCGCGCCGTGGCCGTGCCTGGCGGTGACAAGGAGAACGTTGTGAGTTTTGGTGTCGAGAGCCATAGTCCGGGCGCCCGAATGCGTTGGAACATTGTCCACCACCCGGAACTGATCGGGCGAGTCTTCGTGGATAACGGTGAGAGTTGCTGAACCACCGGCTGAAGCAAAGGCATTGCCCGTATCAGGGTCGAAGAGGCTGGCATCCGTGCCTGCGCCGACGCCGGGTGTCGCGATCACTTTGCCGGTGTCAGCATCCATGACCGCCATCAACTGGTTATCACAAACGGAAAAGAGACGGCGATTCTTCCGGTCGATTGCCAGCCCAGACGGTCCTTCACCAGGCGCGAGCGGCCAGCGATGCAGTATTTCGAGTGTCCGCCCGTCGAACTCGACAATCTGATTTTTATCTGTAATGTTGACGAAAATTTTGCCCTTGCCATCGGCCACCGCAAATTCCGGTTGGCCATCAAGCGCAATGGTGCCAGCGACCGTGCCATCGGCGGCGTCGATGACGGTAACGTCGTTTCCCGCGCTATTCATGATGAAAACACGTTTTGTGACTTCGTCGTAAACAAAGGAGTCAGGGTCTTTGCCCGTCTTTACGGTGCCGATTTTCTTTAGGGTTTTTAGATCGACAACGGTGGATGTGTTCGCCTCACCGTCGGAGGTGAATCCGCGGCCGAGATCTGGCGCGAGCACCATGCCGTGGGTGTGCGATAAACCGGTAATCTTGTTGACGACGGCACCAGCATCAACATCCACAACGTCGATGTGATCGTCGCGCCCGATGTAGAGACGCCGGGCGTCGCTGTCCATGGTGACGTAGTCCCAACCTTCGGTGCCCCCGACAGAAATAGTTTTCAATATATGGTAGCCGGATGGGCCGGGGTGGGATGAAGTGTCCTGGGCAACTGCGGCAACGACGAGAGTAACTGCGAGAAGAAAAGCCGCGCCGATTCTAGTTGAAGTGATCCTGAGATTCATGGTGACTCCCTTTAAGAATTCCGCGACAAAATGAACATGTACATTTTCTGAGTGGTTCAGTGTATTCCCGTCGGGATCGTTGTCAAGCTCAGGCGAGGAAATAATCGCGCCGCATTCTCGTGGTTCACGGCCAGCAGATCGCTTGCGGAAAGTCCGGAATGATCTAACCCGTTGGCGGTCACGGCAGCAGGTACATACGGAAAGTCGGTGCCGAATAGCATCTGCGATGTGGGGACAAGGTCCATCACTGCGGCCATCGACGAAGGGTTAGTCGAATTGGCGACGTCGTAATAAAGCTTCTTCAGTTCATAGGGGACCCCATTAGGCACCCGGTCGGCAATTTCTTTGTGGCGTTGCACGAACGCGTTGGTGCGGGCGGCCAGCACTGGCATGGTTCCCCCTGCGTGGCAGAAGATGAAGCGAATGTCAGGAAACCGTGAAAGTGTGCCATTCACGAGGAGGCTCGTGATCGCTCGCGTCGTGTCAAACAGAAACTCAATTGTCGAGGCGGGAATGCCAGGCATCAAATGGCCACAACAGCTGGGCACGGCAGGATGAATGAAGACCACAGCTTTGCGGCGATTAAGTTCTTCGAACACCGGAGCAAAGGTGGCGTCGCCGGGCCATTTATTGTCATAACTGCTGACCAGCCCCACTCCATCCGCCTTGAGCACCTCAAGCGCGTAGGCGATTTCCCGCAGGCTACCTTCTCGATCCGGCAACGGCAGAGCCGCAAAGAAGCCGAAGCGTCCTGGATAGTCCTTGACCATCTGCGCCGCATATTCATTGCAAGCTCGCGCCAAGCTACGCGCTGCTTTCACTCCATCGAACCAGACGCCTGGCAGCCCGAGCGAAGTGATGGCGGTGGTGATGCCGTTTTTATCCATCTCTTCAACCGCCCTGGCCGGCGTCCAGTTCAGCAACGCGGAGTGGTCTCGGTCGGAAATCGCGAGAATCCGGTCGCGCGCGCGCAACATGTATGGCGGAGGCAGAATGTGGTGATGCACATCGATGCGGCTCGGCTTGGCGCTGCTGGTAGGTGGCGGAGTTTGCCCCATCAACCTACTCACTGATAACGCCGTGCTCGCTCCGACCACAGCGACCGCCTTTAGAAACTCCCGTCGGGAGGTGCCGGCACATCTCTCGTGGCACAGGGTTCCAGCCAAGCCACCAGACTCGAAGTCATCACCTGCCATGGTTACGTCCTCCATAATCCCCGACTGCTCAGCGTCTTACGACATTGATCATGTTCGTCAAGTCACCCGCGAGAAATCTGCGGATATTCTCCTCGACCACCGGCAGTGCGCGATCGGCATATCCGTCGTAGAAGCCACCAAGGTGTGCGGTGACAATGACGTTCTTCATCGACCAGAGTGGATGATCTTCGGGAAGCGGCTCGTCGTTGAATACATCCAGCGCTGCGCCCGCGATCTGGTCGTTTTCCAGTGCCTTGATCAGCGCCTGTTCGTCGACCACGCCGCCGCGTGCCAGGTTGATGAAATAACTGGTCGGCTTCATGGCGGAGAATATCGCGGCGTTCACGATGTGGCGCGTCGCGGGCGAATACGGGGTGAGCGCAACCAGATAGTCGAGATCGCGAACCGCGGCAAGCAACTCATCTCGTCCATACACTCGATCAAAACCGGCAACCGTTCGTTCGGCGGAACTGATGCCGACAACCGTCATCCCAAGCGCCTTGCACTTGGGCGCGAGCGTTTCCGCAATGACTCCAATTCCGAGGATGCCGAGCTTCTTGCCGTCGAGGAGACTGGCGGGCCAGCGTTCCCAAAGATGACGATCCTGGTTTCGTACGGTACGAGGGAAGTCACGACCCATGGCGAGCATCGCCATAATTGCGGCTTCGGACATCGGAGCACCATGGATACCCTGAAGGTTGGTGACGATGACACCGCTGCGCAACGATGGCAAATCGACAAGGTTGTCCACGCCGGTTCCCAGCGCCTGAATCCACTTCAGGTTGGTGGCCTCGCGCACGACCTGATCATTGATCATCGGGCCGAAGGTCATCAGAATGTCCGCACTGCCGATGTAGGGAGCGACCTTGCTGTGATGGTCGACCAGATTGATGGTCAGCTCCGGAAACGCCGCCCGAAGACGGGAGTCGTACTGCGAAGCAATCTCGGGCGGGATTGCGAGAAGACTGAGCAAGCTTGTCATCGAGCTACTTCCTCAAATCGGTTTTGTATTGGCGATTCGTACTCAGCGTCCCCGAAAGTTGTACCACCTTCCATAGCAGTCCGGCGAGCGGAGGATCGGTCTGGTGCCATTCTGGCACTCCTCCCGGATCGCAGCCGACGGACCCTCTTAGTTCCGCTGGTTCACAGCACATTCCTCGGTCATTGTATGAGGAGCCTGTGCGAAAATGCTTGACATTACTCCTCGAATAGAGTTCAACTCATTGGAATTGTGAACAAGTTCATATATTAGTCACAGTCGGTTCCATTTCAAACTGGAGGCAGTATGGAGTCAATCACGACAGCGGTCAACCGGTCTGTTCGGGTCAGCGTAAAGAACGCGATTCGAGTGCTTGGCGCTAGTCTCAGCGTCTTCTTGCTGTCTCTGCCACTGTTCGCACAAGGCAATGCCGGGCGGATCCTGGGGAGCGTTACGGACCAAACGGGAGCCGCCGTCGTGGGTGCCACGGTGACCATCACCGATCTGCAAAGAGGCATCACCCGAACCTTGACGACGGATGAGGCCGGCCAGTACTCCGCTCCGAACCTCCTTCCCGGCAGCTATAAGGTCCGCGCCGAATCCAAAGGTTTCAAAGCAATCGAACGCCTGAATATCGTTTTGGAGGTCGGCAACGACGTTCGTATCGACCTTGTCCTTCCGGCCGGTCAGATTTCAGAGGTGGTTCAGGTAATGGACGAGGTGCCGCTGGTGGACACCACCAGCGCCATTCTGGGCGGAACTATCGACAACAAGACCATCAATGATCTGCCCTTGAACGGCCGTGACTACCAAAAGCTTCTCACTCTGCGCCCCGGCGTAATGATTTATCCGGGGGGAGGAGGATGGGACCAGAGCGCCAACGGGATTCGTCCTGAGTCCAATGCCTACCTCGTGGACGGCATGACTAACGACGAACCTTTTTCCGCGCTCAGCGTCATCAACGCACCGGGGTTGACGGGAGATGCAGTGACGGTCATCCCGATCGATGCCATTCAGGAATTCAACACCCAGATAAATCCGAAAGCCGAATATGGTTGGAAGCCGGGCGTCACCGTTACCGTGGGATTGAAGTCGGGCACCAATAGGATTCATGGGACGGCTTACGCCTTTGGCCGCAGTGACTCGTTCGATGCGCGCAACTACTTCAATCCCGCGCCGCAGGCCAAGACCCCACTGGACTTCCAACAGTTCGGTGCTACCGGGGGTGGACCGATTATTAAGGACAAACTCTTCTACTTCGTAGGTTACGAGGGACAACGCTACACCGTTGGAAATTCGTTTGTGGTGACGGTTCCGACGACGGCGTCGGTGGGGGATCCGAGCATCAGCATACCGGATGCAAAGGCTGATCTCGAAGCGCACGGTATCACGACATTGAGTCAACAGAGCCTGGGCTTGTTGCCGTTGTATCCAGCCAACGCCGGGCAATCAGCAAGCGTGACCATTGGCTTTCCAAACGTAAACAGCTCTGACAGCGTCCTCGGAAAGATCGATTACCACATCAATGAACGCCACACTTTGAATGGCATGGTCTTTTGGGGCCGCGACTTCGAGGTTGCGCAGGACCAGCCATTTCTCCAGCCACAATGGTTGTCGACCCAAAGTCAGAAGCCAATCACGGGCGGAGGAAATTGGACTTGGACTCCGAATTCGCAGTGGGTCAACGAAGCCAGGTTTGGCTACCTGTACGATAACAAGGCCAACCTGGCCCAGGACCACACCGTGCCTGCGACCGCCTACGGCCTCAACACTGGCGTGACCGATCCTCTGCGTCTGGGAATGCCGCAGGTCAATGTCGCCCCGTTTAATTCGTTAGGCGGCGGCGTGAACTGGCCGAAGTTTCAGGGGCCTGACAGCGTATACCAGGCCAGCGACTATATCTCATATTTGCGAGGCAAGCACGCCTTCAAGTTCGGGGGCGAAATACGGCACGGCAGCGTAAACGAGGGCTCGTTTCGCGGCAGCAAAGGGCAGATTTTCTTCAACGGCGGAGTTGCCTTTCCCGGTTCTTCGAATTTGGAAGATTTCCTAGCCGGCACTCCAACGTTCGGGAAAATCACCTATGGGAATCCTCAACGCCACGAGACCCAGTGGTTGTACGCAGGTTTTATTCAGGACGACTGGCGCGTCACTCCGAATCTGACCTTGAATCTCGGATTGCGCTACGAGTACGAAACACCTATTCGCGAGGACAACAACCTGCTCGGCAACTTCGATCCCAGCCTCGGAGGACTCGTACAGGTCGGTAAGCAAATCAGTTCTCCCTATAACCCGGATCATAGGCAATTCGCCCCAAGACTAGGCCTTGCTTGGGACGTCACCGGCAAGGGCACGACCGTGGTCCGGGCCGGAGGGGGCATCGTATACGACACCATATCTTTGGAAACCTTGCTGGTGCAGGAGAATGTTCAGAACGCCACCACGATTGGTCTCGCCACCATCCCTACTGGCGCTCCTATCGTCGTGAATGGGGTCACAACTCCCGCAAGCGGCACGATTGCCGTCAGTTCGGTGGTAATTCCTAACCTTAACTGGAACGGTTCATCTGTGGGCGGAGCCCCTATTTTCCCGGTCGCACCGATCGAGTGCGGGGATGGAGTCGGCTCGGACCCAGCGCCTTGCAACCTTCTCGGGATTGACCGCAATTTCCGCACACCGTACATCGCCACATGGGCCGTCGGAGTTCAGCACAGCTTTACCAAAGATCTCGCCCTTGACCTTGCTTACGTCGGAAACCACAGCGGGAATCTGATCGGCATCCGGGACATCAACCAAGGGACGCCAGTGTTGGGAAGCCAAACAGCTACTCCGGGTCCGTACACGGCGCAGTTCCCCTACCTTGGTTTTATTAACATGATGTCGAACCAGTACAGATCCAATTACAGCGGGCTGCAAGCAACGCTCACTCAGCGGCTCGCGCACGGGGTCTCCTTCCTGGCCGGTTATACGTACTCGCATGCTCTCGACGATTCCTCTACCAACCAAAACCAATTCCTGCCGCAAGACAGTACACATCCGCAATTGGAGTATGCCAGCAGCGACTATGACATCCGGCATCGCTTCACGCTCTCGCTGACCTATGCGATTCCCGGAAGGAAATCGTTCGCACAGATGCTGGAAGGCTGGCAAATCAATTCCGTTGTGACTTTGCAAAGCGCACAGCCCTGGACCGTGAACGACACCATCGATAACATCGACGGAACCAACGAGAATGCTGGTCGCTGGGACTTCTTCGGGAACCCTTCCGACTTTACCTCCGGACCTAACCCGATTCCTTATTTCAGTTCCAACAGCAATCCCACTTGCGCGGCGAAGGCCCTGGCCTTGGACGGAGGAAATCCACTCGGCCCAACCAGCACGTCACTCGGGAGTTTTGGCTGCTACGCGCAGAAAAACTCGATCATGATTCCTCCCGCTCTTGGATCTTTTGGCACAATGCGGCGCAATATGTTCCGCGACTCGGGTTTCCGCGACTTGGACATGTCGGTGACCAAGGACTGGAAGTTTCGAGAACGGCTCACCGCTCAATTCCGGGCGGAGTTTTTCAACATTCTCAATCATCCCAGCTTCGCCAATCCCTATGGGGGCACCAGCGGCTATGGTCCCGGTGCCTTTGACGATCCCTCGTCCACCAGCATCTTCGGGTGTGGCTGTGCAACACCCGATCAGGCGGGCGGCAACCCTGTCGTCGGATCAGGCAGCAACCGCGCCATCCAGTTTGGTTTGAAGTTAATCTTTTAGGGCGGAAGGGAGCGTGCACCAAAAACATCCCTGTCACCCCAAGCGCAGCGAGGGATCTAGGTTCTTGCTTGCGCCTACCAGTATCGTCCCGCAAGCAAACACCCAGATCCCTCGCTTCGCTCGGGATGACAAATTTGTTATGGATAAGGCGAAAACGGTTTAACTAAAGCTCGAAGATCTGCTTTGGCGTCTTGTGAAGACATTCGCTAACGCCGTTTTCTTCGATCATGTAGTTGTCGCAAATATGCGCAAACATCGAGCTCGTCGCATAGGCGGGATGAACCGACATGTTCATGCCCTTTTCAAGATTCATCGTTTCGTCGGCTCTGATCAGCGGACGTTCGATCAAGTCATATCCCTGCGAGTGGGAATAGACGCGAGATTCAGGGGGCACACCCTTTTGCTTCATGAATTCGTTGTGAGCTAAAGATATTTCCCTGCACGATGCCCCGGGCTTGAATTTCCGCAGAGTGTGAGCCTGGGCTTCTTTGACGATCCCGAATCCGTCGAGCAGCTCTTGCGAGGCCTTTCCCAGGACGATGGTTCTGCTGATCTCCGGATAAAATCCACCGGGACCGTTGTTCTCGATGAGCAGGGACATGTGATCGCCGGGCCTGAGAGTCCGTCCCTGAAAGTGTCTTTGAGCGAAAAATGCGGGCTGCCCAAGTTTTGCGGACATGCCGAGAAAAATCCCCTGCTCACTTCCCAGCAACTGGCCTTCGTATTGCGCGAGCGCAGTCACCTCAATGTCTCTCATGCCTGGTTTGATGTGGGACAGCACTTTGCTGAAGACCAGGTCCTGCATCTGCGCCGACTGCTTGATCAGAGCGATCTCTTCCTGGCTCTTGACGGCTTTGACGCGATCGATGAAATCGGTTTCGTCGCAGATCTCCGCGCCGGACTGGGTTTTTTCCAGATAGGCAACAAATCCATGCCGCATTCCTGCCGCTCCAACCAAACCTATCTTGCGATATCGTCTGCGGGCTAACAGGTCCGAGACGGCTTCGGCGTCATAGGTCTGCGTGTAATTCACCGAAGGAAAGGCTGAGGTCGCGATGACTTCCCCCACGCCAGGGTTGTCGGCATCCTGGCCTTCCAGGGTTCGCCGCCGTCCGGAGGCGCCGTGCTCCACGACGGTCATCAGGTCCGAGGCGTGGAAAACAACCGTTCGCGGATAGTACGCAGGGACGTCGGTAAACCACTTGACATATCCCCCGGTGAAATCTCTCTCAGTTTGGACGATGAGGGCGCCGAGGCCACGCTCCTTCATGTGCTCTCGCACCAGCTTCCATCGCCGTTCCAGTTCCTGTGTGGAGATCCTCGCAATTCGGCGGTCATCCACGTCTACATCAGTTGTACGCGTGGCCCGATTAAATTTAGGTTCCGATATCACTTCACCACCACCTCTGTGCCGAAGCCAGCCCGCCGAGATGCGCCGCTCAGAAAGAAAGCGGCAGTAGCGGCAACCACCGAAGGCACGGCGATCACATAGAGGACCTCAGCCGTCCCCCATTGCAGCGACAACAAAAAGCCGCCGATCAGCGGTCCCACGATTTGGCCAATTCGTCCTATGCCAAGTGCCCAACCGATACCGCTAGAGCGCATGGCCGTGGGATAACGAGTGGCTGCGATGGCATTGGCGGTGTTCTGTGCGCCAAACGTGAAGAAGCCCGCAAAGAAGGTTGTCGCCATCGCAAACAATGCCACGTTCCTCGAGATGCCGATGCCCACGATGAAGGTTCCGCTCAGAATATACGCGAAAGCGAGAACCACGTAGGGATTGAACCTGTCGCACAGTGGCGCGATCGCAAGCCCACCCGCGATGCCACCAAAATGCAAAAGCGCAGCAATGACGATGGCGACATGCTGAGGCAATCCGGCTTTGTGAAGAACGGTTGGTAACCAGCTGTTCAAAAAGAACAGAGCCAGAAGATTCATAAAGAACATCACCCAAAGCAATAGGGTAATGCGGGCACGTCCTTCGCGAAATAGCAGTGCTACCGGAAAGCCTTTTTCTTTCTTCTCGGAGTTGATGAAACAGGCATCCGCGGGGAAGACCAAGTCAGGGTTCATCTGGGCAAGTGTGGTAGCGATTCGGCGGCCATCTGAACCACGTTGCGTTAGGCCGTGCAACGATTCCGGCAGTTTCCAGATTAATAACGGCGCGAGCACGACGGGCAGTATGCCAGCGAACAAGAAAACCGCCCGCCAGCTGTGCGCCATCAGGATGTAGGCCGTAACCGGGCCCGCTATCCCCGAGCCAACGGAGAATCCCAACCACGTCATCAACACCAACGTCACCCTGAATTTTTTTGGCATGAACTCCGCGCTGAGAGCAAGCGCGTTGGGGACGACGCCGCCCAGACCAAGGCCAATCGCAAACCGCATCCACATCAATTGTGGAACTGTGTTCGCCGTGGAAATCAGCAGAGTGCAAACTGCAAAGAAAAGCATGGAGCCGACAATGATCGGCTTGCGGCCAACCCGGTCAGCATACGCGGATAGCCCAAGACCACCCAGGATGGCGCCCAATCCGCCAGCAGCGAAGACCATCCCCAGAGCGGCGGGCTTGACGGCCAATGCCACGCTCAAGGCTGGCGCCACATAGCCAATCGTTTGGGTATCGAAGCCATCAACCAGCATGGCCGAAGCGCACAGCAGAAGCACACCAATCTGGAAGCGACCGACCGATTGTTGATCGATCAGTGCCGCGACGTCCACCAACGGGGCAGCAGACGCCATCTTCGCTTGTTCGCTCATTCTTGCTCCTGAACATGCAGCTATTTGGGCATCGCAGTATACCGTGGATGGCGCGACAGGCAAAGCTCGAAGAGCGATGCCGCGGTGTCTAGTCGAGCGGCTCTGGCCCTGTGTACTTCAGAATATAAATGCCCCCACTGATGCGGTCGGTCGCGTATATCAGCCCTTTCTCGTCGACGATGGCGTGGTTGATCTGGATGGTGTGAGTGGGATTGCCCGGTGGAGTTGGCGGGACAAAGAATCCAATTTCCTTGATTCGGGGAGGAGCATTCGGAACCGGTACATCGACCAGGCGGTAGATTCGAATCCCGGCGTTAAAGAAGCTCCCGACGAACGTGTTTTTCAGCTGGGCGGACGTAGAACTGGGAAAATTCGGATGTAGATTATGAGCGCCGAACCGCCCACCTCGCGCGCAAAAATCGCCGGCGTTTTCCGGAAGTGGCCCCGTCCCAATGATGACTGGATTTGTTTCCTCGCGGATGTCCACCAGCCAAACCAATTTTGGCGCATCACCGCATTTGTCCTTCACCGCCTCGTCAGAGACGGTTGCCAGGCCGCGCCCGAACAGGGGCTGCACCGTGTGGGTCCAGGCCGGATAAGGTGGAGAGAACTGGAGGCGACTAATAAGTCGCGGAGAAAAACTCTTGGCGCGTCCCGCTCGAACCTCAGCCAGCCCGGAGATATCCAAAATGATCTGCCCGCCATCCATATAACCCATATAGGCACGATCCTGGCGGTCCGGATAAACCTCCATGTTGTGGGCCCGATAGCCGTCATCGATCGGATGCCGCTTCGGTAAGCAATCCGGCAGACATTTATCGGCCTTCTGCGTCCCCGGAAGCCACCACCGGCCCGCCTCGCGTGGGTGCCGGGGATCGCGGAGGTCCACGACGACGTAAAACTGATCGTCTTTCGGATTCGAAGGATTCGAATCCCCGGTCCCACTCGAAAGGTGAGCGAACTCTCCATCGACAAACCATAGCCAGTGCACGCCGCGCGAGTTTGGCCCCGAGGTGTCGAAGAACGAGAGCGCAAGATCCCGCATGCTCCGCGCCTTCTGGATGCGCGCGAGATCTGAAACATCAAGTACCCACATGCCCGCCGGAGACTGGCCGGGCTTCATCGTCTGATCGGCCACGGCAAGCACGTTTCCCGAAAGACCCAGGGAATTGCAACGGGTGACGCCCGGCGCCGGAGATGGGAGTTGATTGAGCAATACCGGAGCCTCGGGATGCGTCACGTCGACAATACTCAGGCAAATCTTTTCTCCCTCGTGTGCAACGTAGAGGATGCGTCGGCCATCGGAACGCTGCTGGATCACCAACCCCTCACCCCCGTCACCGTGGCCATTGAGGTCGCTCTGGCCAACGAGGAGCATGTTCTTTTGTTCAGCCGATTCCTGGGCATCGGAGGTTGGGACAAGCATAATGACAGCAAGGAATACAACAACGAGAGGGAGAAAAATTTCACGCACGGTGGCTGCTCTCCATTGAATGAGAGTTTTCAGATGATCAATACGCCGACTTGGAACCAATGTTGACAGACGCGTAGGGTGTCACCCTCTGGTTGCGACAGTCAAGAGCTTTCTTATGCAGATGCGGATTGAAGGTTAGATGCCGACCGAAAGTGTGGGGGACGACCATTGTCAGCAGCCGCACACCATACTTTTCTTTCCCCCAATTCTCAATGACTTTAAGCTAGGCGGAGCCGCTTGAATCAGGGAAAATGGTTTCCTACAGGTAGGAGTCGCCCCAATCCTGTCGATTCTCAGACTGCGCTACCATTTCACACTTCGTCGACCTAGCCTTTTAAATTAGACCTTTTGTCGAAGCGCATTCTCGAAAAAGGTTGAGCATCACGCGGCAGCGGTTGCGCTCTGGTTCGCCTACTACAACTTCTGCCGCGTTCATCAAACGCTGCGCGTTACTCCCGCGATGGAAGCTGGCCTCGCCGCTCACGTGTGGAGCATCGAAGAACTAATAGCGCTGCTGCCGGAACCTACGCCGACGAAACGCGGCCATTACGCAAAAAAAGATTAATTGCCTTGACTGGCGCAGATCGGCGTTTCTACAATACCTCCTCGATGACGCCAGATGAACGCGAAGAAATGAATCGGCTATGCAGACTGATTCAGGACGAAAAAGACCACCAGAAATTTTCACTACTCCTCGCCAAACTGATCGAACTAATTGGCCGCAAAGAACGCCGCCT
Source organism: uncultured Acidobacteriota bacterium (assembly GCA_963832245.1). Taxonomy (GTDB): domain Bacteria; phylum Acidobacteriota; class Terriglobia; order Terriglobales; family Acidobacteriaceae; genus JABDBE01. The sequence continues at coordinate 850,535 of CAWHTG010000003.1, forward strand.
CGAAGAAAACGATAAAAAAAATTCAAACTGACCCACTACCCGTGCTGGCAATCGTGGCGGGAATTCTGGTGGCGCGTCACCTGAAGACTGCGGAGGACTTGTTCGGAGGGCCGCAGGGCCGTGCTTTGAGAATGTTGATTCGGATTTAATGCCTTAGAAAACACTATCGCCGCTTACCGCATCTGATATGACGCCACGTTGTCTGGGTTGGCCTTCTCGGGTCGGTCTGCTCCTATGGCGAAGTCTGTCTTAGTGGTTGATGACAACGCGGCGATTCGTCATGCGCTCTGCGAAGTATTCACGTCCGAGGCGGGCTTTGACGTATGCGGGGAAGCAGAGAACGGGCGAGAGGCGATTGAAAAGGCTCAGGCGTTCAAGCCTGACTTGATTGTGATGGACTTGTCAATGCCCGTGATGAACGGGATAGATGCCGCCCACGCTCTGAAAACGTTGATGCCCATGGTGCCAGTCATCATGTTCAGCGAGTACAGCGATGTGTTCTCTGAGCAGGAAGCTCGGTCCGCAGGCGTATCCGCTTTGGTCTCAAAGTCTGAGCATGTGTCTTTTTTGATTGAGAAATGATAGCTGCGCAATCATCTTTTATCCGTTTGCACAAGGCACCGTCACCTACAGGCGAGGCGCAACGATGTTAAAAGTAACACGTCCTGTTTTACTAACTTTCGAGGGTGCAAATCCGCATTTATTACGGTTCGATGGAGTCCGCGCAGGAGTGCCCAGCGTGCGGAGAGCGGTTCGCGCCCGCACAAGAAACGCGGCATAGCAGGGACACGACGCACACCTCTTAGGTTGCGTCGGGCGTAGATTTTGGTTTGCGTGGGTGATGAGCGCAAACGTGGGACGTAAACTCTTTGTCGCGGCGTGACTCAAAGTTCCGCATCATTGCGTCGAAATTCTCGCCGGTAGGCGGGCCAGGAGGGTTGAAGACCCATCCACATTGGGAACAGCCCCAACCACGAAAGCGCGGTTGGTCAATCCACACCATCTCGCGCTGCATCGCGGGAGTATATACCGAGCGCCACAGAGGTTGAAGGCACTTCGAGTTTGCTCAAGCAGTCATTTGCTGATGTTCCCTGCAATCTTCCCAACACCCGGGACGCAACTGACGATTCTCTTCACGCTCGCTATCGAACGCAAGGCAAAGCTCGGCGATTAGGTGCTTCAGTTTTCCTGAATCCGTTTCCTTACTAGCTTGTTCGGCCAAATACATTTGGTGTGGCGTCATGGGTTAAATTCCCCTTTTGGGAAATTCTCCCAAACTACTCAATCACGCGTCTGAGCAAATTTGCACACTGTCGCGGCTTGGAGCAACTGGAATGGGTCGATCCCTATTTCGCGGGCTATCCCTCCCTACGTGACGTACGTCAGTTTTCGCAAGGAACCGTCGCCCAAGAGGGCGCGGCGGAAGGATGGAAAAGTAACAACACCAGTTTACTAGCTTTTCGACGGTCCAAATCTGTACAGGAAGTCTAGCGACAGAAAGACCCGCGTCTTAAGGAGCCATCCAAGAACAACGCGGGTCAGCAGGGTGATACTTTCAAAGTGTACGCCTTCCGAACATGGAATGTCGGTAGTGTCTGAAATCTGCGTTGAACCATAAAGGCCCAGATGCCCGGTCAAATGGCGGTTCCGCCCCTGCTACCTGTTCCCCGAGTCTGAGCTGTCCTGCGGAAACTGTGGTCACGATTGCTCAGTTTTCTCCCGCTCTATATGGGATATTAAGAACGGAAAACACCCGATGGCCCGTATCATTCCAGAGGCCGCGTGGAGAGCTTGGGGAACTTCGGGAAGCCGACTGGAGAATTGGGCACAGTTGAGCGAGCTAACGAAGATGACGCGGTCGTCAAATGGGATGACGACGGTCGAACGAGACGCCACCAACCGTCGCTCCGGAAGGCGTAGCCTGCAACAATGCTGGGCTCGGCGGGGATGGGAATAGGGGTGTGGAAGAACGGCCTTCCCGCTTCTCAACTCTTTGGAAACGCAACTAAATAAAATCTTGCGTTCTTTTTGGTGACTGATGTCATAATTAGTGACAGCCTTCCTTACTTCATTCATCTTGGCTTCATTCTTCATTAAGCTGCATTTTTGCGGCGACCTTTCTTTCTGAGCATCTAGTCTACTTATGGGCGTTAAGAAACAACGCGAGTTTGACCCCAACACATTTCTTGCCACCATCGGCGAGGGAAGGAAGATTGTGCCTTTTGAAAAGAACCAAATCGTCTTCGCGCAAGGGGATGCGGCTGACGCAGTGTTTTATATCCGAAGCGGCAAGGTGAAGTTGACGGTCGTGTCCAACAATGGGAAAGAAGCGACCATAGGCATCTTGGGTGAGAAGAACTTTTTTGGTGAAGGTTGCCTTGCGGGTCAGCCGCTCCGCATGGCTGCTGCGACCGCAATGACTAATTGCGAGTTTCTGCGCATTGAGAAGAAGGCGATGATGCAGGCTCTCCACCGAGAACACGCTTTGTCCGACCTGTTCGTCGCTTATTTGCTTACGCGGAACATCCGATACGAAGAGGATTTAGTTGACCAGCTTTTCAATTCCAGCGAAAAAAGACTGGCTCGGATTCTGCTCTTGCTTGCTCATTTCGGAAAGGAAGGCTTGCCCGAAACTGTAATCCCCAAAATCAGTCAGGAGACCCTCGCAGAGATGATAGGCACAACCCGGTCGCGGGTCAGCCATTTCATGAACAACTTCAGGAAATTGGGCTTCGTCGATTATGACGGGAGCGGACTGAAAGTCCACAGTTCACTTCTCAACATTGTTCTCCACGACTAGCTTCCGGCCGCCGAAATCCCAGCGGCGATGAGCAAATCAGATACTTGGTGAATCTAATCCGGAGAGCGGCACTATTTTCGTCGCGACCAGCACCTCTAACAGAGTTGCCGTGTTACGAACGTTTGCCGAGATGGTGACAAGTGCTTCTGAGACGAAGGGATGCGCTTCCGCCAGCGAGTCAAGACGGTCGCTCACGCCGTAGAGTTGCTGAATTTCGTGCAGAATCGCCTTCGGATGCATCGGATACGCCGCTTTCCTCAGAAGCCCCTACGAAGAGGACATTTCAGGTGGGCTGATATAGTTCAGGGACCTGAAAGAGGGTTCGAGACTCCTCTCCATATTCGAACCCTCATAAAATGCCGCAAAGAATTGGGGTCAAACAACATGGTCACATTCATCGTCGTGACCGCCCTAGCCGCGCCAACGTGAGTATCCCCAGCCCCCGCCACCGAACAACAACAGCACCACAAGAACTATCAATACGGTTTCCATTTTAGACCTCCACTGTAATGAGGAAGCTGGACTGGCCTTTGTAACAGTCGTCTCACTTCTTCACTATGCACCATGATAGAAGTGGCGAAGATGGATGTCTGGTCACAACAGACCAGTCTGAACAACCCCAACTCATCATGGAACAGTGGAAACCCATACGAGGTCTCAGACCCTATCGCAGCAGATTGAGCTGGCCCCATCTTGTCACATTTCGTGCGTATCGACCCACAGTGTTACCATTCCACTGTCCGCTTGTGAGGGTCGTATGCCTCTAAAGCCCCGCCGCGAAACTCCTATCGAGCGCATCTTTCGTGAAGTGACGGGCCGTAAAATGCCGCCAGCCATTAAGCGCATCCTGCTACGTAAACCAGCCGTCAAAGGGAAATCGTGATATAACGTTCGCCTTCCCCTAGACAACGGCTAGTTATGCGGCCTTCTTTCCTGCCTTCAACTTCGCCCACCTGGCCCGCTGTGCGGCCGCGATTTTCCTGCGGGCTGAGACGGACATAATATGTTTCGCAGGAGTCGAGGCCGTCGCTTTCGGTGTCCCCAGTACTGCTTGCTGCGATTCCTTGCGGGTCTTCGCCCAACGCGCTCTCTGTGCGGCTGCGACTTTCTTACGGGCGGCAACACTCATCTTGCGGCGTTTGCGCCCTGTGGTGGGTTTAGACTTCCCGGCGTACACATTTACAAAAGCTGCAAGAGCTGCATTCAGTCCTGACAACTCTCGCTCCACCCGGTCTCGTTCCTTCTTCAACTGCTGCATAATCCCAGACAAGTTTGCCATTGATCCCCTCGATTTAGACAGCGGGGGATATTGTATACGAGTGGAATGATCTGACGTTTGGGTCCGTAAGCGGTGTACTGGCCTTTCGTAACTTGATCCAGAGATGACGAAAGGACTACACACGCTCTGGAGGCCCTGATGAGACCAGCAGCGCAAGAGCGATGGCTTGTTTGCTACGACCTCGAATGCTTTGCGACAAATGTTCTTGCGTACTCGGAGTTGATGTTGGACCCAGTGAATCGTGAGAGGGTCCTTGAACTCGCCCAGATGGCTGCCAAAAATGCCGAGCGCGTCGTCGAACTGGTGCAGCGGTTGCGCTTCGGGACTATCTTAGAGGGCGAAATACCTCCGGAAATATCCGAGGGAATCTGGCCCGAACTCTCGCCACCACTCAGAACGGGGAGATCGCCTCGCCCCTGTTGAGGACTCCATGCAAAGAGATACCCCATTTCCGATCCCCCTTGACAAAAGAAAACCGCAAGGGCGTGCGAACCTCGCCGAAAAACAAAAGGCAGATGTTCAAACTAGTAACGGAACAAAAATGACAAACTCAAAATACCTGGATACGGATCGCCCAACGACAGCAGAGGATTGGCTCAAATCACTGCCTGCAATTTTTCGGCAAGGAGATGTGTATATTCAAGAGTATAAAGACGGGAAATGTAGCTTGATGAAGCTCATTCTCGGGTTGAAAAATTTGGAAGACATGGTGCATCAAGGACTCAACTTGTTAGTCCAAGATTATGAAGCATACAAAAAGCCGCCTTCAATGGGCGGCTCAGACAAATCAAAGTTAGGCTAGTTCGTTTTCCGTACAAGCGAATTGCTGTTCTGGGAGAAGTTTCAGTAGATGAAGGCAGTGGCAATAAAGAAGGGGCAGGCCCGCGAGAAAACAGCCGGTTTGAAGGAAATGGGAACGCTTCGGTGTGACGGTTGCGGCGAGGAATTTGTCATTGGTCACGATCCGGCAGTCGCGGATAAGAGGTTTGCCGAGAAACAAGCAGGTTGGCTTTTACGAAATTGCGGCATACGGAACGGTTTGCGCCTTCGCCAAGGAACTCGGAGAGACGGAACAGAACTCTTTGCTGAACGAAACTCTCGAAGAAGAAAAAGAAACCGATGAGAATCTCACTCAACTTGCTCAGCAGATCAATACGCAAGCGAATGAAGGTGAGGAAAAAGGGAAAGAAGAGGCGGCGGGCAAGAAGAAGTCCAGGCGCGTGGCATAGTCCGTCACTGTATTGCAAAGGAACGTCCTGAGGCGGGCAACTCAGGGCGTTAGTTTTCTTCCAATCTTATCGGGGCTACTTCTTCAGGGATACATAAGTTGAAGCAACAGGACCAAGGCGGTCAGCGTCGAGCTTCCTAAAGCTTCATTGGGTCCCGGCCCAGATTGGCGGGACCTATTTCATGCGGAACTCATCGAAAATCATTTCAGGAGGAAACATGCCAAACGATAGCTTGAAAAAACTGTATGTAGAGGAATTGAAGGATTTGTACAGCGCCGAGAATCAACTGGTCAAAGCGCTGCCCAAGATGGCCAGGGCCGCATCGTCGGATGAGCTACGGAAGGGATTTGAAGAGCATCTGGAACAGACCAAGGGTCACGTACAACGTCTGGAAAAGATTTTCCAGGCTTTGGGAGAAAGTCCTAAGGGAAAGAAATGCAAGGGCATGGAAGGTTTGGTGGAGGAAGGCTCGGAAGTGATGGAGGAGGACTTCGAGGGCAGCCTGCTGGACGCGGCGCTTATTGGCGCGGCACAACGGGTCGAGCATTACGAAATTGCGGCATACGGAACGGTTTGCGCCTTCGCCAAGGAACTCGGAGAGACGGAACAGAACTCTTTGCTGAACGAAACTCTCGAAGAAGAAAAAGAAACCGATGAGAATCTCACTCAACTTGCTCAGCAGATCAATACGCAAGCGAATGAAGGTGAGGAAAAAGGGAAAGAAGAGGCGGCGGGCAAGAAGAAGTCCAGGCGCGTGGCATAGTCCGTCACTGTATTGCAAAGGAACGTCCTGAGGCGGGCAACTCAGGGCGTTAGTTTTCTTCCAATCTTATCGGGGCTACTTCTTCAGGGATGCATAAGTACAGTATGGACGTTAGTTACGTATCGTCAATTCTCTTATACGGTTGGTTGGTCACTATGACGACACGATTGATATTGCTTCCGCAGTTATAGTGGCAACCCAAGAAGGAGGACAAATGAAACATTTCTTAAAAGTAGCTCTTAGCGTGCTTGCGCTCGGATTCCTGTTGAGTTTGGCACCCACGGTGTTGAGCGCACAGGATTCTTCCCCGGCACCCCAGCCGGATAACACCAAAGTGAACGATAGGGATCGGAACAAGGAAGAGCCGACGGCAGATCAACAAAAAGAAAATCGGCCCGACCGGGACATTACTCGTGATATTCGCCGATCTATCGTGCAGGATAAGTCGCTTTCGGCCTACGCACACAACGTCAAGATCATTTCACAGAACGGAATGGTGACGCTCAAGGGGCCGGTACGGTCGGAAGAAGAAAAGGCTGCGGTAGAAGCCAAAGCGGCGGACATCGCCGGTAAGGACAAAGTAACCAGCCAATTAGAAGTTAAACCCGAGCAATAAGAAAAGGAGGTCACCAATGGCAGGAAAGAACACATCAGTATTTGGCATTTATACGGATCGGTTGAGTGTAGATCGCGCCGTCGGGGCTCTTAGGACGGCCGGATTTTCAAACAACGACGTGTCCGCGCTGTTTCCGGAAAACAAGGGAACTAAGGATTTCGCCCACGAGAAGAACACCAAGGCACCCGAGGGCGCAACGACAGGGGCCGGAACGGGAGCGCTGTTAGGCGGAGGCTTGGGGTGGCTGGCGGGAATAGGGGCGCTGGCGATTCCTGGCCTCGGTCCCTTCATCGCTGCCGGTCCAATCATGGCGGCCTTGGCGGGAGCTGGAGTGGGAGGTGCGGTTGGCGGTCTAACTGGCGCTTTAATTGGCATGGGCATCCCGGAATACGAGGCCAAGCGCTATGAAGGCCGCGTAAAAGACGGCGGAATTCTGCTCTCTGTTCACTCAGACAGTTCCGACGAGACTAAGAGGGCGAAGGGAATTCTAGAACGTACGGGCGCTCAGGATATTTCTTCGACCGGAGAAGCTCGTGGAGACAAGAGTGCAGTGTCCGACCGACACGTTGCATAATTTTTGAACCGGCACCGGGCGGAGACTCCGTCCGGCCTGCCGGAAACATTCGTCCTACTCTGAACTTTGAAGGAGAAACAGCATGAGCGTTTGGACAATTCTATTCATTGTGCTGCTGATAGCGTGGATTGGCGGCTTCACTGTTTTCCACGTCGCCGGAGGCCTGATTCACTTATTGCTCGTATTTGCCGTGATCTCGTTGATCTTGCATTTCGTAATGGGTGCGCGGGCGACTTAAGACTTTTGGGGATATTGTTGACCGTCAATTGGGCGGTTGAGCCAGGTTAGAGCGGGTTGTCGAAAGCGTATGCATAATACTGTAGAGTGCCTCCAGCCGAAGCCACGCTGTTCAGACCTGGGATTCCAGACTGCGGGATGTTGTTTGGATTCGAAGTCACGAACGATAGTAGTGAGGAACTTGAGGTCAAAAGTTACTCTTTTCTTGTGGACAATGAAAGGGCACATCTTAGCATCAACAACGATAAAGGACGCCCAAGAGAGGGCGCTCCGTTAGGGGAAAAAAAAGGCGCGTCTGTGGAAATTTTATGGAGTTGCTTCCAACTCAAAAATCCTTGCAATCGTTCCGGGCATCTGCGGTTGCAAGGTAGGTGTTCGGATTTCACCCGCTCAGTCACTTTGACAGCGAGCTTTTGCTATCTCGTTCCTGTTGTCCCGCGACAATTGCAGTACGATCTAGCAAGGACCGATACCGCCAAAAAACCACGAGACCGCGATCTTGTTTTTCGTTCATTGTTTGCCGCTTCTGCGACCAAAGCGAGATACGAGGGATCGCCCCCTTTGCGCTGTTCTCCAAAGCGGACAATCTAAGGTTTTACCTTCGAGGTTTTGAGTGTGATGGCCTGGTTACAGTAAACCATCGCTAATGAGCGCCATTTATTTGACGAGGCCCACGGAATATGAACGACTATGGGCGCGTCGCGAAACGCGCCCAGTGTTTTGGGTTCATCTGCGCACGAGAAAAACGATCAACAGAATTACGACAATCGTTCCCACTAAACCGTAACCGAACATAGTCCCTCCTAGAGTGTTAACTGTCCAAACCAATTATGCTGAAAGATGATGAGTGTTCGCTGGTCAAGTTTGCTCACCTTGAGTTGCGGGAGTGAGCTATTTCGTTTTCCGTACAGGCTTGGACTTCTTCAGCGCGTTGCTATACTCAGCGATTCGTTTCTCAACTGAAGACGTCTCATCCGGGTCCATGTTCTTAGCCTGCTTGCGGAACGAGATAATTGCGTCGCGTTGCAGGAAAAACTTATGAGTAAACCACTGATTGCCCTCAGGCGATTCTAGGGTTTTCTTCCGATTTGGTCTCATCTGTCGCAGCAGTCGTGGAGAGAATAGTACCCATAGTACCCACCAGAAACGGCCCGACCTCACTCGGGGCCTGAAAACATTCCCCACTCAAGCCAAAAGACTGAACAAAAAGACGGCTTGAGGTGGGCCACCCTCTATAGCAGTGCCGGCTCGAGGCCACCATTGCCTACAGACACGTTAGAACCACGGCCCGCAAGCAGAAATAAGACTTCACCATATTAGTGTCCGTCGATAGTAATAGAGCCGCACTTGTAAACAACAGCGTCGGTATGAGGGAAGCCGATTCCGCTTAGTGTCCACGACTGGACCGCATCTGTCTCGCCACTGCCTGGACATGCTGTTGAGCAGACGGAATAGGTGTCCGGGAAACTACCGTCGCCGGTCGTTGTTGCTTGTCCGGTCGACGTTTCGCTGCCTAGGTCGTGTCCGCTGCCGACCTGTAACGAGTCCGCGACTGCGAGGCCGCTGTAGGCAAATGCTGAACCGTTTACATACTGCACTTGATTCGTGACAATTCTCACCCACCCCGCGTAGCCCGAACTTGTAATGGGTGGGCCACCCGGCACGAGCAATGCTACTGTGTATGGAATCCGCCCTTTACGAAAGTAAACATCCTCTCCTTCTTACCGCCTTGCCAGACCCACGAGGTTCGCGGCCCCATATGCTCCGCAATCCTATCGATGAATTGCCGGACCGTCAGCCGCTCAAAGACCGCAGTCCAAGACTCGGCGTAAGCGTTGTCTCCCAACCCAGGGCCGGCATAGCCAACCTGCTGCGCGGGAAATAGCTTGGAGAGCGGCGTGAGAGCCTGATCTGGGTCGGGGATGTCGCTGACCCCTATTTTGTCGATCCATAGGTTTAGCAGATATGTGGGGTCGTCGGTTGTTGCCCGAGGATAGACGTTTACAGACGCCCCGTCCTCCGACCATTCGTAACGGACATCGGACTTGCAGAGTTCATCAAGCACATCGCGGACGGTCTTGCGCTGCAAATGGAGCGAAAAATGAGAGCCCTGCGCCCGTGGGTCGTCCTGTATCTTGTCCCGGATTATCTCTTCGAACCCTAAATGCAGGCCCTCGACATTCTTCAGGCTCAGCTCCGAGAGGCCGTCCCTAAGAATTGCATCAGTGACGTCGAAGCGGTCTATGACGATGTCGAGTGTCGGCTTTGTGCGGGCCCGAATCCCTTGATCCGCACGTCGCACCTGCCCAAGTGCCGAGGTGGTAAGAGCCAACACTGCGCAGACCAACGTACTTAGCATCCTCATTGCGTTGGCCCGTCGCTGGTGTAGGTGACGCCGGTGCTCGTCGATGTTAGCGTATTCGTTCTGACCTGAATGCCAGCAACGCTAAGACTCTGGGTCGTCGTTTGAGTGCAGGTCAAAGGCGCACTAGAACAACCAGACGAAACGTGGTCAGTGAACTGCCCGTCAGCATTGATGCTTCCGTTTCCTGTAATAGTGTCGCATTGCAGCGCAGGATTGAAGCCCTCGGTTACGGGTGTGCCATCAAGTCCGCTGCTTCCATCAATGGCGGTCTTGTCTGGGTGAGTATAGACAGTATAGGTATACACTCGATCCGTACCATAGGCTAGCGTGCACTGATTGGACGGACTGTTGTTTGTCAGGTAGGCAAACTGCCTGGCCGTCACGTTCATTTTCTGAGAAACTGACCCAGTACCGGATACTGTGTACGTGAACGTCAAAGCTCTGTCGAGATCGTTGGCGCTCTGATCTGGCGTCATCACCTTCACGACTGGAGAGTTTCCCTGCGTGATTTGGAAGGTATCTTTGGAATCACTTGAACTCGCACTCACTGTGCCCCCAGTAGGCTTCGGGCTGCCGCCACTGCCATCACTGGCAAAGAACGAGTTGGCCGAAACTATGTTGCTGTCTGTTCCCACGAAAATATATGGATTTCCTTGAACGACGAACTTGAACACGTTGGTGCCGGCCGAGGGCTTCCCCTCCATCTGGGAGCATACTCGGAATCCCGATACCGAGATTTCTCCCTCGGCAAGGTTGTCCGTGGAACCGGCTGCCACTCCGTGGATTTGAGCGTTGCTGGCGGTGGCAATGGAGGTATCGTTGGTCCACCAGGACGTCATGGCGCTGGTGATGTTCACGTGGCCTCCATCGCACGTGCTGACCGACCATACCGTCTGCCCCAAGGTGCCGTTCACGAATACGTTGACGGGAACGACTCCCATGTCCGCTCCGTCATTTCCGCAGCACTCGTAGCAGCCGTAGAAGGCGTGGCCGTTGGTCTTGTCCACAATCAGTTTGGCTTCGTACAGCGGCCCTAGAACGACGTGGCTCAAGTCTTTAATCTCGTAAACCCCCGACGTCACCTCGGGCGGGATGGTTTTGCCATCCTTGCCCGCCACCTGATCGCGAATCAGCTTGCCCAGATCGAGCCACATCTGCTCGTCCGGCCCGAGCGTCTGCTCGACCTGATATTTGTCCTGGCCACCATGATAGTAAAACGTCAATTGCGCCCGCGCCGACTCGATGCCGCCGTTGCCAACGGTGATGATCGAATCGTGCAAGCTGTCGGCCACCCACTTGCCTGCCGCCATGGATGAGTTCAACTGATCGCTGAACGGGGTCTGGGCGCCGTAGCGACCCGTGGAGTCATAGCTCGCGGCAATGGCAATCACATCGTTCGGCTGCATCGGCCCGCTGATGATCATCGCCGCCCAGTGCGCGTCGCTCGGCAACACCTTTTGGCTTTGCAGAGCTGCGATGTCCAACAGTCGAGTTTCGTACGGCTTGAGCGGTAGCTCCATTGGCTTGCCTCTGCCGGTACCAGCTTCCGACCACCAGTTAAACCGAATCTGTGCGGTGAAGCTCTTGCCCGAGGTGTTGCGCACAAAAACCTTTGGCTGCAGGGTGGTTCCGGCCGGGAGGCGCAGTGCAGGATCAGGGTTGCTCAGCGCCAGCATGGGCGCTCGCGTTGACCACTCCTTCATCCCCGGCAGCGTTCGCTGCGGAATTCCCTCCTGCGGATTGTGATCGAACATCTTCATCAGCGCGGAAAAGCCGCCCAGTTCGTCAAATAGAAAATGGGCGGCGTCGAAGTAGCCCGCTCCGCTGGCCATATCTATTTTGATGCCGCCGTAAGAGCCGGCGAGGCCTGCATGTTGAACCAGCGACCGCACCGAGAAGCGTTGCGTCTGGCGCGGCGCAAAACTCAGTTTTTGCTGCCAAGCTTTGCCGGTGGAGTCAAAGAGGATCAGCTTGGCGTTCAGCTTGCTGTCCGCCGTGTTGCTCAGGACCAGATAGTCGCTGACCGAATCGCGCGGCAGCCACCAGATACTTTCCTGGCTGCCCTGCTGCCAACTGTCCTGGGGAAAGAAGGGATCAAGGTGGAACTCGATCGGGCGTCCCTCCACCATAATCATAACCGCGGCGTAAAGCGCACGAACCACGGGAGCGCGATAATGAAGAATGACGGAGCCGTACGCCCCGATCAGCTTGGGGGCCTGTTGCACAAGCACCTGCGAGAGATCAACGGAAACTACATCGTTGGGCTTTATCGTGACCGGCGACAATGTCGTCTCCTGGCCATCCGCCGCGCGCAGCGCTGGCGTCACCGTCAAATCCCGCGCAGGCAGGTTGTTGCGAAGCTGCAGTTCGGTCCGCCAGCCCGGCTCGGCAGTCCAGTAGACAGCATGCTGCTCGTAGTCCTTGAGCTGAGAAAAGTGCGCTACGACGGAAGCAGGGACTGGGGTCTCGACACTCGGCCCTTCGGGACTTTGAGCAAAGGCAGTGCCCGCATAGACGCTGACGGCAGCCAGAAGAAACCTGAGCAGGGAGCAGCAAGAACGGTTAGAGATTTCAAATGCGAGAGGAAATAGAGAGGACGTCGAACGAGCCATGGGCTCCTCCAAGAACGGTCTCCCAGCCTTCCCCCCTCAGCAAAGCTGCGGTACCGGACCTTAGCACCCACCGGCTGGTTCTGTCAAGCGCAAAAGATCACGAATTACCCGGTGCACGGACACTCGACGCGCAATCATCTCTCTGAAGAAGGTCGCTGCCTTACGTTCACAGGACCTCGCCCTGCCTTTTTTTTTTCGATTCGTGGCACAGCTTCGCGCAGGTCCGCCCCCAGATCGTGCGGTGCAATGTGCTCCCAAGCCTGCTCTCTCGCAGCAGGTTCCGACCACTTACCAGACACCGTTCTGCTAACGAAAACAACGGGCTCGACTCCTGCGAAGCGCACCATGTCAGTAGCAGCACGAAAGAAGATTTCAGCGTTCCCGCGCGGGCGCGGTGGGCGAAGGTGAAGGCGCAGAAGAAGAAAGCAGCGTAGCGGTCTCAGGTACCCGCGCGGTCCAGGGTGTAGCGTTTTCCCCTCGTGCCCTTATACCCCGTCAAACCATTGAGGGGCTGGTGTATGGCGACGGCAAAAGTGACCCCCCACCCGGCGCAGCGAATCTTAATGGAAACTGTGCAGCCTGAAGCTGCCATATAAGGAGTAGTCTTAGGTACTGCGAATTGGGGAACGGATCGCCCGTAAGTTTCGCGAACTGGAGAAAAACAAATGAACAAACTGAACGATTCAAGCAAACAAAAAAGGGGCGATCCAAAACTTAACAGGTGTGCAATCTACGCACGTTGTGCGACGAACATCCCGATGTCCTCTTCAAATTCAATCGCAAAGCAAATTCGTTCGTGTTCAAGGTACGCCTCGAAACGAGGCTGGAAGATAGTCACAGAATTAGTTGAGGCCGATGTTCCTGCTTCTGGAGCTTCCCTTGGCGGACGCTGCGCACTCAAGAGATTGATGGCAACCGCCGAACAACGACCTCGACCAATTGATCATGTCTTGATGGCCGATATATCCCGTCTCACCCGCAACCTAGCGGATTATCTGCGGATTCTCAAGCGTTTCGGCAACAACGATGTAGACGTTGTGGCGATAAATGAATCATGAAAACCAGGCTCCGGTCGGAATTCAGTCGAGCGAGGAGCGTCACGAACCGACGTTCGCGGGGAACCGGGTCAGCGAGCCAGCAGAGAACCCCGCTGCACTCTTTTTTAAGTATGATCGGCGTTTCTGATAGCGAAGGTTTATAAAAGCGTTACAGCGGGAGGGCGCCAAAATGTCGATCCTTGCAGCCCAATATGTCAGGATGTCTACCGACCTTCAGCAGTATTCAATTGAGAATCAGAAGGCAGCGATCCAGCAATATGCGCTACAACATGGGTTTGCCGTAATCAAGACCTACACCGACGCTGGTAGGAGCGGGGTTGTACTCAAATCGCGAGCTGGTCTTAAAGAGCTTCTGGCCGATGTCTTGAGCGGGAATGCTATCTTCAAGGCAATTCTGGTCTACGACGTGAGTAGATGGGGGCGATTTCAAGATTCCGACGAAGCAGCCCACTACGAGTTTATATGCAAAAATGCAGGCATTCCGGTTCACTACTGTGCCGAACTGTTTCAAAACGACGGAACACTGCCTAATTCGATCTTCAAATCTCTGAAACGAATGATGGCGGCAGAGTACAGTCGCGAGTTGGGCGTCAAGGTATTCGGAGCACAGAAAAGATTGGCGCAACTTGGTTTTAGGATGGGCGGCACTCCCGGCTACGGCCTTCGACGGTTGCTCGTTTCTAACAATCCCAAGCTCAATCGACGGTTGGATGCAGGCCAACGCAAGGACCCCGCCGATCATACAATTCTGGTTCCCGGCCCAAGAAAAGAAGTTGAATGCGTTCGGGCTATCTATGCGATGGCCCTAACTAACCTCACCATGAGCGAGATTGCGCGTAGACTCAATCGCCATGGCATCCCGTTTCTTGGGGGCAGGCAATGGACGAGTGCTGCGGTTGGAAGAACCCTTAGAAACCCAAAATATGCAGGAGTCAATACGTGGAATCGGATGACCTGTAAACTCCATAGCAGCCCGAAGAACCTCCCTCGGGAGCAATGGATAGTGACGCCAGATGCCTTCCCGCCTGTCATCGACCAAGATACTTTTGAACGAGTTCAGGTCGCTTTGAAGAAACGCTTAGCCAAGAAAACAGACGAAGAAATCTTGGATGCCCTACGATGCTTGTTTCGCCGCAAAGGGGAATTGACCGAGAAAATCATAAAAACTGCTCGGAACGCCCCTACACTTTCGACGTGTTTTCGCCGCTTGGGTCGCTTTCGAGAGATATACAAGCGGGTTGGATATAACCCGCCTGCGGGCCGTTTCACGATGACTGAAAGCAAAGCTATTACATGGAAGCTTCGTGCTCAGGTCCTATCGCATATTTCCGAACTCTTCACTCAAAGAGCCCAGTTCTTTTGTCTCCTAGGGAGACAACGAGTAATGGTCCAATTGGACAAATCTCTAACCATTTCACTGGTCATTTGTCGTAGTGAGCGAACGCGAGGAGGCGGACTTGGCTGGAACATCATTCCGGCTCCTAGTGAGCGCGATTACATCACTCTGCTATGCAGATTGAACAAAGAGAACGCCGGGGTGCATAGTTTCTACCTGTTTCGCAGGATCGATAAAGGAATCAACTTCAAGGTGGATGAGAGAGACCCGTGGTGGGAGAAAGGCAAGCGCATAGAGATTGCGCAACTTTGCGACTCCGCGAATGAAATGGCACGATCCGAGAACGCGGCTTGACGACGGGTTCCGAAGAGGATCTTGTTAACGGAGTTAGGTCGGTCAGCCTTGTCCCGGTCATCAGCTATTTGTTCTTCTTGGTAATGCTAACGCTTGCGAGATTGCCGAACATGATCGACCACGCGAAGCAAGTCAGAGAGACTTCGCAGAGGCTGACCGTGTTTGAGCCATTCATCATTAGGCGTAATCGAAAACCGTTTTCTGTGATCAATCTTTGGTAGGACGTGGAAATCATGAAAACAGGGATCGGTCGGATTCAGTCGAGCAAGAAGCGTCACAGACTGGCGTTCACGGGGAGGCGGATCAGCGAGCCAGCAGAGAGCGTCCCCATCCCTGCGAACAGGCCGCGCAACCACGACGGAGATAAACGGGCCCCTTCGCACACGCAATCGCGGACGCCACTTTCCTCCGCGACGGATGATTTTGATATCTTTCGGGAATAAGGCTACGATCTCGGAAAGAAGCTCATCCCGCAGAGCCTGGTTTCGCCGCCGAACCTCAAACTTCCTGAAACTCTCAGGACTGCCGTATCCAATGAGTTTGTAGACCTCGTGCAAGCTGCCAAAGCGATGCACGTAAGTTGAAGCCGATACCGTGTCCCGCGAACTGTCTATCATGCGAGCAGTCAGGTACCCTTCAGCAGCCACAAGCGACCGCAAGTTGCGGAGCAGTTCTTGATTGGATTTGTTTACGGTTCGACTATGCAGAACCTGTTGTGCCCGGTCGAAGGTCTCCCGATCAACGATAGGCTCAAATGCTCCTGGGGTGACAACCCACTCCGACTTTGGCAGTCGTACACTTGGGGTAGAAAGCTTCTGTGTGCTTCGACCAAAAACGTGGATTCCAGCATACTTGGGGTTGGTGAGGACTTGGTACACCGTCGCATAGTTCCAAGGATTAGCGCAGGGACCTTTGCCCGCCTGCTTCACTCCTTTTTTGTTTAGTTCACGGGCGATATCAGGTACAGAGAGCCTATCCGAGATAAGCATCCGATAGATGTCTCGAACATGCGCTACTTCAAAGGCGGGACCGTGGACTAGCGTGACTCGGTCCGTTGCGATACTCTTGCGCTCTCCATTTCCCAACAGTTGTTTGAAAGTCCCATCGCTGGCCACTAACATCCGCCGCAAGCCATAACCCGGAACCCCTCCCTGCTTGAAGCCGAGGCAGGCCAGCCGCTTCTGACCGGCAAGGACTTTGACTCCGAGTTCGCGGCTGAATTCTGCGGCCATGGTTCTCTTCAGGGTCTTCATGATGAGATTTGGAAGAGCGCCATCGTTCGCAAAGTTTTCGGCACAGTAATGCACGGGAACGCCTGCTGACTTACAAAGAAACTCATAGTGCGCAGACTCGTCGGTGTCTTGAAATCGTCCCCATCGGCTGACATCGTAGACAAGAATTACGCGATATGGTGGGGTTCCGACCACGTCTCGCAGAAGTTGCTGAAGACCCGGTCTTCTGCGAAGGACAAGACCGCTCTTCGCAGCATCGGAATATGTACAGACGATCTGGAACCCTCTGGCCTCCGCGTACTTCTGGGTCGCGGCAGACTGGTTCTCCAGCGAGTATTGTTGATGTTCGGTGGACATGCGAAGGTACTGAGCAGCGGGAATAAGCAGATTGGCAGTCATGGTTGCCCTCCTTGGGAGAGGACATCGACTGGATTCAGGAAAACTTTAGCTGCCGATCTTTCGGCAGCTATGCCGACATTTCGGCAGGCTCGCCATCTGTGAACTCTCAAAAATCTTCAGTTTGGCCATGGCAACTGTGTTGCTGAGTGTGTCTCAGGCTAAGTGCCTGCACATCTTAGGAGAACGCGTATGGACACTATCCTCGTCGTTGAGGATGAAAGACTATTACGGGAAATGATTGCTGAAGGGTTGCGGAGACGGGGCTATGAGGTCTTGATTGCAGGGGACGGCCATGAGGCTGTGCGGATATGCGCGAAACGCCACAAGCCGATTCATCTAATGCTTTGTGACGCGATGATGCCAGGGCTGACACCACGTGAACTGATTCGGATTGCAGTGGAAATGTATCCCAGCATAATAGTGCTGATAATGACGGAGTATGCTGAAAAGCATTTACCTCAAACTGGCAACTCTGAGGGTTTTCACTTCATACAGAAACCGTTTACTTCACCTGAACTGGCAGCCCGGTTAGCGGCAATATTGGGAGAAGACTGTGCCTGATGACAAGCTACAGGCTCTAATGGCAGAACTACGAGCAATCGAGTTGTGGAATCGATCGCGAGAAGAGGGTTCTTTCGGAAACGAGATTTACAAGGTCGGCTTTCGGGCTCGGCAGATGCGGCATCTTGAGATCATGAGTCAGATCGATATTCTGTTGAGAAATGCAGATCGATCTTCCGAAGAGCGTCGCTGATCGTTTTGAAATTTGCTTTTTAATTTGTAGCCTTGAAGCCAGCGCACAAATTCATTGCACGAGCGAAGCTCTCCCGCGGGACCGGACCCCCTCACGTTGTTGCTGCAAGTCAATAGCGGAGGTGAATCAAGAACCGTGCAGTCCGTACCAATTTCGACCGCGAAACACTAAACCTAAACCGATCTGGCTCACGCCAGAAATGTTTGGAAAACTGTGTAATGAAAAAGTTGACCGTCATCCGCACCGCGTTCCCTTTTCGCCTGTACTCGATAGCGTTGAATTCAAGCAAGCTCAAATCTTCACGCCCTCTTCCCAATGGCGGTCGGATTCCTTTCCGATGTAGACAGGTGGCCAGTTGGCAACGATATGCGCTCGCTGTAGTAAGCGTCGGGTATCGAACAAGCCCAGCTAGGCATTAACACGCTCAACCTTCTACAATTAAGCCTTTGTCAAATACCGAGGGGGGAACCAATGGGAAACCTAGTCAATGCGCTCCAGCAGCTTCGCGCTGAGCGCCGGGAAGCACAGTCACATGTAGAGAAGTTGGATCAAGCGATTTCACTGCTCGCGTCGTTGAACGGTTCGGGACCATCCCGGCAGGCAAACCAGCCTACCGGAATCACATCGGCACCGACCCGGATCATATCCGCAGCTTCACGCCGTAAGATGGCACAGGCCGAGCATTGCATAATCGATGTCCGCGCCGAAAGCATTCTCGACTGCATCGAGGTATGCTCGATGACCGTCAGTAGTGATCTGTACCCGATTCCGAATGCGGGCCGGCGCAATCTTCCATGAATTCTTTCGCCCATCCGCCGTCGCGACCGCCTCAATGGCTAAATCTAAAATCGAGAATGAATTGATTCTGAGAGCCTTAGGGCGTTAACTGGCAGCCTCTTCGTCAGCTTGTTTTTTCCTGTCGCGTTCTTCCCCCAATTTACGGAACTTATCCCTGCGCTTTTCGATGTCAACCTTGACCTCTTTGTCCATTTCAGCGCAAGCTTCTTTGCAAACTTCAATTATGCTCGTTACTTTTTCTTCCGCTCTTCGGGGCACTCGCGGCATCCCACTTCTCCACCAGAGATCCCTAATCTGATCAATGGCATCGCCGACTAAATAGACAACATTCCCATCCAAAGAACTGATCTCTGCGAAGGTCTCAGAGCCAACACCTGGGGCCGACTCTGCCATAAATTTAGCTTCCAGAACGTGGTAAACAACTTCCCACAACTCCATGGCGCGATTCACGCTATGGAAAAACAGTGTGCTTATCGCGCTGTACCAGCCGCTCCCGATTGCGGCAAAGCCGACTTCATCTTCATAGGTTATCTTTCCCGGATCAGACACGCGGAAAATATGTGCTTGGTCGTCAAAGCCAAAACCGAGAAAGTCGCAGCCCAGGCGCACAGCCCTAATCTCACGATGCATTTCTTCGTATTGCGCCTGAGGGAAAAGCCTTGCGCCATCTGTTAAGAACCGCTCCATAGACAGGCCATAACGAGCCAAGTATTTGGCTGTAGCCTCTTCCTGAAGCTGTCGTTGGTAAGCCTTCGCCACTGTTCCGGCAACCTGATCACAATGAACATGCAAGCGATCTTCATACAGAGCGGACTGTGTCATTCGCCAAATAGGGGTTACGTAGGACGCATCTTCCGCAGACCACATCAAGCCCCAATCTTGTGCGATAAAATGTGACTTTGTTGCTACGGCATCTGCGGACATATCTTGAGTTGCAACCATTCGATCACATGCTGTCACGACATACTCGTTGTCTGGGGGTGAGCCAGCAATTGCCGCTATACACACAGTCATGCGTTTCCTCAGTTGCAGCCGCGTTTCATCTCGCTGGGGCAGCAGGAGCGGCCTTGGGGGTCTAATCATACTCGCCCCCTGTGGAAATTGAAACTGACCCAGTACCAAATAATCTTTTCGCTTGACATCGTGACGCAACACGCCTATCGTTTGCCGCGAAGTTCTGAGGGGGACAATTTAAGCGTTGAAGGGCAGACTCCCAGTTTGCCTTGTGCGCCCCTTCCTATCAGTCTGTGGGTCTCCGTCACAAGGTCATTCTGAGCACCGAAATGGTTTAATCTTTGCGCCCCGAACGGCAAAGCGAGAAAGAAGGTCGGTATGAAGAAAGTGCAAATTTGTATTGCGATCTGGGTATTCCTCTTCTACTGCGTCTCGGCCCTAGAAGGCCAAGAAGAAGACAATAGATCTCTTCATCGCAAACGAGAAGCCTTGGTATCGGAGGTTATCGCGGCGTCTGCTGCCTTGGATCGGAGCTTTCGTGCTCGTGATGCAAGTGTACTATCTTGCTGTACTACCCCATCGGGACTTTAAGCTGAGGGTGATCTTAGTTGCTGTCGGCGTTTATTTTTTGTACTGCGGATTCGGATTACGTCTCTATTTCCGTCGCCTGTATCGAAAAGACCATCGCTTCAAGCACGAGTTCACCGCTGAAATCTCAGATCAAGGTATCCGCGTCGTTACCCAGTTCTCCGATGCACAAATCAAATGGAATGGCCTTGTGCGTTTTCTGGAGTCGAAGAATATCTTTATGGTTTTCATAGCACGATGGAATTTTCTTATCCTGCCAAAACGAGCCTTCTCCGGCGGTGAGGCTGATGAGTTTCGTGCGACTTTGCAGCACAATATAATGCCAGCCACCTCAGACTGAGAAACACAACCTGCATTGACGAAACCAGCGATAGCACTCAAAAATCCATCAATGAGTGAAATCGGGATGTTTCGCCATTCACCCTCGATTCCACCAACTCCGCGGCTTTCATTTGACTTGCCCCTACCGCAATCCTAAGATTACAGCCCGACGGTTTGGGATTATGGTCGGCCAGACCATCTCGCACTACCGCATCATCGAGAAGCTGGGCGGCGGTGGCATGGGTGTGGTGTACAAGGCCGAGGACGTAAAGCTGCACCGCTTTGTCGCTCTCAAGTTCCTGCCCGACGATGTAGCCAAAGACCCGCAGGCACTCAGCCGTTTTCAGCGCGAAGCCAGAGCTGCCTCCGCCTTGAACCATCCCAACATCTGCACGATCTATGAAATTGATGACCAGCACGGTAAAGCATTCATCGCCATGGAGTTTCTGGACGGCCTGACGCTGAAGCATCGCATTGCGGGCAGACCGATGGAGACCGAACTGATTCTGTCGCTGGCCATTGAGATTGCCGACGCGCTCGATGCCGCCCACGTGGAAGGAATCGTTCATCGCGACATCAAACCGGCCAACATCTTCGTGACCAAGCGCGGACACGCGAAGATTCTGGATTTTGGATTGGCTAAGTTGACACTCAAGCCGGCGAGGATTGGCCCGAGCGCCCCCACCGTCGAATCGGAGGAGCATCTGACCAGTCCCGGTTCGGCGCTTGGCACCGTCGCTTACATGTCGCCCGAACAAGTCCGGGCGAAAGAATTGGATTCGCGCACAGACCTATTCTCATTCGGTGCGGTTCTCTATGAGATGGCGACAGGGATGCTGCCTTTCCGAGGAGAAAGCACGGGTGTCATGTTCAAAGCCATTCTGG
The DNA here is from genome assembly GCA_963832245.1 of uncultured Acidobacteriota bacterium. GTDB lineage: Bacteria > Acidobacteriota > Terriglobia > Terriglobales > Acidobacteriaceae > JABDBE01. The sequence continues at coordinate 871,689 of CAWHTG010000003.1, forward strand.
ACGCGGCTCCCACGGCAGCGGTACGGCTGAATCCCGACGTGCCAGCCGATTTGGAACGGATCATCAACAAGTGTCTGGACAAAGATCGCAACCTGCGCTATCAGCACGCTTCTGAGATTCGCACCGATCTGCAAAGGATGAGGCGGGATACGGAGTCCACGAAGATTTCTGCGACACAACAATCTTTTGGGAGAATATTCAGTCGCAACAAGGTCTGGCTCACGTGTGCCAGTAGCGCGATGATTGCATTAGTGGTGTTTGGACTTTACTACTGGCACTTCCGATCTGCAAAGCAAAACCAGATTGATTCCATTGCCGTACTGCCCTTCGCCAATGGGAACGGAGACTTCAATTCTGACTATCTCAGTGACGGCATCACCGAGTCGTTGATGGGTAGTCTTGCGCTTTTGCCCGAATTGAAGGTGAAATCGCGCAACTCGGTCTTTCGCTACAAGGGGAAGGACGTGGACACGCAAAAAATCGGCAGTGACTTGGGCGTTTCCGCTCTGGTGACTGGGCGCGTGATACCACGGGGGGAGAGACTAGAGATCAGCGCTGAGCTTACTGATGTTCGCGACAACACCGAAATCTGGGGGCAACATTATACCGGTAAGAGTACAGACGTCATCTCGCTTGAACAGCAGATTGCGGGAGACATAGCGGAAAAGGTACGCTCCAAGCTCACGATTTCACAAAGGCAGCGAGTCACTAAACCGGGCACCCGCAATCTCGAAGCTTATGAGATGTACTTGAAGGGGCGCTACGCGTGGAACAAACGAACCGCTGATGATCTTCAGGCGGCAATTTCGTATTTTAATCAAGCCATCGCGAAAGACCCCAGTTACGCTCTCGCATATTCAGGTTTAGCCGATGCCTACGTCGCACTATCTTCATGGGGAGGCGATCCGAGCGAGGATTACTCGAAGGCAAATGCCGCTGCCCGAAGAGCACTGGAGTTGGACGCGAACATGGGACATCCTTACGCTGTTCTGGGTGACAACGAAATGCAACACGGCTGGGATTTTGTGGCGGGAGAGGCTGATTTCAAAAAGGCGTTTGAACTTGATCCGAGCGATGCGACGGCTCACCAATGGTACGCGTTCGACATTGGCATGATTGGTGGTCGCGAGTATGAGGCTCTCACAGAAGTTAATCGTGCGCAGCAACTCGACCCGCTCTCGCCTGTGATCGCTACGGCTGTTGGATACATTAACACCTTGGCGCGACGGTATGATGAAGCCATTTCCGTCTGCCAAAAGGTGGTGAATGAGAACCCGACATTCGTACCGGCTCATGATTGCTTGGAGAGCGCATTCTGGTTAAAGGGTATGTACCCACAGGCTATTGAAGAATGGAAGAACTCAGCACGGCTATCCGGTGACCGAAAGGACTTTGAATCGGCTTCCGCTTTCGACAAGGATTTTCGATCAGCAGGCTTGGAGGGCGCTCTCACTAAACGGCTCGAAGGGCTGCAAGGACAACGTCGTTCTGGTCACGCCTCTGCATACGAGATTGCTCAGCACTATGCCGAGTTGGGAGATAAGGAGCAGACCATCCGTTGGTTGAGTAGCGCTTATCAAGAGCATGATAATGGACTTGTAGGGTTGAAAACTTTCCCGCCATTCGATGCCTTCCGCTCCGACCCACGCTTTGCCGAACTCGTTCGGAAGGTGGGACTGCCGCAGTGACGCCGACACCGACATCCCCATCCTGAAAGAAGCCAAGGCGGAGTACGCTAAGCTGCAATAGAAGAGAGAGGTGCCTCGTCGCTTGCCTTTGCCGATGGTTTACGCTCACAGGCCAATACACTCTTTGAGAATTGGCCGACCCTGGTAGTGAAGGTGGCGAATGGTCCGGCAAATGGCCACCGCCATCTGTTTTCAAAATGATTCTTCAGAGTTGAACATCAGCTTCCTTGAGTTGCCGCCTTTGCTCTGCGATGCCTGTCATTTCCGGTCGAGGACAACAGTGACTGTCGGTTCTTTGCATAATTCTCGCTTGTGACATCTGCGCGAATCCTCTCAATTGCGGCAGTTACCGCGCCGGGGATTGGCTTGTGCGTCCATGGCCAAACGCCCGGCCCGATGTCCTCAGGCTCACCTCGTATTTTGAACTGAGCGGTCACCCTCTGCCGATCCAGTTCCGCGCATATTTTTTCGTTCTCCATTTCTATGTCGCTCTCCAGCATCTTGGTGACAGCCATGTTGAATCGCTTGTGCCTCTCTGGAGTTCGGCGAATCGGATTTAGAGCCTTTCGGTGGTACTCGGCATCTTCATAGCCTCGTCTGTAAAAAAGGAAACTGACATTTTTCAAAAGGAGGTCGATCTCCTCTTGAAGGTTCCCGCCACCGAAACAGTCACTCTGCCTCCTGGGGATCACATCGGCCAGCAGTGATAACGCTGATGATGATTGACGAAATCAGGCGATTTACACTCAGAAGCCCGATGTGAAGATGCTCCAAGGTCATCAATGCGGGGCGCATTCCCAGAACGGTATGCTGGGAGCGTTCCCTTGAACCGTGCCTTCCGCCTACGGTAACTTGCGGCAAAAAAAACGGAGACCTCCGAAAGCGCAAACCAATCCTGGGCAACAATAAGGGCGGCGACCTGGACGGCACTGCGAACCCCGTCGCAAGCAAAACTGCGGGTTCAAGGCAGGGTTGCTCAGTAAGCCGGGTGGGGCGGGTTGAAGACTGTCTATTGGGCTCATGAAGAAAGCTCCCGTGTCGAAACTTTCTTCATTCTGCTCGTCCGCCGCGCCTCTGGTCTGGCCAGCCTTGAAGTATAGGAAAAACAAAAGTCCAATCTATTGAGATTGAGGGTAAGTGCGGGTAGACCGAAGGAGAAATTCCTCTTGCGTCCGTTCCTCTCTAGAACGACCGCAATTCCGTTTTGGTTAGCAGAGTGTAGTTTGGATGGTACGGCAGAGGAACAAACACCTTGCTTTGTGTCGACCTCAGAAGCGATGTAAATTCAGGGAGGAAACTGTTTGCCGCTGCAATCGAACGTAACGTTGCCGCTCATCACGGCTTCGCGGTGTTCTGATACCGACCCAAATTCTTCATGCCAGTCGCTGTGCTCGGTCGCATCTTCACCGCCACGACACTCCCAGTGCCAGCCACAAAGCGGGTCTAGCCAGAAAGGATCAGTGCACGATCTCCAGCATCAGTCGTCCCATTGAGCTCACGTGAAACCCTGGGACGAAGTTCGCGGATTTGTTCGGGACCGATCCTTCGAACCAACCGCATCCGGCAGCCTTTGCTATCGACGAGTGGATCGAGATTAAATGTCCTCTTCAACAACTGTGCCCAGCGCAGGCGCTGAGGGCGCGGGCGCCTGCTCTGCCCTAGTCGTGCAAAAATAAGCGCGAACGTGCGATTCTTACCGCGCGGACTGAGCAGCCCGTAGTGACGGACGGCATGTCGATAGTCATCTGGAATGTGCTCACGCAACAAATCGACGAATCGATCCTTCGAGTACCATGTTTCCACTCGTCGCTTCAACTTACGATCCTTGGTCCAAAACACCACCCAGTACTTGTTGATCTCGACGAATCGATGCTCGGCGATAGGGGGCCGCCTAACATAGCGGCCGATATAGCGGAGGAGATGTGTTTTCGATTTACAGTGGGCGACATGAATGCTCCACCATCGCTCGGACTGCTTTGTCAGCATTGCCTCCAGTTCCTTCTCCCCCATCTCTGACACGAGATCACCCCTTTTCAGCGCCTCGCGTAAAAGCTTGATCACGGCTTGACGCCAGCGGTGCATCAGGCGATCACGATTGAAAAATGCGGGAACCAGGCGGCAGTCAGACTCCCGCAGTCCCAGCGCAGAAACTATGACATGCAGATGCGGATTGAAGGTTAGATGCCGACCGAAAGTGTGGGGGACGACCATTGTCAGCAGCCGCACACCATACTTTTCTTTCCCCCAATTCTCAATGACTTTAGCTCCTAATGTGGGCAGGCAGGCCAGCAGCTTGCGATTGTGCTGGAAGAGCGGCCAAAGAACGTCTGGCATGGTAAGGGTGATGCCTTTGTAGGGGATATCTGGAAGTGCCACCCATTGCTCGCGCTGCCATTGAACTGTATTTTGCTGGCCGCAACTCGGGCAGCCTCGTGACTTGCAGGTCCCGGGCACGAGCCGCTGCTCATTCTCAGACGCAAATAGCAAGGCACCTAAAGCGAAAGTGCGGCACTCCAGGGTTTTGCGGAAGGCCCGTCGTGCCGCAGGGCGAGTCTGGTCATTGTCCCAATGACTTTCTGTGTCCATGAGGATTGTTCTCAGAGGTTGTTTGTATTTCACCATAATTCCAGTTCTCCTTGTGGCTGTATGCGGCGAATAGTTCTTCACTGATCGCAACTCTCTTGCCTGAGATCGGTATCACTGTTAAGGTAATCTCCCCTGCATCTCGGGCGAGGAGCGCCCCCAATGCCGGCAGCACTCGGTTTCGATCAATTGAGACGGTTTGCCGTTTGCGATGGCGATGTAACGCGAGCCGGACTGCTTTGTGAACTCTTCGGTCCTCGAGAACATTTCTCTGTTCAGGCTTCGACAACTTACGTAAAGTCCAGGCCCAGTAAATCGAGACCTCTCCGCGTTCGAGAGCCTGGAGAATGTCGGCGTGGGCTTCACCTTTGAGCTGTTTGACGTAGTCGATATAAGCCTCGCAGACGTCCGCCCGTTCTGCTAATTTCAAACGGACATGCATTTCTGCACCTTTTGTCAAGTTTGACAAACCTTTTTTCTGACCGCCGGCGATCTGGTTGGCCAACGCCTCCTGCTTAAACTTCGGCTCAAGTTGCAAGGCGGTCAGGATTCGACAATAGCTGTTCCATCCATTGCGACGCCTATGCCTCCTCAGAAGCCACTCAAGGGCTTGCTCGTCGGTCAGCGAATACTCAATACAGAGAATTCGACTACATTTCGCGCCGAGGGCGCTCTTCCATTGAGCAAAACCGTCCAGGATGGTTCGGGATGTTGTGATCTCAATCGTTGCTTGAGACAAAGAGTCGTCTTGCGTTGCGATTTTGTTGTGTTCTGCTTGTAATGCCGCGATACCGTACCGTTCCAGGGTTGGGTGGGGGTGCAACTCGCCCGGCGGAAGCCACACGAATCGGCGACCGGAATCATCAACCGCCTCTGAGTGATCGGCTGAGGGTTCGGAGTGATCTCTGCCTGCACATGGTGCGCTCTCGGTCGCACCGATTTCATCCCATGTGATAGGAGCAAGCGTGCGGACTTCGTGCGCAGGCGATGTTTCGCGCTCGCCATGGGAACTCGTGATCGGCCGTTCAGATCCTGTCCGTTCGTAAGCTCGCAATCAGCCCTCGATACTCGTCGATGCAGGTCTGTGTGAGGCAAACACCGCATCCGCAGTTCTGGCTGCGTTTTGGCTGCAATTATTTGGACAGTTTGGGAGGGAAAATACGAGATAAGTACTTGTGATTAAGTAGATTAGCCATGGGAGAAGCCAGCCCTGAAAAGGCTGGCGTCGGCGGTTCAACTCCGTCCCTGGCCACCATGTTTATCAGTGACTTAGCAAACCAGCCCGAAATTTCACACCTGTGATTTCACACCTGTGGTCGCTTGGATCCCTAAGCAAACGGCTTTCTAACTGGCGAGTGATTAACTTCCGCATTGCGACCAACAGGCCAGAATGCGAAGTGTAGCTACCCGACCTGGATCCGCCGTGGCTTTAGTCGCGAACGAATCGATCAATCAGCACTTCAAGTCTTCTGCGGAGAACTTTTGTCGCTGGTAGATCCCGAGTGAGCCCGTCCACAGCCAGCATGAAGACCTTCGATACCTCTTCAGTACCAAGGACAGCCTGCGTGTACTTGAGCTGCATCTTTCTGCGGCCTTCGTAAATGTCAGGCGTGATCCGACCGCATGTCTCATAGAATTCCGCGCCCATCGGAGCATCCACGATCAGCTCCTTCCACGGCTCAAGCAGTAGAGCTTCATAGAGCGACATAAGCCTTTCCCGTCTGCTTCCCGGCTTTGCCAGAGCGTGTTCCGCGGCCCGATACTGTGTTTCGAAAAGGTCCTCCAGAAAGGCGCCAAAAATCTCTTCCTTGCTCTTGAATTTCCGGTAGATCAGCGGTCGCGATACGGCTGCCTGTTTGGCGATATCTTCAAGCGAGCTCTTCGCATAGCCAAATTTAAGGATGCAGTCGCGGGCAGCATCGAGGATGACCCGCCGCCGTGCTGCATCTCGGTCAAAAGATTTTTTCTGCATATTTTTGAATCGTTACATATTATACATAATCTGTTACATTGTAACAAGCGGCGAAATGAGCTTCGTGCCGCATTCGCACATAGCTTACCAAGTGTCGTGGCTCTTGGGCGCCAGTAACTGGATTGCGAGGAAATGAACGATGAAGAAGATCTTTGCAGGATTCATTGGGGCAGCGTTGTTATCAAGTTCGCTTGGCTGCAGCAACAGCAACGTCCGAGCGTCGACCAGTCCTCCACCACCTAAGGTCGAAGTCGCACCGGTCATTCAAAAAGACGTGCCGGTTCAGGGCGAGTGGGTAGGAACCCTCGAAGGGTACGTCAACGCACAGATCTCTCCGCAAGTGAACGGTTACCTCATTCGCCAGGATTATCACGAGGGCGCATTCGTCAAAAAGGGTCAAGTGCTATTTGAGATTGACCCGCGTCCATTTCAGGCGGTGCTCGATCAGGCCAAAGCGCAACTGGCGCAGGCTGAGGCGCAGATGGCGAACGCCGAAACGAACGTGAAGCGTGATGTCCCCGAAGCAGAAGCGCATGCGATTCCCCAAAGTCAGCTCGATACGGACACGCAGTCGCTCCGGGGCGCGAAGGCGGCGGTTGAGGCCGGCCAGGCGGCGGTTGAACAGGCTCAGCTCAATTTGGGCTACACGAGAGTCGTGTCGTTAGTCGACGGAATCGCCGGCATCAACACTGTGCAAGTGGGCAACCTGGTGGGGCCGTCAACGGTCCTCACCGCGGTTTCGCAGGTAAGTCCGATCAAAGTCTATTTCCCCATCAGCGAACAGGAATACCTGCGCATGGCGGACGGCGGCAATCCGGGGAGCGTGGACTTTCTGACGCACGCCTCACGAATCCCGTTGCAGTTAACTTTGGCCGACGGGAGTGTCTACCCACATCCGGGCAGAATCATCTTCGCGGATCGGCAAGTAAACACACAGACGGGAACCATCCAGATCGTGGGCGAGTTCCCCAATGCGAAAAATGTGTTGCGACCGGGACAATATGCACGCATTCAGACGCCCACCGGAAACATCACGGGAGCGCTGCTGGTGCCGCAGGCGGCAGTGAATCAACAGCAAGGAACGTATCAGGTCACTGTGGTCGGCGCCGATAGTCGGGCGCAGCTCCGTACCGTTGAGGTCGGGCCGAGAGTGGGCACGCTCTGGGTGATCACATCTGGGCTGAAGCCGGGAGAACGCGTCGTGGCGGTTGGTGCGGAAAAGGCAAAAGAAGGCGAACTGGTAAACCCGACGCCGTACAAAGAAACCGAGGAGCGCAACGAACGCTTGGCGCTCGTTCAGCTTTACCAGGCGCTTGGAGGCGGGTGGCAACAATAGGGGAACGGTATAAGGGTTGGTCGTGGAGCTATGGCATAGCTCAGCGTTCGATGTCGACAGAAGATGAAGATGTGTGTGAGGTTATTCGTACCCTATTGCGCGAGGCCGTATTGACTCACCGGGCAGTTGCAAAGACCGGAATGCGCCGAAGCAATGTCGGCAACTAATTGAAATTGTAGCCAATTTCCCAAAGGAATTGGTGATTGCCCAGCTTTACGTTCTCTTTCCTGCACGTCAGGCTTACCCTTAAGCTGCCAAATTGCACCGGTGATCGAAACGCTTGCCTTCACTGTGTTCAATTGATTCCACCGCTCCAGCCCACCGTCGGCATTGACGGCAACTTGCACCAAATCGTTCATCTACCTTCTCAGGAATTAGAGCGTTGGGAGGGAGTACAGTCCGAAAATGCGTTACAACATCTTGAGGCCGACGGACAATGGCAACCTCTCTTGATGTGACTGCGGAAGCTCTGTCGACTAGCAATTCTATGAAGAGCTCAACGCAGGGGCTGAGTTGCGTGCCATCTGTTGTCGTGCTCATCTAGGTTGCTCCCTAAATTTGGTTGATCGAAGTTTTACGGAGTCGCTGGTCGGCGCAATTCACTCATTCACTGTAGAACTTTGTCACCGACCATTGGTTCACCGCTCTTGGACACAGGCGCAACCGGCGCCCCGGACGCTTGGGTCTACGCGACGCGAGCCTTCCCGCGATACGCAGGCGCAAAGACGTCCCGCACAAATTTTTCAAACGAAGTCGGTGTCGTGTTTTCCCGCGAACGCGGCTCCTGCGCAGCGAGGACACCTGCGTTGATCGCCTTGAACATCTCGATGTACACCGCGGCTTTCTTCGACGTCATGCCCATTTGCTCTAAAACCTGCTGCACCTGGTTGTAAGGAAACTGCACGTATCGCAGATCTGGTTTGCCAATGCCGCGCGCAATGATCGCGGTGGCTTCCGCCATCGACAGGTCGCGCTCGCCAAGCAGCTCGCGGGTTTGTTTGCCGGAAAAATCCAGGTCCAGGAGGCGCTGGGCGGCGTAGTTGCCAACATCGCGCGTCGCGGCCATGGGCAACTTCAGGTCGGGCAGCAGTGCATGTCCGAAGATTCCCATCTCCTGAATCATGTTGATCGCCGCCAGATTGTTCTCCATGAAATATGCGGCGCGCAGGTGCAGAAGGTTCAAACCGCTGATCGCGTTCAGTTTTTGCTCCGAAGAATGCAGTCCCGTGACTGGCCCGGTGCCTTCCGGGACATGAGCACCGTAGCTACTCAACTACACCGCGTAACGCAGGCCGGACTCCGTTACGGCTTGCGCGATCGCATCGCTCTCTCGCTCTTGGTCTTCCCGGGAGGTAATCGGCGGCAACAGCAAGTATGCTGCGCGCGCGCCGCTGAACGCTTTGGTGAGCGCAGCCGCGTCGCTCACGTCGCCGGTGAACGCCTCCGCGCCTTGGCGCACAAAGCGCTGCAGTCGGCCCGCGTCGCGACCTACGACGCGCACTTTCTTGCCCTTCCATAACAAGGAATCGGCAACGATCGAGCCAGTGTTCCCGCTCGCGCCCAAAATCACATACATGGCGTTCAAAGCAACGGGTGAAATCATAGCTAATGCCTCCTTGATCTGTTAAAAAGGGTGTCGAACGGCCTCAGGACGATCGCGTTGTTATCGGCTGTCACTTGGGGAATGTGTCGCCAAACATGGGAAGGCCGCTCACAGATTCGGCTTTGGTCGCCTCGTCCTCCAGAACGTCCCAATGCTCTTTAAGGACACCGTCTTCGAATCGGATAACGTCGGCTGCGATCCAGGCGGCCGGCCTTCCCATCCCCGTGAAGCGGCCATGCGCTATGACGTAATCACCTTCTGCAACGATGAGCTGGTTCTCATAGTGCAGCGTTTCCGGCACCGAGCGGACGAGATTGAACAGCCCTTCGCGACCTGGTGCTATGTGTGCGCTGTGCTGGATGTAATTGGGCGACCAGAAGCGCTCGGCCGCTGCATAGTCCCGCTTGTTGAACAGTGTGTCGAAGGCTTCTAGAACGAGCGCTTTATTCTTGGATTCGATCGTCTCACCTGCTATTTTTGTTTTTGCCATCTGCTGGCCCTCCTCATTCATCCGTTCGATTGCAGCTGACGCCAGCAAGGCGTCAGGTCCTTAAAGCTTCGACCCGCCATCAACGGGGATGCTGGCTCCCGTGATCCAGCGGGCATCGTCCGACGCCAGGAAAGCGACGATGTCCGCCACATCGTCCGGCTTGCCAATCCGCTTCAATGCCTGCATCCCGAGCGCGGCCTCGCGGCCAGCTTCAGTCTTTGTGAAATTCGACATGTCAGTATCGATCACACCGGGTGCGACCGCATTGACCCGAATATCTTGCGGCCCAAGAATGGCCGCCCAGTTCTTGACCAAAGTCTCTAATGCTCCTTTGGTCGAGGAGTAGGCAAGCAGCGAGGGGTTGTCCACGCCGGGTTTGCCGACTACGGCGTGGGCCCCGAGCGAAGAGATAACAATGATGTTCGAGCCGTCACCTAGAATAGGCAGCAGTTGCTGCACGAGGAAGAACGGACTTCGGACGTTTGTCGCAAACAGGTTGTCAAAATCCTCTACCGTATAATCTGCGAGGCGTGCCGCCTTGCTGATTCCAGCGTTGAGCACGAGCACATCCAACCGCTCGCCGACGATCGTACCAACTTCCTTCGCCAGCAGCGTTGCCCCTTCCGGAGTTCCCAAGTCGGCCCTGATTGCGTTCGCGCGTCCGCCTTTTGAAAGGATGCCTGCCACGAGAGATTCCGCATCCTGCGCGGAACGACCGTAGTGCACAAGGACATGCGCACCGGCGTTAGCGAGCACGGATGCAGTGGCCCGACCAATCCCGCGCGATGCGCCTGTCACCAGGGCGGTTTTGCCTTGAAGTGTAGTCATTCCATATACCTTGACAATCCAAAAACGAACACGTTTGCTACCGTCGTCCCAGCCTTTTCACTACTCGCCGTTCAGAAAACGACTTGTCTTGAGCAGGGAGGTGCCGTAGTCAACGAAGGTTTAGCCAGCGATCATGCCTCCATCGACTGGAATGGAAGAACCTGTCATGTACGAGGCATTTTCCGAAGCAACAAAGGCGATCACATGAGCGATCTCCTCCGACGTTGCCATACGCTTGACCGGTACCGTCGAGACGAGCGCCGCTTTATTTTCATCTGTGCTGGTAAAGCGCGTGAGCATACCGGTGTCCGTAGTGCCCGGAGCGACTACGTTTACCCGAACTCCGGTCCCGGCAACTTCCAGTGCAGCGGATTTTGTCAGGCCCTCTATCGCATGTTTGCTGGCCACATAAACGGATGCTCCGGCAGCCCCGACGCTTCCATAGGCCGACGAGACATTGACGATGCTCCCGCTTCCCTGTGCCAGCATCACCCTCAATTCGTGCTTCATGCTCAGCAGTGTGCCTAGGACGTTTGTGTCGAAGGTCGCGGCGTAGGTTTCTGCAGTCTGCTCCGTCACCGGGCCGGGTGTACCTTCGGTTCCAGCATTGTTGACCGCAATATCCAGACGTCCGAAACGCTTGACCGTTTGATCCACAAGGTTGCGCACGTCCTCATCCTTGCGGACATCAGTACGGACAAAAATGGCCTCTGCTCCGAGCCCTTGTAGCTCGGCAACCAACGCTTGTCCTTCTTTGTCTCGACGGCCAGACACAACAATTCGTGCCCCTTCTTGCGCAAAGATGATTGCGGCGGCGCGACCGATTCCCGTCAGCGCTCCTGTAATCAAAACTACTTGGTCTGACATAAATGCTCCTTTTAGTTGACGTGGCGGTCATGGATGCTGATCCTGACCTTTGGCTCTAATCGCGTTCTTTGCCGATCCAGGCGCGTATGTAGGGCGAGCAGTTGACAAGCGTGACACCCGCTACTTCACAGCTCCCGAGAAATCGAACAGCCTCAACATCGACCAGGTTCAACTCCTCCAAGTCCAGCACGATCTTTGATCCGCTCTCCTTTATCTGCGTCTCCAGTTCCGCCAAATGTTCCGCCTGCACTCGCCCAATGAGTCGAATCGTCGTGCTGTACTCGTCCGCGTACTTCTCAATTTTCAAGGTCATGCTTGACTGTCGAACGATCACGCCTAACAGATGGCAATCCCGACGCCACTCTTAATCAATTGAGTCGTTGGTATTTAGCTTTTGAACTCAGGCTGTAATTTCAGCTTTCGCCGAAAATTCAGCATGAAGCCATCCAGCTGAGCTTGGCTTGTGATCCTGATTTAGAATTATTGATATTGGTTCTGACACTCCGCGCGGACTGAGTAAACATGAGTGAGTTGGCCCAAGATTCGAAACGCCACGAACAAAGCGATGCTCCGGAAAAGCTCGGCCAGGAGGCTGCCAGGCTCCAGACCCTCATCGACACGGTTCCGTCTTTCTTGTGGACGAGCTTCGCTGATGGATCCAAGGAATTTCTGAACCGACGTTGGTACGAGTACACCGGCCTGACCGTGGAGCAGGGGAAAGGCTGGGGTTGGAAGGTGGTCGTTCACCCCGATGACTTGGATCGACTCATTCGTGAATGGCTTGCCTTGCTGAATGACCCCAAACCAGGCGAACTGGAAACCCGCATCCGGCGATATGACGGAGAATACCGATGGTTCCTTATACGTGTCCTTCCAGAATTCGACGCTGAAGGCAAGGTCGTCAGGTGGTATGGAAGCGATACCGACATCGAAGATCGAAAAAGAGCGGAGTCGAAACTCCTTGAAGACGAGCGTGAGTTTCGCCGGATTACCGATGCTATACCGCAAACTATTGTCGTCCTGGATCCGAGCGGCGATCCGCTCTACGCGAATCAGGCGGTGCTGGAATATACCGGCCTGACCATGCAAGAAGTGCTCAGTTCTGAGTTTCGGGCCCGAATGTTTCATCCGGAAGACGTAGAGAAGGTGCGGGAGGAGCGCCTGGCGGCCTATGCCCGCGGCCTGCCGTTTGAAATCGAACAACGAACGCGGCGGAAGGACGGCCAGTATCGCTGGTTCCTTATTCGTCTCAACCCGTTCCGCGACGAGCAGGGACGCCTGGTGCGCTGGTATGCGACCGGAACCGACATCGACGATCGCAAGCGTGCCGAAGACAGGACACGAAACGAAAACGTTGCGTTGCGCGAAGACATCGTGCGCTCATCCATGTTCGAAGAAATCGTCGGTTCTTCCGAGCCATTACGTCGTGTGCTGGTTCAGGTTTCCAAGGTAGCTCCGACGGATTCCACAGTCTTGGTCTCAGGTGAGACCGGAACAGGAAAGGAACTGATTGCTCGCGCAATTCATAACCGCTCCAAGCGTTCAAACCGTGCTTTCATTCGAGTGAATTGCGCGGCGATTCCCCAGTCGCTGATTGCTTCCGAACTGTTCGGCCACGAAAAAGGTTCCTTTACAGGGGCCACTCAGCGCCGGTTGGGCCGTTTCGAATCGGCCGACGGTGGAACGATATTCCTCGATGAAGTAGGCGATCTTCCGCCAGAGACGCAGGTCGCATTGCTGCGAGTTCTTCAGGAGCGTGAATTCGAACGAGTGGGCGGCACTCAATCGGTTTCGGTTGACGTACGGGTGATAGCGGCCACGAATCGAGACCTGACTACGGCGGTGGCTGAAGGCAAGTTCCGACAGGACTTGTTTTACCGCCTCAACGTTGTTCCGATTCGATTACCAGCATTGCGCGAGCGCATTAGCGATATTTCGTTGTTGGTCGGATACCTAATCGACCGCTACGCCCACAAAGCGGGCAAGAGGATTCGAAATATAGACAAGAAGACGATCGAACTCTTCCACGCATACGATTGGCCGGGCAACATCCGCGAGTTGCAAAATGTAGTCGAGCGGGCAGTGATTCTGTCTGAAGGGGAGACTTTCTTTGTAGATGAGACCTGGCTCACGCACGTGACTCCCAAACTCGCTGCGGCGACTGCTCCACTGGTTGCTGACCTTGTCGAGCACGAAAGAGAGATCCTCGAAGCCGCTCTCCGGGAATCCGAAGGCGTGGTTGGGGGTCCAACCGGCGCCGCTGTTAAGCTGGGCATTCCCCGACAGACACTCGAATCCAAAATAAGGAAGCTGGGCATAAACCGGCACCGCTTCAAGGCTTCTTAAATCCTTCTCCGAATGCTGCGACGCTCCACCTAATCGACTAAGCATCTGATGTCGGGCGCCCGATCGACGCTAAGCTCTCAGAGTCGGGTCTGGTCATGGTCCCTCCTCAGCGTTTAACAGTTGCGAGCGGCCTCTAATGTACTGGCTTCCTCTTGCTGGGCTAGACGCAAAACTCTAGACAATACACTCGCCTCGACGGGAACGGATTTGATACCGGGGAGGTTCTCTTCGGCGAGATCGCTGAGACTATGTCCCGGGGGCATCTCAAGAAAAAGGTTACAGTCCAATCCCTTGAGTACTGTTGTCGCATCGTGCCAGCGGACGCCGTGCGCAATGTTGGTCACCAGATCGCGCGCAACCATCTCCTTGGTGGGCATGGCTCGCGCGTTCACATTTCCGATGTAAGTCATTCGAGAGCGGCGCAAGTCGCCTGCATGATTGTGGCTCGACGATAGCTCGGCGCAAACTCGGTCGCGGCTATTTCTATAGCGCATTCCATTCTGGCCGGATGCTCAACAAGGCTGATGTAGACGGGCGGCTCCTGCGAACAAACTGCAGGCGAGCACAGCAACGAATTCAGCAATTTGGCGCATCAGTCATCGCCCTCCTACACTATGCTCACTCTGTTCAGCGCAAGACTTCAGATCAGCAAACACAAACCCGTCGCGAGACACGATTTCTCCCACCTCGACCGACAGGTTGCGCCCCAACATCGGGCCCGCATACACGAACGTGTGGAATTCCCCATTCTCTCCGCAGGGATCGATCTCTGGCGGCAAATCCGAGAGAAGTTGCTCATTGAACTCCCTGCCGACGAATTCCGGAGCGAGGAGCTTGGGGTCAATGCAAGTTAGTTTCGCACGCACGCCGGACTGGATCATGGAACAGGCAAGCTCCCGCGTTGGCATTCCCCACACAGGGAAAATCGGCTGCAACCCCGAGTTTTCCAGTTGCTTCTCGCGGTATGCCCGTATGTCGTTCAGGAACAAATCGCCAAAGGCGATGTACTCGATCCCCGCCTCAACAGCGGTTTTGCACGCTTTCCTCATGATGCATTCGTAGTCTGCGTTCGAGCATGGCTGCGGCAAATCCACGCCCCACAGGGGAATGCCTGCCGCCTTTGCCTGGGCCTCGACGAGGGTACGACGCACCGCGTGCATGGCCACCCGGTTCGCCGCCTGATTGAATGTCGTCAGCAGCCCGACAACTTGGTGCTCATTCTGCTGCCGGAGAAGGTGGAGGCTCCAGGCACTGTCTTTTCCACTGCTCCATGAGAGCAACATCCGTTTCATGTAAATGTGGGCTCCGGGTCTCCTGCACATTAAGAGGGTCGGTCAGCCATATTCTAGATCGTGATCGCTTTCAGCCCTGAAAATCGGATTAAGAATCGAAAAGGCGAGTGGTTTACTTCGCGGCCACCGTTATGCGACAAGAGTTTTCCCGTAGCCCACGATCCCAGCCCATGATTGCTCCGCCTTGCACGTATTTGCAGGTATTTGGGAGTCTCCCGCAAACCGGTTAAGTAGTTGTAGGTTGCGGTTGACCTAGGTCCCCGCGATTTGGCCCCTAACCGACTTTACGACAACAATGGGACTGTCCGCCTTGCCATTAGAATGTCGATTTACGGATATTCTTAAAGGCGTGTGAAAATTCGAGGCCGGGAGGTCCCCTTGAGGCTCAGTTACGAATGCAGTTGCCTTTTCCTGCTCTCAGGAGTCTTGATTTGTGGAGCATCGATATCCCTTGCACAGACCGAGACCACACCCAGTTCGAGCACTCCGGGCCAAGCCATCCCCGGCACGGGAGGAGTGAGCCCGTTCGCAGGCAGTGTGCCGGCAAAGCTCGTTCCGGGGATTCTGTCGCTGTCATTGCGGGACGCCATCGACCGTGGATTGAAACAAAATCTCGGAGTGCTGCTTTCGAGTGCGGAAATCCGCTCGGCCCGCGGACAGCGCTGGGAGCAATTGAGCGCTCTTTTACCGCACGTGACGGCGGCGCCTTACGTGGCGGCCTCGGAGATCAATCTCGCCGAGCTCGGCTTTAGCAGCGTTCCGGGGCTTAAGATCCCGCTATCCGTTGGGCCTTTTTCTTATTTTGACGCGCGTGCCGCTGTGGCCCAAACCCTGTTTGATTGGAAGTCAATCAACGCCACCCGCGCGGCCAGTCAGAATCTGAAATCAGCCAGCTACACCTTCAAGGACGCCCGCGACCTGGTTGTGCTAGCCGTGGGTTACACCTATCTGCAGGCCATTGCCGACGAAGCCCGCGTTGAGACGGCGGAAGCGCAGGTCAAGACGGCACAGGCGCTCTACGATCAGGCAACGGACCAGATCAATGCCGGCACTTCGCCGGACATTGACGGCCTGCGTACCAAGGTTGAGCTCCAGACCCGGCAACAACAGTTGATCCAGGCGAAGAACAATTTCGCCATTCAGAAGCTGACTGTGGCGCGTGTGATCGGCCTGGCTCCCGGGCAGGAGTTCGAATTCGCGGACAAGTCGCCGTATCAGTCGCTCGAAATCATGCCCGTGGATGAGGCTTTGAGACGCGCGTATGCGTCGCGTTCCGATTACCAGGCTGCCATGACCGACGTACGCGCAGCGGAATTCTCGCGCAAGGCCGCAGTAGCTGGTTATTTTCCATCGCTTTCCTTTGACGCGGATTATGGCACGGGAGGGTCGCATCCTTCCAACGCAACCCAGGTATTCGACGTACGTGGAACGCTGTCGATTCCGATCTTTCAGGGCGGTAGCGTTCACGGTGACATCTTGCAGGCGGATGCGAGGCTGGAGCAGAGCCGCGAGCGCCTGGAAAATCTGCGCGCACAGATCGACTCCGACGTGCGCGCCGCGCTGTTCAACCTGCAGTCGGCGGCGGTTCAGGTCAACGTGGCGCGCAGCAACATTGACTTGGCGGAAAAGACGCTGACCCAGTCGAGCGACCGGTTTAGTGCCGGTGTCACGGATACCGTGGAAGTGGTGCAATCGCAAGAAGCCGTCGCCAGCGCGCATGAGCAATACATCTCGAGCCTCTACAGCTATAATTACGCCAAAATTTCCCTGGTTCGGGCTTTGGGCATGGCCGAGCAGGGCGTTAAGGAATATTTCAGAGGAAAATGAAGATGGCGGAACAAGACCCACCCCGTTCAGTGCCTGAGACAGGCAGAAAATCCACGCTCGATCCGTCCCCGGCCGATGCATCGCCTTTGACGAACAGGGACTATACGCCGCCGGTGCGCCACAATCCCAGGCACCGCAGAAACATCGTGATTCTGGCCGTCATCCTTGTGGTGCTCGTGGGCGGGATATTTTTGTGGCGCTACTTGAGCAGCTACGAATCGACCGACGACGCTCAGGCAGATGTCCACCTCTATCCTGTGAGCGCACGAGTTTCCGGTTATGTGATACGGGTCAACGTTGATGACAATCAGTGGGTGGAGAAAGGCACGGTGCTGGTGGAAATAGACCCGAAAGACTATCAGGTTGCGGTCGCGCAGGCGCAAGCCAATCTCGGCAATGCCGAAGCAACCGCTAAATCGCTGAATATCACAGTTCCGATTACTTCTGTGAATACTTTCAGCCAACTGAGGTTCACTGCGTCCGGCATCGAAGACGCTAAAGCCGGTGTCGAGGCCGCTGAGAAGCAACTCACTGCCGCACATGCCCAACTGGAGGCGGACGAAGCGAACGACGTGAAAGCGCAAGACGATCTCCAGCGCTACAAGTTATTGGTCGATAAGCGGGAGGTATCGGCGCAAATTTATGATCAAGCATTAGCTGCGGCCCGAGCCAGCACAGCGACGGTTGCGTCAGCCCGTGCCAGTGAGTCCGCAGGGGAACAATTCGTCCAACAGGCCCGAAGCCGCCTGGCGCAAGCCCAGGCGAACTACCAATATGCGAAAACTGGGCCGCAACAGGTGTCGTCAACACGGTCTCGCGTGCAGGCCGCGATCGCGGACGTCGAGCAAAAGCGTGCGCTGCTAGAACAGGCCAAACTGAATCTCGGGTACACGAAAATCGTTGCTCCGGTCACTGGTGAAGTAAATAAGACAGTGGTGGTTGGGATGAACGTTCAAGACGGGCAACAGCTCCTCACTGTAGTGCCTCTCGATGAAGTGTGGGTCACCGCCAATTTCAAAGAGACCCAGCTTAGGCACATGCGGGTTGGACAGAAAGCGGAAATCCACGTGGATTCGAGCGGCCGGACTCTAAAGGGCCATGTAGATAGCATTGCGGGCGCAACCGGCCCCCTATTCAGTTTACTTCCGCCGGAGAACGCCACCGGAAACTACGTCAAAATTGTGCAGAGGGTTCCGGTAAAGATTGTTCTCGAGCCGGGAGAGAACCGGGATCGGCGGCTTCGACCAGGCATGAACGTGGTGCCGGACGTGTACCTGCAATGACTTTCGTTCCGTGAGTTTCAGAAAATGAGTACCACTGCACTCACACTCGACCAGGTTGTTTGGCGGCCCAAGTACAACCCTTGGCTGATTGCCGTTGTCGTGGCGTTGGCAGCCTTCATGGAGGTCCTGGACACCAGCATCGCCAATGTTGCCTTGCCGTATATCGCTGGGAATCTGGCCGCGAGCAACGACCAGAGTACGTGGGTACTGACTTCTTATTTGGTCTCGAATGCGATTATCCTGCCGATCAGCGGCTGGCTTGCAGGCGCCTTGGGGCGGAAACGCTTTTTCATGGCCTGTTTGAGTGTCTTTACTGTGAGTTCCTTGCTTTGCGGCATCGCGCCCAGTCTCGGGCTTCTTCTCTTCTTCCGGGTATTGCAGGGCGCGGGCGGCGGCGGCCTGCAGCCGATGGCTCAGGCCATTCTGGCGGACACTTTCCCACCGGAACAGCGTGGCTTGGCGTTTGCGTTGTACGGGATTACGGCAGTTACGGCGCCCACCATCGGTCCAACTCTGGGCGGGTGGATCACCTTCAACTATTCCTGGCGGTGGATTTTCTTTATCAATCTGCCAGTCGGGATTGTGACCTGGTTCCTGGTGCGTCGTTTTGTCGAAGATCCTCCCTATTTAGCGCGGATCAAGGCGGCGGGGGTCAAATTGGACTACATAGGCATCGCTCTGCTGGCACTCGGCATCGGAGCGTTACAGGTGCTTCTGGACAAGGGCCAGGAAGATGATTGGTTCGGGTCGCGCTTCATCACGACTCTAATCGTCGTCTCCACCGTATGCCTGATCTCGCTGGTAATTTGGGAGTGGTATCAAAAGGCGCCGATCATTGACGTCCACATGTTCAAGAACTTTAACTTCGCGAGTTCGTGTCTGATGATGTTCACCCTGGGAATCATGCTTTTCAGCAGCCTGGTCCTGATGCCGCAGTTCCTGCAAACGCTCGTGGGATACACGTCGCAGCTGGCTGGGCTAGCGCTTTCAGCGGGAGGCCTCGTCTTGCTCATTGAGATGCCAATTATGGGCCAACTGACGACGAAGATTCAGGCACGATACCTGATTGCCTTCGGTTGGCTAGCATTGTCCGTCGCCATGTACTATTCCACCCAGCGAATTGATTTGCAGATCAGCTTCAGTGCCGCGACGTGGCTGCGCATCGCCCAGGTGATTGGTTTGGGGTTCCTGTTCGTGCCGATTTCCCTGGTTGCTTACATCGGAATTGCGCCGGAGAAGAACAACTCGGTCGCCGGAATCATAAATTTCATGCGCAACATGGGAAGCAGCGTGGGAACGTCCATGGTCACTACGTTGATCGCGCGGCGCTCGCAATTCCATCAGGCGAGGCTGGTACAAAATGTCCGCGTCGACAACCCCAATTTTGTGAATTCGGCGAACGGTTTGGCTCGGCACCTGGCTACCGCTGGCGTGGGCAAGCACGAGGCGCAAATCACGGCCTACGCCAGGATTTACCAAGCCCTGCAAGGGCAGGCGGCAAGCCTCTCATATATCGATACCTTTATGGTTCTTTGCGTGGGAGCGGCGATCATGTTCTGTCTGGCTTTCGTTTTGAAGAAAAACGATCCTGGCGCCGGCGGGGTAAGGGTAGCGGAGTAATTAATTAATCTGATGTAGTGTGGACCTTACAAGAGTCACGAAGTCATGTTGGAAATTAAACTCATCCTTTGCCCCATCGATTTCTCAGAGTTCTCGATAAGGGCGTATCACCATGCGCTATCGCTTGCCGAGCATTATCGAGCCAAGTTGGTGGCAGAGCATACCGTAGAGCTATGGCGATATCCTTACGCCGACTACGTCGCCTCTCAGGGGGATTATGCGGAGTTCTGCCGGGCACTGCGCGAAGGTGGCAAAGAGAAACTGCGGGAATTTGTGAAGAAGCACGCCCGCGATGAAATTCCGCCGGAGCTCGTGGTGCATGAGGGAATAGCCGCAGACTGTATTTTGTCGTTTGCACAAGCACAGAAAATGGACCTGATCGTCATGGGAACTCACGGCCGCCGGGGGTATGACCGCGTGGTGCTAGGGTCGGTGACCAATCGAGTGATGCGCACGGCTCCCTGTCCGGTGTTGGCAATATGTAAGCCGCCGCACGAGTCCACGGACGCAGGGGAAGAGAGACACCGGGTCCACCACTTGAATCGAATTCTTTTCTGTACGGATTTCTCCGAGAGTTCAGAGCCGGCATTGAATTACGCCATCTCTGCGGCTGCGGAGTACAACTCCGAACTCACCCTGCTGCACGTATTGGAAAAGACGCCGAGTCCTGCCAAGACGGAAGAAGCCATAACGACAGCCACGCAGCAACTCGATAAATTGATTCCCGAGGAAGGACGCAAGACGCTCAAGATTAAGACGGCGGTATGCATCGGTAAACCGTACCAGGAAATCATTCAGCTCGCCCTGGAAGCGCAAACCGACATGGTGGTTATGGGAGTGCATGGCCGTGGGGCGCTGGATCTGGCAGTATTTGGCTCGACAACCTATCGGGTGCTGCAGTTGGGACCTTGTCCCGTTCTCGCCGTTCCCGTTTAAAGCGTTGGGCGCAGAGGCATTTTGACGCAAATGATAAAAATTATCACCATCGAACGCGAATACGGATGCGGCGGCGGCGAAATCGCGCAGCTGCTTGCCAGGCAGCTTGGCTGGAAGCTTTGGGATCAGTTGCTCACGGAGGAGATTGCGCGGCTTGCTGAGTGTCCCAAGGCCGTAGTCGAGGTTCGGGAGGAACGAACCGATCCACTCTACTACCGGCTCTTCAAATCCTTTTTGCGTGGGAGCTATGAGGGAAGCATCAATGCTCACAAACTCAAAGTGGTCGACAGCGAAAGCATTCTGAAGATTACCGAACGTGTCGTACTACACGCGGCGAAAACTGGAAACTCTGTGATCGTCGGAAGGGGATCACAGCATTTTCTCCGGAACCGGCAAGACAGTTTGCGTGTCTTTCTATACGCTCCAAGAGAAGAAAAAGTGCGACGCCTGTTGTCTCGAGGCAAGAGTGAGAAGGAAGCCGAACAGCTTGTGGATACAGTTGACCGAGAGCGCGCCGATTTTATCCAGAAGTATTTCGGTGTCCAATGGCCTGACCGCGCCATTTACCACACGATGATCAACACAGCGATTGGCGACGAGGCCGTCGTTCACATGATTCTGGAGGTTATGAAAACCTTCGACGCCAAAGTCACTGCTTAGAAACGAAGAGCACAATCCGCGCAGACTTCTATGGAGGAGGCGCTCGGGGCGTGCCAGTCCATTTCTAGACAAGTTCGTAAGCGCCTGTCGCTCTTGCAGTCATGCAGGCAATTGGTAAGAAACTCGCCCAACTTAGCTGTTGCCTTGAACTGTCGAACCGGATCGAGCTTTGAACGCGCTCGTAAACGCGTTCGACAAGCTCCACATCGTTCGTGGCGAGAAGTCCTGGTATTCCGGCTCGAAGCACAGCCAATGCACTTCGGGTAGCAGGGCTTTTGGAACGTCCAGCTTCCCGTCAACGAAAGCCGGGTCGAAGATCTTTCGCCGGGTTATCGGTGATTTGCGCCTTGCGCCAGGATTCGACTTGGCGCTGCATCGGCTCAAAGTTCCGCTGGACGCAGTCCAGTCGACTGAGAGCGTACCGACCAAGTTGAAGCTCCTGGTATCCTTCGCTTCGAACCGGGGTGAACACGCCCGCGACGATGTTTCCAACTTCTGGATCCGCAGGTTCTCGATAGTCTGGGGACACTGCAGCGGAGTAAGAGCGAATGCCCAGCAGATCGTCGGTGTCTTGAATGGACCTCCTTTTTCCTTACTGCTTGAGCCGGAACGCGGCGGCGCCCCGATATTGACGTTAGTGGCTATTTTGTTATAGTTACCCTCATGTTTTACGGTGCGGAGGCCCGTACCGGCAATCTACCGAAGGAGAAGACCATGCCTGGTGCGCTCGCGACGCGGAGATCGGCCGCAGAAACGGTTAGAGAAGAGCCTGAGATTGGCCTTCGCGACCGGAAGAAGGCGCGCCTGCGGCGGCAGATCATTGACACCTCGATCAGGCTTTTTCGCAAACACGGATACGAGAACACCCGCATCGACGATATTGTGCACACCCTCGAAATCAGTCAGCCCACCTTTTTCCGTTATTTTCCTAGTAAGGACGCTGTTCTGCGCGAGGTCGGGGAACGCGGGTATGCCTGTATCTGCGAGAGGCTGCGTTCGGAGCTTTCGAGCAAGGCGCGGACCAATGAGCGTTTGCGCCGGCTTTACGTGAGCATGGCGCGAGAGGTGGAAGCTGACCGTCAGTTGTGGCAGGCGGTGGTGTTGTCGGGCGCCATGGATCCCGTGCGAACTGCGGAACTGCGGGGGCACGAGGAGGCTGCCGTCAGTCTCCTGCGCGAAATTTTGACACAAGGGCAGAAGCGCGGCGAGGTGACACGCGCGTTCCCGGTCGTGCACCTTGCCGAGTTTATGGAGGGGCTTTACAACACGGTGGTCCGGCAATGGGCGGTGGATTTGAGCGGGCCGCACAAGCTTGCAGACCGAGTGCGGAGCGCGGTGGAATTTTTCTTGCGCGGCATCCGGTCGTGAGATTTCCGAGATCGCACGACTTCTTTAATCTTTGGGCAAGCCTGTTAGAAGGGGAAACGCGATGAAGGCCGCCGTTCTACATGCATTCAAGACACCGCTCTCGCTCGAGGAAGTGTCTCAGCCAGAAATTGGGGCAGACGAGGTCCTGGTCGAGGTTGAGGTTTGTGGGGTGTGTCATTCCGATCTGCACGTTGCCGATGGCGACTGGACGCAATTAGCCAGCATCGTGAAAAAGCCGCTAATCCTGGGACACGAGATTGTGGGCCGCGTGGTGGAACGGGGCGCGGCGGTTCAGAGTGTGGAGGTGGGACAACGGGTCGGGGTGCCGTGGGTGCAGTGGACATGCGGGCAATGTGAGTTTTGCCTCGAAGGCAACGAGAACCTCTGCGTGCGGCAACGCATCACGGGCGTCATGGTGGATGGCGGATATGCGGAATTTGCCAAAGCTCCCGCGAGCCACGTAGTCAAGATTCCTGAAACGCTTTCCTCTGAGCAAGCGGCGCCACTGCTTTGTGCAGGCGTCACGGTTCATCGCGCGCTGAAGCAGGCCAAGATTCGCGCCGGGCAGCGGTTGGCGGTTTTCGGTGTGGGTGGATTAGGCCACATCGCCATCCAGATTGGCCGGGCAGCGGGAGCGGAAGTGACCGCGATTGATATTTCCGAAGAGAAACTCGCGCTGGCGCAGTCGCTGGGCGCGGTGCGAACGCTAAACGCCGCGACCTGCGATGTAGTGAAAGAAGTGCGTGGCTCCGGCGGGGTGCACGTCGCGCTCGTTACTTCGGCGGCCAAGTCTGCGTATGACATGGCGTTGTATTGTGTGCGACCGACGGGGACGCTGCTGGTGGTGGGGTTACCCGCAAAAGAAATCTCGTTTCCGCCGATTCTGATGGCCGCTGGCGAGATTCAGATCAAGGCTTCCGCCGTGGGCACGCGGGAAGATCTGCGGGAGGTTCTGGCGCTAGGGGCAGCCGGTGCAGTTCATTGCCACGTGACTGCGCACCCGCTCGTCGAGGTACAACAGATACTAGGGCAATTAAGGCGCGGCGAGGTCTCAGGACGGGCGGTGCTCCGCCTGCGGTAGTAGTTCCGAGGCTGTCCGGCGCGGGATACGCGCTCGAGAGTGTATTGACGTTAGCGACTATAACATGATATTAACTATCACTTTTGCGGCGTACTCTTGCCCGGAAAGGCCGTTCTGAGTGTGAATGTCCGACAGCTTTTCGATCTAACCGGCCGCGTGGCCATTGTTTCGGGTGGATCGATGGGGCTGGGGCGCCAGATGGCCGAGGGCCTGGCAGAGATGGGAGCGAATCTGGTGCTCTGCGCCCGCAAGAAGGAGCGTTGCGAGGAGACTGCGGAAGCGTTGCGGAATCTCGGCGTTCAAACGCTTGCCCTGGGCTGCGATGTCAAGGACAAGACGGCGATCCAGAAAGTCGTAGATGCGACGCTCTCTAAGTTCGGCCGCATCGACATCCTCGTCAACAACGCAGGCGTATCGTGGGGAGCTCCGGTGGAAGAAATGACGCTGGACCAATGGGACAAAGTACTGTCCACCAACTTGACCGGCACGTTCCTGTTTTGTCAGGCCGTGGGCAAGGCTATGGTCGCGCAGAGGTCGGGAAAGATCATCAATATCGCATCGGTGGCGGGTTTGGGCGGTACGTCGACGGAGTTGCAGGCCATCGGCTACCACGCAAGCAAAGGCGGAGTGATCGCATTCACCAAGGATCTGGCTTGCAAGTGGGCGCCGCATAACATCCAGGTCAATGCGATCGCTCCGGGATGGTTTCCGACGCACATGTCGGAATGGATCATCGAGCACCGGAAAGATTCGCTGCTGGGGAAGATTCCACTGGGCCGTTTCGGCGGCGATCACGACTTGAAAGGCTCGGCGGTCTTCCTGGCCTCGGACGCCTCGGCCTACGTGACCGGGCACGTGCTGGTGGTCGATGGAGGCCAGACCGCCTGGTAAGACTTTCATGAATGTTCCCTTGACGCCAGTACGATTTCTTCGCTACTCGGAAGAGCAGTTTCCCCGCAAAACCGCGGTGGTGTGTCAGGACCGGCGGTTTACTTATGCCGAGTTCGGCGATCGTGTGCGGCGTCTTGCGGGAGCGTTGCGTGACGCGGGAGTGAAAGCAGGCGATCGCGTGGCGTTTCTCAGCTTTAACTGTCATCGGCTGCTCGAAGCCTACTTTGGAGTTCTCGAAGCAGGTTGCGTTTTGCTTCCTCTCAATATTCGCTTAGCAGCATCGGAGCTTACCTACATCCTGAATGATTCGGGAGCGGCGGAGCTGTTTCTGGAGCAGGAGTTTGTTGGTCTCGTGGATTGTTTCCGGCGGGACCTGCGCACGGTGCGCTCATTCCATCAACTGGACGGGACGCCGCAAGCGGGGTGGCTCTCCGATCAAACCTACGAGCAGATGCTGCTCTCTGCCACGCCCTACCGCGGAGAACTGATGGCGTTTGATGAGAACTCCCTGGCAGAACTTTTCTACACCAGCGGAACCAGCGCCAACCCTAAAGGTGTGATGCTTACGCATCGGAACATTTACCTGTACGCGATGAACATCGCCTTGCACCATCACACCCGCTATGAAGACGTGCTGCTGCACACGATCCCTTTATTTCATGCCAACGGCTGGGGAGCGGCTCATACCATCACATTCATGGGCGGAACCCATGTCATGCTTCCGCGCTTCGTCCCGGAGGAAGTATTCCGGTTGGTCGAGCGGGAGCGGGTGAGCGAGCTGAGCCTGGTTCCAATTATGGCCGCTGCCCTCGTGAACTCGGCAGCACGTTCCAAATATGATCTGAGCAGCGTGAAATGGGCCGTGATCGGCGGGGCTGCATCTTCTCCGACTCTGATCCGCGAGGTCGAGACCACGCTGGGGTTTAAATGTTTTTCCGGATACGGTCTGACGGAATGTGCGCCCTCTCTGTCCACCGCTGAACTGAAACCCGACATGCAATGCGCGCCCGAAGAGCGGTACGTGGTGCAGTCCATGACCGGCTATGCCTTTCCGGGATGTGAACTTCGAGTGGTGGACGCCGAAGACAACGATGTGCCGCGCAACGGGGTGACGATGGGAGAAATCATTGCCCGCAGCGACGGCGTGATGGCGGGCTACTGGCAACAGCCGGAAGCCACGGCCGAAGCATTGCGAGGAGGATGGTTTCACACCGGCGATATGGCGGTGATCGAGGAGAACGGGTACATCCGGATCGTCGATCGCATGAAGGACATTATCGTGAGCGGCGGAGAGAATATTTCGTCGATCGACGTTGAAAAAGTGTTGTTGGCCCACCCTTTTGTTTATGAAGCCACGGTGATTCCGGTCACCGACGAGAAATGGGGCGAGGTGCCAAAGGCGGTGGTAGTAGCGAAACCTGGATGCAAGCTCAGCGAAGCGGAGTTGATTGAATTTTGCCGCTCGCGTCTGGCGCACTACAAATGTCCGCAATCGGTTGAGTTTTGCGAGAGCCTGCCCAAGACGGCGACGGGGAAGGTTCTGAAGAGAGACTTACGCACGAAGTATCAAAGTCGACCAACGACGATTCGCTCGAACGCTTGAGTGGGAAGATGGGATCACTACGGTGGGGAGCGGAAACTGGAGAGATTGACGGATTGCCCATGACAAACCTAGTGAGAATCACCAAAGACAACGATGTCGCGGTTATAACCATCGACAACCCGCCGGTAAACCCGCTCAGTCCGGGTGTGCCGGAGGGGATTTGGGCGGCGATCGATGAGATGAACAACGATCCTGCCATCAAAGCGGCGGTTGTAATCGGCAGTGGCCGGACTTTTGTGGCGGGCGCGGACATCAAGGAATTCGGCAAGATGACGTCCGGGGCCTCGCCTCGTCGAAGTCTGCTACCACTTCTTCTTCAAATTGAAAACAGCGGCAAGCCCGTGGTGATGGCAATTCACGGGAATGCGTTCGGTGGCGGACTGGAACTAGCGATGGCTGGCCATTACCGCATCGCGTCGCCCACCGCGCAGGTCGGTCAGCCGGAGGTGAATCTCGGCATTATTCCCGGAGCTGGTGGAACGCAGCGTCTGCCGCGCCTGGTCGGTGTCGGCAAGGCAGTCGAGATGTGCGCTGCGGGCAAACCGGTTTCCGCACCTGAGGCCGCCACTCTTGGATTGATCGACCGGTTGATCGAGGGGGACCTGCTTACTGGGGCGGTGGCTTTCGCGCGTGAAATCGCGGACAAGCCAGCCCGCAAAACACGGGAGCGAACGGAGAAGCTGGGAACGGCTGCGGAGAACGCACCGGTTTTTGCGTCAGCGCGCGACGCGGCTGGCAAGAGACAACGAGGGATGAAAGCTCCTCTGGCAGCGATCGATGCGGTGGAGGCAGCAACCAGATTATCGTTCGAAGAAGGCTGCCGGGCCGAGGCAAAACTTTTCACCGAATGCCTTTTCTCCGATCAGTCGAAGGCGCTTATCCATGTCTTCTTTGGCGAGCGCGAGGTGGCGAAGATTCCCGACGTTCCCAAAGATACTCCAATAATTCCGGTGAACCGCGTGGGGGTCGTCGGCTCCGGGACGATGGGCGGAGGCATTGCGATGGTTTTTGCCAACGCGGGCATTCCGGTCCTGCTGAAGGATGTGGATGAGGCGGCGCTCCAGTTGGGCATGGGCAAAATCCGCAAGAACTATGCGAGTTCAGTTCAGCGTGGACGTTTTGCTCAGGCGTTCGTGGACGAACGCCTGCGGCTAATCACACCGGTTCTCAACTACGATGCGTTCTCCGATGTAGACATGGTGGTGGAAGCCGTTTTTGAAGGCATGGCGTTGAAGAAAGCTGTGTTTGCAGAGTTGGACCGCGCTTGCCGGGCAGGAGCGATTCTGGCGAGCAACACTTCGACGCTCAACATCGATGAAATCGCCGGGGCGACCTCGCGGGCGGAAATGGTGATCGGAACGCACTTCTTTAGCCCGGCCAATGTAATGCGGTTGCTGGAGATTGTGAGGGGAAAGAAGTCGAGCAAAGAAGTGATCGCGGCCTGCATGCAACTCTCCAAGAAGCTCGGCAAGATTGGCGTGCTGGTAGGAAACTGCCGCGGGTTCGTGGGCAATCGCATGTTTGGACCATATCGGCGGGAAGCGCAGTTCCTAGTCGAAGAAGGGGCGGATGTGGAAACGGTGGATCAGGCGCTCGTCGAATTCGGAAACGCCATGGGGCCGTTAGCGACAGGCGACCTGGCGGGTCTCGATGTGGGCTGGCGCATTCGCAAGGAGTACCGCCATCTGGAAAAACCGGGAATCCGTCAGCCGTTCGCGGAGGACCGTCTCTGCGAATTGGGACGTTACGGTCAGAAAACGCTGAAGGGGTGGTACCAATACGACGAGAACCGGCGTGCGAGCGCGGATCCTGAGGTGACCTCCCTGGTGCGAAGGTGGAGTGCGGACGCAGGAATTCCGCAGCGGCAGATCTCCGCCACCGAGATTGTCGACCGTTGCGTCTACGCACTGGTGAATGAGGGGGCGCGGATTCTCGAAGAAGGATACGCGCTGCGGGCAGTTGACATCGACATTATCTGTCTCAACGGCTACGGATTTCCCGCGCACCGGGGTGGACCGATGTGGCACGCCGACACGGTGGGATTGCAAAAGGTTTACCAGCGTATTTGCGAATTCCATCAGCAGCACGGAGAACTCTGGGCGCCAGCTCCTCTGCTACGGCGGCTGGCAGAAACGGGTAAGACATTCGCCGAGTTCGACAAGGAGCAGGCTGCGGCCGCATAGGATCTGACGTATAGGGGCGGCGCCGGCGAAAGAAGGCTCGCTATGCATCTGGCAAAGGACGTGGCATTTTGCGATCAAGCGGGAACCGTTAGAGTGGGCGAAGAACTTGATCTCGCCCGGCTACTGCCGTTTTTGCTGGAGCATTTCGGCCACGCAGGACCGGTGTCGGTCGAACAATTTCCGAGCGGCCACTCCAATTTGACGTACCTCTTGCGACTAGGTAGTCGCGAAGTCGTTCTACGGCGCCCGCCCTTTGGGAGCAAGGTTCGGTCCGCGCACGATATGGCGCGTGAGTATCGCGTGCTGTCGAAATTGCACACTGCCTATCCACTGGCGCCGAAGGCACTACTCTATTCCGACGATCTGTCGATCCTCGATGCGCCTTTTTACCTGATGGAGCCCATTCACGGAATGATCGTGCGACGCGATCCCCCTCCCGGCGTGCGCCTTCGGCCGGAAACTGCGCTGCGATTGAGCGAAGTATTCCTCGATAACCTCACGCATCTGCACCGTCTCGACTACGCCGAGATCGGCCTGGCAGACTTGGGCAAACCGCAAGGCTATCTCGAACGACAGATCAAAGGCTGGATCGAGCGTTACCACAATTCGAGAACTCACGACTTTCCAGAAGTCGAACGTATTTCTAGATGGCTCACAGAACGAATGCCGGTCCGCCATGATACGACGCTTATTCACAACGATTACAAGTATGACAACGTCGTGCTCGATCCCGGCGACGCGACAAACATCGTGGGCGTTCTGGATTGGGAGATGTGCACGCTGGGAGATCCGCTGACGGACTTGGGAACGACGCTTGCATATTGGACCGATCCGCAGGATCCGGAAGAGCTCCAGGAAATTCGCAGCGCGCCGACCGCACTTCCGGGTACGCTGACGCGAGCGCAGTTGGTAGAGCGCTACGCCGCCGCGACCGGCCGCGATCCCGGCGACATGAGCTTCTATCTGACGTTTGCCCGCTTCAAAGTCGCGGTCATTATTCAGCAGATCTACTACCGCTACGTCCAAGGGTTAACGCACGACTTGCGCTTCGCATGCATGCCGAAACGCGTCCATGCCTTGCTGCGCGCCTCATGGCGCTGCGCGGAAAGCGGAACGATATGAACCCCCGCTCACTTCGCGTAATACCGGACCAGCCATTCGGCGACACAGCAGGGCTTGCTCGAGGATGGACTCTCGAGGTAGATGAGGAAAGCGGCGTCTACAAACTTCGGCGATTCCTTCACCGAAAGCAGAGTGACGCGAGCGCGAATCTGCGAGCCGGCGTGAACGGCCGAGGCAAAGCGAACCTTGTTCAAGCCGTAGTTGATGCTCATCGCGACGCCCGAGCCGATCTGGATTGCCTGCCTGAGAAAGTAACTGAGCAGCGAAAGGGTTAGAAAACCATGGGCAATGCTGCCGCCGAAGGGCGATTCGCGCTGGGCACGTTCAGGGTCGAGGTGAATCCACCGCCGGTCCTCAGTGGCCTCGGAAAATTTCTGGATGCGGTCCTGCGTGACGACGAACCAGTCAGTCGCGGGGAATTCGCGCCCTTCGCACTGTTTCAAGAAATTCAAGTTCTCAATCTCAAATGGTGGCATAGGAGTATTTCATGACGACATTAACAGACATTCCGCGCAAGACAACGAAGGGAACTGCATTCCTGATCGAAGAGTCGACACCCCAGGACATTTTTACGCCGGAAGATCTGAGCGAGGAACATCTCGCCGTCGGTCGCATGGTCGACGAATTCTGGGCCAACGAAGTGGAACCCAATCTGCTGGCGATCCGCGAAAAGAAGCCGGGCGCCGCCATGGCAGTGCTGCGGAAATCGGTGGAGCTGGGTCTGACCGCGATGGCGATCCCGGAAGAATATGGCGGAATGGCAATGGATTTGCCGTCGCTGATGGTGACCGCCGAACGCATGGGACGGGACGGATCGTACGGAGGCTGGCATTCGGCGCACACCGGCATCGGTACGCTTCCGATTGTCTACTTTGGAAATGAGCAGCAAAAGCGGAAGTATCTGCCGAAGCTCGCCAAGGTCGAGATGCTCGCCGCTTATGCGCTCACTGAGCCTCTGGCCGGGTCGGACGCGTTGGCGGCCCGCACCCGCGCGGACCTCGCGCCAGACGGAAAACATTACATCTTGAATGGCCAGAAAATGTGGATCACTAACGGCGGCGCGGCTGATCTGTTCACGGTGTTCGCCAAAGTCGGAGGGGAGAAGTTCACCGCCTTTCTGGTCGAGCGTAACTTTCCCGGTGTGAGCTGCGGGGCGGAAGAACACAAGATGGGCATCACTGGCAGTTCCACCACGGCCGTGTATTTGGACAATGTTCCGGTGCCGGTGGAAAACGTACTGGGAGAAATTGGCTGCGGTCACTTGATCGCATTCAACATCCTGAACATCGGACGCTTGAAACTGGGTCCAGCCCTGGTCGGAGCGGCGAAAAATGTGCTTGCCATTTGCCTTAAATATGCCAAGCAACGCAAGGCATTCGGATCGGCGATTGCAGACTTCGGCGCGATTCAACACAAGCTGGCGGAAATGGCCATCCGCATTTTTGCGACGGAGTCAATGGCCTGGCGTGTGGTGGGACTAATTGAAAATGAAATGCACGCGACGCCAGAAGCCAGTTCCAACCAGGAACTGAAGGCCATTGAGGAGTTTGCGGCGGAATGCTCGATGGTGAAGGTCTACGCCGCCGAGATGCTGGACTACGTGGTCGATGAAGGAGTGCAGATTCACGGCGGCTATGGATACCATCAGGACTATGCGGTGGAGCGCGCCTATCGCGATTCGCGGATTAACCGTCTGTTTGAGGGGACCAGCGAAATTAACCGGTTGGTGATTACGGGGATGCCGTTGAAGCGCGCGGCCCGGGGACAACTGCCTCTGTTCGAGGCCGCCCACGCCGTCCTGCAGCAAACCGAGCTGCAACCCGGCGGCGAATCCTCTGATGCAGAGCTGAACCTGGTTCACAACGCCAAGAGAATTGCCTTGCTGACGCTGGGAGTGGCCCACCAGAAATATGGCGCGCAGCTCGAGCAACAGCAGGAGATCATCATGAACCTGTCCGACATCATCATGGAAGTGTTCGCGATGGAGTCGAGTCTGCTTCGCAGCCATAAACTGGCGGCGGCCGGTACCGGAGTCAATGCAGCGGATATTTGCGCCGTGTACTTGCGCGATGCCATCGCCAGGATCGAACTCTCGTCGAGGACTGTGCTGAGCGCATGTGACGAAGGCGAGGAGCTGCGACGGAATCTTTCTCGCTTACGTGTTTACGCCAATCACGACCCAGTAAATGCGATCGCAATACGGAGACAGATCGCTGGACGGCTGCTGGCGAGCGAGCGATACACGGTCTGACCGCAGAATCCGCGACGAAGGAGGCAAAGTGGGGCTCATCAATCACAAGTTTCTACTGGCGGCGCGTCCAGTGGGAATGCTGAAACGCAGCGACTGGACCTTCGCCGAAGAACCGGTGGGAGAGCCGAAGGAAGGTGAACTGCTTGTTCAGGTCTTGTACATCTCGCTGGATCCTGCGATGCGTATGTGGATCAATGACGTGCGCTCGTATATCCCGCCGGTGGGCATCGGAGAACTAATGCGGGCACTAGGAGCGGGCCTCGTGACCGCGTCGCGTAACCCTCACTTCAACGTAGGTGATCACGTTTCAGGATTATTCGGAATGCAGGAGTACGTGCTGACCGATGGCCGCGGAGTGACGAAGGTCGACGCGAGAGCCGTTCCGCTGCCAAAGTATCTTAGCGCACTCGGCATGCCGGGCATGACCGCATATTTCGGTCTTCTCGACACGGGCCAGCCAAAGCCAGGGGAGACAGTAGTGGTCTCGGCCGCAGCAGGAGCCGTAGGGGCGCTGGTGGGACAGATCGCCAAAATCAAGAACTGCCATGCGGTGGGCATCGCAGGAGGAGCTGAGAAGGGCCGCTACATCGTGCACGAGCTAGGCTTCGATGCGGCCATCGATTACAAGTCCGAAGACGTGAAGCAGTCCCTTCAGAAGCATTGCCCAAAAGGTATCGATGTTTATTTTGACAACGTGGGCGGGACGATTCTAGAGGCCGCGCTGTCGAACCTGGCGCGGGGCGCCCGGGTTGTGATCTGCGGGGCAATCTCCCAATACAACAATACCGGCCCGATGTCGGGACCCCGCAACTACATGTCTCTGCTTACGAATCGCGCCACAATGAAAGGCATGCTGGTATTCGATTATGTTGATCGCTACCCGCAAGCCAGAGCGGAAATGGCGGGATGGATGGCGACGGGCAAGCTAAAGTCACGCGAGGATATTGTCGAAGGGCTGGAAACCTTTCCCAAGACTTTGCTCAAGCTTTTCAAGGGTGAGAACTTGGGGAAGCTCATGCTTAAAGTGGGCTAGAACTGACAAAACGTTAAGGAGAGCCTCTGATGGCATTCGTCGAGAATCAAGGGATAAAGATTTATTGGGACGAACAGGGGCAAGGAGCTCCCATTCTTCTAATCATGGGCCTTGGATATCCCTCGAGCCTGTGGCATCGTGCGCGTCCGGTGCTGGCCCAACGATATCGCACGGTCGCATTCGACAATCGAGGCGTGGGACTAAGCGACGTGCCGCCCGGGCCATATTCAATTGCGACCATGGCGTCGGACGCGGCTGCAGTTCTGGATGCCGCTGGCGTTTCGGACGCCCACATTTTCGGCATTTCAATGGGCGGCATGATTGCGCAAGAATTCGCGCTGCAATATCCAGCTAGAACGCGATCGTTGATTCTGGGCTGCACTTCCGCTGGAGGACCTTCCGCGATACGCGCCGAGCGTAAAGTGGCCGACACGCTGATGGCACGCGGCATGACGCTCGAACAAGCGCGAGAAGCCATCCTTCCCTATGTTTATGACGCGTCCACGCCGCGAGAAAAAATCGAAGAAGATCTCAGCCTGCGCCGGCGGTGGCTCCCGTCGCTTGAGGGCTATATGGCACAACTGCAGGGGATTCTGGCATGGGAGGCCTACAGCCGAATCGCTCAAATTACGGTGCCGACGCTGGTCATCCATGGAGAGTCGGATGCGCTGGTGCCTCCGGGCAACGGGGAGCTGATCGCGGCGCGCATTCCAGGTTCAAAACTCGTTTTGCTCGAGCACGCTAGTCACCTCTTTCTTACAGATCAGACCGAAGTCGCACGCAAGGAAATACTCGGATTTCTTTCGTCGCATGAGGGCGGAGAGCCTGGCGCAGAAAACGGGAAGGTTATGAACGCCATTTCATAAACTAAACCTGCATTCCTGACAGGCATACAGCATCATCAAAACAATTCATTTGATGAATTTCGCGAACGCGGATACCCTCGCGCCAATCATGAAGATGCGGCGCTCTGAAACGGCACGAGCGTGGGGAGTTGTTTGCTCTCATCAGCCGATCCCAAGAATAGATAACCTCACTCAAAATAATACTGGCCTAAACATTCAGCAGGTTGGAAGAGCGTGTCTGCATGCTGCTACGCGACCGAGTCTTTTTGCTGTGATTCAGCCAAGTCCGAGGCAGGGGGAAATATGGGTCTCAAAAAGAGCAGTTTGGATGGTCGCTCGTCTTCATGCTGCTGGGCCATTTTACGGAGGCGGAGGAATCCTATGAAACCACTGCCATATCTTCTTGTGTGCTCCCTGCTCGCAACCTCAATGGCCCACGGACAAGGCGTGGGCACATCGGGCGAGATCGCGGGAACTGTAACCGACTCTGCCGGCGCTGCTGTGCTTAAGGCTACTGTCAATGTCGTGGACACCCAGACCGGTCTGCAGCGCACGGCCACCACTAATAGCACGGGGCAGTTCCGAGTTACAGGGCTGTCGCCGGCCACTTACGACATCAGCGCGCAAATGCCGGGTTTCGCAACTGAAATTAGAAAAGGCGTCACTCTCGACGTCGGGCAGACGGTCATCTCAGATTTCAAGCTGAAACCGTCGCAGGTGGCGACCGTCGTCGAAGTTACGGACCGGCCGCCGGTGGTAGAAACTGAGCGAGGGAGCCAGGCGGATACAATTACACAACAGTACATTGCCGACCTGCCAGTTGACCGCCGCGATTATCTTACATTTACTTTGCTCGCGCCCGGTGTTTCCGATTCCACCAGGCTGGCCGGGGACCAGGATTTCAGAGTTAAGCAAACACCACAGAGTGGGTTGTCTTTCTACGGTAGCAATGGTAGAGGAAACAGCATAACCGTGGACGGGGGTGAGACCTCAGGCGATAGCGGTGGCCAGCGCCTAACAGTAAGCCAGGACACGGTACAGGAATTCCAAATCAATCGCAGCAACTATGCTGCGGACCTGGGGTCAGCTACCGGTGCATCGATCAATATAGTGACCAAATCCGGCACTAATAACGTGCATGGCACCCTCTTTGGTTTCTTCCGTGACGATGCTCTGGACGCCGCGAATCCATTTTCGTTCAGCCCGGCATTGCAACCCGGCCAGACCTTTAATCCTGCCAACCCCGACTCGGTAGGTTCGCCGATTAAGGATTCTTTAAGTCGTCAGCAATTTGGCGGAACGCTGGGTTTCCCGATTAAGAGAGACAAGACGTTTCTGTTTGTTGGATTCGAAGGCTTGCGGCAGAATGCGCAGAACGCGGTTCCGTTGCTGACCAACACCGACATTTTTCGCCCAACAGCAGCGCAGGATGGCATTATTGCGGGACTGGCAAGTTCCCCGGCACCGGTAACGTGCTTCACCGGCGTAATCCTGCCAGGGAATATTTGCGCCTTTGCTCTGCAGAGCATTTTGACGATAAATCCAAATCCAGGTCCGAACCTTTTCGTTACTCCCGGTCAGGCCGCTCTGAATGCCTTTCTGGTAAACCAGTTTGAAACCCAAGGCGGACTTTTTCCTTACGACTCGCGCGAGTACCAGGGGTTGGCCCGTTTGGATCACCATTTTAACGTCAACAACGAGATCTCTGTTGCTTATCGGTATGGACACGATCTGGAGGAGTCTCCGGATGTGCAGTCTCTGACTGCTTTTTCGGCGGGAAGTTCGATCCACACCTACGACAACAATCTGCAAGCCGCGTGGTATCACCAGTTCAGTGCTGCTGCCCAAAACGAGGCCCGGGTGCAGTGGGATTACAACAGCTTCAATGTGATTCCTAACGAGCCGGGACAGGTGGGACTCCAGATTCCCAGCTTCATCAATAATCTGGGATCGAACATTTTCCTCCCCAGCATCACCATTCTGCGCCGCTACGAATTTGCGGACAATTTCACCCTGATCCGCGGCCATCACACTCTTAAGTTCGGCGGCTACGAACTGCTGCGCGGCAATCACACCGAATCGCACACCTTTTTCCCCGGTCGCTTTGTGTTCGGATCGCTGCCCGGGGGTTTGATCAGTCCGGAGCTAGCAACCACAACCGTCAACCCGCTGCAATCGGCATCCCTGGGGCTGCCTCAGGTTTACCAGCAGGGTTTCGGAAATCCGACGTACCCTTATTACACTCGGCCGCTGACCGCGTTCTACGCGCAGGATTCCTGGCAGATAGCGTCAAACTTCACTTTGAATTATGGCCTGCGCTACGAATTGGACACGCAGTTCGCGCCGTTGACCACGTATAAGAAGGATTTCGCCCCCCGGATTTCTTTCGCATGGGATCCCATCGGGGATCACAAGACCGTGATCCGGGGCGGGTATGGAATTTTCTACGGACCGGTGGATGTACAAATTCCCGACGTCGACTTGAGCTTGGGAGTTGTCAACAGGAATAAGTCTGCGGTCGAGAACAGCTCACCCGCCCCACAGGTCGCAAACCTGACCGCGATCTGTGGGGTGGCCCCCCTATTCCCGGGCAACGGCAGTAGTCCTTGCAGCCGCGAAATCTCTATTTATGTAGATCCCATCACTCCGACCGGTCTCCCTGGCTTACAAACCGCACCCGTAGTTTTCCAGAAACTGTTTGCGCAGGGATTAATTCAATGCACAACCCCGACCCCAGGGAATGCTGCCTGCATCACGCCCGCTGCGGTAGCCCCGTTTGGTATCAACGTTACCAATAGCGGAATTCTTTCTCCGCTGCAGGTAGTTTTCGTGAACCAACCGGGCTACCGCCCCCCCATTGCGCAGCAGGCTTCTTTTGGAATTGAGCGCGAGATTGGACGGGGATTCTCAATTTCTCTGAGCGGAATCTACTCTCATACGCAGAGACTTCCCGTCGCGATCGATACCAATCTGCTGCCGGCGCCATTCAGCACGGTAACTTTGGCCAACGGCCAAACCGTCACCTATCGTAACTGGAATACGAGCCCTGCGGC
Organism: uncultured Acidobacteriota bacterium; assembly: GCA_963832245.1. Classification (GTDB taxonomy): domain Bacteria; phylum Acidobacteriota; class Terriglobia; order Terriglobales; family Acidobacteriaceae; genus JABDBE01. The sequence goes on from CAWHTG010000003.1 coordinate 908,450, forward strand.
GGACCCGCTGGGCGGTACTGAGGGCCTGCCCTGTGCGACCAATCCCACGCTCTGCTTTGTGAATCCGCTGGTGATACAGAACAACCAATATAGTTCTGAAGCAGAAGCTCTTTACGAGGGCGGTATCGTGGAAGTCAAAAAGCGCTTCAATGAACACTTCACCTTGTTCGGGAATTACACATTTAGCAAGGGCTTTGATACTTCCACGGATTACAACACCGACTACGGGCCGCAGGATCCCACGAACCTGGCTTTAGATCGTGGTCTGTCCGAGTTTGACCAGCGTCATAAAGTAGTGATTGCTGGCGTGTTCGACAGCCCATGGAGACAGAGCATTTTGTCCGGTTTCCAGCTGGCCCCGATTTTCTCCTACCACAGCGGACATCCTTTCAACTTGCTGGCGGGAGGAGAGGTGAATGGCGACAATCACACCACTAATGAACGTCCCATCGGAGCCCCGCGCGACACGGGCCTGGGACCGAACTACATCGACTTTGACATGCGCCTGACCTGGGCGCACAAACTAGGCGAGAGGGCTAACCTGCAGTTTACGGCGGAAGGATTCAACATCGCCAACCATACAAATTTTGCCAGCGTTAACAACGAGGTCAGCCCTCTCTTCGGTTTGACTCCGGGGTTCACGACGTTCAACGTGCATGGAATTCGGCCGGGCACTGCTCTTGCCGGTGGAGGAACAGCTACGTCCAGTACGCCGCTAGCATTTACATCCGCATTCCCCAAGCGGCAGGTCCAATTAGGGGTGCGCCTTTCATTCTGAGAAAGGCGTTGCGTCGCGGGTGGCCCACGGCTCGCGTTTTTCGAGACCTGGGATGCAGGACGTAGCCTCAGCCGAGGCCATTCCCCTAGCGGTGTACTTCCTCAGTTCCAGCTTGGCAACCAGGGCGCGATGGACTTCATCGGGCCCGTCCGCAATCCGCAGAGTGCGGATCGCGGCAAACATTTCGGCAAGCGGAAAATCGTCCGTGACTCCAGCCCCTCCGTGCATTTGAATTGCCTGGTCGATAGTCTGCAGCGCAATGTTGGGAACCGCAACTTTGATCTGTGAGATTTCGCTGCGAGCTCCTTTGGTACCGACTTCATCAAGCATCCAAGCGGCCTTGAGAGTAAGAAGGCGCGCTTGCTCCAGCCCGATGCGGGCGTTAGCAATGACGTCGACGTTGCCGCCCAGCTCGGCCAGAGGTTTTCCGAAGGCCACCCGCTGCAGCGCGCGGCGGCACAAAAGTTCAAGTGCGCGTTCGGCTGCTCCCAGCGTGCGCATGCAGTGGTGAATGCGGCCCGGGCCGAGGCGGCCCTGCGCAATCTCAAAGCCGCGGCCCGACCCGGCGATAATGTGATCCAGCGGTACCCGAACGTCGGTAAAGCTCACTTCACCGTGACCAAAGGGCGAGTCATAAGAGCCAAACACGGGCAACACGCGCTCGATCTTGACGCCGGCAGTGTCGAGCGGCACGAGAACCATGGAATGACGCTGGTACTTAGGAGCGGAGGGATCGGTCAGGCCCATGAAGATGAGCAGCCGGCAATGGGGATGGCCGACTCCAGAACTCCACCATTTCCGGCCGTTGAGGACGACGTGGTCTCGCTCGATGCAGGCCGTAGCTTGCATATTCGTCGCATCCGAAGAGGCGACGTCGGGTTCTGTCATACAGAACGCGGAACGAATTTCGCCGGCCAGCAGCGGCTTAAGCCAGCGTACTTTTTGCGCGGCCGAGCCATACTTCACCAGCACTTCCATATTGCCGGTATCCGGTGCGTTGCAGTTGAAAACCTCGGGGGCAATCGACGAGCGCCCGGTAATCTCCGCCAAGGGCGCGTATTCCACATTCGTAAGGCCGGCCCCGTACTCCTTATCCGGAAGGAACAGATTCCACAGTCCAGTCGCGCGAGCCTTAGCTTTCAAACTCTCCATAACTGGAGGCTGCTTCCAGTGGCGCCAGTCGGGGAGATTCTGCAATTGTGCATAATACTCAGGCTCAGCCGGCAACACGTGCTCTTCCATAAACGCCGAGAGGCGCTGAATATAGCCTTGGGCTTTCGGTGAAACAGAAAAGTCCATTTGACAACCCTGAACCCGCAGGCATTCTAGCCTAGCCATTTCCGCAGAATTCTCCTAATGAATCCTACGAATCCTGTAATATATGCCGCGTGCATTTAAGTCAGGTCGACCTTAACCTGTTCGTGGTGCTCGAAGCAGTCTATCGTGAGGGCAACCTTACTCGAGCAGGCCAGCAACTGAACCTCACCCAACCCGCAATCAGCCATGCGTTAAAGAGACTGCGTGATCTCCTGCAGGACCCGCTGTTCGTCCGCCAGGGCCCGCACATGGTGCCGACACCGTTCACGCGAAATATGATCGACCAAGTGCGGCAGGCACTGCAAATACTGGAGGTGAATCTCAGCCAGAGCCGCAATTTCATTCCCGAACACACGCGGCGAAATTTTCACCTGTCGTTGTGGGAATACGGCGAAGCACTGATTCTTCCATCGCTGCTGCTCCGCCTCGAGGACGCTGCTCCGGGAATGTCGATCACGACCTCGCAGGTCAAACGCAGAGATCTGGAGAGTGAACTGGCAAGTGGTTCGGTCGATCTGGCCATCGACATCCCCATGACCATGAGCGATCGTATTCGCCATAAGTGGCTCCTCAACGAAGCATTCGTGGTCATTGCCCGGAAGGGTCACCCCGCGATCAAGGACAAACTAGACTTGGATACTTATCTGGCACAGCGCCATATCCAGGTTTCATCCCGGCGCCATGGTCCCAGCCTGATTGACGTCGAACTTAGTCGGCGTGGTCTTGGCCGGCAGGTGTTTCTGCGCAGCCAGCACAACCTAACGGCCTGCATCGTGGTGAGTAAAACGGACATGCTACTGACCTTACCAGAGCGGCATGCGCAACTGCTGAACGCGGTTTTGGTGAACCGGGTATATCCCTTCCCGCTCCAAGCGCCCCGTCTCGAAGCCCACTTGTACTGGCACGAGAGCGTGGAGAATGATCCGGCAAGCCGATGGCTGCGGGAGGAAATTGAAAAGGTCTTGGCCCCAGAATCCCGAGCGCAGGTGCGGCGCAACCCAGGTAACAAAGGTCGCCGGGCCGACTCGACGGTCGACTCGCGTCGGCCCCGCCGGTTATGATCCTCGGTCCAGAACACAACCCAGTACTTGTTGATCTCGAGGAATCAATGCTCGGTGATAGGGGGCCGCCTAACGTAGCGGCCGATATGGCGGAGAAGATGTGTCTTCGACTTACAGTGGTGACATGAATGCTCCACCATCGCTCGGACTGCTTCGTCAGCATCGCCTCCAGTTCTTTTTCCCCCCATCTCTGAAACGAGATCATCCCTTTTCAGCGCCTCGCGGTCGGGATCGGCTGAAGCCGTCTCGTCCCCAACCCGATGCAAGACCATTCTTGAAACCTGCACCTGTCAAATGTCTCCGAATCGCCCGAAGGGCACCGCTTTTCGGGGTACTTTCGTAATACTGGCTGGCTGCGATATCAAGCTACACTTTTAAGAGACTTCGCCGCACTCTGGCCGTGTCGAATCGCGGCGGGAAGGGCCACTTGTCGCTGAAATTGCCATCGCCATCTCGCCTGCCCATTTTGTACGTCATTCTAAGTGTGCTCGTATTGATTAGCGTCGTTCCCATGTACTTTTACTCGGCGCAGGTGGAATCCATCAACCGCGACCGCCTGATCACTAATGAAAGGCTTTTGCAGAATACCGTCACACGCTCGTTGGCAGACGACATTTCGCAACACCAACAATCCCTGCGCATGATGCAGGCGAATCTGGCTTCCGCACTTCAGGTCGCCAGCGGCGGGGACATCACTGCCGAACATGTAGAAGCACCCGAGCTGCGTGCTCTGCTGGAAAATTTTGTTTCCTCCTCGGACGACCTCGCTTACGCCACGCTGCTAAATGCAGAAGCCAAGGGAATTTCTGCCGGACGAATCGCTCCCGACGCCTTCCTGCAGCGCGAACTGGAGCGTGCCTATGCCGCTGCCCGGGAAGGTCGAGTTTATAACGGGCAGGCGCTGGTCGTGGGCACAGGTAAGTCCGCGCGAACGGTCATGCTGGTCAGCACTCCCGTGATCTACAGTGATAGGTTCCTGGGCATGATTGGCTCCGTCGTGGACCTGCAATTTCTGATCCGCCGCCTGCAGGAGGTCAATCGAGGCGGCCTTACCCCGTACGTGGTCGATAGTCAAGGGCGGCTGGTTGCCGGCGCCACCTTCGATTACGCTACTGGCCAGGACATGTCTAACCTCGAAATCGTACGCAACTTCGTCGAGGCAGGCACCAAGGTGCAAATGGTGGCCGCGACCAGAGAATTCAATCTTCGCAGTGGCAATAGCAACATCAGAATGCTCGGTACCTACAGTCCCGTGACTAACCTGGATTGGGCCGTGGTTGTGCAGAAACCGCGCGCCGAGGCCTATCGCGGCGTCTATGAGATGCAGCGCAATGCGCGCATTCTGGCCCTGATGGCCATTGCGCTGAGTATCGGTATCAGTATTTTTGCAGCCCGGCGAATTACGAATCCCCTGGAAGTCCTCACGCATTTTAGCCGGGCCATTGCGGGTGGGGATTTCTCGCAGCGCGTCCACGTCAAGAGCCGCACCGAAATCGGCGAGTTAGCGGAAACTTTCAACGTCATGTCCGAAGAGCTCGAGCACTTTGTGCTCGATCTCAAACGCGCCGCCACCGAGAACCGCGACTTGTTCATGGGCTCGATCCAGATGCTGGCTGGCGCGGTCGACGAAAAGGATCCATATACTCGCGGCCACTCCGACCGGGTCACCCGCTATTCCATGATGATTGCCAAAGAAATGGGTGTGTCGGAAGACTTCATTGAAACCGTCCGCATCTCCGCCCAGTTGCACGATGTCGGCAAAATTGGAATCGAAGATCGCATTCTGAAAAAGCCCGGCGCGCTCACGCCGGAAGAATTCGAGATCATGAAGACGCATACCACCAAGGGCGCCAGTATCCTGCGCCCGGTGGCGCAACTGAAAGACATGATTCCCGGAATCGAGCTGCACCACGAATCGCTCGACGGCCGCGGCTACCCGCGCGGTCTCAAGGGCGAAGAAATTCCTCTTCTGCCTCGCATCATCGCGGTCGCCGACACCTTCGATGCGCTCACCACCAACCGCCCTTACCAGCAGGCATACAGCCCGACCGATGCGCTGAAGATCATTCACAATCTGTCCGGTAAGCGCCTCGATCCAACTGCGGCAATGGCCATTACCACGATTTACTACCGCGGCGAGATTCGTATCACGCCCCAACCGGCAGCCGCACCGCCAATCCCGGTTAAGTCCCCTGTGTCAGGGCCCGGGCCCACGGCGACTCCAATACCCACCGTTTCGGAAGCGCCCGCGTAGCTCGTGGTTGGCGCCGACGTCAAGTTTTTTCCAGCAACTCTACAAGTCCGGCTTCCCGTCGAAATCAACCACTGACCGTTATAATTGAGTGTTGGCCAGCGACTCCCAACTTCTATGATTCAAACTCTGTTTGGCAGCCTGGACGAGCAGCAGAAGCCGGGTCTCTTCGATCGCATGAAAGAGGCGGTGACACGCACCCGCGAGAACCTCAGCCAGCGCATCGAGGAAGTCGTTTCCTTTGGCAAGGAGATTGACCGCGCCACTCTGGACGATCTGGAAGCCACGCTGATCGGCGCCGACCTGGGCAACACCACCACGCGTGAAGTCCTCGACAAGCTCCGGGAAAAAGCCGACCGGAAGCAGATCAGGAACACCGACGAACTCAAGCGTCTATTGAAAGAGGAACTGCTGGCCATCCTGAATGCCGCGAACACGCGACCGGTAGAAAAAGTCGACGGCACACCCGAGGTCATTCTGGTGGTCGGCGTCAATGGCACGGGAAAGACTACAACCATCGGCAAGCTGTCACAAGTTTTTCGTTCTCAAGGCAAAACGGTGTTGCTGTGCGCAGCTGACACTTTTCGTGCTGCCGCCATCGAGCAGCTGGAAATTTGGGGACAACGTACTGGAACCGAAGTCATCCGCACCAAGCCCGGCGGCGATCCGGCGGCAGTGCTCTTCGACGCGCTCCAAGCCGCTTCGGCGCGCCATAGCGATTATGTGATCGTGGACACTGCCGGACGTCTCCACACCAAGACCAACCTGATGGCTGAGCTGGAAAAGATGCGCCGCACCGCTCAACGAATCATTCCCGGCGCGCCCCACGAAACCTTGTTGGTGATGGACGCCACCACCGGCCAGAACGGCCTGCAACAAGCGCGTCAGTTCACGGACGCCGCCGGCGTAACCGGAATCGTCCTCACCAAGCTCGATGGTACTGCCAAGGGCGGCGTCGTGGTTGCCATTTCGCGAGAGCTGGGTCTGCCAGTGCGCTACGTCGGCGTCGGCGAGAAGGCCGGGGATCTGTTGCCCTTCAATGCCAAGGATTTCGTGGATTCATTGTTCGCCTAGGTTTTCTCACCACAGAGACACAGAGGCACGGAGAAGAACGCGGTTGAAAGCATGATTTCAACGCGATCGAAGAAATGGTCCGATAATCTAGCCCCTGCCTCTCTCTGTGACTCTGCGGTGAAAAGTCTTTAAAATGCCCGATCACAACACTGACGAACGATTCCTGCGCCAAGCACTCGATCTGGCCCGGCAAGGAATCGGCTTGACCTCACCCAATCCATGCGTCGGTGCGGTTATTGTGGACACGAAGGGCGAAATCATCGGCACAGGCACCCACACCTACGACGGTATCAAGCATGCCGAAATCCTGGCCATTGAACAAGCCGGGCAAAAAGCTCGTGGCGCAACTCTCTATATCAACCTGGAACCCTGCTCCCATCAGGGCCGCACTGCACCCTGCACCGATGCACTGATCACAGCCGGAATCTCCCGCGTGGTCGCCTGCATGCAAGATCCGAATCCGCTCGTCAGCGGCCAGGGACTTGCAAAGCTTCGGAGCGCTGAGATTGACGTGTCTTTCGGCCTACTTGAAGAACAAGCGAAAGCGCTGAACGAGTCATTTGCCAAATACATTCGCCAGCATCTTTCGCTGGTCACCCTGAAGGCCGCAATGACTCTCGACGGCAAAATCGCGCCCCCAAAACAATCGCCCGATCCCAACAACCGTGCCGAACAACACTCGGCTCGTGCCGCTTGGATCACTGGTGAATCGGCACGCGCACACGTGCAGGAACTTCGTCATCAGCATGACGCGATTCTGGTCGGGGTTGGCACTGTGATCGCCGACGACCCGCTGCTTACTGACCGCAGCAATCGTCCTCGCCGCCGCCCGCTCCTGCGAGTAATCCTCGATTCTCATCTGCGCTTGCCCTTGGATTCCCGCGTAGCCAAAACCGCGCAGGACGATGTCCTGGTGCTTTGCTCTTTCGCCGAAGAGAAAAAGAAAAAGCAATTGCTGCGGCTCGGCATTCGCGTGGAGCAGTTGCCCACGGCAACTTCCGACGGCCACCCTGAGATGGCCGCCATCGTCCACTTTCTGGGGCAAATGGAGATCACCAGCCTGATGATCGAAGGCGGCGCCATGGTCAACTGGGCCGCCCTTGCCGCAGGCATCGTCGACAAGATTTTTCTGTATTACGCACCCAGAATTCTGGGAGGAACAGCATCCGTTCCGTTCGCCGGAGGCGCCGGATTTGCAAGCATCAGCGACGCGGCCTGCGTGAAGTCCATACGTTTGCACCGCTTCGCCGAAGATTTCGCAATCGAAGGATATTTGAAAGACCCGTATGCAAGTTGAAGGGCATTTCACCACAGAGGCACAGAGGATCTTATTTCATTTTCTACGGGGTTTGCGTTCTTGCCTCCTCTGTGTCTCTGTGCCTCTGTGGTGAAATGAAGGAGTTCTATGTTCACCGGCATCATTGAAGAAGTTGGACGCGTTACCGGCATCGCCAAGAAGGACAATAATCGCCGCCTGACCGTCTCCGCTTCGCATCTGGTTAAGGACTTGAAAAAGGGCGACAGCATCGCGGTCAGCGGCGTCTGCCTCACCGCCGTCGAAATCCTGCCCCACTCATTTGGCGCCGACCTGGCTGATGAGACTTGGAATGTCACCTCGTTCTCGCGCATCAAACCCGGCGCGCTAGTCAATCTCGAACTACCCATGCGTGCCGACGGACGATTCGGCGGCCACATCGTCCAGGGCCACGTCGACGGCGTCGGCAAATTCGTTGCGCTCAACGAAATCCCCGATGCTGACAACTACTGGTTGCGCATCGAAATTCCCACGGAACTAGCGGGCTACGTCATCTTCAAAGGCTCCCTCTCGATAGAAGGCATCAGCCTCACGGTCGCGAAGGTGGAAGGAACAGAGGTCACGGTCGCCGTCATCCCTCACACCACCGAAATGACCAATCTAAAATCCCTCAAGCCCGGCGATCCCGTGAACCTGGAAGTGGACATGATCGCCAAGTACGTGGAGAAGATGATGCGTGGCAATTCCGTCAAGAGTTCCATCACACTAGAAAGGCTGGTGCGCGAAGGCTTTTAAAAGACCGCAATCGAACTGCGTCAGGCACGAGCCTTGTCGATCATCGCCTTCCAGATGCCCTGGGACTTGAGAATCAACTCGACAGCCTCGCGGACCGCGCCATGGCCGGCTAGGGCGCTCGTAGTATAGTGCGCCGCCTCCTTCACCTCGGGGACCGCGTCACCAACCGCAACCGCCAAGCCAGCGCGGCGCATCAAGGGAATATCTGGAAGGTCATCGCCAATGTAAGCGACAGCAACATCGGCGACACCCGCTTTACGGAGAATTTCTTCATACGCCGGCATTTTCAATGGCTGTTTCATATAGATAAACTCCATCTTCATTTCGTGGGCGCGGCGGAGCAGCGCAGCACTTTCGCGACCCGTAATGCAGCCCGTACGCAGGCCGGCAGTCTGGGCCAGGGTCAGGCCCTGGCCGTCGTGCGCGTCAAAGGTCTTGATCTCAAGCGCCGTGCCGTCGGTTTGCGAGAGCAAAGTGACACTGCCGTCCGTCATCGTGCCGTCTACGTCCATGAGCAGAAGTTTAATTTGCGCTGCGCGTTTCTTGAGCGCAGGAGAGAGTTTGGGAAAACGGGCCAAAGAAGCCTCCATCAGAGACAAGTAGAAGTCTAAGCTAAACCCTGATTCATCACACTCTAAATAGAGTTTCTGTTCAGGACATGGAGCTGCTGAATGATTGCGCGGGTCAACGCTGCTTTCCCGGACGCCTCCTGCTTGACCTCTGTTCACAACAGGCGCACAATCTTTCTCGAACAATGTGTCGATCGGCCTCTGTCGAACTGGCTCAGGCCAAAACTGAGGAGTTCTCTATGCCGACCAAAGTTCCGCAGGGAGATCTCGGACTCCTGCAGCATCCCGCCTCGAAGGAACTCCTGGAATCGAAGATTCCCGCCCGCCTGGCCTATGTCTGGACGGACGGGACGCCCAGAGTGATTCCCATCTGGTTTCATTGGAACGGACACGATCTCATCTTGGCGACTCCGCCAAAAGCACCGAAGCTGAAAGCTCTGGCGAAAAACCCGAAAGTTTCGCTGACCATCGACGACAATGTGTTTCCCCACAAGGTGCTTTTGATTCGAGGCACCGCGCGTCTGCAGACCGTGAATGGAATTGTCCCCGAGTACGCGAAAGCCGCCGAGCGCTACTTCGGACGCGAACAGGGCCAGGCCTGGGTCAAACATCTCGGGACTTTGATTTCCAATATGGTGCGCATCACAGTCACCCCCGAATGGGTGGGTCTGCTCGACTTCCAGGCGCGTTTCCCCAGCGCCCTGTCGTCCTGAGCACGTGGGCGACGAACGTGGGGCCTCTCGAGGCCGAAGCTCCCGATCCTTTTCCGCTTCTGCCTTCGCCTCAATTACAATCACCGTCTCCGTACTTACGGATACTCATGAACCTTGGACAGATTGCTTCTTCGCTCGGCGCCCGCCTGGAAAACGGCTCGCCCACGACTGAGATTACAGGCGTCGCCGGAATTGAAGAGGCAGGCCCCGGCCAGCTCAGTTTCGTGGCGAACCCAAAGTACGCGGCTGCAGCGCGGAACACGAAGGCGTCGGCCGTGATTGTCGCCGATGACTTCCCTGCCGTTGCGACCGCGATGTTACGTAGTAAGAATCCGTATCTGACTTTCGCGCACGCCATCGCTCTTTTCCATCCCTCTTCCAAGTACGCGCCCGGAATTCATCCCGCGGCAGTGATTCATCCCTCCGCTAAAATCGGCGAAGGCGCGCACATCGGGCCATACGTCGTGATCGGCGAACACGTCGAGATCGGGAAGAACGCCGTATTGCTGGCGCATGTGGTCATCTATCGCAGCGTTAAGATTGGCGACAACTTCCTGGCTCACGCTCACGCCGTAGTCCGCGAGTACTGCAGACTGGGAAATAATGTGCTGCTGCAGAATGGCGTGGTCATCGGCGCGGACGGCTTCGGCTTCGCGAAAGATGATCTTGGTCACTGGCATAAGATCCCGCAGCCGATGCCCGTCATCATCGAAAATGACGTAGAAATCCAGGCCAACTCTTGCATCGACCGCGCCAGCGTCGGCGAAACCCATATTGCCCGGGGCACGAAGATCGACAATCTGGTGCAGGTCGGCCATGGCTCGCACATCGGAGAGCATTCGCTACTGGCCGCGCAGGTCGGACTTGCCGGCTCGACCGAGATTGGCAATAAGGTTATTCTGACGGGACAGGTGGGCGTCGTCGGTCATTGCAAGGTCGGCGATGGCGCCATCGTCACCCCGCAGAGCGGCGTGGCTGGCGATGTGCCTGCAGGAGCGATCGTCAGCGGCACTCCCGCCATCGATCACAAGTTGTGGCTGAAAGTCTCGGCGCTGTTGAGCCGCTTGCCCGAAATGGCGAAGGCGTTACGGACAAAACCAAAAACCTAAACCACGAGGGACACAACGTTCACAAAGGAAACAGGTCAAGCCGATACGCTTCCTTGGTGAACCTTACTCTCCTTTGTGGTTATAGGGGTTGATTCTCGAAGCTCAACTGGCAATCCGCTGTCGATTGCTTTCCGAACTTTCTCCATCAGACAGTCGCGGCTGCCAAAATCCTTCGGCTCGATGGGAGGGTGAAAGATTACCGTAACAGTGCCGGGTTTGATCGCGAATCTTTTTTTAGGCATGACGTAGTGCGAGCCCACGATGGTCACCGGCACGATGGGCACCCCGCATTCCTCGGCCAAATAAAACGGCCCCTTCTTAAAAGGCAGGAGCTTGCCATCAAAAGAACGATGCCCTTCGACGTAGATGGTCATGTTGATGCCTTGACGAATTACTTCCGCAGCGGCTCGGACCGCGGATATGCCCGACTCTCGATTCCCGCGATCCACGGGGACGAGCGATCCGAATCGCATAAGCCTCGCCAATACTGGATAACGAAACAACTCCTTCTTGACCATGACCGACATGCGCCGCGGAATCAGCGGCATCAGAATCGGGGGATCAACATTGGAGACGTGATTGGACATGAAGATGTAAGTGCGGGCGGAGTCGATTTTGTCCAAGCCTACGGCCTCCACCCGAATTCCAGCAAGTCGAACCCCAGTCCACGCGCCCCACATTGTCATGCGATATAGAAAGCTGACATCTCCGGTAAGCAGCGTCCAGGGAAAACCGATCAGGGCCGCGACGGGAAGGAGCGCAGCCCAGAAACCTAACATGACGAGGGTACGAATCATGAGTGCGAATCTCCGAATGAGTGGGATTCATCTCCGTACCAAGCTTCGAACCAAACGACAGCGCGGGCTTTTTGCTGAGACCCCATGTTGTTCAGCTCAATATCAAGTTGTTCTCGGCACCCGAACTTTGCGTTTTGCCAGCGCCGAGCGATTTGATGCGCTCGGGAAGCATTTCGTAAATGCCGCCGAATCCTCCATTGGAAAGGATGGCGACGACATCTCCTGGTCGCATCTCAGGTGCGACTAACTGCACGATGCCCTCAACGGTAGGAACCATGCGTGCCCGCCGTCCGTGGTTCAGGATCTCCGCTGCCAGCGCCGCCAGGTCCAAGCGCTCTCCTTCGGGAATGGCTTCCGACTTGAATGCATTGGCCACGACTACCTCATCGGCGAGCGCCAAACTTTTCGCCAATTCATTCTGCAACACGTTACGCCGAAGCGTATTCGATCGCGGCTCCAGGATCGCCCACAAGCGCGCTCCGGGATAGTTGGATCGCAACGCGGTAAGCGTACCCGCGATTGCTGTAGGGTGATGGGCAAAGTCATCGATAATCGTTATGCCATTTACCTTGGCACGGACTTCAAGGCGACGCTTTACGCTCTTGAAGGTTTTCAGCGCGGCCGAGATTTCCTCCTTTGGAATGCCGCACCCGGCGGCCATTGCCGCGGCAGCGGTTGCGTTCCACACATTGTATTCGCCCGCCACCGCGTACTCGAACTCTGCCCAGGGCTTTCCATCGCGCATGACCGACCACGCGGTGCGCCCAGGCTCTAAATGGAGATCGGCGATCCGCCAGCTTGCTTTTGCGCTGGAGCCGTATCGCTCCACCGGACAAAATGCGCGGGCGAGAGAACGTTCGAGACTGTCTCCGGCATCGAATGCAATGATGCGTCCGCGGCGAGGCACCAGATTCACCAGGCGCTTGAATGCGGTTTCCACGGCATCGAGGTCTTTGTAGATATCCGCATGGTCAAATTCTACCGACGTCAAAATGACTGAGTCCGGAAAGTAATGCAGAAACTTTGGCCCCTTGTCGAAGAAAGCCGTATCGTACTCATCGCCTTCAAGGATGAAATGTTTGCCCTGTCCCAGTTGAAAGCTGCTGCCGAAGTTTTCCGCAATGCCGCCGATCAGGAACGAGGGTTGTAAACCTGCAGTATGGAAAATCCACGCCAGCATGGAGGTAGTCGTGGTCTTGCCGTGCGTGCCTGCGACTACCAGCACTTCTTTCCCGCGCAGAAACTCATCGTGCAGAATCTGTGGCATCGAACAGAACGGGGTACGCTGATCGAGCACATGCTCCAATTCCACGTTGCCGCGGGAGATGGCATTGCCCACGACCACCAGATCCGGCGCTGGTTGCAGGTTGTGCGCGCCAAATGGCTGAGCCACAGGAATGTCGAGTGCCGCCAGAAAGTCCGACATGGGCGGATAAGCGGCGGCGTCAGAACCGGTGACGCGAAAGCCGCGTCGCTGCAGCATCCCAGCCAAGGAAGCCATGGCTGTGCCGCAGATCCCAATCAGGTGAATTCGCTTGTTATCGGCCATGATTTCACTTAGGTCAGACGCTTGCTCTCAGTTTTGCAATGACGCGTTGTTTTCATCCTCACGACTTCGACGCGCGCGATGACACTGCCGCTGGCGTCGTGGCGGATTCCAGAATCCGAAGGCTGCCCTCGTTCTTGCCAACATTCAGCGCGGCGCGCACGCCAAAAGGAAGCGTGATGTTACTGCGAGAGACGTGGCCAGATCGCAATCCATAGGCCACCGGCAATCCCAAATCTCCGATTACTCGCAACACAACCTCTTCCAACGTATAGCCCTGCTCTTTATGCTGCGAGCAGTCGAGCATCTCGCCGAACACAATGCCGCGCACGCCTTCGAACTTGCCCGCCAATTTCAACTGCATCAGCATACGATCAATCTGGTAAGGCTTGGCAGCCACGTCCTCGATAAACAATATCGTGCCGGCAGTGCGGATTTCGTAAGGCGTACCCAAAGATGCAACCAGCATGGAAAGGCAGCCGCCATAGAGGATTCCCTCGGCGGAACCGGCCAGTAAAGGTTTCGCGCCTGATTCCAATCCAAAGTTCAACGTCCATTCCGAAATCCCGGTGAGCGCGGCTTCCCAGGAGCACAGATCGAAGCCGTCCGGATGAGTGAAATCTTTCGTGACCATGGGGCCGTGGAACGTCACAAGACCCGTCGAGTCTAAGATGTAGGTGAGTAGGGTGGTTACGTCGCTGTAGCCAACGAAAATCTTTGGGTGCCCCTTGACCTCCGCCAGATCGAGGCTATCGAGAAGATAGTTGGCGCCGTATCCGCCACGGGCACAGACAATTGCCCGAACGTCGTCGCGGGTAAACATTTCGGCGAGTTCGCTCATGCGACGTTGCGCGGAGCCGGCAAAATAGAGATCCATTTCGACAATGGAGTCGAGGTAGAAAGGTTTGTAACCCAGCCGCCGCAGCGACTCGCATCCAGCTTCCAGCAATTCGCGTTTGATATTGCTGGCGGGAGCAATGATTCCAATCGTGTCGCCGGGCTGAAGCGCCGGTGGCTTGATGAGCGGGGTTGGAGCCGGTGGCATTGGGATCAACGTGGAGTAGTCGTATTCGGACTGTCAATCTTAACTGAATCTTGACAGTTGTTGTCTCCAAGAGCGAGTTTTAGCAAATCAGAAGTAATGCCGCGCGGGCAAAATTCAGGTGGAATCCTAGATTTTACAAAGCTTTTACAAACGGCAGAGCAAAACCGACATAGATTGCTACAAGTAGTCGAAGCCGCCAAGTCGCAGGACTAGGTTCTTGTAGCGACTTCGAACAGAATCAGAGGTTTCAGGGGGGACGATATGAAGCAACTACGGCGTCCGTCTAGAGCGCCTGCACAGCTTTCCGGCGCGCTCGATCATCGACTCAACCTATATTCATTGGCCGCGACTGCCGCGGGGGTGAGCTTGCTAGCTCTGGTACCTCCCGCCCAGGCCAGGATTGTCTTCACCGCCGCCAATATTAAGATAACGCCAAATCACAAATTGTCCATCGATCTGAATCACGACGGTATTAAGGATTTCGAGCTCGTTGACACACCAGTAGGCTCTTTCGAGTCCCTGGCAATCCACCCCTTGCACGCTGGAAACGCAGTAGCCCAAGCGAACGGTGATTGTAACCCTTCCGTGGGAGTTGGTGCGTTGAAGGCTGGCGTGCTCATTGGGAAGGGGCAAATCTTCTCCAAGAATGTTTATTGCATGGCTCAATATATCGGCGCCGACGGCGGTTCATTGGGCCCGTGGGCGGGCGGTATTGCCCATCGCTATGTGGGCGCCAAGTTCATGATTGGAGGTCAAGCACACTTCGGTTGGATACGCCTCAGCGTCAGTCCGGCACCTTTCGTTGCTCATATGACGGGCTATGCTTACGAGACGATTCCAAACAAGCCCATCATCGCAGGACAGACCGAAGGCTCAGATGAAGTGTCCACGACTCCTTCCAAGTTCGATCGGCAACCTGCCAGCCTGGGCGTGTTGGCGCTGGGATCTTCCGGACTTTCGATCTGGCAGCGAAAGGAAGGAGTTGGTGGGCCGGAGAGTTGAGTCAGATCCTGCAACGCGGGTGATCCCAGCCTCGGCATAGTTCGCGTGCTTACCTGAAAATCTCGTTCATCCGAAAAATTCGCCGCGACCGACGAGTCGGGCCGTGCCTCGAAGGTATACCTGCTGCGCCCAGCGGACCGTCTGTACTCCACCGGGCGCATGCACGCGCAGCGGTGACTCAGCCCTTTCACTAACGATCGCAGCAACCGCTGCGGCACACGAACCAGTGCCCGAGGATTGCGTCTCGCCGACTCCCCGCTCGTAAAACCTGGCATCAATACTTCTTTTGTCAATTGCATTCACGAGCTCAACGTTAATCCCATGCTTGAAGTGTTTATGGTGTCCGATCTCCGCCGCCTCATCTTGCCATCCCGGAGCAAATTCTTTCACAAAGAGCACATAATGCGGATTGCCCATAGAAACCGGGATGCCGCGCACTTCGCGAGCAGCCAGTTTGATCAGGAGTTCATCGCCAACCTCGGGTTCGCCCATGGCCATCTCGAACTCATAAAAAGTATTGTTCCGGGCGATGAATTTGCAGGTCTTGAGGCCGGCGCCGGTACGGATCACAATTTCTTCTTTGCCCTCTGCGGAGCAAACATAAGCAGCTACGCAACGAGTGCCATTGCCAGAAATTTCCGCCTCCGATCCGTCGGCATTAAACAGGCGAGCCTCGACGTTGGCGTCCTGCGCGGGGAACAGCCACTCGACACCGTCAGCGCCGATGCCCTCATGCCGTTCGCAGATGCGTCGGGTGAAGGCGGCCAAGTCAGACGGAGCGTGGATTCCATCAATGATCAGAAAATCGTTTCCGCAAGCGCTCGCCTTGACGAAGGGGATAGCGGTACGAGGCGCATTCATTCAACATGCACCGGGCCCAGCAAAATCGCGCTCTCAAAAACCGGGGATTGCTTCAGGCCGCGCAGAACATCGTTTTGATCCTTGCGCGTTCCCTCCAACTGAAACTGAACCCGCACATGCTGGGGAGTCGCGGCAATCTGCAAGTTGTCCGCCATGCCGTGGACGCTTTCGAGAACGCGGTTGATCTCCAGGGTAATGCGGTCCGCACTCTGCCCCGCAACTTCGTAAGCATGGACCGCCGCTTTCAATCCGAATCGCTCTTCCGCGCGCCCCAACAAAAAGAGGCAAAGCAAAATGAGGCCCGTGGCAAGAATTGAGGTGAGATAGAGCCCTCCACCGACGGCCATGCCCACCGAAGCCACCACAAAGATAGTTGCCGCCGTGGTCAATCCCGTAACCAGTTTGTCGCGAGCATGAAGGATGGAACCGGCCCCGATAAAACCGATTCCGGGAATGATCTGGGCCGCAATGCGGGTGTGATCTCCGATGTGCTCGACGGCGAGGTCATCGGAGAGGAGCGTGTACATCGCGGCACCGAGACAGATGAAAAGGTTGGTGCGCAATCCCGCTGGCCGATGCTTCAGTTGACGTTCCAGTCCGATCAGACCGCCCAGGATCGCCGCTAACACTAGGCGTGTGATTGAGACTCCGACGATGGAGGTCATCTCATTCTGGAGCAGGTCGTGTATGTGCTGGATCGAAGGCATGAGAGCGTGGCTGGGCTGGATTTTATCACTGGAAAACCTCGCTTTAGTGAGGTCTTAATGGGAGCAGTTAACGGGCGTGATTACCAGCGGAGCGATGCGTCCAATAAATTGTGGCCGCGGGCTGCCCGACAGTGCGGATCACCAGCATGGAAGACAAGCCTTGCTTTTGCACGCCGAGAGCGACTGGATCGCCATCCAACGCAACCACGAAATCGACGTACTGAGGAGGGTTGGCAAGGGCTCGCTCCCAAAGGCCTTCCACATCGATCGGCGCTTTCCAGGGACGATGGTTGCCTTCGTTGATCGTGCGGCGTAAAGGAATTCCAGCTTGTTGGAGGGCGCCCACGTGATCACCCAAGTACATTAACAGAGTGGAGTCGTGGGGCAGCTTCTTCAGATTGGACGCAAGTTCGGTTTCGAGAGCAATGCGTGCGCGGGAGTTCACCCAGGCCTCGCGGAAGCAAACCGGTTGCGCCCGCCAGACGGACGCATAACTCGCGGTCAGAATAATCGCAAAGGATATAACGGCCGTCTTCGCTATCTTGTTTCGCGCGACCGTTAGCAGGAAATAAATGGTCACCGCCGCTGCCACCGAGAATACGGGAAGAAGCTGAAGACCATAACGTACGTTGTAAAAAGAGAATGGCCACCAAACCGGCAGGTAAATCGGAACACCGCTGTAGGCAATCGAAAGCATGTAGAACGGCAATGGCAGCCACAGCAAAAGGAGAGGCCATAGCCGGCGGTGAAGAATTAAAATCGCGATGGTGCCTAGCAGAAGTAAAACAATCCAGAGTTTTTGCCAGTTTCCTTCCGCCATATTCAGCTCGGCCGATTTCAGGAAATAACTGAAGGCAACAGTTAGATTGTGGGAGCCGGGATGTGACGAAGACGCGCTCTTCTGCTCGATGACCCGCGCTGAATATGGCCCGTTGGCGAACTCCAGCGGATTTCGATAGATAATCGCGTTATAGGCCAGCCAAAGCGCTGGAGCAATCGCCGCGAGCAAAACGAATTTCCAAAAAGTGCGACGCAGTATTTGATGATTGGCTTTCGACTTGAGCAGCACCCCGAGCGCAGCGACGCACATTGCCGCCGCGAGGAACCATCCGTCGTAGCGCGTAAGGCAGGCGCCCACAAGACACAGACCACACCTGATCAGCGATGAGGATGCCGCCTGCTCCCCCGCGGATCGAGACGATTCTTGTGCGAACTCCTGGAAGTACACCGCGGCCCAAATGAAGAGAGTAAGATACAGCGACTCCGTCATGGCGGTGACTTGCAGATAAATCAGATTGGGATTCGCGGCATAGAGAACTGCACTCAACCATGCAGCAATTCTTGCCGCGCCATCAGGCTGGGATTTAACACTGAGCGCACTCCGGACCAAGCGGAAGATGCCAGCCGTGCCCAAGGCATACGCGACCATGGAAGGAATCGAGCCGCCAATCCCCGATTGCCACGCCGAATCGGAAAGGAGGAACGGAATCATCAGAAGATGCGGCAGCGGCAGCCACACGGTACCAAGTTGCAGCAGGCCAGGAGTGCGGGAGTCGAATACTCGACGGGCGATATTAACATGGGCCACCGCATCGCCGTAGAGCAACAGATCGCCATGCTGAAAATAATAGGCGAACGATATAAACGAAACGCAAGCGGCGAACTGGGCTACGAGCGCGGTTTCACGATCCCAGCGATGCACGGGCTGGACTTTCATCCGCTGAACACTCATTCCAGATGGGTCAGTTCGCGAAAGACTTGGAAGCGGGCGTCAATTTCCTCGCGGGTGAGGGATTGTAAGCGTTCGGTGCCGAAACGCTCTACCGCGAACGATCCCATCACGCCACCGTAAAAGAGGCCGCGCTTCAGAACTTCGCGGTTCAACTGTTCTTGCGAGGCGATGTACCCCATGAATCCGCCAGCGAACGAATCGCCCGCACCCGTTGGGTCTTTGACTTCCTCAATCGGCAAAGCGGGTGCGCGAAACGGATGGCGGCCGACGCCAAATGCGCCTTCGCGAAAGAAAATTGTCGCGCCATATTCACCATGCTTGATGACCAGCGCCTGCGGACCCATGGCAAGAACCTTCTGGGCGGCCCGAAGCAGGTTGGGCTCCCCAGCCAGCATTTTGGCTTCGGTATCGTTGATCAGCAGCACGTTGACCAGCTTCAGGGTCTCAATCAAGTCCCGGCGGAAATCTTTGATCCAGTAATTCATGGTGTCGCCACCGGTAAGCCGGACTCCGTCCATCTTCTGGCGAACCGCAGTTTGCAATGTGGGATGAATGTTGCCAAGGAACAGAAATTTTGAATCTGCATATTCCGGCGGAATACGAGGCTCGAAGCGCTCGAACACATTCAATTCGGTGAAATCGGTTTTAGCTTCATTCAGGTTATCGAGATACTGCCCGCCCCAGCGAAAAGTTTTGCCTTTGGCGCGCTCGATGCCGCGGGTGTCAATCTTACGTTTCTTTAGAACATTTTCATGCTCGGCAGTGAAGTCGTCACCCACAACGGCGACAATGCGAACCTCTGTGAAGTAGCTGGCTGCCAACGAAAAGAATGTACAGGAACCGCCCAACACATTTTCCACACGCCCCGAAGGCGTAGCAATGGAATCGAAGGCAATCGAACCTACAGCAAGGATGGTCATTATGCGGTCTTGGTCTCCAGGTATTTTCCGAGAATCAGCTTTAGTTTTTCCCGAGTGGCGGAAGGAATCTTGTCACGGTCGGTCAGGATCGCATGCGCCAACGCCGCGCCACACTTGCAGCTACGATTAACAGGAATCGAAGCCACAGTCTGACGCACGACCTGGCAGGCATTCTCCGCGTTCTTGAGCAGCACAGCGACGACCTGGTCGACCGTGACCGAGTCATGATGCGGATGCCAGCAATCGTAATCAGTAACCATCGCTACGGTGACGTAGCAAATCTCGGCCTCGCGCGCGAGTTTGGCTTCTTGCAGGTTGGTCATGCCGATCACATCCATACCCCAACTGCGGTATACGTTCGATTCCGCTTTGGTAGAGAACTGGGGTCCTTCCATGCACAGGTAGGTTCCGCCACGCTTGCCAGTCACCTTTGATTCTTTGCACGCAGCGTCCACCACGCGAGCCAGTTCCGGACAGACGGGATCGGCAAAGGCGATATGCGCTACAACGCCTTCGCCGAAAAAGGTATCGACACGATGACGAGTCCGGTCAAAGAACTGATCGGGGATTACGAAATCAAGCGGCTTATGCTCTTCCTTCAAGGATCCAACCGCAGACACGGAGACGATCCGCTCGACACCGAGTTGCTTGAATCCATAAATATTGGCGCGGAAATTCAATTCCGTGGGAAGAATGCGGTGCCCTCGCCCATGCCGCGCCAAAAAAGCAACCTTGCGCCCTTCGAGCGTCCCTAAGACAAAAGGATCGGAAGGATCACCAAACGGAGTCTGCTGCCGATGTTCACGAACGTCAGTCAGGCCGGGCATCGAGTAGAGCCCGCTGCCGCCGATAATTCCAATTTCCGCTTGCGACAAAAATTCCCCCTGAAAACTTTCTAGAGAATCGTGATTATACAAAGTAAATGGGAGAAGCGCTTCTAGCCAAGCCGCTCAACCACCTTGCCGGGGGAATTGCGGACAACTGATCCTCGAGACGAGACAAATCGACTATTTCCTGCTTGCAACGAATGTGCCAAACAACTCGCGCTCTAGTTGCTCAGTGGTCGGCTGGTCCACACTCTCCGTAATCAGCACACTGTCACTCCTAACATCAATCACGACCGGGCCTTCTTCGGTAAGCCATGTGTGGGTTCCGGCCAGCGATTCGAGCTTTTGCAGATCGTCGGGGTGACTCTTGCCGTCCTCGATAACTTCGTGCACATGCTTGTATCGTTTGGCCAGCGACTGAGCGTAGATGGCGGCGAATGTGGAAGCCTTCTCGCGACTCGCCCACCGTGAAACGTACAACAGCGCCAAGGGCGCCGACGGGTCTCCTTTCGGCCGAGCCGCGTAGTAGTAGCCGCCGCGCCAGCTGGGGTACAAATTGTGCGAGGCGTCCGTGCCAGCGTATTGGTCGACCAGGATGGCCACGTCGAATTCGCCGATCGCGCCTACATCGAAGCGTTCGTAATTCTTGAAGTCTCGGTCAAAGTCGGGCAGGCGCATGGGTTCGAGAGTCTCGGCGGAAAGATACGTCTTCGGCTCCATGATCTGACGTGTGGTTCGTGGCGGATTGCCCAAGGTCGCGGCGAAGGCTTTTTCTTTTCCACCGGTACGCAGCAGTTCCGCCTCAAAATCCAGACCGTAGCGATAAGGGAACGTCAATTCTTCCTTCAGGAAAATGGGAGCGTCCCTGAACTCCGGGGAGTCCGCGGTGCCCACCAGCATGCCTTCTTTCAGGGCCTCGGCAATCTGCGGCGAAGCGAGAAGGGTTTGCCCGGTGGGCGCCAGCATATAGTCAACCAGCACGACCATGGCCTGACCTTCGACCACGGCCTGGCGGGCTTCGCTGATCTCGTCATTTGCGATGTCCGCCGGCGTAGGTTGTTTTTTGTCCTCAAGGTCGGTGTCGCCCGCTTTCATCCACTTTTCCAGCTCGAAAGACTGGTCCTGGAGGGCGTGTGTGAGTTCGTGCGCCATCACGGGGCGTTGCTGCTCAATGTCGATCCAGTCCAGTAAGTTCACCGTTTGGGTCTTCACATCGTAATAACCGGCCACTTGCTCGCGCAGCAAAGCCACAAGAAAAGTTTGCAGATCGAAATCCCGCGGCAAAAGTCCGAATTTCTTGAGTACCCGTTCGGAGCGGCGTAAACGCTGTGCGTCCTTGTCCTCTGCCATCGTCTTCTCCAGGTAGGCAACAACTTCATCGCGGCTGGTAAGGCGGCGCTTGACTTCTTTTTTGATAGGCAAACCCGTATCCTTGCTTGCGAACTGCAGAATCTGATCAACGTCGTGGAAGAGTTCTTCGGCCTCCTTGGGAGAGATTTTCTGTTCCTGGGCAGCCGGATGATCTGCGCTACCCGCTCTCTGATCCTGCTTCGGTTGTGTAGCGTCTGTTTGTGGCGGTGGCACCGGTGCTTGCGCCCATGGGGATAACGCCGAGCGCAGGATGAGCCCTGCCAGGGCAAGCGCAAACCATAATTTTCGATACAATTTCTTGAAATCAGTCATTGGGTCCATTTATGTCCGAAGACGATCCTCGCCAAGCTGCCGCCGACTATTTTCAAAAAGCGTACGAACTGCAGATGCAAGGCGAATATCAGCAAGCCATCGAACTCTACAGCCGTTCTATCGAAACCTTTGCCACCGCCGAGGCTTACACCTTCCGCGGCTGGACGTACTCGTTCCTGGGCGACTACGACCGCGCGATCGCCGAATGCCTGCAGGCGATCAAGCTGGATCCGGACTTTGGCAACCCTTATAACGATATCGGGGCTTACCTGATTGAACAAGAGAAATGGGATGAGGCCATCCCCTGGTTTCAAAAAGCCATGGTCGCGCCCCGCTACGAGGCTCGCCCTTATCCCCATTTCAATTTAGGCCGCGTATACGAGCACAAGCGAGATTGGCAGAAGGCCAAAGAGTGTTACGCCACGGCTTATTCAATGGACAAAGGATACGTGGCCGCCCTGGCAGGAGTACGAAGGTTGCGGGCAGCGTTTAATTGAAAACTCTTCGCCACGGATCTACGCGGATCGAGACAGATTATTTTTCTAGCCCCGCAACGTACTGCGCCACCCACTCGCCCGCTTCGGTCGTTCCCAGCGCTCCACCCACGTCCTGCGTGGTCCGCTTCTGCTCCACGGCCGCAAGCACGGCAGCCTCTATGCTGTTTGCCTCTTCTGTTAAGCCCAAGTGCGCCAGCATCATCGCCGCAGTCAAGATTGCACCAAACGGGTTGGCAAGGTTCTTCCCTGCAATCAGCGGCGCGGAGCCGTGCACCGGCTCAAACATCGAAGTCTTTCCCGGATGAATATTGGCGCTGGCCGCCATGCCCAAGCCACCTTGCAGCCCGGCCGCAAGATCGGTGATGATATCGCCGAACATATTATTCGTAACGACGACATCGAACTGCCGCGGATCGCGCACCATCTGCATGCAGAGCGCGTCCACGTACATGTGCTCGGGTTTGATCTGCGGATATTCGGCGCTCACTTCTTTGAACACGCGCTGCCACATCCCGCCGGCGTGGGTCATGGCGTTGGACTTATCACACATGAGCACGCGCTTGCGGGGGCTGCCGTCGAGTTTCGAGTGGCGTTCGGCGTATTCGAATGCGTAGCGAATTATTCTTTCCACACCCTTACGGGTATTGATGTCCTCTTGCACTGCGATCTCATCCGGGGTGCCCGGTTTGAACACTCCTCCCGCATCAGTGTAAACGCCCTCGGTATTTTCGCGGATCACGACGAAATCGATGTGCTTGGGCTCGGCGCCTTTGAGCGGGCATAGTGCCGCATCAAGCAGGCGCACGGGACGTACGTTGGCATAGAGATCCATTTTGAAGCGCATGCCCAGCAGGATCTCTTTGGCGTGAATGTTCGAGGGCACGCGCGGATCGCCAAAGGCACCCACCAGGATCGCGTCGAAATCGCGTTCCAGCATCGCGAATCCGCCCGGCGGGACGGTGACACCGTCTGCTAAATAGCGATCGGCGCCCCAGTCGAACTGGGACATTTCGATGTCCGCGCCAGAAGCAGTTATGACCTTGACCGCTTCCGGGATCACTTCTTTCCCAATGCCATCTCCGGGAATAATGGCAATACGTTTTTTCTGGTTCACGGCAGGAAAGGTAACACACTCGGTGCAAGATTTGCCTAAGAGGGACTAACCGGCATTTCGACTGATTGGCTAGGCGTCGCCAAGCCCAAAGGATACCTGATTGGCATCTCCCGAGCCCAGCCTTAGCCTATCTGACAAACGGATTTTGGGAAAACAGCGACAGCAGTTATTTGCTATCGCCTTCGTGGTTTTTGTCTGTGGAAGCTGCCTGCTGGCTACGGGCTTGCGCCTGAGGACTCAAGGTTACTTTGTCCTGTGGAACCGGAGTCGCTTGTGGGCCTGCATTCTGGCGTGGCGCTACCTTAACCGCAGCTTTATTCTGTGCTGCAGGCGAACTGTGAACTGGATTTGCGATCATCAGTACCTCCCTTCATAACACCCATCGGCTGCCGGGACCAAACTTTAGGTCGTACCCGGTTAGTCCGCGAATCGCGAGGCGAGGGTCGCTAAGACTAAGAATCCAAAAGGCAGTCCCACGCTCCTTGGGGAATTCTGATCCCCCCTGCGGCCTTGTATAATCAAAGGTTATCGTATGACTTCGACCGCAATCCGTAGTAATCCTGCTTCCCCCGTAACCGACTTCGGGAACGTGCGCGCCGAGTTTCACGCACTGCTCTCGGGTTCCGGCATCTACGACTTGCACGCAAGGGCCAAGATTACGATCACGGGGGGCGACCGGGTGCGCTGGCTCAATGGCATGGTCACAAATAATGTCCGCGACCTCGCCCCAGGCCATGGCGCTTACGCCTTTCTGCTGAATCCGCAAGGACACATTCTCTCCGACCTTTACGCCTACAACCGTGGCGATTCGCTCATGATCGATGCGGATCAACCCCAATTGGAAAAGCTTCTGGCGACCTTTGATCACTACATCATCATGGACGACGTAGAAGTTGCAAACGTCAGCGACAAACTGACTGCACTCGGAATAGCAGGGCCGAAAGTAGGAGAAGTACTGCACGCCGCAGGATTCGAAATACCGGACCTGGAGCCGCTGCGATTTGTGGACGTAACCTGGCAGAATTTGGCCGTGACAGTGGTGCGAGGGGACAACCCGAGCGTCGAATCTTATGAGTTGTGGCTATTGCCCGACCAAGTAAGCGTTCTCCGCGATGCACTCACTAAAGCCGGTGCCGTGCCAGTGGGCACCGCTGCAGTGGAACTGTTGCGTATCGCCGCGGGAATTCCGCGTTACGGGCAGGACATCCGGGAGCGTGATTTGCCACAGGAAACCGAGCAGCAGCGCGCCTTGAATTTCAGCAAAGGCTGTTACATCGGCCAGGAGATCGTGGAACGCATTCGCTCCCGTGGCAACGTACACCGCAGGTTCACCGGGTTTGAGATTCAAGGTGAGTTGCCGGGTTTGGGTACCAAGATTCAGTTAGATGGCAGAGATATCGGGGAGATTACGAGTGTCGGTTCCCTGCCCCTTGCTGCCGGCGAGCGCGCCGTGGCGCTGGGTTATGTGCGTCGCGAAATCGCGACTCCGGGCAAGCAATTCCAAGTGGGCAACACCGAGCTTTCAATCGCGGCTCTGCCGTTTTCGAAAATATTCCAGTGTGACAACCTGTAATCATTGAAGGGACAATCTATGGCTGAAAAAAAGCAAGAGAGTTTTACCGTGACCGACCGGCGCTTGTTCACGCCGGAGGGCGAGATCCGCCAAGAGGTCTCTACGGAGCAAGTATCGAACACCACCCCCGCGCCGCAGGCTCAGCAGGATGTTGCTCCGCCACAGCCGGACATGCCGCCGACTCCCACAGCCGCTGAGCAGAAACAACAAGCGGATGCATACAACAAATCGGCGAAGGATCTGGACTCTCGAGTGGAACTCAGCGGGCATTCCAGCAAAGATCTGGAGATGACCTTTCAACGCTTCCTGACTTCACTCTACATGTCCGCCATGATCCAACTGGGCCTGATGCACGAACAAGGCGGCCAACCGCGGGTGGACCTGATTGGCGCCCGCCAGACTATCGATACGCTCAGCCTTTTATCTGAAAAAACCAAAGGCAACCTCACCAGCGATGAGGAGAACTTCCTGCAGAATTGTCTTTACGAACTGCGCATGGCTTACGTGGAAGTGACCAACGCCCTGGCCCGTCCACCGCAGACGCCGGCTGCCAGCGGCGCTGCCACGAAACGATGAAGGCCACCCTCACGGTGCTGGGCAGCGGCACCTCGATGGGAGTGCCTACCATCGGATGCGACTGCGCCGTGTGCCGTTCGCCCGACCCGCACGACCGCCGCACCCGCCCCTCCATTCTTGTGGAGTACGGCGACAAAACCGTGCTCATCGATTCCACCCCTGACTTTCGCGAACAGGCCATCCGCGAACATATTCGCAAACTTGACGCCGTGCTCTACACCCACAGCCATGCCGATCACATTCTCGGACTTGATGATCTGCGCCCGCTGAGCTATCGCCATAAGCCCAACAAGCTCCCACTTTATGCGCGGCCGGAAGCGGCGGAGTTTATCCGCAACATGTTCAGTTACATTTTCGACGCGGACTACAAATTCGGTGGACTGGCTCAGGTCGAACTCAAATCGTTCCATGGACCGGTGGAGCTGTTCGGCGCGCGCTTTGAACCCATCCCGGTGATCCACGGCGAGACCGAAATTGATGGCTTTCGTTTTGGCAGCGCCGCTTATCTCACAGATCACAGCAGCGTCCCGGAGGCTTCGATGGCAAAACTGCAGAATCTCGACATTCTGTTTCTGGATGCGCTACGGCACATACCGCATCCCACCCATTCCACTGTTGAGAATTCTGTGCGCATCGTGGAGCGGCTGCAACCGAAGCGTGCCTTTTTTACCCATATTTGCCACGACTTGTCGCACGAGGCAACTAATGCATCCTTGCCGCCGAATGTGCGGCTCTCCTACGATGGCCTGAAACTGGATTTTGAAATTTAGATTGTGTGCCGCGGGAGCGGAATATTCGAATATCCGACGAGAAATGGTGAGTCCTTGCGGGCGAGGGCGCCCGCACCACACGAAGAACAATGCAAGTTTTTCACAAACTCGAAGAAGTTCCCGGCGGTTTCGGTCCCACGCTGTTGAGCGTGGGCAATTTTGACGGCGTGCATCGCGCTCACACTCGAGTGCTCGGCAACATCGTATCGCGGGCGCGAGAGCAGGGGCTTAAATCAATGGCGGTCACCTTCGAGCCCCATCCCATGCGGATCCTCAGGCCGGACTCTAGCCTGAAGCTGCTCACGCCGACTACGGAAAAGCTGCGCCTGCTGCAGGCTACCGGCCTTGATGCCGTTCTGTTGCTCCCTTTCACCCGTGACCTGTCTCTGATGTCGCCGCACGCCTTTGCGCATGAAATCCTGAAAAAAGGTCTGCAAGCGCGCGAAGTACATGAAGGCTACAACTTCCATTTCGGCAACAAAGCAGCAGGCGATGTGAACCTGCTTGCAGAATTCGGCCGCGATATGGGTTTTGAGGTGAAGCTTTATCCCGAGTTGCGGCTGCGGGGCGAACCGGTTTCCAGTACGCAAATTCGCAAGCTGCTCGCCGACGGAAACGCGAGCCGCGTACGCCATCTGCTGGCGCGCCCGTTTAGCATTCTGTCTACCGCCGGCCGTGGACGCGGATACGGCTCCAAGTACACAGTCCCCACCATCAACCTAAGCCGCTATGAGGAGCTAGTTCCCAAGGACGGCGTTTACGTTACCCGCACCCGAGTGGCCGAGGAGTGCTTCGACTCAGTGACCAATGTAGGCAACCGTCCCACCTTCGGGACTGAGTTATTTGCCATCGAGACGCATCTGCTCAACTTCCATCCCATTGAACTGAATCCGGAAACCGAAGTCGAGATTCATTTTCTGCAGAGGCTGCGGGACGAAATCAAATTCCCTTCGGTGGAAGCATTGCGCGAACAGATTGGTAAGGATGTAAGGAAGGCTCGGCGTTATTTTCGGTTCCTGAAGTTGAGAGATCGCGCCACTCCGTAACTGTCGACTGCCGCTGGAGTGAAACGCTGGTCAATGCGGCAAGTAACCAGCTTCCATCGGCAGTTTGCCGTCGACTCTCACCACATTCACTTGGTCATTGATCGAGCGGACATCGACCAGACCAACAGCACCCGGCGTGGTCTCAACCAACTTGAGTACATCTTCATCGGAATCAACCGTCGTGATCGACCCTTGGTGGACCGCAATAAACGACTTCAACTCACTGGAGGACATCCTGTTCAGCCGCTCCAGTGTGCTCAATTCCCCGCTGGAATTCTTATGCAGAACTAGAATCACATCTTTGCCATCGTGCCACTTCTTAACTTCCAAACGAAAAATCCTGGCCAGATGCGCGGAACCGACTTCGCCCACGTTGTTATCCTTGTTGACCACCACTGCCATGTGGTGCGCGAAGCAAGGAAGCAACGAACACATGATGAAAGCAAACAGATAGCCGATGCGAGAATACTTCATAGCGACGCTCCCACCCCGAATGATTCCCTGACCAAAGCATCCCGCTTCTGCCCGCAAAAACCCAGTGGAAAACTGCAGTTGTGGTTACCTTGGTGACGTTACCGGCACCATCATTCGATTGGCTCGACCAGCGTAATCTCTTCGTGCAACCGCCGATCCGGCAATTGCACCACCACAATGGCCACCAGGACGAGCACAATCCCAACTGTCTGCAGCGGCCGCATCACTTCCCGCAGCGCGATAGCGGCAATCACAATTGAGAATACCGGCTCCAGACAGCTCACCACGATGGCGCGCGTCGGCTCCAGATGCTGCAATCCGGCAAAATAAAACGAGAACGGCGCGAGCACCGATATCAACGAAAATACCAATAAGAATAGCCACTGCTCCCCGGAGTAGTGGGCGGCCACAATCTTCCACGGCGGGTTCACGATGATCCAAAATAATGATGCGCTCAAGATGACGTACAGAAGCACGATCCAGCGGTCGTAACGTGCAAGGATGCTGTGCCCACCGACGTTATAGAAAGCGAAAGAAAATGCAGCCCCAAGGGCTGCGAGCACGCCAACGGCATCGAGACGGAATCCGCCAGAGCCAAATATTCCGATCACTAAAGCAATGCCCGTCACCGCCAGTCCCACGGCGGCGACTCGCTGCGGGGTCGGCTTCTGTAGTCCGCGCGCGACCGTATAGATCAAGACCCACACCGGCGCGGTGTACTGCAGGATGATGGCGGTAGCTACGTTCGTCCGCTGAATCGCCAGGTAATAGAGGTAATTGGACGCAGCCACGCCCAGAATGCCCAGCACGAACATCCGCCGTAAATCGGTTGCGGGCAGCCGTAATCGCCTCCAGCCACGAAACAGCACTAGGGCAAACAGAAGAACAACGAAGGAAAATGTCGTGCGGCTTTGAGACAGGATCAGCGGCTCGATCGGCCGAACCGTTTGTCCTGTGAGCGGAAGCCGCCCGGTAAACACCGCACGCCCAAGAGTCGCCGCCACGCCCCACAGAAACGCAGCACTCGCGATGTACAGATATCCGCGGAGAGGTTTGCGATGTTTTGTTTGCAATTGCGGAGTGCCGATCTTTCGTTCTATCTGGCCTGCACAACCAGTAAGCTGTCGAGCTTTGCTCGGGCGGACAGCCGAGGGTGCCTCTCCCGACGTGGGTTTTTATATGTACTCGATCGTGTACGTAATCTTGACCGTCTTCTGCAGCATGGCCGCAACCGAGCAATATTTGTCTTCGGAGAGCCGCACCGCGTCTTCAACCGCCTTGTGCGAAACGCTCCCTCCTACCCGATAGACCAGACGGATTTCCGTATAGACAGTGGGTGGAGTCGCCGCCCGTTCGGCCTCGGCCCGCACCTCAACGCTGGTGAAGGGTTCGCGTTTCTTGCCCAGGATGCTGACAACATCGTATCCGGTGCATCCGCACAACGCGATCAATACAAGTTCCATGGGACTGCTGCCGGTTTTGCTGGCGCCATCGATGACGATGCCATGGCTGCTGCTCGCCTGCCCCAGGAAACGGTGCTCGTCAGTCCACATCGCCTTCGCTTCAACCATGCCACTTCCTCCTCTACCGTCGATTATCGGTTTGCGGCTCCGGATGGATCAGCACGCGAAATAGTTCTGGCGCTTTCTGCTTGAACTGGAGCTCCAACTCGGTCGAAATATCATGCACCCGCGAGAGCGGCAATTCGTCCGAAAACGTGCAGTGGCACGAAACATAAAGCCGGCCACGTACGTGTTTGACCTCGACGTCGTGCACATCGAGCACTTCGGGAAAATGTTTCGCTACCGCCTTCAGCTTCTTCTCCAATAACGCATCCCGCACTACTTCATCGCCTGTTTCGATTGTCGCTGGTTCGCTTTCGATGTGGGTTAAGATGGTTGAAATCTCCGGTACGTCGTGACGGATATCAGATTCGAGCCGGGTTACCTTATCATGTGCCTGCTTCAGGCTCAGACTCTCATCCAACTCAAGATGCTGTTCGACATGCAAACGCCCACTCAGATCCTGAACACTTATGTCATGCACGTTGAAGTTGTTGCGTGTGGCCACAGCACGAACCCGGTCGAAAATGTTTTCTCTGCGAGCCGGCCGTGCCACCGACCGCACAACTACGTCGGCATCGGGTAAGACCCCTTGGACAGCCGAGGTCACGGCATCGGCGACTTGCTCCGAACGCTGAAAGGTTACGTTGCGCGCCAAGCCGATTGAGAGATCGGCGAAGTAACGGTTGCCCGCCCGCCGGATGCGCACTCGATCCACTTCGAGTAATCCATCCACCTTGTTGACCGCGGCCAGAATTTTGCCACGCACACCCGCCGGGGCCGCATCGAGCAAGGCATCGACGGTTCTGCGGGCCAGCCTCGAACTCACGTATACAACGACTCCGGCGACAAACAGCGCGGCGACCGGGTCAGCGTCGCGCAGTCGATCTACACCATACACGCGACCGAGCAGCACCAGCCCCAATCCCACCACCACAACGCCGCTCGAGTAGATGTCGGTTGAAAAGTGCAAGGCATCGGCTTCGAGCGCCTGGCTCTCATACTTCTTCGCAATTCTTCCCAAGGCCCGCGAGCGCCAAAAATCCACCGCCATGGAAATGAACATGACCGCAAAGGCGGCAACGCTGGGTTCAATCTGCACGTGCCGGAAGAACAGGCGTTTGACGGCCTCGTAGATGATCCAAACGCAAGTCAACAGCAAGAGGCCGGTCTCGATAAAAGCAGAGAAATTTTCTACCTTGCCATGTCCATATTGGTGATCGGCGTCGGCAGGCTTGTCAGAGACCCGGACGGAAAAAAACGTGACCACCGCGGCAATAAGATCGAGGCCGGAGTGTGCCGCCTCGGACAAGATGCCCAGGCTCCCGGTACTGAGCCCGACGACGACCTTCAACGTAGTAATGGCGATCGCCGCCAGCACCGAATTCCCTGCCGCTGCACGTTTTTCCGCACGCATGGAGGCAGGACTGTCAATGGCTGGCGATCTGGCCATAAGAGCATTATCGCCGCTCACGACTTCCTCCGCCAATTGACCGTCTCGGACCATTTCTGGCCTGCCCGCCGACAGCGGCTGAACTCTGTGCTAGGATTTTCACTGACCTTATTCGATCTTCCTGGGAGGAATCGCTAAATATGACGCAATACGCGTTAGTCTGTCTGCTGCTTGCAGCCCTGGCCTGGGGGCAAGCGCCGAATTCAACATCCACTCCTGCGGCCCAACAACCGAGTGCTCCGGCTGGCGCTGCCGGCAATCCCGCGGAGAACAAAGAATCTGAGGCGTCGAAAGTCCCGCCCGATGCCCCCATAGTCACGATTAACGGACTATGCGACAATCCGCCCGCCGACAAAACTGCCGACCCGAATTGCAAAACCGTAATCACCCGCGCTCAATTCGAAAAGATACTGGACACCGTTCAGCCTAATATGCCCCCACGCGTGCGTCGGCAATTCGCTACACGTTATGCGATGGTACTCGTCATGGCGCAAAAGGCACATGAAATGGGTTTGGATCAGGGACCAAAGTTCGAGGATCGTATGAAGTTAATGCGTCTCCAAGTCTTGTCCCAGCTGTTCAATCAGGCAGTGCAGGAGAAAGCCGGACAGATCTCGGACAAGGACATCGAAGATTATTACCACAACCACTCTGCCGACTATGAAGAAGCCGACTTGCAGCGCATCCTTGTTCCGCGTTCTCAAACTCTTCCTGCCTCCAAGGTCAAACTCAGCGCCGCGGCAGAGGAAAAGCGCCGCAAGGATGCCGAAGAGGCCATGCAGAAAGAAGCAGACAAACTGCGCGCGCGAGCCGTCGCCGGCGAGTCCTTCAGCAAGCTTCAAGATGAGGCCTACCAACTCGCTGGAAGCAAGGTGAAGCCACCCAGCACGAAAATGGGTGATGTCCGCCGCAACGCCCTGCCTCCGGCTCAGGCTTCCGTCATGGATTTGAAGACCGGCGAATTCTCCGAGGTAATCTCCGACCCCAGCGGGTACTACATTTACAAGGTCGGCGCAAAAGAAGTTGAGCCCTTGGATAAGGTGAAGGAGGAGATCCGCGCAAGCTTGCGCAACCAGCGCCTGCAGGAACAAATGCAGGCGGCTCAGCAGTCCGCGACTCCAACCTTGGACGAAAGCTATTTCGGCCCGGAAACGCCGGTCCAGCACGGGATGCCTTTGCCAGCACCGACAGGTGGCCCATCGCCCAAGCCTTCTTCCCCTGGCCCCAAGTAATGGATGATGAGAAGCCAAGGGTCGTGGTAACTGGGATTGCCGGTAACCTGGGGGTGCGACTGTTGCCGCTACTTTCGCACTGTCAGGTTATCGGAATCGACCTGAATCCACCCCAGAGCAGTCATCCCCTGCGTTTTGTGCCCATGGATCTCGGCCTGGAAGAATCCTGCCGCGATCTGTTTCTGCTGCTACGGGAAACGCGCCCGATCGCAGTAATTCACCTGGCCTTTGTGCTTGATCCCGTCCGCACCGGTGTGCTCGACCTCGACCGTATGTGGCAGATCAATGTGGCTGGAACGGCTCGCGTGATGGAGGCAATCACTGAAGCCAATCGTGATGATGCTATCGTCGGCAGATTTATCTTTCTCAGCAGCGTTTCCGCCTACGGTCCCAGGTTGCCGGAACCGGTGAGCGAGGACTTTCCCCTGGGCGCGCATACGCTGCCGTACGCGATTCACAAAATGGAGGCTGATAAGGTCGTCCAGCAACGCGCGCCTGCGCTGCGGAACTGCAGCGTCTATACCCTGCGGCCGCACATTTTTGCCGGCGCCAGCGTGGAAAATTATATGCTCGGCGCGTTTCGCGGCACGCCCAACGGCCGAGCCAAACGGGCATCTAAAATGCGGGAGAAAGGCAGGCGCCTACCTTGTCTCTTGCCCTACGGAGACAAGTATCTCGAGAATCGACTTCAGTTTGTCCATGTAGACGATATGGCGCGACTGCTAGCGCACATCGTTTATCGCACTGAGCCTGAATCCCAACGCCTTACGGTACTCAATGTCGCCGGTCGCGCCGAGCCTTTGACCTTCGCGCGCTGTATCGAGCTCGCCCACGCCAACCTCAGACGCGTTCCCGGAAAGTGGTCCTTCCGCTTGGTTCTACAGCTCTTATGGAAGCTGGGTATCTCCGCCATCCCGCCCGGAGCCCTGCCTTACATGACCAGCGAGTACATCATGAACACGGACCGACTTCGCAAATTTCTGGGCGCCGATTATGAAAGCGTGATCCGCTACACCATTGCCGATGCCTTTGCCGATTCCTTCGTCACCGGCGCTCCCACCCCCACCCAGCCGTCCGTCGCTGCCCAACAAGCGTAGTAGTAACCGCTGCAAATTGCCTGTCTCCAATGGTCATGGAATAAATTCGGCGGTCCCTGGTTTACCTTATAGAGGTGGCGGAAGCGCGTTTGACGGCGGCGACATTTGAAGAGCTGGCCATGCCTCTTTTTGATCAGCTCTATAACTTCGCGCACTGGCTCGCCCAAGACCGTTCCGAAGCCGAAGACCTGGTGCAGGAGACGTATGCCAAGGCGCTAAAGGGATTTGCGTCATTCCAGGCGGGCACAAATTTCCGCGCATGGATGTATAGAATTCTGCGAAATACGTTTCTGACATCGCGCACTGGGCTCAAGGCGAGCGCAACGGTTGCGCTGGATTCTGACGATCTCCCAGAATTGCCCGCCGGTCCCGAAACGCCTGAAACTTTATTCATCGAGCAATCCCAACAGCAAGCCCTGCAGACAGCAATCGAATCCCTGCCAGTACACTTTCGCGAGGTTCTGTTGCTCTGCGAAGTAGAGGAAATGTCTTACCAGGAAATTGCGGAGACGCTTTCGATTCCCATGGGAACCGTGATGTCGCGGCTGTCGCGCGCCCGGAAAGCGCTTCGCCTAATCCTGCAACAGAAGTTGGTGAGGACTTAACATGGCCGATGCCTGGAGCGGAAAACTCGATACCTACCTCGACGGAGAGCTCTCCCCAGACGAGACGCGGGATTTGAACGCTCACCTGCGAAGTTGCTCGTCCTGTGCCGCAGATCTCCTCAACCGGGTCCAACTCAAACGGGCCGTACACTCCGCCGGCAAGCGCTACAGCCCGGGCCCTGAATTTCGCGAGCGCATACGAAAAAGTATCGCGACCAAGCCACGCTTCTCGCCGGTACGCCTGTGGCTGGGGGCGACCGCCGCAGTCGCACTATTGCTCATCGCTGGATTCATCACCCTGACTGTCACGCAGCTACAACTGCAGCGGCAGCACACCTTCAGCGAACTTGCCGATCTTCACGTGTCTACCCTCGCCAGCGCCAATCCGGTGGACGTGATTTCTACCGATCGACACACCGTGAAGCCCTGGTTCCAGGGAAAAATTCCCTTCACCTTCAACCTTCCTGAACTGCAAAACTCGGAATTTACCTTGGTTGGGGGCCGCGTCGTCTATCTGGGCCAGGCGCCGGGAGCAGAGCTAATCTACCAGATTCGCAAACATGAGATTTCGGTTTTCATCTTTCCGGATCGCGCCGTCGGCCAGGAGTTAGGATCGAGTTCGTCCACGCAGAAACAATTATCGTTCAATATTGAAACCTGGGGTCGCGACGGCTTACGCTACTTCGTGATCGGCGATGCCAGCCCCAACGATATCCACAACCTCGCAGACATGCTGAAGAAGACTTTCTAAGAAAGGGAGTGGGTCAGCTTGGCTCTTGTCTTGACAGCCCCCGCTTCACCAACCACCAAATGTCACAGTGTTGCATTGTAATGCTCCCACTGCTGCTTGATCTTCGCCATAAATGAAATAAAACGGGGATCGTTTCTCAGGTTGTCCAGGTTAGCGTCACCCTCGAAAAGCGGATAGCAGGGGAAGCCCTCATCGGCGGTCACTTGCAACCATTTCATTGCGGGCTCGGGCTGGTTCATAAGAGCATAGGCAGAAGCCATGTTGTATGAGGTGTGATGAAAGTGAGCGTAACCTCGACCAATATCGACAGCGCGCTGCATCAAGTCTTCTGCCTCGCGTTGCTTTCCAGCCTTGGCCAGCATCATGGCCTTTACGCTCGTAACCAACCCGCCCTCGTCCTTGGGATAGTCTTTAAGGAATTGCTCGATGAGCACCGAGGCTTCATGGCTCCGCCCCAGCCGGAATAGGGCCGTAGAAGTATAGGATGCGAGAAGTGACGGGCTTTGTTCGAGCGGAGTGGTATTGAAAATCTGAAACGCTTCTTCGTATTTACCCCGGCACATATCGATGACGCCCAGGCGGTATCGCGCCAGAGTGTTCCCAGGATTGATCGCCAATGCCTTTTGAATCTCCTGCCATCCTTGGTCGAGCAAGCCGATGTGAAGGTAGACAAATCCCAGTTGGTGATGGGCTTCATCAAGATTAGGATTCAGTTCTATTGCGTGTTTGTAGGACTGAACGGCCTGTTCGTGAGGAAAGCGCTTGTACGGTGTCCACAACATTAGACCGCGGGCAAAATAACCCTCCGCCAGATTGGGGTCTAGCGCGAGCGCTTTGTCCACATTCACTTCGGCATCTTCATTCAACTTTTTCTTTTCAGCGACCGGCGCGAAAAAACGCACTTTGATGCTATAGGCGCGGGCTAGTTCGGCATAGGCGGCAGCGAAGTTTGGGTCGGCAGCTACCGCCTGCTGGAACAGTTTGATGGCAGCTTCATTATCGGTGGGATTTTCCCTTCTGACAGTAACCATGCCGCGCATGTAGGCGTCGTAGGCCGCGGGGTTGGCGGACTTGACGCCCGATGCGGAGGTGGGCTTCGGGGTCCGAAAAGACAACGTGTACACGGCTGCCGCCACTACTAGCGCGAGCGCCGTTAGAGCCAGCCCGAGCTTAGAAACGCGAAGCCGGCGCCGTCTGCCCTCGGCGCCGGCGGCTGCTGCGTTTACAGGCTTGGCCTCGGACGCGGGTCGAACTTGTCCGTTCTCGTATTCACGGCGGATTTGTGCCAGGTCCGAGATCAAATCGCCCATCGACTGGTAGCGTTGGGCTGCGTCCTTCTCGAGGCATTTTCGTATCAGCCGCTCCTCGGCGTTGCCGCTATGGCCGAGGCTAGAGCGGGTGATCGGCAGCGGTTCCCTCGTCAGAATCGCGGAGATGACTTCGGCCGTGCTTTTGGCCTCGAAGGGCCGCCGTCCGCTCAGCAATTCATAAAACACGGCGCCGAAGCTGAAGATATCGCTGCGACAATCTAACTCCTCGCCGCGAACCTGCTCGGGAGACATGTAGGGCACTGTGCCCATCAGCATTCCCGGCATGCTCAACAAGGTCCCGGTTTCAGCGTCGGGTTCGGCAATGCCCGGATCACGCAAAACCTTGGCCAAACCAAAATCGAGCACCTTAACCTGGCCGCGGATTGTGAGCATGATGTTTTCGGGTTTGATGTCGCGATGAATGATGCCACGTGCGTGCGCTTCATTCAGGGCGTCGGCCACCTGTGCCGCAATCGCGAGCGCCTCGCGCAAATCGGGCAACTGGCGGTTGAGCCTCGCAGCCAAGGTTTCGCCTTCGATGTATTGAAGAACGATGAAAGTGTGGCCGACCTCCTGGCCAACCTCATAGATGGCGCATATATTGGGGTGGTCGAGAGTGGCTGCGGTCTGGGCCTCTCTCAGCAGGCGTAGCCTGGCATTCTCATTGGTAGCGACTTCGGCTGGAAGGAACTTAATCGCCACTTTTCGTCCGAGCCGCTCGTCCTCAGCCAGATAGACCTCGCCCATGCCGCCGCGCCCCAGCTTTCCAATAACGCGGTAGTGCGAGATGATTTGGCCGATCATTCGGGCGAATCTTACGTCGGGAAAACCCGCAAGTCAATGAAAGCTGAGGGCAGCTCCAGGACACGGAAATTCAAACTGCAGCCCTTATGTCAGCCTAAAAAAAATGCGTCAGAAGGACTCTGACGCTTTGGGCGGACAAGTGGAAAGATTTGTCAGTAGGCCATCGAAGAGTCCTTCGGCGCGGGAACGTCTTTTGACGTCATGTCAAAGGTAAGCATGAAGCCGTTGGTTCCTTTGAATTCGTAGGCCTTGGGGCCCTCCTTGTACGTCTCCAATTCGTTGGGCATCATCACAAAACCATCGTTGCGCGGTGTGCCCCAATACTTCACGTTCTTCAGCACAGCCGGTTCGTCCGTCATCCCTTGAAAACGCTTGAGCTTGATCTCAGCTGTCTTGCCGCCGTTGAGCGTCGCGTGCGCTTGGTCTTTATCGAAGGTCCAGGTGTCGATATCTCCTTCGGCGGTCTGAAACGATTTCCATTTCACGGGAAATACGTGGCCGAGGATTTCCCCAAGCGCTTGCCGTTGCTCGGGACTGGTGCCTTTGTCGAAGGTCGCGACAACCCAATCCATCTGGCCCTGCGAGAAGTCGCCGCCCAGATCGCCGCTCAGCCATATCTTGGCGCCGGTGAGATCGACGCTGCCGTAATGTCCCTTATTGACTTTGTACGCGTTGTTGAACTTGCAAAAGTGCTCGGTTTTGCCATTCTCGTGGTGAGCCGCTGGATGCGCGTTGAAATAACACATGCAGAAGTGTGGACAGCTGCACGCCTCAATTGCAGTGGCGTTAATCGCCCAGTCAGCAGCCGGCGTAGTGGAATGACCGACGCTGACGCCAAGCAGGCCAATGGCTATATACAATGCAATTCTGTGCATAGGAGCCCTCCTGTCGTGCGAAGTATGCACCCGGCGAGGTTTGCGGTGCAAGCTATTTTCTCACCATGCGGATTTCGCTTGTCATCAGAGCGCAGCCGCTCGTGCGCGAAGCATCCACCGCGCTCAGGATGACAGAGCATTTGGTAGATCATGGCGGAAAACGCGACGGACCAGCATTTACGGATGGCCGGACTGCGATGCGTCTTGTTCCTTAGCCAATCGGTCGACCATCGCTTTCGGCAGTTCCTGCAGTAGCTCGAGAAAAACCCCGTTGGTCCAACCGAAGCCGACCACGTTGGCTTGATATCCGGCGCTCACACGCGCCTCGGACGACCGTGTGACCACGTCGTATTTTTCGCGGATGGTTTCCTCGCGACGGAAATTGTCCGCGACCGTGGAAAGAAATTCGTAAGAAATTCGGTCGGCCTCCGCCGCGTAGCCATAGCGGCGCAGCCCTTCCGCGGCAAGGTATTGAAGTGGAGCCCATCCATACGGGTAGTCCCACTGCATTCCCGTGTTATTCGGACTCGTGGCCAATCCTCCGGGCTGTTCGAATATTTTCAGGTTTCGAGCTACGGCTTGCGCCTGCTCCGGGCTGGCCAGCCCCGCCCACAGCGGGTAGAACGTGGTCAGGTACTCGTAGGTGGATCTCGCTCCGGTGCGGAGATCGTAGTCGAAAAACAATCCCCGCAGATCGTCCCACAGATACTTGTCGATGAGTTGCTTGCGCTGTTCGGCCCGCTGTTTCCATTGCCCTGCTTCGGCGGTCTTACCCAGCAGTTGGCTGATTTCTTCCAGATCTTTCTCAGTTTTATAAAGCAGGCTGTTAAGGCAGACCGGAGCGAAATGATGCGTGGCCGCGCCGTAGGGCCCAAAGCGAAAAGAAATGTCGAACGCCGATTCGCGCATGCTCCGATCCCCCTTGTAGTAATCGGCGCTCAACTGTACCGTGGCGGCGGTATCGCATCCGGGGCGTGACATCGTTTTGGTAACGTCGCAGACTTGCACAGTATAGTCAGGTCCAGCAGCTTCCTGCGCAGTGTGGGCGCTGTCCTTCACCAGCACATACGTTCGATCCAGTTCCGGATGAAGTAGAAAGTAGCCGGTAACTCTGCGACGCAGTCCGGTCTCATCCTGAAGGCTCTCGGGCGCCGGCCCATTGCCGAAATCGTAATACCGCGAAAGCCCGGTTGAGCCCGCCAAATGAGGCTCACGCACCCACATGTCATAGTCGTGCGCCGCGAATCCGTAGGCGCGAGCCAGCCAGTCTTTGTCCACATGGCCCGCGGCCTTCTCCGCGTTGTAAACTTCCATGATCATCGAAGTCAGAAATGGTGGCTGGGAGCGGGTCAGATAATAGGTGCGATTCGCGTTCAGGATCGTACCGTAATGCTCGATTTCAAAGAAAAAGTTTTCCACCATTCCTCGCGCCAGGTCTGGTCGATGATCGCGTACCAGCCCGAGAATAATGAAATAACTGTCCCATCCATACATTTCGTTGAAACGGCCGCCAGGAACTACATAGCGATTTGGCAGGAACAACAAACCCTGCGGCGAGATTGTGGCCACATCGGCCTGCCCAGGGTGCTGAATTACCACGGGCAAGTGTTCAACCTGCACCTTGCAGTTTTGTTTGAGCTGCTTCACTGAGTCGGGTTCGGCGAAGCTGGCTGGCAAATAGAGCAACGGTGCTTCTGGCATCTTTGGATCCACGATGCTATCGCACCGCGCCATGGAGCGTGTCAGTAGGTCCCAATCCGAGTGGATGTATTGCAGCACTGGACCCAAGCCGCGTGTGGTTTGATCATTGGATGCTGCCCCCGCCCGGCAGGCGATGGCAAACAACCAGATCGAGAGGATGGTAGAGATCCAATTTAAGCTCGTTCGACCTGTTCGAACCATGATCGCGGAATCCTCTGGTCGTTAAGCGTACATGTCCGCGCCGCAGCAAGGAAGAGGGGATACCCTCAAAAATATTTCTAATCACTGCACTTTGGTGGACTGCTATTTCCCACATTGTCGATACTGGAATGACAGATTTCGAACGCCTATGTGCAAAACCTTTCACATTGACGACCACTCATAAAACCGAGAGACTTTCCTCTGGACCCGTCAAGCATCCCCCAGGGTTAAGAAGACACGTCAAGATATTCTTCCAACGAAAATTTTTGAGCATCGCAGGTAGCCCATTGCGAATAGAAATTTCACAAGGCGTTAATCTCAGTGCTTAGATTAAGCATCAAAGTTGCACTCATCAGGGGCGTGGCCGCAACACACCTCATTGTGCCGTCACAGCAAACGAAATATCCAGGAGGTTTTATGCTAACGACTTTATGCGAGCGACGAAGTTGTGGTGATATGAATCAGCGCGCCGACGAACGGCATTGTGATTTGCCCCGTTGCGCTGATTACCTCGTAATTCTACCACTGAGATCGGGACCCTTTCGGCTGTTCTGCTTAATCTGTTTCTGCCTCTGCACGGCGCTGGCGAGCTCAGCCACGGATGTGGTTACTTATCACTATGACATCGCTCGCACCGGTCACAACCTGCAAGAGACTATTTTGACCACCAGCAATGTCAACTCTTCGCACTTTGGAAAGCTGTTCACCTTTTCAGTAGACGGCATCATTGACGCTCAGCCCTTGTATCTTTCTGCGGTCTCCATTCAAGGTAAGGGAACGCACAATGTCGTCTACACGGTTACTGAAAACGATAGCGTGTACGCCTTCGATGCTGACGCCGGCACTCCTCTATGGCATGTGTCCGTTCTGCGCTCGGGCGAGTCTCCGTCGGATGATCATGGCTGCGGCCAGATCAGTCCGCAGATTGGTATAACCTCCACTCCGGTCATCGATCGCTCGAGCGGTCCTCATGGCACCATCTATGTGGTGGCCACGAGCAAGAACTCTTCGAACTACTTTCAACGTATTCACGCCCTGGATATCACCACGGGCGCGGAAGAATTCGGGGGACCAATTACGGTTCAGGCCCGATACCCGGGCACGGGCGACAACAGCCACGATGGTTACGTAATTTTTGACCCCGGACAGTATGCTGAGCGACAGGGACTGCTCCTGCTAAACCATGTCGTCTATACGGCGTGGACTTCCCACTGTGACCAGCGGCCGTACACGGGATGGTTGATCGGGTACAACGAAAGCACCCTGACGCAGACCGGTGTGTTGAACCTGACGCCGAATGGCGAGGGCGGATCGATCTGGCAAAGCGGCGCTGGGATCGCCTCCGATGGGCAGAACATTTTTTTCCTTGATGCCAACGGCACTTTCGATACCACTCTGAACCAGAAAGGCTTCCCTAGCAAGGGAGACTACGGAAACGGTTTCATCAAAGCCTCACCGGCGAACGACAAACTTCGCGTGATTGACTATTTCAACATGTATGACACGGTTTCAGAATCAGACAACGATGTAGACCTGGGTTCCGGAGGCGCCGTAGTGCTGCCGCCCATGAAAGACATCAACGGGAAGTTCCGGTACTTAGTGATCGGCGCGGGCAAGGATCAAAACATTTACATCGTGGATCGCACGAATATGGGAAAGTTCAATCCCAACAACGACAATGCGATTTATCAGGAGATCGACGGGGTTCTCGGAAACGGTGATTGGAGCACGTCGGCCTACTTCAACGGGAATATGTACTTCGGGCCGCAAGGAAACAATCTGCTGCAATTCCAGTTCTCACACGCCCGACTCTCTATCTCGCCGCGTTCCAAAAGTGCGGCTTCGTTTACTTATCCCGGCACCACGCCCAGCGTTTCGGCCAATGGCTCGAGCAACGGCATCGTGTGGGCAATCGAGCACAGTGATCCCAACGACGTGCTGCATGCTTACGATGCCGGAAATTTGGCGAACGAGTTCTACAACTCGAACCAGGCGGGAAAACGGGATCAATTTGGAACCGCCAGCCACTTTGGTACACCAGTGGTCGTGAACGGAAAAGTCTACGTGGGAACCAGCAATAGTGTCACTGTGTTCGGATTACTCGGACGCTAGAAATACGCTTCCGCGGGGGATTGCACGTTTCAGACAACCGAAACATTTCCCTTCCTCGGCTCTCGTCGTGGAGTGCGCTCCGGCACCAACGCCAACCGCCTTAGCAGGAGCTTCTCGCGGGCGAGCGCCACTGCCAGCGCTCCCATCTCGGTTTTGAGCGCGGCTCGCAGTTCGATGATCCGGCAACCGAGCTGCACTCGCGCACGAAGCTCCTCCGCTTGTATCGGTTTGGTCACATAGTCATCGGCGCCGGCGCGAAGGCCGGCAATAATGTCCGCCGCACTGTTTCTTGACGTCAGCAGAACAACGTAAATGCCGGCAGTTCGCCGATGGGCACGTAGTTGCCGGCAGACCTCAAGGCCCGTCATTCCCGGCATCACCCAGTCGAGGATCGCCAGAACCGGCCCATCTTCTTCCCGTAGACGCGCCAGGGCCGTGTTACCGTCTTCGGTTACGGTCAGGTCGAATTCCCTGGACAGCAATTGCTCCAGAAGTTTGCGGAAAAGCGGTTCGTCTTCAGCGATTAGAATCCTCACAAAGGCACTCCTTAGAGCATGGTTCCTTCGCGGTATTCAGGGCCCCGCCCAGGAACGCTCATCTATTAGCGACATCGTCTCCGAAGCCGGAAAACTTTAGTACCTCAAGGTGCCAGCCCATTTGCTTCCCAGATCGATGATCGCCTCACCCCCTCGTCTGCCGTTCCCAATTTCTGGGCATTTGATTGGGGCATGCTCAACTGGCCACTTTGGGATCTCATTTGTAAAATCTTTGCAACCAGCTGACATAAGTGCTCGACCGCTCGCCAAAAGCGATATACTTCCGTAATAGTGCTGGGATGGTGTCATGAGGATCCCGCTTTTTCGTTGTGCCTTTCTCATTTTCGCCCTGTGCGCTTCGGTTTTGGCCCAGCGCTCCGGGGCAGGCAAGCCATCAGTGGGTTCTCCGGGCTCCAATGCATCCACGAATTTCCCCCCGATAGCCCCCCCAACCGCCGGCTCAGCCGTTTTCGTCACCGGCAAAGTAGTCCTCGATGACGGCACCGAACTGACCGAGCCGGCAATGATTCAGACCATTTGCCGCGGCCACAGACGTAGCGAAGCTTACAGCGATGCCCACGGCAGCTTCAGCTTTCGGTTAGGGGATCCCGCGCAGAGCGCCACCGCGGCAATTAGTGATGCCAGCAATTCGGACGTAGTCCAAAGGACGGGTATGCAGTCTGGCTTGGATTTGCAGGATTGCCAGCTTCAGGCCGAACTGGCCGGCTTCTCTTCGCAAACGGTGGAACTGAACAACCGGACTGGCCAGATGAGTAACATCGACGTTGGCCGAGTGCCGCTACATCGCCTGGCCCACGTCGACGGCACCAGCATCAGTGTGACCAGTGCGCTGGCCCCGGCTCCGGCCAAAAAGGCTTTCGAAAAAGGTCTTGAACAAGAGAAAAAAAGCAAGTGGGATGATGCCGAGAAGTCATTCGAGAAAGCAACGCAGATTTATCCTCGATACGCTACGGCGTGGTATCAATTGGGGCGCTTGCAATTACGGAAGAATGACGGGCAGTCGGCGAAGCATTCGTTCGAACAGTCGGTGGCGGCCGATGCCAAATATGTTAACCCCTATGACGGATTGGCGCAGTTAGCCATGCAGGCCCACGACTGGCCAAACGTGATTGACATTACGAGTAAACTGGTGAGCTTGAATCCAATAAATTTTCCCGCCGCCTATTACTACAATGCGGCGGCTAATTACAATCTGAAGAATTTTGATGACGCGGAAAAGAGCGCGCTGCAGGGAATTCGAGTGGATGAAGCCCATCAGATTCCGAAACTGCAGTACTTGCTAGCGATGATTTTCCTGCAGAAACAGAACTACCAGGCCGCCTCGGAACATATGCAACTATTTCTCACCTTGGCGAAACAACCAGATGACATCGAGCTCGCCAAAAAGAGCCTCGCCGAAATCCAGAAATCCTCCGCCAACGCCCAGCCCTCAGCCGTCCCGAACAATTAGGTTAACTTGTGAT
Source organism: uncultured Acidobacteriota bacterium (assembly GCA_963832245.1). Taxonomy (GTDB): domain Bacteria; phylum Acidobacteriota; class Terriglobia; order Terriglobales; family Acidobacteriaceae; genus JABDBE01. The sequence continues at coordinate 952,265 of CAWHTG010000003.1, forward strand.
CGTGTAGCGACGGGCGCCTCGCCCGTCCAGGCGGAGCAAAGCTCCGCAGTGCATTTCAAGTCCACAGTGCGTGGCGATCTTACGACAACAATCCTTGCAACTCCAGCTTTGATTGACCTTACGCAAGTTGCATGGACATGATCGGCTCCGTTAAGCTCACTTCCACCTGAAGTTTTGCCGGAGGAGCCCTACGTGCGCTGTTTCCTGTTGTCCGCATGTTTCATCGTTTTTCTTTGCAGCATGGCTGGCGCTCAGTCCATGCGATTGTTCGTGGATTTGAGCGATGCGTCTCGCAACATCTATCACTCGCGGCTCACCATTCCAGTGAAGCCCGGTCGGCTCACGCTGGTGTATCCGGAATGGATTCCCGGCAATCACCGTCCCGCCGGACCGATTGCCAATGTCACCGGCATAAAGATGGAAACTGGTGGACAAACGTTGGCCTGGCAACGCGATCCCGTGGATATGTATGCCTTTCACGTCGACGTGCCTGCGGGGGCAAATGAGTTGCAGGTTTCGTTCGATACCCTCACCAACGACGGCAGCGCGGGCGCAACCGGACCGTCGGCGACCACCAATGTTCTCGACTTGAATTGGAATCAGGTCGTCCTTTATCCGCAGGGCGCGAGTTCGGATGAGGTGCAGGTTGCTCCGTCGATCCAGCTGCCCACAGGATGGAAATTTGGGACCGCGCTGATTCTGTCGAATGCTATCGAAGGATGGGACGCGAAGAATCCCGATATGAGGAGATTTAAGCAGGTGTCGCTTACAACGCTGGTTGACTCGCCTCTGATTGCAGGAGAACATTATCGTCGAATCGTTCTCACCTCGCTAAAAGAAACGCCGGTGCACGTCATCGACATGGTCAGCGAAAGTGAAGCCGGGTTGGCGATGACGCCTGCCGACGAGGCTGCGTATCGCAAGCTGGTGGCCGAAACCGGGGCCCTGTTCGGGGCGCGTCATTATCTCGAATATCACTTTTTGCTGACGCTGAGCGACGAGGCTGGCCATCACGGCGTGGAGCATCACCAATCCAGCGATAACAGCGTGCGCGAGCGCACGCTACTGGATCCCGATCTGCACCTGATGGAAGCGGGGTTGCTGCCGCACGAGTTCGCACATTCGTGGAATGGAAAATATCGCCGGCCGGCGGGATTGGCGACGCGCAATTACCAGGACCCTATGGTCGGCGATCTGCTCTGGGTGTACGAAGGGCTGACCGAATATCTCGGCAACATACTGACGGCGCGTTCCGGGCTGTGGACCCCGGAGCAGTATCGCGAAGCCTTGGCGGGAACCGCCGCGATGCTCGACCATCGTCCGGGACGCACGTGGCGTCCACTGGAGGACACGGCACGGTCGGTACAAATTTTGCGCTTGCAGGGGCCGGAGTGGCAGAGCTGGCGGCGCGGTCTGGATTACTATCCCGAGGGCGAACTGATTTGGCTGGAGGTGGACACGCTCATCCGGCAGCAGAGCCATGGGCAAAAATCGCTGGATGATTTTTGCCGTCTTTTTCATGGCGGCGAAAGCGGTCCCCCGAAAGTTGTGCCTTACACGTTTGACGATGTGGTGCACGCGCTGAACCAGGTCACGCCGTACGACTGGGCGGGATTGCTGAAGCAGCGGGTGAACTCAACTGATCCTCGGGCGCCGCTGGGCGGCATCGAACGCGGCGGATGGCGGCTGGTGTATAACGATCAGCCCAATGTGTTCATTCACACGGCGGAGAAAGTGCGCAAGTCGGTGGATGCTTCTTACTCGCTGGGCTTTGTGGTCAAAGAAGACGGCGAGTTCACGGACGTGATCAATGGATCGCCTGCGTACGACGCGGGGATTGGCCCCGGGATGAAGCTGGTCGCAATCAACGGGCGAGCCTGGGCGAAGGAAGTTTTGCTGGATGCGCTGCGCGCGTCCACAGACACCAAGCAACCGATCGAGTTGCTGGTGGAAAATGCGAAGTTCTTCAAGACCTACTCCATCCCCTACCACGAGGGAATCAGAAGTCCTCATTTAGAGCGGATCGAAGGGCCCGATGTTTTAGGTGAGATTTTGAAGCCGCTGACGAAGTAGTGGCGTAGGCGCGGGTTGTCCCGGCTTGGCCTCGATTACCAGGGATAGTTCACCGTTTGGTGCCCGATGACCCCGCGTTGGTCTACGGGCCGATCAGGCGGACGGGGACAGGCGAAGTGCCAGAGCCGCCGACGACTGGATTCACGGCGAGGTTGGTCGAGGTTGAGTTGCAGCCCGCGATGTTGAGAACAGTGATTTCGATGTCGCCTCGATGGGCCGGATTCCCGGGGCCGTGAACCTCATTTATGAATGCCTGGATGTATCCGTCAATAGTGACGGGTCCGGAGGGCAGAAGCGGTGCAGCCCTGTCGATGATCGGAATTGTGACTATGGAATTGCTGGTTGTAACCAGATTTCCGTTCTGGGCGCTACCACTTCCCCCCGTAATCTTCATTGGATTGCTTGGCCACGGTAAGGAGTCGAGCTCGTCCTGTCCTTTTTTCTTTCCTGTTCCGGTCGCATGAATGAGACATTCTGTTCCGAGATCGCTTAAGCCACCCAATCCGCCCGGGTAGATGGTGTTATCCCACTTCGCGGTGCTAGCACCGCCTCCGCACGAAAGTACCTGATACGAGGTCGACACATCAGCGCACTCGATGCTCTGCTCATAGTCGGTTGCTCCCGCGCACGGGGGGCACACGTTTGGATTGGGGGAGCTTGGAGCTGTGACTAGCGCGGGCACGTACTCGACCTGCAGATAGTTGGGAGGTGAGTTGTTTGCCGGTCCTTTTCCCGGAGGATTATCGGTGGGGGCGCAACTGGTTGCAGGGGGCCCACAATCAGCGGTGAGGTTTAACACTTCTCCGATCACGCCGGCTTCAACATTCCCGGCCGCGTCAATGAACGGAGTATTAATTGTGTTGGGATCGATATTGGCAACCAGCCATGGCTTTACCGCCTTGGGCACGATGGGGATAAAATTTGGCAGGTTGGCGGGATTGTAGACCTCGGCGGTGGCGGTGGCGGTTGCGACGGGGATGGTGCCTCCCCAGATTTTGGAAAAAAAAGTCGGCAGATTAGAGCTGCTCAATTTCACGGTGACCTGCGGATTGCCTTGGGCCCAAGTGAAGGAGGGCGACCCCGCAACCAGCGAGGGCGCGACCCCGGCAACCAGATTGTTCTGTATTACGGCGTTGATCTGGGCAGTTGCAGCATTCACGGCCCAGGGCTGCACGGTGGTAAAGTTCGGGTCTGTAACCAAAAGTGTGGTGATGCCGGAATCTGCGATTGCTTTTGCGCCCGCGAGGGCGGCTGCGTCGGCGGCCCGCTGAACCTCACTGCGGGCAGCGTACAAGGTCACAATATCGATCGCCAACGCGGCCATGGCCAGCAGACTCACCAGCGATATGGCGACCAATACCATGGTCTGGCCTTGTTCGTGGGGGCGTCGGCGCGAAAGAAGTTTCTTCTGCATGACCAACCTCAATCCGCGTTTGCGGCTGTGGCATCGCTGGGAATCTGGCTTACGCCCGCATATGTGGCGCCTGGAACCAACAACTGAATCACGTTATTGAAATGCCATTTGTACGGGTAAGAAATCTGGACAGTGGTGCACAGCATGTTTACCGTAGACCCGTTAGCTGCCACTGCGAGGGCCACGCCGCGGCTGATGGTCAGCGTAAGGGTGCCGGCGCATCCAGTGTTGGCGTTGTACGTCCACACCAATCCCCCCCCTGCCGGTTCACTAAGAGCACTTAGGCCGCAGTCGTTGATCTTGGCGGTTTGCAAGTAGGAGTCGACGAGGAAACGGATCGCGTCCACGGAGGGCGGCTTTGCGTTGGTGGGTGTTACGTCGTTGCTGGGCTGAGAGGCTCCGAAGTGCGCGCCTTCGCGGACGGCATTGTTCAGCTCTTGTTTGAGGTTGAAAGCTGCGCCGAAGTCGAAGATTCCGACGACGAGGACCACCAGCAAGGGGAGAGCGACGGTGAATTCGACTATAGCGGCGGCGCCGGTATCCCGAAGCAGGTATAAAACTTGACGACGCGGGCTCGCCTTTAGGCGTGCCGTAAGTGAAGTATTTTCAACGACGCCTTCAGGCGCTGAGGTCGAAAATCGGAGCTTTTCCGCAAACTGTAACGCCGTCGTCAATGGGACCGCATTGATCGCAGCGTTTTGGGTGCCAATGCGCAGTACCCAGATCCCTCGCTTCGCTAAGGATGACAAAACTGGGGTTTGGTTCTTGCGAAACATGGGCCTAATATTCTCCGGTCATCTGCACGCCGGCATTGAGCATTATTTTCTGCATATTGAGAGACGTGAATGGCAGCGAGAATTGATAAGGATATTGGAACTGAACCGAAACCCCACAGGCGGGCGCGCCAGAGCCGGCAGGCAAACTGGCGGCGGGCTGCAGTTGTACGTTGTAGCAGACCCAGATCTCGGGGTTGTTGCCGCTGCCTTGCGAACAAGTCGCCGACCCGCCCCCACACGCGGTGGGCACAGCCCCGAGGTTGGTGACCTGAGTCGGATCAAGGCTGGAAGCTTGGAGGGACTGCTTGACTTGTGCTGCAATCTGATTCGTGGTCAGTGAGATGTTGGGGCTCGCGCAAGTGGCGCAGGTCTGCGCAACCCCAACTCGTGCTCCCTCGCGCGCTGCATGATTGATGGTGGCGTAGGTATTAAATGCGCGGCCGAACCAGTAGATGCCCAGCATGATCATGAAGAAAATGGGCAGCACCAGTGCGGCTTCGGCGATTTCTGAGCCGCTGGTTCCGGTCGCTATTGCTTTCAGTTTACCCACGCTTTTAATTCACTCCTGCACGCAGCGAGGGCGCGCGCCTACATTTCAAACGCCCCAGGCTTGCCGGCTGGTATATAAAATCACGGCGATAGCGACGGCTACGCCAAACGGTACTTTCACTAAATCTGGATTATCCAGGGTTAGGTCGGGTCCGGGCAAGTGCATAGTCAGGAAAGCGGCGAGCATGCGGGCCAGGTTGCGGGCGGTCTCACGTACGCGCTTTTTCTGGATTACCATGATTGCGGCCATCAAACCGTTCACTAGGATTCCCAGCAGCAGCACCGCGAGCAGACTTTGCGGGCCGAGCAAAGCTCCCAGGGCGCCTACGAATTTCCAGTCACCGGCGCCCAGGCTCCGGATCAGCACGAAAGGTAAAAGCAGAGCTAAGCCTAAGCCAGCGCCGAGCAGGGCAGCTTTGGTTCCCGGCCAGCCGCGGAAGTAGGAATTCGCCGCGATCCCGAGGAACAGGCCGGGGATGGTTAGCCAGTTGGGGATGCGGCGGGAGCGCCAGTCGGTCCATCCGGCGGCGATGGCGAGTAATGCGGGCAAAATTAACGCTCCTTCTGTGGCTACGGCCATGTTGTGGCCGTGTTCTGCTGGGGGTGCGGCGTTGAAATATTCATTAACAGTCCGGACGAGCGATTATGGGCGGATTGTCACATAGGGATGGGGGCAAGTCAATGTTACCGGAGCGATGAGCCGTTTCGCTTGTGGACAGACCCACTTGCGATATGGCTAAAGCCATATCCTGCCGAGCTTTGCTCGGCTACCCGGACGGGGCGTCCGGGTGTCCACCCGTGCGTTGCGGGATTGAATCCGACGCCGCAGAGGCGCGGATGCCGCGCCTACATTGCTTAACGGTTCAGCGGATTTACCGTGCGCTGGGCCAGGACGTGCTTGGCGTTCTCGGCTAATTGTTTGGCCTGGGGCAGCAAGTCGAGGCCTTTCAACACCTCGGGATCGGCTTCCGCCTTCACTTTCAGGCCTTCCTCCTGGCCGAACGCGTTGACGAAGATTTCGCTCTTGATGTTGGAGCGTACCCAGTCATTGTTCTGCATCAACTCCGCCTCGGTGAAGGGCACCTTTTCGGCGTCGAGGAACTTGCGGAAGTCTTGCAGGACGGCATCGTCGACTTCGAAGCTCTTGGTCGGATGGTGATTCACCATGTAGTGCTTGGCGTAGTTGAAGAAGGCATAGTGCTGCAGCAGCGAATCCTGGAACGGCGTGCTCTTGATGGGATCGATCTTGACGTCGGGGGTGATACCGCCGCCGCCGTAGACGGTGCGGCCGCTATCGGTAAGTTTGACCTCGCGGTTGGCGGTGCTGCTCTTGCTCTCGTCCTCGCGGTCGAAATAATAATCATAGAGCGAGACGTTGGCGTAGTCGCGCTGGATCAGGCGTCCGCTGGGAGTGTAGTAGTGAGCGGTGGTGAGGGCGAGTCCGGTATTTTCGGAAAGCGGATACACGGTCTGCACCAGACCTTTGCCGAAGGTGGTCTCGCCGACGATTAACCCGCGGTCGTGATCCTGAATGGCTCCGGCAACGATTTCAGCGGCAGAAGCGGTGCCCCGGTTGACCAGAACCACCAAGGGATATTCTTTGCCCCCGTCGCCGTGGCTGGCGGTGTAGCGCTTCTCGGGCGAATTGCGGCCGTGGTGAGAAACAATCAACTGGCCCTTGCGCAGGAACTTGTCGGCTACGCCCACGCCTTCGCTGAGCAGGCCTCCGGGATTCTGGCGCAGGTCGAGGATTAGACCCTTCAAGTCTCCCATTTGGTCGAGGGCGTCGGAGACTTCTTTTTCTGTGGTCTCGTTAAAGCCGGTGATGTGCAGATAACCGATTCCGGGTTTGATCAGGAAATGCAAGTCGACGCTGTAGCGCGGGATTTCGTCGCGGACCACAGCGAATTCTATGGGTTTGTCGGTGCCTTCGCGGACGATGGTGATGTGGACGGTGGTTCCTTTGGGTCCCTTGAGCAGGTCGGCGACGTCGCTGGTGCTCATGTTATCGGTAGGCTTGCCATCGACTGCGACGATGACGTCGCCGGGACGAATGCCGGCGCGATACGCGGGTGTACCCGCAAACGGGGCAATCACGATGACTTTGTTATTGCGCGGGCCGACGGTCATGCCAACGCCGTAGTACTTGCCGCGCTGATCCTCGCGCAACAGGGCGTAGGATTTGGGATCAAAGAAATTCGAGTGCGGATCGAGGACATGCAGCATGCCGGGAATCGCGCCGTTATAAATCGCTTTATCGGCGTTCACCGGCTCGGCGTAATTTTGCTCGACCAGGCTGTACACGTCGGTGAACTGGCGCAGGCTGTCACGCACGTCGGCATCGCCGCCCGGGGCAGCGGCGGGGTTGATCTTCTGGCCGAAGACCATGCCGAGAAATCCGCAGGTGATAAGAACAAAAACTGCGAGGTAAAGTGTGCGACGAGAACTACGGGCCATCTTTTCGTTTCCTTCGGTTCGGGCGTAGATAAGGCCCGGCGACCGCATCTGAGCGCAGTATAGCACGTCCCCAAATCGTAGAAACCAAGTTTGAGTTGACCCTAAGTAACCACCCAGGTAAGGGAACTTTACCCGCTCACTCCCTATTTAAGATGCTGGCGAGAAGCCGAGGGTTCTGAACTTTCTCGCCGTAATCTCAGCGGGCGATCGGACGATGTCAAGAGGTTGTCAGAGCACGCCTTCACCGTTGCCGCCATGACGGCGGGGCAGTATGATGAATTGCATGGGCTTTTCCGAGACAATCTTCCTGTTTTTGCTGGCCTTGGTCATTTTTGGGCCCAAAAAATTGCCGGAGATTGCCCGCCAGGTGGGCAAGGCGCTGAACGAGTTCCGTCGGGCCTCCAACGAGTTCAGAGCGCAGATTGAGTCGGAGATTTCGCAGTTGGAGGTCGAGAATCACCAGCAGATTCTGCCCCCATCCCAGCCGGCGAAGGGTGCCGTGCCTACAACGCCTTTGACCCTGGAATCGGCTCCGAGCCCCAATCCGCGTCCAGAAGCGGGTTTTGATCCTGCTTCCGAACCGCCCCGGTCCGAACTGCCTGCTCCGGAACCACCTGCTTCGGAACGTGACGCGATGGTGAAGGCTCCCGATGCCTGAGATCGCTGAACTGCCTCCAGCGGCTTCCAAGGAAGTCATGCCGGCGATGAGTTTCCTCGATCACCTCGAGGAATTGCGGCGGCGGATTGTCTACTCGATTATTGCTATTGCGGTTGGGTTTTTTGCCTGTTGGGGATTTGCCGAAAAAATTGTCGGCTGGATGCAGAAGCCGATTATGGAGGCACTCCAGCGGAATGGGATGCCGCAGACTCTGGTCTATTTGAACCCTACCGATCCCTTCAACCTTTACTTGAAGGTTGCATTGCTGGCGGGACTGTTTGTGGCGTGCCCGGTGGTGCTCTACCAGGTTTGGATGTTTATTTCGCCGGGGCTTTATCGGAACGAGAAGCGCTATGTTGTGCCCTTCATGTTTTCGACGGTGGGTCTGTTCCTGGCCGGGGGCGCGTTTGGCTACAAGCTGGTTTATCCGGCGGCACTGGAATTTCTGATCGGCTACGGCAAACAGTTCCAGCCCATGATCACCATCCATGAATACACGGACTTATTTCTGACCGTGATTCTGGGGTTGGGCGTGGTCTTTGAATTGCCGATTCTGGTCTTTTTTCTGGCGCTGATGGGAGTGGTCAGCGCAGGGTGGATGTGGCGCAATGTGCGTTATTCGATTCTGGTCATTTTTGTCATCGCGGCCATTATTACGCCGACAACGGACATTCTGAATATGTGCATTTTTGCAGCGCCCATGGTCGGGCTGTACCTCGCGAGCATCGGAATCGCGTGGCTGGTGCATCCAAAGCAGCGCAAGGCGAGGGCGGAACGAAAGGGCGCATGAAAGTCCTCAGGATTATCGGCCTGCTGTGTTTTCTGACCTTGCTTGCTTGCTCCCAGCAGAAAGGAGCAACCGCCGCGGAACCAACCGCCAGTTCGGGCGGTCACATGGAAGGCAAGATTACGGACATTCCCAGCGCCGGGCCTTCTTTCGCCGAATTCAACGAAATTCGCGCCATGCGATATGTGAAGGAAATCGTGACCTTCGGACCTCGTCCTATCGGGAGCGCGAATCACAGAAAAGTTGAGGACTATATTCACGCCCACTTAAAAGGTGATTTGGTCGAAGATGACGATTTCACCATTGACTCTACCGAGGGGAAGTTTCCCGTCCACAACATCGTTGCGAAGTACCCGGGGTCGCGCGACGGCATCATCGTGATTGCCAGTCATTACGACACAAATTATCCGTTGAAAGATACGGCTTACGTTGGCGCAAACGACGGCGCGTCATCGAGCGCGCTGCTGCTGGAAATCGCGAACCAGTTGCGCGGCAAAAAACGCGACGGCTACAGCGTGTGGCTGCTGTGGGACGATGCGGAAGAGTCCATGCGGCTGCCGTGGTTTGATCCTGAGGCGCTCTACGGAGTGCGCCACCTTGCCCAGAGATGGCAGGACGACGGAACCATCAAGAAGATCAAAGCATTTCTTCTGGAAGACATGATCGGCGACACCGACCTCAACATTGACCGCGATCAGAATTCAACGCCCTGGCTTGAAGATATGGTTTATCAGGCTGCGTCCCACCTGGGCTACCAATCTCACTTCTTTGCGCGAGCGCTCCCGATGTCGGATGACCACGAACCCTTTGTGCAGCGCGGCGTCCCCAGCGCCGACCTGATCGATTTCAATTACGGCTACAACAACGTTTTCTGGCATACCACGCAAGACACGGTGGACAAGCTCAGCCCCAAGAGCTTGGAAATCGTCGGAACCGTAACCCTCGAAACCGTGCGGATGCTGGATAAGAAGTAGAAACTCTCAAAGTCTTTGAGGGCGGAATACCCGTATCGCCTGAACAGAGTGGCGGGAACTGGTCTTGCTCTCCCGGCAAGTCATACTCATAGGCCTCCATGGAACCGTCCGAAGGTGTGGGCTAGCATGAGCGACTGAAGGAGGATGCCCGCCCCAAGGACGAGTGCGTGCTGCGTCTTGCGCAAATTGATAGCGCCGACTCGACAGATGAGCAGGTAACTGACGGCAAGGTTGAAGAGGCCCCACAGGACATTGACCATCGAGGAGGACAAACCTTGCCCGGGCGGCGATGCGAAGGGGCTCTGGAAGGCATGTCCGGAGATCCCATTGCCCAGATGGGGCAGAGCATTCGCCAGGAACATGCCCCCGAAAAAATACGCCACATACTGGTACCAGCGCATGGTTGCTTCCTTCCGACAGCCAAACCAATGGTAGCAGGTCGTAGTTACGGAACTCTTTTGCTCTTTCTCGCGATTTGTTTTCTAATTCCACACTTATGCCAATTGTGAAAGTAGGTTTGTTCTTATCTTTATTTGCGACTGCAGTCGCGTCCGCTCAAAACCCTGTCGACCAGGTCATCGCAGAAGCTTTGAAGCCTTCGCCCCTCGAAACCAACCTGCAGCGGCTTACCGATGAGATTGGAGGCCGGGTACCGGGGACACTGGCTATGCGCCAAGCGGTGGATTGGGGTGTGGCGGCCTTCAAGACGGCGGGCGCAGACAGCGTGCACACGGAAAACTTCACCATTCAGGCTTCCTGGGGGGAGGGCTTCACCCGCATGAGCATCTCCGCGCCGGAACATTTCGATGTGCGCGTTGTCTCGATGGCTTGGGCTCCGGCTTTGGCGGCTCATCAGGATGTGCCGGTCATCGACGTGGGCGACGGCAAGGTTGAAGATTTTAATAAAGCGGGGAATATTTCCGGCGCTTTGTTGCTCGTACATTCCCAGGAAATGGCGAAGTGGGATGACCTGTTCGCCGAGTATTTGCGGGCTCCTGGCATTATTCTCCGCGCCCTGCAAGGGAAGGCTCTTGCCATCGCCGTCCAATCCACGCGTCCACATGACTTGCTTTATCGTCATACGGACTCTCAGCAAGGTGAAATTGTTGGTATTCCCATGGTGCTGGTGGCGCGAGAGGATGCTGCTCGCATGGCTCGCCTGCTGGCTTCGGGTCAGAAGCTTCGTGCTGATCTGGCAATTCCTAATCGCGTGGGTGGGCCAGTCATCGCGGCAAACGTAGTGGCCGAGATACGCGGCAGCGAGAAACCAAAGGAGTTCGTAATTCTGGGAGCGCATCTGGATTCGTGGGAGTTGGGCACGGGGGCGCTCGACAACGGATGTAATGCGTCTTTGGTGATCGACGCGCTTCGCGCGATAAAAACCGCGGGCCTGCGGCCGCGGCGGAGCATTCGCTTCATCCTGTTTTCCGGCGAGGAGGAGGGATTGGTGGGATCGCATGCCTACGCGGTCGCGCATCGCGCTGAATTGGACAAGGCTGCGGGGGTGGTGATCTTCGATTCTGGAACGGGCCGGGTTACAGGTTTTTCTCTCGGCGGGCGGAAAGATGTGGTGGACGCTGCAAACAGCGTGGTTGCGCCTTTGAAGCAGTTTGGCGCAACGACGCTGCTCACCACCGCCGAATGGGGCACGGACCATTTCGATTTCATGCTGGAGGGAGTACCGACGCTGGTGGCGGAGCAGGAGGAAGCGAATTACCTGATCAATTATCACGCCACGTCCGATACTTTCGACAAGATCGATCTGGCGCAACTCAAGAAACACGTGGCTGAGGCGGCGGCAGTTACATTTGACATTGCCTATGCTCCGGAACGGCTCGGTCCTCGCCTTCATCACGCACAAATCGAGCAGACCTTGGTCGAGACGCATCTCGACGAACTGATGAAGACGTTTGGTATGTGGCAGCCTTGGCAAGAGGGAAAATGGGGAAGACCGGACTAGAGCGGATCTTCGATTCTCAATTGGCAATTGAAAATTGGCACTTGGAAGTTCTGGTGTTGGAAATCCATTGAACCAGCTACTGTTCTGGATTCTCTTCAATCTTTTCGTGCTCGGCATGCTGCTACTCGATCTGGGGTTCTTGCAGCGGCCGAGCCATGCGGTGAAGTTTCGCGAGGCACTGGCCTGGAGCGCCACCTGGGTCGGTCTCGCCTGTGCATTCGCCGTGCTCCTTTATTTTCGCTCTGGGCATGCGACCGCAGTGGAATTCGTCACCGGCTACGTGGTTGAACTGTCGCTGAGCGTCGATAATCTATTTATCTTCCTTCTGATTTTCCGGTACTTCCGCGTTCCTTTGGATCACCAGCACAAGGTATTGTTTTGGGGAATCGTGGGTGCCGTGGTCATGCGGGGCGTCTTCATTGTCGTGGGCATTGGCCTGATTCGGAGCTTTCATTGGATTACTTACATCTTCGGGGCGTTTCTCTTCTACAGCGGAATCAAGCTGTTTCGTCAGGACCATGTTGGAATCGAGCCGGAGAATAATCCCGTGCAGCGTTGGTTTCGCCGCTGGATACGGCTGACCGAGGATTATCAGGGAGACAAGTTCGTGGTGCGGCGCGCGGGCTTGTACGCGACGCCGCTGCTGGCGGTGCTGGTCGTGATCGAGACTACCGATTTGCTGTTCGCGACGGATTCGATCCCTGCGGTGTTCGCTATCACCCTTAAACCGTTTATTGTTTACACCTCCAACGTGTTTGCGGTCCTGGGTCTGCGCTCGATGTACTTCGTGCTTGCTGGGATGATGGAATTGTTTCACTATCTACACTACGGACTGGCGGTGGTGTTGATTTTTATTGGGGGAAAGATGGTGGCCTCGAACTATTATCAGATTCCAACCGGCGTCACTCTGGGAGTAGTTGCGGGAGTGCTGCTAATTTCGGTTTTGGCGTCGCTGTTCAACCCGCAACATCAAAATCATTAGGCTATGATGAGATTCCATGACCCGAGTGACCATTGCGGTGCAGTCACGTCCCTACGAAGCCATCATAGAAAACGGCTCGCTGCAGCGGGCAGGAGAGGAATTGTGCGGCGTTGTTGGAAATCGCCAACACTGGTTCGTGGTGACTGTGCCGCCGGTCCGTCGCCGGTGGGGCAAGAAGCTGATGAGGTCACTCTCGAATGCGGGACTCGAAGCCTCGCTGATCGAGATGCGCGACGGCGAGCGCTACAAAAGGCCGGCCACCGTCGAGAAGTTGGCCGAGAGGCTGATGCGGTTGGGTGCCGATCGCAACGCAGGGATCGTCGCATTTGGCGGTGGAGTGGTGGGCGATGTTGCGGGTTTGCTGGCATCGCTTTATATGCGAGGCGTCGACCTGGTGCAAATTCCTACCACGGTGCAGGCACAGTTGGATGCTGCGATCGGCGGCAAGACTGGAGTAAATCTCCGTACCGGCAAGAATCTGCTTGGAAGCTTTCATCAGCCTCGCGTGGTGCTGATCGATCCCGCGGTTTTATCCACTTTGCCAGAGCGGGAGTTTCGCGCTGGACTGTACGAGGCGCTGAAGTGTGGAGTGATCGGGAAGCCTGGACTGTTCGGCTGCCTCGAAAAAGTCCAGACGAAAGCCCTACGCCGCGATGCCGCGGGGTTGGAATGGGTGATTGCGGAATCGGTGCGGCTGAAAGCGGAGGTGGTCTCCTCCGATGAGCGCGAGAGCGGGCCGCGACGTGTGCTGAATTTCGGTCACACTATAGGGCATGCGCTCGAGGCCCAATCGGGTTATCGGCGTTTTTTGCATGGCGAAGCGGTGGCTTGGGGAATGATTGCGGCTACGCATATCGCGGCGATGACTGGCCGTCTCGATAACAACACTGCGGTACGAATTTCCAATGCGGTGCTGAGGCTTGGCCAGTTGCCAAGAGTCGAGGCTCGCAGCCGGGACATCGCGCGCTTGCTGCGCAGTGATAAGAAGACACGCGATGGGGTTGTCCACTTCGTACTTCCGCGGGAGATTGGTAAAGTCGAGATCGCGAATGACGTGCCGGAGAAGGTTGTCGTCACGGCGTTGGACGAATTGCGGCGCTTATCGAAATCGTGAAAAGCAGCCTCCCATGAAGAAACGTTTTCAACTGCCATTCCGATCGAACCTGTGAGTGACTTATCCAAAACGACGGTGATGGGCGCTGTTCCCGACGGGGCGAGCGATCCGGCGTCAGCCGCGCGTGCGGTCCGGGAGATGTTTACTTCAATTGCACCGCGATACGATCTGCTGAATCATGTGCTTTCGTTCAATGTGGATCGATGGTGGTGGTGGAAGACGGCGCGAACTTTTGCTTCTATTCTCCAGCGGCCGAATGCGCGTGTGCTGGATTTATGCTGCGGCACGGGGGACATGACCTTTGCATTGCGTCGACGGGCCCGGAACCCAGCAGCAACAATCCTGGGCGTGGATTTTTCCCATGCGATGCTGCAGCGAGCGAATGACAAGTCGGTGGGAAAGCCCCTGTGTTGGCTGGAGGCGGATGCGCTCTGCTTACCCTTTCCGGACCAGCAATTCGATCTGATCACAGCGGCGTTTGGTTTCCGCAATTTGGCGGACTACGATTCGGGATTGCGGGAAATAGTGCGCGTGCTTCGGCCCGGAGGCGAATGCGGGATCCTCGATTTTGGTGAGCCTCGCGGTGTGATGGGGAAGTTGTATCGGATTTACTTCAGACGCGTCCTTCCAGCAATTGGCACGCTTATTTCGGGTGTTCGCGGGCCATATGCGTACCTGCCGGCTTCGGTGGAGCGCTTTCCGTCGCCCGAGGAAATGCTTCTACGAATGCGCCACGCAGGATTTCGGGACGCCTCATGGACGCCGTATACCTTTGGGATTGCGGGATTATATCGCGGCAGGAAATAGTTGGCTCGCATTCAACACGGTGACTGTGCAGATAACGAAAAACAGATGTTTGCCTGAAGTGTCTAACGGGGCATCGCGGAAAAATAACGGAGAAGCCCCACTGATCCATGAATACTGCGGGCGCCAAATGCTTTTGCTGGCTGCCGGCCACGAGCTGAGCTAGACTTCTCACTTCGCTCACCACCGATAATCAAGATCCCCAAGGAGGAAGCCCATATGTTTCGCACGTCCGCGGCGTTGGTTCTGCTGGTCGCCGGATCCTGCTATCCAGCCCGCTCGCAACCTCAGTCGGTAGACGCCGAAGGCCATCAATGGTGGCAGAACGCCGTCTTTTATGAAATCTATCCGCGCAGCTTCATGGACAGCAATGGTGACGGCATCGGCGACCTGAATGGCATCGAATCCAAACTGGATTATCTGAAAACCCTCGGCGTCGACGCCATCTGGCTCACGCCGTGCTATCCCTCTCCACACGTCGATTTCGGCTACGACGTCTCCGATTACCAGAATATCGATCCCATGTACGGAACCCTCGCAGACTTCGATCGTCTGCAAGCAGCCGCGAAGAAACGCGGCATTCGTATCATTATGGATTTCGTCATGAATCACACTTCCGATCAGCATCCGTGGTTCCTGGAATCGCGATCGTCTCGCACCTCGGCCAAGCGCGATTGGTACATGTGGCACGACGGCAAAGCCCCGGGAGTGCCTCCGAACAACTGGCTTTCAACCTTTGGCGGCTCAGCCTGGACCTTCGATTCAAAAACCGGCCAATATTATTATCACTATTTTTACCCGCAGCAGCCCGATCTGAACTGGCGCAATCCAGCCGTCCACGAAGCCATGTTCGATGTCACTCGCTGGTGGTACAAACGCGGAGTAGCAGGATTCCGCCTCGACGCCGTGGATACACTGTTCGAAGATCCCACGCTGCGCGACAATCCGGTCCTTCCGGGCCTGAACAAATTCGGCGATCCGAACGAGCAGGATCTCTACAACACCAAACTGCCGGAGGTGCATGACGTTCTCCGCGACTTGCGAAAAGTAGCCGACGAATCCAGCGCCGTCCTCATCGGAGAAACCTGGACCAAAGATGTGAACGAGCTCAAGCAATATTACGGCGAGCACAAAGACGAACTGCAGATGCCGATGGACTTCATGTTCACCAAGGTCGACAAGCTTTCTCCCCCGGAATTCCGCCGGCAAATTGCCGCGGTCGACTCCGCCGGAGGCTGGCCGGTCTTCGTCCTCAGCAATCACGACATCGTGCGGTCGTACGTGCGTTACGGCGATGGCCAGCACAACGACGCCATTGCCAAACTGATGGCGTCGCTTTACTTGACGCTTCGCGGCACGCCCATCATGTTCTACGGCGAAGAGATCGGAATGACAAACAACGACCCGGTCCGCAAAGAAGACGTGAAGGACCCGATCGGCCGTGTCGGCTGGCCCCTAGAGAAAGGTCGCGACGGCGAGCGTACCCCCATGCAATGGGACGACAGTCTCAACGCCGGTTTCACCAGCGGCACGCCGTGGCTCCCCATTCCGCCGAGCTATAAAACGGTCAATGTTGCCAGCGAACTGAAAGATCCGTCGTCGATCCTCAGTGTCTACCGAAGCCTGCTCGCGCTGAGGCATCAAAATCGGGCTCTACTTTACGGCGATTATGTGGCGCTCAACGAAAACGATGCCAACGTGCTCTCCTATCTCCGTCGTTATAAGAATGAGGCCGTGCTGTTGGTGCTGAACATGTCCGCCGAACCGCAGTCGGTAAGCTTCGATCTCACATCCCAGGGCTTCCCCGCAAAGAGTGCGCGCACTCTACTGACCACCATGGCTACAAAAGTAAAACAAAGCTCGCTGTCGAATTTATCGCTGCAGCCTTTCGCCGTTTATATCGGCGAAGTTTCGAAATGATCTGTCAAGGGGAAGGCTGATCTTCGGATGCCAACGCCAGCACGAGTCAAAATTTGGTGGAGCTAGTCGGGCTCGAACCGACGACCTCATCGTTGCGAACGATGCGCTCTCCCAACTGAGCTATAGCCCCTCTTTGCGCGGAAAACTACGAGGCACGCAAAGCAATTTTATCAGTGTTCGCCCAGCTCAGCCACCTAACCTGTTCGGCGTGCGGCCGCAATGTTGTTGCAACGAGAAAATGTCGTATTAACTGCAACGAGATTCTGTCACCCCTTGCTGGTTAAGTCACGGCGGCTAGAGCGGGCCGGCCACCGAGGTTGTAGATGCGAGGCATCGGGGTTTTTGTTTTCTGCCGGGAGATGCGAGGGGCAGGGCGGCGATGGGCGTGTTCCGGCCACCGCAACGGCAAGGGCAACGGCAACGACAAAAGCAAAACCCTCCTATAAGAGACAAGCAGCCAACCATCCAGGCGGTGGGAAAGTTCCACGGTGTCCCCGGCGTAGCCACGTTTGGAAGACAAAGGCGGAAGGGCGATGGAGGGGGCGCCGAAGGGGATGACGTGATCGGGGCCGACCACGCGCTGGTAGCGAAAGCTGAGGCAGCGGTCGAGATCGAAGCGCGCGGGGAGGGAGCGGAAGTCGCGCTGGGCTTCGCGTGGGGGGACGGCGAATCGTTGGTTGTAGTCGGCGCAGAAGCAGGCGAGGACTTGGTTGGCGGAGTCGAGATCGCAGGCGCGGGCGAGGCGGAGTTCGCTGACCAGGCGGTCCTGACAGGTGCGCCAGACACGCTCGATGCGGCCTTTGGCTTGGGGAGAGTAGGCGGGGATGTGCTGGATGACGAGTTCTTCCAGGGCGCGGCCTAATTGGGTGGGGCACTGTTTTCCAGCGAGTTGTTCGGCCACGGTCCAGTGGGGATGGTTGCGGTGAAAGATGCCGTGGCGGTCGCGGTAGAGGCTGAGGGGCAGGCCATGAGTGGTGACCATGGCGTGCACCGCGCGGAGATAGCCGAGAGTATTTTCCGCTTCGAGTTGGAAGGGAGCGGAGAGGATTTGGCTGGTGGCGTCATCCGGCAAGCCGACCAGGGTGAGCTCGGGGCCACGGCCTTCGAGCCAATCATGGCGGCTAGCGTCGGTGAGCACCATCATGCCGAAGCGGGGACGGCGCAAGCGGCGGGCGCGATACTGGCGGGGACGGCGCTTCTGCGGGGACGCGAGTTTGGCGCGGCGCAAAATGCGGCGCACGCTCTCGCGGCTGAGGCAGAGGTTCTCTTCGCGGTGCAGTTTCTGGCAGAGAGGAGAATCGTTGAAGCCCGGATACTTGCCGCGTGCCAGTTCCAGGATCGTCCGGCGCAGAGCCGCAGGCAAAGCCCAGGGCATGGGCCGTTCCCGATCGCCGTGATGCACCCAAGCCACCGAGTGGGGACGGTAGCGCCGCTTGAGCCGCTGCACTTGCCGTTCACTCCGTTGCAGCAGACCTGCGGCCTCGCTCACGCGCAGCCGCCCGGCCACCGCATTCTCAATCACTTTCACCCGTTGGAACTCTTTCTGACTCAATGTCACCATCCCTCTAGGGTGACAAAGTCTGGTTGCAGTTAGGGGGTGACATTATCTTGGAGCATCTACACGGCGTGCGGCCGCACTTCCCCTTACGCCCTGCTTCGCGCTATAGTCTCAATCCGGTTCTTTTGGAGGCTTCCATGGCTACTCATACCCGGCCTGAAGGAAAAGTCAGGAGTTTCGGTCAAAATATCGAGAGCGACCTCGCTTCGAGATTCCTGCGCGTCGTGGAAACCGCGGCCATCGCTTCCGCCCGCACCATGGGCCAGGGTGAGCGCAAACTCTCCGATCAGGTTGCCACCGAAGCCATGCGCCAAACCATGGACAGTATTCCCATGCGCGGAACCATCGTCATCGGCGAAGGTGAGCGCGATGAGGCGCCCATGCTGTATATCGGCGAGAAAGTAGGCGCGGAATTTCCTGACGGCACCGAAGTGCCGGAGGTCGACATCGCGGTCGACCCTCTCGAAGGAACCAATCTTTGCGCGACGGGAGCGCCCGGCGCCATAACCGTGCTCGCGGCTTCCGAACGCGGCGGGCTGCTGAACGCTCCCGACTGCTACATGGAGAAAATTGTGGTTGGCCCTTCCTGCAAGGACGCCGTCGATCTGGACGCGCCGGTAGCCGACAATTTGAAAAACATTGCCAAACGGTTGGAGCGCGACGTGGAAGACCTGGTCGTGATCGTGCTCGATCGTCCGCGCCACGACAAGCTGATTGCCGATATCCGCGCCGCCGGCGCTCGCATCCGCCTGATCGGAGATGGCGATCTCTCGGCCGGCATTGCCGCCGCAGTCATCGGCACCGGCGTGCACGCCGTCATGGGCTCCGGCGGAGCTCCGGAAGGCGTCATCACCGCTGCCGCGATTCGCTGCTTAAACGGATACATGCTGGGCCGCCTGGTCATCGATAAGCCCGAACTGGAAGAGCGCATCGCCCGCATGGGCATCAAGGACAAGAACAAAATTTACGAAGCCGAGGACCTCGCACCTGGCAAGCAATTAATCTTCGCCGCCACCGGCGTGACCGAGGGCGCACTGCTCAAAGGCGTCCGCTTCTTCGGCGAGGGCACGCGAACCTCGTCGGTGATCCTGACCTACCGCACCGGCAAGGTGCGCTTCATCGATAGCATCCACCTGGAGAAAGGCCCGGATGTGAAAGTGCGCTTCGCCTAAAGGGGCGAAGGATTTCACCGAGCTTTCCCGGCTAAAAGGGGTTCTCGACTCGCAAGGCTTCGATCTCTCGCCCGTGCTGGAAGTCTTCGCTAAAGCGTCTCGCACTTGGCTTCCAGGGCTGACGCCACGATGATCGAGTCATACCAGGCCAAGCGGTGTTTCCCCGCTATCCGCAACGCCTCAACATACAGAGCAGGCGAAGAGTGGATGGATAGCAACGGGCGGAAGACAGTGATCAAGTATTGTTCGGCCTCCGCCACGTTCATCGGGTGCGCAAAACGCCGGAAGGCAACGTTGAAGAAATCCTGCATGACCTGATAGCTGACGATCCCTTTGCCCGTATCAACCGCATCTCGAACCAGCCCTGTCGCCTTTCTAGCCTTGGCGGGGGCTGTGGCATCGAAGGCGTACGCGAAGATGTTGCTGTCGAGGAAGAATTTACCGCTCATTCATCTCCTCGCGGGTAAAGGGACCCGTTGAGCGAACATGCCGAAGGCGCCGCATCAGAGCATCGACAGCCGCGCCCCCTCCGGCTTGCGCGGCATAGTGCTCCAGCCATTCTCGAAAGGCAGCATTCAGAGTCTTATGCTGCGATCGGGCTACCAGTCGTGCCTGCTCGATGAGGCTTTCGTCAGCGCTTAGGCTAACGTTTTTCATACGAAGATAGTGTGCACCATTGTCGTGTCCTGAACAAACTTTTTTACAACTTCCGGGAGAGAAGATCAACATTCATTGACGTAGCTTTTCATGATAATCTAGAACAACAATCTAGATGTTTATGGGGGTCCGCCATGCGCACTGTGGGGCTGTTCGAAGCTAAGCAGAAGTTGTCTGAGATAGTTCAGCGAGCCGCCGAGGGCGAGCGCATTGGAATCACCCGTCGCGGCAAGCTGGCGGCTGTGGTCGGCCCCGCTCGGCCCTCGGCGAACCTTGAAGAGATATTCAGCGAAATGGAAGAAATCCGAAAGCGGGTCAAACGGCTACGAGGTTTTAGGGTGAAGAGCCTGATCGAGGAAGGCAGAAGGTGAAGCGCTTCGTGCTCGACGCCTCAGTGGCACTGGCCTGGCTTCTCGATGACCCCGTACCCGCATACGCCTTGAAGGTGAAGAACTCTCTTCGCAAGAGCCGACCGCTTGTACCAGCACTCTGGACTCTCGAGGTAGCCAATGCTCTCGCCGTTGCCGAGCAACGCGGTAACCTCACCTCCGAGCAGGTGACTCGCTCTATAAGCCTCGTCGAACAATTGCTGGGGGAAACGATTGAGGTCATTGCGTCGGTCGTCACTTTCCGGCAGGTTCTGGCAACCGCACGTTCCTTCCGCTTGATCGCCTACGACGCGGTCTACCTTGAGACCGCCCGAAGCGAGGGCTTGCCGTTGGCAACTCTCGACCGTGCTCTACGCGCCGCCGCGCCGCAGGCTGGTGTTGAGCTTCTTTCCTAGATTCACCTACCCGACCCTATGGTGGCCGTCGAGGAAATAGGCAAAGCTACTTTTTGCAGATTAGGAAGTGCAAGCGCCCGGAGCGCGAAGGCAATTTCGGCAGCTCCGCGAAGCGGCCATCTTCCACGCGCCGCTTGCCATACCACTCACTCGAATTGCTTCTTCACCTCCGACGGAACGTTCGGCTCCGCAGGAAAATCTTGCGAAATTCCTTTGAATAGCGCAACTGTTTTCTCCGCGCGCTTGGTGCCATCGTGTACCGCGATCTTGTGCGTCTTATCCGGAGGGTAGGCTTCCCACAGGGACACGCCCGCGTAGGCGCCGTCTTTGCGCAGGATGTAATAGACCATATCCACCAATCGCAACTTTGCCATGTCACTGTTGTAATTGCGGACGATGCGCTTAAGCGCGTCCATACCCGCGTCGAGCGGCGACATGCCGTGGCGCATGTTCTCCACGATAGTGTGCGCGCCCGCCACCTTAATGTTCTCTTCCCCGCTGCCAGTCGCGCCCGCCGACCCCACATCCTGATCGGTATAGCACCCGGCTCCAATAATCGGAGAATCGCCAAGGCGTCCCGGGAGTTTATAGGCCAGGCCGCTGGTGGTGGTGCAGCCCGAAATCTCTCCCTTCCCGTTCAGTGCCGAGCAATGAATCGTGCCCGTAGGCGGAAACAGAACCTTGTAAACCGCCTCCTTCCGCAGTTCGGGCGCAATGCCAAGGTCGGCCGCCCGCTCTTCCAAACCGCGAAAACGTTCTTGCATCAGGTCGGCCTGAGGTTTGATATCCGGCGGCTGCCAGTGCGGATCGTCAAGCCCGGGTCCCCACCAATCCTGGTTCGAGTGATACTCCTTCCACAGCAGCCAGATCTTGCGCGAATGATCGGTCAGCAGATTTTCTCGCGGAAAACCTACAGCCACCGCGAACCGTTCCGCGCCCTCGCCCACCAGCATCACGTGACCGGTATGCTCCATCACCGCTTTCGAAACCAGCGAAACATTCTTGATATTGCGCACACCCCCGACTGACCCAGCCCGCCGCGTGGGCCCATGCATACAGCAAGCATCAAGTTCCACCACGCCTTCTTCATTAGGCAAGCCACCAAGCCCCACGGTGGTGTCGTTAGGATCATCCTCTGGCCCCTTCACCACTCGCAGGGCGGCGTCCAACGTATCTCCGCCGCCGGCCAGAAACGCGTAAGCGTCATCCAGATAGTTGAATCCGTTATTCGCACAAACAATGATCGGACGTTTCCCGACGCCTGGGCTTGGCTCACTCTTGTTGGCTGCCTGCTCTTTGCTCGATTGACCCTGTTGTCCATGCAATCCCAACGACAAAGAACCGACGACAGCGGTAGCGAGAAAGTCGCGGCGCGAAACCGTCATTAATCCCTCCTCGAAAAACGAAAACTAGAAAGCGTCGGCCAGCATAGTTTGCGGCAGGGACGCATCCACTGCCAACCTCTTGACCCGCACCGTCGAGCAACGATCTACGGTTTGGATTCTTGTAGAAGGACGACATCGGAATCGGTATGGCCCCGGAGGACGCCGAGCTTCTTGCCATCCGGCGACCAGTGAAACGCAAAGATTTGCTCGGAATTGAAGTGCGTAATCTGTCGTCCCGGGGCGCCGTCGATAGGCTGAATCCAGACGTTATCCACCCCATTCTCGGTGATGGGGTAGGCGACGGCCTTTCCGTCCGCGGTGAATTGCGCACCCTTGGAAATCCGCGGATTGGCTTCCAGGAAACGTGGAGAACTCAGAGTCGGCACATCCAACAAGGCGATTTTGTGAGTGCCTGTCGCAGCGTCTGGATTTGCCATTTCGACCCCGTACACCAGAGTTTTTCCATCGGGCGAAATGCCCATGCCCCGCCCCGTCAGAAATCCACCGGCAACACCGCTGCCTGGAACCGGCTCCGGTTTACCTGAACCATCCAGGGAAACTCGCCAAAGCTGTCTTGCGTCAGCGAAGTAGTAAACCCAGCTATGATTGGCCGCGCACACCGGAAACGTATCAAACTGGGTTCGGCTGCCGGTATTGTCCGCCAGCTTCACAGGGTGGGAGCCGTCCGCATTGACACGCCAGATGCTGAACGAATTGTTGTCGTGAAATGCCCAGGGAAAAACTATGTAGCCACCGCACTGCCACAAACTCAGAATATTCGCCGCCGGGTCGCTAACCAGTTGGGTGGGATTGTTTGCATTGGTATCCATGCGCACAAGTTGCGATGGATCAGATGTGAGCAAGCTACCGTCGGCCGCCCAATTGAAAAACTGAATGTGTTCTCCGCCGGAAGCTATCGGGCTGACGTCGGCAGACGCGCTGCCTTCGCCCGGCAAAACATAAAAGTTGCTTACCACTTTTCGCTGAACCGTGGCCAAGGACTTGCCATCGGCGGAGAGACTCAAAGTCGCATAGCTATTGATATCGCGTGAAATGGGACGCAACTGGCCGTCAGCCAGGCCGACATAGCCGATCTGGCGGCGGTTGAAGTTAGGTCCTTTTTGTTGATAGTCGATAAAGAGGCCATCCCCGGCGGACGACCAACCCATTTCAAAAATCGCCTTATCAGCAAAGGCGAGGGTTCGTATTTTTCCTGTCTGCAAATCGAACAGATGGATCCCACCAAGAGCGTTGCCGGGCTGGAAGGCGGGATAGGCGATCGTTTTGCCGTCGGGCGACCACGTCAGCGAACGTGCCAACCCGTTTTGCAGAGCCTCAATGAACAGCACTTTTTCATCACCGCCGTCCAGGTTGGCACTCAGCAGGCGATATTTGCCGGCTTCCGGATTGTTGGCGCGGAAGAAGGCTATTCGCTGGCCATCGGGTGAAAACGTGAAACCACTATCCGAGTCGCGCACCACAGTCTTTGGCGTGCCACCTAAGACTGGGGTGCGATAGATGTTGAAATCGCTGGCGATGGCATTCTCGGCCTTGCGAAAATAAATGTAGTTGCCATCCGGCGAGAAGGCGACGCTAGGAATGTTGGCCGTCGGAGGGACCACTTGGGTATCGCTTCCCGTCGCCACATTGCGAAGCCAGAGGCTGTTCAGCCCTTTGTCGTTCATCACCGTGAGCACGTATTTGGCGTCGGGAGATATGGCGGCGACGAGGGCCCGGCTGGAATTGGTAACCTGGGTGATAGTGAAGTTTTGGAAAGGCGCGGCTACTCCGCGGTGAAGAATGGAATAAACTCCAAATGCAGCCGCGCCCAGAACTACCAGCGCAGCAATCGCGCCCGCGGTCACTGCCAATTTATGTTTTTTTGCGGCGGCGATGGCTGAACTGCTCGTCGTTTGTCCGGAGGTGGGTGCGGCCTGCATCGGCATTGCGGCCACAGTCGCCGACGATGGTTGCGCGATGAGTTGGGAGTCGCTATCCGGTGCGCCCGCGACCGATCCCGAACTCGCCGCCCGGCGTCGTGATTCCGTTTCTCGTTTCAGCCGTTTCAGATCGGCTCGCATCTCCGCCGCACTCTGATAGCGCAGCTCCCGGTCTTTCTCCAGCGCCTTACTCATGATGCGTTCCAGTTCGGCGGGCACGTCGGGATTCAGCCGCACGGCCGACGTCGGTTCCGCATCCAGAATGGCCTTGAAGATCACTCCCGAACTTTCCCCACGAAAGGGCAGCATGCCCGTAGCCGCCTCGTAGAGCACCACTCCAAAGGAAAACAAGTCCGTGCGTGCGTCCAGTTCCTTGGCCCGCACTTGCTCCGGCGACATGTAACTGGCTGTGCCCAGTGCGCTGCCAGGACTCGTCAGATGATTCTCCGACCCAAGCGTGGGGGCGCTCATGGCCACGCTCTCCGGCTTCAGAGTGACCTTGGCCAGCCCGAAATCCAGAATCTTGGCGCGCCCGCGCTCGGTGACAAAAATATTCGCAGGCTTGATGTCACGATGAACAATCCCTTTGGAGTGCGCAGCGTCCAGTGCATCGGCGATCTCAATAGCCAGGCCGAGCAAAACATCGGTCTCCATCGGCTTCCCTGCGATGCGGTGCTTCAGCGTCAATCCATCCAGAAACTCCATGGCGATGAACGTCTGCCCATGCTGGTCATCGATCTCGTAGATGGTGCAGATGTTCGGATGATTCAAAGCGGACGCAGCCTGCGCTTCGCGTTCGAAGCGGGCTAGAGCTTGCGCATCCTTGGCAATCTGATCCGGCAGGAATTTCAGGGCGACAAAGCGGTGCAGCTTGATGTCCTCGGCTTTGTACACCACGCCCATCCCGCCGCCGCCGAGCTTCTCGATGATCCGGTAGTGCGAAATATTCTCGCCAATCATGTGCAACACATGCTATGGCGGAAGGCGCAGGCAAGTCAACGAAAGCCGTGGGATGGTCCCCAAAGGTTGTGGGCGTGCCCGAACAGGCCTGGTACGTCCTGCCAATGAGCGTGGTCGCGGGACAACGAAGCTTTCTGCGTTCTCCCCCAGGATTCCGCCGCAAAAACCCCCTCGCCCAATATCAGGAGGCCTGGCACCTGCTGGGCAAGCCAAACTGCCGGGTCTTTGTGTGCACAATCAGCCTGGGAAGGCAATGGCGGATGGATGCGGATCAATTTGCGGCGGTGCTTGCGATCGGCGGGGGAGAGTTGATCAATTTCAAATGGTCGAGCGAGGTTAGCACGGTCTGCCAACGGGCCTGGTCCTTTTTCGTCTCGATTGGAGCTGAGAGGTCGGAATAAAAGTTCAGGATGTTGGCTTGCAGTTCCGGCGGGGTTGAAGCGAATTTCTTGTCTGACAACTGGGACAGCAACTTTGCATAGGTGTCGTCCGTGAGCGAGTATTCCGCTGCCTTGGTCAAGTTGCCGCTATCCAAGTCGCAGTTGGGTAGCACGAGAGAATCCGTGCGCACCTTTCCAAGAAAAGTACGATATTGATCGACACTTGTATTGATGCTCTTGAAATACAAGTCCTCAGTTTGCGGAGTTGGATTATTGAATGCCAGCGCCTTGAAGGGGCCGATTTTTGGCATATATCGCAAGAGGGTTGACAGAACCCGGGTGCCGAATCCAGGCTTCACGTAGTCCTTTCCCCAGTTTTTCTCATAATCGGAGCGGGAAAGACGGTAGAGAAATTTTCGTTTTGCAAAATCGGGGTGCTCACGCATCAGGTCTTTCTTATGGGTCTGCAGGGCCACCTGGGTCATCTCTGGGATCAACCGGCTGATGGAGTAACGATAGGAGCCGATGGCAAGATCCTCATGGGTCAACACTTGTTTCAGTTCCACTCCGTATACCACTGGGAAGACTCGCTCCAGCAGCGGCTTCGACACTTGAAATCCGATGAAATCGTGGTACTGCTGCGAGGCGTAACGGTTCTTCGCGACCTGCACCATATCGAATCCAAACTCGATTTTAAGATGTGCCGTCTTATCCTGGGCATACTTGACCGACTTGCCAAACTTCGCTCGCAACTTTGGGTACTCGATCGCGACCGCCTGGTTGACGGCTGGATGGCCGACAATATCGGACGCATAGTGCGCCAGAGCGCCTAGAGCGAAGGCATATTCGTTCACATCCTGACTCTCGATCAGCATTTCGACAACGAAGTCACCGCTGCGAACGTAATGCACCAGGTTGCTGAATTCACGGCTGCCGAATGGATAGTAGCCCAGATCCTGGATGACCGCGCCTCCATAGGCATAGGCGTGTGCCTCTTTGATCTGGTCCTCCGACAACCCCGGATATCGCGCGAGTAGCAGGGGACGAATCTCGTCGGCCCATAGCAGGTCGACGATTTGTTCGTGAGTGAGGACGGAGTATGCGTACAAGCCGCCGCTGCACATCAGCACTAGAAGAAGAGATGCCACGATGCGGATAGAAAGCAGGCGCGACCCTTTAATCGTGGCGCCTGCCGATATTGACAACTGCTCCATGGTTCAAATGTGACCAATAATCAGGAGAATGACCACGATGAAAAGAACCAGTCCCAGGCCACCGGAGGGAGCATAGCCCCACTCCCGGCTGTGCGACCATCGTGGCAAAGCGCCAAACAGGGCTAAGACCAAAATCACGATCAAGATAGTTCCAAGCATGACCTGCTCCTTAAATTTCCTACGATTCAATCGGCGCGAGCCTTGAAGTGCGGGCCCCGCGCCGGAAACGCTTAAGGTGCTTGCTTCGCGGCGCTAGAGTTGGACGATGAGTTCAACATTGACGCCGGGATACATCGGGTTGCAAAGGTAATACACGCCGTTGATGTCGACTACGAAAACGTCTTGCGTGTATAGCCAGTTGTTCGGCCAGGGAGCGGCGAATCCAAACCAGTAGCCGCCGTATTGAAAGCGGTGATTATTGAAATCGCCTTGGTTAACCCGAAACGTGTGTTCGCGTCCAAAGTTGGCCTGGTAACGGTCATCAGGAATGCGGCCGTGGTTGCCCTCGGCGCGCTGTCCCTGCTGCTCGTGTTGCGCGGCAGGCCTTTCCTGCTGTGACTTCTGCTCTTGCTGTGCGTGCTTCTCCTCTTGCTGCGCCGGCTTTTCCTGCTGCGCCTTTCTCTCCTCCGGCTGCCCGCGTTTCTCCTCTTGCTGAGCAGGCTTTTCCTGCTGCACTTTTTTATCTCCCTGTTGTGCGTGTTCGTCCTGTCCGTGTTCCTCCTGCTGCGCGTAAACGGGAGCTGCGGCTCCCAGGGTCAACGAGAGAACTGCTGTACCGATAATTCCTACTAGTTTCATGGGTGCTACCTCCATTACCGATCACTGAATGTTTTTGCCTTACTGCAAATTTCCTGTGGTTACGTTGGCCGGTTTGCCGATGGCGTCGCCGGATACGAGAAGTTCAACTCTCCGGTTCTGCTGGCGGCCGGAAGAGCTATCGTTTGAGGCCACCGGCAGAGTATTGCCGAAGCCTCTGGCGCTGACTGAGTTCGTGGTTACCCCTTGTTGCACCAGGTAGTCACGCACCGAGGTGGCCCGATTCTCAGACAGCCGCTGATTCATTTCATCGCCGCCGACGTTGTCGGTGTAGCCGCCGACTGCAATGTTGAGTCCAGGATAGGCGAGCAGAATACCGGCAACTTTCGCCAGCTTCTCCCGTGCTCCCGGTTTCAAGGAATACCGTCCCGTGTCAAACAGTACGTCGGACATGCTGACGATAAGGCCGCGTGCGCTGTCGCGAGTTTGGAGAATGGAATTCAACTGCTCTGACAAACGTGCCCGCATGGCCGCTTTGTCGGTTTCGGCTTGTTGTGCATTCTGCTGCGCTTGCTGTGCATTCTGCTGAGCGTCTTGTACATTCTGCTGTGCTTGTTGCGCAGCTAAACGGGACTGGTCAGCATCGGCTTGGGCTGCTGTTACCGCAGCTGCTGAGGCTGCCTGACTTGCGGCCATGTCGGATTGCGCTCTTGCCGCGTCCGACTGGGCCCTCGCTGTGTCCGCCTGAGCCTGGTCCCTCTGCCGGGTTGCGTCGTCGGCTTGGGCTTGCGACTGAGCCTGTGCGTCGGTAGAGGCTTGGCGTTCGTCGGCCAGGCGGACGTCCTCGATCTTTTTGACTGCGATCTCGCGAGCGTCTTCGGCGGTTTGGACTGTCTCTCGAGCGACTGCAATCAGCGGCTTTTTCGGAACATTCTTTCTAGTGGCATATTCGTCGGTGTTGTTCATCAACCGGACCGCATGCTGATAGCTGTCGCTGGCATACTGCTCGGCGCCTTCGGATTGAGCGATGCGCACCGCGTTGCGGGCTTCAAAGAATTCCAGCGGCAATTTGGCATTCAAGACTACCGGGTCGAACTTGTAGCCGGTCGGAATGTAGCCGCCCCGCTCCATCAGTTCGTACTTTGCATTCACAGTTTCGACGCTTCCTTTGGTGTCCGTGCGAATAACATTTTCGAGGACCACCACATTGCTGGGTTGCCGCACGGCGTAGTAAGGTTCCGCGGTGACGATCAGCGCGAAAGCCTGGAGGTCCGTGGTTACGCGCAGCCCGCTGCTGCCGTTGCCGCCCACTAAGACTTCGCCCAGATTTACCGCGCGGCCTTCGGGCGAGATCGCCCACAGAATGTAGGTCAGATATTCGTTGCCGAAAGTCGTGGGCTTCTGCAGATTGCCGAATTCCGCTTCGATCGCAATCGCTCCCCGCTTACTGTTGACTTCGGCTCTGCCCTCCGCCGAGGGCATGAGATTCGTGCCGGCGAAGTCCACCTTTGTAGATCCGCTGCGGTGCTTGTAGTTGACCGCCGGGGTGGTGCGGCTGGTCACGACTACCCGGAAGGTGGGCGTCCGAGCCATGGGCTCGACTGCAGTTGTCGTTTGAGCCAATGCGCTCAGGCTCAGTGTGATAGCGACTGCTAGCAACAGCTTAATTTTCATTAGTATCTCCTTGGCAGATGTCTGCCGTTTAGTTGTTTGGACCTTTTCTGGTGACCAAGTTTCTTTAAACCTCAAACTTTAAACCTCAAACATCTCTGATCGCTTCGTTATCCTTTTCCGATGTGGATAGAAGAAAGCGAGTGAAACAGCCCAAATACATTCAGCAGCCAAAGCACAACGGCGATGACGACCACTCCGTTCAGAATTGACTTGATGGATGCTTGCATGGGAATGAAGCGATTAACCAGCCACAGGAGCACACCCACCACGATCAGAACTTCGAGAAGTTGAATTAACGGCATAACTTTAACCTTTCTTTCGCGAGCTAACGCCCCCGTCCTAGGAGGGGTTAGCTGAATTTTCATGTTGAAGAACTTTAGGGTCGAACCGTGTCTGTGGAGTTCACAGCGTGCACACGATGACAAATGCCAATCGGCTGGATGTGGTCGCTTGCCGTGTCTGATCAGGACTCCAGCCACAGCGGCCTAAAATGAGAGCTGCGAATTGGCGCTCGCCGCTCTCTCGACACACTCAGGAGAATAAATAATGACAGGTGCAGGCTCTTCCGTCTGAGCAAGATTGCTCACTTTGAAAGAACTACTCCGCGTAGCTCCTGCTACGCTTCTTTTCTTAGGTTCGGATCGCAGGCCGCTGCAGATGGCGTCGAGGGTCGAGAAGCTGAGTCAAGTTCAACTCGCTGTCCCACTCGAAGGTTGCATACCTATTGCCCGAACGCCGGGCCGGTAAATCGGACTACAATGAATATGTGAGATATTACACAACCAAACCAATGAACGGCGGCACCACGTTCAAATGCACCCTCTGCGAGCACAGCGTCAGCACTCTCGATTTCAACATCATGAATGGCAACCGCCGCACGCAAGCCGCGGCCATGATCAATCAGCACGCTGCTTCATTGCATTTGCGTACGTCACTGCCCACCAAACTCGCTGGGCGTGGTGCGCTTTGAAATGGGCGCACTCAATCAATGCGGGCAGGGGTGTTGCTGCGGGCCCAAAACGTTGACCTGCCATCCTCCTGAGCATGCAAACAGACTGATCAGCCCGAGGTAAATTCCCGTTTCGGTGCTCGGTTAGCTCCTAAGTGCAAGATTGATCACCTCTGCAAAAGGCGACGTTGAATAATATTAGTGTGAAACCCGAGAAACCTACGTTGACGCATATTTTGTCCGTGCGCTGCCCCAGGTGCGGTGCTAAACCGAAAGAGAAGTGTACTCTTAGCACGGGACATCCCTCTGTTAAAACGCATCTCGACCGAGAAGTGGCTGCGGCCAAGGTTGCCCCTCCGGAGAACTACGGCCAAGCGGTTCTACGAATCATGAAGGCCGTCACCAGCCGCGGCCTTCGCTCGCTGTTCCAACATAAGTAGTGATTGCTGCACCGCTGCTCGTCAAGTCAATGACGAATACAACTAACGCGACTATCAGCAGCAAGTGAATCAGAGTGCCGGCCACGTGGAGTTTGAAGGCTAGAAGCCGTGTTGAACTGCTCTCAGTGGCTTACCACACTCCAGACAGAACGGTTTGGATCGCGGAGTAATTAGCCCGCAGAACGGACACATCCTTGGTGATGGGACATTTCCCCGCCGTTCCTTGTTGGCGAAGAACTTCCTTAGTGAGTCAGCGAGGAGAACGAACGCGCTACGAACCTGGACGAGAAAAGGATGCATCGGTCGGCTGCTCTTCATCTCGTGATGCCCGCTTGCCAAAGTATCCGGCATTCGATCTCTGTGCGGGCCCCTCCGTTAAGCTCCTACCGCGAAACTGGCTTAGTCTCGGTCTGGATCGCGCTGGCTTCTGACGGTGTTAGATGAGAGCGATCGCAATAACCGTAACCCTTTAGACAGGCCGTATAATTACGTCGCCGTTCAGCCTCGGACAGCATCTTGGCTTCGGCCGGGGTCAGTTTGGAGTAGTCGCAGGTTTCCTGGCCGCCTTTACACTCTGAGATATTGCGCTGGTGTTCTGCGGCGAGGGTTTGATCGGCTTCCAACGATGTGAGTTTGGAGTGGTCGCAATCGTTCCAGCCATTTTTGCAATTCTGCGCGTTGCGCTGGCGTTCTGCGGCGGCCACTTCGCCCGCTTCCGGACCAGTGAGCTTAGAATGATCGCAGAGTCCTAAACCATGCTTGCAGTCGGATAAGTTGAGCTGCCGCCTGGCAATGTCTACTGTCACGGTTTCCGACGGGCTTAGTTTGGAGCGATCGCAATCGCCGATTCCATCCTTGCAGTCGGAGATGTTCCGCCGCTGCGCGGCCGACAATGATTCACGTGCCTCGGATTGGGTCAATCGCGATGGATCGCAGGAAGCGATGCCGTCTTTGCAGTCCGAGACGTTACGCTGGTGATTGGCTACGGCCAGCGCCGTTGCTTGAGGTTCCGTAAGCTTCGTAGGGTCACAGGAATCGAAGCCGTTTCGGCAATCGGAAAAGTTGCGCTGACGATTGGCCCCATCCAATGCAGCGGCTCCCGGCTTTTGCACGGGAACAGACGACTGTGCAAATGAGAGAGCGGGCCAGAGGATCAAGCAAGCTAGCTGGGCCCTAAGACGTCCACGCGGATCGAGTTTCATGTGTCTTCCTTTTCAAGGGCTTGGTAAAGCCGACCGAAGACGCATCGTGGGTCCCGGCCGGCTGCGATCAACTTTTCTGCAACTTCACAACCCATCATTTCCTGTCTTCTCTAGCTTCAGCGATTCGCGCCTGATGCCCTGCCTCGGAGACCGCATGAATGAATGCCTCCGCGCTTTTTGGGGTTGCGGTCTGGCCGTCGAGGATATTGCGGAATGCCTTGTCCTTGCCGTAAATGGCATGGGTTGAATCGTTATCCTCCTGGATGACTGCGCCTTCCAGGGTCAAGCCGGCGAACACGCCCTTGGAGCGTGAATAAGTCAGCATTTCGGTATTCATCTTCCAGTCGGTGCCGGCGGAAGCGTGACGGCCTACCGGGCCTGCCGCAACCGAGCCTTCACCAGTAAGTTCGAACTTGCTGGAGAGCAGGTGCTGGAAGCCTTGATCGTTCATCACCAGCATGACCAGATCCACGCCTTCGACTCCGATCTGCAATCCCCAACTGCCGCCGCCCACGGACACAAATGCGGGCGCGCTCCAGCCCTCTGAGGTACGGCACGAGCCCACTCCACGGCCGTGTTTGCCGCCAAAAATGAACCCGCCTTTAATCAAGTCAGGCACAACGAGGATGCACTTGGCGTTGCTCAAAACTTCTTCGGGGATGCCTTTATCGGGTGTTGACATAATTGCGTGCAGGACGTCCACGGAATTTTGCAGGCGCTTGATGGTGTCCTCCCGACCCGAGCCCGCCCAGGCGCAGGTCCCAGCCATGCCCACCAAGGCCATCAGCAGTAGCGAAATTGTCTTTTTCATGAATTGTTCCTTTCGAGGTTAAGAACCTAAGAGGAGAGAACTTCAGATGGGCTGACTTAGTTCAGAGAACCTGAAAGAGAGAAGGACACTCTGTCTCTCGTAATCATGATCGCTTAGGCGCAAAGGAATAGATGGTCTGTATTGCTCACTTCGGCTCTTCGTTTCAGCTGACGGAACAGCGCTAGAACGTTGAGAGTTTTCATTAAATCAGGCATCCTGCTATGAATTCTGAGTAATTCTGTTCACAATTGACCATCTTATTGGCGAACCGAGTTGCATTATGCGGAGATGACAGCCAAAGAGAAGCGAATTCTAGCAGTTCGTTGTCCCACTTGTGGGGCTAAAGTGGGAGAGAAGTGTGAGCTCGGCACTGGGCAACCTCGCACCGAGCCGCATCGAGATCGGCGTTTGATGAGTGCGATGAAGTAACTGGGAATGGTTTCTCAAACTAGCTGGACGCCTATTGGATCGTTTCCGTCAGAGGTTGAAGAGTTGCGTCGCAACCAACCTTTTCGCGCCCCCTGGGCCTCATTCGTTTCCCACCGTCCAACCACCGGCATACGCAGCGTTGCGCTGGGACGCCCGACGTGCATTGGCGCCGTCGAGGTAGCAACTCTGTTGAATATGGCGCGAATGCGCTGAAACCACGGTGTAGGGCACTCCCAGGAAGCGTTTAGCTGCGATTCCCGTCACCTCAAGACAATTAAAGTTCAACGGTTTCACTTTTGCTAACATTCGCTGCAGTGCGTTCTGGATGCGCTTTGCCCCAAACGTACCGAAAAACATCACCTTTACTTCTGCAGCCAGAAAGAAGAAGTTCCATCCGGCAGCTTGCATCTTGCGATTCATGGCCAAGCCGTCGAACCCCGCGAGCACTCCCCAGTTGGCTGAGTAAGGCACACCTTGCAGCTCCAGGGCCTCGGTGATAAGTGGACGATTTTCCATCAGGATGGTGCCGACTTGAACGGTTGCTGTCATAGACTTCTCCCGAGATCAGGTTAGACGCGAAATGTAAAGCCGAGGCGACTACGGAGCCGCCTCAATCCGATGGACGCATCGCCTAGGCGGCAACGCCAACGGCAGTTTTGTAAAGAGTCGAGCTAATGACATCAGAGACTCGCACCCTCGGGGCGCCGTCCAACACCTCATTCAGGCTCTTGAGCACTTCAGGGTATCCGGTTGTGTTGTATGCTTCCGCGTGTTCCTTTGTGTCCCAAAGACTGATGGCGATGACATCCATTCCACCCAGATTACACAATGCGATTTCGTCCTGAAATCCCGTCTGCTTCCGCAGTATGGGGATCACTTCGTTGTCGAGAGTGTGGGTGAATTCGGCCAGCGTATTGGCCTTTAGGCGAAGAGCAACATTGCGAGCAAACATTGATCAACCTCCACGGATTGATAAAAACAGCTAAGAGGGGAAACTTCAGATGGGCTGACTTAGTTCAGGAGACCTGAAAGAGTGAGAAGACGTCTTCACCCAGCTACCACCCTAGTCTCAAGCGGCCGGGTTGTCAATCGCGAGACTCTCTCGTTGCGAAGGAAGTTACATCGCTCTGGGCGATTCCCCGCACGCTTGCTATGCCAGCGCTGCCGATTGCGCGAGAGCTGCTGCGACGATCAACGACAATCCCACGACTAACAGCGCAGCACTTCCCAGCAACACAATTTCGCTAAGCAGGTCCGGGTTCATCAGATCTTCGCGGTGCATTTCAGCCTTCTTGAGTTGACTGAGTGAGCCTGCCTCAGGAGAGCACATGGGCCGCCTGGTTTGACAGGCCCATGGCTCTTTATGAGGCATCCCTAGATTCGCTCATCGGTTTACGAATTACTGTGCACAATGGCTCACTTTGGCAACCTCAGACCAAAATGAAATTGGCCGTCCGGCTCAGTCACGATTTATGCCAACTAACCACTTTTGTGTACTAGAATTGCAGACAATGGCCCTTCCTAAAGCCTCGAACGGTAAGCAGAAGAGCGACTTCGACCCCACCACCTTCCTCGCAACCATTGGTGATGGCAGGAAGAACGTGGTTGTTGCCAAGAAGCAAACCATCTTCGCGCAGGGAGACGGAGCCGATGCGGTCTTCTATATCCAGACCGGCAAAGTGAAGCTCACCGTTGTATCCAAGACCGGCAGAGAAGCGACCATTGGGATGTTAAAAGAGGGAAACTTCTTTGGCGAAGGTGCGCTGGCAGGCCAGGCTCTGCGTATGGGATCCGCGGCTGCGATGACGGATTGCGAGCTGCTGCGGATCGACAAGAAGGCGATGATGGAAGCGCTTCATCGCGAACATGCGTTTTCCGATATGTTCGTGGCGTATTTGCTGGCGAGGAATATCCGCTATGAAGAGGATTTGGTGGACCAGTTGTTTAACTCCAGCGAAAAGCGGCTGGCCCGCGTCCTACTATTGCTGGCTCATTTTGGCAAGGAGGGTGTGCCCGAGACCGTGGTTCCAAAAATAAGTCAGGAAACTCTGGCAGACATGGTTGGAACTACCCGTTCACGAGTCAGCTTTTTTATGAACCGCTTCAGGAAACTGGGCTTCATTCACTATGCCGGTGGCATAGAAGGCGGATTGCAGGTCCACAGCTCGCTGCTCAATGTGGTTCTGCACGACTAGCGTTTTCGTTTGGCAATAATATACTTGGCTCGGTGATTAGTCCGTAGTTATTTTTTCTGCTTCTTGGCGGCTGCATCTGTGCGTGCGGCAGCCCTGACTCTTGCGACATGGACTATTTCAAGTTCCCCGCCGGAACTGGTTTTGCATTCGTGCCCCGGTCTGGCACCGCATAGCGGACAAAGCAGGGTCATGGGGCTAATGGGCAAAATCAGGACACGGCTCAAGGGATCACTTTTTGTCATGTAAAAAGCATGACACACCTCTAATCAGATCGTTGCCGTCCTAGAACAGACAGAATCAGACAGTTCTATTATAATCAATGGCATAATTATAGCTGGGTGAGAAGTACAGATTCCGTTCTACGCGAGCCAATCTGCCGGAGTGAGTGCGCAATGATCGTCAGCAATTCCCCTAGTTCTTGATATGAGCGTTTCAGCGATGCCAACGATTCGATCGAATCAATTCGAGTCTTATTATCTTTCGTTTTGCCAGCCGTAGCCTGCTACTCGCTGGTGGTCGCCTTCTCGGACGAATCGGCGTGCCAAACGTACAGATACTTTTCGTCGCTGGAGGTCACCACTGGAATATTCTTCTCTCGCGTGACCCGGTTCAACGCTGACCTGAGATTCTGCATCTTCTCGCCATTCAGACTGCTGCGCGGGACCTTGATGGCTTGCTGGGGTTTCAGTTTCGCCAGGTCGGCCAGAATGTCCGACACCGCTTTGCGATGTTTTCCTTTGCGGCCCTGCGGAACATCATCTCGATTCATCGACTCATAGTGCCTGCCGTTTCCGTTGCGTGCCATTATGGTAGCGCTCCTTTCTTTAGGAATCGTATCCGTTCGCACGAAATCGTAGCGCAAAAAAGCTTATCCTGCAACTAAAAATCTATGCGATCCCGCGATTTTCCGGGGGGAGTAGCGTATCGATACAATAAGTTTAGTATTGTCAATAAGATGCACGGCCTGCGTTGCGCTAAGACCTACTAAGATTTTCTCCGAATTAATTGAACCGAGGTAGTCTTTGCTCGTGGCACCAAACATGACTCCAACTGCAAGACTTAAAAAAACACGCGAGTTCGATCCCCACACTTTCCTCGCGACCATTGGCGACGGCAGGAAGTTCCAGGCGGTTCCGAAGAAAAACATGGTGTTCGCGCAAGGAGATCGGGCGGACGCCGTCTTCTACGTCCAAACCGGCAAAGTGAGACTCACCGTCGTCTCCAAGACAGGCAAGGAAGCGACCATCGGCATATTGAAGGAAGGGGATTTCTTTGGCGAAGGCGCGCTGGCTGGTCAGATTGTGCGCATGGGATCCGCAGAAGCGATGACGGATTGCGAACTGTTGCGGGTGGACAAGCAAGCGATGATGAATGCGCTTCACCGCGAACATGCGTTTTCCGATCTGTTCGTAGCCTATTTGCTGGCGCGGAATGTCCGTTACGAAGAAGATCTGGTCGACCAACTGTTCAACTCCAGTGAAAAGAGACTGGCCCGCGTTCTCCTATTGCTCGCTCATTTTGGCAAAGAAGGGGTGCCGGAGACCGTGGTTCCCAAGATAAGTCAGGAGACTCTGGCCGAGATGGTTGGCACCACGCGTTCGCGCGTGAGCTTTTTCATGAACCGGTTCCGGAAGTTGGGTTTCATCCATTACAACGGCGGTCTGCAGGTCCACAGCTCGCTGCTCAACGTAGTGCTGCACGATTAGATTTTCCACGCCACCGCGCCGGCCACTTCAAGCAGCGCCCAAGCCGGCTCTTCAAAAATCTTCGCCTTCCTGCACCAGCGGCGGCAGCTGAGCAATAGTGCTCAGACAACATTAAATCTTCCTGATAATTTACATCCTGACTGTGGGGAGGTTCTTATGAGTGGGTTTCGCATTTTTGTGGCTGACGATCATCCGATATTCCGTTTCGGTTTGTGCTCGCTGCTTAAGTCTCATGCCGGATGGGAGGTTTGCGGCGAGTCCGCCGACGGACGGGATACGGTGAAGAAGTGCAGGCAGTTGAAACCCGATCTCCTGATTCTGGACATCTGCATGCCAAAATTAAATGGCGTGGACGCGGCACGCCAGATCCTGAAAGACAATCCCGGCCAGGTCATCCTGATCGTTACCGCCGTGGACACCGAGCAAGTAGTTCGCGACTGTCTGGAAGCCGGGGTTCGTGGCTGGATTTTTAAATCCGACGGAACCGGGGATCTGCTGACCGCAGTGGAGGCACTGCAACGTGGCAACACCGTCTTCAGTTCGCGAGTGTCTGATCTGATTTTGGATGGTTATAAGCGGCATCGCATGGTTCCACTCGCGTCCAAAGTCCCACAATTGTCGCCACGGGAGCGCGAAGTCGTGCAACTCGTGAGCGAGGGCAAGGCTTCCAAAGAAGTCGCAGCCATCCTGAATGTGTCCTTGGCAACCGCGGAAACGCACCGCAGCAATATCTTGCGCAAGCTCGGCCTGCATTCCATCGCCGAGTTGGTGCTCTATGCGGTGAGGAATGGAATTGTCCACGTGCAAATTCCACCTGGTTTGCTTCTACCCCATCTGGGGGCGGAGCGTAACCGTCTACGCACACCTTCTAGCTGTGCTGCGTTCCCCAAGCCCGGAAACGGCCCAGCTGCCATTGAGCCTCAGGGCATCAATTAAGAATTGCCTGGCACGGAAAAAGGCCGGACTCAGCGTCCGGCCTCGTAGCGTGCGCGTTTGACTACAACAACTAGAGCAGTTCGTTGAGGGTCGGAACGTCGACTTCGTCAATCGACACTAACCCATGACTGCTCGGTCGACCATGGCCAAATAATACGTTGCCCAAAATGGGACGACTGTTCAAAATTGCACAGTTTTGGAAAGAATAAGGTTTAAGCTGGCACTGTTCGTGTCAGGAAGGCGGTGCTGCATGGATCCTACCGAACCCACGGCTGTACACAGAGTTTTGCTGGTGGATGACGATGCTGCTGTTCGCAGCATGATGACGCAAGGCTTGGAACGAAAAGGTTTTGAGGTAGTCGGCGCAGACAGCGTGACCGAAGCTCTAAGGCAAATCGCCAGTGAGAGCTTTGACGTGCTTATTTCCGACCTTCACATGCCCGACCCGGGCGACGGGTTTACGGTAGTTTCAGCCATGCGCCATTCGCAACCCAAGGTCCTGACCATGCTGGTCAGCGGCTACCCCGACGTACAAAGCGCCATGGCCGCCATCCTTCTGGAGGCGGACGAAATTGTGGTGAAGCCATTTGAGATTGGGAAATTCACAGAACTCGTCCGGGAAAGAGTGGTCAATCGCAAACCTACTAAACGCGTCGACAAGGAGAGCGTGGGCGCGATTCTGCTGCGCTGCACTCCTGTGATTGTCGATGGTTGGTTGGCGCGAACCAGACAGAGCAGTGAACTGAACCATCTTTTGCTCAGCGATGAGGAGCGCACTGGACATCTTCCTAAACTGGTTGAAGACCTGACTCTCCGCCTGAGCAAGCCCAGAGCGATTGACAAAGACAGCGATGCCGTCTTTTCGGCTGCGGCCGTGGCCCATGGAAAGCTGCGCTATGTGCAAGGCTACACTCCCGCCATGCTGGTGCATGAATCCCGAATACTCCAGGTAACCATCTTCGGAGTATTGCAGAGCAATCTAGACGCTCTGGACTTCAGCCTGGTGCTGCTGGACGTGATGACGATCGCGGATGAAGTGGATGCGCAATTGACGCAGTCAATGGACAGCTATATGAAAGACATGCGAAAGTCAGCAGCGGCCTAGCTCCTGCCCGCTCATGGGAGCACCAGGCATTCCCGTGCCGCTGCCACCTCGTCAGACAATCCTGGTGCTCGATCGACCATGCCGAATAATACGTTGCCCAGAAGGCCGAAGCGGAATGGGCAGAGCCGCGCTGAATGGGCACAGAAAAGCCCTAAAAACGGCATTGGTCCAAAATCTTGTCAAGCCCCCTGAGCCCGCCAATTCCCGCCAAAGCTCTGATTCAACGGCCGAAATAAATCTGAAAATTTGGCGGGTTTACCCCTCCGGATTTGCTATTCTGGAAGTAGAGATCAGAAAAAGGCGCAAGCGATTCCGGCTTGCGCCTTTTCTTGTGAGCGACAGTCCTCCTCGGGATGCGTTCCAGCAACTCAAATTCAAGTTCCTGGACAAGGTGGACTCGAAATTTGCTTGCTCGATCAGGCAGGAGGGACGCCTAGAGGGTTTCCGCTCATTCATGCGACACCTATGGAACACCGTGGGCGGAGAACCTGATCCCTCTAGATCCGAAGTTCTTGCCCGTGACTTTCGGGACGAACTCACGCAGGCCTTCAATAACGCGCAGGCTGATTGGGATGCCATCGACCGCGAGTTGCTGAAGTGGGCTGTACCAACGCTGGGCGGCGCTATAGCTACTGGAGCTTTCTCATTGGCCCTCCCCGTCGCTGGGTTCGCGGTGGCTGGTGTGGGCGAGATCATTCAGGCAGAGATGAAGAGGCGGGAATTCCGGCGCAAAGTGCCGATGTCCGTGTTCATCGACCTTGAGCGTCGATAAGCCGATGGCAGCGGCGGGCGAGGGCGCCACACGATCTCACCCCCAGTTACTAAAGTCCCAAAATAGCACAGAAAATTCGCTCCAGCGTTTGACGCTGCTCTCCTTCTGTCTTTACACTCAAGGTTGTACGCTGCGGTTCTGGGATGGTCCGAATTGGGCTCGGGCTCCTCAACCGCTGGCTGACCGCGAAAGGTACACGTGAGCCCCACTGAAACCAGTAGAACCACCAAGCGGGAGATTGAGGTCGAGATCCCGGCGGCCGATGTTGCCCGCGAAACCGAGACCCTCATCCAGAAATACCAGAAGCTTGCCCGCATTCCCGGCTTTCGCGCCGGGCATGCGCCTGCCTCCATTATTAAGCAGCGCTTTGCCGAAGGCATCAAGAGTGATGTGGTCGAGGCGTTGGTGCCACGATATTTCCGCAAGGAAACGGACAAACTGGGGTTGACGCCAGTGTCGCAACCGCGGGTGTCTGACCTGCATGTGCACGACGGTGAGCCTTTGCGTTTTAAGGCCAGTTTTGAAGTCATGCCAGCCATTCGGGTCGAAGCCTACAAAGAGCTACGCGCCGACAAGCCCGATATCTCGGTTACCGATGAGGAAGTTGAGCTGGCGCTGAAGAACCTCCAGGAGCAGCGGGCTACGTTTACCGCGATCGAGGGCAGTCCGCTCGGGGATGGAGATTTTGCGCAAGTTTCGCTGGATGGAAAACCTAAGGACGCGGAAGGCGCTGTTGCCAGCCCGGCTTCAACCAAGCCAGGTCCGGCTGGTTCGAATCCCGTTCACATGGATGACATTCTCGTAGAGATCGGCGGCAAGGGAACGATGCCGGAGTTTACAGAAAATTTGCGCGGCGCGTCCGCCGGCGATGAGCGGACTTTTGATGTGCATTATCCGCAGGATTTTTCTGATCAGCGGTTGGCGGGGAAGACCTTTACCTACACGGTGAAAGTCAAGGGCATCAAGCAGAAGAGCCTGCCCGAATTAAACGACGCATTCGCGAAAGA
Organism: uncultured Acidobacteriota bacterium; assembly: GCA_963832245.1. Taxonomy (GTDB): domain Bacteria; phylum Acidobacteriota; class Terriglobia; order Terriglobales; family Acidobacteriaceae; genus JABDBE01. Next base: position 992,765 of record CAWHTG010000003.1, read on the forward strand.
GTTGGGAGAGTTCACTGATCTCGAGGACGTGCGAAAACGAATCCGCGAAGGCATGGAGGCGGAGAAAAAAAATAACGCTGAGCGTGAAGCTAAAGACAAGCTGGTGGCTGAGTTGGTCAAGCGCAACGACTTCGAAGTACCCGAGGCGCTGGTCGAACACCAGATCGATATCCGTCTCGACCGCGGATTGCGCGCGCTCGCGGCGCAGGGTATGAAGACGGAAGACATGAAGAAGATGGATCTGAACCGGCTGCGCGGCGGGCAGCGCGATCAGGCGGTGCAGGAAGTGAAGGCCGCGCTGTTGCTGGAAAAGATCGCCGAGGAGGAAAAAATCGAGGTCAGCGATGCGGAAATCGATCGCGAGGTCGTAGCTTTAGCCGAGCAGTCGAAGCAGACGCCGGAAGCTATCCGGTCGCGTTTGACACGCGATGGGGCGCTGGATAGAATCCGGAATAGAATCCGCAACGAGAAGACCCTCGACTTTCTGTATCGTCAGTCCGCGTAAGTCGCTTCCGATCCCCCAAAGAGGCCCAAGCAGCAGGATCAGAAGTGTGAAAGGGAAACGGCTAATGCTAGTTCCGATGGTGATTGAACAGACGGGGCGGGGGGAGCGGGCTTATGACATTTACTCGCGCCTTTTGCGGGACAACATTATTTTTATTGGCACACCGATTGACGACAACATCGCCAATCTGGTGATTGCGCAAATGCTCTTTCTGGCGCAGGAAGATCCCGAAAAAGATATTCAGTTGTATGTGAATTCGCCCGGGGGATCGATCACCGCGGGGATGGCGATTTATGACACCATGCAATATGTCAAGAACGATGTGACCACGATTTGCATCGGGCAAGCGGCTTCGATGGCCGCGCTTTTGCTCGCGGCCGGGGAAAATAAGAAACGGCTGGCCCTGCCCAATTCGCGCATTTTGATCCATCAACCCTCGATGGGAGGCCTTTCTGGTCAAGCTACGGATATTGATATCCACGCCCGCGAAATTCTTCGCATGCGGGAGATTACAAACCAGTTACTGGCAAAGCATACGGGGCAAAAGCTGGAAAAAGTGGAGAAGGACGTGGAGCGCGACTTCATTATGAACGCGCAGCAGGCTAAGGAATATGGAATCATAGACGATATCATCTATAAGACCAAATAAAGGTATGATCGGCATTCGCTGATCGATTGGGAGGTCTCGGCGCGAAACGATCTCTTCCCGGTTCCCCCACGGGGACGGAGCGCTAAAAAGCCGGGAGGTTAAGGTACCAATAAGGAGTTGAGCCGAGTGAAAAACCGAACAGGCACTGAGGAAATCCTACGCTGTTCGTTCTGCCATAAATCGCAGGACGCGGTAGCCAAACTGATTTCATCCCCAAGCGACTATCCCAGGGCCTACATTTGCGATGAGTGCGTGGCGGTCTGTAACTCCATCCTCGAAGATGACCGCGCCGCAACTCCTGCCGCTGCAACACCCAACACCCTTCCCAAGCCGCAAGAAGTCAAAACCTTTCTGGATGAATACGTGATCGGCCAGGAACAGACGAAAAAAAAGCTGGCCGTGGCCGTCTACAACCACTACAAACGCATCTATATGAACCGTCAACGTACAAGTGACGGGATCGAGCTCACCAAGTCGAATATCATGCTCATCGGCACCACGGGGACGGGCAAAACCCTGTTGGCTCAAACACTTGCCCGGATGCTGGACGTCCCCTTCGCCATCGTGGACGCGACCACGCTGACCGAAGCGGGCTATGTCGGTGAGGACGTGGAGAACATTATCCTTAAGCTGCTGCAGGCGGCAGATGGAGACGTAGGGCGGGCTCAGACCGGCATCATATATATCGACGAAGTGGATAAGATCGGACGCAAGGATGAGAATCCATCCATCACCCGCGACGTTTCCGGGGAAGGCGTGCAGCAAGCCCTGCTGAAGATTCTCGAAGGAACAGTCGCCAATGTTCCGCCGCAGGGTGGACGGAAGCACCCGCATCAGGAGTTTACGCCGGTAGATACGACCAACATCCTGTTCATTTGCGGGGGCGCGTTCGTCGGCTTGGAAAAGATTATCGGACGGCGCGCCGGCAAGAAATCGCTCGGCTTCAAGGTAGGAGAAGAAGGCGAAGCCGAAGAACCAGCGACGGCGCGTAAACGGAATTTCGAGTTGCTCAGTGATGTGCAGCCGGAAGACTTGATCAAGTTTGGGCTGATTCCGGAGTTCGTGGGACGCTTGCCGGTGGTTGGGGTACTGGAAGATTTGGACGAGTTTGCGCTGATTGAAATTCTCACTCGGCCGAAGAACGCCATCGTCAAGCAATATCAGCGGTTATTCGAGTTTGAAAACGTTCGCCTGAAGTTCAGCGAAGACGCGCTGCGGGCAGTAGCACGGCAGGCCATGGCGCGGAAAGTAGGCGCTCGCGGCTTGCGCATGATTTTGGAAGAATTGATGCTCGATTTGATGTACCATTTGCCGAGCCAGAAAAAGGTGAAGGAATTCGAAGTGACGCAACAAATGGTGGAGAAGCACAGTGCGTCATTCGCAATGATGGAGAAAGCAGGGTAAGAAGCTCTTGGCTGATGGCTTTTAGCCTTTAGCTTTTGCACCGATCGCCGACAAAACGAAGTGAGCTAAAGGCTAAGAGCCAAAAGCTAAGAGCTGTTTTTTGGGAGAATCAGTGACCACATCCAAAGAAAAATTCGAAACCAAGAAGTTGCCGATGATGCCCATCCGGGATGTGGTTATCTTCCCCTACATGATGACGCCGTTCGTCGTCGGGCGGGAGTCGAGTGTGCATGCGCTCGAAGAAGCGCTAGCCTCCGACAAGAAGATCTTTCTGGCCACGCAGCACGACGCCAGCATGGACGAACCCAAGCCTAACGAGATCTACCAGGTGGGCACGGTGGTCAATATCGTGCAGTCCCTCAAACTCCCCGACGGCAACATCAAAGTCCTGGTCGAAGGTATCGAGCGCGGCAAAATTCTACAGGTCACCGAGACCGAAGGCTTCATGCAGGCGACGGTGCGGTTGGCGCGTTACGCCACCGAAACCAATCCGCAAATCGAAGCCGGTATGCAGCGCGTGAGTGGCCTTTTCGAGCAGTATGTAAAACTTTGCCAGTCACTCAACTACGAGACCATGATCGCCGCCGTGCGCATGGAAGACCCTGCCAAGCTCACCGACACTATCGCCGCCAACCTGCAGCTTTCCATCGAAGAAAAGCAGGAACTGCTGGAGATCTTCGATCCCGCCGAGCGTCTGAGCCGGATCGGTGACGTGCTCGATATCGAAATCGAAAAGCTGAACATGGATCGCACCATCCAGTCCCGCGTGAAGCGGCAGATGGAGCGCGCCCAGAAAGAGTATTACCTCAACGAGAAAATCAAAGCCATCCAGAAGGAACTGGGCCGCGGCGAAAAGAGCGAGTTCGACGAACTGAAGAAGAAGATCGACGCCGCCGGCATGCCGAAAGACGTGCGCGACAAGGCGGTGCAGGAACTGAAAAAGCTGGAAGCCATGCCGCCGATGTCGGCCGAGTCCACCGTCTCGCGAAATTATCTGGATTGGCTGCTGGCTGTTCCGTGGAAGAAGCGCTCGAAGGAAATCCGCAACATCAGCCGTGCCGAGAAAGTCCTCAACGAAGATCATTATGGCTTGGAGAAAATCAAGGAGCGCATCCTTGAATTCCTCGCCGTCCGCCAGTTGGTGAAAAATCCCAAAGGCTCCATCCTTTGTTTCGTCGGACCTCCGGGAGTTGGCAAGACCTCCCTAGGGATGTCGATCGCTAAAGCCACGGGCCGCAAGTTTGTACGCATGTCTCTGGGCGGAGTTCGCGATGAAGCGGAAATTCGCGGCCATCGCCGCACCTATATCGGCGCCTTGCCCGGACAGATTATCCAGATGATGAAGAAAGCGGGCACAAAAAACCCCGTCTTCATGCTCGACGAAGTCGACAAAATGTCCATGGATTTTCGCGGCGACCCATCGGCCGCGCTGCTCGAAGTCCTCGATCCCGAACAGAATTTCATGTTCGTCGATCATTACCTCGACGTAGAGTACGATCTCTCCCAAGTATTTTTCATCGCCACCGCGAACGTAATCCACACCATTCCCCCGGCTTTGCAGGACCGAATGGAAGTGCTGCGGCTGCATGGCTACACCGAACAGGAAAAGGTTGAAATCGCCAAGCAGTTCCTGGTGAAGAAGCAGATGGTGCAGGCCGGGCTCACCGACAAAAACGTCAAGTTCTCTGACGACGCCATCTCCGGGCTCATTCGTTCCTACACACGCGAAGCCGGCGTGCGCAACCTGGAACGCGAGATCGGCAACGTCTGCCGCAAGATCGCGCGCAAGGTAGTCAAAGAAGGCGCCGAGTACAACATCGCGATTTCGCCAACCAACGTCAATGATTACCTGGGCGTGATCAAGTTCCGCGACACGCTGGCGCACGAACGCAGCGAAGTGGGCCTCGTCACTGGCTTGGCGTGGACTGAAGTCGGAGGTTCGATCCTAAGCACTGAAGCCACAGTCGTTGATGGCAAGGGCAAGCTCACTTTGACCGGCAAGCTGGGCGACGTGATGCAAGAGTCGGCCCAGGCCGCGATGTCGTACGTGCGCTCGCGCGCGCAACGGCTGGGATTGGCACGCGACTTCTACCGCAATATCGACATTCACGTGCACGTCCCCGAAGGCGCGATCCCCAAGGATGGGCCGTCCGCCGGCATCACCATCGCCACCGCAATTTCCAGCGCCCTCAGCAAAATCGCGGTTCGCCGCGACCTGGCCATGACCGGCGAGATTACCCTTCGCGGCAAAGTACTGCCGATCGGTGGACTCAAGGAAAAACTTCTCGCGGCGCACCGTGCCGGGCTGTTCGAAGTGATCCTGCCTCAGGACAACGAAAAAGATCTCGCCGAAGTTCCCGAGAATCTCCGCACCGCGATGAAGATGCACTTCGTCGATACCATGGACCAGGTCCTGGCCGTAGCGTTGGAGCATCCGCTGCCCGAGCCGATGCCTCAAGTCGGAGAAGGCACACAGACGATTACGCCTCTGGCACCTCCCCCGGAAGGGTCTACGGCCCATCAGTAGGGCGGAAGCCTAGAGCTTGACGTAGAACGCCCCAAGAGTGCCCTCCGATAACCCGGAGTCACCTTTCGGTCGGGATTTTGAGTGAAATGGCCTGTTTTCGTCAGTTGGTAAACATAAAAAACAGTGTTCTACGCCGGTCGAACCCGATTGGGATTAGTCTTTTCGCGGCGAATGATCTTAGCCTTCGCTTCTTTCCCATCAGGCCATTTAATAAATAAGTCATCACCATCGACTCGCGCAGGAATGCCAACACCTCGCCTGAGGCTAGAAAAGGTGGAGTCGCGCTTCAAGGGCGGGTCATAAACGGCGGTGTACAGGGTGCCGTCGAGTATCAGTGAAACCTTACGGATAACTGGAGCAGGGAGACTGTGGGCGAGATTGCTCTCTCCGGCGACAACACTGGCGATGTCTATACCGTCGAGAAATGGCGGGGCAACATCGAAGAGTATAGCGCAAGCAAAGTCTTTGGGTACCTCGCCCAGGCAGCTAACTTTCCTGACTTCGTCTAAGTGCTCCTCGACGGTGTAATTCTGCGCGAATGCCAGCCCGGCCAAAAGAAGTCCAACTGCAAAGTGTTTCAGCATACCGCCCTTGGGAGATCGTCCTACTTGTTGAGACGCAAGTCAAGCTGTCAACTGCCAAGCCCATACAAGGCCACGCAAGAGGGTTTCGCCGCTTGCTGTTGTAACATCGCGATTATACTCACAATCGCTGGCTCCGGGAGCAATTTGCCGGCGAGATCGGCTAAGATGGGTGTGTTTCCAGCCTGAAGCGGTTCCAGAGATGACGTAGGCGAACTCCCTCAGGGGCTAAAGCCCGGCTCATTTTTCGTTCTTGTGGCACGACTGAACTCGTGCCCTTCCCGAGGCCGATGACAATCTACGCAGATCATGAATCCGGAATAGAATGAATCGTGCGGCCACGCCGCCTTTCAGAAACCCAAGCAACACCAGGAGTCTTGAACTATGTCCAGTTCCGACCTGAGGAACGGCGAAGTCGGCTTGTTTCCGGAGATGCCAACTGCGGGAAGCGAAGAGCGCACGACGGGGATCCTTCCATCGCAGGCGATTCGCGAATTGATTGCGAAAGGACGAATCATCGGCAACCGCGCAATCGCCGAAGAACAAATCCAACCGGCGAGTCTCGACCTACGCCTTGGAGACATCGCCCACCGCGTGCAGGCTAGCTTTCTCCCCGGCCCCGGTGGCAAGGTCGAAGCCAAAGTTAAAGAACTTCGTATGGCTCGCGTCGACCTTACCAGCGCAGCGGTCTTCGAAAAAGGATGCGTTTACATTGTTCCGTTGCTCGAAGAACTTGATTTGCCCCGGGACATCTCCGGCAAAGCGAATCCAAAAAGTACGACCGGCCGGCTGGACGTTTTCATTCGTCTAATCACCGACGATGGCGTGGAATTCGAACGCGTGCCGCCGGGTTACAAAGGGCGGCTTTACGCCGAGATTGTCTCCCGTACCTTTACAGTCGCAGTGCGAGCGGGGATGCGTCTCAATCAACTGCGCTTCGTGCGCGGCAATCCAGTATCTTCTGACAACCGAATTCGACGGTTGGATGAGGAAGAGCAGCTTATTTATATGGACGAAGTGAGTCCGGTGAAGGCGTCGGTGGATCGCGGGTTAAGAATCACGGTGAATCTGGAAGGGTCATCTCCCGAAGAGGTCATTGCCTACAAGGCGCGAAAGCACGCTCCTGCGATCGAGTTGGAGCGGATCAATTACTACGCGCCCGAGGAATTCTGGGAAGCTCGCCGCCACAGCAGCAATCAGCGTTTGATCCTTGAGCCCGGCGATTTTTATATTCTCGCATCCAAGGAAAGAGTACGTGTCCCTCCTGAGTTTGCGGCTGAGATGGTGCCTTTTGATCCCTCGGTAGGCGAGTTTCGCATTCATTATGCGGGTTTCTTCGATCCTGGCTTTGGTTACGGTTCAAGCGACATCAAGGGCACACGCGCGGTCTTAGAAGTGCGCGCACATGAAGTGCCTTTCCTGATCGAACACGAGCAGTTTGTCGGCCGGTTAACCTACATGCCGCTGCTCGCAAAGCCGGAAAAAATTTACGGCTTGCAGATCGGCTCGTCGTATCAGCAGCAGGCGCTGACGCTAAGCAAGCAGTTCCGCCGCCAGCCGCTGTAGAGACGTTGCTTGCAACGTCTCCCTGCTGGCGCGACGCTTCCGCCTTACCAGCAAAACCAAAACGTAGCAAGCTACGTTTCTACAGGACGATCTAAAATGTAGGCGTCAGCCGGGTGCTTTCATGGAAACCAGCCATCAGCCGGGCAAAACATCGTTCAGGGGGCCAGTTGGCTTAATTGTTGCCGTCGCAGTGGTGGTAATTGTTCTCATCGCGTTTCCCGCGTACCGCTGGTTTTTCCTGATTAGTGTAGGGATCGGAGTCGTAGTGGCGGGGATACTTTTTCTCTGGCACAAGCTCAGGCCCATTCGGGAAGAAGATATCGAAAACAAACGGCCGCTAGGGTTGGGGTAGCTGTGCTGTTCCTGACGCCCCCGCTTGCATCTTTACCCTGCAAAACTGCACACTGATGGCATGCGCATCCTGACTCGATTCATGATGTCGGCGATCGATGCCAGCCGCTTCCCTGCTGCCACGCTTCCCGAAGTTGCCTTTCTGGGTCGCTCGAACGTGGGCAAGTCGAGCGTGATTAATTCGCTGCTCGGCGCCAAGGTGGCCAAAACCAGCTCCACGCCTGGGCGGACGCAAAGCATTAATTTTTTCGAACTGCGCTGGGCCGGGAAGCCGCGGCCGGAGTTGATCTTCACCGACTTGCCAGGCTACGGGTACGCAAAAATCTCGCGCGAAATTTCCAGCCACTGGCCCAGCTTCATCGAACCTTATCTCGAACACCGTCCTTCGCTGGCATTGTGCCTGGTGCTGGTGGATGTGAACGTGCCTCCGCAGGAGAGTGACCGCCAGTTGCTCGATTTTCTTACTTCCACCGGACGCCCGTTTCTGATTGTTGGCACGAAAAGTGACCGGCTGTCCGGGAACCAGCTTCACAACTCACTGCAAAGCCTCGCCCGGGAATTTCCTCAAACTCAGATTGTTCCCTTCTCCGCCAAAAGCGCCGCTGGACGCGAAGAACTATGGGGGAAGATTCGGGCTGCAGTCGAGAACCATCGCACCTAGCCCCGGACTCACCTCAACCATTACCGACGTTCCATTTCTCAATTGGTGGCCATCCGCTATGATCTAGCAATCTATGGCTATTTATCTGATCACTGGGATTGCGGGATTCATCGGGTCGTCACTGGCACGGGCGATTTTGGCCCAGGGTGACAGCGTGCGCGGGGTGGACAATTTTTCCACCGGGAAGCGAAACAACATTGCCGAACTGCTCGATCGCATTGAGGTTCGAGAGGCCGACCTGCTTGACCTGGAGGCGATGCAGTCGGCTTGCCGGAGCGTCAATTACGTGTTGCATGAAGCTGCGATTCCGTCTGTCCCCAGGTCGGTACTTAACCCGCTGGAGAGCAATCGGGCTAACATCGATGGAACCGTCAACCTGCTGGTCGCCGCTCGCGATGCCAAAGTGAAACGCGTAGTGTACGCGGCTTCGTCTTCCGCCTACGGCGATACGCCCACGCTGCCCAAGCGCGAGGACATGTCTCCCAACCCGATTTCTCCCTATGCTGTGGCGAAGTTGGCCAGCGAGTATTACATGGCATCTTTTTACCGCTGTTACGGCTTGGAGACGGTAGCGTTGCGCTATTTCAATATCTTTGGACCGCGCCAGGATCCGACCTCCCCGTATTCCGGTGTGCTGGCGAAATTCATTACCCAGATGCTCAAAGGAGAGCAGCCGACTATCAATGGCGACGGCACCCAAAGCCGGGACTTCACTTACGTCGACAACGTAGTTCATGCGAATCTCCTGGCCTGCAAAGCGCCTGCAAGCGAAGTCGCGGGACGCGTATTCAATGTAGCGACGGGCACGCGCATTGATTTGAATGAGATGTTCCGCGTGCTGAAAAAACTAACCGGCTATCCCGGCGAGGTGAATCACGGACCGGAGCGCGCCGGAGATGTGAAGCATTCACTGGCCGATCTCTCACGCTCAGAAAAACATCTGGGATACAAACCACAGGTGAACTTTGAAGAAGGTCTCCGCCGCACGGTCGACTGGTACCGCACGCAGGAAAAGTCGGCAACGGCGTGAAGCGGGCTTCAGGCCTTAGGCTTTAGGCTTCAGGTTTCGCGGCAGGCTTCGGGGCATCACGTAGAAGATTCACGTGCGTGTGAACCTGAAGCCTGGAGCTTGAAGCCTAGTCTTTCATTACCTTCGTTATCTGTAGCTGGGTTACACGCCATACTACAGTTGCGCTATGACACTCTCATCCATGTTGGTTTCTCGCGATTGGGCTGAAGTCAGTGTGTTGGAGTGCATTCTTGGCGGCTTGCACATCGGGGTGGATGTCGAGCCGGAACCGGCCCGCGCTCGCGCCAAGCTCTCCAAATCCAAAATCGACGCCCTGATCGTAGACTGCGACCTCGATGGAACCAGCAGTTTTCTACGTAGTCTGGGGACCGGACTGAACGCTGTGCCCTTAGTCATCGTCAGCAGTTCGAATGGGCACGCTCATGCCCAGGACGCGGTCGCCACATTTGTTTTCAAGAAGCCGATCTCGGTCGAGCAGGCGGTGCGCACTCTTTCAGCAGCACGCAACATGATTCTCGACGGCAGGCTTCGCTATAACCGCCACGCCCTGGACCTGCCGTTGACCGTCGTCTACGGACCCAGAAAGCGAGTCGAAGCCAATCTTATGAACCTCAGCCAGGGAGGCGTAGGCATCCGGCTTGCTCGACCAGTCGCGTTTCCCGGTCCGGTTCGAGTCAGCTTTCAGCTTCCAGAAAGCAAGGTTCAAATAAAGCTTCAGGGAGAAATTGCCTGGACCGACAAACTGGGCAACGCCGGAATTCGCTTCCTCGAGGTGAGCCCAACACTGAAGCGCAACTTGCAGCTTTGGCTGGCCCAGCAGTACCTCGCCCACTAAATCATGCTTCAGATGTTGAGCTTACAACATAACCTCCGCTTCCGCCGACACCGCGTGGAAAACCTCCACTGATCCAAGAGCAACTTCTGGCCTCGCGGCCTAGAACCGCAAAATGTTTCATCCGCAATATGCCTCTTGACCGCCGCTCCAGCCGGGAGGACAATTGGGGCGCACGGTCATCCCCCCGCTTGCCCCGCTTATCCCCCGGCAGGACCGAGTCGGTTGTTATTGGATTATCTCGTATCGGCACGACGGTTTTTCCTGCGCTTGTACGTAATGCGTAGTAGAGCCTGAACGCAAGTGCGCCGACCAAGAGGGCAGCGAGAAAAGCCCCACAGACTTTACCGAGGCCAGAAAGCTGGTCCAGAAGGTGCGCCGCAAAGTCACGACCGCAGGAGAGACAGCAACGAAATGCGACCGGCTCTGCATCGACATAGCCAGCTTGTACACTGGCAGCAGCGATGCTTGTTCGGGTTCACCTCGGGCGCCACGAAACGGCTCACAGGAAACAACGTAAATCCTCCCAGCACGGGAGCAGTTCGTTGATCGTCACAATCGAAACACTTTGGAGGATCCTATGAAGAGCACCCGTGTCGGCCGACTACAAGTTCTCGCCGTCGCCATTCTTCTGGTCACGGCCAGCGCTGCAACGCTTCAAGCCCAAACATATACCGACCTGTACAACCTCGGAAGCAACTCCGGAGACCCCGCGAACCCTGCTTGGGTCGGCCTCTTCGCACAGGGCCGCGATGGCAACTTGTACAGCACTTCGCAAAGCGGGGGAACATCTGCCTTCGGTACCGCCTTTCAACTCACCCTCGCAGGGGCGATTACACCGTGGAGCTTCGATGGCAAAGGCAGCGACGGTGTTTACCCGTACAGCGGCCTGACGCTGGGCACCGACGGCAACTTCTACGGCACGACTTATGAGGGCGGCAGCTCCGGCGCTGGAACCGTATTCAAAGTCACTAGCAGCGGGAAAATCACGATCCTTTACAGCTTTGGCGGCTTCAACTGCTGTGCCTACGCTGCCCCAATCCAAGGCCTCGATGGAAACTACTACGGCACGACCAGTGACGGTGGCGGGGAGGTCTTTGGCACGGTGTACAAAATGACGCCTTCGGGCAAGGTGAGATTCATCTACACGTTTGGTGGTACGGTTCGCTATCCCATGGCCTTGACCCTAGGGACCGACGGCAACTTCTATGGCACATTCAATGGCGGGGCAGGTGCAAGCCAATACGGCGGCGTATTCAAAATCACGCCGGGTGGAAAATTCACGGTACTCTACAACTTCCAAGGCACACCAGACGGGCAAACCCCCACGGGTGCGATCATTCAAGCCAGTGACGGAAATTTCTACGGGACAACCGCAGCAGGGGGAGCAAACGGCTTTGGTTCGATTTACAAGATAACCCCGGCGGGAGTCCTCACCATTCTCCACAGTTTTAGTGAGGACGACGGTCTGGGAATTCATCCTCTGGCTGGCCTGGTCCAGGCGACGGATGGCAAGTTCTATGGCGTGGCTGCAAGCAATACCTCGTCCGGAGTGCTTTTCCAGATCACCTCCACAGGCAAGTACAAGGTCCTCGTCAACCTTACGAACACCACGGGGAAGTATCCGGGCGCAAATCCTCGGGTTTCCCTGTTTCAGCACACGAACGGCACTCTCTATGGAGACACTGACGGCGGCGGCACCGGGAAGCTGTGTTTTTGCGGCGTGCTATACAGCCTGGACATGAAGCTAGGCCCGTTCGTCAGTTTCGTGGGTCCACTATTCGAGGGCAAAGTCGGGAAGACTATTGAAATCCTCGGCCAAGGCTTCACCGGGACAACGAAAGTCTCGTTCCATGGAGTCTCGGCCACCTTCACCGTGGTCTCGGACACCTATCTGACCGCAGTGGTTCCAGCCCGCGCGACCACTGGCTCTGTGATCGTAACCACTCCCGGAGGAGCGCGGACCAGCAACAAAATATTCCGCGTCAACCCCGCGATCCTGAGCTTCAACCCGACCAGCGGTACGGTCGGAGACCCGGTAACGATTAATGGAACCAGCTTCACCGGCGCGACCAAGGTCACATTCGGCGGAGTGAAGGCCACGTTCTCTGTGGTCTCCGACATCGAGATCACAACCACAGTTCCGACTGGCGCAAAAACGGGCAGGATTCAAGTGACCACGCCGGGCGGGACCGCCACCAGTGCCACAGATTTCACTGTGACACCTTGATCTTGTGAGCCGTTCGGGATGAGAATACGAACCCGCCGCTCACGGCACTTTTTCTGTGGCGGCAGGGTTTGTTACAGGTTCTTAGGATTTCATCGGCATTAGCGAAATCGCGCCTGCTCTTCTTCGCCATCCATTCCATTTCCAGACTCCGCGCAAACCAGCCATGCCAGGCGCGCGCCAGGCGTGGCGCCGATCCAAAACACAAATAGAAACCAGTAGAGCGCCACAAAAACCGCCGTGATTCCAACCGCGAGAACTATCGTCAATGGCCACGTAGGCAGCACATTGGTCATGGCCATCGACATCACGGAAAAGAGCAGGACAGCGCACAACAAAATCAGACCATCCAGCAGTTTCGTGAGCGCGCTCAGCGAAATTGGAACCGGGCACCACTGCAGCCGAAAGCGTCTCGGGCGAGCCTCCGGATCAGCCAGCGCAACAGCCGGGCGCGTTTCCAGTGCAATCGCGGGCCGGGGCGAAGCCGAAAACAGCAATTCGCTGGCCCCCTCTGCACGATTGCCATCCACCGCCAGCGATTCGCACGGCGAAAACAGATAGGCAGAGGAAAGAATCTGGATAAAGATCCACTCTTTCAACAGCCGCTCCGAACGGTGCGGCAGATCAAGGAACTGGACTCCGGCCTGGCCCCACGAATCCGTCCACGCAATTCGACCCGCAGCTTCGACGCGCACCCGTGGAGCCGGCAACTCAAAGCGCATATGAACCTGCTGGTTCGGAGTCAAGGGAACGACGGTTTGCAGGGCGATCCCGAACTCGCTGAGATCGCGCAGGATTGCCCCAGTCGAGGCATCCAGTTGAAGGTGTGCTAAAGTCCGAATCTTCTGGCGGTAAGGGCGCTGGCGACTGCGCCGAACCATGTCCGCACCTTCAGACTGGGGAGGCTCGACCAGGTTCGAGTGAGACTTCATCTCCAAATCTTAGCCTCTCAGCCAAGGTGCATCTCAGTAACCGCGCTGGTTCCATTTGAAAGAGGCGCTTCAGGAGGCAGTGCGGTGGGTACCAGGCTCGGGATGAACCTCACTGCTTCGAATCCGGTCGCGGGTCACCAGGCGATTGAGGTCGTAACTGTAAGGACCGTAAGCGCGGAAGGCTTGCTCATCAAACAGGCGTTTGATGCCGCAGCCCAGGCAAACCTGATAAGAGCGATCCTGGAAGCGCACCGGCCAACTCATCCTGCGATGCCAACAGCCGCGCAAGAGCACCACTCCAGCGGCTCCCAGCCCGGTGGCAACTACTCCAAAAGGCCACAGCCAACCCGACTTCTTTTTCTCTTCACTCACCCGCCACAGCCTGTACATACTTCCCAGCGCCAAGCATATGCTGAAATCCCACGGGTGCGCAATACACTTTGTAAGGTCATGAATCGCGACAGCTTTCACTTACCAAAGAGCATGGCGGGGGTTCTTACCTTCGTGCGCTGGAAACATCAGACAATATTGCGATTACCGCGAAACCGCTGTACCTTACCAAGTAGCCAGAAGGCTGGCTGGCTTGAAACAGTTCCGCCATTTCTATGAGCGCTTCCTCGAACAGTGCGGGCTTTGCTTTGATCAAGCAAGAAACCGCACCAGTTCCCACTCCTGCAACCCAAACTCCATCGCCGCCCAGCCACTCAGGTCACGAAGCTTTGCAGGCGTTGCTGGCCTTCTCCGCTCTGCACGAACAGATACGTACACGCCGTGCCGAGCGGATGCGGGATGCCAGCGAATCCAACCTCAATAATGATTGGCAGGTTGAGCAATTCGTTCTGGATGAGGTACTGCAACTGGTGGCGGAGCGCGCGCTGGCCATCACCGGCGCCGACGGTGTAGCCATCGCGTTGGCAGAGGATGATGCCATCGTTTGCCGAGCTTCGGCAGGAACCATAGCACCTGATGCCGGAGTTCGTCTCGACCCGCGCTCAGGATTTTCCGGAGAATGCCTGATCTCCGGTCGTATCGTACGCTGCGACGATGCCGAGAACGATCCCCGCGTAAACCTGCAAGCTTGCCGCCGCCTCGGCGTGCGGTCCCTGCTGGCGGTTCCGCTTTCGGCGAAACAAAGTGTGGTTGGCTTGGTAGAGGCCTTCGCCAGTGAACCTTACGGATTCAATGACAGCGATGTGCGCAGTCTGAACCTGCTGGCTGAGCTGATTCTCTCTGCCATGAAGCCGGAAGAAGAGGATCGGCTGAGCGAGATTTCGCGCCGCGTCGTCTCCGCGGTTGCAGTCGAGCCCGAAGTAATTCCTGAAACTGAAGCACCGCCCGCAGAGAACCTGGACGACTCCGCTGAACCTCCGAGTTCGGCGACAGATTCGATAAACACGGGTGCCCCACGTCTCGTGCCTTTCGAGACGCGTGAGAAACATTCAGACTCAGTTTCAGAGGAGAATTCGAAATCAACCGACCCGTCGGCCACTCCGACCGAACATAAAGAACTCGACCATTCCCGGCCAGGCCTTGCAGTCGTAGCTGCGGTAGTGCTGTTCGCCGTGACCTTGGGAGCGGCGGTGTGGTGGACCGTCAGCCATCGCACCCGCGCAGGAACACGAACCGCTCACTCGGTTACATCGGTACCGGCGGCACCCGCGACCACGATCGCGCAACCGAGCGCACCTGCAGCGCCAGCCATCCCAGAAGCAAATAAGACGGAAGTGAACAAGGAAGACGACGGCGAATCTTCTCCCGCGACTCCCGAAACAGCCGGCCTGCTGCCCCAGGTAACTGGCATCCGCCATTGGTCGTCGGCTGAGTCCAGCACCATAGTGATCGACTTGCAGGATCAGGTGCAGTACGAAGCTCATCGGCTTCCAAACCCCGAGCGAATTTATTTCGATTTGCAAGACACCACGCTGGCAGCGAACTTTTCCAGCCGGGCAATTACCGTAAACGATGGGCTGCTGCAACGAGTTCGCATAGCTCAGCCCCGGGCCGGAGTGACCCGCGTAGTGCTCGAAACCAACGGCGCATCCGATTTTTCGGTGAGTTTGCAACCGAATCCGTACCGCCTCGTCGTGGAGGTGCGCAAGACGGGAAGCCCGCCGCGGCCGCAGGCAAGCATCGATCTGTTCACTCCAGCGAATCCCGCATCCTTGGACCAAGCCGCGACTAAGCTGGCTCCGGCGAATCAGGTCCCTGCTGATCACAAACAGCTGAATCAGGTTTCTTTGAATCAGATTCCTTTGAAACCGATACCGCAAAGTCCGGCAGCCGTGGATGCCAATGTGGGTGCCAATAAAGACAAGCGGCCAGCGACCTCCTCCGAACCTCTCTCTGCGACTCCGATCCACGCCCCCAAGTTTCGCATTGCGCTCGATGCCGGCCACGGCGGCTGGGATCTGGGCGGGGTCGGGCGGCAAGGCCTCTTGGAAAAAGATCTAGTCCTCGACATCGTGAAACGCCTCGGGTATCTGGTTGAAAGCCGCCTCGGAGCAGAGGTCATCTACACCCGAAAAGATGACAGTTACCTCGCGCTCGAAAAGCGCGCTGAAATTGCAAACCTGGCCCAAGCCAACCTCTTCGTTTCCGTCCATGCCAACTACAGCGATTACCCCTCCGCTCGCGGCGTCGAAACCTATTACACGAATACATATTCATCGGTAAAAGCAAGAACTGAAGAGGCGGATGATTCCGCTACGCCAGGACCGCAGAGCATCAATTGGACGAACGTCGACATTCGCGAAAAGGTACATGAGTCCCGCCGGGTCGCAGCCAGCGTACAGCACGCGTTGTATGCCATGCTGTCCGCCGACAATCCTGGGCTGCGCAACCGCGGCGTCAAACAAGCCCAGTACGTAGTGCTCACCGGCACTTCGATGCCCGCGATTCTGGCTGAAGTCTCCTTCGTCAGCAGCCCCACCGACGAGAACAACCTGCAAAGCGCAACCTATCGCCAGCAAATTGCCGAAGCCCTCTACACCGGCATCGCTCACTACCGGGCCTCCAACCGCAATGTAAAGATGGCCACCGCCGCAAAACCCACGGGAAGATAAGCGGGAAACAGCTTCGTATTCAGGGTGCCGGTTCGGAGTTCTTCAAAGCATCGTCCAGCCCCTGATTGCTCTTGGGCACGCTGCCTTCGACAATCCGCCAGCCATCGTCGTAGCGGCGGAATCCCACCGTCGATTTGTACTGCACCCCGCCCGCGTAAAGCGCGGCTCCGACTTCGTTCAGCGGAACCCACTTCCACAGGAAGTCCACATCGGCGGCGGCGCCGTTCTTGCTGATCCCGGTTATTCCGATCAGTTGTCTGCGAGCTACGGGCACGCTGAAGTATTGTGGATTGGCTGCGCCGCTGGGGATCAGATCGTGAAAGGTCTCAACTCCCATCGGAGTCAGCGCCACCTGCCAACAGGGCGGAGGAGCAACCTCGGCGGGGCACCGCTCAACCGTGCCCGTGATCCAGCCACGACGCTGCAATACCAGATACTCGGGAGAAATGAAGTCCTTGTTCGAAACCAGCCCGGTGCGCAGCCCGAACTGCTGCGTGCTCTTGAACCCGTCGGAACTGGCAATCAAATCCGATGCCAGCCGCCGGGTAAGAAAGTCGCGAGGCGAGCAGCCAGCGGCGAAGCACAGCAGTGCCAAGCCAAGCCACAGCTCAGGTAGACCCGGACGCCCCCGTCCGGGTGGCCGAGCAAAGCTCGGCAGGATTCCAGCGAGCGCCATTCGCAGTGTCCGCATGAAAGTTGAGTCTTGATCTAGTTGAGGATTGTAACCAAACGCGACCTTTGTCGCGGCAGGAAAGGACGGTCGGTAATCTGCCCCTCGAATTTGGACGCCCAGCGCCCCGGCAGCGCGGTCTTACAGGACGGACAACGTCCATCTGCAGTCAAGCGATACTCCTCGACGAAGTAGCTGCGCCGCCTGATCAGCGTCTCGCCGCAGTTGTGGCACCTAGTGTTTTCGTGATCGCCCACCATGCCCGGCAGGTTCCCGGCGTAGATGTAGCGCAGCCCAGCTTGCTTCCCGATTTCGACCGCGCGCAGCAAGTCTTTCGGACGCGTGTTGTCGGGAGCTTCCATTTTGTAATCTTTATGAAATGCAGTCACGTGCCAGGGAATGTTGGGCGAGACGCCAGCCAGAAAGTCGGTCAGTCCGCGCAACTCTTTTTCGGAGTCGTTGAAGCCGGGAATGAGCAACGTGACAATCTCCAGCCAAAAGCCCATCTGGTGCAGGGAGCGGATGGTCTCAAGAATAGGACCGAGGCGCCCGCCTAACTCGTGATAGTGGCGGTCATCGAAACTCTTCAGATCCACCTTATATAGATCGATCCACGGACGCAGGTATTCGAGCACTTGCGGCGTGCCGTTCCCGTTCGAAACAAATCCCGTGATCAAACCGGCCGCTTTAGCCTCTTTGAACACTGCGACCGCCCACTCACTGGTGATCAAAGGCTCGTTATAGGTGCTGACCAGAACCTTCGCCCCTTGCCGGAGTGCATCCCGAACCAGCGCTTCTGGCGTCGCTTCAAGCAGCGGCGATACCGCATTGGGATCGCGCAGCGCCTGCGACGTAACCCAGTTCTGGCAGTAGCCACAGTGCAGATCGCATCCCAGCATTCCGAAGCTGTAAGCCAGCGCCCCCGGATACGCGTGAAAAAAAGGCTTCTTCTCAATCGGATCGCACTGCACCCCGCCGACATATCCCCAAGGCACATACAGAATCCCGCCGCGGTTGTAGCGCACCTTGCAGACGCCGGGCTGCCCATCCGGGATCGGACAGCAATGCCCGCACGCATAACAGCGCACCCGGTTGCGGTCGAGCTTTTCATAAAGCTCGCCTTCCCGCACCTGCTGGTTAACGATGTCGCGGAGAGTCGCCACCGAAAGAGCCTCTAACTAACATTCTAAACCTCACAATGTCATCGTGAAGCAGCGGAGTCCTTGGCAAAGCCAAGGACTCCCAACGAAGGATCTCTGCATTTCCCGGACACCGCCAGTCCGTGGCCCCCACTCTCGCCTGTGTGGCATCAACCACGGTTATTTCCGAATTGCCCGTGATTCCGGGCGCGCCCTTGCCCTGGCCTTTTTGGGTAGTGTGCAATCTTGACCAGACACACATCTGGGAACTGTCTAGAATCACTGAAGCCGCAAAGACCCACCGCGCCGCACTTCCGCCAACCTTGAGCCCTTGTGATTGAAAGAAGAGTGCCGACCCGACCGTAGAGGCTTACAAAAGGAAAATCGATGCGCGGCTTATGTCTCTCATTCTCGCCCCGGTCTCCGATTCTGTTGGCGGGATTGCTGGTGCTTTCCACACACTTGTCGTGGGCGCAGAGAACATCGCCTCCAGAGAAGATTCGGATCCAACTTCTTGATACCCCCGCTCCGTTTGCGAGGGTTGCAGAAGCCCAAACCCATCTGCATCTCACCTACAGCAGATTGCCGCTGACTTTCGAGCAAAATCAGGGCCAGAGCAAGTCGCGGACGAGATTCATTCCTCATTACTCGGACTACTATCGTCTCCCTAGCAATACCAATGCCGCGCTCTACCCAGCCACAAGAACCGCCGAGTTGTGGAGCAGCGCTCCGAGCAAGTGGCTGACGTTTGCCCCAACCATCGGCAAGGTACGTCATCAGACGGCTTATAGCGTCGAGAACCTGGAGCAGCTTGCGCACAACATCCCATGGGTTGGCCCCATCATCCTGCGAATTGGTCAACAGGCTAAGGCTCACCCACATTTCACCCGTCTACTCACGGTAATTAAGCCCCGATTCTGATTGTTCGCCTGTTGGCTGGCGAAATGACCTTGGTCGCCAGGGTTCGCCCCGGCGCCTCCCACGCGCTTGCGTCTTGGGTGGCAATTCAGGTGACCGCTATTTGTCGGTATTGAAGATGTCGGCCTCGGCCTTCCAACTCCCGCCTTTCTGCTTCTTCCAGACCACCACGTACTTCCCGGGTATGGTCATGGGCGCGCCTTGCGCATCGTTCAGCTTGAGTTCGAATGTCCCAAGGTCGTAGGCCATATCTTTTGACTTCGCGACTTCTATTTGCGTAGGCGCAAAGCGCAAAGAAAAGCCTGGTTTCGCCATGAGCTGCGTCCAGGCTTCCTGGACTTTTGTTTTGCCGGTTGCAATGGGCGCGTTGAACGGCATCACCGACCCCGTTTCGGAATAGAAAGAGGCAAATTTGGCTGCATCTTTGCTCTCCGCTGCCCGCGACCATTCCGCATCCATATCGCGAATCGTTTGCTCATCAGTTGTTGCCGCTACAGCACCTATTGCTGGCGGCAGGATTCCAGCTGCGAGGATCAGTACCATCCAGAGCTTCGCGTTCAAGTTGTGTCCTCCAGTACTAGACGCCGGATTATACGCGCTCAAGTCGAAAAACTTAAAGTGGCGCAAAATGTTTCGGGAAGCAGGCAAGTCAATGAAGGCCAGAGAGTTGGCAACGTCCTGAAAGGATGGTTGTCGCAAAATCGCGATCTGCGCACCGTCTTCGAGTTCGCCGGCATCAGCGAAAGCGGCAAAGAAGCCCCATCGTAAACATCTCAGCGACCTGTGGGGCCTCCCACCCTTTCGCACAGAACGCAAAAAAATGGGGCACCCTCTATAACCGTGTCGGCGTTGTCAAGAGACACTTCCAGCGGGGCCCTGGCGATGCTGCTGTCGTCTGGCCGCGCCACTTCCGGTTTTGACTTTCCCTTGTTAGAAAGTTTTTGCTGTTGCTGTTGCTGTTGCTGTTGCTGCTGCTGTTGTTTTTGCCGTTGTTTTTGCTCATTTCGACCAAGGCTCGCTTTTAGAATCGTGCGGTGGAAAACTGGTTCCACCAACCATCTATCCGATCACCCTACTTCCGACCATGATTCGTTGTTCGATCCCCCGACGCTCTCGGGGAGGCAAGGTGCCCAATCAGGCTAATGATTGCTTACTGGCCCACCAGGGTGCCCCTCGGGCTGCCTTGCATGCGAACCAGCTGCGCATAATTCGCCGGGCTGCGCAGCATCCAGTACATCCGTACCGCCAACTTTCGGGCGATGGCGACTTTCGCGACTCCGCTGCCACGCCGCAACTTGAGTCGCTGATAGTCCTGGCGTAACTCGGCGTCCAGACGCGCCGCCGTGTGTCCGGCTTCGACCAACAACGAACGCATCATGGGATTGCCTTGTTTCGAGATTGATCCCAGCCGTTGCCGTCCTCCCGAAGAATGCTCGCGCGGATTCAGTCCCCAGGTAGCTCGCTACTTGCTTGCTGCGCTGGAAACGTCCCACCGGACCAATCGTCAGCACGAAGGCCAACGAAGTCACCGGACCTACTCCGGGGTGGGTCATCAGCCGCATCGCCTCCGGGTTCTGTTCGGCTTGTTGCTGAACCGCCTGATCCAGTCGCTGCAGCGATCGGTCCAGCTCATCCAGCATCCGCAGCAACTCCTGCCGGCGATAACTCGCCCAGGGACCGAGCCCCAGACTTTCTAACTCCGCCCGGCCTTTCTTCGTAAACAGCTTCTGCTTCCGGCACAACCCTTCGCCCATGGCCAAGGCGTGCAGCTTATTGCCCACCGCGTTGCGCATCCACACCAGCTTCTGCCGATGCCACACCAACTGTCGCAGATCGCGCTCTTTCAGCGATGGCCGCCAGATCCGCGGAAAGCGATTGGTCAACAACACGTCCAACAAGTGCGCCGCGTCGCGCGCATCCGTCTTCTGTTTACCCACCACCGTCGCCCGGATCGCGGCCGCATCCCCGATCCGCAGCTCCTGCCCCAACTCCCCCAGCAGGCGTTCGAACCAGCGCGTGTGCCCGGTAGCTTCGATGCCCACTCGCACCGGCCCGGCCAGGGCCGCGTAGAACGCGCGCGCCTCGCCGCTCGCGTGCTCCAACCGGCGCTCGATCAGCTCGCCGGTCTCCTCATCCAGCATCGCAATCTGCTGGTAGCGCGTATGCAAATCACAACCTATAATCTTCATCGCTCGGCTCCTTTCCTCCGAGTCTTGGTTTGTTTGAGCGCACCAAGTCTACTCGGTCGTTTGGAGCCGACACGGTTATCTAATCACGATAAAGGATGGGGCACCCCCGCGCCGAAGTTTTATGGTACGGTCGCGTAGACTGTCTGTTGCCGCTTTTGGCCGGCGGTATTCACAATATAGTAGACCAACTTATGGGTTCCTGAATCCAGGGAGATGTTCGTTTTCAGGCTGTTCTTCTTGTAGGTCGTGTACTTCTTCACGCCGTCTACCCATACTTCCATGCGGGCGACGGTTCCCGTTACTGTGCCGCTGGCCCAGGCGAGCACGGGCGAGTTGACGGTTGCACGATTCAGCGGGCTACAAACGTTGACTCCGGGGGCTGACGGAGCATCGCAGGTTGTACTTCCCACCGTCAAAGGGAAAGTGAGCTCCTGCAACAAATTGTCCCAGCCGGCAGAAAACACGGTCACGGTGTGCTTTCCGTTCGGCAGTTTATAGGTGGCATCGAGGAAACTGTAGTAAGAGAACGCGCCTTTCAACTGCTCGCTCATTTTCTTGCCGTCGACCCAGACTTCTACCTTGCGGCCGGGCGTCTGGTTGGCAGCGCCGATGCTGAATTGGACTGGGGACGAGCCGACGACCGTGGTGGTGGGGGCGCAGAGAGTGGTTCCGGTGTAGGCGTTCGGCGGATTGCAAGCCGGAAAGTTGCCAGTAGTGGTGTTCTGGAATAAGAGGTTCGCCGTACCGCCATTGACTTCAGAGAGGACAAGATCGGGTTTACTGTCCTGGTTGGCGCGCAAGACGGAAGTGCCAGATAGCGTTTCGCTGGCGCTGCCAGTGTAGATCACTTGTTCTTGCTGGTATGTGCCGTTGGGCTTGCCCAACAGCACATTGAAAGTATCAGGCGCGTCGCCCTGGCAGTCGGAAGCTTCGACAGCGGCAATATCGTTGATGCCGTCCCCGTTAAGATCGGCGATGGCAGGCGCAAAGGCCCAGGCATCGCAGTTGCCGGTTGTGATCTCCCTCTCGCGAAAGATCCGATTCGCATTGCCGTACAGCACCCTTACTTTGTTGTAATAGGTGTTGCCATTGATCGAGAAGTCGAACGGTTGCCCGACCAGGTCCGACCTCCCATCACCATTCAGATCATAGACCGCGTAGTCCACGTCATCGACCCAATCCTTGGACGCTTGGAAGTGGCCGGTTCCGTCACCATAGAAAACCTGGTAAGCGGTGCCGCCCTCGCTGGGGTTCTCGCTGAGGATGTCGGCCTTGCCGTCGCCGTCAAAGTCGCCCACCAAGAGCCAGCCGCCGCCGCCAGCTATGGGGGTAGCTGGACCGGGCGTGAAGGTGCCATCCCCGTTGCCGAACCAGACCCACAAGTTGTTGTCGCCGCCGTTGAACAGCAGATCAATGTTTCCGTCATGATTTACGTCGGCGGCCGCAAGTGTAGTCACGGCGGTGGGCGCCGTGAAACTCCTGTAGAACCGCAGCTTGCCGGACCGGCTGCCCAGATATTCGTAAACTGTATTCGAATTGTTAGTGATGATCACATCGGCATTGGCGTCGCCATTGAAGTCACCAATAGCAAAGTAATAGGCTGGGGCGCTATTGGGCAGCGCGTAGCAGACCGGGGGATCATACGTGCCGTCCCCAGTGGACAGTGCTAGGCCGAAACTTGAGTTTGAACAGCCGGTGGAATTGATGAAGTCCTCGCGGCCATCGGAATTGAAATCAGCGTGGAGCGAGTCGAGATATGGACTCGAGGAGGTGGTAAAACTAACTGCCTGGGAGAAAGCGACGGGGATCGCGAAAGCCAGGCAGGAAAGGACCAGGGCAAGTATTGAGGTACAACGAAGCATACAGGACTCCTAAAGCGAAGGTTGTACAGCGCGCCAGCGTTAAGATGGGGAGTGGCGGTTTTGGGGCAATACAGCGATACTTGTAGGATGGACAGATTGTTCCTGTAGTCCTTCAGGCCCTGGGTCGGTGGCCCGGCCTATCCGCGCCTCGAGCCACTGCTCTCCCAACGCCGCTGGTCACTCCGTCCCGCAGCTAGTGATGGTATTCTCCGCGGACCAGATAGGCCTGTCCGAGCATTCGTATAGGCGCAAAGTGGCATACTATTAGGGAGAAAGGCACACCGTGGCCGAGCGCGGACGAACGCATTCCGCCGCGGAGGAATATAATGTCAACTTTTCCGACCATGGAAAAAGCTACGCAATACGAACTTCGCCTGGCCGAACGCATGTCGCGGCTCGGCACTGAGACTGCCTTCGAAGTGCTGAACAAAGCACGCGCCTTGGAGCGTCAAGGCAAGAACGTTATCCACCTGGAAATTGGCGAACCCGACTTTGATACGCCGAAAGACATTGTCGATGCCGGGATCGAGGCCCTCAAAGCTGGGTGGACGCATTACGGTCCGGCGGCGGGACTGCCGGAGTTGCGTCAGGCCATTGCGGACGATGTGCAGCGCAGCCGCGGCGTCGAAGTTACCAGCGATTGGGTGGTGGTCGTCCCCGGTGGCAAGCCGATTATCTTTTTCACTCTGCTTGCGCTCGCGGATGTGGGAGATGAAGTGATTTATCCCAACCCGGGCTTTCCTATTTATGAATCGATGATCCACTACGTCGGCGCCAAGGCGGTGCCCATCCGGCTGTGGGAGGAAAAAGATTTTAGTTTGGACGTGGAAGAACTGTCGAACCTGATTACGGATCGCACCAAGCTCATCATTTTGAATTCTCCTCACAATCCCACCGGCGGCGTGCTTAGCAAACGGGACATTGCGGGCATCACCAAAGCCATCGGCGATCGAAATATTATGGTGCTGTCGGATGAAATCTATAGCCGGCTGATGTTCGATGGGGCGCGCCACTATTCCATCATGTCGGAGCCTGGTTTCAAAGAACGGACCATCCTCCTCGACGGCTTCTCGAAGACCTATGCGATGACGGGATGGCGGATGGGTTATGGGGTTATGAGGCCCGACCTCGCCACGCATATTTCGCGGCTGATGACGAATTCGGCTTCGTGTACTGCGAGCTTCACGCAGATGGCGGGCATCGAGGCCATTCGCGGACACCAGGCGCCGGTCGACCGGATGCGGGTGGAATTTCAGAAGCGGCGCGACGTTTTTGTGGCGGGATTGAACCGCATCAAAGGCTTCTCCTGCCGCTTGCCCAAGGGCGCGTTTTATGTGTTTCCCAATATCACCAAGACCGGCTGGAAATCGAAGAAGCTGGCCGATGCGCTGCTGGAACAAGCCGGCGTGGCCTGCCTTTCGGGCACCGCGTTTGGAGATTACGGGGAAGGCTATCTGCGCTTCAGCGTGGCCAATTCGCTCGAGAATCTGAACCAGGCGTTGGAGCGGATTGATCAATGGACGAAGCAGAATCTTTAGCTTGTCATGCCCTCACAAGAAACTCGTTCTCGGATGGTGAAGCCCCGGGCTAGCCGTCCGCACATGCCCGGATACGGTCTGCCCAAAGGCACCAAGGGATTATCTAAGTCAGAGTCAGAGGGGACGGAGGGGTGTCTGACAAGAACGAATGGAAAGGCTGCGGTCAGCAGTTTCGGGACTCGCGTCGGGCCGACGGGACATTGTGCCGCGCCTCTGAACCCGGCGAAGAAAAAAGTGCATTCCCATCCCTCGGTGGTTGTATATTATTGGGCTGTTGGGAACTAAAACGGAAATTCCGAATCGTCAGTCCAGGTCGAGTATGCACCGGCGCGAATTCCTGAAGCTCGGAGCGATTGCAGGCGGGACGGTCTTGCTGGGCGGCACAGGCCGGTTTGGGAGCCTATTGGCTGCTCCCAAAGAAGTTCCTACCGTAAACCAGCTAATCGTGACCAACCTGGTAGACAACATTTATGACATCTTCGCCAAGGGTGGGAAGATTGGCAACGTCACCGTCACACGAAATACCTTGCCCTTCCCCTACGGCTCGGACGTGATGCTGCTATCAGAGCATGGGCTAGCCTATCATCTGCAATCGTTCCGAGGGGCGGAGCAAAAACAGATACTGCTGGACTTTGCGCTCACGCCACGCACACTTGCAAACAACTACCAAGGGTTGAAAGTCGATCCCGCACAGGCCGATGCACTGATCATCAGCCATGGTCACGTGGACCACTACGGAGGGTTGCTCAACGTGGCGTCGAGCCTCCAAGGAGGCGGCAGACCAGGGCTCACCCTCTATGCTGGGGGGCATGATACGTTCTGCCATCGCTGGGTCCTTACACCGGAGGGGAAGAAGCTCGATTATGGTGAGCTCAAGCGTGATGAGCTGGAAGCGCGAGGGTTGAAGGTCATGCTCGCGGAGGAGCCGACCACGGTGGTGGGCCATGCGATCACCTCAGGTCACATTCCGCGGATCACCGATTTCGAGACGTCTCCGCCGGCAGCTCGACTCGAAGCGGGTGCAACCGGCTCCGGCTGCGAGGCTACCATGCACTTCCCTCCCGGTGCGATTCAGATTGAAGCCAAGCCGGGGGACTTAGTGAAGGACGTCTTTTGGGGAGAACACGCAACCGCTTACAACGTGAAGGACCGAGGCCTGGTCGTCATCTCATCGTGTGGCCATGCGGGTATAATCAACTCTGTCCGCCAGCTTCAGAAGTCCACCGGGATCGAGAAGGTGCACGCCGTAGTTGGCGGGTGGCACTTGGCCCCATATCCTGATGAGATCATCAGCAAGACCGTGGAAGCCCTGAAAGAAATCAATCCCGACTATCTGATTCCCATGCACTGTACCGGCTTTCGCACCATGATGGCGGTCCAACGTGAGATGCCGCAAAAGCTCATCATGCCTTCCACGGGGACGCGCGTGGTTTTTGGTGGGTAGTCTCAATTCGGCGTCTGGTCTCCTCCCGGCTAATGGCCCGAGGCGGAGACAATCGTGCCACTGGAGGTAGCTCGCATCACGGGATTTCTCGCGCCGTCCGTACCGGTGAATCCGGTTCAGATCCCGCTGGCATGAGAATGCTTATCGGCTCCGTGATTTGGTTTTCATACTTCAAGAAATCGAAACGCGTGAAAGCTACATTATTGCCGTGGAGTTGGGCCGAGCGGCGGTTGGAAAAGTCTCACAATTACTGGATCACGACGGTTAAGCCCGATGGATCTGGGATGGAGAAGGATATCTTGAGCTTGAAAGAACCGCTTTGTGCTGTGCGTCCGGTGGTCGCGTTTGGACTCGACGAGAAGAAGTCGCTGAATGCGGCGGCACGCTGGCTTTTTCGGCGATGAATCGCCACACACCTGGCGAGTTTTGCTCGGCCTACGGTTGAAAGATCCGTCCCCACACAGCCGTTCCCACCGTGGCGTCCCACACATTTTCGACTCATTCATTTAGCGTCAACTTGATTCCCTGCCGGAACAGGACGCGAACGTACGGGGGATGATTGTTATCCATGCGCACATAGTACAGAGAAGGATGACTGCCGATGCTTGAGAAGTTCGCATCCTTCGATGTCGGATCGAGTAACGAAAAGTACAGGTACGACCAGTTTCCCTTCGGCTCCTTGGCAAGGAGCTGAGCTTGCGTCACCACCAACGTGGGTTGGGTCCAGTTGATCAGGTCGGTTGATGTGGAGAGATATAGGCCCTCCGGTCCATAAGCCGTATTGAAGGGATCCCAGAGCGTCGCGACGTACAAATGAGGAGGCTCATAAATATTGATGGCGTTCACGTAATACATGTAGGGGACCGGGGTGTAGACGTGGGCCTCGGGATGCTTCACCGGGCCGAGGTAGGGATCGACGAACTTGACTGAGAAATCTTTTCCATTCCATCCACGCCAGGAGGAAACGTCGGGAAGGTTAGCGGTGCGAATGGGTGACCCGCCAAATGGCACCAGACAATGCGTTGGTCCCTTTTCCGCGGTGCAGTTCGGAGGCCACGGCCAGTCGGTCGCCATAGCGTAGTACCAGTTACCGACCTTCACGATGTTGGTGTCTACGCTCTACCCCTCGGGGCCTTGGTCGATCTCATATTTAAAGGGAAGGCCTACGAAATAATTCGCGGGGGCGTTGAACGACTGGAAGTGGTAACCGCCGTCGCTGGAAAGGTGGAAGGTATCGGCGTTGTACCAGCAGGCATTGTCGTCCTGGGAGTGGCACTCGCCCTTGTGCTCCCAGCCGTGATACTCCATATGGCCCAAGGCAACGATGTTCTTCCCGTCGAGGCTGTAGAAGGAATCGAGCCAGGTGGAATCGTTGTAGTGCGCGGGATTGGGATCGTGCGTGGAATCGTACGCCACGTGGCAATTGTGTTTCGCGCTTTCGAGCGTAGGCCCGAGGTTTTGGCGCATTTTGTAGTGCGACGCAACCAGGTGGACGGTTCCCTTGTAATCGCGGAAGGCGCGGGCAGGCGCGTCGGGAATGTCGATCAGTTCACAGGAGTTCTTGGCGGTATCGAAGACTACGGTCCGTGGACCCTCGAGGACGCCCTTGACCGTGCGAGTCTGGCTTGAGCTATGCTGAACGGCGGGCGCGGGATTGTTTTGGCCAAACGAGGTTGCGACCACAATCAAACCACAAACAATGGGAAATATATGCTTCATGGCGTTCACTTGCTCTGCTGAGTTAACCCTGCGTTATGCGGATCCACTCGGCCTCTGAGCTTATTTTCTCACGTAACCTCGATTACGCAGCACGGGTTGTCGTCAGCAAAAAGGCGATAGCCAACAGTTGCGGGTTACCTGATCGCCGTCGACGGAGTCGATAGAGTAAGATGATTTGCGGCTGATTCGCAATGCCAGGTGCGAGGCCACTGATCTGCAAGACTTCCAACCTGCGAGCCAATAGAGAGCACGATGACTGCAAAATTTCGCGTTTTTGCCACCTGTGATATTGGAGAATCGATCGACTTGCTGCGCAAACGGGGATATGACGTCGAGGTCTATCCCCATCCCGAAGCGCCGCCCAAGAGTTTGATTGTCGAGAAAGTGAAATCCGGCATCGACGGGTTGATCACCACCTTACGCGATCCCATCGATGCGGAGATATTCGAGGCGGGCAGGGGACATCTTAAAGTGGTGGCGCAGTATGCTGTCGGTTTCGACAACATCAACCGGGCTGACGCCAATCGATACAAGATTCCCTTCACCAACACCGCCGACGTGCTTACCGAAGCCACTGCTGAATTTGCGTTTTTCATGCTGGGGGTGCTGGCGCGAAAGATGTGGCCGGCCGAGCATTTAACGCGGGAGAACAAGTGGGGATACTGGCATCCGTACCTGCCGTTTCTGGGCGATGAAGTTACCGGCAAGACGATTGCCGTCGTCGGCACGGGGCGCATTGGGCTGGCGTTGATCAAAAAGTGTGTTGCCTTCGATATGAACATTCTTTGTTATGACACGGCCTATCAGAATCACGAATACGTGAAGGCCATTCAGGAAGTCATGGATTTGCGGCACGCGCGCGGAATCTGCCGGGATAAAACCTGGATCAAGTATGTGGAGTTCGAGGAGGCGTTGCGCCATGCTGACTTCGTCAGCGTGCATGTGCCGCTTTTGCGCGAGGTCGAGAGCTCGACTCCTACCTATCATCTTTTCAACGAGCGCACGCTGCGCATGATGAAGCCGACGGCTTACCTGATAAACGATTCGCGAGGGCCGGTGGTCGATGAGGCGGCGTTGGTGAGAGCGCTGCGGGAGAACTGGATTGCGGGCGCGGCCTTGGATGTTTTCGAAAAAGAACCGCTGCCTGCAGATTCGCCGTTGCGTGATCCAGCGATTGCGGATCGTTTGCGGCTGTATCCGCATTTCGCCAGTGCTGGGCGGATTACGCGGTTGTCTACGGATCCGAATAAAGGTATGGCGGGGCGCTGCGTGCAGGGGCTCATCGATGTGCTGGAGGGAAATTACGGCGGCGATATTACCAAGATGCCTTATGTGGTGAATAAGGAGGCGTTTCAAAACGTAGATGGTTAATGGAGGACGGGCCCGTCACACACTTTCGCGCAGGCCGGAGGGACGGGCGAGGCGCCCGTACCCCATCAAGTTCGAAATCACTCTGAGATGGTGTGTTCTTCGCTGCTTTGGGCGCGAAGAAGGCGGTCGACGGAATAAGGCGCGCGACGGCTAGGTTCGTGGTAGTGGCGCACCTGCATCTCGCCTAGCAAGCCGACTGCCAGCAGGTTCAATCCGGCCAGCAGCAACACAGCGGCGAAGATCATGAGTGGGCCATGCTGGGTCATTACCTCGGAATGGTGCAGGAACTTTTCAACCAGCAACCAAGCCGTAACGCCGCTTCCTCCCATGATACTCAGCATCCCCAAAGTACCGAAGAAGTGCAGCGGACGCGCCAGGTATCGCAGCAGAAAGCGAATCGTAATCAGGTCAAAGAACACGCGGAAGGCGCGTGAGATTCCGTAATGCGACGCACCGCGCTCGCGGTTGACGTTGCGAATTGGGACTTCGACAATCGAAGCTCCATACCACGACGCCAGCGCCGGGATGAAGCGGTGCAGTTCGCCATAGAGCGGCACCTGCTCCAAGACCTCCCGGCGATACGCTTTGAAAGTTGTGCCGAAGTCGTGAATACTCACGCCGCTCAACTTGGCCATCAGCCAGTTGGCGCAGCGCGAAGGAATGCGGCGCAGCCAAAGATTGTCGATGCGGCGCTTGCGCCATCCGCTGACGATGTCGTAGCCCTCGGCAATTTTCTCCAGGAACAGGGGAATATCGGCTGGGTCGTGCTGCAGGTCGCCATCCATGGCGATGATGTATTCTCCGCGGGAGTGGTCGAAACCCGCGGCCAGCGCGGAGGTCTGGCCAAAATTACGGCGCAACTTTACTACCGTCACGCGGCTATCGACTGCGGCAATCTCGCGCAACAGATGGAAGGTTCGGTCGCGGGAACCATCGTCGACCAGCACAATCTCGAAGCTCTCGCCGTGCACCTCCATGACCGCTTTCAGGCGGTCGTAGAGATCGGTGACGTTCTCCTGCTCATTGTGCAGGGGAACGACAATGGAGTATCTGGGCATAAAAAACTATTATAGCCTGCGGCCGGGCGATTTTGCCCATCTTAACTCCGACGCCAAGGGGCTTGTTACGAAACTAGAATAACAACAGCGGGGGCGGGCTTTTTGCTGTATCTTTCGATAGTGTATTCCCGGTGGATGTGCAGTTTTGAAACAGTTGCAGGGCACAGGCGGGACAGGAGCCCGCGCCAATGGACATGAAGGTATTGATCATGATGGGCTGCGTTCTTTGTACAACTTCCGGACTCTGTTTCATGGAACTTCGACGCATCCGAAAGAAGATCGGCGCGAAGTAGCGGGCGTCGAAGCCCACTCGAAGGAACTCAACACCTGCCACTTAGACGCACCCGTTCGCGTCCGTATTTTGTTTTGTCCCGCAGTTTTATTTTCCCGACCCGCTTGAAGGTTGTCTGCGCCGGAAGACTTCTCGATCCTAGGCGGGACTCGAATTGCAGGTCCGCCGTTCTTTCGGAAAACCCGCCGCCAAAGTCCGGAAAGACTCAACTTCGTAGCGAATACTGATCTCGAACATCGTCATGGAACGAGTTTGAAAACCATGCCTGCATTCCCTGCATGCCCAACGGTAGTGCCAAAAAGCGCGCCCCCCTCGCCGAGGAGCAAACCGGCGGCGGAAAAGTAGTTGTCGATACCATTGAAACTGTAAAGCACGCTCTCGGTCCAGATACCATTCACTTGCTGCAACTGGAAAACGGCGCCCCCATTCAACGGGCCACCGTACTGTGTGGTGCCATAAAATACGCTTGCATTGCTCATAGTCAGGCCTGCCCAGCCACCGCATCCGTCGCTCCCGCAGGTGAAGGAATGCAGAACGGTCTCCGTCCAGACGAAGTGATGACTAGCTGGCGGCGCCACTTGAAAGATGACGCCATTACCCGAGGCTCCGCCGCCTACCGTGGTGCCATACAGACTACCTCTGAACAGTACGAGGCGGCACAAAGGACCGTAGCCATCGGCACCGCCAGTGAACCGGTAGAGCGTTTTCTCGGTCCAGGCGCCGCCTTTTGTGGCTGGTGGCTGTAGTCGGAAGACCGCACCGGCGTTGTGCCCGCCGTTATTCGCTAGGGTGCCATACAGCGACCCGCTTTTGTCAAAGATTACGGCAGCTCGTGGACTGGATCCTTCCTTCGTCAAGAAGCGATGGAGGACCACCTCCGTCCAGGCACCACCTTGCTGGGCTGGAGGCGTCAATTCAAAAACGATTCCGTTTCCCGGCGCACCGCCGTTGTTGGTCGTGCCGTAGAGATTGCCAGCTGGGTCAAAATTCAGATCACACTGAGGACCCAGACCGTCAGCGCCCCCGGCAAAGCTGTAGAGGACGGTTTCGGTCCAAGCCCCGCCTTGTCCCGGCGTGAGCTGGTAGACGGTACCAGCATCGGCTGTGCCGCCTCGGTAGGTTGTACCGTAGAGATTCCCTGCCGCGTCGAAAATCAGGCCGCCATAGGGCTGGGAACCGTCGCTGCCCCCGGTGAAGGTGTACAGCACGTTTTCTGTCCAACCCGTGGGTGCTCCAGGGTTAGTCAACTCAAAGACGATGCCTGCTCCGGACGCGCCACCAAAAGCAGTAGTGCCATACAAATTGCCCGCAGCGTCAGCGATCACGCGACCGTAAGGGGCGAGACCATCGCTCGTGCCGCGGAAAGCGTGGAGCACCGTCCCCTTCCATTCAGAAGCTGAGATTGACCCCGCCAACACCAGCACGGCAATGGAAATTGCAAATGGAGTTGTGCAGCGAGAAAACTTCCTGTCTTTCATCGCGATCACCTCGTAGACGTTCAAACTTGATATTCGAACAGGCCCTTAGTGAGAGGGAAGGAAACGCGAGGCATTCTATACCCATTTTGGCTGTCCACTCAATGTTTGACAAGCCTGATCGACTCATAGCCTATAATTCCGTTTCGCTGCGACCAAAACCTGTTGGATCGGAGAAACGCCGCTTGAGCTCTAAACCTGAAGAAGATGCGGTCATTCCCTGTAGTTCCCTACAGCGCCGAAATTTTTTGCGCAACAGCGCTTTAGCTGCTGTGAGCGGCGCCCTATTGCCGGCGTTAGCCAATGCTCGTCAAACTTCTCCGGCACCTGATATCAGATCCTTCGAGTTGGACGAAATCACCATCGCCGACCTGCAAGCCGGAATGTCTTCGGGAAAGTTCAGCGCCCGCTCGATCACGGAAAAATATCTGGCGCGAATCGAGGAGATTGATAAGCAAGGGCCGGCGCTGAAGAGCGTGATTGAAATCAATCCCGAGGCTCTCGCCATTGCTGATGCGCTCGACAAGGAACGCAAAGAAAACCATGTGCGCGGCTCAATGCACGGAATTCCCGTGCTGATCAAAGACAACATCGATACCGCCGACCAAATGCAAACTACTGCAGGCTCGTTAGCTCTGCTTGGGTCAAAGCCGGTACGAGATTCATTTGTTGCGCAGAAGCTGCGCAAGTCCGGCGCTGTGATTCTGGGCAAAACCAATTTGAGCGAATGGGCGAATATTCGCTCCAGCCATTCCAGCAGCGGATGGAGCGGGCGCGGCGGCCAGACCCTCAACCCTTACGCGCTCGACCGCAATCCCTGCGGATCGAGTTCTGGTTCCGGCGCGGCGGCTGCGGCCAGCCTGTGCGCGGTTGCGGTGGGATCGGAAACCGATGGTTCCGTAGTCTGTCCCGCTTCGGCCAACGGGTTGGTTGGCATCAAGCCTACGCTTGGTCTCATCAGCCGCGCCGGCATCATTCCTATTGCGCACAGTCAGGACACGGCAGGGCCCATGGCTCGCAGCGTGCGCGACGCTGCGATCTTGCTGGGCGCGCTGGCCGGAGTCGACCCTCGCGATAGCGCTACCTCGGCGAGCGCAGGCAAAGCCGCGGCGGACTATACGAAATTTCTGGATCCCAACGGACTTCGCGGTACCCGCATCGGCGTAGCCCGCAAATATTTCGGCTCGAATGACGCGCAGGACGTCTTGATGAACAAGTTGATCGACACCATAAAGCGGCAAGGTGCCGAGATTATCGATCCCGCCGACTTGCCTACGCACGGGAAATTCGATGACACCGAATTCCTGGTTCTGCTGTATGAGTTGAAGGCCGACCTTAACGCTTACCTGGCGGCGCGTCCGGGGGCACCGGGGTCGTTGAAGGACATCATCGAGTTTAACGAAAATAACCGCGACAAAGAGATGCCGTATTTCGCCCAGGATATTTTCCTCAAGGCCGAAGCCAAGGGGCCGCTCACCAGCAAGGAATATACCGATGCGCTGGAAACGAATCATCGCCTGTCGCGCCAAGAAGGCGTCGACAAAGTGATGGATCAATTTCATCTCGACGCGATCATGGGGCCCACGGCCGGCCCGGCCTGGCTCACCGATTTCGCCAACGGAGATCACGCCGTGGGAGGCAGCTCAAACGCCGCGGCAGTGGCCGGGTATCCGGATATTACGGTGCCTGCGGGATTCGTCTTTGGCTTGCCGGTGGGAGTCTCGTTTTTCGGCCGGGCGTGGAGCGAACCGACGCTGCTGAAAATCGCGTACGGCTTCGAGCAAACAATCCAGGCGCGAAGGCCCCCGCGGTTTCTGCCGACGCTGAAGTTGTAAAGCAAGTTGATCGGAAGGCACGTGAAGCACACAGAACCTTTGTGGTATTCTTCCTCGCCATGATCGAGGAAAACGCGTGACCCCGGAACTACAACCCATCAATGTTGGACTGATTGGCTTCGGTTTTGCCGGGCGCACCTTCCATGCTCCTGTGATCCGCGCAGTGGCCGGCCTTCGTCTTGCCGCCATCCTGCAGCGCAAAGGGGATGACGCGGCGAATGCCTACCCGGACGTGCGAATCGTGCGCACGCTTGAGGAATTGCTTGCGTCCGATTCCATTCAGCTTGTGGTAGTCGCGACTCCGAACACATCGCATTTCGATCTGG
This sequence comes from uncultured Acidobacteriota bacterium, assembly GCA_963832245.1. Taxonomy (GTDB): domain Bacteria; phylum Acidobacteriota; class Terriglobia; order Terriglobales; family Acidobacteriaceae; genus JABDBE01. The sequence goes on from CAWHTG010000003.1 coordinate 1,026,928, forward strand.
CGCGGCAATGCTTGCTGGCCGGGCGTCATGTTGTCGTCGACAAGCCGTTTGCCACCACCTGCGCCGAGGCTGCGGAATTGGTTTCGCTGGCGGAAAAATGCGGGCGCTTGCTTTCGGTTTATCAGAATCGCCACTTCGACGGTGACTTTAAGACCGTGCGCAACCTCATTGCGTCGGAGGCTCTGGGGCGGATCGTGCTGTACGAGTCGCACTACGATCGCTATCGTTTGCAGCTTCGGCCTGGGGCTTGGCGCGAACAGGAGGGCGCAGGCAGCGGCGTGTTTTTTGATCTCGGCCCTCATCTGATTGATCAGGCGCTCGCCCTGTTTGGGGTGCCCGAGGCGGTGAGCGCGGATGTGCGCATTGAACGCGACGGAGCCGCTGTGGATGACGCGTTCGACGTGACTTTGCGGTATGCACGGCTGCGAGTCTGGCTGCGTGCGACCATGCTGGCGAGCAAGCCGGCGCCGCATTTCCTGATTCATGGGACCAAGGGCTCTTATGTCAAGTATGGGCTCGACCCCCAGGAGAATGCGCTCAAGCGCGGCGAGCTTCCGGGGGGACCGGGGTGGGGAGCAGAGCCACCAGAAACGTGGGGCACCCTTTCACACGTGGAAGGAGACAAGGTCACAGAGCGCGCGGTTCCCACGGAGGCAGGAGATTATCGCGGATATTACGAAAATATTCGCGACGCGATTTTGGGAAAGGCGAAGCTGGAGGTCACTCCGCAGGCTGCGCTTGGCGTGATGCGTGTGCTCGAATTAGCGCAGCAGAGCAGCCGCGAGGGACGCGTCATCCAATACGCAGAACAATAAAAGGAAAACCAGGTCCGCTTCTAACTCTTGATGTTATGATGCTGAAATGCTACCCAGGGTCCCGGCTGGTCGCGAGCCCCTGCAGCGGAGCGAGCAGCGATCCGATGGCAATTGCGAACGTTAAGAGTCCCACCTCGGCGGTTGCACCTTCCTCGACTTACAAGGGCGCGCTGGCAGTGATGACCACCCTCTTCTTCATGTGGGGTTTCGTCACCGTGCTGAACGACGTGCTGGTTCCTCACTTGAAATCAATCTTTGACTTGAACTACGCCAAGGTCATGCTGATCCAATTTTCTTTTTTTTCGGCGTATTTCATTTTCTCGATTCCCTCGGCCAAGCTGATCGATTGGATTGGTTATCACAAGACGATGGTAGTTGGCCTTTTCACTATGGGGTTGGGAGCCTTTCTTTTTATACCAGCGGCAAGCATGGCGTCGTATCCGCTTTTTCTCACGGCGCTTATGATTTTGGCGGCGGGAATTACCGCTCTGCAGGTCGCGGCCAATCCGTATGTGGCCGTACTGGGCCCCGCCGAGACAGCCTCGAGCCGGTTGAATTTGGTACAAGCATTCAATTCGCTGGGGACAACCATTGGACCCTACCTTGGTGGGGCGCTCATCTTGAGTGCGGTTCCGTTGAGCATGGAGAGCGTGCGGCTAATGTCGCCCGAGGCACTGCAGACGTATCGCGTCCATGAGGCCTCCTCGGTCAAATTGCCTTACGTGGTTATCGGTCTCACCCTCTTCGTGCTCGGAATTGCCATCGCGTTGTTCAAGCTCCCGGAAATGCCGGAAGCGGAACGTCACGGCATGACCGGTGCGCAGAAAAGCGTCTGGAAGCATCGCAATCTAGTGCTGGGGATGGTAGGAATTTTCGTTTATGTGGGAGCCGAAGTAGCGATCGGCAGTTTCCTGATCAACTATCTCAGCCAGCCCAACATCGGCAATATTTCCGTCCTGGTCGCGGCGCGCTACGTTTCTTATTATTGGCTAGGCGCCATGGTGGGCAGGTTTGTCGGCTCGGCAATTCTGCAAAAAGTTCGCACTGGAACCATGTTGGGTATCGCGGCAGCTACGGCGTGCCTTTTGGTTTGTGCTTCCATGTTGACTTTTGGCCATGTGGCCATGTGGACCATCCTGCTGGTGGGTTTTTTCAACTCGATCATGTTCCCCAGCATTTTCACCCTGGGGATTGCGGAACTCGGTCCACTGACCGGAGATGGCTCTGGCTTGCTGATTATGGCAATCGTTGGAGGCGCGATTATTCCTGTTCTGCAGGGCGCGCTGGCGGACCGGGTGGGCATTCACCACGCTTTCATCCTTCCAGTCTTCTGCTATCTCTACATTGTCTATTATGCGTTTAGGGGATCAAAACCGATTGTGACGGCTTGAATGTTCCAAGATGATGAGCAGACTAATCTTTTTCGTCATCTTGTTGAGTTCGGTTCCAACACTATTTGCGCAGGACGCGGCATTGGCCCCCACTCCGCCGATGGGATGGAATAGCTGGAACAAGTTCGAGTGCAACGTCAGCGAAGAACTCATCCGGCAAATCGCCGATGCGATGGTGAAATCGGGGATGAAAGATGCCGGCTATCAGTACGTCATCATCGACGATTGCTGGCAGGTTGGGCGCGACAAAGATGGCAACATCCTCGCCGATCCTCAGCGCTTCCCTTCCGGGATCAAGGCGCTGGCCGACTACATTCATTCTGCCGGCCTGAAGTTTGGGATTTATTCCGACGTGGGAAGCAAGACTTGTGCCGGACGGCCGGGCAGTCTCGGACATGAATTTCAGGACGCGCGTCAATATGCTGCCTGGACCGTGGACTACTTGAAATACGACTGGTGCAACACTATCACCCAAGATGGCCACGCAGTTTATTCTCTGATGCGGCAGGCGCTTGATGCCTCCGGGCGGCCAATCGTGTTGAGCATCTGCGAATGGGGCACACATACGCCTTGGCTCTGGGGCAAAGACGCTGGCGGTAACTTGTGGCGCACTACCGGCGACATCAAAGACCGGTGGCAAGGCCGGATCAAATGGCCGGCGGGAGATTGTTGTTCGAATGGCGTGGTCGATATCGTCGATCAGCAGGTCGGCCTGGACAGCTATGCCGGGCCTGGCCATTGGAACGATCCCGATATGCTTGAGGTCGGCAATGGCGGCATGACTGACACGGAATACCGTTCTCACTTCAGCTTGTGGGCCATCCTTGCTGCGCCGCTGATCGCCGGGAATGATTTACGCGACATGCGGCCTGAGATTCGCGACATCCTTACCAATAAGGAAGTGATCGCGGTCGATCAGGACCCGCTGGGCAGCGAAGGCAAGCGCGTGAAAAAAAATGGCGACCTGGAAGTGTGGGCCAAACAGATGAAAGATGGTAGCCGGGCTGTCATTCTGTTCAATCGCGGAGGCGCGGTTGATGAGATCAGCGTGGGCTGGGAGGATCTCGGGTATCCCAGTCATTTGGAGGCTGCTGTCCGCGATTTGTGGCAGAAGAAGGATCTGGGGCGGTTTAGCGGAAAGTTTTCTGCGTCGGTTGTGCCTCACGGCGTCGTGATGGTGACCGTCAGGCCCTAACACAGGGCTTCGTGAGATGAGTAAGTCTCAATGGGCACGGGCATGTCTTCCGTGCAGCCAGGCGAGGACGCCCGGCCTCCATTGTCTCCGTTTGCATACTTCTGTTGAGACGAGTCAATAGACGGATGGATGACACCTTTTCTTGCAACAAGTCCACAGAGTCGCCGGTGCTGCGGCTGCGAGCATTGTTCGCTGAATTGTATAAGGGGCGCCCCGCGATTTACCGGGCGCCCGGACGAGTGAACCTTATTGGTGAACACACCGATTATAACGATGGCTTCGTTATGCCTGCGGCCCTGGACTTATATACATATGTGGCCGTGGGTCCGCGACCGGACCGGCGACTGCGCGTTTATTCTGAAAACTTCCGTGAAATGTGCGAGCTGGATCTAGATTCAATCCGCCCCGGACGGTCGGGTCAGTGGAGCGATTACGTGCGTGGCGTTGCGGGAGTGTTCGAATCGTCGGGATATAAGTTGCGGGGTGCCGACCTCGCGATCATGAGCGAGGTCCCTTTGGGATCCGGGTTGAGTTCGTCGGCGGCTCTGGAAGTTTCTACTGCATTGGCGCTGCTGAGCAACTCGGAGATCGAGGTCGATCGCAATGCGGTTGCGCAGATTTGCCAGAAGGCGGAGCATCTTTATGCCGAGACCATGTGCGGAATCATGGACCAGTTCATCTCCTGCCACGGGCGCGCGGGGCATGCTTTGATGCTGGATTGCCGCTCACTAGAACTCCGGCTTCTCGCCATCCCCAGCCAGGTGCGGCTCATGGTATGCAATACCATGGTTAAGCACGAGCACGCGAGTGGCGGATACAATACTCGGCGGCGCGAGTGCGAAGATGGCCTGCGCGCTCTGGCCCAGGTTCTTCCGGGAATCCGTGCGCTGCGCGATGTGACCCCTAATGGCTTGGAACAACACCAGGGACGTTTGAGTCCTGTCATCTATAGACGCGTGCGCCATGTCGTGACTGAGAATGATCGCGTGAAAAAGTCGGCCGGGGCATTAGAGACCGGAGACCTGTCGGCATTCGGCCGGCTTATGGCGGATTCGCATCGCAGTCTTCGCGATGATTATGAAGTCAGTACGCCCGAGCTTGATCTGATGGTCGAGTTGGCCGGCGGCCAAGAGGGCGTGTACGGCGCGCGGATGACGGGTGGTGGTTTTGGAGGATGCACGATCAACCTTGTCGATGCTGTTTACGCGGAGGAACTGCGGCGAAGACTTGAACGGGATTACGAAGCAAGAACAGGGCTGAAGCCGACGATCTTGATCTGCGAGGCTTCTGACGGCGCCGGGGCTGTTGGGGAAATCTGACTGGGGGAAAAGTAGGACCTAGAGACGTAGCTAGCTACGTCTCTCCAGGGTGCAAATGAAGTCTCGGCTTAAATCCGAAACAGTCCCCCAGCTATTGCAGAGTACTCCGCATCGACGCTTTAATCCGCTCACGCGGGAGTGGGTTTTAGTTTCACCCCACCGCACAGATCGGCCTTGGCAAGGCCAGACCGAGCGTCAGGAACCGGAATCCACGCACGCCTACGATCCGAATTGTTACCTCTGCCCCGGCAATACCCGCGCCGGGGGCGCGCGGAATCCTGCCTATTCCCAGACTTTTGTGTTCAACAACGATTTTGCCGCGTTACAGCCAGAGAGGCCGGCCGCACATGTGGATGTCGAAGGAAAAGGCATTCTTGTGGCGCAAAGTGAGAGCGGGATTTGCCGGGTTGTGTGCTTCTCGCCTCGGCACGATTTGACGCTATCCCGCATGTCGCCGCCGGACATCCGCGCCGTGGTCGACATCTGGGTCGAGGAATTTCAAAGTTTGGGCGGACGCCCCGGAATCAACTATGTGCAGATTTTCGAGAACCGCGGGTTGATGATGGGATGCAGCAATCCTCACCCTCACGGCCAGATCTGGGCGACCTCGACAATCCCAAACGAACCTCGCAAAGAGCAAGATGCGTTTTCTGCTTACAAAAAGCAGAACGGAGCTTGCCTTCTGTGCGATTACATCAAGCTCGAGGAAACTTCCGGCGAACGCTTGGTTTGCGGCAACGAACACTTTCTCGCCGTCGTTCCCTTTTGGGCGGTCTGGCCTTATGAAGTCTTGCTGCTCTCTAAGCAACATCTGGGCAGCATGAATGTCATGGATGAGGAAGCGCGATCGGCGCTGGCGGATATTTTGCAGTGCGTGACTAACCGATACGACAATTTGTTCCAGACGTCTTGCCCATATTCCATGGGATTCCATCAGCGGCCGACCGATGAACTCGAACATGGACAATGGCATTTTCATGCGCATTTTTTTCCGCCTCTTCTCCGGTCTGCAAGTATCCGGAAGTTTATGGTTGGCTTTGAAATGCTGGGATCGCCGCAACGCGATATCACGCCGGAATATGCGGCGGAGAGGCTGCGACAGGTAGGGCCGGATTCGCAGCGGGACTGAAGCCTATCGTTTTATGATTTCGAGGTTTTTCCCGCAGCCTGTAATTCCGCATTTGTCATGCAGTCCTTACGGCGCCGCGATGAGGATCCGACTACGGTTGCTCGGGGGGAGCACTCTCCGATGCCGAGGCCGTGGCACTTCCCACCGAGAATCGTTGCGGTTGGGGACGATATCCGTTGCGCGTTCGGATGTGGTATTTCTTCAGACGATCGCCCACCAGTTTCACGGTGATGGCGCGCCAGCCGCGGTTGGGATTCGGTTGCGGATAGTAGCTGAGCGAGTAGAGATGCGCCAAGTCGTCGCGGATGGAGGCGAAGGCGCGCTGCTCATCTTTCCAGTTCTTGGCGAAGTACGCTTTACCGCCGGTGGCCGCGGTCATGCGTTCGAACACTGCCGTCGAGACTGGTTCCAGTTTCGCCAGTTGCGTGCTGATCATGTAAATGGCCGTCCCCGTCGATTGGGCCAGCTCGGCCACATCCTCGGGAGGCACCATGCTGGAGTTGTCGGGTCCGTTCGAAAAGACTACAACCACTTTTCTTCCGGTGAAATGCGCTGCATCTTTTATGGTCAGCAGCAGGCAGTTATAAAGCGCGGCATCGTCTCCGGCTACGGTGGCACGCACACCGCGCAGGACTTTCGTCCGGTCGGCGGTCAGCGGCGCGGAGCGAGAAAGGTCGCGGCTGTATGAATAGAAGGCCACCTTGTCCGCGCTTTCGAGAGATCGGACGAAATCCGCAATGGCATCTTGCGCGAAAACAAAGCCGCGGTACATGTAATTGCTGGTGTCGAAAAGCAGGAAAACGTTGGCGCCTGCCACCATCGCACCCAGAGATTGATCCGGGTCTGCGGCGAGACTTGGATCCGCCGGTTTTCCAGTGGTCTGGGCTGGAGTTTTTCCATCTGTAGACGCGGCATCCCCCACTCTGTAGGCCGGCTCGTTGCCTTCACCAAAAGTGGCCAGTTTTTGCGAAATGCCATCCTCGACGATGGCGAAGTCCGTGGGACGAAGACCGGTAATGTAGTTGCCTTTATTATCGGTCACCGCCACATTCAACTGCACCATGTCGACGACCACTCGAATGTTGGGCGCGCTTTCCTGGGCAACCATCCGCGTTCCGGGGCTGGAAAAGAGGATAAGGACTAACACGAGCGGTAGAAGGCAATGCTTGGTCATAAATTCCTGTCTATCTGCGAACCTCATTTTGATCGGTAGAAATGAAGCTAGCTACGTTCTACGGCGTACGGCGCGGCTCAAAACTGGATTTTCGCGCCAGTCGTTGACGACGAAGCAATCTTACCCTGCCGAAATTCTTCCCCGGTTTCTCGCATGGCGCGAAGCATGGCCGGCCAATCTTCGAAGTCGGTGGCGAAAATCTTTTCCACCATGCGATGAGTCAATTCAGGAACCAGGCGATTCAGCATCACTGGAGAGTAACCCTTCTCATCTGCCAGGCGGGCCCAGTATAAATTGCTCGAATCCCAACTCTCGGCCAGCAAACGGCTGGAATAACCCTCGAACGCGGGAAACGGTTTCAGATTCAGAAGCTCGCGGGAGTAGCTCTGTGTGAGAATCGGATGGGGCACGCCGAAGTCTTGCGATAACCGTTCCCAGCTGACTTCCGCTGGAGACCGATGAAGCAGACTTTCCAATTCCTGACCGGCAGGTCCAAACGAATTGGTTTCGCCAGAAAATCGTCGACGAAACTCCGCCGCCAGATAGAACGTGTCGGCTGGCGTCATGTGAGAATCTATGCCTTCGAGACGTCCCGCGACCAGAGCCCGCTCCACCCGCTCGGAAACTTCCGGATCCATGCGTTCCGACAGGATCTTCATCACCTTTCCCCGCAGCTGCGGATCTCCTGCCGAAGCTCGCAACAACTCTTCGCCGGATCGCTGATAAAGCGTGACCGCATGCAGTTCAGTCTGGCTCACTCCCCACCAGCGGGGCAAAGTTGCGTTGATCATGAGACCGGGTACCAACTCCCGCCAGATCAGAGCCTGGACGTTTTCGGGAGCGATGAAATCCTGTTCCACCTCCGCGAGCACGTATGGCAGGTCGGCGAGCGAGCCGACCAGGTGGGCTCCGCCGCCCGCTGGAGAGCCTTCTCCGAATAATTGTGAAGCTTGCCAGACTTGTTCCACGCCCGCGACTGTATCGCCGGAGAAGTCATGGGAGCGGACGAAAAGCGGATTGTTGTGAAGAATCTGCGATCCCGGTGGTTCGTAATACGCATAGTTCAGGCCTACCAGGCTATCTCGCAGGAAGGGGGCGAGTTGGCCGCGAGCCTCGGCGACCTGCTCGCGAGAACCGGGCGACTTGATCACCTTGATCAGATCCGTGCGCATCTGCAATTCGGTATGACGATTGTTGTAAATTCCAGTCGCCCATTGGGTTCGCTCGCCACTGCTGAAAATCGGCCGCGGCATCTCGAATTCGCGAAGCTCTCCGGCCAGCGGAATCAAATCGTCGCCCTTGGCCTCGCCTCGCGCCATTGCATTCAAACCCTCACCTAGAGCCAGGATCGTGTCCAGAGAAACCAGGCGCTGACCGTCCATCACCGATCGAATTCCATTGGCCATTTCCTGGTGTATGCGTTGACCTTCGGCACTCGACTGCTGAGGACCAGCGAGCAAGTCGATGATTTCGTCCTGGGAACCGCCGCGTTGTCCGGTTGCCGCCACCAGGATTTCCCCCAGGGAGTCGCGGCCGGCGTCGTAGAGTTGGGCAGACGAGGCGACTTTGCCAAAGGGTTTAATGGTTTTCTGCCAGGAATCATTCAGATCAGCGCTCTTGATCTGCCCCTGCCGCGCCAGGATTTGCCAAATCCCCACATTGGCCTGGAAGGCCCCCATGGCGTTACCGCGCAAGGTGTGGCCGGGAATCTTGTTGAGGCCTTCGGCCACATTCAGAAAGTGGGTAATGGATGCGTCATTCAACTCCGGGAATTCGGAGAAGATCAAATATTGGTTGCTGAAATGTGTGAACCGGCTGGCTAGCAGGAGGACCGTTTGAGGACTTAAGTGATTGGCCGGCGATCGTCTGCCGTCCAGTTCACTCGACATCAAGTAGACTTGCAGGGGGCCGGTTTCAGTCTCCACTCGGCAAAGACCAAACATTGCTTCCGCGAGTTGTTCGGGATGGTTGAAGTGGCCGGCGCGCCTGCCCCAGTCATGGACAATTCTGGAATCGCTCTTCTGGCGCAGGATCTCTTTCCATACCTCTAGATTTCCTGGGACGTAGGGCTCGCCGCTCGGCTCCCACTGCATGCGGGTCATCAGAAGCAAGAGCGCTGGAGCCGGCCGAAATGCTGGTCTGGCGGCGTCGGGTGAAATCGCCTGCCCGCGAAATGCTCCATAGAACCGCCGCAAGCGGACTTCGGTAAAATGCGCCTGCTGAGTTTCATTGACCCGCGACAGAGCGTCGAAATAAGCGGCCAGCCAGCCATTATCTTTCGCCAGCAACTTGGGAACAAAGTCTCGTGGCGAATCTGGGCTCGCCCCCACCAATTCCCTCCAGGCCGCGTCCGCGCCCGTGCCACCCGGCACGATCACTCGTCCAGAGCGAATGCAGATATGACTTCCGTAAAAATCAAGAACTGCGGCTGATGGAAGCAGTTTCCCCAAGCCTACAGATTGTCGCAAAGCCATTCTGCTTTCAGCATCGCTTCGAGCGAATGCCCAGTAGAGACGGGACAAAAGCGGGTCGCGCAGCAGCGTTTCAACCAGGTCTCCGCTATTTTTGCCGCTCACCTCTGTCCAATCTTTTTCCGTAAACAGTACGGGAACTCGAGAAGCGGGGAATGCATAGCTAAAGGGCTTGCCTCCCTGGAGCGTCTCCTCGAGCTCAGGCAGAGGAAAGCCGGAGTCGATGGTAAGAAAGGCTCGTTCCGGATCGGCAGTCACCAGCGAGGTACTGCTCTGTCCACAATCCTGGCGAACCCGGTAGCCAAGAATATGCAGCAAGGGCTTGGCCTCATCGCAATTCGAAACGTGGATGGTTCCGTCTGGACCCGCTAGGACCGCCAGTTCTTTTGACTGATGGACATACCGGGCCAGTAGGATCAGAAATTCCGTTGGCCGGCCACCGTCGCGGGAACCCTCATAGCCTTGCGTGAAAATATTGTGCGCCAGCAGAGGCACCACTTCTTCCGGCGAAATCTTCTGGCTGATGCCGGCCATCCGCAAGAAAGAACGGAGAGGGCCGGCAATAATGATACTGGCTCCTTGGGAAGAGGGGGCATCCGCTTCATCCGTTCCCGAGAGGGCACCGGCCGGCGCACTCCATCCATAGGAAGAGAAGCAGCACGTACACAGCAATATTGCTAAAACAAAGGTGGGCAGGCGACGAGGAGATTGCATGGCTGGAGTCCCTCTCCGAACCTACGAGAAATCTTGCAATTAAGGGTTAACAACACCAAGGAACCGATCGATCATTGCCTCCCTTGAGTAGTTCGGTTGACCGATCATGTCCCTTACATTCGTGTCGGCCACGATAAACCATCCTTGGGCGTAATCCAAGAGGTTTTCTTGGATTCAGTACTAGAAAATATGTTTGGCTGATGATTTGGGAATATGTGAGCCGATATTCTCCTTACGAGCGCCCCTGCGGAGCGAGCTACTGCTTTCCTTAGTTTAACGTTAAATCCCCAACTTTCAACAGTTATAGCAGTTGATGGCAGCCCGCCCATTTTCAATTGCTTTGCGTTCCAATCAGTGGAATCATTGCTGCAGGATTGCGTTCGCTATTTGCCGGCAAAGCCCTGGGGGAAGGAGTCGCTGGGGAAATGGAAAATAGCATTGCTTGCCAGGAGCGCCAGAATTGCAAGTTCCGCATTGCTGCGGCGTCGCTATTGTTGCCGCTTCTAAGCCTGGCAGGATTCTTGGGTTGCGGGGCATCCCACGTCAATCAACCAGCCACTGCGCCCGGCACGATTCAGTTTCAGGGCAACCAATATCCGTACGCGGTTTTTGTTCCCTCTACCTATGATCACGTACACGCCTTGCCAGCGATTCTCCTGGTCCACGGAGGCGGTGGGAATGGCCCAAATTTCCTCAAGATCTGGCAAGACTTTGCGGAAAAGAATGGAATTATCCTGGTAGCTCCGACTCTGCCCCTGGGCGCGGCTTTGGAGGCACAGGTACCACAACTGTTCCCAGCTCTCGTGGAATTAGTCAAAACCCAATGGCAGGTGGATTCCCGGCGAATCTACCTTTTTGGTTATTCCGCGGGCGGCTATTCCGTCTTCGATGCCGCAATGCTGGACTCCAGCTACTTCTCGGCCGCTGGGGTCTTCGCTGCCATCATTACTCCTGACTACTACTGGATCGTGCAGAAGGCACAAAGAAAGACTCCAATCGCCATGTACATCGGCGACCACGACCAATTTTTCTCGCTGACGCAGACCCGGGCAACCCGCGACCTGCTGGTAGGCATGGGATTTCCGGTGCACTACGTGGAAATTCCCAACCAGGATCATAACTATCCGGCAATAGCGGGATGGGTCAATCAGGACGTGTGGACTTTCATGAGCCGATACTCACTATCGCAGTGATGTACCGTAAGTCCGAGTTGTGGGATCAGGGGAAGAAGCCAGGTTCGGCGGCTCGCTTTAATACAGTCGCATGAGATTGTTGGCCACGAACCCGCCCTCTACCGCGAGCATGGTTCGCGTCGCAATACGTTCGGCTTTGTAGTGATGGGTCTTATGCAGCACATACGCAGTTCCGACACCGAATCCGAAGCCGAGGGCAGAAGCTGCTGCCTCACCCGCCGCGCCGCGAGTGACCAACGGACGCATCACCGGATTGGATTCTCTGAAGCCGTTGTTCAAACCTTGCTGCGTTGTAATCGCGTCGACCGTGATTTGTCCCGCGAAGATGGAGAAATCAATTTTGTTTTCCCGGCTCCAGAATTTCTGCGGATTTGGCGCATCCGGCATCGCGTTCACGGCCATTAGGTTTTGTTGCGCCTGGGCAGCGCCAATAAAGAGTAGGACGGTTAGAACTATTGATTTCATGCTGTCTCCAAGTCAAGACTAGCCCATACAGTTCCCTGAGTACATGGCCTAAAAGTGACCCCAGGCCTCCCTTTAGTCATTCCGATAGTAACTTCGAGAACCGATTACTTGTTACACGGAAGTACCTGGTTTATACAGTTCGCCGGCAATAGAAATTCGCCGGCAATAGAAGACGGTGGGATGGAATCTGCGCTAGCGGGCTGGGATGCTTCGAGATGGACCGGAGAACCTTGCTTTAAATGTGCCTACTCGAAGGTCTCCACCTCTCTCAGTGGTACACCAAGTGCGTCTTTCGCGGAGATGATGGGCTCGCCTTCCAGTTGCCACTCAACATTCACATCGGGATCATTCCACGCCAAGGTGCGCTCACACTCGGGATGATAGAAGTCCGTTGCTTTGTAAAGAACATAAGCGGTTTCCGAAACCACGCGGAATCCATGAGCGAAGCCGCGAGGAATCCACAGCATCCGATTGTTCTCCCCTGACAAGGTGGCTCCATGCCACTTGCCAAAGCTCGGAGAATTCCGCCGGAGGTCCACCGCCACGTCGAAGATCTCGCCGATCACGACCCGTACGATCTTTCCTTGGGGATGGCACAACTGGTAATGCAGCCCGCGGAGAACATTTCGCGTGGAGAATGACTGATTGTCCTGCACAAACCGCTCCCGGATTCCGAGATCGGCCATAACTTTTTCGTTGTAACTTTCGAGGAAAAAGCCGCGCGCATCCCCGAAGACCTTGGGTTCGAGCAGTAGGACGTCGGGGAGTGGGGTCTGAGTAACTTTCATAAAGTGAGTCGAGTGAACTCAAAGCGGGTTTCATAAAACGATTCTTGGAGGCACGGCCTTCAATTTGGCTTAGGCACACAAACGGGTTTTAGCACCTCGTATAAAAATCTTGTCATCCTGAGCGGAGTCGAAGGACCCCGAGATGATCGCATTACGATATAGTAGAAAGGCATTGCGGCGAACGCTCCTCGCTTTCATGTCTGCCAGCTTTTCCGCCATCGTCAAAACACTTTCTCTCTCAGCAACTGCAACAAATAGGCGCCATAGCGATTGTTCTTCATCAAAGATGCCGTCGCCTCAAGCTGCTCCGCGCCGATGTATCCCAGACGATAAGCAATTTCCTCGGGGCATGAAACCATCAACCCCTGGCGCGTTTCGATCGTCTGGATAAATAAAGACGCCTCCAACATCGACTCGTGCGTCCCCGTATCCAGCCATGCCATGCCTCGGCCCATTACTACCACATCCAATTGCTTCTGCTTCATGTATTGCTTGTTGACGTCCGTGATTTCCAGTTCGCCGCGGGCAGAAGGCTTGAGCGCTTTCGCAATGTCGACGACCTGGCTGTCGTAAAAATAAAGTCCGGTGACCGCGTAGCGTGATTTGGGGACTTTCGGTTTTTCCTCCAGGCTCAGCGCTCTCCCTTCGGAGTCGAACTCGACCACACCGTAGCGCTCGGGGTCCTGTACCGGATACGCGAACACCCGCGCCCCTGCAGTCTTCTTCCCCGCTTCTTGCACGCACTTCACCAGATCGTGGCCGTAAAAAATATTATCGCCCAGAACCAGCGCACAGCAGGCAGAACCGATGAACTCCTTGCCCACCAGAAACGCCTGCGCGATGCCCTCTGGCCGCGGCTGAACGACGTATTGAAAGTTGAGGCCGAAGCGCGATCCGTCGCCCAAGAACTGCTGGAACCGCGGCACGTCTTCGGGCGTAGAGATCAGCAAAATATCCCGTATCCCCGCCAACATCAGCGTGGACAGCGGATAGTAGATCATGGGCTTGTCGTAAATCGGCAGCAGACTTTTGCAGACCGCGTGAGTTACGGGATAAAGCCGCGTGCCCGATCCCCCCGCCAGAATGATGCCCTTGTAAGCAGACTTTTGCGTAGGATTGTGAGTTGGCATTCGTCGTTGTGCGTTTCTTGAACCGCCCGTAGCATGAAGCGTAGCAAGCTACGTTTCTACAGTTACTGCTTGCAACGTCTCGTTTTTGACTACACGGAGTATTGAGTCGCAATCCACTCGCGATAATGTCCGGTGGTCACTTCGCGAATCCACGCGTCATTTGTCAGATACCATTCGACCGTTTTGCGAATCCCGCTCTCAAACGTCTCTTTGGGCTGCCAATTCAGGTCGCGCTCGATCTTGCGCGTATCCATCGCATAACGCCGGTCATGCCCAGGTCGATCCTGAACGTACGTAATCAGCTTGCTGTGAGGGACAACCGGATCCGTAGGCCGCAGCTCATCGAGAAGTGAGCAGATCGCGTGCACGATCTCCAGGTTCGGCTTCTCGTTTCGCCCACCCACATTGTAGGTCTCGCCGATTTTCCCGCGGGCCAGAACGGTGCGGATGGCATCGCAGTGATCGGCCACATACAACCAGTCGCGAACATTCTGTCCATCGCCATAGACCGGGATCGGCTTGCCATTCATCGCATTCAGAATGGTCAGCGGAATCAATTTTTCAGGGAACTGGTAGGGACCATAGTTGTTCGAACAATTCGTGGTGAGAACAGGCATTCCGTAAGTGTGATGATAGGCGCGGACCAGGTGGTCAGAAGCCGCCTTGGTCGCGGAATATGGGCTGTTGGGACAATACGGAGTAGTCTCCGAGAACGCCGGATCGTTTGGCTTCAGCGATCCGTAAACCTCATCGGTTGAAACATGCAAGAAGCGGAACCTTCCCTTTTCCTCCTTCGCTAGCTCCATCCAATAAGCTCGCGTCTCCTCGAGCAAACTGAATGTCCCATTCACGTTGGTGCGCACGAAATCATCCGGCCCGTGAATAGATCGGTCCACGTGACTCTCCGCCGCAAAGTGCACAATCGCGCGCGGCTGGCATCGCTCCAAAAGATCACTGACCAGCTTCCGGTCGCCAACATCACCGTGTACGAAGCTGTAGCGCGAATCCGCAGAAATCTTTTCCAGATTGCCGAGATTCCCGGCATAGGTAAGCTTATCCAGATTCACCACCGGAGTGCCTTCGGACGCGAGCCATTGCAGAATGAAGTTGGAACCGATAAAACCGGCTCCTCCGGTCACCAGAATAGGTTGAGTAGGCACAGGTGAATCCTAAAAGGCGAGCAGGCCTGAGGTAAAGTACAAAGCGGTATCCGACTTACTTATGTCACTCTGCCACGGGAAAAACGAAAGCCGCCCATCCGAGCGGCCTCGGTTCTTTTGATTGCCGGCAACCCTACCCCGCAACCTCTTCCAACAACTTCTGATCGATATCGAAGTTCGAGTGCACGTTTTGCACGTCGTCGTGCTCTTCAAACGCTTCCATCAGCCGGATCATGGTGCTGGCCGCCGGTCCTTCCAGCTTGATGTAGTTTTGCGGAATCATGGTCACGCTCGACGAGGTAGGCTCAATGCCGGCCTTCTTCACCGCTTCCAGAACCGCCTCGTAAGCCGAAGGCTCGCACAGCACTTCCCAGTTCTCGCCATCGTCGCGCAAGTCCTCAGCCCCGGCGTCGAGCACCACAGCCATCAGGTCGTCTTCTTTAACAGCCGACTTCGGAATTACGATATCGCCCTTCTTGTGGAACATGTAAGACACCGCCCCTGCATCCGCCATGTTGCCGCCGTTCTTGCCAAACACATGCCGAATCTCGCTGACGGTGCGATTGCGGTTGTCGGTATTGATATCCAGCAGAATCGCTACGCCGCCTGGGCCGTAGCCCTCCAGCGAAAACTCTTCGTAGGTCGCACCCGGCAATTCGCCGGTGCCGCGCTGAATCGCGCGCTTGATGTTGTCTTGCGGCATGTTCTCGGCCTTGGCAGCGAGAATCGCCCCGCGCAAACGCGGGTTGCTGTCAGGATCACCGCCGCCATTTTTTGCGGCAATCGAAATTTCCTTGATCAGACGGGTAAAAATCTTGCCGCGCTTGGCATCCAGCGCGCCCTTCTTATGCTTAATTGTGGCCCATTTTGAATGCCCGGACATGGAAATACCTCGTGTTCGTTAAACTTGGATTGCCCTGGTCTTAATGACGATGATCTTGATTATGCTGATTCTACTCGCAAAGGACGCGCCCGTAGAGGAGATCACTGGATTACCCTCGGGATTGCCTCGAACCAAACGCAGGCGACTTAAAAGTATAGCACGGCCTCAACCAGAATTTACTGTTTCAGAACCGAGGTTTCACAACCGGATGCCCCGGTCTCGTGCTTTTCGAGACCTGGGATCGCGCCATCGCGAATGACTCCGAAGTCACCGCAAAAGTCACCCCTGTCGTCCCTCAGCTTCAGCCAGCCACCCATGGCGTAGCTGGTCGGAGGGGATGCTGGACAAATAGGGTTTGATATCAAGAATCGGTGTCCCATCCAGCATATCGACGCCGCGAACATGCAGTTCCGTGCCTTCGCGGCGGCGCAGTTCAACGGTTGACAGGCCAATCGGGTTCGGACGGCGCGGAGATCGGGTCGCGAACACACCATGCGGCCGATTGTCGGATGGAGGCGTGCCAAGCAGCTCAAACCCCTGCGAGCGGTCGAACTCCCAGACGACCATGAGATGCGAGAAGCCCTCGATGTCGGTAAGCCCCGGCTCAAACTCGGGCAAGATCCTGAGCACGCCATCCGCCTCGTGTTTAGCGCCGAGGCCCTTGGGGACCTCGCTCGCATTCTTGTACGGACTACTCACAAATCCAATCGGCCGCGAGGTAAACATAAGGGAGTTCCTCCATTTCCAATACTAACGCGGAGGGCCCGTGTTGTTTTAGAGGCGGATGGTCCGTAATGACCTTCAACCGAATTCCGATTGGCAGGCGATTGAAGCAACGATACGGAAGGAGAAGCGCACGTATAATGGTGATTGTTTCGCCGGGTTAAGGAAAATCGCGAATGAATTATCTTGACCTACCGCTGGGCGATCTCGTGCCAGAAGTGCTGAACGCGATTGTTGAGATTCCACTCGGCAATGTGAATAAATACGAGTACGACAAGAAGCTACACGTTTTCCGCTTAGACCGCACCCTGTTTTCCCCGGTGCATTATCCCGGCGACTATGGATTCTTCCCGCAAACCCTCGCAGCCGACGGCGATCCGTTGGATATGCTGGTACTGGTCGAGACGCCGAGTTTTCCGGGCTGTCTGATGGAGGTTCGTCCCATCGGAGTTCTGGAAATGCTCGACCAGGGAATAAGGGACGAAAAAATACTCACCGTCGCGCTGCACAATCCCCGATATAGCGAGGTACACAACTATACGCAGATCTATCCTCACATCATGCGGGAAATCTCGCATTTTTTCGGGATTTACAAGGACCTGGAAGGCAAACGCACCCAGATGCTGGGATGGAAGGATGCAGCGGCGGCGCGCGCCATCGTTCTAGAAAGTCATCGAAGATTTCTGAAACCCACAGTGATGGCTAAAATTGAGGCTCCTTCGGGACAAAACCATTCGATATGAAGGGAAAGTCTTCTTGTAGACGGGCTATCTGGACCCGCGCGATAGTCGCCTTTAAATTGACAAATTCTTGACAAAGGCGTTTCGACTTATGCTCTGAAATTTGCCCAAACGTCGGCGGTAGCGCTACGTCTAAGTCCTCATCGTTTAGGTCCGGGCACATTGAGAGTCAAAAGGAGAGATTTACGATGAAGCGGCCTTCGAAGCGGTTTCGATGCACGCCAGTTGCAGTCACTCTGCTTGTCGTCATAACCAGCCTGTACGGTCACGGTCAA
The DNA here is from genome assembly GCA_963832245.1 of uncultured Acidobacteriota bacterium. Taxonomy (GTDB): domain Bacteria; phylum Acidobacteriota; class Terriglobia; order Terriglobales; family Acidobacteriaceae; genus JABDBE01. The sequence goes on from CAWHTG010000003.1 coordinate 1,044,493, forward strand.
ACGCAGAATCAGGCTCTGCGTCCGGCGCGCTCCCGAGCCGATGAGATGCTGGACATGTGGAATGACATCGGGAACAAACTCGTCGCCATGGCCCAGGATTTTCCTGAAGATAAATACGATTTCAAACTGCAGAAAGACCAGCGCACTTTTGCAGACAATCTATTACACGTCGCGGCAGTCGATTACGATCTGATGCGCTCGGTTGCCGGATCGAACCTCGGCCCCGACTTTGGCAAGAGCAAGCATAATCCCTCGCGAGACGTCTACAAGACGAAAGCCGATGTGGTGAAGTTGATGCAGCAGGCGGTTGCGGACGGAGCGAACCTGATTCAACAGCAGGGCGAGGCTGGGCTGGACAAAGTTATGAAATCGGCGTGGGGGAACAAGCTAGTCCACAATTCCTACAGCTGGATGTTCGCCATCGAGCACAGTGGCGAGCACTACGGTCAGCTGGTGGTGTATTACCGCGCCAATAACATGGTGCCCCCGGATTCGCGCAGGTAACGTCTTGCGGCTTTCAACTCTAAGCGGGAAATCTTTTTGTTCAACAACTAAGAGGAGTCACTCGAATGAAATTCATGCGAATTTTCTTGCCGTTGACTGTACTCGCCCTTACCGTAACCGCCGTGGGGCAGGCCACAACGGGCGCTGCAAGCACACCGCAGTCGCAACCATCGCAGGAGCCGACGCCAACCGTAGCTTCCATCGTGGACCGCGAGATCAGCATGATCGAAAAGCAAGTTGTGGAAGTTGCCGAAGCCATGCCCGAAGATAAATTCAATTTCTCTCCTGAGAGCCTGAAAATTCCTGGCAGTGACTACAAAGATGTGCGCACCTTCGCCGTGCAAGTCAGGCATGTCGCCGCTTCCAACTATTTCCTGTGGTCGCCGCTTACCGGGGATAAGTTGCCGGATGGCTTAAAGGACGGCAATGGTCCCGAGAACCTCAAAACCAAAGCCGAGATTATTAACTTTCTGAAGGATTCTTTTGCCCTGGGTCACAAGGCCGCCGCGACGTTGACAACTGAGAACATGCTGCAGACCGCTGAGAACAGCAGATGGCCACGCCTGTACCGAGCCACATTTGCCGCCGCCCACGCCTTTGATCACTACGGACAGATGGTGGAGTATCTGCGGATGAACGGAATTGTGCCGCCAGCCAGCCGGGCAAAGTCAGACTGACTAACAGAAGTGCGATAACGGCTAGAATTGGCGTACTTGAAATTCGGCGGGGTGCCCCACCCTTCCGCGTCCTTTTGCGGAGGGTGGGCGGCGAGAATGCAAAGTCCCGAACTCCCCTCACTGCGTCAGATTGTAGATCAGCCCCTGCGGATCTCTGACGTAACATCTGGGAAAATCGGGCTCGTCCTTAATTACCTGGCAGCCCTTTTTGATGAGACTCGCTCTGGCTCCCTTGACGCTCCTGACGGTAACCTCCAAAACTGGACCAAGAGCGGGCCCGCGCTCAATGAAGAAATTGATGTTTTTTCCGTGGAGGCTGACCATATTCGGTTTCTTGTCGGTGATCTCAAAGCCAAGTTCCTGGACATAGAAGTCAGCCGCCTTCATCGGGTCTTCGGCTTGAATCAAAATATCCGTACCAAATGCATTTGCCATAAGCCTCCTCGCTGGTGTGCCAGGTTCGCGCCCGTTCTGTGGGCGCAAAACTGGGCCCACTGTACTCCAAAGGGAGACAAGCACCAAACCACTCTGCAGGCAGGGCCCCACCGGATTGTCATCCCGACCAGAGAAGCGCAGGGGAGGGACCTGCTGTTTCGTGCCGAGGGGTAGCGTCCAAAGAGCGGACGCGAACGTGCGCACTGGCTGTCCCGCCGTTGCGCTTCCTCGCAACGTGAAATTTGCTTAATGTACGGTATCTAACAAACATGTTCTAACGAGCGTGATAAAAAGACACTCGGGGTACTTGCATCATGCGCGAGAAAGACAGGCACAGAGTCTTAGAACTGTGCAAGCTGGTCGCCACAGAACCTGACCCTCGAAAGCTCGGACACCTGATCGCGGAGCTAGCGAGGGTATTAGAAGAAACCGACTCGAAGCCGGAAGCCGGGCCGGACCCGCTGGACCAAGTGTCTGAGGAACCCACCTAACGACGGCTGAGAACCCGGGAAAGCCCCGAAGCAGCGGACGCCTCTCGCCTACAGTGTTTCCTGTATATAAATGTTGCGGCAATACGTGCCATCTTTCTAGGGGGGACTTCCTGCAGTGCCTTGCTGCATAGTGTGAAGTAGATCTCTTAGTCCCCTTGGGAGAATTCAATTGAGCCTTAGCGGGATTTCCAGCTCGCTTCCGCATGTTCACGTTCACACCGTGCAGTTCTACGGCGATGATGGTGTCTTGCTCCATGAATTGAGGAACTACATCGGTAAAGCTCTCATGCGGGGCAGCTCCGCCGTCATCATTGCAACCTCTGCTCACATCGACAACCTGGCTAAAAAATTGAGGGACCAAGGGATTGATCTCGCCAGGGCTACGGCGGAAAGCAGATACATTGCTTTGGATGCGACCGAATTTTTGTCACAATTTATGGTAGATGGACGACCTGACCCGGCGCTTTTCTCGCAGAAGATGGGTCAGATCATCGCACGCGCCGCAGAAGCCTCGCTGGACGACAATCGGCGTGTAGTGGCTTTCGGAGAAATGGTGGCCCTGTTGTGGGCTGAAGGAAAATCTGAAGCTGCAATACAACTTGAAAAGCTGTGGAACGATTTAGCAAAAACATATTCCTTCTCTCTTCGCTGTGCTTATCCGATGCAAGGGTTTTGCCACCAGGAGATGGCAGACTCACTCTTGAAAATTTGTGCAGAACATTCCGGTGTCGTACTGGATGGGTCTCCGAGCACAATTACATCTGAAGGCCACAGCAGCATCGCCAGATTGCAACAGGAAGGTTTTGTTTTGCCCGGGATCGAATGGCACGGGAAGGAGGAACCGTTCCGCTTATTCATAGAGAGCGTCCAGGACTACGCAATTTTCATGCTGGACCCTGAAGGCCGAATCGCTAGCTGGAATGCGGGAGCCGAACGAACCAAAGGATATAAAGCATCGGAAATTATTGGGCGGCACTTTTCCACCTTCTATGCGAAAGAAGACGTTCACTCGGGCAAGCCGCAGAGACTGCTGGCTCTAGCCGAGAAAGAAGGGCACGCACAGGATGAGGGATGGCGAGTCCGAAAGGATGGCTCCAAATTTTGGGCGAGCGTTACCATTACAGCGATCAGAGACTCCGATGGAAAACTCATCGGTTTCGGAAAAGTCACGCGCGACCTCACAGAGCGCCGGCGCGCGGAACTAGCCTTGCGTCGAAGCGAAGAACGTTCACGTTTGTTTATCGATGCGGTGCAGGATTACGCGATTTTTATGTTGGATCCCGAAGGTTGCGTGAGCAGCTGGAATACAGGAGCAGAGCGCATCAAAGGCTACAAAGCCTCGGAGATTATTGGCCAGCACTTCTCGCGCTTCTATCCTGAGGAAGAAGTGCGGGCCGGGAAACCGGCATGGGAATTGGAGGTTGCGACTCGGGAAGGCCGATTCGAGGACGAAGGTTGGCGCGTTCGGAAGGACGGATCGAGGTTTTGGGCCAGCGTAATTATCACCGCAGTCAAAGACGGGTCGGGTAATTTACTGGGATTCAGTAAGGTCACCCGGGACTTTACTGAGCGAATGCGTGCCCAGAGATCACTCGAAGAGTCGAAGCAGAAATTACAGGCATCGGAAAAATCACTTCGCCAGCTCTCACTTCACTTGCTGCGTACGCAAGACGAAGAGCGACGCCGAATCGGAAGAGAAATTCACGACAGTTTGGGTCAATATCTTGCTGTGCTCAAGATGAAATTGGATTCGATGAGTTTCTCTTCGGCCACGACTGAGGAAACCGCGGAATGTGCAGACCTTGTGGAAGAGTGTGTGAAAGAAGTTCGAACGATTTCTTATTTGTTGTATCCGCCCATGCTCGAAGAGATGGGACTTAAGTCCGCCATTCTTTGGTACCTGGATGGTTTTTCGAAAAGGAGTGGAATCGAGACAACCTTCGACGCTCCCGAGGAGTTCGCGCGATTGTCTCGGGACGCGGAATTGGTCTTGTTCCGAGTCCTTCAGGAAAGTTTGACCAATGTCCAGAGACACTCAGGAAGCACAACCGCAGACATCCTCATTTCCCTCACGGACGACGCGGTCATTTTGCAGGTAGCTGACCGAGGCAAGGGAGTGCCCCGCGCGATTTTGGAGCAAGGCAGTCAGGATTGGATGGGCTCGCTGGGAGTCGGTTTACGGGGAATGAGCGAACGCTTACGCCAACTGGGCGGCGCGCTCGATGTCTCTTCCGATGAGAGCGGAACGCAAGTCCGTGCAACTGTACCCTTGCGAGAAGTGCCGTTGGCCGCTACTACCACCGTCTCCACCTGATGGAATCAGAGGGACCTTTCAGGTATATTTTTAGAACCTCTGATGAACGCCCGAATTCTAATCGTCGATGACCACGAAGTCTTGCGAGAAGGTTTGAAATCGCTTCTGGCGAGATCTCGACCGGACTGGGTCATTTGCGGAGAGGCCGCGGATGGCACGCAGGCGATTCAGGTTGCGCAGGAGCTAAACCCCGATCTCATAATTCTCGACATCACTATGCCGGGCATGAGTGGCTTGGAAGCGTCTTCCCGAATGCGAAAACTACGGCTCAGTGCGCCGATCCTGATCTTTACCATGCATCAATCGGAGAGGCTGGAAGCGGAGGTTCGGAACGCCGGGGCTCAGGGATACGTCCTGAAATCACAAGCGGGACGTAATCTGGTGCACGCGATTGACGCAATATTGGCGGGAGGAACTTTCTTCGGCCCGTCCTCAAAACCAGAACCCGCCGGCGGCGACAAACCCAAGCGGGGAGCCCTGTTCCGCCAGAGCTTTATTCTCGCGCCCGACCCAGCTTAATTCAGACAAGCCAGCTTTCTTCCGATTTACTCAAGAAGCGACATCGCATGATCCCCAAATGTAGGCGCGGGCGTCATCGCCCGCGCAGCACAAACAATACTCTTTCGCAGAGGGAAAGCCAGGGCCAGCCACCCGCTCAGGAGTTGCTATTGGCGGCCACGTGACCGAAATGCCCACTGCGGGCCGTTCTGGTTACCAATGTAATGGTCGCATAACCGCAGATTGCTGCATCGGTTCGTCCTTCGGTAGAGACTGTTAACAGGTATGCGTGTATCCGGTGTTGGTAAACGCCTTGGCACCATTATGCTCGCGATGTTCAGAGTGCTCGCAGGCATCTGGATATTCTGCTTTTTCGCCTTGGCGCAAATGCCAACCTCGACTTGGCAAGAAGAGGCTCGGAAGTGCGCCGAGGCACAGGATTGGACCACAGCCATGAGCATCGTGGAGCGTGAGATCGCCCGTGCACCTCAAGATATGGACATACGGGCGTGGCGCGCACGCGTGCTGCTGTGGTCAGGAAAACTCGCGGAAGCCGAACACGAATATCACGAGATTCTTATTGCTGTCCCCAACGATCCGGACAACTGGATGGCATTGGCAAATGTCTATTCACGCGAAGACCGAACCCAGAACGCGTTGCAAGCTTTGGATCGTGCGGTGGAACTCGATCCCAAGCGCGCCGATCTCCATGCTGCGCGCGCGCGCGCACTGCGTGCAGCAGGGCACCTGAAGGAAGCGAAACTGGAATTTCGCCGGGCGCTGGAATTAGATCCGACGAGTCAGGAGGCCGAGTTGGGTCTGGTTTCTTTGCGTAGCGGGCCCAGGAACGAGATTCGTGTGGGGATGAACACCGATCTGCTCAGCTTTGCCGGGCCCAATGATCTGGAAGGAGTGAGCTTCACTTCGCACTGGACCTCGCGCTGGACCACGAACGTGTCTGAGAATTTTTACCAGCGGGCAGGAACGGACGCGGAAACATTCATAGCGAGCATGACAGCAAAGTTGCCAACCATGGGGGCGTTAACCGTGGGCGGCGCGGCGGCTCATGACAATGGCGTCATTCCGAAAGACGAAGCGTTCTTTAACTACGACGAAGGATGGAAGCTTGCCGACCGGACGCCTGTGCGCGGGGTGGAAATTATCTACGGACAGCACTGGTATTGGTATACGACGGCGCGGATTCTGACCCTCAATGAGATGACGCTCTTTTATCTGCCTCACGATTGGACGTGGTCGCTTGCACTGACCGGCGCCAGAAGCCATTTTTCCGGGACCGATGCGGAGTGGCGTCCTTCAGGGTTGACACGTCTTGGATTTCCTCTATCTGCGTGGGACGAGCGCCGCCTCCAGGGAAATGTCTTTTTCGCTGCAGGGACGGAGAACTTCGCCCAAGTGGATCAGATCGGGCAGTTTTCTTCCCAGACCTATGGTGGCGGTTTGCGCTTCCAGTTGACAGAGCGCCACGACGTGACTGGGTTTGCCGCCTCTCAGAAGCGCACGCAAGACCGGACACAAACGAGTTTTGGATTTACTTATGGTTTCCGCTTCTGAATCCTTTCGCAGGCTAGGCCCAGCCGCTTTCGTTTTGAAGGCGATCGTCTCCATGATCGTCGCGGACGTATTGCTGCTGGGGTTTATCCTGCTGCGGCGCGCTTACCGCAAAAGGTATTTTGCGCGCCGTGATGCGCGCCAGTTCGAACTCCACCAGCGCTGGGACGAGCTCATTTCCGGGCAGATTCCGTACACAACATGGCGCAACAAACAATTCGACCTCCACCTTGTCGAAACCATGGTGCTGGATGCTTTTGAAATCGCAGGAACGGCAGAATCGGCGCGGCTGCTAAAATTCATGCGCGCCAGTGGGCTCATCGAGAAACGCATCTCCGATGCGCGGCACTACCAAGGCTGGAAGCGGCACCGAGCACTGGTCACACTCGGGCGAACTCGCGCTCCGGAAGGTATTCCGGCTTTGTCAGAAGGATTGCGCGATCGTGATCCGGAAACCCGGCTTGCCGCTTTGCGTGGACTGGGGCGCATGGCCTGCCCGGAAGCAGCCGAGGAAATTTTGCATTGGGTCGGGGAAGTCGGCCTGGTGGTTCCGGCGCTTCCTTTGCAGAGCGCACTGGTGCAGACGTGCGCGGAGCGTCCGCGAATCCTGCTGCCTTATTTGCAACACACGGACCCAGGCGTGCGAGAAACGCTCGGACGCGTCCTGGGGGAAGTAGGCACTGCTTCGTTGGGGGCTGATCTGCTTCAGTTTGCCGACGACGATCTGCCCGAATTGCGAGCCGCAGCCGCGCGCGCACTTTCCTTCGCGGAACCCCGCTTAGCCATCAACGTTCTGAGTGAGCTGGCGAAAGATCCCATCTGGTTCGTGCGGCTGCGAGCTATCGTGAGCCTGGGTAAGGTCTCCCGGCCAACTGCAATTCCTCTATTGCTGCGCGGCTTGAGCGATTCCCACCGGCTGGTGCGCCTGCGGGCAGCAGAAGCCATCGTGGAATTTCCCGCGAAGATGGTCACGATTTTTCAACAAGTGGTAGCCCTGCAGGACCGCTACGGATTGCATGCGTACCTGACGGCGCTGGAAAACGCGGGTTTGCGAGCCAAGCTGGAAAGCGAAACCAGAGCCAGCGAAGAAATCAGCCTGCAGGCGAAGATGAGTTTGCTGGAAGTACTCCACGCCTGGACCTTGCCTCCGGAACCCCAACCGGCGCAGGAGAAAGTTTCTGCGGCGGCGGCGGGTTCCCAGTCATGATTTACTTCCTCGAACTTTCCAACCACCTGCTTTTTATCTACTACCTTCTCTCGAATCTCGGGTACTTGGTGATGCTTATCATCGCGCTGAAGACGAGTGCAACCCACCTGCGGCATCTGGAAAGCGTTCCCCTCGAATGGATCAAGCGATCCCCGATGGTGCCTCCCATTACCATCCTTGTGCCCGCACATAACGAAGAGACATCGATTTGCATGGCTGTGCGGAATCTGCTGGATCTCGATTATCCGGAACTCGAGGTCATCGTCATTAACGACGGCTCATCCGATAGCACCCTGCAAACCATGCAGAGGAAGTTTGGCCTGCGATCCGTCAGGACGGTCTATATCCCGCAAGCAAAGAGCGCGCCAATTCGAGGGCTTTACCGCAGCGACGTTGACCCGCGCCTAGTCATCGTTGATAAGGAACCGGCTGGGAGCAAAGCCGATGCGGTCAACGCGGGCCTGAACGCGGCGACCTCGCCCTATGTCTGTGTCGTCGACGCCGACTCCGTGCTCGAACGCGACGCGCTTCTGCGAATCATGGTGCCGGTACTGGCAGACCCGAATCGCGTGGTCTCGGTTGGCGGAATCGTCAGGGTGCTGAACGGATCAGAGGTCGAAGCCGGACGCATGCGCCGCGTCCGCCTGCCCAGGAAGAGCATTGAAGTGATCCAAGTCATCGAATACTTGCGGGCTTTCCTGATTGGAAGAGAAGCCTGGGCTCGGGGAAACATGTTGATGATTATCTCTGGCGCATTCGGGGTGTTCCGCACCGATCTGGTGCGTGCGGTTGGGGGCTACCGATCTGCCGCTATTGGAGAAGATTTTGATCTGGTAACGCGCTTGCACCGCCATTTACTCGAGCAGCGCGCGGATTATCGCATCGAGTTTGTGCCCGACCCCGTGTGCTGGACGGAAGTTCCATCCGACCTGCGGTCGCTTGCGAGACAGCGCGCGCGCTGGCAAAAAGGTCTGCTCGACGTATTGTGGCCGAATCGGGACATGCTTTTCAGGCCCCGCTACGGAACCATCGGAAGCCTGGCCCTTCCTTACCTGTGGTTGTTTGAACTTCTGTCTCCCGTCATCGAACTGGGGGGTTTTGTGACGATCATATTGGCTGCGTGCTTTGGCGTTCTGAGCGGATCGTTCTTTCTGCAATTTGTGATCTTCGGATATGCCTTCGCGACGGTGATTTCCATCGGTTCCGTGCTCCAGGAGGAACTGACCTACAAACGCTACAACGATTGGCAGGATGTCGCCCGGCTCGTCAGCTATTGCTTCCTGGAACATTTTCCTTACCGGCAATTGCATATGATCTGGCGATTGCAGGGTCTCTGGCAGTATTTGCGGGGAGACTTGACCTGGCGGCCGCTAAAGCGACAGGGAATACAATCCGTGGGCACTGACTAGAACCAGGTTAGCGTCCAAAGAACGGACGCGAACCTGTGAGGCCAAATAGGTGCAGTCAGACCTAAAGGCCTCGTTCCGTAGGAAGTTGCTGCTTTTCATGCCACGCTTTGTAGGCATATACGACGGCCAGCAGCGGCGGCGCTAGCAGTACTCCCCAGAACGGAATCAGAATGCCCAGCACGATCGGCGTCAACAAAGAAGCCCACATCGGCACCCGGGCCACGCGCTTCATTATGTAGGGCTGCAACAGAAAGCCATCGACTACCGCGATCCCGGCATAAAGCATCAACACGTAAAGTGGATGCTCCCAATCCGTCCAACGCAAGGTCGCGGCCAGCACGGGACCAATCAATCCCAGCACCGGCCCCAGATGCGGGACAACCTGCAAGCACGCCGCCAGCAGCGCCCACAGCGGAGCCCACGGCACCTTTAGCGCATACAAACCGATCAGCCATAACACTCCGACCGCGAGCGAGTCCTGCAGCTGCGCGATCAGCCAGTTTTTCAGCGCGCCACCGGTGATCCGGACATGTGCCCCCAGACTCATATTTATCTCTGATGCGCGCCAGCTACCCGGTGCCTTAGCCAACTGGCTGGAACCAGTCCTACGTTGTCCTGTAAACCTCGACGCCCAGAATTCGTCCATACTCATAGCATCCGGTCATCTCCGAAAGGGCAGGCGCGTGGAAACCGCACTCACGACGGCGTTGAACACACCGGTCCAAAAGGTAGCCGAATTGATTTCGTCGGAAAGCTTCGAGGAGATCATCCGGCAGCACCAGCGCCGAGTGTACCGCGTATTGTACCTGTTGCTGAAGGACGCAGACGCGGCCGACACGCTGACGCAGGAGTGCTTTCTCCGGGCCTACAGGAATCTCGGAGGTTTTCGGGGCGAGTGCCGGATCGACACCTGGCTTCTGCGAATCGCAGTGAATCTGGCCAGAGATCACGGAAAGAGCCGCCGGGCATCGTTCTGGAAAAGGTTGATTGGTCTGGACGACGCGGAAGGAACTGAAAGCCATTTTCACGGATCACAGCCTTCGCCCGAACGGGTTTTGTTAGCGCGCGAGGAAGTGGAGGCGGTTTGGTCGGCCGTCGCTTCCCTCTCGCAACAACAGCAAACCATCTTCCTTCTACGATTCGCCGAAGAAATGTCGTTGACGGAAATCGCGGACATCTTAAAGCTGAGCGTGGGAACGGTGAAAGCGCACCTGTTCCGTGCTACCGCGAAGGTTCGAGAAACAGTGAGGGATAAGTCATGCAGTTAACCCGTCATCTGAGCAACGAAGAATTGAGCGAGATGATCTTCGAAAGCGATCAGCGATACCTTCGGCAGACTCTGGACGCACTGCCGGGATGGGCTCGCGCCGCCTCGGATCATCCCAATGCCTTCTGGGAACGCCAGCAGGCGGAGATACGGAAACGAATTGCCGGCGCTCCGCAACGGTCATCCCTGCAGACCGTGACAGCGTGGGCGAGCGCATTCGCGATGGTGCTACTGGCAATATTACTTCTGAGCAATAGTCCCGCGCCGCGGCCGTCAGTAGCACAAAATGATCCAGATCAGGAGTTGCTCGTAGCCGTCGAGGAAACTGTGCAAAGTGGTGTTCCTCAAGCCCTCGAACCAGCCGCCATGCTCGCGGAAGAGATCAATAGCCAGCCAATTTTAACTTCAGATCGCGTTTCCAAGGAGAACGGAAATGAAGCTCAGTAACTTCTGCTACACGTTCGTATTCGTACTTTCCATTTCGGCCTTGGCGCAATCCCCAGCGCCTCCGGCCTCACAAAACCAAGTCTTTGTCGGACCAGATGCCGGACCAAGCACCCGGAAAGTCATAGTCCGCACGGAAATGGGCAAGTGGTGGAAGGACTCGAATATTGCCAAGAAACTCCAACTCACCGAGGGTCAGATCGCTCAATTGGATCAGACCTTCTTCGATCATAAGATGAAGCTGGTTGACTATGGCGCGGAAATGGAAAAGGAGGACTTGAAGCTGCAAAATTTGCTCGACGCCGATGTCCCCAACGAAGGCCAGGTGGGGACCCAAGTGGACCAAGTCCTAAGCGCGCGCGGCAAGCTGGAGCGCGAATACACTATGATGAACCTCGATTTGCGCAAGGTGCTGTCCGTGGAGCAGTGGCGCCAGCTAAAGTCCATCCGGGAGCAGCGAGAAGGTCCCGGCGAGCACTTCCTCTACAGGAGAAGCCTAACGCCCGGTGGTCCTCCTCCGGGGCCAGGAGCCGAGATCATGCCACCACCTCTGCCACGGCTTCCTGATGAGCCATTTTGAGCGAGGCTGATTGGCTGCCCGCTCGTCCATACCGAGAGCAGGCAGCCCAGTTTTCCGCCATGCTAAACTCAGACCATAACCTTACGCGAGGAACCCGATGAAATTCGGCGTCATCATTTTTCCTGGATCGAACTGCGATCACGACGCGTACTGGACCATCCAGCAAGTAGCCAAGCAGCCGGTCACATTCCTGTGGCACGAGTCGCACGACCTCGAAAACTGTGATGCTGTCATTGTTCCCGGCGGTTTTGCCTATGGGGATTACCTGCGCACGGGAGCCATTGCCAAGTTTTCGCCCGTAATGGAATCAGTACGAAAGTTCGCCGACGCGGGTGGACTCGTGCTTGGTATTTGCAACGGCTTTCAGATTTTATGTGAGTCCGGTCTGCTTCCCGGAGCCCTGATGCGCAATGTAGGTCTGAAGTACGTTTGTAAGCCTGTCCACGTGCGAGTCGAAAACGTCGACACTCCTTTTACTCATGCCTGCCGCCAGGGCGAAGTGCTAACCATCCCCATTGGACACATGGAGGGCAACTACTTTTGCGACGAGGCCACGCTAGCGGAGCTGCAGCGCGAGCGCCGAATTATATTTCGTTATTCCAACCCTCAAGGCGAGATAATGATGGATGCGAACCCTAATGGTTCACTTCATAGTATCGCCGGCATCTGCAGTCCCGGCCGGAACGTATTAGGAATGATGCCGCATCCCGAGCGTGCCAGCGAGCCTGAGCTAGGGGGGACGGACGGCTTCAAGATCTTCGAATCGCTGGTTGGCGCTATGGCGGAAAAGTAACGCGGACGTTAGATCAAACCTGTTTTTCCTCAAGATTCGAATCGTTACCCCCAATTAGCGCTTCCCTTTCGCATTTCTTTTTGCTACGCTGCAGTCCCCTTCGCTTCCCCGGACTGCCCCGGTTCCTGTTCGTGTCTCTGATCCGGGAGGGTCCAATGACCGCACGAGAGATGATGGATAGTCTCTCCGGCACTTTGTTGTGCGACGAACGCATTCTCAGCGTGCCCGAGAGAGAGTTGCTCGCCAATTTGCTACAGCGCACAAGAACCCAGTCGAGTAACCATGACATTGCTGTAGGCGAAGCAGTCACCCACGCAATCGGAGAACTCATCGCCGAACGAGCCCTTGGAGTTTTGGGGGAGAGTATGACCCGGCAACTGCTGCGGCAGCAGGTGACGTCGTCCTCAGGTTTTCCCAACCAAGGTTTCCCGGTAATCCGAGCGGGATCGCCGCCGATCACCCCAGCGCCTCCGCCGGACAAATCTCCGCGTCCGCCGGGCACCAGTCCGCCGTCCATCCATGCGGGATCGCCGCCGATCACTCCAGCGCCTCCGCCGGACAAATCTCCGCGTCCGCCGGGCACCAGTCCGCCGTCCATCTGGTCCACGAAAACCAATTCCCAATCGACGGCAGGAGGAGTCGCCGTTCTGGAGGCGTCTGATTACGTATCCGCCGAATGTGTGGTGCTCGACGAGTTCCTGACCTTGGCCGAGTTAAACGCGCTGCGGCAATACGTTCTTGACCAGGAAATGGGCTTTGCGATTAGCGAAGTGCTTTCCCCCGGCATTCCTGACGGATCCGTGGACTATCAACAGCGCCGCTCGCGCGTGCTTATGGATCTGGGCGGGCATGAAAGAGCGATCGTGGATCGTCTTCTGACCTGCTTGCCCCGGGTTCTGCAGAAGTGGGGACGTGATCAGTTTCCCATTTCTCATGTCGAAACCCAAGCCACAGCCAGCAACCACGGCGACTTCTTCGCCTGCCACAGCGACAACGGGGCGGAGGTGGTGGCGACTCGAGAAATCACCTTTGTTTATTTCTTCCATCGTGAGCCCAAGCAGTTCAGCGGCGGCGAGCTGCGCATCCACGACTCGCGACGGGACAACGACAACTACATTCCTACCGCCAACTATCGCACCATCGTGCCTGAGCAGAACCAACTGGTGCTGTTCAGCAGTGGGCTGTCGCACGAAATCACTCCGGTCGATTGTCCTTCGGGACAGTTCGCCGACAGCCGTTTCACCATCAACGGGTGGATTCACAAATGAACGACGCGGCTTGGCTGGCATGGATTGAGCAGCTCGCAGTCGCACCTGCGGGCCACGACCTGGGACGCGAACTTCCCCGATCGCGCTTCCATTGCCGCCTGGACGATCAGCCGGACCATCTGGTGCCAGAACGTCTCCTCCGACCAGAGTACTGGGAGGACCTGGCTGGTCGTCCGCTTTTCTTAAATCCCGACCGCCGCTTCACTGGTCGCGGAGAAATACCGCCGGAGGCAGCTGCGGCTGGCTTCCCTGCGAACGAAATGGCCGGCGGAGAAATAATGTGGCTCAGAGATCCGGCACACGGCGCTCTGCAACCCTTCTGGCTCGGCCGCGAACTCTGCGCGATGCCGTCCGGAACGCAACCTGGCGATCCGGCTCCAACCACGCTTTCGCCACAAGCGCGGCATACTCTGATCATGGCAAACGTGCTGGTCCCGGAAGACTACGCCTCCTATCGACGCCAGCAATGGAATGAAATTGTTGCCGCGACCCGCCCCCAGTTTCAATCGCAGGGCTACGCTCCCGTCGGCGGGCTCATTCATCCATTCCATGTCGCTGCCTTGCGGCGTTACTACCGGCACCAACTTCGCACCGGAAATCTTTATTTCGGAGACGACCAAAGCCCGCTCCGCTACATCGCCTACAAGGATCCGGGAGCCCGCTTTTTCCACCGGCAACTGGCGCCAGCGTTCAGCGCTCTCGCCGGCGAGCCCCTGAAAGCGTCTTATGTGTATCTGGCTTCGTACCAACCCAGGGCAATCCTGCGAAAGCACACCGACCGCGACCAGTGCGACTTCAGCATTACCCTATGCCTCGATTATTCCCCCGAACCTCGCCACGCAACTCCGTGGCCGCTTCAGCTTCACAAGAAATCCTGTACGGTCAAAGTCTTTCAGGCCATCGGCGATGCCCTGCTCTACCGCGGCTGCGAACTCCCGCACTCCCGCGCCCCGCTGCCCGAGGGGCACACGTCCACTTCGATCTTCTTTCACTATGTGCGGGAAGATTTCACCGGCAGTCTGGATTAACCCGAGAGTGGGCGGGGACCCAACGCTGGGTTAGGTGAGAATACCTTGGGGAGTTGTTGTCGACGCTGAAATTGCAGGGGTCCTTCGACTCCGCCCAGGATGACAAATCGGTGGAGGGCGTACGCTCAGGATGACAATAGGGTGGGCAACCTTTTCATGCCGCCGCTCTTCAAGATAGAGAAGATTCACACCACGAAGCGATCACCCCGCCAGAAACTTGTATTGCCCCGCATTCAGCGGCACCACGCTGAGCCTTCCCTGCCGCACCAGCGGCGAGTCCGCGAACAGCTTGGTCGCTTTGACCTCCGCCAGCGTCACTGGCTTAGCCAACCGCTTCCCCGCTTTGATTTTCACTTGCGGATTCTTGGGATCACTGGCATCGACTGAAACCACGGTAGCCGTTCCCACCGCGCTCTTGTGATCGCCAGTTTCATAAATCACCAACTGTTCCCCGGGTTTCATCTCGCGCAAATGTTTCACCGCCACGGGATTGGTAACGCCATCCCAAACCGTGACCTGCTCCCGTTCAAGATCGGCAAAAGAATATACCGTCGGCTCGGTCTTCAATAAATAGTCCATGATTATCCTCAATCCAGAAAATACGGGTGCAGATTAACCTCAGCAAGCTACGCTGGCCGATGCCATCCTCTACGGTTGCGTCTGCGGCGGCGCTGGCGCTGCAGCCGTCTCCTGGTGGAAAGCCACGAGCCATCTTGTACCGCGCTTAACATACACCGAGCTGCAAATGTAATGCTCGGGTATCGGCTTTCCATCGCAGGTGGCGTGCACAGCGCTTTTGAAAGTCAAAAGCGCGGTGGTTTTGTCGAGCCACGTGATCTTTTCGCCACTCAGAGCATAGTCCTTCACGTCACAATTACTTGAGCTGATATCTTTTACCGTCGCTGTCTTATCGAATATCCCCGTGTCGAAAGCGACTAACGCGTCGGGTGAGAAATTGTCCTCGAATGTCTTACCATTCCTCTTCGACCAAGCTTCCCAGAGCTGCTTCTCGATAGAGATGATCTTCTCGCCGGCAGAAGTCGAAGCAGTTCCGCTATCTGCTTTGGCGAGGGACCAAGCCCAAATCATGCACAGCACTATAAGAAGTACCGAGTGTCGTCGCATTTCCCCCTCCTTCTGAACCTGTGACTTGTTGACAGAGCCCTACTGCTCCCAATCACGACTGCAACAATCTCATGGATTCTTTGAAGTCCTTTACGGTGGATCCTTCACTGAACTGCGCAACCACTGAGGCGAGCATCTGGCGCTCCTCATGCTTCCCCGTCCTGCCCTGGAGCCGGCAAAGACTGAGTGCGGCACGCAGTTCGAGAGATTTAGCTCCCGTCTCGCGAGCGATCTTGAGCGCCTCCCGCAGACATGCCTCCGCTTGCTCGAAATTCGAGACCGACATTTCCGCCAGGAGTTCGGCTTTCAGGCGCAGGAGTTCGGGTTCGTGGAATCGCAGTGCGGTGAATCGGCTTCGGTCAAGGCCGTCCTGGGCCGCAACCAATGCTTCATGCAAACGGCCTGCCTGCGACAGACTCTCGGCCAGCGCTGCAAGAAATATGGGCCGTTCCAGCTTGGCGCCTATCGATTCGTGCAGGGCAATAGCCTGCCGAATCTTCTCAATGCCTTCCGCCGTTCGCCCTTGCAGCGCCATCGCCCAGCCCGAATAAGCCAAATTTCCCACAAGAAAGAATTCAAATCCTTCTTCCCGACAAACCGCTACGCCGCGCTCGGCGCATTCTAGCGCTTGCTTCGGTTCCCCGCGCAGGTTGTGAATAGCGGCGCCAAAGAAATCGATGATGGGACCGGAGATTCGTGAACTCAGCGACTGGGCGATCGCCCTTGCGTCAGCAATCTTCTCAAGCGCCTGGTCCGGACATCCCAAGTACCATAAGTTCCATGCTTGAAAACATACACTACAGAGCGCGGGATCATAGCCTATGTACTTGAGCCCTATGGCGTGATGCTCGCCAGGATCATATAGCGCAACCGCCTGTCCCAAATGATGCATTGATTCCTGATAGCGCGGATGCCAGGACAATGTGTCACCCAGAGCGTAGTGCGCCGCCACCAAAAGTCCCTTGTCATTCGCCTGTTCCGCCAGACGGAGCATCTCTTCCGCCATCGTCAAGCCCTCGCGCGCCACCCCACCGACGTGATACACGCAGGATAAACCCCAAGCCACACTGAAGCTTTGTTGGACGTCACCGCATCTCTGGCACAGCTGCTGGGCACGCTGGTAGATTTTTGCCGTTTCTGTGGAAGAGAAGCCGCTAGTCGCAATCACAGCGGGACCATAGGCGCCGTAAAGCGACAGCTCCAACTGGTCGCGCTCCAGACTTTCCGGTAAAGATTTTACCGATTCCACGCCGCGGCGGCCCAAGGTCACGGCTTCACGGTTGGCGCCAGAGCTGGCGGCACGTTCGCACGCCAGCCGGAAATATTTTGCGGCACTGGCGGGTTTCCGGGCGGCCTCGAAGAGGACAGCGATCTCGCTGCTGATCTCCGCAGCGCGATCTCCGTAATGGGCCAGCAGTACTTCGGCCACTGCGCGGCTTAAGGCACAGCGTCGGGTCGGTCGTAACGAAGCATACAGGGTGTTCTGGTATAAGACGTGAACAAACCGGTAGTGCAATGATGGAGTACCATCGGGCAACTCCGTTTCGCTGACGCAGCTCACGAACTCGTGCACCCGCTGTAGCTCGTCCAACCGCTCCTCAACTTCGCCGCTGCCGATTCCCAGAACTTCCGCCACCACAACCGACTCGAAATCGTAACCCTGCACGCTGGCCGCGAGCAATAGCGAAGCGTCTCGGCCGAGACGTTGGATCTTGCACTGAATCACGCCGCGAATCGAAGCGGGTAGATTTTCGGCAATGCCCTGAACCGATCGCGCGAGCACCCATCCACCCTCTGCTCGTTTGATGATGTCAGCGTTATTCAACTCCCGAAGCAGGTCAGCCATGAACAGAGGATTGCCTTCGGTTTTCTGGTGAATCAGATCAAGCAATTCTGGAGGGAAACGGTGACCGGGAAACTCCAACGCCATGTAAGTCCGGATCTCCTCCCGACTCAGGAAGCCGAGTGCAATTTCCCGGCATCGGCCGCGCGCTTCGAGATCGGGCTTGGCCTGGAGGAAAGGATGGCTGCTTAAAACCAGGTCGGAAGGACGATACGACACGAGGATCAAAGCACGCACCGAATCGAGCCTGTCCGCCAAATGTACGAGGAGGTCCGCGCTGGAGGCATCTGCCCAGTGTAGATCGTCGAGGAAGAGCACTACCGGTTGCAGCTGCGAAAGATGCCGGATAAGCGCCCACATCTCGCGCTTGAGACGCTCCTGCGAGGGGATATCGGTGCTCGCGCCTGAAGTTTGCGAAAGCGCAGGCTGGAGCAGCGAAGACCAAACCGGCGCGATTTCCTTCAGCGCAGCCCTGGCTGTCCGTTTAATATTTGATGCACTCGCCAATAGTGACTCTATGGCTTCCAACCACGGCAACCACGCCTCAGTTCCCGCCAGTCGCTCAGAGCAGCGTGCGCGGCCTATCAGCCAACTCTGGGTGTTCCCGACCTCCTTTAAGAATTCTTCGACCAGCGTCGTTTTACCAATGCCGGGTTCACCCGCCACACATAGCATGCCGCCGCGGCCCGACCTGGCGGATGTCAGAGCCTCGCGCAGTTGCGCCCGTTCCTTTGCGCGCCCGACGGTTTTGACCTTCGGGGCTGAGGCCGGTATCGGGATCTGCTCACTCACCTCAGCGATGAAGCGGTACCCGCGGCGCGCTAGCGTTTCCACGTAACGCGGCTGTTCTGCAGATTCTCCAAACGCGTCGCGCAGCCGTTTGATGGCAGCACTAATGCTGTGGTCGAACTCGACGATCGTGCCGTCCGGCCAGAGTGCCTGACGGATCTGTTCACGCGAAACAATTTCGCCTGGGTGTTCCAGCAGCATGAGCAGGATGCGGAAGGGCTGGTCCTGAAGGCGGATCCGCAAACCGTTCTTTCGAAGCTCGCCTGCGCCAACGTCGAGGTCAAATTTTCCGAAATGGACTATCTGCTTCGTTGACGTCGTCCGGAAATTATGAGGATTCTGTTCCACTTCTGCGGTCTGCCCCGCCCCAGATTTCGCCAAAGCATAGCACGCCCAACCAAGCCTCGCATTCAACTCCCAGCCCAGCAAGGGTTTGGCTCGTGATCAACATGTAATCTCTAGTGCATTGAAAAACTCGCTCTCCGGACACAAACTCGCGTTGCTTCAGCGGACCCGGACCCAGGTTTCTAAGGCTGAAAGTAGAAAGGAGCACAGAAGGTGAAAACAGTACCAGGACACAACACGCTGCTGAATTCTGGCCGAGGAGAAACCCTCGACAACGCTTCGACCGAACACCCCGACTTACTGGTAAACCGCCGCAAGCTGCTCAAGCGAGCCGGAATGGTTGTCGGAGCAGGCGGCGCGCTCGCCGCACTTGCCCTTCCCGGTGGCGCAACCAGCAAGGACTGCGAGGCAGACGAGATTGTCGGACTGTGGCACGGCGTCGTCTCCGCGAAGGATAACTCGTTTCCTCCATTCAAGACGTTCGAACTATACGGCGGAATCTGGATCTCAAGCGGACAAACGGATCTGACGCCGGCAGCCCTAAGCAGCTCCCTATGGGCGATATTCAAGCGGATTGGGCACCGCAAGTTCCGCGGGATCGGACGGTTCTGGACATATGACGCGAACGCCAACCCGACCGGCTTCGGAACCGTGGACCAGACAACCACCGTGAGTGAGGACGGGAATACCTATCATGGCGAGGGCCCATTACAATTCTTCGACAATAACGGCCATCCGTTGGGTCCGCCAGTAACGATAATCGACAAAGGCAAACGCATTACCTTTCCGTAATGAGCTCGGGGGCTGGTCCGGAACTTTCACGGCCGGATGGCCCACCCTTCCGGCACAAGCGGAACTGAAACCAAGCAGGGACTGGCCCACCTTTACGTAACAGCCTCGAGAACGTAAGGGTGGGCCAGCCACCTCGAAATCAGTAACAAGATCAGCGTGGTATCTTACTCTCGACATCCGCCACTCGTGCTTTCACTAATTTCTTGATGAGACGAACAGGCAATGGCTGGTCCGTGGGAAAGTGAATGGTTCCTTTCGATGTATAGAAGCCCTCAAGTTCCTTTTTAAAGGCTTCGATAACCGCGGCAGTCGGGAACAAACTGCAATGATCCGAAAACGCGGCGAACCAAACCACCACTTCCTTTTTGTACCTGATTGCAGGAATACGATAGCTGATGGTTTCGGTTGCCTCACGCGGCACAGCGGAGCGAATCACGGTGCGAATCTTGTTCAAATTGCTGCGGGCGGGTTCGGGGATGCGGGCAAGGTATTCATCAACGTTCTTGGGAACAACCTTGCGAGTCCCAACTGAACCGCCTTTACGAGATTTCACTTTTTTCACTGTCAGGTTTCCGAGAGTGTGAGTCTACACGCCGGCTGCGGATACGCGCTCGACTGACAGCTTTGCCGGAGGTACGTCCTATTAAAGAAAACTTTTCTTCCGCGCCAAAGACGATGGATTAGGCTCCGCCTTGGCCGCTGCGATGCCTTCGCTATTTTGAGTCCGGGGCGGACGGCGGCGGTTGCTTGTCTTCCTTCTTCTTGTCGTTTTGCTGATTCTCGTAAATCGAATACTGCCCTTCGGGACGCTTCAGCTTAATCGTGATTTCCATGGTGGGCTGATTTATGTCGTAGTCCTCCCCGAAGGTTTGAAATCCCGGCGCCAGCACCTGCACCCGCAACTTGCCGTAAGGGACGCCGTCGAAACTGGCCTTGCCCTCCGCATCGGTTTTGAGTTCAAGGCCGCCGCGATCCTGCTTGTCATGCTTGCCCACCGAATGCATCACCACGCCCGCGTTGCGCACCGGCTTTCCGTTGTAGTCCTTCACCACCACAAAGCTGAGAGACGCGACTGGGAAATCGTATTGCGACTTCTTATCGCTCGCATTCGCCTGCAAGGAGGATATCCCGGCAACCAACGTCACCCCTATAATCGTTAGCGTCAAATCAGTCTTCGTCATGGTCAGCACCCCATTGTGTCGCTCAAGCCACTTTAAGAAAGTCCAGTAAGCTAATGTAAAACAATATACTTATGTCTATATTTCCAGCTCGGCTTGACAATCCAATCGTCGCTGCTCTATACTTAGCACTCGCCAATCATGAGTGCTAACAACACCCAGAATGCATTGGCGACCGGTCTCTCTTGAGCAATTTACCCTAAATCCTAACTGAATACGAATGAAAGGAGCTGTAAGTATGGCCACAAAATTCACCCCACTACACGACCGCATCCTGGTCCGCCGCGTAGAAGAAGTAGGCACCACCCGAGGCGGCATCATTATCCCGGACACGGCTAAGGATAAGCCTTCGGAGGGGGAAGTTATCTCCGTTGGACGCGGTAAGAGCAATGATGAGGGGAAGGTGTTCCCTCTGGCGGTTAAAGAAGGCGATCACATTCTGTTTGGCAAGTACTCGGGGACAGAGATCAAGTTGGATGGCGAAGACTTCATCATCATGCGCGAGGAAGAGGTTCTCGGCGTGGTGACGGGTGCGGCTAAGAAGGAAATGGCTGGCTCGCGCAAGTAAGAGCAATAAGGATGTTCGTCTCGCGCTTTATTGCAATCGCTTAACGCGATTGCGCGCGGTGACGAACTCAGATCCTTCGCGGCCAAAGTGCGGCCGCTCAGGATGACAGCAAATTCTAACTTTTGAAGGAGAAAAGAAATTATGGCAAAGCAAATCGTACACGGAGAAGAGTCGCGGCAGGCAATTCTGCGCGGCGTGAATATTCTCGCCGACGCAGTAAAAGTGACTCTCGGCCCCAAGGGCCGCAACGTTGTAATTGAAAAGAAATTCGGTTCGCCGACCATCACCAAGGACGGCGTCACCGTCGCAAAAGAAATCGAATTGAAAGACGCGCAGGAAAACATGGGCGCGCAGATGGTCCGCGAAGTAGCCTCGAAGACCTCGGACATCGCAGGCGACGGCACCACCACCGCGACCGTGCTGGCCCAGTCTATTTATCGCGAAGGCGTCAAGACGGTTGCGGCCGGCGCCAATCCGATGGCGATGAAGCGCGGCATCGAGAAGGCCGTTACCGCTATTTGCGGCAGCCTCGATAAGGACGGCAACCGCATCAAGGGCGAGATCGACAAGTTCTCCAAGCCCGTGACCGGCGACATGATTGGACAAGTCGGCACCATCAGCGCCAACAACGACGAAACCATCGGCAAGATCATTGCCGAGGCCATGAAGAAGGTTGGCAAAGACGGCGTCATCACCGTGGAAGAAGCCAAGACCCTCGAGACGCAACTCGAAGTCGTCGAAGGCATGCAGTTCGACCGCGGCTATCTCTCTCCTTATTTCGTGACCGATCCCGAGCGCATGGAAACCTCACTCGAGAACGCATACATCCTGATCCACGAAAAGAAGATCAGTTCCATGAAGGATCTTCTTCCTCTGCTCGAACAGATCGCCAAGAGCAGCCGTCCTCTGCTGATCATCGCCGAAGACGTCGAAGGCGAAGCGCTCGCAACGCTGGTCGTGAACAAGCTGCGTGGCACGCTGCAAGTCGCCGCCGTCAAGGCGCCCGGCTTCGGCGATCGGCGCAAGGCCATGCTCGATGACATCGCGAAACTCACGGGTGGCAAGGCCATCACTGAGGATCTCGGCATCAAGCTGGAAAACGTTCAGATCAGCGATCTCGGCCAAGCCAAGAAAATCACCATCGACAAGGACAACACCACCATCGTCGAAGGCAAAGGCAAGCCCGGAGACATTCAGGGCCGGGTAAAGGAAATTCGTGGCCAGATCGAAAAGACCACCAGCGACTACGACCGCGAGAAGCTGCAAGAGCGGTTGGCGAAGCTGGTTGGTGGCGTGGCTGTGATCAAGGTTGGCGCTGCGACCGAGACCGAAATGAAGGAGAAGAAGGCTCGCGTTGAAGACGCCATGCACGCAACCCGCGCCGCAGTCGAGGAAGGCATTGTCCCCGGCGGCGGTGTGGCTCTCGCCCGCTGCGTCCCCGCACTCGACAAGCTGAAACTCGAGGGCGATGAGCAGATCGGCGTGAACATCGTGAAGCGCGCCATCCAGGAACCGCTGCGCCAGATCGCCGAGAACGCCGGCGAAGAAGGCGCCATCGTCCTGGGCAAAGTCAACGACTCGAAAGACCCCAACTACGGCTACAACGCCCTGACCGGCGAATATGAAGATCTGGTCAAGGCGGGCGTGCTCGATCCTACCAAGGTGGTGCGCACTGCGCTGCAGAACGCTGGATCAATCGCCTCGTTGATGCTAACCACCGAAGCCCTAATCGCCGAAATCCCCGAGGAGAAGAAGGGTGCTCCAATGGGCGGCGGACACGGCGGCGGCATGGAAGGCATGTACTAAACAACGCTGTCATCCTGAAGGCGCGTTCTTTGCGCCGAGGGATCTATGCAGTCAAAGGCCCCGCTCGCAAGAGCGGGGCTTTTTGTTTGTGTCTCGTGTCGGAAAACAAGGGCCCGGCGGAGCCTCCTCCCGTGTTCGCAAAACCCTTCCCAGCACGATCTTAGGGCTCCGCCTCGGTCCGGGAACCAGAAAGGCGATCAGTCCGACCTGAATAAATAACGATAAGAAACATACAGAGCAGACTAGGCCGACACCTGGCTACAGCGGAAGCGGGACTCATTCGGGATCGAGCCGCACCGGACGATGCTCGATCCTGGAATGACAGCTACTCGTAACGAGTATGTGTATAACTCCCATTTCTTCCAAAGGAAAAGCTTCGATATTCGCTTTTCGCATTTCCACCGCTGCTCTTTGAGGCTGTGCAATTCTCGAACGTGTTATGCGCTACAGCTGCCTGCTCTCACGGCCCTGGAAATCGTGCGACAGCGTCTTTCTATTGCTTGACATTGTCATTATATATAAAGCATTACCCACGTATGTGTATTCAATCACTTACAATAGACTATTTTAATAACGATAAGACACATACAGAGCAGACTAGGCCGACACCTGGCTACAGCGGAAGCGGGACTCATTCGGGATCGAGCCGCACCGGACGATGCTCGATCCTGGAATGACAGCTACTCGTAACGAGTATGTGTATAACTCCCATTTCTTCCAAAGGAAAAGCTTCGATATTCGCTTTTCGCATTTCCACCGCTGCTCTTTGAGGCTGTGCAATTCTCGAACGTGTTATGCGCTACAGCTGCCTGCTCTCACGGCCCTGGAAATCGTGCGACAGCGTCTTTCTATTGCTTGACATTGTCATCGTTACAAGTAACAAGCTATATCGTTTACAATCAATGTATGTACCCGCAATCACTAAATAACGATAAGAGAAATACAGAGCAAACTAGACCGACACCCAGCTACAGCGGAAGCGGGACTCATTCGGGATCGAGCCGCACCGGACGATGCTCGATCCTGGAATGACAGCTACTCGTTAACCAGTATGCGAATAATCCCTTATATTTTCTGGTGCAGAACGGCGTCATCGTTTTCCAAGCGTCAGGGGAGGTCAGGTGAATTATAGCAGCGGTTATGGGTACTATTGGCGAGCTTGGGAAACTTGTTGCACCCAAAATACGTCCTTGACAAACATCATGCGCCGATTTAGTTTTTATTTTTGGGACCTTAGATTCTGAGCAATCGCGGCGCATTCTCCGGAGGAGTCATGGAAGTTGAAAAATTGATCAGCGCGCGTCGGGCTGCGGAGGCCGCTGTTCAGGACATGGCTGACGGCCCGCTGAAAACGACCGCGTTCGCAACCATCCTGACGCAATTGCTGCAACAAGAGTTACCCACGAATCGCACGCCTTCGCTGACGGCTCCGGTGAGCAGGCCCTCCGTTAGTAGGAAAAAGGGCGCTGGTCCGAAGCGCGATGGGACGACGGCTCGCCTGCTGAACCTTGTTGAGGAGGGATTCTTTAATGAGCAACGCTCCCTCGCTGAGATCAAGAACGTTTTGGCGGAGAGGGGCTGGCATTACCAGCTTGAATCCTTGGGAACGCCGGTAACGCGACTGGTTCGATCCAAACACAAATATCTGAGGCGAACCAAGGTTGCTGAGGGCGGAAAGAAGCTTTGGAAATATTCAAAATACTGAGAGGCGTTTATGGCGAACGCAAAAATTAGCATGCCCGGCGGGGTGTTCGTGGAAGTTGACGGCACCCCAGACGAAGTTGCGGCCGTTTTGGAAAAACTACGAACCAAACAGTCAAGCGGTTCTACACAAGTAGAGCCGAGTCAATCCGGCAAGAGTAGGGGAGAAATTCCGGCACTAATTTCTCTTTTGAAGGCTGAGGAATTCTTCAAAACACCCCGGGGCTTGTCCGACGTGCGTGGAAAGCTGGCCGAAATCGGGCACCACTATCCAGTGACCACGTTGTCAGGCGCGATGCAGGCACAAACGCGGAGTCGTAGCCTGCGCCGATTCAAGCAGGATGGAAAGTATGTTTACGTCCAATGATAAAGAGCGGATAGCCAGTGCCTAGCGACGGGCCAAAAGAGAGCGTAAGGACTATTGTTATTGAGCCTGGGAGCAAGCACGCCATGCTGCGGCAGCTTGTTCTTGACGGTCTGTTCGATTCTCCAGTAAGTAGCGCCGAAGTGGTTCGTCGGATTGCCGAGAAATTCGGAGCCAGGGTAAAAACCTCTCACGTCCAGACGTACATGCGGAAGTTCATGGAGCACGGCATCATCCATGCGATCAAGCCAGAGGACTCGACCGCTAATTACTATGTGCTTGCCAGCGTTTCCCGCGCGCAAGCAGCTAGCGAAATTGGCAAAGATCGACAGGCGCGCCAGGTCGAACAGCAACTATTCTCTCCGGATCTCCTCCGAAAGCTGGGCTCGAATTTCTCGGTTGACCTGGCGGAACTGCATGCCAATTTCGGCAAGCACGGCAACGCAACAGCTTTTCTTCTCCGCAAAATCTTGGAGAAACTGCTGATAATCGTGTTCGGAAAGCTGGGAAGGATCGGCGCAATAGAAGACAAACGTCGCCCTGGTGGCTGGAGGGGCCTGCAGGAGATCGTCGATATTGCTGCGCACGAAAAGGTGGCCGGCCTGCCCGTATTGTTGCCGAAAACCGCGACTGAGGTACGCGGCCTCAAGTTCCTCGGAGATACGGCAGCGCACAATCCTCTCACCAATGTAAGTATGCTCACCATTCTCCCGCAAATGCCATTTCTCATAACGGCGTTCGAGGAACTGGCGCGGCATCTGTAGTTCCGGAGACAGCGGTTGCAAGTGGCGGAGTTCCGGAGCGGTTACCGTGCATTACCGAGGTCATCGTGACAAAGCATACGCGAAACGTGTATACAAGTAACAAGAAATCAGATAATGTTGCTGATCCGGCGGGCGACCAAACATTAGTTGGCCTCGTTTTTCAAGGCGATTCACACCAGCGGCTGCGAGGGTTCCCGCATGGGGTCAAGCACGATCTCGGATATGCCTTATACCGGTTGCAACTTGGTCAAATTCCTCCCGACAGGAAAGCGGCTCGGGAAGTGGGCTCAGGGGTTTATGAACTGCGGGAAGAGGATGCGAAAACGTGGTATCGAGTTCTGTACGTACGCAGGGCAAGCACAATCCAGGTTCTCCATTGCTTCGAGAAGCGGTCGAACAGCATAGAGCAGAAAGACATTGAGACCGCCAAGATACGCCTCAAGCGCGTCCTGGAAGCCGAACGCGAGGAGAAGAGAAATGCCAAAAAAGCGATCCGCAGAAGGTGAATACAGAATCGCGGGGAGCGTATTGGATGAACTCGGGTTGGACCGGCAAGGGGCTCTCGAACTTAAGCTGAAGGCGGCTTTGCATCAGAAGATTCTGGAACTGGTTAAACGCCGCAGATATAAGGCACGCGATTTGGAACGGATCCTACAGATACAGCAGCCGCGGGTTAGCGAATTGATGCGCGGTAAGCTTTCCACGTTGAGCGTGGCGCGGTTGCTCTTGTATGCCGATCGGCTCGGGGCTGAGGCTCAGGTGAAGCTTAAAGAGATTCATGCCCACGCTGCGGCTTGAAACCCATCGGCCTCAGGGGCTGAAGCCCGGTTTCTTACCCGATCTCATCGGCACGACTGAAGTGGTTGCGGAAAAACTCTGGGCGTCGGAGTTTTGAAGGGGCACGGCTTCCCAGCCGTGCCGTAAGTCATTTGAAAACGATGTGCGGCGCGGCTAAAAGCCGCGCCCCTTCAAGGCCTCAAACGCCGATTTCGAAGTTTTTCCGCAACCACTGAAGTCGTGCCCTTCCCAAGAGCTGCACGAGCGAGGACGCTCGCTCGTGCATTTTCCGAGCTTTGCTCGGCTGGACAGCCGAGGGCGGGTGTCACCACGTGAGTATTCTGGTCTTCGGTACGCTCGGCGCTACACGGCACGATACAATCATTTGCGGCAGGGTGCAGGGTTGAATTCTTGGAAGGAATGGAATGAGTTTTTCGGCGTCGGTGGCAGATGAGCGCGTGCTGGACGTGCAATCCACGGACGATACGCTCAGCGTGAGTCTCCGGGATGGCCGCGTCATCAGCGTGCCTCTAGTGTGGTATCCACGTTTACTCAACGCTACACCAGCTCAGCGTAAGAATTGGAAGATCGCTGGGGGCGGCTACGGGATTCACTGGCCCGACCTGGACGAAGATTTGAGCACGGAAGGATTGCTGCGTGGCGCGCCTGCGCCCAAGGCATCGGTTCACGCGAAGTAGCATCCATCGCTGGTCGAGATTCTCGTCTCCCACCTTTCCGCAAAGAACGCGGAAAGATGGGGCACCCGGCTAAGGTTCTAAGCTGCGGCCTCAGGTTTCCCTCAGAGGCTAAAAAGCTCCTGACCTTCATGCTGGCTTTTTGGCGCGACTGAAGTCGTGCCCCTTCAAATCTCTCTCCTACATTTCCGGCTGCACGAGCGCGGACGCTCGCGCCTACATTGATTCATCCTGTTGCAGAAGTGAAATGCCGAGCGCTCGTTGAGATTCTCGTTTCCCACCTTTCCGCAGAGAACGCGGAAAGATGGGGCACCCGGTTGTCTGGCTGGGGTAGAGAACAGCAGATCCCTCGACTCCGCTCGGGATGACAAAGTTTGTTGGAATTTGGCGATTTGTTTTGGTGTGATATAATAGAGCTCGGATTTATAACTTCGCGGAAATACTGGGTGCGGCTTCGGCCGGACCCCTTTTTTGTTGCTGGGGGATGGGGTCGACATGGAGTTGCAGGGTGAGATGTGGGTGGCGGAGATTTGGGCGGGGGCGGACACGCGCAAGAAGCTGGGGGAGCAGGCGGAGGCGGTTTTTCTCAACAAGGCGACGGGCCTGGGATTAAGCGTGTCGAAGCCTTGGGGCGATAGCGAGCGCTATGACTTGGTGGTGGGGTCGGGAAAACGGTTGTGGCGGGTGCAGGTGAAGTCGACGCGGTATGTGGGCGAGCGGCGATACAGCATCACGGCACGCGGGTGCACGGCGGCGTACACGGCGGAAGAGATTGATTTTTTGGCGGCGTACATTGTGCCGCTGGATTTGTGGTACGTGATCCCGGTGAAGGCGTTTGCTCCGCGAAAGTGTTTGCGGTTTTATCCGGGCGGGGGCGGGCGGTACGAAAAGTATCGCGAGGCGTGGTGGCGGTTGGGTGGTCATTCGGCGGGACGGTAGGCGGGGGGGCCGTCCAGGCTTCGCTTGGGCGGGATTTCCGCGTGGGTCGGCAGTCTTCGCTCGGCTGGACAGCCGAAGGCGGCTGTCCCCACGTGAGTATTGCTGGTGTTGGCACGCGGACAGGAGTGTCCGCGCTGGATGATTGTCGGTGGGCTGGCTCAACTGGTCGAGATTGTGGTCTCCCACGTTTCCGCAAAGAGCGCCTTCAGATTGTTCGAATCGGCAGTTCCCCATCATCTTCCAGGACGCGGTTAAGTTGTTGCATCAGGTACGTGAGCTTTTCGGGGTCGTCTTCCTGAATGACGGATTGAGCGAAGTACTGCCATGTTTTCCGGGGGTCACGGATCATAGTGGCTGCTTCTTTCAGGGTATTGGAGCGGCTTCACCACTTAGCCTTCTATACCCGCACGATTGATCTGGCGTTATAACTGCGGAAACCAACCGGGATTCAAGCGCAGCGTTTCATCATGTCCGACACTTCCCGTTTGATCTCCAACAAACGTCCCTTTCCTAAAGCAAAAGCGGATTTCTCCAGCGGGGTGTGCTGGTCCTTGCTCCAATAGCGAGCGGTGGTTACTTTTAGATCGCTTATTTCTTGTCTCATGCTGCCGAGACGTTCCGAAATGTAATTCGCATCCATCATCAGCCTGACCTCCAGTTGATTTCAAGCGGCTAGATCTTGGAAGGCGTGTTTCGCGTTCGGGGGGAGGCGGCGTAACCGCCGCCTATTCCCCTCACTGCCTCTCGGTTCTACGCGGCCCGCCCGACGCCCTTGGCTTCGAGAGTCTTCTCGCTGCCAACATTAACCTTGATCTGCTTGGGCTTGGCTTCGGCCTTCTTGGCGAGCTTGATCTTCAGCACGCCCTGGGCGTAATCGGCGCTCACTTGCCCCGGGTCCACGGAGCTGGGCAGGGTGAACGAGCGGGTAAAGCTTCCGTATTGCCGCTCGACGCGACGGAAGTTCTCCTCTTTCTCTTCCTTTTCGATCTTGCGCTCGCCGTGGACGGTGAGCGTGTTGTTGTCGATGCGAACATCGATATCCTTTTCGTCGATGCCCGGGACTTCAAGCTTCAGAGTAATGTTGTGCTCGTCTTCGTAGATGTCGACCGGCGGTGCGAAGCTGGTGGTTGTCAAAGCGTCTTCCGGGCCTGCGGGGCTGTGCGACTCACGGGAAAGACGGTTCATGCGGTTCATTAGATCTTGCATGGTGGAAAGCTCACGGAAAGGCTCCCAACGGGTCAATACGGTCATAACGGAATTCCTCCTTCAGAGGGAAGCTAAGAGGGAAAGTTTCAGATGGGCTGACTTAGTTCAGGGGACCTGAAAGAGTAAGAAGAGGTAGCTTGCTCAATTGCAATGCTAGGCTTGTGCCCTACGATTGTCAAACGTCTCAGTGGCACAGGTTGGAGCGATGAACCCTCGGGTGTCCTGGCTGGGTTGCTACTTCTTTGAAAGCTCGCCCGCGAAATGACTTTCAACTTCCTCACGCCGGAGCGGGTTTTTTTCGTTGGTCAATACGATCGAATAGACGACTTTGTTGCCTTCAACCTGAGCGGTGATGAACGTCCAATGGTTCGGAAGTTCCTGGTTGGTGAATTTCACTCTTCTGCCCTCTGCAAGGGTTCTAATCCACGCGTCGCTTGGCATTCTCAGTTCCTCCAGGGGCGAGACCATTGAGTGCCGCATGCCCCTTTGCTTGGGTAGAAGAATGCGTTTCACTGCAGCGGGCATTTTGTTACCGGTGACTTCGCGGTAGATGCGTTCGATGGTAGTTTCTTTGCGCTGAGCCATGGGGCACCCCCCTCGAATGCTACAGCTAAGCAGGGGGAGGCACGAAACGTGACAATGCAGTGCACACGGAAATTCGCTATGTTATTTCTCAATCCCAGGTAGCTTTTTTCCTGCGTCCACAGCGACTTGGCTGGGGATTTTCGCGCCAATTTTTCCGCAACCTCTGACGTCGTGCCCTCGCGCAATTACATGAGCGAGGAAGCTCGCGCCTACATTTCCGAGCTTTGCTGGGCTGGACAGCCGAGGCGACTGTCCCACGTGAGTCTAGCGGGGGTTGGCGTGCGGACAAGATCAGCCAACAACATGTGGTGTCTACAATGGATCTACTTTCGTGTATACTTTGTATATTTGCGAAAGGAGCGGGCTTATGACTGAGGCGCAGATTGTGAAGTGGGGGAATAGTTTGGCGGTGCGGATTCCTAAGCCAGTGGCTGAGGCTGCGGGGGTGCGGGAGGGGGATGCGATCGTGATTGAGGCGGATGAGGGGCACATTCGCGTTCGGCGGAAACAGCGGATTCCGTCGTTAAAGGAGTTGGTTGCGCAGATTACTCCGGAGAACCGTTATGAGGAGATTCTTAGCGGGCCGGCGCGGGGGAAGGAATCGATTGAATGGTAACCCGCTATGTTCCGGGGGCCGGGGACATTGTTTGGCTCGACTTTGATCCGCAGGCTGGACGCGAGCAGGCTAAGCGGCGTCCGGCGCTGGTGGTTACTGAGCGGAGTTATAACCGGGCTAGTGGGTTGGTGATTGTTTGCCCTCTTACCAGCCGGAGAAAGCCTTATCCGTTTGCTTTGCCTGCTGTTGTCGATAAGGTCGAAGGGGCGGTCTTGGTGGATCATTTGAAGAGCTTGGACTGGATCGCGCGCAAAGCGGCTTTTCATTCCAAGGCTGATCCGGCGTTGCTGACTAAGGTTCGGGCTTATCTTGGGGTGCTGCTGGGAGTGCGGTGAAAGTTGGCTTCGGCTGTGTGCCCTTCGGGGGCGTGGGTTTCTTATCGGCAGGACTGAACTCTGACCTCCCTAAAAGCCGTGCGAGCGGGGACGCTCGCGCCTACACTTGCCGAGCTTTGCTCGGCTGGACAGCCGAGGGCGGCTGTCCCTACGTGGGTATCGCTGTGACTGGCACGCGGACAGGGGTGTTCGCCCACACGATCTGAACCACATCTACGGGAAGCGGACGTCGAGGCTGTAGATTTCCTGGGTACTTCTGTCGCGCATCAGGAGGGGGGAGTCATCGGGGGCGAGGCCGACCCAGAACTCCCACGGGTCGAAGCCGCGCGGGACTTCCTTTACGCTGAACAGGCGTTCCACTTTCCCGTTGGCTACACTTACGCGCACGAGGTCATCGGTTTTGTCGGAGTAATCTTCTGCGTACAGATACTTTCCGTCGTGGGACCAGTTCTCGAAACCGAAACGCGAGGCTGCGAGCTGCGTCCAAGTTTTCTTTTCCATGTCGTAGAGCATCAGCTTGGTAGAGTCGGCGGACAACGCTGCTAGATGGCGTCCATCTAGCGAACAGCGGGGACTGAAAAGGTTTTCAGAGCCGGGTACATCGGTGATGTGCGCGGTCTTCAGATCAGCGATATGAATGTTGGGGCTGGTTGCGGTTCCGTATTCGAGCCAGGGGATTCCGGCGAAGACGATGAAATTGCCATTGGGTGTCCAGGTGGGATCGCCCTGGTTGCGATCGCCTGTGGTTGCCTCGTGCGGTGTGCCGCCGTCGGCTGGGATGGTGAAGATCTTCCAGGGTTTTCCGGGACGCGACGCCATGAATGCGATTTGGCTTCCATCGGGTGAAAAACGGGGGATGTGCGCTTGCATCGGCGCATAGGTGAGTTGGGTTCTTGAACTTCCGTCCGGCTTGCTGCGCCACAGCGTTAGTTCCGGATGGGCTACGTAGGTCATCCATTCGCCATTGCGCAGGATATCGGCCTCGCCCGCTGAGACGCCCAGGACGTAGATGGAAAATTGCGAGTTGCCATCCATGCGGATCAAATCGAAGCGGCGCTGCTGGCCGATTACGAACAGCTTCTTTCCGTCCGGGCTCGGGGTCGGGTTACTGAACAGAAGGGGCCCTACCGTGAGCTGCGTCGGTTCAGTGCGTGCCATGCGAAAGAGTGACCCACCCTCGCGCAGGGTCCAGATATTCTGAGTGTGGTCGCGAGCCGATTCGAAGAGGAAGTACTTCCCGTCGGGCGTCCAAGTTCCACCGAACTCTTGCGGAGGTTTGTTCCAGTCGGGCAGCAGCGGATGCAGATCCTTGCCGTCGGGGGAAACCTCCCACAGCGATGAGGTGCGCTGGCTGGTGTTGCTGATGGTGAAGCGTAGGCGGCGGCCATCAGGAGAAAATCGTGGCGCTAACGGAATGCCGGGTGTTGTGATCAGTTCGTGGGAATCGGTTCCGTCGGCGTTGCACGCGTATAAAGTTGAATTCCGGGCGTAGACAATGTATTGGCCATCGGGTGACCAGGCGGCTGCGTGGGCGAGGATGTTGGCCACGGGGCGTAGCGATCCTCCGGGCACCGCCAGGACCCAGACCGGCCACTCTGTTTCCGAACCTTCGGCCACGCCTTTCACCAGCAGTTCGGAACGGCCGGGGTAGAAATCATAGATGTCGGCGCTGGCGAGTGAAGTTGGTATGGATACGGTCTCTCCACCGGCGGTCGAAACCTGCATCAGAACCGAGTGGCCGCTTTGATGTTCGGAGAAGTACAGGCGGGTGCCATCGGTGACTAGCGAGCGCTTGGAGGTGCCGTCGTTGGTAATCTGCAGCGACGAAATTACGAGCGGAGGCGATTCGGGCAACCTCACGAAAAAAATGATTCCGGCCAGCATCGCCAATGCCGCGAAACCGAATGCCAGCCACTTCGTAATACGCACCTTCGGTTGAGGCTGAACCGTGGCAGCGGACGAAGTGAACAATGCGCGGATTCTGTCCTTCGAGTCCGGCGCCAGCGGGGCGGCTGAGCTGGCAGGCGAAGTTTGTCCTGCCTCCATTTCCCGGCGCAGGCGCTGCAAATCACCTCGCATCTCAGCTGCGGTTTGATATCTCAGTCCCGGCTCTTTCTCGAGGGCCTTCCTCACAATCCGTTCAAGTTCAACCGGAGTGGCGGGGTTAAATCGTCCAGGGCCTTCCGGTACGTTGTGAATCAGCGAGTCAAAAAATGCAGCCGTCGTCTGACCCTGGAAAGGCCGGACTCCAGTGGCCATCTCGTAGAGCACCACGCCGAAGGAGAACAGGTCAGTGCGGGAGTCCAAGGGGCGGCCTAACGCCTGCTCCGGCGACATGTAATCGATTGTTCCCAGCGGGGCCGAGGAAGGCATGTGATCTTCGGGTGATTGCGTGATACCTCCGAAGGTGTTGCCACTGACGCTGGCCTCGTTTCCGACCATCAGCTTGGCCAGACCGAAATCAAGAATCTTGGCGTGGCCGCGCTTGGTGACAAAAATGTTTGCCGGCTTAATGTCGCGGTGAATAATGCCGTGGGAGTGGGCGGCGTCGAGAGCGTCGGCGATTTCGATTCCCAGCGACAAGAGGGTTTCCATTGGCAGGGGACGCCCGGCGATCCGGTACATCAGGGGCATGCCGTCGAGAAACTCCATGGCGATGAAGGCTTCGCCCTCTTCCTGGCCAATGTCGTAGATGGTGCAAATGTTGGGATGGTTCAGGGCCGAGGCCGCCTGGGCTTCGAGTTGAAAACGGGCCAGCGCTTCCGGGTTACGGGCAATGTTTTCGGGCAAGAACTTTAGGGCGACAAAGCGGTGCAGGCGCGTGTCTTCAGCCTTGTACACCACGCCCATTCCGCCGCCACCGAGTTTCTCGATGATGAGATAGTGCGAGATGGTTCGCCCAATCATTGGAGCAGAATCCTACGTCCGTGAAATGCGGCAAGTCAACGAAAGCGCCCAGAGTAGCGGAAGCCTGAAGCCGGCGCGAGCAGCGGGGAGGGGGTTGCAACAAGTCTTCAGTCAATCAGGTTGTGGATAACTCTTTTTCTCGCCGAATAATACTAGCACGCGCCAACCCAGGATCAATTACCCGCCTCAAAGTATGAGCGTGAGAACTGGCTTTTCGCCCCGCTGGGCTCTGTCCGTTTCCCGTTTCTCCCAACGCTTGCGCGGTGGGCTGTATTCTTAGGCCGCTTCGCAACTTAATAACGTGGAGATCTGTTCCACCTCGTCGCTGATTCTAGTTCTCGCGCACACACTCTAGCTGGAGTTCGAAGGTTAACCGATGCCGCAAGTGATGGTTCCAACGACGTCCAAGAACACACGGAAAATCTTATTCGCGGTTTCGCTGGTAGTGGCTGCCATTATTCTTGCCGCCGTTATTTTGCTGGCATGGCGTTGGCCATTCCGGCGGGCTGCCGTCTTGCAGCAATTGGAAGAGGCGAGTATGAGCCGGGTGGATGCCGGCGCGTTTCACGAGACGTACTTCCCGCGCCCGGGCTGTGTCCTCGAACACGTCACCTTTCAGCACGATTCAAAACCTGGGATCCCACCCTTGATCACTGTGGAAAAGATGAGAATCGAGGGAAGTTTCTCTGGCCTTTTCGCCAACCACGTCAAGCTCATTCGTGCAGACGGTATGCACATCCGGATCCCTCCGCGGGGAGCGGGCGAACGCTTTCAAACACCGGAAAGATCGACGGTCGTAATCGACCACTTGATGGCGGATGGAGCGATTCTGGAAGTTTCCAGGGGAGCAAACGAGCAGGCGCTAAAGTTTTCCTTTCATAACTTCGAGCTCAACAATATTGGCAGCAATGGCCCGGCGTTGTTTCGGGCTAAGTTTTCCAATCCGGAGCCGCCGGGTGAGATAACCACTTCAGGCAAGTTTGGCCCTTGGAACGCTGATGACGTGGGCAAAACTGCGGTGTCGGGAGAGTATGAGTTCGAACGGGCGGATCTCGGAGTCTTTCACGGCATCGCCGGACTGCTTTCTTCTTCCGGTAAATTCTCGGGCGTGCTTGATCAGATTGACGTTGAAGGTCAGACCGACATCCCGAACTTTGCGGTCACTTCCAGCTCTCATCAAGTGCAATTGCGAACTCAGTTTCGTGCCGCGGTGAACGGCGAGAATGGAGACACATTCCTGCGGCAAGTAACTGCCACTTTCTGGAAAACGACTGTGTTTTCGCGAGGAAGTGTGGCAGGAAGAGCCGGGCAGCCGGGCAAAACCGCTTCGGTCGAGTTGGCGACAAACAATGGACGAATTCAGGACATTTTGCTGCTCTTCACCCAAGCGGAGCGAGCGCCGATGTCTGGAATTACCAGCTTCCGCGCGAAGGCCTCCATCCCGCCCGGAGCACGGCGGTTTCTCGAGAAAGTTGAGTTGCAAGGGGATTTCGGAATCAATGACGGGAGCTTTACCAACTCCAACACGCAAGAGGGCGTGAACCACCTGAGCGAAGGTGCTCTCTTTGGTCAACCGGATCACCAGAAGGTTGAAAAGAACGAAGACGATCCTGCGACCGTGCTCTCCGACTTGAAGGGACACGTCGTGCTGAAAGATGGCACGGCCCGATTTTCTAATCTTTCGTTTAGCGTACCCGGGGCGTCGGCTCAAATGGAAGGCACCTACAATTTGATCACCCAGAAAATTGATCTGCACGGTACGCTCAAAACCGAATCGCAGCCGTCCAATACGACTAGCGGAGTTAAGGCCGTGATTCTGAAAGTATTGGGGCCTTTCTTCAAGAAAAAAGCTGTGGGTTATGTGATGCCGGTGAAGATCACGGGTACGTATGAGCATCCTTTGTTTGGCCTTGACTTGATGGACGATCGCAACAAGCAACCGAGCAAATAAAGTGCCGTGCTTTGCTGGAGTGGACAGCCGAGGGCGGCTGTCCCCACGTGGGCATCGTGCGACCGGGATGCGGATTCGACGCCTAACAGCGGGCCAAACTTAAGAAATCCTCGTCGGGCCAGAGAACAGCAGGTCCCTCGACTCCGCCATCGGACTCGCTTTGCGAGTCCGATGGCTGCGCTCGGGATGACAGATTGTTTTTGATTGCATTGACTCGCGAGGATTCGAAATTACGACTTTCAAAACAAATGTGAGGATCAATCGGGTGCGAAGCGCCGGCGGCTGCGCTATTGGGCTTCTACCTTCATGGGCTTCCACCACCACTGATGCTGCTTGCACTGCGACGGGAACTCGGGATTGCAGCGGGCGTGGAAGGTCCTCTCGGCGATGGCGAGGCCTAGCCCGGTGCCCACAAACATATCAGAGGCCCAGTGGTCTCGTGCCATGAAGCGAGCGAAGGTGACCGTGAAAGCGGCGCCGTAACTCAGCACCCGCGCCCACGGTTTGGGATATTCGTCGGCCAGCACCGAAGCCATCGCCCAGGTAAACATGGCATGGCCGCCGGGGAACGAGGTGTTCAGGGCATGGTGCTTGAGGAAGTCTCCGTGATTGTTGCCCTCGTCGGGCCGCTGGCGCCCGGCAATGAGCTGCATCGGGGCGTAGATGAGGAAGGTGTTGACCAGGGTCTCGAGTTCGAGTTCGCCAGTTTCGCGGGCGTGACTATGGTCATCCCTGAGTCCGTAAAGATAAATCGCAGCCGCCGAGCCAGCCAAGCCTCCCAAGGCGGCGTCGGAAATATGCTGATACGCCGAAAAGTTTGAGTGGGAAATGTTGTTTTCAATGTGGCGGTCGGCGGCTAGAAAAGCGCCAGTGCCTATCAGAATTACTGCGTCCCATTTGAGGTTATGGGCTTCGAATGGCCCGCGGTAGAGATGCTTCTGATCTTGTCCAATCCGGATGATACTTCGTTTCACGAGGCCCGGCTGGTGGTCAGTGCTTGTTGAACTGGAGGGCGCTCCATCGGGTGAGGGGTTGTCTTCGTCGAGCGTTTCCAAGCGAAAGTCGCTCAGGCGGAAGTCGGCGGCTGCAGGTGTCGACTGGATCGTCGTCGCAGCGGTCGTTGAAGACGATTCCTGAGAGTTGGCGGCGACGGCAAGCACCGGTATCGCTAATGCAGCCGCCGTCAATTGGAGGATTGATTTGTTCAAGGTCCTGGGCCTCTTGAGCGCCTCAAAGTTCGAGAAAAGCGCCACATTAGGATGCAAATTCCAAACAAAGGTTTTACGGCGGAAGGGTTATCGGCCGCTTGGGGATATCACTTTATAGAGATTTCGCAACCTTGCGGTTTCCCTCCGCCAGTCGAGCGATGGCCGCGTGCGACGGCTTAATTCGATTCCACCTTCGCTCCTGCAGCCAATCCAATAGCCGAACACAAATCTCCCGTTCGTAGATCACGCTGAGAGCCAACGCAATGAACAGAGCAGGAATCGCTATGATGAAGGCCAACTGCATCAAAAAGCTGCCATGGCCAGGGGTCCTAATAAACATAAACGCAAGCCTATCTAATGATCGATACCCCCAAACCCTTACGCCCTTAAGAAAATTGCCGCATGTTCGGGGGCTTGGAGGTTGCCGCCATTGCCAATAGTGCCGTCCTGCCGGCAATTTTGCGTTAGCAGTCAAAGGCTTACATAGCAGGTTCAGGATTAGTGACATAGCCTGGTAGGAAGTTCGGGTTCTCAGGTGATCGCGTTCAGAGCCGGCCAGTCATTGCCTGGGCCACCAGAAGCGCCCCGAGGCCAACCAGACCCAGGTAGACGTATTTGAGGAAGGCTTCCCCGTGCAGGCGACGGTTGATCGCTCGGCCGAGGAACACGCCTAACAGTGCCACCGGAAGGGTGAGCAGATAATAGTGAGTCACGTCCGGCACCCAGAGTCCTGCCAGCCAATAACCTCCCATCCCAACGATGCTGGCGGGCAGAAAATATCCTTGCAGAGTGGCCCGGAAGTGCTGTGCGGACCACCGGCGCATCGCTCCGTAAATCGCCAGCGGCGGGCCATTCATTCCGTATGCGCCGCCGAGCACGCCGGCAAAGAATCCGCAGATGAAAAGCCAGCCTCGATGGTCTTGTTTTAGTTCGAGCGGCGCGCGGCCTGCCAAAGAGTACGCCGAGAACGCAATCAAAATCATCCCCAGCGCAGCTTTCACTATCCTTTGATGACTACTGGTCAGAAGCAGAAGCCCCAGCGGGATGCCCAGCAGCGTGGAGAAAAAAAGCCAACCGATGCTGCGGAGATGGATCATCTTCCAGTCCTGCAACACCACGATGGCGGCGATGGTAATCGACAAGAGAACGACCAGTGGCGCCGCCACTTTCAGTGGAATGCAAAGGGCGAGCAGCGGAACCGCGACTAGACCCTCGCCGAAGCCAAAGGCGGATCGAACCATCGTGGCGAAAAATACGATCAATAACACCAGCAGCGTAGTGGCGTCGATTACATCCTCCGAGATGAAAAGCAATTTTCTCACGAACGAAAAACTCATATGGTGCAAGAGCTGGTCGGGGGACGCTACAGAGTGTTGGGTGGTTTAGCGAATTGCGAATCAATCCTAGTTCACAGGCGGTAGCTTGGGGGTTCGGGGCGGGATGTAACCGAACGGCGTTCCCTGTTCGATGAAGGGCAAGTCGTCCGGAACCCGTACCTCGACGTGGCCGTCAGGCATGAGTTTGTAGGTGTTTCCAAGCGGATCCGTGGGCACGCCCCGCAACATATTCGCCGCCTCGAGATCGGAAAAACTCCGCGGCAGATGTCCGGTTTTTTCGCGGTAGTGAGACACCAGCGCTTCCAGGATGGTGACGTCTTGATCCACCTGCAAAGCGTTCAGGTGGGCGATGGCGTTGGATTTGATATTGGGATCGTGCGTGGTTTGGTACGTGGTGGACCACATCAGGCGCGCAGTCTCGATATTGCCCGCGTGTTCTGCCATCTTGGCGGCCATGATTGCCATGACGGGATGCGCATTCGGTACCTTGGCCCCGTCGGCGAATGCCTTCTCGGCGTTCGCGTAGTCCCCGAGTTCCATGTAGTAGATGAAACCCAGGTCGTAATAGAGATGCCACTGGTTGGGATTATTGCGGATGCCGAACTCGGCTAACTTAACGGCGCGCTCGGGCTCGCCGGCGCCACCCGGTATTTTGGGAGCCAGGAAGTTGGAGCCATACTCGTAGGCGATGAGCAGGTGCGGATCGAGCGTGGTGGTGATTTCAAGCAGCGGCGCCAGCAAATCAAAATGCTCGGAGCCTCGAGTGAGCTTGTCTCCGAAATACTGGACTGCTCGGGTCCAATAGACGTCGGCGAGAAGGCCATCGTATCCCAGGCTCATGCGTTTGAGCAGGTTGGGCGAGGAAATGTAGAGCACTTCCTCGAGCGTTGCCCCCGTGCGCTCTCGATCGAGGCGTCGCAGCAACAGTACGGATCCCGTAAGGCAAGTCACCAGCAGAATGCTGGCGGTGATTGTGGTTCGACGCGAAGGCTTCATTTCAAATTCCGGCGCTCGAAAATCAATACCGCTCCGCAGAGAGCCATACTGGCGTAGACCAGGGCATAAAGCGTGTTCGAGAGGATAAGTTGTCCCGCAACCGGTTGCTCGTGAGCGACCGAACTAATCACATTCAAGGCCGAAAAATTTGGGACCAGATAGGCTGCGCCCGTGGCCAGCCAGCGCACGATGCCTTTGGTCAAGCCGGCAAATCCGCGGAGGTCTTCGGCGAATGTTCCAATCACGAACAAGGAGAACGCAAATACCGCTGCCAACAGCGGAGACGAGAATGAAGAAAATAGCAGCGCCAGCGAAGTGATGATCAGGAATTGGAGGATGATGAAATACAGCGCCACCAGCACCCAGCCATCGGCCGCCTGGAAGTGGCGCGAGACATAAAACAACGCTGCGAACACTCCCAGCGCCATGAAGAACGCATTCACTACCAGCGTACCCGCCAGGCCAAAGAACTTGCCGACAATAAACTCCCAACGCTGAACCGGGCGGGAAAGCACGGTATAGAGAGTTCGCTTGTCAATCTCTTTTGAGACCAGCCCGATGCCAATGAAAATAGCAATGACGATGCCGAACAACGAAACTGCCGTGAGGCCGAGATTGATCACCACCAGGCGCTCGATGCCAATAGAAATCTGCCCCACCAGGATGGCCGCTCCCGACATCAGCAAGGCGAAGGCGATCAGGTTATAGAGCACGCGATCGCGCACCGCTTCGCGAAAAGTATTCGAGGCAATGTGTACGATTCGTCCGCTCATGGCGTCACCCCGGCGGCTGCTTTGGACGGTTGCAGTTTGCGCACAAAGTATTCTTCCAGCGAGGTCCGGACGGGAACCAAAGAAATGACGCGCAACTGTTCACGGCGCAGCGCCTCGAGGGCGGCGTCCTGGTTGCCTTCCAGGAGCACGGCCCGGACGGTGTCGCCGGTCACGTGACACTCCGCACCCAACGCCTTCATGGCGGCGGGGACTCGGTTTCCCTGCCAGACCACTTCGATTTTTCCTTCGACATTCGAGGTAAGATCGGCCACCGCGCCCACGCTGCGCAGTTCACCCAAGTGGATAATGGCCACGCGATCGCACAGCGCTTCGGCGTCGGAGAGGATGTGGGTCGAAAAGAAAACCGTCTTGCCTTCCTGCTTTAATTGCTCCATCAGATCGCGCACTTCGCGGCGGCCCATGGGATCGAGTCCGGACATAGGTTCGTCGAGGAAAACAATTCTGGGATCGTGCAGGATGGCTTGCGCGATGCCAACCCGCTGCAGCATGCCTTTGGAAAATTTCCGCAACTGAACGCGCATCACATCGGGCAGGCCCACACGATCTAGAACCTCGCGCACCTTGCGTTCTCGTTCTTTGGGCGCTACTCCGGAAAGCTGTCCATAATAATTGAGCAGCTCACCGGCAGTCAGATAGTCATAGAAATACGGCTGCTCGGGCAAAAAACCGATCTGTGCCTTCATGCGGGGATCGTTAATCTCCATGCCCAGAATTCGCGCCGATCCGGCGGTGGGGTAAACCAGGCCCATCAGCATTTTGAGGGTGGTCGTCTTCCCTGCCCCATTGGGGCCAAGGAAACCGAAAATCTCTCCCTCCTCCACCTGCAGGTGTAGCGGCTTTAAGGCACACTTCTGCTTCCTACGCCAGAAGCCTACGCTATAGGTTTTCTCGAGACCGAGGATGTCGATGGCGGTCATGCGGTCGAGCTGTTGCCTCCTTCTTTCCAGCTATGAAAATTATATGCAAAATCCGCGGTTACGCGAGTGGGCGCACGGGTTCACTAGATTACGAAAGTAAAGAGACTGGAATTCACCTACGTGCCGCTTTTTGGGCTCTGGGCTGTGCTCCAATCACCGCAGGCGATCGACCTGCTCCCGTCCTGTTACAATCGCCCGATATGTTTTATCGCTCCGACAATCGAACTCCGGACCAGATGCGCCCGGTCAACATCTTTCCCGGTTACATCAACACCGCCGAGGGATCGGTCCTCATCGAGGTCGGCAACACGCGCGTGATCTGCACCGCGTCCATCGAGGAGAGCGTGCCCCAGTTCCTGCGCAACAGCGGAAAAGGGTGGATCACCGCAGAGTACAGCATGATTCCTCGCGCCACACTGACCCGTACCCCGCGCGAGGTCACCAAGGGGCGATCGAGCGGGCGCACCCACGAAATCCAACGGCTGATCGGACGCTCGCTGCGAGCCGTCACCGATCTGGTGCGCCTGGGCGAGCGCACTATTTGGATCGACTGCGACGTAATCCAAGCCGATGGAGGCACGCGCACCGCCTCAATCACGGGAGCGTTCATCGCCCTGGGCCTGGCGCTGGAAAAGTTGGTCGAGGCCGGAACCCTGACTTCCGCCCCGCTGCGCGATTTCGTTGCCGCCGTAAGCGTCGGCATTGTTGATGGCGAGATCCTGCTCGACCTTTGTTATGAAGAGGACTCTCGCGCTGACGTCGATATGAATTTCGTAATGACCGCCGGCCGCAAACTGGTCGAGGTGCAAGCCACCGCCGAGCACCAGGTATTCGACGAACCCCAACTGGCAAAGATGATTACCCTGGCAGGACAAGGCGTGCAATCCCTGATCGCCAAACAACAAGCCATGCTCGGGACCCTGACGTTAAGGCAATAATCACGTGGGGCCTTGGCATCCTTCGGGAAAAATGCGCTGTACCGTTCGTTCTGGTTTCCGTCCGGTATTCGCGACCACGGGGACATGGCAGATCAATAATTCTCAACGAGTGCTATGGCCTGATAGCGTCAGTTGACAATTCTTGTGCAGCAGGTCAGGCATAGGAAGATCGCCACGCCGCCTACTGGAGCTTCGCGTACTCGGCTTCGGCTTCCTTCAGGATGGGGATGTCGGGGTCGGCGTCTTTCCAGAGTGTGAGGAAATCCTTGTAGGCGGCGAGGGCGCGGGTGCGGGCAGCATCGGCATCCGCTCCCTGCGAGGTTCTCGATTGCAGGGCATTGGCGCGAGCCACGCCCAGATGCGCCAACGCTCCAGTACCGCAGTTCCAGACGATTCCGCTGTGGTCGATAATCTTTTGAAACTCGGCTGCGGCAGCATTGCCTTGGCCAACTTCCAAATATGCTTTACCCCGGATATATGTGGGATAAAGGCAGGAAATATTCAGGAGGAACTCGATTTGCCCTAACTCAACCGGTGTGCCACCCTGCAGGGCATTGAGAGCGGCAGTTGGGCTCTTCCTATCGAGGGCCAATTGTGCCTGGATCGCAGGCAGCCATAGAGATTGCATCTGTGTGTCCACGGGGAAACGTTTGTTCAAGTTTCTTTCTAAGGCCTCGGCTCGCGCCGTGTCGCCCGCCATGGCAAACGAGAGCGTGGCTTCGACCTCAACGTCCCGACTGTTGGAAACGAGTTTCAGTCCCTTCGCCGCTGATTGTTTCGCTTGCGTCAGGTTGCCGAACGTAGCCTCGCGTAGAGCCGCATTCTCCAGCCAGATCGCTCCAGCTTCCTTGTTGTCCGCGCGTACCGCAGAATCTACCGACTGCTTGGTTAATAGCTGTGCTTTGCGCAGGTGACCTGAATAGGCTTCAGTATCGGATGCGAGCGAAAACCCATAGTTCTCTTCTGGCTTGCCCGAGAACCACTGTTGCTGTTCTGACATGGTGGGCGGGTCTCCCCGAATGAATCCCAGAGCGTACATATTTATGTGAAGAGCTGCATTGTCAAGCTTTCGCGTGTGCGCTTGCTGAATCGTCTGTTGCGCCTCATCGAAATGCTGCAAGGCAAGCATCACATTGGAGAGCCCCCAGTAGTCTTCATTATCTGGATTAAGGCGAATGCTTTGGCGGTATTCTTCGGCTGCGCTTTCATATTGTCCCTGCTCGGCGTACACTTTAGCCAGGCTTCTATGGGCTCCGAGGTCGCGCTTGTAATTTGAGGCCAATTCCTGATCCGTTTGTATCGCTTTTTCCAGTTCTCCCGTCACTTCCAAATAGAAGCTGGAAGCAATAGCCAACTTTTCTCGCTCGCTGGCGTGTTCCTGCAATTGGAATGCTTTGGTGAAATACTCCCTCGCGCGTCCGATCTCACCAAGCTCAGAGTAATCTACGCCCACTGCGTTATAAGCCATGGCGAAGTTCGGATCAAACTGGATGGCACGTTGATCGTAAGGCAGGGCAGCGGTCGTGCCCTTCTCGTTACTCGCCTTTCTACCAAGACTGAACGCGTTCAGAGCTCCCAGCGACGATGTAGTGGCCTGTTCCAACGAAACGTCGAACTTTTGCACCGTCGCCAGCGATTCGCCCAACTCCGTACGCAGCTTGGATGCTGCCTCGCCGAGGGCGTCCAATACCTTCTCCTTGGATGCCGCCGTCATCTGCTCCTCGGCCAGCGTATCTCCGCTCTGGCAATTCACCGCCTTCAACCCCAAAAGATATTCGCTGCCCAGACTGCCAATTGATCCGGCGAGGTAGGCTTTGCTACCCGCCCGCAAGCACAGCTCGCGGGCGACCTCCGGCGTGAGTCTCGTACCTACCGGACGGGTCATCAGCTGCAAAGTCTTCGTGACTTCACTGTCGGAAAGCACACTGAGGAAAGGCGACTGCCGCAGGGCAAGAGTAAGTGCCGTTTTCAGTGTGTCATCGAAGATCGCATCGCCAGTGCTGTTGGCAAAATCGGCGAGAACAATGGTGTCTTTGTCGGTTAGTGGCTTGCTTCGATGCGCACGATAGTAAAGTCCACCCGCCACCAGCAAGACGACGAGCAGGACGGGAGCCGCAATCTTCCAGACTTTGCCGTGCCGAGCCGCAGGAGCTTCTGGCACAACCGGAGTGCCGAAGGTTGCCGCAGAACGGTGCCCGCTCTCGGTATCTCGCTTCAGCCGTTGCAACTCGGAACGCATATCAGAGGCGTGCTGATACCGAAGTTCCCGGTCTTTCTCCAGCGCCCGGTTGATGATACGTGCCAGTTCTTCCGGCAGGTCAGGGTTGAGGCGCAAGAGAGGCGGTGCGGCACGGTTCAGAATCGCCTCGAAAACTACTCCCGTGCTTTCCCCACGGAACGGCAACGCCCCCGTCGCCATTTCGTACAGAACCGCTCCGAAGGAGAACAGGTCGGTGCGGGCGTCCGGTTCCTTGGCGCGGACTTGTTCCGGCGACATGTACGCGACGGTGCCAAGGGCTTGCCCGGGGCTGGTGAGATGTTCCTCCGAGTCTACAGTCGGGGCGCTCATGGCAACGTTCTCCGGCTTCAACGTGATCTTGGCAAGCCCGAAGTCCAGAACCTTGGCGTGTCCGCGCTTGGTCACAAAGATGTTGGCAGGCTTGATGTCGCGGTGGACGATGCCTTCTGCATGAGCCGCATCGAGGGCATCGGCAATCTCGATGGCGAGCGAGAGAATCAGTTCCGTTTCCAGCGGACGCCCAGCGATGCGATGCTTCAGCGTCATGCCGTCGAGATACTCCATGACGATGAAGTGCTGACCTTCGCGCTCGTCAATCTCGAAGACCATGCAGATGTTGGGGTGGTTCAGGGCAGACGCCGCTTGTGCTTCGCGTTGGAAGCGGGCTAATGCCTGCGAGTCTCTGGCTACTTCATCGGGGAGGAACTTCAATGCGACGAAGCGGCGCAGCTTGGTGTCCTCGGCCTTGTA
Organism: uncultured Acidobacteriota bacterium; assembly: GCA_963832245.1. Taxonomy (GTDB): domain Bacteria; phylum Acidobacteriota; class Terriglobia; order Terriglobales; family Acidobacteriaceae; genus JABDBE01. Next base: position 1,089,442 of record CAWHTG010000003.1, read on the forward strand.
AACGACACCCATCCCGCCGCCGCCCAGCTTCTCGACAATGCGGTAGTGCGAGATGGTTTGGCCAATCACTGACGCGAAATGTTACGTCTCTTAAACGAAGCAAGTCAATGAAAGCGACGGAGTTGGCGGGGGCTCAACAGGTCAGTTGTTGAAAAATCGTCTTTTCAAGCATTGACAGTGACTTTCTTGCGGCCGCGGCATCAAACCTTTCAGACTCTTGATACAGGATTGAATGCACCCAACTCGTGTCGTGGAGAGGATACTCTTACGACTCGAGGCCCCACGAGTCGGCCTCTGGAGGTACTTCCATGAAACGCATTCTGTCTATCATCCTGATCATGCTCGCGGCAAACTTATTTGCCCAGAACGCAATTCCCGCCGGTACGATCATTCCGGTTGAGTTGAAATCTTCCCTGAATTCGCAAAAGCTCCAACCCGGGCAGGTAATCACGGCACGAGTGATGCAGGATGTGCCGTTGTCGCCGGGATCAAGCATTCATGCTGGTGCGAAAGTTATGGGGCACGTGGTCGACGTCAAGCCGGCCCATGGCGCAAGTGGCGCACAAGTCTCTTTCCGGTTTGACACTTTGGTGGTTTCCAAACGGCGGATACAGTTCGTCACGAATTTGAGGGCATTGGCATCGATGATGGCAGTAGAGCAAGCACAGCTTCCGGAGACTGGCCCCGACCGCGGAACGTCGGAGAACGCGTGGACCACGGATCAGATTGGCGGCGAGGTCGTCTATCGTGGCGGCGGGCCGGTTGCCAACGGGTTGCGGTCTGTCGGAGAACCGACTGCCAATGGAGTGTTGGTTCATGTCTCGGCCAAGCCCGGTACTGAATGCCGAGGTGAGATTGAGGGCAATCACCAGCTACAAGCGTTTTGGGTGTTTTCCTCCGATGCCTGTGGAACTTACGACCTCCCGAACCTGGCGATTCTCCATGCGGGACGGGATGCTCCCGTTGGCGAGATTACTCTGGGGTCAGATAAAGGCGATCTGAACGTGCGGTCTGGCAGCGGAATGCTGTTGCGGGTCAACCGCGCGCCGCAACCGTGACGACGATTCTTTCGGGGTCGATAGCTGTGGTCGCATACCGCATTCGACAAAATCCCTTCGGGCATTGTTAAAATCCATGAGGTGCTAGGCTGAGGTCAGAGAATGTGTCGCAATATCAAAACCTTGTTTAACTTCGATCCCCCGGTCACGGAAGAAGAAATTCGAGCGGCTTCGCTGCAGTTCGTGAGAAAAATCACCGGCTTTAACAAACCATCGAAAGCCAACGAGCAAATATTTCTAGCTGCCGTTGAGGAAGTAACCGGCATCTCGAATCGCCTGCTCCGTTCGCTAGAAACCAGCGCCCCGCCGAAGAATCGCGAGGAAGAAGCCGCCAAGGCCAGAGCCCGCGCCGCTGAAAGATTCGGCGTTTGAACTCTCGTGGGAAGGGCACTTTCCCAATACTGGCGGCAGCGCTCGATGGTATACTACTGTACAGACCCAAGAGCCTCATTTAGGGCAGAATCTCTCGACCGGTGGAATCAGAGTCTCTCGACATGATCCACCGCATGTCTGTGATGAAGCTTACGCCGCGAACCACGTATTACGACCCGGTTGAATCAGTTCGCGGGATGGCACTGCCTCGGAGAAAGACGTAACGCCGTAAACCACTTCACCACCCGTCAACAGCAATAGGGAGGCATCGCGTCTCCCGAATCCAGCAACCCATTAATTAAATAAGGAGAAAAGTATGAAACTCAAGTCATTGGCTTTCGCCTTAGGATTCGCGGTTCTGGCCTGCATGTCCGCTGCGGCCCAGACATCGTACAACTTTACAACCGTGAACTATCCCCACGACACTTTTACCCAGCTCCTGGGGATCAACATAAAAGACGAAATCGCTGGCTACCACAATGTGGCCGATAACAAAGGTTTTACTTACCAGCTGTCGACCAAGAAGTTCACCAACGAAAATTACCCGGGATCCGCTGCGACCCAAGTGATCGGCATCGACGGGCTGGGCGGGACGTGCGGTTTCTACGTTGACCAAGGCGGCGTCACCCACGGTTTCCTGGACGACAACAATGCCTTCAAAACGGTCGACTTCCCGGGAACGCCCTTCAACCAATTGCTGGGGCGCAACGACTTGGCCCAGGCGGCTGGATACTATAGCAAGACCGCAAACGGAACCGGGCCTTTTGTCCCCTACGTCTATGACATCAACGGTGGCGTTTTTGAGGTAATCAGAATTCCCAAGTCGGTGAGCGCGCAGGCTACTGACATCAACGTCCTTCAACAGGTGACCGGATTCTTCATCGACGCCAAGGGGGTGAACCACGGGTGGTGGTTGAACGCGGGAACGTTGCTTCAGATCGATTTCCCAGGTTCGATCTTTACCCAGGCGACCGGCGAGAACAACCACGGGCTGGTGGTGGGGACCTACCAGGATACGGCTAACGCGTTTCACGGCTTCGTGTACGACACCAAGACGGCAACCTACACTTCGGTGGATGATCCCAAGGGAGTCGGCGTAACCTTTGTCAACGGCGTCAACGACAAAGGCATGCTCGTCGGCTTCACCATGCCGACCAGCACGACGGCCCAGGGATTTGTTGCCACTCCGAAATAGCCAGACTCCCTCACGCTAAATATCGCGCCGGGGAGCCCGCGGACCAGCAGGCTCCCAAGCGCGACTTTATTGATCGGCGCCCGCGAACCAGGTTCCAGCCCAAGCAGATGACTCAGTCCCGATCTCCACGCAGGTGCTTGGGCGACCCTCGCTTTGGGTTTACAATTGGTTGCTCTAAGAATTCATTGAAGCATGAGCTCTGAATAACCACGGAGGAAATCCTATGAAACTCACTCCCGGAAAACTAGCGGGCCTGAAAAGAGTATCCAACGACCGAGGCGTGATCGCCGCGGCTGCCATGGACCAGCGCGGGTCTTTGCAGAAGAGTTTGGCCAAGGAAAAAGGCGGCGAAGTCGGCGATGCTTTGATGGAAGAATTCAAGTCGCTGGTCGCCGAAGTTCTTACCCCGCATGCCAGCGCGATCCTGCTCGATCCCGAGTGGGGACTGCCTGCGGCCAAACGGCGCGCCAAGAACGCCGGTCTGCTGCTTGCGTACGAAAAAACCGGATACGACAAAACCGGACTTGGCCGGCTACCCGACCTGCTCGATCATTGGTCAGCCCGCCGACTCAAAGAAGCCGGAGCGGATTGCGTCAAAATTCTACTCTACTACACGCCCTTCGATCCCAAGGAAGTCAACGATAGGAAGCATGCTTGGGTGGAGCGCATCGGCGACGAATGCCGGGCCAACGACATTCCATTTTTTCTCGAGTTTGTCGGCTACGAAGAGGGGGCGGATGAGAAGGGTTTTGACTACGCCAAGAAAAAGCCGCAGATCGTTACTGACAGCATGCGTGAGTTCAGCAAAGACCGCTACGGCGTCGACGTGCTGAAAGTTGAAGTTCCCGTGAACATGAAGTTCGTTGAGGGCGCCAAAGCTTACGCCGGTCAGAAAGCCTACACCAAGAAAGAAGCCACCGACCTGTTTTTGAAAGCTGCGAAGGTTGCTACCAAGCCATTCATTTATTTGTCCGCAGGCGTAAGCAATGCCGAGTTTACGGAGGCCCTCGAACTCGCCGGCGAATCCGGCGTGAAGTTCAACGGAGTGCTCTGCGGCCGCGCCACCTGGAAGGATGGAATCCCGGTCTACGCCAAACAAGGCGCGGAAGCCTTCCGCAAATGGCTGCAGACCGAAGGCGTGAAGAACATCAATAACGTAAACGACCGCCTGAAGGCCGCCACGTCCTGGCACTCGATCTACGAGGTCGAGCCCGCCATGGCTGGCGTGTAGAGACGGAGCTGGCTACGTCTGACGCGAATCACAAGGCGCGCCGCTCGAATCGGCGCGCTTTTTATTTCTGGAGAAATGGGATTCAACGACATGAACCAGACCGCTCTCATCACCGGCGCTTCCGGCGGCATTGGATACGAACTGGCCAAGCTCTTTGCCTACGATCATTACAATCTTGTGCTGGTCGCTCGCAGCGCGGCTAAACTCGCGCAATTTGCCGATGAGTTGCAACGCGAGTCCGGCATCTCGGTCAAGGCCATCGCGCTCGATCTCACTTCTTCACCTGCCCCGCAGTTTTTATTCGATCAACTGCAGCGCGAGGGGATCGCGGTGGACATTTTGGTGAACAACGCAGGCTACGGCGTGTTCGGCGAGTTTTCTAAAGTTTCGCTCGAAGACACCCTGGGACAAATTGAGCTCAACGTCACCGCGCTCACTCACCTGACCAAACTTTTTCTCGGCCCGATGCTCGAACGCCATTCCGGCAGGATCATGAACGTGGCTTCCACGGCAGGGTTCCAGCCCGGCCCGCTGATGGCCGTTTACTATGCCAGCAAGGCTTACGTCATTTCGTTCTCTGAAGCGCTAGCGAACGAGTTGAGCGGAAGCGGCGTAACCGTCACCTGCCTCTGTCCCGGCGCAACCGACACCGGATTTCAAGGACGCGCGGGCATTGAGGACACTGTGCTTTTCAAGAAACTCCGCCCCATGGATGCGAAGACCGTCGCCCGCGACGGTTATCGCGGGCTGATGGCTGGCAAGACGCTTGTGATCGCAGGATTTCGAAATTGGTTGCTGGCGGAGTCTCTGCGGCTCAGTCCGCGCAAGCTGGTGACGGCGATTTCGCGTAAGGTGCTGGATAAAGCGGGGTAGACCTCAGGTATTCGAGGATTGGGACGATGATGGAATCATGCGGACCAGTATTGAAATCGACGACCGGTTGATGCGTGAGGCGATGCGGTGTAGCGGCGCTCGGACCACGAAGGCTGCGGTGGAAGCCGCCTTGCGGCTGTTTGTGAAGACGCATGCGCAAGGCTCCATCCGCAAGCTCCGAGGCAGAGTGATTTGGGAGGGGGAAACTGACTTCAAGCGTTTGCGTCAGATGCGGGATGCGGACATCGACGACTCCGACATTCCCAAACTGGATCGATCCTTCTGGAAACGTGCCAAGCTAACCATGCCGGAACCCAAAGACCGTCTGACCATCCGGATTGACCACGATGTTGTGGAATGGCTCAAGCGGGCCGGCAGCGGCTACCAGACCCGCATCAACGCGATTTTGCGGTCGTATATGAAGGCCCAGTCGGAGTAGGGGAGCCCGCCCCGCGACTGCGAACCTGGGGCACCGGGCCAACATCAGGTCACTTACTTGGACTGAGGGTCGTAGGGTTTGTAGCAAAGTACCGATCGCGATCCTTCTTGAAGTCGGAGTCGTTTAGGATGAGGTCTTTCAAGATATCCGCAGGAACGATCATGCTTACCCCGCTGTTGTTGTGTATTTTGCCCTGTGCTGTTGTAGCGATCTGCAGTTTAAACTCCGAATCTTCGTAGTAGTAGCCACTGACGACGCCGAGGAAGCGATAGTCATCAGTGAGCTGGAGCTTCTCCGGCCGCGAAACGTTAATGAACACAGGTGATCCGCTGTAGCCGCCGAAAACGTGAACGTCAGCTAGATACAAGGGGCCGCGCTTTAGTGCGGTCGTCAGGAGAGGTTCATCTGGAATCATCGAGAGAATTCCCTCACGCAGCAGAGGCTGGACTCGTTTCTCGCCCTGAAGCTGGACAAAGAAACCTGCCAGTATTATCTTGGCCCCCTCTCCTAGGTTGTCGTCGGCAAAGGATTCCTTGCTGAAAAACAGGTCAAGTGGGACCCATGCAGACTCGACATTTTCTGGAAGCCGAACGATCGCAGCGGCTAAATCTGCCGAATCGTCTGGAGGAAATTTCCAGTCAACCGCCAGCGAAAAGGGTTGAGCCTCTCCGTTCTTGACATTAGCCTTCAGTACCCTGGCCAGCACCTCCCGTGGTTTGAGGGTGTCGTCATCCCAACACTCCGCTACGTGGCGATTCGTGACCAGGTAATCGAATCGCGAATCTTTCGGCAGCCTGGGGTCATGATAGCCGACGACGAACGCCGTCCCTCCCATAACGAGAGGTTTTCCTTCACTGCTAGTGAGAGGTTTGCCATGACCGTCACCGCATACAACCTCAAGGACTAGAGCGACTTTTCGGAGTTGCGTTGCGAATGGCGGTTCTAGGTGGTCGGGCTGGTTCCACACGAGTACCCGCCCTTTTTGCTGTGCCTCTGCAAAGGCCGATAGCAAGACGAGAAGAGTAACGATCAACGAAATTCTGCGCATCCTACACCTCCGAATCTGCTCCCGATCACTGCCTAGGTCGCACCTCACCTCGACACACGTCGGGCGGATCGGACCGTCAGGTTAATTTTACTCTGAAGGGCTGGCTGGGCGGGTGGCCCGGACCTTAACAGATAAAACTAGGGTCAGGGTGCCCCGCTCCTTGCTTTTTTTGCAAGGGGCGGGTGCTTGGGGCACGTGCTCCGTCTCATAATTATCTGCGTGATGTCACAATCGTTCATCCACGCACTGTTGGTTCTCCCGCCCCTTGCAAAAAACGCAAGGAGCGGGGCACCCAGCCTTCAGAAGCAACGATGGAGGCCGTCGCTTGTGGAGTTCGAGGCTCCCACCTTTCGCAAAGGGCGCGAAAGATGGGGCACCCCTCGTTTATCTGCTGCCCGCGGAGTGCAGAGATCCTTCGTTGGGAGTCCTTGGCTTTGCCAAGGACTCCGCTTCCTCAGGATGACAGCGTGCGGAGGGTGAACGCGGCTGTTTGATCTCATCCGAAGACCAGGCCGTCTGGTTGGCGCAGCAGGTGCCAGGCTTCCCGGTAGTGGGCGTAAATGTCCAGTCGGCGAAATCCCTTGGGACGAAACATCAACGCCGTGCGTCCCACCACCTCGCGCACCGGCAGAATATACCAGGTATCTTCCGGGATAATGTGAACCGCCGCAAAATCAATCTCGGACTCGGCGTAAGCTTTCGCCCGGTGCTCGGTGCTGTGACGAATGCCCACGTTATATAGACCCCGTAACTTGGCGGTGGCGCTCTTAACCTGCACCCGCCAGAGGTTTCCTCCACCGTCCACTACGAAGTCATAGAACTGAGAACCGTAGGGCAGGGACAGCGCAAAGCCGAGGCTGGCCGCCTTGTGCAAGAAATTCAGTTCACTGACCTCGCCTTTCTTGAGGCGCGCAATCCCCATTCGCCGGGCAGTTTCCTGCACAGGGCTCTCCTCACACGCTGGCCTGTACCTGCGTCGAACGACCCTGCCTTTAGTCATTTGTGCGGGAAACGTCCCTGAAGAGAAATCGCTCCAAATAAAAAGGCGCAAGCCGGGAGCTTGCGCCCTATTTGATCTCTACTTCTAGACTAGCAAATCCGGAGGGGTAAACCCGCCAAAATTTCAAATTTATTTCTGTCGCTGAATCAGCGAGTTGGGGGGAATCGAGGGCCTTATGGGGCTTGACAAGATTTTTGGAGAAACCGGGTTTTAAATAAAATTCCCCCTGCCGAGCTTTGCTCAGTCGGACAGCCGAGGGCGGCTGTCCCCACGTGAGTTTTGCCAACGACCAACGACGAACAGCGAACGACGCTTTCTCACTCCCACTCGATCGTGCCCGGCGGCTTTGAGGTGATGTCGTAGACTACGCGGTTTACGCCTTTCACCTCGTTCACGATCCGGCTGGAAATTGTTTTTAGGACCTCGTGCGGGAGCGAGACCCAGTCGGCCGTCATGCCGTCTTCGGAGTGGACGGCGCGGATGGCGCAGGTGTTGGCGTAGGTGCGCTGGTCGCCCATCACTCCGACCGACATTACCGGCAGCAGCACCGCGAATGATTGCCAGATTTTCCCATACAGTCCGGCTTGCTTGATTTCCCTTACGACGACGTCGTCGCACTCGCGCAGGATGGTTAGACGCTCGGGCGTGACTTCTCCTAGGATACGAACCGCTAAGCCTGGTCCGGGGAATGGCTGGCGTTGCAGGATTTCTTCTGGCATGCCGAGATCGCGGCCGATCTTGCGGACTTCGTCTTTGAATAGTTCTTTCAGCGGCTCGATTAATTTCAGCTTCATTTTGTCGGGCAGTCCGCCGACGTTGTGATGCGACTTGATGATTTGCGACGGTCCGCGCACCGAGCGCGACTCGATAACATCAGGATAGAGCGTGCCCTGGACCAGCCATTCGACGTTGCCTTCTTCTTTTTCGATGCGATGAGCTTGCTCGTCGAATACGGCGATGAATTCGTTGCCGATGATTTTGCGTTTTTTCTCCGGGTCGGTTACGCCGGCCAATTTGCTCAGAAAGCGATCGGCGGCATCGACTGCGACAACGTGCAGGCCTAGCTTGTCGCGCAGGTTCTGCTGGACTTTTTCGAATTCGTTTTTGCGCAGCACGCCGTTGTTCACGAATACCGAGGTCAGACGTGAAGGGCCGCTGCCGTCTCGCAAAGCGCGATCGACGAGCGTGGCTGCTACCGCGGAATCCACGCCGCCAGAGAGTGCGCAGATGGCGCGGCCTTTGCCCACGGTCTGGCGGACGTTGGCGACGGTCGCATCGATGAAGTGCTGCGGTGTCCATGTCGGTTTGGCTCCGCAGATTACGAGGGCAAAGTTTCGCAGAATATCGGTACCGGACTGTGTGTGGCGCACCTCCGGGTGGAACTGAACGGCGAAGAGTTTTTTGGCGGGGTTCTCGATGCCAGCTACGGCGTTGGGCGAACTGGCGGTTAAATGAAATCCGGCGGGCAGATCAACGGCTTCGTCGCCGTGCGACATCCAGACGGAAAGCTTTTTCGGCATCCCGCTAAATAGGTGCGAGTCATTTTTGATGTCAACGTTGGCGTGGCCGTATTCGCGTTTGTCGGCGGCGCGCACTTTGCCGCCTAGCACGTGCACCATTAGTTGCAAACCGTAGCAGATGCCGAGCACGGGCAGGCCGAGGTCGAATACGCGGCGGTCGGTGTTAGGAGCGTCCTGATCGTAGACCGAGCAGGGTCCGCCGGACAGAATGATTCCTAGAGGCGAGTAGCTGTGGATCTCGTCGAGGCTCGCGCTGCACGGAAGCACGACCGAAAAAACATTCTGTTCGCGGATGCGGCGCGCAATGAGCTGGGAATATTGCGCTCCGAAGTCGAGGACGACGATAGATTGGGTTTCCACGAACGAGTGTCTCAAATCGCAGTGTAGGTGTAAAGGGGGAGGACACCTTCTAGCATCTAGAGCTGGTCAGATGGTTTTATGAGCGGCAACGTGACGATGTGAATCTTGCCTCAGGGGCTAAAGCCCGACTTTTTTTGGCTCTTCATTGGCATGGCTGAAGCCATGCCCTCCCGCTGCGGCCCTCCCGCCGCGGCCCTCTCGCCATGCCCCTCACCATGCTCTGCCACAAAGACCGCTTGTGACGGTGGCATTTTAGTTGGTTGCGGGAACATCGCTCAGAATTAGTTCACTGGCGTCGACGGCGGAACTTGACTTAGCTCCGGGATCGGGATGCGAACTTGGATGGGGGCGCGGAGCAACTGCAGCGCCCAGCGGCGATTCTGGTATTTCGACCATTGCTACGTATGCTGCCAGGCGTCCCATGTATAAGAAATCTGCGATGGCAAAATAAACAATTGTTACCAGGAGCACGCCTCCCAGAACGACGCCGACGGGCAGGACGGCGGCAAATCCTAAAGGAAATGCGACGAGGGAACTGGCGACGACGAATGCGGTGATGTGCGCGAGTCCAAACCAGATTCCTGCGGCAAAGACGGATCCCGGGCGGGTTTGGCAGAGATTGACTGCGGCTGCGATTGAGGCAAATGTATCCTGGCCATCCGTAACCACGAATATTGCGGCAAGCGAAAGAAACCAGTTCAACGTGGACCACGCGAGCCAGACCAGCATGGTAACGGTCAGAATAATCAGCAGAACGCTGCCGGGTGCGGGATCGCCGGGTCGTGAGGCGGCTCCGCCCAGAAGGATGGCGGAGAAACAGCCGACGGTGGCGGCGAGGGTGGCGGCGAGGCGGAAAACGTTCAGCTCGAAGAGAGAGCGCAACCGCCAACTCTTTTTCTCTTTTCGTTCTGCGGTTGAGATGTCGTCTTCACGAAAGTGGGACAGCAGCGCTTCTAATGTGGCTGCGCGCCCCAACGAAGCAATGACGACCCATGCGGCTCCCAAGGTCATTGCCAAAACCAGGGCGGTTTCAAGAACGCGGAATGCGCTGCCGTGAAAAATATGCAGCACGGCGCGAGAGATCAAGACTGGATGGCCGGTCCGCAGCAGGAGTAGATCTCCGTTGCTGACTGGCAGTGTGTCGAGGTACTCAAAGAAAGAAAACACGAGGAGGAGGCCGGTGGCAGCGCCGAAGCTCCAGCGCCAGGCAATCTCTGCCACTCCGAATGATGGACGGCGGAGGATGGTGCGGAAGCCTTCTAGCGTGGGCGAGCGCTGTTGCATGCAAGTTTAGGATAGCGCAATTAACCGGTGTGACTACGTGGGACCGGTAGAATTCCTTGGAGCTGTCTGGGCAGCAAACACATCCTCGGGGTCCTTCGACTCGGTTGCTCGATTCGCAAGCGAATCGAGCAACTGCGCTCAGGATGACAGGGTTGGTGGGGGATCCGCAGTCAGCGCACGACTATATTAGCGAGTTTGCCCGGCACCACAATCACCTTCACTACCTGCTTGCCCGCAATCGCTGCTTTTATCTTCTCGTTCGACAATGCGCGCTCGTGGATTGTTTCTTTCGCCGAATCCACGGGGACGACGATCAGGCTGCGCAGCTTGCCGTTGATCTGCACTGGGATTTCAATTTCTTCTTCTTTGGCCAAGGCTGGATCATACTTCGGCCACGGCGCGCGAAGCAGACTTCTTTTTTCGCCCAACATTTCCCAGAGTTCGTGGGCTAAGTGAGGAGCAAACGGGGCGAGCAGAAGCACTAGATCGCGCTGCACATCCAACAATAGCTGGGCAGGGACCAGTTCCGCGGGCGAGGCCGCCCGCGCCACACGTTCTTCTGTCGCATACAGTTCGTTCACTAGTTCCATGATCGCTGCGATCGACGTGTTGAAGTGCCAGCGGCCCTGGAAATCATCGCTGACGCGTTTGATGGTCTGGTGAAGCTTGCGTTGGATGCGCCGAGCCTCTGGCTGTAGCGACGTTGCTTGCAACGTCTCGCGCTGCTGAGACGCAGCAAGCTGCGTCTCTACAGGGGCATTTCTTGCGATGAAGCGGTAGATACGGCCGAGCGTACGCCGGATGCCTTCGACTCCTTCATCCTGCCAGTCGAGTTCGCGGTCTGGAGAGGTCGCGAACAGCGTGTACATGCGGGTGCTGTCCGCGCCGTAGCGGGCGATCATTTCGTCCGGTGAAACTATGTTGCCCAGGCTCTTGGACATTTTTGCCCCGCCCTTAATGATCATGCCCTGGGTGAACAACCGCTCGATGGGCTCGGCGTTTTTCACCAATCCCATGTCGCGCATGAATTTGGTCCAGAAGCGCGAGTAGATGAGATGGAGGATCGCATGCTCGACGCCGCCGATGTATTGATCGATGGGGAACCAGTACTCGACCGTCTTGGAATCGAATGGTGCGCGATCGTTGTGCGCATCGGTGTAGCGATAGAAGTACCAGGACGAATCCACGAAGGTGTCCATGGTATCGGTTTCGCGGCGGGCTGGGCCGCCACATTTCGGGCAAGTCGCATTTACGAATTCCGGCACCCGGCCCAGGGGTGAGCCACCCGTCAACGTTATATCGACGTTGTCCGGCAAGATCACTGGCAAATCTTTTTCCGGGACGGGTACGATGCCGTCTCGCTCGCAATAAAGCATAGGGATGGGCGTGCCCCAGTACCGCTGGCGCGAGATGCCCCAGTCTTTGAGGCGGTAGGTGATCGTGGCCTTGCCGAAACCGTTCTTCTCGGCGTGTTCGGACATCTTCTTGATTGCTTCTTCGCAATCGAGGCCGGTAAATGGGCCTGAGTTTATGAGCGTGCCGTCCAACGTGGTAAACGGAAGCGGGGGTTCGGCACAGGTTTCTTCCGGGTCGATGGACCGAGGCACGATCACCGTGCGGATCTTGAGATTGTATTTCCTGGCGAATTCATAATCCCGCTCATCGTGCGCCGGAACGCTCATAATCGCGCCCGTACCGTAATCCATGAGAATGTAGTTCGCCACCCAGATGGGAACGCGCTCTCCGTTGTAGGGATTCACGGCGAAGTGGTGCGTATTGACTCCGTGCTTTTCGATGGCACCGATGTCGCCCACTTCTTTCGCCTTGCGCTGTTCCGTAATCAACTGTTCGACTTGCGCGCGCAAGGGATCGTTGTTTTTGGTCAAATGAGCAACTAGCGGATGCTGTGGCGCAAGCTGGACGGAGGTTGCCCCATAGATTGTGTCGACACGGGTAGTGAAAACGGTGATTGCCGAGTCCCCGCCGTCGAGCTTGAAATCTACCAGCGTGCCTTCGCTGCGGCCGATCCAGTTGCGCTGCATGGTGCGGACTTTCTCGGGCCACTCAGTGAGCTTGTCGAGGTCGCGGAGCAACTCCTCGGCATAATGGGTAATGCGCAAGAACCACTGTTCGAGTTCGCGCTGTTCCACCAGAGTGTCTTCGTGCCGCCAGCAGCGGCCATTCACCACCTGCTCGTTGGCCAGGACGGTGCAGCACTTCGGACACCAATTCACCATGCTCTTCTTGCGATAGGCCAATCCCTTTTCGTAAAGCTTCAAGAAGAACCACTGGTTCCATCGGTAATAATCAGGCAAGCAGGTCGTGACTTCGCGGGACCAGTCATAGGCAAAACCCAGGCGCTCCATCTGCGCTTTCATATTCTTAATGTTGCGGAGCGTCCACTCGCGCGGCGGCGTGTTGTTGGAAATGGCGGCATTTTCCGCGGGGAGGCCGAACGAATCCCAACCCATGGGATGAAGCACGTTGTAGCCGTTCATCCACATGTAGCGGGCGAGTGCGTCACCGATCGCGTAGTTGCGCACGTGTCCCATGTGCAGGGCGCCCGAGGGATAGGGCAACATTTCGGCAACGTAATATTTTGGCTTGGTGGAGTTGGGCTCGGCGGCGTAGAGAGATGCGTCCTGTTGCCAGCGCTCGAACCATTTGGCCTCGATGCGCTGGGCGTCGTAGCGGTCTTCGCGGACCATGGTGGTTTGTTTGTCCTGCGGCATAGGGAAACGATGCGTTACGGATAAACCTTGATTTTACAATAGAGGAGAAAGACAGTTCACTGTAGAGACGTAGCTTCGCTACGTCTCGCTCTCGCACGGGTCATTGGTGGCGCCGAAACATTGCAAGCAATGTTTCTACGGTCGGCTTTCTGGGTCTTGGGGCCAGTTGGCTGGATTCTGTTCTATGTAGTCTCGGATGGCTTGCAGCGAGGTGTTTGCACGTACTATGTGATCGTAAAAGCCGGGCTGCCAGGCGAAGGTCTTCAGGCCCATTTCGTGGCAGCGGCGTGTGACTCCTGCTTTGTAGGAGCGAATAATCGCTGACAAGGAGCCTGCCTTGGGTGGGATCAGGGCCAGATTGTCTGGCCGGGGCTCGGTGCAGGTTTCTGGACTAGGAGAATGGCGGTCCTGGCCATCAATCACAATGATTGCGTGGATGTGATTCGGCATCACAATGAAGTGGTCTATCGATATATTGACGTAATGATTCGGGAGAGTGCGCAATTCTGAATCGGCAACCTCGCCAGAGGGTGAAAGTTGTACGTGCCCGCTCGCTATGTTGCCAAAAATGCAGATGTGATGCCGCGTACACACGGTCACGAAGTACCACCCGGGCGAGCGGTAGTCCCAGCCCTGAAGACGAGCGCTTTCGACGGGATATTTGTTCTGGTACAGGATCATTGCGGTAATTATGTCGCACCTTGGCGATAGCAAGAAACATTGCAAGCAATGTTTCTACAGTCGAGTCCTGGATTGGAACTGTAGGGACGTAGCTCCGCTACGTCTCGCGCTGCACTAAACGCTTCAGTGCTGCCACGTTTTTTCGATCGTCTCCGGGTTGGTCGATTGGGGTTTCGGCAATGAAAGCGGCGTGGGCCAACCGGGGATGGTTTAGCAGGCGGCGAAACGGCTCATAGCCAATGCTTCCCTTCCCGATGTGCTGGTGGCGATCTAGCTTGGATCCGCGGGCTGCCTTGGCATCGTTGCAATGCCACAGTCGCACATTTTTTAGCCCCACGGTCTGGTCGAGGTGCGCTAGCGTCTGCCGCAATCCGACTTCGCTGACGATGTCGTATCCGGCGACGTGGGTATGACAAGTGTCGATGCAGGCCGCGATGGGCACGATGTTGCGAAGGCGTTCCAGCACTTCGGCGACTTGTTCGAAGGTTGTGCCCAGCGAGTATTCTGCGCCGGCGGTGTTCTCGATCAGGATGGTGAGATTCGCTTTAGCGAGGTCCAGTCCTTGCGTGGCTGCGGCGATCGCGGCGGAAGTTTGAATCAGGCCTGCTTCGCGATCGGCGCCGCGGAATGAACCGGGGTGGAGCACCAGATAGTCCGCACAAAGGGCCAGAGCGCGTTCCAGTTCTCCACGAAACGCCTCAATCGACTTTCTTAGAAACAGCGGCGTCGTGCTGGCTAGATTCACAAGATAGTTCACATGGATCGCCATGGGCTTGAGGTCATATTTCTCGCGCAGGCGCATCATCTCGTCGCATTGCGGGCGGCTCAGCTCATAGGGAGCCCACTGGCGCGGGCTGGACGAGAAAATCTGGAACGCATTACACCCGAGGCGATAGGCGCGTTCGGCAGCATTGTGGACACCACCAGCGCTTGAGGTATGAATGCCAATGCGGCGCGAGGTCAAGCGAGGCGGGCGCTTTGGTACGGGCAGTTTAAGAATGTCCTGCTCGCGCAGGATCGAACGTGGCATTGCAAAAGTATAAGGGCGAGACGATCCCTCGCCCAAGGATGCCGCTAACGCGAGGCGACTTGGGTCGCTTCCGGCAGGGGTTGCCAAAGCGCGAAATGGCCGCGCCGGTTTCGGTTCCAGCAGCTCTCGTCGGATTCGGCGCAAACCGGGTACAGCTTGCCCCAACCCGTGGCAAACACTATCCGATCCCGGGGCACTCCCAGGCCGACCAACGCGTCTCTGGTGGCGATTGCTCGTTGATCCGATAAGGCAAGGTTATAGACGATATCGCCGCGCTCATCGGCGTCCCCTTCGATGGTAATCAGAACGTCGGTATGGGTCTTTAACCATTGAGCGTCCTCGGCCAGGGTGGTCCGCTCGTCCATACGGAGATCAGAGCGGTCAAAGTCAAAATGAATGTCCTTCACGTTCTGCTCAAACTGCTGTTGCTCGGTAGGAGGGAGCGGCAAGGCGGATGGAACCTGGACATTGCTTACTGGCCGCCCCGCATAGTCCGCATCTCCACTCGGGGAGGGGCCCCGATCCGAAGAAGTGTTTCCCTGGGCAAAACACAGGCCACTCAAAGCAACGATTGCGATCAATAACAGTCTGTGACGCATAACGGATCCTCCAACTGGTCCAATTATTATTTTTCGTCCTGTCGCGCGCATCGCAAATCGGGCCAATACTGTATTTTTTGGCAACCTTTACGGCATGAAATAGCTCCGGATTGGGGAAGCGGGAACGGTGCAATTACAAGATCCACAAGTGCCTCTATTTGCCCCCATCCGCGTATAAACGATAGACTTGAACTTCTTGAGGTGGGTTCATGTTAGTGGTCATGCAGGCGCACGCTACGGAAGCGCAGGTGCGCGCGGTCTGCCAGAAAATCGAGGCGCTTGGCTACCGGGCCCACTCCATTCCGGGGGCGGAGCGGACCGCGATTGGCATTACCGGAAACAAGGGCGAGGTCGAGCCGGGCACGCTGGAAGAAATGTCGGGCGTGCAGGAAGTCATACGCGTCACCAAGCCTTACAAGCTGGTCAGCCGCGATATTAAAGAAGAGAACACCGTCATTCGTTTCGCTGGGAGTGAGGCGACGATTGGCGGGCCTGCGCTGGCGATCATGGCTGGACCTTGCGCCATCGAGAGCCGGGAGCAGGCGTTTGCGATTGCTGAGCGCGTCCAGCGGGCGGGGGCGCAGTTCTTTCGTGGCGGAGCTTACAAGCCGCGCACTTCTCCGTACTCTTTTCAGGGTCTGGGCGAAGAGGGATTGCGCATCATGGCGGCGGTTCGCGAACAATTTGGCATGAGGATTGTGACCGAGGCGATTGACAACGAATCGCTGGAACTGGTGGAAGAATACGCAGACGTCATTCAAATTGGCGCGCGCAACATGCAGAACTTTTCGCTGCTCAAGCGCGCTGGCCGGGCGCGCAAACCGGTGCTGCTGAAGCGCGGCATGTCGGCAACGCTGGAAGAATTTTTGATGGCGGCCGAGTACGTGATGAGCGAAGGCAACTACAACGTGATTCTATGCGAGCGCGGCGTGCGGACCTTCGCCGATCATACGCGCAATACTCTCGACCTGAGCCTGATACCGGCGGTGCAGCGGCTCAGCCATTTGCCCATTGTCGTCGATCCCAGCCATGGCACCGGCAAGCGGAATAAAGTTACTCCACTTTCGCGAGCTTCGGTAGCGGTCGGGGCGGATGGCTTGATTATCGAAGTGCATCATGAACCGGACAAGGCACTGTCGGACGGCATGCAGTCGCTGTATCCCGATCAGTTCGATGAGTTGATGGCGCAGGTGCGACAGATTGCTCCGGTGGTGGGGAGGACCGTGGCGGGAGTTCTGGCTCGTCCAAACGCGCTTGCGTCCTCAGAACCTGCACGCAGATCCTCCGTTGCTCCACTCACTTGAGAAAGCTGCTTTTCATCGTTGTCCTCACTCCCATTGCGGTGGCCATTGGGTGGTTGTATTTCCACGAGCGCGAACTCACTGACTACGGCCCCGCTTACCACGAGTACGCCTACATCACCAATGGCAAGAGCAATACGGTTAGCGTTATCGATCTGCGTACCTTCCAGCCGGCGAAGACGATAAACGTGGGCAGCGAACCGACCGGGGTTGCGGCCAACAGCAAGAAGAATGAGATTTATGTGGTGAATGCGGGATCGAGCAATATCAGCGTCATTGATGCTGAACCCAACGCGGTGGTCGCGACGATCGGCGTACATGGGAGGCCTTACTTCATCGATGTTTCTGCGGATGGCAAGCGTGGGTACGTTGCCAATTCAGGCTCGGCGAATGTTTCGGTGATTGACCTTGAAAAGCGAGTTGTGATCAAGAACGTTCGCGTAGGGGCTTCGCCGGGGCTGGCGAGAGTTTCTCCGGATGGTGGAATTCTGGTGGTCAGCAACCGTGGCGACAATACAGTTTCGCTGATCGATGCGCAACACCTTACGGTTAGCAATACGATTCAGGTGTGCCAGCAGCCGGAAGACATTGCCATCCTGCGGGAGAGTAATAAAGCTTTTGTCGCTTGCGCGGCTTCAGGACAAGTGGCCTCGATTGATCTGAAAAATGACAAACTACTGGCCTTGCTCGATGTGGGCAAAACTCCCGTGCATTTGGCGCTTAAGCCCGACGGCGGCGAACTCATGGTGAGTAACTTCGATTCGGATGATATTTCGATTATCGAGACGACAACCGACGAGGTTGGCGGCAGCTATTTGATTGGGACCCATCCGGCGCGGGGATTGGTGACTGCGGATAATGCTCGGCTCTACGTGAGCAATTTCGGATCGAATACCGTCGCAGTGTACGACATTGATATCGGGAAGATGATTGCGACATTGCCGGTCGGCAGCCATCCTGATGGGCTAGCGCTTTCGCAGAGCCAGAATTACTTGCTGGTTCTGAATTCGGGGTCGGGAGATGTGACCGTGATCCAGAAGCGTACGCCGAAGAAGAAATTCGAGCCGGGTGAATATTCTCTGCTTACCATGATTCCCGTCGGGGTTCAGCCAAACAATATCGTGGTGAAATCCTTTGTGCTGGCTGGGCCGCCGTCCAAGTAAAGATGTCGACCGATCCTGCGCGGTTCCGTTCTCGGTTGCCAATTCGATAAAATTCCCTGCTGCATTTCTGCCACGATTGGCTATTGTCGGTCCTTCGACTCTGCGTCTGCTTCGCTTCGCCACGCAGACGCTCCGCTCAGGATGACAAATGGATCAGGCGTTTGCGCCGCAGCACTTCTTGTATTTTTTTCCGGAGCCGCAGGGGCAGGGATCGTTGCGCCCGATCTTGGCAGTGCCGCGGACTACTTGCTGCACTGTCTGGAGATCGCCGGAACCCGCCATGCGGGCTTGTTCCAGTTCGCGGCGTTTCTTTCGCTGGAAGGCTTCTTCGATTTCGTCGACGGAGGTGGCAACCTGCCGTGGCGGCTTGCGCCCGTTGCCATCCCCGCCCATTCGCGAAACGGGCACGCCCGCGTCCCCGCCAGCGCCACCGCCGTCCATGGGTCTCGGTGGTCCGCCTTCGCTGGGCCGTTCCAGAATCTGCATCAGGTAGAGATAGCGAACCGTCTCTTCCTGGGAGCGCTGCATCATGGCTTCGAACATGTCGAAGGACTCGCGCTTGTACTCCACCAACGGATCATGTTGGCCATAGCCGCGTAAGCCAATGCCTTCCTTCAGGTGGTCCATGTCGCGGAGGTGGTCCTTCCACTGCGCGTCGAGGACGCTCAACATGATCATGCGCTCGTGATAGCGCATGGCGTCTGGGCCGATCAGTTTTTCTTTGGCGTCGTAACGGGCTTTGAGCTTGTCGAAGATTGCGTCGCCCAGTTCCTGTCGATTCAGAGTTTCGGGCTTGATGCCTTCCGCGAGAATGTCAACCCCAAAGCGGGTGAAAATAGCGTCCTTCAGGCCTTTGAGATCCCAATCCGCGGCGTGAACTTTGACGGCGCAGAACTGATCCATCAAATCGCTGAGGATGCCGGAGACATAGTCTTCCAGGATCAATTCTTTTTGATCCACTCCTTCCAGCAATTGATGGCGAAGGCCATATACAGCTTCGCGCTGCTTGTTCATTACGTCGTCGTATTCGAGCAGATGTTTGCGGGCTTCGAAGTTTTGCGCTTCGACGGCCTTCTGTGCGGCCTCGATACGGCGGGAAATCAGCCGTGATTCGATTGGAACTCCCTCCTCCATGCCAAGACGCTGGAGCAGGTTCGAGACCCATTCCTTGGCGAAGATGCGCATTAAGTCGTCTTCGAGCGAGAGATAGAAGCGGGAGGAACCAGGATCGCCCTGGCGTCCGGCGCGACCACGAAGCTGGTTGTCGATGCGACGAGCTTCGTGACGCTCGGTGCCGAAGATGTGCAAGCCTCCGGCGGCGATGACTTGCTCGTGCTCTTTGTCGGTCTGTTCTTTGTGACGATTGAAAATTTCGGTCCACTGATCGGTGGGAACTACGTATTCGTTGCCGGCGTAGTACCAGACAGTGCTTTTCGTGTCGTCGACTACGGCTTGAACTTTGCCTTGCGCGGCTCGCAGGGGTTGCGCGATCCCTTTCTTCACGCATTCCTGCTTGGCCATGAATTCAGGGTTGCCGCCGAGCAGGATGTCGGTACCGCGGCCAGCCATATTGGTGGCGATCGTGACCATGCCCTTGCTGCCGGCCTGGGCGACGATTTCAGCCTCTTTTTCGTGCTGCTTGGCGTTCAAGACCCAGTGCTTGACGCCTTTCTTTTTCAGCAACTCGGAAAGCCGTTCCGACTTTTCAATCGACGTAGTGCCGACCAGCACCGGCTGGCCGGTGGCGTGCAATCTCTGGATTTCATCGGCTGCGGCGAAATACTTTTCTTTTTCGGTGCGGTAAACAACGTCCGGATTCTCCAGTCGCAGCAGCGGCTTGTTAGTGGGGATGACCATCACTTCTAGCCGATAGATTTTGTCGAACTCGGGCGCTTCGGTTTCCGCAGTGCCGGTCATACCGGCCAGCTTTTTGTACATGCGGAAATAGTTCTGGAAGGTGATAGTGGCGAGCGTCTGGTTCTCGCGCTCGATCTTAACGTTTTCCTTCGCTTCAACCGACTGATGCAGGCCATCGGACCAGCGGCGGCCCGGCATCAAGCGTCCGGTGAACTCGTCGACGATGATGACTTCGCCGTCTTTCACTACGTACTCAACGTCGCGGTGATAGAGCGCGTGTGCTTTTACCGCAGTCTCGACGTGATGCTTCAAGTCCCAATTTTCTGGGTCAGCAACATTGCCGATGCCGAGTAACTGCTCGACTTTTTCCCAGCCTTCGTCGGTGACCGTAATGCTGCGGTGTTTTTCATCCACCACATAGTCGCCGGTGTATTGCTTGGGCTCGCCGGGAGCGACGTCAATCTCTTCTCCCTTTTCGAGCTTGGGGATGATGCGATTGACCTTGGCGTATTTGTCGGTGGACTCCTCGCTGGCGCCTGAAATGATGAGCGGGGTGCGGGCTTCATCGATCAGGATGGAGTCGACTTCGTCGACGATGGAGAAGTTATGGCCGCGCTGCACGCAATCGTGCAGATCGAACTTCATGTTGTCGCGCAGATAGTCGAAACCGAACTCGTTGTTGGTGCCGTAGGTAACGTCGGCCGCGTAGGCATCGCGGCGCTGTTGGTCGTCGAGATCGTGAACGATTACGCCCACGCTGAGGCCGAGAAAGCTATACAGTTTGCCCATCCACTCCGAGTCGCGCTTGGCCAGATAGTCATTGACCGTGACCACGTGCACGCCGCGGCCGCTCAGCGCGTTCAGATACACCGGCAAAGTGGCGACCAGGGTTTTTCCTTCGCCGGTCTTCATTTCCGCGATTTTGCCCTGGTGGAGAACCATGCCGCCAATCAACTGCACATCGAAGTGGCGCATGTTCAGAACGCGACGGCCGCCTTCGCGAACAACAGCGAAAGCTTCAACCAAAAGCTCATCGAGGACCTCGTTCACCAGCTTCAGACGCTCGGTGTCGAGTTCTTTGCGGCGGTCCTGGTCCGCGTCGGGCTCGTCCGGAATTGTGGCCAGGCGTTCCTTTATGCGCTGGCGGAATTCGTCCGTTTTAGCGCGGAGCTGCTCGTCGCTGAGCTTCTGCATGGCAGGCTCAAGCGCATTGATGGCCTCGACTCGCGGCATCAGACGCTTGACCTCGCGCTCGTTCTTGGTCCCGAAGACCTTGGCTACCAAAGCATTGATCAAATGAGAATCCTTGGAGGGGCACTACACCCGCTATCCTAGATGGTTAGTATATTAGATGCATGCCCGGTGCGTAAGTCGCGGAAGGGAAACCGTCGAGTCTTGACGGTTGCGATTTATGCAAGGCTGCTTTATTGAGGGACGCCAGTTCTATGGGGTAACCAGACCCGGAACAGCCATACGGATCCGCCAAAAATGATGAGCATAAATGCACTCCAACACATCGAGAGCACCGAAAGTAAGGTGCGCGTCCCGTGTCCTCCAGAGAAGGACCTTCCGAGCATGACGATCGCTGTCAGCAAAGATATGAAAGTGAAGGCGAGACCGAACGTCAGATAAGCCTCGGCCAAACCGCCAGCGACGGCGCCGAGGCCAGTGGCTTTCTGTTCGGAACTTCCTCGGAAAGAATGAAGAATTCCGATAATAAGGGAAACGGA
This sequence comes from uncultured Acidobacteriota bacterium, assembly GCA_963832245.1. Taxonomy (GTDB): domain Bacteria; phylum Acidobacteriota; class Terriglobia; order Terriglobales; family Acidobacteriaceae; genus JABDBE01. The sequence goes on from CAWHTG010000003.1 coordinate 1,110,915, forward strand.
GGGAATCCACGCGAGGACCATCCCCCAGATAAACCACTTTCGCTTTGGGTCGTTGTCCATTCAGCCGAAAGACTGTCACAGGGCTGGAAGAAAATCAAGTGGTAGGGGGTCCCTTCGTTAAGTGGCTTGTAGAGGCTGCGGAAAAAGTCATTTCGTGTTCGTATCTTTCCCTCAGGGGCTAAAGCCCGGCCTGTTTTCAGCGCTTTGCGGCACGAGTAAACTCGTGCCCTCCCAAGTCCGATGCAGGGGCGAAACTTTCAGGTAAGATTTCCCGCTGACCCATGCCTACCTTCTACGAACTGTTCCGTGAATGCGCTGAGCGGTGGCCTGACAACGTGGCGCTGGAAATTCAGCGACGCGAGGGGGTCGAGAGCAATACCTTCGCCGAAGCGCGCCGCATGGCGGAGAGCATTGGCCGCTGGCTGAAGGAAAGCGGGTTTCGGCCCGGGGATCGAATTGCGATTTTGGCCGATAATCATCCGCGTTGGATCACCGCGTACCTGGGGATTATCGCGGCCGGGTGCGCGGCCGTGCCATTGGATACAGCGTTTCATGCCGATCAGGTTGCCAAGCTTCTTCAGGATAGTGGCAGTTCCCTTCTCTTCTGCGATGCGAGGCATCTGAAAATCGCTGGGGAATCAGTTACTGAGTCGGCAATTGAAATTGTGTTGCTCGACGCGTTGGACGCGGACAAGAATGTCCGCGCCACACAGACTGCCGAGCTTCGCTCGGCTGGACAGCCGAGGGCGGCTGTTCCCACACGAGCTCATCTTGACAGCATCTTTGCGGCTGGGCCGGGGGACTTTGTGCCGGTCTCTTCAAGCGACGACAGTCTCGCGTCTTTGCTTTATACCTCTGGAACTACCGCGGATCCTAAAGGCGTGATGCTGACGCACTCGAACCTTATGGGCGAAGTGCGGGCTGTATCCAGCTGGGCGCGACTCGGGCGCGAGGACGCTTTCCTCGGTGTGCTTCCGCTTTTTCACGTGCTATCACAAATGGCCAACCTGTTGTTGCCTCTTGTAAAGGGGGCGGGGGTGGTTTATCTCGAAACCCTCAATACCACGGAACTACTTAGAGCACTGGCTGAGCGGAAAATCACTGCGTTCGCGGTCGTGCCGCAGTTTTTCTACCTGATCCACGAGCGCATTTTCAAAGAAGTGGCACAAGGTGGGAGAGTCGCGAGTCGGGTTTTTCGAACGATGATGGCCGTCACGGGCTTCAGCCGACGATTCGGATGGAATCCGGGACCAATTTTATTTCCTCAAGTCCACAATATTTTTGGCCGCAAAATGCGCTACCTGGTGACGGGTGGGTCACGTTTTGATCCGCAGATCGGGTGTGATTTCCAGGCGCTGGGCATTGACATCTTGCAGGCGTATGGCCTCACCGAAACCAGCGCCGCAGCCTTCGCTACGTCCGCGAATGATAATGTCATTGGCTCCGTGGGCAAAGCGCTTGACGGAGTGGACGGGAAGATTGTCGATCCGCAGCCGCAGGAAGATGGCGGCCCACCCATTGGCGAAATCGCGATTCGGGGAGCCATCGTAATGAAGGGCTACTGGAACCGGCCGGACGCAACCGCCACTGTCCTTCGGGACGGCTGGCTCTACACCGGAGATCTGGGCTATTTCGACTCCAAGGGAAATCTGTTCGTCACTGGCCGCAAGAAAGAAGTCATCATCCTCAGCAACGGAAAAAATATCTACCCCGAAGAGGTCGAGGCCCATTACCTGAAGTCACCCTACGTTGGAGAGATTGCGGTTATGGGGGTAGAAACCCGACCGGGGGAGGACCGGTTGCATGCTGTGGTAGTCCCGAATTTTAAGGTGCTCAGACAACGGAAGATCGTGAATGTGAAAGAGGTCATTCGCTATGACATTGAAGGTCTCTCGTTGCGACTGCCTTCGACGAAGCGAATTGGGAGTTATGAGATCTGGCAGGAAGCTTTGCCTCGAACGACTACGCGGAAGTTGAAACGATTTGAGATTGAGAAGCGCGTGCGAAACCAGGCAGCAAGCCGTTTGAATGATACAGAAATTAGTGCAGAGAAACCCTTGAGCCCTGAAGATAACGCTTGGCTGGAGGAGCCTGACGTGCAGCGCGCTCTCAAGATCGTACGCGAGGCGTCGAGAGTCAAACCTGAAATCATCCGGCCCAGCGACAATCTGGAACTCGATCTTGGACTGGACTCGATGCAGCGGGTCGAACTTTTGGTTGCGCTGGAACAGGAAATTGGCGGCGATCTCGAAGAGTCACGGTTATCTGAAATTTACACAGTATGCGAACTGGTGGATGCGGTGCGCGACAGCGCAGCTAGCGGCAAGCTTGGCCCAACCCGCGCGCAATTTGCCGGCTGGAAGGCCGTCTTGCAGGACGAGCCCGAAGACGCCGAGTTTCGCGCTCTGCTCAGGCCACATCCCTTCAAAGAAATATTCTGGTACGTCGTCGGCCGGTTGGTTCAGATGATCGCGCGCGATCGTTTTCGACTGCACGTTGCCGGCCTGGAAAAACTTCCCCTGCACGGGCCGTTTATCATTTGCTCTAATCACCAGAGTTTTCTCGATCCGATCATCTTGGGCGGCGTTCTGCCTTGGCCGGTGTTCCGCGATAGCTTCGCCGTCGGTACCAGCGAAATCTTCGGCAGCGGCTTCTTGAAGACGCTGGCGCGATGGCTGCGTGTCGTGGTCGTGGATCCCGATGCGAATCTCATTCCCGCCATGCGCGCAGGTGCCTATGGCTTGCGGCGCGGCGGGGTGCTCATGCTTTATCCCGAGGGTGAGCGATCGATTGATGGGGAGCCCAAACAATTCAAGAAAGGAGCTGCGATTCTCTCCATTCACTTGCAGGTTCCGATTGTTCCCGTGGCGATTGAAGGTTTTCATGAGGCATGGCCACGTGGGAAGCGGTTTCAGAAATTTGCTCCCTTGCGAATGACTTTTGGCGATGCGATTTGTCCGCCAGATGAAGCAGAGGCATCGGAGGCGGCATACGAGAAACTTACCGACGAGCTGAAGAGTCGCGTAGTAAGGCTGTGGAAGCAGTTGCAGACGGGTGCTCTGTAGAGACGTAGCTCGCTACGTCTCCACTTCGAGTTTCGCCGACGAGACGTTGCAAGCAACGTCTCTACGGACATTCATTTCGCTCGCGGGTGGGTCTGGTCGTACACCTCCAGGACGTGCTTCATGGAGAGTTGAGCGTAGCGCTGGGTGGTGGAAAGACGCTCGTGGCCGAGCATTTCCTGGATGGAGCGAAGGTCAGCGCCCTCCTCGAGCATGTGGGTGCCGAAAGCGTGACGCAGAGTGTGCGGGTGCACGTCCGGCGACAACCCTTTCGCGACGGCGATCTTCTTGATGATGCGTCCCACGCTGCGCGAAGTGAGTCGGCCGCCGCGTTGGTTGATCAGCAATGCTGCCGTGGTCTTTCTGCGTTCCGCCAACCTTTGCTGCCGTGCCGGCAGGTAGCTCGCGAGTGCTGTTTTCACCGAGTCGCCAAAAGGCACGTAGCGTTCTTTCTTGCCTTTGCCACGGATGAGAATGGCTTCTGAGCTTAAGCGGATATCGTCGAGATTGATGCCGATCAGTTCCGAATTGCGGATGCCGCAGCCGTAGAGCAATTCGAACATCATGCGGTCACGTTCTGGAAATGACGCGACCTCAGGCATCTGTCCGTCGAGCACGCCGTTCATCTCTTCGATGGTGGGAACGCGAGGCAGTTTCTTGGGCAACTTTGGCGTGGAGACCAGCGCGGCTGGATTCTGTTCCACCACTCCTTCCTGGGCCAGCCAGCGGTAGAGAGAACGGACTGCAGCCAGAGCCCGCGCAACCGAGGTTTTGTCCAGACCCTTTTCGTAGAGTTGGGAGAGGAAACCGCGGATCGTCAGGTGATCGATGTTTCGCCAATTCCGCGAACCCACGTGCACGGCAAAATTGTTCAAGTCCTGGGTGTAGGCTTTGATGGTGTGAACGGACGCGTTGCGCTGGCGCAGCGATTGGAGAAACTTGTCGATGGCCTTCTCGACGGGGGTACGGATCGCTTTTGTCGCCATAAGTCTCACCAGAGAGTCACAGAGAAAGATTTTGCTTTCTCTGTGACTCTGTATCTCTGTGGTAAACAAATCATCTCGCCTTCGCTCTTGGATGGTGTTTCTGGTACACGCTCTTTAGCCGATCCAAGGCCAGGTGTGTGTACACTTGCGTGGTAGAAATGTCGGCATGGCCCAGGATGATCTGCACCGTGCGCAGGTCCGCACCATTCTCGACCATGTGGGTGGCGCAGCTGTGGCGCAACATGTGCGGACTGGCATTGCGTCCGAGGCTCGATGATGCCGCTCGAACCATCTGCCAGACACGCTGACGGGTAAGCTTACGCGCCCCGCGTCCGAGAAAGAGAAGCGGTGAAGTCCGATTTCCTGCCAATACAGGCCGCGAATTCTTCATGTACGCGGCCAGGATTTCTTGCGCCGATTTCCCCAAAGGCACGATTCTTTCTTTATCGCCTTTGCCGCGCACCAGAACATACCCCAGGTCGAGCTTCAGGTCTTCAAGCTTGACGGCTATGATCTCGGAGACGCGGAGCGCTCCGGCGTAAAAAACTTCGAGCATTGCGCGGTCACGCAGGTGAATCGCTTCGCCGTGCTTCCCTCTCGACGCCGGCCTTGGCGCACGCAACATGATTTCCATCTCGTCGCGAGCCAGCGATTTCGGCAAGACCTTCCATTGTTTCGGTGAGTCGATGTTCAGAGTGGGATCGTGCTCGATAAGTTTGTCGAGCAGCAGGTAACGATAAAAGTGACGGAGAGTTGAAAGCTTTCTTCCCACCGATCGTCCATCGACCGAGTTCGCGAATAGTTCCTGAATGAAATCACGTACGTCATTTCGACGCGCAGTCAGCAAGGTGCGCTTGCGCTTCCCTAGGAAGCCGATGAATTGGGTGACGTCCGTGGTGTAGGCGGCGATGGTGAGCGGCGCCAGTCCCTTTTCAACTTTCAAGTAATCGAGAAAACCGGAGACCGCGCGAGAATTTGCGTCTGAAGCCACCGCAGAAAGTATGCGCGTTATCGGACGTTGATGGAAGTAATAAGGGAGATGCTTTAGACGTAGCTTCGCGGCGTCTTGGCTTTTTGACCGCTGGCAGCGTTCCTTCTGCCGACGAACTGAGACGTTGCAAGCAACGTCTCTACAGCTGACTTACTTCCTTCAGCACCTCGACCGCATAAATTGCGCCCTGTGGGGTTTCTTCATGCTTGAAATATGCGAACACGTTCCGGCCTTGTCCGATGTGCTCACGAATCCGGTCGATCATGGCGCGCCTTTCGTCGGGCGCATAGGTTGGCTTGCGATAGCGGTAGTAGCAAAAATCGGCGGCAACCACATCAGGTGTTGTCCGCTCTTCGGTTTCCGCGACGCAAAGGGCCCGGTTGCTGCTCTTGAGCAGAGCGAAAATCTCATCTGTGAACCATGACGCATGCCGGAACTCAAATGCGGACGGAACTGCGCGGGGCAGAGCGGCCAGAAATTCCTGCAAAAGCTTGCCGTCGGCCTTCATATTTGGCGGCAATTGAAATAACAGGGGTCCCAGTTTTTCCGCGCGCGCCAGCGGTTCAATTGTGCTCAAAAAGCGTGGAATAAAATCCTCGGTTTGTTTCAGGCGTTTGATATGTGTGATGACCTGGTGCGCCTTGATGCTGAGACGAAATCCGGCGGGCGTGGCATCGATCCACTTCTGGGCTGTGGTCTCCTTCAGCAGTTGCCGAAAGGTAAAATTGACTTCTACCGCGTTCAATTGCGTGGCGTAGTATTGCAGGAATTTTGCCTGGGCCAGTTTCGCGGGATAAAAGTCGGGCTTCCAGCTTGGATACGCCCATCCCGACGTGCCCGCGTAGAGTTTCGCCATGTTCGCCAGAGCTTCGGACGAATAATTCGGATCGTCCGGATTATACCTTTCGGGCTTTCTTCTTCGGCACGGATCGCCCGGCGGCGCGCTTGGTGCTCTTCTTCACTTTTTTGGTGCGAGTGTCTTCGGCCTGTGCTGCCAGTTCCAGTCCGGCTTTCGCCGCCGGTGGCTCGATTTCCGCAATCCCCGCCAGCTTTGGCAGCTTCTGCTTAAGGGTGAGCAGAGGCTCGAATAAGTCTCCCATTTTCTGCACGCGATCTAGCACCTGATCGGCCTCGAACACCAGCAGAGTCGCATCCTTCTTCTTTAGGGCTTGCTCCACCTCTTCCCATTTCACCGGAGTGGAGACTGTGGGACGCTCGCGGGCGCGCAGCGAATACACGCTTATGGTGGTTTTGTGCTGATCATTCTGGCTCCAGTCCACAAATACTTTGCCGACACGCAACTGTTTCTTCATGTCAGACACAACCAGCTCGCGGTGCTCGTTCTCGAGCAAACGGGCGAGCGCGTGAGCGAAGGGTTTGGTAACGTCGTAGCTAGTGGGCGAGTTCAAGGGCACATAGATCTGCAGCCCCTTGGAGCCGGAGGTTTTAGGAAAGCTCTGCAATCCGAAATGCTCGAAGATCTCCCGCAGCCACATTCCCACCTGGCAACATTGCACGATATTCGCCGGCGGGCCGGGATCGAGATCGAAGACCATGCTGCGCGGCGAACTAATATCTTTCGCCAGTGAAAGCGATGGATGAAGTTCGATGGCGGCGAGATTCGCAATCCAAACCAGCGTAGGCAGATCGTTCGCCAGAATGTAATTTACGTTGCGCTGGTTTCCTTCGCTCCAGATGGGCGCGGTCTTCACCCAATCGGGACGGTGTTTGGTCGCGTTCTTTTCAAAGAAGTATTCTTGGTCGACGCCTCCGGGATAGCGCTTCAGAGTTAGAGGGTGATCCTTAAGATGCGGCAACAGGACCGGGGCAATGCGAGCGTAATAGTCGATCACCTGCCCCTTGGTGAAACCAGTTTTGGGATACAGGACTTTGTCCAGGTTGGTCAGACTCAGGTGTTTGCCTTCGATCTCAACTACCGATGGTTTGCTCATGCCAGCTCTTTCTGGCGCACCGCCAGATCTTTGATGCTGAATTGTAATCGTTGGAGTGGCTTAGCGTTTGACAACCCGCCCTTCCGCCACGTAATTTCAAACTTCTGCCCCTCATACAGGTCCAACCTCTTGGAGGTCCGATGAATTGCCGCTGGCTTAAATCGTTCGCCATCGTTTTAACACTTGCCGCGCTGGCCGCCGCACAGGATGTCGCTTCTTTCGAAAAGCGGATCACGGTTAAGAAACTGGACAATGGGTTGACTGTGGTCATCTGCGAGCGGCCGGAGGCGCCGGTATTCTCGTTCTTCACGCACGTCGATGCTGGTTCGGTGCAGGACCCGCTTGGCGAAACCGGGCTGGCGCACATGTTTGAGCACATGGCTTTCAAGGGTACCGACAAGATCGGCACCACGAATTATCCCGCCGAAAAAGTTGCTTTGGAGAAGGTGGAGCAGGCTTACGCGGCTTACATCGCAGAACGCGACAAGCCGGTCGATAGGGACGAGAAGAAATTAAAGGATCTGGAAAAGGCCTGGAAAGATGCCGTCGCCGAAGCCGAAAAATACGTGAAGCCCAACGAATTTCCGCAGATTGTGGAGATCAACGGCGGTGAGGACTTGAACGCCAACACCAGCGAGGACGAGACCAACTACTTTTACTCGTTCCCCGAAAATCGGCTGGAGCTGTGGGCATATCTGGAGTCGGAGCGATTCCTGCATCCCGTGATGCGCGAGTTCTATAAAGAGCGGAATGTGGTGATCGAGGAGCGTCGCATGCGCGTCGACAGCAACCCCATCGGGCGGCTGTTGGAACAATTCACTACAGCGGCGTTTCAGGCGCATCCGTACCATCGTCCAACTATCGGGTGGATCTCGGACCTGAATTCATTTTCCGCCATCGACGCCAAGAAGTTTTTCGATACCTACTACATTCCGTCGAATATGGTCGTGGCTGTCGTGGGCGACGTAAAGGCTTCGGAGACGATGCCCATTGTGGAAAAGTATTTCTCCCGCATCCCTTCGCATGCGAAGCCGGATGAGCGCACGACCACCGAGCCGCCGCAGAACTCGGAACGGCGCGTCGTGCTGCAGGAGATTTCGCAACCGCTCTATCTCGAGGGCTATCACCGGCCCGATTTCCGCAGCCCCGATGATGCCGTTTATGACTCCATTGCCGACCTGATGTCCAACGGGCGCACTTCGCGGCTTTACCGGGCGCTGGTACGCGACAAGAAAATCGCTTCCGATTCGGCGGGTTTTACTGGGCTGCCGGGCAATAAGTATCCGCATCTTTTCGCCTTCTACGCGTTTCCGCTGCCTGGCCACAAGCCGGACGAAATGGCGGAGGCGATTCATGTCGAGATCGAGAAGCTGAAGAAGGAAGACATCAGCGACGAGGAATTGAAGATGATTAAAACGCGGGCCAAGGCAAACCTGCTTCGGAGCCTGGGCAGCAACGAAGGCCTGGCCAACAATCTGGCTTTATATCAGGCCCGCTACGACGACTGGCGCGAACTGTTTCGCTCAGTTGATCGCATTGATAAGGTTTCCAAGGCGGATATTCGTCGTGTGGCCAATCAAACTTTTGTTCCCACTAATCGCACGGTGGGAATTATCGAAACCAAGACCGCTGCGACCGGCCAACAAGGAGGGGCGCAATGAAACGCCATTGTTCGCTCGTTCTTCTTTCGGTTGTTTTTCTTCTCTCCTCGTTCGCTCCCCGAGCTATGGCGCAAGCTAGCGATTGGCAACAAATCGCGATTCCGCCTTTGCCTGCGTTTCATCCGCAAGAGCCGAAACGCATTCAGTTATCCAATGGCATGGTGATCTTCCTGCAGGAAGACCACGAACTTCCTTTGATTGATGGCACCGCACGCATCCGGGGCGGCTCGCGTTCGGAACCTGCGAGCAAAGTCGGAATGATGGAGATTTACGGTGAAGTCTGGCGCACGGGGGGAACCAAATCGCAAACCGGCGATCAACTCGACGATTACCTCGAAATTCGCGCTGCCAAAGTTGAAACCGGCGCCACCGTGGACTCGACTACGATTTCATGGTCCTGCCTCAAGGGCGATTTCGACGATGTGTTCAAGGCGTTTAATGACGTACTACGTGGACCTGAATTCCGCGCGGACAAAGTCGACCTGGCACAAAGAGAAATGTACGACTCCATCTCGCGCCGCAACGACGATGTCAGCGCGATCGCGGCTCGCGAGTCAGTGAAGCTGGCGTACGGAGCCAGCAATCCCTACGCTCGCCAGCCCGAGTACGCAACAGTTGCCGCCGTCACGAGACAAGACCTGCTCGATTGGCATCAAGCGCACGTGCATCCCAACAATATTATTTTGGGGGTCGTCGGCGACTTTGATTCTGCCGCCATGGAAGCGAAGCTTCGCCAGGTCTTTGGCGACTGGCCCAAGGGACCTTCCGTAAAAGAGGACAAGATCGAGTTCCAGCCTGCTAAGCCTGGTTATTACTTGATTCCGAAAGAAGATGTGAACCAGAGTTCGATTCGGATGACGGAACTGGGCATCCGGCGTGACAACCCGGATTACTACGCCACTCAAGTTTTCAATGAGGCATTCGGCGGCGGCTTTTCCTCACGCTTGTTCAAAAGCATTCGGACTGCGCAAGGGCTGGCGTACGGTGTCGGCGCGGGGATAGGCGCCGCTTTCGACCATCTGGGGATCGTGCGCGTTTCTATGAGTACCAAGAGCGCGACCACCGTGGAATCCGTCCAGGCGCTTTACAAGGAGATCGACGGACTGGCGCAGAATCCGATTTCGGACGACGAGATCAAGCGCGCCAAGGATTCCATCCTTAACTCATTCGTGTTCAACTTTGATTCGCCGGACAAAGTTCTCCACGAACGCATGGCATACGAGTTTTATGGATATCCGGCGGATTACCTGGAGCGCTATCGCGCCGGCGTTGAAAAAGTCAGCAAGGAGGATGTAGCCCGCGCCGCGGCCAAGTACCTGCATAAAGAGAAACTCGCGGTGCTGGTCGTAGGCAACACGGCGGATTTTGACAAGCCACTGGATTCTCTCGGGCCGGTGACTAAGGTGGATATTACGATTCCGCCTCCTCCGGGCGAGAAAAGCGAAAAAGAGGAAGCTCCCGCCAAACCTGCCGCCTCGAATTAACAAACCAACGCGCGGAAAAGAAGATGGGGGGTGGGCGTCTCGCCCGTCGACGGTTGTTAATACCGCGTAGGTTGTTTTCGTCTTAAGCATTAAGGAATGCGGGTCTTTCGGTCAGAAAGTTTCCCAGCCCGTTTGCTCCTCCGATTGACAGCGAGGACCGTTTGTGGGCAATCTGGGACGGGCGAGACGCCCGTCCTCCATCGTTCCTTAGCGTTTCGGCCCGTGGCCGCCCCAACCGATGTTTGATGTCCATTTCCCTTGACACCAATCCGAAACAGATTTATCTTATTAGCGAACAAAAAGCGAATACCCAATGGCTTCCCTTCCGCTCCTTCCCGAATCCGGGTCCAAACTCGTCGGCATCGCCCGCCTGGCTTCGCAGGGAGAAACACTCCGCCAAGGGCATGAGGTTGAATATTTCACGCTCCCTGTTCGTTCGCTGCTCAATCGTTGCACTGGCGTCCGGATGCCTTTCACGTGGACGATAAATCCCTATCGCGGCTGCGAGTTTGCTTGCAAATACTGTTATGCGCGCTACACGCACGAATTCATGGAACTGCGCGATGGCGTCGACTTCGAGCAGAAAATCTTCGTCAAGCAACATGCCGCGGACTTGTTGCGGCAGGAACTCCGCCACGTTAAGCCGGGGGAAGAAATCGCGATCGGCACGGCTACGGATCCCTATCAACCGGCAGAGCGGCGTTTCGAGGTGACGCGCGCGATTCTGGAGGAATTGGACCGGCATCGCGGACTTGAAATCGGCATTGTCACCAAATCCAATCTCGTGCTACGGGATATCGAACTGCTCCAGCAGATTGCAAAGGCCAACCGTTTATTCGTGAATATAACCATAACCACTTTGAATGTGGACTTGGCACGCATTCTGGAACCGCGCGCTCCACGACCGGACCTCCGGCTGGAAGCAATGCAAAAGTTGAATCAGGCGGGCCTGGCTGCTGGCGTGATCTGTGCCCCTGTACTTCCCGGCATCACCGATTCGGCGCGTGACCTCGAGGCGCTGGTCCAGGCCACAGCTCGAGCGGGGGGAAAGTACATTTATGCCAATTCCCTGTTCTTGAAGCCTTGCTCAGCGGCGGTGTTCATGCCGTTTCTGGAAAAGGAGTTTCCTAAACTGGTCGAAAGCTACCGACAACGCTATAAAGATCGTGCTTTCCTTACGGCATCGTACAGGAAGCGGCTTTCGCAAGTCATGAAGCGTCTGCGGCAGAAGCATGGGATTCCCAGCGATTACGATCGCTACAGCCAAAGGACGCTTGCCGCGCCTGAATCCGCCACAGCCGCACAAATGAAATTGTTCTGATTCGCCAAGCCCAGATCGTCCCGTTCGAGCGGTTTCCTCCATGAGCCTCTATAATGTCAGCTTCCAGACAGTGTGATGCCTCCTCCGAATTTCCAAGCCGCACCTAGTCCTCCACCCGGCGCAGTCCGCAGGCCGGAGTTCTTTGTGCAACTCGACAGGTTTTGGCAGCGCGTAACTGAGGGACTTGCACTCAGCCAGTTGTGGAAGCAATTTAGCGCCGATGCGCGCGCCAGTTACCGGCTCTATCACCGCGACTTTCAGGCCCGGAGTCCGCAAGACACTGGCAAACGCGGCTTCTGGCACACAGCGCAGGAATATGCTTGGGCGATTTTGGAAAAGCTGACGCCAGCGCGGCGAGTGTTGTTGCTGGTGGGTGTTGTGCTGCTGATCCTTCCTTCCGGCGGATTCAGCTACCGCGGGAAAAGTGGAGAAATCCAGATTGTCGAACTCGATCTTAAATTCTGGGGAGGAGCGGTCCTCTTCGTCCTGCTGATGCTCGAAGTCGCGGATCGTGTGGTCATGAAACGTGACCTTGAGATCGCGCGCGACATTCAGCGCTGGCTGCTGCCCGCCAGGCCGCCCCAGGTGCGCGGCCTCGAAATCGCGTTCGCTGCCCGCCCAGCGAATACCGTTGCCGGAGACTTCTACGACGTCTTTGCGCGCCCAACTACGGGCTCCGCCGAACCCCATTTCCTGCTCGCGGTAGCCGATGTCGCGGGAAAAAGTATCCCGGCGGCGCTGCTCATGGCCACCTTCCAGGCCAGCCTCAAAACTCTCTCGGAGACTTCCTGCTCCCTCGCCGACCTGGTCACCGGCATGAATCATTACGCCTGCACCAACAGCCAGGGCGGCTTGCGCTTCACCACCGCGTTCCTGGCAGAGTTCGACCCGGCGAGCCGCGCTTTGACCTATATCAATGCCGGACACAATGCTCCGATCCTGTGGCGCCGCTCGGGGACAATTGAACATCTGGGGAATGGCGGACTGCCGCTGGGAATTGTGGCGGATAGAAGCTATGAAGCTGGCTGCACGACCCTGCAGTCGCAGGATTGGCTGGTGATTTTCACCGACGGCGTGATCGAAGCGGTAAATGGCCAGGATGAAGAATACGGAGAACAGCGGCTGCTCAATGTCCTGCACGGGGGAGCCACAGCCACCCCGGACGAGCTGCTACGCCGCGTTATGAGCGATCTCGACGCATTCGTCGGCCCAACCCCTCAGCACGATGATGTGACTTGCATGCTAGTGAAGGCGGGCTAAGCCTCTGCGCGGGCTCCTGTTGTCCGCGAGGTTTTCCAGGGACATTCCATTCGCAAATCGCACTAGAAAGAGGAACGAGTTGACGAAATCTGTCAGGTTTCATCGGCTCGTGTTCCCCGCCTTGAAGCGGTCTCCAATCCTAATGACGGTGGCGGCATAGCAGGCATGAGACTTAATCGGAAGTCATCAAGCGGTGCCGTGGTTATCCGCGATGGCCATTGGATTGCCGTAAGTTTAATGTCACAGATCGAGATAATGACCATTTCGCGGGCTGATCGGGACAACAAAAATGCGGAAACAAAGCGGATTTTCTCTCATCGAACTGCTCATTGTGGTGGCCATTATTCTCGTAATCGCCGCCATCGCAGTTCCGAATTTGCTGCGGGCTCGTATCTCGGCCAATGAATCGTCCGCCGCCGAGTCAATTCGCACCATCAGTACTGCGCAGATTACTTACAATTCTGCTTATCCGGCGACTGGCTTTTCCTCCACCATGGTGGCATTGGGCCCGCCAGCCGCGACCGGCTGTCCCGCTGGCGGCCCGACCGCTGTGAATGCCTGCTTGATTGATTTCTCGCTGGCGCAAGCCATTACACCGCTTACCGCCAAGAGCGGTTACTATTTTGCAATGGGCAACCCAGCTGGCGGACCCCCCAACCCAGGCTTCACCGCTGGCAGTGCGCCCGGGGGATTTAATATAAGCGGCGTGCGCGGCTTCTGCGCGAGCGCAGATGGTGTAATTCACGTCAACCCAGCACAGAATGGTGTCCCCACAACAGTGAGTGCGACTTGCTACGCTTTCGCGGCGCTTCAGTAGTTTGAGTTTGTAGCAGTGGCTGGAGACAGTAAAAACGGGAGCAACGGAGATCCGTTGCTCCCTTTACTTTTGAGGCAAAGTAAGGCTATTTTCAACGGGCAATCGGTGCAAACCGAGTGGCTGAGTCTCACTTCTGAGGTACCAAAATGACACAACTTGTCATGTTGCCGACAAAATCTGCTAGAAGCTACCCTTCCAGAACCAACCCGCTTCAGGCACAATGGTTACAGAAGATTGCTGAACCCTTGAAAACAAACTGCGCCCGGGACTCCGAGCCCACCCTATAGTAACTTCTGGTTCTGGCCGCTAAAATGCGAACATAATCGGCAATTGGGTCTACTGAGACCACATCTGATAACGGGAGAGAAGGGAATACACATGCGGAAACAAAAGGGTTTTTCACTGATTGAGTTGCTGATCGTGGTGGCGATTATTCTGATCATCGCCGCGATTGCTATTCCGAACCTGTTGCGGGCGCGTATTTCGGCGAACGAATCGTCTGCGGCTAGCTCGATTCGTACCACCAACACGGCTCAGGTTAGCTATTACTCCATGTACCCGGCGAATGGCTATTCGACCACTTTGGCTGCGCTTGGACCGCCAGCCGCGACCGGTTGCCCTGCTGGTGGACCGGTTCTTCTTAACGCTTGCCTGATTGACTTTGCGCTTTCGCAGGCCACAGTCATAGCCAATGCCAAGAGCGGTTACTATTTTGCGATGTGGAACCCGGCTGGCCCCCCGTTCCTGGGCTACACGGTGAGTGGTTCCGCGGCTGCATTCAACCAGAGTGGCGTACGCGGCTTCTGCTCCAACGAAGACGGTGTGATTCACTACAACCCGTCGTTTAACGCCGCCCCTGGAATCACGAACGTTGTGTGCGTGACTCCGCCCAACTGGTTGCAGTTGCAGTAGTTTGATTTTGGCGAAGTACTGGGGGAGGGTACAAGCCAGGGAGCAGCGGAGCAATCCGTTGCTCCTTTTGTTTTTGCGGCAAACGTCACTCTCTTCCTTCGGACCTACGCATAACGGCAACGAAGTAGCGCACCGACACGCGTCTATCGAAACACTGAATCACTGGGCATTTTGCAGTTGAGCTACGACTTGGGTTATGGCGGGAACGTCGTAGAAGTTTGAGAGGTCGGCGTGGCCGGCCAGAGTGTCGCGCTCCTTGCCCTCCACGAGAATCTTTACCCGCGCGACGCCGGGGATGTTTGCGGATAACGTCTGAACCAGCGAGACCACGCTTAGTTCCTCGACCAGGACGCCGGAGCGATGGTTGTCGGCAAAGGCGGCGTTGACATCAATGACGGCCAGCCCAGGGTCGACCAGGTAAACATCGCGAATCTCCGAACCAGCACCTAAGGAATGCGGGGAAACCTTGTCGAGATAAAGAGTAAGCAAGGCACGGAGGATTTCCGCTGCGCGCTCCTGGCGTCCGACTGGAAGCTGGATGTGAACCGGTCTGGGACGGAGAACTCCGGCATCGTCATAAGCGACATAAAGAGTGACTGGCTCACTGGTGCCAGAAACGGGCGGAGCTACGGGTTGCGTGTTCGCCGCGGACAGCTCGTTGCGCTCTACCCGGGCCGGCATCCTCCAAATATAGAGGCCCATGGCCAGCGTGATCGCCAGCATGACGGCTACGCTGATAATCATGGAGCGGGGAATCATCGTCCGGTCTCCAGCTTGTCGCGAGCGTCGGCGATTCCGGCAGCGATCGCCCCGGCGATCAATTGCTGATAGGCGGGAGAATTCAGTTGAGAAACGTCGTCTGAGGGAGGCGAGACTTCCATCGCCAGTGCCGCAGCGGTGATGTTGTTCAGCGGGCGGAGTGGCGCGATTAGAGAGCGCGCCGGGATCTGTTTGTTTTGCAGGTCCGTGACGACACTGTTTCCAGCCGTCCGGCTGAGGAGCTGAAAAGCATTTTGAGCTGCATCCCAATTCAGGAAGGGGCCGCGGTTTTCTGCCGCGCCCGGGACAAGCGCGGTGTACACGCGAACTCCATTGCCCTGAGATGCGGCATGCACGCAGATGTAGATCGCGGGCCGGGCAGAGTTGGTCAGGCTGGCGCGCTGGTCCAGGCTTAGAGTGATGTCGGCATCGCGCAAGAGCAGCGTGGGCAGGCCGCGGGTCTCGAGCTCCTGCCGCAGGCGGCGGCCAAGCGCGAGGGTGACATCTTTTTCTGCTAGTTGACTGGTGAGCGAGGCGCCCCGTTCGTCGCCTCCATGGCTCGGATCCACCACCACAAAGTAGCGTCGGATGTTCGGAGGAGCGCTGGTACCTGGAGGGGCGATGCTCGCGCTGGTGGGTGGGCGTGGAACTGACGCGGGCTGGGTCGGCACAGCGGCTTGTGGGACAGGCTCGATGATGATAGTCCGGCCATTGTTAGCGAAGCTCGCCATCAAGGGAACACTTGCTGCGACCACTAACGCGGCAGCTCCGTTATTTTCCTGGAAGCTGGCGGACGGAATGACCTTGCTGTCGAAGGTGAGCGCTTGAGACCCTGGCGCGACCACGGCTTCATGGTTGAATGCCATGCGCAACTGGCCGGGTTCTGTGGCGATCATTGGATTGACGGGCGCGGTAAAGTTCATCACTAGTTTGGGCGGGGTGGTCTTGCTTACCTGGGCGGTGAAGTGCACGGCTACATTGCCGACAAATAAGCGGCGCGAACTTTGGTTGAACGTAACCGGGCCTCCGAGGATGCGCGGCAGGAGCGTGCCCAGGCAAGACAGCGGTACCAGGCCACGCCCATTCTCCAGAAGGAAGCTCGCAGGAAGATCAAAGTCGCTGCCACGAATGCGAGCGCGGGTTGTTCCGGCGGTGAAGTCGCTTTCTACGTCGTAGTAGCGGAATTTCCAATGGCCTCCGCTGGCTTTGGCGCTGACCGCACCCAAGGGTTCGAACACTTCGAGCAGACCTATATATTCGTCGCCATTGCGCTCGAGGACCGGGAGAGAGTAATTGGCGGCATTCGAATAGATGGTGATGCGTTTTTCTTCGGGAGAGCTGTAGAGGAAAAGGGTGGAAGCCAAAAGGATGACAGCCGTGACCGCCCCAGATGCGCGGACGAGAGGTCCCCGCGACTGCCGGCGGGACGCCGGCGCTACCAAAAAGTGCAATTTACTCCAGCGCATAGATTGTCAAACCGCTTAGCAGCTTGGGATAGAAATCCGTGGATTTCTGGGGTAAGACTTCGCCCGCGAGAGCGATGTCCCGCACTTGCCGCATGCGGACTGGGTTCATCAAAAACGCGACATTGGCAGCTCCCTCTCGCACCCTGGCCAACGCTTCCGCGGCGTCGCGAACGTAACTGATGCTCTTCTGATCGCGGATGGCTTCCTCTGAGATCCCCAGCACACCTTCTAGCAGGCACTTGTGCAACTGGACCACATCGAGGGACTGCTGGCGTAGCGACAAGCCTTGCAAGAGGTTGGCAGAAAGCGCTCTCGGCGTATCGAACAGAAAAGCGCGATCGGCGGTGACCCCTAGCAAGGCAGTGCCAGCCTGCCCGGCAGCGCGCAGAATTCCGAGGGCCCTAGCCGCATCGATCGACGGGTCGACCTCTTCGACACTGAAATACGATCGGGCGCGATCGCGGAGGTCATCGGTGGAGAACGATTCCAGGCCATGCACCATGCGATGCGTGGGGAGAACAACCAGGCCAGAACTATCCATATTGATAAAGGTCATCATCACGAGATCGTATGGGGCAAGGTCGGCAGCGGCCGAAGCCGGTCCATGCTTCGCTCGGCATTCATTGCGATAATGCAGGGCGGTCTCGTATCGATGATGGCCGTCGGCGATGATCAGCTTCTTGTCGCGCATCTTACTGCGGACGAATTCAATGACACCGGGATCGGAGACCCTTCGGACTTGATGCAAAACTCCATATTCATCGCGAAAGTTTATACAGATTTCCGTATCCTGTGCGGAGTTTGTTGATAGGGCTCCGTCAATCTCGCTGGGCGGGTCGCTGTAGAGCATGAAGAGCTGGCCGAAATGGGCCCGGGTCGCGCGCAAGAGTTCGAGACGGTCCGCCTTAGGCTTGGCCAGGGTCTGCTCGTGGCGATAAACAATGCCAGCCGAATAATCTTCAATCTTCCCCAAGCCAATGAAGCCCCGCCGTTCCAATTCCACGCCCCCGCCTGGTGGTTGAAAACGCTGGACGTATAGGTACAGGGATTGCTGTGGGTCCGGCAGGAAGATGCCCTGGCGACGCCAATCCTGAAAGGAAGCGGCAGCGCGAGTGTAAACATTTTCCGTTAAATGGTCCGTAGGTTGCGGTTTTCCGAGAATGATGCGAACCAAATTGTGGGGACTGGCATCATAGTAGCGATTTTGCATCCCCGGGGTGATCTTGTCGTAGGGCTGGGTCACCACCTGCGTCAGATCGACCCGGGCGGGATCGTAACGTAAGGCACGGAATGGTGCGATGTAAGCCACAGGTGGAATTAGGAATTGTACATCTCGGCACGCTCTAGGGTGGTTCTCAGCGGTTTTTGCGATTTGAAGTTTCTTGGGCAGGACCGTCGGGAAACCCAAAATTGTGAAATCGCCGAGGTCGTCGGCCAGTTGAGCAAGCCGTACAACTCGAATTTGACAGGCATTTGACAATCAGGTTGTGACAAAGATGATTAAATCGAGATGCTGGGCTTTACACGAATGACTCGACCGAGGGTTCGTGCAAGCTTGGGAATCATTTTTCGCAAGAGAAAAAAAGGCTGGCGCCACGGGGTTTAACCTGTGGTACGATCAGCCTAATTGAGGTGTTTGTGGGCCGCTATCACAGGCACGAGTGCTCTCGCCGCCTGACCGCACACCGCGCTCTCCACCTGGACCTTCAAGGGATCCCCAGAGATGTTCTGTGTACGGGAAGACGTGATCTCGCTTTCTGGCTATTTGTTATCACAACTGCCGCAGTCACCTTCTGCCTTGCACCAGTCGCCTTGGCTCAGACCCCGATTGATGATGTTCACGTTACGCCTCGGGTTGAGGCTTCCAAGTCCAGCCCCGCCGACTTGATCGATCCA
This sequence comes from uncultured Acidobacteriota bacterium, assembly GCA_963832245.1. Taxonomy (GTDB): domain Bacteria; phylum Acidobacteriota; class Terriglobia; order Terriglobales; family Acidobacteriaceae; genus JABDBE01. The sequence goes on from CAWHTG010000003.1 coordinate 1,129,482, forward strand.
TCCCTGAAAACCCATACCAAACCTCTCAAGTCCGAGGTCAACCTGGTTCTCGTACCGGTGACCATCACTGACCCCATGAACCGCCTGGTCACAGGTTTAGATAAAGAGAATTTTCAGCTGTTTGAAGGTAAGGACGCACAGGAGATCCGCCATTTCTCCAGCGAAGATGCTCCGGTATCGATCGGGGTCATCTTTGACATGAGCGGAAGTATGGCCAGCAAGATCGAGCGCGCCCGGGAGGCCGTGATCGAGTTCTTCAAGACTGCCAACCCGCAGGACGAATTTTTCTTGGTCGCGTTCGCGGACAAGCCACAGGAGATCGCCGACTTCACCTCTTCCGTGGAGGACATCCAAGGCAAATTGGTGTATACGGTTCCAAAGGGAAGGACGGCGCTGCTGGATGCGATTTATCTGGGCGTCAGCAAAATGCGGCAGGCAAAGTATCAAAAGAAAGCCCTGCTGATCATCTCTGACGGAGGAGACAATCACAGCCGCTATACCGAAGGCGAGATCAAATCCACGGTAAAAGAGGCCGATCTACTGATCTACGCGATCGGAATTTATGATCACTACATGGCTACTCCTGAGGAAGCCTTAGGGCCAGCTTTGTTAGGCGACATTGCGGAGCTCACCGGTGGGCGTTCTTTCACCATTGATAACCCCAACGACTTAGCTGATGTGGCAACGAAGATTGGGATTGAATTGCGCAATCAATATGTACTCGGATACCGTCCAAAAAACCCCGGGCACGACGGCAAATGGCGTAAAATAAAAGTGAAATTGATTCCGCCGAAAGGTTTGCCGCCGCTCAAGGTGTACGCCAAAACGGGGTACTATGCTCCTTCGGAATAGTCGGGTTCCGGTTTTACTGATTGTCTTTCTTTCAACCGCCATAGCGTGCCGGCACCAGGCAGTCCTGGCTCAAGCGCCAAGCACAGCCAACCAGCAACCGCAGGGTCAATCCTCTCAGGGCCAAAGCCCGCAATCCCCAACCCAGAATCAGAAAAACCAGGATCAAGAAAACCCGAACCAGCAGAACCAAGCTCAACCCAGCGCGACCCAACAAAAGCCGGATCAGGGCCAGAGCTCCAGCGATAGCGGAGTCTTCGTCATCACCAGAGAAGTCGAAGAAGTGGTGCTGCATGCTACCGCGATGGATGACAAGAATCACCTGGTCACAACTCTGGACAAGAGTGCCTTCAGCGTCTTTGAAAATAATCAGCCGCAGACGATTACTTCGTTCCGGCACGAGGATGTCCCCGTGGCCATGGGCATTGTGATCGACAACTCCGGTTCCATGCGGGAGAAGCGGGACAAGGTCAATAAAGCAGCGCTGAACCTGGTACGCTCCAGCAATCCTCAGGACCAGGTCTTTGTGGTCAACTTTAACGATGAGTACTATCTCGACCAGGCGTTCACCAATGACATCAACAAATTGCGGGAAGCACTGGAGAAGGTCGAAGCCCGGGGCGGGACCGCGCTGTATGACGCGATCGTGGCTTCGTCCGATTACATGAAAAAGAACGCCAGACTGCAAAAGAAAGTCCTGTTCGTGGTGACTGATGGAGAGGACAACGCCAGCCGGGAGTCTCTGGAAGAAGCGGTTCGCCGCCTGCAAGAAGAGAATGGCCCCACGGTGTACGCCATCGGCTTGTTGGGCGAAGAAAAAGCTCGTCGCGCCCGCCGCGCGCTTGAGACCATTGCCCAGCGAACTGGAGGAATTGCGTTTCTTCCCCGCACCCTCGATGAAGTCGATGAGATCAGCCGCACCGTCGCTCATGACATTCGCAATCAATACACCATCGGCTACAAGCCTTCGACCCCGAAGAGCGCCGGCGGCTACCGGGCTATCCGGGTGGAAGCGCATGCCAAGGGATACGGCAAACTCGTGGTTAGGACGCGCACCGGCTACTATCCTGGTCAAGAGCACGCGCCGCAGTAACCCGGGTGCTAGACTCCCTCCTGCCTTTTTTCTTCGGCACCTCACTCTTCAGCGGTACACTATTGCCCTTCCGCCATGCCGACCTTTGCCGCCGTTGATATCGGATCGAACTCCGTCCGCCTGAAGATTGCGCGCCTAACCCGGCACCGGCTGACCGAGATTCAAGAGGACCGCGAAGTCACACGCCTGGGCGAATCCGTTTTTCGCAGCAGTTTTCTATCTCCTGAAGCGATTGCCACCACCGTCAAGGTACTGCGGCGGTTTCATCGAGCCGTTCAAAACGCCGGCGCCGATTCGGTGCGGGTCGTTGCCACTAGCGCGTTGCGAGATGCGCGCAATGCCAGGGCATTTCTGGAATGGGTGCGCTCAACCACTGGATGGGACGTGGAAATCATCTCCGGCCTGGAAGAAGCCCGGCTGATTCATTTGGGTCTGGTATCAACTCTGCGCGTGAGTTCATCTCCGGTTCTGATGATGGACTTGGGCGGCGGCAGTTGTGAGCTGACGATTTCCAGTGGGGGCCACATCCGCAACACGGTCAGCCTGCCACTTGGCGCGGTTCGTCTGACCAATGACTTTCTGCGTCACGATCCGCCCCGGAAATCCGAGATGCGGCAATTGCGGGGATTCATATTCCGCGAAATCGAGCGCACAGCCGATCGCATTAAACGCGCTCGCCCGAAAGTCGTCATTGCAACTTCCGGCACCGCGGAATCGCTGGCTGCGGTCTGCCACGGGCTCTACAAGACGAAAGGCTCGCGGGCGGCCACCGTCTCCAAGACCCAAATGCGAAGCATCGCAAAACTGCTGGCGCGGCTGCCTCTTGAAGGACGCCGGAAACTTTCCGGCGTGGGGCCAAGGCGCGCGGAAATTATCGTCCCCGGAGCGGCGGTTTACCTTGGACTTCTGGAGCGATGCCAGCTTCCTGGATTCCGCTATTCCCCGCTGGGATTGCGCGACGGGTTATTAGCCCAGATGGCGGCGGAATACGATCGCACCACGCGATCGGGAAAGCAGATCGAATCGGAACGCTGGGATTCGATCCGCGCCGCAGTGTCACATTATCGAGTGGATATGAAGCACGCGCTGAATGTGCGCGCCTCCGCCATGCACTTGTTCGCCGCGTTGAAATCCGTCCACGGTTTGCCGCTGGAGTATGAGGAGTGGCTTTCTGCAGCCGCTATGCTTTACGAAGTGGGCGATTACGTAAACCGCAATGGCAGGCACCGGCACACGTACTACATCATTTCGCATTCGGAGATTCTCGGCTACACTCCGGAGCAAAGGCGAATCATTGCCGCCATCGCGCGCTATTTGGGGAAGTCACGACCCGCCCCCGGAGACGCTATCATCAAAGTGTTGCCCACTGTGGACCAGGAAATGGTGCTCAAGGCTTCGCTGCTCTTACGCCTGGCGCGCGCGTCAAACCTGAGCCGTACCGCCGCGGTTCGCAGCACCCGCGTCCGCGTGCACGAAGGCGAAGTTAAATTGACACTGGTTACCGGGCAACGCAGCAGCGTTGATCTGGAACTCTGGGCAGTCGAGAAGGAGAAGGATTATTTTCGCGAGGTCTTCGGCCGCGAGCTCTCAGCCGCGGCGGCGTAAAGCAAGCGCAGGACCTTCGGAGTCACGCACCAATGGAGGAGAGCGCCGTTGCGTTCCATTTCCACTTTCGCCACCGCTCCCTTTTTCAGTTCAGTTCCCGCTTCGCATCCCGTTTCGCTGATACTGCGGCCCAAGAATTCGCTGAGATTAGGGTTGTGGCCTACTACCATGACGGCTTCCTGTTTGGCGTACTTTTCAAGTAATTTGCGGAAGTCGGCGAAGGACGCACCCGGCCGGAGTGCGTCTTCTATTTGCAGTTTGCCTTCATAGCTGAGCTCGTTGCCCACCAGTGACGCGGTCTGAGCGGCACGCTTCAGCGGGCTGGAAATTATTGTATCCACATGAACGTCCAACGCAGCCAGAGCTCGTCCAACAATTCCGCACTGCTCGATGCCCTCTTTGTCGAGGGCTCGTTTTTCATCTTTCTTGAGGTTGGCCAAAGGTTTACCCGCATTGGCGTGACGCAAAAAGTAAACAATCATGCCGCGTTACCGCTCCTTTCCAATTGCCGTTCTGTCGCTTCTCAGGCTCGGTGCAGCGGGAATGGCTTCGGGCGCCTGCTTACCTTCTGCCAAGCTTATGAGGAAGTCCTGAGCGCTAAAGGCCGCCGCTTTCGCAGGTGGTTTCCGTCTGCCTTGGGCGCGCCAAGCGCGAATGTAGCTGCCGTCTTTCTGCAGAAAACGGGATTTCACATTATCGGCCAAGTAGGACTCCAAAATCTCCTGCCGCACGCGCTCTCGCAGTAACTCATCCTTCACAGGAAAGATGACTTCTACCCGCTCGTAAAGATTGCGCGGCATCCAGTCGGCGCTGCCCAGATAAACCTCCTCCTGGCCGCCATTCGCGAAAAAATAAATGCGGCTGTGCTCGAGGAAACGGCCGACAATGCTTCGCACCCGGATATGGTCGCTCACGCCACGAACACCCGGACGCAAGGCACACATTCCACGCACGATCAGATCAATCTTCACTCCAGCCTGCGAAGCCCGGTACAAAGCCATAATAATGTTTTTATCCAGCAGCGCGTTCATCTTGGCGATGATATGGGCGGGACGGCCGTGGCGCGCGTGTTCCGCTTCGCGGGCAATGAGGGCTAGGCAATGTTCAGCCAGATCGAGCGGCGCGACCATGAGTGGACCATAATTGGGATGCTCGGCGTAAGCGGTCAAAAAGCTGAAGACATCGTGGACCGCGCCGGTAATTGCGGGGTCAGCAGTCAACAGACTCACGTCAGTATAAATGCGAGCTGTGCTGGTGTTGTAGTTACCCGTGCCCAGGTGGGCGTAACGGCGCATGACGCCGTCGGGGTCTTCGCGCACCAATAGCGACAGCTTGCAATGAGTTTTCAGCCCCACCAGACCGTGGAACACCTGCACTCCCGCATCCTCCAGATCGCGCGCCCAGCGGATGTTGGAGTCTTCGTCAAATCGCGCCTTCAGTTCGACGACTGCCGTGACTTCTTTCTTGGACGCTGCCGAGATGAGCGCGGGAACGATCAACGAGTGCTCGCTGGTGCGGTACAGCGTCTGCTTCATGGAGAGCACACGCGGGTCTTCTGCTGCCGCTTCAATAAAGGAAACCACGGCGTCGAAGGAGTCGAAAGGATGGTGAAGCAGAACATCGTGCCGCCGAAGTTCTTCGAAAAGATCCTGAGATTTGGCGGTCAGGCGAAGTTCACGGGGAAGGAACGGCTTGAACTTGAGTTCGGGATGCGCCGTCTGATCATAGATATTAAACAGGCGCGAAAGATTTACCGGTCCATTGACGGAAAACACTTGCCACGATTCCAGTTCGAAGTTGGTGCGCAAGCGTTCGATGATTTCCGGATCCGCGTCGGACTCGATCTCCAACCGGACGGCATCGCCTTTCCGGCGGTTGTGCAACTCGGTTCGTACCGACTCCAGTAAGTTGCGGGATTCTTCTTCCGCCAGATAAAGATTGCTATTACGAGTAACGCGGAATGCCGCCGAGGACACGATATCGTAGCCGTGATACATCTGAGAAGCGTGTTGCGCGACCAGGTCAGCGAGGAAAACAAAATCGTCAGTTCCCTCCGAAGGTACGCGGATCAGCCGCGGCAAGGCCCGCGGCACCGTCACCACGCCCGTATAGGTCATCGACGAACGCCGCCTGCGGCGCAGCAGAAATGCCACGCACAGAGCTTTGTTGATGACCCGCGGAAAAGGATGCGCCGGATCCACCGTAACCGGAGTCAGCAGCAGGTCGAGTTCCCGTTCGCAAAACTCGGTGACGAAAGCCCGCGCCTTGGCGTCCAGCTCGTGCAAACCCAGCACTCGGATCCCATTCTCAGAAAGCATGGGCCGCAACTTCTCATTCCAACATAGGCACTGATCGCTTACGAACTCATGCGTCTCCCGGGAAACGACATCGCGTTCTTGCAGAAGCGTGAGGCCGTCCGGCCCGGCTTCCGTATATCCGTCTTCAATCTGCTGCACGAGCCCCGCTACCCGGACTTCGAAGAATTCGTCGAGGTTACTGGCGCTGATGGCAAGGAATTTAACCCGCTCCAGCACCGGGTTGCCTTCGTCCTGCACTTCTTCGAGCACACGGCGATTGAACGCCAGCCACGAAGCTTCGCGGTTGATGTAATACGCCGAATTATCCAGCGAGGCACGAACCATAACTATGATGAAACCAATCGGATACTCAAACCCTAACTGTGGTTTTACTTCTTCTGAGAAGGGGACCCGGAAATCTTTTCTGCAGACGCCGCGGCAATGCGCTTTCTGATCACGAATTGCACCTCTGCGCCGGTCAGGAACACGTAGTTCTTCTCCAGCTTGAACCGGGCTTCACTGCTCGATATCCACGATATCGCCCGTTTGATATAGTTTCTCGGCTGCGTACACGCCAGAAGTCGCGATTACCCCAAGAAGTAGAACTAAACAATATTTTCATCCTAACCAGCAGTATAAGGCATGGCCGTCGCGATGTCCTGACGCTGAAAAAGGGCGCTAGCGGTTTCGCCGGCGCCCTTGAATCCCTCATCCGGACTTCACGTTGTAAAACCGCGCCGTCGTTGGATCTGCGTCTCTCTAGTGGACCTGCTTGATTTCATCCTTGACCTTCGCCGCCACGCTCGGAGGCAGCGGCGCGTAGGCCAAATCAGCGGCCATCTTCTGTCCGTCATTCACTATCCAATTTAGAAGGTCGGCGAGTATCTTACCCTTGGCGGGATCCTTGGATTGAACCGGAATCAACAGCCAAGTGAAGCTCGAAACCGGATATGCATCTTTTCCCGGCGCGTTCGTGATGGAGACGCGAAAGTCGGCTGGCATCTTAGGAGCAGAAGCTGCCGCAGCCGTCACGCTCTCCAAACTGGCCTTCACGTAATTGCCGGCGGCGTTTCTCACCACTCCGTAGGGAATCTTGTTCTGAATAGCATAAATCAGTTCGATGTACCCGATTGAACCTTGCATCTGGCGAATCATGCCGGCCACGCCTTCGTTGCCTTTGCCACCGAGACCGACCGGCCATTTTACCGATGTTCCCTTGCCGGCTTGGGCTTGCCATTCCGGGCTGATCTTGGAAAGGTAGTCCGTCCAGATGTAGGTTGTGCCACTACCGTCAGAGCGGTGCACAACGATGATCTGATCGCTGGGCAGCTTGACGTCCGGGTTCGCACTAGCGATGGCCTTGTCATTCCAGTTGGTGATCTTGCCGAGGAATATGCCCGCCAGAGCCTCTTGCGTAAACTTCAACTCTGCCGTCACTCCAGGGATATTGTAAGCTGGAACATCCGCGCCTAATACTGTCGGCACGTGCAGGATCTTTGTTTTGGCTTGGGCCAGTTGCTCGTCTGTCATAGGGCCATCACTGGCGCCGAAGTCAACCGTACCTGCCAAAACCTGGCGAATACCGCCGCCGCTTCCGATGGACTGGTAGTTTATCTCAACATCCGAGTGTAGCTTGTGGTATTCGCTGAACCACTTCGAATACATGGGATAGGGGAAGGTTGCGCCAGCGCCATTCAAAGTCGTCTGGGCAACGGCGGATACCGACAGGGCAAGACAAAAAAGTGCGATGCGACGAATCAAGCGATGATTCCTCCTCGAGAATTTAGTCACTCGTAAGGCTCAATCTTGATTGTTACAGAATGGTTACAGAATTGTAAATTTCTAATCAATCACTAAATAGCGAGCTGCACCTACGGTCGATGGATCGATTGGGTGTCCAATCGCGCGATTTCTTGAGTGAAAAGAGGGTTTTGCGGAAAGTCGTTGCGCAGCGAGACCAGCAGTTCGCGAGCCTGTGCTTTGTCCTTTTCCCGGACATACGCGATGGCCAGCAGAATGCGCGCGAAGGGTGCGAGATAGTGACCACGCTGCGCCGTCAATTGCAATTCTGTGATTCCCTTCTGCTTGTCGCCTGCGACACCGCCCAGACGCACCAGCCAGCGTATCGGCGCGGCCATGCTGCCGATAATATATTGGCTGACGCCGGTGGCAAGATGAGCGTCATAGCATTCCGGATCCACTGCCAGCAGTTGTTCGGCCCAAGCGGTCGCCTCTTTTGTGTAGTGCAGCGAGGCCAGATTTCGCTTCTCGATCAGTCCCGCGTAATCGGCCTTAAGCCCGGACGACATGGTTAGAGCCAACAGGGCGTCACGATCCTTTGGGATCTTGCTTAGACGTGAGTGGGCTCGGATGTCCGCTTGATCCAGCGCCGCGTAGAAGCGGTCACGGACGGCGGCATCCGCCGTGAGTTTCTTGCGCGCCGCGAATGTCTGGTCATCCGCATAGAACTGCGCTTCCAGTACGCCCAGCCGGTTGAACTCCGAAAAAAGCAGCCCTGCGGCATCGCACGCGAGCCCCAGCGGATCGTCGGGGTGCTCCTGCTGCCAGGACAGAAAGACTTGATGGGCCCGCTCAAAGTCGAGATTGTAGAGCAGGCTGAACCCGTGATCCAACGAAGTCGCACTGGCGATAGTATCGATAGCAGTCGCCGTCCGAGAGAGGAAAGCGAGCGACGCGACAATTATCATCAGTTGAAATGCCCGGTTTTTGAGGGCAAAAATCATATGCCGATTTGCCGTGCCTCCGATGACGCTAACAGTTTAGATGCCTATCAAGTATACGTGCGTGTCCAGTTTGCAAAAAGATTGTAAAACGCAACTCCGTTTGACGCGTCCTCCGCCCTTTGTTAGCGTGGAGAGTTTCGTCTTCCCTTATATACTGCGCCTGTTGGCGGCCGAAGCAGAAAGAGAATCTCATGGCACTAAAGTTTCGAGGAGTGGACTTTATCGGGTTCGATGCCCTGTTGACCGACGACGAGCGGTTGGTTCGCGATACCTCCCGCAAATTCATCGAAGATAATCTAGTTCCGATCATCGAAGAATGCAATCGCGCCGGCCGGTTCCCGCGGGAACTGGTGAAACCCATGGCCGACCTCGGCTTCTACGGCGCCAGCCTCAAAGGCTATGGTTGCGCGGGAATGTCCAACGTCGAATACGGCCTGGTCATGCAGGAACTGGAACGCGGCGACTCGGGCATACGTTCGTTCGTGAGCGTGCAGTCGGCGCTGGTCATGTATCCCATTTACGCGTTTGGCAGCGACGAACAGAAGCAAACCTGGCTGCCCGCACTGCAAAAAGGAGACAAACTCGGCTGTTTTGGGCTCACCGAGCCCGACTTCGGTTCGAATCCCGGCGGCATGCGTACCCGCGCCCGCAAGGTTGGGAAAGAGTACGTCCTTAATGGCGAAAAGATGTGGATCACCTCCGGCTCGATCGCGGACGTCGCTGTAATCTGGGCCAAGGTCGAAAACGAAGACAACCAGATCCGCGGCTTTCTGGTTGAGGCCGACCGCCCCGGCTTCAGCGCCAAAGACATCCACGGCAAGTGGTCGCTGCGCGCCTCGGTGACCTCAGGCTTGTCCATGCAGGACGTTCACATTCCCGAGTCTAACCTCTTGCCAAAAAGCGGCGGTCTCAAATCTCCGCTGATGTGCCTCAACCAGGCCCGCTACGGAATCGCCTGGGGAGGCGTGGGCGCGGCCATGGCCTGCTACGACTGCGCCTTGCAATATGCGCAGCTGCGCAAGCAATTTCACGATAAGCCTATCGCCTCGCACCAACTGGTCCAGGAGAAACTTGCCTGGATGATCAACGAAATCACCAAAGGCCAACTGCTCGTGCTGCAGGTAGGACGTCTCAAGGACCAGGACAAAGCTGAATTCCAGCACGTCTCCATGGCTAAGCGAAACAACGTCTGGATGGCGCTCGAGTGCGCACGAATGGGCCGCGACATCCTTGGCGCCAACGGCGTCGCCGACGAGTACCCGCTCATGCGCCACATGATGAATCTGGAATCGGTGAAGACTTATGAAGGCACGCACGATATTCACACATTGATCATTGGGCAGAGCGTTACCGGGATTGACGCGTTCTAAAAGCGGTTGGCGTTTCCAAGTCCTCTTTAGCTCGTTAAACTCCGTTTGTCCGGTTCCGGATCAGAGATAGGAATTCGGTTCTGGTTTCCTGCTCGTTGCGGAAGCTGCCCAGCATGGACGACGTGACTGCTGCCGAGTGCTGTTTCTCCACGCCTCGCATCATCATGCAGAGGTGGCGGGCCTCGATCACTACCCCCACCCCCTGCGGCTCGATAGCTTTCTGGATGGTCTCTGCAATTTGCGTGGTGAGGCGTTCCTGTATCTGCAAGCGGCGCGAGAAAATTTCGATCAGCCGCGGAATCTTGCTCAGACCAATCACCTTGCCGTTGGGGATGTACGCCACGTGCACCTTGCCAAAAAAAGGCAGCATGTGATGTTCACACAAACTGAACATCTCCACGTCTTTGACGATCACCATCTCGTCATAGGTCACAGTGAACAGAGCCTTCTTGAGCATTGCCTCGGCGTTGTCCTTGTAACCTTTGGTCAGATGTTCAAAGGCGCGGTGCACGCGATTGGGCGTGCGCACCAGTCCTTCCCGCGTGGGATCCTCACCCAGGCGAACGATGATTTCGCGCACCAGATCTTCAAAACTGGCGCTGGTTAAGGTCGACGTTTCAACCGAAGGTGTCATGGTTTCCCGATTTCGAAATCGAGCGATTAGTAATTAGAGGTGTAGTTGCCCTCAGGGGCTAAAGCCCGCACTCTTTTGGGTCGGCAGCGGCACGGCTGGAAGCCGTGTCCTTCCACGAAACTGGCCGTTCTAATCTCCGGCGACATTTGAGAAGCACAATCTCCGTTTACCGAATTTCTAAATCACTCAAGTACCCGATTCTCTCCCCAATATTCGAACGAATTCATCATCGTTTCTTCAAAGCGCACCTTTTCAAGATGAGCGTAGCCGAAGCCGCGCTGCAAAATATCGTAGATGACGATACACAGGTTTTCCGTGGTTGGGACTGCTCCCGCGAATTCGGGCAGCGTGTTCAGATTCTGATGATCGAAGCGTTCCAGTATCTCGCCGTGCACGAACCCATCCAGATCCATCAGATTGCAAACCATCCCTGTGCTCTCGTCGACCGGACCGCTCACCGTGACTTCGAGCCTGTAGTTGTGGCCGTGTCCGTAGGGATTGTTGCACTTGCCATAGGTCGCGGCATTTTCGTCGTCTGACATAGCGTCGCTGTGCAACCGATGTGAAGCTGAAAACATGTACCGCCGCGTCAGGTATGCCTTCATGCTTCTCCGTAGAAATCAACAAATAAGTCGGGCGTCTCATACACTCGCACGCGGTGCAGTTGTGCAGCCTCCAACTTCGGAGATAAGCGTTGCCAGATCGCGATGGCCAGGTTCTCTGTCGTCGGGATGCTGGTAAGAAATTCCGGCACTTCTTTGTTCAGGAACCGGTGGTCGAGGGCGTCGAGCACTTCCCTGCTCATCGTATCCTTCAGCTGCTTCAGATCCACGACGAATCCAGAGCGCGGGTCTACCTCCCCTTTGACCGTGACCTCGAGGGTGTAGTTGTGCCCGTGCCCATTGGGGTTATTGCATTTGCCGAAGATGCGTTGGTTCTCCTCGGGCGTGAACTCGGGATTGTGATAATAGTGCGAAGCCGAGAATTCAGCTTTGCGGGTTAGATAGACCATCCTGACTCCTCAACCTCTCGTGACAGAATATTTTATAGGAGGAATGGGTGTTACATCGGCTGGATGAGACGAAACGCCGACGTTAAACGTGGAGCCCCTAACCAGGGCTGTAAGTGCATGAGCTAGGGACTCGGCGTGGGCGTGGTGTGAGCCCTCTCAGGGCTCCAACTCAACCCCTCTCGATTATGTCAAATTTGCAGAAGCAGCTTCGCTCTCGGTTAAGGTTTTGATCGTCCGCATAAACAACTTAGCCACGACCGGTGCGTCGAACTGCTTGACGAATTGAAGCCCCGCAGCGCCCAGTGCGGCGCGACGGTCAGGACTTCGGTAAAGCAGTTCTATCGCTTCCGCGAGCGCACTTTCACTGTCCGGTTCGACCAGTACACCGTGCCGGACGGTTTCTGGGACGGCTCCAGAACGTGCGGCGACTATGGGTTTGCCATGTGCCATCGCCTCCAGGAAGACCAGTCCGAAGCCCTCTTGAACGCTGGGGAGGCAGAAGATGTGGCAATTGTTGTACTCGCGTGACAGCTCAGACTGGGATATGTCTTTCCGCCATGTCACAATATCCTTCAGGTTCTTTTCTCGGCAGCTGCTCCTCAGGTGATGAATCTCCGGGCCGCCACCTACGATCCGCACGCTGAGGCTCGGAATCGCGGCACGAAGCCGCTCCGCTGCGGCAAGTAAAATGTTCAGCCGCTTCCGCGGATAGAAACGGCAAACGGAGAGCACAACAAACCTGTCAGCATCTGGGGGATGGGGATTTTCTTTCGAGAGTTTTTCCCAGGCGGCGAGATCGATTAGTTCGGGTATCACTGAGGGTGAGTACGGTAGACCGTAAAGCTCTTGAATGCGCTGAGAAGCGTACTGACTCGTTGTTATGACCGAAGCCGCCCGGAGCACATGCAGTCGCTCACACCTTGCCTGCAAGCACATCGTGGCTCTCGTAAGGCCCGACTCGAAGCGCAACTCGTCTGCAATCACTCCCTTGATCGACGCAATGTGCAGACCGTGGCCCACTCCTGCCACGGTATAGCCATCCATATCGAAACCAACCGTAACATCGTAGTGATCGGTTGGTCCGAAACGCAGCCACTGATTAAAAAGCAGGCGCTGAATCGTATAAATAGGGAAGTTGAACTTGGGAACGACCAGCTCGACCGAGGCGCCGAGTGCAATTAAAGCGTTTGCTAATGTGCAGATTCCCACAAACGTCCCACTCCCTCCGAAAACGTTCATGGGCGTGCTTGTGATGAACCGGATCCGCATGGGCTCAGTAATGAACTCAGATCCGGTCAAGAGCGAACTGCCGGATCTCGATTCAGGAGGACGCTCTCCAGACTAGCGCTCTCAAGCAATCCCCAAGCCACGCTTCCTCGTTGCGTGCCGGCACGAATGACCGATACCCTGGGCCGCTCCTCCACTGGATATTGCGCCGTCATCGGCTGAATTAGGTATTATAGCTTTGTGCGACGCGCCTCCGTTCTCCTCCCCATTCTCATCATTCTCCTGGCTGGCTGCTATCGCGGCTCCCGCCCACCTCGTATTGGTACGGCTGCTCCCGAGTTTACCGTGCAGGACGCAGATCGCAAGGTCTCACTCAGTGAACTCCGCGGACAAGTCGTCGTCTTGAACTTCTGGGCCACCTGGTGCGCGCCGTGTGTAGAAGAGATGCCATCGCTGGTGCAGTTACAGCAACGCTTTAAGAACAAGGGTCTAACTGTAGTTGGCATCAGCATAGATGTGGACGGCAACGCCTATCACAAATTTTTGAAAGATTACAAAGTCGATTTCCTTACAGTGCGTGATCCAGACCAGAAAACTAGCAATCTTTATGGGTCTTTCAAGTGGCCGGAGACTTACATCATCGACCGCAACGGCATCGTCCGCCGCAAGTTTATCGGGGCGGTGGAATGGAGCCAGCCCGAAATCGTGGATTTCCTCAGCAAGCTTTAATCCAGAGCGACCAATTTCGCACCTTAGCTCTTTCGTGCACGGCTTTGGCCCGTTTGGGTAGTGGCTGTATGGCGCGCCATCGGGTAGAATTCCGGCTACCTCGAGGTTTCAAAGGATACCTATGGCTGCTGCCGCAAAACCGGGCCTCATAAGGGACTCCATCGGCCTTCACGGCTGGAGTCCTGATTTCGACTGCAAAATCTTCGAACAGATAACACGCAGTGCGCAGTACGCGACCGGAGCGAGTGGAGCTGCCCTGGTGCTTTCTGATGGAAACCTTATGTCATGCCGGGCCTGCTCGGGTGAGTTGGGGCCTCCGGTTGGAACCCGTTTGAACATCGAGAGCGGCTTCACCGCGACCTGCGTGCAAACTGCAGCGGTCGTCTGTTGTGAGGACACCCAGACTGACTCCAGGGTGGATGGTTCGAGTTGCGTCGAGCTAGGTATACGCTCGATCCTGGCCGTTCCTGTGTTCAATGCGCAGAATGTGGTTGGCGTTCTGGAAGTCCTCTCCCATGAACCGAAGAGATTCACCGAAAAGCACACGATCGCATTGCAGCTTCTGGCGCGACTGGTCGAGACCCTCCTGAATTATGAATCGCGCGTTGATGTTTCGCGCGACGCCGAAGGCGCTGAGCAGGAACTTCCAAGCGATCATTCTGGCAATGCAGCCGTGGGTCAGGCGAAGTTCATTTGCCTTTCGTGCAGGCATCCTAATCCTCAGGGCAGCCAGTTCTGTAACCACTGCGGGGTGGTTCTATTCAGCTTCCTTGGCTCCCAGGATATGACCGCCGATCTCAGCCTGCCAGTCACAAGCGAGTCGGATGCTGACCAAGGCTTCAAAGATATCTGCAAGATCGTTTCCGGAAACACAAGTACGTGGAACGAGATCTCTGCAAAGCTTCTCGCGGATCAGCCAAATGTGGCCGCTGAACAAAAGACGCGTACAGTCGCGACGGAAGACGCAGCCAACAAAACAGTAGAACCGCTCAGGACAACAGAAGATACCGTGCAGGGACTCAAGAAAGCGCCAGAGCCTACCGGTTTTAAAGCACGCCTGGGCACAGTTCGTCGTAGCCTATGGCTCTGAACAGCAATCGCTGGAAGAATCTTGCCCCAGCGGTGTGAAAATCAGTTTGACGCTCTGATCGAGCAAGTTCATAATGCTGGTCTGGCCCGCCCCTGAGTGTCTCAGAAACTCTACGACCAGCCCAAAAGGAGTACAAGCAATGTTGGAAAAAGGCGATGGCATTATGGCAACGTACATTAGCGCAGTAGAAAGCTTTCGCAAATCCGCCACGGCGTTTATGCAGCAGGTGGATCTTTTGTCCCAGGCTCGCGATGCTTATCAGCAAGCAATGACGGCCAGCGCAGATCTGCGCGCGGTCTTGGACACGGGCGACGAGAACCTGCGAACCCTCATGACGCAGTTGGAACAAGCACTCAACCTACACATGGCCAAGCCCGTCCTAGACCGAAAGAAACCAGAACCGGTCAAGGTGGATGGAAACAAGACGAACAGCGAAAGCGCTGGGACTGTCCGGGCATTTCCATAAGAAATGCGTGGAGGTAAGCATTGCTCTCGCGACGGCAGTGTGGCGAACCGCCCTTGACGCAGGTCGGGCTAGAACGTGAACCGTACCGAGAACTGCAGTACGCGTGGAAGGCCGTTGGGGCTGACTTCCTGCAGGGCTCCGAAATTGCCGGGTCCGGAATTGGGCACCAGATAGCATTGCTGGTTCGACGATAAGCCGTCGCCGCAATTGGTCCCAATGGGGTTGTATTGCAGCTGATTGATCCCGTTGCCGTTCTGCACATAGTAGTTGGCGTGGTTGAACAGATTGAACGCCTGCACCTGAAATTTCAGCTCCTTGCCTTCCTTGACTTCAAAACTGCGGGCCAATCCAACGTCAATTCTCTCCAGCCACGGGCCGTAGAAAGAATTCAGGCCGATGTCGGGCGTAGGGCCCGCGCCATTGATGCCTGCGGCGGTGTTCGCCGTAGCCTGATTAAAGGCGCTGTCGTTCAGGTTGTCATTGGCGCCGTCGCAATTGCTGAATGACAGGGTCGAGCTGGTGCAGGCAGGACTCAACAACCCCGCGTAGGGACGGCCCGAGGAGAACTGCATGACGCTGCTCAACGTCCAGCCGGAGAGGAGCTTCCGGCCCGTATCGGAAGCAGTCAGCCGTTCCATGTCGGGCCGATAGACAGCGGCAAAACTAATGCTGTGCCGCTGGTCGAGCAGCGAGGGAGCATGGGTATTGCTGAAGTCGAACTGATTGTTGAAATCCATTCCATCGAGCATGATGCTCTTGGCAAACGTGTAAGAAAGTTGCAGCGAAACACCTTCCGACATGCGGCGCTGCAACTGCACGAACAAAGAGTTGTACTGGTTTTGCGCCGGGCTGATCAGTTCGTTGATCCCGTTGAAGTTGGGGTTGATGCGGCCTTCGGTGAGCAGTCCGTTGTCCATGTTCGGCAGAGTGATCGTCCGTCCTGTGCAGGGCGCCGTTGTCGTGCCAGGAGGACAGACGGTGTAGGTCGTCGTGCCGTGCAAGGGTTGCAGATTCAAGTCGTAGGCGCTGCCCGAAAACAGATGCACACCGTGATTCCACATGGTTCCGATACTCAGAGTTGTGTTCTCGAAAATCTCGCGCTGAATCTGCAAACTCGCCTGCAGGATGTAAGGCACCCGAAACTGCGGAGAAACCAGGGAAATGTCTGGAGAAGCGGCGAACAGCGGGGAATTCGCGGGGAGAATATTCGGGAAGGTTGGCGTCTGCTGGTTTGGCGCGCCGGCTCCGTAGCTGACACTAGCCGAAGACTGCTGTGACGGCAGGCCGTTCGAGGCCACTGCGTTGCGGTAATTCAGGCCGTTCATGTTGGTGTAGAACTGCCCGAATCCTCCCCGCACTACGGTTTTCGAGGCGGGCTGCCAGGCAAATCCGAAGCGCGGCGCGAGGCGCAGGTATTGGTTCGGATACTGTCCTGTGAGCGGGAACGCCGGATTTCTTGCCGGCTGCGGGTAAATCTGGAAGTCCTCGCGCAGGCCCATTTCGAGCGTCAACTTCGGCAAGGCGCGGAAGGTATCCTGCACGTAGAATCCGTAGTACGGCACATGAAAAGAAAAAGTAGGGTTGCCCGCTGTCTGGCTGAAGATGTTGTACTCACCGAGAGCAAACGCTTCGAGGTTTGAAAATTCATAACTGCCGAGGGGCGACCCGAACTGGACAGCAGCGTTGGGGTCCGCGCCGCCATCATTTTTGTCCGCATCCCAGGCGCGGTTCATATCGAAACCGAATTGCAGCGTGTGTTTGCCGATTACGTAATCGACCCTGTCGGCCAGAGAGTACTGCCTTTCAAACACCCTTCCAATCGAAAAAGGGGCGTTGCCTAGAACGAACGAGGCTGGACTGTCCAGAATCAAGGTGGGGATGTTTGGAGCGAGGCCGGTGGGGGTCGAGATCTCGTTGTCTTGCGAAGTGCCCGCGTGAAATTCGTTGAGCAGGCGGGAGGAAAACGTGTGCGTCCAGCCTAGGGTGGCCTGGAAGGTGTGCACAGTGGCGTTAGCCAGCGTTTGCGTCCCATAGTTGCCCGTGGTAGGGTCGGTGATAACGCCTCCGGGCGAGTTGAACCGGTTTACATTGAAGCTGAGGAATAAGCCGTCGTGGGGACTGGCCTGATAATCGAGCCGCGGCGTAACCACCAGATCGTTGCGTTTCCTCGCCTGGCTGCCGAGATTGGAGTTGAGCGCATTGATCGTGTTCGACACTTGCTGAAGGTAGACCTGGTAGTACGGATTGCCCGGAACTTGGGCCTGAGTATCGAGGTTCGGTACTGGCAAAGCTCCGTTGGGCGGAGGCAGCGCTGGGGCCGTCGTTACAGAGGGTGGGAAAAAATTAGCGAGCACAAATGCGTCCAAGTTCGAAGGGTTCGTCGCCAACGCCGAGTTGATGACAGAAATCGGATTGTTCCGCAGTTGTTGCTCATAATCCACGAAAAACCATAGACGGTCGCGCAGGATCGGCCCGCCCACTCCGGCGCCGAATTGTTGCAAAGCATCTTCCGGCTTAGGAAAGCCGCTGGCTTTGTCGAGGGCGTCGTTGGCTCCCGTCGCGGAGTTCCGATTGTAATAGAACGCACTGCCGTGGAACGCGTTACCTCCTGAGCGGGTCACAGTGTTGACGAACGCCGCTCCGCCACCATAGACCGCCGAGTAGGGACTGGCCGAAACTTGGAACTCCTCGACTGCGTCCTCGCCATACAGGTACGGGATGCGGTAACGGCCGATAATGTCGGCGAAGAAGTTGTTCGTCGCATTGGATCCGTCCACAGTGAAGGCGTTCGAGCCATTTCCGTTGGCGTATCCCGAATCCTCTGCGCCCTGCTGTCCGGCGATGCTCACGGTATCAGTGTCGCCGTCGTAGCTGGTATTCGGCGACAGGGTATTAAAGTCGGTGTATTTTCGTCCGTTGAGCGGCAATTCCTCGATAAAAGACCGCTCCAACACGGTCGTGGCGGAGGATTCCTCCGGTCGCAGAAGCGGGGTGGTGCCGTTTACTTTCACCGTGTCCTGGCTGGACCCCACCTGCAGCTTGATATCCTGCGAGGTAGTATTCCCGACCAGCACCCGCACCAGGACTTGAACATCACGAAAACCCTTGGCACTTGCGGTGATCGAATAGGCGCCCGGCATGACCACCGGAAGTCGGTAGAGCCCGGCATGGTTTGTCTCGACAAATTGCTGCACGCCGGTCGCAAGACTTTGCACGACCACCGACGCTCCCGGTACCACCGCTCCGCTCGGGTCCGTGACCCTTCCGCCGAGTGAGCCGGTCAAAACAACATTTTGGGCGGTCAACAATCCGCAGCTCGCTAGCCCGACCAAAACGCTGAAGCATGCCCGCCGACTGGCCAGGAGAAACGCCCTTTTCCGGCTGGCGGATCCTACCGCTTTCATCTTACTCTTCAAGAACAATTGAACAGTTCGGCAGTACGCCAGTCTGGCATAATGAAAATTTCGTCTCGATGTCTGCTGCATTTCACCACTCCGTGATTTCGCGTAAGGATATTGATATTTAGGAGACGGTGCGGGCCGAACCAACTAACGAAAATATAACAGGACCACCCGCACTACTACCATTTCATGAGTGCTCCCTCTTTCAAGAAAGCTGGCGGAATCACGGGAAGGCGCTCCCTATCCGGTCCGCATGGCTCGGTAAAACTGTGGGTTCGTCGATGTTTTAAGGCCAAATAGGTGCTAAAAGAAGATCAAACACGGCCGAAGCCAAAAGTTCTGCCGTGCCCGCAATTCTGACAGCCCCAGGGAACACATCGCCCCTTTTCGTTGCAGTAACGTAGCCCGACACGGTAACATTGAAAGCGCAATGCGCTTCGCACCTACGCGAAGAAAAATGCGGATGCAGGAGGAAACACGCTCAGAAGCATTGTTGCTTACGTTTCTTACCAAAGTGCGGAAGTGGTGGAACTGGCAGACACACCATCGAAATCCCGTAAATCGTTCATTTTAAGTAAGTTTCTGTCAATCAATCAAGTAGCTGATGATTGTGTCACTTGCTGAGAATGCTTGACTTGCCCCGATCAAGCGAAGACAACCCAAGGTTGTAGCGACCCCATACAAAAACGCATACACTGCCAGCGGTGCAAGGCTTCCGAAATTTCTTCGCCCCACCAACAACCTTCAAGACCAATGCTCCCTCCTTCATAGGTGGTCCCATAGAAGTTGCCGTCGCTCCCTTGAATCAGAAGGCTGTTAGGATATTGGGAGCACACTAAGCTTGCCAGAGGGCGTGATCTTGAACACCACGCCGACGCCGTTAGCACCCCCTTTCGCCGCTGTTCCATAAAAGTTGCTGTCGGTGCCCTGAACCAGCGGGGCGACCGGGGTGGAGCCGTGGGTGCTATCGAAGTGATAAAGTGTCGTGAACTTGCCCGTGGGCGTGATCTTGTACACAGCGCCATATCCGCCACTACCGTACTGCGATGTTGTGCCATAGAAATTGCCATCCGTGCCTTGAATCGGCGGCGCATAGGGCAATGCCCCATCGGTGCCGTTCGTAAAGCTGTAGAGCACAGTCAACTTCCCGCTGGGCGTGACTCTGAACACGGTTCCGTAGCTCGAAGCGCCACCCACGTTGGTGGTGCCGTAGAAGTTCCCGTCAGTACCCAGTGTCAGCCCGCCAAAAGCGTACATGCCATCGGTACCATCGAAGCTGTACAGGCGAGTCAATGCTCCGCTGGATGTGATTTTGAACACGGCGCCGTCTCCGTTCGCTCCGCCGGTATATGTCGTGCTGTACAAGTTGCCATCACGGCCCTGCGCTACAATGCCCGACTGGTAAGGTCTCGACGGGTCTTCGCTCTTGCTTCCGAAGTTGTACAGCACGGAAAAGGTTTGGGAACAAGCCGCTGGGATAGTTACAGCAACGATAGCCAGCACAAGCAGTGCTAGCTCAAAGCGACGACGACTCGATGTTCGCATACGAATTCCTTTGGGTGTGAGTTCAGGCGCTGTATTGGCACAATTTTGACCGGAAACGGATAGTGACCCGGAGAGAACCGCTGCCGAGGCGATGCGACCGAGGCTGCAAGTATCGTCCCGGCGATAGTAGCTGTCAAGACTAAAAGATTCCGCTGTAGATGCTCCAAGATAATGTCACCCCCTAACTGCAACGAGACTTTGTCACCCTGGAGGGATGGTGACATTGAGTCAGAAAGAGTTCCAACGGGTGAAAGTGATTGAGAATGCGGTGGCCGGGCGGCTGCGCGTGAGCGAGGCCGCAGGTCTGCTGCAACGGAGTGAACGGCAAGTGCAGCGGCTCAAGCGGCGCTACCGTCCCCACTCGGTGGCTTGGGTGCATCACGGCAATCGGGACGGCCCATGCCCTGGGCTTTGCCTGCGGCTCTGCGCCGGACGATCCTGGAACTGGCACGCGGCAAGTATCCGGGCTTCAACGATTCTCCTCTCTGCCAGAAACTGCACCGCGAAGAGAACCTCTGCCTCAGCCGCGAGAGCGTGCGCCGCATTTTGCGCCGCGCCAAACTCGCGTCCCCGCAGAAGCGCCGTCCCCGCCAGTATCGCGCCCGCCGCTTGCGCCGTCCCCGCTTCGGCATGATGGTGCTCACCGACGCTAGCCGCCATGATTGGCTCGAAGGCCGTGGCCCCGAGCTCACCCTGGTCGGCTTGCCGGATGACGCCACCAGCCAAATCCTCTCCGCTCCCTTCCAACTCGAAGCGGAAAATACTCTCGGCTATCTCCGCGCGGTGCACGCCATGGTCACCACTCATGGCCTGCCCCTCAGCCTCTACCGCGACCGCCACGGCATCTTTCACCGCAACCATCCCCACTGGACCGTGGCCGAACAACTCGCTGGAAAACAGTGCCCCACCCAATTAGGCCGCGCCCTGGAAGAACTCGTCATCCAGCACATCCCCGCCTACTCTCCCCAAGCCAAAGGCCGCATCGAGCGTGTCTGGCGCACCTGTCAGGACCGCCTGGTCAGCGAACTCCGCCTCGCCCGCGCCTGCGATCTCGACTCCGCCAACCAAGTCCTCGCCTGCTTCTGCGCCGACTACAACCAACGATTCGCCGTCCCCCCACGCGAAGCCCAGCGCGACTTCCGCTCCCTCCCCGCGCGCTTCGATCTCGACCGCTGCCTCAGCTTTCGCTACCAGCGCGTGGTCGGCCCCGATCACGTCATCCCCTTCGGCGCCCCCTCCATCGCCCTTCCGCCTTTGTCTTCCAAACGTGGCTACGCCGGGGACACCGTGGAACTTTCCCACCGCCTGGATGGTTGGCTGCTTGTCTCTTATAGGAGGGTTTTGCTTTTGTCGTTGCCGTTGCCCTTGCCGTTGCGGTGGCTGGAACACGCCCATCGCCGCCCTGCCCCTCGCATCTCCCGGCAGAAAACAAAAACCCCGATGCCTCGCATCTACAACCTCGGTGGCCGGCCCGCTCTAGCCGCCGTGACTTAACCAGCGAGGGGTGACAGAATCTCGTTGCAGTTAATACGACATTTTCTCGTTGCAACAACAGACTAAAAGATTCCGCCGTCCCAATGCGGCTCCTGCTGCACTCTTTTAGCTGTGTCCGGTTGCGAACCGTCACCGATGCAATACAGGCGTATGATTAGTGAGTCGCTTACACATCCCTCCGCCGTGCCCAGTTCGGGCGTCGGTCTATTGTGCAATCTGCGGGCGTGTCATCTCTTGACGCCCTGCGACGGATCTAAGTCGTTCACGTATTTTGTTGCGATGATCGGACCAGGTGCGACACCCTTTTCCACCCACTGTTCGAGGGCGCTGAAAACACTGTGCTGCGGGTCAGTGGCTGGCGGGACTGCTGTACGCCTGCGCCAAGGCTCGAGGTGAGGAACAAGGTTTATCGAAGACCAACTTCGAGTCCGGGACACGGTAGAGTCCGCCGCGCCAGCGGCTTAGTGCTTGCACATCACTCGCTCGGGAATTGCAAGGCTCAGGACCATACCATTCTCCATCGGCTTCGCGACGTAAGGTGACGATCGAGGAACTTTGATTCTCCTATACACCAAGGGGACGGCGACCTCGCAAGTAGTGATCCCCGTTATGCCGTTTGTCAGGTAAATTGCTGATCTGGTCCGGCACGGTATAATCTGTCTCGCTTTTGAGCTACGGAAGAACCTGGTTCCGATCTCGAATGATTCGTCTTTGCATTGCCGTCTTCTTATTACTCTGCGCGAGCTGCCTGGCGCAGCGGGAGTCGGTGCTCAAGCAAATTGACCTCCCACATCCTTATTACTATCGCGAGATGTACCTGCCTCAGCTCACTACGGGACCAAGTGCGGTGGCCTGGTCTCCGGATTCCCGGACGCTGATTTACTCCATGGCAGGATCGCTGTGGCGGCAGGATGTGAACGGTCTGATGGCCGAACAACTGACGGCAGGGCCGGGCTATGACTACCAACCCGACTGGTCGGCAGATGGGCGTTGGGTCGCTTTTGCGCGCTACGACCACGATGCCGTTGAGTTGTGGTTGCTCGACCTGCACGATGGGCGCACGCGACAGCTCACATCCGGGGGTGCGGTGAACCTCGAGCCGCGGTTCTCTCCCGACGGAAAGCGGCTGGTGTTTGTTTCGACTGCCAACAAAGGTCATTTCCACATCTTTGCCGGACGATTCGAAGACGGTGAGCTGAGCGAAGTCCAGCAACTCACTGCCGACAACGTCAGCTTGCTTCCTCGCTATTACTACAGCCAGGTGGACCACGAGATCAACCCGGTGTGGTCACATGACGGGTCGGAGATCCTGTTCGTTTCGAATCACGGGCACACCCACGGTACTGGCGGCTTTTGGCGGATGAAGGCGCAGCCCGGCGCGGAGGCGCGCGAAATCCACTATGAAGAAACAAACTGGAAGGCTCGCCCTGACGTTTCTCCAGACGGCAACCGCATGGTGTACGCCTCGTATCTGGGACAGTCGTGGCACCAGCTTTGGGTGATTTCGGCCGCGGGTGGAGACGCGTTTCCAATTTCGTACGGAGAATACGACAATATCAATCCGCGGTGGTCACCGGACGGGTCAAAGATCAGCTTCATCTCAAACCGCAGAGGTAATACTTCGTTGTGGATCCAGACGATTCCCGGCGGTGCGCAGAGCGAGGTTGTCGCCCGTGAGCGAAAGTATTTGAAGCCGATGGGGAAAATGCTTCTGCAAGTCGCGGACCCCAGTGGGAAGCCGGTGGCGGCGCGAGTGTTCGTGACCGCGGAAGACGGTCGGGCGTATGCACCAGAGGACGGGTGGATGGAAGCGGACGACAGCTTTGACCGCAAAGAACGTCCATTTGAAGCGCACTACTTTGACACCAAGGGAATCTCTGAGATTACGGTACCAGCCGGAAGGGTGCAGGTGGGCGTCATGCGCGGCTTCGAATATCGGTTCGAAGAATTAGGCGTAGAGGTTGCGGCGGGCAAAACCTCGGAAGCCACCGTTCATCTGCGGCCCATCGAGTGGCCTAGTGGCGGCACGCGGTGGGTCAGTGGGGATGCTCATGTCCACATGAACTATGGGGGCACGTATCGGAACACACCGTCGCACCTGATTGAACAGGCCGCGGCCGAGAATTTGTCGATCATTGAAAATCTGGTTGTCAATAAAGAGCAGCGTTTTCCGGATATAGCGTACTTTTCGCCAAAGCTTGATCCGGCTTCCAACGAAGATCACTTGCTGCAGCACGCGCAGGAATTTCATACCAGCTACTGGGGGCATCTTGGACTTCTGAACTTGACGCGGAATCTGATCATCCCGGGGTATGCCGGCTATCCGAACACGGCGGCGGCCAGTTTGTTTCCGGCGAATGCCAATGTGGCCGATCTGGCACACGAACAGGGAGCGCTGGTGGGGTATGTTCATCCGCTGGACAGCGTACCGTATCCGGAGAAGGACGCGGTCACGCTTGAATTGCCCGCCGATGTCGCGCTCGGCAAGGTGGATTACATCGAGGTTGTCGGCTTTTCCGACCATAAATCCACGGCAGCAGTTTGGTACAAGCTGCTGAACTGCGGTTTCCGGCTGCCGACCGCGGCCGGAACGGATTTCATGGGCAACTACGCCTCACTGCGCGGTCCGATCGGATTGAACCGGGTATATGCGGAAGTTCCCGCCGGACCGTTGAAGCTTGAGCCGTGGCTGGAGTCGATCAAAGCCGGACGGACTTTCGCGACGAATGGGCCGTTGCTGCGCTTTGAACTCGGACTTAGGACGCCGGGAGGAGAGGTTAAGCTCGACAAGCAGCGGGATGTATTTTTCAAGGCCGCCCTGGGATCCATTGTCGCGGTGGATCATTTGCAGATCGTCTGCAATGGTAAGGTTGCGCGCGAGCTCCAGCTTAGTGCAGATCACAGAACTGCTTACGTCGAAGGCAAGTTGCCGCTCGAAAGCAGTGGCTGGTGCCTTCTGCGGGCGTTCCGTGACAAAGCGGAATACCCGATTTTAGATCTGTACCCGTATGCAACGACTAGTCCGGTGTATGTGAGTATGGCTCGCGCTCCACTGATCAGCACGGAAGATGCGCGGTATTTCGTGGCCTGGATGGGACGGCTGATCACGGCGGTGCAGAGCAGCGTGAACTGGAATACCGAAACGGAGAAGCAGGCCGTGCTGGCGATCTTTGAAGAGGCCAGACAGAAATACGAGAACCTTGCGAAGCCTGGAGCGAGAGACCGTTAAGCTGGCTAAACCCAGTCTGCGCAGTTCGGGCATCAACGATTGTTCCCGAATGCAGCCGAGAGTCTCCGGTTCGATTGATGCACTTTTGAGCTTGCATTGTTGGGTCCGCGATTGCAAAATACCGGGCAATGTTCTAGCAAACTTTTTCGGTAGATGAGACTGTTCAGCGAGTCCCGGCAACTGCGGAATTACGCGACCTGGACGGGGAGCCCTATGCAATCTGCCTCGCGGTTATTCGCTTTCCTGCTTGTATTCGTTTTGACCTTCAGCAGGTTTCTCTTCCCGCAATCCGAGGTAACTTCGTTGCGCGGCACGGTTTTCGATGCCAAGGGTGCGGTCGTGGCAGGCGCGACCGTGGCCATCAGCAATCCTGCAACCGGGTTTTCGCGGACCACCAAAACCGATGACCAGGGCAGATATCAATTTCTCCAACTACCTCCAGCGACCTACGCAGTTACGGCTTCGGCAGTGGGATTCGCGACTATCCGGCAATCGAACGTCGAGCTTCTGGTCAACACTCCGGGCACGGTGAACGTGACCATGAAGGTCTCTGCCGTAACGGAAACAGTGGATGTAACGGGCAGCGCCCCGCTGGTGAATACCCAGGACGCGACGCTGGGCCACGCGTTTGGCGCGGACCAGATCGCAAACCTGCCCTTTGAAGGCCGCGATCCAACCGGCATTCTGAGTCTGCAGCCCGGCGTGGTCTTTACCGGAAACAGTGCTCACATCGATCCCGGGGCGGACAGCCGCAGCGGTGCGGTGAACGGGGCGCGCAGCGATCAAACCAACGTGGTGCTCGATGGAGTCGACAACAACGATGAACTTCTAGGGACGGCGTTCCAGGGCGCGCTACGCGTTCCGCTGGATTCGCTCGAGGAATTCAAAGTCACCACCAGTAATTCCGACGCGGATACAGGCCGCTCGTCCGGCGGCCAGGTGTCCCTGGTGACCAAGAGCGGTACGAACAGTATTCACGGCACGCTCTATGAATATTACCGTCCGACTTTTACCACGGCGAACGACTGGTTCAACAAGCAGTCGGAAATCCTTTCGGGCGCGCCCAACATACCGCCCTTTCTGTTGCGCAATACGTTCGGAGTCGCGGTCGGCGGTCCCATCAAAAAGGATAGGCTGTTTTATTTTCTGGCGTATGAAGGGCAGCGGAAGCGGGAGGATCTGCAGGCCACTCGCGTCGTGCCCAGCGCACTCCTGCGCCAGGGCACAATTCAGTATCCATGCTCACAAGATCCGACGTGTCCTGCGGGTGGAGTTGAGACCTTGAACGCGGCACAACTCGCCAGCATCGATACGGGTTGCAGCGCGAATGGAACCTGCCCCTTGGGCCCGGGCCCGAATCCGCTCATTGCCAACATCAACGGAGCGAATCCAAAGGCGCTTTTCAACCAATACCCGCAACCCAACAGCTTCACCGTCGGCGACGGTTTTGATTTTCAAGGGTACACCTTCGCATCGCCGCTGCCGGCAAACTTAAACGCCTACGTCGCGAAAATCGATTACAACATCACCGCCAATGGAAATCATCGCCTGTTCGTGAGGGGCGTCTTAAACAATGACCGGAGCGCGGCACGCAGCAGCACAGATCCAAATTCAGTTACTGGAGACGGAGGTTCTCAATTTCCCGGACAGCCCGCGGCCGCGACCGATCACGTGAACAGCAAAGGCCTCAGCGTAGGCTACACCGCAACGCTCAGCAACACCTTGATCAATGCCTTTCACTTCGGCTACATTCGGGCCGGTATTGATCAAGCTGGCTTGCAGAACTCGCAATACGTAAACTTCCGCGGCTTGGATAATCTCAACGCCTTCAGCCCTACGACCAACACCGATGTCCCCGTCTACAACTGGGTGGACGACCTCACTAAGGTGAAGGGAGCGCACACGCTGCAGTTTGGCGGCAACCTGCGCCGCGTGGACAACATTCGGGAATCGAATTCGACTTCTTTCTTTTTCGGTCAGACCAACGCTCTCTGGCTGAACCCCTCCTGCATCGCGAGCTGCGGCGTTAGCCTTGACCCAGCCACTGCCGGCTTCCCGGCTGTGGATCCAGGATTTGGCCAGAACTACGACTTCGCGGTCACGGCCCTCGCTGGCCTGATCAGCCAAGTCTCAGCCAACTACAACTTGAACAAGAATCTTTCCGTGCTCCCTCAAGGCGCGATGGTTCCGCGCCATTTCCGCACTTATGAGTCGGAGTTTTATGCCCAAGACAAGTGGCAACCGATGCGCAACCTCACATTTACTTATGGCTTGCGCTATACGTTGCTCCAGCCTCCTTACGAAACTACCGGCACCCAGGTCGCTCCCACTACAAGTCTCAATGATTGGTTCAGCCAACGTGCGCAGAACATGCTGGTCGGCCAGGCGTACGAACCTCTGGTCAGCTTTGCGCTTTCGGGACAAGCTAACGGACTGAAGCCTTATTGGGCATGGGACTACAAGGACATTGCGCCGCGCTTTGCGATCGCCTATTCGCCCAACGCCGACAGCGGTTGGAGCCGGCGACTATGGGGAGGTCCGGGGAAGACTTCCATCCGCGCCGGATACGGGATCTACTACGACCACTTTGGCGAAGGCATCACCAACACATTCGATCGCAATGGCTCGTTCGGGTTGACGACCAGTATCACCAACACCGGCAGCGTACAAACCGTGGACGCCTCTGCGCGTTTTTCCGGTTTATACAACATCCCGGCTACCAGCGCTGCCACGACCGGCACGTGCCCCACGGCACCCTGCCGAATTTTGGAGCCACCGCCCAGCGGCTCGTTTCCGGTCACCCCGCCAGTCGGCATTGGCGGCGGCGGCTTCAACGTGGACTGGGGTCTGGATGACAAATTGAAGACGCCCTATTCGCACGTATTGGACTTTTCCATTCAACGCGAACTTCCCAATAACTTTGTGTTTGAGGCGTCCTACGTCGGCCGTTTCGCGCACCGCTTGCTGCAAGAAGAGGATCTAGCCCAGCCTGTGGATATGTACGACCCCAAGAGTCACATGGACTACTTCACCGCTGCCACTCTGCTCACCAAACAGTTCAACGCCGGAGTTCCCATCCAGAATGTTGCGCCGATCCCCTTCTGGGAGCACATGTTTCCCGGAGCAGCGGGCCTCTCGTCGACCCAGATTGGCGGGGAGTGCGGAGCGTTTGGTTCTTTGTGCGGCGCGACCGGTACGGCACCTGCCCAGGTCACCGCCACCCAAGCCATGTACGATCTGTTTGCTTGGTTCGGAGGCAACGCCACCAGCTCGCTGCAATGGATTGACATACCGGGAAACGTAACCGGCTGGCCGGCGGGGAGTTGCTATCCATCCTGCGCCACGATCAACGGAAAAGTCACTCCTTATGCCTTCTACTCTCCGCAGTTTGCGTCTCTTTACTCATGGCGGAGCATCGGCAACAGCGCTTACAATGCCGGCCAGTTCAGCCTGCGGCGCCGCATGACTCACGGACTGGAATTTGACGTTAATTACACGTACTCCAAGTCCATGGACGTCGGCTCCGACGCGGAACGCATCAACTTATTCGAGGGGGTCGGCTTCTCCGGCCAAATCCTCAATGCATGGAATCCGGGGCAGTTTCGCGCGGTTTCCGACTTCGACGCCACACATCAGATCAATTCCAACTGGGTGTGGGAACTGCCTGTCGGCCAGGGTAAACCCTACGGTTCTACCATGGGGAAATTCCTGAATGCGGTGGTTGGAGGCTGGACAATCTCGGGTCTTTTCCGCTGGTCAACGGGATATCCGTTCTCGATATTCAGCCCTATTTATCCGACAAACTGGGAGCTTAACTCCGCTGCTGTTCTTGTGGGCAAACGCCCGGATACGGGAAGCTTTTCGGTTCAAGGAGTGAATGGGCCCACCCCCAATGTCTTCAAAGATCCGTACAATCTCACCAACCCGAACGATCCCAACCAGGCCATTCTTCAATTCCGTGATCCCTATCCAGGCGAATCTGGGCAACGCAATAATTTCCGCGGACCTGGAACATTTAATATTGACAGCGGGCTGAACAAAAGCTGGAACATTACCGAAGCTCAGGCGATTAAGTTCGCCTGGGAAGTATTCAATGTCACAAACACTCCGCGATTCGATGTGGGGACGATGCAGCTGAATTTCAACAACCTGACTTCGAACAACACTCTTTTTGGAAACTTCAGTTCAACTCTGTCCAATGCGCGCGTGATGGAGTTCGCTTTGCGATATAGTTTCTGAAGAGACCGCAGCCCGAGACGTCGTCGTCTCCGTGTGCCGAACAAACCCCACCGTCTTGGATGGACGTAATCGCTTCAGGCCTCGCGATTCGGGTTTACAAGTGCTGTGTGCTCGCGATATATCTCTGTTCCCGACCCATGATAAACAGAACGCTTCTGCTCATCTCTTTTCTTGCTGTATTCGCTCTCAACTTCGCTCGTGCTGCCGACAAACCCAAGCTCTCGCTCGATGACTTTTTCAACTACGTCGACATCCTTGCCGTAGCGATATCTCGTGACGGACAGTCGGTTGTCATTAACACCGAGCGAGCTGATTGGGAACAGAACAATTTTCGTCGAGACCTGTGGCTTTACCGCGATGGTGGCCATGGCGAAGGTTCGCTGGCCCAACTCACGCAATCCGGCGACAACACTAAGCCGCAGTGGTCTCCCGACGGGCGCTGGATTGCATTTCTCTCGGAACGCAAGACCACCAAAGGCGGCAAGACTAGCGAGGGTGATTCCAAAGAGGACGCGGTCGCGCAACTCTATCTCATTCCGCAGGCCGGCGGCGAAGCGTTTCCCTTGACCCGCGGCGACGAGGAAGTACACTCGTTTTCCTGGTCTCCAAACTCTCGCACACTTTACTTCGCCACACGCGCACCTTGGACCAAGACCCAGAAGGACGCCTACAAAAAAGAGTGGAAGGATGTTTTGCAGTACCGCGCAGCCGAGCGAGGTGACACGATTTTCAGCATCGATGTAGGCGATGCAATTGCCCGGCGCGCACGGGAAGGAACAAAACCGGGCGACGATTCAGAGGATGAGTCGGACGCCACTCCCGGGTACCACGCTCTGGCCCGCACGACCTGGCGCGTCAACGAATTGGAAGCCTCGCCCGATGGCAGCAAACTGGCCTTCGTCACGGAGTCCGTTTCTGAACGAGAGGAGAAAGTTGAGGAATTCGAAATCTATTCCGTGGATCTCGCCAACTCTTCCCTTGATCGGCCGCCGCGCCAGTTGACCCATAACCAAGCGGTCGAGCAAGATCTCCATTGGGCCAAAGACAGCAAGCACATTTTCTTTGAAGTCCAATATGGCTCGATTGAAGAAAAGTACAAAGACACACAGAGCCGGCTTTACTGGGTTGATGCGGATACCAGCGAAATCCAGCGCTGGGCCGCTGACTTCCAAGGGGCGGTTGGGCGATACACCATTACTCCGGATGGAGGCGTGCTCGCGACGGGAGGATTGGGCACTGAAGTTCAGACTTATTTTCAGGCCAAGGTTTCTGCTTCATTTTCCAAGATGCACGGTCACGAGGGTACTTACGCCCGCCCTGCCGCGGCGCAACAGTCGCGGCGGGTCGCGTTTATACATTCGGCTATCGACGAACCCACAGAGGTCTACTTAGCCGACAGCCCCGATGCGCTGCCGTCAGCCCGCCCTATCACTTCATTCAACAGAATGTTTATGGAGCGCGATCTGCCTAAAGCTAAGTCTTACCGCTGGATCGCGGATGACGGGACAACCATCGAAGGCATGCTCATGTATCCGCCAGGAAAGTTCGAAGTGAAACATCTGCCCATGTTTGTGTTCCCGCACGGAGGCCCGGATGATTCCGACGGCAATCATTTCGAAGCGGACTGGTATGTGTGGGACCGCCTGGCCGCGACGCAAGGATGGCTTGTGTTTGAGCCAAACTATCGCGGCTCGTCCGGCTATGGCGACAAATTTCTGGCGGGAATCGTCCCCGAAATCGTTTCCCGCCCGGGCAAAGACATTCTTGAGGGCGTGGACGCGCTGGTGAAAGACGGTATCGCTGATCCCGATCATCTTACCGTCGGCGGTTACAGCTACGGCGGCTATATGACTAATTGGTTGATCACTCAGACAACTCGCTTCAAGGCCGCAGTGACCGGTGCGGGCGCGGTGGAAAACGTTGCCAACTGGGGCAACGACGATACCAGCTTTGACGATGTCTATTTTCTCGGCGGGTTTCCCTGGGATGTGCCGCAGCGCTATCAGGAGGAAGCCGCCATCTACCAGATGAATAAAGTTCGTACGCCCACGCATATCGTCAGCGGTGCGGACGACATTCGAGTGGCAGTGGCGGAAGCGTATCTCCTCGATCACGCCTTGCATGCCCTCGGAGTTCCCAGCACGTTGCTGATTTTTCCGGGCGAAGGGCACGAACTCGACAAGAACCCGTGGCACGGGAAAATCAAAGTACGCGAGGAGTTGAAGTGGCTCGAAAAATACGGCGGGGTCGCACCTAGCCACTAGGACCGAAGGTTTGTCGGCAAACAAGAAGTTACCAGGTTGCTGACGACGCCCCGCGCGTTGTCGTTGGTTTTGCCATGATCGAAGCCCCGCCTCGACTCGCCAGTGCGGGGACGGGCGCCAGCCCGGATCAGTAATCACAATCTTGTTCCAGTAGGTGTGTCAGCGAAAACCAACTCCCCGCCACCCGCCTCGTCGATCATCTCTTGTTCGCGGTCCGATGCCGCCTGTGAGCTATAGGTCTTGCGCTCTTTTTGCTTCCATTCCGGATGGATCAACGGATCCCGGTCGGGGTCGCCTGAATAGTGAATGGAAAGAACGGCAATGCCACCCCTCGTGCGATGAACGCTCATGCCGCGAACGATGTCTACTTTGCTCTGTGGAGGAAGGGTTGCGCTCTTCTCTAAGATCTTCTTGACATCTCTCATTCTTCTTCACTGCGCACGATGTCACGCCGCGCATCCGCATACCAGCCCGGCCCGGCGCTGGAGTTGAAGATGATCTTGCCCTTGACCACCGAGAGAACCTCGTTATAGCAGTCACCCGCTTCCGGCTGGAATGAACTCTCGTCGTTCAAATAGCCCCAGGGGTAATAACTGCGGATCTGGTCGGCACCGCCGGGAATGCCAACGAGATAGCTGCCGTTGGCGAACTGCAGTTCTAGATCAGACTGGTTTTTGAGTGGCTTGGCCAGAGGAAAGGCTCGCAACCAAACCGGCTGGCGCCGATACAGACACTTCGCATAGTCGACGAGTTGGATAACCTTTTTTTCCTTCTGCGTCCGCACCACGGATCCGCACAGCGGCGTAGTCATCGCTTTCCGGGTTAGATAGGCAAGACAGGCCCAGGAAATCATCATGTCACGGGATTTGACAATCCAGATGATGCGTTCCAGTTCGAAGACCTGGAGAGCCATGTGGACATCCTCGCTCGCCCTTGGAACTGGTTCACGTGCGTCGAGGCTGAGAGCAAAGCGTCTTGAACTGCGTCCTCCGCATCGGCTACGTTGCCCAGTCGCCCCAGCGCGATTCGACGGAACCGAGGCGAGTGGCGAGTAAGCACATCGCTTAGCTCCTGAATCTTGCAGCGATAACCCTCGACCGTAACTGCATCTGGATTGATTCCTAGCACTGTGGTTACCATAGATAGAACTCCTGTTCACCACTTGTAGCATCCCGGTTTCCACTAGACGGTGGAAATTAAGAAGAAAAACCCAACGCTGCGCGGACCATTACGCTGAACAGGTTTCTCGAATACAAAGAGACAATGATGGTCGCAAGAGCGCACTGCAGAATGTGGTGTCAGATCCTGTGATTCTCGGCGAGGCCAGACCCGCTCGTCGCATCACCGTCCTGCTTGTACAAAATTGAAATGGGGCGACGCTCTTGCTTGAAAGCTCTCGGGTCCGGCATCCCGCCTAGGAGTTCCATCGCTTCCTCACGCGACGTGAACCGAACCCGACAATGCTCGGCGCGGCGATGAGCTCACGCAGGCACTTCTCGTCTGGATAGGCAATTCCAATCTTTCAGGATCATTCTTCTTGCTCGAAGCCTGAATGATCGCGTACCGAACCGTTGCGCAATGAATAAGCCCACCCATAACCTCACCATCGAACTTCGAATCTCAAGAAACCTGACACTTTAGGTTGGAGCAAAGTGAATTCCAAATAGGAGTGGAACGAATAATCGGAATTGGACCTCAGACGGTCTCCGTTACATCACAGAATGTTGATTATTCGTGCGCGTTGCTAACGTGTGGTGAAGTGGGTGTCTCGCGCTGGATGATGAAGTTAGGACATGTCGCCAAGGGGCGTGGAATCGTCATTTGTCTAAACTGCGACACCAATGCCGCAACACGCTTTGCAAGAAAACACAGTCTCGCCTGAGTCACAGCCCGCGCGCCGCCCGCGCAAGGAGTGTGGAGACAAGGAAGAGGCGCTCGGTTCTATTCTGAACTCAGCTTCTGCATCACCGCAGCGACATCGTTTTCCTGGAACAGGCGAATGGCTGCGATTCCGGCGGCGCCGGTTTCGCGGCACGATTGAGCATTTGACAACGTGACTCCTCCCAACGCGAACACAAGTCCGACTCACCTCTTGAAGCATCTCAGATTCCATTCAGCACTGAACGAGCCCCGTCGCATCAAACTCCTTAGCGTCGATCGCGTTGAAGATCGACACAAGCCAGTTCATGCTGCCGTGGAGTTTCAACATGACCACGGCTGACGGGTGTGCAGATTTTGCAATCTGAAAGCTGCATCGCTTCACGGTCAGGTTCCCATCCTAACGTCGAAAAGCACGACGTTAGGATGGCCTGCCCTCGAACTGCCTCCAAGGGTGATCTGTGCAACCTCTAGAAAGGTTTGACTAGCCACGGGGTGAATAAGACTCTTGGTCCTTTCACATCCGAGCACGCCGAATCCTCGGGGCCCTTTGCGCAACCCCAGTAGTTTTCGGTGGCGTCCACCGAGCCTTTGCCGATGTTGTCGACGCCGGTCTTGTGGCCGAGCAGATTGTTGAGGTGTGCATCCACCCTGGCGGGAGTGTTGGCGACGATGTCATAGCCCTCGTGATCGATCACGTTTTGAGAAATCACGGTGCCCGAAACCGGCGAGACGCCGAAAACATTAATTCCCGTGGGTCCCGGAGTAGCAGCGTCATCGGTATCGGCGCCGTTATCGGCAATGTAGTTGCCCACGATAACGTTATTGTCGAGATTTTGACCGGGCGTGTGGCTATGCATCGCGACACCCGGCAGTCCATTATGGGTAAGGGTATTGTTGATGATCACATTGGCACGATTCGAGGTGCCGGGGACAGAGTCGAAGATACCGACTCCGGCGCCCGCCCCTTTGACATCTGTCCCATTCCCCGTAGAGATGTTTCCGGAGATCGTATTGTGCAAGATGCCAAAAGGTGTTTTGCCCTTAAAAGGTGGATGCGATGCAATCGTGATCCCGCAGTCAAGCAGATTGTCCTTGACCAGGTTTCCTGAAATCAGGTTGTCGTGAATGGGTGCGGTATCGTCGCTGATGAGAATACCACCGCTGTTTCCCTCCACCGTGTTGTTCGCGACTGTCGAAAAGGCGGCCCCGATCAGATGAAGGCCTTCTCCACAGTCAAAGGCCTCGGCGGTCTCAAACGCCGGTATGCCAGGACACGTGCCCTTTTGGACATTCAGCGCCATATCATTATTCAAAACATAGTTATGCCAAATGGTGATGTTCGACGCGTCAGTAACGAGAATACCCTCAAAGTTGGCATTCTCGGCGGTGAAGCCTTGTACCACCACATCGCTTAGCTTAGGGTTGTCCAGGCCATCGATGTAGAGGGCATTAGATAGGCCGGTCGCGTCGATGATGGTGGTTTCCGAATTCTCTCCCAATAGCGAAAGTGGCTTACCAATGACCACATCTTCCGCGTAGGTGCCGGCGGCGACCTTGATCGTGTCGTATGGCTTGGCCGCGGCTACAGCGTCGTTGATTTTGGAGAAACAGCCGTTTGTGCCTCCGGGATTCACGCATAACGTGGCTGCGGCAGCGAATTGGGTCATAGCGACAACCATGGCCACGCCAAGCGAAATCAGTGGTACGGCGGAAGAAAGCTTTTTTGAGTAAGACCTGAGTTTTCGATTGCGAATTTTCATAGGGTTCCTCCTTGTTGCCTGAGAATAATACTCCCTTCAGACTACCGTGTAATCAGTCGATCCCATCGTGTGAAATGGTTTACGGAATAGTTGCAAGGGTTTACGACTTCGGTGCACTCATTGCCCGATGTAGCGCAGGTTCGAAACGCCTCGGCGCTCTAGGCCAACGCGGGTAGAAGACTCCAAAAAAGCCTCGGGCTGCGGCAACCAGTCTGAGGTCAACGCGCCCGGTCAAAAGTCTCCTTGTCAACAATAGGCTCAAACGCACCGGGTGCACCGGTAGCGGCTAATAAGGTTCAAGCGACCTCGACCGGATCCCGCCACCGCTGGGCCGTACCACTTTCGCTTGCCTTACTTGCTATGGTTGTAATCGTTGCATGGCTCACCTGGCCGGTTCCGCCGCTCCGAGTTCTGAGCGCAGCTCAGATTACTCACGACGGTCTCCCGAAGCTCCAGGTGTTCACCGACGGTTCGCGGCTTTATCTCTCCGAAAGGAGGGTGTCGGACGAGTTTCTCGTGCAGGGCTCCGCTGCCGGGGGTGAGACATCTGTGCTGCCGACGCCGTTTGCTGATGTTTATCCTACTGCCGTTTCGCCGGATCACAGCCAACTTCTCGTATTCGCACGAATTCAGACTGAACGGGAACTCCGGGCTTGGTTGCTGCCTCTGCTCACTGGGCCTCCGCGTCGCCTGCTCGATGTGGTAGGCCGTTGGGGCACGTGGTCGCCGGACGGTCAGCAGCTGCTTTTCGCGCACGGCAATGCGCTCTTTCTCGGCCATGCCGATGGAAGCAATGCGCACAAACTGGTGGATTTGCCCGGCGCTGCATTTTACGTAAGATTTTCACCCGATCGCGCGAAAGCTCCGGAATCTTCCGCCAGCGCTTGCCAGTAAAATTGGCGACCGGCCCTCTGTCTTATGGCCAAATAGCACCGAGTCCCGATGGCAAGAAGTTATATGTCGACGGATTCGATAAACGGGGGGAACTGATGCGCTACGATCCGCCCTCGCACCAGTCTGTGCAGTATCTGTCAGGAATCTCGGCGGGGGAGCTGGATTTCTCGCGCGAGGGGAAATGGGTGACTTACGTTTCTTATCCCGATCAGTCGCTCTGGGGCTCTCGCGCCGATGGAAGCGACAAGCATTGCTGGCTCAGAAGGTCTCTTCAGCCCGCGCTGCTCCCCGGATGGCCTGCATATTCTCGCCTTGAAGTAGTAAACGCCACTCGGGCTAAATTGTGGCCTGTGGCGAAGCGCTCGTACGTCCCATGGAACGGCTTCGGCGGTGTCCAGATTGGCTTTCCTTTCTGTCCCGCGTATTCAACGACGATGCCCATGCCGTGACCACGATCATCATCGGCAAGATCACCCATCCACACACCGGGATGATTCATCTCGACGACGGCCGAAATGAGTCCGTCGCACTGCCGTTCAGGGCATGTTATCCTCAACGTGTGCCATGGAGCGGTCCACGTGCCACTGAGCGCCCGCATTGCGTCGAAGCTCTACTGTTGACAGGAATCGCTTACCCTGCGGACGTCGGTGACCTTCAAGTGACCGTGCTCGGTGTTGTTGTTCTTCATGCCAGAGTCTTTCGCTACATCTTTCGCGTCTTCCTTCATGTTGTGCATTTTGGAATGCGAAACCACACCTTTCGCTTTAATGGTGTGACCGAGATGACTCGCCAGATCGATTGCGTTGTTGCTGTGCACTTCCCAGGTGCTGCCGTCGCTGGAGGTCAACAGGAACTCGTTGGCACTAGGGCCCTTGGTAAGGCATCCGGTGATGCTTCTCACCTCGCCCTTTGATTTGGCGTCGGCGTCGGAGTCCTGCGCGATTGCCCACGCCGTAGTCAGACCAGCAAGAACCAGACACAATAGCAAGCGACTTAGTTTTGTCATTAGGTTGCTCCTTTATTGGCTGCCCGAAAGAGATAAAAAGGCTCTTAAAGGGTCTTTATGTTGTCCGTTACCCATCACAAAATGCAGGATTAGCGGACCGCTTTTTCAACCCCTATAATAAGTCTCAAGAAGACGGCGGGACTGGTCACAATTGCTCACTTTTGGCAATTATGTCCCCGGGCTCTGACCTTATCACAAATGGTGCGGGGATTGTCTGGGGCAGCAGAGAGTCTCACGTGAGCTGTTGCCTCGCAGGTTAGCTGTTGCGACATTTTCGTCAGTTGCAGTCACGCTGCAATCTTCAATTTCTCGAACCGGCTTGACGCGCGGCTGAACGATTGTGGAACTCGATGGTCTTTTAATTCACCGAGCAGAAAGTTGATTTCTCCGCCGAGCAGGATTGCAAAACCGGAAAGATAAAACCACACGTACAGGCCGATGGCGGCACCTAGCGGCCCGTACGTCTTATCAAGACTTTCGAAGTGTCGAAAGTAAACCCCCAGCAGGAATGACAAACCTACCCAAGTCATAACTGCGATGATTGCGCCGATCAAGCTGTCTCGGAATGGCTGCCTGAAATCCGGCCCGAAATGGTAGAGAAGTTGTACTGCCAGCACGCCAAAGGTCACCGCGATTCCCCAACGGAAGTAACGCCAAGTTGTAAGCAGGGCTGGGTCGAGGTCAAATCTGCCTGTAAACCAGGTCCCAAGGGACGTACCCTCGACCATCAATCCTACAGCTACGAGCAACAAAGATCCCGCGAGCAACGTCAGTGCCAACGCAATGGGTCGAGTCTTCCAGACCGGCCGAGATTCACGGACGCGATAAACGACATCAAGGCCATCCATCATCGCTGCAAATCCACTGGAAACGGTCCAAATCGTGAAGACTAACCCGAGCGTAAGGAAGTGCGCGTGTTTGTGACTGACGACATCAGAGACGATGCTGCGCACCAAATTCATTCCGTCTCCTGGGACGAGTCTAGCCATTAGGCTTAGGAGACCTTCAAACAGATGCGGGATGGGTACATAGCCGAGCAGCGACGCCAGTGAAACCAACAGCGGAAAAAGCGAGAGTACGAAATAGTATGACAACCCAGCGGCAAATACGAAGAGATGTTCGTCATAAACATCGTTGTACATCACTATCAGCGATCGTTTAAGCGTGAGCCAAACTGTTTCGCCACCTAAGGTGCGCACCGAATTACCTCAGAGTTTTTCATTCCATCCTGCTTTTCGGAACTTTACCGTTTGTGTGCCTCGCGCTGATAAGCAATTGGGCTCACCGTCTTAAGCCCGCCGCGATAGATATCTCCGCACGCCGCACCACAATTCATCGCTCCCGCGTCCGCGTAATTTCAGCGCGCTGGATAGCCCATCGGAGGATCGAATATCGTGGCCCGCAAGCGTGTACTGCCCTAAAAGGCGGACCGTAGCGATGGCGTCGAAAGAAGTGGGTATCCACATACCTTTCAGTTGAGTGAATTGCAAGGCGATATGAATACGCTTGAGCCAAATGGAGGGGCTTTTGGCGGGTACTCCTTCAATTCGGCGGATACGGAAACTGCTCGCATCTACCCAGATTTGACCGCGTACAAGATATTGGTCGTTCCGCTTGGGGACGATCTGCAAAACGTACTCACGAGCGATGCCGAAGGTCTCTTCCCTAAGAAAAACGAAGCCATAATTCGCCCGATTGATCTCGCTGGCTTTTCCTTTCTTCGCGGACTCGGTTTCTCGGTCTAAAAGCTCGCGAACCATTTTTGCTCCCCTTGAGCTCCCTCGGGCCTGAGCAATCTTGTATGTCTTCACGTCAGGAGGGACGAAATTGATTTGCACCGTGACCTCAGAAGTGGGTTGCTTATCATTGCCGTGAAACACTTTGTATTCTCGCGTGACCTCATATTGTTGAGATTGAGCACGGTTCTGGTGCTGGACATCCTCCAAACGTTGCACTATCAGGTTCAGATCGGGGAATTTAAGTTCAGGCCTGGACGAGGGTACCCGTGACGCCGAGGCGAGCGCCACCAAGAGAATGAAAACTGGCAACCAGAGTCCTGGCATACCTGTCTCAATAATTTCCGCATCGTGGATCACGGCTTGTGTGTTTGCCTCCCCGCCGATATAGATTAACGGTTTCGGCCTGGTTGGGCCTATTTCTCTACTGGTTTTCTGCAACGGATCGCCAATCTCCATCTCCAAGATTCGGGGCCGGAGGCTTCCATTTCTACGATTCGCCACTCTACCTTGAAGGTAGAGGCCCAGTCTGAGCAGTAATGCACATTCCGGGTGAGGGATACCGTCGTTACCGCGCGGCTATCGCCATCACAATGGCAAGAATCTCTGTAGGTCGGCCGCACGACGAATAAAAAAGGGGGCCCTCCGTAACGCCCCCACTGTGCTCACAATGAATGGCTAACTACTTCTGACACGAATCGCTTACCATCTGTACATCCATAATCTTCAAGTGCCCATGCTCGGTGTTGTCTTTCTTCATGCCAGCGTCTTTCGCCGCGTCCTTGCTATCTTCCTTTAAGGTTATGTGCCGTGGCGTTCGAAACTACACCCGTTGCGGAAATTGTGTGGCTCACATGGCTCGCGAGGTCTACGCCACTCTTACTACGCCGCACCTCCCATGTGCTGCCATCATTTCCGGCCAGTAGAAACTCATCAGCACTGTCGCCTTTGCTCAAGCAACCCGTGACCGTTCTTACATCCGACTTTGATTTGGAATTGCTAGTCCCCCCGTGACTCGGAGATTCCAGTAGTCAGCTTCATCAGCCGTCGCCCTTGATCCAACTTCTCCACCTGCAACTACGCCTACTTGCGCTCAGCACGAAGCTGCTGAAGCGCGCCGGAAAAGTTCGCCGATTGATTCCCCTCCATTTAGATAGCGGGAATATTGTGTAGGATAGGAATGTTATGCCGTAGGAGCCCACATTTTCGGAGAAGTTCAATAGATGAAGGCAGTCGCAATAAAGAAGGGTCAGAGCCGACAGAAGGAAGCGGGATTCCGGGAGATGGGAACGCTCAGGTGTGAGGGTTGCGGCGAGGAGTTCTTCATCGATCACCATCCTGCGTTCGTGGATAAATGGCTTGCTGAGAAACAAGCACATTGGCTCGAAAAGGTTCTTGCGGAAGAGCACGAGCGCGACAAGAAGCACGCCGACCGAATCGAACTGCCGGAGTGACGCTCAGATTATGGATCGGAAATCAATCGAGCGGTTCCAGAAAACGCTTCAGGCCCGCCAACACGAACTCCGCAGTAGCCTAGCGCAAACTCGCCGGGAATCACTGACTGTGCAGCATGATTACGGTAAGGATGAGGGTGACCGGGCAAACACGTCTTTGGCGAGAGAAATACACCTCGGCCAGAAATCTCGGGACCGGGCGCTGGTGACTACAATTGATGCGGCGTTGAAACGGATCAGCGAAGGGACGTTCGGCCAATGCCTGAACTGCGAGCAGGAGATCAACTCCAAGCGTTTAGAAGCCATTCCTTGGGTTCGCTATTGCATCACATGCCAAGAGTTGATCGACGGTAGCGCCGTCCGCTGAGACTGCGCGGGCATTCAAACTGCACGTTCGAACAAGTCAGTTAGAAGCTGACTTTGAGATTTGCTAAGCGGCTGGCCGGGTTAGATCGTCCAGCAGGAAGGGGTATTCGGCAACGGCGCGTTTGAGTTCATCGCTATGCTCGTGCAGCGCATGTCTGCGTTCTTTCGTGATGGACTCTAGGGCGTCTGCGTCTTGCGTTTTCACAGCCTGAGCAAACAGTTCGCGGATTCGTCTTTCCAACATAGACGCCCCTATGCTCGAATCATTTCACGAGACTGGAAAGTGTGCGATACCCTGAACACTGTATTGCCGCGAACCTGGTTGGCAGCGTGGCCGGCCGACGCCTTCCCTCCAGGGTTAGAACGATTGCGGGAACCGAGATTCCAGGAACTCTTCCAGCTTGGCGGTCGCCTTAAACTGCGGAATGGGATCTAGTTCCTTAAAGGGTGAAGTGAACGCATTCGAGAGACTCCAGATCGTTCGCGGTTTGAATTCCTCGTATTTCGGTTCGAAGTAGGGGCCATGCACGGTTCGGGCAAGGTGCTTCGGAGCGTCCAGTTTGCCTTCGACGAATGCCTCGTAGATGACCACTTTGGCCGTAACATCTAAGGAGTTCACTCCGCTGCCAGGTCTCAACCTGCTTTCGCATCGGCTCGAAGTTGCGCTGCATCCGATCGACACCGACCGAAATGCAGTCGATGAGCGAGAACGACTTCGAGTGCTTTGGGAGAACGGGCGTAAACACGCCTGTGACAATGTCTCCTAATTGTTGGTCCAGAGATGTTAAAGTCCGAGGCCCCGACAGTTCAGCCACAAACACGGTGTCCGGACGCGAATACAGGAGGGGATGTCGGAGACCAGACTGTTCCACAAAATTGGGGTTGCTTGAGGGCAGGGTGTACTGGACTGCGTGGCCTCTGCCTTGTCGCGACAAAGTCTAAAAACATTCCCTTCGCTCATGAGTTCATTGAACACAGGGTCTCTTGTCATCATCGCTCTGCTGTACTAGAAGTGATCCAACTTAGAACGCAACAATCTTGGAGGAGCGCATGGCGTTATTGAAGCTGCTTGTGGTTGAGGACGATATTGCCAGCTTGGAATTAATGACCGAGGTGTTCAACAGTTTGGAGGCTGAAGTCCGACCGATCAGCGATAGCCAGGTCGCCGTAAAAGTGGTGAACCAGGAAAAGTTTGACGGAATATTTTTGGACCTGGAAATGCCCAAGCTGCACGGTTTCCAACTAGCGCAAAAGATCCGTGAAAGTTCCTGGAACAAACTGACGCCAATTGTCATTGTGACCGGGCGTGACGAGCGGGACACGATGCAGCAATCCTTCGCGACGGGATGTACTTTCTTCCTGCAAAAGCCGGTGGATCGGCAAAAGCTGAGCGGCTTGTTCCGCACGGTGCGTGGAACCCTATTCGAGAACCGCCGTCGCGCCACGCGTGTGCCCATGCAAACTGAGGTCACTTGCAGTGCAGGCTCGCGGACATTCCGGGGCAGGACGTGGAATCTCAGCCTGACGGGGGTGCAGTTGGAAGTCGACGATCTCAAACCAAAGGAGACGGTACGAGTGTCGTTCCAACTCCCCAGTTCCGCGATCATCATCGAAGCTCACGGTATAGTTGTTTGGGTTAAAGAGGATCGGCAGGGCGTCCAATTCACCCACATGAGCGACCAGAATAAAGAAGAGATCCGCACTTTCATAACCCAGGTTGAGAAGTCCTAGCGGCAACCAAACGCGCCCGTCCCTAAACAGGTTAAATAACTTCGGTAACCTATCCAGACCACTCTTCGTTATGCGACCTTAGCACCTGTGCGGCACGAATGCGTAGGTGATATGTGTTGTTACAGCCAAAGTCAGAACCTACTGGAACGATTCTAGTAGCGGACGATCAAGCCCCAAATCGTGAGCTGCTACAAGAACTTCTCACCACACAAGGCTTCACCGTCATCACGGTGGCGGACGGAGCCGAAGCGCTCGTTCAACTGGGGAAGGCGCCAGTTGACCTGGTCATTCTGGACGTGATGATGCCGCACGTGAACGGGTTCGACGTGTGCCGGAAGATCAAAGCGAATCCCGAGACCTACCTGATCCCCGTCGTTTTGGTCACAGCGCTGTCCGATAAACAGGACCGCATCGAGGGCCTCCGAGCGAACGCCGACGACTTTCTAACCCGCCCGGTGGACCGTGCAGAGTTGCTGGCCCGCGTGCAATCGCTGCTCAAGCTAAAGCAGCGCACCG
Source organism: uncultured Acidobacteriota bacterium (assembly GCA_963832245.1). Taxonomy (GTDB): domain Bacteria; phylum Acidobacteriota; class Terriglobia; order Terriglobales; family Acidobacteriaceae; genus JABDBE01. The sequence goes on from CAWHTG010000003.1 coordinate 1,172,114, forward strand.
ACGAACGGGCTTCTGGGAGGCTAGTCGGGAGCGAGCGTCGATCCTCCGCGTAACACTCGCTAGTAAAAAGGAGCGGTGGCCGGCCGGACCGCCCCGCGGGTTAGAACGACTGTGAAAACCGAGCTTCCAAGAACTCCCCCAGCTTCGCCGTAGCCTTGAATTGCGGAACGGGACCCAATTCCTTAAATGCGGAAGTGAACGCGTTGGACAGACTCCAGATTGTTCGGGGTTTGAAGTCCTCATACTTCGGCTCGAAGTAGAGGTCATGAACCCTGCGGGCAAGGTGCTTCGGCGCCTCCAGTTTGCCTTCGACGAAGGCCTCGTAGCGGGATGGTCGGGATAGAGGAGCAAAGTATTCAACATCGTGCTCAAAACCGACCGATTGCCTCTGTGCTCCTTCAATGCTTTTCGAATCGAGTCTTCCAGTTCCCGGTATGCCGCCATCATCTGCGGGTCCATCGGGACGCTCAGATAGCTCTCTTCGTAGGGCGGAAGCTCTCCCGAGATATCCTCGAGAAACACGAAGGCGCATAACTGCATCAGAAATTCGCCGAATACAAGGGAGAGGCTCCCGGTTTTCGGCGAACCGTGCTGGTGGTCTTAGCTTTGGAGCACCGATTATCGGTCGGCTCGACTTTTGTGATGGTTTCGAGAACGCCGTAGTCCTGCGTGAACACACTCCGTCCCGTCGTACCCCATTCGTAGCCGTGTTCTTTCATCCTTCCGGCGCCGAGCCGGAACAAAGTGTTGAACAGGTCGTCGGCGTATCCCCCAAGAAGGGTTCCCGTCAGACCCACAATTCGATCCGTACAGGACGACAAGGGGCCCAGAGCGTTGCCTTGAGCGGTATCGCCCGCCAACTGGTGAATCTCGTCGCAGATCGTGTAATCGAACCAGCCCGGCATGCTCAGGAGGCGTGGCTCTATGTCACGGGGAATCCACATATGCTAAATATCCAATACGATTGTATATTTTGCATTCTACACTTCTTGTGTGCCGGGGGCATGATCTTGCTGTGCATGACCATTTGGGGTGTTCATAACGTCCATCCCTCAGCTGATGGTGCTTCTTCGGCCCGGCCCTGGCCGTACATCCACCGTTGTGGTTTGATCTGCGGGGAGCCAATCTTGCGCCGTGGGAATGCGGCCGAGGTCTTCCCGGACATGCTGCTCTCCCACATAGCGGACGGGAACATCAGTTCCGTCGCTATTCACGATGGTGATGCCAAACAGTTCTTCCGCCAGGAAAATGCCCTCCGCGTGATGGCGAAGAGCCCGGTGGCGGAAGTCCGCGAGGAACCCTTTCGATTCATCGAACCAGTTGTGAATCGGAAGGTAGTCCTCCGCTTTGCCGCCGAACTTCCTCGCACTGCTTTGTGCGTGCTTGACTGGGTGGGCCATAAAGCTACAGCTCATACGTTGTGGTGGTGTGATCCTCGAACCGCTCATTGCGCTCGACTGTCAGGTTGCGGGAGGTCACATCGAGGACTACGTCCCCGAACCCGCCACAATCGTTCTCGTAGCCAAACGGCACCAGGGCCTCAAAGTGTTCTTGCAGATGCCAGGTGTCATAGGCGAGAGATTCGTGCTCCGCGTATGCGTAGTATTCGCTGTCGAAACACTTCACTTCCTCGGTGGCGCCATCGTCCCCATATCCATCGAAATGAACTGCTACAAAAGTCACGCCTGCTTTCGCAAGCTTGTCGCATTCGGAAAGAATGGCGGGTTTGGCAATCTCCTCCTGTGGGCTTAGGGCATCTTTCCTGCCCCTATATCGTTTCCTATGTTTCTGCCCCTCCGCTGAGCTAATTTCCTCAAAATTCGCAGTGATTATTTCTATGCTGGACCATTAATTCCCGCTTCCCGCAAGTGCAATCAGCCATAGTCAATCATCTGAAAGCTGTGTGTTTTCCTCGACTCCAAGTTGTTCTTCCGGATGGCTCGGAGCAAGAACTACGATGCCCTGCCCTTCTCTGGCCCTTCTCTTAGCGATCCGGACGTAAAGGTGAATGACATGGGAGATTCACACCCTTCACAATTCCCATGTTGTGGCCGTCCATCGCGCACGGGGTCATAACGAGGATGCAGACTACATTTGCCATCAAAACGAAATCGGATTCTTACCGACATCGAACACCTCAACAATCACCACGTGAACCGTGTCTTCCATTGAGCGCCTGGGCGATCAGTTCGCTAAATGCGTCCGAACCGGGTATCTCCCTCACGGCGATGAAGGAGCAAAGGCCGTTCACAGGTATCGGCCGCTCATCTTCAATTCGGTAGCCACGTTCAATGTGTTCTTCCTTTCGTTTTTCGTACAGGTTGGCCCTGGTGATCACACGAATTCTCATTGCGATCCTCATTTCTCATCAGTTGGCGATCAGATTGAAGTCGGGGGCGAGGCGGGCTATTGAACCGAGGCGTTAATCTCGCTGCGTGTGGGAGGCGGGTTGGGCGCTTTGCAGGTCTGTTTCTGGCCCATTGTCATTCGTTGGAGCCAGCCTCTCCCAACGGATGGAAAACCTGCGGCTGGGTTGTCCTCCGTCGGAGAGCTCGAAACTGAGGTCGCCGGAAACATAGAGCGCAATTGGCAGGGGAATTACTGGAATGCGGCCGGTATCGAGAGGAGGCGAAGAATTATGGTCGGTCATGGCCTCCTCGTCCGGCGCTTTGCGCCAAGACTCCAAGCAAATATCGATCTCTCAATGGAAGGTCACGGGACGCCTTCGTAGCGGACGGCCTTGATAATGAGCGGATGCCAATTTCAGCGAGAAACAGGCTCAAGGGCACGGTGGAGGGAGTCGTGCTCGGCCCCGTTATGGCTCATGTGGTCGTTCGTGTCGGCGACAACCTCATTGAGAGTGCAATCACGCGTCGGAGCGCCGACGAGTTGCATCGCAAGAAGGGCGACACGGTGACCGCCATCATCAAAGCTACCGAGGTGATGATCCAGAAGGACTGAGGGCGTTTTCGACTTGCAGAATTGTAAGCATGCGAATCCATCGCGCAGGTCGCTTATCGGCGGGAACGACGATAGTGAACGGTCCTTCTTTGGGGTCGAGCGGCTTTCCGTTCGCATTTGTGGCTGACAGAATGGACTTTCTTCCTCTCATCGAAGAAGGTGTGGAGCGATAACACCGAGAAATTCACTGGAGCTGATGATCTTGGTGTTCTTCCAGAACTTCGGGAAATGGCGTTGGTTGCCCGTCACCAGGTAGTCGGCACGAGCGGCGTCAGCACATTCAATGAACATGTTGTCGGCTGGGTCGGACGTGACCTGAGCCAGACGCGAGGGTGTGACGACACGAGCATGGTTCTTGATTAATTGCAGCAATTGTTGCCGCAAGCTTCTGCGAATCTTGAGTTCAGGGCGGGCAAGAATTATGGTGTATTCCGACACAATCGGATCGGAAACATACCAGCGAGCAGGCTTCGACATCGCGAGCAGGACGACGGTCCGCTGCAGCCCCTCCGGTTTGAGCGCGGCGGATACGACCACATTGGTGTCAATGACGAGCCGAAGAGGAATCATCGGCGCTTGGATTTGCGAGCGGCCTTGATGATCTGGTCGATCTGTCTGGCGCCCAACCGGTTCGTGCCTTTTCGTTTGGACTCCTGCCCGATGATCCGAAGGACCTCGGGCTCAGGGACCGCGAGGCGTACATAATCCCTGATACTGAGCAACACTGCGCGTGGGCTGCCACGCTTCTCTATGACAAGCGACCGCCCCTCATCCTCGACCCGGCGAAGAAGCTTGCCGAAATGTGCCCGCGCGTCTAGTGCGGTGACGATAATCCCGTCATTCATAAACTCTCCATTTCGATCAGTTAAACTGTACAGTTCGTCTCGAATCGATGTCAATCAGACATCCGACAAAGCGGGCCCCAAAGTCACCTACCCTCAAGGACTGCCACTATCTCCTGCAGCGTCTTGAGATTGTCCACCTGGTCAAGTAAACTCAATCTCAACGATCCGAGGATCGTAGCAAAGGCTGTTAGCCCAGCTTTGTCCCGTGCAGTCTTTGCACGAACCAGTCCTCGTTCGGCCGATTGCATGTGTGCCGGTACCTTCTCCTGGACCGCCAGATCCTGAATTTCTTTGGGATTCCACACCCTTGATACGGACTTCAACAACCCGCGATACATGCGTTTACCGACGACCCTCTCCATCCGCTCGATCTCGCGCGAGCACCTCCCGACCAACGCCGTGCAAGCGGCCGAAGTGCCCCTAGATCGACCTTTGCATAGATGAATGTCGTGTCAGGACTCTCGTGTCGAAGCACCTCGCCGATCTCGGCCAGTGATGCACCTTTTGCAAGCATTTGGCCGCCAATGGTGTGGCGGAACTGATGGGAACCTTTGCTGATCGACTCCACACACGCTCGGTCCAGCGCGAATCTCACGATGATGCCTACCCTTCTATTGAGGCCCACATAAGGAGCCCACACATGCTGGAAAATCCTCCTGTCAGGTGATGGCCGCCGGTCCTTCCGAAGGTAGAGGTTCATGGCTTTGCCAACATCATGGAGCAGCGGCATCTGGCGTGCTTTTCCGCCTTTTCCATGAACCGTGAGAGTTCCCGTGATCCAATCGATATCATCGAATTTAAGAGCTTCTACTTCCCCGGCACGCAATCCGAGGCGCGCCAGCAATAGCAGGATCGCGTAGTCCCTTCGTCCGGTCCTAGTTTGCCGGTTGCAGCTGGCCAGGACACGACTCACTTGATAGGCAGTCAGATGTCGGGGAATGCCCGTAAACCTGCAGTTCGGCGCACTTGGAATTGCTATCGAAAGATCCTGATTGACAAGGCCAGTGAACAGCAGGTACGTCATGAACGAGCGCGACGCGGTCTCCACGGTCTTGATGCTGTTGCGCCGTCTGACCGCTTCCTTCCGCACAAAAGCAATCAGGTCTTTTGCCTTAATGTTGGAAAACTGAAAGGATCGCTTACCAAACCTCTGAGCAAGAAATGCTGTCACGACGGTCTTTCGGTTATTGATCGTCCGGCGAGCAAGCGCACGCTCCTCACTCAAGAAATTGCCAAAGTTTTGAACAACGAGTTCCGCCTGGGACTTCGGTGCGTCCATCGGCGATATGCGGCCTTCTTGGGCAAGCATTTCGAGAAGGCGCTTCAGTGCGAGTAATGCGCCGAACCCTTTCGGCCGGTGACGGAAACGGACATACCTCTGCGCATGTGCAAACGTCACATCATGAAGAGCGATACTCCATCGCTGCAACCAGCGGCCAAACTCCTCTACAGTGAGAAGGTGTCGCAAGCTTGATCCCGACAGTATCCTTCCTCATACAAACAGTCTGCCAACCGTTCAAGGTACGGTCCGAGTGGACTGGATCTGTATCTCTGAATGGTTCTTGAATCTCTGAAAAGTCTTTCCATAAAAAATCCTCCGGGCGTGAGTGTCTCATGGAAGATTCACCATAATTATGCCGAGTACCCAACGCCCGAAAGATTCAATTGGTTGGAGTAGATCACGATAGAAAAGAGCCCACTTAGACTTCGCGACCCGTGCGAGCGGATACTTCTTCTGATCCCACTGCATAATGCTTCCGCGTTCGGCTACACCGCGCCTTCATGCGGAGCCGTTGCCAGTATTTGGGATCAATACGTAGCGCCTGCAGACCCGATAGCGAAGACAGGCTTAGGAAACCGCCGTGATAGGAGATCGCTCCGTAGAGGAATAATCGTGCAAGCAGTGCCAAACCGTGATTGGCCAGCGTCGGATTGACGAAGGGTTCCTGCCGATCGAGGGCCTCTGCGGCGCTACAACTCGGGAGGCCGTCTTCGTCAAGCTCAGCCTGAATGACTTCAGGGAAGAGTTCGGAAACCGTACGCAGCCGGAGCCTGTGTCTCCGATTCCTTCGATTCAGTGGCTCTCCAAGCACAAATTGGCCGCTATCGGCGTTGTTGCCCAGGTCGAGCCAATAGTTCACTTCACTCCAATCCTCAGCGCACTTTGCGATGGCCGCGCGCGCCTTCCGCGTATCGACACAACCGATCACAACATCCACGCCGTCCAGTCTTCGTTTAGCGTCCAATCCCTCCGGAATCCCCTCCCAGTCCGATCCCCAGAACAGATTCATGCGGTTGGCGAGAACTACGGATTTATAGAGACCGATCTCAGATTGACTGAACGGCTGCCGCACGCAGTTGGTCGGAGAGATGAGGTCGGTATCGAGCAAAGTGACGTGAAGTCCTTCCGGATGCCCGTAGGCCAACAATGCTTGATGCAGGTATGGCAATCCGCCAGCGATTGCGCTTCCGTTGCCCCCACATCCCACAACCAGCACGCGCACCCTATGCTTCAGCAGTTCGGGATGAATATGGTGCGTTTCCATGGTTCATCCTTCACCTTTTCTCTCAACGAACTCCTGAAGAGTTTGCTTCCTGTCGGCCAGAAACTTCACGGGGAACTTGTGCTTCTTACCTGCGAGGGTTAACCACAGGTCAAGAAATCCGCCGGAATGGGTTGTGAGGCGGACAGCGCCACTTGATGAGTGAATTCGCTCGCGAAATAAGCGCTTTCCCATCCTGACAGAGAGGCAACACTCACTTCCTCCGGAACTCGCATACTGCCCAGACAAACCCGGCCTGCTGAGTCCGTGTTCCAGTAGGGAGCGTTCTTCAACCGCCTGTCGGCTGTTGGCCGGCAGTCTTCTGAGAGCGCTCGGACGAATGTTCCCGCCCGTGGATCATGAACACAAGTGGAGGGTGGGGATACATCTTGCCGTTCAGTTTCTTCGCCTCGACGTTTCCGCCGCCGAAAAACATCAGCCGCGGTTGCGCCGGGTTCCACCACGCGATCAACTCCGGCGTTCTTGCTAGAACAGATTCAGGCAAGACCTCTGGGGCCACGCTCGCTCCCAGCCCTTTGGCGAGCGTCTCAAGAAACCCGGTCGTGACCGACTGACCCGCGCACAAGTACGGTGCCTGGTCCGGCTTATGCTTTACCTCGTGCAACGTGGCAAACGCTCAGCTGCCTTCTTGATAAAGGAGCACTGCCTGCTTCAGACTGAATATTCGGTTGTCACCGATGCGTACATGGACGTCCATAGCTATGCCTCGCGAGTAATCACTCCATCTCCGTTTCCCGGCAGCAGGTCAATTAGCCGGCTGGCAGCAGCAATGGTGTTGCACACCACGCCCCAAGCAACAACGAGGCGGGAGTTAACAGCAGAAACAATACGCAACTTCAGCAGAACAGAAAGCATCTTGAAAGCAGGAATAGACATGAAGCGAGGTTTAGTCAAGACCGAATCGACCTAGAGTCAGAATCGAACAGTAAGGAAGCAACAAATAGCACGGGCTCCAGAAAATCCGTCAGCGAGCGTTCGAGATCTACCGTGAACGTGGCGAAACTCACGGCGGTGCGTTGGAGGATTGGCTCCGGGCAGAACGAGAACTTCAGGGAACGCACAGGAAAATTGGAAAAGGCTCGAAATAGCAGAACACGATATATCCCAAATATGAATTTGGGCCAGATTTAGGGCTGAACTCCGAAAACACCCGCCAGCCCGACACATTTCAGCACCTCCTTGGGGGTGATTTCATGAAGACATCCATCCTCCCACTGCTACTGGGATTAACACTCTCGCTGTCGACTGTCGGCTGCGGCCAAAGGGACCCTCAGGCCGCAAAGCCCATGGCCGTCGACGTGGAAGTAGCGCAAGTCCAACAGCAGGACGTTCCGATCTACGGCGAATGGATTGGCACACTGGATGGCCTGGTCAACGCCGACGTCAAAGCGCAAGTCACGGGTTATCTGCTCAAACAAACGTACGTGGAAGGCTCATTTGTTAAAAAGGGGCAACTGCTGTTTCAGATCGATCCGCGTCCGTTTCAAGCTGCGCTGGATCAATCCAAGGCGCAACTTGCGCAGGCTCGAGCGCAACTGGTTAACGCGCAAGCTAATCAGCGGCAAGCGCAACTCAACGTGGACAAATATGCGCCCTTGGCCAAGGAGCAAGCTGCTAGTCAACAGGATCTCGATAACGCCACGCAGACCAACGTCGCAGCGGAAGCAGTCGTAGTAAACTCCAAGGCCGCGATTCAGGCGGCACAAGCCGCGGTCGAGAGCGCGCAAATCAATTTGGAGTTCACGCGCTTGTGCGCTCCCATCGACGGTATCGCTGGACAGGCGCTGCTCCAGGTTGGTGCTCTACTGACCCCGGGCAGTGGGACAGTTACCACTGTTTCCACTGTTGATCCCATCAAGGTTTTCTTTACCGTAAGCGAGCAGGAATATCTAGAGTTCAATCGACAGTATCCGACGGAAGCTACTCGCCAAGCCGAAGTAAATCGCATGCCCCTCGATTTGATCCTGGCCGACGGCATCACCTACGCCAAAAAAGGAAAGGTCTACTTTGCCGATCGCGCGGTGAATCAGAACACCGGAGCGATCCGCATCGCCGGGCTCTTCCCCAACCCGGGGAACATTCTGCGTCCGGGACAATATGCCCGGGTTCGCGCGGCGACCAGCATCAAGCGCGGAGCTCTACTGGTGCCGCAGCGCGCCGTAACGGAACTTCAAGGCAGCTATCAAGTGGCGGTAGTCGACAGCGAAAACAAAGTGAGCATTCAGCCGGTCAAGGTAGGAGAGCGCATCGGCTCGATGTGGATCATTGATGAGGGGTTGAAATCTGGCGATCGGGTGATCGTCGAGGGCATGCTAAAAGTTCGCCCGGGAGCACAGGTGAATCCCAAACCGTCTGCCGCGACCAGCACCGTTGGCGATGCGAAAGGAAGTTAGGCGAGATGTCAAAATTTTTCATCAATCGCCCGATCGTGGCGATGGTCATCGCGATCTTGACGGTGATCATCGGTGTCGTAGTGATTACTGCTCTGCCGATCGCACAATTCCCGAATATCGCCCCGCCGGAAATCCAGCTTCAGGCGACGTATGTCGGCGCCGATGCCGAGACTCTCGAGCAGTCCGTGGCCACGCCCATCGAACAGCAAATGAGCGGCGTGGACAACATGAACTACATGTATTCGCTGAACGCAACGGCGAACGGCCAAACCACGATGATCATCGACTTCGACGTCAAGACGGACCCGAACACGGATCTGATCCTCGCACAGATGCGTGAAACACAAGCGGCCTCGCAGCTTCCGAGCGATGTCATCAATTACGGAGTCACAGTGCAGAAGTCCGTGACATCGCCGTTGATGTTGATCAGCCTTTACTCACCGCGCGGGACCTATGATGCGGAGTTTCTTGCAAACTACGCGTATATCAACCTGCGTGACCCCATCACACGAGCTTATGGGATCGGCAACGTCCAGGTTTTCGGCGCCGGCCAATACGCGATGCGCCTTTGGGTGAAACCTGATCAATTGGCGAAGCTGGGAATCACGGTCACCGACATCATCAACGCCATTCAAGCGCAGAACACGGTAAATCCGGCCGGCCAAGTCGGTGGCGAACCCGCTCCCAAGGGCCAAGAGTACACCTATGCGGTGAGAGCGCAGGGGCGTTTGCTCTCCGCCGACGACTTCGGACGGATCGTTCTTCGCGAAACTTCGGATGGCGGAATCGTGCGGGTCAGGGACGTGGCGCGCGTCAGCCTCGGCTCCCAGGACTACAGCACGCTGGCGCGGCTGAACGGAAAACCGGGCGCCATTATTGCCGTATACCAGCTACCCGGTTCCAATGCGATCGACGCGGTTAACGGCGTCAAGAAACTGATCGCCCAGGGAAAGGGGCGTTTTCCGCAGGACATGGACTACGTGATATCCCTCGATACGACCCAGGCAGTTAGGGCGGGAATGAAGGAGATCGTGCAAACGCTGGTGATCGCCATCGTGCTGGTGATCATTGTTGTCTACATCTTCCTGCAGGGCTGGCGCGCGACCTTAATTCCCATGGTTGCGGTGCCGGTCGCGTTGGTCGGCACGTTCATTTTCTTTCCCGTTTTTGGGTTCTCCATCAACACGATTTCGCTGCTCGGGCTAGTGCTCGCCGTCGGCCTGGTCGTGGATGACGCGATTGTGGTGGTCGAAGCAGTCGAGCGTCACATTGAGGAGGGTTTGTCTCCAAAGGAGGCTTCCCTCCGCGCGATGGAAGAAATTTCAGGCCCGGTCGTCGGCATCGCGTTGGTGCTTTCGGCGGTGCTGATACCGACCGCTTTCGTTCCGGGAATTACCGGGCGCCTTTACCAGCAGTTCGCGGTCACGATCGCCGTCTCGGTGATCCTGTCGGCTTTCAACGCGCTCAGCTTGAGTCCTGCCCTTGCAGCACTTCTGTTGAAGCCGAGAGAGGAAAGCAAGGGGCCGCTGAGAAGATTTTTTGACTGGTTCAATCGAGCCTTCGAGCGCGGGACGAACGGTTACGTGCGCGCATGCGGCTTTTTGGTGCGCAAAGGCGCTTTCGTCCTGGTTATATTGGCGCTGGTCGGCGCAGTGGGCGCTTTCTTCGGCAGCCGGGTGCCTTCGAGCTTTTTGCCAGACGAAGACCAAGGCTATCTTTTCATCAATCTCCAGCTTCCCAATGCCGCGTCCCTGCAGCGCACGGATGAAGCGGTAAGGAAAATCGAGAAAGTTCTGGCTCAGACGCCGGGCGTGGAGTACACGACAAGCGTAATCGGGTTCAGCCTGCTCAGCTTTGTTCGCACTAGTTACAACGCGTTTTTCTTCGTCACGTTGAAGCCGTGGGACGAGCGCACCACCCGCGCACAGCAATATCAGCAACTCAAAGAGAACGTCAATGAGGCGCTGAGTCGCCAACCCGACGGAATCGCTTTCAACTTTTCCCCACCCGCCATCCCAGGGGTCGGCAACGCCGGGGGATTTACTTACGTCCTGGAGGATCGCTCCGGCAAAGACGTCGAGTTCCTCGCCCAGAACGTGGACAAGTTCCTGGCCGCGCTTCGCCAGCGGCCGGAGATCGGCTTCGCGGCCACAACATTCTTGCCTATCGTGCCGCAACAATTCGTGAATGTAGACCGCGACAAAGTCATTAAGCAGGGCGTTTCCATTAGCGATGTGTATCGAACGATTCAGGTCTTCATGGGCGGATACTTCGTCAACTACTTCAATCGCTTCGGGCGGCAGTGGCAGGTGTACGTCGAGGCCGAAGGCGACTATCGCACGCGCGCGGAAAATGTCGGCGAGTTCTACGTGCGTAACGCAAACGGCGATAACGTGCCCCTTTCCGCGTTGACGAGAATTGAGCCGCGCACCGGCCCCGAGTTCACGATGCGATATAACGAGTATCGCAGTGCGCAAATTAATGGCGGGCCCGCGCCAGGCTACAGTTCCGCGCAGGCGATGAAGGCGCTGGAAGAAACGTTTGCCCAAACGATGCCGCAGGAAATGGGCTACGACTACATGGGCATGTCCTACCAGGAGAAAGCAGCGCAACAGGGCGTGCCCGCCTGGGTCGTTTTCGCCTTCTCGCTGCTATTCGTTTTCTTGATTCTGGCGGCGCTATATGAGAGCTGGACGCTGCCCTTCAGCGTACTTCTGAGCACACCCGTCGCGGTGTTTGGTGCCTTCGCGATGCTGTGGCTCCGCCGAACCGTGGCCTCCTGGTTCTATCCGCCGTACATGGTGCAGATCGAAAGCGACGTGTACTCGCAAATTGGATTGGTGATGCTCATCGGTTTGACCGCAAAGAACGCCATTCTGATCGTCGAGTTCGCCAAGGACGAATTTGAAAAGGGGAAGCCTTTGCTCGATGCTACGCTCGAAGGTGCGCGTCTCCGGCTGCGCCCGATTTTGATGACCTCTTTCGCGTTCATTTTCGGCAGCTTCCCCCTGTGGATTTCCTCGGGTGCCGGATCAGTCGCGCGGCAGATCATCGGCACGGTGATCATCGGTGGCACGCTCGCGGCCAGCGTGCTCGGTATCTTACTGATTCCTCCGATCTTCTACTTGGTCGAGAAATGGTCAGGGGCAGGCAAAGAGCGGCAAATCGCAGGAGCGGAGGGAACACCGGCACCCGCTCCGGGTGACTGAAAGATGAGCCAAGACCTGACTTGCTCGAAGGAAGAATTGCTGACTCCGCGGATTAAGAGCGTCATGATCGCGAGCCTACTGGCCGCGGCATCCCTGACCGGCTGCAGCGTCGGGCCCAATTACAAAAAACCGGCGGTTCCAGTTCCCCCCGAGTATCACGGTCCAATGGATGGTCCGCAGAATCAAGCGCAAACACAGGCTCAAGCCCAGGCGCAGGCCCAAGCCGCTTCCATCGCAGACCTTCCCTGGTGGGAGGTCTTCCAGGATCCGGTTCTTCAGGAGCTGATCCGAACCGCCCTGAAACGGAACTATGACCTGCAACTCGCGACGGAACGAATCACTTACGCGCGCGCCCAGCTTCAGGTGACGCGCTCGAATCAATTTCCGCAGATCAACGCAACTGGCACTGGGACAGACGGTCGCACGTATCAAGGTTTTCCGTCTAACAGCAAATTTGCAACGTACGCCGCCGATACGACCTTTCAGTTAGACCTGTTTGGCCAATTGCGCCGTCAGACGGAGTCTGCGCGTGCGCAAGTGCTGGCCAGCGACTTCGCGCGTAAGACCACGATTCTCACGCTGGTGAGCGATGTGGCCAGCGATTATTTCGCGCTTCTCGACCTCGATCTGCAACTCCAGATCAGTCGCGACACGGTCAAGACTCAGGAAGATGCCGTACGCCTGACGCAGTACAGGCTCGAGCATGGCGTCGCTACGATTCTCGACGTCCTGCAATCCAGACAAGTGCTCGATACTGCGAATGCGCAGATTCCTGAACTGGAAAGACAAATCGGGCTGGAGGAGGACGCGATTAGCGTTCTTCTAGGCGACTATCCACACTCTGTGGTACGTGGACGCCCGCTGGTGGATCAACCATTCCCTCCCGAGGTGCCCGCGGGTTTGCCCTCTTCACTGCTTGAGCGGCGCCCCGACATTCTTCAGGCCGAGCAAAACCTGATTGCTGCCAATGCGCAAATTGGTGTCGCCAAGGCTGCTTTCTTCCCTCAGATTTCTCTGACTGCTAACGGCGGCGGTGGAATCGGCAAAAGTTCGGTGTTCGCGAGCGTCATCAACTCCAACATCGGCACGTGGGGCGCGGGCGCGCAGTTGACCCAGCCCATTTTTGAAGCCGGCAGATTGCGCGGCAATCTTCGCGCCGCGGAATCGCAACAGCGGCAGTCTCTGATCTCATACAAGCAAGCCATCCAGAGCGCCTTCCAGGACGTCTCCGACGCCCTGATCGCCTACGAGCAATACCACAAAGTCCGTGTGGCGCAGGAAGTCACGGTAAAAGATCTCAGCGACTCCGTTGCTACCTCGCTGAAGCGCTATCGCGGAGGCATCACCACCTATCTCGAAGTCCTCGACAACCAGCGCTCACTCTTCAGCGCCCAGCTCACCTTGGCGCAGGATCGAGGCAACGAATTCCAGAGCCTCGTCCAACTCTATAAGGCACTCGGCGGAGGATGGCAGCAATAGGAAACGACACGATCATCGAGCCATTGCAGCATTTCCCCGTTGCCGTAGGTGTTATCGGCTGCCACGCCAGTTATCCCAATCGGGCTGCAACCGCGCTATGGCGATTTAGCGACAGTTAGCTGCCGAATTGACCTACCCCCGTGCCAGGGGTAAACTCCCCCATCCCTACGATGCGGCTAGGCGGCAATCTGAGGGTGGATCCTGCGAGATTGTTGCACTGGAATTGGATGATATCGATTGGGACAACGGTCGGATCACCATCCATGGCAAAGGTGGACGAGTGGCCCAGATGCCGTTGCCATCCGAGATCGGCGAAGCCATCGCAAGCTATCTGCGCTTGGGACGCCATGCTGTACCTGTCGCCGAGTTTTCCTTCGCTATCGCGCTCCAGTGCGTGGTTTTGCACATTCCATCACCGTCTCCACCATCGTTAGGCGGCGCTGATAGAGGCTGGCATCGACTCTGCGCGTAAGGGAGCGCATCTGTTCCGCCATACGCTGGCCACCGATTTGCTCCGGCAAGAAGTTTCCCTCGACGAGATCGGCGAACTGCTCCGCCATCAAAGTCCAAACACAACCGCCCTGTATGCCAAGGTGGACTTGACCGCACTGCGCACCTTGACCTTGGGGGACGCCCGAAGCCGTTCGTCTTTGTTCTCATCAATGCTAGTGGGGAAAACTTCCCACTCCAACCCACTAGACTAAATCCGTCTGTCAATATGTCAATATCGAGTTCCTGCGGTTGCGTTGCTCAGAATTGGAGCTTAAGGGCAAGCTGGATCGAGCGCGGACCACCAATCTGGTAAAGAGGGTTGAAACCTGCGTTGTCGGCACCGGCCAGATTGCTGGCTAGCGTCTGCGTGGATTCGCCGAACAGTGGGCTGGTTAGGCTGTTGTCGGGACTACCGAAGTTCGGGTGGTTGAAGATGTTGAAGAACTCGCCTCGGAAACGAAGCCCCACCTTCTCGGTGAGGCGAAATTGCCGCTGAAACGCGACATCGGCTTGCCACGCTCCGAAACCGCGCAGCACGTTGTGCCCGAAATCGCCCTGCTGCCCGGTGGGCGCCGGGGTGAAAGCTGCAGGATTGAACGCCTTGCCGCCAGGATATTGCGATCCATAGAGCACAAGCGGCACTCCGGGCACCACATCTGGGCGCGGGAACAGCGCGGTGCCGTCCGCAAAGACAATTCCGCCAACCACGTCCATCGGCGGAGCCGTTCTCGCGAAAATGAAACTATCCACCGACCAGCCGCCCAACGCGGCGTGGGCCATGTTGTTCGATTCCGGCGAGGGCAGACTGTAGGTCACGCCAGCGGTGAATGCATGCCGGACGTCAAAATCCGAGTTGCCACGATTTATATTCGGATTCGCGACTGAGCTTGGCGTGTTGAGGTAGTTCGCGAATGCATCGGTCGATGAAATATCGATCGAATGCGACCACGTATACGATGCCAAAGCTTGCAATCCTTGCGATAGACGCCGCTCGAACTTGAGCTGCAAGGCCTGGTAGTCGGACGTAGCCGAATTGCTGGTTATGTTGACAAAGCCAAAATTTGGATTCGGATCAACTATATTCGTGACCCGAAGTAAATCCCGCCCGAGCGCACCGATGTAGGTTACTGATAGACTTTGGCTGCCGCCGAGCGACTGCTTCAGCGCGCCGTTCCATTGATACGTTCGAGGGAGCTTCAGGTTAGGTTCAGCCACAACAAGGGTTGTAACGGGTGGATTCGTAGTAATGGCGGGGGGCGCAGCGTTCTGTGGGCATAACGGAAACGCTGTGTCCGAAAACTCCTTGATCGCGAAGTACGGAAAGTAGCTGGATGCTCCCCCGAGCGAGCCAGACCCAAGATCGTAGAAAATTCCAAAGCCCCCACGGAGCACCGAGGTCCAATTGGCTCCGCCGCCCAGTTGATACGCCACTCCCACTCTCGGCGCAAAGTTTCGATACGTTGTCTGGTAGAGCGGCGTGCCGCGAGGCGCCAAGGCTAGCGTTGCCGGATCGTTCAAGCCGGTTACAGTGAAGGGATCGTTGGCCGAGTTCTTCGGCATCTCCCAGTGCACGCTGCGAAACTGGATTCAGCGCAAGAAAATCGCGCGTGTCAAAGTCGGCGGCCGGGTGATGTTTCGTCCCGATACCATCCGGGAATTTATTGCGTACAACACTCGTCCGGCCTCGGGCTGAGCCATGCGTGTCTTCAAGCGTCCCCGCAGTCCCTACTACTATTTTGACTTCGACCTTGGCGGCCAGACACACGTTAAGTCGACCCGCCTCAAGAATGAACGGCAAGCCCTCGATTACGCGGCCGACTATCGCCTGAACCTGATCAAGCGGCAAGTTGGAATTATCGAGGAAGAAAAGCCGCGGGTACCGACGTTCCAGGAGTTTGGCGCTGTTCGACGCCTGGATCGACACCCAGCAGGCCGGGAAGCCCGGGACGATCAAGTTCTACAAGAGCAACTACCACAAGCTTCTCGCATTTGAGCCGATGCGCGATCTGGCGCTCGACCGCATCGATGAAGCGGCCATCGAGCGCTTCAAGTTCTGGGCTCTGCGGAACGTCGGACGAACGACTGTCAATCGTTATCTGGCGACGCTGAGAAAAGGCCTGCGCTACGCCTGGCGGAAACTGAAGATCATCGACAAGGCGCCGGTCATCGAGCAGTACCAGAACGAGCGCCGGGTCGAATACGTCTTCGACGCGACGACCTATCAGCTATGGATTGACAACGCCGAAGAACCGCTCCGCTCAGCATCGATTCTGGCGCGTAACTCCGGGATCACGCGCGTCGAGATGCTGAACCTCGAAAAAGATTGCGTGATCATCCGCCAAGAGCCCGACGAAGACGGCAACCGGGGCGACCTCATCATCAAGCGCGGGCTCAAGCGCCGCGCCCGCAAACGCGTGCTTAAAATCAACCAAGAATCGAAGTCTGTCCTCGAAAACCTGATCTCACAATCCAAATGCCGCCACGTATTCAGGCAGCCAAGGCACCCCGACCAGAAGCTCCAGCCCTGGGTACTCGAATCGGAAATGGGGCGTCTCCGGGAAAAGCTTGCACGTGATAAGATTAAGCTCGATCCGGATGCCGGACTTCACACTCTGCGCCACACCTTTTTGACCGAGGCGGGAGAGCACACGGACGCTTTTACGCTGCAGTATCGCCGGGCACGACACCATCAAGACCACGATGCGTTATGTCCACCCTCGGGCGGAGTCGGTCAGCCGGGCGTTCGGGCGGATCAATCAGAGAAAGAAGCCGGCGGAGTCGGCGTAGCGGATCGGGAGCTATCGCATGAAAGCAGCGGAAAAAGTGCGGCCAGCGTATGTTGCCAAGAGCGCATACAAAACGCATACACTGAAATTGCGATAGCTTGAAGTTGTAGCTACAAGTTATTTATAATAAAGCAGTTTTTAACCTGCGGAAGTGGTGGAACTGGCAGACACACCATCTTGAGGGGGTGGCGCCGAAAGGCGTGGGGGTTCAAATCCCCCCTTCCGCACCAGTTTGACAAATCTCATCTACACCATCCGCTATGATTTTCTTGTGTGCCTTGGTGTCGCCCACACATTTATTCGATCGCCTCGTCTGACTTTCAGCCAGCTCCGGTTCGGTGTAACTTGGCCTTGTTCCGTCGGAGCGCGGGTGTAGAATAGCTGCCACTTAGGCGCACTGAGGGGCAGTGTCTTGCAATTCCACAAATTCAATGAGTCTTACTTAGAGCGTCTCTGTTCCGGCGATTTCCGGACGGAGAGCCATTTTGTTGCCTACTTCAGTGAGCTGATCCAATTGAAGCTGCGTTCCCGGGTAAATTCTCCTCACACCGTCGAAGACTTGCGGCAAGAAATCTTTGCCCGAGTCTTTGCTGCCTTGCGGAGTGAAGGAAGAATAAAACAACCGGAACGGTTAGGAGCCTTTGTGAATTCCGTTTGCAATATCGTGTTACTGGAGCACTATCGTTCCGCTTCTCGCGAGAATTCGATGGAAGATGAGGAAAGCGCGAATGTCCCCGATCCATCGCTGGATGTGGTAGCCATCTTGTCGCATAAAGAAATGGAGCAACGGGTCCGCCAGGTTCTGGACGAATTGTCGGAAAGAGACCGGCGACTGCTGCGCGAGATATTCCTGGAAGAGCGTGACAAAGATGCAGTTTGCCGGGAGTTTGGCGTCGACCGGGACTACCTTAGAGTCCTGCTGCATCGCGCCAAACAGGCCTTTAAAACAGTCTATTTGAAGAACATAGCGGCGGGCCTGAGGCGTACGGCGGCAAGCTGAGAGTATGAAACGATAGTCCCTGTACTTTCACTATCCATACGAGGGGGATTTGCGGGGATGGACCATGGCGAGTCAATCCGCTTGATGGCCGCGGAGAAGTACCTCCTCGGCGAGCTTACGCCGGAGTTACGAGAACAATTCGAGGAACACTTTTTCGATTGCCAGGAGTGTGCTCTCGATGTTCGTGCAGGTGCTGCGTTGGTGGAACACAGTAAAGTCGTGTTGTCGGAGCCCGTGGCCGTTCCTCCGCTGAGGGTGCCAGTCGCAGCGCCGACGAGAGCGGCTTGGTTTGCGTGGTTGCGCCCTGCCTTGGTTGTACCGATTCTGGCGGCTCTGCTGGTAGTGATTGGTTATCAGAATTTGGTGACCTATCCGCAACTGAAAGAGGCGGCGAGCAGTCCGCAGATTTTGCCGTGGGCCTCGATCAACGTCAGTACCCGCGGCACGAGTACAACTCAGATCTCGCCCCGCGCTGGACAGGGATTCCATCTACTCCTGAACATTCCTCCAGAGAGCGGCTACACCTCTTACACTTTCGACTTGTCTAGCCCGTCGGGAAGACTAGAATGGTCGCGCATGATTCCGGCGGCTTCGTCTGATGAGGCGCGCTCGATTTATATTCCGGGAACCAATCAAGAGCAAGGCATTTATAAGCTGGCGGTACGCGGCAATGCAGCGACCGGCGGGAGTTCAGACCTCGGCCATTATTCGATTGAAGTACAAATTCAGAAGTGATCTCAACAAAAGGAAGGAGCTACATCATGGCCGCAAATCCGAAACCACCTCTGGAGGAGGACACTGGTATGGAACCGTACCACGAGTATCACGCCGAAGCCCACGTGCTCAGTGGCGAGTTGAAACATCCTATCGAACAACCGATCCAACACCAGGCACGCGTTGTATTGAAGAAGACCCGCGACAATGGCCACATCACGCAGTCGGTCAGGGAGACGACGCTGGAGGGCCTGATTTCCTTTAAGGCCGGTCATTCACGAGCCTCCGGCAACAAGATTGCGAAGAAGGATCTTTGGGGCAAAGACCATTCTGGCTGGGTGACGCTGTCAACCTCGGTGCTCGAGGGCCTCAACGTATTCGAGATCATCACCGCCGATCGCGTAGTGGCACAGGTTTCCACCGAGCATGCCATGGAGAACAGCCATGTCCCCAAGGTGACGTTCCTGGGCACGCGCTTTGAAAACTTGCGGGTGGGTGGATACCCGGTCGAAGTGGAACTCGATCTCGGGATTTGCGGCGACAAACCGGAGGGTGACCGGCCGTATCTGGAGGATAGCGGCTTCCTCGATCGCGTCCGGCGTCAACTGGATAGCATCTTGCGCGCCAAAGGTCTTCCTGAAGGTCTGGAGCAGGAGTACGATTCCAACATCGCGCGGATTGACGATTTCAGAAAACGGGGCAATGGGGGCGCGAACGGCCATTCCAAGCTGCAATGTTCACTGGTCAAAAGCGTCGGGCCGATTCCGATTCCCGGAGTCAAGATATTCGGGAACGTAATTTTCATCCCAGACTTTGGGACCGTGTCCTTGGCCGAAGTGGAAGTCGGCACCGGCAACGGTGGCTCTTCGCCAAGAACTGGCGGCGGACCTGGATCGTCTCCAAGCAACGGCAACTACTTCACTCTGAATATGCTGAACATGCATCTGGGCTGCGTTGGCGGCGGGACGGTGGTTGCGGCCAGCGCAACGGCCAACGGCCGAACACAACCGTAGCGCCGAAGCTAACCGCGGCTGTTATTGAGCCGGTCACTGCGGAAAAACCCGCGCTAATAATTCGAGCTATCGGCGGATCGAGCCTTTCGCCCGACGTTAGTCTGTGTGGACATGGGCAAGAACAGCTAAGGGAAATTTACCGAGGGCGACGCAGACGACGACACATCGCCGTAATTTATGGTCTGTCCTTTCTGACGCTGGCCTGCGGGGTAGCCTGCGGTGGTCGCAGCAGGCCGCAGGCCGCTTATGATCACGCCTACGAGACTTTCCTGCATGGCGACCTGAAGCAAAGTCAAGACGAAGCTCATCGAGAATGCCTCCGATTTCGAGATTCGAGTTCTGAATGGGCTTGGAAATTCAGAATCCTGGAAGCGGAGTCCCTTCTGTGGCGCGGGATGAGCCGGGAAGCCCTCGAGTTACTGAACTCACTACCCACGCCTCCACAACAACAAGACTTGGTTATCGAGATGCTCGCGCTTAAAGGCGTCTCGTATGCCCACCTGCATCAGTTCTCCGACGCAGAACGATCTCTTGGTCAGGCGGAACGCTTATGCCTAGCCACTGCGGCTGCGGTGTGCGGGAACGTAAACCGGGCAAACGGCGTCCTCGCTGTTGAGCACGGGGAGTCGACTCGGGCGCAGCAGTTCTTCCAGCAGAGCCTTTCATTTGCTCGCGCCCACGCGGACCGGTTCCTCGAAGCGACAGCTCTTTTAAACCTTGGGTTGACTTCACTGCGCGCGGAGCACTTCGACGAAGCCA
Source organism: uncultured Acidobacteriota bacterium (assembly GCA_963832245.1). Lineage (GTDB taxonomy): Bacteria > Acidobacteriota > Terriglobia > Terriglobales > Acidobacteriaceae > JABDBE01. The sequence goes on from CAWHTG010000003.1 coordinate 1,192,329, forward strand.
TTGATAGGACGAATGCGGCGTATCAAGCATCGACCGCTTTGGGAGCTGGCGGTGTAGCCCAAGTGGCTCTTGGTAATCTCGGTTGGGCATACTACAACCTCGGCGACCCTGAGAAATCATTGGAGCTGTCCCTCGAGGCCGAGAAGCGCGCGAGTAAGGCGGGAAGGGACATTGATCAGCTGTACTGGATCACGAATGCCGGATATGTGTACGCGGGCCTTGGCGATTTTGGCCGCGCCCAGGAGTCGTACAACAAAGCGCTCGATCTCGCCATCAAGATCAATAGCAGAGAAGGTATCTACAACGCTCTCAGAGCGCTGGCTCTTGTCTCGGTCGAGAGCGGCGAATTGCAGGATGCGCGCAAGTACTCCGACGACGCCATTGCGATTGCACGGGCCGACAACAACCGATCGGACGAACTCTATCCACTCCTGGTCAAAGGGCTAATCGCTGCCCGGTCGAACGACGCGGCGGGGGCGGAACGAATATTCGGCGAGGTTGTGCGGGACCCAAACGCAAATTCTTCACTTCAGTGGCGGGCTGAACATGCGCTGGCGCGACTCTACGAAGATGGCGGCCGCTCAGACGCAGCAGATCGCGAATATCGGGCAGCGCTGGCAACCTTCGAAGCGGCTCGATCATCGCTGCAGCGCAACGATTCGAAGCTGCCGTTTTCCAACAACGCTTCGCACATTTACGACGACTACATTCATTTTCTAATCTCCCAGGGAAAGACCAGCCAGGCTTTGCAAGCAGCAGACTACAGCCGTGCTCGAACCCTTACCGAGGGACTGGGGTTGTTGCCAAAAGGAAGCTCGTTCGCGCCTGATGCGCTGAATGCGCAACAAGCGGCTAGAGGCGCGGGCGGCACAATCTTTTTTTATTGGTTGGGCGAGAAGCAGTCGTATCTCTGGGCGATCACGCCGCAGAAAACCAGCCTGTTTCCGCTTGCTCCGGCAGCGGAGATCGATGCGGTGGTGCAGCGCTATCGAAAGGCTCTAGTTGGTCCGCAGGATGTTCTCGAGACCGCGAACCCGGATGGCACCTCGCTCTACAAAATGCTCATCTCCCCCGCACAGCCGCTGCTGACGAAAGGCATGCAAGTCTTCATCATCCCGGATGGCAGCTTGAACAGTCTGAATTTTGAGACCTTATTAGTGCCCGGCCCTAAGCTGCACTACTGGATTGAAGACGCAACCATCGCCGACGCCAGCTCGATACGGCTGCTGGCAGCGTCGCATCGGTTGCCGCACAGTTCATCAAAGACTGCGGTGGATAAACTTCTCCTCATCGGGGACGCCGTGGCCGCCAATCCCGAATATGGCGAGCTGTCGAAGGCTGGGATCGAGATCGAGAATATCGAGAAACATTTCACTCCCGGCGAGCGAGAAGTTCTCACCCGAGCTCAAGCCACACCTCCCGCCTACCTGGGCAGCGTCCCGGAACAATTCGCTTATATTCATTTTGTCGCGCATGGCACCGCCAGCCGTCTTAGCCCGTTGGACTCCGCCGTCATCTTATCGAAAGCTTCCGCGGAGGAGGATTCCTTCAAGCTCTACGCGCGCGATATCATTCACCACCCTCTGCGCGCCGGCCTGGTGACGATTTCGACCTGCTACGGTGCCGGCTCGCGAGCTTATACGGGTGAGGGATTAGTGGGGCTGTCCTGGGCATTTCTGCGCGCTGGGGCCCATAACGTGATCGGCGCGTTGTGGGATGTCAGTGACACCTCAACCCCTCGCCTTATGGACCAGCTCTACGGCGAGCTCAAGCAAGGTCGAAGCCCGGAGGCGGCTCTGCGTTCGGCGAAGCTCTCTTTGCTGCACTCTGAACACTTCGCCAAACCATTTTACTGGGCACCCTTTCAGCTCTACACCGGCAGATAAATCAGGTCGTGCCCCTGTTATCTTTCCTGGTACGCCCAGCTTGGAGGCGTCCAACGTGGCAAAAAAAACGGGTTGAAGAAACGTTGGATAGCTTACACTTGCACAGATACTTAGCCGTCGCCGGTTCCATTTGTTGCAGTTTTAGCGAAAATAGTTGCACCATTCCCAAGGCATTAAAATTCTCATATAATCAGACCTCTGCAGATGCCCCCGCATCGCCGAAGGGGATCTAAAATGCATTGGCTGCAACTGTTCATAGTGGGATGGCTTTCTCTAGGGCTTACAACAGTGGTTTTCATGTTCTGGTTGTGTAAGCGAACTGCGGCAGGCATCAAAGATCCAATCCAGACCGGTTCGTTTTCCGCCCAGCGAGCGGAGATGGGCGCAAGCAAGCTGTCCAGCGAACTGCGTTCTGCCTGATTTCGCGGCTCACTTAGTCCCTCTTCATTCCCCGGCCGTCTCGGCTGCAGTAACTCCGAGATCGCGCCGTGCTGCTTTATAGTAGCTACGGGCTAATCCTCCCAGCTGTCACGTCGGACTCCGAATGCCGTAAGCGCGGTCATGCTCGCGGTGGCAGCAAAAGCGTGCTATTTGCCGGCAGTTCGCGCCATTCGGATCGATCCCATGCGCGCCCTGCACTACGAATGATTCCTTCAATGGAGGACGCGCGGTTTCGCCCGTCTCACGCAACGCGGCGGGACAAGAGACCCGCGAAGCAGCGTAGGACGGCGGTCCGCAGCGCCGCAGCCCTATGGATGGCGATGGAGGCCCGGGGAGTCGAACCGCCGACCAACGGTTTAGGAAAAACGCACCAGAAAGTCGTGTGGTTTGTTTTCAGTTGTTTGGATAGTGGTGCATTGTTCCTATTTGTGGTATTTAGGCCATCTAAACCGGCGCTTTGGCAACCTGTTTGGCAACCTGTTGGCAAGCGGTTTTCGAACAGCTTGTCGCGTGCTAACCTATCCTCGTCAGGGGCCGTAGCTCAATTGGATAGAGCAAGAGTTTCCTAAACTCTAGGTTGGCGGTTCAATTCCGCCCGGTCCCTCCATCTCAAAACTCTTCCTCCTTAGTTGCCTCACCTTTTGCAATTGTTCCCGGGCAAAGGCTGGCCAAGCCCGAATCGCAGGAACGTCTTCAATAGCTCCGGCATGGTATTTCAAATCAAGAACTGATGTTGGGGGTGGGGACGGGCCGCCAACATGGGCCAGCTCACTGCCTGTTTGTGAAACTGACCCACTCAGCGGGGGCAACGTCAAGGCTGCGGCGGTTCTTCCACCTGCATGATGTGGATTACTCCGGTATCCGGGTCAACGTGTACGATGATCGCCACGTGTTGCCCTTCGTGACCTTTGAGCGCGTCGGGGTTATCGACTTTATAGTCTTGGCTGTCCTTGTCGTTGGTGAAAGTCTTGCCATTCGAGCTGACGTTCCCCGACATTTCGCCGGATTTCGAGCTGGCCTGGTTCTGGTCAGTTTGATTTTGTTGGTTGCCACTTTGCGCAGATGCCTGAGTCCCAGCCACCACCCATAGAGCCAGCGTGAGAACCAAGAACCCCAACATTAGCTTTTTCATAATCCATCCTCCGTTACGCTCGCAGTGAGCGGATTGAATCCCTGGTTTTGTCAGCCTACCCAGAGGACACCAGCAAAACAATTCTTCGTAAGACCAAACCGACACTACGACGTAAGCGCTAAAGGAAGAACCTGAGAGACGAGTGGTGCGACCCGCGCACACCAGTAGGGCAAAGCCCGTACATCTGGCGCATCAGCAAGAATGGCACACAGAAGAAAAATAAGTCGCCGAAACTTGACCGCGGCGAGGCGGTCGTACGCACGTTTAGCGTCTTCTCCGGTCAGCAAGGTCGGAACGGGGAATCTCCATCGGCAACTCGAACAAGCCCAGCCTTGGTTCGCATCCTCGATCCATATCAGCGACCCTAACTTAACGGCGGAATGACGCTGCCATGATACAGCACAGCCGTGGTCGGGAACCATTCGTACAATTAAAGGAGTATCGGAAGGTGCTACTGAACCCGTGGATTTACCGGGGAGTGCATCTGATCCAAAACGCTGAGCCGATGAGTCGAGCGCCGCCTATCCACCTCAGCGGGCCGACGCTGAACTGGGCGTGTAGCTGTCCTGAACGACAATTTTGGCGCGGACGGTTTTGCCGTTGGAATCGACGATTTGGAGCGGTCCCCCAGTCTTCGGGTCAGTGAGTTCGACTCGTACAGTGCGGGGAGAGTTCATATCGAGGTTGCTGGAAGAGGTATAGGTAATGACGTATCGCACTTTCAGGTTCTCCAGCATGTCGTCATAGATTGGCGCGAGATCGAGCGTATTTTCCGGAACGTAGGCGCGGGCTCCCGAGACTCTGGCAAGCTCTTCCAGGGTCTTTTCTGCCTGGCTCCAATCAATGCGAACCATTGGACCCGCGTGAGCGTGAAGCTCGGCCGCTTGTCGCAAAACCTGCACCAGGCCGAGGACATAAATCGGAGTATCAGATGCTTGAGCGGCGTTCAAGGCGTCTTGATAGCTGGCTTTACTGAAGGTATCAATACCGGAAGAAATCAAGAGAATCGCCTTGCGTCCGTTGACCGGATGCATTTGCCCTAGCGTGAAGATAACCGCGTCGTAGAGATTGGTTCCCGAAAGCTCGGGCGTGCCGAGCCTCAGGCATAGGGTCTCGAAGGATAATTTGTCACGTGAGAACCCGCTCAAGTTTTGTACGTTATCATTGTACTTCCAGGCTGCCATACTGTCGTTCTGGCTGAGTTCATCCACCGCGCGTTGGCAAGCCCTGGAGACTTCTTCGCCGAGATCCCGGTTCAGTCCGGGGGAATGGCCGCCAAATTCCATGAGCAATCCCAGGGAAACTGGAGCGTGTTCAACATCGACTGTCGCATTCTGCTGGCGGACACCATTCTCATACACGACAAAATTCTCGCGACGGACGTTTGGGATGAAGTACCCGTTTGGATCCTGCACAAGCAACTTAATGGTCACCGTGCGCGTGGCGGGATCGAAGTGAATTTCGGTTTTCTGGTTGCCCTGTTTGCCCTTGAATAGCGGCTCGGTCGGCCGATTCGGCACCTGGATCTGCCCCCCGGTTGGCCTCTCAGAATCCTGCGATTTGCTTTTGGACGTTTCCGCACGCAAACTCTGCGATGGGGCTGCCACGGCAAGCAGCAACAGTGCGGGTAGCAGTGCGATTCTGCAGACGTCTTTTCCGCGCACCATCGGCCGCGCCTTCTTCATCAGCACACCCTCACCACCCAACGATGCTAACCATTGGAGACCGTGCCAACAATTGATCGTGAGTGCGACATCCACTTGCGCAGGCGCGAGTAGAGTTGAGTAGGCATTGCGGTTGAAATGTTGCTACGACCTTGGACGTAGGAAGGAAGGGGAAAGAGGTCACAGTTGGAGGGCTCTTGGGTCAGGCCGCTGAGGCCGCTTCGGCTGACGATAACCAACTCTCCATCTGTTCGTGGTTTGCGAGACCGGCTTGTTGCGACACTAGGCGTCCATGCGCAAAGACTGCGAAGTTTGGGATGCCTCGCACGCTGAAGCGGACCGCCAGTTCCGGATAGCGCTCGGTGTCAACCTTAATTATGACAGCCCGCCCGGCCATGTCAGCGGCCGTACGCGCGACCTCGGGCGCTGCCATACGGCAAGGCCCGCACCACGCGGCCCAGAAATCCACCAAAACCGGGACACGGGCGTTCGCGACGATTTCGTCGAACAGTTGGGTATCCACTTCGAGAGGTTCGTCTACCGGGGGCACGGGGGATTTACAGGCGCCGCAGCGACCAGTATCGGCAAGATGTGCCGCCGGAATACGATTTTTTCGTCCGCAAACCTTACACACACGAATCACAGGCATCGAACTGCCTCGGCACTTCCAAGTTGATGTAATGGAGTTACCGCGGGTTGTCCATACTTCTGAAGTCGTACCAGCTTCTCTGACTCGGGGAGGAGCCCACCCTACGCGTGCTTTCTGAGCCTGGATTCAGTCTCACGAAGAATTGTAAGGGACACAGCCAGCCGATAGGATGCGGTAAAGATGCACTCGGCGCACGTTTACGCCGCATTACAGGAACGGAGTGAAATGAGCCGGGTACTGGGGATGGTGCCATCTTCCGAAAGATGAGAAGACAGCGTACCGTCCCCACATCTTGATCACAGGAAGACAATCATCCGCTTTCGGAGGCCACATGAGCGCAAGTCCACTGCTTATCGAATTCGACAACCTGAGGCACAAATGGGGATGGCTGCTGACGCTCGGAATCGTTATGGTGATTCTCGGAACCATCGCCTTCTTCATCACTCCAGCAGCCACTATCGGAACTGTGATAGTGCTGGGATGGCTCCTCGTAATTAGCGGCATCGTAGAGCTGATCCAGACATTTCGAATGCGAGCATGGGGCGGGATATTTCTCCATCTGATTGGCGGGATCCTGGGAATCCTGATTGGCTTGCTCGTCGTCACCCACCCGGTGGCGGGCGCTCTTGCCTGGACGCTGCTGTTCGCGTCCTTCTTCACCGTCATTGGGACTTTCCGAATCGTCGCGGCACTGCGGCTGAAGTTCCCTAATTGGGGATGGGCACTTTTTGACGGGTTAGTCACGCTCGGCTTGGGCATCTTGCTTTGGGCCGAGTGGCCTTGGTCAGGAATATGGTTCATCGGTCTTGCGCTGGGCATTTCACTAGTTTTGCGCGGATGGACTTATGTAATGTTCGCACTGGCGATTCACAGCCTGGTTTTGCCAGGTCAGGTCCGGCAAGCGGCGTAAGTGATGACGAACAACGATAAAGTTCTCCAGTTTGAGCGATTCGCTGCCGACCGCGAGCTTCCTTCCGCAGAAGCCGTTAAGGATGAAGCAACGCGGCCAGCGAAACCCGGAGAAGCGCCCGCGCCAAAAGTCCCGACGGAGATAACCGAAGAACGAGAAGTTCTGCTCGATCGACTGGCGCGGGCGCAGGCAGATTTCGAAAATATTCGCCGGCGCCTGGCCAAGGAACAAGAAGACTTCAAAGAATTCGCTCTGACCGACGCGCTCAAGTCTCTGCTTCCCGTCCTCGACAGCTTCGATTGGGCGTTACAAACTCCAGCACAGAACCCCGCGGACTTCCGCTCCGGAGTCGAGCTCATCCGCAAGCAGTTGCACGAGGCTTTAAGCAAGCTTGGTGCAGAACCGATCACGGCGACCGGCGAACCCTTCGACCCGCGCGTCCACGAGGCGGTCGAGACCGTGGAAAGCTCATCGGCCGCGGACAACCATGTGATCAAAGAACTGCGGCGCGGGTACAAGTTGAAAGATCGGCTGCTGCGGCCCGCTATGGTTGTGGTAGCGCGAAATTCGGGTGGAATTCAGGAAGATCACTCGAACGCGGGTTGACTTGTCCAGTTGTACACCACAGCAGCAATTCCGTCATATTTAGTTAAGAGATCTTTAGTTAAGAGATCCTGGGCGTACTCAACAATCGTAGTGCCTACACCGTGAAGGCGTGCGATCTCGATGAGTTCATCGATTACGTTCTCGACAGGAAGCAGTTGGTTGCCGCAAAAAGGGCAATCTGTCGCTTCGAGTGACAGGTAGTGGTGTTGTTTACACACAAACCCTTCGTGTTGGAGATTTGCGCTCACTACCAGCTTTCGGAGCTGAAACAGGTTGCCGGCGTCGATCACGTCGCGTAACCCCGAAACGATTTCCGCCGGCTTGTGCTGACCCAACTCCTCAATGGCACTCTTTTCGCGCGTCGTCTTGTACTCGCGAAGCGCGCTTTCGATCAGCCCCTTGCGGTCGCGCGGATCAGCCGCCGGCGCGCCGTAGATGCGGCTGATGACCTTTTCCTTGAGAGACTGGTGAAGAAATTCTTCCAGAAGATGCTCCACTCGTTCCTCCCCCATGAAGACCAGCACATTGCAGGTATGTTCGTGGAAAAGACGATAGGCATGTCGAGCCGTTTCCTTCAGATGCCATTGCAAGTGAGTCAGGCGGTGCCTCTGGACCTTGCCTGGAATCGACGCGTCGACTGAATCAGTAGGCACAAAGGAACGAATTCGATCGACTTCCTGACAGTAGCCCAGGTGGTAGATAAGGAATTGGCTTTCCGGTTTCGAGACCTCGGTGAACAAAACCCGCACGTTCTGCTCGATGACGGCTTCGAGGGGCACAACGTAAGGATCGGCATCAATGATCAGTTTGTCGGCGGTGTGTACCGGCAACCCCAGGACCCGATTGAGATCTTCGCCGCACTTGAAGATAATCACCGTACCAAGTTCTATCGGAAGCAAGTGCTCCAGGAAAGTCTCGATTTCTTCCATGTCGTGGTCCAACCGATCTTGCTGCCGGCGCGAGAGCGAACTGATGAAACTCTGCCGCTTCTCGTACTCAGCCGTTTTCAACGAGCGAAAGGCCCGCGCTAAGCCTTTTCCCCGCGGCACGAGCTTTGGGGCGGTTAGGGATAGATACAGGCTGACTACCGGGCTCACACACTCGGTTTCGATAATGGCCCTGATATCCCGCTGCGAGATCAGGCGCCATTCCACCGGAGCCTTCAGCAAAGACTTGTGCTGCGGCGCCGCATCGTTCTCGCTCTGCGGCTTGAGTTGGTGCAATGTCGCGATTCGCCTTTCTGGTTCCTGGTTCGCGGACAAGTCGTTCATATATCCCCTTGGGAACCGAATGATCGGTCAAATGGTTGCGAGCTGATCCAGAATCAAACCTGCCCTGATTGGCCGCGCTCCGGTTCAGAAGACGTCGTGTTGACGGGCTTCGAGGTCATCACATTCCACTGTGCCTCCGGCGCAGCCGGAATAATCATCACAAGCACTTTCTGACCCACACCCCAGCCCACCGTGTTGGGCAGGCGCAACTCTGCGTACAAGGGTTCAGCTCCTTCGACGGACACTGTCACTCGTTCCATCAGGTCGGGATAGAGTCCTCTCCTGGAAACATCGCTGATGTTGCCCACGAGTCTTAAACTATCAGTGTTCACAAGGCACCTCCGAAGTCCAGCCCGTCTGGACGTTTCCTGGCCAACGTAATCCATTAGATCGATTGCACGAATTCCACTGTGAGACATACTAGGAGCCCGCGCATGTTAAGAACAATTCCTCGTGAGACTGAATCGATCTTTAGAAAGGACGGCTAGTACCAATCGCACCCAGGGTGGAATACGGGTTTACGACTTTTGGTTTAGCCGACACTAGATTCGGTCTCACTAAAACGAAATCTGATCCCTGAGAAACCAATTCGTGCACGGTTCCAGCACGCTTGCTTCCTGGCTTCACACGGGACTCAAGGTCATGCCGCAACAGCAGTGTCCATACGAACCAGCCCTCGATTCACTGCCAAGCCTATAGCCTCGGTGCGCCCGCTCGCTTGCAACTTTTCGAGGATGTGCGTGACGTGCACCTTGACCGTAGCTTCACTGATATCCAGCGCCACTCCAATTTCCTTGTTGCTCTTGCCCTTGGCAACAGCGTGCATGACTTCCATCTCCCGGGGCGTCAATTCGCGAACCGTGACGCGCTTCGCGAGTTTGGCTCCCACCTCCGGTGGAATCCAGGTCTTGCCCTGAGCCACCGCGTGGATACAATCGACGATCTCTTCAGCCGGGGCGTCTTTGAGAAGAATTCCTTGCGCCCCTGCCCGCAGAGCCCGGTAAATGTCCTCTTCACTCTGGTAGATAGTAACGACGATGAGTCGAGCCGCAGGGACTTTCTCACAGATCGCACTGATGGCTTCCACCCCGTCCATGACCGGCATTCGCAGGTCGAGAAGGGCAACATCGGGGGGTTGCGCAAGGAATATTTCCACGGCTTCCCTGCCGTTGCGGGCCTGGGCGACGACCTGCATGTCGGACTGCCGGTTAATCAAGGCCACAAGTCCCTCCAGCACGACGGGATGGTCGTCGGCAACGAGGAGCGTTGTCGGCGTCCTCGCATCCGGCTGGAGTGAGCGCTCCTCCGTGCGCTGCAAATCGGCTGTTAATTGACCGTTGCCGCCCTGCGGAAGTGCCCGGGAATGTCCTTGCTTCTGCAGCATCTCTCGAATCCTCTTTCCTGCGGGGCTGGTGTCAGGTCGTACTCCAAATGCGGCGGTATGTCGGCCACCGCGTGAGCGCAAATCAATATTATTGCTTCCAATCGTTGGCATAACTCCTCCTGTTTCTAAACTGCGATCAGGTGACGGTTGAGCGGTCTGACGGGACCCCACCCGTTCAAGCCACGGTAATGGAATATCGGAGACTCTCTATTTTAGAGCTAGATCAATAGCATCCAACAAAGCTCTATCGTCCACGGGTTTGCCCAGGAAAGCGACAGCGCCCGCCTGCAGAGCCTGGGTTCGCACCTCTTGTTCATCGTGCGCCGACACAAAAACGATCGGCACCAGGTTGTGCTCGGAGGCCAGACGAGCCTGCAGATCCAATCCGCTCATCCCGGGTAGCCTTAGGTCGAGAATGACGCAAGCGCTCTCCTCATGATCGCCAGAGGCTATGAAGTCTTCGGCCGAGGCAAACGTCTGCGTTCTAAAGCCTGCTGCCTTGATGAGTCTGGCGAGGGACTTTCGAACCCACTCGTCATCATCCACAATTGCTATCAGAGCGGCTTTGGGCGCGGTCCCCCCTTGCCGTCCCAAGAATGCGAGTGTTCCTAGTATCACCTCTGGAGGTGGCTGGTACGCCATCGCTCGGTCTGCACCGTAGTCAAGTAGAGAGTTCATATCGTTACCTCTTTATAAGCGGAGAATAACCCTGGCGACGAAGCTTGTCTATTGGACCTTGGCCCCACTTGGTTAGGCTTTTGGGGAAGTGATTTTCAATTTTTCGGCCATGCGGATCAAGTCGGCCAGCGATTCGGCCTTCATCTTGTGCATGACTTGGCTGCGATGCACCTTGATCGTCTTTTCGCTGGCACCGAGTTGCGACGCAACTTGCTTGTTCAGCCATCCGCCGGCGACCAGAGGAAAAACCTCCCGCTCGCGAAGCGTCAACGACTCGTAGCGACATTGCAAGTCGAAGATTTCAGCCCGCTGTTCTCGCAGCGTCCGATGTTGTTGAATCCCGTGCTGGATCGCCTCCAGAAGCTCCTGCTCCCGGAAAGGCTTGGTCAGGAACTCGACCGCCCCAGCTTTCATCGCACGAACCGACATCGGGATATCGCCGTGACCAGTGACAAAAATAATGGGTAGAGTAATGTTTGCTTTGGCAAGTTCTTGCTGCAGGTCCAGCCCGCTCAGATCGGGCAGGCGCACATCGAGCACCAGGCAGCCCGGCACGTCCGGGCGCTTGCCGCGCAGAAACTCTTGAGCCGAGCTATAGGTTTGGACTTCAATGCCCACCGATCGAACTAGTCTCTTGACGGATGCACAGACAGTTGGTTCGTCGTCCACGACAAAAACGATAGGACCGCTTTCATTCATAGCTTCCTTCAGGCGCAGGCTGGCAGTGTGAACTGGAAGGTTACCCCCTGGCCGTCATTGGGCGTAAGCCACAGCCGACCTCCGTGGGTTTCCACGATGGAACGGCTGATCGGCAACCCCATTCCCATTCCCTCGGGCTTGGTGGTAAAAAAAGCGTCGAACACATGGCCAATATTCTTGGGGTCGAGTCCCAAACCAGAGTCCTGTACACTGACCAGCACTCCTCCCGATTCGTGGGGCTGCGACCGCAGCACCAAGACCCGCGAACGGTCGCTCACAGAGGTCATGGCCTCGACGCCATTCATAATCAGGTTCAAGAGGACCTGCTGCAATTGGATTCGATCTCCTCGTACGGGCGCGAGTCCAGGAAGCAGTTCGGTCCTTACAGAGACATTGTGCTTTTCCAGTTGGCCAGGCGCGAGCGCGAGAACTTCGCGAATCACTTGGTTGATATCCACTTGGGCCTTTGCCGGAGCTGCTTTCTTCAAGAACGTGCGTACCCGCGAAATGATCTCCCCGGCGCGAGTTCCCGCCTCCGCGATATCTGCCACTGCCAGCCGCACCTCGTCGAGATCCGGTGGTTTGGTGGCAAGCAATCGGCTGCTGGCATTGGCGTTATTCACGATCGCAGCAAGGGGTTGATTGATTTCGTGAGCAATCGACGCTGCCAGTTCGCCCATGGTGGTTACGCGAGCCATGTGAGCAAGTTCGGACATTGCTTTCTGCAGAGCCTGCTCCGTCTGTTTGCGCTCCGTGAGATCGCGTGTGATCTTCGAGAAACCCACTAGTCTTCCTGGCTGGTCGTGCAAGGCGGTAATTACAACGCTCGCCCAGAAGCGCGAGCCATCTTTGCGCACGCGCCAAGCTTCGTTGGCGAACCGGCCTTGCTCAACCGCTACTTTGAGTTCCATCTCCGGCTCGCCACACTCCACATCTTCGGCCGAAAAGAAACGAGAGAAGTGCTGGCCGACGATCTCCTCCGTTCGGTACCCCTTGATATGCTCCGCCCCGACATTCCAGCTGGTAACAATCCCATTCGGATCCAGCATGTAAATCGCGTAATCCTGCACGGTTTCAACCAACAAGCGAAAGCGTTCTTCGCTGCGGCGTAACGCATCCTCGGTCCGCATGCGCTGTGCGATCTCAACCACCAACGCCGCATTGGATTTGGTGAGTTCCACTGTTCGCTCCTGAACGCGTACTTCCAGCTCCATCTTCGCGTTGCTGAGCGCCTCCTGTGCGCGCTTCCGTTCAGCGATTTCGTGCCTCAATTCCTCAGGGCTAGGCAGAGCGAGCGCCTGAGGAACCAGGCGCACAAGCAGGATGGAGGTGGGGACGGATACTAAGGCAGTCACGGCCTTAACCGCACCAGACAACCAGTAGCTAGCATGCCAGAGAGTCCACACCTCCATAGCGTGGGTGGCGCCACAGGCCAGAATGAACACTCCAAAACACACAAACATCCAGTTGAATGGCAGATCTCGTCTTTTGCGAATGAAATGGATAAGAGTGATCGGGATAGAGAAATAGGCCAACGCGATCAGAGAGTCTGAAACAACATGCAGCCAGACCAGACGCGTGTTCCACAAATAGCAATATCCATGCGGCATGAAATCGTTGGGAGATAAAAAGGCTCTGAGGAAGTCCATCCTGTAATCCTCGATGAACAAACTTGTATCGCGAACACGCGCAGCGGCTATTGCGCGTCGAGCAAGTCGAAACGTGACAAGAGACGGTACCGCACTTCGTGGCCGCAGCAACCGTGTAACGGTCGCAAATCATCGGCTAACTTCTATACGATAGCGACGACAGGCTCTCTCACCAAATTCTGCATGAGAGTGATGAGGGACTACGACTTTAGTAGTAGGCCAGCAACCAGGGAAATCCGTCGTGGTCCTCTTGACTAAGTCACCAAGCGTCAAAGTGTTCAGTTCCGTGAGCTTCTTCCTTTGCGTACCTTTGATCAGAGTTTCCGTGCGTGCGTTCGAGCGGTTGGCAAATCTCACTTCCGCACCACTGCTGCTAAAGTCGTAGTGCCCTCTGAATCGTTCGGAGGGCGCGCTCCTACCATTCCTTTCAGACCCTTAATTCATCCCAATGAAGAATTGTCACTGTCATGAGTTGCCACTAGCATCGCACCTAGGATGCCAAACAGTGGTGCAGCAAAGAACTACGGAATGGCGACAGTAACTCCAGACGTCGAAAAGCTGCGCCGCAAACAGAATTGGTCAGCGCAGTCAGGGGTCGGTCTGATCATTCTGGGACTAATCGCCCTCGGCGCCATCAGCTTTTCAGGCACTGCTTCAGACTTGCTGTTGGCCTGGTTGATTCTGGTGAGCGCGATCGCCGAGGCTGCCCACGCCTTTCGTCTTCGCCGGTCGGACGGATTTTTCCTGCACCTGGTTCCCGCGATTGCCGGAGTTCCTGTTGGCCTGTTTATGACGGTTCGTCCAGCGGCCGACGCGCGCACTTGGATGCTGATGTTTGCCTCCTACTTCACCGTCGTCGGGGTCTTTCGTGCTATTGCCGCGTACTGGCTGAAGTTCCCTAATTGGCCTTGGGCGGTGTTTGACGGAGTTGTCACAGTCGCGCTTGCTGCTGTTCTGTGGCCGGCACCGCTCTGGATGGCGACCTGGTTTCCTGGCCTATCGGTGGCACTATGCCTGATTCTGCGCGGCTGGTCGTCCGTAATGGTTGCGATGGGTTTCCGCACCGCCCGCAAGTCCCATCAATCTCATAGCCGATTGTCCGAGCGTCCGGCACGCGCCCAAGGGTCCGGCCATCTGAGCAGCGTTGGAGCAACAGATCGTTATTAACGTTTTTCCCAACAAATTCCAAATTCATTCTACGGAGGTGGTTCAATGTCAGCACAAAAAACGCAACCCCAAACTTCACAGTCAACCTCAGCCGAACAGCAGAAGAACTCGCCAACCGGTCTGGCGGTCCGAACTGTTCTCCCATCCGTTTCCTCGCTCGTATTTGATCCTTTTGGTTTTTTCTCTGACGACGATCCCTTTACCCTGCTGCGAAGACTGCAGAGGGAGATGACCCGGGCAGTTTCGCAGACCGCTCTCCGCCCTGCAGACGCTGCGCTTAGCACGGCATGGGCGCCAGCGATCGAAGTCGCCTATCGCGATGGCAACATGGTTGTGTCCGCGGAATTGCCGGGCCTCACCGAAAAGGACGTCCAGGTCGACATCAACGACGGCTTCCTGAGCATTCAAGGCGAACGCAAGGTGGAACACGAAGAAGAAAACCGCGGTGTCCACAGAACCGAACGCAGCTATGGAGTGTTCTATCGCGCCATTCCGCTGCCGGAGGGAGCCGATACCGCGAACGCTCGGGCCAAGTTTGAGAATGGGGTCCTGCAAATTACGGTTCCCGTTCCCCAGGCTCAGAACAACCAGCGCCAGATTCCAATCGAGACGACAGGCTCCCCTCTGCCGCAAGCAGCACAACAGAAACCCGCAGCCTCCGAGACTGACAAAACCAAGAAGGCAGCC
>CAWHTG010000004.1:0-472500 GCA_963832245.1 uncultured Acidobacteriota bacterium
TACTTCGTCTCAAAATCGGTGGAGACGCTGAGTTTCTTCCAAATTCGTGCTTCCTCTAGCCGCGCAAGATCATTTTTCTCCGCGGCGGCGTACGCATCGCTGCCGAGCAAGAGTCGCAACGGAGGGTTCCGTTCTTGCGTCAACTGAACGATCGCCTGAGCTGCCTTTTTGGGGTCACCAGGCTGCTTGCCGTTGTAGTTCCGCTGAAATCTTGCGGTAGCTCCAACCGTCGAATCGTATTCAGGATGACCTTCGCTAAGTTCGGTGGAACTCCCCGCGAAGTCTGTACGAAAGCCACCGGGTTCAACGATGGTGGCCTTGATGCCGAGCGGTGCGACTTCGCGCGACAGTACCTCGGAGAAGCCTTCGACACCCCACTTCGCCGCCGAATAAGGCCCACGTCCCGGAGGGCCAATCCTTCCGCCCACCGATGAAAACTGAATGAACTGACCTGCTTTCTTTTCGCGAAAATACTTAAGAGCTGCCTTCGTCACAATAATCGTTCCAAAGAGGTTCGTCTCGATCTGTGCCCGGAATTCCGATAGAGGCGTGTCTTCGACGGACGAGAGATTGCCATATCCCGCATTGTTAATGACTACATCCAGCGAGCCAAATACATCGACCGCCGCCATTACCGCGTTTGCTGCTGCTGCTTCGTCGGTGACATCCATTGCGAAGAGCTTGACCTGATCTCCATATCGTTTCGAGAGATCAGCCAGCGACTTAATGTCCCGAGCTGTCGCCAACACCTTATTGCCCGCAGCAAGGCCCGCTTCAACAATTGCGCGACCCAGACCACGAGAGCTGCCGGTGACTAACCATACCTGCGCCATTCATCCTCCCCTATCAATGCGGCGAAACAGCGATCGCCCGGCCTGTGTCGCGACAAGGCAGAGGCAAGACGCCGAAATCATCTCTCCTACACGATGATACCGCCTGCTACTGGTGGTTCTCCGCTCTGCTATTGTGAGGCGCCGAAAAGAATCGGGTTCACCATGGTTTCAATCCTGGCTGCCATCTCTTCCGCGGGGATGCGATTGGGAGTCTGGAACCAGCGGCGCGCGGCTCCAAAAACGGCCCAGGCAGCGGTGCTCGCCAGCAGGGCCGCATCGACACCAGGCGCAATCCCATGAAGGGCGAGACCTTCCTTGAACATGCCTTCGACTACGGGAATGATAGAGCCTTCGAGCGGTATCCGAGCCAACTGCGTTGGGCAGCTTGTGTTCTCTACAAGATAATCGCAGACGCCTAGGGCAATGGCGCGCAATGCTCCACTGCAGTCGGTAAAGGTGATGCTGCGGCGCTCGATCAGGTCGCGGAAACGGACTTCTGTCATCGCTTGCAGCAACGCGTTTTTGTCCGCATAGTGCAGGTAAAAGGTAGCCCGGTTCAACGTGGCTTCGTCAGCGATCTCCTGCACGGCGACGTCTTCGAACTCCTTTTTAATTAAAAGCCTGGCCAGCGCTTCCATGAGCATGCGGCGACTCCGCAGGATGCGCGGATCCGTCGTTTCGGTCGCGGGTTGGAGAAGCTGGGCCATTTCTATATTGATGAAAGCATACCTGCTTACGGACTAAAGCGACACGTGTTTATTTTCCTTAATCGACATATGTCTATTATTCATCATATGTCGTGCAGGAGGAAATCTCAATGCCAACGCTACTGCATATCGATTCCAGCCCACTTTACGGTCGGTCGGTCTCCCGCGAGCTAACCGCTGCGTTCGTCACCCAATGGAAAGCTGCGCACCCGGATGGAAAGGTCATTGACCGAGACCTCAACGCAACAGCCATAGCACCCATCAACGCGGAATGGGTCGGTGCCGTCTACACGCCGGAACAGGCGCGCACTCCCGAGCAAAAGGAATTGCTTTCGCTCTCCGACTCGCTTCTCACCGAGTTGGAGGAGGCGGATGAGTACGTCATCGGAGTGCCGATGCATAACTTCGGCGTGCCTTCGGTTCTCAAGCTCTGGATCGACCAGATTGCGCGCGTCGGCAAGACCTTTGCCTACAGTGAGAAAGGTCCGAAGGGCCTGATCACGGGCAAGAAGGTGACCTTCATCATCGCCACGGGCGGCATGTATGACGCCCAGACGCAAATGGCCTCGTTCAATTTCGTGGAGCCGTACCTGCGGTCCGTATTCGGTTTTCTTGGCGTAACGGACGCGACTTTCCTCACCGCAGGTGGGACCAGTGCGCTGAACCAGGGAAAAGACCGGAACACATTTCTCGCACCACACATTCAAGCCGTGCAGACGCACGCGCAGACCTTCTAAGAGAGGACACTCATGAAAACTACTTCAACCGTCGCTCGCTATCTACTAGGCCTTCAGTTTACGGTCTTCGGGTTGAACGGATTTCTCAACTTTATCCACCAGCCGCCGCCGACGAATCCGCTGGCGTTACAGTTTTTCGGCGCCATCGTCGCATCGCACTTTGCCGCTTTCTTCTTCGCGGGGCAAGTGTTTGGTGGACTGTTGCTGCTCTTCGGCCGATTCGTGCCACTTGCGCTCACATTGCTCGCTGCGGAACTCTACAACATTCTGGCGTTTCACCTGACGATGTCACCGGGCACCATCGCGCCTGCACTAGTCGCTTGCCTGCTGTGGATTCTGGTTTTCCTGCAGTACCGCGAAAGTTTCAAGGGCATCTTCAGCGCGAAGGCGGCGACGCAGGCATAAATTGCGTCGCAGTATGAGATGAACAGTACTTGCGTACTGAGTGCATGATCGGCGATACAGAACTCGAATGGCGTAAGCGCCCGTTCAGTACTCGTTTTGAGTGAGCCGGGAATTGATTTCGGAAGGAGAAAGACATGTCGCAAGAACGCGGTATCAGTCGCGTAGTCAACGTTCCTCCAGCGGCACCTGGCTTTGTCGGACCGGGACATCTAGCTGCACCTGTCGTGTCTCCAGAGAACTTCGAGATGACCGACCCCTTCATCCTGTTGATGGACGATCATCTTGACATTGGCGACCGGCCAGTTGGTGGTCCTCACCCGCATGCGGGTTTTGAAACTGTGACGCTCATTCTCGACGGCGCGATCTTTGACCGCGATGAGGGCGGCACACTCAAAACTGGCGAAGTGCAGTGGATGACCGCGGGCAGCGGCGTTATTCACAGCGAAGACGTCAGGACCAAAGGAAAGGTCCGCCTGCTTCAGCTGTGGCTTACCTTACCCAAGAACAAACGCTGGATAGCCCCGGAATTTCAAACGATTATCGTCGATGAGGTTCCGGTGCACCGCGAAAAAGGCGCTGAGATCCGAGTTTATAGCGGTTCCTCTGTCGGCCTTCAGTCAAGCACACAAAACCATGTACCAGTCACGATGGTCGAGATCAATTTAGAGTCAAACGCCTCGGCTGAGTTGGACATTCCTGCATCCTACAACGGCTTTGCATTTGTCATTAATGGTTCGGTTCGAATCGGCGACACCGAGCTGAACACACGACAGGTCGGTTGGCTCGATCGGCCGACTGCCAGCGGTAGGAGCGTGTTGCGTGTGGTCGCCGGCGAATCCGGAGCGCGGCTGGTGTTATATGCGGGACAACCCCAAGGAGACCCAATCGTATCCTATGGCCCATTTATAGGAGACTCGAAACAAGATATTGCCAGACTCTTCGCTGAGTATCAGTCGGGAAGATTTCCCCGCCTTAGCGAATTGAAAAAGCAGCAGGTCTAACTTTTCGACGTTCCTCTGCTTCGCCAGCCTTATGAAGAAAGCCAGTTCACCTTGATAAATTTCTCTGGGTTGCGGGTGCCTCGGGCATTCGGACATGCCCGTAGCCGCGATCTTCGCAGACGCCGACATGGTGATCATATTGTTCGACGCCACCGCCACTGCCAAGGACGGCATTCCATACCGCAACACCTATACGTGGTACTTCCAAATGAAAAAAGAGGGCAAGGTCATCAAAGCGATTGCATTTTTCGACACGAGAGACTTTGACGAATTGTGGACCCGAGTGTCGCCGGTGATTTGAGACTCGCAGCTTACTAGAAGGATTGGTGAAAGGGAGATGCCATGAGGGAAAGTCGGTGACAGGGCAGCGTTCTAACAGACTCGTCTGCTGGCCAAGTCGGCGGCTGCGCTAGCGAACGTTTCGGACTTCTTATGTGATTCATTTGACCCCCTCTGGGCCATGCCCAGGAGATGAATCCCAGTCTCACCGAGCGGCCAGAAGCCGAGCCGAGACCAGTACGCCTTCAGCTTGCGAACGGCTTCATCCCGTCCAACGGTTGGTGCTTTCAATCTTTTCAACGCCTTCGGATCGCGGGCGAAGGCAGGAGTGAATTGCAGCGGCCAAGGTTTGCACGCTACCAGCCCACAACCAGGACCGAAGATGTCAATAGTCCTGTCGACGGCAGCCGGGCCAACCCCCAATCCCCGCCATCTCGGACGGATCTCCAGGCAGTCGATGATTAGCAGGTCACATCCGGAAGCCTCATATTCATCTTGTATTTCTTCTCTCCAGTAACCGGTTTCCAAGTCGAACAGGAGTTCCCAGCATTCCGCAATGCTTCCCTCGACGCCGTCTCCTAGCCTCTCGGTGCTAATTCCATGGTCCATGGCTTCGCCGAATTGCACTAAGGACGCCCTTATGTAACCAGCGTCTTCCTCTTCTCGAAGATCCTCAGACTTGGCGAAAACCCTGCCAAAAATGCAATGGACAAAGTCTGCATCAACGTATTCTCTGCGCAACGAGGCCCGCACCGCGAACTCGACGCTCGCAACTACATTCGTCTTCGCTTCGTTCGTCTTCCGCGAAAAGGCGGCTTCTTTTTCAGTCTTCATCTCGCACCTCATGCCGCTGTTTACCGCAATGATCGGAATTCGTCAAACGGAGTAGTCAACTCGTCATAGTCCACGCGGGTTTTCAGCTGAGAACGCTACGGGTGGTGACTCGATCGGCCTCGGCGATAGGAGCTTTCAGCTGTTTGTGTACTTATCCGCATAACCAGTGCGGTTCAAAGCAGTTACGAGTAGCATCGGGCGGCTACATGGCTTTTTCCACCGCCTGTATAACCGACCGGACTGTGGCGCCATCAATGCGCCAGCGGCGGCAGTTGACACGAAGCGCTAAACGATGACGCGGCAACAGGTTACTCAACGCAAAATCACACGCTTCAACAAATTGGAGAACAACGCTGAGCAACGCCGTTTGACCAATATCTGCTTTCCGCTTAAATAGAAACTCATCGAAGGCGTGCTGTCGTTCGGTGGCTTCTGGCGGGGTCACTGGGCAGTACGAAAGTCCGACGAGATGAGGACCCCAATGTCGACCCAGCCAGGTCCGGCAACACCAGCCCTTACGACACACTTTGAACCCTACGTGTCAGTTGAGAAGGCCGCTGAGTATCTCGATGTCGCACCCAAAACTCTCTTGGAGAAAGCACGCAAGGGTGAGGTTCCGGCATACCCCTGGGGAAATGGAATGCGCAAGATATGGCGCTTCAAAATCTCGCAACTAGACGAGTGGATGAAAAGAAAGTTACACTCGGATCGCCGCCCGCCTCTTTCTGAAAGGAAAGGATTTCAATGAGAAAGAGGCATACGAGTAAGGGCTTCCTCAGCACGATCCAAAGGAAGTCCGGTGCTGTTTTGGTCTATCGATGGTATGACCCTGGAACTGATGGTCGGCCCACAGAACGCAAGCGTGTACTCGGCTTAGCTAAGGACTTTCGAAACGAGGTCGCGGCACGGAGAGAGGTTCAGCGTCTTGGCTTGGGTCGCCGATCTGGGGATGGTCCTAGCGCCTTCAAGGAACTGGTGGATCACTGGCTACAGAAAGAGTGCTCAATGGAAACAGATCCTAAGAGCCGGCGAGCTTTCTCAACCAAGGACAACTACCGAAGCTACTTGCGGAGATGGATCATTCCCCGATGGGGTGAGGTAGCGCTGGAGGAAGTGAAGGCAATCGCTGTGGAGGATTGGCTCTCACCACTCAAAAAGCCGAACGGGAAGGCTCTGGCTCCAGGGACCAAGAAGAAAATCAGAGACCTCATGCACGTTCTCTACGCACACGCCATTCGCTACGAATGGATTGACCACAATCCCATCTCGGCCGTTCGCCAGGGTGGACAGCGTCTGTCGACTCCGAGTCGTCTTAGCGTCGATCAGCTATCCCAGCTCATTTTCGAAGTATTGAAACCGAGGGGAGCGCATCATGGTTCTGCTCGATTTCGGTACGGGCCTCCGCAGAGGGGAGTTGAGCGGCGTCAAATGGGAAGATATCGACTTCGGCGAAAGGAAGCTCACCCCCAGGCGCTCAATTGTTAAGCAGCACGTGGGAGCAGTGAAGACAGAGAAGTCGAAGAACTCCATTCCGCTAGACGATGACCTCCTTGATGAACTGTTGGCTTGGCGACAGGAGACCCCTTATGCCGAGAACAGTGACTACATCTTCGCCAGCCCGAAAATGAAGGGCAAACAGCCGTACTGGATGAGTCGCATCATGCAGCACCATATCAAACCTGCGGCGAGCGAGGCAGGAATCGAAATCAAGGGATGGCACACGCTACGCCATTCCTATACCACACTGCTGCGGCAGAATAACGGCGATCCGAAGGTCGTCCAAGGGCTGCTGCGCCACAACTCCATCAAAGTGACGATGGATATCTACGATGAAGCGATGTCGGACGAGAAGCAGATGGCGCACCGAAAGGTGCTTCGCTTGGTCACTCGCAAACAAGACCGTACCGTAATGCGTACCGCGTCGGGGCCTGGGGTTCCTGCAAGTACTTGATTTTGTTGGCGTCCCCGACGGGATTTGAACCCGTGTTACCGCCGTGAAAGGGCGATGTCCTAGGCCAGGCTAGACGACGGGGACCACGGTGACGGGAATCGACGGCTAACCCATTGATCGTAACAGTGCATCTACGCCGCAGTCAAAAAATGATCTCAGCGAAACCTGATTTCAGTCTGGGACGTAGGCGATAGAGATTCTCGCTGCCACGCAGACGAATTTTATATGCCTCACCCTGTCAGCCACAGCGGTTCTCGGGAATGTGTTCCCGGCCGTTTCGCACCGAGACTCGACGCATCCTTGGCTTCGCGCGGGAACTCCTCACATGGGCAATAGTCACTGCGACGGAACTGCTGTGGGACAAAACAAACGCGCCGGCGAAAAATCCATTCAGTCGGGCCGTCTCGCCATTGTCGCGGGCATTTAACCTTTCATTGGCAAGCTTATCCAGGAATTTGACTAAGACTTCAAGCAGGATACCCACAGCTGACAGGGTGTGAATCAGCTATGATGTCGAGGCCTTCTTAGTCCTGGGATTGGAGAGCGAACGCCTCTAGATGCGATACGGATTTGTGATCGATCAGGATCGGTGTATTGGATGTCATGCCTGCACGGTCGCTTGCAAAGAAGAACACCAGGTACCGGTAGGAGTATTTCGAACCTGGGTAAAGCACATTGAGAAGGGGGAGTTCCCGCACACTTCGCGGCACTTTGGGGTGATGCGGTGCAATCACTGCGATGACTCTCCTTGTACGGAAATTTGTCCGACCAGCGCGCTGTTCCGGCGCGGCGATGGAATCGTCGATTTCGACAACCGGCGCTGCATTGGTTGCAAGGCTTGCATGCAAGCTTGTCCGTATGATGCTCTCTACATCGACCCCAACAACAACACCGCGGCTAAGTGCAATTTCTGCGCGCATCGAGTGGAGATGAGGCTCGAACCGGCGTGTGTGATCGTCTGTCCAACGCAGGCGATTCTTGCCGGGGACTTGGATAACCCCGCCAGCGAGGTCAGTCGCACGGTAGCGAACAAGAAAGTTTCAGTGCGCAAGCCCCACAAAGGCACGCAACCCAAGTTGTTTTATGTTGGCATCGAGGGCGACTTACTGGAGCCAAGCCGGATCTCGCGAACGGATACTTATTTCGCTTCCGACTGGAAAAACGGACGCCCCGGGGCGCCAGTCGCCGCAACGACAAATAACGGGATCAACCTCGCTGCCGCCCTGGCCCGCGAGGTCTATGATGTGCCCCATCCAGCGCCGTGGGGTTGGAAGATTGCAGCCTATCTATGGACCAAGGCGATTGCCGCAGGTGTCCTTCTGGTGGCGGCGATCTTGTTAAGTTTAGTCGGCCACACTGGGGACGTTTTATTCAACACCGTTTGCCCAGCCGTGTCGCTCGTCGCCCTCGCGGCAACCAGCGCTCTGCTGATCCTCGATCTGAAGCGTCCCGACCGTTTCTTCTACCTTCTGACTAAGCCGAACTTCCGCTCTTGGCTGGTTATCGGAACTTACTTCCTGCTGGGCTATGGTGCGCTTGGGGCCGCTTGGTTGTTGTTCGGAATTTTCAACGGCTCGGTGCCGGTCGTGGTGCAACGGTCGGCCGCGGCCTTCGCAATCGCAAGCGCGTGCTATTCCGCATTTCTTTTTGCCCAGGCGAAAGGTCGCGACTTGTGGCAAAGCCCGCTTTTCTTATGGCACTTGCTGGTACAGGCTCTGGTCGCTGGCTCAGCCACGATATTGATCGCAGGCATCCTGATGGACACATCGGCCCAAATCCTCGGACCGGCAGTTTTAATTCTCCTGATATCGATGACTCTTAACCTGACTATGATCATCGGTGAGATTTTTCTTCCCCACATCGATGAAGACGCAAGAATGGCTACGCGAGCGCTGATCAGGGGACGCCTGAGCCGAAGATTTTGGGGGTTCATAGGGGTCGGGTTGGTGGCTCCAATTATTCTGGCCGCGATGGTGGTAACGTCTGTTGTCCCCATCGCAGTTGCGTTTGCAGCTGCGGCACTCGCGCTAGTCGGCGTTCTGGGTTATGAGGATCTTTGGGTGAAGGCAGGACAATCGGTTCCGCTGAGTTAA
Organism: uncultured Acidobacteriota bacterium; assembly: GCA_963832245.1. Lineage (GTDB taxonomy): Bacteria > Acidobacteriota > Terriglobia > Terriglobales > Acidobacteriaceae > JABDBE01. The sequence continues at coordinate 8,841 of CAWHTG010000004.1, forward strand.
TGCAAGATTTATGAAAGAGCACCTTCCTCTAAACCCACAAGCTTTGGACTTGGATGAGCCGCCAGGAGGACTGTCCAGCTATCCTCCATCCGATCACTGGGACGATTGGACTGAATACGATGCCACGCGCTGGCCGGAAAAAGTCGAAAAGCATTATTCGCTGATTCCTACCATTTGCTTCAATTGCGAGGCGGCCTGCGGACTGTTGGCTTATGTCGACAAGGACAAGATGCGGGTGCAGAAGTTCGAAGGCAACCCCGCGCACCCCGGCAGCCGCGGCCGCAATTGCGCGAAAGGACCGGCGACGATCAATCAAGTGAATGATCCCGAACGCATTCTGTATCCCCTGCGGCGAAGCGGCAAGAGGGGCGCAGGGAAATGGGAGCGCGTGACTTGGGACGAAGTTCTGGATGACCTGGCCTCGCGCATCCGCCTGGCTCTGCAGGAGGGACGGAAGAACGAGATTATGTATCACGTCGGCCGTCCCGGACACGAGTTGATTTATAACCAGCGTGTACTGCACGCATGGGGCATCGACGGACACAACAGTCACACCAATGTTTGCTCCGCTGGAGCGCGCACCGGATATGCCTTCTGGCACGGCTTTGACCGTCCGTCGCCCGATCACTCGAATGCCCGCTTCATTCTGCTTCTGAGCTCGCATCTCGAAGCTGGGCACTACTTCAATCCACATGCGCAGCGAATCATCGATGGCAAGATGGACGGGGCAAAAGTATGCGTTATCGACACTCGGCTCTCGAACACTGCGTCGAAGGCCGACTACTGGCTCTCAACCTGGCCTGGAAGTGAATCGGCTGTGCTCTTGGCCATGGCCAATGTGCTGCTTCAAGAGAATCTGATCGATCGCGAATTCGTCCGTCGATGGGTGAACTGGGAAGAGTATCTGCACGGCGAGCATCCCACCAAGCTGCAGACATTCGAAACGTTTGTGGAAGTTCTCAAGCAAACTTATGCGAAGTACACACCAGAATTTGCTGCGCGAGAGTCGGGAGCGGATGCTCGCATGATCGTCGAAGTCGCGCGGGAAGTGGGCCGCGCCGGCTCGGCGCTAAGCACGCACGTCTGGCGAAACGCGGCGGCGGGCAATCTCGGAGGATGGCAAGTCGCGCGTGCGCTCGAATTCCTGGCTGTGCTGGTGGGCGCGGTGGGGACTCCGGGCGGAACTTCTCCCAGTGCGTGGAACAAGTACATTCCCACGCCGCCCATGATGCCGCCGCCCCCGAACGCGTGGAACGAGTTGATGTGGGCGCGTGAATATCCACTGGCATTTTTTGAAATGAGTTTTCTGCTGCCGCATTTTCTCAAAGAAGGCCGGGGGAAGCTCGCGCTTTATTTTTCGCGCGTGTATAACCCGGTGTGGACCAATCCGGACGGGCTCAGCTGGATTGAGGCGCTGACTGACGAGAGCAAGGTTGAGCGTCACGCCTGCCTTACTCCGACCTGGAGTGAGACTGCTTGGTTCGCCGACTATGTTCTGCCCATGGGCCATGCTTCCGAACGTCACGATCTGATGAGCCAGGAAACGCATGCCGCACGCTGGATCGGCTTCCGTCAACCCGTGCTGCGGATAGCGCTAGAGAAGCAAGGCAAGAAATTCAACTTCACCTATGAAGCGCACCGCGAAGCGGGTTTGGGCGAGGTATGGGAGGAAGATGAGTTCTGGATTGAGTTGTCGTGGCGCGTGGACCCAGATGGATCAATGGGTATCCGTCGCTATTTTGAATCGCCCTACCGGTCCGGGGAGAAGCTCAGAATCGACGAGTATTACCGGTGGATCTTTGAGAACAGCGTTCCCGGACTGCCCGAGGCTGCTGCCAGCGAAGGGCTCACGCCGCTCGACTACATGCGGAAATATGGCGCCTTCCTGGTTGAAAACAATGTTTACGAATTGCACCGAAAGGTTCTCAAGCCAGACGAGCTACAAGGTAGCACGGTCGATCCGGTTACTCGCGTAGTCAAAAAGAACGGAGCGCGAATCGGAGTCGAGGTCGATGGCAACGCCGTTGCTGGTTTCCCCACACCATCGCGCAAACTGGAGTTTTATTCGAAAACGCTGAAGGACTGGCACTGGCCGGAACATTCGATTCCTGGCTACATCAAGAGTCACGTCCATCGCGACAACATCGACGCTGCTAAAGGCGAAATGCTTCTTCTGCCCACGTTCCGCCTGCCCACACTGATCCATACGCGCTCGGGCAACGCCAAGTGGCTCTACGAAATCTCGCACAAGAATCCGGTCTGGTTGCATCCGCTGGACGCCTCTCGGCTAGGGGTTGTGACCGGCGATCTGGTACGGGTCCAGACTGCTATCGGCTATTTCGTCGATCGAGTTTGGGCGACAGAAGGAATGCGCCCCGGCGTTATTGCCTGCTCGCATCACCTTGGCCGCTGGCGTCTCAAAGAAGACTTTGGTGGAGAACGCTGGTCCACGGCCCTGGTTGATCTGAAACAGGTCGAGCCCGGCAAATGGATGATGCGCACGGTTCACGGCATTCAACCCTTCGAGAGTACCGATCCGGATTCGTCCCGCATCCACTGGGAAGATGCGGGCGTGCATCAGAACTTAACCTTCCCCGTCCAACCCGACCCGATCAGCGGACAGCACTGCTGGCATCAAAAAGTCACGGTGAGCAGAGCGCGGGCCGAGGATCGCTATGGCGACGTTTTTGTGGATACCAACCTGGCGCATGAAGAATATCTCCGCTGGCTGCAAATGACTCGGGCCGCTCCTGGTCCTGGCAATCTCCGGCGACCTTTGTGGATGATTCGCGTGTACCGGCCTGCCCCCGAAGCCTTTTTCCTTCCGGCACGAAGCATCGGCTAACCCAGATGACTGTCCCCGTAACTCGCTATCAGCGCACACGCTAACGAAGGTCATGGTGTACCACGCGCATTACCAGCGCTGGTCGCTATTTATTGATACTCGCATAGTGTCGATTCCGCCGAACAGTGCGCCTTTAGTGAAGAAGTCCCCTTACGAAGGTTAAGGCCAGTTATACCAATGCGCGGGTTGATCTAGCATCGCCACGGTATACAGTGGATACTTGGACAGGACGAATCCGTTAGGGGGCATCAAGAAAATACGGTGGCAGCAAGTTTGCAGCCGCCTTCTACGAAAGAGGAGGAGCAGTTTTTGACGGGCAAGATGGGTCGGGAAGGCCGTGGCTGATACGCGTCGGCACGCCAGATTCAAATTAGAAGTCGAAGTCACGGTCCGATCTAAAAGACTGGGTCCGCTTCCTGGTATCTCAATAGACATAAGCGAGTCTGGAATGTCTGCGACACTGCCGGTTGAGTTGCGAATCGCAGAAGTCGTGGAAGTGCACATCCATCTCCCCCCTGGATCAGTGGACGTACAAGCGTTTGTCCGAAATAGAAACGCTTTTCGCCATGGGTTCGAATTCGCTGACCACAAAGTCGCACGACAGCTGATCGCTGGTTATTTGCACTGAGGAAGGAGTTAGCAGTAGGACGAGAGTTGTGGCCAGCTACCAGCTATTGGATAGTTGATCCTAAAAATCAAATTGTGATTGCGAAATTCGGTGGCCGCCTGACCATCGCCGACGCCGAGCACTACGCGGCTGATCTTCGCAATAATCCAGCCTTCGATCCAAGGTTCTCCGAGTTGTCCGATCTGACTGAGGTTGAGAACCCACAAATAGACTACGCATCAGCCGCTCGATTCGCGCTCGACAGCGATCCGTTTTCGCACGATTCCAAGCGTGCAATCATTACTTCCACGCCCCCAATGTACGCGCTGGCCCGGATGTACCAGCTTATACGTAATGATGAAAATATTGTTTTGTTCAAGACTCTTGACGAAGCGAAGCGATGGCTCGGGCTGTGAAGGGTGTTCACGTAAGTATTGGCGGGCGTGTCTGTTCCGTTCTTGCCCGGGCTCTGGTGGCCAAAGCCCACGCCCCGTGACCCAGGGTTGCTTCCGTTTGACCCATCCTCGCTTCTTGCTAGATGATTGATACGCATGGACGCTGAACAGACCATTGCTGAAATTGAGCGACTGGAGCGCATCTTCGCCGTGCCGGACACCCGACCGCTGAGCGCTACCGACATCGCGGCGGCGAATCGAAGGCACGACGAACTGCTCGCGCGTAGCCCGTGGTTTCGGCTCTGGCAGGATTTTGGCGTTTGCTGTCGCGACGAGTCCCCAACGATCCGATTTGATTCGTTAGGCATGGAATAATTCTGTTCCGATGAATGCCAGGATTGAGAACTTGTTTGCATGTCTGATTGTGTTGCAGTTTGCAGTCGTGGTATCCCACGATTGGCTTGAAATTCCGGGGTGGACTCACGGCCGGCAGGTGCAAGCCGTGGTTGGGCGGGGCAAGCTGGCGTTAGCTACTGCTATCAATGCTGTATTTCCCGCTCTAGCGGTCGGCTTCGCTTTGTTCTTCTGGCGCGGGTCGGAACCCAAGATCGTCGGCGATTACTGGGTGATCTATTGCGGGCTCACGCTGCTTTCGGCAATCACCATGTGGTACGTGCCATATTTCTTCGGAGCCGGCGAAAAGAAGAAAGGCGAGTATTCCCGAATGTATGCCGGGACACGTCACATATTTCCAACACGAGGTGATAACCCGCGTCCAAACCTTTTGCACGTGTTATTTCACTTGCTCTTTGTCGTCAACTTCGCGCTAGCATTGGTTGTTCGATTTCACGGATCGTAAGTCAAACCCGAAAATAATGTGTCCGAAATTCCACAGCCAAGCCGCAAGTCGGGTAAAAGCCGCTGGAAAGTGGGGTGGGAGACGGGAATCGAACCCGCAACGTCCGGAGCCACAGTCCGGTGCTCTGCCAGTTGAGCTACTCCCACCGCGTAGAGCGATTATAACAACTGATGCGGGGACCCGTGGTACGAAGACAGTCGCGGCCACGACTGGCAGTGTTGGTGTTACGCGCGAGATCCTTTGGGACTGGAAGTCTATCGGGATGACGGCGGCGGGCTGGGGAGCAACCTAGCGGAGCCAATTCTAGCCGAGCTTTGCTCGGTTGCACAGCCGAGGCGGCTGTCCCCACGTAGTCTCAGCGGTCTTAGCTGCGGCCTACGCCTACGTATTCGAATCCCATGGCACGGAGGCGGACGGAGTCGAGCAGGTTCTTGGTGTCCACGATGAGCGGGCGGCGGAGGGTTTGTTTGATGCGGTTGAAATCGAGGCCGCGAAATTCTGGCCAGCCGGTACCAACTACCAAGGCATCGACGCCTTCGGCTGCGGCGTATGGAGATTCGCAGTAATGTACGGAGCCGTTTAGTTCGAGCCGCGCATCTGGCAGGGCGACGGGATCGTAGGCTCGCACCCGGGCGCCTTGGGCAATCAGATTTTTAGCCAGCCGCATGGACGATGAACCCGCGACGGAATTGGTGTTAGGTTTGAAGGCCAGACCCAGGATTCCCACGTCCTTGTTCTGCACCGATTGAACGCACTTAGAAATTTTTTCGATCACTTGATCTGCCAAGCCATGGTTGACTTCGCGAGCTGCGCTCAGGATCTTGAGCGATATTCCGTTGCGCTGGGCCAGCTCCGCCAGCGAATCCATATCGGACTCTGCGAACAGGCCGCCCATGCCGGCGCCGGGTTGCAGGCAGCGGGGTGCGATTTTCTTGTCCAGGCCGAGAGCCAGCGATAGGCTGACGGCATCCGCGTTTACCCGTTCACATAAGTTCGCCAGTTCGTTGATGAAAGAAATCTTGGTCGCGACAAACGCAGTCGCCGATTCGCGCACCAGTTCGGCAGTCTCGTGATTGGTGACAATGACGGGAACGCCTCGCATCACCAGCGAATGGAAAATCTGTTTGATAGCCAGCACGGCGTCATTGGAAGCGGTCCCGAGAATGATGCGGTCTGGCCAATTGAAATCTTCGATAGCGCATCCTGAGGTAAAGAACATGGGCTGCGAAACGATGGTGGCTCGCAAGCCAGCCCCGCTAATGCTTTTGTCAAGAGCGGATGCGGTGCCGACCGCAACCGGGGTCACAATGCTAAGGATTGGCGGTCTAGATGCAGCCCGAGCGATGCGAATAGCAAGATCGGAAAGATGCTGCGGGCTATCCTCGGCCAGAAAGATCACTTGCGCCTTGCGGGCGAAAGATTCGATGTCCGTGGAATATGCCAGCCGTCCAGAGCGCACGTTACGTTTGATGACTTCGGTAAGGTTCTTTTCGTGAAAGGGGACGTTGCCCTGAGCCATCGCAACCATTTGCGAGCTATCAGGGTGACAGCAGATCACAGGGGTGCCGAAGTCGGCGAGACAGGCGGAAACGACGGTACCCATGTACCCTGCTCCGTAGACCCCAATCTGCATGGAACCTCCCGAGACCCGCTATGAAATCGCTGGGGAAGGGTTGCCTGAGCCGGCTTTTGCAGCGAGTCCCACTTCTGGTTTACGCCCGCTTTCAGCGCTTAGCAATGCACGGGAGGGATTTGTACCTGAGGACATGACCTAGCGGGGGGAAGCGGGAATCTGGACAATCGGAAGGTCAGGGTTGCGTGTTTTCGGCGCTTGACTTCCTAACGTTTGACCAGGGTGCGACCCAAGGGTATACCGGCCAAATCCACCCAACAGTTCGGTTCGCGCTCGCGAACAAAGGTCAGCTCACTGACAGGGACACACCGGTTCCCGGTGAACAGCGCCCAACGGTCGCGCGCGAAAATATACGCCTGTTGGGCCAGTTCCTCGGTGCTGATTTTCGCAATCGTGAGGTGTGGCATGTAGGGCCACTCCTCCTCAGCAGCGAGCGCGTGAGTGTTCAAGCGATCGTGCAGCTCGCGCATGCGGTAGGCGGCGTGGGCCACCCGGATGAAAACCGTGGGAGTCACTGGGACAAAAGTCTCGACGTCCCCGAGAGTGACCTCGAAACGCTCAGCGTGGCCGCAGACGTCCTCGACTGTCTCCAACGCCGAGAGTTCACCTCCTTGCAGCCGGCGAGGCGGAAGGATGGTTAAATGGGCGGGCAGATGGGGCAAGTCGGGGTGCAGTTCCTGCCGGAGGTTTTCGACAAATTCCCCGACCGCGTTTCTCACATAGGCCACTAGTGCGTAACGGGGACTTTGCATCTCAACCCGAAATTATACCTCCGGACGCGTGGAGCATGGGTTACAACCAGGTTACGGATGAAGGGTACCGGCAACCGCTGTTTGCGAAGCAAGCCTAAGCACGGGAAGTACTTCGCGGAGATAGATTAACCGTTATATTGCGATCACCCGACCATCTCCCACCTCGCCACCAATCCTGCGCCGTTGCGCCCCGGAAGAATCGCCGACGACTGGAAATTGCTGCAACGGATTCTACTCGGCCAGCGCAGAAAGACCGAGGCAATGGACACCCGCCATGCGCTCTAGCGCACCGTAGGCAATGTAGGCGCGAGCGTCATCGCCCGTGCAGGGCGCCGGGATAAATCACGGGAAACCGGCCGACACGCGCCGCAGCACAGAGTTCCGAAACTCGTCACGATCTGCTACTCTGCCCTGCGATGGATTATCTATGGACGCCCTGGCGCTACGCCTATGTCACCGCAGGCCCTCAGATCACGGGCTGCATCTTCTGCGATCTTCCCCAAGCCGGCGACGATGTCAAAGCCCGCATTGTGCATCGCGGGCAACACTGTTACATCGTCCTAAATACATTTCCTTATACGCCGGGGCACGTGATGATCGTGCCGTTCGCGCATCTCGACGAATTGCAGAAACTGCCGGTTGATACGGCGCACGAAATGATGGATCTGTCCCAGAAAATGGAACGGGTATTGCGGCAGCTGTACACTCCCGACGGAGTGAATCTGGGGATGAATATTGGCAAAGCCGCCGGAGCTGGCGTCGCGGGTCATGTGCACATGCATGTCCTTCCACGCTGGGTGGCGGACGCAAATTTTGTTTCGGTGGTGGGGGAGACGCGAATCCTGCCGGAAAGCCTGGAGATCACCTACGAGAGAATTCGAACCGCATTGGATTTGCCGGTGTCATCCTGAGCGAGACTTCGAAGGGCAGAAAAGCTCGCTCAGGATGAACACCGCAAACGCAAGAAGCGCACAATCGCAGCATTGAGCTGCGATGCTCCCTATGCGCCCATGCGCATCTCCATGAAGCCGGGTTGGAGCAGAGAAGTTGTGACGTCTCAGGAAGATTAGGCCGAGACCAGCCTGCGATTGTCACAAGAATGTCAAGAATTTGTAAGTTTTTGCAAAGCCAAAACCGCTTCTGGAAATTCGCGCCGGATAAAGTAGAGTTCAGCGTCCGAGCAACCGCTCTAAGTCCTCTTCGCCAATGACGCTAACTCGTAATTCTTTCGCTTTGTCGAGCTTGGAACCGGCGTCCATGCCGGCGACCACATAGTCGGTTTTCTTGCTGACTGAACCCGAGACGCGTCCGCCCGCGTCTTCGATCATCTTCTTGACTTGGTCACGAGGAAGGTGGAGCGTGCCGGTCAGGACAAACGTTTTGCCCGCTAGTTTCGTGCCGCGTTCTTTCTTTGTTCCGGCGAAGGTCAAGCCGGCTTTTCGCAGGCGCTCCACTAGCTCGCGGTTTCTCGGTTCCTGAAAAAACTCCGCGATACTCTGCGCAATTCGTGGCCCCACTTCGTTGGCCTGCTGAAGTTCTTCTTCGCTGGCATTCATGACCGCGTCCATGGATCCGAATTGCGCAGCCAGAAATTGCGCCGTACGCTCACCCACAAAGCGGATCCCCAAGCCATAGATGACCCGTTCCAGCGGCAGCTTCTTCGAGGCTTCGATTTCGCGAAGCACATTCTGCGCCGACTTGTCGCCCATCCGCTCGAGCGATAACAAATCATCTTTGGTCAGCTTGTAGAGGTCAGCGACATTCTTCACTAGCCCGCGATCAGTCAACTGGTTGACCAGCGCTTCTCCCATTCCGTCAATGTTCATGACCCCCCGCGAGGCAAAGTGTAAAATAGTTTCTCGCAGCTTGGCCGGACAATTGGCATTGACGCAAAAGTAATCGACCTCGCCTTCCGTTCGAACCACCCTCGTGCCGCACACAGGACAATTCTCCGGTACATGGACTAACTTCTCGCCACGCGGGTGATTCTTATCAGCCACGACGCGTGTGACCTTGGGAATAACGTCGCCGCCGCGCTCTACCTCTACCCAGTCGTCAACCCTCACGCCCAAGCGCTCGATTTCATCCGGGTTATGCAGAGTGGCGCGACTGACAGTGGTTCCGCCAATAGGTACGGGCTTCAGCATCGCGACAGGAGTTAATTTCCCTGTCCTTCCAACTTGCCATTGAACACTTTCGATCTGGGTGATTCCTGCCCGTGCCGCGTATTTGTAGGCAATGGCCCACCGCGGCGCTTTCCCGGTGTAGCCGAGTTCTTCTTGCAATGCGGTTCCATCTACTTTGACCACGATGCCGTCGATTTCATAGGGAAGTGTTTCGCGCCTGGTTTCCTCTTGCTCGATGAATGCCCAAACATCATCAAAATCCTTGGCCAGTTTGCGACTAGGATTGACTTTGAATCCCGCGGTATCGAGTGCGTTCAATGTTTCCCAATGCCGGCCGAAAAAAGTGCGCCCATCTTGCAACAACATGTAGGCAAAATAATCAAGCCGCCGTTGCGCAACGATGCTGGGTTCGAGTTGACGGACGGTCCCAGCCGTAGCGTTGCGCGGATTTGCGAACAACGACAGCCCTTTCTCCTCGCGCTGCTGGTTCATTTTCCTGAACGCCGCGAGGGGCATGAGCATTTCTCCGCGCACCTCGAAGGTCGGAGGAATGCCCGCTGCTTTGAGCTTCCCCTTTGGAATCGAAAGTGGAATCGAGCGCACTGTGCGCACATTCAACGTAACATCTTCGCCAATGGTGCCATCGCCGCGTGTAATTCCGCGCACCAGCCGTCCATTCTCATAAAGAAGCGCCAGTGACATGCCGTCCAGCTTCAACTCGCACACGTAGTCAATGTCCTTTCGCCCGCTGAGTTCGTGCACCCGCCGCTCCCAATTCCGCAACTCGTCCACGCTGTAGGTGTTGTCGAGTGAAAGCATGGGCGAAGAATGTGCCGCCTTAACCACGCCCTCGCGCGGCTTGCCGCCCACTCGCTGAGTCGGAGAATCGGGCGTGACCACCTCTGGATGTTCGGCCTCGAGCTTTTTCAACTGGATCATCAGTTGATCGAACTCAGCATCGCTGATCTGCGGATCGTCAAGCACAAAATAGCGGTATTCGTGGTGCCGGATCTGGTCGCGGAGCGCCTCGATCTTCTTTTCGATATCTTTCGCGGTCATCGAAAAAGATTATAGGCGAGGAACCAAGAGGAACCATGTGGGGACAGCCGCCCACGGCTGTCCGGTCGAGCAAAGCTCGACTCGATGGTGTGGCGCGCGCGCCGTTCGACAAGCTCAGAGGGGCTCTCGTGCGTGAAATGGTACGAAATGCAGCCTCCTCGCGGCACAGCTTCCTGTTCTAAACTGTCTTCCCATGCCAATCCTCCAAACTCAGCGCCTATCGCTTCGGGAGTTTGTACCCGAAGATATCGACGCTCTTGCCGTCGTCCTCTCCGATCCGGAGACCATGCGCTACTACCCTGCGCCGTTCGACCGTGCCGGTGTCGCGGATTGGATCCAGCGCAACCGCACTCGTTACGCGAACGATGGCCACGGACTTTGGGCCATGATTCTGCAATCCACGGGCGAGCTGATTGGCGACTGCGGACTGGTGCGGCAGAGTGTCGATGGAGTGGATGAGATTGAAATCGGCTACCACGTGCGCCGCGATCTGTGGGGACGCGGATACGCGTCCGAAGGCGCCCGTGCCTGCCGAGACCACGGATTTGCGACATTCACCGTCGACCGGTTGATCTCGCTGATCCGCCCCGAGAATCTGGCATCGCGTCGCGTCGCCGAGAAGAACGGCATGATCATATGGAAAGAAATGACGAGAGCAAATTTGCTACATTACGTGTACGCGATCCGGCGCGATCAAGCTTAACTTGTGTAGGCGCGGGCGTCCTCGCCCGTGCAGAAAGTGATTAACTCTTTTAGCAGCTCAAACGGCCCCCACACCCGCATGCGCAAAGCCATTCTCCTATTTAATCCGCTCTCCGGACGCCGCTCTGGGAGGCGGTTAGCGGATGTTGAATCGGCTCTCTTAGTCTTGCGAAATGCGGGCGTCGAGGCCTCGGCCACACCCACGCGCGGCGCATCGGATGCGGCCGACCAAGCCAAACAAGCCATAGCCGAAGGCTGCGATACCGTGTTCGCGTGCGGCGGCGACGGCACGGTTCACGATGTATTACAGGGTTTGGTAGGCACCAGCGCCGCATTGGGCATCATTCCTCTAGGCACTGCCAATTGCCTGGCGCACGATTTGCGGCTGCCGCTGTCCCCAGAGAGCGCCGCCCACGCGGCTCTGGTCGCCAAGCCCCGGCGCGTCGCCGTCGGCCGAGTCGCGTACCAGGATTTCTCCGGAAAGCCTAGCCAACGAAATTTCATCGTGACCCTCGGGATTGGAGTGGATGCGCACCTGTTCTACAAATTGGATCCACTGGTGAAACGGCGCTTCGGAATGGCCTCTTATTGCGCGAAGGCAACGCGCTTGTGGCTTACCCACAAGATGGAAAACTTTGCAGTCGAGATCGCGGAAGCAGGGCAACGCCGCCAGGACGAAGTTTCGCAGCTACTGGCTGTCCGCATCCGCAATTTTGGCGGAATACTGCACGAACTCGCGCCCGGCGCATCGCTCGAACGCGACGACCTTCGTCTGGTGCTTTTCCATACCCGCAGCCGCTGGGCGTATCTTCGGTACATCCTGCGCGGCCTCTTCGCGACCAACTGGAAAATCCCGGGAATCGAACTGCTCCACAGCGCCAGCGCAGTCTGCCGCGCTGTGGCTTCGCCGAATGGCGCCGCCACCAATTCCCACATCTTCGTCGAGGCCGACGGAGAGCTATTAGGAACGCTGCCCGCGGAAATATCAGTGGTTCGCGATGCGGTGACGCTGCTAGTTCCTCATTGAGCGGTAGGTCGTCCTGGAGTGGGAGCCAGTTGCGGAACAGCTTCAGCGGCGGGAATCTGTTTCTTCCTCAGCTTGCGCCGAATATCGGGCCAGAATTCTTTCACGACGATCGTTATCGTGTCATACCCGACCTCGCTGCCCCAAACACTGCCGGTATTTGACAGAGTGCGATCGGCTCTGGGGTGGTAGCTGTATGTGGAAATGCCGGCTGACATCGCGCTTCCGACAATCTCAGAGTAGTTGAATTGTTCATTCCCGGAATCGGTGCGGGTGACGAAGATGCGGCTGACCGCGTATCCGGTGCGCCGCCAAAATCCTCCCGCGCTCGACTGAAAGAAGCGAGGATCCTGTCGAAGGATGGACGGGAGAACCGCCCCGGTCAGATAGTTTTCGATAGTGCCGTCGGCGAAGGCTGCTCCGAAACGCTTCCCATAGCCTTGAGCGCCTTGTCCATAGCCGGGTTCGCTATCCTCTGCCTGGCTAATGCCGGCGAGAAATCCATACCAAGGAACTTGGATGTAATCGAACGATCCGCGGGTCACCACCCAGAATTTTTGTCCAACCGTGAGCGGCGGAACCTGCCCGCTATTCTCCAGCGTCAAAAAGTTTGGCAGGGTATAGAAAAGCCGGTCATTGGAAGTACCCTGATTTTTGTCAGAAACCTTTGGCTCCTGGGCGCTCTTGCTCTTGTCCGCAGGATCGGGTGTCTGAGCAGAAGGCGTATCGGGGGGCGGCGCCTGTTGGGCAGCCGCGGTGAGCAAAAGCAAATTTGCAAGAGCCCAGCATAAAACAGAGCGGGTCACAAAACTCTTCAAAAGAATACGTCTCCTGTGTTCAAGTCCCGCCCATGGCTAAAGCCGGGAATCGAGTTCGCGAGCGACAACACGACTGTATTCGATGAAACGGGTTGCTCTAGACTAACAAAGGCCAAACAGAAACGAAAACCGAACGGTGACGACATCCGCGAAATCGGTCCGCGTCTTTTAGCTTTTCTTTAGAAGGTAAACCCAACAGGGCCGAATCCACTCGGCTTTTACATTACTTTACAGACTAAAGTTTTCGATTCTTAAGTGGATCATGAGCACGGCGACCCAATATCGAGGATGGAGCAATGAAAGCCCGGCGCGGGTGAGGCGCCGGGCTATTCGACTCTAGCTATGCTGGCAGTCTATCTCCAGTTAGCAGTTTTTCTCTTCTCACGGGAAGACTTTGAACAGGTCTTTCAGGTCTCGCTCCTGGCTGGCATTGTCCAGAAACGGTTGCAGGCTGAAGATTTCCTGTACCGTGCGGAGGGTGGATCCGTGGGTATACGGCAACCGGTTCCAATAACCGTGGCCCTTGGCAAAGGGCGAGAGCACGATCATGCCGATAGGGCCATCGCCGCTATTGGCTTCATCCCACGCGATAAAGATCGCGCCACCCTTCTGGTAGGCGCTCGATTTGAGGATCGTGGGAAGATTCCGTGCCAGCCATTTGTCGCCGTGCGCGATAGGATCTCCGGCGCAACCGTCGTGCATGTCGTCGCAGACATTAGGGGTAATGAAGTTGTAGCTCGCCACCTTGTTGGACTTTAAGTCCCGAGCCAATTCCGTGTATGGACGGACGTGCTTAATGCAATTTGCCGAGTGAGGGTCAAGATGGTTGGTCACGTCATCAAAATAGACAAAGGGATCGTGGCGGACACCGTAATACGGATTGCCGTCGGGATCGATGCCACCACCATCCACCAGCGGGCATACCGATCCGCTGATATTCTCGTCGTAAGACTTCCACGAAATGCCCGCTTTCTCCATCTGCGTGACCAGGTGCTTGGTTGTCCCTTGGTGATTCTGGCTGGGAGGGTTGTCATCATAAATGCCAAAATTGGTGCCGGCCTCCAGCCATAAATAGTTGGGAAGGCTGGGATGATTGCCGGGAGGATTGTAATAATGCTCCGCGTGCGACGCCATGGGCAGAAGAGTTTTATTGATATACGGGGCCGCGGCGTTTCCCTTGATGCCCAGGTTGCCGTCGCCCGTCCAGTTGTGATTCTCCATCACGATAAGGAAGACGGTTCGGATGTGATGAGTCGCGGGATACTCGGTTGATTTCGCATTGTTGTCAGCCGCCCACAGGCTGAACGAGGATCCGAGGACCAGCGATGTCAATGCTATAGGGCTTGAGAGACTGCGAAGGGGATTTTGCATCATTTACTTCTCCTGCATTTGTAGTTACGACATGCCCAGCCGCAAGCTTCCGAGGCTTTGACGATACGTGCACGGTTCGCTTCCGCGGGCAAGAACGGGCGGAAGTTTGCAGACCTCGTCAGCTTGCGGGAGGAAGATTGCGCGATCTTACAACTTTCGTAACGGCTTTAAAGCGCTGGATGTACTTCCGAGTAATCAGCCGGAACGGACAGATCGCCGTAGAGTTCGGACGGGTGAAGGAACGAAACAACAAGGATGCTGGAACAAAACGACGAAAGGGAGCGCGGCGGAAATTGGTCGGGACGGGCAGATTTGAACTGCCGACCCCTCGCACCCCAAGCGAGTGCTCTACCAGGCTGAGCCACGTCCCGACAGGTTGGAAACCCGCTGCTTCGTTCCAGCAGCGGATGGGGTTGACTTAAAGAATTTTACACTAGCGGGCGCATTTTCGTTGGCTCAGCAATATTTATCCAGCGAAGAACGCTGCGGAGCTTTGTTCCGCATAGACGGGCAAGACCCCCGTCCTCCACTGTTCTAGGACTACCCTCGTTTCCGTTTTGGGGGGCGCTGCGGCTTTTCTTCGAACACGGCGAACTGGATTTTCTTTTCGACCGGATCGATGCGATCCACGAGCACACGTATCTTCTGTCCCAGGCTGTAAATCTTGCGGTTGCGCTGGCCAATGATCTCGCGAGTGTTTTCATGGTACGTATAGCGGTCGTCGGTCAACGAGTCCAGCGGGACGAGGCCTTCGATAAACAGCTCGGTGAGCTCGACGAAGAATCCGAACTTGGTCACGCTGATGATCAGGCCATCGAAGTCTTCGCCGACCCGATCTTCCATGAACTTGACCTTCTTCCATTCCATCAGATCGCGTTCCGCTTCGTCGGCGCGCCGTTCGGATCGGCTGGACTCTTCCGCAATCTCGTGAAGCTCTTCCACAGAGATAGGGCCACGCAGAGGTTGGGGCGGTGCGTGCTCTCGGCGTTTTGACCACGGGGAGGGGGTGGCACCCGCGCCTTTCGCGGGCGAGGGCGCCCGCGCCACATGATCAACATCGCTCGACGTGCCTCGCAATACTTCTTTCAGAATCCGGTGGACGATGAGGTCCGGATAACGGCGGATGGGCGAGGTGAAGTGGGTGTAGGTGGGTGCGGCGAGCGCGAAGTGTCCAAGGTTCTCTTCCGAGTAGCGAGCCTGTTTTAACGAGCGCAGCATCAGGTATGAAAGGATTCGCTCCTCCGGCTTGCCTGCGATCTTCTCGGTTAACTTCTGGTACATGCGTGGCGTAATGTGAACTTCTTTCGGGATTTCGATTTCCCGCGGCCGCTTGCCAGTTCCGTAACTCGCACGACGGTCGGAATTGAACTGCACCCGCTGAATGGGTAGCGCGCCCACGCCCAGCGAATATCCGAAGGCTGCGGCGATGACTTCGAAGTCGTAGACGCGCTTGGCGTCGGGTTTTTCGTGGATGCGGTAAATCGAGGCAACGCGTTTGTTCTCAAGATATCCGGCGACGCATTCGTTGGCCGAAAGCATGAACTCTTCGATCAGGCGATGCGCGATGTTGCGCTCCGAGCGGGTAATGCTCTTCATCAATCCAAACTCGTCGAATTCGATGACCGGTTCGGGCAAATCAAAGTCGATGGAACCGCGGCGCTCGCGCTTGCGATTCAGGATCAGCGCCAGATCGCGCATCATCTCGAATGTCTGGACTAGGTCCGTGTAGCGTTTTCGCGTGCCGGCATCGCCTTCGAGCACTGTGTTCACGTCGGTGTAGGTCATGCGCTCGGCGGAACGGATGATGCCTTCGCTCAACTCATAACCAAGAATCTCGCCACGATGGTCGATCTTCATGACGCACGAAAGCACCAGCCGGTCCACATGCGGGCGCAGGCTGCAGATGTCGGTGGAAAGCTCGAGCGGCAACATGGGCACGGCGCGATCGGGAAAGTAAACGCTGGTGCCGCGCAGCCGCGCCTCTTTGTCGAGGGCGGAATCGGGCGTGACATAGTGAGCGACGTCCGCGATGTGTACCTGAAGTTCGTAGATGCCGCCGTCGACTGGCCGGACCGTAACAGCGTCGTCAAAGTCTCGGGCGGTTTCGCCGTCGATGGTGACAATGGGGAGATCGCGGAAGTCGCGCCGCCTTTGGGCCTCGGGCGCCGGGATGATTGGCTCAATATTTTGCGCTTGGTCGAGGACTTCTGGCGGAAAATGATGCGGCAGGTGAAATTTACGGATGATGATTTCTACGTCGATGCCGAAATCGTCTTGGTAACCCAGAATTTCGACGACGCGTCCTCGCGGATTCTGAGTGGCCGACGGCCAGTCTGTGATTTCTACATCCACGACTACGCCTTCGAGATCATCCCATTCGGTGCGGCGGGCAGCCTCGTCACCAAGAACGCGGTCGACTGATTTGTGTTTTCCTGAAACTGTGCCGTTGTGCTGCCGGGGGCGGGACGCCCTCGGGACAGCCGGCGGGACGCCGGCGCTACTTTGTTCTTCCGGATACTCCATGCCTGGTGGAATTAGGATTTCCTGCGAAATTTTTTGGTCGATCGGTGTGACGTAGTTACCACGCTGGCCCTGATGAAATATTCCGACCACAGTACTATGTGCGCGCACAACCGGTCGAACGATGCGGCCTTCGGCGCGGCCGTCAGGGCGGATCGTGCCGACCTCTACCAGCACGCGGTCTCCGTGCATCGCGGAGCCTACGGCGGGCGGCGGGATGAAGATATCTCCAGAGAGTTGCGTCTTCAGATGCGCATCGAGAGTGGAGGCATCGGGGGTGACAAAGCCGTAGCCGTCGCGATGCATACTCAACGTCCCGACTAAGACATTCTTGCCTGCGGCGGTCTTGGGAATCGTGTAGCGCCCGGAATCGACCTCCATGAGTTGGCCGCTGCTCACCAGGCGCTCCAGGCGCGCGAAAAGTTCTTCGCGGGCGGCGCCGTGAAGGCCGAGCTCCCGCACCAGTTGCTTGAAGCCAGCTGTGCTTTTGGGCTGGCGTTCGATCTTCTTCAGGATGGCGGAATCGGAGAGTTTTTCCAAAATTGTGGATTTTTACTCTCAGACCATAATACGCGACAAGCTAGCGCCAGTCGGTCAGACGTCTCAGACTTGTTCATTTCTTCGCACGAAATCGAAGGCTAGTCTCGTGCAGGTTCAGAACAGGAAAATATTTCCCGGCGGCTGGTGCGGTGTGCAGTTTTTGACAACTAAAGTCCAGAATTCTGTCCTAGAATATGGCCAGCGAGTGCGTGATGTCCCGTTTCACAACCAAAACAGATGTAGCTTTACCCAACGCCTGACGACGAAGTTTGAAACAGAACAACGGAGGTGCAGCGATGGTACGAAATACTTCTCGCAACCGCCGCAGTGCCGTTCCTGGGCTCATAGTGTTTTGTCTGTCCGCTTCCTTGTCTCCTTTTCTGATGGCCCAGACGGCGGCAACGGGTACGTCGAGTGACACGGCCAAAGGTGCTGCCGCTGCTGAAGTAGCGAATTCCGCGGTCAGTGCGACCAGAGTGGAGGCGGACACCCAAAGCAATGACAAAGCAGCGCAACAGGAAAAGTTGCCGAATGCTCCTTCCAGCGGCGCGACGGCGCCATCGCTCGAGGATCTCGGTATCTCTCCAGAGCAGACGCAGGGCAATGCGAAGGAGCAGGCGAGGCTGGACAAAAGGACGCACATGCTCAAGATCCACCAGCGGCTTGGCTTAATAACGCTGGCTCCTCTGGTCGCTACGTTCATCACCTCTGCAAACGCCGGTGGCAAGCACACCAGCACCGCCGATCGTACCACCCATCTGGTGCTGGGCGCGGTGTCTGGGGATTTGTATTTCATGACTGCTTACTATGCCATCCGCGCACCCAAAATCTCCGGAACGGAAACTCGCGGACCGATCCGTCTGCACAAAGCCATGGCCTGGATTCACGGTCCGGGGATGATTCTGACGCCAATCCTTGGAGCGATCGCTTACGATCAGAAAAATAAGGGGGAAAAAGTGCACGGGATCGCATCCGCGCACGGACCGGTGGCGATTGTGACGGGTGCGGCTTTTGGGATCGCTGTAATGTCGGTGTCATTCAAGTTTTAAGCTGCAAGTTTTAAGCTGCAACTTGTAAGCGGGGCTTATGCACAGAAAAATATTCGTGGTCTTCTTGCTGCTTGGGGTTCCGGCGTCTGCCGCAAGCGACAGCCAATGGGTCCTCGAACAAAGCACTCTCACCTACCACGTGTCGCACCCGCTGCATCAGTCCGAAGGGGTGAGCCATGCAGCGCGAGGCAAGGGCGTTTGCCACGCGGGGGAATGTGATTTCTTAATCGCGGTAGCCGTGAAGTCGTTCGATTCGGGGGACAGCAACCGCGATTTGCACATGATTCAGGTCACGCGTGGAGCTCAGTTTCCGCTGATCACAGTGCGCACCCGCTTGCCCGAATCATCCGCCACCTCGGCGACCGTTAAAGCCGATCTGGAGGTTCAATTTGCGGGCCAGACTACCCAGTATAAGCAGGTTCTATTCCAGTTAGTGACTCAAGGAAACGAGACCCGGATATCGGGGACAATTCCGGCTACGCTCACCGACTTCAAGATTGAGCCGCCGACCCTTTTAGCGATGCCGGTAAAGAACGAAATTCCGGTGCATGTGGAGATGACTTGGCGTCCACAGTAGGGCGACTTCGAGGGGCGACAGTATAAGAACCGCCATCTCCGGGGAGGAATTACACGGGAAGATTCCCATCGCAAGTCCTCGGGAGGTTACGAAAGGGTCGAAATACACAGAAAGTAGAGAATTTCCACAAGACTTGACGCGGCAGCGAGAGTAGAATTCGTTTGGTCACCGAAATGCGGGCTAGACCGTTTAATCTACAATCTACTCGTGAGGAAAGGATTTTTTTGCTATGTGGAAACCCACCAATCAGCCTTCTGCGCCACCATCCCGGCCGGGTGAGCCGGAGCGTCCCGCCATGCCTACTCCCGTGACGTCTTCGCCAAGCGAACCTGCGAGCACGGCGCCTCGTCCGGCAGTTGCGGCCAGCACGGCAGATCAGGCGACGATCGGAAAATCGCTGGTGATCAAAGGCGAAGTGACCGGTTCCGAATCGCTCTATATTGACGGCCGCGTGGAGGGTTCCATCAACCTCGCCGGCAACCGGGTCACGGTCGGCCGTAATGGTGTGGTGGCGGCAAACATCAATGCCCGCGAGATTGTAGTCTTGGGGAAAGTCCGCGGCAACCTGACGGCTAGCGATCGGGTAGATATTCGAAGTGATGGCTCGCTTACCGGGGATGTAGTTGCAGCGCGCATCTCGATCGAAGATGGCGCGTTCTTCAAGGGTGGCATCGATATTCGAAAGGGCGGCCAGAAGCCAAATGGCGAGGACGTGAAGGCGCCGGCAGCCTCGGCCGAAGCGGTCGCAGCGCGCGCGTAGACAGGATCAAGAATCAGGTCTTGGGTGCTCGATTTCGTGCGCGAGACCTGCAGGTGAAATCTGTCTACGGCAAAATTCCCTTGGTTAGTTCTTCTGCTTGCCTCTCGACTACCTGTGGGAGGGCTGTTCCTGTACGACGGCACAAATCGCCAGGTAACTGAGATTGCGTTAGCCACAATCCCGCTGCGACTGCCCCGGCCCACGTAACGCCAATCAAACCGAGTGCCTTGATGTCAGCAACCCGGTTGCCGGTGACCATGACTAGGCTGGCGACGCGGTAACTCAACAATCCCGCCCCAGCCGCGGTGATTGTGGCTTTCCCCAACTCCTTCCATTGCAATTCATTCCATGGCACCAGCTTACGTCGGTGCACCAGAACGGCCATAGCCAGACAATTGGCTGCGATGCCAAAGTCGGAGGCTAGCGCAAGTCCGACAGCCGAGAACGCATGGTAAAGTGCGCGATACATGGGCAGCGATGCGATCGTGATGAGGCTGCTGGCAACCATCGGCGTGAGCGTGTTTCCCGCGGCGTAGAAAGCGCGCGCATACAGGCCTTGAGCCGACCAGAACACCAGGGAAAGTGAAAACCAGAAGAAGTAGGTTGCGGTGGCCTGCGAGTCAGAGAAAACGAAGTGTCCATGCGGCAGACGATATACCAAATCGATCAGCGGGAGCGCGGCTGCCATCATCAAACTTGACGCCAGGAGCGCGGTGGCAGCGGTGCGGTAGACCGAGCCGTTTACGGTGTCGGCAAACTCCTGCATACGCTTTTCGCCAAACAGACGGGCAAAGAATGGCAGTGAGGCTTGGCCGACGGCTTGTCCCAGAATCGCAATGGGAACGGCCAAAAGGCGCTTGGCGTAGTTGATGTGGCTGATTGCCCCGGCAGCATCGGAAGCGAAGTAACGCAGAATCCAGTCGTCGGCGCTGACCAGCGATACTCCGATCATCAAAGGAATCGACATTCGGACCCACTCGCGAAAGGCGGAGTTGCGTATGTCGAACGAAATGCGATAGCCCGCCCCAACGCGGGCGGCCCCCATTGCATTGATCAGGAAAGGTCCGACAAAAGTGCCAGCCAGCGCTCCGTAAGCCAGGGAAGCGATTCCGAGCGAATGAGAAAGCATGATGCCACCGAGGATGATGAAGGCGTTGTAAATCAACGGTCCCAAAGCTGGGAATAGAAAAAGCCGGCGCGAAGCCAACACCGCCGACACCACGCCACCGACGTAGAACAAAATTTGGGCAGGCAGCAGAATGCGGGTAAGGTGCACGCACAAATCCAGCTCTGCTGGCTTGAAATTGTGGAACATGAGACGCGTGATCTGAGGGGCAAAAATCTCTGCCAGAATGACGCCCACGCTCAAGACCAGCGTCATTACCGTAATGATCACTGAAAAGGTTTTTTGTGCGTCTTGCTCTCTTTTTTCTGCCAGGAAGCGGGTGTAGATGGAGACGAAGGTAATGGAAATCGTTCCCCCCGCCACCAGGTATGCCAGGAAATCGGGAATCTGGAAGGCAGCGATGTAGGCATCCGTGGTCGGGCCAGCTCCAAAGGCCCAGGCAGTATAGGCCTCGCGAAGATAACCAACGATGCGCGAGAGCACCATGGCAGTCATCAACAGCACCGTTGCCGAAAAAGCAGTGTGCTGGTGAGAAGGCCGGAACAGGCGCAGCCAGCGGGCTGAAACGCTCATCTTGCTGGGTTGAGCATCGGGATTCGACATCAAGTGGCGATTCTACACGCAGAAATAGGTTCGCCTCGTTGGGTGAGATGGTTCCCGCTGATCATCTTTCCAGCGAGATCCAAAACGGGTCGAAAAAATGAGGCTAAGAAAGCTGGTCATGATTTTTGACACCTGGGCGCAGGCCGCCGCATAATCCGAGGCGTGCCGGAATCCACCGCCATCGGTCCGTCTTCTTATTCCGCGATTCTGCGGCGTTCATTCCGCAAGGCCTTTCCTCCTGCTGTCCGCGGTGAAGGAGTTTATCTGTGGGACGCTCGCGGCAAGCAGTATCTCGATTTCTCTGGTTCCGCCGCGGTGAACTTCATCGGGCACGGCGTGGCAGAGATCGCGGCTGCGATGGCGGCCCAGGCAAAACAGGTAGAGTTCGTTCACAGCAGCCAGTTCACTACTCCGGTAGCTGAAGAGTACGCGGCGGAGCTAATCGATTTCGCGGGCGAGAATTTTGAGGGCGGTTGCGTCTACTTCACTTGCGGCGGGTCGGAATCCGTCGAAACCGCGCTGAAACTTGCGCGGCAATACCAGGTGGAGATCGGGCAGAGCAAGCGCCACCAAGTGTTCAGCCGCGGGCAGAGCTATCACGGGTCCACGCTGGGCGCATTGTCGGTCTCGGGAAACAAGCGGCGGCGTGAGATTTATCTTCCCATGGTTCGGGAATTCGCCCATGTTGCATTTCCGTATTGCTACCGTTGCGCCTTTGATTGCACCGACGGCTGCCGGAATTGCGGCCAGGAATATGCTGCGGAATTGGAAAGGGCGATTGAGGCCGCGGAGGGCGAGGTCGCGGCCTTCATCATTGAACCGGTCAGCGGGGCAACACTGGGTGCAGTCGTGCCCCCGCCCGGGTACCTGCAGAGCGTGGCCGAGATCTGCCACCGGCATGGCGTGCTCTTGATCGCCGACGAAGTGATGGCTGGCATGGGGCGCACCGGGCGGCGTTTTGCAGTCGAGCATTGGGAGGTCGCGCCCGACATTCTGGTCGCTGCCAAAGGATTGTCGAGTGGCTACGCTCCGCTGGGTGCGGTCATGCTTTCAAAAAAAGTGGCCGACGCGATTGCCCACGGATCTGGGGCCTTTCTGCACGGCTTCACCTACAATTCGCATCCGATTTCATTGGCTGCGGGCAGGGCGGTGTTGCGATGGGTGCAGGAGCAAAAACTCGTGCAGATGGCGGACTCCGATCGCCAAGGCTCAACGGCTTCGATCTTGCGAGAGGGGCTGGAAAGTGTGCGTGATGTAAGGACGGTCGGCGATGTACGCGGGATCGGGTTGCTCTGGGGCGTGGAATTCGTCGCAGATAAAGCCACGAAGCGGCCATTTGCATCAGAGGTAAATTTCGCCGGTCGCGTGGCTCAGGCAGCAGTGAAACGAGGACTGCTGGTTTATCCCATGCAAGGATGCGTGGACGGAATCGCGGGCGATCATCTACTAATTGCGCCACCAGCGGTGATCACCGCCGAGCAAATCGAGTGGGCCGTGACCGAATTGCGGAACGCGATTGAAGAGGCTGTGCCCTGATGGAGAACGGGCGTCTCGCCCGTTCCAGTGTCGCAGGAACCAAACGGGCGGTACGCGCGTTCTACATCAAAACTCGGTGTTAGTCCATGTGGTTGTGGGCCTGGCGCTCGACTGACCAGATATCTTCCGGCTTTTGTTCGAACGGGTAGACGTGCACCATCCAGCCGAAAATCTGGGGCTTGAATTCCCCTCCGGCGGCATCGCAAGCGTCTTTGGTTGTAATCGACCCTGCCAGACCAAATTGCGGATTCGGTCCACCTATCGAACTTCGCTTGTCAGCGGGAGGGACGCACAAATTCACGTGGGCGTGCCACTGCGCAATGCTAAGCGGAATGCGAGAGTCGAGTTCTTCTTCGGGAGTGTCTTTGGGCGCGGTGTACATTACACCGATCAGCTTGTAGCCATCGCCCTGTTTCTCGTAAAGCAGTGAAGTGGGATGCTCGGGGTTGAAGTGCCGACTCGCTTCAAAGGCATACCAGTAATTTGTGAAGTGATATTGCTTCTGCAGCCGATTGGGCATAAAAATCTTGAAACCATCGGCCAGCGCAACTTTGTAGTCCATATACTTCTCGGCTACCCTGCGCGCAGCCGCAGCCACCTGGTCCGCTTTCTCCTGGTCACCCGGCTTGAGATCGCGCAACGCGGTCATTTTCATATGCGGGCCCATGTCCATGTGATGGCCTTCCATGGACTGCATGGCGTGCGCACTGCCGTCGTTGCCCATCCCCGGCATGTCGCGCATATCGGAGGCGCTCATGTTGGACATGTCGGTTTTGGGTTCCTGTTGCTGGCTCCAAAGCGGCGAAATCGCAAACACTGCGAGCGAGGCAGCGGTCAGAATTGTTTTGTTCATAGAGAATCCCCCACGATGTATTAACCCTGAAGCAGACGAGTGGTTTCTGCAATAAAAGAGCGGTTACTGATGGTTACGGGAGTAATTTCCAGAGGCGGGCTGCGCTTCAGGTAGTAAGAGCTTTCGACATCACTTCTGGCAATCCCACCGCAAGTAGAACTTTATTCGCTGCATCGATTCCGGAGCGGACGCAGTCGGGGACTCCGATTCCACGGTATCCGTTGCCGGCTAACGTCAGCCCAGGAAGTTGCTGCAACACGCTTTCGATCCGATGCAATCTCTCCAGGTGACCAACTCCGTATTGCGCCATTGCGGCTTGCCATCGATAGACGCGAGTGAAAAGCGGAGCAGCAGCAAGCCCGATGATTTGCTGAAGCTCTTCACGAACAATACGCAAAACGTCTTCGTCAGGAGCCTGAAGAATCTGTTCGTTGCGCGCGCCGCCAATGAAGCAGCGGAGCAGGGCTCGGTCGTCCGGAGCCCGGTGGGGAAACTTGTTATGCACAAAAGTGGCGGCCAGCATTCGCTTGCCTTCACTGCGAGGAATCAGAAACCCGAAGCCCGGAGGGAGCGCCGCGCGCACGCTCGCATCGTAGCCGAGGTTGACCGTTATCGACGAGGTGTACCGAATGCCTCCGAGTTCGGAGGCGAGATTTTCGCTGACCGTCTTTAATAGTTCTGCCACCGCTTGCGCTGGCGTGGCTACGATCACGGCGTCGAAGTGATCGGAAGCGTGGCCGGCTGAGACCATCCAGCCGTCCTTGCGTCGTTGAACATCTTGCACTCGGGTGCTCAAGCGAAGTGCAAATGAAGGGATGCGAGATACGACCGCGTCCACCAATTGCTGCATGCCATCTTTTAACGAGGTGAAGAGCGGCCTGGGAGGAGCTTTCGAGGCATATACCATTTTCTTGCGTGCCGCTAGCATGGCGCGGCCCAGGCTGCCATGTGTGGCTTCCATTTCGGCAAAGCGTGGGAACACGGCGCGCACGCTGAGCTGTGCGGCCTCGCCTCCATACACACCAGAGAGCAAGGGGTCAGCGAGACGATCTACCATCTCGGAGCCATAATGCCGCTCGACAAATGCGGCGACGGTCTCGTCTCCGTCGGCGTTTCGTGGGGGATGAAACCACTCGCGCGCCATCCGCAGCTTTGTGCCGATGGAAAAAAGCGGGGACAGCACGGTTGGCGTGATTTTTGTCGGGACCATGAACATCAGGCCATCCGGAATCAACACCAATCTGCCTTCGACCAAAATGTAGGTTTTGCGGTCGGCATCATTAGAGCCGATGAGTTGATCGCCCAGGCCGACTTCGCGGCACAAATCGCTGGCCCAAGGTTTCTCGGTGAGGAATGAATCGGGGCCCGCTTCGATTAGACAGCCATCCACGTGATCGGTGACCAGCACTCCGCCAAGACGCGGACTGGATTCGTAGAGAACGTAATCCAGCGCAGCGCCTGCCTTCCGGTGCTTTTCAAGCGCGAAGGCCGCTGAGAGTCCCGAGATACCGCCGCCGATGATGGCGATCCGCTTCATTCAATGCCGACCCGTAAGTGCGGCCAGCCGAGATTTCGCGACGTCTGCCAGGGCCGCAGCCAAGAGTGGCGAATCGTTGAGTGACTCGGCGCGCCAGAGGCGTATGCCGCGGGTTTCCGCGAACTGTTTGAATCCGATATCGATGTCATAGAGAACCTCAACGTGGTCGCAGAGAAATCCTATGGGCTGAAGAAATATGCCGCGCTGCCCTTTTTCTTTCAGACCGAGAATGGCATATTCCACTCGCGGCCCCAGCCATGCTCCACCGGACATGCCCTGGCTTTGAAATGCGAAGGTCCAGTCTCCAGGAGTTAGTGCAGCATCGCGCGCGACTAACGAGGCCGTTTCCTTTGCCTGGCTTTCATAGGGATCTCCATCCACAATGGTGCGCTCGGGTACGCTGTGCGCGGTAAAGATTACTGGGACTTTCTGTGTTCCCATCTCGCGACAGGCGTGGTCCCACCCAGCCCGCAATTTTTCAACGAAAGCTTTGATCAGCAAGGGGTGATCGTGCCAGGACTCGACAAAATCGATGGTGAAAGGAACGGCTTGGGTGCTGAGCGAAGAACGGTAAAGACCAACGCTAGTCCGCGAATTCTGGGGAGCCAGGCAAATCGCCACCACGTGCTCAATGTCATTTGCAATCATCGCGCTTACGGCATCGGCGATGAAAGGTTTCCAGTTCCGCATGCCAACATACACCGGCAATCCCAATTCGCGGCCCAGAAGTTCTCCTTGCTTCAGCGTCAGTTCGGTGAGCGGAGAGCGGCCAATCAGACCGTAGCGGTGCTTCACCTCATCCACAACGGACGGAGGAAGCGGCCGGCCGCCGGTTACGCGGAGCAGGAATTCCGGCACCTCCTCGACGGAGTCGGGACTGCCATGCGCCAAGAGCAGGACTGCGGTTTTGTCACGAATCGCCAATTTTCTTACTCATCGCGAGGCGGGCACAGCCTTCGCCGAGTGCTCTTGCACAAATTCCGCCAGGGCTTTTACATTCTCGACCGGAGTCTCCGGCAAAATGCCATGACCCAGATTGAAAATGTGCCCGGGTCGTCCAGCGGCACGCCGTAGGATATCTTCGGCGCGCGACTTCAATTCCTTCCAATCCGCGAACAGCAAAACCGGATCGAGATTCCCCTGCACCGCGTATTCAAAACCCAGGCTGCGCCAGCCGTCATCGAGCAGAATGCGCCAGTCGAGCCCAATCACTTCCGCACCAGTTTCTCGCATCGAAGGCAGAAGTGTGGCACTGTCCGTTCCGAAATAAATTATGGGCACGCCGGTCTTCTGCAATGCTCTCACGAGTTCTGTTGTCCGCGGCAGCACAAACCGGCGATAGTCCTCGACGCTGAGGCAGCCGACCCAGCTATCGAAAATCTGGATGACATCGGCGCCGGCATGCGCTTGCTGAGCCGCATATTCAGAGACAACCGCGACCAGCTTTCGCACCAACTCATCCCACACGGCGGGCGACGAATACATCATTTTCTTGGTGTGGATGTAATTGCGCGAGCCGCCCCCTTCGATCATGTAGCTGGCAAGTGTAAAAGGCGCGCCGCAAAAGCCGATCACTGGTAGACGGCTTCCGAAGTGTTTGCATACCAAACGCACAGCTTCGGAAACGTATCCAAGATCCGCCGCGCGGTCGGTGCGCAGACGTGCGATATCTTCCTTCTGCCGGACTGGCTTCTCGATTACCGGGCCTTCCCCGGCTGAGAAGTGAAACGGCAAGCCCATGACTTCCAGAGGCAGCAGAAGATCAGCAAAGATGATGGCGGCATCCACGCCCAAGATCTCAGCGGCGGTGATGGTCACTTCGGCCGCGACTTCGGGCTTTTTGCAAATCTCGATCAACGAATATTGTTTGCGCACAGCGCGGTATTCGGGCATGTAGCGGCCAGCCTGACGCATGAACCAGACCGGCGTGCGGTCAACCGGTTGCGCACGGCAAGCCTTGACGAATCGGGATTCTGGGGCAGCCATGAATATTCAACTTTAGCATTTTTGAATCGGACTCGCGGAGACGAATGGCGGTTGCGGCGCACATTTTTTCTACAAATTTTTGCAGTCCAGGCGAGCTCTCCACCGGGTTTCTCCGCGAACTCTGCGGCTGTCTCAGCGATCTCTGCGTTTTAAGGTGTTGATTGGTCTCGGCAACCGAAGTCTTAAATCGCACAGGCCGCTGAGAACAGCCGCAGAGTTCGCGGAGGAAGCGAGTTGTTGAGAATGGTTCGGTTTTTCTGAAAATGAGACGCGGCCCAAAAAAACTTCGGCCCTTGCCCTTCCGAGTGGGGAGCACCAAAAGAGATAACGTCACTTTTCTCGCGAATCAGCCTATCATTCCTAAGAAGAATCGGTAGGAGGTACGCACATGGCAGCGAATCAGGTGGTTCTCTACTTCGACAAGCAGGAGGATGCTCTGCTTTTCACCCTGGCTGCCAGTTCGGTCATGTCCGCGGATGAACTGGTCCACGGCAGCGCCGCGGTGGTCAAAGTCGCGAAGGAGATCTCCAAAGCGACCCGAATTACAACGGAGGGCGTTCTCAACAGCTAACTAATCCGACCAGGGCTGGGGTGTGCGATCCCAACGATGTTTCCTGAGTTCCCGAAGCACATCTGCATTGAGCGGCCCAGCATCACTTACGGCAATGTTCTGCCGCACATGATCCGGTTTCCTCATTCCCGCAATCGTAGTGCTCACCGTCGGGTTCGATAAAATAAACCGCAACGCCGCTTGCGGGAGACTCATGTTCTTAGGGATCGCCGGTTTCAGTTTCTCGACGCGAGCCAGTGTTTTTTTGAGATTGTCGGGACTGAAATATTTCGAGCGCCAGTCACTCTCGGGGAATTTCGTTTCCGCCGTCATTTTGCCGCCCAGGCTGCCTTCATCGAGCGGGACTCTGGCAATCACGCCAATGTTTAATTCCCGGCACACAGGAAATAGTTTGTCGTCCGGCGATTGATCAAAAATGTTGTAAATCACCTGGACAACGTCGACCAGTCCGGTCCGCATGGCCTTGATGCCATTCTCCGGCTGCCAGCGATTGAGACTCAAGCCGAAAAAGCTAATCAACCCATCACTCTTCAGTTTTTCCACCGTCTCGCGAAATTCCGGTTCTTCGATCCAGCCATCGTCCCAGACGTGGAATTGCAGGAGATCAATCGAGTCGACCCCGAGCTTCTCCCGAATCAGCTTTGAATATTTAAAAACATGTGCCGAGGGGAAGACATCGCGATATTTGTCCTTCGGAGACGCTGGCCACTTTTCATTCAGCGGAGGAATCTTGGAGGCGGCATAAAGGCGCTTATCGCGATTGCCAGCTAGAATCTTGCCCAGCAAGGCATCGCTCTTTCCTTCGCCATAAGCCCACGCCGTGTCGAAAAAGTTGCAACCGAGGTCGACCGCCAACTGCAAAGCCTCTAGCGATTGACGGTCGTCGGAGCCGCTCCAGCCGCTCATCCCCCAAAGTCCGTGCGCAATTTCGCTTACTTCGAAATTGGTACGACCGAGTTTGCGATACTTCATTAAGCCTCCGCAGGTTGAAAAAATCCCGCTGCCGGGATTTGACACAGGCGCTCTGAGGTTCTTAACATATACGTTCAGCCTTGAACTGTTCAACCGTTGTACGGTTCGGGCGTGCAGACCTTAATTCCTTGCGACAAACCTCTTATGATTACAGTTAAAGAGCTTACCAAGAGATACGCTCGTAATACCGCCGTCGACCACATCTCGTTTGAGGTGGGGAGAGGCCAGATCGTCGGCTTTCTGGGGCCGAACGGGGCTGGGAAGACGACGACTATGCGCATGCTGACTTGTTTTCTTTCCCCCACGTCAGGCGGCGCCACTGTGGCCGGCTACGACATCCTGGAGCAGCCGCTTGAAGTCAAGAAGCGCATCGGCTACCTTCCCGAGACTCCTCCGCTGTATCCAGAGATGGAAACTGCGGAATATCTCAGCTTCGTCGGCAAGCTTAAGGGTCTCAAGGGCGCGGAGTTAGGCAGGCGTCTTGATTACGTTTGCGACCGGTGCGCCATCGCCGACGTAAAGAACAAACTGCTGGGCAAACTTTCGAAAGGCTATCGCCAGCGCGTAGGCCTGGCTCAGGCGATTATTCATAATCCGGATGTGCTGATTCTCGATGAGCCGACGGCCGGTCTCGATCCGAAGCAGATCAACGAGACTCGCGACCTGATCAAGAGCCTGGGCGGCGACCACACGATCATTCTCAGCACTCACATTTTGCCGGAGGTCGAGCAGACCTGTGAACAGGTGCTCATCATCAACAAAGGCAAGTTGGTCGCAACCGATTCGGTACAGAATCTGCAAAGCCGGGCTCGTGGGGCCGAGTCCGTCCTGGTCGAGGTCAGCGGACGCAACGGTACCCTTGATTTCGCAGCTGTGCAGCGGCGGCTCGAACAGGTAGCGGGCGTAAGCCGCGTGGTGGTTAAGCAGAGTCAGCAGAATCGCAACAGCTTTGAGGTCGAGAGCCGGAAGGGCTTCGTTCGTGGCGATTTGGCGCGTGCGGTGGTCGAGTCCGGTTGGGATCTGAATGAGCTTCGTCCCGCCGCTATGAGCCTGGAAGAAATATTCCTGCAACTCACGGGCGCTGAAACAGCCGCGAAAGAAGAAACAGAAGCAGCCGCAGTGAAGGGGGCACAGTAAATGCGAAATGTGTTGATCATCTGCCGTAAAGAGTTGCGCAGCTACTTCTCGTCGCCGATCGCCTATCTGCTGCTGACCATGTTCGCATTGATCTTCGGCTTCTTTTTCTGGAACTCGCTAGGTTATTTTGTTTTGATGGGCATGGAATCGCAGATGCGGGGCCAGATGATGCCGATGAATCTCAACGAAATGATCATAAGGCCACTGCTTTCGAACGTGGGCGTGATTGGGCTCTTCTTTATCCCTATGATTACCATGCGGCTCTTCGCGGAAGAGAAGCGCAGCGGTACGATCGAACTGCTTGCGACCTCCCCAGTCCGCGACATTGAAATCATTATCGGAAAGTGGCTGGCTGCCCTGAGTCTGTACGCCTGCATGCTGCTGGTGGCCGCGGTGAATTTCGCATTCCTTTTTAAATACGGGAAGCCCGACTGGAAGCCGCTGCTAATTGGCTATCTCGGGCTATTGCTACAGGCGGGAGCATTATTGGCAATTGGCACGTTCATCTCGACGCTGACCAAGAATCAGATTATTGCTGGCGCGGCTACGTTCGGCGTTTGCCTGCTGCTTTGGGTTCTGGAGTGGGTCAGCGGATACGAAACTTCTACCTGGGCACAAGTACTCGCGTATATGTCGATCATCACGCACTTCGAGTCATTCGCCAAAGGCGTGCTCGATTCGAAGGATACAATCTTTTATGTGACGGTGATTTTCCTGGGACTGTTCTTCACAGCGCGTTCCATGGAATCTCTCCGCTGGAGGTCGTAGTGAATACACAGTTGTTAAAAGCTAGGCAGACGAAGTACGCGGCGTACGCGGCCGTCTACGTCTTGGTGGTGATAACCGCGGTGGTGATCGTGAATATGCTGGCGAACCGCTACACCAAGTCCTACGACGGCACATCGAACAAGCGCTACAGCTTGTCGGAGCAGACGGCCAAGATCGTGAAGGGACTAAAAGAGAATGCGACCATTCTCTACTTCGACCAGGGGACGCGGTTTGAGCACGCGAAAGACCTGCTGGGGGAATATGAAAGCCTGTCTCCCAAAGTCCACGTTGACTACATCGATCCGGATAAAAAGCCGCAGGAAGCTCGCGAAGCGGGCATAAAGAATTACGGGACGGCAATTGTGCAGGTGGGCGACAAGAAGGAAGAAGCCAAGAGCATGACGGAAGAGGGGATCACCGGCGCGTTGATTCGCGTGCTGAAGAATAAAACGCGTACCGTGTGCTTTGTCGCGGGCAGCGGCGAACATCAGATCGACGAATCCGACCGGAACGGTTACTCCGATTTTAAGCAGTTAGTTGGTAAAGACAACTACGAAGCCAAGTCGATTGATCTGCTGCAAAAGGCGGCAGTCCCCAGCGATTGCACTGTTCTGGTCGTTGGTGGTCCGACCCGCGACTATCAACAACCCGAACTCGATGCCATCAAAAAATATGTGGAAGATGGCGGGCGGGCTCTGTTCATGCTGGATCCGCCGCTCAAAATCGGGCGCTCCGAGATTGCCGACAACGATGCCCTCACGAACCTGCTGCAGAGCTGGGGCGTGACCTTGGATAAGAATTTGATTCTGGACCTGAACCCTATCGGACAATTGGCCGGCCTCGGTCCGCAGGTTGCCCTGGTAACCAGTTACGAGACGCAGGCAATCGTGAATGGCATGAAGGGCACGGCAACCGGGTTCCCCCTCTCGCGTTCAATTGAGATTAAGAATGGTGACAAGACTACGGTCCAAAAACTTTTTGACTCTTCAACTACCAGCTTGGCAACGAACAACCTGCACTCTCCGGCGATCGATCCCAACGACCCGAAGAACAAAAAGGGACCGCTGACCATTGCCGCCGCCGGCACCTACAATACAGGCAAGCAGGACTCGCAAGGACGGTTTGTCGTAGTCGGCAGTTCGTCGTGGGCGGCGAATTCGTTCCTTAAGTTCAATGGCAACAGCGATCTCGCGTTGAACACCATTGACTGGCTAGCTTCCGACGAAGATTTGATCTCGATCCGTCCCAAGGAGCAGGAGGACCGCCGCGTCACCATGACCCGCGCGCAGATGAACTGGGTTCGCATAACCAGCCAGTTCCTGCTCCCGCTGGTTGTGGTTTTTGCCGGTGTCTCGGTGTGGTGGCGGAGGCGTTAAATGAAGCCGAAGCCATATGGTTTAATTGTCGCCGCCATCGTCTTAGCAGGGCTCACGGGCACGCTTTACTGGTCGAATCATCACAAACCCGCGGACACTACGGAAGCCTCCGCCAACGTGCCACCAAAGATTCTGGCGATTAAAGATGCGGACATTTCCAAGTTCGACCTGAAAAAAAATGGTTCGGAACAAGTCGGGGGCGAACGCAATAGCGCCGGCCAGTGGCACATTACTTCTCCCACGTCTCTCCCCGCCGATCAGAGCGCGGTTTCCAGCCTGCTCGGTACTTTTTCATCCCTGAACTCGGAACGATTGGTAGAAGAGAAAGCTGGCAATCTCAGCCCCTATGGCCTGGACGCGCCGAAGCTCGAAGTTGATTTGACCGAAAAAGACAGCAAAACGCAGCGGTTATTACTTGGCGACCCCACCCCCGCGGGCAAGGGGATTTACGCTAAGCTTGGCGACGATCCGCGCATTTTCACCATCCCCAGTTATGACAAAACCAGCATTGACAAGAGCGCAAACGATCTGCGCGACAAACGCCTGCTGACAGTTGATCCCAACAAGATCAGCCAGGTTGAGCTGGTCGCAAAGAAGCAAGAGTTTGCCTTTGGTCGCAACAAGGACGAATGGCAGATCATTAAGCCGAAACCGCTGCGAGCCGATGGCACGCAGGTAGACGAACTCGTCCGCGCCCTCACCGATGCGAAGATGGAACTGCCTGCATCAGACAATGGAAGCTCGGACGATCAAAAGAAAATGGCCTCAGCATTCGCCTCGGCCACTCCATTTGCCATGGCAAAGGTAACGGCTGAGTCCGGAACCCAGGAACTGCAGGTGCGAAAGAGTAAGGACGACTACTACGCCAAGTCGAGCGCGGTGGAAGGCATCTACAAGGTTCCGAGTACGCTCGGGCAGGCGCTGGACAAGAACCTTGAAGATTTTCGCAACAAGAAGCTCCTAGACCTCGGTTCAGACGATCCCAACAAAATCGAGCTGCGCGACGGATCGAAGACTTATTTCCTAACCAAGAATGGAGAGGACTGGTGGTCGGGCAGCGCAAAAAAAATGGATGCTGGCACAGTTCAGGACCTCATTGATAAGATCCGCGATCTCTCCGCCAGCAAGTTTGTCGACTCCGGGTTTACCGCCCCCCTCATCGATCTGACTGTCACATCGAACGACGGCAAGCGGGTCGAGAAGGTGACGATCTCCAAGGCTGGTGACAATTACATTGCGAAACGAGAGAACGAACCGGCACTCTACCAACTCGATTCCAAGGCGGTTGACGATCTCACGAAATCGGCCGGCGAGGTCAAGCCGGCGGCTACACCTGGCAAATAGCGGCCGAAGCATTCATCCAGCGCTCGCAGCCCCCCTCACTCATGAAAGCGACATTTACATCGCCGTGAAATCGGCCATATCGATAAATTGCTCTACCGTAGCCGGAGACCCGGTCGTACCGATATCGATTTGAACTTGGAAGCCCACTGAACTCGACCATCCTCCCGGCAAATGTCCTGCAGGATATTTCATATTAACCGGATACACTGTCCCATCCACAATCAGCGTGTCGTAGTACATGCAAGGCATGCCGCTGCAGCGATCGGTGTCGCCGGCGACACGGTGAACCTCCCAATGCACATGGTGCCATTGATTCGCGGCCAGAGCGCATGGCACCGAGGTGTTCATCCAGTGGCCGTGAAGTTGATCGAAGACCTGCCACAGATGGTTCACCTGATTGCACTGTGTACCCCACATAAATTCGACCCCGGTTGAACTCGAGAAGTCATACTGGTCGAACTCGTACGACCCAGCGACCGAGGCCGCGCCGGTAGGGTAGACCCAGAGACTCATGCTGAAAGACGTTGCGCTGTCGTCCGCACCGGCCCTGTAAGTCCACAAGGCATTGGTATAGCTCCGTCCGGTGAGGGACACCTCCATCGACCTGCCATCTTTCGACGGATTCTTATGGCCGATGGTTTGCGACGTTTTAATCGGGATTCCGCTTCCTCCCGGGTTGCAGCTTGGCAATACACAAACCGGTTTCCATCCCTTCATCGAATCATTGACGTTTTGCGCGGAAACCTCTGGAGTGTCGAACGGCGTCTGCGCCACAGACAACGTGGATAAAAACAAGCCAACGTAGAATCCAACCAGAGCTCTGAGCACCATCTTCATGTTGCGTCTCCGAATCGTGTCGCGAAAGGTTTTGAGCAGTGTCGCTCGAAGGCAAACGTATCCTAATTAAGGCGCGGTCCTATAGATATAGGAAGTACATGTGGACATCCAAAAGTACATGGCCTAGTGGGAGGGCTGCCCGAAATGAAACTTTTTCGGATTTGCGCTTGTCACTGCAGAACAATCACCATTTTTGGTGAGCCTGATGGTGCTGCTCGATCTAGGCCTCCAAATACCAAGGCACGTTAACTATATTGATCCGCTTATCTCCACTTACCAGCAGTAGCGCCGTCAGCAGCTGACCGCGCTGATTGTGCAAGAAGTAGTGATACCAGTGTCTCTCCACCATCGTGGCGATAACCACCGAGATGGTGCGGCCGGGATTCTCTTTCTCCACCTTCAACACGTAGTCCACCAAAGGATGGATCACAAGCCGATATGGCGAGGGCAACGTTACGACCTTCGGAACCCGCGTGTTGACGGGGAGCTTCTCGTCCCAGTTCCATTTCGTTTTATCTTCATCCGAGTCACATGTCACATGTACCGCCCGCACGTCGGGAGAAAGCGTCAAGGCAAAACGCACCGCCTTGAGCGTTGCCGTATTCCAGTTATCGACTGGAACTATAACAATCGGTGGCGTCAGATCTCGCTCACTCCATACCATTCCGCTCTTGGGCGCCAGTTCTTTCCCGACTTTTTCATAGTGACGCCGTATGCTCTTCATAAATGCAAGCAACGCCGGGATCAAGAGGACGACCACCCACGCGCCTTCGGCGAACTTCGCCACCACGATTACCATCACCGTGATCCCCGTCGCCAGAGCCCCAACTCCATTTACCAGTATCCCTCGCGCCGCCTTTGCTCCCTTCGCCGTCCGCCACCAGTGCCCTACCATCCCTGCCTGCGACAAGGTGAACGCCATAAACGCGCCCACCGCAAACAAAGGAATCAACCGGTCCGTCACCCCTCCAAACAAAATCAGCAGCAATCCCGCCAAAATTGCCAGCGCCACGATGCCCTGTGAAAACACCAGCCGCCGGCCCCGCAGCGTCAACGAATGCGGAAGATAATCGTCGCGAGCCACCATGCGGCACAATCGTGGAAAATCCGCAAACGATGTGTTCGCCGACAAACACAGCACCAGCAGAACCGAAAACATTGTCAGATCGTAAAAAATCCCTTTCCCTGTTACTGCCGCCGTCACCAACGACAAAACGCTCTGATAACCGGGCTGCCCGGGATCAGTCGCCATAATGCCGTAATAGCGCACCAGCAGCGCAATCCCGCCAAGCAACACAACCAGAATCGCGATGATCGCCGTTAATGTAGTTCGGGCCGCATCGACCACCGGCTCCTTAAACGCTTGCACTCCATTGCTAACCGCCTCCACCCCCGTGAGTGCCGTACAGCCGCTGGCAAACGCTTTTACAAGGATCCACGTCCCCACCGCCTGCAATGCCACCGGCGGGTGCGT
This sequence comes from uncultured Acidobacteriota bacterium, assembly GCA_963832245.1. Taxonomy (GTDB): domain Bacteria; phylum Acidobacteriota; class Terriglobia; order Terriglobales; family Acidobacteriaceae; genus JABDBE01. The sequence continues at coordinate 44,598 of CAWHTG010000004.1, forward strand.
CTCTAGCGACACGACTGGTACCGGATGTCCCCCCGATGCGACCACCTTGTAAAGCCCAATTACAATCACCAATCCGAGTGTCCCCACAAATAAATACGTGGGAGCCTCAAATGCCGAGCCCGCCTCCCTCACTCCTCTCAGATTGACGACCGTCAAGATAACCAGCACCGCCAGACACATTACCAACGTATGCGGCTGCAACCGTGGCACCGCCGAAACCAAAGCTCCGATCCCGGCCGAGATTCCGACTGCCACATTTAGGAGGTAATCGATCATCAAAGCCGCGCCCGCCAGCAATCCGGCTCCGCCCCCTAAGTTTTCCTTCGCAACCGTGTACGAACCTCCGCCTTGCGGATAAGCCGCAATCGTCTGCCGATAACTGAAGTAGACAATAATCAGCAGGACAATCACCGCCGCAGTCAGCGGGACAATGTAACGGACGCCCATCAACCCCAAAGGCAGCAGAATCGTCAAAGCCGCCTCGGGTCCGTATGCCGCAGAACTCAAAGCATCCAGCCCAAACGTCGGAATCCCCTGCATAGGAGTAATCCGCTCCCCCTGATCCTCCGAAGAAGCCAGAGGCCGCCCAAACAAAGCATTGATCAATCCCATATTTCCTCACAACGTCACTCACTCAAACCGCCGGACGCAGCAGCGACTGTAACAAAGAAGTCAAGCAGCCGCGACTCGTTGCCCGCCACTTTTCCTGATCGCGTTATGACGCGCGTAACTAACCTGCGGCCACCCTCGTTGCTTCCCGCCTCCGGCACCGCTATACTGAAAAAGATTCGTCCGGTTGGAGCCCCCATAGCAACGGTCGGGCGAGGGAGGATCGTCTTCAGCAGTAACGGGACCCCAATTCGGGCCGCCGGGACCAGGGTTGTTGCGCAAGATAATCCATGGGTCTCTTGGGCTAGCGGCATCGCCGCGGGCCTGTTCGCGACGTTATTTCCTTCCGACTGTCGTCTCTGCAGTACTCCCTTGATTAACATTTCGCGCTTGCCAGTTTGCGAGGATTGCCTTGGCGCCATGCGGCCGATTGCAGGCGGCCTTTGTTCCATCTGCGGCGAGAGGCTGGTGAGCCCTTTCGCCTTCGCCGCCGAAACTTGCGCGACTGACTCCGGCGATGCTCGTTGCGGATTGTGCCGCCGTCTCGAACCTCCATACGTCAAAGCCACAGCCTACGGGAGCTATGAAAGCGGTCTGCGCGAACTGATTCACCTGCTGAAATACAACCAGGTTCGACCGGCAGCGAGTGTTCTGGGGCGCATGCTCGCCGAAGCCATTGAAGATTTGCAGCCTCTTTTTTCTGGAGAGGAAGTGCTGGTTGTGCCTGTGCCCTTGCACTCCAGAAAACTGCGCCAGCGGGGATTCAACCAATCAGAAGTGATCGCTCGTGCGGCTTTGAAGCTGAAATCCGCGACCATTCGCTTCGAGCTAGGTGCGGATTTAATGGAGCGCCGCCGCGAAACCAAGTCTCAGATCGGACTCTCGCGGCACCAGCGCCGGGAAAATATTCGCGGCGCCTTCGTGGTGACAAGACCAGAGCAAGTGAAAGGACGAGACATTCTGGTCGTAGATGATGTGTTCACGACGGGGACAACGGTTTCCGAATGCGCCCGCATTCTGCGGCGAGCGGGCGCATCCAAAGTTTATGTGGCCACGGTAGCGCGCACCTTGAAGAGCGAAGCCCAGCACGCGATGCAAGAGTCAGAGAGTGAAGTCCGGTTAGCTATGGCGGCTGCCGGATAAGGGATCACGCAGGGACGGACGCCTCGTCCGTCCAACCGAGCAAAGCGAGCTCGAAACGCATATGTCGGGGAAGTGGAACAATTCGATGAGTGGGATAGGACGGACTCACCTGTCTCCGCTGCCCCCGAGCATGCGCTCCGAAGGCGACGGTCCGCACGTCTTGCACGCGCCCGTGCTCGTTCTCAATGCTTCCTACGAGCCCATCAACGTCTGCGCCGCGCGCCGCGCCATCGTTCTGGTGCTCAAGGGCATCGCTATGACCGAGGAAGAGAACGGACACTTTCTCCACGCTGCCCGGCTTGCCATTCGTTTGCCCTCGGTAATCCGACTGCTTGAGTATCGCCGCATTCCGCATCAGACGCGCGCGCTCTCGCGCAAGAACATCCTGCTGCGCGATCGCAACACCTGCCAGTTTTGCGGCGAAGTGCTGGCCTCAGGCGAACTGACGCTCGACCACGTAGTGCCCCGGTCGCGCGGAGGCGCTTCTACCTGGGAGAACCTGGTGGCCTGCTGTCATCCTTGCAATCGTCGCAAGGGCAACCAACTTCCCGGCGAAGCCGGCATGAAACTGATGCGCGAGCCGCGAGCCTTCAATCTCCATACCAGCCGGCACATCATGCGCCTTATGGGCCGCTCCGATGACAAGTGGCGGAAGTATTTGTTTTATTGAGCATTCAGCAATAAGCATTCAGCACTCAGCATTCAGCTAATGCGGTGTTCTCTGAAGTCCCATTCCAAATTGTTGTTGTGTATAAGACGGCCTGGAGAAGTCTTAGCTGGATGCTGACGGCTCGATGCTGACGGCTGAATGCTGACAGTTATTTCTGCGGCTGCTTCGCGTCTTTTCCTTGATCACCCTTCTGTACATCTTTCCCGTCGTAGGTGATCTTCACGTTCGCTCCAAATTTCTTGTAATTCGTGTACTTCACGATCTCACGAATCTTGACGTCGCCGTTGGAAAAATGCAGAGTGTCGTCGGCACGCGTGTAGACGGGAAACCAATAGGGGCCATCTACCACCTGCTCCCGGTAAGTGGTGAATTTGGGGAACAGGTTCTCATTGCCTTTCTTTTTGGTAATGTCAGGAACCGTCTTGCCGTAGGTTTTCACGATCTGGAAATCCTTATCGTCCACCCAAATGCGTCCCTGGAAATATCGTTTCTTGCCTTGGATCTGCTTGGGTGCGATGTCGAACACATAGCAGTGCAGGTCGTCCTCCTGCTGCTGGCCCACGTAGAGAATGCTGTACTCATTGATCTCGTCACTGGTCAGCACGAAAGGCAGGCGGTTTTCGATGTCGTCCATGTCTTGCTCGGTCATTGCGATGCGCTGCAGCGTCGATTGCGGGGCGAAGACCACGGTCTTGAACTTTTTTCCCTGGTCGTCGAAGGAGACATCGAAGACCTGCTGATATTCGCCATCCACGGTCTCGCCATCCACCGTTTGCACCTTCACAGTTTGCCGGTACCCATACTGGTCGAGCGCTATTTTGAATTCTTTCTCCTTGGCGGCAAAACGCTGAATGATTTCCTCGGGGGTAACGCCTTTGGGCTGGGCGGCGTCGAGCGGTCCTTCGTCCCCAAATGCGCAAAGCGACACTGGGCCGCACAAGGCAACGGCCATAACTATCACGAATACAATCCGCCTGAACTTCATGACACTAGTGTAGCGAAATCGGAGCGGAAAAGCCTACCAAGTTAGATTGCAAGCCAAGACCGAAAGTTGCCGGGATACCGCCGTGGCTTGATCTCTTATCGTCCCGCCACATCACCATCCAATATAATCAGGTAGCCGCTTAGAAGCCGGTAGCTATTGTAGTAGTCATTAAAATGGATAGCGCTATAGTTATCTCTGCTACTGTGCAAAACTCGGAGCGTCGCTGTGGTCAAAGAATGGATGGTGATCGTCGGAACGTTACGCTTAATAAACGATTCCTCGTCTGACTCCCCCACCCCGTCGACGTTTACGACCGTAAGCGGCAATTTCAAAGTATTTGCTGTTTTATTCAGTGCCCGCACGAGTTTCTGATCCGAACGGCTTGCCCACACTTCGGTCGGCCCTAACCCCAGCGTATCCATATTGACCATAGCATCGATTTTTTTGATCTGATCCGAGGTTAGGCTGTTCACGTAGAATTGAGAACCCACTAGCCCCTTTTCCTCCGCCGTAAAGGCGACGAAGATGAATGTGTGTTTGCGTGGTTTGGTCTTCAGCGCCTGGTAGAAGCTTGGTAACATGGACGCGCCACTCCAGTTATCGACAACTCCATCGCCCGCAGCGACGTGATCGAAGTGGGCGCCCACAACGATCACGGCGTCCGCAGTTCCAGGTAGCACGCAGATCACGTTGGGCTGTTTCGACCCTGTTACCGGTTGTTCGGTAAGTTTCTCGTCGGGGCAACCCGCCGAGCGAAAAAGGTTTTTTATGGTCGCCTCTCGCTCGCTGTCGCTGCCCTTGTAGCTCTTCAGCCTCTGCTCGACAACTTGGGAGGTCACCGTTCCAGGTTGAAGCTGGGCGAGCAGAGTGGTGCACGCAGCCACAACCATAATCACAAAACTGAAGCTGGATGACCGAACCGCTTTCATCCCCATTTTGGCCTCTAGTGAAATTCTATATTGGGCAGCCTTGCAGCTATACGTTGTAAGATGACGGTGTCAACCATGCCTTCCAGTTCGCGCGCCGACATTCCGGTTGTGTCCCCGACGGTCCAGCAGGAGATCGCGCGTCTGGCTGCGCTGCCGGAAACCCGAACGGCTTTCGCCTGGCTTCGCGCCGAGGAAGCCCAGTTTGCCACTTGGCAACTGGAGATGGCGCGCATTCCCGCTCCTCCGTTTGGAGAGAAAGCCCGCGCCGAATGGTTCCAGGAACGCTTTCGCGCACTCGGACTCGAGGAGGTTTGCATCGATGACGTGGGCAATGTATTCGGCATTCGCCACGATCATGCCAGGCAAATGGGCAAGTCGACTCCAGCCAAACACTGCACCGCACTTAGTGCTCACATTGATACGGTTTTTCCTGCTGGAACTCCGCTCAACGTCAGGCAGCAGGGCAACCGCCTCTACGGGCCCGGAGTTTCCGACAATGGGGCCGGAGCCGCCGCATTACTGGCAGTCGCAGCCGCACTACGCGCAGCAAAAATTGCACTTGCCACTCCCGTACTTTTCATCGGCAATGTAGGCGAAGAGGGCGAAGGCGACCTGCGTGGCATGCGCCACATTTTTTCCCACGCTGCCTGGAAAGATTCCATCCGTTACAGCTTGATCCTCGATGGCGCCGGCTCCGATACCATTGTGGCCGAGGCTCTGGGTAGCCGCCGCTTCGAAATTATTGTTCGCGGGCCCGGCGGGCATTCCTGGAGCGACTTTGGCATGCCTAACCCCATACTCGTCCTGGCGCGCGGCATTCACGCGTTCTCTCAGACCACGCTGCCATCCTCTCCGAAAACTACTTTCAATATCGGAGTAATCCGGGGAGGCACTTCGGTAAACTCCATTCCGGAGTCCGCCAGCATGCGCGTCGATATTCGGTCCACTTCGATGGCGGAGATGGAGCGCCTCGAGGCTGCGTTGCGGTTCGCGATCGAGCAGGCAGTCGAAGAGGAATCGCGGGCTAGCGAGCGGCGGACTTCCTCGCAAAAGCGCTCATCCGGGCTCAGTTACGAAATCGTGCCCATTGGCAATCGTCCTGCGGGCGAACTCGATGGCGACGCTCGGATCCTGAAAGTGATTCGCGCCGTGGATGTACATTTGGGTAACGCAGCACAAATTCAGAGAGCATCGACTGACGCCAACATCCCTCTTTCGCTGGGCCGCGAAGCCATTGCCATCGGAGGCGGCGGCGTAGGGGGCGGCGCTCACACCCTGCAAGAGTGGTTCGACTGCAGCGGACGGGACCTGGGACTGAAGCGGATTCTGCTGACCCTGCTGGCGCTGGCGGGAGTTGCTGAATAATTTCTCTAGAGACGAAGCTAGCTACGTCTTTACCGATAATTGCCTGTACCTCCCTACGAACGGCTAGAAACCCGTCTTTCGCATCGGCCGGAACGGAATCATCACCACCGTCTGCAGGGCCACGGCATCTCCATTTTTCATGGCCGGACGGAATCGCCAACGCGATAAAGCTGCGCTGGCATATTGATCCAGACGATCGTCGACTCCGCGGAGAATTCGTACATCGCCGACCGCTCCGTTGCTCTGAATGACAGCAGAGAGAATGACCGTGCCCTGAACATTCTGCCGCATCAACTCCAGTGGATAGCCGGGATCCACTTCCTGCGTCGCCACCGGAGCAACCAATTCGCCCTCTTTGTCAGCGTCTTTCAATTCGACAAAATGCATGACCCAGCTCCCGCCTGCGGAATTCAGGTTCGGCACATTCAGGGTCATGGCATAAACCTTCCGGTATCCGAAGACCTTGCGCTCAAGTTCACTTTGGGCATTGGGCGGCATTTCGGAGGAACTGGGCGGAACCGCCGTTACCCGCGGCGGGGTTGCGCTCGCCAGCAGGGCGGAGCCGTCAGAAGACTTTGCCTTCGAAGCTCCCTGAGTGCTGCCCGCGATCTTGGAAGCGCTCTCCGCCTTCGGGTTGGAGCCTACAAAAAGTCCAGGCGGGACGCCGTTTGTGTTCCTGCCAGTCGTACCTCCGCTGCTACTGCCGGCAACGGCAGGGGGTTTGTCAGCCGGAATATCCGGTATCCCCGCTGCCCCGGTTTTGCCCTGCGGAGTCGCTGCGAACGTACCACGACGATTGCCTGCGGGAACGTCCACCGGTCCGCTGGGAGCCGCAGGATGAAGGTTGAGGGCAATCAAGCGCCCATCGGCGGAAGGCCCAGATCCCTGAACCGAAGGAGGTGGCGGCACCACCGCCGCACCGGCGGAATTTGCTATGGGCATCATACTGGCCGCGCGCTGCTCGCCAATCGGCAACTGGGGCGCCGGAGCCACCACTTGCGTATGGCCGATATTGATATCGGTTAATCTGCGAGAGCCTGTATCCTCAACTTCGCGCGGCGGCTCGACAATCGCTGGTTGAGGAGCGCTAACCTCTCGCCTCGAAACTGCGGCATCAACCACCGGCGCGGGCGCTACTACTGACTCCTCTAAAGCCGGGGCCTGCTTCATCGCGCTCCTCACGTCAGGGGCTGGCGCAACCACGGACGCGGAGAGGGCCGGGAGTTTTAAATCCGAGGGCAAGTCTGCCACCGTCGCCAGCGGAATCGTAGGCTTGGGATGCGCCCAGGCCACAATGTTGGGCAGCGGCGCATCGCGATCTAACTTCAGTTCCGGAGGCGCAACGATCGTCTGCGTGCGATTGTCCGCTTCCGGCGGCACTGAGATAATCGGCTGTTCTGCATGCTCAGGATCACCTTTCTGCGGCAATGGTGATTGCGTTGTGCCCGTATTGAGCGGCGCCAGGTATTCAGAAACGTCGTAATACACCACATCGGAACTGTGAAAAACGTTTTGTTGCACGATTTGCGGCCGTTGCGGCCATAGATCCGGCGCAAAACGCGTCCATCCCCATAACGCTGCGATCAGGGCAAGGTGGGCGATGCTAGACTGCGCGAACCGGCCCCAGGGGAGTGGACTCGCGACAAAAACGTCAGGCCAAAAAGGGGCTGGCTGGGACACCAGCCGAAGCGGCGATTTTCGCGTAGGCCACAACAGGTCTTTCAGGTTTCGTAGAAACACTCTGTGCCACGGCTCCAGCGCGACCAGCAATTTGGGCGCTGCCACCGCGTTCGGCTTACGCTTGCGCGAGGTGTCGATCAGCAGAGGGCCTTGGATCATGCTTCCACTTCGAGTGGAGGGAGTAACTTATTATAGCTGGGCAGCCAACATCTACGATCGACTCACAAGTTCCCGAGGGCGAATTTCCATGCTCTAATACCGTTATGAAACTGGCTGGAGTCGTTTCGCTGATATTTCTCGCCTGGAGTTCGCTGCTGGCTGGCCAGAATCCCCCACAAGGCTCGACTCCCGCTAAGCCGGCCCAAGACTACTCTGGAATGTACAGCTTTCTGCAAGACGGTGAATTCGTGCAGATCACCGTCGAAGATGAAGGACGCGTCACCGGCTTCGTTTCCCGCTACGGCAACTCGGAAAGCGACCGCGGCACCTTCCTCGATCAATTCTTCAAACAGGGTAAGCTCGACGGCACTAAACTAACTTTCACTACCGATACTGTCCACGGCGTCTGGTACGAGTTCAAAGGCACGGTGGAGCGCGGAGAAGGCAAAACCCTGTCCGACGAAGCCTATTACGTCGTGAAAGGCACGCTCAAGGAATACCGCACGGATGCCAATAAAGCCGTCACGTCGCAGTCCCGCCAAGTGACTTTCAAGTCCTTCCCCAGAGAAGTGTAGGGCGGACCCTCCTGTCCGCTGCCGTTGCGTTGCTCGTCAAGAAGCTGTATCAGATGCCCATGCGGCCAAGTCTGGTTAAACCTCCTTGCTCGGAGGTATCCTACTGAACACACATTGGAGGCATCATGAAACTAATACTTGCTTTTCTCTTTCTGCTTGCGTCGGCCACGTTCCTCATTGGGCAAGACAAACCGGAGCAAACTAAGACCGAACCGAAAAAGGCCGCGCCGACGAAAGCGGCGCCGAACAAGAATCCGGTAACCGATGTAGTGAGGGAAATTTTCTCGCGCCAGCAGAAAAATATGACGGCCGCTGTCGAGGAAATGCCCGCGGACAAGTTCGTCTGGAGTCCCACCCCCGCGCAGCAGAGCTTCGGTCATCTGGTCATGCACATGACCATGTCCAACATTGAACTGTGCAGCAAAGCCGGGAGTATGCCTCCGCCACCGTTGCGCCCCGCGCCGGAGACAGACAAGGACAGGATACTAGTGAATCTGACAAGGTCGTTCCTGTACTGCGAAGCCGCGCTGAATAAAGTGGACGATTCAAAACTGGGAGATAGTGTCGAGCTCTACGGCGGGAAACAAGCGACGGTAGCATTCGCGCTGATTGCGCTCACCAGCGATTGGGCGGATCACTACAGCGCCGCTGCTATGTATCTTCGCCTGAATAATTTACTGCCACCCACGGCCAAGCCAAAAAATGACGCAGCTCAGACCGGTGCAAAGTAGCCTCTCGACGAACACATAGGCCCGGAGGCCTCGTCCGAGCAGCCGAGCCGGCATCGCTCATCGGCCATCCCGTGTCGAATGTTTGAAAGGGACTATTCGATCTGCACCAAGTCTTGCGTGGCCGAGCTGTTCGGTGACCCATGCTGTGGGGCGCGCCAGGAATCGAAGATCGACACTTGATGGACGCACGAGACGGTACAGTGCGGAGCGCAGGATTTTTCGGTTACGTACTCGCGGCGAATGTCCTGTACGGTGTACTTCTCGAGCGGTATGGCAGGATAGCCGCGCTGTTGTGAACAGTAGTGAACCAAACCATCCTCGCAGATGTATAGGTAACGCGCGCCAGCGCGGCACCGCCACTGGTTCGGACGGCCTTGGGCGATGTTGTCCTGGAAGCCATTGATGCGGGTGAAGCTGCTCTTTTCCATCGCCTTCATCTCGTGATAAACACGCTTTTCTTCGTCCGCCAGCGGCTGCAGTTGTCCACCGCCATCGTGAATAATGCCGACAGTCGAACTGAAACCGAGCTCCAGCGCCCGCCTGCCGATAGTGAGCGCATCCTGCGGATTGCGCACACCGCCGCCCACTACGGAATTGATGTTCACATGGAAATTCGCATGTTCGGCGAGCAGCTCCAATTTCTTGTCCAAAACCTTGAGGCTCTTCTTGGACACATCGTCCGGAGTGACGTTATCAATCGAGATCTGCAGCCATTCGAGTCCCGCGCGATTCAGCCGTTGAATGCGCTCCGCCACCAGCAAGTAGCCGTTGGTGATCAGCCCCGCGATCATTCCGCGCTTGCGAATGTGGCGGATGATCTCGTCCAACTCGGGATGCAGCAGAGGCTCTCCACCGCTAATGGTGATCACCGACGTACCCAGCTCAGCCAGCTTGTCGACCCGCGCGAACATGGTCTCCGTGGGAACCGGCTTGGAAAAGTCGTCGTATTCGTTGCAGTACTCGCAAGCCAGATTGCAGCGCCGTATGGGAATAATGTGCGCAAGCAGAGGATGATCCGTGGACAGGAACGCTCGCGCAACCATGCGGGCTCCACGCAGATTGCGGTGAAGCGCCAGCAAACGGCGGCGCAGAGTTGTGCGGCTGGCAGGCATGAAGTTTGCGATTGTTCTATTAGACCATACCCAACCGCGCGAATTCGCGGTTTCAACATTCATCGGATGTTTTTCATGGTCGAATGGCGGGGTTCGATGGAGGACGGGCGTCTCGCCCGTCCGGTCCGGTCACGAGTCTGCTCTAACGGAAACACCCTAGGATCGCGCTGCGGCCGCATCAAACAAATTCAAGAAGCCAAGTTTTTTTTCCGCGGGCAAGAATGAAGCCTCGAACGAATTGCGCGCTAGTTCGCGCAAGTGCTCATCAGTAAAACCGAAAGCGTCCTGGGCCATTTGGTATTCCCGGCTCAGCGAAGTGGCGAACATGGCGGGATCGTCCGTGTTGAGCGTGACCATTACCCCTTGATCAAAATAATTGCGTACCGGATGCTCGGTTATGGTCGGGCAGATGCCGGTGCGCAGGTTGCTGGTAATACAAATTTCCACCGGAATCTGACGAGTAGAAAGTGTTTCCACCAGCTCGGGGTCCTGGCAGGCGGTAAGCCCGTGGCCGATCCGCTCGGCTGGCAAGTTGAGTGCCCCCCACACCGATCCCGGCCCGGCAGTTTCACCGGCGTGCGCCGTAAGCCGAAGGCCATTCTTTGCGGCGTAGGCGTACACATCGCGAAACAATTCAGGAGCGGCCTGCCGTTCGTCTCCGCCGATGCCGAATCCGACCACGCTCGCACCTTTATACTGCACGCCCAGTTCTGCCACTCGCTGCGCCTTATCTGCGCCAAATTGGCGGACGGCATCAAAAATCCAGAGCAGCGAGATTCCGAAGTCGCGTTCCCCGCGTTCCCGTCCGCGTTCCAGTCCAGCGAAGATCGACTCGAAATCCTGTTTCCGCCAGAGGCATACTCCGACCGAAACGTACACTTCGGCGTGCAGCACATTCTCCGCTTTGAGCTTTTGCATCAATCGATAGGTGATGAGTTCGTAGTCTTCGGGAGCCTGCAGTTCTTCAGTCACCGTCTTGAATGCCATCAGAAATCCGGTGAAATCCTTGTAGCGGTATAACTGCTCCACTTCGGCGAGCGTGCCGGTTTTCCCGTGACGCTTCTTCAACTCGAGCAGAGTGGGAGGATCGATCGAACCTTCAAGATGAAGGTGCAGCTCAGCTTTGGGCAGAGCAACAATCAAGGCGCTTAATGCAGTCGACGCCATAGAGCGATTCTACAACTCGTCTCAGGTTAAATTTCGTTCAACAAGACGAATTGGCGCCCTTGACATTAGGTCAACGAATTCCCAGAAGCCCATGGTACCCGGCTCGATACAGTTTGCCGCCCTGTGCCATTAACGGGCGGAAAAGCTGACAATCAGGCCATGGGGGCCGACGGCGATGGCTTCGCCGGAAGGGCCAATGCTCAGCGCATTGAGATTTAAATCCCAGCTCTTCTGCCACGATTTTTTCGTAATGTCATCTCCGTAGGCGGCTCGAGTCGAGCCCACAACCAGCACGGCTGCGTCGCCAGAATCGGGCTTGGCAAAAGCGACAGCGGAAAAATACGCTTGTGGTGAAAGAGTAGACAGCTTCCAAGTGAGGCCGCCGTCATCGGTGTAGGCGAGGTTGGGGCCGTCCTGCTCGGGATGTTTGTAGTCTCCGCCGGCAATCACTCCATGGGTAGCATCGCGGAAAGTGATGGAGAAAATTCCCGCGGAAACAGAGCCGTGGATGATCGGCGTGTCCGCGACAGTCCAGGTTTTGCCGGCGTCCGTGGACCGGAACACGCGCGCGACCTTACCACCGGTGGCGAACCAGACATTGGAATTGTCTTGAACGGTGCTGCAGGTTCCGCTAGCGGCGAATGCGCCTTCACCTTCAACTGCTGGCGGAAGAGTGTCGGGTGGAACCGGCTTCCAGTTTTTGCCGCCGTCTTCGGTTGTGATCAATTCAAATTTGAGTTTGCCCGAGTTATCGGCGATGGGGTCGCCAACTGCGATGCCGTGATCGCGATTCCAGAAAGCCATGCAATCGAAAAAGCCTTTGGGATCTTTGTTGGTGAATTGCAAAGCCCAGTTTTTGCCGGCGTCGGTGGTCTTATAAATGCGCGACTGATCGCCGGGGCCTGCGCTGAGCAGGTACGCGAGGTCGGCGCTGAAAGCTTCGACATCGCGGAAGTCGAGAGATTCCGCGCCCGGGACCTGCGCAGCCTGCCAGGATTTTCCGCCATCGGTTGTGCGCAGATAGGTTCCATGTGTCCCGCTGGCCCAGGCGACGTGGTTAGGCAGCACGCTAATGCCGCGAAGATTTTCGGTGGTGTTGGATTGCTGAGAGATGGGATTCTGGGCGAAAAGCGAGGTGGCGAGGAGTAGGACCGTATACCAACGAGGGCGCATGCCACGATTACCTGAATCCACTACTTCTCGCTGAACTCGACGAAAGCCCCGGTCGTCTCGTAATACAGCCGGATGCTACACTGCTTCGGCGCAACGTGGGCAAACGAAGCCTGCAGTCGCTTGGGGGGCGAGTCGACTCCGCCGATTTGCATGGGTGCGCGAACCAGATCTTGTTTCTCGTCGTAGGTTTTAGGGTTGGTGACGTTTTTGCTGACGATTAAAGTCCATTCTTTTTTGTTGGGAATGACGTAAACGCTATACGCGCCCACGCCAAGCTCGACGTGATTGAGAATGAGCGGAACCTGGGTGAACAGAGTCAGCGGAGAACCTCCCGGGAGCCATACTCTGCCGTTGTGAGGCTGGTCTTTATCACTCATGACGGAGTTGTTGTATTGGACGGTAATTTCCTGCTCGTCGGCGAAATCGCAGGTAATGGTCGCGCTTTGATCGGCCGGATCCGCCGCCTGCCCAGAGGCTGTGGCCAGAAGACACTGAGTCATCAAGACGATATAGATGGCTAGCACACGCATGAAATATTCCTCCGCGGACTAGACTTCTTAATGGCAGACAAAACGCCGTTTCATTGTACGTCGGCAGGACCACAATTGGCAGGTGGAATCCACGCCGGACCGGAACTCCTTCCAAGAAGCAGCGCTGATCCATTCTCATAGCATGACGGGGCATATCCGAATAGTGACATGTCCTATTCGGACGTGGTCTTCGGTGACGTTCTCCTATCTCCCCGGCATTGCTAACGTGGACAGCAGCAAGAAAGGCTGGCTTTGATCCCACTATGGCAAAAAGCGAGAAATCGTCATTTCAGCTTAAGATTCTTTACGGTGAGGGCGACGCCCAAGTGCTTGTATCCCAGGCGGTCGCCATCCAAAAAGCAGGCCATCAGGTAGAGACGGCCATAGGCCGCAAAGCTATCGACGAGGCGGTGCGTCACGGCGCGTTCGACCTCGTAATCCTCGGCCCCACCTTGACCAAGAATGATCGCCATCACTTGCCTTACGTGATCAAGAAGGCGCAGTCCGCAATCCGGGTTCTGGTCATGCACACCGATGGGGAGCGCCATCCTGCGGTGGATGCGAATCTCGATACCGGCAGAAGCATGGCCGATGTAGTGGCGAAAATCGCTTCGATGACCTCCGGCGAGGTCGCTTCGAAGGGATTGGCCAAAGGCGCGGCGGCAGGTGAGTAGGTTCGTTTACAATTCTCCTCTCTGCGTTTTCTCAGTGGGCGGCCTTGGGCCGGCCCTTCTTATTCGACTGCACCTCGTGAGGCAAGAATCAGAATAGTAAAAGTGGAACGGGAAGCTTGATTTCCTCTTCCCCGCGGGGTTTTGTGCGCGGGATTTGCCCCCAAGGGAATCCGGCGCTGAAGCTGCCGAGCTTTGCTCGGCCTGGACGCGTCAGAGACCCGTCCCTACACAAGTCCCTGCACGAGACCGCACCGCGATAAAATATCCACGAAATCCGATTTTGAAAACGTTATGAGCAATTACGACGCGGGCCAAGGAAGCGGACCAAAGAAAATTTATGTCACTCTGGCTGGGTTGCCACTTTCCTTTCATCTGGAATGGCCTTTTCGCAAGTCCACTTCGGGCGCAGATTTCTTCGTGTTGCATGCCGACATCCAGTTGGAGAATTCGGCAGGCTTGCATGCGCGGGTAGCGGTGAATCTCTCGGCCACAGTGCGCGAAGTGCTGCCATCGCTCGAGCCGAAGGACATAGAAGGGCCGGTCATCAACGCATTGCGCAAGGAAGTGGACCGAAGACAACTGGAGTTCGTGAAGTCGGGCAAGCTGGTGCCGGTCCAGTTTTCTAGTCGTCACTATGATTTCAAGCGCAGTAAATGGATGTTCGGCAAGGCGAGTGATGACGAAATGACATCGCTGCTTGCACGGAAGGTGTACTGGCAGACGCGGTTGGAGGGCGGAGCGGCTTGGATCGCCGATCCTACCGAAGCCTTGTACGTCGAAGCCTCGTCCGAGCATCTTCTGGATATCGCCAAGAAACTGGAAGCTCAGGGACTGGTCAAACTGGAGGGGCAGTGGGCCACGGCGGCTTCTTCATTGATGACGCAGGCGGAGAAGTTTGAGGCCGATATGCGAGCGGCACTCGAGGAGTTGGAGAAGAAGCACGCGTTCGAGCGGGGATAAACGGCGCGAAGGCTGCCGCTCTAAGGCGCCATCCCTTCTTCCATCCACTGTTTGAACAACGCAATCTGCTCTTTGGGCCAGGGCTCGTCACAGGGCATGCTGCCGTCGAGAACGCGGGCATAAATCTCTTCAGCTTGAGCTTTAACATCAGCCAACGACGAGAGATCAAGTCCAAAATCCTTCATCGTATCCACATCGGGGCTGTCCCGGAACATAGGGCGTATGTCTTTGGCAAAGCTTAGAGCCATGAAATCCTCGAGAACGATGGGTTCTAACTACCTGCCTTCATGGCGTCGATCAACTGGAAGAGCTGGGTGCGATCGACAACCTCGACAAACGGTTTGCCTTGTGTCTTGTTGCTGACCACGTAAATAGTCGGAGTGTGTTCGAGGTGGATGGATTTTCCCAGGTCACGATCAGCGGTGACTTCCGCTGCCAGCTTGCCTTGCGGATCGACCACGAACGGCAGATCAACTTTGTGGTCGGCGGCAAATTTTTCTGAATATCCGCGAAGATTCTCGGGCGTGATCTCGGGCTGGTGCTCGAAGATGTAATCGCGATACTGATTGCCCAGTTGCTTGGAGCGAGTATCGATATAGCGAGCAATCACGGCCGCGTCGAAAGACCATTTGTGAAATGGTAGCGGGAAATCGTGGCGGACGACGGGAATCTTATAGGTCTTCGCGGCTTCTTCCACCAGGGGCGCGGCGCGGCGGCAATCGGGACACTCCAGATCCTCGAACACCACGATAGCGACTTGCGCTCCTTTGGGTGGCCTTAAAACTGGATTGACCTCGTCCTGAGCGGCGACGTGAGCAGCGAGCAGTAAGAGAATTACCCATGCGAGTACGATCTGAATTTTATTCATGACGTGTCGAAAGACTCAGTTCAACCTTTGAGCTCTATGGTAACGCAAGCGGGAGTGGAGTGTCAGTCGACGATTGGAATTAGTTGTTCCAGACCGGCTTGAGTGCTAGTGTGCGGCGTCGAGGAGGCAAGAAGAATGAACTGGGGCAGCGTCCTCAAAGGGCTGCGTCGAACCGACTGAACCGGTAATCCCATCCGATAGTTCAAAGCAGACGTAGCTGACGGCGTTCGAGGGCGAGCAGCTTTTCTTTGATGGGCAGGCCGCCGCCGTACCCGGTGAGCTTGCCATTACTGCCGATCACGCGGTGGCAAGGGATGACGATGGGGATGGGGTTGGAGCCGTTAGCTAAGCCGACGGCTCGGCAGGCGTTGGGATTCCCCATCAGGCCAGCCAGTTCGCCGTAGGAGATGGTCTTGCCATAGGGAATGTCGCAAAGGCGCCGCCATACGTCGAGCTGGAATGGCGTGCCTTCGGGTGCGAGTTGCAGATCGAAATTCTCAAGCTCTCCGGCGAAGTAAGCCTGAAGCTGACGGATAGTGTCGGTGTGCGGGGCTCGATCTTGTCTCCAGGAAAGTTCTGGGTGTGCTGGATGCCTCCCGTTTATGAAAAGGATTTGGCATAGACCAGCATCGTCGGCGACTAAGAGCAAGGGGCCCACTGGGCTTTCTATTCGGGTGTAGAACGGGGTGATCATTTTTTGGACTCGCAAACACGATAGACGATTCCAGGCGAAAAAAGTTGGCTATTTCGGACGTTCGTGGGTAAGACTGCCGAGCTTTGCTCGGCTAGGCGGACGAGGGCGTCCGCCCCTACGTGGCCTTGCGTTGACCGGGTAGCGCCTGATCACAAGGCTGCCACCTGTTGGCGGCGTTTTGCTTGAATTTCGATATAAACATGCACGAGCGAAACCGCTGCAGGAGTCACCCCGGGGATCCGCGAGGCGTGGGCCAAAGTGCGCGGCCGGATCTTCAGCAGGATCTGCTGCACTTCGCGCGAGAGGCCGCTGACAGAGTGATAATCGAACCACTCGGGGATGGCGCGCTGCTCGGCTTTCTTCAGGCGGTCGATGGAGCGCTGTTGCTGTAGCAGATAGCCTTCGTACTTGATTTCGGTTTCGACGGACTTGAGTTCGTTGCGGATTTCGGAAGAAAGGGCGGCCACGGATTGCCGCGGCATTCCTTCTCGTTCAAAGAATGCTGGGTCCAGGTTGCGTAGCGTTGGACCCAGGTTCTCGATTGTGATCTCGGGGCGCTTGAGAAGTTGGGCGCAGGTTTGGCCGACAGCGGATGCAAGGTTGACCTCAGCGGCTAAAGCCGTCCCATTGTCTGTGGTTGCAGCACGGCTCGAGCCGTGCCCTCCCGGATCGGCCGCCAGAGATTCGATGCCATCTTCTGCCGAGCTTTGCTCGGCTGGGCGGACGAGGGCGTCCGCCTCTACGTGGTCTGTGGCGCACAAGAGAGCGTTGATCTTTTCCAGCATCGCGGCGCTGAGTTTGGTTTTCTCCAACAATTGTTTCATTGCTTCCAAACGCTGTTGCTTGGCCTCGAAGTCGGCCCAGGCTGAATCGGAGATCAATCCGATTCTGCGGCCGTGCGGGGTGAGGCGGCGGTCGGCGTTGTCGATGCGCAGGTGCAAGCGGAACTCGGCGCGTGAGGTGAACATCCGGTACGGCTCGTTCGTGCCTTTCGAGATCAGGTCGTCGATGAGGATCGCGGTATAGGCTTCGGTACGGTCGAGGATTAGCGGCGGCTCGTTCTTCACCTTCAACGCGGCGTTGATCCCCGCCATCAGACCCTGGCAGGCGGCTTCTTCGTATCCGCTGGTCCCATTAATTTGGCCGGCGAGGAATAATCCGACGATTTTTTTGGTTTCTAGCGTGCGCTCGAGTTCGGTCGGATCGATCGAGTCATATTCGATGGCGTAGCCGGGACGCAGCATTTCCGCGGTTTCTAGACCCGGTATTGACTTGAGTATCGCAAGCTGAACCTCGACCGGCAACGAAGTGCTCATACCGTTGACGTAGATCTCGTGCGTGTTCAGTCCCTCGGGCTCGAGGAAGAGTTGGTGCGTGGTTTTGTCGGGGAACTTTACGATCTTGTCTTCGATCGAGGGACAATATCGTGGGCCAATGGATTGAATCTGGCCGCTGTACATGGGCGAACGATGGACGTTCTCGCGAATGATGCGCTGCGTTTCCGGCGTCGTCCAGGCAATGTAGCAAGGGACCTGCGAATCGTGATGAGCGACCCGCTTGGTGCGGAAGCTGAACGGAGTGGGGTCGGCGTCGCCGGGTTGAAGCTGGAACTGCGACCAGTCGATGGTGCGCCCGTCGAGGCGCGGAGGAGTGCCAGTTTTAAGGCGGCAGCCGCGCAGTCCGAGTTGCTTCAGAGATTCTCCGAGCAGAACAGCGGCGGGTTCGCCCGAGCGTCCAGCGGGATATTGTTGCTCGCCGCAGTGAATGAGTCCGTTAAGGAAAGTTCCGGTGGTAATGATGGTGGCGCTGGCACCGACAGTGCGGCCGTCGCGAAGTTTGATGCCGCGGCAGATTCGGTCGTTGGTCGTTGGTCGTTGGTCGTTGGCAAGAGCGCCTACTTCAGCGGCGTTAGCCAACGACGAACGACCAACGACCAACGACTCTTCGACGATGAGATCCGCCACTTCCGCCTGCTTGATCTTTAGATTTGGCTGCGATTCGAGCACCTCGCGCATCTTCAGCCGATACGCTTGCTTGTCGCATTGAGCGCGGGGAGACCAAACGGCCGGTCCTCGAGAAGTATTCAGCAGGCGGAACTGAATGCCGACCGCGTCGGTGACTTCGCCCATGATGCCGCCTAGGGCGTCGACTTCGCGAACGAGATGTCCTTTGGCAATTCCGCCAACGGCGGGGTTGCAGGACATCTGCGCGATGAGGTCTACGTTCAGCGTGTAGAGGGCAGTCTTGAGACCCATGCGCGCCGCAGCCATGGCGGCTTCGCATCCGGCGTGACCAGCGCCGACGACGACGACATCGAAATGTTCGGTGAATTGCATCTATGGTCTCTATTCTAGCAATGAGTGGGCGAGGATGCGGCTGTCTAGCGGAGCAAAGCTCCGCAGGTGCCCGTCCGATAAGCAGACTTGGGTCAGCGCAATCCGACTGTCGAGCTTCGCTCGACCGGACAGCCGAGGGCGGCTGTCCCCACGTGTTTCTTGCTGCCTAGAACTGCGGGCCGCCGATGTCGGTGAAGGTGGCTTCTTGCCATTGGTCGGAGGGGAAATACCAGTTGCTGGCTCCGGCTTCGTGGTTGTTTCCGCCAGAGCCGTAGGCGATGGTCGGCGTACGCCAATAGTCCATGCCCATTTGCAGCAGGGCTCCCTTAGAAATTTTGACGCGGGCTTTGACGGTACAACCTTCGAGGCTGCCGGAAGGTAGCGCGGCTCGGGGCGATGCGCTCCAGAAATGCCAGACGCGATCCGGGCGTTGGCCGACTGGGAGTACGACCGGTTGATCTGATCGAGCGCTGCCGCTGCGCGGCAGGACCGGGTCTGAGACCCGGTCCCACACATTCTTTTGCCCAATAGGCATACGGTCGTGCTGATCGGTGCCGAACCACGGCGCACGACGATAGAGTCCCCCGCGAACGCTGGCCTTGTCATCGTTGAGAATTACGTCTCTGCCGTCTATTCGGCACGTGAGCTGCGTCGAGGCAATCTCTATTTCGGCGGATTCGTAGCCGGGGACGCGTGTATCGGCGATTGCGATTCCCCACAACAGTGCTGACTTGAAGTTGCGCGGTCGGGGCTCCGCGTTCACGTAACCAGCTTTGTAACTAACCTCGTCGGGAACGCGCGGATCGTTGGAGATGATGAAGGCGAATGGACTCGAAGCCCGGCCTCGTGGTGTGACCACTGTGATAGTGGACGTCTCGCTCTTGTGCGGGATAAGCACTACAAGTTCTTCCGGAGAAACGAACGTGAACGCTGAGCTGGTGCTGCCAAAGAGAACCGCCGACGCGTCCTGTAAGTTTTTGCCGATGATTTCTACACGAGAGCCCTCCGGCCCGCTGGTGGGAAAAATACGGAGAATTTCGGGGCGCGTTTGCGCGCCGGCGGCTACGCACAGAGTTGCGGTCAGCGCTCCAAAAACGATCGCAGCTCGCATTCCCATCTTCACACCTGCGTTTAGTGGTGCTAGCGCGGGCGAGGACGCCCGCGCCTACATTATCGGACGGGACTTGCTCGACTCTCGCTTGAAACTGCTCCTATCGTCCGAGAAATTCCCGGATTGGAGATATTTGCATGCGACCGATTCCATCCGTATATTGGAGTGTCTTGGAGGCGCAATCATGAATAGTGAGCAATTCTTTGAACAATTAGATACGCGGGTCGCGAAGTATGACCTGCTTTGCCATCCTTTTTATCAGGCATGGAGTGCCGGTGAGCTTACGCGCGAGGATCTGCGGGAGTACGCGCAGGATTACTACCACCACGTGGAGGCTTTTCCCATATACCTGGCGGAGTTGGCGATCCGCCTCGACCAGAGCGAACTCCGCCGCACGGTACTGGCCAACATGACGGATGAGAAAGGCATGGCGGACGCGTCGGGCGAGAAGTCAGCGCCACATTCAGAGCTTTGGCTGGACTTTGCTGAAGGCATGGGTGCGCGACGCGACATGCGTGGACACGCTCCGGTGCCTGAGATTAGGGAGCTGACTTCATTCTTCCATCACGTGGCTAGCGAGGGCACGCCAGAAGAAGCGCTGGCCGCTTTCTACGCCTATGAATCGCAAGTACCGCAAGTCGCAAACGTGAAGGCGCGTGGCCTGCGAGAAATGTATGGAGCTGACGAACGCGTCACCTCGTACTTCACCCTGCACACAACGGCGGATGTTTACCACTCGAAGGTGTGGCGTCAGCAGTTATGGAAACGGTTGAAGTCGAATCCGCAAATGGCAGAGCGGGCGCTGACAGCTGGAGAGAATGCCGCCAAGGCGCTGTGGCGGGCGCTGGATGGAATCGAGACGCGGCGGAAGGAGAAGGTGGCGGCATAGGCGAAGATACGAACCAGGAAATGACGGATAGAGGACGGGCGCATCGCCCGTCCGGCAGAGCTGGTGATTCGATACAATCATTGGCTCTTTCTTTTTGGGAGAGTTTCTATGGCGAAAGCAATGCCCATTGGCGCGCGCGGCATCGCCGAGGAGACGGTTAAGTTCGAGCACACATTGACAGCACATCATCCCGAACTGCCGCCAGTGTATTCGACTCCAGACATGATCCGGCTGATGGAAACGGCGGCGTTCCATGCGCTGCAACCTTACTGCGAAGGCGACGAGATTACCGTGGGCACGGCAATCCACGTGGAGCATCGAGCGGCCAGCGGAATCGGGTCGCGGATACGGGCGGAGGCGGTGCTGGAATCGTTCGATGGAAAGTTCTACGTGGTACGCGTGACTGCATGGGATGACGTCCAGGAGATTGGCCGTGGGACCGTGGGTCGGGCGGTAGTGAGTGTGGGGAGGTTTTTGCAGAAGATGAACAGTCAGAAAAAATAGTTGGGACCCGATCGTTTCGGTCTGGACCGATTCGCGGATTCAGAGCCAGGCGAAGGATCTTCATTCGCCGTCAGTCAGGCAAGTTGCATAGATTCTTCGCTTCGCTCAGAATGACAATCATTCGTTTTGCTCGACCTAACGGCGAGTCGCCCGTCACCACACTTAACAAATAGGAATCCCATGACTGATATCGAAAAGCAAAAAACTCAGGCTCATGCATTTCGCGCGATGCATCATGGTCCCAGGATTCTTCTGCTGCCCAATGTTTGGGATGTAGCGAGTGCCCGCATTCTCGAAGAAGCGGGGTTCGGCGCGATGGCGACCACCAGCGCTGGGATCGCTTTTTCGCTGGGCTATCCAGACGGACAGAAGATTTCGCGCGAGGAGATGCTGGCCAGTGTGGCGCGAATTGTCCGGGCCGTGAAAGTTCCGGTGACGGCCGATGTCGAGGCTGGCTACGGCAATCGCCCTGAGGATGCCGCCAACACTGCACGTGGCGTTATTGAGGTGGGTGCGATCGGAATGAACCTCGAGGATGCAGCCGATCAACCTGGGCAGCTTGTCGACTTGTCATTACAGTTAGAGAAGATTCGTGCGGTCCGCGAAACTGCGTTGAAGTTGGGCGTGCCGGTGGTGCTGAATGCGCGGACAGACGTGTATCTGGAGCAAATAGGCGCGCCTGAAACCCGATACGCCGAGACCGTCCGGCGGTCACTAGCCTTCGACGAGGCTGGAGCCGACTGCGTGTTTGTGCCTGGACTGCGCGATTCGGAAACAATTTCGCGGCTGGTGCGGGATTTGGGTTGTCCGCTGAATATTCTTGCGGGACCAGGATCTCCGCCGGTGCCCGAACTGGAAAAGCTTGAGGTTGCGCGCGTGAGTTTGGGATCCGGTCCGATGCGTGCGACCCTGGGACTCGTACGCAGACTGGCGGAGGAATTGAAGATGACAGGAACCTACGCCGCCCTCGAGGGCGCTCCGTCGCATGCCGATGTGAACCGGATGCTGGGGCGGGCCAAAGACTGAGGGCTATCCCCACATGATTCAAAGGAGACGGGCAAGTCGCCCGTCTCCATACGACCTCTGGTTGTACTATGTTGCCGTGGAGAGGCTGCGGCAGGACGTACTCGAATATGTTCGGAAACATGAACTCCTGAAGGCCGGGGACCGCGTGGGGGCTGCAGTCTCGGGAGGCGCGGACTCGGTTGCGCTGCTCCGTCTGCTACTGGAACTGCGCAAGGAAGTTGGCATTGTTCTTTCAGTGGTTCACTTCAATCATCAGTTGCGAGGGGCTGAGTCCGACGGGGATGAACAATTTGTGGCCGCGCTGGCCCAGCAACACAAGCTGTGTCTGCTCCATGAAACTGGTGATGTGGCCGCGCATGCGGCGGAAAAACATTTGAGCCAGGAAACGGCGGCGCGCGAAATGCGCTATCGGTACTTCCGCCAATTGCTCCTAGAAGGCCGATTAAACCGCATTGCTACCGGGCACACGCTGGACGATCAGACGGAGACGGTGCTGCTTAAGATCGTTCGCGGAGCGGGTAGCCGCGGCCTGGCGGGGATCTATCCCCAGTTGGCGGTGAACAGCCGTCAACTGTCAGCTCTCGGCTCTCAGCAAAGGCCGAAACCCGAGACCTCCATTGTTCGCCCCCTGCTTGGAAACAAGCGTAAAGACCTAGAGGCTTACCTTGTTAACTTGGGACAGAGCTGGCGGGAGGACAAGAGTAATCGCGACTTGCGGCACACGCGCAATCGAGTGCGGCACGGGATTCTGCCGCGTTTGGAGCGCTACTTGAACCCGGCGGTGCGTGAAGCTTTGGGCGAGACTGCGGAAATCGCACGAGCCGAGCAGGAATACTGGGAAAAGGAAGTGGCGCGGGTGCTGCCGCTGGTTTGGAAAGCGGCGGGACGCAACCGCGACAGCCGGCGATACACCGGTGCTGCCGGAGGTGTGCTTTGCCTGTCGGTACTTGTGGACTTGCCTCTGGCTATGCAACGACGAGTGATCCGAGCCGCCAGCGAATCTTTAGGTGTACAGCTCGACTTTCAGCATGTGGAAGCGATTCTTGCACTCTGCTCGAAGCCGTGCGGATCGGTTGTTGTATTGCCGGATGAATGGGTAGTGTCACGGAACAAGAGCGAGTTGCGGGTGGAGTCGGGCGGGGGAACACCGACGGAATCCCATTATGAATATCGTCTTTCGGTGCCTGGAGTGGTCGAAATTCAGGAGACGCAATCGCGCTTTGAAGCAGTATTGGTTTCGGGAAACGACGCCAAAGGTTATAATCCCGAGGATTTGATGGGGCGATCGCAGTTAGCGGCAGAACTGAAAGTTAGGAACTGGCGTCCCGGGGATCGCTTCTGGCCGGCACACACCAAGGCCGCTAAGAAGATCAAGGATCTGTTGCAAGAGCGGCACGTGGCGGGCCCTGAACGGAAACTATGGCCGGTAATCGTGAGTGGAACGGAAGTGGTGTGGGTTCGCGGCTTTCCCGCGCCGGCACAATTGCGGCCAGGCAGCGTTCATGACATGGCAGTCTTGCTACGCGAGACAGGGCTAAAGGGCCAAGTTGATTTCGGTGATTAGAGCTCGGCTCACACCGGACGGGCGAGTCGCCCCTCGCCACGATGAAACCCTGAAACTAGGCTAAACTATGAGCGCCAATCCAAAGCCTGAGCAGCTGCGCATGGTCATCCCCACGGAGCAGATTCAGAAGCGCGTGCGGGAAATGGCGCGGCAGATCTCCTACGACTATCAGGGTAAAACCATTCATGCCCTAGCGTTGCTCGAAAATGGCTTCATTTTTATGGCTGACCTGGTGCGGGTTTTGGAAGTACCTGTCATCTGCCAGTTCATTAAGCCGCGGTACCGCAGGGAGCAAGAGAACACCGCGGCGGGCTTTCTGGAAATCATTTTTAGCCACGAACTCGCCATTGTTGGCCAGCATGTTTTGCTGATCGAGGGGCTGGTCCATTCCGGCGTAACCAGCGAATTCCTGATGAATGACCTGCGAGGCCGGGGAGCCGCATCCGTCAAACTCGCCACTTTGCTGGACCGCCAATCGGCCCGCAGAGTACAATTGCAACCAGACTATTTCGGATTTTTGGTGGACGAAGCTTTTCTGGTGGGTTATGGGTTGGGTTCTCCCGAACAGACGCACCGCAACCTACCGTATTTGGCGGCTGCAAGCTGAGTTTTCACTGTGACTTAAGTTACAGTGAGAAGTCCATTCTTTTTTCCATCAGAAGCGTTAGAATGAGTCTGTTGGTAATTTCCTCTATCCAATCCCCGCGGCTGGCATCTAATTACGGTGGGGGAGCCCCAGTTGCGTTTTTGGAAACAGGACGCAACTTTTTCAGGAGTTTTAGGTGAATTCGACAGTTAAAACCGTGGTTTTCTGGTTGGTGATCGTGCTCTCGGCCTTCCTGCTTTGGCAGGTAGTAAAGGCGGGCGGCGCGGGGCAAAAAGAGAAGGAAGTCAACTTCTCGCAATTCATGACGGATGTGGATCAGGGAAACGTCAAAGAAGTCACAATTAACTTGCAGGAAGTGCACGGCAAGTTTCAAAACGACGGCTCGACCTTCCACACTACTGTTCCCACAAATTACCCCGACATGATCAAGTTGCTGCGCGACAAGGGCGTAGTCATCAACGTCCGGGATGCGAGCAGCGGAAGCTGGCCGAGCTGGCTGCTGAATCTGGCACCGTTGATTCTGCTGGCTGCTCTGTGGTTCTTCATGATCCGGCAGATGCAGACCGGCGGGAACAAAGCACTGTCGTTCGGGAAGAGCCGGGCGCGCCTGCTCTCCATGCAGCAGAAGAAAGTCACGTTCAAGGACGTGGCGGGCGTGGAAGAGGCTAAAGAAGAGCTGAAAGAGATCATCGAATTCCTGCGCGAGGCGCAGAAGTTTCAGAAGCTGGGGGGACGCATTCCTAAGGGTGTATTGCTGGTCGGACCTCCAGGAACAGGCAAGACTCTGCTAGCGAGAGCGGTTGCAGGCGAAGCCAACGTTCCTTTCTTCTCAATTTCGGGTTCGGACTTCGTCGAAATGTTCGTCGGCGTCGGCGCGAGCCGGGTACGCGATTTGTTTGAACAGGGCAAGAAGAACGCGCCTTGCATCATCTTTATCGATGAAATCGATGCCGTGGGACGTCACCGCGGCGCCGGCCTCGGTGGTGGACACGACGAGCGGGAACAGACTCTGAATCAATTGCTGGTCGAGATGGATGGCTTCGAATCGAACGAAGGCGTCATCCTGATGGCCGCGACTAACCGTCCGGATGTGCTCGATCCGGCTTTGCTACGGCCTGGCCGGTTCGACCGACGGGTGGTGGTGCATCGCCCGGATGTTCGCGGACGCGAAGAGATTCTGCGAGTCCACACCCGCAAGATTCCTTTGGCCGACGATGTTGATCTTTCCGTGCTGGCACGAGGCACACCAGGTTTCTCGGGAGCCGATTTGGCCAACATGGTGAACGAAGCTGCATTGAGTGCGGCGCGGCAAAACCGCAAAGCGGTACTTATGTATGACTTCGAACTGGCCAAGGACAAAGTCCTGATGGGCGTGGAGCGCAAGTCGCTCATTCTCACGGAAGAAGAGAAGAAGGTGACGGCGTATCACGAGGCAGGGCACGCGTTGGTTGCGTCCAAGCTGCCGAATTCCGATCCGTTGCATAAAGTCACGATCATTCCGCGCGGCATGGCTCTCGGCGTGACCATGCAGCTGCCGATTGACGACAAGCACAATTACACCAAGGAATATCTGGAGACAGAAATCGCCATCATGATGGGCGGCCGAATTGCCGAAGAGATGTTCCTAAACCAGATGAGCACCGGCGCAGGCAATGACATTGAGCGGGCTACGGAACTAGCACGCAAGATGGTCTGCGAGTTCGGCATGAGCGATCTCGGCCCGCTGACCTTTGGAAAAAAAGAGGAGCAGA
Source organism: uncultured Acidobacteriota bacterium (assembly GCA_963832245.1). Lineage (GTDB taxonomy): Bacteria > Acidobacteriota > Terriglobia > Terriglobales > Acidobacteriaceae > JABDBE01. Next base: position 70,410 of record CAWHTG010000004.1, read on the forward strand.
TTTTCCTGGGCCGCGAGATTGCCCAACACCGTGATTACAGCGAGGCGACGGCGATCAAGATCGACGACGAAGTTCGACGCATCGTCGGCCAAGGGTATAACACTGCGAAGGGAATTCTGGCCCAGGATAACGGCGCGTTGGTGAGGATCGCGTTGGCTTTGCTCGAACGAGAAGTGCTCGACGCGAACGAGATCAAGATGATCATCGAAGGCAAGGAACTGCCTAAGATGACGCCTCCGCCGAAGTCCGATGACGGCGTGCAGCAAGTGCTGAAGCCGGAGCCGGGACGGCCAGGGATTGCCAAGGGCGGAGAAAGCCCGGCTCGAGCCTAGAATTAATCATCAGCAGTTACCAAAATGGGGCGGCCTTGATAGCCACCCCTTAATTTTTTCGGTTCTGTTCTTCACCCATTTACGGTTTGCATCATTTGCTCCGTGTAACGAAGCCCAGCGGCGGCGCCAGTTGGGAAAACTTCGTCGATCGCGCGCAAGTCCTCGGCGGTCAGCTGCACTTTCAGCGCACCGACATTTTCCTCTAGATACGTACGACGCTTAGTGCCCGGGATCGGTACGATATCTTTTCCCTGCGCCAGCACCCAGGCCAGCGCCAACTGCGACGGCTTGCACCCTTTCTCTTTGGCGATTTCCTCGACCCGCCGTACCAGATCGATGTTCTTCTGGAAGTTCTCGCCCTGGAAACGAGGCGAGTTGCGGCGGTAATCGTCGGCAGGGAGATCCTCGAATTTTTCGAACCTCCCAGTCAAGAAGCCGCGACCCAGCGGGCTGTAGGCGACAAATCCGATTCCCAGCTCGCGACAAGTGGGCAGGATTTCCTCTTCGGGATCGCGTGTCCACAGCGAGTATTCGGTTTGAAGCGCCGTTATAGGATGAACCTTCACGGCGCGACGCAGTGTCTTAGCACTCGCCTCCGATAGCCCTAAGAATCGAACTTTGCCTTCCCCGACCAGTTGCGCCATGGCGCCCACGGTCTCTTCGATTGGCGTATTGGGGTCCACCCGGTGCTGATAATAAAGATCAATCGTGTCCACGCCCAGCCGCCGCAGGCTAGCGTCGCACGACTGACGCACATATTCCGGCTTGCCGTTGACGCCGCGGGCATTGGGATTATTCGGGTCGTGAACAATGCCGAACTTCGTTGCCAGCACAACTTGGTCGCGGCGTCCGCGAATCGCTTTCCCCACCAGTTCTTCGTTGATGAATGGCCCATACACGTTGGCAGTGTCGAGAAAATTGACTCCGAGTTCCAGAGCGCGGTGAATTGTAGCGATGGACTCGTCGTCATCGCGTCCGCCATAGAATTCCGACATACCCATGCATCCCAGGCCCATGGCGGAGACTGTCGGGCCATTGCGTCCAAGTTTGCGAGTTTCCATAAAAACCTCCCGATAAGAAATTTAGAAGCGCTAAGAGTGAAACTCTTATCTCACTTACTAGTCCATAGATGCGCGTAACGGTCGCCGGGAGTCAATGGAAGGTTATTCGTTCTCCGCGATAATCGCGGCGTGGCTTCTCAGTTAGTTTTTGTGGAAATTAGTCTTATGGGAGGACACGGCTTTCAGCCGTGCCGATCAAAACAGCCGAGAATGCGGGCTTTAGCCCCTGAGATTAATGTTCGCACAGTTAGGACAGCAGGTTCTTTCATTCTTCTCGATTCGGGTGCATCAATGAGTCAAGTCCCAAACTGGTTTGATCGAAAATTCGAATTCACGTTTCCTGTCGAATTGTTTCCCAATCTGTGCCTCCGCTTGCGAGGCACGCCCGCAAGGCTCGAAGAAATCATCCGGGCTCATTCCCACGAGCGATTAATCCAAAAGTCTGACGAAAAGTGGTCGGCCCAAGAGCATGCCGGACATCTGCTCGACCTCGAGCCTCTGTGGATGGCACGAGTGGACGACTACCTAAAAGGGGCAGTTGAGCTCACGACCGCCGACTTGACCAATCGCAAGACTCACGAAGCGGGACATAACCGGCGTAACGTCGCAGATATTCTTGCCGGGTTTCGCAAGGCGCGATTGCGACTTGCGGATCGAGTTGGAGCCGTTGAGCTCGCTCTGTTTGCCCAATCAATTCCGCATCCTCGGCTCAAAACGCCCTTTCGCCTGGTCGACCATTTGTACTTCGTCGCCGAACACGACGATCACCATCTCGCCCGAATTTGGGAGCTTCTAACGGAAACTCCCCCACGCGCGCCTCATAAACTCGTATGAATGAAATCCTGAGCTTTCGATCAGCCTCGGAGTTTCGCAAGTGGCTGGCGGCAAATCACCGCGACTCAAACGGAATTTGGCTGCGTATTTTCAAAAAGGACTCGGGACAACTGTCCGTCACCTATGCCGAGGCATTGGATGAGGCGCTCTGCTTCGGATGGATCGACGGTCAAAAGCAGCGCCATGATGAAGTTTCATGGCGCCAAAAATTCACTCCAAGACGCGCTAAAAGTGGCTGGTCCAAGATCAACACGCAACACGTGGAAAGGCTGATCCAGGCGGGCCGGATGAAAGCGGCGGGTCACGCCGTAATCGATTCTGCGAAGAAAGATGGCCGTTGGAATGCAGCTTACGATTCCCCAAGCCAGGCCACCCTTCCCGAGGATTTTCTAGCGGCGTTACGGCGAAACAAGAAGGCACAAGCCTTCTTCGAATCGCTCAACAAAGCAAACCGCTATGCCATTGCCTACCGGCTGCAAACCGCAAAAAAAACAGAAACGAAGCAGCGGCGAATGGAAATGATTCTCGCCATGCTGGCCCGGGGCGAAGCGTTTCACTGAGTACGTGCAGGGACGCTGCCATCAGGGCACAATGGCGATCAGGGGCTTGGTCGCGGACAGCACTTCCCCGATTTCCACGGCGGGAACTCCCACGGCAGTGAGCGCTCGCATCAGCCCAGTTGCATCCTCCGGCGCAACCGAGATTAGCAATCCTCCGGCGGTCTGCGGATCGAAAAGAATTGTTTTCATCTCATCGCTGATTCCAGCTTCGTAGCCAACCACACACTCCGCGAATTCGCGATTGGCCTTCAGGCCTCCCGGAATGTGGCCAGCGCGAACGCAGTCCAAGGCGCCTTCGAGCAGCGGAATGCGATGGGCACGGAAACGAAGAGAGACACTCGAGGCCAGCGCAATCTCGCGGGCATGTCCGATCATGCCAAAGCCGGTGACGTCGGTCATGGCGTGGACGGCAAAATGGTCGTTGGTCGTTGGTTGTCCGTCGTTGGCTGGTGGGCTTTGCTGTGGTTGACCGGGTCGAAGACCCAGTTCTACACGGACGGGCGAGTCGCCCGTCACCACACTTGCAGTGACCACACCCGCCATTCGTACACCGCTTGAGATTACCTCTGCAGCTTTTTTGTTCAAGGTGGTCATGGAGGCGATCGCGGCGTCAATCCAGGGCTGCTGCGCCGCTTTTTTCTTGATTGCCGTGGAGATCACGCCCGTCCCCAGCGCCTTGGTGAAAAGCAGACGATCACCCGGCCTTGCGCCCCCATTGGTGAGCACCTTGGTGGGGTCGATCAAGCCGGTGACGGAATATCCAAACTTCATCTCCTCATCGCGGACGCTGTGCCCGCCAATCACCGAGCAACCGGCTTCGATCATCTTCGAAAGCCCGCCGGCCAAAATGCGTTCCAGGATTGCCAGATCGGCCTTTTCCGGAAAACATACCAGCGCCAGTGAAGTGCGAGGCTCACCACCCATGGCGTAAACGTCGCTCAGGGAGTTGGTGGCGGCGATCTGGCCGAAGGTATAGGGATCGTCGACCATCGGCGTGAAGAAGTCCACCGTTTGTACCAACGCAGTGTCCGACCCGATTCGATACACGCCGGCGTCGTCGGCATGATCGAAGCCGACCAGAACATTTGGATCATGTTGCCGGGCTAATTTCCCAAGCACCGTGTCCAGCGCCGCCGGACTCAGCTTGGACGCTCAACCCGCAGCTTTCACCGACTCCGTCAAACGAATGGGCTTCGCATCGGCCATTAAGTCATTCTAATGGAATTACAGAATTTGAGGTTCCGGGCAAAAAGCGCCAGCGCTCTGATTTCACAAGTGATGTCAGCAACTTTCTCAGTCCGAAATCAGGACGAAGCTTAGCTGGGTAACGACTGATTCATTACCGCTGTTACTTTACTGCAGCATCCGCCCGCCATAAGCTCCGGTTTATGAGACTGAACGCGTTGCTGGTATCGCAGGATCGCCCGTCGCTTCGAGTGTTGACGGCGCTTCTGGACGTGCTCCAAATTGAGTACCAGACGTGCCTTTCGTCCGGCGATGCAGTCGAATTTCTTGTGAAAGGTCACCATTCGGCGCTGGTGCTGGATTTTGACCTGCCGGGCGCCGGCCAAGTAGCGCGCATGGCGCGAATGGCCTCACTCCAGCGAAGGCCCGTGCTGTTTGCCATGGTCGGCCCGTTTACCCCGGTAGGCGGAGCCTTTCAATCGGGAGTAAATTTCGTTCTCTATAAACCTCTTGTCTTCGAGCAGGTAGCACGTTCGCTGCGCGCTGGCCAGGGATTCATGAAGCCGAATCCCCGCCATTCTCCTCGCCATCCCCTGGAAGCGCTGGTCTACCTTCAGTTCGGAGTGGCGGCATTGCCCGCCATCGTGCTCGATCTGAGCGAGCAGGGTCTAGCGTTGCAAGCCCCGGAGCCGTTGCCTCCGGTACAAAATGTGCCGTTGCGCTTTGTCCTGCCCGGAACCTCGCACCTGGTCGAAGCGATCGGCAAAGTAATCTGGGCCGACGACGATGGCCGGGCGGGCATGTTCTTTTCCCGCCTGACTCCTGCTTCCCGGCACCATCTCAAAAATTGGCTCAGCAAGCGAGGGGCGAAGGCAAAGAACGCGGTACGCGTCCTTTTGCCACCGCAAAAGGCTCGCCGCTCGACGCAAGCCTCGCATTGAGTTTCCCGTAGAAACGTAGCTAGCTACGTTTCTAAGCAACGTCGCATAGCGATTCCTTCGTGCTAGACTCAGTTTTCTCTCTCGCACCGAAAAACTCCGCATGTCTGAGCTCTGCTTCCTTTCAGCCACTTCCATGGCCGAGAAAATCCGTCAGAAGAAGTTGTCGCCAGTTGAATTGGTGGAAGCGCATCTCGCCCGCATTGAGAGACTGAACCCAAAACTGAATGCTTTCGTGCAGGTGGATGCCGACGGGGCGCGCCGTCGGGCACTCGCAGCTGGAAATGCAATCGCTCGTAATGAAAAGGTGGGCCCGCTGCACGGTGTTCCAATAAGCATCAAGAGCTCAATCGACGTAAATGGCATGCGCTGCGAAGCCGGCACCAGGCTTCGAGCAGGCATCGTGGCCGCTCAGGACGCCCCGCTAGTCTCGCGACTACGCAACGCGGGCGCGATCATCCTAGGCAATACCAACACGCCTGAATTGCTCATGGCGTGGGAGACCGACAACCTGCTCCACGGTCGTACAAACAATCCCTGGGATCTGTCGCGAACTCCCGGCGGTTCCAGCGGCGGAGAAGCCGCCGCGATTGCATCCGGATGCTCCGCGGGAGGAGTTGGCAGCGACGGCGGAGGCTCCATTCGCGTGCCCGCGCATTTCAGCGGGATCTGTGGTCTGAAGCCGACGCCAGGCCGCATCCCTGCCACCGGACACTTCCCCACCTCGGTCGGACCGTTCGCTTTGCTCGGTGTAGTTGGGCCGATGGCGCGGACGGTCGCGGATCTGAAAGTGCTGTTCGAAGTGATGCAAGGGCCGGATGATGGCGATCCCTCGGCCGCACCAGTGCCCCTCCGCTGGCCAAGTCGTGCCGATGTGAAGAAACTTCGCATCGGCTATTTCGAGGATGACGGGCGCACTCCGGTGACCGCCGAAACCCGCGCGGCAGTGCGAGATGCGGCTGAGGCGGTAAAGCGTGCGGGATTCGAGGTTGAGGGCTTTCGCCCGGAAGGCCTTGAATCTTCGCGACAACTCTGGTGGCGGTTGTTCGGAGTCGCGGGCGGAATGCTGCTAGGCACATTAACGAAAGGCCGAGAGGCTGACCTCAGTCCAACCCTCAAACAGTTTTCGAGTTGGGTTGCAGCCGAGCCGTCCCACACTGCCCAGAGTTTGCTCGACACTTGGATCATGCGCGACGCCGTGCGCATGCAGGTCTTTTCCCAGATGCGTGAGTACCCCATCTTGCTCTGCCCGGTGGCTTCGATCCCGGCATTTCGTCACGGCGAGCGTAGTTGGGAAATCGAGGGAAAGACCGTGCATTATCTCGATGCATGGAGCTATACGGAATGGTTCAATCTGCTGGGAGCTCCAGCGGCAGTAATTCCTTTTGGCCGGTCGAAGGATGGCTTGCCAATTGGAGTGCAGATCGTGGCCCGCCCGTGGGGGGAGGAGTTGGTGCTGTCGGTGGCAGCCGAACTGGAAGCGCAACGCGGAGTCTGGCAGGCACAGGACATTCGTCTCGAATAGCTGTTCTTCTCAACGGCCTCTGCGCGCTTTTCTCAGCGTTCTGTGCGACTTAAGGTTTTCTTCACTCGTAACAGTAAACCAGCTAATGGATTTATACTATTTCTCTGCTCCCAAAAAGAGATAACCTGTTCCCACTCAATTTCACGTAAGCTGCAGGGATTGACGCACGTTTTTGATGGCATACCCAAAGCGATTCAGAAGTTTCGTCATCGCCCGCGTACTTCCGGGGCTCCTGATCTTTCTCTTTATTTCTGCTGCCGATCTCTACACATTTCCTCAATCGAATGTTTTCTATGCTGTAATCGTTCTGCTGCACGCGATTGCGGGCGCTATCACTGCTATTCTTCTGGCCGTATTTCTTTTTTCACTTCTCCGCAATGAAAGTATTTTCGCGCGCTTTGGCTGGATGCTCGTCGCCACTGGATCAACGGTCGGCCTGATTCTGATTAAGACCGGTACCCCGCGAATTGAGTGGCACCTGCTCTACGCTCACATTCTTCTGTCTCTAGCAGGCGTTGGCATCGTGTTTGCGGAGTGGGCCGGGAAGCGCGGTTGGCTACCGCCGGGCGACGGCAGTTCGCTGATTCGCTGCGCGATTTGTCTGCTACTGCTCGCTGCACTCGGAGCGGCGGCGCATTACCTGCGGGAGTCGCGGTGGCAACATCAGGCTCGCATCGCGAATCCTTCGATGCCTCCCGCCACGATGAACAGCGAAGGCGATGGTCCGGGTGGGCCATTCTTTCCCAGTTCCGCCCAAGTGCTCGGCGGCCAGAAAATTCCCAGCAAGTTTTTCATGGAATCCGACTCCTGCAAACGCTGCCACGAAGACATCTACAATCAGTGGTTCAGCTCGGCTCATCATTTCTCATCGTTCAACAATCAGTGGTACCGCAAGAGCATCGAGTACATGCAGGACACGATCGGCACCAAGCCTTCCAAATGGTGCGGCGGATGCCACGATCCCGCCGTGCTTTACAGCGGCTTGATGGATACGCCGATCAAGCAGATCGTGCACCGTCCCGAGTCGCAAGCCGGACTGGGCTGCATGATGTGCCACTCGATTGCCAACGTGAAGAGCAGCATGGGGCAAGGCGATTTTTATCTCGAATATCCTAAGCTGCATGAATTGGCGGCGACCCAGAATCCAGTGGCGCGAATGCTGCACGATTTTCTGGTGGAGCTGAATCCCGAACCGCACCGTCGCGTATTTCTGAAGCCCCTAATGCGAAACCAGACGGCGGAGTTTTGCTCGAGTTGCCACAAAGTCCATCTCGATGCGCCGGTCAATCACTATCGTTGGATTCGTGGGTTTAACGAATACGACAACTGGCAGGCGAGCGGCGTATCGGGACAGGGCGCGCGGTCGTTTTATTATCCCGCCAAGCCTTCGCAATGCGCCGATTGCCACATGCCCCTGACCCGTTCGGACGATCAAGGCAACATCGGCGGGCTGGTTCATTCGCATCGTTTCCCCGGAGCGAACACAGCATTGCCCACGGCGAACGAAGATTCCGAGCAACTAAAGATTACCGAGGATTTTCTCAAGGGTGGAATTTTGAGCGTGGATATCTTCGCACTCTCTCCGGCGCGCGCGCAGGCAAAACCGGGAGTCGCGAACCAGTCGGACTTGTCTACAACTTTTGCGGTCGGCGAAGAAGCGGAGACGAAAGTTACTCCGGCCACGGAAGCCGAAGTGTTGCCGATTACCGCGCCGCTAAACCGTGTTCAGCCAATCGTTCGTCGAGGAGACACAGTCCGTGTGGATGTGGTAGTCCGCACCAAGAAAATCGGACACTTCTTTCCCGGCGGCACGGTGGACGCTTACGATACCTGGCTCGAACTGAAGGGCACAGACGACGAGGGCCAAACCATCTTCTGGAGTGGGGGCGTCGAGGACAACGGCAAAGGCCCGGTAGAAAAGGGCGCGCACTTCTATCGATCGCTGCAGGTGGATGCGCACGGCAACGGCATTAACAAGCGCAATGCCTGGGCCACCCGGGCCGTAGTCTATGTGCATCTGATCCCACCCGGGGCAGCGGACACGGTTCACTACCGCGTGCACATTCCCGACGCCTCAGGAAATAAAATCACGCTCCATGCCCGGCTCTGCTATCGCAAGTTCGCATGGTGGAATACGCAGTTTTCATTCGCCGGCGTTGTCGATCCTAACCAACCGAATGGAGATGTCACCCCCGATTACGACGACAGAAAGTTCGCCTTCGCAGGATCGCTGAAAGGAGTATCTGCAAAGGAAGAGAAGATTCCGGACGTTCCGATCGTGGCGTTGGCAGAAGATACCGTCACGCTAAACGTAATTTCGCACGACGACCCAGCGCCCGAGCCGAAGACGATCTTGCAGCCAGACGACTGGCAACGCTGGAACGATTATGGAATTGGCCTGCTGCTACAGGGCGATCTGAAAGGTGCGCAAGCGGCCTTCGAGAAAGTGACAGAGGTTGATGCGAAAAATCCTGATGGCTGGGTGAATATAGGACGCGCCGCGGTGCAGGAAGGAGACATGGATCGCGCCCGCACAGTGCTGGCGAAAGCATTGGCGCTAAGTCCAAACCTGGCGCGAGCCCACTTCTTCTACGCAAAAGTTCTGCGCAGCGATGGCCGTTACGACGATGCGGCCCATCATCTCCGTAAAGTTTTGGCCCAGTATCCCCGAGATCGCGTCGCGCTCAACGATCTCGCACGCATTCTGTTTCTTGAGCGTAAATACGGCGACGCCGTGAACGTGCTCCAAAGAGTTCTCGCGGTCGATCCCGAAGACTTGCAGGCCCACTACAACCTGATGCTCTGCTACAAGGGCCTTGGGGACGAGAAGCGAGCCCACGAACACGAGGTGCGCTACTTGCGCTTCAAAGCCGACGAAGCTTCGCAAGCGATCACAGGCAGGTATCGCCAACTCAATCCCGACGACAACAACGAACGGCAGCCCATTCACGAGCATGTATCGGCGCCGCTAATATCGGCCGGTGTGGGGGCGGGTCTTCGACCCGTTCGGGCCCATCGAAGCTCGGCTAGCAGAATCGCCACGGCGGGAGTTTCGAGATAATGGGCAAGCTCGACATTTGCTCCGAAATGATTCTGAGATTCGTATCAGGGCACGGCTTCAGCCGTGCCGCCAGGATTGTGAAATGGAAACCTGCTTTAGCCGATGCGAGAGCGGCGGCTAAAGCCGTTCTTCTTGGAGCACCACTTACGGCACGCCTGGAGCCGTGCTCCGTTACGAAACGAATCCTTCCACGAAGCTTTATGGCTGCAATGACCCTTGGAGCTCTCGCTGCATTCGGGACTTCCTCCGCAACTGCACAGCGCATCCAGTTTCGCGACATCACCGCGCAAGCCGGCATTCACTTTGTCCACAACAACGGAGCGTTCGGAAAAAAGTACCTGCCCGAGACCATGGGTGCGGGCTGCGCCATCATCGATTACGACAACGACGGTTGGCCTGACATTCTCCTGGTCAACAGCGAAGATTGGCCGGGACACACGCGGGCTGAGTCTACACTGAAGCTCTATCACAACAACCACGACGGCAGCTTCACCGACGTGACTCGCAAAGCAGGACTCGCGATTTCGATGTACGGGATGGGGGTTGCTGTGGGCGATTACGACAACGATGGCTACGATGATCTCTTTATCAGCGCGCTCGGCCAAAGCCATCTGTTTCACAACAACGGCAACGGAACGTTTACCGATGTGACCAAAACCGCCGGATTGTGGGAGCCGAATGAGTTTTCCACCAGCGCCGCCTGGGTGGATTACGATCGCGATGGCAAATTGGACTTGGTGGTCGCGAACTATGTGCGGTGGTCCGAGAAAGACGATCTGTACTGCACCCTCGATGGAGCGCACAAATCGTACTGCACGCCCGAATCCTACAAAGGATCGTCGGCCCGCCTGTGGCATAACCTCGGCAATGGAAAGTTTGAAGATGCCACGCAGAAGGCCAAGTTCTACGATGCGACTTCGAAGAGCCTGGGCGTGGCGATCGTCGATTACAACGGAGATGGTTGGCCCGACATCCTGCTGACCAATGACACGCAGCCGAACAAGCTTTACCTCAACAAGCACGACGGGACATTTGAGGAAAAAGCGGTTTCCGCTGGAATCGCATTCAGCGAAGACGGTGTGGCCCGCGCCGGCATGGGCGTTGATTTTGCTGACTACGATCGTTCTGGCCGCCCCAGTTTCATCATTACCAATTTTGCCAACCAGATGCTATCGCTCTACCACAACGAGGGCAACGGCTTGTTTGTGGATGAGGCACCGCAGTCGGAGGTCGGACGCGCGACCTTGGTGACGCTGGGCTTCGGCTGTTTCTTTTTTGATTACGACAACGACGGCTGGCCTGACATCTTTGTCGCCGACGGACATATCGAAAACGAAATCGAACGGGTGCAGAAGCGAGTGACCTACGCGGAGCCGCCGCATGTTTTTCGTAATCTCAGCGGCGGAAAGTTTCAGGAAGTGACAGCATCTCTGGGAAGTGCATTTGCCAGCCCGAAAGTGGCTCGCGGCGCGGCTTATGCTGACATCGACAACGATGGCTCGCTAGATGTGCTAATGACTACGAATGGTGGCCGAGCCTATTTGTTTCACAACGAAGGCGTCGAGAATCATAGCCTGCGCATCAAGCTGGAAGGCACAAAATCCAACCGCAATGGCATTGGAGCGACCGTGCGCGTAACCGCTGCCGGGGGTGACCACAAGAAAGATCAGCAGTGGCAGACGGTTCATAGCGGATCGAGTTATTTGTCCCAGAGCGAACTTGTGTTGACGTTCGGCCTGGGCGAAAAAACAAAAGCCGATTCAATTGAAGTCCAATGGCCCAGCGGGCAAATCGATAAGCTCTCGAACGTGGCTGGAAGCCAAACGGTCACGATCCAGGAAGGCAAGGGTATAGTGGCGAACAAAGCCTATAGCAAGCCGTGGGTCCTGGTAGGCCCTGGATAGTGGTCCAAGGATGTACACGTAGCCCCGGACGCCTCGTCCGGGGGGCGTCGCTCACTTGGTGTGCTAACGTGTTCTTCGCATGACTAAGACGTTTCTCCTCGTTGGTCTCGGCGTCGTTCTGACTATGATTGCGATTTTCGCAGCTGCACCGCAAAATGCGCCTACAGCAAACCAGTCCGACAAGTCCACCGAAGCAGCGCGTCTTAACAACCTCGGCGCCGCCTACATGAACCAGCAGCTTTTTGAAAAAGCGCTGAAGACGTTTGAACGGGCGGCTGCGCTCGATCCCAAATTCCAGATCGCTCAAATGAATCAGGGCATCGCATTGCTCAACCTCGGGCGTGTCGACGCGGCCAGGAAGTTTCTTGAGCAAGCGGTAGAGCAGAATCCAAACGATCCTCATGCCTGGTACAACCTTGGCATGCTGGAAAAGAATTCCGCGAACTCGCAAGCCGCGGTTGAAGCGTTCCGCAGAGTTACCAAAATTGATGCGAATGATGCAGACACCTGGTATTTTCTAGGCGCCTCATACGCGCAGAACAAACAATATTCCGAGGCAATCGACGCCTTCCAGCATGCCTTGAAGCTCAATCCGCTACACGCTTCGGCCGAATTCGGACTCTCCCGCGCCTGTCAGCAGTCGGCGGATCTCACTCATGCCCGCGAACATCTGACCCGCTTCCAGTACATCACGCAAAACAAGCTGGGCTCGCCCATCAGCCTGGCCTACGGCGAGCAGGGAAAATATTCGCTGGCTGAAGAATCGCCGGAGATGGTTCAAAAGGTTCCGCCGCAGATTTCGGTGCAGTTTATCGACGTCACTGCACAGGCTGGACTGGTGACGAAAGCCTCGGCTACGTCTGCGAAGGATCTGTTTTCCTACCTCGGGCCAGGCGCGTGCTTTCTCGATTATGACAACGATGGTCGCGTCGACATCTTTCTGCCTAACAACGGCAAAGAAGGCGGGATGTCGCTATACCACAATCTGGGCAACGGCAAGTTTGAAGACGCAACCAAAAAAGCGCGACTCGATCCGACATTGCACGCCGCCGGCTGTACGGCTGGCGATTATGACAATGATGGTTTCACTGACTTGGTGGTGAGTTTCGATGGGCGCGTGCTTCTTCTGCACAATGAGAAGAACGGTACGTTTAAAGATCTCACGGAGGCTACGGGCATTAAAAGCGACGGCTTCAACGCCGGGTTAACTTTCATAGACTACGATCACGATGGCGACTTGGATTTGTACGTCAGTCGATACAGTGAAAGCAGAGCATTTGATCCCAGGGAGAATCAGGGAGGAGTGGGAGATAGCAGTGGTTCAAACCTGATGTGGCGAAATAACGGAAACGGGACCTTCACCGAAATTGCTCGTTCGATTAATCTTCAGGGTTGGACTGCTAGTCTTGGCGCTGTCGGTACTGACTGGAACAACGATCGAGCAATAGACCTGGCTGTGACGGAAGCTTTTGAGCCGCTGACGATCTTCGAAAATCCGCGAGAGGGAAAATTCCTGAACCGGCAGTTTTGGCCAGCGAAAGCATTGGGAACATTTGTTGCCCTCACTGTCCTCGATTTCGATCACGATGGATGGATGGATCTGGCATTTACTCATTGGGGTACTCCAGCTCTGACTCTGTGGCGCAACAAGGAAGGGAAAGGCTTCGAGCAAGTACCGCTGCCTGCGACCGACTGGGTCCGCGGCTGGGGAGTCGCCGCCATCGACTACGACAACGATGGCTGGGTCGATCTCGTCGCTGTCGGCGAGACGAAAGACGGCAAAGGCGAGGTGCGCCTCTTCCGCAATCTTGGCCCTGACGGCTTCAAGGACGTTACCGCCGACGTCGGCCTGGACAAGATCGTGCTTAAAGATCCCGCGCCATCATCACCGGTGACTTCGACAGCGACGGCGCAACCGACCTGCTCATCACACAGAATCACGGGCCGGTTGTTTTGCTGCGAAATGAAGGGGGCAATAAGAACCACTGGCTTCGGCTTTCTCTGAAAGGCTTGAACGACAACAAGAGCGCTATCGGGACGAAAGTCGAGGTCTTCGCTGGAGGTAATCGGCAGAAATTCGAGATCGCGGGATCCTCCGGCTATCTCGGCCAGAATTCGCCCTACCTCAACGTCGGTCTCGGACAATCAACTCAGGCTGATGTCGTCCGCATGCTGTGGCCGACTGGGGTTCTGCAGGACGAAGTCGAAGTCGCTGGCGATCGCGAACAGAAATACATGGAAATCGATCGCCGCGGCAGCTCGTGCCCCACCCTTTTCGTTTGGGATGGTGAACGCTACCAATTAGTCGGCGACATGCTCGGCGCCGGCGTGGTCGGACACTGGGTTGGCCCCGGCCAGCGCGATATTCCGCGCCCCACCGAGTACATCAAGATTGATCGCAAAGCAATCCGGGAGAAAGATGGCAAGCTCAGCTTTCGTTTCATGGAGCCTTTGGAGGAGGCCGTCTATCTCGATCAGGTTAAGCTGCTGGCTGCGGATCATTCCGCGGACCTTGATGTTTATCCCAACGAATACTTTGCCAGCAATCCGCCTTATCCAGCTTTCAAAGTCGTTGCCAGTCGCGACGCGCGGCCACCGGCTGCGGCGCATGATGAACACGGGCATAACGTCCTTCCCGATCTGCTGGCGCACCGCTACTTCGGTGATTTTGGCCTGACTCAATTCGCGGGCTTTGCCAGGCTGCACAGCCTCGAACTCGATCTCGGTGAACCCTACCATGGCGGCCCGCTGTGGTTGCTGCTTCACGGCGAGGTCGAGTATTACTCCGCGAACAGCATGTACGCGGCATCTCAGGCCCGGGTCGAATCCATTTCTCCCTACGTCGAGGCTCTGGATGCCAAGGGGAAATGGATTCGCGTGATCGACGACATGGGTTTTCCCGCGGGTGGGCCACGTACGATGACGGCGGACTTGACCGGGAAGCTACCTCTAGGAACGCAGCGCATTCGGATTTCAACCAATCTGCAGATTTACTGGAATAGCATTCTCATCGATCGAACGAGTCAGGATCAGGATGTCCGTCTTACCCCAGTTCCGCTCGCCAGTGCCAATCTGCGCTTTCGCGGATTTCCTCTGAAGATCGAAGGCAAGCCGCCGGGCAATGTCGCCTACATTTACGAAAAAGCCAGCCCCACCGGGCCGTACACGCGTCCGGCAGGAAGTTATACACGCTATGGCGATGTGCTTCCGCTGCTCACTTCCCTCGATGACCGGCTTGTCGTCTTTGGATCGGGCGATGAAGTATCTTTGGATTTTGATCCGGCGAAACTCCCTGTGCTGCCCAAAGGTTGGGTTCGCGACTATTTCTTCGTGGCCAATGGCTACGAGAAGGACATGGACTTCTACGCCTACGATTTTACGAGGGTCGATCCGCTTCCCTTCGGAGACATGGGCGCGTATCCGTACCCAAGAGGCAAATCGTTTCCACTCGATGACGCGCACTTGAACTACATTTTGGAATACAACACGCGGTTCATGTCGGGGAACGAGGCACGCGGATACCGGTTCGATTACGCTCCGCCAAAATAACGCCAGCGTCCCTTACACGAAATCGTTTTAATAGTTGACAGTTTCGCTGCGGCATAATCCAATACCCGCACATGGCAACCGCTTCCACTGGCACCGCTGCCTCCGCGCGTCTGCGGCGAACCCTCACGCTTTGGGATCTTATTCTTTACGGCGTGATCGTGATTCAGCCGGTCGCGCCCATGTCGGTGTTTGGCGTGCTCAGCCAGCGCGGGCATGGCCACGTGGTCACGACCATCCTGATTGCGATGGTGGCCATGCTGTTTACCGCGATCAGCTATGGACGGATGGCGCGGGCTTATCCCAGCGCCGGCTCTGCCTTCACGTACGTCGGGCAGGAGATTAATCCGGCGCTCGGCTACGTTACCGGATGGAGCATGGTGATGGATTACATGCTGAATCCAATGATTTGCATCATCTGGATCAGCCAGCAGGCACATGTGTTTGCTCCCGGCGTGCCGTATGCGGCGTGGGCGATTTTCTTCGCGCTGGTTTTTACCGGCCTCAACGTGCAGGGAGTGAAAACTTCCGCGCGGGTGAATACCGCGCTGGCTACGGGGATGGGCGTGGTCATTGCAATATTCTTCGTGGCCGCCGCCCGCTACGTCTTTGGACATCAGCATGACGGCGCCGCATTCTTTACCCGTCCTTTCTATGATCCGCAAATGTGGAATACAAAAGCGGTGCTGGGCGGGACTTCCGTCGCGGTGCTGACCTACATTGGTTTCGACGGCATCTCGACGCTTTCGGAAGAGGCCGAGAATCCGCGGCGAAACATCCTGCTGGCCACCGTGCTGACGTGCCTGGTCATCGGCATTTTATCTGCCATCGAGGTCTATGCCGCGCAACTGATATGGCCGGCGTCGCAGCCTTATCCTGACGTGGACACGGCTTTCACCTTCGTGGCTGGCCGTGCGTGGGCGCCGCTTTTCGCGATTATCGGATTCACCTTGGTCGTGGCCAACTTCGGCTCGGGCATGGGAGCGCAACTGGGCGCAGCGCGCCTGCTTTATGGCATGGGCCGCAGTGGCGCTTTGCCTAAGTCGTTTTTCGGTGCAGTCGATGGCAAACGTCACGTGCCGCGCAACAACGTGCTTTTCGTAGGTGCGTTGGCTCTAGCTGGTGCTTTCTTTCTGCCGTGGGTCGCTGCCATTCCGTCGGTATTGGGACGATTTTTCTCTAGCGGCCATCTGATGCCGCCGACGACCAGTGGCTACGAACTGGGCGCGAACTTGCTGAACTTCGGTGCCCTGATTGCTTTCATGGGGGTAAATGCCGCAGCGTTTGTCCGCTATTACCTCCACGAAGAGAAAAAGAAACTGACGAATCTGCTGCCGCCGGTCTTTGGTTTCGTGATTTGCTTACTTCTCTGGTTGAGCCTCAGCACCATGGCGCTGATCTTTGGAGCCATTTGGATGGCTGTCGGGATCGCCTTTGGAGCGTGGAAGACGCAGGGCTTCCGTGGCAATCTGGTGGATTTTGAGTTGCCGCCGGAAGAGGCCTGAGCGGCTTCGGATAATCTAGAATTCTTGGTCGGGGAGGACGGATGCTGGGTTCAATGAATGTCGTTGCCTTCGTTCCCACAAGAGACTCGGCGAAGGCGCGGTCCTTTTACGAGGGCCTCCTGGGACTTCGTTTCGTCAAAGATGACGGTTTTGCGATGGTGCTGGATGCCAATGGCATCATGGTTCGAGTCGCAAAAGCTCCAGCGTTTAAGCCGGCGCAGTTCACGATTCTGGGATGGCAAGTTTCGGGCATTGAAAAAGTCGTAGCCGCGCTGCAAGAAAAGGGAGTTCAATTCGAGAGGTTTGGCTTTTTCAAGCAGGATGAGCGGGGAATTTGGACGGCTCCGAGCGGCGACAAGGTGGCCTGGTTCAAGGACCCGGATGGCAATATTCTGTCGGTTTCCCAACATATTTAGTGTAGCGCCGCCGTCCCTGGCGGCTATCGTTAGCCGGTTTCTTGTCAACTGCGAGGACAGGATGCCCTCGCCACAGGGCAAGATGCCGGCGCTACCGCGACATTTACTCAACCACGCGATGTTTCGCCCCGTTCAATTCCACAGCCTAGCCGTGGTTTATAATAAGTGACTCGCCCTTGTGCTCCGGAGTGATTAGACGATGATTCGATTTTTGCAAACCCCTGGCCCGATCAAGAAGATTGTTCTTGGCGGACTATTAACCATCATTTCTGTTTTCATGGTGATCACCTTAGTCCCTGGCTTTGGCAGCACCGACTTTTTCGGCAGCGCGCCGACCCGCGGCGTAGTGGCCAAGGTGGCGGGAACCGATATCACCAGCCAGGAAGTGCAGCGTCAGGCTCGCGAGATGGTGCGACAGCAATTTCCGCGCGGCGGAGCACAGGCCTCGATGTTGCTGCCATTTTTCGCGTCGCAGGCGGCGCAGCAGTTGATCCAGCGGCAAGCCCTGATCGCGGAGGCTGAGCACCTCGGCCTGCGTGCGACCGATGATGATCTGCGCGACGAACTACAGCATGGCCGCTATGCCGAGACTTTTTTCCCGGGAGGGAACTTCATCGGGCAAGCACAGTATGAGGAACTGCTGCAACAGCACGATCTCACCGTTCCCCTGTTCGAACGCGGAGTGAAGGATGAGATCCTGATTGACAAGTTGCGCAGCCTGGTCGCGGGCGGCGCCATGGTCAGCGATGCCGAAATCCGGCAGAAATTCGAGAAGGATAACACCAAGGTCAAGTTCGACTATGCGGTGCTGCGCAAGGATGATATTCTCAAAGGCCTGCACCCCACTGATACAGAATTGAAGGCCTTCTATGATCGCAACAAGGCGAGCTACAACAACTCGATTCCGGAAAAACGCAAAATCAAGTATGTGCTGATTGATACCGCGAAACTTCGCGGCGAAGCCCAATTCAGCCTGCAGGAGCTGGGGACGTACTACGATCAGCACCGCGACGAGTATCGCGTGCCCGAACAGGTCAACGTTCGCCAGATTCTGATCAAGACTCCCCTACCCGGTCCCGATGGGAAGGTTGATCAGAAGGGCATCGATGAGGCCCGCAAAAAAGCGGACGAGGCGCTCAAGCAGTTGAAAGCTGGGGCTAAGTTCGAAGATCTGGCTAAGAAGTATTCTGAGGATCCGAGCGGCAAGAGCGGAGGGTCAATCGGTTGGATTAAGCGAGGCGGCTTCCCCGTCCCCGAGGTGGACAAAGCCGCGTTTTCGTTGCCGAAGGGTGGAACCAGCGACGTGATCAATGCCGGCTACGCTTTCGTAATCCTGCGCGTGGAGGATAAACAGGACGCTCACCTTAAGACGCTGGCGGAAGTTAAGGATCAAATCGAACCGATCATCAAACAACAGAAAGCACAGCAGGCTGCGGATGCCGCGGCCAGCGCGCTGGTTTCTCAGTCGCGAAGCGGTGGCCTCGACAAAGCCGCCGCCGCGAAAGGCATGCAGGTGGTGGCGACGGACTTTATCGGCCGAACCGATTCGCTGCCGGGTATCGGCAGCGCACCGCAGTTCACGGAGGCTGTATTTAACGCAGCGGACAAATCTCCGGCTGATCAGGTGCAGATTCCGCAGGGCTTCGTAGTTTTTGAACTCGAAGCGATTAAACCGCCGGCCACGCCCGCATTCGAGGAGATTCGCAGCCGTGTAGAAACGGAGTTCAAAAACGAGCGGGCAGCAACTTTGCTAACGCAGAAGACGCAGGAACTTTCCGATCGCGCCAAGGCCGAGCACGATCTGAAAAAGGCAGCCAAAGAATTGGGTGCAACCATGAAGTCCAGCGATTTTGTTCTGCCGGATGGACAGGTTCCTGATATCGGCTCGATGTCCGGCGCGGCGTCCGTCGCCTTCACCCTCAAGCCGGGCGACATCAGCGGCCCTGTCGACAGCGGCAATACAGGTGTCGTGCTGGCGATTCTGGACAAACAAGCGCCTTCTGATTCCGACTTTGCAGCCAAGAAGGATCAGATTCGCGATACGCTGGTGCAGACCAAGCAATCTGAATTGTTTGGACTGTTCATGGCGAACCTGCGCGAGCAAATGGAGAAATCAGGAAAGATCAAGATCAATGAACAAGAGATGAAAGCCTTGACCAAGCAGCAGGCCGAGGGTGAAGAGGGCGAGTAGCGAAAGAAATAGCGTAGAAGTTTGCGCTTGTAAATTCCGCGTTGCTAGAAATTTGTCAAAGCGAGAAGTGCAAATCCAATCTCGCTTTGGTCCTGATCACAGCCTCATAATTTAATAGAATAGTAGTCGCGCATGCCATTTCCACGATTGACCGGAATTCTGCTCCACCCTATCTCGCTCCCATCGCGAGGCGGCATTGGCGACTTCGGCCCGGCTGCCTACGAGTTTCTCGACTTCCTTGCGTCGGCACGCCAGGGGCTGTGGCAAGTCTTGCCGCTGGGACCGCCGGCGAATGGGGACTCTCCTTACTCCTCGACGTCAGCCTTTGCAGGCAATCCTTTGCTCGTGAGCCCGGAGCGCCTGGCCGAGCGCGGCTGGATCGAGGCTTCGCAGCTAAATACACTTCCCAATTCCAACGGTAACATCGACTACGACCAGGTTAACGAAAGCAAGCTGCCCCTGCTGGCCGAAGCGGCGCGCAAGTTTCTAGACTCTGCGCCCGAAGCCGCTCGATCCCGCTTCGAACGATTTTGCACCGAGAATGACTGGTGGCTGGAAGACTTTGTCCTATTCGACGCGTTGAGGAGCCGCTATCGCAAGCAAGCCTGGAACACCTGGCCCGCCGAACTGGTGCGCCGCGACGCGGCGGCGCTGCAAATTGCACGCAAAGAATTAGCTTCGGACATGGCGGTTGGCCGGGTCATTCAGTGTTTTTTCTATGAGCAGTGGCGTGCCCTGCGTCTCTACTGCGCGCAAAGGTCCATCCGCGTGGTAGGCGATATTGCGATCTTTGTGGATTACGACAGCGCCGACGTATGGGCCAATCGAGAAATGTTTCGTCTCAAGGATAACCTGGAGCCCGAGGCTGTTTCGGGCGTGCCTCCGGATGCCTTCAGCGAAACCGGTCAGCGCTGGGGCAACCCTCTTTACGACTGGAACGCGCTGCGCTCGCAGGGTTACAAGTGGTGGGTTCAAAGATTGCGTTGGGCCGCACAGACGTGTGACTTCATCCGCCTCGATCATTTTCGCGGATTCGCGCAGTTCTGGGAGATCCCCGCGAGCGAACCCACCGCGATCAATGGCCGCTGGGTGGACGGCCCCAAAGACGAGCTATTCAACAAACTGCGCGAGGAACTCGGCGGGCTTCCCTTCTTTGCCGAAGATTTGGGCTACATTACCCAGGACGTGCACGAACTGCGCGAACGCCTTCACATTCCCGGCATGGCGGTGTTGCAGTTTGGCTTTGGCGACCCGGGCGCGCACATGTATCTGCCGCATCGTCTGACTACCGACCGCGTGATCTACACCGGTACCCACGACAATGACACAACTCTGGGTTGGTGGAATTCAAACGCAACCGACCACGAGCGCCGGGCCGCAAAAGCTTACGTCGGAAATTGTGCGGACGGAATTAACTGGGCCTTCATCCGCGCGGCTCAGGCTTCCGTAGCAAGTTTCTCGGTGTTTCCCCTCCAGGACGCTCTTGGCCTGGGCAGCGAAGCCCGCTTAAACACTCCGAGCGTAAAGACGGGAAATTATCATTGGCGATATCGGCCGGGATCGCTGACCTTCGATTTGGCTGAGCGTCTGGCGAACCTCGCCGAGGTCACCGACCGGCTTCCACAGCCAGTTCCAGTGCCAACCAGTGAAGAGTTCGTCGCCTGATTCTTCTCTGTGGCGGACTAAGCCAGAGTGTATCTCCCCCGTTCGATTACTTTGTGAGCGATCTGCTGACGCAACTCAATCGTATTGAAAAGCTCATGCTTCGCCAGCCGGCGCAAAATCGCCAACTGTGTGCGCAGCATATCGCCGTCAGCTACGGCGGCAATCACTTTCCTGGCCGCAGCTTCGATCTTCTCCATCGCCTGCGAAAGATAAACCCGCGTCATAGCGATGGGCAGGGACGCGGCATTTTCTCCATTGCGCTCTGCGATCTTCTGCGCCCGCAGCACAGCGGATTCCATGGCATAGGTTTCGATGACGATGTCAGCAATCGCTCCCATCACTTCCTGCTGATCCTGAATCGCCTGCATGTATTTCTGCGTAGCCGCTCCCGCGACGAACAGGCCAAGCTTCTTGGCCGAGATCACCAACTTCCGTTCTTCCGCAAGCGGTCCCTCCAGTTCCTCCCCGACCGAAGGTCCGGACAACACTTCATCCATCAGCTTCTTGATCGCCGGCATGAGCGGTAACTGACCGGACATTGCGCGCTTCAGCAGGAAGCCAGTAATGATGAGCCGGTTGATTTCGTTGGTGCCTTCGAAAATGCGATTGATGCGCGCATCGCGGTACGCTCGTTCGGCAGGATACTCTTCGACAAAGCCGTAGCCGCCGTAAATCTGCACCGTCTCGTCGACCACGTAGCCAACCATCTCCGAGCCCCAGACTTTGATGATGGAGCACTCAACGGCATATTCCTCGATGGCTTTGCGGGTTTCTTTCGCCGCATCAGCCCCAGACTTGTCGACCTCGGAAAGGGCGACATCCATCATGCCCACAGTGCGGTAGACGAGAGCCTCTCCGGTGTAGACGCCCACTGCCATGTTGGCCAGCTTTTCGCGAACCAGGCCGAAGTCGGCAATCACCTTGCCGAACGCTTTGCGCTGCTTGGCATAACCGATAGCGTTCTCGAGCGACAGGCGGGCGCCACCGACGCACATGGCGCCCAGCTTGAAACGGCCGACGTTTAGAATATTGAAAGCAATAACGTGCCCCTTGCCAATTTCGCCGAGAAGGTTCTCAACCGGAACTTTGCAGTCGTTCAAAACGATTGGGCAGGTGGACGACCCGCGGATGCCCATCTTGTGCTCCTCGGCGCCGATGGAGAATCCGGGAAAAGATTTTTCGACCAGGAACGCCGTGAACTTCTCCCCGTCAACCTTAGCGAAGACGGTGAACAGGTCAGCGAACCCGGCGTTCGTAATCCACATTTTCTCGCCGTTAAGAACGTAATGTTTTCCATCCTTCGAAAGCTCAGCGCGAGCTCGGCAATTGAGGGCGTCGGAGCCAGAAGAGGCTTCTGACAAAGCATAGGCGCCGACAAGCTCACCTGCCGCCAGCCGCGGCAAGTATTGCTTCTTTTGCTCCTCGGTGCCGAAATAGACGATGGGCAACGTGCCAATGCCAGTGTGTCCGCCCCAGGTAGTGGCGAAGCCAGCATATTTTGCGATGCGGTCGGCAATCACCGCGGCGGTGACTTTGTCCATTTCAAGGCCGCCGTAGGCCTCCGGAATCTCGGCGGAACTGAGCCCCAGCTCGCCGGCTTTTTTCAGGAGGTCCCGAGTAATAGAAAAATCCTTATGTTCCATCTTCTCGATATTAGGGATGATCTCGTTGACAGCAAACTCGTCGGCCGTCTGCGCGATGAGCAGATGCTGCTCGGTGAAGTCTTCCGGCGTGAAGACGTCGTCGGGTTTGCGTTCTTCGAGAAGAAAGCTGCCGCCCGAGATTCTGGCTTGCGGAACTGCTGTCGTTGTCGCCATTTTCGATCGAATCCTCTCCACCACAGAGACACAGAGAATGTCTTCATTCTATCGGTAGAGGGTAAATAAATCTCTGTGACTCTGCGTCTCTGTGGCGAATCGAAAGGGTTGTCCTTTCGTGTTTTTCAAAAGGTCAAGCCAGATTCTCGAAAATCCCCGCCGCCCCCATACCGCCACCGACGCACATGGTTACCAGCCCGTACTTGGCATTGCGCCGTTTCATCTCGCGAATGATCGTAGCTGTGAGCTTCGCCCCGGTACAGCCCAGAGGATGGCCCAGCGCAACCGCGCCGCCGTTCGGGTTAATGCGCTCAGGATCGAGACCGCCTTGTTTGATCACTGCCAGCGATTGCGCCGCGAAAGCCTCATTCAATTCAATGACGCCGATGTCTGCCAGCTTGAGCCCGGCCATCTTAAGCGCCTTTGGAATTGCGAACACGGGTCCCAGTCCCATTTCTTCAGGCTTGTAACCAGCGGTAGCGAAGGAAACATAGCGCGCCAGCGGCTTGATGCTTAACTGCTGGGCGCGATCCGCGGACATCACCACAGCCGCTGCCGCGCCATCCGACATCTGCGACGAATTGCCGGCGGTCACTGTACCTTTCGCGTGGAACGCCGGTTTCAGCGCGAGCAGCGCTTCCAGCGAAGTGTCGGCACGCGGGCCTTCATCGACTTTGAAGATGATCTCCTGGCGCTTCGGCTTCGAGCCGTTGGGCGTAGTGAAGCTCACCGGTACCGCAACGGTTTCGTCCGCAAACTTGCCGGCTTGAATCGCGGCCAGCGCCTTCTGATGGCTTCGATAGGAGAATTCGTCCGCGTCCTCGCGCGTGATGCCGTAGCGCTGTGCCAGCCTCTCCGCGGTCAGTCCCATGGAAAGATACGCGTCAGGATAATGGTCCACCAGCCAGGGATTAGGCGAGATCTTGTGCCCACCCATGGGAATCATCGACATAGATTCGGTGCCGCCCGCAACGATGATTTCGGCTCCGCCGCTCATGATGCGCTCGGCCGCCATGGCAATCGCTTGCAAGCCAGACGAGCAGAAGCGGTTGATAGTCAGCGCCGAAACCTCCACTGGGAGCCCAGCCCGCAACAAGGCGATGCGCGCGACGTTCATCCCCTGTTCAGCCTCAGGCATGGCACAGCCCAAGATCACGTCCTCGATTTCCTGAGCGTTAACTTGCGGCACCCGCTCGAGCGCACCCTTGATCGCGACCGCGGCAAGTTCATCAGGACGCGTAGCGCGGAGCGTGCCTTTGAAGGCGCGTCCCACGGGCGTGCGGACAGAAGAGGCAATAACAACTTCACGCATTGGGAACTCCTCAAGCTAGTTTAGATTGTTGATGGACGATTTTCGATTGAATGATTGTTGCGTGGTAACTGCAGACTGCAGTTGCTCACTCGAAAACATCGCTCTCGGGATTAACGGCCTGGCACTTGGCCGGGTGTGGGTCGGAGTTGAAGTTGTCGAGTGTGTCGAACGATTCCTTATCGGCTTCGAACGAATCACCGATCAACGCCTGGCACCATTCGGCAGCCTCCCGTTCACGTTCCAGGTCACTCCCCATCTCGCGATACCCTTCTTTCAGTCGCTTGTTTTCCCCACGCAAACCGTCCCAAGTGGTCGTATTTCTTCCCTACTAATCTATTCTTCAGAAAGCAAAACCCGGACCGTTTCCGGTCCGGGGATCAGCCTGTCCAGCTATCAAGGTAATTATCAGGAGCGGGCACCCGGAAGTCAACATTACTCGGGAGGAGCCCGCCTGTCCAAGGACTCCCCTGCAGCTTCCCCTACCTAACCAGGGACGCTGTGGACCCGACGGGATTCGAACCCGCACCTTCCGGCTGGACAGGCTGATTTGCTCCCGTTACACCACGGGCCCCAATGCAGGGTATGGGTTTCAGCTAGGACCCGCAAGGTTGTGCATCACACCCATTTCTGCCCAGGTTCCGATCTGGGACCAAACTTCTTCAATTCCTCAGCGTCTTTCCCGTCTTCAGCGTGTACTGAATGCGCTCCTGGGTCTTCTTTTCCCCGCACAGGGATTTGAATCCCTCGCGCTCCAGATCGAGGATGTACTGCTCACTCACCGGCGTGGCTGCGGTTACGTTCCCGCCGCATAGCACTTCTGCGATTTTCGTCGCAAGCTTGACTTCGTATTCAGTGATGTAGTCTCCCTGGCGCATGAGGTGAACGCCCATCTTTAACGCGGCTAGAATGTTTTCTCCGGGAGCGGGAATGTCAATACGGGGCTGCGGAGGCTCGTATCCGGCGCGCACCAATTCGAGAGCGCGGGCTTTGGCGTCAGCGAGAACGCGCCCACGGTTCATGGTGATGTTATCGGAATCTTTCAGGAAGCCGAGGCCACGAGCTTCGTGAGCCGACGTCGCGACTTTCGCAGTCGCGATCGTCTCGAAGATTTTCTTCATGGCTTCTATCAGTTCAACGGATTCGCCTCGGCCGCCGGGCCGGATGGACTCCGCGCTGTCGATGGCCCGGAGCAACATTTCTTTGCAGCCACCGGCTCCGGGAAGCAAGCCAACGCCGACCTCGACTAATCCCATGTAGAGCTCGGCGTGAGGTTGTAAGGCGGCAGCGTGCAGCGAAATTTCGGTGCCTCCGCCAAGCGTCAGCCCGAATGGCGCGGCCACCACCGGTTTGGGAGAGAACTTGATGGCCTGGGTCATGCCCTGGAAGGTGCGGATGGCGAGGTCGACGTCGTCCCATTCTTCTTCCTGGATCGACATGAGCAGCAGCATGAGATTCGCGCCGACGGAGAAGTTTGCGGCGTCGTTGGTGATCACGAATGCGTCGAATGCGTCGCCGAGACCACCGGGTTTCAAGGTTTGGGAGATCAGTTGCACGATGTCGGAACCGATCGAGTTCATCTTGGAATGGAACTCGATGCAGCCCACGCCATCCCCGAGATCGACCAGCGACGCGCCGGAATTCTTCTTCACCACTCCATTCGATTTCTTCGCGACTTCGACGGACCAGACGCCGCTAGGGACTTTTACCGGTTCATAGTTCGCAGTCTTCAAATCCCAGTAAGCTCGACCGGAGGCAGCCTTGGGGTCATCCAGATACCACGATTTCTTGCCGGAGGCGAGCAACTGTTCGACATTTGCCGCAACCGGACGACCTTCTTTTTTCATGCGCGCGACAGTAGCATCCACGCCGGCCGCGTCCCAAAGTTCGAACGGGCCCAACTCCCAGTTGAAACCGAGGCGCATGGCGCGATCGATCTCAACAATGGAATCGGAAATCTCCGGAATGCGATTCGCGCAGTAGGTCCAGAGATCAGACAGAGCCGACCAGAGAAACGTACCGGCGCGGTCATTCTTCTGCGGACCGCCGCCGTCAAGCCCCAAGAGCATCTTCAGACGTGCTCCGGTCTGCTCGATATTCTTGGCCATATCGAGGGTGGGGAACTTGGGTTTCTGGCGCGGGTGATATTCCAGCGTTTTCCAATCGAGGGCGAGGCGCTCATCTTCTCCACCATCACCACCCTTCACCTTTTTGTAAAAGCCACCCTTAGTCTTGTCGCCAAGCCATTTGCGCTCCAGCATTTGTTTATAAAAATCAGGAAGCGTTAGGTCGCTACGCTCGTCGAGCGTGGCGGGCGAGTCGCCCGCCACCACACGGGTCATGTTTGAAACTACGTGGCCGAGAATGTCGAGTCCAACCAAATCAATGGTGCGAAATGTTGCGGATCTTGGCCAGCCCACGGCCTGCCCAGTGAGCGCATCCACGTCTTCAATGCTCAGATCCATCTCCTGCATCAGGCGCATGACGTTGAGTACTGAAAATGTGCCGATGCGATTGCCAATGAAGTTCGGCGTGTCTTTGGCGAGGACAATGCCCTTGCCAAGATGAATGTCGCAGAAGTGGGCCACGGCATCGATGGCGGCGCGGTCGCTGTCCGGCGTGGGAATGATTTCGAGGAGGCGCATGTAGCGCGGCGGATTGAAGAAGTGCGTCCCAAACCAGCAGCGGCGAAAGTCGTCCGAGAATCCTTCGGCAATTTTTCCCACCGGCAGCCCACTGGTATTGGTCGTAACGATGGTCCCCAGCTTGCGGATGGCTTCCACTTTTCGCAACAATGCCCGCTTGAGATCAAGGTTCTCAACGACCGCCTCGATGATCCAGTCCACGTGAGCCAGCCGCTTGAGGTCATCGTCGAAGTTACCGACGGTAATCAGGCGCGCGAGCGATGCTTCCATGAAAGCGGCGGGCTTGGATTTCTTCGCGGCCTCGAGTCCCGCAGCGGCGATCTTATTTCGCGCGGGCCCATCAGCATCAGGGGGAACGATGTCGAACAGATAACTCGGCACTCCCGCGTTGGCGAAGTGCGCAGCGATCCGGGCGCCCATGGTTCCGGCACCAAGAACTGCGACTCTGTGAATCGGTTTCATCAAGCGAACACTCCTATCTCGAAGGTGCCTTCCGTCCTGTTTTCTAAAGTTGAAAGGAAGGCTTATGCAGCGACCGAGACGCAGCCAGTTGCGTCTCTACAGAAAAAAGAAAATGAGTTATGCAAGCAGTTTATCCATCCAACAGCTGTTTTGGCCACTCTTGATCGCCAGCATGTGGGACAAGACAGGAAAAGGTCCAAAAATACCGCAGGCGCGTGCCGCATTAGATGTGGGGTGAGAATGGCAGCGGCACGCGCCTCAATCAAGTTGGATTGACGATAATCGGCGAACGAACGGGAGTCAAGGTTATAGATCACCGATCCACGTGACGCATGGGCGGACGCGACTTCGCTAAAGCTCAGGGTGCGCTTTCACGTATGCCTCCGCCCGACGAACCATATCCTTTTCGCCTCGGTAAGCCAGCTGCCGGGCTGCGTCTTCCAGGGCAATCCACAATGCACGCTTCACTTCGATGCGCATCTCGGGAGCGATCTCGTCGATTTGGCCAGATTGGTAGAGGAAAAGATAAAAGCTGACGATTTTAAAAACGCGATCTTTATCTCCCCAGGATCGCACGTAGGCATACTTAATATCACCGAGTTTCGTTATTCGAACGGCAGTAATTCCCGTCTCTTCAACAATCTCGCGAGCGGCGGTTTGCTCGGGTTTTTCGCCCGGATCGACCAAGCCCTTGGGCAGCGCCAGTAACATTTTTTGCGATGTCTTCCTTCGCCCGCTGGCGGAAACTGGCGGAAGGGACTCTCTTTGGGGCTCAATGACGGCCATCTGCCATTCCTCCCTCGCATGTCGCACCACCACCCCGCCCGCGGAAATCTCTCGGATCATATGTGTCAACCTACCAGAAACACAGGAGTTAGTCACGGCAGGCGGCAGCCTTAGTAATTCTGGGTAACCCTGCAGCCGTAATCTGGTGCCTTCAACCCGGCTATGAAACGATTGGCCTTGAACTGGCATCTTACTTGCAGGTTTAGTCTGGGGTAGGAGAATGCGAGGTCCAGTGAAGAGTCTGGGCAAGATCATTCGTTCGGTGCAGGCGTTCGGACGGGGCCTTTCCGGGCTCCCATCAGATCTGGAGTCGCGATCGACCGCCGTCGGCATCGGCTTGGCTCTCGGTGGAGGTTTCGCTCGCGGTATCGCCCACGTCGGCGTTCTCAAAGTCCTCGAAGAAGAAAATATTCCCATTCGCTACATTGCTGGCACCAGCGTCGGCGCCCTGATCGGCGCCGCGTACTGTAGCGGAATCTCAGTCGCGGAGTTAGAGGATGTTGCCGCCCGGGTACGCTTCAAGCACATTGCCCGTTGGACGGTCTCGCGTTATGGCTTCGCCAGCAATCAGCGAATGATTGGGTTCCTGAATCATCTCCTCAAGGTAAAGACATTTGAAGAGCTGCGTATCCCCCTAGCCGTTACAGCCACGGATTTCTCCACCGGAGAGGGCGTGGTGTTTCACTCCGGCCCCCTGATCGATCCGGTGCGTGCCAGCTGCGCCTATCCAGGAATGTTCTTGCCGGTAAAAGTGCGTGGACGCTTGCTGATCGACGGCATGCTGTCACATACCGTTCCCACTCGCCCGCTGCGGCAAATGGGAGCCGACCGCGTGCTGGCCGTGCACCTAAAAGGCAAATGGACGGACGGGGAGGGCCCCCGTCATTTGTTCGACGTCATCGGACAATGTTTTGCCATCGCGCAGGAGATGAATAGCAGTCAATGGAAGCAGGCCGCCGATCTGCTGATTGAGCCTAACGTGAACGGCTACAAATACGATGCCTTTGAACACAGCGCTGCCTTGGTGCGAGCAGGGGAGGTAGCCACCCGCGCCGCTCTCCCGGAAATCCGCAAGTGGCTGGAAACCGAACCGCACCGCCAGAAAACAACCACCCGCGCCACCACGCGACCCGCCGCAGTCCCCGCCGACTGAAGCTACCGAACAAGCTACTCAAGAACCAAGTCGTAGGATCACTAGCCAGTCAGTGAGTGCTATGGCCTGATCTATAAAAGGGGATGTCAAGAACATTTTTGTCCCTCCACCGGGGGCGCGGTATAGTTTGCGCCATCCAGCCCTCTCGCCCATTGGAAGACGCTAGTCTGGTGTCGTGCCTGCAGTTGATTTTGGTTGTTCCATCTCAGTAGTGGCATCTTCTTTAATGGTGACGACGCCGATCAGTTCCGAAACTGAGCAAGCCCTGCGGTTGTAACGGTGTCAACCATGGATCTATCTGAGGCTCGTGGCCTAGTGCTTTTTCGGGTTGTCCGAGGGGGCATAGGGATTACACAGAGACTGGGTGCCATCGGCACCGTGTTGTCTACAGGCCATTGTCATACTCACCCTCGAACCCGAGCGTCTAAAGAACCGATTGGCCACCACCAGAGAAGATCACCGGAGATGGAAGGGCTCTTCACCCGAGACGCTCAAGCGGCTTGCGATTTCAGTTTTTCTGCGTCGAAGTTTTCTCCCTTCTTCCAAAGCGTCAGCGTAATGGCTGCAATCTTGCGCGCCAGGGTAAGGCGCGCCATAGTCGGCTTTATGCCTTTGGCCAGCGCCGCCTGGTAGAAGTCCTGGAAGGGTCCGGGACGCACACTGGCCATGGTAGCCGCACCTTTGAATAGACCTTTCAGATCATGGTTGTGGTCTTTGTTCAGACCCCGAATGGAAAGCAGTTTCTTCGAGCGTCGCACTTGACCTTCGACAAAACGGTATTCCGCGCTGGTGCGCGTCTCCAAGGCCAGTCCGCTATAGGCCCAGAGTTGTCGCTTGGTGCGGAAACGATGCGGAGTCTGGATCAGGGCGACTGCCAGCGCCACTCGAATCGGTCCTAGATAAGGAATCTGTCGCAGCTTGGTGGTGATCGCATGCTTGCGACTTTCCGCTGACAGTTCGCGGCGCGCTTGCTGCCGCAAGTGTTGCAACATGTCCAGTTCCTCATAGAGTCGTTCGGCGCGACGCCGCACCCCGGCTTCGCGGATCTTTGCCAGCCACTGAGCTCGATGCCGACGGTAATACACATCTCTGCCTGCACAGGGAATCGCCCAGCTGCGGTACACCGCTTTCAGCCGATTCATCACCCGCGACAGGTCTTTGACGATGGTCAGATAACTCCGCGATAGTTCGCGCAACATCCGCACCCCGGTCTCGCCGTGGTAGACCGGTTTGAGTTGGTTGCCGCGTAACAGGTCGGCCAGCTTGCGCGCATCGATGCGATCGCTCTTATTCCCGTCTTTGAGTAGTGCATTCTTGCGCGGATTGCACACCACCAGTTTGTCGACGCGGGAGTGGAGTAGATCGTACAGCCAGGCAGACCAAGTTCCTTCTTCGAAGGTCACCGACAAGCTTCCGCGCAAGCCCGCAAAAAACTGAAGGATGGTGGCCGCTTTGGTCTCCAGAATCGATTCCATGACCAACTTGCCGGTTGCATCCATGACTGCGACCACGATCGTTGCTTGATGAACGTCCAGCCCAATATACTTTTCATCGTTCACGAGGGTGCTCCTTTCTGTAGGTGGTGATCTGAACGCTCACAACCTACTCCAAAAGGGCGCCCTTTTATAATGCGATTGCGACAGCTATTGGTAAGCTCCTCCACCGAGAAGGTTGTTTTCTGGTACTTGTTTACAACGGGGTCCGGCTACCGCGATAGAAAATGGTGCTGTACTGCGAGTGCCACGATGCCAACCACTATCTGCAAAGTAGTAGAACTGGCAATCCTGAACACGATTGCGCGGGGCAGGCGCTTGAACACCACAGGGACATTGGTCAATGCGCTTGTCATGGACCCGATTACGGCAGCCGTTCCCGCCAGTTCTGCCGTGATTTTCCCGCTAGCAGCCAGGTTGGCGACCGCCACCGTAGTGCTCGCACTGCTAGCCACGCCGCTGATGCCGCTTGCGACCATAAGGCCCAAGTTCCCGAATAGCCTCGCAGCGAGTGTGCCGACGACTTGGATCGCGAGAAACAAAATTCCGTATCCCAACACTCTTCTCAAGGAGATGGGCGAACCCAGAGTCAGTTCTTGACCGGGTTCGCTTTCTGGCTTGCCACTTCGCAGCAACAAGGCGGCACACGCCATCGCGAAGAGCGGGCCGACAGCTGTGAACAGCGCCTGCGGCGCGAATAGCGCCAGTAGGACGATGTTGCGAATAAACATGGCGACGGTCGCAAGTAGGACGACCACTGCGATCCTGTCGCCGCTGACCACCGCCATAAGTTCGGCGACTGCGGCGCGGTTGCTCACCAAGCCACCTAGGATGGCCGTCCAGTACAACCCTCGCGTGCTGTACAGCCGCAGCAGCACGTAATTGACGAAGGCTATGCTGGCGATCACTACGACCGAGACCCATGCCTGACGCAGGTTCACCAGTTCCCACCGGTCAATGAAGCGGTTGGGTAAGACTGGGTAGATTACCAACCCGATCAAGCCGAGGAGCACCGCGCTGCGCAGCTCGTCGATGCTCACGCCCCCGGCAAACTTGCGCAATTCCACCTTCCACGCCAGCAGGAGCGTCATCAAGATCGCTGATGCGACGGGCGTGAACGTGTGACCGAGTCCGATCAGTGCGCCCAAGGCATAGGTCACCAGCAGCGCCGCAGAAGTTGTGATCTCCAGAGCGCCACTGCCGATCATGCTGCGAGCGTTAAGGAAAGCAATTAACACGATCATGCCGATCATGGCAGCCAAGCCATACTGGGGCGAGATCAGCACACTCAAGGCCCCGAGCAGTGCCGTCAACCCAAAGGTGCGTGTCCCAACGTCCTTGTTGGCAGACTCGCGCTCAAACCCAACGAGCATCCCGACCGCAAGAGCCATAGCGATTTTGATCGCGACTGTGCTAGGTGGGAACCGCGAGACCTCCTGAAAAGCAAACGACATAAAACCTCACCCGATCAATCTCACCCGCTCAGTGACGCGGCTGAAAACGTGTCGGCATTGGAATGGTTATAACGCAACGGGACACACTGTGAGCGATGTTTTTTCCGTGATTAAGGATAACTGGCGAAATATCGCGGTTACACTCATCGACCCGATTCGGCGAATTCTGTAGGTCCTCTATAATTTGGATAGATGACCGGACACCGTTGGGGGGCTGAGGGCCCACCTCTCGAAGCTTATTCGCGCGTCACGAACCCGGAGCGATTCGCGTCCCTGCACGACGTCGCGGCAGAGTTACTGGACAGGTTGGAGCGCGAATTCGACACCGAGCGCTCGGAGGGTTATGGTTTCGATCCCGAACTGGAGGAGGGCTCCACACTGGCGCGCCCGAGCGTAACCCTCGTGCCACGGGACGTCGGTGCCGCGCCCATCGTCGTTGCCTTCACGACGTTCCCCGGGCTTCGCGTACGCTTTGGGCGGTGGTGGATGGCCGCCTTTCCGACCTGCGGGTGCGATGCGTGCGATGAAACGGCCGAAAGCGAAAGAGAACGCTTCAAGTCGCTAATCGACAACCTCATTGCAGGCCGCTTCCGGGAAGGCATCCGGATTTCCCCTGAAGGAGGCGCGTGGAATGAGTCGGAGTTCTGGTCGAGTGGCGGGCGCTGCGCACAAAAGTTGCAGCTTGATCCAGTTCAAGCTCGCCAGCTAATTGCAGGTGATCGGTCCTTGTACGAATGGAGGCCATGGCGGAGGCGGACGGCAGACTAGACCGACGAAAGTGATTACGGGATCCAATCTTCGCCAACGAGCAACAATGAACTCCCCTCTGGCCGTTTGACACCCTTTGCGACCGCTCCTATACTTGCTCCGCGCCGCGAATCCCGCGTCCAGAGAGGACTCCCATGCGAAAACGTTGGCTCGCTGTTTTCCTGATTGCCGGTTTTGCAACCTTCGGCTTTACACAACAGAACAAAGATCATCAACCCAAACTGACTCCGCAAAAGAGCGGTACTACGCAGCTGCTCATTGCCGTAAGTCCGGTAGACTCCCGTGTCGTTTGGGCAGCCGGGACCGGCGGCACTTACGTGGTGACGACCGACGGCGGAGAGCACTGGAAAGCGGCCGTTGTGCCCGGAGCCGCAAACCTGCAATTCCGCGATGTGCACGGCGTAAGCGATAAGGTCGCGTATTTAATGTCCATACCAAATACGAGCGGAACGACGGATTTTCGCATTTACAAAACCGTCGATGGCGGCGAAAACTGGACCATCGAATTCACCAACCACACCAAGAATGCGTTTTATGATTGCTTCGCCTTCTGGACCCCGGACCGGGGCATCACCCACAGCGATTCCGTCAACGGCGTTTTTCCCGACATTCGCACCACCAACGGAACCACCTGGAAGTCGATCGCGCCGAACATGCCGCCTGCGTTGAAGGGCGAAGCCTCGTTCGCGGCCAGTGGGACCTGCATCACAACCCAGGGCGGAAGAAACGCCTGGATTGCCACCGGCGGCGCAAGCGTCGCGAGAATCCTCGCCACAAGAGACGGCGGCGGCACCTGGAACGCTTATGACACTCCGCTGGTCAGCTCGCCCAGCGCGGGCGCGATCAGTGTGGCTTTCCGCAACCCCTGGAATGGCATCGTGGGCGGTGGCGACCTCGCCTCAAACAAAAGCGCGGACGCGGCGACATCAAACGATGGCGGTAAAACCTGGCAACCTACCAACAAGCCGCCCGTCGCGGGCTCCATTTTCTGCCTCAGCTATGTGCATGGCCACGGCGATGTCAAAGAAGCAGACGGCCACAGGGATCGCACAGTTGTAATCACCGCGGAGACGGCGCCAAACTTCACTTCAGGATCTGCGGCCTGGACTCCCGATGAGGGACAAACTTGGTTCAAACTGCCAAAAATAGTGAGTGGCTACTGGGCAGTCGGTTTTGCCAGTCCGGAAGCCGGATGGTTCGTGGGCAATGGCGGCAAAATTCTGAAGATCAGCTTCTAGGCAGAGTCTAACAAACCGATGTTTCGCGGGTGGACCACCTTGATCGGCGGAGCTGTCATACGGTCCACCAGTCTTGCGTCAAGGAAAAAGCTCTAAGAGCCCGGCCCTCTCGCAAAGAACGCGAGAAGGGCCGGGCGTACCCAGTTTGAGGGGTCTGGTGAACGCCTGGCCAGCCCCAACCGGATCGCGGACCACGGGAGCGCGCCACAAGTCCCGCCTCCAATCTTGAATCGAAAATCCCCGGCTGGCATCTGATAATACAGTTGCAAGTATGCGTGTTTACTTACACTTAGATTCGGCAGGAGGGCAAGCCGTGGCGACCGCTCCCAGGATACCGACACCCGAATACACCGCCGAGCATCAGCTGGCCTTTGACCAGGTAGAAGACCTGCTCAAATTGCAGAAGGCGGCCCAGAAAATCAACTCGATCCTGGATCTGGATCGGCTCATCGACAAAGTCGTGAATGATGTTGCGCGCTCGTTCGGCTGCATCGAGGCAGATATCTACTTGTACGACGAAGAGCGCGGAGAATTAGCTTTGGCCTGCGCGCACGGTTGCGCGGGCTGCGACGTCTGCGGCAAAGGCAACTCCCTGAAGCTCGGGAAAGATGGCATGGTGGGCTACGTCGCCGGCACCGGCCAGATGCGTTATGCGCCCGACGTGCGAAAAGATCCGTACTACATCGGATGTGAGGAGTCGACGCTTTCCCAAGTCGCGATTCCGCTGCACGTCGAGGGAAAACTGATCGGCGTGTTCACGGCTTCGCATCCCGAGTTAGACGCGTTTCCTGCTGAACAGCTTCGGCTTTTGCAAGCCCTGTGCAGCTATGTTGCCGTTGCGGTGCACAACGCACGCCGTTTTCAGGAAGAGCAGCACCAGCGCCAGAAAATGAGCCGCGAGGCCAATGAAGCGCGCAAGATTCAGCAGGCCTTGCTGCCTCGCTGCTCACCCTACATCCCCGGCTTCGTTGTCACCGGACTTTCCACCCCGGCCGGCGCGGTGGGCGGGGATTGGTACGACTTCATCCCTTTCACCGATGGCCGTTGGGGATTGGTGCTGGCCGATGTTTCGGGAAAAGGCATGGCGGCTGCGCTGCTGATGTCGGCAACGCGCGGCATGCTTCGCTCTTTGGCGGAGGCAGCCTGCAGCCCGAGCGAGGTGCTGATCAAGCTGAATGAGTTGCTGGTCAACGATTTTCCTTCGGGCCGGTTCGTCACCATGATCTATGGTGTCCTCGATCCCGTGGCCCGCACACTGACTTTCTCGAGCGCCGGCCACTTGCGCCCGCTTCTGATTGAGGGCGCGCATGCCCGCTTCCTGGATACCGAGCGAGGCATGCCGCTGGGAATTGGGCCCGGCGATTATTCCGAAGGACAAGTGCAGTTGCCCCAAGGCTCGCGCCTGCTGTTTTACAGCGACGGCATTACCGAAGCGGCGAATCTGGAAGAGGACGAGTACGGCGCGGCACGCCTGGAAAAACATTTTGGCCAGAGTGAAGCATCTGCGGAGAGCATCCTCGGAGACGTGCGGACGTTTGCCAATGGGGCCGGTTTGCACGATGACGCCACGGTCATTCTGGTGAAGGCCTAGCCTGCTGTAGAGACGTAGCTAGCTACGTCTCTACAGACGAGGACCCATTTTCGTTTGCTCTTGTGGAGACCGGCAAAGTACGATAGCCGGGCCATGAAAAAGTCTGTATTTTGCTGCTGTCTTGTTCTTCTGTCCGCCTGCTGCTTACTAATCACAACCAGCGCACAGACTGATAAACCTACTGCCGCCCGCAGCGCTTCTGCGTCCAATGTTTATCCCCTGCAGGAAGGTTTCGTGGATGCGCGTGGGGTGATGATTTATTACAAAATGCTCGGCCGCGGAGCGCCTTTGATGATCGTGCATGGCGGTCCGGGCGCGTCGCACGATTATTTTCTGCCCTATCTTCTGCCTCTGGCCCGGCGCAACAAATTAATTTTTGTCGATGAGCGCGGCTCCGGCCGATCGCAGAAACTGGAGGACCCTTCCGGCTACACCATCGAGAACATGGTGGAAGACGTCGAAAGGGTGCGACAGGCGCTCGGACTGGGCAAAATCAGACTCCTCGGCCACTCTTATGGAGGAGCCTTGGCGCAGGCTTACGCGCTGAAGTATCAGGCGAACCTCACTCATCTGATTCTTGGCAGCACTTGGTCGAGCACCAAGGCGATCAACGAAGTCTTCGTGCGCATGAAACAGAACATGTCACCAGAACTGCGGGAGCGCATCAATAGTCTTGAGGAGGCGGGATTATTTGGGCACGGCAAGGATTACGAGAAAAACCGCTACACCAATAACTACATGATCGCCGCCTGGGGCGAGGGTTATTTCCCATACCTTTATCAGCAGCATCCTGATCCCAATTATGATCCGGTTGACAACGGCAAAATTTCCTGGGAGCTGTATCGCGAAATGTGGGGCGAGCATGGAGAGTTCATCATCGATGGCAACTTGAAATCGGTCGAGTACACGGATCGCTTGTCGACCATCAAAGTGCCGACTCTGATTCTCGTGGGTGATCACGATGAATGCGATCCGTCGCTCTCGCAAGCGATGCATGAGAAGATCGCAGGATCAAAGATGGTGATCTTTCCCAAGGCAGGGCATATGACCTTTGTGGACGATACCGGAATGTTTATCAAAACGGTCGATGAGTTTCTGCATGCATCGAAGTAGAACAATTTTATTGCTGGTCTCGGGGTTGCTGGCCATTCATGCGACATCCGCCGCCCAACAAGGCGCCGCGACTGGCGAGCCGCTTGTGGTTCAAACCGTCAGCTTGCCCAAGGCATATCTCAAACAACACTACGAAGTTCATCTGGAAGCGCGTGGGGGAATCACTCCATTGCGTTGGGAACTCGCAGACGGGGCGCTGCCGGCGGGTATTGTGCTCGGGCGAGATGGGATTCTGAGCGGCGCTCCGACGGAAACCGGGGAATTCCGGTTCACCGTGACCGTGACCGACAGCGGTAGACCTGCCGCGCAACGCAACCAGCAACTTGTGCTGACTGTCGTGGCCCCGCTTCTCGCGCAGTGGGGACGTTATCCCACGGTCACAGGCCAACGGCTGGAGGGATCCATTATCGTGTCCAACCAGACCGAGCAGGATTTCGATCTCACCACAATCATGATGGCGGTGAATGAGACGGGACGCGCTACCGCGATCGGCTACCAGCGCCTTACCCTGAAAAAGAACACTTCGAGTCTGGAAATTTCCTTTGGAGAAAACCTGCCGCAGGGTTCGTATGAATTGAATGTGGATGCGGTCGCTGAGGTCGCCGCGACCAACTCGATTTATCGGGCACGGCTGGTACCGAAAGAAAGGTTTGAAATACTGGAGGAGCCCTGAAAACAGTGGACGGTGGGTAACCGTCTAATGCGCAATTAACTTGGGGGAGAGCCGCACTCCAGAGCACCCACCGCCCACTAACTGCTGCAGACAAAAATTAAGAGTCCCGAGGTGGTGTTGGGATCATTCGTCTCGGCCAGTAGCTCGCTTTAGACCCTCGCCGACCTGCCTTAGTTGCGATCCTTGCGGATGCGACTCGCGATCTTTGCTCGGGCTCCGGGCTTACCGCCAACCGGATAAATCAACCCAACGCCTCGGGACTCTATCCTGCCTTCGACAAATCTTCTTGTTCGCCTCGACCAGCACTTTGCTATAGACCCTTGCTAACCCTCCCTCAATCATCTTGCGATGTAGAGGGTGACTTCGCTTGAGCCCCGGACGCTGCACCAACCGGGAAAACTTCAGAAGCTGTCAAAGAACGATTATGTTTTTACGCTTTTTATTTTTAGAGTCAATAAAAAACGCGGAAACGTATCTGCTGAGTTTTCAATTAAGTGCAGGTGGTTCACAAGTGGGTGTAGCAGAGTCGGTGCAGTTTTTCCATCACAGGGCCGTGTGAGGTGCGCCAATGGGCAATTTTGGCCGATCTCCTTAGCCGGCACCCTTGAACCTCGTGAAAGGGCCTGGCGTCTATTTGTGAAAATCTTGGCAGAACCGGCTCTGGACAGGGCTTTTGCGGACTTTCACTGGTTGACGGAGTCCCCGTTCTGATTTCGAACGAACATCTGTCTGCGCCCTGAGACGTAGCAAGCTACGTCTCTACAGTTGCGCTGTGGAGCATCTACACCCAGGAACCGCTGTCTTTCCATCTACCCAGCACTCCATTACAATCAAGGATCACCTGTTGAGCTTCCATGGCGCTAAAGGAGTCGGAAGCGATTGTTTTGCGGACCTATCCGTTGCGCGAGGCCGACCTGCTGGTCACGCTGTTTACTCGCTTGGAAGGCAAGGTCCGCGGAGTCGCACGCTCTGCCATGAAGTCCAGACGACGATTTGGCGGTGCGCTCGAACCTCTGACGTACGTCCGGGCTTATTATGAGGATCGCGAACGGCAGGAGTTAGCGCGGCTGGATTCTTGCGAAGTCATCGAGTCGCCGCTGGCGTTCGAAGTGAGTTATCAGCGGGCCGTTGCGCTGGGCCACGTCGCGGAGTTGCTGGACGAGTTGTTGCCCGATCGGGAAGCCAACGATGACGCCTTCCGGCTTGCGCTGGCCGTGCTTGCGGCGTTGCGTGGCCCCGAGGTCTGGCTGCCCATCACGTATTTCGAACTGTGGATGACCCGGCTGATGGGCTATCTGCCGGATCTTTCCGAATGCATCATATGCGCCCGGACACTTAATGGGAGCAGGGCATTCTTTCATGCTTTGAGTGACGGGTTGATGTGTGCCGAGGATAAGCGGCTGGCGTCGTCGGAAATTTCCGCAGAATCGCGGAAGCTCGCTGGACAGATGTTGCGTGCGCCAGTCGGGAGTTTTGCGGCGATGTCCGGACACAAAGCGCAAGCCGCCGATCTGCGTAAGTTTCTCCTGCAGGCGCTGCAGGGGCACATGGAGAAGAAGTTGGTGACGGCAGGAATGCTGGAGAGAATCGGCTGAGAGCAATCAGCAGTCGGCACTCGGCCAGTCGAGATTCTTCGTTGAAGTAGCAAGAGGTTCGTAATGACTGAATGCTGAGTGCTGACTGCTGATTGCCAGCCCAAACATTGTGCCCCAGATCAACTACAATCCGCTGACATTCCAGGAACTCATCCTGCGCCTGCAAACTTTCTGGGCGGAGCGGGGCTGCGTACTGCAACAGCCTTATGACGTCGAAGTCGGCGCGGGAACCATGGCGCCAGAAACATTTCTACGGGTGCTGGGCTCGAGTTCGTACAAGGTGGCATACGTGCAGCCTTCACGCCGGCCAGCAGATGGCCGCTACGGAGAGAATCCGAATCGTCTCTACAAGCATACTCAGTTGCAAGTGATTCTGAAGCCGCCACCGGAGAACGTGCAGGAACTGTATCTGGAATCGCTGGGCGCGATGGGAATTGATTTGCGCCAGCACGACATCAAATTCGAAGAAGATAACTGGGAAGCGCCGACTCTCAGCGCGTGGGGCGTAGGCTGGCAGGTTATGCTGGATGGACTGGAAATCACTCAGTTCACATATTTCCAGCAATGCGGCGGGCTCGACCTTGATCCGATTTCAGCAGAATTGACTTACGGCCTGGAGCGTATCGCGGCGTTCCTGCAGGACATGGATTCGATTTACGACATCGTGTGGGCGCGCGATCCCGAAACGGGCCGGGTCACGACTTATGGCGATGTGCGGTTTGCGGACGAGCAGCAGTTTTCCGTGTACAACTTCGAGACTGCCGACGTCGAAAAAACATGGAAGCACTTCGAGTTGTGTGAAGCAGAATGCAAGTCACTGCTGGATCAATATGCTGCGCTCAGCCAAGAGAAGAACTCGAGTGACGGATGGCGGCGGAACAAAAACCGTTTTCCGGTTCTTGCCGCCTACGATCTCTGCCTGAAGTGCTCGCACCTGTTCAACATTCTGGATGCTCGCGGTGCGATTTCAGTAACCGAGCGTGTGGGAGTAATTGCGCGCGTGCGTGTGCTAGCCGTGGGAATTGCGAAGGCGTATGTAGATCAGCAGAGTGGCGAGACGGCACCTGAAGAGCCTGAACCGAAGGCGAAAAGAGAAACAGCCCCGGCAATATCGTGAAGGGCGGGTAGCGCCGCCGTCCCGGCGGCTGTCCGGGGGGCGTCTCGCCCGCGAAGCCGAGGGGCCCTCAGGACAGCCGGCAAGATGCCGGCGCTACGAGGTAAACCATGCCTGATTTTTTGCTTGAAATCGGTTGCGAAGAGATTCCGGCGCGGACGATTGACGCCGCTTCGCTTGAATTGCGTGAGCGAGTGCAGAAATTGCTGGATCGGGAACATCTCTCCGCTACGGGGGAAATCTCAAGCCTCGACTCTCCTCGTCGTTTAGCGGTTCTCGCCTCAGGAATTCCATTAGCTCAGCCCGATGTAACCGAGCAGATCAATGGGCCGTCAGCGAACGTAGCTTTCAAGGATGGGCAGCCTACTCCAGCCGCGCACGCATTTGCGCGGAAGGCTGGCGTGGAGGTTTCTCAACTGCAGAGGGTGACAACGTCCAAGGGCGAATATTTAGCCGCGAAGATCAGTAAGAAGGGCCAGCCGGCAACTGAAGTTCTTTCCGAACTGCTTCCCAAAGAGATTAACTCGATTTACTGGCCGAAGAGCATGTACTGGCGCAGGCCGAGCGAAAAATTCGTGCGGCCAGTGCGTTGGCTTGTGGCGATGCTCGATAGCGACGTGCTTCCTCTCGACTTCGACGGGATTCGTGCGGGAAACCAATCACGAGGACACCATATCTTAGCCGAAGGCCCCATTCACATCCCCAGGGCCGGTTCTGCCTACGTGGAAGCCTTGCGCGCGGCAAGGGTGCTGGGTCGCAACGAGCGTGAGCGACAGGTTCGAAAATCTCTCGACGCTGCCACTCGTATGATTCCCGGCGCGCGCTGGCGTGAAGACAAGACTCTTTTGGACACAGTCGTCAATCTCACCGAGTTCCCTTCTGCGGTCTTGGGAACTTTCGACCGCGAGTTTTTGCAATTGCCCGAAGAAGTTTTAGTTACAGTGATGCGCGATCATCAAAAGTATTTCGCAATTGAGGACCCGATTGGCAAGCTGCTGCCGCATTTTCTGGCGGTACTGAATACCGATGGTGACCCGCGGGGCATCATTCGTCATGGCCACGAACGGGTGCTTCGAGCGCGGTTCAATGACGCCCGGTTTTTCTGGCAGACCGATCAGAAGCATTCGCTGCGTGAGCGGACGACCTGGCTTAAACACGTCACCTTTCAGAAGGATCTGGGCAGCTACTACGAAAAGACCAAGCGGGTTCAACGCCTATGCAGCTGGCTGAGCGAAATCATCCGCCAGAATGGAATGGCAGTTCGTCCCGGTATCGTGCACAAGGCTGCCTCTCTGGCGAAAACCGACCTCACGACCGAGTTAGTGAAAGAATTTACCGAGCTGCAGGGGATCGTAGGTGGATTGTACGCCAGCGTGCAGGAACTGGATCCCGATATGCCGGACCCCACTCGCCAGTCGATCGCGCAGGCGATCTTCGATCAATACAAGCCGGAATCCATGGAGGATTCTGTTCCGCGCTCCGTCGAGGGAGCGGTTCTCTCTATCGCCGATAAAGCCGACAGCATCGCCGGAATGTTTGCCCTCGGCCTGCAGCCAACGGGATCAAAAGATCCGTTTGCGTTGCGACGACAGGCCAACGGGATCGTGAAGACAATGGCAGAGAAGAAGCTGCCTCTCCGGCTGGGCCAGTTGTTCACGGATGCGCGCGAGGTCTATCGTGAATCGGCTGCGGAAAGAAAGTTTTCAAGTGAGATGGATTACGCGGGTGCGCTGCGCACTTTCTTGCGCGAGCGTCTGGAGTTTTATCTCCGTGATGCGCTCGGGTTTAAGTACGACGTAGTAAATGCCGTGCTGGCTGCGGGCTCTGACGATGTAGTGGATGTGGTCGCTCGCGCGGAAGCGGTCAAAGAAGTTCGAGAGCATCCAGATTTTCAGTCGATCGCAATTGCGTGTAAGCGAATGCGCAACATCCTGCGACAAGCTCATGAGAAGGGTATAGTACCGTCAGCTAGTTTTGTTTTCCTTGCGGACGAAGCCGAAGAGGCAAAACTGCTGAGCGCAAAGGTTGGGGAAATCGCCCCAAAGGTGGACAAAGATAGAAAAGACAAGAACTATGCAAGCGCTTTGCTTATTCTTTCGACCCTGCGGGAGCCGGTTGACCGGTTTTTCGACAAAGTGATGGTTATGGTTGAGGATGAGCGCATCCGGGCCAACCGGCTCGCGCTTCTACAAACGTTGCTGAACGAATTCTCTACTATCGCCGACTTCTCTGAGGTTGTAACTGAAGGCAAGGAACCCTCGAAACCGTAGAAGCCCCCTACTGCACTTTTTGAAGACGCGCGATCAATTTCTGAGCGAAATTCTCCTCTGACTCTGACCACAGCAATCGTCCACTGGCGCCGGAGCTTTTCTCCGCCTTGCTCGTGAAGTCCACCAGCTTTTGGACATTGTCGCGAATGCGCGTTTCGGCCTCGCTTGTGAGTTGCACATCATCCTGGAGAAACGGTGAATCTATGCCGAAATCCACCTGCACATGGCCGTCCTGCCGGTAAGCTCCTTCTTCAAATTCGACGCCGTGTACTAGAAACTTTACCTCTGAGGGCTGCAGAGACCACGTTCGCTGATCTTCGCTCAGGATCCAAAGGTCCCAGAATGCTTCGAACAAATAGGCATAGTCCTCGTGAAGCAAGTCAGAGGCGAAAAGCACTGCCTGTTCAGGAGGGACCCCGGGCCTGAAGCGCTGTTCGAGAAGGGTGGGCTCGTTCCACGAAACAGGATGCACCGCCACATAGCTTACGCCAGGCTGTTGGGCGGAAAACGGAAACTGCCGCATAACTGCCAAAGCTCGCGGCAACATTTCATCCAGCTCAAAACCGGGAAACCACAGGCTCAGAAAAAGGGAATCTGCCACAGATCGCTCTCCCGCTTCAGACGTTGGGCGCACTTATTAGATTCTAGAACATCCGAAAAGGTAACGTGGAGATTGGGATGGAAATCAGACACGACCTCACACTCAACAAATTCCTTGAACTGCGGCGGCCGCCGATCTCACGCAGTTAGTCTCCCTCGCGTAAAAATCCTTTGACAATCATTTGACACGGCCGGCGCATCGCGGCTGCCCGGTTGTAAGTCCAATGTTGTAGCTGGATCGAAATGTACAAAATCCAGCCACAAGGAAACCGTCATGTGGATGCGATGCTGTGCGGTGTGTCATCGGCTGCTCAGGAAAGTCAGGCTATCCGACCAGATCCGGTGCGAATGCGGATGGGAGTGGTAGCGGTCATGGCAAAAGTAATTGAATTCTACGTACCGAACAACTTTCGAAAAAAGCGATTGTGGATTCCTGCCGGGCAACGCGGCAAATTGATTGCGTTCCCACCGGCGGAGAGAAAATCCGCGTAAACATCAAGGCCCATACGCGCCCGCCTGTTTCCCTGCGAACGTCATCGCACCGGCCTAGTCACCGGCATCCCTGCGGAGCAAGTGCAAGCAATTGCCGATGAAGGCAGGGCGCCAGTCCTGGAGGAAATCAGGGGTGCAGCAACACAAAGGAAGAAAGCGTCCTGACGATTTCACTTTTATTTCCCGGCGAGCCTGAAACCCGATTCCGCCACACCCGCTCCGTACGATTCCGCCAATGCCTGCCGCTCGTCTTCGGTCAATTGCGCGGCGATGCTGCGCATGCGCATGTTGATGTCGTTCGCCCGCCTGCCGCTGGCGAAGGCTTCGAGTTGCTCCAGGAGGTAGGTGGAATTCTGGGTCGCGAGCGATGGCGCTCCCACCACGAATCCGATGGGGCCGTGGCAAGCCTGGCATGGCGGTAATCCGCGGCTTCCGTCTCCAGTGCCAATAAGCCGCCCGGCCACGGCTTCGTGCTTCGGGTCAGACAGAGGCTGAGGAAAGGCTCGGTCATCCTGGGGATCCGGCTCGATTGGCATCATCCAGTAGTAAGCCGCTACGTCGGCTGAGTCCTGCAGCGATAACGAATTTGCGATTGGTTGCATGACGTGAGAACTTCGCTTACCGGATCGGAAGTCATCCAGCTGTTTCCAGATAACCAGCCGATCCATCGATGCCAGGTTTGGCACCGCAGCGCTCGAACTAAAACCCTCGCGGCCGTGGCAGCGATCGCACCGCCGCCCTATCAGGGATCCACGAAAAGCATTGCCGGAGGAA
This sequence comes from uncultured Acidobacteriota bacterium, assembly GCA_963832245.1. Classification (GTDB taxonomy): domain Bacteria; phylum Acidobacteriota; class Terriglobia; order Terriglobales; family Acidobacteriaceae; genus JABDBE01. The sequence goes on from CAWHTG010000004.1 coordinate 114,480, forward strand.
GCCATGTCAATTGTTTCCGCTGTCCACGCGATGTTGGAGGGGATGCGCACCGGAGGCTCTGCAGCGTCCGACCCCGTGAGGACAGCACTTCCCCACAGCAAAATCAAAATTGCCAACGCCGGAGTAGTGGATCCGAACCGACGATTAAGCCCGCTGCGATTTTCGCCTAGCCATCTAGCGTGAGGCACAATTGACCCTTTCCTGTGGGCTCAATTTCCTGAACTGCTCCGGTGAGACGGCAATCAACCGGCTTCTCATCGTGTAGTGTCCGGGCCCGCAGAATTCACGGCACGGCATCTGATATTCGCCCGCTCGCGCAAACTGCAGATGGGTCTCTACGATATAACCCGGCACTACCTTGAGCTCATCGCCGGTCTCGCCGAGGGCTGGCTTATGGACGACATCCGCGCTGGTCATGCGAACACGGATGGGAATCCCAGTAGGCACTACTACACACTGCGGCACAAAAAGATATTGCTCCGCGATCATTCTGACGGTCACCCCACCGCCAGGATCCTCCGCAGGTCCGATGTTGCTTTCCACAAATTCACCCCGCAGGTGCAGGGTTTGAGGGTTAACACTGTTGGGTCCGTTCACTAGATGCTCGAATCCAGACTCGACTTCGTAGGGAAATCGGACTGTCAGCCAGACGCAGATCAAGGCAGTGCTAACCAGAACAACCCGAAGCAGCTTCCTTGGGTTTGAACCCGTTTCTCCGGAGGGATGTTCGCCGGGGCGGCTGTCTGAAATTTTCGAGTTCAACTCGTCTCTCGCTCCATTCCTCGCTAACCCTATGAACTCGCCATGTCCTCTCACCTTACTCCGCTACCGAGGTCTGTCCTGGGACATTGGTGTATGGTATATCGCTCCGCGCGCCTCACCAACGGCCGGAAAGGACCGAAATCCCCAAAAATTGAAGTAACTTATTGCCCCACCGATTGTTAGGGCTCTGTGACGCCCAGGCGCTGCGCCATTTCTTCGTACAGAAAGCCTTCGCCGGGCCGGTAAGGCTGCACCCATTCGCCGTCAATGACGAATTGCGGGATAGCGCGCTTGCCGGTCTGCTTCACCACTTCATCGGCGGCTCCGGGCGTGTTTTCGATATCGATTTCCTGGAAAGCGATGCTGTGCTGTTGCAGAAAGCGTTTAGCTTCACGGCAATCGGGGCACCAAAAGCTGCTGTAGACGGTCACTTTCATCGTGACATCTAGATGCTGGCCGCGGCCTGAAGGTCGCAGCTCTCTCCGCCCCCGGACGAGGCGTCCGGGGCTACGTGTGCATAGCTACTCAATCTTGGCCACTCCCGGGGCGACATTATGGAACTTAGCGAACACTGCGGGATCGTGTCCTGGAATGATGAGTCCCGGACTCGCTGCGAGCTGTTTCATGCGATCCTGCGCGGCCAGGTTGGAGACGGCATCGAGCGTGGCAGCAATCGGTACATGCTTCTCCAGGTTTTCGTAGAGGTACATATTGTCGCTCGCGAGCACGACGATTCCGGCGCTGGTGCTTACTCCGACGTATTGCGAGGCGTAAGTGTGACGGCCACCGGTGTAGCAAGTAATGCCGGGGATGATTTCCTGGGCGTCGCCAGGGACCATGCCCACCCGCCCCTGTGTGTTTAGCTTCACCAGCGTGAGCACATCGTCGGGATCAATTCCGCCGTGTGTGTCCTTCGATTGCCACGCTTCTCCGGCGTAGTACTGCAGCTCGTCCTTTTGAATCCAGATGCGGGCATTGGGAAACAGGTCCATGCCATCGGCGTGGTCCCAGTGCACATGCGTGATAATTACGTCGGTGATGTCCTCGGGCCTCACACCAAGAGTCTTTAGGGCTTCAGAAGGCTTGATGAAATCGTTCACGTGCCAGTCGCGGAAAAAGCGGTCGTGATAGAAGCCGGAATCCACGAGGATGTAACGCCCGTTGCCGCGGACGAGCCAGACCGTCATCGCAATATCAAGTTTCCGCGCCGGCTCGGCGCCGGCCACCAGCTCGGAAACCGGGAAGCCGGGCAGGGTGGCATAACGGATGGCGTAGACCTGGTACTGAGGCTTCGATTGGGCGGCTAAGTGAGTGATCGCGAGCGATGCGATGAGTAGCGACAGAAAAACCCGATGGAATCTCATGAAGTATCCTCGAGAACAGCTTCACGCCGGCCTCCGCGGCCGGCGTGATCCACATTTGGTGCCCGACGCTAACGCGGGTCGTTCAGACCCGCTGCAGTTCGTGTAGCGTCCGCTCGTTCACCACATTTCCCGTGTTCAGCGTAGAAGCCGGTTCAAAAAGCACGACCCAGCATTCTTCCTCAGCCACGGGACGATGCTCGACGCCCCTCGGAACCACAATGAACTCGCCCTCCTCCAGCCAGACGTGGCGGTCACGGAATTCCATCCGGAAGCGGCCCTTCGCTACCAGGAACATTTCGTCTTCATGCTCGTGATGGTGCCAGACGAATTCGCCGGCAAATTTGCCGAGCTTCACCATTTGGCCATTCAGTTCAGCCGCGATGTGGGGTTTCCATGATTCTTTAATCTGTGCGAACTTCTGAGCAATGTTCACTTTCTCCATGGTGCTCCCTCAAAGGAATGTTTCCGCTGCTGTGGTCAGAGATGTATTCGATTATAGATGCACTCCGCGCCGGACGGCTTAAAGCTGGCGTCCCAAACGGGAAAGGAACCAAACGGGTTCTAGTGCCGTATACAGACAGGGCAAACAACCGGGATAACGAATCTTGGGACGCTACGTCTAACTAGACAAGGTACGAAGGAGCGGTCTTATGGTTCCCGAAAAAGCACTGTACTGGACTGCGGTCAGCCTGCTGGCCCTTATCGTCGGCAATCATCTCGTGGCTCGCCAGGGGGATGGCGTCCGCAGCTTTGCCACCCGGTCAATGGCGGTGATCGAGCAAGTTTCCGATGACGCCGATCGTGTTATAGCGACAGCGGAATTGATGCTCGGCAAGAACGGAACTCACTTTGCCCCAGCGCAGACGAAGCTGGCTTGCGCTCAAACTCGGCTGGCTTCCGTACAGACCGTAATCGCGCAGCATGAGGCCGTCTTCGCTCAAGTGCAGGCTGAGCGCGTCCGAATCGCCGCCCTGCAACCACAACGCGGCACAGCGATTTGCCCAAGGGAGCGTCTGCGAACTGCCAGCTCTCGCATCTCTCGTGACGGAACGATTTAACTCGCGCCCGGCTCGGCAGTTTTAATTTTTCCGCTTCTTTTTTCTGCGTCGGGCAATCAAAATCAAACGTTCCACTTCTCGCAGGAGGCTCTTCATGCAGGAAACTCCGCAGCAGTATATCCAGCGCATTCTCGGCTATATCGATGGCAAAGACCCGTTGCGCGTTCAGCAAGAAACCCCAAAGAAGCTGCAGACTCTGATCAAACCGCTGAGCAAGAAGCAACTGATGCAACCGCCGGAACCGGGCAAGTGGTCAATCGCTGAAATCCTGGCCCATCTGTCCGACGCGGAACTGGTCGGCGGATGGCGCATGCGTCTGATCGTGGGCCACAATGGCGTGCCCATTCAGGCCTTTGACCAGAACGTCTGGGCCGAAACCTTTGCCTATGCGCGGCGCGATCCTGCGGCTTCTCTCGAGACTTTTCGCGTGCTCCGCGAAAGCAACCTGGCCATGCTGGGGTCTTTGCCCAAGAATCTCTGGGAAAACTACGGCATGCACGAGGAGCGTGGCAAGGAGACGATCACCCATATCGTCCGCATGTTCGCCGGCCACGACCTGAACCACCTATCGCAAGTGGAAAGCATCGGCAAAGCCAGCCGAAGCAAGCAGGCTGTGTGAGATGAATCTGCGATTTGGTCTTCTGCTTGCCCTTCCACTCCTGGTGAGCCAGGTTGACCCAGTCGCTGCGACGACGGGAGGCGGCGACCTTGTTCTTCAAGGGGGCACGGTCTACTCCGCACCAGATGTCTTACCTATCGATAATGCAGAAGTGCTTATTCATGATGGCCGGATTGCTGCCGTGGGGAAGCGCTCAGATTTGAAAGCTCCCAAATCCGCGCAATTGATCGATTGCACCGGGAAGGTGATCGTCGCCGGTTTCTGGAATAGCCACGTGCATTTCGAAACAGGCTGGGAGCACGCTGCCCTCGCCCCGGCGGAGAAGATCGAAACCCACATCCAGGAGATGCTCACCCGCTGGGGATTGACAACGGTCTGGGATCTCGGTTCCGACCCCAGCAACACGCTAGCGCTTCGGCGGCGGATCGAAAGCGGAGAGATTTCCGGGCCGCAGATCCTGATGGCAGGGGACATTTTTCCGCACAACGGACACCCGGTCTACCTTCCTCCGGAAATGCAATTGCCCGAGGCCGCCAGCCCGCAAGAAGCAGAACAGATGGCTCAGCAATATTTGAAGATGGGCCTCGACGGCATTAAGCTTTTCACCGGTTCCTTCATGGGTAACAAGCCTGTGGTAAATATGGATACCGCCATCGTAAAAGCCGCAGTCGACGTGGCCCACGCGCAGGGCAAGCCAGTGTTTAGTCATCCGCAGAACTCACTAGGCGTGGACAACGCGTTGGCTGGCGGTGTCGACGTGCTCGCGCACACCATTCCGACGGAGGGTCGTTATACGGCTGACGAACTCACCCGCATGAAGCGGCAGCACACTGCGTTGATCCCGACTCTGACCCTGTGGACAACAGTGATTTCGGACCCTGCCGTGGCGGACAAACTCGTCCAATCTGGTGTCGATGAGTTGAAGTCATATTTCTCCGAGGGCGGCACCATCTTGTTCGGGACCGATGTCGGTTTCCAGTCCAAGTACGACACCGCGCAGGAATTCGAGTTTATGGGACGAGCGATGTCGTGGCGGGACATCCTGGCATCGCTCACCACTAATCCAGGCGAGTTTTTCAAGGAAACCGATAAAGGCCGCGTCGAGAAGGGTATGAAGGCCGATCTAGTTGTCCTCGACGCCGATCCTGCGAGCGACGTGCGCAATTTTGCCAAAGTCGCGTACACCATCCGCGGAGGAAAGATCATCTATTCCGGTCAAGGCAAACCACAATAGTCCACAGTAGACGCCTTATTTTTTCACAAAGGCACCAACTTTCATCTACCTCAATTCCCCAAAAGCAGTTATAGTTATCTCCGCTCAGCGATTCACTGACGACAACTGCCTGGGTTGATGGCGCGAAAAAGCGGTTCCACCATCTCGCAGGAAGAGTTGTATCCACCAGCCCACGAGCCCGCGGGTCGAGTGCCGGATGACGCACTCGACGATGCGCGCATGCTCGACTTGGACGTGGAACAGGAATCGCCCTTCCTGCGCGGGCAAAAGCGCGTCTCCGTTCGCCGCGGTTCTCTGCCGAGAAAAGCCGCCACTGGCCTGACTTGGGGCCTCCTTGCCTTGGTTGTCGTTTTCGTTTGCAGCGCGGGTGTCGCAGCGCTCTACCACTACGGCGAACACTCCTGGCGTTTCCGCATCGAATCCAGCGACAACATTGAAATCACTGGCCTGCAAAACGTCACCCGCTACCAGATCATGGAAGTCATGGGCGGCGACATTGGGCGCAACATTTTCTTCGTGCCGCTGTCCGCGCGCAAGCAAACTCTGGAGAAAATTCCCTGGGTGGAATCGGTCAGCGTGATGCGGTTCGTTCCCAACCGCCTGAGGATTGAAATCCACGAACGCACACCCGTGGCCTTTGCGCGCGTCGGCTCCAAAATCCTGCTGATCGATTCCGTAGGCACGCTTATGGATTTGCCGGCCGCGGGCAAGAAAAAGTACTCCTTCCCTGTGATCTTGGGGATGAACCCGGGCGAACCCGCGTCTACCCGGGTTGCGCGCATGAAAATTTACAACGATCTGGCAAGCCAACTGGATGTAGGTAGGGCACACTATTTGCAGGACCTCAGCGAGGTTGATCTGTCCGACGCCGAGGACGTGAAAGTGCTCCCTAGCGACCTTCAGGGGGAAGTGCTGGTCCATCTAGGCTCCTCGAACTATCTCGAACGCTACAAGGTATACGTCAGCCACGTCCGGGAGTGGCGGCAGCAGTTCGACAAGCTGGAATCCGTGGATTTGCGCTACGATCGGCAGATCATCGTAAACCCGGACTTGCAGGGGACAGCGAAGCAAGCGCCGCTCTCAATCTTGTCGGCCAAAGCCGCCGTAGCAGCAGGGGTGAAGCCTGCGGCGCTGATCACGCACCAACTCACCGCCCCGAAATCAGCCGCAGCCTTAACCCCGGCCGCAAAGCCGCTGGCAAAAGCTACATCCGCGAAGAAGGCCGCGAGAAAAGCACATCGCAAGATCGCCGCAAAAGGGACAAGTGCGCAGATCAAAAGCATGGCGAGGTCTGGTTCCCCTGTGACTCAATCTGCGTCGGCGCCAGCAGCGCCGAGCACAGCAGGAAAAACAACTCCCGCACAGCCCGCAACAGGCACCGCTGTCGTGAAACCGAGCAACAAACCGAGTCCGGCAATTGTCAAGGGAGAGGATCATCCATAGGCATGGCGAATCAGTACCAGAATCTTCTGACCGCAATTGATGTAGGCAGCGCCAAGACCTGCGTGCTGGTGGCGGAGGCGACCGACTCGGGCCTGCGCTACCGCGGTCACGGGATTTCCGAATCGCGCGGCTCCCGCAAGGGCGTAATCGTCGATCTCGAAAAAGCGGTTGCATCCATTCAAAAAGCGGTCGAGCAGGCGGAGGACGTTTGCGGAGCCCCCATCGAGCACGCCCTACTGGGAGTTGCGGGTTCGCATGTACGCGGAGTGAATAGTCACGGCGGGCTCAGCCTGGGCACGCGAGCCCGTGAAATTGCCCGCGACGAAATTCGCCTCGCGGTTGACAAAGCCCGCGCCATTCCTCTGCCCGCCGATCGCGAAATTCTGCACCTGCTGCCGCAAGAGTTCATCCTCGACGAGCAGAGCGGCGTACACGATCCCCTGGGGATGATGGCCATGCGCCTCGAAGTCCGGGTGCACATGGTCACCGCCGGTTCGAGTGCCACTCAGAACGTGGTCACAGCAGTAAACCGCGCTGGTGTGCATGTGGACGATACCGTCTTCGAGCCGCTGGCCGGCGCTGACGCTGTACTGCGAGCCGATGAGCGCGAACTGGGCGTATGCCTGATGGACTTAGGCGCGGGCTCAACCAGCCTGATCGTCTTTCAGGAAGGCGCGGTAATTCACACTGCGGTAATTCCAATCGGCGGCGATCATTTCACCAGCGACCTTTCGGTTGGCCTCTGCACTCCGCTAGCTGAGGCGGAGAAAATTAAGAAACTCTACGGCAACGTGATCGTGACCCTGATCCCCGAAGGAAACGAAGTCGAAGTTCCCTCGGTCGGCGACCGGCCTTCCCGTCTGATCTCGCAACGCATGGTCGGAGAAATTCTGGAGCCACGCGCCCGCGAACTGTTCGAGATGTTGCGCGACAACCTGCGCCACAGCGGAATGCTCGATGTTTGTGTCGGCGGCATCGTGCTGAGTGGCGGGACGTCGCGGCTAGCGGGGATCATGGACATTGCCGAATCGGTGTTGCGCCGCCCTTTGCGGCTATCCTGGCCAGCTCCACTCGCAAAAATGCCATCCACCTTGGCAGAGCCCGAATTCGCCACCGTTCTGGGAATGATTTTTTACGGCCATCGGTCACGCATCGCCCGCGGCTTGCAGGACACCCGCTGGAGTTCGCGATTGATGGGATTATTCGCAAAAAAGGGAGCATAGGGGCAGCTCTTAGCAATTGGCGCTTAGCATTTGGCCAAAGAGGATTCTGCTGGAAGCACAACGAACCCCAAGACCAAATGCTAACTGCTAAATGCTAAGTGCTGGTCATCAAAACGGAGGTGTTTGCATGAAAAATGAAAACGACATTCGCATCAGCTTCAACGAAGACACCCGCAACGACGCCAAAATCAAAGTCATCGGTGTGGGGGGAGGCGGCGGCAACGCCGTGAACCGCATGATCGATGCCGGCATGGAGGGCATCGAATTCGTGGTCGCCAATACCGATCTTCAAGCGCTGCGTATGGCGCGCGCTCCCATGAAAATTCAGCTCGGGGTCAAGCTGACGAATGGCTTGGGCGCCGGCGCCAATCCTGAAGTTGGACGGAAGTCCGCGCTGGAAGATTCCGACAAAATCATCGAAGCGCTCGAAGGCGCTGACATGGTGTTCATCACCGCCGGCATGGGAGGCGGAACTGCGACTGGAGCCGCCCCCATCATCGCGTCTCTCGCCAGTGAAATGGGCGCGCTCACCGTCGCCGTCGTCACCAAGCCATTTGCCTTCGAAGGCAAACGGCGCATGCAGCAGGCGGAGCGCGGCATCTCCGAATTGATGGAGTCGGTCGACACCACCATCGTGATCCCCAACGAAAAGCTGCTGGCGGTGGCGCAGGATGCGGGCTTTTTCGAATCCTTCCGTGTCGCCGACGACATTCTCCGTCACGGCGTGCAAGGCATCTCTGACATCATCACCATTCCGGGGATCATCAATCGCGACTTCGCCGACGTAAAAGCGATCATGGCCGGAATGGGCTATGCAGTGATGGGCGCGGCCACGGCCAACGGAGCACGGCGCGCCACCGAAGCCGCGCAAAAGGCGATCGCCTCCCCACTGCTCGAAGCCGGAGCCATCGACGGTGCCCGCGGCATCCTCATCAACATCACGGGATCCACTTCCCTCAAACTCGCCGAGGTGCAGGAGGCCTGCACCATCATCCAAAGCGCCGCCCATGAAGATGCCAACATCATTTTCGGAGCCGTGCTCGATGAAAAGATGAAAGACTCGGTGAAGATCACGGTCATCGCCACCGGCTTCAAAGATTCCGATCACCGCCGCCGCCGGCAAGAAGAGCGATCCAGCTTTGTAGTTTCACGGCACGACGACTTTTTCGACGAGCCGCAGCGTGAACCCGAGCTTGATCCCGAACCGCCGCCGATGGTGATGCAGCAGTCCCAGCCCCAAACTGCTGCCGGCGTAGCCACGAGCGACTCCATCTCCGTCGATAGCATGCGCAACGCCATGATCGCCAATTTCGAGCAATCCGATCTGGACGTCCCCGCTTTCCTGCGCAAGCGGGCTGAAACCATGTGAACACAACCGAGGGAAAACTTTTTCCATTATGAGGCAGTATCGTTCCAGTAACTCCCGAACGTTACCAAAGGCTCATAACACGGCCTGAAATCGCTGCAATTCTTTTATTTGCAATTGGTTAGATTAAGCGCTGAATGTTTACCAAGAAATATGTTTTAGATTGCTAATCCAAAGGAAGTTTCATAACATCTAGATCAGCAGGAACTTAGCCAGTGACGACGATCGTTGGCCGGTTTCGTGCTACGTACTATGCAATGACCTCCGGGGATGGGTACAGTAAAGTGAACTCAGCGAAGCGTTCCGCTGGCATAGGTCTGATTATCGCATTTACCTTTTTTGTAGCGCTCTGCCCAGTAGGCATTGCCGCTACCGTCAGCACCCACTCCCTGACGTCGCGCAAATCCAAGTCACAAAAGATTAGCGAGACTCAGCACGCGCGCAGGCGTATGCGCCACCTGGCCCACAGCCGCGCCGTCGCATCAACAACACACACCAGTCTGCATCGTCGACATCGCTACTACGAGCGCTTCTACACCAGCTCCTTCGCCCAGGATATTACCGAAGGGGACGTCACCGCGGGAGAAGATCTAACGGTCCGCGACGCAGCCATCGACGCCTTGGGTGGCATGAACGGCACAGTCGTGGCGATCGAGCCCACCAGTGGCCGGATTCTTGCCATGGTCAATCAAAAGCTCGCGCTTTCGAGTGGCGCGCAACCCTGCTCCACCATCAAACTTTCCGTCGCACTTGCCGCACTCAACGAAGGGATTATCACCAAGGAAACCGAGGTTCGTCTGGGCGGCCGCTACCACATGAATTTGACCATGGCGCTGGCGCATTCGAACAATGCATATTTCGAAGCGCTCGGCCGGGAACTAGGCTTTGAGAAAGTAAGTTATTACGCCCATCAATACGGACTTGGCGAATTAGCTGGTTACGGCATCCCCGGCGAGCAGTTGGGAATTTATCCTAATGAAGAAATCCCCTCCAAACTCGGCGGCGTTGGCAAGATGTGTTCGTTCGGCGAAGGGGTTTCGGTAACCCCGTTGCAACTCGGCGCTCTGGTCTCCGCCATCGCCAACGGCGGAACGCTGTATTATCTGCAGCATCCCACGGTCCCGGAGGAAATCGCGAATTTCCAACCGATCGTAAAACGCCGCCTTGACATAGCCCCTCTGATCCCGGAAATTTCTGACGGCATGGAAGGCGCGGTGCAATTTGGCACTGCGCGCAGCCTGCGGGTCAACTTCAAAGAGGAAGAAGTTCTGGGCAAAACTGGAACCTGCTCTCACGCCGGCACGCGTTTCGGATGGTTTGCCTCCTACGCCAAAACCGACGTTGGTCACATCGTTGTAGTCGTCTTCCTCGAAGGCGGCCGCCCAACCTTCGGGCCCAAAGCCGCGGAAATTGCCGGACGCATGTACCGCGATCTCTACGATCACAACTTCTTTGTAGCAAAACCAGCGGACACCGCGACTATAAATCTGCTCGGAACCCCGCGATAAATCGCCTCGCAGAACAATTACTTCAGTTCTGAGATACCATCCCGCTACCGTCCGGCAAGCCAACGGTATCACAGGGCGGACCGTCAACCGTCTCCCGCGCGGACATCGTGATCGCGCCATGTCTGGCTAGACCCTTACCGCGAAAGGTCCCGCCGTCTAGCGTGATGCTGGTAAGCGCCAATATCTTTCCGACGAAAATGCTGCCGGTCCCAATCGTCGCTGAAGAACCGATCTGCCAGTACACATTGCACCCTCTTAAACCTTTTTCCCAGGGCGGCGCCTTTTGCCCTAAGACCATTACCACTTTGGAATTCGTGGCTGTCGTCAGAGTACTGCCGATCTGAAAAACCCACTGCGAATCGGGATTCCCGTGAGCGTCGAGCGTCAGCGTGCCGGTCAGTCCGGCGGAAGACGAAAAGCAGTAGACTCCAGGTCCGAGTCTCATTCCGCCCAGATCCTTGCCGGTAAGGTCGGTGCCACAGTGTGCGCCCGCCGCTTGATCGTAGGCCACGGTCAGATTCTTCTGTGCCAAGGCCGTCGCTGGGTTCGACTTAAGGTACAAGTGACCTTTCACTTGAGATTGCGTGAGTCCCGTTATGCTTGGCGTCGGAGAACTGCCGACAGCACCAATTATGTACGTTTGAGCGCTAACGTTGGTGATGCCGGAGCCGCCCAGCAAGGCAAAGTTGTCGGCCGTCCCCAGATTGATTTTCACGGCGGCAGAATCCGTTTGGGCATGAGCGCTGATCGCCAACGACGACAGTACCAGCAAAGAAATCGTAAGCAGTTTCATCGTGTTCCCTTCTTGGTTTCCATTTCTGCACTGTGACTTCACTTGGCACTGTATGCAAGCACATGGTTCCCCGTCTGTACCGGATTGATCACATTTGCGCTACTCCGCAATTTCCTTGTGGTGAGCCGACTGCCTCGCTCAAGCTATTCGCATGAAACCCCAGAGCGCAGCGGCCGATAGATGTGGCAAACGCCGTGCAGTGCGGCTTAATGGTTCATCTCTTTGCTTTTTTGGCTATGAGGGTGTTCAGCGCAAATATGGGAGGTAAACTCGTTGTCGCGCTGCAGCTCGAAATTTCGCATCATCTCATCAAAGGAATTGCCCTCGGGAGCGCCTGAAGGCTTGAAGACCCAGGCGCACGCGGAGCAACCGAAACCCCCGGAACTGCTTTTTTCGATCCAGATGAGCTTGCGTCTCGCCGCCATTATAGGCGGAAGACAAAATCGCGGGTGCGGATGTTTCCTATCATTTTTTTCCCCTATCTCCTTATGGTCTGCAGAATCATTCATGCACGCAGGTGGCCCTCCGCATGAAATCCGCGCAACAGGCTGCTTCGATAGGCCCCGGGCAGAATCCGCCGCTCGGGTAGTGTGGTTCTACCGTGTACCTTTGGGGAGAAGCGAGCATATACGGCAGACGAATCGGGTCGGTTTGCGTGCGCTTTTCCCTCCTGGCCGTGAGGAAAAGGCTGAGCTATGTAGAGTTCGGCCCGAAACGTGCGCGTTTTAGAGACACAGCGTTAAACAGTCGTGAGGATCCGAACTCCGTCCTGTTGAAACGGTCGAATGATATGTCTCCAAAAATGAGAAGAGCGTTCGAAATTCCGCAGCGGCCATCTCTAGCGCTAGCTCGAGTCCGGCTCTAATCCGGCGTCATCCCAAGGTATTCTTCGTGTCCCTCGAACACCTCGTGCAGCGCCTTGGTGATCCGTTCTTTCACGTTGGGTGCGGCGCTTGCGTTCGCGCTCTCCTCGCTGACGTCCGCCGTTTTCTTCGTAACAGCCTTCAATTCAGGTGTGGGTATTGCATTCGCAGCCATAATCAGCCTCCCTTCTAAGTTCTGCTTCGACTACTGAATGCGTAAAATCAGGGCGAACTGGCCCATAGTCGAGCGAATTAATTTTCGGAGCTATGACGACCTAGTACTTGTCTTCCCTGACCGCAGTCGAAGCCATGATTGGTACTCCTCGTTTGGGATGGTGATGTTGCGAACCATTCCGTTTCAGACATCGACAAGAATCATCGAGAGAGGTCGCAAAATCGTGGCGGTCCCTCGAAAAGATACTCGGGACCGCCTGGAAGGACGGCGCGGGTAAGAACACTAGCGTCTGCAAAACCGCCTTTTTCCGATGCTGCCGGTGGCCAAGATTCCCTGGTTTCCACCCGCACTGATCACCACCGTGTCGATTTCTTCACCATTCGCCACGACCACGAAGTTCGTAACCACCGGCGGCCGGCCATCTGTGAAGTCAATGGTGAAGGTGCCGGTGCAATTGGAGTTCACGGAGTACGTTCCGGTTGCGGGAGTGTGGGTAAAATCGGCCACCACATCGCCATCGATGGTTACGGTGTCAATCTGACTGAGCTTGCCCTTGCCATCAAATTGGGTCATGGCAACGCCCACCATTGGTCCAGTGGGTCCCGCTCCCGCCAATTTAGTACCCTGAACCGTGAATCCATAGTTCCCGGCGATGAGTTTGTCATTGCAGGCTGCGGAATTACGCTGCGCGTATCCTGACCCCAAAGCCACGAGCATCAGCAAAACTAGCGCGGCTGCATTTGTTACCAGATGTTTCTTCATAAATCTCTCCTCGATCTTCGATTTGATTTTGGTACTCTTCCTCAGCCGTCCGCTTTGGTGCGAAAAACTGCCGAAAGTGTGGGTTGTATTAGCCTGTAACCCGAACCAGGTCAATTGACCGGACGTAAATCATTCCTGACTTCCTAAGAGAAAGTCCCTGAAGGACTTATTAAGTTTCCTGAACTGGATTCTTGGGGTAAAATCATGTTCCGCTTTGGAGTAGAGGTTATGGAAGCGCCCACCAGTTTCGGCCGCCGTGTTCGCGCCGGACTTTTCGAAGTCGATCTGGGCGCTGGCGAAGTACACAAAAGCGGGCGCAAAGTCCCACTGCAAGAGCAGCCTTTTCGGGTTCTAGCCATTCTGCTGGAGCGTCCCGGAGAAATAGTTACGCGCGAAGAATTGCAGGCCAGAGTCTGGCCGGCCGACACCTTCGTCAGTTTCGATGAGGGCATCAATACCGCCATCCGGAAACTGCGCGTTGCCTTCGGTGACGCGGCCGACAACCCCCGATTCATCGAGACCATTCCGCGGCGGGGGTACCGCTTCGTCGCGCCCGTCCATAACACGGTGGCTGAACCCGCTGATCCCTCGGAGAGCGTTACGGTTTCGGACGCCACCGTCGAGCGTCCGCACATCCTACCCATGAGCATCCCCTGGTTGGTCATCGCATTGTCGGCAACTGCCCTGCTCATCGCCCTTGTGAGCGTCATCTATTATCTGAAGCGCTCGCATCCGTCCGCAAACTCCTCCATCCAGAAGCGAGTGATGCTGGCGGTTCTGCCTTTCCAGAATATGAGCAACGATCCGGGGCAAGAGTATTTCAGCGATGGCCTGACGGAAGAAACGATTACCGACCTTGGCCAAGTGAGCCCTGAGCACTTGGGCGTCATCGCCCGCACCTCCGCGATGGCCTATAAGCACACCAACAAGACTGTCAGCCAGATCGGGCAAGAACTGGGTGTGGCTTACATCCTGGAAGGAAGTGTGCGGCGTGAAGGTGGAGAAGCTCGGGTCAGCGCGCAGTTAATCCGGGTCAGCGACCAGACCCATCTTTGGGCACAGAATTATGAGCGTGAGCTGCATGACCTCCTGCAGATGGAGAACGAACTGGGAAAAGCAATTGCGCGACAGGTGCAGATTAATCTGACGCCGCAGCAGGAAATCGATTTGTCCAAAATACGTACCGTAAACCCCGCTGCGTACGATCTCTACTTGAAGGGCCGCTTCTACTGGAACCAGAGAAATCCCGCCGCTATAAAAGAGAGCATCGGATATCTTCAGCGGGCGACCGTACAAGATCCAAATTTCGCGCTGGCTTATGTCGGCCTCGCCGATGCCTACAATATGAGCAACATTGTGGGTGCCTACTCGGCTAAGGAAAGTCTTCCACAAGCTAGAGAGGCAGCGACCAAGGCCTTGGCGCTCGATCCTTCTCTGGCGGAAGCGCACGCTGCCCTGGGTATGGTGAAGTCGCACTACGACTTCGACCTTGCCGGAGCACAACGAGAATTTCTGAAAGCCATCGAACTGAACCCGAACTCTGCCTACGCCCACTTGTTTTATTCGAATTGCTACCTCTCTCCCATGGGCCGAATGTCGGAGGCCATTGCCGAGAACAAGAGAGCGCTGGAACTGGACCCTTTGTCCTTGCCCATAAACAACTTCATGGGCATGACCTATATGTTTGCTGGAAATTACGAAAAGGCCTATCAACAATTCCAGCACACCATCGCAATGGATCCCACTTTTCCCCTCGCCCATCAGTACTTTTCCTGGCTTCTGGTGACGATGGGAAGATACGAGGAGTCAATCCAGGAGAACCAGAAGAGCGAGTTGCTGAGTGGTTCCAGCCCAGAGGATGCGGCAACGGAGGCGGCCACGATGCGGCAGGCCCTCAAGACCGGAGGAGAAAAAGGGTTCTGGCAAAAGAATCTTGAGCGGACCCTGAAGCAACCTGGTGGCGAATCTGCCGACCCAGCCGGTATAGCCTCCGCCTACGCACTTGTCGGCGACAAGGACAATGCCTTCAAATGGCTCGACAAAGCGTACGATGCCCGAGACGGCGAGGACATCATGCTGCTGAAGTGCGTTCCCCCTTTCAAGATCCTCCACGGAGATCCCAGATTTGCCGATCTGTTGCGGCGCCTGGGCCTGCCGGAATAGCCGAAACTCTAGCCAGATACTACTGCGTTCGACGTGGCCGGAAAAACCAGTTCGCGGAACGGCTTGGTGTAACTTGCAAACGATTTCTAGTCTCCTTATCACCATATCCACTTCATGGCTTTTCCACCAGCGGGGCTTCTTTGGTTAGCAATGCACACATGAGCCTCGTTGAAAAGTTCGATATCGGCGAAACCCTGATCGGCAATGACAGGTGCGACTTTCCTCTCTTCTGACTACAAACATTCCGCATCGACTCTCAGGGTTTGACCTATTTGCAACCCGCGATTACGAAGGTAGATTTATGGCGGGGCTTTGGAGGAATCGATGGCGAGTATGTCTTTGGTGGACGCGCAGAATCTGCATAAGTATGAACTCGCATTGGATCAACTTGGGGCCAGCAAGTCTTCCAAGAGACACCGTCCAATTGTGGAACGTGCGAAACGCGCGTTGACTCAACAGGAAGCCGTGACTGCCGCGGCAAACGCTCTGACCGCGCTCTGGCGCAAAGCCAGATCCAACGGAGGAAACCGATGAGTGCATCTTCGGACAGAATCCTGGAGCTTCTACAACAGATTTCGGCGCTGAAGGAACTCGACGACCAATATCGAGCAGGACCTAAGACCGCCCTCGCACAAGAGGAGTCCAAACAGCGACGCAGCCGGCGCCAGCAGATACGCAAGGAAATGAAAGAGCTTGCCTCTTCCGCGCGCAATAAAGATCGGAACCAGGAGACTGCGTCCGGATAATGAACGCGATTAACCCTTAGCCTCGGAGGGAATCCTACTATTCGCGGTCCATAACTGCGTCGATCGCAACCTTGCCGCCTTTGTCCACGCTTATCACACGATGGGCAGTCTTGAACCCCGGCAGCGTCATGTCGATCACATAATTCCCCGGATTCAAATAAAACTCCGCCGGCGCCGTTTTGTCGAGAATACGGGTGTTGACTGCGATCTCAGCACCTTTAGGCTGGGTTGTCACCTTCACCGTGCCCATTTCCCCCGGCGCGCTACCGCCGAAAATTCTCCTGAACTTGTTCACCATCTTGATTTCATCGGTGCGGCCCAGCACGTGCAGGCTGGGCGCCAAGCGGAATGTCTGTCCCAGCCGCAAGTTCGTGGCAACGGTTTCGTCCAGATATCCTGGCTTCTTAAACACAAAGGTATGACTGCCCGGTTGGTCGACGACCATCTGCGTCGGAGTCGTTCGTCCGGTGTCCCTGCCATCCATCCACAGCGCGGCGGCGGGCGGATCGCTGTTCACCGATATGGTGGCAGTCAGTAATTGCGCCTCCATCGACGCCTTGCCATTGGATCCCGCTTTGGTCGTTCGGATCTCCGGCGCACGTTGTGGCTTGCTGGTACTGACCGTATTTCCACGGGTACCCGGAGCCGATTCGATGTTTGACTGATCCTGAACGGCCGTGAGAGCAGGCTCTTCTTCTGTCCTCGATTCGGGTGAGGTCTCGTTAGGAACTGTGGTGGCCGCTTCAGGGAGAGATCCACTTGCCATCGTATTTGAAGGTACTGTCGAAGACGAGTGCTTGAAACCAACCTGCCAGACAATCACGTCCGCGATCAAAAGAATGACGGCAAGCGCTGTAACCAACGAAACCGTGAAAAGTCGCGGCTGCGTCTTTCTGATTTTCGCAGGTACCTCTTGATCGGCGTGATGTAATTCTGGAATAAATGTTTTCTGCGGAGCGCTCTCAATCGCGCCATGGGTGGGATCAGCTGGCTCGAGACCGACCGCGACCGGTGGTTCGCTGCGCAACTCTTCGTTGAGGGGCGCTTGCTCATTCTGGCACTGACTATCTTCGGTCAGCGCACGGATTGCGGTCGTCGCAATCTCCGGCTCAATTAACTGAGGGGAAGAAATGGCCAGCTGCCCGTCTGAAGAAGCTTTCGCAGAATGCTCAACGGAGAGACCGGTGCCCGGTGCGGCTAAGTCCAAGTTTGAACTTTGTGAGGAAGGCGCCTCGGCTTTTACCTCAGCGGTCTGGGTTGCGCTCTTCGCGGGCGAACTTCGCTGCCGTCGAAGAATGGCACTTCGCACGAGACGTAAGACTTTGCCGGCCTGTCCGGCAAGGACGGGTTTGGTGATTAAGAAGTCCGCCCCGAAGCGAAGTGCGTTAGCTCCGGTTTCTGGGTTGACGATCGCCACAGCGAATACTTCCTTGTTGATCGCGGAACCGCGCGCATTTCTGAGCAGCAACCTGCCTGTGGGTTCGTCCTCACAGTCAATGATCAGGAAGTCAAAGGATTCGGCCATGAGACTTCTCATCGCCGAATACACTTCCGTCTCTCGTTTGACAAGAATGTCCAGTCCCTCGACGAGAGGAGTCAACGCACGGGCAGACTTCTCGTCCGGACAAAACAGAAGAGATTGCATGGTGGCCCAGAATCTATGGTAGAAATCCACGTGTGATGGGACAAGTTACAGAAGTAATTAGGAAAAGAGGAGACGCTCCTTTTGCGAAAAGCGGGTGCCCTGCCCTTCTCGCGTGCTGTGCGAGAGGGCGGGGCCTTTAGAGGACGCGCTCCATTTTTCCACTGTCATCCTGAGGCAGCGCAGGCCTTCGCAAAGCGAAGGCCTGCCAACGAAGGATCTCTGCACTTCCACCTGGGACACCGGCGCGGCAATATGCTACCGACGAAGGCTGCAGTCGAGATTGAATCTCGCTAGATAGCGCGTCGTCCTGGGCAGCTTGGCATTCCCCACAGGACCACCGCGATGTCAGCTAACAGCCCCGCCCCTCGCAAAGATCGCGAGAAGGACAGGGCAGCCGCTTTCTCGTGTGTGGTTAATCAAGAGCCAGCCACCCCCGTGCCGGGACTTGAATCCCTTAAGCTGCCAACCGCTTTTGCGGTGCCGACAAGGTTCTGTTAGGGGGCTGGTGTCACTTTTGGCAGGATTCTTGACGAAACCGGGCTGCAGGCGCTTGCGAGCAACTTGAACCACGGTCAATGAGTGCAATGGCGATGTTGCGACACTTGTCGAGGAAAAGGTGACCCTGAGCGTGACGGACATTGCAGAGGGGAGTGACTCATCGCCGGCGAAAAATGTGCAGCTAATGTGAAGCGTCGGTCGTCTCACTGGAAAGGTCTCACACGGAGATGTTGATACCGGCGCACTCGACTACTTGGAAGTCGAGATCTACGTGGTCCGCAGGCCTTTCGCTCGGCACATAGGTCACTTCCAGGTGCGTTGGAGTTACCCATTCCATCTTCAGATTCATCGTCGCATACTGGTGGGAGAACACCAATACCTGGGTGGGGGGTTGTGCCCCCTTAATCGACTTTAGATAAACAGTGGTTCGCATCATAGGCCGTTCCAGGGCCTCCCCACTGTTGACTGCGAGCGGTCGCAAGCCAAAGTCCGTCGGGAGATCGCGCCTCTGCTGACCAAGTTGTCCCGACATCTTGGCAGCCGGAGAGTAAGACGCAGACTGCGACGGCGATGAGCGAAGTCGCTTTGAGGACGACAGAGCGACTAAATTCGTGGTTCACAAAGGAACTCTAGGATCGCGTTTCCAGAGTGTCAAGAGGATCATTGACGAAACCGGGCCATCACATCACACCGTCTGACAGCTATTGTTGAGCTATAGCTAGAAGGTAAACGCCACGCCGCCGCTTACGGTTTTCGCTGCCTGCACCAGGTAAACCGTATGCCCGTCGTGCCCGAGGACAGGGACATATCCCTGCGCCAGAAGATTGCGCAGGTCGACAATAGCTTCGAGGTGGCCGGGGAAGAACCCGGTTCCGGGGATAGGTTGACGGAAAAATAGATTCAAATACGGATCGGCGCGACCCGCCGACGCGTTGAACAGATCGATCGGAGTGAGAGCCTCTCCGTTGATAAAGCGATACGATGCCATCCAGCGAGTTTTCGACTTGGGGACGGTGCCCGTAAGTTTTCCCGCCACGCTTTGCCGCTTACGCGAAACGCTCGACTCTGACACGTTCGCCAGCCTCACGTTCTGCGTGGCTAAATCCAGCACTCCGCCATATTCGTAATCGAATGTGCCGGTCAACTCCGGGTTGAACTGGTGCTGAAAAACCAGTCTCATCCCCTGGGTATGAAAATCACTTCCCTGGTAAGTAAATGTTCCCGAGTTCAAATCGGGCAACACATTGCCGTTATCCGTGCTGAATTCTCCCACACCGATCAGCGCGGGATCGGATATGCGATCGGTATAGGCGGCCAGTTGCACGTTGCTCTTGCCCATGCGATGCGAAAGTGAAAGCTCGTGGTGATGCGCATGCTCCACCGTGGTCGAGTACGCGGTCATGCTGACATGCGGCGCAGATTCGTCCACATCCGCGGAGCCCGATTCAAAGCCTTTGTCCAGCCGGGCATCCGGTTCTGAAGTGGCGTAACGATACTCAACCACCGTGTTCGCGGAGAGATGCACGTCGGCCGTCCCAAATGGACGGAACGTAGTCACTCTGTTCATGAACTGGATGGACTGCAGTTCGCTGCCGAACTTAAGCTCTACAAAATCACCCAATGCGAGATCATCAGACGTGGTGAGCGCCAGCGACTGCAGAGCGTGCAGCGCCAGGTCAGCTGCCGGCAGATTCCACATGGTTACCGCGAACGACGGTGTTGAACCGTTGTCCATCCTGTGCTGGAAAGACGCCCGCAGAACCGAAGAGGGAGCGCTGCTGCCATATCCGACGTTGCCCCGCAAGCCGACTGTGTCCGAAGAGAAGATGGATTTCTCCATGGAAAAACCGGTGCTCATGTCGGATGTGCTGCCAAACCCTTCCGAGGGTGACCCCGCAAGGAACGACAGCATACCCTTCAGTTCCCGATCCGCGCTGGTAGACTCAGCGGCTATGGCGGGAGAATTGTCGTCCACCAATCGCAGGATGGGACGGTTGGATACCGACCGCAGCACCCACTTCCAGTCGTCATTTTCTGTGGGGCCCCGCGCCGGAGCAATCTGAACCGCCTCGAAAATCGTACTGAGAGTGATATTCACCACGGCGGTCCCGCCGGCATGCAACCCTATGTGCTCCCGCAAAGCAGGTAAGAAAGCAGGAGCGGAAACTTTGAGATTGTAAACTCCAGGCAGCAACCCGGCAGCGGCGTAGAAACCGTTCTCATCGGTAAATACTTTGAGGCTCTGCGCCGCCGCGCCCAGTACTTCCACCACGGCTCCCATTTGCGGGATACCGCTGCCCCCGCGCACGTACCCGGAAATGGTACCGGAGGTGTCGGCACTCCACGCCGGAAGCGCCAGGCCCAGCAGGAGCACCGAGAACCGAAGCTTACCGAGTTTCAGCAACCCACCACCTCGAGGGAGACCAAGCCTTTCAGTTTACTCAACGGCGAAAGTCACCGAAGGATCCACCGTCTGCTTGGAGACGTTGTCATTCACCTTGATCTGAATGCGGTACACACCCGGATCAAGGTTGGCGGCCGAAAGCGTCTTCTGCAGGGTCACCTGGTCGCCGATGTTGCCCATCTGGTCCGTCGATTCGACAGTATGAATCACGGGCTTATTGGTTGTCGCACTAACCACATTGTACTCAACCGTGGCCGACGCCTTGTGCGTTTTATCGTCCATACCAAGATTGTAAACCTGCATCCAGAAGTTCATCTTCTGATTGCGCTTGAAAATCATGGGCTTGCCGTCGGCAGACGGAACCCGCGGACGCACCTTGGTCGCGCCAATCACAAACATTCCCGTGCCCACGTTCTTGGCTGCCACAGGTTCCATCAGATCGGCCACGATCAGCGAAGAAGCTTCGAGCTTGTCGTCCGCGAAATCGGGTACTTGCACACCCTTGCTCCAGGTTCCCACCCGGTCGCCGTTCACGTCCTTTACAACTATGTCCACGCGATAGCGGCCGGGCCGCAACGGAATCGCTTTCCAATAAACTTGCGAATTTTCCGCCGCCTTGGCCAGCAACTCTGCCGGGATATCCGCTGATACTGTATCCTCGAAGGTCTGCGCGATGTGCCCGGTCAAAGTCGTGACCCGGCCGAAAATGTTAACCAGGCCCCGTTGCACTCCATCTTTGTTCACGAAAGTGACGTCACGGTTCTTAATCTGGATGGTGAAGGGAACCAGCACCGTTTCGGCAGTCACTTTTACGAAGTCCGCGCGCACGTCGAACGGCATCAAGTTGATACTGATCTTGTGGCTGACCACTTCCTCCAGATCCTTGAACTTTACCGGCGGAGGAGCCTGCAGCTTGGCGAACTGCTCCAGCCGGTCAAACTCCTTGCTGCCCTGCATGGCACTATTCGGTCCCGGCCCCAGGCTCTCCAGGCCGCCATTAAAGCGTTGTGCCTTCGAGGCCAGTCCCATTTGCTCGTAAAGCGTGGCCCCCCCATTCGGAGTATGCAGCAGCGCATCTTTCTCCGAGCGGTCCAACGTCATGTGGAAGTCGCCGCACATGCAAGTATCCACAAACTCGATGATCACTTCCTGGCCGATGCCTTCCAGATAGCGATACCGCCAGTCCTCGAACGGGAAAGTCGAAGTCTGCCCCCCGCCCTCCTCCATAGGCCGATCGTACGTCCCGCCACTGGGATGAGCATCAATCTCGTCCGCCGGCCCGTACATGATATAAATGCGGCCGCGGTCGGTTTTCCAGCCGGGGATTCCGGCGGCGAAATGCTCGTTGGCGTACTCGATGCGGCGGTAGTGTTCTTCTTTGAACTCGTTCTCTTCGGTGTCGGGGGTGGGATCGCGACGCTGCCAGAAGGCTTCGATGAACTGGTCGCGCTCTTCGTCGTTGGAGAGTTGCTTGAAGGCTTTGCGTTCTTCGTCCGAGATAATGTAGACGACATCTTCGTCCAGCCACTTCTTGTAGGTTTTGCTGAGTTCCTGCTTCAGGGCTTTGGCGTTTTCCTTCTTTTGCTTTTCGCTTAGCGGGCGCTTTAAGGGATCGACGGCCTGGCCAGCTGGGGCGTTTGCGGGACCGGCTTGATCACTGCCGGTTGATTTGGCATCCTGCTGGGCTATCGCGCGCGCACTAAGCCCAAAAAGGGAGAGCACTAAAGATGAAAAAAGAAGGTAGCGTCCTAAACCTACCTGGAACATAGAAGAGGTACTCCTCGCACACACGCTCGTGGATATAATTCTATGTCTTTGGATACGCGAAGGCAAGGCTAGACCCCCCGCTCTAAACAAATGGTAGGATGCAGGCAACCTTCCTAGAGGTGCCTCGGTTTTCGGCGCTATCGAGAAACGCATGAACCCAAGGGAGACAAGAGGTTACGTCGCTGCCCCGGCTTCTTGGTCTGGCGGCGCTTATCGGCTGGTTGAAGCCAGATAGCTGGCCACGATCTTTGCCGTCTGCGCGTCCAGGGGAGGTTGCGGCTTCGAGCCTGGGCTGCCCGAGCCTCGGTTACCGGCTATCGACTTGCTCTTAATTCCAATGTAAACAGCGTCGTAAGACGTATCGCCCAGATTCTCCACCTGGTGTTTAAATGGCGGGTACCAGCGCGACTCTCCGGGTTTGGCGTAGACTTCTTTGATTTTTCCGTCCTGACCGGTGAACCTTAAGTGTGCAGCGGTGAGGACGACGACCACGCCCCCGGGATGGTCGTGCATGACTGATTTTTCGTGGGGGCCATAGTGGACGTTCACCACCTGCACCCAATCATTCTCAAAGGCCAGTTTGTAGTGCTTCGGCTCAACCTTGGTCGGATCCTGTGCCAGTACAACATGGAGAGCGAAAGCCACGAACACCACCGCCCAGAATAGCCTGGAAAACATAGTGTCCTCCGGTGCGCGAGCTATGGAAATCTGTGCGAATGGCGCAACGCTACTCCGGGCGGTGAACTGCGTCAAGGAACTAAAACGCCGGGGATCAAGGTGGTTAGGCGATGCCGGAAAATCCGTCCTTTAGCTCGTTTGGGGCGCGTACAATTAACCGCCTCAGCAGCCCCAAAAGCTGGGATTACAAGGAGGAATCGGTGGATCCTGCCGTCGCCACGAAACGCCGGGTCTTTGCGCGGCTCTCCATTGCGGCGGGCAACGCTTTGCAGATCGGCGGGATTCTGGCTGCGTGTTTAGCATTGAGGGCGGCTCGGTCGTCATCCTCGACAGCAATTGCCGTGACCGAAATGCTCCTGGCATGGGTTCTTCTGTACTTTTTTTCGCACGCGATCGCGCATTGGCTGGTCGGACGGTCCCTGGGCATTCGTTTTCAGTTCTACAGCGTTGGAGGAACGGCAAATCCTGAAGGCTGGCCGCCAGGACTGCGGTGGATTTTTGAACATCTTCCCTTCTTTGGCGTGCAAACCGAGAAATGTTCGATGCAAGCAGCAAAACCCGCCGCCCGCGCGCTCATGTGGGCTGCCGGCGTAACGTCCTCAGCCGTGCTTCCGACGTTGGCTGTCTGTTGGGCTTGGCGTAGCGGAGTGCCCTGTAGCGGGTGGTTTTCTTTGTTTGCCCTGTTCTGGGGATTGGGAACGTTGGCCAGCAATTGGACTAGCCCTACTGGCGACTACTCCAAGGCGCGGCGTGCTCTCGCACGTTCCTAGAAGGGGAACGCATTGTTTGGTGATGAGCTCCCTTGCGGGACGTGAATCTTGTCTAGGGACTTGAATGCAGCGCTAAGACGATGACAGAGGGTGGCGGAGGCCAGCGGGAAGGCGGGCACAGTGGCTGGACGGGCGAGACGCCCGTCCTCCATCGGTTCGTTTGGGAGGGCTTGGCTTTGCGAAGGACTCCGCTGCTCAGCATACTGAGCGTGATTTGGAGATTATGAACCCGGCGAACACCTCAGACGCTAAAGCGCGGAGACATTTTCGGTGACTTAGCAGCCCGACTGAAGTCGGGCCCTCCCCAAAACGTGGGTGAATCGGATCTAGGCTTCGGCTTCGCGGATTTCCAGGCGGGACTGGCGGAGGTTGGTGGCCTCGACCGGATCCATTCCGGCTTTCAGGTCCGTCTTCTCAAGAAAGTAGCGCCAGCCTATGTGGCGGTCTTCGGAGGTCTGGCTTTGTTCGAATTGTTTGAGGACGGTTTCGGCGCTTTCCTTGCCTTTAATCACGGCCATGACGCCGCCGGATTCGTAGGTGCGCAAGTTGTAGCGGATTACAGCGAAAGAACTCTTGGCGTCAGACTGCATGCAGAGAACTCCATCCGGGAGTAGGATTGTAATTCTGTGAAACGTGCCCGCCCCTTGTTGCGGCTGGCGGGCACGAGGTCTTAATCATACGTCGCCCGGCTTACAGAGGGCGAACGTTCTCAGCTTGCCAGCCCTTTGGTCCTTTGGTGACCTCGAACTCCACGCTCTGGCCCTCCTGCAGGCTGCGGAAGCCGCCCGCCTGAATGGCCGAGAAATGCACAAATACATCTTCGCCAGTCTGGCGGCTGATAAAGCCGTAGCCCTTGGCGTCGTTAAACCACTTTACTGTTCCTTGTTCTGCCATTTTGTTGCTTGTATCCTTTTCAGATTATTTACGTTGGTGCGAGTCGGAGGTACTGAGGGCGGCTAGCTGGTTTGCAAGAAGCTGCTCAACAACCGATTTCGTTCAAACGCAGATACAGTATAGCAGATGAGTCAACTTTTGCCGGTAAGAGGGTAGTACCGAAGGTAATGCGGCGTTTTCGCGATGGGGTGGCAAGCAGTTGCCGAAGCGAATGGGCTCTCAAGTCCAGCCAATGTTCGAATCTTACATTTCCCCTTGCAATTAACGGCGAGCGGGTATAATCAGTGCGACCTCAGCCGCTTAGAATCAGCGCTAGAGTAATTTGCTTGCAGCTTCGCGACTGAGAGAAGCAGCCAGCTCAACCGGAGCTGGCGCTTTCCACTGAACCGCGTGTCCTGCATTCCAACGCGACTCACTGAACAGAACCCGCCGACGAAATCTGACGTCTAGCGTTGGCTTACAGGAAAAGGAAATCCATGAAGAAGCTTTTTGTTGGGAATCTCCCTCACAGCACCACGGAAGCGGAGCTGCGCACACTGTTTGAACCGCATGGCAAAGTCGATCAGGTCAGCGTGGTCACCGATCGTGACACCGGACGCTCTCGCGGATTTGCCTTCGTAGAAATGGCCGATGCTGGCGAAGCCGAGAAAGCTATCGCGGCTCTGAACGGGAAAGAACTCGGCGGCCGCGCGTTGAATATTAATGAGGCGCGTCCCAAGACAGATCGCGGTCCCGGCGGACCCCGCGGCGGCGGACGTCCCGGCGGTGGACGTTCCGGCGGTGGCGGCGGTGGACGCGACGATTATCAGGGCCACGCGCGGCAGCCTCGCGAACCGCGGTGGTAGTGACGCTGTTGAGTGATTATTGCTGCAGGCTGCTTCCCGGCGCTGTTGTTCGCCGACCTTGTTCAGTGTCACGAGGCGCTGGGAAACAATCCCAGTTCTCGAAAAGCGCGAGACCTGGGGCATCAGGCTTTGCCTTTGAGTCAGCGGGGTCGATTTACATCCGCAGAAAATTCGCTATCAGTTTCTTGCCCTCGCCGGTTAAGACACTCTCCGGGTGGAATTGCACGCCCTCGACCGGAAAGTGCTTGTGGCGCAAGCCCATTATTACGCGGGTTCCGCCATTTTCCGCAGTATACGCGCTGATTTCGAGATCTTTCGGCAGGCCTTTTTCTTGCACGATCAGCGAGTGGTAGCGGGTAGCCGTCATGGGTGAGGGCAGGCCCCTGAAGATCGTTCTGCCGTCGTGTTGCACCTGGCTGGTTTTGCCATGCATCAGTTGGGGGGCGCGGACGACTTCGCCGCCGAAGGCCGCGCCTATGGCCTGATGTCCCAGGCAGACTCCGAGTACTGGAACCTTGCCGGCGAAATGGCGAACCAGGTCAATGCTGATTCCGGCTTCTTGCGGCGTGCATGGGCCGGGTGAAAGCAGAATGCGCTCTGGGCCCATAGCTTCGACTTCGGACACACTTACCTGATCATTTCGGCGTACCTCAACTTCGGCGCCCAGTTCACCCAGATACTGAACCAGGTTGTAGGTGAATGAATCGTAGTTATCCAGGACGAAGACCATGCTGCTACCAGCTTACCGCAAATCTTAGAACGCAGAGAAAGTCCGCTGAGAACGCTGAGTGAGGCGGCCGACGCTCCCCAAACTACAGTCTTGACAGGGTGAACGCAACACGCCATGCTTTACAGGCTTTCCTGGAGGACTCATGGCCGAGGTCGAGCAGGACAAGCGGGCCACCCGTCGCTTCGCATTACGGCTGCCCGTTTCGGTTACCTACACCGAAGATGGCGTGCAGGAAAAAGCCGCACAGACCCGAGACGTGAGCGCTCGCGGCATCTGCTTCTATGTGGACTCGGCGATTGCCGCCGGTTCGACGATTGAATTTACCCTTACCCTGCCGCCGGAAATTACCCTAACCGAAAGCATTCGGGTGCGATGCAAAGGGAAAGTGGTGCGGGTGGACGAAGGCGGCAACGAAGGCCGGGTCGCGGTAGCCGCGGTCATCGATGAGTATGAATTCCTGTCGGAACCGTGAGCTCACGCTCAGGGGCTGAAGCCCCGGCTCTTTTGAAGCTTTGCGGCATGAGTGAACTCGTACCCCTCCCGAAAACTCGTGCCGCTCCGATTCGACCCAACTTGAGAAGTTTTCCGCGGCCCGGCAATCCGTTGTAGTGACCTTCGTGTTTCCAGGGACACTTCTCTCTAGCGCAGGGCAGTGGTATCGTTTCCTTAAGAAACTAATTTTGCGATGAAGTTACTTCCCCGCTTCCGCAGTTCATTGGTTGGGCTTTTGCTGTTTTCTGCGCTGCTCATTGCCTCGATCCAGGCGCAGTCGACGCCAACGCTGCTGGCGACCACAGACCCTCCCGTCGTCGTTCGCAGCTTGAAGGTGGTGAACGGGTATGCAGGACCGGCGGTGGAAATCCTCTCCACCAGCCCGCTAGTTCCCGTGATCAGCACGCTGGATAATCCATCCCGGCTGGTCATTGATCTGCTAAATGCGGAGGTGCCAGCTGCCTTGCTCTCGGGGAACAACACCCGGGTCGACATCCACGGCGGAGAGATTCGCCGGGTTCGAATTAATCAATATCAGAAGGCTCCGCCGGTTACCCGCGTAGTCGTCGACCTACTTAAGCCAGTCGGACATACTTGGGACGCAGCTGGTAATCGCTTGATGGTCCGCCTGCACTCTGCGGATGATGCGAGCGCTAAACCGCCCTCGGTGCAGGCTTTCACCCAAGGCATTCAGCCCGTCGCGGTTCCGTTGAGCCCGGGCTCCTCGGGCGCGGTCATTCTGGCGGGAAGCCACGCGGCCGCAGGATCTTCAGTGACTGCAGGCTCCGATACGTCCGTGTTGCGTTTGGCACGGGGAGGCGAAGTGCTGGTCTGTCCCGGGACTACGGTCTCGGTGACTTCGTCGCAAAATGGGAATGCCTTGATGCTGGGGATGAACATCGGGGCGCTTGAAGCGCATTACAGTTTGGATGCTTCGGCGGACTCGATTCTGACTCCGGATTTCCGCATCTTGCTGGCTGGGCCGGGCGAGTTCCATTACGCCGTCAGTGCCGATTCGCGGGGCAATACCTGCATCCGCGCTTTGCCGGGGAACACCGCTTCCGTTATCGTTTCCGAACTTTTGGGAGATGGGAATTATCAGGTCAAGCCTACAGAGCAAATTGTATTTCGCTCCGGCCGTCTGAACCTGGTGGACAATGCTGTGCCTACCAGTTGCGGCTGCCCGCCGCCCGGCATTCCTATGCTGCGCGCCGCACTCCCGCCCGAACCGACGGTCTCCGATGCGAAGCTGTCCTCATCTTTACCTCTGCAGTTAGCGCAATCTGGCAATCTTCCATCGGAGACGGCCGCTCTTCCACCTTCAAAACCAAATGATGTGCATGTGCAGGTTGAGGCGCCGTTCGTCTTTCGGGCGGAGGATTTGCCGCCCGGTAACCGACAAGCTCCGAAGCCAGCTCTGATTCGAGACGTAGACTTTTCGCCGGTGCGCGACTTACCACGTCCCGCGACTCTCGAGATCGCGGTTCTCCCCCCACCGCAAACTCACTCCAAGCCTACGCACCACGGCGTGTTCGCCAAGATCAAAGGTTTCTTCGCAGGAATCTTCAGCTAGACATTTGCGCTCTAGTAGCGCCGGCATCCTGCCGGCTTTCGTGAGGGCATCTAGCCCTCACTGTTAGGGCGCAGATGCGCCATCGCCGGGCCGGAGAGCGGCGGCGTTATACTGCGGGTCTCAGCGCATCAGGTCTTTAATGGCGCTTCATGGCCGCAGCCAGTGGCGCCACTCGGTCGCGCAATTCGTCGGCGATTTCCTGGCCGCGCTCCAGAGCGTCCTCGGCAACTTCTTTGGCGTCGTCTTTCCAGTCGTCCAAGACGTCGCGGGCGTCCTCATATCTGCGCCGCAGTTCTTTGCGGATTTGTTTCCCGGCTTTCGGCGCATACAAAAGCCCAATCAGCGCACCCGCTCCCAATCCGATAAGCAGAAAAGTAATCGCCGTTCCTGCCGCGCTTCCTTCTGAAGACTCGTATTTCCCTGCACGCATAAAAGCTCCTCTCGGTTCATGACATTCCGCAGCTTGGATTCGCCAAACACCATTCTAGCTGCCTGATGCACCGAGCGACGTCGCATTCGTAAACTTTAATCTGCTTGCGATTTCCCATATTGGTTCAAGTCCTGTAAAATAAGCACTTTGAGCCTCATGTCTGGCGGAAAATGTGGACTACCCGCGTCCGCCGGGCTACCCGCAACTAAAGGAGATTCATTCAGTAATGTCTATTCCTGCCACCCAGCTTCGTCCCGGCATGATCATTAAACACAACAATGATCTGCATTCGGTTTTCAGCGTGGAGCACCGCACGCCCGGCAATCTTCGCGCGTTTATCCAGGCGAAGCTCCGCAACCTGCGCACCGGCGCCATGTTCGAGCACCGCTTCCGTTCGCCTGATCCGATTGAGAAAATTAACGTGGATGAGCAAGAGATGGAGTTCCTGTACGCCGACGGCGACAGCTACTACTTTATGGACACCACCAATTACGAGCAGACGCATCTGACGCGGGAGGTCCTCGGCGACGCGGTGGATTATCTGATTCCCAACTTGCAGATCAAAGTAGAGTTCTTCGATGGTAAGGCGGTGGGGATTGAACTGCCACAAACGGTCGAATTGACCGTGGTTGAGACGGAACCGGGACTGAAGAGCGCAACCGCTTCGAGCGTGACCAAGGCGGCAAAAACCGAGACTGGACTTGTGGTGCAGGTGCCGCCTTTCATCAACGAAGGGGAAAAAATTCGCGTGGACACTGCCGAGGGAGTGTATCTGTCGCGGGCGTAGAATTCGGGGCGCTTTGAGCAGAACCGGCGCGCTGCTTTGTGGAATCAAACCCAAAAGTGTCATCCTGAGCGGAGCAGATTCTCCGCGAAGCGGAGAATCTGCGGAGTCGAAGGACCACCAAATGTTCGCGCTACGACAAAGTGGCAAGGCATTCTCACCAGATTGCCGGCGGGACTGACTGTGAGAATTCCCTGACGCCTCTCGGCTGAACTGGCAGCACCGGGGTCCTTCGACTACAGCGCCGTTCGCTTCGCGAACGACGCCTCCGCTCAGGATGACAATCTTGTGGGCGTAAGGCACTCTGCGTTCAGGATGACACTTTGGTTGGAAAAATGGCATCCACCGAAAAAGCCATTCTAGCCCGCCGCTTTCTGGTTCGCGGACGCGTGCAAGGTGTAGGCTTTCGCTGGTTTGTGGAACGCGAGGCACACATGCTCGGCATTGCCGGTTGGGTGCGCAACAATGCCGACAGCAGCGTAGAAGTTCTGGCTATGGGCACGCGCGATCAACTGGCGGGTTTGCGCTCGCGTCTGCGGGAAGGTCCGCGCGCGGCGCGTGTTGACGATGTCGAGGAATCCGAAGCCAAGCCAGTTTCTGGTCTTACCACTTTTCGCATCGAAGGAGCCTGGTGAATGCCGAGCAACGCAACCCCGATCAAAGCCAGCGTCAACTGCGAACCGCTGAAGAAGTTGATTCGCGAAATTCCTGATTTCCCGAAACAGGGGATTCTGTTCTACGACATCACTACGCTGCTGAAAGACAAGGTGGGATTCGCCGCTTTGATCGATGCTCTCTCCGAACATTACCTGGACAAGAAAATCGATTTAGTGCTGGGCATGGAGGCCCGCGGATTCATCTTCGCTCCCGCCCTGGCTTACCGGCTGAATGCCGGCTTTGTTCCGGTGCGCAAGCCCGGCAAACTTCCGGCAGCCACCACCAGCTACGATTACGCTTTGGAATACGGAACGAACACCCTCGAGATTCATAAAGACGCAATCCGGAAGGGCGAGCGTGTGATCATCGTGGATGACCTGTTAGCTACCGGAGGCACCGCCGAAGCTACAACCAAACTTGCGGCCTCGCTGGGCGCGGAAGTCGTGGGATTGGGATTTGTCGTGGAACTCGACTTCCAGAAGGGGCGCGACAAGCTGGCGGGATACGACGTCTATTCCCTGCTGCACTACGACAAGTAGCGGTAACAGGCCGGGCTTCCCGCCCGGCTGGACGGGCGAGACGCCCGTCCTCCATTGAAGAGTAGTTTAAGCTTTTGGGGTTTCGGTCAATATCAGAGACGCATCTTTTGGGATATAGCTTTTCCGCCGGAACCAATCTTCCATTGCGTCTTTTAATTCAGCTAGCGGAACCTGGGTGCCGATCTCCATCAGGCCATCGGCCACAGGCAGGGTATTGTCGAAGACGCTGGCGTTCGTGAAATTGCGCATGGAGAAACTGTCCAGCCACTTCAGCGCGCAAGGGAGACGGCGGCCATTCTGCTCGTACTCGACGCGAATCTTGCGGGCAAACATGAATCTGAGCTAACTACTGAGACGAGGAGCGATCGATTGCGGCAGACATCACATAGGCCCGGACGCCTCGTCCGGGCAGCGAGCATAGCGAGCCACCCTCAGTGTGTAGGAGATGCGGGGGTCGCTGGAGCCGGGGAGGCGGTCTCCGTCACTCCCGTATTCACCAGATCCTTCAATTCTTTGCTCGGCTTAAAGAACGGAATCTTCTTGGCCGGGACTTCCACGCGATCGCCGGTTTTGGGATTTCGGCCCACGCGCGGCTTGCGTTGCCGGGTGCGGAAGCTGCCAAATCCGCGAATCTCAATCTTGTCGCCCACGCGCAGCGAGCGCACGATGCTGTCGAAGATGGTTTCGACGATCACTTCACTATCCTTGCGGGTTAACTCTGCGAGTTGGGACACTTCATCAATCAGGTCAGCCTTGGTCATACGCCTCTTTGCTCCCTACCTGTCGTAATGAAAGTGGCTTGCGCCTGGGTCGAGGCTCCCGAGCCACATCAGGGCCTGCATAACCTTCTCAAATTTCAGGGGTTGTGCGCAAGTGGCATTTTAAAGGCGGGCGTCGGAAATTCAGGCCTCAGGCTCCAGACTTCGGGCGGCGGGCTTGAAAGCAGAAGCGTGAGTTTCCGCAAGGCCTCGCGATTCCGATTAAGGCTGAAACGTGATTGCTGAAGCCCGAAGCCCAAAGCCCGAAGCCTGCCCTTCTCACTTCCACAGATAATAGAATCCCATCTGGTTGTCTAACAGCTTCTCCCGGGTCGGCAGCCATTGGGAAATGTCGCCAAACAGCAAGTCTGATAATGTCTTGCGGTCTTTCTCGGGATGAACCAGTACGGGCTCGCCTTTGATCCCGACCGACTTCGCGGTATCGTCCACCGCATTCTGGAAGTCGCCGATCTGATCGATCAGGTGCATCCCCAGCGCTTCCTGCCCGGTCCACACTCTGCCGTCGGCGATGGCCTTGATGTCATCGGCCTTGGCGTGGCGCCCCTCGGCTACCGCTTGCACGAACTGCCCGTACATATTGTCGATCAGCGACTGCATGTAGGCCCGCTCCGCCGGGGTCATGTCGCGGCTGGGATCGCCTGTATCCTTCAAGGCGCCAACCTTCAGCACCTCGGGCTTCAGCTTGGCCCAGCGCATCAGGTCGCCGTAATTCACCCACTCGGCAATTACGCCGATCGATCCCACCACGCTGCCATTGTCGGCGTAAATCTTATTGGTTGCCGAGGAAACGTAATATGCGCCGCTCGCGCCTACGGTGCTGATCGAGGCTACAATGTGTTTGTGCTTTTCGTCGCGCAGGCGCTTGACCTCGCGATAAATCTCCTCTGACGCCGCCACTCCTCCGCCCGGCGAATTCACGCGTAGAATGATCGCCTTGATGGAATCGTCATCGCCGAATTTCTTAAGCTGCGGTACAAGAATGGTGGAATCAAGGATGACGCCTTCCAGGTCCACCACGCCGATTTTGTCCCCGAAGTTCAGCGACGAAGCTTGCTCTCCACCGGCGTGCAGGGTCAGGTACACCAGCGTAAACACCGCGAGGACGAAGAGGAAGAAAACTCCGCCGCCGATCACGATCCAGAGCAGGGTGCGGGAACGACCATTCTCAGCCATACAATTAGCGTAGTGTAGCACCGCCGGAGAAAGTTAGGGGACAATCACTCGTAGTGCGCTTCGTGCAACCTTTACCTCAATGGGAGTACGGCACACGAACTCCCCGTCCGCATAAACGTCGAGCGGCTTTTCCGTCTCTAGTTGCAGGCTCTGTGTCTGAAAGTATTCAACCTGCCGAATGCCCAGGTGCCGTCCGAAATAGACGGTGGGAAAAAGACAAAACAGTTTGAGTTTGCTCATGTTATGAATAAGGCAAACGTTGAGCGACCCGTCGTCGAGCTGGGCTTGAGGCGCGATCTTCATGCCGCCGCCGTAGGTTGGTGCGTTGGCGAATCCAATGAGCACGGTGGGTTTCGCGACAAATTCTTCTCGCCCGCCCGCGCGGGGAAGTGAGATCTTCATTGCTAGAGGCACAAACCTCAACAGCGCAGGCAGGAAGCTTAGCAAGTATCCACCGTGAGCGCGGAGCCAGCGTGGAAGTTGGTTGGCTCGCCGAGCGATCTCTGCATCCAAACCAACGCCGCCAACGCAACAGAAATAATGCTCGTGTGGCGCGGGCACCTCGCCCGCGTCTTGCCAGTCTTCAGCTGTTGAGGTAATCACGCCCAAATCAATCATCCGCGCATTCCCGCCGCCAGAAGAAAACGTGCGCCACGCCACTAACGAATCCCGAACCCCTAGCAGTCCCAGCGCTTGCGCGAAATCGTTACCGCTGCCACAGGGGACAACCAGGACAGGAAGCTGCAGCTTGACCAATTGTGGGAGGTGACGGTGCACAGTACCGTCTCCGCCGAAGATGACAATTGCGTCGGCTTCGCTCGATGCTTCAGGCATCCCCGTACGCCAAGTTACTTCTGAAGCCTGGAATGGCTTCAGGTTTCCCGCTGAAGCCCCCGGCCCAAAGATGGCAGCGGCACGCATGTTCGCGGCAGCTTACCAGAAACAACTCAGAGTTGGTGCGCTGGACGAGAAAGCGGTAGAGTAGTCGGTCGTGGGAGTCGCGACCTGACATGGCAAATGATCCGACGAAGAAAGATCTGAAAATGCCTGATCTCGAAAAAGCCGCCGCCGCCCGCGCCAGTTTGCGTTTCGTACGCGACGGCAACATCGTCGGCTTGGGAACCGGTTCAACCGCAGCTTATGCCGTACGGTTCTTGGGTGAGAAAGTCCGGGCAGGGTTGAAAATCCGCGGAATCCCAACTTCCGTGCACACCAAGGAGTTAGCTGCGAGCGTAGGAATTCCGCTGACCACGCTGGATGAATTTCAGCAGATCGAACTTCCGCCAATCGATGTCACCATCGACGGGGCGGACGAATTTGATCCGCAACTACGCATGATCAAGGGTGGTGGCGGCGCGCTCCTGCGCGAGAAAATCATCGCCTCGGCATCGCGGCAAGTTGTCATCATCGCCGATTCGAGTAAGCAGGTTGCGGTGCTGGGAAAATTTCCGCTTCCCGTCGAGGTTATCCCTTTCGCACAACCCTTGGTGGCGAGGAAAATAGCTGTTTTGGGAGCTACCGTGAAACTGCGACTGGACGCGAAAGGCAATCCTTTTGTAAGCGACGAAGGCCACCACATTCTGGATTGCAGCTTCGGCCGAATTCCTGACCCGCCCGGCCTGGCGCGCACTTTGAGCGATATGCCGGGGCTGGTCGAGCATGGATTGTTTATTGACTTGGCGACGGTGGTGCTATGCGCGAAGGGCGATAGTGTCACGGAGCTTCGCCGTTGAGCTGAGTGAATAATGATGAACGGCGATCGTCGCGGCCCCGCACGGGCGTGGGCGCCCGCGCCTACATTCCGATTTCCCGCAACGCTGCCACGAACTGGGACACCTCTTCCGCTGTGTTGTAATGCGCTAGCCCGATGCGCAGGAACCCGCCGTCTTTTTCCACGTCCAGGCGCTCGGTGAGATTCAAGGCATAATAATTGCCGTCCCAAGTGAAGAAACCGCGGTTGCCGAGCTGAGTCGCAAGTTCGAGGGGCGTGCGGCCTGTAACCCGGACAGCAACGGTCGGGCAGCGTTGATCGAATTTCTTCGGATCACTGATGCCATAGAGCTTCAGTCCGGGGATGGCGACCAATCCCCGGATCAGAACTTCCATTAATCCACGTTCATGCTTCTGGATTGCGTCGTAGGCGGCGAGCACAGCTGCCCGGCGACTGGATACTGATGGACTAACGTGCCGCCCAAGATCTGCCAGATAGTCGACGCAGGCAGCGATCCCCGCGATGCATTCATGATTCAGCGTGCCCCACTCCCAACGGTTGGGAATTGCGTTCGTGTTGGCGCGAACCTTGTGAGGTTCAAGGTGCTTCAAGTGCTCACGCTTGCCATAGAGCACACCCATGTGCGGCCCAAAAAACTTATAAGTCGAGCACACCAAGAAATCGCAATCGAGGACGCGGACGTCAATGGGACCATGGGGCGCGTAGTGAACCGCGTCAATCCAAGCCATCGCGCCCCGTTGGTGAGCGAGCTGGATGATCTCTGCCACGTTATTGATTGTGCCCACTGCGTTTGAAGCGTAGCCGACCGCAACCAACTTGGTGCGGTCGGTGATCTTACCCGCCAAATCGTCCATATCGAGCGTGCAGTCGTCCTCATGGATCTCGGCCATGCGAATGATCAGGCCACGCTCTTCGAGCGCGCGCCAGGGAGAGATGTTGGCATCGTGATCCAGGTAGGTGAGCACGATTTCGTCCCCGGGACCAAGTTCGCGCCCGATTGAGCGGCTCATGGCGAAGGTCAATGAAGTCATATTGGGACCGAAGATGACTTCGTCCGGATCGCAGCCCAGGAAATCCGCCATAGCGGAACGTGCGCCCGCAATCATCGCGTCTGTATGGCGACTGGTCGCGTAAGCTCCGCCGGTATTGGCGTTGTCATGCTTCAGATAATCGGAGATGGCATCGATGACGCCCTGGGGAACTTGAGTTCCCCCGGGACCGTCGAGGAAAATTGCGGGCTGGCCATTGATAGTCTGGGCCAATGAGGGGAACTGGGAGCGAACCCAAGCCAGATCAAGCGCGTTCATTGTTTCGTTCTGAGCGGTCAGCATAGGAATAAGATTTTTCTGTACAGACGTAACTCTGCTACGTCTCGGTCACGGCACGGACGAAATCAGCCAGCATCCCGTACGCAGTAGTTTCCAATCCAGGATTGTTTTCGGTAATCGCCAAACCCGGAAAGATATCTGTCTCAAAATACACGATCGAGGATGTTCCCGCGACCCAGGCCAGCGGATCGCTCAACGGCACCTGCTCCGGCCGCACGCTCGCGATCACACCCCCATCTGTGCGCTGGGCACGGCATACCAGCTTGTAAAGCCTGCCATCTTTCTTCGCAGCGCGTACGGTTTCTCCGCTCAGGTTGCGGATGCCTTCGCGCTGAATCTCGTCTAATCGTATTGGCACACCCATCAGCACGCGAACCAGTGCAGCGACCTTTACCGCCGCGTCCCATCCCTCAATGTCATTGCTGGGATCGGTTTCCGCAATGCCGATCTGCTGGGCATTTGCGAGTGACTGATCAAAGCTGAGGCCGTCTTCCATGCCGCTGAGAATGACATTGGTGGTCGAGTTTAGGATGCCGCGAAATCCGTGCAGATGAACCACTGGCAGATTGTCGCGGAATAAAGCGAAGATGGGCACCCCATCCATCACGGTAGATTCAAAAAGAAATCTTCGCCCCTTTGCGCGCGCCAGCGTACTCAGCTCCTCGTATGCATGCACGATGGGACCTTTGTTGGCAGTGATAGCGTGTGCGCCAGCTTCCAAGGCGGCGCGAATATGATCGATCGCAGGTTGGCCGTCGCGCGGGCTGAGCGATGTGGCTTCGAAGACAACGTCGGCTTTCGCCAAGCGCAACCACTCGCGGACATCATGTGGCGCGCGCGCCCCCGCTCGCGATTGTGCCGAGAAGCCGTCCCTGAGAGCCTCTGCGTCCAAGCCATCGGCATCAGCGAGCCAACCCATCCTCCGTGTGGCGACACCGGTGATCCGCCAGGCGATGCCCCGCTCGCGCAGTTCGTGCTTCTTTTTCTGCAGCAGGCTGCCCAGCGTCCGGTTGACGTTGCCAAAGCCGAGCAGACAGAGATTGTAAGTGCGAATGACTTGTCTCCTGGGATACTTTCGAGGCCAGAGGCCTTCGGAACGGCAGACAATAATGGAGGCCGGGCGTCCTCGCCCGTCCTCCATCGTTCAATGGCGAGACACTGGTGTTTTGCTCCTCAGCCCATCGTGGTGGTGTGTTCAGGTTGAATCTTGTAGATCACTCGAGTCTCCGACGGTTGCCGATAGGGATACTTGTCCACGCCCAAGTATTTCTTCGCCAGCTTGTCGATGTGTGCATCGGCGCCTTGCTCGGTGATCTCGACCACGCGCCCGCGGATCTCGAGGTAACGGTAGGGATTGTCAGGATCGACGATTGCCATGGCTACGCGCGGATCGCGACGTACGTTGCGGTCTTTCTGGCGGCCCTTGGCGGAGTTGAAAAGAACGTGCTCCCCTTCCAAATCGCACCACACCGGGGTTACCTGCGGACGGCCATCAGGCATCAATGTAGCCAAATTGGCAAAGGCGCGCTTGCTGAACAGGTCGCGATATTTCTCCGGAATAGCCTCAGGCATCACATCCTCCTTGCAGTGATATTGCTGAACAGGGTCCACAGAATTATAGATGGCATAACGGGTTTCGTGTTGCGATCCCGACTTCTAGTTTGAACCTGCACCATTTAAAATTCGGGACTTAACTCTTATGAGAGTGACCATGCTTAGAAAAAGTTTCCGCAGGGCCGAGCCATTGGGGTCTTTGATCGTTGTTGTTCTCGTGCTGATTCTGTGCACTGGAAACAGGGCTACCGCCGAGACCACGGCGAAATCCGTTTCCACGATCGTCTTCATGACCGACTTCGGTACCCTCGACGATTCGGTTGCCATCTGCCGGGGCGTGATGTATTCGATTGCGCCGGAGGTGCGCATCGTAGACCTGACCCACCAGGTCACACCGTTCTCTATTCTCGACGGGACGCGCTTCCTGTACGGTGCGACCCCGTACTATCCGCCAGGGACAATCTTTGTCGCCGTGGTGGACCCGACGGTAGGAAGCACACGCAAAGCAGTGGTGGTGAAGTCGAAACGGGGACAGTATTTTGTGCTGCCGGATAACGGGTTAATGACGCTGGTGCAGGACCGCGATGGAATCGAAGCTGCGCGCGAGATTACGAATCGCGAGTGGATGATCGGAGCCGCACTGTCATCAACGTTTCATGGGCGCGACATATTTTCACCCGTCGGCGCCCATCTTGCGCGAGGCGACGATTGGACGGGAGTGGGACCCGAGCTCGAGGTGAGCAAACTCGTCCGTTTGAACATTGCACTCGCGAAATTGGATGAACGCGGGTTGAGGGGAGAGGTGATCGCGACCGATGGACCGTTCGGCAATCTGGTTACCAACATCAGCGGCGACGACTTTCTCAAACTGGGCTACCTGCGGGGACAGAGCGCACATATCATTATCGGCACGAACGAAATGGATCTCCCATTCGTGCGCACCTTCAGTGACGTTCCGTTGCACAAACCACTGCTCTACATTGATTCTCGCGGGCGTTTGGGTCTGGCCGTAAATCAGGGAAGCTTTGCGGCCACGTACGGAATAAAGCCACCAGTGGCAATCTTCATTCCCCGCGCGAAGAACTAACAATGTGGAGGACGGGCGTCTCGCCGGTCCGGCTTCGTGTGGCGCGGGCGCCCGCGTACTCTTCGGAAAGCAACTATTCCCTGACATCCCCGGCAATTCCTGGCAAGACCGCCCGCAGCAGAGCCATGAAGTCACCTTTCACGCGATCGGCGGTCTTGAGCACATCTTCGTGGTCGAGCACCTCATCGGATATTCCCGCAGCCATGTTGGTGACGCAAGAAATGGCCAGCACCTTTATTCCCATATGCCGCGCCACGATGACTTCCGGAATCGTAGACATACCCACCAGGTCCGCCCCAATCGTACGCAGATATCGAATCTCCGCAGGAGTCTCGTAACTTGGTCCCAAGAGTCCCGCGTATACTCCCTGATATACGGTCATCCCCAACCGGTGAGCTGCCAGGAGAACAATCTCGCGATACGGCTTCCAGTAGGCTTGAGTCATATCAGGGAAGCGAGTTCCCCAGCGGTCGTCGTTCGGTCCGACGAGGGGGTTGTGCCCCTGCAGATTGATGTGGTCGGCAATCACAACTAGCGCACCCTGTTTGTATTCGAGATTGATGCCGCCGGCAGCGTTCGTCAGGATCAAAGCGCGAACGCCCATGCTGCCAAACACTCGGGTTGGAAATGTGACCTCTTGCGGAGAATATCCTTCGTACAGATGCACGCGCCCCTGCATAGCTGCTACGGAGACATCGCCAACCTTTCCGATCACCATTTGCCCGACATGACCGACCGCAGTAGAGCGCGGGAAAAAAGGAATATTGGCGTAGGGAATCTTCGTCGCTTCGGATAGTTCGTCGGCAAACCCGCCCAGACCTGAGCCGAGAACCAGTCCGATCGCGGGGCGAAGTGGAGTCTGCCCAAGCACGAATTGAGCGGCAGACTCGGCACGAGCAAAATCAGAATCGATAGTCACTTGTTTTCCTGTGTAGCGCCAGTGTCCTCGCCAGCTGTCGTGGGGGCGTCCCGCCCGCACGTGGCGAGGGCAAGATGCCCTCGGGACAGCCGCCAAAATGGCGGCGCTACAAAATCAGAACTTCTTCTCGAATCCAGCGAATTCTTCTTCCAGCTTCCACTGGGTCTGAGCACGCTCGTTGGCATCCAGAAATTTCTGGCAGGCGTTGGAAACTTTTCTAGCGCCCGCACGATCATTGGCACACGCTGCCACGGAATGGAATTCCGACGCCCACAGGCTCGATCCTGCCAGAAAGCTGTGCTCGAGGCTCATTCGCGCCATGCGCTTCAATTCCTTGTAGCCGAGAAACTCGTAGGTCTGAACCGCGCGCAGATACTCGCGTGTCATATCGGAACGCGATACGCCCTCGTCGTCAGTGGCCAGCGCTACCGGTACCTCATACTGTAGATAAATCGGCAGCGGGTGAGCATCGCCCCACACGCCCAGAATTAAATCATTCGAAGTCAGGCAAATTTCAACCAGAATCTTTTGTCGAGCCATCTGGCGCAGGAGATCAAGGGGTTGATCTTCGCTCATCACGGATACGCCGTGCCCGATGCGCTCGGCGTGCCCACGCTCAACCGACTCGCGAATGTGAAAGCGCAACCCTTCCGGTGGCACCAAGCCCATGGCCAACTCCCCAGCGTGCAGGCTGATATGCACCTTGGGATAGACGCCATGCAAGTAGTCGAGCATTGTCATATGCAATTTGAAATCGTGCATGGGGACGTACCAGTCTTCCGGCATGACAAGATTCAGGCCCACGAAGCGTTGATCGGCTTGGGCCAATTCGAAACCCAGCAGTATCTGGGCGAAGACCATCTCGCGAGGCAGCCCGCGCAATACTTGGTAGAGATAGCGTACCCTCACATCGCACCCCGGATTTGCTTCCCGAGTGCCACACTTCAGTACAGAGCGCATTTTGCTCTCGTCATCATCGAGCCGCTTGCGGGTAGCGGTAACAATATCCCTCAGACCACCGGTTAGCAATCGCTCGCGCGTGACGGCAAAGTCATCGTCCCAACCCAGTTTCGCGCCGAGCTGCCCGGACTGAACAGAATCCGCCGTATGCATTAGTTCGAGATATTGGAGGTGATCTTCGGCCGCCCGCGAGGCGGCCTCGGCAAGCGCGTCCCCGATATGGTTGTGAGTCGCCAGGGAGAATTTGTCGAAGGTCGCGAAGAAATGATCGTGTCCCGATTCTTCCGCCGGTTGCCAGTTCCGCATCGACCATGCATCCACAATCGAGTTGTAGAGCACATGATCGCCGTACGCGCAACGGATGACTGGCTTACTAGTGGACTTCTCGCAGGAATCATCACACGGAGGAGCGATCAAAATCGAAGTAGTACGGTCCACGCACAGATTGTCGTCCGCAGCGTAGTCGATGAGATTCTCTGCATACAGCGCGCCGCTCAGGTGAACATGCAGGTCGCCACCTTTGGGCATGTCGCGCAGGAACGCCAGTTGAAGAGACGGTTGCCGCCGGATAGATTCGAAATAACGCGCAGTGCGCTGCTCTGGGCTGATTGCGGACTGCGCCAGCGCGAGAGAGGCGAACCAAATCAAAACAACAAGAGACCGAGCTATTCGCACCAATGCATCTCCTATGCTGTTTCCTGGAAACGGGCATTCTACCTCGACGCACGTAAAACATGAAACAACGCAACTGTGGAGACGTAGGCATCGTGGCCCTGAAGACGATGTTCCAGGTCGGCCAGCTTGGCCGCGACTTTCCCATTGGTCGCGAGCATCTCACGTAAGCGAACGAAAACCCGGACGACGAACGTACTCATCTCGATTGCATGCCTCGTGCTGCTTACGGTCGCTGCCATAATTGCTCCATGTTCCGTGAACGCGTAGGGCCAAGTGTCGACGCCCTCCGTGGCCGGATCTTGAGGTCGCAAATTGCGACCTCAAGTTCTTATCTTCGCGGGGGGAGAGTTGGAACATGAAGTCCTGCGGGAAGCGTGTCTGATTGCGCTTGACCTGCACACCATAGAGTTCCGCCAACTCGGAATCCAAAATAACGCTAACGCCTGGGAGGATGAGGATCTTTGGCTCGACCGGTTTAATCAGCACCATGTGCTCGACTCGCATAGAATCTCCAACTGCTTGAGGTTGCATTTGCGACCTCAAGCGGAGCTGTCACTTCTCGATTCTACGCAGCGGATTTAGCTCAGGAAAAGAAAAGGCGCATGTGCATAGATAAAAGACGTGGCGCCTACTCAAACGGGGACCCCAATTTTAACGGCCAAAGTACTTGGCGTTCCGCTCAGTGAAACTCTTCCACTTTTCCGGCAGGTCATCGAGCGCGAAGATCGCGGATACCGGGCAGACCGGCACACAGGCCCCGCAATCAATGCACTCAACCGGGTCGATGTACAACATTTCCTCTTCCGCGTACGCCGGTGAATCCTTCTTAGGATGGATACAATCCACCGGGCAGGCATCTACACATGCGGTGTCCTTGGTGCCAATACACGGTTCTGCAATTACGTATGCCATAAAATCAGCGTCTCCCTGAGATGTGAGCCGAGCTTAACAGAACCGATATTCTAGCAAGAATGCCGACTACCGTACAGCGTTCGGCAGCCACAAGTTGTGGGATGCTATGCCTGTTCACCGGGCTAAGCAACCCTTGTTGAACTCCGCTATGCCCCTACCAACTCCCGCTCCGCGCTGGGTTCGTATTCGACGATCTGCCCGGCGACGGCGCTCGCCGCCACCGTCAGCGGACTTGCCAGATACATTTGTCCCGGCCCACTGCGTCCGGGGAAATTGCGGTTCTGCGCGCTGATCACTACCTGCTCGGGCCGCGTCGTTACACCTGGCCCGGCGTTGATACAGGCTCCGCAACTTGGCTCGATTACATGCGCCCCAGCTTTTTGAAAAACTTCAAGATAACCTTTGCGGATGCAGTAGTCGCGTGTCTCCTGCGATCCGAACTGGATGTAAAACTTTACCGAGTCCGCCACGCGTCTGCCGCGCTTGAGCGCGTCGGAGAGCACGAGAGCGTACATGTCCATGTCTTCGTTTTTTCCGGCAGTGCAGGTTCCGCCGTACGCGAGTTCGACCGGGACTGGAGTATTCAGTTCGCGAATATACTTTCCATTCCCCGGATCACCCGGCGTGGCCACCATCGGAGTAATCTCGGCGGCGTCGAGTGTGATCACGTGTGCGTACTGAGCATTGGGGTCACTGTAAAGACCTTCGATCATTGCTTCGGCCTGTTTGCGATCCATCGCGCGGCGTTCTACGAGAAAATCAACTGCCTTGCTGTCCGGCGCTACAATCCCGGTGAAGCCGCCAATCTCCGCCGCCATATTTGTCATGGTGGCGCGCTCATCGACGCTGAGTTCCTCGATCGCCTCGCCCGCGTATTCCATAACTTTGGCCAGTGCTTTGCCACTGCGAACGTAGTCCAGGCTAAGAATTTTGAGGATGAAATCCTTTGCCGTGACATTGGGATGCTTCTTTCCGCGAATCACGATCTTCACCGACTCCGGCACCTTCACTCGAACATCTTTCGTGATCCACGAGTTGAACACGTCGGTCGTACCGATGCCGAATGCCACGCACCCGATTGCGCCCACATGAGGGGTATGCGAGTCGGAGCCGATATTCAACTGCCCCGGAAGCGCGTAACTCTCCAGCACAATCGAGTGGCAGATTCCCTCCGAACCCTTGCGATCTTTCAATTCCCCGTGCAGCCTGATTCCCTGCTTGGCCGCGAATTCCTGCTGTTTCATCTTGAGCTGGGTGGCCAGATCGAGCAGACCCAGCTTCTTTTTTTCTTCGGAGATTACCTCGTCGAGAAACGTAAGGTGGTCGCGGAAAAACAGAATGCTGGCAGGATCGTTCACCTTGGCGTCTTTGCCCACGTAGCGCTCGAAGAAAATGGAGGCCATGGGCGTAACGTATTCGTGGCTGAAACGAAGGTCCGCACGGGCGAAACCGGTATCGCCCGGTTTAACGCTTGGCACGCCCACTTCGCGCTTCTCGTTAATCATGTGTCGCGCAAAGATTTTCTCGGCCAATGTCATCGGTCGTTTTTCTGTCTTGATCGGAGGGAGAAAGACTTTCTTCTGCATCCGCGCTACGTTGAAGGGAAAAAGACCGCCATACTCGATCACCTGCTTGGTGATCTCGTCCTCGCCAGCGGTGAATTCATTAAGCGGAATCTCTTCGCCGGCTCGAATCTGGTCAATCAACGAAAAGTTAGTCGACGTCAGCAAGCCGAGGTTCTGGCAATTCTGTTTATAAATGCGCTCGATGTTCTCCGCGATCACGACGCGAATGCCCGCGCACATCTCCGCGTACGGAGACTGCTCCCGGCTCGAACCCTTGCCCCTGCGCTTGCCGCTGACGGCACAAACGAAGCCACCCTTTTTGACATCGGAACGCCCAATGGGAAACACGTTGCCACACTGGAGGCCCAGGTAAGGGATTTCGCCCAGAGTCTCGTCGAAATAAAAGCAATAGTGCGCCGGAGTGATCTCGTCGGTGGAAATGTCGTCACGCAGCTTGGGATTGTTGGCCGGGTTCTTCGTATCCCACGGAAGGTCTTCACCAGCGAGCTGCCTCTTGATGAGTTCAGGATCCTCCGTGAGAAAAAGAACGCGGCCTTGGAACCAAACCTTGTCCGGCCTTTTTTCGATTTTGCGTTCCAGTAATGAGTTGATCACGGTCTATGGCCTAAGATGATAGTAGAGACCCACACTACTGTTATTGTAACCTGTACGGCACACGTCCTTAGCGCATTCGAGAATTATGTCCGGAGCGGCATGGCCGAACCGGTTGCAGAAAACTCGGGTCGCGGCAAGCGTGCGATGAGATTGTTCCGGGCAGTAAAACCGTTGCAAGCGATTCATGAAACTGGCTGCTCTCACTTAGGAGATTTCCAAAAATGGGTATATCCGTGGATCCATCCCCTGCCACCCGTTCATCTTCCACCACTCTCTTAAGGATTCTAACTGTCCTATCGTTGACTCTGGCGTGCGGAGAGCTTCTACTCA
The DNA here is from genome assembly GCA_963832245.1 of uncultured Acidobacteriota bacterium. Classification (GTDB taxonomy): domain Bacteria; phylum Acidobacteriota; class Terriglobia; order Terriglobales; family Acidobacteriaceae; genus JABDBE01. The sequence continues at coordinate 158,894 of CAWHTG010000004.1, forward strand.
GCCTTCACTACCGGCGCGAGCTGACCTCTATAAGTTCTGAACCAGATGTGGGTCGGAAGTTTCAGGTGGTCTACTACAATTCAGGGGTTTGGACCACCACCAAGTGGCTGGGTATCCCTTCCGAGCAAGCGCCCACAGATAACTGGAACATGCAGGAACTGATTACCGAGCTTCGGCCTGACTACATTATCGAGACTGGGACGCTCAATGGCGGAACGACGTTGTTTTACGCCGAGGTGTTGTCCAACGTGAATCCCCAGGGCAAGGTAATCACTATCGACATAGAGCCGCACATTGAGGCAGCCTCGAAACTGCCCTTATGGAACCAGCGCGTGGAGATGATAGTCGGGAGTTCGGTGGATCCCCGGGTGACCGATCACGTGGCGCAAGAAGTTCTAGGCAAGAAGGTGCTGGTCACTCTCGACTCGCTGCATACCCGGGAGCATGTTCTCAAAGAAATGGAGATTTATTCTAAACTGGTGGCGCCTGGCAGTTATCTCGTCGTGCAAGATACGAATATCAACGGAAATCCCGTGTATCCCGGGTTTGGGCCTGGCCCGCACGAGGCGGTGCAGGAGTTTCTGCAAACGCACGACACCTTCGTGGTGGATCGCAACCGCGAGAGGTTCCTGCTCACGTTCTATCCGGGAGGCTGGCTGAAGAGAGTTAAATGATCCCCGTAATGATCCTGAGGTCCACCAAAGCCTGGGGCGAACGGCGTCCTTGTCTGAAACGGCCGGTCGCGATAAGGCTAGTGATGCCCGTGGGCCCGATCGTATTTCTCCCCAGCTGGGATGGCGACCGCCAGACGATTCTCTTTCGGCGCCAAAGGGCAGGTGGCATAGGGCGTCACCGCGCAGGGCGGATTGTAGGCTCGGTTGAAGTCAATCACTACAGTCCCATTGACCACGGGATCGGTTTCCAGAAAGCGACCCCCCGGGTAGGTATCAGTCTTGCTCGTCAGATCATTGAAAACAAAGGACAAGCCTTTCGATGGATTGCCACCTAAGTCGGTGAGTTGCACTTCCTGACCGTTGACCTTGAATATGACCGTGCCCGCCACGGGCGTTGGCGTCGTATCCCCTAAAACATTGGGCACATCGACCGTTTTCTTACCCGCCGATGGCACCCAGGTGGCGGTCACCCGATACGAGAGGTCGAGCGGGAAGAAAACCGGGCCGCGATAATTCTTCGCCGCCTCGCTGTCCATGTCCTTCAGGCGTATGCCAATACGCTGACCCCGCACGATGGCGTTCATGCGCAAACTTCCCAGTTCGACTACCGTCGGTTTGCCTGAAGTATCCGGTTGCAGCTTGGCCGCGATTACCGGCTTGCCGTCCAGGATGGCGTGGGCATCGGACGAGAATTTCACCGTAACTTCCGTCCCCTGCAACTCGAAAACGCCGGCATGCACAGGTCCCTTGGGAAAAACGATGCCATTCCCGGCGTCCGTGCCGAAGGCGTTGTCGCCGGGCTTGAGCCAGAATAAGCCGGCGAGCGACAGCCAATTCTGCCTGAGATCGTCAACCAGTTCGGCTTTCCATTTATCGAACGACCGGAGGTAGGCCGCATCGGGTGAGGGGGCCTGATCCGCCGGAGCCGCAGCGGTCAGCAGTGGGGCTATCGCAAAGACCACTACAAAGGTCCATCCTCGCGTCATAATCAACACCTCTCATAATTTTAATTTGCGTCCAGTCATCCTCAACCAAAATACAGGATTTACTGTATTCACAATTCTCCCGCGTTCTAGAAGTATGACACTTACTTCGCGGTTTTTAGTGAGGTCAGGCATGGAAGCTCGGGTACAAAAATCCGTGATTCGCAGAGACTGGAAAGAGGTCTACAAGGCCGCACTGTTCGAGGATGACAATACCAAGATACCCCAACGTATTGCCGAGGCCGAAAGGGCGTTAGCAGCACGCGCGCTGGAGTTATTCGGCGCCAGTGATGACCAAGTCCGCGAGCAAAGAGCCATGGAAAATGCCCGGTACTTCTTACGAGTCCTGGGAAACACCCAAGGCATGCCAGCCGCAAGGGAATACGTTAACTACAAATCCAGTCTCCATTCGGCGACTGCGTAGGTCTACCCGTCAAAATTTGCGGCAGCTTCAGGGATAGGTGCGTTCACGGTTCCCCTACGCCTGAAGCTGCTTGCCGGAGGGAGAGCAGCTTTTCGGACCAATACCTAAATTTTTGTTGTTTGCCCCGCTAGACTCGACCCATCAATACCAGAATAAGCACAATAACAACCACCAGACCCAAACCGCCGCTTGGGTAGTAACCCCATCCTGAGCTGTATGGCCAAGTGGGTAATGCGCCGACCAAGAGCAAGACCAAGACGATGAGCAGAATTGTTGACATAGAGTCCTCCATTATCAAGAGTCACCTGGGACGCGACGCCGGTGCGCAATTGCTTCCCCGGCTCATACAGAGAGTCGCTCGCGTCCACCGGGAGTGCTCGTCGGATACACAGTAAGCATCCGGCTCTCACCAAATTCAAGCTACAGCATAGATGCTCAAAGCTCGTATCCGTTTGGGCGGGTACCGGGCGGGGTTTCATGCTGTAGTGGTTAACCCTAGGAGAGAGTTGATTTAAGCGGAACTAGACATCGAACACCCGGTAGGCCGCAGGCGGTTGCTGTGACTGCAGGAGAGTGATGGCGACGTTATGAACAGGAATTCCGGCGGTAGTACGTCCGTTCAACCTTCCATTGTGAGCATGTCCGTGCACGACCAAATCAGCGCCATGGCGGTCGATTACTTCCGCAAGCCGTGACGTTCCCAGGAATGGGGCGATCTCAGGCGATTCGCCTTCTATTGTGGCCGCGATCGGCGCGTAGTGCAGCACGACTACGCGCTTAGGAGTCCGCAGCTGCGACATAGCACGCTCCAGCTTCAAAGCCTCATCGATCGAGGCTCTCACAAAGGCCTTGATCTCAGCTTCGCCAAACGCAGTCAAGACGCCGCGCCCGAAGCCTCCCATAAAGCCTTTAGTGCCTGCAAAGCCGACGCCGTCGCGCTCATAGGCACTACCATCCAGCACCTTGATTCCTTCTGCGGTCATCATGCGCATCAGTTCGGCTTGTTGTTCGCTTTCGCAATCGTGGTTTCCCAACACGACGACAATGGGAACTCGCAGACGCACCATCGTATTCAGCAATGGTTCCATTTCTGCTGGGCGGCCATAATTAGTCAGATCTCCCGCTACGACCAGCAAATCAGCGTCATCGCGAACCTTGTCGAGCTGATTGCGCAACACTGTCGCGCTCGGCGGGGCAAAGTGCAAATCGGCAGTTGCCGCTATCCTCATATGCCTCCCACCCGGTTTGTCAAAAAGATAGAGTTCTCACACTAACCGCACAGGCGTTGGCGGGTCATTCCGATCTTAGCCAGCCTGTGGGACCGATATTCTTCGAGCACGTCGTCGAGTCCCCACTCTTTGACGTCAATCGCAAACATATTGTCATCTATCAAGCTGCCACGAAATCTGCCTTGCCCATCCGGTTGTGAAACCAGCTTAAGATATCGGCCGAGAAGGTCTTGCCACAAAACTGCAGGGACATAGTGAGTTTGAGCCGGATAGACACAACGGAACAAGATCAGAACCCAGAGCACCATCTCCCAATGCTCCCCGGCAAGGTGGAGGACCCGTTCCCAGTCCAAGTTTCCTGCTGTCCCGTAAATGATGTGGGCAATGTCCGCTCCATCAAACCTCTCGCGTCGCGTGACAAAGAGCTTGGACACGAGCAACTCCTCCGCAGCCAATACGCGGGTTTGAATGCCGAGAACCGATGCCGGTTTGGCATGGCGAATCCAGCAGTCCTCCACGCTTATGGTGGCATTGCTCATGCCAGTGATGAGGTCCACGAAAAAATTATCCCGATGTACTTTGGCAAGCCATACCGGATCGCAAACCTCACATTCAAAACCATGGCCCTCCAAGTACGTGAGTGCGACAGACCAACTCTCGGCGGTGAGGAAGAGATCCAGGTCTTTGGTTGTGCGGCAAATACCGGTGTGCTCTAGCAATGCGAATGCGCCTGCGACCGCGTAAGGAATCCCCTGTTGCTCAAGCGTTACCAATACCTCGCGCGCCAGGGATTCTTGCTTTTCCGGAAGATCCGCGGGCACAGATGAAGTTACCGGGAGCACATCTGGCGTTTTGTCAGCTTGTCCGGCCACGTTCGGAATCTGCCTTTCTGCGCATCGTCTCCGCTGAACCCGCACCACCATGAAAAGATGGTCACCCGCGGAAATGAGCCAGCAGACGTGCCCCGCTTGAGATGCAGCAAAAACGAATAACGGCCAGACCCTGCGACCGGGCCTGGCCGTAATGCCGAACTACGAGCTTTTCCTATCGCGCGGAAGTAGTGGTGGACGGTGTCCTAAGTTCGCCCTGTTCTCGCGCTTGCCTGGAATATTTTCTTACAGCCGCCAGGAAAGGCTCGCTTGCCGGGGGGGGCGCAACTTTCCCGCTCAAAATGTCCTCAAAGGGGATCATTTTGCCGTAGAGCAGGGCGGTCTCGTCTTTGTCTTGCTTGACCACGGCGCCGCTCAAATCGATGCCGGCGAAAATTCCGCGAGCGCGGGAATAGGTCAGTACCTCGGCACGCATCGATGCGTCAGTATCAGCAGCCGCGCTTCGACCAACCGGTCCTGCCGCAGCCGAGGCGTCCGCCCCAAGTTTGAACTTACTTGAGAGCAGATGCTGCATTCCCTGGTCGTTCGTAATCACCATCACCAGATCAACCGCCTGGCCACCGAGTTGCAGACCCCAACTTCCGCCGGTAATGGTGATCGGAGCAGGGGCAGTCCATTCTTTGGCCGTCCTGCAGGAAACCACGCCCTTGCCATGCTCGCCGCCGAACCCGACCGCAATCTTTACGACTGACGGCACCACGGCTATGCACTTGGCTTTCTCCATAACCTTGTCGGGAATCGCTTTATCCGGGGTTCCCATGATTTCATTGAGGACCTCAGCTGACTTAGTGATACGCTTGTTAATGTCGAGCTGATCCTTGTCATCAGCTGCCCAGCCCATGCTGGCCAAAACCAGAACTGCGCTGCCGAGCGTTAAGAGGAATTTAACTGCGCCGTTTCGTAATCTCATTTCAGCCTCTTCTTCTGTACCCGATGCGGGCACCCAGGATTGCTCACCAAATGACTCTATGTCGATGTCTCAATTCCGTTCTATCCGGTGTACATGGTAGATACGAACGACACATGCCTTAGTTAAGAAAGACTCGTTACGCCAGTGGTCCTGCCAACTGTGGCACGTTGGGAGCCTGCATGGCCACGCCGTCCGCCAGCGCCAGATCCCAAGCCTCGAATAGTGGTCTTGCCGGTTTTGGGGCAGGCAGTTCTTCTTGAATCGTCGCCGGTCGGGATTCTGGCAACTGCGCCAGTAATTCTCGAATTCGCAGCTTGGCTTTGTGCAGTTGCGACTTCGAGTTCCCTACCGAGCAACCGAGCATCTCGGCGATTTCCTGATGCTCGTAGCCCTCGACTTCGTGCAGCAGGAAAATTGTCCGATACCCGTGGGGGAGCTCTTTGATTGCGTTGGCCAATGCCACACGGTCGACGCAACCCGCCAGGCGGTTGTCTCTGGTTCCGTACTCGCGCCGAATCTTGGCTCCGTCGCTATTGCTGTACGGCTCATCCAGAGAGACTTGGGACAGAGACTTCTTGCGAAAATGCATTAGGACCGTATTGACCGCAATGCGGTGAAGCCAGGTCGAAAAGGCCGAGTCCCCGCGAAAGGTAGCGATCTTACGGAACACCTGCAAGAATGCGTCCTGCGTGAGATCCTCCGCTTCCGCAGCATTGTTGGTCATGCGTAAACACACCGAATAGATGCGCGCCTTGTGCGCATGGAATAGAGTTGCAAATGCATCCGAATCGCCTTGCTGAGCGCGCTTAACCACCTCGGCATCCACAGGAACCGTAGCAGAATCGCTGTTCACCAGAGTCTCCTTTCAACTTCCAAAACCCAGTTCACCGGACGAAAGCAAACGAAGCTTCGTCGCATTCACACTTGGGAGAGTAGAGTTGAAACCGAAAATAATCTATCCAGTGCAGCCTGTAGGGGTTTCTAGATGTTGCTGTATCGTGCGCGGGGCGATTTTTCAGAGAACTGAAGCGAAATAGAGTCCTTTTTCCCTTCACTAATTTATCTGCATTTTCTGTCGCAACTTTCTCCGATGTCGTGCTAGCCGGGTTGGTCCACGGCCTCGTCGTCACGAAGGCGATACGCTACAGAGAATCCCTATGAGCAGTACAGAGTCGGTGGGATTGTTTGTGCACACGCATCAACCTATTCTTCGCGCATGGAATGTTCCCTCAACGTGCCCACCTATCGAGCAGGAGTTGTCGAAGAGTGATGGCTCCTGCTTCTCGCCCTCTCTGTGGACGATGGTGAAACGATCCGTGGGCGCGACGTCAGGGCGCGTCCTAAAAGTTCAACATCTATAATTTACCGGAGGCCAGGAATGAAAACGGAATCTTTGCAGGACCTGTATGTGGAACAACTGAAAGATTTGTATGACGCCGAAAATCAATTGATCAAAGCACTGCCGAAGATGGCGAAGGCCGCATCCTCGCCAGAGTTGCGCATTGCCTTCGAGGAGCATCTCGAAAAGACTAAGGAACATGCTCAGCGCATTGAGACTATTTTCGAAGGCATGGGAGAAAAGGCGAAGGGCCAGAAATGCAAGGCCATGGAAGGGTTGGTGAAAGAAGGCGGTGAGGTCATCGAAGAGGACATGGGAGAGGGCGTGAAGGATGCTGCTCTCATCGCAGCGGCCCAGCGGGTCGAACACTACGAGATGGCGGGCTATGGGTGCGTGCGCACCTATGCCAATCTGCTCGGAGATAGCGAGGCCGCAAATCTTCTCGAACAGACACTCCAGGAAGAGAAGGAAGCGGACGAGTTGCTTGGTGGAATTGCTGAGCAAATTAATGTGGCAATTCCCCAGGGACGAAATGGGAACACGAAGCGAACCAGCAACGTCTCGGGTCGAAGATCAAGACCCGCGGCCTGACTTGAAGGAAGCAGTTTTGGGGCGGGGCGACCATTTCTGAGTTGCCCCGAGACCCCTCTGCGAGAGCCAATAATGCGGAATTACATTCTTGCGAAAACTTAGTAAGGTGTTGATGAAGAGAAAGAAAGCACAATTTCTCGCCATTTCTTTCTCAACGTATTCCTGAATGCTGGAGAGGTGGGCCGAAGTAAGGGGACTCTTCCCGGCAATTACGGAATTGGCCTGATAGATTCTTTGTCGCCACTGATTAATATTAACTAAGCCCCAACGCGAGGGGTGGAAGGCAGGCGTTGATACATTTCCCTTTTATGCCGGCGCTTGCCTTCCTCCCCCAAAGTGTCCCCCCTACAAATAAGAGCACGCTTGAGGAAATAAGAGCACGCTTAAGGCTGCTACACGAATCTTGTTGCTGTACACGGAATCTCACGGCTTCGCAGGCTACCCAGAAATCAGTTTTCGCAACTAAAACTGCTGGATACGGCGCAAATTTGCAAGCATGTGCCGGACTCGAGAGTTTAGGCAACTTAGGAGCGAATCATGGGAAACGAAACTGAAAAAGATTTCCAGCACCAACAAACAAATCCTGCTGGAACAGACCCCTCGAAAAGAAATAATCCCTCGCAACAGGGCGGACAGAACCCCAATCAGCAGGATCCATCCAAGAAGAACCCTTCACAGGGCAATGATCCCCGGCAGCGCGAGGACGAGAACGTAGAAAAGCGTCGGGCGTCGTAATTGTTATGTTGTGCCAAAATCCCCCCGAGGCTGCTCGGGGGATTTTGCATCTGGGCGGCAAACTTCTGCCTTCCTGATGCTGTAAGTCGTTGACGCTGCCGGATTTTGTCCGGACAAAGCTGTTACCTGCCTACAGTAAATACCCTAGAGCGATCTCGGTACCTTTCGTGTTAATACATTACCAGGCCGAAGTTCCGCCGCTCTTGTTTCACATTAGATGCGATGTTTGCGAGGGGTCGGCCTAGTCGTAACCGGACCACCCTGCACTTGTCTGTTTGTGGGAACGGGAAGCTTGAGCGCCGATGACCCGATTCCTAGCAATACAAGGCAAAGGCAGAGCAAACACCGAACGCACAAACACAGAACCCCCCCGTTCCTTAAGAGATGACCATGAAGAGAAATAACCGTAACGCAGCTGCCGCGACCATAGATAGCCCACCCAAAGATAGCGCACCCCAGTCGAGTGAAAAAAACAATGGGCATTCGACGATTATCGCCGAACCCGCGTCCGCGGATTTCAACGCGATACTCGCAAGCTTGCAGACCATGCGCGACGGAGACTTTTCCGTACGGCTTCCCGGGTCTTGGACGGGTCTCGCCGGCAAGATCGCAGACACGTTTAACGAGATCGTCGCCGCCAATCAGCAAATGGCGCAAGAATTAAAGCGTGTGGGTCAGGTCGTCGGCAAGGAAGGACGAACCCGTGAACGCACAAGGTTTCATGAATCAAGGGGCGCTTGGGGCGAGATGGAAGTTTCCGTCAATACCCTGGTGGAGGATCTGCTGCGCCCCACCACGGAGGTTACCCGCGCCATCGCGGCTGTCGCTCAGGGCAACCTGACGCAAACTGTGCGGCTGGACGTGGACGGGCGGCCCCTCGAAGGCGAGTTCTTGCGTTCGGCCAACATCGTGAACACCATGATTCAGCAGCTGGGCGTGTTCACGGCTGAAGTCACGCGCGTAGCTCGTGAAGTGGGTACTGACGGCAAGCTGGGCGGCCAGGCGCAGGTGCCCGGTGTGGCCGGTACCTGGAAGGACCTCACTGACTCCGTTAACTCGATGGCCAGTAACCTGACCGGACAGGTGCGCAATATCGCCGAGGTGGCGACGGCCGTGGCCAGCGGCGACCTCTCTCGCAAAATTACCGTGGACGTGCGCGGCGAAATTCTTCAGCTCAAAGAAGCTATCAACACGATGGTGGATCAGCTCCGGTCATTCGCGTCGGAAGTTACGCGCGTGGCCCGCGAAGTAGGTACTGACGGCAAACTCGGTGGACAGGCCGTGGTGCCCGGCGTGGCGGGTACCTGGAAAGATCTTACCGACTCCGTCAACGCAATGGCCGGAAACCTGACGGCTCAAGTGCGCAACATCGCTGAGGTAACAACTGCTGTGGCTCGCGGCGACTTGTCGCGCAAGATCACTGTAGACGTGAAAGGCGAAATTCTCGAACTCAAAGACACCATTAACACCATGGTGGATCAGCTCAACGCGTTCGCCGGAGAAGTGACTCGCGTGGCCCGCGAAGTGGGTACGGAAGGCAAACTCGGCGGCCAGGCGCAGGTGCCTGGCGTGGGCGGCACTTGGAAAGATCTGACCGATAACGTGAACTTCATGGCCAGCAACCTGACCGGTCAGGTGCGAAACATTGCCGAAGTGGCGACGGCCATTGCCAGCGGCGACCTTTCTCGCAAAATTACCGTCGACGTGCGCGGTGAAATTTTGCAGCTAAAGGAAACCCTTAACACGATGGTGGACCAACTCAACCGCTTCGCTGGTGAAGTGACGCGTGTGGCCCGCGAAGTAGGTACGGAAGGTCGATTGGGCGGTCAAGCCAACGTGCCAGGCGTCGCGGGTACGTGGAAGGATCTTACCGACTCCGTCAACTCTATGGCCGGAAACCTCACCGGTCAGGTCCGCAACATTGCCGAAGTGACTACCGCCGTGGCTCGTGGCGATTTGTCACGCAAAATCACGGTAGACGTGAAGGGCGAAATTCTCGAACTCAAGAACACCATCAACACGATGGTGGACCAGCTTAACGCGTTCGCGGGCGAAGTAACTCGTGTAGCTCGCGAAGTCGGCACCGAAGGCAAACTTGGAGGTCAGGCGCAGGTGCCGGGCGTCGCCGGTACGTGGAAGGATCTCACGGACAACGTGAACTTCATGGCCAGCAACTTGACCGGACAAGTCCGCAACATCGCCGAAGTGGCAACAGCTGTGGCCCGCGGCGACTTATCACGCAAGATCACGGTCGATGTGAAAGGCGAAATCCTCGAACTCAAAGACACCATTAACACCATGGTGGACCAGTTGAGGTCATTCGCTTCGGAAGTGACCCGTGTCGCCCGCGAAGTCGGTACGGACGGCAGGTTGGGAGGCCAGGCGCAGGTGCCAGGCGTCGGAGGCACCTGGAAAGACCTTACGGACTCCGTGAACTCGATGGCCAGCAACCTGACCGGACAGGTGCGCAACATTGCCGAGGTGTCCACTGCCATCGCTACCGGTAACCTTTCCAAGAAAATCACCGTAAACGTCAGCGGCGAGATTCTTCTGCTCAAGGAAACCATCAACACGATGGTGGATCAGCTTAACGCGTTCGCCGGTGAAGTAACGCGCGTGGCGCGCGAAGTCGGATCCGAAGGCCGATTGGGCGGGCAGGCCAACGTGCCGGGTGTCGCGGGTACTTGGAAAGATCTCACTGACTCGGTGAACTCAATGGCCGGAAACCTTACCGGCCAGGTTCGTAATATTGCCGAAGTGACGACGGCCGTGGCTCGCGGCGACTTGTCGCGCAAAATCACGGTGGACGTGAAGGGCGAAATTCTCGAACTCAAGAACACCATTAATACGATGGTGGACCAACTGAACGCGTTCGCCGGCGAAGTGACTCGCGTAGCCCGCGAAGTCGGCACCGACGGCAAACTGGGCGGTCAGGCGCAGGTGCCGGGCGTCGCCGGTACGTGGAAGGATCTCACCGACAACGTGAACTTCATGGCTAGCAATTTGACCGGGCAGGTGCGAAACATCGCTGAAGTCGCCACGGCCATTGCGACCGGTGACCTTTCCAAGAAGATCACAGTGGACGTCCGCGGCGAGATTTTGCAGCTCAAAGAAACGCTCAACACCATGGTCGAGCAGTTGCGCTCATTCGCGGCGGAAGTGACGCGCGTGGCTCGTGAAGTAGGTAGCGAAGGCCGACTGGGCGGACAGGCTAACGTGCCTGGTGTCGCCGGAACGTGGAAGGATCTTACCGACTCCGTGAACGCCATGGCCGGAAACCTAACGGCTCAAGTGCGAAATATCGCCGAAGTAACCACAGCCGTGGCTCGCGGCGATTTGTCACGCAAAATCACGGTAGATGTGAAAGGCGAAATTCTCGAACTGAAGAACACCATCAACACAATGGTGGACCAGCTCAACGCGTTCGCGGCCGAGGTGACACGCGTGGCTCGCGAAGTGGGTACCGAAGGCAAGCTTGGAGGCCAGGCGCAGGTGCCTGGAGTGGCCGGTACTTGGAAGGATCTCACCGATAACGTCAACGTGATGGCCGCGAACCTCACCGAACAGGTACGCGGTATCGTCAAAGTGGTGACGGCCGTCGCTGACGGCGAACTCACCCAGAAGCTGACCGTGAACGCCAAGGGCGAGGTTGCGGCTCTGGCTGAGACGATCAACAACATGACCGACACACTCGCCACCTTCGCCGACCAGGTCACGACCGTAGCACGCGAAGTCGGCGTGGAAGGCCGTCTGGGTGGTCAAGCCAACGTGCCCGGCGCGGCCGGCACATGGAAAGATCTTACCGGCAACGTCAACCTGCTAGCCGATAATCTTACCAACCAGGTGCGCGCAATCGCGGAAGTCGCGACTGCCGTGACCAAAGGCGACCTCACCCGATCAATTCAGGTGGAAGCGAGCGGCGAAGTTGCCGAGTTGAAAGACAACATCAACACCATGATTGACAACCTGCGGCTCACCACGGACCGCAATACCGAGCAGGACTGGCTCAAGACCAACCTCGCGCGCTTCACCAGCATGTTGCAAGGGCAGCGCGACCTGACTACCGTGGGACAGAAACTGCTCTCGGAGTTGGCGCCACTGGTGAGCGCGCAGCAGGGTGTGATCTACCAGATGGAGACCGAGGAATCCGCCGGCATGGTGCTACTCTCGGCATTTGCCGCTAAAGGGGACGATGGGCATCTGCGGCGCATCAAGTTAGGCGAGGGTCTCGTCGGACAATGCGCGGCAGAAAAAAAGCGCATGTTGATTACCGATCTGCCGGAAAAAACCGTTCCCATTCGCTCGGGATTGTTCGAGGCCGTTCCCCGTAACGTCATCGTTCTGCCGGTGCTCTTCGAGGATCACGTAAAAGCCGTCATCGAACTGGCGTCGCTGAGTAACTTTACCGCGTCGCATCTGGCGTTTCTTGAGCAGCTGACAGCCAGCATCGGCATCGTGCTGAACAGCATTGAGGCAACGATGCAGACCGAAGGCCTGCTGAAGCAATCGCAACAGCTAGCCACCGAACTGCAAACGCAGCAAAGAGAATTGCAGCAGACCAACGAGCAGCTGGCGCAAAAAGCCCAGCAACTCGCCGAGCAGAACGTGGAAGTGGAACGCAAGAACCAGGAAATCGAGCAGGCGCGCGGCGCGTTGGAAGAGAAAGCCAAAGAACTGGCCCTGACCTCCAAGTACAAGTCGGAATTCCTGGCAAACATGTCTCACGAGTTGCGGACGCCGTTGAACAGCATTCTCGTCCTGGGTCAACAGCTTCAGGACAATCCCGATGGCAATTTGACCCCGAAGCAGGTCGAGTTTGCCCGAACCATCCACGGTGCGGGAACCGATCTGCTGAACCTCATCAGCGACATTCTCGACCTATCGAAAATCGAGTCTGGCACGGTTTCGGTGGAGGCCGAAGAAGTCTTCTTCGCCAGCCTGCTGGATATGGTCGCTCGCCCATTCCGCCACGAAGCGGAGAACCGGCGGCTTGCGTTCGAGGTGCATTCCGATCCGCACCTCACCCGCAGCCTGGTTACCGACTCAAAGCGTCTACAGCAGGTTCTCAAGAATCTGTTATCCAATGCGTTTAAATTTACCGAACAGGGAGGCGTGCAACTGAACGTATCGCTTGCCTCGGGCGGATGGACCGAAGACCATCCAATTCTCAATAGCGCAGCGTCAGTTGTCGCCTTCGAAGTTTCCGATACCGGTATCGGCATTCCGTCGGAGAAGCAACGAATCATCTTCGAAGCCTTCCAGCAGGCAGATGCCGGCACCAGCCGCAAGTACGGAGGAACAGGCTTGGGGCTGGCGATCAGCCGCGAACTGGCCAGCCTGCTCGGCGGCGAGATTCAACTGCGCAGCGCCCCGGGCAAGGGAAGCACTTTCATCCTGTATTTGCCTCAGACCTACGTAGGTCCATCCGCGGCCAGTGCAACCGCCATGGAGCGAAAAGCTCGGTCGACCACTTCGCCGCTCCAATTGTCCGCAGTCCGGACGGCTGAGGCTGCAGTGGAGCACGTTCCCGATGACCGTGAGAATCTGCAGCCAGATGATGCCATCTTGCTGATTGTCGAGGACGACCCGCACTACGCCCGCGTCCTATGCGATCTCTCACGCGATACGGGATTCAAGGTTCTGGTTGCGATGAAGGGCGCGGAAGCTCTCGCCCTCGCCCGTGAGTTCCATCCCACCGCCGTGTCGCTGGATGTTTTCTTGCCAGACATGCTGGGCTGGACCGTACTCAACCATCTGAAACAGGATCCAGCCATTCGCCACATCCCGGTGCAGATGCTCACGCTCGACGAAGACCGGCATCACGGTCTGGCCCGCGGGGCCTTCGCCTTCGTGACCAAGCCAACTACACCCGAGGGACTGGGCGCGGCTTTGACCCGAATCAAGGAATACACGACGCCGCGCCGTAAGCGGTTGCTGGTGGTCGAAGATAATCCGGCGGAGCAGCTCAGTATCCGCGAACTGCTGGGTTATGACGACATCGATGTCTCGGTTGCCGCCAGCGGCAGCGATGCGCTAAACATGCTTAGCGACCGACCGTTCGACTGCGTGGTGCTCGATTTGCGTCTTCCCGACATGTCGGGCTTCGACGTCTTGGAGCGTCTCCGCGACACTCCAGAGCTGAGCGACCTGCCGGTTGTGGTGTTCACGGGGAAAGAGTTGTCATCGGAAGAAGATGCCCGTCTGCACACGCTGGCGCGCAGCGTGGTCGTGAAGGGCGTCGAGTCTCCGGAACGGTTGCTCGATGAAACCGCGCTGTTCCTGCATCGCATCGTCGCCGATCTCCCGCCTGAGAAGCAGAAAATGCTCGACCGGCTGCATCGTTCCGATGACGCCCTGGTGGGAAAGAAGGTGCTGGTGGTCGATGACGATGTGCGCAACATTTTCGCCCTGAGCAGCGTGCTGGAGCGCCGCGGAATGACGGTGTTGACCGCTGGAACGGGACGGGAGGCGATTGCAACGCTCGAATCCACGCCTGATTTGGCAATCGTGCTGATGGATATCATGATGCCGGAGATGGATGGATACGAAACCATGCAGGTGATCCGGCAGAACACGATGTTCCGGCGCTTGCCCATCATCGCGCTCACCGCGAAAGCCATGAAAGGCGATCGTGAGAAGTGTCTCGAAGCGGGGGCGTCCGAGTACCTGGCAAAACCGGTCAATACCGAACAATTGCTTTCTGCGCTGCGTATGTGGCTGCACAGATAAACTGGCTCGTGGTTGCAGTGGTTAAGTACCCTTTGGGGGTTTATTAAACCAAATGACGTCAAATGAAAAAGTGAACATTCTCATGGTGGATGATCAGCCCGGCAAGCTGCTCAGCTATGAGGTAATCCTGGCTGAACTTGGGGAGAATCTGCTCAAGGCGACTTCGGGAAAGGAAGCTCTGGAACATCTGCTGAAGACCGATATCGCGGTCGTGCTGATGGACGTGAGTATGCCCGATCTCGACGGTTTTGAATTGGCGGATCTGATCCGGCAGCATCCACGCTTTCAAAGGACAGCGATCATCTTTATTTCTGCCGTGTACATGACCGACCTGGACCGCCTTAAAGGATATCAACGCGGGGCGGTGGATTACATCTCCGTTCCGGTTATTCCGGAACTCTTACGGGCAAAGGTCAGCATATTTGCCGAACTGCATCGCAAAGCGAAACAACTGGAAGGCCTCAATCGTGAACTGGAGGGGCGCGTTGCTGAGCGAACCGAAGAATTAGAAAGAAGAGCGGAAACGCTGCAGCAGCTCAACAGTGAACTCGCCCGAAAGAATCAGGAACTCGACGCTATTGTGCGCACCGCGCCTGACATCATCTTCAGTCGGCAGGCCGACGGCGCGAGGGACTATATTAGCGATCGATTTTACGAGTACACGGGGGCCGCGCTGAACTCCGCGAATGGCTTCGGGTGGCTGGACTTCGTGCATCCCGAGGACATGGAACGAAGCATGTCCCAGTGGATGCACTGCATCAAATCGGGCGACAACTATGAATCCGAATATCGCATCCGCGGGAAAGACGGACAATACCGCTGGTTCCGGGCTCGTGCTGTCCCCATTCGAGATTTCGAAGGGCAGATCGTGAAATGGTACGGAACCTGCTCCGACATTCATGATAGTAAAGTGCTGGAACAGTCGATCCGCGCGAGCGCCAGTGAATTGGAGAGGTTGGTCGATGACCGGACCGCCGCTCTTAGACGGCTTTCCGGCCGCCTGCTCACCATGCAGGACGACGAGCGGCGGCGCATCGCGCGCGAACTGCACGATGGCTTAGGGCAGGAACTGGCTGCGGCAAAAATGATGATGGACGGCATCCAGGAGAAAAACTCAGCTCAAACAAACCGGCGAGTCGCTAAGGATGCCAGTGAGACCATCAATCGCGCCATTCAGCAAGTTCGTAGCCTTTCTCATCTTTTGCATCCACCCTTGCTCGATGAAGTCGGGCTGCTCTCAGCAGTGCGATGGTATTTGGACGGTCTGACCAAGCGTAGCGGCATCGAAACCTCGCTCGATGTGCAGCCCCCCGCTTTTCCGCGACTGGGAGCCGAGTTGGAGACCGCCATCTTCCGTATCATTCAGGAAGCCCTCACCAATGTTTATCGGCATTCGGGCGCAAAGCAAGCTTGGGTTAGCCTAATGCAACGCGACAGTCAGGTGACGGTCACGATCCGAGATGATGGAAAAGGGATCGAAAATCCAGTCGCAGAGCTTCGACCGGGTAGCGTCGGTATCGGCATCGGAGGAATGAGCCAGAGGGCGAAAGAATTTGGTGGAGAGTTACGGCTGAAGAATATCGTTCCCGGTACGCTGGTGGAGGTGGCTGTACCTTACCTCGCTGCAGCATCGGAAAAGGCGCCTGCCCTGGTTTAGATCTTTGTAGCCGCGCCGTCTAGGCAATCTCACCTTGGCAGCCCGGATGACCGCAATTGCAGGAGATCTCAGAGGTCCGTCCTGACTGCTTCGCAGTGCGGGCTGCAGTATTTACTGTCTTTGGCAGCTGTACAACCGCAGCCCGGGCGCGCACACTTATCCCTTACGTTGTTTTCCACGAATCACCTCAAGCAAACTCGAAATCTTAACCGCGGGTCCCAGTGGCGTCTTCCGAGGAAAACTTGTCCCGCATTCTATCGCCCATTTCGTGGACCCGTCCCGCGATGACGTTCCGAGTTTCTTCGCCACTGGCGGGCGCAAGTATCAGTCCGACGCCGACGCCAATTCCCAGTCCAGCGACAAAGCGGAGGGTGTTACTTAGCACGTGGCTATCTTCTCCGCGAATTGCTCTTGAGGCTCTAGCGACTCGGTCGGCTGCGGTTTCATACTTCTCCTGGGCAGCGTCGCGTAGATCTGAAAGATGGTCGGCGGCGCGATCCCGTACGCCTTTCGTGGCGCCGTCGGATTGCTCAAGTAGGTAGAGGCTGGTACCAAGTAGTAGCTTGAGGAACTTATTCATGGAGTATCCTTTCGATCGCGTGCCGATTCTCATAATGAAGAAGGATAGCATCTCTCTTAATTCGTCACTATCGAGTCGATGCTGTAGGTGTTGTCGATTATCTGCTTACGAATGCGGCCGCAGGGCGCCGACTGCCTCGAAAGGGAGCAATTCGCCCATCCGGGCAACCTTGCCCACCATTTTCACACCAAAGAGTCCCAGAGTTGGGTAAATTCTGGCCGATGGTGAGGGCAGTGAAACAAACCAATCGTTCATGGATATCGCTACTCGCCTTTTTTGCGATAGTTACACTTGGCTCGTCTCTAATCTTTGCTGCGGTATTCGCCGGTGTTACCGCTGTAATGGCCGGTGGCGGGTCTGCGCAAGCTTCTGACGATCAACAAGTGGACCCTCTCGTGCCCGGCCAGACCTTTTCTGGAGTGATCTCTGACTCGCATTGCGGCGCAAGACACACTGATTCGGGAAAGAGTGCATCCGAGTGTGCCAGGATATGTGTCCGCAATGGTTCAAGATACGTCATCGTAAACGGTGATACGCGCTACGAACTCACGGGCACGCCGGCACAGTTCGACAAATTCGCCGGTGAGCGAGTTGGTGTCACCGGTGTTCTCAGTGGGGGCACGATCAAGGTAAGTTCGGCAAAGACCCTGGCAACAAACGTTGGGGATTAAAGTTTCCTCGAACTTTTCTAAGTAGATTAGAGCTTTGCCTACTAGTTCTCATTAGTGTTCATACAGGCAATGCTGTATTGAGCGGGGACGGAATACCGTGGCAACATTTCGCGGGACTCAAGTCAAAATGGATAATCTAGACACAACGTGGACTCGATGGTGCTCGCTCCCCGAGTTCACAGGGGGTAAGGGGATGGCGGTTCGAATCTTAATCGCAGACGACGATGTGTCCATCCGCGATTTGTTGCGGCGGATACTGGAGGAACGTCCGGGATGGGAAGTATGCGGCGAAGCCGCCAATGGCAACGATGCTGTGGCTAAAATCCAGCAGCTTGCGCCCGACCTAGCCATCATTGATCTGGCAATGCCGGATAAGAATGGCATCGAGGCGGCGCGGCAAATCTTCGCTAGCTCCCCCTTGACAACCATGCTGCTGCTCACTGTGCAGGAGGTCTCAGCTGAGTTGGCGCGAGCCGCGCGCGAGGCTGGGTTTCGAGGAGCCGTGACCAAGGGCAGTGGCCGGGAAGTAGTCATGGCAGTGGAGACGCTGTTGGGCAACGGTACCCTGTTCCGGGTCGAAGAATCCTCCCAGCGCGTCTGATTACTGAAGCGTACTGTGAACACCCGATTGCCAGGCCCCGGCACACTGCGCTAATTTTCAAGAGTTCGATTCAAAGTCACGTGTCGGTAAGCTCGACGCGGGCTTGGCGGTCATGGGTTAGTGTCGGTATCGCCGACGTTCGGACCCTCACGACCGCCTTTTGTGCTTTTAGGGTGCATTTGCTGAAACGCGTACGATATCGGCCAATCTTCGTTATCATGTTACCGAGGGGCACGCGAGACGAGTAACACTGACACGATTAACCTCTCTTGTGTAACCTTCGCGGAACAGTCCACCTAGGAATTTAAAGATATGGCAGAGCAGGACAGCTTTTGGACCGGCTGGCACGACCGACTCGCCGCCCTTCGCAACATCCCGCCTGTTCTTCGAATTGTATGGGAATCGGGGCCAGCGGTAGTTGCCGGGGGACTAATTTTTCGACTTTTCGCTTCCCTGCTGCCCATCGCGCTACTGTGGGTCACAAAATTAATTATCGACAGCATTGTGCGCGCTTTAAACACCCATCAGCCAGTCCAACGTGGATTCTGGTGGCTGGTGGCAGCGGAATTTGGGCTTGCAGTTCTGAGTACGGTACTGACCCGCATCATCGATTATTTGGATGCCCTCCTTGCCGATAAGTACACGCGCCATGTCAGCATTCGGGTGATGAAACACGCGGCCGAGCTGGATCTTCTGGCCTATGAGGATCCAGTCTTCTACGACCGCTTGGATCGAGCTCGGGTTCAGGCGACCGACCGCCTGGGAATGATCCAATCGATTGGACGCCTTGTCCAGCAGGTCGCGACGGTAGTGTCTCTGTCGGTTTCGATCATGCTTTTTTCGCCGTGGCTCATGCTCCTGTTGATCGCTGGCGTGGTTCCGGCGTTTCTGGGTGAGAGCCATTTTGCGTTTCTAGGATACGCCAAGAACTTCCGCCAGACGCCGATCCGGCGTCAACTGGACTACCTGCGGATTCTCGGCGGCAGCAGGGAGGCAGCGAAGGAACTCAAGTTGTTCGGATTGAGTGGTTTTCTTACCGAGCGCTTTACACGTCTTTCCGACGAGATCTACACCGAGAACGTCGGCTTGTCGCGTCGCCGGCTCATTGCCGGCTCGTTCTTATCTCTTATCGGTACCATGGGTTATTACTCGGCGTATGTATTCGTGATTTGGCGTACGCTGACAGGGGCGCTCACTATCGGCACCCTCACCTTTCTCTCTGGCGCCATCCTGCAGGCGAGCACTAACATCCAGCAGATTTTCTCGACTCTTTCCGGTATCGCGGACCAGGCGTTATTCCTCACCGATCTGCTTGCCTTCTTCGAGATGCAACCCACCATTCGTTCCAAGCCGAATGCACTGATGACTCCGCGACCCATCCTGCGCGGATTCGAATTTCGCGACGTCTCGTTCCGCTATCCCGGCAGTCCTCGACTGATTCTCGATCATTTGAATTTCCGTCTGCAGCCCGAAGAGCGTGTGGCGCTGATCGGGGAAAACGGCCAGGGGAAGACAACGATCGTGAAGCTGATCACTCGGCTTTACGATCCATCAGAAGGACAAATTCTGCTGGATGGAGTGGATCTGCGGGAGTACAGTCTCGAAGACCTTTATCGTGAGATCGGGGTCATTTTTCAAGATTTCATGCGCTATGAATTGAAAGCTCGCGAAAATATCGCGGTAGGCCGGGTCGAGGAAATCAATAATCTGGCGCTTTTGAAAATGGCGGCTCGGAAGAGCATGGCAGATAATGTGATCGCTCGACTTCCCCGGGGGTATGATCAAATGTTAGGTGGCCGCTTCGATGGAGGTCTAGATCTTTCTGGCGGTGAGTGGCAGAAGGTCGCACTGGCTCGTGCCTACCTCCGCGACGCGCAGCTCCTGATTCTTGACGAGCCCACTGCGGCCCTGGATGCCCGTAGCGAGTTCGAAGTGTTTCGGCGCTTTGCCGAACTTACCAGCGGGAAAATGGCGCTTTTTATTTCCCATCGATTCTCTACCGTGCGTATGGCAGATCGCATCGTAGTACTAGACAAAGGCAAGATCGCCGAAGAGGGCAGTCACGACCAACTGGCCAGCATGGGTGGTCGTTACGCGGAAATGTTCGAAATGCAAGCCGCCAGCTATCGTTAGGAAAATCATCGAAATGCCGCAGAACGTTCATCTGGAAATGGCTGGCGCGGAAGGCGAACGCCGGCTCGAGCCTTCACAAGAAATGTCGCCGCGCGAGCGCGCCTTACGTTCGAACGCGGCCGAGTTGTCGCGCGATCTTTCGTGGCTGCCTGGTGAAAGCCGCTCCGAAGTCTTTGTCCAACGTTGCCGCCAACTTTCCAAAGCACTCAAACCTGTGCTGAAAAAGCTTGAGGCACGGTCACCGGGCGCGCCTCTCTCAGACGATTCCCGCTGGTTGCACGACAATGTCCATCTGTTGAGCTCCGAATTTGAGAGTATGTGCGAGACCTTCAAGGTCCGGCAAAAGATGCCGCTCGTCCGCACTCAAAACGGCGCCATCCTTCCGCGGGTGGTCGTTCTGGCCGAGGCTTTTCTGGCTGCAACCGCTTATCAGTTTAGCGAAAAGACTTTCACCGCCTACGTCGAGGCCTTTCAGCAGAAGACAGTTCTCAAAACAAAAGAACTATGGATGCTCATTCCAGCGCTCAAGCTGGTTCTGTTGGAAAAGATAGCGGAGCGGGGCTCTCAGGCTATTTCGAATCCGACAAAATCTCTCGGGGTCGGCGTCTGCGTGGCCGCTCTTCGAGATGTCAGCCAAGCCACCTGGAAGGATGTACTCGAACCTCTGATTTTGCCCGACCATGTTCTACGGGAAGACCCGGCGGGAGCATACTCTCGGATGGATCTCGACAGCCGGGATCTCTATCGAAATAAGCTTGTCGAAATCGCCGAGCACTCCGATTTCAGCGAGATGCAGGTTGCCACTGAAGCGCTCGCGCTGGCGCGAGCTGCCCAGCAACGAGAGGAGTCAGATCACCGCGTAACCTTAAGATGTTCGCACATTGGATATTATCTGGTGGCAGAGGGAAGCAGCTTGCTGCATCAGAGAGTGGGCTACACGCCTCCTTTCCGCGAGCGAATATCGTCAATCCTGCGCAGATACCCCGATGAGTTTTACCTCACGACCATTCTGTTGATTACTTTAGCGATGATGTCCGCGGTCGTTCTGCTCTTGATCGACCCCCAAGTTTCGCCCGGATTCACGTTGTTTGCGATGTTGGCGTTGTTCCTGCCTTGTTCGCAAGCCGCGGTCCAGCTCACGAATTATTTCGTCATATCCCTGCTGCGGCCACAGATTCTGCCAAAACTCGACTTATCCGAAGGAGTTCCGGATGGGTGCGTAACCCTGGTGGCTGTTCCCAGTCTGCTACTCGATGAGACCCAGGTGCGCAGGCTGGTGGATGACCTTGAGGTTCGCTTTCTCGGCAACCACGACCCCAACCTGCATTTTGCGATTCTGAGCGACTTGCCCGATTCGCGCTCGGAGCCTCGTGAAAACGATCCCCTGGTGGATCTCTGTTCGGAGTTAATCGAGGGATTGAACGAGAAATATGCCGGTCATGGGATGGGATCCTTCCTTCTCTTCCATCGCCATCGCGTCTACAACCCACGGGAAAAAGTGTGGATGGGGTGGGAGCGCAAGCGCGGAAAATTGATGGATTTGAACCGGCTGTTGCGAAACCAATACGACAGCTTCCCGGTTAAAGTTGGGGATCTGTCCGTAGTGTCCCGCGTTCGTTACGTAATTACGTTGGATTCCGATACCGACCTGCCCCGTGGCTCGGCGCAGCGGATGATTGGAGCCTTGGCCCATCCGCTAAACCAGGCAATCATCGACCCGGAAAAGAACATTGTGGTCGCGGGATATGGCATTTTGCAGCCGCGTGTCGGAGTGAGCGTTCAAAGTTCCGCACGCTCGCGGCTGGCCAGCATTTACTCTGGAGAAACCGGATTCGACATTTATACCCGCGCTATTTCTGATGTATATCAAGATCTTTACGGGGAAGGCATTTTCGCGGGAAAGGGAATCTACGAGGTCGATACCGTGCGGGAGGTGCTCGATCGCCGCTTCCCCCGCAACGCTTTGCTGAGCCATGATCTCATCGAAGGCGCCTATGCGCGAGCAGGCCTGGTCAGCGACATCGAAGTAATCGAGGACTATCCTTCCCACTACAGCGCCTACAATCGGCGCAAACATCGCTGGTTGCGGGGCGATTGGCAAATTGCGGGTTGGTTGCTTCCGCGCGTTCCCGATGAGTCGGGTCAGCGGGTGCTGAATCCAATCTCGATCAGTGCCCAGTGGAAGATCCTCGACAACTTGCGGCGGAGCCTGGTTGAACCCGCCGTTTTGGTGTTGCTTGTGCTCGGATGGGTGGTGCTGCCCGGTTCACCAATGTTGTGGACGCTCGCGACAGTTGCCATTTTGTTCGCACCCCCCTGGTTCGAATTCATGTGCGAGTTGATCCGCGCAGCGATCGAGCGCAAATCGGCGATTGCTCGCGACGCCGTCGACGCATTGACTGCAGCCAATATTAATGTTTTCCTGACACTGACTTTCCTGGCGCACCAAATGTTCATTTCCGTAGACGCCGTAGTGCGTACTCTGGTTCGCCGCATGGTGACGCAGCAGCGTCTTTTGCAATGGGAAACCGCGGCCCAAGCGGAAATTGGGGGTTACAAGCGCACCTGGCTCGACCGCTATTTAGAATGGACACCCGCCCTCGCCTTCGGATTCGGCCTGCTCGTGTGGTTTGTTCGCCGCAGCGCGCTTCCGGCGGCACTCCCGATTCTGCTGCTCTGGGCATCTAGCAAGCTTTTGTCGCAGTGGCTAAACCGGCCGCCGCGTCCGCTGCGCAGCGCGGTTGCCCCCAAGGACGAACTCTTACTTCGCCGAGCCGCACTTCGCACCTGGCGATACTTCGCAGAGTTCAGCACCGAAGAACATAACTGGCTGCTGCCGGATAACGTGCAGGAGGAGCCCGCTTCGGTTGCCCCGCGCATTTCGCCTACAAATCTTGGTTTTCTGCTTAACGCCCGGCAGGTAGCTTGCGAGTTCGGATATCTTACGACTCCCGAGCTTGCGCAGCAGACGATTCGGACGCTGGCTACAATGTCAAAGCTGCAACGTTATCGCGGGCACCTGCTCAACTGGTACGACACCCGCTCACTCACGCCATTACAGCCGGAACTGGTCTCTGCTGTTGACAGCGGGAACTTAGTGGCGTCACTCTGGACCCTCGAGCAGGGATGTTTGGATCTGCTGGGCCGTCCGCTACTGCAGACCAGCGCATCCGAAGGCTTTCTGGATCATCTTCGTATCCTGGTAGCTCTTCGCGCGTTGTCGCGAAAACGCTTCTCTGCTTTCCAACGGGAAATTAAGAGAAAGAAGTGGCTGCCCTACTTGCTGAATGACGCGGATGGCGTTCTTGAGCAGGTTCATCATGAATCCGCCAAGTCGAAGCATTCGAGAGACGCGCATTGGTTCTCAAAGCAAGCGCGCTCACGGCTTGAGAACGTAAGACGAACTGTAAGCTCGTATGCTCCATGGTTGCTGCCGGAGTTCGCTTCGCTATGGGGCGATCCTGCCATCAATACGAGTTCCGCACGCGACCTTCCAGCGCTCGAGCAAATGCCAGATTTCATCGACGCTCTCGCCGCTCGCCTCCAGTTCGTAGCCCACTCAACCGATTCCGCGGAAAAGAAGTCTCTGTACCAGCGTCTGGAAGTTTTGCTTCCGGAGGCACGTGCCAACGCAGTTCGGCTGATCCAGGATCTAAAGAGCATTGCCGCTAACGCGGGCAGGCTTGCGAATGAAATGGACTTTCGTTTTCTTCTGAATCAGCGCAAGCTGTTGTCGGTCGGCTTCGACGTTAAGTCTCAGCAGATCCACGCCGCCTGTTACGACTTGCTGGCGACGGAATCACGCATTGCCGCCTTTACCGCGATTGCCAAGGACGACATCCGACAAGAGACCTGGTTTCTGCTCGGCCGCCCGCACGCTCTCGAGCATGGGCATCCCGTTTTGCTTTCCTGGACCGGAACCATGTTCGAGTACCTGATGCCGCTGCTGTGGATGCGCACCTACCCGAACACGCTTCTGGAGCGCGCGGCACGCGCGGCGGTGCGGACGCAGCAAGCATACGTGCAGAGCCGGGGTATCCCGTGGGGCATTTCCGAATCAGCCTATTTCAGAACCGATGAGGCCGGAAACTATCAGTACTATGCTTTTGGTGTTCCCCAGCTCGCGCTGAGCAAGGGCGAACTCAATGCGCTCGTAATTTCTCCCTATTCGTCCTTCCTGGCACTGCACGTGTGTGCTTCAGACGCCCTGAAAAACCTCCACCGAATGAGTCGCGAGGGATGGTTGGGGGCGTACGGCTTCTATGAAGCCGCGGACTTCACGCCCGCCAGACGGCGCTCGCGCCTCCACCGCTACGAACTGGTGCGTTGCTGGATGGCTCATCATCAGGGCATGAGCTTGCTCTCCATTGCGAACTTCCTGCACGATGGAGTCATACAGCGGTGGTTCCATAGCGATCCACGCGTGCAAGCTACCGAGCTTCTGCTGCACGAGAAACCCATTGCGCATGGCCGCGCACTCCGCATGAACTATGGAGCTCGTGCCGCTTGAATCCAGCCCCACCGCCTGGAGTCCAAGCTCAATCAAGGCTTTGTGAACCCGAGTTCCATGTGCCGCAAAGGTGCTTGATGCGGAAATCCTATATATCCCGGATATTTGTCCTTTTCTTCGCCACGGTCGCTCTGGGGCTGTCGGCCGCCGATGCTCCCGTCGATCCGAAACCAGACGTGATCGTCGTCGATGCGAATGCTCCCTCCCATTCCTTTCCACATTTTTGGGAGAAGATCTTCGGCTCGGGACGAGCCGTGCTTAGTCTGCGGGATAACTACCGGAGCGACTTGCGCCAGGTTAAGCAGGCGACCGATTTTGAGTACGTACGCTTTCACGCCATTTTTCATGACGAAGTGGGAGTCTACGATGAGGACAGGCAAGGGCGTCCCTTATACAACTTCTCCTACGTCGATCAGATTTATGACGGTTTGCTGGCAAATCATGTGCGACCGTTTGTTGAACTCAGCTTCATGCCGCAGAAGTTAGCTGCTCACAACACCCTGCACGTTTTCTGGTACAAGCCAAACATCTCTCCGCCAAAGGATTGGGGCAAGTGGAACAACCTCATCGTCGCGTTTACGAAACATATGGTCGACCGCTACGGCATCGATGAAGTTGGGCAGTGGTATTTCGAGGTCTGGAACGAGCCAAACCTGGATTTCTGGGGCGGCGAGCCGAAGCAGTCGAACTACTGGGAGCTTTACGACAATACCGCGCGCGCAATCAAAGGTGTTAACCCCCGGCTTCGTGTCGGAGGTCCTGCCACCGCACAAGCCGCATGGGTGGACGCTTTTATCAAACATTGCGCTGACAACAAAATCCCTGTGGACTTCGTCTCAACGCATGTTTACGCCAATGACACGGCCAAGGATGTGTTCGGGACCAACGAGGATATTCCACGCGACAAAATGGTTTGCCGCGCGGTCGGCAAAGTTCACAATCAGATCGAGGCCTCAAGCGCGCCGAGCTTGCCTTTGATCTGGAGCGAGTTCAACGCCAGTTACAAGAATGAACCTGATGTTACCGACTCGATCTACATGGGCCCTTGGCTGGCCGATACCATCCGCCAGTGCGATGGCATGGTCAATCTGATGTCTTACTGGACGTTCTCCGACGTATTTGAAGAGCAAGGCGCGGTGAAAACGCCGTTTTACGGCGGCTTCGGGCTGATCGCCACCGGCGGCATTCCGAAGCCAGCGTACAACGCGTTCAAACTCTTGCACAAGCTCGGAAACCGGCGCATCGCGCTCGATTCTGATTCAGCTCTGCTGACGCGGAGAGAGGACGGCACTCTGGTGCTCGCGGTATGGAACTATGCCGCACCCGAGCAAACAGGTCTGCAAAGAACGGTTATTTTGCATTTCGAGAATGCGAAAGCACGAACCGCCATCATTTCACGCTTGGATCACGAACACGGGGATTTTCACTCGGTCTACGAAAAGATGGGTTCGCCCCGTTATCCCACACAGACGCAGGACCAAGAGCTGCGCCAATCCGCCGAACTTCCCAGTCCAGAGAGCCGCAAGATGAAAAACGGCGAGCTGACCCTCACACTTCCGGCACAAAGCCTGGCACTCATCGAACTGAAGTAGCAAGGGGGCGGGATCGGTTTTTCAAAGTGAGCGTTATCCTGTCGGCTCCTTTGCTGAAGCCTCGTCGCTCTTGAACCCGGCGCGTTCCATGCCGCGCTTGGCCTCCGGGTTCTTCATGAATGTTTCCCAAACAAAGCCGGTCCGCGCATTTTCGGCCATCACCATCGTGATCCCCGTGTCAATTCCAATCACATCGGTGTCATACCAATTTTTCAATGGATTGAATGCATTCACGAACCCATACCGGCTCCAGGTTCCTCCGTAATGATTCTTGATGTTCTGAAGAACGCGCATTACCGGCTGTGGTAGGAAAGGAAGGGAACCTGCCGACGCACTGGGAACAACGGTTCCATCGATCGGACCCATGGCCGGGGGTCCACCCCAAATCACGTAGCCTTTCTGCGAATCGGAAGCCGTGATGCCCCACAGGTCGTCAGTGTAATCGGGGAATTGTTTTGCCAGCTCCAAACAAAAGCGCCGGTGGACATCAGTCGCAATCGCCGAGTTGTGAAAATAATCCGCATACTTGTCGCGCTTGCCCCGGAAATCAAACCAGGCCTGCGAGTATTGATGAACAAACAAAGGAGCAAACGAACCAATGTAACGAAGGCCATCGTATTCGAAGGTGGTTCGTTTCCAGGCATTCCAGGTTTCAACCCGCAGTGGATAAGCGGCAGATCCCAGCCCCAGCAGATACATCATCATCAATTCGCTGTAGTAGTCCCAGCGGTAAGGCAGAAAACCCACTTCGGGGGTCCATCCATGGGGCAACAAAGATGTATCCTCGGAAAGCCAGGTCCAGTCTACCCGATTGAAAATCTCGTATGCCAAGAGGCTGACTTCTGAATGCTGGAAGTGCTGCCGGCAGGTAAGAATTCCGCAAAGCAGGATGGCAGTGTCGACGGAAGATACCTCGGAGTCCCACACTCGTTCGCCGGTGTTAAGGTTGGCGAAGTGGAAGAAGAACCCTCGATGAGTGGGCAGCTTTTTCCAGAGGAAGCGCAAACTAGTTACAACCCGTTCGCGCGCATCAGCCAAAGAGACATAGCCGCGCTTCTGTCCGATGCAGAGCGCCGTCAACCCGAAACCGGTGGCAGCAATACTGCCCACTATTCCGGTGTCATTGGTGCGAACGTTACAGCGGTCTTTCACCATTCCGGTTAGGGGATTAGCTTGCTCCCAGAAGTAGAGGAAATTCGCCTTCTGCAGTTCTTCCAGCAAGTCTTCATCGGCCTGCGAGAGAGACGTGGGGGCGGGAGGACGCGCTGCCTCAAGATGTTGTTGCGGCGTAGCTAACAATGGCCGAAAGCTCCCTGCAAAAGGCAGGCATACACTCAAGCGGGCGATCTGTTTCAGCAGTTCCCGCCGCGATATATGTTTGTCTCTTGGGTTGGTCTCGTGTTTCGCGGACACTCAGTAAATTCTAGACGATTTCGGCTTCCGTGTAGATTAAGGAATCATGAAAAACAAGAGTTTTTTTCCCCGATCAGCCCGTAGATCAAACCATTGAGTCCCTGTCTGTGTCATAGAATATCGAAGGTGGGAACGGCATGAATCAGAAACGAAAGATTGCAATTTGGGCATTTGCAATTGCAACGGTTGCTGGTGTGGTGGCGGGAGTATTGGTAGCGATTCGCAAAGCACAACCGATAACCATAAAAGGAGCGGTGCTGAGTGCGGACGCCGATCCGCAAAAGCAGTTACCAATCGCGGACGTCGAAATAACCGGCATGAACGGGTCGGGGCCGGTGAGCAGTTCCAAATCTGATTCTTCCGGCTTCTTCAGCCTTACCTTGCGTCGGGGACTCAGGCGGCGTCACCCCGTCACGCTTCGATTCCGCCATCCTGATTATCTCCCACTTGATTTGAATGAATTTGTCTCAGATAACCTTTACATTGCCCGGATGGTGCCCATTCATCATGCTGCCCACGTCGATAGTGGCCGTCCCGACATCGGAATCGCGAACGTCAGAGTGCGATATTCCGTAAAGGCCACTACCGAAGCGGACGTCGGCAGCGCAGTGAAAACGTTCGAAGTCGTGAATACCGGCAATGTGCTTTGCAAGGGCCATCATCCCTGTTCGCCCGATGGGAAATGGAAGGCCGCGCTCGCCTCTGCTTCCCTGGATGCTGGCGAGGGAAATCAATTTCGTAATGCCAGAGTTTCTTGCATCGCGGGCCCGTGTCCCTTCGCAAAAGTTGAGTTCGAGGATCTTTCGCGCGGCGGTCGAAAAGTTAACGTATCGGTGAGGGACTGGTCTGATACGACCACCTTCCTGATGGAGGCGGAGGTGGTCCACCCCATGGTCAGCGACATTGTGCGAGAGTCGTATCCCGTAATTTTCGGCCGTGCGCTCAATTTCAGTTTGCCGCCCTTAGCGGAAGGTCCAAGTATTGAAGCTGAGGTGAATGGAGAGTCCATAGTTTTCCCGCTGGGGCCCGATCTGTTCTTAAGCTGGGCCGATTGCCACGTTCGAGTTGATACAGACCAAACCAAAGCCTATCGCTGTGAACTAAAGCGCGGGTATCAGTTTCGCTAGTTGATTTCGTCAGCACTTCACAGCAATGTAGAGACGTAGCTAGCTACGTCTCTACAGCGATGGAGTAGAATCACTCACTTTTAGCCGGCCCGTATAAATCGCCATTCCGACTACCGCATCGACTCCGAGAGCATGCAGTTCATCGACTTGCTCGGAACTCGCGACGCCCCCAGCGACGATCAGTTGTTTGCTGATTGAAGCTCGCAGTTGGCGCACGATGTCGAGAGGAACGCCCTGCATCAGGCCTTCGGTATCGATGTGTGTATACAGAAAAGCGGCACACCACGAATCCAGAGCCGCAATCATCTCCAGAGGCGCAATGTTGGTCAGTTGGCGCCATCCCCGGATGGCGACTCGTCCCTCCTTCGAATCAATTGCGAACACCAGCTTTTCCGGCCCAACTGCGCGTGCAATCTCGCTCGCAAACGTAGTATCTGGCTGACCGTCGCGGATGAGCGAAGATCCGACGATCACACGTCGGGCGCCGTTCGACAACATTTGCTTAGCCGTCTCGATGGACCGCACTCCTCCGCCAACCTGACACGGAAGGCGCCGGGCAAAGTCGCTCACCAAGTCGCGATTGTGCCCGGTGCCGATGGCCGCATCCAAATCGATAAGTTGAACCAAGGGGAACGAGGAGAAACGACCGATCCATTCTTCGAAATCGTCGAACTCGAGCGCCTTGCGTTCGCCCTGCACAAGCTGAACGATCTTTCCGCCCATCAAGTCAATAGAAGGTATCAGCATGGCCATCGCACCGGGATACCCGCGCTTTGCAGTTCTCGCTTGAGATCGCCGACAGTGTGCAGGCCAAAGTGGAAGATGGAAGCTGCAAGCGCAGCGTCGGCTCGGCCGCGCTGAAAGACGTCAATGAAGCTCTGCTTGTCCCCACCCCCACCCGAAGCAATGACGGGGATGCGCACGGCTTCAGAACACGCACGCGTCAATTCGCAATCGAAGCCCGCCCCGGTGCCATCGCGATCCATCGAAGTCAACAGGATTTCACCCGCGCCCCGCTCTTCCGCCTCGCGCGCCCAAGTTATGGCATCACGGCCAGTAGGATTTCTGCCTCCGCTGACATAAGCCTCGAATCGTGCCTCTCCGTTGATGCGCTTGGCGTCAATGGCGACGATTACGGCTTGTGAACCATAGCGTTCGGCAATGCGTGTAATCAAAGATGGATCGGCGAGGGCCGCGGAATTGATGCTGATTTTGTCGGCGCCTGCTTCAAAGACTGCGATTGCGTCATCCAGGGCGCGGATACCCCCGCCGACCGTGAAGGGAATAAACAACTGTTCAGCGGTTCGGCGAACCGTGTCAACCAGGGTTGCCCGCTTTTCATTCGTGGCCGAAATGTCGAGCAGCACCACCTCGTCAGCTCCTGCCTGGCTGTGAGCTGCGGCCAGCTCCGCCGGGTCGCCTGCGTCGCGCAATCGTTCAAACTGCACACCCTTTACGACGCGTCCAGACTTCACGTCCAAACATGCGATGATTCGTTTTGTCAGCATCAGAGGCTGCAAAAATTCTTCAGAAGCTTCAGGCCCAAGGGTCCCGATTTTTCCGGATGAAATTGCACTCCGAACAAATTGTCTTGCTCCACAGCAGCGGAAAACTCGCCACCATAGTCGCATCGTGCCACGGTGGCCTTCACCACCGGCGCGGAATACGAGTGGGTAAAATACACGAAAGAACTGGAAGGAATCCCTCGAAGCAGACGGGAATCATCGCGACAAGCCAACGAATTCCAACCGACATGTGGGGACTTGACGGTCTGGGGAAACCGCCCGCAGGCTCCCGCGAACAATCCGAGGCCAGGGGTTTCAGGGGATTCTGCGCTGGATGCGAACATCCACTGCATACCAACGCAGATGCCCAGAAACGGCACTCCTTTCTCAATTCTGCGCAGCATAGCTATCCGCAGGCCTGTTTGTTCCAAGACGGCAGTCGCGGAAAAGTGGCCGACGCCGGGCAGAATGATCTTGTCCCCTTGGACCACCACGTCCGGGTCGCGCGTGACGATTGCGTCAGCGCAGAGGTGATCGAGCGCCTTCTTGACGGAGGTTACATTTCCGGCGCGATAATCAACCACCGCGATCATCAGAGCAATCCCTTCGTACTCGGAAGCAAGCGCGCCATTCGGCGGTCACGCCAGCAGGCCGCGCGCAACGCCCGCGCAAATGCCTTGAACAACGACTCAATCTTGTGATGACTGGAGCGACCATAGAGCACGCGGGCATGCACGCTGGCGCGAGCGCCGCGAGAAAAGCCATCGAAAAAATCGTGAACCAACTCCGCTTGCAAATCGCCTACAAGCCGCGCGTGAACTTTGGTATCGACCGTAGCGGATGTGCGCCCGCAAAAATCTACCGCTGCCAATCCCAGGGTTTCGTCCATCGGCATCACGAAATAGCCAGCGCGCAGAATGCCACGTTTAGCGCCCAGAGCTTTGTCAAAAAGCTGCCCTAACACGATGCCGATATCTTCGACGGTGTGATGCTGATCCACATCGAGATCGCCCTTGGCCTTAAGCTCGAGATCGAAGCCGCCATGATGAGCGAAAAGTTCCAGCATGTGGTCGAAGAAACGGATCCCGGTAGAAACCTTGTACCGGCCACGTCCTTCGATGACCAATACAGCGCGAATGTCAGTTTCCTTGGTGGTTCTTTGAATCGCTGCCCGCCTCATTTCGCGCCTACCTCTTTCGCTCCGATCTCCGCCAGCACCTCGCGCAGCGCTTGCAGCAATCGAGCAGTCTGCTCGGTGGTTCCGAGGGTGATGCGCACGCAACCCTCGCAACCGTAGTCGCGCGAACGGTCCCGTACCAGGATCCCGCGCGCACGCATGGATTGGATAAACTCATTCTTCAGTGAACCGAAGCCCGCGAGCACAAAATTGGCCTGACTCGGCCAGTACCGAATCCCCCACTGCCCGAATTCCCGCTGGAGCTCGTCCCGTCCCTGTCGAACTTGGCCGACGTACTCGCTGACGTAGCTCTGATCCGTGAGCGCCGTCGGCAAGCAAGCCAGGGCCACGCCATTCACGTTGTAAGGAGAACTGACTTTGGCCACCATCGCGATGTGCTCCGCGTTTCCGGCGAGCGCGCCAATGCGGAGTCCGGCCAATCCGTATGCCTTGGAAAACGTTCTCGCCACGAACAGATTCGGAACGTCGTGCCATTGACCTAGCAAAGTTGTTCCGTAAAACTCGAAGTAGGCCTCGTCCAAGAGAATGGCGGCCTGCGGGACGCGGCTAGCGATCTCGATCAAGCTTGCTGGATCCGCCACGATGCCCGTCGGATTGTTGGGGTTGGCAATCGCGATCAGACGAGTGCGCGCCGTGACTTGGGTAAGCAGGGCAGACTCGGGGAACCGGAAGTCTTCGCCCGCGGGAACCGCGATAACCTGCGCCCCGCTGGCGGCTGCCGAGATCTCGTACATGGCAAACGTTGGCACGACGATGAGGGCCTCATCGCCAGGCTGCAAGAAAGTCTTGCAAAGGAGGTGGATGGCTTCATCTACGCCGTTCGTGAGCAGCAACTCGTTGGGCTTGATCCCGAGATAATCAGCCACAACGGCTTCCATGGGTTCGCGCTCCGGATAACACGCGATCTCTTCAGCCGTAATTTCGCGCAATCGCGCCAGAACCCGCGGTGAGCAGCCCACGGTGTTTTCATTGAAATCCAGACGCAGACCTTTACGTCCCGCGAGTGGTGGATGATAAGTGGGCAGGTTGCGAACCGACTCCCGCGCTTCAAGCATGGCTAAGCCTCGCACGGATCGACACCGCGTGGGCGCTTAATCCTTCCGCATTCGCCAAAGACTCGACCACCGGCGCAATCCCTGTCAGACCAGGCCGAGAAAGCCGCTGGAGGCTGATCAGCTTTACGAAATCGAGAACGCTGAGCCCGCCCCGAAAGCGAGCAGCACCACCAGTGGGCAAAACGTGATTGGGCCCAGAGGCGTAGTCACCAGCGGCCTGTGGTGAATAGTCGCCTACGAAGATCGATCCGGCATTAAGCACAAGCGCAACGTCAGCCGCGTCCACTGTGACATGTTCCGCCGCCAGTTGGTTCACCCATTCGAAACTTTGTTGACGCGAGCCAGATACCAGAATGATTCCATTCCGACGCAGCGATTGGTGTGCCACTGCGTTCCGCCGGCTGAGCTTCTCCACGGCGCTTGCTACACAGCGAGCAAGATATTCACGAGTTGTAATAAAAACTGCGAGTGCTGCCGGATCATGCTCGGCCTGCGCCACCAGGTCAGCAGCAATAAACTCCGGAACGCCTGCATCACTCACGACGACAACTTCAGTGGGACCAGCAACGAAATCGATCGCACAATCAAACGCGACCAGTTTCTTGCCCGTAGTGACGTAAAGGTTTCCTGGGCCAACGATCTTGTCCACGCGCGGAATGCTTTGCGTCCCATAAGCCAGCGCGGCAATCGCCTGAGCGCCACCAATTCGGTAGACTTCGCGAACACCGAGCATTCCAGCGGCAGCCAGCACCTCCGCACGCGGCTGAGGAGAGACAATGCGGATGTCGCGCACGCCCGCCACCTGAGCGGGAATAACGGTCATCAGCAGCGTCGAAACCAGCGGGTAGCGTCCACCCGGAACGTAGCAGCCCACCGAATCCAGGGGCCGCACGATTTGTCCGACGGTGATCCCCTTGCGCGTACGCGTCCACTCCACCGGTTTTTGCCATTCGCAGAAACGGCGGATATTCGCCGCTGCTGTGCGCAAAGAAACTTTCAACGCAGGGGCCGCGGACTTCCATGCCGCCCGAATCTCGTCTTCCGAGACTTGAAGAGATTCCTCCGGCTGAAGTCGATCCCACCGTTCGGCATACTTGCGTACAGCGGGGTCGCCCCGTCTCCGGACGTCAGCGATAATACGCCGAACGACCGGCTCGACTTCCGCATATTGCGATCCACGGGCCGCGATTTTGCGCACTCTCGCCCGGGCTGCGGCTCCCGAGAGAACGCGCATCACAGCACCACCTTGTTCAGCGGATACTCCACGATTCCTTGTCCCTTGGCTTCCTTTAAACGAGGGATAACCTGCCAGGCGGTCGATTCTTCGATCACCGTGTTGACGGCCACCCAGTCTTCGTCGCTAAGGGTGGAGATGGTGGGATTCTTGAGAGCGGGCAGAACCGCGAGCACTGCCGCCAAGTCCTCTTTACGCACGTTCAGCATCAGACCCACGCGGTTTTGGGCATCCATCGCGCCTTTTAACATGAGGGCCAGATTTTCAATCTTGCGGCGCTTCGACTGGTCACACCAAGCCTTTTTGTTGGCGATAATCTGCGTATTTGATTCCAGCACGGTATCAATGATGCGCAGGTGATTAGCTCTGAGGGAACTGCCAGTCTCGGTGACCTCCACGATGGCGTCGGCCAGCATCGGTGGCTTCACTTCGGTGGCCCCCCACGAGAATTCAACCTGCACGGCAACATGTTTGCCCTCGAAATAATTTCGGGTAACATTCACTAGTTCAGTTGCGATGATGCGGTCGCTCAAGTCTTCGGCGCGCTGGTAGGGAGAAT
The DNA here is from genome assembly GCA_963832245.1 of uncultured Acidobacteriota bacterium. GTDB lineage: Bacteria > Acidobacteriota > Terriglobia > Terriglobales > Acidobacteriaceae > JABDBE01. The sequence goes on from CAWHTG010000004.1 coordinate 193,233, forward strand.
CCTCAGGGACCGCCAGCACCCATCGAACTTTGCCACGGCTCTGTTTGGCGTAAATGAGGTCAGCAACGGTGACGACTTCGAGCCCGCTCTCGACTACCCAGTCAAGGCCGGTCAATCCGGCATCGAGAACACCATGCTCGACGTAGCGGGCCATTTCCTGCGCGCGAATCAGCATACAGTCAACTTCCGGGTCGCGTGTGGTTGCAAAGTAAGAGCGGCCATTGGTGAAGACGGGGAGACCGGCGCGAGCGAAAAGTTGCAGCGTGGATTCCTGCAAACTTCCCTTTGGTATGCCCAGGCGAATCTTCATCACCGCACCGCCTGCGCGTCAGTTTCTCGCTTTGGGCCAGCCGGAAACAATGGCTTCGTGAAGCAGGAGCGTGTGCCTTCATGGCAGACCAAGCCTGCCCCCTCGACTTCGACCTGCAATAGCAGGGTATCGCGGTCGCAATCGAGGGCAGCGGCAAGCAATTTGAGCCGGTTTCCCGAGGTCTCCCCTTTGGTCCAAAGCCGGTTGCGAGTGCGGCTGAAAAATGTCACATAGCCCGTAGTGAGCGTGCGCTCACAGGCCTCGCGATTCATAAAGCCGAGCATCAGCACTTCGCCAGAGGCGGCATGTTGCACAATGGCGGGCGCCAAGCCCTGCATCTTGTCAAAGTCGACTTCCGGGATCATAGAGGGTGCCTTTCCGCAAAAACAAAAAGCCCGCTGAGCTTGAATCGCATCAGCGGGCTCGAATCTCGTCTGGTGTTACGCTAGCTCAGCCAAACACCCCCGCCGTCGCGACGTGCGCGTGATGGTGATGATGACGATGAGCCAAGCTGACCATACGGCTTACGATAGCGGAAAGCGTCAATCCTTGTCAAAACAAATGTGTACCCGAGTTGCGTCCAAACTAAAGCGGCGAGAGCTTGCCGCGTTTTGGATATTAATCGCCTCCGACCTGTGGTACCTCGCGCATCAGACGCAATCGCCTCGCTGTGAAAGGATGGGCCTATGATCTTAGGCATGACGACATCGACATTCACCCTGGTGCACGTGTTGATAAGTTTGGCCGGGATCGGCTCTGGATTCATCGTCGTCTACGGGCTGCTTATCGGAAAACGGCTCAACGGTTGGAACTCGATCTTTCTGGTGACCACCATCTTAACCAGCGTGACCGGTTTCCTCTTTCCGGTCGAACATATTTTGCCGTCTCACATTGTTGGCACCATATCGCTGGTGGTATTGGCAGTAGCGCTCGTGGCACGCTACGGTCGTCACCTGGAGCGTTCGTGGCGGTGGATCTACGTGGTCTGCACCGTGCTTGCACTTTATCTGAATGTATTCATTGCAGTGGTGCAGTCGTTCCTGAAGATCCCGGCTGCGCACGCCTTGGCTCCAACGCAGAAGGAGCCACCGTTTCTGGTCACTCAACTCATCATCATGGCGATTTTCGCAGTGATTGGCTTTCTCGCAGTGAAGAAGTTCCATATCGAGCCGATAGCTGCCCCAGCAGCATGGAGAAGCACTAAAGCGTCTTGAAACAGTATTTGTTGATCTGCGGGAGCTTTGATCTTGATCACGTAGCGTGGACCGCCGGATCTCGCGCAAGCGTTGAAGAATTGGTGCCGGCGGTTGGACTCGAACCAACGACCTACGGATTATGAGTCAGGACAGCAGGGAGTTGCACCGTTTTGAAGGGTCATTACTATATTCGATTCTTTAACGACTTAAAACCTCGTCTGTGTTGTCCATGTTGTATTCGGTTTGACGGGTTCTGATCCTTCGATCATTACAATTTCATTACAGTGTTTCGAGCGACAAGGGATGCGCCGAACTCTGTAAAATGAGGGACAGCGTTTGCACCGTCAATTTGATTTTATTTTTCCAAATTTCGCGGCAACTGCGGGATCACGGTTCCGGTAAATTCAGCGACGACGCCAAAGCAGTCGTCGTGGCTTCGCTGACTGTCTGACTCACCGCCTTCGACGTGCTGCCCGGGAGGAGTTCACTGTGGGAACCATTCTTCCGCAAGTCAATAACGTTGTTGTAGTGATGTTTGAGAACCGATCATTCGATAACATTTGCGGGTGGCTTTATGATGGAAGCCAACAGCCAAGTCTATACCTTCCCGCGATAGTCAACGTCGGTTTGACGGACTGGACCCCGCTCTCTGGAATCCCTCGAATGCGGCGTACTTTAGCGGCCAGCCAGCCATCAAGATTCCGGTCGCGCGAGGATGCGCCGATTACACCGTACCCAACCCCGATCCGGAAGAGACCTTCGACAATGTCACTTACCAACTGTATGGCCCTCAGGGTCCGAACCCTGCCCCGAAATGGCCCATGCAAGGTTTTGTCGTCAACTACGAGAACGCCGCATCGTCCACGGCCTATCAAATCATGGGGACCTATCGTTCTTCGCAAGTACCTGTCATTTCGGCTTTGGCTCAAAACTATGCGGTCTCGGACGCATGGTTCTGTTCTGTTCCGAGCCAGACTTTACCTAATCGAAGCTTCGTTCACGCAGGTACGTCTAACGGTAACGTAGATAATGGAGATCCCGCAAACCCATTCGACTGGGATATTCCCTGCATCTTCAATGTGCTTCACTCGATTGGCGCAAGTTGGGCGGTCTACAGCAACGCTATTTTGACGCCTTCTCTGACACGTACATTTTTTCCCAAGCTCTGGGACCCTTTGCTTGAAGACCACTTCAAAGGCTTTGGCGTATTCCAAGCCGCGTGCGCCAATAACTCTCTTCCGCAATACTCGTTCATTGAACCAATGTTCCTCTTGGATCCCAATGACGGGCACCCGCCTCACGACTTTTCGAAGGGCGAGCAATTCTTGTATCAGATTTGGGAAGCAGTGAGCGCCTCGCCCGGATGGAACAACATCTTGCTCAGCGTTACGTACGACGAGCACGGCGGCTGCTACGATCATGTGCTACCGCCGTGGGGATCGGTGCCTCCAGATGCAATCAGCAAACCCGGAAAGAAGGGATTCTCATTTGATCGCTTCGGAGTTCGAGTGCCGACCGTGCTGGTTTCGCCGTTTATCCAAACCGGAACGGTCTTCCGTTCGAATACTGCCGTTCCTTACGATCACACATCGATACTCGCGACACTTAGGGATTGGATCGGCATTCCCGACGATAGGATGCTACGGAGCGGACGCATCGCCGCGGCGCCAAATTTGGCCCAGGTGCTTACTTTGGCGGAGGCGCGTAGAGACAAGCCCGTAATAACACCTTCGCAGAGGACAGCTATACAGACTCCCCTGACCCAACCTCTAAACGATCTGCAGAGGACGCTTGTGGCTGGCGCAGCGAAGCGATTTGGAATGGATGCCGTGCCAGTCTTGGGACAGATCGATACGCGCCAGAACGCCGTAGACTTTTTCAAACAAAGAGTATCGGCAGCACGTTTGTAGTTCGGGGTAACGACCTGCAGAGGCGGGAAGGAATCCCGGAGGCAGCAAATGACGGGAATAACCAGCAAACTTCCTTCCCACTTCGATACCTCGGGAAAATTTTCCCTCCGCATCCTTTTTCCACCCATCACGCTATGCCGGTCGCCGCTATTTCTGTTTCTCCATCTTCTATTTTCTTGACCCCCGGCGGGCAGGCACTACAACGTCGTAACGGACACCGAATCATCACGGCGGCAGCATTGTTCGGATTTCGTAACAAGGAACGCGATAACCAGATTATTGGTGTTGTTAGCAAGTTAAAATGTCCGCTTTTTGTAGCAAGTCAAATGTCCGGTATTGGATTCAAGGTTGTGGCCTCAGCGCTGCTGCTGTGGAGTTGATTTTGGGGATGGGGTTGCAGGGGAAGGGGGCAGTTCCCCTTCCCCTGCTTAGCCTCGTAGAAGCTGCGATGTTGAGGCTGGGATAAGGCTGGCTACGAGCATCGTAGCGGCCGACACAGTGCGGCCCGTAATGCAAACTTAGAGTTCCATCTAGATGCTGATGAACGGTCACCGTGCAGCCAGCTAGGGTGGCGACCCGGACAACTTTTTCGTGAGCTTCCCGCATGTCACGCTTGGATGCCGAATCGAATCACCTAGACCCGGGTCTTATTTGCTCTTCATCATCGCGCCTTCTAGCAGCTTCATCCCCGCCTCGAACGCTTGCGGTGTGATCGCCTTTTTGTACACGTTCAGAGTCGTCGTCATGGACTTGTGACGCAGCAACGCTTGCGCGACGGCGTAATTCCCACCTGTCGTCTCGACCGCGAAGGTACATGCGCCCCGTCGACCCGCATATAGAGCTTTCCAGACGAGGTCGGTCTTCTCAATTACACGATCACAGGGCACGCACTTCCTGTCGCCTTCGACGTGTGGCACGATCACCCGCGCAATCAGATTGTGCAGGTCCACGGGCGTTCCGTTGCGACTCCGAAACACGTACCCAACTGATGGGTTGCCCGACTTCGCTCTCCAAAGCTCAAGCGGAACTCTCACCGGGGCGATCAACGGCAACGCTCCAAGCGATTCCTTCGTCTTGGGCGTGCCCACGACGCCGCGCACGACGGAGCGGCGAATGTGTACATGCGTGTCGTCGAAGTCTTCCCATTTAACCGCAGCAATCTCGCCGGGGCGCAATCCGAGGAAGCACGACAACGCCATCACCAACTGACAATCGACGTGATCCGCGAGGGCCGAGATGATGTTCTCGGCTTCCTCCAGCGTGTAGTGCCTGGTGTCCTCAACGTCCCTGCAATCCTTTGGTAGCTTGAGACCGCGCCACGGATTCGAGTCGATCAACTCGCGTTCGACGGCTTCACCAAACATCGCACTGGCGAACGCGCGGAGATGCCGCAACGTGTTCTTCCCCTGCTTGGTCTTCAGGCTGAAGAGGAACTTCCTCGCCATCCTCGCGGTGTAGTCGCGCAACGAGGTATCCCCGAAGTGATCTTTCAAGTGTTGGTTCCAGATCTGCTTGAACCCGCGAACGCTGGACGGCTTCATGCCTTTGCCCTTCCACTCGCGTTCGCAATAAGGAAGGTAATGACGCTCCCAGAACTGCGCGACCGTGATCCCCGCAGGTGTCGCTTCGGCAATCACCTGATCCTTGACGGTGGACATGAACGCTTTGCAGGCATCCACGACTGGGCCGGACGATGCGCTCATGCGGCCCGTCTTCGCAATCAACTTGTGCGACTTCTGCACGCGGGTCGCTTGGCCGTCTTTCAGAACCGTCGTATAATAGCGCACATGGAAGGCACCGTGCGCCGCGTAGATGTGGCCGTCGTTCGCGGATCGTTTCATGCCTCCATCATAGACGAAAATGCGACAGCCCAGGAAATATGCTACATCGCTAACGTGATGCATCGAAGTAAGTTGTTATGTTTAATGTGTTTAACTCCGTGGCGGCGTAGCTCAGGTGGCTAGAGCGACGGTCTCATAATCCGTAGGTCGTTGGTTCGAGTCCAACCGCCGCCACCAAGTTTTGAGATTTGTTTTCAATGGGGTAGAATACACGCCCTGAATATGAGTTGCTCCAATCCTGGTGCACTGTAATTAAAATTGTAATGAAAATGTAATCATTGAGCCCGAGTTTTGAGAGATTGTCCACATCACCGCGCCTAATTTATTAGCGTTGGACCTCTCTCGGGGAGCTCCTCGATCTCTTCGATTTTCGAACCTCCGGGTAAATCTGTTTTAGCGCTTCGCAGTTTGTCCAGCAGATTAATCGCGTCTCGAAGATATTCGGGGACTCGTGCTGTATAGAACCGAAGCACATCCCGACGGGAATGCCCGAGCAGTTGGTCGATAATCGTGTCCGACACACCCGCGGCTGCTAGTCTGGTTGCGTAGGTGTGGCGACACTGGTAGATGGGAAATCGCGGAAGCCCAGCCAGCCTGAGAGCGTTGTGCCAAGCAGTTTTCACGCTGCGGATGTGTGTACTCGGCCGTTGCGGGTTGAAAAAGACATACTCTGATATCCCGTTCGTTACAGTGCGCCATTTTTGGAGTTCAGATCTTACATATGCTGTCATCGGCACAGCCCGTAGTCCGGCTGCGGTTTTGGATTGGGCAACCGTAATTATCGATTCTTCGAAGTCAATATCCGACCACTTGAGTCTAAGACCCTCGATTCCAACTCGCATTCCCGTATCGAGAAGCGTAATGATTATCGTGCGCAGCCTGATGTCGCAGCACATCAGGATTCTCTGTTCCTCGGCGAAGGACACTATCCGTGGAGGCTTTCGCTGTTTGGCTTCGTTGAATAGCTTCACTCCATCAAGCGGACTGTGGACGAGCATTCTCCGTTCAACAGCGAAATTGAAGGCCGCACGAGGCAAGGCCAAATCTCTGTTTACGCCCGCGGGGCTCACACCGTCTTTTATTCTGGACTCTTTGAAGCGGTCAAACGTGAAAGCGTCCACATCGGTAATCCGACATTTTCCACAAAGAGGTGATAAGGCCCTCTGGGACAATCGATAGCGCTTTCGGGTAGCTGGATGCTCGACCTGCGCAATATAAGAATCCAAAAGCTCGTCCACAGTCAGAGTTTCCGAAAGGCTCGCTGGTTTGCGACCTGCTACAAGTTCCGCTTTCTTCCTGAGGAGTAGGGCTTCGGCATCTTTGATATCAGGCGAATGCGAGGACTCGAAATACTGCCGACCTTGCCATCTGTACGTGATCCAATAGATGTCTCCGCGCTTGTAGATTCCGGGGTGTCTTCTCATCGCGAACTCTGTCCATGCTTTTTGCAGATTCTGTGCACCGACCACACCGACAACCCGTATTTCGCGGCCAGTGTCCTGAAGGTTGCTTTTGTCCGTTTACATTCCTTCCGCAGCTTCGCGATCTCATCGGGCGTTAGCTCTCGCAGAGGTGGACGGCCAAGTCGTTTACCCTGGCTTCGGGCGTGCTGCAATCCTGCCCTGACCCGTTCAACAATTAATGATCTTTCCCACTGAGCAATAGCACCGACGATCTGGAACAGCATCTCTCCGTGGGGCAAACTTGTATCTATCGCTTCCGTGCAGGACACAAAACCTATGCCCAGGGCTCTGAACAGTTCCAGGGCGTTCAGAAGTTGCTTAAGGGATCGTGCGAAACGGTCAAATTTCCATACCACTACCATCCCGACCCGCTTGCGACGGCAGTCGTCCAAGAGTTCGTCGAGTGCTGGGCGTCGTTCCTTTGCCCCTGAGACCCCTTTGTCACAGTAAATTTTGTGCAAACTCCAACCACGGCGTTTCACATACTCGACCAACTCCTTTTGCTGCATCTCTGGATGCTGGTCCTGAGTGCTCACCCGCGTGTAGACGGCTACTTTCTTGGTTTCCATGCATGTCTCCCATCTTGTCTATAGCTTATAGAGATACTAATAATTATATGTGTTTACTAACAGCGAAGCAATCCGCACAATCCGCACAGACCGCGATTGCTTCCGAAAAGGGGTGTAAAAAAAGTCTCTTTTTAAGTTTGAATTGTTCGAGGGGTTACGCAACTTATCTAAAATGCCTTGACACCTACAGTAGGTTATGGAGCGGTTCTGGTGCTTGGTATTTTTTGGGTCATCCGAAATCCGTTTTGCGCGTTTTTCACACCTACAACTAAGCTGCTCTCAAGGCAACTGTCCGCCTTGTCGATGTGCATACCCTTTCTGCGGGTTCAATGGTCGTGTTCCTTCACCGTGTGCATTTCGACCCATTCCAATAGGTCCGAATAACGAAAGCGGACGCAGCGTTTCGATAAACGCACGACGGGAATTCTCCGCTCGGTTACAAAGTGGTAAAGCGTGCCCACCGCCAGGCCGGTCATCTCCGCCACTTCTCTGATCGTCAGTAGGCGTTCGTTTCTCATGGTTTCCGGACTCATGGCTGGTATTTTTGACTTGTGGGTATCCCCCGCACAAAACCGCCAAAACTACAAAACCTAATCACGCTTCCGTCGATAGACGATCCGCTCTCCCGTTATCGGATGGATAAATCGAACGGTATCTTTGAGGTCTAAAGCTCTAAACAACTGCTCTGGGTCAGGAACAAAGCGTTGCCGGGGAGTCGGCAAGAACAGTTTACGATTGCCTTTTTCGGGTTTGTTTGCCCGCCGGATGGCTCCGACTTTCTCTGCGTAGCGCAACTTCGAGTAGGCCTGGTCCAAAGAGATTTCGGAGCGAACAATGTCTTTAGCTTTTACGGGCCGGTTTTTTCGGGCAAAAATCTTCTCCACAAGCTGTCTGGTGTCCTCTCCGGCGCCCCTTCCTAGGTGCAAGCTTTCGACGAACACTGGGTCAAAAATGAGTGCAGTGATCGCAAAGTCTGCAAAATCGACTACCAGATCGCCACACTTAGAGAAGTTCCGATCTGGCTGAAAGGATCGAATCAGACTGACTGTGCGGCATGCCTCGACGAAAGCTGGGTAATAGCGGCGGACACGCAAGTCCTTAACGAAGAGCCGCTTTGCTATTTCGTCAAACCAGTTGGGAAAAACGATTTTCGTTCCCACCTTTTTCTTGAGGAGGCGGTGCACCATGTGCCAGGCTCTCCGTTCTGTGCGAGTCAATGTCTCCTCTTGCCGCGTATATGCCATCGCGATCTGGCGCGTCTGCTCCGGGGACTCGTCAACCCAAATCGAAACGTGCCTCGTCTCGTCATCAATCTTGAGGCGATTCTTTGTCGTAGTTGAGATTGCCGCCACAGGTCCGCGGGCGACATACTTCTTGGTAACCTGCTTCGCTTTTCTGTATTTCGTAACAATGCGAATTAGCTTGCCTTCGCTAATGAGCAGTCGCATCGGATCAATCGTGCCCGCCGCTTCGTTCTGCTCTTGTACATAAACGACGCGGTGTCGGAAGTCTGACCGAGAATAGTTCCAGGCTTTATCTGATGCACTGGTGATTTCGGCCACAGCACTTCTCGGCATTAGGGTAAGAAGGCGCGTCACGAGCCAATTCTTTCCGCCGGAGCTTCGCCCTTTCACGAAGGCGTTCAGCGGGCGTGGCAGAACCCGCGATACCACCACAATCAGGAGCACGAGGGCGTTTTGTTCTTCTCCGACAACTCCCACTTTTTTCATCGCGCGCAAGAACTCATGAAAAAAGCGCGGCGATTGCAAGAGCTTCCGGGCCTCTTTCTTTGCACGTCGCTGTTCGTCCTGAGATCTTTTGTGTTTGCTCATAGCGATCCCTTTTTGAATTGATGGGCCCACTGTTCTAGCGCGCGATGCGCTTTCTCGTTTATCGCTAAGGGCGTGAAAAACCGATGCACATTGACAATTCCTTTTCTCTTGAGATAGCGACGCACCCTCTGCAACGAAGAGGAGCGGCATTTCGCTCCAGCGGTAATCCGGCGACCTTCATCGCCGAACGTTTTGCTCAGGTACTGTTCCAGCCGGTTCCAGTCGAAAGCCACGAACTGAAAGTGATTGGGGTACACGACATCTGGCAAATACAGAAAATCATCGAGCGTCGAAATGTCGCGGAGAAGTCCTGAGTGCAGCTCCAGCTCGACCCGAAAGACTCCCAACGCATTTTTCTGATAGCAGCGGACCAACTTGTCGGTCTTGCGGCTACCGTAATATAGGGCCCGTTTTTTTTCTTCGTTACGCACGAGGGCGGCTTTTTCCGAAGACTGCGTGCTGGCGGACAAATCGTCTGTTCACCCCGGTTGATGGGAAGAAGTCGACGGCAACCTCGACGATCAGAAAGCGGTAGTAACGGCAGTGCCTAAGGATGTTCCCAAGTTCTTCAAATGACAAACCGGTTCGATCATCTGCAACAATCGTGACCTTCCACGGTTTTAGCCAGCCCTTCAGGCGCTCGTATTGCCAATATATTTTCGTGTCGTTGCTCGTGCACTGGTACTGCCGACACCGGGCATAGGTGCCTGTAGTTGTTTGGCAACGTACAAAGGAATCGCGAGTGATCTTGAAGCCATCTAGCCGTGGCGGCTTTCGCCCTCGCGGTGCCCAAGACACGAGTTGAACGCGGTCAAGCCGGACCTTGAGGCACTTCATCAGTGAGACCTCGGGCGCGTACGCTCGGAATCGCCCGCCGTTGAAGGCACGGTGTTACGTCGCCGCTCGGCGAGTATCCGAATTGCCTCGCCTACCGCAAGATCGAGGGTGTGCAAGTCTATGAAATACAGGTATGCAAACAGGTCTGAAAGGGTATACATGGACCTGTCTTACCACTTGGCCGACTTGGGAAAACCGAAAGGTAAGTACGAGGTAAGCAAAAAAGAAAAAGCCCTTACGATAAAGGGCTTTTCGCTCCTCTCCGATGGTCAGGCCTATGGAGACCTTCTGAGCCGACGCCTGACCGAAATCATTTTGTGGACTCGGTTCCTGCACTCCTGGTGGCGGTACGCTTGACGAAAAGTCTCGATCTTATAATCGCGAGCCCAGCTCTTCGGGATCCAGTCGATCATCTCGCCCCCGCGAGCAGAGTCGTCAAGAATCTTGCAGATCTCTTCCGTCGAAAGGTCGACATTTTCATCAACGATTTCGTCGCGCTTAGCCAGGGATGGATCGCGTTTTCTCAGTAGCCGTTCGACTAAGCAGGTTGTTGGCCCCGGATCTGCTACCCAATCTTCAAGCCAGTAGTCCTGACGCCGCTCAATTTCGAGTAACTTGGTCAGCATTTGAGATTTCCGGACCTCCAGCCTTGCGGCAAGCTGACGGAGTGTCGAACTGAAATCGACTTTTCTCGTTGTGCACCAGATTGCAAATTCTGCCAGTCTCGCGGGATCGTTGCAACTGCGCAGCTTTCTCTCGATCTCGGCGAGTTCTTTTGTCGTGGTCGCACGATTCTGAATCACTTCGCTTACCACCATGAGCTGTCCGTTCCGCGCTAGCTCCATGAATTTGCCACTACCGCCGCATTCATTCGTTAACGTGACTAAGTTGCTGGATGAGACCTGCATAATGTTCTCCTATTGATTAGAGGTTACAGTCACCGGAGCATACGGCTTTACCGTCCAATGATGTTATACAGATTCTGATACCTCTTATTCGGGGTGGTTAGAATTCAACAGGAAAAAACAACGCAACTGCGACCGTTCTGCACACACTTCTTCAGCAAAACGCTGATCAGAGTCCGCGAGGTCAACGGCGATCTGTTCGCGTGCTTCTATCCCTACTCTACTTCTCGATAGTTCTTTTTCATCCAATTTAAGCAACCGCAAACGGCGTTGTTTTTTCCTGTTGATAGTATTTAGGTCCTGCCGGATCGCCACTGCTGGGTTCACAACGGTGGGTCTGGAGTGGCCTCGGGTCCGCTACCCCGTGTGCTACCCTACCCACGCAACCTCCAGCGTTACCTGGCCGTTCCCTAACAGTCTCGGCCCCGTGGGAGATTCCATCACGCAAATTCTCTCCGCTGGAGTGCGTTATCCTTCTGATCGCGGTTCGCTGGGTATTCCCGCTGTAACATCGACAAGTCTTCGCTGCAACCAAGGAGAGCTGTGATGAAAAGAGCAGGGCAACATCTACGCTGGACTTCGGGGATTTGTGCGCTAGCCCCAAGTGTCGTGCTGATGCTAGCGGTGCTTGTGTCAGTAATTGTTCAGAGTCAATCGGCGCAGGCTCAGACTTTCAGTGTCCTTTCCAATTTCACAGGCTCAAGCGGGGCATATCCCTACGGCGGTTTGATGCAGGACAGCGCTGGGACCCTCTACGGAACCACCTATTCAGGCGGGGCTTCTTCGGCCGGAACGATATTCGCCGTGATTTACGGCGCGGAACCCGTCTTGCACAGCTTTAGCGGCTCAGATGGGTCGATTCCAAAAGGAGGATTGATTCGGGGTCAGAACGGCGTTCTTTATGGCACGACTGAGGAAGGCGGTGCCTTTGGATTGGGAACTGTGTTCGCGCTCAGTGGCACAGGCTCGTTAACTACTTTGCACAGCTTTGCGGGTGGAACATCGGATGGGGAATTACCCTTTGGGGGGCTGGTTCGGGATGCCCACGGCAACCTCTATGGCACTACCGAGAATGGCGGCGATACGGCATGCAACGGGCCATATGGCTGCGGAACAGTGTGGATGCTAAGCCCGAGTGGCAAAGAGACCATGCTGCACGCCTTCTCAGGAACAGACGGCGGAATACCCGCTTACGGAAGTTTGTTGCTCGATAACGCTGGGAACCTCTATGGTGTCACTGCTTATGGCGGCCCGTCGAATGATGGTGTGATATTCCGCATTACGACTGGCGGCTCATTCACGGTACTGCACAACTTTACGGGGGCAGACGGCAGTCTCGCCTATGGAACTCCAGTGCCAGATGGGGTCGGCAATCTCTACGGAACTGCCGCCCAAGGAGGAACATACGGCTGGGGAACAGTGTGGAAGCTAACTTCGACTGGCGCATTAAGTGTTCTGCACCAGTTCACCGGTGGGACGGGAGACGGAGGATATCCCCTCGCAGGCTTGGTACGCGACAAAACAGGCAACCTTTATGGCGTTACATACTACGGCGGGTCTGCGGGACAAGGATCAGTGTTCAGGGTGAAAGGGCGTACCTTCACCCTGCTGCACAGCTTCAATTGTGCTTCTGACGGCTGCTATCCAGTTGGAGCATTGACAATAGACAAGAACGGGAGTCTTTACGGGACTGGAAATGTCGGCGGTGCCCACGGAGTTGGAACGGTTTGGAAGATCACGCCATAGGCCTAGAGCGAACTGGGAATGATTTCGATCCTTTAGGTTCCAACCGCTCCTTAAGAAAACGCACGGCATGTCCGGTGCGGCCAATTCCGGCGCTACAGTGGAGGAGCACGGGTTTTTCCAGCCGTTGATACATTCCCCACAGTGTTTTCAAGTGGTCATCGGACAGCGGGGGCTTTCGCATATTGGGAGCGTTGATGTGCGCAACGCGAAGGCCTTTGGATCGGTAATAGGAAATCAGATCTATTGGGAGTTTCTCGTAGAATTTCAGCTGGCGTTCGTCGAGCAGGCAGATAATGGATCGGATCCCGTAGGTTTCCATGGCTTCTTTGACCCAAGCGTCAACTACTGACTTCGCGACTTGGCTGCCGCGCTTTCCTTCAACCCCAGGCCTCCGTCCACGCATAAGTTGGTGTTTAATCGCCCATCTAAACATCGGCATTTCTCCTTCTGAATTTCGGTCGCAAAATCGGAGAATTATAGATACTTTGGTGCATTGGCGATAGCATAAAATGCTTGTTTTCATCAAGTTACGGTGTTTTTGGTGATAGTTGATGGCGGGGATGGCTTGTCCAATGGTGTTTCCTTGCGTTTCCAGCCCCCTAGGGAGGCCCGTGATGGGTCGTGCGTGGTTTTGGCCACGAAGGGTGTTTTTACGCAAAAAGTGGTGTTATACGCCAATCACACGCAATTCTTATGTATAGCATTGACATATAAGTAGTTACTGGAATTACGGGTGATTTTTGGTGCCCTTTGGGTGCTTTTTTGCGATTCGCTGGATATCTCGATTCCCGTCGGCATCCGAGAGTGCAATTTCCGATGCCATCGCTCTGGCGGAAAGAATCATGTCGAAGATCGATTCGCGCTGGCCTACGCCTCGATGACCTCCTTCGCTCCTTGGCGCAAAGTCGCCGTGCTTGAAATAGACTCTTGACCCCGCCGTTCGCATCCACTGGACTTGACCACTTGACCCAGCGGTCCTCAGCAACTGCATTCAGCAATGTTCCGCGCTGTAACATAGGTATGGTTCGCTCATGCCAAACAGAAATCTCAACTCAGACGAGCTAAAGCTCGCCAATGAATTGTTAAAAGATATTCGGGATCGATTGGCCAACCTAGCGGCTGGCGATCCTCTTTTACTGTTCGCGTATCGCCGAAAAGTGGTCAAAGAACTTGGGTACGATGAGCGGGACAAACCCGGTGCTCGCGCTAAGCTCAAAGCCCTAAAATGGGGCCAGCAGCACGGCAAGTGTCCTGACTGTCCTGAGCCCCTACCCTTGAAGTATTCCGAGCTTGACCGCAAGAATGCTGCGGATGGATATACTGTGGAAAACACGGAGCTGGTACATGCAAAGTGTCATCAGGCGCGCCAAGCAGCAAAACGCTATACCTGAGAGTAACGAAGGGGCCGTGAATGTTTGAGGAGCCATGGGAGGTAGGAGATTTCGACCTAAAGTCGTGGCTTAGCACTCGAAAGGTCCATCAGGGATGTTCTGAATAGCACCTTTCGTCCCGATCTTCTTCTTGACATCTAGATTGGGACCAAAAAGCTGCTTCTGTACTTGGGTGATCGCTGACTCCAGATCGGCTTCATTCTCGTACTCGACGCGACGGTACATTCCTGCGGCATTCCAGATAACAGGCATCCGGTGTCTCCTTTACGTGGCGATTGGCGCGTCAAGACCTAGTTCGCTTCGCCGGGGGCTGCGGCCTCGCCCCCTGTCAGTTCCACCAACCACGCTTCAAGCCGCTCTGGTTCAAGTGCAGACTCCACCACCAGTTTCTGTAAGAACGGGTGATATTTTCGCGTCCCGATATTCATTTGCGTCAAGTATTCCCGCAGCTCCTCACGCAGCCCGTCGAGGGTTCCTGCAACCCGCCCACGGCGGATTTTGTCTGCAAGTTCGCGCTGATAATCGCCATAATACATCCTATGGTAATTACTCCACCGTGCCGAAAGCTTCAGGAGGCCGTCTAGATTGCGAACGTGTGGTGCATATTCGACGCTTAGAGGTTCTACGCGGACTTTGCCGTCGCGGTAATTCGGGAGAACCTTGTCGTGGGCCGGGCGATGGTAGGGATGAAACCACTCGAGGAACGGCTGGGCTTGGCCCGGACTCAGTACTAATTTGTGTCCTTTGTACGCCGACGAATTGCAGTCGCTGCAAATTGGGAGCAGGTTATCAGGTGCCACGGACAAGTTCGGAAAATGCGCTTTAGCAATCCAATGGTCCACCTGTAGTCCGTTCGCCGGCCCTTGGCATAACACGCAAACCCACTCCGCAGACTCGCTCTTAAAAGCCGCTACGAATCTGTCACGCTTAAGTCCCTCGGTTCGCGTTGGCTGACCAGCTGGATTGAAAGGTAATCCCTCACCTAGACCTATCTCGTAAAAGGCAATTAACAGCGTGCGTAAGGAATTCCACGCGGGACTTTTCAGCGGCGGGTTTTTAGGCCAAACCGGGGGTGCTGCGTTGAATTGAGAGGTCACATTACCAGAATCTCTCAGCCACGCAATAACAAAATCCTTGTGTTCAGCAGAGAGATTGGCAAGTACTTCACAACTTGATTTTATCGACGTGCCATCCTGAGTTCTATGCAGAAACCGCACTAGCCAGTCTCCCACAATGGGGTCCGCATGTAGCGCGTGGACGTTGCGATCCGTAAGGTCGGCAGCGACGCGATCAGGCGCACATAGCCAATTGACCAACGTGGCCTGCAATTCCTTGCTCGCTATGAGTCCTGGTGCACAGGACGAAGGCCTAACGGGAATCAGCATTGCCTTTACGTTTGTTCAGGATCGTGCGGAGTTCGCTTCGATGAAATCCCGGACCCAATTGATTGAGCAGTCGCTGCAACTCTTCCATGCTGCCAGCAGGCCACTCCTCCTCAACCAGCTTTGAGTCGAGCCATTCTGTGGCGAGCTTACCCACACTCGCCTGAGCGCCGAAGACGCGCATCATCAGATCGCTCGGATCGGCACCAAAGGTTGGTGACACCAATTCCACACGACGAACCTTGCCTTCGTCCTTTTCCAATAGAACGATCTCATCTTGAAATACGTCCGTAAGGACTATGGCCGAATGCGTAGAGATAAGGACTTCGTTTGTTGTATCGCGGAGCGCGTCGTCGACAATGTCCACAATTTCACGCTTCCACTTATCATTGAAATGCGTTTCCGGCTCATCGAGCATTAGCAAGACGTCATCTTGTTTTTCGAGAAGGTGGAAGAGCGCCATTCGTCCCAAAATCATCTGTTCACCGTCGGAGAGCTCATCGAGGCGAATGATGTGCGGCACATCCTCTTCTGTTTTTCGTACAGCCATGCTGATTTCAGAAATCACACCACCTTCGAGAAGGTTGATCAGCGTCTGAAACCGATCAAAAGGGGTATTCTCTGGTCCACCGAGTAAAGCGAGCAGCGCCTCGCCGCCGGTCCGTACACTATCTTCGTAGTCCCACCGAAGATCCGAGGGAATTCCGTCCGCTTTGTGTGGTCCACGCAGATCAAAGACAAGCAATCTGCCCGTACCTGGAGTGGGTTCAGCAATTACAGTCGTTGCTCGTGCTAGCCACCCAGCAGCTTGACGAGCAACCACAGCGGTCCATCTGTCTGGGCGAAACTTCATCTGAAAGGTGACGGCCACAGGCCACGCCCAACTCGCTCGCGCCAATAACCCCGAAAGGCCTCCTTTCATCTCTCCCTCGGTCCTCAGGTCCCGCAAGAATTGCTCCCGTCGGTCTTCGTTCTCGACTTCTTCCAAATCCTTCAGAGTCTGAGGCAGAGACACAGAAAGTAACGCCGCTCGCAGTGAAAGTGTAGAAAGAAGCAGCGGACGCCAATCTACCGGCCTTGTGCTCGTCGTTGTTGTTCCACGGTCACCTTCTGTTTCGCCCGCGTGCTCTCGTTCGAGTTGGCTAGTCCACCCTGCTGGCCGCTCCGTTTCGGGGTCGTGAGAAGGACTTTGCGATGACAGGTCCAAGCGCTCACCACTAACGGCACGCTGCCAAAGACTGTGCCAAGGAGCAAGATGACCGGTCGTGTAGGCGAGCACAGCTTTCGGCAACGCCGCTAGGTTTGGGGTTGAACTTCCACTCGGCCATGTACCCGGTGCAACCAGCGGCTTGAGTCCGTGGGGCGGAAGGTCCTTGCCAGAACGGAGAGACAGAATCGTTGAGGTAAAGGCTTCCGTCGAAGTGTCTGAAGGAAAGCTAAAGCCTTCAGCGAGCCACAAACTGGAGGCGGCGCGGTTACCGGGCGCGTCCAATACCACCGTACGAACTGTAGACTCGCTCGCACCGAGTTCATAGACAATCGCAGTTGGGAAGTGCGGCAACCGCCAATCCGAAAGAGCCAAGAAAATTTCGCAAAGAGCCTGTAAGAAATGGGTCTTGCCTGTGCCATTGACCCCGACGACAAAGTGCGTCGAAAACTTGCGTGCCAGTGGTGAGGTCGTGGAAAAGGCAAGGGTAAGTTCGCTCAAAGGCGGATAATCCGTGATCTTCAAGTAGCGAAGCTTCAAGTCTCATTCCCTTCTGCCCGAAGCAATGCTTTCAGTGCTTCATAATCTTGCGATGGATTGACTTCCTCATCCCGGAGTGGTCGGAACCCATCCACAAAAAGAACTTCGCCATCGTCTTGCGTCTGTCTAACACTAACCTTTGCGATGAGGCCGAGAGCGGCTAGTTGTTGGAGGGCACGACGAATCTGGTCACGTCGATCTTTATCATGTTCAACAGGCCATAGCCGAGAGAAGTCATCAAGGGCTTCGAGATCACCAGCGATCAGAGTGCCCCTCCATTCGGTTAACAGAGTCAATCGAACCCGGCGCTGGAAATCGCTCAGCTGGTCCACCAGCCATGCTCTCTCCGGTCGGTTGAGTTGAATTTCTCGCTCCGCTGGGAGATGCTCTTCAAATTCCACGCGCGTACGGACGGTCGGTCTACCAGATCGCACGCGAGTCTCTACTTCTTGCTGGATAGATTCTGCGTTCTTGACGCGCCATGTTTCCGTGAGCTCACCGCGAAAGCTTGCGAGCGCAAACTCGCGTCGAAGATCATCGATTCGTGTCGATCGCTTCGCGACCGCTCCAGAGACAACCCGCACGGCGAGGAGGAACCGATGGAATTTCTGCTGCAGATCGGGTGGGGGGATGGGTAACCTAAGAGGTCGTAATGTCTCAAGATTGATGTTCTTCTGGGCCGCCTGGGGAGCAAGCGCTTTGAAATATTGTTGATACGACCGAATACAGTACAGCACATACTCACTAGTCATGCCCTCATCCGGCGTAAAGCCGACAATACTGTCTGGGAAACAGGCGTCGAAATCGAGTATGGCGGCATCTCCAATATTGGCCGCGATGGTGATGCACAGGGTTCCTCGAGGCCATAATTTACTCTGCAAGAGTCCAGCTTGCGAATAGGTCGAAGAATATGCAGTAATCCAATCGCCAGCATTCGCCACATCCCCTGTTTGAACGAACGGATACGGACCTCCATAGAGATGAGCGGCATCCCTCGGACGATGTTTTGATACGCCACGATCCACACCACCTAGTTCGGCCAGAGGCCTGACTGGAAAGCCTTTTGGGTTGAGGGCCGGATGCCCAAACAATTCGATGAATTGATTGTCACAAATAACGCGTAATCGCGAATTAAAATCATCGCTCGACTGCGCAACAGCATCTAGTTGTCGAAACAGAGCAGCAATGAGACGCTGCTCCGAAATGGCGGGGAGAGGAAATCTGAATCGAGCTAACTCCTTGCTATTTATATTTGGCTGGGCGGCCGATCTACCAACTCGATCCGCGTATTGGCGGAATAGCTCTGATCTCAAAACGGCAGCAAGATATTGCGGCTCAACTTGACTTGGGTCTGGCCGGAATCTAATCAAATAGGAAGCAAAGATCCAGCCTACCTCGGCTGATGTGGTTAAGAAACTGCGCCCGAATGTGGCGCCACTCCTTGCGACTACTATGTCTCCCTCTTGAAGAAGAAATCTATCGATGCCCTCCACTTCAGTAGTAAGTCGTTTCTTCGGTCCCGGGTTCAAGACTCCTTGATCGGTGATGTCTGAAATGCGGAGGAACACTCGGCCGGTCCCCTCTTCGGTAGCTTCAGTATTCAAACCATAGTCAATCGCCAACGAAACGTCCCCTAGGCTCCTCCATAGCCAAGGCGTAGGCAAATCGAATTCGCCCTTCATTCCCGGCCCTCCGCCATTGCGAGAAGCTTGTCCAACCCACTGCCAATCAGCCGCTGATTAGCCTGCAGTTCTTGAATTAATTCAACTACACTCTTTTCACTTCGCAACTGTGCAAAATCGAATGGCTTGTACTGAGGAGCTGAGAGAGTCCACCCGCGTGCCTCAATGCAATCAGGGTCAAGCACGCCTTCTATTAAAACCCCGCTCTCGTCATAGACAGGCGTAGCGGCCACATACTCAGGGCGCACGCGTCCTGCCTCGTCATGGGAGCCTTTTATGTTGCCGTCTTTTGACATCCAATCGTCAGTTGGTTCGTACTGGCGGATAGGAACGATCCAGCTCTGGGCAGCTTTCAGTGGCTCAGACTGCGGGTCCACTTCTAGAGACCGAAGCATAACGTTGAATCCGTCGAGTTTTGCATACTCAAGCGCAATTGCTCGACTCTCCTGATTTGCATCGATAGCCTTTTCCCCGTTTGCGAGATCAGTCCATTCACCCACTTCGCACTTACGAAGGATACCCTCACGAAGATCCCCCAGCGTCCTAGAGAAGTCAGCCTGAAAAATCCTCCATGCAATAGATTCATCCTCATCGAACAATGGCCGATGATCATTTAGCAATCGACGAGCAGCCGCGAAAAGCTTAGTCATTAACTTCTCCGCTTCAGTTCGTCTCTCAATCGGGCTAGTCAAGATGCGTACTTCTGCGAAAAGTGCTCTTGCACCTCCGTCCAAGAACGACGAAAGTAAGGTTGTGATTCGCGGCTGACAAATGGAGGAAACATAGTTCTCAATCTCAGTCGGGGTTGAACCGTTTGCTGCGATCGGCGGGAACAACTCGTGTATGCCGGCAATCTTACCTTGCCAAGCTCGGACCTCTGCCTCATCCGGATACCGTCCTACTAATTGTTCGTCAACCACCCGCCAGCGTTCTTCACGGTAGCGCGGCTGGAAATACACATGGGACTCTGTCTGGCCGCCGTTCTGCCGAGCGCTGAATTTTTTGAGCGCGTCCCAAATGTCGTTGTTTTTGCCAGCTTTGGGGTTCCGTTTCGCGTCTAGGCTGAACCCGTCTTCGTTAATCTCGTAGAACCAGACGGTTTGTGTGCGGGGCACTCCATCAAACTTCACTCCGCTCTTGCTGTCGCGGGGAGTCTCCTTTCGGAAGACGAGAACGGATGTTTTAACTAATGTGTATGGCTGAAATACCCCTGCAGGTAAAGAGATTACTGCCTCCACCGCATGTTCCGTCAGCAACTCGCGACGAAGACGGACATGAGCATCTGTGTTTCCAAAGAGGACACCTTCAGGCATAATCACGGCACAGCGGCCCCCGATTCTTAGCAGGTCCAACATAAGCCAAACGAACAAGAGCTCACTCTTGTTGGTAAGAGCCTCATTCTTTTTCTTGCCTTTCTCGCCAGCTCGTGGGAAAAGTCGACTGTCCTGTTCTAGATCGGCTGTGTCGACCGTGCCAGTGAAAGGAGGATTAGCCAACACAAAATCGTAGGATTCAGGCGTAAGCAGTTTTGCAAGATCCACCTTTCCTTCCCGCTTGGAGAGGCTATCTCCTTGCACGATTTCGGGAGTAGAT
The DNA here is from genome assembly GCA_963832245.1 of uncultured Acidobacteriota bacterium. Lineage (GTDB taxonomy): Bacteria > Acidobacteriota > Terriglobia > Terriglobales > Acidobacteriaceae > JABDBE01. The sequence continues at coordinate 213,637 of CAWHTG010000004.1, forward strand.
ATCCGTGAAGGATAAGGTTCATCCATCCAATTCGGGCCATCGTTCGGTCGTTGTCCACGCCAACGAAGAGCGCTCCGTCGTGCATGGCCGCGTCTTGTTCTTTCGTCGCCAAGTCGCCGTAGGTTCGATGTGGCGCACCGTCCCACTCCAGACGTAGAGTTTCGGGTGACGTGTACTTGCGCAGCAGGTATTGCTGACTCGAAAAAAGAAATCCGCCGGTCCCCGCGGCGGGATCTATGATGTGTGCTCCCGGCTCCGGATCGAGAATTTCCACCATGAGGCGGATCAGGTGGCGTGGTGTACGGAACTGCCCGTTCTTACCAGCCGTGGAGATTTCGGACAACAGATACTCAAACGTATCTCCCATGACGTCTTGGGCTGCGGAACTTTCGCCGAAACGCGCAAACAGATCATCTATGATGTCGATCGCTTCGCCCAGAATGGCACCTTTCCCCGGATCGAGCTGGAAATAGGCATCACCAAGACGGCTGGCGACGGTCGCCAACTCTCCATTGATGTTGCCTGATAGCCGCTGCTCAAGGGTGCGAAGCCAAGGAAAGACAACGTCAATCAAGTGCTGCGGATTCGATTTCTCCTGTCTGATGTAGCCCCACCTGCAGGTTTCTGGATTGAATTCGCGTCGTTTGTCGTCCTCTGTTTGTGCATAGATGGATGGCTGCCCTTTTCGCGTACGAGCAAGATCAACCGCCTCCAAACGCTTCAAGAAAAGCAGATAGGTGATCTGTTCGATTGCGACAAGCGGATTGGTCAGTCCGGCGGCCCAGAAACGATCCCAAAGCCTGTCAACTTTCTTCTTTGTATGAGGTGAGAGCATAAGAATTCCTGTTAATTCACAGCAACTTGCTCAACCAAACGATTTGCAAAAGCGAGAATCTGATCAATTTCCTCGGGCTTAAACAGTTGTTCCACGTCTCCGACACGCGACAACGGAGGTTCGGACAATACGCTGCGAGTCAACTGGGCACGGCGAAGCACTGCGGCGCGTACAGCGCGAAGGTAGTTGAGCTGACTTGCGCGCAGGAACTGGTGATCTCTAATAAAGCCTTCAAACTGCACGTCGATCCGTTCTTCGATGGTCGGCAGTCGTGAAATACCGATGATGTGGCGAAGTAGCTCGACGAATGAGGCTGCAGGCTGCCGATAAGCGATCTTCAGAGTTTCTTCCGTGATGAACCAATCTGGTTGGTTTAGGGCAGATGCGATCTGCCGCAGATCACTCTCATCCAAGGGCTCCCCCCGTTTTAATTTGACAAGAGCGGGCAGGCTCTCGGCCAGTTGTCGTACAGATGCCTCGACTCTTTCCCGATAGGTGTCGGCGAAAGCTCCTTCCCCCATGGGACCATAAACAACCCATCTCCGAGAAGCAATCTGGTCTGGAAGATGCAGCTCGACCTGTTCGATCTCCTGAGCGATCCGATACCGCATTAGGGGGGCGAAAGCTTCCTGCATCTCGTCAATACGGCTCACTGTAAGGTGCTCCCAATAACCATCTGACATCGCGTGGGCCCGAACTTCCGCGACCTGAGCAACCTCGGGGACATTGTCAGCAAGTCGACTCAGGGATTGCCGCACATCCTCACGCAGGCTCTCCACGGTGGCTGCATCCCCAGCTAACCATGCAGTAGCCAGCCGCTCGCAGATGACTCGGAACTGTAGCTCAGGTAATGACCATGCCCAAACGTATCGCATTAGCGGTGCGATCGTTCGGCGCACCCTCTCTTGTTGCGGGGAGTTTGGTTCAGGCCACATTGTTTCCAGCGCGTGAATTGTCTCGCGATGCGGACGGATGTTGATGTTGTCCATGGGAAGCAGCGCAATCATACCCTTTAGGGCGCTCAGCGTAGCTGCATCGGATTCGTTCCGTCCACGTTGCAAGTGAAGCTTGTCGAGCCGGAGCCGAAATAGCCGGACCGGGAGCGGCTCGGTTGGGTGATCCGTCTCACCTTCAGGATTGAGTCGAAAATAGGCAAAGTTATTCCAGCAATCGATGATTAGAAAATCTTTCTTCTGCTCTTGGGTCCGTGGATCTCTGTAAAGACGAGTACCGCGTCCGATCATCTGCCAAAACTTGACGCGGCTGAACACTGGTTTTGCAAAAAGCAGATTCTGGATCGCTGGAACGTCGACACCCGTATCGAGCATATCGACTGAAATCGCGACGCGAGGCATATCCTTGTACTTGAAATCGTCTAAAAGAGCATCCGCCCTCTCCATTTGACTATCGATGACTTCTGCGAGTCCGCGTCGCTGATGCTCCGGGAACAATCTGTTGAAGCTCTCGTACAAGCGAATGGCATGAGCGTGGCTGACGGCGAAGATGATGGTCTTGTGCGGTAGCCCAAGCACGTCTTTTCGACACCCATCCATGAACTCGCGTGCGATAGCTTCGTTCGTGCCTGTATTTGTAACTTTTTTCTCGATGTCAGTGCCTTCGAACGACAAATCTTCAAGCAATAGGCCCTGCTCCCTAACGACGTCTTGGAGAGGTTCAGGAAGAGCATCCCCTAGCGGGTCTGTGCTTCCATAACGCGATAATTTACGAGGTTTCCTTCGGCGACAGCTTGCTCGAAGGAATAGTGGAAGGTCGGGAAGCCATCATCGCATCTAAATAAGGCGAAGGTATTGTGATCGATGTAGTCGGTGGGTGTAGCTGTCAGGCCAAGCTGGAGAGCGTCAAAATGTTCGAATATCGAAAGGTAACGCTGGTATATCGACCGATGGCTTTCATCAGCAATGATCAGGTCGTAGTGACCGGGCGACAATCGCGAAAAAACCTGAGCCATGCTCGGATAGGTTGCAAACTGAACACGCGCACCGCTTACTTCTCCACCTTCTATTCTGGCTAGGCTTTCTTGGGGCAAGTGCGTCTTGAACTCTCCCATCGCCTGACGTACCAGTTCACGACGATCAGCCAGAAAAAGAACACGCTGAACACGCTTCGCGCGCAGCAGCAAATCGATGAGCGCGATTGTCGTGCGTGTTTTTCCGGTCCCCGTAGCCATGACTAGCAAGAACGACCTGCGTCCGGATTCGATAGCCTCCGTGACCCTCCGAATGGCTTCGACTTGGTACGTCCGCCCTGCGATCTTCGCGTTAGAAGCTGCGGCACTCAGCGGGACGCCATAGCGCTTTTGATGAGCGAGCCGTTCAAGGTCATCTTGGGTGAAAAATCCGCTTACAGGCCGAGGAGGGTAGCGATCTCTGTCCCAGAGCAATATGTCGTTGCCATTGGCTAGGAAAATGAATGGGTCTTGACCGCTCTCGCGACGGATGAAGTCAGCATAATCGGTGGCCTGCCTCTTGCCTGCCAGAGCATCGCGAGTGCTCCGTTTAGCTTCAACCAGAGCGAGAGGGCGGCCATCGCGCCCGACCAGAACATAATCAACAAATTGGTCGTCGGCTGATAGCGATTCAGCAGTTTCCGGCTTAACCGGGAATTCCTCGACGAGTGTGCCATTGGAAACTGACCATCCGGCTTGAAGCAACTGCCTATCGATCAGTTCCGTTCTTACGACTGACTCTTTTTCAGGCTTGCTAGGCACATTTCACGTCGATGGAGCCGAATCAGGCCCAACTCTTCGAATCGCGACCTACGCTTCCGTTGCGTCTGGGGGAAATAGGCAGTATAGAAGATCAACCATTCGAGCGCCAAAACGTAGGAGGGAGGCGTCCGAAATTCGGAATTTTCACGTTGTTAGAAAACCCTCTCAAAAACGGACGCTTCGAACCCGCATAAACATTGGTTCGGAGCACCGACGCTCGGCACGTTAGAAAAGTGTAGTTTTCTAACCCAGGTTGCACCGTGAATTCTGGTCAATGAGTGCCATGGCGATTTTGCAACACGAATCAGCAGCGCATGCTGCCGGAAAGCTACGCGCTGTTTCTTGTAGTGGCGACCTACAGGGAGGAGATTCAAGCTTGGAAGTTGCGTTACCTTCTTTTGTTGTTGTGCCTGCGAACGAAGGCTTATCGTCATCTTTTCCGGTGGCACCGCAACTCGGCATCGCCTAAGATCACGTTGCCGACAACAGTTTCCTCACTATCGATCTCAGATCGGCCCCGGGCTTGCGAAGAAGACGAAGAAGAAAATATTCGTTGATGGGCCGGTCATCCTGAAGAGCGGGTGTAGCGGGCGCGACCGCAATCAGCTGTTCCGCGGTCATTTCCGCCGAGAGCATGAGATCAAACTGCTCGTACGGTGTCTTCGCTGGCCCCCATTCCATCATATCGGTAACCGCTTTTGCCGGCATACGCGCCACAAGTTCTGCCGCACTGCGATTTTGGATGGGGCGATCGCTCGCAAAAAAGTGCCACCCCCAATGTTCGACTGAAGGAAAAACGCGGACATAGGAGAAGGAATTTTTCAGCGCCCGGGTCACCGAGGCTTGCACGGCATCGTCGCCGCTCGGCAGCCACTGGGCGAGGATTCCTCCCGGCTGCAGCCGCTCCTTAACCACCGCGTAGAAGTCCTGCGAATACAGCAGGCTTGACCCAGCCGCCTGGACCGGTGGCGGGGGATCGATCATGATGACGTCGTAGCGAGCAGGGTTACGCTCCAAATAGTGGCGACCATCATCCGCCACGATGTGCGCCAGCGGCGATGAGAGCACTTGCGTCGCATCGGCATGGAAGAAGTGGAAGAGCTTGGGAACGCTGGGAACGAGATCGACTGCAGTAACAGGAATTCCCCAAGTGAGTGCGGACCGGAATGTCGTGCCCATGCCGAAGCAAATCACCAGCACCTCGCGGGGAGGATGATCGAGCGACGCCAAGGGGAAGTGCGCCATCATCTTGGTGATCGGTGTCAGAATCGTCATGCCGAGGCCGTTGACTAGGAGGCGCTTCCCCGCCCTTGTCCCCGTCCCTGAGTCGGCGGCGATAACGGTGGCTGTGCTGTCGCGCAAAACCTCGCGTTTCGGGAATCGGGTCTCGTAGTCTTTAGTCAGAAAGAAAATCACGATCGCCGCCAACAGAATGATGGCAGTGGCGACGCGGGGCACCAAGGTCATCGCACGCGTGCTCGGGCCCGGGAGCGCCATCACAAACCAGGGCAGGACGAATAGCAGCATGGAGAGATGTTCGCCGACCAGCGGCAGCAGGATGAAACCAGAGACGAGCGGTCCCAGGATGCAACCCACAACGTTGACGGCATAGGCTCGGCCAGCGCGGTTCGGATCGCCTCCCGACCAACGGTCCACCAGCATTGGGGTGAGAAATCCGATTACGGCCGAGACCGGCATCACGCCGAGGAAGACGCGAAATCGAACCATTAGATGGATGCGGCTGTCGGCCGTCAAAAGCGGTAACAACCCAAGCAGCGCCAGTGAAATCCAGGCGAGCCTGCTCTCGCGGCCATGGCTGCGGCTCCACAAGCGATACACCTGCGACCCGGCAAACGTGGCAAAAAGATAAGATGCTAGAATGGCGGCAAAAGAGTAAACGATCGCGCCAAGGTATGGGGTGAATAGGCGGATCCAGACGACTTCCATACCCATGGTGACTATGCCGGTCATAAACAAGAGCACCAGGACGCTCTTCCGCTGGTCCAACCCCGCAGAAACAGGAGTGGCTGATTGCGAATTCGTTCTCGCGGTGCGGCCATGGGGGGCCAAGGCCACAAGGAACGCTGAAGCGGCAATGGTGGCGTTCAACAGCGCGCCCACCCACAGCGTACCGTGAAAGCCGTAAAGCTCAATGAGAAGCAACGGCAGGACTGCTCCCGCAACCGCCCCCAGCACATTTGCCAGATACAGAAAACTGAACGAGCGGCGTGCCTCGTAACGCGCGTCGCTCCGGATGGCAAACATCGCCACTGGAATCGTGGCTCCCATGCAGGCGCACCACGGCACCAGAGTCAGTGCCATCCAGGCGCCCGATACCAGGTAAGACAGAGCAGAGGACAGGAGGGCGTGGGCGGCGACTGCTCCAAGAATGCGGTGTCCCCAGGCCAGTTCGAGCGGAACCGCAAGCGCCGAAACTCCGATCAAAAGCTCGGTTAGCGCATACAGCCGGAGCGGAGGAAACCGGATCTCTTCCCCATGTCGGCGAATCCATGTCCCGGCTGCTACCGAGCCGATCCCCAGGCCAGCCATGAACATCGAGAGTACGATGGACACAAACGCCGTGGTGACGCTGAATTGCGCCATCGCCAGCCGCAGCCAGATAAGCTCATATAAGATGCTGCAAAACCCCGAAACAAAAAAGAACAGGAAATACCACATCATTCGAATCACCTTCAAATGGGGAAGACCAATGGAGCCAAAACAATTAAGCCGGAATGTCCTTGTTGACCGCGAAAACGACGCGATTATACGCCCGTCGCCTGATCTCAATGTGTTAAAGACCTTCATCTGGAGCCCCCCGAATCCCCGAATCGGTATGCGATCCGTACCAGATTGCCGAACTTGCCCCATTTTTGGCCTACTTTCGCAAACATCTCTCCTGACTCCAACCGCTGTAGACGAATTCCAGTCAACGAATGGCGGCTCTGCCACGAGTGTGTCGAACCCAGAACACTTAACGGGCAAAACCCCTTCGCCTTGGCGCGGACTCGATTGCTGGGAACTGCCAATTGACGAAAACAGAACTACGTGACACCCCTGCTGCAAGGGTTGTGACTGCATGATCCTGAAAGCCGTAGTATCCAGCGATAACACAATTTAAGTTTTATATTCTTACGGTGCGGTAACTGCGAGATGGCCGGGCCGAATCGCTGGAGCAGAATCCAACGACGTAATGTCGTCTTTACACTCTTTGATGGAGCAACCTCTGCCCGGAGGAACTGGTGCGGCGCCTGTGTCGACGATGTTGTAACGTTCAGCGCTGGTACTCCGCCATTCGATGACCGCACAGCGATGGCGTTTGCGGCACGTTTTGTGTTTCGCCGACGTTCAGCAGAAAGAAATTGGGCTGCTCGTCGGAGAACTTCATCTGCTGCACCGTGGCTCGCATGTCGGGTAACTGTCGAACCCCCTGTTGAGAATCGTCTTCGGGTTCAACACTGGTAGTTCTTTCAACGCGCGGGGTCGGGTTTAGCCAGGAAGGCGACATCTACCTTAAACGGCGGCACCGGCAACGTGAGCGAGCGCGCCGGAATCTGCACCCGAGACAGCACATCGCCGGTGGCTGGATCGATCCATTCTCCAACCAGCCGCGGTTGAGACATCGAGGAGAAATCGAGGCTGATCTCAGCCTGTTGCGCGAGAGTTGTGTGACTGGCTGCATGTTGAAGATATACAGCGCCCGCGTCTTTTGAGAATAGCCCATAGCTGCGGATCAGAGTGGGCGAAGTCACCGCGACCGGCGCCATGTGTACGTCAGCGGTTAGCTGGGATGTGAAGGTCTGAAGCACTCGAATGTAGCCGCGCTCTTGGGGACCGAGGTAGATATTGGCGTCCATGCTTGGAGTGTAGCGCCCGCCGAACATGCCGTCCTTGGCCCAACTCGTATTCCAGAAAACTAGGCTGATTTCCTGAAAGAGCGCGGTCCAAGCGCGAATGCGCATGCGCACACCCGAACCCGAGTCCCAATTCATGCCCGAGTTTCCCTGTTCGCCAACAATGACGTGTTTCCCGGCCTGTTTCCACTTGGCAGATTGCTCTCGGACCCGCAGATCAGAATTCAGTTCATCTTCACTCTCGTACCAATGCGGCGCGTTGATGTCGATCGCAGGCAGCTCAGGCTTTTCCCAACTGGTGCTGATCGGCTTGTGATCCGGATCGACGGAGCGAGTGTAGTCGGCCATCGTGGTAGTCCACTGGTCTGAGGCTTGGCGCTCGTTGAGCAGTTCAAAGAAGTCCGCGTAGACACCCCAGCGCGCGACGCAGTATTCGATAAAGCGCTCTTCCTTACGTACCACCTCGCGATCTTCCGGATACAAGAGACCCTCCACGTGCCGCCCCAGCACTTGGTTCATAGTTCGCTCAAAGACACGAATAGTGCGATTGTCGTTCGGCCAGTTCCCGTGAATGCCAAAGATCCCAAACATCACTCGAAAGCCATGTTCCCGTGCGGAAGAAAGAAGACCGTCTGTTAGTATGCCCTCCCTCACGCGGTAGTGGTCTAAATCATCGAGCAGTGAATACGAACAATTCTTCTGGGAAAAACGGAACAGATTGAATCCCGACTGTCCAAACAGGGACAAGTAGTCGTCCCAAGAGATTCCGTGGCCGGGATGATTTCGGTCTTCGCCATCGACCACTATGCCCGGGAGCTGGCCACCGCGCACATAAACACACTCCTCCAGCCCCACGGGAAAGTACGGCTTGCCGCTGGCGAAGACCCAGCGGTACGGGTTCTGCGGACTGGGGCGCACCGGTCCATCCTCGCCGCTCAGTGTAGAGCGGAACACTCCCCTCCCTCGTTTCTGAAATCCATTCTTGGCTGAAAAAGTATAGCTGTAGCTCCAGTTCCCCATCTGATCGGGACGAAACCGAATCTTCCACAGATCGCCGCCGTAAAAGAATCCTTTGACCGAATGCTCCACCCCATCGGGAGAAGTGAAGATCGTTTGCAGGTCGACATCAAAGAAACCGTTGTCATAAATTCCGTTGTGCTTGAAGGACAGCTCCAGGATCCCATAGCGTGGAATCGGGTCCGTATTCTGCGTCTTGAGGACATATAACTCCGAGCTTAGCCGCTGGCCCGTTCGACAAGAGGTCAGCGTCGTGCTGAGCGCAACAGCGAGGACCGTCAATCGGAATCTCCTTTTTACCGTCCAAACACGGCGCCGAGTGCACACCCGCTCCCACTGATCGCGACAGTGTGAAATAATTTTCATCTTAAAGCGCCCGCCGCCGGTTTGTCATCCGCACCAGTAGATCCGCATTGCCTCATTTTGTAACCCCGCTCTTGCAACACTTCGCCCCCAGCCCCTTGGCAAGACCGATTCTGATGTTGAGCTCGACCACCATTATCTATCCCGTCGGTACCGGGAGTAGAGCGAGTCGCGGGAACGGCTAATCGCCAACGCAGTCCCAGTCACAGACCCATCGCGTGGTACAAGGGCTTTCTCTCCCAAGCCGCCAGTCCCACTGCAAACTGGGAATGGGAGAATCAAGGGACGTTCAAAGGATCGCTTCAACTCCAAAAGGCGACAACGTTCGGAGTGGACTAGGCACGACCTTCCTTACTCTCCCGCACTTGGAGTGCCTCTGGCTAAGGCCGGGAAGTAATGATGTTCTTTGTCCGCTTCCTAGGCTGCGCTCGGACGCCGACCATCCACGCTAGGTTGAAGCAACATCAGGCTCGCCAGCCGAGGTCGGCAGTCAATTTCTCCCTGCTGGAACAACCTGCCTATGACATTTCGACCAGGTACGTGGAACGCCAGAACCTCACCATCCGGATGCATCTCCGTAGGCTTACGAGGCTTACCAATGCGTTCGGCAAAGCTGGCAAAACTGAAGGCCGCTGTTGCTCTCCACTTCGCGTACTATAATTTCTGCCGTGTTCATTCAACCCTCAGGGTCACTCCCGCTATGGAAGCGGGTATAACTGATCACGTGTGGACGGTTCAAGAACTTCTTGTGCGGCAATGATCTCGTACCACATAAGGCCATCTTGGCTTACTACCAATGTGCAACCTGAACAAGTGGGGATATTCTCGCCCGAGTCGTCAAAATCGAATCCGAGAAGAGATGCAACGCCGCTGGAAAGGATTACATGCGGAAAAACATATTCCTGTTTATCGCGGTGATGGAGTATTCGGCATTCGCCCAGATCAATTCCGGTTCTGTCCTTGTTTTCAGCATCTCGAAAGATCAACTTATCGTGGCTACCGACAGCAGAACGGTAGACAATGACGGTCGCAGGCCACCAAATGACCTTGAATGCAAAATTTCGACATTCAACCACCAAGTCATATTTACCAGCATCGGAGGCAAAAGCTATAGCCCCACCGACCACGATTTTGTTGCTGGCTGGGACAACTATGACGTGGCGCATAGTGTCGTCCAGTCTGCCCGAGGAGAACCATCGGAAGCTCACATCCGAGATGTAGTTCACCGATGGGCTGAAATCATTAAAGTAAATTGGCGTTCGCTTTATGCTTGGAATCCAGCGAAGGTTATAGATGCCGCCGAACACGGGAAAGGCGGTTTGACCAGTGGTGTTTTCGCCGAAGGTAGAGCCGGTAAAGGTTATATGTTGGGAGCGCAAATAACGTTCCATAGAAATAGCATTGAACCAATCGAAGTAGTAATGGGAAGCCCAACCAACTGTTTGCCATGTGAACAAAGGGAGGCTACTAAAATCTGTATTGGAGGGGAGGATGAAGTAGCTGCCGAATTTTGTTCTCAGCATACTGAAAGAGCTAAGAACGAAGGCTGGAACAGGTGGAATATTTCTCCTTCCTTGATGAAGGCATTCAACAAAACGGAACTCTGGCCCATTCGCCTTGCTGACCTCACTGTGGCTTATGACATACATGGGGACGTTGGGGGGAGAATTGATGCTGTCGAATTCAAACCCGATGGAAGCATTCGCTGGCTTCAGCGTAAAGATAATTGCCCAGAAAACGAGGACTAAGCCGAGATGCCTATTCACAAGGCCCCCGGCTTTTCCACATTCACGATATTTAAGACACGACCGACAACACGGACGAGGTTGTAAGTCGTTAAAGAATCGAATATAGTAAATGACCCTTCAAAACGGTGCAACTCCCTGCTGAACGGCACCACTACCGAATTCCTCGGGATATTCCGCAATAATCCACCCCTCTACGCTATCTCCTGGCTGAATGATCCGCTCATACAGCGTGGGAAGCAGGTATTCACCTTTCATCGATGCATTAGCGTTCTTCCCCGCCAAAATGAGCGGTCGCTCACGCATCGTCGGCGCATCAGAAAACGAAGAATCGGCCATTCGGATATCAGCCCATCCCTTGAGTGTGATTCGATTCTGGAGTCTCGAGATAACATGCCTGCTGTCGCCTGTCGCCTGCAAATCCTGCTGTCTACAGCACGGCTCGGAGACCAGTCGCAGGACGCCAGAACCTGCTGTTGGGGCTAGCCTGCCAACAAGACCCTTCTTATGGCGAGAAAGGTTGGGTTTGGAGAGAAATTTTAGTCAGGGCCAACCGAACGGATGGCTAACTTTCGTTGGCTGTGGGAGACTATGAGCATGGCAAAGAAACGAACCAAACTTGACAGGTCACAGCGCCAATCCAAGCGATTGGAAAACAGGCTAGATGACACCCGCCGCGAATCTGCCAAAAAGAAAGCCCGCGAGGACGTGAACCAAGCTGTTGAGCGGATGGTGAGACAATAGTTGCCATGACCATCGGCAAAGGCAAGCGCCCACGCGACCCGAACCAGCTTGCCAAGTGGATTGCAGATCACTCCACCAGGGCAGCACCCGTACCGGAAGGGGTACAGTCCGCAGCGATCCTTACAGGTAGCGGTAGAGGTGAGATCGCCTCCGGTACCTACCGCCCGTGCGCCTACAGGGCGGGTAATCTCACCTGACACTACCGGTAGGATTAGGCCAGCGGTAAAGTACAAATTACAGGCACGTTTCGTGACGCGGGGTTCGTCATGAAGACCTATGAGCATGAGCTAGCCCACCTCCACGAGCACCGCAAGAATGTCTTCAGATTTGCTTCGGCGTCTCTCTTCCAATCTCTGATCACCGCAAGCGTGATAGGCGTTGTGGTTGGGCTCATTGGAGTCGCGCTGAATGTGGCGCGGTGGCAAGGAAACGCTTCGTGGTATGTAAGCGCAACTACCGGAGCTGTGGTGGAAACGGTTATCGTTACCGCCCTGGTGACGATCGTTATCGAGCAGCGACGCAAGCGAGCGATCCGACGAACTCTGGAGCTCGCCTTCCTGAATCACCACATTCGCAACGCCATTACTCAGATGGGTATGGCGCAGTACGTCGCCGATCCACAGCAGCACGAACGCTTGGTGCGGGAAGCAGTCGGCCGGATTTCCGAAGCCTTGTTCCGAATTGCCAACAGCGCCGACCTGACCGGGCTGTCTCTCGAAGTTGATCTCAAGGGCATCGAACTAACCCATGAGGGAGAAGCGCGCGAGCAGGAGGAGAAGAAGGCGAGTTAGGGTAGTGGTGCAGTTTGGAAATCGCGAACGTCTAGCGACGAAAGCTCCCAGGATGTTGTCACGTTTCGTGCGTCCTCCTGCTTAGGTGTAGGATTCTGCGGTTAGGCTGACGCATGGCCCGCCGCAAGGAAACTACCATCGAACGCATCTACCGCGAAGTCACCGGCAACAACATGCCCGCTGCAGTGAAACGCGTTCTTCTACGCAAGCGAAAGGTCAAGCGACATTAAGCTCTCGCCCGTGGAGGAGCTGGAAATGCCAAGCGACGAGTGGCTTAGAACACTTGCAAATGGCAGAAGAGTAAAATTCACCTACCAAGACCTGCCGGACAAGGGGGCGTTCATCACCCGCTCAAGTTGAAGGCAACAAAGTTGTCTATTCGATATTTCACCAATTGAAAACGATTGCCTGATTGCATGGGAACCCATCACACAATAGTAAGTGTTACCATCGTCATCTCGCTCAAGCTTCCCGAGAGCTACACAATGTTGTGATGGGATTGGGTCTCGTTTTTCTCGGTTTTCTCCAGCGAGTCGCGGTCGGCGCGGGGGCTGTATTTGCTTTGCTCCTAGTCATTTCGCTCAGCACACCCCGGCGTTCAGTGGCTGTCGTCAGTCGTCGACAACTGGACTAAGTGCACAACCGCCGTAATTAGGCACCCGAAAAACTAGGATCGAAAGCAAAGCTAAGGTCATTGTGGATTCGATCGAGACGTCTCTGGGAGCCTGTTTTGCTGCATGTCTTGTTGCCCAAGGATTCCCGACCGTATTCGGTTAGGGAGTGACCTTTAATTGTTTTCTGTATCTTCTCTCACGGCCCGGGCGGAGTCTTGACCTTCTTCCAGATCAGAAATCGCTTTCCACGGCACATTTCTCAGCAGGAATCCTTCACCGCGAGTGCTTCTTACATCGGCAGTCATTCTTGGTACATCAATGCCCACCACTACGAATCCGCCCGTGTGCCCATCCAACAGAATACGATCGTTTATTTTAGGAGTGTAACTCGCCATCCCGCTAGTTTCACACAAGGCGGGGAGAGATTCATAACCCTTTGGATTTCAATCTGCGCCACTACCAACCCCGCCATTTGACTGAATTCGCCGCCACGTGAGATAGTGACCTGCTCCGATCACCGCAACTGACTGCAAACGCAAGCACTCTTGCAGCCTGCGCGTCCAAAAAAAATGGTCCGCCTCATTCCTAGGGATAACAGCTTCTTCGCGATGTTCTCCGCTATGTCTGACAATCTTATCGCTGGGGCTCGCACCCTGGTGGATCTCTTCGCAAACTACCGCGATGTCGAAAAGCAGGTCGAACATATTCAGCGCATTGAACGCGAAGGCGATGAACTCACCCATGCCATCCTGACCAAACTGAACCAGACATTCATCACGCCCTTCGATCGGGAAGACATCCACCAGTTGGCTTCCAAGCTTGATGATGTTCTCGATTTCATCAATGCCGCTGGTGCCCGCATCGTGATGTATCGGATCACGGCACCCCCGCCGGCCGCCGCTGAACTGGCCAGAATCATCTTGATGCAGAGCGAGGAATTGCAGAAGGCTGTATCGCTCATGCAGACGAACGGCAATATCCTCGTCCACTGCGTGGAGATCAACCGTCTGGAGAACGAAGCCGATCAGGTATCACAGCACGCCATCGCCAAGCTGTTTGAACACGAGAAGGATCCGATTAACCTCATCAAGATCAAGGAATTGCTGGAATTTCTAGAGCGGGCGACCGACAAGGCGGAAGACGTCGCCAACGTGCTGGAAACCGTGGTACTAAAGAACACTTGAAACTTCGATAACCTGGGAAACAGGGAAAACCGGTGAAGCCTGAGCTGCTGCTGCTGATCATCACAATACTGGTTGCCCTGACTTTCGATTTCCTCAACGGATTTCACGACGCCGCCAACAGCATCGCGACCGTGGTTTCGACGCGGGTCTTGTCCCCAAAGCTCGCGGTGGTGTGGGCCGCATTCTTCAACTTTGTGGCGGCGTTTCTTCTGGGAACCGCCGTCGCAAAGACCATCGGCGGCGGAATGATCCGGATTGAAACCGTGACTCAGTACGTTGTGATCACTGGACTCTTCGGCGCGATCGTATGGGATTTGCTTACCTGGTGGCGGGGACTGCCTACTTCCTCTTCGCACGCCCTGATCGGCGGCTATGCCGGAGCCGCTGTCATGCGATCCGGATGGCACGTCATCATTGCCGCTGGCTGGTATAAGACCCTGATCTTCATCGTCGTTGCGCCCATCATGGGACTTATTCTGGGCTGGTCGTTGATGGTGGCCGTATATTGGCTTCTGCGAAATAAAGCTCCCCAACGAATTGACGTCTGGTTTCGCAAACTGCAACTCCTCTCGGCAGCCGCGTATAGCCTCGGGCATGGTGGCAATGATGCCCAGAAGACGATGGGAATCGTGGCAAGCGCCCTTTACGGAGCGCACTATTTGAATGCGAAGGAATTGGCTGGCGGCTGGGGTAATTTTCACTGGCCAATCATTCTCGCAGCACATACAGCGATAGCCCTGGGAACGTATTTCGGCGGCTGGCGGATCGTTCACACCATGGGCTCGCGCATCACCAAGCTCAAGCCCGTGGGCGGGTTCTGCGCTGAGGCCGCGGGAGCAATCACGCTGTTCTCTACGGCGCTGGCCGGAATTCCGGTGAGCACCACGCACACTATCACCGGAGCCATCGTCGGCGTGGGCGCGACCCATCGGCTTTCGGCGGTGCGATGGGGGGTCGCGCGGCGGATCGTATGGGCTTGGGTCGTAACCATCCCGGCGTCGGCGCTGGTAGCTGCAGCTGCATTCTGGCTGGTGCGATTGATTCACCCTGGAGCATAGAGAATTTCTGGGTAGGTTCCAACACATGCGGGGTTCGGCAAATCCTGATGCCTTGGCGATCGTGCTTGTTGTTAACAGCCATTACACTCCCTCGAAAGTCGCGGTTAACCTGTTTGGAATCAACGAACCTTAGCAGCGCACTTTCATCCCCATGGGTGGGCCACAGGCCCATGTGAACTCAAAACCCCGACTTGAGGGTCAGTGAGTATAACGGTGATTTTACGTCAACAATCGAGGGCGACCGCGTTTCTGAGACTTTTGCTTCTCGGAATTTCATCATAAGAGTCAATGGCAACTCAGCATCCGAAGTGAAAAACATGACTCACATCCATTCGGGTTAGGTTATAACCATTTCAAATGGGTACGCCCCCTTTTGCGCAATGAGAGGGAGCGCGATCGGTTGAGTCTTATGTCATTCACTTTTCAGGAGACCACGCGATTCCCGCCAAACACGGTTGCGATCAAGATCGCTATGGCTCTTGCGGTTGGCATGCTCGTTGGGTTTGAGCGAGAGTCGGCGAGCAAGGACGTCGGGATACGCACGTTTGGATTGACGGCGCTGCTTGGGGCCTTGGGTGTGCTTATCTCATCGGCGTACGGCTTGGCTGCCATGGTCGGCGTGATTGTGTTGATCGCTTTCCTGAACGCTCGCAGCATGATCGGCAATGGGACTTTAGAGATCACAACCTCTACCGCGCTGCTGGTGACCTATGCCTTGGGCGTACTAGTCGGACTGGGCCACACATTCACGCCTGTCGCCGCAGCGATCCTGATGACGCTTTTGCTCGCGTGGAAGGTCGAATTACGCAAGTTCGCCGGGGGCGTGAGCATGGAGGAGTTGCGCGGCGCGGTGCTCCTCGGCCTGATCGGGTTGGTCATCTACCCAGTCTTACCCGACCGGTTCGTTGACCGTTGGGAATTGGTCAACCTGCGGCAGGCTTGGGTCTCAGTCGTCGTGATCGCCAGCATTGCCTTCGTCAATTACGTGCTCCTGCGGTTGTACAGCAAGCGAGGTTTGTACTGGACGGCCATCCTTGGCGGCTTAGTGAACAGCAATGCCGCAGTTGCCGAGCTCATGACCGTCGTAACCGGCTCCCGGACTACGGTGGTGGTCATTCTACTCGTGACCGTCGCCATGTTCCTCCGCAATATCGTCCTACTTGCGTTGTTCGCGCCACGAGCTCTGCTCACAGCGGTCGGGCCGCTCTTCGCGATGGCATGCGTCTCTTTGTTGCTGCGGACTGGCAAGCCGGAGGACGAGCCCGGTCAAGAATTGACTCTGCACTCGCCAATCTCCTTTAGAAGAGTGTTGGGATATGGAATTTTGTTTATCGCCATCCAAGTCGTCGGCACACTTGCAGAGAGGGTATTCGGCAATATCGGCTTCATGGCGGCGAGCGGCATCAGCGGCGTGGTAAGTAGTGCGAGCGCTACTGTGGCAGCCGCAAATCTCACTGCCAGCGGAAAGATCGTGCCAGAACTGGCGGGAACAGCGGTCGTAATCGCGTCCATGACCAGCGCGATGACGAATGTCCCTCTGGTGTTCAAACGTCTGTCCGGCAAAGTTTTGTTCAGGATTGCCAGTTCTACCGCGTTGCAGATAGTTGTCGGAACTGCGGCACTCGCAGTCCAGCATTATTTTCTATTTCGGTAGCTGAAACCCTCTCCCTAATTCGAGAAACAAGCGCCTTGATGGGTAGGCTTCCCAATAGCTGTCGCAAACAGATGGGATGAGTTCTGCATGACGCACAGCGCCACAACGATCAATGAAAACGGGACCACGAGGGCGCGAGTGAACGCAGGCGCGACAGCCAGGCACAGATGTTCATAGCGGAGTTGTACTGGTGTACGGCATCTTCTTCGTCCTTGAGGTCGCCTTCGAGTTGTGTTGCACATTCGCGCCAATCTTGGGAGTCTGCTGCTATAGCAGGCGATTTCCGCCTACCGAGAATACTGTATCTGGAGTGGCAATTGACCCATCCGCCCTGAAAGGTGTAACGTACTTGACATCTATAAAAACAAGTCCGTCGCCGCGTCCTGCGGCGAAGGTTCCTTTCACACTCTAACCAACGAAAGGAGCAATCCGATGTTTACACGGGTAGTCGAAATCAACGCCAAATCCGGAAAAGCAAGCGAGCTCGCAAATACCATCAATGAGAAAGTCCTGCCCATTTTGAAAAAGCAGACAGGATTCGTGGATGAGACCGTCCTGACCTCCGACACTGAGCCGAATCGCATCATTGGCCTCAGCTTCTGGAACAGCAAAGAGGATGCGGAGCGGTATCACCGGGAAGGCTATCCTAAAGTCAACGAAATACTGTCGCCTCTCCTGGAGAGTGCGCCGGTCATCCGCACATTCAACGTGCACACGTCAACCACGCACCGGATCGCGGCAGGCAAAGCCGCCTGATCACTAAGTGAATATCGAAACAACCGGCGAGCCGCTTTCGGCTCGCCTTCTTATTTGGCTCCGCAGCATGCGCGAAATCTAACGTCCCCAAATGTAGAATTCCCACAGACGGTGCCTACAACTTCGAGGAGCCACTCCGTTGTAACTCCAGGAGGATACGTATGCCTCGATAAAAATTCTCCTTGTTGTAAGCCATCTCCCAACGATTCAAGACCGCTCTCCATTTCTCCTCTGCATTCCGAATGGCAACTCGTGCCCGTGGTCGATTCTTCCTCAACCGTATGAGCGAGCGCAATGCCGCGTCAACCTCCGGCTCGATGCGCTTGCGTGACGTTCGTGCATTTCGTATCCACCGGGGCGGAATGTTCGCCCTAAACTTGAGGTAGCCGCGGACAGCGGAACCAGCGCTTGACGCAAACAGCTTGGCTTCTCTCGGCATAGATTCAACCTCTAATCGCTCAAAAATTCCCCGCAGGTTCCCAGTGTCTCTCCCGCCGGCCGCAGATAAAAGAGGACTGTCGCGAGCGCAAGCCGCACCACGGATCGGCCCCAAATGAGGTGTACGGGATAGATCTTCTGGATGTCCAGCATCCGATGGGACAGCAATCGTGTGACGCTCAAGATGAAAAGCCCCACAACGAACGCATCAACGATTGCGAGGTGAGGTGGGGGCCATGCTCAAGACGTATTCAGTTGTCCGCGACCGGCTTGATCTTTGATCGACCTCACCTCAAGAGCGGCAACCACATACCAATAGCGGCCCTGGGAATCGTCTCTAAACTCTCGGACCGAATACCCCGGTGGGGCAAGCTCGATACGCCGTTGTTTAGGCACAATCAACTTATTGCGTGAGACGACGAACGGCTTGGAGCTCCCACTCATTGCACAGAAGAAGCTAGCCGTATGCTGTCACGAAATACCTGGCCCTGCGAGTAACTCATTCGACACATCACGCCGAAGGTGGACGCGTTCGCAGATCTCCTTCACCTCTGAGCTAGCCCTGTCTCGCACAGACCTGGAGCTTGGCTCAATTCGGGCTCGTGGTCTGCATCGAGGAAAAGCGCATGGTCGAGCAGCCCGCCGTCGTCGCCGACTGCTTCCTAAAACAAGGATCACTTTTGACGTAACGATAGACCGAGCGTGTCCTCGACTGGTCCAATATGGAGCTTCGTAGTCGTCAATCCCCGGTCCTGTACGCATGAGGCTGAAAAAGAGGTGGCGCGACGGTCTGATTACAATTCCCACGTGCCCGCCACACCACCAGATCGCCAGGTTGAGGCCGCACAATTCGTCGAAACCCTTCGATTCCGACGTAGAGATCGGAGGAACTGGCGTAGGGGTAGAGGAAACCAGCTCGTTCGTATATGGCATGAACTAGATGGGAACAGTCGCGCTCAGAATAGCGACGCGCCCCGGAATCGAGCGCCGCGGCGATCACGGACAAACCATCGTCTGGACTCAGACTCCGATCGGTTTTTAGCCCCTGATTCGCATTGGTGCTTGAAGGTCTGGTTTGACGATGCCCCTCTTGCGCCGACGAGGCACACAAGGCAAGCCCGCAAAGCAAGCCCGCAACCGTATGTTTCACCCGAATCCGCATCGCCATATTCTGATGCCGATTTCGCCTGGCACGGATGTTACGGTCGTGCAAGGACCAGGGTCAACGAGTTTAATGGCCTGTGGCTGTTGAAAAACTCACTCGGGGGAAATCCGCAGAAAAACGATCGCCTTAGCCTAGCGACCGGCGGCCACGTTGTGTGTTGCTGTGATAGAAACGTGATAGTTCCGCGTTCAGAACGAGACCAATCCGGTCAGAACGAATCAAAGCGCGATTCTGGTAAACGGTTGAAGAATCAGGTAGAGTAAAGAATTTTCATAATGCATCAGAACACACTAGGTGATCTTCAAAACCGGCGGGCGGCAGGTTTGCCTGTCGTCGGTGGATCGAATCCTCTGGAGTATCCAGCTTCCAGCCCGGTCAGCAATGCCCACGACATCTGGGGAGGCACTCTCTGGCGTTCAACAGGTTGAGCGCACTGGATCCTAAGTCCATCCAGCCCCTCTTTTACAGATCCAACGACCGCGCGGTGAAACCTGTGACCGGCACGGAATTCCGGAGGCTCAGCCCAAAGACTGCCCAGAAAATAAACTATTGACCGGGTAGCGTCCTGTTAGTGCGTTGATGGCTCTTTCGGCTTTTGCCAGATATCTATTTGGATGCTCGCACCAGTGAATGGGTTTAGTTTAGGCTCAATGCGGCGATCCACTCCACTCCCGAAAGTCTGAAGTACCGCAATTAATAAAGCATTTGCGGACGCAGTTTCTTCTTTTGCCAGAACGGTAATTCCTTGCGGAGTTACAGGAGTGAAATCCTGTGGAGTATAGGCAGATGAGATAGGATTTGATACGTAAACATCGGTCCAGTGAGCGCTTTTCAGCGCTTCCTTCAATTGTTTCGCCAACACTAATCTGCTAGGGTCCGCATCCCCATTGTTAGCCTCAATAAGCACTCTCTGCGCCGGGACATTGCCAATGGCATCTTGAAACGTTTTGTTAAGTTTCGCCTGGTCCAGTTCCGGCCAGCCTTTAACATCTTGAATGCCTTTCACGCATTCATCAAGCTTAGTCATGAGTGCGGTGGGGTCGAATTTCAAGAGGCGTTCGAGTACAGGGATTACGCGCTGTGCGTACTCTTTGTCCGAGCAATTGATTGTGATGGTTCCGTGATTGTCTGGCGCTATCGGACTGCAAGAACCACTGGTTGTGTTTGTAGATGGAGATTGTGAAACGGCAGGGACGACCAGAAAAGCGCACGAGGCTATTACTTCAAGGATTTTCACGCGGCTTCGACTCCTTTGGCGGTTTTTTTTCGTTGTTGTCCACAGAACCCGTACCGCCAGTAGGTTCGCTCGTAATCTCAACAGCGCCTGAATTGTTAGGCATAATCGGACTTTGTGGCCCAGTTGTGGTGTTAACAGAATTTGCTGGTTCTGTCGCAGTTGCGGCGGGAGGTTGCTCCCCCGCCTGCGATTTACTGCGATGGCTCGTATAGGCAAAAAAGTAGGCAAGGCACACTACTCCAAGAAAAAGCGAAATTCGCTGGTTCCAGTCCCACTTCCACGGATTGAACACGCAAACCCCCACAGCTAATGCGACAAGAATTGGTAGGACAAACCTCTCAAGAAATACAGGCATGTAAGTTTCGTACCCCGCAAGCGGGTTGGAACTCGAACGCCTCATACTACCCTAGAAGCTCGCCGAAACTCCAAATTGGATCTGCAATACCCGCCCGCATGGCACACGGTACACCAAACATTAACTCGCTGCATGGTTGGGAGTACCTGGGATTCTAGATCCAATGTGCAGTGTGAAACCCACACCTGGAGCGGAATTGCGAGTGGGAGCAGCCCGAATGCTGACCGAGGAACGCACAGTTTGGATTAAATAATGCTTGGCAGATCGTCCTTGATTTCTGTTTTCTTGCTGCTCTTGCGGTTTTCGCGGCTGCTGCTGAAGATCAAACAGGAAAGAAAAACGCTGCAATGCCCTTGAGCGGAGCTGAACGATCACAATAGATGAGGGCGTCGCGACTGTAATGAAATTGTAATGATGGACGGATCAGATCCCATCAAATCGAATACAACAGTGACAACATCGACGAGGTTGTAAGTGGTTGAAGAATCGAATATAGTAGTGACCCTTCAAAACGGTGCAACTCCCTGCTGGGTTCTCATAATCCGTAGGTCGTTGGTTCGAGTCCAACCGCCGCCACCAATTGCTTTCCGGGGATCTCCGCCACTGCGGGCTGCGGGTGGGCGGCCCGAACGCTGACCGAGAAACGCACAGTTTGAATTGAGTAGTTGCCAGGCAGATCATCGGCGATTCTGTTTCCTTCTGCGTCTTCGCGGCTGCTGCTCAAGATCAAACAAGAACGCCGAACAGATAGTTAATGCCCCATCCCATTTCTACTTCCTCTGGCAAAACCAGACGCCTTGCCGAATCCTGCCACACAAAACAAAAGCCTCTCAGCTTTCGCCAAGAGGCTTGATGAATCCTGCTTGCTATGCTTCCTTCTTCTTGAGTATTTCAAACTCTTCAGTCTTGAGGCATCCGATTTGACCCCGACTGATATTTAGAGGAAATTCGGAACGGTTACTTCGTCCTCGTCTGCCTCTATTTCCTGTTTGTCGCCTTCGGTCAGTTGCAAAACACGATCTGATCCAACTGGAGCTTGTTATTTCCGATGTCTTCCCAATCCTGGTCGATCACGTTGCTTTTGTTTGGCAGGAATCTTCGGGCATAGTCAAGGCAACGTCCAGATACCCCTGCGAACGCTCTGCAATGAATTTCTTTTGCTCGCCCGTTAATTCGTCCCGTCGTCGAAGCGAGTAGGCAATTCTCTTGTCGTGATGCTGTTCTGGAGTTTTGCCCCCGTACATTTTCAAGGCTGGCGTATAGCGAAACAAATTGATGAGGTCCCGGACAAATCGCTCAGGTTTATATTCCCACCAACTTGGGTCGCGGTGATGCTTACCACCTCTGGTGCGCTCGCTTTTTTCAGCTTTTCCTCACCCAACTCTTCTCTTCCAACATCTGGTGGGAAATATTTTCCCGCCTGATGGTCTCATCTGATGGAATATCTGGCTCTAAATCGGGTAAGAGGGGGCGTTGATGCGTGCGGCAATATTCTGTGCAGATAGCACGAGGATTTAGACACTCTCGAGAACCGTCTCTATAAGCAGAGAGAGCGTTCTGTTCGAATATTTCGAGGTGTGCTCTTTGGCGATTGCCTGTGTAACCGGAATCACCGTTCGTGACAAGCCAGCGGCGACACTGGCAATGATTTCGCCTGGTCTTCGTTGTCGACGTCCATTGCCAAAGACGACTACTCAGCAACTATCTACACAAAACATTACAGAATCTTTTCACACCTTTACCGCATTCACATTGACATTACTGTTAAATGGAATCTCGGAAACAACCCCGCTGGTTGTTCAGTAATTGATGGGAAGGTCTCCTCTCGTGTCACTTCACTTCGCAGGCAACGTCACTGGATCACCCCGCGGATCGTGTTCGCAACCCACCGTGGGTTCTGAGTTCTCTTGATGATCGCTCGGAGTCCGTCACTTCGTGCCTTCGTTAACGGTTGTATCTTGGCTGCGATCGTGGTGACTCTCTGTCCACGTTTACTGTTGGGGCTGGAACGCTCCGGCGGAGTGGCCGACGAACTCACGTCCCTGGTTCGAGAGAAGCGATACATCGAGTTCGCGAGTCAGTTGGACGGCGCTCAAGGTCTTTCTCTAGCCGACCGCGCTTTGTTTGAAGCAATCCTGGCGAATCGCCGAAACCAAGTCTCAGAATCCATCCGCCTTCTCGAGCCGATGGTGAGCACACTTACGCAAGGGCCTATAGATCGCGCAGAATTAGCCCTTTGCACCCTTGGCGACGACTATGCAAAAGATTTCCGATACGGAAACGCGGCAGACACCTACTCGCAGCTCAGTCGCCTACCGGGCTACAAGGACGACGAAAGCGGATGCCAGGCAGGGCTCGAAGCGGAACGCTGGGGGTTGCTGCGGCAAGCGCCTGCCCAGAGTACCACCGTCGCCGGTCCATTCACGCTCGGCGAGACTCGCGATGCCGCAGGACTGCTTGAGGTAGCGGTTCGAGCGCCACATTTCTCGGACCGTTGGATTCTTGACACCGGAGCGAATCTTTCTGCCGTTACTCGAACCGTCGCCGCCCGACTAGGTTTGACCCTGTCAGCAGCTACTTCGACGGCGCAAGGCAGCGGCGGAGTGCTTGTGCGGGTCCACACCGCTGTAGTACCGGAAATTCAAATAGGTCGCGCCACAATACGAAACTTGCTGGTCTTGGTTTTCGAAGACACTGACTTATCCTTTCCCCAACTGCCATATCAAATTCGGGGCAGCATAGGTTTTCCGGTTTTGCAATCGCTGGGAAGGATCACATTTCACTCCGACGGGCGATTCGTTGTCCAGGAGCATTCCTCGCATCATCAATCAGATCCTGCAAATCTTTACCTCGAGGGGTTTACTGTCCTGATTGAAACTGAAATCGGAGGCAAACAGCACCTTCTGACGTTAGATACGGGCGCCACCGGAACATTCTTATCGAGTCAGTATTACGAAGAGCACAAGAATGAATTCAATGCAGAAGAGCCGCGGGAGTTGGAAGTGATAGGCGCAGGTGGTGCGAGCATCATCCACACTTACCTCCTCCACGACGCGACTTTCAAGATTGGAGGCGAGAGTGTCGAACTGCACGATCTCTACGTGCTGACTGAACCAACCGGATTACCCGGCGAGTTTTCTGGCAATTTAGGCCAAAGCGCCGTTGGACTGTTATCGAGTTATACCCTCGACTTCCACAACATGACGTTAAGTGTCGGCGCTCGATCGACTACAGCGGGAAATAAGGCAAGTCCCAGGTCTGGCAATTGACAAACGTCGCGGGAAAGACCATGTGAGGATTGCCCAACTGCGGCGGTAAGTGATTCGGCCGACCGGCAGACCTCTTGCACCATTCGGCGACTTAAGAGGTGATTGATAGGTGAACCCTTAGCACGCTGCCTTGACCACCATAACTGGCGATCGGCCCATCCATTAAGCTGGAAGACAAGAACGAAGGGTTCGAAAATGCGGAGAGGCATCGATTATTCGAAGTATTCGACTCAGCCTCCCCATTTCGAACCAACAAAATCACGGATGCGCTTGCGGTTGCGCCTGGACATGCAACTCCGGGTTCAAGTGCAAGGTCTTGCCAGCAGCGACGTACACTTTCTTATCAAACTGTGTGCGTCCCGGCGCGCGCACTTCTATGTCGTACTTGCCGGGCCGGAGATGCATCGTTTTCAGCTTTCCGACCGTGCCGGCGTAAGCACCATCGATGTAAACCTCTGCGTCCTTAACGTCGGTGTCGAATTTGACGGCGCCGGTCGCAGGAACATAATCGTAGTAACCGTACGGATATGGATAAGGTCCCCAGTACGGTCCGTATCCCCACCCGAAGGCTGGCGCGACGATGACGCGAGCTGCGTGAGCCGCAAGAGGCGCCATCATCATCGCAGCCGCTACGCATATCATCAGTGCCTTTTTCATAGCTCCCTCCTAGGCAATTAGATGCCCGGTTGCACGTTTTCATCGTAAAGAAGAGTAAAGGGGACGATCTCGCTGGAGGAAGGAAGCTCGCGCCGTAATTGAACGCTGATGGCAGGTGGATTTGCGTCACCGGTCTTCAGGCGAACGAGCACCTGCTTATGTTGGCTTCCTCTTCAGCAAGTTCAGCACGTCGTCGGTTTTGCACGTCTCGCCCAAGCGGGGGAAGACCTTTTCAACGCTATGCCGGTGGTTGTCGGCGTCCCGGTCCGTCATTGCATCCACGACAAGCACGACATGGTAGCCGTAATCGTAGGCGCTGCGGGCCGTCGATTCCACGCCGCTACTAGTCGCAATGCCGGTTAAGAAGACCTGGGTCACGCCGCGCCGACGCAGGTAATCGTCCAATGATGTGCCGATGAAGGCGCCCAATCTTTGTTTGCTGACTATATGATCGTCGGGGTGCTGCTCCAACTCAGGAACAAGCTCAGTCCAATCGGCCGGAAAGGAAAACTTGCGCAATCCGGCGTCGGTGCGCCCCGGTGCCGCACCCGTCACGTTGACAAGAACGACCGGCTGGCCGCACTGGCGGAAAGCGTTCGCGAGTTGAGCAACGCGGACGACGATTTCGCCAGCAGGGTGCACCGTCGGCATACCGACGACGCCTTTTTGCAGGTCGATCGCGATTAATGCGGAGTTGTCATCGAGTTTTGTGAGAGACATCCTCTTTACCCTTGTTTGGATGTCCGGGACATCGCGCCGTTGCCTCGCACTTCGTAGTGCCGCACATAGGGTGTGCGCTCGTCTTCCGAAAAGTAGCGATCATCTTCAGGGTAGTAGACCGCGCGCTCAGGCTCCGTCCCAGCGAAGCGTCGCACAGCTTCCATGCTGTCCCAAAGCGTGATCAAAACGTATTCGGTCACGTCTCCGATCTCCCGTGTCAGGACTAGAACATCTCTGAAACCTTCCGTTGCCTTATATTCCTTCAGCCCAGTTTGCTCCAAGTATGAGAAGTACGGTTTGCCCATACTTGGCCGAGTACGTCCCTGCCAAATCCTCGCGACCATCTTTTTCGCCTCCTGCTTCAAGTGTTCGCTGCTGAGATCAGGGAATCAGAATTTGCTTTTCAGATGCCCGAGTGTCTTTTCGGATTCGTTTTTTGAATCACGCTCTTCGCGCAGATTTTTATCCAATCCCCGTGGTTTCCGACTTTCAAACTCGCTCTCAGCTGGAGAAAAATCCGGTCAAACACACTTGTAAAGCATGGGTTGCGCGTGCTAACGTGCGCCGTCCTACTATATATTGATCGTTCCTGACGATTTGCGAGGTTTCGAGCATGAGTCCTCAAAGCACGGCGAATACAATCGAAGCTCCCAAGAAATTCAAACCTTACGTTCCCGAGAACATGGAGATGCGGGAATTTACTTTCCGCGCCGTGATGCTCGGGCTGGTGATGACGGGAATTCTGGGCGCGGCCAATGCCTACCTTGGCCTGAAGGCCGGGATGACAATCGCCGCCACGTATCCCGCCGCTGTCATTGGAATGTCGCTCCTGCGGCTGATGAAGGGGTCGCTACTCGAAGAGAACATCGCTCGAACCGTGGGTGCGATTGGCGAATCCGTGGCTGCAGGCGCGGTGTTCACCATCCCGGCGTTTGTTCTCGCGGGACTGTGGCCCAGTCTGGGCATGGAACGCTATTGGCAGTCCGTAGCTCTCATGGTCATTGGCGGATTGCTGGGCATTTTGTTCGTCACTCTGCTGCGCCGCGTGATGGTGGAAGATGCCGAGTTGCCTTTCCCCGAATCAGTGGCGGCGGCAGAAATTCATAAAGCCGGGCAGCAGGGATCTAAGGCGGCCAAAATCCTCTTTGCCAACATGGGCTTTGGCGGATTGATGTACTTCCTGTCGCAGCTCAACCTTTTCTGGTACACGAAAAATGTTCTGGTCAACATCCCGAAGATGGCAACTGGGTTGCGGTTGGGGCGCGGCGCAAACGCGCCTTTGCTGGCGACTGGTGGAATGTCGCAATTCACCTCGCCCGCGGTGAGCCCCGCCTATTTAGGAGTCGGCTACATTATTGGACCCCGGCTGGCGTCACTGAACTTCGCTGGCGGCGTGGTGGCTTGGGGTCTGCTGGTTCCTCTTCTCATCTATTTCCTCGGACCGACCCTGCCGCCGATCGCAGCTGGCGCGAACCCAGCGGCTTATTGGGGAGGCATCGCGTTCAGCGTGTGGTATTCCGTCGTTCGTCCAATCGCCGTGGGCGGAATGCTGGTGGGCGCCGGTTTCACGCTATTTCGCATGCGGAAGCAGCTGATGGCTGGGATGAAGCGCGCGGTTTCTGATCTGAAGAAATCTGCCGAAGCCCATCAGGCGACCAGCCGCGTGGACCGCGACCTCAACGCGAAAGTGGTTTTTCTGGGCGTAGGACTGGTGTTCATCGCGATGATCGGGCTGTACTACTACTTCATCTCGGGTGCGCACAACTTGAGTGGAAGCAAGATTGTCGCCGGCTCGGTCGTGGCAGCGATGGTCATGGTCGTTCTGGGCTTCTTCTTCGCTGCGGTCTCCGGGAATTTGGTTGGCATGATCGGCTCGTCTAACAATCCGGTCTCTGGATTGACGCTGTGCACGCTGGTGGTCGCGGCACTCCTGATGGTAGCGATGGGAGTGTCCGGCGTCGGCGGCGTGGCCGCAGTCCTGGGAGTAGCGGCCGTAGTCTGCGTGTCGTCCGCGGTGGCGGGCGAGATGTTGCAGGATTTGAAAGCGGGCCACATTCTCGGCGGCACTCCGGCAAAAATGCAGATGGGTGACATTTTTGGCACCATCGTGGCCTCGCTAGTTTTGTTTTTCCCGCTGATGATTCTCGACAAGGCCTACCACTTCGGCAGTGCGGCGCTGCCTGCGCCGCAGGCCGGTCTCATGGCGATGCTGGCTCAGGGCATTGTTGGCGGCAACATGTCTTGGCCACTGGTGGTGGTCGGCATTCTCATGGGCTTCGCTATGATTCTTTTGGAAGTAAAAAGTCCCATGCTCTTCTCCGTCGGCATGTACCTGCCGCTGGAGACGACGTCTGCCATCTTCGTGGGTGGAGTGGTTCGGTGGATCACCGACAAGCTTCGCGACCGCCGCGGCTACAATGATGCCCAAAAGGCGCGCGTCGACAACGCGGGGGTGTTGACCGCGTCGGGACTGATTGCCGGAGAGGCATTATGCGGGCTGGTCATCGCAGCCGTGGTGGGAAGCAATCATCAGCTCTGGCACATTGATGTCGGCGACTTCTCCTTCTCTGGATTGATCGGCATGGCAGTACTTGTTTTTGTCATGATGAAGGTGCCGCTGTTGAACGCAGGCAGCCCGGATGAACCGGCGCCGCCGACGGCAATCATGTAATTGAGTAAAATCTTTAACCACGAGTTCACCCTTCGAAAGTAATGGAGGCCGGGCGTCCTCGCCCGGCTGGACGGGCGAGACGCCCGTCCTCCAGTTACGCAAGGACGTCCTCTGTGGTCAAGCTCCTTCATGTCGATTGCTGAAAATCTCCTCCGCGTGCTCGAGCGGATTGGGACCGCGGCGCGCCGGGCTGGACGCCGATCCGAAGACGTCGCGTTGATGGCAGTCAGCAAGACGTTCTCCGCAGAGCGTATCCGCGAGGCGTACGCTGCTGGACTCCGGCTATTCGGCGAGAATCGTGTCCAGGAATTCGCTGGCAAGATCGATTCTCTCCGGGATCTTCACGACGCTGCATGGCACCTGATCGGCCATCTGCAAACCAACAAGGCGCTGAAGGCAGTTGAACTCTTCGCTGCCGTAGACTCGGTCGATTCGTTGCGTCTCGCGCAAAAGCTCAATACCTCCGCAGAGCAACTCGGGAAAAAGATCAAAGTCTTGATCGAGATCAATGTCGGCGGCGAGGCAGCCAAGAGTGGCGTCGCCCCTGATTCCCGCGAACTGGACGAACTTCTATTAGCGGTGCCGGACCTCAAGCAACTTGAGTTTCAAGGTCTGATGACCGTTCCTCCATTCACTGAAGATCCGCGACAGGCGCGGCCGTATTTCCGAAAGCTTCGCGCATTGCGTGACCAGATTGCCGGGCGACGATTGGCCGCCGTTAATATGGGCATTCTCTCGATGGGGATGTCGCACGACTTTGAAGTTGCGATCGAAGAAGGCTCAACGTGTGTGCGTGTTGGAACGGCGATTTTTGGGGAAAGACCGAGCAAGTAATCACCACAGAGACACAGAGACACAGAGAAAACCAGAAGAAATTATTTTCGAGCCGATAGATTCACTGGCTTCGCACTGTCATCAAGATTTGATTTTTGAGGTTCTCTGTGGTTCTGTGACTCTGTCGTGAAATTGGAAGTTATGATGCGTGATATGTCGGCAACCGTAACCTTTGCGGTCAAGGTGCAGCCGCGCGCCAAAAGGAATGCCATTCTCGGTGGGCTGGGCGAGGTGTTGAAATTGGCTTTAACCGCGCCTCCTGTCGACGGCAGGGCGAATGATGCCTGCGTCGAATTCTTTGCAAATCTTTTGAAGGTTCCTCGATCCTCCGTTACCATAGCGTCCGGCGAGCGTAGCCGGAATAAAGTCATTCGCGTTGCTGGAATGACGGCGGATGAAATGCAGCGACGCATGGCGATGTAATGCCCTCGCGGCAGTCGGCAAGATGCCGGCGCTACAGTAGGAGCCAGGAGCTGAATTGACCTTCTCTGAACGCTTGCACGAGATTCGCACTGGCTTCGAGCGGCCCTTCTGGATCGCCAATATCAGCGAGATATTCGAGCGCCTTTCCTACTACGGAGCTTTTGCGTCTCTTGCCTTGTATCTGCAGGAACGGCTGAATTTTTCCACCCAGCAAACTGGGACTCTGACGGGCATCTTCGGCGGCATGGTATGGTTTCTCGCCATTTTCGGCGGGGCCGCCGCCGACCGATTAGGCTTTCGCCGTGCGCTTTCCATAGCCTATTTGATTTTGGCCGCCGCTTACTTCCTAATTGGCTCCATTGGTGCGTCCTGGCTCGCCCCGGTACGCAATGCTGTGCCCATCAGTTTGTTTGTGGGCTTCATTCTCATCCTTCCTGCGCTCGGCATTGCCCTGGTGAAGCCTTGCGTGGTGGGCACAACGGCTCGCGCCTCGAAGGAAAACGTCCGCTCGATTGGCTACTCGATTTACTACACGCTCGTGAATATCGGCGGTGCGGCCGGCCCTTATTGCGCTTCCTGGGCCCATCGTCATCTGGGCGTTGAGAATGTTTACCGGCTGGCGGCGATCAGTGTTTTCGCGATGTTCTTCTTGGTCCTGTTGTTTTTCCGTGAACCGCGCAAGCCCGGGGACGCGCCTCCGCCTTCAATCGCGACCGTCGCTCGAAATTTCTGCGTGGTGCTGGGGAACTACCGGCTCGTTTTGCCGGTATTGATGATCGCCTTGCTCCTGCGTATCTGGCTGTGGTTCTATCCCAGCTACACCGTGCCCTGGTGGATCTGGAGTGTGCTCTTGCTGCTCGTGCTCGCCGGCATCAGCCGGTTTATGTGGTTCCTTGTGCTTTTCACCGGCTACTGGATCGTGTTCTGGCAGCAGTACATCAGTCTGCCGGGTTACATCCACGGGTACATCAACCCCCACGCGGACGTCGAGATCATTCTGGTGACGGACGGGCTCACCGTGATCAGTCTTACCCTGGTGGTGAATTTCCTGATCCGCAAGATACCGGCGTTTCAAGCCGTGATTTTGGGCACGGTAGTCACATCGGTTTCGTGGCTGATCCTCGCCTTCCGCCCGACGATCTGGGGCGCGGTGCTTTCGCTGTTTGTGCTTGCGCTGGGTGAGATCATCCAGCAACCGCGCTACTACGAATACATTTCGCGACTGGCGCCTCCGGGACAGCAGGGCACTTACATGGGATTCGCGTTTCTCCCCATCGGAATCGGTTCACTGATCGGTGGCTGGTTCGGCGGTACGCTGGTCCATCATTTTGGAGAGGTTCTGCATCAGCCCGAGCGAATCTGGTGGTGCGTGACCGCTGTGGGCGTGATCACTACCGTCCTGCTTTGGATTTACGACAAAGCTTTCAGAACGCCAAGCTCTGCTTCCACACAATGACTCATGACCCCACGCAGACCCACCTCTGCGGCGATCGCCGCTGAAATCCGCCAACTGCTCCGAGACGGAGGTTCAACCGAGCACGCGACCGGTGTGCAGTGGTTCTTCAAGGAAGAGATCAAATCACATGGATGGTATACGGCCAAACTACGCAGCGCAGCCGTCAGGTCCCGGCGTGCGATTCGAAAAGAGTTCAGCCTCGACTTTCTTCTGCAAGTCGCTGACAAGCTTTTTGCCGGGCGGATTCTAGAAGAAAAAATCTTTGCCGTATTCCTTCTGGAAAAACTAACCGAGGAGTTCGGTGATGCTGAGTTTCGATTGTTTGAGTCCTGGCTGCAACGGATCTCGAGTTGGGCTGATCACGATGCGCTGGTTCACTACCTGATCGCGCCCATGGTTGTGGCCAAGCCCGATCGAATTGCGAAAGTTTTCCGCTGGGCAAAATCGCCGGACCGCTGGCATCGGCGGGCGGCTTGTGTCGCATTGATCCAGGGAACACGAAAGAAGATGTTTTTTGCTGAGATCAAACGCCTATCCAGCCTGTTGCTTTCTGACGACGATGACATGGTGCAAAAGGGATTGGGTTGGCTGTTGCGGGAAACTGCCAAAGCAGACCCGAAGCCAGCGGTGCATTATTTGATGAGCATCCGTCAACGGGCACCACGACTCGTGCTGAGGACGGCTTGCGAGACTTTGCCAGTGGGGATTCGGAAGAAGATTTTGGCAAAGCCGGCCTGATGTCAACTGCCGAGCTTCGCTCGGCTGGACAGCCGAGGGCGTCCGTCCCCACGTGAACCTTTGGTCATTTGACCGTCTGAGGAATAATACCGACACTGGTTACGGATAGAATGTCCAATTGCACCGGCAGTCTTGGAATGGCTCCTTCAAGCGGGGCCATTTCTATTTGTGGGTTATCCTCACCGCACGATTCGCTCAAAGCCGCTGACGTTGTTAGAATAGTTGTTTGCCCATGAACCTCTCGGCCATACAGTCTGCACTGCGCGAGCGGAATATCGACGCGTGGCTTTTCTACGATCACCATCACCGCGACCCCATTGCCTATCGTGTGCTTGGCTTGTCTCCTGATCTGATGGTCACCCGCCGCTGGTTCTATCTCATCCCGGCTCAAGGCGAGCCGATGAAGCTCGTGCACAAGATCGAGTCGCGACACCTTGACTCTCTGCCTGGGAAGAAGCTGCAGTATGCGGGTTGGCAAGAACTGTTTGATCAGTTGAAGGTTCTGCTGTCATCGCATCGCGACATCGCCATGCAGTATTCGCCGAATAATCTCGTTTTCACCATTTCTTTGGTAGATGGCGGCACACTGGAGTTGGTCCGCGGCCTGGGGAAAAATGTGGTGAGTTCGGGTGATCTGGTAGCGCTGTTCGAAGCTACCTTTACCGACGAGCAGATCAAGACTCACTTCGCGGCACGGGACGCAGTGGATGCAATTACCGCAGCCGCTTTCCAGGAAATCGGGCGGCGAGTGCGCAATGGTGGAACCAACGAACATCAAATGCAGCAGTGGTTCATGGAAGCCTTCCAGCGGGAAAATCTGGTGACAGATGATCCGCCCATTGTCGGGGTCAATGCTCATAGTGGCGATCCGCATTACGAACCACGCGCTGAGAACTCAGCGCCCATCCGCGAGGGCGATTTCGTTCTGCTCGATGTTTGGGCCAAAAAAAATACGCCCGGAGCTGTCTATTACGACATTACCTGGACCGGCTTCGTTGGCAAAGCACCGTCTGATCGAATGCGTGAAATCTTCACTGTGGTTCGCGATGCGCGCGACGCCGGCGTGAAGGCGGTGCAGGAGGGCATCGCCAGTGGGCGCAACATTTGCGGATGGGAAGTGGACCGGGCTACGCGAAACCACATCCAGAAGGCTGGCTTTGGCGACTACTTCATCCATCGCACGGGGCACTCCATTGGGACGGAGGTTCATTCCAACGGTGCCAACATGGACGATTTGGAAATTCACGATGAGCGCCGGATCCTGCCCAACTCCTGCTTCTCAATCGAACCCGGGATTTACCTGCCGGAGTTTGGCGTGCGCAGCGAGGTCAACGTGCTGGTGCGGCCCAAGGCGGCGGAAGTCACAGGTAAAATTCAACGCGAGCTTGTAATCATCTGAATGGCAAATCCTTCGACAATTAAAGAAACCGCAGCACAACCCATAACTGCGATGTCCGTGGTCGCACCAGCCATCGGCTGGCTGATTCCAGGCGCGGGACACCTGATCCAGAAACGTTGGATCCGGGGTCTGTTGCTCATGGCCTCGATCGTGATCATGTTCTTGATTGGGTTGGCAATGCAGGGACGCGTGTATCGACCCAACGGCGGCGACATTCTGGACATCCTCGGATTTGTTGGGGACGTGGGCGCAGGCGGACTTTACATCGTGACCCGGGCCATGGATCTGGGACAAGGCGCGATTGCGCATGCCACAGCTGATTACGGAACCAAATACATCATAGTTGCTGGCCTGCTGAACTTCATCAGCGCGGCCGACGCATACCACATCGCGATTGGGAAGAAGCCATGAACCTGCAGCTCTCCCATTTCACCGCCGCTGTTTTATTCGGCGTGTTCGCGTCGGTGGTTTTCGGAATTACCCAGCGCAGCACTTCTCGCGAGCAGGTTCGCTACGGCCTCTACTGCTTTGCCATGTTCGTTGGTGGAGTCTTCGTGGCAGGCTGGGTGATGTGGATACTGCGACGTTAAGATGAAACTCCGGTGTGTTTCAGGACGCTCTGGACGCAGTTCTGCAGCGGATTACCTGAGCGTCACAGACGTCCTGACTCTCGCGTCCGCGGATGTTTGCGCCTGTGGCAGCGGCACGCTCTTTCACCCTTTCCACACGAATGCATCAAACACCCGCTTAGTGTCGAACCCCAGCCGCAGATAGAGTTGCACCGCGCGGTCATTGGCCTCGGTGACCGTCAAAGACAGCAATGAAAATTTTCGCTGGTGCAAATTTGCAGTCGTCGCCGCCATCAATGACTCGCCGATCTTGCGCGAGCGGTACTCTGGCAGCACGCACACTTGCGTCACATGTCCCACATCATTTCGCACGCGGGAACAAAGAATCAGCCCGACCAGGGTGCGGGTTCGTTTGTGCACCGCAGCAAAGGAGGATTCGGGATCGAATGTGCCACATCCGGGGAAACGCACGATATTGTTCAGAAATCGCAAAGATCCGCTCAAGGTGCGGTACTGATCGTTGATTTCGGAATCTACGTGCCCGCGATAAGCTGTGGTGATCACCGCGGCGGCGGGTTGGTAATCCGCTTCCGACCACGGGCGGATTTCAATGTCCGGGTGCAACGGCGGCGCCGGCTCGGTTGCGCGTCCCAATGACAAGAGCATGAACAGCCGCGCATGCCGGCTGAAACCCTGATCGGTAAATGGCTGCGAGACGACTCCGGTTTCGTGCATGAGCAATTGCGCCTCGACGCGATGGATGCCGGGAGATTGTTGCAGAGTTTCAATTACATGCTTAAGCAGTCGAGATTCCACTTCGTGAGCGTCGGGCAACCGGCCGCCGTTGGCGACAAACAGATCGCCAATTACGCCTTTGCTGCCTTCGTAAACAAAAAACGCGTAGCCGAAGATCCGTCCGCGATCGATGGCCGCGTAACCGGGCAGGATCTTGGCATCGACGTAACGGAGGATCATGTCGGCGGAGCCGCCGTAATCCCAGGAAAGCAGGCGGGACCAGACGCTGATCTCGTCTTGCAACAAGGGACGCAGGTCGACGGAAGAAAAATGCCTGAGATCGAGAATCTCCACCCATGCTCCTGGAGAGTTGCTCCGCGGCGATACACTTAAATTTGCGGCCACAAACGCTGAGTGTATTAGCTTCGCACGCCGCGAGGCAAACGGGAGTACCTCGGAGGATTCACGCCCCGATGCGCGTGCGACGACAGAGGATTTGACCAAGTGCTAAGTGCCAAATGCCAAATGCCTCCGCGCTAGTAACTCGCCGCCACCCAGTAGTAATCCAAACCTTGCGGCGCGAAACTTCCCAAGTAAGAAACGCGGCGGCCGGCAACTTGTTTTGCAATCGTGGTCTGCGATCCCTCTGGGGCCACTACCAAATGCTCGCCGGTCGGAACCTCTCCCGATTCGTATCGATTAATGATTTGGTTTCGATAGAACGCCAGGCCATATTCGGTCTGTCGAGAGACGCCGGACACCGCGAGGGGAAGCGGCTTATTTTCCAGATTGCCAATCTCATTTGCTAGCGGACGAACCGATAGCGTGCTATCAAGCGCAGGCGCTCCCAGGCGCAGGACCGCAGCCACTGCCAGCACGATCGGAACCAATGTAATAAAACGCAGTCCCCGGAAGCCGAGCTTCGTGCGCAGGGTGATTGCAATGCCGATCGCCAACGCCACAGCAAAAGTAAACGAGATTGCGGCTGCCTTCCCCCAGGGGAGCCTGTGTTGCAGAATGATGTACTGGATCATCAGCGCCGGAACAATGGGCGCCGCGGCAACGACCGAATGCAGGACAATCAAGACAATGCTGGGAGTCTCGCCGTCCGTTACACGTCGTCGCACGCACTCAGCCAGCAACAGCGTGCCCGCAGGCAATGCCGGCACAATGTAACCGGGAAGTTTCGATTTAGAGAGAGAAAAGAACACGACCGGGACGATCAGCCAGATCACCAGGAAGGCATTGAGGGCATCTTCCGACCCGAGCATCTGCTGTCGTTCTACCCACCATACGCGGACAGTTTCCGCCCACGATGCTGTCACGAACACAGTCCACGGGATCAGACCAATCAGCGTAACCGGCACAAAGTACCAGAAAGCCTCGGGGTGGTGATAAAGGTTGGTACCGAACCGGGCCAAGTTGTGTTCAAAGATAAAGACGCGTAAGAACTCCGGGTTTTTGATTTGCACCGCGACGTACCATGGGACGGCTACGACGCAGAAGAGCAGCAGCCCAGGGGGCCAGAGTGTCCGCAAAAGAAGCCGGAGGTCACGCTTTGCCGCGGCGAAGATAGAGACGATCACGGCCGCCAACAGAGGCGCCACGGGTCCCTTAGCCAGCATGGCCAAAGCCAGGAAAGAATAGAACATTGCGAGATAGCGATGCGACTTGCTCTCGTACCACGCATACCACCCCAGCAGCGCAACCGTGAACATGGCTGCCAGCGGCATATCTGTCGAGGCAGCTCGGGCGAAGCCAACCACTCCGGCCGCTGAGGCGGTCATCAGCGCGCCATCGAGTTGGAAGCCAGGACGAAAACGCTTCAGAAAAAGATAGATGGCGACGACCACGAGGGTCGCGTCAACTGCCGATGGCAAACGCGCAGCCCAATCGCTCACGCCGAAGATGCTGTAGGCCAACATCGCCTGCCAGTAATAGAGAGGCGGTTTCTCCAGCCACGGTTTGCCTCCCAGCGTCGGCGTAATCCAGTCATGGCGCGCCAGCATCTCGCGGGCAACTTGCGCATAGCGAGGCTCATCAGCGCCGATCAGCCCAAAATACGCAAGGCCGAAGAAAAACAGGAACCCACAGAAACCGGCAAGCAGAAGCCAATCGGTAGACGCACGGGAGATCTTCAATATTTCCTCAAAGAGCTATTGTACGGAGGGATTGGTCCGGAGTTGCGCCGTGATCCGCGCCACCGCGACCGACAAGGGGCCGTCAAGAGAACATCCACTGGCACACGCATGGCCACCGCCGCCGAACTGTTCGGCGACCGCCGCAACATCCAACTGGCCTTTGCTGCGCAGGCTTACACGGTATCGGCCGTCGGGAAGCTCTCGGAAAAATACGGCTACCTCGACATCCTGAATGGACAGCGCATAATTCACGAGTCCTTCGCAGTCTTCTTCCTTGGCTCCAAAGCGCTCCATCTGATCGCTGGTGACCCAAATCCAGGCCAGCGGTCCCTCGCGGCGGAGATTCGAAAGGGCTGCGCCGAGCAGGCGCATCTTGGCGGTAGAATGCCCGAAATACACGCTGCGGGCGCAGTGCGCGGGATCGGCACCCGCTAACACCAGTTCCCGCGCCAGAGCGAAAGTGTGTTCGTCGGTGCCTTCGAACATGAACGAACCGGTATCGGTAAGGACGGCAGTGTACAGACAAGTTGCGATCTCAGGTGAAATCTTTACACTAGCTTCTCGTGCCAAGCGATAAACCATTTCCGCCGTAGCAACGGCCTTGGGATCGATCCAGTTCACATTTGCAAAAGGCCGGCCGCTCACGTGATGATCAATATTGATCAGGAAACGGTCTTCCAAGCCTTCCAAGCGGGTGCGCTGAATGCTGTCACATTCGAGAATGATGGCGGCTTCATAATTCCCGTTCACGCGCTCAGAATGAACGACTGTGTCGGCAAACGGGAGTGGTTGATAGATGCGAGGAACTCCGTCGTGCAGAACCACGTCGGCGTGCTTCCCCATGGAGCGCAGGATTTGGCAGCAGGCGAGGGTGGAACCGACCGCGTCCCCGTCCGGACGGGCATGGGAAGTCAGCAAGAACCGGTTACGCCGCTCAATATGATCGAGAACCTCTTTCAACATACCTGACTGCGCTCCTCGGTTCGCTACCGGCTCCGTTTCTTATTCCGTTTCAACAGCTCATCAATTCTCTCAGCGTACGTCTGTGAGCGGTCCAACTGAAAATACAACTCGGGCGGACGCCGCAAATGCAAACGTTCAGCGACTTCACGGCGGATGAAACCCACGGCCGCCGTCAGTCCCTCCAAGGTGCGTTCGGCTTCCGCATCGTCGCCTTGGACAACCACAAATATCCGAGCGGAACGCGAATCGCTTCCCAGCATGACGCTGCTTACGCTGGCCAGCCCGATGCGGGGGTCGCCGAGTTCGCCCTCCACAATGGTCTCGATCTCCTCGCGTAGAGCCTCTCCCAGCCGTTCACGATGATATTTGGCTCCACGTTTTTCCACTGCTTTTCTCTCGGAGTAAAACGAATGAGAATATCAGAAAATCAGGCTGGTGGCGTCACTATTGACAGGCTTTTGAGGTACTTTCGTTTCTGTCTGAAAGTGTCTGTAAATGGAATCGATTACGACCGTGAGGTCCCATACCATTTTCAAAGTCGCTATCTGCTTAAACGCTCTAAAGGTATTCGACGAAAGAATCGGCCACGTCAGCTCCGCCGTTATTGGCGATCCGCGTCGCCTGACGTTCCACGTTCTTCATCAGGCCATCCAAGTAATCACGCGAATCGGAAATGCTTACCACTCCCAAAGTCGCGCGGTTCCACAGTCCGCTCGCGTCCAGCTCGGCGACAGCGACATTAAAGTGCGCCCTTAGTCGATCTTTCAAACTGCGTACAACCTGGCGTTTGTCTTTAAGGGACTGCGCTGCTTCGATTCGCAGTTCGAGGGTGAGAAACGCAATCATTCAGTCGTTGGTCGTCGGTCGATAGTCGTCGGCAAAACCACTTCAGCGAGGTGAGGCTAACGACCAACGACTAACGACCAACGACAGGGCTTTAAGCCATGGCTTCTGCTGCAATCTTTTCCGTAACGAAGGCTTCGATTACGTCGCCGACCTTGATATCACTGTAGTTGGCGATGGAAATTCCGCATTCCATGCCGTTGGTGACCTGGCTGGCATCGTCTTTGAAGCGGCGAAGCGATCCCACCTTGCCCTTGAAGACGACAACGTTGTCGCGCAGCAGTCGGACCTCGGAATCGCGCTTGATCAAGCCATCGATCACCGTGCACCCAGCCACGGTGCCAACCTTTGGGATGCGGAACGTCTCTCGCACTTCCGCCCGGCCCTGATAGGTCTCTTTAATGGTCGGCTCAAGCAGGCCAGTCATGGCGCGCTTGATCTCGTCCTGCAGCTCATAAATGATGGAGTGCAGACGGATGTCGACCTTTTCCTGCTCGGCCAGCTCTTGTGCTTTGCGCTCCGGGCGCACGCTGAATCCGATGATGATTGCGTTCGAAGCTGAAGCCAGCAGAACGTCAGTTTCGGTAATCGCGCCCACTCCCGAATGTAATACTTTCAAGCGAACTTTGTCGTTCGAAAGCTTGGAAAGCAAATCAGCGAGCACTTCGACGGAGCCGCCGACATCGGCCTTCAGAATAATATTGAGTTCCTTGGTGCCAGCCGTCTTGAGCTGCTCGGCCAAACCTTCGAGCGATACTCGCGAGCTCTTAGCCAACGTGGCTTCTCGGGTTTTCTGTTCGCGATACTCGGAAATGCCGCGCGCCTTATCGCGGTCGGCTACCACCACGAACTGATCGCCGGCCTGCGGTAATCCTTCCATGCCGAGGATTTCCACGGGCGTCGAGGGCGGCGCTTCTTTAAGGGAATTGCCGCGATCGTCAAACATGGCACGCACTTTGCCGTAGACGTTGCCGACTACGAAATTGTCGCTGTCACGCAGCGTGCCATTCTGTACCAGCACTGTTGCTACCGGTCCGCGGCCACGATCCAGCTTAGCCTCGAGCACAACGCCTTGAGCCGGGCGGTCTGGATTAGCCTTCAGTTCCTGCAGATCGGCTACCAGGCAGATCATTTCCATCAGCAGATTCAGGTTCGTTTTCTGCTTTGCCGAGACGTCCACGAAAACAGTGGTGCCGCCCCACTCTTCTGGCATCAAGCCGCGATCGCCCAATTGCTTTTTCACTCGATCGGGCAACGCGCCCGGCTTGTCAATCTTGTTGACTGCAACGATGATCGGCACTTCCGCGGCGTGTGCGTGATCAATTGCCTCCAGGGTCTGAGGCATCACGCCATCATCGGCAGCCACGACCAATACGACAATATCTGTAGCCTTGGCTCCGCGCGAACGCATGCGAGTAAAGGCCTCGTGACCGGGAGTGTCCAGAAAAACGATCTGGCGGCCATAGGCGGGAGACTGCGGATCCTGAACCGTGACCTTGTACGCGCCGATGTGCTGGGTGATGCCTCCCGCCTCGCCTCCGGCCACGTCGGTGGAACGAATCGAATCGAGCAGCGTCGTCTTGCCGTGATCCACGTGGCCCATAATTGTAACTACGGGGGGACGCGGCACACCTTCACTGGCTGCGCCTTCCTCGCCGGCAGCGGCGTCGGAAACTTCCTTGGCGGCTTGCTCTTCGAAGGTGATTACATTCGTATCCGCCCCAAAGAACCGTGCCATCTCGCTCGCCAGTTCGGCGTCGAGCGTTTGGTTGATGGTGGCAAATACGCCGCGAGCCAGTAAGCGGGCGATCAAATCCTTGGCACGGATTCCCAGCTTCTCGGCAAGATCCTTGACGCTGATTCCTTCCGTGATGGTGATGCTGCGCGTGATCGGCTGCGGCTCATTCGAAAGCGAGAGCCGCGGCGGGGGAACGAAGCCCTTCATCGGGCCTTCTTTGATACCTCGGGGAACATAGCGCTGACCGGGTCGGCGCGCAGGCGCACCCGGGCGGCTGCCCGGACGAGTCGAACCTGGCGGAGGCAGTCCCGGTCCAACCCCAAGGGGTCGTGTGCCCGTTGGCGACTGGCGTGTTGGATGCATTGGCCGACGCTCTCCCGGACGCAGCGGAGGACGAGTACCCGGAGCCGCCGCAGTGCCCGGACGAGGGCGCTGGAAAATTGGCTGACCCGGTACCGGACGTCCAGGAACCGGACGCGCAGGAGCCCCAGCCTGAGCAGTTGGCGCGCCCGGCCCTGTCGGAGCCTTGTACACTGGACGCGGCCCAGTATGGGGCACGATCATGCGTGGTGGCGGCGCTTGGGGACGCAGTGGCGCAATTGGCGCAACTGTTTTCGTCGCCCCGGGAGCGGCGGCCTGTGGCGCCGGCGACGGAGGCGGTACAGAAACTGGAGCCGCAGATTGTGTTACCGGAGCCGACGCAACTGGCGTATGGATCGGTTGCGCAGGCGGTGCCGGTGGAGGAGCAGCGGCGGCGGATGGCGGCGTTGCTGGCGGCGCTGGAGCTGAAAATATCGGTCTCGGTGTAGATGGCGGAACAATGACCCTAGGCAGCGGAACTGCCGCGGGAGGGGGCGGCGGCGTTTTCACGGTCGAAACAGACGGCGCTGCTGGTGACGCGCTAACTGTCGGGTGGACAGATGGAGCAGCCGCACTGACGGGAGCTTGTTGCTTACGGATGGCATTCAGAACATCGCCGGGCCGGGAAATATTAGAAAGGTCGATCTTGGTCTTAATTTCATCACTCTCGACGCGGCTGAGGCGCGAGTGCCTGGTCGAGGTCTGCATTTCGTTCTGAGCGCGCAAGTAGGCGCGCACCTTCTCCGCTTCATGCTCTTCCACGGAACTGGAGTGCGTCTTTTTCTCAGTAACGCCGACTTCCGGAAGTGCGTCGAGAATCGCTTTACTTTTGACTTCCAGCTCCCTGGCCAGATCGTTAATTCGAATCTTGCTCATTCCGCCTTTTCTTTCCTCCGGACTCTCCCGCTAAGTCTTCATATCAACCTCACGGTGTCGGTTTTGTGTTGCACGCTTCCACGCGTTGCGCAGAGCGCATAACCTTCTCATCTACTTTTCACCCTCGGAAGAGGCAGGCTCTTCCGCAGGTTCCTGCGTGTGCTCTGAGGCTTCCTGCTCAGCTTCTGCTGGTTCGATCGCGGCGGGAATTTCAGCCGTGTCTTCATCAGCCCCGCCTGCCGACGCTGTTTCTTCTGAAATCGATTCCTCGGGCAAGGGCTCCTGACCTTCGGGGGCTTCGACCGCGGCTTCTCCTTCTGGTGCTGCCACTTCACCGCCCTCGAGACTGGAGAAATAATTATTGACGGCCAGGCTGATTTTTTCGACCGTTTTCGGACCAATGCCCTCGATCGCCTCGAGTTGCTCAGGCGTCATGTCCGCCAAAGCTTCCACGGTGGTTACGCCGGCAGCACTCAACTTCTCGACTAATCCTTCGCCTAGTCCAGGCACGTCCGCCAACGGCGTCGAAGCTGGAGCGACTAACTGCGACATCTGCTGCTCCACTTCCTGGCGTTTTTCTTCCTCGCTCTTGATGTCAATCTTCCAGCCTAATAACTTTGCCGCCAGGCGAACGTTTTGCCCTTTCTTGCCAATGGCAAGCGAAAGCTGACTATCGTCCACCACGACTTCCAAATGCTTTTCAGTTCCTTCAAGCACGCTGACGCGGCTGACTTTCGCGGGCTGCAACGCCTTCTCGGCGAACGTGACCGCATCCTCGTGATACTCGATAATGTCAATTTTCTCGCCCCTCAACTCGCGAATGATCGACTGCACTCGCATGCCCTTCATGCCCACGCAGGCGCCGACCGCGTCAACATCTTTGTCTTTAGACAACACGGCAATCTTGGTGCGTTCCCCGGCTTCGCGAGCGATCGCGCGGATCACAACCGTTCCGTCGTAGATTTCCGGCACCTCAGTCTGAAACAGATGCTGCACCAGTTCCGGTGCCGCACGCGAGACGACTACAGCTGGACCTTTGGAAGCCCTCTCGACTCGCGCGATGACTACGCGCACCCGCTCGCCAATGGCAAAGGATTCGAGGCGAGATTGTTCCTTGCGCGGCATCCGAGACTCCGCCTTGCCCAGATCAAAGATTACATCCGGGCCTTCGATACGCTTTACCGTGGCATTTACGATCTCACCGACGCGCCCGATGTATTCGTTGTAGACCGTGTCGCGCTCAGCTTCGCGTACCTTCTGGAAAATAACTTGCTTCGCCAGTTGAGCTGCGATCCGCCCAAGAATCCCTTCCGTCACTTTCGGAATCTGCAGTTCCCCGCCGATTTCCACGTTCGGGTTAAGTTTTCGCGCATCGTCGAGCGTGACCTGCAGCAGCGGGTCTTCTACCTGCTCGGGAGCTTCGACCACCGTCTTGATCGCAAATGCACGGATCTTGCCCGTGTCTTTGTCGAGTTCCGCGCGCAGGTTTTCCTGCGTCTTGTAATACTTTCGCGTGGCCACGACAATGGCGTCTTCCACCGCGCTGACTACAATCTGCGGGTCAATACCCTTTTCTCGACTAAGGGCGTCGATCGTGTTGTAAAGCTCGCTTGCCATAACAAAAACCTTTGGTAGCGCTGCCGGAACGACGGCGCTACACTAAATCTCTGGAACCAGGTTCGCCTTCTCAATATTGGCGAACTCAATTTCCAACGTCTGCACCGGGCCGTCTCCTGGACGCGCCTTCTTCCGCGACGTACTCACTTCCAAGGTTAGACGACCTTCGTGAAAATTCTGTAAACGTCCTTCGAAATGCTGATTCCCATTTACCGGAGTTCGCGTCTTCAGCTTCACTATGCTGCCAGTGAAGCGCTCGTAGTCGGCTGGACGAAGTAGCTTGCGATCCAATCCCGGAGACGAAACCTCCAGCAAATACGAGTTGCCAGGAATCACATCCTCTACGTCGAGGATGGTGCCGACCTCCCGGCTCAAATTCGCGCAATCTTCGTGGGTCACGCCGCCAAGCTTGTCAATGACAATGCGGAGCATGCGCGCCTTGCCCGCTCCGCGCAATTCCACTTCAACCACCTCCAACCCGCTGCTGGAGGCGACCCGCTCCACGATCTGGCGCACTTGATCGAGCTCAAATCCCATTGAAAACAATAACTTGTCGGTCTGATGCCCAGCCTTAAAAGCACCCCAAACTAAAATGTGGGCTTGCGCCCACTGGTGTGCTCCGCCAAGATCTGGTACTACACAACAGTATTCAACCACCAATATACGCCGCTCCGAGCGAAAAGACAAACGCGCCGAGCTGGGGTGACGTCAAGCCGCTTGTGTTAATTAGGGAAAGGGTGCGGGTTTTCCATCACATTATAATCCCTGGAAAATGGAGTCGCCCGCATCCACACCGTCTTAGGTCAGAGGCAGCGGACAGCAGTGTCCGCTGCACATCTTCTTAATTATTGCTGAGCTTTAGGCGTCGCCTTTTTCCTGGTGACAGGCTTGGCCGTTTTCTTGGTTCCTGCTTGTTGGAGCAGAGTCAAGGAATCTGCGGCGTTGAACGGGTATTCGCGGACGGACCGTTGACCGGTGGTGCTCAAGGTGATGTCTACGCGACGATTGCTGGCGAGGAGGACCGTCTTGATGTTGTCGATCACCCTCTGGCGCTGCTCTGGAGTCAACTCGGGGTTCTTCTCAATCGCGTCTTTCACCTGGGCTTCGTCCAGATTTCTTTGTTCGCCGAAGGCCTTGGTTTCGAGGTTTGCGGCGGGAACGCCGTGTTCGATCAAGAAGCGTTTGGTGCGTTCGACGCGCCGTTCGGAGAGTGCCTGGTTGTATTCCACGGAGCCTCGTGGGTCGGCATGGCCTTCGAGAGTCAAGTGGGCATCCGGCTTGGTTTCGAGGTACTTCTTGAAATCCTCGGCCAGTGAAACGAGAGTTTGCTCCTGGCTGGGAAGTAGGCCGCCATCGGGATTCTCGACTCTTGGCTTATCCGTAGCAAAGTAAATGCTGTGCAGGGAAAGTCTGGCTTCGAGTTTTATGAACTCAGGCGAAACTGGGGGAGGGTTCTGCACCATCACCTGCGCGGTAGCCTGAGTGTTCAGGCCGCGTGTGTCGCTGCAAGTCGCGGTCACGGTGATCGGACCGTTGGAGGTAGCGGACGTATCCAGGGCAGCAGTG
The DNA here is from genome assembly GCA_963832245.1 of uncultured Acidobacteriota bacterium. Lineage (GTDB taxonomy): Bacteria > Acidobacteriota > Terriglobia > Terriglobales > Acidobacteriaceae > JABDBE01. The sequence continues at coordinate 257,750 of CAWHTG010000004.1, forward strand.
CTGCCGCTTCCAGAAATGCTGCCGCCGCTCGCAGTCCAACCGCCTACCGTGACTTGAGCGTTGTCCGGACTGGTGCAGGTGCAACTGATGGTGGAGGGCGTGCCGGTCTGGACTGTGGATGGGTTAGCCGAACAGTAAACGGCGGGCGGATTCTTTGGTGGCTCCTTCACGATGAAGGTCGCCATGCAGCTGGCCTCGCTCTGCGCCTTTGGATCGGAAATATGAGCGGTAACCGTGTAACTGCCTCCCGTCGCGCCATTGGTGTCAACCCTCGCAGTATTGTCCTTGCCGGTAACTTGGCCGCCGGTGGCGCTCCAGGTGTAATTCAGCGTGTGCTTAGAATTAAAGTTGCTACCGGTCGCCGTGGCTGTCGCCGGCTCGCCCACCATGACTTCAGCGGGATTGATGGCGCAACTTGCGGAGACGGGCGCGGGCGCGGATTTACCGCCAAACATGAATACCAGACCACTTTGCAGTCTAACGCCTCTGACATCGGTGGCGGGAACGGTCGAACTCGGACCATACTGGTGATTGGAGAACACGAAATCTCCTCGAATCACGCGCCAAGCCACACGTCGAGTCAATTTCAGATCAAGACCGCCCCCAGCCATGAAGCCGAATCGGTTATCAGTCTGGAAAAGATCGGAGGAAAGGCTGTGCCAGCCCACCAGAGCTTCCACAAAGGGGGAAAGATGTTGGGTGCGAAAGGTTAGCTTCGGCCCCATGGAGGCGCTGTAAAAGGCGGCATCGTCAATACGTTTGACCACTCCGTTCTCACCGGCCCCCCAATGCCCGCTGCCGTCGGCGGTCAATCCGAACCAGCGGTTAAAGTTGTAGGTGACGCTGGCACCGATGCCCCGCGGATTGGATTCCACACGGCTGGTCACCGGTAGCAATCCTCCTGGAAGCAGACCGTGCACATTGGTGGCTGGATCGAAGAAGGAGTATCCGGCGTAGAGCTCCCATTTGGGAGTGGGCTGATCCTGCGCTGCCACGAAGGTGCCCACGCAACATACGATCGCAGCCGCCGCCAACCCCGCAACTGAGATCCGGTGACCATGGTTCTGAGAAGATGACATATGAAACGCCTCCGAACTTGATGACTTGAAATCCTTCTTCCATCCCTGCACCGTAGTGGACCCACGAGCGGATCCACTACGGAATGACTCATGCTTAGGGGGCTGTAACATGATTGCTGTCCATTGTGACCGCGGCGTTGCGAGCCAGTGCTCTGCCGGTAAGAGTTGCGCCGGTCTCCAGGGTGATTGATTGCAGCGACAGAATGGTTCCCTCGAAGATTGAGTTCGTTCCCAGAGTCGCTGAGCTGCTAACCTGCCAAAAGACGTTCTTAGCCTGAGCGCCACCGGCCAGAATGACCTGGGTGCTTCCTATGGTTGTGAGTGTGGAGCCCACCTGGAAAATAAAAACGGCATTTGCGTTACCTTGTGCATCGAGAGTTACGTTACCTGCCGACAACATGACGGTGCTCGAGGTCTTGTACAGGCCGGGGGTGAAAGTCAGGCCGCTCATATCTCCAGGCAGAACCGCGCCTCCTGGTAATCCGGCAGCATAGTTATACGCGGTGGTCAAATCTAGTTGGGCTTGGGCTGCGGTCGGATCGGTTATATGCATGACCGCGGGCGGCGTAAGTGTTCCGGGTGGGAACCCTGTAACCGCGCTTCCCGGGCTTAGTCCCAGATTCCCGCCGGTAATGATGGTCGGGCCGGTATTGGTGACCGTGGAGCCCGCCAGGATTTCAAAATTCGCCGCCGATCCCAACGGCACAGGCGGCTGACATACCTGCGTAGCCGTTTTGAAAGTCCAAACAAAGTTACTGGCTAGCGGGTTGCCAGACGCGTCCTGGGCCCCGGTGGTAATGGTGGCGGTGTAAAGAGTGTTCAGGGCGAGATTGCTCGATGGGGTGAACGTCGCAATCTTGTTGGTGCCGTCCATGGTCACGGTCCCGGTTACGCCGGGCGCGACCGTAAACGTCGTAGTGTTAAGGGTCAGAGGGTTCATGGCTTCACTGAATGTGGCGGTGATTACGGTGTTGGGACATACCCCGATCGCACCATTGGGAGGGGCGACGGCAATGACTGTGGGTGGTGGGGGCGCCGTACATGTCGTGACCGAGGTTGTGAAGGTCCACACAAAATTACTTGCCAGCGCATTGCCATTCGGGTCCTTGGCCCCTGTGGTGATTGTGGCCGTATAAAGGGTGTTCAATGCGAGATTGCTTTTTGGTGTAAAGGTAAAAATCTTGTTGGTTCCATCGTGGGTGACGGTTCCGCTTACGGAGGTCGTCCCGGGTCCGGTCAGCGTAAAAGTTGTAGTGTTGATCGTTGCAGGATCCATGGCTTGTGGGAAGACGGCCGCGACTACTGTGTTGGGACAGATTCCGCTGGAAACGTTCGGTGGAGTCACGGAAGTGGGCGGAGCCGGAGGTAGACAAAGCGTGGCAGCAGTTGTGAAGGTCCACACAAAATTGCTCGCCAGCGCGGTGCCGAACATGTTCTGTGCTCCGGTGGTAATCGTCGCTGTGTAGAGCGTGCTCACGGCGAGACTGGCCGATGGAGTGAAGATCGCAGTGTCACTTGAGGCATCGTAGGTGACTACTCCCACCACAGGTGCAGTTCCTGGTCCAGTCAAGGTAAAGGTCGTGGTATCGATCGATGAAGGATTCATCGCCTCGCTGAAGGTGGCGGTGACTATGGTATTGGGACATGTAGCGGGGGCCCCCTTAAGAGGGAATACGGAAGATACGACCGGTGCCGGTTGGCATCCATTGGCAGCGGTGGTGAAAGTCCATACAAGATTGCTTGCCAGCGCATTGCCAAACATGTCCTTGGCGCCGGTCGAGACCGTGGCGGTGTAGACGGTACTAACCGCCAGACTGCTCGATGGTGTGAAGGTAAAAATCGTGTTGGTTGTATCGTGCGTGATGGTTCCAATTACACCGGGTGCCACGGTAAAGGTGGTGGCAGTGATGGTGGAAGGATTCATCGCCTTGCTGAAGGTGGCGGTGACCACCGCATTGGGGCAAATGCCGCCAGCGCCGCTGAGAGGGGTTACGGAAGCCACGGTGGGCGGAGTTACGGTCGAGTTGGTACCGGGCTTGTCCGCATCGCTGCATCCGGCGGCGAAAATGAGCAGTAAGAATGCTGTGAAGCAGATCGTATGATTCTTGTATCTACGCATGGCCATCATCCTTTTCCTCTCGGCTTGACCGCCGCCGCATAGTGAAATCACAAAGCTATGTGAGCGAACTTTAATTAGCTGGACTTTCGCGAGGCTGATCAAAATTGCACACATGGGAAAAAAACGCGCGGCACAGTTCCGTTTTGGTGCAATAGCTGAAGAGCAGGCATAAGTTCGAACAATCCCGCAAGCCTTTCAGGCCGCGCCAAATGCTCACCGGAGCACCGACGCAGGGGGACTTGTCTCGTTTTCCAATGCAAGAGTAGGGACGGTGGGCCTGAGAAGTCTGTGACGCTAGAACTTCGATCACTTGTGCAAATGTCTGGGATGGAATTGGGTTGGTCCGGGCGCTCGTGCTTATTTCGGAGGTAACAGCGGTTCGGGCGGGCGAGGGCGTCGTCTGTACACGTGCTAAACCTTGACGGTCGAGGCGGGCATCTCCACCCGATCTTGTCTTTATGGGTTCGGGTTACCATGGTTCTTTGCGGGGACTTCCGGGGGCCGCATATAATTCCGATACTCCCGCTCGCGAGATTCGAGGTTGAAGTTCATGACCAAGGCCACCGGGGCCGAGAATAATCGGCAGAGTCAGGAATTGACCATCTTCCACGATGTGGCCAAGGCTCTGACCTCGTCGCTGGATCTCGATTCCATCCTCCAGACGATTATGGAAAAAATGGCGGAATATTTCCGCCCTGATACCTGGTCATTGCTGATGGTGGATGATGAACGCGATGAGCTTTACTTCGCCATTGCCGTCGGAAGTGCGTCGGAGGCCTTGAAAAACCTGCGATTGAAAGTGGGCGAGGGCATTGCCGGATACGTCGCCAAGCATGGCGAACGGCTGATCGTGCCCGATGTTATGACCGATCCGCGGTTCGCCAAACGCATTGATGAGATGACGAAGTGGGAGACGCGTTCGATTGTCTGTTTTCCTGTACGTTCTCGGCTGCGTGTCCTGGGCGTCATTCAGCTGGTCAATGTGGACATGCAACACTTCGGGGATCAGGAGATATTCTTCCTGCAATCGCTGTGCGACTATGCGGCGATAGCAATCGAAAATGCGCGGGCGGTGGAGAAGATCCAGGAACTCACCATCACCGACGATTGCACAGGCCTTTACAATGCGCGGCATCTCTATAAAACGCTGGAGACCGAGGTTTACCGCTCGTCGCGCTTCGGGTATGAGTTCACAGTCGTGTTTATCGACTTGGATCATTTCAAGCAAGTCAACGATACGCACGGTCATCTAATCGGCAGCAAACTTCTGGCTGAGATCGGCTACTTGGTCAAAGCCCAGCTGCGTTTGATCGACTTTGCTTTTCGCTACGGTGGCGACGAATTTGTGGTGCTGTTGCCGCAGACGGGGAAGGATCAGGCTTTAGTGGTAGCAAAACGTTTGCGCGACAGCCTGCGCACCAGCATGTTCTGCAAAGAGGAAGGACTCGATCTGAATGTGCGCGCTTCGATGGGCGTGGCTACCTATCCGCACGATGCCAAGACACCCCACGACATTATTCGTCAAGCAGATGAAATGATGTATCTGGTGAAGAATACGTCGCGGGATAATATTGGGATTGCCCAGCGCGGGCTGATGAAGTAGCCGTCCGTTGTCAGCTGTCAGCTTTTTCTCCAGCCATACATTCCTTCTTCTCAGCTCTATCGCTGTCCCGTCAAACTGAGAAATCTGAATGGCGGAGAAGCCGACGAGGGATTCGTTCATGGTAGCAACGCTCGCACATTGCGCAACACCGCCACCGCTACGCGAGCCCGCTCCAGTTCAGCCTTTTTCCGGTTCCGGCACGAAGCGGTATCCTACGCCGCGTACGGTCAGCAGGTGCTCGGGCTTGGCGGGATCGTCTTCGATGTAACGCCGCAGCCGGACGATGAAGTTATCGATGGCGCGCGTGTCGGTGTCTTCGTGCAGGCCCCAGACTTCTTCCAGGATGGCTTTGCGCGAGACGATGCGGCCGCTGTTGCGAACCAGGTGACGCAACAGTTCCGCCTCCATCAAAGTGAGGCGAATAGTGTTCCGGTTGACTCGCAGTTCCAGTTTGCCAAAGTCGATCGTTCGTCCGTGGAAGGAGAAAGCGTCCGCGGTGGGCGCCTGTCTGACTCCCAGCCATTCACGGCGGCGCAGCAAACCCTGCAGCCGCGCCAGCAGAATGGGAAGTTCGAAAGGTTTGGGAAGATAGTCGTCGGCGCCTGACGCGAATCCCTTGAGCACGTCTTCGGGACGGCCACGCGCGGTCAGCATCAGCACAGGAACAAAATTTTTCGCGGCGCGCAGTTCGGTCGCGACCTCAAAACCATCCTTGCCGGGAAGCATCACATCCAGCACTACCGCATCGAATTCTTCGCGCTGGCTCCGTTCACGCCTGGCGGTTCCGCGTTTGCCGTTTTCTTTTCTGCCGTTTTCTTGACCACCGTTTTCCTTATGACCAAGAAGCAGTTCGATTGCGCTCTCGCCGTCGCCGGCAACTTCGACCCTGTGTCCTTCCGCTTCGAGATTAAAACGCAACCCCTGAGCCAAATGGGCTTCGTCTTCCACAATCAGCACACGGCTCATGCCCGGTTCTCCCGAACCGCGTTCCCGGCAACTCGGTTTTCTGTCCGGCTCTCCCGAGAAACGCTTCGCGGCAGTTCGACGACAACCGTGGTTCCCTGACCTTCCCCCTGACTCTGCGCAAACGCGCGGCCACCATGCTTCTTGGCGATGGCGCGAACGATGAACAGGCCCAAACCCGTACCCTTTATGTGCGCCAGCGAACGATTCGAAACGCGATAGAAACGCTTGAACACGCTCTTCAACTCTCCCGGCGGAATGCCGACTCCATGGTCGCGAATGCTCAATCGCACGTGTTTTTCATCGGGAGTGTCGACGCGAATCGAAACATCGACGTGCTCGCCGGAATACTTGATGGCGTTGTCGAGCACGTTGGCGACGGCAGTGCGCAACTCCTGAGGATCGCCAGTGACGCGAGCTTCCGATCCATTGTCGGCCACGGCCTCGAAGCGCAAAGCCTGGGGCTGCAGATGATGACTGGTGCGAGCAACTTCCACGCATTCGCGAACCAAACTGCCGAAATCAATAGCGACGCGTTCGCGGCTGCTCTTCCTGTGGCCCACCACTCCAGCTTTTAGAACCTGCTCGACGGTGCCTAGTAGACGATCGGAATCTTCGAGCATGAGGCGGTAAAACTCGTGGCGCTGGGCGTCGTCCACGTCACGATGTTGCAGCGTCTGCAGGTAAAGCCGGATGGAAGCGATCGGAGTCTTAAGTTCGTGCGTGACCGCGTTGATGAAACTGTCGTGCTGCTCGTTGCGGCGAATCTCGCGCAACAGGAAAATCGTATTCAGGACCAGCCCTGTGGTAATGGCGCCGAAGAAGATCACGCCCAGGAAAACTCGGATCCCTTCACGCCAGTTCAGGATGATCCAGCCGAAGCCAACGGCTACCGCGACGCCCGCCAGGCCGACGCCCAGAACCAGGAATGTGATCGTCGCTTTGCGCCGGCTGGTGATGCGCATAGCACGATTCTACCGCGAGGGAGGAGGAAACTGGGGGATTGACGACGAGGTCGCCATTCGATGTCGTCCCGAGCAACGCGAGGGATCTATAGTGCCTGGCATCCAAAACAAACTGCAGATTCCTGGTCGCTATCGCTCCTCGGAATGACAGGTTGCTGGGTTAGACTGAAGCTAACTCCGGCGTGGGAGTTGGAGCTGACGCTTTGGCTTCTTCTTTGCGGGCTAGTTCGTCCAGCTTTACCCGATAGACGTGGCGGGCGAGGCCCAGTTTCTTCAGGGTCCAGATGCCGTACCAGTTCATATCGATCTCGTACCAGCGCAGACCGTGGCGGGCGGAAACTGGGTGGGCGTGATGGTTGTTGTGCCAGCCCTCGCCGAAAGTCAGAATGGCAACCCACCAGCTGTTGGTGGAAAGATCTTTGGTGACGAAGCGGCGTGAGCCCCAGCTGTGGGTCGCGGAGTTCACCAGCCACGTAGTGTGCAGGCCGACTACCGTTCGCATGAAGACTCCCCAGAGCAGAAACGGCAGGCCGCCGATGGCGAGCAGAAGCAAGCCTAAGACGATCATGGGGACATAATGATATTTCGTGATCCAGACATGGAATTTGTCTTTTGCTAAGTCAGGCACGTAACGTGCCAGCGTGGTGGTATCGTGATGCATCGACTTGCCGGTAATAATCCAGCCCATGTGCGCCCACCACTTACCGTCGATTGGGGAGTGCGGGTCGCCTTCGTGATCGGAAAATTGATGATGAATGCGGTGCGTAGCCACCCAGAAAATCGGGCCGCCTTCGAGAGCGAGCGTGGCGCAGGTGGTGAGGAAATATTCGACCCACTTCGGAGTCCTGTATCCGCGATGCGTGAGCAGCCGGTGATAGCCCATGCCGATGCCTAGGCTTCCTGAAACCCACCAGAGGAACATCGAAACGAAGAGAGCTTTCCAGGTGAAGAAGAAGAGTGCGGCAACGGCCCCAATGTGAAACAGGGCCATAAAGGTTGCGGTTACCCAGTTGATTTCGTTGTCGGCGACTGGCTCGCGGTGTAGCGCTTCGAGTTCCATTGCGGGTCCCTTTTTACTTGTGGTGGGTGCTGTAAGTTAGGCTAGCAGGGACGGGCGGGGCGGAGTGTAATAGTTCTGTAATAAGCGAGCTAGATCGGCGTTACGGAAGTACTAACTGCTAAGGCGTCGCCCGAAGGCTCAGGCCGACGCGCCTTTCACTTCCACTCCAGCCCATTTTTCCAGCAGGGTCAGGGTTGCGGCGTAATCCAGGTCGCCGTGCCCATCTTCGTCGGCGACGTCGTAGATTTCTTCTACTGTCTCCAGCCCCGGCAACCTGACCCGGAGTTCTTTGGCCGCTTCCAGTGCCAGCCGGAGGTCTTTGTGCATCAGGCGCAGGGGGAAATTTGGAGAAAAGTCACGTTTCAGGACAAACGGAGCCTTGTACTCGACGACGCCAGAATGAACCATCGTAGCCTGGATCAACGGCACCAGGGCTTCGACATCAACTCCCAGTTTCGTGGCCAGCGTGAGGGCCTCGGCGAAGCCTTCGTAGATGAGCGCAATTTGAAGATTCATTACGAGCTTTGTAGCCTGTCCCTTGCCGGTCTCGCCCATGCGGAAAATCTTTTTGCCCATAGCCGCAAACAGGGGCTTTAGCTTCTCCACGGCGGGTTCGTCTCCACCGACCATGAAAATCAGGGTACCGCTTTCGGCTCCAGCCTTGGACCCGGTCATGGGCGCGTCTACATATTGAACTCCATGCGAACGCACCCGCTCGGCAAACTGGCGCGTGGCGGAGGGTGAGATGGTGCTGGAATCCGCAATGATCATTCCTTCGGTCAGCGACTCATGGATGCCTTGTGCTCCGAACAAAACGCTTTCGACCGCTTTCGTATCGGAGACGCACATCCACACCACTTCGACTCCGTGTGCCGCCTCCGCGGGAGAAGCCGCGGTCCGTGCGCCTCCCACTTCCTTGCCCGGAGTACGATTCCAGACTGCAACTTCGTGACCAGCCTTGGCCAGATTAGCCGCCATCGACCGTCCCATGATTCCCAAGCCTAAGAAAGCAACCCGCATATTGGCTCCTGTAAATTCGGCAAGCTTCTTGTAGCGCCAGCGTCTCGCCGGCTGTCGTGCGGGCATCCCGCCCTCAGGTTGCGAGGGCAAGATGCCCTCGCGACAGCCGCCGGGACGGCGGCGCTATAAAAAATAGTTCCCCCAAGGATTAGAACTGACTGCCCGCATTACGGTCAAGCAATTGAGAAAGAAATGTCTTAGAATGAGGCCAGCTTTCGCGTCACAACATAACAGAAGACAAGCGGATGATTTCTTGCGGCGTTTCGCGCATCTAATGAAGTGTCACTGGATCGGAGCCCGTATCTCGGCCAGGAGCAGATGTTAAAGCCAACGCTTACGAATCCCGTTCTCCGCAAACGCGCGCGCGCGTTTGGCAGTCTCGTGCGGCACTCCGCTGTTACTCCTCGAACCGGCCAGGCCTACAAACCTAAATTGGTCAGCAATGGAGAATTAGGTTTAACGTTCATCGGCCACTCCAGCTTTTTCGTGCAGATCGGCGGCCAGAACGTCGTCATCGATCCTAATTTTGCCCGCTGGCTGTTTGTCCTGAAGCGTCTACGCAAACCCGGAGTTCAACTGCGCGACCTTCCTCCTATAGACCTAGTGCTGGTTACGCATGCCCACTTTGACCATCTGCATCGGCCTTCGTTGCGTGCCATCGTTCAGCAGGCTCGCATTCGCCGGGCCGCGCCGCCCATCATTGTGGTGCCGCATCACGTCATGGATCTGGTTTCCGATCTGGGCTTCGGCGACGTCGTGGAACTGGACTGGTGGAACAGTTACCGCCATCTCCAACTCACTGTCACTCATGTGCCGTCCCGCCATTGGGGCGCGCGCATCATCAAGGATTCTCATCGCGGCTACGGCGGCTATGTGCTGCGTGACAGCCAGCACTCGCTTTATCACGCGGGCGATACTGCTTATTTTTCCGGCTTCCGCGAGATCGGCCGTCGCCTCGCGCCTGAACTCGCGCTATTGCCCATCGGAGCTTACAACCCGCCATCGTTCCGCAACGTCCACGCCAATCCGGCCGACGCCACCCGCGCCTTTCTCGATTTGAATGCGCGCTGGATGGTCCCCATGCATTACGGAACCTTCAAACTCTCCCACGAACCCATGGACGAGCCCTTGCAACTGCTGGAGCAGGAAGCCAAGGCGGCCGGCATTGAGGATCGCGTCCTGGTGCTGGAAGAAGGCGTGACCCGGTTTTTCTGAAAACAATTCAGACGCACCAAAACAGATAACCTCATTCTTGTGGGCAATCGGCCTATCATTCCCTAAGAAGATTGGCAGGAGGGAAAAGATGGCAGCGAATCAGGTGGTGCTTTACTTCGACAAGCAGGAGGACGCTCTGCTTTTTACCCTGGCTGCCAGTTCGGTGATGTCAGCGGAGGGGCCGGTCCACAGCCGCGCCGCAGTGGTTAAGGTGGCGGAAGAGATCTGTAAAGCCAGTCGAATTACGACTCAGGGTGTTCTGAACGTCATGTGAAGGGCGGTACGATGAAGATGATTCGAAAAGTTGTGCTGCAAATAGCGGCGCCCGCACTTCTCGCTTTCATAGCATGGAATGCGTATCTTGCTGTCGCCCATCTGAAACAGATGCAGAAACTAACAGCGCTCACGCTGGAAAGCTCGAGTCTCCAGGCGGAAGTTTCCGGTGTTCTGAAAGACTTGACCGACATGGAAACCGGTCAGCGCGGATATCTCCTAACCGGGAACCCGGCGTACTTGCAGCCCTACACCGATGCGAAGGGCAGGATCGGAAGGGATTTTGCCGGTCTTCGTCTAGGACTAGCGAATCGAGCGGAGCGGGAACGATCTATGGAATCGCAAGTGGAGTCTCTAGCTACCTCCAAGCAAGCCGAGATGGAGCACTCCATTACTTTGCGCCAACAGGGCTACCGCCACCGCGCATTTAAGCTGGTGGATTCAAACGAAGGTATGGAATACATGGATAAAGCTCGCGAGCTTCTGTCATCGCTATCCGCAGCGGAGACCAGCAGCTTCGCCGGATTCGACCGCGAGAAAAATGCCAGCTTGAGCAAGGCTTTCAAAGACACCATTGTTGCCAATTCATGTTTGCTGGTACTGACAGCATGTTTGTTTGGACTCATCCGCTACCACGGACAAAAGCTTGAACAGGAAGCTGGCCAAAGCAGGCAAGCGCTAGCAGTGCGCGACTTGCAGCTGGAAAAACTGACGTCTGCACTTACCAACCAAGCCCGCTCCCAGACCTCCGCCATCGAGATAAACGCCCGCCTGCTGCTGCAGAACTATGGTGGATTTCTGCCCCGGCAGGGCCACGAATATGCTGAACAGATAAGGGAAGCATCGGCAGAAATGGAGCAGCTACGACAAAATCTAGTCGGCAGCCCGGGTTCCAACGGGAACGAGAAGGCAGCGTAACCTAGGCCAGACCGCTGGTGTTTTCAGATAAGCACTCACCGCGCCTATTCCGCGCACAACCACCGCACTTTTTAACAACTTTTAACATCGGTTGGTCTAAACTCTTCTCCCTGAGGAGGTTTTATGACCAGCAGAGTCAAACCCGTACCTGATGGATTCCATACCGTTACACCTCACCTGACGGTTCGCGATGCGAACCGCGCCCTCGAGTTTTACAAGAAAGCCTTCGGTGCCGAGGTTCTTCATGTGATGCCGGCCCCCGGGGGCAAGGTAATGCACGCCGCGATCAAAATAGGAGATTCCATTGTGATGTTGGCCGATGAGTTTCCAGAGTATGGAGGAGCATCCACTCCGCCGGAAGGCACCGGCGACGCTCTCCACATTTACATCGACAACGTAGACGCCGCATTCGACCGGGCGGTTTCGGCTGGCGCCACGGTGAAAATGCCACTCGCCGATATGTTCTGGGGTGACCGCTACGGCCAAGTGCTCGACCCGTTCGGACATCGATGGTCGCTGGCAACTCATACCCGCGATATGTCTCCGCAGGAAATGAAAGAAGAGCAAGAGAAAGCATTTAGCCAGATGCCAAAGTCAGCTTAGGGTTCGTCAATACGATTCAAATTTCGGAAAGGATGATCGCGGGGGAGGTTACTTAATCCGACAGAAAATGTCGCCTAACCTCCTCCGCTGACCTCTCTTGCCCATTGCATCGCTTGCCAGTAAGACTCCGCGATCGCGCTTTCGTTGAGATGAAGCTGGTTGGCCAGTTGGCACGCAGTTTCCCACTCGCCGGATTCTTGCGCCAATATCAGTTGATAAAACGGCCGTAGGCGGCTAGCTCCGCCCAGCAGCACCGACTTGGTTTCCCGATCGATGGGAACGTTGTCGAGTACCTGGGACATGGGAATCTCGAGAATTGCATCCATCAACGAAAGCAGGCCCATCAGGAACAGGTCAGAGTCCCCGTGCGGAATTTTTGGCGAGAGCAGTTCACAGAACCGCGCGCGAACCAGCGCCGAAAGCACTAAGTCATTGCTTTTGCCCTGTCCTGCGCCGAGCGTTGCCACCAGTCGAATCCAGCGGCGGACTTCCCGTTCTCCCAAAATCGCCAGAGCGTGCCGCACCGAGTGAATTTCGTTGGCAAATCCGAAGGCGGCGGAGTTCAAATAGCGCAGCAGACGGTAGCACAACGAGGCCTCGCTTTTGACCGTATTCTCGATTTCGCGCACGTCCAACTCGGGCTTGGAAACCGCCGTCAGCATGCGCAGATAGTTCAACCGGTTGGCGGGGATTTCATGGGCGGTTAGCACCTCCGGCCGGCGGAAGAAGTATCCCTGAAAATAAATGAATCCAGCTTTCTTGGCGATGGCGAACTCCTCGCGCGTCTCCACCTTTTCGGCTAACATGCGGCAGCGCCAGGGTCCATAACGTTTCACCATAGCGGCGGCGTCGGCGGCTGAGGTAGCCCTCAGGTCGACCTTGATGATGTCGGCAAGATCGGTCAGGGCTTCGCGCGGGTCACTTACTGCGAAGTCATCCAGCGCAATCATGTATCCGGCTGCTTTCAGGCGCTGGCAAGCTGCCATCACCAGTTCATCGCCGGGGACAGACTCCAGGATTTCAACCACGGCTTGGCCTGAAGGCAGCAAAGTGATGTATTCCTTGAGCAGGATGTCCCGTGTGCAGTTGATAAAAGCACGCCGCCCGTCACAGAGCACATCGAGACCAAGCAACATCGATGTGTTCAAGGTACTGCGCGATGCCTGGTCCAGATCCGAGCAGCTGAAAAAGTCTTCGACGCCATCGCGAAATAACAGTTCGTAACCGAAGACTTTCTCGTCTGCGGTAAGGATCGGTTGGCGTGCGACAAATTGGGTTCCGGGCTTGGGCGTCGGTTTGCCTTCGCCAGGGTTGAGTGCAGAAGATGGGGCGGTCACTCTTACTCTATCGGCGTAACCTGGCGGGAGATTAACCTCGGCATACGCGCGGATTCAAGGCAATGGGTATGGTCTGTAAGCTCTGCCCAGTCAGAGTGTTGTAGGCAGCGTCTCGCCGCCACACGGGCTTTCAACGAGCGGAGGAGGGATCGCCCGGAGCTGAAAAACCGTAAGTTTTCAACAGGTCGATCATTGCCGGGGTCTTCAGGTAGTCGAGGAACTGACGCGCGGTTTCTTTCTGCTTCGAGGATTTCAGAATTAACGCAGCCTGCTGGATCGCGGGATATTCGTGAGCGGGAATTTCCACGTACCTACCCTTTTCTTTCATCGCAGGCGCTACCGCCAGAGACAGGGCGACGATTCCGATATCAGCGCTCCCGCTGGCCACAAACGATGCAGTTTGGGAAATATTTTCGCCGAGCACGAACTTTTCCGCGACTTTCTCATAGATGCCCTCGTGCTGCAGCGCCGCGACCGCGGCGCGACCGTAGGGCGCGTGCTGCGGATTGGCAATCGCGATCTTCTTGACGCTCGGATCAAGCAACACCTTAAGGCCGCGACTCAGATCGATCTTGGATTGGTTCGGCGCCCAGAGCACAATTTTGCCGGTCGCGTACTCATACAGCGTCCCCGGTTCAGCCAGGCCAGCAGCCTCGAGTTTTTTCGGGTAATCGATGTCGGCAGAGAAGAACAGGTCGAATGGGGCTCCGTTCTGTATCTGGGTGAAGAAATTTCCCGAGGAGCCAAAAATCAGTTTCACGCTTTTACCCGTATCCTTTTGGAAGCGGGCCGTCACATCGGCAAATGCGAATTGCAGGTCAGCCGCCGCCGCCACGGTAATTTCCTGCGCGAAACTGTTTCCGGCCACAAGCGACATGCACATCGAGACCACTATTGCGGCGACAGTCGGTTTCATTCCTCCACCCACTCCGCACCGCAGGTATAGCACTTCCAGCTGTTCTTCCGCACAAGGATGGGAAAGGACAAAAGCAGCCACAGACCGTAGGTCCAGAAGCGGTTGATTTTTTCGAATCCGATATCGAGTGAATAACAGCGAGGACATCGCGGTTGCTCGTAGACCTCGCCAATTTCTTCTTCGCTGAACTCTGGCGGGATGGGCTCATCCAGAATGGCGCGAGCTGACTCGACGTCTTGCTCGTGCACCTGCAAGCGAAGTCCGCCGATGGCGTTCGAGAGCAACCAGTCCATGCGCACCAGGTTGCCGTCGGCCAGCGCGCACGCAATCCCGGCCGACTCCAACTTTCCCTTGGCCAGCAGTGCCTCGGGAACATCGCGAAAATGCTGCAGCGTGACGAGTTCGGTCGACACTTTCGAGTAGCACCCCAGTCGCTGACTCTAATCTTAGCCGCTCTACTGCACTGTCAGCGTGATTGTGATTGGATGCGAGATCGCGGGTGTGCCTGCCGACGTGGCCGTGACCGTCACCGTGCTGCTGCCGGCCGGAGTGCCCGGATTGCTCGGCGTGCTGTTGCCCCCGCCGCCGCACCCTGGCATCCACAGGACGGAAAGCGCCAAGACCGCGATGAAGCTCAATAAGCGCGCGCCACGCGATGTCCGCTTGCGATTTCCGGCCGCAACTACCAGCCCGAGGAAGCCAGGAAGCAGCAGCGCATACAAGAGCATGTGCCTGTGCCCGAAGGGATCTTTGTCCAATCTTGCCGAAGGCGCCATGGTCGCGATAGTAAGCGTCTCAGTGGTTGCCGACGCAGCAGCGAAGGTGCAGGTCGCCTCCGAAGGAAGTGTCATCTGGTTACAACTGAAGCTTATGGTCTGAGTGAAGCCGCCGAGCGGCGTGATGGTCAGTGTCGTAGTCCCGCTCTGCCCGGGAGCAGTCACGGTGACAGTCGCGGGATTCGGCGTGACCTTAAAATCCTGCACGGTTAAGGTCTGCGCTACGGAGCTCGAGTTACCGAAACTACTACTCCAAGGGTAGGTCGCTGTGATCGAGTATGTGCCGCCTGTGAGAGTGCTAGGATTGTAGTTGAAGGTTGCAGTGCCATTGCTGAGCGCCGCAGCCCCTAGCTTGCTACTCCCGTCGAAAAAATTTACGTCTCCCGTCGGCGTGCCTCCGCTGGACGTTACCGTAGCCGTCATCACAACCGGACCCGCTGAGCCTGCGGTCACCGATGCCGGCGCAAGACTTAATTTGGTGGTGGTTGCAACGATAGTCGAGACCCAGTTCGCGAGCAGGTTCGCGACGTTGATGGAGCCCAGGCCGGTAGCCTCATCGAAGCCGGTATTGACCAGGTAGCCGTTAAGGCCACCGGTAAGGCTGGTAGGGCCTGCAGTGCTGTTATTGCACATGCTCGGCGTAGTGATGACGCAGTTAGTGACGCCGCTCGTGGATACGGTGACATCGTTAAAGACATTGTTGGCGGGGGTCGCCGCCAGACTGTAGAGCTGGGGATTGAGCAGACCTTGCGCTGCTCCTTCCTTCTGATTCAAGAGAGCCGCGATCCCAGCCATGTCTGGCGCGGATGCGGAAGTTCCAGCAAACAGCACAAACAAGAATTGACCATTGCTCACAACGCAGCTCCCTCCATTGCCCGCAATACATCCGAAATAGCCGTCGTGAGCGGAAGCGCTGAAAGCAACATCAGGTGTGTAGCGGCCGGCTCGCGCTGGGGGCACTCCAGTGCCTACTTGCCAGGATGGCGTAGGAACGAACTTACTTACCCCGCCTCCGGTGCCTGCTACCTGGAACTTGGAACCATTCATCGGCTCGTTCCAAGCGCCCTCGGGGATATAGCTGAGCGCCGACTCGAAGCCGTTGCCGTTGACCGGGCTCCAATAGAGGCTGGGATTGGTGAAGTCAGCGAACTCGGTGCCGCCAACGCACGTGGCGTAGCCGGAGGAGCATATGACATTCGGGCTCAGGATTTGGTTCACAGGTGGGGTTTGGAAAGATTGGTCGCAACCAGCTGCCCCGGAATCATCGGATGAGACGAAAACTGATAAACCTTCCATTGCGGCCTGCTTGAATAGGCTGTCCCAGAAATTCACGCCAGCCTGGCCGGCCTGACTTTCGCATCCCCCAAAGCTGATATTCAGTATCTGCGCGGGAACCGGGTTCGTATCTACAATGTATTGGACGCCTACGCCGATGCCATCCAACGTTTGGGTGTCCGCGCTCGCAACCAGGAGGAGACTGGCTCCTTGCGCGATGCTGCCCGCGCGCGTGACATCGAGGGTCGCTTCACCTTGATCGCCGGAAGCGCCGCTGCTACCGCAATTGGCCGGCCCCGGATCGACCCCGCCCGGCGGCACGATGGCGTTCGGAACATTGACCGTGACCGCCGCCTGAGTAGCGAAGTTTGTGATATCCGCTGTACAGACGCGCGAACGGGCAACGATGGCAATGGTCTGGCCGGTGCCGTTGATTCCGCCGGTAACCCCGTTGACGTTGTAGATCGTCGCGAAGTCGGCCGGGGTTATGGCGTGACTCCCGTCGGAGAGAGTGAACTCCGGCTCCGTACTGCTTCTCGAGTCCGAGACGATATTGTGCAGTGGCACCTGCACGGTTTCAGATCGATGCTGCGGATAGAGTTTGACGGTATAAAGGCCGCTAATGGACTTGACGACGTTTCCTAGCGCAGCCGGGATTTGGGGCTCGGCTGTGATAGAGATTCGCTTCTCCCCGGCGACCGTGAAGTAGTGCATCTCCGCCCCAAAAGTGGTCGCGATCGCCGATGCCGGGCCGCTGAAAACAATTCGTTCCCGGCTATTCGAAATTGAATCGACCCGAAGACTCTGCGACTCAAGCCAGGCCGTGACCGCCTGAATGTCGTGCGACGAAGCCCCGAAGCGCCTGCCTATCTCCGCGGGCGTCAGCCAATGGTGATAGTCGGGTGACGCGGGATTCTGCTGGTTTTCGAGAAATTGTGTGTACGCCCGTTCTCGCTCGGGTGAGCGGGCGAGGACAAGCGTTAGCCTTTCCATCGGCAGGTCGGCGGGAACAGCGCCGGCGTCATTCTTCGGATTTGCCCATGTCGGGTGATGACCGGTCAGCGGAACACGCTTCACTGGGTCGACGGGCGTGCGCACCAGATCGGCACTCTGCGCATGCGCTAGCACGCTGATGCACAGAGTCATCGCAAGCGAGCATACCGTGCAGAAAACAGTGATCCAGCGGGAAGGGACAACATTACGGTTCGCGATTGCAGTCGCCATCACTCCTCCAACTGCTCCAACAGTTCGACAGGGATATAACTCCGGCTGCGAGGAAAGGGTGCAGCGAATGGGCTTGATTATCGTGGAACTAAAGATGAACGTCAATGCGTTATCCGTGTTCCTCGTCTTTTCCCGATTGCAACTCAGAAAATGCGCCCGCATACCTACGTGATCTGGCTGGGCCGTGTCTGGGCCTTAGGTTGGGCTCATGGAACGGCGCGCGACACTTCATCTTCTCTTGATCATCCTCCTAGCCTGCGGTGCAAGCGGGGCGCAGGATTTGCCCGAGGTTCGAAGCAAACACAATGTTTGGGACACAGCCAACAAGACACTTTTTGCCAGCCACGCCGCGTTGGAGGCGGTGGACTTCGGCATAACTCACCACAACCTGAGCAATGGAGGACGCGAACTAGACCCCATGGCAAAAGCCCTCTGCGAGAGTGGCACAGCTGGACAGTTGGTCTTCTTTGGAGGAAGAATGGCTGCCGTGGTTGCCGTCAGCTATGTCCTGCACCGAACCGGCCATCACAAACTGGAGCGCGCCTTTCCGATTTACGCCAGCGGCGATTCGGCATACGGGGTGGCCTACAGCTTCGCCCACCGCTAGAAAAGCGCACGGGCGTGGACGCCCCGTGCCCACATTATGACGTGTAGGCGCGAGCGTCATCGCTCGTGCAGAGCTACATCAATCATCTGGCGCGCGCCAGGACCAGGGTTACATCATCGGGCTGCTCATTGGCGCCGATCCAGTCGTCCACCGCCGCAGTCACAAGTTCGCTAATGCGCGGCAGCGGCAATTCACGATTCTCCCGCAACAAATCGATCAGCCGGGGCTCGCCAAACTCGCCAAAATCGTTTTCCGGTTCGGTTACGCCATCGGTGTAAGCCAGAAAAATCTCGCCCCGCCGGAGTTCGACCGACTCTTCGTCATAGCTTCGTTGATCGAAAAGGCCGACCACGGTTCCACCACACTCCAAGCGGCGGATGGAACCATCTGGGCTCATGATGATCGGCGGCAGATGCCCTCCATTGCTGTAAGTGAACTTGCGCTCAAGGCCGTTGTAGATTCCAAGGAACAAGGTCGCATACTTCTCCGGCGGCGTACTTTCGTAGAGCTGATGATTCAACAGCGCGAGCAGAGCGCCGGGAGACACGTCGAGGCCGCGTGATCCCGAAGCCAGCATAACGTCGGAACCAAGCGCTGCGCCCACCGCCGCCGGTTCCCGCAAGACAGGGATGTCCTGCAGGCTGTAAGCGCGCACCGCCGAGTGGATGGTTGCCATCAGCAGCGCCGCCGAGATTCCTTTGCCGCTGATATCGCCCACGGCGAGAACCAGCCGATCTGAATCCAGAGTCAGAAAATCGTAGTAGTCGCCACTCACCGTACGCGCCGGCCGGAAGAACCCATGCACTTCGAGCGATGCGAGTTGAACGCTCTCCTGAGGAAACAATTGCGCCTGGACTTCCTTGGCAATCGCCAACTCGTTCTCCAGCCGCTGCTTCTGCTTCTGCTCCTCGATCAGCTTCTGCAGCGAAGCGGTCATGGAATTAAACGCCATTGCCAGCGTTGCGACCTGATCATTGGATCGAACCGGAATGCGATGGCTGAAGTCGCCGCGATTGACGTGCATAGTGCCTTCGTAGAGCTGTGCTACAGCGCTGGTCACCGTGCGTGTCAGGCGTGTACCGATGAAGATTGCGATGATTTCGATTACCGCGAAGATGATGGCTACCACCAGCAGGCCCCATTCGACGGCTGGTGCAATGTCTCCCAGGGAACCAAAAAGGCGGTCGTAGAGTTTGGAGACTCGGGTCTGAACGCTGATGCCGATGGGGTAAGGTCTATCGCCCGTCTCCCAATTCACAACTGACACCGAGGTCGGGAAGGACACCTGCCGATCCAGTATGCCCAGGGGTGGGGGTACGGTTCCGACAATGTAGGTGGGGACTGCCTTACTGGTGATTCCGGTGAATAGCGTAATTTCCCCCAGGTTCGCCGCCAGATCCTGCAGTAAGTGCTGATCGAGAGGTTCGCTCGAAAGCACCGTCAAGTTCGTGCCGCGAACGGGGATCGTCTCCGCTGCCCGCAGAAAAAGCTTGTCATGATCGCGAACCACCTCTCGAAACGATCCCTTCAAGTAACTGGGAAGCACCGGAGGCGGCGAAGCCGCAGCCGCCGGAGTATTGCTGAGAACAATCTTCCCATCGTGCCATGCGTGCACGTGGCGATTGCTCCAGGCTTTGTTGGTCCGGCGCAGGCCCTCCACGGTCGTCGATTCCGGAATGGCTCCGCTCTGCATCTTCGCCGCCAATTCGTGAGCAATAGCGGAATTTGCCGCCTCCAGACTCTTCAGCTCTGAATCCAATGCGGTAGTTACCACGAAGGTCGCAAACTGTCCCGCAAAAAGGTAAAAAGAAAGAAGCGCCAGCACGACGAGCATGACCACCGGAATCACGCCGATGAACACGTAGGTGACGATCAGCCGGTTCCGCAGCCGCCAAAGTGCCCTTACCTTTATCCAGCGGATTGCCAGAATCAAGGAAAGAACAATAACCAAAAAACTCAGAAAGCTGACCCATCCACCAAGGCTTTCGCCGTAAGAAAGGTGAAGCAGAGCAAACACTTTCTGCAGGACAAACAACAGCACGTCCAGACCCAGCAGGTACCATGCGATGAGCGCCACCTTGCTGGTAGGCCACAAACCCGCTTCGCTAAGGCGTCGACGGAGATGACGGTACAACTGGGTCATGATATTAGAACCGAATTATAGATGGAGATGGTGACAGCGGCTTCAGGCGTCAGGCTGCAGGCTTTAGGGTACTTGCCTGAAGCCCGAAGCCTGAAGCATGCCTTTTCAAATCTCCGGATAGAAATCGAAGAACGCTTCCAGGCTGGTCTTCAGTTGTTTTTCAATCTCATCCTTGCTGCCTTCGAGCGTGTGCATCGTCACGTGGGCCTCGCGGCCATTCTTGAGCTTGAGGGTCGCATCCCCAATCTCTGCTACTTCGTCGGAGGGAAGTAGCCGCAATCCATAAACGAGTGTTAGGTTCGCCATGAAACAATTCTACCTGCTTGGCTCCAGCGACCCGAGACAAAACTCCTGAAGCGTGAAGCCCGAAGCCCGGTATTCTGCAGACTCTCCGCGCCTTACGATTTAAGATTTTTCGCGTTCTTCATTTAGAATGCCCACGTGCTCCGAAACATCCTCGTAATTCTTATCACCGTGGGCCTGGCACAAATGGCCAACGGCCAGCAATCTTCGCAGCCGCAGGTCAAGGTGAACATGCTGAACGTCTGCTCGCCTTCGCCGGAGGAGCAGCAAGAAATCGCTTCCGCGCTGGCCCGCATACCCAAGCAGCCGCTCTTCAGTCCGGACTTTGAGGTCGACCGCGGCCGCTCGACGCTGGAGCAACGTCCGGACTTCCTGAAGGCCGGAGAGAGCGCGCAATTCTCATCCGATTCCGGAACCGCCGACTGGGTGCGCATTCGTCGCGAGTTTTCCGTGCAAGCCTCATTTTCGACAGTGCAGTACTCGTTCAGTCAGGATCCGAAAAATATGGTGGAGACTCTGATCTTCCACGTCCGCGATCCCAAAGAGCTGATGCAGGTCGCCATCGAGGACAATGCCTCCTCCGTAACTACGCCGGCGACCATGCTGGCTACCAACACGCCAGCCGGCCGGATCAAGTTGGAACGCTTTGGAAAGTCCTCCGTTGTCTTGGCCCGCTGTCCCGGGACGGAAGGCAGTCCTCCGCCGGATCAAACTGCTTACGAGCCACTGTTCCAAAGCGCGACTGCAATCGTAAACAACTATCGCAATCTTCTGGCAGCACGGAATACCGTGCCCGGTGAATTGGCGAGGCTGCGCAGTATGGAGTCAACCAAGTCAAAGCCGCCCGTGAAAACAGCGGCCAAGAAGACTACCTCGGCGGGGTCCGCTCCGCCAGATAAATGAGCCGGACTCGGCGGCCTGAACCGAAATTCAAGATTTCGTAATCTAAGCTGGTACTGATACTTTGTAGCGCCGCCGTCCCGGCGGCTGTCGTGGGGACGTCCCGCCCTCACCAGCGAGGGCAAGATGCCGGCGCTACAGAACGCTCATTCTATGGACAACATTCGCGACGTTGTTATTATCGGCTCTGGCTGCGCCGGGCATACCGCCGCGCTCTACACCGCGCGCGCCAACCTGAAGCCGCTGGTGCTCGAAGGCCACGAACCCGGCGGCCAGCTCTCACTGACCACGTTGGTAGAGAACTTCCCCGGCTTCCCCGAGGGCATTCAAGGGCCAGAGTTGATCGAGAACATGCGCAAGCAAGCCGCGCGTTTCGGCGCCGAATATAAACACGGCCACGTGACCAGCGTCGATCTCGGCGAAAATCCATTCAAACTTCATGTTAGCCATGAGGTCGTCCACACTCGCACTCTGATCATCGCCAGTGGCGCCTCGGCCCGCTGGCTTGGGCTGCCTCACGAGCAACAACTCATCGGACATGGCGTTTCTTCCTGTGCCACCTGCGACGGTTTTTTTTTCTCGGGCAAGGAAATCACGGTAATCGGCGGAGGTGATTCTGCAATGGAGGAAGCGATCTTCCTGTCTCGCTTCGCCACCAAGGTCACGGTAATTCATCGCCGCGAACATTTTCGCGCTTCCAAAATCATGCTGGAACGCGCCCAGCGCAACGAGAAAATTTCCTTCCTTCTCAATACCGTAGTCGAAGACGTACACGATACTAACAAGAAGGAAGTTACGAGCCTGAAGCTGCACAATCTCAAGACCGACAAAGTCTGGGATTTCCCCACCAGTGCAATGTTTCTGGGGATTGGCCACATCCCGAACACCAAGATATTCGAGGACCAGCTCGATATGGATCAAGATGGCTATCTAAAGACGACGAACAACGTCTTCACCCGCGTGCCTGGCGTCTACGCTTGCGGCGATGTGCAAGACCGGCGCTATCGTCAAGCGATTACGGCCGCGGGCACCGGCTGCATGGCCGCCTTGGAAGTAGAGAAGTTTCTCGAGGCGCAGGACCAGTAGCACTGTGGCGCGGACCTGCCCTGAGCGTAGTCGAAGGGGCCCACGCCCGTGCGGACCGAACGATATTTATTCAGGAGGCGACGCATGCCACAAACAACCTGTCCCCACGCAAAAGAAATCCGCCAGGTTAAGCCCAGCGGCAAAGGCTGCAAAGAGTGCCTGGAGATGGGCGATACCTGGGTTCACTTGAGGGAATGTCTAATCTGCGGCCATGTTGGCTGCTGTGATTCGTCCAAGAACAAGCACGCCACCAAGCACTTTCATCAGACCAAACATCCGGTTATGCAATCCTTTGAGCCGGGGGAGAACTGGCGCTGGTGCTACGTGGACGAAATGTTTCTGACCTGAAGGACCCTTCGCTCTGCGGTCTCGGGATAGGTCGAAAGGCTCCGTTGACATCCTGCGTCGGACGGATACGATGGTTGCGCTTACCCCGCGGAGGAACCACGGTGACAAACGCACTGCAACAAATCATCTCGAAAATACGTCCGGGAGTGGCAAGTGCAGCACTGACCTTGATGGCAACGCTTGGCCTGGCGGGAGTAGCGACCCCCTCCGCGCAAGCCCAGACCTTCAATCTGCTTTACAGTTTCTGTAGCCAATCGAACTGCAAGGACGGGAATACCCCGATTGCCAGAGTGATTCAGGACGCCAAGGGGAATCTCTATGGCACCACGTCATTAGGCGGCGCCTCCAACTGGGGGACAGTGTTCGACTTGGATAGCAGCGGTACCGAGACCGTGCTATACAACTTCAGTTACGTAAATGGTCACGGGGCGAACCCTTTTGGAAGTTTGATCCGGGACGCCGCAGGCAACCTCTATGGCACCGCCAACTATGGCGGCCCCAACGGCCAGGGACTGGTGTTCAAACTGGATCACACCGGCAAACAGGTGGTGCTGCACAACTTTACTGGCGGTACCAAGGATGGCTGCGCTCCTTACGCAGGCTTGATCCGGGACACGGCTGGAAATCTCTACGGCACCACGGTAGCTTGCGGCGCTTACGGCTATGGAACGGTGTTCAAGCTGACCGCGGCCGGCAAGGAGAGAATACTGCACAGCTTTGCTGGACCGCCGACAGACGCAGCGAATCCATTCTTTGGCGCAAGTCTGATTATGGACGCGCAGGGCAACCTCTATGGCAGCACCTATCTGGGCGGCGCTCTCGGATCGGGAGCGGTTTACAAGTTGACCCCCAGCGGCAAAGAAACTGTGCTCTACAGCTTCACCGGAGGGGTGGACGGGTGCTTGCCTTACGGAGCCCCGGTCATGGATAAGTTCGGCAACCTCTACGGGACCACCAGCCAATGCGGTTCCTCATTCGAGGGAACCGTGTGGAAGTTGAATAAGAGCGGCAAAGTAACCGTGCTGCACACTTTTACAGGGACGGACGGTGGTGATCCTCAAGCCGGCGTGATTTTGGACGCGAGGGGCAACCTGTACGGCACCTCGGCCTTAGGCGGCGCGAATGGCCGCGGAACGGTTTTCAAGCTAAGTGCGAGCGGCGCGTTAACCGTGCTATACAGTTTTTGTAGCCTGTCCAATTGCGCTGACGGGGGCTTCCCCGCCGCTGCATTGATCCGGGACGCTAAGGGCAATCTCTACGGTACCACCGAATTCAACGGCAGCGGCAACGGTGGGACAGTATGGAAGCTAACTCCGTAATCATGAGGGCAAGCACACGCAGCGGCGTCGTTACGCCGCCGATTCCCTCACTTGTGATACAAATTCCTGTGATCTTCATATACCTGCAGGGCGGTCATAACTCCATCTCTACCTGCGCAGGCGAACGGTGCTAAGAGCGCTTTTTATCTCTCTCTCGGAGAGCCACTGGCTGCGCAACGTCGCTGAGCGTTCCTCGATCGGGCAGAAATTCTCCAGCCGTTTTGTCGCCGGCACGCAGGTTGAAGACGTACTCAAAGCCACACGCACAGTCAACCAGTCTGGCCTGAGCGTCTCCATCGATAACCTCGGTGAAAACGTCACCAACGCCGAGGAAGCCCGGGCCAGCGCTCAGCTCTATCATCAATTGCTGGACGATATCGCCGCGCAAAAACTAAACGCCAACATCAGCCTGAAGCTCACTCACATGGGCCTCGACGTAGACGAAAAACTGGCCCGCGATCTGGTGATCGGCCTCGTGGCCAAAGCCGCGGCTATGAACCCACGCAACTTTGTGCGCGTGGACATGGAAGGCTCACCGTACACGCAGCGCACTCTTGATTTCGTCCACGAACTCCACCGCGTCCCCGGCAATCAGGGATGCGTGGGCGCGGTCATTCAGAGCTACATGCGGCGCTCCGAGAGCGATGTCGAGAAACTCTTGGCGGAAGGCATCCGCATTCGCTTGTGCAAAGGCGCCTACAAAGAGCCGCCTGAAATTGCCTATCAGGCCAAGTCAGAGGTCGACGCCAACTATGTCAAGCTGATGAAGATTTTGATGAAGAGCAAGGTCTATCACGGCCTGGCTACCCATCACGAAAAGATCATCAATCAGGCGAAAGCTTTCGCCACCAGCCAAAGGATTTCCCGCGACGCCTTCGAGTTCCAGATGCTCTACGGCATCCGCCGCGACCTGCAGCAGAGCCTGGTGCGCGACGGCTGGCGTATGCGGGTCTACATCCCGTTCGGAACCGAGTGGTACCCCTATCTGATGCGGCGCCTGGCGGAGCGGCCCGCGAACGTGTTGTTCATCGCCAAGAACTTGCTGCGAAGATAGAGGATCTTTCGGTTACGAGAATTGCGTGGGGACGGGGCGCCCTCGCCCGTCCAGGCCGAGCACAGCTCGGCTGGTATCTTTGAATTGCCAATTCATGCATTTCTGCTAGCATAAAAGCATGGGCAACCTTGGCCAGACCGCGATTGCCGAAGCCTTCGCCACCCTGGTAGGCCCACAGGTTGGCGACGAGGATATCGACCTGGTCCGTGCAGCCCTGACCATCGCTCGTACCGAGTACCCCGATCTCGACATCGAATCATATGTCGCTCGCATCGACGAACTGGCGCGCATGGCAGAGACTCGCATTTCCGATGTCGGGGACGCAACCCAGACCATCGCCGCGCTCAACCACAGTCTGTTCGATGAGGCCGGGTTGCGCGGCAATCGCGAAGAATATTACGATCCTCGCAATTCTTTTCTAAACGATGTGCTCGACCGTGGCCTCGGCATTCCCATCACCCTGGCCTTGATCTACATGGAGGTAGGCCGGCGTCTCGGCTTCCCCCTGTTCGGCGTAGGCATGCCCGGACATTTTTTGCTCAAGCACTACGACATCGACGGCCGCGAGACCCTGGTCGACTGCTTCAACGGTGGCGACATTCTCAGCCCGCAGGATTGCCAGCGACGGCTCGACGAAATTTATTCCGGTCAGATGACCCTGCGGCCCGAGTTTCTGTTCGCCGTCAGCCGCCGCCAGATACTGACCCGAATCTTGAACAATTTGAAAACGGTTCACCTCTCGGCACGCAATTTCCGCAAGACGCTGCCGCTGGTGGACCTGGTGCTGGTGATTTATCCCCGCTCACCGGAAGACGTCAAGCAGCGTGCAACGCTGCGGTATAGCCTCGGCCAGACTTCAGGCGCGGCGGAAGATCTGGAACAATATTTGAAGATGTCGCCGGACGCCTCCGACGCCGATGAGATCCGCCAGACCGCGCTCTCCATCCGACGAATGCTCGCCTTGATGAATTAGGGCAACAACGCTACATTCCCGGCAGTTTCATCCCCGCCAGTTTGCGGGCGAAGCTGGCCTTGCCCATCTGCTTGAACATTTTGCGCATCTGGGCATACTGGCGCAGCAGATTGTTGACCTCCTGCACGCTGGTGCCGGAGCCGCGCGAAATGCGCTTGCGCCGGCTGCCGTTTATGACCTCGTGATGCAGGCGTTCGTGGACAGTCATCGAGTTGATGATGGCCTCGACGCGGTTGATTTGCTTTTCATCGATCTTGTCCGCGTGCTTCTGCAAGCCGGCGAAGGGACCAATGCTTGGCAGCATGCCCATGATGCTCTGCAGCGATCCCATTTTTTTCACCTGGCGCAGCTGATCGCGGAAATCCTCAAGCGAGAAGCCATCGCCGGAGAGGGCCCGGCTGGCCATTTCCTGAGCTTTTTTCTTGTCGACGTTCTGCTCGGCTTTTTCAATCAGCGAAAGAATGTCGCCCATGCCGAGGATGCGCGACACAATGCGATCGGGATGGAACGGCTCAAGCGCATCATACTTCTCGCCGACACCGATGAACTTGATGGGCTGGCCCGTGACTTGACGGATGGAAAGTGCCGCGCCACCCCGGGCATCGCCGTCCATCTTAGTGAGCACGACGCCCGTTAACGAGAGCTTTTTGTGGAACTCATCCGCGGAGTTGACCGCGTCCTGTCCAGTCATGGCGTCGGCGACGAACAATATCTCCTGCGGATTGAGCAACCGCTTCAGCGATTGCATCTCGTCCATCAATTGGTCGTCGATGTGAAGACGGCCGGCGGTGTCGACGATCAGCACATCGGAGCCGGTGTTGATGGCCTCGCGGCGCGCTTCTTTGGCAAGACGCTCCACCGTTGCTGTGTTGGCTTCGACGTTTGCTCCTTCGTAAAGGTTCGCTTTGATGGCCTGCGCGACCACCTTGAGTTGTTCGCGAGCCGCCGGGCGGTAAACGTCAACCGAGACCAGCAGGGGACGATGCCCTCCATTCTTGAGCCAGTTTGCAAGTTTGCCGGAGGTGGTGGTTTTGCCGGAACCTTGCAGGCCTGCCATGAGCACGACCGTTGGCGGCTGTGAGGCAAACTTCAGGCGCGCCGTATCGCGGCCGAGGGTTTCGATCAACTCGTCACGCAGAATCTTGATGACCTGCTCGCCTGGCGAAAGCGCCGTCGCCACCTGCTGGCCAATCGCCTTTTCTTGAATGTGGTCGATGAGCTGTTTTACGACTTTGAAGTTAACGTCGGCTTCGAGCAGCGCGAGGCGAATCTCCCGCAGCGCCTCTTGAATGTTCTCTTCATTGAGGACGGCCTGGCCGCGGAGAGTCTTGAACGCACGTTGCAGCTTTTCTGAAAGATTCTCGAACATAGGGAATTAACTGAATGGAAAGTCGAAGGATTTATTTTAACAGTCCACAGGGGATGAAAACACGGCCTACGACGATGAAAAGAGGCAGCGGGATCGTCCCGGCGTGACATTGCGAAAACACTCCTCGAAAAGGGAACTCTGACATGCGCCAACATGCTAAAATATCCTTAACAATCACCCCACTCTCACCTCAAAGGACGGCCCATGACTCCGAAGCCGAGTGCTACCCTTCCCGGAACGGTTGAGAAAATCATTAAGTCTCCGCATCCCAGCGAACCGGAAAAGGCGCAAATTGCGGTGGAAAAGGCGGATCCGTTGTACAAAGAACTTCGTATCGAAAACAATCTGACTGACGAGGATGGGAATGAAGTGCGCCTGAAACAAGGCGCTAAGGTCGAAGTCACTGTCGAAGCTGATCCAGAAGCTACTACCTCCAAATCTCCAAAACCGTAGCAGGCTTTGAATTACGCCGCCTCTAGCAATTCTGTCCTCGCCGTTCTCATTGTTTTTCAGTGGGTCGATTTTCCTAACCGCGTGAAGATTTCTGTCGCGGCAATCACGGTATTGCAGTGGATGGTGACGGTGTCTTCGACGCGTTGAGCGTAGCCGCCTGCGTACGTCACCATCACCGGGATTTCGCGGGCATGAGCGACACGGAAAATAAGCTGATCGCGGCGTTTGAGCCCTTCGATGGTCAGTGAAAGGCCTCCGAGTTGATCTTCACGGTAGGGATCGGCGCCGGCAAGGTAGCATAGCAATTCCGGCTCGAACTGGCGCAGGCCTGCGCTGAGGGCATTATCGAGCCATGCGAGATAATCGTCGTCCCCAATCCCGTCGGGCAGATCCACATCGATCGAGGACGGCGGCTTCCACATCGGATAATTATTTTCCTGGTGCAGCGAGATGGTGAACACATCACCCGCGTAAGTTCTGCGGACGCTGGCAGGCAAAAGAGGACGCACGGCGGCAGGAGAAGTAGAAGGCAGAGCGCCGGCCGGGGTGCGCGCACCGGCAAAGATCGCGGCCGTGCCATTGCCTTGGTGAACATCGCAATCGACAGTCATGGCACGCTTGATTTTCTCGTCGCGCTGCATGCGACGGATGGCGACGGCCACGTCATGAATCATGCAGAAACCTTCGCCGTGATCGGGAAAGGCATGATGGAATCCACCCCCAATGTTGAAGGCAACCCCATTCTGCAGAGCATAATCGGCGGCGAGGATTGAACCGCCCGCCGCCAGCCAGAAAGCTCGGACGAGTTCGGGCGAGTAAGGAATTTCCATCTCCAGTTCCTCGCGCGCAGAGAGCGTTCCCGTTTTCAGTTTGTGTACGTATGTGGGAGTGTGCACGAGGAGCACATCCTCATCGGAGGCGGGTCGTGGGGTCACAAAGTCGGAGACTTCGGCGACTCCTTCCTCGACCAGGCGATCATGGATCCTGCGATATTTCTCGGCGGGAAAGACGTGTGCGCCGATTGGAAGATAGTAGTCGTCGCTATAAACCAGCTTGAATGGAAGCATGGCGACTTGCGGCGCATTCCATAATACTCGCTTGCCATCAGAAATCCTTGGGTAGCAAACATTGCCGTAATCACCCGCCGCCGTTAGAATTGAAACCACAGCGTTCGCTTGTAGGCCCGTAGCTCAGTCTGGTTAGAGCGCTTCCTTGACACGGAAGAGGTCGATGGTTCGAGTCCATTCGGGCCTACCATTCAAAGAAGCCCGCAATTCTGTGGGGGTGATTAGCCTGTAACTCCGCATCCTCACTGCGTACCCCATTGCGGTTAGAAGAGCTACGCTGGAACTGCGACGATCACGCGTCCTGGTTTCACCGGATGTTCTACTAACTCATGAGCGCGTGCTATCTGATCCAAGGGGACAATCTCGGCAATGTCGAGCCCCTGCCATCCCGCCTCAAGAGCCTGATTAAGGGCGCGAGTGGCATCGATCTTTGCTTCAGCCGGAACGTCATCACTTCCGACAAAGAAGATTCTGGCGTTCACAAACACAAGTTCCCAGAAGGAAATTTCCGGCTTCGGCGCATTGGTGGCGTAAGTCGCGATGGAACCACCCTGTGTCAAAACCGCCAGATCGGTGTTGATGTTTGCGGCAAACGCAACCTCGACTATGTGATGGACTCCGTTGGGAGCCAATGCCCGGATTCGTTCCACCAGGTTCCCGCCGGTCAGCACAACCTCGTCCGCTCTTGCTCGCGATGCGATTTCCTTATCACTTTCAGCGCGGCAAGCGGCAATGACTCGCGCTCCCGCTCGATGCGCGAGTTGTACGGCACAAGCTCCAACTGCGCCAGCACCGCCTTGCACTAGAACGGTTCGTCCTTCGACCGATCCAGCGACATGAACGGACCGGTGAGCCGTGATGCCCGGAATGCCGAGACAGGCACCCTGCTCCAGAGGCACCTTTTCGGGAAGTTGAACCACCTGCTTCAACGGAACCACTGTGTACTCCGCTGCGGTTCCAAAAGGACGATAAGATTGAGCGCCATAACACCACACACGCCGCCCGATCCACGTGCGCGATACTCCTTCGCCCACTGCGTCCACAGTGCCGGAACCATCGCTGTGCGGAATGACACGCGGATACGGCATTCCAAGGCCAAAGGCGTCCTGACGTTTTTTCACGTCTCCCGGGTTGATGCCCGAAAAAGCAATGCGAATCCGGGCTTCGCCTGCGAGAGGCTGAGGCTCATCCATCTCCCCGATCTTGAGCACATCTCGTGCATCGCCTTGTCTTTCATACCAAGCTGCTTTCAGATTTCATTATTATCCTCACACAGTCTTACACGAGAACATTTTGTCCAATGCCGCCGCAACGTGAATCCGGATAGTATCGAGAAAAGGGATTCCAATTCCTGCACAGTCGGCAGAATCAAAGTTAGTTCGGTTCCGCCGAGAACCAAGCCGTCTATATCGTGCGCGTTCCTCAACCTCTCGCATTATTTCTGCGCTACAGATTTGTGGGCTGCGTAATCGCTAGCGCCCAACAGGTGCAGAGAGACGTAGGGCTCATCGCCTACGACCCAGCTATCGTGTCCGGGGGCGATATAAAAGATGTCTCCGGCTTTCATTTCGATCACTCTGCCGTCGTCCATAGCGGCGGTTGCCCGCCCGGAGATAACCATCCCAACGTGCTCGACATCACAACTTTTCTTTCCCAGGGAAGCCCCCACGTGGTCGGACCATTTCCAGCCCGGCGAATATGTCGCACGACCAATTGTCATTCCCCCGATGTGGACCAGTTCGAATCTACCCTTTTCGAAGTTGCGAACTTCATCCGGCTTCTCGAATCTTTTCAAAATCACCTCAAGCATGGTTCTTTGCTCCTTTCGTTATCGTCCAGTTGCAACTACTGCAGCATAGGTCTCTCAACTGCTCCTAACCAGGGCTCCGTGCTCTGAAGGTCGCCTTATCTAAGTTGTTTCTACGCACCAATCCTTTTAACCCCTAAATTCAGGAGCTAAAGTCATGTCCTAGTGAAGCCATCTCTATACCTTTGCG
The DNA here is from genome assembly GCA_963832245.1 of uncultured Acidobacteriota bacterium. GTDB lineage: Bacteria > Acidobacteriota > Terriglobia > Terriglobales > Acidobacteriaceae > JABDBE01. The sequence goes on from CAWHTG010000004.1 coordinate 288,715, forward strand.
AGGATGGCATTCTTGATTTGTTTAATTCTGGCTTCGTCGCGCTTGTAGAAGGTCCACTTCTTGATTCGCTTAGGGCGAGTCAGCCCGGCCTGACACAGAATCTTCATGTGCTCGCTCGTAGTGGGTTGACTCACGCGGAGTTTGCGCGCAATCAGGCAGCCGCAAACCCCATCTTTCACCAAGTCACCATCGACTTGCGGAGGGAAATGCTTGGTCGGGTTCTTGAGCCACTCAAGAATCTGCAATCTGCGCTCGTTGGCCAAAGCCCGGATTGCGACAGTTGGTATACGATTAGGCAATTTCCTAATCATCATAACATCTAGCCACGATTCGCGGTCACCGATGCATGTCCTGCGCAATCGTTTGCTGGCATGCCCAGTCGTTCAGGGTCCTGCACCCTGGTTAAAGCTCTGCAGAGAGAGATTACCGGCAAGCTGAGGCACACCTGTCCCTCCCTCAGAACCTTAACCTCCCGCAGGCCCCGCACTTCTTATTTTATTTCTTTGCGGTCGGAGGCAATACCCCGTTCAGTCGCAAATCAGTCGCGGCAGCGCCGTAATGGTCGGCCCAAGCGCCCGATAAGATCAGGCTGAACCAAGCGCGTGTAGCCTGCTTACCTCCGAATCCCTCCGTGGTCTCCGCCAGTTTCGAGTCGTCCATTTTCGCCAGCGCGTCTGAACAGAAATCGAATGAGGCTTTGAGGGACGACACGAGTTTCTCCTTCGAATCCGTATCCTTTGCCTCTTCCGCCTTGGGAGCCGCGGCGCCGGTTGTCTTGCTGCAGAGCAGGTAATTCGCCTCGATCATGTGGACAACGAGGTGACCGAATGTCATCTGGTCGGCGCTGGGTTTGTAGCTGAATTTGTTGGCGGGCATGGCTTCAACCGCTGCAACGGTGTTTTTCTGGCGCCCGGGCAGGATATCTCTCAGGGCGTCGCTGACAGGATTTTTGGCCGGTGCGGGATTTGTTTGTGCCATTGCCGATGAGGTGAGCAACAGCAAGGTAGTCATCAGAAGCGTTCTTTTCATTTTGTCCTCCTTTCTAAGTAGACGGATCTGCGCTCAAAGCGGTATCAACAATTTAGTTTACGCCGCCAGTCGTCAAAGCTTTACAAGTCAAATAATTTGTGCCACTATACTTCGTTAGTTAGCTAAGTATCAATATAATTGGAGGAAATCACGTGTCCGTATACGAAAAGATCGAGGCTCTTAACATTACGCTCCCACAATTGACGCCGCCTGTGGCGGCTTTTGTACCTTTTCTGCGCAGCGGCAATTTGCTTTTCTTATCTGGCTGCATCGCTAGGACCCACGACAAACCCTGGGTTGGCCAACTGGGGGCGACGCTCACCACCGCACAAGGCAAAGAAGCCGCCCGTGCTTTAGCCATCGATCTGATGGGTACGCTTCATGCCGCGGTCGGCGATCTGAACCAGATCAAACGCATTGTGAAACTGATGGTGCTCGTGAACAGCGCCTCATCGTTCACCGAACAGCACCTGGTGGCCGATGGCGCCTCTGAGCTTCTGGTGAAGGTTTTCGGGGACAAAGGTGCACACGCGCGCTGTGCCTTTGGCGCCGCCCAGATTCCCTTCGGTGCCTGCGTGGAAATTGAGCTCATTGCCGAGATCGCGAGTTAACAGGCATCCGAGGAGAGCGTTTGATGAAGGCTATTCGCGTGCATCAATTCGGCGGTCCGGAAGTCTTACAACTGGAAGAAATACGGGAGGAAAAACCTTGCTTCACTATCGAGTCGTAGACGTCTTTACTACAAAAACCCTGGAGGGAAATCCTCTGGCTGTGTTTATGGATGCATCCCAAATTGATGAAGCGGTGATGCAAAGCATTGCGCGGGAGATGAACTTGGCGGAGACAGCTTTCATTCTTCCTCCTGACAATCGAGCTTGTGCCGCGCGTGTACGAATATTTACTCCAAGGAGAGAGATGCTATTTGCCGGTCATCCAACAATTGGCACGAGTTTCGTGCTGCTGAATGAAGGCCTGGTGCCGCAAGGTTGCGAGTCTTTTGTTTTGGAGGAGAAGATCGGACCGGTCCAGATTTGGGTGGAGAACGGTGAGCGTCCGATGATTTGGCTGCGGACGCCACAGATTGCCGAGGGAAGGCTTTATGAGCGTTCCCTTTGCGCGCATGCCCTTGGGCTTGTGGAGGACGATTTGTTGAACGTGGCGCCGCAGCTTCTAAACGCGGGGAATCCGACGTTGTTCATTGCACTCAAGAACGAAAAGGCGGTCGATCGAGCCTGGCTCAACCTCCAAGAGATAAAAGACCTCAAAAACGGTACAGACGAGCCATTTTGCGTTTTTGTTTTTGCTCGAACAAGAGAAGGCGTTTATTCGCGCATGTTCGCGCCCGATTATGGCGTTTTGGAAGATCCTGCAACGGGGAGTTCCACCGCGCCGCTGGCGGCGTTCATGATGAAGCACAGCTTAATCGGGGACGCTTCCGGCACGCGCTTTATCAGTGAACAGGGCTGCAAGATGGGACGCCGAAGTCTTCTGCACGTGAAGATTGCCGGCAAAAGAGGCACGGAAGGGATTTTCGTGGGCGGTCATGTAACCCCAATTGCTGAAGGCACCATGAATATTTAATCGTCAATTAGCTAACTATAAAAATAAAACAACCTGCTATCCCGGGAATCCACTTGCAAGTCTAAATCAACACCATGGTCAGCTTGCGTTTTCAGCGGTCGAGCACCCGCAACTCGTCCCTCATGTCTGGCGGACGCACACCGCAGGCGCGCAGGAATCGCTCGTCTGTGTAGGCGAATCTGGGAGTCGGCTCGTCAGACAGCAGGCACAGCGAAGCTTACTGGAATCCACAATCGTGCGGACACGCCCACAGACCAGCGCATCCCGGCCAGCGTCCCGCAGATGCGAGTTTCAGCGTATGCCTGAGAACATCCCCACTCAAGCCAAAGGGCTGTCTAGTCCCACGAGATGGTTTACAAAGTGTCCCTGGACATCCTTTACACTCCGGCGCAAGCGTAGCGAGCGCGGGCCGTTACTTCAACGGCGGAAGTTGGAAAACCTGAACTGTTTCGCTGTTCAGAACCGCAAGCTTGGAGCCATCCGGTGATATTGCAAACTGGATCTCATCTTTGATCTTTGGCCCCTTAACTTCGAGTGTGTGGGACTTGGCGTGCGACGGAACGTCGTAAACCAGGATTGTTTTCAGTACGCCGTGCCCGCCTATATCGAAGGCAGCGACTTGACCTTTCAAGCGGCAGGTTGGCAGAACGAGCCGCTGGCCATCGGTTGAAACAAACGCAGAGGCTCCGAAACATACCTGAGAGGGGCCATCCTCGGCAAAGACTACTTTGCCGTCCGTTCGGATCATGCTCGTCGCATTGCCCGTTAGAAAGAGCATCTCTTCGCCAACAAAATGTGGTACTAATCGGCGGTCGCTCCCCGCAATGGTGGCCCAACCGGTGGACAGACTCTTAATTTCGACCTTCGGTTCGCAACTAAAGACCCACTCACAAGCGACCATGGCTATCTTGCCGTCAGAAATGCTCACATCTCCGGTCTGCGTGTCTTCCCATGACTGGAGTATTTGGAGGCTGTCCGTTTCAACCCATAACCACGAACCTGTCTTTAATTCTGCGGAAGAAAAAGCGAATTTCGTAGAAAGGAAAAGAATGTGTTTTCCAGTAGCGGAAGGGTGTGCCCGCCAATCATATTTTTCCTGGGTGGGCAATTTTAGCTTTTTTAGCACTCCAAGGCTGGAGCTATAAAGTGTCAGTTCATCCCCAGTCTGCGCGACGAGCTTTCCGTCATGCGTAGCAACGATGGCTGCATCTCTTGATTGAGAGGGCCAGTCGGTCGTATCCGTAATCCGACCAGTAGCCGCATCAAGGAAAACAGCTCTAAGTCGCAGTGGCAAGGTTTCGTCCGAGGCATCGCGACGGGACACTTTTGGATTGCCCTTGCCCTCGCGAGTTACGAAGGTAGCGATTAGGGTGTTGTTGTCCGTAAACCACAGCGATGTTTTCGGTGGCCCTTTGAATTCCTGCACACGACCCCACACTACGGGAAGAGGCGTGCCACCAATAGCAGGGCGAATATCCACGCGCCATTTGGCTGTTACAGGTTCGTTATGTTGAGCGACAGCAGCTCCTGTTGCACTACTGAGGAAACACGCAATCGCAAAAAGTGCCGTAGATGAGATCGACAAAGCCATGCTCCCAAAAGTTAACAGAGAATATGCTTGAAAACCCAAACGGGCTGATCCAGGGACTTACGGAGTCGTCATGAATCCAAAGTTGGCCGCTTGAGTCTGCGGTTACATGTATTCCGTCGGGGTACCGTCTCTTCCCGCACGGATTCCCAGGTGGGCAATAAAACGCAAGTGGATAGTAAAAAGCAGACGTAGGCTTGGTATTTAGGGAGTAATCAAAGGTCTGGCGGAGAGGGAGGGATTCTACACCGCACCGCTTGAGCCCGCGTAAATAGACGCTAAATCACTGGTACTAAAAGATCCTTGAATTGGCCCACTTGATTTTGCCAGTCTTACTGGCATTCGTCCTGGCTCAAAAAACGCACGTCTCGGTAGCCGGACGGTAGCCCTAGCGTAGCTCGGATCGGTGGAGAAGTAAACCACAAGGGGTGTAAGCTGCGGTCTCTCCATGTCTCTGATCTTCTGGCTTAACAGGACATTACGGATGCCAAAGCCTGAGCTTCTTGTGGTCGGATTGGTTCACCAGCATCAGTGGCTCGAGGGTGACAATCCAACGACACTGGAACTTGAGCAACGGAGGAAGTTCATTTCCCGGATGAATGAGCTTGTTGAAAGATTTCGACCGACCTTGGTCTTGGACGAAATCCCCGACGCCGACAACCGAGATCTCTTAGCCCTTCTCCCCCATCGCCCCATTCCTATCGATATTCCCGCTGAAACAAAACTAGAAAAAGAGTTCAATATCGCGAGGGCGCGGGAGCTTCTGTGTCCGTACATTGACTCCATTCGTGAACGCTCCTGGCTTCATCGTATCTATCTGGAAACGAAATTTCTTTGGCAACCCCGCGTCTTGATTTTCATTGGCGCAACGCACTTGAAGCTTTTTTTCTACAAGACCCTATCCTTTCCAGAACTCCTGAAAAGAGCGGGTTATAGAGTCGAAACGGTCGACTTGTTCAATGGAGACTGGGACCACTCATGGATTCAGGATTGGAAACATCCAATAACTCCGGTTAACTGGGAACATGGCTCACGTTGCTGCGTAGCAACGGGGAATTTCCAGAGGAACGACGGCCATTGTGACCGCAAAATATATTGGAAAGAACGGTTCGCACGGCAAGCGAAATAAGTAGGGTTATCACGTCGTGGCCGGGGCTTCTGAAGAGTCGCGAAAACTTCGCATCGTGGGCGACGCCTTTAAAGCCGGAAGCGCGGGGGTAAAATTGACTAATCATGTCAACTGATCCTCGCGCAATCCATATATACACAGATGGATCTTGCTACAAGAATCCAGGCGGTAGATCAGGATGCGCGGCCATTGTTCAATATCCAGACCATCTACAGCGTGAAGATAAACAGATTCTAGATTTCGGATGCTCGGAGAGCAGCAACAATCGCATGGAACTGCTCGCTTGCATCTGCGCATTGCAATGGGTGCGCAATAGCGGCCCGTGGCCCGAGGTAACGCGGGTTCAATTGTTCACCGATTCTAGGTATGTTCACGACAATTTGTATCGCGCAGCAGAATGGAAAAAGAATCACGGCAGGAATCGCCATGGCGAGCCAAAGGAGAATATGGACTTGTGGAAGCAACTCCTTTCGGCACAAACGAAGACTGGAATTCCCGTTCATTTCGAATGGACACTCGGAAAGAAGTCGCCGATTTTGAAGAGCGTAGACAAGGCAGCAAAGGTTGCGGCAGCGCATCCTAGAACAGACGATGATCACGGCTACAGACCGGGAAGAATTGCCCGTTCGATGGTCAAGGCAAAACAATAGCGCGGGAACCGCTCTAATAGAGTCGGATGCTCGTATCGACTTCGCCGATGATCGGGACTCCGAGAACCGCGACAAAAATGGACGGCTTGCCGTGGAATGCGTTTTTGTTCTGACCTTCCAAGAAAAACTCCGCTTCCTGGAGGGCATCAAGAAGCACGGCCCGCTTCGCGCAACCCAACTTATGTACTTGGCCGTCGCAACCGATTGAGTCCAATTTGAAGCGGCAGGAGCTTAATCATGGATGAGGTTGAAGATCTCCCGATAGTGCGCGAGGAACCACCCCCGCCTATTCACGTGACGGAGTGTCAAATCAAGCCACTCCTTAAAGACACAGACTACGACGCCATTAATAAATGTTTTGCAACACCTAACCTGTGTCAGAAGGAAATTGAGCCGAATGTCGTCTACAAGGATGGTGAGCAGATAAAGTTCCTGCTGCTACCGCAGGCCATTTCTGAAGCGGCGTGGCTCAAGGCGCATGTGGCGGCGCACGATGCCCACATGCAGAGTAACAGCCGCCGCGAGGCAAACGCTCAGGCGTATGGGAGAAAGCTGACCCTCGGCTGGATAGACTTGAGATTGCCCAATTACGAGAACATGCGAACCGCGCCGACTTTAGAGCAGCCCGAACTTCTCGCGGCGTTGTATCCACTAATTCGCGATATGGACAGGTTGATAGAGCGGGCTGTCCCAGCATATTACGACTATGCGTTCAAATGTGCGATGACCGCCGTGCGGCCCGATGCCGAACATGATGACCTCAGCCGCATTACCAACAAGCGTGAACTCCAGATCGTGGAGGCCCTTGACCCCTGGAATCTGACCTACACAATACGAGGCACAGTGTTCAGCACGGTGGAATTCAACCGCAATATCGTCTTCAAGGCGCACGAGGACGGGCACAACGTAAACGGCACCTGTGTTGGGATCACCACGCTCGGATCGTACGCGGGCGGGCGATTGGTGTTCCCACGCTATGGCTACTCCGCAGAGTTAGGGCCGCGTGACTTTCTCCTGTGCGACAACAATCACGAGCTCCACGGGAACCTCGGACCGATCGTTGGTGACCGATTCAGCGTGGTTGCCTTCCTACACGACTCCGTTTGTGGAAGGGCCTTTTGGCAAGACGGCTGGGAGGACAACACTCCCGCTGAAGCCAACCGGCTGCCGGTCTAATTGCAGGAGCCAGTACATCGTAAAAAGGTAGTATCTCCTTCTGTGCTTTCCGCACCGTCTGCTCGGGACGGAGTGTTCGGCGTAACGTAATTCGTATATAAGTGGTGGCTACAAGCCATCTGTCCGTCTCTCAGACCGATATGACGGCTGCATTCCCTTTTACCTTCGCGAGAACGCCCCCAAGTGCTTGGATTTTTTGGTGCTGCTCCGGGTCGGGCAAGGTAGCGAGGTAGCGGGCTGTCATTGCAATTGACTGGTGTCCGAGCCATGCCTGAATTGTTCTGAGATCAATCTTGCGCCGCAAGCACCACGATGCAAATGTGTCGCGGCATTTGTGTAGCCACCACCGCGCGGGATCCTGTCCGCTGAGTTTTGCATGATGCTTCATCAGCCGCAGGAAGTGTCCTTCAATTTTGTCGGCCTTGGTGCCAAAGACGTACTTGCGGTGCCCGACCTTCTGCTGCCAAGCGCGGAGCTTCTCGGCCAAACCGTTTTCCAGCGGTACCCACCGGTCTTTTCCTGTCTTTGTGCGGAAGACCATCTCGCCCTTCCCATTGTATTTGCAGCGATACCACAGGCGGGGGGCTGGATTCCCGGATCGAACCAATCAAGGTGCGTCAATTCCTGTTCACGCGGCCCGGTGAGAACCATTGTTTCGAACGCCAGCGCGTCTCGCTCGTCTGTGATGACGAAGATAAACTTCGCCCATTCTTGCTCAGTGAATGCTTCGGGGTCGAGATCATTCTTGCCGGGAACGTTCGTGCCCACAAGCTTGCGAAGTCCGTAGCTGTGCTTGCTATTCGGATTCGGCTCAATTCCGCAAAAGCGCAGAAAACAACCGATATTGGTGTAGAGGTTGTAGACCGTGCGCGGGCCAGCAGGCTTGTGAATCTTGCCGTCCTTGCCCGTATACCCATCCTCTAGCGTAAGCATCCAGTCGTTCAACTTTTCACCTGTGATGTCACCGGGGTACTGGCACTTCGTAAGATGAATGAAGTCGGCGGTCAACTGCTCATGACTTCGAATTGTGTCCGGATCTAACGGCGTGCGGTCTTTCCGCTTTTCCTTTCTCTTCATAGCGAGAAACGCACTCCGAAGCTCCTCTACGGACTTCGGCGCGGCGGGTGATGGTTTGGGTGGGATTGCTTCCTCGCGGAGCAGAGAGGACTCCTTCGAGCGCGCGTCGGCCAAAGCGAACGTGTAGGTGCGAGTGCCCAGACCTTCCCAAACTCGTTTCCCGTTAATTTCGTAACGCAGGAAAAACGGCCCGGTGGAACCCCTAGTTGCTTTGACGTAGCGGCGGCGGCTCCCGCCTGTGGTGGCGCGTGTGTAGACAGCGACTTTCGGCATTGGCTTCCTTCTCCTGAGGAGCCAATACTTGGGATCTTGGGGATATCAGCGATTCGGTAGCCGTGCTGCGGTAGCCCCGGCTCTATCACGTTGGGTCTAAAGGACTGGCGGAGAGGGAGGGATTCGAACCCCCGATACCCTTTCGGGTATGCCGGTTTTCAAGACCGGTGCCATCAACCACTCGGCCACCTCTCCGAATACTATAGTTTTACTATATTGTTCCGTTTTCGACACCGGGGTTTGAAGGTAATCATGTACTTTCCTGGGGTAAACCGCCTTTCTCGTACCACCGGTCAGCCTTCTGCGTTGAAGCCAATCGAATTGAGCGTTAGGGCACCCAGATGGATGACAAAATGTACGATTCTGGACGCAGTTATCTCGAGCCCTACCGCCGATTCGATCCTGCAGACGATGGCTCGACTATGGCCGGGTATTTTCCGGGACGCGACACTAATCTAGTTTGGTTTGCGGACCTTGGCGTCGGAGAGATACTGGAGGAGCGCGTTGTCGGCGGCGCGTTTGAACTTTTCTGCGGCCGCTACTCTAGGGCTGATCGCGCTATCGGCGGAAGGGTTCTGGCTAATACTCTGCCGCAGCCGGTCGCCGTCGGCTGATTCGTCGGTCATTACCTGCATATAGAACCAGAGGAAATGGCGCATCTGGTCGAGCGCTGATTTCAATACCTGGAGGGATTCGATCTCGGGCAGTTGACAGAGTGCTTCCATCAGTTCCGGATCGCCCGGCGCCTGCATGGCTGCACAGTTCAGGGTCTGCTGAATCGCCCGCAGGTCTTCAGTTACCCGCAGGATGCGAACATGAACCTCGTCCAGAAAATCACTTTTTTCCATGCTTTGCCGGCTTTCTTGATGGAGAAAAATACAACCTCACCATCTCACCCGCGAACACCGGCTAACAGATGTCCCATGTGCATGCGCTTTCGTAATTCGGACCATTACTTTGGTATGAAGCGCGCTACGGAAGCCTCAGTAGCGACAGGATGTTCCACGCCGACGAGCGAAAACCCGCCAGCACGGCCTATTTCGGCCATTTCCGCGATAAACGTGCGAATCTGCTCACGACTCGGCTAGCGCACGAAGGTTCCTACGAAAGCGCTACGTCTGCCGTGCGATTCCCAATCGACGTCCAGCCCTGGCCCGCGATAGGAATCAGTCAAAGCTACAGCGGGCATAGAGTGAGCCAGTTGCGTCAGAGGCGGATAAAAGGTTACTTCGTTGCCGCAGAGATGGTCTTTGTCATTCACCGGGCGGGTCTGCACGGTGGCGAATTGCCCGGCTCGCAACAGTGCGACTCCGTGATGCTCCGGATTCACCACCAGTTCCATAGGCGCGGGAATAACTTGCTGAGCGTGACTCAGAAGCTCACCGCCCATTTGGTGCGCGAATGCGACCAGAGCCGAACGCTGCCGTGGGGTCGCCTGGTCGTCAACAAGGAGAACGGCCCGCGCCGGATAGGGATTGGCATACGGATCACCCAGCGTGGCGTTGGCATGAACCGCGGCGGCAACGGTTAAGCCTTCCAGCGGCACGCCGTCCCAACTGCCGCTTTGGACGTGCCATGCCAGGATGGCCTCGTCGCCCACGAGATTTACTTCGCCGTTGGCGAAACACTGGCCGGTGTAGATGTCCGCGCTGCGGGTCTCGATGTAGTCGCCGCGAATCTGCTGGGCGAAAGCTGATGCAGAAAGTGCCAAAAGCGTAACGTAAAGGAGTTTATATAAGACGCGCGGCATAGGTCACCTCACCCGGAATTATTCTTCTATTGTCCCCCAATTGGGCTGCTTCTGAAAGTGGGTCGAACGTCATCCACGGGCCCACCGACAATCCGCACCTATAGGATCGGCCTTGAGGGCGTGGCATTGGGAATCAGAACCATGAGGTCGTATCCGAAGATGAGGCGTTCCATTTCTTTGTCCACCGGCTCGAGCGAGCGAAATCCTTTGCGCATGCCCCGCAGGTCAAACATGGTCCACCCTTCGGATTCGAGGTTGTCGAACATGGGTTTAAGAAAGAGAAAATCGGAGTCTTTGTCGTCGGCCAGATTAAAGTCAGCAGGCTGACTGGGGCGTCCGATACCGGCGAAACGAAGTTGAGAACCTTTTACGCCCAAGATAATGATGTGGAGAGAGGCGGAGCCCTGACCGTCGGCTAACTCGGCAACGAAGTTCCCCATATCATTATTTCGCAGTGGGTTAATGCCTTTGTACATATGCCAGGCGCCGAACTTCAGCAGTACTTTTGGAGTTCCACTGTCCGCCTGTGTAGTTTGCTTGTAATCATTCATGAAATTCGATTTCATCAACAGCGCGCGTTCACGGTTCGAGTCGTAGCCCGAGCCGTTCATGTTCTTCTGGTAGATATCGCGACTCTTCATCAGAGCATCGATGAGGCTCTGACTTCTTGCATTGCGTTCCTTGCGAAGTAGGTCCCGCAGTTGGTTGAGGTCGTCGTCAGAGGCGGTCACCATGAAAATGTCGCCCGGGCTGCCACTCTTTGCCGCGGTGGCGTGCGCCTCGTCGTTTTTCTGCAGAAGCCGTCGCGCTTGCTCTGTGGCTTGAATACCGGGATGAGTTTCGAGGATGCGCGTCAGGATGAGACCGGACGAGCCCATGAGTTCCTGATCCAGCCCCCATAGCCGGAACTGTCCGCCCTGGGCGGACTTGGCACAGTGGGACAGCAGATCGTACTCCTCTTGAAAATTGTAAAAGGCAATGGTTTCCGGGAATTTCCTTTCAAAGTCGACCAAGCCCGAGCGACCTGCATCGGGTGTGATCCACTGCTGAAGTTCGCCTGCGGCCAACGGCCCGGTCTCAATGGCCATAGTATGAAAGCCTCGCGGCCCTACCAGGTCGCAGACTGCGCTTACAAACTGGGGAATTTGCAAGATGCCATGATCCTCACCGATTAGCACGAATTGCGCGCCGGCGAGCGCATTTTCCAATACCGGTAGACCACTTCCCTCCAACCGTCCCGATTGCACATTCAGGAGGTAACGGTTTTGCGGCAGGCGGTCAATAAATTTGTTTTGCTGAGCGAGCGCAGGTGTGAGCCCAAGGGCGAGACACAGGACAGCCGAACCAACCCGTTGGAACATGCTCCTCCTTTAGTTAGTCGAAGTTGAGATTGAAACGTCGTCGAATGGTACGTACGCGACTGCAACTTTGTTTCATAGTCTTGGAAGCCAGGCGAAGTCTACGATCACGATCTCTTGAGCGAACCAGCTTCCTGAATTGGAACTTTGGTCACCTTAATCTTTTCACAGCTAGTCTCGTCACAGAGATGCTCCAGCACCCAGATTCCGATATAGCTAGGAGGGACAAAGCAGGAAATGCGAAAAACGAAAGCTTCCAAAACTGACAAACCTGAATTGCAACTACTACTGGTGGGTGGGGATAGCCGTGATTTTACTCGTATGCGTGAGTTCTTGACAGTAGACCAGCTTGGGCGGATACACCTCGAACACGCTGCTTCCCCTGACAACGCGCGCACTCCCTCTTGGAAAGGAAGCTATGACCTTTTACTCTGCAGTCACCAATCGACTGACGACGCTGCGTTTCAGCTGTTACGCCAGGTGCGCCAACATAATTCTCATATTCCGGTCATTTTTTTGAGTGACCATGTGCACGAAGGTGCGATCGAGGCCGCGATTGAGGCCGGAATCTCCCCCAAAAGTTCTCGAACCTATTCACTGGAACCGTCCGCCGCCCTTATCACTCTCAACTCCTTCGACGTAGCCTCCGCCGAACATCAACACCAGAACTCCGAGGAGACTCTGCGCAAGCTCTGGCGTTCGGTCGAGCAATCCGCGGATATACTGATCATTATGAATCGATCCGGCGTCATGGAGTACGTAAATCCAGCATTTGAAACTCTCACCGGATACTCGCGGCAAGAGGCGATTGGCCAAACTCTCGGAATACTCAAGTCTGAGCAGCAGGCGGGCGAGCTTTACGAAGAAATGTGGAACACGGTTCTCTCCGGCAATGTCTTCCGGGGAATCGTTATGAACCGGAAGAAGAATGGAGAAACTTTAATCCTTGAAAAAGCCCTCACTCCTCTGCGGGACGCGAAAGGAGAGATCACCCACTTTATTTCCACTGGCCGGGATATCACCGACCGGCGCAAGTTGGAGTCGGATCTGCGACAGGCACAAAAAATGGATGCCATTGGCAGACTGGCCGGCGGGGTGGCTCACGACTTCAACAACTTGCTTTTAGTGATCAGCGCTTACGCCGAACTTATGCTCGACTCGCTGGCGCAGGACGATCCCCTGCGGCGAAATGTGGATGAGATCATTACCGCGTCCCGCCGCGCCGCCGACCTCACCCGCCAGTTGCTGGCCTTTGGACGCAAGCAATTGCAATTGTTGCAAGTCCTCGACTTGAATACCGTAATCGGAGAAATTACCAGGATGCTGCCGCGCCTGATCGGGGAAGATATCGAGATGGTATTCGTGCCTGGAGAAGAACTTGGCAAAGTGAAGGCAGACCCGGTACAAATCGAACAGATAGTAATGAACCTGGCGGCAAATGCGCGCGACGCGATGCCGGATGGCGGGACACTCACCATCGAAACCGCAAGCGTGCAAGTCGATGAATCCTACATACAGCGACACTCGATCGTCCCTCCGGGCGATTATGTTTTGCTGACCGTGACCGACTCAGGACAGGGCATCGCCCCGGAGCACCTGCCACATATCTTCGAACCCTTTTACACGACCAAAGAAGCGGGCAAGGGAACGGGGCTGGGCCTCGCGACCGTGTACGGCATTGTGAAGCAGACCGGCGGATTTGTTTGGGTGTACAGCGAGCCGGGGCTTGGCACTACTTTCAAGATCTACTTGCCGCAAGTGCAGTCGGCGAGCAGCGAGATTCGGATCACCATGCCGGTCGAAACCTCTCCTCGGGGCTGCGAGACTTTGTTGCTGGTGGAAGATGAAGCATCCGTGCGCCAAGCGTCACTGCATTTCCTTTCGCGCAGCGGATACACCGTGCTGGAGGCAACCAATGGAGCAGATGCGTTACGCGCGTCGAGGCAGCACGGTGGAGCGATTCACCTGATGATCGCCGATGTGGTGATGCCGAAAATGGGTGGACCGAAACTCGCGGAACTGCTGGCCGATGAGCGACCGGACATGAAGGTTTTGTTCGTCTCCGGCTATGCCGAAAATACGGTTCTGCCACAGGGAAGCATTGACCACGCCCGTTTTCTGCAGAAGCCCTTTTCACTGAAAACGCTGGCGAGAAAAATCCGCGAGGTTTTGAAAGCCAGCGAGGTGCGTTGCGCGGGCAGGCAGTCGCAGCTAGTGGAAAAATAAGCCAATGTGGGCGCGGGCGTCTACGCCCGTGCTTCGTTCAATTTAGCTTTACATTTGTTTCAGTTTTCCGTCTTGCAACCGGAAGCGAACTCCTCGCCAAACCACCTCGTGGCCGGCAAAGCTCCCGATCCACACCAGAAAAGCGAGTAGGTCGCGCAATGGAATCAAGGCAAGAGAGCGCACGACTTGGCGATCGCGAAGCACGTACTTTCCAACGACGATGGCTACTGCGATGCGCAACGCTGTTACACAAGCGAACAGCGCCCACGCCCACGCTGCACCCTTGGCGAAAATCAACGCCAGCACCGCCCAGGGCAAACCGAACGTCAGACCAAGTCCGACGTATCCCCAAAAGCGGGAATCACGAACCGTTCGCGCCCAACGCAATTGGTGATCCAGGAAACCGCGGAGCGTGTAGCGCGGCAGAAAGGTTTCGACTATGACTTCAGATAATTTCACTTTCAGCCCCAGACTCGCGATCCGGTTTCCCAACTGATAATCATCGGCCAGATAGTCGACCACGGCTTCGAACCCGCCAACCGTCTGTAGATCGGTACGGCGAAAAGCGAGCGTTGAACCGAATCCGAAGTGCAATCCGTTCTCGACAGTTTGCGACACCAGCACGCCGGCAGCAAAGTCGGTGCTGATGCCGAGTGCTTCCAGGCGCGAACCCAACGTCGCATTGGCAACACCGCGGTACAAGCAGGTGACTAAGCCAACCTTGAGATCGGCCAGGGGCTCGAGCACCCGGCGAAGGTAATCCGCCTCAACCCGAATGTCGCTATCGTTGACAATCAGATATTCGTGCCGCGCCTCACGCATCATCTGGGCTAGATTGCTCACTTTAGTATTGGTGCCCAGCTTGTCGCGGCAAACTATGAGACGGATCGCGCTCCGCGGAAATTCGGACTTTAGCTGATTGACCAGCTGAATGGCTGGATCGTCCGTATCACTCACGCCGAAGATGATTTCGTATTCCGGGTAATCTTGCAGGCAATGGCTGCGAAAGCTGTCGTACATTTCGGGATCAGTGCCCCGAAGCGGCTTCAAAATGGAAACGGGAAGACGGTCCTGTGTGCGGCGGACGCCCTCGTTCTCCGTCCTTCGCCGTTCGCGCAAAAACAGAGCCGCGCTCCACAGACAAACGACGTAGTAAGCGATGCTAGAGACCGCGCCAGCCGCGGCCAAAGCTTCAATGATCTTAACGCCCTGGTGAACCATGAGTGGCTTAAAGCCTGCTGTCGTTGGTCGTTAGTCGTTGGTCAAACCTGCGTCGAGGCTCGGCGCATCCAAGTCTAGCAAAATACAACTTCGAGTCTGCTCCCGGGAATAAGGATGACCGGTGTAGCCAACGACCAACGACGAATGACCAACGACCATAAGGCCTATCGCATATAATGACCCTGTAGGCAGCTGGACCGGACGGTCGCTCCTGTTTCGTCAAGGAACGGGGGAGGAAAGTCCGAACTCCGCAGAGCAGTGTGCCGGATAACGTCCGGGAAACCGGGTTCAAGCCCGGTTGACGGCTAGTGCCACAGAGAACATACCGCCCCGGCAACGGGGTAAGGGTGAAAAGGTGCGGTAAGAGCGCACCGCCGCCGCAGTAATGCAGCGGGCAGGGCAAACCCCACACGGAGCAAGACCAAATAGGGAGGGATCTGCGGTCGGAGTGAAAACTCCGATTAAGAACGTGCCGGCTCGGCGCGTCACCACCTCCGGGTAGGTCGCTTGAGCCTCGCAGTAATGCGCGGCCCAGAGGAATGACCGTCCTGCGGGAGCAATCCCGCAGACAGAATTCGGCTTACAGGTCCGGCTGCCACAATCATCCTGCCAGCGCATTACTAATTCCGCGACGGCTTTCGTTGAAACCTGGGAAATCCCACTGAATTCCTAGCCGCAATCGCGGTTGTTTAAGAGCCGCGTTCGATCGAGTCACGGAACTGTGCTTGTGCCTCTAACGAACTTAGCCATGATTGAAGAGCCACTTCACAATCTTTTTCGATGTGCAAAAAGCGTAAGCCCATCGCGAATGCGTCACTCCAAACAATATCCGCTTTCGCACGAAAAGCCCGTGGCTCGACGCTGGGAATATCAAACTCCACCGGAACCACTCCTTTGAGTTGCACCGGATCAACCAGTTTGATGGCCATTCCGCCCCCGCTCACATTCTTCATCGAGGTGCTGAAGGATTGCCCGAGGTGATTCTGAAATCGCACCGGCACATTGATGTCGTATCGGAAATACCTGCGATGTTCGCGCTCCATCTTAGGAATGGCGATATCCAGGACGCTGCGCAATCGACTCTCTTCAATGGGTTTGCAGAGTACAAAGTTGGCTCCGAGGTCAAGAGCTCTTTCCGTGCTGGTCGAACCGTTTAGAACCGCGATTATGAGGGATTCTCGATTCGAGCGGCTGTTCCGCACCTTAGAAAGCGCCTCCACGCCTCCAGTCACATCATCGCAGTCGATGATCAGGCCGTCCCAATGGCGGCGGGAGGCGAGTTCGATCGCACTGGCAGAATCCTGCCGGAGATCGACGGCAGCCCCACGCTCGCTAAAATTTGCCTTGATCTCGCCCAACAGCGCGGAATCGCAAGTCACGACCAGGCAGTTCAAGGCCATTCGATGATCCTAATGAAGTGCACCCTCACGACCAAAGTGACAGACGTGCATGGCACTTGTAGATTGCTGTGTGGTGTGAGCGAAAACGGTCGCTCGTGACCGGGCGAATTCAAATATCCAGGCGGCTTACAGGTCCGGCTGCCACAGACTTTTACTTTCAATCACTTCTAAAACCGATGAAGCCCGTTGCGCCGCGAGTCTGAGGCGCTTGGGTAGCGGCAACGGCATTCCTCCTTCCCCAGCAGACAAAGGCGGGCAGATTCGTGGATGTCTAATCTCCGATGGGTTCGTAAACGCGCTGGTACTGAAAACCCCCGCCGAGCTGTGATAATCCGGGAGTTTACTGATCCAAGTGCTCCTGGGTTGGAGATAATGGAGCTCCGAGGGTGAACGTCATGGTCGAAAAATCCAGCGTGAAGCTTTCGAAGTTGGCCACGACGTCTTGCCCGAGATTTCCATACACTTCGGCGTTGTTTGATCCCGTACCTGAGGTATGAATCGGTATGTTTTTCAAGCTCACTGTCTTGTCACCGATGCCGAGATTGATTTGCGGCTGAACGTAAACCTTTTGCTTCACTGTCCCACCCGCACCAGCAGTCTTGTTCTTAGCCTTCTTCCAGCTACCGGACTCGCTATGAAATCGCTGATAATAACGAAGCAAGAAATCTGTATCCGATGCCCCCGTATCGAAGCTGAAAGGAAGATCCGTTCCCTCGACCTTACACTCGATGATCGGCGTCAACCCATTCATAAACATCCGCGCTCCCACTCCGGATGCTTGGGTTTTGTCCCCCGCTGCGAATTCGCCATCGCGGAGAAACGTGATCATCCCGAACGCCTGAAATACGGGATAGCCGATAATTCCGTTGATCTGATATGTGCTCTTGCCCAGGCTTATATTCAGGTTGGCATCGTTTAGCACCATCACCACCACATTGTGCAGTGTGCCGCCTCCCATCTGCAGGGTGGGAAGCAACGCCACACGCAGCGGGTTCTCAATCCCGGTAAGCCCAGCCGTTGTCTGCGCGGTACCGGGCAAGAGCTTCAGCCCCAGTCGCTCAGCAAAGCTCCGGCTGACCACTGAAAGATTAGCGCCGGTATCGAGCAGCCACGGCCCTCGCACCCCATTAACCGCCAAGTCTACATTCATGGAATTCAAGGGATTGCGTTCGGTTTTTAATCTCACGGCTCCGTCCCACCTGATTGTCTGCGCGGGTGCTTCGCGCAATATTTGCATGACCCCCGCATCATCCTTCGCACTCTGCAGTTCTTCGGGTCTAAGCTGCCCGGCGAAATGGGTCAACAAATCGTCGTCCGCTCGCGCGGCATCGGCATATCGAAAGCTCTTGTTGTAGTCGTCCGCCAAATCTTCCAGCGCAACTGCAGCACGGTCCAGGCGCGATGTCCGCAGTAGAGGGAGCGCACTGTTCAGCAACCGGATGGACTCAGTAATCTGACCGGTTGCATTGGCCAACACGCCGGCGAAGTAATCACGTTCAGCCCCGGCTGGCATGGTGCGCAGCCTCGCTTCTAGCTTGTCGAACCTCAATTCCTTAACTTCCAGATCCGCTCCATCCTCAGCGACTGCGATCTTTTTGTCTTCGGCGCTTTTTTGTGCTGTTTTTCCACTGTCGCTTGCCGCAGACGCGATGCTCATTCCCGAATCGTTGGAACGGGCCCAACCCACGATGCTCAGCCCAGCAACGAGCCCCAATGCGATCCACCAAAATCGACGTCGACCCATAGACATCCTCCTTGAGTGTCATTGAATAAATCATCAAATATTCAATAAGCTGATATTATCGTACCCTATGGGCAGACTGAAAGACAACTACATCATTCACAGCAAACGGCAAATGCGCGCGCTCGCAGCCTCGACACGCCAGGAAATCGTAGATGTGCTCTCTCGGATGGGAACGGTTTCCGTCGCCGAACTCGCGACCGCACTGGCAAGACCCGCCGATTCCCTCTACTACCATCTTCGCATCCTCAAGAGAGTGGGACTGGTGCTGAGCGCCGGATCTCGCCGGCTCGCTGGACGCAGCGAGACTCTATTCCGCGCGGTTGCCTCTGAGCTAAGCCTCTGCTATCAGCTTGGGAAAAAGGGAAATAGCAGAGAAGTAAACGCAATTATTGCCTCCATGATGCGATTGGGTATCCGCGATTTCAGCAAGAGCTTTGACACTGCCGACGCCGTCGTCTCTGGTCCGAATCGAGAATTGTGGGCGTTGCGCGAGACCGGCTCGCTTGCACAGGATCAGATTGTGGAAGTGAATCGACACATTCAAAGGCTCAGGCAAATCATGGCGACGCCCGGACGCAATGGTCGGCTTTACGCTGTGACGGTCGTACTGACACCTTTGGCTCACCGGTCTCGGCGCCGCGACGAGTATATGAGGTCGTGATTGCGTGTTAATGAGGAGGCGTCAGATGGATGTAAGTAAGGCTTACAGGTCCGGCCTGCCACATGCCTCCGCGCGTTCGCGGGTGGTTTTCAATGGAGGACGGCATCCCCGCCCAGCCAGGACGGGCGAGACGCCCGTCCTCCATTTTCGCTGTAACCCAAGGTGCAAGTTCTTTCATCTTGACGACGAGCCGCCACCGGATCAAACTTTACCGAACCGCAGCGGCGCGGATTCCCCACCCGGCTCCCGGCGATGGATGGATTGATGTCTGGATTTGAAAGTTAAGCTCAGAACTGTTTACCCGCTTACCTGGATTGTGCGGACAGGGACAAACCTTCTTCTGGACGGATCCGGTGGTCCTCTACGATCAGTTCGCCAATCGCTGGATTATCAGCCAGATCGCCGCTGACAATACTTTCAGCACCGGGAATGAATGCATCGCGGTCTCCGAAAGTTCGGATGCGACCGGCAAATACCACCGTTACATTTTTAAGTTCGGGGCGAATGTGTTGAACGACTACGACAAGCTCAGCGTGTGGCCGGACGCTTACTATGCCAACTATAATCTTTTCGGGCCGACCTCGTTTATCGCCGACGACGCCTGCGCGTATGATCGTGCGGCAATGCTGACCGGCGCACAAGCAAAGGCGGTATGCTTCAAGAATCCCAACGAGTTCTCTTTCCTGCCGTCGAATGCCGACGGCGCCACGCCTCCTCCGTCAGGCGAGCCCAGTTTCTTTGTAGACCTCTCCAGTTCAACCTCGCTGCACCTGTACCGCTTTCATGTGGACTTCGCTAACCCTAGTAAGTCCAAGTTCACCGGTCCGATCACCATCCCGGTAAAGGCTTACACCATGGCCTGTGGAGGCGGAACCTGCATCCCGCAGCCGGGCACGAAGCAGCAACTGGATTCTCTGGGTGATCGGCTGATGTTCCGCTTGGCCTACCGAAACTTTACCGACCATGAATCCCTGGTGGTAAGCCATTCGGTGATGACGAGCAAGGCCGCTTCCGGCGAACGCTGGTATGAAATCCGCGATCCCGACGGCAAACCCAAGGTCTACCAGCAGGGCACCTTCACCCACGGCGGAGATTCACTGTGGATGGGAAGCATCGATATGGACAAAGCCGGAGACATGGCGTTCGGCTACAGCGAATCCAATGCCACCACGTTGCATCCGTCTCTCGCTTTCACTGGACGAGTGCCCACCGATCCCTTGAACACGATGGAAAGCCCGGCGACGATCTTCATTGCGAAAGGTTCCGCGACTGGCGGCAATAAGAACGGTGCGAATCGCTGGGGAGACTACAGCAGTATGGTTGTCGATCCCACCGACGACTGTACCTTCTGGTACGTGAACCAGTACATCCCCAAAACTTTTGCTAATGATCCCCTAAGTTTCCACACTCGGGTGGCATCGCTAAAGTTCCCTAGCTGCCAGTAAGGGTGGTTGTTATCTAAGCCGTAACGAGTGCCCCACTCTTTCCGCGCTCTTTGCGGAAAGGGCGGGTCGGATGCAATCTTAAAATAAGAAAACGGAGAAGCGGCCTGCGCCGCTCCTCCGCCGGTTTCTACTCTGAATTGCCCGTCGATCAGTTAGTTCGTCGACCTACGGCGCTGCTGGATGCGCTCCGGTCATCGTTTTCCGGCTGCATCACGACTCCATCAAACGGAGTAGCTGCCAGGAAGCGCCCGTGCACCACACTGATGTGGCGCAGCGGGTAACCGGTGTCAGGACCGCGGGTCCACGTATGGCCTGCATCCACGCTCTCAAAGACAACGCCAGTTTCCGTGCTGGTAGCCAGAAGTCTCTTGCCATCCTGGTCGTAGCTGATGGAGCTGATGTTCTTGTCCGGGAGCCCATTCTGCATATGCTCCCAGCCCGCTCCCGCGTTGGGGCTGCGGAATGCGCCTTCGCGAGAAGCAAACATAATCTGCCCATCAGCGATGGTGACGCCGCGAATGCTGCTCACGTAGGAAGACAGGCTGGAGTCTTGCCAGGTCTTGCCGTCATCCTTCGAGACCAGAACATTGCTGCGAGTGGCCAGGGCGATCAGGTTTCCGTTGGGTTGCACCGAAACGAAATCCTGCTTGCCCATCACCGGACCGCCGCTCCAGCTCTTGCCCTGGTTGGTGCTGGTGAAAAATCCCGCGGAAGTTGCAGCCATCCATGTCGTGGGCGTGATCTCGATTTCGTTCACCCGCGCGGTCAGGATAGACCGAGTTTCAGTCTTCGTCGCCTTGATTCCCTTCTTCGCCTTCGAGGAAACCGTTCGGTTGATGATGTTGTTGATCGGACTCCACTCGCTGGCATTGTGAGCCAGCACAAACATGCCGCGATTCGTTCCCGCTACGAGCTCACCACTGCTGGTCTGCTTCAAGGTGAACACATCACGTCCGTCCAGGCCCTTGCTCTTCTGCAGCCAGTGCTGTCCGCCATCGTGCGAGACGAATACGCCACCCAACTCGCGGTCGTTTACCACGCCCACAAAGAGAGTGTTGGGATCGTTCTTGTCCGCCAGGATGGAAGTAACGTAGCGGTGCGTGTAGCCATGATTCGAGGTAAGGAAGCTGTGCCCGCCGTCGTCGCTAGCCAACACGCCAGCGCGATCAGTAGCCAGCAGGACCCGCTGCGAGTTGCGCGGATCGACCATCACGTCGTTGACTACGACGTCGGGATTGCTGACGCGCGTCCAAGTCTTGCCCGCGTCACTTGTCTTCCACAGGCCCTCAGTAGTTCCGGCATAAACAATCGCTGGGTTGCTGGGATCCTGTTTCAACACGCGGGTACGCCGCGCGGAAAACGGAATGCCTTGAATCTTCTGGAAGGAATCGCCGGCGCTCTGGCTCTTGTAGATGCCGGAGCAGGCGCTGGCGAAGACCACGGAAGGATTCGTCGAGTCGACGATGATCGAGAACACGTCTGAATCCTCAATCATACCTTTGTTGATGTGATGCCAGCTGGCACCGCCATCGTCGGTCTTCCACGCCAGATGCCACGTGCCAGCGTAAACTACATTCGGATTCTTGGGATCGACGGCGATGGATTCAATGTTATGAATTTCCTGGTTGGAGGACGAAATCCTCTGCCAGTTCTTGCCACCGTCAGTACTGCGAAAGACGCCATCCAGCGCGCCCGCAACCAATGTTTTTGAATCGGACGCTGCAATCGCCATGGCCCGGATCGATTTCCCGTGCATCGCAGAAGTTGTTTCCCATGTCGTACCGCCATCGTTGGAGCGAAAGAAATCGCCAGACTGCTGATTCTCCACGCTCCAGGCCGCGGCATACATTTTGTTTGGACTCTGCGGATCAATGGCGAGGTGATCGATCACATAGTCGTCGCCGTTGCCGAGGTGCGCGAACCTTGACCAGCTGTGGCCGCCGTCGGTTGAAGCAAAAAGAGTTCCCGTGCTCGTGCCCAGGAAGATGTGATCCGGATTCTGCGGATCGTACGCAAGGCTGCGGACATCGCCCCCGTCCGGCCCCAATGCGGTCCATTGTCCGGCCCATGCGGCGCTGGCACAAACCAGCGCAAGTAACACAAAAAGCAGAGACTTGGCGCTCACGAGATGCTTTGATTCAGAAATCATATGGCAGTTGGCCCCCAACGGAAGAGAATCCGTCCCGGGGCAAGAGTGACAGCGTAACACGAGGCAATCAAGTTACCGAAGGGAACGGCGGTTGGTGCTTGAAGCACCGCCCGGCGGTTCCATTTTCCGCCCGCCGAACAGGCCACCTCTTGCGATGGCGGCGCTCCTGCGCGGCCGCTGGATTCGTACTGACAGTACTTTCAAGGCAGATTGAGCGATTTCATCGGACCACCTGGAACCTTTGCGCTGCTTGGGACATTACAGATATGTAAGATGGCGGCGGACCGAGCCGGGAGGCGAGCACGTACGACCATGAGTAGCGACGAAGCCCTGATGCTGGAATTCCAGCGCGGTTCGCACGAGGCGTTCGACGAACTGTTCGCCCGCTATCGTGAGCCGCTTTATGGATTCTTCTGCCGCCGTCTGCAAAACCGGGAGCGCGCCGAGGATCTGGCGCAAGAAACCTTTCTTGCGGTGATTCGCGCAACCTCACGCTACGAGCCACGTGCTCTCGTTCGAACCTACTTTTACGGCATCGCCTTGAATCTGCTGGCAGCAGAACGGCGCAAAGGGACCAGAAATGCAGTCTCGGTAGAATCTGGCCCGGAACCCACGACGAACTCTGCCTCTGACACCGCACTCTGGGTACGGCGTGCTTTAGAAACTCTAGAAGCCTCAGAACGCGAAATCCTCATGCTGCGCGAATACGAGCAGCTCAGCTATTCCGAAATTGCGCAGTTGCTGAGGATTCGAGTGAATACAGTCCGTTCCCGTCTGTTTCGGGCTCGAATGGCATTGAGAAGCTGCCTGGAGCCGGAGAAAGGAATGCGAGTCGCTGGCAGCGCGAGCGAAGCAGCGGTAGACACAACTGTAAAGCCGACGGAAGGCGAGGTGTGAAATGGGCGAAAATCATCCCATCGAACAAGAAGAACTGATGGCCTATCTGGACGGAGAACTGTCCACGGATCGCGCGGCCGCCGCAGTGGCGCATTTGGAGCGGTGTTCGGAATGTCAGAGACTGGCAGCCGATCTCCGAGACGTCTCGCAAACCCTGATGGCTTGGGAGGTCACCTCATCGAGTCCACGGATCGAGCAGGCGATCACCTCGGCGCTTGAGGGCCGCGGACGGGAAGGAGCAGGATCGAAGCCTACCAGTGGGCAACTCTGGCGGAACATCCTTCGCCTGCACCGCTTCGCCCCGTGGGCCTTAGGCTTTGCAGCTATCTGTCTGGTCGCGTTCGCCAGTTTTAGGCGGATGACCGGCGGCCCGATACGTATGGCTCAGGTTACTGAACAGACTGCGGTTGAGCGACTGGGAACCGCAGGCAAATTACCACAAAAGGGCGCAACTTACGACAGGCTTGAACAGTTTGCGAAATTGCAGGCGTCTCCTGCGGCCCCAATAGCAGCCGATTCGAACGGCCTTTTTCACGGACTCGGCGAGCATGCGGAGAACTCGTTCTCTGTCGACGGCCAGCCCGTCCCCGGCCGGGGAAGTGCACTTCACCGTGAAGGTTTTACGGCAGCAGACAGCATAGCCCCATCTCCCAACGGCCCGATGATCGTCCGCACCGCCGCCGTAACTCTGACGACGAAGGATTTCGACAAAGCACGAGCGGGCCTCGACAACATTCTGAAGTGGCACCACGGATATGTTGGCGAACTGAACGTCAATACGCCCGTCGGTATGGGACACACTATTAATGCAGCCTTGCGCGTCCCTGCGGATCAACTCGAAGCCACCCTGGCCGATCTAAGAAAACTCGGCCGGGTCGAAGCCGAGTCCCAGAGCGGACAGGAAGTCACTGCGCAATACGTGGATCTCGAAGCCCGGCTCGCGAACGCCCGCAACACCGAGCGACGCCTAACCGACCTGCTCCAGCAGCGGACCGGAAAGTTGTCGGATGTTCTCGCGGTCGAGACCGAGCTGAGCCGGGTTCGCGGTCAGATCGAGGGCATGGAATCAGAAAGAAAGAATCTGGCAAACCAGGTGGATTTCGCCACGCTGAACGTAACCGTCAACGAAGACTACAAGGCTCAGCTCCAGGTGGTGCCGCCTTCTACTTCCACGCAATTCCGCAATGCCGCCGTAGACGGCTACCGAACCATGGTTGACGGAATTGTAGGCGTGGGCGTGTTTCTCGTTTCCTACGCGCCTAGCCTTCTTTTCTGGGCCGCACTCTTGTTCTTTCCAGTCCGGAGTCTTTTGAGGAAAGTAAGGCCATCCCACCGCTGAAAATTACAGAAGGGAATGGCCAAGCCTGAAGCCTGAGGCCGGAAGCCGGAAGCCCGAAGCCCAAGCTCTGAAGTACACTTATCTTCAGATGCCCACTATTCTATCCCGCCTGCGCCGCGCGTTCGCCGCAGCGATTATCTTCGCGGTGCTGCTGGTGGCAGGGGCATATTTCTACGCTCGACATCGGGTACAGAACGCGCTGAAGCAGGCTCCGGAGAGGATTGGACTCGAAATCAAACAAACCGCGACCGGTTTCACTGTCTCCAAGTCGCAGCAGGGACGAACTCTATTCACCATCCAAGCCAGTAAAGCCGTGCAGTTCAAGCAAGGCGGACATGCTGAGCTACACGATGTGCAAATCACTCTTTACGGAAGCGATTCGAGCCGTTTCGATCAGATTCGTGGCGCCGAGTTCGAATACGACCAGCAATCGGGCAACGTCGTCGCCAAAGGTGAAGTGCAGATTGATTTGCAATCGAACCCGGACGGGCTGCTGAAGCCCGACCAGTCCCCCCCCACCCAGCTCAAAAATCCCATCCACCTCAAGACCAGCGGCCTGGTATTCAGCCAGAACACCGGCGACGCGCACACTCGGGAGAGGGTCGACTTTGACCTGCCTCAAGGCACGGGATCCGCCGTGGGCGTGAACTATGTGGCCAAGACCAATGTGCTCACCCTGCAATCGCAAGTAAACCTCGCGTTCGGCGGCGCCACGCCAGCAACCATCACCGCTATACGCTCGACCATCACCAAGGATCCGCACTTGGTCGTGCTCGATCACCCGCACCTGCAAAATGGTGCTCGGCAGTGCGATGCGGATGAGGCTACAATTTTTTTGCGCCCCGACAACACTCTGGACCGCGTCCTGGCACGCGGCAACGTGCTGGTTAAAGCAGACAGCTCCCAGCCCACAAATAGTGCGCAAACCGGTGAAGCCCGATCCGAACAACTCGAACTGATCATGTCCAAGCAGCATGACATGCTGCGCACCGGTATCTTTTCCGGGGACGTGCGAATCCAAGTCTCAGGCGCACAACCCATGGAAGGCAGAGCCGGTCGGGTCGTCCTTGATTTCGCGGAGAAGCATTCGATTCGAAGAAAACGCTCCTCCAGCCAAAACCTCCTGACCAAAGTACACGCAGAAGACCACGTTAAAATGCTGCAGCGTCAGAATCCCGCAGGTGGCCCGCAGGATTTGGAGTTGACCGCGTCCGGCGTGGATTTCTTTCTCATCCAACCAGGAAGCCGAGTTGATCGCGCCGAAACCTCCGGCGCGGCCCAGATCGCGATTCGCAGCGCTGCCGGCAACCGCCAACAGACGCTGGTTACAGCAGCAAAATTTGACGCCCGCTTTGACGGTTCCGGACAGCTCACATCAGTTCACGGAGCTCCCGACGCCCGCATCATGAGCCAGAATCCCGAGCAACCCGATCGCATCAGCACTAGCCGAGTCCTCGACGCGACCTTCCAACCCGGCAGTGGCATTCAATCGCTGGTACAGCAAGGAAGTGTTAACTACGTCGACGGAGAGCGCAAGGCTTGGGGCGATCATGCGCGCTACACTCCCGCCGACCAGGTATTAACTCTCACAGGCTCGCCGCGTGTCAGTGATAACGGCATGACCACGACCGCAGACTCGATGCGCATGAATCGCGCCACCGGCGATGCCTACGCCGATGGCGAAGTGAAAACCACGTACAGTGATTTAAAGGCGCAGCCTGGTGGAGCGCTTCTGTCTTCGTCCAGCCCCATCCACGTAACCGCTCGCTCTATGAACGTCCATGGAAGTTCGGCAGTTGCTGTTTACACTGGAGACGCCCGCCTCTGGCAGGATGCGAATGTCGTTGAGGCCGCGACGATTGAATTCGATCGGGAGCACCGTTCCATGGTTGCACTTGGATCGGACGCATACAAAACCGTTTCGACGGTACTGGTTCAAAACGATAAAGTTCAAAACGATAAGGTTCAAGCTGACAGAGCTAATGCCAGCCGATCAGACGGAAAGCCCACGCTGATCTCCATCACTTCTACTCGCCTCACTTATGCCGATAACGAGCGCAAAGCCCATTTCGAAGGCGATGTCGCCGCCAAGGGAGCTGATCTCACAATCACGGCGAAGAGGATGGATGCATTTCTCCAGGCACGCGGTTCCGCCAACCAATCGCTTTCTGGCGCTGGAAAATTGGACAAAATTGCTGCCGCAGGCCAGGTTGTAATCACTCAGCCAGACCGTCACGCTACTGGCGATCTCCTCACTTATACGGCCTCGGACGACAAATTCGTCCTAACCGGTGGGCCGCCTAGCATTTTTGATGCCGAACACGGTCAAATTGCCGGGGTTTCGTTGACTTTCTTTAGACACGATGATAGGGTGCTGGTTGAAGGTAACGCTTCATCCCCCACTGTCACCCAAACGCGAGTGGCACGATAAATGCGTACACTGGCCACCGACGAAATCGGCAAATCCTATCGCAGCCGCCGAGTTGTAAACGGGGTGAGCCTTCGTGTCGAGCAAGGCGAAGTTGTTGGCCTGCTTGGACCTAACGGCGCAGGCAAGACTACAACCTTCTACGCCATTGTCGGCCTAATCCCTCCTGATACTGGCCGAGTCTTGATCGACGACGACGACATTACTGACGTTCCCATGTACCTGCGCGCACGTCAGTACGGCATCAGTTACCTTCCTCAGGAAGCTTCGGTATTTCGCAAGCTCACCGTGGAGGAGAACATCCTCGCCGTTCTTGAAGCGCAATCCATTTCCTGGCACGAGCGTCGCGAGAAGATGGAAAAGTTAATCGACCAATTAGGGCTGGAGCACATCCGCCAAAATCGCGGCTACGCTCTCTCCGGAGGCGAACGCCGCCGCGTGGAAATCGCCCGCGCCCTGTGCATCAACCCAACATTCATTCTCTTAGACGAGCCTTTTTCCGGCATCGATCCCATAGCAGTACTCGATCTGCAAAAAATTATCAGCGATCTGAAAGCCAGTGGCATCGGCGTATTGATTACCGATCACAAC
This sequence comes from uncultured Acidobacteriota bacterium, assembly GCA_963832245.1. Classification (GTDB taxonomy): domain Bacteria; phylum Acidobacteriota; class Terriglobia; order Terriglobales; family Acidobacteriaceae; genus JABDBE01. Next base: position 316,427 of record CAWHTG010000004.1, read on the forward strand.
GTGCGCGAAACGCTTTCGGTCACCGATCGTGCATACATAATTAACGAAGGACGGATTTTCCGCCAAGGCACACCAGAGCAATTAGGAGGCGATCCGGAAGTGCGAAGAGTGTACCTGGGGCAAAGTTTCTCGCTAGTGTAGCGCTGGCGTCTCGCCGGCTGTCCCGAAGGCATCTTGCCCTCGGTCGCGGGGAGCGAACGACCAAAGACGAACGACTAAATTTATGGTGCTGTTGCAACACAAGCTAAGCCTCAAAGTCTCCCAGAGACAGATTCTGACCCCGGGTCTAGTCCAAATGGTCAGTGTCCTGGCGCTCAACAAGCTGGAGCTCCGGGACATGATCACCGCTGAGATGGTAGAGAACCCAGTTTTGGAAGAACTGGAAGAGTCGGTTCCGCTGCTCGATGACGTTGATCGCCGCGAAGAGACGCGCGATCACGCCCCCGTCGAGGAAAGTCCGACAGCCGCCGCCGACACAGAAAAAAAAGATCCATTCGAAGAAATTGATTTTGGCTCATTCTTCCAGGATTACCTGGATCCCGGCTACCGCAGTTCCCGTGAAATGGAGGACATCGAGCGTCCCTCGTTCGAGAACTTTCTGTCCAAGCCAGGCAGTCTCACCGACCACCTGGTCTGGCAACTGGGCTCCATTTCTATGCGTCCCGAGGTGCAAGAGGCGGTCGAACTCATCATCGGCAATCTCAACGAAGACGGCTACCTGATCGCCAGCGACGAAGAACTCCTGGGCGTCTCCCCGCCCGCTCCGCCCGAATCCGATGCGGCGGTCGTGGAGAGCGTTTTTAAGGAAGCCGCAGCCCTTGGCTTGAGTTCGCCTGAAGAAAATTCGTCTGAGGAAAGTTTATCGGACGATTCTTCAGAACTTGAAGCCGATTCAACGGAGCTTCGTTCCGAGACTTCTTCCGCAAACCTCATCACGACTGAGTCGGCGTCCCCCGAATTTGAGCTTTCCGGAATTGATCCAGAGTCGCAGAATGTTGTGGGCAAGGATTTCTCTGATGCGCTCGGAGGTGAAGAATCGCAGTCTCCAGTATCGGATACCTCAGTAGCGACCTCAGTAGCGACCCCACCACAACCCGCCACAGTCGCGCCCGCTCCGCGTCCCACATTCGTGACCAGCTTCAATCTTTCCGATCTGCACGAAGCCCTCGAAGTAGTACGACAACTGGATCCGCCCGGAGTCGCATGCCGTGATCTTCGCGAGTGCCTGCTCTATCAACTGCGCTACCATCGACAGCAACTCGAGTTGCACAAGAACGGGAATGGAGAATCGACCGCTCAAACCCTCACCGACGCCATTGCCATCGTGGATCAGCACCTGCGGGCGGTGCAGAATAAGCAATACAAGGAAATCGCGCGCATCCTGGGTCGCCCGGTCGAAGCAGTCCAGCAAGCGCTCGATTACATTCGCACTCTCGACCCCCGCCCCGGTCTCCGCTACAACAAAACTCAGCCACGCCTGATCGAACCCGACGTGGCCTTCGTAAAACACGGAGACGAATGGCTCGTGGTCATGAACGACGAGGACGTTCCCCAACTCCGCCTCAACCCCGCCTACAAGCGCCTCCTCACTAAGGACACCAACGATAAAGACACGCGCAATTACGTCAAAGAGCGGTACAAGAGCGCCATCCAGCTCATCAAGAACATCGAACAGCGTAAGCAAACCATCGTCAAAGTTTGCTACAGCATCCTTGCCCGGCAGCAGGATTTTCTCGAAAAAGGCATCGACCAGCTAAAGCCAATGATGATCAAGGAGGTCGCCGAAGAAATCGGCGTTCATCCCTCCACCGTCAGCCGCGCCGTCTCCAGCAAATATGCCCACACCCCCCAAGGCGTGTTTGAACTGCGTTACTTCTTCAGCGAGAGCGTGAATGGACCCCAGGGCGGTAACACCTCGTTGCTGATTCTTAAGCGCCGCGTCAAAAAGCTCATCGAGGAAGAGGACCCCGCCAGGCCGCTCACCGACGAGCAGATTACCCGCATCCTGCAATCGCAAGGCATCCAGGTCACTCGCCGCACGGTCGCGAAGTACCGGGAAGATATGCGCATCCCGAGCACCCACCAGCGCAGAGTAAAGAAATGATGGCTTGCCATCCTGAACGGCTTCTGCGGTCGAACAATCACGTTTTTGGGTGGCGCAGCGCTTCACCGTTGCGAGCAATACCCTAAACAGAAAGGGCTTTAGCCGCTGAGGTCAACAGCTTCCCACTAGCTTCAAATGCAGTGCCCAGGCAGCGTAGAGATCGAAACCCAAGGAGGGGCGCTCATGCACGTGGAATACACTGGCAGGCATTACGAAGTCACTCCTGCGATCCGCAAGGACGTTGAATCCGGCCTTACCAAGATCCGCAAAATTCTGGGCGACAAGTTTGAGACCAAGGTCGTCCTCGCCGTCGAGAAACATCGTCACAAGGCCGAAATCACCATCAGTCCGCGCAACGGGCCGCTTGTTGGACTAGCCCAAGCGGGCGACATGCCCTCTGCCGTCAGTGAAGCTCTCGAGCACCTTGAAAAGCAAGCGGTCAAATACAAAACTCGCTGGCGCACCAAGAAACGCCACAATCACAAAAGCCCCAATCCAAAGAGCCAGAGTTCAATTGCTGGAAAATGGAACGGCGAGGCATCCCAGGAAAAAGTGGGAGTTGCCATCGGCCTGTCTGAACCTACCTCGGTCGATGTGGTTGTGCATAGGTTTCCCGCCGTAGCCCGCACAACGGAAGTTCATCTCGTGCGCTCCGACGATGCTGTCGCCATGCGGCCCATGACGCTCGAAGAAGCCATCAAAGAAGCCCACTTCCGCGATCGCGACGTCTTCGTCTTCCGCGACCCCAAAGGCAAAGTCATGATCCTGCACCGCACCCGCGACGGGAAAATGGAACTGATCGAAGCTCCGTAAAGCACGTGTGATCCGGGGTGCCGCGTCGCGAACTCTCACATCGGAAAACTCCTTTGCGATCGGGTGTATCGCGGCGACCTGACAAATTTTACGGAGGTTGCTATAACCTCCGAAAAGCCGGCGCTTGCGTGTTAGCATCATTGACATTCCGGCTTAGCAAAACAATGTTCCGCACCGGCTTCTCCCTTTCGGCGCTTCTCCTTACTACAGTCCTGCTTTACACAGCGGGATTGCCTCGTACCGCACTCGCGCGTTCCGATGAGCCTCACTGGGTCCGCATCAGTTCCAGTCACTTTTCCGTGGTTACGGATGCGGACGAAAAAAAGGGGCGTGATGTGGTGGTGCGATTCGAGCAGATGCGCGCAGTCTTCGGTCAACTACTAGGGAGAAGCCGGATCAATATGTCGGAACCGGTGGACATCCTAGCCTTCAGAAGCGATGAGGAATACAGCAAAGTCGTGCCCAACCGCCCGGGGCAAGGACTTGCGGCTGGTTTCTTCATTCCGGGCGAAGACCGGGGTTATTTTGTCTTGAACCTGTCAAAAGAGGAGAGTTGGCGGGCTGTGTCACGCGAATTCGCTTTAATGCTCCTGACCTACAATTATCCGCCCACGCAGGCATGGTTCGACGAAGGCTTCGCGGAATATTTCTCCAGCCTGCGTCTCGACAACCAGCAGGCGCAGATCGGCGGCGCACCAGACTCGTTCACCGAACTGCTGAGCACCCAAACGTGGATTGCAATTTCTGACTTATTCGCGACCCGCGCGGATGTTTCCGCTGGTCCGGAGAGCTCGCACCATACGTTGTTCTCCGCACAGTCGTGGATCGTAATGCACTACCTGCTCAACCAGAACAAGCTCTCTGAGACTGGGACATACTTCGGTTTGGTCGAAAACGAAAAGCTTCCCGTCGAGCAAGCAATTCAGAAGGCGTACGGCATGTCTCCAGCACAGCTCTTGCAGGCGGTGAAGGATGACTTCCATTCATTGACACAGCCCTCGCAGGGTAGCAATGCTGCGGGAACCCAGTTGAACGGTATAGTCTCACCTGAAAATATCGGCAGCAGCACTCAACAACTTCCTGAGTCAGAGGGGCACGCGTTGGTGGCAGAAATGAGCGTCCGACTGCCAGAGCACCGCGAGCAAGGCGTGCAGGAATTGGAATCGATCGCAGCGCAGGTGAAGACGGACAACGTGGTCGCGCGCCGCGGGTTAGCTTGGGTGCACATGGAGAAGAAAGAATTCGACCGCGCGATCGATGAGTTGGGTAAGGGCGCAGAACTCAACCCCAAGGATCCCTGGCTTCATTATTACTTGGCGCTGGTGCGGTTGCGGGCGGTGCAGTCCACCGGAAGATCGATTCAAGGGCTCCCCAATATGATGCAGGACCTGCGGCTCGTACTCGACTGGGATCCCGAATTCGCCCAGGCCCGCAGCATGCTGGCCATGGCGCAACTGGAAGGCGGAGGTGTGCACGCCGCGATGGATTCAATGCGAGCCGCACTTCAACTCGCGCCGCGAAATCAAAGCTATCTGCTGAATATGGCGCAAATCTACTTGGCGGGAAAAAATTGGGAGGCGGCTACGGCCTTGCTCGAGCGGCTAAAAAACAGTCCCGATTCCCAAGTTGCGAAGTCCGCCGGGGAGCAACTGGCAGGGTTGCCCATGTTAAAAAAGTATGGGGTCGCACCGCAAAGCGATACCAGGCCCGAGCCTCAGAAAACGGCATCGGCGCCGTCATCGTCGTCATCGCTATCCGTCCCTTCCTCAACTTCGTCTTCGCAAAGCTCGAGGAAACCCGCTGAGCAGCCGCCCCGAGCAGAGAAACAAAATCAGCAAGCCAATGAAGAAGGCGGTGCCGATCAGCCGGAACAAGCTCCGCCTCCGCCGCAGCCCGACAAACGCACGATCCAATTCTTGAAAGGAAAATTAATTGTGGTCGATTGTTCGCAAGCTCCATCGGCGATCTTGACTGTGGCCGCAGGCACCAAGGTGTTCATGCTTCGGACCGACAATTACAAATCAGTGATGCTGATCGGAGCGGACGATTTTTCCTGCGACTGGAAAAGCCGCCCGGTTGCGGTCAATTACAGGCCGGGAGGAAAAGCGGATGGCGATCTGGTTTCCCTGGAATTGCAATAGACTGCGAGTTCCTACTTTAGTTTCGGGTGTTCTATACTTCGAGTAAGATGTGAAAGTGCTGGTAGAGCGAAGGTTGCTGAAGGTTCGTCTGTTCAGCGTCAAACCAGCCAACTTGCTAAAGTCGTTCTTCGGTACGAGTCTTCGGTTGTCCCCGTGGCGGCGTAGCTTCACAAAGGATCAGGAACTCTCTAGATCCACTTCCTCTACTCTGAAGTCCTCAAGGTGTGCTTCCCGCTTCGGACGAATCAAATGATATTTCTCCGCTCGAAAATCGCCTTGCGGTCGCTTTCCGCTTCTTCCCGCGTCTCGTAGTAGGTGCGCAAATCACTCCGTCCACGTACCGCGAAGAGCCGCAAAGAGAGCGGCATTCTCGATGTGTGGTTTGATCCCACCCGGAGAATGCCTTGCCCATCGGTTGGCTGTTCATCATCCGAAGTTTTGCTGCGGTGCGCCCTTTACTGCTACCTGCCTCTTGAACCGGTATTGGGGCGGCTCAACACGGAAGAGTCTCCATCCCTCTCGCAACGTCAAAATGGTAGCGGAGAGTTCTGGCTCTTTCTCGTGCGAGAGGCGATGATGATTTTATGGAAACGAATACAGAACTCGAACAGCTCGCTGACCGGGTGATCGGAGCGTTTCAAAAGCTTACCGAGCACCAGGACCACATCCTTGAATTGCGACAAGCTTCCCGGGACCTTGGCGTGGGCAAGAAGACCAGGGATGCACAAACTGGAAGGACTTCTGTGAAACCCATCTGCACCGCACCAAGCGAGCCGTTAATTACATGCTCATCGGATTCCCGAAGTACTGCATAGCTTCAGCGCTGAGGAGTTTACAAAATTTAACTCGCGCATCCCAGTTAAGTTGCAAGTTGATTGGCGTCGCCGCGTTCTCATTGGTACGGAAGGTGGTGCACGCAATGGGTACAACGACGACCGTGTTCTATGTAGACGACAATGCTCGATCCAGAAGGTTATTGAGCAGTGTGCTTGCAGATTGTGGGTTCGAAATGATCACAGCTGCCGATCCAGTGGAGGCGTTATGCCGCTGCAGAAAGATTTGTTTTGATTTGGCGCTTCTGGATTATGAGATGCCCTCGCTCACCGGGTCACAGCTGGCACAGCAGATCAAGCTTCTCACGCCGGATGTTCCCATCGTGCTGCTCTCCGGCTACGCTGTTCTTCCCACCACAGAATTAGTATTTGTGGATGCACACTTTGGACTTGGAACTCATCTCGATGATCTTCTCGACACCATGCGCCGTTTGACAAGTTCGAAGCCGCCAAGCAGGTTCACTCGCGCCTCCGCGATGGCCTGGTCAGACTGCACATAGCTCCATCGAGCTGCACCCGGGAGAACATGAAGTCTACGATCGGTCAATCTTCCCCTCTTTTTGCACTTGGCAGTAAAGTCACCGTCCGGCACTGCAACAATGCCAAGTGCAAATGCTTGTTAGAATGACTGAAGAATATGTCCACGGAAACCAATCAATCCACTCAGGAGATGGAACTACGCAAAGGCGCGTTTACAGTTAGCAGCGATCGTACCCTGATTGATCTGGATGTCGTCCATGGTTTCCTGACTGAATGCTATTGGGCCAAAGGAATCCCACGCGAGATCGTCGCCCGTTCCATCGAAAATTCGTTGTGCTTTGGAATGTATGCAGCGGGCAAGCAAGTCGGATTCGCGCGCGTGATCTCCGACTACGCGACCTACGCGTATATTGGAAACGTATTCGTGCTGGAACCGTTCCGCGGTCGCGGCTTGGGAAAATGGCTGATGGAGTGTGTTATGCGGCATCCCCGCTTGCAGGGATTGCGCCGTTGGAGTTTGGTGACAAGCGACGCCCATGGACTCTACGCGCACTTCGGGTTCGAGCCTTTGAATAAGCCCCAGAACTACATGGAGCTTCACCGGCCGGATGTTTACCAGCAAAATAGCCTGAATTTTTCCGGAGATTAAATGAAGAACAACAATATGTCGCGCCCGCTCTACGAAGCCGATCCAGAAGTGGCTGCCGCTATCGACAATGAGGTCCGCCGTCAGCACGAAGGCCTGGAACTGATTGCCTCGGAAAACTTCGTTAGCGAAGCTGTGCTGGATGCCATGGGATCGGTTTTCACCAACAAATACGCGGAAGGGTACCCCGGCAAGCGATATTACGGAGGCTGCGAGTTCGCTGACATCGTTGAGAACCTGGCACGCGACCGCGCCAAACAACTTTTCGGAGCCGACCACGCCAACGTTCAGCCGCATGCGGGATCGCAAGCCAACATGGAGGCCTACTCGGCAGTGCTGCAGCCCGGAGAGACGATTCTCGGTCTGAATCTGGCGCATGGCGGCCACCTCACCCACGGGCACCATCTCAACTTCTCGGGAAAAACTTATCGTATCGTTCCCTACGGAGTGACCAAGGAAACTGAGACCATCGACTACGACGACCTGGAGAAGCTTGCGGAAAAAGAGCGGCCCAAGATGATCATCGGCGGCGGCAGCGCGTATCCTCGCATCATCGATTTTGCGCGCATGCGGCAAATCGCTGACAAAGTCGGCGCGCTCTACCTGGTAGACATGGCGCACTTTGCCGGTCTGGTTGCGGGCGGCGTACATCCCTCGCCGGTCCCGCATGCGCACATTGTGACGTCAACCACGCACAAGACATTACGAGGTCCCCGCGCCGGAATGATTTTAAGCAAGCAGGAGTTTGCAGCCGCGATTGATAAAGTAGTTTTTCCCGGCATGCAGGGGGGGCCACTGGTGCATATCATCGCCGCGAAGGCCGTTTGCTTCCGCGAAGCCATGCAGCCAGACTTTCGTGATTATGCCCGGCAGGTGGTGACGAATGCCAAGGTACTGGCGGACACGCTTAAGGCGGAAGGCTTTCGCATAATTTCTGGCGGGACGGACACGCATCTGATGCTGGTCGATGTATTTTCCAAAGGCATGCTGGGCAGTGAGGCGGAGAAAGCGTTGGACCAGGCTGGAATCACCGTCAACAAGAATGCCATCCCTTTCGATACCAACCCGCCCATGAAACCAAGCGGCATCCGCATAGGTACGCCAGCCCTGACTACGCGTGGCATGAAAGAAGGCGAAATGCGGCAAGTGGGCCGGTGGATCTCCGAGGCGCTGCATCAGCGCACAGATGTCGCAGCGCAGGGTAAAATCCGTAAGCAGGTGCTGGAATTGGCGGATACGTTCCCGCTCTATCCCGAGCGTCGCGCCAGGGCGCAGTCAGAAGTGAAGGCTTGAACGAGCGTGGCAATCGGCAATCGTAAATTGCTTTGTTCTGTGGTTAAATCTTTCCGTGAAGGTCGCCATTGATATCCGGCGGATGACCGAGTTCGGCGTTGGCACTTATACCCGCAATGTGGCACGTGCGCTGGCCCGACTGGATCAATTGAACAATTATTTTCTAATGGGCTCACCGCAGAAAGTAGCGGAGATCGGCCCACTCCCGCCCAACTTTCAGACGATCCCTTTGCTGGATGACGGGAGCACGGCGAAAGGCTACCTGGAATATCGCGCCATTCTCAAGCGTTTGCATTGTGATCTGGTACACATCCCGTACCTGTTCTGGATGCCGCGCAGTTTACCTTGCCCCTACGTGATGACCGTTCATGACGTTTTGGAGCACATGTATCGCGCTCATGATCGTTCCAGCCTGCGGCGCTCGCTCCATTTTCACCTTACGCGCCGAGTGCTGAAAGGGGCCGCGCGAATTTTGGCGGTCTCCAAGTACACCAAGAGCGACATCGAAAAGCTGTTTGGCATTCCGGGGTCCCGCATTGAAGTTGTGTACAACGCCATTGATGAGCGTTTTCTCCGCGGGCACGCCTCTGACACTGACCGGCAAGTACTCGCTGAACGCTATCTGGTGACTTATCCGTTTATTCTTTATGCGGGCAGGATCAGTCCACACAAGAATCTGGTGCGGATTATCGAAGCGTTCTCGGCGTTGAAGGCAGAACTGGAAAAGGAGGGCAGGTTTCCCGACCTGAAGCTGATTATCATCGGCGACGAACTCTCGAAGCATCCTGATCTACGGCGCACGGTCATCCGCGGTGGTGTGCAAAATGATGTGCGTTTCATGGGATTCGTGCCCATCGAGATGCTCCGAGTGTTCTACGATGCGGCCAAGGTTTTCGTCTTCCCCTCTCTCTATGAGGGCTTTGGACTGCCGCCGCTGGAAGCTATGGCGCATGGCACCCCGGTCATCACTTCCAATACTTCATCGCTGCCCGAGGTAGTGGGTAATGCTGCGGTGCTGGTGAACCCGGAAAATGTCTTCGAGATCATGCGTGCGCTGCACCGCGTGCTCCTGGATCAGACGGTTCGCGACAAGTTCAAACAGCGAGGGTATGAGCAGGCTAAGAAATTCTCTTGGGACGCATCTGCCCGGCAGATTCTTGGCGTGTATGAAGCAGTAGCCGGAAAGCGGGGAGAGGCAACGTCAATCCGAAAAGACCGAGTAGGCGCGGGCGGCTCGCCGTAGGATCTTCTTGCACCGACTCACTCGCTTTTCAGCAACGGAGTTCCCGGCGAAACCAGGCCCTGGCGATGCAATTTCGTCCGGAAGCGAGCACGATCGGGTTCCGACGTAGCGGCCGCGAGGCTTTTGCGCAGCTTAAGAATTTTCTCCTTGCGAGTGCGGCGGCGGCGAATTTCGGGACGACGGCTGGGTGCGGACATCAATTCCTCCTGATCTGTGATTCAAATTCTCGAACCGTTTCAACTGAGAAGTCTAAGGATAACATCAAAGCATGAAGGAGACTTGGCGGTGGTTTGGACCCGATGATCCGGTTCCGCTCGATCACATCAGGCAAGCGGGCGCCACTGGGATCGTCTCCGCTCTGCACCATCTCTATCGAGGCGAGTCCTGGCCATCGCACGAAGTGTGCAAGCGAAGAGACGAAATTCTTGCAGCGGGATTCGTCTGGTCAGTCGTTGAAAGCATTCCGATCCACAATTCGATCAAGCTTCGATCTGGACCTTATGTGAAGTTCATAAGTGCGTGGAAGGACACGCTGGCGGCGGTTGCGAAAGCGGGCGTGAAAGTCGTCTGCTATAACTTCATGCCGGTCGTAGACTGGACCAGAACAGATCTGAAGTGGCGCCTGGCCACGACCGGATACGCCTTGCGTTTTGATACTGTAGATTTCGTCGCCTACGACCTCTTCATCCTCGGGCGCAAAGGCGCCGACGCCGACTATTCCGAAGATCGGGTTCAGCTGGCGCGCGACCGCTTCAACTCCATGGCAGAGGCGCGCAGAAGTGACCTGGAACAAACAATCATCGCTGGGCTCCCAGGGGCCGAGGCATCGTACAACCGCGAGACGATTCGCGCGTTGATCTCTGAGTACCACGGCGTCACTGCTGCCGAATTACGAACCAATCTCATCGCCTTCCTGCGGGATGTTGTTCCCGTAGCACAGGAGCTCGGAGTTCACCTCGCAATACACCCGGACGATCCGCCCTGGTCGCTGTTTGGCCTTCCGCGAGTCGTCTCGACTGCCGCAGATGTGAGGGCGATTCTCGCTGCCTGCGATACGCTCGTCAATGGACTGACGTTCTGCGTGGGGTCGTTCGGGGCGCGAGCCGATAACGACCTGCTGGCCATGGCTCGCGAATTCGGTGCGCGCATTCACTTCGCGCACTTGCGGCGGGTGACCAGAGAGCCAGACGGATCTTTTCATGAAGCTGAACACCTCGCTGGGAGTTCCGAGATAGTGGGCGTGATTAGGGCATTGATGGAAGAAGAGGCGCACCGGCGACGCACGGGCCGGGCGGATCATGAAATCCCCATGCGCCCCGACCACGGACATTTGCTCGCCGACGACATCGGCAAAAAAGTAAATCCCGGGTACTCACTGGTAGGCAGATTGAAAGGGCTCGCCGAACTGCGCGGCGTTATGCAGGGTTTGAGGTATGCAGCGCCGGAGTTGTCCGAGTAAATCTATTCTGCTGTGAGTTTCACATGCCGCAATTACTCTAAGCGCGAGGATTCACTCCTATGAAAGAGTTCGCAGGAAAGATGGCTCTGGTCACGGGCACGACGGGAATCGGCCGGGCGATTGCGAAACGCTTTGCCGCAGGAGGAGCCCAAGTTGTCGCGTGCGGCATCGACCCGGAGGAAAACGAAGAGTTGGCTCGCGATGCGGCGAAACTTGATTTAACCCTGCAGGTCAAAAGCTGCGATGTCACCAATCTCGACGAAGTGCGCGCCGTCATCACGAAGACCGTCAGTCGGTTTGGAGGCCTCGACATCATCGTCAATGCAGCCGCGATTCACCCCTTCGGCACCGTGGTCGAAACCGACCTCGCGACCTGGAACCGCTGCATGATGGTGAATGTTGGCAGCATCTATCTCCTGGCGCACTTGGGCATCCCGGAGATGAAAAAGCGGGGAGGGGGGGCCATCATTAATCTGGCATCGGTTCAGGGATACGCATGCCAGCGAGGCGTCGCTGCCTATGCCACCTCCAAAGGAGCAATTCACAGCTTGACGCGCGCCCTGGCCCTGGACCACGCGGCCGACAACATCCGCGTCAATTCGATCAGCCCTGGTTCAGTCCGCACACCTATGCTGGCACGCTCGGCCGCACACTTCGCGCCAGATCTGCCGGCGGATGAGGCATTCGCACGTTTTGGCGCGGCCCATCCTCTGGGGCGGATCGGCACACCCGAAGAGGTCGCTGAATTGGCGGCATTTCTCGCGTCAGACAAGGCAGGATTCTGCACCGGCGGCGATTACCTCGTGGATGGTGGACTGCTCGCTGGCATCGGAGTGCAATGATCGTTTGCTGATCGATCGCTTCACTACCACGGGAGAAGTGAACTAAGATCCCTCAGCTGCTTGTTTGAAGTTCGTGGCGATTCCGTAGCCCTATGCACGTGAAGCAAAAGTCCGTCTTCAAGAAGATCGACGAGCTCGGTACACATGCGCAGAAATAGGGCCGCATCCTCTTAGCCCTACCAGAAGTTACAAACCTCTGACATTAAAAGACAAAAAGATGACGACGATTTGACCTGTGCATGACGAGCCAGTGACAACGTCACTTCGCGCCAGCCTTAGTCTTGGCCCATACGACATGAGGTTTTTGTCAGTCTGACTCGGGTCAGAGAAAGATCGAGGACGAAATAATGAAAACTTTTTCTGTGTTTACGCTGATGGTCGCAATTGGCGTGGGGACAGCACTCATGCTGCTCACCACTCAAGGCCATCAGTTCACCAAACCAAACGGAACTGCTGCTCAGACCACTGACGGAGCGTTTCGGGACGGACTGTATCTGGGAACACTTGCGGCCGAGCGCGGCGCTGCCCCACACGTTGCCATTGGCCGGTGGGCAACGGCGGAAGATCGGATGTCTTTCACGGCAGGCTACCAGCAAGGGTACAACGAGTTTCTTGCCAGCCGAGTGGCGCCGACCACGCAGGGGCGCCGAACTGAGTAAGACCTGGTGCGCGACTTCGTTCACGAAAATTCCAGAGGCATAGCCTCTTTGAGGTTAAGTATGAAATTGAAGAATGTTTTTGCTGTAACTGTCCTAATGTTAACAATTGTTGTCTCGAGTCGGCAGGTAGTGAAGGCCGGAGCTTCGGCATCGGCTAGCAGTGGTGGAGCTATAACAGGCGTAGTCAAATTTGAAGGCACCCCACCTAAGGCCAAACCCATCAGCATGGCCGCCGACCCAAGCTGTGCCAAGCAGCATCCCGGACCCGTTTCTACCCCGGAGGTCGTCGCCGATTCCAGGGGTGACCTGGAGAACGTACTCGTGTTCATTGCGGATGGGTTCGGCGATCGAACCTTCGATCCACCTAAGGAACCCGTCGTCATTTCCCAGAAAGGCTGTTTGTATCAGCCGCGTGTGCTGGCGGTGCAGGCGAACCAGCCGATCGAAGTGGTGAACGACGATCCGACGTCGCACAACATTCATCCCACGCCGGCCAACAACCGGGAATGGAACAAAGCTGAGCTTCCGGGCGCCAAAGTAGAAGAGTCATTTGCCAGAGAAGAAGTTGCGATTCCGGTTAAGTGCAACCTCCATCCCTGGATGCGCGGATATATTGCCGTTCTCAAGAATCCCTATTTCGCCGTGACTAAACAAGATGGCAGCTTTGATCTGCCCAATCTGCCGCCGGGTACATACACCATTAAGGCATGGCACGAGAAGCTGGGTACATCAACGCAAACCATCACGATAGGTGCCAACCAAACGAAAGAGATCAGCTTCGTTTTCAAAAGTATGTAAGCCGAGTTGTTGTATGCGAGCTGAAATCTATGGGGCTCAACGCGCAATGCGCGCTGAGCCCCCTCGCATCAAGGCCTCCACTTCCGAAAGCGTTGCCATGCTTGTGTCTCCCGGTGTAGTCATCGCCAGCGCACCATGGGCCACGCCACACTTAACGGCCCATTGAGCGTCCTTGCCCGCGAGAAAACCGTAAATTACGCCCGAGGCGAATGAGTCACCGCCGCCTACGCGATCGAGGATCTCCAGCGGCCGCTGCGGAACGTGAATGGTTTTTCCCTCATATAGTGCGATTGCGCCCCACTCATTCTTCGTCGCCGTATGCGCGGTACGCAGCGTGGTTGTAATGAGTTTCAGGTTCGGGTAAAGCTCGGCAACACGATGCAGCATCGATTCGTAGCTTGCAACCGGCAGTTGCACGAAGTCTTCACTCACACCTTCGACCGGGATGCCAAGCGTTGCCGAAAAATCCTCCTCATTGCCGAAGAGAACATCGACAGCCGAAACCAGTTCGCGGTTCACATCCTGCGCTTTCGATTTGCCGCCAATTCCTTTCCACAGCGATTCCCGATAATTCAGGTCGTAGGAAACAACGGTGCCCGAGGACACAGCCGTATGAATCGCGGCCTTCGCGACAGATGCCGACGACGGAGAGAGGGCGGCGAAAATACCGCCGGTATGCAGCCACCGAGTACCGCTTGCCGCAAAGATGTGATGCCAATCGAAGTCGCCGGGCTGGGCATTCGCAATCGCTGTATTCCCCCGGTCTGAGCATCCGACCGCCGACCGCACACCGAATCCTCGCTCGGTAAAATTCAGACCATTACGCACGGTTCTGCCAATCCCGTCATATGGCACCCAGCGGACGAGGGATGTGTCGACGCCTCCTTGCAGAATGAGATCCTCGAGCAGTTGTCCAATCGGATTTCTGGCGAATGCGGTAATTACCGAAGTGCGCAGGCCAAAGCACCGCCTGAGTCCGCGCGCCACGTTGTATTCTCCGCCTCCTTCCCAGGCACGAAAGTTTCGAGTCGTATGAATGCGTTCTTCGCCAGGATCGAGCCGCAACATGACTTCGCCAAGGCTCACGCAATCCCACTTGCAGCTTTCAGCTGCTTTCACAATGATCGTGTTCATGGCAGCATTCTAGCTGGTTCAAATCCGGATCGTTCAATCCCGCTGCTGAGCGGGAGAAAAGCAGTACAGCGTATAATCCACCGGAAGAAAATCGAGAGTGATGTGAAGATCGTCAGGTTAAAGACCGCAGTGGTCGAGGGCAACTTTGATTGGACCTTCGTTCGTATTGAGACGGATGAAGGAATTCGAGGTCTGGGCGAGTGCTTCTTCGCGCCCGGCCTCACCGCTATTTTGCGGTCCCTGGAGCCGTTGCTTCTTGGCGAAGACCCGCGCGACATTCATCGTTTGTTTCGCAAACTCCAGCTTGCCACTTCAGGCGCCGGGTCGGTGGCGGGCATCGTGTACAACGCGATCAGCGGAATCGAAGCGGCGCTATGGGATGTTCTTGGCCAATGGCTTGGTGTTCCCATTTATCGCCTGCTGGGAGGAAAGTTTCGAGACAAAGTCCGCATCTACGCCGATTGCCACGGAGGACAGGCGCTTGAAAGCTTGGACGAAGTGCTGCGTTCCCGCCCCGCGCCGTGGGAGTCGAAAGGCACGGCACACACCCCAAAAGATTATTTCGGCGAGGATGGGGCGGAGTCACCTGCTTCGCCCGATGATTACCGCCGCCAGGCTCTCGCCAAGAGAGCGCAGGGATTCACCGCGTTGAAATTCGATCTGGATGTGCCGGGTACGGAAGGCACTGACCCCCACAATCGAGTCCTCAGCAATCGTGCTATCGATTACATAGTAAGTTTGATCGGCGCGGTTCACGACGCGGTAGCTAGCGATACTGACGTCGCAGTCGATTGCCATTGGCGCTACAATGCCAGCGACGTCATCAAAGTGGCGCGCGAACTTGAGCCATTCCGGTTGCTGTGGCTCGAAGATCCGGTTCCGCCGAATAACACTGGCGCACTGAAAGAGGTTAGTTCGAAAGTGCGCGTGCCCATCGCAACCGGAGAGAACCTTTTTCTGTTTGAAGGCTTTCAGGAAATCATCTCCAAGCACGCGTTGAGCATTGTCACTCCCGACCTGCAGAAAGTCGGGGGCTTGTCCGTGGCCCAAAGCATCGCACAGTTTGCCGATGCGCATACCATGCCGGTGGCGCCGCACAACATCAGCAGCCCGGTCGGAACTTTAGCCGCGGTCCACTTCTGCGCGGCGATCCCAAACTTTCTGGCTCTCGAGTTTCACGCCTCCGAAGTTCCTTTCTGGAATGACTTGGTCGAGGGTTTGCCGAAACCGCTGATTCAGGATGGCTATATCGCAGTGCCCGAGACTCACGGACTCGGAGTGACGTTAAACAAAGATGTCGCACGTCGCTATGCGCGTCGAGGAGAGCCGTTTTTTGAGTGAGAAGATGCGAGTTCGTTTGGCCAGCTTGGACTGGAAGTATGCATCTTGCTGGGACTAGTTTAGGTCTTATGTCAATCGCGAAAATAGAGGTTTTGAGCAGAATTGTCTCCTCCGGCCTGGTTGCCGTGATCCGCGCGGAGAGTCCTGACCAAGCCACGCGCATTGCCGAAGCCTGCGCTCACGGGGGCGTTGCAGCCTTGGAAATCACCTTTACCGTGCCCGGCGCGGTGGGAGTAATTGAGCATCTTGCGAAAGAATTTTCTAGCAAGATTTTGTTGGGAGCGGGTACGGTGCTCGATCCGGAAACCGCGCGTATGGCCATTCTCGCCGGAGCGCAATTTGTAGTGAGTCCCTCGCTCAACCCCGAAACCGCTCGTCTCTGCAATCGCTATCAGATTCCGTACATGCCCGGCGCGGGAAGCACTCGCGAAGTGGTCGAGGGGATGGAGTGCGGCGCGGATATCATCAAAGTCTTTCCCGGCGAAATCCTGGGTCCAGCATTCGTCAAGGCGGTGAGAGGTCCGCTTCCCCACGCATCGTTGATGCCAACCGGCGGCGTCAGCCTGGAGAATGTGGCCGACTGGATCAAGGCAGGTTCGGTCGCTGTGGGGGTGGGTGGCACACTCACGGCAGGAGCAAGGACTGCCGACTTCGCATCCATCACCCATCTTGCACGCAAGTTTGTGGAAAAAATCAAAGAGGCGCGGGCCCAATGAGCGCAGCGAAATTATGGAAGTCCGACGACGAGTTCTTCACTATCGTGCAGCGCGAGCTCTTCACCTGTGTGGTGGGCGATGTGATGGACAAACTGGATCTGCAACATCAGTTTCTCCCACCGCAGATTCAACCTCTTCGCAACGATATGGTCGTGATCGGCCGTGCCATGCCGGTTCTTTCTGTAGATGTGTTCGCCGAAAAAATCGTCGGGAGCGCCAACAAGTTGATGGAAAAATCATTTGGCCTGATGCTGGAAGCGCTCGATGATCTCCGCCATAACGAAGTTTACGTAAACACGGGCTCCTCGCCCCGAAACGCGCTCTGGGGAGAACTGATGAGCACGCGAGCCCGCAAACTCGGCAGCCGAGGCGCAGTCTTGAACGGATACGTTCGAGATACCAAGGCTATTCTGAATATGAACTTTCCGACATTTGGTTTCGGTTCCTACGGACAAGACGCAGCTCCACGCTACAAAGTGGTCGACTTTCGCGTCCCGCTTGAGATTGGATCAGTACGCGTCCGCCCAGGAGATATTATTTTCGGCGACATCGATGGCGTGTTGGTCGTTCCCGCCAGAGCCGAGATTGAGGTTTTCACGGGTGCCCTCGAAAAAGCTCGCGGAGAGAAGCTGGTGAGAAAAGCCATCGAAGAAGGAAACACTGCGGTCGAAGCATTCGAGAAGTACGGGATCATGTAAAGAATATGGGGACGCCACTCGTGACCGCAGGCCCGACGTCGCGCGAAGATCAGATACGCAGCTTTCTCCGGGCGCACAATTTGCAAGCCTGGATTGCGTGGAGGCCGGACGAACTCGTCATGCTGTCCGGGTATTTTCCGTTCTGGGGCGCTTCGCTTCTGCTTTACTTCGTCGATGCGGAGCCCGTGCTTTTTGTGCCGCAGATTGAACCTCGAGACCATATTCCCGCTGGCTTGCGGGTTCAGGAGTATCCCTGGGGTGATATCAAATGCAGCGATCCATACTCTGCTTTGGTCTCGGCCGTTGACGATGAATTAGCCAAGGCAAGAGTCGACGGTCAACAGGTTGGAATGAATCCTAGCGCCTCAAGAATTTCTTTGCCGATTCAGGCGGCCGAACAGATTCCTATGCCGGAAGCTTTTGCGGATCAGCTATCGACTTTCACGGCAAAGCCGGATGTTCTGCGCTCGGCGGCCTTCGCCGATCTATATTTAAGAAAAACTCGTGAAGAAATTGAGGCAATCCGGCGAGCAAACCAGGTTGCCAATGTCGGTCTGCGAGTGTTCTTTGAGAATTTGCAACCCGGAATCACGGAAGCCGAGGTTGCAGCGGCGGTGGAGTCAGTCATTTATCGACAAATCGGGCATGATGGCATATTTCATTCCCGAGGCTGGGCCATGGTCCAATCCGGTCCCAACAGCGCCGACGCGGGACGATTTAACCGCTCAACCGGACGGCGCTTGGAAAATGGCGACCTGGTTTTGATCGAATTGGCAACTTGCGTCAACGGTTATTGGAGCGACCTTACGCGCACCGCTGCAGTAGGTTCTCCGAAGCCCGAGGTAGAGGAGATACTCGCGGTTGTCAAAGAGGCGCAGCACTCTGCAGTCGATGGTGTCCGCCCCGGTGTCTCGGCGGCCGAAGTCGATGCATTGGCAAGGGACAAGATCGCCGCGCAGGGATTCTCGTCTTTTTTCACCCATCACACCGGCCACCACGTTGGCTTTCGCTATCACGACCCCGGATTTCTGATCTTTCCGGGAGAATCAGCCAAGCTTGAGCCCGGCATGGTGATTACGATCGAACCGGGAGTGTACATTCGCGAACGTGGCGCGGGCGCGCGTATTGAGGACAATGTGCTAGTTACGGAATCCGGTCATGAAGTGCTTTCGAGAGTTGAAGGGAGCACGCTGGTATGATCAGCATTGATCTTTCCGGCAAGACCATTCTGATCACCGGAGCGTTGGGCGCGATCGCCGAGCACATGGTGCGGAGACTGGCCGCAAGTGGCGCAACGCTGGTGCTCACTGACATCAAGTCCGAGGCACAGGCAAAGCGCACACTCGATGATTGGCAGATTCCGGCTTCGTCTTATCTTTATTTTACCGCCGATATTACCGACTCCACTCAAGTAAACGAGATAGTGAATGCAGCTTTCGAAAAATTCCCAGACATGGATACGGTTATTGGCCACGCCGGCGGCTGCGGACTGCATCCGTTCGCCAGCACATCGGAGGCCGAATACGAGCGTATCTTCCGCTTCAACTATTTTGCGCAAACGTACCTGGCGCGGTCTGTGCTCGCGGAGTGGACGCAGCGTGGCATTGCTGGTCATTTGATCTTTACGTCCTCCTACGTGGCTCGTATGCCGCACACTCAAATCTCATCGTATGCTTCGGCCAAAGCAGCTCTGGAAAACTTTGCCCGCAGCCTGGCGCTCGAATATGCGCTGACTGGCATTCGGGTAAATGTGGTTTCGCCGGGAAACGTCGCGGCCGGCAGTTCGCTGAAGGTGTTTGAGGAAGATCCCGCCTACCGGGAATTTGTCCTGCGAGTTTCACTGGGCCGGAGAAACAGCCCCGAGTCGATCGCGGACGCATTTGTTTTTCTTTGCTCGCCGCTGGCAAGCGAGATCAACGGACAAATTCTCAGCCCCGATTATGGAGCGGGCATCGGGAATCGCCTATGAAGATCGGCCTCGGCCTCTATCGCCACATGCTGACCCGCGAGTATTATGACTTCGCGCGCCAGGCGGGCTGTACACACGTGGTTGCTCATCTGGTCGATTACTTCAATCAGGGTCCTTCCAACCCGCGAAACAACCAACCCACTGGATCGAAATACGAAGCGTGGGGCGTTGCGGGCGACCCCGATCACCTTTGGACGGCGAAAGAATTAAAAACTCTTCGCAAGGAAATTGAAGACGCCGGGCTGGTTTTAGCCGCAATCGAAAACCTCGATCCCGCACATTGGCACGATATCCTGCTCGATGGTCCGCAACGACCGCAGCAAATCGAGAAAGTGAAGACCATTATTCGCCGCCTCGGCGAAGCGGGCATTCCGGTACTCGGCTACAACTTCAGTCTCGCCGGAGTATGCGGACGTGTGACCGCTCCGCTGGGGCGCGGCCATGCGATTACGGTCGGCATGGATGGACCCGCCGATGATGTGCCTATTCCGAATGGCATGGTCTGGAACATGATCTACGACCGCAACGCTCCTGCCGGTGCTCTGCCTTCAATTTCGCATGAAAAGCTCTGGCAGCGCCTGCAAAGATTTCTGGAAGAAGTTATTCCCGTGGCTGAAGAATCAGGCGTGCAGCTCGCCGCCCATCCTGACGATCCTCCAATGCCGACTATGCGACGGCAGCCGCGTCTTGTGTACCAGCCTCATATGTATCAAACGTTGATTGATCTGGCTCCCAGCCGCAGTAACGCGCTTGAGCTGTGCGTGGGAACTCTGGCAGAAATGACCGAAGGTAATATTTACGACGTGTTGGATCAATACAGCAAACAAGGCAAGATTGCTTATATTCACCTCCGCAATGTCGTGGGAAAAGTGCCGCACTACCGCGAGACTTTCATCGACGAAGGCGATGTAGACATGATTCACATTCTCACGATCCTGCACAGCAACGGCTTCGACGGCGTGCTCATCCCCGACCACACTCCTCAAATGACCTGTTCGGCGCCATGGCATGCGGGAATGGCCCACACTATCGGCTTTATGCTGGCGGCGAAGGCGGTCGTCGAATCTCCCCAACGAATCGGCGCTGAACCGCCGCCCCCGAGGCCAGTAACCTGAACTCCCTGTCAAGTTCTTCGCGTTCTCCTCTCGTCGTCGCAGCCAGTGTCTCCACTCTTGGCGGTTTTCTGTTTGGATACGACAACATTGTCATAAGCGGCGCGATCGGATATTTGAGTCAGTTATTTCACCTGGACGCGGCCGGCGTCGGCTGGGCCGCAGGCTGCGCGTTAATCGGATGCATTGTTGGCTGCGCCGCGGCGGGAACGGTTGCTGATTATCTGGGCAAGAAAAAGGGTCTCGCGCTTTGCGCGCTTTGTTTTGCCCTTTCTTCCGTGGGCATGCTGTTTGCTGCGGATCTCCACCAGTTTGTTCTGTGGCGGCTGATTGGTGGAGTCGGCATCGGCGCGGCGTCCGTAATTTGTCCGAACTATATTGCGGAGATTGCTCCCACGCGGGTTCGCGGCCGCTGCGTGACTCTCTACCAGCTTGGCATTGTGGTTGGAATTCTCGCCGCCGTCTTCGTCAACATGCTGATTCAGCGCATGGGCGATGAAGCGTGGAATATATCCACAGGTTGGCGCTGGATGTTTTTCGCGGGGCTTGTGCCAGCGATTCTGTTTGGACTTATGATTTTGCCCGCAGTCGAAAGTCCGCGCTGGCTGATGAAGATGGGCCGACGGGATCAGGCCATCGAAATACTTTCTAAAATCAATGGCTCCGACGTTGCCCGGCGCGAAGCTGCTGAAATCGAAAATTCCCTGGCCACTGAAGAGGACCATATCTCTGAACTTTTCACCACCTTTCGCCGTCCACTGCTGCTTGGTATCATGCTGGCGGGATTGCAACAGATTAGCGGAATCACACCTCTCTTTTCTTTCTTGCCCGAGATCTTTCGCGCCGCTGGAACCGCAACCAGCGACGCATTTTTCCAGTCCGTGCTGGTCAGCCTCATCAATCTTCTATTCACCCTCTTCGCCCTATGGCTGGTCGACCGCGCCGGCCGAAAAACCCTGATCCTCGCCGGTACCAGTTTGCAGTTCATTTCTTTTGCGTTGGTCGGATGGCTCTATCATATTCAGGGCAGCGGCCTGGCAGTCCTGATCTTTGTGATGAGTTTCGTCGCCGGTCATGCCTTTGGCAACGGCGTGGCCTGCTGGGTCATTATTTCGGAGATTTATCCAACCAAGGTTCGCGGCCGCGGAATGTCCATCGCTACGACGGCGCTCTGGATGGTGGGCTTCCTGGGAAACCAACTATTCCCAATCATGCAGAAGCATCTGGGATCGGACGGTACGTTCTGGTTCTTCAGCGCCGGAGCCTTGTTGACGGTCATTTTAGTCGGCTGGCTGGTTCCCGAAACCAAAGGCCGCTCGCTCGAAGAAATCACAAGATTTTGGACGGAAGAGAAGCCAATCGCAACGGGATAAGCACTCCAACAACCCGCTTTCTCCATCACGAAAATGCTCCAGCAGTTTGCGATTTGCGCGGTTCTCGGGTACCGTTAAGGGTCTTGCGGAGCCGCCTCAATGTGGTCAACCACGCGTGAACCAGCTTCGAGACTGAATTGCTTGGCTGGCGAATGAAACGGATATTGAACCTGCTTCCACGGTCTCCGCACGCTCGACTCGGGCCACTCGAGCAACAGCTGCTTTCCGCGTTGTGGGTGCGGGGAAGCGCGACGGTTCGCGAGATACTGGATACTGGCGAGATCAAACTCGCTTATACGACCGTAATGACCACGCTCGACCGGCTTTTCAAAAAGCAGTTGCTGACGCGCACCGCCGAGGGCCGAGCATTCCGCTACTTTCCGCGATACACCCCAGAAGAGTTTGAGAAAGCAGCGGTTGACGAGACCATCCGCCATCTGCTCGGTTCGGGCACCACGGCCGCGCTTCCGCTTTCATATCTGGTGGAAGCAGTCAGCGAACACGATGCTCGTCTGCTAGACGATCTGCAGCGATTGCTCGATCAAAAGCGGTGCCAACTCCGCAGCAACCTTCGGAATAAGGAGAGGGACTGATGTTTGCGGCGCGCGGCATCGGAGTTTCGCTCGCCGTTTTCGTACTGCTGTATGTGTTCCTCTCCCTGGGAGTTTCTCGGGGATGGCGAATGGCGCGGCGCATGTTTCGACCGCGCTCGGCCCGTGGGAGCGCAGATTTGCTGTTTGCTCTGCGTACCCTGCCACTAGCTCTGTCGTCGATCGTAACCGTGGCCTTTACTTTGCCGTCTTTTGTGTTGCTGGAACCCCGCTCCACCAATGAAGCCATCGGCACAGCTCCGCTCGCACTCGGTTTTTGCTGCCTGATCCTCCTTGCGGCGGGAATTGCGCGAGCCGCCATCGCTTACCGCAGGGCCTCGCGGGCGCTGGTTAAATGGTTGCAGGGATCCATGCTCATGGAGTCCCAAATTAAGGAGTCTGGAAATAGTGTCCCGATCTTTCGCACGGGTAGCGATGCCCCGACTCTGACCGTCGCGGGCCTGTGCGCCCCCAAAGTATTGGTATCCGAGGCTGCCGTCGCCACGCTGAATCCTCCAGAACTCAGGATCGCTTTACGGCATGAGATCGCGCACGCCCTTCGCTATGACAATTTAAAGAAACTGGTCTTCCGGTTTTCAGTGTTTCCCGGGATGAAGGGTTTGGAACACACCTGGTCGGAGGAAACCGAGATGGCGGCCGATGATGCCGCCGTATCGAACTTTCATGATGCGCTCGATCTGGCTGCGGCTTTAATCAAAGTCTCGAGACTGGGGCCCGTAGCATCTTCAGGCGAACTGACCATGGCCTTGCTACACAGCTCGACCGCGTTAAGTGCACGAGTGCATCGGCTGGTCACATGGGACAATACACAGAAGCCACCGGCCCGTGGAAGATGGTTGTATGCGCTGCCCGTCGCAGCGATCCTCACAGGTGTATTTGCAAGCTACAGCTCGGTGCTCACTCAGATGCACGCCGTTACCGAGTGGCTAGTCCGCTGAGCGTGGTTTCGAAGCCTTCATCCCCCACTCACAACGCAATGTTATTCCGAGCGGAGCGAGGGATCTGGATTCTTGCCGGCGAGGCTTGTGCCACTTATAGGACGAAGCGAATGCCTGAGGCTGCTCCCAGTCGCGGGTTAAATCATCCCACCTAGGAATTTACAGACTGATGCGACTCTCTTTGCTCGTGTCCAAGATTTAATTTCTTTTCGCAATCGACCGCATTACGCAGGTTTTTGGATCGACGCAACCTCGTAGTGTGCGGCTTTGGCGTCGTGCCGGGATAAGTACTTGCGCCGCTCCTCGGGGATCACCGCAGTTTCATAATTCGGCCCGGCGACGGCGCGGATTGCATCGATCGAGTCCCACAGTATCACTGTGATGAACTCGACTTCGTCTCCAACCTCTCGTCGCAGCAAGTAGCTGCCCTTGTACCCTTCTGCCTTGCTGATGCCGGGCAGAAGTTGGGGCTTCAGCATGGACTGATACACGTCGGCGTGTTCCGGTTTGGTATACCCGTGCCAGATTCTTGCAATCACAATATTCTCTCCGGCGAAGATGATGGCCGAATGACTAGACCTGTAATGCCGCGTGGTGAATCTATAACTGCAGTTCCATGTACATCGCCCCGGCAATCGGATTGGGCCGATACGGAGCGATCTCCTGAAAACCGAGTTTGCGATACATCTCCACCGCGTCTTTCATGATTGGCTCGATTGTATCCAGCCGCATGCGTTGATAACCGATGTTTCGAGCTTCCGCGATGACGGCTTCTGCCAACACCCGGCCCAAACCTTTTCCGCGGAACGAGGGACGCAGGTAGAGCCGCTTCATCTCGCAGACGCCAGGCTCCCATTTGTGCAAAGCTACGCATCCCGCCAACAGCCGCTCATATTCTGCCAGGAACAAACGTCCGTCCGGCGGAGCGTAATGCCCAGGAAGCCCGGCGAGTTCTTGCTCAAAATTCTGGAAGCAGAGGTTCATGCCGAGCGATTGCGCGTACTCGAGGAAAAGCTCCCGCGCCTGGGCGACTTGTGCGGGAGACTCCGCCTGCACGAGTTCAAGTCCGGAAATTGTTCGCGTCACCCCATGAGCATGCCACCGTTAATGCTTAGGACGTGCCCTGTAATATAGGCAGCATCGTCCGATGCCAGAAAAGCAACCGCGTTCGCCACATCTTCGGGAGTTCCAACTCGTCCCAACGGAATATTCTTCAGCGCATTCTGCTTGAACTCATCGGTAAAACCAGAGGTCATGGCGGTTTCGATGAAGCCAGGGGCGACGGCGTTGCAAGTTATGTTGCGCGAACCAACCTCGCGGGCGATGGCCATGGTCAATCCGATCAGGCCGGCTTTCGACGCCGCATAATTGGCTTGTCCGGCCTGGCCCATCTGTCCGAAGATCGAAGTTATGTTGATGATCCGGCCCCAGCGCTGTTTGAGCATGGAGCCGATCGCCTGCTGAATGCAGAGATAGGCAGACGTCAGGTTAGTGTTGAGCACAACATCCCAATCGGCACGCTTCATCCGCATCACCAGCTGGTCACGAGTGATTCCGGCATTATTTATAAGGATGTCGATCTTGCCGAGTTGTCCGAGAGCCCCTTTGAAGGCGGTCTTGATTTGCTGTTCGTCGGCCACGTCAACCGGAAACGCGAAAGCTTTTCCACCGCTGGCTTCGATCTGTTGCACAAGTTCCGTCAGCTTTTCCCGGTTGCGGGCCGCAACCGCAACAGCGGCTCCTGACCCCGCCAGCTTGAGAGCACAAGCACGACCAATGCCGTGGGACGCACCCGTCACCAGTGCGACCCGGCCTGAGAGGCTCATATTTTTCTCCTCTTCAATTGAATCGGAAATTATAGCTGTACCAGAGCAGTCGTGGAGGGCGATTGAAAGCTTCGCGTAAACGAGGAGCCAGGACTACAGCGCCGGAGCCGATTGTACAGCGACCGAAGTATTGGCCTCGGTGCTGGCGACGGGCTGGTAGTCACGCTGGTAGACGTCAACGATAGCGCGGCCGACAATCCGAGCACTGGCTTCGGAGTGGATGTGCACCGGAAAAGTGAACGGGCCAATATCCGCGTAGTCCTGCACGAAATCGATTTTCTTAATGAACAGCGAGGGCGATTTGACCGGCCTACCTTCGGCTCGAACCAGACTGCCCGTGTATACATCGACATAAATGCGGCCCTTGAACAGGCCCCCACGTTTTTGTCGTGGCTTCACTTGGTACACGTGTACGAGGCGCGTTTCCAACCTGGTTGTACCTTTGTACGAAAATTTATAGTTCGCAGGGCTGATCGCGGTCAGCGCGGGGTCGTCTTTTTGTATATGGTCGACCTCAGACTGTAAAAAACGTGTGATCACATTGGTTTTTACGAAAGCATCTCCAGTGAATCGCAGCGCTTTAAAGGCCAGAGTGCGAGGAGCCGAGTAGTGCTGCTGCACTTCGAATTCGCCGGACTGCGACGTGTCGGGCAATTGCGCCCGAATCAAGATGATCGCGGAATAAGAAGCCAGTTGCTCAGCTTGAATCACCGAGCGTCCCCGGCAAACCTGGAGCGCAAGCTCGGGAGCCATACGCGGAAATACCGCTGGCGCAACCACCGGCACGGAGACGTGGCTTGCAATAGGAATGGCGGGGGGGACCGCGGCCTGAGCTTCAAACGCGGGATTGGGAAGAGAAGAGACTGATGGTGACACCCCTGCCCCGCCCTTTTCGAGCAACGGAGCTTGAGCATATGCCCATCCGGCAAGCCAGAAACAAAGACACAAAAACCTAAAAAACGTTCGCTGCATGAGCTAATTCAGGTATTGATCTTTATATATGATTTCAATGACCGAGGAAAAGATACATTCATTCGGGAGGATGTGCTCGAAGGTACCTTTTGATTACCTAGCTCGCGCCCCGTTGCTTGGCTTAGGATCCAATCTTCATCGGGCAGTAAATTATCCCATTCCCACCTCATACTGTGCATCTTGAAATCGGTTAAGATTTAGGTCGCTTGGAAACATGAGGACAGCGACAAGCATGAGTGAGGCCGACAACACGTCACCCAGCGGGAACCACGCACCTCCGGATGCGCCCGTGGTAGGGGTTTATGCAGTCTACGGCGTAGAGCCTGAAATCCAGGCCTATGCCATGGCGAAGTATTCGCGATCTTCTCTCTCCATGAAGGAATCGCTCAAGGAGATCAGCCAGCAGAAGGCAGAAAAATTTCTCAACACCTTCTACTTTCAATACGGCCACCGATCGATTGCGGATTTGGCGCACGTGGCACTGGCTATCGAAAAGCTTTCCATCCTGGCGGCAATCACAGTGGCCGACGAACAACGCTGGGATGGCCAGGAACGTTCAACGCGCTACCAGGATTTCAAGAGGAGCGGTTACTTTACGCCCGATTTCGGCGATGATGAGGCGGCCCGCGCGCGCTATCGAGAGACGATCGAAAGCCTGTTCGCAGAATACGAATCGCTTTCCGAACGTACATTCCGGTACTTGCTCGACATCACGCCGAGGCCGGCGGAGATGAAACAGGAAGCGTACGAGCGAACTTTGAAGGCCCGAGCTTTCGATATCTCACGCTATCTCCTGCCGCTTTCGACCAACACGTCATTGGGAGAGATCGTAAACGCCCGTACGCTTGAAACCCAGGTTTCGCGGCTGCTTTCGCACACGCATAAAGAAGTTCGACAGCTGGGCGAACTGCTGAAGCGCGCGGCAGTTTCCCCGGCACACAACGCCAGCCACGGGGCGTTGTATGAACTGGTGGAAGAGATCCGGTCGGTCTCCGCAGAACTGGGCGAGCGGGCTGAGCGCGAGTTACTGCGAGAAGTGCGTGTGGCACCAACTTTGGTGAAGTACGCCGATCCGAACTCCTACGAGATCGAGACTCGGCGCGAGTTGCGCCAAGTCGCAGCAGAGCTGATGGGGAATTTAGAGATCGCGCCAGCGCCGACGGTTGATCTGCTCGACGACGAACCACTGGAAATAGAACTCGCCACTACGCTGATTTACGAACACAGCCATTATCCCTATCGCCAGATCCGGCAAGCCATCGAGGGCGCGGGAGAATACATTCGCCGCGAGGTCATCGATCTGGGATTGCGGCATCGCGGCAAGCACGACGAAATGCTGCGCGCGTTCTGCGCCGGACAACAGTTCCGCTTCGACATCCTGATGGATGTGGGCGGATTCCGCGATATGCACCGGCACCGCCGCTGCATCCAGATTGGACAGGACTTCACCACCAGCCACGGCTACGACATCCCGGCCGAGGTGGATGCGGCCGGAGCGCGGCGAAGCTACGACGCCGTCATGCAGCGCACGGTTGACGCGGTTGCACAGCTAGGCCGAGGAACGGGAGCGGAAGCAAAAGAAAATGCCCAATATGCGATTCCGCTGGCATTCCGCAAA
Organism: uncultured Acidobacteriota bacterium; assembly: GCA_963832245.1. Lineage (GTDB taxonomy): Bacteria > Acidobacteriota > Terriglobia > Terriglobales > Acidobacteriaceae > JABDBE01. Next base: position 344,046 of record CAWHTG010000004.1, read on the forward strand.
CGGACATTATTCAAGATGGATTTCGCTGAAGTTGTCTACATATCGGAGCTGAGAACGGGGCCTGCGGGTCACTTTTCCTACCGCAACGTGGCTTATGCGATGTACGAAGCAGTGGCCCAGAAGTATCCAGCTCTGGCAAAGTATTTAAGAGTGACGGATGTGAGAGAGCCAGTCGACCTACTCAAGAGATGACCGTCTCGGTAACTCTGTGTTTCTGTGGTTACCAGCTTCTCAGGTATACATCACTTTCCGGTCACCCTTCACAATCCGGCCTACGGTAAACGCCTTCTCTCCCGCACGTTCCAGCAGGGTCTGAGCCTTTTTGAACTTCTTGGATGGGACCACGAGCAGCATGCCCAACCCCATGTTGAAAGTGCGGAGCATCTCGTCTCGCGGGACGTTGCCGAGTTGTTGCAGGTGTTCGAAGATAGGCGGGACGGGCCAGGAATTAATCTCGATCACGGCGGCCACGCCTCGGGGAAGTACGCGCGGAAGATTTTGGGTAATGCCGCCACCGGTGATGTGCGCCATTGCCGACACGCATTCGCCATCCGCCAGCAGACGCTTCACCGCCGGCCAATAACTCTTGTGAGTTTTCATCAGCTCGTTGCCGACTTTTCCTTTGAGTTCGTTGACGTAGGATTCCGGCGTATATCGCGCGACTTCAAACAGCAACTTGCGGGCGAGCGAATAGCCGTTGGTGTGCAGGCCGTTCGACGCTAACCCTAGGATCACGTCACCAACTTCAACTGTCTTTCCGGTGATGATGCGCTCGCGCTCGACCACACCCACAATGAATCCCGCAAGATCGTATTCACCTTCGGGATAGAACCCCGGCATCTCGGCAGTTTCCCCACCGATCAAAGCACAGCCGTTGTGTTTGCACGCCTCCGCCAGGCCTTCGATGACTTTTTCCGCGACTTCCGGCTCGAGCTTGCCGGTGGCGAGATAATCCATGAAGAAAAGCGGCGTGGCGCCCTGCACCGCGATGTCATTGACGCAGTGGTTCACCAGATCCGCGCCGATGGTGTGGTGCACCTTCATCTCGAAGGCGACTTTCAGTTTGGTGCCAACCCCGTCCACGCTTGAGACCAGCACCGGATCGATGTATTTGGTCTTATCAACTGCGAACAAGCCGCCGAAACCGCCGATTTCGCTCAGTACGCCCCGAGTAAAGGTTTTGTGGGCGAGGTACTTGATCCGCTTCTTGGTGCGGTTCGCGCGCTCGATGTCGACACCGGCGTCGGCGTATGTAACGGGCGTACTGTGCAAGGAATTCTCGGCCACCGGTGCAAGTCCGTCTCTTAAAGATTGCGGGGAAACGCTGGGTGTACTTTGCTCGAACGGAGCCCTTGAGTGCGGCTCATTGTAGCATGTTCGCGAGTGATGCTGCGGAGTGCGAAGACTGAGTTGGGGTGTCGTACTGAACGCTTCGGCGAAGAACTTTCGGATACACGAAACTTCGCGGCTTCATGATGAAGTCGCTGGCGCGGATCGCCATATCCAACGCTCACTAAGTAGTGCCGCGCCGTTGAAGACGTTGCAAGCAATGTCTGTACAGACGCAGCTTGCTGCGTCTCTTTCTCCCGAGCTAATGCGTCACGTAGGTCGAGAAGTAATACACCAATATTCCGAACAGCGCTAAACCAGAAATGCCATATGCGGTAAGAACCCAGACGCCGCGGCCTTCGCGGTGCGGTGCGGTTCGAGCACCGGATGCAGCCGTCGCGGAATTAGCAACAGATCGATCCTCCATGTAAAACCTCCGAGGTCGGAAAGATGGTGACGCGGCAAGCGTCACAGTTGATAGCGCAAATATTACTACGGATTTCCAATCTGGGATGTAGAGAAATACCCGTAATTTTGTAAAATCCGGGTAAATTCATGGGATTCAGGGTGGCCGCGGAAGCATCGAGGGGGCCGCGAGCACAGGATCAGCGGCGTGCTCTCGATGACATGATGGCAGCTCCAATTCGGGAACTTTTCCACCGATTGTCGCGTAATTCGCTTTTCATTCGCTTAGATGTGCATGTATAATTCGGCCTGAATCATCCTGCGATCACAAAAAGGAGCCGCCTCATATGGCCGATGAACGGACAAAAGCGATTGATCTGGCCTTTGCACAAATCGAAAAGCAGTTTGGCAAGGGTTCGATCATGCGGCTGGGATCGAAGGAAGCTATCGTTCCTATTGCTGTAATTCCCACCGGGGCGATTTCCTTTGATGCGGCTTTGGGCGTCGGCGGCTTCCCGCGCGGACGTGTGGTCGAAGTCTTCGGGCCTGAATCCTCGGGCAAAACCACGATCACGCTGCAAGTCATCGCTGAGGCACAAAAGATGGGAGGCATGGCTGCATTCGTAGACGCCGAGCACGCGCTCGATCCCGGATACGCGAAGAAACTCGGTGTTGACGTCGACAACCTGTTGGTCTCGCAGCCGGATTATGGCGAGCAGGCGCTTGAAATCACCGAGGCGCTAGTGCGCTCGGGCGCGATTGACGTGCTGGTCGTCGATTCGGTTGCCGCGCTCGTACCGAAAGCCGAACTCGATGGCGAGATGGGCGATAGTCACATGGGCTTGCAAGCGCGGTTAATGTCGCAAGCATTGCGTAAGCTCACTGGAACGGTTTCGAAATCGCGCACGTGTTTGATCTTCATCAACCAGATCCGCGAAAAGATCGGCGTGATGTTCGGCAATCCCGAGACCACCACCGGCGGCCGAGCCCTGAAGTTCTACTCGTCGGTGCGCATCGATATTCGCCGCATCGCCGCCATAAAAGAAGGCGACATCGTCACCGGCTCCCGCACCAAGATAAAAGTCGTAAAAAACAAAGTAGCCGCGCCCTTCCGGGAAGCCGAATTCGACATCATGTACGGCGAGGGCATTTCGCGCGAAGGCGACCTGCTCGACATCGCCGCTCTTCATAACATCGTGGAGAAGTCCGGCGCCTGGTACAGCTACAAGGGCGAACGGATCGGCCAGGGCCGCGAAAATGCGCGCGCCTTCCTCAAGGAAAACAAAGACACGATGATCAAGCTCGAAGCTGAGGTGCGGAAGCAACTGGGACTGACGCCGGTGGCAGCCCCAGCGGCTGCTGCCGCGGCTGCCCAAAGCTCGTCCACCGGGGCTCGCGTGACCACTATGCCCAGCGCCGCGCCAGAGCCGGCAAAGGTCCCGGCTGCGCGCCGATAGTCTCCGGCACTTCCTCCCTGGCATCCCAAGCGGAGCGAGGTATCTGGGTTCTTGTCGACCGGGAAATTCCCAAATGGCGCATGCGAGACCCAACTCTGACTGCGAACTATAATTACTGTGCCTACAATTGGGGACCTGTAGCTCACTAAGTTTCAGAGATCACGCTCCAATCGCTTGGGAACTGCAGTTGTAGCGCCGACGTCTCGCCGGCTATCGTGAGGGGCATCTTGCCCGCACACGGCGAGGATGAGCAGTAGGCCGGAATAGCGCGGAAGTGCGAATCAAATTCGAATGAGGGTGCGACGCCCTCAACACAGCCGGCGAGACGCCGGCGCCACGGAGGAATTGCCTTGAAATTCTTTTGCTTGACTCTCACATTGCTTTTTGCCACGGTTGCTTTCGCCGCCACTTCCAAGAAGGTTTCTTACAAGAGCGGAGACGAAACCGTACAAGCGTTGCTTTACGCGCCCGAAGGGAAGGGTCCATTTCCTGGGATTATCGTCATCCACGAATGGTTTGGACTCGACGATTGGGACAAGGAACAGGCGTCGAAGCTGTCTGATCTGGGCTATGTCGCGCTGGCCATTGATCTCTATCGGGGCAAACTCGCAACTACGCCCGAGGAAGCCCACGAACTTATGCGTGGCGTGCCGGAAGACCGTGCTAAACGTGATTTGCACGCGGCTGTGGAATTCCTCAAAGCTCAATCGAACGTGAAAAAGGACAGAATCGGGTCGATCGGCTGGTGCATGGGGGGCGGCTATTCGCTCGATGTCGCGCTGCAAGAGCCTACGCTCGCGGCAGACGTAATCAATTACGGCCATCTGGCGACCGACTCCGAATCACTTAAGAAAATCAATGCATCCATCCTCGGCATTTTTGGCGGCCAGGATCGCGGCATTCCCGTGGACGACGTAAAGAAGTTTGAGCAATCCCTGAAGCAAATGGGCAAGAAGGTGGAGATTGTGATTTATCCGGATGCGGGCCATCGTTTTGAAAATCCCAACAACAAAGACGGTTATCGAGCCGATGATGCCGCCGACGCCTGGAAGAGGACAGTGAAATTTCTAGCCGACACGCTGGGAAAATGAGTACTCACGATTCAGCAACCAGCATTCAGCACTCAGCCCTTCGGCAATTATCTTTGACAGAAAAAACGTAATGTGCGGATCATGGGTGTCTGAATGCTGAGTGCCGATTTCCAACTGCCTCGCGAATTGTGCAGCAAAATTCCACTTGCCAGACGGTATTCCTCTGGTTACTATTCACCATCGCGGAGAACTAAGTTGGCCGTTTTCTCTATGAACATCGGCGAGACCATTAGGAATTACCGGCTAGAGAAAGGTATGTCCCAGGGGGACATAGAAAAGCGCACCGGATTGCTGCGCTGTTACCTCTCGCGAGTGGAAAACGGTCACACCATCCCGTCTCTCGACACGCTTTCGAAGATCGCGGGAGCGATGGAGCTCCCTCTATCGCAGTTCTTCGCCGAATCCGGGCACACCAACGGCGCCAAAGGTTTGCCGCAACTCTCCGATGACGAGGTCCGCTTCCTGAGCCAGATCCGACGCTACTCCGTGAGCCTCAACGACAGCGATCGTAAGCTGGTCCTGGCCATGGTTAAGAAGATGGCCTCAAATGCGAAGTGAATCAGCTCTTGGCTGTTAGCTCTTGGCTGTTAGCTCTTGGCCTTTAGCTCAAGAGTCCACCTCCCGCGAGTTCTGAAGATTCAAGCCAAGAGCTAAAGGCTAAAAGCCAAAAGCTGCCTCGGGTTACTTCCGTTCTATCCCTCTGGTGACCAATGGGTACCTCGTCGGCCCGTTGCCTACGCCCTACACTGGGATTGGAGAATTCTCCGTGACCATTGACGAGGAACTGACTTTACTCGAATCGCAATTGCGCCGGCTCAAGATCGAGTACGAGTGCTATTTCAGCAACCCCACCAAGAAGCCACCCACGGATGTTGAGTGGAAGGTGCTGAGCCTGCTGCGCAAGTTCAGCGATGGCGGACGGATGAGCTTCCAACAGCGCTTCCGCTACAACGAAATGGCGCAGCGTTACGCCATTTATAGCGACTTGTGGCGCAAGAAGGCGCGCATCCGCGAAGAGGGCTACCGTCGTCCGCAGGACGCACTGCTCTCCGTACAAGGTGTGCGTCCCTCAGAGGAGCACGAACCGCACCACCATCCGGTATACGGAGTGACCCGCGGAGGAGCCGCTGCAGCGGTCGCAACGGAGCACGGCGCCAACGAGGGCCCGCTCACCATCCAGTGCTCCGATGCCCGCAGCGAACATGATCAGGTAGAAAAACTCTACAAAGCCCTAACCGAGGCCAAGAAAAAAGCGGGCGAGTCCGTTACCGGCAACATCGACAGTTTCACATCTTTCGTGCAGAAAAAAACCGACCAGATCCGCAAACAACACGGCTGCCAAGCGGTGGAATACACGGTCGAGATGCAAGACGGCCAAGTCCGCCTGAAAGCAAAAGCCAAAGCCTAGTAGGTGGCGTGGAGACGGGCGACTCGCCTGTCCCACGCAGGGCCGGACGCCTCGTCCGGGCGCCGAGCGAAGCGAGGTTTTTTGGGCTCGGGCCCACTGCTGATAAACTTTCCATTACGCCATCCTCCACAATCAGAGGTCTGCAATGCCACACGCCCAAGGAAAGATCCAGCGCGCCATTCTCAGTGTCACGGATAAAACCGGCATCGTCGAGTTCGCCGGGAAGCTCTCCAACTTGGGCGTAGAACTGATCTCCACCGGGGGCACGGCCAAGCTGCTGCGTGACTCAGGCATCGCGGTAAAAGATATTTCCGACCTCACCGGTTTTCCCGAGATGCTCGATGGCCGGGTCAAAACTTTGCACCCCAAGGTACATGGAGGAATTCTGCATCGCCGCGAAAACCCATCCCACCGGACGGCAGTGGCTGAACACGGGATCCTTCCCATCGACATGGTAGTCGTCAACCTCTATGCCTTCGAAAAGACCGCCGCCAAACCAAACGTCCACTTCGACGAACTGATCGAGAACATCGACATCGGTGGGCCCTCGATGATTCGCTCCGCGGCCAAGAATTTCCAGGATGTCGCCGTCGTCACATCGCCTGCCGACTACGACCAAATTGCGAAAGAGTTGGCTCAGTCCGGCGGTGAATTGTCCGCGGCCACAAAATGGCATTTGGCCCAGAAAGCCTTCGCAACCACAGCAGCGTACGACTCCGCCATCGCTTCCACCCTGGAGCGAGTCAGTGCCAACGGCCGTTTCGAGTTTCATGAAGAACTAGGCTTCCCCCAGACTCTGCGCTTGTCCTTCACAAAATTGATGGATCTGCGCTACGGAGAGAATCCCCATCAGAAAGCGGCCATGTACTCCGATGGCTCCGGCAAAGGTGTGGCCAATGGACGCCAGCTTCAAGGCAAGGAGCTTTCTTACAACAACATCGTCGATCTGCAAGCAGCCTGGGACCTGGCTCAGGAATTCGAAGAGCCAGCTTGCGCGATTATCAAACACACCAATCCCGCCGGAACTGCGACCGACAAGACTCTGGCTGAAGCCTACAGGAAGGCTCTGGAATGCGATCCGGTTTCCGCCTTCGGAGGGGTCATCGGCGTGAATCGCCCGATAGACGCCGCCACAGCCGAAGAAATGGCCAAGCTGTTTCTGGAAGTAATTGCCGCCCCATCGTTCGATGAAGCTGCCAAAGCCAAGTTCGCGTCTAAGAAGAACCTGCGGCTTGTGGAAATTACTGATATTCGTCAGAAGTGGACGCTGAAGAATGTCTCCGGCGGAATTCTCCTTCAAGATGCCGATGCGCGCCCGCTCGCAGAAAGCGAACTGAAAGTCGTCAGCAAGCGTCAACCCACGCCGGAAGAGAAACGGGCTCTACTTTTCGCCTGGAAAGTTTGCAAGCATGTAAAGTCCAATGCCATCGTCTATGCCCGCGACGGACAGACCGTGGGCGTCGGCGCCGGACAGATGAGCCGGGTGGATTCTTGCAAGATCGGAGCCATGAAGGCGGTCCTCCCGCTGAAAGGAACCGTCGCCGCCTCGGATGCATTTTTCCCATTCCCCGATGGCGTGGAAGAAATCGCCAAAGCCGATGCCACGGCAATCATCCAGCCGGGCGGGTCGGTGCGCGACCAGGAAGTAATCGAAGCTGCCGACCGCCTCGGCCTAGCTATGATTTTCGCGGGCGTGAGGCATTTTCGGCATTAGCGTCTTAAATCGATATTCAGGCCGGTTAGTTCATCCAGTTCAGGCAGCTAACGAGTGGACTTGGTTCGTGCCCTAACATACTTGATCAAGCATTTGTGTTATAAGACTTTAGCGGTTTTTCATCTGTGTTTACCATGGAGGCAAAACATCGTGAAATCAGATGAACAGCAGGGAAGTTGGGTCGATTTATACCACTCCGCGCTACTGGAAGTGGACTATCAAAAACTTCCCGAACGCCTGAAACTTGCCGAAGACGCAATCCAGGCGAGGCTTCGTTTACTCTCGGCATCCGGTAGCTTTGAAGAAATGAACCAGATCAAGGATGCGCGACAGAACTTGCGCCTCCTGCAAGAAGAGTTGGCGGCCCATCCATCCCCGACTATAGAGCGGATCCATCACTCCCACTCCGAAATCGCTGGCGAATACGTAGTCTTCGTGGACGCGAATCGACGCTATGTCGAAGTTACCGACGGCGTCTGTCGACTGCTAGGCTATAGCCGCGAAGAATTGCTGGCCAGGACTATCGACGACATCGCCGCCCCCGAATTACGCGCGCAGGTACCAGAAACCTTTCGTCAATACATAACGCAAGGTGGAATGGGCGGGCACTACAGCCTTCTCGCCAAGGATGGCCGGCGCATCCCAATTCGTTATCAATCCAAAGTTTACCCAGACGGATGCCGGGTCGCTCGCTGGGAGCCACTGAACCCAGAAACCGAGTTGCAACCTCAGGATTTACAGAGAGCGCAGGCTTCGTAAATCCATCGTCCCTGTACCTCCGAACCCTTTCTGCCCATTTCCAACAGGCGCTTTTTCGTTATCCTGGTTGACGAAGGTTTACAATAACACAGAGCACCCACCTACGGCGGTTCAGCATCCAATCGCTATGGGTTTGCGAAACCGAAGGTACGCGATGAAAAGCATGCGCTGGTCTATTTTTGTGTTGTTTTTGGCTGCTACCGCTGTGGCGCAGCAAGCTTCCGACCCGTCCACCCCCGCTGCGGCTGCAAAACCGGCCGCAGCGCCTGCTCCGCGAAAAATGGACCGGGCAGCCGCGTACTACCACTACAGCGTGGCCCATATGTACGAAGATCAGTTTGCGGTCTACAACCGCAGCGATCTCGCCACCAAAGCCATCGAGGAGTATCGGCTAGCCATCGACGCCGACCCCACTTCCGAGTACCTGACCTCAGGACTTGCCGAGCTTTATGCCAAGACCGGGCGCATTCGTGATGCCGTCCTTGAAGCCCAGGACATCCTTAAGAAAGACCCCAACAATTTAGAAGCACACAAACTCCTGGGCCGTATTTACCTGCGGTCGTTGGGAGACGTCCAGAGCGGGAGCGGCTCTGACAGCGTGCTCAAACTGGCCATCGAGCAGTACCAGGAAATCATAAAGATCGAACCTGATAACGTGGACGATCACTTGCTGCTCGGCCGGCTTTACCGCTTGAACAACGACCTGCGAAAAGCGGAAAGCGAATTCAAGACTGCGGTAAAGCTGCAACCCGATTCCGAAGAAGCCATAACGACGCTCGCCTATTTGTACAACGAGGAAGGCGACACCGCCCGCGCAGCCGAGGCGTTGAGTGCCGTACCGGACGCAGCCCGGTCGGCCAAGCTTTATTCCGCCCTCGGCTACACCTACGAGCAGCGAAAGGAATATAAGCAGGCCATCACCGCCTATAGAAAAGCCATTGAGCTTGATCGCGACAACCTCGATGCCATCCGCGGGCTGGCGCAGAATTTGCTGAACGACGGACAGACCGACGCTGCCTTGGAACAGTACAAAATCATTGCTGACTCCAATCCCGAGGACGCGCAAACCTACCTGCGCATGGCTGAGATCTACCGCAGAAACGGCAAGTTTGATCTGGCATTGGACAATTTAAAGAAGGCCGAGTCCATGGTGCAGGACTCCATGGAAGTTCCGTACAACATCGCTGCCGTATACCAGGCCCAAGGCCGTTATGATGAAGCCGCGCAAATTCTGCAAGACCTGGTGAAGAAAACCGACAAGGCGGACAACAACTACAGCCAGAGCGAGAAGAACAATCGCGCCGTATTTCTTGAGCGTCTGGGCACGGTCTATCGCGACAACAACAATGAGCAACTCGCGTTAGATACATTCCGCAAAATGCTTCCCTTGGGCGATGACAACGCCGAACGCGGCTACCAGCAGATTATCGACACCTACCGGGAAGCCAAACAGTGGCAAAAGGCTACCGACGCGGCCAAGGAAGCGACCCAAAAACTGCCCAAGGATCGCGGCCTGAAGATGGTTTACGCCGCGCAACTGGCCGACATGGGCCAGCCTGATGCCGGCCTGGAGCAGGTGAAGTCTCTGCTCGATGGAACCGCTCAGGATCGCGAAGTCTACATCAGCCTGGCTCAAATGTACGGCCGGTTGAAGCGTTGGAGCGAAGCCGAGGCGGCTCTCGACAAGGCAGCCCAGCTTTCCACCAAAGATGAGGACAAGGAATACGTAGAGTTCCTGCGCGGGTCCACTTACGAGCGCCAAAAGAAATACGAACAGGCCGAAGAAGTGTTTCGCAAAGTGCTCGCCACCGATCCGCAGAACGCCGCCGTACTCAACTATCTCGGATACATGCTTGCCGATCGCGGCGCCAAACTCGACGAAGCGCTCATTATGATAAAGAAGGCCGTCGAGCTCGAGCCTGCGAATGGTGCCTATTTGGATTCACTTGGCTGGGCCTACTTCCGTCTGGGAAAGTATGAACTGGCGGAAGACAATCTGATGAAGGCCTCCCAGCATATGGGGATGGATCCCACAGTCCAGGATCACCTCGGCGACCTCTATCAGAAGACCGGCCGTCTCAAACTGGCGGCTGCGCACTGGGAACGGGCCATCAACGAGTGGAATAAGACCGTCGCTTCAGAAGTGGACACCGATAACCTAGCTCAAGTGACGCAGAAGCTCGAGTCCGCAAAAATGAAACTGGCGAAGGAAGATCCGGGGAACAAGTAGAAAGAACAGCACTCGGCACTTAGCGCTCAGCCCTTCAGCGGCTCGCGGAATCCGAAAGAGCTTTGGCGACTGAGTGCTGAATGCTAATTACCAAGTGCTAATTGCCAAGCGCTGTTTCTGCTAAACTTTTCCCATGCTCGCCGACTACGCCGTGCGGGTGGAGCAATCCCGCGGACGCCGTTATCCCGAGCCCCAGCATTCCTACCGCAACGACTTCCAGCGCGACCGTGATCGCGTCATCCATTCCCGGGCTTTTCGCCGCCTCGAAGCCAAAACTCAAGTCTTTACCCGCCGCTACTCCGATCACTTTCGCAATCGCCTGACCCATACCATTGAAGTCGCGCAGATTGCCAGAACCATCGCCGCTCAACTTGGCCTCAACGTGGACCTGGTCGAGGCCCTCGCCTTGGTGCATGACGTCGGCCATCCGCCCTTCGGCCATGCCGGCGAAAAAGCGCTCGACATTGCCATGCGCGAGCACGGTTTTTTCTTTGACCACAACCTGCACGCGCTGCGCATTGTGGAAGACTTCGAGTTGCGCTACGCTGCCTTTCGCGGACTCAACCTGACCTTCGAAATCCGCGAAGGCATTATCAAGCATTCGCACGATTACCCTGCTGACCAGTTTCCGGAGCTCTCCGAATATTTGCTTGACCTTCGTCCGCCGCTCGAAGCGCAGCTCATCGACGTCGCCGATGAAATTGCCTACAGCACTGCCGACCTCGACGATGGTTACGAATCCCGTCTGCTCACGCTTGAGCAGATACGCAACGGTACAGCTATTTTCGAGCGCCTTTACCGTGAAGTAGAATCCATCTATCCGGACGCGATCGATAAGCTGCAATTTAACGAGACGCTCAAACGCATGCTCAACCGTTGGGTAGGAGATCTAATCGAAAACACCAAAGAAAACATCCGCCAGGCCAGTGTAAGCAGTCTTAACGATGTGCGCTGCAGTACTGATCGCCTTGTCACTTTAAGTGCGGCCGTCGAGCAGGAACGGCGCGAAGCCAAAAACTTTCTTTACAGAAATCTCTATTTCAGCGCCACACTCGATCCCGAAAAGAACGACGCTGAACGAGTGGTCAGCGAGTTGTTCAAGTTCTGGATGGCGAAGCCGGAAAACCTGCCCTTTAATTATCAGGAGAAAGCCAGACAAGAGCCGTTGCCGCGTGTGGTCTGCGACTATATCGCCGGCATGACCGATAACTACATCTACGAGCAGCACGAGAAGTATTGCGGGTAAATGGGAAACGGCCAAAAGCGACACGGATTTACGCGGGTTTTCGTAGATCAAGAAGAGCGAAGAAGAGGCAGTATCGTGCAGATTAGCGTCAATCTGTGGCAACCTGAAAAAGTAAACTCTTGCCTTCGCTTTTGGCATCTAATGTCCTGTGCCACTTGACTCTCGGCCAAGCAGTTTTTATACCAGCTCCGCCAAAATTACCCTCGAAGCGGATTATTATTCTCCGCTTCTAACGTTGCGGGAGAACAATGTTGTTGCAAGCCAAGGAGTTAGCTCTCCCACAGTTTGGCACTCGACCTGTTATAGAGAGCTGCGGTGCCAGAGTCAACGGCCACCGACATCCCAAGTTTTGACAGCACGCCAATAAGGCGTGCATGAGTGGAGCTCCCAGACGCTCCCTACCTCGGAGGAAAGTTAAATGAAGAATCGTGTGCTTGTAGCGCTGTTCGTCTCTATCGTGCTCGCTCTGCCAGCCTTTGCGCAGACCGGCTCGACCTCGCAGGATCAACCCGCCGCCAGCCAACCAACGCAGACTGCTCCGGCGGCCCAAAGTGCCCCTACTGCTTCATCGAGCACTGACCAGTCGTCTTCCATGCCGAGCGTCGGCGCTACTGGTAAGCAGCCTTTGCAGCCTGAGACCCGCCAAGGCTTCTGGGGCAAAGTGAATCCTTTTGCGCGCAAGAAATATGTACAGCGCCAGACCCAGCCCATTCGCGACCGCGTGAATGAACTCGACGAGCTCACCGCGAGCAACAGCAAAATGATCAAGGACGTGGATTCGCGCGCCCAGCAAGGCATCCAGTTGGCTTCGTCCAAGGCCAATGAAGCCGACCAGCACGCCATTGACGCCGGCAACAAAGCCCAGGCGGCGCAGCAGACTGCAACCCAAGCCAATACCCGGCTCTCCACGGTTGAACAGGTAGTCGGCAACATCGATCAATACAAGGCCACCAATCAGACCGAAATTCGCTTCCGTCCCGGTCAGAGCGTCCTGAGCCAGAACGCCAAGACCGCTCTCGACGACATGGCGACTCCGTTAAAGAGTCAGCGCGGCTACATCATCGAAGTGCAGGGCTTCTCCTCGGGACACGGCCAGGCCGCGATTGCCACTTCACAGAAAATGGCAGACTCCGTGGTCCGGTACCTGGTGCTGAACCATGACATTCCGGTATACCGGATTTATGTGGTGGGTATGGGCAACGCCCCCGTTCCCAGCGCCAGCACTGAGGAGCAGACCAAGACCAAGCGAACTAGCGGCGGGCGGGTAGAAGTAAGCCTGCTAAAGAACGACTTGGAACAGCTGGCTTCGACCTCAACCACGCCAGACCAGCAAGCGCCAACTAAATAGTTTTTCCCGGCCGAAGGGCGCAAACGCCCGGACGCCCTCCCCCAGAAAAAGCCTCCTGCGCAAGCAGGAGGCTTTTTGTTGGCTGGAAGTCGCGGTCTTCTGCAAATGCTGCGTGCACGCTGACCGGTCCTGTGCGAAGAAGATGCAGGCGGGAGCGTCCTTGCTCGTGCTGGAGTTTCGCATTAGGGCATGACTTCAGTCATGCCAATAGTCGAGAAACGGATCCGGCTTTAGCGGTTGCATTTCCGGAATTTGCTGAGCCGAACGTTTCATCCCCACAAGCGAATAACCGGGTATTATCTCTTCGATGGAGCCCGCGTCATTCACAATCGAGTTCCCCGAGCACTTACCCCCCGAGAGGTAGAAACACTGGCTCGACCAGCTCGGTAATACGGGAGCGGTGGTTCAGCAACAAACTGACCACGTATTTCGAATCGTTTGCTCGAAGCCCAGAGAAGTCGCACATGTTGGCTGGGCGCTATTCCATACGTCTCTGTCGAATCTGTGCCGAGTGACATCAACGTCAGGCGCCGCCGAGGCCTAGGCAAGCGCATACCCAAAGCCACCGAGGCCGCCTAGACGACGCTAGCGGTTTCCTTCATCTTCTCAGTCTGATAATGCGTCGTCAGCGCCTGGATCAGCGGCTGCAGTTTCCCATCCATGACTTCCTGAAGCTGATGGATGGTCAAGCCAATGCGATGATCCGTAACACGATTCTGCGGAAAGTTGTAAGTCCGTATCTTCTCGCTGCGATCGCCTGAACCCACCATCGCCTTGCGCTCCTTAGCCAGAGCGTCCTGCTGCTTCTGCATCTCCATTTCATAAAGCCGCGAGCGCAACACCCGCATGCCTTTTTCGCGGTTCTTGATCTGCGATTTTTCATCCTGGCAGCTCACCACCGTGTTTGTCGGGATGTGCGTAATGCGCACCGCAGAGTAAGTCGTGTTCACCGATTGCCCGCCGGGCCCCGAAGAACAGAACGTATCGATTCGCAGATCTTTAGCCTCGATCTTGACATCCACATCCTCCGCCTCGGGCAGAACCGCAACGGTAACTGCCGAAGTGTGGATCCGGCCCTGCTGCTCAGTTGCCGGCACGCGTTGCACGCGATGCACCCCGCTTTCATATTTCAAGCGCGAAAATACCCGCTGCCCTTCAATCAGCGCAATCACTTCCTTCAATCCACCGGCCGAGGACTCCGAAGTCGAAAGTATTTCAACCTTCCAACCTTGAGTTTCCGCATAACGCGTATACATGCGAAACATCTCCGCGGCAAACAAAGTGGCCTCGTCCCCGCCAGTACCCGCCCGAATTTCCAGGATCACATCCTTCTCATCATTGGGATCTTTGGGCAGAAGCAGGACTTTAAGCTCGGCTTCCACGGCGCCGACACGTTCCTCCAGTTTGCCCAACTCCTCTTGCGCGTAGGCCCGCATTTCAGGATCTTTCTCGTCGGCCAGCAACGCCCGGCTCTCCGCAATGCCCCGTTTCAAATCTTTATATTCACGGTACCGCTCGACGATGAGACTGATTTCGCTATGCGCTTTTGCAGTCTTCTGATATCTCGCCGACTCATTCATGATCTCCGGCGAAGCCAGCGCCTGCGTCAGCTCCTCGTAACGCGCCTCGATTTGGTCAAGCCGCTCAAACATAAAGTTCTTAGCCTTTGGTCGTTGGCCGTTCGTCGTTGGCCATTCGGATCAGGCAACCTTCCCCTGAAGAGAGTTGATCAAGCCACTGAGAGCGCGACCAAGACCTTCACACATGGCTGACAGTCGTTGTCCATCCTCCCCAGACAAATATTGTAATTCTTCCGCAATCAAAAGCTGAGTCTGCAATTCCAATAGCGAACCCCGCGCATGAAATAGAAAATGTGAGAACTCCTTATCGGAGTGGTGGCCCTTGCCCTCAGCAATATTACTTGGTATAGAGACTGCGGCTCGCCGCATTTGTGAACACAACCCGTAAAGCTCATGCCGCGGAAAAGTAACTGTTCCTCTGTAGATCTCAGTCGTAAGCTTCATTGCTTCCTGCCATACCCGTAGGTCCCGGAACGACGATGACGACATACAGACCTCCAGATGAACTTTCTAGTTCTTCTTCCGGCAGGTTGTATGTGATGAATGACCAGAATGGGTCGCCCACCGCCATCAGTTTTAGCGAACGACGGACGACGAACGACCAACGACGGGTTCGGCCCTAGGCAATGACCAACTCGCCACCACGCTGCTTCTCCAGCGACATAGCCTGATCCAAAGCCACGATGGCACACTCAGCCTGCTCATCCGAAGGAGGTTTGGTGGTGATGCGCTGCATCCACAAACCCGGAGCCGTCATAAGAGCAAACAGCGAGCCGCGGTGCTTGGCGGCGAAACGAATGATCTCGTAAGACAACCCGGTGATCACCGGAAGCA
Source organism: uncultured Acidobacteriota bacterium (assembly GCA_963832245.1). Lineage (GTDB taxonomy): Bacteria > Acidobacteriota > Terriglobia > Terriglobales > Acidobacteriaceae > JABDBE01. The sequence continues at coordinate 359,447 of CAWHTG010000004.1, forward strand.
GCGCAATGCGAACCGCAAACCGCGCCCAGAAGGTCGTCACCGGCACCAGCATATACACGAAAATCGAGATGATCATCACGGTCATCAGAAAGCTGGTTCCGCAACGCGGATGATAAGTCGAATACTTCTGCACCTCAGCCGTGTCCAGCGGATCCCCGTTCTCAAAAGCGAAAACCGTCTTGTGCTCGGCCCCGTGATACTCATACACCCGCCGAATATCCTTCCACAGCGACGTACCCCAGATAAACAGCAGGAACAAAAGCAGACGGATAAGACCATCCACCAGGTTGAAAACTATCTGCTCGCCAAAAACCGGGCTCACGCGTTTCAATTCCGTAGTCGCGACCAGCGGCAGAAACTTGTACATGAAGATAAAGAAGCCAACCGAAAACACAATATTGACAGCCGCAATCCAACCGCTAATTTCCAGCTTCTTCTTCTCGGGCTCACCCGGTTCAGCCGCAGGCCGCAACTCCTCAAGCGCAACATTGGCGGAAAACTTCAACGCGCGGAAGCCCAGCGTCATAGCATGACCCAACGTCATGACGCCGCGCATAACCGGCCAGCCCATCCATTTATGTTTCTCCGAAAGCCGCTCCAGAGGCTCACTGTAGGTCGAGACCTCACCCGAAGGCTTGCGGCACGCAATCGCCCAGGCATGCGGCGAACGCATCATAACGCCTTCCAGGACGGCTTGGCCGCCGACAAGAGTCTCTTCGCCGCCCTCCAGCGCAGGCAGCAACTGGATAGCTACGAAGAAGCGCCACAATGTTCGCACAAAGCCCATGACGATTGGATGATCTTTCCGGTACCGAAGCACCAGAGTAAGAGTATCACAGCCAGAGTCGATTTTAGGATAGGCTGGCCGAGGGGCTAAGTATCAGGTTCAAAGAGGCTTACCCATAGCCATTACGCGGAGCGTCTGTGCGGGGACGGGTCTTCGCGAGCCTGCCCTGAGCGAAGTCGAAGGGTACGGCTCGAGCGAAGCTCGACAGCGCAGCGTGACGATGGATCAAGCCCGGCACGAGCATTCCCATGCGCAAATTCGCTGAAGCCTGCGAACGCATCGCGGGCACTACCAAGAAGCTCGAAAAAATCGCGATAGTCGCCGACTACCTGCAGTCGAGCCCGCCCGAGGAGGCCTCCGTGGCAGCAGTTTTTCTGTCCGGCAGGCCCTTCCCTATGTGGGAGGAGACCACGCTGCAAGTAGGAGGACGGCTGCTATGGCAAGTGGTCGAGGAGCTTTCGGGAAAAAGCGCCGAGGAACTGACCGCGGCCTACCGCAAACACGGAGACCTGGGCGCCGCAGCCGCAGAAGTTCTACCGTGTGGTGACGGGCGACTCGCCCGTCCAAACCGAGAAAAGCTCGGCGGTGCGGGAGAGAACGAGCATGCAAACTCGACCGACCAACCCGGCTTAAGCATTCTAAAAGTGCAAGCAATATTCTGGAAGATAGCCGCAGCCCGTGGCCCTGCCGCCAAAGCGCTACTCGTCCGCGAACTACTCTCGCAACTGACCCCGCTCGAGGCCAAATACATCATCAAGATCATAACCGGAGATCTGCGGATCGGCCTGAAAGAAAGCCTGGTCGAAGAAGCCATCGCCAAAGCCTATGGCAACAAGCTAAGCGAAGTGCAGCGTGCCAATATGTTGCTCGGTGACATCGGTGAAACCCTGCAACTCGCAGCCAAGAACAGCCCGGGTGAAGCAGGTCTCACCGACGTGAAGATGCGCCTCTTCCACCCCTTGGGATTCATGCTGGCCAGCCCCGCCCAGTCCGCGGAAGAAGCCCTTAGTTACTTCGAGAACGCTCTGGTTGAAGACAAATACGACGGCATCCGCGCGCAAGCACACTGCTCCGGTGGCGAGGTGCGGATCTTTTCACGCACTCGCGACGAGATCACGGAATCCTTCCCCGAGTTGCCGGACGCGCTGGCCGGTCTTCCGCAAGACGTAATCCTCGACGGAGAAATCGTTGCCTGGAGTTATCTGGCCGCCGAATCCGGCGAAGCCGGCCGCGCGTTGCCTTTCAGCGCATTGCAGCAAAGGCTCGGCCGCAAGAAAGTCAGCGATCAAATGATGCGGCGGGTGCCGGTCGCCTATCTGGTTTTTGATGTCCTCTACGCCGGCGGAGAATTGCTGATCGATCGTCCGTTGCAAGAGCGAGCAAAAATACTCGACGAGCTGTTAGCAGCCGCCAGAATTCCTATCTCGGTAAAGTCGAGCGGAGCCCAAGGTCTTTTGTTTTTGGAATCGCCAGACCCGCCAATCGCAGCCCGGCTTTTTCGCGCGCCCGCCTTTCGCGTCTCCTCGCCGCAGGAACTCGATCAACTGTTCGAAGCGGCCCAAGCCCGCGGCAACGAAGGCCTGATGATCAAGAATCCCGAGTCAACCTACACCCCGGGGAGGCGAGGGAAATCGTGGCTAAAGCTAAAACGCGAACTAGCCACGCTCGACGTCGTGGTCACCGCGGTCGAATACGGCCACGGCAAGCGCATCGGCGTTCTCAGCGATTACACCTTCGCTGTGCGCGACGGCGAGCGCCTGGTAAATATCGGCAAAGCCTACTCCGGCTTGACCGACGCGGAGATTGCCGAAATGACCAAATGGTTTCTCAATCACACAATTGAAGACCAGGGATTCCGCCTGATAGTTGAGCCCAAGATCGTGCTCGAAGTAGCCTTCAACAACATGATGCGCTCGGAGCGTCACGATAGCGGCTACGCGTTGCGTTTCCCGAGAATCGTCCGAATCAGAACCGACAAACCACCAGAAGAAGCGGACACGCTGGAAACAGCACGAGAGATTTATGAAAAGCAGGCCCAGAATTAACTTTGTTCAGGGCCCTTACGATACGCCATGACGATTCGAACCCGTCGCGTATCCCTTCTCAATTTCAGCTGACATGCCTGCGGTATCATTAACCGGGAAGTCATGCCGCGCAGCCGCACGGATGACGTCCAGTTTTTGTTCGGTATTTCCGACAAGCTCGCGACGGTGCGCCAGTCCGAGTGCTTGCCGAATCCACTCCGCGATTGCCAGATGACGTGCCATGCTTTGAGCCTCCCTATAATCCCCTCTCAGTGCTCGCGCCCATGCTCTTCATTCACCGGAATCACGCACCCATGCGCGACTTCGCAGATCACGTGCTCGAACTGAATCGTGGTGTGATCGATATGAAATTCCTCGTGAAGGCGTTCTTTCACATCACGCAAAATGCGCTCACTGACCGACGGCGGAATGTCCTCGATTGAGATGTGACAGGACAATGCCCGCGTCTCCGACCCAATATTCCACACGTGCAGATCGTGGACATCGTTCACGCCCTCGACCGCCCGCATGCAAGCCTCGACCCGATCAAGCTTTATGCCGCGCGGTGTCCCCTCCAGCAGAATGTTCAAAGTCTCCCGCACGATCCCGAACCCCGACCAGAGAATCAACGCGCCGATGCCGAACGATAGCGCCGAATCAATCCAATAATACTGCCCTGTGCCCAGAATCACCCAGCCGCCAACGATAACCGCGGCGGTCGAAATCGTATCGCCAATCTCGTGCAGAAGGGCGCTGCGGATGTTGACATCCCGGCCCGACCGGTACAGCAGCAGTGCAATCACTCCATTCATCAATACGCCAGCAGCCGCAACCCAGATCATCACGTGCGCCTGCACGTTCCCAGGATTCTGCAACCGCCGAAAGGCTTCGTAGAAGATCAAGAACGAAACCGCCACGAGAGACCCAGCATTCACCAGCGCCGCCAGTACTCCCGCGCGATGCCAGCCGTAAGTCTTGGTAGCGCTGGGCGGACGCGACTCCAAATACACTGCGACCAGCGAAAGCAACAACGCAACGAAATCGGAGAGATTATGACCAGCCTCAGAAAGCAACGCCAGAGAATGGGCGCGGATGCCGGCAATCACCAGCAATATTATGTAGGCCAAAGTCACAACCAGCGAAACCCGCAGGATTTTTGTGGTTCGTTGGCCGGCGCCATGGCTATGGGTATGCATCTAGATTAAGTTTAAGGCGGCGGGGAGAAGGGTTCAAGGCGGCTCGGATCCGGTCCTTAGCGGTGACTACGGTTGCGACTCCATCATCCTTTGAAACTGCCGGAAGCGCTCAGTTGTTTCAGCGCCGTTGTCCGCATACCACTCCCGCCACAGCGGAGCACTATCGCCCAGTTTCTGATCAGTAATCTCACGCAGAGCGCGGTAGCCATACTTTACGGTTTCGGCATCAACCTTTTTGTCCTCAACTATCTCGATCAGCCCTGGCACCGCCTGCATGCGCTGCGCCCGAGTAAGCATGCCACAGTGGGCAAGCCCGCAGCCGGCGCCGTCAATCCTCACGTGGAATGAGGGATCATGATGAAAAGCTTCGACCAAATCCGGAACCGTATCGTCAGTACCAATATCTGCGATTGCCGAAACCGCGCGCAGCCGTACCTGCTCATCCTCGGAATGCGCCCAGACGCGAAGTTGGTTGTGAATGAGCTCCACCTCCACCCCACGATTGGCTAAACGTCCCAGATACCAGATGCTGTATTCCGCATGCTGCGAGTCGCGCTCCCCCGACTGCAACAGCGCGTCGGCTTGTTCGCTGCTCTTCGCGAGATCCGCGACTGCCAGATCAATTTCAAAAACGGCGGCGCGAACGCGCAGATCATCCCCATTCAGCGCGACGTCCATAAGCGTCGTTAACGCATCCGTTTGTTTGACCTGACCGCGCCATTGCTTTACCCGCACTTTAATTTCGTCGGTAGCACCACGGTGGTGCGAAATAGCATATTGCAGCAACCTCTCAGCTTGCTGCTGCGGGCCCATCGCGTCCACCATCTCTCGTTCTACTTCGGAGAGTTGGCTGGTAGTGCCATGCACCGGCTTCCCCGGAACCGGAAGCTTCTCGCCCACGATTTCGCCACGCTGGCTTTGTCCGGCCGCCACCGCGTTCGGAAGCAAGGTGCAAGCCAACGCCAACTGCGCGAGCGAAGACGCATCTCTCCTCATGCCGCGGATGCTAACAGCCTCACAGGTTGCGGGAAAGTTACCGGAGTCCCCCTACTCATGCCATAAAATGCCCTATGCAGAGCGCGGAAGTCGTCATCATCGGCGGAGGAATTGTTGGCTCCAGCATCGCCTATCACCTCACGGCCGCCGGATGCAGGGACGTGTTGGTGATCGAGCGCGAGACCGCCCAAGGCAAAGGTTCTACCGGCAAGAGCATGGGAGGAGTCCGCGCCCAATTCTCCACCCCAGTCAACATTCAGATGTCGCTTTACTCCATCCCCTTTTATGCCAATTTTGACGAGAGACTCGGATATCCCGCCGACTACCGCCCGCAGGGTTATCTGTTTTGCGCCACTAACGAAAAACATCTGGCCTACCTGCGCACGAACTACGAGAAGCAAGTCGAAATGGGGCTCAAGGATGTACGGCTTGTCTCGGCGGCCGAAATCCGTGCCATGTTTCCCCAACTTCGCTCCGACGACATCGTGGGCGGCAGCTTCTGCTCGACCGACGGCTTCGTCGATCCCTATAGCGTCATGATTGGATTCATGATCTGGGCAGCGGATCACGGAGCAAGATTGTGGAAGAATACGGAAGTTACCGGCCTCGATCGTGACACCCAAGGCATCGCCGCCGTGCAGACCAGTCGAGGTGTTATCTCGACCCGCAAGGTTGTGAACGCTGCCGGTGCATGGGCCAAGCCAATCGCCGAAATGGCCGGTGTCGATCTACCCGTCGAACCGCTGCGGCGCATGCTGGTTCCAACCGAGCCCTTCGATCAATTCCCCCACACGGCGCCCATGATTATCGACATGTCGAACGGGTTTCATTTTCGCCCGGAAGCATTGGGATTCCTGCTCGCCTGGAATGATCCCGAGGAAACTCCCGGATACAAAACAGATTTCGATCCCGCATTTATTGAAAAGATTCTGACCCGCGCAGCCGACCGGGTTCCCGCGTTTGAAAACCTGGCAGTCAATCCCAAACGTGCCTGGGCTGGCCTCTACGAGATGACCCCTGACCATCACCCGGTTCTCGGCGAAGCCCCCGGCGTCCCCGGATTCTTTTTCGCCAACGGCTTCAGCGGCCATGGCGTAATGCACGCCCCCGCAACCGGAAAAATTCTCTCCGATTTGATCCTCACGGGAAAGACCGACCTGATCGACGCATCATTACTTAGCCTCTCCCGCTTCGCCGAGGGCCGCATGATTCACGAGACAGCAGTCCTGTAGCGAGGACCACGTAGCCCCGGACGCCCTCGTCCGGGGGCGAGCCAAGCTCGCATTCTGTGTTCAAATGTTCCCGTGATTCTCAAAGACGCGCTCACGTCGGCAATCGCCAGCCTAACGGCGGGCAAGGTCGGCTCGCCGCGCATGAATGCCGAATTGCTCTTGATGTTCATTCTGGGCTGCGACCGCGCCTACCTCTTCGCCCATCCCGAACGCGAACTCACAACCGAAGAACAAACCCGCTACCAGGAAGCGCTCCAACAGCGAGCCACCGGAATTCCCGCTCAATACATCACCGGACACCAGGAATTCTGGGGCATGGACCTGCTGGTTACGCCCGCTGTGCTAATTCCCCGCCCAGAAACCGAACATGTAATCGAAACCGTCCTGCGACTAAATAAAGAAAGAAACATTGGAGGCTGGGCGTCCTCGCCCGGCCTTTTCCCGCGCATCGTAGACGTAGGCACCGGATCGGGCTGCATCGCGCTAGCGCTTGCAATGGAACTCCCAGACTCAGAGATCCACGCTACCGACATTTCATCTGCCGCACTCGAAATCGCACGAGCAAATGCCGCCCGCCTTCAACTCGACAACCGCATTCATTTCCATCAAACCGATCTGCTCCAAGGTCTCGATAACGCCACATTCGATTTCGTAGTATCGAACCCTCCCTACGTCGGCGAATCCGAGGCCGACGAAGTCCAGCTCGAAGTCCGCAAGTTCGAACCGCGCAATGCCGTGTTCGCCGGACCCACAGGAACGGAATTAATAGAACGCCTGATCCCGCAAGCGCACGCTGCCCTCAATCGTGGCGGCTGGCTGGTCATCGAGATCAGCGGAACCATCGCGGAGCGCGTCAAGCCTATGCTCCGCGGATGGCAGCAGGTTCACATCACCAATGATCTGCAAGACATTCCGCGCGTAGCCGCCGCAAGAAACTCGTGACCATGTGGCGCGGACCTGCCCTCAGCGGAGTCGAAGGGGCCCTCGCCCGCGAACAAGTGGCTCAGGCACTCCGCTCCTACGAGCTCTGGTAGTAATTGGCGTCGCGCTCTAGTCTCGTACCACTCGCCCCGACTCCCAGGCGAGGACCCTCAGTGGCCGGGTATCCATTAATGACGGCGCCCGAGCCGCGCCAATTTTGGGATAGCTATCAGATGCAGCTCAAGCAGGCGAAACCAACACATTCCCGCACCTTCAACGATCCGCTCATTCTCCTGTGCATGATATTGCTCTCGGCTGCAGGCTATGCCCAGAATCCCACCGGAACCCTGCGAGGGGATGTGCAAGATCCAAGCGGCGGTCGAGTCCCCTCCGCCACCATCGCGGTCCAAGCGGCAGGATCAGTGCTGAAGCGCGAAACAAAAACTGACGACCACGGAGAATTCCGCCTCAGCGAGTTGCACCCCGGCAAGTATCGCGTATTGGTGGACGCCAAAGGTTTTGCCGAGGCCCAGGCCGATGTGACTGTCATAGTTAGTTCTGTGCGTGACATAACCGTCACCATGCACCCCGAGGCAGCCGCGGAGACAGTCAACGTCCAAGCCCAGCCCTCGTCCATCACGACGCAACCCATTGACCTGGCCAGTGCCGTTCACCAAGCAACAGTTTCCACTCAAGACCTGCAAACTTTGCCCCTGGCTGCTCGCAGCTTCGCCAACATCGCCTACCTCGGCCCCGGAACCGAGCCGGTCGAGCCCTCGGATCCCACCAAAGCACGCATCACCGCAGTTTCCACTGGCGGCAGTTCTGGCCTGAACAATGAACTGTCCGTCGACGGCGGCGACAACTCCGACGACTACATTGGCGGATTCCTGCAGAACTTTTCTCCCGACGCCATCCAGGAATTCGCCGTGCGCACGGCGCAGGAAGACGCCGACACCGGTCGCACAACCGCCGGCTCAGTCGTGATCACGACCAAACGAGGCACGAACGATTGGCACGGCAGCGGAGCATTTTACGAACGCGACGCTCCACTCAATGCCCGCTTCCCCATCGAAAATCCCGCGCCCAATCCCAAACAACCCTTCTCCCGCCAGAATTATGTAGGGACCATCGGCGGTCCGATCAAGAAAGATAAGCTCTGGTTCTTCTCTTCCCTTGAATACGTTCACGAGAACGCCAGCATCGCCTACAGTCCGTCCAGCCAAGCCCAGTTCAACGCGCTCGCCTCCCTCGCTTCGCAAGGACTGATCGACGGCATAACATCGATCCCAGTACCCCCAAACGTTCCAGTTCCCTTCCGCGATTACCTCGCCACAACGCGCTTCGACTGGGCGCAATCGCAAAAGTCGCAGTGGTTTCTGCGCGTCGCGATCGACAACTACGTCACGCACAATGCCCTGGTCCAGCAAGCAGCCCTACCATCCACGGGCGCGGAGCAGCATAACAACTACATGAACCTGGTGATCAGCAATCAATACACCTTCACTCCAACCTGGCTGGGAAGCTTCGTCTTCGATGCCAGCGGCTTGCACCTCACCGAAACCCGCAACTCAAACCTCGGTTTCGCTCTGGCTTTCCCCTTCACCTCGACCTCCCAAACCATCTCCGGCTTCGAGACTTTCGGTGACAATCAATTCCTCACCCCGATCACCGCTTTCCCGGTGCTACGCAACCAGGAAAAATATCAATTCCGATACGACGTGAGCCGCGGCTCCGGCGACCATGCCCCCAGATTCGGGATCAACTTCATTCACGAGCCAGTTCTAAGCGGAGCGCTCTCCGGCGCCGCCGAAACTTTGCTCAGCTATACCAACAATCCAACCTTCTACGCCGCCAACCCTTCGCAGTTTTATTTCAATCTGAATTGCGTCAACCCACCCGCCGACGTGACCTGCACCCCCACGCCAGCAAGTAACGGCAGCTTCTCCCAGAATGTGCAGCGCCTGGGTCTTTACGTCGAAGATTCCTGGCGTGCCACCCCACATCTAACACTGAACTATGGCCTGCGCTACGACACCACGTTCGGCCTGTTGAACGCATCAGGCCGCAGTCAAGCCAACAACCCGGCCTACCTGACGCTAAAAGCTCTAGGCATTCCTCTGGTTAACGGAGTAGCTCACGACTACCGCAAAGCCATCGGCCCACGCCTCGGCATCGCCTATTCTCCCGGCCAATCCGGAAACACAGTAATCCGCGCCGGCTTCGGTCTTTACTACAACGACCTCGCCCAGAACGGCTGGGTCGCAGCTCTGCAAGCCGTCAATACTCCGACCGGAACCTGCATCAATCCCGGCGACCCCGGCTGCATCCCCGGCGGCGGATCCGGCGCAATCATCGATCCCCATTACAAAACTCCCTACGCGCTGCACGCCACTGCAGGCGTCCAACACGCCTTCAACGCCCGTTGGACAATGAGTACGGACTACACTCACGAGGAAGGAAATCACGCCTACCGCGCATACAAATACGCAGCCGGCACCTCGCTCTTTTCTCCCGATCCTGCCCTCCAAGCCGACGTTCCCAACATTGCTGATTTCAAATCCGACAACCGCTCCAGCTACAACGCCCTGATGCTCCACCTGCAAGGCAACGTTACTCGCCGCTTCAACCTGGTTGCGAACTATACCCTCGCGCATGCGCAAACCTGGGGCTGCGTCTTAGGCGAACTCTTCGACTACGTTAACGGCGTCTGCGATCCACTAAATCCCTTTCGCCGCGGCGACCACGGCCCCTCCGGCGAAGACGTAACCCACCGCTTCGTACTCGCGGGAACCGTTTACGCCCCCGGCGGCTTCGAACTTACAACCCTCACTCAAGCCGAGAGCGCCCGGCCTTTCACCATCACCCTGGCAAACAACAGCGATCGCATTCTGATAAACGGAGTTAGAACGACGCTCGACCAATTCCGCGGCACTCCCTACATTCAGGCCGACCTCCGCGTCAGCCACCCCTTCAACTTCTCCCACGACCGCTGGTCGTTAATTCCCTTCGTCGAATTCTTTAATCTGTTCAACCGCAACAATCCCGGCGCGAACTACGTAACCAACGTTTCCCTCCTGCCCGTGCCTCAACAGAATGGCAACGTCACCGTGTCTAACCTGAATCAGCTCCGCGTTCCCGCCGGCGCCCTCGGAGACTTCTTCGGTCCCGGCACCACGGTCGGCATTCCCTTCGCCGCCCAACTAGGCGCCCGCGTGACCTTCTAGACTAAGTTTCAATCTCACTGTGCTCTGTCTTCCGCTGTTGTGTCTTGTCTAGAACCCCGTTCCAGATCTTTTACAAAATCTTTACTCCAACTTGACACCTGCTCGCCTGCTCCTTGCTAACTTCGTGCCCGCAAATCTGATCCACGTGCGTCCGCCATGCTTTCACCATATTCCGGGTTGGTCCTCCACGACGTATCGAGCTGGTGTTTCGGCATGGAAGTCTCGCATCCGAATTCCTCACCAATTCACCACAAATTTTTCAAGGAGAGTAATCAAGTATGAATCGACGTCTCAGCACTTTCACAGTGTTCTCTAGAAAAACCGGCAGCATACTTGCGGCATTGGCCCTCGCGGCAGTGGCGCTCGTTGGCATCACCTCCGCCCGCGGCCAGGATGAAGCTGCTCACTTCACCGCTTTTTTTGCCGTGCACCCATTGGAGAATCCTGATGTCGACGCCATTCGAGCCGCGTCCGACGCCGGGACCGGACTGAAGGTGTTCACCTACAATGTGACCTCCACCCGCGCGGGATCGAAAGGCCAGAAGTTTACCGGCATGATGGTCGGCGACAGCCCCTTTACCAGCAAGGGAACCACGACCACGACCATGGAGATTGTTCCCGTGATCGTAACCATCAAAGGCCACACCTTTGACCCAACTAAACCAGACAGCACCTGTGACAGCGGCCAAGTGCCCCTGACCCAGTTCCAGCAGTCTCCGTTAGTGCTGCCGGCGAAGTTCACCTTGAATGGCGTCAACGTCGGCAAAACACAATACAGCGATGCCTTCCAGCGGGCGAATTTCTGGAAACCTATCGTCAAGAATGGCGGCACGTATCACAACGAGCTTAAGGTGGTCACCCTCAAACCGATCCACTACAACCAGCCGACCAAAGGGGTAATCCTGACCAAGGCTCCCTGCGGAGGACCATTAGGCGGACTCGAGTTCCTGACTCTGCTGAACGACTTCGAAAAAACCGTCGTTCCCAAACTCCAAAACTCCGGTCAGGGCGTTGGCCCCACGACTTTCCCGATATTCCAGTTTTACAACGTTGTGGGATACATCCAGAAGGTTAACCAGTGCTGCGTTGGAGGCTTCCATGACGCCTTCAACTCCCCCAAGGGCGTACAGACTTACGGAGTTTTCGAGTACGATTCGACCGCGCTCTTCAAGAATGTAGCCGACGTCAACTCCGCCTCCCACGAAATCGACGAATGGCAGGATGATCCATTCGGCGTGAATCCGACTCCGCCGTGGGGCCACATCGGACAAGTCAGTGGATGCCAGAACAACCTCGAAGTGGGCGATCCTTTGTCTCAATCGACACCCATTGAGGTCAAAATGGCCAACGGAATGACCTATCACCTGCAGGAGTTGGCCTTCTTCTCCTGGTTCTACGGCCCGCCCTCGATTGGCACCGGAGGCAAGTTCTCCGACAATGGCAGCTTTACCTCGGCGCAAGGAGCCTGCCACTAAGCACCAGACACCGGATCGACTCTATCCTCGGACGACGAGAGAGCTTCCAGGTCTTACGGCCTGGAGGCTCCCTGCTTTCGATTAGTGGCGACCTCTAAGCAGGCCAATTAACGAAAGCGGCCTGTGGATGCCGCTTGCACAATAGTTGCAAGACTTTTCCTAAACAAAACATTCAAGAACTTTCGTGTTGACTTCCGTCCTCAGTCCGTTCAGAATCCTCTAGCTCTGTGCTGCGCCCCGCAGCTGGTAACCCAGGACTGCTGAGAAAAAACATTTTGCGAAAGCCTGTAATGCCGTCATTGAGACTCGCACTATCTGGAGAAATCGCATCTTTGGAATCCAACCTTAAAACTGATCAACCAACCCAAAGGAGATGTTGCAATATGAATCGACGTTCCGCTCGCTTCACCTTGATTACTGCGTTGCTGCTGGCTTGTGCCGGTTTGGCCAACGTCGCCTTCGCTGAGGATAATTCTGCCCCGAATGTACGGCCGTTGTTTACAGCCGTTCGACACCCGGGACCGTCCATCTCGCCGTCCGGTAAGCAGCTCGTTCAATGGAACGGCAGCTTCAAGGACCACACTGGCCAAACCCACACCTTCACCATGGTCGGCACCAATCCTGCCACCACCAATGTCACCACCACGAGCACGATTTGGGTGATTCCCGTCAAGTTCGTTTACAACGCCAGCCACGGGAACAAGACCTTTGATCCCAACAAACACAAACTGTCGAACGGACGGACGGTGACTCAGAACACACTGCTCTCGCCGCTCTTCAACGCTGGCATCGACTTCAAAATTGGCCCGACCGATCTGGGCAACACGCAATACGAAGACGCCTTCCAGCGCGGCACCTGGTGGGGAAAGAATGTTAAGGTGAACAAGAACTATCACGTTCTGCTGAAGACCGTGCTCAAGCCAGAGCAGACCATCAACTGCACCGACGTCAGCTGCCAGGTCGACACCTTTCATTTCGGCAACGACCCGAATGTTACTGCAGGCCTCTTCGACATCAACAAGTACGACCCAATAATCCAGGGTTTCATGACCAAACTGGGCGTCACCCCGGACATTACCCCACTCTTCATCTGGTATGACATTTACCTGACGTCGGGGACGGGGCTGAACAACTGCTGCATCGGCGGTTACCACGGCGCCAACGGCGCCCAGCCCGGCGGCCAGACCTATAACAACGCATCCTACGTGGACGTTAAGACATTCTCACAGGACGTCTCCGCCATGTCCCACGAACTGGGCGAATGGATGGACGATCCGTTCACCGATAACATCGTCAACTGCCCGCAGGACGGCAACATCCTCGAAGTAGGAGACCCACTCGAGGGCACGAAGAACTACGGAGGCTATCCTTACAAGCTCAATGGATTTACCTATAACCTCCAGTCGCTGGTATTCATCAGCTACTTCGGAGCCCCAGCCAGCGACTCGGCCAACAAGTGGTACGCCTTCCAGAACGATATTGGCGTCTGTCCGGGCCAGTAAATTCTCTACCAGTCGAGAAGAAAAGCCCGCTCCTTGGTGAGCGGGCTTTTTATTTGACGCGTAAGCCGTTCCACTGATTCGAAACCTCATCAGGTAGAATAAAGGTTTCACCTTAGCTCGCCATGAGCCACTGAGCAGCTTCACTTAGAAAAGCATGTTCTTTCCCTGCCAACTGCTGGCCGTTTTCATCGCCACCAAAAGTCTTGGGCAGTACATCCGGCAGCACTTTCTCGATAAGACTTTCCAAGGCCTGTATCACCCAAATGCGTTTGATACGGCATTGCTGATTCCGTATTTCATCGTACTGATCCTGCTGGCGTCATATGGCGCGCATCGCTACGTTCTGGTTTACCTCTACTACAAGAACAAGAAAAACCGTACAACAGACCCACCTGGACATTTTTCGGAATTGCCGCGCATCACCGTCCAACTCCCCATCTTCAATGAGCAGTTCGTAGTCGAGCGTCTGCTGGACGCGATCTGCCGGTTGAACTATCCGCTGGAGAAACTCAACATTCAAGTGCTCGACGATTCGACGGATGAAACCGTCGCTGTGGCGCGCGGGCTGGTCAATCATTACGCCGCGAGGGGATTTCCAATCAGTTACCATCACCGTTCGAGTCGTGAGGGATTCAAGGCTGGCGCGCTGGCGGAAGGCCTCAAAACCGCTCAAGGCGAGTTCGTTGCCATTTTCGACGCGGATTTTGTTCCGCCAGAAGATTTTCTACAGAGCGTCATTCATCACTTCACCGATCCCAGGATCGGCATGGTACAAACTCGCTGGACCCACATCAATCGCCATTACTCGTTTTTGACTGAAGTCGAAGCCATCTTGCTGGACGGACATTTCGTCCTCGAGCACTCTGGCCGCGCCCGCAGTAACGTCTTTTTCAACTTCAACGGAACCGCGGGAATGTGGCGGCGGAGCGCGATCGATGACGCCGGCGGCTGGCAACACGATACTCTGACCGAAGACACCGACCTTTCCTACCGGGCACAACTCAAAGGCTGGAAATTCATTTACCTGCAAGATGTGGAGTGCCCAGCAGAACTTCCCGTGGAGATGACCGCGTTCAAGACCCAGCAAGCTCGCTGGGCCAAGGGATTGATCCAGACCAGCAAAAAGATTTTGCCCCGAGTGCTCAAGAGCGACCAGAGATTTCACATTAAGCTCGAAGCGTGGTATCACCTGACGGCAAATCTGAGTTATCCGCTGATGATAGTGCTTTCGGTATTGCTGCTGCCGGCCATGATCATTCGCTTCTACCAGGGCTGGTTTCAAATGCTGTACATCGACCTGCCGTTGTTCATGGCATCGACTTTTTCGATTTCCAGTTTTTATCTGGTCTCGCAGCGCGAGTTATTTCCTGGGAAGTGGTTTCGTGCTCTGATTTATCTTCCCTTTCTGATGGCTCTGGGTATCGGCCTCACTGTCACTAACACTCGCGCCGTGCTGGAAGCGCTGTTGGGAAAACAATCCGACTTCGCCCGCACACCCAAGTATCACGTCGAATCAAAAAAGGACAAAGTGCGCGTCAACAAATATCGCCGCAGCCTGGGCTGGGTGCCGTGGGTCGAGTTGCTGATTGGCTGCTACTTCGCCATCACGGTCTACTACGCCATTGACAACGAGAATTACATCACGGTTCCATTCCTGATTCTGTTCGTACTCGGTTACTGGTACACGGGATTAATGTCTCTGCTGCAAGGACGGTTCGCCGGCATTTCTCTTAGTGCAGAGACTCATACCAAACCATTTCCGGTCGGCGTTTGAAGCCAATTTAAGAGAAAACTCAATGCGCAAAATCTTCGTCTTTGCTGTTCTTCTTGAAATCGTATTTCTCGCTCAACCCGGCTCAGGGCTCGATCGCCAACCGAACGCCGACTACCGCGCCCGGCGGCAAGCTCTGGCCAGCAAAACGAGCGGAGGCGTAGTGTTACTTTTCGCGCCGACCGAAGCCGAAGGCCCAAATGCAATTTATGGATATCGTCCCGACAACGATTTCTTTTATCTCTCCGGCTGGGCCGAACCCGCAGCGGCTCTCCTGATTGCGCCTGCCATCGAAGCCAAAGGCAAAGACCCAGCGCGGCCGTACACCGAAATTCTCTTCCTACCCGCCCACAACTATGCCGCCGAAAAATGGACGGGACCTAAGCTCGGACCCGAGAATCCTCAAGCCTCCAGCGTCACCGGATTCGATCACGTCGAAGCGCTCGACAGCATGCGCGAGCAACTTGTCCGCCTTCTACCCCAGTCCCGAGCCACCATTTATACCGATGTTCCCGCAGCCGGCGAGACCTCGAACTCCCAAACACCGCTGGAATGGCTGAGCCGCGCCAACGCCTTTCCCCTGGGAGTCTCGCTTCAAGATGCCCGTCCGCTCCTGGCCGGACTGCGCACCTACAAAGACGCGAGAGAGATGGATCGCATCCGCAAAGCCGTCAACGCCTCAATCGCCGCCCATTTCGCAGCCATGCGCACCCTGAAGCCCGACATGAACGAACGCGAGATTTCTGCCCTGATGCAGTACGAGTGGGGCAAGCGTGGCTGCGAACGTCCAGCATATGCGCCGATCGTCGGTTCCGGCTTCAACTCCACCGTGCTGCACTATTCCGACGATTCAGGCCCGATCCAGTCCGGCGATGTGATCGTCATCGATGCCGCCGGTGAATATTCCTTATATGCCTCCGACATCACACGAACGCTGCCCGCCAACGGAAAGTTCACAGCCCGCCAACGCGAGATTTATGACATTGTTCTGGGAGCCCAGCGCGCAGCCATAGCCGCATTTCAATCAGGAAAATCCCACCTGCGCCGCGATCAACCGAACTCCATCCACAACGTCGCCTACGATTACATCAACTCGCATGGCAAAGATCTGCACGGCGAACCCCTGGGCAAGTACTTCATCCATGGCCTAGGCCATTACGTCGGTCTGAATGTCCACGACGCCGGCGATTACGAAGTCCCGCTCGCTCCGGGAATGGTCTTCACCATCGAGCCCGGCATTTACATTCCCGAAGAAAAGCTGGGAGTGCGAATTGAAGACATGTATTACGTAGATGCCAGCGGCAAGCTGATCGAGTTGACCGAGGAATTGCCGCACACCGCCGACGAAGTAGAGCATGCCATGGCAGCCCGATGAAACGGCACAATCGGCACGAGCCTCATGGTTTTGATATCCTAAGGCATCGTGCGGATGATATGGTTATTCCTGATTCTCGCCTGTAGCGGCGGAGCCGTGCTATGGGCGGGCATCTCCGCATATCTTCGCGTGCGCCGACACCTGAGGATTACGGCTGAGTTAAGAAAGAGTAACGTCCATCACGAAGTGGACAGCCTCTAGCACGGCAACGGAGAACCACAGGCATGGCTAGATCAACCACTGAAATTCTCGATACTCGAGATCACATTCGCGACGGCGCCACACAGATCGCAATTGTGATTGCCGCCAGTTTGTTTGTCGCTCTCTGCGCCCGCGTCGCCCTGCCTTTGCCCTTTACCCCAGTCCCCTTGACCCTGCAGAATTTTGGCGTCCTGCTGGTAGGATTGACCCTAGGCAGCCGCCGCGGCTTCGCCGCACTCGCTCTTTACCTGGCGGAAGGTCTCATGGGTATGCCAGTATTCAGCCCCACGGGACCAGGCGGCCTAGCGCAGTTACTCGGCCCCACGGGAGGCTTCCTGCTGGCCTATCCGTTCGTCGCGGGTATCGCCGGCTGGGTCTTCGAAAAAACGGCGCCAAAAAGTTTCGCTCGTGCCTCCGCAGCTAGCATTCTTGCTGAGTTCTTCCTATTCGCGTGCGGACTCTCCTGGCTCGCCATCCTCACTCATTCTTTTGCCCAAGCTATCCGTTTCGGCCTCTACTGGTTTGTCTTCGCCGAAGTCATTAAGATTATGTCCGCCGCAGCGTTAGCCAGCGGCTGGCAGCGTTTCCATAAGGTTCAACCATGACGTTCAGCGCCACTTCCGAACACGCGCCCACTCCCATCACCGAAGGCAAGCGCGAAATCACCGTCGCGCACAGTCCCGACTCCGACGACGCCTTCATGTTTTACGGCCTCGCCACCAACAAAGTTCGGGTCCCCGGCCTGCGTTTCACCCATACCCTGTGCGACATCGAAACCCTGAACCGCAAAGCCATGGAAGGCGTCTACGACGTCACCGCGATTTCTTTTCACGCCTACCCCTATGTTCAGGACCACTACGCTCTGCTCCCCAGCGGCGGCAGTGTCGGAGACGGCTACGGCCCCATGATCGTAGCCCAGCGCGCCTATTCGGTGAGCGATATCAAGCACAAGCGCATTGCCGTTCCCGGAACGCTCACTACGGCGTATCTGGTTCTAAAACTCTTCGCACCCGGAATCGAGACCGACGTAGTCCCCTTCGACCAGATCATCCCGCAAGTGCTGGACGGCAGGCAGGAAGCTGGCCTCATCATTCACGAAGGCCAGTTGACCTACGACAGGTCCGGCCTGCATCGCGTAGCCGACCTAGGCAAGTGGTGGCAGAAGGTCACCGGATTGCCCCTGCCGCTGGGAGGCAACGCCATCCGCCGCAGCCTAGGACCGGAGCTGATGACCAGCGTCGGCACCGCCTTGCGCGACAGCATTCAGTACGCCCTCGATCACCGCGAAGAAGCGCTGTCCTACGCCATGCAATTCGCCCGCGACCTCGACCCCCAACTCGCCGACAAGTTCGTCGGCATGTACGTAAACGAGCGCACCCTGGACTACGGCCCCGACGGCCGCGAAGCCGTCCGCCGCCTGCTCGACATGGGCCACGCCGCCGGAATCATCCCCCAAGAATCCCGGGTAGATTTCGCCGCGTAAGCATCCGCGTAAGCATCAAGGTAGGCGCGAGCGCCTACATCGAATCTATCGATAATAACGCCGCAAAAAAACAACCGGAGCGGCAAGCGCCGCCCCAGTGTGACTGAATGCTGAGTGGTGAATGCTAAGTGCTAACTGCCGGCGCTAAATGCCGCCCCTACGTCCCTTCACTCCACCCCGCCAAATACTCTTCCTGCTCCGGCGTGAGCTTGTCGATTTTGATTCCCATGGACTCAAGCTTCAACTTGGCTACACGCTTATCCAGGTCATCCGGCACGCGGTAGACCTTTTTCTCGAGCGACTTGTGGTTCTTCACCATGTAGTCGACGGAGAACGCCTGGTCGGCGAAGCTCATGTCCATTACCGAGGCGGGATGGCCTTCGGCTGAGGCCAGGTTGATCAGGCGGCCCTCGCCCAGCAGATTGATCTTGCGGCCATCTTTCAGCGAGTACTCTTCGACGGAAGTGCGCGTTGTGCGTTTCGACGAGGACAGCTTCTCCAGCGCCGGAATGTCGATCTCGACGTTGAAGTGTCCAGAGTTCGAAATGATCGCCCCGTCCTTCATCAGCTCGAAGTGCTCTTTGGCCAGGACGTTCTTGTTCCCGGTCACGGTGCAGAAGACATCGCCGATCTTAGCGGCTTCCGCCATGGCCATGACGCGGAAGCCGTCCATCACCGCTTCCAGAGCTTTCGTGGGATCGACTTCCGTGATAATCACTTCGGCACCGTTGCCGCGAGCGCGGCTGGCTAGCCCGCGTCCGCACCAGCCATAGCCGGCGACCACGAACTTCGATCCTGCCAGCAGGAAATTGGTGGCACGGATAATGCCATCAATCGTAGATTGCCCGGTTCCGTAGCGGTTGTCGAACAGGTGCTTGGTGTCGGCGTCGTTGACCGCGACGATGGGGAAGCGCAGCACGCCTTCTTTCGCCATGGCCCGCAGGCGGATCACGCCGGTGGTGGTCTCTTCGGTGCCGCCAATGACGCCCTCGAGCGCGTCCTGCCGCTTGGTGTGGAGAATGGTCACCAGATCAGCGCCATCGTCCATGGTGATGTGCGGCCGGTGATCGATGGCCGCGAGGATGTGGCTGTAGTAGGTGTCGTTGTCTTCACCTTTGATAGCGAAGACGGGGATGTTGTGGTCGCGCACCAGGCTCGCGGCGACATCGTCTTGGGTCGAAAGCGGGTTCGAGGCGCACAGCACCACGTCGGCCCCGCCGTCGCGAAGCGTGATGGCCAGATTCGCCGTCTCCGCGGTGACGTGCAGGCAGGCCGAGATGCGAATGCCCTGCAGGGGCTGGTTCTTGATGAATTCTTTGCGGATGATTTGCAGAACTTTCATCGACTGGTTGGCCCAGTCAATGCGTTTCTTGCCCAGATCGGCAAACTCAATACCTTTAATATCAGATTGAAATTGCGTTGGCGTTGTCGACATACCTCTCCTGTGGAGCTGGATTAATCTTGATTCTAAACTACTGGGGGAAATTGTCTGTTAGGTGCCCCACCCTTTTCGCGTTCTTTGCGACAGGGTGGACCGGTCCAAGTCTATTTGTGCGCCGCGACCGGCTGGCGTAAACCTGCATCGCTGGCCAGTTTCGCCGCCTTGTCCGTCAGCTCCCACGTGAAGTCGGGATCACTGCGCCCGAAGTGCCCATAAGCCGCAGTCTTGCAGTAGATCGGCCGCCGCAGATTGAGCGACTCAATGATTCCCTTGGGCGTCAGCTTGAAATGAGAGCGGACGAGATCCGAAATAATCGCCGGATCAACCTTGCTGGTCGCGAACGTATCCACGCGCACGCTCACCGGCTCCGCCACGCCAATGGCGTATGCCAGCTGCACTTCGCAACGATCCGCCAAGCCCGCCGCAACAATGTTCTTCGCGATGTGCCGCGCCATGTACGCCGCCGAGCGGTCCACCTTCGTCGGATCCTTCCCGCTGAAAGCCCCACCGCCGTGCCGCCCCATCCCACCATAGGTGTCCACAATAATCTTGCGCCCGGTCAACCCGGTGTCGCCCATGGGCCCGCCAATCACAAAGCGACCGGTGGGATTGATGTGGTACTTCGTGTCTTCGTCGAGGAGGTGTGCCGGAATCGTAGCCTGAATCACATGCTTGAGAATGTCGCTGCGAAGTTCGTCGTTGCCAACGGTCTCGGAATGCTGCGACGAGATCACAACCGCATCGACGCGAACTGGCTTGTGATGCTGGTCGTATTCAACTGTAACTTGGGATTTGCCATCAGGGCGAAGGTAGGGAAGTTTGCCGTGCTTACGAACCTCAGAAAGCCGCATGCAAAGCTTGTGCGCAAACGAAATAGGCGCCGGCATAAGCTCCGGCGTCTCATTACAAGCGAAGCCCATCATCATTCCCTGGTCGCCGGCGCCGCCGGTGTCTACGCCCATCGCGATATCGCCGGATTGTTTATTGATACTGGAGATCACGGCGCAGGTGTTGGAGTCGAAGCCATAGAGGGCGTTGTTGTAGCCGATGGAAGAAATTGTGCCGCGGACCAAGTTCTGAAAATCGACGTAGGCCTTGGTTGTGATTTCGCCGGCGATGACTACCAAGCCAGTTGCGGTCAGGGTCTCGCAGGCTACGCGGCTGGCCGGATCATCGGTCAGGCAGGCGTCGAGAATGGCGTCGGAAACCTGGTCTGCAATTTTATCGGGATGTCCTTCGGTTACGGATTCGGAGGTAAACAAATGGCGACTCTTGGACAAGCGTGTTCTCCTTGGCAAACAAATCTGGGCGTCACGTCTGGCGGGGGATGATCAAAACGGCCACACGGAATGCAGTTTTACAGACCGTAAAAGGCTACCAGAGAACCGACGGAGGCGCAATCTTTTTGGGCTGGGGCGCGGGTTCCGGCAGTGAATGGAGTTTCATTTGAGGCGAAAGGTCCGAACCTGAAGTTGGAGAGGAAATGGCAGCCAATGGCGCGGGTTTACACGGGTTCTTACGGTTGGTTTAGCGCTTTCGCGGGCCGTTCAGGGTAGTTGAGCGGGCGTCTCCGGTTTGGGGGCAGGTGGTTGCAGGCCGCGGGCGTCAAAGGTCAGGGTTTTGACCTCACCGTAATCCCCTTGGGTAGGCAATTTCTTGCCGTTGAATTCGAAGTCCAACGCACCGACGTTGCCTGCCTTGACGACAATTTCCTTATCTGCGCGAATCGATTTTTGCGCCGGGGCAGCCAAGAGAGCGCGGGTGACGATCTCGCCATCGACGGAGACGGATAGCCAGGAATCCTCACGCGCCTTAATCACCACTAGAAACGTTTCGCGTGCGGGGACCGCGGGCTGGGGCTGGCTAACCGGAGGGGCGGCAGGCGTGGTGAGGGCCGGGGATGGCGTCGAGCTGGCTGGCGCTGGGATTGCGGTCAGTGGGGCGGTGGCAGGGGAAGAATCTACAGACTGAGCGGCCTTTTCTTCGGGCGGGGACTGTTCTTTCGTTGCCGGCGGCGAAGGGTTGGGAGCGTTGGCCGTAGTCGCGAGGGGCTGAGTCGTTTTCTGTGATTCGCTGGAGTAAAAACCCCACCCGGCGAAGCCCAGCGCGATAATCAGGAGCACGACCGCCAAACTGCCCCAGGGAAGTCCAGCCGCCGCGCGCTGGTCTCGTTCAGGAGGCTCGAGGACCGGCGCCTGGTCACCGTTCTCTGGTTTCTTTGCGTCCGGGCCGGCGCCGGTCGCAGCCAGATAGTCAGCGATGGCCTGGTCTTCGTCCATGTGCAGACAGCGGGCGTAGGCACGGATAAAGCCCTTGTTAAAGATGCCGCCGGGGAGCTGGTCGAAATGTTCTTCTTCGAGCGCGCGCAACATGCGGGTACCAATTTTGGTGGAGACGGAAATTTCCTCGAGGGTGATGCCTTGCTTCTCCCGCTCCTTCTTCAGTTGTGCGCCGAACGATGTCACGCGAAAGTTCTCCTGGAGACCATCGGAGCTGTGCACATTAAATATATTCGGAATTATCACCCTTCAACAAAGCAAACGCCAAAATTTGCACGTAACTGTGCAGCCAGAAAAAATCAGCGCAAGAATAGACAGTCATATTCGGGGTTTTCGTAGAACTCGGTACTTGTCGATGCGATAATTTCTGCGGTTTGCTTGTGCCTCCCGATTGACCGAATCCAGTCCTTGCCAGCTAGATCACAGTAATCCATTCCGTCTCTCTCGTTAAAATTTTGCAGTCGATAAACACCGGGACGGACCCTAACGCCGATAGTAGCGATGTCTAGACACTCCCCGTCCGCGATCTTTTCCTCCATGTAATTTCTCGGCTCCGCCTCTTCGGCTTCCTTGATCTTCAGCTTTACAAGTTCCAGCCAATTTTCCAGGTACTTGACGCTATTCTTCGATAATGGTGAAGGCCAATTGAGCATTGCAGCGCCTTCCGTCAGCGAAAACACTTCCTGCCTCATCGCGCTACCCGCTCGTTTAGGAACTATCTTGGGAGGCGAAGTGAAGGGTGGCTTCGGAGGCATCTCAGTCGGAGCCTCTTGGACTGTTACCTCGCCAATAGGCAATCCGGTAGGGCAATCAACAACAAAGGCGAATTGCCCATCTTCCGATATTTCCCTAACACGCTTGGGTTCAGTGAATTGATCTGCACCCTGAGACGTCCATTGGACGTAATCACCGACCTTAACATTAGGGGTGTCGTCCCGGCCTTCACTATCTTGCTCACCGACCGATATAGTAGCCGATTCGGTCAATTTTGCAAAGGAAATAGTGCTACGAAATTGCCGTATGAACGGCGCAATGGAGTTCACATTGAAATCCCGGTCTACTTCCAGCCGATAGGTCAATTCAACATCTGAGGGGAGTCGCCCGTTGTATTTACGCCAGAGGTCAGCATGGATCTTAGGCCGTAGTGCGGCTTCCTTTATAGCCGCTGCCCGCTCATCTGAGTTCGGGCGTTTATCGGCTACGATCTTTCGCCCCAGGGTGGAAATCTGAAACGTTCGACCGGACGCAGATTCCAACTCGTCTAACAAGCCGAAACTCTTTAGCGCCGCCGCCGTGAGCAAGGCTCCACTGCTGGTAGGCTTGTAGCCCCAGTGTGTAGACGCAGCGTTGAAGCTGGCAGGATTCGTGTGCTCTGCCGCGTAGAACTCTTCGGCTCTCTTGATTGCTTGCGCCAAGGTTATCGCCGGGTACGCAGGACTCCGATGCTTCTTCTTTTGGGAAACTGGAGCGGCGGTCGGGTTAGTCGCCATATTGTCCTCCTATCTCCGCCACGGTAGCAGACTGGAAGACTAATTTCAACGGTAATCTTTAAGAGATTGCACTTTTAGTCTTGCAGAGTGCACGATTTGATGTAAGATAGCTGCCATCGAAAGAAGAGGCGCGGCGTGTTTGGCGTGTACAATCATTCGGGAGCGGCTATTTGTGGCAGCATTTTAAATGGGTTCGACTTCCGCTACAACCGTCGGAAAGTGAACGATTCCGAGCGCACATTTGCAATGCTGAAGGCTACCGAAAGGAGCGGCTCACGTTGCGGGAACCGAGAAGCGCTACGGCATAGATTCTGGGGAAATGCACGGTGCAGACGCACCTATTTAGGCACTGGCGGAGAGGTTATCGGTAGATAGATTCTGAAAAGGAATGGCTCTAATGACAGTTCAAGAAGAACCCAAAAAACGCCCGACTTGGTTTCAGGTCAAACGCAAGTTAGAGTTCCTGCTTGAATTCGGAACAGCAGATGACTGCATCGCGCTGGCAAAGCTCATCGACCCAAACGTGTCGGAAGGGCAGCAGAAACGCATCGCTAAGCTCTTTCACGACGCGAAGCGCGGGCGCGGACATTCTCAATAAGCTCATCAGCCTTTCGTTCCCGCTTTGCCATCTCCGACTCGTCCACTTTCTCCGCTACGCCTTCAATGAGCTCATCGAACTCCTGAGTTAGGGCGTCCAGCGCGGGGTTTGGGTGTGCCATCTGCGGACCTTTCTTCTTCGTCATGGCATGCTCCTGAAAACCAAACGTATACGCTACCAGATCGAAGACATTAAGAGTAGTTCGTATAATATGCATTAGATAACTAATACATACAAGTAAAATAATATGACTGAGATGTATCATATTGGTGCTCTGTGGCGCTCTCCGCTATGGCTGACGCCGATCCAAAGAATCGCGGTAGGCAGGTGGGCTGGCGAATCCCTGAGGATATTCGCGACCGCATGAACGTTCAGGCAATTCACAAGAAGACCGATGCTGAACTCTTAGTTGCTAAGTGGCTCAAAGAACGGCTAGAACTTGAAGAAGCAGCCCAAAAATCTAGAAAATAGAAGCTGCTTTGTGAAGGGCGGGTCCTGGGTTGAAATCGGGCATGGCCGATTTTCTTGGCTGAGAGGAAACCGGCCTCGTTCTTTCGTAATCTCCCACCTGGTGCGGGGGAAATGAAATAGTGGAGCGTAGCGTATGGTCAAAGCTTTGTCAGCAAAGGCGCCCCGGGCGCCGCGGGTGAAACTTGCGGGTACGGTTTTGTCTCTGGTTCGTCTGGAGAACGGGCGGCAGACGCGGGGGAAGCTGCATCAGCTCTCGATTACTGGAGGATTGCTGCACCTGGAGACGCCGTTAGATGAGGGGATCAAAGTTGAATTGATTTTCCACGTGGGCGACAGCACCGTGCGCACCCGGGCGCGCATGCTGTTTCCGATGTGGGCGACCCAGGGTTGTCTGCAACCTTTCGAATTTGCCGATTTGGACGATGAATGTCGCTGCAACCTGCGCGTCGATTTGCAGCGGCTGCTCGACACTTCGGTCGGCAGGGCGGTGCCGGGGCAAGAGGAAATCATGGGAATTTCCTTGGATTCAAACCAGTAGAGTTGATCCCGCAGGTGGCTTGGTGGATTGGACGAGGAACCCCAGGGGCTAAAGCCCGGCGTTTATGAGCTCCAAGCGGCACCACGGAAGTCGTGCCCTCCCGATAACCCTCAACTTGGAAACATTCCTCGATAAAATAGAGCGAACGCGTTTCTGGTATCTCTTTTTCATATTGCTGAGGTGGTTCAGAAGCGCGAACTTGCATCGATAGCATGGAGGAACCATGGCTCATCAGCATTCCCCTCGTTTTCTGAAGATTGTCGAGGATGCGAAGAAACGCATTCACGAAGTTACGATCGATGAGGTCAAAGCCAAGCTCGACCGTAAGGAGAAGTTTCTGCTCATCGATGTGCGCGAAGAGAGCGAGTACGCCGCCGATCACTTGCCTGGCGCGGTTCACCTGGGGAAAGGAATCCTCGAACGCGATGTCGAGGATCGCGCACCCGATCCAAATACCCCGATGGTGCTCTATTGCGGAGGCGGATTTCGCTCTGCCCTGGCCGCCGACAACCTGCAAAACATGGGCTACACCCGCGTGCTCTCGATGGACAGAGGCATTCGTGGCTGGCGCGAAAAAGGTTTCACCCTGACCAAGGATTGAGCGCCGTGCTCGAAGTACTTCGGTAACTTGATGCAGCCATGGCAATACGTCACCATGGTCACGCTGGAGGAAGTCGTAATCGGATAGTGATCCACTGGTTATGGCGGACAAACAAAATTCCGACTCGGGCGGTACCGCGGCAGCACCAGCGCGGGCCTCGAACGCATCGGTTGAGCACGTGCTGAGGCATTGTGCGACGCGACAAGAATTCTCTGTGGCACTGGCCAAGCTTTTCGGGGTGCGGCCCACGGAAGTCGCGCTGATGCGGCTGGAGAAAGGCTTGCTGAATTTCGTCTATCCGGACGAACTGAAAACTGCGGGCTCGATTCCGGTTTCCAGTTCTTCTGCGGTCGCCGCTCATACGGCATCCACCAAGAAAACGGAACTTCATAACGCTTTTGTGAAAGTGAAACACGCCAGCATTTTTGAAAGCGTGAAGCTGAACAGTTCCGAGGACATCGAACGAGCCGGACAAAATGCGATTCAGAAACTCATGTCCGCGCCGATCCTGGACGAGCATCGCAAGGTCCTGGGCGTAGTCCAAGTCTGCCGCAAGGGATATGACGCAGCCACCGCAGGGCCCGATTTTACCCAGGGCGATCTGCAGCAACTGGAACTGGCGGCGAAAGTTTTATCCACCCTGCCCTTTGTAAAGTGAAAGCTTCGGCAGAGTCTCTCCAAGTTCACTGACTACGTTCGTAACGGCGCTTTTTCATCTTCTGACCCGCTTTTTTACGCCCACTTGGCTGCTGAACTATTCCTGACCGCCGGCTCCTTTCGCATGGCACGATCCAGAGCTTGTTTTTCACCATCGGTCAGTGGCCGCGAGTCACCTTTCGGGAGATCTCCCAGCCGCAGAGGCCCGATGGCCACGCGAAGCAGTCGCAGCACCTCGATTCCAAGTTGCGCCAACATGCGGCGGATGTGGCGATTCTTGCCTTCATCGAGCACAACTTCGAGCCAGGTATTTTTGTCACCGCGGCGCAGAATGCGGGCACTTTTTGCCCGCAGGAAAGTGCCATCGCTGGTTCGGACTCCGGCGGCAATGGAGGCGATTAGGGCTGCATCCGCGATCGCGCCAATTTGGACGTGGTAGGTTTTGTCGAGATGAGTCTCAGGCGCGAGCACGCGTGCCGCCCACTCGGAATCGTTGGTCATCAACAACAGGCCTTCGCTGGCTTTATCCAAACGGCCGACGGGCGCGAGCCATGGTAGCCCGTCGTCAAGGTAGGCGTAGACCGTCTCTCGTCCTTTTTCGTCGGAAGCCGTCGTCACTACGCCGCGAGGTTTATTGAGCGCGAAATAAACCTTCGCCTGGGTTGCCAGTTCTTGGCCATCTATTTCGATTTGATCGTGCTCGCCGACTGGAGCCTCGGGGTTGCGACAAGTTGCGCCATTCAGGATGACGCGTCCAGCGCGGATCAAATGGAATGCCTGCGAGCGTGAGCAACGGCCGCGCTTGGAAAGTACGCGGGCCAGGCCGACTCCTCGAGGTAGATCCGTGAGGCTCACGTCTTCATGCTAAACCACGCTGGCTCCGCCATGACGGCCGAGTCCGTGGCAAGCGGCCGCGTCTTCGATTTAGAATCGTTTGCATGATTGATTCACACCGGTTCTCGCTGTTCCTTGGCGCCGCCACTTTGCTGGCAATAGCGCCTGGTCCTGGGATGTTGTATGTACTCGCCCGCACCCTCGCCGGCGGCCGCCGCGAAGGGGTGCTTTCCTGCCTGGGAACATTCCTCGGTGGTTTCGTCCACGTTCTGGCAGCGGCGACGGGGTTGTCGATTGTGCTGGCTGCCTCGGCAACGGCCTTTGCCGTGGTCAAATTTGCGGGCGCCGCGTATTTGATCTACCTGGGTGCTCGCATGATCATGAGTGCTCGAAAGGATACGGAGGCCCAGGTGCAAATGCCGTCTGGCAATGCCGCAAGAAATCCTTTCTGGCAGGGCATTGCGACTGAGGTGCTGAATCCGAAGACGGCCATCTTTTTCCTCGCCTTCATTCCACAGTTTGTGAGCCGGATAAACGGCGGAGTGTTCTGGCAATTTCTTCTGTTGGGGACGATCTCGGTCGCGCTGAACACGTCGTGCGATCTCATCGTGACCTTCGCGGCGGCTCCGATCGGGGCGCGGCTGAAGTCCTCTGCCGTTTTGCGCCGGCGGCAACGCACCGCGACGGGACTCACACTGATCGGTTTGGGTGCGTTTGTGGCGGTTTCAGACTCGAAGTAACAGATTGACTACAGCAGTGTGTCGATGTTTTGTGCCTGAGATTTTCTTCTCACGGTGGGCTAACTTCAGACTCTATTCGCTCAGGCGTCTTATCTGCTAAGGTTTTGTCCTACGCGTTTCTTCCAAAACTGAATTTCTTCGGAGAGGAATCGAATCCATGTTTAATCGTCTTCGAGTAATTTCGACGCTGCTGGCTGCTGTAGCCGTGGCCCTTGCGGCAATATCACCCACATTCTGCGTTAAGGCTGAGGCGCAGTCGGTTACGTGGAAGCGGCTTTTCCCAGCCAAGTCTCCATCGGCTCGAGAGGGCGTCGCCATGGCTTATGACCCGGTGAGCAAGAAGATTGTGATCTTTGGCGGGTTAACCTCGAGCAGCTACCTGAATGAAACCTGGACATTCGATGGAATTACGTGGGCTCGCCAGAAAACTCCGGTCGCCCCTCCGGCGCGAGTTTCGGCCTCCATGGCGCTCGACCGTGTCACCGGCAAGCTGGTCTTGTTCGGAGGATATGACGGCGCGCATTACCTCGGGGACACGTGGCTTTGGGACGGTGCCACCTCCAAGTGGACTCACGTGCATCCTAAGACGTCGCCCACCGCAGTGACCGGACCGATGCTGTTCACCGATCCGAAAGACGGGCATGCCGACCAGTTTGGCGGCTTTGACGGCATGTTTTATCAACTCATAACCTGGCGTTGGACCGGAACCAACTGGATACAACTGCATCCTAGCAACACGCCGGGAGCGCGGTCGATCGCAGTAGCTGCGCTCGATAGCGCGAGAAAGAATGTCGTCCTGTTCGGCGGGCTGGGTGACGTGCGAACGGATAACACCTGGACCTGGGACGGTACCAACTGGACCGAGCAGTCCCCCACCGTCCAGCCAACTACGAGCTATGGCGCAGGCAGTGCCTTCGATCCTCATTTGCAAATGGTCGTCGTCTTCGGCGGCGCGCTGGGCGGCACAGACCAGAACCAGACTTGGGCGTGGACTGGAAGCGACTGGACGCAGCTGACGACCCCGAGGTTTCCGGCTGCGCGCGAGTCCATGGGCATGGCTTATGACGCGTCCAGCGCCCAGCTTTTGGTTTTCGGCGGGTTTGCCGGAAACACATTTTTCCACGACACATGGAAGTTGGTTGGGCACTAGCGCCAGCCGTGATTCCCCCGATAAAGCGGGCAATTGGTCCCTTTTGTCCGATCTAGAGGTCACTCGGTCGAGCCGCTGAGGGCGACTCTGTGATACCCTCGGGCTTCCATGGCCGAGCCGAACTCTGACCGCCGCTCCAGTCGGCGCATCCCGGTGCGTGTGGGCGTTTCTATCCGATCGTCACAAAGCCAGCCGGCCACCGGATATACTCGCGACCTAAGTACAAGCGGCGTCTTCCTCTACGCAAATTCCGAAATTCTGGTAGGTAGCGAACTGGAGATGGTGCTGATGCTACCAACCCAGCTTACCGACGGTGAAAAGCGGTGGGTGTGCTGTCAAGCCTCCGTCATCCGTGTCGAACCGGGCGGGGAAGACGGTCGTTTTGGAATAGCGGCCAGCATCCGGAGCATCGCGACTTTGCCCGAGATTGGGGGCTGAGGCTCTCCGGAGCCCTGTGCTCTCATCGTGTAATGAGGGACGGTGGTGGGGTCAATTAACCATGCCGGAGTTGTGAAAAATTGTTGAAAACTCAGGATTCTGCTTCCCTTTGCATAGCCTTTGGTGCAATAATTCTGGCCCTTGGATTGCTCTGTTCCAAAATAGCGCAACTAGAAATTGCAAATGTAAGGTGATCGCCCATGTGGATAGAAAAGCTGTCCCAAGGGGTGTTGCGTGTGCTCACGCCCCTGGGACCACGGTATCTCAATCCTACGTTCGCGCAGCGGCTCTACCTGCTGTGGATTTTCCGCAACTTCGAAACTTTGCCAGTAAAGGTGCTTAGCCCGCGCCAACAAAGATGGATTGAAGCCATGTGCGCGCGCCAGGGATTTGTTTCCGTGCTCGAACCGAACGGGCTTGTGGATACGCCGTTGCTTGGGACTTTGGAGCAACGACCGCCAGTTGCCCCGCCGCGTCAGCCCGCGCGAAGCGTGGAGGACGCAGTATCACGGTTTGCTGCAGATCTTCAGCAGCGTTCCTGAGAATCGGGCGCAACTCAATCAGCTTCCGGGGTGAGAACCGACTTCAGATTTTTGCGCACAGCGCGCGCGAAAAATTCCGCGAACAGCGTATCATCGGTCTGGTCGATGGAGAGTGCATGTCTGCGCTACCAAATCCTCTATTGCAGTTGATCTCTTAAGAAAGAGAGAAATCGCGGATGAAAAAACGACTCACTGCTCAAGAGAAACGCTATGTAGAGCGACGGCGAGATCACAATCGAAAGCACACCTTGTTGCGCCGCGAGTGTTACAAGTGGCTTAGGAAGAACCTGCCCGAAGTTTATGAGAAGTTGAGAAAAAAAGCCGGGCTGGCGAAAACCGGCCGGCCAAAAGGATAAACGCCACCCCGAACCGCTTTTAGAGGATTCTCATAATTAGTCTAGTGTAGAGTTCGCCCCTTCGGGGGCTATAAATCCCGAACCCGCTGGAGTTCCTCCGGCACGGCTGAACTGGATGCTGAAAGATCCCAAACCGTAGACGTTGCAAGCAACGTCTCTACAGTTGGCACTTTTCTCTACCTGCCTACGTCAACACCCGCCAGAAAACGGTCCCG
Organism: uncultured Acidobacteriota bacterium; assembly: GCA_963832245.1. Classification (GTDB taxonomy): domain Bacteria; phylum Acidobacteriota; class Terriglobia; order Terriglobales; family Acidobacteriaceae; genus JABDBE01. Next base: position 389,987 of record CAWHTG010000004.1, read on the forward strand.
GCATGTCCTCCAATCGCGCTGCGAACAGTCCACAAAATTCGTCCATTAGTTGACCGTGATGCTCACCGCCTTGGAGGGAATTCCGTTCGCCACGACTACCAGCGAACTTGCTCCCGTCTCCATCTTTGCCGGGACATCGAAGTGGGTCGAAACGATGGAGTTCCCCGTGGCCACGCCCATGGTGCTGTGGTCGTGCGTCTTGGCGTAAAAAACATGATGCGTTGCCTTGTTCGTGATCCGCACCAGGGGGTAGTTGGTCGCGGTCTCATTCTCGTCCCCGAAGGCGGCAGCTTGTGATAAGCCATTGAACTGCTTTCCGGAAATTTTGTAGCTGGAGCCGCGTTTGACCGTGTGTGGGTAGGTAGTGACACTGGGAGCCCACGCGGCGTTGTATGTCCCGGACGAGGTGTAGACCCGGTTTCCGCTGACAATCACCTGCCCGGTCGGCAGCACCATCAAACTGCTGAAGAAACCGGCATAGGGTCCGGGAACCAGATTCTTGCCATCGAATTCATAAAGGATCCCGGAGTTGCTCAGCACCAGCGGACGACCATTGGGTAGCAAAACAGCATAGGAATCGCCTGCGTTGTCGTCGTTCGGGAAATCGGGGCCCACGGTCCATTTGTTGGTCGTGGGATCGTAGATAGCAGTGTGTCCTGGGCCGCTGCCTCCATTCGATCCGGAGCCGGTAGCGAACACTGTGCCATCGGGCTGAAGTATCCCCGGGCCGACCTCTCCAGGCGGATAGTAGCACCCGTTTTTCCCATAGGGGATGCACCCATTGATGGTAGTGGGCGAGTGTAGATCCACGATTGTGCTGCCCGCGCTGATCCACTCTTGCTTCGAGTCGACATATCTTTCCGAGTGGGGCGCTTTGGTCACATCGTAGGTCAACACCGAACCGTCCGGCAGGAGTGTCCAGCCCTCTTCAGCGTTACGGTCGTTCTTGCCCGCGTCACTAACGTTCGTCCAGGTAAGCGTGGCGGGATCCAATTCGGCATCGCGCCTGTCGAACTTGCTTCCCAGTAGGAAATGGCCGTTTCGTAGTACCGCCGAAGGCGAGTCGCCGATAAAGCCCCATCCCGTCGGAGGCTTCTGCATCGTCCACTTGTTTTTTGCAGGGTCGTAAACGGCGCCCAGGTTCGTAAATGTATATACGTTATTGAGATATTCGCCGCCTTCAATAATCACCCGGCCGTCGGCTAATACGGCGGAAGCGAAATATAGCGGCACGTATCCCGAGGGCAGACTGGCGATTTGCGACCAGGTCCCGTTGACGTAGCTTCCAAATTTATCCGGAGTAAGCTTCCACCAATCCGACTCGGCGTTGCCTTGAAAGATGACAGTACCGTCGGTCAACTGAAGGCCTATTCCCGCACCGTCCGGCGGCTGGTTCACGAGGTTTTGCAGCTTCTGCGCCAACGAGAAACTGGAGATCACGAACAGAAGCATGATTGCGGCAAAAAACAGTTTCTTTGGCACCATAGATTCCCCTTTTTGTGAAAGCTACAACCTGCCCCAAAATCCGACACTCTCGCGCTAACTCACGTCCAAAAATCAAATATCAGAGCAGCGCATCTCCAAACCCGCCTTTATGAGGCGCTCCAGTCTACTCGAAGGGATGGAATTACTACAACTGATTAGTGATGAAAATCAAGATGGAAAGCCGCGCTCATCGCGGGGTAGCGGAGTTCTGGGTGAGCGACTGATGCTCTTTAATCCAGTCATTGGCCTGCTGCTGAACGGCTACGATCTGGGCTCGCGGCAGGCGCGAAGCAAGAACGGACACGCGGTACTTACTGGCCTCGTCGCCGCCAGCCTGCCCCAGGACGGACCAGAAATAGGCCTTGGCCGGATCCTGAGGAACGCCTCGTCCGGCCCAATAATAGGCGCCGAGAGTTGCCTGGGAGACGACGTGCCCCTGTTCAGCTGCCAGCGAAAACCAGCGTACGGCTTCAGCGTAATCCTGCGGCACATCCTCCCCGGTGGCGTAGTGTGATCCCATAGAAAACTGGGCTACGGGGTCGCCCTGCTCGGCCAGCTTGCGCATGCTGTCCAGACTGCCACTTGCAGATGCGGATGACGGGATCAGGGTGAGAGGAACTTTCGCCGGTGCCTGCGATACCGGCTTAGAACTAGCGCCTCCAGTGAAATCTTGCGGCGAAATCAGCCAGGATCCAGCGAAAAGCAGGGTGGCTGCGGCTGCGGCCAGAAGAATCTTTCGGGCTCGAGACAAATGGGGTAGGGGCAAGTCGGCGAGGGTTTCGACGGAAAATTCATCGTCGACGCGAATCACCGATAATGGCGCTAGCTTGGACTGGGGAGATCCGTGTTTACCGGGAGCATGTTCGGCAGAATCATGTTCTGCAGAACTACGCGGCGCGCCCGCCCGGTAGACTGCGGTGGAAACCATTTTGGCCAGACGCTTGAGCGCAATGGGATCGTTGGTGCTGAAAGCATACGGTTCGGGGGAAAACACTTCCAGAAGTCCAATGACGGACGTATCCCAGCGAACCGGTACTGCGATCATGGAGCGAATGCCAAGCTGGCGGCAGCTTTCGCGATCGACCAAGGGATCGCTTTCAGAGTCGTCACAGCGAAGCAACTGGCCGGTGCGTACACACTCGCCGGAAAAGCCGGAACCAATGTTGAACCGCGCTCCTACGCCTGGAGCATCCGCTCCCGCGCTTGCGCGGCAGCTCATGCTGGCGCCTTCGGTCAGAGCAATCGCCGCTCCGGTTGCGCGGGTGAAAGTCAGCGCTCTTTGCGCAAGCAGTTGCAAAGCGCGGTCGAGATCGGAGCCCAGTGAATCGACCTCGCGTTTGACCGCGGCCAGAGCGGTGAGGATCGAGGTGTAGTCGGCGGGAGCTGTGGGTTCGAGCTCCTGCCGCATCCAGTTGGCTAAGGAATTGTTGTCCGCGGGTTTCTCGAGAACGGATGGCGTCGCGACCTCGGGCGAAGGTTTGCGGGATGACTGCTCGCGGCTTAACTGCGCGCGGGACAACTGCTCACCGGACAACTGTTCACCGGACAAAAGATCGGCCCGGTAGTTGACGCACGCGATCATCATATTCACGAACAGCCATTCTTTAAGCTGGCGGACAGAATCGTGCGGCAACTGCGGAAAGTGGATGCCGACGCGTCCCGACCCATCGCACCAGATCACTTCGCCAGCGGTATGAATGCGGGTTCTGGTCGCGGTCAGATCGAGACACAGGTTCACGTTCCGCTGAACCTGCAGTGGAAACGAAGTTTGAATAGCCATGCCTTCTTCGCTGATGTCGACGATCTCACTCAGATCGAGGATCTGGCCATTCGAGCTTCCATTCAGGCTTGCGTAGGCGGGAGTATGCACCTTCTGCCGCACCCTCCGCCGGGTACGCAAAGGAGGCGGCAATTCCCGGCCAGCCTCCGCTGGGTTGGACCTAAGGGTCTCCATATAAAAGCACGGTACATATTACCCCAGGTTGGCGAAGTTTTATAGGATCAATGAACGGGAGGACCCATTTTAGAACAGGGTTGCTGGTCGGCACGAGGTTCATCCGACGCAAAGGTAAAGGCACGAGATCTCAGGAGGGTTTCCGCGGACTCACCGGTTGCCACGAGCACTGAAAGGAAGGCGACACCGTGGAAGCCGGCATGAGACTCGAACGCGCTTGCCCTCAGGTTCGTTTGATATCGGCTAGCATGCTTTGCCGCAGAATGATGTTCGCACGGGTCTGATATCCTTTGCCGCGCTTCTTCAGCCATGCGACAACATCGCCATCGAGCCGCATGGAGACGGCCTGCTTTACCGGACGATAGAACCGGCCCCGAATCGCATCTTTCCACGCGCCGGATGAAAGTTCGGGAATATCTGAGGTATCAATTTGATGATCGGGCAGTGCGGCGAGAGCTGCCAGTTCTCTCTTCTGTTTCGGAGTGAAAGCCCGTCCGGACGGCCGCTTCGTTTTCGCATTCTTAGCTGCTTTGCGCATACCCAACATTCCGTGAGCGTTGACCGGGATAGCGCCGCGGGCATAACATGTTCGTGCTTCACGCGGGGCGGGAGTCCTCTCCCCGATGATCGGCACAATTCTTGCCCAATGTCGCGGCGTTCGCAGGTTAGGCGGCGGAGGCATGAATATTGTGTGCGCGGCGACAAATCTCCGGCGCGCTATCCAGTTAATCCATGACATGTCCGAAGCGAGCGGGAAAGCAGGTTTCTCGACTCAGCAGGATCATCCGCATTCGCGGATGCTCCTGCTACGCTCGAAATGACAATGGAAAATTGGAAATGGCAACAGAAAATTGAATGCCGTTATTTCATGCAAAGCACAATCGGTACCTACAGAAAACTTGACGAGGTTCCGTATGCAAAATCGAAACAATCGGTCTCGTTGCATCTTTCTTGGTTTTGCACTGTTGTTGCTGGTGGGTTGCGGAGCGCGGCACGACGCCGGCGAGAAATACGTTCTCGTCTCCGCCAACATTCATGTGCCCTATTGGCAGGCGGCCGGCGCGGGTTTCATGCAGGCGGCGTCGCAGATGAAGGTTCGAGCCGAGTTTGTGGGGCCGGAGACATACGATCCCAAAGGTGAGCAAGCGGAATTTGAGCGTGTGGTGAAAACCAAGCCGAGCGGAATCCTGGTCGCGCCGGCGAACCCGGAGTTAATGCGCGCGGATATCGATGCCGCCATCGCCGCCGGCATTCCCGTGATTACCATGGACGCAGACTCTCCCGCCAGCAGGCGGCTGTTTTTTATCGGAACCAACAGTTACCAGGCCGGGGTCATGGGAGCGAAAGTTGCGGCCAAGGAAATGCATGGCAAGGGCAACGTAGTGGTCTTCACTATGCCGGGACAAACCAATTTGGAAGACCGCCTCCGCGGGTATCGCGACACATTCGCCAGCTCTCCGCAAATCAAGATCGCACGCGTGGTCGATATAGCCGGAAACCCTCGCGTCGCTTTTGACACTGCGTCGGAGATCGTCGGCAAGGAGAAGGACAAGGTCGATGGTTTCGTGTGCCTGGAGGCGCTCGCTGGCAAAGAGGTGGCTGAGGTACTGGATCGCTATAACGTGAAGGGAAAAACCATATTGGCCATGGACACTGATCCGGAAACGCTGGACAGGATCAAGAAGGGCGTAATTGCCGCTACCATCGCCCAGAAGCCGTACACCATGTCTTATGTGGGCCTCACCATGCTGGACAATCTGCACCATAACCCGCCCGCGTCCCTGCAAAAGGACTGGACAGCCGATCCGGTATCGCCGATTCCTGCGTTTATCGACACCGGCGCGACGTTGGTGGACAAAAGCACCGTGGACACGTTTCTGGCCGCCGAACAGGCGGCTGGGAGCCACAAATAACCTTCAATGACAGTTCCCTGGCGCAGCTCCGCCGGCGAATCTGGCTCGAATCCACGTAATCTGGGCCATGACGGAGGTCCCGGCTAGGAGACCGGGGTCAGGATCGGAGTACTTTTCAAACTGCACCCGGTCGCCCTGTTTGCACATACGGGTGATGACTTGAGGTGTGGTGGTGGGCAAGGTTGGAGCAGCTTCGCCGCTGATCACCAGCAGCGGGCCGTACGCCGGCCTCTGGCCCAGTGTATTTCTGGCGAAATACAGTGCGACGTATTTGTTGTCTTCCCAATTGGGCTTGAGCATTTCCGCCGCTGAGACTTCCGGTCCATGTTCAGCGTTCGTACAGTCTTGCTCGATCTGGTTGTATAGAGAGAGCGCTTTCTCCGTCAACATATCGCTCACCTGGAACTGGGGATAAATGGTTTTGATCCCATAGGCCAGGAACGCGAGCGTGCCATGCGAGGGCCCTTTGGCTAAAGCCTGGTAGAAATCTTTGGTTTCGACGACGCCGGAAATGGCGGTGCCTCCGAGGTAGTTGGCATCGCGTATTTCGTTCTCCAACTCGGCCAAGGCTGCGACCGCCATGCTGCCTTCGGAAGTTCCCAGCGCAACCCACTTGCGGCCCAGCTGTGGAACTGCGGCGCGAGCGGCAGGGATCGAATGGATCACGTCGGTCGCATTGGATTGCATGTCTGAAAACGCATTCCTGAAACGGGTGCCTAACCCGGTATAGTCGGTTGCCACCACGGCGTAGCCCATCTCCACGTACATGGAGAGAAACGACCCGTAATCCAAGTCTCTCGTCAGCGACGGTGCACACTGGCGGGCCACACCTCTGGATCCGTGGGCCCAGCCAATGATGGGCCATCCGCCCGCAGGCGGCGTTTCATCCTCGGGAAACAGAACAACACCTGAGGCTGCGACATCCTCACCCGCAGCCGAGCGCGAGTGGTAAAGGATACGAACCGCTGACACACCCGGCGGGAAGGCGTATTGCTCAAAAGGCTCGGAGCGGATCAGTTCACCGGGCTTGCCTGCGGGTAACGGAACGGGGGTATCGTAGAAGCTGGTGAGGGGCAGGATACGGCGGATTGAGGGCTTGGTCGCCAGCGCCTGGGTTTGAGGGACCGCCTGTCCGGCTTCCAGTCGGGTCACCGCCATCAGAAACATTGTGGCAAAAAAGAGGAGCCCGAGCACGCTAGTCGGAGTTATCCGCGCTGAAATTTTGCGTCTCATTCTTCGTTTCTGCCATCTCTTTTGAAGGAAGCCTGATGGCGGCGCGACTTAGTGACTATATCTGTTGTGCCGACTGTTTTTAACATGGCGTTAATCAATATCAATTATTCTTAGTTTGGGTTTGACACTGTTTGCAAGCGGTTGCTATAGTCGAGGGGTTCCCTTTTGGACGCGGGTTCGCTTTTTGGAAACGTCCGACCGCTGGGATTGTTCAGGTCCGTCCGCCAGGGCGGGCTCCACACAACCTAAGACTCTTGCCAGCTGTCCGCTGAAGCAGTTCCCGCATCCTTCGCGTACGCGCGAGTACACCAGAGAGGCGATAAACCTTGCTCGACGACAACACTCCCCATCACCCAGATTCATCCACCTCAACCATGACTGAAAACCCCGAGAGCCCGCAAGAAATTTCGACTCCGCAGGCTTCTGCTCACGAACCGCAGCCAGCCGAAGCTCAGGACGAAAAACCCATTGCCGCCGCGGCTGACGACTTTGCGTCGGCCCTGGAGAACTTCACCACGGAAAGCGAAGAGGCCGTGCGCGAGGACAAGGTCCTCAAAGGCACCGTGTTGAAGCTCACCGGCACGCATGTTGTGGTAGACATCGGCGCCAAGTCCGAAGGCATGCTGCCCTTGGGCGAGGTGCTGGACTTCGAGGGCAAACCCAGGTTTCAGCCCGGCGACGAAATCGATGTCATGCGCGATAAGGGCGAGACTGAGGAAGGCTACATCAACCTCTCTCACCAGAAGGCGCAGAAGCTGCGCGCCTGGGACGAGATTGAAAAGGCCTATAACGAGAAGAAGCCGATTCACGCAACCGTGGTGGAGCGCATCAAGGGCGGTCTTACGGTAGACATTATGGGCGCGAGTGCGTTTCTTCCAGGCTCCCAGGCCGACCTGCGTCCAGCGCGCAATCTCGATGCGGTGAAGGGGAAGGTTCTCGAAGTTGCCATCATCAAGCTGAACAAAAAGCGTGGCAATATTGTGGTCTCGCGCAAACAGGTGCTGGAAGGCGAGCAGAGTGAAAAGCGATCCAAGACGCTGGAACATCTGGAGGAAGGCTCGATCCTGACCGGTGTGGTCAAGAACCTGACAGAGTATGGCGCGTTTGTCGATCTCGGCGGCATCGACGGTTTGTTGCACATCACCGACATGTCTTGGGGACGCCTTACTCATCCCCGCGACCTGGTCAACGTAGGCGATCAGATTCAAGTGAAGGTGCTGAAGTTCGACAAGGACAAGCAGCGCGTATCGCTGGGCTTCAAGCAGCTCACACCCGATCCGTGGCTGGATGCGGAACATCGTTATCCTGTGGGCGCGCACGTGAGTGGACGCGTGATCAGCGTCACCGATTACGGCGCGTTTGTCGAGCTGGAGCAGGGCATTGAAGGGTTGGTACACGTCAGCGAAATGACCTGGTCCAAACGCATGAAGCATCCGTCCAAGCTCGTGAATGTTGGCGACCACGTTGACTGCGTGGTGCTGAACGTGCATCCGCAGGAGCGGCGGATTTCTCTCGGCATGCGGCAACTTTCGGCTAATCCCTGGGACGCTCTGCACGAGAAGTATCCGGTAGGCGCGACGGTCGAAGGCCGGGTACGAAACCTGACCGACTTCGGCGCATTTATCGAGATCGAAGACGGGATCGATGGCCTAGTCCACGTCAGCAATTTGAGCTGGACCAAGCGGGTCAAGCATCCGTCAGAGATTTTGAAGAAGGGTGACCGCTTGAAAGCAGTCGTTTTGGCAATCGAGCCGGACAAGCGGCGGTTATCCTTGGGTGTGAAGCAGTTACAGCCGGATGTCTGGGAGAGCTTCTTCAGCCAGCACAAAGTCGGCGACGTCCTGCGCGGAAAGGTTTTGCGCGTAGCCAGTTTCGGCGCGTTCGTCGAAATCGCCGAGGGCATTGAAGGTCTTTGCCACAACTCGGAAGCGGTAGACGCCAATGGCCAGCCGTTGACCCTCGAGCCCGGGCAGGAGCACGACTTCAAAGTCATCAAAATGAATCAGGAAGAAAAGAAAGTCGGGCTCAGCATCAAGGCGGTCGGCGAGGAAGCCTCGCGTACCGAAGTGGAAGCTTACAAGCATCCGGTCTCGAGCACCGGCGGTTCTACCATCGGCGAACTGATGTCATGGAAGCGCGCCGGTAGCGAGAACAACTAAAGCCAGTAGAGACGTAGCTAGCTACGTCTCTACAAACAGCGGACGAGCGTCCACCCTACACGGCATCCCTACTGCAGCAGCCCGAACACTCCAACCCCGTTTGTAGTTCCTACGTACACCTTGCCGTTCGTGATCATCGGCGTGATGAACTTATTGCCCGTGCCGAACTGATCCCGTCCTCCTGACGCCTGGTTGCTGTTGTATAGCTCACGCGAAAGATTAGTCGCGTCGTAAGCATGAAGAACTGCGGTGTTGCCGTTTTCCGCGGCCCAAAGGATCGCATTGCTCGTTCCATTGGCGGAGATGCTCGGAGTCGCGCCAGGGTAGCCGAAAGTATTGCCGGTCTGCGACGCGGGGGTGAGTGCGAGTTGCGCGTTGCTGATGGCAAAAGCCTTGATGTTATCCCCTACCGCCCCGTAGTAAACCGTATTGTTGAAGTAGGCGGGCATCGAAAATATTGAATTAGACAAAGCACCTTGGATTTCTTGATAGATATTGTTTTGGCTGGGATTAAATTTTCCCATCGCGTCGCGGTCGACCACATAGATATTCAAGTCCTTACCCGCGCCGACCGCAATGTGCCGTGTGTGGCCCAAGCTGTCTGTCAAATCAGGCAACACCAGCGCTCCCCCGGAGCCAAGGTCCGTATCCGAACCGTTTTCTGCGCCTTGGTTGAACATTTCAAAATAGTCAGCTACCGCTAACGCATGGTTTGCAGTCGAGATCTTAAGAAAGGCATTTCCAAAATCGCCCTGGCTGGGAAACCCGTTGCCGTCGAGCGCGGCGTCAAAGGTGCCGTTCGCGTCCAGCAGGAAGATGTTTCCGGTGGTATCGGCGGCAAGCCCCGCACCACTCATCCAGACAGAACCTTCATTGCCATTCGGCGTGACATTCAACACGCTGACCTGCGCCAGCGTGGATTGATCGAAGCCCATGATCCAGCCCGTGTACGGGCGAAAGTCACAATGGGAGGTCCATCCCGTGTAGATCACGCCGTTCAGCAAAAGCAGCCCCGCTCGTTCGGCGTATTGCCCGGGGGCAAAAATTACCCTTCCTCCCGAGCTGTTGTCGCCAGTTCCCGGAAACGAAGCCTGAATATCTTGCGGGCCGCCAAACTCTTCCGCACCGGTAGTAACGTCGAGGGCGTGGAGGCGCTGATGGTAATTTCCTGCTCCATCCTTCGACATTGCGACCACGTAAATCGTGCCATGCGGGCCCGCCTTTTGGTCGATAACGGGGGTCGAGGTAACGCCAATTTCCGGCGTTATCTGGCCGCAACCGTGATCGTCGCTCGTGGTTTCGCCAGCAGCCAGCATTGAGACTTGCCAAAGAAGCGCACCGGTGTCGGCATCGAAGCCGTAGACGCTGGCGTGCTCCGTTTCCACGTATAGCACGTTATGCGTCCCGTGGTTGGGAACGTTTAGTTGGGTGAGATAAAGCGGCTGGGCATCCACTTTCCCATCCACACTGATGACAAACAGCTTGCCAAACCTGGAAGAGTTGACATTGCTGGGCGTAAGAATGGTTTCTGTAAGATTCTGTCCGCTGCGAGCGTTGTCGTTGTGATACGTGGTCACGTTGGTTCCATTCGTGCCGGGCGGCGGAGGTGGTGGCGGCGCCTGCTTTACTGGCGAGCTCCCATTGCAGCTCACCAGATGCAGACCTAAGACCGCAACCAAGACGACTGCGCCGAAAACACTAAAGCCAACCAAGCCGAGATTTTGCTCCGGACTTTTGAGCATTGCCTGAATCCGCTTCAAAATCATCGTCCCCCCAAATTCGCCGCCTTGAACTCTAATGGTAAACCTCGATTCCTTGAAGAATGTCACAAACCAAATCTCGCACCTTTGACTCAGGCTATGATTATCGCTAAGTGTTAAGGAGACCCGCTGGACGCTCGGCCCGCAATCCGCAACCTCAACTATGTTGTTGGATCGGTCTGGCACGATGAGTCCAACCGGCGAGTGCGGCTGCGCCGCTTGTTCATGGCCGGGGGTTGGCAAGTCTGGAAGCGGCTAGTCCGAACTCCACTGGTTGTTCCGCTCTTTAATGGATTCCAGTTTCGCGCCTATCCCGACTGTTACCTTTCGTCGGCTGTGCTTTATTCGCGGATTCCGAATTTCAAGTGCCTGTCGTTCCTGAGAAGACATATCGAAAAAGGCACCTTTCTCGATATTGGAGCCAACGTCGGGCTGGTCAGTCTTCTCTTGGCCGACAGGATCCAGCATGCGATTTTGTTCGAACCAAACCCCATCGCGGCGGCCCGGGCGCGCGAGAACATGGCCCTCAATCAACTCGGCTTCGAGGTGCAGGAACTTGCCTTGTCCGACCAGCGCGGAGTTGTGGAGCTGGAGAATGCGGGAGGGGTGGATTCGTGCAATCGCATTGTGGCCGGCTTCACCACGACGGTCCCAACCATCTCCGTACCACGCAATACCCTGGACAGCTTTCTAGCGGAGCGAGGTGCTCTGCTGGCTCCCGTTTCAGTAGTCAAGATCGATGTTGAGGGACACGAGAACTGCGTGTTGCGCGGAATGTTGAGCTTGCTGGAAAATCATCGTCCCAGGTTGGTGATGTTCGAATATCTGCAGCGAACGAATCTCGCGGAAGCGCTACAACTTTTTTCCCGAGTGGGCTATCGCGTGATGGAACTCAACGCGGGAGGAGCAGCGTGGGCCACCCTGCAAACGTCGCCCTTGCAAGACCTCTTTGCCTGTCCCCAAGAATTGGCCGCCGAATTTATGTCTTCGCCAGATTAACTTCGAGCAACCTGTCCACCAATTACTTCAGATCAATCCGCAGGACAATGTTCACGATCTTTCGATCATCGAATTGACTGACTGTCTTGTTGTCGCTCTTCTGGCCTTTGTACTGCGCGTACACCTCGTAGTCGATATTCGGCGAAAGCTCTGGGAAGTGGTACGACCCGTCGGCGCCGACGATGTAACTCTTCACCGCCCTGGTGCGCGTGTTGGCGAGGTAAACGACAGCATTCGGTAGAGGATTATCGTGCCGATCGAGCACCTTGCCCGTCAGCATGCGGCCGACAGTTTCCTTGTCCTTGTCTTTATCTTTGGCGTGGGCAGTTGCAACCGCAGCCAAGCCGAGAAGGACCACCAGGGCCACAGCTCCATACTTTTTCATAGGGTTCCTTCTTCTAAGCTTATCGGCAACTGGTTTCGGGCATGTTGTTATTTCAGATGCAATCCAGTGTCAACCCGCTCATCCGCCTCTACGTGCACTTTCACCTCATCCCCCTGCAACGGATTGCCACTCGCAGATTTGTGACCCTTCGTATCGGCCCAGACCACATAGTCCTGCTTTCCCGCTGGCACGCGCTGGGCGAACTCGCCATTATGATCGGAATACAGTTCCCAGCGGGCCTTCTTTTCGTTCTCGCGGCGAATCTTGACCTTCACGGCGTAAACCGGGTGATCATCCGGACCCCACACCGTGCCGAAGATCACAGCATAAGGTTTCTCGTGCTTGTTTTCTGCGGGCCAGAAGTTCTCCGCCGCTGCGGCGAATCTGCCGACACCGACCACTGCGGAGACACACAGCCCGAGAAGCGCCATTCGATAAGCAGGGCCGAGGTAGAAGTTTAACGGGCGGGGAGGAGCAGTGCGGGACTTAGAGATCACTGTCTTCGATTTCCTCTTCCTCGTCCTCCTCGTAGACCTCCTCATCCACGGGCTTCAGCTCAATGGGGCTAACCGTAATTATTTCGAAGTCAGTGCCGCATTCAGGGCAAGAGACGATTTCTCCCTCATCGACCTCATCTTCTTCTATATCGAGATCGGTTTCGCATTCCGGACAATGAACCACAAAGGCCTCCATTCAATTAGGACTCCTTGTTAATATTTAGTGTCTCTTGAGGCGAAGGTCAAGTGCTCGACGCCGAAAAGCTGGCCAGCCGCCATGGAAATCTTGGCTGGCGGCTATTCTGTGAATTGCTATGAAACTCCAACGCTATGGCGGAGCGCATTCTCTAAACTGCGACCCCGGCCGGCTGGTCCGCAGCAGCGCGTACGTCGCGCTTGCCGGAGCCTCGCGGTGACCCCGCTCCCGCAGCGATAAATCGCCAACCTGTTAGAATTGTCGGGATAGCCTGCCTTATTTGAAGGCAATGGTTGTCAGCCCCCACTGGCAACTGGCTACCGGGAACTGGCAACTGCTTTTATGTATCGCGGACGAAGCCTTTCGCTGAGTTTGCCTCCCTTCACCAAGGCCGTGAAGTGGCTCATCCTCATCAATGCCGCAGTCTACCTGCTGCTCACCCTGCTGCAAGTCTTCGTCCCCGATCTCGGTTTCGAGGCCGTCCACTTGCTTGGCCTGGTCCCGTACCTGGTCGCGCACGGCGCCATCTGGCAGTTAGTCACCTATTCCTTCGTGCATGCAGGACTCTTTCACCTGCTGTTCAACATGCTCGCCCTTTGGATGTTTGGCGCGCAGTTTGAATCCGATTGGGGCAGGAAGCAGTTTCTGGAATTCTACTTCTTTTGCGTGATAGGAGCGGCGCTCACCACAGTAGCAGTTTCCTACTCTCATTTCGGTGGAGTGACGCCGCGAACTACCACCGTGGGCGCGTCGGGAGGAATCTACGGCATCCTGATGGCATTTGCGATGCTCTACGGCGATCGCGAAATTATGCTGTTTCCGCTGCCTTTTTCCATTCGCGCCAAATATTTTGTGGCCGCCATCGCATTTGTCGCCCTGATAGGCGCGATCGGCGCGGCTGCGCCCGGCCGCGGAGAAGCCGTCGCCTACTTCGCTCATCTCGGTGGACTGCTCTTCGGCTTCCTGTACCTGAAATTTCTGCCCAAACGCGGTCTCTCGTTCGGTGCATCGAAACGTTATTTCAGCGTCCGGAATTCCTATTACCGCTGGAAGCGCCGCCGGGCCGCACGCAAATTCGAAGTTTTCATGCGCAAGCAGAATCGCACCGTGAGTGGAACCTTCGACGAAAACGGCAACTACATTCCGCCCGATGAGATAGACAAAAAAAATGGCGGCTCGAAATCCGGCTGGGTGAATTAAGCAATACACACGTAGACCCGGACGCCCTCGTCCGGGTCGTCGAGCAAAGCTCGACAGGAGTCGTGGCCAGACACGACGTTACTTATTTGCGGAACAATTTGTGGCAGCCTCAATCAAAGAACCTCTGAAACTCCGCGAGCACGAGTGCGGGCAATTCATCCTGCCTTGCCTTGCCCTTAAATCCAAGGTCGTGACCCGCACCCTCGACCAGCAGCAGCCGCGTCTTGGCCCGAATCAGACTCAGGGCTGAGCCGATTTCCTGCGGCGACCCGAACGGATCACTCGTCCCCTGCACAAAGAGCGCAGGGGTCTGTAATTGGGGAAGGTGCTGGATGCGAAGCTGATCGGGCTTGCGCGGCGGATGCAACGGGTACGAGAGCAGCAACAACCCCTCGGCCACTCCAGGCTGGTCCGCACATAGCATCGTCGCCTGCCGTCCTCCATAGGAGTGTCCGCCGAGAAACATTCGTCCCGACACCAGCTTGCGAAGAGCGGTGACGGCATTCTTCAGACCCTCGCGGTCGCGAGCAGCATCCCCCGGCCGAGGTGGACCATAGGGCCGGCTTTGGCGATAAGGCAGATCACAGCGCAGGACCGTTGTGCCCGACGCAGCAAAGGCCTCCGCCAAGGCCAGCAGCAGCGGAGCCCGCGAATTCGATCCAGCGCCGTGAGTCAGAACCAGGCCGTCCACGGCGGACGCGGCAGGCCGATGAATGAATCCGCGCACGTTGGGTTCCACTGATGTATCGACGAAGGGTTCGTGGCTCGGCGTCATGATTGGCTGATCTACTGGAGACACAAACGTCAGTATGCCTTCTCTTGGAGGGAGAAATGAAAAAAATTATGCTCGAGGGGCTAAAGCTTCTTCGAGGGTTTCATAAATCTTGACTGTTCGGATCTCTTGCGCGAGTTTGGCCCAGCAGCGCAATACTTCGGGATCTTCCAGGGCAGCGCGTCGAGCCGCTTCGGATTTCCAGTAGCGCAGCAAAATGTATTCGTTGCCTGCTTTGGTATCGCGATAAAGCAAGTCGCGGCTATACCCGCCGGTCGAGAGAGCCGCGATTAGAGCTCGCATAGTGAGCAACGTAGCTTCCTCATTTCCCGACAAGGGCTGGAAGATGGCGATCGAAAATATTTCCTGCGACATGAGGATTATTGCCTCCAGCGCATCAGACTATGGTCTTTTTAGATTGAGTTGCACGCGCGTCCACGCCTATGTCTTTGTGCTTTCTGCGTTGACTATGTGAAGCCGCATGAGATTGGTTGAGCCGGATGCCATCTGGGTTCCCGCCACTACGGCTAATACGTCCGCCGCTTTGATGCGATCCTGGCGCAGGAGCTCGCGCTCCGCGGTCGTAACCATATCTTCGGCGTTGCGCGCTTGCGCCGTGCGTATGGGATGCACGCCCCAGAAAAGATTCATCCGGTTGCACACCGGCAACACCTGGCTGAAAGCATAAATCGCGGCTTTGGGCCGATACTTGGAAATCATGCGCGCGGTATTTCCGGTTTCAGTGAAGACCGCAATGGCTCCCATGGGCAAGTCTTCAGCGGCATGGGAGACGGACTCACAGATGGCTTCCGCGATGGTAATGGAATGCCTCTCGCGGCGCCGCCGGGGCTGAGTAAAATCGCCCGAATTCCCCTCCGCCTCAACCACGATTCGAGCCATCATTGCCACCGCTTCGCGGGGGTAGAGACCGTTGGCGGTTTCGGCGGAAAGCATCACGGCGTCGCTGCCGTCGAAAATCGCGTTGGCGACGTCGCTGGCCTCGGCCCGCGTGGGACGCGGGTTTTCAATCATCGATTCCAGCATTTGCGTGGCAGTAATCACCGGCTTGCGCCACTCGGCCGACCTGCGGATCACGTATTTCTGGATGACCGGGACCTTCTCCGGCGGCATTTCCACGCCAAGATCGCCACGAGCTACCATGACGCCGTCGGATGCTTCGAAAATTTCTTCCAGTCGTTCGAGGGCTTGAGGTTTTTCGAGTTTGGCGATTACTGGAAGATCGGCCCCGTGGCTGGCAATGATTTCCTTTACCTCGCGCACATCGGCGGCGGAGCGCACGAACGAAATCGCAAGCATGTCGACGCCGTGCTTGAGCCCGAACTCCAGGTCGGCGCGATCCTTGTCTGTCAGGGCGGGAATCGAGAGCGCAATCCCAGGAAGATTAATGCCTTGGTGCTGGCCCAGTTGGCCGCCGTTGATGACCTCGCACTCCACATCTTGGCCGCGAACACGAGCGACGCGCAGCTCAATAAGCCCGTCACAAAGCAGAATGCGGTCGCCCGGTTTGACCTCTTGCGCGAGCCCCTGAAATGTGGTTGAGATTAGGCTCGCGGTGCCTTCGATGTCTCGCGGCGTGATCGTGACGTGAGACTCGGCCGCGAGAATAACCGACGCCCCGCCCTTCAGGCGGCCGGTGCGAATCTTGGGACCCTGCAGGTCCTGCAGAATGCAGATGGTGCGATTCTCCTGCTCGGCGGCACGGCGCAGGCGCTCGATGTGTCGCGCGTGCTCCTCGTGCGATCCGTGAGAGAAGTTCAGACGGGCCACGTCCATGCCAAGGCGCATGAGATCGCGCAGCATGGATTCTGAATTGCAGGCCGGACCGACTGTGCAGATAATTTTGGCGCGGCGAATCGCGGCAGCGGGCGATGAAGTAACATCCTGGCAGACGCGCTTTCGCGAAGACTCTTCTTTTTCCAAGTTTGTGCCGATCAAATTTTGTGTCGGTATAATTATTGTATATGGAGAGGTGCTTTTATATCGGCACAGTGGTCGAGGCCCTCCGCGGTCGTGGTTGCATCGGTCCTCTGCCGGTCGCGCGGGTTCAACACAGCAGATTCCATGCTTCTTTGTAGGGCGCGTACTTGCTGGTTGGGTCGGAGGTGTAGATACGTATCCCGCTGCTGTCCCCGTGGAGCACAAGTCTTGCCGGGATGATGTACCAAACATCCTCCGTGATGACGTAGACTGCCAGGAAATCGAATTCTCCGGGTTGGTAAGGCTTGCCTTTACGGCTGGGCTTGCGAATGCCGGCCTTGGCCAGCACGGGGAGGAATACGCGATGGTAGAGGTTATCGGGGTAGAGAATCGTCCCTTCGGGTGACCGAAAAACGAATTCGTCGGGGATGTCGTTCGTGCCTTTCAGGTAAGCCTCCAGCAGACGTTTGTCTCGAAGCTCAACGAGTACCTTTCGGAGCTCACGGGACAAATCCACCCGTCTCGACTTTTTTTTGGTCGTCGTGTGCTCGCGGCGCACGTAGTTGTGCTGCACTAGGATGAAGCGTTCGGAGTCATTGTCATTTCCACCGAGCTGGATGTCGCCCCTCTGGAGCGCCACGAGCTCTCCGCGGCGCAGCCCAGCACGCACCGCCATAAGCAGCAAGGGATGGTACTCGGGACAAATCTCGTGAGCAGCCTCAGGAACTGCTGAACTTCCTGGGATGTGAGCGCGACGCCCTTTGCCTCGGCCGTCTTTGCCGACCGAGTGAAACGCCAATGTTTTGGGCTTTACAACTCAAGTCCGTTCTAGCCCGGATCGCGTCTTATGCGATGCACGGGGCAGGCGCGATGGTATTGGTGAACATCATGCGGATTCCGTGTTCCGGCCGCAGGATGACCATCGGGCGAGCTTCGATCATTTGGCCCGGAGCCAACTGAAAATCATACGTTCTGAGCAGATCGCGCAAAATCATGAGGATCTGCAGTATCGCGTAATTTCCGCCGATACAACCTCGCGGTCCGCCACCGAAGGGAAGGAAGGTGAAGGGTGTGCGCAGCTTCTCGTTTTCTTTGGTGAAACGCTCCGTATCGAAGTTCTCGGGATTCTGCCAGTAGCGCGGAGCATGGTGCGCACCGTACACATACACAATGACCATCGATCCGCGGGGTATGGCGACGTCGCCTACGCGGTCGTCTGCGACAGCCATGCGGTCGACCATCCAAAACGGCGGGTAGAGGCGGAGCGCCTCCTGAATTACCTGAGTCGCAAATTCGAATTTGGGAACGTCGCAGTATCTCAGAGGCGCGTCGCCGAGCACGGTATCAAACTCCTGCCGTAGCCTTTCAAGGCAATCTGGACGCGAGCTCAAAAGATAAAGTAGCCACGATAGCGCATTCGACGATGTTTCATGGCCGGCAACCAGAAGTTGCATGCTCTCGCTCAGGATGAGTTCATCCCTCATGCCTTCGCCACCGCTGTAACGCGCATCCATCAAAGTCTGCAGCAGATCGTGGCCGGGCGGTTCGTTGCGGCGCTTCCTGATGTATTCGAGCAGAATGGCGTCCGCTCGGGCTCGCATGTCTTCGTGTTTGCGCAGTTCGCCCGAGACCGCGAACCAGGGATTTAGATAGGGCTGAAGGGTTTGCCGGACAATGAATTCTTGGACGGTGCAGATGGTATGGCTGACAAGATCGATGTCTGCATCCTTCAACCGCGCGCCAAATAGCGATCGGGCGACCATCGCGAAGGTGATTTTCATCAGGTGGGGGTAGATATCGACAGGGCCAACACGGACCTGTCTGTCGAAATCCCGCAGCGACTCGGCGAGGGAGTCCTGCATGATTGAGGACAGCGCATCGAGTTGCTTTCGATCGAAGCCCGTCTGGATTAGACGCCGCTGCGTGCGCCATGCTTCTCCGTGGGTCGTGAGAAGACCTTTGCCCAGGAAGTGGCCCATACGCTTCACTTGAATTTCGGATTTCTGGTAGTTCTCCGCATTGGTCTTCAACACGTGCTGAATGACAGCGGGATCGATGGTAACGATCGCTTCCTTGAGACCACCCAAATAGAGCCGGAATGTGTCGCCGAAGATTTCGTTGTACCTGGACAAAACCTGCACGGGATTGCGGGCCATTGCGCGAGAATCCGCAAAGCAGCGAAATCGGGAAACAATGGGGACAGACGTTGATGAGCTCATATCCAGCCGTCCTGATATTTGCCTCGGAGATTTCATGTCACTTGTAGGAAGTGGTGACTGGGCCATGCGCAAAAGATAAAACGCTCAGAATCAGTTTTCGTTCCCCAGTTGCTTCAAGAGTATCAGATGATGCCGGATTGCCCCCGTCATGGTGGGGTTCTGCCGATAGGAAACCCCAAACTCTTCGGCAGTCTCCTTCACGATCCTGGTCAGCGGAGCATAGTGGGTATGGCACACGAAAGGGCACAGGTGGTGGACGATGTGATGGTTAAGCCCGCCCACGAGCCAACCGACAAGCGGGTTTTCGGTTGCATAATCGGCCGTTGTCGCGAAGATGTGATACACCCCGTTTTCAAACTCGCGACGATCCGAGGGAAAGTAAGTGCTGTCGACGGTGTGCGTCGACTGGAATACGAGCGTTACGGTTAAACCGACGATCAAATTGACCAGGAGGAACGCCCCGGCAACCAGCAAAGGCGATTTTCCCAGCACCATCACCGGCAAGATAAGCATGTAAGTGAGGTAGAAACCCTTGCCGGCAAAGAGAATGGCATATTCGCGCAGGGAATGTTTGGTGCGTCTCAGATATTCGTGGGTCGGGAAGAAAAAGCATTGGAAGTCCCTGAAAAACACGTAATCGAGAGAGAACAGCGCGTAAACGAACAGCGCGTAGATGTGCTGGAACCGGTGCCACGGCAACCGGGATTCATAGGGTGTAAAGCGAAAGATGCCGCGTCCCGAAAGCGCGTCATCTTCGCCGTGGAGATTGATGCAGGAGTGATGGCCCCGATGATGGAGGATGCGCCACATGTATGAACTGATTCCGCACAAATCGAAGACATAGTTCAGGGTTTTGTTTACGAGCGACCGGGACGAGATGGCGTTGTGATTGCTGTCATGGGCGATGTTCAGCAAAAGGAATGTTTGCGCGAGCCCGCCTAAAAGGTAGAGGGCAACAAACTTCCATGAACCGGGCCTGAGCGCATACATAGCAATCCATGCGCCTACGAGGACTGCCAGACCCATAGCGATCTTGACCCACATTGTGCGGTCGGCTTTGGGAGAAATGCTCTGATCGGCAAAAAACCTATCCAGGCGGCTACGCAAGACTCTCGGGAATGAAGACGCACCGGTCGATTCGATGATCGGGGAACCTAAAGTTTCCGAGGGTACAAGATCCGCGATGTCCGGTTGATCGGCAATCACCGCTTCGGATTGGAACGTCACCGGCGCCTCCGCGATCATGGTAAATTGGACCCGACGCGTTCCACAAGATGCACAAACGGCCCTGACCCGCGGCGTAATGTTGCTGCGCCGTTGAGAGTCTCGCTGCAATATTTTAGTGCGAGCCATAAAGGGCGATCAAGAAAATTCCGAACGGACCGAGTATGGATGCTGGTGCCTCATCCCAGGAAGCGATGACGCGTGGTATTGTGCAAACGTTTTGTTAATATATTACCAACCAATGAACCTTAGTGAACGGGGCCTCCTGCATGTGGTGTAGGAGCTCCACAAGTCTGCTTCGCGTCCTGTGCGGCAAAAAGGAGAACGTCCGTTCCCCAGCTAATCGAGCGACGCTTGTGGTGAGAAAAAAAATACGCGTGCATTCTCACAGTCCCACATTCCAGATCTGCATTGCGATCTGCACTTCGAGACTCAATCGTGTTTCATCTCGCTCGCTGGCGAGGTATGTTTCGTTTACTGACTTGCGTTCTATTCGACCTTGGAGGATCGCTGATTGATGACGGCGTCAATTCTGGACCACCTGGATAGGCTGGCAGATGAGCACCCGAACAAACTACTTTATTCGTACCTTGACGTAAACGGCGATCCGATCGAAACCCACACCTACGCGTCGTTTCTCCACCGAGCGCAAGCGATCGCGGGGCATTTGCGGAAAGAGGGTCGTTTCGCGGCGGGCGATCGGGTTCTGCTTGCCTACCCGCCGGGGCTCGAAATGATCTGCGCATTTTTTGGTTGCGTGCGCGCCGGATTGATCCCCGTGCCGGTCTATCCTCCCAGTTCGCGCGGCTTCCAAAGCGCCCTATACAAGACGGTCCACATCGCAAAGGATTGCCAAGCGGCTGGAATCTTAACGAGCAGAGATTACCACGCATCTCTCAAGACGAATCTCGCCAGACGTGGAGTCTCGGCGTCGGGCGTAGACGTAGATTACATTTCCGGTCTTCCGTGGATCGCCACGGAAGATTTCGTGGACACGATTTCGGACCGATCACCTGTCGATCCTTCGAAGATCTTGTTTCTCCAGTACACGTCGGGTTCGACGATGGAGCCCAAGGGCGTGATCGTGACGCACGAAAACATCCTGAATACCTATCCGCTCGTGATCGACCATGCGGCACCGGTCGTCGTTTCCTGGCTTCCGCAGTATCACGATATGGGACTGATCGGATGCTACCTCTATCCAGCACTGAAAGGTGGCACGACGTATGGGTTCGCTCCCATGGATTTCATTCAGCGGCCGATCCTATGGTTCAATGCGATAACGACCTACCGCGCCACTGCGGCGGCTGCCCCCAACTTCGCCTACGACTATTGCTTGCGCGCCGGGAGGCTTTCCAAGGAAAACCTGGAGGCTTGTGACCTCAGCTCGCTTCGCGTATTGATGTGCGCCGCAGAACCCGTAAAACCGGATACCTACACCCGGTTTTTAGAAGCGTTTCAGCCCTATGGACTCAAGTCCGAGAGTTTCCATGTCGCCTACGGGCTGGCCGAGAATACTTTGGCGGTCTCACTGGGCGGTCGTAACATCGTTTCCGTCAATAAGCGTGCCCTGGCGCTGGGCAAGGCCCGCATGACCACTGAGGTTTCAGAAATCGGCTGCGCCACGCAGATTGTCAGTTGTGGAACCTCGCTCCCGGGCCTCGACGTTAAGATCGTGGATCCGGAAGGGCATTTCCCTCTTAAGCCAGAGCGTATCGGCGAAATTTGGGTTGCCGGAAGCGGTAAGTGCCAGGGTTACTGGAATAATCCTGAATTGACTCTGAAGCAGTTTCGTGCGCGGCTCGTGGACGATACGCCCTATGACGACGGCTACCTTCGGACCGGCGACATAGGATTCATCCACGACGGCGAACTCTACGTCTGCGGCCGCATCAAGGACATGATTATTCTGCGCGGGCAAAACTATTACCCGCACGACATTGAGAACGTCGTGGAGAAATCATCCAGTCTGATCCGGCATAATTGCGTCGCCGCCTTCCAGGTTCAGGAAGACAGCGAACCGGCGCTAGCCATCGTTGCCGAAGTCAAGAGTCCGAGGGCGCTTCCCGAAGCACGAAAGATTGCCGCTGCGGTCCGGAATTATCTCAACGTGGAAGTAGCGATGATTTCCCTCATCGCGCCCCGTGCGATCCCGAGAACGAGTTCGGGGAAAATCATGCGCCATAAGACCAAGCAGATGTGGCTGCAAGGTCAGTTCACCGTTCTCTCCGACTTTTCACGGGAGAAGGACGCCGGTAAGTCCCACTCCGACGTTCATTCCTCTTTCGCCGAATTGAAAGCCCGGTACAACCTGACAGGTCTGGAATCTTACAACCTCGTCGAAGCCGGGCTGGACTCCCTGGACCTTGTTGTATTCATGCATGAGCTCAAGGAACTCCTGAAAGATCAAGGCGCCGAGTTGCTGGCGAGGCAGGTAGATATTGGTGTCATTCAGCGTGTCAGTGTAGCCGAGTTGTTTGGACTAGCCGAACAACTTGAGCGCGCTCCCGAAGAGGCACTGGTTCATCTGCGCCATTCCCTCGCGGCTTTCCGTGAAGAGCAGTGCGCCGCTGAGAAACAGATGATGAGCAACGACAGGAAGCTCATCTTCGAGCCTGCGGTGCCTTCGCCCATGCCGGATATACCGATGCTGAATCATGTGCTGCTCACGGGCGGGACAGGCTTCATAGGGCCATTCCTCATCAAAAGCTTGCTGGAACAGACCCGGGCGAAGATCTATGTACTCGTCAGGTCTTCCGACGAAAAGCAGGGCAGGCAGAGACTGAGAGCTGCGATGGAGTCAATGGGGCCGTGCGGAGCGGGGCTGATGGGGATGTTCGAGGCCCGCGTGATCCCCGTCTCCGGCGATCTAGCGCAGCCAAAGCTGGGCCTGATGCAGGACGCGTGGGATTTCCTCGCGAGTGAAATCGACACGGTGTTCCACAACGGTGCAAGCGTGAACTACCTATTCAATTACGACCTGATGCGTGACGCGAACGTGCTGGGAACCAATGAGGTCGTAAGATTGGCGTTCGAGGGAAGGCCCAAAGAGTTCAATTATGTCTCGACTACGTTCGTGTTTGGCTGGGCGGTCAAATCGGTCTTGTATGAGACTGACCTGAACGAGAATATGGAGCTTCTCGATTTTGGGTACAGTCAATCGAAATGGGTAGCGGAACAGGTGGTTGTCGACGCGCGCAGCCGGGGACTTTCCGCGCGGATTTTCCGGCCGGCTCTCGTGAGTCCTTCGGTCACGGGCGGAGGTAACAACTTCGATATCGCGGTTCGCTTAGTTGCCTTTATGGTGAATCACGGGATCGGCGTCGACACTCTCAACCAGGTCAGCTTTGTTCCGGCCGACATTGTGGCCAACAATATCGTTGCCATCTCTACCACTCCCGGTACAGCGAATAAGACTTACCATGTCGTTCGCGACGACTATTCGAACATGATGGATATTACTGGGCTTATTACCAAAGCGACTGGCCGGCAATTCGAAATATTCAGCCTTCCCGACTTCGTTCCCGAGCTGATCCGGAGATGCCGGAAGGAAGATCTGCTCTTTCCCCTGCTCGATTTTCTGGTGGGCTCTGTCGACAATATCTCCTCCATGGAGTTCAAACGGTATGACAGCTCTTCCTATCAAAGAGCCCGGGATGCCTCCGTGTGTGGCAAACCGGACCCGTCTCTGGAAGATACGGTCAACGGCATTCTAAAATTTATGTATCGCAAGGGGATCATTTCGGTCGCGGCTCGTGAGGTCAACGCGGTGTCACCGATCTGCGAGCGCGAACTGAACATCCAGACCCATCGGAGAGGTATGGATTGCGGTGCGCAATGCCTCCAATGCATGACCGATGCTGGAGATCCTGAGTGTATCGACGAGATTCCGAAGATCGAAGCCTCGGAGCAGTTGTGAGATGATCGCGGGGTCAATGAGCGAAATCGCCTGGTAACAACAGGTGTTGTTTGCAAGAGCGGATTTCATATCGTAAGGGGGAGACCATGGCATTCTCGCAAAACTTCGTCAGACCGCAATCGGCTGCGGAACTTCGACTCCACGATCGCTTGACCCTTGCCTTGGTTGGGATAGGAGTAATTTTCGCATCCCTCGGTCTGGGTGAAGCCGTGTACCGATTCGCGTTCCGCGATTTTGATGGAGCAACTGATCGTCTTCCCATCGAGATGTTGTTCGGACTGGCATTCGCCTGGATGACTACAAAACTGGCCAGAAAGATTTATCTGTATCGAATGGAGACTTCCGCGAGAATCAACTTCATCCGAGATCGCAGCTACAAGATTCGTCACGCGGCAGAAGCGATCAAACCGTTGCCTTATCCGGGCAATCATCAGGCGATACGGGTAATTCGTGAAGAAGTGGATCGGATTGAGTTGGCATTGACCGATGTCACTCCTCGGTAGGCGCAGCCCACTGGCTGAAATACCCGGTTGTTGGCAAGAAAAATCGGGAATTCCAGAAAGGGTTGAAGCGAAAACACTAACATTATGATCGCCGCCGCATGGATTGGAAGCATGTCCCTCCTTATATGGGTCTACTTGTTTACCGGCAGGGGCCGGTTCTGGCAAGTGCCGAATGCGGTGAACGAACCGAAAGTGCTGCTTATGTCTTCACCTCGCGTTGCGGTTGTTGTGCCGGCACGCAACGAGGCGGACGTCGTCGGGCAGGCAGTCCGGTCATTGCTTGAACAGGACTATTCCGGGCAGTTGAAGATCTTTGTGGTGGACGACCACAGCTCGGATGAGACGGCGAATGTGGCACGCCGGGCCGCATCGGACAAGGCCGAACAACTCACCATAACTTTGGCCATGTCTCTGCCCGCGGGCTGGATCGGAAAAATGTGGGCCCTATCGCAAGGAGTACAGCAGGCGACCCAGTTCGCTCCTGACTATTTTCTGTTCACAGATGCGGACATCGTCCACGCCTCCGATAGCATTACCTCTCTGGTTGCACGTGCACAGAGGGATAACCTCGACCTCGTGTCGATGATGGCCCGGCTGCGCTGCTCGTCGCTGGCTGAGCGTGCGCTCATCCCAGCATTCGTGTTCTTCTTTTTCATGCTCTATCCGCCGGAGTGGGTCAGCAGCCCCACGCACAGGACTGCGGCAGCTGCCGGCGGTTGCATCCTCGTTCGCGCCGAAGCACTGGCGCGGATCGGGGGAATCGCCGCCATCCGAAACGAATTGATCGACGATTGCGCCCTAGGGCGCGAAATAAAGCGCAATGGCAGAGTGTGGTTGGGATTAACGCAGCACACACACAGTATTCGCGAATACGACGGCTTCGGCGGAGTTGGCCACATGATCTCGCGCACCGCGTTCTACCAGTTACGACATTCCGGTTGGCTGCTGATGGCAACAGTTCTCGGAATGGCGATCACGTTTCTAGGGCCGCCGGTTTTGGTCTGCTTCGGCGGATGGGCGGCTCTTTGGGGAGGCGCGGCCTGGCTGATGATGAGCACTGCATTCTGGCCAACGCTGCGGTTCTACTCGCGTTCACCGCTGTGGGCACCTCTGTTGCCTGTCATCGCCATGTTCTATACGGGTGCAACGGTCCATTCGGCGGTTCGATACTGGCTCGGTCACGGTGGCGAGTGGAAAGGCCGCTTGCAGGATGCAAAGACCCACTTGGCTGGCTAGTCGGCCATCCGAAGTTTAATCCCGAATTGGCGTAACATCGCCATCACACTCATCGACCCCAGAGCGATCCGCTTCTGCACTGCGCAGACGCATTATGCGCTTTTACTTCTTAAACACGAGCTTCTCCGTTACCCGCTGGCCCGATTCCAACGTGCCGGTGGTGGATAGCGTCATCTGCTGCCCATCCGGGGAAACTACCCACCTATCCGTTTGAGTGACTTGCTCGTCCCGCCGGTAAATCGCATCCACCGTGTGAGGATCGACAAGTTCAAGCGTCACGGTATCGTTGCGCGAGTTCTTTAGAGCGTATTGCTTTCCGTCAAAACGGGCTGTATAGCTGAAGTCACCCAGAAAACGGATCCCACCATTTCCGTCCGCCTCGATCTTGAGCACCAAACCTTGCCGCAAACGGGTCTTGCTGAGATCTTCCGTCCACTCTCCTACGAAGAGGTCACTGGCGACTTTCGCACCTCCGCTTCGCGTCCACACGGTGATCCGATCGGGGTTGCCGACCGTCGCAGTCGTGGCCGTTAGCTCCTTGCCGTCCTTCGAAAGTTGTTCGCGAACCGTCGCCACAACAGTTTCGTCCTTTTTTTCCTTGACCTCCGCCTGCCTCTTATCGATCCTGTGCAGATCAATTTGATTGAACCCGACATTGCCGGGTGCGGGCGAATCGTGTCCGTTCCGACTGGCAGTGAAATCGAAATGCCTTTCGCCTGACATGACCACATGCACTCCGTTATGCAGATGTGTAATGGAGAGCCGATTCGGAGGATCCAGGCTAGACTGCGCTGAGGCGAGCGTCCAGACGCCAAGGCGAGGGTCTGTGACTCCAGGTTGGGCCGCGGCAAGCAGTCCGAGTAACAGTAAGGTGGGAATTGATCCTCTCAAGCCGATGGGGAGAGTTTAGCAGATTCACATAGCTACCTATGTGATCCCTGCGCAAGCGTAGTTTCAGTGTCGACGATCTTGTATGAGATTATGAGTGCAATGCACGTGCGCCGTTTTTGGGTGTCAGGGATCGTCCTCGCAGCGACCATTGCACTTCTTCCATTCTCTTTTCACGCGGAACGCCACCTGGAGACCGCAACCCGCGTCGAAGGGAGCCAAGCTGAAACTGTCCGGCAGGAGCTGGCCAATCGTTTTCGGTCGCCGTTCGTGGACCGCGTGGTCCTGGTGATCCAGGGACTCCCGCCTACGGGTTCGGAGGAAGGCGGGCAAGCGTTAGAAACCATCGTGAGGGGACTGAGAGACCAACCCGGCGTTTCGGGAGTGGTGTCCTATCTCGACTCGCGCGATCCGATCTTTCTGGGCCGGGGAGGGGGAACGTTTGTTCTCGTGGGCCTCATGTCGACCGACGGTCCCGTGGAGTCGCTTGTTCCGAAGCTTCACCAGCTGGCTAGCTCGCTTGAAAGTCAACTGCGAGGCCGTTATCCGGCGGTTAAGCTCGAACTCACAGGCGAGATTCCACTGAATTTCGACATTCGGAAAGCGAGCGCCGACGACGTGCAACGCGGCGAAAGTCTGGTGATCCCCGCGACCCTCGCACTTCTGCTGGTGGCTTTTGGAAGCCTGATCGCGGCCCTCATTCCATTGGCGGTTGGCCAGCTTGCCATCGCGACCACTCTGGCGATTACGGGATTCCTGGCCCAGCGCTGGCACTTGTCCATTCTGGTTCAGAATTTGGCAACCATGCTTGGCCTGGGCTTGGGCATCGACTACGCGCTCCTCATGGTCAGCCGCTTCCGGGAAGCGATTTCCGCCGGACACGACGGACCCGCGGCCTCGGTCATCGCGGCACGTCAGGCAGGTCGCACGCTCTTGATTTCAGCCTCAACGGTAGCCATCGGATTTCTAGCCCTCTTGACGGTTCCGATCAGCGAAATCCGTTCCATCGGTATCGCGGGATTCCTGGTGGCGGGAATGAGTGTGTTGCTTACAAATACCCTCGTTCCGGCAGTGCTGGCGTTACTCGGCCCGCGGATTAATCTTGGCCGATTGCCCTTTACTCCAAAGTTGGATGCGCATCGGGCCGCGCGTACGGGAAAGCGCTGGCGGCGATGGGGAAAGGTGATTGTCGCGCATCCCTGGCTTGCCCTCCTTTTGGCAGGCACTCCTTTGCTTCTGCTCGCCTGGCAGATCAGACAACTGGATACCAGCGTCCCCCGGGGAGATTGGCTTCCGCCGGCGGCGGAATCAGTCCGTGCCCTCCACACCCTGAGACAGATGGATCGTGAAGGCGTGGTTGAAGCGTTGCGCATCATTATTGAGCTTCCAACGGACTCCATCGCGCAAACTGACGCTGGGTGGAATGTGCTTGATCGTGTCACCAAGCGCCTCGCGAGCGACCCTCGCTGTGGCCGCGTGATTTCTATCACTACGATTGCCGAGAGCAACCGGTCTTCCCTCCGTGACCTCTCGCGGGAGACGCGCCGAACGTTTCTGAGTAGTGACGGACGAGCGGCGCTGCTCGAGGTGTTACCCGCGAGTTCGGTTTCCCTGCGCGACCAGGTCAACTGGGTGCGGGAGCTTCGCAAGACCGGCGCGCTAGCTCTCACCAGAGTTCCTGGGGCAACGCTTCTCGTTGGGGGCATTCCGGCACTCAACGCCGATTATGAAACGATTATTAGAGACCGCTTTCCGTCGGTGATGGGGCTTATCGTGGGTGGGACGCTGCTTGCGCTACTCTGTGGATTCCGATCCGTCTTCGTCGCCCTGAAGGCCATCGCACTCAACCTGTTCTCGGTCGCGGCGTGCTTCGGAGCATTGGTTCTCGTTTTCCAAAATGGTCACGGAAGCAGCTTCCTGGGAGTTCCTGAGGGAACCGGCAGCGTGTTTCCTCTTGTTCCGATCGTTGCCTTTGCCATCGTTTTCGGATTAAGTATGGATTACGAGGTATTTCTGGTTGCACGCGTTCTCGAAGCCAGAAGGAGCGGGCTCAGTGAAATGGATGCGATCCCGGAGGGTCTGGCTAGAACCGCAGGCCTGATTACGAGCGCCGCCGCGATCATGATCGTGGTATTTGCGGCATTCACTTTCGGAAGTTTCCTGGTGGTCAAGATGATCGGATTTACGTTGGCGGTCGCCGTGTTGATTGACGCCACGCTCGTTCGTATTGTGATCGGCCCCGCGCTCCTTCGTCTTGCAGGTGATTGGAACTGGTGGCCCGGGGGGCTTCGCAACAGCGCGAGTGCGCGACGGTGACGGCAAGTCGCGAAACACGTCAGCCTGTTTTTTTTGCACGGATCGCAGCATCCAGCGCGTCCAAAAACTGATGCGGTGTAGCGTAAATGTGATCGACCGACGCGAGCTTTTTCTGTACCTTCTGTGAGGGACGATCTGACATGTCTTTGTCCCTGCGCGGCACCCACACTGTCTGCATGCCTGCTTTCTTAGCACCCTGCAGGTTGCCGATCGTATCTTCCGCCATGATTGTCTCGAACGGCATAATCGGGTCCGCCGGGTCGCGCATGTTGTTAATGGCCGCAAGCGCTTTCTCAAAAACCTCCGGGTGCTTGCCTTTTTTATAGGGATAAATCTCTTCTAGCCCAAAAATATTATGATCGGAAATCACCCCTCTAAGGCCAAGCTTTTCCAGCTTTTCCATCGCCTCTCCCTCTCCCTGCTTGAAGGAATGCGTGAGGACTGCGACCTCAACCCCAGTGTCCGTGAGCCGCTGTATCTTGCTTACCAATACGGCGTCGGGGCGGATGAACCCGGTGCCCATATGCCTATGCCAGAGCCGCGTAATCCCCTTGTCCCCTTCCACGATTTTTTCCTGCAGTTCCTCGCGTGTGAGTTTTGTTTTTCTTCCGCTCTTGTGGTCGTGAAGGAGCCTCAGATTATAAGCCATGGCGATCATGTCTTTGTAAGGCGGGTCAAGGGCCTGATCAGGCCGAATGTCCTCTTCCTCCTCACTCGAACGGGCTGTCTTCCGGCTGCGATAATAAACTTCCAGCATGCTGATCACGGAGGCGCCGGGGAGGCCCTTGCTTTCTAGGTCTTCTGCCAGTTTGCTAATATACCGGCATAACGCGTCATCTGGATTCTTGTTCGCTTCTTCCTTAGCCTCTTCAATCAATTTTTGCGCTATTGTCTTCCGGAATATGGGAAGGCCGTATTCCTTTTCTATCTCCCGCCAAGCCCGCAGGACGGCGTTTCGGTATGTCTTGTCGTAAGGGTAGAGAAAGCAGTCAAGGTCCAAAATAACGAGCCTTACTTTCTCGCGAAAAGGCTTAGGGGCGGGGTAGGCTTTAGTAGTCATGGACTCAGGCGCACGGGCCTGAGATTGCGCACAGCATGGTGATCTTCAGTCCCACAATCATTCTAAAGCGGCGGAGCTTATCTCTTCGATGGGCCGGTAAGTACCTACCTCATTTCTCGCGTCCGTTTGGTAGAGAAGAAAAACAGCAGCAACCGTAGACGCCGTGCAGCGTCCGCAGGGACGTCTTAGGCATCGCCGGAAACCCGATGGATCGACTGGCCGCCCACACATTACTTGCTTGCGATTTGCGGGGCTGGCATGGCTTTGAGCTCTTTGCCCAGGAAGGCGCGGGGGAAAAGCATGGCGTTGAATTCGGCTCCGATCAGGATTACGAGCGAGATGATGTACATCCACACCAGCAGGGCGATAGCTGCACCCAGCGAGCCGTAGATGATGCTGTAATCCGCGTAGTTCTGCAAATACCAGCCAAACAATGCAGTCGAGAGGAACCACAATACCGTTGCCAGCGTGGCGCCTGGCAGAACGCTGTGCCATGGCTGGGTGCGAGGGACGGCGTTGTGGTAGATCAGGGCGATGACCGCGATACTGGTGAGGGTAGCGATGAGCCAGCGGATGCCGGTCCACATCAGCAGAACGTAAAGACCGAATTCGTGATTAAGGTGGAACAGGATGTTGCGCTCGATGCGGCTGCCCGACGCTACGAGGATGGTCGCGAAGGTCAGCGGGGCTCCGGCGAGAAGGACCAGGGAGAAGGCAATCAGTCGCTCTTTCACCAGACCCCAGATTTTCGGAAGTTCGTAGGAGCGGCGGAACCCTTCCATCCATGAAATCATGACGCCTGATGCCGTCCACAAAGTGATCAGCGATGCGCTGATCAGGAGGCCGACCGAGCGCGGCGAATTGCCTTGCAGGTAGGAGAGAGCGGTGGGACTTCCGGCGGGAAGGATTCTGTCCAGCGCGTAGGTAATTTCGCGCAGATAAGAGGCGGTCTTGCGGTGGTTGGCAAGGACCGATCCAACTACCAGGAGCAAAGGGAAAAAAGTAATAATCGAGGAGTAGGCAGACGCTTTCGCGATGGCGAAGACGTCATGCTGAAACGCGCGCCAGAATGCCAGCCGCAACAGATTGAAAAAGCGCAGAATCACCTGCCCCAGAGTATTGCGGCTGGGCATGGTGTGCAACTGGGAAGTGAGGTTCCCTTTCTGGTCGGGTAGTGGTTGGGGGTTTGCGGCCATGGGTTAGAAAGATAAAAAAGAAGGGGTGGCTCGATGAGACACCGCCCCTTCGGTTCCTGCCGTTACTCCGCCGTCAGTTCCTCGGTTTCGCCTTCGTGCCGCATCAGCTCGAGCGCTCGCTCGGCTTCCTCGTACGCTTGCGAAACTTCCTCCTGCACCTTCGCGGCCGCTTCTTCCATTTCTGGCGAGAGGCGAACGTTGCGGTAATACTCCATGCCGGTGCCTGCAGGAATTAGGCGTCCGACGATGACGTTCTCTTTGAGGCCGCGGAGGTGATCTACGGCGCCTTGAATCGATGCCTCGGTCAGCACGCGGGTGGTCTCCTGGAACGAGGCCGCGGAGATGAACGAGTCGGTCGAGAGCGAGGCTTTGGTGATGCCCAGCAGCAGCGGCCGGCCTGTGGCCGGACGTCCACCCTGCGCAATCACGCGCTCGTTCTCTTCGGCGAAGCGGAATTTGTCGACTTGCTGTTCCAGCAGGAACTGGGTATCGCCGACGTCTTCCACTTTGCGCCAACGCATCATCTGGCGAACGATGACTTCGATGTGCTTGTCGCTGATGTTCACGCCCTGCAGCCGATAGACTTCCTGGATTTCGTTCACCAGATACGACTGCAGTTCCTTTTCGCCAAGCACGGCCAGGATGTCGTGCGGGTTGAGCGGGCCGTCCATGAGCGGTTCGCCCGCTTTGACGCGCTCGCCTTCCTGCACGTTGATGTGAACGCCGCGCGGAACCGAGTATTCTTTTTCGGTACCGTTATCGGCGATGACATACATCTTGCGCTGGCCCTTCGCGACTTCGCCGAACTTGACCGTGCCATCGATTTCGCTGATGACCGCGGTCTCATGCGGCTTGCGGGCTTCAAACAACTCGACCACGCGTGGCAGACCACCGGTGATGTCTTTCGTTTTGGTAGTCTCGCGCGGGATCTTGGCCAGCACGTCGCCTGGGAAGGCGGTGTCGCCGTCCTGAACCATAAGATGGGCGCGTGAGGGCATGAGGTAGCGCTTGCTGGTCTTGCCCTTGATCACGATCGCGGGCTGGCGCTTCTCGTCAGGCGAGTCGGCCACGACGTGACGCGACAGGCCGGTAACCTCGTCCACTTCTTCGTGGAGCGTGACGCCTTCCTGCAGATCCTTGAACTGGATCGTGCCGCCGATTTCGGTCAAGACCGAGAAGGTGTATGGATCCCACTCGACCATGACCTTGCCGAGTTGAACCTGATCGCCTTCGTTGACCTTGACCTTGGCGCCGTAGACGACTGCGTAGCGCTCGCGTTCGCGGCCCTTTTCGTCGACCACCGCGATCGAGCCCTGGCGATTCATGACTACCAGGTCGCCGGACTTCGCTCGGACGGTTTGCATGCCGACAAAGCGGACGGTGCCATTCGTCTTCGCTTCCAAACGCGATTGCTCGGAAACTCGCGATGCCGTACCACCGATGTGGAAGGTACGCATGGTGAGCTGGGTTCCGGGCTCGCCGATGGACTGGGCAGCGATGACTCCGGTGGCTTCGCCGAGTTCGACGAGGCGGCCAGATGCCAAGTTGCGGCCGTAGCACATGACGCAGACACCGCGCTTGGATTCGCAAGTGAGCACCGAGCGGATTTTCACCCGCTCGATGCCGGCGGCCTGAACGGTGCCGGCGAGTTCTTCCGTGATCTCCTGGTTGATGTCGACTACCACGTTGCCGTCGTAGTCTTTCAGTTTTTCGAGCGAGACGCGGCCTACGATGCGGTCGCGCAATGGCTCGATGACTTCGCCGGCTTCGACGATACCTGCGACGTAGATGCCGTCTACGGTGCCGCAGTCGTATTCACTGATGATTACGTCTTGCGCCACGTCGACTAGTCGACGCGTTAGGTAGCCTGAGTCGGCGGTCTTAAGCGCCGTGTCAGCCAGACCTTTACGCGCTCCGTGCGTTGAGATGAAGTACTCCAACACGGTCAACCCTTCGCGGAAGTTAGCCGTGATTGGAGACTCGATGATTTCGCCGGAGGGTTTGGCCATCAATCCACGCATGCCGGAGAGCTGGCGG
Source organism: uncultured Acidobacteriota bacterium (assembly GCA_963832245.1). Classification (GTDB taxonomy): domain Bacteria; phylum Acidobacteriota; class Terriglobia; order Terriglobales; family Acidobacteriaceae; genus JABDBE01. The sequence continues at coordinate 423,076 of CAWHTG010000004.1, forward strand.
ATCTGCTGTTTCGATCCGCGGGCTCCGGAGTCCGCCATGACGTAAATGGGATTGATGAAACCTTCCTTATCGCGCTGCTGCATCTGGCCAAACATTTCGTCCGCGACTTTCTCGGTGATGCCGGACCAGATTTCAATGACCTTGTTGTAACGTTCGCCGTTGGTGATGGCGCCGTCGAGATATTGCTGCTGCACTTGCACCGCCTGCTTCTCGCCGTCTTTCACCAGGACCTTTTTGTTGTCCGGAATAACCATGTCGTCGATACCGATCGACAGGCCGGCGCGCGTGGCGAAGCGGAAGCCCAGGTCTTTGACCTCGTCGAGCATCTTGACCGTCGTTTCGAGGCCGAAGCGGAGATAGCCGTAGCTCACCAACTGACCGATACCTTTTTTCTTGAGCAAGCCATTGATGAATGGCATGCCCTCAGGGAGGTGATCGTTCAGAATGGCGCGGCCCACGGTGGTGTTCAGGAAGCTGCGCTCGTACTGCACCGGTTCGGTGTGGGTGATCTCCTGATCGTCGTAGGTGGCGGTCAGGTCGATTACCTCGCCGGTGTAGCGCAGGCGGATCGGAGTCAAGGTTTCAACTTCGCCGGATTCGAGCGCCATCAATACTTCTTCGATGTTAGCGAACGAGCGGCCTTCTCCCTTGGCGCCGGGCTTGGCTTTGGTCAGGTAGTAGAGGCCGAGCACCATGTCCTGCGTGGGGACGGTGATCGGATGTCCCGACGCGGGCGAAAGAATGTTGTGCGATGACAGCATCAGAACACTGGCTTCGACCTGCGCTTCCGGAGACAGCGGAATGTGTACCGCCATCTGGTCACCGTCGAAGTCGGCGTTGAACGCAGTGCAGACCAGCGGGTGAATCTTGATGGCCTTGCCTTCGACCAGCACCGGCTCAAACGCTTGAATGCCGAGACGGTGAAGGGTCGGGGCGCGGTTTAGAAGCACCGGGTGGTCTTTAATGACTTCTTCCAGAATATCCCAGACAATCGGTTCCTGCTGCTCCACCATTTCCTTGGCTTGCTTGATGGTGGTGCAGTGTCCGGTCTGCTCGAGACGGTGATAGATGAATGGCTTGAAGAGTTCGAGCGCCATCTTCTTGGGCAGACCGCACTGGTGCAGCTTGAGCTCTGGTCCAACGACGATGACGGAGCGCCCTGAGTAGTCAACGCGCTTGCCCAGCAGGTTCTGACGGAAGCGGCCCTGCTTGCCCTTCAGCGTGTCTGAGAGCGACTTCAGCGGGCGGTTGTTGGCGCCGCGCAGAACGCGTCCGCGGCGTCCGTTGTCGAAGAGGGCGTCCACGGCTTCCTGCAGCATGCGCTTCTCGTTGCGCACGATCACTTCCGGCGCATGCAGGTCCATCAGCTTCTTCAACCGATTGTTGCGGTTGATGACGCGGCGATACAGATCGTTTAGATCAGAGGTGGCGAAGCGTCCGCCGTCCAGTGGAACCAGAGGACGAAGCTCGGGTGGAATGACCGGGATCACGTCCAGGATCATCCAGTTCGGTTTGTTACCGCTCTTGCGGAACGCTTCGACAACTTTGAGGCGCTTGGCGTATTTCAACCGCTTCTGCAGCGAGTTCTCGTGCTTCATCTTCTCGCGCAGTTCGGTGGACAAGCCTTCGATATCCACGCGCTTGAGAAGTTCTTTAATCGCTTCCGCTCCCATCATGGCTTTGAAACCAGTGGGCCGGAACTGCTGATCGAGCTCGCGGTACTTGGCCTCGTCCTTAATGACTTCGTGATCTTTTACCGGGGCTTCGCCAGCTTCGACGACAACGTAGGCCTCGAAGTACAACACGGACTCGAGATCGCGCAGGGAGATATCGAGGAGGTGGCCGATGCGGCTGGGCAGTCCTTTGAAAAACCACACGTGCGAGCAGGGCGACGCCAGCTCGATGTGTCCCAGGCGCTCACGGCGAACTTTGGACAATGTGACTTCGACACCGCACTTGTCGCAAATGACGCCGCGATGCTTCATGCGCTTGTACTTGCCGCAGAGACACTCCCAATCGGTTACCGGGCCGAAGATGCGGGCGCAGAACAGGCCGTCGCGCTCCGGCTTGAAGGTGCGATAGTTGATAGTCTCCGGTTTAGTGACTTCGCCGTGCGACCAGCTCCGGATTTTTTCCGGAGAAGCGAGGCTGATGCGGATAGCATCGAAATCGGCGATAGGGTTTGCCAGATCAAAGGGGCTCGAACGAAACAAGGTAATCCTCGGCTTCCTGCGGAAGTACGCCCCCCGCGGGCGGCTCCTGAAATCGGTCGCTAGTCGTTGTTCGTTCGTCGCTAGCGAAATCTTTTGATCCACAGCTTCAAGAGCTAGGACTGTGGATCTTATTTCAAAATGTCATTTCGGTTGGACGCTGGCCGCCAACGACGGACGGCCAACGACCAACGACTATTTCTTAATCTGCCGCAGCTAATGCCGGCTTCTTTTCCGTGGCCTTGATCAATTCCACGTCGAGGCACAGCGATTGCAACTCGCGAATCAGGACGTTGAACGATTCGGGCACGCCCGGCTCCATGGCGGCTTCACCCTTGACAATGGCCTCGTAAATCTTGGTACGGCCGTAAACGTCGTCGGACTTCGCCGTCAGCAGTTCTTGCAAGATGAACGCCGCTCCGTACGCTTCTAGCGCCCAAACTTCCATTTCTCCGAAGCGCTGGCCGCCGAACTGCGCCTTGCCGCCCAGCGGTTGCTGGGTGATCAGCGAGTACGGACCAATGGAACGAGCGTGAATCTTGTCGTCCACCAGATGCGAAAGTTTGAGCATGTAAATGTAGCCGACCGTAATCGGCTGCTCGAACTTGTTCCCGGTCATGCCGTCATATAAGTAGGTTTTGCCGGACTCGGGCAGACCTGCTTGCCTGAGCAATGCCTTGATCTCGCTTTCGCGGGATCCGTCAAACACGGGCGAACCAGTGAAGACGCCGCGGGTCAGGGTCGGAGCGACGGCCATCAGTTCCTCATCGCTGAGGTCGCTGATGGTGTCGGCCAACACCGTGTCCTTGAACAGGGCCTTGAGCTCGCGACGGATTGCGTCTTCGCGAGTGTTCTCGGCCAGCATTTTCGCGATCTTGCCGCCCAGTTCATGTCCTGCCCATCCGAGGTGGGTTTCGAGAATCTGGCCCACGTTCATACGGGAAGGAACGCCGAGCGGATTAAGCACGATCTCAACCGGCGTGCCGTTATCGAGGTAAGGCATGTCCTCTTCCGGTAAGATGCGGGCAATCACGCCTTTATTGCCGTGACGGCCGGCCATTTTGTCTCCCACGCTCAGCTTGCGTTTCATGGCGATGTAGACTTTGACCAGCTTGATCACGCCCGGGGGCAGTTCGTCGCCCTTAGTCAGCTTGTCTTTTCTCTCATTGACGATTTTCTTGAGCACGTCGATCTGACGCGAGGTCATTTCTTCGATCTCGTCGATCTGCTCATTGACTCGCGGGTCTTTGTCCGCGTACTTAATGCGCTTCAAATTGCGCGTCGAAATGCGCTCGATGGTGTCGCGATCGAGGACCGTGTCCTTGGTCAGCAAACGCTTGTTGGTGCGCTCGTCGTGCAGGTCGGCCTGCACTACTTTGCCGCCCAGGATGTTGTCGAGGCGCTTCAGCCGCTCGTCGGTCAAAATTCGGATTTCGTCCGAAAGATTCCGCTCGAGTTTGCCGATCTGCGCGGCCTCGATAGCCTTGGCGCGTTCGTCTTTTTCCTGACCCTTGCGGGAGAAGATTTTCACATCGACGATTACGCCCTCGATTCCGGGCGGACAGTACAGCGAAGCATCGCGCACGTCACCGGCTTTTTCGCCGAAGATGGCGCGCAGCAGCTTCTCTTCCGGCGTGAGCTGAGTTTCGCCCTTCGGCGTTACTTTGCCGACGAGAATGTCGCCTTGCTTGATGCTGGCGCCGATGCGAATTACGCCCGCTTCGTCCAAGTTGCGCAGCATTGATTCGCTGACGTTGGGAATATCACGTGTGACTTCTTCAGGTCCGAGCTTGGTGTCGCGCGATTCGAGCTCATACTCCTCGATGTGTACCGAGGTGTAGTAATCGTCTTTGACCAGCTTTTCCGAGACCAGGATAGCGTCTTCGAAGTTGTACCCGCGCCAGGCCATGAAGGCGACCAAAACATTGCGGCCGAGCGCCAGCTCGCCATGGTCGGTGCACGGGCCGTCAGCGATCACCTGGCCCTTCGTTACTCGCTGGCCTTTAATGACTACCGGCTTTTGGTTGATGCAGGTGTTCTGGTTGGAGCGCTTGAACTTCATGAGCTGGTAAATGTCGCTGCCAACTTCGCGGGAGAGCTGTCCGGGATGGTGCTCGCCCTCGACCCGCACGATGATGCGCTCCGAGTCCACCGAATCGATAAAGCCGTTACGTTTTGCAAGAATGACAGCGCCGGAATCGCGCGCCGTGACTCCTTCCATTCCGGTGCCGACGATTGGAGCTTCGGCTCGGAGAAGGGGAACCGACTGGCGTTGCATGTTGGCGCCCATCAGTGCGCGGTTGGCGTCGTCGTGCTCCAGGAACGGCACGAGCGATGCGGCCACCGAAACCAACTGCTTCGGGCTCACGTCGATGTAGTCGACTTCATCACGGCTGACAAGCACGAAGTTGCCGGCCTTGCGGGCGTTGACCAGATCGCCCACGATGCGGCCTTTGTCGTCGAGTTCAACGTTGGCCTGCGCGATTACGTGCCGGTCTTCTTCCCAAGCCGAAAGGTAGAAGGAAAATGGTTCGACCTCGGCTGGCTTCTTACGGCGATCTTTAATCTCGGCGTTAATTTTCTCGATTTCGTGCTTCTCGATGTGATCGCCGACTTTGTGATCGCTGTCGCCTGCATTCACCACGCTGACGTAGTCGACCACGCGGCCGCCCTTGACGCGGCGGTAAGGCGACTCGATGAAGCCGTAATCGTTAATCCGGGCATAGCAACTCAACGACGAGATCAGTCCGATGTTCGGACCTTCCGGGGTCTCGATCGGGCAGATGCGTCCGTAGTGCGTGGGGTGCACGTCGCGAACTTCGAATCCGGCGCGTTCGCGTGACAGACCACCCGGCCCAAGAGCCGAGAGACGCCGCTTGTGAGTGATTTCCGAAAGCGGGTTGGTCTGGTCCATGAACTGCGAAAGCTGCGAGGAGCCGAAGAATTCGCGGATGGCTGCCATCACCGGCTTGGCGTTGACTAGGTCGTGCGGCATGGCCGTGGACATTTCCTGGTACACGCTCATCTTTTCCTTGATGGCGCGTTCCATGCGGACCAGGCCGATGCGGAACTGGTTTTCCATCAACTCGCCGACCGCGCGCACGCGGCGGTTGCCGAGGTGATCGATGTCGTCGACCGAGCCAATGTTCTTGCGCAGCTTCAGCAGATAAGAGATCGTCGCGTAGAAGTCTTGCGGCTCCAGGGTGCGGTTCTCCAGTTTCGTAGCATCCTGGTTTTCGAACAGCTTGATGTTGAACTTCAAACGGCCCACGCGCGAGAAATCGTATTTGCGGGGATCGAAGAACATCCCGTGAAACAACGCGGTCGCCGTATCCAGCGTAGGCGGATCGCCCGGTCTCAGTTTGCGGTAGATCTCGATCAGCGCTTCCTGCGGCGTCTTGACTGAGTCGCGCTTCAGGGTCTGGCTGATCACGGTGCCGACATCGTCGCGCTCGGGGAAGAATATGCTGAGCTCGACTACGCCGGAATCGAAGATCTTGGAGAGTTTGTCCGCAGTGAGCTCCGAATTAGCTTCGAGCAGGACTTCGCCGGTGGTCGTGTCCACTACGTCGGCGGCGACCCATGCACCTTCGAGGTCGCTAATATCGACTTCAATTTCGCCGATCTTTGCTTTTTGAATTTCCTTTAGCGTGGCGGCATTCAGCTTGCGACCGGAGTGCGCGATTTCTTCACCAGCCTTGTTTTTGATACTGTGCGCCAGCTTCATGCCCAACAGGTTGGTGGGTTTTTCGCCGTTCGGGTCAAGCGTCCAGAAAAGCTTCTTGTCGCGAATTACCAGCCGGTCGACGGTGTAGAAGGTGCGCAGAATGTCTTCGCCGGAACGCAGGCCCAGGGCGCGCAGGAAAATCGTTCCCAGGAATTTGCGCTTGCGATCGATGCGCACGTAGAGCACGTTCTTCTGGTCGTATTCGAACTCGACCCAGGAACCGCGGTACGGAATGATCTTGCCGAGGAAGTAGGTACGATTGTTCGCGGTCTCGAAGAAGACGCCAGGGGAACGGTGCAACTGGCTGACGATTACCCGCTCGGTGCCATTAATAATGAACGTGCCGTTTTGCGTCATCAGCGGAACGTCACCGAAAAATACTTCCTGCTCCTTGATGTCGCGAATGGAACGGTTGCCGGTCTCCGCATCTTTGTCGAAGATGGTGAGACGCATGGTGACTTTGAGCGGTGCGGAGTAAGTCATGCCGCGCTCTTCGCATTCGCTCACGTCGTATTTCAGCTGCAGTCCAACCGGGTCGCCGCACTTGTTGCAGAAGTCGGGTGTGTTGGCGTTATACGTGCCGCACTTGCTGCAGAGCACGTCGCCGGGATGGAACGGATCGGTAACGATGGTGTTGCCGCAGTTCTTACAAGTGGAGCGCAGGTGGTGCAGACCCTTCAGGTGGCCGCATTTGCACTCCCAGTTGCCTATGGCGTAGTCGACGAACTCGAGCTGCGAGACGTTGCGGAAATCCGTGATCGGAAACACCGACTGGAAAACTGCCTGCAAGCCGCCGTCGTCGCGCTCGCTGGGCAAACGATCCATTTGCAGGAAGCGATCGTAAGAACGCTTCTGCACTTCGATCAGATTCGGAATCTGGATGGTTGCTGGAATCTTAGAAAAATCAAATCGTGTACGGAATCCATTGCTCTTTGACATTCGGATACTCCCAAACTTTCATGCGCAGCGATTGGGCTGCGACAAAAAACGCGATGTGAGGGCGCGTCAGCCGCGCCGGGGTGCTCTTTTAAGAACTAATAAAATGGCAAAGACAGGTATGCACCTGCAGGGACATGACTCCCCGCAGGCGCCGATTGCAGCGCTTAGCCTCTGTTGAAATGTGTCGTTTCCGCGCCAGTATCTAAAGGCCTGTTCCTGTTCCGCCCTGCCCGCAGAACAGTCTGCCAACTCGTGTCAGCGACCACGCCCCCGCTTCCTGGACTCGTTACAACGGATGGTCGCCGTCACTCTATGAAGCAGGAAGCGGTGTTATTGATATAGATGATACCACCCTTCCAAAAGCTTCACCAGAGACAATCATGGAGGCCGGACGTTTTTGCCCGGCGGGACGGGCGAGACGCCCGTCCTCCATCATCCAAACTTATTTCACCTCGACTGTGGCTCCTGCGTCGGTGAACTTCTTTCGGATTGTTTCCGCCTCTTCCTTGGAAACGCCCCCTTTAATCTCTTTCGGGGCGCCGTCGACAAGATCCTTGGCTTCCTTCAAGCCCAGGCTGGTGACTTCGCGGACGGCCTTGATTACATTGATCTTATTGGCGCCCACTTCTTTCAGGACGACGCTGAATTCGGTCTTCTCCTCGGCCGGAGCCGCGCCTGCCGCCGCCCCACCGCCGCCCGCCATAACCACCGGGGCCGCGGCCGCCGCCGAGACGCCAAGCTTCTCTTCCAGCCGCTTTACGAGCTGCGCCGCGTCCAGCAGCGACAGCCCGACGATTTGATCTTCCAACTGTTGCAAATCCGCCATGTCATTTCTCCATTTTATGGTGAGACATAGCAAGCTATGTCTCTACAGTATCGATTGCTGATTTCGTTATCCGCGGTCAAAGTTTCCAGTGCGACCAGGCTTCTGAACCACCACGCCAGACACGCAGCAGAACCGAAACCGCGCAACCCTCGACCGCTGATAGCTAAACCCTTTCGGACAGCTCTCGCCGCCCCGAAACCTGTGTGGCGCGGGCGCCCTCGCCCGCGACTCTCGCTAAGTCTTTACGAACGTCTTATCCTCAAGCGCCTTGCGGATGTATCGCATTAGAGTAATTGCCTTGTGTTCCGCCAGCAGCGTCGCCGTTCCCAGATCTTCAAGGCTCACCGGAAATTTGTATTTCGTCCCACTAACCTCGACTTCATAGAATGCGTTGCCCGCCTGGTAGAAGGAGAATCGTGCCACGTTGTTCTTCACGATATCCTTGATCTTCATCATGGCGTAACCGGCCACAGCCCGCTCCCTTAGGCTTCCTTAAACTTGCCCTTCTCTACGCCCTGATTGATCACCACCGCGATGTCGCGTCCAACGGCATTCATCACCGTCACCAACCGCTGTGCCGGTGCGTTCATCAGGAAGAGAAGTTTGGAGTAGATCTCTTCTTTCGATGGCATGGTGGCCAGCGCCTGGATCTGATTGATCGAGATTACACGGCCTTCGACCACTCCCGACTTGAAAGCAAACTCCGGATTGTCCTTGGCGTATTTCGAAAGAGCCTTGGCCAACGCCACCGGATCGCCCGACGTGTATGCGATGGAGGTTACGCCGGTGAGGCCTTTCAACGCCTCCTCGACCTTTGTGCCCTTGGCCGCGCGCTCCGCCAAAGTGTTCTTCACCACCGTGTACTTCGCGCCAGAAGCTCGCAGCGTCTTGCGTAGCTCATAGTCCTGGGCCACAGTGAGCTTGCTGTACGTGGTGACGATCAAGCTGGAGACGTTTTGCAACTCTTTGCCCAGCTTCTCAACCTGCTCGGTCTTCTTTGCTCTGGTAACAGCCATGTTGTTGATCCCTCATCAATCACGTGGGGACAGCCGCCCTCGGCTGTCTGGCCGACCGGAAGGTCGGCAGTTACGCCTTCGCCGCGGCTTCAACCGCGCTAGTGTCAATCGAAATTCCCGGGCCCATGCTGGAGCTGAGATAGCAGCCCTTCACGTACTTCCCCTTGGCTACGGTGGGCTTGGCCTTTACTACGCTGGTAATGACAGTTGTGGCGTTGTCAACCAACTTCTCCGGCGTAAATGAAATCTTGCCTACGGGAACGTGAACCAGCGCCGTTTTGTCGGTGCGGAACTCGACCTTGCCCGCCTTAACTTCCTGCACCGCTTTGGCGACATCGAAAGTGACAGTACCGGTCTTCGGGTTAGGCATTAGACCCTTCGGACCTAGAACTTTGCCCAGCCGGCCCACGGACTTCATGACATCTGGAGTGGCGATCAGGGCGTCGAAGTCAGTCCAATTTTCTTTGTTGATCTTTTCGACCATTTCCTCGCCGCCGACGAAGTCAGCGCCAGCCGCTTCAGCTTCCTTTATCTTGTCACCGCTGGCAATGACCAGCACCCGCTTGGACTTTCCCAGACCGTGAGGCAGGACGACTGTGCCGCGCACCATCTGATCGGCATGCTTGGGATCGACTCCGAGACGCATGGTGATTTCGACCGTCTCATCAAACTTCGCGTACTTGGCTTTCTGCAGCAGCGTGACCGCATCCTTCATTAGGTAAGGACGGTTCTCCACTGCCTGCCGCGCCTTGGTAATGTTTTTCCCGGACTTCTTCATTTTCGTTTCCTCGTCTCCCACCGCCCGTCGTTGTTTTGGCGAGCCGTGGTGTTGTTGACTCAAAACTTACGTGGGGACGGCCGCTCTCGGCCGTCTAGCGGAGCGAAAGCTCCGCAGTTATCCAACCACTTCAATGCCCATCGACCGCGCCGTTCCACGGATGCTCTTGATCGCCGTTTCAACGGAGGCGGCATTCAAGTCCGGCATCTTCTGTTTCGCAATGTCTTCCACTTGCCGGGCCGTGACCTTGCCCACCTTATCCTTATTCGGAGTTCCCGAGCCCTTGGCAATCCCCGCAGCCCGCTTAAGCAGAATCGAAGCCGGCGGCGTCTTGGTAATGAAGGTGAAGGTGCGGTCGCTATAAACCGTGACCACCACCGGGATAATAAGCCCTTCGAGTTCTTTCGCGCTGGTACGCGCATTGAACTGCTTGCAGAACTCCATGATATTGATCTGCGCCTGGCCCAGAGCTGGACCCACCGGGGGCGCGGGCGTAGCCTTGCCCGCCGCAATCTGAAGTTTTACCGAACCTGTTGCCTTCTTTGCCATCTTCCGTCTTCCTTTTTCTTCCGTTGAACCCGCTCACTCATGAACCGATCTTGTTCATCGTGCGAACAATCCCAACGCCACAACCAATGGAACTAGTTTCTTATGCACAGGATCAACCGCCAGTCCCAAGGACTCCAGGCTGTGTGCCCCCAGCACTTCCAAGTCTCCCGATTCCGCTACGACAACGTTATCGCCGCCCGTAAAGCCATCAGCAGATAGGAAAACAGCGGCCAAATCACGTTCGATGGTGTGACCCTCGATCGTTCGGAATTGCAACCGCCGCACCTTCTGGACATCCATAGGCTCCAGCCGAGCCTTTGAAATCCAGCTGTACGCGGCGCCTGTGCCCGCCCAAACATCAGCCTCCGCGAACCGGCTGGGATTCGCGGGATTCCACACCTTTACCTTGACAGTGAACGTAGCCACGTTACGCCACCTTCTCCACCTGATTAAATTCCAACTCCACCGGCGTAGACCGCCCGAAGATCGTGACCATGACTTTCAGCGTCTCCCGGTCTTCGTTGACCTCGTCCACAATGCCGGTGAAGCTGGCAAATGGGCCCTCGGTGATGCGCACCGATTCATTCTTCTCGAACTTGACCTTGAGCTTGGGCTTGTCTCTCGACTCTCCCACGCGGTACACGATGTGCTGAACTTCCTCTTCGGAAAGCGGCGTGGGTTGCTGGCCCGTGCCCACAAACCCGGTCACGCGCGGCGTGGACTTCACCACATGCCATACGTGATCGTCCATATCCATTTCGACCAGCACGTAGCCGGGATAGAACATGCGCTCACTGGTGTACTTCTTGCCGCCGCGCACTTCCGTGACCGACTCGGTCGGAATGAGCACCTTGCCAATTCTTTCCTGCAGCCCGAATGCCTGAATGCGCGACTCCAGCGACTCCTTCACCTTGCGCTCGAATCCCGAATACGAGTGGATGATGTACCACTTCATGTTGGGATTGCGTGGAGCTTCAGGGGCAGAAGCGCCGTCCGCGGCCGGCGGTAATCCGTTCTCTCCGCCGCCCGCTCCGGTTCCGTTTTTTTCTTCCTGCATAGCGTGCTGTAAGATTTCAGCTTCCTTCCCGGGCATCAACGATGGGTCAAATACTTGAACAGGTAGTTGATGCCGCTGCCGATGGTGTTGTCCACGATCCAGAAGTACAAGCCAAACAGAAAGACCGTGATAATGACCACCGCAGTCGTGGCCTGCACGTCCTTGAAGGAAGGTGCGGTGACCTTCTTCATTTCGGAGCGCACGTCGTTATAGAAAGTCTTGACTCGTTCGGGCCAAGATTTCAGCCGTCCCCCGAAGCTGTTGTCGTCCGCGGCGGCTGCGATTGATTTTGCCATTCTCTTTGTCTCGACTCCCATCACTCCACCCACTTCGTTTCTATACTTCGATCTCTGGCAGGGGCGGAGGGATTCGAACCCCCAAGTTCGGTTTTGGAGACCGACAGTTTAACCGTTGAGCTTACGCCCCTACTTACTCTGTCATCCTGAGCGGGGCGCTTTTTGCCTCGCGAAGGATCTGGCGAGCCGCGCGGAATAATCGCGCGTTTGGCTCGCTTCCTTAATTATTTTACTTCCTTGTGCGGCGTATGCTTCCGGCAACGCTTGCAGAATTTCTTCATCTCCAACCGGTCCGGAGTCGTCTTCCGATTCTTCGTGGTTGAATAGTTCCGCTCTTTGCAGTCACCGCACTGCATCGTGATAATTTCTCGGGGCATTGAAACAGCTCCTAGCTTTTAGCTCTTAGTCTGTCATCCTGAAGGCGACGTTTTTTGTCGCCGAACGATCTATGCATGCTGCCTTGCCTGGCCAACGACCAACGACGAAAGACCAACGACGTCTTCCTACTGCACAATTTCGCTGATCGTACCTGCGCCTACCGTGTGGCCGCCTTCGCGGATGGCGAAGCGCAAGCCTTTCTCCATCGCCACTGGCGTTATCAGCTCAATTACCAGGCTCACGTTATCTCCCGGCATCACCATCTCGGTCGCCGCTGGCAATTCCGCTACGCCCGTTACGTCGGTGGTTCTCAAGTAAAACTGCGGGCGATATCCTTTGAAGAATGGTGTATGCCTTCCGCCTTCTTCTTTGGTCAGAATGTAAACTTCGGCTTTGAATTTGGTGTGCGGCGTGATCGATCCCGGCTTTGCCAGCACCATGCCGCGCTCGACATCGTCTTTGCCAATACCGCGCAGGAGCAGGCCGGCGTTGTCTCCCGCCAGGCCTTCGTCCAATTGCTTTTTGAACATTTCGACGCCGGTCACCACCGTCTTGCGCGTCTCGCGGAAACCTACGATTTCTACTTCCTCGCCCACCTTCACCTTGCCGCGCTCGATTCTTCCTGTCACCACCGTGCCCCGTCCCGAGATCGAGAAAATATCTTCGATCGGCATCAGGAACGGCTTTTCCAGCTCACGCTGCGGCTGCGGCACGCTCTTGTCGACCGCTTCCATCAACGCATCAATTTGCTTTTCCCACTTCTCTTCGCCGTTCAGCGCGCCCAAAGCCGAGAGGCGGATTACTGGCACATCGTCGCCCGGAAACTGATAGCTCTTCAGCAACTCGCGCACTTCGAGCTCGACCAGATCCAGCAACTCGGGATCGTCGACGGCATCGCACTTGTTCAGCGCCACGACGATATAAGGCACACCCACCTGTCGCGCCAGGAGCACATGCTCGCGCGTCTGCGGCATCGGACCATCGGTCGCCGCGACGACTAAGATCGCGCCATCCATCTGCGCCGCGCCCGTGATCATGTTCTTGATGTAATCGGCGTGGCCCGGGCAATCCACGTGCGCGTAGTGCCGGTTGGCGGTTTCGTACTCGACGTGCGCAGTGGCAATCGTTATGCCGCGCGCCTTCTCTTCCGGCGCGTTATCGATCGAGTCAAACGACCGGAACACGATCTTCGGGTTGTGCTTCTGCAAAACCTTGGTGATGGCCGCGGTCAGCGTGGTTTTGCCATGGTCAATGTGACCAATCGTCCCCACGTTGCAGTGCGGCTTATTGCGTTCAAATTTCTCTTTCGCCATTGCCTAGCTCTCTCCGTATTCTTTACGGCTAAATTCCTGACGTCCTCGCTGGCTGGACGGGCGAGACGCCGTCCTCCATTAAAATCAAACTCTGGAGCGGGAGACGGGAATCGAACCCGCGACCAACAGCTTGGAAGGCTGTGACTCTACCACTGAGTTACTCCCGCTTAAACCCAGCCATCAGCTATCAGCCGTCAGCTTGTCCGTAGAGACGTAGCTAGCTACGTCTCTGCCACGAGCGCGGCCCGCCGATTTTCACCCTCTCAATTTCTGGAGCCGATGATCAGGATTGAACTGATGACCTCTCCCTTACCAAGGGAGTGCTCTACCAACTGAGCTACATCGGCGAAAATCAGCACTCAGCAATCAGCCGTCAGTAGAAACCCTTTTCATCAGACTGTCGGCGAACCGCTTCCCAAAGCCCAGACGTAGCAAGCTACGTCTCTACATCGTTCTTGTCCGAATGCAGCACATCTTTCCGGCGCACCCAAGTTTTCAGCGCGAACATCGCCAGAATCGCTAGCGTTGCCAAGCGAATTCGCTGGTCGCTAATCGTGTTCCACGACAAAACTCCTAAGGCAACGTACGCGGCCAGCGCAATCACTAAACGCTTCACTAAATCCTCGCGGGATTTCGGCTGCGGGCTCCCACTCCGCTCACACCCGCCAATCAGCTCAAATTCCTGGTGCACAGGGAAGGATTCGAACCTTCGTACCTCGCAAGGAGGGACAGATTTACAGTCTGTTGGCTTTAACCACTCACCCACCTGTGCAAACTTTCGGGCCTTCCCGGGCCACAACCACATTCCAAAACCAGCCACAACCTTTGCGCAATCGCGGACAAAGATGCTAGTGCGGGCAGTTGACCCAATAGAAGAACAGAAGTGCGCGCGAAAATCCTCTCGCACGCAAACACCACACTTGGAACAATTCCTTATGGAGTGCTGTTGGGAAAAATTTGTTACGCCGCCGCGCCGCGCAAAATGTCTTGTATTCCGGAACCGATCCTTCGACTCGAATGCCAGGTCAATGCTGATCCATCAGATGCTGGAGCTGGCGAAGGGATTTGAACCCCCGACCCTCTGATTACAAATCAGATGCTCTACCAACTGAGCTACGCCAGCAGTTGGAGACAAAGGCCCTCACGGGCACATATATCCCTCTGATCCCTTCCAGATGTCCGGGACAATTCTAAAAGGTACCATAACGCTAATCCAGGCGCAACCGCGACGAAGTCGACGTCTGAGATTTGCCCGAACGCAGGCAACAAAGGGGCGCGTAGAACGGTCTCTGTCTTCCGCCACCATGCCACTGAACGGCTAATAAGCCGCACCCCTTCAAATCCTGAACGCCGAATACAGGTTTTCTTTCAAACTGTTCGGTCCCGCCACCAGCATTATCTCGAATCTGCGCCCTGTCGTGAAGGACACAACACTCTTTCACGTAGATTTTCCGACTGACTTAAAGCGATGCCATACTACCAGCCCGCGAATGCTATCATGACCGAATCCTCGGCGCTCCGGCCTCGCGAGCAATCTCGCCGGAGCAGCCGCGCTTACATGCGAATACGACGACGCCTCCCCATCATCCTGGCCGTCCTGCTGGTTGCAGCAGCGGTTGCCGTGGCCGTCGTACTGCGCAAACATGCCCCGCCCGAGCCGGCGCGCTTGCTTCCCGGCGCCGATGGCTTCGTTTACGCAAACCTGGGATGGATGCGTCGCGCCAACATCACCGGTGAGCTGCCAACCGTACCGCACGATCCCGACTACGAGCAGTTCATCCAGGCCACCGGGTTTCAGTTCGAGCGCGATCTGGACGAGGCTGCGCTCGCAATTCACTATCCCGCAATGCCTGCCCAAACCAAGCCCGACAACGCGCAACAGCCCCGCTTCTCAGAAGTGTTTGTGGGAAAATTCGACGGCGAACGCTTGCGTTCGTACCTGCGCCAGATCTCCAGTTCGGTTGACAATTACCAGACTCGCGACATTTTCAACATCCCACTCGAACGACGCATGGTGCGAGTTGCCATCCTTGGCGTGGACACAGTCGCCGCCTCGAATCTCGATGATCCGCTCGTTATCCGCGGAATCATCGATCGTTCCCGCAAGCTTGCATCCCCGTTCGGAGGACCAGCCCTTCTGCGCCAGTATTACAAGAATGTCCCTTTCGCCAGCCTCGGGTGGGCAATCTTCAAAATTCAACCTTCAGGCGACACCTCCGCTGCCGGGCCGATTGGGTGGTCGTTTCTATTTCCAAAACCAGCGACCATCGTGGCTTCGGTACGCTATCTCGGTGCGGTCCATTTCAAAGCTCAGGCATTTACCGCGAGTGATGAAGAAGCCCGCCAACTCGCCGGGCGCATCGACACTTACCTCAATCTCTTTCGTACCGCCGAGAGCACGGTTTCCACACCCGGCCCCGATCCTGACATCAAAGCATTTTTCGATAGCCTGAAGGTTCAACCAGAAAAGACTCGCGCCGTTCTAACTGCGACTGTACCCCTGGGCTTGATCCGCAAGGCGCTCGCCGAGGCTCCAGCATCGGTAACTCCAGAGCCCCAATCCCCACAAAGTCCAGCTCTGCCCGAGAGCAAGAGCAAAACCAAGAAAAAGACAGCGAATTAGTGTCCTAGACAATGTAGGCGCTGGCGTCCTCACGACCTCACCACCGCGTGACAGAACTTTTACATACAGTTCAGTAACTTTTCGCCTTCTGCAGGAGTCCAATAGACGCGCATGAACCGATTCGCAAACGGCACTTATTCGCAAGCAAAACTGCCTCTGGCAGGTAGAATGATTCTGGAATGAATACCCTGCCTCTTCCGATTGCAGCCTTTCTCGCCGGCCTGGTGTCATTCCTCTCGCCGTGCGTGCTGCCCCTGGTGCCCGGATATGTGTCGCTGATCTCTGGCGTAGGCGTAGAGCAACTCAAGGCGCAAGAGTCCCAACTGCTGCGGAAAGTCATGCTGAATTCCATCGCATTCATTCTCGGATTCAGCGTTGTGTTCATCACGCTGGGAGCAGTTGCGACCGAAGTCAGCCAGATGCTGGCGCGCTACCGATCGCTTCTGGCGCAAGTGGCAGGCGTAGTTATTGTTCTCTTCGGTCTGCACCTGACCGGAGTATTCAAAATCAAAGCCCTGTATACGGACGCTCGTCTGCACAGCGTGAAAGGCGGCAGCACGGCGTGGGGCGCGTTTGTGATTGGCTTCGCCTTTGCTTTTGGCTGGACCCCCTGCGTAGGGCCGGTGCTGACCGTCATTCTAACTTTTGCCGCCGGCCAAGACTCGATTACAAAAGGAGTCATGCTGCTGGCCGTCTATTCGCTGGGACTGGCTGTGCCATTCCTGCTGACTGCGCTCTTGCTCGAGCGCTTTCTCAAATTTTACAGCCGCTTTCGCGCCCACATGCATGCCATCGAAGTTGCCAGCGGCGCGTTGCTGATCGCATTGGGCGTATTGTTGGTCATCGGACGCTTCACCATTATTTCGAACTATTTGTCGTTTCTGAATCGATTTGCGCTGTAATTGGAGTTTTCCGTGAGACGTGATCCGGCTGTCATCATCGTGGTAGCCATGGTAGTTGCTCTGATGCTGGTGTTTGGCTTCAAACTGGCCCGCCGTTCCTCGCAACGTCTGGGCGCGGCGCAAACGCAGAACGGCGCCGCCCCCGATTTCACGCTGCAATCGCTCGACGGCAAGACCGTGCATCTCTCCGACTTCCGGGGCAAACCAATTGTCCTGAATTTCTGGGCAACCTGGTGCGGTCCTTGCAAGATCGAGATGCCATGGTTTGTCGATTTTCAGAAGCAGTACAAGCAGGCGGGAGTGCAATTCCTCGGTGTGGCCATGGATGACGCCAGTACCAAGGATATCGCGGAATTCGCCGAGAGTATGAAGGTGAATTATCCCATCCTGATTGGCAAAGAATCCGTCGGCGATGCCTACGGAGGGGTGCAGTTCCTCCCGGAAACGTTTTATATTGACCGTAATGGAAAAATCGTGGACAAGGCGTTCGGCTTGAAGGGGCGGGGAGAAATCGAGGATGACATCAAGAAAATTCTCGGTCCGAACTCTGTGGCGCAGACCAGTAAATAGATTTTGAACTTCAACACAAAAGCCGGGTTTCTGTTCTTGCTTGCCGCCACAACTCTGATGGCGCAGGATTCGCTGGGCAAGAAAGCGCCATCCGTGACTCAGTCTCCCGTGCCTCTCACCACCGTGATCCGCGGCAAGGCCACTGATGTCGAGTTGCGATTCCACATCGGTTCGGGCTTCCATATCAACTCCAACAAGCCCGCGGCAGACTATCTGATTCCTACGATTCTCAAACTGGATGTGCCGACCGATATCGTGGTGGGGAAGATTACGTATCCGCCGGGCGAGGAAATGAGCTTTGCTTTTGCTACGGATGAGAAGCTGAGTGTTTACAGCGGCGAATTCAACCTGTTGGTGCAGGTGCGTCCGTTGGCCAGTATGCTGCCCGGCAAGTACGAGATTCGCGGCCGATTACGATACCAGGCTTGCGACAAGGCAGCGTGCTTTCCGCCGAAACAACTGCCCGTGGATTTTGCGGTCAAGGTGATCAAGGCTCCTCATGCACCCCAGAAGAATCCTGCGCAAAGCCCGCACGCACATACATAGACCTATCATCGTCAGAGCTGTATGGCGTCAACTCGAATCCCCGACGCCGACTCCGGCTCTTGATTACAATCCTCGCATCACCTTAAAACGAGGTTCGCTTTGCCAGAGGGGTCAACCGCAACACCAGAGTCGCCGCGCCAGATCCAGCTCACCTCTCTGCTTGAACTCGCACGGCTTTTCCTGAAGCTGGGCATGGTTGCGTTCGGCGGACCTCCAGCCCATATTGCCATGATGGAAGATGAAGTCGTCTCCCGCCGTGGCTGGCTCACGCGCGAACAGTTTCTGGATTTTCTAGGCGCCACCAACCTTATCCCGGGCCCGAACTCGACGGAAATGGCGATTCATGTGGGCCGAGTGCGAGGTGGCTGGCTGGGATTGTTAGTTGCGGGCGCGAGTTTCATTCTGCCATCGGCGATTATGGTGACAGCGCTGGCCTGGGCGTATGTACGCTTCGGTTCTTTGCCGCAAGTATCGGGCGTGCTTTACGGGGTTAAGCCGATTGTGATTGCGTTGATTGTGCAGGCAGTATTCAAGCTGGGAAAGTCGGCGGTGAAATCAATATGGCTCGCGGTCGTGGGCGCGGTGGCAGCACTGGCGACTGCGCTCAGCGTGGATCAGTTGGCGGTGCTGGCATGCGGTGGCTTGCTGACTGGAGTTATTTATTGGCTGCGCTCGGGCCGGCAAGCGTCTTCTGCTTCCGTGGTTGCGACCGGCGGAACTAGCGTGGCCGGGATTTCGGTGGGTTCTGTCGTCCCATTTAGCCTGCCGGCACTTTTTCTGGTCTTCTTGAAGATTGGCGCAATTCTTTTCGGGGGCGGTTATGTGCTGGTGGCCCTGATTCGTTCGAACCTCGTCGCCCATTTGGGCTGGATCAGCGAACGGCAATTGCTAGACGCCATCGCCATGGGCCAAGTCACGCCGGGGCCGCTCTCTACTACTGCAACCTTCATCGGCTATCTACTCGGCGGTATTCCTGGCGCGGCGGTTGCAACCGTCGCCATATTTCTTCCAGCATTCTTCTTTGTGGCCATTAGCGGGCCGCTGGTTCCGCGCTTGCGCGAGTCACCTCTTGCCGGAGCCGTGTTGGACGGAGTGAATGTTGCTGCACTTGCCCTGATCTCGGTTGTGACCTGGCAACTGTTCCGCGCCGCCGTGGTGGACGGAACGACGCTGGTCTTGGCCGGGCTGAGTTTCTTTCTGCTGGTCGTGTATCGTGTTAATTCCGTGTGGCTGGTGTTGGCTGGGGCTGCGATTGGGGCCGGAGCAACATGGTTCCACCGTTGAAGAGCATGGCCGTCAGCCGATGTAACGCAAGCGCCGGCCACTTGCGGAAAGTAGCCCCGGAAAGCCTGCAACCCAAACGGGAATTCTTATTTGGCTGAGGTACGGAAACCTGGAGTTAATCGTGGACCCTACGGTTGGTCCAGTTCCACACCATCGCCGAGGTGCACGCTTTCCATGGCAAAGACAATCATGCCGGTGGAGGTGGTCGGCGTCGTCGAAATAATCACGACTTCGCCCACGGCGCGGCGGGGCAGGTCGCGCACGTGAATTACTGGGCCTCCGGTTTTGGTCATGAAGTTGGGATCGATCGCGGCCTGGTGCGCTTGCGTATCTTCATTGGTGGATGCTTTGAACGAGAGGGAGTCGACCGGATCATGAAGATCGGCTTCGTAGGCGCGCACAGCGCGGAAATAATCGCCCGGCTTCACGCCCTGATTGGAGCCAACGTTCATATACACTTTGACTCCCGGCCCAATCTCTGAATCGAAATCTTTTGCCATCGCAATCCGGCCGGTCAACTTATTGCTGGATGGCAAGAAGCGATCAAAACGCAACGGAGGATGGAAGGAGAGGGGAGGCTTTTCGACATACGGGATGGCGTAGTCACCGGGATTCACCGGGTCGCAACTCATTTCGATCTCTGCGATGGCCATTTTGCTGCGAGTGTCGATGACGCGTACCCGCGCCAATTCGGAGTAAGGCTGGCCCATGGATTTTAATAGCGTGTGCTGGCCATCAAAGTTTTCGAAACGGTTGGGATCGCGCAGTTCCCGCACGATCGTGTACTTCTGGCCGACCTCGTAGCCTTTACCCGCCAGATATATGACTTCGCCATTGCTATTTTTTGTGTCGCTGGGAGTGTACAAGTCGCCGGCCACGAAGTTGGAATTGGGCACGAGCTGTTTGCTGACGAACCCAGCGCAGCCCAGATCGACCGCCGTAGGCGTTTGTATCCGCTCAAAAGGGAAGCTAACGGTTGTGGGTTGCGTCCCCGCCGGTGCAACTAACTCGGCTGGATGGGCTGTCGGCTCCTGAGCATAAGATGCTATTGTCAGACACAGAATCAGCAACAATCGTGTTTTCTTCATGTTACCTCCAGAGTCGGAGCTGGAAACCAGCCAGCGGACTCGCCCCCTTGACGGCACAAAATAAAAGGACTTACTGCCCGGACAGTAACAACAGGGACAAGACGGGTCAAGGTTACTCAGGTGTCATGCGGGATACGTTAAATAGTTTTTTCAGGGGAATTTGTAATCCTTTGTTGCATCTGCAATTGCAGGCTTGTAATATCGCGCCACTCTCAAAATAACGATGACAGCAGCAACAAACAATTTTGTCGCTCGCCTCCGCCCTTTGCGGCTACCCCGGGTATGCGTAGCCGTAACCGGCTCCGATCCCGGGGAGATGCTGGAAAAGGCCGAGGCTCTGGTTCGCGACAACAGCTTTCTCGAGTTCAGGTTGGATTACCTGCCCCGCCCCGCCCTGGCATTGCCGAAAATCAAGCAGTTCGCCGAATACCATGCTCACGTAGTATCTCTGGCAACTTGTCGCCGGGTCGCGGCCGGGGGCAAGTTCCGGGGTTCGGTCGCCTCGCAACTGGACATTCTCACCAAGTCTGCCGCGGCTGGCTGCCAAGTCGTCGATCTCGAACTGCAGAGCGCAGCGCGCTGCAAGCCGGAGCAGTTGCGGCGTCTGCGCAGCCGCACAGCTCTCATCCTCTCGCACCATGATTTCAAGGCGACCAAGAATCTGGAGCAGATTCTGGACAAGATGGTCGCCATCTCCGCCGACTTCTACAAAATTGTCACTACGGCTACAACGCTCTACGACAACGTGGTGATGATGAAGTTCCTCGAGAAGAACGGCGATAAGTATTCGCTCATCGGTGTGTGCATGGGGGAACAAGGGATCATCAGCCGGGTGCTGGGCGTCCGCGCGGGGAGTGTGTTTACCTTTGCGGCGGTGAATCAGGACGAAAAAACCGCGCCCGGGCAAGTCACCGCGCAGGATTTGCGCAGCACTTACCGAATCGAGCAGGTGGATGCCGCAACCCGAGTGTACGGGGTCGCCGGCGATCCGGTGGCCCATTCGCTTTCGCCGGCAATCATGAATGCGGCTTTGCGCCGCGAGACGGTCAATGGGGTCTACGTCCCGTTGCATGCCAAGACCCTGAAGGATTTGTTGGCTTGCGTCCGGGACATCCCGATTCATGGTCTTTCCATTACGATGCCCTATAAGACCGCGATCCTGTCACACCTCGATAACACGGATTCGCACACGACGAAGATTGGCGCGTGCAACACCGTAGTTCGTGCGCAGGACGGAAAGCTGTACGGCTTCAATACCGATACCGCAGGTGTGCTCCGGCCACTGGAACAGCGCATTACGATCGAGGGGGCAAAAATACTGGTACTGGGCGCAGGCGGTGCAGCCCGGGCGGCAGTGTATGGACTGAAGGAGCGCGGCGCGGAAGTCTATGTTTTAAATCGCAGTCTGGCTGCGGCTCAGAAGTTGGCTCGTTCAGCGCGGGCGCGAACCCTGAAGCGTCCCGACCTGAAGAAACACAGCTTTGACGTCATCATCAACGCCACTCCAGTGGGTATGGGCAACCCGCAGGAGTCGCCCTTGAACCAGGATGAAATCAAGGCCCGCTATGTCTTCGAGATGATTTACGATCCGCCGGAAACTCGCCTGATGAAGTTGGCCAGAGCCGCAGGCGCGGAAGTGATCCCCGGAGTTGAAATGTTCGTGCACCAGGCGGCGCGTCAGTTTGAAATTTGGACCGGGAAGCCTGCGCCCTGGGACGAAATGCTCAGGGTCGTCAGCAAAATCCTGGAAGAGCGGGCCGCCGCCAAGAACAGCGGCAATGAGGCTAGAAAGAAGTAACGCCCGAGCGCCTGCCAACCCCTCAAGCCGAGAGAGCGCCATGGTCTGCGTACCAGTTGGAGACCAATTTCCGGATCATCTCCTGCCATTGTGGCGAGGAACCGACGAGCGAGCCGATGACTTCGCGGGAGCCCTCTACGGAACGGCTTGGCGGAATCTCACTGATGGAGCTAACCTTTCTCCGGGTAGCGTCTTTCCGCACGCCGCCCAATTCCCGAACGAAAACTGGGGGACCGACCAGCAGTCCGATTCTCTGCCGAGGTCGAATTGCCCTGAGCTGCGTGCAAAGCGCGGCTGCCTGCTCAGAGTTCTCACGCGCCGCCAGCAGCACCAGATCGTAAAAATATTTCTGTGAAAGAGGTACAGCCTCGGCCACGCTGCTGGCCGTGTGCACTTCGATCTCACGATTCCGGAGGATGGTGGCCCTGAGATTCTGGGTGGTAGTGTTTTGGTCGATTAGAAGAATTCTTCGATGATCATTATACAGATGAGTCATGGAACGCCTCTTTCATGCAGTAGCAGGCCCTAGCTGTCCAATCTGCGGGAAGGCAAAACCCCGGGGGTTGAAAGCAGGACAGGCCCCCGGGCATTCACGTGGTAAACCTTCCAGCAAATGTACCGATGGCATGGAGAATAGTGAATTCGCATGTAGGATACGTTTCAACCGCATTAACTTTTTGTGAATTTACTTGCCGTGGTCGTAGCGGAGAGGGACGCCGTTCGAGCCTACACCCAGCGGAAGGCCGCATGGCTCGGCGCGGAACTTGTCCACACAAGTTAAAAGGCCAGCCGAATGGCTGGCCTGGAGCAAGGCACCGAAGATTCACTCCTACATGTTGTCTTTCTTCATCTTGTCTTTTGCCATCTTGAGCGACATGACGTGAACCTCACCCTTATCGGCATAGACATGCGCCGTCAAAATGACGTGATGTCCTTCGTGTCCCTTGACCGCATCGGGGTTGCTGATGGTCCAAGTCTTACCGTCCTTGTCGCCCACGAAAGACTTGCCATCGTCACTAATCTTACCGGTGACGTTGGTGGTGGCTTTCATCGAGCTGTCTGACTTCATTGAATCCTGTTTCATGCTGTCCTGAGCCACGGCGGCTGCGGACATCACCAGGACGAGTGCGAATCCAAAGATCACTAGCTTTTTCACGTTATCTCTCCTTTGACCAGACTTTTTGAAAATCGGCCAGATACCCTACGGAGCGCACAGATCCGCTGCCTGTGACAAAATCGTGTAAGAGAAGTCTGCCGCTTTGGGGGGATAAGTGTCAAGACCACGCTATTGACCAAGGGTCATTTCCCGCTGATGATGTAGTTTTTTCTCGCCCGGGCGATGCCCCGTGCCACAAAAAGGTTGCATTTTCTGAGTACTGAAGTAATATGTTACTTAGGACGCGGCGGTAAGCGTCCGATCCAGTCGTGGTACCGCCCTTTCTTCCAGCTTCAAGAGCCGTAACCAACTGTCTCGTCACGAGGTGGACTGCACTGCCTCGGACTTAGGGTTCGGAGAAATCTTTTATGGCGTGGTACGCTTATTGCCTCACTGAGCAACAGACCCTCAACAATGGAGTACGCACGCGGCGCCCGTTCCTTCTCGAGGGAATTCAAGGTGTGAACGGCGCCCCAGTCCTGATCTATCCCAGCGGAGAGTTCGCCGTGGTAGTCAGCGAGTTCGACCGCGCGGCCGATGGCGGGAAACTGGAAGACAAGACCGTTCTTGAGCATGCGCGGGTAGTAAGCGTTTGTTTCCGCAACGGCACCGTCCTTCCTTTCCGTTTCGGGACCATTTTCGACAGTGATGACGCCCTCCGGCAGGCAGTTCGCACCAACCGTCGCGCTTTTGGGATGAGCGTAGCCCGGCTCCGCGGCAAAGCCGAGATGCACCTCAAAGTCTTGGTTAAGGACGGGTCCCTGCGAGCCGCCGTGGCCGACGTGGTGCTACCGGACACCGTGGGTGGCGACTATCTGATCAAGCTGCGGGAGAAGGCCTCCAAGGACCGCGAACGCCAGACTAAGGCCCGCGGGCTCGCGGTTCAAGTCCACAAGATGTTTAATCCTCTGGAAGAAGAGATTAGTTGCAAACGAGTAAACACCGACGGAATGATGATCGACATCGCCCACCTGATTGATTCGAAGTCGGTCGAAAAGTATCAAAACCGTTATAGCAGCGCCGCTAAGCAGTTAAAGAATTGCGAACTGGTGCTCAGCGGGCCTTGGCCACCCTATCACTTTCTGCCGGGCAAGCTGCGAACGGTCGCCGGCAGTTCGTAAACGCGACTCTGCACTATAAGCATAGCTTGGATTCCACTCTGCTCTCTCGGGGGCAAAGTAGTGTCCTGCAGTCAATGTGCAGGATTATGCAGTTATTTGCCCCGGAAAACCGGTCGCAGGGCGAAGCGCGGGAAGTCGAGGATCGGAGCAAAGGCTGCTCTGGCAAGGACTTGCATACCAGCCGGGCTTTTGATGTCCGGGCGATCATTTTGGCCGGGCAAGTGCTCCTCTTCAGGACAAGAAAAGAGGCCGCGCTTGACCTTCACTCTCCGTTCTCGACTTCTCACGTTAAGCCGATCCGGCAGCCGGATCGGCCCCTTGCATCGCCTATCCTGACTTTCCTACCCTTTGCCTCTTTTGAACTGTGGCCCCAGAAATGGGGCCGCTTTTTTGGGGGTGAACCAGTGGGGGGGAGTAACGCATGCCCTGGTGTATGCCGGTCTTGGAGGGCAGGCCATCGCGCTGCAATTTCTCGAGCGCGTGTATCAAGCTCACACGCTCACTGGAAATTTCTTACGGATGACCCCAAGTGGGATCCATTTCGCTCAGACGCACGATTTCTCGATCTGCTACGAAACGTTGCGCTCTCACTTACCCGCCGAAAGCCCGCTCAAGATGCAGGACTGTCGCCTAGTCCTTGCCCGTATTGACTGAAGCCGGCGCTCGAATGAACTCCTGCTTCAACCTGGGAGGGGAAAAGCTGAAAAAGAGCCCTGCTAGTGGCCACACTTTCCCGAGAGGCGATACATGTCGAGCATGAGGCGCAAACCCGGAGTTCTGGCGGTGTGGGGATTTTGCTGAAATTCAATCATGCGCTTGCTGAATTCTGCCAGGATCTGATTCAACTCTTGCTCCATAGTTTCGGTCTTAGGATCGCTGGAACCAGCCTTGGGCACATAGCCCGGCGTGTAGCACAAAGTGCGTTCTAATTCGACTCCGCGATCTACCAGCCTCTCGTAGTCATCACTAGGCTTCCCATTGAGGATGGCGCAGATTCTCTGCGCGTCGTCGTCGTTCGGAAAGGAGGGTACGGTTTGCATTTCCGGATGGAACCGGGTGGCGAACTGGCCGGTTCGGCATTCTTCCCGGAGCTGCTCGGTTGATTCCAATAGATACCAGTTCTTGGGATCGTCGCCAAAGGCGATTGGCGCTTGCCGAAGAATGCTTCCGGTCACCGTGGCTGTGGCAGGTTTCGAGGCGTCCCACGCCGTAGAAGCGGAGGCCAGCGGGGTTGCACCGGGCGCGTGGACAATCGACTTTATTAATGACTTGGGAACTTCGTAGATTAAGTTCCCCACAGTGTACTCAATTTTTTGCCCGGCGTCGGTGATGTTATCGGCGCGGATAATCCTTCCGTCCGTTAGTTCAATCGTTTCCCGAGGAGCGGATGACGTCTTCTGCGCCGCAGAAGGCGATGCCAATGTGGATGCATCTCCTGTGTGAGAAATTGATTTCACTGACGACTTCGGAATTTGGTAAGTCGAATCTCCTATCGTGTACTCGATCTTTTCTCCAGCCTCGGTGACGCTGTCGGCGTGGATGGTCCTGCCATTGGTCAGTTGGATTGTCTCCGGCGAGGCGGCGTGCAAGTCGACGACCGACATCGCGGAATTAGCGCCTGCTGCGCTTAAAGGCTGCGGCTGCTCAGAGAGTGTGAACTCGATGGTGACCGTGGTGGCGACCTCCACAGGACTGCCGTCGTGAAGCACCGGCTGGTAGCGCCATTTGGAGACGCTCAGGAGTGCCTCCCGGGAGAGCATTGGATGTCCAGAGATAATTTGCGCTTGCACAACTGAGCCATCAGTCCCAACGATCGCCTTGATCAGAACGTGTCCGACAATATGCGCAGCGCGAGCCATAGGCGGGTAGTCCGCAGGGACTTTCGTGATCAGCCGCGCCGCCATCTCCGACTCACTCATTTCAATCCTGGGTGCGGAAAAACCTGGCGACACTCGTTGCTGAGCGCAAGCAGACAGTACGAATGCGACGACGATGAACCGGGCGCTATATCGGGCAGTTTCTGGTAACAGGCGCAGCACATTTCACGATAGTCACAAAGAGAAGTCCTAAGCAACCTGCTCGTACTTGTTGAAAGAAACCAAAGTACCGCGGCTACGACCCCCCGCTGCCGAGGTCCAGCTCCCGGTAGCCAACGCCAACCGGGGGCGCCGGACTGGCGCGACGTGTCGGAATTTACGAAAGTTGACAGATTCTCTTTTGGTAAAGGTTTTCGCGCCGATGCGTTATTAGCGCACTACCGAATCCCTATCGCCAGTTGACGCATCTCATTTTAGACGCATATGATCTTCGTTTGGCCTTATGGGCTGGAACGGGTTAGGTAGGTTTACGAGAAGTGAAGTTATTATCCATGGATAAAAAGAAACTGGAATCATTCAAGAAGAGGCTGGAAACGCGGCAACACGAGTTGCGTCGCATGGTTTCGCGCACGGAGCAAGACGGGCGCACGGTCGATGAGGATTCGGCGCAGGACATCGCAGACCGCGCTGCCAGCTCTTACACCAAGGAGTTTCTCTTTCACCAGAGCAACAACGACCGCCAGCTGCTGCAAATGGTCGAGACAGCGCTGTCGCGCATCCGCGAAGGCAGCTTTGGCGAGTGTATCTCCTGTGGCAAGGAAATTAACGCCAAGCGTCTGGAAGCGGTCCCGTGGACTCGCCACTGCATTGAGTGCCAGGAAAAGGCAGAGCGGGGACTGCTGGAAGAGACGCAGCGGTAGTTCCGCGCTGATTGAGCTTCGACCGGATAAATGACAGCTGGAGCCGCCAGTGCTGGCTGCTCGCGTTTTTTCCACGGCCCGGCGCGGATGGCAGTGAGAAAATTCTGGAAATACACACTCGTTGGCGTGGTGGTTGGCTTGGCCGCGGGATTGGCGCTTTATCTTTTTTCGGGTGATGTCATTGTCGTCCTATTTGTCAGAGCAGTGATAAAAGTGGTGGACATCGTCGTCGGATTGGTCGGCCTGAACCGCCGCTGAATATCCAGCGGAACGACCCCAAGTGAAGGCGCACCGACCGGATCTAGGTTCGTGCTTGCATGCCATCGCCGTCAGGCACACCTCCATAGCCCTCGCTTCGCTCGGGATAATAGCTTGTCGAGCCCTTTGACGCTGCTGTTTTTCGCCTGTTAGACTCAAAGATTGTCAGCCCCATCCAGAGATATTCAGAAGGGAAGTCCGTGCGCGCAGAAACCCGCCATCAACTGAAGCAGGACCGGTTCAGCCGAGCCACCATAGACGCCGCAGAGCGAACCGCGCACTGGTCCGTGGAACATAAGAACAAACTCATCATCGCAGCCGTGGTCGTGTTGGTATTGGCGGCGGCGGTTGCTGGTTCCTGGTATTACTTGAATCAGCAAGATCAAAAAGCCAGCCTCGATTTGAGCGTGGCCGTGCGCACCCTGAATACGCCTGTGCGTCCCCCCAACATGCCCCCACAGCCGGAGGCGCAGAGCTTTGCGAGTGTCACGGAGCGTGCTACTGCAGCGCACAAGCAATTTCAGGCGATCGTAGACAAATATCCGCATACTCATTCGGCCGAGTTCGCTCACTATTTTCTTGGGGTGACGGCGGCCGATCTTGGAGACAACGCCTCAGCCGAGCGCGAGTTCCAGAAGGTTATTTCGTCGGGCAATAGCGATGTCGCGGCGCTGGCCAGGATGGCGCTGGCATCGGTTTATCGCAACACCGGCCGTAACAAGCAAGCGATTGAACTCTACAAACAGCTGGCCGCAAAGCCTACCAATACGGTGGGCAAGGTGATGGCTCAAATGGAACTGGCGGCCACGTATCAGGCGGACAATCAGCCGCTCGAAGCCAAACGCGTCTACGAAGCCATCCAGAAGGAAAACCCCTCCAGCGAAGCCGCGCAATTGGCCTCGTCGAAGCTGCAACAGTTGAAGTAAAAAGCTTCTGGCTCACAGTACATAGCCTCTATTCCTAGCCGGCGGTCATGTTATAATGACCATGGTCATTTGGAGTGGTCATGAAGACGATGCCGGCAGGGGAGTTCAAAGCTAGATGCCTGAAAATTATGGATGACGTCCAATCCTCTCGTGAGCCTGTGGTAATCACAAAAAAGGGCCGTCCTGTGGCGAAGCTCGTGCCAGTGGAGAAACCTTCCGATGATTTTCTGGGGAAACTCTCCGGTACGATGAAGATCGTCGGCGACATCACGCAGCCGTTGGAAGATCCCGAGGCGTGGGAAGCTTTGCGGTGATCTTGCTGGATACGCACGTCGTTGTTTGGGCGGCGATGGAACGCAAGCGCCTTTCACGAGTTGCCGAGTCGGCCATACTCCGGGCCCATCGCGGCGATGGCTTGGCGATAGCTTCGATCAGCCTGTGGGAAATGGCCTCATTGTTCGCGCGAGGGCGGATCGAAACGTACGGAACCGTCGAGGCATCGGTGCGTCAGATTTTAGAGACAGTCGGCGTCATGGTGAAGCCTATAACGCAAGGGATTGCGGTCCTTGCTACGCAGTTCCCGGAAAGTTACCCACGTGATCCAGCCGACAGGCTCATCGGCGCTACCGCCCGGGCCGAAGGAATCGCCCTGATCACGCAAGACGAGAGAATTCGCCGTAGCCCACTTCTGCGGACAATTTGGTAAGTCTTCGGCACGTGACTAGGGTAGCTTTGAGTCGATTCCCATTTCCCTTTTCCTCCCTTGTTAAGTACGATGTCAGTCCATACAAGAAGCTCTGCAAATATGGCAGCCATTACTCTGCACATCAACGGTAGCGAGCGGAAAGTGGACGTTGCGCCAGAGACGCCTCTGCTCTGGGTTTTGCGCGATACCCTGGAATTGACGGGCACAAAATTTGGCTGTGGCGCGGGTCTTTGTGGCGCATGCACGGTCCACGTGGATGGAACCGCGGTGCGTTCCTGTTCGACGCCCGTTTCGCAAGCGTCCGCGAAAAATATCACCACCATCGAGGGCTTGTCCGCGAAAGGGTTGCATCCGTTGCAGCAGGCGTGGATCGATGAGCAGGTGCCGCAATGCGGATATTGTCAGACTGGCCAGATCATGGCCGCGGTGGCTTTGCTGGCGAAAAATCCTCAGCCATCCGATGATCAGATCACTCAGGCGATGTCCGGCAACATCTGCCGCTGCGGAACCTATGACCGGATTCGGCGGGCCATCCATCGGGCAGCGGGTACGGGAGGTGGGCGATGAGCCCGCTTTCCCGCCGTGAATTTCTTACTGCTGGCGTGGCCGCCGGCGCCGGACTGGTGATTGGGGTTTACCTGCCTCGCGGGAGTTCGACTGGTGCGTCGAGCGACAAATTCGCACCAAATGCTTATTTGAAGATCACCTCCGACGGAAAGATCACGGTCGTTGTCGCGCGCTCGGAGATGGGGCAAGGCGTGCGAACGTCTCTCCCCATGATCCTCGCGGAAGAACTCGAAGCTGCCTGGAAGCAGATTGCGATTGAACAGGCAGGCGCCAGCACGCTCTATGGCGATCAGACCACCGGCGGCAGCGCCAGCGTGCGCACTACCTGGGATCCGATGCGAAAGGCGGGAGCCGCGGCGCGCGAAATGCTGATCAGCGCCGCTGCACTCGAGTGGAGCGTTCCCCGGTCCACTTGCAAAGCCGAGAACGGCGCGGTGGTGCACCCGGCCTCAAATCGCCGGCTCAGCTATGGGCAATTGGCGAACAAGGCGAGCGCACAACCAATTCCTACCGATGTGCCACTGAAGCAGGCCAAGGATTACAAAATCGTCGGCAAGCCTCTGCCGAGGCTTGATGTGCCGTCGAAGGTGGACGGTAAAGCTGAGTTTGGCATTGATTTTCGCGTTCCCGGCATGAAGTACGCCGTGCTGTCCCGCTGCCCTGTGATTGGAGGCAAGGTCGCGAGCTTTGACGACAAGGAATCGAAAAAGATTTCTGGCGTCGGTTACGTGGGGAAAATCGGCGACTCGGCCGTGGCCGTTGTCGCGGACAGCGTGTGGAGCGCAATGGAAGGCCGGCGCACGCTGAATGTGCAATGGGATGAGGGTCCGAACAAAGACTTGAATTCGGCCGCAATCTTCGAATCATTGAAGAAGTCTGCCGCCAATAAGGCTGTGACTCTCTATTCCACAGGCGACGTTTCGAAAATATCGGGCCGCCACATTGAAGCCGAATTTCAGCTTCCCCTGATGGCCCACGCCCCGATGGAACCCGGTAATTGCGCAGCCCACTTTCGCGGCTCGAATTGCGAGCTGTGGGCACCCACTCAAGTACCCCAGGATGTTCGCGACTCGGTGGCTCAGGCGGTCGGATTGGATCCGGACCAGGTGAAGGTGAACGTCACCTTAATGGGCGGAGGTTTTGGCCGGCGATTGGAACACGACTACGGCGTCGAAGCAGCGCTGGTCTCGAAAGCCGCGAATGCGCCCGTCAAGGTGCTATGGACGCGGGAGGACGATATGCGGAACTCGACCTACCGGCCGGCAAGCTATCACAAATTGAGTGCAGTGTTTGATGGGCACGGATGGCCAGTGGCGTTCAGCCATCGTATTGTCGCGCCTTCGATCAGCAGGCAAAAAGGGTCGCCCACCCCGAATGGAGTGGATCCCGATCTGCCGGATGAGGCTGCGCTGATCTATTCTTTTCCCGCTGCAGCAGTTGAGTACGTGATGGCCAAGACTCCTGTCCCTTTGGGCTGGATGCGTTCCGTGTACGCTCTGCAGGCGGGGTTTGCCAGCGAGTCTTTCATTGACGAGCTTGCGCTGGCCGCGAAAAAAGATCCGCTCGAATACCGGCTGCACTTGTTGTCGAAAGACGAGGACATCAAGTACTTCGACACGGTTTGGCATACGGCGCGAATGCGCGGCGTGTTGCAGTTAGCCGCGGAAAAAGCGGGTTGGGGGAAACCGCTGCCCGCCGGTCACTATCAAGGAATTGCCTGCTTCGGTTGCTTCAGCACCTACGTGGCGGAAGTGGTGGAGATTTCCATGGAGAATAGCCAGCCCCGCGTACATCGGGTAGTGGCCGCCATGGATTGTGGCCAGGTCGTGAATCCGAACATCCTCGAGCAACAAATCAAGGGCGGAGTGATTTACGCGCTCACCAATGCTTTGCACGCGCAAATCACAATCGACAAAGGGCGCGTGGTGCAGGGCAACTTTGACGACTATCCGGCCATCCGCATGAACGAGGCTCCGATGATCGAGGCTTATTCCGTCCCTAGCACGGAGGCCCCGACGGGAGCGGGCGAGCCTCCGGTGCCGCCGCTGGCGCCGGCTCTATGCAATGCGATTTTCGCGGCGACCAAGAGGCGCATCCGCGCCCTGCCGATTATTGGCTGATCTCACGATACAGCTTTAGTCAGAACGCGCAGCAATTGCGGACACCGGCTGCTCCACGCTTAGCTTGAAGATGGTGATATTTTTTCCAAATGGTTGTATGTTGAGTTCGCGGAACTCCGGCGCTCTGCTCTGTAGTTCTTGCAATAAATCTACATCCCATCCCGCCTGGATGACCCAAACGGCTTGACCACGCTTCAGCCAGAAGGAACGCGACAGCTCATTCCATCTCAGCAGAAAATTCTCCACGGTGAATATGTAGAGGTCGGGGCCTGCGGCAACAACCGGATGTCCGCCGCATTGAAACTCCTCGAAGCGTCCAACCGGGGCAGAAAACGGCACTGGTCGTTCCGGGCAGACGTAGTAGCCGAGTAGGAGACGAGTTTGGTAATCGAGCAAGATTACGTCCGACGCTGGGATCTGGGAGTTGACATACTCCATCGCTCGATTCATCTGCACGCGGCTCTGATCTGCGCGCAGCATGTAGGGCCGATGTGGCTGCGCGAAGGCGTTACAGACTGCGACCACGAGGATGGCGAATGCAGTGCCAAGTCCGACCCGCTGCTTCACTAACTTGGCCAGCATCACGCTAACTCCAGCCACCGCAAACATGATGAGAAATGCAGAGTGGCGCGTTCCGCCGTAGGGATAGACTCGGGCAATCGAGGCTGCAACTCCAAGAGCGAACGGTAAAACGAGCAGAGTTCCCAGTTGCCAAGAACTGACATTCAAGGCGGCGGGTATGGCCTTTTTTTTCCAAAGCAAAACTACTCCTCCAAGAAACGCCAGGAAGGCAAAATCCCCGACTGCAAGTTGGCCGAACACGTACTGAAACACCCCGCCGGTTCTGGCGATCACGAATAGAAGCAGATTGTCATGCCCAGGGCGAAAAAAGGAGTTGGCCAGCCAACCATAGATCGTTCCTGCGGCGTAGTTCCCCTTCAGTCTTGAAATGTGCGTAACGTATAAAACGGCGATGAGTCCAATCGTGCTCATCTGCCCCATAACCCAGGCTGCACGGAGCCGGGCTGGAGGGCGGGAAGCGATGAGGCGCAACAGGGAATAAACACCGAAGGCCGCCGCAGTCAGGATCGCCGAGTAATGAGAAAACAAGGCAAGATCAAGAGACACCGCCGACAGCGACATCATGCCGGCGGAGTTTTCCGCGAAGGCGCGCTCCAATAGATAAGCAGCGCCGGCAAGGAACAACAGCAGGAGAGCATATTGCCGAACTTCCGCCGAAAGCGCGATCACAGGTGGAAGAAAGGTGACCAAAATTAAACCAATGAAGCCCGTGACCGGCCCGAAGAGGCGCGCGAGCCATTTGAAAACGATCCAGCAAAATGCCGTACCCGCGATCACCGAAGGCACACGAAGAACAAACTCGGACGTTCCCACTTCACGCCAAAAGTAAAGTAGAAAGGTCAGGAGCGGAGGATGGGCGTTGGTCAAACTTGCCTGGTATGCCACCCGCCATGAGGATTGATTGGCAAGTAGATAATGCAGCGCTTCGTCCGGATTAAAAAACGTTCCTGATGCAACCCACAGGCGGATCAAGAAACCCGCAGTCAGAATCAACATCGCGCTTAGATTCGAATGAGTCTCGAACGGCTTGTCGAAATCGCGAGTCCATCCTGCCTGCGGTTGAAATTCGCCCTGTAGATGCGGCTGCGCGTCGTTCATCGGAAGAAAGTGGCTCAAGCGGTATTGGGGGATCGCGGAAGCCGAGATCGATCTCTGCCTTTCACTTCAGAAATGACATACAGGATCAGGATTCCCAGTTCCGGCTCAATGGGATGCCGGTAGCGCGGATGAGGAAAGAAAAAGTAATACACCAGCGGATAGGAAAGCACCAGCCAAAAGAAAAGCCATGCGCCCGGCTTGTGCTGACGCATTGCGCGTCCCAGCCCCCAGAATGCCAGCACTGAAGAACAAAGGAATACAGAGTTTCTGAAAAATGACGAGACAGGATTCCCTGACGCCTTCGGCAGTCCGCCCCAATAATAGATAAAGCGTTTCAAACTGAGGCCTGCAAATCGCGCGCAGTCTTCGCGAATGTAGACAAACGCTTCACGTTTACGTTCGGCCACGTAAGCCAGTTCTCCTAGTTCGCGGTAGCGGCGCATCTCGAAAACATTCTTGGTGGGATGGAGATAATCCATCCAGGTACCATTAGCT
Organism: uncultured Acidobacteriota bacterium; assembly: GCA_963832245.1. Classification (GTDB taxonomy): domain Bacteria; phylum Acidobacteriota; class Terriglobia; order Terriglobales; family Acidobacteriaceae; genus JABDBE01. The sequence goes on from CAWHTG010000004.1 coordinate 456,742, forward strand.
CCAGGCCCGTTCCCGAGGCGAAGTTCCGCGCCAAGGTTTGAACGAATAAAAACAAACTTTCCAAAAGTACGATAGTTGCGAAGCAGCCAGGGAGTGATACATGCCAAGAAGAGGAGCGAAGCGACGATCACTCCTGCGAGCGAACGCTTATGGAGTTTGGCGCGGTGGAACCAGATCCACAACCCGGAGACCGGCAGAAAGGACAACAGAGCGGTGTTGGTCAACGCCGCAATGCCCCAGAGCAAACCAAACTGCACCCATGGTTTCATCCCATCTTTTTCTTCCATGTTGAGCGTCAGCCAAAAGATCGTCGCCAGCAACAACGCTGCAAGGCTGGTCTCCCACACCCAGCGCGTACACCAGAAAATGACGGACGGCAGCAACGCCCAGGTCCACGAGGTCCACACTGCAACCCTTACGTCGAAACACGTTTTCGCGATCAGAAAAATGGGAATGCAAGTGAGAGCGGAAAAAATGCTGTTGAGACTTAGCAGAAATACGGCCGAACTACGACTGTAAACTCCGAACACGCGGAAGACGCCCCCGATCAAAAAAGGATAGAGGGGCGGCTCCCAGGCGGTCGGCCCGGTAGTTTCGTTAAAGGGATTGCTGAATCCCTGGCCTTGGGCAAGGGAGCGCCCGATGCGGCCCATCTCGAAGCCAAAGTCGAAATCTTTTTCGTTATCCTGAACCGCCGCGATCTTTTTATCGGGCCGGAATCTATAGGTGTGTCCGATGACGATGTAGCCGAAGCGGACCCCGAAAGCAATGATCACCATCCAGAAAAAAGAAGTACGGGCGCTCGCCCACCAGCGTCGGCCAGCGCTAAGAGTTGCCGCCGTCGGAGTCGTCGTGACATCCACCATGAAAGGGCCCAACGCAGCTACCATCCAGTCAACGGGATGACTCTGTTGTAGTCCATGATCAAGCGGTGGTTTAAGGGTACACCTTTCTGGGATAGTCCCCGTGATGGAACCTCGCCCAGACCGCGACGACTATAACAATACCGCAAGGAGACGCGAATGCCGATACTGAACCGTGCTGCCAAGCTGATCGCAAAACCTTTGTCCAGAATGTCAAACGTTCGCGGAGTTTCGACTCACGACAGCTACCGCAACCTCGCATCTCCGAACTCGCCGCCAGCATCTACTGCTCATGGAATTCCGACAACTGGGCCATTCCGGATTACAAGTTCCTGTCCTCAGCTTCGGCACCGGCACCTTCGGCGGCCACGGCGAGTTCTTCCAAGCCTGGGGCAACACCGACGTAAAAGAAGCCACCCGCCTCATCGACATCTGCCTCGACGCCGGAGTCAATTTTTTCGACACTGCCGACGTCTATTCCCAAGGAGCTTCTGAAGAAATCCTGGGCAAAGCCATCGCCGGCCGCCGCAACAAAGTTCTAATTTCCACCAAGGCCACCTTCGCCATGGGCGACGGCCCGAACGACGTCGGCTCCTCCCGCTATCATCTGATCCAGGCCTGCGAGGCCAGCCTGCGCCGCCTCAACACCGATTTCATCGACATTTACCACCTGCATGGCTTCGACGCGATGACGCCCGTAGAAGAAACCATCAAGACTCTGGACACGCTAGTCGAAACCGGCAAAGTTCGCTATATCGCCTGCTCCAATTTCTCCGGATGGCATCTCATGAAGTCCCTGGCGGTCTCCGAAAAATATGGCTGGGCGCGCTACGTAGCCCATCAAGCCTACTATTCACTGGTAGGCCGCGACTTCGAGTGGGAGCTGATGCCGCTAGGCCTCGACCAAAAAGTAGCCACAATAGTTTGGAGTCCATTAGGATGGGGCAGACTTACCGGAAAAATCCGCCGAGGCAAGCCGCTTCCCGAAGTCAGCAGACTGCACAGCACCGCCGAGCAAGGTCCGCCGGTTCCTAACGAATATCTCTACAAAGTTGTGGACGCGCTAGACGAACTCGCCCGCGAAACTAACAAGACCATCGCGCAAGTCGCCCTAAACTGGCTGCTGCAAAGGCCAACGGTAGCCAACGTAATCATCGGCGCCCGCAACGAAGAACAGCTCCGCCAAAACCTCGCCGCCGTAGGATGGAACTTAACCCCCGAACAAGCAGCCCGTCTGGACGCCGCTAGCGAAGTAACCCCACCCTATCCATACTGGCACCAACGCCAGTTTGTAAGAAATCCAAAGCCAGTGTAGGGCGGACACTCGTGTCCGCCGCTTTTGATCCGGCTTTTTTGGGGATCTCGCTCTCACCAGCATGGGTGCGGCCCATGCCCGCGCAGTTTTGACATCTTTTTGACATCGCCATAAGGAACTCGTGGAACAATGTTCGCGTTCCCCATCTATGCAGAGAGGTGTTCCCATGAAAAGCTCTCAATCCCGCACGCGACTCCTCACTATTCTGGCGCTCTCCGCCCTTTGCTCCGCTCAAACTTATGACGTCCCCGGCCTCGGCACCCTCACCACAGGAAATGACTGGCCGCAGTGGGCGCGCAGTTCCACGCACAACAGTTCGACTCATGCTTTGGGGCAAAGTCCAAACGCGAAACTCGCCGCCATTACATACGACCCATTCGTGACCCAGGAGAAAGCCGAGACTTCAGGAGAATTGCTCGCGCACTATCAAGTGCCTCTCGTGGATGGCAATTTTGTGTTTTTGGAATTCAAGACGGGAAGATACGTTTCTTGCAATCCACCGGGATCTGGCCAGCCGTATCCCTGCGGACCGGATGATTGGAACACCGAAGTATGGAATGAGCGCGCCTTTACCTGGAAAAACGGCGTACTCATCAAAGCCTGGAACTTCCGCACCGATTGGAAACCCGAGCCCAACACCGACTTCGGCGGCCAGAATGGCGACGGTCTTTTTGACTGGGAACCGGTGTTCCACGCCGCGCTCCACAGCGGAAACGTATTTGTTCCCGGCCTGGGCGGGACGATCGACAAGCTCAACGAGACCACTGGGATGATGTTGGCCCACTATAATCCATTCCCCTCGCTCGATCCCAACCGCTTTGTGTCGGGACCACTCACCATCGACGCCGTGGGGAACGTTTATTACAACGTCCTCGAATTGGACGCAAAGAATCCCTGGAGTGTGGATGTACGCAACTCGTGGCTGGTGAAAATCAAGCCGGATGGCGTGATACAGAAGGTCAGCTACTCGAAGCTGACCACGCAAGGAACCTCGGACGGCTCGCAGCGCCCCGGCGTTAACATCTCGCCGGCCGTCTCCGCCGATGGCAAGACGATCTACACCGCTAGCGTTGCCCACTTCAATCCGTCAGACGCAAACTTCATCGCGGTGAACTCCAATCTGACCCCCAAGTGGCACACTTCGTTGATTAATTTGGCAAACGGCCAAATTACCGGGACCATCATCGACCTTTCCTCCGCGACCCCGGTCGTGCTTCCCGACGGCAATCTCCTATTCGGGGTTCTCGCCCCAGGCACCAACCGGGGCTATATGTTGAAGTTCAACCCCTCCGGTCAGTACTTGACCTCGTTTGATTTCGGTTGGGACGACACCCCCGCCATCTACATTCACGATGGCACATATTCAATCATCACCAAGAACAACTTTTACAGCAGTGGACCCTACTACATAACCCAACTGAATGCCGACCTGGTTCCTGAGTGGAACTATCAGAGCGTCGACAATTTTGAATGGTGCGTGAATGCACCTGCGGTCGACGGCAATGGGACGGTATACGCCGGCAGCGAGGATGGAAGCCTGTTCGTGATCAATCAAGGTGGCAAGCTCAAAGGACAAATTTTCCTCCAGCAAGCTTTGGGCGCGGCTTACACGCCAGTCTCAATTGGCTTGGATGGAAAGATCTACACCTTGAACAATGGCGAAATGTTCGTGGTCGGCAAATGAGAGCAACAAACGACGGAGCTGGAAATTAGAAACCCCACCCGCCGTCGCGTTGCACTTCGCTTACTACAATTTCTGCCGCGTTCATTCTTCCCTTCGTGTCACACCCGCCATGGAGGCCGGGGTGACCGACCACGTTTGGAGCGTTGCCGATCCATTTGGCCAGCAACACGCTATTTAAGACACCGCCAGGAAAAGGTGGTACCGGTGCCGTTTGGCGTCCACAGGGTTCGCGGATGGCAAGATTGTTGCACTATGCTGGTCCGCAGGGGATGATGTTTTTATCTTTCATTTCCTTATTTATCTTCTCGAACTCTTTTTCCCCTTTCTCGCGGAGCGCTTCCAAGTCTTTTGCCCATTGCGGTGCCGAAGTTGGTAACGGAGTAGGTAGTAGCGGTTTCAGACCAACCTGGATACGAACCGTGTTCTTAGGGATGGTCTCTCCAATGTGTCCATGTGAGGTAAATCCAGGCTGCACGGACAGCCATCCCTCGTCTTGCAGGAACGAAGCGAGCGCATGGGCTGCTTCGCATGATCGGATTTGGTCAGCTTGGGCTTCCGGGGTATTCATTTCAGCAGCCGGTGCCAGATACTGGTCAACTGAAACTCCAGACCGCAGTGGCATTGGCGGGTTTGGGTTTACGCGAATAAACTTCCATCCTGCCGAAGTGATTACTTCAGCAATTCGCTCTGCAGCACGTAGGGCTTCTCCGTCCTGTACGGTTTCAATAATAAAACCCATTCCAGCGAACTTTTTTAGCGGATCGGTATTAGAAGAACCATTTGATTGCAGAATTGTTATTTCTCGTGCTGTGCTAAATTTTCTCAGTTCAAGCAGTTTCTGCCCCTCGTCTTCAACCTGCGCTTCGAGTTTCATGGTTTCCTCTTTGGCGCGGGCAACGTCTTGCCGTGCCGTGCTCGCAAGGCCGAGAGCATTTGATGCTGCCGCTGTTGCTCTCTTCGATTTGTCGAAGGCCTTCAACGCTTCATCATTCGCTTGGCTAGCAGAACTCCCAGCCCGGGCTGCGGCCATGGCAGCCACCTCGGCTGATAACTTCGCGGCCCCGGCATCCTTAGTTGCGTCGGCCAGTAAGATGTTATTAAACGTTTGTATTTTTCCATCTGCATCGGAAACTATCCCTTCTGTAACGAATTCACCAAATACGCCAGAGACGACCACAATCAACCCGAAGAATGCAATCAACCTAATCCAATCGGGTGTTTCAGCATGTTCCCCCATCGGATCGTCGTACCTCGGAAAGATGCACCGAAAGATGGGCGATCTGTGGCGGATAACGCGAAGCGCGTCGTGGATCACTTCAGGTATTTCTAAAAAAACTCCGACACCTACAGCCCCTGCCGATATTAGAAGACATGTAAACCATAAGTCTCTCCAGTATTGGAGATCGCTCCTCATACAGCTATCAAGCGAGTCCTTGAGGCATTCCGGAGTCGGCATAGGTACCGATTACGATAGCACCACTGCCGAAAAAGCTTACACATTGACGTTCCCAGCGGAACGTGCCAATATTCAGGTCTTATGGGCTACCGCAGTCAGATTCTCTCCGCCGTGTGTTTGTTTTTCGCGATAACGTCCACCGCACCTGCCCAGCAGCCCACTGGAGTGAATGTCGGCGGCGCGGCTACTGCCATGAGAAATATCCCCACTCACGGGAGCGGCCCCGGTGCCCGCGTCACCTTGTCCGTGGTCGACGATAAGATGGATCGTCTCGCTCATCTGGCCATGGTGAGACTCTCCGACGAAAACGTGAAGTCGGCAACCTGGCAACCCACTTCGAAGCAATCGGAAACCACCTTCGAGGACGTGTCGCTGGGAAAATACAATCTGGACGTAACCGCGATCGGATATCTCCCCGCACGCAAAGAAATCGAAATTTCTAACGCGCGACAGCCGGTTCACCTGCAGGTAGTTCTTCTTCGAGATCCTGACGCAGTGGAGTTAAACGCCGCTGACCCTTCCATGCCCGCAAAGGCGAGTAAGGAAGCCGATCACGGTGTAACCGATCTCGAGTCCGGGAAATATAGTGACGCGCAAAAACATTTGGAGTCGGCTTACAAACAGGCGCCGTCGAATGCTCATGCCAATTTCCTTCTCGGCTACTTGTATTTCCAGCAGAACGATTTCGACAAGGCGCAAACCTACCTGACCCAGGCTACGACCCTGGACCCGCATGATATTCAGGCCATCAATTTGTCCGGTCGAGTACGCCTGGCGCGGCGGGACTATGCGGGAGCCAAAACCATTCTGCAGCAGGCCATCGCCGTCAACCCTGAGAATCCGACGGCGCATGGCCTTCTGGCCGACGCCTACCTCAATCTGAGCGACTTCAAGGACGCGCTGGCCCAGGCTGATCTCTCGATTGAGAAAGGCAAGAGCAACATCAGCAGCGCGCACATTGTGCGAGGCGAAGCCCTGGCCAACCTGGGTCGTGATGACGAAGCAATCCAGACCTTAAAGACTTATTTGCAGACCGCACCTGACAGCGCCTCCGGCCCGCAGGTTCGTCAGTTCATCGCTGCAATCGAGGCACGCCATCCCGCCGCGCCCTCAGCTACAGCCCAGCCGACAAAGCAGTAAAAGCCCCCGCCGCGCTGGTCAAAGGAAAAGGCCATCAAGATTTTCTCACAATGGCCTTTATTTATGCTGGCGACGACCACTCTCCCACAACTCGCGTGCACTCCAATCGGCCCGCGGGCCTATCCCATGATCACGTGCGTGATCCCCTGCCACCACGAAGGATTGTGCCGCCACATGTAGATCGCGAGGCTCTGGCCAACGATCAACACCGGCAGCGCATAGCGATACACTTTGTGAACGCGCCCATCGACCAGCAGGTCGCGCCCAACCCCGAGAACGATCAGCAGGTCCAGGCAAGGAAAGAAGAGATTATGGTCGAACACGTAGTCAAAGCGGGCAACAGGCGCGTCCATAAGGCCGCAGGTTGCGATGAAGATCAGCCGCCGATGCAGTTCCGGCTTCGTGCGCCAGTAGATGGCAAGCCCAATGAGCACGCCAAAGGCGATCATGTCATAGAACGGCACGCTCAGAAAAGCATCCGCGTCGCTCTGATTCTGATGGAGTTGAACCGTGTCAAAGCGGGCCATGATGATGGCCGTGGCAATGCCCAGCGGAACCATTACCGTGGCGAGCCCAGCCCCAAACCATCCGATGGAGCGATGCCAACTGACTTTGCGTATACGGACCAGCGTGGACTGACCAATGAAGAAGATCACCCACCCGGCGAAAGCTGAGGCATGAATCCAGAGAATGAAGGGCCGCGGTATAGCAGGATGCAACAGGTTCTCGTTGACCGTGCGCTGGAAGCCGGAAAACACAATCCCAGCCATCAGCAGCGACATCGCAAAGTAGAAATACCGACGCACAATGCCGTTCCGACCAGTCAAGGTCGTCGTGCTCAATTTCTTCTCCGGGCCCAGTACAGCCCGGACGCGTTCTGCATTGACAGTGGACATAGAAGGTGAGCCGGGACTTTCATTCCGTTTGCCCGGCCCACGCGAGAATACACGTCAAGCGCCCAATTCACCATCTTTTTCGCATCGATCAAAAGAGACGAACAGCTCCCCCACACTTTCGCGTGCTATGGCCAACTCCCGGCCGCATCCCGCAAAATCCACCAAGCCTCGCGATACTTCTCAACTTCGACCGTTTATGCCGGCTAGCCGGAGGTCGCCCCTTGCATTGACCGTTCGTCCCGTAAATATGGTAATATGGGAGCGTGAAAACAACCTTGGAAATCCCCGACTTCTTGTTCCGCCGAGCCAAGTCGGTGGCGGCCGAACGCGGGATCCCTCTGCGCCAGTTGGTCACCGAAGCTGTCCAGGAGAAATTGAGGACCACGTCCCAGGAAAAGCCTTGGATGAAACATCTGGGAAAGCTCAAACATCTCCATAAGGAACGAAAGCAGGTCGAAAAGCGCGTGCAGCAGGCTTTCGAGCAGATTGACCGGGAGCTCTGGCAATGATTTTCTGGAAATGATTCTCGATACCAACGCCCTCTCCGCCGCCGCCGGCGATGATCCGGCAGTCATCGCCCTTCTGGCTGACGCCGATGAAGTGGCGATTCCGGTGATTGTGCTTGGGGAGTATCGCTACGGCATCGCACAGTCGCGGAACCGGGCCAGCTACACAAACTGGTTGAAGGGCCTGCTGCAGGACTGCCTGGTGCTGGACATCCATGAGCCGACCACGCAATATTACGCGGAAATCACGCTCGAATTGAAACAAAAGGGCAGGCCGATTCCAACCAACGATGTCTGGATCGCAGCGCTTTGCCGCCAGCACAAGCTTCCATTACTGAGCCGCGATCGCCACTTCGATCTTGTAGCAGGGAATAAACGGATCGGGTGGTGACCCGCAGGTACGATAGAGCCCTAACTACCAAGCCCCAGCCGACATTCTCTCGCTATCACTGGCACTTGGTACCTTCGTAATCCTCCGCTCGCGAATTCACTAGGGTACGCGCATGGACCCAGCCAATACTTCTAGTATGAGGAACTTTTCCATTTTCGCCACGTTGCTGTTCTGCGCCTTAGCCGCGAAGCCGTATGCGCAGGATCGCACTATCTGGACTGCCGCCGACAGCGAGACGATCCCTTTGGAGCCCGCCAGCCTGCACGGCGGCCGCGTGTACCGTCCCGCTGTCGGGGGCGGCGGCATGCATGTACAGATCGACTCCAGATACCCGGTCACCGTGGCCATGGCTTGGGCCGACGAATGGAACGCCGCCATGCGGCAACCCGGAGCCCCTGCGAATTTCAGCTTCCTCTGCGTGAAGGAGCATGTCACCAGCGCGATTTACGAGTGTCATCTGCCTTCCGAACGCGCGATGATCATCACCTTCCGCGATGAGCGCAGGCCCGAGAAGCCCGCCCTCGCCACCATTGGCGCCGTCCTCGGACCCGGAGCGCGGCAATTCATGTCCCCCAACAGTCTCCACATCCAGTACTACAATTGCCTTCAGCCTGAGTTCCACTGGCGCCGCATCCTCGACGAAAAATACCAGATAACGCCGGCACCCAAGGTCTACAGTCTGATGACTCCAGACCACGATGGCCAGGAACTCAGCCTGAAGATCAAGTCGCCCATCCCCCTAACGGTCGCTCTGTTGCCATCGCATCTTGCCGACCAGGTCTACGACAAGACCATGACCCTCACCGACGCACTCGACAAAACCGGCTGCAAGGAACGTGGCGTCCAGTCGATGAGCTTCAACTGCACTTTTAACGTCGCCAATGGCTCGCAAACCCTGCTGATCCTCCCCGACATCGATTTTTCCGGCCACAAGAAAGCCACCGTCGAGGCCAACACGGTAAAGTGCGTCGAGCACTGTGAGCTACTGAGCCCGCCTCCGAATCCGTAGAGTGCCGAAGGACTCCCACACACTTTCGCGTGCTGGGTGTCCCACCCTAGCCGCGTTCTGTGCGGCTAGAGTGGGGTTTCTGACTTTCGTGGGCAAGGTAGACCCCGATTCGTCGCCGGCGATTTCCGCGTTACCGCTCACTGCCAACCTCACCCCCGCAAATATCCCCAAGCCTCGCGATACTTCTCAAACTTCGACCGCCGCTTCCGGCTCCCAGGAAACAATTTCAAGAACCGCATCCCCCGAAGCGCCCGCACCGGAAACACATACCACGCATTCTCCGGGACCACGCACGCCACCAGCACATCGATCTGATCCGCCCGATACGCCTTCATGTCATGCCCGTGCGCCCGAATACTGTAAGTGCCGTCTTCGCCCATGCAATGCGCTGACTTCACCTGCACCTTCGACAACCTCCCACCCGACTGCACAATAAAGTCAAACGGATCGCTATCGCCCCAAGGCTTAGCCACCCCAAATCCCAGGCTAACCGCCTTAGCCACAAACGCCGCCTCCGCCATCTCCCCGCGCCGCTTCCCGGTAAACCTAGCCATCCCACCTTTATCCCGACGATCCGCCGAGGCCAACAAATCCCCAACCTCCACGGACGCAAACAAATCCCCAACCACCACACCCAAGCTCATAGCGATGCACTCTCCTCAATTTCCTGACTCCGTCACTAGATACAATTTGTCATCCCGAGCGCAGCATCAGATTCGCGAAGCGAACCTGATGCGAAGTCGAGGGACCTTGCGTTTCCCCAGCGAAAAATTGTCATCCCGAGCGAAGCCGAGGGATCTGCTTCTTCCCCGCAACAATCGCCCAAGACACAAAAAGCCCCCTCGGACAATCCCGTCCGAAGAGGCTCCACAAAGCCATCAAGGTTATACAAACAGGATACAAAATATCGCAAGGCTAAGTCAACCAAAAAATGTAGGGCGGACACTCCTGTCCGTCGCCGTTGATGTTGACGCCTTTGCTCTCGATTTCCGGCCTTAGGGTGGCCCAGCGCTTCAGCGCTGCGGTAACGGCACCCTCAAGAACCAGGCTTTAGCCAGTCGAGACAATATAAACTCAGAATTGCAAAGGGGACGCCATTCGATGCTCAAGGCAATTATTGCGGACGGGCAGCTTACGTTTGAGTCTAGCGTGAGAGGTATAGCGATTTACCTCGACACATTCGCGCTCAAGTCGCTTGCAAGGGGGGATGGTTCAATTCGGCGACGGTTTGTCGCGGCGGTTAACAGTGGCGCAGACCTGCTTTTTTCAACCACCAATGCAGTAGAAATGAGCGGTGCCACTGGCTCCTCGTCCGATGCTGTGAAAGCGTTCCTTAACGAGCTGGGGCCGAACTGGTATCCGATTGAAATGTCGGTGGACGAAGTGATGACCCGCGAACAGCGAGGCTTGCCTCCAGACGCTTGTTGCGTTGACAAGGACCTTCTTCGGGCGTTTTTTTCCAATCGGACGTGCGAGCACACGCCCGGTTCGGGCAGAGTAATTGATCTGTCAGGCGATTTCTTTCAATTGGGCGCTTTCATTGATTGGTTGGCTCCCCAGAGGAATCACTTTCTCGAGCAGAAGCGACAATTTGACGAGCTCTTGAAGGACTCCATTCTCAAGCTTCGCGCCAAGCACAAGGAAAACCCGAGTTGGCTAGATCAGATCATGCCCCTGCCACAATTCAACCCATCCAGAGCTGCTACCTTTGCCTACGTCGGTTTGTTACGCGGGTTGATACGCGATAGAGGACATCAGGTCAAAGATGGTGATGCAATGGACTTCCACCACGCGGTCATGGCGTGCGCATTTTCAAACTTTGCAGCACTGGACAAACACTGGAAAAGCCGCGTCGCGAATCTGCCAAAGCCTAACCGAACACCACGAATCTATTATGAGCCGGAACTCACGGCCATGGTCGCCGACATCGAGACTGGATTGTCACAACTTAGGAACGCATCTGCTACGCGGGCCTGAACTTCTAAGCGGAAAAGACCGGCTTATGTACCCTTTTTCGGAAGCGGTTTGATCGAAGCAGAATTGACAGGCGGCTGGAAGTTCATCTCTTTTACTCTAGCTTCGTACCTTTTCTTATTGGTATGGCGGAGATCTTCCCGATAGAGAATCTCCTTGTTCTTTAAGGGGCGCTGCCGTCGCTGTTCATCGCTCGCCGAATGAGGAAGGCCCTCAACTTGCGCTTGCAAGTCTCGCTTGTTTTTCGCCCCAGTTCATTTTGCCCATAAATGCTCCAGCGGTTCACAACCCGCACTTAGTTTACCCCCAATCGGGCCGCGGTATATACTTCCCGGGCAGAGGTGGGCTTTCCCCGGACTTGGTTCGGCTGGGATGGGCGCTTGGCAAAGATGAAAAAGAATATCTGGCCTACAAGAAATTTATACTTCGAGCATGTTGACCCCGAGCAGCTCAAACTTCACCAGCCAAAACCAACGCGCAAGGAAGCAATGCAGCGGCGGCACGACAGAACAAAAGCCGCATGGGGCGAACTGCGAACGAGAAAAAAGCAGCTTGGCGACGCCCCGGGCGCGCGCGCAACCCGAACCGCAATGGAGCATCAGAAAGAGCACCCCGACGGAGGGGACTGGCACGTAATGAACAATGACAAGTGACACCGGGTCACGCCAGCTCTGGACGCCACTGCGAACTGATTACCAAAAGGAAAAGGCCAATCTGATTTCTCAGACTGGCCTTTATTCATGCCGGCAACGACCTACTCTCCCACACACTTTCGTGTGCAGTACAATCGGCCCTGCGGGGCTATTGTCGAAATAATCGGGACTACCGTTGTTTTCCCCATTTGTCCAAGTCGACGCTGCCCCGTCTGGGCTTGCCGGGAGCGTAAATCGTGTAAAGCGTTTTGATGCACTCCCCTTCACCGCAAATCGTGAAAGAGTCGAAACACTTGTGCCAGCCCGCGGGAGCTTCGTCAAGGTCCGGAGCTTCAGGCGCACGCTTAAGCCATTCGTCGAGTTCCAGTGCCATCGGCGCAAGGAACTGCCGTTTGTCCACTCGATCTCGCAAGTGTTCGCGGTAGGCACGGCATCGGGCATCTCTGGGCGGTCTGATCCTGACAGCCGCCATGGTCTAGCCGATGGCGTCGACTATCTGTTCGGAAATCCGCTTGGATTCTTCGGAACCAGGCTGAGTCTTTTGGAGGCGCGCGTAAAGCCCTGACAGAGTCTTCTTCGGCGATTTCTGTGTCTTGCGGCCGCGAGCGGGATGGGTCGCATCGGTTCGCTTGCGCTGAGTTTGTTTCCCGGTTGCCATCTATGAATGCTAGCAGAAGCCGGGAGTCGATGAAAGATTACCAACTCACAAAGGAAAAGGCCGACCATGTTTCCATGATCGGCCTTTATTTAATGCCGGCAACGACCTACTCTCCCACACACTTTCGCGTTTTGACACGCCCAATGCAACCCTCTAGACTAGCGCTTATGGAAGTGCACCTTCGGCCAGAAACCGAGTCTCGCATTCAAGAACTCTCCGCCAAAACCGGACGAGCCCCCGATGACCTAGTCGAGGACGCAATGGCCGGATACCTGCAAGAACTCTCCCAGGTGCGCGGTAGCCTGGACAGTCGCTACGACGACCTCAAGAGCGGCCGCATAAAACCTATAGACGGCGAAGACGCCCTCGCCAAACTTCGCCGCAAAAGTGAAGACCGTCGCGCCAATCGTTCATGAGCGCATTTGTCCTCCACCCGGAGGCCTACGCAGACCTCGACGAAATCTGGGAATACATCGCGGATGACAATCTCGATGCCGCCGACCGCGTACTCGAAGAAATCTTCCGTACCATTCGAGTTCTTGTCGCCTTCCCGCATCAGGGCCACAAACGTCCCGACCTAACTTCGCGCCCGTTGCTTTTTCACTCCATACGAGATTACGTCGTCGCCTACACGCCCGACGAGAAACCTCTTATGGTGATCGCCGTGTTGCACGGCCGCCGCAACCCTCGCGTGATCGCCGCCATACTCCAAGAAAGAGACTGAATCCCAAAAAGGAAAAGGCCAATCTGATTTCTCAGACTGGCCTTTATTTATGCCGGCAACGACCTACTCTCCCACACACTTTCGCGTGCAGTACAATCGGCCCTGCGGGGCTTAACTTCCGTGTTCGGGATGGGAACGGGTGGAGCCCCCGCGGTAAGATCACCGACAAGTCGTAGCAGCGGTCGTTGGTCTTTGGCCGCTCGTCGTTGGCCAAAAACCTCGCTGCAAACTTGAGGCGTTTGCGCGGCGTCCGAGCCGCGCGCCGAAATCCTGAGCGCTTTTCAGCGAAGGATCTCTACGCCAAGCTTTTCAAAGAGCGTGAGGACGATGCCTCACAACTGAATAGATTGGGTGAGACGTTGCAAGCAACATCTCTACAGCTTACTTCGGCTTTATCGGCGTACAGCCGAAGGTCATTTTCATTTTCTCTCCGCCCAGTTTTTGGCGGGGAGAAAACTCTCGCGATCGTTTGATCCAGGTTCGGACCAACGACCGACGACGAATGACCAACGACTGATATTCCGAGTAAATTTTATGGTCAAGCCGAACGGGCGATTAGTGCGGGTAAGCTTCACACATTACTGCGCTTTCACTTCCCGTCTATCAACCAGGTAGTCTTCCTGGGCCCTTCTTATCCCTTACGGGTTGGGAGATCTCATCTCGAGGAGTGCTTCCCGCTTATATGCATTCAGCGGTTATCACTACCGAACTTCGCTACCCAGCTATGCCGTTGGCACGACAGCTGGAACACAAGAGGTTCGTCCATCCCGGTCCTCTCGTACTAAGGACAGGTCCTCTCAAATCTCCTGCGCCCACAACAGATAGGGACCGAACTGTCTCGCGACGTTCTGAACCCAGCTCACGTACCGCTTTAATAGGCGAACAGCCTAACCCTTGGAACCTTCTACAGCTCCAGGATGCGATGAGCCGACATCGAGGTGCCAAACCGGAGCGTCGATATGAACTCTTGGCTCCGATCAGCCTGTTATCCCCGGCGTACCTTTTATCCGTTGAGCGATGGCCCTTCCATGCAGAACCACCGGATCACTAACGCCTACTTTCGTACCTGCTCGACTTGTAGGTCTCGCAGTCAACCACGCTTATGCGTTTGCACTCGTCGGCTGATTTCCAAACAGCCTGAGCGTAGCTTCGCGCGCCTCCGTTACTGTTTAGGAGGCGACCGCCCCAGTCAAACTACCCGCCTTACTATGTCCTTCTCCCAGGTAATGGGAGTAAGTTAGAACCACAGAACTCGCAGGGTGGTATCTCACCGGTGGCTCCTCCAAGCCCGAGAGCCTGGAATCAAAGCCTCCCACCTATCCTGCGCAGCAAGTGCCATAGTTCATAGTAAAGGTGTAGTAAAGGTGCACGGGGTCTTTCCGTCTAGTTGCGGGCAACCGGCATCTTCACCGGCACTACAAGTTCGCCGTGTCACTCATTAAGACAGTCGCACTTTCGTTACGCCATTCGTGCAGGTCGGAACTTACCCGACAAGGAATTTCGCTACCTTAGGACCGTTATAGTTACGGCCGCCGTTCACTGGGGCTTCAGTTCGAAGCTTCACCTTGCGGTTGACCTCTCCCTTTAACCTTCCAGCACCGGGCAGGCGTCAGCCCCTATACGTCGTTTTCGACTTTGCAGAGACCTGTGTTTTTGTTAAACAGTCGCAGTGCGCATTTCTCTGCGGCCTCTTCGGGCTTTGACACCCTAGTGAGGCACCCCTTCTCCCGAAGTTACGGGGTTAATTTGCCGAGTTCCTTAACAAGTGTTCTCACGAGCGCCTTTGGATATTCTCCTCGTCTACCTGTGTCGGTTTGAGGTACGGTTCCCTTACGTTCTCCTTAGAGGTTTTTCTTGGCAGCGTGGAATCGGCAGCTTTCACCCATACGGGTTACTGCTTTGCGTCTCAGTGATAACTTCCTCGCGGATTTGCCTACGAGAAACACCTTACACGCATCGACCGTCATAGCCATAGGACGGCCTGCTTATCCTCCTGCGTCACCCCATCGTGATAACGAACACAAGGGAGGTCCGGAATATTAACCGGATGTCCATCAGCTACGCCTTTCGGCCTCGCCTTAGGGACCGCCTGACCCTGAGCGGATTAACCTTTCTCAGGAAACCTTAGACTTTCGGCGCGGAGGGTTCCCACCTCCGTTATCGCTACTTATGCCGGCAGGGTCTCTTCTCAACCGTCCACCAGTCTTTTCAGTCTAGCTTCAAACTGTTGAGAATGCTCTCCTACCACGCATGGCTGTTACACCATGCATTCGCTGCTTCGGTACCAAGCTTGAGCCCCGTTATATTGTCGGCACCGGACCGCTTGACCAGTGAGCTATTACGCTTTCTTTAAAGGATGGCTGCTTCTAAGCCAACCTCCTGGCTGTCTGGGCGTTCCGACTTCCTTTCCCACTTAGCTTGGATTTGGGGACCTTAGCAGGCGATCTGGACTGTTTTCCTCTCGACGACGAAGCTTAGCCCCCGCCGTCT
>CAWHTG010000004.1:477500-3046000 GCA_963832245.1 uncultured Acidobacteriota bacterium
GTGATGCCTGGCGTGATCGAGAGAGTAATCGAAAACTGGTTGACTAGCTCCAACGAACGTTCGTACCAGATACCATTCTGCCAGCTTTTGATGGCCGAAGGCGAAACCGTGATTTACATTTCCTCTCACGGTCCTTTCGAGCAAGGAAAGGACGTGGTCACAATTGACAAGAAGGGCAGACCGCGTGGTTACCAACTGAAGTGCGGTGACTTGGGTCTTTCGGAATGGCGCAAGTACAAGGGAGAAATTAATGACCTCGTAGAGCTGCCAATCAGCCATCCATCTATCCAGACGTCAGGCAAGCACATTCCATTTCTCGTAACGAATGGTGAGATCAACGATCCCGCAATCAGGGCGATTGAGTCTTCGAACCAGGCCTGGCGCAAGCGCAGATATCCGACCCTTCGCACGATATCCAAGGGCGAATTGTTGAAGCGCTTTCTAGATGTCCATGGAAGCTACTTGCCAAAAGAACTTTCCGATTTCAATCTTTTCATGGAACTTGTACTGCGCGACGGCCGAGAACCATTTGACAAAGAAAATGTTTGTAAGCTCCTCGAATCTGTATTACCGCTCGCGACTGGCCCAAGGCTCAAGCTACCGGAAGTAAAGAGGTCGCTTTCCAGCGCTATTCTGCTGATTGGCTACATTCTTCAGCGTGCATACGCAACAGAAAATCATTGGGCGGTGTTTGAGGGCTGGACAGTGGCCGCATGTTACGTGCTCGCGGTCGCGTCTAGAAATGAAATTTCGGAGGGTACATGGTTAGCTTCCTTTGATCTTTGCGAGCACGGCGCCGTTGAAGCCTTATCGAGCCTATGCTTCGAGTGCGAGAAGCGGGGCCACCTAGTTGAGGGCGATCCGCTTACGGACGGCCATTTCTATTACGCACGCGTGAGCCTGCTTGTCGGACTTGTGAGCGCTTGGGGTTTGTATCACCGCGTTAAAGGGCAGGAAACGGGCCACGAACAATTCGTTCGCGATTTTCTTAGTAAATGGCTTTTTAAAATGAAGATCTGGGGCGAGTCTGCTACGCCGTACTTCGTAATGGCGGCACTCGAGAAAGAATCCCAGGGCGAGCAGGGTGCCGCTGAGTTTCTCTTAATGAACGCGCTTGGTATGATCCTCACCGTCAACGGCCAGCGCGACGGCGGGCGAGGATTGCCCTCTCCCTATTACTCGCCCGAGCAAGCACTTCGTCTTTTGTACCAACTGGACCAAGACTGCCGGGAAGACTTCGTGGGCTCCGCCTATACGGTTTATCCGCTGATCGACTTCCTCGTTCGAAGGCTGCGCAGACAAGCGTTATGGAGCCTCTGGTATCCGATCACGGGAAATTCTCTGAAGGCCTTTTACCCAAGTGAAGCCTGGGAGTGGTTTCGATGGCGCGCCGATAACGGCGCTCTCAATTCGCGCTTTGTAGGATCCCCACAAAGCTGGTCCTACCTGGTCAGTGAAGTGGAAAAGATCGACACCAACTTGCTTCCCCGCCACCTCCGAGAACGGCCCGCCTTTGCGGTCTTTTTCGCCCTTGTATACCCGCACAGGTTCACGAGAGAGGTGCTTAAGCTCATCGAAGACTCACTGGTTCCTGCGACCTAGCACGGGACCTATGTCCAACTCGACCGACATTGCCATCTTTAGAAAATTCCGGATGACGCCCGCCCAACCGAAAACTGCTCAGCTCCCAAAAACTCCTCATTCCCATTTTGGAACTCCACTCCAACTTTACTCATTATTTCCTTGACTTTACTATAAGATATACATAATATAGTCGATATATCAAACAAAGAACATCGAAATGTCCCCAGCCGTTCCCAACAATCTCCGATTCCAGCCCTCCCCAACCCCGCAACTCCTTTGTTCCCAAGATTTTGCCCGCAACCCCTGTATTTTCATAGATCTGGCGGGTACCCCTTCATCCCGCCTCAATCAATTCATAGATTTACGCGGAAAACGCGATTTTTTTTCAGGAGTAGTTCATGACCCAACCTCTACCTCCACATCCCAACGTTCGTAAATGCACCCACATTAAAGCCACCGGACAGCAATGCGGCTCCCCCGCCCTGCGCCGCGAGTTCTTCTGTTACTTCCACACCCGCGTCATTAAAGGCGTACAACAACGCGTCGATATGCAACTCCACTCCATGGCCCTGCTCGAAGATTGCGAAGCCATCCAGCTTTCGATCATGCACGTAGTCGACGGCCTGGTGAAAGGAACGCTCGAACCCACCCGCGCCAGGCTGATCATTCAAGCCCTGCGCATCGCCGCCCGCAACGCAAAAAATGTCCGCTTCGACCAATGTCACTACCGATCCTGGGAGCAGGAAATGGTGCGCCAGGTCCCCGACTACGCCCGCCAATATCTGATCGAACATCCCGAGCTAGGCCCGCCCCTGAGCACGTGTAGCGCGGACATTCCTGTCCGCGAGGCCAAGCCAAACGCCGTAGCCCAACCAAAACCCGTAGCCCCGCCGGAAGCCACGCAGCAAAACGTATCCATGGAATCGGCGACCGCAGAATCAGCCGCGGAGCGGCGAAAGAATGCAGCCCACGGCGCAAGCCGTGGGACAAGAGCAGAAAACGATCCAGCTCCGCAGGAGCGAAAGAAACCCGAGCGTGACACCCAGCAGGAAGAAAACGAACTCAAGCGAGTGCAAGCCGCCATCGCAGGCGCCGAGCGCGGCAACTGGCGCGACCTGCGCACCGTCTTCGAGTTCGCCGGCATCAGCCCACAGAGCAAAGAAGTCCCGTCCTGAACCGCACAGCTTCTGAGATCATGCACTTCGGTTCCTGGTTTCCCTGGACAGCAACTCGAGAACCGACATAAAAAAGGCGCACCGAGTCTTCTATTGCAACCGGTGAGGAGAAAATTGACACTGATGGCATGAAAGCGATTGCCGTCATCCCGGCGCGGCTGGCATCGACGCGATTGCCGCGAAAAATGCTGCGCATGGTTGCTGGGCAAACTCTGATGGGGCGGGTGTATGCAGGCGTCCGATCGTCGCCGCTTTTGGACGACGTTATCGTTGCCACGGATTCGCAGGAGATCATGCAGGTCTGCCGTCAGCATGGATGGAACGCGCGCATGACCTCGGCGGCGCATCGCAGTGGCACGGAGCGGGTCCGCGAAATTTCAGATTTGGTCGCGGCGGATGTTTACGTCAACGTGCAAGGAGACGAGGCGATGGCTCGGGCTGAGCAAATCGCGAGTCTGCTCGATCTGATGAAAGATCCGAATGTTGAGGTGGGAACGCTGAAGACTCCAGCGTCAGCCGAAGACGTCAGCAATCCCAATGCGGTGAAGGTTGTCACCAATAGTGCCGGGAGAGCGCTTTATTTTTCGCGCGCCACGATTCCTTACGATCGGGACGGCGTGAGTCCCAACTATTTCAAGCATCTTGGCTTTTACGCTTATCGCAAAGCGGCGCTTGACCGGTTCTGCTCGCTGCCCGAGTCTTCGTTGGAACGAAGCGAGCGGCTCGAGCAGTTGCGGTTTCTGGAAAACGGAATTGCGATTCAGGTTGCGGAAACTCCGTTCGATACGGTCGGGGTAGACACCGAGGAGGATTTGCGCCGCGTGGAAGAGATTCTCAGGCGGGGCGAGACGTAGCAAGCTACGTCTCTACAGAACTATTATTTTCTAGCTGCGGTCGGGGTTTGGAACTTTGCCCATGCTTCTGCGGCATCTACTCGCCGCGAAATTGCTGGGTGTGATTGGAAAAACCATTCTACCCAGCGGGCCGGAGACCGCTCGGCCAGGTTCTGGTCGGCGAGCTTGTTCATGGACGAGATGAACGGCTCGACGCTGGCGATGGACTGAAATGCATAACGATCAGCCTGGCGTTCGTTGTAGCGGGAATACGCATTGAGAGCCGGCAGCAACAGGAACGACAGCACGGTTGAAACCAGCACCAGCAATGGCAGGTTGGCGAAGTCGGAGACGGTTACAAACATGTGGGTTCGCTCCACTGCATAGTGCAGCACCCAGTTTGCCGCCCAGAATCCCACCAGTGTGACCAGCGCCTGCACCGCGATACTTTTCAGAATGTGCCGGTGCACGTGATGTCCCAACTCGTGGGCCAGCACTGCCTCAATCTCGTCGGCGGAATAATGTTCGAGGAGCGTGTCGGCAAGAATGATGCGGCGGGTGTTGCCGAGTCCGGTTAACGCCGCGTTGGCTTTCTTGCTCTTCTCCGAAAGATTCCACTTGTAGACCCCGCGCACCCGCGTTCCCGCACGTTCACTCAGAGTCACCAGGCGAGATTTCAGATCTTCATTTTCGAGCGGCTCGAACTTATAAAAGATGGGGAACAGAACCACCGGGGCAAGCTGCGCCATCAGCACGAATAATCCCAGGAACGCGGCCCAGGCGATCAGCCACCAGTGTTGCGGGAACTCACGAATAATGAAGTAGAGCAGTTCGGCCACAACCGATGCCAGCGCCACGCCGACCAGAAATCCCTTGGCTTCGTCCCACACCCACGCGCGGAATCTTTGATTGGAAAGATTGTAGTGATGCTCGACCCGAAATCCGTAATAGTCGAGTCCCAAGCCGAGTAGCTTGCCAATCAGCATGAGCATGAGGACGTAAAGAAAGACTGCAAGGGCGTAATGGTCGAAGGCTCCATGCATAGCAAAGTCGCGGAGCGTGCCATTCCACCCCGTTGCCAGCAGGACGACGAGGAGGAGCAGGCCGAGGGTAAAATCGGCGATGCCGAGCCACCTCCGAATGCGGTTATAGCGCCGCGCTTCCGGCGAATCGGTTGGAGCGGCGATGCTGGCGATTGCATTGCTCATCTGTGTTTATTGATGAATTATCGTATGCGGTGGCTTCAAATGCGAGACCCATAAGTGCAGTGAACGGTGGGAGGCATGACTGTTGCGCCTATCCACTTTTCACGAATGCTTCAGCCTGGGACAAGATTTCGTTCACCAGCTCAGGCGATGCGGCCTCCGAGTACACGCGCAACAGCGGCTCTGTCCCGGAGGCGCGAAACAAAACCCACGCCTCGGCTCCGTTACCATTGGTGGGCGCATCGAGGAAAAATTTTATCCCGTCAAGGCTCTCCTTTCTTGAGACGCCGTAACTGCCTAAACGGTTGGTTCCATCAGATCGCACTCGCTGGATGGCCCTCTGCTTCACGTCTTCCGGGATGTGAAGGTCGCGCCGCCCGTAGTAATGTGGACCGTACTCGCGCTGTAGATCGGCCACCAGTTGGCCCAGCGGCTTACGTTCGTCGGCCATCACGTTGGCTAGCAGTAGTGAATTCAGAAGGCCATCGCGCTCCGGTAAAAATCGCGAATAGCCGATGCCCCCAGACTCCTCGCCGCCAATGAGAATTTCGCGCTCCATCATCAGGTCGGCAGCGTACTTGAATCCGATGGGGCACTCGTTAACTTTGCGGCCGTACTTGGCCGCAATTCGGTCGATCATGCGCGTGGTATTGAAAGCCCGCACCACTTCTCCGGGCCACTTCTTTCTTGTCAGCAGCCACTGCAGGAGAACGGAAATAATCTTGTGAGAATCGACAAAGCTGCCGTCTTCGGCCACTGCGCCGATGCGGTCCGCATCGCCGTCAGTCGCGAGCCCGGCATCGCAGCGCTCTTTGAGCACGGTTTGCTGCAGCATGGCTACGTGGGGCTCGATCGGTTCAGGATTAATGTCCGGAAACAGCGGGTTCAACTCCTGGCGGATGGTCACGTGCCGAATGCCACGCTCGCTGAAAATTCCTGTCAGCACACCGCGTCCGGAGCCGTACATCGAATCCACCGCGAACTTGAAATTGGCTTTGGCAATCGCGTCGAGGTCGGCGAAGCGGCTGATGGCTTCAATGTATGGTTTCTTCAAGTCGACCTCTTCAATCGCAGCTTTTTGGCCGATGGGCATCGCGCCGGCGTCCAACTCATCTTCGATCGCCTTCATGATCGCTGGCGTACCTGAGCCGCCAAACTTGCCTTTAAACTTCATGCCATTCCAGTTGAACGGATTATGACTCGACGTGATGACCACGCCGCCAGCCGCCTCGCGTTGTTTAACCGCAAAAGAAATCGCGGGAGTGGGCGTGTAATCATTGGCCAACTTCACCGGAACTCCGGCTGCAGCCAGGACCTCCGCGCTAATCCGAGCGGCTTGCGGTGAAATGAACCGAGTGTCGTAGCCGACAATTGCCCCGCGGCGTGCGTCTTCGTGTTTGAGAATGTAGGCCGCAATCGCGCCCGCCACGCGGCGTACGTTGTCAAAAGTGAAATCGTCGGCGATGATGCCTCGCCAGCCGTCAGTGCCGAATTTAATGGGAGTGGTCATTGGCCGTTGGTCGTCAGTCGTTGGTCGTTGGCAGGACGTTGTTTTGGTTTGGCCAACGACGAATGGCGAACGACCAATGACGTCTCTCCCTTACACCAAGTTATGCAATTTTTTCTCATCTAAATACTTCACAATTTTACCTACGTCCTGTGCGTGCTCGCGGGTTGTGATCAACAATGCGTCATCTGTCTCTACAACGACGAGATTATTCACGCCCACTGCCGCCACAAATTTGCCCGGTGCGTGAATATAATTGCCCGCTGCATTGAGTGTGAAGGACAGGCCCGAAATCAGGTTGCCGTCTGCTGGTTGTCCTTTGGCGACGTGGTGCTCGTGCAATGCCGTCCATGAACCCAGATCGTTCCAGCCAAAATCAGCGGGCAGACAAAAGACGTTGGAATTCTGCGCACCTTTGGATGAGCGCGGCTCAAGCACCGCGTAATCGATGCTGATGTTCTCGCACTTGGGATAGAGCCGGCGGAATATTGCCGCAAACTTTCGGGTTCCAAACGCTTGCGCGATCTGTTCGAGAAGCGGCGCGGTTTTCGGCAGATGTTCACGTAACGCGTTGGTCAGGGTGCGCGCGCTCCAAAGGAACATGCCGCTGTTCCAGAAATAGTTTCCGGCGTCGAGGAAACTAGATGCGCGTTCGGCGTCCGGTTTCTCCGTGAATCGGCGGACCCGGTATGCTTCCGGCTCGATCGCCGAGTCGACTTCGATATAACCGTATCCGGTCTCGGCGCGGGTCGGGCGAATCCCCAGCACCACGATGTTCCCGCCGGAGGCTGCGATTTTGATGCCTTCCTGCAAAACCTGGCTATAACGTTTTTCGTCTCCGATGACGTGATCGGAAGGGAACATTCCGATCACCGCCTCGGGATCGCTTTGCAGCAAAATAAAAGCACCCAAGCCAATGGCGGGTGCAGTATTGCGTCCTACCGGTTCAGCAATGATCTGCTGTTTGCTGAGCCGTGGAACCTGGTGCGCGATTTCGCGTTGCGAATCTTTATTGGTGATAATCCAAAAATGTTTGGCGGGGGCGAGCGGCAGCAGGCGCGAAACGGTTTGTTGGATCATGGTCTGCTTGCCGTCGAGCGCCAGCAACTGCTTCGCCCGGCACTTGCGGCTCAGCGGCCAAAAACGGGTTCCGCGCCCGCCCGCCAAAATTACCGGGTAGAAATTTGATTTCGTTTTCGCCAAGGATTCACACGGCTCTTTCCATTGTCGCTTATAACCTGGTTGCGGGTTCCGGTATTGCTGTCCCGGGCAAAGCCGCCTTCAGAAATTCGACCGTCCACTGGGGGCGCACATGAAAGGCGCCGCTCGACGCGGGCACCACGACTGCATCGCCCTTTGTCAGGGTGACGGGTTCAGCGCCAGGCGCTTCGATCACGGCGCAGCCCTCGACTGCAACCAGGATTTGAACTGAGCTCTTGCCGACGTCGTCTCTCGTTCGGAAATCTTGAGACTCTTTCAATTCGAACAGTTCCACCACAAAAAAAGGCGACGCCACTAGTGGCGACCGGCGATTCTTTGTGCCATCTACCATTGTTGGCGCAGGGCGAATTACCTTCCCAGAGCCCACCCTCTCTTTTACCGCGGCCAGACCTTCCTTCAAATGCAACTCTCGAGGGCGGCCGTAGTCGTACAGACGGTAAGTTGTGTCTGACTGCTGTTGAGTTTCGACGATGATCGAGCCTGGACCAAGCGTGTGGACCGTACCTCCAGCAACGTAAATCATTTCACCAGGAAATACGTTGATCCAATTCAGCAATTCCTCCGCGCGCTGCCGCTGAATCGCTTGTTCAAACTCCGCACGCGTGGCTCCTGGCTTCAGCCCCAAGGCGATCTGCGCTCCGGGCCTGGCGTGAGCGACATACCAGCACTCGGTCTTGCCGCAAGGTTGACCCACGCGGCGCGCGGCTTCGTCATCGGGATGCACTTGCACCGAAAGTTTTTCGTGAGGGAACAGAAACTTTGTGAGCAAGGGGAAGCGGCTGCAATCGTTCGCGGCTTCTCCCACCAATTCCCGTCCATACTTGACGCTCAACTCCGCAAGCGACTTTCCTCGCAAAGGCCCATTCGCTACTTTGCCTTCGTCTCCGGTCAGCCACGATTCTCCGATCTTCTCCTCGAAACGATGATTGGGATAAATGGGAGACAGGTCCAGCGTGCCCCAAGGACGTGGGTCGAAGACTGGCGACATTAAGAGCGGATAAAGATCATTCATGTGGCAGAAAAATGAGATGCGGTTTGCAGGAATCACGCCCGGGAGCGCCGGCATCTTGCCGGGTGGGGGCAAGATGCCCCCACGACAGCCGCCGGGACGACGGCGCTATACTTATAGGGCCGCTAGAAACTTCCGCAGGCGCTCTAGTCCCCGATCTAGTTCCGCGATCGACGTGGCGTAGGAGACGCGAATATGGTCGCGGGTGCCGAATCCCTCGCCAGGGACTGTGGCCACGTGCGCTTCGCGCAATAATTTTCCCGCAAGGTCTGAAGCCGATTTCACTCCGCTGCGCCCAAAGAACGCCGAAATATTGGGATAGGCATAGAATGCGCCCTCGGGCAGCGTGCACTTCACCTCGGAAATCGAACGCAGCCCTTTGACCACGTGATCGCGTAGATTGATGTACTCTGCGCGCATGTCACTCACGCATTGCTGTGGGCCTTTCAGCGCCGCTACCGCCGCTTTCTGCACGATCGATGTCGGGTTTGACGTAGATTGACTTTGCAGCTTCTGCATCGCACTAATAACCGCGCTGGGTCCTAGCCCATAACCTAATCGCCAACCGGTCATGGCGTAAGTCTTGGAGAGAGAGCCGATGATCACCATGCGCTCGCGGAATTCGCGCAGCGATCCCACTGAGAATTTCTTCGCCGTGTAATTCAGGTATACATAGCACTCGTCAGAAATTACCCAGATGCCACGCTCGTGGGCCAGACGGACAACTTCCGTCAGATCCTCTGGCGACATTACTGCTCCCGACGGATTGGACGGGGAGTTCAAGATAATGAGTTTGGTACGGGGAGTGATCAGGCGCTCAATCATTTCCGCGGTGACTCGAAAACCCTGGGCCTCTTCGGTTTCGAGCAATACGCAATTTCCTCCCGCGTAGCGCACGATGTCCTTGAACGAAACCCAATAGGGAACCGGCAGGATGACTTCATCCCCGTGGTCGACCAGGACCTGCACAGCGTTGAACAGCGCCTGCTTGCCTCCGGTTGAGGCGATCACTTCCTCGCGGCGGTAATCGGAATCGAAATCAACGGCGTGGCGATGGACGATGGCGTCGCGCAGCTCGGTTGTACCGCTGACCGCCGTGTATTTTGTGAAGTTGCTCTGGATAGCAGCGATGCCGGCTTCCTTGATGTGCTGGGGCGTAGCGAAGTGGGGTTCGCCCGCGCCGAAATCCACGACGTCAATGTCCTGCTGGCGAAGCTTGTCGGCCTCGGCGACCACGGCCATCGTGGCGGAGGGCTCGATGCGGTTGATGCGTTCGGTCAGTCTTAACGCGAGAGTCGCTTCCGTAACTGGGGTCATCCTCGTTTCCTCTGTTTCGGGTTTCTGGCATTGGCCAGTTTGATCGCGGGGTCCAGCTTTTCTTTCAGCCGCTGTTCAACCATCTCCGGAACCAGGTCTTTGACTGAGCCACCCAATTGAGCGATCTCCCGCACCAGCCGTGAACTCAGGTACGAATATTGTTCCGCCGGCATCATGAATACGGTTTCCAGATCAGGCTGCAATTTGCGGTTCATCAAAGCCATCTGCAATTCGTACTCGTAATCGCTGATGGCGCGAATGCCGCGAAGCACGGCGCTGGCTTTGACTTTAGCCGCGTAGTCCACCATGAGTCCGTCGAAGGTCTCCACGCGCACGTTGTTGAACTCGGCCGTCATTGCTTCCAGCATCAGCAGCCTTTCCGACAAGTTGAATAGCGGAGCCTTCTCCGCATTGCGGAGGATGGCTACCACGAGCTCGTCAAAGATCTTGCTGCCGCGGGCGATCAAATCGAGATGCCCATTGGTCGGCGGATCGAACGAGCCGGGATACATCGCTATGACTTTCTTCAATCAGCCTCTTTCAACCAGTCTGGCGCTGAAGGTCCAACCAATTTATATTCACCGTCGATAACAAAGGATTCTATGCGTCCGGCGAAGGCAATGGCAACGCTTGTTTGCCGTTCTCCTTTATCTGCATTCGCCGCACGTCGACGAACTAGTCCAATAGTACAGGTAATCGTCTCTGCGGTTACCCCGACTTCTGATATAGCACAATGGTGGTAGTTCGTAACTTGTCGTAGCAGGGTGTGAAAATTAGCCTAGTAGTTGATGTCACCAATTTCTCTGCTGTTCTCCTCTGACGAAGAAAGCTCGCGCCGGTTAATCCAGGCTCTAAAAGAACTTGAGCTTGAAATTGAACCCTGTCCGGACATCTTCACCGCAGTGGAATGGCTTACCAGTCGAAGCTTTGACGTCATTGCGGCCGATTGGGACCTCGGGCATGAGGCACCATTTCTGCTGAAGAATGCGCGGGGACTGAAGCTGAACCAGGCAGCTTTCACTCTCGCTCTAACCAGTGGGACGTCGAACTCCGAGGCCGAAGAGGACGGTCCTGACCTCGTCCTGACCAAACCGCTGATCCCGGATCGGATTAAGTATGCGCTGCTTTGCAACGACCGTTTTCTGGCTTGCATGAGGGGCTGGATTGCAAGGGGCGACTCCACTCAAACCCAGGAGAGAAAGCCTGCGGTAGCGCATGACCAGAGCATCGAAAAGGAGCGTGCCCAGTCGCAGCCCTCCCCCATGCCAACGTCCACACAGGCTGAGCCATCCCCAGCGTCGAGCTACGGCTATGGCGCGACCGCCGCGCGGCTGAATCTCACATTTGCGACCTTCGACCGCAGGCTCTTCCTGTCCGTGAACCAGCGAAGATCTCTTGAGCAAGTATCCGGGGCAGTTAAAAGATATAGGCGGAATCGGTTGTTGTGGGCAGGGATCCTGAGCGCGGCTTTCAGTTTTGCTGGTTACACCCTCGGCCAGGCTCTGCGGGTTCAGAGTGTGTTCGCCAGTGTTGCCACCGTTTACAAGCAAGCTCTGGAAACGAGGTCGGACAAGCCGCAGCCGCGCGAAAGTCATCCCAGTCCTGAAGTCCAGGCTGCTAAACAAGGTTCTGAGTTTGATAATTATCGATCCCCGAAAGTGCGCGGCTCCGGCCCGACGATATTCCTGACGGACCAGACTGCGATGACTCCTGCGGAAACTCCGCCGGGCGATGCTCACTCGGATCAAGATCGTCTTCCCATGGCATCCTCGCGGGTCTCGATTCCGGAGAGCTTAACCTTGCCGCGGCAGGAGACCGCAACGGTTCGAGCCGTAAGTCTCAGGCATTCTCCGTCTCTCCTCAGTCAACTGGAACCAGTGAGTTTGACCGAGGATCTGTCACAAGCTTTGCTCTTGCAAAAAGTGACACCCAGTTATCCGGAACAGGCATTGAAGGCCGGACTCCAGGGCGCTGTGACGTTGCAGGCCTGGATTGGCAAAGACGGTGGTGTCCGAGACCTGAAACTGGTAGACGGCTCGCTGCTACTTGGCCAAGCGGCGGTGAAGGCTGTCAAGCAATGGCGGTACAAACCCTACCTTCGAAACGGAGTGGCCGTGGAAGCCGAGACCTACGTGACCGTGAATTTCCGCCTGCCTTAATGTTTTCTTCTTCGTGCTCTCTGGACGAATTCCCCCCCGCCCTGTACCTCGAGAATCAACCAGTTCACAACTTTTTACTTGTTTTTACTCTGGATTGACACATGTCCCTGTCTGTTCAACTATGTTTGCATCTGGGCTGATGCAGTCGTCACGCGGATCAGGAGAGCATGATGAAGTCGAAGCGGCGATGGAACCAGCGAACCCGGTTGATGTTGACACTGGAGCTCGCCGTGGTCTTGCCCGCCGCGGCCCTGGTCATCCTGAGCGTGGTGCATTTAACTGCGATCCAGCGCGATCGCGGCGTGGAAGCTGCCTTCCAGCGCGATTTTAACCAGGTGCTCGCAATTTCCGAGAAGGAGATCAACCAAAAAGCTTACGACCTTGCTGATGATGTGCGCAACGAATTCCCCAGCGCTGGCGAGGCTTGTGTGGAAACGATGGACAGAATTCTCTCCACTCACCCTTACATTGCCCACATCTTTATTTACGAGCCGGGGAGGGGATTAACGTTCCGCTCTCAGCCATCGCGGCTTAAGGAACCTTTGTTCCACGGGGAGGCCGAAGATTTTTCCAGCATGACCAGCGGATGGATGCAGGTGGAATACAAGGATGAATTCAAGAGTATGGAGGAGATGTCGAAGCACGGTAAGACTTACTCCTTTTTTAATAACTGGGCTCCCCGAGGCGAGAAACATTTGTATCAATCCGCCGCTATGTTCCTGGCCAAGGACAGTTCGGGAGGGCACAAGGCGATTGCCGGGATGGTATTTGATGCCGAGTACCTGAGTGACCGATTCTTTCCGGAAATGCTGGAGACGCTTTTAAGCCACCAGGAAGAAAAAGGCGAGCGGAACCACGTGGTACTGATGGTTCATCCCCGGCATGAGTCCGCGCCATTGGCGGCTTCGGTGGGCTGGGACGGCGGTGAGCCCGAGGTGGAGCGCAATCTCGAAGGCGCGTTCCCAGGGCTGACGCTTGCGATCAAGATGCACGGGACGACGCTGGCTGCACTGGGTCAGCATTTTGTTCGCACCGGCTTTTTGATTCTTGGCGCCATCTCGCTGCTCCTTACTGGCGGGATTGTCATGACTCATCGAAATATTTCGCGGGAGATGGCGCTGGCGCGGCTGAAGTCTGATTTTGTGTCAAACGTTTCGCACGAATTGCGAACCCCTCTCTCGCTGATCCGGCTCTACGCGGAAACGCTGGAGATGGGCCGACTGAAATCGCCTGACAAATATCAGGAGTATTACAGCATTATTCGCAAGGAGAGCGAACGCCTCACCGCGCTGATCAACAACATTCTGGATTTTTCGCGGATCGAAGCCGGCCGGAAAGAATACGACTTCAGGCAAACCGATATGCGCGAGCTGGTACGCAACACGCTCGAATCCTATCGCTACCAGATCGAGCAGAGTGGGTTCGCCTTCGAAGAAAAGATTGCCGACGACATACCGCCGCTAAGCGTTGATCGCGAGGCCATGGCACGCTCCTTGTTGAACCTGGTCAACAATGCGCTCAAATACTCGCAGGACCAGAAGTATATCGGGGTCAACCTGTTTCGCGACAACGGCTCGGTGAAGCTTGAGGTGGTCGACCACGGTATCGGCATTCCCCAGGGCGAGCAACAGAAGATTTTCGACAAGTTCTATCGGGTGGGAGATCCGCTGGTCCACAACACCAAGGGCAGTGGTTTGGGGCTGGCATTGGTTCGTCACATTGTTCAGGCGCATGGGGGCGAGGTTTCGGTGGATAGCGTGCCTGGTCGAGGCAGCAAGTTCACCATCAATCTACCCGTAGCCTTGGGGACGAACGCAAATAAGGCAGCGTTGGCGTAGTGCAGTCGGAGAAATAAGAGCATGGCGAAGATCCTGATTGTCGAAGATGAGCCCAACATGGTGGCTGGCTTGCGCGACAACTTCGAATTCGAGGGGCATCAGGTCATTACCGCCGGCGACGGCGTGGCTGGCTTGGAGCGCGCGATCGCGGAGTCTCCCGACCTCGTCATCCTCGACGTGATGATGCCACGCATGAGCGGCCTGGATGTGTGCAAGCAGCTCAAGTCCAAACGGCCCTCGATTCCGATCATCATGCTGACTGCCCGAGGACAGGAAGTAGATAAGGTGGTCGGACTTGAATTGGGAGCTGACGACTACGTTACCAAGCCGTTTTCCATTCGTGAACTGCTGGCACGCGTGAAAGCCGTACTGCGGCGCTCGCGAACGGCTCCCAAGACCGATGAGAAATATTCTTTCGGCGAGGTCGAGGTGAATTTGCGCAGTTGCCAGGTATCGCGCAAAGGCCGGGCGCTGGATTTCTCGTCAAAGGAGTTCGAACTTTTGAAGTACTTCCTCATTCATCCGGGAGAAACGTTGAGCCGCGACCGGCTGCTCGAGGACGTTTGGGGGTACGATCGCTTTCCCACGACACGCACGGTGGACGCACATATTGTTCGCCTCCGGCAAAAAGTCGAACCCAAGCCGGAGGAGCCTCGATTCATTCTGACGGTGCATGGGACGGGTTACAAGTTCGTCGGTTGAAGTCTTGTTGTGGAGATGAAAAGTGGAAAACGCACTAGAGATTCGAGTTCAGCGTCGAGAGAAGGTGGGGCCGGCTCGCATAGATGACACCCAGCTTATTCGGGGAGCTCAGCTTGGCGATGCGACCGCTTTCGAGGAGTTGGTGCGGCAATACGATCGTCCCGTGTTGCGCCTGGCGATTCATCTCACCGGATCGCAGGAAGACGCCCAGGACATTTACCAGGAAGCCTTCCTCCGCGCCTACATCAACATTGGCAGCTTCCGGTTTGAGTGCTCCTTCTACACTTGGATCTACCGCATCGTGACCAACCTGTGTCTTGATCACCTGCGGAAGCGTTCGTCGCGGTATCGGGACTTGACCACGACGATTTCACCTGACGGCGAGGAGGAGCAGGTTCTCGACCACATTGCCGATCAGCGGGCCGGGGCCAGTCCGGAGCGCAACATGGCCAGCCGAGAGTTACGAGGGTGTATCGTCCGCGCCATGCAGAAACTTTCGGCGCGGGAGCGGGTCGTGTTCGAGCTGAAGCATTACCACGGCTTGCGACTGCGCACCGTTGCCGGCATTCTGAATACCAGCGAAGGCACGATTAAGAACACGCTGTTCCGCGCCACGCACAAGCTGCGCACCCAGCTGGCAGCGGTACGATAACGGCGTGCGAGGGAAACAACGTTGTGGCGCCGCCGTCTCGGCGGCAATCTGGTTCGTATTTTAGAGAGCACCGGGGCAAGGTGCCCCGGGGACAGCCGGCGAGGACGCAGGGGCTACGAGATTTTCAGCCTCTAAAGACTCCACTCCTTCTGTGACTTCAATCCCTAGCTGGATATGGTAGATTGAAAATCTGGTGCGAATCTTTCCTTACTCCCCGGAGCGGGCCCGTTTGCGGCGACTCGAACCGCGCGGTTTTGAATTTCCCGCGCCCGCCAGCGTATTTCTGCTCACGCTCCTGGCTACGTTCAGCTTTGCGGACACGGATTTGCACTCGCCACCTCTTCTGTCGACCGACGTTATTGTGCAAAGACTGATGGCGGCGAACGCCCAGCGCTCACAGACCTTGCGTGGATATCGCGGCAAACGGGTTTACCATCTGGACTATCACGGGTTGTTTGGCAGCCACGATGCGACCATGCAGGTGGAGGCTGTTTACATCGCACCGAACCGGAAAGACTTCAAAGTCGTGTCCGAAAGTGGTTCAAAGGTGATGATCAACCACGTTCTCTTGAAGCTGCTCAATAGCGAGCAAGACGCGCAGGAAGAGCAAAACCGCCAGGAGCTCGAAATCAGCCCCAGGAACTACAATTTTGCCCTGGCCGGAACTGAGCACACACCAAGCGGAGATTTTTATATACTTGCCGTCACCCCCAGGGGCAAGAGCAAATATCTGTACCACGGGAAACTTTGGGTCGACGCCAAGGATTTCGCCGTTGCCCGCATGCAGGGCGAGCCCGCCAAGAACCCCTCCCTCTGGGTGAGCCACACGCAAATCGAATATCGCTGGGACAAGATTGGAGACTTCTGGCTTCCCATCCATAATGAGTCCGAAACCCAAGTTCGGATGGGAGGCAAAGCCGTCCTGACCATCGATTACAGTGATTATCAAATCACCGGAGTAAATCGGTCCAATGCCCACGGTCCCACCGAGAACTCGACTCTGCCGAATCCAGCCGCAGTGTCTGCCGATCCTCACTAGCTAATTTTCGAAATGAGCCGCAATAAGTCCTTTTTTATGAACACAAGGAAGTGAAGGCAGAGTATCTACCGTCAAGCTGCGAGAGACCCGGCAGACCAAGTTACTAATGAGCGCTATTTTGACGAAGCAAACTCTGAGAAATCGGCATCAAACCAGATATAATGATTGCACTTCCTAGGAAGTGACTTCCTTTCCGAGAAAACGAATCCGATGTCGATAAAAACCAAGGCTGTAATCCTCGCTTCATCCGCTGTAGTGCTGCTGTTCATGGTCGTGGGTGGAATGGACGGCGTTCGGGCCTCCAGCAACGACGGCGCCTACCGCCAACTGCAGGTCTACAGCGAGGTGCTCTCGCGGGTGCGCAGCGAGTATGTGGAAGAGCCCAACATTCCGGTGGTGACCGCTGGCGCTCTGCATGGATTGCTCGAATCCCTGGACGCCAATTCCAGTTATCTAAGCCGTGCGGAGTACGCGGAATACAAATCTCATCAAACTGATGCCAAGGCCGACATCGGAGCTGCCATTTCCAAGCGCTTCGGCTACGCCTCTGTAATCTCGGTCATTCCGGGCGGACCGGCAGACAAGGCGGGGATTCAGGATACCGATATTATTGAAGCCATCGAGAGCAAGAGTACGCGCGAGATGTCGGTGGGCGAAGTTCGTAGTCTGCTCGCCGGACCGCCGGGATCGACCGTAACCGTATCGCTTGTCCGTGCGCGCCGCGCCGAGCCGCAGAAAGTCGTTATTACCCGCGATGTCGTGGTTATTCCTCCGGTGATCGACAAGATGGTCGACGAGAATATTGCCGACATACATGTCGATGCTTTTACCAAGGGTAAGTCCCAGGAAGTGGCAAACAAGATTAAGACGCTGCAGAAGTCAGGGGCAAAGAAGCTGATCCTGGACTTACGCAACTGCGCCGAGGGGGACGAAGCCGAAGGCATCGCGACAGCCAACCTTTTTCTGAATCACGGCACAATCACTTACCTGCAGGGCCAGAAGTATCCTCGCGAGGCCTTTAATGCGGATCCCTCCAAAGCAATTACTAATCTGCCGGTAGTTGTGCTGGTGAATAAGGGGACGGCGGGACCGGCGGAAATCGTCGCTGCTGCCATTCTTGAAAATGCCCGCGGCGACGTTGTCGGCGACAAAACCTTCGGCGATGGTTCGATTCAAAAAACCCTGGAATTGCCCGATGGGTCGGCACTCATTCTTTCGATTGCCAAGTATTACACGCCAACCGGCAAAGCGATTCAGGATACAGCCATCACCCCAAACGTTTTAGTCGCTGATACCGAGGAAGAGGGGCCAGTGCCGGACGAGGACGAAAATGTCGCGCCCGCAGACGAGGGCGGCAAAAAGGTTCAGGCTCCGCAGCCCGATCAGCAGATGCAGAAGGCTATTGAGGTCTTAAAGAGCCGGGCAAGTTAGATCTGGGAGTAACCCCGTGGGGACAGCCGCCCTCGGCTGTCATAGCAAAGTTCGCCATGGTCTTCCCAGAAGGATTCTGGGACCACATTACCCGGTGAACGATTTCCATCCACGAAGCTAGTATCCCCCCGCCTTGGCCGCAGACTGCGGAGCTTCGTTCCGCTGGACAGCCGGGGGCGGCTGTCCCCGTGGTCTTGCCGAAATCTTGTCAAGCCCCTCAACTCATGCATTTCCGTGCAACTCGCTGATTCCATTCCAAAAATAAAGCTTAAAATTTGGCGGGTTTACCCCCTCCAATCTGTCACACTAGAAGTAGAGAGTAAAAAAGCCAAGACATCAGCGTAGGGTAAGCCCTCCTGCGTAATCCCTAAACAATCTTTGCTTAAATTTGGAGTCGGTTAACTCCGGGGAAATCCCCGCCTCGATTCCTTGCAACCCACGCCTACGGGTGTGTTCGCCCCGCCGGTCAGCGAAAGGTCACCAATGATAAGAGTGCAGCACCACACCCCGCGGCTAGCGATTGCTTACAAGAATTTCGCCGCCGCCCAGAACGTCAGCCACATCGGCCTGGGAGTCAGCGCCACGCAAAACGCCAAGGCGCTACGCGCGGCCGGTTATATCGTCGAAATCTGGGCGATCAATTCCTTCCAAGACCTGCAGGCGCTGATGAAGTCCGAGCAGCAGGCGCGGACGTTGGTTCATCATGTTCCACTTTCCCACCTGGTGATCAGCGCGCCGTGGATTCCGACCGCCAATCTGGCCAGCCTCGCGTCCCAGAATCCGGATCTGGAAATTGCTGTGGTCAGCCACAGCAACATCGGATTCCTGCAGGCCGATCCCCGCGCCATCGAACTGCTGCGCCAAGGTTCGGAGCTCGCGCAGGGATGCCCCAACTTCCACGTTGCCGGCAACTCCCAACGCTTTCAGACTTGGTGGCAAGCCACCTACGCGACTGCCATGACTTTGCTGCCGAACATGTATCCCCTCGGTCTCGCGCGGGCGCGGCCCATGTGGCAGCGCGGCACGCTGCGCCTGGGATGCTTCTGCGCCATACGTCCGTACAAAAACGTGCTCACTGCCGCGGCCGCCGCGCTTGAAGTGGGACAGCGGCTGCGCGTGACTGACCTGGAATTCTGGATCTCCGGAGGGCGCCGCGAGAACGGCGGCCAGACCATCTTTGCCGCCATTCAGCAGATGTATCTGAATATGCCGCGTGCCAAGGTGGTCGAGCGCAACTGGCAATCGTGGCCGCAGTTCCTGGACACGGTAGGAGCCATGGATTTATTGCTGCAGCCATCCTATACCGAGGGTTTCAACATGGTGACGGCGGACGGAATCGCGCAGGGCGTGGCCTCGGTGGTCTCGGACGCAATCGCGTGGGCACCGCGCAACTGGCAGGCAGCCACCGACGATGCATCGGACATTGCGAACACGGCAGTAGCACTACTGCACGATCCCATGGCTGCGCAGGAGGGCGTTACCGCCCTCGAGACACACAATGCCACGGCGCTGATCTTGTGGGAAAGGTTTCTGACGCTGTTTCCGTAAAAGGGCACTTTCAGCTCTTAGCCTTTGGCTTTTGGCTAAGAGCTAACCGCTAAGAGCCAAGAGCTGCCGTGCTATCCTGACCTCAATCTCCCATGAAGGTCATCTATCAAGACCTTCCCCCGGTGGAAGTCGCCGGACGGAAGCTGGTGGGCCGCCTTCTTTTCGGCTTGCTGGTGCTTTTGGCTGCTCTCGTGGGCGCCACCGCGGGATTGCTGCTCGTCTATTCCACCGATCTTCCTCAGGTCGAGCAGTTGGAACATTACCGTCCCAGTTCTATTACTGAGCTTTATGACGGGCAGGGCCGCATCATCGGCTCATTCGCGCTGCAGCGACGGGTGGTGGCTTCTTACAACGACTTTCCGCAGGTATTGCGCGACGCCTTGACTTCGATTGAGGACAAAGATTTCTACCGGCACTGGGGCATCAATGTGTGGCGAATTGCCGGTGCGGCGTATCGAGACATCGAATCTGGCGGGAGAGTGCAGGGCGCATCGACTCTCACTATGCAGCTTGCGCGCAACCTGTTTCTTTCTCCTGACCGATCATTTCATCGCAAAATCGAGGAGGCATTGCTCGCCATTCAGATTGAGCGGCGCTTCACCAAGGAACAGATTTTCACGCTCTATGCCAACCAGATTTTTCTTGGGCACGGAGTGTATGGTTTCGAAGCGGCATCAGAGTATTACTTCGGAAAGCCCGCAAAGCAATTGACGCTCGAAGAAGCGGCGCTGCTGGCGGGACTGCCCAAGGCTCCAGGACTCTATTCGCCCATCAACCATCCCGATCGCGCGATTAAGCGCCGCAACCTGGTCATCAACGGGATGCTGGAGGATGGCAAAATCACGGCGAAACAGGCCGTCGAGGCACGGAACGAGCCGATCATTTTACATCTGCAGCACGATCCCAACTCTCTAGCGCCATACTTTGTCGAGGAGATTCGCCGGTACCTGGAAAACAAATATGGCAGCAGCCAGGTTCTTGAGGGCGGACTACGCGTTCACACCTCCCTCGATATGGACCTGCAGCGGGCCGCGAATCAGGCGGTTCTCGATGGCCTGGCCGCTTATGAACGGCGCCACGGCTGGAAAGGTCATCTGCAGAATGTGTTGGCTGGCAACGAGACTCTTGCCTACCAGCATGCGGATTGGGACGAGGAACCCGAGGTCAACCACTACATCCATGCTTTGGTTACAGCAGTTGCGCCCGGATCAGCGCTGTGCAAGTTCGGCCGATATACCGCAACAGTGTTGCCCGCTGATGCGGCCTGGACTCAGCGCAGGCTGCAGGACATTCTCAAGCCCGGCGATGTGGTCTATGTAAAGATCGTGAGCCTTGCCAACGACGGCAAAGCCCGAGTAAGCCTGGAGCAGGACTCAGGCGCACAAGGCGCGCTGATCGCAATCGACAACGCCACCGGCGAGATCAAAGCTATGGTCGGCGGTCGCGATTTCGAACTATCCAAATTCAACCGTGCGACTCAGGCGCTGCGGCAGGTAGGATCGTCGTTCAAACCCTACGTGTACACTGCCGCCATCGATCAGGGAGCGAGGCCGGACGATACCATCCTCGATGCGCCGGTCACCTTTCCGACCGCCTCCGGCCCCTACACTCCGCACAACTATGATGAGAAGTTTGAAGGCACGATCACGCTGCGGCGGGCGCTGGCGCAGTCGCGCAATATTCCGGCGTTGAAGGTCGCCGACCGCGTCGGAATAAAGACTGTAATCGAATACGCCCATCGCTTCGGAATTACTTCCAACATCCCGGCCTACCTGCCGGTGGCGCTGGGCGCTGCCGAAGTTACATTGTTCGAGCAAACTTCCGCCTTCAGCGTTTTCCCTGACGATGGCGTCCGTATCCAGCCGCGCTATATCACCAAGGTGGAGGACTACGAAGGCCGCATGCTGGAGGAAGATTTTCCCGACGTGAAAGACGCGATCAGCGCTCGTACGGCGCGCATCATGACCTACATGCTGCGGGAGGTAGTGCTGCATGGAACGGGGATTGCTGCAGCCAGCCTGAAGTATCCGCTGGCGGGCAAGACTGGTACAACCAACGATTTCA
This sequence comes from uncultured Acidobacteriota bacterium, assembly GCA_963832245.1. Lineage (GTDB taxonomy): Bacteria > Acidobacteriota > Terriglobia > Terriglobales > Acidobacteriaceae > JABDBE01. The sequence continues at coordinate 498,785 of CAWHTG010000004.1, forward strand.
CTGATGCCTGGTTCATCGGATTTTCGCCCTCGATCACGACCGGAGTGTGGATCGGCTATGACGAAAAGAAATCGCTCGGAGCCAAGGAAAGCGGAGCCCGCGCTGCCCTTCCCATCTGGATGGAGTTCATGAAAGTTGCGCTGGCCGGGAAAGATCCTGGAGAGTTCCAGCCGCTCCCTGATTTGCCGCCAAGGCCGATACACGTGGACACAATGGATACCGCGCCCGCCGCGGAAGAGTCGCACTGAGTACTGCGCGGTTTACGAATTTATCGGTGGGCGTGGTGTGGAACCGGGAGTTTGCTCGCGGTTCTGTTTGCAGCTACGCGCGCAGGGGGGCCAAGATGAACGCCCGACTCTGGCTTCGCGGGTCCCACCTTTACAACGAACGTAAAGGTGGGCCAGCCACCCGGTACGCTCAGCAGAAACACTTGACGGCAGAGTTCGGCTCAATCTTTTGCAATCAATCGGCGGTCCCGATGTGGTTCGGTGCGTGGTTGGCCCGTGCTGAGTTCACACTTCTCCCCCGGAGCGGCTCCACAGGTCGGACAAGTGACAGCGAGTGACTTCTTGGCGCTGAGTTCTTTTTTCACACAAGCCTCACGTACAACAGGGTGGTCAACTCGACAGTTCCGGGAAGCCCTTGTGGCCGGGTCTACGCCCTCCTGACAACGGACATGGGCCGATTTTGCAGAAAGGCGCTGATTAGTCCGCTATTTATTTGCAAGCCGCCGTTGTAGCTGACGAAGCCTTTCTTCTTGAACAAATTCATAAATTTACTTACTCTTGCGCGGGTGGTCCCCACCATCTCCGCGAGGGTTGCTTGGCTCACCTTCAGGGGATGCTCCGGCTTCGACTCCTTGATTATTTGGCCAAACAGCAACAGGACCCTTGCCAGTCGCTTTTCGCTGAAATTGAAGAATTGGTCTACCAAGTCTTCTTCGACTCGAATGACGCGGGAAAGCAGATATGCATTAAAAAGCGCCGCAAAGTGCGAGTCTCGCTTGAGCGTGCGAACCATACTATCCTTCTCCAGGCGAGTGATATTGGACGGCCCAATTGAACGCGCCGTGTAAACCCGCAATGATTGCCCTCCTAGGCAGCCTTCGCCAAAAAAACTACCCCGCAGCAGGACGGCGATTATGGCCTTCTTGCGACGCGTGGCGGCCACCGTGAGCTTGACCGTGCCACTCTGGATGTAGAACACAGCATCGGCTGCAGCCCCTTGCGCAAAAATGACCTCGTTGTCTCGGTAGTTCCGCCCAGTCATAGCAGAACGGAACTTCTTGCGGAAAACGGTAGAACTGAAACCGAGAGAATGTTGATTCGCCATTGTCTTCTTGGCCCACCTTCAATTCATCGTGAGAATGCCGTCTCCTTCCCTAGAAACAGAGGCTAAATCATACGGCTCAGGAATCTGGCTTGGCTGCTCAATAAAGCTCATACACAATTGCACATAGTACCTAAGTGGTTAATTCGGCAAATTGCTCTAAAAAGCCGAGCAATTCAGCCGCGTCTAACGAGCGCTGTCTGCCGGACGGCGATGTTGGGAAGGGCACGCGGGTGGCCCACCCTTACGTTCTTTGTAAAGGTGGGGACGGCGAGGCGCGAGGCCAGGATGAATGCCCGACCCTGGCTTCACGGGTCCCCCTTTACAAAGAACGTAAAGGTGGGCCAGCCGTCGTCAAAGACACGGGCGGGCGCGGTTAGCCGTCAAGTTGGGGCGCCGACGTCCGAGGCAGCATTCTTTGCAATCAGCTGAGTGTCGTAAATCACTGAATTATAGAAGATTCCCGAGGAAGGGAATCGCTTAACCTCGCCTCTGGCCGTTACTCACGCGAGGTTACCGAAGTTTGCCGTAACGCCCGTAAATCATTGTCCCTAAACACATTAGATGCTATTTCTAATCTGAGAATTTGTTTTTCGCCCCCGATCCACAGGACTTTAATGGCTGGTCAGTCACAGTCGTGGAGAGACCTGACACTGCCCGCCAAGATGTTTATTGGCTTGGTGGTGACAGCGGGCACAAGTGTGCTCCTGTACGGAGCTATCCACCCGACCAGTAAGAACATTGCTGAATTCATCTGCTACCTGGGAATCGGCGTCCTGGCTTCCCAGATGAAGGTGAATCTGCCCGGCATCACGGGCACGATGTCAGTGAATTTCTTATTTGTCTTGCTGGGTATCCTGGAACTGAGCTTTTCGGAAACCCTGCTCCTCGGCTGTGTTTCAATCTTGGTGCAATCCTTTTATCCGGACCGCCCCAACGCAATCCAGGTAACTTTCAATGTATGCGCGGGCGCGTTTTCAACCGCAGTCGCATACACGGTATACCATCACCCGCTGTTTAATCAGTTAGTAGGGAATCAGGCTTTATTGTTGGGGCTGGCGGCCTGCACTTACTTCGTGGCCAACACTGGCTCGATTGCGACCGTCATATCGCTCACCGAAGGCAAACGGCTCACGAAAATCATCGTGGAATGTTATTTCTGGTCGTTTCCCTATTACCTGGTGGGAGCGGGAATCGCCGGCGTGATTGGCTGGTTTAACCGCACTTTTTATTGGGAAACCTCACTCCTCCTGGTGCCCGCAATCTATGTCATTTACCGTTCGTACCGTTTGTATTTAGGAAAATTGGATGATGAGAAACGGCACGTCGAGGAGATGGCAAGCCTGCATCTGCGCACCATCGAGGCGTTAGCGCTGGCGATTGAAGCCAAAGATCAAACCACTCATGACCACCTGCAACGCGTCCGCGTATATGCGGTCGAGGTCGCAAAAGAATTGGGCGTGACCCCCGATGAGATGCAGGCGCTGCATGCCGCCGCCCTGCTGCACGATATCGGTAAGCTGGCCGTGCCCGAACACATCATCTCGAAGCCCGGTCGGCTCACCCTTGAAGAATTCGAGAAGATGAAGATTCACCCCGTCGTGGGGGCCGAAATCCTAGAACGGGTTCGCTTCCCCTATCCGGTTGTGCCCATCGTACGGGCGCATCATGAAAAGTGGGATGGCTCCGGATATCCCGCCGGGCTGAAGGGCACGGAGATTCCCATTGGCGCCCGCATTCTCTCCGCCGTGGATTATCTTGACGCTTTGGCCTCCGACCGCCAGTACCGTCGCGCCCTGCCGCTGGAAGAGGTCATGCAACGCTTGGGGGCAGAGTCGGGGAAGTCTTTTGATCCAAAAGTTGTCGATATTCTTAAGAAGCGATACGTCAGCCTGGAAAAAATTGCTCTTGCTCAGTTCGGCAGTGAGGCGAATCAATCGCTCTCAACCGACGTCAAGATTGAACGCGGTCTGGCTCCGGCTGCGGGATTTGAGAATATTTCAGTGAAAGATGGTTCCGGGCATGAGGCGACGTTCCTGTCCTCGATTGCGGCGGCTCGGCAAGAAGCGCAGACCCTATTCGAGCTCAGCCAGGACTTAGGCGCTTCGCTCAGTGTGGTGGAGACACTGTCAGTATTCTCCGTAAAATTGCGATCGCTGGTTCCGTATGATGCCATCGCCATCTACGTCCGCCACAACGAGGAACTGATTCCCGAGTACGTGAATGGCGACAACTTCCGTCTGTTCTCGTCATTGCGCATTCCTCTCGGGCAAGGGCTCTCGGGGTGGGTCGCTCATAACCGGAAGCCGATCATTAACGGCAATCCCTCGGTCGAGCCCGGTTATCTGAACGATCCTACAAAGTTCAGCACCCTGCGCTCGGCGCTGGCGATTCCGCTGGAAGGTGTGGCCGGAGTCGTCGGAGTGCTCGCTCTTTATCGCGGCGAACGCGACGCCTTCACCTCAGATCACTTGCGCATCCTCTTGGCGATTAGTTCAAAGATGGCGTTAGCGATTGAAAATGCGGTGAAGTATCAGCAAGCGGAAAACTCCGCCACCACCGACTATCTCACCGGATTGCCCAATGCCCGCTCGCTGTTCTTGCAACTCGACCGTGAATTGTCCCGCTGCAAACGCGACAACTCGACCTTAACCGTGATGGTCGGCGACATGGATGGCTTTAAGCAAATCAACGACCGCTTTGGCCATTTGGAAGGCAACCGCGTGCTCCGCTTGTTTGCCCAAGCTTTGAAAGAGACCTGCCGGGAGTACGACTACGTGGCTCGCATGGGCGGAGACGAATTTGTAGTCATCGCGCCGGGGCTGCCTGCCGACGCGGCCGTCAAGAAAGCCTATCAACTGCGGGAACTGGCCAAACAAGCCGGATTTGAAGTGTGCGCCGAAGAAATTCTCTCGCTGAGTCTTGGACAGGCCATGTATCCCGAGGATGGCAAGGATGCGGAAGAGCTTCTGGCCGAGGCCGACCGTCGCATGTATATGGAGAAGCAACAACAGCCGGCCCGCAAGAACCGCCGACTCTACGCGCGCATGAAATGCCGCATTACCATTGAGCTGAATCCCGAAAATGATGGTATACCGGTCTTCGGGAATTTGATCGATATCAGCATGGGCGGCTGTTACGTGGAAACCAGCGCCATCCTCACGCCAGGCACCAATCTCAAATTAATTTTCTCTATCGATGATGGCAAGCTGGACGCCGACGGAACCGTAGCCAGAATCCATCCTGGATCTGGAATTGCCGTGCAGTTCAAGGAATTGAATCGCGAAGACAAAGTCAAGATGCATCGGGTGCTGGAATTCGTCCAGAATTCCACCACGCTTTACGACAACCGCTACTACGAAAAGCTCAACCGCTGATCTGAATTCGCCGCAACTGCTTTTCGGTTGAAAGTCCCTTACCCTCATCAAAAACCAGCGCTTCTTGATTTGCCTTCTGCCTGCTGGTCACCTCGCGCTCATGAAAGGTTGTGTCGCCGTCCGGTTTCGAGAGACCAACCATGGCTATTGCTTTTTCACCTTAATCATGTTGTCATCCGGGTTGCGGTCGATCAGTTTGTCGAGGGGATCAATTCCCGCTTGAGCGGGGAGCTTGTCGACCGTGAGTGCGAGCTGGGTTTGTTCCTTGTCGATCATCTGCTTCTGCAGATAGAGGTATTTCCCGTCAGAATCTAACACTCCAACGTCAATCCAGTCATGGACGGGAATCGTGTGCTCCTGGCCCTTTCCGTCGGCTCGCAGCTTCTTGGCTCCGACCACGAGGTTCACCTGGTATTTGCCGTCGGGTTGCTGAACGTAGTTCGCGGAAATTGTGCGGTTGTCATAGAGGGTGATGTTTTCCCAAAGGTCGTCGTAGAGGTACTGATACTCCGGCGGCGTGTACTTTTTCAAATAGGCAATGAGGTCGAGAGAAACGGGATAGGGCGGGCCTTTGAACGCGTAGGCCTTAGTGAACTCGGCCAGCGCCTGGTTGACTTTATCTTCGCCGATGTAATCCTGTATGGCATACATCACTAACGCGCCTTTGTTGTAATGGATGTATCCCTGGTTCATGTCAACCTTGTACAGCGGTTCTTCCTCGTTACGCTCCTGGGCACGGCCGCGAAGATAGCCATCCACTTCGTAGCGCAGAAATTTCCGGATCGACTGCGGCCCGTAACGGTGCTTCATCACCATGAGCGCGCTGTACTGGGCGAGAGTCTCGACGATGGAGGTAGCTCCTTCCACGTTGGCGCTAATGACTTGGTGCCCCCACCACTGGTGCGCAACTTCGTGGGCGGTGACGTAGAACGGGAGATCGATCGCGTCGGCCTTCTTGGGATCAACGTAAGTGATGAAGCCGATAGCCTCGGAAAATGGAATGGTATTGGCGTAGGAGGCGGCGAACGTCTGGTAACGCGGGAACTCGATGATGCGCTCCTGACGAAACTGGAAGGGGCTGAAATTAGTGCTGCAGTATTCGAGGCTCGACTTCATGCCGTCCATCATGCGATCGAGATCGAACTCATGTCCGGGGTGGTAGTAGATTTCCAGGTTGACATCTTTCCATTTGTCGCGGCGAACCGAGTAGCTTCCCGAATTGAGAGAGTAGAGGTCCACGATCGGGGCGTCCATTTTGTAATGGAAGTAACGGCGGCCGTCTTGTGTCCACTCTTTTTGAAGATATCCGGGCAGGATCGCGATCTGGTCGGGGCTGGTGCTGACGGTGCCCTCGAAATTGATCCAGTCGGCGTCGGTGTTGGCCATGTTCTCATTGCGCGCGGCTGCGTCGTCGAGAGTGGGCATGCGTTTGGTATTTTGCAAGCCGTGTTTGTGGCGCGTACTGTCATCGGTTAATTCAATGTCCGGCGCGTAGCCTATGAAGGGAGAGTAACGCTCGCCGATGTAAGTGCCGTTGTGCGAGAGGTCGGTATTGGGATTGGAATTCTGAAAACCGTAGTTGTCGTACTCCAGAGCAAATTCCAAGCGGATGCGGCCGTGTGGGAGTAATGGCTTAGCCAGACGATAGAGATAGAAGCCGAGTTCCGGATCTTGGATGATGGGCGTTTGACCGTCCGCGAGAAGTGGTGGCGCAGGCTTCGGCAAACCCTGAGGGTTGAGGCCGAGAGCGGCATCTGGAATGAGCGGTGTTTGTCCATGGGACAGAGCCAACTCGCGGACTTGAATGTGCGGCATCGGAACTGGAATCAGATCGGTGGGCCACACCGTGAGCGCAACCCGGTCGATGTTGGAGGAGGTTTTGTTTTCCAGCGTCATCGTGCCCCTAATTACCGCGGACCGCTTCTCGGGGTAAAGATCGACCTGGGTATTCACGTCAGCGATCTTGGGTTGGGGCAGGTCTTTATATTGCTTGTACTTCTTTTCGTATTGGGCGCGAGCGTCGTCGACGCCGAAAGTTGTGTGATAAGGATTCAGGACATCGGTGTTATAAAAAATGTAAGCACCCACGCCCACGAAAAGGAGCAGGCAGGCGGTTAGCCCGGCGATCGCGGGCCGGGACAGGCGGGCCGCGGCCAGTTGCAACCTTGCCTCCCAACTACTCTCCGTACCGCGTACCCACAGCAAAGTGCTCACGATCGCCAGTGCGACGGCCGCAATCCCCCAGTACAACTGGAACCAGAACAGCGGCCGCACGAAGAGACCGAAGCCATTGAAATCAGAATAGGTGAAGGGCGGGGCTTGCCCGAAACGGTAGAGATAATGCTGGAAGCCCAGCGCAGGGAGGACAATGGTAGAGACAAAATAAAGCGCGACCACAAAATGTCCCAGATATTTGTGGTTCACGACAGTCTGCACCAGCAGCGCAAAGGCGCAGAGAATCCAGAACCGGATGAGGCGGATGCCGAAGAGTTCCTTGAAATACACGCCCAGTTCGAACTGATAATAGCCGTGGGTGATTTGAACAATTAGCCCCGCCGCCCATATAACCAGCACTAGCAGGACCTGGATAAGCATCAAGGCCGCCAACTTGGAAGCGAACAGAACCCAGCGCTGGACGGGTAGTGCGTCCACAATCTGATTCAGTTGCGCATCCCGCTCGCGCCAGGCCAGCTCTCCGGCGTAAAAGACGATGATGGCCAACGCGAATATGAAGAAGCCTCCGCCGCCATCCTCCAACATCCTGGCTGTCACCGGATAGGTTGGAGTTGCGAGTGGGTTGTTGATACCGCTGGCGGAGAAGATCGCGAACAAACCGCCGGCGAGCAGCAGCACGCCAAAGAAAACATTTTTCACCGTCTCAGTGAATTGAATCTGAGTGAGAGAAACGAACTGGCGCAGGGATGCTCCCGCCGAGAAGACGGGATGAGCAATCGGCAGAGCTCGTGGCGCGGCGGCAACTGCGTCATCTTCCGTCAGAACTTGCTTTCGCTTTTTCTGACCCTGCTCAGGATACGAGAATTTGAATTTCGCGAAAGTAATGGCGAGGATCACCGCTCCCAGGCCGAGCCAAAGAAGGCGGTTAAGCAGCAGGATTCCAGCAAGCGGAATCAGCCTGGTGTTGCGTTCAAAGGCGGTCCAGTATTGCGTGATCCGCTGGATCGCGTTGGCGCCCAGGGGATCTGCCAAAGCCGCCGGGACATTCACCGTGAGATCGGTCGAAAGCTGCGTTGCCACGAAATACCCGATCAGCAGGATAGCGCTGGCGGCATAGACTGGGAGCATCTTCCTGCTCAGCGCTCCCAATCCAAAAAAGATGGCGGTGATGAAAATCAAATTGGGGATGACCAGAATGAAGTAGGGCTGGAAATATCCAGCAATGTTCTGCGGTCCGACGCGCGTAGGATCGATATTGGTCAGATGTGTCGCGGTCCACGCGCCCAGACCGACGCCTGCAAAGATGACAAGCTGGATGGCCAGGGCACCCATGTACCTTCCAGCCAGATAGTCGAACTTGCTAATAGGAGCGGTGTAAAAGAAAGCGGTGCTGTTGTTGTGTACGTCCTGATAGGTCGCCTGCCCGGCGATGGCGGCGGTGACGATAATCCCGAGGAACGTGACTAGGCTGATGATGTTGTTCAGGGCAAACGGAGAGTTCACCAGAACTTTGCCGCCAGTCCCAAAATCAACGCTGGCCTGCGAAATTGCGCCGCCGGCAACAGCGACGAACAGGGCGCCCAGCCCGGCAAACACCAGGAAATATACATAGGTCGATAGGCGTCCGAGCCGTTGGCGAAATTCGAAACTGAGAATGTTGAGCACCATACTCATCAGTTCACCGCCGCGGCCGGGGCCGGATGCAAGAAGCCACGAATCGTCGCGAAGTAGAGATCCTCGAGATCGGGAGTAACCGGCTCAAAGCCAGCTTCGGGCCGATCGCTGTTCAGGACGTGGATCTGTGTTCGTCCGGCGAATAGGCGCATCGAGATCAGATGGAAGCGCTCACGATAGGTGGAAAGCTCGGATGGCTCAATGATTTTCTTCCAAACCCGGCCGTCGAGTTCGGCAACCGACGCGGCCGGTTCGCCTGCCAGCATGACGCGGCCCTGGTGAATGATCGCCATGCGGCCGCAAAGGTCGCTGACATCCGACACGATATGCGTGGAAAGAATCACGATGATGTTTTCGCCGATGACGCTGAGCAGGTTGTGAAATCGCACCCGCTCCTCTGGATCTAAACCGGCGGTGGGTTCGTCCACAATTATGAGGCGAGGATTTCCCAGCAGCGCCTGGGCAATGCCGAAACGTTGCTTCATGCCTCCGGAAAAACTTCCCAGCGGCTTGTTGCGATGCTCGAACAGGTTGGTTTGCTGGAGCAAAGCCTGCACAATCTCGCGGCGCTCCTTGGGGTTGGCGATTCCCTTCAAGGCAGCAAAATGGGAAAGTAGAGTCTGCGCCGATACTTTGGGGTATAGGCCAAATTCTTGGGGTAGATAGCCGAGGACGCGACGCACTTCGTCCTTTTGGCGGAGGACGTCGATGCCGTCGAGGAAGACGTTGCCGCTGTCGGCCTCCTGAAGCGTTGCTAAGGTTCGCATCAAAGTCGATTTTCCGGCACCATTCGGGCCAAGTAGTCCGAACATGCCGACGGGAATGTTGAGCGAAACATCTTGCAACGCCTGCACGCCATTGGGATAGCGCTTGCAGAGCCTTTCAATCCGGAGTTCCATTTGGGCCTCGAAACCTACGAGCGGTTTTGGATGATAAGTGTGCCAAACAGGATACGGGATCGAAGGTCATAAAGTTTCCGTCTTCGTGCCCCTGGGCCAGTCTTGGAGCTTGATTTACGGCTTCTCTGGCGCAACTGGCGGTTCGTAAGTAGCTGGAGCGCATACTGCATCGTCTACTTACCAATGCAGAAAGTACTGAAGATTAAATTGAGGATGTCATCAGTGGTGGTGGCTCCGGTGATCTCGTCGAGCGGGCGCAGGGCATTGTAGAGATCGAGCAGGAGCATTTCGTGGGGGACTTTATTATTGACTGCCGTCTTCGCAGCGGTCAGGGCTGTAAGCGATTCTCGGACACGCTCTTGATGGCGGAGGTTGGTGAGAAATCCGGTTTCGGCTTGGGTTGCGGCTTCTCCGCCGATGTGACGGAGGATCTCAGTTCTTAGCTCGGGAATTCCTTGTCCGGTGGTTGCCGAAGTTCGCACTCGCGGTGGGTTCGCCCCGCTGAGGTTTTGGCCTTTGCCGTCTGCCGAGCTTTGCTCGGCTAGACAGCCCCTTCGACTTCGCTCAGGGCAGGCTCCGGCTGTCCCCACGTGGTCCTCTATTAGATCGCATTTGTTTTCTACCACAATTGTTGGGCGTCCCTTGGCTTGACTTAGCAACTGGTGATCTTCTTCGGCGAGGGGCTGCGAAGAATCGAATACCACCAGGACTAGATCGGCGTCGGCGAGGGCTTCCATGGACTTTCGGATACCGATGCTTTCGGCTTCATCGAGGGCCCGGCGAATGCCGGCGGTGTCGATCAGTTTGACTGGGATGCCCCCGATGCCGACCGTCTCGCTGACTAAATCACGAGTGGTGCCGGGAGTTGCGGTTACGATGGCACGCTCGCGCTCGACGAGACGGTTGAACAAACTCGATTTGCCGACGTTTGGACGGCCCACGATGGCGAGGGTCAGACCTTCGTGAACGATCTTTCCGTAGGCGAAGGAGGCGGCGAGGTCTTCGAGCCGAGCCCGGACTATGGCGATGCGTTGGAGGATTTGGTCCGCGGGGAGAACCGAGATGTCGTCTTCGGCGAAGTCGATACCGGCTTCGAGTGTGGCGATTAATTCGACCAGTTTTTGTTTGATGGGTTGCAAGCGGCGCGAGAGGGCGCCTTCGAGCTGCTGGGCTGCGATCTTCGCCTGGTAGAGAGTTTGGGAGTCGATGAGGTCGCGGACGGCTTCGGCTTGGGTGAGGTCGATTCGTCCGTTGAGGAAGGCGCGCATGGTGAACTCGCCGGGCTCGGCTAGGCGCGCGCCGTGTGCGAGAGCTAGCCCGACTACGTGGCGCAGGATTACGGGCGATCCGTGGGTGGAGATTTCTACGATGTCGTCGGTCGTGTAGGAGTGGGGTTTGGCGAAGTAGGTTACGACGACTTCGTCGATGCGGTCGGAAGCTGCCGAGCTTTGCTCGGCTGGACAGCCGAGGGCGGCTGTCCCCACGTGTTCATCGGCGGGCTCAATCAGTTCTCCAAAAACAGCACGTCCGGGATCTAGACCGTGTTTCAGGCGCAGCATGGGTAGCGCAATTTTTTTCGCGTCTGGGCCAGCGAGGCGAATCACCCCGATGCCTCCGCGTCCCGGAGGAGTGGCGATGACGACGATGGTGTCGTCCAGGTTCACCGGAAGATTGTAGCGATAAAAGTAGGGCTTACGGGAGGCTCCGAGGCGCGGGCTTGCTTGCGGGTTTGTAATTTTTTGGGTAAACCACGAGGCAACGACGGCCGCCTTCGCCCTGGCTCTCGGTGTGCAGATCGGCGTGATCGCGCAATGCCAGGTGGACGATGCGCCGCTCGCGCGATGACATGGGTGCGAATTCGTAGGGCATATTCGTTTTGCGGACTTTTTCCGCAGCCACGCTCGCGGCGAGTCGGAGTTCTTCGAGCCGCAGAGCGCGCTGATTCATGCAGTCGAAGCTGACCTTCTCGTGCTCATTTCCCGGCAGGCGGAGCATTTCAATGGCTAGGGTTTCGATGGCACGCAGCAGTTCGCCGCCGCGTTCCAGCACCAAAGGGGAATCGGGTCCGGAAAGCTCGACCAGAATTTCTGGCCGTTCCCAATCGCGTTCATCGGGAAGTGGTGGATCGACGGTGATTCGGTATTTCAGGTGGAGTCCGCCGTGCGTGACGATGCCGCGCAGGAGTGCGTCGATTTTCTTCGCAGCCGCGATTTTGTCGGGAATAGGCATGAGCTTCCAGCTCCTAAGCTTCTGGCTCCTAGCTTATGGCGGTGGGCTAGCTAACAGCTAGAAGCTATTTGTCTTTCTTCCTTGCTCTCTTTGCCGCCATCTCGCGCATTTCCCGGCCCAGGCTGGTGCGGTTCATGATCACCTGCTGTACGATGGCGATCAAGTTGCCCTCCGCCCAGTACAGGCATAAGCCGGAAGCAAAATTCCAGCTGAGGAACCCCATCATCACCGGCATCATTACGTTCATCATTTTTTGTTGCGAGGGATCCATTCCGGCTTGCGGCGTCATGCGCTGCATGAACAGCATAGTAAAAAAGATTCCGATTGGCAGTATATGCAGCGGATCCGCGGACGACAGATCGTGGATCCACAACCAGGGTGCGTGGCGAAGATCAAGCGCCGAACCCAGCATGCTGTAGTAAGCGAACAGGAACGGCATCTGGATGACCAGCGGCAAACAACCACCGACGGGACTGACGCCTTCGCGTTTCATGAGCTCGCCGATTTCCGTGTTCATTTCCTGCCGTCGCGGATCGCGCATGCCGTACTTCTTATATTTTTCCTTGATTGAATTCATCTGCGGCTGAATCTTCTGCATCTTCAACGCCGATTTCATACTGGAAATGCGCAGCGGCATCAGGGCAAGATTGATGATCAGAGTTTGGATGCAAATTGCCCAGCCCCAATTGTGGATGAAGTCATAGGTCCAACGGAGCCACAGGAAAAGCGGGCGCGCAATCACGCCCCAGAAACCAAAGTTGATGAGACTACGCAAGTCCGGCTGGGCGCCCACAATCGTGGGCGCGGACACGGATTCCAGCGTCGCCAGCGCCTTAGGTCCGACATACATCCGCGCAATCGTCGGCCCCGCTGGATTGCCGACAGCGGCTCCCAGCACTTCCACGGGGGCGGTGTCTTGCGGGTTCGGATTTTTGGGGTTCTTGGGAACGTTGAGCGGATTTCGCAGAGTGACCAGAGCCGAGTTCTGTGAATCATCCGGAATGAAGACGGCGGCGAAGTATTGATCGGTTACGCCTGCCCAGTTAAACGGTATGCGCAGCGTGCTGCCGCCGCTGACCTTCTTGATGGCCAGCCGTTCGGTGTTGGTGTTGTACTGGTAATTGATTTGACTGGCAGCGTAAGAGGCGACGGAAGATTGGTCGCCGAAGCCGGCAGGCCAACCGGGGAAAGCTGCGACTGGGCTTCCCTTGGACACGACTGAGCTTTCGACGTGCACTACGTAGGTGTGGTCGAAGCTGAGGCTCTTGCGCGCAGCGACGTCGCCGTCGGCGTATTCAAATGTGATTTTGGCCGGGGCGTTCACCGTTCCGGAACTGGAGGCGAGGTAAAGCGCAGAGCTCAGCTTGCCGCGTAGGGTTTCATCGTAAGCCCACAGCGAGAGCGGATAGCCATACTTTTCCGCGGCGAGGTGGTTGACAAGGTCGAGCGGCTGCCCTTTATCGTCATCATACTTTTTCAGGATCCAGGACTTGACCTGCGCGCCGCGGTTGGTGAAGGTGATGCGGTATAGATCGTTCTCAACTACGGTTTCCGATTCCGAAGACGCCTGCTTGGTGGCACCCGCATTGAGCGACGGAACGACTGCTTTCGGCGGAGTTTGGTTGGCTGGAGCAGCTGGCTGCACTGCCTGAGCCTGGCCCTGGGGTTGCGTTGCAAGAGGAGTAGGAGCTGGCGACTGGGGAAAATATTTCTTGAGGATCGGCTGGAACAGTACGATGACCAGAAAGGTCAGCGCGAAGACGAGGAGCAGCCGGCGCTCCATGCCCGGTTCTTGTTGAGGATTTTGGAATTCTGCCAAATTACTTTCTCAATGACTGCAAAGCTCGGTATCGCAAGTCCGCGGAGCCAGCACGCTGGAATTATTTCGCGTGACCGTTTTCGTTTTGATCACGGGATCGATTCCGCCTTTTGCGAAAGGATGGCATCGCAACACGCGCCAGATTGCCATCAGGATGCCGCGCGCAGCGCCGTAGCGATCTACCGCTTCCATGGCATACTCGGAGCAAGATGGCACGTACCGGCACCCAGGTAAAAACATGGGGGAGACAGCCCACTTGTATGCTCGAAGCAAGAACAGCACCGCGGTTTTCGGAATTCGCTTCATTCGGTATTCTGCACAGTCTGTATGATGACCTGCCGAGCTTTGCTCGACTGGACAGCCCCTTCGACTTCGCTCAGGGCAGGCTGCGGATGTCCCCGCGTGTTCTATTTTGCTCTCTTCGCTAGCGACTTTTGAATTACTTCAAACGCTTGGCCGATCTCACTTCCCAACTCGGCGAACTCAAGTTTGAGCACGGACTTCTTGGGATTGATCACCACATCCACCGGGAGAGGAGCCCCCGGCCAATGCAAACGAACTGACTCTCGCAATCGCCGTTTCATGCGATTGCGCTCGACCGCTCCGCCCAACACTCGCCCCACCGTGAACCCGATGCGGAGCCCTTCGCCTTGCTCGCGCAGCAGATAAAACACGGTCATGTGAGCGGCAAAGTGGCGGCGGCCTTTTTTGTATACCCGCTCAAAATCGCTATGCCGGAGCAGGCGCATGCTGCTGGTAAATCTGGCTCGTTTACTAGCGCCAGACAAGTTGAGACCACGGTTCGGAGCGAGACCGCTCACTGTACTCACGATCCAAACTCAGGTTGCGGAATTGCCGTCAATTCCGGAAAAGGAAATCGGCTACTCACGGAAGCCGGGCTTCACCGACACCCGCTTGCGTCCCTTGGCGCGCCGGCGCGAGATCACCGCTTGGCCGCTCTTGGTCTTCATCCGGGTACGAAATCCGTGCGTCTTCGAGCGGTGACGTCGGTTAGGTTGGAAAGTGCGCTTGGGCATGAAACTTCGTTGCTCCTGATTCAGTTAGTCGGTGCAATAATAGCTGTAGGACGAATGAGAAGTATAAATGGTCCAAGGCAGACGGGCAAACCGGCGTCAGCGAAACAGCGGGGTGGAAGCATCGGTTCCGCAGCTAAAGTTGATTGTGGCGCGATGGTCGAACAATTCCCATTCACCGATTTCTGCACCATGCCTGCGGCAGTTACAAAGTCGCTACTTGACAGACTCTTTTTCTCGCGTTTTGAATTGCAGAACTAAAAAAAATCTTTGTCGAAGATTTCCACAAAGACAATTTTTTTGTGCTAGTATGCGGACCGTTCCTGCTCATTGAAAATTTTTCCCATTCCAGTGAAATGGCCTCGCTCTGCGCGGCATGCTGGGCTGGAAATGGGCGCTTTCTTAAGGTAATCATTTACATCCCGCCGCCCGCTAGGGACGGCTGCACCATTTAAGAATTTCTTATGTCGGTTTCAAGTTCAACTCTTGCTCCCAATCCGTGGTTGCGCATCCTGGACGCGCTGGAAAAAAAGATCAACCGGCATTCCTACGATACCTGGTTGAAGCCTACGCGCTACAGTCACTCGAGTGGAGGAACGCTTTTTGTCTGGGTGCCCAAAGCTGAGTTCTGTCAGGTGGGTGATAAATACGCCGACCTGATCCAGGAGGCGCTCGACAACCTTGGCCTCGAGTATCAGGAGGTAAAGTTCGTTCCGCCGGGAGACGATCCTGCCGAAACTCCCGTCCGCCATAACGGAGGGCTTTCTGCCTATCCCGCTCCGGCTACGCACCCATCGCAGGCACGCTTCGATTGGGATGGCGCTGCGCAACTCAACCCCCGGTACACCTTCGACGCATTCGTGATCGGCAGTGGAAATCAGTTCGCGCATGCGGCTTGCCAGGCAGTGGCCGAACGTCCTTCCAAAGCCTACAACCCGCTCTTCCTTTACGGCGGCGTCGGCATGGGCAAGACCCACCTGATGCAGGCCATCGGCCACGAGGTAAGTAAGCGGCAACCGCAACTCGCCATCTGTTACGTATCCAGCGAGAAGTTCACCAACGAGATGATCAACTCCCTGCGCTATGACAAGATGACCAGCTTCCGCGACAAGTTCCGCAACGTCGACGTGCTGCTGGTGGACGATATTCAGTTTCTGGCGCAGAAAGAGCGTACGCAGGAAGAGTTCTTCCACACCTTCAACGCGCTGCACGAATCAATGAAGCAGATCGTGATTGCCAGTGATCGCTCGCCGAAAGAGCTGGCCGAGGTGGAAGACCGACTGCGCAGCCGCTTCGAGTGGGGGCTGATTGCTGATATCCAGCCGCCCGATCTGGAGACCAAGGTGGCCATCCTGCAAAAAAAGTCGGAGCAGGAGAAGGTCACGCTTCCTACTGATGTGGCTCTGTATATCGCTTCGAACATACGCTCCAATGTCCGCGAACTTGAAGGAGCGCTTATCCGGCTAGTGGCACACTCTTCGCTGATCGGGGCCGAAATCACCCTTCCTTATACCCAGCAGGTGCTTAAGAATTTCATCGATTCGCAGGCCCGGAAGGTCACCATTGAGTCGATCCAGAAATCCGTCGCTGAGCAGTTTGGATTGCGGCTGGTCGAAATCAAGGCGAAGAATAACTCGCGCGCGATCGTTTATCCGCGGCAAATCGCGATGTACCTGGCCAAGCATCTGACCGAAGCATCCCTGCCCGAGATTGGGCGCCAGTTTGGCGGCAAGCACCATACGACTGTGCTGCACTCGGTCGAAAAAATCGACGCTGTGCGCAAGACGGACAAGGATTTGAACCGCCTGCTGAATAAATTGACCGAGCAATTGGGCGGATAGAGCGGGACCGCGGCCGTAGTCCGATTTTTTTCGCTTTCCCGCTGTTACCGCTGGTTTTACAGGTTTTTCTTTTGGTATAAGGGATGTATTCAAAGTACGACGCCACTTGGCCGGGGGACTTCAGGTTATGCCGGTAGAAGCTATAGCATCCGCGGCGGGAACCACGACTATGGAGATTACGGTCAGCAAGTTTGAACTCTTACGGGAGCTCACTGCGACCCAAGGCGTGGTCGAACGCAAGACCACTATCCCCATCCTGTCGAACTATTTATTTGAAGCCGCCGGCGACAAGCTCTCGCTTACTGCCACGGATCTCGATCTTAGTCTGCGTACATCGTGTGTGGCCAAGGTCAAGAAAGAAGGCGCCTGCACCATTCCCGCGCGCAAGCTGCATGACTATGTGAAGCTGCTGCCGGATGCGGACATCACCATCAAGCTGCTGGAAAATCACTGGGTCAGCATTCGCTGTGGCCGCTCGAATACAAAAATGGTGGGCATGGCGCGCTCGAACTTTCCCAGCCTGCCTACGTTTCCAACTGCCAGCGTGGTAAAAATTCCGGCGCAGGTTCTGCGGTCCATGATTGCCAAGACCGGCTTCGCCATCGCCAGCGAGGAATCGCGTTACACGCTGAACGGAGGACTGATGGTGCTGAAGCCGGAGTCAATCACTATGGTCGCGACCGACGGGCACCGGCTGGCGCACATCGAACGTACTGTCGAGAAGTTTGCCGGCGTTTCCGGAGAAATGAAAACTCTTGTTCCCAAGAAAGCGATGGACGAGCTGAAGTCCTTGCTTGACGCTACTGACACCGAGGAAATCGAGTTCGCCAAAGACGAGTCCACGCTGTTTTTCCGCATCGGCCCGCGGCTTCTGACTTCGCGACAGCTCACCGGCCAGTTCCCTAACTTCGAAGCGGTGCTGCCGAAGGACAACAACAAGAGCATCACTGTTCATGGGGAGGAGTTGACAGCAGCAATCTCTCGCGTGGCCCAGTTCGCCGACGAGCGCTCGCGAGCAGTTAAGATGCGCCTGGAAAAGGGTGAGCTGAAACTTTCCGCGTCCTCGACCGAAACCGGCGAGTCGGAAGACTCGCTCGAAATCGACTACAACGGCGACATGATCCAGATCGGCTTCAACGCGCAGTATCTCCTGGACTTCCTCAAAGCAGTAATCAGTGGAGAGGTAAAACTCGAATTCAAGGATTCCCAGTCTGCCGGACAGATGCGACCCGCCGAAGGCGAAGAGTACAAATACCGCTATATCGTTATGCCCATGAGAATCTGAGCATGGAGGACGGGCGCCCTCGCCCGTCTCGATGGCGGAGTGTTTGCCTTGTTGTCGATGTCCAACCCAGTCATTTAAAGGACAGTCGAACTACTCTTGCTCCCTGAAGGGGCGTCCCTGGCCGTCCTCCACGAATCGGGAAGTTCCTAATTTGGCGGACCATCAATGTCGAGCCGGATGCTCGGCTTGGGCAGGGGCTTTTTCCGAAGCTGCACTTTTGGATGGATGCTTTCGAGTAGCAGAAGAAGTATGGTTGCGAACATAAACAGGAACGCAAGGACCTCGAAACCGCGGCCACGACGGGCGAGTATAAAAAAGGGTGCGATGAGAGGGCCCAGTAGAGCAGAGCGCGGCGCTTTCATCTCCAGTCTTGCCTTGCAATGAGGGTATACGAGGAACCTCCAAGCACCCAAGTTAAGGAAAAATGGAGTGGCTACTTCCTGATTGCAAGCCGGGCACGTCGACATCAACGACATTCCCTCCCAGTCTTGTACTTACTGTGGCGTCACTGTCTGTCGTGTCAATGGAAACCACAAGATGGAACAGCACCCTCGTAATAACAGATTAGGACACTACCCCCGCATCGGATCCCCTTGACGACAGCACTCGCCCGCCGTAAAGTGATCGCCACCTACTTCGGGGGGCCATCCATGCTCAGCGGATTCAAGCAGTTCATTCTTCGTGGCAACGTGATTGATATGGCAGTCGGTGTGGTTATCGGCGCTGCGTTCGCGTCGGTGGTGTCAGCTTTCACGAAGGACCTGCTCACTCCGCTGATCGCAGCCATTGTCGGCAAGCCCGACTTTTCCGCCATCAAATTCACCGTCAACGGCAGCATGTTTGCCATCGGCGACTTCATTAATGCCGCCGTGTCTTTTGCGCTGGTAGCAGCGGCCGTATATTTCTTCGTAGTGACTCCTGTCAATCTGCTGGTCGCCCGCATGCGCAAAGCGCCAGCGCCCGCTGATCCGACCACGAAAAAGTGTCCCGAGTGCCTGAGCGAGATTCCCATCGATGCCAAGCGCTGTTCGCACTGCACCCAGCCCGTGCCCTTGGGCAGAGCAGCGTAACCGAATGTTCTGTAGCGACCTTGCTTGCAACGTCTGGCTCTACCGGCCTCCTGTAATATGGGAAGGAATGAGCACAACGGCCCGCTCGGTTTTCTACTTTCTTGCTGCGCTCCTGTTGGCTTGCACTTTACAGGCGCAACCAGCGGCGAAGGCGACACCGCAGCCCGCGGTTCCAATCCCGGACGCAGGCCCTATCCTTAAAGGTATCTACCGCAACACCAGGTTCGATTTCACTTATAAAATCCCTTTTGGATGGGTGGATCGCACCCGGGAGATGAGCGAAGAGTCTACGGGTTCGACCGATGCCAAGAAATCAATGCTGCTGCTGGCGGTATTTGAACGTCCTCCCGAGGCAACCGGCGATTCAGTGAACTCCGCGGTCGTAGTCGCAGCCGAAGCCGCATCGTCATATCCTGGCTTGCAAAATGCAGAGCAGTATTTCGGCCCGCTCACCGCGCTCGCCAAGTCCAAGGGCCTAACTATTGTTGAGGAGCCTTACGAATTCCGTGTGGGAACTGTACAACTGGTGCGCGGCGACTTCGGCAAACCGCTGGGCAATCTGACTATGCACCAGAGCACCCTGGTCGTAGTTGAAAAAGGCTTCGTCGTCTCATTCACGTTCATTGGCGGGAGCGAGGACGAGGTGGATGAGCTCATGGAAGGCTTAACTTTCGGCTTAAAAGAAGTACCTGCTGCACACAGATGAGTGCACACCGCAGCTTGAAGACGCCCTGACAGCACCTCCCTAAATGGCACAAGAAGCACGGTTTACCGGGTCGATTCCGGGTCTTAGAACGAGCCGAACTGTGGTATAATTTCTTATAAATGCTGAGCCTCCTAAGTCTTAATAATTTCAGTCATTTGACCTCATTCTAGGGCACAGGAAATGCGCGCCGGCCAGAGCTCAAATCTGGCAATTTCCACCGGAGCTGAATGGCGACAAAAGAAGTCAACACTGCAGCAATCGTCGATACAAAAAATCGAGCCGGCGGGCCCAACCCCGTCAACGGCAACGGCGACTACACCGCCGATTCCATCAAAGTGTTGGGCGGCATGGAAGCTGTCCGCATGCGCCCAGCTATGTACATCGGATCGACGGGTGAGATTGGCCTTCACCATCTGGTCTATGAAGTCGTAGACAATTCCGTCGACGAAGCCCTCGCCGGCTACGCCGACAAAATCGAAGTCACAATTCACCTCGACAACTCCATCACTGTAGTCGACAACGGCCGCGGCATTCCTGTGGATTCGATGGACATCGATGGCGAAAAAATTCCTGCCGCGCAAGTCGTCATGACCACGCTACACGCTGGCGGTAAGTTTGATGCATCCTCTTACAAAGTTTCCGGTGGACTGCACGGCGTGGGCGTCTCCTGCGTGAACGCGCTCAGCGAAGAGCTTGATCTCGAAATCTGGCGCGATGGATTCACCTGGGAGCAGACGTATTCGAAGGGTGAGCCGACCAGCAAGCTGAAAAAAGCGGGCGAGGTGAAGACCAAGCGGGGGACGAAAGTTCACTTCCTGCCCGATAAAAGCATCCTCACCGTAACCGAATATAACTTCGACACGCTGGCACAACGCCTGCGCGAACTTGCGTTCCTGAACAAGGGATTGCTGATCACGCTCACCGACGAGCGCACCACGGATCCGAAAACGGGCGACCCCAAGACGGCACAATTCAAGTACAACGGCGGTATCGCCGAATTCATCAAGCACCTCAATCGCGGCAAACAGGTGCTTCACGATAAGCCAATCTACATGGAAGCCGAACGCGACGGTGTAGCCATGGAGATCGGCCTGCAATACAACGACGGCTACTCCGAAACCGTTTTCAGTTTCGCCAACAACATCAACACGGTTGACGGCGGCACGCACCTCTCCGGCTTCCGAACCTCGCTGACCCGCACAATAAATTACGCTGGCCAGCAGATGGGCCTGTTCAAAGACGTAAAAGAAAATCTCACGGGCGATGACGTGCGCGAAGGCCTGGTGGCCGTGATCAGCGTCAAACTGCCCCAACCCCAATTCGAAGGCCAGACCAAGGGCAAGCTGAACTCCGACATCGCAGGCGTAGTGCAGGCCTTCGTCAACGAACGTCTGGGCGCATACCTCGAGCAGAATCCCACGGTCGGACGAAAAATAATCAACAAAGCCATCGACGCCGCCCGCGCCCGCGAAGCCGCAAGAAAAGCCCGCGACCTAACCCGCCGCAAGGGCGCACTCGACGGCGGCGGACTGCCCGGCAAGCTTGCAGATTGCTCGGAGAAACAGCCAGACCGTTGCGAGTTGTTTCTGGTCGAAGGCGAATCCGCAGGTGGAACCGCGAAGCAAGGCCGCGACCGCCGCTTCCAGGCCATTCTGCCGTTGAAAGGCAAAATCTTAAACGTCGAAAAAGCCCGCTACGACAAGATGCTCGCGCACGAAGAAATTCGGGCCATGATTACTGCGCTCGGCACCGGCATCTCGAAGGAAGATTTCGACGCGAGCAAACTGCGTTACGGCAAGATCATTCTGATGACGGATGCTGACGTGGACGGAAGCCACATCCGCACCCTGCTGCTCACGTTCTTTTTCCGCCACATGCAGGAATTGATCAAGCGCAATAACGTCTACATCGCGCAACCGCCGTTGTATTCGATCAAGAAGGGCAAATCGCAGCAGTACATCAAAGACGATCGCGAGTACGTAAAAGTTCTGGTCAAGCGCGCCTCGGAAGGCTTAGTCGTGCGCTACGGCGAGGGCGCGGCCAAACTCGAAGGCACGAACTTGTCGCGCTTCATGAACGTGCTCGACGAGTATCTAAAGCTCTTCGACAAGGTCGACAAGCGCTTGCGCGACGAACGCGTGACCGAAATCCTGCCCAAGCTGGATCTTTCCAAGCGAGCGGATTTTGAAGGCGACAAGAAAACTGCCCCCAAGAAAATTGAGAAGCTGGAGAAAGAGCTGAAGAAGCTGCAAAAAGAGCGCGGCTTCAAAGAAGTGGAAAGCCGCTTCGACGAAGAACACAACCTATGGGCAGTGCGCTATGTGAACTCACAGGGCGCGGAGCATCTGATCAACTGGGAACTGGCCTCCACCGCCGAGTACCGCCAACTGCTCTCGAAATTCAAGCAGATCGAGCCCTACATGGAGCCGCCGTTTGTCATCGAGACCGTTGCCAAGAGCGTCGCAACCAGCAAGGGCGACGAAGCGAATGACGCCGAGCCCGAGGATGGTGGCGCCGCTCAACAGAAAGCTGCAACGGACACGCCCGCAAAAGCTGGCGCGAAGAAAAAACCCGAACCGCAACTAGTCGAAAAGTCCACAGCTCGCGATCTCTTCGACTATGTGCTGGCGGAGGGCCGTAAGGATTACATCGTGCAGCGCTACAAAGGCCTGGGCGAAATGACCTCCCAGCAATTGTGGGAAACTACCATGGACCCGGAGCGGCGCACCTTGTTGTCGGTAAAACTCGAGGACATCGCCGAGTGCGAAACCATCTTCACCACGCTGATGGGCGAGGATGTCGAAGCCCGCCGCAAGTTCATCGAAGACAACGCCCTAGACGTAAAGAACCTGGATATCTAGTTTGTTCGTGTGGGGCCGAGCGAGCTCGGCAGTGGAATTTAGAGCACAAGCAGGTTCGCGCCATGCGCCTTGAGCGCACGATCGAAAGTCACAAACTTCAATCCTGCCACCGAAGCGAAAGCAAGAAGGTAAGCGTCGGCCCAAACCTTCGGTGAGCGGCTGGACAACCGCGAGCGTGAACGGAATTCCTTCTCCAGATCATCCGGCTCGGGAAGGAAGGCAATCCGCGTATCGGCCCAAACTCGATCCCATACGCGCCAAGCCTCTGACATGGTTTTGGTGTCCTTCCCCATGATCCCTTCAGTGGTCAGGAGCCGTAGAATTGTGAGTTGTGTGAAGCGGCAGAAAAAGAACTGCTCCTCGCCGGCCTCGTCAAACCACCTTCTGGCCCTCTCGGAGTGAACGTGGCGGTTCCACAAGAGCGCCAGCCACACGTTCGCATCAAGGAAATTCAATGTGTTCATAAATCTGTTGGTTGCTCAGGTCCACTTTTGGACCGTCGGAAACGATGAGCGGAAATTGCACTCTCTTAGGCCGCGGCCGCTGGCCTTGAAGGATGACGCTTCTCACCCCCGCCAAAACCAACTCGCGGACGGAGTATCCTCTCGCAGCCGCCTGCTCCTTCAGCTTCCGGTACAGGGGCGCCGGAATGTCAACCGTGGTACGAATAGATTCCTGCTTCATGGGCCAATTATTTCATAGATGCCATAAATATGGAACATGCGGAAGTGCGCAACCGTGCCGAATAACTGACAATCTTCTCAGACCCTGAACTTCCCCTCGGGATACACGCGGTCAAATGCCATCCAAGTCAACGCGATAACCACGAAGAACAACAGGCTGCCTTCCGGCCCGACCGAGCCTCCTGTGAGCCAGCGCGAGCCGTGTAAGGATGAACGCAGCAGATGGCCGGTTACCATGCCGCCGCTGTCGGGCACAGAGTAGAGATAGCTTTCGCCCCAATCCCACGCAGCATGAAAGCCGACGGCGAACCACAAATTTCCGGTACGGCGAAGAGTCAAACAGAGGAAGAATCCGATCACGGCGACGGCGAACAGACCAACCCAGCTTTCTCCCGAATTGAAGTAATGCAATCCTGCAAAGATGATGGAAAGCAGCACGGCCGAGGGCCAAAAACCAATGGCCTGCGTCAGCGTGAACTGAGTGTAGCCGCGGAGCAGGAACTCTTCAAAGAAGCCAACTGCCAGAAAAAACACGCCCCAGAAAGCGGCCATCCTCAAGATGCGCAGGCCGTGCAGAGCAATTTTTCCCACCGAGAAATCGCCGGCGCTGCCGATCGCAAGCATCAGAATGCTGATTGCGACAATACCCCAAACCATGCCCAACCAGAACGATTTGCCGAACGCGCCACGCCGCGGCAGGCCGTAATCGCCGAAAGGGCGTTTCTCGATCCATCCCATGACCACCGCAGGGATAGCGACAGCCGCGAACGACCCCGACTCCGCAATCAAGTCGAGCCAGAGTTTGACCGTCACATGCGGATCAATCTTCTCCAACAGAATGCCGAGAATTGCACGGAGTGCTCTCCACATGAGCACGTAGAGCAGAAGCCGCCATCCCAACCCTTGGGGGCCGAAGAAAAGCGTGTCCACTGGCTCCGGCGATGGCAGTGGGTTTATGAACTCGGGATCAGGGTGATGAATTGGCTCGTCCGGCGGCCCTGTACTCGCAGGCTTCAGGCCATCTTCTACTTCGTCCATGGTGGAAGTTTCCCCAATTGTCCCCGGACATGGTAAAACACTCGCCGTCGCTTCATGGGTAAATTTCTCACGCGCGAACGCTTTGGGGGTCCCCAGGTTCTTGCCGGATTTCTTCTGCTCGCGTTCCTGATCCAGTGCGGATGGTTGCTCGGGCGCGGCACCGAACCGGCCGAAATCGACTCTTCCCAGCTATTCCGCGTGGTGGAAGGACTGCAACAGTGGAGTGGGGACTCGGTTGCCGGGACACCCTCGGTTGAACGTCTGGAGGCTGGGACTCCGACTCCGCCAGAAATCGATCGCAACGACGGCTTCGATCCCAATCACTCGCCGCTGTGGTACCTGCTGGCTTCGCTCCCTCTGCTGCGTTGGACGGGCAAGGCGGACGCTGGATCTTTTCATTACTGGGGATGGCTGGCGCGTGCTCCTTATTTACTATTCGGCGTGCTTGTGGGAGCGTCTCTTTGGTATGTAGCCCGCAGACTTTACGGAAACGCGGGTGGCTACATTGCGCTGGCACTGTATTGCTTCTCACCCGCAATGCTCCGCAGCAGCACGCTGTATTCCGCGCAACCGGAAATGGGCGCGGCGTGGGGCGCATTTGGAGCCGTCTTCACAGCGATTGCAGTGGCTCATACTTTATATGCTCCGCGCGAGGTTATAGTGTGGAACTGGCGGCGCATTTTGCTGCTCGGACTCTCCCTGGCATTAGCCATCGGATCTCAATTTTCCCTGATCATCCTGCTTGCCATCACTCTTGGGTTCATGCTCTATCTTGCTCCGGCTCGAAGGCAAGCAGCGGTTGCTATTTGGATGGCTGCATGCGCCGTGGCATTCCTACTCTTGCTGGCTTCCTACTTATTTCGTCCCAGCGTCTTTTGGCAAGGCCTGCGCCATGCCAGGTTTTTTCCAATCACATGGCAGGCATTTCTCGTGCCGGCAAACTACGTGCGGGTTCTGGCGCAAATCGGGAAGAGCGGCGCGGTGCTGTTAGTTGTGATTCCGGGAGCCCTGATCACATATTTCGCCTGGCGGCGTCCACGGTATTTCGGCAACACCGCGCCCTTGATGATTGCAGCATTGTGTCTTCTCTTCGGCCTGGGTACGCCATACTATCCGGGATTCGGATTTCAGCTTATGGCGGTGCCATTCTTGTTTCTTTTTGTTGCCGGAATCGCCGCAGACCTGCTGGAGACGCGGAAGCGTGATCTGGTAACCGCTTGCGTATGGGGATTGCTGGTAGCAAATGTGCTCTGGAATCTGGCCGAACTGGCGCGCGTCGGAAGGCAGGTGATCGCGCCCTGACACTAAAAGCACCGTGGCCGCTTGCATCCTCAACACCCATGTACATGCCGGCTGCTTGAGTCCCACGGCAAGACAACCACCGCACGAGGACGCGCCCTGTTCATCCCTGCCTTCAGCTACTTAGCTTAGATACAAGTCGATCCCCATGCCAGCACGAAAGTAATTCTCTTTAGGCACACAACTAAGGCTGGCCCCTTATGTTCTAATAATTAAGGGGGAGTGCGCCATGCCTAGAAAACTAGAGTATGATTTGTGCGTGAAACGGCTGAATCAAGCTACGGGAGCGGGTTTTGCATTCTTATTGCTGTTCGCGCTCGGCTTTTCTGGCTTGCTGAGCTGCACGGCTATCGCCCAAGTTAACGGCATGCCTGCCTCGGTCACATCGCCCGGGTTTGGTGGCCGCCAGGTCAATGGCGTGGCCCCGAGCGTCACCTCACTCGGATCGCGCGGCTACACTCCCTCTTCTCCGACGTGCTGTTTCAGGGGTACATCTCTGGGCAAGCCCCACTTCGGCTCGAATCCGAATACTGCGCCGGACTTTCACCATCGTCGTCGCGACGGTTATCTTCCGTGGGGTAGCGGGGTTTATCCGGTGCCATATTACGGGTATTACGATTCCGCAGACGATGTAGCCAGTGATCCATCGGGCGAACAATATAATGGCGGACCCACAATTTTTGACCGGCGCGGTTCCGGGGCAGTTCCATCCGCTCCGGCGCCGTACCCGAGCCGCGCACGTACCGGCAGCCCGCAAGCTGAATCAGCAACTGACGCCGAGGCGCAAACTGACGACGCATCGACCTCGGATCAGCCTCAGACTGTGTTGATCTTCAAAGACGGTCATCAAGTTGAAGTGGCAAACTACGCGATTGTTGGGAACACGCTGTATGACTTGACCGGCGGACACCGGCAGAAAATCGCTCTCGCCGATCTGAACCTGACCGCCACCGCGAAGGAGAACGACGATCGCGGCATTGATTTTGAGCTTCCAGCAACTTCGCAAGCGAACTAGTCTATGCTCAGGCCGTTGATCGTCGTGCTGACCTCGGCGCTGCTGGGAGTAGCAGGTTTCGCACCGATCGCAATGGCACAGCGCGGTCCTGGTATGCGGGGTGCCAGCGCACACTCTAGCTTCGGAGCCCGTGGCTCGTTTGCCGGAGAACGCCGTTCCCGCTGGTTCGGCAATGACGCGATTTTCCTCGGCGACCCATTTTATGCCGACTATCCCGATGCGTCGTTGACTATTCCATCCCAGTTTGTCGAGGTGCAGCCAAGAGCTGCAGCCACGCCACCTGAGACAAAAGCTGAGCCGCTAATGATTGAGTTACAGGGGAATCGGTATGTGCGTTTCGGGGGCGGGCAGCAATCCGCAGAACGCGGCACGAAGGCGGCCCCTGACTACGCCGAAGCGCAAGCGGACAGCGTTACAACACTCCCTCAACAGCGAGCGCACCCCGAAATCCCGACGGTACTGATCTTTCGCGACGGCCATCGCGAACAGATACCCGAATACGCGATCGTGGGCAACACTATTTACGCCAGCGGAAATTACTGGCAGAGCGGCCAGTGGACGAAAAACATTCAACTCTCCGGCCTCGATATCCCTGCAACCGTGCGAGCCAATCACGACAACGGGGTCAACTTCATGCTGCCGTCAGCCCCGAACGAGGTCGTCACCAGGCCTTAACTGTAGAAACGGTGCTTGCGATGTCTCCTTCCCGCCACGCTTCCCAGCCATGTTGCGAACCTTCGGCGGCGGCGCGATCATCTTAGCGGTCATGAAACCGCCTTGCGATGAAGCCGCGATCCGCGCTCGTGACGCGACTGCTCCTTGTCATCCCGCAACCGGAGCATGGGTGCTCGCCGCCGCAATTCTCGCGTCAAGCATGGCGTTTATTGACAGCACGGTGGTGAATGTCGCGTTGCCCGCGCTGCAATCCAGCCTGAATGCGAGTGTGATTGACGCGCAGTGGGTGGTTGAGTCTTATGGCCTGTTTCTCGGAGCACTCATTTTGGTCGGTGGTTCGGTCGGCGATTTGTTGGGACGCCGTCGAATCTTTGTGCTGGGTGTGGTCCTGTTTGCCATTGCGTCCGCGTGGTGCGGGCTAGCTCCAACCATTCATCAACTCATAATCGCCCGTGCGGTCCAAGGAGTAGGAGCGGCATTCCTGGTGCCGGGTAGCCTGGCAATTATCAGCGCCTCATTCGACCTAGCGGAACGCGGTCGTGCCATTGGCACCTGGTCTGGCTCGACTGCGATGACCACGGCCGTCGGCCCCATTCTGGGTGGTTGGCTCATCCAGCATGCTTCCTGGCGATGGGCATTTTTCATCAACCTTCCACTCGCTGCCGCCGTGATCGCGATTTCGCTAAAGCACGTTCCCGAAAGTAGGAGCACAGCCGCGAAGCGTGTGGACTGGCTGGGTGCCGCCATTGTCACTGTCGGCTTAGGTGGCCTGGTTTTCGGTCTCATCGAATCGGCACGCCTCGGCTGGAGTCACCCGGCGGTACTTGCATCCCTGATCATCGGTGGGTTTTGTTTGCTGCTTTTCTCTTTTGTCGAGGCTCGCGTAGCGGCGCCCATGGTTCCACTCGAATTGTTCCAGTCCCGATCTTTCAGCGTCGCGAACCTTTTGACGCTGTTCCTTTATGCCGCAGTCGGAATTTTTTTCTTCCTCTTTCCCTTGGACCTCATTCAGATTCAGGGCTATTCCGCAACTGCTGCCGGCGCCGCGGCCCTGCCCGCCATCCTGCTGCTGTTTCTTTTATCCCGGTGGTCGGGAGGTTTGGTGGCTCGTTACGGACCCCGGCTACCACTGATTGTCGGTCCTCTCATCACAGCAGCTGGCTTCTTCCTGTTCGCGATTCCCGGCGTCGGCGGCAGCTACTGGACCACGTTCTTCCCAGCCTTTATCGTACTCGGCTTTGGCATGGCAATTAGTGTCGCTCCTCTCACTACAGTAGTCATGAGCGCTGTGGATCAAGACCGCGCAGGCACTGCTTCCGGGATTAACAACGCGGTTGCCCGGATTGCCGGCTTGCTCTCCATTGCCGTGCTGGGAATCGTGATGGTTCACTCATTCAGCACGCGCCTCGATCGCGACCTCGCGCGACTACAGTTATGGCCCGACGTGAAGAAGAACCTCGAATCGAACTACATCAAACTGGCTGCGCTTGAAATACCGGCCAGCGTCGACTCCAGTACCTCCGCTGAAATCAAGGCCTCCATCGACCAGGCATTCGTTTACAGTTTCCGGCTGGTGATGTTGATCAGCGCCGGACTTGCCGTCGCGAGTGCAGTTCCAACGTTGCTGATTGAAAGCAAGTTCAACCCCGCCATTAATCAGCCGTAAGCAAACCGAGACCGAGCGGCGTCCTATTCAATCAAACCAAGATCTCGAGATTCAAGAACCTTTGTGTGACTTTATGTTCTTTGTGATGATGAAATTTGGATTCCCGCCGGGACCTGAAACAACACTCCGCAGAAGCCCTCCCTATGGTATAATGAATTCTATCCGGCAGGCTCGTAACATCCAATAAATGCAATAAGTTGCAAGCGCTCTGCCAGGCTGTCAGGCTAATGCCGGCACGTCTGGGAACTGAGACCTGCGAAGCAACAATTGCAGCTATGGTGAGACCCGAAAAATGGCTGACGATCAAAATCCCGAACTACCTTTAACCCCGCCCCCACCCGGCGAAGGCGGCAACCCCGGCGCGCTAAACATTCAACCGGTAAATATCGAAGAAGAAATGCGCAGGTCGTACCTTGACTATTCGATGTCGGTGATTATTGGGCGCGCGTTGCCTGATGTGCGCGACGGATTGAAACCGGTGCATCGCCGCATTCTCTATCACATGTTTGACTCTGGCCTGCTGCACAATCGCAGGTATGTGAAGTGCGCCAGGGTGGTCGGTGAGACCATGGGTAAGTACCATCCTCACGGCGATACCGCCTTGTACGACGCGCTGGTTCGCATGGCGCAGCCATTTTCGTTGCGCTATCCCCTCATCGATGGTCAGGGAAATTTCGGATCGGTCGACGACGATCCCCCCGCAGCCATGCGATACACCGAGTGCCGCCTGGCGCGCATGGCGGAAGATCTCAACGCCGATATCGACAAGGACACGGTCGACTTTGAGCCGACCTACGACGACTCCAACACGCAACCCACGGTCCTTCCAACGCGCATTCCCAATCTTTTGGTGAATGGATCGAACGGAATCGCCGTCGGTATGGCGACTAATATCCCGCCGCACAATCTCACTGAAATCGTCGAAGCCGCAATTCTGCTGGTGAACAATCCGGCCACGCAGCTCCCCGAGATTCTAAACATCGTAAAGGGTCCGGATTTCCCGACGTACGGAATCATCCACGGCAAAGCCGGAATCTACGAAGCCTACAAAACCGGCCGGGGACGCTTCATGATGCGCGCCAAAGCCGGCATTGAAACCTTCAACAAAGATCGCCAGGCCATCGTAGTCACTGAAATTCCGTATCAAGTCAGCAAAAAGCGGCTGATCGAACGCATGGCGCAGTTAGTCAACGACAAGATCATCGACGACATCTCCGACATTCGCGACGAAAGCGATCGCGACGGCATGCGCATCGTAGTCGAACTAAAGCGCGGCGGCGAACCCCAAATCGTGCTCAATCAGCTTTTCAAGCACACCTCCATGCAGGAAGGTTTTTCAATGATTTTCCTGGCTGTCGTGAATGGACAGCCGAAGGAAATGGGCCTGATTCAGGCCATCAAACATTTCATCGATCACCGGGTGGACGTGGTTCGCCGACGTACTGCGTTCTTGCTGGCAAAAGCTAAAGACCGCGAGCACATCCTAGAAGGCTACCTTACCGCGCTCGACCATCTGGACAATGTGATCGTCATCATTCGTGCCAGCGCCAATCGCGCCGACGCCCGCGAAAATCTTGTCGCCTACTTCGGCGGCAAGAAGATCGAGATCAACGTGACGGGCCGCGCGCCCAAGCTCGATCCTGAAAAGCCGTTTACTGGCATTCAGGCCGATGCCATCCTAGAACTGCAGTTGCACCGCCTGACCAAGCTCTCCATCGACGAAATCAACAAAGAGCTGAAGCAAACCCGCGACAACATCGCCGATTACGAAGCCATCCTGGGCTCAGAGAAAAAACTCCGCAGCGTAATCGTAAAAGAGCTGGAAGAAGTTAAAAAGCTCTATGGCGACGAACGCCGTACCGTCATCGAAGACGAAGCCGCCGAGATTCATCTCGAAGACTTGATCGCCGACGAGCAGATGGCCGTCACTGTAAGCCACAGCGGCTACATGAAGCGCACGGCGATTTCCACCTACCGCAATCAGCGCCGCGGAGGCCAGGGCCGCATGGGCATGAAGACCCGCGACGAGGATTTCGTCGAACATCTTTTCATTGCCTCGACGCACGCCTACATTCTCATTTTCACCAACACCGGACGCGTCTACTGGCTGAAGGTTTACGAAATTCCCGACGTAGGCGCCGCCGGCAAGGGTAAACACGTCGGCAGCCTGGTGTCGCTGCAACCCGGCGAGACGGTTCGCACCATGCTAGCCGTCCGCAATCTCGAAGAGGAAGGCAAGTACGTCTTCTTCGCCACGCGGAACGGCACAGTCAAGAAGACTGACCTGAAAGATTTCTCCCACGTTCGCAACGGAGGCATCATCGCCATCAACATCGAAAAGGGCGACGAACTGGTAGCCGCCCGCCTCACTGACGGCATGCAAATCGTCTTCCTGGCCTCGCACGACGGCCAAGCCATCCGCTTCGAAGAAACCGACGTCCGCTCCATGGGCCGCAACGCCACCGGAGTCCGCGGCATGAACCTAGGCGAGAAAGACTACATAGTAGGAATGGCCACCACGGTAAAAGCAGGCGCAGAAGCCCAAGCCAAGCCAAGCGCAAATGTGGTAGCGGGCGACTCGCCCGCGATTCCCACCGACGAAGTAGAAGACGTAGGCAAGCGCGGCTCGCTAATCCTCTCCGTCACCGAAAACGGATACGGCAAGCGCACCGCCGCCGACGAATACCGCCTAACCAACCGCGGCGGCAAAGGCGTAATCAACGTAAAAACCACCGAACGCAACGGCAAAGTAGTAGGCATAGCCCAGGTGACGGAAGATGCCGAGGTCATGCTGATCAGCCAATACGGCAAAATCATCCGCATCGAGTCCAAATTCATCCGCGAGTCGGGAAGATCCGCCCAAGGCGTGCGCCTGCTGAACATCGAGGCAGGAGACAGAGTGGCCGCCGCGGTGGTGATCCCGCCGGAGGAAGAGCCAACCAACGGAGGCACCCTGATTCAGTAATTCGCCGCATGGGACGAGGGCGTTGGACCGCTCGGGATAGCTCTGCACCAACTCGTGCTAATCACTCGACGGATCGTTTGGAGCCGAAAATGTATCCAAGTATGGCGCTGAAAACCGGCAGGATGGAAGATGCCACAACAAGTTGAAAAAGCTGTGTGGCGCGCTCTACTTGGAGCTTCGCCATCTGCTGATAAATTTCGGATGACTGCTTGTAGGCATCCACGAGCCGTTTGTATTGCTCAACGTCGCCGGAATTCGGCGGTGGTGTCGGCGGGGATGGGAGCTGCAAGCAGTGAAAGGACACAAAGAAAATCGCGCCCGAGGCTAGGATGATATAACCAAAAAATGCAAGGGCCAGCCAAAGGCCGACCCATTGCAACGGCTCTAACTTTCGCATGCGGAGCTTCTGCAAAATGTCGCTCGGCAGAGGGTTAGCTTCCTCCCTCTTGCCGCTAGCCCCGCCGCTTCCTTGCACGTCGTTCATGGCAGGACAACGTCCTTAGTCTTGTTGTCCTGTGAAATGGTTATTTTACCGTCCTTCTTCTCTCCGTCGAGATACTTATATAACGCAACCGCGCGCCTTAGAACGTCCACCTTGGTCGTTCCTTTTTCGTCCGCGAGCTGCTCCAAGATATCGTTCATTTTGTCGTTAAATTCAACTGTAAGCTTTGGCATAGTACTCTCTCCCCTTGAATATATACCAAATATACACCAAATATGATTACTGTCAAGGTATTTTTCGTGTATTATTGACTCTTTTGGTTAAAATTTAGGAGAGGTTTTTCTTCATCTCCGGGTCGGCGTACGCGCGGCTACCCTGAACCCCCGTGGCCCCCAAATACTTCGCTCGATGCTTCTTCCCGTATGGGATTAGACTCGGTCGAGACATTTGGAAGAGGCAGACCTGCGCGAGCCGCAGGCCAGGCTTCAGCTCGATAGGGAGCCTCCCCACATTGCTGAGCTCAAGGGTGAGCGACCCAGCATACCCCGGATCGACGAATCCCGCCGTCGCATGCACCAGGAGGCCAAGTCTTCCCCATGAACTCCTTCCTTCGATTCTGCCGGCGAGGTCGTTCGGCAACCGGAAATACTCGAGGGTCGACGCCAGGACGAATTCTCCAGGATGAAGGAAGAAGGTTTTCCCCGCCGAAAGGAGGACCTTCTTCATGTAAGAGGCCTCCTCATCGGGGGAGAGGTCCTCCTTCAAAAGCATGCTGGGCAGATTTACATTCTCAAGCTGGCTAAAGTCAGTGCCCAAGTGGACGTCGAAGGACGACGGCCCGAATTGTTCCTTGGCATTAATGATCGGCGTTATAACCAGACGCTTTTTCTCGTCCAGTTCAACTAGTCGCAGCGCGATGTCAATTTCCGAAAGCACATTGCCAGCACCACTCGCTGAGCGATTCCGCTGAACATCGGCCAATCCGAGAGACTTAATCAACAACTCGTCGGTCCTGGCCAGATACCGACCGTAGACCCCCAACTCCGGGTTATCCCCAGACGCGGTCGCGGGGAACGCCTTCCTCAAAGTTTCCTCGAAGCTAGATAACTTGTACAGCCAGCCAGCCATCAGAATCTCCGAGCTGGCCGCCGGAACCTCATTAAACTCTGACAGGATCTCGTAGACCTGGTTGCGGGTCGCCTTATCCGTGAGCAAGGTCAAGCTCGCACGGATCTCGTCGCCAGAGGAGAGTCGCAGGGAAGAAATGGGAAGGTCCGAATGCAGCTTTTCCTGCAGCTTCCTAGCGTTATGGGCCCGCTTGTCGCTAAATGAGGTCAGGTCCAGCGCGTCTACCCTTAAGGCAATCGCTCCAAAGTGAGCCTGCAAAAACTCGTGCACCATCCTCTCGAGACTCTCCCTCTTTGAGCGTTCGGCCTCCGCCAAAGCCGAAATCTTTCGTCTATAGTCGAAATTGTATATCCCAAAAACTTCCTCGAAGCCGTCCGCGTCAACGCCAAGCTCTTTCAGGTAGTCACGAACGAGACGAAGCCGCACCACAGTGGGAGGGTGACTCGGCGCCTCGTCGGAAGCTTTCATCAATGGTCGACTCATCTCAAGCAGCAGAACCGGCACTTGGGAAGCTGGGCCCAAAACTCGGGCAGCGACGAAGTCGGCGAACACCTCGGATACCCACCTGATTTTAGGGTCTCGCTGGGGTTTTCCCGCTAGAACCTGATCACCACGAACAATCTGCTCACAGATTCGCTGCCCCTCGTCCAAAGCATGCCCATATTCGTGCGTTAGCACAGCCCATGCCAAGGGGTTGTCCCTATCGACGAACGCTTGGGCGAGAACGCTCCCGGAGCGAGTAAATCCCTTCAGCATCGCCCTCCACTGCTTGAGTTGGTCCTGCCCAATGCCCTCCAACTCGTCTAGCAAGTCGTCGATACGGTATTCGTAAGAACTGAGAGCGTTGGCCATCACCACCGAAGTAGGTAGCCAAGCGTTACCGAAGCATTCTCGAAGCACCAGAAAGACCTGCGGCTCCACTGCTTCTCGCGGGAGCAAGATCAGAAGCTCATGTACGCTCAGAACGACTGCGATCACCGTCTGAAGAATGGTCTGTAGGGCGATCAGCTGCGCTTCGTCCAGGAACTCTTCGCGGAGCAACGAGGAGATCCGCACGGAATTTAAGACCAAACGTTCTTCCTGATCTTCCAGCTGCCTGAAAAGAGGCTCAATTACACCGGCGTATTCTCTTGTGTCCACATCGACAAAACGCCGCTGGCGAGTGAGAATCCGGCGAAGACGAGCTAATTTCTCGACCGCTTCGCCCAAAAGATAAAGGGTCCAGCGCCGCTCTAGGGCCTCGGTGTCCTCGCTCAGGTCGAGATTCTCCATCATGAAAAACAGTCAGATCAGGACCCTTGGCACCCCACATCTCTCGTGAAGAATTTTATCGCCGCAAGCAGTTCCGCAGCCTCCGCCTTGCGTGACTTGGCAAGCAACTCCCGCAACAGGGTTTCGACGGCCTCGCAATCCGACGTCGGGCGCTCCGTCGACGACTCCCGATTATCCGCTGTCGCCAAGCGTCTCAACGCCGACTGCCCCTCGACACGCCCGCCCACGGGCGGAACGACCCGGCACGTACGAATAGCTTCGCAATACTCTACGCCGCTCTCCAATTCCTTCTGAATGCGTTCGCTCCAGGCAGACGAGTCCGCCGCCAAGTCCGCGAGCGCGGTCAGAGCTCTCCCAGCGAGGATGGACAGGTATACATCGTTTCGGGGCGCCGTTGCGGTGGCCATGGGACCCTGCCTTTCATGGCTGAGCTTTGGAAGCTCTAAGAATGAACGACGAATCTTACAGCGAGCACGAGGAAAGTTCCAGTCCGAACCGTTGCTCGTCCCACCTTTTTTTCAGCTCCGCACCGGAGTGGGAACCCAACATCATGCGCATGCAATACACTGCATACAATATATACGTATTGCAGATTACATACAGCACGTGCATATTGTCAATAGTTTTCAGTATTCGCATTGTGTATATCATTAACACTATTTGAATAATACAATAAATATAAATAGCATGCACTATGTGCGTAGTGCGTGCTAATGGTTTGCGAAGCGCCAGAGGTTTTCGAAACCGTGCCCGACGATTCTCAAGAAGTGTGCGTGCTCAGCCTTCAGAAATTCCCGAAGTCGCTCAGAAAGCGTCTGAAAATGAAGGCGGCAGAGCGGGAAATCGATTTGAAAGATCTGTGTGCGGAATACTTGGCAGCCGGTCTCGACGAAGACCAAGCAGAACGACCCAGCAAAGCCAAACGATAGGCCGACGGAGTACAGTGTTCCTTTCCTTCGATCCCCGGTCGCTTTTCCCGGTTTGGGAAAATTCTTGTCAATATGGCGGAATTACACGATTGGGCTTAAGTTCATGAATGCGCGGGAAATATAAAGTTCGCAAATGTGGCGGGTTTACCCCTCTGGAAATGCTAGCATTGATTTAGAGATCAATTCTCAGGCGCGGCCTTTCTGGCCGCGTTTTCTATTTCCAGGACAATTCACAATGGACAGAGAGGTTCCTATCAAGCTTTGCAAGGAGCTTGGCGAGTGGGCGGAGTTGCGTTTCATGGTGCGCGCGGCCGAGGAGGGACTGCGGGCGGCGAAGCCGTATGGGGAGAGCACCAGCTATGATTTTATTGTCGAACACAAGCGAAGATTCCTCCGGGTGCAGGTGAAAGCCACGCGCAGCAAGCAGTGCAATTCTTATTACTGCCACGTGCGAAGAAGCCATCGAGCGGCATATACGAAGGAACACATTGATTTCATTGCCGCGTATCTGGTTCCGAGAGATATCTGGTACATCATTCCTTTGGAGAAAGCGGGTACAGATATGATTGTGCTTTCGCCTGATTTGGCGACTTCTAAACATGCTGCTTTTAAGGAGGCTTGGCATTTGCTGCGGGGAGAGTGAGCATGCACGGGCCAAGGTCAAAGTCCCACCCTCACGTCGAAAAGCGCGACGTTAGGATGGGCCACCCCATTAGTCTTGGAGCTCAGTTTGAGGCCCTGTACGGGATGGTAATTTTCTCTGTGTCTTGGTGGTGAAAACACAAATACGTCATGGGCCTAAGAGGTCTTCGCTGAGTCCAGCAGAATCGTTACCGGGCCGTCGTTCACCAGTTCTACTTGCATCATTTCCTGGAAGCGGCCGGTGTGGCAGAGAAGGCCGGTGGCTCGGATACGTTCCACAAAGTATTCGTAGAGCTGACGGGCGCGCTCTGGCGGGGCTGCGGCGTCGAACGATGGGCGTTTGCCGCGGCGGACGTCGCCGTAGAGGGTGAATTGCGAAACCACCAGAATTTGGCCCGCTACCGCAGCGGTATCGAGATTCATTTTTCCGTTCTCGTCTTCGAAGATTCGTAATCCGGTAATCTTGCCGACGAGATAGTCGGCGTCGACTTCGCTGTCTGTGTTGGTTACCCCCAGAAGCACCAGGAGACCTCGGCCGATCTTGCCCACGATCTCTTCTTCCACTTTGACTTGGGCTTGGCTGACACGTTGTACGACGGCGCGCATAGAGGCAGTTTCCAGTTTCTTGCCCTGACTTTCAAGTAAGGATCGATACTGGTCACTGCCGAGCTGCGCTCGGCTGGACCCTTCGACTTCGCTCAGGGCTGGCTCGCTGAGATCCGTCCCCACACGGGCGAGGGCGCCCGCATCACACCGGCTACGTTGACCCCGACAACTGCCAGCGGTTAGGATTCTTGTGGGCCTTCTTTAGAGTCGACCGCAGTCCGTTGGATTGCGGCGGGACTCGCCTTTACAGCGATTCGTGCTGGCCAGTACACTACTCGTTCCCTTTTTTCATTCTTTGGGAGGTGGATTGCGATGGCCGCTGGAGAGAAATTGAAAGAGATCACTGAAAAAGTAAAGCAGATTATCAGCGAGCAACTGGGAGTCGACGAAGCGGAAGTCACGCCCAGCGCTTCGTTTGTGGACGATTTAGGGGCCGATTCGCTGGACCAGGTGGAACTGGTGATGGCGCTCGAGGAGGCATTCGATCTGGAGATTCCAGATGAAGATGCGGAGAAGATGCGCTCAGTTCAGGATGCGATCGACTACATCGATAAGCACGCCAAAGTAGCCAAGTAAGTTGTGGATCTTCAGTGGAGGACGGGCCTCTCGCCCGTCCAGCCGGGCGAGGACGCCCGGCCTCCATTGCTTGCAATCGAAGTCCCGGGTGGCTCCGACCCCCGTTCACATGAGCAAAGGCAAGGAGAACGCATGGCAGCCGTTGACGAAAAAGTAAAACAGATCATTGTGGAACAGTTGGGGGTCGATGAGGGCGAAGTAACGCAGAATGCCTCGTTTGTGGACGACCTGGGAGCGGACTCTCTGGACACGGTGGAACTGGTCATGGCTTTTGAAGAAGCCTTCGAAATCGAGATTCCCGACGAAGACGCCGAAAAAATTCGCACCGTGCAGGATGCGGTGGATTACATCGGCAAACACGCGAAAGGCGGGAAGTAGTTGGCGAGACGGGTCGTAGTCACTGGCATAGGCCTGATCTGCGCGGTGGGCAACACCACAGAGGAGATTTGGCGAAACCTGCTGGCTGGCAAGAGCGGGGTGGCCCGCATCACACAATTTGATGCGGCGCAGTTTGCGTGCCAGATTGCGGCGGAAGTTAAGAACTTCGATCCCCTGCAGTTCGTCGAAAAAAAAGAACTGAAGAAGATGGGCCGCTTTATTTACCTGGCCCTGGCTGCGGCGGATGAGGCCATGAAGGCTGCGGGTCTGCAGGTTACGGGGGACATTTCAGCCCGCACCGGCGTGCACATCGGATCCGGAATCGGCGGCTTCGACGTGATCGAACGCGAGCATATCAATCTGCTGAACGGCGGCCCCCGGAAGATTTCACCTTTCTTCATTCCTGCTTCCATCGTGAATCTGGCCGCGGGACACGTGAGTATCCGCTACCAGGCCAGGGGGCCGAACGAGGCCACCTGTACAGCTTGCACCTCCAGCGCGCACTCGATTGGTGATGCGTACAAGATCATCGCGCGGTGCGACGCGGACGTCATGATTGCGGGCGGGACCGAAGCTGCGATCACTCCCATGGGCGTGGGGGGATTTGCGGCCATGCGTGCGCTCTCAACCCGCAACGATGCACCTGAAAAGGCGAGCCGTCCCTGGGACTCGGGCCGCGATGGATTCGTGATCGGCGAAGGCGCTGGAATCCTCATTCTCGAAGACCTGGAGTTCGCCCGCCGCCGCGGCGCCAAGATTCTGGCTGAAATTGTGGGTTACGGCATGAGCGGGGACGCTTACCACATCACCCAGCCGGCAGAAAACGGCGACGGGGCCTATCGCGTAATGCTGAACACGCTTAATGACGCCAAAGTTCAGCCCCAAGATGTGGACTACATCAATGCCCACGGCACTTCGACGGATCTCGGCGACAAACTGGAAACCATCGCCATCAAGCGCGCCTTCGGCGATCACGCTCGCAGACTGGCAGTGAGTTCGACGAAATCCATGACCGGACATTTGCTGGGTGGCGCTGGCGGGCTAGAAGCGGGCATCACCGTACTCACGCTCCGCGATCAGATTTTACCGCCGACCACCAACTTGGATAATCCCGATCCCGAGTGCGACCTCGATTACGTCCCTAACCACGCCAGGAAGGCGAACGTGGAATACGCCATGTCCAATTCATTTGGTTTCGGTGGAACCAATGGAGCACTGCTGTTCCGGCGCTGGGCGGAGTAGCTATCCGCGACCTTACTTTTCAGCTTCTGCCAGCTTCCCTCTAAACAAAACTGCGTGAACCGCTAGGCGTGTCGACGACTAAACAAAACCTCCCCCTTTGCCGATAGCAAAGTGAATGGAAGGTCTGCGACTAAGCCGCGCCAGAGGGCGAAGCCTCTTTTACGTCTTTCTCATCGTAGTCCTGCTGCTCGGGAGCGTTCCCGCCCACCGGTCCGCATGGCAGGGAAACGAAGAATTGCACACCTTGCTCGAGACCATTGCCACATTACTTGGCCTGGTCACGGGCGCAATGGCCCTGGTGCGGTATTACACAAAGAAAAGCGATATGTTCCTGCTTCTGGGCGCCGGTTTTCTGGGAGGAGCCGTCCTCGATGGCTACCATGCGATGGTCGGGTCATCGTTCTTTGCCGGGCATACTCCCTCGGCGCTCTCCAGCCTCACCCCGTGGAGCGGAATCATGTCGCGCGTGTTCATCTCCCTGCTGATGTGCGCGAGTCTTGTGGCCTGGAAAAGAGAGCAGCAAAGGCCGGCTGGAGACACGATCAAAGAGAGCATGGTCTATCTGCTGGTCGCGGGCTGGACGATTGTCAGCTTTATCTTTTTCGCCCTGGTGCCGCTGCCTCCGCCTTTTCATCCTGACAACCTGATTCATCGTCCTGCGGACTTCGTGCCGGCTTTTTTCTTCGCATTGGCCGCCCTCGGATATTTGTGGAAAGGACGATGGAAAACCGACGATTTCGAACACTGGCTGGTTCTCTCCCTCATCGTGGGTGCGCTGGGCCACATGGGGTATATGTCCTTTTATGGCAGGCTCTTTGATGCCCAATATTTCGCCGCTCATGGGCTGAAAATCCTGGCACATGTGGCAGTACTGACAGGGCTTTTCATCAGTATGTTTTCCATCTTCAAATCAGAGGCAAGAAGCGCTGCCGACCTGTTTCAAGCCAACCTATCACTGGCAACACAAATTGCGGAACGCGAGCAGATTGAAGAAGCACTGCAGCGAGCTCACGACAAGCTGGAAGAACGTGTCCGCGCACGTACCGCGGACCTGGGTAGAGCCAACCTGGCCTTAGAAGCGGAGATCATGGTGCGCGCCGGAGTGGAGGAGACACTCTCGAAAGAACGCACGATTTTGCGATCCTTGATCGACAACGTCCCCAATTTCCTGTACGTAAAAGACACCCAAGCCAGGTTCGTAGTGGCCAACTTACACTGTGCCCTCCGGCTGGGTTTGAAAACTGGCGACGAGTTGCTGGGCAAGGGTGATTTCGATCTGTACCCGCAACATCTGGCTGCCAGTTTCTACGAAGATGACCAGAACGTGATTCGTACGGGACAGCCACTGCTTAATCGTGAAGAAATGGGTATCGACCAGCAGGGAAATGTGACCCATATCTTGTCCACGAAGGTGCCAATTCGAGATAAAGACGGCCGGGTAACCGGACTTGCCGGCGTCGGCATAGACATTACCGGGCAGAAGCGCGCAGACGCGGAACTACGTGACAGCCGAGAGTTGTTTAGACTGCTGTTGGATTCAATCCCCGAGGGAATCTACGGTATCGATACGCAAGGGAACTGCACGTTCTCCAATCCCTCTTGCCTTCGAATATTAGGTTATCAGGAGGCCGGGGAACTTCTCGGTAAGAACATGCACACCATGATGCACCATACCCGGCAGGACGGGACAGTTTACCCCGTAGAGCAGTGCAAAATCTACCAAGCTTTCCGCTGCGGGGAGGGCACCCATATCGATGACGAAGTTCTCTGGCGTCGCGACCGCACCAACTTTCCTGCCGAATACTGGTCTTACCCCATGTTTCGAGCCGGAACAGTGATTGGCACGGTTGTGACCTTCATAGATATTACGCAGCGAAAACAAGCCGAGCAGGTTTTGCGCGAGGCCCGGGAAACGGCCGAAGCTGCCAACCGCGCCAAGAGCGAGTTCCTTGCCAACATGAGTCATGAAATCCGCACGCCCCTGAATGGTGTCATTGGCATGACGGAATTGGCGCTGGACACTGAGCTCACAGCGGAGCAGCGCGGCTATTTGAATCTGGTCAAAAGTTCCGCCGAGTCCTTGCTGGCGCTGCTCAACGACATTCTGGACTTTTCCAAGATTGAAGCCCGCAAATTGGACATTGAAACCATTGACTTCAACCTGCGCGATTGCCTGGAGGACACCCTGCAGACCATCAGCTTGCGGGCGCACGAAAAGGGGCTCGAACTTGCTTGCCATATTCCGCCCGACGTTCCAGATGCATTACGGGGTGATCCCACTCGTCTACGTCAGATCGTCATCAACCTGATTGGCAATGCCATCAAGTTCACTGCTGAAGGTGAGATCGTGATCTCCGTGGAAGCACGGCAAGAAACAGAAAATGAAGCCACATTTCATTTTGCGGTAACTGACACTGGACCCGGAATCCCTCTTGAAAAACAGGCGTCGATCTTCGAGGCGTTCACTCAGGCTGACAATTCCACTACTCGGAAATACGGTGGAACCGGCCTGGGTCTCTCGATTTCGCTACGCCTGGTCGAAATGATGGGCGGCCGTATGTGGCTGGAAAGTGAAGTTGGGCGGGGCAGTACATTTCGCTTTAGCGCGCGTTTTCAGTTGCAGAACGGCTCCGCCACTAGGAACGTGACTGCCGACTTAAAGACACTCCGCGGGCTCTCCGTATTAATCGTGGACGACAATGCGACTAATCGGAAGATTCTGAAAGAAATGCTCGTGGGATGGGGGATGACGACAGTCGAAGCCGACAGCGGCCGTTCCGCCCTGGTTTTGCTAAAACAAGCGGCCGCCGGGGGCACAGCTTTTACTCTGGTGCTGCTGGATGCGCAAATGCCTGAAGTCGACGGTTTCCGCGTGGCGGAACAAATAAGGCAGGACCCACGAACCGCAAATTCATTTTTGATTATGCTAACTTCGGCCGGTTTTCGAGGCGACGCCGCGCGTTGTCGCGAGCTGGACGTTCAGGCGTATTTGCCCAAACCAATCAAGCATTCCGACCTTCTCCAAGCCATTCAAACCGTGCTGAGCCCTGACGGTCGAACCGAACAGCCGCCGACGCTGGTTACGATTCATTCCTTGCGCGAGGGTCTAGGACACTTGAAGATTCTGTTGGCGGAAGACAATCGTGTGAATCAGGTATTAGCTGTTCGCCTCTTGGAAAAAAGAGGATACAAAGTGGTCCTGGTGGAAACCGGCAAGGCGGTTCTTGAAGCTTTGCAGAATGAGCGCTTCGACCTCATCCTGATGGACGTTCAGATGCCCGAGTTGGACGGGTTACAAGCCACGGCGAGGATTCGCGAGCTTGAAAGAACCACTGGGAAGCATATTCCGATTGTTGCCATGACCGCTCATTCGATGGTGGGTGACAGAGAACGCTGTCTTCAGGCCGGAATGGATGCCTATCTTTCAAAACCTCTCAGCATCGAGGATCTTTTCGCAACCATCGAAGGCCTCAATCCATCGGCAATAAAGGGTTCAAAGGCTGAAACCCATAAAGTGTGAGCGCTTAGAACTACCTGAATCTCTGATGGTTTAGAAACTATTGCAAGCTCGGCGGGCCGGCCATCCAACCGCTTATACCAGTTTGGGAAGGAAAGTTAGGTGTCCACCGTCCACGCTCGGTAATGCGACCTTAGTACTCGGGGATTGGCCTTCTTCTCCTTTGCCAATGCCGATAGTGCAATACAGAATAGACTTTCAGGGAAGAACGCCCTTCTATGGACAAAGCCTTTGGAACTGCCGTCATGCCCACACTTAGCGGCAAAAGGGCATCGGCTCGGGTCGCTTTAGTTAACATGAAGCAACAAGCCGGCAATATTCTTGCGGAGTGTTTTCGTCAGTTTGGGATCGAGAGTGTTGCCTTGAATGCCCATGCGGCGGAACGCCTCAAGACGGAGAAATTCGAGGCTTGCGTGGTCAAGCTGGCTCCAGAGTCCCAGAACATCATGGAGTCCGCGCGCACCTCGCCATCGAATAGCCGGATTGTGCTGTATGCCGTTGGCGGCAGCGCCCAGGAAGCGATGGGTTACTCGAAGTACGGGATCAACGCAATCTTCCAGGAACCGCTTGAGCGCCAGTCCGTACTGAAATTGGTCCGAGCCACGCAAATGCTTGTGTTGCATGAATTGCGGCGTTACGTGCGGATTCCGGTGATTACTGAAGTCTCCTTTGCGGCGAGCGATGGCCGCAAGGTGACGGCAACCAGTATTGAAGTTAGTTCCGGAGGAATGTCCCTGCGCAGCGCCGACGATATTGCGGTGGGGCAGTCGGGAGAGCTCTCTTTTGCGTTGCTGACCTTGCCCCGAATATGGGTTCGCTGCGCCGTGACCTGGCGTAACGGAAGCGGCAAAACCTTCGGCATCCGTTTTGACCCCCAGGACGACCGCCGTTTCAGAATCAAAGAGTGGGTCGACGCTTACCTCGAAGGTTAGCGGCCTGGAATGCTCGCCTCTTCATCTCATTACGGAATTCTTTCCAGCCTACTGATTGAAGCATCGTCACGAAAGTGTTATCTCTACAATCACTGAATGGACCACCATACGGTAGCTGCCGTCAGCATTGCCGGAACTTGTCTCGACGTGTTGGGCAGTCTCTACCTCGCCTACGATTTATTGGGCGGACAACACGGTCCGCTGCGGTTGCTTACCCGAGCAGTTACGTACTCGATCATCTTCGGAATCGGGTACGGCCTTGGACTGGGTTTCTTTTTTGGCCTCGCTTCCGGTCTTGCGACCGGCATTACCCTGGCGATCGAATTCAATCGGGCATCTCGTGGTCTGGGTCATTACTCCTTGCCTTGGGAAGGATTGTTTTCCGCCATTCGTGGGTTTGCTTTCGGCGCTGGACTATATAGAAGTTTGGGGCTGCGATTCGCAATCGCGTTTGCCATTCTCATTACTCTCGGCCAAATATTCGCCTATTCGCGCGGCATGCGCCCTGCCACCGACTATGTGGCGTCGCGCCGTTCACGTCTTACGCACCGCCAATTTTGGGGGACGGTCGCCAGAACCGTCGGCTACATTGCCACGGCACTTATTTGTAGTGCCCTGGTGCGGCACGTTGACCATCCCTTGTTGTTTGCGATGCGGGTAGGGGTGGTAACCGGGCTGGTTACCGGCATAGGAGCGACAGTAAATCCCTATATTGAATACTACGCGGACAACCTGCCTGAGCGACGGCTTGGGGCCTTCGGCATTGGGCTCATCTTTTGCGGCTTCGCTCTGCAATCGTTTCAGTATTGGCTGGCGTTATTTGATGTGCGTGTGACGTGAATCTGGGTTCGCATTTCCATGCTTAACGGAGCGCTGCTTCTCCAATCGCCGCGCCTGCATGTAGAATTGAATCAGGTGATGACAGGCGCTTCCCAGTTCGTCCAGATTGAGCTCGGGCCGCCGGTCCGGCAGCCCAAGCCGGAGTGGCTTCGAGCCAAAGCTCCAGTCGGCGAGAACTTCCACAATCTTAAGAAATTAGCCCGTGGGCTGGGACTGCACACCGTGTGCGAATCGGCGCAGTGTCCCAACATCGGGGAATGCTGGAATCACCGCACAGCCACATTCATGCTTTTGGGCGACATCTGTACGCGGCGCTGCGGTTTTTGTGCGGTTCCCAAGGGCAAACCCGGGCCAATTGATTGGGATGAGCCGCGGCGGGTTGCTGAAGCCGTTGCAACCCTCGGCCTAAAGCACGCGGTCGTGACCAGCGTTAACCGGGATGATGACAATCTGGGCGGGGCGCGAGTGTTCGCCGAGACCATTCAGCAGATTCGTGAGTTGTCTCCCGAATGCCGGGTTGAAGTTCTGATTCCTGACTTCCAGGGTCTCGACGATGCTTTGCGAATCGTTCTCGATGCCCTGCCTGATGTTCTCAATCACAATACAGAGACGGTGCCCCGGCTTTA
Source organism: uncultured Acidobacteriota bacterium (assembly GCA_963832245.1). Lineage (GTDB taxonomy): Bacteria > Acidobacteriota > Terriglobia > Terriglobales > Acidobacteriaceae > JABDBE01. The sequence goes on from CAWHTG010000004.1 coordinate 543,555, forward strand.
CCGGGTGGTGCGTTCCGGAGCTCGCTACGAGCGCACGCTGCGCTTGCTGGAGAACGCCAAGAAGTTTTCGCCGGGCATGGTGACGAAATCCGGCGTCATGGTTGGTTTGGGGGAAACAATCCCTGAACTGGTGGAAGTATTTCGCGACTTGGGATCGCGCGGAGTAGACATTTTGACGGTCGGGCAGTACCTGCGGCCATCGCGCGACCATCTGCCTATTGCGCTCTTCTACACGCCCGATGAATTTCGATACTTGAAAGATGAAGCTCTGCGATTCGGCTTCCGCCACGTGGAATCGGGCCCCATGGTGCGCTCCAGCTATCACGCCCATGAGCAAGCTACGACAACCTCGCCGCGTGGGCCCATCCAGCCGAGCGTTGTGTAGACAATCTTGATCCAGCCAACTGGGTTTTACCCTAATCGTGCCCATCTTCCCGGACGGGGCGTCCGGGGCTACCTGGCAATCTCAGAAAACCTTCAAGTGGATGGTCAGATATTTCTTCGGATTTTGACGGATCGCTTTGATCAGTTCCTGCGTCTCCTGCAGCAGTTTGTCGGTATTGTTGTAGACGGACGGATCCTGCAGGAGCTTCCCGATCGTTCCCTCGCCTGAATTCAGGCGGTCGCTGAGGTCCGAGAGTTTGCTCATGGTGTTTTGCAGCTTGTTGGCGAATTCCTGGTTCTTCGCCAATACGCCCAATGCGCCTTTGCCTGCGTTCACGTCGTCGGTCAACTTCTTGACGTTGCCAATAGTGTCGTTGGCAGTGTTGTAGAGAGTGGGATCCTTCAAGAACTTACCGGCAGTGCCCTTGCCAGCGTTGAGATCGTCGATTATCCCGTTCAACTTATCGATGGTCGCATTAGCGCTGCGATAAAGCTGGTCGTCCACGAGCAGTTTGCCCAGGCTGCCTTTCCCTGAAATAACGTCGTTGACCAAGCCCTGAAATTGGACAACGGTGGCGTTCAACCGGTTGTAGAGACTGGGATCATAAATCACCTTGCCGATCGAACCCTGCCCGCTCTCTACAAATGCAAGAATTCGATCCACGCGTTTTTCCAGCGCGTCCAGGTTTTGCAGCGTGCTTTGGCTGGCGCGGACGACGTCCTCGATCTGCGGGGTTTCGCGTGTGCCGAGCACGTCGCCCGCCTGGACTTCTGGCCCGCTGGCCCGGGAACTATCGATATCAATGTAGGTTTCGCCCAGCACGCCGGCGGTGGAGAGCAGCGTCACCGAATCCTTGCGCAGGTTGCGGTGATACTTCATATTCACCTTCAGGGTCACTTCCACCGGAGTGAGCCGCATGGCCGAATCGGATACAACCCGGATGGCAGAGACGTTACCGATATCCACGCCCTGAAGCCGCACCGGCGCTCCTTCTCTCAACCCGCCGGCGTTGTCAAAATAGGATTTCAGCGCAATTTTCTTGGTAAAGACACCGCCGGTGCCACTCATGAGCAAGATCAGAATGCCTAAAGTGATGCTGGCAGCCAGCACCGTGAGCCCGACCTTCAGTTGAGACCACTTCAACTGTTTCTGGCTAGGCACTCAATCTCCCTAGGGACGTCATAGCAACATTCTCCGTGGCAAACGGAAAAACTGACCCGAATGTTTGCATAATAGCAGACCGCTGGTGTGGGCTTCACATCAGGCGAGACGCGGGTGCAAGGTTGTTAACATTAGAATGGCGAGCAAATACGCCACGGCTCCGCAGGCCAGAGTGACATTCAGGCCGAACTGAATGGCAATCACCATAGCTAGGACAGAGCCCAATACGCTGGAACCTGCGTTCACAGCCCATGCCCACTCCACCGCACTCTGATGCATTTCAGCTTTGCCGGCTGCGGGGAACTCCGGCGCCGGTGTGCTGGCCAGGGCTCGAAGCCCGGTGGGAAATGGCATCCCCATGGCAAATCCTAACGGAACCAGCAGGGCGCCGCTGACCAGAAGTTTTGCCGCAAAGGGGAGCCCTACCAGAGCATTCAATAGTCCCGGCAAAATGAAAACATAAAGCAGAAGAGCGCTGGCGGTGAAGATCAGCGGAAGCCAGGCTTGTTGAGTGCGGGCCACCCATTTTCGTGATACCAGACTGCCGGCTCCGCTCGAAAGTAAAAGCAGAAACACTACTACTGTAAGGGCATAAGTTGGGTGGCCTAGAAACAACACGAAACGCTGGATAAAGGCTATTTCAACGAGGATGTACCCTAATCCTACGGCGACAAAATACAAGAGCCGGACCGGGCGCACTTGTTTGCGTCCTCCGCGCACGGCCAGGGGAATCACCAGGAATGCCATCACCGCGAGGAAAGAAATCGCCAGTACCGTAGCCAGTACGAGCACACCCAGGTTTACCTTCCAATCGATGCCTTGGCTCAAATCCTCTCCGTGCAGAACTTGGTCCAGCTTCAAAGTGAAAAAGAAAAAGGGGGCGTTATCGGTTACAGGCGCCACGTTGTACGGGTACGCGCGAGCAAAAGCATAAGGATCGTTGCGCGCGATGAGGGCAGAAAACGGATTGTCCTTGGTATCAGAAGGAAGATATAGCGCCACCAAGGCAGGATTGCTGCCCAAGTGGGCTCGAACTTTCTGCTCCTCTTCAGCAGTGAAGGCGCTTTTCTTGGCAAGCACGACCACCGGGATTCCGTCCTCGTCCAGATTTCCTTGAGAGACGACGATGAAATTTCTGAACGGATTTTGCACTCCCAGCTCATGCAGCGCTTGCATCGCAACCGACACCACCCGCAAAGCTTCCCGAGGCTGGCGAAACTCCCATCGAGTGATGGCAACCATGCCGTCAGGTTTCAGGTGCTCGAAGTATTCTCGAAACGCTTCGACGGTATAAAGGCTATTTTCACTGAGCGCGAAGGCGCCCGCGGCGGTTGAAGCCCAGGTGTCGACGAGCGTCATCTGGACAACATCGAAATTCTGCCTGGCATTGCGAACAAACGATCGCCCGTCGGTCACCTGAATGTGCACCTCGGGCCGCTCGTACAGGTGATACGAATAGTCAACGTAGCGTCCCCGCATCACGGTGTTGGCAATGATTGGATTGATCTCAATCCCGGTAACGTTCGGGCTGCCGTTGGCCACGGCGCGCAATACATCGACTCCGCCACCCGGTCCAATGATCGCGTAGTCTCCATGAGGGCGCAGAACGTTGGCCAGCGCGGGCGGCGCGGACATCAAGTCTTCTTGCCATTCCGAGCCCTTCCATTGCCTGGTATCAGCGTTCATGATGTAGGTAGAGGCGTCGGCGTCAATGACCACTACTTTCGCGTCTCCCAGGCGATCTACTTCCACGCGGGAGATGGCATTCCAGCGCGCGAACTCCACCCAGGCCTTATCGCGAAAAACACCCTTGGCGTACCCGACATCGATCAGCTTTCCCGAATGGTTTGCACCGAGCACGAGCAGCAAGGCGGCAGCCAGGCCCAGCGTGAGTTTGCGCACATTTGCGCTTGCAGCCCATGCCGCCCCCGCGATGGACGCCATGATCCCGGCGAAGAGAATCGTGTTTGGGCCGCCCAGCAAGTTCAGCAGAGGCACGACACCAAGACAAGCCAGCGCGCCGCCCATCAGGTCCGCCCCGTAGAGCCGCGAAATGCGTTGTGATTCGCGGGCAAACAGGATTGAGAATTCCAGTCCCGTGACAAAAAATGGCACAGCGGAAGCTAGATAGACCGCCGTAAGCCGGAGGAAATTGGCTCGAGACAGAGTGAGGGAGACCGGAACGTGCAGCACGATTTCCAGAACAACGGGTACAACCAGAGCATTGCAGACACACAGCCATGACAACAAGCCGCGGGTTGGAAAGCGAGCAAACCAGCGCTTTCCTAAATGCGCGAATACTCCTCCAGCACCAAGGCCGAGCAATGCGATGGAAATTGCCAGAAAGGCAAAGTGATAGAAGAGCACCACAGAAAATAATCGGGTAAGCCCCAGTTCCAGCAGCAAGGCCGCGAAACTACTGATGGCCACGCCGGCCAACAGGGAATGCTCGTGAGCTTTTTCCTGCGAACTGTTATCGCTGATGGAAGGAGTTTCCTTTAGAGCCGGCATTCGAATGTTCACTCAGGAATGCGACAGTCTAACAGAAGCACTCAGCGTTCAGCCGTCAGCACTCAGCCATTTCAGCAGGCCACAGGGACCGTGTGGTGACGGGCGACTCGCCCGTCCGGTTTTGATCTATTAGTTTTCCAGTATGACTTGTGCGACCGCGTACTCTTTCGTGTGGGACAGTGAAAGCGCAACATGCACCGCGCCCAGCTTGGCCGCGAACTGCGCCGCTTTGCCGTGGAATGCGATGGTAGGACGGCCTCCGGGCTGTCGGCACACTTCAACGTCGCGCCACGCGACCCCATGATTCCAACCGGTGCCGATGGCCTTCATCGCCGCTTCTTTGGCGGCGAACCGGGCAGCGTAGCGTTCCACGCGGTTGGCCTTCGATTCGCAATAGCGAATCTCGGCCTCGGTAAAAATCCTGCGCAGAAAGCGGTCGCCAAAGCGGGCGATGGACGCTTCGATACGCGGTACTTCTGCTATGTCGATACCGGTGCCGACAATCATGCCGTCTAGTTTCGCAATTGTCCAGCGAGCAAGGCGTCTACTACCCGCTGGCCCCGCTAAACGCGCTACACGCGCCAATAGTCAGGGCGCCAATTCTTGATTGACTTCTTGATATCTGCCGGTGCGAGGTTCGCCGTCAACGTTCGTTCGACAAGCGCGGGCACCTCTTCGTCTGAGGCGAAGCGTAAGGCAATAAACTGACGCTCGCGAAGGCTAGCGATTTGTGGTCGCAGCGAATCTGGCAACAGGGTAGCAAGCCGTAGCCTCTCTTCAAGTCGGATGACGCGGTCCTGCACTTTCAGGGCATATTGCCGGAACCTGATCGCAGCGACAATCAGCGCGGCGTTGAAGATCACGATCCAGAAGTGGAAGAAACCTGGATGCCGCACCAGAAATACAATGCTTACGATCCACGTGATGGCAAAAACCGGCAACACAAAGTAGTGAAACGGAGGATCAATCCTCATATGATTGGCAAGGGTCTGCGGAGAACGTTCAGCCATAGTCACCTCTTTGCTGGCAATTGAAAGTCTAAATCAGGACAGCAGAAAGCGCCTCCCGCTGGATCGACGCATGTGCTCAGAGCAACCGGTCGCCGCGATAGATGACCTTGCCATTGATCAGCCGCGCCTCAGCCATAAACTGGTGCGCTCTGAGCGGACCGGTTCCATCGATGTGGAGGACTTCATGTCCATGGGCGACGAGCCAGTCGGAAACCAGCATGCGATGGCAGCGGAAATAAACGCGCTCGGCGCACATGTAGGCCGTGCGTGAGTCCTTGGCTAGATTGGTCAGTTCGGCGATGCCGCGTTCGAATTCGTCGGTGAACATGTGATCCGCATAGTTGCGGAAACTGTCATTGCGGAGAGCTACGTTCGGCGAGTCGTCGCGAATTTTTTTTCGTCGCCCGCCAAGCTCTTTGAGCCAGACGTAGCGGATTCCAGCCTCCTGCAGCGATTTCTCCAGAGCGTCGCGATTGAAATGAGGCAACCGGCGCGACATGGGAAGGGAACGAATGTCGACCAGGGTCTGAATCGAGTGGACGCGCAGGACGGTTAGGAACTCGGCCAGCGCACGCGTGGAATGGCCGATGGTGTAAAGGGTTGCCACTGTTGTTTCACCGCGGAGTTGGCAGAGGACGTGGGAATCCCGCCTAATCATTTTTCAGCGACTTGCTGCAGAGCCTGCGCGACCGCTTCGTCCTGCTCCGGAAATACGGTTCGCAGATCGAGCAGCACGCGTCCTTCTTCCACCCGCGCAATGATCGGTGGATCGGAAGCCCGCAGCCGTGCCGAGACCTCATCGGCGCTCATGCCCTCGCAAGCTATCGCCAGCACTCGCGTAGGCAGCGTTGCGGATGGCGCCGCGCCGCCGCCGATTACGGATTCGCCGTCCCGCACTTCCACGGATAATGTGGACGACTGCAGTTTTTTCGCAACAGCTTCCGAGCGTGCTCCGATTTCTTCCTTCGACAAACGCATCATGCGCACCGCAGGAATCGCATCATGCTCGCCTTTCGCATACGCAAGCAAAGTGGCTTCAAGTGTGGCGTAAGTCAATTTGTCCACCCGAAGCGCGCGGAACAACGAGTTCGAACGCATGCGAGCGATCAAATCGCTCCGCCCACTCAGCATGCCTGCTTGCGGTCCGCCTAGCAATTTATCTCCGCTGTAGGTGACGATATCCACGCCCTGGCGCAGGCTGTCGAGCACACTTGGTTCACCCTTTACGCCGATCGAGCGCAGATCGAACAATGCGCCGCTGCCCAAGTCTTCGACGAGTGGGATATTGCGTTTGCGAGCCAGGCCCACCAGTTCGTCGATGTGTGGTTGCTCGGTGAATCCGGTGATCTGGAAGTTGGAGCGATGCACGCGCAGCAGCAGCCGGGTTTTTTCGTTGATTGCCTTTGCGTAATCGTCGATGCGGGTACGATTCGTGGTTCCCACTTCCCGCAGGATGGCGTTTGATTTCGACATCACGTCCGGGATGCGGAAGGAGCCACCGATCTCGACCAGTTCGCCTCGGGAGACAACGACCTCACCGTTTTCCGCTAGCGTGTTGAGTGCGAGGAGAACGGCGGCGGCGTTGTTGTTAACTACGATTGTCGAGATTCTTGGTTCGGCTGCACGGGCGGGGACGCCCGCGTCTGCACTAACTAGCGAGCTTGGCTCGCCCGGACAGCCGGGGACGGCTGTCCCCACGTGTTCATCGAGCAGTTTGCGGAATAGGCGGTCTACGTGTACATCTCGTCTGCCCCGGCCGCCGGTTTCGAGGTCCAGTTCAAGATTGGAATAACTTCCAGCCATCTCGCGGATGTGCTCCAGCGCTGAGGCCGGGAGCGGGGCACGTCCTAGATTGGTGTGGAGAATGACACCGGTGGCATTAATCACCGACTGCAGCGAATATTTCAGGTTTTGCCGGAGCTGCCGGGCGACTGCCTCTTCGAGTCCGGACAAAGCCAGATCGATCCTATTCGCGTCGAATCGCCCTTCGGCAATCTCCTGTCGCAGGGATGCCAGCACGATGCGTGCAGCGTCGGTAACGGCCGCCTGCCCTTCGCTTGATGCGAGCGCGGCTAGCTCCGGGTCACGCAACAGCTCGTCTACTGATGGGAGTTTGCGATACAGGTCGGCGTTGGAGTTGATTTTCACCAGCATTGATTATCCCACTCCTGGCGCGGCGAGACCAAGGCGAGCTCGCGCTCGCCCACACGGACGAGGGGCCGTGTCTACGTAATTCTCGGACGCAAGACGGGCGAGTCGCCCATCCTCCACACGTGTTGCGTCTCCACACGGGCTGCGTTTAGCCCACCTCCACCAGGCCGTAGCTTTTGTGCCAGCGGGTGCGCATGTGGCGTAGAGCTGCGTCGATTTCTGCTTGTGTAATTTCTGCGTTTGGGCCGGCCAGGACCGCGGCTGCTTCTCGTTTAGCGGCTTCCAGCAGTTGGCGGTCGCGGATTATGTTTGCCACCTGAAAGCTGGGCATGCCGGCCTGGCGCGTGCCAAAAAACTCACCTGGGCCGCGAAGCTCCAAATCGAGTTCGGCAATCTGAAAGCCGTCGTTGGTTCGGACCATGGCGTCGAGCCGGCGCTCTCCATCTTCAGAAACTTTGCCGCCAGTCATGAGGACGCAGTAGGACTTGGCTGCGCCGCGGCCGATGCGGCCGCGAAGCTGGTGAAGCTGGGCCAGCCCGAAGCGCTCGGCATGTTCGATAACCATCATGGTCGCGTTGGCCACGTCCACGCCCACTTCAATTACCGTCGTTGCGACCAGAATATCCAGTTCGCACTTTTGAAACATGCGCATGACCTGCTCTTTCAGGTCGGGCTCCATGCGGCCATGCAGCACGGCAACCCGCAGCTCCTGGAAGATGCGCTGGCTCAACTCCTTGTACATCTTCATGGCTGCTTTCAGCTCGGTCTCTTCGTTTTCTTCGATCACGGGATACACGACATAGATCTGGTGTCCTGCGGCGACTTGCTTGCGGACGAAATCCCAGACTTCGGGGGATCGTTCGTCCGAGACGCAACGGGTGATGATGGGAGTGCGCCCGGGTGGCATTTCGTCGATCACACTGACGTCGAGGTCGCCGTAGAGAGTGAGTGCAAGAGTGCGTGGGATCGGGGTTGCGGTCATGACTAGGACATCTGGCTCCGGCGAAGCTGCCGAGCTTTGCTCGGCCTGGACGGGTCGAAGACCCGTCCCCACCTGGTCCGTTCCGTCGTTCGATTTTTTCATTAGTTTGAAGCGCTGGAGGACTCCGAAGCGATGTTGCTCGTCGACGATCACCATACCCAGTTGTGCAAACTCGACTTTTTGCTCGATGAGGGCATGGGTTCCAATTACGAGTTGGGCGTCTCCTCGGGCAATGTGTCGGCGGGTTTCGCGCTTGCGCTCATCTTCCATGGAGCCGGTGAGGAGCACCACTCGATAGCCAGCGCTTTCTAGAATCCGGCGCGCGGAGAAGTAGTGCTGTTGCGCGAGAATTTCCGTGGGGGCCATCAGCGCAACCTGGTAGCTGTTTTCCATAGCGATGATGGCAGCTTCGAAGGCAACAATGGTTTTGCCTGAGCCGACATCGCCCTGCAACAAGCGGCGCATGGGAAACGGCTTTTCCATGTCGGATGCGATTTCCTTCAGCACGCGCTTTTGCGCCCCAGTCGGATGGAATGGGAGAATTTTCTTGATGGCGGCGCGGGCCCGATCATCCAATCGAAACGCTATGCCCGTCTGTGCTTTCTGCTCGCGACGCTTCAGTTCCAGTCCAAGCTCGACGAAAAACAGCTCTTCGAAGATGAGCCGAATGTGAGCCGGGGTGCGGGAAGACAGAAGGTCGTCCATACTTTCTCCAGGCTGCGGCCAGTGAACTTCCTGCAGCGCTTCGCGCGGTGAGATCAGGCTCAGATGACGTCGTACGACCGCAGGGATGGGATCGGGTAAATCTGGCGGCAGGTTTTCAAGTGCGGTATGGATGATACGACGAAACCAGCGGGAGGTCAGCCGCCCTTGTCCGGCAGATTCGTAGATAGGCACGATGCGGCCGATCTCGAGCGACGCCGCCAGCTTCTGTTCTGCTGAGTCGCTGGCATTGTCGGCTTCTCCAATGATCTCGAATTGCGGCTGGGTAAGTTGAAGTTCACCGCCGCGATAGTCCTCCTCAACCTTACCGTAGAGCGCGACGATCTGGCCGGGCTTGAACTTGTCCTTAAGGTAAGCGGCGTTGAACCAGATACACTTTAGCCGCGTCCTGCCTTGCCCAGCGGTCATTTGAAAGATGGGCATACGGCGGGTACGGAAAAGACCTGAGGTCCGGACCTCCGCGATCACGGTAGCCATTTCTCCGGCGCGCAGTTCAGTAATGCCGCGGGGGTTCAGCCGATCCTCGTAGCGAAACGGCAAGTAATGCAGCAGGTCATCTAGGGTCTGAATGCCCTTAGCGGCCAGCAGTTCGGCTAGCTTTGGGCCAATCCCCTTGACGTATTGAACGGAGGTACCCGGTTGCAGCATCTGAAGGGATGTTAGCAGGAGGCGTCTCCGGTGCTATAGTCCACGAGCGGAGCGCCGCCGTCTCGGCGGCTGCCGTGGAGGCGTCCGGCCCCGCGCCGCGAGGACAAGATGTCCTCGTGACAACAGAGGAAACGCCGACGCTAGCAGGACGTCATTAGAACGAGGACATGTCCAAACAAGCGACTAATTTTCTTCATGCCCTGGCCGCGGTCCTCGCCGGGAACGCAGTATACTTTCTGCTGGCGAGGTATCTGCCGCTGGGAGCTCGTCACCAAGCCCGCCGGATCGATCTCGGGATGGTAGTAGACTTTTTGATCTGTCTGATGGCGCTCGGAATGATCAAAGCCTTAGCTGGCCGGAAAAGCGATTCCACCCCGCCGGGAGATTAAAGATTCTTGTTCCTAACTTACTAAGATCACGGTATTTACGGGTCTTGGTGGGCATGGCCCAACACCAATTGTCCGTATTTAGGCAAAGGTAGCTACACTTTCATCCGCCACCGGTTACTTTCGGAACCTCCGTAACCGGAGATAGGGACGCTAGAATTGGCCAGCATCGATGCATAAGATCTCACTCCTTTACGACGCGAGCCAGGCAGTTCTATCCACCTTTGAACTGGATGAGGTGCTGCAGCAGATCCTGACCATCGCGCGCGATTATTTCCACCTGCAGAACGTGGCCATCCTTCTGCGCGATAAGGACGAACTCTACGTGCGCTGCCAGGTTGGATGGGATGAAGGTCACGACCAGGTCCGGCTCCCGATTGGACGGGGAATCACGGGGGCAGCGGCGCAGCAGAAACGTCCCATCTACGCCGCCGACGTGTGCAAGGACGCACGTTACATCCTGTCGGCAAAGAACACACGCTCGGAGCTGGCGGTCCCGCTGATGGTGCGCGACCACGTGGTCGGGGTGCTGGACTGCCAGAGTGAAAATCTCAACCACTTCGATTCAGAGACCATAGACCTCTTAGCGCTTTTTTCTACGCAGGCATCCATGGCGCTGCAGAATGCCCGTCTGTACTCGCTGGAGCGGCACCGTGCCTCGCAACTGGAAGCCATCAACGCGATCGCACAGCAAATGACTGCGGTGCTGGATTTGCAGGAATTGCTCTCCAAGGTATGTTTACAGATTCAGCAGGCCTTTGAACTCTGTCACGTGTCGGTCCTGCTGAAGGATGAGGACGACCTAGTGCTGCGGGCAAGCCACGGAAAGCTCACCACGCGCGCGCCCGAGGGACGGCTGGCAACTGGTCAGGGATTGTGGCAACGAGCTCTGGACGCGGGGAAGACGCTGATCGAGAACGATGTGAAATCGGTTTCAGACGTGGGATTATACGTCGAAAGCGGATCGAGCATGTGCATTCCGCTGGTCTCGTTTGGGCAAACCCTCGGCGTTCTAGTGCTGGACACAACCCGGTCCGGCGCATTCAACGCCAACGACACGCAGCCGCTGGAATCGGTGGCCGACATCTGCGCCACCGCCATCCAGAACGCTCATTACGTCGAGCGCGTAAAGCAGTTGGCGTATTTGGACGGCTTAACCGGGATCTTTAATCGCAGATTTTTCGAATTGCGGATTGTCGAAGAAATCGACCGCGCACAACGATACGGCACCGGTATGGCGGTGCTCATGGTGGATATCGATCAATTCAAGCGCTTGAACGATGAGTTCGGGCATCTGCTGGGCGACGAGGTGCTGCGCCAGGTGTCTTCGATCTTTCATCAGCAATTGCGAAAAATCGACGTTCTCTGCCGTTACGGGGGTGAAGAATTTGCCATTCTGCTCTCGCAGACGAACGCAGTCCACGCTTTGGGAGTCGCGGAGAAGCTACGCAAGACGGTGGAAGCCTGGCAGTTTCCGGGTGTTCCCCGGCCGGTCACAATCAGCGCAGGAACGGCGAATTACGGCGAGCATGGCAGCACGCGCGACGAATTGGTCAAGGCGGCCGACGCTGGGTTGTATGCCGCTAAACAGGCAGGAAGAAATCGTGTTTGCCTTGCTCCGGCCCCTAAACGTGGTCTGGCTCAGGGCTCCGGCATATAAACCGTTCGGATGTAGTGTGGACTAAACCGCGCCTGTGAAAATGCCGTTGCTCCAACACCCCGTTAGAATTCGCTGTTATCAAGCCCCTGTCTCAGCTCTTTTTCAATCTCGCGCTGGTGGTCTCGCAGTTGCCGTTGCATATCGCGCATTTGTCGCTTCAAGTTTTGGGCGCGTCTTTGGGCTTCCCTGGTTTGGCGCTCAATCTCCGGTTTGGCCTGCTTGAGTCCGCGATTGATGGCCTCTTCCATCTCTGGTTTGAGGTGGGCCATCTCCGCTTGCAGGTGACTTAATTCCTCGCGCGTTTTGGCATCGATCTCGGGGACTTCCACATCCAGACTCTCGCGGAAAAGATCGGACTCCTTGCGCTCCGGCAAAGTAATGGTGATGGTCTGTTCTTTCTTGTCGCGAATCACACTGATGCTGGCGGTGTTGTCCTTGCGCGACCGCAAGGCGTGACTGAAGTCGCCGCTGTCATGAATCGGTTCGCCGTTGATTTTGACGATCACGTCCCCGGCGCGAAACCCAGCTTTGTCGGCACGGCTCCCCTTTTCTACCGAGCGCACCAGAACCCCTTGACCATTCTTGGCTCCGAAGAATTCTCCCAGCTGCGGCGTAAGATTTTCCACCATCAGGCCGCTGCGCGCCGAGGAGTGCACCACCACGATCGAAACCGGCAGATCCATATCAGCGAAGTTGGGCATGGCGGGCATCATCGGCATGTTGAATTTAAACTGCTTGCCGTCGGGGCCAAAGTCGTGAGAGTGGCTCTTTTTGCGATCGCCAAGTTCCACCTTGATGGTCATCGGCTGGCCATTGCGGCTGATGCCCAGGGTTACCACTCGCCCAGGCGGGGTTTCGCGAATCATACGGCGCAGCTGCTCGACGCTTTGCACGTCGGTACCATTTAAAGTCAGGATGACGTCCTGTTCCTTGAGGCCAGCCTTGCCGGCGGGAGCATCCTGATCCACCATCGTCACCTCGACGCCACGCTCGTCTTTCAAGTGAAGCGTCGCCACGCGGTCAGAAGTAATATCCCGCGTATCCACTCCAAGGTAGGAGCCGCTCCCCCAGTCCTCGCTGGAGAAACCGAAGGAGTCGCCAGTGTCAAAGGTAAGCTGATCGGCGTATGTTGCCAGAGCCATCGCTGGCAACAGGATTAGCGACATAAAGATCGAGTTTCGCATGTTGACCTCGCACATGAGTAAAGCAGCATTTAGCAGTTAGCACTTAGCGATTTATTTATGCCGCAAAACTTCAGGGACTAAATGCCAAGTGCTAATTGCTAATTGCCGCTTAGTGGCTTGCCCGGCGGAAAGAGATGTCACCGGTCGTGGTACGCACCTTGAGTACCGGACCGCCACCGTTCAGACTGCCTTCCGCGGTAACCGTCTTCGGACCATAATCGCCGCCCTCGGTGGTCACTTTGATATCAGGAAAATCCGAGCGAATATTGTGGCCATTGGCAACTTCGATCGACGCGCGAACGCTGATGTTCACGTTAGGCGCCAGATACACTGTGATGTCACCCGCGGACGTCTCCAGAACAGAATCGTTGTGTTCGCCGTTCGAGGCGATAAATTTTGCCACAATCCCGCCGGCTCCAGTCTCTGCTCGCGCCGACGGCACTCCGTTCAACTCGATGCTGCCGCCCCCGGTCTCCGCTCGGACCGCCCCCTTGGCGGAACTGAGATGGATGCTGCCCCCGCCGGTTTCCATTTCTGCGCCCCCGCCGATATCCCCCAGATCAATACTGCCGCCCCCAGTACTTGCCTTCACTCGTCCCGCGCAGCGCTCTACCTGGATGCTGCCTCCGCCGGTCTCCAGCACCGCGCCTTGCAAGCCAGAGACGACCGTCAGGCTTCCACCGCCGCTTTCGGCTTCGATCTTGCCCTTGGCGGAATTCACTTTAATCGACCCGCCACCGGTGTGCAGGCGGACGTCGGAAGCGACAGTGCCCACATCAATGCTGCCGCCCCCGGTTTCCGCGCTGACTGTCCCGCCGATGTCATCGACGCGAATGCTTCCGCCGCCACTCTGCGCATCCACCCGGCCTCTGACCCCAGTGGTAGTGACACTGCCCCCTTCCGTCTCGACCTTGATTTCATCCATCCCGCGTGGAACATTAACGACAAAATCACCCGAGAATTTGTGCGGCCTGCCGCCCTCCCAATCGCCCACGATCCACGCCGTATCTCCGTGGACGTAGGCGCTGATCTTGTAGTTCTCAAATTCGTGTCGCGCCCTATCTTCCGAACCGCTGTAGGAATGATTACGAATGACGTAGGTAATGCCCTGTTGTGATCCACCTTCCACGCGTACGGATCCAATATCCACCTTGATTTTGAGATTCTTGGCTGTCGCAAGCGATCCCGTAATCTCTTGCGTCCAGTTCCCGCCATCACCATAAACGCGGGTCTGTTGAGCGCTTGCCAGCGGCAAGATCAACCACAGCACCGCGACGAATTTAGAGAGTTGCTTCAACATTTACCTTCCGTTCCTATGCTCACCTTGCCTCTTCAATCGAACTCCGGAAGCTGCGACAGCATAATACGAGCCTGCGACCGGATGTATGGACTCTGATCGCTCTGCGCGAGCTTTTCCAGCACCGTCCGCACGCTGCTGTCGGCACGTACCGGTTCGAGCAGATGCAGAGCCTCGGCGCGAGCCCCCGGATTGGAATCCTGTACCAAGTCTTCGAGAATCGCATCCCGCACCCGCGGGTCGCTCTTCACATATGCGCCCAAGCCATCCAGCGCCTTCAGCCGTACTCCCGGATTCGAGTCATAGCGGAGGGCATACATCAGCGCCTCGCGAACGTGAGTGTTATTCGGCTCCTGAGTAAGCAGATCGACGGAATCCATCCGCACACCCGAGTTGTAGTTATTGCGGGCCGCGAAGAGCAACAATTGCTGGATGCGTTGATCGTTGAGCGAGCCTTTCGCTTCCTGGGTGGAAACTGTGTCGTACTTAATGCTGATGTGGTTCGATCCGGGATCCTGCGTTATGGATTGAATGCCGGTGATAGAAGATTCGGCTGGCGCGCTTACCGGGCCCGAAGCAATCGAGGCAGCGCCGCCACCGCCTAGAATTTTGTAAGTGGTTCCGATGCCGCCGGCAAAGCCAACGATGAAGATGGCTGCGGCCAGCGCGGGAGCAAAACGAATCTGACGAAGCCAGGCTGCGGGATCGAAGATCAGCCGATGCCAAAACCTGCCTTGCTGCGCGGTTTCCAGCCCTTCCTGCAGACGCATACGAGAAGTGGCAAGCAGATTGGGCGAAGGCTCCTCGACTGGCAATTCGGACAGCATGGCGTGGAACTTGCGCGTTGTCTTGAGCTCGGCGGTACAGTCCACGCAGCGCGCCAGATGCTGCTCCAGCTCATAACGAGCGTCATCGGGCAGCTCGTTGTAGACGTACAGCAGAATATTTTCTTTAACCCACTCGCATTTCATAATCGCACCCCCTCAGGGGAATTTTTTTGCTTGTGTGGCGGCGGGTCTATGACCCGCCAACGTCGAGCTTCGCTCGACAGCACGGGCGAGTCGCCCGTGCCCACACGTTCATCTCATGTCAGCCAGCGCTCCGCGCAATTTCTGCGTTGCACGGAACAACGTATTCTTGGCCGTTTCCTCGGTCGTATGCAAGACTTCACCCACGGTGCGCAACTTGAGCCCGTGATAGTGCTTCAATTCAAAAACCATTCGCTCCCGTGGCGTTAGCTTCTCTAGCGCGTTGCCAATGCGCTTGCCCAACTCACGCCGCATCAAGTCGCGCTCGGGATTCGCGCCGGACCGCCCATCGGGAACTTGATCGAGTACATCGTACTGCTCCCCAGCCGCGTCTGTCGCCACTGGAGCGTCCTCCTTGCGCACCTGCCGTTTTCGAAGATGATCGAGGCAGAGGTTCGTCACGATGCGGTAGATCCACGTATAGAAGGAACATTCAAAGCGAAAACTGCCGATGCTCCTGTAAGCCTTCAGGAAGGCTTCCTGGTAAACGTCCTGAGCTTCGTGGTCCGACCCGGTGAGATGAATGGCCAGCCGGAGCACGGCCTGGTCGTAGTGCCGCACCAGCTCCTCGAAGGCAGCACGATTGCCGCGCTGCGCTTCGCGGACCAGTAAGGTGTCGTCAATACGCCCTGAAGCCTGCCCAGCCATATCGCCCCGCAATTGGGGTTCCTGGATTCCGCCTGCTTCTTCCCTCGGGTCCCGTCTCACCGGATAAGAACACTCGCCAACTGTAAAGGGTACAGCCCACGCATCGGCCGGCATATTTTCCTTGTCCTCGAATGCGCCGGGACGCCATTGCCGTTCTTCCCAGTCGCATAGCTATGGACGGCCCAAGAGCCCAACCGTGAGCAGGAATTACAGGGGCAGGATTCTTGCTGCAGAAACAAACAAGCAAACGCTGAAAGCACAACGGTTAAGCTGAGAGGTTGCAAGCAACGTCCCTACCGTTATCCTCTGTAGACACGTAGCTGTTACGTCTCAGGCCGGGCGGGCAAAGCAGCCCAATCTTTTATTCCGCGGCTTCCTTCTCGATAACCACCTTCAGGTGCGCGGTTACGTCTTTGTGCAGCTTGATGGGAATCATGAATTCACCCAAGGTCCGGAGCGCCTCGTGAAGCTGGACTTTGCGGCGATCCACGTTAAAGCCTCTTTTCTCGAGCGCATCCCCAATGTCACCGGACGTGACAGAGCCGAAGAGCTGGTCATGCTCGCCGGAACGGCGCTTAAAAGAAACCGAGACGCCGTCAAACTGCTTCGCCAACTCTTCCGCTTGCGTCTTCTCCTTGGCCGAACGGCGGACTGATGCCGCCTTCATCTGCGCGATCACGGCCTTGTTGCCGGCAGAGGCTTCAATGGCGAGCTTCCGCGGCAGCAGGTAGTTCCGGCCGAAGCCCTCGGCAACTTTTACGACATCACCGCGCGAACCGAGCTTCGCCACATCTTCTTTGAGAATGACTTCCATAAATAACTCCTGTTTAAATTGTGGCCGCTTGGGACCAGCCGCTTCTTAGGCGGACCGGACGGGCGAGTCGCCCGTCACCACACAAGCTTTACGCTGCGCGTCCGGCAAATGGCAGCAAAGCGATGTTGCGTGCCTGCTTGATCGCTAAAGACAATCGTCGCTGGTGTGGCGTGCACACGCCGGTTAGGCGGCGCGGCACAATCCTTCCGCTTTCCGCCACGAACTGCGCGAGCAGACGAATGTCCTTGTAGTTGATCGCTTCGATCTTTTCCACGCAGAATTTGCAAACTTTCTTGCGGCGGAAATATTTGCGCCCACCCGGGCCCCCGCCTTCGCGGCCGCCGCCCGGGCCACCGGGGCGAGAAGAGGGACGGCGCTCGCCGCGATCGGGCCGCTCGCTGCCGGAGGATGATTCAGATGATGTTCTAGTTTCGTCAGCCATGATGCTCCTTAAATCGGTCGTCGGTCGTCGGTCGTTGGTCGTTGGTCGTTAGCATTGTTGTCGTTGTGTTTCGCCAACGACCAAAGACCAACGACTAACGGCGTTCTCTTACGCTGTCGCCGCGGGAGTTTCCCCAGCAGCCTCAGCCGATGGCACGGGCGCGGCGGCCTTGCGCTTTGCGTCCTTGATCGCCTTAATCTTGTCCAGCCGCTTTTGCTCTTCGTCGATGCGCACCGTCAGGAACTTGATCACCGGTTCGGTCACGCGCAGGCGCCGTTCCAGTTCGTGGATCAGGCCACCGCCGCCTTCGACGGTGAGCAGCACGTAAATGCCGTCATGAAATTTCCGCACGGTGTAAGCCAGCCGCCGCTTGCCCATCCGTTCCACGCTCTTCACGTGCCCGGAGGAAGAAGCCACAGCCGTCTCCAAAGTAGAAATAAGTTTGTCCTGATCCTCTTCCGCCATATCCGGGCGGACGATGAACATAAGTTCATAAGTACGATTCATTCCATAGTCTCCATCTGCCACGGATCTCCAGAGAATCGGTGTTAATCCCCGCAAATCCGTGGCTAATCTTTTTCCGTCTCGACCTTCCGATTGAAGCGGTTCATCGCCGCAGCGGCGCCGTCACTCAAGATCGCCTTCACCGCATCGCTCGCAACCTCGAGCATCTCGTCCACAACCTTAAGCTGCGCCTTACGAAACGGCGACAACAAATAACTCATTCCGTCTGCGATCTTGTGATCCGGGGCGACGCCCATTCTGATCCGCAAAAAATCCTGCGTGCCCAGGGCGTTGATAATGGACTCAATCCCGTTATGCCCCGCCGAACTCCGCCTCCGATGAATGCGAAGCGTACCCAGCGGAAAATCCAGTTCATCCTGAATCACGATCAGGTCTTCTTCCACCCTGATCTCGTACTTGCTCACTAACTCACGCACCGAGATGCCGCTCAGGTTCATGAACGTCTCGGGCTTGGCCAGCAGAACCGTCTCCGAGCCGATCACTGTCCTCGCGGTAAGCGCCCGGCACTGCCGATTTCTGACCTCGACCCCAAACACATTCGCAATCCGGTCAACAGCAAGAAATCCCACATTGTGAGGCGTGAACTGGTATTCCACTCCCGGATTGCCCAGCCCAACAATAAGCTTCACGCCTGTTCACCACAGAGGCACAGAGTCACAGAGAAATCAATTTTGTTTTTCGGTCTCAGAAACTTCCAAGCCTTCTCTGTGTCTCTGTGACTCTGTGGTGAAATGCTGTTACTTCTTTTCCTTCTTCTCGGATTTCTCGGGCTTTTCGGCCTTCTCTGCAGCAGGCTCCGCGCCTTCCTCTCCGACTTCTTGCTTGCCCTTCTTGATAACCTCGGGCTCCGCAGGCACCGCGCCAGCTTCCGCGGCAACCGCCTCGGGCGTGGCCACCACTTCTTCTTTCACCGAGATGACCGTAGCCACCGACTGGTTCGGATCGCTCAAGAACTTGAGTTTGTCGCTGTGCGGCAGATCGGAAACCCGCAGCACTTTGCCGAAAACTAACTCGCTGACGTCCAATTCAATCGACGCAGGAATGTCGTTGGGCAAGCACTCGATTTCCACTTCGCGGAGAATCTGTTCCAGAATGCCGCCCTGCTGCTTCACGCCCGCCGCTTCACCTTTCAGTACGATCGGCACATTGACGGTGAGCGTTTTGTCCATCGCAATCCGCTTGAGATCAATATGCAGCAACGCCCCTTTGATGGGCTCGTACTGCCAGTCCACGATCATGGCCTTGGTGCGCTCGCCGCCGTCCAGAGCCAGATCAAAAATCGTGTTGTACCCAGTCTCCGAGTGCAAAATGCGCGAGACCTGGCGCGGATCAAGGCTCACCGACAAAGCGTCTTTGCCGGCGCCATACAGCACGGCCGGGACTTTGCCTTCACGGCGCACACGGCGTGCGTCGTTCTTCGTGCCAGCCTCACGCGGCTGCGCTTCCAATAGAGTATTTTCGGTTGCAGTTGCCATAATTTGATTCCTGTCTACAGAAATAACTTGCTAACGGATGTTTCTTCATGAATCGACTGAATCGCGCGTCCGATCAATCCCGCGATGGATAAAACTCTGATCTTCGGCTCGCTTTTTGCCGCCTCACTTAGCGGAATGGTGTTGGTCACGACAACTTCCGTAAAGTGAGACTGCGAAATGTTTTCCACCGCCGATCCGGAAAGCACCGGATGCGAAGCGCAGGCATAAACCTTGCTGGCGCCATTCTGTATCAGAGCGCTGGCCGTCTTTACCAACGTGCCCGCAGTATCGATCAAGTCGTCGATCACCAGGCAAGTTCTGCCATTCACATCGCCGATCACATGCATCACTTCGGCCACATTCATCTCCACGCGGCGCTTATCGACGATGGCTAGCGCAGAATCCATCTTTTTGGCGAAGAAGCGAGCCCGCTCCACGCCACCGGCATCTGGCGAAACCACCGTCAGATTCGGCAGGTTCAGCTTTCTGAAATGATCAACCAGCACCGGCGACGCGAACAGATGGTCGACGGGAATGTTAAAGAACCCCTGCAACTGTGGCGCATGCAAATCAACGATCAGCGCCCGATCCGCCCCTGCGGTCGTAAGTAAATCCGCGACCATCTTCGCCGAAATCGGAACCCTTGGCTTATCCTTGCGGTCCTGCCGGGCATAACCAAAATACGGAATCACCGCCGTAATGCGGCGTGCCGAAGCCCGCTTGAGAGCATCGATCATGAACAGCAATTCCATGATGTGCTCGTCCACCGGACGGCAAGTGGGCTGCATCACGAAAACGTCGGCGCCACGCACGTTCTCCTGAATCTGTGCGTAAGCCTCACCGTCGCTGAAACGCGTTACCAACGCCAAGCCGCGGTTCATGCCGAGAAAAGCGCAGACCTCATCGGCAAGCGCCTCATTGGCAGTGCCGCTGAAGATCTTGAACTTATCGTCTACGCGCCCGCGCTGAGGCTTACGCTCCGGTTTTTCCTCGGCGCCCATCTGCGGCTTCTTGTCCGTCGCTGTCGCAAGAGTTGCCATAAGTTCAGCTCTCAGCTTTCAGCTCTCAGTTTGGTTCAGCTGATAGCTGACGGCTGAAAGCTGATTGCTGTTTTTCTGGCTGGGCCGCTAGGATTCGAACCTAGACAAAGTGCTCCAAAGGCACTTGACCTGCCATTAGTCGACGGCCCAGTTTCCGTGAAAACGCTTTTCAATTGTTGACGATCGGCTGGCTTCTTTAGTGTAACTCGCCGCCAGGCAATCGGAAATCGTCAATCGAAAATCTTCTTCCAGTACTGCGGGCGCGTCAGCGTGGTCGTGGCCGTTGCCGGAATGCCGTGCTTGCGCAGCCGAGCTGCAGCTTTCGCGGCCGCCTCCCGGGACGCAAACAACCCATAGGTCGCGGAACCGGAGCCGGACAGCGAGGCATAAACCGCGCCTGCGCGTTCGAGCACAAGCTTGACCTCACGCAATTCGGGATATTTAGGAAAGACGACGCGTTCAAAGTCGTTTTCGATCCCGGTACGGACGAGGTCGAGAAGCGGGGTCTCGGCCCGGCCCCTGCCTTTGCTCACAGGGACACCGGATGAAGCCCTCCCAGTCTTAAGCTTTCCCTGGGACAGACCGCCCAGCCACGCCGGAAGCACGCGACCGAACTCAACCATTCTATCGGACGCAACAGGAGGCGTCAATTTAAGTGGCCCATGATCGATGGAGGGACGGGCGTCCTCGCCCGTCCAGGTCGAGCGAAGCCCCTCGGCGGCTAAAGCCGAAGTCATATCCCGGCTATCGGCACGACTGAAGTCGCTCCCTTCCCGAACCCGATTTGTGCCAGCGTTCTCGGCACGACTTAAGTCGTGACCTTTCCCAACCCAATGTGTGTCAGGGAAGGGCACGGCTTCAGCCGTGCCACCCGGCGACTTAAAAGACCTGGGCTTTAGCCCCTTAGGTTGGCCGGCTAGAAACAAATCCCAATCCTCAAATGCCTTCGGAGTTGAAACTCCGATTTCGGGAGTCGCAACCACACACGCAATCGCCGGCAAATCCGGCAAGGGATAAACCTCTTCGCCTCGCCCAACGCCTAAGACCGTCCCGCCGACCAGGAACAGCGGCAAGTCCGATCCAACCTCCGCCGCGATCCGCAATCTTTCAGGCGCAGAAAGCTTTTTACTCACCGCCCGCTCAAGCCCCAGCAACGCAGCCACGGCATTCGCCGAAGCCCCGCCCAATCCACCTTGCACCGGCAACCGCTTCTCGATCTCGATCACCACTCGGCCACGCGCCTTGAGCACTGCCATCGCGCGCTCGACAATCCGATAGCAAGTGTTCGACTCATCTTTCGGCACGCGCGAATCTTCACAATGGATCTCAATCCCCGATCCACGTCCAACCTGCACCCGAATGACATCGTGTAACGCGATGGTCTGATACACGGTCCGCAACTCGTGAAATCCGTCAGAGCGAAGCACCCCAATCCGCAGACCGAAATTAATCTTCGCGAAGGATCGGACAGTTACAAGCATTGGGAGGGATGATTTTAATCACAGAGAGCAATAAAGAAAAAGTTGAAATTCTCTGTGACTCTGTGTCTCTGTGGTGAGTAGGTTAGCTTCTCCGCTTGTAGTAAATCGCGAACTCGAACCCCGGATTCGCCGGAAACAGCTCCGCCACTTTCCTCAACCGCTCCGCCATCTGCGCCGGAGCCAGAAGCGGGTAGTCGCGCTCCCGCAGATCGTAATAGTCGACATCGATAAACAAAGACAGCAAGTAGATAGAAATCGCATCCGAGAAAGTCGCCGCCAGATACTCGTTCTTATGCTTCTCCACATCCGGCCCATGCGAAGTCGCCGCCTTGCGCGACTCCCACGCATCCAGCGAAGTCTCGCCGCGAGCCCCAGCCTCGACCTGCTTCCAAGCCAAGTCTGCAAACTCTTGCGAGACTCCCACTTTCTCAACGACCGCATGTCCCACGTTGATGTAGAACTCGAAAGCGACGGAAAACTTGTCGTCCATTAGCCGGGTAGAAATAAACACGCACTGCGAATCGCCCAGCTCGATATTGCGATGGCAAACCGCATTGTCGCTGAGCGCAACATCGTAACGATCAGAGATGACAGTGTCCTCGCCGTGATTCACCGTGAGCGGAACAAAGTAGTAAGCCTTGCGCTGCAAAGCGGCTGCAGCAGAATCAGGAACGGCGGCGACCATTCGCTCCAGATCGGAAGCTGCCACGGTAACCTCCCCGACAATTGCATAGCAGATGCCATTGGGCGCTTGCGAGACGGGGCTCTGGCGAACGACTTCGTCCGGAGAACGCGTGGATGCGGGTGCAGCTTGCGACATAGCAAGTATTCTAGCGCACTAGCCTAGCGAGACTGGCCGAGAAGTGGCATTGCATCAGGTTGCGGGGCAGCGCGACCAACCCGGCGGCGTTACAATGAACCGCGATGTCCCCCAGCAAAAGCCTCGCCAGCAAACCTCGCTGGTACTGGATTCCCCTGCGGGTTGTGCTGGTGACTTTCCTTCTGACCCTGGTTGCTTTTGCGGTGAGCCTGCTGCTAGGCATCATGGGACTCGTGATCGCAGCCCGCATGCACGGTACTCAACTCCACTTGACAACGGCGTATCGCTATATTGCATTGCCGGCTGCAGGGATACTAGGCGTCATCGTCTTGATCAGCGCCAGCGTGATCGAAATCCGCCACTACCGCCAGAACAAAGCATTGGCGGAGATTGAACGGGTCAGCCGGTAGCCTGACCCCGCACGGGCGAGGACGCCCGCGCCTACACTTACCATGAAAAACATGCACTCATTCTCCCCGCAGCAGATGCCACGCTTCCTTATAGCAAGCGTTCTGGGAGAGTGAGTTGTGAGGGGATAAACCAATCACATACTTTACCCGGCTGGCGACTTCGATTGGGATGATGTACCAGCTGTCGGCTGGAATTACATAGATTGCGAAGAAGTCTATCTCGGCGGCCGTATAGCGCCTTCGCGCGCTGCCTTGAATTGCGCAGGCATACAGCTTACGTCGGCGGTTGCTGGTGGATTTTACTTGCACGCGGAGAAAGCGCCCTCCGGTTTCCACGACGAAGTCGTATCGGCTGCTGTCGCCCCAAGGCTTAATCACGCGCAGCCCGTGCTCGGCGGCGCGCGTCATGAAAAGCAGTTCTGCCCATTCTCCGCGCAGCTTGAACCCACCGCGTTCGGTACCACCTTCTTTGAACATTGAATTGTCCCGGAAATAGAAAACGCGGCCAGAAGGGCCGCGTCTGAGAATTGATCTCTAAAATAATGCTAGCATTTTCAAAGGGGTAAACCCGCCACGTTTAGCAACTTTATATTTCCAGCGTTCTCATCTACTTAAGCCCGATCGTGTAATTTTGCCATATTGACAAGAATTTCCCCGAATCGGAATAAGGGGGCCCAGACGGCGCATGGCCACAACAATTTGCCTTCAGGCGCGGGCTTCCTCGCAGTCTGGGCTTTTTCATCCGACAGAGACGTAGCAAGCTACGTCTCTACAGGTCGTTTTTCCTTACGCATGGACGGCCGCCGGCTTGGTTGACAGCAGTTGCCTTAGAACGAATTGCAGGATGCCGCCATTGGCGTAGTACTGGGCTTCCTGGGGTGTGTCGATACGCACCAGCGCTTTGAACTCGGTTGTCTTCCCGTTCGCATTGGCTCGCACTTTCACTTGCCATCCCGGCCCGAAGCTTCCAATCAGTTCACGAATGCCCGTGATCTCAAAGACTTCCTCACCCGTCAATCCGAGTGATTGCGCCGTTTCTCCCTCGAGGAATTGCAAGGGAAGAATTCCCATACCAACCAGGTTGGAACGGTGGATGCGCTCGTAACTTTCCGCGATAACGGCACGCACTCCAAGCAATAGGGGACCTTTCGCAGCCCAATCGCGAGACGAACCGGAACCGTACTCTTTGCCAGCGAGGATCACGAGCGGAACTTTCTCTGCGATGTATTTCTCAGACGCTTCGAAGATCGTCATCTCTGCGCCGTCGGGCAGGTGACGTGTCAATCCGCCTTCGAGGTTGGGAACCATCTTGTTGCGCAAGCGGACGTTGGCGAATGTGCCGCGCACCATGACTTCGTGATTGCCGCGCCGCGAGCCGTAAGAGTTGAAATCGGCCGGCTTGACGCCGTGGTCGATCAAATATTTTCCCGCCGGGCTATCTTTCTTAATGGACCCTGCCGGCGAAATGTGATCGGTGGTCACGCTGTCGCCGAGGACCGCTAGCACGCGCGCATTTCTGATATCGTCCACCGCCGAAGGCTTGAGCGTCATGCCATCGAAGTAAGGAGCGCGCCGGATGTAAGTCGAATCTTTATCCCATGCGTAGGTTTCTCCCTTGGGAACAGGCAACCCGCGCCAGCGCTCGTCTCCGTGATAAACCTCGCCATAGCTGCGCCGAAACATGTCCGACGAAATCGATTTCTTGATAGCCTCGTCCACTTCACTGCGAGAGGGCCAGAGATCGGCCAAGTACACCGGTTTGCCTTGCTTATCATTCGCAATCGCATCCTTGCGCAAGTCGAGATCGACGCGTCCCGCCAGCGCGAAGGCCACAACCAGCGGCGGCGACATCAAATAGTTGGCCCGCACTTCAGGATTAATGCGTCCCTCAAAGTTGCGATTGCCGGAGAGCACCGACGCCACGACCAGATTCTTCTCGTCGATCGCCTTTGAAATCTCTTCCGCCAGCGGACCCGAGTTTCCAATGCAGGTGGTGCAACCGTAGCCCACAATGTGAAACTTCAACTTCTCCAGATACGAAGTGAGCCCAGCCCGCTCCAGATAATCCCGCACAACTTTTGAACCCGGAGCCAGCGAAGTCTTCACCCAGGATGGAACCTGCAAGCCCCGCTCCACCGCCTTTTTCGCGACCAAGCCGGCGGCAACCATCACCGAAGGGTTAGACGTGTTGGTGCAGCTTGTGATGGCCGCGATCACGACGCTGCCATGCCGCAGAGCCGCACCCGCCGCTGCAGGAACGTGCTCCTCCACCAGGTGATCTCCCACTCCGACAGCTGTAGGACTGCCGCCTTCCTGCTCCCATCCGGCCAGCTTCTTTGCGGTGTCGGTAGACGCGGTGGTTTGCGCAGCAGCGGTCACGCCGGATTTCGGCTTTAGCAACGACGGCAATGACGACTGAAACGATTCCCGTGCTTGATTCAGCGGCACGCGATCCTGCGGACGCTTCGGACCAGCCAGGCTCGATTCGACGGTGCCTAAATCAAGAGCAAGTAGTTCCGAATATTGCGCCTCGGGCGTTTTCTCGTCGTGGAATAACCCTTGCTCGCGGCAGTAGGACTCGACCAACGCGATCTGTTCCTCGGAGCGTCCGGTCAACCGCAAGTAGGCGAGGGTTTCTTTGTCAACTGGGAAAATGCCGCAAGTCGCGCCGTATTCCGGAGACATGTTCGCGATAGTGGCACGATCGGCCAGCGGCAGTTCCAGCAGACCTGGTCCAAAATACTCGACAAACTTTCCAACTACGCCGTGCTTGCGCAACATCTCGGTTACGGTCAACACCAGATCGGTAGCTGTGGCGCCCTCGCGCAGTCTGCCTGTCAGCTTCACGCCGACCACTTGCGGAATCAGCATCGACACAGCCTGCCCCAACATCGCGGCCTCTGCCTCGATTCCGCCCACGCCCCAGCCCAGCACGCCGAGACCGTTGATCATGGTGGTGTGGGAGTCGGTGCCGACAAGCGTATCGGGATAAGCCACGCGCTTGCCGTTCAATTCCTGTACGTAGACAACCCGCGCCAGAAACTCGAGGTTGACCTGATGCACAATTCCGGTGTCGGGTGGAACGATGGCAAGATTGCGAAAAGCCGTCTGTCCCCAGCGCAGAAATCCATAACGTTCTTTGTTGCGCAGGAATTCGAGTTCGGCGTTTAGTTGGAAGGCTTGCGGGGTGCCGAATTCATCCACTTGCACCGAGTGGTCGATGACCAACTCAGCAGGCTGCAAGGGATTGATTAACGCGGGATCGCCGGAGAGGCGCTTCATGGCATCGCGCATGGCAGCGAGATCGACCACCGCCGGCACTCCCGTGAAGTCCTGCATCAAGACGCGACTTGGGGTGAAGGCGATTTCCTTGTCCGGCTTCGACTTGTTGTTCCATGCTGCCAGCGCTCGAATATCCTCTTTGGTCACGCTGACGCCGTCTTCGGTGCGCAGCAAATTCTCCAGAAGAATGCGCAGCGAGAAAGGAAGATGCTTAGTAGAAATGCCCTGCTTATCGAGTGCGTCGATGCGATAGATTTCGTAGTCGTGTCCAGCAACGCGGAGGGTGGAACGGCTGCCAAAGCTGTTCATAAAAGATTGCCTTCCTGAAAACAGATCCCAACTGACTAGTTTAGTCGTTTCTGGAAGAGATTGCGTAATGCAGAGAACCACCACGTAGCCTCGGATGCTCGTCCGGGCGGTTCGCGGAATCGTCACAGTCGGGGTCCGCGGAGCGTTGCTCCGCCGGGCGGACGAGGGCGTCCGCCCCTACGTGAGCAAACCTACCGCAGCTTCATTGACCAGCGACAAAGAGTTCGCCGTCATTCTGAGTGTAGATCTTGCCATCCGGTCCGAGCGACAGCGGGGTGTAAGCCGCGCCCAGCGCCAACTGGAGAAAGAGCTTCGACTGCAGCTTTCCGCCCTGCTCAAGAACATACACGTTGCCGTCTTCACTGTTGACGTAAACCACTCCGTTGGCGTCGATGGTGGGCGCGTTGATGCACCACTCGTAACCGTCGGGATGCTTCTTGTCGATGGTGGTGTTTTTAAACTTCCATTCCGGCTTCAGATCCGCGTTGATCTGAGTTACGTAGTAAGGCCCGGCAGGAAGCGGCTTGCAAATTGGGCTGTTAAAGCCGCAATAGAGTCCGCCCGGATAGTGGTTGTCTTTGATCACGATCGAGTAGGTGCCGTCGTGAGGGTAGACCGCCGGCGTAGAATCCCAGCCGAAATCGTAGGCGCCCAAAAATTTCCCGGCGTCGCTGAATTTCATCAGGTGACCGCGGCTGGCGTTGTACTGCCCAAGCACACCCATCAGCACGCTTCCATCGGGTAAAACCGTGGGTGTTGAGGAAGCCTGGTCAACAATCCATCCCGAGCCCCAATCATTGGTAGTGGGATCGACTCCGAAGTTCGCTCCCTCGCGGCATGCATTGGGCTGGTTCTTGTGCTTCGCGATTGGCACCAGAACGCCACAGCCATCATGCAAACGCCTTGCCAGCGAGGCGTGCCATTTCGGCGTCAAGTCTGGATTCGCAGCTATCAGGTAGCCGACGGTAAGATCGATGTGTGCACGGCTCACGGTGTAAACCGTTCCATCGGGCGCGATGGCTGGGGCTACGTTGACGCCCGGCCGCTGCGTCCCACAGGGTATGTCGATGGGCTTGGCGTTCTTGCTCGGCGGCCATGGAAGTGTATTCTGCTGGTAAAAGAACAAAGGACAGTTATCCGTTCCCTTCGGCGCTCCCTTAGTCAATTTCTGGAAGGTTACCGTCGACGCGGTATCGTCGGCGGCTACTTTGACCAGCCATGACCCGAGCACGTCCGCGGTCCAAGGATTTGTCGGATCGAGTTTTATCACGTTGTAGAACACATCGCCGTGCGAATCCGCAGTAAGCGGACCGGAGACATACTTGTTTTTGTCGATCGAGGTGCCGAACGGATTGATGCGGGACACGACCGTCCCATCGCTCTTGTTAACCTTCCACACCGTGCCGCCGAAACCAGGGACATAAATGAACTCTCCAGTCAGTACCGGATGGAAAACTGGCTCCCATCCACCCAGCCCAGACGTTGCGTTGGGTTCGGGCTTCCAGTCGCTCTGGTAGTTCCACTTCTCGACCAGCTTTCCTTGTTGCCAGTCGAGGCGTTTCTCATTCCATATTTCTTTGTCCCAGGTATTGGGACCGCAAGGCGCCCCGGTCGTCCAGTTGCCGGCGGGGTGGCAGGGGATCCACTTGCCCGTTTTGAATTCCATATAAACGCTGTTCCCCTCTATCAATGGAACCTGGTAATGCACGATGAGCTCCCCAAAGTCGTCGCGCTTTTCCTGAGGAACGAAAGGATCGTAGCGAATCTCGGCAAGCTTTTGGCTCGCCGATTGGCCGCTCACCTGAATGAAGCCAGTATGCTGAGGATTCTTCGCCCACTGTGGCCAGGAATCAGCAGATGGCAACTCGCCCGCCATCAGCGCTGCGAACGAAACGACTAAACCTGCCGCAAACCATGACCGCTTCATAATGCTTACCTCCTGACGACTGTCCGGAACAAAGGGCGGCAACATTTTACTCTGCGAGATGTGAAAGGCTGGTAAAAAAAGAGTAATTTTCGCGGGTCAAGTGGAGCTTCAAAAATCTGCCGCTCTAAACACGGCCGGCTTGTTATGTGATTTCGTCCGGTTTATAAGGAACGTAAAAGCTGAGGATAGTCGTACCTGTTTTGCGGAGTCCGCTTATTGCAAGGTGTGAGGGCTTCCAAGGATGGAACGCGAAGTTAAGCTTCAGGGGGCCTGGCGTTTTCCCCGCTGGGTGGTCGCAAGTCTGGAAGTGGAACTTGCAACGTAGCGCCTTCAGTCAAACCTACCGAGAGCTGAATCAGGTTTTCCAGTTGCCTGACGTTGCCCGGCCAGTCGAAGTTGGCGAGGAAGGTCATGGTCTCATCCGGAATTCTCTCGATGTCCTTGTTCATGCGGCGGGCGAACTTCTGCATGAAATAGCGCGCCAGCAAGGGAATGTCTTGGCGCCGCTCCCGCAGTGGTGGAACCCGGATGGGAAAAACATTCAGTTGATCGTACAGATCGTCGCGAAACATCTCGTCGGCGACTCGCTCACCCAGATCGTATTTCGTGCTCGCAATTAAGCGCACATTCACCCGAATACTGTGCGTGCTGCCCACTCGTTCAAACTCCCGCCGCTCCAATAGGCGAAGCAACTTAGCTTGAGTGCCCAGTGGAACCTGCGCGATCTCATTCAGAAATAATATTCCATTGTTTGCTACTTCCACCTGGCCGATCTTTTGGCTTTTTTCCTCAGCCTCAGCCGCATCTCCGAATAAAGCGCGCTCCAGAGTCCCCTCGACAGCCGCCGAACAGTTAATCTTCACGAAACTCTCGTTCCTTCTGAGGCTGATCCGGTGGATGGCCCGGGCAGCCAACTCCTTCCCTGAACCAGGTTCACCAAGAATTAACAGCGGAGCGTCGCTTCGCGCGGCCTTCATCGCCAAGCGCAGCATTCGCTTAAGCGCCGGGCTATCGCCCACGATCTCTTCAAACTCTTTTTCTGCGCGATTTTCTTCTTCTTCCATAGTTAGGGTTATGGACGGCCATTGTTCCCACCAGAACAGGATTGACTCGGACTGCGGCATTCTCGACAACCCGGAAATTCTTCGCTTCAATCAGAAAAGTAGCAGGCAATTGGCCACGAATCTATTCTCCCGTCATGCGGACAGGTTCAACTTTGGCAAAGGGAGGCTTTACGAAGGTTTAGGCAGTAGCAGGAATTCCGGTTGCAGCACTCGGGCACCTAACTTGCCTACCAAATCTCCGATGTATAGCTGTGGGCAACGCCAAGCTGATCAAATCAGCGTAGCCACCGCGGAACCCACTCTTGACAACCCTAGCTTTAGGTGTAGATTAGCTGCAACAATGCGGGCTTTCGCCCATCAGTTGATTTGGTTCTAGGAGTCAACTGGATATGCGAACGTCGTATCAAACCGGTTGCCGCGAGGGGGGAAAATGGCTCCGGAACCATGCGAGCATTCCAAGAGGGTTAGCGGTGTCGTGAAGTTAGATTTTGCGCGACCAGAAGCTGTTGACGGTCCCGTGTACTCAGGGGCGGTCTCGGTCGGTGTATGTGAAGAGTGCGGACATGTTGAGCTGTACGCGAAGCTACACCACTTACTCGGTGATTGGCTGCGAAAGAGCTAGAGTTTGACCTGGTGAAGACCACGCGACCGCAGGTGGCCGTGTGCCTGCCACGCAGGCTCTGATCCGCAGCGGTGAGGCTCTCGGCTAGATCAGGGATGCCGGTACTCCGTCCGCAGTTCGTGCTGTAAGTTTGGAGCCGCCTCCAAACGGGCCCCGGGGAGATTCTTCGTGACAGTCTCCGCGATCGCGCCGATGACCGGCTCCTACGACCACACCGAGGTGGCACGCTCGGTGCTGATAGCCATCGCTGCGTCGTATGCCGCGCTCGACCTTACGGGACGCGTAACCGCCGGCAGGGGCCGGGTTCGCCTGGCTTGGTTGAGCGGTGGCGCCATCGCGATGGGCATCGGCATCTGGGCGATGCACTTCAAGGGGATGCTGGCCTTCCACTTGCCAGTACCCATCAAGTACCACTTGCCGACAATCCTGGTAGCACTCCTGGTGGCCATCTTCGCGTCCGCGGTCGCAATGTATGTGGCGAGCCGCGAGAAGATGGGCTGGCGCGAAGCCTTGAACGGCAGCGTCATTATGGGCGCCGGCATCGCCGGCCTGCACTACATCGGCATGGCCGCAATGAGATTGCCTGCCGTCACTCGGTACTCCCCCCTTCTGGTCGCCTGTTCCATCCTGCTTGCGGTCTTGTTTTCTCTAATCGCGCTGTTGATGGCGTTCGATCTACGAGAGGAGACCAGATGGACTGTTCCGCGAAGGGTCGGCAGCGCCATCGTGATGGGACTCGCCGTCTCGGCGATGCATTACACCGGAATGGCTGCCGCAAGTTTCATCCCCGCCCCGCCTCCGGATCTTTCCCACGCCGTGAGCATCTCCGCCGTTGGCAACGATGCAATTGCTATTGTGACCTTGATCGTGCTCGTGGCCGCCATGGTGACATCGTCCGTGGACAAGCGGGCGAGTGTGGAATTCGAGCGGCTCAACCAAGAACTGGAGCGCCGTGTTCTCGAAAGAACCAGCCAACTGATAACCGTCAACGAGGAGCTTGCGGAAACTGAAGAAAGATTTCGGAAGCTGGTGGAGGCACTCCCCGACGCGCTGTATGTTCATAGCGAAAACAAAATCGTTTTTGTCAATCCCTTCGGCATGAGATTGCTGGGCGCGCAGCAGCCAGAGCAACTCGTCGGTAAAGGCATCTTGGAGATCGTTCATCCCGACTACCGGGACTTCATAAGGCAGCGAATCCAACATTGTTACCAGACAGGAACAGCGTCTTCCCCCATGGAGTGCGCTCTGGTCGCGCTCGACGGCTCGTTCGTAGAGGTCGAGTCGGCGGGGATTCCTATTACCTGGAAAGGGTCACCGGCAGTTGAGGTGGTCGCGCGCGACATCAGGGAGCGCAAACGGGCGGAGGAGCAACTGCGGCAGGCCCAGACGCGCACCGAGTCCGTCCTTGACAGCATGGCCGATACCCACATTCTTCTCGATCGGGGCTGGCATTACCTTTACGTAAACCGGGCTGCGGTGCTGGCGATGGCGCGCCCGCGCGAACAGATTCTGGGCCACACTCTGTGGGAACTGTATCCGGATATCATTGGTACGGAATTGGAGCGCCAATATCGGCGAGCGATGGAGGAACGCATCCCGGTCATCGTCGATTTCCACTATCCCGCCACCAACACCTGGTGGGAGAACCGTTTTTACCCCGCGCCCGAGGGCCTATCCGTCTTCGCCACCGACATCACCGAGCGCAAGCGAGCGGAAGAGGCACTGCAGGAATCGCAGTCCGCGCTAGCCCGGGTGGCTCGCATCGCGACCATGGGTGAGTTAACCGCATCGATCGCTCATGAAATCAACCAGCCCTTGGCGGCGGTGGCCACCAACGCCAGCGCCTCCCTGCACTGGCTCGCTCTACAGCCGCCCAATCTGGCCGAAGCGCGGCAAGCCATGACCAACGCCATGAAGGAAGCGAATCGGGCAAGCCGCGTGATCGATAGGATTCGAGCCCTGCTGCGGAAGGCACCACCCGAGCTGCGGCCGCTGGATGTGAATGAAGTCATCCGAGAGGTATTAGCCCTGGCCCACAAGGAGCTCACCGTAGGCGGTGTCGCCGTACATACTGAACTGTCGCCTGAGGTTCCCACCGTGCTCGCGGACCGGGTCCAGTTGCAGCAGGTGATGCTGAACTTGATCATGAACGCCATCGACGCCATGCTTACGATCAAGGACCGGCCCAGAACCCTGCTCATCAAGTCCGCGAGAGACGCGGAGGGCGTGCTGGTCGAGGTTCAGGATTCCGGGAGGGGACTCGATCCGAACCAAGCATCCCGTATCTTCGATTCCTTCTTCACCACCAAGCCCGAGGGAATTGGAATGGGACTGTCGATCAGCCGTTCCATTGTCGAAGCTCACGGCGGCCGCTTGCGGGCTTGGCCAGGCTCTTCTCACGGGGCAGTCTTTCAAGTGATTTTGCCCAAGGCAGCGTAGCCATGACCGAAGCGCAATCCATCGTGTTCGTCATCGACGACGACGCAGCCGTCCGCAAAGCACTCGACAGTTTGATCCGCTCCGTCGGCTACCGGGTCGAAACTTTCACCTCAACCGAGGAATTTCTAAGAGCGAAACGGCCAGAGGTGCCGAGCTGCCTGATCCTCGATATCAGATTGAAAGGAATCAGTGGGCTAGATTTCCAGAGCAAGCTTGCCCAGGCCAACACTCCCATTCCGATTATCTTTATTAGCGGGCATGCTGACATTCCCATGTCAGTCCGTGCCATGAAGGCGGGAGCCGTCGAGTTCCTCACCAAGCCCTGGCGCGATCAGGATCTCCTCGATGCCATTCATCTCGGACTCGAGCGAGACGCGGCCAGACGCAAACAAGAAGCGGAACTCACCACCCTCCGTGAGCGCTTTGAATGGCTCACACCTCGCGAGCGGCAGGTGCTGCCACTTGTAGTTTCCGGCCTTCTCAACAAGCAAATAGCCGCCAAAATTGGAACCAGCGAGACCACGGCCAAGGTCCATCGCAGCCAACTCATGCGAAAGATGGGTGCGGACTCTTTGCCGGACCTGGTCAGAATGGCCGAGAAGTTGGGGATTCCTATCGAAGAACCCTAAACTTTCGTCAGATCGTCCTCCCGAAGGTAAAGTCCATCGGGATCAGCGGACAATGACTCCGCCATTTGCGCAATTACTTTCTTCGCGCTCGAGAGGCAGAATATTCTCAAGCAGCATTACGCAGATGAAACAGCGCCAGGTTTCGTCTTCAGGCCCGCCATAACCCCTCTACGGCGGGCTTTGTTTTTCGATGGGTCGATTCGCCGCGGGCGTGCGAACATGCTCGGGGCGAAATCCCAAGCCCAGCATGCGAGCCGGAATTCGGCGCAAGATCGGAAACCGTTGTAGAAGCTTGAGCGGCAGGGGAAGCTTCCGCAAGGGTGTTCCATGGCTCAAAGCAGGATGAATGAATCGCTTGTGCGCGAAGACCTGGAACCGCTGAGTCATCCGCGTAGGAAATTCTCGGCGCTTTTGGACTTCGTAAAGTAGGGCGTCTGTCCCCGCGCCACGCAGCAGCGGTTGCGCCAGAATATTCGCGGCGGCAACCGCATCCTGAATGGCAAGGTTGATGCCGACCCCTCCAATGGGAGACATGGCATGAGCCGAGTCCCCGATACACAACAGCCCCGTCCGAGACCACTGCCGCAAGCGATCCACAGCAACCGACAACAGCTTGATATCGTTCCAGTCCTTCAATTCCGCTGCGCGTCCGCGCAGGAAGGGCGCGACATTCTCGATGTGCTCGCGAAATGCCGGCAAGCCTCTTTGCTGGATGAGCTCAAATCCTCCTTTTGGGATTACGTACGCGCACTGCCAGTAATCGCCGCGGTTCAGGGTCACCAAAATTTTCCCTGTCCGGAATCGGCCAAGCGTCTGATCAGGATCATTGGGCTGCCGCGATAGCCGCATCCACAGCACATCAATGGGAGCCCCCAGATCGATCACTTCCATGCCGGCTTTTTCGCGAACCGTCGAATGCCGGCCATCCGCGCCCACTGTTAAATCAGCGTGCACTTCCAGCGTACCCTGCGGCGTTTTGGCCCGAACGCCTGCGACGCGGTTGTTTTCTACAATCAGATCGGTGACGTCGGCCTCCATCCGCAACCGGAATTGCGGATAGGCCTTCGCTTTCTCGGCCATGAAGTTCAGGAAGTCCCACTGCGGCATCAAGGCCACGAATTTGCAATGGGTGGGAAGATGAGAAAAGTCTGCGACTGGGATCTCAATATCTTCGACCAAGGCGCCGATTTGGCGCAGCTCTTGATGCGGCCGGCGTAAAAAGTCATCGAGAATTCCCAGCTCGTGAATCAATTCGAGCGTGGAGGGATGCACCGTGTCACCCCGAAAATCACGCAGAAAATCCGCGTGCTTCTCGAGTACGACAACGTCAATCCCCGCGCGGGCGAGCAGAAAGCCCAGCACCATGCCTGCAGGTCCACCGCCCGCAACGCAGCAACGAACTTTCATGCTTTGGCGATCGGAACCGTTCTGCGACGTCACCGAAATTCTCTCATGCTGGACGAGCATTAAAGGGGGTATGACGCCCGGGACTGGCCCAGACGGCTTAAAGGTCAAGTCACGGGCCCAAAGATTTGCTCACGGCAATCTATTGAGATAGCAAGCATCACCCGTATTCTGCATCGGCGGATTCGGCGGCGTCATCCACGCAGGATGCGCGAAATCGAAAAACTCGGTCATGTTCATTTGCGCCGCGTCCCGCTTAGTCAATGATGGTAGGTTGAAACGGGTCTCAATTAATTTCAGAATCGCCGTAGTGTCGGCCACGGTGTGCGAGACATAGTGCTTCTTGGTGTAGGGCGACACCACAATCAATGGAACCCGATATCCGGTATAGACAAAGTCGCAAGTAGGTCCAGTCTGGCCTTTGTTGCAAATATCGCGAGGCAGAAGATCCTTGGGCTTAATGCCGTCCGGGCTGACTGCGGTGTGCGGCGAAACGTGGTCGTAAATTCCGCCGAATTCGTCATAGGTGAGAATGAAAACCGAATCCTTCCAGGAAGAACTGCCCATCACAGAGTTGATAATCTCGGAAACGTACAAAGCTCCGTTTTGGGTTACGCTTGGAGATGAGTCCGAAGACGACGGATGCTCGTCCAGCCCCGCATCGGTTGCCGGCTCAATCTGTGCCACGGCGGGCAGTGTGCCGTTCTTCAAATCGTTCTCGAAATCAGAGTTCGGGATACCTATTGTTCCGATGTTCTTGGGATACTTTGAGGGAATCGTCTGTCCCCACTCGAAATACTTGATGTAGCTGGTTTGCAGCAGGCATGCGGGATCGTAGGGCGGCCCATTGCAACCAGTGTTCGTCGGATTCACGTAAATCTTCCAACTCACGTCCGCGTTTTCCAGTTCTTGAAAGATGGTCGTGGCGGTAAGCAAACTCTTGTCCCCGCTGTCAGTGCCTATCGGATAAGCGTCTCCCTGAGAAGTAGCCGCGACGAGGTACTCCCGATTCGGATGGGTGCGAGCCATGACCGGATTGAACCAGTGGTCCGAGGTAGCGAAGTTCGATGCCATGAAGTAGTAGTAGTTCAAATCAGTCCCGTCGTAATAGCCCATGGCGCGCTTTCCGTCGACGTCGTAAAAGCCGTCAGCTCTGGCATCGTGAGCCGCCGTATAAACGAAACCATTCAGCTTAGCCCCGGACCTGCCCATTGGATCGTAATAATCCCAGTCCACATGCGCCTCGTTCCAGGACGGGCTCGTATTTTCCGTGCACTGCGTGGTCAACTCAAACGATTCAACCTTAGGACTGTTCGCGTCGATGGTGCAGTCCTTCGGCGGTGGATCGGCGGGATCGCAACCGGGATTGGTCGGAGGCGGTCCGTAGTAGGGTGGCAGACCTGAAGCTGGATTGAACTGTGGCAAGCCGTTGAACGATCGATCAGCATAACCGTTATCCGCCCAATACTGGCGGAGTTCTCCAAAGTAGTGATCAAGCGAGCGATTCTCCTGCGCCAGGAAGATGATGTGATTGAGCTTCGTGAGCCCGCTGGGAGACTCCGACGGCAAAGACTGAGCCTCGGAAACAAGGCCCCAGCAAATGACCACCGAACCAGTCCCCAGAAAGATTGCAATTTGTAGAAACTTATTCAAGGACATGGTTTTTCGATGGCCTGCCAAAATTGGCGGTTGTCCCCGCGAGACCCATAAAAGCGCGATCAGGCGCGCCCTCTCAACCCTGTTGAGCGGGCAAAATCTACATCCACGGCCTCGGCCAGCCCCCGTAAAGCCCTGATTCCTAGCGTCTTTAAGATGGCATCCCTCTTGCGGCTTGTTACTGAGACCACGCCCCGGCAGGATAGGCTGAATGAAGCGATCGCAGCAGGCTCGCTGGCGAAATATTCCCCTCGATTTGGCCTTGATCACCCTCATGGGGGTGGCCTCCACCGGGATGACGGCATGTTCCCGGCAATTCGCAATCCCGGGGTCAAGTGAGACCGCCAATCGTAGTCAACTTCCTTTTGATCGGGTTTCCGATCGGGGCGGAATCTCGCCCACCGATGGATTTGCGGCAGACGGGATTCCCGCCGGAACCGAGTTGACTATCCGACTGCAAATCCCGCTGTCCAGCGCGGACTCTCGAGCTGGCGACTCTTTTCAGGCCGTCCTGGATGAGCCCCTCATCGTCGGCGGAACGACGCTGGTCCCGCGGGGGTCGCCAATCACGGGGAGCGTGACGGCGGCCAAGCCTTCCAGAGGGCTGCATGACCTCGGCTTCTTGCGGCTGACGTTGGCATCGATTGCTATGAACGGCAAATCGATTCCGATCCAGACTTCCAGCATCTTCGCCAAAGGCGCGTCGTATCAGAGACGCAAGGGGCTTGCGATGCCGGGATCCGAGGCGGACGCCAAAGCCGCTCTGCTCGAATCAGAGGCAAATTCCAATAACGAAATCGGAGCCTCCTCTTATCCTCGCGATGGCTATCCTGGCCATGGCAATGTGAAGTTTTCCACAGGGCACCGCCTCACTTTTCGACTGGCTCAACCGTTGCGTGTATCGGGCTCAAGCGGTTGAAAGTTGCTGTTGCACGTTGTGCGCCTACGAGTTCCCGCTAAGTCCTTCCTCCCATTTTGGATTCAGTTTGAATCTGCAAATCCCTGTTCAACCATCACAGCGCTCCTAAGGGTCATCCACCTAGACTTCCCCAAATGGGGAGCACGCGGGCAATGCGTGACCCTACAGCACTTTGAACTGGACCGATAGAAGCCATGAGCGCAATCGCACAACTTCAAGTGAGAGCGGAGGAACCTACCGAGCGCCCCCAAACCGAGCAGCAGCTGCGGGATGCGCACAAGATGGAAGCCATCGGCCGTCTGGTAGGCGGGGTAGCCCATGACTTCAACAACTTGCTCACCGGAATGGTGCTCTGTAGTGAGCTGATTTTGGCGGGGTTGGAAGCCGATAGCCGATTGCGTCGTTTCGCTGAAGAGATCCGCAAGGCAGGAGAACAGGGCGCAGGACTTATCCAGCAACTGATGGCGGTGGCGCGCCAGCGCGCCGTCGAGCCTTGTCTGCTCAGCCTGAATGATGTCGTATCCGACGTGCGCAATCTGCTCACCCGCCTGATTGGCGAGAACATTGAATTGGTCGCCGAACTCGCCGATGACCTGGGCTTCGTGCGTATGGATCCGGCCCAGGTTCAGCAAATCATCCTGAATCTGGTCCTGAACGCGCGTGATGCCATGCCTGACGGCGGCCGAATTACCGTTATCACCAGAAACTGTGATGGCCCCAAATTGGGACGCAAAGCGCATAACCAGTTTTGTGACGCATGGGTGACGCTTGCCGTCAGCGATAGCGGTTGTGGCATGGACGCCGAAACCCGCGCACGCCTGTTCGAGCCTTTTTTCACCACCAAGAAGCCCGGACAAGGCAATGGACTGGGACTCGCCACCGTGTATCGCATCGTGACTCACGAAGGCGGAACGATTGAAGTAGAAAGTGAAACCGGAAGAGGCACGCAAGTCGTGGTGCATCTGCCCAGAGTGGGAGTGATATCCAAGCCATCCATCCTTCCCGAAGATGCGAACGCAATCAGCCGCACTCCCAACCAGAAGCTCCGAAGACCGGCCAAAGCCACAACAAAAAGCGTCAGGACAAGAAGAGGAAAATCAGTATGACCAGCGCCGTTGCCCATGCCTTTAATCCGCCGCAGCTTGAGGCGGCTAATTTGCTGAATCTGGTGATCGTCGACGACGAACGCGCCGTTCGCGATGTCTGCCGCGAAGTGGCCCAGTCCGTGGGTTTCAACACCATGGTTGCAGAGTCGGCCGAACACGCCTACCGCCTGATGGAGTCGCAAGCGATCGATGTGGTTCTGCTCGATTTGAAGTTGCCCGGGGCCGGTGGACTCGAGGCGCTGCATAAAATCAAGCAGCGCCGGCCCGATGCCGACGTGGTAGTGGTCACGGGTTACGCTACCGTGCAGTCCGCCGTGCAGGCCATGAAGAACGGCGCCTACGATTACGTGACCAAGCCGTTCACTATGGACGAGCTGAAGCTTCTCCTGGAGCGTGTGGCGGCACACTTGAGACTGAAAACGGAAAACCGCATGTTGCGCGAGAAAATTAAATCCAAGCTTGGCTTCGGCAACATTGTCGGGCACGCGCCAGAAATGGAGAAGCTCTACCGCATGATCGCCAAGGCGGCGTTGAGCGCCCATCCCGTGCTGATTTTGGGAGAGAGTGGAACCGGAAAGGAAATGGTAGCGCGATCTATTCACTTCTCCGGCCCATTTCGCGACAAGCCATTCATCCCCGTGGACTGCGGCTCGCTGGTTCCCACGCTGATCGAAAGTGAACTGTTCGGCTACGTGAAAGGCGCTTTCACCGGCGCGGTGCAGGCCAAAGAAGGACTGCTGGCGATGGCCGAGGGCGGCACGGTGTTTCTCGATGAGATCGGGGAGTTGCCGGTGGATCTGCAGGCCAAGCTGTTGCGCGCCATCCAGGAGAAAGAAATCCGCCAGGTAGGCAGTACCAAGCGCACGACCATCAATGTGCGAATTTTGGCGGCGACCAATCGCGACCTCGAAGTGGCGGTGGCGCAGGGAACCTTCCGCCGCGACCTGTACTTTCGCCTGAATGTGCTGAACCTTCGCATCCCCGCGCTGCGCGAGCGCCGGCAGGACATCCCGGTGCTGGCAGCATATTTTCTGGAACGGATGGCACGCGAGTTCGGACAAGTGCGCACCCTCAGTGACGAGGCCATAAAGGCTCTGCTCGCCTACGACTGGCCCGGCAATGTACGGGAATTGGAGAATTGTTTGCAACGGGCTTGCGCCATGAATAGCGGGCCGGAAATTCAAGTCGTGGACTTACCGAGCGTAATTCACGGCGGGAACGGCAACGCAACCGCCGAGAGCAATGGTTCTGCGAAAATCATCCCCATCTCCGAACTGGAGAGGAAGACGATTCTCAACACTATTACGCAGCTCAACGGTGACAAACTGCTGGCGGCCCGGCTGCTGGGCATCGGCAAGACCACTCTTTATCGCAAGCTGAAGGAGTATGAGTTTCAAGCCTAGGGGAAACTCTGATTCACATGCGCGGCCACCAAGCCTGAAGCCGAGCAGCGGACCGTTGGTAACAAAAGTGTGGCCTGCTTGAATGAACTTAACCATGCCTGGATGTCGAGGGGACCTTGCAGAACGCTCGCATACACTCGATTAAGGCCAACCGAAGGCGGATTATATCGAGGTAGCGGGCAAGAAGGCTTCGCTAGTAAGTGCGCGGAGCTCTTATTGTCTCTGGCGCTTCACGGTCTTGAGCTGGGAGTAGCGGAAACATCCCGTCAAGTGGTCGTTCACCATGCCTACGGCTTGCATAAACGCATAGCAAATCGTGGTGCCGACGAAGGAGAATCCGCGCTTCTTTAAGTCTTTGCTCATGGCGTCTGATTGTGGTGTGCGGACTGGGACCTGACTCAATGAGCGTCCGGAGTTTACGATTGGCGATCCGTTGGTGAATTGCCAGATGTAGGTGTCGAATGATCCGAATTCGTCTTGCACTTTGCGGAATGCTTTTGCGTTTTGGATGGCGGAAGTAATCTTCAGGCGGTTGCGAATTATGCCGGCGTCGCTCATCAGGCTTTGGATCTTGCGGCGGTCGTAGTGGGCGATCTTTTTGGGATCGAAGCGGTCGAAGGCGACGCGGTAGTTTTCGCGCTTTTTTAGGATGGTGTCCCAGCTCAGGCCGGCTTGGGCACCTTCGAGGATTAGGAATTCGAAGAGTGTGCTGTCGTCGTGGCTCGGGACACCCCATTCTTCATCGTGGTAGCGGATGGAGAGGTCGTTCCTTGCCCAGGGGCAGCGGATTAGAGTCTTTGAGGGCTTCGAGTTCATTGTTACTAATCGAGCTGCGCTCGACTGGACGGGTCAAAGACCGGTCCCTACACACGGCACAGACGGGCGAGGCGCCCGTCACCACACAGCCCCGTCTCATCCCTACTGCAGCGACTTTGGGTCGGAGAGGTTTTTGGGGCTCTTTTTATCTAGAAGCGCTACCAGTTCTTGCGCACTGGACGGGGTGCTTACTTTGTGTTCGCGAATGATTTCTTTTGCGCTCAGCTTGCGACCGTACAGTTTTTCGTTGGCGCTTCCATCCGAGCGGAGGGTGGAACCCTCCAGCGAGATTCCGGCAAACAATCCCTTGGTGCGGGAATAGGACAGAATCTCAGCGTTCATTACGATGTCGGTTGCGCCCTCGGCGGTGCGGCCTTTGGGTCCGGCTGCGGCTGAGGCGTCCCCGCCCAACTTTACTTTGCTGCTTAGCAGGGAGCGGGCTCCTTTAGGATTCATTACCAGCAGCACGAAGTCGGTGGCTTCTCCGCCCAACTGAAAACCAATATTGAGGCCTTCCAAGGCGTACAACGCGGGCGCGCCCCAGAGCCCCGTATAGTGTTCTCCGCTGCGGCAAATCATGACGCCGCGGCCGTAGCTCGCGCCTACTCCGAATGCGCCCTTCTTTACCGATGGCAAAACGATAATGCACTCTGCCTTATTGAGCAGGTCTTGGGGGATGTCATCGGGGATGTCGAGAATCTCTTTCAAGACTTCGCCCGATTGTTTGACACGCTCTTTTTCCTTCTCACTGCTGGCAAAGGCGGGCACAACGAGAGCATAGACCAGCAACAGCGCTAGTAGGGTTTTCATCGAGTCTCCTGTTTTTTCGTGGTGAGGCCATTTTAACCCCTAGTGGCAAATGGACAGCCTTCTGGGGATGATCACGTAAGTTGGAGGGCCTGAGGATTTTTGTCCATGACCAAACGAGTGCTCCTTTTGTAACTTGGCTTTTGCTTAAGTGTCTCCTACAGTCCTATCAGTAAAAGCGGCATCTGGCGGGTACTTCGGCCCCTGGCGTGCATCTAATCAGCTGAGATCAATGGGGCCGGCGGAGAACAAACGCCGTAAGTCGGGACTGGATGTGGAATGAAGTACATAGGGAAGCATTTTTTGCTCGGGGTGCTGGTGGCCGCGGCTGGGTTGCCGCTGCGGGCGCAGGTGACTTATCTCGCGCCGAGCAACGGGTTGGTCTCAACGCCTCCTTCCAATTTTGATTCCGACGAGTCCGTTCTCACCATTAAGAAGCGGGTGGACGAAGTCAATGTGCTGTTCATTGCCACCGATAAACATGGTAAGTTTGTACGCAATCTGAATGAGAAGGACTTCACGATCCTGGACGATCACAAGCCGCCGCAGGCCATTGTCAATTTCCGCCGCGAAACCGACTTGCCGATCGAGCTCGGACTTTTAATCGATACCAGCGGATCGGTGCGCGGGCGGTTCGACTTCGAACAGGATGCTGCCGCCACTTTTCTGCAAAACACCATCCGTCCCAATTTTGACAAAGCCTTCGTAGTGGGCTTCAACGGGCATAGCCAGATGATGCAGGATTTCACGGACAATCCTGCCTTGCTCGCCTCGGCTGTACACCGTCTGCAAGACGGTGGGGGTACGGCACTCTACGATGCCATCTATCGAGCCTGCCACGATCATCTGATAAAGGATCGGGAAGACCGCCCTTCGCGGCGGGCTATCGTCATTGTGAGTGATGGCGAGGACAATCAAAGCGAGTTCACCGAGTCGCAAGCCATCGAAATGGCGCAACGCGCGGAAGTCATCATCTATGCCATTTCCACCGACGACAGCGGCTTGATCCTCCGTGGAGATAAAGTCCTGGAACGTATCGCCGTGGCGACTGGCGGTCGTGCCTTCTTCCCCTTCCGAACAAAGGACATCAAGAACTCATTTGCGGCCATCCAGGACGAATTACGCAGCCAATACATCATTTCGTACCATCCGGCTGACTTCGAAGCCGATGGCCGCTATCGTCCGATCGAAATCACCGCCCTCAAGAAGGATCTTCAGGTGCGCTCCCGTAAGGGCTACTACGCGCCACGGCAGTAGGCCGTCGGCTCGCTGGCTGTAGGAAACGTAGCAAGCTACGCTTCTACAAGTCGAGGCGCAGCACGTCTACAGATCGAGGCACGCCGGGCGGGTAACAGTGCTACAATTTGAGGCTGGATCGGATTTATACGAAATCCTGCAAGACCGGCTAGGTCAGGCGTTCCGACATCGGGTGGACGGTTGAAGCCAAAGTTTTTCATTATCGCAAGTCTTTCAGGTTTGCTGCTCGTCGGGCCGTGCTATGGCGAGCGGCACCGCTCTAAGCAGACGGCAGCAAAAGACCAGCCTGACGCTCAGCCCGCCCCGACAGTTCCACCGCCCACGTTGGCACAACAACCGGCATCTCCGCCCCAAGTTTCCTTCAAAGGCGGCCAGTTGACGATTTCAGCCCAGAATTCGACCTTGGGCGACATTTTGAAAGCGGTTCGGACGCAGACCGGTGCGACGATCGACCTTCCAGGTACCGCATCTGAACGGGTGGTGGGACATTTCGGCCCGGGGCCGGCTCGTGACGTACTGACGGCGCTGTTGAACGGATCGCACTTCAATTACCTGATACTGGGTTCTCCGACTGACCCGGGCGCGCTGGATCGGGTGATTCTGATGGCCAAGTCAGGCGGCTCTCCCGAGAGTAATTCGCAGCCGGTCGAACAGGCGAGCGCGAATAACCAGAACGTCTATGCCCGTCCGCTGTCGCCCATGGCCGCCCCGATGGCGCCTGCCCCCGGAGGAAATACGGTCGTCGTCGAAGGTCAGGACGCTCAAGAGGAAGCGACGGACGATTCTGCCGATACTACCGACGACGCTCAAGCAGCCGATGATCAGACCGACCAAACTGACCAAACG
This sequence comes from uncultured Acidobacteriota bacterium, assembly GCA_963832245.1. GTDB lineage: Bacteria > Acidobacteriota > Terriglobia > Terriglobales > Acidobacteriaceae > JABDBE01. Next base: position 586,822 of record CAWHTG010000004.1, read on the forward strand.
GACGACCAAGCGGCCGCCGACGAGCAACAGCAGCAAGATGGACAGCAGAATGTCAAGACACCCGAGCAACTCCTACAGGAACTGCAGCAACGGCAGCAGCAATTGCAGCAGCAGGGAATACAGCCCGGAGTGCCACCGGGGTTACGGCAGTTCCCTAACCTCCCCGGAAATCCTGGCCAGCCGGGCGATGGAACCAACCAGAATCCGCCCCATTAATTAGTCGCAAATTAGTCGCGGCTATTGAGCGTTGCCTGGTATTTATGACGCCCATTTTCCATCGTCCTTTCGAGCGCAGCAGGGTCATCAGCAAATGCGGCTGATCCTGCGGAGTCGGAAACTGACATGTGGTGGTTTGCGACGGCTAATTTCCGCCAGCATGCGCGGCGCGCGCTTGACCGCTGGCGAGGGCCGGTCTTTCGGGAGCGGGTTGACGCGCCTGATGAGCGAACGTATGGAGAATCCCGACCACGAAGCCGTACGCGGATAGGATTCCAATTGCCAGCACCGTAACCACGGTAAAACAGAGGATGCCAATGCTCAATAAACTGCCCAAGTTCCCTGCCTAGCAACGAACAGCTGCGTTTTTTGATGTCGCCGCGCTCTCTGAATCTACCTGCGTTGACGCTTGCCAGTGTTTGCAAATAAGATACGTGAGTAGAGCTGCGCACCTCCACTTTCCAACATCTCTATGGACCCGTCCAAGTTACGGAAGGTCACTGAAGGGCATCACTTTCGCGATTTATGGCCATTACCAAGATTTCGGTGCGTGGGGCGCGCCAGCATAACCTTAAAAACATCGATGTCGAGATTCCCCGCAATAGCTTGACGGTAATCACCGGCCTGAGCGGATCGGGCAAGTCTTCGCTGGCTTTTGACACCATCTATGCCGAGGGCCAGCGGCGTTACGTGGAGACGCTCTCGGCGTACGCTCGCCAATTTCTGGACCAAATGGAACGGCCCGATGTGGATGCCATCGATGGGCTCAGTCCAGCGATTTCCATCGAGCAGAAGACCACCAGCCGCAGCCCTCGTTCGACCGTGGGCACAATTACCGAGATTTATGATTATCTTCGCCTTCTGTTCTCTTCGATTGGAGTCCCGCATTGCCCCAAATGCGGGCAAGCGATAAGTCGTCAGACAGCTGATCAGATCGTGCAGCGGGTCATGGCGCTCACCCCGGAGGATCGGGTTATGGTGTTGGCGCCCATCGTGCGCGGACGCAAAGGTGAGTTCAAGAAAGAGATGGAAAAGTTGGTGCAGCACGGTTTTACCCGCGCACGGGTGGATGGCGAGTTGGTGAACCTCGATGATGACATCCCCTTGGATAAACGCAAAAACCACACGATTGAAGTGGTCATTGATCGCCTGCTGGTGAAACCTGGGATTGAGCACCGCCTCGAACTGTCAGTGGGATTGGCGATGAAACTGGCGGGAGGGTTGGTGCAAGTTGCAGTCGTGGGCGGCGAAGAGCAGCTTTACTCGGAGCGACTGGCCTGCCCGGATTGCGGCATCAGCGTGCCCCAACTCGAGCCACGGTCGTTCTCCTTCAACAGTTCGTACGGAGCCTGCCCGGAATGCCACGGGCTGGGCAGCCGCTACGATTTTGATCCTGCGAAGGTGATTGTCGACTGGTCGAAACCATTGCTCGAGGGCGGATTGGGGCCGGGGTCGGCATCACAGAATCTGATTCATATGCTGCAAATCGCAGCCACGGCGCACGGCTTGGACCTGAGCACGCCTTTCGAAAAGTTCCCCGAGAAGGTGCAAAACCTGCTGCTGTTCGGGGAAGCGGGCAAAGGCGGCAAGACCGGGTTTCGCGGAATTCTCTCCTATCTCAAGCGGGTGTTGGAGGAATCCACATCCGAGGGCTACCGCGATTTCCTGCTTGATTATATGTCGGCCACGGAATGCCCTGCCTGCCACGGGCAGCGGCTGCGTCCGGAGAGTCTCGCTGTCAAAGTGAACGGCATGTCGATCGCAGATTTTACCGAACTGCCGGTTTCGCGCTCGCTGGAACTGGCGAGGAAGATCCAACTCACAGGACGCGAAGCTGCGATTGCAGGCCGCGTTATGCATGAGATCGTGGAACGGCTGCAGTTTCTGAATGCTGTGGGCTTGGGTTATATCGCACTGGACCGCTCGGCGGCTACGCTTTCTGGAGGCGAGGGTCAGCGCATCCGCCTCGCCACACAGATCGGATCAAAATTGAGAGGCGTACTCTACGTGCTCGACGAGCCTTCGATCGGCCTGCATCACCGCGACAACGCCCGCCTGCTGAAGGCGCTGGAAGAGCTGCGCGATCTGGGCAACACCGTGCTGGTGGTTGAGCACGATGAAGAAACCATCCGGCGCGCCGACTACGTCATCGATCTTGGCCCCGGGGCCGGCCGCCACGGAGGCGAACTCGTGGCCCACGGTACACCGGAAGAAATTATGGAAGTGCCGGGATCGCTTACGGGAGCGTATATCTCGGGCAGAGTTCAGATCGAGATGTTGCCCGAGCGGCGGCAGACGACTGGCGTGGGTATCACCATTCTGGGCGCGCGCGAAAACAACCTGAAGAACATTGATGTCACCTTTCCGTTGGGGGTGATGACGGTGGTGACAGGGGTCTCGGGCTCCGGAAAATCCACTCTGGTGAATGACATCCTTTATCGCGCCCTGGCGAAGACGCTGTACCGCTCGCGGGAAGAAGCTGGCGCACACAAAGCGATTTCAGGCGCGGACAACATCGACAAAGTCATTCGTATCGATCAGTCGCCCATCGGCCGCACGCCCCGCTCAAATCCCGCGACTTACACTGGAGTCTTCGCGCAGATTCGTGATCTGTATGCCATGCTGCCGGAGTCGCGGGAACGAGGGTATAAGCCGGGAAGATTTTCGTTTAACGTGACCGGCGGGCGTTGCGAGGCCTGCCAGGGAGAGGGTCAGCGTCGCATTGAGATGAGTTTCCTGCCCGACGTCTACGTGCTTTGCGAAGTCTGCGGCGGCCGCCGCTACAACCACGAAACCCTGGCGGTGAAATACAAGGGATACTCCATCGCGGATCTGCTCGAAATGCCAGCTGCGGATGCCTTGCCGATTCTCGAGAATATCCCGCAGGTGAAGCAGAAACTACAGACGCTGGTCGATGTTGGTTTGGGATACATTCACCTGGGCCAATCGGCGGTAACCCTTTCGGGCGGCGAAGCGCAACGTATAAAGCTAGCGCGCGAATTGAGCAAACGGCAAACTGGGAAAACTTTGTATCTGCTGGATGAACCCACGACCGGCTTGCATTTCGACGATGTGAAGAAATTGCTGGACGTGCTCCATCGCCTTGCCGACCTGGGAAACATGGTCGTAATTATCGAGCATAATCTGGATGTGATCCGCAACGCTGACTGGATCATCGACCTGGGTCCCGAGGGCGGAGAAGAGGGCGGACGCGTTGTCGCCCAGGGCACGCCGGAGCAGGTCGCCCGCAACAAGAAGTCCCATACGGGGCAGGCGCTGGCGGAATATTTTGACGGAAAATCGAGAAAGCATTCGACAGCGGAGCTGCTGGCTTGATCTTTCTTCTAACGCCTATTCTGCGATGTCTCACCATTTCCGCCACAAAAGGCTTTCGGTCTCAGGGTCCGGAGACAAAAATACCGAAGAGCGCAAAGACGAACAAGGTTCTCAACGGGGGCAGCGGCGGGTTTCCTTTTCGTGTAAATTCAAAATGTCCCAGCAGTAATTCTCAATCGCGTGTCCTCCCCCCCCAATCCGTGGTCTGAACCCGGTCCGCTTCCCGTCCCGCAAGAACCGCCGCCTACGAGTGAGGCTCCTTCCGAGAACCCCGTGTGGAGCGCATGGGATGTGCTGCAGATTTTGTTTCTGACGATTGTTGCAATTGTGGTTTTCCTGCCGTTGGTGGCGCTCGCGGCGCAGCGTTTGCTTTATCCTAAGGCCGAATTTGTCCAAGTTGTGACCTATCCGCTGGTGACGGTGCTGGGGCAAGGATTGGCGTATCTGCTGATCCTCGCTTTCATGGTTTCGATCGTGAAGCGGGTGCCCGGTCAAAATTTCTGGCAGGCGATCCGCTGGAACTGGCCGACAAATTGGGCGGCCTATTTACTGGCAGGAGTGGCGCTGTCGTTTACATTGCAGGGGATCGCGCACTTCCTTCCCATGCCAAAAGAACTTCCCATGGACCGCTTCTTCCAGACACCGAGCGAAGCCTGGGCACTGTCGTTGTTTGGCGTAACCTTCGCGCCTCTGCTCGAAGAACTATTCTTTCGTGGATTTCTTTATCCTGTTCTGGTTCGCCGGTATGGTGTCGCAACGGCGGTGCTGACAACTGCGGCAGGCTTTAGCCTTATTCACGCTCCACAACTGGGACGCGCATGGGGACCGGTGCTGGTAATTTTCATGGTCGGGCTGGCGCTGACGCTCACTCGCGCTATCACCAAATCGGTTGCGGCAGGTTTGCTCATGCATATGGCATACAACGGCACGCTGTCGATCCTGCTGTTCGTTGGAACCGACGGATTCCGCCATCTGGAGAGGCTGAATCAGTGATTCGGGCTTCAGGCATCAGGCGTCAGCTTTTATTAAGCAACTTTGTCCGTCGCTGCCCAAAGCCCGATGCCTGACGCCCGAAGCCTGATGCCTGATGCCGCCTCATGCTATCTTAGATTTTCGATGTCTTCTGCCCGTCGGGAACTTCTGCGCCTGTTGGCAACCAAGTCTTTTCGTCTGGGAGAGTTCAAGCTCTCCTCGGGCGGCACCAGTGACTATTACGTGGATTGCCGCACCACGACTTTGGACGGGCGCGGCTCGCAACTTACCGGCCAGGTTTTTCTCGAGGAAATTCGGCAGCGCGGATGGCGGCCGCAGGCCATTGGCGGATTAACCATGGGCGCCGATCCTATCGTGGTTGCGGTGGCCGTGAGCAGTGGGGAGATCCACGGATTTCTGGTCCGCAAAGGTGAGAAGCAGCATGGCACGGGACAGCGCATCGAGGGCTTCCGCGAGAAGGGCGCACGCGTAGTAATTGTGGATGATGTCTGCACCACCGGCGCTTCCACCATTCAAGCAATCGAAACGGCCCGTGAATTTGGATTTGAAGTCGTCGGGGTGATGTGTTTGGTCGAGCGTGAAGAGGCCAGGGGCCGTCCGAATGTAGAAAAAGCCGCCGCCCCGGCACCGTTCATTTCGATATTCACCGCAGCGGACGTGCGAAGACAGCACTTAGCAATTAGCACTTAGCAGTTAGCGAGTGCAAACGCGGTCGATCCACGGGTTAGACCCGGACAGCCCGTCCGAGTGGTCGAGCAATGCTCGACAGGGATTCGTATCAGAGGAACGGCTTCGCGGCGAACCGACTGTAACCTTGCGCGCCGCTCAGAAACGCGCATGCCGATACTGGAGAAGTATGGATGCTAGGCTAAATGCTGAATGCTAAACGCCAAGTGCTGGAATACTGGAGTTACGAACAGTGATCCAAACTCTCGAATGGACTGATAAGGGCGTACGCTTCATCGATCAGACAAAGTTGCCCACGGAAGAAACCTACGTTACCTGCGAGAGCTACGAGCAGGTCGCTGACGCCATCCGCAATATGGTGGTCCGCGGCGCACCTGCGATTGGGGTGGCCGCGGCCATGGGCATCGCCCTGGGTATGAAGAACTCGAAAGCGGAAACTGGGGGAGAGCTGAAGCGGGAGTTCGACCGGATTTGCGAGGCAATGAGTAAGACGCGCCCCACCGCAGTGAATCTCTTCTGGGCTATCCGCCGCATGCGCGACAAATTCGAATCACTCAGGGTACGCCCGCTGCCACAGATCAAGCAGGCTCTGGTCGAGGAAGCGCAGCGCATGCATGCCGAAGATATCGCTGCCAACCAGGCCATGGGACGCTACGGCGCAACGCTCCTGCCCGCCAGCGGCGGCGTGCTCACGCACTGCAATGCCGGGGCCCTTGCGACCTGCGGTTATGGCACGGCGCTAGGCGTAATCCGTGCAGCAGTGGAGAGGGGAAGTAAAATCCACGTTTACGCCGATGAGACCCGTCCCTTCCTGCAGGGTTCACGCCTGACCGCATGGGAGCTGATGAAAGACGGCATTCCCACAACCGTTATCTCCGACAATATGGCCGGCGCGATCATGAAGCAGGGCAAAATCGGAGCGATTGTCGTAGGCGCGGACCGCATCGCAGCCAATGGCGACGTGGCCAATAAAATCGGAACATATTCCGTTGCCGTGCTGGCGAAGGAGCACGGCATCCCTTTCTATGTGGCTGCGCCTCTGTCGACCATCGATTTCGATGCGCCCGACGGCAGCAAGATTCCCATCGAGCAGCGCGACGAAAAGGAAATCACGCATATTGCCGGAAGGCAGATGACTCCCAACGGCGTGCAGGTGGAAAACCCCGCATTCGACGTGACTCCCGCGAAATATGTGACGGCAATTGTGACCGAGCGTGGGATTGCGCGAGCACCTTATCAGGCGTCGCTGGGGAAGTTAGCTGGGGCAGAGCGGGTGACGACGAGCACTTAGCTTCTCGCCAGCGATGCAAAGATCACTGCTGCGGCAACGAATCGGGCCGAACGATCGACGCAGTCCGTGGCTGCCAGAACCGCCATAACCCGTTTCCAGATAATCCAAGATAGCTCGGCTTGTTACTCCTTCCACCTTGTACTTTCGTATTCCATGTACTCTGCCGTCTTCTGGGCAACGTCACGACCAAAGTATTGGTCCACGATGTGCAGGGCAAGGTCGATTCCGGACGTCAAACCGCCCGCGGTGTATATCACCTCATCGCTTTGTACGTAACGGCGGCCTTTCACCAGCGTCGCTTTAGGGAAATTCTTCTCGAAGGCATCATAGAAGTTATGATGAGTTGTCGCTGGTTTGCCATCGAGCAATCCCGCTTTCCCCAGTTGAAAAGCTCCGGTGCAAACCGACATCATAACCTCCGTTTCCTTGTCCTTGCGGCGAAGCCATTCCGCCAGCTCCGGAGCACCTCGCTGGGCGGGGATGACCACGATGCGCGCGGGTGGCGAGTCATCGAAGGTGTAGTCGGGAACAACGGTCATGCCGCCCGAGGTATGAACCGGATCCTTCGAGGCACCGACCGTGAACAGGTGAAAATGGTCTATGCCATCGGGTCCGCCGGCATCTTGGAACACTTCCCAGGGACCCGCAAAATCAATCATAGTGACGCCGTCGGTCAGCACAAAAGCTACAATGATGGGTTTGCCATCCGACGGCGGTTGGAGTTTGTGGCCGGATGGGCTGCTTCGCGCCGCCTCGGCTGTATTCGGGTTGGCTCTGCTCCATGAAACGAGGGTTGTCGCCAGCGTTAGCGAAAACAGTAAGATCGCTCCGGGCAATAACGGGAAGTGACTTTTCATTTTTCCTCCTTCCTGAATCTCGCTTGCCACTTACCAAAACGGTTTCAGCCTATCCCGAAGCTAAGACGTTCGTCTTGAACAAATGAAACATTCGCACTAAAGCACAAACGTTGGCCTCAAGATTCCGTCTATCGGCTATGCCCGCTTACCCTAGTTCGGCTGGTCGACGACGGAGGGGGCGGGCATATGGCCAGGTCGTGAATCGTGTGGATGTGGAAGGAGCGACGGTGTTCGAAAACGTTCACAACCATCCGATGCGAGTACCCCTTCATGAACATGAATATCCCTACGTCACAGTTCTGCTTAAAGGACGCTATCGCGAACCGGACCGCCGGGGCGATTCATATTTCGTCCCATTTTCGGCGGTCTTCCACCCCGCACATGTTTGTCATTCGGGCATCGTCGATCAGCAGGGCTGCCAGTTCTTTACCCTTGAACTGGACTCATCATGGACGGACTCGATGCAGACCAATGTGCCTGCGGACTCAACATTCGATTGGCACGGCCAGAGGATACTGTGGCCGATGCTGCGGCTGTTTCGCCATTATCGTGACAGAGAGGTGCAGTCGTCATTGACGATGGAAAGTCTGATCCTCGAGGTCGTATCTGCGGTTACGGCGAACAGCCGAAACGTTGCGGTCATTCCGGTTCATCGTTGGAGACTGCTGCTAGAAAGAATCCATGACAGCTTTCGAGAATCGATCCGCATCCGCGACCTTGCCGCGGCCGCGGGGATTCATCCTGTGCATGTTGCGCGTCTCTTCCGACGCTATGCCGGAGTCACTCCAGGGGAATATCTGCAGCACCTCCGGGTGCAAGAAGCGTGTCGCTTAATGCAAGAACCTGAACGATCACTCAGCGAGATAGCCTCCGAATCCGGCTTTGCTGATCAGAGCCATATGAATCGGATTCTTAGACGATTCGTCCGCTGCTCGCCCGGTACTCTTCGTGCGCTGGTCTAGGGAATCGAGAGACGCTTCGGGCAAGCGGCCAGCAATTCGTTGCAAGCGTCTCAACCAAGCGGGCCAGTCCAAATTTGTGTTTGTATTTGCCGCGTCTGCTGCGATCAGCGGAGGGGAGCGTCGACTCTACACGGTACAATGGCGGGGTGAGCGTTGCTACCACTTCGCCGGTTTCGAGTGCGACATCGGCGCACAGCGGGCCCTACACGTTATGGCAGCGATTCTTGCTTTGGCTGATTACCTGGGTGGGTTTTCTGGCGATCCGGCTGATTGGCCCTACGCTGCGAGTTGCGGTTTCGTTTGAGGATGGAGGGCCGGCAGGGATTGAAACCCGTCCCATGATTCTCGCTTTTTGGCATAACTGCATTTTTCCCGCGACCTATGTCTGGCGAGGTTTGCAAATCAGGGTTCTGAGCAGCGATAGTTTCGATGGAGAATGGACAGGGCGCATTATCCGGAAATTTGGTTTCGTAAAAGTTCGGGGATCGAGCAGCCGGGGAGCAGTGCGGGCGCTGCTCGGCATGCGGCGGGAGCTGGAACAAGGTTGGACGGTGGCGTTTACGATCGATGGGCCGCGAGGTCCGCGATTTGTGGCAAAGCCGGGCCCGGTTTTGTTGGCGCGCGCGACGGGTGCGCCCATGGTGGCTTTTCATATCGCGGTTAAAAAGGCCTGGATTCTGAATACCTGGGATCAGTCGATCATTCCGAAGCCATTTTCGCGAGCGCTGCTGCGAGTGAGCCGTCGGATTGTGGTTCCGGCGGACGCAGATGATTCTCAGAAGCAGCAATTTCATGGGGAATTGCAAGTGTCGCTGGAGCGAGTGCGTGAGTTCGCGGTGGCGAATGTGGGGAAGGTGGGGAGTGCGGAGTTTCCGGTGGGGAAAAATTAGATCACTCTGGTTGCGGGACTCCTAGGCCTGCCGCGCTTCGCTCGGCTGGCCGGCGATCCACCCGTCCCCACATGGACTTTGGTCTGAGAGGGTTGATGGCTGCGATTATTTTGGATGGGAATAAAATCGCTGGCGAAATCCGTGCCGAAGTCGCGTCCGAGGTGAAGACGATGACCGCCCCGGGGATGCGTCCAGGACTCGCCGTGGTTCTAGTGGGACACAATCCCGCGTCGGAGGTCTACGTTCGAGGTAAGGTGAAGAGCAGCGCAGAAGTCGGAATTTACAGCGAGCAGCACGCTCCGAGCGAGACGGTTTCTACCGAAGAGTTGCTGGACTTGATCGATGAACTGAACCGGCGCGACGAGATCGACGGCATTCTGGTACAGCTTCCGCTGCCTCCGCAGGTGGATGCCAAGAAAGTTTTGATGGCAGTCGATCCGGCAAAAGATGTGGATGGGTTTCATCCCATGAATGTGGGATTGCTCTCCACACAGCGGCCTGGACTGGTGCCGTGCACGCCGGCGGGGATTATCGAGATCCTGAAGCGCAGCAAGATTCCGATTGCTGGGCAGGAAGCGGTGGTCGTGGGGCGCAGCGATATTGTGGGCAAGCCCACGGCGATGCTATTGATTAACGGCAATGCGACGGTTACAGTTTGCCATTCGAAGACGCGTGACCTTGCTGGAGTTTGCCGGCGGGCCGACATTCTGGTCGCAGCGATTGGCCGGGCGGGGATGATTACACGCGAATTCGTGAAACCGGGCGCGACAGTGATCGATGTAGGCATGAACCAGGTGACGGATCGGGCGGAGTTCGAGCGGCTGTTCGCGGGGAATGCGAAGCGGGAGGAAACGTTTCGCACCAAAGGTTCCACGCTTGTGGGGGACGTCCATCCTCAGGTGGCGGAAGTTGCGGGAGCGATTACGCCGGTGCCCGGGGGCGTGGGGCCGTTGACCATCGCCATGTTGATGGCGAACACGGTGCGGGCGGCCAAGCTAAGGCGAATGGTGGAGCTTTCGCGGGTTTGAAAAGTGACACCACAGAGGCATAGGGACACAGAAAAAGCAATTCAGGATTCTGTGTCTCTATCTAGCCATTGCTTCCACGCCAAAAGTTTAGGCTAACAGAGGAGCATGAAATGAACAGGGAGCCCGGTTTTCTAATCTGGTTTTCTCTGTGTCTCTGTGCCTCTGTGGTGAAAACGGTTTCTGACAAATGAGGCTGGATTGCTGAAAGTCGGCCTGACCGGCGGGATTGCGTGTGGCAAGTCCGTGGTTGGCGAGATGTTTGTGGCGCTCGGCGCTCATCTGATTCAGGCGGACACGATTGCTCACGAACTCATGCAGCCAGGGGAAGCTGTTTATCGGGAGGTGGTTCGGCATTTCGGGGAAGGGATTCTCAGGGCTGACGGCACCATCGATCGGACGCGGCTGGCGGAGGCGGCTTTTGGTGCGCCTGCCGGCGGCAAAGTTTCCCGCGTTCAGGAACTGAATCAGATTGTGCATCCCGCCGTAATTCAAAGACAGGAAGCGTGGATGGAGGAAGTTGGCCGCAGAGATCCCCAGGCAATCGCCATGGTGGAAGCGGCATTGATTTTGGAAGCGGGTGCGCTGAAGGATTTCGACCGTTTGCTGGTTGTCACCTGCCGTCCTGAACAGCGGATTCAACGCTGGGCAGCGCGGGTGGGCACGGATGAAGAAAGCGCTCGCCGCGAGGTGGCGCGTCGCATGGCGGCTCAGTTGCCGGACGACGAAAAGGTCAAGGCGGCAGATTATGTGATCGATAACTCGGGATCATTGGACGAAACCCGGGGACGTGTGGGACAAGTTTATGAAGAGTTGAAACGCAAGGCGGAGAAGAGGACGTAAAAAGCGCACAAACCTTGATGGATGGCCTAGCCTTATCCGTCGCAACTCTCTGCATGTCTGGAGCAACTCACTCCTCGACAGAAAGGTGGCACACATGGCCTGCCGTGAAAAACGGTTGCTCCTGATTGTTCTGGCTTCGCTGACTATTACCGCGATTCTCGCCGTGGGCTCAGCTACGAGCGACTCCTCCCCCCAGGTTCGCTATCCTGATCCGGACGTTGGTGTGGATTCACTGGCCGCGCGTGCCAAGGCGCAGCAACAGGCGGTGGATCAATTCAAAGTCTTCCATCAGTTCCACTTTACCGATCGGCTGAAAGAAAGCGGAATCACTTTCGTGGAACACGTTGTTGACGATGCCGCTATCGATTACAAGCCGGTTCATTATGATCACGGCACCGGCCTTTCAGTCGCGGATGTCGACGGCGATGGCCTTTACGATATTTACTTTGTCAATCAGGTTGGTGGCAACGAACTGTGGAAGAATTTGGGGGACGGGAAGTTTAAGAACGTCACGAAGGAAACTGGAGTCGGCCTGCCCGGTCGGATCAGCGTCACGGCATCGTTCGCTGATATCGACAATGACGGCGATCAGGATTTATTCGTCACTACCGTTCTTGGCGGCAATGCGTTATTCGAAAACGACGGACATGGGCACTTCAAAGACATCACTAAAGCGTCTGGCCTCGATCTTGTCGCGCATTCTTCCGGAGCCGTCTTTTTCGACTACAACAACGATGGCCTGCTCGATCTGCTGGTCTGCAACGTCGGGAAGTACACTAGCGACGAAAAAGGTGCGCAAGGCCAGTACGTCGGGTTGCCAGATGCATTTTCGGGACACCTGCATCCAGATCGCTTCGAATATCCCGTTCTCTACAAGAATCTTGGCCACAACCGGTTTCAGGACGTGACTGCGGAAGTTGGCTTGCGGCCCGCGGGATGGTGCGGAGACGCCAGTTTCGCCGACCTGAATGGAGACGGATTCCCTGACGTGTTCTTTCTGAACATGCAGGGGCACGACCACTACTACGAGAACGCGGGCGGCAAGAAGTTTGTCGACAAGACAGAGCAGTACTTTCCCAAAACTCCCTGGGGCGCGATGGGGCTCAAGTTTTTTGACTTCGACAATGACGGGCGAATGGATCTTATCGTCACTGACATGCACTCGGATATGAGCGAGTCGGTTGGGCCCGAGAGTGAAAAGTTGAAGTCCACCATGCGTTGGCCGGAGTCGTTTCTGCAGGCTTCTCTATCAGACTATATCTGGGGCAACGCCTTCTATCACAACCTGGGAAATGGAAAATTTGAGGAGATCTCGGACCGCCTCGGAGTGGAGAATTACTGGCCTTGGGGCGTGAGCGTTGGCGACATCAACGCCGACGGTTGGGATGACATATTTATTGCGTCGGGAATGAGCTTTCCATTCCGCTACGGAATCAATTCCATGCTGTTAAACAACCGCGGGGAGAAGTTTTTGGATGCGGAGTTCCTCCTCGGAATCGAGCCGCGTAAAGAGATTTATACCCCGTGGTTCACGATGGATTGTTCGCAGCCGGGATTGAATCCTCTGAATCAGAAAGTCTGCGCAGGACGGAAAGGAAAGATTACGGTGATGGCCCCGCGCTCCAGCCGATCGTCGGTCATGTTCGATCTCGACAATGACGGCGACCTCGACATCGTGACCAATGATTTCAATTCTGAGCCTCAAGTGCTCATCAGTGACCTGGCTCAGACGAGGGCAATTCACTGGCTGAAGGTTACGCTGGTGGGCACAACTTCAAACCGCAATGGACTTGGGGCGACGGTGCGCGTGCATGCGGGCGGACAACTCTATACCAAGTACAACGACGGCAAGTCAGGCTACTTATCGCAGAGCGTTCTGCCGCTTTACTTCGGCCTGGGGGATGCGGACAAAATCGAGCGCGTTGAGGTCGACTGGCCTTCAGGCCACAAGCAGGTTGTGACTCAAGGGATCCGCCAGAATCAACTTCTTCTGATCACTGAGCCGAAGTGAATAAGACTTCCGGAGTCAACTCCATTTTTCCTGACCTTCAACAATCGTGATGTAGCGGCCGATCGGAAGATCGGCGAAGCGCTGGGTAAGATTGCTGGGCTGCGGCCACTTTACTTCTATCCAATCGATCTTGGTCTGTCTCCCGATGCCAAGCACTACGCGCGGATCGTGAGAGGACAAGAAGCCGCCTCCGCCCACTTTCATGCGGCTTCTCTTCAAGTCTCCGGCTTGGTAAGTAATGCGGGCGCCAATTGCGTCCGGGTTTGCCTTCTTTCCCACGAGGCGCAAGCCCAGCCAATTGTTCTGGGTCCCAACTTCATTGCGGAGCAGCAGCGGGGCTTCGTCGTTGTTTGCAATCAGGACATCGACCGCGCCATCGTTGTTGAAATCGCCGAGAGCCAATCCTCGGCTCGCCATCGATCTTGCGAAGAGTGGGCCACTCTCCTGGCTGACATTTCTCAGTTCCGCCCCCGTGTTGTGGAAAAGCAGGAGAGGCTCGCGAAAGGTTACCTGGGGCTTGATCTTGTCGATGAGATCGTTGGGATGGCCGTTGACGATGATGAGATCAAGTTCGCCATCGTTGTCGTAATCAAAGAATTTCACACCCCAGCCGCTCATGAATTGCGTGACTTTTCCGATGCCTGACGATATGGCTTTATCGTCGAAGGTCTCATCGTGTTTGTTCTGGTAGAGCGAATACATTTCGTGGTCGATGTTGGTCACGAATAAGTCCATCCAGCCGTCCTGATTAAAGTCGGCTGAATCCACACCCATGCCGGACCTGACTTTTCCGCCCTCGCCGTACCCCACGCCAGAGGTGAAGCCAATTTCTTCGAAACGCCTGCCCTCGCGGTTGGCGAAGAGAAAGTCGGGGACGGTATCGTTGGCGACGAACAGGTCCATCCACCCATCGTTGTTGATGTCTGTGGCCACCACTCCCCAAGCTTTGCCGCGATTATCGGCGATGCCGGTCTTCTGGCTGACGTCGGTGAACGTGCCGTCTCCGTTGTTGTGGAACAGCCAACTGGGCAGCGGGTCGTAGACTTTGGGATAGCAATACTCATTCATGCCCACGATCTGCGGATAGTTAGGATCTCCGCAGTGCTGGTTCCGCAACTTGTCGTAATCGGCGAACTGGCAGACGAAAAGATCCAACCGGCCATCGTTGTCATAGTCAAACCAAACCGCGCTTGACGCCCAGCCCGGAGCCGCCACGCCTGCCTTTTCGGTGACATCAGTGAAGGTGCCGTCTCCATTGTTGCGATACAGAATGCTGCGGTCGTATTGGGTCAGGTAGATGTCCGGGAAACCGTCCCCGTTGTAATCGCCGACGGCTACGCCCATTCCGTAGCCGCCTCCGCCGACGCCGGCCTTTTCGGTGACGTCGGTAAAGGTGCCGTCGCGGTTGTTTCGGTAGAGAGCATTCCGTAAGGGTTGCTTGGGAGTGAAGAAGTCGGCGCGGCCGCTGTTCACCAGGTAAATGTCCATCCAGCCGTCGTTGTCGTAATCGAGGAAGGCGCAGCCCGCTCCGCTGACTTCGGGCAGATATTTGTCGGGTGACTTGCCGGCGGTGTGCGTCCAGCTAATGCCGCTGAGCGAAGGTGGGACCTCAGAGAATGGGTAAATTTGTTTGTCAGCAGCACGGAGAAATCGCGGGGATCCAATGAACGCAGCCGTGCTAGCTAACAGTCTAAGAAAATCCCTGCGGCGCAAAGAATTAGGTCGCCAAATGAAGGGTGATATTTTCGATGACATCGGAAAGATGATCTCAGCTGCTCCGGACACAGTGTTCAAGGCTGGCTGGGCTGCATACTTAACTGCGCCTTGCGTTTGGCCTGTTCGAGGGTCTCGGCGCTTTGCCGTTGTAGAGCGGCTTCCCGGTTGGCGTCGTCTTTGCGGCCAACTCCAGCGTAGGCAAGCGCCAATTGAAAATGTCCCGTAGGGCTGTCGGGGGCGAGCTTCTCGTAAGTTTCAAGCGGCGGAATCGCGTCGCTGAAGCGCTTGGTGGAAACCAGCGCGGAGCCCAGACCCAGATACGCGTCGGCGAAGTCCACATCCAGTTTTGTGGCTTGAGCATAATGACGGATGGCAGTGGGCAAGTCGTTGTCATCCTTCGCCAGTTCTCCCAGAACGTATTCCGCGCTGGCATTGCGCGGATCGATCTCCAGTTCCTGTTCGAAATTCCTCTTCACTTCCGCAATGACCGCGGGGGCGGGCTGTGGCGTGGACAGCAGCGCGCGGCCTAGGCGCGCATGGATGCCCGGCAAGAGCGGATTGATCTCCAGAATTTTGCGATACTCGGCAGCGGCCTGATCCCACTTTCCCTGACCCTCCAGAGCCTCCGCCTTCAGCAGGTGAACCTGATAAGAGAAGGGCGCCTCGCGCATCAGATCCTCCGAGACGCGAATCGACAGGTCGGAATAGGCGTGGGTGGAGGCGTAGAGGACTTCCGGGTCGTTGGGGAAGTCGCGACCGAGTACCTGCAGGAACTCCAGCGACTCAAACGGAGTGTTGCCAGTCATAGCGCAATGCAAACCGTCCAGCCCGATCCTTTTCTTAAGATCCCGGTCGGTGACTTGATGAATGGATTTCTTCAGCAGAGGCAGCGCCTGGGTGCAATGACCGCTCTCCGCAAGACTTGTGGCCCGCTGGGCTGTGTCTGGCCCGGAAGAGGCTGGACTTTTCTTAGCCACTTGAGCCGGAGAGGCCGCGGCAGTCGCGAAGAGGAAAGGCGGCAAGAAGCAGGAAAGAATAACGAAGCTGGCGACCCTGCCCATGATGCGATTGTAAACCCAAACAATTTTATCGGAAGCTGGAAACCCTGGGTTATAAACAAAAGTGGCAGGCGCCGAAGCGCCTGCCATGCTGATCATTTTTCTTTCGCTCAGAAGTAGAACTTCAGAGCGAGTTGCAATTGCCGGGCTCCCTGCGACCCGGTGATGTTGCCAAAGTTCTGGTTGCTCGAGTTAGGACCGCCCGATGGTCCTCCCGGGGCCCCTGGATCAAACGAACCGTTGGCAGGTCCTCCCGAGAAGGTCCACACCGGATGGTTGAAGGCATTCAACGCCTCAAACCGGAACTCCAGCCTCTTGCCTTCGCTCCCGAAGAAGGGAATGGGAATGTCCTTGTGGAGGCTCAGATCTACGTCTGCGTACCTTGGGCCCCGGATGTTGCCGACCGAACAGGTTCCAAAGGAACCCGTTGCCCCAGCGATGCCCATCGCCTGGAGCTGAGCGCCAGTGAGAGGATTGGAGATATTGCTCGTATCAAACCACTGGATATACGCCGGGGTCGTTGGCGTGGCGTTCACCTTCCGATTGATCACGTGCACCGGACCATTACAATTAGGCAGTCCAGCGAGTGTGTAGGGATTGACTCCGTTGGTGTTGTCTGCATTGCCGCCCAGACCCCAGCCGCCGAACTCGTTCAGGGTCAGAGCATTTCCACTATGCAAGGTGACGATCCCGCCGATCTCCCAGTTGCCCACGATTCCGTTCAACACCGGGTTCATGTCATGTCCAAACTGCTTTCCGCGGCCCACTGGAAGTTGGTAAGTCACGTAGCTGGTGAGAATATGGGTTTGGTCGTAGTAGCACGGTCCCCAATTCAGACGCGGGTTGTAGATGTTTTCAAATCCAGGCTGTCCTCCTGAACTAGTAGCGTTAGTGCTACCGAAGCCGGTTCCGAAGTAGCCGGGCGAATTGCTCATGCACTTGGACCAGGTATATGCGACCTGACCTTCCAGGCCATTGCTCATACGCTTTTGCAGCACGGCCTGCAATGAGTTGTACTTCTGGTCAGAGTTGGACATGTTGGTTCCGGCCAGAGCTTCGTGACCGCAGGGTGGGTTGGTGGTAATTGTAGTTCCACAACCTGCGGGATTAAATTGGGGGTTGTCGGCCAGATACAAAGAACCGGGAGTTCCACCGCCCAGAAGTGGCGCCGGAAGCAGCTGGACGATCGGTTGCCCAGCGCCTGCAATCTGCCCTTGAGCATTCAAAGGTATGGACTGTGCGTTATCCTGAAAGTTCAGCAGGTGCGCGGCACGCTGGCCAACGTATCCAATCTGGAATGTCAGTGAATTGGTAAGCTGTTTCTGAATCGACAAGTTCCACTGGTTGATCATCGCCGGCTTGAAATTCTGATCGTAGATTCTGACCCGCAGTCCTGCATAGCAGGCAAAGTCAATCGTGGGGCAATTGGGCGCCGGTCCAAAGCCCTCAGTAATGGCTCCAATTCCGGCGGCGGCGGACTGCTGCACAATCCCATAAGGCAGGTTCTGTGTGAGTTCCTCGTTGCCGCCACCTCCCTCGGTAAATGTGGAAATTCCGAAGCCACCGCGGATGACTGTCTTCCCACCCCAGGCGGCCGGTGACCAGGCAAAGCCAATTCGCGGCTGCCAGTCCCCGATGCCCAAGTAATTGTTGTAGAGCGCTGGATTACTGAACTTGGCGGTCCCGTCGATGCCAGTCGGAGTATAGATTGTTCCCGTGACGAGGCCGAAGTTGACCAGCCGGTTGTGCACTTCAGAAAGCGGTGTGTGATCCTCAAAACGCAGGCCAAGATTCAGGGTAAGCGTACTAGTGACCCGCCAGTCGTCCTGTGCGTAAGCACCCCATACATTGCCGCGAAGCTGGTCCAGCGTACTGGCGCCTCCGGTGTCTCGATTGGACTGGCTGCCCACGTTTCCCATCCAGAAATCCGCCAGCCCCGAACCGGTCAATGTGGTGATGTTCAGGCTACCCAGCGCACCATTGTTGCCGGGATAAATGTAATTTTGCCGTTCCCGTACGTACAGGAAGCCGGTTTTAATCGTGTGACGGCCACGATTAAAAATCACATTGTCTTCGGCTTGGATCTGGGTGTCATGAAAGATCTGGACAATGTTCTGCTGACCAAGGCTGGCGTTGGCCCCCACGCCGACTCCTGGAATATTAATATAGATCAACCCCGGGGACTGGCTATTGGCGCCATTAATGCCCAACTGATCGCTGATGTCCCCCAGCCCGGTGGTCGGCGTCGAATTCTGCGTGAACTTGACGGCATTGAACCCAACCCGCACTTCATTTAGCAAGCTGGCGCTCAAGGTGTGAGTCCAGTCCAGAACTACGTTTGTCACCGGCTCACCCGAACCGCCCTTGATCAGACCCCCATCCCCAACTGCCGCAAACGGCAGGCCAGTGGTGGGAATCTGCTGCAGGTTCATCTGCGAATAGCGGCCGGACAAATGGTCTTTATTGGAAATGTTGTAGTCAATCTTGAGGTCGCCCTGATTGTTGTTAAGGGCGTGGCCACTATTGAAGAAGTCGTTGTTGCCGTTGAGACTGTCAATCTGGGGAAGGGGGTATCCTGAGTTCTTAAATATGTTCTGGGCCACAGGACTGATTGGGATTCCGGCCGCAGCGAGATCGTTGTTGGGGATGGGTTTTCCCGCGTTAGGGCCGCTGGGAAAGACAAGTTGGGTGGCTCCGGTTCCACCCGTACACACCCCCCCAGCGGTGAAGGCGCCACCAAAATTGGTGCACAGTTGCCCGAAGTTTCCCGCACGCGCACTTGCGGTCAACAACTGCGCCCCGGTGGGACCTCCCGTTACGTAGCGTTGCCCTTGGTAGTCGGCGAAAAAGAACAGCTTGTTCTTGATAATCGGCCCACCGATCGTGCCCCCAAACTGGTTGTAGCGAAGTTCCGGCTTAGTGGCCACGCCGTCCGCACTATGACCTAGAACACCTTCGTCGGCAGTTACTCCCTGCGACCATCCCGCAGCCGCGTTATTAGCGTCGAACCAGTCATTGCGGAAGAACTCGAATACGTCTCCATGGAAGCTATTCGTTCCTGACTTGATGCTGGCGCTCACGATTCCGCCCTGATAATTACCGAATTCTGCGGAGGCGTTCTGTGTAATGAGGTTGAACTCCTGGATGGCGTCGACGCCCGGTTGATATCCAGTTTCGTTGTTCTTGTCTTCGCTGTTGAGTTGCCCGTCCAGCAGGTACTCATTGGCCTGCTCGCGATTACCGTTGATGTAGGGCCGGCCAGAGTCGAGCATGCTCTGCGGCTGCCTCATGCCATCGGGATCGACATTGGTCACGCCCGGTGCCAATAGCGTCAACTGCAAATAGTTGCGCGAGGCCAGCGGCAAGCTCACGTTGGTGTTGGCATCGATCAGGGTGCTGACGTCCGTCGTCTGGGTCTGCAGAATCGGAGCCGCGCCTGTAACTTCGACGGTGCTCGAGACTGACCCCACCTTCAATTGGAAGTTCAAACTCGCCGTCTGGTTGAGGGTCAGGGTGAACGTCGGGTACACGGCTTTTTCAAAACCGGGAACTGTCACCGATACTGAATAGGTTCCCACGGGAATGCGGGTTATGGTGAAAATGCCTGAGTTATCGGTGCGTGCGCTCCAAAGGGTTCCGCGGTCTACATCTTTGGCGGTGACGGGCGCATCTTTCACAGCCGCTCCGCTCGAATCCACTACGGTGCCAGTGATGGCTGCGGTTACTTCCTGACCCCACGCGGGCTGCAGCACGCTAAGCAGTCCGATCAACAGCCAAAGGGCAAACCCAACGCTCATCAACTTTCGCATCGCAGAACCTCCTGGAAAACGCTCCCCACCAGAACACAACTCCACAACTCAGCTAATGCAAAACTAGTAGACAGATGCTATATAGTAGTTGCTGCACGCTCGTCAAGGAAAAAATGGCAACAATTCAATTTTTCTCGACAGGAGGCGATGAACATTGATCTATAGCACATCTTGGATTGGCTCCCTGCCAAGCGTCGCATCGATGCGCCCGTGGAAAACAGGGCCAGATTCCTCTCGGTTTTCCTCAATATTCACTTGGTTTTCGACTCTTAGAGCGAGGATCTTCATCCAGTCCCTTTACAACTCGCCCAGATAAGTCTAAGGTGTGAGCATTCAGGAGCTCTATAGCGTTTGGCCCGAATAAGGACAGTTTCCCAGTTTGGTAGCATAGCAACTGTTGCCTGTTGTTGCGCTATAGCACGTGAGCGACGAGGCTCTCACTCAAATCGGACACAGAAGTACCGTGCAAACCAGCGTCTCTAAAGCCGGTCATCGGGGAACATTCATGGCAAACAGCCGCCACAACGGAACGCCCGCGTACAAGAAAATTCAAGCTACGATCCAAAAGCGCATCGACGAAGGGCAGTTGAAACCAGGCGACGCAGTCGAGTCCGAACGAGAGTTGGCGAAGATTCATGGCGTGAGTCTTATGACGGCACGCCATGCCCTGAGCGCGCTCGAACACGAAGGGCTGGTGCAGCGGCGGCGGGGCGCCGGAACCTTTGTGGCTCCGCCCAAGATTCACTTTAACAAGCTGATGGGTTTTACCGAACTGATGGCCGGCCGAAATCTGACCGCCAAGTCAAAGATTCTATCGTTCAGCGTGGTCGATAACGAACAGGAAGTTGCCGCACGCCTAGCCTTGACGGATCACACGCCCCTGAATAAGGTAGGGCGGCTTCGCTTGGGAGCTGACGAACCGTTTGCCTTGGAAACGTGCTATTTCTCGGCTGATGAGTATCCTGATCTGACTCGCACGTCCCTGGGACGTGGATCGCTTTTTTCCATTCTAGAGCACGACTACGGAATTCAGCTTGCTTATGCGGATGAAGAAGTGGACGCTACCGCCGCCGATTCTACAACGGCACACCTTCTGCAGGTCCCACGCGGGCATCCGCTGTTGAGGATGCGCCAGGTCATTTATTCGACGAAAGGGAAATCAACGGTATACGTGCTAGGCCTGTATCGATCAGACCGTTACAATCTTCTGATTCGCAGGTTTCGCTAGGCGAATCCAGCAGCCGTGATTGCGTTCCTCTTTCTGGATCTGGAGAAAACTCTAATTTTAGGCGCGTCAATTTCGCGGAAGGGTCAGCGCCGATGTGCAGTATAGTGACCCTTAGTTTGGAGCATGGTTGAGCCATCTCGCATGAAAAATCCCAGGGATCAAACGCTTTCAGCATCGATGTCTATATCAGCATAAATTAGCGTAAAAATTAGTTAGTAAGACGTATCTGACGACGATGATTCTGGCCGGCGATATTGGGGGGACGAAGTGCAGTCTTGGGCTGTTCACAAAGAACGGGCCAGGTCTTCGTCCGGTCTTCCAACGCCGCCTTCCAACACGAGACTACGCCGGATTCGAAGATCTCATAGGTGATTTCCTCGAACGAGCCGCGCATCCTACTCGGGGCACACGCGAGCACGAAATTGAGGCCGCAGGATTTGGCATGTCGGGAGTCGTGGTCGACGGTTCTCTTCATGCACGGAATCTCCCTTGGGAGCTAAATGGCTCGGCTCTAGCGAAAAAGCTACACCTCAACAAAGTTGTGTTGCTGAATGACCTCACCGCGACTGCGCTGAGCCTGGACCGGCTCGGCCCCAATGACTTTGCGATCTTGAATCAAGGAGCCTTGGAGCCTAACGCGACCAAGGCAGTGATTGCCGCGGGCACTGGCTTAGGCGAGGCTATTCTTTTCTGGGATGGCCGACAGCAATATCGAGTGTTGCCTTCCGAAGGGGGACAAGCAGATTTCGCCCCTCGCACCGAAATCGAGATTGAGCTGCTCACGCATTTGAATAAGCAGTTACCCCACGTGTCATCGGAGGAGATTATTTCCGGCCGTGGCTTCCGCAGGATTCACGAATTTCTAAACCCGTCGCTGCGCCACCCCTTCTTCGATGTGCCCGAGGCTGATGCGGCCAGAGAAATCGCGCAACAAGGATTGGCACAATCTTGTTCGGTTTGCGCTGAGGCCCTTCGCGTGTGGACGGAGGCCTATGCTGCCGAGGCCGGAAATCTAGCTTTGCGAACCCTTGCGTTTGGCGGAGTCTATATTGCGGGCGGTATCGCTCCTAAAATCCTGCCCAAGCTTCAAGACGGCAGCTTCCTTCGCGTGTTTTGTGGCAAGAGTAAGTTTGCAGAACTGCTGGCGCGCGTTCCAATTTCGGTTGTCGTGAACGAGGATGCCCCGGTCTGGGGAGCAGCCTACGAGGCGCTAACCAGTAGCGCCAGCGATCACTCTTAGAATCGTTCGGACGGCATCGCAGACTATTATCAACTCAGTCGGTAGGGAGGGGCCCTTCTACGGCTTGGAGGCATCACCAACCGATGATTTATTACAATGAAGATGTAATCGGGAAGGTTCCTGAACTATGAAGCTGCTTCGACCTCTCTTGCTGGCCATTATTCTCGCCGGTGGTTTTTTTTATTTCACTACTTATCGTTCGGGCCGCGGCGGGTTGACCGACTGGGTCGCACATCCCAGCAAAATCGAAATCAGCGAGGCGGCTGGCAGCGATCTGCTCGACTCGGAAGAGCAGAATAACATCACCGTTTATCGCAAGAATATCGGTTCGGTGGTGAACATCACGTCTAAGGCAGTTACGTTCGACTTCTTTTATGGACTGGTGCCGGAGGAAGGGCAGGGATCAGGTTTTATCATCGACAAAGACGGACACATACTCACCAATTACCACGTGATTGCGGATGCTCGCCAAATCAAAGTGACACTGCACAATCGCAAAACCTATACGGCGACGATTGTGGGTGTCGATCGCTCGCATGATTTGGCCGTGATTCAGATCAAGGCGCCCGACCTCACGCCGATGGTGTTGGGTAACTCGGGCAGTTTGCAAGTTGGTCAGAAGGTTTATGCGATCGGCAACCCGTTTGGGCTGTCGGGCACATTGACACGCGGCATCGTGAGTTCCATCCGTCAGGTTCAGGAACCCGATGGCATGAAGATCGACGACGCCATCCAGACCGACGCGTCCATCAATCCAGGAAACTCCGGCGGGCCGCTGCTCAATATGCACGGCGAGGTGATCGGGATTAACACCATGATCGCTTCCAATGTCGGACAAAGCGCGGGTATTGGCTTTGCCATCCCGATCAATACTGCGAAAGCAGTGATCAACGATCTGCTCACCTCAGGCCGGGTACGGCGCCCGGCGCTGGGCGTGAGCACGATTCCTATTGATCCTAACTTGGCAGATCAGATGGGACTGGCAGCTGACTACGGACTGTTGATTGTGCAGGTCGTGCCTGGAGGAGCCGCGGAAAATGCGGGGCTTCGCGGTGGGTCCGAGCGCGCATTTCTGGGCAACATTCCGATCATGGTAGGCGGTGACCTGATCGTCGCCATCGATGGCGAAAAAATAGAGGATCAGCAGGAACTGGCGCAGATCATGAATAACCATCGCGCCGGGGACACGGTACATGTCACTATTTACCGTGGCAAGAAGAAGATGGATGTGAGCGTGACGCTCGGCGAGGCGAGGCAGCAAGTGTGGAGCTCTCAGCCGGCAGCTTTCAGTGATGTGCGTTCAATTTTGCGTCAAAGGTGTGCTTGCTCCGTGAACAAACTTCCTGGTCTTTTTTACGCCGCAGTTTCTTCGAAGAACTCTTCGATTTCGTTTACTTCTTTATCGCTGAGCTGGAATTCCCCGGCGCGCATTACGCCATCGGCTTGGCGCGCATTTCGTGCGCCGACGATCGCACCGGTTACGGCGGGATTTCGCAGCGTCCAGGCAATGGCCACCTCGCCCGGGGAGCGGCCGTGACGCTTCCCGATCTCGCGCAACCGCTCGACCAGCGCAAGATTGCGCAATAGCCTCGGCTCTCGGAACTCGGGATCGCTGCTGCGCCAGTCGTCTTTCGGTAATCTCGCAGCACGTTCCCGGGTCATCGCGCCGGTCAACAGCCCTGAAGCCATGGGCGAATAGACGATCACGCCGATCCCTTCCCGCAGGCAGTAAGGAAGGATATCTTCCTCGACACCACGATTCACCAGTGAATACGGCGGCTGCAACGATGTAATGGGAGCAATGCTCTGCGCGCGACGCATTTGTTTGACCTCGAAATTAGACACGCCGATCCAGCGTACTTTACCCTGCCGCTGCAATGCCGCAAGGATGGACCAGCCTTCTTCAAGCTCGGGCCCGTCCGGGTCGGGCGGCCAATGAATCTGATAGAGGTCAATGGTATCCACCGCCAGACGGCGCAGGCTGTCTTCGAGTTCGCGAGAAATCGAATCCGCCTGCAGAACCTTCTGGACATTGCCTTGTGCGTCCCAGCGCAAGCCGCATTTGGTAAAAACGTAAGGCTTGGCACCAGGCCAGGTCTTGAGCGCCCGGGCGACGACTTCTTCGGAGTGGCCCAATCCGTAGACAGCCGCTGTATCAATCCAGTTCACGCCCAATTCGAGGGCGCGATGAATCGCGCCGACGGAGTCATCGTCGTCCTGCGTCCCCCATGCAAACTGCCAGCCGCCGCCGCCAATGGCCCACGCTCCGTAACCTACTGGAGTGATATTTAAATCGGAGTTGCCAAGCCGCTGGGTTTGCATGTCCAATCCTCCTAGGTCAATTTGTTTCGCAGGTTCCAAATGTAAAGCAGATGGTACGCGCAGCATGAACGTCGATTCCGTGCGGGCCTATTGTCTCTCTTTTCCGCGGGCAAAGGAAACTTTGCAATGGGGTGAGACTGTTTGCTTCAAAGTAGCCGGTAAGATTTTTGCCATGCTCAGTCTCGCCGCGGTTCCACCCAGCCTGTGTTTTAAGTGCTCGCCGGAGACTTTTGAGCAGTTGTGTGAGCAGGAAGGAATCAGGCCGGCACCTTACGTAGGCCGTTATAAATGGATATTGCTGGAGCGGTTGGATGTGTTGCACGACAAAGAAATAGAAGACTTGATTTGCCAGTCGCATGAGATGGTAGCGCCGAAGGGCAAGACGAAGGGGAAAGTTAGGAGTAAAGTCAAGAAACAAAAAGTTAAGGACAAAGGCTTAAAGCACCCTTCGACTCAAAGCAGGCTACGGACAGTAGGAAGGAAAGCTGACCGCTGAAGGCTGAAAGCTGACCGCGACTAATTTGACTCCCACTCGCTTGCTACGCTAGCCTCAGAAGTCTGCCCACACTCTTAGATCCCATGCGACTCAAGCGCAAGCCATTGATGGTGCTGTTGCTGGCATTGCTAGTGGCCGTGACTTCGCCCGCGATGGCGGCCACCCAGCCCGTACACGCTCCGCATGCCATTGTGGTCAGCGTTCACGAACTGGCTTCTCGCGCCGGTGTCGAGATCATGCAAGCCGGGGGAAACGCCGTCGATGCCGCGGTGGCTACGGGCTTTGGCTTGGCCGTGGTTCATCCGCAAGCAGGAAATCTGGGTGGCGGCGGTTTCATGCTGATCCGCCTGGCTGATGGGCGAGCCCGTTTCGTGGACTATCGCGAAAAAGCTCCAGCGGCTGCAACCGCGAACATGTATCTGGACGCTCAAGGCAATGTCATCGACAACGCCGGCGTCGTTGGCTATAAGGCCGTCGGAGTACCGGGTTCAGTCGCGGGCATGGTTTACACCGAGAAAGAATACGGCAAACTGACCCTCGGTCAAGTGATGGCACCGGCAATCAAGCTGGCGCGAGATGGTTTTCCGCTCGCTTGGCAAGATGCCCACGATCTGCAGGACAAAGACTTGGCGAAGTTTCCCGAGTCTCGGCGTATTTTCCAGCGCAATGGGAATTACTACAAGCAAGGCGAAGTCTTGCGCCAACCCGAGCTCGCGCGGACGCTGGAACGGATCGCGAAAGACCCGGACGACTTTTATCGTGGGGCAATGGCACATGAACTAGCGGCATCGATCCAGAAGGGCGGAGGTCTGATCACCGTGGAAGATCTCGCTCGCTATGAAGTGAAGGAGCGCGAGCCTATCCGCGGAACGTATCGCGGCTACGAAATCATCAGCGCGCCTCCTCCGTCGTCGGGTGGTACGGCGCTGATGGAGATATTGAATATTCTCGAAGGGTATGACCTTGCCAAGGCTGGGGATCGGTCGGCGGCGTCGATCCATCTGACGGTCGAGGCGTTTCGAAGGGCTTTCTATGATCGAGCTGAGTTTCTAGGCGATCCGGATTTTTCCAAAATTCCCGTCGCTCAACTCATCGATAAGAAGTATGGCGCGGCTTGGCGGGAATCGATTGATCCGGCGCGTGCCAGCACGAGCAAAGATCTGAAGCGGCCCGCAATCTTCAGCGAGCTTGAACAATATGCCTCGCAGCATTCGCAGACTCCGGCAGTTCGTGAGCCGGAACACACTACTCATTATTCCGTCGTGGATTCAGATGGAGATTCGGTGGCAGTGACGACAACTTTGAATGATAGTTTCGGCTCACGGGTCACGGCGGAGGGCTTGGGGTTTCTGCTGAATGATGAGATGGATGACTTTGCCGCGAAACAAGGCGTGCCCAACCTTTACGGGCTGATTCAAGGACCGGCCAACGCGATCGGACCGGGCAAGCGTCCGCTTTCGGCGATGACGCCGACCATTGTGCTGAAAGATGGCAAGCTTTCCCTGGTGCTGGGCTCGCCAGGCGGGGCGCGGATTATTACCACCGTGGCCAATATTCTGATGGGCGTGGTCGACTACGGGATGAATATTCAGGAAGCAGTGAACGCGCCGCGCTTTCATCATCAGTGGCTCCCAGACGAGGTCCATGTTGAACAATGGTTTTCTCCAGACGCGATAAAGTTATTGCAGCAAATGGGACACAAGGTCGAGATCGGGGAAACCGTGGGAGGAGATTGGTCCCCGTACTGGAGCGATGGCGAGTGCATTGCAATCGATCCGAAAACGGACGAGCGTTTGGGCGCCAGCGACGTCAGGAATAATGGAAAGGCAGTCGGTTACTGATGCTGAAAGCGATTTCGACCTTCATCTATGTAAAAGAGCGGCTGCATCCCGGGCTGCTGGATGGGTTGGTGCGTGGAGGGGCGCAGGCGATTGAGATCTTCGCCGCGCGCCAGCACTTGGACTATGCCAACCGCAAGCAACACGTGCGAGAGATTGCCGACTGGTTCCGTACCAGCGGAGTTACCCTGCACTCGGTCCACGCGCCGCTCTACGCTGACTACGAATGGGGACGAACCGGAGCGCCGCCAATGAATGTGGCTTCGACGGACCGGGCGAGCCGGATTGCCGCCATGGATGAAATTAAGCGCGCGCTCGAACTGGCTGAGCAGATTCCGTTTCGTTTTCTGGTGCAGCATCTTGGTGTCGGCGGGGAAACTTTCGACGACCGCAAAGTCGAGGCGGCGATGACGTCGGTCGAGCATCTGCGCGCTTTCGCCAAGCCACTCGGGGTGCGGATTCTGCTGGAGAACATCCCCAACGAGTTGGCAACGCCCGAGCGATTGGTGGAGTTTATCCACGCAGCGCACTTCGATGACGTTGGCGTGTGCTTCGATTTTGGTCACGCGCACCTGATGAGCGATGTGCCGCAGGCATTCGAAACGGTTAAGAGTTACATTCACTCCACTCACGTTCACGATAATGCCAAAGACCGCGATTCGCACCTTTGGCCCGGCAGCGGATCGATCGATTGGAAGCAGGCCATGGAGCTACTGCGGTCGGCCCCGCAAACTCCGCCGTTGCTGTTGGAAATCGAAGGCGACGAGAAGATCAACCCAGTCGAGAAAATGGGCGAAGCATTCGGAAACCTGGAAGCGCAGTCGTAGCGCCGCCGTCCCGGCGGCTGTTGTCGTGAGGGCGTCTCGCCCGCACCGGCGAGGGCGGAATGCCTTCGCGAGAGCCGGCAAGATGCCGGCGCTACAAGACAATGAAAGTTATGTCATCTCCTGTAACTACTATCAGCGAAATCGGCAAGCACGAAGGCCAGAGCGTCACCATTCGCGGCTGGCTATACAATCTGCGCGAGAGTGGAAAACTTCTGTTCCCTCAAATTCGTGATGGCTCGGGCGTGATTCAAGGCATCGTGCCTAAAAATGCAGTCTCGCCCGAAGTGTTCGAGGCGGTCAAAAGCCTGACCCAGGAATCGAGCGTAATCGTCGAAGGCAAGGTTCGCGCCGACAAACGCGCCCCCGGCGGATACGAGCTGGACATTTCGAATGTGCAAGTGGTCCAGCGGGTCCCTGAAAATGATCTGTTTCCGATCTCACTGAAAGAGCACGGCGTTGAGTTCCTGATGGAGCACCGGCATCTGTGGGTGCGAACGCCACGGCAAGCTGCGATTCTTCGGGTGCGTGCAGAGATCATCAAGGCTGCGCGCGATTTTTTTGACGAGCGTGGCTTCACTTTAACCGATCCGCCGATTCTTACCCCGGCAGCATGTGAAGGCACGACCACACTGTTTCCTGTCGATTACTTCGATGACCAGGCTTATCTCACGCAATCGGGACAGCTCTATATCGAAGCTACCGCGATGGCGCTCGGCAAGGTCTATTCATTCGGTCCCACGTTCCGGGCGGAGAAAAGTAAAACCCGCCGTCACCTGACCGAGTTCTGGATGGTCGAGCCCGAAGTGGCTTACGCGGAACTCGAGGACGTCATGGTGCTGGCCGAAGGGCTGCTCAGCTTCTTGGTGAAACGCTGCCTGGAACGGCGGCGTCCCGACTTGCAAATTATTGGCCGTGATGTTTCGAAGCTGGAGAACGTCGAGCCCCCGTTTCCGCGCATAACCTATGACGAAGCAGTAAAAATGCTGCAGGAAGGGCACGCCAAGGGTGCGCTCGAAAACAATTTTGAGTGGGGCGGAGACCTCGGCTCGCCAGACGAAACCTACATCTCCTCACAGTTCGACCGGCCTGTGATGGTGCATCGCTATCCGGCAAAAGTGAAGGCGTTCTATATGGAGCCCGATGCGCACCGGCCCGAGCTGGCATTGTGCGTGGATGTGCTCGCGCCTGAAGGCTACGGCGAACTGATTGGCGGCTCGCAGCGCATGGCGTCATACGACCTGCTGCTCCAACGCATACGTGAACACGGTCTGCCCGAAGAGGCGTTCCAGTGGTATCTGGATTTGCGGAAATATGGAAGTGTGCCGCACGGTGGTTTTGGTATGGGTATCGAGCGGGCAGTAGCATGGATCTGCGGGCTGGAGCATGTGCGGGAGACGATTCCGTTTGCGAGAATGCTGCACCGACTCTATCCGTAGCCCCGTTTCACCGCCGAGTACACCGAGGTCGCCGCAACGCGGCGTTCTCGGCGACCTCGGCGGTAATTTAGCCCCGAACTTATGACGAACATCACTCCA
Source organism: uncultured Acidobacteriota bacterium (assembly GCA_963832245.1). Taxonomy (GTDB): domain Bacteria; phylum Acidobacteriota; class Terriglobia; order Terriglobales; family Acidobacteriaceae; genus JABDBE01. The sequence goes on from CAWHTG010000004.1 coordinate 616,002, forward strand.
TCTTTTACCAGCATCAATCCCCGCAAGATTCGCGTTATCGGAGTTCCCCTTGACCTCGGCCAATCGCGCCGTGGCGTGGATATGGGGCCTTCGGCGGTGCGCGTGGCTGGTCTCGAGGCGCGCCTGGAGGCGCTTGGGCATGTGGTGGAAGACGCGGGAAATGTGTCTGTCGCCATCGCCGAGCAGAAGAAGGAAGGCGATCCCCATGCAAAATATCTGAAGGAGATTACCGCAACCTGCACCAAGCATGCAGAGCTTATCGTAAAGACATTAGAGGCCGGCAAAGTACCGATCACCCTGGGTGGCGATCATTCCATTGCCGCGGGAACCGTCGCTGGGGTCGCGGAATTCTACCGGCGTCAGAATCAGAAAATCGGCCTGATCTGGATCGACGCTCATACCGACGTCAACACCCCCGACAGCTCTCCCAGCGGCAACGTGCATGGCATGCCGCTGGCCGCTATCATGGGGTTAGGTCCGCCTGAGTTGTCCAACATTTTCGACTTTTCTCCCAAAGTAAGTCCCGAGAATTGTGCGCTAGTGGGCGTGCGCGACATTGACGCGATTGAAAAAGAACACGTACGCCGAGCCGGAATCCACGTCTTCACCATGCGCGATATTGACGAGCGCGGCATGCGTACGGTGATGGAAGAGGCTCTGCGCGCGGCCGGGCGCGGCACCGCTGGCTACCACGTTTCCCTCGATATGGATTGGGTCGACCCCGAAGATGCTCCCGGTGTAGGCACACCGGTTCGCGGGGGAGCTACCTATCGCGAGGCTCATCTGGCGATGGAAATCATCGCCGACCATGGCCGCATGCTCAGCTTCGAGATTGTCGAAGTCAATCCCGTAATTGATGAACATAACCAAACTGCCGACTTAGCGGTGGAACTGGCGTTGTCGGCATTTGGGAAGAAGATTCTGTAAGCACGATACGATCATGAAGAAGATTCGAGTCGGCATTCTCTTTGGCGGACGCAGCGGGGAGCATGAAATCTCGCTGCTCTCGGCTGCATCGGTCTTCAACGCCATCGATCAGGATAAATATGAAGTTGTGCCTATTGGCATCACCAAGGAGGGTCGATGGGTTACGGCCGCGGATGCAGAACGCTTGCTGCATGGGAAATTTGAGGATCACAAGCATTTACGCGCTGGCGATCCCGAGGCGACTCTCGGCGCTGCGGTTCTAGCTAAGGGCGAATCGGTGGTCGTGCCGCCTGAGCCCCACAGGCATGGTTCGATGACGCCTTTCGAAACGGATGCGTCTTCTCACCCGCTGACTCGACGAGCAGCGGATCGCGCCATCGATGTCGATGTTATTTTTCCGGTGCTGCACGGTACGTTCGGCGAGGACGGAACCATTCAGGGTTTACTGGAGTTGGCGGACATGCCTTATGTGGGCGCGGGCGTGCTGGGCTCGGCTGCGGGGATGGATAAGGACATCATGAAGTCCCTATTCCGCGCGGCCGGGCTGCCGATTGTGAAACATGTCACCCTTCTGCGCAGCCAGTGGGAGGCGAATCCGAAGAAAGTTCAGAAACTGGTCGAGAGCAAGCTGAAATATCCGTTATTCGTGAAACCGGCAAATTTGGGGTCGTCGGTAGGAATTTCCAAAGCACATAATCGCCAGGAACTCGGTCCGGCGATTGAAGAGGCGGCAAGCTTCGACCGCAAGATTGTGATTGAGCAGGGAGTGGGAGGGAACAAACATAAGGCACGGGAAATAGAATGCTCGGTCGTCGGAAACGACGAGCCCGAGGCATCGTTGCCGGGTGAGATCGTCCCCAGCACGGAGTTTTACGATTACAACGCAAAGTATCTCGACGAGGGATCGCAACTGATCATTCCCGCCAAGCTCAGCAAGACCGTAACGAAAGAGGTGCAACGGTTGGCGATTGGCGCTTTCAAGGCGGTGGACTGCGCAGGGTTGGCGCGGGTAGATTTTCTGATGGAGCCGAAGTCCCGGAAGATTTATTTGAATGAGATCAACACCATGCCTGGCTTCACGGCGATCAGCATGTATCCCAAGCTCTGGGCGGCTTCGGGTGTATCGTATTCCGATCTCATTGAACGCTTGATACAGTTGGGGCTGGAGCGGCACGGGGAGAAGCAGAAAAATCAGTACAGCCGGTGAATTGCTGTAAGGCACGCACATTCTCGCGAGCCCCCGCATGGGCGACGACGCCCGCGCCTACATTAACCTTCTTGGCTGCTGCGAATGAGTTCGATCATCTGCGCGTGGTCCTAGTGGCGGCGCGCAATCCTCTTAATATTGGCGCGGCAGCGCGTGCGATGAGCAACTTCGGATTCCGGCACTTGCGTGTCGTGAATCCCTACGAAGCGGCGTTTCGCGAAGCTCGTTCTGCGGTCGGAGCAGGGGAGTTGCTGGCGAGGGCGGAGGAGTATAAGACTGTGGCCGAGGCCGTGACCGACTGCACGCTTGTGGTGGGAACGACGGCGGTCCGACACCGCGAATTGCAGCATCCGCTCAGACGCTCGGAATATGGCGCGCGCCTCATCCGCAAGCAACTGGGATCGAGCCGCGTTGCCCTGCTATTCGGTTCGGAGAAGTTTGGCCTTTCAAACTCCGCGCTAAGCCATTGCCATTGGCTCATGCGCATTCCGACTTGCGAAGAAAATATTTCGATGAATCTGGGGCAGGCGGTGGCGGTTTGCCTGTACGAACTGGTGCGCGATAGCAAGACTGCAGGGCAAAGGGAGAAAGCGGAGCGTGCGACTGCGGATGAACTCGAGCGTATCACCACCACGTTGCTCGAAGCGATGCGCACCAGCGGCTATCTCGACCGGCGTCCTATAGCCGACGTGGAGCACCGGATGCGCCGCCTCGTCCGCCGCCTCAACTTGCCCGCGCGCGACGCCGTGGTCTGGCTCGGCATCCTGCGCCAGATTGTGTGGAAGCTGCGGTCCCGAGATAGTCTAAGCGAAATCTAGCCGAGCTTTGCTCGGCAGGACAGCCGAGGGCGGCTGTCCCCACGTGGGTCTGGTGGCAAGACAACCGCTCTGTGGGGATATTTCCGGGAGGGGCCATTTATGATCTTCGGTGCACACGTCATCTTATACAGCAAAAATGCGGAGGCGGATCGCGCGTTTTTTCGAGATATCCTCGGATTTAAATCGGTGGATGCTGGCCACGGATGGCTGATTTTTGCCCTGCCTCCGGCGGAGGCCGCATTCCACCCCGACGAAAAGTCCGATGAAAAGAATGACCGGCACGAACTGTATTTGATGTGTGACGATCTTAAGGCCGAGATGTCCGCCCTGAAGACGAAGGGCGTGACGTGTTCTGCCGTTCAGGAGGCTCGATGGGGCTCGATCACCAAGGTCAAGCTTCCCAGCGGCGGCCACGTCGGTCTCTACCAGCCAAAGCATCCCATAGCATTGTCCTTGCGCAAATAACCAGAATAAATATTTACCGCAGACCCCTCGCCCCGCCGGCAAAAGCGCGGGGCTTCGCGATGACTTTGCAAGAATATCCCAAGCCGACCGAGTAGTGTCTTAACCTAAGACAACACAAGTCTTTACGACCAACTTGACGTAACCTCGAAAGCGGCGTAATATCCGAAGCAAGTTTGCTCTTCGGAGCAGACCTTGGATTTCATGAAGAGTGGCTGAGGGACGAGCCCTGAGAAGCCACGACAACCGGATCGGGAGTCAGCTCCCGGTCGTCTGGTGTCAACTCTCACCCGGAAACGGGGGACATGAGATTCGGGGTGCCCGTAGTTCAGCATCTCGCTTCCTTTTCCTCCCCTTAAAAGTTTTCCGGTACAGAGATTCTCGGTCTTAGGCAACTTCTAAGGCTTGTCCCCCGGCTCCGGAAAGCGAGTGGCTGATGAGTGCTGCTGCGAGGGTTTTGACGGGGGTTACTGCTGGCGGTGTTGCGACTCTTTCGACAAGATATGCATTGCGCTGCCGGGAGTGCCACAAGAGTTGGGGAAACCAGCCGCGGTCGATTTGCGACGACTGTTTCTCTCCACTGGAAATTTTCTACGACTACGACGCGCTGCGCGGCTGGTTCACGCATGAGCGCGTTGCAAGCCGCCCTCCCAATATGTGGCGATATGCAGAGTTGCTGCCGCTGCCTCCCAACTATCAGCCCAGTTTACCGGTGGGATTCACGCCCCTGCTTCCAGCTGCGCAACTGGCTGCACGCTTGGGCGCGAAGAATCTCTTTATCAAGAACGACGCGGTGTGTTTACCCACTCTTAGTTTTAAGGACCGCGTGGTCGCAGTGGCATTGGCGCAGGCGCGTAGCTTCGGTTTCGACACGGTCGCGTGTTCTTCGACTGGCAATCTGGCGAATTCCGTCGCGGCGCAGGCGGCACGCAACGGATTTAAAGCCTGGATTTTTGTACCTGCCGATCTTGAGCCCGCGAAAATTATGGGCACGCAGGTTTATGGCGCCAGGCTGGTTCGGATTGCAGGCAGCTACGACCAGGTGAATCGGCTGTGCTCGCAGATTGCGGATGAACATCGCTGGGGATTTGTGAACGTGAATTTGCGTCCGTATTACGCGGAAGGTTCGAAGACGGTGGGATTCGAAATCGCTGAACAGCTGGGATGGCGGCTGCCGGACAACGTGGTGGTGCCCATGGCCGGAGGGTCGCTGATTACGAAGATCAAAAAGGCGTTCGACGAATTGATTGAGCTGGGATTGGTCGACGCGAGACCCGTGAAATTTTTCGGGGCACAGGCAACCGGATGTTCTCCGATTTCGACTGCAGTAAAGACTGGAAACGCCGATATAGAGCCTCAGAAGCCGGCGACGCTGGCGCGATCGCTGGCGATTGGCAATCCGGCGGACGGGCACTATGCCATCAAGGCCATCACCAAAAGCGGCGGGTGGGCTGAGGACGTTTCCGATGGTGAAATGATCGAGTCCATTCAGCTTCTGGCGGAGACCGAAGGAATCTTTACCGAGACTGCGGGTGGAGTGACGACCGGATGCGCGCGCAAACTTTACCGGCAAGGACGAATTGCGCCCGACGAGACGACCGTGCTTTGCATCACCGGAAACGGTTTGAAGACGACCGACGTGCTGGCTGGCAAGTACGAGGCGGAGGAGACGATTCGACCGAAACTTGCGGACTTCGAAATCTATTTGCAGAGAGCGCTCGAGAGCGCCGAGGTTTCAGAAACGGTGGAGGCTTGAGATGACAGTTACCGTGCAGATTCCGACAGCGCTCCGCCGGTTGACCTCAGGGACAGGCCAGGTTAAGTGTTCGGCGGCGAACTTGGGAGAACTTTTCTCCGCGCTTGATCAGCAGTTTCCGGATCTGAAGGCGCACTTGCGCGATGAAGCCGGCGAAATTCGGCGATTCCTGAACGTCTATGTCAACGAAGAAGACATTCGATTCCTGGGTGGAAACACTTATGCGTTTCAGGATGGAGATGAGGTTTTGCTCGTGCCGTCGATCGCCGGCGGGGCTGGGTAACGTAAGGTAGGGATATTCTCGCGTTGTGGGCCGGGCGAGGACGCCCGGACCCCCAATTTTGAGATATGGCGTTTCGTAAATTAAAAATCGGGTTGCTGGGTTGCGGGAACGTGGGCCGCGGCCTGGTGGAACTGGTGAGCAGGAATGAGGCGCTCATCCGACAGCGCTCTGGTGTCGAGTTGCGTATCACGAAGATTTTGGTTCGCGATCTGGATAAAGAGCGGCAAGGCGTGGACCGTGCGCTTCTCACGACTCAGCCGGACAAAGTACTGAACAACGGTTGCGATCTGGTGGTGGAAGTGGTGGGCGGTATTGAGCCGGCGCGAAGTTTCATCGAGCGATCGCTGGCGCGCGGAAAACATGTGGTCACCGCCAACAAGGCGCTGCTGGCGCTGGACGGTTTCAATTTGATGAAGACGGCGGCCGTGAAGAAAGTCCGCCTGGGATTCGAAGCCAGCGTTTGCGGCGGCATTCCGATTATTCGCGCGCTGCGCAATGGACTGGTTGGAAATAACATTCAGAGGCTCAGTGGGATCCTGAACGGCACCTGCAATTACATTCTCACGCGCATGACGGAGGATCGGGTCGAGTTCGAGGATGCGCTTCGTGAGGCGCAGGCTAGAGGATTCGCGGAGGCTGATCCAACCCTTGATATCGATGGCCATGACGCAGCGCAAAAGTTGAAAATCCTGACCGAACTTGCTTTTGGCGCGCAGGTGGACGCCGCCGCAGTTCAAGTGGAAGGGATTCGCAACATTTCCGCGGATGACGTGCAGGCGGCCCGGGAGTTCGGATACGTGATCAAGCATGTGGCGACCGCTGAATTGAGCGAAGATGCGGTTGCGCTGAGTTGTACTCCGCTGTTGCTGCCCATATCGCATCAACTCGCCGGCATTCGCGATGAGAATAACGCCGTACTGGTTCGCGGCGATGCGGTGGGCGAGATGCTTTTTTCAGGCAAAGGAGCAGGTTCTCTGCCCAGCGCCAGCGCTGTGCTCTCTGATGTCGTGGACATCGCGTGTCACAAAGGCGGGTTTTCGTTGAGTCCCGGCGGCCGCGTCACGGCTTCCAGTCGTGACGGTGAGAGCCGGCACTATCTTCGCTTCACCGTGGGCAGTCCTAGCGACATCGGCCCGATCACAACTCTTCTGGAGCGAAACCGCATTGAGGTGGGTCGTGCCGCTGCGGTGTGGGCCAGGAGTGACTCCGGCAAGCATCAAGTTCGGGTACTCACCCATGCCTGCTCACGGAAAGCAGTGGAGACGACCCTGCGCGACAGTGCCCAGTTGGGCCTGCAAAACGGCAAGAACATCGCTTTGCGAGTGGCGGATTAGACGTGCGCCAGGCAAGCATCTTAACGTGATTCCAGCTAAGAACGCTGCTCCGCCGGATGGGCGCCCGGAGCCACACAACACCTTTAAACCTTGTCTTCGTTTTATGTCTTTGATACAATCTAACTAACCAGTTAATTAATGGGGATGAACACGAGCACTTCTAAATCTCGGCTGGGGTCGCGGGGGCGCCCGGAGCAGAGTCGCAGCGCCATTCTGCAGGCGGCGGTGCGGGAGTTTGCGCACGAAGGTGTTGCCGGAGCGAGAACGGACGCGATAGCCCGCGCCGCGAAGGTGAACAAAGCTCTACTGTATTACTACTTCAAGGACAAAGAGGCGTTGTATGGCGCGGTGCTCGATCAGGTCTTCGGAGGCTTGATTGCGCACGTCGGAGAGGTCCTGTCTCGCGACCTCCCGCCTCGGGAGAAAATTATCGCCTACGCGGGCGCACACTTCGATTACGTCGCCCGCCATCCGCTCTACCCTCGAATCGTGCAGGGCGAGATGATGGCCGTGGGCCGTGGTCGTGCCAACCATCTGGCGCGGATCGTGAAAAAGTATTTTCGCCCCCTGTTTGGCCGCATCGCCGAAATTCTGAAAAAAGGACGGGCCACAGGTGAATTCAGAGCAGTGGATCCATTGCACTTCGTTCCCTCCATGATCGCGGTCATCGTTTTCTATTTCACCAGCGCGCCGGTGATGCAGCTTATGACTGGAAAAGATCCCATGTCTCCGGAGCGCGTGGCTGCGCGCCGGACGGCAGTGCTGGACTTGATTTCGGCGGCGTTGTTTGAGCGTCCGAGCCGAGGAGCACGACGGTGAGCGTACGCAATAAATTCCTGATCGTTTTAGGCGTGATTTTCAGTATCTCCCTGATCTATTACCTCGTATCCACGCCCAGCAATAAGGATCTGATTTTGATTGGCACGGTGGACTCGAACCAGGTCATTGTCAGCCCCCAAATCGAAGGACGGCTGGCGAAGCTTTTAGTTGACGAAGGAACCCAGGTGAAGCAGGGCGATCTGATCGCGGTGCTTGATCCGTCCGAATTAGAGGCGGAAGAGCGCGCGGCTGCCGCCACTATCGACAGCTTGAAATCCAAGGTTGCTGAAACCCAGTCCACTCTTCAAGCGACACGGGGATCAACGTCCAGCAGTGTGGTCAATGCTCAGGCCCGGCTGCAGTCTACCCGCGCCCAGTTGCTTCAAGCTGAAGCCACGCTGCAACGCACTGAGAGCGACAGCCGCCGCATGATTGAACTGGCGAAGGAGGGCGTAGCGTCAGATCAGGATCGGGTGCAGGCAGAAAGTAACTTAGCGGCGCAGCAAGCGCTGGTGCAATCACTGAAAGAACAGGTGGGTGCAGCCGAGGCCGACCTGAACATGGCTATCGCCAACACTCATCAGGCGCATGCTGCGCAGAGTACGGTCGAATCTACGCGCGCGCAAGTCGCCAATGCGGAAAGCATGTTGAAGCAGGCCGAAGTTCGGTTAGGTTATACCAAGATCTATGCGCCGGTAACCGGAACGGTCTCCGTGCGCGCCGCGCGTGAAGGTGAAGTGTTGAATGCCGGGCAGGCGATCGTAACCATTGTCGACCTCGGCGACACCTGGGTGCGGGCTGCAATTCCTGAGACCGACGCCGATCACATCGGTCTAGGGGACACGCTGCGCGTCCGCCTTCCGGGAGGCACGATCACGTCTGGCAAGGTATTTTTCAAATCTGCAGAAGCGGACTTTGCCACGCAGCGGGATGTTGGCCGTCGCAAGCGCGACATCCGGACCATCGTGCTCAAGGTTCGTCTTGACAATCCGAAAGGCGCCTACGTTCCTGGGATGACGGCAGAAGTACTGGTCTCGCCCGATCAACTGAAGGGAACGCCACGAGAAAATGTGTCCGCGGCACAACACCCATGATTACCGACCTCAATGGTCACGGCGGGTCCAAGGGAGGCGATCCTACTAACGGGGGCGCGATCGGCGCTCTATCGAACGCCATTGAAGTCGAACACATCGTCAAGAAATATGGCGATTTCACTGCGGTTGACAATGTTTCCTTCAACGTGAAGGAAGAAGAAATTTTTGGTCTGCTGGGGCCGAATGGCGCGGGCAAATCTACGCTGATTCGAATGATGACCACGCTGATTCCGATCACCGCAGGAACCGCCCGCATTGCCGGTCACGACGTGCAGAAAGATCCGGACGCAGCTCGGCGGGCGATTGGCGTAATTCCACAAGCGCTTACCAGCGATCTCGATCTCACCATCGAAGAGAATCTCAATATCTACGCCAAGCTCTACGATGTCCCCGCAAAAAAACGCAAGGCAGCGATTGACGAGTTGCTGGAGCTGGTGGACCTGACAAAGTGGCGATCAGCACAGACCAAGACGCTCTCAGGCGGCATGCGGCGGCGGCTCGAGATTGCCCGCGGCTTGGTCCATAGTCCGCGAATTTTTTTCCTCGACGAACCCACGACCGGACTAGACCCAGTATCTCGCGTCGCCGTCTGGGAGATGCTAACTAACATCAAAAGTCATCGGCAGCTCACGATCCTGATCACAACTCACTACATGGACGAGGCGGATCGCTTGTGCGACCGCATCGCCATCGTGGATCATGGCAAGCTGGTCGCGCTCGATACGCCGCCGGCACTAAAGGCAAGCGTGCCGGGATCGAATGTAATTGAAGCACAGTTCGACAGCGCCCCCCCGGATTGGGAGGATCGCTTGAAGAAGCTCAGTGGCGTGACTTCTGTCCAGCACGAGGGCGCCGGCATGTACCGCGTGCTAACGGGGGACGGGTCGCGAACCACAACCGAACTTGTGGAAGCGGCGGTGCACGCCGGGGTCAAAATCCACTCGCTTTCCGTGCAAAACACCACACTGGACGACGTCTTCGTCCATTACACCGGGCGGCAGCTGCGCGATGAACTGGTTAAAGCGCACGCTTTCGTGATGCCGCCCAGACCAGGACTGCAGCCATGAATCACATTTTGGCCATTGTCGAGCGCGAAATGCGCAAATTCTTCCGCTCCCCCGCGCTGATGATGGCGTCGATGATTTTTCCGCTGGTGCAGCTCATCGTCCTGGGTAATGCCTTCGGCGGAAAGATTCGCGACGCCAAGTTGGGGCTGGTCGATCAGGATGGCGGCACGCAGGCGCTCAAGATCCGCGAAGCTTTTGATTCAGTCCGCGCCAACATGCGAACGTTTGAGCCGGTTTACTATAACGACCCAAAGACGGCGATGGACGACGTCCGCAACGGCAAGATCCAGGGCGCCGTTATTATTCCGCCACAGTACTCGCGGCGTGTGTATGAACAGGATCAGCCGCGAATCGCGCTGGTCGTCGACAACAGCGACAACTTCATGAGTTCGACTCTGGAAGATGAACTGACCAGCATAACTAATGCTTTGAATCAGCCCACGGTTGAGCCACGCATCCTGCAGCAGACGGTGTTGCAGATTGTGGAGCTTTATCCCTACATCGAATATATGAAGTATCTTCTGCCGGGGTCGATCACTTTGGCGATGTTCGTTTCCGTGATGATCGGCGGCGGCATGCTCTATATCGATGACAAAGCCCGCGGCGTACACGAAGGATATTTAGTTACGCCCATCACCAAAACCGAGCTGGTTTTCGGGCTCAATGCTGCGGGAGCCATCAAGGCGGTAATGACCGGCGTCGTAATCACCGTGATTGGTTCGCTGTTGGCAGGTGTAGGAACCGTGTTCAATCCGGATACCGTGCTCGAACTGCTGATCATGATTCTGCTGACGTCGATCGCGTTCAACACAATGATGTTTTTGCTCATGGTTCGGGTAGAAGATCCGCTGGTGCCGCGCGCGATTTTTGGAATTCTCAATACGCTGCTGTTTTTTCCCAGCGGAGCCATTTACCCCATTCAGGCCTTTCCCTGGTGGTTGCGGGGCATTGCCAGAGTGGACCCATTCACCTTTGCGGTACACGGCTTCAAGTCGGTGCTGTTAAAGGAAACGGGCATGGCCGCCATCTGGCCGGATATGGTTTATCTATCCGTCTTTGCGTTCGTCACGCTAGGGATTGCCACGCCGCTGTTCAAAAGAACCCTCTAACGGAATCGGGTCATCTGGGAATTGTGTAATTTGGGAATTGAAGAGTTCCCGTGCCTCCTTGTAATAGAAAACACAATTACCCGATCGCTCAATTGCAAGACTTTCTTGGAAACTTTTTGTTCTCAGCCCCTTCCGTTATGCTTATAAAAGCCATGACATTGATGGATGCTGAGCAATACGATGCTACTCGCGACCGGCGCCGGCGGAGGCGGATCGTTTTAGCGATTATCTTTGTGCTGATCGTTGCGTGGCTGATCTATCACTATCGCGACTATCCCGAGCGCAATGCGGCGAGCAAATTCTTCGCCGCGCTGCAAACCCAGAATTACGAGCGAGCGTATGGGATCTGGTTCCGTGATCCTGATTGGAAGCAACACCCGAACCAATATTCCAAGTACGAGTTTAGCGACTTCTACCGTGACTGGGGTCCAGGAGGAGAGTGGGGTCTGGTGAAGACTTATTCGGTGGATTGTTCTTTGAGTCCAGGCGGGGGAAGCGGAGTCATCGTTCAAGTCACGGTGAACTCTCGTACGGAACCCGCTTACGTCTGGGTGGAAAAATCCAACAAGACTTTATCCTTCTCGCCTAATGAAATAGCGTGTGGCAATTGGTGGACTTGGCTCACGGAGTAGTCCTGAGTCATCGGAAAAAATCGCTGTCGTGGAGAATGGACATGAAGAAAGCTCGACGAGCATTTGTTTCCGGCACCGGACTTGCGCTGGCTGGCGTAGCTGCCGGGGCTATCACCGGCTTGACCTCTTCGTCAGCACGCGCAAACACCCAACCAAATCTGAGAATCGCGAGTTTCGGATGGGAGGTAACAAACCTCAACGATAATGGAGCGGATGTTTATTTCCAGGTTCGTAGCAGCATGACTTTGACCTCGGTCAATATCGATGCTTCTTTCATGATTACTTCCGTCCCTGCAAGTGCCGGCTTTGCCGAAGTGCTCTGCCGGGCAGCCGTTACCCACGGAGTTCCAAAGTTCGTCCACGGAGATCCGGGCGCGCCATTTGTTTCACCGGAGAGCCCAAATTTCGGAAGAGTTGAGGTCTACAATCCCAACAATCTCAATGTCGTCAATGATGGCTTCATTTTGCAGGACATTTTCTACAACATGATCTTGAAGACCTGGGTGCCCGATAACGGCACCGCTTCTGCTACGTCTCGGCACTTCAGTTCCTCGCCAGGATTACAACTAAACGCTGAAGACTATCTCGTGTTCCACATGAACCATGCAGGCGTGCCTGGTGACGCGGAGATGCAAGTCGTTTTGGAATACACACTCGACTAAATCCGGACCGCAAGCTGTTCCAGCGTCTTCTGCAGTGAAGCTTCCTCTGCGACATTGACGCACGTCTTCGAGCGGTCGATCTGGCGCATGAGACCGGAGAGCACTTTTCCTGGACCCACTTCGACGAAAGTCTGGACACCCTGAACCATCAGCAGGCGCATGGATTGCTCCCATTTAACTGCGCCGGTTACTTGGCGGATGAGGGCATCGCGGCTGCGGTCTCCATCTTGGACTAATGTGGCGTCGACATTGCAGACGACTCCGGCTGCAGGTTTGCTGAAAGTGACTGAGAAAAGATCTGTGGCCAGACGATCTTGCGCAGGCTTCATCAGCGAACAATGAAATGGAGCGCTGACCGGTAAGACCTTCGCGCGTTTGGCGCCACGTTCGTCGGCGAACGCCGTGGCGCGTTCCACGGCTCCGGTGTGACCGGAAATGACAATCTGCTCCGGCGAATTGATGTTGGCGGGTTCACACACCTCGCCCTGTGCGGCATCGCTGCAAACCGCAGTGACCTTTTCAACGTCCATGCCGAGAATGGCGGCCATCGTGCCCACGCCAACGGGAACAGCTTCCTGCATGTATTTGCCGCGCTGGCGTACCGTGCGTACTGCGTCAGCAAAGCTGAAGGTTCCGGCAACAACGTGCGCGGAGTATTCGCCCAGGCTGTGTCCGGCAACAAAGCTGGACTTGAGACCCTTTTCGTTCAGAATGCGCCAAGCCGCGACGGACACAGTCAGAATTGCCGGTTGCGTGATCTCGGTCAGGCGCAGTTGATCTTCGGGGCCTTCGAAGCAAAGTTGCGCAAGCTTGTACCCAAGGGCCTCGTCGGCTTCTTCAAATGTTTGCCGAGCTATGGGATATTTCTCGGCGAGTTCTTTTCCCATGCCGACGGCTTGCGATCCCTGGCCGGGGAAAAGAAATGCGATGGGTCCATTGCTGCGTGAAAGAGTTGTCATAGTGTTGAGAACAAGTCACCCGTTGTCATTCCGAGGAGCGAAAGCGACGGGGAATCCGGGTTACAGAGGAACCACTGTAGGGACGTTGCTTGCAACGTCATCGATTCGGCTACGCGCTGACCTCGCCGCGCGAATCCCGGTCAATGTCCTTTCTATCTCGGAATTAATCGGGTGCGCCGCGAACTCGGCCGCGACGCGGATCGCGTTCTTGATCGCATTGGCGTTCGACGATCCGTGAGTGATGAAGCAAACTCCCTTCACTCCCAGCAGCGGAGCACCGCCGTATTCGGTGTGGTCCAAACGCTTCTTGAAATCCGCAAACGCGCTGCGCGAAAGGAGATACCCAACCTGCCGTGTGATGGTCGCTTTCAGCGATTCTTTGAGCGTAGAGCGCACCAGATTAGCTACCCCTTCTGAAATCTTCAGCGCGACGTTGCCCACGAATCCGTCGGCCACAATGACGTCCACTTTGCCGTTGTACAGGTCGCGTCCTTCCACATTGCCCACAAAATTCAGCGGAAGTTTCTTGAGAAGTTGAAATGCATCCCGAGTCAATTCGTTGCCCTTGGTTTCTTCTTCGCCGATCGAAAGCAAGCCGACCCGGGGACGCTTGGTTCCAAACATGGTGCGGAAATAGATTTCGCCCATCACTGCAAATTGCTCAAGATTGTGCGCCTTGCTATCGACATTGGCGCCAACGTCCAAAAGGCTGGCGACCGTACCAATCGCCGTGGGAAAAATGGCCGCGAGCGCAGGCCGATCCACCCCAGGGATCGCCCCCAGAACCATTTTCGCTGTAGCCATCGCGGCGCCAGTGTTGCCTGCTGTGATGAAACCCGAAGCGCGTCCGTCGCGCACCAGCCGAAGACCAACCCGGATAGACGAATCGCGCTTGGCGCGCACCGCCTGCACCGCTTTGTCCTCCATGCCGATGACTTCGCTGGCATGCACGATATTGATGGGGAGGCCAGCTGCGCTGGGATAACGCACCAACTCGGCACGCAGAGCCGGTTCCGGACCCACTAAAAGGACGTGGACATCGTAATGCCGCGCCGCCTGGATTGCCCCTTCGATCTCGGGCTTCGGCCTGCGGTCCGAGCCCATCGCGTCCAAGGCTATGACGCTTGGCATGGGGATGGCGGTGCTAGCTTGCTTCCTCTACTTCCAGAACTTCGCGGCCTTTGTAATAGCCGCACTTCGGGCAAGCCCGGTGCGGCATCTTCCGCTCATGGCAGTTCGGACATTCAGAAAGTGCATGGCTCTTGAGGGAATCATGGGCGCGGCGGTTTCCAGTGCGTGCTTTCGAGTGTCGCCGTTTTGGATTTGGCATGGTTAGATTCCTTTTCGATTAATGTAGGCGTGAGCGTCCACGCTCGTGCACCCCACAAAGATCATTCCTCTGAAGATCAATTTCCCAGCTTACCGCGAAGATCCTTCAGCGCCATCCAACGCGGGTCTTCCATCGGCTCAGCGCAAGAACATTGCTCCGAGTTCAGATTCTTGCCGCAATGTGGACAAAGGCCCCTGCAGTCCTCGCGGCAGATGACCTTCAGCGGAACGGCTAACAGCACCTGCTCCCGCACCGCATCTTCGAGTAGTAAACCCTCGCCCTGATAGTAGCTGATCTCGGCCTCGGCCCCGGTCACCGACAGTTCTTCCCGGCCAGCATCCGCGCCGAGTGGCCGGTAGAGCAGATCAAACTTGCGCCTTACATCTTGAATTACTGGCTCCAGGCAACGAGCGCAAGGCAACTCAAGCGTGGTAGAGAGTTCCCCGTAAACCCGTATGTCCTTGATCCGCTGCTGCTTTCCGTGATGCTCCTCGATCAACTGGGCGCGTCCAGCAGCGTGTAGCGGACCGGACTGTTGAAGATCCGGGCCCAAATCGAGGTCGCCGGGGCGGTACTCCTCCTCAAAATCGATAGGATGGAGTTCCAACTCTTTGATTTCGATGAGCATCGAGGTCCCCCGCACCCCCAACTTCATACCGCGAAGGAACGCGGAAGCACGCTCAGAGGCGTAACTTCTCCAGGGAGCGAAACTTAAGAATAAAGGCCGCAGGAGCGGGGTGTCAAGGAGCGCAGGCCACTCGCATTCTTTACAGAACGCGCATAAGAAATGCAACAACAACGTTTAGCAGGCCTTCGTAGTCTAAGCGCTCCCCGGAATTGAGTGAAAGATTCTTGAAGTTTGAGTGACCTTCTGCCGATGTGGCATCTGACAGCCTACCTTCAGTGTGACGGTGGTCGGAGCCATGCATTCTTATCGACGATTCGTTCCTGGGGGTAGGTGGGCCGGAGGTGAGAGTTGGAATCTGAGAAGCAATCCGAGTCAAGTTCGACGGAGAAGCTGATCGATGCGCGGCACCACGCACGACTCAAACTGGATATCGATGTCAAAATTTACTCCCGTACCAGCATCCGGGTTATGGGCCGCAGCGTAGACATCAGCGAAACCGGACTGGCCGCCATGCTGAAAATTGAGATTCTGCTCGACCAGGTAGTTCGGCTGGAGTTCAATCTTCCGAGCGGTGTGGTGTCGGTTCGTGCGCTAGTCCGACAAAGGAGTGCGTTTCGCTATGGCTTCCAATTCGTCGAACCGGATTCCGATGCGCAAGAGCTAATCCGCTGCTTCTGCCGCGATTTTAGACCCACCTAGGAATGCACGCGTGCGCCGGGAACTTCATTGCGAGTTCATATCGGAATTTGGGCGACTACGAGCTGAATCCTGATTTCGCGAACCCAGTTAGCGCAATGCCGCCGACTGAGTGACGGCGGTCACAAGGATCAGCAGCAATGGGACAAAGAGTATCAGGCCGCTGCCTGCCAATAGAAGCTCGCTGAGCAAGTCGGGTTTCATCAGGTCGTCGGGGTGCATCGGATGTTCTGGACGAATCATCGGAATCTCTCCCTTATAGAACACGAACACTAGATGCTCGAAAAGTTGCGGTAATCGCCGCCTACGATAGCACGGCCGCACATTTAGGGCATTAAAGCGGAATCTCTACAGCGATCACCTGAGTTTCGAATGATTTGCAGCAGCGCGCTAGTTAGGACAAAGTCTCCGTAGGCTACCCCCGGGGTGATTTCGGCAACTAATGTGTCGCGCCTGAGTTGGCGTGGGTCGAGGAGACGGATGAAGGAAACCGATAAAAAGAAGTGCGCGCACATTCCCTGCAGTTGCGTTACCAGCGACAGATATTGCAGTCAGGCCTGTGAGGACGCTGGTAGCAACGAGACCGAGATTGCTTGTCAGTGTGGGCATCCGAGTTGCGATGCCCAGGTTACGGCATAGCTTTTCTACTCGCTTTCGAAGCTGGGAAAATTCGGAAGCTACAGAATTCGAAGTTAGCAGGGCAGTGAAGATACCAATGGAGGCAACGCCATGAAACTAGCTGCAGTTTTTAGCACCACCGCATTGGCTGTACTTTTGGGATTTTCTGTTCCCATGTATGCGCAGCAGGACGAGCCGCGTTCGCAGGAAGACAGACGCGCAGAACCGGACGGGAAGGCCGCTCACGAACAAGACCGGCAAGACGACAAACACGTAGATCAGGACAAACAAGGCGACCACGACCGACAAGCCCAACCAGACAGAGAGGGCGACCGTGATCGACGAGCCGCGCAAGACAGAGATCAAGATAACAGGCATGGCAACCAGGAAGAGAATTCGGCGCGGCCAGAAGACCGGCACGAACACCAGGCTCAAGGCCGGCAAGGCGGACATATTCCGGATGACCGTTTTCGGGCCAATTTTGGCCGTCAACATACTTTCACGATTGGCCAGCCGGTGATCGTCGAAGGCACTCCGCGTTTCCAGTATGGCGGCTACTGGTTCATAATCGCGCAGCCGTGGCCCGTAGGCTGGGCCTACACGGACGTCGTCTACGTCGATTACATCGACGGCGAATATTTCCTGCTTAGCCCGGTGCACCCGGGGATTCAGATTGCAATTAATGTCATCCTCTAGGATGATGGCGTTGCATGGAGAATCGCGGGAAACATAAAGGCCACTCTCCTTAAACGGAGTGTGGCCTTTCTGTTTCAATCTGCTCGGTGGAGACGTAGCTAGCTAGGTCTCTATCGGACGGACGGCGTTGACGTGTCAGCGGCAACTTCCGGAACGATCTTCTGCGGCGCAGCAGTTGGCTGGATCTTTACTGTGGACAGAATCCAGTTCAGCTGACGGAAAACTTCATTGCGATCGACCGGTTTGATTGCCGGCTTGTGGGCGGCGAGTTTGGTCTCATCCGAGATGGACTCCTTGGCTGTTTCCAGACCCAGGGCGAATTCGTAGCAGCTTCCGTTCTGGAAGACGTGATAGAACTTCACGTCCGCTTCATTGTTCTCTTCTTCCGCGATGGCCTCCACGGCGCGGAACTCGGTGTCGCCAAATTTCGCCTTCGAGATCGCGACCGGATCAGTTTGCGAATCGCCAGTTTCTGGAAACGCGAATTGCCCACATTCGTCCGCAGTCAGCTTGGAATTGACACCGACATTGAAGAACGCTGAATTGAAGTCTGTGCCAACGTAGAATTGGGGGGGTAGTTTTACCGTGCTGATGGTGGTTCCTCCGGCCTGAACGAAGTTCATTTCAAGCGGTCCGAAATCGCCCAAC
This sequence comes from uncultured Acidobacteriota bacterium, assembly GCA_963832245.1. GTDB lineage: Bacteria > Acidobacteriota > Terriglobia > Terriglobales > Acidobacteriaceae > JABDBE01. Next base: position 633,747 of record CAWHTG010000004.1, read on the forward strand.
TCCACACCTGCTTCGTCGCCTTCTTTTAAGCTGTCAGATTTCGGATAGCGGAACGAGACTCCGTAGACAGGGTTTGTGTATGTGGCAGCTGACAACTTTCGCTGACGCGACTTCTTTTTCGCCGGCGGCTGGCTTGCGACGGCGTTCGCAGGTGTGGCAGACGTGGTCATGGTCGGTGCCAGAGTCTGATTAGCGACGCTCTGGGTCGGGGCAGCGATCGTGGTTTTGCTTGATTCTTTTGAGCAACCGCTTTCCAGCACGAACATCCCGAGCAAGGCGGTTGCGATCAGAGAACCGACGAGCACGGCTGTTTTTCCCTGGCCAGGTTTCTTGTCGTTTGAGCGAGGGCGTTGTTTTTCTGACGAAATATTGGGTAGTGCTTTTCCTGGCGGTTTTGCTTCTGGTTTTTTGTCTGGACTTCCTGATAGTCCGAGTTGCGTGAAATGCGCCATATTGGCCTCCTGTGCTGGTTCCCCAGTCAAAGACACTAGAAGCACGCTCGCGGCCATCGGAAACGAATTGATTCCGAAAGGGTTGAAGGAAGCCGGTTCAGAACCTAGCGTGGTGTGCGGGAGACGTTGTGGTAGGTGGGACACGATTGACTTAAGAGAGGGCAGCCCGCAGCAGGCTGCGAGCCGCAAAAGATGATGCTTACCTTGGAGCCTCTCCTTTTTTCCCGTGCTCCTCGGGAGGCTTCTCGGGACGAGCCGCCGCTTGAGCATGAGCAGAGTTCTGCACATGAGCTGTGCTTGCATGAGCTGTGCTTGACGGATGCGGCGCACTCTTCGAGGCTGCACCCGGGTGTGGTGCGGAATTATTGGACGCGCGAAGCGTCTGCGGATGAGGTGCGCCCGGTTTCTCGGGTGAGGCCGGCTTCACAGAAGATGCGCTCGGCGGGTGGGGCACGTTCCTCGCGGCCGTCTGAGCCGGCGGAATGGAATGCGACGACGGTGGCCGAGGAGTATTGTGCTCCGCCGTGTTCGGACGGGGCACCGTAGTTCCCTTTGCGGCAACTAATGTCTTTCCCGCTGGGGCTGCGGAGCGTTCAGCGGCCGGCTTGTATGCAGGTCCCGCGGCCTTGGCCGCCACCACTCCAGGGCCGGTAAATTGACCGGGCTTCGAAGTCGCCGCAATTGCGGGTTTCCCATGGTTCACCGACTCCCGGAGTGCGGGGTTGGCGCTGGCGGTGTGCTCGTGTTGAGTCTGTTCGGCAGTCGGCGGAGTGTGCGGCTCACGCGCCGCTGCTTCTTCCACAATGGTCGGCGTCGCCGCGGTCCCGCCGGTGCCACCGTTATAGCTGACATTGTTTACGGTGGTATTGTTCACGACGGTTTGGTTGTAGATGTGAACGTTGGTGACATTGCTGACGTTCGTGATGTTAGTCACCGAACGGTTGTAACTGAAGGCTCCGCCTTCCCATCGTCCTCCCACAAAACCTACGCCACCGTAGCCGTAACCGTAGTTCACGCCGCCATAGAAGCCGATGTGCGGACCCCAATAACCGGCGTGCCACAAAAAGACGCCGCCGCCCCAACCCCAATAGCCCGGTGTCCACAGCACGCCGACAGCAGGCGCCATCACCCATGTGCCGGGCACCCAGAAATATCCAGCCGGACCCCAAGCCCAGTAACCGGGCGTCCACATGTAACCCGGGGCGGGACAAGGGGGCTGTGTCTACACAGGTAAAGCAGGAGGGGCTATCGTAATCGACACACCGACGGCGACTTGGGCAAATGACGCGGCCGGAATCGCCAGCATCAAGACTGTGAACAACACCAAACGGATGGAGCGATTGATTCGCATGTTCTTCCTCTGGTCCAATCATTCCTAGTTTGCGCGGTGTTGCTTTGCTGCCGCGGGTTGCGAGGATTGAAAGGCGAGCTCGGGAGTTGAGCCAGCCAACTCTCTAGCCTTGAATACTCCCGCGTATATAAACGCAGAGGATGGAATCATGTTGCGGTGCCGTTGTCAGTGACGGTGCCCAGCCGAAAACTACGCGTGCACTGATGCAAATGCCTGCTTGGCTGCGTTGAGTGTCCGCTGGACGTCTTCTTCGGTATGGGCTGCGCCTAGAAATGCGGCCTCGAACTGCGAGGGCGGAAGATAAATACCATTGTCCAGCATGACGCGGAAGAAGCGGCCGAAGGCTTCTGTGTCGGCCTTCGATGCCGAATCCCAATCCGTCACCGGCCCGGGAGTGAAGAACCAGGTGAACATCGAGCCCACGCGATTGTGGCAGAGAGGTACGCCTGCATCTTTCGCTGCGGCAGCAACGCCATCTACCAGCTCTCCGCTAAGCTTGTCGAGACGGGGATAAATCTCTTGCTTATGTTCCCGCAGATCACGCAGCGTTGCCAGTCCAGCGGCCATGGCTAACGGATTTCCTGAGAGCGTGCCTGCCTGATACATAGGCCCGAGCGGCGCCACCAGGTTCATGATTTCGGAGGGACCGCCGTAGGCTCCCACCGGGAGGCCGCCGCCGATGATCTTTCCCATCGTGGTCAGGTCCGGCGTGACTCCGTAGAGCTCTTGCGCGCCACCGAAGGCGAGGCGAAATCCGGTCATGACTTCGTCAAAGATGAGAACACTGTTTTCGCGCTGCGTGATCAAACGCAGGGCAGCAAGATATCCGCCTGAAGCCGGGACGCAACCCATATTACCCACGACTGGCTCGACAATTACGCAGGCGATCTCGTGCTTGAACTTCTTGAATGCGTGCTCGAGCGCGTCGGTGTTATTGAAAGGCAGAGCCAAGGTGAACTGAATGAATTCTTCGGGAACGCCGGCGGACCCCGGGATGCCGAGCGTGGCAACACCCGAACCGGCTTTAACCAGCAGGGCATCGGCGTGTCCGTGATAGCAGCCTTCGAATTTCACAATGTACTTGCGCTTGGTGTAGGCGCGAGCCAGGCGGATCGCGGACATGGTGGCTTCCGTGCCCGAATTTACGAAACGAACTTTCTGCACGTGGGGGAACGCGGAAAGCACAATTTCAGCCAGGTCAGCCTCGGCGGGAGTGGAGGCGCCGAAGCTGGTGCCGTTGCAGGCGGCGTCCATGATCGCTTCGATTACTTTGGAGGGAGCGTGTCCGAGGATCAGCGGACCCCACGATCCCACGTAATCGATGTACTCGTTGCCGTCGGCATCGAAGATATGGGAGCCCTGCCCGCGCAGAATAAATGGCGCGTCGCCCCCGACGGAACGAAAGGCGCGTACCGGCGAATTGACGCCGCCGGGAATCATCTGCTCGGCGCGTTGTTGCAGCTTGCGGGATATTTCCACGTTACGTGCCATGGGCTCTCCAAGTAAACCGGTAATCTATGGTAACAGCGGGGCGCACAGAGCAGCCCACGCGAAGGTCCCTGACTGGTGTCAAAGGAGATAACGGAATTCACCGGATATTTACAGTCTCGCAACAGTTCTGAAACACGGTCCAGGTACTCTATTTCCAGTACACCCCTTCTAACCGGGAGGGTTTCTAGGACAGCTTCGGGGGGCTCCGAGCTGTCCTGATTTCTTTGGCCGACACTCCCAGTTATTAGGACACACCTCGGTCATTTCAGATACGCGCGAACCAGGCCGATCAGATCCTCCCCTAACTCTTCCGGCGAATCGACGGCGCGATGGGGATTCATCATGTGCAGGCGGATGTGGTCTTCCAGTATCTCCGCCATCAAGCCGTTCACCCCGCCACGAATGGCAGCCAACAGCATCAGGATGTCGGCGCATTCGTCCCCGGCGGTAAGTGCACGCTCGACCGCTGCGAACTGGCCGGGGATCCGCTTGATGCGAAACAGCAGTTTCTGTTTCTCTTTTGAAATCTCGGGAATCTTATCTCGCATTTTTCCGCTCTCCCGATCTTTTCTTCTTGACCATACCCAAGGGGGGTATGATATAAAGTTATTGGCGGGAAATCCATAACTCCCCCGTCAGGAGTGGCTAAACAATTATGCAAACCGTGTTTGGACCAGAGCCTCCGAGTAGCATCGGCGGCATTCCGGTGTAGAACCAGCGGTAAGGTGTCCCGATAAGCTTCATCCTGCCTATCGCCTCACTTCTGCTTCTTCTGGCCGACAACTGAAGAACGCGAGGGATCGAGGCTGGTGCCGCGAGGCATGCTTCTTCCTTCTGCAAAATTGAAACGTCCGAATCACGATACGACCTGCACACTCGCGTTGCGGCTGAGACCCCCGCAATCTTTATGAACTTTTTATCTCATTTATTTTAAACACGACATCGAATGGGTGGTTGAACTTTACAGAAAGGAGGTAACGACAATGGCCTGCATGAATCTATTCGCACAGCCAATGGCGATGGCGACGACGCAGCTCGCGCGCGTGATCCACCACGAAGATGCCTTTTCGTGGCAGGTAAAACCGAAGACCGAACACAAGTCTTTGCGCATGAACTGGGTCGTGGTCACCGACGAGCAGGGCCGGCGGCAGCTCAGCTTCGTATGCATTGGGTGGCAGTCGAAGACTGCTGAAAGCTCGACCTGTAACATTCCTGTAACTAACCTTGCGTAGGCTGGGTCGATTGGCGATATACGCATCTCGCGTTGGGGTTTCGCCAATCACCGAGCCGAGCGCCCTAAGCTAGTTAACCATAGTTAATGTGCGGGTGATATAGTTGCGTTAACCTATCCAAACAGGGGATGGCCTAAAGGGAATTCGCCTCGACAGATGAGGAAACAAGTCCAACTCGTGAATTTCAGCGTACGCTGGCTGCTCCTTATTTCTTGGGCAGTGGCTTTTGGTGCCGCGTGCCCGTCGCTCGCGCAGCAGGCGGACACTCCTTCCTCAGCGAGTGCGGAAACCGCGGCGCATGAAAGCGCCGCAAATGAAGCTGATCCGCCGTCTGACCCGCCCCCCGACGACAGTGTCGAAACGATGTTCCCCCATCTCAAGGACACGCGCTACTGGCTTTCGGGGCAGATGAATTTCATCTTCCAGACCCATCCTCCAATTCACGCGCCCTACAGCGGGCCGAACAGCCTGAGACCTGTCTATGAGAAAGCCACGTCGCGTGTGCTGACGCTCTACACCGGCGTGAGGCTCAACGATTCCACCGAGCTTCTGGTGGACATTGAAGAGGCCGGCGGACAGGCTTTGAGCACAGGCCTCGGACTGGCGGGCAACACCGATCTCGATATCGTGCGCAATCCTCTATTGAGCAAAGCGCCTTACCTGGCGCGGGGCATGATTCACAAAGTATTCGCCTTGAGCAAAGATAAAATCGAGAACGAACGCACTGCGCTGTCGCTCTTTGATGAGCTGCCCCGCCGGCGGCTGGAAGTTCGGTGCGGCAAGTTCAGCATGGTGGATTTTTTTGACGTCAATTCAGTGGGCTCCGATACCCGTTTTCAATTCACCAACTGGACGGTCGACAACAACGGTGCATACGACTATGCAGCCGACACGCGCGGCTACACCGTGGGCGCTACCGCTGATTATGAAGACCGCAACTGGGGATTCCGCTTCGCCGAGGCGCTCATGCCTAAGGTTGCGAATGGAATCGATTTGGTGTGGAGACCGTGGCAAGCGCATGCGGAAAACTTCGAATACGAGTTGCGTCATGGCTTGATTCCGAAAAAAGCGGGAGTGGTCCGTTTATTGGCCTACACGAATTATGCCAATATGGGCATCTACCGCCTGGCCATTGCGAACTTCGAAGCAGGCCTCACCCCCGTTCCAGAAATCACCGCTCATCCCTGGCACATCACGCGCAAATATGGATTCGGCGTGAACCTCGAGCAGAATCTAACCCGGCACCTGACCGCATTCGGCCGCTTCGGCTGGGACAATGGCAAGACCGAATCTTTCGCCTACACCGAAGTCGATCAGACCTTCGCTGGAGGGCTGGGAGCTAACGGCGCCTGGTGGCATCGCAGACAGGACCGGGCCGGGATTGCCTTCGTGACGAATGCAATTTGCAAATATCACCAGATCTACCTTGCCGATGGCGGCCTAGGTTTTCTCCTCGGCGATGGCAGACTCAACTATGGCCGCGAGAATATTGTGGAGTCCTATTACACCGTACACGTGTGGCGCGGCATTTACGTGGCTCCGGGCGTGCAGCACATCGAGAATCCCGGGTACAATGGCGACCGCGGGCCGGTGATTGTGCCTTCCTTCCGCGCCCACATGGAGTTCTAAAACCTGAAAACAATGTGATTCGGTGGTGGTCGTAATGGATACGACGCTTTCCACTGCGGCCGTTCGTGTTGCTTGCTAGTATTTCCCACGAGAGCCCTACGCGAATCGCTCTGGCAAGGAGCCGTATCCGCCATGAAAAAGAATGTCTGGAGAGCGCTAATCGAGGTAGTTTTTATTATCTTCCTTTTCTATTCCAATCTATTGATGGGAGAGTTTGAGCGCTCGGGCATGGGGCAGAAGAGGGGGTTAGCTTGGGCCATCAGGGATGTTTTTACCGCTGCCAATTTTGAAATCGCTTGCATAGCCGCGCTTACCGGTTATGTCTTGTTTGAATTTCTTCGAAAGAAGTTCTAGGACGATCTGGCTCTCGGGTGGTTCGCCGGAAATCTCCAATCAGGCGCTCGGGAGAGAGTGCGGCTCCGTCGAGTGTAAAAAGATAAAGGAAAAGGCCGGTATTGATCCGGCCTTTGCGTCGAGCAAAATTAATATTTACTTTTTGGCCGGGGGCGCGATTGCGTCTTTGGTCGCTTTTGCTACACGGAACTTTACTACAGTCTTGGCCTTGATCTGGATAGGTTCGCCGGTTTGCGGGTTGCGTCCCATGCGGGCCTTGCGATGCGCCTTGACCAGGCGGCCTAGTCCGGGGACGACGAATACACCGTTCTTTTTTGTTTCTTTGACTGCGACATCGGTTAGGTGCTCAAGAAATGCGGCTGCTGTTTTGTTGTTGCTCTCAAGTTTCTCCGCCAAATGGCGGACGAGTTGGGTCTTGGTCATGCCTGAAGCCATGAATCCTCCTGTAACGCGAACGTTGATTTTGCTGCGATGAAAGCCATCTTATATCAGGTTCCTGTGGAAAAATAGCGTTTCAGCCGCATTTTATGCGGTTTTTTTCGTTTAGGAACCTCGAAAGCCCATAAAAATCGGGTTTTTTCGCGGTTGCAGCTTCCAGAACCGCTCTGTTTGTCGGTTTAGCCAGCATGGCCAATGAAGTTCCTCCTGCATGTGATAATGATTTCGGGAGCTGACAATCGTGCGTTGTGCCATTTGCGAGAAGCGAAAAGAGAAGCGCTTCTGTCCCGCCATCCATGGACGAATCTGTCCGCAGTGTTGTGGTGAACAACGCGAAGTGACGCTCGATTGTCCCAACAGTTGTGTCTACCTGCAGCAGGCGCGGCAGCATGAAAGGGCGCGTCCCTTGCAGGACTTGGATCAGACAGCTTTGTTTCCGCAGGTCGAAATCGGCGAGCAGTTCCTCTATGAGCATGAGCACCTGATCTTGGGCCTGACTTACGCGCTGGCAAGGCGTGCGCAGGCCGATCGTGGCATCACGGATGCGGACCTGATTGCCGCGCTTACATCGATGGCTAAAAAGCAAGAAACATTAGTCCGATCAGGTCTGCACTACGAAACGCCGACATCCAGCCTGAGCCAGCAAGCGGTGGTCGCAGAGATACAGGAACTGCTGAAGGGCTATCGGGAGACGGAACAGAAGAACCTCGGGTACAGCCAGTTGCGCGATTCTGATGTGCTGAGCGCGCTGGTCTTCCTCGTGCGCATGGGTCACGCCCGCACTTCCGGGCGGCCCAAGTCGCGAGCCTTCGTGGATTTTGTCCTCTCGCAATTCCAACCAGCGAAACAGTCAACCCTGGCCACACCGGCAGAGGCTGGAAGCCAAATCATTATTCCATAGTGATCCAAAAAGTAGCCCCGGATCTAAGAGACCGCACAGAAAAAGAAGAAGCTTTATCCGTACAATCAGTGGCTAATGATCCTACGCACTGCTTGTCCCGGGGGCAACGCATCACGTAGTTCCTGAATCGTTCGCTTCAGGACGGGATGACGCACGTCTGCCGCGATGTCGGCTAACGGTTCCAGCGCGAAGCGGCGCTCGTGCATGGCGGGATGGGGAATCGTCAAACCCGGACCCTCAACGAGTGAATTGCCAAATAACAAAATGTCGATGTCGATGATGCGCGGACCTTTCTTCTGCGCTCGGCGCCGCCCCAATTGTTGCTCGATTTCGAGAATGCCCGTCAGCAGTTGTTTGGGCGTCTTCTCCGTGTCCAGCGCGACTGCACAATTCAGAAACCAAGGTTGGGCCGTAAATTCCACGGGTTCGGTTTCGTAGAAAGAGGAGATCGCGACCACCACACCCAATTCGCGTAAGTGATCGATGGCCGTATTCAAGTTTGCGGCACGATCACCGACATTGGACCCAAGCGAAAGATAGACGCGGTTATGCATTGCAACCTAGCGCCGGCATCTTGCCCGCTGTCGCGAGGGCATCCCGTCCTCGCCGGGACGGCGGTGCTACACTTTGCCACTGCCAACACGGGATGTCAACCGATCCCCGGTATCCAGTTAAAGACTTGCGGCGGCGGCTTGGTCCCGGCAGGCTTTAAGGGACATCACCACTCAAAGCACGGGCGATGACGCCTGCGTCTACATTGAAAGGCGAGGTAAAGGCTCTAATGCTTTCGATTCACGCGAAGATTAATCGTACCCAGCGTCTGCTACGCATGCTTGAGGAAGACGCTCCGCTGCTCGCCGTCAGGGTTGCGCCGTTGACACCGGAACGTCAGCGGTCGGCGAAAGATTATGCCGCCCGGTTAACTGCGCACGCCCAAGCAGAGCTTGAAAAGCTGGTCGAAGAGGGATCCTCCTGGGATTCCAACGATCGCACTCCGCAAGCCGCCGATTAAACAGGTTGTCGAAATGAGTGCGGCTGGAACTTCACGCGAGAGAAACAATCACGCCAATTGTCCAGCCAGGGCATGGCTCGACGATAGAACGGGATCACTCTGATCCTCGATTGTAGTTTCCTCCCACAACGTGTGATCGCGTAGCAGCCGGGAGACTAGGGCCGTGTGCATGGCATGGCCGGCACGGTCTGCAACGACGTTGCCCAGGATCTGTTTCCCCAGAAGCGCGAGGTCGCCAATGAGATCAAGCACCTTATGCCGCACGAATTCATCGGCAAAGCGCAACGGAGGGTTTTCCACATCATCTCTGGTGAGCACGACGCAGTTGTCTCGTGACGCGCCACGGATCAAGCCCATATTACGCATGGCCAGCTCGTCCTGACGGGAACCGAAGGTGCGCGCCGCGGCAATCTCACGAAAGTAGTTGCCGTTCGCCAGCTCCACGCTGAAGATTTCTTTGCCGATAAGCGGATGCGGAAAGTTGATGGTGTAAGACACGGAATAGGTGTCGGCTGGATAGACTGCGATAAACTTATTGCCTTCGTGCAATTCAAGGGCGTGCCGAATGCGAAGATAGGTTCGCGGACGCCGCTGCTTCCTGATTCCTGCCTGCTGGATCAGCTCCACGAAAGGGCGCGCACTTCCATCCAGGATGGGTAGCTCCAGATTGTCCAGCTCGACTATGGCGTTATCAATGCCAGTTCCAATGAAGGCCGAAAGTAAATGCTCGGTGGTGGAAATCAACACGCCCTTTTTCATCAAGCTGGTGGCGTAGCTTACGCGGGCGACGTTACGGCTGACGGCCTCAACCGCAAAGTCATCGAGGTCGACGCGGTGAAACACAATGCCAGACCCCGCAGGAGCGGGGAGGATGCGTAGATGGACAGGAGCGCCGCTGTGCAGACCGACCCCAGCACACTCCACGGGCCCACGAATTGTTTGTTCGTGTTTCAACCTCAGTTCTCTTATCTGGTGTTAGATGAGGAGTTTACCGTCAGAGGCTGTAAGTCTGGCTGTGGCTTTTTGGCCACACTTCGTGGGAATTTGCCGACCTTACATCTAAAACGTCATCCTGCAAACACTTAGCCTGTGAAAGACCGATCACTTCTTGGGTTCACCTTTGTAGGGATCGTAGGTTACATCGGCGTTGAACATGGAGTCACTTAGTCCTTTGTTGTAACTCACCGAGTTCATGAAGCGCTGGTTGGACATATCCCCGTTGTAGAAACGAGTGACGCTGAATGGCGTCATAATGCCTTGCACCGGGCGGTAGTTGTCGTAGACCTCGTCCTCGATGTTGCGCTCCTTATCGGTGGGATCGCGCCACGAGTATGTTTTCTTCACTGGAAGATGCGTGGTGGTATCGATGTACAAGGTGACGCTCTGATTGCTGGCGGTCATGACGGAGACCTGTTCTGTATCTTTCTGTGCGGCTACGGTATGGCCTTCGTAAAATAGAGCGATGCCAGGTTGTGGGAGCCATTTTCGTATCACCCAATCCAGCGAATACTCGCGCCGCCGCAAATAGTCGGCGACCGACTTGGGCGCATCGGAGCGAGTGCCTTTGTAGGTGATCTCGAAACCCTGGTCGCCCCGGTACACGTACACCACGTCGCGCTTTTTGGTAAGTTCGATGCGGTCCTTGTCAGGGAATTTGTAGAAGCGGTAGAACAGGGTTCCGACGCCCTCTGATTGTCCCAGATGAAAACCGTACGAGCGGCCTTCCTGGCTGACGTCTTCAATATTCAGGTAGGCGTTTCCGCCTAGAGCTTGAACCATCTGATCAAGCAGAGTTTTGGCTCGGCGGGCGTTGTCCTGGTCAACCGGAATGGATTGCGTGGCGGTGGCAGGCGCCGAGGTATTCGCTTGCCCGAAGGCTAGTCCGGTCAGCAAGACAACCGAAAGAATATGCTTCATGCTCCCCACTGATTAGACGCTGCAATAGCCACTGTAGCTGCCTGCGTAGCGCGGACATTCCGGTCCATCGCCTTTGACTTGCGAGTGATCTCGATCTCGAACTTGAAAATCAACGTCAAAGGCAGCGGACAAGAGTGTCGGCCCCATTTGAAGATCTATCCTGCGAGCACCGCACCGCCGTTCACGTTGAAAACCTCCCCCGTAATGAAGCCGGCATGCGGAGTACATAGAAATAGGATGGGGGCCGCAATTTCTTCTGGCTTGGCTACCCGTCCTAGCGGAATGGTTGCGAAAATCGCGGCCCGGCTTTTCGGTTCATTCAACGCCGGCGAGGACATATCGGTATCAACCCATCCCGGTGCTACGGAATTCACATAAATGCCGTCGCGAGCGAGTTCGGTAGAGAGCCCCTTGACCATGGCGATCAGCGCACCCTTGGTCGCAGCGTAGTCGCAGTGAAAAGCCTCGCCGCGCTGTCCGGCGGTAGAACTGACCAGCACGATATGGCCTGCGGCGTCGCCCGACTTCCGCTGCTTCTTCATCTGAGCGACGGAATGCTTGATGAGCGCGAAGACGCTGTCCAGATTAATGGCGACCGTGTTTCGCCACTGCGAAGCGTCCATCTGATCAATAGCCACGTCCTCCGCCGGCCAGACGCCGTGATTGGCGACAAGAATATCGAGCCCTCCGAAATGGTTGACCGCGCTGGCCACCAGATCCCGTGCCGTCTCCGTCCCGGAAAGATTGCAGGCAACCGCGGCGCAGTTGTCGGCGCCCAACTCCTTGACCAGTTGATCAGCCTGCGGTTTCGACTTCTCGTAGTTGAAAAGCACTCGGGCGCCCGCAGCCACGAACATCCGGACTGTAGCTGCGCCGATGCCTCGCGAACCACCAGTGATGAGGGCAACCTTGCCAGAGAGGGAAAGATTCATATGTCCTAGTCTCAGGGTTCAAGTTCCAGGTTGCAAGCGAGACGCGAAAAAGTGAGAGGATGCTTCCTTCGATAAAATACGACGACTCGCGTCGATGAGGATGCGGCTCAGCTTCCCAAGCTGGACGAAGCCCTCTCCGTTTTCAGTTGCCGCAAGAGCACACGCACCAGCATGCCGTCGTAGCGGATGCCGCTCAGGCGCTCGAGTTCGGCCATAGCCTGGCTGCTGCTCTTGGCTGGGGCAAAAGAGCGTTCGGTGGTCATGTTGACATAGGCGTCGGCGACCGCCAGGATGCGCGCCCACAGCGGAATCTCCTCGCCTCGGAGTCCACCCGGGTAACCTGTCCCGTCAACAGATTCGTGGTGATGCTCGACTGCTTTCTGCAGCGATTCGCTCGAGGGCATGGTGGCGATAATCTCCGCTCCTATCCGAGCGTGCACTTTTACTATGTGAAATTCCTCGTCGCTCAGCGGGCCGGACTTGTTGAGAATCCGTTCAGGGACGAAAATTTTGCCCACGTCGTGCACGCGGGCAACGTAGGCAAGATCATCGACTTCTTCCGGAGACAAACCCAGCGCGTGGGCCATGAGTTCCGAAAAGCGCGCTACCGCTTCGCCGTGTCCCGCGCCATTCAGTTCGCGCGATTCAGCGGCACGGGACAGGGCTTCAATCGCTTCCCGCAAGATCTCGACGCTGCCTTCCTGGTCCTCGCTCTCCTGAACCAGTTTTCTGAGCGTGGTGAGAAGTTCCTCCAGGTGCTCAGGTCCGGTGTGCTCGCGATGCAGAAAGCCTTCGATATACCCGGAGATAAGCTGGCGCTGCACTGCGGCGCTCTCGCTGTCTTCGGATTGGTCGGCGGTAGAAACACGATCGCCGCCGGCGTGCTTGGAGACGTACATCCCGGCGTCCGCGACCCGAATGATCTCTTCCCCGGTAAAACCGTGCACCGGGAAGCTGGCTACGCCGAAGCTGCCGGTGATGAGATGCTCCTGCAACATGGGGTCGGTCGAAAGCCAGAGGCGCAAACGCTCGGCCAGGACCTGGGCCTGTTCCACGCCGGTTTCGGGCATGAGAATGATAAATTCGTCGCCGCCGTAGCGCGCGACCACGTTCGATTGCCGGCATTTCTGCTCCAGCAAACGGCCCACGCGGGCCAGGACCAAGTCTCCCTCCAGATGCCCCAGCGTGTCATTGACTTCCTTGAATTTGTCGAGGTCAATCAGCACCACTGAAAAAGGACGCCCGGAGCGCGAAGCTCGCTTCCACTCCGAACTGAGGGCTTCCCAGAAAAAGCGGCGCGTCTTGATGCCGGTAAGACCATCGGTAATGGATTGTTGTTGCAGCTTTTGGAATACGAATGAATTGTGCAACGCCGTGGCCAGCAGGTCGGCCAGCGTATTCATGATCAGAACATCTTCGGGAGAGAACGCATCCTCTTGCCGGCTCTCAACGTTGAGCACGCCCAGCAGGGTCTCACCGTAGGTAATGGGAATGCAGAGCACGGCTCGCGAGTCGGGCAATACTCCTTGAATGCTGGCTTCCCCGGTGGTCTGTACCAGCGCGCTCTCCCCGGTTCTCGCTACCCGCCCGAGGATTCCCACGCCGAGCGGAATGCGCATGCCCAGAGCCTTGGCGGTGATGCCGGCTTCCGCCTTGATTTCGATGTCCTTGCGAACGTAGTCAAAAATGCCAATGCCAATGTGATCGAAGCGGAAGTTCTTCTGAATATGGCCGACGATTTCGAGCAGCATCTGTTCCGAGTCTTCGCTGGAGATGGCGGTCTTAGAAATGCTGTTGAGAAATGCGAACTGGCGGGCGCGGCGCTGCTCCTCGGCAAACAATCGCGCATTCTCGACTGCGACTGACACTTGGCCTGCCACCGTCCGCATCACTTCCAGGTCGCGTTGCTCGAAGACATACTCGCGCTCCGCGCTCATAATCGCCATAACTCCGGCGGGTTTGCCGCCTTGGAGAATGGGCGCGCCACAGAAGCACTTGGAGGGTCGCGGCGGAATGTAGGTCGTGCCCAGGCGTTCGCGAGCCTTCTCCAAATCGGATCGAATCAACAGCGGTTGCCCGGTGCGGAGAATGTACTCGGTCAGGCCATTGTCGACCTTGCGCGAGCGCTTGGGCCGAACCTGGCCCTTTTCCACCTCGAACTCGAAGCGGATGTGGTCGCCTTCTTGAAAGGCCACGTAAAAATCGCTGGTATCGAAGATTTGTCCAAGCTCTTTGTAAACCGTGCGCAGGATCTCGTCCTGGTCGAGGCGTGAGCTGATGGCTTGGCCAATCTGGGTCAGGAGTTCGTATTCCTTGGTGCGGCGCTGGGCGTCGTGCATGACCACGTAATTTTCCAGGGTCAGCCCGATCTGCAACGCCAGGCCAATCAGGAGGCGCAGGTTCGAGGAACCAAACATGCGCCGCTCCGCGTGAGGAAAAATGATCACACCGAAGTTGTGCTCGCGAGTCTGCAGGCTGACCGCCGTAATGTTGCGGATGTTTTCTTCCGCCACTACCTGGCGAAACTGTTCAAAGCGGGCGCCGGGAAATGCCGGCAGTGGTTCCGACATTTCGGCAAAGTTGTGGAAGGTCACGAATCCGCCGCGCCGGTAAGCCAGCTCAGCAATATATTCTCCGGCGCCGCTCTTCTCCATCTTGCTGACCAACTCCGGGGAAAACCCGCGCTGTACCGAGGGAAGGACGGCCCGCCATCGCTCGGAAACGTAGATCATCGCGCGGACGGTCGGCAAAGGCGCCACTAGCCGGTCCAGGATATTTTGCAGGCTGGGCACCAGATCTCCTGCGGAAAGCAGCCGCATTGGGTCCACGCCCAAGGTAGAGAAAGCCAGCGCGTTCTCCTGTACCGCATTGCGCTCGTTCTCAAACAGCACCATCACCATGGCGATGCCGAGCAGCATCTGCGGGATCGGACCTAGGAAACGCCATGCATTCCCGATCATGGTAAGAGACGGATTTTGGGCCTCTCCGAAAACCATTAGGACAGCCCACAAGGCCAGCGAAATTGCGAGAAATTTAAAGGCCAGCGAATTCACTGAGGCGCGATGGGCATAACGGTAGAAATAAAAAGAGCAGTATAGAAGCACCACGCCTAAGCCCGCGTCCAAAGCCAGACGTGGATTGGGAACGGCCCCGTGGGCAGAAACACCGTCCACGATCTGCGCCCGCAAATTCCATCCCGCGAGTGCGATGCCCCCTATGGCGACCGCCACGTCATACCAGCGCAGATGGAATTTGTGCCTCCCCATCAGCCGCGTCGAGACCAGGATGCAAAGCGCCATCGTCATCAGCAACAAGGAACTGAGAAATGACACCGCAGCGGAAGGTCGGCGGAACGTAACCCACGTATCCAACGCATAATGCAAGGTGTAAGCTGCCCAACCCAGTTGCCAGGCGCGGAAGTATTGATGTCGGCTTTGCTCGTAGAGGTAAGTGAACAGCAAGAAAAGGAGCAGGGCGACGAGCCCCGACTCCATGACCAAAGTGCTGTCAATACTATCCATAACGCTCGAACCAGTTCTCTGCTGGTGACTACCGTCGCTACAGTCAGACGCTCTGAGCTTGCAATGTTTTCACACCATCCTACATAACACAATAATATTCACGACGAGCCCAATGCAGTACCGTGGCGCCTGTAGGTAACATCCCAATGGTTACTGGCGATACTTGACGCGCGCCCGTATGGCGACTTTATGCAGGTGTAGGCGCCGCCGTGCCAACACACATGTAGGCCGGATGCCCCGGGCAGCCGAGCAAAGCTCGGCAGGATTCGTGCCAAGGTACGAGTCCGGCCTAAGTAAAGCTGAACCCCGGCGAACAGAAGAACGCGGGTTTCCGGCTCTGAAGTTTCCAAATCATGCAGGGTGTTTCTCGAATGAGTTATATTGTTGATTCCCAAGATTCCGGCCCCGAATAAGGGGCCTGCGCTCGCATCAGGCCCGATTCGCGAGTGTCTACGGCAAGAGAGTATGAGTACCTCGAATCCCCAGACCCAAGCCGCCGCAAACGCACCCGCCGGGTCTCGTCCGTCGAACTTCATACGCGACATTATTCTCGACGACCTGAAGACTAATAAATATAAGGGACGCGTCCAAACCCGCTTTCCTCCTGAGCCGAATGGATATCTGCACATCGGCCACGCCAAGGCGATCTATCTCGATTTCGGCTTGGCCGCTGAGTTCGGGGGCCACACCAATCTTCGCTTTGACGACACCAATCCCGAGAAGGAAGAAATTGAGTACGTCGACTCCATCAAGGAGGACGTCAAGTGGCTCGGCTTCCAGTGGGACGGTCTTTTCTACGCGTCTGATTATTTCGACCAGCTCTACCAGTGGGCTGTGCAACTCATCAAAGCCGGGAAAGCTTATGTCGACGATCTAAGCGCAGATGAGATCCGCCAATACCGCGGCAGCCTGACCGAACCCGGCAAAGACAGCCCCTTTCGCAATCGTTCTGTCGAAGAAAACCTGGCTCTGTTTGAACGCATGCGCGCGGGCGAGTTCCCCGATGGCTCGCGAACTCTGCGTGCGAAGATCGACATGGCTTCGCCTAACTTCAATTTGCGCGATCCAGTAATGTATCGCATTCTTCACGCCGATCATCATCGTACCGGCAGCAAGTGGTGCATTTATCCAATGTACGATTTCGCTCATGGGCAGTCGGATTCGCTCGAGCGGGTTACACATTCCATGTGCACGCTCGAGTTCGAGGATCACCGACCACTCTACAACTGGTTCATCAAGGAATTGGGCATCTTCCCTTCGCAGCAGATCGAGTTCGATCGCCTTAACCTGACGTACACGCTGCTGAGCAAACGCAAGCTGCTGCAGTTAGTGCAAGAAGGGCGGGTAAGCGGATGGGACGATCCGCGGATGCCCACCCTTTCCGGCATCCGCCGCCGCGGCTACACTCCCGAAGCTATTCGCAATTTCTGCGGAGCCATCGGCGTCTCGAAGACCACCGGCTCGATCGAACTCGCCATGCTGGAGCACTTCGTTCGCGAAGACCTGAACAAACGGGCTCCGCGCGCTATGGCCGTGCTGCGGCCTTTGAAGGTTGTGATCGACAATTATCCGGAGAATCAAACCGAGGAAATGGACGCGGTAAATAATCCCGAAGACCCGAGCGCGGGCACTCGCAAAGTGCCGTTCTCCCGCGTGCTCTACATCGAGCAGGAAGACTTTCGCGAAGATCCGCCCAAGCAATATTACCGGCTGTCTCCGGGACGAGAAGTCCGCTTACGTTACGGCTACTTCGTCACTTGCAAGAGCGTCGTAAAAAACGAGAAGGGTGAGGTAGTCGAAGTGCACTGCACTTACGATCCCGCCACCCGAGGCGGAAACAATCCTCCGGACGGGCGCAAGGTGAAGTCGACGATTCACTGGGTCTCCGCTGCTCACGCCGTGGATGCGGAAGTCCGGATTTACGAGAACCTGTTCAGCAAGGAAGATCCCAATCAAACCGAACCCGGCCAGGATTTCACCGCGAATCTCAATCCGAATTCGCTCGAGGTGCTTACTAACTGCAAGCTCGAACCGTCCCTGGCCAACGCCACGGCAGGCAACCGCTACCAGTTCGAGCGCCTGGGATACTTCTGCGTCGATCCCGACTCCATCCCCGGGAGACCAGTATTTAACCGTACGGTCGCGTTGAAAGATACGTGGGCCAAAATCGAGAAGAAGCAACCCGGAAAATCCTAGTCCTCGGGAAAGCCACGTCCACGTTTCCGAGTAAGGGCAGCAGGTTTACTTACCTACTGCTCCGGAAGTTCGGGTGCGTTAGGTGCGGCTGGCGCGAGGGGTAAGCTGGAGGCTCCGCCCAGGATGCTTCGTTCCTGGGGAGAGAATTGTCTTTTGTAGGCGTCGCTCTCGATCTGACGCTGACGGGCTTGCGGAGGCATCGCCCGCAATGCCTGGATGGCATTCCGCACCGCCTGGCGGCGCTCTGGCGGGAGCTGTTGCATTTGCGAATGTAGCTGTCGAGCCGTGTCTTTCTGCTCCGGAGTTAGGTGCCCGAAGGTATCCATGCGATTCAGCACCTGCTGCCGCTTCTCGGGCGGCAGGCTGTTGAAGCGGTCCAGCTGTTTCTCCAAGTGCTGCTTCTGTTGAGGCGGAAGGTTGCGGAACTGGGGATCGCTTTGCAGCGCCTTTCTCTGCTGTTCGGGCGGCAAATCCTTATGCTGGCGCAACCATTGTCCGGAGTGTCCGTTCTGCTGAGCTCTCGGGGGACGGGGCACATAGTGCGGAGCGTGTTGTTCAGCCGGATGCCCGGCCTGCGCCAGGCACGCCGCAACGCCAGCTAAAGCCAGCGTCAGAGCCGCTACCGCGACCCTTCCGGTTATGAACTTCACCCGCACTTTCCCCCCAATTTTCCAAAATACTACATGACCAAATCCTTGAAACGTCCGCCGATCACGGATTAGCGTCTACATCCTGCTGCGCTTGCAGATCGTCGAGGATCTCGAAATCAGAAAACAGCTCGCCATTCTTATCCAGCGCCTGCAAATCGCCAACAGCCGTTCCCGGTGCTGCTGCCATCATGGCGCTCGGCCCTGCGGTCGTGGGATTCCGTCCGGCATCGGTGCGGAACAAAGTGACGCTCATCACCATCAGCACCGCCAGGGAAATTGCCAGCGCAGGCTTGCGAATCCACTGCCACAACCCGGCGGGTTGCCGTGCTGCCTCCTCGCGCAGACTAGCGCGGAGCCGCACATCGAAATAGGGCGACGGCTCCGGCACTTGCCACTCATCCAGCAACGTCATGGTCTGGCGGAATTCATTCAGCTTGCCTGCGCAAGCGGCACAGCTCTCCAGATGCTCCTTCACTTCGGGCGCGACCGCGTCCGAGCCGGCAGCCAGGTCCGGCATCAGTTCGCACATTTCCTTGCATTTCATGACTACTTCTTCCTTCATACAAACTCTTTCAGTTGGACGCGCAACGTTTCATACGCGCGGAACAACAAAGACTTAATGGCGGACTCGCTCAGCTTCAGCACTTCTGCGATCTGGCGATAGTCCATCTGCTGATACTTATGCATGATCAGCGCCATCTTCTGCCGCTCCGGTAACGCCTCCACGCGCTGCCGGATGGCGGCCAATCGTTCCCGCCGGACGATCGCCTCTTCCGCGCTGAGCGAGTTGTCCGGCAAATCTATGGTCAACCCGGATTCCTGATCCGGCTCGTCTAGGCTGACGGTATTTTCCGGGCGCTGGTGCCGGGTATCGCGCGCGTGGTTCACCGCCAGATTGCTGGCAATGCGATACAGCCAAGTCGTGAACTTCGCGCTGGCTTCGTATTTCTCGCGCGAGCGATATACCCGCAAAAATACTTCCTGTGCCAAATCCTCTGCCACGGCGGAATTGTGAGCCATGCGATACATAAAGCTCAGCATGGGCCGCCGATATTTCTGCACCAGGTATTCGAAAGCAGAATCATCGCCAGCTTTCACCCGCAGCATGATTTGAGCATCGCTCAATCCTTCAGCCGGCTGGGTGTCAGCACTGTTTGCCGCGGCATGAGACGAAACTCCTGCCATCGACAGGAACCCGCGATCCATGGCAACGCTGCTCACACTAGATTGAACCCCTGTGGGCTCTGAAAGTTGCGCCTCCGCGGGGTCAGGTGGAGGTGGGGAAGTCCCCTTGGGAGAAGGAGCTACGGGTACTTTCGCGAGCTTGAATCGGTTTGGCATTCGGTGACCGCATCGGACACCGGAATGCCTCTCGCGCCGACCGAATCCGGAGCCGCGAATCATAGGCTATCATGGGACGGGGTCTACGCGAAAACTGTTTCTTTGCTACAATATAGCGGCTGATTTGATTGGGCGCTTAACTCAGCGGTAGAGTGCCATCTTCACACGGTGGAAGTCATAGGTTCGAATCCTATAGCGCCCACCAGTAACCAACTGCGATTACGGTAGTTACCGCGTCTGCCGTGTCCGTAAATGTCCCAGTTGGTTCATTTCGTTGTTTCGGCTTAAGCTGACTACCATCCGAACAACGCTCGAATGTGCTGCCCGTTTCTGCTCACTGACGGCTTGAGTGTAGACGTTCATCGTAGTTCGCACTTTGGCGTGCCTCAGCAGTTCCTGCTGCACTTTTAGATCTACGCCAAGCTGCCGCAGCGCGGTATTCATGGTTGGCGGCTGCAAGAGAGAGAGACGGTTTCCGGAGTCGGTGGCAGGTGCTCACGTCCACGTTGCGTCTACGAGCAGGCTATTCCGCAAGGAACGCACCGCTACCGATCCGGAATTCTGTGAGCGGTTTGAGATTATTCTTGTAAGCGCGGGCGACTGCGTATTCCCTCCCACCTTTAACACGCAGAGCATACTTTCCCGTCGCGTGCGGCTTGATCTCTTCCACAAACGAGGTATTCACGAGTGCAGATCGATGGATCCGAATGAATCCGTATGGCTCGAGTTTCTCTGCCACCACCGAGATCGACTCGCGCAGCAGATAGGAGTCGGATTCCCGTTGCAGCAATACATAATTGCCCTCAGCTTGAACTGCGACCACATCGCCAACATTGATGAAGAGAATCCTTCCTTTAGCTTTGATTGCGATCCTCGGGTGCTGCAAGCGAGCCAGCTTCTGCAAATGCGGCAAAGCCTCGATCAATTTCGCGGCTTGCTCGCCTTTTGCTCTCCGAGAGGCCCGATCCAAGGCTTCGCCGATGCTTTCGTTCGAGAAAGGCTTTAGCACGTAGTCTACGGTATGCTTCTCGAAGGCTGCGATCGCGTGTTCAACGTGTGCCGTTACAAACACGATAGAGGGCAACGGAAGGTTTCGTTCCCTAAGCTTATCTATCAGTTCAGTGCCCGACAGGTCCAGCGTATTGATGTCGAGAAGCAAAACATCGTAAGAGTACGCAGCCAGTTTCTCGAGCGCTTCGATCGCATCGTTGGCCGAATCGAAGTGCTCCACGTCACTCCTGGCCGACAGGACGTTTGCCAAAGCCGTTTGAGACAGGGGCTCATCATCCACGATCAACACCCGCATGGTTTCCACTCATCCATCTCTGTTCCTCCGGTGTACACGACTTGGCTGACCGCTCGGGACCCGAGCAGGAGCCAGGCAAATCTGCGGGCGACCCATTCTCTCGCATTGCGGTGTGTCCCTACCTGACTGGGGCCGCCGTTCCGTTTCGTATCAGGGCGCAATTTCGGCCTGTTTCTGATCAACCTTTGCAAAGAACTTCCGTATATCGTCAAGCAGGAGTTCGGGTTGTTCCAGAGCGGCGAAGTGCCCGCCCTTCGGCATTTCAGTTTTTTGCACTACGTTGTATGTTTCAGTAATCCAACGAAACGGAGGGACAGCCACCTCCCTCGGAAAATCCGCGTACGCCACGGGAGTCTCCAGGCGTGGCGTCGGCGCCATTTCCTCTCTGGTGAGCCGGTTCTCACGATAGATTCGCATGGCGGAGCCCACCGTACCGGTCGCCCAATAGAGCGTGACATCGGTCAGAAATGTGTCGCGGTCCACCGCCGTAAGAAAATCGCCGGTGTTGTCCGTAAGCAGTTGAAATTTTCCTATCATCCAGGCCAACCACCCAACCGGGGAGTCAGTCAGGGCATAGGCAAGCGTCTGCGGTTCAGCGGCCTGGAGGAAAAAAAACTGCTCTCTGGTCGGTCAAAGAACGAAAACCGTTTCCGCTCCGCATCGCTCATTTGCGCGACTGCTTCCGGGTTCGGGGGGTCCGCGGTAATAAGGTTCAGGTGAAGCCCGATCACGTGCGTGGGCGCCTGGTAAGCCATGTCTTGGGCTATTGCCGAACCCCAGTCGCCGCCCTGGATGCCGTACTTGGAATAGCCCAAACGATCCATCAGAACGACCAGAGCTTTCGCCATCCGCTGTGGGCCCCAGCCACGGGTTGTGGTGGGTCCGGAAAATCCAAAGCCAGGAAGCGAAGGAACAATGATGTGGAATGCTGGGCTATGGCTGTCTTTGGGATGGGTAAGCGGCTCGATCAGCGCGAGAAATTCAAGAATCGAACCGGGCCAGCCGTGAATTAACAGCAAGGGTATTGCGTCGGGGCGGGGCGAGCGCTGATGGATAAAATAAATCTGCTGTCCATCAATTTCCGTGGTGAACTGGTCAAAGAGGTTGATCTTAGCTTCTTGCGCGCGCCAGTCGTAGCTGTTCTGCCAGTACTCCGCGAGTTCGCGGACCTTTTTGATGTCGGCGCCGTACTCCCACGTCGTGCCCGGAAGTTGATCGGGCCATTTGGTTTCTGCCAAGCGGCGCCGAAGATCGATCAGAACCTGGTCGGGAACATGCACTTTGAACGGCCGGATTGTGGCCAGCACTTGCGCTTGTCCAAGCGCAAGTGACGGGAACAAAAGCAACGCGGCCAGCAGAAACCTCCCGCACTGCGAGACTGCCCTTTCCGCTCTCTCGAACCCAGTTTTCATACGCTCTCACACTCCAGTGTTGAGCGAACTCATGAGGAAAAACTTGGACACGACATCCCGCATTTCTTCCCATGCGACGTTCTACATTGGGGCGAGCTCAGCGAGCATCCGCCGGCGTTCCGTCCGACCACTCGGACACCGGAACCATGAACTCGGTTACTGGCTCCGGAGCACCATTAAAGTGTGGATTCACCAGAATCGGGGAATCAGGCGCGCCTGCACCCCAAGTCTTAGCGTCCTTCAGCGGAACGTAAAACATGAGATGAGGAACCCAGTGCCCGGCGCGGTCGTTAAGGTGCCCTTGCTTCGACAGCATATAGGTCATCGCGGCAGGCGCGCACTCTGGCAGTTCCTTTTTCTCAACCGCGGCCTTCATACTCGCATGGATTTCATCTTTCGATTGTCCAGCCAATACAAATTTTGTCCTCATCAAAGTGATCGGCAGCACCGTCCGAGCGGCGGGTGGATTAAAGCAGCTCGGACCTCGATTTTTAGGGTTCCAAAACTCTGGGTTGTTATCGAATGAGCCCATCCATGCGCGTTCTACAACGCAGACAAAGCCGTTCTTGCCTTCGACCGCAGTCTCGTAGCCATTTCTTCCGAGGACCATAACGGTGGCATCCTTGGAAACGGATGGCGGAGCCGCGCTTCGCGCCAAGGCAATTTCGTCATTGCGGTCCGGAATGAGGTATTGGTCAAGGGGCGCCATGCTCGGATATAGTGTCTTAGCGTCCGCCGCCCGTGCTGGCCGCGCCGCGCCCAGTGCGACAACCAGCCCCAAGGCGCCCGATGCGATCATCTTAACTATCTCTCGTCTCATTTGGTTCTCTCCTTAAAGTCCTTGTGATGCAGATTTAAAAGTATGGGTCCAAACCCATGATCGGCGTGCTCGGCGATCAGCCAGCGGCCTTCTTTTGTGATCCCGATGGGCACGACCTCGTATTTGTCCTTGTCAATCGCACTGAGAACGGACGCAGCCGAAAACAGCGAGACTTCGTGCTCGCCGCTGCGCCCGCCAAACAAGATGCCAACTCGAAGTTTCTTCATGCTTTTTCCATTTGCCCGAAACGCCCGCTCACTTTCCAATAAACTCGAGCAGAGCCTGGTTAAACTCCGCCGGCTTCTCGATCTGCGGAACGTGGCCGCAGTGCTCGAACACGAGCAACTTGGCTCCAGCTATGCCATCACGAAGTTTCTCGCCGCTGGCCAGCGGAATTAATTCGTCCTGCCGCCCCCACAGCAGCAACGTGGCCGCGTGAATGGAAGCCAGCTTTCCATCTTCAAATTGGGGCGAGGCAAAGCCGGCCACCGTGCGCTGGATCGTATATCCGTCGTTGTTGCGCATGTGCTGGGTGAACGCCTGCATCACACCTTCATCGCTCACCATCTTCTTGTCATAGAAAACCAATTCGATCAAAGTCCGCCAACCCGCTATCGTAGACGGATTCAAGTCGGGCAGAGGCCCCTGCCAAGCCAAACCCGCCGCATCCACCAGCACCAGCTTGTCGACCATCTCCGGATGCTGCACCGCAAAGTCGGTGGCGATCCAGCCGCCGAACGAATTCCCCACCAGCGTCGCTTTGGCAATCTTCTCTGCCTGCATGAACCCGTGGAGGAAGTCAGCGAAAGTCGCAATCTTGTAATCAATGAGCGGCTTGTCGGATTGGCCGAAGCCGATCTGGTCGATGGCGTAGACGTGGTACTTGGGGGCGAGAGCGCCAATATTCGCAAACCATAATTCTTTGGTCGCGCCGAGACCATGCAGAAGAATCACCGTGGGGCCTTGGCCGACCTCAAAGTAGTGAATGTTTTGCCCATACACGGCGGCGACTCTTTCCTGTGGTAAATTGGAGTTTTGTGAGAAGCCGAGCGAAACCATTGCCATCAGCACGGCAACGAACAGAACGGAACGGAGATACAGCTTCATAGAACCTCACTTGATCGAAGTATCTAGAGAATCTTCTTCCCGAAAGCCGACAGCGCCAGTTCCACCGCCAGATCGGCGGTTCGGTTGTGTTCGTCGATCAACCGTTCGGTTCATCGATTTTTCTCTTCGACGCGGATTTAAATACACTCCGGCCTGTCAACATGTGATGCGGCGGTGATCGTTGATAGTTGCCTTATAATACCGACTGGTATGTATGTTTATATTGGGAGACATGCGCGTTAGGGCGAACAGACTATCTGTCGCTCGCGAAAAGCCGCGCGACCGCAACCTGCTGGTCCCGAGCAGGCGGTTGCTAAGCAGTTACGATCCTCACAAAGACGGCGGGCTAGCCCCGGCCTGGCGCTCGCGCCCGGCCGCGTGCCGGGCGCAGCGACTCCAAGTGGCGAATCACGCTTCTTTGTCCTGATCGCAACATCCGGGGATCCTGCGAATTCTTTGCTAAAACGGCGTACCCCTCCCATGCCGCGATCACGAACGCAGCCGTTTCATTCGCGTTTATATCACTCCGCACCATCTGGCGTTTCTGCCCTTCGCGCAGTGCCTCCGCCATGGCGTCGTGCCAGTCCTTATAAACTCTTGCCGTCCTTTTGCGGAATCCCTCATCAAGACCTGACATCTCTTGAGACAGGTTAAGCAAGTAGCAGCCACGCTGAACGTCTTCTCTTTTCAGCGATTCGGACTGAATAATGCGGATCAGAACGTCGATGGGGTTCTTGGCGTTCCGTAAAGGCAGCACCCACTTCTGGTGCACCTTACTTGCGATGACCTCGTCCACTACCGTATACCCGAGGGCTTCTTTGTTATCGAAGTGGTAGTACAACGCGCCCTTAGTCACCCCCGCTTTGGCCAGAATGGCATCCAGGTCAGCGCTCCGAAATCCTGAGCGGTGCATCTCCTGGAAGGCGGCCCGCAACAAGCGCCCTCGCGTGCGCTCTGGATCGCGCGGTGCGGCCCCGCTGCGTCTCGGCCTGTTTCCACCCGCTAACATACCAACTAGTATGCATGTTACGAACTGCAATTGTCGAGGCGAATGCTCTTCCGGATTCCCGAATCTCATAGCATCCGCCGGCGATCTCTATTGATATCCGTATGAATTGATCAGCGAGCTTGTTTCGCTTTGTTTCGACTATTGGTCAATTCATCACTTTTTCTTCCCGGAAGCCACATCTGAAACGTTCTGAAACCACGTACTTTCCACAAAGACGGTCCCCGGCTTGCCTTCTTCCCCACCAGCACTCCGCCGATAGGTGCCCGCAGCTTTTGTCAGCCATGACAAGCGGCCGCACGGAGAAGTGAGCAAGTCAAATCCAGTGTGATGGAGGAAGCAATGAGTTGTAAGTTTAAATCTCTACCCACGTTAGCCGCCGTGCTATGCGTGGTTATTCTGACTCTTGTCAGCCGGCCGATGGCACAAAACATTGTGACCGGCGGCATATCAGGCACGGTCACCGACCCTTCGGGCGCGGTGATATCAAGCGCAACGATCAACCTGAAGAGCAACACCACAGGAGAAACCCAGACCACCATCACCGGTGCCACCGGTTTGTACAACTTCCCGCTGTTGAAGCCTGGGTCCTACACGGTGAGCATCAGCCAGACCGGATTCCGTACCTTCAACGAAACCGTAGACGTACCACTGGGGCAGATTGCCACGGCCAACATCAAGCTGGTTGTCGGCAACACTTCCGAGACCGTCGAAGTGTCCGGACAGGTTCCCCTGCTGCAGACGGAAGATGCCAACATCAGCACGACCTATAACGAAGCCCAGATCCAACAACTGCCCGATCCCGGCGGGGACATCACCACTTACGCCCAAACCGCTCCCGGCGTGTTGATGAACACCGGCGGCAATTTCGGCAACTTCAGCGCTTTCGGATTGCCGGCTACCTCGAACCTGTTCACTGAGAACGGCAACGACGAAAACGACCCGTTCTTGAACCTGAACAACTCCGGCTCCAGCAACTTGCTGATCGGCCAGAACGAAGTTCAGGAAGTCGCAGTGGTCAGCAATGGTTACACTGCTCAGTATGGCCGCCAGGCGGGCGTCCAAGTTGACTACACCACCAAGTCGGGCAGCAATGCCTTCCACGGCAACGCAAGCTTCTTCTTCAACAGCAGCGGCTTCAACGCCAATGACTGGTTCCAGAAGCAAAGCGAGATCGCGACCGGAACACCCAACCAACAACCGTTCGCCGTGAACCATATGTGGGCGGGTTCGATCGGCGGTCCCATTGTGAAGAACAAGCTGTTCTTCTACGTGGACCAGGAGGGCTTGTACTATGGCCTGCCTAGCGTCCAGGCGACAAATCTGCCAACTCCGGCGTTCAGTGCTGCAATCCAGAACAACATTAACTCGATTTACGGCGCCGGTTCAGCTCAGTCCCGCTACTACCAACAGGAGTTGGCCCTATATGCGAACTCTCCGGTTGCTGGCATCGCTGTCCCCACAGGGGGCGGTTGCGGCGATATAAAGGCGCTTCCAGGGTTCAACCTCGGCGGGGGTTGCCTCATGTCAGCCGTCGCCTCCGGCGTGAACCACAACAAAGAGTGGTTGCTGACCGAGCGTATCGACTACAACATCAGCAACAACGACAAACTCTTTGGCCGCTTCAAGGCGGACCATGGGGATCAGCCAACCACGACTGACCTTATTGATCCGAAGATATTCAGTACCTCAAGCAATCAGCCGGAGTACGAAGGCCAGATCAACGAGACCCACATCTTCTCGCCGACCACAGTCAATAACTTCATTGTCTCCGGTCTGTGGTACAGCGCGGTATTCCTGCCCGACAGCGGCGCTGCTGCGGTGGTGGCGGCCAATGGATACGGCAACATCGTATTTAATGACAATACGCTATCCGCTCTTGGCGGGAGTAACGTTGGCGACAATAATTTCCCCCAGGGCCGAAATTCAACCATGGGGCAGGTGACGGACGATTTGTCGATCACTCGTGGCGCTCACACCTTCAAGATGGGTCTTAACTTCCGGCGCGACGACCTCACAGACTACGACGCCCAAATCCAAAACAATGGCTTGGTGCAATTTGGGTCCCTGGCTGATTTCGTCAACGGTACCGTCATCGCCGGCAATGGCGATAGTTATTCTCAGGTCTTCACTAAGAACGGTGATGTGCGAATCGGTTTCTATAGCCTGGGGCTGTACTTCCAGGACGAATACCGTGTAACCCCGAACCTGAAACTGACGCTCGCGCTTCGTGGCGACCGAAACTCCAACCCCATCTGCGCGAGTGATTGCTACTCGCGTTTCGAAACGGCCTTCTCGGGCATGACTCACAACGTCAACACGCCGTACAACCAGGCTATCCTGGCTGGGACGCACAGCGCCTTCCCTGACGTCGAGAAGGTAGCCATGCAGCCCCGCTTCGGGTTCACCTGGAGCCCGCTGGGACACACCAACACCGTCCTCCGCGGCGGCATCGGTGTGTTCTCCGATCTCTATCAGGGGGTCCTGATGGACGAACTGATCGGCAACTCGCCACTGACCAACATCTTTGTGGTTAAACCGGCTGCCAACGCCGCAGGCTTCGGAGCGCCCCTGGCACCACTTGCTCCGAGCGGCGTACAAACATTGGCAAACAACTCGAACAGTTCATTCTTGAACGCCTTCGCTAACGGCGGAACCTTGGCCTCGATTTTGGCGAGCAATCCGTTCTTCACCCCGCCCTCCATGACCTCGATTGCGAACCAAATCAACAATCCGAAGTACCTGGAATGGAACTTCGAGATCCAGCAGGCCATCGGCTCGAAAATGTCTCTGAACATCGACTACGTAGGGACCCATGGCTACAACAACCTGATTCAGAACGGCAACCTGAATGCCGCCAATATGACGGGAGTAGCTGGATTTGGCGCAGGGCCATACACGCCGTTCGGGCAATTGCCTCAGGGCTCTATAACTGCTAACGGCATCCCCTTGGCTGGCTTGGATCCGCGCTTCGGGGCGGTTCGAGAGCTTCAAAGTGTCGGTGGCTCCAACTACGCCGGGTTGGTGACCACTTTCACCCGGAAGTTCACTCATGGCTTCCAGGGCAGCCTGAACTATACCTGGTCGCACGCATTGGACGACCTGACCTCCACGAACCCAGCAACGCCGCTCAACGGCTTCGCAAGCGCCGGATACCAGTTCAATCCAAACTGCCTGCGTTGCTAGAACTACGGCAACTCGGACACCGATGCCCGCCACAACCTGACGGCGAACTATGTTTGGAGCATCCCCTTCAAGTCGCAGAATAAATTCCTGAGCGAGGCTCTAGGTGGATGGACCATTGCTGGCACATTCTTCGCTCACAGCGGCCTGCCCTACACTCCGCAGACAATTGAAGGAGGGATCGACTTTACCAACGAGCAATTCCAAGTCACCGGCATGGTGCCTGCCAACAGCATTGGTAGCGTACCTGCCAATTGCCAGTCTGCAGGCCCGGGGCCGATTGGCGCTGCCACACCGTGCGTTACGGCAGCTCAGTTCTCCCCGACTACTAGCGGCGTCAACCAGCCTGGTTTCGGAAACGTTGCGCGGAACAGCTTCCGTGGTCTGGGCTACTTTGACACGGACATGAACATCAACAAGAGCTTCGCGGTCACCGAGCGCGTGCAGTTTGAACTGGGTGGAAGCTTCTTCAACATTCTCAACCATCCGAACTTTGGTTTGCCGAATGAGTACACCTTCTCGAACTTTGGCGCGATGTGCTCCTACGGCCCCTTCGGGTGCGAGGGTCTGGCAACCCAGCCCGCAACCCCGTATGGCGCTTTCCAAGGCGCTGGCGTGGAAGGCAGGTTGGTGCAGGTCCACGGAAAGATCACCTTCTAGTAGAGGTGAGGATCCGTGCCCCGCATAGGGCGTCTTAACAGTGCGACGCAGAATTCCTCAGCCACGGTCGAAAAGCTCAGCTTTCGACCGTGGCGTCTTCTCCGTCGGATAGTCAGGACGATCACACTAGGAAGCTTGGTGCTGGTTGTCGTGCTGAGCACGAAGTGGCAAGCGCAAGTACAAGCACAGGATGCTAGAGCGCCACTGAATTCGGCGAGGAAAACGGAGGAGGCCGCTACGCGCCCCACAGCACTTCCGCAACTCCCGGCAGGTTCCTGCCAACCGTCAACGATGTTGCCCTTGATAAGCGTCACCTCGCACGGGGCGGCCCGCGCGCTCATCGGTAATCGCGCCGTCCCACACCACGGGACGTCCATTCACAAAAACGTACCTCACGCCCACCGAGTAATGCATGGGGGCATTGAAAGTAGAGGCATCGCGGATGGTCTTGGGAGTCGAACACCGCGACGTCCGCAAACGCTCCGGACGGAGAATGCCGCGATCCAACAATCCCACGCGGCTCGCCGCCAGCGAAGTCATCTTGCGTACTGCCTCTTCCATGCTCATCGTGTGTTGCTCGCGAGCATACATTCCAAGGATGCGGGGGAACGCTCCAAACGCCCGCGGATGTGCCTCCGGTCAAGTCCCAAAAGCCCGTTCCAGCCGCGACCGGGACAGGCAGTCAGATCTTATCTCCCATCTTTGCAAACGGTGCTGAAGACCCAGTCTTCGCGTTGCCTTTCGGACTACTCTGCAGTGCACGGGACAAAGGAGTGACGGCAAAGTTTTTCTCGCTGGCGTTTGGTTTTCGACCTACAGCACAATCTCCGGCCCTCCATTGGCAGCGATCGTGGTGGATCTTTCCGAAGACTTGCGCAATCGCGAAGACC
This sequence comes from uncultured Acidobacteriota bacterium, assembly GCA_963832245.1. GTDB lineage: Bacteria > Acidobacteriota > Terriglobia > Terriglobales > Acidobacteriaceae > JABDBE01. Next base: position 663,548 of record CAWHTG010000004.1, read on the forward strand.
TCAGCCTGGACCACTTATTAAAGAACACGAGAATCCTGATGAGCACCGTGGCGCACGAAATCCGGAACTTGAGTGGCGCGGTTCTCGTGGTCCACAAGAACTTGTCGCGAATTAAGGAGCTCGAGACGCAAGGGTCATCCGTCGGCCAGGTAATCGCGAGCAATAACTCAGGCTGCCTTTCTTGCTTGCTTAGCGGGCACGTTCGCCAACAGCACTGTCAGTCCTTCGGCCGGTGTTGGATGTGTGAAGATGGCGTCCCTCAGTGTTGTGTATGGCAAACCTCCGAGCATTGCGCTCTGAACAACTGCCAGAACTTCACTGGCCTCGGTCCCGAAGACCGTCAGTCCCAGAATGTCATCGGTGTCTGCCGCAATCAGCAACTTGATAAAACCTCGGAGTTCAGAGAGCGTTCGCATGCGCAGCACCGACGACATCGGGATTCTTGCCATGCGATAGTCGATGCCCCTAGCTTTGGCCTCCGATTCGTTTAATCCTATCCGGGCGAGCTCAGGATCTGTAAAAACACAGAACGGTACAAGCCTGTCGCGCGTGGTGCGGTGACCGCCGTTTAAGTTGTCGCGGACGATGCGGAAATCATCGAAAGCGACGTGAGTAAAAAAGGGACTCCCGGCACAATCGCCCATTGCCCAGACGTCGGGCGAAGTAGTTTCGAGGCGTTCGTTGACCTCGACAAATCCCTGGGGAGTGAGTTTAATCCCGGCTTGCTCAAGTCCGATGCCACCAGTGTTTGGCACTCTGCCAGTGGCAACGAGAAGATCAGAACCTTCGAGGGTACGAACACCGTTTTTGTCGTCGACACGGACCTTGATGTGCTCACCGGAATGGCCCTCGACAGACTGGACGGTTGTTTTGAGCAGGAAATCAATTCCTTCATCCTGAAATAATTCAAGGAGGGCTCCGCCGACGTCATTATCTTCTCGGCTCGCAAGTTGCGCCTCTTTTTCAATAACGGTGACGCGTGCGCCAAAACGACGCATGGCTTGCGCCAATTCGAGTCCAACATATCCGCCGCCGAGCACGATGAGGTGATCCGGCAAGCGCTCAAGATCGAGCGCTTCGACGTGTGTCAGCGGTTGGGACGCAGCCAGCCCCGGCACCTCCGGCATAGCTGCTCGCGTGCCCAAATTCAGAAACACGCGTTCACCTGAGATCAAGCGCGTGCCACCGTCGTTTAGAGAGACCTCAACGGTGCGTGGCGCAACGAACCGGGCCGTGCCCATGATCAATTCGGCTCCGCTGGACTTGTAACGGTCGAGGTGAATTTCGATCAAGTCTTGAACCATGTTCTTCTTTCGGCGTTGTACGCCGGCCATGTCGATTCGAAGCGCATCAAAGTCAAGACCGAATTCTTTTCCGCGTTGGGCAAACGAAGCCACCTTCGCGCTGTGAATCATATTTTTGCTCGGAAGGCAGGCAATGTTCGGACACGATCCACCAATCAACTTCCGCTCTACGACGGCTGTCCGATGGCCTGCTTTTCCCATCGTCCACGCGATGTATTTACCGGCTTCTCCACTGCCGATGATTAGCACTTCATAGTTTTCGGTATTGGGCATATCAGCGTCCTTTCCTCGCACAGCCGGCGGCGTTCGATGAGTTCACCATCGTCTACGTACAATCGTGCACGAGGTCGCCAGCCCGCGGCTTTCGTCGGACATCTTCCCGACATTCTACTCGTCTGTCACTTCGCGAATCACGCAAAGATAATTCTCGCCCAAGATTTTCTTCAGGCCGCTTTCTGCATATCCTCGTTTTAGCAAAACCGCGACCAGCGCTGGCATCTTTGAAATATCCTCCAAGCCGTTCGCCGTCGCTGCAATGCCATCGGAATCGCTCCCGATGTCCACGTGGTCGATTCCTACGATCTTTACTGCATGTTCGACATGATCCACCACGTCTTCGGCTGTCGCAACTACATTTACTAGTTTCCCGAACAGCTTTTGTGCGTTCTCTGCCGCGTATTCGTCCAGCGCCCGGCCAGTCAGCAACGGGGCCTCGGCCTCTGGATCATTCTCAATTCCGGCGGTGGCCCGACTCCCCACAAGCCAGAGGTCCTCCTCGAAACACCGTTCGGATGTCAACAGAGTAAATAGCTTTCTCAATTTGCGCGTCGCGGACACCTGGGCCTGCTACAAACAATGTGGAGCGACAAAGGCGCGTTCTTTCTTACCGAGCCGTTAGACAACCGCGGCTGGGATTGGTGCTGCTACATGCGTGATCCCGACGGCTACCTCATCGAGGTCGGCCAATATACTCAAATGGCGCTCGGCCGTTTCCAAAACGAAGCCGGTTAAATCAGACTGCCATGGCCGGTCTCCAAAATTAACATGCAACCTGTAGTTCCTCGGAGTGATCTCACTCACAGTCAGGCATTGCGTGGAGAGGAGGACTTCCTGCCCGGCTGTAGCTGTTGCTCTGCGTTTTTCAAGGCGTAGGCACGAGCGGGTCGGGCCACACCGATGCTCCCTAAGGGAAATTCACCACGAGTCCGCGCATCTTCGAAAGTGGCGGAGCCGATGTGAGAGCGTGGAGCAACTCATGAGTGCCGACAGTATTTAAGGGCTCATTGAGCTGATGGTTCCGCTATGTACGCAAGAAAGCTTCAAATTTCTTTTCTGGTTTGCGCTGGCTTATGCACGCTTTTAGTGTCGGTGTATTTGCAAAGCCAACAACCAGAGGAGACTCTTAGCGGCCCGGACAGCCATGAGACGGGTCAGGGTCCGCACGGCCACCTCTTTGGCGAGTGGGGCGGCGAAAGGACACGGTTGGAAAAACGTGGTGTCTATTTCGATCTCCAGTATGTCAGCGATTCACTCTCGAATGTCAAGAGCGACCAAGCAACGCGTTTTGCGAGTTGGAATCGCTTTCGAGGCACAGTTGATATCGATTTCGGGACGCTGGTGGAACAGCCTGGGCTGTATTTCCATGCGACAGCGTTGTGGCAGGGCGGAGGCAATCTCGGAGCGTACCTAGGGCTCCTGACCAGTCCGAGCGGCATGTCCAGCATGAATACGTGCCGGCTCGATTCCTGGTGGGTCGAGAAGCGATGGCTGAACGAAGGTCTCACCGCGAGGGTAGGCCAATTCGCAGGTCAGGACTTCTACGGGGCGCAGCACTACGCAGTGTCCTTCATATTCGAGCCGATGGGGTACGCGTTGGGGAATCTGTTCACAGACTACGAGTCCTTCGACCCTCCTTCTACGCCCGCAGTGGAAGTGCGCGTTGTCCCCATCCACAACCTGTACGTGAAGTCGATGGTCGAGGCCGAGGACCGCGAGCCCTTTGCTCATAATCCCACTGGATTGGTTCCACAATTTCGCGGAGTACCCGTGAGCATCTCTGAGATTGGATACACTCCGGGCACGAAGGCGACGGGAGTACGCGCCTTCGACAACGTCGAGAGTCGCAAAGGATACTCCGGGCTCTATCAGTTTGGCGCTTCTTACAACCCCAGCAAATTTACAACGGCGTCAGGCGAAGTCCAGTCCGGCAACTACCTTTTGTACTGGATGGCGAACCAAGCGATCTGGCGTCTGGACCCGAGCGGAGCAAAGGGGTTGGACGGAACTTTTTCGTTCGACTGGAGCCCGGGAAACGTCAACCGCAACAATACGATGTTCACTGCGGGTGCGCGCTTCAACGAACCGCTCCCACTGCGGATTCACAACACGATGTCGTTGGGCTACGTACAGAACCGTTTGAGTCAACAATTCGTCCCGCAAGGCACACCGCCATGGAAGCCGGAGCACGCCATTGAATTCAATACGCTTCTGGACCCATTGCCAATGCTTCTTCTGCAGCCAGTGATTCAGTATTACGCCAACGTGGGGGCAAGAACGGGTCACGCCGTCGTTTTTGGATTCAGAACGAAGGTGGAATTCTAGGACGAGCGACACGGGATAGAGGTCGTCGGTAAGCAGGACAGAAATGGCCTTTCGGCAAAACGATGGGATAACGCAAATCAGAAAGCCTAGACCGCAGGTTCCGGCTTAACTGCCGGTAGAAAGGGAGAAATGATATGACAGAGATTCGCAAAGAAACCGATAGTCTCGGCGAGGTAGATGTTCCGGCTGATAAGCTCTGGGGCGCACAAACCCAGCGCTCGCTCGAACACTTCAGCATTGGGAAGGATTTAATTCCCCGCGAAATGATCACGGCCTATGCGATTCTGAAGAAAGGCGCGGCCAATGCAAACTTTGCCGGCAAGCGTCTCGATAAGAAGCACCACGATTTGATCGTTCAGGTCTGTGACGAGATCCTCGCCGGTCAGCACCACGATATGTTCCCCCTGCACGCGTGGATGACGGGCAGCGGCACTCAGTTCAACATGAATGTGAACGAAGTAATCTCCAACCGCTGCAGCCAGATCGCGGGCACTCCCCTGGGAAGCAAAACGCCGGTTCATCCCAACGATCACGTCAACATGTCGCAGTCGTCGAACGACTCCTTCCCGTCGGCGATGAATATCGCGGCTGCGGTCAATGTGAAGCAGCGGTTGATCCCAGCGGTGAAGCAGTTGCGTGATGCGATTGCCAAAAAGGCGCAGGAATGGGACGACATCGTCAAGATCGGCCGCACGCACATGCAAGATGCCACGCCGCTCACGCTTGGGCAAGAGTGGTCCGGCTACGAAGGTGCGCTCGCGGACGATCTCGATCGGATCGAAGATGCGCTGAAGGGCGTCTATCGTCTCGCGCTCGGCGGTACTGCGGTGGGCACTGGCATCAATTCAGCACCCGGCTTTGCCGAGGCTGTTGCGGCCGAGATCGCCAAGCTCACAAACCTGCCCTTTGTCACTGCGCCAAACAAATTCACCGTGCAGGGGGCTCACGACGCTCAAGTGCAGCTTTCGGGCACGCTCCGCACACTCGCGGTGTCACTCTATAAGATCGCGAATGACGTCCGGCTCATGTCCTGCGGCCCACGAGCAGGGTTCGCGGAGCTGAAGATTCCAGAGAACGAACCGGGCTCCTCGATTATGCCCGGCAAAGTGAACCCAACCCAGGCCGAAGCCCTTGCGATGGTTGCCGTCCAAGTGATGGCGAACGACATAGCGGTAGGCTTTGGCGGCGCGGGCGGTTACCTCGAAATGAATGTCTACAAGCCTCTCATCATCTTCAATGTTACCCACTCCATCACCATCATGACCGATTCATGTACAAACTTCCGGAAATTCCTGGTGGAAGGAACCAAGCCCAATCTGAAGAAGATCAACCAATATGTCGAAGAGTCGCTCATGCTGGTGACGGCGCTTTCGCCGGTTATTGGCTACGACAAGGCTTCCAAGATTGCCCATTATGCGAATGACAACGACCTCACGCTCAAGGCCGCAGCGCTGAAGCTCGGCTTCGTGACCGAAGCTGAATTCGATCGCGTTGTCGATCCGAAAAAGATGGTTAGACCCTACGTGGCGTCACCTGTTGCTGCCTAGGGCAGGGGTCATTCATAAACATCGACACTCCCGAGGCTGGAGCCGACTTAAATAGTTGAGGCCGGCTCCCCTTTTAACCGCGTGGTCGCGAGATTCAGATGACTCCGACACTGTTCAAGAGCAAGTATGACGCGCGGGTTAAGTGTTAGGAGATTCAGGAAGGGAATATTCGTATGAATCTCAGCGGACTTGTAGCCGCCTTGCTTCCGGTATTTTTTGTCCTTGCGCTCGGCTATGGCGCCGGCAAACGCAATGCATTCGATGCCGACCAAGCTGCGGGGCTGAGCAAGCTTGCGGTTTCGTTCGCATTGCCCGCGTCTCTATTTGTTGGCATGACCGATATACCCAGGAATCTGCTTCTGCAGCAAGGCCGTCTCGTTCTGGCGCTGATTCTGGCTCATGTCGGCCTTTTTTTCGTTGCCTGGGCCGCATTGGGGTTCATCCGAAGCGTGCACGGAACACCGGCGATCCTCTACGCCCTTATGCTGTCGACATCCGCCACCCCGGTCTTTGGCTTAGCCGTTCTCCAGCCGATCCTGGGTCCCACTGCCACGGGAGCCGTGGGACTGGTTGCCTTATCTATTAATCTCGTGGTCCCCGCAACTGTCGTTCTATTGGAAGTAGATGCGGCCAAGCATTGGAGCATCGCCAAGAACGGTTCGACGTCGAGTCCTATCCTCACTGGATTGAGTTCGGGCTTGAAATCACCGCTCCTCTGGGCGCCAATTGTTGGAATTGCTATCGTCATCGCTAAAGTACCTCTGCCGCGAGTGATAGTCGCATGCCTTCAGTTGATAGGTTCGACGACTTCGGGTGTTGCTGTCTTTGCTGTAGGTTTGGTATTGGCGGCTCATGCGTTTCAGTTTTCCCGCGTGGTATTTCTCGGTACCCTCGGCCGTCTCACCGTACAGAATGTAGTGCTGCTCGCTCTCCTGCGTTTGCTGCATGTTGACAGTCCATTCTCGCGGGAGGCGTTGATATGCTGCAGCTTTCCCTTGGCCACCGTTGTTGTGCTTTTCGCCGCACGTTATAAGTCCTCTGAATCTGAAACGGCATCCATGCTCTTGTTTTCGACACTTTCATTAGCTGTTACGGTCCCAATCATCCTCTGGCTAACGCATTAATGGCCCGTGTAAGGAGTTTTTCAAGCGTGGCTAAATAGAATCATTCACTGAGGAGAACACAGAAGGAGAATAAATTATGACAGTTGCAAAGCGCGGAATCGAACTGCTGCAAGACCCATCACTGAACAAATCCACTGCATTTACCGAGTCCGAAAAGGAGGCACTCGGACTTGTCGGCCTCGTTCCCGATGTCACAGAAACTGAAGATCTGCAGCTGCAACGGGTGATGTTGCAGCTGGCGGAGAAACCAACGGATCTTGAACGGTACATTTACCTGCTCAATCTACTAGACCACAACGAAACTCTGTTTTATCGCACCGTCATGTCCGATCCGGCGCGTTTTCTGCCCATCGTCTACGACCCGACCATCGGAGAAGCCTGCCTGAAGTTTGGACACATCTACCGTCAAGCGCGTGGCATGTACCTCTCCATGACACGCCGCGGCAAGGTGAAGCAAGTTCTGCAGAACTGGCCTCAGAAGGACGTCCGCTTCATCTGTGTCACCGACGCCGGCCGCATTCTCGGCCTCGGCGATCTGGGTGCCAATGGCATGGGCATTCCGATCGGCAAGCTGCAGTTGTACACGGCCTGCGTCGGTGTGCCGCCGCAGTACCTTTTGCCGATGTATCTCGATGCCGGCACGAACAACGAACAGTATCTTCACGATCCCCTGTACCTGGGCATGCGCAAGACGCGTCCGCGAACGGAAGACCTCTATTCATTCGTCGACGAGTTCATGCAAGCCGTGCAGGAACTATTCCCGAAATGCTGCGTTCACTTCGAAGATTGGACCGGCGTGGACGCAGTTCACCTGCTGCAGCGTTATCGTGACAAGTACTGCGTCTACAACGACGACGTTCAGGGTACGGCAGGAATCGTGCTTGCGGGAATGATCAACGCAGCTAAGATCAAAGGTGCGAAACTCAGCGACGAGAGATATCTATTCCTCGGCGCTGGGTCAGCCGGCATCGGTCTTGCTGATCTCTTGTGTTCAGCGATGGTCCAGGAAGGTCTCACGCTCAAAGACGCGCAAGGACACGTTTACATGTTCGACATCAACGGCCTGCTCGAAACGACCCGTACCGACCTGGTTGATTTCCAAAAGCCCTACGCCCACACGCACGCGCCCACACGTGATTTTGTGGCGGCGATCGAGAGCATCAAGCCAACCACCATTATCGGCCTGAGCACGGTGGGTGGAACTTTCACGCAAAAAGTCATCGAGGCAATGTCGCGGATCAATGAACGTCCGGTTGTCCTTGCGCTTTCGAACCCCACCGAGAAGGCCGAGTGCACGCCCGAACAGGCCTACACCTGGTCGAACGGCAAAGCGATCTATGCTGCCGGAGTGCAGTTCCCAGTGGTCCATTTCAAGGGACAAACATTCCTGCCCGGGCAAGCCAACAACTTCTACATCTTCCCGGCAATCGGAATGGCAATATTCGCGACCCAGGCCACGCGGGTCACCGATGAGATGTTCATCGAGGCTGCCCGTGCGGTTGCCGACCAGGTACCCTCGGACTTGCTGAAGCAGGGGCTTCTGTATCCGCTGCAGTCCAACATCCTGGAAACCGAGATTCAGACGGCAGCGCGTGTTGCCAAGCTGGTCTTTGATTCCAAGCTCGCTCGCGTGGAGCGTCCTGCTGATATGGTCGCTTTCATTCGTGACCATGTTTACAAGCCGGCATATGGCGAAGAAACCCCGCGTGCCACCAAAGCAGCGTAAACACAGATCAGCCCGGAACACGGCATGACGGTAATTTCTGCTCATGCCGTGTTTCGGAGCCGGCGGTTTTCGCAGCAATGAAGGACGTGAAGACACAGTTCCCCGAAACATAGGTCCGTCGCAGGGGGCACTATTACGAAAGCAGGAACACAGATTCAGGTCGGGCACGCCAGCGCGGATTTTATTCCGGAATCGCACTCGACGTTCGCCTGGTGGCTGGTTGCAATGTTGAGTGCCACCGCGGGTGCGTCCGACACCATCGCCTTTCTTGGACTTGGAGGACTGTTCGTTGCCCACATCACGGGTAATCTGGTGGTGCTGGCAGCGCATTACGTGACCGGCGGGTTCAGCCAGATCGGGCCGTTGCTGTCGGTGCCTGTATTCGTGATTGTCTTGGCCCTTGTGACCGGTTTTTTCGGCGGGAAGGAGAGTCGAGCCGTCCTGCGGGGACTACTGATTCTTCACTGGGTCCTGATCGCGGGATTCCTGGTGCTGGGCGTTGCCTTCGGTCCATTAACAAATCCGGAAAGCGTGATCGCGATATGCTGCGGAATGTTGGGGGTTGCGGCCATGGCAACCCAGAACGCCATGGTGAAACTCGATTTACCAGGGTTTCCTTCGACTGCAGTGCTCACCACTAACACTGTGCAACTGACGGTTGATCTGGCGACCCTTATTCGTGATAAAGCCCAGCCCGATGAACTGGCCAGGGCGCGGCGTCGTGCCCGTATAACGCTTCCTGCCGTGGCGGGATTCGCGGTGGGCTGCACGGCGGGCGCAATTCTTGAGCTGCATTTCGGACTCTGGGCTCTGACTTTGCCGGCCAGCACGGCGGGACTTGCTCTGCTGTTAGGCGTATTGTGGAGCTCACGGATGGCGTGAGCGCTCTCCATCTCCTAATCGGCTTCTTCATGGCATCCTACCGACCGCAGCCGTCAGGTATCTCAGCGACTGGGCTTGGCTATTTCCGGCCGTTCGTTGCCCACATCACCGGTAATCTGGTGGTGCTGGCAGCGCATTACGTGACCGGCGGGTTCAGCCAGATCGGGCCGTCCGGACTTCGGTTTTCCGTCGGTTCTCTGAGACGGCCGTTACTTAACTTTCTCGAGCCTTGGAATCGTGGTGTCCCGGGGACCATCAATCGTCCCGTCTTTGTTGACCGTGAACACCACTGGGTTGGGCAGCATCAGCCCGAAGTTGCCGCTGGCGATGATCTTATCGCCGTCAATTTTGTAGGTGCCGTCGACCGCGTAGGCTCCGAGCGCGATGTATGCCTTTCCATCTTTGAATTCGGCGTTGATCGTGCCGCTGGGATCCCGGTACTTCCCCTCCGCGCTTTTGCTGCAGCCACCGGCGAGAACGGTAAAGGCCAGCACCGAAAACAGTAACGCTTTACGCCGCGATGAATTCTTCATGACACGCTCCTAGCGCCAATTTTTCTGGTTCTTGTACGGACAAATCTGCCTGTCCAGCTCTTCCTCTGCTTTGGCCGAGTTCCTACAAATTCAGCCTCACTACGTATTACGAAAAGGGTCGAAGAAAACCGTCATGGCGGGGTTAATCTCGGCAAACGATGCCCAGGGGAGTCTGAAAATTTTGTTTATCCACTGCCCGAAGCCGGGTCTACACTTCCTGAATGTTCATGTCGCAACTTTCCGCGGCCTGCGGGGTTTACAAATTGAACGAAGTCGGCTCGAGTAGTAAGCAGCCAAAGATTGATCAGGCTAACATGAGCGAGAAATTGAAGATCAATTCGGACCATTCATCGGAAGCGCTCCACTCCGTACCTTCAGCAGGTCGCCCAAAGTTTCCCGTGAAGGCATTCGCCGCGTGCTTCATCCTGCTTTTTGCAGCGGCAGTCTTGTTTGCCCAGGGAGGCGGCATCAGCGCCGGTGGAAAATGGATGGAATACGACTCTCAGGACGAGATGACCCTGGTCAAGAAGGCCCGATTTGAACTCGATGCCGACAATTCATTGCCCGGAAGTCAGGCAAGCCCCAAAATCATTCTCTTCTGCACCAACGGCAAACTGAATTTAGCCGACTTTAATCCCGGTGCCAGAATCGCGCCGCCAAACCGTCCCGGCTTCTGGGGGCAGCCGCAAATGGAAGTGCTCGTCCGCGTCGATAGTTCTCACAGCAATCACGGATGGAATTGGGTCAACGGCCACTTCCTCTCCATGGACAAAGGAACCACCCGTGAAATGCTCGGCGCCCAAGTGTTCAAAGTGGAAATCCAAACTCCACGAGGTCCGGAGATTGCGAGTTTTTCTCCCGCGGGTCTCGATCTGAATCGGGTCAAACAAGCCTGTGGTCTAACTCCGAAGAAGCCCTAACTAATTCCGCGTCAATGTAGGCGCAGGCGTCTCCGCCCGTCCGCCCCTCGGAATCACCGCCCCAGAAAGCGTGGCCCACCCTCGCCGCGACAGATCCCAAAAGATCATATAGCCGGCGACCGCCGCGATCAGCAACAGCACGATTCCCCAAACCCACTGCTCGAACACAAGTTTGCCAATCCCAAACAAGCATCCATAAACCAGGATGACTCCCATCCCCCAGTTGAATGCATTGCCAGCCAAATCCCGCACTTCCGGCAATTCGGGCACAAGCCGGGCAATATGTTTCCATCCGTAAACCGTCGGATGCACCCGCTTGTAGAACCCCACCAGAGTCTGCTGGGACTCGGGTTTAGTGACAAAGGTCGCGATCACCCAGGCAATGGTGGTGACGAACCCGGTGATGAGCGCGGTCTTTGCATACACCAGGGCGTTATTGCCGGTGAGCGAAATGCGGCTCAGCCCGATGGTCATCGCCGCCGCGACTGCCATCGCTGAAATCTCGCTCCATGCATTAATCCGCCACCAATACCATCGCAAAATGTAGACCGCGCCCGTCCCGAAGCCAATATTCAACACTAACTGCCAGCCTTGATTGATGGAAGTCAACTGCATCGCGGTGTAGCCGCTGCCCAGCACCAGCAGCACGGTAAAGATCTTGCTGATCATCACGTAGTGTTTCTCACTCGCCCCCCGCACAAAAAAGCGCTTATAAAGATCATTCACCAGATACGAACTGCCCCAATTCAACTGCGTCCCAATCGTGGACATGAACGCAGCCAGGAAGGCCGCGACCATCAACCCACGCAAAGCCGGAGGAAGATAGTCGCGCAACACCATTACGTACCCCTGCTCCGGATTCTGCACAAAAGCTGCGCTAGGATGAAGACCCCCATTCGGCGAATAAACCACGATCGCCACCAGCCCGGTAATCACCCAAGGCCACGGCCGCAAAGCATAATGCGCAATGTTGAACCACAAGGTCGCACCCAGCGAATTCTTCTCATCCTTAGCGCTGAACATCCGCTGCGCCACGTATCCGCCGCCACCCGGTTCCGCCCCGGGATACCACGCCAGCCACCACTGCATCCCCAGATAGACGATGAAGGTCAGCAGCGGCAGAGTCCAAAGCGCATCCGTAGTAAACCCAAGGTGAAAGTCCGGCAAGAAGGCCACCGGATCCGCGGTCCGCACTCCGGTCGCGCGAACATTGTTCTCGATCACCTGCAGATGCATCTGCAGAGCCTGCATTCCGCCAATCTTCGTCACCGCAACCCACGCCAGCACGATGATCATGGTCATCTTCAATGCAAACTGAAACAGGTCGGTGACCAACACGCCCCAAAGCCCACCGATAAACGTATAAAGCCCAGTAAACGGAATAAGGATAAAGATGCAGATCAGTACCGATGTATATCGAGGATCACCCAACGTCTGCTGAAAAACATGTCCGCCGATCGACACCTGCAACACGCGCCCCTGAGCAATCACCGGACCGAGCAAAACTGTAATGATGCTGACCATGGCCTGCGTCACCCATCCCAGGATGAAGCAATTCATAAAAAGCCCAAGATAAATCGCCTTGAAGCCACGCAAAAAAGCCGCTGGCTTCCCTCCATAACGAAGCTCGACCAACTGCACATCCGTCAAAACCTCTGCCCGCCGCCAATAGCGCGCGAAGAAGAAAACCGTCATCATCCCGCCGACGCACGATCCCCACCAAATCCAATTTCCCGCAATGCCCTGCCGCGCCACCAACCCGCAGACCAGCAGGGGAGTATCGGCCGCGAAGGTGGTGGCCACCATCGAAGTCCCCGCCAGCCACCAGGAAACATCACGGCCAGAAATAAAAAATTCCTCCGTGTTCCCGCTCGCACGACGCCGATAGTAAAGCCCAATCAGCAGGTTGACCAGCAAATATCCAACGATGACTACCCAATCGGTAAAGGTAAGAGGCATGAGCTCTCCGTTTACGGGAACATTCTAACTGTTCAGGCAGCGAGGGCCAGAACAATCCTCCATTGCCAATGTGGGCGCACGTCAACGCCCGTGCGGGTGTATCAACACGGGGCTCCTTCCCAGTGCCTTTCGTAACGTTATCTCTCACCAAATTGCTGGCAAAACCGTTCGACGAGCGTGATCCTTTTAACATCCACTTTTTGGGGAGCTGACCAGCATCTATGCCACGCATGATTGAAGTCATTCGTTCTTCGGGCGCGTCCTCGAACGTGATGCAAACCGCTGCTCGGGGCGCACTTCACGTTCCGCCTCAGGAGATGATCGAAATCCTGGTTTACCTGGCCACGCAGACCAAAATCTTCGCTGAGCGTGCCCGCCTAACCTTGGCGGGATGGGATGAGGCGTCTTCACGCGCCGCCGCAGCCGATCCGCGCACCCCGAAAGAAGTGCTGGCCTACATGATCGCGCCAGGGAACCTTCGGCCGGCGCTGCTTCCCGCGTTGCTGGAGAACCCTGCCGTATCTGAAGAATCATTAGCAGAACTCGCTGCTTCCGCTTCTCGCTACATGATCGAGACCCTGATTAAGAGCGCGCGAGTCAACCAATCCAAAACAATTCTGAGCTCGCTGAGCTCCAATCCGCATTTGAATCCGGCCCAATCGTCGGCAGTCAAAGAGAAGCTGTCTTCCTTATCCCCCGTAACCATCAACGAACCCGAAGCCACCGCAGTTCCAGTGAAAGATACGAGCGCTACGGAACCCGAAGACGCGGCGATTGCGAACCTAGTCAATGCGGAGACTGGCTCAGAGGAAATGCCCCACGAAGCGATCACCGCATATCTGGCTGAGCACGCCACCGAAATCTGCGCCGAAGCCGACAAACCGTTTCAACCGATCGGCGGAATCGAAGAACTGACGCTGGAAGCTCCAGTGCTTGATCCGGAACCAGCGCCTGCCGAAGCCGAACCCGCGGCAGTTGCTTCCAGCCCAGCCCAGCACGTAGCAACCGCGGCCCGCCGAGCCCCCGTGAAGAAGAAGGTTTACCTGACTGCCGAAGAGCAGCGCGGCAGCGCTCTGCAGAAAATCTCCCAACTCGACATCAAAGGACGCATTCAGCTGGCGATGAAAGGCAGCAAAGAAGAACGCTCAATCCTCATCCGCGACGGGACGAAAGTCGTTGCCCTGGCCGTGCTCGAATCGCCCAAGGTTACCGACAGCGAAGTGGAAAAGTTCGCCAATCAAAAGAACGTGCTCGAGTCCGTGCTGCGCGGCATTTCGATGAAGCGGCGCTTCATCAAGCAATACGCTGTCCTGCGAAATTTGACTTTCAATCCCCGAACCCCCATCGATGTTTCTCTCGGCCTGATCAAACACCTGCTGACTCCGGACCTCAGAAATCTAACCGGCAACAAAGAAGTCTCGGACACGGTGCGCAAACTCGCGATGCGAATGTTCAGACAGAAACTGGAAACAACTGGAAAAAACTAAAGAAATACGCGGCGGCATCCCCCGGTCAAGGTTCCGTTGAAATGGATTTCAATCCCCATCCGGAATTGGCGTCCCATCATCGCCGTCGTTACAATATTTTCTATGTCCTCATCGCCCCAACCGGACGCCATTGCCGATCTGCTGAAGCGTGCCAAAACCATCGCAGTAGTGGGACTATCGAACCGCCCCCTTCGCCCAAGCCACGGAGTTTCCGCCTACATGCAGACCAACGGCTATCGCATCATTCCGGCCAATCCTACAATTAACGAAGCCCTGGGCGAAAAGGTTTACGCCTCGCTGCTTGATGTTCCCGAGAAGATCGACATCGTGAACATCTTCCGCCGCCCCGAGTTCGTCGAAGAGGCGGTGGATCAGGCAATCCAGCTCAAGGTTCCCGCCATCTGGATGCAGGAGGAAGTAATCAACCAAAAGGCCGCCGAGAAAGCCCGTGAAGCCGGAATCTTCGTAATCATGGACCGCTGCATCCTGAAAGAGCACAGAGCCCGCTTCGGCTAGCGAGTCAAACTCGGTGACAAGGTCCCTGGAAAGCCCAGTATGACCCGACCCCGATTGTCAATGAGCTTCGCTAGCTCGCTAATTCAATGATGGGATTGAGGAAATTGGTCGGGGAGAGAGGATTTGAATATCTCTACCCGCACTAGCGGATTCTCGCGGCGTCCTTGCAAGTCTCTGACTTCAAAACGCTAAGGACATCTGCTGCGCCGAAGCGTTCTCCGGTTCGGACGCATCTGGACACAAAACTTCGTGAAACATATCGCCGAACATCGCTGCCGCACGCCGATCATCCTCCCCGATCATGTGCGTGTAGCCGCTTTTGCTTCTCATTCCAAGTGTCGTCCTGGGGTCATCATGTCCCAGCCGAGTCTGACGCGTTTTCACCGGCACGTTTTTCGAATCCATTTCGGTGGCATTGAAGTGCCGAAAGCCATTGAGCGCGAGCCCCTTCTGCTTGATGCCGAGTCTAAGGAGCAATGGATTCAGTCGCTTCTCGACCACTTTGGATTCACGCCACGGGCGTCCTGTTCGTGACACAAACAGGAAGCCTTCTTTCTTGTCACCTAGGAATACTCGCAGATGATCTGCCAGTTGCGGCGATATCGCGAAATCCCTGTGGCCGGCGGAGGTCTTTGGTTTTACTACGTGCCCCAGGCTTTCCGACTGTCTGACGGAAATAACCCGATCGTCGAGGTGTATGTACCTGGCATCGACTGCGCAAACCTCAGCCGGTCTCATCCCCGACTCACCGAGGCCGCCGCTTCCGGTCGATTGAATAGCGAGGCATGGACGCTGTACGCGATCCTCTTTCTCTGGCAGTTCCCACATTTCATGGCAATCGCATGGATGTACCGCGAAGACTATGACCGCGCGGGCTATCTGATATTGCCAAAGGGAAATCTGCGATTTCCTGTCGTAGCTCTGCAGACCGTAGTACCACTCTTGGCTTTAATCCCTATCACATCCATGTCGTGGCACATGCGCTATGCAGGGTCGTTCCGCTGGATAGGATTTCTGCTGAGTTTAGGGTTCCTCTACATTGGTTTGCAGTTTGTTCTTCAGCGGTCCAAGTCTGCCGCACAACAAAAGAGATTAAGGACGTGGCAAACAAGAGAGCTGTTCAAAAAGGCTCATCATGACAGTTCCCAACTTTCGGCTCCCGATTAGAAATTCCTTATCCCAGCATGGGAAGCTGTGTCAGCCCGATTGAAGAAAAAATGGCTAACGGCCGATAGATACAATATGAAAAATAACAGGTGTTTGTTTTTACGATTACTCATCAGTTTACTTATGACGTCGGGGATGGCATTGGCGCAGGGACAGACCAGTTCTGGAGTCCTGACGGTCAGAGCCGAATTAGCCAGTTCGATCAACCTAACATTCTTGACAGACACGAATGGAGTCCCGCTCGCGGGTTCAGGAACAAACCTAGCCACGTTGGATTTCGGCGCAGTCTCCCAATTCACTACCCCACCTGCGAAGGTGACCCAGACAGTCGCCGCAACCAGCTTCACGGTGAGCACGCCATTTGATGTCTCGGTGACCAAGTCAAACGTGACCAGTGCAAATTACGCTTTGAGCGCCGAACTTCAAACAACGGATGCGGTGAATGGTTGGATCATCGATACGTTTCCTCTTACAACAGTTCCGGCTGCTCCTACTTCGCTGACTGTCACTGGGGTTTATGCCAGCAATGTCTTGCATACGCTGTTTCTAACGATTCCGTACAGTGAAGGGGCGGCGACGATTTCAAATTCGATCAACTTCGTGGCAACAGCAAACTGATCGAACGCAGCGCTAACCTCCTGCTAAGCAGGGGGCGAAGCGCTTACGAGCAAGCAGCATGAACCGTATTGTTTTCATCTGGTTTCTCTTTTTGGGCATGGGCATCCCTTTTGCTAAGGGGCAGCGGTCCGCGCCCGCAAACAGGAGTAATACTGCAACTCGTTTGCGGGCGCGTTCAGAAATGGTAAACGCTTCAATTACTTTTCTGACCGTAACAGACGGGGCTCCCGTGTTGAGCATGGGCCTCGGGGAAGGCATTCTCAATCTGGGGAGTTTGTCGAATGTTGCACGAGCCGATGAACGGGGAGTTCAAACTCAGATGCAAAAAGACCCGTTCGTGGTATCGACTAAAGTCGGTTTACGAGTTGACGCGACAAATTCGAGCCGTGGCCAAATGGCAACCCTCAGCGCCTACCTTTTAAAGCCTAACCCTTTCGGGACTGTGTCGGTGGACGGAGTAGAACTTTCGATGACACCGGGGATCATTGCCAGACAAGTATCCTATGGGGCAATCACCGAGCACGTGTTGAAAATTATAGTGCCGGCCTCGATGCCGGCAGGGCAGTTGGTTGACTTGATCGGCGTGATGGCTACGCCTAACTGAAGGGCCGATGAGGTCAAACTGTTTTCGAAACTCGATTGCCAGCGTTATTGTAATTGAGATATGGGCCATGGGCTACGTTTCGCCTTGGGCGGAAGCTCAATCGGCTGCGCAGGATAAGGTCCAAAAGTCTTCCGGTTATTCGACAGCTGCCCAGGCGGTACCAACGTATAGGTTGCCGCCAGCATCGGCTGCGTCTTCAGTACGCAGTTCCGTTTCCCTATCTCCCGCAGTAGTTACGGTCAAGTGCAAATTGGGCCAAAGCTACACGCAAACGCTTACGATTACCAATCAGACAGAGCAGGAATTGATGTTCGAAATGATCGCGGAGGATGTAGTATTGCGAGACGGGAAAAGAGTGTTTGTCGCAGCGGGCGAAACGCCCGAAGGAATCGCCGCCACTGCGGTATTCACGCAAAAAGAAATGGTTGTCATGCCGCTGCAGTCCTCGGCGGTGGGCGTAACCTTGACGCTTCCTCCAGAAACTCCGTTGCGGGCGGCGGTGGCTGTATTTCGCGGACTAACAAAGATCTCCAGTCCCGGCGGGGTGAAGATGACCGCGTCGCTCGGAGCCCTATTTACTTTCACAGCTTCGGAGAACGCTAAAGTCGAGACCTCGCCGATCACGCTCAGCGCCCAGTCTGCGACTGCCAATCTCGGTATTTCTCAGATCCTCACAAATGCAGGCTCGGAGCCGGTTATTATCGATGGAGTAGCGGCCGTCCTCGACGAAGCCGGAGCGATTGTGGGCAAAGCATCTTTCGAACCACAGCGGCTGCTGCCCGGCGAACGACTCCCTTTTCGTACCGAATATTCCGCAGAGCTCAAGGCGGGAGACTATCGCGTCTTGGCTTCATTTCAATATGAAGCCAAAGTCATAACAAACTCGCTCAATTTTACGGTGCCATGAAGCACCGCCGCCTTTTCATCCTGCCGCTGGTATTGTGCTCAGCCATGGCATGTGCCCAGTCACTTACCGTAGCTTACCGCGACACAATCAGCGTCCCGGTCCCACAGGTGCTGGCCGCTTACTCGCTGAACGATTTTTACGCCGAGGCTAACGCAGAGTTCGAAGTGCTCACCATCTTCGGGAAGAATCCGGGATCGGCGCAAATCGTGTTGGTGACCCGGGAAGGCAGCCGAACAATCGAAGTTAAAGTGCTTCCGGCGCCGGCATCCTATCCCAGGGGCTTTGTTCCGCCGGTATCCGCTACGGCCGCCAGCGAGAGCGGCAGCTACGAGTCCCGATTCATTTCGACTCCTGCGCAATCGGAAAATATTATCGATTTTATGCGCCGCGAGGGTGATCGATCAGCTACCTTTCATTTGGCGGGCACCTTATCGTTTACCTCGGTCGCAGATCGGAGCAATTTCGCTCTTAGCTCTATTTTTTATCAGATCCTAAAACCCCGCCGGGAGATCACTTTACTGGATCAGTACATGATCAATTCGCCTCTGACTGTTGACGGATCGATTGTGCGTGGATTCCACTTACGGCAGGACAATTTCCTTTTTCATGCCGGGTATACGTCAGCCACCACGTTCGAGAATCTTATTCTCCCATCGCAGAAGGAAGGTGTGGTTGGCGTTGGTTACCGATTTTTAGCTGGGGACCATGAGTCTCTCACGCCCAATGTTTATTATTTCTCCGGAAACCGAGCCTCAGGAAATTCCGTGCAACCGGGCACAGTAGCTTCACTGGTTTATGAGTACAAGCCAGGAAACAACTTGAAGCTGCTGTCGGAGATCGGTTTCAGCCGCGGCGCAGGAGCAGCGGGGGAGATTCGTCGTTACAGTGGGCACGATCAATTGACCGCAAATCTACGATACGAACCGGCACATTTTGCATCGCTCGGCTTTAACAGCTTGCACGGATTTTATTCCAATCTCGATTGGACTCGTTATCTCACCCACCGGGCAACTTCCACCTTCAGCTTTACAGGCAACCACTACAACCTGCCATCATTGAACCTTATTAATGTAGTGGCGAATCTAGATTTACAATTTCAACTTTTTCAAGGTTGGTCCCTGATTTCAGGTGCTAACTATGGACACTCCCAATCGCAGATTCCTTCCGGGCCCCCAATCTCCACCCTGGGAGTTCCCTTAGGGCTGAACTTCAACTCGGTTCATTTTCAGAGCAGCTTTTTGTATCAGTATTCCAGAGTTTCGGGGGCGGTCGCACCCTCTGACGAGTTCCGGACAACCCTCGGCACGCATTGGGCTGGTTTCCGCTGGAATAGCTTTGTGGATCGTCAAACGCAGGCCATGACAGTCGCCTTTATTTACGCTGGGGTTCCAGGTCTGCAGGAAGCTCTCGATAAGTTGGGTATCTCTGCAACTACACCAGAACAGATCGCTGCTGCGCTCAGTGAGACAGCAGGTCTGCTGAACCAAGGTTTCATCGGAGGAATCAACCTCAATGTTGCCCCAGTGCGACTGCAGGCTGGTACCGACCTGACATGGTCCAATCGCCCACAGTCTCATCAGCGAGTCGATTTCAGCTTGCTCTACACCAAGAACGAACTCTTGCAGGGACAGAATCAGACGGCGATCGGAACCTTTTCCTATTCGTTGAAATTCAAGAAAGTAAATGAATTTTTCTCATCCGTATCTTTTCTCCGGGGTGGCACTCAAACTGGACTGAACGATCCGTTGTTCGAGATTTCCATCCGCCGTCAAGTCGGGAGCGCCCCCAATTTCATAATTTCACGGCGGCGCGGGACCATTGGCGGGGTGGTCTTTGCAGATAATGGAGCGACCGGAACTTACCGCGCGGGCGGCGTGCTACTACCGGGCGTAGAAGTAGTCCTGGACGACAACCGTCAAGTGAGAACCGACAACAACGGGCGTTACACGTTCTCCCGCGTCTCTTACGGTTTACACAGCGTCGAAGTCGTTTACCATTCGATGCAGCCATTTTTTTTTACGACGGCATCTAGGGTGCAATCTGACATAGATACTGAGGTCAACTTCGGCGTCGGCCTCTCATTCGCGAGGCTTTCCGGGTCTGTCCGTGGCGACACGGGAATCGGTTTGTACGGGATTGAGCTGAGCATCTCCAGCGGTGGACAACACCTTCGCGCTCAGACCGATAGCGAGGGCAGATTTCACGTCGAAGGGCTATCCACCGGAGAGTATGAAATAAAGATCGATACACAGTCGGTCCCCCCAGGGTATTCCCTCGCGGAATTACAGACACAACGAACGATCGTCGATCCCTCGGTCCTTGCCCATACCACATTCACGCTCCGGGCTATTCGCAACATTTCGGGACGGGTCAGAATCTATGATCGCGCCTCAAGGAGGGAAATGTTCATGCCGGGAATTCCCGTGCATCTCAAGGAGCTTTCGCGGGAGAGCATCACGGACGAAAATGGAATCTATCTCTTCCGAGATTTGCCTGCGGGCTCCTACACCTTGACGGCGCTCTATGAGGGCACAGAATCGAGGAAAGAGATTATGCTCCCGGACAGCCCCGCCTTTCCCAAAAGCATCGACATCGACCTTGCGGCTAAGTAGGGGCCAGTCCATCTCAGATCTTCTTCAGCGGTTCGGGTCTCACACACTGGGAGGTCTGAGGTGAGGCCGCTGATGGTCAGGTGCCGGATGCAGCATCAGCTTAGGCAACGGCACATCAGGCCATGGAAACCCACGCATTCGCTTGACCACCTGGCTTGACCGTCCCCGGCTTCCACGCCATTTGCGTCCATCCTCTGGAAACAACGAGACGAGAGGACTTCCAGTTTTTTTCGATGCTACGCATTCAGCAAGAATTGCTCTACAAAGACCTGAAGCCTCGCGTCTGCTCCCCGTCTGCGTCCCGATGGAGTTGTGTTTACCAACCGGATTCGCGTTCTTGTGACTGTTGGCCCATATTGTGCCGCGCAACTCACGGGGCTGTAATCATATTGCTGTCTAGAGTGACCGCGCCATTCTGCGCCAGCGCCCTGGCTTGCAGATTCACGCCCGTGGTAATCGTGATTGAGGTCAGCGCCAGAATGTTTCCCTTGAAGATAGAGTTCGTCCCCAGGGTCGCTGAGCTGCCAACCTGCCAAAAGATATTCTTAGCCTGGGCGCCGCCGGCTAGAACGACCTGTGTATTCGTTATGGTCGTGAGTGTGGACCCGATCTGCGCCAACTTCCAGGGGCGGAGCGAGATATGGGATCCTCTTTTCAAGGAAGCCGCGTATGGTCTGGCGCCCACTACTCGTTTGCCCGACAGATCGGCATTGGGAGCCGAAGCCCAACGTCACGTTGATCGGCGATGCAGCGCATGTGATGCCGCCGTACGCAGGCGAGGGCGTAAACATGGCGATGCTCGACGCCCTGGTGCCGTCACGGCTCCTTCTCAGCCAAGACACATCCTCTGACGCGATCGCGGCGTACGAAGCCGAGATGTTTGCCCGCATGCGGCACATGACGGAAGACACGATGGTGAACACAGAGATGTTCTACGCACCAGATGCCTCTGATCGCGTTGTGGCTCTGTTTCGCAGCTTTGGCGCAGCCGAGGCGGTTTCGCCAGCCGCAGAAGCTTGATGCGAGCCGTTCATCTCAGAAGGCGGAGCAGCACTTCAACAAGTCCTTGAGCAAGGCCAAACGCGATGCTCGCTTTTGCAGCGGAGTTTGCCCGCCGCCTTAATCGGATTGGTACCGCGAAGTCGGCTTCTCGCCATCAATCGCACAACTGACAACAAGCGCCTTTATCGCGACGAATCCGGAGGCATTACTTCCGCGTTCTAAAAGCCGACGTGCGGTCCTACGGGCCGATAGCATCTGCACAGCTGTGACGCTGACCTAGATCTGGGCCGTGCCGCCGTCGACGAAGAGTTCGATGCCGTTGACGAAACTTGAATCGCTTGAGGCGAGGAAGAGCGCGACGGTCGCGATCTCTTCGGGGCGTCCCATTTCGCCGCGAGGGATCTGAGATTTGAAAAACTCCTTGGCGTCTGGCCCGAGCGGATCCAGGACAGGCGTGTCGATGGTGCCGGGGCTGAGGATATTGACTCGAATTCTGCGTTCCTTGAGCTCTACCAGCCAAGTACGAGCGAAGGAGCGCACCGCAGCCTTGCTGGCGCTGTAGACACCGAAGCCCGGGAATCCCTTGATACTGGCGATTGATGCGTTCAGGAAGATCGAGCCGTTGTCGTTGAAGAGAGGTAGCGCCTTCTGCACAGTGAAGAGCGTGCCACGCACGTTCAGGTCGAAGGTTTTGTCAAAGTGCTCTTCGGTTACTTCTTCGAGCTTGGCCAACTCGCCCCGTCCGGCGCTGGCGAAAAGGATATCGATGTTGCCCTTCTCGCGCTTTACCGTATCGTACAGGCGGTCGAGGTCGGCCAGATTACTGGCGTCACCCTGCACACCGGTGACGTTTTTGCCGATGAGCTTGACGGCCTCATCGAGCTTATCCTTGCGGCGTCCTGTGATGAAGACGTACGCGCCCTCTTTGACGAAGAGCTTGGCGGTGGCGAGCGCCATGCCGGACGTCGCCGCTGTGATGACAGCTACTTTTCCTTCGAGCTTTCCCATTACCGTTCTCCCTAATTATTATAATTATTATGCGTGCTCGGTTAGTGCGCGAGCCGCTGCCGTGTCGCTACCGGCAACGGACCGTGTGATTCGTGATTAGCGGAGGCCGCCGCCCACGCGAACCAGTTCGCCGGTAATCCACTTGGCATCGTTGGAGGCGAGGAAGGTAGCCACGCTGGCGATGTCGTCACCCTGGCCGATGCGGCCGAGCGGAGTCTGCGCCACGGTCCCCTTCTCGAAGTCAGAACCGATGAACCCCGCGGCGTGTGAGCCCTCGGTCTCAACCATGCCGGGGTTGATGGAGTTCACGCGGATCTTCCTAGCGCCAAGTTCCTTGGCGAGGACACCGGAGATGGCATCGACTGCGCCCTTAGTCCCGGAATAGACCGTGCTGCTTGGAGGCGTCAGACTGCTGACGACAGAGCCGATATTGATGATGCTTGCGCCTTCGCCGAGGTGGGGAACAGCGGCCTGCGTGGTGAGAAGGAGACCGAGCACGTTGATGTTGAATATCTTGTGGAACTGCTCTTCCGTGAAGGACTCGATCGGTGAAAACTCGTAAACGCCGGAATTGTTGACGAGAATGTCGAGGCGGCCGAAGTTCTTGATGGCGGCATCGATGAGGCCCTGAGCCTCCTTGGCCTTGGATACGTCTCCACGGACCGCGACGGCCTTGCCACCGGCAGTAGTGATGGCACTAACGACGGCGTCAGCTCCGGCCTTGCTGGAGGCGTAATTAACGATGACGGAGGCGCCTTCGGCGGCTAGCGATTTAGCGATGGCGGCTCCGATACCCTTGGACGCGCCGGTAACGACTGCGACTTTGCCTGTGAGCTTGCTCATACTTTTATCCCTTTCGGCATCTATTGAACTCAGAGAATCTCGGAGCTGTTGCACTGGACCGCCCCTCGCTCGCTCCTGGTGAATAGATGGAACTGGGCCTGGAAAGGATTCAGTAGTTCTGGATAATGGAACTATTGAACCGTTTTCCCAGAATGACTACTCTTATAGCTATGCGGCCTCTATTCCACCCATCGATTGAGGACATTACGGTAGAAGGAATTCTCCATGCTTTGTCCGACCCCGTACGGGTGGCCATCTATGCCGATATCGTGGGGCAGGAGTGCTCGCAGAACTGCTCGACGTTTCTGACAGTCAGCGACAAGACGATCCCGAAGTCCACACTCTCGCAACACTTTAGGGAGCTGAGGGAGGCGGGGCTGATCCGCGGTGAGCGCCGCGGCGTGGAAGTCCACAACACCTCGCGCTGCACGGAACTCGAGCAACGCTTTCCGGGACTAATTCGGGCAATCGTCAACGCGCATGCCATCCAGTCGAGGGACGAAGCGCGAGGAAAGAAACGTGCTGCGCAGAGAACGGCCAGACGTGCACTGACGAATAAGTAAAGAACCCGACCCTTTTCCCTCGATCAATCCGACCTCCTCGTCGTGCATCGGTATACCGGGGCGCGGCTCCTCAGAACGCTCACTCCGCTAGGGATCATCGATATCGGGAAGTCGGCTTCTCATAATCATTCGCACAACTGACGACAAGGACGTTCGGGAGCAATCTGCCAGCACGGAGGCGGACCTTACCACGGCTGCGGGTTGCTCGCGCTGAAGACCCCTCCGGTGGGACCATCGTCCGGCAGAAGCGCCAAACGGATAGCTGCTGCTGCTCCCTCTGGTATGGTCTGACCACCTCGACGCCCGTTAAGGTCCGTGGCCGTGTATCCGGGATCGGCCGAGTTGACTTTAATGCCCGAGTCTCTAAGTTCGGCGGCGAGTTGAACAGTCAGCATATTCAGTGCGGCCTTCGAAGCGCCATAGCCGATGAACCTGAAGCTGGCGAATTCCGAAGTGGGGTTGCCGATTTGCGTGAGGGAACCAAGGGAGCTGGATAGGTTGACGATGCGGCCTGAGGCTGATCGCTTCAATAGCGGCAACATCGCTTGGGTGACGGCCAGTGTCCCGAAAAAATTGGTGTCGAACGTACGTCGGACGGCTTCGAGACTGGCCGCACTGGGCGAACCGTCGCCGGAACTCGTGATGCCAGCATTGTTGATCAGGATATCCAGCCGCCCCTCCTGTCACTCGATATCGGCTCTGGCGCCAGCTATTGTGGCCAACTCGGTCAGATCGATTTGCACATAGCGAGCGGCGAAACCCTCACTCCTGAGGTTTGCTACGGCAGTTTGGCCCCGATCCCGATCACGTGCGCCGATGAGAATGCGATTTCCTTCTTTGCCAAGCTGGCGCGCAATTTCGAAGCCGATACCTTTGTTGGCCCCCGTTACGAGGGCGATCCGGTCTTTCGAGGCTAGCATGGAGAACTTCTCCTAATAAGGATTGGGGGCTCTTTGTCCGATACAGTTCGCGTGGTGGTTGGCTAGATGGACATGCCACCCGAGACCTCGATGCACTGGGCGTTAACCCAGCGATTGTCCTCGGACAGCAACGAAGCGATCATTGGTCCGATGTCGTCGGGCAAGCCGGCGCGCCCCAGCGCGGTCATGTCGGCGACACGCTTGTTCACGTCGGGATTGTCCCGCACCATGCCGCCACTGAAATCGGTGGCGATAGCACCTGGAGTGACGACATTGACAGCGATCCTGCGCGGCCCCAATTCCTTGGCCATATACTTCGTGAGCACTTCGATCGCCCCCTTCATCGATCCATAAACGGCGCTGCCAGGCATGATGATGCGAGTGAGACCTGACGACAGATTGATGATCCGTCCATCGTCGTTGATGAGCGGCAGCAGCTTCTGCGTCAGGAAGAGCACGCCCTTGAAATGGACATTGTAGAGCGCGTCCAGTTCAGCTTCCATGGTTTTCTCGATGCTGTTGTGGTGCGAGATGCCGGCGTTGTTGACGAGATAGTCGAACCGCACGGCCCCCAGAGTGCCGAGCGCCTGCCGCACTTTCTCCACGAAATTGTCGAATGTACCCACGTTCCCGGCGTCGAACTCCAAGGCAACAGCTTTCTGCCCTGTCTTCCCCACCAGGCCAACGACCTTTTCGGCCTCTGCCCTATTTGAATTGTAGGTGAAGATTGCGTCGACACCTCTCTTGGCGAGGCTGAGCACGGTGTTGCGGCCAAGTCCCCGGCTTCCGCCTGTGACGATCGCGATCTTAGTATTTGAAGTTACGTCCTGTACAGTTGGCATTTTTCGCTCCTTCGATGCCTTGATCCCATCAAGGCAAGTTCTATTAATCCAGGCGGGCCCTACAGGCGAAAGTTTCTTGCCCCGACGCGTCTTGTGGCTATGCGGCTTGCGGCAGCCGCGGCTCCCTCTAGCCAACCGCCAGCAATCCTGCCCCATTTCGTTCCTTTTATTAGCCAGTACCACAGGGAGTACACGACGTGGAAGCCGCATAACCATTCCAAGGCGATCGAAATGAAGGCATGCGCTTCAAGTGCAAAGTTCAAAGCTGGGATGCTGGTTGAAAACCCTCTGCTCTCGGGAATGATCACTGCGCCTGGTCGAAGGTATGCGATCAGGAGCCCGGACACCACGGAAGCCGCCACTCCGAGATAGATTCCCCAATCGGTTGTGCGCCTGATTTTGGACTGCGGGACTCGAACCGACGACCCCACCCACCTCCCGCCGCCGGAGCGCCTGCTTTGCACCCAGAAAAGCCGGATAAGAAACATCAGGCCGACAACAAGACCCAACTTCACTTCTCCTCTCATGGCGACAGGGTCCATCATCGCGTGCGCTGTTTCACCATTGCTGATGAAGGCGTAAACGAGTACCACCGCGCTGATCCAATGAACGCCCCCGTTCAACCATCGAACCGAACGGAACGACCGATTTGGCCGGCGAGGCACCTCGGAGTGAACGGCAGTCGAAAGCGAATTCCCGGTTTCCATAGTCATAACGCACCTTTTTCATCGGACAGTCCATTGGCCGTCCAGCAACTTATTTCCATGCCGTCTCCCACGGGAAACGCGACCGAGACATATCCGTTGGCAGGATCGCGTAGATACTCGAGGTAGTCGCTCAGGGACGGAAGATTAATGTCGTCCGCCACGATTAATGCACCTACCGCCACGCGAGACTCCAGCGACCGCAGGAGTGGCAGGCACAAGTCCTTCCATCCATCCAGTAGTACGAAGCCGATCGGCGCGGGAATATCATTCAGAGTGTTCATGGCATCGCCAGTCAAAATCGTGACGTAATCGGCCACGCGGGCTTCGGCCAAATTGCGGCGAGCGCCAGCAACCTTAGCCGCGCTTAGCTCAGTACTGACCACGTGGCCTGTTCCGTTGTCTGCAACTGCGCTGGCCAGATAGATGGTGGAGACTCCGTAGGACATACCGAACTCAACGATGCTGCTCGGACGCGTTGCTCGAACGAGTATGTAAAGCAGGTCGCCGCACTGCGGTGAGATGGGCATGTAAATAGATTCTGAAGCGTCCGCTCGCTCTTGCGCGGTGGCGGTTTCCCATGAGAGGCCCGGCTTCCGCCAGCGCGGGACTTCTTCATCGTGGGCAGCTGCGGTGAATAAGCGGTTAAGAACGGTTCTTGCCTCTTTTGTTCGTGCGGTGTTTCCGATATTTCCCGGCTGAATCCCTTCCATCTGGATTATTGATGCCTGTTTGCCTGGCATGTTACCTTCCTTTACCCGTACAATACGAGCAAATGCTCACAAATAAAACTCGCGTTCGCGACGGCAGAGGCAGGCCACGCAAGAACATGCTCAAAGCCCGGAAAGCGCCGGGCCAGGCGAGGTCTCAGGAGACGGTAGATGTCATCCTTGAAGCGTCTGCTCGCATTTTGGAATCAGATGGACTTCGTGGCTTCAACACCAACGCGATCGCAGCGAAAGCCGGCGTAAGCATTGGATCCCTCTATCAATATTTTCCGAACAAGGACTCCATCGTCCTCGCCCTGATTGGAGACTTTGAGAAGGCGCTCCACGACACAGTCGTGAAGGCCGTGCAAGATGGAAAAGGAAAAAGACTGAAATCCCGCCTCAGGTTGGTCGTTCGAGCGCTTGTGAGCGCACATTATTATCGCCCTCGGCTAAATCGTGTGCTGGAGAGTGAAGAAGAACGCCTCGGAAGCGAGGCCGACGATTCTGCGTTCCACGCAAACCTGCTGCAACTACTCGGAGATCACAAAAAGGAGTTGGCAACGCCTGTGTCGCGAGTGACCGAGCGGGTCTTCATGGCCATTCTCCGCGCTGTCGTGGACCTCGGTCTTGCGTCCGGCGCAAGTCCGCAATCCACCGAACAGAGAGCCATGCGCGCTATATGCGGATTCCTATTCTATGCGCGCTAAAGGTGGGCGATCATCGACTAGGAGCTAACAGTTCAAGAGCACCTGACCAAAAACAGGAGACTCACCCCGCCACCCACACTATGATTCCAGGGGTTGCCAGCTCCGCGAAGCCCGTTTCTGGCCAACTTCCGAATTGCCGACCATCCGGGAGTCAGCCCTTCAATGACCACAAGAGCCTTTCTCGGTACTCATCTAGTCGACAGTACTCAAAATCAGGGTCGCCCCTGACTCACGAACTCCATAGTTATTTGCTAGGGTGCATTTCGAGTGTTATTGGGTCTTATTTCGACGCACGAGCGACCAACTCGTCCACTCTCGAAAGCAAAAGCTTGAGGATCGGAGACTGGCTCGACTTTCTGTAGCCGAGGACCAGATCGACAGTTGGCGCATCTCCCTTCAGAGGGCGGCTCGCTACAGACGCGGGGAGAAAGTTCTGTGCGTAAGCAGGTAACAGCCCCACGCCGCGGGTCGACATTATTAAGGAAATTCCCATGGTGACGTGGTCCGTCTCGTGAGCTGGCGTGATATTGATTCCCGATCGCTTCAGGTAATTGTCGATGACCGCACGCAGCACAGGAGCCGTATGAGACACAATCACGAATGTTTCGCCTGCCAGATCCTTCGGACTGATCGCTTTAAGCGCGGCGAGATGGTGGTCACTAGGTAGGATCACCACCAAAGGCTCCTTCACGAGAAGACGGAATGCCAGGTCTGGCATCGCTCGTTCCTTTCGAAGAAAAGCGGCATCGATTTTTCCTTTCGACAGGCCCTCAGCAAGTAGCGGGGAATATTGACTCGATATCATCACGTCAATGTTCGGCAGCTCGTCGCGCAGGATACGCAAGGCTTCGGGCATCCAGGTCAATTCGTGTCCGGTCAGAAAGCCCATCGAGAAGCAGGGCTTGGCGGGATGAACGGCCCGGCGTGCAGCTTCGGCCGCCGCGTCAACCTGCAATAGAACTCCGCGCGCGTGATCGAGAAAGGCTCGACCCGCCGTTGTCAACGCGACGCCACGAGCTGTGCGTGTCATGAGTTGGGCGCCAATTTCTTCCTCAAGGTCTCGAAGCTGGCGGCTGAGTGAAGGCTGCGACGTGTGCAACTTCGATTTTGCCGCCAGGCTCAGACTCTCGGTTTCGGCGACCGCAACGAAATAACGCAGGTGTCGTAATTCCATTTCCATCCCCCATGCTTGTGAAGCATTGCTGCCAAGCCTAACAAAGTATGCTTCAAATGCGCTACTACTGGCGACTTGGGCAATCCAATGAGGTGATTGGATGCCTTGGGCGAGCAATAAGTTTTGGCTCATGCCTGATGAGCATATGGTTAATTCGAGGAGAGGGACTATGTCAAAGAAATTGGAAGGAAAGGTTGCACTCATCACGGGCGGCTCGCGCGGCATTGGTGCAGCAATCGCCAAGCGTCTAGCGGTGGACGGAGCGAAGATCGCCATTACGTACACGAAAGGTGCCGATGCGGCTGTGGCCGTCGTCAAGGCCATTGAACGCGCAGGCGGGAGGGCTATCGCTATTCAAGCGGACGTCGCGGATGCCGACGCCGGCAAAGCCGCAGTCGAAAAAACCGTTGCGACATTTGGTCGGCTCGATGTCCTTGTCAACAATGCCGGCACGGCCATCCCCAAACCGTTCGTGGAGTCCACCCTGGAAGAGATGGATCGCGTGCTCGACATCAACGTCCGCGGCGTATTCGTTGCGACGCAGGCGGCGCTGAAGCACATGACTGAGGGTGGTCGCATCATCATGATCGGCTCGGCAGTGGGCGAGCGTGCCGTCGCGCCGGGACTTGTGCCCTACGCGGCCACGAAGGGGGCCGTCAAGATGTTCACTCAGGCATTATCCAAAGAGGTCGGGAGCAGGGGCATCACGGTCAACAACATCCAGCCGGGCCCGATCGACACAGAGTTGAATCCCGCTTCGGGTGATTGGGCAATACCGCAGAAGGCCGCCACTGCGCTCGACCGCTATGGGCATGTTGAGGAGATTGCCGCAATGGCAGCGTTTCTCGCGGGTTCGGAATCCTCCTACGTCACGGGAGCGAACCTTACCGTGGATGGCGGAATGAATGCCTGAGCTAACGCGCACAAAGTCACGTTGCAACTGCAGGCATTGAGGTGAACAGGCAGATCCGAAGACACGCATTACATATCAAGTGGAGGAAGGTGTCCGATGGCTAATGTGGTGAAGAAATACAGCATCTCTTATGAGCTAGCACAGAAAATGGTGGATGCAGCGGTGGCGAAAGCCAGAGAACTCGGCGTTAGCGAGAACGTAGCGATTCTCGACGACGGCGGCAATCTCAAGGCCTTTGGCCGGATGGATGGCGCCCCGATCCCTACCACTGAGATGGCCCAGAACAAGGCATACACAGCTCTGTTCGGCGTCTCCACGCAGGAGTTTTTCAAGTTTATCCAGAGCGACCCGTCGCTTTTGGCCGGCATCCCCACGCTTGCGCGTATGGCGGCGTGGGGTGGAGGGTTTCCCATTAAGGTGAACGGAGAAGTTGTCGGGGCGATCGGGCTGAGCGGTGCGCCCACAGTGCAGAACGACATCGACTGCGCGAAAGCAGCTCTAGCGATCGTATCCGACGCGGTGCCGACAAGATGATAAAGGGAGCGACCATAATGATTCATACTCACCAGACCGCACCGACACAGTTCGTTCAGGCCAACAGCATCCGCTTCGCCTATCGCCGCTTCGGCAAGACCGGAGGAGTGCCGCTCGTCTTTAGCCAGCACTACATCGGCACCATGGATTATTGGGACCCGACGGTGACGGATGGCCTCGCTCGCGACCGTGAGGTGATCCTGTTCAACAACGCCGGCGTATCCAGCAGCTCCGGCGAGGTCCCGACGACGTTCGAGCAGATGGGCGCAGACGCCATCGCCTTCATCAAGGCGCTGGGCCTGAAGCAAGTTGACGTACTTGGCTTCTCGATCGGCGGCATGGTCGTGCAGGAAATCACTTTGCAGGCGCCCGATCTCATTCGCAGATTGATCGTCGATGGCACAGGTCCGCGTGGCGGTCAGGGAATGGAGTTGCTGACCCAAGCTGCAGGGAGGCTCTTTGGCGCCACCTACGATCCGCCCGAGAATGTCTGGCTCGCGGTCAAATTCAGTCCGTCCGTGGCGGGCCAGGCGGCGGGACGGGAGTTCCTGAAGCGCACGCATCTTCGTCAGGTTGGGCGCGATCCTGAAGTGAACGACAAAGTGTCGCCCGCCCAGGTCGAAGCGATGGGGAAATGGGGCGTCCAGCAAAAGGGATCCTACGACTATCTGAAGACGATCAAGCAGCCAACCCTCATCGTGAACGGCAGTAACGACGTGATCATGCCCACGGTGAACTCTTTCATCATGCAGCAGAACATGCCGAATGCGCAGCTGATCATCTACCCCGACTCCAATCACGGCGCGCACCACATGTACCCGGAGCTCTTCGTCCGCCATGTCTCGATGTTCCTGTCCGAGTAAGGCGATGTCGGCGAGGAGGACTTTGTTTTTGAAACGCGTCGGATTCTAAATGAAAGCGACAGGATTGCTAGCGTCGCGACTAACGCCGCGCGGCCGATTGATGTTCAGACGTTGGCCCCAAGAAGAGGAGTTTTTATGAGCGCGGACATTGTAGCTAGCGCGGTATTTCCAGATTATGAGCTGATCGATCACACGGGCAAACGTCGCAAGCTTTCGGACCTACAGGGGCCAGATCCCATCGTCCTGGTGCTTAGCCGGGGCGGATACTGCCGAAGGATCTGCGCCAGGCCGCGGGTCAACACGCAATACATTTATGAAGTGAAGGAAGGTAAATGAGAACTCCGATGATCGATGAACACAATCTCGTCCTTTTTAGCCGGTCCGAAGGCGATGCTTACAAAAGCTCAAAGGCCGCGGAGCTAAGCCTGAACGTGGCTATCCTGCGCGCCGAAATCGCCAGGAGCTACGAAGAGTTTCTGGATATTTTTGAGACATTTTACGCCGACGATGTCGAGGTGAGCAGAGAAGATTTGCAGGACATGATCCGCGGAAAGGCGAGGATACGTCCTTTTCTATTGAATGTCCTAGTGCCCCTTCACGTAATGGCTGAAGTTGCCGGATTATCGATATCAGTTCAGCAGACTGCGGTTCATGGAGACACAGCCAACGAGACGCATTCCGCATGGAGGATCGACTTCACCGGCGTCGGAGGGAGACGGTGCACTTTGAAGTGGTTTGCCACTCGGAGATGGAATGCGTCCAGGGTTGTATACGAGCACCACTACGATCTTCAGCAGATCGGAGGACCCCTGACCATGGACGACTTGAATTTGGGTTCGGGTTGTTCGGAGGTCTCGATTTGAGCTCCGTACTTGGTTTAATCAACTCGATTTGAAAGGAGACTTTGCGATGCCCGCTACTTCTGAAACACCCGTCGCGGAGCGCCAGATCCTGATTGTGGGACCCTATGGCGTCCTTGGCACAGGTGTCATCGACGCCGTCGCAGAGAACCCAAAATGGGGAATCACCACAGCTGCACGCCGACCCGCGCCAACCTATCGGACTCAGGCCGCTCCCCCTCACATCAGCATCGATCTCATGGACCGCGAGGGCACGACAAAGGCATTTTCGTCTCTTAATAAGGTGAGCGATTTGGTCTTCGCTGCCTATATCGAGAAACCCACGATGGCTGAAACTGTCGAGCCAAATGCCAGAATGTTGAAAAATACGCTCCACGCTCTTGCCGCTCGCAATGTGCCTCTTCAGCGCATCGTGCTTGCCGGCGGTGCCAAGTCGTACGGCTTCAGCCTTGGGGCGTTCAATGCTCCCGCGAAGGAGACGGAGGCACGTCTCATTGCGCCGATCCACTACCACCAGCAAGAAGACATTGTGTCCGAGTGGGCCGCCAAGAACGGAGCTAGCTGGACTGTGTTGCGTCCGCATCTGGTCATGGGACCAAGCCTGAACTCACCGATGAACCTGGTTACGAGTCTCGCGGCCTACGCTGCGATGAGCCGCGAACTCGGGTTGCCCCTACGCTTTCCTGGCACCAAGGAAGGATGGAACACTCTCCAGGAAACAACCGACGCAGAATTGTTCGGCCGCGCGACTTTGTGGGCTCTAGGTGAGGACAAAGCGCGTAATGAAATCTTCAACGTATCGAACGGAGATGTCTATCGCTGGCGGCAATTGTGGAATGAACTCGCTGCTTTCTACGATCTGCCAATCGCCGAGCCGCTTGCAATGTCCACTGTTTCCGAGATGAGCGAGAAGGCTCCTTTGTGGGATGCAATGGTTGCCCGCTACGGTCTGTATGCCACGCATTACAACCAGATCGCAAACTGGGCGTTCGTGGACTGGATGCTCAACTTCCGGGAAGAAACAATCCTGAGCACAATCAAGATTCGCCAGGCGGGCTTTGCGGATTGCATCGACACACATCGGAGCTTTAGGCGGCAGCTCAACAGACTGCGCGATATGCGGATCGTCCCTTAATGGTCTCGCGTGCGCTGTGAAAATGACCATGACACACAGACCGTATCACTTTGTCGCTATTGTTGGAGGAGCGATCGCCGGCTCCGTCGCCGCAGAAATATTGGCGGACAATGGGATTCACGTGGTTGTCATTGAACAGAACAAAAAGCCTTATGGCAAGATCGAAGACGGCCTGCCCCGCTGGCACCTGGAGCAACGCAAACAAGAGTACAGCCGCATCGATGCTCGCCTAAGGAAACCCGGCGTTTTCTTCCTTCCCAGCACTCGGCTCGGCCGCGACCTCGACTTTCACGATCTTTGCGACAATTGGGGTTTTTCTGCGGTCATCCTGGCAAACGGGGCGTGGAAGGACAGAGAACTGGGAATTCCTGGAGCGGAAGAATTCGTCGACAAGGGTTTGGTTTACCAGAATCCGTTCATCTATTGGTACAACCACAAGAATGAAGAGGACTACACCGGGCCACGCTACCAGGCTCCTGACGAAGCCTTGGTCGTAGGCGGTGGGCTTGCGTCGATTGATGTCGCGAAGATCCTGCAGCTCGAAAACTATGAGCGTGCTCTGCGAGCGCGTGATGTTCAGACTGATGTGTATGAACTCGAAAAGAAAGGTGTCCCGGCCGTCTGCGGGATGCACGGCATTGCGCCTGAGGATCTTGGCGTTAAAGGCTGCCTACTGATCTATCGCCGGCGACGCCAAGACATGCCGCTGGCTCAGCCTCCAGAAAATGCTACGCCCGATCAGATTGCAAAAACAGAAGCGATCCGTCAGAAGATGCTGCGTTTAGCGCAGGAAAAATACTTATTTCGCGTTCAGGATCGCAGGGTGGCAACGGGACTCCTTGTAGAGGACCGGCGGCTAGTAGGCTTGAAAGTTGCGGAGACCAAAGTGGAAGGGCGAAAAGCAGAACCCGTGGCCGGCTCGGAGTACCGACTGCGAGCGCCAATGGTAATTTCTTCGATCGGGTCCGTGCCTGAGAAGATTCCTGGCGTCGCCATGAGGGGCGAATATTACGATTTCAACCATGAAACTCTGCCTCAATACGGCGAATCCGATCATGTATTCGGAGTGGGTAATGTCGTGACCGGACAGGGCAATATTCGCTCGTCTCTGTTACACAGTCAGGAAGTTACCACCAAACTCATCGAAAACTATATTGGCGTCGGGGACGAGCGCACAGCGTCTGCGCGGTTTTACGCGGGGGCGGAAGCCCGAGGAACGGCGCAAGCACAGGCTGTTCGGGATCAAGTCCAGCTTATGCCAAGTCTGTCATACCAAGAAGTCGCTGCGATCGAGCAGAGGATTCGGGCCTTTCAAGAGCGAGTAGGCTACACCGGTGACTACGACTCCTGGATTGCCAGTGTGACACCATCGATTACCTCTGGTCAGGTGAACTCTCCGACAGACATCGCGCTGGAAGCCACTCGCCAAAGTTCGGCTGCATTTTATTGCGCCGCATGCCGTTGATGAACCGAATGAGAGGGAATGCAAAAATGACTACGCTTCAAAACAAAACAGCACTGGTAACCGGGGCGTCACGCGGCATTGGTCGCGCGACGGCAGCGGCACTTGCTAGGGCCGGGGCACACGTCCTAGTTCACTATGGCCGCTCCGCGCAGGAAGCGGAATCTCTCGTCTCCGAGATCCAAGCGAAAGGCGGACGCGCACAAGCGATCTCGGCGGATCTAGGAACTCCGAACGGCGCTGCGCTGCTCGCCGAACAGGTGCGCTCCGTCGTGGGCGATCGATTGGATGTGCTTGTTCTCAATGCCGGAATCAGCAAGGCGGCACGCATCGCGGATTACACGGTTGAGGATTTTGACAACCTCTTTGCGACAAACGTTCGCGGGCCATTCTTCCTGGTGCAGCAACTCCTGCCAGTTCTTGGAGAAGGCTCAAGCATCGTTGTTATCTCTTCCGCCACAGCCCGTACGGTGGTGGGCAAGCCCGGCTTGGAAAATCCTTCAATTCTTGCTTATGCCTCTACCAAAGGAGCCCTTGAGACTCTGGTCAAGCACTGGGCCGCCATTCTAGGGCCCCGCGGCATACGCGTAAATGGAATTGCACCAGGAGTCATCGACACGGATATGTCGAATTTTACGAAGACAGAAGCGGGCCGCGAGGTCGCGCTGGAAATGCAGGCACTGCAGCGAATCGGCAAACCTGAAGACATCGCCGACGTAGTCGCTTTTGTGGCGTCCGATAGGGCGCGCTGGATCACAGGTGCGAGCATTCCAGTCGATGGCGGCTCGAAGCTGTAACTAGTACCGCGAGGAGCGCAATGGAGACAAAGACGAGCAAAGGCAAGGAGATCAGAATTCCTGGGCCTGACCATCCCATCACGATTTCTCCGGCTGTGGGCAAGGTGCGTGTAACGGTCGCCGGGAGGAAAGTCGCTGAATCGACGCGAGCACTTCGCCTGGAGGAGAAGGGATATCCGCCTGTCTACTACTTGCCGCGCAACGATGCAGACATGTCGCTTCTCGTCCGGACCACGCATTACACCTATTGTCCGTACAAGGGTGATTGCACCTACTACAGCATTCCTATCGGCGGATCGAAATCAGAATACGCTGTTTGGACGTACGAAAAACCTTATGAGGCAGTCGCCAGTATTAAGGAGTACCTGGCGTTTTATCCCTCACGGGTTGATGCAATCGAAGTGATCTCCTAAGCATGAAAGGAATCAACATGCCGAAGACTACACCAGAACAAAACAAGGCCCTCGTCTTGGAAGCGTTCGACACACTCTTTAACAAGCGCGATTATGCGGCCGCAGAACGACTCTGGTCGCCGGACTACATCCAGCACAGCGATCATATCGCACCTGGCCGCGACGGTCTGTTCAATCTCATCAAGAGCCTTCCGCCAACGTTGAAGTACGAACCGGGAGCGATCGTGGCAGAGGGAGACATCGTGATCGTCCACGGGCGGTTTAGCGGTTTCGGTGCTCCCGTGAATTGGATTGCCGTAGATATTGTGCGTATTCACAACGGAGCCCTCGTCGAGCATTGGGACGTCATTCAGGATGAGGCCACGGAAGAGCAGTCGAAAAGTGGCGCGCCCATGTTCGGATCTACATTCCCGAACTACGCTGGAAAAAGAACAAGTCTCGACGGGTAGGTTGACGAATGACGACAGCCCATAATCAAGGCGCCCCTTGCCTCGAACTGGAGCGCTCTTTGCCAAGCGAAGTGGCCGCGATTTCCCCCTTCGTGGATAGGCTCATGGTGCTGTTCAGGAAGTGCGGCTGTGTTTCTCAGGGCGAGAGCGACGTGGAGATCGCATTGCGCGAAGCCCTAGCAAACGCGATCATTCACGGAAATCATGAGAATCCCCGAAAACACGTCTATGTTCGATGCCGCTGTAAACCTGATGAAGTCTCAATCGCGGTAAAGGACGAAGGACGTGGATTTGAGCTGAATAAGATAGCGGACCCTACTGCTCCCGAAAATACCGGAGCCGTTCATGGTCGTGGGATTTACCTGATGAAAGCGCTGATGGATGAAGTGCGCTTCGAAGAAGGTGGAGTTGTCGTTCGTATGCGAAAGAGCACCGGCAAGCTCCCGGCCAACGATGCACAGTAGAACTCGCCGGAGTAGGTCAGTTTCCGATAAGGATTCGAAATCGATATCGAGAGCATCTATAGAGAGAAGATTTATGTCTGCGATTATCCAGGCCAGTCCCGTCGAGAGGTTGTCGCAAGAACCACTGCCAACCGGAGATTCGTGTGTCCTAGTCATTTTTGGGGCGTCGGGCGATTTGACGAAGCGGAAGCTGATCCCGGGCCTCTACAACCTGGCATGTGAGGGCTGCATGAACCCGCAGTTTGAAGTTCTCGGGATCGGCCGCACGCCGATGAGTTCTGAAGAGTTTCGCAAGAAGAACGGGGAGGCAGCCGCCAAGTCGAAAGACACACGCGACTTCAGCGAGTCAGGATGGGAGGACTTTGAACAGCGGCTGCACTACATGGTAGGTGACATCAACGATCCGAATTTCTATCCCCGTTTACGCGATCGCCTGCAGGCGATGGAGAAGAATGGTTCGAGCCCGAATCATTTGTTCTATGTGTCGACGCCCGCATCAGTGGCGGGACCCATCATTGAAGGTTTGGGAGCAGTAGGACTGAACCGCCGTGACCACGGGTGGACGAGAATTGTTCTGGAAAAGCCATTCGGGCAGGACTTGGCATCGGCGAACGTGCTGAATGACGTGGTGCACGGAGTATTCGACGAGAGAGCGGTATACCGGATTGACCACTATCTTGGTAAAGAGACAGTGCAGAACATCCTCGTCTTCCGCTTCAGCAACTCGCTGTTCGAACCGGTGTGGAACCGGAACTACATCGACTATGTAGAGATCACCGCTGCTGAAACGGTGGGAGTCGAAAATCGCGCGGCGTTCTATGAAGAGACCGGCGCCCTGCGCGATATGGTGGCGAACCATCTGCTTCAGTTGCTGGCGTTGACTGCGATGGAGCCGCCGATAGCATTCGATGCCGACTCGGTGCGTGAGCAAAAGGTGCAGGTATTTCGATCCATTCGGCCTATGAATGTGGAGGATGTCGCACGATTCACCGTTCGAGGGCAGTATGGTTCCGGCGTGATTGACGGGAAACCGGTATTGGGCTATCGGCAAGAATCAGGCGTGAATCCCAACTCCACAACCGAGACCTACGCAGCCGTAAAGTTTCAGATTGAGAACTGGCGTTGGGCGGGAGTTCCTTTCTACATCCAGACGGGGAAGCGTCTTGCCCGAAATCTGACCGAGATCCGCATTCATCTCAAACCGACGCCACAGGCATTGTTTGCGAGCACGACGTCGGGTATTGATCCGAATGTCATCACAATTAGCATTCAGCCGGACGAGGGAATCTCGATCGCGTTCGACGCGAAGCGACCGGGAACTCAGGTGCGAACGGTGACGGTTCAGGCTAACTTCTCGTATCAAGCGAGCTTTGGCTCGAAGGGGCCGGTTGCGTACGAAACTCTGCTGCTCGACTCGATGCGTGGCGATGCAACGCTATTTACGCGCCGAGACGAAGTAGAGGCGGAGTGGCGCATTATCACGCCCATTGAAGAAGCGTGGGCGCACTTGCCGGTGCCCGCCTTCCCCAACTATGCCGCGGGTAGCGAAGGACCACGAAAAAGCACTAGCGTCAACCGGGACTACGCAACTTCGTTTCCCACAACCCGACAAATATCCTTCGATTAAAGACTGCGAATGGCTGTCATAAAGGTTTCGATCTTGCGGGTCGACAAGGCTTTGCTGGATTTGAGATTGCGCTCAATGCATAGTCCCGAGAAGAAGGACAGCACCATCTCCGCAACTGCAGAAGGAGCCATACAGGGCTTTTCCGCCTCGATATTCAACGCAAGCAGGCGTTCCAATAGCGCCCGATTCTCCGTCACGACCCCATAAGCCTCATCCGGAAGGATAGCGAACTCTCGCATCGAGTTGATGGAAAAACACCCCTGTTGTTCCCCCTTGTTGAGGGGGCCATTCTTCAGAAAAGTTTCGACATTCTTCCAGCCGAGTGGCTCCTTGGTGAGAAGTCCCCTCCTTCCCTGGCTTTCAAGGTAGTGCCGCAGGCACGCCACAAAAAGATCTTCCTTGTCACGGAACTCGGTGTACAGCCCTGACTTGTTCACACCCGTGGCTCGTTCCAGTTCCTGAAGGCTCGTGTCCGCAAACCCGTGCTTCCAGAAGACGGGCATTGCCTTTTCCAGCACTTCCTCACGGCTGAAGCCTTTCGGGCGTCCCATACATCTATTCTCCGATAAAAAACTAAATAGTTCAATATCTCTGCATCCTCGCTGCGTATCGGTCCATCATATAGAACTGAGCGGTTCAAAACAGCTTCCGACCAGGCAGGGTTGTGGCCAACTGATCAGGGGTGATTTGTTCGAACGGTTCAAAGACAGAAAGATCAATGGCAGGACAGAACAGAATGGCACAGCATTGTGGCCTGGCAGCGGCTGGCGGAGATTGTAGGGGAGCACGTCCGCAAAGGAACGAAGGTCTACGTTGAAGGAAAGCTCCAGACCACAAGTTGGCAAGACCGGCAGCCGCGTCCTACTCACCCCCATCCCCACGCGGTGCGCGCCTGTCCCGCCGCTCTCGGAACGACATTTCTCGTTGGGATTCTCAGCTAGAGGATGCTAGGAGGCACCCTGCACGAGGAAACGTCAAATGCTAGGTGCTAACATGTCTTGCAGCAGATCGCCGCTTGCATTGCGAATGAGCGTCGAAGCGCCCCGAAGCAGGTAACTGAACAAGTCTGAGAAAGAGCAAAGCACAATGTCTGCTCCCAAACTCGATGTTCTCTCCCACGCGCAACGACGACTTTGGACGGATCTGCGCGACACGCCTCGGGATTTTGTTCTCTATGGAGGTACCGCACTGGCATTGCGATTGGGCCACAGAACTTCGGAAGACTTCGACTTCTTCTCGAATCGTCCATTTTCGCCGGACCTCTTATTGAAGACGATTGGCTTTATGAAGGATGCGGAAATTCGCCAGATTGAAGAGAACACCTTGACGGCCATTGTCGAGCGGTCTGGGCCCGTCAAGGTGTCATTCTTTGGTGGCTTGAAGCTGAACCGGGTGCATGACCCTGATGTCATGCCAGACAATGGAATCAAGGTGGCGTCCCTGCTCGACATCGCCGCGACGAAACTCGCGACGATTCAACAGCGCGCACAGGCTAGAGATTACGAGGATATTCTAGCGCTCACTAGCGCTGGCATAACTCTTTCAGAAATGCTTGCGGCGGCCGAGGCCGTTTACGGGCTAACATTCAACGGAAGTCTGAGCCTGAAGGCACTCACGTTTTTCGGCGACGGCGATCTGCCGACACTGAGTCCCGCGAGCCAGTCAAAGCTGGGCAGATTGGCCAGCGGCCTCAATCTGCAAGAGATCCAGCCGATGCAGGCTCGTAGCGGCATTACGGGGACTCTCTGAACATGAATTCGGATCTTCAGGAGATAGCAAGACGAGTCGTATGGTTCAAGCGACCGGACGATACTTTGAAAGACACGAAGCTCTTCCTCACGCACTTAATGACCTACGGCACCCTCCGCGAGATTCGGACAGTGCTTCGTTACTTTTCTGAGGAAGACTTTGAGGCAGCCCTAAACGATCCGTATCCTGGAATCTTCGATCGACGCTCTTGGACGTACTGGAACCTTCGCTATCATCACGAACCGGTTCCGCCCCTTCCAAGAAGAAGGATTGTCCTGTAGGAGTTCTCGCCTTCC
This sequence comes from uncultured Acidobacteriota bacterium, assembly GCA_963832245.1. Classification (GTDB taxonomy): domain Bacteria; phylum Acidobacteriota; class Terriglobia; order Terriglobales; family Acidobacteriaceae; genus JABDBE01. The sequence continues at coordinate 704,090 of CAWHTG010000004.1, forward strand.
TGCCATGACCTAAGCAAGAGAGAGATGCCCGAAGCATAGGGTACCCTATTCGCTTCGCCGCAATCTCAAAACGAACGAGATCGCGATTGCCTGCCCACTATGCGACGTAGAGGCAGCTGGTGGCACCGAGGAAGACGTGCAAAGAGCGGCCGAGAGAGTCGCCAAACCCGATGCAGATGAATAGCACCAGCGCACGCTCAGGACACTACGCGCTAATTCAAGCAATTCATCATTTCCCGCAAACTCAAGCTCATTCTGTTTTAAGGAGAGACTCAGCATGTTCGTCGAACTCATGCCGCTACTCAAAGACCGCACGCTCTTGCTTACCATCGCCCGATTCGGCGAGAAAGTGAAGGTGAACGTCATTCCTGCCAAGGCAAAGGAAGGTGAAGACCAAGCTCTAACGACTCCCCTAAGCTACGCGGCTTCGCCGGAGGAGTTGGACGCGGAACTTGGCAAACACATTGCCAGCTATGTTGACACTCATGTCGCGCTCGGCAGCACTTTGGCCGAAGCAAAGGCTGAGATGGACGCGGCGGCGATCCCTCGGACGGTTCACTCATTCCACCAACGCGAAGATTGACGACGTCGAGCGCGTCCATGCCGAGATTTCTCAGGTTGTCATGAACGCCGTCGATCAGCTCCTGTCGGGAGAGAGCATGAAGCCAGGACTTATCCGAACCTCGGCGAGCGCCCACTTTGGTGACGATGACCAGACCATCCTTATAAGGATGGAGCGCGCGCTTGATCAGTTGATTCGTGACATGCGGACCGTAGAAGTCGCTGGTATCGATGTGGTTTACGCCCGACTCGATCGCCTCCCTCAGTACAGCAATCGCTGTGTCAACATCACGGGGCGGTCCCCAGACCGCCGGCCCAGCGAGTTGCATGGCGCCGTAGCCAATTCGGTTCAAAGTCATCGATGTGCCAGGCAGAGTGAAGTTGCCAGCCAGATCAGTCTGTTCAATCATTTCGTTCCTCCATTTCCATACTTTCTGGAACTGTTCGCTGTTTGCAGTGAAGAGAACTAAAAAGATTCCCCCACCAGCTCTTCACTCTTCTTCCAGAGCGCCTCGGCATTATTTGCATCCAGCGCATAACCACGTACGCCTTCGCTGATGGCGGTGATGGTCACGTCGTCCGCCACGATTTGGCCGACATGGCAGTTCTCGCAATATCGCCCACCGATTTCGTCAGCTGGGGCGACCACACCAGCCCACACCGATGTTGCAGCTCCCTGCGGGATGGTCTTGAACTGGAAGGGCGCCTTACCCTGTGCGGCGAGTTGCTGATTGATCTCTTGGACGATTTTTTCGAGGCGGCTCGAATCGATGTGGCGATCCAGTTCCGTTCGAATGCCTCCTGGATGTACAGCTGCGGCCCGCACACTCTGGCCCCGGTGCTGTTTGTCGAAGGCAACGGCGAAGAGGATGTTCGCCGTTTTGGATCGGCCATATGCAACAAACGGATCATAGGGAGTGTGCTCGAAACTTGGGTCCTCAAGATCAACGTTCGAGTAGCGATGCCCCGAAGACGACAGATTGATAAGCCGCCCACCGGCGCGAATGAGACGCGCAACACGGTTGACCAGGACGAAGTGGCCTAAATGATTGGTGCCAAACTGAGTCTCAAAGCCATCAGCCGTGTGGCCAAATGGTGTGGCCATCACGCCCGCATTGGCGATTACCACATCGAAGGGTTCCCCTTTTGCCAGCAGTTCATCAGCGCAAGCACGCACACTCTTAAGGCTGGCAAGATCGAGCCCAACCAGCTCGAAGCTGCCACCATTGTCCGCGGCATCCTTTCGCACCTGCGCAGTCGCGTTTTCAGCTTTGGCCATATCCCTTGCTGCGCCCACAACGTGCGCGCCATGTGCCGCCAGCGACCGCGCCGTTTCCACACCGAGGCCGGCCGAAACACCGGTTACGAGAATTCGTTTGCCCTTCAGATTCACCCCGGACAAAACGTCGTCTGTGGTCGAAGTTGCTCCAAATGAGTTTGTCTCAACTATGTTTGTCATTCCCTACCTCCTAGTACTCAAAAGTTCGAAGTGGCTGTCAATGGATGGGGTCCCGCGCTAACCGTGCAGGGTTCGGCGTAAGCAGTCTGTGCGAAATAGTGCGGCGCATCCAGATCCGCAATAAGCCCCGGCTGAACCGGCCGCCATCCCAGTCGTTCCTGCGTTTGCGCACTGGAAGCAGGACAGTCGGTGCCAAAGAATCGACCGATCCATCCGAAGTGGTCGGCTGCCTCTTCCCTGGACTTGGAAACTACCGGCAGATTCAGTCGCCGGCCAATTACCTCAGCAATATCACGAATGGGCACGCCCTCATCGCCAATTCCGTGATAGCTGGCTCCGGCAGAACCCTTTTCGAGCACGAGTCGGTAGAGGCGTGCCGCATCAAGACGGTGTACAGCCGGCCAGCGGCTGTTCCCGTCGCCGATATATGCCGAGACATCTTTTTCCCGAGCGATGCCGACCAGCCGCGGAACGAAGCCGTGATCCCCATCGCCATGTACCGAGGGTGGCAGGCGCACGATCGACGCCTTCACGTCGCGCGAGGCCGCGGCCAACGCCGCGTCTTCCGACTTCCGGGGAAAATCGGGAACTGTTTTGTCGTCTTCCAGCGCGAGTGCGCCTCGGCGCTCGAGAAGCAATGTACCCGAGGTCACCACTAAGGGGCGATCCGAGCCCACAAGCGCGGCCCCAAGCACCTCGATGGCACGCCGATCTTTCTCGGCGGCAGGTAAGTAATTCGCGAAGTCGTGGATGAATGCGGTGTGGATCACGCCATCCGCAGCGGCCGCTCCGCTGCGCAGACTGTCGAGATCTTCGAGCGAACCGCGGTGCACCTGAGCTCCCGCCGCGCTCAAAGACCTGGCCGACGCCTCGGAGCGGGCCAGTCCGACAACCTGATGTCCTGCGCCAATCAGTTCCGCGACAACAGCCGACCCAATAAAACCGGTAGCTCCTGTAACAAAAACACGCATATTCCTTTTCCTCCTAAGCAATCTGTGGTTCAGTCGTGAGAGACGAGGGGCTCACTCGACCTGCGAGCCGCGTCGAGGCCTTGGCGGTGATCGATCGCCATTCACGAATGGAAGCGGGCAGGCGTTCGGTCCTATTCAGTTCCTGCAGCCAGTCTTCAGCTGAGAGCTCCCTCTCTTCTGGCCCGAATAACTGAGTGACAGCGTTCAAGAATGCCGCCAACTCCCGCTCTGCCATCGTCATGAAGTCGGCACAACTCGGATCGGAAATCTTTGACCGCGTATAAGGTGCGATTGGATTCATATTCCTCACTTCTCGAAGCCGGAAAAACCGAAAATGGCGGTTGACAGGCCGCCGAGTTCCGATTACAACCGGAGAGTGTCTCCGCATTACTAAGATAAGATAACCGGAGGAGGTCTCCGGTTGAAACTTTTTTGACATGTCCACCAAGAGTAAAAAAGCGGCCCCACGAAAGCCGCGCACCGACGCCCAGAGGAATCGCGAGCGCATTCTGGAAGTGGCCAAGGAGGCGTTTACCCGGTCGGGCGCAGATGCCAGCCTTGATGACATCGCCAAAGAGGCAGGTGTCGGACCGGGAACTCTCTATCGCCACTTTCCGACGCGCGGCGCCCTGCTCGAGGCGGTGTATAAGACCGAGGTGGAAAGGCTGGCCGCAGCCGAGCGCAAGTTCGCTGACACCATGTCTCCAGTCGAAGCTCTACGAGCGTGGATGTTGTTGTTTGTGGATTACATCGCGGCGAAGCATATCATCGCGCCCGCACTGAACACCCTCGTCGGAGGGCCCTCAAAGCTGTACGAAGGTTCGCGCGCTCAGATCCAGGGTGCGATTGATGCCCTGGTGAAGCGTGCTATCCAGAGCGGCCACATCCGGAAAGATCTTGAGCCATTCGATCTCCTTCGGGCGCTCATCGGCGTCTCCAACGTAGCCTCTACGCCGGACTGGAAGCAAAGCGCCAGAAGACTCGTGGATATCCTCATCACCGGCTCGCGGCCGACCCAGTAAAGCTCGGGCGGGACTCGGAAGTTATCGGCTGGTTCTGCTATGGAATCCCATCGTATCCACCCTGAGTTACTCAGGAACAGAGTGCGTGTTTTGGTTGTCGGCTGCGGCGGTAATGGGAGCGCCATCGCTGCAGGATTGCCGTACCTGCACCAGGCGCTGCTAGCATACGGACATCCAGAAGGCCTTCACGTCACTCTCCTCGATCCTGAGGTCATCTCGCCGACAAATTGCGTGCGGCAGCCCTTCAGTCAATCTGAGATCGGACTCTACAAATCTGTGGTTCTTGCCAACCGGTTAAATCTGTTCTGGGGCCTGGACTGGGAGGGGATTCCGGAACGGCTCGACCCCAAATGAAGGCTGGATGGTGTGGATATTGTGATCGGGTGTGTGGATACGCGGAAGGCTCGGGCAGCTATTGCCAAGTGCGCCGAAGACTGGAACGAAGTCGACTACGGGCTGGATTTGGGCAACAACTCCGACAGCGGTCAATTTGTGCTGGGAGAACCGCTGAATCGCAGGAACCGACGGCACAGGCTTCGGTTACGAACGGTCTCCGAACTTTTCCCGGAAGTCATCCAGAGTGACCGCGACGGAGATGGTCTACCAAGCTGTAGCGCGGCCGGGGCCCTCGACCGGCAGGAACCGTTCGTCAATCCGGCATTGGCCAATCACGCGCTGACCTTGCTTGCGCGATTATTTCGCTACGGAACAATTTCCTATCACGGAGCGTTCGTGGGTCTTTCGTGGCTGGCTGGCATGCAGCGTTGCGCATCGACCCCACGCATTGGCAGCGCCTGCGAAAGAGAGCACGGCGCGCCGGCGGCAACTGAACGGCCTCGTCACACAGATCGGGCCTGAGTACACCTTCAATATTTCGAATCGGAAGGATCATGCAATGGAACAGCCTCAGGAGAATCACGAGCAATCGCTTGAGCCCCGACAATCCGCGGCAAAGACCGCAATCCTGGCGCAATGCGACCAACTGGCCGCCGCAGGTGTGACCTTCGTAGCGGTTCATTTCGATGGTTACGGAGACGATGGCACCACCGAAGAAGTGAAGTGCTATGACGGCGAATGGTATGCGTCTGGCGAGCACGAGGCCGTCCAATACGACGCTTCCCGCCTGCAGGAACACTTCGAAGCTCTTGTGCCTTTCGGGTATGAGAACGATTGCGGTGGGTTTGGAGATGTCGTCCTGAATGTCAGTGCCCGGAAGGTGACGGTAGAGCGTAATGATTTCTTTGAGGATTACACCACCACCACTTACGAGGTGTAGCTTTTATGGCCCACCCACTCAAACACGCCGAGAGCAGTGCGAGGAAGTTTGGCGGAAAAGCGAACGACTACCTCCCGATTCACAACTGGTTCGATGAATCGAAAGCGTTCCTCGCAGATTTCCGCCACCGAGCTTTACGTCATCATGCCGAGGGCATTTTCCTGGCAGAGAGGCTGTTTGGCAGGCACAGCACATCCGCAAGATTGGCGAAGCGCAAGTCTGCACCAGCATCATCGTCGCTGCCGAACTGCGGTACGGGGCTGCCAAGAAAGGCTCACCGCGGCTCTCGGCCCAGCTCGAAGCGGTGCTTGGGGCGCTTGAAGTCTTGCCCTTCGAGGTGCCTGCGGATGCCGCCTACGGATTACTGCGAACGCGACTTGAGCAGGCTGGCAGGCCAATCGGCGCCAACGACTTGCTTATTGTGGCTCAGGCACTTTCACTTGGTTATACGGTCATCACAGATAACGAAAGAGAGTTCGGCCACGTCCAAGATCTTCGACAAGAAAACTGGCTGCGCTAAACTGAACGGTGCCGGTGCCCCATGAGGCATCGTAGAGAAAAAGTGAAATTAACTCGTGACCGCATTCTGCGCTTGCCTCTGGAGAAGCGCGCCGAAATGGCATTTCGAGAGGCAGTGGACGAGGTCATTGCCGCGCACGCCCGTCTTGGCTGCCCCTCTATGTCGGGCGTAACGGCAAAGTTGTAAAGCCGTCTCCGAACAAGGTACGCGGCCTCTCGAGATCCAATCATCACATGCAAGATCTTGCCTTCCTCCGTGGCCTCCTGCTAGCAAATCTTCACGCTAATTCTGCTCGACTCAACATTCACTGAACCCGTTCTGCAGACCCTGCTGGCTGATGTGCAGGACCTGTCAGACATCCTGTGCCACAACGCTTCCGGGACCTGAACTGCAATGTCACGGTCGAAACCACGCAGAACTGTCGGACAGAGAAGGTCTCGCCGAATCCGCAGACAGTTCCGGGAACCCGCAAGGATTATTGCTCACCGCCCAATTGCCCTCTTAAAGCGGATTTCAATCTGATCGTCAACAAAAGAAATGAGAATGGCCATGAGAATTCGTGTGACCACCAGAGCCAACCTGTACGAAAAACGCAAACAAGAACACATCGAACGCGGCTATCGAGTTGAGGATGAACGGCCGATTCCGGTGAACGGTTTCTGCTCGTTTGTCGCCGTGCGCGACGTCCCTCATAACTGGATCAGCGACCTCGAGAACGGAAAGTCAAACCGCGACTACTACCGAGGTTTCACAGTCTCAGCCTCATCTACGATTGTGACATCAACGAAATCCTGGCTGCGTTCGGCCTCAACATCGCTGACCTAGGCAATCAACGCGGACATATGAGTCTGCCCAATATCCATCTCAGTGGGTTACCGCGAGCGCAATCAGATCCGCGTGTCGTGGCGGCCCCGCAATTGCCGCTCAAGCTTCCACTCCAGCACACGAATCTCGTGCACCGCATGTTTCAGGGCCTGGGCGAGATGCCCTTTTTCCTGCTCCAGCAAGCCGGCCCGCAAGAAGTTCTCAATAGGGTATGTTGGGACCGATGATTACACGCTTGATCCCATCATTCGCCCAGGTGCCTTCGTGCAGATCGATCCGGAGCAAAACAAAGTAATTCGAGGTATGTGGCCGAGCGAACACGAACGCCCGGTCTATTTTGTGGAATTACGCGACAACATTATGCGGTCTGTTGGTGCGAACTCGAGGGGAACTATCTACTGCTGGTCCCTTCTCCGAAATCTCCGGTGCCCATCCGGCATCCTCGATATCCGCAGGACGCCGATATCGTGGGGCGTGTCGTAGGCTTCGCTCACCTGATCGCCCCCTCGCATTCGGAGACCGTTGCCGCACCTTCGCCCGGCACAGGTATGCTGTGATTAGTCCAAGATCGCATCTCCCACACATTGCCGACGAAACAGCTCGCATCGCCTGAGGACCGGGCGGTGTTTCGCTCCAACCCCGAGGGTCGAATTGAAAGGTGATGCCTAGAAGTCTCGCGCCGAAGTTGGCCGATGAGACATCAGAAGAGTCTCTCAATATCTCGGTGTGATCCCTTGGTTCGTGGACGGATTACTAATTCCAAGTCGAGCGCGGCAAGCGTTCGTAGCAAGGTATCGATTCGAGCTGCGGCCGAAGCTTCAAGATCGGAAACCGTCCGTTGCCGCACTCCGATTTGGGCGGCTAGTTTCTCTTGCGTTAAGCCGAGGTCACGTCGCCTTCGTCGAATGGAATTCACAAGTTGAAGAGGAGTTCGGGCAATCGTATCCATGTGTGCTCCATATGCTCTTCTATCGAGGCGGTTGCTCGCAAGCGGGTCTTAGGCGCTTTTCCGCTTATTCTGAAGTTAGGCGGTTTCTCGCCTAGAGGCGTTCAAATGGAAGTCGACACATGCAAGACATTCGGCCATCGCAAGGTAATGAAATCGCCGGCCCTGTAATCGTCGCGTCCCAATCCTTCAGCGTGCGCGGACCTTCTGCGCGGCCTGCTTCATTGACCATCGCACACGCTCGGCGATGAAATTCGTGAAGGGTGCGATGTCTGCGTTGATGCTGGCGCGGTCGAGCGCAGCCAAATAGGCGTCCCGATCTTCCACACGAATGACAGTCCACGGATAGCCGCCCGACGCGAGCATGGCGTTCATTACAAATCGTGCCATGCGACCATTACCGTCCGGATACGGATGGATATAACCAAATAACCAGTGCCCCAGCACGGCGCGCATACCGGGATCGACTTCGCCTTCGAGCAGATCGAACAGGGCCGGCATGGCGTCCCGCACCGCCTCCCACCGTGGCGGTACGTAGCGCGAGGTACGCAGATACACGGCATCGTTGCGGTAGCCAGCAAGTGCCGCGGCTGGGATCAAGCCTGCGGCGACACATGGCTGGAACAACTCGCCGTACCAGTTCTTGTGAGCGATGCGAACCAGCGCCCCAGCATTGGCGCCATTGATGATTTCCGCGACCGACTTCTTCACCGTCTGGAAAGCTTGCCAATAGCCGCGCGCCGCGAGCGCGTCACGGTTCTTCCGATCGTCATCATGGTGATCCGGATCGCAGTCACCCCGCTGTACTCTCTCGATCAAAGAGGGGGTCACGCTGTACCCCTCGATCGACAGGGAGTGGTAGGCATCGCTCTGGTAAATATCATCAACGAAGCTCAGATATTGCCTGGTGTCCTTGGGAAGTCCAGGCGCCTGGGGAAAATTCCCCAGGACGGTGTCCCGCATCGTTTCCCACATCGCCTGTATTCGGCCGACGATCGGCGACACTGCCCGCGGCAACACGCCGAACTTTTGTTCCGGCGCGAAAGGATCGGATTCCCTGACATCGTAGTCGGCCCGTTTCATGGTGGTGAGGATCTCGTTGGCCATCTCAGGCCTGCCAATGCGGCGAAGAGCGCCCGCAATCTGCCCAGCCTTTACTGTGCGGCCTCCATTCAGAAGGTGGCGCAGTATGTCGGAAGCATCTCCGAGACTCGAGAGCACAACTTGGGTTTCGACGGGATTGCGAGAAAAGAACGCTTCTGGCACTTTCGCGAGAGCCGCCGCTGGAGAAAACAGGCGCAGGCCGTTCCTCACCGAAATGTCGGCGGCTGCTGGCATCTCCGTTTGTTTCAGGTCGTATAGTGATGTCCCGAACAGCAACTCAATCGTATGGTTTGTCCCCTTGGGGCTGTACACTACGGCCTGTGTCGGGATCACCGTGTTTTCCGAGTGCAGCAGAAGCGACTGCTCAGGAGACAGGTGCCATTGTTCTTGAAAGCGATCATTGCAGTATCGCGCGCAGAACTCCCAGAATGACGCATACCAGGGTGTGCTGTCGCCAGCGCGCGCGTTCGGACTGGAGGAGATCAACCAACCCTTCATCACCTCCTGCAGGAATCCGTTCTGCAACAGCCGCTCCCGATGTGTGCGACTTAAATCGTCTGACTTGAATACCCGTCGTCCGTCCTTCTGGAGTGCTCGGAGAACGGCGAGAGACTCAGCCAGTTTTTCATTAGGTGTAGACATAGAAGCCCGGACCGACTCCCGCTGGGATCATTGCAAGCATTTTGTGCTGTACGTATACAAGCATATCATGCCGTATATATACAAGCTAATCATGTTGCACCAATACAAGCGTATCTTGCTAAAGATTTGTAACAGGCACTTCGATCTGAGATGAAACTGGCGCCTGAGGCGCGCGCATGGAACGACGCGGCTCAGAAGTTTCTCCGAAAATCCCGCCAGAAACTACAAAGGCGCGAGAACGCTGATGCCGGTGCGTTGTGGCTCTGATAGTGGATTTGCCCGTGTGCAAGTTACGGCGATACAAACCACCTCAATCGTTGCGAACAATTCAGGAAGGCCTCGGAGACCCCGTGCTTGTGACCCATTCGCGGCACGGGTGGCTGAGGGGGTCCTGGGGCCTTTCTTTGATTGCGAAGTGTTTCCGAACGTTGAAGCGTCCCGCAACAAAGTCTGACCACAGTTACCACTCATTCCGCCGATAACGACGACTGATGAGCCAGACAAGCCGCCTAACTCGCGACGATCTCTACGAGAAAGTCTGGGCCACTCCCATGCGGACAGTTGCCAAGGAATTTGGCATGTCCGACATCGGCTTGGCGGCCGAAAGGAAGAAGTTGAGTTTATAGTAAGTTTACCATATAGTCTGAGGTGGCAAGCGTGGCTGGACTCGAACGGCCGGTATTGCGGACCCTTGTATGGCTGGGGGACTCGAAGAAGAGCATTCAGAGTTTTCCGAAGGGCGCACAAAAATTGCTGGGCGATGAGCTGCAGCTAATCCAGTTCGGCGGCATGCCGAAGGATGCCAAGCCATTCAAAGGAGTCGGTAGCGGCGTTCTTGAGCTTGCTTTGCGATACGCCTGCGACGCTTACCGCGTCGTCACGGCCATCCAGCTCGGCGCGAGAATTTATGTTCTTCACGCATTTCAGAAAAAGTCAAAGAGAGGCATCGAGACACCGAGGCGCGAAGTGGATCTAATCAGAAAACGATACGCTGAAGCACAGGAGTTGGCGCGTGACTACGAAAAGACGAAGATCAATTAGAGTCGAGGTTGGTTCCGGGAGTGTTTTCGCTGACCTCGGTCTAAAGGACGCTGATCAACTCATGGCTCGTTCGCAAATAGGATTTCACGTCTTCAAAATCCTGGAAGAGCAAAAGCTGAAACAGCGCGAAATCGCCAGCATTCTGGGGATTGCACAATCGGACGTATCGCATCTGATGAATGGACACTTCAGCCGCTTCACAACAGACAAGTTGCTTGACTTCCTGAGGCGACTTGGTCGAAAGGTGACGATCGAGGTGAGTCCACACCACAAGGGCGAACCTTATCAAGAAGTGACCTTCGTTCTGTGAGGAGTAGAAATCCTCCTGTGCGCCGGTGTCCACATCAACGTGGAAGAAGTTGTGCGGGTCTGCATTCCAGCGTATACGGATTGTCAGTTGCCCTGCGGCGTCAGCCGAATTTGCTTCGCAAGGGCATAGGCAGTAGGGAGGTCGCTCTCGCTCTCGACGAATACGCGCCCGATAACGAGCACGGAATTGTTTGGCGAAGAAATCTGTGTTATCCCCTGCGGCATGGTTCCTTTCCAGCCGGGGCCGCTCACAAGGTAGTCGCCGGCCTCGGTTCCTGTGCTGCGTTTGCCGACGTAGGCAAAATTCGTGTTGTTCGACGGATCAGTGAACTGCACACTGTAGTAGCGCCCGGCCATGTCCGGCACGTGCAAGACTAACGGTCCTTTGGCGAGGTCTAACCAGCCGATCGTAATGAGCGTGTCGCGGTTCACGCCAGTAGTCGCCAATTTTGAGGCCGAGGCGGGTGGGTGGAGAGGATCCGCAAAAAGCGCTTGGGGCTCCGTGTAGAGCGTATTGACCGGGATGGGGCCGTCGCCGAACCCTTTCACGAGGATCGCCCTCTTGTACACGGAGAGCATCGTACGTGGCCAAAAGTAGATAAACAGGAACCATCCCACGACCATGAACAAACCGGTTATAAGTAAATGCTCGTGTTCCATTTGCGTCAGCATTTCACTTCGACAATTGGCGGTACCTTGTACTTACCGTCGAGAATGGCTGCGCCGGGCACATACACGCGCAGCCAGAGTATGAATTTGCCTGCCGGAGCGGGCAGCCAATTGGATTCGTGACCTGCGGGAGCGGTGTTCTGGATGTAAATGTCGACGGAGCCGTCGGCGTTCGACACAAGGCCGGTGCGATCACTTACGCTGTATCGATTGATCGGATTCGCCACAAAGCGATTTTTCGCATCACCCATCGTCATCGACCAGAAAGCATCGTTGGGCGGAAGGCCGCCCGGCGGGAAATGCATTATGTAGTCGTGCTGGCCGTTAAGTCCGTTGCCTGCGCCATCCTTGCTCGTCGTCCAATACATGGCCTCTTGCGGCAGGTTTACGGGTCCAAGGAATATTAAAGCGCAGGCGGCCCTGAACAGCATGCCGTCGCCGGGCAGGCCGCATCCGAAAAGGTCGGGCCGGTGGCTTGAACATCTGCGAAACCGTAAACGTAAGCCAGTTGCAGAGGGCACGATTGAAGACTGGGAGCGAACACTGAAGAACAGGATCAATCCGAACATCGGAGACTGTCCCGTGGGCGACGTGAACAATGGCGTGCTGAAACGGCTCGTCGCTGTCATGGCAAGCAAGGGGCTGTCTCCGAAGAGCATCGAGAATTACATCCAGGTGCCTAAGATGGTCGTGGCGTCGGTCGTCGATGAGGATGGCAACCAGGTGTATCCGCGCAAGTGGAACCACGAGTTCATCGATATGCCCGTCGTCGAACAGTCGGAGCAGAACCGGCCGTCGTTCTCGTCTGAGATCATGACCGGATTGGCCAAGTATCGTCGCCCGCGCGAACAAATGCTCTTCATTCTCGCTGGCGCGGGAGGGCTGCGTATCGGTGAGGCACTTGGGATCGAGATCGACAAGCACCTATCGGCTGACTGCTTGACCATCACCGTCGAGCAGAAGGAGCGGCGGGGGCGCGTGGAACATCGCGTGAAAACCGGCAATGCCAAGCGGCAGGTCGACCTTCACCCTGAAGTCGCGAAGCTGCTGAATGGCTTTATCGGCACCCGCACGAGCGGATTCTTGTTCCAAACCAGGAACAGGACTCCGTTATCACTGACCAACGTCCTTCGTCGCCACCTGCATCCGGCGCTGAAGGAATTTGGGTACGTGAACGCGCATACCGGCGACCATAAGGCGGGAACGCACACCTTCCGGCGTTACCGCAACACATACTTGCGGAATGAGACCTCGTGCCCCAAAGGTCTTCGCGATTATTGGTTGGGTCACGCGGGAAACACGATGGACGATCTGTACGACATGGTGAAAGACAACGCGGCGCTTCGGAAGTAGAAGGCCGCGGAGTACGGAATCGGCTTCGAATTGCCGCTTTCGGTCTCAATTGTACCGAATGTACCGAAAAACACAGCCAAAACGAGGAGCAAGAAAGCTGCGTAAGCGATTGAACAGGCGAGAGAAAGATTGGTCGGGGAGAGAGGATTTGAACCTCCGACCCCCTGGTCCCGAACCAGGTGCTCTACCAGGCTGAGCCACTCCCCGACGTACTTGCCAGTCTGCTAGAGAGAGAACGGAAACCGGCGTGCGCAGACCTTGGAATGTGACAATCGATGTTAATTATAGCATCCTGCTCTTGCCAGCGCGTCCGCAAACTAGGTGGTGGCGTTCTGCAAGTCCCGCTCGTGACATGAAAAACAAACCGCTTCCGTCGGAAATGTCGTATAACTGGAGATGATTTCCGAGCATCGAGCTGGTTAAGAGTTTTTCAGGCAATTCCAAGAAAACCCTTGAGATTAACGTTTTAATAGATGATCGCCTTTACCGCAAATTGTCTGTTCACGCCGGCTGAGCGGGTGGAGCAACCGCTGCTTCTGGTGGAAGACCACGTGATCGTCGAGGCCGGATCGCGAGCCGCGTGCCGCATTCCTTCAGGAGTCCGCATGGTGGATTTTGGTGACGCTATCCTGGCTCCGTCATTCGTGGATCTTCACATACACGGAGGCGCCGGTGAAGATGTCATGCACGCCGACTCCTCTGGCCTGGCCGCGGTTGAGCAACTGCTTTTCAGGCATGGCGTGACCTCTTATTTTCCCACCACCGTAACTGCTCCACTTGATCAAACATGGTCGGCTCTTGACCGGTTGGCTAGTGCGATTGAAAGCGCCTTGCGAGACGACGGTTTCCGTAAAGACCGGGCCCAGCCGCTGGGCATCCATTTGGAGGGTCCTTTTCTCAGTCACGTCCGCCGCGGTGTACATCCGCCGGAGAACTTGTTGCTGCCGAGCCTGCCGGCGTTCGATCGCTTCTGGCAAGCGGCCCGTGGTCACATTCGAATGATGACGATCGCTCCCGAACTGGAAGGTGCGCAAGAAGTGATTGCCGAGGCCGCGCGTAGGGGCGTGTGCGTCAGCCTGGGGCATTCTGATGCCGATCTCAATTCGGCGCGTGCGGCTGTAGCCGCTGGGGCGCGACACGCTACCCACACGTTTAATGCGATGCGGGCATTGAACCATCGCGATCCAGGAATCATTGGCGAAGTGCTCACCGACTCGCGGCTTTCGGCGGACATCGTAGCAGACGGTATCCATCTCGATCCCGTGATCGTCGAGTTATTTCTCAAAGCCAAGGGACCCGACGGGGCGGTGCTGATCACTGACGCGATCTCTGCTACCGGTATGCCAGACGGGCGGTATCGTCTGGGGACGTTCGAAGTGGAAGTGAAAAATGGGCGCTGCCTGGTGGACGGAAAGTTGGCGGGGAGCGTGTTAACCATGGATCGCGCGGTTCGCAACGTGATGCAGTTCGCGCACTGGGATCTACAGCAGGCCGTCCGTCTGGCCACGCTCAATCCGGCGCGGGTGGCGGGATTGGTGGATCGAGGCAGGCTTGAGGCCGGAGCTAAGGCCGACTTTGTGGTGTTGAGTCCTAATGGAGAAGTAAGCAGCACAATCATTGGCGGCCAAGTATCTTCCTAAGCAGGAACTGAGGAGACAGGATGGCAGATAAGGGCGGATTCCCCCATCACATGCTGAAGGAGATTTTCGAGCAGCCGCGGGCCTTGCGCGATACCATTGCGCCCCGCGTCTCGCTCGACGAAAGTCTGGTCCGGCTGGACGACGTGCGCATCACAGTGGACGAACTGCGTTCCTTGCAGCGGATCAACATCGTAGCCTCAGGAACCAGTAGGCACGCTGGCATGGCCGGCCAGTTCATGATTCAGGATCTGGCGAATGTGCCTGTGGAGGTGGATTACGCCAGCGAATTTGAATATCGCAATCCGCTGATCTGCCGCGATGAACTCACCATTGTGATCACCCAATCCGGCGAAACTGCCGATACCACTGCCGCCCAGCGTGAAGCCAAGGCCAAAGGCTCGCGTACCATTGCAATCTCCAATGTGATCGATTCTACGATCGCCCGCGAGGCGGATGGCGTGCTTTATACCCATGCCGGCCAGGAGATCAGCATTGCGTCCACCAAAGCATTTACGGCGCAGATGGCGGTGTTGTTTCTGTTCGCGGTCTATCTCGGACAGGTGCGCGGCAAGCTCACGAAAGAACAAGTGCGGCGCTACATCCGCGAACTACTGGAGCTTCCAGCCAAAACCGAGGCCGTACTGGAATGCGCATCCGATTTGAAAGCGCTGGCAGAGCAGTATCATCAGGTAGCGGATTTTCTGTTTCTCGGACGGGCCATTCACTATCCCGTGGCCATGGATGGCGCACTCAAATTGAAGGAAGTTTCTTACGTCCACGCAGAAGGTTATCCCACGGGAGAAACCAAGCACGGCCCAAACGCGCTGATCGACGATAGCCTGCCCATTGTCATTATTGCTACGTGCGACCGCAACGACCGCGGATCAGTGCTGCGTTACGAAAAGAACGTGGCCAACATTAAAGGGTTCAAACAGCAGTCCGCGCCAGTGATTGCGATCGCCACCGAAGGCGATGAAGAAATGCGTGAGCTCGCCGACCGTACCATCTTCGTTCCGCAGGCATCGGAACTGCTGTCGCCCATCCTAGAAATTGTGCCTTTGCAATTGTTTGCTTACTACATGGCGGTACGAAAAGGTTTGGATGTGGACCGGCCGCGCAACCTGGTGAAGTCGGTCACGCTGGAGTGATCCTGTCTCGCTGCTCTGTTACTATCTTCGGGGTCCCTCGGTTTTTCGATAGAATCGTACATGGAGCCCTCTGTTGTCTCCTTATGATGCGATGCAAAGGCTCCTCGTGGAAACAGAATCCTTGCGCATTCTCTCTCAATGAGTGAACGAAACATTCAGGCCGGTAGTCAGGATAATGTCATTCTTCTTCAGCGCAGGCGTGGCCGCCGGGGGATTGGTCACGTAGATATCGCCGAACGCATTCTGCCATCCCAGCCACTTGCTCAGCTTGGTGACGCTGCCGAAATTGAAGGCCGCACGATATTCCCCGGTGTCACTAAGGTCGGGGAAGAAATATAACTTTTCCGTGATCAGCGTTGAAGCCCCCAGCTTGCGGCTTAGCTCTTCCCCGAGAGAAAGCGCCGCGAAGCTGTGCGTAAGCGTTTCGTAGTTCTCTCGCGTATAGTTAGGGCCGACCAGGAAGTCCAGCGTGGTCTTGCTGGTGTTGATGGCGTGGAATCCCAGGCCCCCTCCAAGCACGCTGCGAAGATTCAGCTCCTGCAGAGCATTGCTTTGGAAGTCGGCACTCACGTAGCCGAACAGCCGGGGATTGAGATTCCGCGAATAGCGGGCTCCGCCCTGATTTGAGTTTGCGGTCGTGCTCGGGGTCGCCCCGGCGGCATCGTTTTTGGCATAGACGGTGTTTTCATAAAGCGAGAGCTCGTCATGCAGAGTTTTGCGATCGGCTGTGAAGGCGAGGGCGAGGCTTCTAGTGTCGCTGTTTCCTCCGGTCAGCGCAAATCCGACGTTCGCTCCTCCGGCCCAACCCTGCAAGAGTCCAGGATGGAGCGACTTCTCATAGTCGATTTGTTCTGCTTCGCTGCGCAATGCGGTGACATCAGATTTGGCTACGGTTACGGTCCCACTGGTCGCGGTGGTTATTGCCAGACTGCCGTCGGCCGTCGTAACCGGACCGGCTACAGTTTTCCCGTTGGCCAAGGTCACGTGCAACGGCTGCGTGGAGTCGATCTCTCGCACGGCCGGCCACTGAATTGTGATGTCGCCGGCAAACTCGGTCTTAATCAGCAAGATTTTATCGTCTGATTTTGCAATGGTTCCGGTTAGCCGATCGCCATTCTTCAACACGACTTGGTCGGCAAAGAGCGTGGAACCGAATGCGAACACTAATACCGCCGCCCAGAGATGCTCCTTACGCATAACATTTCTCCATCATGCTTTGTACTTTCGCTCGCAGGGGGATATTGGAATGGAAACAACGACGAGATGAGTCTAGCGTAGATGTTGCAACTCCGCGAAGAACTGGACCAATCTGGTTAAAGCAACGGGGCTATTTTGTCGATTGGTAGAGACGTAATTAATTGCGTCTCTGCAGCGATCAGGAATGATAAGGATGGCAGAGGCGTAGGAAAGAATGCCCGATCAGTCAGCGAGCTCAACTCTTTACTTCGGTGTTCTTCACCTCGGAGTTCGCGTTTTTTGTCGAATCCGACGTTGCATCTTTCATGCCCTCTTTTAGAGCGCGTATGCCTTCCCCGATACCCTTGCCAAGCTCAGGAAGTTTCTTAGGACCGAATACTAGAAGAGCAATGAAAAAAATAACCAGAAGATGCATTGGTTGAAAAAGGCCTTCGAACATACAAAACCTCCACGCGGACACAACTGCTCTCTTTAACCTTACTGAAGCCGAATTGTTCCGTCAACCTGGAGAATTTTCCATTCCTTCTCCGGGGCGCGACCAAGCCGCGTCGGAAAACTGAGGACTTGTCTGGACGCTTAGTCTCAGTTTGAAAGGAGGGCGAACTGTTTGTCGCGAAAAAAGACCACGCGTCTCTTGTAAGTCATTCATTCTACGCGTGTAGTTTGGCCGGCTAAGTGCAACTAGGTTAACGCTGCCATTCGGGCATGAACTTCTGTGCTGTCGAAAGGCGAGCCGCCTGCTCCTAGAATGGCGAAGTCGAAGGGTTTTGGCACGGCCCTGAGCCGCATGGGGTTTTCACTATGAATTCGTCACCCGCAGCGCCGGTCGTTGTTAAGAAACCGGTCTCACCGGCAGTCCTCCCACACAACAGCGATATCCAAACCACCGAGCGCATGGCGAAAGCAAGTCCACCGATCTCGCATCCAGTCGTGCCAAGGCAAGTTGGTTATGGCATGCCTTGCGCAAATTGCAAGACCTATTATGCCGCTGATCTGAAAGCATGCCCGGTGTGTAAAGCGGGGGAGCGCGTGTCGCCGACCGCGGTGCCGGTGCGGCCCAGCGCGCTTGCCAGCGAAGTGTGTCCTGATCCCGTAGCTTTGGAAGAAGAACGCGAACGTTTCCTGCGCGATTTCAATGCGCAAGTTTTCGCTTCCCAGTTCCCGACCAATACGAATGGAAGCTTGCACTGCATCCACGAAGAAAAGCATCCCGGCAACCCCGAACCAGCAGTTGTTTGCCAAGGCTGTTACGATCATCTGCAGGAACGCGTGGACGTGCTGGAAGCCGCGCTGCACATGGATTTGAAGGAAGCGGCACAGATCGTCTATGACGCGGTGTGGGCGGATCCGTCGGATCCTACCAAGACATACGAGAATGCCGCGCACGCGCTGCTGGCTGAATTACGCAAGCGCTCGGGCGTCGCTCAAGTGTTCGGGTTACTACAGCCTCTACCGGACTAAGTTTTACCCTCTCCATCTGCTCCCGGTCTACTGATCTTTTGCATTGGCGAAGCGCAACTTGCCAAATGCCTTAGGCACATGGAAATCGGCTGCGGCGAATGCGTGGGCTGCCAAGCAAGGTAAGCTCGCGGCTCTTTCGTCCCTTCCACTCGATAAAAATTCGCCCGCCAAATCGCGGCCGGGTCAAACTTCGTGGTCAGCGACTTCAGGGGAATTGCCAACTCGGCAGCCCACGTGCGTGATTTTTCATCCACGACCACTGATCGCCGCAAACCGCTTTTCAGGTCCGCCCGCCGGGAAAAATGTCGAGATCGACCCACATCCCATTCGACTCACTTCAAGTTCGCAGTAGAAGCGTTCCCGCGAGGGATCGGGCTGCAGAAACGCCTCTGCCACATCACGATCCCACAGATGGTCGCGTCGTCCACTAGCGTCTGAGTCCTCAAATATAAAAAGCTCGCGGTAGCGGCAGTCGAATCTTAAATACAAGGATTGCCACGACCACAGGACCCGTACTTGGGTTTCGCGGCCGGGATCGGCATTCTTTCCCTGCCAGTCAGCGCAAAACGTTACGGGAATAGCATTCTGCCATTCATCCATCTGGTGCGAATCCTTGAGTTCGAGTTCGTGATCAATATACGCAGCAACGATCTCGGAGGAAGGCGCGATCGCGGTGTTGCTTTTGCCGATGAACATGCCAGGGATCGGTGAGGCCAGACCTGGGAACTGACATAAAGCCTGCGTCTCGAACGTATTAAGGATAGCGTAGAAAAGTTGCTTTGAGCGCAAGATCCGGATGGTCCAGCCGCGAACGCTGGCGTATGCTTTCGACATTATGACAACCAATGCGATACTGAATCTGACGGAAGCATCGGAAATGGCCCGCAGCCACCAAAGCCATAGCGAAGACAATCAAGGACTGTATTGGGAAGCCGTTCAGGCCCATGACGCCAGCCAGGATGGTAAGTTTGTGTTTGCCGTGTCTTCGACGGGCGTATACTGCCGGCCGTCCTGCGCGGCCCGGCGTCCCCGCCGCGAGAACGTGACCTTCTTTCGCAAGCCTGACGAAGCGGAAAGGGCTGGCTATCGCGCCTGCTTGCGGTGCCGACCCAAGGCGGCGGGTAATGGCACAACGGAAATGGTGAAAGCCATGTGCCGGTATATTGAACAGCACCTGGACGAACCGCTCACCTTGGCGCGGCTCGGATCAGAATTTCACCAAAGTCCATTTCACTTGCAGCGGACATTCAAAAGTGTCCTCGGTATCTCGCCCCGAGCTTATGCTGACTCCTGCCGCATGAACCAGCTCAAGGACAATCTTCGCGCCGGACACTCGGTGACTCGATCCATGTACGACGCAGGTTACAGTTCCAGCAGCCGTCTGTACGAGCGAACCGCGTCGCAGCTGGGCATGACTCCGGACAAATATCGCCGCGGCGCGGTGGCTGCGCCCATCCGCTACACTTTTGCTGACTCTCCCTTGGGAC
Source organism: uncultured Acidobacteriota bacterium (assembly GCA_963832245.1). Lineage (GTDB taxonomy): Bacteria > Acidobacteriota > Terriglobia > Terriglobales > Acidobacteriaceae > JABDBE01. The sequence continues at coordinate 723,721 of CAWHTG010000004.1, forward strand.
GCATGTTAATCGCGGCTACCGACAAGGGAATCTGCGCCATCCAGTTCGCCAACACCGATGACGAACTCGAGCAGGGACTGAGACACGAATTCCCTTTCGCCATCCGCCGGCGCGACGATGACGCCATGCAAGCCTGGAAAGAAGATTTGCTTCGTCAGATGCGTGGTCAGCGCTTGAATTCCGCTCTTCCCCTGGATATTCAGGCAACCGCGTTTCAACGGCGGGTGTGGGCACATTTGCAATCCATTCCCTTCGGGGCGACGCGTTCCTACGCGGAGGTGGCGAAGGCGATCGGGCAGCCCACGGCTACGCGAGCCGTGGCCCGAGCCTGCGCGACCAACCCCGTAGCGGTTGCCATTCCATGCCATCGCGTCGTCAGCAAGAGCGGAGAGATGGCCGGCTACCGCTGGGGCGTGGAGCGAAAGAAGGCGCTGCTCGAGATGGAACATGCGTGAAGCAATGGAGGACGGGCGTCTCACCCGTCCGCGCCAGAGGTCTACTCACGTCTGCAATGCCACCTAAACAGTCCGCGCACGCCAAGCAGTAAACTGCACTTCGTTTTTGCCAGCGGGAAGCCGAATTCATCGCCCACATGTGCGGCGGAGGAAACTCCGATCACATCCGCCGCGGAGGAACGCCGATTCCGCTGCGCGGAGGGAACTCCGATCTACCGTGGAAGGGTGCGGCTTTCAGCCGCACCGTTTGGGTTCGCTGGACACGCGGCTTCCAGCCGCTGTGCATGAGTAAAACCGTCGGTTCCCGGCGGCGTTCAGGCTTTTCTAGTTCGAATTCGCACTCGAGTTCCAGATCGGAACCCGCCCACACCAGCAGATTGGACGCAACTCGCGTATTATCAATCGCCAAAACTCTGGCGCGTAACGTGCAGTTGAGTTGGGTATGATTCTGCTGATCACTTCTCTGGCAAAAGCTCAAGATTGCGCCAAAGCACTACAGGAAATTACAAATGAGCCGGTGCAGGTAGCGCCCACGCTGCACCAGGCGCTGACCCACTTGCAAGCCGAGGAATTTTCAGCTGTGGTTCTCGATCAATTGCTGTTGGACGCGGAACCCGACAACGTCGAGACCATCTTTAAACACATGGGAACCGCGGTTCCCGTTTATTCAAACTTTGCCATCAGCGGAATTGAGCGAGTATCACGCGAGTTGCGTTCGGCCGTGCATCGGCGCAAGCGAGAGTTACTGATTGCAAGACAAGAGGCCGAACAGGACTTACGCAACCAGCTAAGGAGCACCATAACAGCGTTGCTGCTGTCCTGTGAGATAGCCCTGGGCGTACCGAATCTTCCGATGCTGGCTGAAACCAAGCTGCGAGCCGTGGACGCTCTGGCGAAAGAGATGCGCGCCAAGCTCGGGGTGGCTGCCTGAGCAGACTGTGCCCCAGGGCCTCCGTTCACATGGTAGGATGGCTCAAAGACTAGGCGCGAAGCAGCGACAGAATGCAACTCACGGCGCAAGCCGTGGGTAGCGGGAATGTGACGAGCCCCAGCAGGGCGAAAGAATTTACGACACAATCTCTGGCCATTATCTTTTTTGGTAGGCCAATTGTCCGCTCACCAGCACCGCCATGACGTGGCTGGTGTACTCGAACGGATCGCCATCGAACAGTACGACGTCCGCGTCCTTCCCAGGGGCGAGCGAACCGACGCGATCGTCGATGCCGAGAATCTTTGCGGCGTCAGCCGTTACCGTGCGGAGAGTTTCCTCCATGCTCAGTCCGTTTGCCGCAGCAATGCCGGCTTCGAACAGCACAATACGATTTTTCGGAACGTAGCTTTCGTAGCCGGTCATCAGCGCAATCGGAATTCCCGCTCGCTTGAGAATTGCTGGATTTTCGAAGGTCGCATTTGCGGTTTGCAACGATTCAAACCGCTGCATGACCGGACCGAGTAAACACGGAACACCCGCACGACGAATCGCATCAGCGATGAGGTAACCTTCGGTCGCGGAAGTCAGCATATAGTGCAAGTGAAACTCGCCGCCGATCCGGATGGCCGTGTCGATATCGTCAGCCCGATATGCGTTGAAGATCGCCGGCAGTTTTCCGTCCACGACCGGGACCAAAGCCTCGAGTTTCATATCACGGGAGGGCTGCTTGGGAATGTCCGAGCCGTCTTTCTTCCATTTGTCCCATTTTTCTTCGTAAGCCTTCGCGTCCGCGAGCGCATGCCGGATAATTTCGGCGGTCTTCATGCGCGTGCTCGGCGCTTTTTCCTTCTTGCCATAGGTGGCTTTGGGAGTCTCGCCGAGATTAAAGACCATGGCGGATTCCTGGCGTACGACTAGTTGTTCCACCGTCGCAGATCCCGAACCTGTTCCAGCGGTTTTGAAAATACCGGCGCGACCAGCGACGGGATTGCGCGGCCCGGGCGCCGATTGCACCGTAGTAACGCCATACTGATTCAAGACTTTCAGAAGCCGTTCGTTGGGATTGAAGCTGTCCAGGGTGCGCACATCGGCGGTATTGGGGTCGGTAGCCTCATCCTGATCCTGATCCGCGGGAACGTTGTAGGCTCCGGAAATACCCGCGGTGGTGTCGGCGTCAATCAAGCCTGGGGTGACGAATGCGGCTTTCAATAGTGCGTATCCGTCGGGCGATTGTTGGTTCGGGCCGGGACGTACAGCTTCGACCTTTCCGTCTCTGATCAACACCAGTCCTGGTCCACCTTGCGTTCCTTCCGCCATGCTGTAGAGATGGTCAGCAAGCACAGCGACATTCTGCGCCAGTCCTGTGCTTGCCGAAGCCAAGCCGATCAGCAGAGTGAGCCCGCGAAGCGCGCGCATCATTCTTCTCCTCGTGGGGGAACCCGAAAGCGATCGACAATGCCGAACCCGCCGGTCGCATAGCGCAGGTCTTGCGGATTGCTGCGATCGAAAATTTTCTGCCCCTCGATCCAGGTCTCGAGCACATGCGTGTAAACGCTGAAGGGTGGCCCACCCAAGACAACGAAGTCAGCATCTTTGCCCATGTCAAGCGTCCCAATGCGGTCTCCCAAGTCGAGCATTTCCGCGGGATAAATCGTGAGCCCCTTCAACGCCGCTTCCTCGCTCATTCCCCCGCGCACAGCCAGCGCAGCTTGGCGAAGGATGAGCCGCGAACTCGTGATGGGATCGTCAGTGTTGAGTGCGACTTTGACCCCGGCCTTGTCGAGCGTGCCTGGACATCCGAGATCAAGGTTAATCGTTTCAAATTTCCCTCCCAGGGAATCCACGATCGTGAAGCTCACGGGGATGTGCCGTTTTGCAAGCTCGTCCACGACCAGGCAGGATTCGGTTCCATGGTGAACCACCAGACGGTAATGGAATTCCTCGGACAAGCGAATCGCGGTCATAATGTCATCGGCGCGGTGGGTGTGGTTGTGAACCACGCGCTTGCCTGCGAGAACTTCGACCACGGGTTCGAGATCGAGATCACGGTCCGGCTGTTTGGCGCTCTTGTCGCCGGACGCGACCGCTTTGTTGTAGCCATCCCACTTTGCTTTGTACTGCATGGCCTTTTCGTAAATTCCGCGGGCCAGGGCCGCCTCTTCCATGCGGGTCATGGGAGCCTTATCCTTCGCGCCGTAGTGTTTTGGATTTTCGCCGTTCGCCATTTTCATCCCGCCGATAGTCCCCGGAATCAGCATTTGCTCAATCGTGTTCCCGCGCAGCTTGACATATGCCGTCTGCCCACCCATCACGTTTCCACTGCCCGGCATAATATTCGCCGTAGTAATGCCACCGGCAGTGGCCATGCGGATATTGGGGTCGGCGGGATCGATAGCATCGAGAGCTCGCAAGCCGGATTCGATGGGGCCGGTCGACTCGTTGGCGTCGCCCGAGTCCTCAGCCAGCGGATTCGCGATGATGCCGATGTGAGAGTGCGAGTCCACAATGCCGGGCATGACCACCTTGCCGATAGCGTCCTCGATTGTGGCGCCACGAGGAATCTTGACTTTGCCTTCCTCGCCCACAGCTACAATTTTCCCATTGGCGGCGACGAGCACTCCGTGCTCGATCGGTGGTCCGCTAATGGGATACACCTTTGCCCCACGAATCACCACTGTGGCCTGACCAGCTGCAAGCTGAACGCCGAACACGACGCCCGCGCATAGGCAGAAGATCGATCTGCGGCGATCCACCGTTCCAAATCGCATGCCACCTCCCGAAATGTTGAAGCATGACACTATACCACCGGCTTCTGAGCAATATGCATGTTGGTGAGCCTGCCTTAGCCTCAGGTCGTGGATATTTTCAGGAACTGCGCAGCCATATTCCAGCACGGGCGCAGTCGGAAGTTGCGCTCCGGAATATGAACAGCCTCCAGAAGAAGCGGATTCGCAAAAAAAGAAGGAGGGCAGATGGCCGCCCTCCTTTTTCAAGGTCTGTACTGCGATTAAGTTATGGCTCGGGGACCTTGGCGAAGTCCACGCTCTGCACGGGTATGCCGCCAATCTTATGCCGGCCATCGGTCCAGGTGATATAGGCAGTCCCGGTACCGGACGAATCAGCCGCGCTTAGACCGGTATTGTAGTCGTAATCTCCCGCATAGCATGGCTGAACGCCGGGATCGTCCTGTGATGGCTGGGTGATGATGGCAGTGCTGATGGTGATGTCAGCGCCCCAGCTAGAGCCGTTGGTCTTGGACTGACGGCCCACGCGCTCGTAATTACATCCTGCATCTCCGACGTTATTGCAGGCGCTCGTTGCTTTGCGACGGTCATACCAAGACGCGGTGACGGTGCCATCGCCCGTAGCGGACAGCGAAGGCATCCACTGCTCTTTGAATGTGCCGTCTGGATCGGTGTTGAGTTTGATCGCCTTCGACCAGGTCTTGCCGTTGTTGATGGAACGTTGATAGAAGATATCGCCAGTATCGTTCCCTGTACCATGCCCGGCGTAGACATAGTGGACCACGCCGTCTGGGCCAACTGCCGGTTGCCCCCAGCCCATGTGCCGGATGATGGGATTGACCTTCCAGAAATATCCAGTGCTGCAGGCCGAATCACCTGGCGGGTTGAATCGCGGACCCATAGTGACTTTAGTCCACGCGGCTCCGCCGTTGGTTGAGATAAACATGACGTTCTGGCGGGTAGCATTTCCGCCTCCGCCCTCGTCCATGCTGGCGAGGAACACGGTGCTGTCCTTGCCCCCAACAAGCGTGGAGCCTCGCGGCGAGCCCGTGATCTGCACGTCGCGCATGAAGGTACCGGTAGCGCTTACTACGACCGGGCCAGTCCATGTTGTGCCGTTGTCGGAGTAGACCACGTCCAGAGCTCCGTTGTTGTTGAAGTCGTTAAAAGAGATATACATGCGCCCATAGGTTGCGCTGGTCACGTTGTTGTCAGCCCACATCGACGGCCGGTCGTCGGCGCTGTTGTTGCTGGGGCAGGATCCAGTGGTCCAGGTCTTGCCATCGGTCGAGGTCCACAAACCGATGCCCTGACCGCCGCATCCGGTCGCCAAGTCGCCCGCGAAGAACTTGCCCAGCTTAGAGTTGAAAACGACCAGCGGATCGCCAAAGTTTTCGCCGTGTCCGTTCGCAAAAGGCGAAGGTTGAATTTCCGCGAAGGTCGCCCCGCCATTGCTAGAGTAGGACGTACCCGAATAATTTGAAGCGGCGTCGTAGTTGGCGTTGTAGTTGACCACGATGGTCTGGCCTTTGTTCTTGGTGCTACCAGCCACCATGCTTTCGCTTCCGCACACGTCGGAAGAGGAGTTGCAATCCGATCCGTTACTGACACGGATGTTGGGTGGTGCGACCGGTTTGGTGGCGACGCGAGTTGATGGCTGTCCCCCTCCTACGATTCCGCACTCAATCAGGATTCGACCCGCTCCCAAGTTATCTTCCATTATGAGGCGCGAGACATCGATTTTCGAGCAGTCGACCCCCAGCGAAGTCATTTGGGCGCTGGCCAGCGACGGCTGAAGAACACACGCCGCCAGTAACAGGACTGGAAGCGCAAAATAACAGAGGCTTCTACTTCTGTCGTTCATCTTCATTCTTGCTTTCCCCTTTTTTAGCTGATTTTTGAAGCTCCGACGGTGGGTTGGGAACACGCCGCTGCGCGCCCGGGACAGGAGCCACCGCAGTCCCAAAATACTGCTCATCCATCCAGATACCGGCCTTCTTTTTCAAATCGTCCAACATTGCTTGCAGCTTCTGCGCTTGCAGCTCGGTTTCGATATGCGACGACACCTGCCCAAGTTGCTGACGATCGCGCTTGACCAACTGAATGACAAGAAGGCGCGCCGGGGTATCTTCGACCTCGGCCCATCCGCCCTCCGTAAGTCCGAATGCCACCTTCTCCATTTGTGGCGACAGCTCTCCGCGCGGAAAGCTGAGCGGCTCGGGATCCAGCATGCCATCGCCGGACTTGCGGAGATCGTCTGCCAGTTTTTGTGCGCTGGTTCCCGCCGCGTACGCCTGACGAACCTGATCGGCGCGGGTTCTGACCGCCTGCGAAGTCAACACCGGCGCATTCTTGGAGTTCTCTCGCTGCTTCCAAACGAACAGCCGCCGAATTTGCACTTCGTCGTAGTCAGAAAGGTGGGCGGCGTAATATTGGCTGACTTCTTCGAAGCTGGGCTTGGCCGCGCGCATCAGGCTGGCGAATTCAGCGTCGGACAATACCTGCATGCGGGCGACCGCTAACTCGCGGCTGACTTCGGGCGAGGAGTCCAAGTGGCTGGCTAAGGCCTGCTGAGAAAGCATGAGCACCGACGCGTAGTCATCGCCGAGCTTTCGACGATCCTTAGCGACCGGCGTTTTTTCCTCGCTGTCGCCTCCTTGGGGTTCGATATCTTTGACCCTGGACTCAAATTCCTCCTCAGTGACCTGCGCATCACCGACCTTAAGTACGACGTGGCTCGTTTCTGGAGCAGTCTTCGAGCTTCCCGATGAAGTGGAAGTGTTCGCGGTGGAAGGTATTTGCGCGTGGCTCACCGCAGCCACAAGGACCAGCAAGAAGTAAGGGGTTATTCGCGCTCTAATCAAGTTCACTAGATACCTTAGCCAACCGACCAACCTTGCAGCTATTCTGAAGTGCCAATCACCACCGCGGAACGCCGAGGTTTAGGCCAGCAGGCTCAGCACTAATCGGACCCGAATGGAGTAAGAACGATGCCCGGTAGTAGAGCGTCCGAACTTTAGTCCACAAAGATGACAGCTGTCAACGTGAAAACTTTTGCACAGCGGGGCCGAACATTCCCTTTGTGACGTCAGCAGTATTGGGTGCGCTGGCGATGAAGTTTTCGGCCAGACCACAGGTAAACGTGGCGCCGACCAGAGCTCAAGGGAGCCCGGATTCGCTAGACGACGGCTTCGTTCATCTCCTCCAGCAGCTCTTCCGGCTTTTCTTCCAGCATGAAGGCCAGAACCTCCTGAGGCACTGGGTTAGTCCATACGGGAGCGAAGGACTGCCGATGCAGGGGAGAAGGTCCGTGCTGACGCAGGGCAGCGAGGTGGTGAGGCGTGCTATAGCCCTTGTTCGATGCCAGTCCGTAGAGAGGAAAGACCGGATCCCATTCACGGACCATGCGATCGCGTTCGACCTTGGCCAGAATCGAGGCCGCGGCGATCGAAGCTGAGAGCGCGTCGCCGTGGATGATCGCGCGCTGCGGCAGTTCGCAGTCCAGGCGCAGAGCATCAATCAGCAAATGATCGGGCCTGGGTTGGAGACTGATTACCGCTTCTCTCATCGCGACTCGCGATGCCTGGTAGATGTTGATCTGATCGATGCGGGCGGCATCCACGGCGGCGATGGCCCAGGCGATCGCACGCTCGCGGATACGTTCGGCGAGTACCTCGCGCCGTTCCGAAAGTAACAGCTTGGAGTCGCGCAGCCCGCGAATGCGATAGGCGGGATCAAGGATGACGGCGGCGGCAACCACCGGTCCGAACAGAGAACCGCGGCCGACCTCGTCCACGCCTGCGATCAAGTGCGCCCCCGATTGCCACGCCATTTTTTCAAACTTCAGCGTGCAACGCAGACGCTTGAGCAGACGAAGCTTGGCGGCGGAAGGGGAGAGCGGTTTTTCGCGAGCGGGTTTGCGCTTGGCCGACACGGGCTTAGTCAGGAAGTCGAGATAAATGCATCTTCGCCGAGTGTGGCCTTGTGAAGCAAGGTGGAAAAGAGTTTTTCCTTGAAAGCTCCCCAAAAATTCATTGATTCGTACTTAAACAAACTGATTTCGGAGAGTCAGCTAGAATGGCGACTCCGCTCAGGAGGGAACATGCCAGAGGCAAGCAGCCACACCCGGCGTCGACTCGACCGGCACGTATTGGTGCATTCCGCTCGAACTGCGGTGGCCGCCATCGCCTCGCTGCTGGTCGCCCGGGCCCTCGGTCTTCCGGAGGCTTACTGGGCCGCCATCACGACATTGATTATTATGCAGTCGACCCTCGGAGCGGCTTTGGCTGTGTCGGAGCAGCGTTTCGCCGGAACCGCAGTTGGAGCTCTCATGGGCGCGCTGCTGACGATCTACTTCGAATCGAATACGATGGTCTTTGGCTTGGGTGTATTCGCGATTGGATTGATCTGCGCTGCGCTCCGGCTCGGCGAGGCCTACCGTATGGCCAGCGTCACGTTGGCGATTGTGATGCTGGTAGGGCACACGAAATCGGCTTGGATCGTAGCGGCTCACCGCTTCGTTGAAGTCTCGGTGGGAATCGCAGTGGGATTAGCCCTGACTGCCGTGTGGCCGCATGAAGACGCGGCCACTAATCCCGCTCGTGCTATCTCGTCGAAATAGCTCGCGCAATTACTTCGCGGTCGTAGCTGCAGTTGCGTGCTCGCGCTCGACATCCTTGAGGCGGGCGGCTTTGCCTCGCAACGCTCGAAGGTAGTACAGCTTGGCGCGCCGAACTTTTGAGGAGCGTACCAACTCCACCTTATCGATCACGCGGGAATTCTCGGGGAAGATACGCTCGACCCCTTGACCGAAGCTGATCTTGCGCACGGTGAAGCTGGCCTGGGGGCCTCGCGAGCGCGAGATGACAACCCCTTCAAAGGCCTGCAGACGCTCTTTGTCACCTTCCTTGATTTTGACGTGTACACGGACGGAATCGCCGGGGGCAAATTCAGGAAGGTCGGTGCGCTTGGTCTTAGCCAGCAGTTTTTCGATGATGAGGTTCGACATAATCTTGTCCTCTGTTTCTACGAGTTCTTGCCCATAATCTGGGCTAGCAATTTCTTGTCTTCGTCGCTGAGCGCGGCCACGTCCATAAGGTCGGGCCGATTGCGCAGCGTTTTCTCGAGCGCGGTACGGCGGCGCCAGCGCCGGATTTCTTCATGATTGCCCGATGCCAGCACCTCCGGAACTCCCATTCCGCGAAAGTCTGCGGGACGCGTGTAGTGCGGGTAATCGAGCAATCCCCCCGAGCTGCACGTCGAACTCGGACCCTCCCCAGCGAGTGGCTGCGAGAAGGCGGTGAATGATTCCTGCTGCGTGGAGGCCTGGTTCCCTACTGCGCCTGGAATCAACCGGGTGATGCAGTCGACAATGACGGCTGCGCCCAGTTCGCCTCCGCTCAGAACATAGTCCCCGATAGACAACTCTCGGTCCGCTAAGTATTGGCCCACGCGCTCGTCCACGCCTTCATAACGGCCACAGATCAGGACAATTCGTTTCAGCTTGGCGAGTTCATTGGCCGCGCTCTGATCAAATCGCTTGCCCTGCGCCGAGAGCAGGACCACGCTCTCGCGGGATTCGCTGCGCCCTTCGCGGGGCGCGACCTTCAGCTCTTCAATACATTCAAAGATCGGTTCCGGCTTCAGCACCATGCCTTCGCCGCCGCCGAATGGGCGGTCATCCACGGTCTTGTGGCGATCATGCGCAAATGCCCGCAGATCGCGGACTTCGATTGTCGCCAGACCGGCTTCCTGTGCCCGGCGGATAATTCCGTGATCCAGCGGTCCGCGAAAAAAATCGGGAAAGATCGTTACAATGTCGATCTTCATCGCGGAACCAGAACCACATCTTCACCACAGAGGCGCAGAGTCACAGAGATTTCTTATCCTTCTTCGCTGTTCCTCTGTGTCCTAGAGCCTGCTGTTCCTTTTCTTCGGCTGTTAGCGGTGCATTCAGGTCGAGCATCCCTTCGGGCAGTTGCATGCGTATCTGCTTCTGCTCGAGGTCCACACTTTTCAGGTACGCCTCGGCGTAAGGAATCTCGCAGCGCTTGCTTCCCGCTTCGACAATCAACAGCGGGGCTTCACCGGTGCCAAACTGAACGTCTTCAACTTTGCCGATCTCGCGACCGGCGTCGACGACCACGCAGCCGATCAAATCGCTGACGTAATTCCATCCGGGCTCAAGCCGCGCCCGCTCACTGCGCGGAACCTGCAATTCGCAGCCAATCAAAGTTTCTGCATCAGATATCGAATCAATGCCTGCAAACTTCAGAACCAGTTCGCCTTTATGAGGCCAGAGTTGTTCAACCTGCAACTCGCGCCGGCTGTCGTCGGGCGCAAGAGCAAATAACCTCAGGCCCACCCTGAACCGGTCGGGAACATCGGTATGCAACTCGACTGCGACTTCGCCACGGCGTCCCTGCGTTTTCCGCACGCGGGCCAGGGTAACGAACTCGCCGGCGATCCCAGATTCTTTTATTCCAATATCTCCAGCGTAAAACGCTTGTGCAATCGAATTCCTGCCGCGCCTATCAGGGCTCGCAGCGCTCGGGCAACCCGGCCCTTCGCCCCAATCACCTTGCCCACGTCGTTGGGCGCGACTTTGAGTTCGAGCACATCGCCCTCGATCTGGTTTACCGAAACCTGGTCGGGCTCGTCGACCAGCGCCTTCGCAATCTGCTCGACCAAAGCTCGAACGTCGCCGATTTGCTGGCTCATCTGCTCGTCCTATCGAGTTGAATGGAATTACGTAACTGGAACGCACGCCAAAAATCAGGCAGCCGGGACAGCGCTGGGAGCGGGCTTGGCCACAATCTTGCCAACCCGGTCCGACATCTTGGCGCCTTTCGATACCCAGTAATCAATGCGCTCGCGCTTGAGCTCGATGCTGGCAGGATTGGTGCGGGGATTGTACGTTCCCACCACTTCTACCGGCCGACCATTGCGCGCCCGCTCCTTCTCAATCACGACCACGCGATAATGCGGTTGTTTACGCGCACCGGTGCGCGACAGACGAATCATTAACACAGAACTTTGCTTCCTTTCCTAGTCCTTCTGGCAGGTATAAGGCAAACAGTTATTTTCACAGAAGTTGGCAGGATTAGCAAGCGATAACAGGCCGCGGTAGTGGCCGTTCTGAATCTTATTGCTCTTGGTTGACCTCAAAACGGTGATTGCAGTTTCGGCATTCGTAAGTGTGCGTGTGTTGTGATACTGTGCCGTCCTTCCGCTTGTACCCCTTTGAGCGCATCTCGTCCCGGGCAACGTTGCGCAGATCACCCTTACAACGAGGGCAGAACAGCACGTCGGGCTGAGGACCGGGAAGATTAGCCATAGTGCATCCATTCTACGCCGCCGCTCTTTTCAATTCGATAGCTTCCAGCGACCCGACCGATTCCTCTAATGCCCTAACGTGGTTCAAAACATCCCGCTACCCGGACCGCGGTAGTGGGCATTTTTCAATTTCTACAGGAAAGCGTACCCTGTCTTTGTCAAGAGAAGGGGAATAAGCAGCGCCAGCAGCGGCGCGAGGCTCCCGCCGCCGACGAGAGAAACGCCGCCTGCCGACATCGCCTGGCTAAGCTTTCGAGGAGTTGCTCAAGCTCCGGTTGCATTCTCACTCGGCGCAGGTTCGATGATCGAAACCATGTTAGCCGGCGCTGCCGTATGCAGTCCGCACTCCGTCTTGTTGAACCCGGACCAGCGTCCGGCTCGCTCGCCTTCTCCGGGGCGCACGCTCCTCGTGCAATGAGTGCATCCGATACTGGGATAGCCGAGATCGTGCAGCGGATTGTAAGGCAGCTCGCGATCGTGGATGTAGCGCCAAACTTTTTCCGCGGTCCAGTCGACGAGCGGATTAATCTTGACCAGATGAAACTTTGCATCCCACTCCACCTTCAGCGCGCTGGCCCGATCCGGGGTCTGGTCACGCCGGATGCTGGTCACCCATGCGCGCAGTTGCGAAAGCTTCTTTCTTAGCGGTTCGACCTTGCGGAGATTGCAGCAGGAATCCGGATCGCGGCCCCAGAGCGCCGGTCCGTGAAGACGCTCCTGATCTTCCGGGGTCAGAACTGACTTAAGTTTCTCCACTCGAATCCCGTAGCGCTTTTCAACTTGTTGCATGAGACTGTAGGTTTCGGGAAACAAGAAATCGGTATCGAGGGTGAATATCCGGAATTTTGGTTGAACTTTGGCGGCGATGTCGATGAGCACCATCCCCTCGGGGCCGAAACCCGATGCGATCTCGACGTAGCCTCCGAAGGTTACGAAGGCCCAGCGCAATAAATCTTCGGGACTCCACTGCTCGACTAACTGATGAATTCTTTCCACACCCTCTTTCATGATTTCTGCTCCTGATCGCCCACTCCAGCGTGCGAACTGCGTAAAAATTCTGTTGCCGAATGAATGGCAAGAGAAGGTTCGCTTAACGGCCATCCGAGTTCTTCTGGCAAGAAGCGATGGCCGGCATGTCGCAGAACCTCTCCAATTACAAGCAAAGCCGGTGCAGGCAGGCGTGGAGCATCTGCCAGGTTCCCTAGGTTGGTTGAAAAGATTTGTTCCTCGGAAGTCGTGGCCCGCGAAATGATTGCACAGGATGTTTCATCCGACAGGCCAGCCGAGCGGAATTTGCGGGCGATTTCAGAATAATGATGCCCGGGCATGTAAATCACGACCGTGGCTCCCAGAGACACCAGCGCACGCCAATTGGTTGGATCGTCTCCGCTGGCCGTATGTCCCGCCAGGAAAACCAAGGCGTGAGAAGACTGGCGATGAGTTAAGGGAACTTGCACAGTCGACGCGGCCCCCAAAGCTGCGGTAATCCCTGGAACAATTTCAAACTCAATTTTGGCTTTGCGCAGGGCTGCGATTTCTTCGCCGATGCGCCCGAAAATCATCGGGTCACCGCCTTTGAGCCGCACCACCTGCAATCCCGAAGCAGCCAGTGTGACCATGAGGAAGTTGATCTCTTCCTGGCTGATGTTCTTTTTTCCGCAGCGCTTTCCTACGTTATGAATCTGCGCGTGTGCTGGCGCGAGGCGGAGTATCTCCGAGGCGACCAGATCATCGTGCAATACGACGTCTGCGTTTTTCAGAACCCGCGCGGCTTTCAGCGTGAGTAATTCGGGATCGCCGGGCCCGGCGCCGACCAGGTATACCTTGCCTGTCATATTGCATTGCTCCTTCCGTTCGTTTTCGATTCGGCGCCGACCAGCGCTTCGAATGCTTCCCTGCTCGCCAACGACTGCAGCAGATCTCGTTTGCGTTCCGGGCTGAGGCTGCTGGCGAGTACTTTTCGTCGGGTCTCACCCAATGCCGCAACCCAGTGCGCGTATCCCGCCCCGAACTGTCGTTCCAGTTGGTGCCGGATTTTTTGCGCGAGCGAGGGGCTCTGCCCCGAAGTTGAAATCGCAATCTGCAGATCGCCACGCTGAACCACGGCCGGATAATAGAAATCGCACTGCTCGGGAACATCCACCACATTGCACAGAATGCGTCGGGATTGGGCTTCGGTGTGGATGAGCTGGTTGAGTTCACGCGAAGATGTGGCCACCACAGCGAGGAAGACACGGTCCAAATCCGACGTCACAAAGCTCCGCTCTTCCAGAATGATGTCGCCATTACGCGCCCACACCCGCACAGCGTCGCTCGCCTCCCGCGCAACCACGCGAATCTTGGCCCCGGTCGGAAGCAGCCCGCGAATCTTCGGCTCGCCAACTCGTCCGGCGCCGACGACCAATACTTCGCGGCCATCCAACTTCACGAACATGGGAAACAAACTCTTCATTGGCTAACCTTCGACTCCGTGGGGTACCCGCCCGGGCGACAGATCCCGAGCCACAGGCTCAACTACTTCTCCAGCCAGGAACGCGCGTAACTCTGTATCGCCGTGGCGTGCGAAAAACTGCCGCAGATTCTCGTTGCTCGAACGATCGATTAAATAGCGGCGCAGCAGGCGCTCAATCGCGTCTGGCACTTCGGTAGCCAGGCAGCGATAGCCGACCGGCCGCGCAATCGATTGATGCAGGCCGACGGCACCGCCCAGGCAGAAGTAATACGCGTCCTGCATGCGGCCGCCGACTTTCAGCTTCTTGCCTTCAATTCCAATGTCGGCGATCCAATGCTGACCGCAGCTGTTAGGGCAGCCGGTAACGTGCAACTTGAGGTGCTGCTCGAAGCCGGGAAGCCGGTCTTCCAGTTCTTCCACCAGCCATCGCGAAAAGCTCTTAGTCTCGGTAATCGCAAGCTTGCAGAACTCAGTTCCACTGCACGCAACGGCTCCACGCCAGAAGGGCGAGCCGCCCACGCGCAATCCGATCGCGTCCAGTTCTCTCGCCAGCGATTCCGCCTGCAAACGCGGCACGTTCACCACCAGCAAGTTTTGCATGTTGGTCGTCCGCAACTCGCCGTTTGCAAAACCATCAGCGAGATCAGCGGCGTTGCGCATTTGTTCTGCCGTGATTCGCCCCCGCAAGACCGCCGCTCCCACGTAGCAATAGCCAGCCTGTTTCTGAGCGTGAATTCCGATGTGATCGCGGTAGAGGTCGGCGGGCGCTTGTTCAGGAACCGCAGGATCCAGATGGAATCCGATTCGTTGCTCCAGTGCCTTCTGGAAATCGTCGGCAGTCCAACCGTGCTTGAGAAACAGGAATTTGAGCCGCGCCCGGTCGCGATGCTCTCGCAATTGGGTTGAATCGCGAAACAATTCAGCAATGCCTTTAATGACCGGCTCAACCTGGTTCCATCGAATGAATGCATTTAAACGGGCTGCGAGATGAGGCTCAGCTGAGAGCCCGCCGCCAACCCGCAACGAGAAACCAGTTTCCGGCTTTCCGTTCAGCGTGCGCGTGACCGCGGTTAGCCCGATATCGTTGATCTCCGGGTAAGCGCACCAGACGCGGCAGCCGGTGATCGAGATTTTGAACTTGCGAGGCAGATTGTAGAATTCGGGATTGCCTGCGAGCATCTGCGTCGCAGCCAGTGCAAGCGGAGATGCATCGCAGATTTCGTCGGCATCGACGCCTGCAACCGGGCAGCCAGTGACGTTTCGAGTAACATCGCCGCAGGCGCCCATGGTGTTCAGGTCAACCTGCCACAAAGCCTCGAGAATTTCCGGAAGAGCTTCGATGGTCACATAGTGGAGCTGGATGTTCTGCCGCACGGTGAGGTCGGCAATCCCGCGAGCGTGACGTTGTGTGAGGTCAGCGATGGTTCGCAGTTGTGAGGAGTGCAGAATGCCGTTGGGAATGCGGATGCGAAGCATGAAGCAAGGCAACGCCTTACCCTCGCCGCCTTTTCCACCGACCACGCCTGCTCCGTCTCCCTGCGTGTAAACGCCCCACCAGCGGAAGTAGGTACCCAGCCATTCTGGCGGGATGGAATCAAATCCCGTTCGGGCGAAGCCCCGGATCTCGTCGAGTGCCTCCCAGGGATTCTTCTCCCGCTTCAGGCGTTCGACTCGTTGTGCCTTCGTCTCTTTGATTGCTTCCGTTTGTGCCATAAAAGAAAAACCCACCGCCAGCTTTCTACTGGCGGTGGGTTGGATAAGTGCTGGTACTAAAAACTTTCTAAGTCAGCAACCTCCCGGCGCCAGAAGACACGACTGCGCAACAACAAGTACAACAGCACATGCAGTCGAAGCTCTTCTGGAACAGGTCAAACATGATGTCGTCGATTCTAGACCGCACTCGCGCGGCTGTCAAACATTGCTTCCCGAATAGATGTCGTCCGCTGGCAATGGGTGCAAGATTCACGATTTTAATTTTTATTGCGGCCCAGACTTCAGGCACGAGCCTCCCTGGACGAGGCCTCCGGGGGCTACGTATGCTGCGCGACACCAACGACATATCTTGATAACATTACAGTCGGGCTCTGTTACGGCGCCGGATTTTGGCGGTATCTTTGGTTCGTGATCTGCCGTGATCTACGAGTCATGCCGTGCAATTTGATAATGTTTAAAACTAGAGCAGACTGTCCTTTCCTCTCCCTGTGGTTTCGCCATTTCATCTGGGTTGATATCTAAAGATTTCGTGCAGGAACTCGAAAAATCACGGCCCGGTTTGCAGGAAATCCTGAACAAACCTATTCGAGACCTTGGTCTCACCATTGAAGGTTCGCCTTTAGAGCGCTTGGTGCAACAGCTGTATCGTGAGATGGAACAAAAAGGACTAATGAAGTTCCGTCCACTCTGCTATCTCACCGACGAGTGGGGTTGTCCGTCCGGGGAACCGGTGATCGGTATTCCTTTCTATCTAGCAAACTCGGATCTTTCTCATCTTGAAAAAGAGATGAATGACCTCGAGGACGCCCGCGAGGTCATGATGTACCTCCGGCATGAGGCCGGACACGCGTTCAACTATGCTTACAAGCTTCACCAGACGCCGGAATGGAAACAGCTCTTCGGTCCGTTTCGCCGCCCTTATCACGATAATTATCGGCCTATTCCATTTTCGCGAAACTTTGTGCGTCATTTGGCCGGCTGGTATGCGCAGAAGCATCCCGATGAAGATTTTGCGGAAACCTTTGCGGTGTGGCTGACTCCGCGTTCCGGGTGGCGCAAGCGCTACCGCGGCTGGGGCGCGATGGCGAAGCTGCAGTATATGAATCGGATTGCCAGAAAGTTGGGCAGCGAGGATCCGCTTCGCCGCCGCGGGCGCACTGACATCACGGTCGATGAAATGGAAGCCACGGTGGCTGAGTTCTACCAGCGGGTCAACGATGAGACTCCGCTCGTGGACCTGGCGCTGGATACCGATTTGCGTGATATTTTCGACGCTTCCAAACGACGCAAGACGGCGAAGCCTGCGCACGAATTCCTGCATGCGCAGAGGAAAGCAGTAGTGGACAAAGTCGCGTACTGGACTGGAGCTCAGCGTCCGCTGATCAAGAAGTTGATCGAGGTGATTGAGAAGCGAATCGAAGAACTGGCCCTGTTTGCCGACACCGGGCGGGAGTCCGAACATCTGATCCAGATCACGGTGTACCTGACGGCGCTGGCCATGAATTACATGGCACGGGGGAAGTTTGTGCATCCATGATTTTCGTAAATCTCAGAACGGGATTGAAGAGCTATTCTATTAGAAGCTGGAGGCCACAATGACCAGCGCAAAGCTGAAAGTCGCCGTGCTTTATGACGTCTGGGAAGACGAGACGGCGGCAGCCGAAGTCGTGGAGGAAGAAAAGACTTCGGCACGTAAGTCAAAGCCAAAACCAAAACGTAAGCCACGAACCGAAAAGGAAGATCGGGAAGAAATCTTCGAAGCTCTGGAGAAGCTCGGCCACGAACCGTTTTACCAGGTGCTGGACGGTCGTCCGCAATCTCTGACTGCGCTAGCGAAGTGCAGCGCTGATTTGGTATTCAATCTCACCGAGTCTTTTGCCGGCGACGACACCAAGGAAATGAATGTCGCGGCCTATCTTGACCTGCTGGATATGCCGTACACCGGCGGCGGTCCGCATGCGCATTTTCTGGCGCAAGATAAGGGAACCGCAAAAAAGATGTTCCAATTCCACGGTATCAAGACGCCATTTTTTGCGACCTCGTATCGGGGCCGGATCGATCACGCTCACGACATCTCATTCCCTCTGATCGTGAAGCCGGTCTCGGAGGACGGTTCCATCGGCATCCACGCCGACGCCGTAGTGGACACCGTGAAGGAACTCATGGAGCGCGTGGAATACATTCAGAACGAGTTCGACTCACCGGCTTTGATCGAGGAGTACATCGAAGGGCGCGAAATCTACGCGGCCATTCTGGGCAGCTATGAGAACGCTCAGACCCTGCCATTAGTCGAACTCGATCTTTCCCGCCTGCCGAAGGGAACTCCCAAGATCGCCAGCTACGACGTGAAGTTTGAAAAGGACACGGCAGCCCACAAATTGACCAAATCGCACCTGGCCACCGATCTTGACGAAGAGACTGTTGCGCGGCTGCAAGCGACGGGCTTGGCCGCTTATCAAGCGGTCAAGTTGCGCGATTACGGCCGCATCGACATGCGCCTCACCGCAAAGGGCGAAGTTTATGTGATCGAGGCCAACCCGAATCCGTGGCTCTCAAGCAAACAGGAATTCGCCATGGCTGCCAAGGCTTCAGGCCGATCCTACACGCAACTGATCGGCGATATCGTGGACTTGGCTATGCAGAGATATGCGCGAAGCGGCGCCGAGACCATCGCTTAAAAAGGTGCTACGCTACCTTCTTCCGTTTTTGTCTGGTAACCATCTGCACAACTGGCAAAGGAAGTTGCAGCATGCGGGCCTTCGTTTCCCGTTTGGAAAACGCCTGGATGGCAATTCCGTCCCCATGCGGGAATGGGTTGGACACGGCCTCAAATTCCTGACCGTAGATGCGTATCCGCTTGGATTGCGCGTAGCCCATTCTTTGCAGTTGATCGCAAACTTCGTCTACTTCTATGGATTGCTGGCTGGTGGTCAATAGATTAGTCACAGTAAGTAAATTGTATCGGAAAAAGTACGGCGTCGTCTGGAGCCGCGATCACAGCTCGGTGTGAGGCAATAAGTGTTTTGTTTCTTGGCGGTTAAGAGCGGGTTGAAGACTGAGCTCAAGCAGATTTCAACAGACTCGTGGCGACGATGCCGCCGAGAGCACGCCGCTTATGCAACTCCGCAATACGATGTTTGACATAGCCATCCTCGGTGAGATGCGCAGCCGCAGTGTCCTCCAGTTTCGACAGAACTAACCGATCCATGGGATCACGCTTGGAGAAGTCCGGATCCACGCGATAGCAGAACTCGCAGTCGCGGCCGGTGGGAGTGTCCTTACCTACGAGTTCGCGATGAAAGAGATCCATGATGACTTTGTTCTCCCGGGTCGAGGTCTACGATCGTAACGAATGCGGGAAACATATATACCACAAACGATGGGTTGGGACGCAAGATGCAGTTCACAACTCAACCAAGCCGTCATCGGGGCCTTGGGTTGTGGAAAGATCTCCTACCAACCTGGCGTCCAACTGTGCTTTCGGTGAACCATTGCCGCCGACGTTAGAAAATGTGGCGAAACCCCCAGAATAGGAGCCCCGAAAGAATCATCGCCACCGGCAAAGTCAGGACCTGCACGTCAATCCGGGATTCGATCCTCACAATGTTTTGACGATGAGAGTGGACCTGCCGGAAACACGATATTCCGAGCAGCAACCGATAAATTTCTATCGTGACTTGTTGCAACGAGTACAAGACCTCCCCGGAGTGGTTGAGGCGGGAGGAATTTTCCCTTTGCCTCTGACCGCAAGCGATAGCGAGCTACATCCCGGCGTGGCGCGCTGCACGAGTCGATCCTATGGTTGCGCTGCGTTATGAGTAGACTGTTTGAGAACGCTCAGTATAGAAAGCCGTGCGCCTATTGATGAAAGAGCTTGTCGCGCACATCCGGCCAGAACTCTTTGAGGACGTTGAAAAACGTGTCCAGCCCAATCTGTGTACCCCATTTGCTCGTTGTGTTTCCTAATGACCGCTCGGCGGCCGGAGCGTAAGCTTGGGAAATACCTGCTGCAACCCCGTTTCCGGCTATTTCCGATGTATTAAATTGGCTGCGGCCATCATCGCCGCGGGTGATCACTTCGCGGCTGATCGCGTATCCCGTCCGCTTCCAAAAGCCGCCCTTTCCCTTCACGAAATATCGCGGATCCTGGTGCAAAGCGACAGGAAACACTGCCTCGGTCATCATATTGCCAATTGCCTGGTCAGCGAACCCTGCTGCGTAATACCTGCCGAAAGCTGCGGCTCCGTCTCCAAACTCTCGATACGAATTCTGCGCATCCGCCAAGCCGGCAAAGGCACCAGCGACCAGAAAAGCCGATGGATCGAATGAATCGTCGAAGGCAATCTTGAATTTTGCTCCCGGCGTTAACGGTTTAATCTCGGCGGTGTTTTCGTCAGCTCGATAGTTGGGGATTACCCAGAAAATATGGTTTTTGCTGGGCTTGGCCGGCTGATCAGTCTGTACTGGATTCGATTCTTTGGATTGGTTTTGTGGTTGCGGCGCCTCCGGTAAAGACGATTCCTGGCTCACGGCCGAAATTGGCAGGATCGCGAAAGTAAGCACAACTTCACAAAGGAGAAACAGCACTGAGATTGATTGTAATGGATACATCCTGAAGTGATGCGCCTGTTCTGCTCACGGTTGCACGAACTGGAGGGAAGGAATACCTGGATTCCCAAAATCGGCGACCCCCCCGCCTAAGGGAAGGAAGTCTATACGCGGAATCGGAGGGCGTCCTACTTCTTCAGGTCCTTCAATATTTCCCGGGCCGCGTTCGCACCCGAGCCTCCGGTCAGCCCAGCGCCCGGATGTGTCCCGGAGCCACACAAATACAAATTCTGAATGGGCGTGCGATATCGCGCCCAATCGAGCAGCGGGCGCATGGTGAAAAACTGGTCGAGTGCCAGCTCACCATGGAAAATGTGACCTCCCGTGAGTCCGTAGGTGTCTTCCAGATCCTGCGGCGTGATGATCTGGTGCGTTAGAATCAATTCGGGGAGTTTCGGAGCATACTGCGCCAGCGTTCTAACGACGGTATCGCCCAACGACACGCGCTGGCTGTCCCAGTCACTGCCCTTCAGTTTATAGGGCGCGTATTGCATATAAATCGACATCACGTGCTTGCCCGCCGGGGCAAGAGAGGGATCGGCGATTGAAGGAATCGCGATTTCGAGATAAGGCTGCTTGGAAAAGTTGCCGTACTTCGACTCGTCAAAGGCGCGCTCCAGGTAGTCGATCTCGGGCCCAATGTGGATGCGTCCGCTCAACGCGCTAGTGTCGCTCGCCCCTTTCAATGCGGTGAACTCGGGAAGCCCAGCAAGCGCAAGGTTGACCTTGGCCACCGTTCCGGGCATGCGATAGTGCTTCAACTTCATCACGAAATCCGGGGAAAGGTGCATCGGATCGACCAGTTTTAGCAATGTCCGCTTGGGGTCAGCGTTGGAAATGATTGCCTTCGCGCCAATCTCCTCGCCGGTCGAAAGCACTACGCTGACGGCCGCGCCGTCCCGCACTCGAATCTCGATGACCTCGGCGTTGCTGCGAATTTCAGCTCCCGCTTGCGTGGCCGCTGAAGCCATTGCCAGCGCAATCGACCCCATTCCGTCTTGTGCGAAATGCGCCGAGCCCGCGGGATGAGCATCCCCGGCGCCGCGAATAAGAAGTACCAGGCTCGTGCCCGCCGACCATGGACCGAGGAAAGTTCCAAAGATGCCGCGCGCGGCAATAGTGGCGCGAAGTAATTCCGTATCAAAATATTCGGCTACCAGATCGGCGACCGCCATCGGTCCCCACCGCAGCAGGCGATACATATCCTTCTTGCCCAGGTTCCGAATCGATCGCCCGGTCTTAAGAATGCCCCACAAATCGCCGCGGTTCGGATGGTCGATATTTGGTGGCGCCAGCGTGAGCGCTTCGCCGATCACCTTGCCCACGTTGGCGAGCGATGCGCACAGTTCCGGATATTTGGCGGCGTCTTTCTGAGAAAACTTGGCAATCTCCTGCACTGATTTCTTGACGTCGTTGTAGAGAGTCAGCGCGCGTCCGTCTGGCGACAACGCCACCACACCGATCTCCGGGGTGATCAGCCTGAGCCCGTGCTTCTCCAGTTGCATGTCACGGACAATGTCCGGCCGCAGCGGCCCCGCAGTATGCGCGAGAATGGAACCGCGGAAGCCAGGATGAAATTCCTCAGTGATCGCGGCTCCGCCGGGTTGCGCACGCCGCTCCAGCACGAGCGGCTTGTATCCCGCCTTGGCAAGATAAAAGGCCGTCACCAACCCGTTGTGGCCTCCGCCGATGATGACAACGTCGCGCGAGCCTGGCATCGGTCAGGCTGCTCCCTTGAAGTCTTTCAAGATTTCGAGCGCAGCCAGCCGTCCTGGCGCCCCCATAATTCCGCCGCCCGGATGCGTGGCCGATCCGCACATGTAGAGATGTTTAATCGGCGTGCGGAACTGCGCGTATCCGGGCACCGGCCGCAGAAAGAAAAGTTGCTCGAGCGAAAGCTCGCCCTGAAAAATGTTGCCTTCCGTCAAACCCCATTCCCGTTCCAGGTCCAGGGGCGTGATCACCTGTTTGTGCAGAATGATGTCCGTGATGTTGGGCGCGTATTCGGCAATGGTGTTGATGACATTGTTGCCAAAAGCTTCTTTCTGGTCGTCCCAGTTGAGCCCCGGCCGCAGCTTATACGGCGCGTACTGCACGAAGCAGGAGAGGATGTGCTTCCCCGGCGGAGCAACTGAGGGATCGGTTAGCGTGGGAATGACCATGTCGATATACGGACGGCGGGAAAAATTGCCGTATTTCGCATCGTCGTAAGCTCGCTCCATGTATTCGACGCTGGGGGAGATCGAAATCGCGCCGCGCAGATGAGCGCCGGGGCCAGGCATCGCCTTAAAATTCGGGAGGGTGTCGAGCGCGAGATTCACCTTGCCCGAAGACCCGCGGAATTTGTAACGATTGATCTCTTCGAGAAAATCTTCTGGCAAGTTTCCTTTTTCGATCATCTTCACGAACGTAAGCCGGGGATCGACGCTCGAAGAAATAATGTCGGCGTAGATCTCATCTCCGTTCGACAGCACTACGCCTTTTGCTTTGCCATTTTTCACAATGATCTGCGTAATCGCAGCCTGGGTGCGGATTTCAACTCCAGCCTCGCGGGCGGCGTCCGCGATCGAATTCGAAATGGCGCCGGTACCGCCACGCGCAAATCCCCACGAGCGGAAGGCACCATCGATCTCCCCCATATAGTGGTGCAGCAACACGTAGGCTGTTCCGGGAGAGCGCACGCCCAGAAATGTGCCGATGATCCCCGAAGCCGACATTGTGGCTTTTAGGACATCGGTCTCAAACCATTGGTCCAGGAAGTCGATGGCGCTCATGGTCATCAACTGCACCTGGTTGTATTTGTCTTCACTGGTGAGGCCCTGAAAGCGGCGGCCGAGGAAGAGCAGCTTCATCAATTCTTTCGGATTGAGCGTAGCCGGATCGGGCGGCACCATGCTGAGGATCGGCTTCACGAAGCGGCACATTGCCTGCATCGCCTTGCCAAACTCGTCGTAGGCTTCAGCGTCAACTTTCGAGTGCCGTGCAATCTCGCGATGCGTTTTTCCGTGGTCATTCACGCGCCACAAGTGATCGCCATTCGGCATCGGAGTGAAGGTTCCGTCGAGCGGCAGGATTTCCAATCCATGGCGCGGGAGATCGAGCTCCCGGATAATCTCCGGGCGCAGCAGCGAGACCACGTACGAACACACCGAGAACTTGAAGCCGGGGAAAACTTCTTCGGTGCAGGCCGCTCCGCCCAGGACGTAGCGGCGTTCGAGCACGAGAACTTTCTTGCCCGCTCGCGCCAGATAAGCGGCGTTCACCAGGCCGTTGTGGCCTCCGCCAATCACAATCACGTCGTATTTCGGGTCTTTAGGAGCCATTTATATTCACTTTCGTCGTCCCGAACGATCTCGCGCGCTGCGACACCGGCTGTAATCGGACGTACCAAAGAACTATGCCGGTTTGCCCGATATCCCTTGCAGCTAAGCAGGCTGCGGAAATTCTTGGCGTGAAGTCTTGAAGGGGCACGGCTTCCGGCCGCGCTGTAAGTTTCAAAACGTAGTGAAGGCGCGGCTGAAGCCGCGCCCCTTCAAAACCGTAAACCCCATCTACCGGTTTTCCCGCATCCTGTAGAGCCACTCAGGATGACGTCATCATTAGGAAACCGTCGGGAAAAGGACCCCACATTCTACCGGGGGAGTGCGTCCTTTGTCTGCTACGTTACGCCTGAACGCCTGACTTGGAGTCACGCCTGCACCCGGTTGGTTTGCCGCGGAAGCTCTACGCTGCATATAATCCAGCGTGCTGGAGATGTTGCAAGCAACGTCTCTACAGCGCTGTCCATAACTGTAGAAACGTAGCTTGCCACGTTTCTGCTCAACCAGAAAATATTGAGGGACTCGAGTGCCTGTAGGAACCGCGTTTCACGAACGAACTTTCCCGCTCTGCCAAAGCCTCAACTATCGCGAATGGTCTGGCTATTACACGGTGAGCGTTTACGAGGTGCATCACGAGCACGAGTACAACGCCATCCGCAATGCTGCGGCGCTGATTGACATCACGCCGCTGTACAAGTATCTGATCACGGGCAAAGACGCGACTAAATTAGTAAACCGCATAATCACGCGCGACATCAGCAAAGTTTCCGTTGGGCAGGTGATTTACTGCTGCTGGTGCGATGAACAGGGCAAGGTCATTGACGATGGCACTATCACGCGTCTCGAAGAAAACAAGTATCGCTGGACTGCCGCCGATCCCAGTCTGCGCTGGTTTCGCCAGAACGGTACCAACATGGATGTCCAAGTCGAAGATATTTCGGAAAAGGTCGCAGCCCTTGCGTTGCAGGGACCGACTTCGGGCAAGCTGCTGAAGTCGGCCGCAGAGGCGGATATTGCCAACCTGAAATACTTTCGCGTGATTCACGGCAAAATCGCGGGAGTGCCTGTGGACATTTCGCGCACCGGATACACTGGCGATTTGGGCTACGAAATCTGGGTACCTTGGGACGACGCGGTAAAAGTCTGGGATGCGCTGATGGAAACCGGCAAGCGCTTCGACATTCATGCTGCTGGCATGTTGGCGCTCGATGTGGCTCGCGTCGAAGCGGGATTGCTGCTGATTGAGGTCGACTACACCAGCAGCAAGAAAGCCTTGATCGCATCGCAGAAATATTCGCCTTACGACTTGGGGTTCGCCAAGATGGTGCACCTCGGCAAGGAGAATTTCATCGGCAAGGCCGCATTGGAGCAGGACCAGAAGCGAGGAGTTGCTAGACAGTTTGTTGGACTCGAGATTGATTGGACCGAAGTCGAGGCACGTTATGAAAAATTCGGCCTCACCCCCGCCGCCCCCAGCCAGGCCTCGCGAGTGGCGGTTCCCGTGTACCGTGGCGAAAAACAAGTAGGCAAGGCCACGTCCACAACCTGGTCGCCGGTGCTGAAAAAGATGATCGCGCTGGCTAGCATCGAGACCGCCCACTCTGAGCTCGGCACCAGGCTGCAAATGGAAATCACCATTGAAGCCATCCGCCAAAAGGTAAGCGCAACGGTTGTGAAGATGCCCTTCTTCAGTCCCGCAAGGAAGACCGCCGTCCCGGTGTAGAGACCATGGGCGTGGACGCGAAAACACCCTTTGGCAAATAAACAGCTGTCCTTGCGCTGGCGGTCCAAAATAAAGCCGTGGAAAACAAATCTGCGAAAGCACGAGGCTGATTCATGCACCGCTTGACGCTTGGCGACTTCGAACTTATTGCCGTCTCCGACGGAACTTATCGCCTCGACGGAGGAGCCTTCTTCGGCGTCATCCCCAAGGTCATGTGGGGGAAGAAAGTAAAGGCCGATGCCGAGAACTACGTCCCGGTTGGATTGAACTCGGTTGTGGTTCGAACTGGCCAGCAGACCATTTTGATCGAAACCGGTATCGGCAACAAACTGCCGGAAAGACTGATCAAGATCTTCGGCCAGCCCGCCAAGCTGCTCGACAATCTATCCGCCGCAGGCGTTTCCCCCGAAGAGATCGACATCGTCATCAACACCCACCTGCACTTCGATCACTGCGGCTGGAACACTGTGCAAAAAGGGAACGGTGTCGTGCCCACCTTTCCCAAAGCAAAATACTACGCACCCGAAGGCGAGTGGCAGCACGGACGCCTCCAACTCGAGCGCGACGCGATCAGCTATATGTCCGACAACTACGATCCCTTGATCAAAACCGGCCAGATGGAGTTGCTGCAAGGCGATCGCGACATCGTCGCAGGAGTCTCAGTCAAAGTCTTCCCCGGCCATACCCAAACCATGCAAGCGGTAATCATTAAAAGCCGTGGCCAGACGGCGTGCTACATCTCCGATCTAATTCCCACCAGTGCCCACATCGATCTGACCTGGGGGATGGCCTTCGACCTCTTCCCGCTACAGACTATCGAGAGCCGCAAGCAATATTATGCCCAATCAATCCCAGAAAAGTGGCTGACCATGTTCACTCACGACCCAAACGTGCCGTGGGCATACGTCGAAAAAGATGAAAGAGGAAAGATGTTGGCTAGGGCAGCCACATGACCATACGAGCTGCCGACAAATTTGGACTACAGCGTCCTGGAACGCGTGCTCAGCCTGTTCGCACTGGATCTTCGGCGAAACACGCGTCCCGAGAACGCTCACCCTCCGGTTAAAGCGTTACTTGAAAGTCGCGTTGAAACCTTGGAGGTTTGCGCCTTTCGTAGGTACGTACCCACCTGCGATCATGCTCTTGTCGTTGAGCCCGCCGCCGTAACTTTCATACGACTTGGGATAGTTGAATTTATAGTACTTCCCTGCATGGAACAGTGCACCATGGAACAGTCCGGCGCTATCGAAATACTCGTAACAGACATCGTTCTCGTTATTGATGTCCAGCGGGGCGGAGCCCAGTGCGCCAGCACCCGGGACATTAATCTTTTTGTAGGTCTTTCCGTTGTTTGTGGTCATCACTGATCCAAGCGTGCCAGTTGAATTGACAAAATAGTAAGCCACGATGGCGCCTGCGTTGTTGATGCCGGTAGCCACGGTCCCCAAACCTCCCGGCACAGTCAAGGTTGTGTACTTCCCGCCCTTTAGCAGAAATCCGTGGATGACCCCACCCGAGTCTGTGTAGTTGCCGACAATCGCCCCCAAATCATTTATCGCGTTACCTGACGAGGAGGTTGCACCTTTCGGACCGGGGATGGTCGTGTATTTCCCTCCCTTATACAGAAACCCCTCTGTCGTAGTTCCAGTTGAATTCGTGGCGTAGAAGCCCACTACCGAGATCGTCCCGTTTGGATTGAGGTTGCTGGCGCCGGTGCCCACCGGCTTCACCGCCTTCGGGTCATCCAGTTTGGTGAACGTCTTGCCTTTGAGAATATAACCGTGTCCGACGCCGCTACTGTCCGTATATCCCCCGACTGACATACCCGCGTTGTTGATTCCGCCGGGACCAGTCGCTATGGAACCGGGCACACTCGCCTTGACGAACGTGAAGGTTAGCGGTGGGGCGTCGGCTGCAATGGCGGCGACGACCGTGAACGCCAGCGCAAATGCTAGCACGCAAAGTAATGACTTGCAGTTTTTCATTGGTATTTTCTCCTCGCGTAGTGAATGACTAACGAATTGACCTCCGTTAGCGAAGCGCTCTCTCGAATTCAAGACCACGAGAAAGCGGTAGTTTAGAGGCAGAAAGAAAACCTGAATCTATCTAGGTCCGCAGCGCGAAGGCTCGGACGGACGACTGACGCGTCAAAAATTATGTGCGCTTGTTGCAGGTGTGTCAATATGCAAATTGTTGCACTTGTGGCTGGATTTGCCTCACAACTCGCGGACGAGGGCGGTCGCGCCGCAGAGTCTTTCCTCGAAGAACTGTTCCACTCTGGCCAGAATCTCCGGTGCGTTCTTGGAGTCGTAGATTGCTTTGCGCAGCGCGGCTCCGCCGGAAACACCATGCGTAAACCACGAGGCAAATTGCTTCATCTTGCCTACCGCGTCCGGTAGTTCCTCTTCGATCAGCATTTCGAAGTAAGTGCGGATCATCTGGTAGCGGTCAGCCTCCGTGGGTTCCTCGTAGCGTTTAGAAACCGCCGACCTGAGTTCAGGAATCGTGTAGCCCCGCACGCCTTCGTCCGGCTTCGGTACCGCTAGGCCGTAGGTAGCTGCGGAGCTTTGCTCCGCTGGGCGGACGAGGGCGTCCGCCCCTACGTGAACTTGGGTAAGCCAGGCGTTGTATTGCTGGATCTGCCGGAAGATCCAGGGATTCGCAGGCGCGGTCCGTCCAATCATCACCGCATCGCAACCGGTCTGGGCAACGATGGCACAAGCATCTTCGGGCGTGCGGATGTCGCCATTGCCGATCACAGGAATTTTGACTGCCTGCTTGACAGCGGCGATCCATTCCCAGCGTGCCTGACCGCTGTAGCCTTGCTCGCGCGTACGCGCATGCAAAGCGACAGCGCATAGGCCGCAATCCTCAGCCATTTTTGCCAGCTCCACGCAGACAATGTTTTCGTCGTCCCACCCGGCGCGGAACTTTACGGTGAACGGAATCTTGATGGCCGCGCGAACCGCTTCGAAGATCTTGCCGATTGCAGGCAAATCGCGCAGCAGGCCCGAACCTCCATTGCACTTGACAACCTTCTTCGCGGGACAACCCAGGTTAAGATCGACCAGATCGAAGCCGAGGTCCTCGACCATGCGGGCGGCGTCCGCCATCACTCTGGGATCGCTGCCAAAAAGCTGGGCTGAGATAGGATGCTCGTCCTCGTAGAAATGAAGATAGCGCTTGGCTTTCTGATCTTTCGCTCGAAGCACTCCGTCGGCTGAGGTGAACTCAGTCATGATCAGACCGCATCCGCCGAGGTTGCGAATGAACCGCCGAAATACGGTATCAGTCACGCCCGCCATCGGGGCCAAGACGGTTGCGGGAGCAATCTGGATATCGCCAATCGCTACTCGCTCAGGCACCCTGGCGACTGCACCGACGAGGATGCCCGCGTCTACATTCCCCGGATTGTCCCAGTACTTTCGCACTTGGCTATTCTACGACCTTTCCCTCCCGTTCCTGATATGCCACAATTTGCATCACACAACTATATGGATGAAATTCCTAAAACTTCCTCGCCGGAATCGTCTGCCTCGGATGCTGGTAAATGGATAGGCCGCGTGGTCATTGCTGTCATTTTGGCGGAGGGAATCTGGGGATTGATTGTTTCCGTCACCAACAATCTGCTTCTGCCGTTGCTTGCAAGGATCATGGGCGGAGATGTTCAGTCGCCCCTATATCTTGGCAAGGGCGACTTCAATGTTCCCGCTCTGTTTACAGCAGTTTTGGAGCTTTGTTTTGCGGGAATCGCTGCCGTAGTCTTGAATTCCTGGGTGCAACGACCACCTAGGGCCCCTCGCAGTAAAGCAGTGAGAGTAAGCCCAATTCCGACGCAGCCCGCCGCGACACCGCCCCCGCGCCCTACAATTATGCCCGTTCAAACCACGGCTTCAGTGCCGTCACCGGTAACTGGGCCGGTCCTGGCGCAGCCAGCACCGTCAGTTGCGGCGCAATCGCCTTCGGCAGCACAGCCGTCGTCAGGACAGTTCTGGTCGGCGCCTAAACCAGCCCCGCCAAAGGCAGCGGCGGTTCCTCCACCGCCGGCTAAGCCCGCAAAACCGAAGCCACCCAAAGAGGTCTACTACAACATCGTCGGAGAACCCATCAATCCCACGGAAGACGACTAGGCCCATCCAGGTCGGGCGGCGAGGAGCCCGTCCAGCTTCGATTCCTTTCTCGCACAAAAGAAGAGCCTCCGCAAGCGGAGGCTCTTTATCGTGCTCGAACTCTGGACCGCGAACTTAGGCTTTGGGCGTTTCTTTCTTCGCGTACTTTCTGCGAAAACGTTCCACCCGGCCGGCGGTATCCATAAGCTTCTGCTTGCCGGTAAAGAATGGATGGCAATTGGAGCAAATTTCTACGTGGATGTCGCCCTTGTGGGTCGAACGAGTGGTAAAGCTGTTGCCGCACGCGCACATGACTCGGACTTCGTTGTAAGCGGGATGAATGGCTGCTTTCATGATCTCCTAACCTCTGTACCGCACCATTCGATTCTAAAGGATGGCTGAAGGATTCAGCAAATAGGGTCGCCTCTTGAGACTCTAAAGTTCGCCCCTTTTTCAACCCTCGCTTGCTCCGGTTGACGCAGTTACTCGATTAGGACATAATTGACAGTGTCATGAATGACCTAATAGTTTTGGCCATCCTTGTTGATGGTCCGAAACACGGATACCAGTTGAAGCGCGAGGCCGGATTCATCCTCGGACAGGAGGCAATGCACAACAATCTGATCTATCCGCTGCTGCGGCGCTTCACTGCCGAGGGCTGGGTCCGCAAAAAGGCTGTGCCCGGAGAGCGTGGCCAGACGCGTCTACAGTACGCCATCACGCCACTGGGACGCCGGGAGTTGGTCACGCGCCTGAGCGAATTCGGGGAGTCGGAGGCCTCCTCGTTTGCGGCCTTTATCACGCGAGTTGGAATGTTCGAAGTGCTGGAACCGCCCAGTCGGGCGCGCATTCTAGAGCAGCGGGAAAGCTATTTGCAACTCCGGGAAGAAAGGCTGGCTACCATGCGCCAGAACATCGATGTGGGAACGTTTGGCGGGGAGGTCGTCGGTTACCTGGTTGAACAGATTCGCTCGGAACTGGCTTGGATCCGCCGCCTGCGTCGACTGGCCGCAAACCCAAGACAGAGTCATCACGAAATCACAGGGAGCAAGGTATGAACTTCATGACGTTATCGAATTTGGAGTTGGTCCCATGGTATGCAGCGGGAGTCTATTGGGTGTTCAGCGCTCTGCACGTGAAGCCGACCAAGGTCAAAGAAGGGCTGGGCGGTCGCCTGTTCCATACCGGCGTTATGGGTCTGGCATTTATGCTTTTGTTTTCCCACAGGCTCGACATTGGCCCGTTGGCCTGGCGGTTTGCTTCAGAGAGCGCATGGCTCACAGAGGCAGGGATTCTTCTGACATTCATCGGGGCTGGCGTTGCCATCTGGGCGCGATATAGCTTGGGGCAGTACTGGAGCGCGCGGGTCACTCTTAAGGTGGACCACCGGCTAATCCGTTCCGGTCCTTATGCCTATGTTCGCCATCCTCTCTATGCCGGGTTCCTGGTGGCAATGGCTGGTACGGCTCTGGTGGTTGGAGAATGGCGTGCTGTCCTCGGTTTCCTGGTGGGACTTATCGAACTCTCTCGCAAAGCGGGCAAGGAAGAAGCGTTACTGGCTACCGAATTCCACGACGACTACCAGGAATATCAGCGGCACACCGGTTTTCTGGCACCACGTTTTCGGTGAAGGCTGCGTGGAGCCGGGCTGAACGTCGTTTGCGCGGAGCGGGGCGAAGACCCGCTACCGCACAGTCTCAGTAAAATGAAAAACGGCAGGGCCGACCCCTGCCGTATTCGATGTGAAACTTGGGCCCTTTACTTACTGCGGTTTACTGCTTTCTTGAGTTCGGCGCCGGCGGAAAACTTTGCTACTTTCCGGGCAGCGATCTTGATGGTGGCGCCCGTCTGCGGGTTACGCCCGTTGCGGGCCTTTCTCTGCGATACAGAGAAGGTGCCGAAACCAATCAGTGCTACCCGATCACCTTTCTTCAGGGCAGACGTGATGCTGTCTACAGTTGTGTCGATTGCAGTAGCCGCTTGAGCCTTGCTGATGCCGCTACCGGATGCGATTCGGTCAATGAGATCGGCTTTATTCATCGTATCTCCTGGCAGGTCTCTTTGTCCTCAAGAGTGCGGAAACGGGAGCATTCCCTCGAGTGAGAAACCCGGCGGACTTATTTAGCGCCTGACAACGAGGAATGTCAACTGTGAAAATCGGCTCTGGATGCCTTGTTTGGGTCGGCCCAGCGGAAGGAACGTCCAAGGGTTGGAATCCGGCTCGAAACCAAAACCACTCTTCTCGCCGATCTGCGACTCAGAAGAGTGGCTCGAACATCTTGGTGATCCGCGATTCTAGTCGCCCGACGGCACCAGGCTTTCTTCCGGGCCGGGCTCCTGAGCTGGCATTTGGATGGCCCGAGCTGGAGGGTAGCCGCCGAGGGCCACGTCGGGGACGCTCTTCGGGCGCTTCTGAGATTGAATTTGGGGCTTAACGTGACCAAACTGGTCGGCTTCGGTCGAGCCGGCCAGCGCTGTTACGGACGACGTTCCCCCTGCGATCACCTGGGTGACCGCGTCGAAATAGCCGGTGCCTACGAAGCGCTGATGCTTGACCGCTTCATAACCGTGATCGAGCTCGCTGCTGAATTCCTTTTCCTGAAGCCGAGAGTACGCCGTCATGCCTGAGAGCTTGTAGCCGCGGGCCAGTTCAAACATGCTGAGGTTCAAAGCGTGGAAACCGGCCAGAGTGATGAACTGGAACTTGTATCCCATGGCGGCCAGCTCGGTCTGGAAGCGGGCGATGGTCGCGTCGTCCAGTTTCTTTTTCCAGTTGAACGAGGGCGAGCAGTTGTAAGCCAGCACCTTGCCGGGAAATTTTGCGTGGACCGCTTCGGCAAACTGGCGCGCTTCGTCCAGGTCGGGATGCGACGTTTCGCACCAGATGAGTTCCACATACGGGGCGTAGGCAAGGGCGCGGGCAATGGTAGATTCTATACCGCCGCGGATTCCGTAGAAGCCCTCTGGAGTTCTCTCGCCAGTGAGGAATTCACGGTCGCGCGGATCCACGTCGCTGGTCAGAAGATGCGCGCTGTCGGCGTCGGTTCGTGCCATAATCAGCGTGGGCACGCCGAGCACATCGGCTGCGAGACGCGCCGCAATCAGCTTTTGGATCGCCTCCACGGTCGGCACCAGTACCTTGCCGCCTAGGTGTCCGCACTTTTTGGCGGAAGAAAGTTGGTCTTCAAAATGAACGCAGGCGGCGCCCGCCTCGATCATGGCCTTCATCAATTCGAACGCGTTCAGGTTGCCACCGAATCCGGCTTCGGCGTCGGCGATCAGAGGAGCGAACCAGTGGATTCCATTCTGACCTTCCGCGTGATGAACCTGGTCGGCGCGGGTCAAGGCCTGATTGATGCGGCGGCAAAGATTGGGCACACTGTCGGCCGGATACAAGCTCTGGTCGGGATACATCTGTCCGGCATCATTGGCGTCGGCCGCAACCTGCCAACCGCTCACGTAGATCGCCTTCAGTCCAGCTTTCACCTGCTGGACCGCCTGGTTGCCGGTCATTGCGCCAAGAGCTGGAACATACGACTCGCTTTGTAGCAGGTTCCAAAGCCGCTCCGCGCCTTGCCGAGCCAGTGTGTGCTCAATTTGAAGGGACCCGCGCAGACGTTCGACATCCTGCACGCCGTAAGGCCGGGTGATCCCCTCCCAGCGGGTGCTCGACTTCCAATTGGTTCCGATGTTTGAGCTGTTTCCGTTTCCATTGCTTGCCATACGTTGTTTTCCTTTGTCGCGCCGACGGTCGGCCGCTTCTTCCTAACCGCCTGAATCGAATCAACTCCCTGATCTGAGCCTGGAACCCCGACCGCAGCCACCAGAGGCCCACAATCTTTCGCGATTGTGGGGTACAGACCGCCTCTGGTCAAACGGAACCTTTCTATCGTGCCGATAAAATATTGTTATCAGCCTACTGCTCTGTGATAATAGGATGTTGTTAGATGCAGGAATCGGCGGGCGCGTAACCCATGGAAATCGACCAGGTTGAGACCTTTCTTGCCGTAGCCACATTTGGCGGCTTTCATCGCGCCGCGGAAGCCCTGCGAATCAGCCAGCCCGCGGTGAGCGCCCGCATCAAGGCGCTGGAGGAGTCGCTGGCAGTAAAACTCTTTTCGCGTTCGCGGGGTGGGCTGGTCGTTTCCGACGCGGGACGCACCTTTCGTCCTCATGCCGAGCTGCTCTTGCGCACGGCGGCGACGGCAAGGCAGGCTGTCCATGACGCCCAGCCGGCAAGCGGCACCCCCTTACAGATCGCTACCGCGCTCTCCATCTCTGTCTACTTTTTGCCGGACGTTTTGAAACGCTTCCAGCGAGCGCATCCGAACGTCATTATTAGCATTCGCACCGGTCACTCGAAGGAGGTGTTAGATATGGTGCTGAGTGAAGAGGCAGAAATCGGCCTGGCTCGCTCGCTGCACCATCCCGAGGTCGAAACCATAAGTCTTCGCGATGATCCGCTGCTACTGGTTGCGCATCCCAAGCGAGGTCCGAAACATTCGCGGCGGGCCCGTCTCGAGCAGGTGGCCAGCTGGCCGTTAATTTTCTATGAACGAGGATCGAGCGACTGGACGCTGACCCACGGCCTGTTTCGCAACTCCGGCCTGGTTCCAAATATCGCGCTGGAGGTAGATTCCATTGAGACCGCGAAGCGAATGGTGGAACGCGGGCTGGGTCTTTCCTTCCTGCCGCAGATGGCCGTTGGGAGAGAACTTCGCACCCACAAGCTCACCCCTGTGAAAGTCCTGGACGCTGAACCTCTGCGGCGAAGCCTCGATGTGATCCATCCTCGCCATCGTCCGCTGCGAGCAGAAGTCCGCGCCTTCCTTCAGATGGTGCGAGAGGCGGCAAATGAGAATTCCACTGCCAACAATGCTGCGAGAGATAAACGAAAGTACGCGAGATAATCAAATCTCGGTCAGAAGTTCGCTCCGTCTTTTTTTCCGCCCTCATCCACAGCTGGGACCACATCTTCACAGCATGTGCACAGCCCGGCGAATTTTCTCTCTTGCATGAGTGCGAACTCTCGGGCAATCTACGAACCGCACCCACAAAACTTGAGTTTATTATCCGTTAGTCTTGGCGGAGTTGTAGAGGACTGCCTGAATGGGAAAGTTACCTGCTTTCATGTTTTACCCTGGGGATTGGCAGAAGGATCCTTGCCTTCGTCGTTGTTCAAAAGCAGCAAAGGGTGTCTGGATGGATTTGCTCTGTTTGCTTTTTGAATGTCCGGTTCGCGGCGTGTTCGTTGATGCCAGCGGCAAGCCTTGGAGCGATGAGGAAATCGCAGAGGCAATCGGTGGCGACATTGGCGCGAACTTAGGATACATCGCGGAGTTAGTGTCGAAGGGCGTGGCCCAGAGAGATACTCGCGGGGCCATTTTCTCGCGACGCATGGTTCGGGATGAGCAGAATCGTCGATCAGCTACAGAGCGTAAACGTAAAGAACGTTCCAGTCACACTCATGTCACCCCGTTGTCTGTAAATGAAGATGAAGTTGAAAGACAAAGTAAATTGTTTGTAGAAGCAAAGGAATTTGAAGAAGAGAAGAAAACGATCGATAATCTGAGTTCAGTAGTCGATCAAGTTGGTCATCTCTATCCGGCAAACGGCCACCTGAAAGGCCGTCCGCTGCCGCAGGTGCAAAAAGACGCCATTGCTGAAGCGATTGCCAAGGATGGGATGGGTCTAGTGCTTTGCGGAACTCGGAGTTTTGCGGACAAGGTGGTGAACTGGCTACCAACTGATTTGCGCTTTATTCCTAACCCGGTTAAGTTCTACGTGGAAGGCCAGTATTTGAAGAAGCCGGAGTTTTGGGAAAGGAGGAAAGAAAATGGACGAGAAGAGTGCACGCTGCATCCAGGATCTCGTCGCACACAGTCAGGAACGTGCTGGGAGTGTTATTCAACCAAGTACGCAAGTGGATGCCAGCCAGCTTAACGTTTCCACAATTTGCAACTCTTGCGGAGGAACAGGCTGGAAAACAGTCATACTCGGTTCAGATAGACGAGTTACACGGTGTCACTGTGCAGTACAAACGCGTAGCGACAATTTGCTTGCGAAAGCTCGAATCCCAAGACACTATCAGCACTCCAGTCTTTCCGATTTTAAAATAGATGGTCCTCAGAAGGCAGCGAGCGAGGCACTAATTAAGGCCCGGTGTTTTGTCGAACAATACCCACTGGACAAGACTGGGTTACTTATTCTGGGCCCAACCGGTACGGGTAAGACCCATCTTGCAATCGGCGCGATTAAAGAACTCATCCTTGATAAAGGCATTTGCTGCATTTTCTACGACTATAGTGACCTTCTAAAGCAAATTCAAAATTCATACAACGCCTCAGTGCAAACGACGGAGTTGGATATACTCCAGCCCGTTTTCGAGTCAGAGGTGTTGGTTCTAGATGACTTCGGAGCGTCTAGGCCAACGGAATGGGTTTGGGACGCCGTTAGCCTCATTCTAAAGATACGGTATAACGAAAACCGCACCGTCATAATAACGACGAACTTTCCGGATGGCCC
This sequence comes from uncultured Acidobacteriota bacterium, assembly GCA_963832245.1. Taxonomy (GTDB): domain Bacteria; phylum Acidobacteriota; class Terriglobia; order Terriglobales; family Acidobacteriaceae; genus JABDBE01. The sequence goes on from CAWHTG010000004.1 coordinate 759,636, forward strand.
GAGCGCGATAGCAGAGCGAGTTGACGGGCCCCAACGCGCCATGCGCGATGACACTTTAGGTGACCGGATCGGCGACCGCATGCGGTCCCGCATCCACGAAATGTGCCGCATCATTAGTATGCCCGGCTCGACGCCAGATTTTCGTGACAGAAACCGTAGCTTGCCCGTAAGTCGAGCATAAAATAACTTTGTGCTGACTCACTGCCTTGAGTTCATGCTAGCCTGCGATACCGAACTCTGGGCTATGATCCCGGTCGCGCCGGCGGTCTTTCTACTTCGCGGTGACGATCCACAATCCGAGGGGTACGTCAGCAAAACTGCCAACCTGCGGCGACGTCTCCAGCGGTTGCTCGGTGCGCCTGCGGAGCACAGCAGGAAACTGAACTTGCGGGATCGTGTCCGCTGGATCGAATACACCTCCACTGGCTCGGACTTTGAGTCGGGCTTCTTGCTTTATCGGCTCCTGCGTTCCACGTTCCCCAAAACCTACAGCAACCGTCTGCGGCTGCGCGATGCTCCTCTGGTCAAGCTGCATCTGGAAAACGAATTTCCGCGGGCTTCCGTCACTACCCGGCTCGGCCGTCTCGGTGGGCGCAATCTTTACTACGGACCGTTTCCCTCGCGTTCGGTGGCGGAGAAATTTGCCAGCGACTCGCTCGATTTTTTCAAAATGCGGCGCTGCGTTGACGATCTGCATCCCGATCCTAAATTTCCAGGTTGCATCTATTCCGAGATGAAGATGTGTCTCGCGCCGTGTTTCAAGGGTTGCAGCGACGAGGAATACCGAGCCGAGGTCTCTCGCGTGCAGGCATATTTCCACACCAGCGGTGAATCTCTGGTGCGAGAACTTTCTGTGCAACGCGATGCTGCCTCGGCCAATCTGGACTTCGAAAATGCCTCGGCCCTGCACGCGCGCCTGGATAAACTCAAGCCCGTGCTGGGTCAACTCCCAGAAATCGTTCACCGCATCGATCGCCTGGCCGGCGTAATGGTTCAGCGAAGCGCCAGCGCGGAATCGGTCAACTTCTTCCGCATCGATACGGGGCGAATTTCCGGCCCGGTCACTTTTCCCATTCAGTCCGCGGAACACGCCAAGTCACAGTCGATGGAATCGCGTGTGCAGGAAGCGCTCGCCGCGTTGCCGGCGACAACTGCCGGTACGGCGCTCGAGACCATGGAACACCTGGCGTTGCTGAAGCGCTGGTACTTTCGGAGTAATCGTATGGGTGAAATCTTTTTTCTGGATGAAAAAGGCGAACTGCCCATGCGCCGGGTCGTGCGCGGCATTGCGCGCGTTTATCGTGGAGAGAAATCGGAAGCAGACGCACTGACCGTTACCAATTCTGCTGGCTCAGCAGCACAATCAAGTATGGAGAGGAGTCACGAGATATGAAAGAAGACCGCAAGGACAAGGCGCTGCGCGAGCATGTTCTCTATCTGCTGGATGGAGGCGGCGCCCACGCCAGGTTCGACGAAATTGTTGCTGGAATTCCGCCCAAACTACTCGGACAGAAACCTGGCGGTTTGCCCCACTCGCTCTGGATGTTGATGGAACACCTGCGCATCGCGCAATGGGACATCCTGGAGTTCAGTCGCAATGCAAAGCATGCCTCTCCGAAATGGCCTGAAGGATATTGGCCGAAAACGCCAGCCGTGCCGAAGCCTGCCGAGTGGAACGCAAGCGTCAAGAAATTCCGCCAGGATCTGAAGGCGATGCGAGATCTGGTGAAGGATCCCAAGACCGATTTATTCGCCCCAATTCCATGGGGAGATGGGCAGACCGTCCTGCGAGAAGCCCTGCTGCTGGCCGATCACAATGCGTATCATCAGGGGCAGATGTTAGACGCACGCCGTCTGCTGGGAGCATGGCCGGAGAAATAAACCAAATTCGCCACACGGATGCTTCGGATCAGCTGGCTTTGGTGATTTGCCCATTTCGCGCGGGCCGCTTGCGGAATACCACCCGCACGCCATCACGCCATCTCTCGTCAATGCCCAGGAGTGTCCAATCGACCTCGGTTGCGATGTAATGCAGAAGCGTGTCCGTTGCCGGATGCACATGCAAAGCCGGCGCTACTAAAAAGAGCAACGGCTTCTCGACACGCAGTTCTGGGCCGGGAAAGTATCCGAAGCGCTGGAACTCGCCGCGGGCGTGGTGCCACGCTACTCGCGCCCAATAATCCAAGCCCTGCAATGGGAGGTGAATATCCTCATCGGCCTTGAGTTCAACCACTGCGAGGCGCCCATCCCTGGTAACGGTGAGCACGTCGATCATGGCGCGATCGGACGCCGAGAAAGCTGGCACCTGGGAATATATGCGGGCCGGATCCAGGCGCCCATCCAGCGCGGCGACGTCTCGCACGACCAGCGATTCCAGCCAGCGCTCCGGATGCATCCGCCATAAGGGATGATCGCGCGGGCCCTCGGGATGACGCACTTCGCCGATGCTTCGCACTAACTCCGCGAACGCTGCAATATTCGTGTCGCTGAGAATTCTCTCTTGCGCGCCCAGGCCAAAAACAATCTCCGATGTGCTGAGAAACGATCCTGGTTCATGAGCCAGCCGGGCCCGTGCGAACTCAAGCCCGTGACAACGAAAAGCAATCTCTGCTGGGGACAAAGTTGCGACTTCTGCTTCGGACATCAGCTCGCGAACCTGCAGGACCGCAGCCGCGAACCTTGCTTGTACCGCCGATTCGTCGGTCGAGTGCACAAGCCGGGTCGCCACATTTCCGCAATCGGAGATATCCAGCTCTTTCAGGCTATCGTCACGCTCTTCCAGTTCGTAGAGTTGCCACTTGGCCGATGCTGGATTCAAGTGCGCCATGCGTTCCCGAGTCAGGGCAGAGGTGCCCGCGGGGAGGAACAGTTTCAGTCCTTCGACCACGAACTTTCCAGCCTTCGCAATTCGGCAGGCATCGAGCCAAAGAATGGCGAACGTCAGCGCCGCATCGATCGAGCCTTGTGTTTCCTCCCCGTTCACTCCCAGCACAGCAAACGCAGATTGTCCCCGATGCAACAAGCCTCGCGCATAGACAGGGCCGAAGGATCGCTCCAGATCCATGGAGGTGCTGAGCCGGTCCGCTGTGAACCCAGGGAACCGGCGCTGCAACACTCGTTGCAGCACTCGCTGATAAGCCACCCGCGCGGCGCGCTTCGCTGTGGGAGTGCGCCGGTCACGCTCCCGACAGATCTCAAGCTTCGTGGGCTTGGTCTGTCCCAAACGCTGTACATGGAGCCGAAGGATTTCATTTTTAACCTCGGCTTCCAGCACTCGCCGTACGAGGTTCCGTTCCGCCGACCACAGATGCAGCAGGCACTTATTCCGTTCCCCGGAAATGGAATACTTGGCTTGCGCGAGATCAAAAACCACTGCGCCGTCTTCAATGATCACGGCATCGCGCGCGCATGTAAGAAAGTCTTCGACCGTGCGTACAAGAGATTCTGGAGTCACGGACAGGATTGTTTCAGTTAACTGCTTTCACGTCTGTGACGAATGAACACGACATCAATTTCGGCAAGGGTCGCAGCGAATCCGCACAAACGCGGGCGTCGGCCTCGCCACGCGAGCCCATGTGGGATAATGAACTAAGGAGTCTTTCGATTTCCAAGGGCATCCAATCAACGTGAATAAAAATAGATTCTTTTTCCAACATTACGGCCTGACCGAACACGATCTCGAACAATATCTAGCCGCTGCTCTTTCCGCCGGCGGCGATTACGCAGACCTTTATTTTGAGTACCTTTCTTCGACCTCGCTGATGCTTGACGAGTCCATGGTGAAGTCGGCTTCCCAGGGAATTTCCGCCGGATGTGGGGTGCGCGTGATCGCGGGCGAGCGCACGGGGTACGCGTATACCGACGATCTTTCATCCGAGCGCATTCTGCATGCAGCCCGTACTGCGGCTTTAATTGCAAGCGGTCCGGCCAAGACTCCCGCGGTCGGTTTCCAGGAGAAGCCCGCTCGCAGTTTGTACCCAGTCACGCTTCCCTCCGTGGATGCAGAAATTACGGCCAAGGTCGAGCTGGTGATGCGCGCGGACCAGACGGCGCGTGCCTACGATCCACGAATCAAGGAAGTGCGCGCCAGCTATGCGGATGAACTGCGCAACATTCTGGTAGTTGGTTCGGATGGCACTTTCGCCGAGGACTCGCAGCCGCTCGCCCGGATAAACGTCTCTTGCATCGCTAAGACCGATGGAAATTCCGCGCGCGGCAGCGCTGGCGGCGGCGGGCGCGTCGCTCTAGATTTTTTCTTCGGAGAAAAAACTCCCGAGTACTTTGCCAGAGAGGCCTCTCGGCAGGCGATCCTGCAACTCGACGCTCGTGAGGCTCCTGCAGGCGAGATGGAAGTTGTGCTCGGTCCCGGCTGGCCCGGCGTGCTTTTGCACGAAGCTGTGGGGCATGGTTTAGAGGCCGACTTCAACCGCAAGCAGACCTCCGCGTTCGCGGGACTAATCGGGAAGCGAGTGGCCAGTGAAAAGTGCACCGTGGTGGATAACGGCACGATGCCATGGCGGCGTGGATCACTCAACGTGGACGATGAAGGTGAGCCCACGCAAAACACGATGCTCATCGAAAAAGGAATCTTAAAAGGATACCTGAGTGACAAGCTATCCGCGCGTCTGATGGGAGTTGCGGATACGGGCAACGGGCGTCGCGAGAGCTACGAGCACATTCCCATGCCGCGCATGACCAATACCTATATGCTTGCGGGCGAAGATGAACCTCAGGACATCATCCGCTCCGTCCGGCGCGGTCTTTATGCGGTGAACTTCGGCGGCGGGCAGGTCGACATTACCAATGGGAAGTTTGTTTTTTCAGCGTCGGAAGCATATCTGATCGAAGATGGCCAGATCACTGCGCCTATCAAAGGAGCCACCTTGATCGGGAACGGACCGGACGTGCTCACCCGTGTTTCCATGGTTGGCAATGACTTGAAACTGGACGAAGGAGTTGGCACCTGCGGAAAGGATGGGCAGGCCGTTCCGGTTGGCGTTGGCATTCCGACCATTAAGATTGATCGCCTGACCGTTGGTGGAACCGCCAGGAAAGACGCTGGCGGCTTCATGCAGTAAGTGCTCTTCGCCACAGAGATACTGAGCAAGGCGAAGAACTTCAAGAGTTTACTCTCTCTTTGTTTTCGAATCTGCGGTAAAACGATTTCATATGGTTCAAACTCAGTTCGAAACGCAAAACCAGAAACTTGAAACCGATCTCCGCGAAGTCGCTCAAGACCTCGTCCGCCGCGCCATGTCTGGCGGAGCTACCGCTGCGGAATGTGTTATCCGCGAAGGCGACGAGTTCTCGACTGTTGTTCGCCTAGGGCAGGTCGAAACTCTGAAAGAGTCGGGTTCCAGGGCGATCGGTGTGCGCGTGTTCTACGGCCAACGCGCGGCCAGCACGTATTCCAGCGACTTCTCTCGCGCCGGTCTGGACCGCATGGTGAAATCCGCCCTGGAACTTGCGAAGATTACTTCGGAAGATCCATACGGGGGAATACCGGAGCCATCGCAACTGGGCGCGATTCCCGGCGAACTCAATCTCTACTCCGCCGATGTTTACTCACTTCCTGGCGAGGAACGAATCAGCTATGCGCGCCGCGCAGAGAAAGCTGCGCTCGACTACGACCCACGTATCAAGAATTCCGAAGGTGGTTCGTTCGAAGCGGCGACCGGGCACAAGATTCTGGCCAACTCTCACGGATTCGTCGGCGAATATCAGCGCTCCTATTGCTCCATCGCGGCGATACCCATTGCGCAGTCCGAGGATGGCAACAAGCAGCGCGATTACTGGTTTTCAGTCGGCCGCAGCTTGAGCCGGCTTGAGTCTCCCGAGCACGTGGGAAAGACAGCCGCCCAGCGCACGTTGCGCCGCCTCGGCGCCCGAAAATCGAAGACCGCGAAAGTCCCAGTGGTTCTCGATCCCATGGTGTCCAACTCGATCCTCGAGCATATTTTCGAGGGTGTGAATGGAGACTCCGTTTATCGTGGCGCGTCGTTCCTAGCAGGCAAGCTGGGACAAAAGATCGCAGGCGATAGGGTCAACGTGATCGACGATGGCACCATCCCTGGCGGTTTTGGCACCAGCCCCTTTGACGGTGAGGGCGTCCCATCAAGGCGCACAATCGTGATTGAAAACGGCGTTCTCAAGTCGTATCTGCTGAACACGTACACCGCGAAAAAGCTCGGCCTCCAGACCACCGGAAACGCTTCTCGCGGATTGGCGGGAACGCCCGGAATCGGCCCGGGAAATTACTTTCTGCAGCCGGGGACAAAGACACCGCAGCAGATCATCTCGGAGATCAAAGACGGCCTATACGTGACCGAGTTTCTCGGGCACGGAGCAAATCTAGTGACTGGAGATTATTCCCGGGGTGCTTCGGGACTTTGGATCTCGGGCGGGGAACTCGCCTATCCTGTTGAAGAAATCACCGTGGCTGGCAATTTGAAGGAAATGTTTTTCAATATTTCTGAGATCGGGAACGATCTCGAGTTCCGTGGTGCAGTGGCTTGCCCTACGATTAGAATCGATGGGCTGATGGTTGGAGGGGAATAGAAAGTCTTCAGCCCCTACTGAGTTGAGCGGTTGCAAAGCACTTACTGACATCCTTCTTTGCCACACATCAGCTTCAACCGGCGGCGTTTACCTCTCAGAGTGGGTAGTACAATCTTCGCATGGGCGGTCTACTCCAGCCATCTCCGCTGACTGAAAAGCAACGCGACTCGAACCTTCGGCCAATTTTATTTGGGGTCGTGCTGGTTGTGGTGGTGGTCGGCGTCATTGCCTTGCTCACCCGTGGCAGTCCCAAAAGCGCGAACGCGCCCCATCCCTACGCAGCCAATCTCAAGCTCTCCGATTTGAAAATGAGCGCGGCAGAGAATTTTGTCGGCGCCAGCGTAACCTACATCGACGGCACCGTTACCAACACGGGCGACAAAACTGTTACCCACGCATCGATCCACGTCGCCTTCAGGAACTCTCTCGGAGAAGTGGCGCAAGCCGAGGATGTTCCTCTGCACGTTCTGCAAACCAGCGGACCCTATCCCGACGCTGTCGACCTCAGCGTGTCCCCGCTGGCCCCGGGACAGAGTAAACCCTTCCGGCTCACCTTCGAGCACATCAGCAGTGACTGGAATCAAGCCTATCCCGATTTGCAAGTCACGGACGTCACCGTGAGATAGAACCGTGAGTGTCTACATCACTTCAGTTCGCGCTCGAAGTGGTCTTCGATTTGATGGAATAGGTGATCACGGTCGTCCGCGCCGCGGATGCTGTGCGTCTTGTTGGGGTAGACCATGAAACGAAACTGCTTTCCTGCCTTGATGAGTCCTTCGACCATCTGAATGCTGTTTTGAAAATGTACGTTGTCATCGCCGGTGCCGTGGGCTAGGAGCAGCGAGCCGTGCAACTTGTCGGCTACTTTGGGGAGATCCAGATCAGTGTAGCTGGTTGTGGTTTTGTCGCTGGGCAGTCCGTTATTGCGTTCCGTGTATATGGAATCATAGTTGCGCCAGTCGGTGACTGGGGCTACGGCGGCTCCGGCCTTGGAGATGTTCGAATGCGTCATTGCATAGAGGGTCAGGGAAGCACCGTTGCTCCATCCCCAGATTCCTACGCGGCTGCGATCGAGCTGGGGATAGTCGGTGAATAGCTGATCGAGGGCCGTGATTTGGTCTTTAAGTTCGATTCCGCCAAACTGATGACGGACGGCGGTCATGAACTTGCGATCGCGGTTGGGCGTGCCGCGATTGTCTACCGTAAAGATTGCGAATCCTCGTTGGGCTAGACGTTGGTGGAAGAGGCCAGGGGCGCCGACCCAAGAACCCTGGATCCAGCTGTTGGTGACGAGTTGGGTGGCCGGGCCGCCGTAGATATTTACGATTAGCGGGATTTTGCCGGTCACGGAATTCTCGGGAGGAAGCAGGAGTTCGCCGTAGAGAACGGTCCCGTCGTCCGCTTTAAATTCAAGGAACTCGGGTGCAGTCAATCTGTAATCGTCGACGTTACGCGACTTCCACAAGTTCTTGCAGTTACCATCGGTGCTACAAATCGTCGTGAGCGGTGGCGTCATGAGGGCGGAGAATTCGTCGACGAAATGTTTGCCGTCGTCGGCGAATATGGCGTGATGGGTTCCATCTTCCTCGGTGACGGGTTCGAAGCTGGAGCCATCCAGTTTTACTGAGTAAACGTGGCGCTCGCGGGGGTCGTCCTGGTTGCAACTGAAATAGACCACCCCGGCGTCATCGTCCACCGCTTCGACGCCGAGCACTTCGAAATCGCCTTTGGTCAGCTGGCGTTCCAGTTTTGCGTCGTATGCCACCGGATTCGCTTTGTCGAAGCTATAGAGATAAAGCTGGGTGGTCCCGTCGCGCCAACTTGACCAGAGGAAACGGTCTCCGGACTTTAAAATTCTCATATCGTCGTTTACGTTGACCCAGGCGTTGGGGGCGGTCTCGGTTAAAACCTTGTGCGAACGCCCCGAGTGCGCCTCGATGAAGTAGAGGTCAAGATTGTCTTGGGCGCGATTCAATACTTCGGCCCAGAGGACGCCATCGCGCATCCATCCAAAGCGCGGAATGTATGTGTCGGGGTTATCGGTCAGCGAAATCCACTTTATGTCCCCGCCGGATGTGCTGACCACTCCCAGGCGCACCACGGGATTGGGATCGCCCGCCTTAGGATACTTTTCCATATCTACGATGGGATGCGTGGGCATCCAGTCGGTGATGGGATACACAGGGACTCTGGTTTCATCCATGTGCAGGAAGACGATGCTCTTGCCGTCGGGCGACCAGAAGTAATTGCTGCGTACGCCTAATTCTTCGGCGTAGACCCAGTCCACCTCGCCGTTCAAAAGATTGCCTTCTTTTTCGTCTTTATCACCCTTATCTTTTTCTTTGTTTCGGGTGAGCTGTTTTTCGGTGTCGCCGGAGACCGACCGCACGTATAAGTTGTGTTTTCGGACGTACGCCAGGCGGGTACCGTCCGGGGAGAATTTGGGATCACTGCTGGGATCGGAGGACGCGCTGATTTGGACGGCAGTCCCGGATTCGAGCGAATATAACCAGAGTTGACCGTGAGGAACAAAGAGCAAGTGTTCGGAATCGGGCGACCAGTGGTAGGGATCGACGTGGTACCGAGTGATCCGTTCGACTTCACGTTCGTCTTTGATTTTCGTGAACGGCGGAGCGAGCGTGGCCAGTTTGCTTTCGCTGACTACGCGCGTTTTCACACCTGTGGTCGCATCTACAGACCATAGCTCGCCGTGTTCACCGGAGTCGTCGCGCTGGATGAAGGTGAATTTCGCCTGGTCGGGCATCCACTGGATGGTTTCCGGCGGGCGTCCGGTGATGCCGCCCTCGGCGAAAATTGCTTCGATGGTCAGAGGTTTCCTGGCCTGGTTGTTCGGCGCCGGCGACTGGCCTAGGGCTACGGGGGTCAGCAATGAGTACAGCATTATCCGAGCGATGATTCGATTCACGAGGCGTCTCCGGGCATCCATTGTTTCTTATAAGGTGAGGCTGAGAAGTGTACACCGTGAGAGCGCGTTGGTGCAGAGCTGCGGACAAACCCTTTACTGTCATTTCCGAGGAGCCAAGCGACGAGGAATCCTGATTTTGCTGGCCATGCGAAGAAGCGGAATCCCTTCGCTGCACCCGATAGACAGCAACTGGGTTTTACCCGCAATCCGAGACGTTGCAAGCAACGTCTCTACAGATGCGCATGATAAAATCCAAATAGAGCTACTCCCAAAGATGCTTTCGGACGTACAAAACCTGATCGCACTGCAGCAGGCGGATCGGGAAATCCTACGCTTGAGGGAAGAAATCGCCGCTCTGCCCAAGCGGGTGGCCGCCATTGAAGAAAGGTTGGCCGGAACGAAAGCCGTTCTTGAGAAAGCCAAGAGCGCGGTTAAAGCCGACGAAGCGGCCCGCCGTAAGTATGAGAGTGCAATTCAGGACCAGCAGCAGAAAATCTCCAAGTATCGCGACCAATCGCTCGCCGTCAAAACCAACGAACAATATAAAGCGTTATTGCACGAGATTCAGTTTGCCGAGCAGGACATTCGCGCCAACGAAGACAAGATTCTGGAGTTGATGGTCAATGCCGAACTCCGCGAGAAAGACGTGAAGGCGGCTGAAGCGGAGTTAAAGGCGGAGACGGCAGAGATCGAAAAGGAAAAAGTCGAAGCCCGCCAGCGCACCGCGGAGGACGAAAAGCAGTTGTCAGAGTGGAACGCTAAGCGCGACACGGCACGGGCCGGCGTAGATGCCGACCTGCTTCGGCAGTATGATCGGGTGGCGAAGCATCGTGGGACGGGCATTTCCGAAGCCCGCGACCACAAGTGCCTGGCCTGCCAGGTTATGCTGCGTCCGCAGACCTACAACGAAGTGCGAGCAGGGAGTCAGGTCGTTACCTGTGAGTCCTGCCAGCGGATTCTTTACTACGACCCGTCACATGACGAGGCGCCAGACCCGGTCGTTGTTGCCAGGCGGCGGAGGGCCCATCCTAAGTTTGAATCGAGCCAGGCCTGGTATTACCGTCCCAGCTTCGAAGATCACGGGGAAGTGTTTCTGGTCTATATCAACGACAAGGGAGACTCGAGCCGCCACGTATACGATAGCTCATCCGGGCGCGGCATTGGCGACATTTTGGTCCGCGAAGGCGAGTACCGATTGGCGTTTCCGGAAGACTTCGGTGACGATGTCATTCGCCTTAATGGGAGTTGGACCGAGTCCGAGCTCGAGGAGTGGGGGAATGAGCTTCCCACGGCGACGCTTGATGCTCTACATCGAGACCTCGATTTAGCGCGGGCGGAATCGCGTAAGCGCGGTCACGCTCGGAGCGAAGCTGTGACGTCGGAGCATCCGGCTGCTAGCTGAGTCTGCAGAAAATCTCTCCTTCAATTTCTGGACGCCGCACGGGCGTGGACGCCCGCGCCTACATTAGCGTGGCTTTGCTCCACCGGACAGCCGAGGGCGGCTGTCCCCACGTGAGTCTTGAAGTAAGATTTCTTAATGCCCAAAAAATCAACCGATTCTCGCGGGCTTCCTGTGGTGAAAGTCTCGCGCCGTGGAGCGAACCGACTCAAGGACGGTCATGTGTGGGTCTATCGCTCTGACATTGTCTCTGCGGACGGCATTGCTCCCGGCGCCTTGGTCGGCGTGTCCGACGAACGTGAGAAATTTCTGGGTACCGCCCTCTACAGCAGCGCCTCGCAGATTGCAATCCGCATGATTTCCCACGACGGCGTTAAGGATCTCGAGAGCCTGCTGCGGAGGCGCATCCAGGATGCAATTTCCTATCGCGAACGAGTCGTGCGCGATACGGACGCATACCGGATCGTCTTCAGCGAGGGCGATTTTCTGCCCGGCCTGATCGTGGATCGCTACAACGACCTGCTTTCGCTGCAGGTGCTCACCCAGGCGATGGATACGGAAGCGGTGCGCCAGGTGATCGTCTCCGAACTCGCGGAGCGGCTGAAACCGGAGGCTATTGCCGAGCGAGTGGATGCGCGGGTGCGAGAGTTTGAGCAGCTGCCAGCCCGAACCTCGAGCCTGCTGCAGGGTGAGAAAAAGAGCACCGTGTTTTGCATGAATGGGGTTCGCTTCCACCATGACGCCTTCGAAGGCCAGAAGACAGGGGCTTTTCTGGATCAACGCGAAAACTATGCCGCGGCGGCACAATACGCGCGCGGCGAGGCGCTGGACGTTTTTTGTTACCACGGCGGATTTGCGCTGCACCTGGCGCAGCACTGTTCCAAGGTTACCGGGGTGGATAGCTCACGCCCTGCGCTGGAGGTCGCGGATCGCAACGCTGCTTTGAACGGGCGCGAGATCGAATGGATTGAGGCCAACGCCTTTGACCTGCTACGGGACTATGCCAGCGCTGGGCAGCAGTATGACACGATCGTGCTTGATCCGCCCGCCTTCGCTAAGAGCAAGAGCAACCTGGAAACCGCTCTCCGGGGCTATAAGGAGCTGAATTTGCGGGCTCTGAAGATGCTGCGGCCAGGTGGGATTCTGGTGACCTGCTCCTGCTCATACCACGTGAGCCCGATAGATTTTATGGAAATAGTGAGCCAAGCCGCCCGGGATATGCACAGAAATCTTCGTGTGGTGGAGAACCGGACGCAGGCGAAGGACCATCCCATAGTCCCAGCGGTACCGGAAACCGCATACCTGAAGTGCATGATATTGGCAGTAAGCCATTGATAAACAAGCCAATTTATGCATTGACTATAAAACACTCAAGTTTTATGCTTCTTTTACACTAAGTAGGCATCCAAGCAAGTGTAGGAAGCCATACAACTGCCAGATTTCAAAGGAGGATTTGAGCCATGACCGTATTAACCCGTTGGGAGCCATTCCGCGAGTTCACCACCTTGCAAGACCGTATGAATCGGTTGTTCCGTGATTCGTTCGGTTCGGATGTGCAGGATCAGTCTTTGGCCACGAGCGCTTTTGCTCCGCCCGTGGACGTGTACGAGGACGAGCACAATGTGACGCTGAAGATTGAGGTTCCGGGCATTGACGAGAAGGACATCGATGTCCGCATTGAGAACAACACCCTCACCGTGCACGGCGAGCGCAAGTTCGAGAAGGAAGAGAAAGAGGAGAACTTCCGTCGCGTAGAGCGGCAGTATGGAAGCTTTACCCGCTCCTTCACTTTGCCCACCACCGTGGACGCGGAGAAGGTTGCGGCCCACTATGAAAAGGGAATCCTGAAGATCAGCCTGCCAAAGAAGGCGGAAGCCAAGCCCAAGCAGATCAAGGTCAACGTTGGCAGCGAGAAGACTCTGGAAGGCAAGGGTCCAAGCAAAGCCGCGTAAGTTGGCGATTGCCTGTGTGGGGACGGGTCTCTGATCCGTCCGGTCGAGCGAAGCTCGACAGGTTTGACGGGAGACGGCAGAGGTGACCGTCTCCCTTTTTATTAATGCGTGACATTCTGAATAAAGAAGAATCTATAAGTTCTTGGAGGCGAAAATACCTAGACCCTTCGCTTCGCTCAGAGTGACAATAGTACAGAGGGACAATTATGGCTATTCGCTGGGATAAGTTCACAGTCAAGGCGCAGGAAGCAGTCCAGCGCGCCAGCAGCCTGGCGTCGGAACGCGGCAATCCCGAGCTCATGCCGGTCCATCTCTTGGCCGCACTGGTCGAGGACAAGGAAGGCATTGTTCCGCCGGTGCTGGAGAAAATCGGGATCGGTCCGCAAGCTGTCCTGCACGACGCCTATAGCGTAATTGACAGCTTGCCCAAAGTCTCAGGCAGTGCAGCTCAAGCGACCATCTCCAACTCGGCGAATCAACTGTTGGAACTCGCTTTCAAGGAAGCCAGTAACTTTAAAGACGAATATGTCTCGACCGAACACCTGCTGCTGGCGGCAACCGAACTCAAGCGCGATGCGGCGCGGGAAATCCTGACGCGGCACGGCGCCACCCATGACGCGATTTTGAAAGCGCTTACCTCGGTGCGCGGATCGCAAAAAGTTACCGACCAGAATCCTGAAGACAAGTATCAGTCACTGCAGCGCTATACCCGCGATCTGACCGAGCAGGCGCGGCGCGGCAAGCTTGACCCCGTCATTGGCCGGGACGAAGAAATCCGCCGCGTGGTGCAGGTGCTTTCCCGGCGCACCAAGAACAATCCTGTGCTGATCGGAGAGCCGGGCGTGGGCAAGACCGCGATTGTGGAAGGCCTCGCGCAGCGCATTATTTCGGGCGATGTGCCCGAAGGGCTGAAGAACAAGCGCGTGGTTGCGCTGGATTTGGGCGCCATGCTGGCGGGCGCAAAATATCGCGGAGAGTTTGAAGACCGCTTGAAAGCCGTGCTGAAAGAAATTGAAGATTCCTCCGGCCAGATCATCCTGTTCATCGACGAGCTTCATACGCTGATCGGAGCAGGCGCGGCCGAGGGTGCGATGGACGCGTCCAACATGCTGAAGCCAGCTCTCGCTCGCGGCGAACTGCGCGCAATTGGCGCGACTACGCTCAACGAATACCGCAAACACATTGAGAAAGATCCGGCTTTGGAGCGCCGGTTCCAGATCGTTTTTGTGGGCGAGCCCAATGTCGAGGATACGATCGCCATCCTGCGTGGGCTGAAAGAGCGTTATGAAGTGCATCACGGCGTGCGCATCAAGGATTCGGCGATTGTCGCGGCCGCGACTTTATCGCATCGCTACATTTCCGACCGCTTCCTGCCCGACAAGGCGATCGATCTCATCGATGAGGCCGCCGCTTCGTTGCGGATTCAGATCGATTCGCTGCCTACGGATATCGATCAACTGGAGCGCAGAGCCACGCAGCTGGAAATCGAGCGACAGGCGTTGAAAAAAGAAAGCGATCCCAATTCGAAAGAACGGCTCTTGCTGATCGACAAAGAACTGGCGGAGATTCGCGAGAAATCGAATGCGCTGAAGGCCAACTGGAAGCGCGAAAAAGAGCTGATTGCACGAACCCGCGCTCTCAAAGAAAAGCTCGAACAGTTGAGGATTGAAGAGCAAGCCGAGGAACGCAAGGGGAACCTGCAGCGTGTGGCCGAAATCCGTTATGGCCTGCTGCGCCAGACTGAGGAAGAACTCAACAAGCTCACCGCGCAGATGGATGGGAAAGGGAAGACCCGGATGCTCAAGGAAGAAGTGGACGAGGAAGACGTTGCTCGCATTGTCTCCAAGTGGACTGGCATTCCGGTTTCGAAGATGCTCGAAGGCGAAGTCAAGAAACTGATCACCATGGAGGATCGGCTGCGGCAGCGCGTCGTCGGCCAGGACGAGGCGCTGGAGCGGGTCTCGAATGCCATTCGCCGGTCACGCGCTGGATTGAGCGATCCCAAGCGTCCTATCGGTTCATTTATTTTCCTGGGACCCACGGGCGTGGGCAAGACTGAGCTGGCGCGGGCGCTGGCCGAATTTCTCTTCGACGATGAGCACGCCATGGTGCGAATTGATATGTCCGAATACATGGAGAAGCACGCGGTATCGCGGCTCATCGGCGCGCCGCCGGGATACGTTGGTTATGAGGAGGGCGGGCAACTCACCGAGCAGGTGCGGCGTCGCCCCTACGCGGTCATCCTGTTCGATGAGATCGAAAAGGCGCATCCCGATGTCTTCAACGTTCTGCTGCAAATGATGGACGATGGCCGCCTCACCGACGGGAAAGGCCGCACCGTCGATTTTCGCAATACCGTGATCATTATGACTTCGAACCTTGGATCTTCTTTTCTGCAAGCCGAAGGCCTGCGCTCCGAGAAGGAATTCGAAGAAGCTTCGAAGCAAGTGATGAACGTGCTACACGGACACTTCAAGCCAGAGTTCCTCAATCGTGTGGACGACATCATCATCTTTAGACCGCTGGGCAAGGAACAGCTGGTTAAGATTATCGAGTTGCGTCTTGAGGACGTGCGACGCCTGCTGGCCGAGCGCAAGATCTCGCTCGAACTTACCGATGCGGCAAAGGACCTGCTGTTTGCCGAAGGCTTCGATCCGAACTTTGGGGCACGGCCGCTGAAGCGGGCGATTCAGAAGATGATTCAGGATCCCTTGGCGCTGAAGATTCTCGACGGCGAAGTGCTGCACGGCGATCATGTGATCGTCGACGCCGACAAACGGGCTGGCAAGATGAAATTTGAAATCAGCAAGCGCGTAGGCGAGCGGGAACCTGTGAAGGCGAAGCGTTAGTCCTAATTAAATGATGGAGGACGGGCGTCCTCTCGCGTCCCTATCAAGTCGAGCTTCGCTCGACCGGACAGCCGCGGGCGGCTGTCCCCACGTGTTGCAGGCCTACGCCGAAAATCTCTCGGCCACCGGCGTCTGATACAGATACCAGACGATCATCGCTCGAAGAATAATCCCGAGTCCACTCCACAGCAGCGACCCACGAAAATCCACCGCCGCCGCTGAAACAGTCGGGATCAACATTATCAGTCCAATGATTGCGACAACAATGGCCGCCCGCCTCGCCCAATGATTCAGCCGCAGCAATTCCCACCCAATTAGCGCTGCAACTCCTGCCATCAACAGAAACATATAGGGTCCAGCCAGCTCTAAGCCGTTAAGCAGCGGGGCTCCCATCGCCATGGAGAGCGCGCCGGGCGCGGCTAGCATGACTGCGCCGATGACAGCGAGATAGGCAGCGGCGAGAAAGAAAATCAATGCAATCGCGGTAACACCGGTCGGGATCGAAGCAGGCACGCAGTTTCACCCTGCCACTGCCGCGGTGCCTTGCCGCAGCAACCGCTCCAGCGTCACCGACGGGCAAATATTCTGATGGATATAGTTCATCACGTTTGTCGCCAGACTGCGCACCAGTTTCTCCACTGCGGGGTCGAGCACACGGCCGGAGGAGTCAAACACCTTCTGCACGTTTGGAACGGAAACTGCCAGGGGCAAAACGAAAGCACCGATGTGAGAAGCAATGCTGCGCAGTTGTTCTAATGACTTGACTGCCCCGATCGAGCCCGCCGCTACCCCCAAAAGCGCGACCGGCTTCCCGGCGAGTACCGAAGGGAAGCCCAGGTTCTCGATCACCAGCTTGATTACACTGCTTAAGCTTCCGTGGTATTCAGGCGTAGCCAGAATTACTGCGGTGGCTTGCTTCACCGCTTCCTGGAGTTTGCGCGTTCCTTCGGCGTGGGGGTTAACTCCCGGCAGAGGCAAATCGAGTTCTAGAGGATTAATAACCTCGACGCTAACCTGCGGATCTTTTCTCAGTTCATCGACCACCAGAGCGGAGGCCATGTTGGTGTAGTTTCCCGGACGCACGCTGCCGTTGATCAAAACAATGCGGATCGGCTTCGACTCATCTGCCATATGCTTACCCCGTGCCCTATTGAATCACAAATGCCGCTGTAGCCGCCGTAGAGACGTAGCTAGCGACGTCTCAACAGGTGAGGCTTGTCGGTGAAAATCTGAGGCGAAAGACATATGACGTTTGGGCTGGCTTCGGAGGTCGAAAAGGGTTACCCTGTGCCGATCATGATAGTAGCCTTCTGCAGGAGAACCCATGAAGCGAAATGTCGTTACCGTCATTTTGACTGCGGTTCTCCTGGGGTGCGGCGGAAGTCCGCACAACCCAATTCCGGTCGGCTTTGTAAATCAGACGCGGCATTCTGACGCGCAACTGCAGGCGCTCTGGGCCGAGGCACAGCAGAGCGTGGCGCAGCAGATTGACCTCAACCCGCTACAACGACTCTCTAACAACGTGTCTCCCGAACTTTTGCCAGGCGATTCGCGTGCCTGGACCGTGGAGCCTCATCAGATTTTGGTAGCGGCCGAGCCAGACGTCTCGTCGGAAGTCTTATTCGCCGCAACCGGGGATCACCGGTCAGATCCCACGGGAATGATCGTCTGTCCGCACCCCTGCAATGTCCGGTATGCCACGGCGTATTCGTTCTACCAGCCGGAACTCACGAAGTACGCCTCCTCATGGGAGTTCGCGGGAGACAACTTCAGCGTGATCCTCGAGTATGAGTTCGAAAATCACATTTTAAGCGCGCTGGGCTATGACATGACCTGGCGATGAAGCGATGTAGTCCTGAACAACCGGCGAAGACTCGGTAGATCCCGCATGCGGTGAACTGTCCTCAACCTTTGCTACTTTTTTCAGCTTTTTTGCTGGAGGTTTCTGACTTCGTCTTCGTAGACTTTGCTTCCTTCTTCGAAGCCGATTCCTTCTTAGAGGCAGACTCGTCTTTCGAGCCGGAATCGCCATTCGAGGAGGAACCAGTTGCTGAAGGTTTCTTGGGGTAGTCGGTGACGTACCATCCGGAGCCCTTGAACTGGACGGCAGGCGCAGTGATGGTCTGCTCGACGGGGCCGCCGCAGTCCGGACATTTCTTCATGGGCCGATCGGAGAACTTGACGATCCGTTCGAAGCGGTGGTGGCACTTTTTGCACTCGTATTCGTAAAGTGGCATGGACTCCTGAAATCGCTCCCTGAAAACGCAGGCGAAAGCACAAGTATTCTTACGTTTGATTTTAGGGTCCGTAGCCGCTCCCGTCAATTTACGACGCAGGTGCGGGGCGTGACGCCAGTGATAAACTCCCGTCGAAGGTCTGTAGAAATGAAGACTGGTGATACCGCGGCGGCCGACTCCAACCACATTCTTGCCCCCGGACTGTATCTGGTGGCCACCCCAATCGGCAATCTGGAAGATATTACGCTGCGAGCATTGCGAGTCCTGAAGGAAGCCGAGTTGATCGCCTGTGAAGATACGCGCCAGACTCAGAAGCTGCTCAATCACTACGGCATCGCGACGCGCACCACCAGCTATCACGAACATAACGAGATGACGCGCGCCGCGGAGCTCCTGGTTGACCTCGAGCAGGGGGCGCGAGTTGCTCTGGTAACGGACGCGGGCATGCCGGGGATTTCTGACCCCGGATTCCGGCTGATCTCGCTGGCGATTCGCCACCACATTCCAGTAGTACCTATTCCTGGCGCGTCCGCTTTTCTGTCAGCGCTCGTGGCAAGCGGGTTGCCGACGGATTCATTCCGCTTCAGCGGATTCCTGCCAGCCAAGCGAGGGCAGCGCCGGCAAGTCATCGAGAGCATCCGCGAGTCGGCCAGGACGCAGGTGTTTTATGAGGCTCCGCATCGGGTCAAAGAAGCCCTGGAAGATGTAGTCGAAATTCTGGGAGGGCAGCGGCATGTCGTAATTGCCCGCGAGGTCACCAAGATCCACGAAGAGTTCTTGCGCGGCCCTGCCGAGCAGGTTCTGAAAACGCTAAATGCCCGCGGCGATATCAAGGGCGAGATCACTTTGCTGATCGGCAAAATGGAAGTTACGGAAAAGCAGAATTTGCCCTCGCGAATGAGCATCCGGGAACGGGTTGAGCAGATCGTCGCAGGAGAGAAGCTAGACGAGAAGGCCGCCTTGAAGAAAGTTGCCAAAGAAACAGGGATGTCGAAGAGCGAAGCCTATCGGGAATGGCAGCGAACCAAGTAACTGGACGGGCGAGACGCCCGTCCTCCATCCCCCTACTTCGGACTCAGTTCCCGCTTTACCGCTTCACTCGCCTCTTTGCCATCTACGCGGACTCCAGCGCTGGCGAAACGGGCCATGACGTTTTTCATTACCGCTCCCATGTCTTTCATGGTAGGTGAGCCCATTTCGGCGATGGTGGCTTTCACCCCGGCCACTATCTGCTCTTCGCTGGCTGCTTTTGGCAGGTACGTTTCGATCAAGGTGATCTCGGCCGCTTCTTTATCGGCCATTTCCTGGCGTCCGCCTTTGGTGAATTGCTCGACCGATTCCTTGCGCTGCTTGATCAGCGTGCTCAGCACCTGTTGCGCCTCTTTGTCGTCGAGCGGGGCCATCTTGTCGATCTCGCGGTTCTTTAATGCGGTTTTGACCATGCGTAATGTGGACAGCCGCTGCTCCTCGCGCGCTTTCATGGCGGCGGTGATGTCTTTCTGAATCTGCTCAATCAGGCTCATGATGCGGCAATTATAGCGGAGTGGATCGACAGCTAGGCCGGGCGTCAGCATGTGAATGTTTGATACCAATCCGTTCTTTGCGCATCTCATGTGCAAGGAGGCGGCTTCATGAGCAGATTAGCCATTTGGGCGCAGTTGGAAGCTAAGCCAGGCAAAGAGAAGGAAGTGGAAGCATTCCTGAAATCGGCCCAGCCGCTCGCGGAACGTGAGCCACAAACCATCAGCTGGTACGCAATTAAAATGGGTCCTGGCAAATACGGTATCTTTGACACTTTCGCCGATGAAAGTGGCCGGAATGCCCACCTCACCGGGGAAATAGCGAAAGCCCTGTTTGCCAGAGCGGACGACCTCTTTGCCAAGCCGCCAGAGATCGCAAAACCTGAAATTCTTGCGGCGAAATCCGCTCGGGGCTGATTTTTTGGCCTAATTCCACGTGCACTCGTCGACCTAATGAGTATGACGGCGCATGTCAGGATGGCAAGCTTCCGATAAACTACTTGAGAAGGTCATCCTCGCCATCTCAAGGGTTTATCGAATGCTGCTCAAGAATCGTCTGTTTACTCCCGGTCCCACACCTCTCCTTCCCGCCGCTCAGACTGCGATGGCCTCGTTCGCCATGCACCACCGCACGGCTGACTTCCGCACTCTGTACTCGCGGGTGCTCGCCAACATGAAAGATTTTATCGGCACCAAGAACGACGTTCTGGTGCTGGCTTCGTCGGGAACCGGCGTGATGGAGGGTTCAGTTTCGAACCTGACCTCGCCAGGGGACAAAGTGCTCGTTCTCACCGCGGGAACATTCGGCGAGCGCTGGCGTGATCTGGCCAAGGTTTTCGGATGCGCGGTAGATACGGTCAGCGTTGCCTACGGTCAGACCTTCGCGCTCGACGAGATTCGGCAGAAACTCACACCGGACATTCGCGCCGTGTACGTGCAGGCAACCGAGAGTTCCACGGGCGCGCGGCATGATGTAAAAGGTATCGCGCAGTTAGTGCGCGGGATCGGGGACAACACGCTGCTGATCGTAGACGCGATTACCGGCCTCGGCACCACGCACTTTGATGTAGATGGCTGGGGGATAGACGTCATCATCGGTGGATCGCAGAAAGCGCTGATGATCCCCCCGGGCCTCGCCTATTGTGCCGTCAGCGAACGCGCCTGGAAGCGCATGGAGACGACAAAGTCTCCGCGGTATTATTTCGATTTCCGTAGAGAGCGCAAGGCCGCAGCCAAAGGCGAGTCGGCGTACACGCCTGCGACCTCGTTGTTCGCTGCCTTGGGTGTGGCTCTGGATTTCATCCGGCAAATGGGCGATGGCGATCTCGTGGCTGGACGCAAGGCGCTCGTCGACAATGCAGAACTGGCGGCGGAGATGACGCGCGCGGGGACACAGGCACTCGGACTGAAGCTGTTCTCTCCATCCGCTCCAGCGGCGGCGCTTACCGCGATTCAATCACCCAGCGGGGTTGATTCCGGCGCTATCATCAAACAATTCCGCGAATCATTTGCTGCCGTAGTGGCGAACGGCCAAGGCGAAATGAAGGGGCAACTCTTCCGCGTCGCGCACCTGGGATACTACGACTATCTCGATACCGTTGGAATCCTAGCGGCGCTCGAGCACGTGCTAGCGAGCGCAACCGGACGGCCGGTCGAATATGGCGCGGCAGTGCGTGCCGCTCAGCAGGTGTACGCGAAGCATATGGGAGCAAGGGCGACCATTGCGGCCGGCGTGCGCAGTTGAGAATTCCAAAACTCGCCATGGATTTTCACCGATCAGCTTCAACTAAATTATGAAAATTGTCGTCGCTGAAAAGATATCTGCCTCGGCCGTAGATTTGCTCCGCGAGCCACGGTGGGTCGTGGTCACACCCGATCAGATGGACGGCGGACTGGCGGCCCAGTTGGAGTCTGCCGATGCGCTGATTGTGCGCTCGGCTGTGCAGGTCAATGCCGACCTATTAGCAAAAGCCCCAAAGCTGCGCGTAATCGGGCGGGCTGGGGTGGGCATTGACAACATCGATCTGGAACCTGCAACTCGCCAGGGCATCGCTGTAATGAACACGCCCGGGGCCAATGCAGTTGCGGTCGCTGAACATACGCTGGCGATGATGTTGGCCCTGGCGCGCCATCTCTGCCGGGCGAATGAGTTGATGCATGCCGGCAAGTGGGAGAAAAAATCTCTACAAGGCACGGAGCTGCGGGGCAAAACGCTGGGCATCGTCGGCCTGGGGCGCGTGGGAATGGAAGTCGCTCGGCGGGCGCGAGCATTCGGGATGGAAGTCATGGCCCACGATCCGTTCGTCTCGATCCTCGTGGCTAAGGACCAAGGCATCGCAATCGCCAAATTGGAGCAAGTCTACGCAGCGGCGGATTATCTGACTTTGCACGTCGGCCTCACTCCCCAGACCACTGGCATGATCAATGCGGCCTCGCTCAAGAAGATGAAGCGCGGAGTGCGTCTGGTGAATTGTGCTCGCGGTGAGCTGGTCGATGAACTGGCGCTCGCTCATGCCCTGAAGCAAGGCCATGTAGCGGGGGCCGCATTGGACGTTTTTGTGGAGGAGCCACTCAAGAACTCCCCGCTCACAGCCTTGGACAATGTAATTCTTACCCCTCACATCGGCGGTTCAACCCATGAAGCGCAAGAGGCCGTGGGTTATCAGATTGCCCTCCAGGTAAAGGAGTATCTGAAGCACGGAGTGATTCAGAACGCGGTGAATGTGCCGTCCGTTTCGCACGATGAGTACCTCGAACTTCAACCCTACATCGTACTGGCCGAGAGATTAGGTTCCTTCCTGGCGCAGATCAGCGAAGGCGCGCTGGAGGAAATCTCGCTGAGCTACAGCGGCCACATTGCGGAGTGGAAGACGGAGTTGATCCGCAACGGCGCAATCAAGGGCATCTTGAATGAGGCGCTGGAGGAAAAAGCGAATCTGGTGAACGCGGCTGCCATTGCTTCCTCGCGCGGACTGCGCATTCACGAAGAACGCAAGCCCAAAGGTTCGACCGGAGGGGCGGGCAGCGTGCTTTCGATTGCGGTTAAGGCGCATGGGGAAGAGCATGTCGTCAAGGGCGCTGTGCTGCATAAGAATACCCCCCGCCTACTGCACGTGGACGGAATTGAAGTGGAGGCTCCGCTCGAGCGCAATCTGATTTACCTTCGGAACCGCGACGTCCCCGGCGTGATCGGGAAAGTGGGCACGATCCTCGGCAACCACAAAATTAACATTGCTGATTTTTCCCTGGGACGCCGGGTCGGAAATGCAAAGCCAGGCACCCCGCGTGAAGCCATTGCGGTGGTGCACGTCGACGGCGTTGTGCCCGCGCCGGTATTGGCGGAACTCAGGAAAGTGTCGGCGATTGAACAGGCCAAGGCCATCCGGCTGTTTTGAAAGATCCTGGTTGTGCTCAACTATGCGCGGTTCATCTGGGCGGACTTGGGGTACGGAATCGCGGTTGGAATTCTTGGTCCTATCGCTTTGTTCCGCGCTATTGCGCGCGCTTAGGCTTTCCTACGCCAGCGGAACGAACCTCGCGATAGAATAGATAGTCGGCCAGGACGGGCTGGGCTCACACCCGCGCCTGTCAGGAGGTTCATGTTCGAAGTTACTGTAGACGACTCATTCGCCGCGGGCCATTACCTGCGCAATTACAAGGGCAAGTGCGAAAATCCGCACGGCCACAATTACAAGGTGCGGGTGACGCTGGCGGGCAAGGAATTGGACAAGGCCGGGTTGCTGCTCGACTTCAAGGATTTGCGCGAGGTGATGAAACATGCCATCGAGCGTCTCGATCACCAGATGATCAACGATCTGGAACCGTTTAAGGTATTGAATCCTTCGGCGGAAAATCTGGCAAAGTATTTTTACGATGAAACCACAGCCCAGCTCGAGCGCGTAACCGCGGGCCGGGTGCGAGTCAAGAACGTCACAGTGTTTGAAACGGACACGACCACCGCAACCTATTCGGAGCTGTAGCATCGCCCAACCGGCGACGACTCACATGCAGATAACCGAGATTTACAAATCGATTCAGGGCGAGTCCACGCATGCCGGGCTGCCTTGCGTGTTTGTCCGTTTGACGGGATGCAATCTCCGCTGTTCCTGGTGCGACAGCGAGTACACTTTCACCGGCGGTCATCGTATGACGACGGAAGAGGTCGTGGAAGAGGTTGAGCATTTGAGTCCCGGCGGGCTGGTAGAAATCACAGGCGGCGAGCCGATGCTGCAAGAGCGGGAAGTGGTGCCGCTCATGCAGCGCCTGTTAGACGACGGCTATACCGTGCTGCTCGAGACCAGCGGTGAGCGCCCACTGGAGAAGGTCCCGAAGGGTGTGGTCAAGATCGTGGACGTGAAGTGTCCAAATTCAGGAGAGTATGACAGCTTCGATATGCAAAACTTGGACGCCCTCGATTCGGCGGACGAAGTCAAATTCGTGCTGAGCGACCGGACAGACTACGAGTTCGCGCGCGACTTTGTGGCCCGCCATCAGCTAGCGCGCCGCGTGACTGCTGTATTGTTCTCGCCGGCCTTCAGTAAGGACGCGAGTGGCCCGCGAGACAGTTCGCATTGCTTGCTGGATCCGCGGGAACTTGCGGAGTGGATGCTCGCGGACAACGTTCCCGCTCGCCTGAGTTTACAGATTCATAAGTTCATCTGGGATCCTGCGATGAAGAGCGTATAAGTCTTTCACCACAGAGTCACAGAGACACCGAGAAAGCAAGGCCAAGACAAGTAACGAGATTCTTGGGCTATTCCAGGTCCGCGTCGTGAAAAGCCGTCCTTTTTCTTTTTTTCTTTGTGACTCTGTGGTGCAGTTCGAATGTTGAGAGAGAACAAATCCCGCGCGGTGGTCCTGCTCAGCGGCGGCATGGACTCCTGCGTCTGTGCAGCACTGGCTGCACGAGACTTCGACGCGGCTGCGGTGCACATCAGCTACGGCCAGCGCACTGAAGAGCGAGAGCGACAGGCGTTCCTCGGAATTTGCGATCGTCTAAATATTCATGACCGTCTCCTGGTCCGAAATGAAGCTTTGCGGGCGATCGGCGGGTCGGCTTTGACAGATCCCGATATTGCTGTTCCCGAGTCGGCCATGATCGATCAGGGAACGATCGGACAGGACATCCCGGTGACCTACGTCGCCTTCCGCAATGCGCACTTCCTATCCGTCGCGGTCAGTTGGGCGGAGGTTCTGGGAGCGGAAAAGATTTTCATCGGTGCGGTGGAACAGGACAGTTCAGGCTATCCTGACTGCCGTCCCGCTTACTACCGAGCCTTTAATGAGGTTGTAAAAACAGGGACCAAGGATGGCCGGATCGAAATCGTGACCCCGCTGATCGGGATGCGCAAGGCGGAAATTGTGAGGCTTGGCCTTGAACTGGGCGCTCCCTTCGATTTAACGTGGTCCTGTTATAGCCGGGAAGATTGCGCGTGTGGAGTGTGCGATAGTTGTGTGCTTCGGCTCCGGGCCTTCCAGGATGCCGGCGCTGCGGACCCGATCTGTTATTGTGAAACGGCAGGAAAGGCGTAGCAGCCATTATTCGAGTTCCATAAAGCAAAGCAGCACGTGGCCAGAAGTCCAATGCTGAGACTACAAGTTTTATCCGGAGGCAACGACGATGAAGCAATATTTTGTGATGTTAATGCTTTTCATGCTGATGACTGCGCTGTGTGCCAGTCCCGCATTCACCCAGGACACAGCCAGCGTGAAGGGTGTTTGCAAGGACGTAGAGGGTAAACCGATTGCCGGCGCGGTGGTGGAATGGGTCAATGTCGATACTGGCCGCAAGTACGACCTCAAAACCAACAACAAGGGCGAATACTTCTCTTTGGGCATAACCCCTGGCCACTACAAGGTCACGCTGCTAGGGCCGGACAATAAGGAAATTTTTCACTACAACGGGTTCCCCGTCAGCGCGGCGGAGAACAACCTCGACTTCGACATGAAAAAAGAACAGGCCGCAGCCGCTCAAGGCTCGGGGTTGACACCTGAGCAGGCGAAACAGCAACAGGAGCAACAGGCAAAGGCTGCGAAGGAAAATAGCACCATCAAGAATTTGAACGAGAAGCTGGCGGCTGCCAAAACGGCGGCAGATGGCGGAGACTTCGATACCGCCATTGCCCAAATCACGGAAGCCACGCAAATGGATCCCAGCCGCGATCTGCTGTGGGCCAAACTAGCCGACTACGACCTGGGCTCAGCGGCTAAGCAGACAGACACCGCGGAGAAAACCAAACGGTACGAGGCTGCAGTCGCTAATTACCAGAAGGCGGTGGACCTCAAACAGAAATCTTTGGACGCGGCTCAGCAGAAGCCGCCCGACGCCACTAAAGTGCTGGCCTCGTTCTACAACAACCTGGGCAAAGCGGAGGCCCAACTGGGCAAGACCGACGACGCGGTCAAGGCGTACAACCAGGCGGCGCAGTTAGATCCCGCTGGCGCAGGCATGTACTATTTCAACCTTGGCGCCATCTTGACCAATGCCAACACCAAGAATGACTCGGAGATGCGGAAGGCCGCAGCCGAAGCCTTTGATAAGGCAATTGCCGCCGACCCCAACCGGGCGGATGCCTATTATTGGAAGGGTACGAATCTGATCGGCGCGGCTACCCTGCAGGGCGACAAAATGGTTGCGCCGCCAGGCACCGCCGAGGCTTTCCAGAAATATCTCGAACTTCAGCCTACCGGCCCGCATGCGGAAGAGGCCAAAGCGATGCTGCAGGGCCTCGGAGCTTCAGTCGAGACCAGTTACGGCAAGAAAAAAGCTCCACCAACGAAAAAATAGTTGCCCTTCAAATGGTTACGACTCGAGGCGACCAAATGGTCGCCTCTTTGGTTTTTTTTCGAGTCTCCTCGAAGCCCTTCATTACTAAGGTGTATGCCCTTGACGTTCTTCATAGAACCCCCGCCGCCGATTTCGTTAGAGTAAGGTTCAGGCACCCATACAGGAACGATCCCGTGCCTTCCGGAAATAAAACTATGGCGGCACCGGGCAATGCTCCTATTTCCGTTGTCCTCGAGCCCTCGGCCGGATCAAGCGCAACGGGTACGCATGAGTTGTTGGCGGCCATCCTGCGTGCGAACGATCAAATCAGCGATCTCATTTTCTCGCCCGGCCGGCTTCCGCAGGTGGAGATCCACGGCCAACTGATCGGGGTACAAGGTGCTGGCCTCAGCCCGTTCACCGCCGATGACACCCGCCGCATCGCCTCCGATCTGATCGGCGAGAACAAGCAGGCCATCGGCCTGTTACGTGAGCAGGGCTTTTGCGACGTTTCCTACGGCCTTTCAGGAGTCGCCCGTTTTCGCGTGAACGTGTTCATCCAACGCGGCAGTTGCGCGGTGGTGATGAGGGTCATCTCGACTGCGATTCCGGCTTTGACTTCGCTTGGCCTGCCGCCGCAGTTGGCAGAAGTGGCCCGCCTTCGCGATGGCATTGTGCTGGTCACAGGGCCGCGGGGCTCGGGGAAGTCGTCGACCCTGGCGGCGCTGCTCGACAGCATCAACCAGGAACAGGTCTGCCATATTCTCACGATCGAAGATTCCATTGAGTTCCTGCACAATCACAAACGGGCCACGGTTCACCAGCGCGAGCTGCACAGCGATACTCCCAGCATTGCGTTGGCTCTACGCGCAGCTTTGCGGCAGGCGCCCAACGTGATTATGGTGGGCGAGATGCGGGATCGCGAGACCATGGAAATGGTTTTGGAAGCAGCCGAAAGCGGACACCTAATTCTCACCAGCATGAATACGGTCAGTGTCGCCAAGACGGTGGATCGCATGGTCAGCGCGTTCGCCGGTCCGGAGCAGGCGTCGATTCGCAGCCGCCTGGCGAGAACATTCCGCTACATCGTTTCGCAACGCCTGATTCCCCGCAAAGACGCCACCGGACGAATCGCCGTTGTCGAAATACTGAAGTCTTGCCCCCGCACGCAGTCATGCATTGAAGTGGATGATTCCTCCGGAGCCAACCTCCTGCAAGCCATGCGGGACGGCGTCTCCGAGGGCATGCAATGTTTTGATGGCGAATTGAAAAAACTTGTGCGTGCGGGAGTAGTGGATTTCGATACCGCCGTAATGCATGCAAGCGATCCGAAGGAATTACAGCAACACTAAGCCAACTGTAGGCGTGCGGGCGTCGTTGCCCAGGCTGGGTTGATTGAGTGTCCACCACGGCTATGTGGGACCGGGTCCTCGACCCGGTTAGGCACGGAGGGCCGCATTTTTTCCGCCGCCTGTCGTATCATCCCTTCCATGCCTTCTACGTCCACGTCAGCGGGCGTTCTGACCTTCGAACAATCGCGGCATATGGTTGAGGAACATGCCGCAACCTTGCGTCCCCGGGGCAAGGAGCTGGTAGAACTGCTCGACGGCGTCGGACACGTCCTAGCTGAGCCTGTCCTCGCCGATCGCAATTTTCCTCCTTTCCCGCGAGCTACACGCGATGGCTATGCAGTGCGCGCCGCTGACCTGGCCGAACTTCCCACCACACTCGAAGTAATCGGTGAAATTAAAGCTGGCGGCACAGCGGATGCGACTCTCAAGGTGGAGTCTGGCCAAGCAGTTTCAATCATGACAGGGGCGCCGGCACCGCCAGGTTGCGATGCAGTTGTGATGGTCGAGTACACGTCGCGAGAGGACAATCAGGTCACGATCACGAAAGGAATCGCTACCGGGGATAACATTGTGCCCATCGCATCCGAGGCAAAGCGAGGTGACCGGCTACTGTCTCCGGGTGTTCACGTGGATCACGCGGCGATCGCCGTAGCAGCATCTGTCGGAAGATCGCGCCTGCTGGTTTATTCGAAGCCTCGCGTCGCCGTACTCGCCACCGGCGATGAACTCGTAGACATCGACGTACCGCTCGCGCCCAATCAGATTCGCAATTCCAACACATACTCATTGGCCGCCCAAATCCTTGCCGCAGGCGGCGAACCTGTGCTGCTACCCATCGCCCCCGATGAACCGGAACGCCTGGGTGAACTAATCGCCGACGGCCTGGAGGCTGATCTGCTCCTGCTCACCGGCGGAGTCTCTATGGGCAAGTATGATTTGGTCGAACAGGTACTCGCAGAATTGCAAGCCGAATTCTTCTTTACCGGAGCACAAATTCAACCGGGAAGGCCGGTAGTATTTGGACGAGTGCCTTGTGACGCGGGCGCCCCCGCCCGCGAAGCGGAGGGACAAGGCCCCAGAGGCTTCGAACCTCAAGCATCTTCGGAAAGGCAGCACCTTGCAGATTTTGATAAACATCCGTCTTCGGGGGGACACGGCTTCAGCCGTGCCGGTGGCATCGCAAAAGAAAACCGGGCTTTAGCTCCTGAGGCCCACAAATATTTTTTCGGTCTCCCGGGAAACCCAGTCTCAACGATGTTAACGTTCGAACTCTTCGCCCGGCCGGTACTGGAAGCCCTGGCCGGCATGACGCCGCGAAAGCTAATTTTTCTCCATGCCAAGCTGAAATCCGAGATCAAGACCAAGCCCGGACTGAAGCGCTTCTTGCCCGCCATCCTCTCCGGCGAATTCGAGCAGGCAGACGTCGAATTAGTACGCTGGCAAGGATCGGGAGACATTGCAGCGACCGCCGCGGCGAACTGTTATATCGTGATTCCACCGGATCGCGAACGCATCGAGCCCGGCGAGTGGGTGCCGATTCTGATGCGGTAAGGCTACAAATCGGCGGTGGAGCGACGGGCGTCCTCGCCGATCGCCGCGGCGAGGACGTCCATGCCCTTATTGAATGTTCCTCCCGAGTTTGCCGCCTACTGCCCAGTGCCCGGTTTTTCCGCCGATTTCTTAGGCGCAGCCGCAGGCGCTGCTGCCGGCTTGGGTTTCCAGAACTCCGGATCGGCTTTCACCCAGTCATCGCCCACATAACTCATCTTCGGATTGAACATGAACAAGTTCGATTCACTGGATTCGATTGACGCAGCCGAGAGCTCTTCCAGTCTTTTCATGCCGTCTTCGCCCATGGCAGCCTGAAAGTCTTTGTCTTGCGCAAAGGACTGGTCGATTTCGCTTGCCGACTTCATCGGGGTTATGAAAACGTAGGTGCCATCGGGCGCGCCAAAGGCAGCCTCGTAGCAAGCCCAATGCATCTGCGGTGATGCCTTCTGATACGCCGCCAGGACCATCTTCACGGCGTCATCCCAGTCCTTGCGATGCCCCTGCTTCACATGAAAGACCGAAATTTCAAAGTAACGCATATGCGGGATGTCCACCGGGGCGCGGAGGCTGTAGTCTTCGCGATAAGCCCAAGCGCCTTGGTCCATTGAATCCAGCAGTTCCCCGTCAGCCACGTTGGCATGATCCAGTGCACCGGAGAGTGCCGCGTTTTTCTCAATCGCCTTTACGTCCTTCTCCCAGGATTCGAAAGAATCATACGCGGTAAAAAACAATACCCGCGGCTTGCCGGAAAGAGAATTCATGGCCAGATAGTGTGTCGGCCACTTGGCACGGGCAAATGCCTGGACAAAGGCACTCTCGGCTTTGTCGTGCATCGCTCCACCTTTTCCTGCTTTCACAAACTCCCGCGTAACGGTCAGCACCTTGGGCGGCGGCATTGGCTGCTCCTGCGCCGCTGCCATGCAAAAGCTGCCCGCTACCAGAGAACCCAACAACAACATGTCGGTGATTCGTTTCATTAACGCCTCCCCTGTCGAAAAGTTAATAAATCTTGATCAGCCGGACTCCAGTACAAAAAACTGGAGTTCTCGAGCCAGCGGGAGACTAGTCTCAATATGTTTCCAAGTCAAGCCAGACCCGCATCGCCTAAGTTAGAGTGGGATGTTTCCGTGCTTTTTCGGAGGGTTCTTGTCGCGCTTGGTCTCCAGCATTTCCAGGGCTTGGATTAGTTTTTTGCGGGTTTCGCGAGGTTGGATTACGGCATCGACGAAGCCGCGGTCGGCCGCTACGTAGGGGTTGGCGAAGCGGTCGCGGAATTCTTCGATCTTTTTTTGACGAGCCGCTTCGCGATTGTCAGCATTCTCGAGTTCGCGTTTGTAGACGATGTCCACCGCGCCTTCCGGACCCATGACCGCTATTTCTGCGGTGGGCCACGCGTAATTCACGTCGGTGCGAATGTGTTTGGAGGCCATGACGCAATAGGCTCCGCCGTAGGCTTTGCGGGTTATCACCGTCACCTTGGGTACCGTCGCTTCGGCGAAGGCGAACAGCAGTTTGGCGCCGTGTTTGATGATGCCACCGTATTCCTGATTGGTTCCGGGGAGGAATCCGGGCACGTCTTCAAAGGTTACGAGCGGAATATTGAAGCAATCGCAGAAGCGAACGAAGCGGGCCCCTTTGATGGAGGCGTTGATGTCCAGTGTGCCAGCTAAAAATGCGGGCTGGTTGGCTACGATTCCCACGGGCTTTCCGTTCAGACGGGCGAATCCCACGACGATGTTTTTTGCGTAGTGTTCCTGGACTTCGAAAAAGTACCCGTCGTCTACTACGGCATGGATTACGTCTTTGATGTCGTAGGGCAGGTTCGATTGGTCGGGGACAATTTTGTCCAGGGCGGGATCGGCTCGATCGATGGGGTCGGTGCAAGGCTTGCGCGGCGGGTCGTCGAGATTGTTGGAGGGCATGAAACTGAGCAGCTCTCGCACCATCGATAGACACTCGGCGTCGTCGTGAGCTTTAAAGTGGGCCACGCCGGAGGTTTCGTTGTGCGTCTCGGCGCCGCCTAGCTGATCTTTTGTGACCTCCTCATGCGTGACCGTTTTGATTACATCCGGGCCAGTGATGAACATGTAGGAAGTTTTATCGACCATGAGAATGAAATCGGTAATCGCGGGCGAGTAGACGGCGCCTCCGGCGCATGGGCCCATGATCGCAGAAATCTGCGGTACAACTCCGCTGTAAAGCGTATTGCGCAAGAAGATATCGGCGTAGCCGGCCAGCGACATTACGCCTTCCTGAATGCGCGCGCCTCCGGAATCATTGAGGCCGATCATTGGCGCACCCATTTTGGCGGCTAGATCCATGACCTTCACAATCTTCGCGGCGTTAGCTTCGGAGAGCGAGCCGCCGAAGACGGTGAAGTCCTGCGCGAAAACGAATACCAAGCGGCCTTCGATGCGGCCGTATCCGGTGATGAAGCCGTCGCCGTAGATTTTTTGCTCCGCCATGCCGAAGTCGTTGCAGCGATGCGTCACCAGTTTGTCGGTTTCTTCAAACGTGCCCTCATCGAGCAGGAACTCGATGCGCTCGCGGGCGGACATTTTTCCTTCTTTATGCTGCCTTTCACGGCGCTGCTCGCCTCCGCCGTCTTCGGCGAGGTGGTCGCGCTTCTTCAGTTCGGCTAGTTTCTGTTCGAGGTTCATGGCGGGAGAATTATAGCCGGTTGGGGGATCAGATATGACTAGGCGGCTGCCGAGCTTCGCTCGGCTTGACAGCCGAGGGCGGCTGTCCCCACGTGATTCTAGTGGCGATTATTCCATGCTGGAGCCGAGTGGCTGATATCTATATTTCTTGCCGTCCCAAAAGAGGACAGAGGTGGCCTGGTCGCCGCCGGTTTCCTCGGTGAAGATTCCCATGATCGTCTTGTTCTTCTTTACCGCCATTTTCTTCACTATGACCTGCTTGAACGGCAAATTCACAATAAGA
Source organism: uncultured Acidobacteriota bacterium (assembly GCA_963832245.1). GTDB lineage: Bacteria > Acidobacteriota > Terriglobia > Terriglobales > Acidobacteriaceae > JABDBE01. Next base: position 791,689 of record CAWHTG010000004.1, read on the forward strand.
AACTTCGCCTTAGGAGTAGCAGAGTGCCAGGCTTCGGCGCCGGCCCCGTGAATCACCAGCAGCGAGTAGCCGCGGCGGTCAGGGTCTTCCGAGGCAAATTGCGTCGTGATCTTGGGATTGCCATAGCCAAAGAAGCTGTTGTAGGGATCAACCACCACGAAGCCGTTTTCGACCTGGTCCATCATCGGGTTGGTACAGCGCGCCGGGATAACTATGTCTTCGACACCATCGCTATCCAAGTCCGCGATGAGAGGATCGATTCCGATGAGAGAGCACGTCGATCCGAATTGCTTTTGAACAAAAGTATTGTCAACGATCGGCTTGGCCGTCGAAGGCACGGATGCCGGTTGTGCAGGCAGGGCAGCGTTTAGCCACAGACAAAACGCAATAAGAAGAGGGACGGATTTTGCGGACGACATAGAACTACTCTAATCCGGTTGGTGTACGGACAACACATAAAGAAGAGTCTGATGTAGCACGAAAGTCACATGCCGTGCGCGCGAGGCGAATTGAGCCGCACTCGACACGGCGGGTCATAGACCCGCCGCCGCAATATTCATTCCATGCCTACTGTTTGAAATGCTCCCAGCCTTTGGGACGGAGGTCGGAACTCACACCGTCGTCATTCACTAGAACCACGTGCTTATCTCTGGTGATGTGGCCGATTTGCGTGATCGGAACGCCGGCGATGCGGTTGGGGACGTGTTTGGGAGGGCGAACGGTGAAGAGCAATTCGTAGTCGTCGCCCCCGTGCAGCGCGAATTCAAGGTCGACTTCGCGGGGTGGTTTCCCGATGCTGATGCGGGGGATGGCTGGGGCGTGAATCTCGGCGCCTACTTCGCTCTCTTCACAGATGTGTCCCAGGTCGGTGGAGAGGCCGTCGCTCAGGTCGATCATGGCTGAGGCGAGGCCCTTCTGCTGCAGGAATCGGCCTACCTCGACCCGCGGCAAAGGGTGGAAGTGGCTGGGAAAATCGACGGGTCGTAGTTTTCCGCCAGAGAATAGCAGCTTCAGCGTGGCGGCTGCGCCCCCCAACGCCCCAGTCACGTAGAGACGGTCGCCAGCGCGTGCGCCCGAGCGCTTGATGGCTTTCCCGTTGGGGACTGAGCCGATGACAACAATGTCTGCCAGCACTCCATCCGGAGATTGCGCTGTATCTCCGCCCGCCAGGCTCACTTTGAACTTGTCTGCCAATTTGAGCAAGCCTTTGACGAACTGGTCAACCCAAGACTGCGGCAAGTTTTTCGGCAAGGCGAGTGACAAGAATGTGGCGACGGGAACGCCACCCATGGCGGCAATGTCACTGAGTCCGCGGGTGAGGCAGCGATGGCCAACCACCTCAGCCGGGTGCCATTCGCGCCGGAAATGAACCCCTTCCAAGCTGAAATCGGTGGTAACCAGCGCCTGGTGCCCGGCGGGGATTTTAAGGACGGCGCAATCGTCTCCAATTCCCGCTGCCACCCCTCGCCTGCGGGCGGCCCGACTCCGAATGCGAGCGATCAATAGTTTTTCAGCCTGAGGCATGCGTTCAATCCACCCGGATACGCCTAATATACAAGCAAGAAATCCCTGGGCAGGAAACCTGATGGCTAACGCCTGCAGCGAAGAGACTTGGCAACTCACGCGGGCTCCAACCCATCCAACAGAGGCCTTTGGTTGTAGGCTATGGCTGGCGGGGCCACGTGACCCCGCACAACTTTGATCTTTGCACTGACTTTGATCTTTACACTGCAGGTGTTTACCAGTGGTAACTGGCTGATACTATCTTCCGTAACCCTGCCCTGTGCTATGGGTCGTTGACAGGAGGGGCCCACTTTGTTACCGTTGCGAAGCTGCTTCCGAAAAACTCTGGCCGAGCTAAGTGCCGCATGCGGTTAGGATTGCAGGCACAAAAGGATTTCGGGCCTGACCTGGTTCCGGTAGAACGGGGTGTGTCAGCCCTCTCCCTAAAAAGGGGAAGGTAAGACCCCAACAGGAATCAGACGGTTAGATTCACAAGCGGCGAACCTGCCGCGATGGCTCGATCGAATTACGAAGGGAAACTATTGCGTAAGCGTTTCTACATACTTTTCGTGGCCCGGGGCGATGACGGGCAGCTCCGCAAGATCCCTATCCCGGTCCATTATTTGTACGTTCTAGTTGTGGGTGCGGCCATAGGGGCCTTGAGCCTGACGGGAATCGCCAGCTCGTACATGCGAATGCTATTGAAGGTCTCGCACTACAACGAGCTGCGAACCCAGAAAGATGAGCTGAAAAACCGCTATTCGCGATTGGAGCAGGTAGCCCAGGAACGAGACATTCAAGTAGCTTCGCTCGGCTCCCTGGCGAGCGAAGTTTCTTCGCTCTACGGCTTGAAATCCAACCCGACTTTGGAATCGGAATCTTCCGATCACGTGCAGGACGCCCAAGTAAGTTCTTCCCTCGACCGGCTATATGCCCTGAAAGACACCGCGCTGAGTGGCGCGGCTGCGACTGGCATTTCTCTTGGCCTTACCCGGAATGCAACCACTGCGGACTGGCTAAAGGCCAATTCGGCTCCGAACCTTTGGCCGGTGGAGGGTCCGATCACGGGATCTTTCGGAGAAAGAATCGATCCCTTCAACGGTGAGGGTGCGTTTCACCGCGGAGTTGATATATCGGCATCGTACGGGCAGCCGGTCATCGCTCCAGCCGATGGCGTGGTGATGTTCGCCGACTTCATGAGCGGATACGGGCGGGCTATCGCCCTCGATCACGGTCACGGGATTTCAACTCGCTACGGGCATCTTGCCAGTTATGCGGTAGTCCCCGGACAGTATGTCCACCGAGGCGACACCATTGGGTATGTTGGATTGAGCGGCCGCAGCACCGGTCCTCACCTCCACTACGAAGTTCGCATCAACGACACCCCAGTGAATCCCCACAAATTCCTCCGCCTTACCATGGCGCACGCTGGCGGCTTCGCGGCGGGAAGCTAGGATCGTCCTTAGTCGTTGGCCGTTCGTCGTTGGCCCGAACAAGAACCCCTCCCACTCACCCCACGTTTCTCATCAAGTAAATGTTGGAATTGTATTGGCCAATGACCAAGGACTAACGACCAACGACCGTTTCTACTGCCTCAACCCCATCCAGCGCTCGGAAACCACAATGGAGTTTCCCGGATTCTGGGGATCGTAGCGGACGGACGTCGGCAGGCCGAGACGGCAGGAATGCAGGTTGATGAGTTGCCGCAAATAGGTCACGTCCTGCGAGGCCTCGTAAGATACGCCGGCCACGTCATATTGGAAAATCAAGAAGGTGGCCGGCTTGCGTCCGTCGGGTTGCATCTCCTGCACATCGATTACTGTTCCGTCGGTAATGCGGCCCACGCGGTCGAGCCAGGCCCGCCGTTCCCGCTCCACTTCATCCGGCCCCTTGGGCTTGCGGCGCAACAAGAGATACGCGGCGAGCAAAGCGCCAGCGCCGCCAAAGATCATGGTATAGAGACGAATTGGAATCATGACTTCCGGAAAGAAACCGCGCAGTCAACGACCACGGATGTCTTAAACAGGATAAGGCCAGATGACGAATCACGGAAGAGGGTTTGTGATTACGAAGGTGAAGTTTGGGAGCAATTTCTGTACGAGCGCGCCAAGAAACTGATCGGCTGAGCTTTCACTGAAAAGTGCTCCTTACTAGCAGATGCAACCCTGAGCGAATCCCGTCCCGAAACGCTCGATTGCGTTCGCGAGAATTGACGGTTCGAGCACATTCAAACTTCTGTCTATTCTCGGAAGCAGCCATTTGCCGAACTGAAATTCAATCCAGAAACGAGCACAGGCCGCATTCGGCACTTCGATTGTCGTGCCGGTGTTTGGATGACGAAAAATACCGCTCTGCCTCTCCGATGGGCATGGGCTGCCGAAGGGAGGCTCCGCGCAAGTTGACACAACTTCTGCCCGCAGACGGCAGCGGATTTCGTAGCTATATGTTCCTTTGAACGCCGACCCCTCTGAGTCCGTAGTGGTGTACAGCGTGAATGGAGAAAGTTTGGGGGGACCCTGGCCTGAGAACACCACGTCATAGTCACCCAGTCCCACCAGTCGCTCCGGTATGTCGGAGATGCTCCCCAATGACGCGAAATCGCGCACGGGAATGGAGATCTTCTCCCCCGTGAGAGCATCGGAGCCAGTGCGGAACTTGCCCGAGTGTTTCGCAACTCTAATGGCGGCCTTCGATGGGGCACTGTTGAGGTTTACAAGACCCTCAAGGAAAGAGGCGATCTGTGCCGGAGGCGGGACAAAATCTGCGCGTTCCGGTATCAGCAGGTGGGTATATTGCAAAGACATACCGGCATGATCCTACAGAGCTTGGCTGCCATTGGTGCAATCAGTTGACGGAATCAGCCATTACGCTGAATGAGTTCGTGTGACGGAGGTTGAGGTCTAAGCGCGGCCCTTTTTCGCGGCGGCAGCTATGGCTCCGGCTTTTTCCCATGGACGCTTCGGCCGGGCCGCAGGTGGCTTGTCGCGATTCTCAACGCGGTCGTACTGATACGATTCGCTCACGGTGCCGAGCGACTCGTTGTACAGCGTAGGCAGGCCCAAGCCCTCCTTTAATTCTTCGGTGAATTGTTGCAGGGCTTTCAGATGGTCGGCGGTTGCGGGAACTTCGGTCTTGGCGGTCTTGAGGAACTGCTGGTATCCCTTGTTGACGAGCTTTGAAATTTCGCTGCCGATCAGGTAGCCGGGATAAGCAAATATCTTTACGTGATCGTCACCATTCTTCTGGATGGCTGCCGATACGTTATATTTCTTCAGGAACACTCGTGCTTGCGTGCCCGGCGCCTCGAGCAGATCAAAACCGTGATCGCGCAGCCAGTTCAGCGCCTCTTCATATGTTCGTTCTTCTACCTTCGATGTCATTTCGTCCTTCGTTCTCGCTACAAGTTAGATGCGGCTCCTTGGAAAAGGTACGTTGCCCGATCTTCGCTGGAACTAATCAGTCTCTCTTATAATCTAATCAATCGTTTGTAGTGCCTAATTTCGGTTCTAAGGGACATTACGTAAGTCACGGCCTTGGAGTTTGTAGTGTATGCAGCCCGTATCTCCAAATCTCGCGGAAGTGCCTCGTTCTGCTGCACATGCTGGCAAAGAGGATGACTTCAGCAAACCCGCTTTGGGGCAGCGAGCGGTGGATCGCATCGGCAACACTCCTTTGCTTCGCCTGACACGTATTGCCGCCGATCTACCCAACGTCGAGATACTCGGCAAAGCAGAGTGGCTCAATCCCGGAGGCTCGGTCAAGGACCGCGCCGCTGCCAACATCGTGGCGCAGGCGCGGGCGAGTGGCAAGTTAACATCCGGTAAAATTCTGCTGGATTCGACCAGCGGCAACACTGGAATCGCCTATGCCATGCTTGGCGCAGCGGAAGGATTTCCGGTGACGCTGTGCATGCCGGAGAATGTATCGGTAGAACGCAAGCGCATTCTGCACGCCTACGGCGCGAACATCATTTACACCGACCCTGCCGACGGTTCAGATGGCGCCATCCGCATGGCGCGTGAGCTCGCCGCGAAACATCCAGACCTGTATTACTACGCCGACCAATATTCTAATGACGCCAACTGGCAGGCTCACTATCAAGGCACCGCCAACGAAATCTGGCAACAGACAGAAGGACGCATCACCCACTTCGTTTCGATGTTAGGCACCAGCGGAACTTTCATGGGCACGACCCGGCGCTTGAAGGAATTGAATCCACGCATCCGCTGCGTCTCCCTGCAGCCGGATTCCGCGTTCCACGGGATCGAAGGCGCCAAGCATATGGCCAGCGCCATTGTTCCGAAAATTTATGATTCATCCCTGGCTGACGCCGACCTGGGAATTTCGACCGAAGACGCGTACATCATGGCCAAGCGTCTGGCTCGCGAGGAAGGCCTGCTGGTAGGTATATCGGCGGCCGCAGCCGTGGTCGGCTGCCTGCAACTGGCGCGGCAGCTTAAGAAAAACGACCGCGCTGTGTTTGTGACGATTCTTTGCGACTCGGGCGACAAGTATTTGAGTGAGAGATTCTGGCAGGAAGAATAGCGGCATTACCACAGAGACACAGAGTCACAGAGAGAAGAAGAAAAATGGATATCTCTGTGTCTCTGTGTTTGTGGTGAAAGTCTTATGTTGAAGGTTGGCAAAACTGAATTTGAGGAGCTTCGCCGCCATGGCGAGGAGACTTATCCTCACGAGTGCTGTGGAGTGTTGCTCGGTCAAATGCGCGAGGACGGGCGTGTGATCACCTCGATTGCCCGCTGCGGCAATACGCGGGACGACTCGCCACACAATCGCTATAGTATCGATCCGCGTGAACTGGTGCGCATCCAGCGGCAGGGGCGGGAGCGGGGAGAGGACATCGTCGGCTTCTACCACTCGCATCCTGACCATCCCGCTCGCTGGTCGCAGACCGATCTCGCCGAAGCCCACTGGCTCGGCTGTTCGTACGTGATTACAAGCGTGGAAAAGGGCAAGGCCACAGTGACAAATTCATTCGAACTGACGGGCACCGACGAGAATGACAAAAAGCTAGTGGACGAAAAGATCGAAGCCGAACCATCAGAAACGTAGCAAGCTACGTTTCTACGGAAGGTGTGTCAAATTCGTCTGTACAGACGTTGCTTACAGCGGCTCGGCAAGCAGACTGAATCCCCGGGCTTCTTTCCAGCATCATCTATCAAGATGACGAAGATCAACATTCCCACACCCCTGCGGCAATATGCGGGCAAGCAGCCGACGGTTGAAGTGAAAGCCGGCACGATCGCCGAAGCCTTGTCCGGACTTGTCGCCAAGCATCCTGATTTGCGGCGACATCTTTACACCGACGACGGCAAACTCCGTTCTTTTGTGAATGTTTACCTGAATGACGAAGACGTCCGCTATCTGCAAAAAGAAGCCACCGCGCTCAAAGAGAGTGATACTATTTCAATTGTGCCTTCGATTGCTGGGGGCCGGTAAACCGTGATGTCCCGACCAATGACTTGCGGATGGACCACGCTTCGAATGCCCTGCCACAGCGTCTGCTGTTGTTGTCCGTTCTGTTGTTGTTTCTAGTTGTCCGTTTCGCAATCGAGAAAATCAACGTTTCTGAACCGAGGTTTTATGGCCACCATTACAGAAGTCAAACCAGTTGAAGCGAAACCGGAAGCCGCTACTCTCACCAACGATGAGGTTCTGCGTTACTCGCGCCACCTGATCATGCCCGAGGTCGGAATGGAAGGCCAGCAGAAGCTCAAGGCGGCACGCGTGCTTTGTATTGGAGCCGGCGGACTGGGTTCGCCGTTGGCGCTCTACCTGGGCGCGGCTGGCGTGGGCACGCTTGGGATCGTGGACTTCGATGTGGTGGATTACACCAATCTGCAGCGGCAGATCATCCACAGCACCGCCGACGTGGGTCGCAAGAAGCTGGATTCCGCGGCTGAGAAGCTGAAGGCAATCAATCCGTTTTTGAATATTCGCAAGTTTGAAACTCGGCTGAGCAGCGACAATGCGCTTGAACTGTTTCGCGACTTCGATATTATTGCCGATGGAACTGACAATTTCCCCACTCGCTATCTGGTAAACGATGCGTGCGTGCTCACCGGCAAGCCCAATGTTTACGGTTCGATTTTCCGCTTTGAAGGACAAGCCAGCGTCTTCGCCACAAAGGATGGCCCATGTTATCGGTGTCTATATTCCGACCCTCCGCCGCCGGGACTAGTTCCTTCCTGCGCCGAAGGTGGAGTGCTGGGCATTCTGCCCGGACTGGTCGGCGTGATTCAAGCTACGGAGGTCATCAAGCTGATCCTCGGCAAGGGTGATCCGCTTATCGGACGGCTGCTCCTCATCGACGCGTTAGGCATGAAGTTTCGCGAGCTCAAGCTACGTAAAGATCCCGATTGCCCCGCCTGCGGGACCCATCGCACCATCACAAAACTGATAGACTACAACGAGTTTTGTGGAATACGTGGCGAGGAGAAACCAGTGGAAGCCGGCGTTCCTGAAATGCAAGTCGAAGAGCTCAAGCGGCGTCTGGATGCGGGCGAAGACCTTTTCGTGCTCGACGTGCGCGAGCCCCACGAATATCAGATCTGCAATATTCACGGACACCTGATCCCGCTAGGCGACCTACCGAACCGCGTGCACGAGCTCGATTCCAGCCGCGAGATCGTCGCCCATTGCCGCTCTGGCGTGCGCAGCGCGAAGGCTGTGGCCTTCCTGCAACAGTCGGGATTCAAGAAAGTGCACAACCTCGCCGGAGGAATACTGGCCTGGGCGGATCGCGTGGATCCCAAAATGCCGAAGTATTGAAGCGGGCTTTGGGCTCTAGACTCGGGCTTAGGGAGATAAGGTACAAACCAATCGGCGGATCAGAAAAAGGGGAGCTCGAGGCTCCCCTTTTGTTCAATTTCACCACCGCTACTTATTGCTGCTGCTGCCGCCGCTGCCATCCATACTCGCGGACTCGCTGCCAATTGCCAGCGCATACTTTTTCCCGCCGAATTGAATCTCAGTCAGGGAGCTGCTGCCATCGCCATTGCGTTGCACTACGGCAGAGTCGTTGTTGGGTTTTTGAGGCAGGTCAATCAGCCGGGCTGGCGTTGTAGCTACCACTTTGTTGCCTCTCAGAATATTCACCTCAACATTGGGACCGTTGCCGTCCCACTTTACCGAGTAATCTCCGGCAGGCAACTGCTTCCCGCTCACAGTGACGGGATCCAGGAGTTGCATGGAACCCTTGTTGGAAGCTGCGAATACGCTTGTTGCCAGCAGCAACGCCAGTCCCAGCAATAAGCCCTTGGAAAAGTTTACAAATTTCATAACACTCCTTTTTCTTTCCCGAAAGCGTCGGGAACCGGTTCGGGCGGCCTGGGCTCGTCTTTCACGAAAAACTTGCGTTTTGCCGCGAAAGCCTTACAATGCTGCCGCGGGGTTAAGGAGAAAGCGCGTGGCCGCAAGACCGCATGCTCTCTGCTGCAGGGATTGCGCTCACCTGGGCCGCCAAACCGAGATTGAGCCAGTCCCTTAACCCCTGAAATTTTTCTGCAATCCCGGGTGCGCTGTCCTTCCGCCCGGTTGTTCACCTCTACCGGCTGATATACGTTTTTCGATGTTGCAAAGTTCCCTTGCGCTTCAACTGCCAATCAGAAACTTGGACGCTTCATAATCAGCATCGTTAGCAAGCGCGTATGCGTACGCACCGACACAACTCATGTTTGTTTTGTCTTCGACAAGTTAATTTACGAATGTTCACAAAATTTCACACCAGCTCACAACAATCGAAGTAATTCCTGCACGCATGCTTCCAACGGCACAAACAATTTATGTTGAATTCAAAGCGGGAAGTCCGAACTGCAGAACGCTGACGTGTTCGCTAATGGATTAAGTACTTCTAAACCGAACATGAATCGCCGCGCGCAACACGAGCGATGACGCTCGCGTCCACATCCTTCTGACAGGCCTACTCGATCTTCAGAACCACTTTCCCAAAGTTTTTTCCTTCCGATAACAATCGATACGCTTCGGCGGCGCGCTCCATGGGAAGGACATGCCCGATCACGGGATGCAAGTGACCTTGCGAAGTCCACGTGGAAAGTTGTTTCCAGGCTTGGTCCATCAACTCTCGCTTGGCTGATAGATAGGTCAGCCACAATCCGTGGACACTTGCACCCTTGGCATAGAGGACTCGGGTGTCCAACACGGGTTTTTGTCCGGTCGCACTTCCGTATACGATCTCGCGGCCGAAATCGCGCAGGCAGCGCACGCTTTTGGTTGTATGCTCGCCACCCAACATTTCAAATACCGCGTCTACACCTTCACCGTGCGTGAGATCTTTGATCGCTTCTTCGTAATCGCGTTGCTTGTAATTGATGCCGTGCTGCAGACCCAGCTCCTTCACCCCCGCCAGCTTCTCCTCAGACGAAGAGGTCCCATACATTTCCACGCCCAGCAGTTTTCCGATCTGCACCGCGGCGGTTCCTACGCCTCCGGCCACTGCGTGAATCAGAACCCGCTGAGCGGCGCCGGCGGTTGGCTTTGAATCACCGATTAATCCCGCCTTCCAATAGGCAAAATACGCGGTAAAGTAATTCACCGGGAAAGCCGCTCCTTCCTCCGCGGTCCAGCTTTCGGGCACAGGCCACAACAACTCGGAGCGCGCGGTAATCCGCTCCGCGAATGCTCCCCACTGCGCATAGCCCATCACTCTCTGTGCGTCGCTTTCCCTCACGCCGCAAAACTCGCGACCAGCCACCAGAGGCGGTTTCGGCGTGCCCGGATAACCGCCTTGCGCAGTCATAAAGTCGGCGAAATTCAGTCCGCCAGCCTGCACCCGGACAGACTCTTGTCCGGGGCTGGGTACAGGATCTGGAACATCTCGCACCTCGAGCACCTCGGGTCCACCTAACCGACTGATGACAATAGCTTTCATAGCCTGACAGTCTACCAGCAAGCCGGTTCTCGCCCATTTGCAGCCTTCTCGCTTATCACACCTGGTTGTGACCAGCGTAATCGCCGCGGCTTCTCCGCAGGTATATACTTCCACTGGATATTTGTAGGATGCTTCTGTCTGATTTTTGAACAGAAAGCGGAGCGTTGGTTCATAGCTGTTTCATTCATAGGCTCCGCGCATAGATCACTGGCCGCAATAGATTCGGCGGTTGGGCGGCGAGTGCGGAACTCCACTCCAGGCAGGCGGGTTCCGGGGAGGTCCATTCGTGGACTTAATGGCGGTTCGTCTCTTATTTATTTTTTTTGTTGCTGTTACTTGCTACCTGATTCAGCCCTTCGGTCTTGAACCCAAGCTGGACGCGGGGGTGGGGGCGCTGCTGGGCGTGGCCATTGTCAGCTTCGAGTGGCGCCTGCGTCTGGTCAGCCTGAAGCGTCTGATTGGAGCTGCCATCGGAAGCGTGCTCGGCATTTTTGGTGCCTATCTGTTCGCCTTGGTAATCCGCAACAGCATTCCTCCAGGGCATACCCAGAGCTTCCTGCAGATCATGGTTATGCTTTTGATGGCGTACGTCGGCCTGATCGTCGGCGCTAACAAGGGCGATCTGCTCAATCTAGCGGCGCTGGGCGGGGTTTTCGGCGGCGAGAAACAATCCAGAAAGAGCTACAAGATTCTCGACACCAGCGTCATCATTGATGGACGTATTGCCGATATCGCCGAAACAGGTTTCCTCGATGGCGTGATCGTGGCTCCGCAGTTCGTGCTGCGCGAGTTGCAGTTAGTTGCCGATTCTGCGGATTCTCTCAAGCGCAATCGCGGACGCCGCGGCCTCGACATCCTGCAGCGTCTGCAGAAGATGGCCTCCGTGCAAATCGTAATCGTGGAGGACGATTTCCCCGCGGTCCGCGAAGTCGATTTGAAACTGATTGAATTGGCTAAGCTTTACGAAGGCAAAATCATCACCAATGATTTCAATCTTAATAAAGTGGCGCAGTTGCAAGGTGTCGCGGTCTTGAACATCAACGAACTGGCAAACTCCCTGAAGCCGATCGTGCTGCCGGGCGAGACTATGAAGGTGTTCATCCTGAAAGAAGGCAAAGAATATAACCAGGGCGTCGCTTACCTGGATGACGGCACTATGGTTGTGGTGGACAACGCCCGCAAAATGATTGGTAAGACCATCGACATTTCGGTAACCTCAGTGCTCCAAACGACTGCAGGAAAGATGATCTTCGGCAAGTGGGATGAGCGCTTGGCGCGCTCCGAGTCGCGGCCAGCGGTCGTCTTGACGACGGCGACTGCAATCCCGAACGGAGAGCCGAAGAAGACGGCGCCGGTGGTGGTGGAACGGCCGGTGGAGTAGGGGAACGGCAGTCACGGATTTGCGCCGATTCACACCGAGGTTACTGTCCAAAACCTGTCGAATTTAGTCTGATGGTATTTCCGTCGAGAGTGCCAGAAATGTGCGCCCGCTGACCGGCCAGTTCGTTAAGCTGGCTCTCACTTCCCGCCAGCGCATACCTCTTGTTGCCCTCGACGAGGACGTATCTGGAACCATTGCGTACGCACATCTTCGTACATTCTGTAGGATTCATGCCTGAATCCATCTCATGCCTGGCTCCGCAATGATCGTCGGTAATCAAGCCAACAAAGACTCGTTCTCTTGGCCTGTCCACGTCCTGAGTTGCTGCTACCGGCTTGGAGACAGCAAATGCAATCGCCGCGCCAGTGAAAAGAACGGCTGAGCCCAAAGCGACTGCTAACGCTGGAGTGACACAAAATGTTATGAGTGCGAACCAGCTTCGGCGGTTGTCGACTTTATCCACGCCCTCGACTGTGCAACTTCATGGCCAGGGTGAACATCAGTATCCTCCAAGCTAAGTCCCTGATCCTGTATAACTTCTAGCGCACAGTCCAGTGAAAGGCAATTTGGTGTGGGGTGGGCGGAGTAAGAAGCTTCCGATGCGAGCAAAATGCGGCTAAGGTGAATCCTGTAGAACCTTCGCGAAGGCGAAAGCGGTTTACCAGTAGACGAACGCATCTCGGGTAATCGCAGCTACGTGGTGCAGTCCAATTTGAACTGAAGCACCCACCCTCGTATACTTGCAGCCCGCTATGAAGGTGGTGGTTATTATTCCGGCCGCTGGCTTGGGGACGCGCATGGCCTCGGCGCCCAGCGCCAAGGGAAAGAAGCCCGTGGCCACCAAGCAGTTCACGGAGCTTGGCGGTACGCCCATTCTGATTCACACCCTGCGCAAGTTCGTGGCCAGTCCTGAGGTTTCCGAAATGTACGTTGCGTTGCGCGGGAATGAGATCGAAGGTTTCCGCGCCCGCTTGGAAAAAGAAGCGAAAGACGTTCTGCGGAAAAAGATTCATCTGGTGGAAGGCGGAGAGCACCGCCAGCATTCGGTCGCCAACGCCTTGAGTTCCGTCTCCGCGGCCGACGACGATATCGTGCTGGTGCATGACGCCGTTCGTCCATTCGTCGCGGAAGAAATCATTCATGACGTCATCCGAGCCGCGCAGAAACATGGTGCCGCGATTGCCGCGCTGCCAGCAGTAGATACGGTAAAGCAAGTCGAGCGAACATCCGACGGCGCCCTGATTACGGCGACCCTGCCCCGGGAGCGCGTGGTGCTGGCACAAACCCCGCAAGGCTTTCGCTACGATGTTCTTAAGAAAGCTTTCGACGAGGCAGGGGCTGACGGCTTTGTGGGAACCGACGAAGCGTCGCTGGTCGAGCGCTCGGGTCACGCCGTGGCGGTGGTCATGGGATCGCCAAGAAATATAAAGATCACGGCTCCAGGGGACATGGAGCTAGCTGAGTTTTATTTGACCAGGTAATTTTCTGCATCGACATGACACGGGTCAAAATGCACAAGCCGAAGGTCGGACATCCACTATTTGAAAACGAAAGAAATAAAAAGGGCGTGGATCCGCGGAAATCCGTGGCCGAGGTTCCAGCATGAGAATTGGTTTTGGCTGGGACTCTCACGAGTTCAAACCTGGCCTCCCACTAAAACTTGGCGGAGTCGCTCTTGTTCATCCCAAGGGTTTGGGCGGGCATTCCGATGGCGACGTGCTTTTGCATGCGCTTACCGATGCTCTGCTCGGCGCCGTGGCTGCGCCTGACATCGGCTCATTGTTCCCGCCCTCTGATCCCAAGTGGAAAGGCGCTGACTCTGCCGTTTTTTTGCGCGAGGCTTTGCAGCGGGTGCGGGCGGCGGGGTACGCGGTGGTGAATGTGGATTCTGCGCTCATACTTGCCGCGCCCAAGATCGGTCCGCATGCTGCTGCGATCCGTGAGAATATAGCGGGATTGTTGGCCGTTCCCGCCGGCTGCGTCGGTCTCAAGGCCAAAACTCCGGAAGGTTTAGGCACCGACAACACAGCGATCGCAAATGTCGTGGTGCTGCTCGAAAAGAAAGATTAGCCACGCATTTCACGGATTCACCGAACCGGCAGTCGAACTGCAATTGTGTTTTTTGGGCCGGTAGGGATCTTTTAGACCGACTTGAATTCCCGCGTCAGTTTCTCGCGTCGAACACGCGCGGCGTCGACCAGCGCCCGGAAAATTGCTTGCGAGGGTTCGTCCTCATCAACTGATCGCTCGGGGTGCCACTGTACCGCCAGCACAAAGTGATCCAGCGACGTTCCCTCGAGCGCTTCGATGACTCCGTCTTGCGGCGAGCGTGCGACCACCCGCAACCCATCCCCAACAACGTCCGCGGCCTGGTGATGACTCGAATTGACGGGGACGACAATCGATCCTGCTTCAGTGGTTGAGGACAGGGCTTTAGCCCCTTGGCAGACCATCCCCGCAAGCTTCGATCCTGGCTCGACTTCAACGGTGTGTGCTACCGGGACCGTTCGTCCCGCAGCGTGATTCACCGGAGAATGAATGTCCTGGATGAGCGTGCCGGTGCGATATACGTTCAGAGTCTGCAATCCGTAGCAGATGCCGAGAATCGGCTTGCGCGTGTTGTAGGCATTCCGCAGCAACAACTCGTCAACCGTATCGCGCCCGGAATCGGCAGCGGCCGTCTGCGGATCGCGCGGCGCATTGTATTTCGCCGGATCGACGTCGGCTTTGCTGCCCGGTAACAATACGGCATCGCAGCGCTCGATCAGCTTCATCACCTCGACAGTTGGTTGATCCACGGGAATGCGAACCGGTTCGCCTCCAGCCATTGCGACCGCACGTTCATATTGAGGGAGAGACCGCTCGGCGTATTCCTGGTCGTCAGAGTGCGGAACCGGGATGGCGATTCGCGGTGCCATGACCATCTCAATCCTCAGGCTGACTTCTTCGGCTTTCTTTTTTCGCGTTTTGGCGTGTTCTTGTTTCCCATACTCTCAGTTTTACATATGCGCTTACCCTTGGCTACCCTCAACGGTGTTGGTCGCCAACGTAAACTTCGGTTTGACGCTTCTCCGTAACGCACGTTAGAATGATTGAGTTTGCCTGTACTCGCGGTTCCGTTCTGGGGCCGTCCGCATTCGTTGCCGAGAGCGCCGACGCGGAAAACAGCAAGCGTAGAAAATCATCCGGTTCCGCAGGTCGCGGCAGTGTGCGAAGGGACGTTCATCCCGTCGCGCGAATAAGCGCGCAGAGTGGAACTTCAGGAGACATAAGCATGTACGCGGTCATCCGCGCCGGTGGAAAGCAGTACCGGGTGGCGCCCGGCGATGTGATTCGGGTGGAGAGCCAGGGCACGGGCACCAACGGTCAAATTGAGTTCAGCGACGTACTTGCGGTTTCAGCCAGTGATGGCCAGATCGGCAAGCCGCAGCCCGGAGCACTTGTGACCGGCGATGTGGTCGAGCAAGGCCGCGAGAAAAAGATTCTGGTCTTCCACTACAAACGCAAGAAGCAGTACAAGAAGCTGCGCGGCCATCGTCAGGGCTATACTGAGGTGCGGATTTCAGAGATTGCCTTTGATGGGCAGAAATTCACTGCTCCAGAACTTCCCAAAAAGGTCGCCAAGCCCAAGAAGGCAGCTCCGGTAGAGACGGAAGAGGTTAAAGTCGAGGCGAAGGCTCATAAGGCGCCGGCAAAGAAGAAGGCTGTGGCTAAGAAGTCGGCGGTGAAGAAAGCTGCGCCTAAGAAAAAGAAGTAGCTGAAAGCTGACGGCTGAAAGCTGAAAGCTCACACTAAAACTGGATTAAGTTATGGCACATAAAAAAGGGCAGGGTACTTCTCGAAACGGTCGCGACTCGAATGCGCAACGCTTAGGCTTCAAGGCATTTGGCGGACAATTGGTTCCCGGCGGTACGATTATCGTGCGGCAGCGGGGCACGCGGGTGAAGCCGGGGCTGAACGTGGGCCGCGGCAAGGACGATACTTTATTTGCCAAGATTACAGGCCGCATTGTGTTTAAGGATCGCGGACAGCTGGGCAAGTACGTAATGATCGAGCCTATCGCCGCGGAGTAGATTGTTGCGTTGACTCGCGGGCGGGGGCGCCCGCGCCATACTGGCATCAGCCTCGCCTTCGGGTTGAGGCTTTTTTGTTGCATGCAAAGCTGCCGAGATTCGCTCGGCAGGGACGGGCGACAGCGTCCCCACACAAGCAGATTTTGATGTTCATCGATGAAGCCACAATCCGAGTAAAAGCCGGGGACGGCGGCAACGGTTGTCTCGCCTTCCGCCGGGAGAAGTATGTTCCACGGGGTGGCCCATCCGGCGGCGACGGCGGCGACGGCGGCGATGTGATGATGGAATCGAGCGAGCGCCACAACACGCTGGTGCATTTCCGCTTCAATCCTGAATACAAGGCGCAGCGCGGACGCCACGGGGAAGGCTCGAACTGTAAGGGCCGCGAAGGGGACGACGTTTTATTGAAAGTCCCAGTCGGCACGATCGTCTACGACGCGGAAACGGGCGAGAAGGTCCACGACTTTTCGCACGCAGACGAACGCGTAGTGATTGCCCGCGGCGGCCGCGGCGGCCGGGGAAATGCGCGTTTTGCGACGTCCACGCACCAGGCGCCTCGTGAACACGAAGAGGGGCGACCCGGCGAAGAACGCGTCTTCCGCCTGGAACTCAAGCTGCTCGCCGATGTGGGCCTGGTCGGCTATCCAAATGTCGGCAAGTCCACATTGATTTCGCGCATCTCGGCCGCGCGGCCCAAGATTGCCGATTATCCATTTACGACTCTGCAGCCCAACCTCGGCGTCGTGGCAGTCGGCGAGGCGAAGGAAGAACACAGCTTCGTGGTGGCAGATATTCCTGGCCTGATTGAAGGCGCACACACAGGATCAGGCTTGGGCATACAATTCTTGCGGCACATCGAGCGCACGCGCCTGCTAGTGCATTTGGTGGATGTATCGGACGCGAGCGGCCGTCCAGACCCGGTGAAGGACATCGAAGTAATCGAAGGCGAACTGAAAAGCTTTGGCGCAGGACTCGATCAAAAGCCCGTGATCATGGTCGCGTCGAAGATCGATATCGCGAATCAAGACAAGCTGGCAAAGCTGAAGCGCTATTGCAAGAAGAAAGGCCTGGAACCGTTCCCCATCTCCGCGGTGACTGGTAAAGGCATTGAAGAATTGAAGTACGCCATGGCGGACAAGGTCGAAGAAGCGCGAGGAATCGGGTCGTCAGCAGTCGCTCGTCTGGAAAACCCATAAGCAACGATCTAACAACAAACCCATTTTCAACCAACCCCACCCGCAAACTTTGCTCCCAGGACACTTAAGTTGTGAGACCAATAAAAAGAGCCGGCGTGCCCTGCCCCTTGCGTTTTTGCGGGGGGCAGGCCCATTTCTGATCACACTTTTTTCGTGCTCGGAGGGTCGGTGCCCCGATGAGTGTAATCGCGATTTATCGCCAGTCAGCTACTTTTCTCCGCGACTCTCGTTCGGAGCCATGATGCTCCGATAGCGCTCCGTTCTGCTTCCCATTCTCGCTGAAGGTCTTGAATCTCTCGTATTGTCGAGTCGCGGTCAACGAGGTGGTTCAATCCAACAACATGTGGTATTCCCTGTGGGTCATGATCGCCGCCGCAAAGACATTGCCAATCGCCGCCTGCGCGTGATACGAGGAGAACTGGTCGGCTATTCTCGAACACATGCGAACATATAAAGGCTTTGATCTCCATAACTCATTCTATGGTTTTCTTCTCCGTCGCTATCAGACCATACTCAAAACCCAGGGGCAGTGAGCGCTATCGCGATGTTACGCCAACTACGAGCAACCTCCACTTTCAGATTCGGGCTAGAGACACGAAGAAATGCTGATTGAACCTTCACTTGAGTTTTACGGTTTCCGTCCCAAAGACGAACCCCGCAAGCGAATCGCCGCCTATTTCGAGCTGGTTATCAGCACAACATCAGCGCCGCTCTCCCCACGCGCCAGGGCGAGTTGTGAACCGTCGGGAGACCAGGCGGCACTGAATATGCGTCCGGACTTGAAGTTTGTGATTTGTTTTGCAGGTCCGCCAGTCAGAGGTTGTCTAAGCAGATTGGATACCGCATCACGAGTGATGACAAAATCGAGAGCGTGCCCATCGGGGGCCCATGAAAAATCACCGACATCAGAGGGCGCATCCGCTGAGCTCACCCGGTGCCCCGAATCTGCGTCTATTGCAATGGCAATCCAGTGAGGATGTAACTCAGCGCTCAGGTAAGCGATGAGTTTTCCCTCGGGCGAGATCCGAAATAGGGGATTCAGCAACGCCTGGCTCAACTGAACAGGCTGGCCGCCTTCACGCGATATCCGCCAAAGCTCCTGGTCTTTCGATGTATCTAGGTAGGCGATCCATTTGCCATCGGGCGAGCACTCGGGGAAGGATTCTCCTTTTCCACTGGTTACGCGGGTAGGATTGGAGCCATCGGCTTCCATCTTCCAGACATTGTCTCCCGACCGCAAGGATTCAAAGACGATGAGGCGGTCGCTTCCGCAACTTGAGGGATGGCTGTTGTTGTGTTCGTCCCCGGTCAACAGAACGCGGTCGTGCCCGTTGCGGTCCAAGCGCAGGAGCTCGCCTCTGGTGTTCTGTATGACAATCTGGTCATTGGACAGCCAAGTTGCGCTGACCACCGACTCAGCGGATGTGATCTGCCGCGCCTTGTCAGCTATCCCTCCTGGAGCTATCCAGACATCAGACGTATAGTTGCTCTCGATGACGGCGATCATGCTGGCATCTCTCGTGATCGAGATACAACAGGGATCATAGTTGGTTAGATCATTAGTGATCCGACTCACCTTCCCACCGGGATAGGAGACAAACCAGAGTTGGCCCCGTAATCCTGTCAGCGGATCCGCCAGCACCATGACCAGACCTCTTCCATCGGGCATCCACTGCAGCCGTCCAATGAAGCTGGTCGTGGTGTAGATCTCCTTTTCTGCGCCATCGGAGACAGATACGGCCAATACCGAAAAATTGCCCCCCAGGGCCCGGTCGCTAACTGACGCGATGATAGTTTGACCATCGGGTGACCAGGCGGGCGGGACTAATTCAGTTTGGCCCCATGTGAAAGTCTGCGGGTTTTTTCGGGTGACGAGAACTTTTTCATCTGACCCGCGAATATTGGCGGTGATCAGATAGGTCTCGCCTTTGAGAGGATTCCCACGAACGAAGGCTATCCGTTTGCCATCGGGGGCAATGCTGATCGCCGTATCAATGTTGTAAATCAACTGGCGAGGGGTTCCGCCAAGGACAGGCATTTGGTACAGATAGCCCGTCTCCGGGTGATCCACTGCTGTAGCCGTAAAGTAGATGAAATTGCCATCGTGCGAGAAGGTCAATCCGTCAAACTGCATGAGGCCGCCCGCCACGATTTGAAGGCCGCTCTCAGCTGCCACCTGGCGTATCCACAAGCTCTGTTTCTCCCCTTCCGCCAGCACATAAACTACGTAGCGGCCATCTGGTGAAATAGTTGCATTGATGGCTTTGCCATTCTTCGTGAGCCTGCTGATCCGCATATTCTGCAGGTCCAGGGGCGAGGCATGGTCACTGGTCCATCTGTAGACCGCGAACGCGACCGCCAATGTTGCAAGCAGCAAAACGGCGGAGCCCGCAGCAGCAATCGCGAACCTGTGACGTTTGGCCTGGGCGATCAGGATGCGTTCACTCGACGGAATTCCGTCTCGACCTGCGACAGCCGCCTGCGAGGCAGAAAGCGAAGCTTGCTGCTGGTGTCCGGAAGAATCGATCTCCCGCTTCAGGCGCTTCAAATCCACGGCCATGTCCGAGACACTCTGGTAGCGCAATCGCCGGTCCTTCTCCAGGGCCTTGTTGACAATCCGCTCCAGTTCGACCGGCGCTTCAGGATTCAGACGTAGTAGCGATACCGGAGCTCGGTGAAGAATGGCGTCAAAGATTACCGCGGTGGTCCCGCCTGTGAACGGGGGCCTGCCAGTGGCCATTTCGTAAAGTACAGCTCCGAAAGAAAAGATATCGGTGCGGGGATCCAGTTCCTCCCCCCGGGCCTGTTCGGGCGACATGTAGGTCACCGTACCCAGCGCTTGCCCAGGGCTCGTCAGATGCTCTTCACTAAGGGTGCTGGTAGCTTGAGCTGAGAGGGAGGATCCGGCGGCCAATTTCCGCATATGCGTCTTTCTGGCCAGGCCGAAATCAAGTATTTTTATCGCTCCCCGGCGCGTCACGAACAGATTCGCCGGTTTAATGTCGCGATGCACAATGCCAGCCCCATGAGCTTCGTCGAGAGCATCGGCAATCTGGATCGACCACTCAAGGACTTGCTCGACGGAAGGCGGCTTGGGTTGCAGAACATGCCTGAGAGTTTTCCCTTCGAGCAGTTCCATAGCAATGAAGGGCTGGCCTTCATGCTCGCCAATCTGGTGGATAGTGCAGATATTCGGGTGATTCAGCGCTGCGGCAGCACGGGCTTCCCGCTGAAAGCGATCCAGCGCCTGTTGGTCTTCCAACGAATCTGGAGGTAGAAACTTCAAGGCGACGAGGCGACCGAGGGTCGTATCCTCTGCCTTGTAAACGACACCCATGCCGCCGCCGCCGAGTTTCTCCAGCACGCGGTAGTGGCCAACGGTGCGGCCGATCATCTGGGCAAAAGACCTGTCGGCGAGAATGTTAGGTGTTTTGCCGCAGCGCGTCAACGCCTGCGCAAGAAGACAGTTGACGAAACCAGGCCATAGCGCTCAAAACCCCTCAGGAAACAGGAAGGACATCGGGGTTATCAGGTACCTCGGCCGGCGCCTACGTTTACATTCAGCAGTCTTCAAGGCCTGGGACGGCGAGTTTTTCCGTTGACCCGGGCGTCTCAACTAAGCTAACATAACGAATAGGACATTAGCTGTTTGATAACAGCAGAATCTTCGGGCTCTTTGACAATTCACCGATTGCGGGCCCTCTCGACCCAAGTCTGCCCCCCAAATCCCTCCTAAGTCCTTTAGAAGGGATATTTTAGAGGTATCTCTAAAACGCCCCCTTGTTTTCAGACACTTACGAAGCAGAAAAGTTCCGGATATCCCCTCACATAAGTCCTTTAGAAGGGATATTTTACGAGGGTATCTCGAAAACAGATCCTTTGTTTTCATAGATCTGCAAAGAAAACGCGTTTTTTTTGGTATATACCCCGTACTCACGCTTCCGGAACGTGTGAGCCGTGTTGGAAGTGGTATTGCAGAATCTTCGCGGCCAGCGCTGGATTCATCGATGGCGTTTCCGCTTCCATCGTGCGCACTACTTCCCCGCGGCATACCACCTCTGCTGCTGACAGGCCTGCGATTTCCGCCGGCAGCACCAGATTAATCTCGAGCTGTATGTTGGCGGGAAGCATTTCCTCCGCGCGGAATAGCAGGCCCGAGCGGCTGATGTTCTCGGTCGTGCCCGCACGCCAATCGTTTTGCCCAATCGGCCGGTACTTCAGCGGCAATTGCAGTTTGAACCTTTGCGCGCGAAACGGAGACAACTTTCCTGCGGGGCGGCCATTTTCACTTTGAATGGCTAAACGAGCAGACATCGAGACCTCCTTGCGGAATGGAGCATCCAGCACCTCGCGCACTTTTGCTTTGAGCGTGAGCAGGGTAAAGGGCTTCTGGAGCAGGGTGATGCCCGCGTCCAGCGTGCCGTTTTGGCCAATTGCGTTTTCGGTATAGCCCGACATATAAAGCACCCGCATCTCGGGCCGCCGCGGACAAAGTTGATTGGCCAGTTCGCGTCCCGTCATTCCCGGCATGACGACATCGGTCAGCAGCAAGTGAATGGGGCCGGCATGAGCGTTTGAAATCAGGATTGCGGTTTCAGGATCGCTAGCGTCGATGACGGTGTATCCCTGGCGCTCCAGATACTCGCGGGCAAGACGCAGCACCGTGACTTCATCTTCGACCAGCAGAACAGTTTCGCGTCCCGGCTGAACGTCGTTGGCCGCAACTGCAGGTTGCGTCACTACTACTTCTCCGCCCGGGGTGACTCGAGGCAGGTAAACCTTGAAAGAAGTCCCCCTGCCCGGTTCGCTATAGGCCCAAATGTAGCCTCCGCTTTGCTTGACGATTCCATAGACCATGGAAAGACCAAGACCGGTGCCCTTCGGACCTTTGGTGCTGAAAAATGGCTCGAAGATGCGGCTCTGGGTTTCGGCATCCATTCCGATCCCGGTGTCACTGATGGAGAGCATCACGTACTCGCCCGGTTCTGCAGGCGGATGAAGACGAGCGTAGCTTTCGTCGAGCGTGACATTTGCCGTTTCAATGGTCAGCTTGCCCCCATGGGGCATGGCGTCGCGGGCATTCACCGCCAGATTCATGATGACTTGCTCAATCTGCCCGGGATCGGCTTTGGCGGCGCCGAGGTCGCTTCCCGGTACCATGACCAGTTCGATATCTTCGCCAATAAGGCGAGTCAACATCTTGAAGTTTTCCGTGACCACTGCGTTCAGATCGAGGATCTTCGGGGTCAACATCTGCTTCCGGCTGAAAGCCAGGAGCTGGCGC
The DNA here is from genome assembly GCA_963832245.1 of uncultured Acidobacteriota bacterium. Taxonomy (GTDB): domain Bacteria; phylum Acidobacteriota; class Terriglobia; order Terriglobales; family Acidobacteriaceae; genus JABDBE01. Next base: position 814,037 of record CAWHTG010000004.1, read on the forward strand.
GTGAGCGCCGTGGCCCGGTTGGCGGCGTTAGCAATTTCCTGAGCGGGGCCACGGACAGCGGGATCGGGACCGATCCGCTCCAACAGGAACTCGCAGTATCCAGAGATCACCATCAGCAGGTTATTGAAGTCATGCGCAATGCCACCGGCCAGACGGCCGACCGCTTCCATCTTCTGCGCTTGACGAAGCTGCTGCTCCAACGCGCGATGCTCAGTCACATCCTCGGCGAACAGTTCGAAGAACATCGTGTTACGTTCGTCGCGAATGGTGCGACCGGAAAGGCGCACGGTGATGGGAATCCCGTCCTTACGCACCCAATCCGCAATCAAACCGTTGAAGCGCTGCGAAGAGCGAAAATGATCCGCGACCACAAACCACTGTTGCGTGTCCGCATACAGATTCGCCAAATTGCGGTCCACCAGTTCTGAAGCTGAAGCATAGCCCAGCATCCCCACCAGCGCCGGGTTCGCGCTAAGCAGAATTCCATCCGAGTCGCAGCGGCAAATGCCATAGGGAGCATTGGTCACCAGCGATCGAAAGTTTATCTCCGAGCGCCGCAATCCCTCCTGCGCCGAACGCAGCGCCGCATTAAAGGAGCAAATCAATAGCGCCACAAATACAAACAGAGTCAGATGTATGATGGCTTTGCGATATTCGGCGGGAGAGTGTTCGCCCGCCAAAGAAAAGTAGGCGCTGACGGTGAGAGCAAATGAGGTCGCTACCAGGCCTGGCTTCCAGCCGCCGTACCAGGCACTAACCATAATCGCGACGGCGAATACGACCAGGCGGCTTTCGACGACATCCGCCAGCATTAATGCCGGGATCAGGGCGAGGGTAATGCTGAGGACGGCGACACCGTATCGGAGAATGGGCGCCCGAGCCGGGGGAATGTAGCGTGCGCGAAGAAGGGGGAGCTTCAGTCGCATGCAATCCAACTTTAGTTCCAAATTAGGAACTCCGCGAGTTACGGGAGTTCATGTGGTTGTTTAGTAGGTGGGCGCTGGCCTTGAGGACAACCACTGCCTTAACGGTTGGCTGAATGTACAACGAGTTCGGCCTGTGAATTTCGCCCACGACCAAAATTTCGGATTTCGTGAATCAAGAGATACACGGGCCAAACCACAGCCAGCTCGTTTCGTTATCGGACACCCATGAACATCGGACTTCTTGGCGGAACCTTTGATCCCATCCATCACGGGCATATCGCGCTGGCGCGCGCAGCACAGGAACGCTTCCAACTGGGCTGCATCCACTTCGCCCCAGCCGGTATTCCGCCCCACAAGCAGCAGCACCCGATTACTTCCTATTTCCATCGCTATGCCATGGTGGCGTTGGCGACCATGAACGAAAAGGCATTTGTGCCGTCGCTGTTGGAAGCTCCGCTTGAGAGCACTGCAACTCGAATCACAGGCAAGAAGGGGCAATCCGAACGCGCACAACCCGCTGCAAATTACACCATCGACACGGTTCGACGCTTGAAACCGACACTCAAGAAGAGTGACCGGCTTTTCTTCCTAATCGGGATCGATGCGTTTAAGGATATCGCCACTTGGCACGAAGCCGAGGCGCTATTCCGCGAATGTGAATTCATCGTGGCCAGCCGCCCAGGGTTTTCTTTGGCTGATGTGGCCAACGCGTTGCCAGAAGCGCTGCGCCCGAAATCAGCTGTAACCCAACCGTTCGCCAAGCAACCAGCAAAGGGTGATCTTGTCCTCCCCGGGGCGACAGTGCATTTTCTGGAAAACGTGCATCAGAACGTCTCGGCGACCGCGATCCGTGACGCAGTTGTAGCCAAACGGCCACTGACGAAGTTTGTGGATTCGGCGGTGGCTGAATACATCAAGAAAACCGGACTGTATCGAAGTCGCTAGCCGCCGGTCATCGGGGGCGATGTGCGGATCAGCCCTCAGGTAAAATGAAAGACTGATTCGCCACAGAAGCACAGAAAAATAGAAATCCAAAGGTTTCCTCTGCGTCTCTGTGCCTCTGTGGCGAAGAGCGGGGCAACTCACGACCAACGACTGCATGAAAAAAAATGATTTGAAGCGACAAGTATCGGAAGCCATCACCGCCTGCCAGGAAAAGCAAGCGGAAGAAATCACAATTCTCGAGCTGGAACAAGGATCGGGTGCATTTACCGACTACTTTGTCGTCTGCAGCGGGAGCAACCCGCGACAGATTCAGGCGATCTCCGACGAGGTCGAGGAACGGCTGGAGAAGGCAGGGCAGCGTCCCACTCACATCGAAGGCTATAAACAAGCGGAATGGGTTCTACTGGACTACGTCGATTTTGTGGTCCATGTGTTCTCCGAGAAAGCCCGTAAGTTTTACGATCTGGAGCGTCTGTGGAAATCCGCTAAGCGACTGGAGCCGTCGGAGCTGACCAAAACCAAACGAACCACAACGCGAAGCATCGCAAAAAAGCGGGCTTAGAAAAACAGCCACGGATTTCACAGACAATTTAAGCGTAAGGATCTGCGCGAATCGGTAGGCAGCTTTTGACATGAACGCTAATACAAACCTGCAGTGGGGCAGTTCCTACCGCCTCATTGCCTCCGAGAGATGGAAGGCGAAATCAGCGGCCATGGGGCGCGATGTCACCGACGCCCTCGTAGAATATGCAAACCCAAAACCCGGAATGAAGATTCTGGATCTGGCGAGCGGCACAGGTGAGCCGGCAATCAGCCTGGCATCGCGGGTCGGCTCCCAAGGTCACGTCACCGCCCTCGATCTCAGCAGCGAGCTTTTGCAGATCGCCGCAGAACGGGCTCGGGAGCGCGGATTCACGAATTTCTCGACCCAACAGGCGGACGCGCAGGAGCTGCCGTTTTCAGATCAAAGCTTCGATCTGGCAACCAGCCGTTTCGGCGTGATGTTCTTTCAGGATTGTGAAAGGGCGCTGCGCGAAGTGCATCGCGTATTAAAGCCGAACGCGCGAGCTTGTTTTCTGGCATGGGGACCGTTTGAGCAACCATACTGGTCGAGCACGATAGGCATCGTCGCAAACCGCGTGGGAGGGCCTGTGCTTGTTCCAGGCGGACCAGACCCGTTCAGATTTGCCCAGCCGGGGAGCTTGTCATCGGTCTTGCAGAACGCGGGCTTTGGCAACATTCAAGAAGAAACGAAGTCGCTGCCCTGGACTTGGCCGGGAACGGCAGAAGAAGTGTGGGAGCAGATGCAGGCAGTAGCAACGCCTTTTCTTCCTTTGTTGCAAAGAATCCCTAGATCGAAGCGCGATGAAATCGACGACGAGGTGATCGAGGCGATTCAGCAATACGCGGACGCCGACAGAATAAAATTTGGAGCCGTCGTGGTTCTGGTTTCAGGAACGAAGGCTAAGGAAGTTCTTGATAAGAAGTTCTAACCAGCCGCTAGTCTGCCGCCCTGATTCGAATTCTGAGCATAATCGTAAGCACGCCTTCGGAAGTAGAGTGCTGTACAGACTCAACTTTGCTGCCGTACATCGCATTCTTAAACTCCACTTCCTCTGCGTCCGTCAAGGCACGCAGTACTCCTTTCTCGACGGCGATCACATATCCGCCCGCGCATGAAATGCAAGCCGCGGCGGTAGTCACTGTTTGGTGTTCGTGGTCGCAACCCAGAAGACAGCCGCTGTCCGTCCAGGCAGCAAAATAGAAGGTCGAACTCATCAAAATTCTCCGTCTCGACATGAGACGACTTCTGAACTACATGTCTCACCTTTGATACAGCCCCCGATTGGGGAGTACAAATGACGGAAGTGAAAATTGGGCCGTGGCCTTTGGTAACTAAGAGACCTTCGGAGTGACCCAGCAGTTAGGGTTGACTGAATTTTCCGTGCTCTCCGCGCTCTGTGTGATTAAATCCCCAATGTGAAGTTGCAAATTGCGTGGTTTGGCAAGACGAAAGAGCCGGCCATCCGGTCGTTGACCGATGAGTACCTGAAGCGACTGTCGCGTTATGCGGAAGTCCAGGGCATGGCGCTGAAAGATGAGTCGGCATTACTGAAGCTATGTGGCCGCGAGGCGCGTCCCCTACGACACTCCCTGGTCCTGCTCGACAGCCTCGGAAAGCAGCTTTCCTCGGAGGAGTTCGCGGAATTCCTTCGGAACCACCAAGACCGCAATCCCTTACCGTTATTGTTCGCCGTCGGCCCCGCCAATGGATTCACCGCTGAGACCCGCCTGGAAGCGAACTTGTTGCTCTCCTTGGGAAAAATGACGCTTGCCCACGAGTTAGCGCGGGTGGTATTGCTGGAACAACTGTACCGCGCGTTTACGATTTTGAAAGGACACCCATACCACCTGGGACACTGAGACCACTCACGAAAATCTGGCCTGTACCTTCGTGATGTTTCGCGCGTTCCGATTAGGGCTTAGAGTCGGTGTCTGATTGATGGTCAAATTTGATAGTTAATGAAGGAGTCCTCCCCCATGAAGAATCCCCTCGACGTGCTTCGCATGAAAGAACAGGAAATACTCAGAGTCAAACAAGAAATAGAAGCCTTGCGAATAACCGCCAAGTTGCTTGGAGAAGAACCTCCTTCCACCGGCGAAGGCAAAGGAGGGCTCCGCCAAGTAGTCAGCATGCCCTAGGGACCGATCCCCACCGGCTTGCCAATGGACGCGCGCGTCGTCGCCCGCGCAGGCGATCGCCCGCTGAGTTCCTGAAGTTACACTCCGCCCGCTCTCAAAAACCGCCACACGCTCCGAACAGGTACAATCAGTCATCCCCAGTATGCAGGATATCCGTCGTGGTCTGATCATCGTGAATACCGGCCCTGGAAAGGGCAAGACCACGGCCGCCATGGGGACGGCTCTGAGGGCGGTCGGCCAGGGCATGCGGGTGCTGATGCTGCAATTCCTCAAAGGCTCATGGCATTACGGCGAACTCGATGCAGTGCAGGCCTTCGGAGATAAGTTCATCATGAAACAAATGGGACGCGGCTTCGTGAAAGTGGGAAGCGAGAAGCCGGACCCTGAAGATGTCCGGATGGTGGAAGAGGCATGGAGCGAGGCCGAGCGCGCGATTCTTTCCGGTACCTGGGATTTGGTTATTCTTGATGAGATTAACTACGCCATCAGTTACGGTATGCTCGATCCGGCGAAGGTAGCCGAGATCCTCAAGAAGAAACCGGACATGGTTCATGTTATCTTGACCGGCAGGAACGCGCATCCGACAATTGTCGAGCTAGCCGACACCGTCACCGAAATGCGCCAGGTAAAGCACGCGTACGAGAAGGGTGTGATGGCGCAGAGAGGAATCGAATACTGAGTTGGTGGCTGTAGCTGGGCTAGAAGCTAATTAAAAATTCCTATGCCTTGGTTCAAACGACAATCCGGCGAACTGGATGCTACAGGCGAGAAGAAAGTCCGCACCGAGGGCCTGTGGGTGAAGTGTGACCACTGCCGGCAGATTATCTGGAAAAAGGATCTGGAAGAGAATCTGAACGTTTGCCCCAAGTGCGACAAGCACTTTCGTATCGACGCTAGAGCGCGTCTTTCACAACTGCTGGACGATAACCAGTACGAGATTTTCGATGCCAACCTGGTCTCGACCGATCCCCTGAAGTTCGTCGATCTGAAAACCTACTCCTCGCGGCTGGAACAGGCACAGGCCGACACCGGATTGAAAGATGCCGTCATCAACGTAAGGGGAAACCTCAATGGCCGCCCGGTGATTGTAAGCGCGATGGAGTACGCGTTTATCGGCGGCAGCATGGGCGCGGTAGTAGGAGAAATGATTACCAGGGCCATCGAGCAGGCCACGGATACGAAGGCTCCAATCATCATTATTTCGGCTTCGGGCGGCGCTCGCATGATGGAAGGCGTGATCAGCCTGATGCAGCTGGCTAAGATTTCGGCCGCACTGGCCCGATTGGACGAGGCCCGGGTGCCGTATATCTCGGTGCTCACCGATCCCACCACCGGAGGCGTGACCGCCTCGTTCGCCATGCTCGGCGATTTGAACATTGCCGAACCGGGTGCCTTGATCGGATTTGCCGGGCCGCGCGTGATCGAGCAGACCATCCGCCAGAAGCTGCCCCAGGGCTTTCAACGGAGCGAGTTTCTCCTCGAGCATGGCATGCTGGACGCGGTTGTTCCCCGCAAGCAGTTGAAGGGGTACATAGGACGAGCATTGGAATTCATGGCAGCTTAGCGATCAGCTTTCAGCTATCAGCTCTCAGCCAACAAGCTTCCTACACCGTTCGCGCCGCCTCTTTCCACGTTGACTGCGGGAAGATGGCAGACTCCGAATCCTCCGCGGCAAACTGGTAATCTGAAAGCTGACGGCTGATAGCTTCCTTATGTCCTACGAGACTGCGGTTGCCCGCATGTACGCCCTGGGCCACGAACTGGCAAATGCCGGGTCGCACAAATTTGACCTGGCACACATGCGCGTGCTGCTGGCAGCGTTGAATAATCCCGAACGAAAGTTTCCCGGCATCTTGATTGCCGGGACGAACGGCAAAGGCTCGACGGCGGCTACGCTGGCCTCGATACTGCGAGCCTCAGGTTTGCGCACCGGTCTGTACACTTCGCCGCACCTGGTGCGAATCAACGAAAGGATCCGCATCAGCGGCAATGAAATCAGTGATGAAGATTTCGCCTTATTGCACGATGTGGTGGATCGGACCGCGGAGCGATTAGTCGAAGACGGCGAGTTGCCGTGGCATCCCAGCTTTTTCGAGATGCTGACAGCGATTGCATTTGAATACTTCGCCCAAAACAAAGTGGAGATCGCGGTGTTGGAAGTAGGTATGGGCGGGCGGCTGGACGCGACCAACGTGATCGAGCCGCGCGTGAGTGTGATTACCGACATTTCGCTTGACCACCAAAAGTTCCTTGGCAACACCGTGGGCGAGATCGCGTACGAGAAGGCAGGAATCATCCGGCCCGGCGGAGTGGTCGTGACCCTGCCACAACAGCCGCAGGCTAATAACGTGATTGGAAATACAATTCTGGATTTAGGAGCGCAGGGAGTGAGCGCCGTACCGTACGTACCACCGGTCTCCCCGGGGAGCGCCGGGTACCTAGTGCGCGCTCCTGAATTAGCCGCGGAGCGGCGCGAGAATCCAGCCCACGCCGTAAGCCGTGGGGAAGAAACGCAAGTTGACCTAGCCCCACCGGGGCGACAGAAAGATGGCGAGACGATTTCACGCTATCCGCTGCAGGTGATGGGGAAGCAGATTTTAGTAGAGACCTCGCTGGTGGGACGGCATCAGTTGCGAAATGTCGCGCTGGCGATCGCGACGGCCGAAGTTCTTAGTCACCAAGGATTCCCGATTACTCCAGAGTCAATCGAACGCGGCATTCGCGAAACGCACTGGCCCGGACGTTTCCAGGTCATGCCCGCCGAGGGCGGCTCCCCAGAAATCGTATTCGATGTGGCCCACAATCCAGCGGGCGCGTGGGCGCTGCGCTCCACGCTGTCGGCCTGCTATGAAGACCGCCCGCTGACGTTCGTGTTTGGAGCCATGCGCGATAAAGCGATTGGGGATATGGCGGAGATCCTCTTCCCGCTGGCGGCGCGCGTAATTGCCACACGGGCCGACAACCCCCGATCCGCGACACCGGAAGAGATTCGAGAGGCAGCCGTCCGCACGGGAACCGACATCGAAGATAGCGTGGACATGGCTTCCGGACTGGAACGGGCCTGTTTACTGGCCGAATCTCAAGGCGTAGTAGTTGTAACGGGTTCGATATACATTGTAGGAGAGGCAATGCGGCATCTGGGAGTAAAGGTTTAGCCTCATGCAGGAAGTGCACACATCCGTCGGAGACCAGGCGCAAAGCACTGTGCCACTGTCAGTGAAGATCGCTCCGGAGGGAGCCCCACTTGCTGATGACGGCTCCCGCAGCTCGGCCAAGAAATATGGGCTGCTGAGCCGTCTGCGCTCTTATTTCATCTTCGATCCCCTGATCTGGCTGTACACCGTTGTCCTCGGGATTGTTTCAATTCCCGCATCTCTCTTCGGCGAGAAGAGCCGCATTCTGCATGATTTTGCGCGCTTCTGGTCCTGGCTGATCATGAAGACGATTCTTTCCCCGGTGAAGGTCACCGGCCTGGAAAAGATCGACACCTCAAAGCCGCATGTTTACGCCGTGACCCATGCCTCCGCGCTGGATATTCCGGTGCTCTACGTTTACTTACCGTTTCAGTTCAGAATTCTCTTTAAGAAGGAATTGCTCTCTTATCCCATCATCGGATGGCATCTGAGGCGGTCCGGGCAGGTTTGCATCGATCAGCAGAAACCAACCCAATCCATCGCCCACATCCGGTCCGCCGTAAAGAGTCTGCAGAGCGGAATGCCGCTCGTGATCTTTCCCGAAGGTGGCCGCACGCCGGATGGCGAGGTCAAGCCGTTCATGCCGGGAGCGTTTTACCTCGCGATCAAAGCACAAGCGGATATCGTCCCCATCGCCCTGGTCGGAACCTACGAACTGCTGCCCATGAACACGTACAACATCAAATCCCGCCCATTGGAGATGCGAGTAGGCGAACCGATTTCCACGGCGGGATATTCGCTGCGGGAGATGGAGAGCCTGTCGGCGAAAGTTCATTTGGCGATGGAAGATTTATATCGAGGCTGTCCTGGCGATGCTCACTTAGGCCCGGACGCCCTCGTCCGGGCGGGCGAGCAAAGCTTGCCGTAGTGGTGGCCTGGCATCTTCCGTCGCCGAGCTAGCAATATCTGTTGCAGAAATCTGCCGAGCTTCGCTCGGCTGGACCGACGATGCGTCCGTCCCTACGTGCTTTGAGTGCTATGGACAAATGGACTTCTGGAGCGGCCTACGACCAGTGGATGGGCCGATGGAGCCGCCTGCTGGCACATGAGTTCTTGCAGTGGCTGAGCTTGCCCGCAAATTTGCGTTGGCTCGACGTTTGCTGCGGAAGCGGGGTTCTGACAGAAGCCATTGTTGAAAACTTCGCGCCCGCCGGGGTTTCGGGCGTTGATGCATCTCCCCAGCAAATTGAATTTGCCCGTGAGCATCGCGCCGCTCCTGCGGTCACTTTCCAAACCGGGGATGCAATGGCTCTTCCATTCGCCGAACCCAGCTTCGATGTTGCCGTCTGCGGTCTGGGATTGAATTACGTTCCGGAGCCCGAACGTGCGCTGCAGGAAATGCGGCGGGTTACAGTTCTGGAGGGAGTCGTTGCGGTCTACGTTTGGGATTACGCCGAGGGAGCACGTTTTATACGCGAGTTCTGGGATGCAGCCGCGGCTGTCGACTGTGAAGCGTCGGCATACGATCAGTCCAACCGCTTCCCTCTATGCAATTCCGAGGCACTGCGCGCGCTCTTTGAGAACGTTCGCCTGAAGCAGGTGAAGATTTCTGCAATCGATATCACGACACGATTCGCGAGTTTCGATGACTACTGGCAGCCACTCCTGACGGGACAAGGTTCCGCTCCCAACTACCTTGTGAGCCGCGATGAACGTACTCAAAAAGCGATCCGTGAGCGGCTGCAGGACTCGCTTACTGCCGACAACAATGGTGCAATCGAGATGCCCGCCCGTGCATGGGCGGTTTGCGGACGCCGCTGAAAGCCTGACATTTCTCCTCCACTCATTCATAATGCTCAACCGGAGGATCTGAATGAGAATTCGCGTTCTGCTAGCCCTATCATTGTTTCTTTTCGTAATTCAAGCTCAGGCCGCCTCAAAACTTAGCGTCGCCGATGCCGAGCAATTCATGACACAAGCCGAGGCGCGCCTCAATGAAATCGAGGTCAAAGCGGCTCAAGCCAGCTGGGTGCAGGAGAACTTCATCACGGACGACACGCAGGCGTTGTCCGCCGATGCACAGGACCGACTCACAGCGGCAACCACGGAGTTGATCGAACAGGCCAAGCAGTTTGAGGGACTTTCGCTTCCCCCTGAACTGGCCCGCAAATTCATGCTGCTGCGGCTGTCGCTGACCGCGCCCGCTCCAAGAGATCCGGCATTGCGAAAAGAAATGACGCAGATCGGCACGTCGCTGGACGCGGATTACGGCAAGGGCAAGTATTGCCCAAAGTCCGACGACTGTCTTGACATCACGGCTATCGAAAAAATCATGGCCGAGAGCCGCGACCCCAATGAACTCAAAGATCTCTGGCTGGGATGGCATAAAGTGGGTGCTCCCATGCGTCAACGCTATGCGCGGTTTGTCCAGCTCTCAAACCAAGGGGCGCAAGAACTGGGTTTCAAGGACACCGGCGTACTGTGGCGCGCTGGCTACGATATGCCTCCTGAGCAGTTCAGCACTGAGGTAGAGCGACTCTGGCAGCAGGTTCGCCCTCTGTATCTTTCTCTGCATACCTACGTTCGCGCGCGATTGGTGCAAAAGTATGGGCCGCAAGTTGTGCCGCCCAATGGTCCGATTCCCGCGCATTTGCTCGGCGATCCCTGGGCGCAGGAGTGGGGCAATATCTTCCCCATCCTCGGTCTGGCCGAGAACAGTAGCGGTTACGATCTGACCAAACTACTAAAAGCCAAGAACCTTGATGCCAAGGGCATGGTGCGTTACGGCGAAGGTTTCTACAAATCGTTGGGCTTCCCACCGTTGCCCGACACGTTTTGGGTGCGCTCGCTTTTGACCAAGCCGCGCGATCGTGATGTAGTTTGTCATGCCAGTGCATGGGACATCGACAACGAGGACGATCTGCGGGTCAAAATGTGCATCCAGATTCGCGACGTTGACTTCGTCACCATCCATCACGAACTCGGACACAACATGTACCAGCGCGCCTACAAGAACCAGCCATACCTATTCAAGAATGGCGCCAATGATGGCTTCCACGAAGCTATCGGCGACACCATTACACTGGCGATCACGCCGGAGTACCTGAAGACCATTGGACTCCTCGACAAAGTGCCCTCAGCCGACAGCGATATTCCACTGCTGTTGAAACAAGCGCTCGACAAAGTGGCATTTCTGCCCTTCGGCCTGATGATTGATCAATGGCGATGGAAAGTATTCTCCGGCGAAGTCTCTCCGGCCGATTACAACAAGGCCTGGTGGGACCTTCGCATGAAATACCAGGGCGTCGCCCCGCCGGTTGCGCGCGGCGAGGCGGATTTCGATCCCGGCGCTAAGTACCACGTTCCCGCCAATGTGCCTTACACCCGATATTTTCTCGCGCGCATTCTGCAGTTCCAGTTCTATCGCGCCTTGTGTCAAGCGTCGGGATACACAGGCGCGTTGAATCGTTGCACCTTCTACGGCTCGAAAGAAGCTGGCGCGAAATTCAACAAGATGCTGGAGATGGGGCAGAGCAAACCGTGGCCTGACGAGTTGGAGGTCTTGACTGGACAACGCCAAATGGACGCGACCGCGCTACTGGATTACTTTGCGCCCCTGCAAAAGTGGCTCGACGAGCAGAATAAAGGCCAGAAAGCAGGCTGGTAGTCGCGAAAACCACGTAGGCCCGGACGCCTCGTCCGGGAAGCGAGCGAAGCGAGCCAGAGCCATGGTTGTCGAGCTGCGGCGCTTCGCGCCGCTGGGCGGACGAGGGGTCCGCCCTTACGTGTTTCAAGGCGGACTCTTCTCTATAGGAGCCCGAATCTACTTCGCACTAATTCCCGTTCAGCCACTCTTCGTACGCCTTGAATGAGTACGGCCTTCCCAGGAAATCACTCACCAGACCCGCTGCCGGCTTGGTACCGCTAGGTCCGAGAATCGTATCGCGATATTTCCTCGCAACTGCGGGATTGGTAAGACCGTCTTCCTTGAATTCCGTGAACATGTCTTTCGCAATTACGAGAGACCACATATAAGTGTAATAAACCGCGGAATACCCGTTCAGGTGATCGAATGCGGCCTGCATGTGTGTATCGGCGACGTACTTGAAGGGGGTGTAACGCTCCTGCAACTGGGCAACGAGTTGGTTTGTATCCAGTCCTTGGGGATCGCGGTTATAAAAGTTGAGGCTCACCGCGGCGTAGAACATCTGCATGCGCACGTTCAGGGCGCGGCCAAATTCATCAGCGGCTTCGGCCTTCTTGGCTAGGTCCGCCGGAATCGGCTCATTCGTTTTGTAATGGCGGGCGAAGGTTTGCAGAATGGCGGGGTCCTTTGGCCACTCTTCGAACATCTGCGACGGAGCCTCGATAAAGTCGTTTTCCAGATCACCGGTCGGCCACTTCGAGCTTCCCCGGAAAATGCCGTGGAGGAGATGTCCGTACTCGTGAAAGAAGGTGATTACGTCCTCGCGCTCCATCAGGCCCGGACCGTCAGTGGCCCGGGGGAAGTTACAGACCAGCACGTATTCCGGCGCCCGAAACCCTTGCTTGCCGGTCGACAGGCTGAAGGTGGCGTAGTGCTTGTATTTGTTGTCGCGCGGAAACATGTCGAAATAAATCCGGCCCAGCAGCTTGCCGCCGTCGAAGACGTCGTAAACCGCTACATCGGGATGCCAGACCTGGGCCGTGGTCACACGTTTGTAAGTGATGTTATACATCCGGCTGGTAAGGTCGAGGATGCCTTGAAGCACGCGCGAGTATTCGAAGTATGGGCGAATGGCCTGGGAGTCGTATCCATATTTCTCGATGGTTGCTTCGTGCAGAAAATGGTGGTAGTTCCAGATATCCACGGTAGTCGCGTTGGGCTCGTGCTGGCGTCTGTAAGCCAGCAGTTGGTCATAATCCCGCTGGGCGCCGGCCTGCGATGCTGCCGTAATTTTCTCGATGAAATCAGCCGCATTCTGCTTGGTCCCGACCATCTTGTCTTCGGTGACGTAAGCCGCCCAATCGGGATAACCCAACACGGTCGCCAGTTCATAACGCTTCTGCAGCATGCGTGACAAAACCTCGATGTTCTTCGGGTAGGCACGGTGAGTGTAAAGCTCGTAAAACGCCTTCTGAGCTGCATCATTCGTGGCATATTCACGGAAGGGAATGTAATCGGTGTTGTCGGTTTTGAGTGTGACCTTGCCGGAGGCATCCGGTTTGTGCGCTTGCTTGAAGTCTTCTGGGAGGCCGTCTAACTGAGATGGATCCAGTTGCAGTTGGCGCACATCGGCGGGGATATTCTGTTCAAACTCCTGACCGATTTTTACCAGCTCATCCTGGATCTGCCGGATCTTTGCCCGAGTGGCATCGTCACGATCGACGCCGGAGCGGTGGTAATCACGCAGCGTGGTTCGCAAAAAATAGCTCCCACCTCTATCGAGCTTGGAACCATCGAGCGAGGCTAAGACGTTGTACATGTCCTTATCGAGCGAGATGTCAGTAAGCAGTTGGCTGGCTTCCTGCTCGCAGACCTGGGCGGCGTCACGAAACGGTTTTGCGGGATGCACCTGCTCGGCGAGACCTGAGCGGGCTGCAGCGTCACTCGCGATCAGGATGGTGGTATCGAATGCTTGCAGCGTTGCTTCGGCATCACGCGGCGACTTGGTGGCCTTGATGTCTGCGACTTGCTTCTTTGTCAGATCGAGGTCGCTGCGGCAGGATGCCAGGAACGAGTCCGGCGTGCCGGCGAGCAAGCTGGAGGCGCCTGGGGCGGGGGTTTGCGTTTGAGCGGCGGCAGTTCCTACGGATAAAGCCAATACCACGGCGAACAGCAGGGCTGCGGTTTTCTTATGATTCATCGTTCGTCCTTCCAATGGGTTCGAGTAAGGCGCGAGAGGCCAACTTGGTTAGACGTAAGAACCACCAAGAGGTGAGGTGGCAACCTTAACTTCGGCGAAAATCACGTAGCCCCGGATGCCTCGTCCGGGGGGCCGGAGAAGCCTCGCCGGAGATGGGCGCGAGCTGCGGCGCTTCGCACCGCTGGGCGGACGGGGGCGTCCGCCCCTACGTGTTTTATACTGGTACGGAATCCTATGGCAGACAGCATTCATATCAAACTCCCCGATGGGAGCGTTAAGGACGTTCCGAAGGGCAGCACCGCGCTTGATGTCGCCAAGTCCGTGGGTCAGCGGCTCGCCGACGCTGCGCTGGTTGCGAAGACCAATGGCGATCTCATCGATCTCACCCGGCCGCTGGACAAGGACACGGATCTTCGCATCCTGACCGACCACGATCCTGAGGCGCTCGAAGTCTATCGGCATTCGTCTGCGCATCTTCTCGCGGCGGCGGTTCTCGAGCTTTTCCCGGAAACCAAACTCGGTCACGGCCCGGCTACCGAAACCGGATTCTTCTACGACTTCTATCGTCCAACTCCGTTTACGCCGGAGGATTTGGAAACGATCGAAAAGAAGATGCAGGAGTTGGTGCAGCAGAACATTCCCTACGCGCGCGAGTTTCTGCCACGTGATCACGGACTGCAGGAGTTCAAAAAAGAAGGCGACTTCATGAAGTGTCATTTTATCGAGCAATTCACCAAGCCCGATGAAAAGATTTCGATTTATCGGACCGGCAAGTTCACGGATTTTTGCCGCGGACCGCATGTGCCTTCGACTGGAAAGATCAAGGCCTTTAAGCTGCTGAGCATCGCCGGCGCTTATTGGCTTGGTGACGAGAAAAATCCCCAACTGCAGCGCATCTACGGGACCGCCTTTTTCTCGAAGAAAGATCTCGACGACTTTCTGAATAAGCAGGAAGAGGCCAAGAAGCGCGACCATCGCGTGCTGGGCCAACAGCTTGATTTGTTTTCCATCCAGGAGCTCGCAGGGCCGGGTCTGATCTTCTGGCATCCCAAGGGCGGGATCATCCGCAAAGAAATGGAAGACTGGATGCGCGCTGAGTACATCAAGCGCGGGTACTCGCTTGTGTACACGCCGCATGTGGTGCGGCGGCAGCTCTTCCATGTTTCCGGTCATGAAGGCTACTACTCGCAGAACATGTTCGACTCCATGGAGCTCGACGATGCGGAATACCGTCTGAAGCCCATGAACTGTCCCGGCCACATTCTGATTTACAAAGACTCGCTGAAGTCGTATCGCGACCTGCCGGTGCGCCTAGGTGAGTTGGGCACGGTCTATCGTTACGAGCGTTCGGGCGTAATGCATGGGCTGTTGCGGGTTCGCGGCTTCACTCAGGATGACTCCCACATCTTCTGCACCCCGGAACAGATCGAAGGCGAAATTGGGGGCTGCCTGGATTTTGCGCTCGAGGTGCTGAAAGTCTTCGGCTTCGACCAGTACCAGACCGAGCTCTCCACCTGGGATCCGAAGGACCGCAAGAATTTTCTGGGATCGGAAAAACAGTGGAATATGGCCAACCGCTCGCTCGAAAATGCGCTCAAGCAGCGGAATACGGAATACAAGTTAATCCCGGGCGAGGCGGCGTTTTATGGGCCGAAGATCGACATCAAGCTGGTGGACGCAATCGGGCGGCTATGGCAGCTTTCGACGGTTCAGTGCGACTTCAACCTGCCGCAGCGCTTTAACCTCGAATATGTCGCCGAGGATGGCACGCGCAAACAGCCGGTGATGGTGCATCGCGCGCTGTTTGGATCGATCGAGCGCTTCTTTGGCGTGCTGATCGAGCACTACGCGGGTGCGTTTCCAGTCTGGCTTTCACCAGTTCAGGCAGTGATGATACCGATCGCTGAGCGCCATGTGGACTACGCGAATAAAGTCGCGGATCGACTCAAGGCGGTTGGTGTCCGTGTCGATGTCGATGCTCGCAACGAAAAGATGAATGCCAAAATCCGCGAACATGCGATGCAGAAGGTTCCGTTCTTATTGGTCGTCGGTGACAAGGAGTCCGAAGCCGGCAAAGTTAACGTTCGCACCCGCGGCAAGGAGAAGACGGAAGACATGCCCGCCGCGGAGTTCGTGGACAAGATCAAGAAGCTGATCGCCGAGAAGTCTCCAACGCTATAGATACTCACGTGGGGACAGCCGCCTCGGCTGTCCGGCGAGCGCAGCTCGCCAGAAGGGTCTGGAACTGGGTGCATCATGGCGTCTGACTTTTCAAAGAAGCGCGTGGCCGTTCTGGGTGCGGGAAAGATGGGCGGAATCCTGCTCAAAGCGCTTCTGGAAAAACAATTATTCTCTACCAAGACGACCGTCGCCACCGTCCAACACGAAGAAAAGGCTCGCAGCCTGAGCAAGAAGCTGGGAATTCCCGTGGGCACCGACAACCGTGCCGCGGTTCGCAACGCGGACATTATTCTGGTCTGCGTGAAGCCCCAGATTGTCGACCAAGTAATCGAACAGATCCGGCCAAGCGTGACCAGGAATCAGATCATTATTTCCGTAGCGGCTTCGGTTCCGACCAGCCGCATCGAGCGGACTCTGAAGCGCGCAGTGCCGGTCGTGCGTTCCATGCCGAACACGCCTTGTGTGGTTGGTTGTGGAATGACCGCCTTGTGCAAAGGGAAGTTCGCGACGGCACAACATATGGAGATCGCCAGCGCCCTGTTCGGCGTAGTGGGCAGAACCGTCGTCGTCGACGAGAAACTAATGGACGCGGTAACGGGATTGTCCGCGAGCGGACCGGCTTACATTTACATCATTCTGGAATCCCTGGCGGAGGCGGGCGTGAAAGTTGGCTTGCCTCGCGACGTCGCAACGCTCCTGGCTGCACAAACAACCATGGGTGCGGCGACCGTGGTGCTCGAAACCGGAGACCATCCAGCGTTGCTCAAAGACGCGGTGACAACCCCTGCCGGTTGTACCGTCGACGGCATTCTGGAACTCGAAGAAGGCAAGCTGCGAGTGACGCTGATCAAAGCCGTGGTAAAAGCCGCGCAGCGCGCAAAGGAACTGGCGAATGGCTGAGCTTGAAGAATGATGGAGGCCGGCGTACCGCCCGGCCGGACGGGCCAGAGGCCCGTCCCCCATTTAGAATCAGCCTGTGATCATCGGCGTCATCTCCGACACCCATGGCTTGCTGCGTCCTGAGGCTATCGCCGCTCTGCACGGATCGCAGTACATCATTCATGCGGGTGACGTCGGAGATCCGCAGATTCTCGACAAACTGTCTGCAATTGCGCCAGTGACGGCGGTGCGAGGAAACGTTGATCACGGTCCATGGGCGCGCAAAATTCCGGCTACAAACGTACTCGAGATCGGCGAGATTTCCATCTACGTGCTGCACGTGATCCAGGAACTCGACTTGAAGCCGGAAGCAGCGAAATTCGCCGCCGTCATCTACGGGCACAGCCACGTTCCCAAGAGCGAAATGAAGAATGGCGTGCTCTACTTCAATCCCGGCAGCGCGGGGCCAAGACGGTTCAAACTGCCGGTAAGCGTGGGCCGGCTGACGATCGAAGAAGGCAAGATCGACGCCAAGATCCTCATGCTCGAAACCACCACGTAGGCCCGGACGCCCTCGTCCGGGCAGCGAGCGAAGCTCACAGGATTGTCGAGTCCGCTACAATCCTCGAAGTGTCCATCCTCTTCCAGATCGAAGCTCGGAGTGGCTCCGCCCGCGCCGGCCGCCTGATAACACCTCACGGCGAAGTTGAAACGCCGGTGTTCATGCCGGTGGGAACGCTGGCTTCGGTCAAGGGCGTTTCGCAGGACATTCTGGAAGAACTGGGCGTTCAGATTCTTCTGGGCAACACTTATCACCTCTACTTACGGCCAGGAGTCGAGCAGGTCCGAAAGCTGGGCGGGCTGCATCGCTTTATGGCGTGGCCGCGGGCGATTCTCACCGACTCCGGCGGCTTCCAGGTATTCAGTCTTACCGACCTGCGTAAAGTCACCGAGGAGGGCGTGACGTTCCGCTCACATCTCGATGGGTCTTCGCATTTCCTGAGTCCGGAGAGCGCAATGGAGGCGCAGATCGGCTTGGGCGCCGACATTATTATGGCGCTCGACGAATGCACCGAATTCCCCGCGGATCGGGAGCGCATGCGGGAATCCATGGAGCTGACGCTGCGCTGGGCGGAGCGGAGCAAGAAGTATTTTGAAGAGCATAAAGATGAAGTGCCGTGGAATAGAGGCCGGGTGGGGACAGCCGCCATGGGCTGTCCGGGCGAGCGAAGCTCGCCAGAGGCGGACCACGGAATTCCTGCCACAAACCAAGCTGCCAAGCTTTGCTCGGCTAGACAGCCGAGGGTGCAGGCTCTGTTTGGCATTGTGCAGGGCGGGATGGACCGTTACCTGCGGAAAGAGTCAGCGGATCGCACCATCGAAATCGACTTTCCCGGTTACGCTATCGGCGGCCTCAGCGTGGGTGAGCCGCGAGCCCTGACCCGCGAAGTCGTCGAGTCCACACTTGAACATCTGCCCGCAGGCAAGCCTCGCTATCTCATGGGAGTCGGTACGCCCGAGGAAATCGTGGAGTACGCCAACCTTGGCATCGACATGATGGATTGCGTTCTACCCACGCGAGCCGCGCGACATGGCTTGCTATTTACATCCGAAGGCAAGATCTCGATCAAACAGGCTCGGTACGCGAGCGATGAGGCTGCGCTCGATCCAAATTGCGGTTGCCGCGTCTGTCAGCGCTACTCCCGAGCCTACTTGCGGCATCTGTATGCTGCGAATGAGGTCTTAGCCCAAGTCCTAAACACGGTCCACAATTTGAGCTTCTACCTTGACACCATGCGGGTAGTACGTCATTCTATTTTACTTGGGAAAGAGACCCGTTCTTCGTGTGCCTGGTCTCAACCGAAACCATAGCTCGGCATCCCCAGTTTGCGTCCGGTGCTGAAGGAATCTCCGGCCTCATAGCGCGAGAACTCCAGCGGTAAAATTGTAGAGAGCCAGTGCGCCAGCGGGCGTTGCTCCGAAACAATCTGGCGAAACTGGATTTCTGATATTCATTATGAGTGTTCAGCACTTATTGGCAATGCAGCTAGGAAGCGGCTCGGCAGGATGGCTGGGATTCGCCCCGCTCATCTTTATTTTTGCCATTTTCTATTTTCTGCTCATCATGCCGCAGCAAAGGCGACAGAAGAAGTGGCAGGCCATGCTGAACGAGTTGAAAACCGGGGACAAGATCGTAACAACCGGAGGCCTCAGGGGCACTATAGTTGCCATTAAAGATGACTACCTCCACCTGCGGGTTCCCCCCGACAATTTGCGGATCGAAGTAAGCCGGGGCTCGGTGGCCTCGGTAACCACGCCGGAGGAGACGGCGAAGTGAATATACATTTGGCAATCAGGAATCATTTCTCATGAATAAGAATCTAGGCTGGAAAGTCATCGTTATCGCGGCGACGCTCCTGTTTTTTCTGTTCGGCATTTTTGGCATGCCGGATAAGTTGTCAGGCGGCGGGTTGGTGGCAGCACTCCAGAACCGCATTCACCTTGGACTCGACCTCAAGGGCGGGACCCACCTGATCCTGCAGGTGCAGGTGAATGATGCCGTTAATGTCGATTCGGACAATGCCGTCGAACGCCTCAAAGCCGATTTGCGGGCGCGCAAGATCAATTATGCGGAAATCAGCAAACCTGACGCGGTCAACAATCCCGACAAGATTGTGCTGAAGGGCGTGCCCCCGGAGTCCAGGTCGGACCTGCTCTCTATCGTTCAGGATCGTCTCCCCGAATACCAACTGACCTCTGGCGCAGACAACACCTGGACCATCTCCATGAAGCCCCAGGCGCTTGCAGACCTGAAAAACCGCGCCGTGACCCAGGCGATTGAGACCATCCGCAACCGCATTGATCAGTTGGGCGTGAGCGAACCCATTATCGAAGAGCACGGCCTCGGGCAATATCAGATATTGGTGCAACTGCCTGGGGTGGACGATCCGGCGCGGGTGAAGGAAATCATGCAGTCCACCGCTATGCTCGAAATCCGGCAATCTTTCGGCGGCCCTTATCCGAGCGAACAGCAAGCCTTACAGGATAAGGGTGGGGTCTTGCCGCCGGATCAAGTGTTAATGCCCGGCCGTAGCGTCGGCACCAACGCTGGCGAAGGCGGACAGGCCTGGTATCTGGTTTCGCGGGCGTCGGCAGTCACTGGGCGGGACCTGCGCGCCGCCGACCAATCCCGAGACGAGAATGGGCAGCCTTCGGTTAGTTTCACGCTGACCGGCGAGGGTGGCCGTCGTTTTGCCAGCTTCACCGGAGCCCATGTCGGCGATAATCTCGCCGTCGTACTGGACAACAAGGTGCAGGAAGTCGCCGTCATCAAAGACCAGATCCATGATCAAGGCGTGATTAATGGACGCTTCACTGAACAGCAGGCTAAAGATCTTGCCATGATTCTGCGGTCCGGTGCCCTGCCTGCCGGTATCAAGTATTTGGAGGAGCGCACCGTGGGTCCGTCGTTGGGCAGCGATTCGATTCGTGCTGGAGTAACCGCGGCGGTGATTGGCATGCTAGCCGTGCTGATCTTCATGTTGATCTACTACCATGCCGCCGGAATCAATGCGGACATCGCTCTGATTCTGAACTTGATCATCCTTCTCGGATTCCTCGGCTACAGCGGTGCGACGCTTACGCTGCCGGGAATTGCGGGAGTGATACTGACCGTCGGTATGGGCGTCGACTCGAACGTGCTGATTTTTGAGCGCATCCGCGAGGAGCTACGCAATGGAAAGACGCCGCCGTCGGCGGTGGAGCAGGGCTTCGGCCATGCCTGGATCACGATCGTGGATACGCACGTAACCACGATTGTTTCGGCAATCATTCTGTTCATTTTCGGCACCGGTCCGGTGCGCGGCTTCGCAGTTACGCTCAGTTTTGGTCTGTTCGCGAATTTGTTCACGGCAGTGTTCGTGTCGCGCGTGATCTTCGACTGGTTGCTCAGCCGCAAACAGCGCGGCGAGGCGTTGAGCATCGGGTAGTGATAGCACGTAGCCCCGGACGAGGCGTCCGGGGCTACGTGGGCACTGGTAAAGAAAAGGAGTTCTAAGCGGCGTGGAATTTTTTCGTAATCCCAACATCGATTTCCTGGGCAAGAAGTGGTACTTCCTCGCTTTCTCGCTGGTCTTCAGCGTGGCTGGCGTCTTCTCCATGCTGTTCTGGCACCATATTCCTTACGGCGTAGACTTTCGCGGCGGCACCCTCGTCTACGTGAAGTTCGCAGAGACGCCAGATAACAATGCCATCCGCGCCTCGCTGGATCGAGTCGGGCTCCACAACGCCCGAATCCAGAGCTATGGTGCGGCCGGGAGCAACGAAGTACTGATTGATGTCTCCGAGCAGGAGACCAGCGAGCAGGCGCTCGACCGGAGCAAGACCCAAATCATCAACGCCCTTGAAACCAATGCGCCAGCCGACAAGCAGGATCTGAACAACTCCAGTTTCCTCACCATCAAAAACTATCTCATGCAGAAGGATCCGCTCCGTACGGGCACCGATGCGGACCAGCGATACACCGCGCAAGCCCAGGCCATCGTCAATTATCGCGACAAGGTGAAGGGCGGCGTGCTCCGTTCCATAGACGAATTAAAGGCGGCAGCCGATCCCGCGGTGGTAGCCTCTTTGTCGGACGGCTTCTACCTGTCCAGTTTCGCGGTACGCAACGTAGAAATCGTGGGCCCGCAGGTCGGAGCGCAGTTGCGCCAGCAGGCCTTGCTCGCTACGGTTTACTCGCTCGCTGGCATGTTGGTGTATTTGGCTTTCCGATTTGAATGGATCTATGGCGTTGCCGCGGTCGTCACCGTGTTCCATGACACCTTGATCACGGTGGGTGCGTTTTCCCTTCTGAACAAAGAAATTTCGCTGACCGTTATCGCCGCCATTCTGACTCTGATCGGTTATTCCAACAACGACACTATCGTGGTTTTCGACCGTATCCGTGAAAACTTGAAGCTGATGCGGCGGGAGAAGCTGTCCGACATCGTCAACCGGAGCATCAATCAAACCCTGAGCCGGACCATCTTGACAGCAGGTTTAACATTCGTGACAGTCTTAGCTCTGTACTTGTTCGGTGGCGAGGTGCTGAAAGGATTCTCGCTGGCCCTGGTAATCGGTATTCTGATCGGAACCTACTCGTCGATTGCGATTGCCGCCCCGATTCTGGTTGCTTATCAAGACTGGCGCTCTGGCCGAGGCAAGCCAACTGTCATGGTTCCCGCTGCCAAAGAAGCCAGGGCCCGGGAAAAAATGAAGGCTAAGGCCTGATTCCCGCTACCGATCGGGTTTTTGCACACATAAGTTTGTGATTCATCGAGATTTGAGGTAGTATCGTCCGGTTTCGAATTGTTCGATGGCGTACATAAGCGACGGGAGCAAAGCGGGGGCGGTCGGTGTCTAAGAGTTGTGGGGCTAGTGTAGGAGGAATCGTATGTTTGAAGACAGCCTGATCGAATCGGGTGGAAGACTCAAGACGAAGCGGGGTGTTTGGACTTTCCTGTCATTTATTCTTGAGGCCATTCTGGTCGGCGTCTTGGTACTAATCCCTCTGCTGTTCACCGAAGCTTTACCCAAGACGCAATTAATGACCTTTCTAGTCGCGCCACCACCGCCACCGCCACCACCGCCACCAGCCGCCGCTCCGGTCAAGATCGTCAAGCAAGTGCAGACCAACATAATCAACAACCAGCTGCGCACGCCGACCAAGATTCCCGAGAAAGTCCAGATGATCAAAGAAGATGAAGCGCCACCCCCGACCATGTCAGCGGGTGTAGTGGGTGGTGTTCCCGGCGGAATCCCCGGTGGACAGATGGGTGGCGTCATCGGCGGTATTATCAGCTCGACCCCGGTTGCCGTGCCCAAGGTGGCTACGCCGCAACGCGTCCGCGTGTCTCAGGGTGTGACCCAGGGTCTTCTGATCCGCAAAATACAGCCCAATTATCCACCTCTGGCCCGGCAAGCCCGCATCCAAGGGAGTGTTTTGCTGCAAGCTGAGATCAGCAAAGACGGTACTATCGAAAACTTGCATCTAATCAGTGGTCATCCCATGCTCGCCCCGGCAGCTATTGAGGCGGTGAAGCAGTGGAAATACAAGCCGTACATTCTGAATGGCGAGCCGGTCGAGGTGGAGACGCAGATTACGGTGAACTTTACCCTGTCCGGGGGGTAAGAACCCCAGGCAGCAAGAGTTTTTAGAAGATGTGGCCGAGGAGTTTGAGGACGGTTGCCTTCCCCCAATCCTTTCTTTACGCTGGCTCGGGAGCGGGGCGGTTCGCGCGGTTCAAACCTGATAGCCTCGGCCTGCGAGTCCGACAGCGTTTGCACGACAGATCAGCAAGCGGCAAGCGACTACCAGATCGAAAAGTTCTGAGGAGGAAAAGCAACTCATGTTCGTAGCCCATGTAGCAACCCATACCTTAAGTCATATGTCCACCATGGCGGTCTGGCTATTTCAGGAACAACCGGTGGCTTGGGACCCGATCTCGCTGTGGAAACAGATGGGATTCATCGCGAGAGCCGTGGTCGTTATTTTATTCGTCATGTCCGGTTGGTCGATCGGCGTAATGATTGACCGTGCCATGGCTTTCAGTGCGGCACGTAAGCAATCGCGGGCATTCGCTCCCGCGGTGGCCGGCGCCCTACGCGACGGTAAGATCGACGAAGCCATCAAAGTTGCCGAGCGCAACAAAAAGAGCCATCTGGCGAAGGTCGTCACCGCAGGATTGATGGAATTCCGGGCTCACCAGGAAAGTGGTGAAATCCCCGGCGAGACCATCGAAGCCTCCAAGCGCGCCTTGGAACGCACCGAGGCTATTGTCCACGCCGAGCTAAAGCGTGGCTTGGGTGGTCTGGCTACCATTGGCTCGACTGCTCCCTTCGTTGGCCTGTTCGGCACGGTGATGGGCATTCTCAACGCCTTCAAAGGCATTTCTGAGCAGAAGGCTACCGGTCTGGGCGCAGTCGCAGGCGGTATCGCAGAAGCGCTGGTGACCACCGCCGTCGGACTGTTCGTCGCCATCCCGGCTGTCATGATGTTCAACTACCTGACCGGGCGCGTGGAAGCCTTCGACGTGGAGATGGATAACTCCTCGAGCGAGCTGATCGATTACTTCCTCAAGCGACGCGGAATGCGCCGGTCCTAGCTGCTGAGTTGGATCGGCTTTCGACCTTGAGTTGCTGACTGGCGCCGGAGGATTACTTCGGTGCCACGTCTTTACCTCCCGAGGGCCGAGAGCCACCGGTCAGCCGGAAAGGAAGCGAGCGCGTAGGAGATCAAGTTATGTCACTGGCCAAGAGAAACGAAGGAGCCAAGGTCAACTCCGATATCAACGTCACCCCCATGGTTGACGTAATGCTGGTGTTGCTGATCATCTTCATGGTGATCACGCCCATGTTGCAGAAGGGCGTAAGCGTGGACTTGGCGAAAGTCAACAGCCCAACGGCAATGCCGGACGCCGATAAGGAAGATGCGCTGATCGTGGCCGTCATGCGGGATGGCCAGGTTTTTTTCGGCAACGATAAGACCCCACCCGATCAATTGACCCAGAAGGTCAAAGATCGTCTGGCGAATCGCGTTGATAAGCGAGTGTTCGTGCGCGCCGATGCCCGAGCCAAGTTTGGCTCAGTGGTAGAAGTAGTGGACAACGTCCGCGCCGCGGGCGTAGACCAACTCGGCCTGCTGACCGATCAGAAAAAGACCACGGGAACTCCGCCACCGCCAGCAACTGGCGGGCAATAAGAGGAGCTTAATATGGGAATGACAGCTGGAGGAAGCGGCGGAGGCCAAAGCGCCGTTATCAACGTGACGCCGCTGATCGACGTGCTGCTGGTGTTACTGATCATCTTCATGGTAATTACGCCTCTGACCCCAAAGGGACTCGACGCCCTGGTGCCTCAGCCACCACCGCCGAACGCGCCCAAGAACAATACGCCGGATCGCACCATCGTCGTGCAGTTGATTGATCGCGGAGCGGGCCAGGAGCCGGGAGTGAAGATTAACAATGAAGACACGACCTGGGATGGTCTGCAGGGACGCCTGACCGATATTTTCAAGACCCGCGCCGAGAAGGTGATGTTCGTCAAGGGCGACGACAACGTTCCCTTTGCCGATGTCGCGAATGTAATTGACATTGCGCATGCCTCAGGCGTAGACAAGGTGGGTCTGATCACCGCTAAGATTGAAGCCGGTGGCTAGGCGGCGGATAGAAGTTTTCATTTAATTAGCAAAATGTAGCGCCGCGCTGTCCCAGCGCGGCCGTTGTGGCGGCGTACCGCACAACAACCGGCGAGGGCAAGATGCCCTCGCGACAGCCGACAAGATGCCGGCGCTACCAAAGGTTCAAGCGGTATTCTCGGAAAGAGCTGCGCCGCATTGGTGCGCTTGCTCGCGTCAATTGTTTGAGATCCCCGGGAAATCCTGGCGAGGGAGACTTATAAGGCGATGAAAAAAAGCGTGCGGGTGCTGGCACTGATATCGATCGGCGTAGTATTGTTATCGGCCGCCGGCTGCAACAAGCTGAAGGCGCGTGACCAGCTCAATAAGGGAGTCGCATCTTACAAGAATGCCCGCTATGAAGAAGCCATCGATCACTTCCAGCAGGCGGTCACCCTTGATCCCAGCCTGCTGAACGCCCGTCTCTATCTGGCCACCGCTTATGCTCAGCAATACATTCCCGGAGTCGATGCCGAAGACAACAACCGCTTGGGACAGCAGGCTATTGACCAATATAAAGCGGTGCTGCAGCGCGATCCCAAGAGCATCAACAGCGTCAAAGGAATCGCGTACATCTATTTGCAGATGAAGAAATTTGACGACGCCAAGACGTATTATCGCAAGGCTCTCGAGATCGATCCCAATGACCCCGAGCCCTACTATTCGGTAGGCGTCATCGACTGGACGCAGACCTATCAGCCGCGCATGGAAGAACGCGCCAAACTGGGGATGAAGCCGGATGAGCAATTGAGCGCCAAGGACAAGAATCAGAAAAAAGTTTGCGCCGAGCTCAAGCAAAAGAACTGGGCCAATATTCAGGATGGCATCGACGCTCTGAATAAAGCGCTGCAGTTGCGGCCGGATTATGACGATGCCATGGCGTACATGAATCTGATGTACCGCGAGAAGGCGGACGTCGAATGCGACGATCCCGCGACGCGGGCGGCGGATCTGAAGACCGCCGATGAATGGGTAGATAAAACCATGGCTACCAAGAAAGCGAAAGCCGAGAAACAGCCCGGAGCCCAGGGCATCACCATGGATCAGCCGAAGTAAAGTCAGCGTTAGTACATCCGCCGAAGTACGATCAACCGCAGTTACGATAACTTTTCGTGATTTGATTTACAGCTCGCCATCGATTTAATCTGTTTGTAGTCCCAATCGCAGACATTGCTGTTTCTGGTGTGTAGATACCGGCCGCATTGTCCTTGGATATCGGCGGGCGGCCTGGTGAGCGAGCAACGAAGCGGCGAAATCCCTCATCCATAAAGTAGGGTTGGTATGTACATTTTGACTCTCAATCCGGGCGAGTCCGCTTTCGTACGCTGTACCCGTTGCGAAAACCTGAACCTGATGGTGACCAACGAGAAAGAGAGCGACGTATCCCTCCAATTCAATACCAAAGACGATCAGCTGGATGCAGAGTGTGTTCTGTGCAAGAGCCATTACCTCTGGACTCCGGGCTCGGTCGCGATCGTTAAACCCACTCAAAGAGCGAACTAAGCGCAAGCCAAAGTCATCTTGGGACCCATGCCTTCCGTCACATGATCCAGTTGCTATTCTCCCAGTAACATAGGCGCTAGTGTTTGCCCTGGGGGATGAGCGCATGAAATGGAAGCTTGACCGCATTATCAGCGTGGCTACCTTGGTTGTGTCTTCGGTAGCGATTTTCCTGGTGTTGAAGAAACCGCAGCCGGTAGCGCCGGCGCAGTCGCCCGCAGCTGCGGCGGCGAATGTGCAGTCGGTCGAACACAAGCTGGAGCAGTTGGAACAGCCCAAGGAGCCCGGGCAGGCTCCCGCACAAGTTCGCTTCAGCTCCGATGAAATCACGGCGGCGCTGGCGCAGGCCGCGGCGGGGCTTCCCGCAAACATCCCGGCGTCGGCTGGGCTGATTCCCGGGACTGGGTCGGTTTCGGCGGCCCAAGCCTCGCCAGCCCAGGGCAGTCCGACCTTGCCCACAACCGTACCGTCGTCGCCCGATGTGGCCATCGGAGAAGGTGAGCCTGAGGTCAAGGATTACAAGGTCAATTTTGATGGGAACGTCGCGCGCGGGCAGTTTGTCACCCAGATTGGCGGCAAGGATGTTTACGTCACCCTCGCTGGACATCTTGGCTCCAAGGATGGCTACGCGACCTTCGAACCCACCGAATTCAAGGTGGGCGATCTGAATGTGCCGGTGTCGCTGGTCAGCGGGGCGCTCGAAAAGAAGCTGAACGAACAGCGCGACCGTTTGAAGTTGCCGGATGACGTTGGGAGCATTAGAGTTGAGAACGGCCAGTTGGTGGCAACGCAGAAGTAGGCTTCATCTCGATAGGTTACTACTTGATAATAGAGACGCGCTGGGTGTTTACCAGTTCATATCGACTAAATTTCCATTTCTTTCCAAGTCGATGAAAACAATGTAACTCTTTCCGAGATACCCATCTAAAATATCACTTCTAAAGGACTTACGGAAGGGATACCCCACGGGCGGATGTCGTTTGTTCCCTGCAAATCTATGAAAACAGGTGAGGCTCTTGGAGATACCCCGCAAAATATCTCTTCTAAAGGACTTAGCTGGACCGGTTGAGGATTCGCGGCAGCTGGCTCGATTGGATTTTCAAAGATCGATTGCTTAACTTATTGATAATCTATCAATGATCTAGATTATCTTGTTTGGAAACCGTAGTCAACAGAAAAGCCGGGATTCGGTGCTGGGGCTGAGAGTCTCGTAGCCCACCCTTTCCGCAAGGGACGCGGAAAGAGTGGGGCACCCTCCAGAATCCCAGGTCTCGAAAAACGCGAGACCTGGGGGATCCGGGGCTATTGGGTGGGGGCGCCTTGGAATAGCGGGTAGAGGCGGTCTCCGATTACGCGATAGATTACGAAGGCGCTGCCGGCGTCGGAGACCTGGCGGAATAGGAGCTCACCTCGGCCGTCTCCGTCGACATCGACGGCGTCGATCAGGTCGAGGCGCGGGATCACGTCGGTGTGCTGGGTGTCGGTTACGTTGGCCAGCGCTTTGTGGAGGTCGCCGTTCACATCTTCGCGAACCACTAGCGTGACCGTGTATTCAATGTCTGAAGTGGCGCTGTCTTTTTCGCGCGAGCGTTGCGGCATGCGTGCGTTGGCGGTCAGTATCAGTTCGGGCTCGTTGATATCGGCGAGATCGAACACCCGAAGCTGCACGTCTTCAAAGGTGGGTTGCGCTGGCTTTGCCGCTGTGGCTTTGCCATGCTGCGCAGCATGAGCAGGTTGTGCGGTGCTTGGACTTGCCGGCATTAGTTGCGCGGCGCGGGCTCGCACTTCATCCGCAGCCATCGCCAGCATTTTCTTGCGGAACTGTTGTTCCTCTTCCGGCTTGAGGTTGTAGGTGTAGGGAAGCGAGTCGGGACCGTCTGAGTCTGAGATTGCGGGGATTAGCTGAATCTGGTTTGAGGCCGCGGACTGGGATGCGGATAACGTCCCAGCGGTCGTCGCTGAGCTTGTCGATGGCGAAGCATGTCCACTCGGCTTGGCTGACGCGGCTGCCATCGCCTTCTTCTGTGCTTCTTCCGCTGACGCGGCACCCGCCTTGCCCCGCTTCAGGGCTGGCCGGTCTTTGTCTTCCGGAGTCTGGTCTTCGGGAGGCTTGTCTTGCTGCACCTGTTCAGAATGGGATGGAGCTGCCGGGGAGGGCGATGGGGAAGCGGTGGGCGCGGGCGTCGATGGCACAGTGGCGGCGGGGGCGGGCGACCCAGTCGCCGCGGGTGGCGGCGTGGTGGGCGTGGCAGGAGCCTCTGGTGGCTTGGGCTTATTGCTTCCCGCGCGGCGCAGGACTGGCGGACCTTCGTCCTCGTTCATGCCGCGCGGGATTGACGCTACCGGCTTCTTCGCTACCTTGGCTTTGATCGAACTGGCGTCCTGCCAGGTGCCTTCGGCGATCCACTCGGTAGATTCGTTTGCACCTTTCCGTTGCAACGCTGCCGTGACCGTAAACAGTCCCATGGAAACACCGGTGCGCACGGCTTCATAAACCGTTTCGCTCCACAGCGCCATGGGCACGGGAGCGGCTTTGTAGGCGCTGGCATCGTAATACTTGCCGTCGATCATGATGGTGATCGGGATCAAGCGGGCTTTGCCGTTGGGCGCGAGTTCGAGCAGACCTACTGCCCGTGGTCCTTTGCTGGTTTTGGGTGCACGAGTGATTTGCGCCGATACCGCTGGTGGAAGCGCAGTTTGCAGAAAAAAGCTCACGGCGAAAATGCCGGAGATGACGCGCCAGCGCGCAGTACGGTATAACCTTGATCGAGAAGTTGATCGCAAAGGAGAGACAGTCATGAGTATCAACATCAATGATAAAGCCCCCGAGTTCACTTTGCCTGACCAGAATGGCGAGCCGGTCTCGCTGAAGGATTTTCGCGGCAAATGGGTTGTGCTCTATTTCTATCCTCGGGCCGACACTCCGGGATGCACCATCGAGGCTTGCGAGTTTCGCGATTCCCACAAGAAAACGGAGAAGAGTGGGGCTGTGGTACTGGGAGTTTCGCCGGACGAACCGAAGGCGCTCAAGAAATTTGAAGATAAGTTCGATCTTCCGTTTACGCTTTTGGGCGATGCGGACAAGAAAGTTGGCAATGCCTACGGCGTGATTCAGGAAAAGAATATGTATGGCAAGAAAGTAATGGGCGTGGTGCGGACTACGTTCATCATCGGGCCGGATGGCCAGATCAAACACATTTTTAATAAGGTGAAGCCGGAAGGGCATGCCGAAGAGGTGCTGGCGTTTCTGAAGGGGGCTGCGAAAGGCGCGGCTTAGCGACTGGCAGTTTCAACTTGGCAATTAGCATTTAGCAATCAGCATTCAGCATTCAGTCCCTGAACCAAATTGCCACGGTCAGGAGGGCAGCGGCTGGGTGCTGAATTCTAAGTGCTGATTGCTGAACTCCGGTCCTACTTCACCGTTGTGGCCGCTGTCGTCGTAAACGTCAGAGCGGCTTCGGCGGGGACTGAGGCTTCTTCTTTGCCAGTGGCGGCTGCGACTCCGGTCCCGGCGCCCGCGCCTGCTGCAGTGCCGATCAGGGCGCCTTTTCCGCCTCCAGCGAGGCCACCGAT
This sequence comes from uncultured Acidobacteriota bacterium, assembly GCA_963832245.1. Classification (GTDB taxonomy): domain Bacteria; phylum Acidobacteriota; class Terriglobia; order Terriglobales; family Acidobacteriaceae; genus JABDBE01. The sequence goes on from CAWHTG010000004.1 coordinate 843,939, forward strand.
GAGAGCGCCGGCTGCTGCCCCTCCGCCGATTTTCTCGACGTTGCCCTTGGTGTGGCTTTTGCCTTTGGCGCGGTAAGCCGTGGTCGAGATCGCGACCGTTTTGCCTTTAATCTCCACCGAGGTTAGCCGTAGCGTGAGTTCGCCGGGGTCGTGAAGGCGTCCGCTGGATTTTGCATGAGTTATCTTGCCTTTGACGGGTGTGCCGGCATCTGCAATGCTTTTCCCATTGACGACTAAGCTGCGGGCTAGTGTGCCGTGAAAGGTTTGCCCGGTCTTGGCGGTTCGCGAGTTGATTGCGGAGTCGAGGCGGACGGTCAGCTTGGCGCCCGAAGGAATGGTGTCCGCCGCGGCAGCGGTGACGAGCAGCAGCAGTACGGAAGCGATCTTTTTGCCGAGCATAGAGTCTCCTGAAAGTATTTGTGATCGACTGAAGAGTCAGTGGCTTTCCATCACAATAGGCAAAATCGCGTTTAGAGTCTTGTGACGGAAGGTCCATAATCCGATTGGCCGTTTGGAGAAGTGCGAGCGTGGAGGAATTTCACCACAGAGTCACAGAGACACAGAGACAAAGAGAAGGCCTTTTTCTGCTTGTGTCTTTCTCAGTGTCTCTGTGATGTGAAGGCAGGATGGCTGGATTTGACGACTCCCCTTACCCAGCTGCGAACTCCGTTGTCGCGTGTGTTCTACGATCGCGATCCGCGGCGGGTCAGCCGCGAATTGCTTGGCAAAGTACTCGTGCGCAGGGAGCGACGGCGGCTTCTGGCGGCTCGCATCGTGGAAGTAGAAGCGTACTTGGGGGAGGATGATCCGGCGGCGCACTCGTTCGCCGGCCGAACCTTGCGCAATGCGGTGCTGTTCGGGCCTCCCGGCTATGCTTACGTCTATTTTATTTATGGGAATCACTACTGTTTGAATGTGTCCTGTTTGCCGGATGGGGTGGCTGGCGGGGTTCTGTTTCGCGCGGTCGAGCCCCTGGTTGGGATTGAGCAAATGGCTTTGTCACGCAACGTGCCGGTCGGATCAGATCGCGATCTACGAAGGTTGACTAGCGGGCCGGGGCGATTGGCGGAAGCGTTTGGCATCACGCGCGAACGGGACAATGGGAAGGACCTTACTAGCGTGCGGTCGGACCTGTTCATCGCGGATGACGAGTTCCGAGTTCGTCGTGTGCTGACAACGCCGCGGATTGGGATTACCAAGGCGGCCGGGCTTCCGCTGCGATACGTGCTTGCGGGGAATGCGTTCGTCTCTGGCGCGAAAAGAGGGAACGTGGCGAATGGCCAGTAGTGGCTCGGATTTTCGCAAGTGCCGGGCTGTGCCCGGCTGGACAGCCGAGGGCGGCCGTCCCCACACGTTACTTCAGTAGGACGTTGTCGATCAGGCGGGTGTTTCCTACAAAGGCGGCGACGGCAACGAGCGCACTGCTTGTGAGCTGTTGCATCGGTTCGAGGGTGGCCGGATCTACGATCTCGAAATAGTCCAGACACACGGTTGGTTCTTGGGAGAGAACTTGTTTCCCCGCGTCGGTCAGGTTGGCTACACGGCGCTCGCCTTGATCGAAGTGGTTCTTCACTTTGGTTAGTGAGCGGTTAAGCACTAGCGCGGACTTGCGCTCCTGCGGGCTGAGGTACGCGTTACGCGAGCTCATTGCTAAACCGTCAAGCTCGCGCACGATGGGGCAGACAACGATTTCGACTGGCAGGTTCAGGTCTCTCACCATGCGGCGGATGATGGCGGCTTGCGCCGCATCTTTTTGCCCGAAGAAGGCAAGATCGGGTTCCACGATGTGGAAGAGCTTGGCGACGACGGTGGTTACGCCACGGAAGTGACCTGGACGCGACTTACCGCAGAGTTTCTCACTTAGCCCTTCGACCGTGACATAGGTAACGGCTCCGGAGGGATACATTTCTTCGGGCGTGGGTGCGAAGAGAATATCGACGGCTTCTTTCTCCAGCAACTCACGGTCGCGTTCGAAGGTTCGAGGATATTTGGCCAGATCTTCGTTCGGTCCGAATTGCAGGGGATTTACGAAGATGCAGACGGCGACGACATCGGATTTTGCCTTCGCAGCTCGCACGAGTGAGAGATGGCCTTCGTGCAAAGCGCCCATGGTCGGGACGAAGCCTAAACGCTTTTCTTCGCGGTGCACCAGGCGCGAAGTCGCGCGCATCTCGACGATAGTTTTGCAGATTTTCATCGCGGCTGTGGCTTTTCGGCTCTCAGATGGCCGGAACCCAGTTTATGAGTACCTGCATGCTTTCCAATGTTCCGGCCGCCAACGCCCGGTTCTTTCGAAGCTTAATCTTGTCGTCGTCGGAGCTGGCCGCATTAATCTCTTGAATTGCCACCACGCGCCCGTATGGCCATGCCGACACTGGCAGCTTGGCCAGTGCCTCGGACAATTTGTCTGGGTTCACGATCTGCTGTTCGTTATTGCCAACGTCCAGTAGTCCGACGCCGTCAACTCTGACGATCAGGTAGGGATTCCGCCAGGCTTTCATATCTCGCAAGCCAGTATATTTTTGTGGGTCTGCGGCAGGAATTCGTTGGATCCGAGCCTCGGGGCTGGCGGCAGCTTCGTCTGGCGCTGTGGGCGGTTTTGCACAAGAGGCAAGCAGGGCAACGCCCATCGCCAAAATGCTGAGACGCAGGAATCTCATTGCATCAGTAATTATCGGTGCATCTCCCGTTTGCGTTCCAGTACCGTTTCCAGTGCCTGCTGCGTTTCTTTGGACAAATGGTAGGACTCGTTATCCGAGGGATACTGATGCGAGATCACGTCCTCGCGGAAGGATTGCACGGCATCCGCAATAAGCTTGCCGGCATCGCCGTAGCGGCGGACGAACTTGGCCGGCGGGGTGAAGGTCAGGTTCAGAATGTCGTGGAAGACGAGTACCTGGCCGTCGCACTCCGGCCCCGCGCCGATGCCGATGGTCGGAGTCGCGACTTCGGCGGTGATCATGGCAGCGACTTCGCGCGGAATTCCTTCGAGAACCAGGAAGGCTATGCCCGCTCGATCAAGGGCTACGGCGTCGCGCATGAGTTGTTCGACGGCTGCCAGTGACTTGCCTTGAACTTTGTAGCCGCCCATGACATTCACTGACTGCGGCGTCAGGCCGATGTGGCCGGCCACGGGAATTTCGGCGTCGATGACGCGGCGGATCAGGTCGGCGCGTTTCTCGCCGCCTTCGATCTTCACCACTTCGGCGCCAGCTTCTTTCATGAAGCGGGCGGCGTTGCGCACCGCGTCGTCCGCGCCAACGTGGTAAGAGCCGTAAGGCATGTCGGCCACAAGCAGCGCATGTTTCACGCCTCGCCGCACCGCCCGGGTGTGATGAAGCATTTCGTCGACCGTGACTGAGAGCGTGTCCGGGTAGCCGAGCATGGTCATGGCTAGGGAATCACCCACCAGGACAATATCGATGGCAGCCTCGTCCACCAGGCGCGCGCTGGCGTAGTCGTACGCTGTCAGGCAGGTAATGGGTTGATGTTGGAGTTTCTTTTCTTGCAGGGACGCGACAGTTACCTTGCGGCGAGATTCGCCAATCGGTGTGACACTCACGATGTCCTCCAGTGCCCCTCCGCCTTGGCGGATAGAGCCCGTACGCATCTTGGATGCTAAGGCTATTGTAGACGCAAGACAGGCGCTTCGTCGATGGCGTATTCAAGATGGCCGTAACGGAGGGGGATGCCGGGAGCAGTCGTGTAAGATATGTGTCTTACGTCTTACGGTATGGTAAGATATATGATCATGAGAAGCTATCGCACCGTCATCAGTTCCAAGGGGCAAGTGGTGATTCCGGTCCAGTTGCGGGAACAGTTCGGATTAAAAAAGGGTACACGGGCTACGTGGAGTGAAGAAAGAGGCCGTTTGGTGCTCACGCCAATCACGGAGCGGCGGCTGGACGAGATCATGGGATTTCTGAAGCCAGGGCCAGGTGAGCCGTCCGCGTTTGAGGAGTTGTTCGCGGAGCGAGAGCGCGAACGCAAGCGAGAAGATCAGTGACAGCTGCGCCTTTTCGTGGCAGCGCGCGACGCTATGTTCTCGATGCGAATGCCCTGATCGCGTTCTTCGAAGAGCGTCGCGGCAGCGCGCAAAAAGTTCGACACCTGCTGAGTGAAGCGGCCCGCCTCGACGCACCCTTGTTGATGTCAGCTGTGAATTGGGGCGAAGTTTTCTACATGGAGTGGCGGTACCGCGGCGAAGCGAAAGCCTGGGAAGCCGAAGCTACTTTGCAGGAGATGCCGGTGACAGTCATCAGTGTGGACCGCGAACGAGCCTCGCGTGCCGGCGCACTGAAGCTGAAACACGGCCTGGGTTATGCCGACGCCTTTGCTGCGGAACTGGCTATCGAGCGCGGCGCCTGGCTGGTCACAGCCGATCCTGAGTTTTCGAAAGTTGGCAAGGGGTTGGCCGTTTATTCGCTTCCGCGACATGAGAGGTGAGACGAAAATTCGCTCTGGAGAGCGGTGCTTGATTCGATGTGCCAATTGTCACTATAATTGAGGACAAATGGCAAATGAGCTGCGGTCGGTGGTACGGGAACTTGGCGGAGAGCGCGTCCTGGGACGAGCGATGATGAGCGACCGGGATCTGCGAGAGGCGATTCGCGAAGGCTTTCCGCACGCGGTGCTTGAGGAACTAATGCAGGCGGCGGGCTTGACCTTGAAAGAGCTCGCAGATGCGCTCGACCTCTCTTCTCGCAGCTTGCAGCGCAGGCGACATGGCCGGTTGGCACGGTTTGAATCGGACCGGCTGTACCGGCTCGCCCGGTTGCTGGCCCTGGCTCGCGAGAACCTGGGCGACGCCACACGCGCGAGCCGATGGTTCAAGCGTACAAATCGCGCGTTGGGTGGAGTCGCGCCTATCGCTGCGATTGACACCGAACTCGGCGCACGCCAGGTGGAAAATCTGCTGGGACGCATTGCCTATGGCGGCATCAGTTGACGCGAGTCTTCCGCGTGCTGCGCGCGGCCTATGCCCGTACCCCCTTTGACGGAGAAGGGGCTTACCGTTACGGAGGACGGTGGTCAAGCCCGGGAACCCGCCTTGCTTACGCCTCCGAACACCAGTCTCTCGCCATGCTGGAGTATTTTGTTCATTTGGATCCGGAGGACCCACCGGATGACTTGGTGTTGGCTACTGCAGATGTTCCTGAGAGCCTAGCTCAGGAACGTGTCGAAGCTAGAGCACTGCCAGCGAATTGGCGGGAATCTCCCGCCCCGCCCAGGCTTGCCGAGATTGGCGACGAGTTCGTGAAAAAGGCGGAGAATTGTGTGCTGATCGTCCCCTCGGCGTTGGCGATAAGGGAAAACAACTGGCTGATCGATCCGCAGCATTCCGAGTTCAAGCAGATAACAGTGAATCCAGCAGAGCCGCTCGGCTATGATCTCCGCAAGGTCCCGCGTCACCGACGCAAGCATTGAAGCTACGGCTTGAAGCACGCGAGATCTGACGGAAGGAACCTGTGGTGCAACTCCGACCGAGGGCTCGATTTTTCATTGTGAAAAGTGATGCTCGCGCGCGGCCCGAGCAGCGCTACTTCCGGTCATGTTGACGTTGGTGAAACTATTAGATTTGATTCAGGCTCGAGTTTTGGGAAGAGTTGGCGCCCTCCACGCATGTCCTTGGGGCGCACGCGTGGGGTAGATTCGAAGGTTCGCCGATAATCGTCGACGTTCCACTCCCAAGCTTCTTGGAGATTGTAGTCTCGTCTGTACAGCATCCAGATCAATTTGTCCCAATCGTAGTTATGTGCCTTCGCTACTAGGGTCACCGGTGAGCCTGGCTTACCACTGGGACGATTGGCTTTCACCTGGTATCGACAGCCGGTAAACTTGAAATCCCAGCCATGGGTGACGGCTGTCCTCTGGGTACAATCTGAACGGTATTCGTCTTCGGTCATGCCAACCAGCAGTGCAGCATCGAGTTCGGAAATGATGCTCGTTATGGCAGGAGCGACGCCGAAACAATCCTGCCATTGCAACGCAATCTCGACCAATCGAGAACGAAGCCCGGCTGCGTTAATCGGCTGGGCCTCAGTGCTCATGATTCGAGGTTCTTCTCATTTGATTCGTCGCCAACGACCAACGGCCAACGACGATTTCCTAAGCGCTGGCTGCGTCCTGATTGCCCAGAGGCAGGAAATACTGGGTGCCCTTGATCGGGGCGGAGACTTTTCGCAGCAGCTCCTGCAAATCTTCGTTGCGCTCCACGAAATCGATTTCCGAGGTGTTTACGATCAGGAGGTCGGATGAGGTGTAGTGAAAAAAGAAGTGCTCGTAGGCCTTGATCACTTCTTCGAGATATTCTTCGTTAATCGCTTTCTCTCCCGGCGCATTCTTTCTCCTTAAACGTTTTTTCAGGACCTCGGGCGTGGCCTGCAGATAGATCACCAAGTCTGGCGTGGGAAGCTGTTCGCGAAAATAGTTGTAATAGCGATTATAGGTTTCGAGTTCCTGGTCGGTGAGGTTGAGGCAGGCGAACAGTTTGTCTTTTTCAAAAACGAAGTCGGTGATTATGGATTTTTGGGAGTGTGGTCCGAGGTCGAGAGCGCGGAGCTGTTCGAAGCGGCGGATGAGGAAAGCGAATTGCGCCTGGAATCCGGCGCCACGTTCGCCGTCGTAGAAGGCGCGCAGAAAGGGATTATCCTCGGTTTCCATAACGCGCTGGGCGTTGAGACGCTCGGCCAGAATGCGCGTCAGCGTGCTTTTTCCGACGCGTATGGGTCCTTCCACGGCAATATAGCGGGGCAGTTCGAAGAGATTGGCCATGGGCTAGAGGGATCGGGCTTCGCATGGCAGGATATCCCGGCTGAGCGTCGAGCGCAATTGAGGGAAGAGTAACCCCTCTTTTCACCACAGAAACACAGAGGCACAGAGAAACAATTTACAATCGCGGCATTATGGGTGCGTTCGCCATCGGAGCTGGTCTTGCTGTGGCGGCTGTTGCTGCGGGCTATCAATCGATGGCTCCGAGAGGGCAATGGTATGGCCGGACGTTTACCGGGATGAAAGCTGGAACCAGGCAGCTGGCGCTGACTTACGACGATGGGCCCAATGACCCGCACACGTTTCGTTTGCTAGAGATCCTTGCCAAGCATAATGTGAAGGCCACATTTTTTCTCATTGGGCGATACGTGAAACAAAGGCCGGACCTCGCGCGCGAGTTGGTGCAGGCTGGGCACGTGGTCGGCAACCATACCTTCAGCCATCCTAATCTCATCTTTGCGTCGGCGTCGCAGACGAGGATGCAATTGCGCGATTGTGAGCAGGCCTTGACTGATGCCGTGGGAGAGCATTCGCGGCTTTTTCGTCCTCCGTTTGGGGGACGCCAGCCGAGTACCCTGCGGGTGGCGCGCGCGCTGGGTCTGAAGCCAGTGATGTGGAATGTCACGGGTGGGGATTGGAAAGGAAAGCCGGCGGAATACATTGAGCGCAGAGTTCGGCAGCAGGTTCGCGGTGGTGATGTGATTTTGTTGCATGATGGTGGGCATCTGACTTTTGGGGCGGACCGCTCGCAAAGCGTGATCGCAACCGATCGGCTGGTTGCCCGGTACAAGTCTGAAGGATATGAATTCGTGACTGTTCCAGAGATGATGCAGCAAGCTGTCAGCTCTCATCTGTCAGTTCTCAGCTGAGACTGGGGTGCTGCGCACCTGACCGGGTCTGAGACCCGGTCCCACATGATTATTCGAATTGCTTTCGGAAACTGGCGAATTGTTGTTTGATGTCGGCGACTTCTTTTCTTAGATTCGTTAGTTCGTCCTCTACGCGGGCTATGCGGTCGGCATCGGCTGAATTGCTGTGGACCGACGCGGGCGAGGGCGCCCGCGCCGCATCTTGCGCATCTTCTGCGTCACCCGCTAGCAGGTGCTTGTAGCGGGATTCTTTGGTTCCGGGTTGTCTGGGGAGAACTCTGACTAGTGGTGGGTCGCGCTGCATCAGGCGCTGCAAGGTGGTTTGCACTTCGGTTAGGTCCTCGAAACGATGCATGCGCTCGGTGCGTCCGCGAAGCTCGCCGGGAGTTTGGGCGCCGCGTAACAGCAAGACGCAGAGGATGGCGGTCTCGCCGCGAGTGAAGTTGAAGGCTTCCTGCAGACGATGCTCGTATTTGGTGACGCGGCTGTCGGCGCTGCTGGTGGGGCCGGCGAGGCGTTTTTGTTGTAGGGTGTCCAAGGCCTGCCGCACCGTGTCTTCGTCCAGGGTCGTCACTGGATCGCGGTTATTTTTCTGGTTGCAGGCGTTGATCAGTGCGCTCAGCGATAGGGGATAGTAGTCCGGCGTGGTGACGTCTTTTTCCACGAGGGAGCCGAGCACTCTGGTTTCGACTTCGTTCAGTATTAGGGTCATTGAATCCTTCAAGGTTAGCCGCGACTTAAGATTGTACAGAGGCTGCGGGCGTTGCCGGTCATAGAGGCGAGTCGAGCTTTGCTCGATCGGACAGCCGAGGGCGGCTGTCCCCACGTGAGCCAATCAACATCCGCGGGCGATGGCGCCCGCGCCACACGAAGCCGACGAATAGATTCCTTTAATCCGGCTCATAAGCTTTTTCGATTGGCAGCGGGTAGGGCTCCGCGATACTCTACCAAGTTCTGATCATCCCCCGAAATACACCTGAGTTTTGTTACAAAACTTATAAGGAGATCCATGCCGACTGAACTGCGAAATTTTCTCGCCATCCCGTACGACGAACTGGAAGAGATGAATTTGAGCGCGAAGGAGCAGCGCCAGAATCGCGTTGCCACTCATAAGATTCAGGAGGAGCGTCTCGAATACTTGAGCGAGGAGAAACGGATCAAGGCCGTGACCGTCCTGTTCAGCGACCTGGAAGGCCGCCTGCACATGCTGGATTACGACAAGAAGTTTCTGATCAAGAGCTGGGACAATCTTACTTTTGATGGCTCTTCGATTCGCGGATTCACCGCTCAACGGGAAAGTGATCTTCGTCTGGGAATTGACTGGGGGGCTTTCTACTGGGGGCCTGCCGATGTGTTCGGGCCTGGCAAGGTGCTGGTTTTTGGGGATGTGATCGACAAGGGTGGTACACCCTATAGTGCGGACATTCGTGGCATCCTCAAGACATACGCGGAGGGGCTATACAAGAAGAATGGCTACACGCTGAATGCGGCCAACGAGATCGAAGGTTTTCTGTTTCAAGGGCCGGACGCGGAGCGGCGGTATCACGAAACCGGAAAGTTCGACTACGTGAATACCGGCGGCTACTACCATTCGCTGCCCGGCGACGTGTTGCGCACCTTCATCGATACCACGGCGGAAGTGCAGCGCAGCATGGGTTTCCAGAATGAAAAGGATCATCCCGAAGTTGCGCCCTCGCAGTTCGAAATCAACTACGGTTACGGCGAAGTGGTGGCTGCGGCCGATCAAATTCAGCTCTACAAGTTGATCTGCCGCCAGGTGGCGACCAAGATGGGCTGTACTGCGTCATTTCTGCCGAAGCCGGTGGTGGGCGTGAATGGGAGCGGGATGCACACTAATGTGTCGATCAGCAAGGGCGGGAAGAATTTGTTCTGGGATGCGAAGGGCGAAGAGAAACTGAGCAAAATGGGCTGGGAGTTTATCGATCGCATTCTCACCCACGGCAATGACCTCTGCCTGCTGCTGAATGCCAGCGTGAATGCCTACCGGCGTCTGGACCCGCACTTTGAGGCGCCGAACCAGATCAAAGCTTCACCCACCGATCGTGGCTCGATGATTCGCATTCCGATCGGTAACGAGAAGAGCATGCGGGTGGAAGTTCGCTCGGTTTCTCCGGACGCGAATCCGTATCTGGTTATGTTATCGATCTTCAAGACTGGGCTCGCTGGCGACACGGCCAAGATCAAGAACCTGCGCCAGGCGCAGCGTTTCTTGCCGGATAACATCTATGACTCGCTGGCAAATTTCCGCAATGCGGACTGGACCACGAAACTGCTGGGCGAGGACGTGAAGGCTCGCTATGCGGATCTGAAGCAGGCTTCTGCCGATCGCTGTCCGCGGCTGCTGGGGACGTTCGTGAAGGCTCCGGAAGTGCAGTATCACCACGATGTGTATAACCAGTTCTTGTGGAATCTGTTCTAGGAGCGGGCCGCCGGCTGCGAAAATTAACATTCCGTTAACCTCTTTTGGCCGGTTTCTGGCTATAAGAAAAATGTAGTCTTGCCGCTTTGTGGAAGTCTGCAGTCCTTAGTCCGGCGCGTTCCGGACGTCACGTTTGACCTCTGGCCTGGGAGGAATTTTTCATGGCAATCAATCGAAGAGATTTTCTCCGCGGAGTCGCGGGCACGTCCGGAGCCGTGGCCGCAGGATCGGTGTTGGGCAAGAGTCTGTTGGCCGACGGAACTGAACGGTTGCCGATGCTGCCGCGGCCGAATAGTTCCGGGATCGAGCACATTGTTCTGGTAATGATGGAGAACCGCAGTTTCGACCACATGCTGGGCTGGATGCCGGGTGCGAGGGGACGGCAGGCCGGGCTGAGTTACAAGGACAAGAATGGGGTATCGCACAACACTTATAACCTGAAGAGTTTTACCGGGTGCCCGCATCCTGATCCTGACCACTCTTACCAGGGAGCGCGCTCTGAGTACGATCACGGCAAAATGGATGGATGGCTGCGCACCACCACAAACGATATTTACTGCATCGGGTACTATGCGGAGGAAGATCTTAAGTTTTTTAGCGCCTTCGCGCGAAACTACACGACGCTGGACAATTTCTTTCCATCGATTCTGTCGTCCACCTTTCCGAACCGCATTTTTTCTTGGGCTGCGCAAACCGATCGCTTGGATAACTCCGTCACCATTTCAACCCTGCCGACCATTTTGGATACTCTAGCTGCGGCCGGAGTGAGCGTTACCTACTATTTCAATAATCTTCCTTTTCTGGCCTTGTGGGGAACCAAGTATCTTTCGGTGTCAGTTCCCTACGCTTTGTTCCTGGCTCAGGCTGCCACCGGGACGTTGCCTTCGGTTTCGTTTGTAGATCCCATTTATACGATCACTGACGACGGCACGGGAAACGACGATCACCCGCACGCCGACATGCGCCGGGGCGAGGCTTTTGTTGAGCAAGTCTTTCATGCCGTTACTCAGGGACCTGGCTGGGATAAGACTGTGCTTATCATTAGTCGTGATGAATGGGGTGGCTTCTTCGAACACATCGTTCCGCCTCGCGTGATTGCGCCCAATGATGTAGACAAGGATCTGGTGAACGGTAAAGCGCTGCTGGGTTGCCGGGTGCCGGTAGTGGTAGCCTCGCCATTTAGCCGCGGGAAGCCTCAGAAACCGCGGATCAATTCGCTGCTTTACGATCACACCTCGGTGCTGAAGTTTATTGAGTGGCGCTGGAGCCTGCCGCCGCTGGACCAAGCGCGACGCTTCTACCGAGATCAATAATCTGGTTTATGCGTTGGACTTGAACAATCCGAATTTTGCGGTGCCGTCGTTGCCGAATGTGTCGGCCCCGCCGCCTCATCCATGTCCAGACGCTATTCTTGACGGCAACACGAGCGGCAGGACGGACTCGTACTATCTGCTCGAGTTGGCACTCAAACAAGGTTGGCCTCTGCCCTGATGGCCCGGCTGTAGAGACGTAGCTAGCTACGTCTCTACGCGGCTTCGTCGTCGTAGCACCTCCGTGCGACCGTGGCGGTCGAGGCCGGCATGATTCTGGCGGCTTTGCTATTTATCGGGCGGGTGGCAAACACAACGACCGTATCGCAGGTCACCGACGACTATGTCGAAGATGGCCGCGTACACATCCTGCAAGACAAAGACATTCCGTACTATGCGACTATTTTCCGCATTCACGGGCCGTTCCTGTTTGGGGCGACCGATAAAGTTTCGGTGATCACCGAGAAAATGGATGAACTGCCGCCGGTGGTCATTCTGCGTCTGCGCAACATGACGGCGATCGATGCGACCGGTTTGTTTGCACTGGAGGAAGCGGCGCGGGAGCTGCATGCTACCAAGCGGACCTTGATTCTCTGTGGCGCCCGGGAGCAGCCCGCGAAGCTTATTCAGCAAGCCGAATTTGAAGACGTTATCGGACGCGAAAACATCTGCGAGAACGTGCAGGCAGCTCTGGGCCGCGCGGAAGAAGTCTTTGAGCGAATGGAGAGCAAGGCCGCGGCGGGCGCCAAGTGAGATCGGTCCTCCCCCCGAAGGCCGAACTCATCCGCCAATTCGACGCCCGCCAGCGGAATTGAAACTACTTGTTGCTCGCGGTAACCGTTGCGGGTGGCGCCGGAATTATCCCCAGGTAGCTATCCACCGCCTGAGTAGACAGGTTGGTGAGTTGGGAAATTTCTGCAACTGTCTGGCCCTGCGTTTTTAAAAGCCGGACTTGGGCGTGATCCGAAAGCTTGATTGTGTCTTCAACTTTCGCCGCCTGCTTGACAGGTGCGACTGTAGTTGTTGTTTGTGGTTGAGCGGCAACCGCTTGGGCTGCGGCGCCAAAGTCGAAAGCGGGTCCCCCGGAAATCGGAGTGGCCATGGTGATCCTCCTTCAGCCTACCGTTATCTGGGATTATCGGCATATCTGCACATAATTTTAGGTCGCGTTGTTGCATTGTTTCTAAAGGGATTAGAGGAGACATCGCCACAAACCGCACGGGCGATGACGCCCGCGGTTCAATTCTATGCCGGCCCCGGATGTGGCACGGCTGGTCGAGGGATCTGGTGCGCCGTATTTCAAATTGAGCCCCCACTGGAGAGCTGAGTTGCTAGGTTGAGGCTTGCCGCTTTATAGTCTGTTTGCAGCCGGGAGGATCTCTCCATGCTCCGAATGCTCTTGCACTGGGTCATCAGCGCTCTGGCCGTCTGGATCACCTCGCAGTTTGTACCCGGCTTTTACGTGCACGGCGCGACGGCCGCGTTGATTGCCGCCGTCGTCATCGGGCTGGTCAATGCGACGCTGGGGCTGTTTCTGAAGATCATCACCTTCCCGCTCACCATCCTAACCTTGGGGCTGTTCTGGTTTGTGATCAATGCCATCATGCTCGAACTCGCGTCCGCATTCGTGCCGGGCTTTCGCATAAGCGGTTTCGGCGCAGCATTCGTGGGCGGGATCGTGCTCTCAGTAGTGAACATGCTGCTGAAGTGGCTGGTACTGCCGGCGCGGCCCGGGTATTGACCACACCAACAAGGCTTCGGACGAACTTTGGAACCGATAACCCACTTTTTGACCGGCGCCTGCATGGGACGAGCCGGGCTGAATCGCAAGACGGCGCTGGCAACGGTTACGGTGACGCTTGCCGCCGAGGCGCCTGATCTGGATGTGCTTGGCGAGATTAAGGGCCGGGTTTTTGGCTTTGCGCATCATCGTGGATTTACTCATTCATTCCTTGGCATCGCGCTGGTATCGGCGGTGGTGGTCGGTTTCGTGTATGTGATTTGGCGGCTGCGGGGACGGAAGGTTAACGACCCGAATTTGCCGCCGCGCTGGGGATTGTTGTTTGGCTTCGCATATCTCGCGGGGCTGAGCCACATTCTGCTGGATTACACGAATAACTACGGAGTGCGTCCGTTCTGGCCGTTTTCCGAACGATGGTATTCGTGGGACATTGTTTTCATCGTTGAGCCGATCATTCTGATTCTGCTGGTTGGCGGATTGCTGCTGCCTGTGCTCTTCTCGTTCATCGATCGCGAGGTCGGCGTACGCCGCAAACAACCTGCAGGGCGTTGGGGTGCGGTGCTGGCGCTGCTTGGCGTGGTTGCGCTGTGGGGGGTGCGCGATTACGAGCACCGGCGGGCGGTGAACGCGCTCGAAGCCCGCACCTACGAGGGCGCCAGCCCCATCCGGACCTCGGCATTTCCCTTGTGGTGGAGTCCATTTCGGTGGGTCGGCGTGGTCGAAACCCAGAATTTCTATGCCACGATGATGGTCGATTCGACGGCGCCCGAAGTCGATCCCGAAGGCGAAATGCAGATTCTCTACAAGCCGGAGGAAACTCCGGTGACGCTCGCGGCCAAGCGATCGTACCTGGGACGCGTCTACCTGGATTGGGCGCAGTACCCCATCACCGAGACCGAGCCGCTAGCGTCAGGAGAGCAGGGCTACATCGTTCGCTTCAAAGATCTGCGCTTTCAGCAGCCCGGACGGCCAAGCCGAAGCGTGCTCTCGGCTAGCGTCGAACTGGATCACGATCTGAACGTGGTGGGGGAGTATTTTGGTTTGCAGACGGGCAGGCCTGGGTCGCGAGGCACGGGACAGAGCGGAGGGCCGGATTAAGCTCTCTCTGCGTCCTCCGCGGATGTTCTCAGGGCCCCGCGCGAAGGCGCCACTGATTTCCCAACAATTGCAGCTTGGCTGGGCCGTTGCGACAGGACCCCGCAAGGCGGCTGGAGTTTTGAAGGGGCACGGCTTTCCAGCCGCGCCGTAACTCGCTTAGAAGTTAGTAATGGCGCGGCTGGAAAGCCGCGCCCCTTCAAGTCCTAAACGCCGGTATACGACTGCGGATCGCAGCATTTTTCAGAGCTTGCTAAGATTTGAAATTCAAGACATCGCTCAAATATCCAAACTCTTCGACTTGACGCCGCCGCTCTCACAGGCCACAATCTTCTTGGACACTATTGAGGTGATTCGTCATGCTGGCCTACTTGTTCGTTTTGTTGGCTGTCGCGGTCCGGTTCATGCCGCATCCCTGGATGTTTACTCCGGTGGTGGGGGCGCTGTTGTTCTTTGGAGCCCGCGGACCACGGCGCCAACTCTGGATCCCGTTCGCGTTGCTGGCCGCTTCGGATGTGGTGCTTACCAGGTGGGTTTACTCGTATCCGTTCTCCGGGGACCATTACGTGACTTTCGCATGGTATGCCGCCATTCTTTGGCTGGGCACCAGCCTGGGCGCTAAGACGAAGTGGTTGCATGTGATTGGTGCGGCCCTTGCCAGTTCGGTTTCTTTTTTTCTGATCACCAACCTGACATCCTGGGCCTGGCTGGATATGTATCCAAAGAACCTAAGCGGAGTGATGATGTCGTACGCGGCGGGCCTGCCTTTTTTCCGTCATGCGGTCGCCGGCGACCTGATTTTCACAACCGCGATGTTCGCTACGCCGATGGCCTTGCACGCGCTATCCTCGGCGTTCAGCCACCAGAGTGATCATGCGGCGGCAGCTTAAGAGCTTAAATCGCAGAGATCGCTGAGAACATCCGCAAAGCACGCGGAGAGAATCTAGGTCAGCGAATCCTCGGCGTCGTCGGTGATCGTGATCTTTCGCTTCCTTCTTCGTAGTACCCACCAAACCAGCAATCCCGCGATGATGGCTTCCAGCAGCAAATAATAATGCTGGAGGAACAATGTCCCCAGCCAGTGGACGACGTTCGGGCCAAACTTGATGGTCAACACGCCCAGCACGATGAAACGTACCAAGCGGCCAGAAAAAATCGCCAGCAGGAAACGGAGGAAGCCCATCTCGGAAACCGCCGCAGCCAGCACGAATAGCTTGAAAGGCGTCGGTGGCGGGAGCATCGCCGGCAACATGAGGCTCCAGAATGGATGCTTGTCAAAGGCCGCGTGTATCTTGGCGAAGCGCGCCGGCGGAATGCGTTTTCGGAGCAGTTCCTCACCGCCTTTGTAGCCGATGACATAGATTACGATGCTGCCCAATGCCGATCCCGCAGATGCCATGAGTGCGTACAGCACGAACCGGCCCCGGTCCTGATAGACATAGCTGGCTACGACGGCGTCTACGGGGAGACCGAGGAAAGCGCCGTCGAGCGCCGCGATTACGAGCACACCCCATGCTCCTAAAGGCTTCAGCAGCGCCCATAGGAATGCAGTGTAGCGAGTGAGGATGTGCTTGATCGTTTTCAAGATCTACGTTTGAAAGTCTACGCGAAAGGAGAGGCTCACTGTAGAGACGTAGCTAGCTACGTCTCTACAGTGAGCAATATTTATTCGTGTTTTGTATTTCCGCTCAGTAGCTGCAGGGCGTGGGGCAGCAGGTTAATCACAGCTTCCAGCGAGTCGACCGCGCCCGAGGGACTGCCGGGCAGATTCAGGATCAAAGATTTTCCCCGCACTCCGCAAAGTCCTCGGCTAAGCGCCGCAAGTGGGGTCTTCTTTCCGCCTTCGAAGCGCATGCGTTCGGCGACTCCTTCGATCAGGCGTTCGCAAACGGCTCGCGTGGCCTCGGGAGTGACATCGCGTTCGGCGATTCCCGTCCCGCCGGTGGTAACTACGAGTTGCGCTTCCTGAACCCAGTACGCGATGGCCTTCTGAATCGCTGACTCCTCGTCGGGAACGACTTCGGTCCCCATCAAAGCAAAATTTCTTTTTCTGAGAAGTTCTCCGACCGCCGGGCCGGACAGATCCTGGCGATCGCCGCTGGCGCAGGAATCACTGACCGTGATGACGGCCGCGGTCAGCCCTTCAAGAGTCGAGGAGGACATCTTCTTCTTCCTCCTCGGCTTTTCCGCCGTCGCGCTGCGCCTCGTCGAGCTGCCGCAGGCCTTCCATCAGCAAGCCTTGCGTGTTCAGATTCGTGGTCTGCTGGGTGCTCTTGCCCTCGAAATTGACTTCAAAATTTCCGTCGGTCCAGCGCAAAACCTTGAACACGGCCGGATCCCCAACCAGCGAGCCATAAGTGGCGTGAGTTACCTGGCCTTCTTTGAAGTACAGTTCGCATTTGTCGTCTTTGTTGGTCAGAGTGAGAGAACAGCTTTTGCGGCCCATCTCCAGGGACTGCACCAGATCGATCACATTCATCTGCAGCAGGCTGCCGCGCAGCACGCCGTCGGAAGGCACGGTCTTGGCCATCTTCTCCAGCGCGATTTTGTCGATCACGCGCTTGATGCGCTGCGTGGCTTCCCGCAGGAAGAATGGTTTCTCAACGAAGTCGTCGACGGGAAGATCGGGCGTGCTCAGCTTTTCGCTGATGTCGCTCTTGGTCGCTACCAGAATTACCGCGGCTTCGGCGGTGCGGGGGCGGCTTCTCAATTTTTCTACTAACTGGCGGCCATCCATGCCTGGCATGCGATAGTCGCACACCAGCAAGTCAGGGGGATCGTCGACCGCTTTCAGGAGCGCGTCGGCGGCGTCGGTTGCGGTGGTTACCATGGCAAGCGGCGTCAGTGCCCCGCGCAGCAGCCCCAGGACCATCGGATTGTCATCCACCAGCAGGAGTCTGACGTTGTTCGCCATGGAACGCGTTATGTCTTTTTGCCGACGCGGCGGTGGTAATCACCGCTTTTGCCGCCGGTCTTCCGCTTGAGCACGATTTCACGAATCTCGATGCCCTTGTCGAGGGCCTTTACCATATCGTACACGGTCAGTGCGGCGATGGAAGCGGCCATCAGGGCTTCCATTTCCACGCCGGTCTGCGCCGTGGTTGACACTGTTGAGTCGATCGCGACGCCATTCTCGCACAGCCGCATACGCACATCAACGTGGCCGAGCGGCAAGGGATGGCACATCGGGATCAGATCGGCAGTTCGCTTGGCGGCCATGATTCCCGCCAGCCGCGCCACCTCCAACGGATCGCCTTTGGGATTCTTGGACAAGGCTTTGAGGACTTTTGGCTTCAAGACTACGAACGCGCTGGCCTCGGCCTCGCGCCTGGTGGGAGATTTTGGGGTGACGTCGACCATTCTAGCTCGTCCGGAATGATCGTAATGAGAGAGCTTCTTGGGCATTCGCAGAATTATCTTACTAGAGGTCTCACACAGATGGCTGCCGGGGCAGGCCGGGGAATCGATGAGGCAATGCTTTCCTAATAGCAGCTATGGGTAAACAGCGGCGTCGGAATGCCGCTTTGCGACGTTCTCGCTTCCGAAACAATCGAGCGCGCAGCGCTCAGCCCGCGGTCTTTCTATTCCCCGAAAGATTATTGCTTGGGTTTGCCGATCGCACACCCTCGGTTGCTGCCAGCCTGCCGGTTCGGCGCATGGTTGTGCAGTCAAATCCGTAGGCCGCCCCGCAAACGAGACAGACCTGGTAGTCCTGGCCTTGGGCCCCGGTATGTGGCCACGAAAATTGATGCCGGCAAAACATTTCCGAGAGTCGCGTAAACAATGGTGGAGTCATGGTGTTCTGGTCCCCTGCAAGGCTCTGGTGCGTTGCATTGATGAAGTGATCGAAACTCACTTCAATTTAAGATGTGGCCGCTTCTTCGTCTGCCGCGTACTGATTTCCATTGCCGTTGGAGGCGCCGTCCAATCGAAATTGGCCGCCCAGAGTCTTCGCCAGTGAACTCAAATCTTTAGCGAGTGCGTGCCGCCACCGTCCCACAGAATCCTGCGCCAGTTCTTCCATGGTCTGCCCGAAGGAGAGCAACGTTCCCGCGACCTGGGTCTTCAGCAACTGGGAGATGGAGCCTTCGATTCCCTTCTGGACGCTCTTCAATTGTCCACAAGCATCCTCGAGTTGTTTGCCGAGTTCCTGGGCATTGCGCGTTCCCAGCTCTTTGAGAACCACGTCCAGAGCCTTTTCCAATTGCGTATGCGCGCCGGATATGATGTCACTACTCATTTGCACCAAACGATTCTCCAGATCTGACTCCAGCTGACGTGCGGTTTCGTCGAGCTTGGTCATGCGACTGGCAAGATCGGCGTTTTGTGCCTGCAAGCGCGACGATTCTGATGCTACTTCTTCCTGGACTGTCTGCATTTCCCGGCGGTATCTATCGTGCTCTTCGCTCAGGCGCTGCTGCAGAGTTCGCAAGAACTCTTCATTGCGCCGCTCCAGCCGGATTCCCGCTTCCAACACTTGCTTCTGAAACCGCTCAGCTCCGGAAACGAGATGCTTTTGTACCGTGGCGGTGATTTCCTCTGAGAACCCGTGAGCCCGTTGCTCAACCGCTTGCAGGTCCTGTCCGACTTGCTCGCGAAACTCGTTATGGGCCTCTGTGATCTTCTTGCCGATGGCTTCCTTGGCCGCCTCGAGGACTTGTTCCGACTGCTGGCGGGTCTGGCGCAGAACTTGTGCGCTCAGTTCCTGGTGCAGCCGTGTCGCGAGTCTCTCTTCTACCTCGGGGGGAATATGCGAGAGCGATATGTCAAATTGGCTGCGCCGGGGCGATGCTTGGGCCAGCTTTTCGCGGAGTTCTTTAATCTCCGCTTGCAGCGGCTCAACGAATTCGGCAATTACGGCCCGAAAGCGAGCGTACTCGGGCAGCCGCTTTCCCCGCGGCGGTTGCTCTGCGCGCGCCGGTACCTCCGACACTCGTGACCAATCGTCAGGACAAGTTTCGAGCCTCCAGAAGTTATCTGGCTGATCCAGCCTCGCGGCTAGCTTCCAGCTCTGTTGATCGGAGTCCATCGGCTGGCAGTCCACGATGTGAGCCATGGTCCAGCGGCCGTCTTTGCTTTGGAATTGCACCGGAACGCCAGCATCCAACTTCATCGAAGAACGCATGGCGCAGCCGTGGGCGCTGACGACCAACGTCTCACATACTTCAGAGAAGCCAGAATCGGGCTCCAGGCTGGTGACAAGTATCGGAAGTGCGATCGGTAGCCTCGAACTACGGCGGAGGTCAGGCAGGTTTTGCGCGCGCATGGTTATCCCTTCTGGCGAAGTGTACGCGCTCCTCGTGTCCGTGGCGGGGACTCGAGTTCTCTAGTAAGGTAACGCTAGATCGTCTACAAAGCTTGGCACGATAGTGTCTTTTCGTGTGTGCAGTTGGACACTGCCCCCGTGATCGCGACACATCGTTCCTTCCAGGCGGAGAGTTGCACCGGCAACGGGGGATTTCTCAGTGGCGCACTGTGGCATTGATGTTGGCAGCGCTCCGGGAGAACATGGGGGCCAATGACAGAATCAGTGTTGAGTTGCAGCACCTTCCCGGTCGTCACATTCGTGCAAGAGCCGAATCCATTGCGCGGGGGGAGAGTTTTGGAGAGAGTTTATAGGCGAGGTCGCTGTGGGGATTTCGAATTGCGTCGTGGATGCCCAACTGCCGAGCTTTGCTCGGCCTGGACCCTTCCACTTCGCTCAGGGCAGGCTCACGAGGCGGACGTCCCCACGTGTTTGTCGCGGCTACTGGCTTCTCTTGCTGCAAACACATAAGAGTCCCGAGGTGGTGTTGAGCTCATTCGTCTCGGCCAGTAGCTCGCGTTAGACCCTTGCTGACCTGACATAGTTGCTATCCTTGCGGACTGCAACTACCGATCCTTGCTTGGGCTCCGGGCTTACCGCCAACCGGATAAACCTGCTCAACGCCTCGGGACTCTATCCTGCCTTTGACATGATGTTCTTGTTCGCCTCGACCAGCGCTTTGCTATAGACCCTTGCTCACCCTCTCCACATTTCATCTTGCGATGCCGCAGAGTGACTTTGCTTGAGTCCCGGACGCTGCACCAACCGGGTAAACTTAGAACGTGTCAAAGAACGATTATATTTTTACTCTTCCTATTGTGGGAGTCAATGAAAAACACGAAAGTGTATCTGCTTTGAATGCAGCCGAGTGCAGCCGCTCCACAAGCTGGTGACCGGATTTGGTGCAAGCCAGTAGTCGGAATCCGGCGGCGCTCGCTTGCAGTTCGTTGTTCACATGCATGAAGACGTTGCTACTCATCTCGCAGGCAGAACTCACTGAATTTCCGAATGTGCAAAATCTAGCGTAATCCTTGCTGGGGGCTTGGTCTATTGATCTCCGAAAGTGAAGAATCCCGCCGTGACCCGTACGGCGGGCGTGCTCTGCGGTTGGATCGCGAACCTACGGTTGGTAGATCTGCAGGTTGTTGTCATTTGGAGCGCCTTGCTGTGCGAAGTTCACGACAGCACAAAATGGATTAATTCCAGAAAAAACAACAGGGGCTCACCTCGGCTAGCGACTGGGGAGGGGACGATGCGGTCGGCCGAGGCGGCGATTATCCTCCCGGCGAGACTTTCGGGCAACACCAAAAATGAATTGGGCTCGCGGTTTCTGAGTACCGGTGAGGGTTAAAAAAACACCGCCGGTATGTCGAGCCGGCGGTCCGTCTTCCTAAATCGGATTCAGCTAACCGGACTACTTCTTCGAAATCCGCTCCGAGGGTGGGACGGCTTCTAGGTCAACGTCACGAAACCTTTGCAGCGGTCGATTCGATTTCGCGATGGGCTTTTCGCCTTTGGAGCTGAAGCGAGGTTCATCCGCTGAAGCCAGCAAGGGTTGTTTGGTAGTGTACGCGGCTTCGCTAAAGGGGCCGCCAGACGGAGCTTTAGCCACCATGAACACACCAAACGGATTGCCGTTCACGTACGAAGTGGACAAATAGTCGGCAACCATTACACCCGAGAAGGTATTCGGTAGCCAACTCAAGTGCATGGGGCCAGCTATTCGTTTACCCCGAGTCCACGTCCTGCCTCCGTCCTGCGAAGTAGTAAAGCCTACCTCCAAATCACAGGTACTGTCATCACAGCTGGCGTCGGGATAGTAATAATACGTGACCGTGATGCGCGCCCCCTTGCCGGAAGTGGAACGGTCCACAGCAACTCCGGGGATGAAGTGATCGACCGTACTGCTGAGCGGGTCAATCGGAATGCGCGCCGCCTTGGTCCATTTCTGGCCATCGGTGGAAGTGCTCATTACCAGGTCATTCGTGTTGCAGCCTGAACGAAAACTGCAATCCGCCCACACCACGTAAACTCTGCCAGCTCCGTCAATGCCGGTGGAGGGAGCGGGGAAGGGAAAGGCTGTTCCCGATTCTCCTACGCTGCGCAGGCTGCTGTTTCCGGCGAAATAGTTAATCTGAGAGATCGTCACCGTATGGCCCCAATTTTGGCCGCCGTTGGTGGAGGTGAAGGCCTGCTGCCCATTCCCCAGGAAGGGCACTACCACTGTGCCGTTCGGTAGCACCAGTTGTTCAGCACCCGTTCCGGAGGCTCCGTTGACAGTTTTGGCGGCTCCCCAGGTTTTCCCGCCGTCTGTGGAGGTACTCATGAAGGGACCGGCCCATTCCGTATAGCAGTTGCCGTAGTGGGGACTCTTGGCGTTGTTGTCGCAGGTAATCCAGTTCTTGTCATCTCCGCCGCTGCTATCCACCATGATTGGGTTGTCCCAGTGGAGGCCGTCCTTGGATCGGCTGACGGCGACATTGACTCCAGCGTTGCCGATGGGGAGGCTGGAAATGAGCCACACTCCGTGCTTCGCGTCGTAAACCACGGATGCGTCGCTGGCTGCTGAGTTGGTGCCGTCCTTGTAATTGACGGTGAGTCCTGGAAGATAGCCGAACTTCCAAGTCTTGCCGGCATCCGTGGAAGTGCTAAATCCCAAGTCGGCGCCACCACCACCGAAAATGCGAGCCACCTGAAACGCGGCCACCATGGTTGAACCCCAAGAATACGTGTCCGGTTCAACTTCTGTCTTGTGTTGCGCGTCGGTGTCGGTGAAGCTGTCGCC
Source organism: uncultured Acidobacteriota bacterium (assembly GCA_963832245.1). Taxonomy (GTDB): domain Bacteria; phylum Acidobacteriota; class Terriglobia; order Terriglobales; family Acidobacteriaceae; genus JABDBE01. The sequence goes on from CAWHTG010000004.1 coordinate 866,255, forward strand.
GCTGATTTTGACGAGAGTGAATTGCGCCTGCACTGGCACGGCCAGGGCCAGACAAATCGCAAACGCCAGCACCGATGGGAAGAAAACAGAGCTGTTGCTACCTGTGCGAGAGATAAGGGAAGTTCGATTCATTCGATTATCCTGTGGCTGGAAGTGTGATATTGACGACCCGGTTGCGACGTCAAAATGGGGAGACATCTCTGAGCAGCAACGATCAAGCGTCGGGCGAAGATACATCGAGTAATCAGGGGCTGTCAATGTGCATCATTTTTCATCTTTGCACCGCTTACGAGGTTGAGCCTTCTTCACTCACCGAGCATTTGCCGAGCGGCAAAGCTCGCTTTGTAGGCTGCTGGACCTGCCAGACGCCGCGAAACCCGCGCCAGACAAGGACGGACAGACCTTATATTCTTGACAGGTAGACACTCTTGGGGCAAAGTTTACATTTGACTTGGCCCATCGAAACCCGACTTCCCGAGAAGAAAGAGGCGCGGACTTCGAGAGATGGAGCTCACGACCCAGGGGGTAAGATGAAACTCGTCATTGCAACGCTGCTGGCTTTACTTGGTGCAACGGTTGCGTTCGCGCAGGCTCCGGATCATCACCACGATGTCCAGAATGTGGTGGTAATCTTTCAGGAAAATCGCACGCCCGACAACCTGTTTGGGAGCAATCCAAACTTCTTGCCCGGTGTGGACATCGCGACCAGCGGGGTGAATTCTGAGGGTCAGACGATCCCGCTTACCCCTGTGCCCTTGGCGAACAACTATGATCTGAGTCACGCCCATCCGGCATTTGTAGGGATGTATGACCAAGGGAAGATGGACGGAGCCGACAAGATCGCGGTCGCTTGTAACCCGAACGCAACCGGTTGCCCGCCCGCCAATCCCCAGTTCAAATATGTCGACAATTCAAGCGGGCTCTTGAATCCTTACTTCCAGATGGCTGAACAGTACACGTTCGGCGACCGCATGTTCCAGACCAACCAGGGACCAAGCTTCCCGGCGCATCAATTCATAATTTCGGGAACATCCGCGCCGAGTCCGGGCAGCGACTTGTTTGCGGCCGAGAATCCAGCTGGAGTTACGGGTGCTACGAACAACACTGGGTGCACAGCTCCTTCGGCTGAATTCGTGAAAATGATCGATCCCAGCGGTAGCGAGGCCCAGAAGGCGTATCCGTGCTTCGATCACCAAACCTTGACCGACGAGCTCGATAATGCTGGAGTCAGTTGGCGATATTACGCGCCATCGGCGGGTTCAATCTGGACCGGACCCAATGCGATTCATCATTTGCGTTTCGGCTCGGATTGGGCCAATGACGTTGTGCTGAAGCCTGCGCAAGTATTGACTGACATCGCTAACGGCCAACTCGCCAGCGTCACCTGGGTGATTCCAACCGGCCAGGAATCGGATCACGCCGGGGGCAACTCCGGTCTGGGACCGTCCTGGGTGGCTTCGATTGTGAATGCCATCGGACAGAGTCAGTATTGGAATAACACCGTGATCATCATCACCTGGGACGATTGGGGAGGATGGTACGACCACGTTGCCCCGAACGTGATCAACTCGTATGAGTACGGTTTTCGTGTGCCGCTGATCATTGTGTCTCCCTTCGCGAAGCAGGGCTATGTCTCGCACGTGACCCATGATTTCGGCAGCATTCTGAAGTTCATTGAAGAGGTTTTCCACTTGCCTTCGCTCGGATATGCCGACGCTTCAGCCGACGATCTGTCCGATTGTTTCGATTTTCACCGGCACAATGTTTTTCAAAAGATCCCGGCCGCGCACGACGCGAAATATTTCGTGAACGACAAGACGCCAGCCGCGGACCCAGACGACGATTGACGGGAGTCAATAAGATCACAGCAATCGGTCGCGACTCTGGCTGCGAAGCACACGACGGCATATCGCCCTGCTAGGATAAGCCTGCGTGCTTTCGCTACTCGATGTGCGCCGTCTCACCGTCGAATTCCCCACGAGGGGTCCGGCAGCACGGTCTGTGCTTGCGGTTCGTGACCTCAGCTTGACCATCGCTCCCGGCGAAGCGGTGGGCCTGGTTGGCGAATCCGGTTCGGGGAAATCTGTAACTTCGCTTGCCCTCATGCGTTTGCTTCCTCCACAGGCGCAAGTTGCGGGGAGCATACTGTTCGGTGGCGGAAATGGCTCCGGACGCGATCTCCTGCGCCTTCCTGACGAAGAGATGCGAAGCCTGCGGGGATCGCAAGTGGCTATGATTTTTCAAGAGCCGATGACCGCGTTGAATCCCGTCATGCGGGTTGGCGAACAGATCGCGGAGGCGGTCGCGGTGCACGCGCGGATCACGAAAAAGGAAGCCTGGGATCGGGCAGTGTCGGCGATGGAAGACGTGGCCATCCCGAACTCAGCGCTTCGAGCCCGCGACTACCCGTACCAGCTGTCCGGAGGCATGCGGCAGCGCGTCATGATTGCTATGGCTGTGGTGAATCGTCCGACGCTGCTGATTGCCGATGAACCTACCACTGCTCTCGACGTAACCGTGCAGCGCCAGATTCTCGAACTCCTCGCCGAGCTGCGAGCCAAGTTCGGCCTGGCCATGCTGTTTATTTCGCACGACCTCGCGGTGGTGTCCCATGTGGCCGACCGCATCGCGGTGATGTATGCCGGCAGTCTTGTCGAGCTGGGATCAAAGCGCGACATTTTTCAGGCTCCGGCGCATCCCTACACGCGCGGACTTCTGAACGCCGTGCCAACGCTGAAGACGGATCGTACCCGTCCGCTTGAAACGATCGAAGGCACGGTGCCGCCCATACATTCGCTTCCGGCAGGGTGCCTGTTCGAACCTCGTTGTGAGTTTCGCCTCGCGGAGTGCGGGCGCAGTCTGCCGCCGTTGAGCGAGGTAGCGCCGAGTCATTGGGCGCGGTGCCCCGTGGTTAATTCGTGATTGTCAACAAAATCGGCGATCTGCAATCAACGAGCATCGCCTCATCTGGTAAAAACTGCAGTTGGCGATGTGGTGACTTCCAACTGCGTCGCTTGAAGCGGCAATTCCACCAGAAATGTAGATCCCTCACCGGGTGAGCTTTGAACTTTGATCGATCCTCTGTGTTGCTGCGCGATCCATTGGGCGATCGCCAGCCCTATACCCGCGCCCGAGCATCCCAGATCGCGGCTTCTCGCCTTGTCCACCCGATAAAACCGTTCAAAGATCTTGGATTGCTCTTCTTGAGCGATTCCGATGCCAGAGTCGCGGACACGGATGAACGCGGAGGAGCCGCTAGTTTCCAGTCGAAGCTCTACGATCCCCGGCGCAGGCGTATATTTCGCCGCGTTGTCCAGCAAAACGGTAAGTAAGCGCTGCAGGGCAAGGCGATCTCCGAGAACAGTGATTTTCTGGCCGGTAACCTCGCGAGTGAAGGTGAGATTGCGCGTAGCCATCAACTCTTGCCATCGTTCGCTGGCCTCCTCAACGACGGAAGATAGATCTACGGGCACGATGCGCAATGTCTCGCGCCCCGAATCCGCGCGGGCGAGTGACAAAAGTTCTTCGAGCAGCCCCGAGGTTCTCTCCGCCTCGAGCAGAATATGACGCAAGGCTTCGCGGTACTCGGCATCGTTTCGAGATCGTCTAAGGGCAATCTCGGCTTCGGTACGAATCAATGAGACGGGTGTGCGCAATTCGTGAGAAGCGTCCGCCGTGAACTGAGTCACGCGGATAAATGCATGCTCGATGCGGGCGAGCATTTCGTTCAAGGTGTCGGACAAGCGTTGGAGTTCATCGCCGGTCGTCAGCTTCTCCAGTCGATCGCCAAGGTTCGTGGCATTGATCGTACGCGCCGTCCGGGTAATTGCGTCCACCGGCGACAAGGCTTTTCGGCTCAGCCAGAAGCCGATAGAAGCCGCGGCCAGCAGTAGTAGCGGAGCCAATGACAGCAAGTAGCCTCGAAACAGAACCAGCGTCTGGTTGACCTGATCGGTGGGGAGGCCCATCTGCACAGTGAAAATACGGCCGTTCACCTCGATCCTTTGGGTGAGAAAGCGAAGCGACCGGCCAAGTTGTTGGTCGCGATAAAAGGGCCGCGTCAAAGGGCCGGGAGTTGCGAGCGCGAGCGCATGTTTCTGCAGAAAATCGGCGCGAAAAATCCAGACGCCGTCGCTATCGTCATAAAGCTGGAGATAGTCACCAGAATGCTCGATCACATAGGTCTCGGCGACTTCTTCCTGTAGTTTGGCAACCGTCGCATTTTTCTTTTGAGCTTGCAGAAAGTTGGTCAGATCATCGATTTGCGCTCGCAGAGCGTCGTCAGTGATGCGGTAAAGGCTTCGCCGCGCGAGAAACCACGTTCCGGTACCAAAAATAATTTGGGCCGCCGCGAAGAGCAGCAGGTACCAGAGGGTAAGCCGAATTCCGATGGAGACCTTTTTCACAATCAAACCTCTGAGCGCATTATGTATCCCACTCCGCGCACCGTGTGGATCAGGCGCTCACGGCCGTGCTTGTCTATTTTTTGACGCAACAGGCGCATGAAGGCATCGAGAGTATTGTCTTCGATTTCCGGGTTCCGTCCCCATACGGACAGAATGAGCATGTCCCGAGGAACTACCCTTCCGGCATTACTCATGAGGCGTTCAAGCAAACTGTACTCGGTACGGGTGAGGCTGATGGCATCGCCGGCGCGGCTCACCTGGTGAGTAATTGGGTCAAGCCACAAGTCTGCAACCCGGAGTGTCGGCAGTCGGCCGCCGGACGCTCTTCGCTTCACCGCTCGAAGTCGCAGCAGGAGTTCATGGAAGGAGAATGGCTTTGTCATGTAATCATCGGCGCCCAACTCGAGACCATGAACGATATCCGGAACCGAATCTTTCGCAGTAAGCATGAGAACGGGTGTGGAATTTTTCTCGGTGCGCATCTGCAGCGCGAGGTCGAAGCCGCTCATCTTGGGCAGCATCACGTCGAGGATTACAAGATCAAATTCCTGGTCCTGAAGTTTGAGCCATGCCTGATTGCCATCCCTGGCGCAACACACCGCGTTCCCTTCTTCGGTCAGTCCTCGCCGAAGCAATTCCAGCATTCGCGGTTCATCCTCCACAACCAGGAGTTTCATTGACTTGATTGGTGACTGATAAATTGATCCCCAGAGTAAAACGTCGGCGAGCTGGAAATCGTAGTCTGAAAAAAAATTAACCATCCTTTAACATCGGCTTCATGAAGCCTTCCTAGAATCGCGAATCATAAGCCAATCACGAGATTCCCTCAGCGGGAGAGCTGTTTGTTTTGTGGTTGAGAGGGAGGCCTGCATGCGTTCATGGTACGGTGTACTGGTTATCATCGGCTGTTTGCTGGGTCTGCTCGCAACAACGTCCTCGTTCGCGCAAGTGGATCGGGCGGTGCTCGAAGGTACGGTGGAGGATCCCAGTGGGGCCGCTATTGCCGGGGCCGGCGTAGTGAGTTTGGCGGTGGACACCGGTATCAAAGAGGAACAGCGGACAAATTCGAAAGGCTACTATCGCTTCCCGGGCTTGGCAGTTGGCCGCTACACGGTGACCGTTACCGATCCTGGTTTTAAGACCCAGGTAATCGAAAACGTCATCGTACAAGTCGGGCAGACGCGCACATTGGATGCCCGGTTGGCGGTTGGCGCGATCGCCGAAAAGGTTGAAGTCACTGCGACCGTGGCTCCCGCGGAACGCAGTTCGGCTGAAGCGTCCACGGTCATCACTACAGACCAGATCGCGAATCTTCCCAACAACGGGCGCGATTGGGCCAGTTTCACCCTTCTCGCACCCTTCGCGCAGGATGACGGTGGCGGCGATCAGCGAACCATTCGCTTCGCAGGCCGGGCGCGCGACGACAACAACTTTCAGTTCGACGGCGTCGATGCGGGCGGGATTCAAGAACAGGCTCAGAAGTCGCAAACTCGTTTGCAAATCTCTCAGGATGCAATCGAGGAGTACCGCGTCAGCAGCGCCTTGTATGACGCGGAGTACGGCACCCAGTCGGGCGCGCAGATCGACGTGGTCACCAAGTCGGGAACGAACGACTTCCACGGTTCGCTCTTTGGCTATCTAAGAAACTCGGTTTTCGATGCGCGGAACTTCAACGACTTCGACGTAAATGGCAATCCCGCCATTCCTCCTTTCCGGTTTGGACAGTACGGACTGAGTGTTGGTGGCCCCATGATCAAGGACAAGTTGTTCTTCTTCGTGAACTATGAAGGTCTTCGGCAATACGGAGGCGCAACCACGCGCGTGCTTGTTCCTTCACCGTCCATACAACGACAAACTCTGGCTCAGTCTCCGCAGATGTGCTCCGTCCTTCAGGCTTTCCCTTGGCGGGCCTCCACGGGTGCTATTGGAAGCTGCAATCCTGTATTCGTTTATGCGGATGGAGCTTTTGTCGATCAGACCAGCAACAGCTTGCCCGACTCCGATCAGTTCACGGCACCTGCGCCGACCACGGTCCACGAAGACACGTGGCTCGCGCGAATCGATTACAAGATCAGTGACAAAACCCTGTTGTACGGACGCGCTCAGCGTGATATCAGCCTGGTGAGTGGCACAAATAGTAGTGGTGCCGTCCCGTATGACCTGGTTCAAACCATCAACCATCCCGCGAACTACTTCATTGCCCTTCAACGGACGTTTTCTCCGAGGGTCCGGAATGAGGTCAAGCTGTTCGTGAACCGGGCCCCGTTCATTAATCCCCAAGCCAGTCCGCTGCCCTACGCGGTTCACACTAATAACTGGGCCACAATCAACGACGATATGACCGATCACGAAGTGGGCACGACGTACGGCGTAATCGATAACCTTACGTGGATGCATGGCCGTCACACATTTAAGACGGGTATGGAGATCCGCCGGGTTCGGCTGAATCAGGGCATAACCGCGGACAACAATCTGTACTTCGCCGATAATTCCGGTACCGCGGACACGGGCTTTGTGAACGCTACCCTTTATCAAATTGCCTTTACCTCCTCGTGGTGCTGCCATAAGTATCGGCGTATGTTTTACATGCCTTATTTCCAGGATGAATGGAAGGTAACTCCAACACTGACGCTCAACCTCGGACTGCGATATGAGTATTACGGCGTTGCTCATGAGGCCGACAATCGCACTACGGTCTTCGATCTCAATGAATTTCACGGAGTCTGTCTGGGATCAGGCTCGACGAACGGTCCTTTTCCGACGCCGATTAACACGCCTCCATGTCCAAGGAATCCGGCTCTGTATAACCCTGACTACCGAAACTTCGATCCGCGCGTAAGCTTCGCCTGGGCTCCGAGCGCTTTTCACGGAAAGACAGTGATTCGAGCAGGCTATGGAATTTACCATGGCGCCGCTCAGAATGACGACCTCAACGCTGGCCTGGAAAGCGACCGGTTCACAGCGTTCGTCAATCTCGACCCAAGCATTCCCCCGCAGTTGGGAGGCGGCACGCCCCTTCTGCCGGCTTATCAGCAGGCAATCCCAAACCTCAGTGCATTGGGAAGCACTGTTACAACCCTACAGCAACCTCGCGCACTGCAGCGCCACGGTCGTCGCGATCTCTATGTCGAAACCTGGGGGCTTACTATAGACCGCGAATTACCGCACGATTTTCTGGCTTCGGCCCAGTATCTTGGATCGCATGGCGTGCGATTGTTTTCTCGCGGGGGAGTCAACTTCTGCATCACGCCGCCGGACAGTAACGGAAATTGCACGCGCACGCTGGATCAGTACTACCCGGGCGGTGATCCCTACGGCTCGGTGGACTACAAATCCGACATCGGCGCCAGCTCCTACAACGCGCTGATGTTGAGTATGGAGCGCCGGTTCAGCAATGGCCTCTCTTTCCTGACTCGTTATACCTGGTCTCATTCCATCAATGACGGGTCGGTGGGCGGAGGGGAATCCAACGGGCCGGAAAATGTGAATTGTCTTAAGTGTGATTTCGGGCCTAGCATCTTCGACATTCGTCACAATTTCACCGCGGATGCGGTTTACGAGTTGCCGTTTGGACCCGGGAAAGCTTACTTGAATGACGGGGGCGTGCTGGGCAAGATCGCCGGCGGTTGGAGTTTCAGCAGCATTGGATTTTTCCATACCGGCCATCCCTTGACCATCACGATGAATATCTCGCCCACCCAGCTCCCGGATGGGAACGACCAAACCACCCAGCGGCCTGACCTTGTTCCGGGAGTTCCCGTGCTGTTGCCGGGAGGAGTGCACAACTACACGATTCCGATCAACCCCGCCGCATTTGCGCCTCCGCCGCTCGCGGCAGGAACGGATCAATTCGGCGTTCCGTATGCTTCGTATGGCTTGGTGGGCCGTTTCGGCGACGCTCCCAACGGTCTGATTCGGGCGCTGGATACCTGGCAGATCGACATGGCGCTCATGAAGACCACAAAAATCACTGAGCGTGTCGCCGTGGAGTTCGGCGTGCAGGCATTCAACATTTTCAATCACGTCCAACTCGGGGATCCGAACACGAATAACCTTGCCTTTAACTACGTTCAGGTAGGTACCGCGTGGGTACTTCAACCGGCAGGGAATCTCGGCCAGATCACTTCCACCAACAATTTTAATAACAACAACGACAATGCGGCTTCTCCCAATACCGGCACTGGTCTGCCACGGCAGATACAATTTATGCTTCGCTTCCAGTTCTAGACGGAAAGGAAACTTTTCAGTGGCAGATCAACGCAGAACATTCTTCGCAACATTGCGGATTGCCTTTTTCTTCTTCGCATGCGTGATTCTTTTGGGCGCGTCCAGTTCGTCCAACGGCAGCTACAGTGTAATAAAGAAAATCCCAATTCCGGGCCAGGGCAGTTGGGACTATCTCACCATTGATGAGGCCGCCCGTCGCTTATATGTTTCGCACGGCACCCAAGTCGAAGTGCTCGACGTGGACTCAGGTGCGATTGTGGGCAAAATCGAAAATACTTTGGGCGTCCACGGAATTGCGATCGCAGCGGACGTCGGCCGCGGATTTGTCAGCGACGGGCAGTCTTCTACAGTAACGATCTTCGATCTGAAGACGCTCAAGACGATTGCAGAAGTGCCTGCCGGGAAAAAGCCGGATGCCATCATCTATGATCCGGCGACTTCGAGGGTTTTCGCTTTTAACGGCGGCAGCAACAGTGCTACGGTGATAGAAGCTAAAGATGGAAAAGTGGCAGGAACAATTGATCTCGGAGGCGGTCCTGAATTCGCGGCTGCGGACGGCAACGGTTTCGTTTACGACAATCTTGAAGACGAAAGCCTGGTATTGAAAATCAACTCCCGAACCTTGAAAGTTGAGCAACGCTGGCCCACGGCGCCTTGTGCATCGCCTTCCAGCATGGCGGTGGATCGGGCCAATCGCAGGCTGTTTCTCGGCTGCCGCAGCAAAGTTATGGCAGTGATGAATGCGGACACAGGCCAGGTGATCACCACCCTTCCCATCGGCGACCACGTCGATGCAACCGCTTTCGATGTCGAAACGCGACTGATTTTCGATTCCAACGGTGAAGGCACCGTTACCGTGATTCGCGAGGAGAGTCCCGACAAGTACTCCATCGTTGAAACTGTGAAAACTTTGCCACGCGCCAAAACCTCGGCACTCGATCCGAAGACGCACCAATTGTTTCTGTCGACGGCTGAGGCCGGGCAGTTTGAAGTGCTGGTGGTGGGGAAATAAATGAAGATTGGGAAGAGACTATTCGTTACCCTGGTGTTTCTCGGTTGCGCTGCCTGCACGCGTTCTCACTCGCAGATGCCTCCGCCGGCGACCCAGCCGGTTGCGTTGCAATTGCAAGTAAACACACCATTCCGTTTCGTCGCTTATGGAGATTCGCGCTTTCATAATCCCAAAGACACAGAAGCCGCGAATCCTGCCGTACGCCAGGCGCTGGTACAAGCGATTGCTGAGGTCAATCCGGCATTTATTTCTTTCGGGGGAGACATCGTATACAACGGCAATGACGCCGATGATTGGAAGGTTTGGGACACCGAGACCAGCATTTGGCGCGAGAAAAAGATTCCTGTCTACCCGGCCTTGGGCAATCACGATCTGCATGGCAATGAGAATGTCGCCCTGGCGAATTATTTCCAGCGTTTTCCGGACCTGAAGGACAGCCGTTACTATTCGGTGCGCGCTGCCAACATCTTGATGCTTGTTCTCGACAGCTCGCTCGACGAAACCTCGGGACCGCAAGGGCAATGGCTAAAGCAAGCGCTGGACACTCTGCCGGGAGACGTTGAGTTCGTCTTCATCGTTCTCCACCATCCTCCCTACACCAGTTCCTCCGATGAGAAAAAGTATGGCGGAGGACACTCGTCGCGAACTTCCGAGCAGGCACTGGCTAAAATGCTGGAAGCCCGCCAGCAAAACGTTTCTGCCCGTTTCGTAGTCTTCTCCGGACACGTGCACAATTATGAACGCCATGAACACGGAGGCGTCACCTATTTTGTTTCAGGCGGCGCAGGAGCGCACGCCTATCCCATCGAACGCGCTGCCACCGACCCTTTCCAGAGCAAAGAGATTAACTACCACTACCTGCTTGTCGAAGTGGATCACCGGCATCTGCAAGCGACCATGAACCGGCTCGACCTCAGCAGCGGGAAGGCGGTCTGGACGCAACCAGACTCCATCGCGATCTCAATCCCAATCGCGAAAACTGCAGCAGCATCCCAATAATCGAAGCCTCTGAATCCGGCGAACAGAACGGCTTTTGCCGCGAAACTGTGGAAAACGATTGCCTGAATGCGGGTGAGAATTTACACGTTGTTCATCTTGTCGTCACCTTGGAGTAACAAAATAGAGCTTAAACTACGCTCCGAAGAGCAGGTCTGCCGTTCGCGGTTGCGAGATCAATTTTTCAAACAGGGTTGCAGCGGAGTTGCGAGATGTCGATGCTTCTTTCGACATTCCGGAACTCGTCCGCTGTCATAGATTCGTGCGAGTCTTGTGGTCAATCCAGAGCCGGAGTCGCACGCCAGAGCTTTAGTGGGAACAGGTGCATGAAGCAACTCATTTTTGTGGTGGAGGATGAGGCGGAGGTGCGGGTGCTGGCGCGGCTGTGCCTCGAGGAGGCGGGCTACGCCGTGCGCATGTTTTCCACCATCCACGTGGTTCGGGAGGCGGAAGACGAGCATCCTTCCCTGATGCTGATCACGATGGTGATGCCGGATGGCAACGGACTTGACCTCTGCCAGCGCGTCCGCGAGAATCCCGCATTGGCCAAGACCCCACTGGTTTTTCTTATTCCGGAAGGCGCCGAGGAACACCGTGCTTTGGCGCTCGAGTCCGGTGCGGATGACTGCATCGTCAAACCCTTCAGCCCTCGTGAATTGGTCGCCCGGGTACAAGCGGTCCTTCGTCGTTTCGCTCCCACCTTCCGTTCCCAGACGGAGGCCGCGGACCTGGTCATCGACAGTTTGGCCATGAAACTTTCGGTGCGCGGGAGCGAGGTTCCCACTACAAGTTTGGAGTTCCGTCTCATCGAATACCTGGCCCGTCACCAGGGGCAGGTTTTCACCCGTGATCTGCTGTTCGATGCGGTGTGGGGGGATCTGCAATTCGTGACGCCGCGCAGTGTCGACGCCTGCATTCGCCGAATCCGCGAGAAGATTGAGCCAGACCGAACGAGTCCGACCTACCTGAAGACGATTCGGGGCGTCGGTTATCGCCTGGATGCGATCGCCGCATGGCAACTTACGCCCAACGATGGATGCGACTGTCTCGCATGCACCACGCCGATGCGACCGTCAAGAGTAGTTCATCCAACAGCGCGCCGGAGAAAAACTTCTTCCCTATCGCGAAGCTGCTAGAACCCGAAGCTGAAGACGACGTTAGGATTGAAGCAAAGGTAACGAACTGAGCAAACGGCTTGTTCCGTTCCAGAAGATCTGCACGCCAATGCATACCAGCAGAAACGCCGAGAGCTTGATCATTACGTTCATGCCGGTGGGACCTATCACGGCCCCAAGGCGATCCGCGAAGCCATAACAAAGATAGATGGTTGCTGCGACGAATGCACATCCGATTGCAGCCGCTAGGATCGCCACGAGGCTTGCTCTCAGCTGATGTGGTTCATTTGCTCCCAGAGTGATGGCAATCGAGATTGAGCCGGGGCCGACCGTCAAGGGTAGCGTCAGCGGGTAAAAGGCGTCCCTCAGGGCATCAGTGCAGTTGACTGTCCGGCCCACCGCTTTCCGCTCATCCTCGTCTTTCTGGTTGAGCATTGCCCATCCGGTTGAAATCACAATCAAGCCGCCCCCCACCTGCACGACGGGAAGTGAGATGCCAAAAAATGAAAGCACGTGCGATCCGATGGCGAAGGAGGCAACCAGCAGGATGAAGCTGTCGACTGCAATGCGGCGGGCCAATAATCGCCGCGTCTCCGGCGAGTAGTCCCTGGTAAGCGAGAGGAAAACGGGACTGCCTCCGATCGGATCGACGATCGGAAACAGGGCGCTGACTACGAGAAGGATGCTCTTGGCAGCTTGAAGCATCAGGCATTTTAGCCTTTTTCTGGTTCGTAATACTTGCCGTTCACCGCACTGCCGGTTACCGGGAAATTGCACTTCTTATGACAAGGTTTTGCGTGCAAGAAGGCTATCTTGAATGTTCTTGTCTCTTCCAGTTTTCCTACTCCGCCGCCTTCGAAGCCAATGTTCCGACTACCGCGATGTTTTGCAGCAAATCCGGAGGCAGACCGTGGCGATCTTTCAAGTACTCTAGGCTGTTATAGGAAAGCCAGACCTTTCCCTGGGCATCTTCCCAGACGAGGATTTTCAGGGGCAGGTCGATGGCGATGCTGGGAGCCGCCAGCATCAGAGGCGTCCCGGCCTTAGGGCTGCCAAAGATCAGCAGCTTGGTGGGACGCATTTTCATTCCTACCTTTTCCGCTTCTCCGCTGTGGTCGACCAGTGCGAACAGATTCACACCTTTGGATTGCAGAATAGTCTTGAGCTTCTCCATTGTCTGATCGACCGAGTGATTGCTCGCCTGGTCGATGATTCCTTTGGTTGCCACTTGTGCCATGGTTGTCTCCTTTCTGTCTTCGGAATGAAGATTGGTTGAGCTTCGTACGGAAATCAGGTAAATCGCCATCGCAAGCCCGACTGCCGCCAGAAATACGGCGGTCGCCACGGCTTGGGTTAAAGAACGGGAACAGGAGGGTTCACCCTGATCCAGTTCACGGACCAACCGGACATGACGCCACGCGGAAGAGAGGTTCACAATCACTCCCACGGCGATGAGCGTGGTGCCAAACCACAGAGAAAACCCAGACGAGTAGGGCGATGGCGTTCGCTGCAAAACTTCCAGTTGCTGCACGAACAGTCCGAACCTGGCCACCACAAAACCAAATCCCATCAGCGCAAGGCCGGTGCGAACCCATGCCAGAAACGTGCGCTCCGCGGCCAGATAGTCGCTCAGGTCGGCTTTCCGCTTCACGCCGGTTGTCGCATCCATCTTGCTCGCCTCCCAGCCGTGCTTATCTTCGCTCCATGCCCCACGCGGAACTTCGCCGCTGCTTACCCAATTGCTGGTGGGCCGCAAAAAGCGTCCCGAACCAGGCCGATTGGATTGGGCAAGTTTGCACATCAGGCGCTTTGCGAAAGATCCCCTACTTGATGATTCGGACGAACTAAACTCATTTCCCTTACGCGTTTCACGCGGGGCATTTCTAACAGCGTCTTCAAAAGAAATCCTGATTGTACTTAAGATATCCGGCGACTGCGGGATAGATACGCGAACGTTACGTCCCGCAAGCATAAACTCATCGCTTGTTTTTAGCGATGACCGCCCTCTGCGTGGCCGCGTCCATCACGCATTTCGTTTCCGCGGAAGTGATTAAAGGGCTGATCGCCACGCTCCGGATGTGGACCAGCATAGCCGTGATGTGGATCGAAGCGGTTATCAACGTGGCCGCGAAAGTCGTCCCCACCGTGGAACCAAGGGCCGGCTCCGATGAACACGCCGCCGCTGAACCACTCGGGCCCATAGTATCCGTATGGGGCGCAATCGTATGGAGCGAAGTCGTAATAGCCGTACGGGCACGCCGGTTCTGGTCCGATATTGATGGAGACCTGGGCTGGTGCCGAGCTCGGAATGATCAGCAAAGCGGCAGCCAGGGTCGGAAGGGCAAGAAATTTCAAATAGTGCATGTGTTCCTCCTCACTCCGAAGAAAAGCAAACCGGATGCCAAAGTCGTAATCGGCTGAGAGAGACTCACAACTAGAGCAAGGAAAGGGCGAATGTCGAACACGCGCAGTTGTCTCAAGTGACCCCAGGCCGACGGTGTCAAACTGTTGACGCAAGGTTTTCAGGACCTGATTGCGATCGCAGCCCCCTCTCTTTTCCTGCACTCAAACACTTGTGACGATCTACTCTCCACTCGACTTTGGCATGCCCGGTGCACGTGTCTGACTAAGGGCGCGGCGTTTTTGTCAGGTTTGCTCTTAGGAGAGGGTTCAGACACGCATCGACGTCGCGCCCACACGAACTTGGAAGTGTTGATTTGAATCGAACAACTCCGCTGAGTGGTCCTGATCGCCAGAGAACCTTTGCCATCGCAGGTTTGCGCCAGGTCCTTCGCGACGCTTGGGCGATGACTCACCCATACTGGTTCTCGGAGGATCGCTGGGCAGCGTGGGGTCTTTTGCTTGCCGTCATCGCGCTCAATCTCGCGACCGTCTATATTAATGTCCTTCTCAATAAGTGGAACAACGCGTTCTATGACGCCCTGCAGGACAAGGACTACACAGTCTTTCTTCACCAGTTGATTCGTTTCTCCTGGCTCGCCGGTCTTTTTATTGTCTTCGCCGTTTACCAGTTCTACCTCAACCAGATGCTCCAGATTCGGTGGCGGCGCTGGCTCACCGAGCACTTTCTCAGCGGGTGGTTGACCGATGACGCCTACTACCGCATGCAGTTTGTTGCCGGTGAGGCTGACAACCCTGACCAGCGCGTTGCTGACGACGTGCCACAGTTTATCGCCAGCACTTTGAGTCTCGGTATTGGCGGAATGCGCGCTGTGGTGACTTTGATCTCGTTCGTCGCAATTCTCTGGGGGCTCTCGGGAACGCTCACTATTTCTTCCATCCGTCTGCCAGGCTATCTTGTGTGGGCGGCACTTTTGTATGCCCTCGCAGGTACGTGGCTTACCGATTGGATCGGGCGTCCGCTGGTTCGGCTGAATTTTGATCAGCAGCGCTACGAAGCTGATTTCCGTTTCAACCTCGTGCGCTTCCGTGAGAATGCCGAGGGCGTGGCGCTCTACCACGGTGAGGCCGACGAGCTCCGTACCTTCCGCGAACGCTTCAGCAGCATTATCCGCAACTGGTGGGGCATCATGCGGCAGCAGAAGCGGCTCACATGGTTGACCGCCGGATACGGGCAGGCAGCGATCATTTTTCCCATCATCGTCGTGGCGCCGCGCTACTTCCGAGGCCAGATTCTGCTCGGCGGACTTATGCAGACCGCCTCGGCCTTCGGCCAAGTACAGGATTCGCTAAGCTTCATCGTCTCCTCTTACACAGATATTGCCGCATGGCGCGCCGTGGTCGAACGACTCGCGGGTTTCCAGAGCGCTATTGAACTGGCGCATATCCAAGCGGCGACCAAAGTCGGCATTCACCACGCCGACGGGAATGGTGGGGGCGTAGTCGTCGACGATGTGGAGCTCGACCTTCCCAGCGGTCAGCCTTTGATCGCGGACGTGAGCCTCTTGCTCGGGCGCGGTGAGAGTGCGCTTCTGTCTGGACCGTCGGGCGTGGGCAAGAGCACGCTTATCCGTGCCATCGCCGGAATCTGGCCCTTCGGGCGTGGGGAGATCCGTATGCCGTCGAACAAGCGCATTCTCTTCCTGCCGCAGAAGCCCTACCTGCCGATCGGGACGCTACGGGAGGTGGTGAGCTACCCGATGCCGGCTGGAGGTTTGGACGACACAAAATTACGCGAGGCTCTCGAAGCAGTAGGGCTGCCGGAACTAGCCAGCAGGCTCGACGAGAGCTCCCACTGGGCGCTTCAACTCTCTCCGGGTGAACAGCAGCGCATTGCCTTTGCCCGCGCTCTGATGCAAAAGCCCGATTGGCTGTTTCTCGACGAAGCCACCTCGGCGGTGGACGAGCCAACCGAAGCGCGCCTCTACCGCTTGGTGCGTGATCGGCTCCCGCGGACGACCTTGTTCAGCGTGGGTCACCGGTCGACACTTCGCCCTTTTCATCACCGGCAACTATTCGTACAGCCCGACGGTGATGGGCCTGCTTCGATCGTGGAAGTGCCCGCATCGGGTGACGTGATATCAGGAAAGAATTTTTCTTCTCGCAGCTAGCAAAAGATTCCGGCCAGAGCATCTAGGACACTGGACTCGAGGGATTGCGCTATGCCATGAGTTTGCCGGTCGCCACTACGATCAGCGGCATCGACTCGATGGAAGTTCTCGATCAGAACCTGGCCGTCGCCACGAATTTCCAACCATTGACGGCTGCCGAAATGAAGGAGTTGCGAGACCAATGCCGTCAGTTTGCAGCTGACGGACGCTATGAATTCTTCAAAATGACCACCAAATATGACGGCAAAGTTGGGCGTGAACAGCACCATTTCCCCACCACTTGCTCATAGTTTCCCTACGGGTTAGCGAAAGGAATTGGGCGGCATCGGGACCGTTTCCATCGGCCTTTCTCCATGCCAGCGGACAATATGGGATTCAAAGACGCGCCGCCCATCGCGCACATTCGAGTCGCCCCGTGAAAGCGGCTGCGACAAATACAGCTGATTTCACTGCCCGCTGCATATCCGCCGCGGGCGGGCCAAGCGTAATCACGTGCTAGCTTCCCTGGTGGCGTGCCGGCACATGTTCCTGGGCTTCCAGGGTCGATTTGTCGATCCTCTTCTCGTAGCGCGATTCGATTACCGCGCTACCGTTCGAATTGCTTTGATCGAACAACTTCGCGAGGAAGTAGCGATTCCCGTATTTGTTGAAGATCAGTTCGTTGTGGGCCGGTGCAGAGTTGGCCTCTGCCTCGCGGACGTCGAAGAGAGCGGACATTTTGCCGTCCTCGCTACTGATTTCCATGATCGTCAGATCGGAGTTGTCCAGCATATGGATGATGTATTTACCGGGCGGAAATTCGGCGCCCGCATGGAATTGAAATGGGATGTCGGCTTCAAGGCCGCCGACGATTTGCGCCTGTGCTTTGCTTGGAAATATCGCTAGTCCAAGAACCAAGGCGATGAACAATGACAACAACTGTTGGTGTCCTCTTTTTTCCTGCAGTTTCATAGTTTCTCCTTTTGTAATTTTGAAATAACCGTTCTGGCGCTATTCAGTGTGCCGCTTAGCCCTTTGCTGAGTCAGGCGGGAACTTCTTGAACATCTTCGCTACACCCTTGTCCAGGTTCTTTTCGTTTTTCTCGGCCTTGTTGGAGAGCGTGTCCTCGGCGCTACTGCGCCAAATCAACTGCTTGGTTTTTGCGTCGTACATGTCGAGGACCAGGGTTCCCTCTTTGTAATCCTGTTCGGTTGTCGTCGACTCGCCGAAGCCTCCGCCCCCGAATCTTCGCCAGCCCCATCCACCGCCGAAGCCGTCATAGAAGGTCTGAAGTGATCTCTGGGTTTGGGTAGTCTTAATGGCCACGATGGCTACATCGCCGCCGCTGGCCACCTGGGTCCAGCCCTTGGCGGTTAATTGGGCATTCACGGCATCCTTGATTCGGGAGTCCCAGAGGGAATCCGGTGGCTTGATTTCCTGCCAGGAATAGGTCTTGTACTGAGAGAAATTGGCGTGATGATCAAAATCGGTTTGGACTTGCTGCGCAAATGCGATTCCCAGCGCAACCAGGAAAAGCATGATGCAAACTGCTGTACGGACTATGGGCTTCATATTGTGAGCCTCCTTTTCAAATGTCAGGAATGCATCCGGATTTCCAAAGGCCCTTTGCACTCAGAACACCCCGTTCACGTTGTAGCGCAAAGATTTGTGAGTTGGTGATGCTGAGGATTCCGGTACCAAACAAGCCTGGCCGTCAAATAGCGGACTCGATGTCCACATGTGGACGGGGGCTTTCTGTAGCACCGCCGTCGCGGCGACCGTGAGTCGTCCCGCCCGCACGTCCACCAGCGGGATGCCCCCGGGACAGCCGGCAAGATGCCGGCGCTACGTTAAGCCTCTATTCCTTGCTTCGCGGTTTCCATTGATCCTCGCGATTGCGTATTCGAGGGCGAGAGTATCTGCACCGTGATGGCGACGGCGGGAACCAGGTATGCGAAGGTTATCCAAACCCACATCAGCGCGCCGGCACATTCCTGATCCTGAAGAGGAGACAGACCGAGCAGTTGGGCTGTGGAGAGATAGTTCGGGTAGACAGGGCGTCCGCAAAAAACGAGGAATGCGGAAAGAATGTCGCAAGGCAGCGTGGCAAGGAACAGGTACAAAGCCATGGACCACCGCGGCGACCACGTCGCACTCGGCGAAGAATGTACGATCGGCGACCAGAACATGAGGCCAGCCAAAAGAAAACATACGTCCTCAAGACTATGCACCCAGCGGGAACGCATGCCCAACTGAAACGCAACCGGCAGATGCCATCCAATAACGGCCACCGTGCCCGCCAGCCAACACAACACAGGATGCGTGAGACAACGTTCAAGCCATCGTGCCGGCAGACTGCCAAAGGGAGAATGGCTCTTGATGAAGAGCTTCGGTAGCCCGCATACGATCGGGAAGGCGGGCGTCCCCGCTAAAAGCAGCGGAGCAGCGACCGTCATCAGCAGAAGGTGCTTGACCATGTGAATCGTGAGTGACTGATGATCGAGGGTGGCGAGCGGGGACGCGACTGCAATCCATATTAAGACGAGACCACTCATAAACGCCGCGAGGCGCCAGCCGCGGATCAGGTTTGGAAAGGCATCTCGAAGCGAAAGCCAGCCGCGCAAATAAACCGATGCCGCGACCACCATCAGAGTGGATGTGATGGCGAGTTGCAGCGACCACGACAGCATGTGGGCGTGTGCATCGGACATGGCTAGATCTACCGTGGCGAGACCTCACTCGCGCCAAGCGCCACCGCTTGAGAAGCATTGCGGGCTGGCCTTTGATTTGCCGAGTGCAGGGTTTCCAGGAATGCCACCAACGCGGTTGTTTCCGCCGGACTAAGATTTTTTCCGTAGGCTGGCATATTTCCTCCACCCTGGATCACCTGGCGGATAAGTTGATCTTCCGTAAGGCGCAGGGCAACACTGTCGAGCGCAGGTCCGCGCTGACCACCTTGGTCATCCAGAGAGTGACAGTTGTGACATTGCTTGGCTTGAAAAACCAGCGCACCATGGCGCTCCAATGCTGTCCGCCCTTGCAAGTATTCTGCCGGAATCGGATCGCTGGTCGATGCATCCATGACTGGGCTCCAGGGTGTGTGCTCGGCCAGATGAGTCAGCGTGCCCAGGCCTACGGCGACCAGAAGAATGGTGAGCACAGCAATTGGCCTGCGCTTCCAGCTCTTCTCGCCTTCGCCTGCGACAAACGGAAGCGCCAGCAGGACAATGATTCCGACGGCTGGGCCAATCAGGAGGATGGGTGTCTCCGCAGATGGGGGCAGGAACGAGAGCAGTGCATACAGCCACAAAAAGAAGAAGTCGGGACGCGGGGCGGTCTGAATAATTGTCGGATCCGGTTGACCGCTTGGACCAAAGGGACCAAAATGAACCGCGCAAACAGCAATTGCAAGAAGGATGAAGAAGGAAAAGAAAATGTCTTTCCACACCGCCTCAGGCACGAACGGTATTCCCTCTTTGTGTGTGAGGTCGTGATATTCCTGCATGTACGTAGCGCGGCGGACGAGTCGCCCAGGCATCGGCCATTCGTTGATTCCCAGTTTTAGCACCATCAAGAGATGCACGCCGACGAAAGAAATCAGTAGTCCCGGAATGACAAAAACATGAAACGCGAAGAATCGTGAAAGTGTCGCGCCGGCAATGATCGGGCCTCCAAGCATCAGATTGACAGCCCACGGCCCGATCACCGGAACTCGACTTGCGATGGATGCCCCGATGCCAAGTCCCCAGTAGGCATCCTGGTCGAACCTTAGCACCTGGCCTGTAAAGGCCATGCCGAGGGTCACGAGTAAGAGAAAGACGCCAACGATCCAAGTGAGTTCTCTGGGGAACTTGTAGGCTCCGAAGAGGAAGACTTGCACCATGTGGATGAGGACAATCGCAACCATGAAGTTCGATCCCCAGCCATGGAGCGCTCGTACGAACCAACCCAGGGAAACGCTATGATTGAGCGTCTGCAGGCTGTTCCATGCTTCTCCCGCGGAGGGCACATAGATCAGCGCAAGCAATATGCCGGTGACAATCTGGAGCATGAAACAGGCGAGCGCGGCGCTGCCGAAAACATAGAACCAGCTTGCGGTATCGCGTGGAACTCTATGCTCGGCAGTTTCGCGGATCGGCGCTCCAAGCTGCAGCCGTAGGTCGAACCACTCGCCGACTTTCTGGATCAGGCGCATGTCGTCTTTCCTCCCGCCTTACTCGCAACCGGCTGGCCGGGAGTCGGCATTTCGCCGGCCTTGATGAAAAGTTTCCCGTCTTCGATCTTGTAGTGATACTGGAACAGTCCTCGCGGGGGAGGCCCCGACGCGCGTGAACCGTCCTGGTAATAGGCTCCGCCGTGACACGGACACATGAACAGACTCGACTGGGGAAACCAGCGAACCGGACAGCCGAGGTGCGCACAGTTCACCGCGAAGACTTGAAAGCTCCGACCGTCGATATTCCGGACCCAGCAGGCGATATCGTCAGTCGCGCCATCCCAAACATTGGCTACCGGATTTCTGTAAGTGGCGAGCCGCGTTTGTCCGGCAGGAAACTGTTCCAGGCCGCCGAGAGACAACCATGATTCGTATCCAAACTTTTTTCCACGAATCACCGGAGAAAGTAGATAGCGCACGATGGGCACAGCCAGGAAAACGCCGACCATGCCGTTTAGAAACAATCCCAACTTCACAAGAGCGGTGCGTCTGGAAATTCCGTTCTCTGTACTCATCGAGATCCTCCACCGGCCGGACTTACCGAAGCGCTCCGATACGGCTGACCCGGGAACTTTGGCCTTTGACTCGAGAGCCAGGCCACTACGTCAGAAATATCCTGTGGCGACATAGGTCGACCTTCTACGTCGCTGCGCCAGTCCGGCGCGTCCAACTCTGGGCGGCCGGCAATCACGATGATGCGAAGTTGCTGATCACTTGTCAGAGCAAGGTAGGAGCCGTCCACGATCGAACTGGCCGTGCTTCCTCCGCGGCCGTCGACTCCATGACACGAAGAGCAGTAGGTTCGATAGGCATCGGCGCCGCGCTGCGGATCGCCAGGAACCGGCGCAGCATACGGAGGTAGACTTTGATTGCCAAGGGCACCGGGCTTCGCCCATGATCGGATCCCACTCACAATCACGTCGATCTGCTTGTCAGTGAGCGCTCCACCCGCACTCTGCGCAGAGGCAGGCATTGGGGTGCCTGGCACTCCGTTTGTCGCAGCGTGACGAATCACAGTGTCGTCGGCAATAGCGAGAAACACGGGATTGGCCAACGCCATAGCTGCTCCGCCCCTGCCTTCCACGCCGTGGCAGCCTGAGCAGTTCTGGCGGTAGAGCGAACTAAAGTCCACAATTTGATCAGGCGGAACAACCGCTGAGTTTTGCGCAGGGCGGCCAGATGAACTGCTACACGCCACACACACTGCAACGGCGAGCAGTGCGAGCATGGAGCCGACGAAGGGGCAACTCATCATCGGGGCTCTCCTCCGTCCTCGTGATCCTCATCAATGCGTGCGAGGACTTCAAAGCCCGCTCGGACGGCAAAGGGAAGATGCTGCCGCGTTGGTACCCGTTGCTGTCGAGAGACTACGATGCCAGCAACAATTCCAAATCCGACCTGAGAAAAAACGAACCACAGCCAATCGATCTGTTGGTTAAGTTGTGGATCGATGAGCTCAACAAAGCTGTGCACTAAGCCCGACCACAATATGGGTGCAACCAAGCCACCCAGGAGAATCGGGTGCCGCGGAAGCATGGGCAGCGTCGCGCCGTACAGAAGTCCAACGCTTAAAGAAACGAGCAAGTGGAGGGCACTCGCGATGAGCAGGGAATCCCATTGAAACGCCCCGATCTGCGCCAAGGGGTGCCTGCCGGGGAAGAATCCCGCAGCGAGAACATTGATTGCGTACCACATGCTACGCCCGCTGATAATTCCGTACATGACCGCCAGAAACGCCATCGCGAGGCCTCCTGCCATGCCACCCTTGACCCCCGCTTTGATTGGGTAGATTTCCAGTGGCAATCGCGCGCGGAGCAATTCCTGGGTCATCCACTCGACGGCGGCTACTCGTGGGCGACTCGTGCTGGCAACCCTTATCGTCTCGATCGCCGACACCGACTCATGCCTCTCGTGGGGCAAAACCTCGCGGAACCACCCGATGCCTCCGCTCACTGCCAGGATCGCACCGAGAAGACTCACCGACCAACTGGTGACCATACCTGCAAAAACCAAAGTCAGGCCGAAGGCCAGAATGATCGGCCAGGCGGTAGGCGCCGGCATTTCGATCGTTTTTGTTCGGCTGTCAGGTCGCGCGAGTGTGTCTGTGCTCATCTTGTTTTCCATTCAGCGCCCAACCACGTAAACGACGGTGAAGACCACAACCCAAACTGCGTCCACGAAGTGCCAATAGAGAGACAACACGTCGATGCGCTCGGCGTGCTCTTGCTTCACTGCTCCGGAGACTGTGAAAACCATTACTGTGGTCAGCGCTAAAAGACCCACGATTACGTGAAAACCGTGCAGCCCGACCAGTGAGTAGTAGGTGGTTCCGAATAAATTGGTGGTGATTGTCAGTCCATCCTTATAAATCAGCCGATGCCATTCGGACGCTGTTCCGTAAAGGAAGGTTGCGCCGAGCACAATTGTCAAAAACCACCACGCAGCAAAACTTCGCACGTTCCCACCACGAAGGTTCTTGCCGGCGAAGTGAATCGTCAAGCTGCTAGACAGTAAGCAAACGGTGTAAAGGATTGGTGGCGAGAGAACTTCTGAAGGCGTGGGACCGGAGAGGCTCTTGCCGACATAGAAGAGATAAGCCACGACAAAGATGCTGAAGATCGCGGTCTCGGCTGCGATCAGAGCGTACATTCCTACCTGTCCGCGCGGGGGAAGTTTCCATTCGAGTTCTGGCGGGGGTAGCGTCGTGGACGTGGCATTCATCAGGCGTGCTCCTTCACTCATACTTCCAGTCCGGATCGTCCGGATGCTTAAGATCCCAGAGCGGGCGGCGGCTCTGGACCGTCGGGATGTTGTAGAAGTTGTATGCAGGGGGCGGCGAATCCGTGGACCACTCAAGAGTCCACGCATCCCACGGATCACTTCCGGCCGCTTTGCCGCGGTAGTAGGACCAGATCAAATTTCCCAGGAAGACCAGGATCCCTGCAGCCTGGAAGAAAACTCCGATGGTCACAATCAGATTCCATGTGTCCCAACCGCGTCCCGGTTCATAGGTGTAAATTCTCCGCGGCATTCCCAGCAATCCCGGGATATGCATGAAGTCGAAGGTCATGTGGAAGCCGATGATGAAAAGCCAGAAATGTAACTTGCCGAGTGTCTCGCTGTACATCTTCCCGGACATCTTCGGGAACCAATAGTAAAAGGCCCCGAAAAGACAGAACAGAATGCCGCCGACGATTACGTAGTGAAAATGCGCGACCACGAAATATGAATTTCCCAAGTGCCAGTCGAAGGGGGCCGCACCCTGCATGATCCCGGTGAGACCGGCGATCAAGAACTGGAAAAGAAAAGCAATGCAGAACAGCATCGGCGTCTTGAACTCAATCTTTCCTCCCCACATGGTTCCCAGCCAGTTAAAGATCTTGATGCCGGTCGGAACGGCGATGGCCATGGTTGAGATCACGAAAAAGTTATTAGCAGCTGAGCTCATGCCCACGGTAAACATGTGATGCGCCCATACACTCATGCTGATGAACCCGATCGCGATCGTGGCCCCAACCATCACTGGGTAACCGAAGATCGGCTTGCGGGAAAATACCGGAATGATTTCTGAGGCGAAAGCGAAGGCTGGGAGGACAAGAACATAGACTTCGGGATGTCCGAAAACCCAGAAGAAATGCATCCAGATTACGGCGGAGCCACCGGCCTGGGTGTCGAAGAAATGTCCGCCAAGGTACCGATCAATCACCAGCATGATCTGCGCCGCCGTTAACGGACTGACCGCGAGAATCACCAAGCCGGCCATTATGAGGTTGAGCCAGGCGAACAGCGGCATTTTGGCCAGCGTCATTCCCGGGCAGCGCATGCAGAGGACGGTAGCAATGATGTTGATTGCCGTTCCGATGCTGCCAAAGCCTGAAACCAGCAGCGCCAGCGTCCAGAAGTCCGTGCTATGGCCAACTGAAAACGTCTGCGAAGTCAGCGGCGCGTAGGCGAACCACCCAACGTCGGGAGCGTTGCCCGCTCCATACAGGCCGTTGGCGCCCACCAGACTGAAATAGAGAAGCAGGCCCCCGAAAGCGGTCATCCAGAAACTGAAAGCATTCAGCCGCGGAAAGGCCATGTCCCGCGCACCAATCATGAGCGGGATAAGGTAGTTGGCAAATCCAAACAAGACCGGCATGACCACGAAGAAGATCATGGTGGTTCCGTGCATCGTGAACATCCGATTGAAAACTTGGGGCGAAACAAAATCGTTATGCGGACGAATCAACTGAATGCGCATGACCGTCGCCTCGATCCCGCCGATCAAAAGAAAAATCAGGGCGTAGACGATGTACAGAATGCCCAATCGCTTGTGATCCACCGTGGTTACCCATTCGTGGAGGTGATCGACAAATGAAGGAGACGCCGCGGCCCGATTCGGCCATGCGATAGACTCAGTCGACATGGAAACTTCTCCTCATGGCATTAACGAAGCGTCTCCAGGTAAGCGGTTAGCGCGTCCAGATCCTGATCGCTCAACTGCATTGCTGGCATCAGCGAGCCGGGTTTCATGGCGTCGGGATTTAGAATCCATTGCCGGAGGTTTTCCGGCGTGTTACTTGCCGCGCCCGCTGCGATCGTGTCCCGGCTCATCAGGTGCGTCAGGTCTGGGCCGAAGTGGCCGTCGGCCACGGTGCCCGCCACGCTGTGACAGTTGATGCAGGCAGTGGTTTCGAATATCCGTTGTCCTTGGGAATCAGCATTAGTCACGTTTGACGGTCGGCGTTGCTCCTGAATCCAGCGATCGAAATCAGCACGCGGCTGAACGTAGACCCGTAGCAGCATCTTGGCGTGTTGTGTCCCGCAATATTGCGCGCACTGCCCCAGATAAATTCCCGGCTCATGAGGATCGATCCACATACGGTTCGGATGGTTGGGAATCAGATCGGTCTTGCCCGCCAAGCGCGGAACCCAGAAGCTGTGGTCTGTATCAGCCGAGAGTAGCCTGATGAAGGTCGGGGTCGGGTGATCTTCATCGCTCACCGGCACGTGCAGTTCATTCGCCGTCACGACACCCAATCCTGGATAGCGGTATTCCCACCAGAACTGGTGTCCGATGGCGACGACTTGGAGCGCGTTATCGAGTGGCGCCTCTTTCTGCACACTCGCGATCACCCGCGCTGTCGCCATGAACAAAGCGACAACGATGAGAATCGGAATAATTGTCCACGCCAATTCCACCTGGTTGCTGCCGTATACCTGAGGAGGTTCGCGTCCGTCGTCATTCTTTCTCTTCCTGAACTTCACCACGGAGTAAAGCAGCAAGATGAAGACAACTGAGAAAATCGCTCCTGTGACCGCGAGCACCAGCAAAGACAATTCGAAAATCGATTTGGCTGGGGTCGATGCAGGCGCAAAGATATTTGTGGGGCTAAAGGGCGCGGCGGGGTCCGCTAAAGCTGGTAACGAACAGCAGACACAAATGAGAATCTGCGAACCGAGGACGAGCCATTTGTTTGAGCCACGTGATCGCAATTGATTCACCTAAAATCGGTTTTGAGGAACAGCGACCCGAATCTCACAACCGAAATCACCCGGTTGGCAGAGCCACGCAATCTCGGTGGTGGTGTGCCAAGCGGATCAGAACGGCCATTCCGGCGCATTGCAACGAAAGCGTCATGGCTACCAGAATGGCTCCAACTCCGGCGTCGCACCTGGCCCGGCTCGTCCGAGCTTCCGGTCCATACGAGAGAGACCGGGTTCTGCGCGATTGTGTTCGAATTTCTCCAAATGATCTTCATAGAAGGTGTTTTCCAGAAATCAGGCCTGTCAGACCTCCTCACGAGAGCAGCCTTTGAGGAGCACTCCGAGTTCCAAACACGAACCACTCCCGAATGCTGGGCTCCGCAACCTTCGTACCACTTCGATTATCGGGTCGTACCGTGTCGCTCGGTATCTTGGCGTAATCACATTTGCCTGTCACCTGCCAGACTGTTGTCACGAATTTACAAAATGTCCGGAGGCCTATCGACAGAAGCTATCCCTAACCATTTGTGCCGTCACAATCTGCGACCATAGCCGTCGTATCGCCTCAGTGGAAACCTGGATGCAAAGTGTAGGCAGACGGTCGAGACACCTAAGAGGAACCCATCGGTCCCGGGAGGACGAATGCAAAGAACGTTAAGGTCAACGCTATTTATCCCTGCAATTGTCGCCATAGTGTTCTCGTCAGGTTATTGGTCACTTGCGCAGGAATCAGTCCCGCACGCGGCAAAGCAGCTCAAGCCTTCCCAGGCGCCCGCGATTTACGACGACTCTCAATCGGCTGCTGATCACGACGTCGAACTCTTGCGGAAAGACCTGAGGTCGCAAAAGAAGCAGATCATTGCTGCGAACATGGACCTCACCGATGCCGAGGCAGAAAAATTCTGGCCCGTCTACGATCGGTATGCAGCGGATTTGGCGAGGATCTACGACACCAAAATAAACCTTGTCGAAGGATATCTGGACAACTACAACACGATGAGTGGCGATGACGCAGAGGTCTATTTGCGTCGCCGGGCTGCCGTAGAAGAAAACGTCATGCAACTGCGGCTCAAGTACGTGCCTGAATTTCGCAAAGTCCTGTCGGGCCGGCAAGCTCTTTAACACTCCGCACTTACGACCCCAACCTGTTTCTCACCGAGTCAGGACTTATGTTTTGGAGTCTTGGAATCCAGTGTCGAAATCAACCTCTTAGCTGATGCTGGGGCGGCGACACTTCCAGACAGCACGATCTGCTTTGCGGGAACGTCCCGTCCGTAGATCTTCTCGTTGGCGCCGTTATCAGGACGAACGGTTGAGCCTTCTAGAGAGATGCCTGCAAATGCCCCGCGGGCGCGCGAGTAGCTCAGAATATCCGCGCGCAGGGTGGCGTCCGTTTCTGCCGAGGTAGTGCGGCCGACCGGGCCCGCGGCAACCGATGCATCGGCTCCAAGCTTCACTTTGCTGGCGAGAATTCCGCTTGCACCCCGCTCATTCATTACTAACAGAACAAAGTCGGTTGCCTCGCCTCCGATTTGCAAGCCAAAGCTGCCGCCCTCGAGAGCCATCATGGTTGGCGCTCCCCAAGATCCTCTGAAATCTTCACCTTTGCGGCAAGACATCGCCCCTCGCCCGTAGCTGCCGCCAACAATAAAGGCTGCTTTCAAAACGGACGGGAAAACAACGACACAATCAGCCTTGTCCAGCAAGTCCTGGGGGATGTCGTCGGGAACATCGAGAATCTCTTTCAACACGGTACCGCTGTTCTCTAAACGATCTTGGTCTTTCTCCCGGTTAGCTGCGATAGCTGACGAGCAGAGAATCGGTAGAACTACAAGCAACATGCTCAAAAGGTAGCTAAAGGGTTTATTCATAAGTTTCTCCTTGCGTTCTCAGAGCGACGCGCAACTTATACATTTCTCGCGGATTGACTTCTTCATCGGGAGGAGGAGCATTTGGCTTGCCAAATTGCGCCAGTAGAGATTAGCAAGAGGAAGCGGGTAATTGCCGAGCAACATCGACCGCCGCTGCGAGATGGTGTCCGTATTTCGACACAAAGGCGGGATGGTTGACACTGCGAGAAAAGCTATGAGAGCGGGGACCCAGGACGCGATCAGACCTATAGGGCGCAGGCCAGCGTTTGAATCGCTCACATCCCATCAAAGTTACATTTCACAACAAGGATCGTGACATCGTCGTTGAAGCCAACCTCCCGACAAAAATCGGTCGCTGCCTCAAGGATATTATTCATCAGCCCGTCGCCGAAAGCATATAACTTCTTTGAATCAGCCCTGATAGACGTTCCACCCCAAATTCTTCTCCCTGTGGATTTTCTGCCTCAGTGATGCCGTCGGTATAGAGAACAAGAATATCGCCGGTAGCGAGGTCGGCTCGGTTGATCTCACAACCCATGCTGTCGAACATTCCAACCGGAAAGCAGGAGGAGTTCATAGGTACAACATCATGAGTCTTTGCTCGAAACAGGAGAGCGGGATTGTGGCCACAGTTGACGTAGCGAAGGGAGCGGCTGCGCGCATCGATGTCCGCGAGGAACAGCGTCACATAGCGGTCGCCTTCAGACACGGAATGGATCCCGTTGTTCAAGCGATCCACAACTTCCAGCATATCTCGTTTATCACTGGCCTCCAGTTGCACCGCAGCCGCCGTCGCTGACATCAGAAGCGCCGCAGGAACTCCCTTTCCGGCGACATCGGCAATCACGACCTGGATCGTGTGTTCATCGATAGGTATGTAATCGTAGTAGTCGCCGCCGACACCTCTGACCGGCTGCATCATGCCGGCGATCTCCAGTCCGGCGATGGATGGTCGATGGGTAGGCAGAAACATCCTCTGAACCCGCCCGGCTAGTTCAACGTCCTGCAAAAGTTGATCGCGCTGCTGGCGCACGGTTTGATCCAGCTGTTCCTTCTGTTTCACGTATCCCTGGATGACGTAGACGACGAAAGCAAATCCGATAAGAGCGGTGAGATTGTGTGCAATCCGGGCCTCGGGGCTTGGATAAGAAGGACCGAAAAGGTCGTGCAGAAAGACGCAAACCACGACCAGTCCATAACTGATTTGCCTGCGCAAGACAATGGCACTTATCCCGAGGGGCAAGAAATAGAGATAGCCCAACGAGACCGAGGTGGCGATGGAGTCAGCATAAGCAACCGCACAAATCGATCCGAAGACCAGCGCCGCGGGTAGCCATTGGGGGCCGACGGTCGCCACATCCCCTCGCAATGGCGGTCGCAAAGACAGCGACCCTGAAGTTCCAGCCTGCATCTCCACAATCACTCCCACATATTCTTCAAGGTTGCGCTGCTCGAATTCTCTAATGAGCGCAGGTGGCGTCCATGCATGTGTCACCGGTCTGAACCGGGCCGAGTTGAGGGGTGATAGCAGACGTGGGGAACCGAGCCGCCGGTACGGTTCGGTTGATCAGATCAATCAGGAGTTCGTCGGGCTGAGCTTCTTGAACGACGTCGTCAATCACAACCTTGGCCACAGTTTTCTCTCCATAGCGTTCATAGCAAGTCCGGGGCCAGTCGCGTCATGGAACGAGGTGAGACCACACGGGCCCAAACTAGGATTTTGGAGCATCTAAAGAGCACGAACGCGTGATTCGTCCGGTGTATGAGGCACCAGTCATGGCAGCCCACTGACACCTTCCGTCGAGATGTGATCATTTTCCGGAGGCACAGGTACTTTGGTTAACCTGCTCGGTCCAAGATCACGTGGATCCGAACCTGTGCATAGCCGCGTACCATCCTCACGGCGGGAGCGATCGGGTGAGGCCAATCGGCGTTGTCATGCCAGGCAAGGGTGAGGTTTGGAGACCTGCATGCAAGCAGGCGAATAACTGACACAGCCGCTGAAAACCGACCACATCGTTTGATATCGGAGGCGAGCTACGTCAAGAGGTCGCACTGCTTTGGTGATCGGAGAAGGCAGACCTACTCGAAAGGACGGAATTGCAATGGCGAATCAAGAGAGTAAGAAATGCGCGCACATACCATGTCTTTGTGATGTACGAAATGGAGAGGAATACTGCGGAGAGGCTTGTCGTGACGCGGGTGGCGAAGACGTGGAAATCGCGTGTCAATGCGACCACCCGGCGTGTCCACTGACATTTCGGCAGTCCGCGTCTCAAACCTCCGCTGACCTAGCCAATTGATAGCGACAGATCTAGCCGAGGGCGCAAAACGGGGCAGAGGATGCAGAGGATGATGACCAAGCTACCATTCTTTTTCGCTGCTGTGTTCCTCTCAGCTCTCGGCTGCGCACAGACACTCTCGTTGCCTGAGCCTCCGCAGGTGCAAGCGAAGAATCATGTTGTTTCCCTTACGCTGCATGCAGTAAACGAAAACGGCCGGGATGCTTTCGCTTTCGACGGTGAGACTGTCGCTCCCGTGATCCGTGCATCCGCGGGGGATGTTCTCAAAATTGAGTACAGCAACGACCTGCCCATCAAGTCCTCGGAGAGTTGTGCGATCAATCCGTGCATGGACATGACAAACCTGCATTTTCACGGCCTCACTGTCTCGCCAGATGCCCCGCAAGATGATGTACTAACCATGCTGGCCAAGCCTGGCGAGATGTTGCACTACTCGGTTGAGATTCCCCGCGATCATCCTCCGGGCCTGTTCTGGTACCACACTCATCCTCACGGCGAGAGTCACCGGCAAGTATTGGACGGAATGTCAGGTGCCATTGTCATCGAGGGAATGGAACGTTATGTCCCCGAGGTGGCGCGGCTCCGCGAGCGGGTGATGGTTGTGCGCGGCCGATCCATTGAGCGTGATCCGAATGCCGCGGCGCTGAAGCGCGCTGTTGAAATCCCAGCTGAAGGATGTGGGGCTGAGGGCCAACCAGTCGCAGAAATCTTTACCGTGAATGGAGTGGTCCGTCCGCAAATCGAGATTGCGCCCAACGAGCGGCAGTTCTGGCGCATAGTGAACGCTTCCGCGGACCGCTATCTTGACCTGCAGTTGGCTGGACAGACTTTTGAAATCGTGGCGCTTGACGGGATGCCGCTCGCCTACCACGATCCCAAACGTCCGACGAGGACAACCGATCACTTGTTGCTTGCACCTGCGGGACGCCTCGAAGCAATCGTAACCGGGGCACCGCCTGGCACACATCGTGCCTTGCGTACGCTTTGCGTAAACACGGGTCCGGAAGGGGATCCCAATCCGCAGATGGTGCTAGCAGATCTGGCGGAGCCCAGTTCACCCCAACCAAGATCGAGCCAACCGAGTGCAAACTCGGCCGAGCGTCTTCACACTATCGACGATCGGCCGCCACTCTTCAAGCCAATCGACGTAGAGCCGTTGATGAAAGCTGAGCCGGACTTCACTGTCATCTTCACAGAGGACAAAAACGGCTTCTACATTAATGGCCGCAAGTATGAGCCAGACGCAAGTCCGATGACCAGCGCCGGCGTAGGTACGTATCAGCATTGGCGCATTCTCAATCGAAGCGCCGAACTACATCCTTTCCACATACACCAGGTACACTTTCTCGCCTATGCAGAAAATGATGTTCCGCTCCCGCATCCCGAGTGGCTGGACACTGTGAATGTTCCGGTTGGCGGCTCTGTGGACGTCATTTTGGACTTCACCGACCCCGTCATCAAAGGCATGTCGTTATTTCATTGTCATCTCCTGAATCACGAGGACAAGGGAATGATGGCGAAGATTCTGTTCAAGTAGCGGGACTGCCAGCATCGATTCCAACTGACATCGAATAGCTCACTCAGTTCAGGAAACCTTGTGACCGCGCGAGATCGCGGGGCCGACGGAGTGTCTATGTTTAGACTCTGCATTAGCAAAGCTCCAAGTGCGGCAGGCTTGCTGACGATCTTGAGTTGGCAGTTGGATTGCATTGAAGCGGTTGTTCGAAACGTTGACGAGGAGGAGACCGGTATGGACAGCAACTATGTTTTTCTTTGCGGAGTGATGTGGTGCAGGTTCGGACTGCAAGACGCAGGCAAGGAACTACTCAGAGCCGCCCATTCTGACGATCCAGATATGAAAACGCTGGCCTGCGCGATGTTTGCGAAAGGTGTAGGCCGCTTCAGAGAGTTGGGAAAACGAACGCAATCCATCCCCCCACGATCCTTGGGGTAGAACTGTGTGAACGAGATCATGGGCTGTGCGTAAGCGCTGCTGCGAAATTCCGGTTGCGCGATTCCGTGCGTTGTCAATGCGGATGGAATGGGTAGCGCCATTGGATTTTTAAAGCTATCAAGGAGGTTGTCATGGCAAAAATAATCGAGTTTTACATACCGGTGCGTTTCCGGAGACCGTGGAAGGCGGCTCGTCAAGCGCAATCTGGAAAACTTGTTGAATTTTGTCTGCCGACAAAACAATCAGCCTAGCATCACTGCAACCGGTACAACGCTCAATGCGATTGTAAGCAATGCGAGGTGGTATACGCCTCGGTGCAGATCACGAATTTAGTGGAACTCGCCATAAATAAAGAGAAAACGATGAATGATGAGAAGAACGAAAAGATGATGCGGGACGCAGTCTCGAGAAGGACTGTCCTGGGAATGGGCTCCGCCGCTTTGGCTGTGGCTGCCTTTGCAGGCCTGACTGCCAATGCTCAAGAAAGAGTCGGCACGCAGAAGGCGGAGCACGACCATTCTTCAAGCGACCCCGGGCAGGAAAACAAACCTCTGCTAGACGAGAACCCGAACTCCAACACTCCTCCTCCGACTGATCACGGCGACCTGGTGCCTATCTGGTACTCCTTCGATCTGGTCAAGAAGCGGGTGGAGGAGGGTGGGTGGACGCACGAGGTGACTCAACGTGAACTCCAGTCCTCCAAGGACATCGCTGGAGTCAACATGCGGCTCACTGCAGGCAGCTATCGTGAGTTGCACTGGCATACCGCTGATGAGTGGGCGTACGTGATTTATGGCGACGCTCGCGTCACCGTGATGAACCCTGATGGAACCATGTTTATCGGCGATGTCAGCGAGGGCGATCTGTGGATCTTCCCTGCCGGGTTTCCGCATTCGATTCAAGGACTTGGTCCGGATGGCACAGAGTTTCTTCTGGTCTTCAATCAAGGCGACTCTCTGAGGATGGAACCATGCTGCTTTCGGAGTGGCTGTCACACACGCCTCCCGAAGTGTTGGCAAAGAATACGGGTCTGGATCAAAATACCATCGCAGACATGCCTCCGGGACCGCTGTACATCTTTCCTGGGAACCTGCCCAAGTCGCTAGCGGAGGACAAGGCGGAGATTGGTGGAGAAAGCGTCGCATCCAACTATCAATACACCTTCCACATGAAGTCGATGGAACCTACGAAGTCAACCAAGGCAGGCGAAGTGCGGGTAGTTGACTCCCGCAACTTTCCGCCTTCGAGGCACATTGCTGCGGCTTTGGTCACGCTCAAGCCTGGAGGCATGCGTGAACTGCACTGGCATCCAAACGCCTCAGAATGGCAGTTCTTTATCTCCGGCAAGGGCCGCATGACGGTGTTCTTTCCCGTCGACAACGCTCGCACGATGGACTTCAATGCCAACGATATCGGGTATGTTCCGTCAAACGCCCCGCACTACATCGAGAACACGGGCGACACCGACCTGGTATTCCTGGAAACCTTACCGTCGGCGCAGTTCATGGATGTTTCCTTGAACCAATGGCTCAGGCGGGTACCCGGCGAAATGCTGAAGGCACACCTGAACATCGACAAAGCCGCAACCATGAAAATTCCTGCGGAGAAGCTAGCGGTTGTTTAGGAAGCGAAAACTCAGCAGCGCGCATGGACCATGCACGCAGCTCTTCTAACCTCGAGGAGGTTTTTATGTTCGAAGGACTTTTGCAGCCCATGCATCTATTAGTGATTTTTGGAATTGCCTTGCTTGTGTTTGGACCTAAGAAACTTCCCGAACTCGGCAAAGGAATTGGAGAAGGCATCCGCGGTTTCAAGTCGGCGATGAAAGAGCACGGGGAAGCTTCCGACTGAATCGACTGCAGGCGATCCGGGGATTTGTTTGCTGACAATGAGAAGGACTCTTAAGAGCGAGGCAATGCCTTAGTTGAGATTCGCGTATTCGGCTTGGGCCTGCTTCAGAATGGGAATGTCCGGGTCCGCATCTTTCCAGAGCGAAAGGAAATCCTGATAGGCGGATTTCGCCTTGCTCTTATCACCCGACCGTGCGTAAGCCCTGCCCAGTTGCAGGTGCGCCAATGCGCCGACGGGATCGCTGACCACAATCCCGCGGTGATCGAGAATTTTCTGGAATTCGGCAGCGGCCTCAGCGCCCTGATGTGCGGCCAGATAGGCCAAGCCACGGACATAGGCGGGGTAGAGATTACCGGCGCCCAACAGGAATTCAGAACCGCCCTCGATCGGACTGCCGCCCTCATAAGGAATCGCAGTTTGGAGCAGTTCGACAGCCTTTGACGGCTGGCCGCGGTTCAACGCCAGAAGTGCGCGGAGCGTCGGCACATAGGTGAATTGGACGCTTGTATCCTCCGGCAAGCGTCTTGCGAGCTCTTCCGTTAGCGCTTGAGATCGAGAAGAATCTCCCGCGAGAGCAAGCGCAAAGCCGGCGACGTACACCACATCCCTGCTCTTTGAAAGCTCAATTGCGTCCACAGCTCTCTGCCTTGCGATGGAAGCATTTCCGAACAGGGCTTCCCGCACCGCCGCATCCGCTTGGTAAAGTGCCTCCGTTTCCCGCCGGTCCGCCTTCCGAGCCAAATCCGCTGCCCGCCGTGACATCTTCCTGGCATCTTCCAAGTGACCGGAATAAGCCGACACGAAGCCTTCGGCGTTAGACATCCAGTCATCCACGTAGGGCTTTTCCCGAGACTGAGCGGCCTCCCGCTCCATTCCCGTCTTGTCGTCTCTCAAGAAGGCTATGACGAATCGCTGGACATAGAGATCAGGGATTTCAAGTTTACGCTCGAACGCTTGCTGTAGGGTATTCTCCGCTTCAGCCGTGCGCTCAAGCGCAAGGTAGCTGGCGGTAAGGATGCTATATCCTATGGAAAAGTCCGGGTCGATCCCTAAAGCGATCTTGGCTTCCTCGACCGACTTCTCGTACTTACCCAGTTGAGGATAAATCCCACCCGACAACAGCGCGTGGGGCAACCACGCACGAGGATAAGCTTGCGCCCACAAGTCGCAGGCCTGTTGGGCCTTCTCCCGGTTTCCCGTAACCTGCAATTCGTAGGTAACAGAAATAAAGAACTTCTCCTGGTCGCTGGCGCGATCCCGCAGTTCATAGGCCCTGCTGGTATTTTTCGCTGACAGGGCAGATTCCCCGATATCGCCGTACATGCGTCCGAGCGCCGCGTAGGCACTGGCGAAGTTGGGGTCAATCTCGACGGCGCGACGGAAAAAGGGTAGGGCGGCCGCTGCACCAGAGGAATAGGAAACCTGCCAGCCCGCGCTGTAGGCCTTCAAGGCTTCGAGTGAGGGCGTCGTAGCCTCGGCGAGAGGTGTGTCATGGCTCTTGACCGTTGAGAGTGATTCACCAACCCGGGTTCTGAACCTGCTTGCGATTTGACTCAGGGCGTTCAGAACGTCTTCTTTTCTTGCTGCCTGCACCTGCTCCTCGTCCAGAACATCTCCAGTGCGGCAGTCCTTTGCGCGTAGCGTCAACACGTATTGGCTTCCAAGGCTTGCAATCGAGCCGTCGAGAACAGCCGCGCTTGCCGTTCGTTCGCAGATTTCCCGGGAGACTTCCGGGGTAAGTCGTGCGTCGGCTGGCTTGGCCATCAGCTTCAGCATCTGCTGGATGCGCTCGTCTGAGATAAGGCTGAGGAAAGGCGACTGCTCAAGTTGCACTGCCATGCCCTGCCGCAGCGTGTCGTCGAACACGGGATCGCCCGTCGTGTTTGTGAAATCTGCAAGGACGATGGTGTCTTTGTCAGTGAGCCTCGACGCATGATGGAGGTAAAAGTAGACCAATGTTGCCACCGCGAAGACCGCGACGGCGGCTGCTGCGACCGCGAGCAGGTGCTTTCCCCGACGTGTGCCGGTGGATCCCTGCGCAGGGATTGCCCGGGGGGCGAAATCTGGGGTCTGGTCTGGACGCGGACGTTCTTGGGTCTCCGGCTCGCTGACCGAGGCTATGAAGCGGTATCCTTTGCCACTGACGGTTTCAACGAAGCGAGGTTTTTCAGGGTCGTCCCTCAGTACCTGGCGGATCTTGCGGATTGCCCCGTTGATGCTGTTGTCCGTGTCCAAGAAAACGTCCTTGCCCCATATCCGCTCCACGATCTGATCTCTGGTAAGAAGCTCCCCACGATGTTGGACGAGAAACAGCAGCAGCTCCATGGGAGTGGGTTCGAGCTTGAGCACACGCCCGGCCCGACGTAGCTGGTAGGCGCGCACGTCGAGTTCAAAATCCTCGCCAAGCTTGAGACAGTCGTGGATCTGCCCCTGCTTCTGCATCATGCATGGCCCCCGGGCAGGAGTTCCTGCAGTCTACACGACTCTCCATGCGACAACCAATCCGTGCCTTTTCAATCGATTGCAAGCACAGGAAGAATTAAGCGAATCAACAGGCCTTCACTATTGTTCGGCCCAGAGTTTTCCCGCATCTTGTCGCCGCGACTCAGCAACGGGGGAGCGCCGATCGATTGAGGAGCGCTTTTCCTTCTGCAAGCGGAGCTGGCTGTGGTCGCCAAAATCCTATTGAATTTGGAGGTTCCTCTATGAAGGCCTGCAAGACGTTTCAGACATGCTTTGTTTTCGCCGGGTTCCTCGCGGCCGTCCTAGGTTTTTCTAACGCTGTTCAGGCTCAACAGAATTGGAACGCTACCGTCGGGGGTCAAAGTGCAGACATGTCCAAACAGGCGGTTGCGTTTCTTCCCAACGAAATTTGGATCCATGCCGGCGACAGCATCACCTGGACGTTCGACAGCGGAGACATTAACACGGTCACCTTTTTGACAGTTGGGCAGGTCTATCCGTTTGATGAGACCCAGGGGTGTCCGCCGATTACGCCCAGCGGATCGCCTTTCGATGGGTCGTCTTGTGTCTCCAGCGCCGATCTGGCGTTGGGCCAAACCTACCAGGTGATTTTTCCCAAGGCCGGCAACTATGAAATCGTCTGCCTGGTGCACGCCCAAATGTTCGGTGTCATTCATGTGCTTGACCCAACCCTGCCCCTGCCTTACGACCAGGCGTCTTATGACGAACAGGCAAAGGAACAGTTGAAGGCGTTGCTGCAAGACGCGGATCGCCATCAGCATCACGCCGAGCATCAGCACTCGATGGGAGAAATGTTCTCCGCTAAGGCAAGTTCACACACGAGGTCCGTAACTGCGGGGGTGGGCGAAATCGCCGCAACTGCCGGCGGACAGCAGTCGCTTTCCGTGGTGCGCTTCTTTAACGGCACGATCACGGTTCACGCCCGCGACACCGTGGAGTGGACCAATCTGGATCCGGAAATCGGGCACACCATCACCTTTGGCACAATACCCCAGGATCTTATCGATCCATCATGCAGTCCCAACTGCGTTGTGAACACAGATCCGGACGGTGCTCTTCACGCAACTATCACCAGCACGCAGCAAAACGTACACTCCGGGCTGATCGCGGCTCTACTCGAAGATGAGCCCGGCTTCCCGCAGGGACCGGTCGCACCACCGACACGGTTCCGCATCACCTTCACGACGCCGGGAACTTACCCGTATGTGTGCGCCTTTCACGACAATCTGGGCATGCAGGGCACTGTGATTGTCTTGCCCTGAAGGCACAAGGCCGTCCAAGGAGAGTTCTATCTAACGGACATCCGGCCCAATCGCAGGTGTCCCGATACAACCGAAAATGATTCAAACGCGGCTGCGTCTGAACCTCGAGACCGAAGCACTAGACGCTGCCGCAATGAAAGAGGAACGTACGAAGGAGCAAATCGACCGCCTATGTCAACCGTCCTGATCACTTCATGGCGCATGAGATACTGGTCGCGCCCAAAGCGCTTCCTGTGGGGCATTTTCGGATTGATGCTCGCCTATGTCCTAGTTCACGATGAGAGTGTTCTAGTGCATCCGAAGGATCCGCTGTGGCAGCACTACGAACCCTTCAAGTGGTGGCTGTTGCCACATGGAATCGCCGGTGCGTGCGCACTGCTGCTGGGCCCGATGCAGTTCTCCGACCGGCTTCGCAATCGTTTTACGCAGCTCCATCGGGTAGTCGGCCGAATTTACGTTGCCGGTGTGTTCGTGGCAGCGCCGCTCGGCTTTTACATCCAGTACTTCCAGGAACGCATGGGCGATCCCCGATCTTTCAGTATTGCCGCCGCGGCGGACGCCACGCTGTGGATGATTACTACCGGGATTGCGATGGTCTTCATTCTTAAAGGGAAGGTTCAGGAGCACCGGCAATGGATGACTCGCAGCTTTGCGGTCGCACTGGTTTTTCTTGAGGTCCGAGTGATCGGCGGTGTGACCGGGTTTGAGAATCTCGACGTCCAGGCGAACGAAACCATTGTTTGGGCGTGCCTTGCCTTCTCGATCCTTTCGGCGGACCTGGTGCTTCAGTGGCAGCAACCGGGGCTCGCGCGCTCAGTGGTTCGGCGGCACTAGCCAGCTTCTCCTGAGTGGATGCGCTAAGCTCCATTGGGCACTCCGGCAGCGTTTGCTTGCGGTGCAGAAGGGAGTTCCGAAAAGTCAACTGGCTCCGAATGGATCGTTGGCAACCTGGAAGCACTTGAAAGCTCGGTAGGTTCTTGAAGCCAACTTCGCGACGTTGGTCAGGTAGACCCTGACGTCGTCATCGACTTGGTATCCAGACGGCGCGGCGGCGGGTGTTGGCTCCGGTTTACGATCCGGTACGCCGGGGATGCCGGGTATGAATTCCGGCTCACGAACCTCACGCTTGACCCGCTGATACCGGTAGGCGTCTGGGTAGAATTCTGGTGTGCCTTTACTAGGCACCGGAAAGGCCGTATGCGGGACTTTTTGTCTAAGGCAGCGGGGCATTAGGGGACTGCTCGCCGTCTGGTTGGCGAAACTTGAGGTACCGCTCAGGTCTTGCTTTGTGGCGCATCCTGATTTTCTTCCCTCTCTGGTAAATACCAAGGCAATCCGGAAAATCAGTGCAGCTTTTGTAGTTTTTCTACAAACCCTTTGCCATGAATGACTGGCGGAGAGGGAGGG
Source organism: uncultured Acidobacteriota bacterium (assembly GCA_963832245.1). GTDB lineage: Bacteria > Acidobacteriota > Terriglobia > Terriglobales > Acidobacteriaceae > JABDBE01. The sequence continues at coordinate 905,340 of CAWHTG010000004.1, forward strand.
ATTCGAACCCTCGGTACAGGTGTTAGCCCGTACAACGGTTTAGCAAACCGCCGCATTCGGCCACTCTGCCACCTCTCCGACACATCACGACCGGCCTCGCATCGCAGCATTTGGCACAAAACGCAATCCTATCGCACGTGACTCCCTCCGCGAGCGCTGAAGGAAAACGCGACGGGGCGCCTTAAACAGCGATAGATCTACGAGGCTTTTGCCGCTTTGCAGGTGCTCTAACGTCACCGAGATTGTAGACGGAAAGCCCAAGCGAGCGCAACGCCCAAAACGTCCGCGCACGCAGGACAGGTTCGTAAATTAGCACAGAGACACAGAGCCACAGAGAAATCAGAGGGAGTAAATTCCCGTGCGAAGAGGGATCCACTGGAACTCAAGAGCGTCCTCGTGATCGATTGCTGATTGCGTCGCGGACGCTTTGCTCAGTGGAATTCGAGGGTGACGAACTTGGCTTCTTGCTTGCCCGTGTTGGTCAGAGTGTGAGTGTAGCCGCCGGGGAGCCACTTGACATCTCCGGATTTGAACTGGCCCGGCATGGGGCCTTGGCCTTCGACATCACTGCGTACGTCGAGGTCCGTGACCGCGACCATCAGGTGCGGGCCGGAATGGTGATGGCTGGGTAGGGTCGCGCCCGGCTGCAACTCGATCTCGGAGACGCGCACGCCATCTTGCACAAACATGATGTCCTGCGTGCCGCCGGTGAAGACGTGCAGGCCGCGTTCCTCGTCCCACTTCGGGGGAGGGTTTTTATGGGCGGCCTCGTCTTGCAGGAATTCGATAGTGACATTGCGGAACGGCGTGTCGGCGAGATTGCGCGCGATGTGGGCGAAGTTGCCCGCCCGAAATCGGGTCTCGCCAGCTTGCAGTTTCAACGCGGCTGGCGGTTGGCCTTTAACCTCGTTGGAGACGTTCGCCGCCCCGAGTGAGACGTAGACGTAGTCGTGATGATGGATGTGCATCAGCGTGGCATCATGGGGTGCGACCTCGACCTTGAAGACGCGCACATATTGGTTTTCGAGCACCGTGATGGCGCGGCTCGGCGGTGATCTCGACCTCGGAGGTTTGTTGCGCAGCCAGGACGACCGCAGCAAGTAAGAGTACGGATACTATCAGGCGGGTTTTCATGGAGAGCAGATTCTAGCACCCGTCGCGAGCGAAAGTTCATCTCTGTACATAGGTTATGACTTAGACTTTTGCTGTGACGGATCTGGGCAAAGTTTTGGTGTTCCTCGGTGGGACGATTATCATCGTCGGGCTGGCACTCATTCTTTTTGGGCGGACCAATCTTCCGCTCGGACGGCTTCCCGGCGACATCGTTTATCGCGGGAAGAATACTACTTTCTACTTACCACTCGCGACTTCGATCCTCCTCAGCGCGGTGCTTTCGATTTTGCTGTATGTGGTTGGGAGGCTGAAGAAGTAGCAGTCAGCACTCAGCAATCAGCATTCAGTCCTACGCCAGTCACGCTCCTCCCCGCAGAAACTGAATTGGCCAAATGCTGAGTGCTGAATGCTGATTGCTGCCCCGCCTGCGGTAAACTTCTTTTCATGGCTTCGGCCGATCAGCTGGGGTTCAGTTTCAGGCCGGCGGAGCGCCGCACGTGGACGGTGCGCGATCTGGTGGCTGCCGTTCGCACGAATCTCGAGCGGGAATATGGGGACGTCTGGGTCGAAGGCGAGATTTCGAACTTCCGCGCGCACGACTCTGGGCATCTGTACTTCACTCTCAAAGACCGGAATGCGCAGATTCGCGTGGTGATGTTCCGCTCTTCGGCGCGGTTGCTGCGCTTTCGTCCCGAGGACGGTTTGCAGGTGGTGGTGCGCGGGCGAGTGACTATTTATGAAGATCGCGGAGAGATGCAAATCTCGGCGGAGTATGTCGAGCCCAAGGGTGCCGGGGCGCTTCAGATCGCATTCGAGCAGCTCAAAGCCAAGCTGGAGGCGGAGGGCCTTTTTGACTCCGCCCGCAAGAAGCCGATTCCTACTTTGCCAGCGAGAATCGGTATCGTGACTTCGCCGCAGGCGGCGGCCTTGCGGGACATCCTGAACATTTTGCGGCGACGGCACGATACGGCTAGCGTTCTGATCTTTCCTGCGCAAGTGCAGGGTGAGGCGGCTGCGCTCGAAGTCTCGGCCGGGGTTCGCTATTTCAATAAGGCGCGCAATGTCGATGTGATCATTGTGGCGCGTGGCGGGGGCTCGGTCGAGGACTTGGCTGCGTTCAACCACGAAGGGCTGGCGCGTGCGGTTGCGTCCTCTGGGATTCCGGTGATCTCCGCGGTGGGGCATGAAACTGACTTCACTATTCTTGATTTTGTTGCCGACCTGCGCGCACCTACGCCGTCCGCGGCGGCTGAGTTGGTTATACGCTCGCGGTTCGAAGTCGATGAACAGCTTGCAGGTCTGCATCGTCGGATTGAGAAGGTGATGCGTTATCACTTGCTCATAGCTCGTCAGAATCTGACTGAACTTGCGCAGCACGCTGCGTTCGCACGCATGATGGACCTGATTCATCGGCGCGAGCAGCGGTTGGATGATCTGGTGAATCGGCTTGCGCACGCGCTGCGCGATGTCCTCGAGAAGCAGCGGTGGCGGTTTGAAACTTTGTCGGCCGCAGTCCGCCATTATGATGTGCGCCGTGTGCTTGGGGGCATGAAAAAAGACTTGGACGCGCGGACTACGGCGATTGTTTCCGCTGTCCGCAACTTGCTGCTTGAGCGAAAGGCTCGTCTGGAACGCATGGATACCGCGCTGCAGGCGCTTTCTCCGCTGGCGATTCTTGAGCGGGGCTATGCTTTGGTGTTCGATGCCTCGGGGCAATTGCTGACGGATGCGTCCAGGGCGAAGGCCGGGGATGAGATTTCGGCGAGGTTGGCGAAGGGGACGGTAGAGGCGACGGTGAAGAAGGCGCGAGGGTCATAGATTCTTATTCTGGAATGATCGTCGAAACCTCTGTCGAGCTTTGCTCGACCGGACTCGTGGGCGGCTGTCCCCACATGATCTTCCTTGTGCCGAGACAAAGCCGGCTGCTTGCCTCGGCGTGCTTGGCTGCTTATACTTCTTGAGTTTGCCTTCATCATTGGAGATCGTATGACCACCGCCACGAAATCGGTTTCGCTCGAGCAGGAACTCAATCCTACGGAGGCGCAGACCGCACGATTTGATCTGGCCGCGCAAAAACTTAATCTGGATGAGGGATTGTGGAAGGTGCTGCGCTATCCCACTCGCGAGTTGATCGTGCATATTCCGGTGGCCATGGACAATGGGACGCTGGAGGTCTTCACCGGCTTCCGTGTGCAACACTCGATTGCGCGCGGTCCGTCCAAGGGCGGCATTCGCTACGCTCCCGACGTTACCCTCGACGAAGTTCGCGCGCTGGCAGCGTGGATGACGTGGAAGTGCGCAGTGGTGAACATTCCTTTCGGTGGCGCCAAGGGTGGGGTGATTTGCGATCCGCACAAGATGTCGATCGGCGAACTGGAACGCATGACCCGCCGTTATACGGCCGAACTGTTTGAATTTATCGGACCGGAGAAAGACGTTCCCGCCCCCGACGTCAACACCAACGAACAGACCATGGCGTGGATTATGGACACTTACTCCATGCACATGCGTCAGACCGTGACCGCGGTGGTCACCGGCAAACCAATCAATATTGGAGGATCGCGGGGACGCCGCGAGGCTACGGGCCGCGGCATCATGATTGTTTGCGATGAGGCTACTCGAAAGCTGGGGTTGCGTCCCGAGTCCACTCGGGTGATCGTACAGGGTTTCGGCAATGTGGGTTCGAATGCGGCGCTGCTCATGTCGCAGGCGGGCTACAAGATTATCGGCATTCTCGAAGTGACAGGCAGTCTTTATAACAAGAACGGCATTGATGTGCAGGCGCTGTCGGCGTACCGGCAGAAGCATGGGACACTCGCGGGATTCCCTGAAGCCGAATCTGCCGACCCGGCGGAACTGCTGGTTACCGATTGCGACATCCTTATTCCCGCCGCCACCGAAAATCAGATCACCAGCCGCAACGCGGATCGGGTAAAGTGCAAGATCCTGGCCGAGGGCGCGAATGGGCCAACTACGGCGTCGGCGGACGAGATTCTGGCCGACAAGCGAGTGTTCGTGATTCCCGACATCCTTTGCAATGCCGGCGGTGTGACCACTTCCTACTTCGAGTGGGTGCAGGATCGCCAGGGATATTTCTGGAAAGAGTCGTTCGTCAACGAGCAGCTTGAAACCATTATGGTGGCCGCTTTCGAGGATGTGGTACGGTTTGCCGAGACTCATGGCGTCAACAACCGGATTGCGGCTTACATGCTGGCCATCGATCGCGTGGCGTATACGATTCGGCAGCGTGGAATCTACGCCTGAGCAGGGAAATAGACTGCGGGGAATTATGAGTAGTGTGTGGACAAGAGCGGCCCGGCTTGGTATCGTACTATGCTGCCTGATTGCTTTCTCTGGCGCATCGGCGATTGCAGCTGCTCAGACTACGGCCCAAGCCCCCACCGCGAGCGCTGCATCCAAGAATGCGAAATCATCGTCGAGCATTCCTTCGGCATCCGACATCGCAGCCGCCAAGGCCAGCGGCAAAGTATGGGTCAACCTCGACAGTGGGGTGTACCACAAGGGTGGACGCTGGTATGGCAAGACCAAGAATGGCAAGTTTATGACCGCGGACGAAGCCAAGAAGGCAGGCTACAAGGCTGCGAAACGAGATTGAAGCATTTCCAAGATAGCGGGCGTCCTAAGATGAAGACCGATCGGATCATCGCCAAGTACAAATAGCCGCCCCGCCCCGGTTGAGCCTGGAATCGATTTTTTCTGCCGCTCCCCCGTTAGTTCATTGCTTTCACTCTTCGGGGTGGAGGATAATTCAGTATCGACCGTTCTGCGCCTGCTGCGGTCGATGTTTCCCGTGAACCTTCCCAACTCCATCACGCTTACACGGATTTGCAGCATCCCGCTGCTCATCTGGATTCTTTCCACTAACCGTTTTGAGAGCATAGGTGGAGAAAAGGAGCTGCTGGCTTCGGCTTTGTTTATCGCGGCCTCGATTACCGACGGCATAGACGGATATCTAGCGCGCAAGCGCGGGCAGATCACGACCATGGGCGTACTGCTCGATCCGTTGGCCGACAAGCTTCTGATCGCCGCCGCCTTCATCACCCTGGTGCAGTTCAATCCCAGCATGGTTCCGGCCTGGATCGCGGTGATCATCATAGGACGCGAATTTCTGGTGAGCGGCTTGCGCGCGATTGCTGCCTCTGAGGGCTTTGCCATCGAGGCCAGTGATCTGGGCAAGTTTAAAATGCTGGTGCAGATCGTTTCCGTGGTGGCGGTGATTCTTGACCACCGCTGGAAAGAGTGGCCCATCTACGGTGGGTATTTCTTTCCGGTGCATTGGATCGCGCGGTTAGCCATCTGGTTCATGGTTCTGTTGTCGCTGGTATCGGCCGGCGATTATTTTGTTGCTTTCTGGTCGAAGATTGACCGGCAGGTGGTGAAAAGCCGCCGCCGCGCGTTCGTCCTCAGCCGTCGGAGGAAGCGCGATGTCGCCGCAACCTGAAAACCTGGCTGCCGCTCACGCCCCAAGTTGCAATACGGCGGCGGCGCCGAACGAGTTCACTCGCGAGGAACGCTCAATTCTGTTGAACCTTGCTCACGAGTCGATTCTGTCCGCTCTGGAGCACCGCGAAATTTCGTTGACCCCGCCTTCGCCGCATTTCTCCGAACCAAGGGGCGCATTCACTACGATCTATTCCCGAGGTCAGCTGCGCGGTTGTGTGGGCTATGTGTTGCCGGTAATTTCGCTGTACCGCACGGTGGCCGAGACTGCCCGTGCAGCTGCCTTTGAGGACACCCGTTTCTCACCGGTCACGCTTGAGGAAGCCCATGCACTGGAAATTTCTCTGAGCATTCTTTCGCCGCTCAAAGCGATCCGGCCGGAACAAGTTGAGATTGGAGTCCACGGATTGGTCGTTAACTATGGCGGACGTCGCGGACTGCTGCTGCCTCAGGTGCCCGTCGAGCATCGCTGGGACCGCGCCACCTTCATTGAGCAGACTTGCCGCAAGGCCGGGATCCCGGGTGACGCCTGGCAAAAAGGCGCAACCCTGGAAGCCTTCACTGCGGAAGTGTTCGGCGACCGGGATACGAGATAGCGGGTCCTTCGCCAAGTCCGCTTTTCATTTTGTCCCTGTCGTTCCCACAATTAATAGGTTGCCGAGAAGCCGCTCAGAACTCCATTGTCATCGGTATAAGCGCCGACGATGAGGTTATGGTCATTGATTCCGTATCCGAAAGTTCGGTCGCCCTTAGGAACGTGAAACTTGTAGAACTTTCCAGCGTGCCGCAACGCCCCGCCATAAGTGTCCGTGGCGCCTTCCCACGAATAAACAATGTCGCCGAGATTGTTGATCGCGGAAACGTCCGAGTCAGGTTCGCCCGGCACATTGATCTTCTTATACGTCTTGCCGTTATAGAGCGACGATTCTGAATTGAAGCTCGAATCCAGCCATACCTCGGTCATCAAGCCGGCATTGTTGATCCCTCCGCCCAAAGTACCCTGTGCGCCCGGCACGTCTAGCGTGGTATATTTGCCGCCCTTCAACAGGAACCCGTGCGAACCTTTCGCATCCGCGAAATTGCCGGTAATGTCCCCGTGATCATTGATCCTGGTAGCTTGTGAGCCGGTCGAGCCCGCCGGACCAATGTCGCTGAACTTTCCCTTGGCAAACAAAAACCCCTGCGCACTGTGGCTGGAAGTCGCGTAATAACCCACAATCGCGCCCGCCTTATTGATCGCGAAACAATAAGTGTCCGTGCCTTTGGGATCGTCGATCTTTGCCACCTTCCCGCCAGTCAGTGCGAATCCGTGCCGCCCCCCGCCACTGTCGACGTACGACCCAACCATTACCCCAGTATTGTTGACGCCATAGAGGGCCGTGCTTTGAGCGCCCGCAACTTTGATCGTCTTGAATTTGAAGGTGAGCGCGGGCGTCGGCGTGTCCGCCGCACCAGCTATGGATAGCAGCATCAACCACAATACTAAGCAGCTCAAAATTGCATGGCGATGTCGCATAAATTTCTCCTTATCAAGCTCCAGCGTGGCCAAGCACGGCAACCGAAGCTATATGGAACCGAAGCCGCTGTCAATAGCTATCGTTCCAGGCTGTAGATGCTCCAAGATAATGTCACCCCCTAACTGCAACCAGACTTTGTCACCCTAGAGGGATGGTGACATTGAGTCAGAAAGAGTTCCAACGGGTGAAAGTGATTGAGAATGCGGTGGCCGGGCGGCTGAGCGTGAGCGAAGCTGCACGGCTACTGCAGTTGAGTGAACGGCAGGTGCAACGGCTGAAGCGGCGCTATCGCCCCGACTCCGTGGACTGGGTACAGCATGGCAATCGCGGACGGCCCATGCCGTGGGCTCTGCCCGCGGTCGTGCGCTGCACCATCCTCGAACTGGCACGCAGCAAGTATGCCGGCTTCAACAATTCGCATCTCTGCCAGAAACTGCACCGTGAAGAACAGCTGTCGGTCAGCCGCGAAACCGTGCGTGCACAACTTTGCGCCGTTTGTTCGCCCATCAACCATTACGCTCAAAAACCCTGTTACGGCCTGACAGTAGCGGCCCCATCCGACAGCGTGGTGTGCAAGGTCAAGTCTTGGCTATCACAGATCAGGGTAGGTCGAGGGTGATCTTGAGTGCAGCTTCGATGCTGGTGAGCACGTTCTTATCGAACTTTCCCAGTTGGTGTTTGAGCCTGGTCTTGCTGGTGGCCCTGACCTGCTCACATACGGTCTTTTTGGGGATGACGATGCGTTTGGCGGGGATGATGTACCAGAGGTCTTCGGGGATTACGTAGACTGCAATGAAATCGAAGTCTCCGCGCTGGTAACGGCCGCGGTCAGGGCGGACGTTGCATTTGTAGCGACGTGGTGGATTTTACTTGCACACGCACGAAGTGGCCGTGGGTTTCTATGACCGCGTCGTAGCTGGCCGACTCTCCCAGGAATTGAAAACCTGGAGGCTGTGTTTGGCGGCGGCGGCGGCGATGAATTGTAACTCGGCCCACTCGCCGCGGCGTTTGCCGTTCTTGATATTGATCTTGATTTTGGTTCTGACTTTGGATTTCATCGGGGCAATAAAAAACGCGGCCTGGAGAGGCCGCGTCCCTTTCTTTGACTGTCTGAGTCTATTATATCAAGGTGAAATAGGTAAACCCGCCAACTTTGCTGGAATTATATTTGGATTGGTTGCAAGGAGTTAAGCACGTTCGTGTAAATTTTGCCTAGACAAGATTTTTCGGGATTTGAGCGATCGTGGATGTCCGCTAGCCGCGACAGGTCCCGGTGCTATTCCGCAGGGTCGTAGTTTAGATTTTGCCCGAGCCATCGCTCGACTTCGGCTACGCTCATTTTCTTGCGTTCGGCATAGTCGGCGACTTGGTCGCGATCGATCTTTCCGAGGCTGAAATATCGCGATTCCGGGTGGGCGAAGTAGAGCCCGCTCACGCTCGATCCGGGCCACATCGCAAACGACTCAGTAATCCGCATCCCGGTGTTCGCCTGCACATCGAGCAGACGCCAAAGCGCGCCCTTCTCCGTGTGATCCGGACACGCCGGGTAACCTGCGGCTGGCCTGATACCACGGTACTTTTCTTGGATGAGATCCGCGTTGCTCAGGCCTTCTTTGCAACCGTAGCCCCACTCACATCGGACTCGCTTGTGCAGGCATTCCGCGAAAGCTTCAGCCAGGCGATCGGCGATGGCCTCCGCCATGATCGCGTTGTAGTCGTCGTGCTTGGCCCTGAAGCCGTCGCACAGTTCCTTCAGGCAGATCCCGCTGGTTACCGCGAACGCACCGATATGATCGGGCAATCCTGTTTCTTTCGGCGCGATGAAGTCAGCGAGCGATCGGCACGGCTCATTGCCTTCCTTATTTGATTGCTGACGGAGGAAGTGGAACCGTTCTAGCACCTGGCGGCGTGTGTCGTCTCCGTACAACTCGACATCGTCGCCCACGGCGCTGGCTGGAAAGAAGCCGTATACGCCCCGCGCCGTGATCAACTTCTTCTCAATGATGACATCCAGAAGAGCATTGGCTTCGGTGAAGATCTGACGTGCCTGCGCACCTTGTTCATCGTGTTCGAGAATACGGGGATAAACGCCCTTTAGTCCCCAGGTGTGGAAGAACGGCGTCCAGTCGATGAAGTCGCGCAGCGTTGCCAGTGGAAAGTTGTCCAGAACGCGCACACCGGTAAACCCGGGTTTGGGCAGGTCTTCGGCACGCCACTGGATAGGAGTTCGTCTTTTTCGGGCGGCCTCAAGGGAGACGACCGCCAGGCGCGGCGCAGAGTGGGCCTTGCGCAGCGCTTCATAGTCGGCGCGATGCTGCGCCACGAACGCCGACTTGCCATCGTCGCTCAAAAGGCTGGTGGTCACGGGAACCGCCCGGCTGGCATCCAGCACGTGGACCACGGGCTCGCTGTAATGCGGCGCAATCTTGACGGCGGTGTGTGCGCGGCTAGTGGTTGCCCCGCCGATCAGCAGGGGCAACTTGAAGCTCTGACGCTCCATCTCACGGGCCACGTGCACCATCTCGTCTAGAGACGGAGTGATCAGGCCGCTGAGTCCGATCATGTCTGCCTTTTCTGCCTTGGCGCGTTCGAGGATCTTTTCGCAAGGGACCATCACTCCCAGATCGATCACCTCGTAGTTATTGCAGGCGAGGACGACGCCGACGATATTCTTGCCAATATCGTGAACGTCACCCTTGACCGTCGCGAGCACAATTTTTCCCTGCGCTTTGACCACTTGACCAGAAGCAGCCATCGCAACTTTCTCGGCTTCCATGAACGGCGTCAGGTGGGCCACGGCCTTCTTCATCACGCGGGCTGACTTGACTACCTGGGGCAAAAACATTTTGCCAGCCCCGAATAGATCGCCGACCACACTCATGCCAGCCATGAGTGGTCCTTCGATAACCAATAGAGGACGACCCAGTTTGAGGCGGGCTTCCTCGGTATCGATTTCAATGTACGTGTCGATCCCCTTGACCAGTGCGTGAGAGAGACGTTCCTCGACCGTGCCGTTGCGCCATTCTTCGGCCTTTTTCTCACTCACTACTGCGCCCGCGCCCTTGAGCGATTCGCCGTGCTCCACCAAGCGCTCGGTCGCGTCGGTACGGCGGTTCAGCAGCACGTCCTCGACCAGCACCTTCAGCTCAGGCTCAATCTCCTCGTACACCTCGAGCATCCCGGCATTCACGATGCCCATGTCCATGCCCGCCCCGATGGCGTGATAAAGAAAGGCGGAGTGCATGGCCTCGCGCACCTTGTTATTGCCCCGAAAGCTGAACGAGATGTTGGAGACGCCACCGCTGACCTTCGCGTGCGGCAGATTGGCTTTGATCCAGCGGGTGGCGTTAATGAAGTCCACGGCGTAGTTGTTGTGCTCCTCCATGCCGGTGGCAACGGTGAGGATATTTGGATCGAAAATGATGTCTTCGGGTGGAAAACCGACCTCATCGACTAGGATCCGATAGGCGCGCTCGCAGACGCGAATCTTGTCCTCGTAAGTCGCGGCCTGACCCTGTTCGTCGAAGGCCATCACCACCACCGCCGCGCCATATTTGAGGACTGTGGCGGCGTTTTTACGAAATTTATCTTCGCCTTCTTTCAGCGAGATCGAGTTGACGATGCCCTTGCCCTGCAAGCACTTCAGCCCGGCCTCGATGACCTCCCACTTCGAGGAGTCCACCATGAAGGGCACCTTGGCAACTTCGGGCTCACTCGCCAGCAACTGAAGGAAGCGTGTCATTGCGGTGACGCCGTCGATCATTCCTTCGTCCATGCAGATGTCGAGGACGTTGGCGCCATTCTCGACTTGCTGCCGGGCTACGCTTACCGCTTCTTCATATTTGCCTTGCTTGATCAGCTTCGCGAACTTGGGCGAACCGGCCACATTGGTCCGCTCACCGATCATGATGAAGACACCGGACTGTTGGGTGAATGGCTGCGATCCCGAGAGGCGGAGTGGCTTCGTCTTCAAGGGCTGGGCCACACCATCAGAAACGCTCACGCTCGACTCTCAATCTGCTGGGCGAAGGATTCCTCAGTAAGCGGGGTTCCAAACTTTCGCGGAGGCTGGCCTTCGAGCGCTTTGGCGATCGCGGCGATGTGTTCGGGCGTGTTGCCGCAACAGCCGCCGGCAATATTGATCAGCCCTGCCCGGGCAAAGTCGCCCAAATAACGCGCCATGTCCTGCGGACCCAGGTCGAAGCCGGTTTGCGAAAGGGGATTCGGCAGGCCCGCATTCGGGTAACACGAGATCGCCACGTCTGCCTTCTCCGATAACTCTTCCAGGAATGGATACATGAGATCGGGGCCAAGCGAGCAGTTGAGCCCAACCGACAGCGGTTTCACGTGTTGCACCGCGTTCCAGAACGCCTCAGTGGTCTGCGCGGAGATCATAGTCTCGCCCCCACGTCCCACGGCCGCAGAGATCATGACCGGTAACTTTTTGCCGTCTTCATCGAACACTTCACGGATGGCGACAAGCGCCGCCTTGGCGTTCAGCGAGTCGAAGATTGTCTCGACCAAGAGCAGGTCTACGCCCCCGGCGATGAGGGCCCGCACCTGCTGAGCGTAGGCTGTCTTGACCTGATCGAATGTGACCACGCGGAAGCCTGGATCATCGGCATCGGGCGAGTTCGAAAGAGACACGGTCAGCGGCCCAATCGCCCCCGCGACGAAGCGTTGACGCGAGGTCGCATTGCTAACACGATCGGCCCATTCACGGCACTGCCGCGCCGATTGCTCATTGATATCCCAAGCCAGGCTGCCGAGGAACGAATCCTCGACGACCTTTTGGTAGAACGAGGGATCCTTCCGGCGGCCGTGCTCGCGAGGGTCGTCTACAAAAAATTCGCTCTGCGTGATGCTGGTTGCGCCGAATGTGTTCGTCTCGATAATGTCCGCGCCTGCCTCCAAAAACCGGCGGTGGATGTCGCCGATCATCTCCGGATTGGTCAGCGTGAAGAGATCACCATTGTTGAGCAGGCCTTTCTTCGCGTCCTTGAAGCGGTCCCCGCGGATGTCCGACTCTGTCATGCCGTAAGTTCGGATCGTCGTGCCCATGGCTCCGTCGATAATGGCAACTCGACTCTCCAGGATCTTTTCAAGGGGATGTTGGTGCGCTTTCGTCATATATTCGATGCACTTGATTCGATGCACTTGGGGTAATTTCGCTTCAGGTCCGGTTTGGGATCTCCCCGAAGCACGCTCCTTTTATTATAGCGATTGGCAGGATGTCCAAGCTCTGGCGCCTGTGATCACGGAAGTAATAGTGATAGCGTTGAAGCTGCTCGGAGCCTTAAAGGCCTGTCAGACTGGGCTCCGTCCTAAGAGTTAAAGCTAGGCTTTCTGCGGAGAATTGAACGGTGCAACCCCAGTTATTCGATCTCACATCAGCCAAACACCCTTTGTGGCGGCGGGCGCCGTATGAGAGGTGCCGTTTGTTGACTGACCGCTGCCGCGTTCGTAAGATGAAGCGACCGGAAAACCATTGATCTCTGAATGATCGGCCGGACCATCTCGCACTACCGCATCCTCGAGAAACTCGGTGGTGGCGGCATGGGTGTGGTCTACAAAGCTGAGGACACCCGCCTTCAACGGACGGTTGCTCTGAAATTCCTCTCCGAAGATACGGCCAAAGACCCCGCCGCTCTGGAGCGTTTTCGACGCGAAGCCCAAACTGCCTCTGGGCTGAATCACCCCAACATCTGCACTATTTACGACATTGAAGAAGAAGCCGGATCTGCCTACATCGCGATGGAGTTTATCGATGGGCAGACGCTGAAACACCGGATAGAAGGCAGGCCGATGAGGTTGGCCGAGCTGCTAGATGTGGCTATCGCAATTGCCGACGCCCTCGCGGCCGCCCATGCCCGGGGCATCGTGCATCGCGATATCAAGCCGGCGAACATTTTTATCAGTCGCAGTGGGCAGACCAAGGTCCTGGATTTTGGTCTGGCGAAATACACGGCCGAGCAGCAACTGGCGCGGGACGCCTCCGCTACTGGTTCTATGCCCACAGCCGCCAACCCTCAGCTGCTGACCAGTCCCGGCACAGCCGTCGGAACGGTGGCCTACATGTCGCCCGAGCAGGCCATGGGCGACGAGTTGGACGGCCGTACAGATCTGTTTTCTCTTGGTATTGTCCTTTATGAAATGGCGACCGGGAGGCAAGCCTTCTCGGGGCTGACGACAGCCGCCGTGTTTGACGCGATTCTGCACCGCCAACCGGTAGCAGTGCTGAAGCTCAATCCCCAGCTTCCTGCACGGCTAGAGCAGATTCTCGACAAGGCGCTGGAAAAAGATCTCAAGCTGCGTTATCAGGCTGCCTCCGACTTTCGGGTTGATCTGCAGCGGCTCAAGCGGGAATCAGACTCCCATTCCTCCACAAGAGGTGCCGAAGGTCGGCCGGAAGTCGTGCCCGACATGGCCCGACCCTCGGTTACGGTTGGTCCCGCTCCGAGCCCGGCAAAGAGCCCAGCCAGGCGTTGGACTCCTGCCGCTCTGGGTATTGTGATCGCCCTCGCTCTTATCGCAGGAGCATATTGGGAGGGAAAACGCGAAGGGCTGGCTTCCAGTATCACACCGCCCACCTATCGTCAGCTTACCTTCCGTGGTGGAACCATTCGTATGGCGCGTTTCGCGCCGGATGGGAAAACTATTGTGTACAGCGCGGCCTGGGAGGGCAATCCGACTGAGCTTTATACCACCCGCCCGGAAAGTCCAGAGTCTCGTACGATTGGTCTGTCCCAGGCAGAAGTCCTATCCATCTCCGGTGAAGGAGAGATGGCGGTATTGCTGCACAGTCACAATGTGGATCCTTACATCAATGCCGGTACCTTGGGCCGAGTGCCGCTGGGCGGCGGAGCTCCACGCGAGGTCCTCGAGAATGTGCAGTGGGCAGATTGGTCGCCGGATGGGACCAACTTTGCCGTGGTCCGCGAATTCGCCGGCCAAAGCCGGCTGGAATATCCCATTGGGAAGGTCCTGTATCAGACCGGAGGCTGGATCAGCCACCCGCGAGTCTCGCCGCGTAACGACATGGTGGCCTTCATTGAGCACCCTGTCCGGAGAGACGATGCCGGCTCGGTCGCGGTGGTCGACCTGTCGGGAAAGAAGAAAGCTCTTTCTACCGGCTGGGAAACTGTCTGGGGCCTGGGCTGGGCGCCGAAGGGAACGGAAATTTGGTTTTCCAGCACGAGGCTTGGATACGGCCGTTACCTTTCTGCGGTGAACCTGTCAGGGAAAGAACGGCTGCTGGCGCGTGAACCTGGCACTTTGACTCTCCAAGATGTGGCTCGGGACGGTCGGGTGCTGCTCACACGCGATGTGCCCCGCGTGGGAATGGTGGGAATGACGGCAGGCAGCAACAGAGAGCGCGATCTATCGTGGATGGATTGGTCGGCGCCAAAAGATTTGTCCTCGGATGGGAGGACTCTCTTGTTTACGGAATCCGGTGAGGCCGGCGGCGAAAATTACGCGGCTTATCTTCGCCAAACGGACGGTTCCCCTGCGATCCGGCTGGGCGACGGTAACGGTTTCGCTCTTTCCCCGGACAAAAAATGGGTAGTGGTTGGCTTGCCGAAGCCTCCGGTGCAATTTTATCTGCTTCCGACTGGGGCGGGAGAAAGCAAGCCACTGACGCATGACAATATCAATCACATGTGGACTCGCTGGTTTCCGGATGGCAAGCGACTGCTGTTCGCCGGCGATGAGCCCGGGAAAGGCGTTCGTCTGTATGTGCAGGATACTGACGGCAGCCCGGCGAGAGCCATCAGCGCTGAGGGCGTCAATGCGAGTCAGTTCGCGATCTCTCCCGATGGCAAAGAGGTTGCCGTCATTGGTCCGGATCAAAAGCCAGCGTTGTTGCCGGTCGATGGCGGTGAGGTTCGGGTGATTCCTGGGCTTGATGTCGGAGACGCTCCCGTCGGCTGGACTAGCGATGGCCACTCACTCTTCGTGTATCGACTCGGCGAAGTGCCGGCCAAAGTCGACAAGCTGGACTTGGCTACGGGACGCAGACAATCCTGGAAGCAACTCGTGCCACCAGACGTTTCCGGGGTCACCGATATCAGCGCCATTCTGATCACTGCCGATGGAAATAACTATGTCTATGAATACGGCCGCATCCTTTCCGATCTATATCTGGTCAACGACGTCAAGTAGCCTATGAACGATGCAGAAAAGGAGTCCCTGCCGGTCTCGCCGGGCAGGGACTCCTCTCGGGATGGTTCCCGAGTTACGCGTTACTCTGAGGTAATCTCCGGGTTCTAATCTGGTATCACTCAATTTTTGCGGATTTGGAAGCCCAAATTCCTTATCCGATGTCCAAGCTCTGGCGTCTGTAATCACGGAAGTAATAGTGATAGCGTTGAAGCGGTTCGGAGCCTTAAAGGCCTGTCAGAGAGGCTCCGTCCTAAGAGTTAACGCTAGGCTTTCTCCGAAGAATTGAACGGTGCAAGCCCCAGTTCCAGCTATTGCAGTTTCGCGTTACTCGGCCTTGGCTTGCTTCAGGATGGGGGATGCAGAGGATTGGGGTCACGGCAATTCCAGGTCAAGTGAGTAGATCTCATCGGTACTCAAGTCGCGAACGAAGAGGGCCGAACCGTCGGGGGCAAGACCGCTCCAGGCTCCAACGATTGAGAGGCTAAACCTGCGTAGATCTTTTAGATCGAGGACAGGTTCTGAACGAGTCTGTCCGACCCTAACGCGGCGGAAAGTCGGGCGATCGGTTGAAATAGTGTCATAGTAAAGGTAGTTCCCGTCCCGCGACCAATTGGGAAACCCGATTGCCTCTGCTTCATTGATCCAATCCACCCACTTACCGGTCTTAAAATCAAAGAGCACGATCTTCTTCGAATCCTCGGAGAGGACGGCGAGGTACCGACCATCGGGGGACCAGCGTGGACTGAACAGGCCGTCCGACCCAGGAATGACGGAGACTTGGTGAGTGCTGATATCCACGACCTGGACGGCCAATTTTTCGCTGCTCCCGACAATACCGA
Source organism: uncultured Acidobacteriota bacterium (assembly GCA_963832245.1). Classification (GTDB taxonomy): domain Bacteria; phylum Acidobacteriota; class Terriglobia; order Terriglobales; family Acidobacteriaceae; genus JABDBE01. The sequence continues at coordinate 921,433 of CAWHTG010000004.1, forward strand.
TGCGGCCAAAGGCGATTTGTTTCCCGTCGGCCGACCACGCGGGATCAGCCTGGTTGCGCGATTCCGGAAGCAGTTCTCGAGGCGTTCCGCCTTGAGCAGGTACCAGGAAAAGTTTCAGCGGTTTGCCCAGTTCCTCGTCCATGAACACGATTTGAGCGCCATCCGGCGACCAGCGGTACTCTGAGATAATCTCCGGGTTCCAGTCTGGTATCACTCAATTTTTGCGGATTTAGAGGCCCAAATTCCTTTAAAGTCGGCTTCTCGTAACAAATGATGGTGAATGCAAGCACTCAAGTGAAGCCTGTTATAAAAATTGAATTTCGAAAGGAGAAACGCGATGGCCGCCGCCCAAGCCACAACTCAACGTCCTCCCTTGCCGCCATTTACGCGCGAAACGGCGGTTCAGAAGACTCGACTGGCAGAAGATGCCTGGAATTCGCGTGACCCGGAAAAGGTCTCGCTCGCTTACACAATTGATTCACGCTGGAGAAACCGCTCGGAATTTGTGAATGGAAGGGAGGAAATCGTGGCGTTTCTGAAACGCAAATGGACGAAAGAGCTGGACTATCGGCTGATCAAAGAGCTTTGGGCGTTCGAGGCAAACCGTATCGCCGTGCGCTTTGCCTATGAATGGCACGATGACTCCGGGAATTGGTTTCGCTCGTATGGCAATGAGAATTGGGAGTTCGATGAGAACGGGCTCATGCGCTGGAGGCTTGCTTGCATCAACGATCTGCCAATCAAGGAAACGGAGCGCAAGTACCACTGGGCACCGGGGCGCCGTCCGGATGACCATCCGGGACTAAGCGATCTTGGCTTCTGAGGGGCCAAATCCATTCATGACGTCTACACTGTATCACTACGAAACGATGTACCCGGGTCAGCATTGGATAATCCGCTTATGGTTACATTGCAGCGCGCACCGTTTGGGTGGAACCTTTGTCGACTGTTGGTCGGAGCGGTGGTTCAGCGAGACTTCAACATTCTCCGACAGTGGCGCGCGATTTGTGCTTCTTCCTCTGCGGGGACAACCTGAATCTTGTCTGCAGTGAGGCCCAGGAACTCGAGGCCGCCGGCAGCTAAGGATCGAATGTGATTACTGTGCTCTCCGATGCCGCCGGTGAAGACGAGAAGGTCGACGCCGCCGAGGAGCGCGGCATACGCACCGATTACCTTGCGTACCGAAATAGAAAATACATTTAGCGCGAGAGCGGCATGAGGATCGTTGGAGCGCAGCCTCACTTCCAGCGTCTTCACATCGCTCTCACCTGAAGAGAGTGCGAAAAGGCCGCTCCGATGGTTGAGCAGATCTTCAAGCTCATCGGCATCCAGTTTCTCATTGCGCAGAAGATAAATGATGACGCCAGGGTCGAGATCGCCGGAGCGCGTGCCCATCGGGATTCCGCCGGTGGGAGTGAGGCCCATGGTGGTATCGACGGAAAGTCCATTGCGCACAGCGCAGAGGCTTGCTCCATTGCCGAGATGCGCGAAGATGGCTCGCTCGGGAAGTTGCGCGCCGAAGTGATGCACCAGCGATTCGTAAGAAAGGCCGTGGAAACCATAACGCCGAATACCTGCGTCGAAATATCGCTGCGGCAGAGGAAAGTGCGATGCCACTTCTGGGATAGTTCGGTGAAAAGCATCGTCGAAGCAGGCAAAATGCGCCGCCGCGGGGAAGATTGACTGCGCGGAGGCGATGAGCAGTAGCGCCTGCGGAATGTGCAGCGGCGCGAAATGTGTGGCGGCGCGAAGTTGGTCCAGGATCTGTGGCGTGATGAGTTGGTGGGTGCGGAGCTCTGGCCCGCCATGGACAACGCGATGGCCTACGGCCGCCGGCGCGGCATGGAGATGGTTCCGAACTTCGGCGGCAAGAGTGGCAAGAGCTTCGGTTTGGGATTCGTGGATGCATTCGCGTCCAACCAGTATTTTTCCATCGGACGAACGAATGTGTAATGAGCCATTGCTGTGCCCAATGCCTTCAGCGCTCCCTGTCAGCAACGCCTCTTCGCCGTTAGCGCCGCGGTAATAGACACCGAACTTGAGCGAGGAAGAGCCACTATTGAGCGCTAAAATCAGATCATCTTTTACTGCTGGCTCTTGCACCATGTCTACTCTGGCCATTTCCAGTTGCGAATTTCTTCTTTATCAATGCCTTCGGCATGGGCATAGTTGACGCTCTCGATGATCTGGTTCTTCAGCCATTCTTTGACGTGCGCGCCGGTCGGTTGCAGGCGCGGAACACGGTCGATGACATCGATAGCCAGGTCGAAGCGATCCACCTGGTTAAGAATAGCGAGTTCGAGCGGCGTGTTGATGTTGCCCTTTTCCTTGTATCCGCGCACGTGAATGTTGTCGTGGTTCTTGCGGCGGTAGCTGAGCTTGTGGATGAGCGACGCATAGGAATGGAAGTTGAAGATCACCGGCTTGTTGGTGGTGAATAAGGAATCGAAGTCGCGATCGGAGAGCCCGTGAGGATGCTCAGTCTCCGGCATGAGCCGGAAGAGATCGACGACGTTGACGAAGCGGATCTTCAAATCGGGGAATCGCTCTTTCAGAATCGCAACCGCAGCAACTGCCTCCATGGTCGCGATATCGCCCGCGCACGCCAGAACCACGTCGGGCTCGGCGTCCTCGTCTGTGGAGACCCAATCCCAAATGCCAATGCCCTTGGTACAGTGCGTTACGGCTTCGTCCATGGTTAGGTATTGAAGGTGGTCCTGCTTGTCCGCGACAATGACGTTGACGTAGTCCCGCGAACGCAGGCAATGGTCTGCCACGCTCAGCAGGCAGTTCGCGTCGGGCGGCAGATAGATGCGCACCACCTCCGGGCTCTTGTTGGTCACCACGTCGAGAAATCCTGGGTCCTGATGAGTGAAGCCGTTGTGATCCTGGCGCCAGACCAGGGAGGTAATGAGGATATTGATGGAGGGCACGGGCGCGCGCCAATCCAATTCCTTCTTCGATTTCTCCAGCCATTTGGCGTGCTGGTTGAACATCGAATCGATGACGTGGACGAAGGCCTCGTAGCTGGAGAACAAGCCGTGGCGGCCGGTTAGGACGTAGCCTTCGAACCAGCCTTCGAGCGTGTGCTCGCTCAGCATCTCCATTACGCGGCCGAAAACGTCGAGTTCGCCGCCGTCGGCATCTTCCGGCTTGGATTCAGCAAGCCAGGTCTTCTTCGAAGCCGCGTAGATCGCGGTAAGCCGGTTGGAAGCGGTCTCGTCGGGACCGAAAACACGGAAAGAATTCATGTTGCGGCGCATGACTTCCGCGAGAAAGTGCCCGAGTACGTCGGTGGGGGCTGCATAGATTGAACCGGGAGCCTTCAATTTCACGGCATAGTCTCGAAAGTCCGGCAGCTCGAGTTCCTTGCGCAGCGTACCGCCGTTTGCGTGCGGGTTGGCGGAGATGCGGCGCGCGCCCGAAGGCGCGAGTTCCCGAAGTTCCGGCAGAAGCGTACCACTGGCGTCGAATAGTTCTTCGGGCTTGTAACTGCGCATCCAGTTCTCGACCATTTTCAGATGGCTCTTATTCGTAATCGGGTCGAGAATCGGAACTTGGTGCGCGCGCCAGAAGTCTTCCACTTTGTGGCCGTCTACTTCTTTTGGCCCGGTCCATCCTTTCGGCGTACGCAGCACGATCATTGGCCAGCGCGGGCGCGTAGTGTCGCCCGTCGAACGGGCGTGATGTTGCAGCGAACGAATATCGAGAACGCATTGCTCCAGAATTGAAGCCATGGCTTGATGCATCGTGGAGGGATCACTGCCTTCGACGAAATATGGTTTGTGGCCGTATCCCGTCAACAGCGCTTCCAATTCTTCATGCGGGATGCGGGCGAGGATGGTGGGATTTGCGATCTTGTAGCCGTTGAGATGCAACACTGGCAAAACGGCCCCATCGCGAATCGGATTGAGGAATTTGTTCGAATGCCAGGAGGTTGCCAATGGACCGGTCTCGGCTTCACCGTCTCCTACGACAACCGCCACGATTAGATCGGGATTGTCGAACGCTGCTCCGTACGCGTGCGAGATAGAGTAGCCCAGTTCGCCGCCTTCGTGAATCGAACCCGGGGTCTCAGGCGTGCAATGCGAGCCTATGCCTCCGGGAAAGGAGAACTGCCGGAAGAATTTGAGCATGCCTGCTTCGTCATAGCTCTTGTCCGGATAAATTTCAGAGTAGTGCCCTTCGAGATAGCAGTTGGCGAGCGTAGCGGGCGCGCCGTGGCCAGGGCCGGAAATATACATGACATTCAAGTCGTACTTGCGGATCAGCCGGTTCAGGTGCGCCCAAACGAAGGATTGGCCGGGATCTGAACCCCAGTGGCCAAGCAGCCGATTCTTGATGTGCTCCGGTTTCAGCGGCTCGCGCAGAAGCGGATTCGCTCGAAGATAGATCATGCCTGCCGACAAATAGTTGCAGGCGCGCCAGTAGGCATCCATCTTTCTCAGTTCCTCGGACGAAAGCGGAGTCGGGACTTGAGTTGTGCTAGCCATATTGGTCTCCCGGGAATTTAAAGCGCCGGCGTTGCGCTACGCTCCTCTAAAGCTTAAACCGTTGTGATGAAATGCGAATGAATTTTCGTGCGAATCTCGGAGACTGGATAGAAGGGACGAACCGGTCACACCAGAAACCCGCAATCCGAGCGCCATTCCCGAGGAGCTTCCGCCACCTCAGATTCGAGCGACGACAGATTCCCAGTTCGCCAAATAGGCGCTTGGGTATGCGGCCTGGGAAAGAACAAAGAACCTCAAATCAATAGCGACGCCATAGAAACCAGGCGAAGCCCTACTGCAAAATCCTGCGACACTGCAAACTCTTTCATCTTGACACGGGCCTCGTACAGCGACAGTCTGGTGTCAATGTTTGCCCACCAGGTGGCATTCTCCTAGGCGTGCAGGAGGTGGTTTATGCGGTACTTCGGTCTTCTGCTGGTCACTCTGCTCACCGTCTCATGCGGAAATTCCGCATCGTCCGGAAATCATGATCCGCTGGTTATGACTACACTCTCTCCACCGTCGATCATGACGTTGACACCCACCAGCGTGCCGGTCAATAGCGTGCCCTTCATCATGACCATCAACGGCGGCAATTTCGGTACCGACGCTGTCGTGTTCTGGCAAGGCGTACCCCAGTCAACCGTCTTCGTAACTTCGAATCAACTAATGGTCAGAGTTACGGATACGGATCTGATGTTCATGGGTTTGGTCCCGATCTACGTCCGGACCGGGGGGATGAATTCAAATACCGTGGATTTTGACGTGGCGGCGCAATAGGATTGCTTCGCCCTGCAAGCGCACACTGTCAATCCGTTACTATTCGAACGCAGTGCGCATGAACGACGCTAGGTTCCAGCCGTCGATATATTTGTAAGGGGTTTCTCCAGTCGTGTAGTGTCCGCAGGGAAGTACTACTACTTTATGATCCAAACTGTGCCGTGCAAACTCATGCACAGCGCTGCGGGAAAACTCCGGCAAGAACGTCAAATCATATTTGGCATAAATAATGAGCGACTTCTTTCGCCAGCGCGCGAACTGCTCGAAGTATGACATGGGACTTACCGCGCTCCACAGAACCCGCAAGCGCTCGAGATCGATCTGGGATTCCAGCCCTTCACGGATGTGACGCGTGGATTGTCCGTGCCATACGACGTCGGCAACGTAAGTTGCGGCGTGATTGAAAGCTGCGGCCTGAATCCGCGAGTCGTGGGCAGCGGCCAAAAAGGCATAGCAAGAACCGAGGCTGGTGCCAATGATGCCGAGGCGCCGATACCCCTGGGATTCGAGCCAATCCAGACAGCAGCGAACATCGAGCACGGCCTGCCGGCAGGCATCGAGCGTACGGCCAATGTTCGCGGAGACCGCATAATCCGCGCGAAGGATTTCTGGAGGCGTGCGGATATCGTGATAGGGCAGGCTTAACCGCAGAACCGAAATCCCCAGCAGATTTAAAACCTGGCACAAGCTGGTATAGGCCAGGGCGTCAGAGTTCCAATGCGGCAGAAGCACGATCGCCCGCTTGCCTCGGGCTGGAAACCAGCGGGCGTTCACCAAGTTGTTTTCCGGAAAGGGTGAGCGCACTGGCGAGGTGAAACGCAAGAAATCAGCATAGGTGCCGCGTACTTTTGCTTCCAGTGCCGGGTCGGGCTCGGCACGCGTGCTGAAAACTTTGACCTCTCGCCGCTCCAAGCGAAAATCCGTTGGCTTGATGTAGGAGAAAAATTCATCGCTGGAGGCGATAATTCGCCGGTTGTATTCGCGCAGATAACTTTCGCCGTCTTCCGGAATATGTCCCGGAGCATAGCCATTCCCACAAGGCCAGTCCCGGGCCCACTCCACGCCCCATTCCAGCGGACGCACTACGCGGTTGTTGTCCACGGAGGTTAGCCGGGTCTCCCAGTCGTACATCCACTGCGTGTAGCGCGAGGGCATATCTCAGGATAACAAACAGCCAACTGGTCGATCTCACTAGCGCAGTGAAGGTGCAACAGCAAACATTGAATGGCAGTCTGGGAGACTCGGAAATCATCTTGGAGAAACCGCGGAGCTTGCCCCCGCCAGAAAACACAGCCGCTTCGGAAGAAAAACTCCGATTTCCCGTTCTGAAACCGTCGAACATTTATGAGACAAATGACGGTTCGGCGACCACTAGTCTTGTCTATTTCGTGACATCCTGTAATCGGTTGCAAAGCGGGTGAATGCAGGCCAAGTTCTGCGTATTTGCAAGTAGCTACACTTGGAGTTACAATAATTTTCGAATGGGACGATGCAAAGAATCGAGCCAACATCCGGAAGCATGGGTTCGACTTCGCCGATGCGGAAGAGATGTTTCGAGGCGTGCTTGTCGTCGACCCCGACACGCGGGAAGATTACGGTGAACGGCGGTGGATTGGAGTTGGCTCGATTCGCGGTCGCATTGCACATGTGGTTTTTACGGAACCTAGCCCCCAAGCTGTTCGCATCATTTCATTAAGAAAGGCAAGCCGTTATGAGAGCAAACAATACGAAAACGAGATCCAGGACCGACTGGAAGCGGATTGACGCGCTTCGGGACGAGGACATTGATTTTTCGGAAATGCCCGAACTCGGTCCTGATTTCTTCGCTAGAGCGATAATCTGGCCGGGACCGAAAAAGCAAATAACGCTACGGATTGATCCCGACGTTCTGACATTTTTCCGCAGGCGGGGCCGAGGTTACCAGTCCGTGATTAACGCCGTTTTGCGGAAGTATATGGAAGCAAGAAAAGAAGTGTGAGGGCAGGGTTTGGATTTTGCTGAAGCCGTAGCTAACTTGCGTATTTTCTCGGCACTCGCTTGGAAATTCCACAGAGGATCTCGTAGGGTACCGTCTCCGATAGCGCCGCGTGTTCCCTGGCGTCCACGCTGAGACCATCATTCGCGCCGAGCAGTACGACTTCGTCCCCGACCGAAACTCCCGGCAAGCCGGTCACATCGGCCAGAGTCAAATCCATGGAGATCCTTCCGACGATAGGGGCGTAGTGCTCGCCTACTATGACCCGCCCTTGAGAAGAAATCTTGCGATTCAAGCCGTCTGCGTATCCCACCGGAAGCACTGCGATGCGAGCTTGAGCCTTCGTAACGTAGATTCCGCCGTATCCCAGCGCCTGGTTGGCGCGCATGTCTCTCAAGGAGAGAATGCGGGTCTTCCAGGTTAACGCCGGCTTCACCGCGAGACGCAACCCGCTGCCACTGACCTCCCGGCCAGCACGCTCGAACGGCAGGTAATAACCATACAGCGCAATCCCAGGCCGCACCATCGTGTTCCATGATTCTGGACGAGAGATCACGGCTCCGGTATTGGCAGCGTGAATCAGTGGCGGATTGAAGCCCTGGTTGCGGAGAAAGTCGCGCACCTGATCGAATGATTTCAACTGCGCTGCGACCGAGGGCTCGTCCAGCACTTCCGAGGAAGCGAGGTGAGTGGACAATCCCTCCAACACCAAATGCGACGAGGACTTCAAAGCAGAACAAATGCCAGGTAAATCTTCGGGCGCGACTCCCAGCCTTCCCATGCCGGTGTCCACTTTCAGGTGGATGGGATGTACGGCGACGCCGACCGCGGTTGCGGCTCGTTCGAATAATTCGATTTGTCCCGTCTCCCATACCGTCGGAGTCAATCCCAGGCGGACAATTTCTTCTTCTTCGCCGCGCCAGAAGCCGGTCATCAGCAGGATGCGCGCACGAATACCCGCTTCGCGAAGGGGAATCGCTTCATCAAGTGAGGTGACACCGAACCAGCGTGCTCCCTCCTGCTCAAGTGCCTGCGCACATTCGACTGCGCCGTGGCCGTAAGCATCCGCTTTCACGATGGCGCAAATCGTGACCCCAGAACCTATGTGCCGCTGCACGGCGCGAAAGTTCTGCCGCAAGATTCCTAGCGAGACCTCGGCCCAGGTCGGACGAGTGGCAGTTCGCTTGGCAATTTCGATAGTGGCCACGGTCTCTAGATTATAGCGGCCAGCGCGCTTATCCCCCGGTTACTGCCGTACTACTCCCTGTGCCTGACTCCAAAGTTTCCAAGACCACTTCCGCTATCCGCCCGACAGCGTAAAGTTCACCGTCACCTGGGTTTCCACTTCTACCGGCTCGTTGTTTAAGTAGTACGGACGATAGCGCCACTGCAGAACTGCATCCATGGCGGACTTCAGCAACAGAGCGGGACCACTGACTACCTGCAGGTGCTCAATCTTCCCCTCCCGGGAGATCATGGCGCGCAGCACCACGGTTCCCTGAACCCGCGCCTGCCGCGCCAAAGGAGGATATTGCGGCTGGACGCGATAGATCAGATTCCCTTCCATCATGCGGGAGACGCGAGGTGGATGCGCCGACGGCGTCGGCGGAGACGGTGGCAAAACAACACTGGGCCCTCCGGTCGAGCCAAACACGCCACTTCGAGCCATCGGATCGCCGGTTCCGCCGGACACTCCCAACGCGGAAAGATCGACTGGTGGCGGTGCAGTGGTTTCGTCAACGTTCAGGATTTCTCTTGGGACGACTCGTGGCGCGATCACGTGTCCGTCGGATGACACGTTGCTGGTATTGGAGCGAGCGTTCCGCGCGTGGTCCGGAGCAGATGGCGGGGGCGGAGTTGGTGCCACCAATGCAGCGATTAACTGCACCTGCGGAAGGCCTTGCGTGTAAAGAAGCGGGAGCAGGAGCATACTGCCGACCGCAGTAGCCTGCGCTGCAAACGAAATTAGGGTGGTCCAACCGCGGCGAGAGCGGTCAGCCCAAGAATTGTCGAGCAGCGAATCAGCGAACATGGTGTCCTCCTGAAATTTGGCGCTTCTTGTAAGGACACCGGCATTCAGTTTCGCGGGGGCGAGGCAACTGCAATTCTGCAAAAATAAAAGGCCGCTTTTGCAGCGGCCTTTTGGGAACTTTCGTCGTATTTAAGGTGTCTCGATTTACTTAGGTGGCGGAGTAGTGGTTGCCGGTTTGGTTCCGCCGGCTGGGGCAGCAGGCTTCGTGCCTGTGGCTGCCGGTTTGGTCGTCACTGGCTTGGTAGGCGCAGGAACCCCGGACTGCACGTTGTAAGCGTCGACGATCGCCTTGGTGATATCCACGGACGGTCCGGCCCATAGCACAGGCCCCTGCGGCCATGGATTCGAAGTATCCATGATCAGGCCGAATCCTTTGTCACCGGCGTATTTCACGATGATAGGCGCCATCTTTTGCAGGATGCGCTGGGCGATCTCGTTCTGCTGACTCTGGGCATCGTCCCGTGCATCCTGGACGGAGCGCTCAAGCTTCTTCTTCTTCTCCTCAATCTGCTTGACCAAGGCGCCGCGCGAGTCGTCGTTGAGCTTATCGCCTTGATTGCTCAGCTGCTTCTGCAGGCTCTCCATTTCGTCGTTCATATTTTTCAACTCGGTCTGTTTGGGCTCGAGTTTCTTGCTGAGCGCCTCGAAGTCGCGCTGGCCTTCATTGCTGGCGAAGATTGCCTGCTCGATGTTGATCGTCCCAATCTTGCTTCCCGTGCCAGGAGCGCTAGGAGCAGTGGTGTCGGGGGTGGTGGCAGCGGCACTGGGCGCTGCGGGCAATGCAGGGTCCGCGCTGGCGGTTTGAGCCAGGGCACCGACCGAGAATACGAACACAGTGGCCAGAAGAAATCGCGCGAGCTTTCTTGTCATGGGGTTACTGAACTCCTTGGAAATTGTTCGGGATTTTGTCTCGGGTCTTTTTCACGGACCATGCTGGGTTCCGCCCCGAAGCCATCCAGGCCGTAAGACCAAACGGGGAAGGCGGACCCTAACACCCAGCGTCTCACGCTAAAGTTCAAGCGCGACGACCACCCCGTACCGTTCAATTTTCAGGGTGCTGTAGCGTTGATTATAGGAACATTGCCTCCCAGCGTCAAACTGCCGGACTGGGTAACGGTGTTCGCGATTGCGACATGCTCCAGCACACTGCGTTTATTGGCGGATAACCGAACCCCGCAGGCTAATGAGAAATCTGCGGGTTTTTTCTCTGATCGTTCACCTTGAAGCCCACCGGCAGTTCGAAAAGTTGAGGGTCGGGCTCCGTGGTACCTAGCTCGGTGATGGTGAAGGTTTGCTTGCCGAAAAACGGACTGCTCCGGATGGACAGCAAATTGATTCCAAGTTGTTCTGAGTGCCAGTATTCGCTTATGCTGGTGAGCGGTTGGTCATTGCCCATGATCCCGGCGTAGGTGGTAGTCGTTTCCCGCGTTCCCACCGTGTCTATTCCTGCAATGTTTCTGCTTCCCAGATCCTCCCAGATTACGTTCCCTTGACCGTCCGGAAGCGAACCCGACGTGCCCTTCCGAGGCGAGAGGGCCGAAAGAGCATGGGTTGGGTCGAAGACCAGCAGATCGCAAATGTGCTTTTCGCTGCTACAGTTATAGAGGGTTCGCTGCTTTGGATCAGCAATCTGAATCCAATTCATGGTGGACTTGACCTTGCCGTTCTTCGGCACAAGGTACCAGCGTTCCTCATAAACGCGGCCTTGCCCGTCTCGCGCGATGCGCCGCTCGTTGACGCCTGTCATCGAGGCCCCATCGGCAGCATATTTGACTGCTTCGGTCGCCAGAGTTGCCGCGAAAGGTGCATGGGGAACAGGGGGAATTACGATGCCCTCCACGACTTCCCGTACTCCCCCGTCCTGCGATGGGTCGTGCGAAGGAGGTACCTGCGCCTGCTGAACCTGTGCCGCGCAAATCAAACTTCCCAGCCAAAAAATTCCAGCGATCCCATTGCGCATAGACAACCTCCAGTTGCGCAAAATCCTATCCCGGATCGCAGGTCACGTCAACGCGGGTTCAGTACCCACGAAGCGGCGATTTCCGAAGGGGGCTGTCGTCCCTTTGGTGGCCCGAAGCTAGAACGTCGTCGCCACCGTGAAGCGGAATGTCTTGCGCGGCTCTCTTAGTTGGTAGGGGGGAGAAAACGAATTTCGGGCGAGCTGGAATGTATAGTCTCCCGCAGCGCCCAGCGGGAACATGCTGCGAGTGATGGGAATCGGCGCATTCACCGTCTCATTCAACCGTAGCGGGTTATACGCCCAGTAGACACGGAACGGGGCGTTGATCACGGGCAAAAATACCTGCAACTCCAGACCTGTGGACATTCTGGGCGTCCAGTTGGTTCCTGCAACCGGGCTCAGGTACTGCGAGAACTTCTGCGTGGATCCTCCCACGCAATTCAGCCCAACGTCCAGCGCCGGGCAGCCGAAGACGGTGCTGTTGATCAAGTCGAATTGCCCATTGTTGATTTTCAGCTGCGAATCTCTAAGGATCGGTTCAATGCCCAGATCGACGAATGGCGCCAAAGCCACCGGGCCGGCGATGGTGATGCGATATTCCATGTTGCTAACGACACTCAGGTCGCCGCCAGGAAAGACAATCTGGTCCAGCGGAACCGGAATGGTGTATGCACCCTGCAGCGGATTGGCAGGATTTTTGGGAACAATGGAACCATCGGGGTTGTGCAATTGAATGCTCGTCGTGTTAGGAAGAAAAGCCACTGGCGAGATCGAGCGGATATCAAAGCCACGCAAATCATTCTCGCCACCATCGTAGAAGCGCTGAAAGGGCGGAGGCACCAGCCCGCCGTAACCGGTCAGGAAAGAACCCTGGATGCGGAAGCCAACCGTATTGCGCTTCTTCTGCACTGGTATCCAATGCGTAAACTGCGCGACGGGTCGAATGGTTCTAACGGTCCCGCCCAGGCCGGCAATTTCAGCGCCCAGATAAACGCTGCTACCCTTGTGGGGAAATAGCGCCCGATCGACAGAGTTTATGGAAAAGCTGGGAGTAACCTTGCTGGTGATGATCCCGTTGAGAGCGTTAGGACCGCTGATTCCGCTGAATGAGAGGAAATTGAACAGCGTTTGTGACGCCGTGGTGAGCGCTACGATAGAAGAGTCGTCCAGGGAGTAACTGATGCCAAGTCGCTTGAACGAGCGGTGCACCGGATACGCGAGGTTGATCGCAAAGCCCCGGCTGGATTGTGTGTAGTTTTGAAGGTTCTGCTGCAAAACTGCCGGCAGGTTGATCGACTGGCCGCTGAGGAGAGCCGCTTGCCGCGCCTGATCGTAAGTGAACTTGGTGAAGTACACGGTGAAACCTAACTGCAATGGGCGATCAAACAAATAAGGTTCGGTAAAACTGAATGAAACGTTGCGCTGGAGATTGCCGATGTTTGCCTGGACGCTCAAAGTCTCACCCAAGCCCAGAAAGTTATTGGTGCTGTAGCTAAGGCCTACAAAGCTACCTGACAGGCCACTGACGCCGCCGCTCAGCCCAATGCTGTTCTTGCCTTTCTCCTTGACTTTGAGCGTGAGATCGACCGTACCTTCTTTTTCGTTCAGATGGCGTTCGGTGACGTTGGGATCATCGGGCTTCAAATTGTCGAAAAAGCCCAACTGATTTAGCCGCTGGATGCTCAGCTCCCAAAGCTGCTGGTTGTAAATCTGGCCTTCTTCCAGAACGATCTCACGACGTATTACCTTGTCGCGAGTCGTAGTATTGCCTTGAAACTCGATTCGCCGCACATAGAACTGCTTGCCCTCGTCTACGTCGATATCGAGGAAGACGCGTTTCTTTTCCTCGTCGAAGGTGGTGTTGGGAATCGAGGTGAAGTTGATGTATCCGAGCTGGCCATAGGCTTTCCCAAGATTTTCCAACCCTTTCGCGATTTTGCTTCGGTCAAAGGTGTCACCATCCTTCAGTGGAAACAGGGCGCGCAGGGCTTTGGTGTTACTGACGGCCTTGTTGTTCTTGAACGTGATTTCGCCCAAAGTGTATTTGTCGCCTTCTTCGATGGGCATGGTAATGTCCACGGACTTCCCAGGACCGGCTTGCAGCAGGGGAATGTGAAATCCCTGATGTCCGCTATCGTGAATGTTGGTTTTCGGCTCCTGAACTACAACTTTGAAGTAGCCGCGGTTCTGGAATTCGGCGCGGACCCGCTCGGTGTCCTCCTCGAGTTTGGTGGCATCGTAAGTTTTCGAGAACAGATTCTCCAGGAAAATAGAATGCGGGACGCCGATCGGCTTCAAGTTCTTCATTGCGCTGCGCAGGATGCGGCTTTTGACGTGCTTATTCCCTTCGAAGATAATCTTACCCACCTTAACCTTCGGTCCTTCCTTCACGACAAAGGTCAGGCTAACGGCGTTTGGCGGAATGGGGTGAATCTCGGTACGGATCGTGGAGAATTGCCTTCCGTGCTCGGCCAGCAGCTGCCTGATCGTGACCTCGGCCTTTTTCACTTTGGTCGGATCGTATTGGCTTTCGACTGACAATCCTACTTTGGCCTCCTTGAAACGGTCGAGCACGTCGCTTTTCGAGACCGAATTCAGCCCCATGTAGTCGATCGTCCGGATGGTTGGGCGTTCTTTTACGTAGATATGGAGGATCCATCCCTTGGGAGTCTGCTCTCGTTCGAAGCGAATATCTTCGAAGTATCCCGTATTCCACAGGGAGTTGAAGTCACGCTCGAGCGCAGCCTGGTCGTAGATATCCCCGGCGTGAGTGAAGATTCTGGCTTTAATGGTTTCGACCGGAATACGGCGGTTGCCGTGGACTTGCACCTCGACAATCACATCCTGTTGTCCCACCGCTGCAGAACACAGCAAGAAGAAAGTCACCAAACAACCGAGGAGCAGATCCTTCCTGATTATGCAATGCCTTGTGAATGAAGGAGATGGCTCCCCAGCGACAACCGGGGCTCGCCATACGCGACCGTACCTGCCCTCGATTATTGCAGGGCTATCCTGATGAGTGCGATGAATCGCGACTACCTCAGCCTATTGGAGTGTGGAAAACCGCAATTATACGGTAGAGCAGTGGACACCGTCCAAGCACTTACGCCTTCATTGTTCTAGGATGCCGTTTGGAAAAGCTCTACTTCAACCAAGACGGAATAAAACGTGGCGGAGTTGCCCAGGTCGGTAAGTTTTTCCGAAGTAAGTACGTTAATGTTGCGCCCCTCGGGAGTGAGCTTTGCCCAATGAAGCCGTGCACAAACCACACCGGGCTGCACTGCGCCGTCGACTCTGGCCTTGAGAAGTAGATCGCCACGGCTGTTGAAGATGCGCACAGGGTCGCCATCTGCGATTCCGCGCGTCCGCGCATCTGAGGCATTCATCTCGAGCAGGCCGATGTCCTCCATTTCCTGGATGGTCGGTAAATTCGAGAACGTTGAATTGAGAAAGTTGTCGGATTTTCGCGCCAGTAATTCCAGCGGAAAGGTTTTGGCTTGCTCGCTGTGTCGCGATTCGCGAGGTGGTTCGAAGTGCACCACCGGATCCAAACCTTGAGCCTTGAGAGATTCGCTGTAAAGTTCCGCCTTGCCGCTGGGGGTGAAAAAGTTACCGCGAGCGAAAGGAAGATAAGCTGATTGCGTGGGGACAGCCGCCCCCGGCTGTCCAGCGGAGTGAAGTTCCGCTTCCCCGAAGTTCAACCGAATATGCCCTTCCCTTTGCAGCCGTTCGCGGTCGATTCCTTGCAGCCAGGGATGGTCCGAGTCCAACGCGCCATCGATCATCTGGTCAACAGAATCACGGAAACACTCATCCTCGAAACCCATGCGCTCGGCAAGCGCGCGAAACACTTCCACATTGGATCGGCATTCACCCAGGGGATCGATGGCCTGGTCCGACATCTGCAGAAAGTAATGTCCGTAAGCGGTCTGCAATTCTTTATGCTCGAAAAAAGTCGTTGCCGGTAGAACGATGTCCGAGTAGTCGGTGGTGTCGGTAAGGAACTGTTCGTGCACGACCGTGAACAGGTCAGAACGCTGCAACCCTCGAATTACTTCGTTGTGATTGGGACAGGTCGCCGCGGGATTCGAGCCATAAACGAACAGTGCTTGAATCGGTGGATCATCGAGTGCATTGAGCGCCGTGCCCAACTCCACCATGTTGACCGTGCGGGCGGGCCGTCCCAGAGATTTGAGCATCAGGTCTTTGCGCTTCAACCCGTTGCCAATCGGGGCAAAAGCTCCACTGGTAGATAGCTGCAGCCCGCCGCCCAGTTCTCTCCATGAACCGGTGATACAAGGCAACATGACGACGGCGCGTGTTGCCATGCCGCCACCTTCCGAGCGCTGCACTCCGTAATTCAATCGAATAACGGCCGGATGCGTCGTCGCGTATTCACGGGCCAGCTTCACAATGTCGGAGGCTGCGATTCCGGTCCACTTCGCCACCCGTTCCGGCGCGTAGTCCGTCACTTTGTGGCGCAGCTGTTCGAAGCCTACGGTGTAGCGCTCGACGTAGTCCGCATCATAGAGCTTCTCGCCGATAATCACGTGCATCAAGCCCAACGCCAACGCCGCATCAGTCCCGGGATTGATCGGCAGATACCAGTCCGCGCACGCCGCCGTGCGAGTGCGATAAGGATCGATCACAACAAGCTTGGCGCCTTTGCGACGGGCTTCCTCGATGAAAGGCCACAGATGAACATTGTTGCCGTGGATGTTCGCGGCCCAGGCAATGATGTAGCGCGAGTGGCGGAACTGTTCGGGCTCCGTGCCCAGCTTCACCCCAAGCACCGATTCGATTCCCGCTTCCCCAGCCGCCGAGCAGATGTTGCGGGCCAACTGCGATGCGCCCAGCCGATGGAAGAATCGGCGGTCCATGGAAGCGCTATTCAACATTCCGAGGGTGCCGCCAAAGGAGTAAGGCAGAATGGCCTCGCCTCCAAACTCGGCAATGATCTTCTTAAAGCGAGGGGTGATTTCGTCGAGAGCTTCATCCCAGGAGATGCGCTGCCACTCTTGTGTACCGGGCGCGCCCTCGCCCGCGGCCCGCGGCCCTTTCGGACCCACCCGCCGCATGGGATACAAAACCCGATCCGGCGAATACACTCGATCCAGGTACTTGGCCACCTTCGCGCACAGAAAACCACGCGTCACGGGGTGAGCGGGATCACCCTTGATCTTGGTCGCGCGGCCGTCCTCCACGGTAATTAGAACTCCGCAGGCATCCGGGCAATCGTGCGGACAGGCGGCGTGAACTACTTGCTTCATGCCTTCGATTATAAGTGCCGCCCCGCCTTCAGAAAAAAATAATAAACCACAAAGGACACGAGGTATCACAAAAGGTTTTACTTTGTGGGATTTCGTGTCCTTTGTGGTGCAAATTTCTTGACGCAAAAACGGGCGGCCTGCGCCGCCCGTTCCATGCTGCAGTTGAGTTTTTGCCTAACGGAAGTACTGATCTGGAAAAATGCGCGACGATCCCGGTCACTTAATCTCCATCACTTCTTTTTCTTTCCCCTTGCTCATTTCTTCCATCTTTTTGATTTCATCGTCGGTGAGCTTCTGGATTTCGTCCATGGCGCGTTTCTCATCGTCCTCGGTGATCTTTTTGTCTTTCATTGCCTTCTTAATGGCATCGTTGCCATCGCGCCGGATGTTGCGCACGGCGGTGCGATGCTCCTCGAGCACCTTGTGGAGGTGTTTCACCATATCCTTGCGGCGCTCTTCGGTGAGCGGCGGGACTGGCACGCGAACGATTTTGCCATCGTTCATGGGATTGAGGCCGAGGTCGGAAGAACGAATCGCCTTCTCGATTGCCTGCAACTGGGAAGCATCCCATGCCTGCACCGTGAGCAGTTGCGCCTCGGCATGTACGGACGCAACCTGGCTTAGCGGCGTGGGGGTGCCGTAATAGTCGACGTTCACGGTATCTAACATGTGCACGTTAGCCCGCCCGGTGCGCGTGGCCGCCATCGCCTTGCGGAAGTCTTCCACCGCTTTGTCCATGCGGGCCTTGAGTTGAAGGTAGGTGTCTTTCAGGCCAGGAATTGCGGCCATACCAGCTTGAGCCATAGTCAGCTCCCCCGAGAGATGAGTTACCAAAAGTGTGAATTATAAACCTTTGAAAAAGTAACTTCGCTCGAAGCACGATACTAAAAGCCAGAGTGTTAGGTTTCCCAATCGCTTCCGGGCATAATCCGTTTCATGAATTCGTCAAAAAGCGGCACGGTAAATGCAGTGTCGCCGTGATTCGGACTCCAGATCATCCCCTTTGTGATCAAGCTGCTTCGAACCGGACCGAACGCCGAAACAGGTCTTCCGAGCCGGTCCGCGATGTCGCCTGATCTGTGCGGGCCTGGACCTAACGCCGACATAGCGCGCAAATAGGTTTTTTCGGTTGGCGTGAGGCGATCAAAGCGTACCAAGAAAAAGCTTTCGTCGAGCGCTGCAATCGCTGTGACCGACGCAATTTCAACATCTTTAGCCGTAATCGGAGTTTGGCTTGCGGCTTCCCACGAGTGTTTTCCCCATTCCTGGAGAAAGTAGGGGTAGCCTCGGGTTTTAGAAATAATCACTGAAATAGCCTCAGGATCATAATCCACGCCCTCATCCCTTGCAGGCTTAACGATTGCAAGTTCCGCTTCCGCATCAGTCAAAGGTCCAATCGTCGGAAAATCAAAGAGCCGCTCTGCGTAAGACTTTGCGTTACCTGTCATTCCTCTCAGCTGAGGAAGTCCGGCACCCAGAACTGTCAAAGGAAGACTATTTTGTGCGCATCGGTGTAACGCGGAGATCAAAGCCCCTAATTGCGCCTCCTTGACATATTGCAACTCGTCAATGAACACCACGACGGCACTTTTGGCATCCCGCGCGACGACTCCCACCTGCTCAAGCAAAGCCGTCAAATCGATCTCCAAATCGCCGTTGTCCGCCAGGCCGGGCTCAGGTTCATAATCAAATCCAACCTCAATGTCTTTATATGAGACCTTCAGAGCCTTCGCGAATCCAGCCAATGCACGTAGAGCGCGCTGGGCACCGTCTTTCGCTGCCTGCACTCGACTGAGGCGGAGGAGAGTCTGACGCAACTGGGGTGCGAGTAGTGCTGGCAAAGACTTGTTCTCGGGCGCTTCTATACGCAAGGCATATATTCCCGTCTCTTCGGCGTCTTTCCGTATTTGATCAAGGAGAACCGTTTTGCCGACGCCGCGCAGGCCGACCATCAATACGCTCTTTGCCTGTTTCCCTTGGCGGATGCGGGCCAGCGCGACCCGAAGCTGTTCTCTAAGAGCGTTTCTGCCCGCCAACTCGGGAGGAGGAGACCCGGCACCTGGACTATAGGGGTTTCTTATTGGATCCATGAGCTTATAGCAAGATTAGCTATATTATCACAAAATGATAATATCGCTAATATATCTACAAACGGCATGGAAAAGTAGGCCAGATGAGGCCTTCACGCGCTCACCAGAGATCCGACCTTCTCTCCAGTTACGACCTTGCGGATGTTGCCGCGATGATTGAGATTGAAAATGATGATCGGCAGGTTGTTGTCCTTGCAAAGTGAGATGGCGGTCGAGTCCATCACCTTCAAGCCTTTTTTCAGTACATCCATGTAGGTGATCTCGGTGAATTTCTTGGCATCTTTGACCAGCACCGGGTCGGCGTCGTAGATGCCATCTACCTTGGTGGCTTTCATAATGACGTCTGCCTTGATTTCCATGGCGCGCAACGATGCGGCGGTGTCCGTGGAAAAGTAGGGATTGCCCGTGCCGCCGGCAAAAATGACGACCCGGCCTTTTTCCAGATGACGAATGGCTCGCCGGCGGATGAATGGCTCGGCAACCTGGTTCATCTCAATCGCCGACTGCACGCGGGTGTATACGCCCTGCTTTTCCAGCGCATCCTGCAGCGCCAGCGCATTGATCACGGTGGCCAGCATGCCCATATGGTCCGCGGAAACGCGGTCCATTTCTTTGGCTTGCTCGGCTACGCCGCGAAAAAAATTCCCCCCGCCCACCACGATCGCAATTTCAATTCCTAGAGATCTTACGTCCGCCAGTTCAGCCGCAATCTCGTGAATGCGAAAAGGGTCGACCCCGAACCCCTGGGTCGCGGCGAGAGCTTCGCCGGAAAGTTTGAGCAAAATTCGTTTGAATACAGGAGTTGTCATCCGTAATTCAGTCTAGCATCCCAGCGGGAATGTGGGTCACGAAGCGAAGTCTTTTCGAGCGAAGAATCACGTGGGGACAGCCGCCCTCGGCTGTCCAGCGGAGCAAAGCTCCGCAGGTTGGGCTACAATCTCTAAGTTTCGAAGGAAAATAGTGAAGCAGACGGGCTATGCCCGCCCGGCCAGCCGAGAGCGGCTGGCCCCACGTGAGCATTACTCGGCTTTCTGCTCCGGCTTAGTGATGGCGATGGTCTCGCCTGCCTCGCCGACTTTGAATCGCGCAAACCGGCGCACTGCGATGTTCTCACCGAGCTTGCCGATCTTGGCGGCAATCAGCTGCGCGATACTCATGGTCTGATCCTTGATAAAGGGCTGCTCTAGCAGGCAAACTTCCTCGTAAAACTTGGCCATCTTGCCTTCGACCATTTTCTCCGCGATGTTCGCAGGCTTGCCACTGGCAATCGCCTGGGCGCGGTAGATGTCTTTCTCCCGCTCGTAGGCTTCGGGCGTAACATCTTCCTTGCGGACGAACTTGGGATCGCTGGCCGCAACGTGCATGGCGATGTCATGCACCAGTTCTTTGAAGTCCTCGGTGCGGGCCACGAAATCGCTCTCGCAGTTAATCTCCACGAGCACGCCGATCTTGCCGCCGGCGTGGATATAGCTCGCCACCGAGCCTTCACTGGTCACGCGGGTTGCCTTTTTCGCCGCCACGGAAACACCCTTTTTGCGCAGAACCACAACCGCCTGTTCCATGTCGCCCTTGGCTTCGGTCAGGGCCTGTTTGCAATCCATCATCGGCGCCCCGGTTTTCTCCCGGAGCTCTTTCACTTGCGTTGCGGAAATATTCATCGTAGATGTGCTCATAGTAAATAAAACGTCCTTGGTCGTTCGTCGTTCGCCATTGGCTGCGAATGTCGAGACCAACGGCGAACGACCAAAGACCAACGACTGCCTAACAAACTTCGACCCGCGCCGGACGACCCGCGCGGGTCTGAATCCCTCAGGGGCTAAAGCCCGGAATCTAATCTCGCCTTACGGCACGGCTGAAGCCGAGCCCTCCTGCAATTCTCTTCGTCGCGCTTAATAAGAACGGCGTCTTTCGCGAACGACTAACGGCCAATGACCAACGACTGCTCTAATACGTCTGCGTCTCGACTTGCGGAATGTCCTCGGCGACGGCTTCTTTTGCAGCGGCCGGCTGCTTGCGCGTTCCCGTCCCCAGCACATCTTCCATGCTGATGTCTTCGGCTCCGGCATCGTCCGAGGCGCTGATATCGATTCCGCCATCAGCCGCGCGTGCCGCCGCAGCCAGTTCAGCCTGTTGCGCCGCGCCTGCGGCAGCCGCCAGGTCGGCGACTTGTTTGTCGGTCATGAGCTGTGCACCTTCGGCCACGGAATCGGCAATCTTCGAAGCAAACAGACGAATCGCGCGCAACGCATCGTCGTTGCCGGGGATCACGTAATCCACTTCGCTCGGATCGCAGTTCGTATCTACGACTGCGACTACCGGAATGCCGAGTTTGCGCGCCTCGCGCACCGCGATCTGCTCTTTATTCGAATCGATAACAAAGATCGCATCCGGCAACCGGCTCATATTCTTGATGCCGGCAAGGTTCGCCTGGAGATGCTTGCGCTCGCGCTCCAGTTTGATAACTTCTTTCTTGGGCAGCAACTCGTAACGGCCATCCGTGGCCATCTCATCGAGTTCCTTCAACCGCTTTACCGACTTCTGCACTGTCACCCAGTTGGTGAGCAGCCCGCCCAGCCAGCGCTGGTTCACATAGAACCCGCCACAGCGCGTCGCCTCTTCGGCAATCGCGTCCTGAGCCTGGCGCTTGGTGCCGACGAAGAGAATGATCTTGCCTTGGCTGGCCAAATCCTGTACGAACTTCGACGCCTCTTTGAACATCTTCAGCGTCTTCTGCAAATCGATGATGTAAATCCCGTTGCGCTCTCCGAAGATGAATTCCTTCATCTTGGGATTCCAGCGCTTGGTCTGATGCCCGAAGTGTACGCCCGCTTCGAGCAACTCCTTCATGGTGATGTTAGCCAATCAACCTCCTCATTTGGTCTGCATCCGGCGCTCACCCTGAGGCTGCCCCGGATTGCCATTCCCGTCCCCGCGCCGCGAGGCACAGGAAGAATTGAACACCTAAAAACCGTCGTTCGTCCTTGGTCGTTGGTCGTCAGCCAACCGCCGTGGCGAACGACCAACGACGAACAGCCCACGACAGACCTTAGCGCTTGCTGTACTGGAACCGTTTTCTTGCGCCCTTCTGGCCGTACTTCTTACGTTCCTTGCCGCGTGAGTCGCGAGTGACCATGCCTTCGGCCTTGAGCTTCTTGCGCAACTCGATATTGAACAGCATGAGAGCGCGAGCGATGCCCAGCTTTACCGCGTCAGCCTGCCCGTTAACGCCACCGCCGGAAACTCGAGCAACGACATTGAACGTGCTCGCAGTCTCAGTCGACAGCAATGGCTGTTTCGCGGCCGAGCGCTGCGCCGGAGTCACAAAATACTCCTCAAACGCGCGCCCGTTAATCTTAAAGTCGCCGCTGCCCGGACGCAGATAAACCCGCGCGATCGCCGACTTGCGGCGCCCTGTACCGTAATATTGAACTAGCTCTGCCATTCTTAGCCTTTAGCACTTAGCCGTTGGCACTTAGCCAAACCACTATGGTGCAAACCTTTCGAAATTTTATGCCGAACTGTAGAAACGTAGCTTGCTACGTCTCGGAACCAACTCATGCTCTTACTTCGAGCGCCTTCGCTTGCGGCTTCTGCGCTTCGTGGGGATGCTTCTCGCCGCGATAAACGTTCAGCTTGCTGATCATCTGCCGCCCCAGTTTCGACTTGGGAAGCATGCGCAGAACTGCCTGTTCGATTACCAACTCCGGCTTGCGCGCGAACCGCTTGCGGAACTCTTCAGTCCGCAATCCGCCCGGATAACCGGTGTAATGCTGATACACCTTTTGCTCCGACTTAAAGCCTGTTGTTTTTACATTCTCGGCGTTGATCACGATCACATGATCCCCGGTATCGAGAAAAGTCGTGTACTGCGGGTTTTCTTTACCCATTAAAATGCGGGCGACCTGTGACGCAAGCCGGCCGAGCGTCTGCCCGGAAGCATCCACGACGTACCACTTGCGCACAATTTCCCCCGCTTTGGGGAAATAGGTTGACATGCAAAATCTCCCAGAAATATAAAAACGCAAAGAAGACCGCTGAGCACCCCGTGAGCGCCGAAGGCGCAGGGCTATCAGGCGGGCAACCGCAGGACTTTCAAAGTCTTAAAGATAACGTAATGCGGAGGATATTGTCAACGAAGCCGTTGATGAGGTGATCGTGTCTTTGCTCGAGTTGTGGCCTATTAATTGACCGAGAGGAGTCGGTAAAGTGCCGGGGCATTGATAGTCCCTCCTCCTTCGCCATGCCACTGACCGCTCATTTGCTTGCCATCGCCAGACAAGTTTCCTAGATACCGGTAATGTGCACCGGACGAGTTGACAGTCTCAAGGACGATGGTGCTCCGTGTAGCCGACGTAACATACAATTGCACGCCATTCCATTGGTCAGTAGGGATCAGTCCAGACGAAGTACTATCGAGCCATGCACTCAGTCCTCCGTCATAATCCTGTCTGATATGCAGAGTACCGGTCACACTGTCCTGCCAATCTCCGACGAATGCGCTGTGCGGGCCTTCTTGCGCACGCGGACGATCGAGAACTACGTCCGATGGTCTATCGCAGAGTGAAAAAGACCCAGTCCAACGCTGACGGGCCTGATCGAACCCGACGTCCAAATCCAACGGAGGGATGTCGGTCCGATCTTCGAAGTGAATGATCATCCGCTTGCCATCAAAAACCGTCGATCCGTCGCTTGGAGAAAAGTACCCACCATGCTCGGTTTGCCCCTGACGTTGATAGACGCGAATATTGACGGACTGCGATCCAATCCCGCGCTCGCTGTTTTGCTGGCTCAGGAGAGCAGTAATAAAGACGCCAGCCGTCCCCATGGAATTTCTACATTCCCATGGACCCCGGAGAGCTTGGAAGTCGCGGATACGAATCTGCGCCTGAAGTGGATAGGCGAAAAAACCGGCACAGAGGACTATCGTTAGGATTGGGACGCGATTCGGCACAGGCTTTGGAGCATTATAGTCCTGGGGAATCGTCTCTCGCCGGGGCTGGTAGAAGTGGCTCCGCCGGAGTCCCGATCACTCATAGGCCAGTGCGTCAATCGGATCCTTCTGCGCCGCCTTGTATGCCGGATATAGCGCTCCGGCAATCGCCCCGACAATAGCGATAATTGCCGCCCGCAGCATCCAGCCCCCGGTCACCACCACCGGCAGCGTCGGCAGCCGATGAACGATCCCCAACCGAGCCGCCAAACTGAAAACAATCCCCACGACGATACCCCCGATAGCCAGCAGCACCGTCTCCCGCAAAATCACATTCACAATATAAAGCTTCGATGCACCCATCGATTTCAGGATTCCAATCTCGCGCGTGCGTTCCATCACCGCCGTATACATAGCCTGGAAGATGACGATGAACCCGATGATCACGGAAATGCCAATGACCACGTTGATAAACGTTGACAAGCCCGGATAATTGCTCGGCGTCATCATCGAGAGGTAGTAAGCCATCGAAGTGGCGACATATTTCTCCATGCCCGGAACATGCTTGATTTCGTCCACCACCGCGTCGGCGTTCTTAGGATCGTCCAGCTTCAGGTAAAAGATCGAGGCCTTATCTTTGGCGCCGATCAAATCCTGTAGAACGCCGATCTGCAAAAATTTTCGCGCCCCTTTGCCTTGTTCCACGATCCCGGCCACGCGGAAATTACTGTTCAGAACTTCAATGGTGTCGCCGACCTTCACGTGCTTGGACCTGGCAAATAGATCATCGACCAAGACGTCGTTCGGTCCCTGGAATGGGCCACCCTCCAGGTAGTGAAAAGGCCCGGAGAGCCGCTCGTAACTTTTCAAATCAATCCCCGCGATCACCTCCAATGCCCCATTGGAGGAAACATGGGTCACCACAGGCGCCACCACGACCACATGCGGCAGTTTCGCCAGAATGTTACCCACCTTGATCGACATCGGCGCACCGGTCAGCCCCACGATGAACGATGAGCCGGGAGGCATCACAATCACGTCCGCGCCAATGCCTCGCTGCCGCGCCCGGGAGTCGTTCAGCATGCCGAGCGATAGCCCAACAATCAGCAGAATCAGTGTCACTTCCAGGGCAATCGCGACAATGCTGATCAGCGACCGGAGCGGCCGATGCACCAGGTTCGCGACGATCATCTTGTTCATCATAATGAGCACTTAGTAAAGTAGCACTCAGCATTCAGCACCCAGCACTCAGTTCCTCACAAGCTTGGCAATACCCCGAGGGCTGAATGCTGACGGCTGAGTGCTAATTGCTGATTTTACCTGTCTCCTTGCGGCGCAGACGCTGAGTGCGCCTCGGGCTTGTCCAAATGGACTACCTCGGCCCCTGGCGGCTGCTCGAGTATGAATTTGTCGTCGGGAAGCGGTTGGTTCAGCTCGAGCTTCACGATGTTCAAGGTAATGTCGTACTCCTCCTGCGGCCGCGCAATTTCGATTTGCCAGGGAAATTCGATGCCATTCTCCTCTTTGTAGTTCCAATAGAGAGCATTGGTGCTGACATTTCCCGCGGCGTCATAGAGCAATTGGCGATGGGGCAGCAGGTCGGTGCGGCTGAAAACGATCTTCCGCGAGAGCACCCACCCATGCTCTTCTTTGTGGATTACATCAATCACGTATTCTGCCCGCGATGCCTTGTGACTCTTAGCGTCGGTCACCAATTCAGTTTCGTTTTCCATTACCGCAATTTCATTTTGCGGATCGATGCGCCGCAACAACAGCGCATCGTAGATGTGTTGCGGGCGTAGATTTCCCAGCGTCTGCGTAGGATTGGTCTCGACGTCATTTCGTCCAATCACAAAGCGATTCTTCGAGGGAATCCAGAGTTTGAACCACTGCCCATCGCTCACCATGTCGAAAGCTTTGTTGCGCACGATCGGCATCAGTCCGATCATCCGCAGCATGGCCGGCTTGCGCGCCAGCACGTAGCCCCGAATCTCCTGGTAATCGGTGACTTTGCCCTTCTTAACCCCGCCCACGGTCGTATCAATATCAACCGTGGCCTGCATGGACTGAATTCTGGCGGCCTGCGTGTTGATGTATTCGATCAGTTCCTGCTGCGTCGCAGTCTTAAGCTGGACGTTGGTAATGGGCTGCTCGACCTTTCGCGAGCGAAACAAACAGCCGGCCAGCGGCAGAACCGCCAGTAGGATGACCGCTGCACGATAGCGAAAACGAAAAGACATGCTAAAGCTTTGATTCCGTGCCAAGGAGATGAGTATACCCAAGCCGGGGATTCAGGAAGCGAACTTCTAGGGGTCAATAAAGGATGGATTTTTGCTGTCGCCCTGACAATTCCCGTCCCGTGCAGGTACTCATTTGAAATCGGTACTCAATCGAACAGAAGGTCAACACCGGTCTCCGCTACCGGAGAAACACAACATTGTCGGCAGCCACCTGACGCAATCCACGGTCGAATGTAACCAGCGTCGACCCAGCTACGCGGGCAAAAGCAGCGAGATACGCATCCGGCCACTGCTGTGACAGAGAGCGGCCGCTCGAGGTCAGCCTACGGAGAGCGAATTCTATCCGTTCAGGATCGACTTCGGTATGAAATGAAACCCGCTCGTCTTGGAGAAATGAATCGTAGACCAGCCACGCCTCAACTTGAGTCCTGACATCCTCCCGCATCACACTCGGATGCGTCAGCAATCTCAGAAAACCAAGCTGGGTAAACCGGCAGAAATAGACAGCTCCAGTTAGACTCACAAACCACGCCGTCGCGCAGATGTGATGCTGATGTCCCTCGTACGCCAACGCGATCCACACATTCACATCAGGGAAATAGGATTTCATGGATGGTCTTATTGCTCAGCCTTAGCCAACCCGGTCGCTTTGACTTAATTAAAGGGAGTGCGACTTTCCCTTTAAGTTCTCTGCGTTCGTCGTCACTCAATTCGGCCTCGACACCGCGCAAAATTAGCTCTTTCACCGAACAACCGCGCAGGGCCGCTCTTGCTTTGAGTTGGCGATAGGTTGGGTCGGGAATGTCTACTGTAGTTCTCATGATCTACTAGTGTACCATATTTATGGCTGGAGCTGACATATTTGTGGCCGGGCCCATCTCGCCAAACGGATCTCAGGTTCCAGTTGTTGTCATACCGCGACAAAGCCAGGCCTTCGCTATTCGGAACGACAGGGTGAATTTCCTAGCAGCCTGATAACAGCTTACTTCCCAGCCATCACCTTCCGGTACGCCGCCACGTTCTTATTGTGCTCTTCGAGACTGCGAGCGAAGCGGTGATGGCCATTTCCATTGCTCACAAAATAGAGATAGTCAGTGTCCGCCGGGTGCATTGCCGCCTCAAGCGAAATTTTGCCGGGGTTACCGATGGGCCCAGGCGGGAGTCCGGGATGCGTATAAGTATTGTAGGCCGACTTGAACTGCATATCAGCATGGTGGAGCGCACCGCCGTAACTTCCCTGCAGAAGTTCGGCGTAGATCACGCTGGGATCAGCCTGCAGAGCCTCATGCTGTGCCATGCGGTTCTGATACACACTCGCGACCAGCGGCCGCTCTTCCGGCGCGGCTGTTTCCTTTTCGATGATGGATGCGAGAATGACGGTCTGCTGTACGTCATGATTTTTCGAATTAGTGTTCTGCATATCCGTGGCCAAACCGATTTCGCGCGCCACTTGGCGGAACTGTTTCACCATCGCCGCCGCCATATCTTGCATGGTCTGCATGCGGGTGAACTCGTAGGTATTCGGAAAAAGATAGCCTTCCAGCGTCTTGGCGTCTGGAGCCAGGTCGGCGATGAGTGCGGTATCTGAGGTCGCGACTTTTAGAAAATCTTCACTCGAGCCCAGGCCTGCGTCCTGTATGGCCTGGGCAATGTCGAACATATTGAAGCCTTCCGGAATTACGACCGTGTGGAAGTAAACATCGCCATGCGCCAGCCGCCGGTGGACTTCAATCGGAGTTGCGCTTTTCTCGAAGAGATACTCTCCAGCCTTCAGGGAACGCTTGTGATGAAGGTAATGCCAAAGGACGAAAGCATCCGCACTGCGAATGACGCCGGCGGATTTCAACTCGGTTGCAATCCGGCGAGTGGAATATCCGGGATGCAAAAGGACAAATGTCTGCCCAGCAGGCATCGCTGGCCGCAGCAGGGCCCAGGCCAGCCATCCCCCGAAAGCGAGGATACCAACAAAGAGAAGTAGGAAAAAGGTGCGCACCTTACGAATAGTTTAGATGAGGGCTGATGGTACGTCGTTGGCCATTAGTCGTGAGCCGTTGGTCACCTCGAACTACAAGGGCTAAATGCCAAATGCTAACTGCTGCCCCTCGCGTCCATCCAGCTTTGCAGGATCAGGACTGCCGCCATCTGGTCTACAACCTGGCCGCGGCGCTTGATCGACATTTCGGTTTCGCGGAGCAGGCGGTTAGCTTGAGCCGAGCTCAGGCGTTCGTCCCAAAGATGTACGGGTATCTCGAAACGCTGGCGTAGCTCCTCCGCGAAGCGTTGCATCTTTTCCGCCTGAATGCCTTTGGCGCCGCTCATGCGCAGAGGGTAGCCCACGATAATTTCGACGACCTCGTATTCGCGAATCACGCTTTCCAACTGACCGAAATCCAGCCGTTTGTTTTGCCGATGAATAGTTGCAAGCCCCTGCGCCGTAATACCAAGGGGGTCGGAGACGGCCAAGCCGATCCTCTTCGAACCTACGTCCAAACCTAGAACCCGGCCCAGACTCCGCGGGCGCGGCAAGTTCGTCGAGTCTATTGGTTCGGAGGGCACGTCGAAATTATAAGTCCCCGCGAAAAAACCAAAAAAAGCGTTAGGATGCTGGAATGGCGACCAGCGAAGCGCCGGCCCCGACCACCGCTCCTGCTCCGGCTATTCCCCGTCCTCCGGTCGAGCGGCGTCATTGGGCGATGAACATCGTGGGCATCGCAGGGGTTCTCGCCCTTTGTTACTTCGGCGAATCTGTCCTGGTGGTCATGCTGGTTTCGGTGCTGCTGGCCTTCATTTTGGCGCCGATCGTGGATCTGCTGACCTATCTTCGTCTACCACGCAGTTGGGCGGCAGCCGTTGCAATCCTGCTGCTGGTTGCTGCTCTGGGTGGGATTGTCTACTTTTCGTACAACCAGGCGGCAACTCTGGTGCAGGATCTGCCCAAATACGCCAGTAGAGTTCGCGAGGAGGCCATGCGTTTCCGCAGGAGCGCGGAACGCTTTGAAGTTTTACCCCCGGAGCACGAAAAAGGCGTTGTGAGCGTTCGCCCCGCGACTGATTGGGCCGACGTCCTCACGCGCGGGTTCGGTTCGGCTAGTGCAGCCGTTCTGGCGGTGTCCTTCGTTCCGTTTCTGGTTTTTTTTATGCTGACGTGGCAACAACACGTGCGCTCAGCCACAGTTATGCTCTTCCCCATGGAGAACCGGCACACGGCCTATGTCACCCTGGGTTTGATTTCCGCTATGGTTCGCAGCTTCATGGTAGGAAACCTGCTGATTGGCTTATTCGTCGGCGCCGTGAGCACAGTCGTCTTCTGGATGATTCATTTGCCCTTCTTTTACTTCGCGGGGTTTGTGAGCGGATTCTTGAGCCTAATTCCCTATATGGGAGTCCTGCTGGCCCTTATACCTCCGATTTTTGTCGGGCTGGGACATACGGGTTCTCAGGAAATTGTGGTTATTCTGGTCACCGTGTTCGGCTTGCACCTCATCGCCGTCAACCTGCTCTACCCTCGCTTCCTCGGCAAACGGTTGCAGCTGAACCCTTTAGCCGTCACCATGGCGCTATTAATCTGGGGGGCGTTGTGGGGGGCGATGGGCCTATTGCTGGCCATTCCAATTACCGCCGCCCTAAGGATCATATTTGCCCACGTGAACTCTTTGAAACCCTACGGCGCATGGCTTGGAGAATAGCAACTGCTGCGTGCTGCTTAGGAACCTGCGACGCTAAGACTCGTCTATGGCTCCATTGAGCCTTAACCAGGCCACGCCCTAATTGCCTTTCGGTTCCAATTCGGGTAAACTAACAAAGTGTTGTTCCTCTCGTTCCCTCCTGTGTTTATGGGCGGTTTCTCATGTTAAGCGGCAATGGCACTTTCCACATAGGCGACAAGGTTGTTTACCCCAATCACGGCGTCGGCGTCATTGAACAGATTAGCAGCCGTACCATCGGCGAGACCGTGGAGAACTTCTACCTCCTCAAAATCAAGTCCAGCAGCCTGAAAGTCATGGTACCGTTCCACAATGTCGGCACCGTAGGTCTGCGGCGCGTGGTAAAGAACGGTGAGATTCAGAAGATCGTGGATTTTCTTGAAGGTGGAGAGTGCGACAACAACGCCGATTGGAAATATCGCTTCAAAGAAAACTCCGAGCGGATGCGCACCGGCTCCTTGTTGGAGGTAGCCAACGTACTGAAGGCGTTGCTGGTTCTGAACCAGTCCAAGTCGCTCTCGTTTCGGGAAAAAAAGATGCTGGAGCGCGCCCGCTACCTGCTAGTCAGCGAATTGGCTATGGCAAAAAACTGCGAAGAGCCGCATATCGAGGAGCTGCTGACGAGGGCTCTGTCTAAGTCAAACCTGCGATTCCCGGAAGCATCGGAACTTCAAGCGTAATTCCTGTTTTAGAGATCAATTCTCATTGCGGCGAAAAGCCTGCTGCTTGACCGCCCTGGCGGCAGTCGCTAGGTTTATAATCCGGTAAAGCAATGACCGAGCAAATCAAGAGAAAGCTGCAGGAAGAAATGAACCAGCTCGAACACGAACTGGTTCACGAGCTTCCCAAGGAGATCAAGAAGGCCGCTGCCCTTGGAGATCTCAGCGAAAACGCCGAATATCACATGGCCAAGCAGCGCCAGGAGTTCGTCAAGGCCCGGCTGCGCCAGTTGGGCAAACGCATGGGCGACCTCGCGCTGATCAACATGGACAACATTCCCCGCGACAAGGTGGGGCTGGGATCAACCGTTCGGGTTTACGACAACGCCAAGGACGAAGAAGTCGAGTACAAGCTGGTAACCAGCGAAGAAGCTGACGTTGCTTCGGGAAAGATTTCTACCAGCTCACCGATTGGGCGGGCGCTGCTGAACAAGAAAGTGGGCGATACCGCCATCGTCGTCACGCCCAACGGCAAACGCGAAATGGAAATCCTGCGCTTGAGCACGATTCACGACGAAGCCGCAGCTGGATGACGGGTTCAAGATGACTTCAGCCACCACGGGCACGAATCGAACAACTGCGACCTATCGAACCTGGACCAGTGCTTTTGGACGAGCCTGCGGCGTCCTCCTCGATGCCATCGTGCGCCGGCTAGCCCTCGCTCGCGTCAATCCAAACGTGCTGACTTTCCTGGGTTTGGTCGTGAACGCCATTGCCGCTTTTTTATTTGGTTATGCCAATGCCGACAACCAGGCGCGTCTGTTCCGCTACGCCGGACTAGTGATCATCGCCTCCGGTTTTTTTGACCTGGTAGATGGCGCCGTGGCTCGCGCCAGTAATCGCGTCACCCGCTTTGGCGGCTTCTTCGATTCGGTCATCGACCGCTACAGCGATGCTGCGCAGTTCTTCGGGCTTCTCGTCTACTACGCCCGTGCGGGCCGCTTCTTTTATATTGTCCTGACCGCTTTCGTCATGATCAGCGCGATCATGGTCAGCTACAGCCGTGCTCGCGCCGAATCGCTCATCGGTTCTTGCCGCGTCGGTTTTATGGAGCGTCCCGAACGCCTAGTGCTGGTCATCATCGGAGCCTTGTTCAACCGCATGGCCCCGGTTCTATGGATTATCGCGGTGCTGTCCACGATTACCGTAATTCATCGCATCCGCTATACCTGGACCCGAACCGAGCTAGTGGACAGGGCCGTGGCAAATCCCGGTCAAGCAGCGTAGACCTAAGCTCTGACTCCGAGAGTCGGCTGGAATCAGTGTCGGTTCTCGGTCTCCTGCAGAATTGTGGCGAAATTTCTTCCCCCGAACGCGAACCCTTGCGCGATTACTCCGGTGACCGCCACCTGCGCGCCACCGCCAGGAACACCATACCCTTTGCCATAAACCCACATGGTCCCGGTACCATCGTCGAGTTGAAATACACCAGTTCCCATGGCTCCAAAAGAATCAGTGACCCGTCCGGCGATAGAGATCTCTTTCCCGGCGAATCGGGCTGGATCCTGGTTAATCTTGGCAATGCTCTCGTGGTGAGGACATCCTGCCAGCAGCGAGGCCGCCAGATTCAGCAGCAACACGGAAAGGACTTTAGTACGCATTCTCGTCAAAGCATTCTCCCGAAACAGCCAAAAAAGCAAAGCTCAAAACACTAATACCATCCCCGATCGGAAGTTGTCGATCGTCCCTAGGTTGCCACGCCATTTGCCGAACTGTGGAGTCCAACTTAGAGCATCTAAGTAATGCAGCTCACAACGGAACTCCCATGACCATGCTTGAACACATCAGCCGCCTGTTTTCTTACGACGGGTGGGCGAATCGCGAAGTCTTAAATTCGCTGCGAGCCCTCGAAGTCCCACCCGCGCGCTCGGTAAGCCTGCTGGCGCACATCGTTGCCGCCGAAAGGTTATGGCTCGAACGGTTGCTCTCGCAGAAGCAGACCCTCCCCGTTTGGCCGCTCTTCACGCTCGAACAATGCAAGCCGGAAGTCGACCAACTGCCGAGCCTCTGGCAGAACTATCTAGCTTCGCTGGGCGAAGCAGGGCTTTCCGCTACATGCGATTACCGAAACACCAAGGGCGAAAGCTTTTCCAGCCAGAAGCAGGATATCCTTCTGCACGTAGTCATGCATTCGGCCTATCATCGTGGCCAGATCGCCGCCGATATGCGCGGGGCAGGATTCACTCCGGCTTACACCGATTTCATCCATGCGGTGCGGCAAGGGTCCGTGGGATAAACGACCCGATGGAGTTCGACTGCAGCATCTTCAAGACTGACAAGTTTCTGAATTGCCCCAGCAGCGTGATATTTTTGTTATAACCTTGCCAATGATTCTAAAGTCCATGAAGAAGCTTTTTGCGTCACTTCTATTGATTTTTCTCAGCGGGTTGTTATTGGCGGCTACCGAATCCGCGGTTGAGCCGCTCCCTGACCCTGTTTCCAACAACGCCGTCGCCATGCTCAAGGTCCATGGGCAGGTTTTGCTCTATTCCTTCATGGGGATCGGCCCGAAAAAGAGCGCAGAGGACATCACCAGCAGTGCTTTCTCCCTGGATGCGAAGGACGGAACTTCGTCCGCGATCCATGCTGTTCCCGGAACAGTAGGCCGCATCGCTGCCGCAGCTGCCGCCGCCCGCGATCAGTTGTTCCTGTTCGGCGGGTACGTGGTGGACGCGCAAGGTAGAGGTAGGACCGTCCCCGACGTAGGCATGTACGAGCCAGCGAGGGACCGCTGGTCCCGGGAAGCTGATCTTCCCCTGCCCTTGGGCGACTCAGTGGCTGGGGTTTATCGCGATCGCTATGTCTATCTAGTTGGCGGCCGCTCGAACGCAGACGTGGTCAGCAATGTGCAGGTATTCGATGTGGACAAGAACAGGTGGTCGCAAGCCACACCGATTCCGGGTCCACCGGTGTTCGGCCATGCCGGCGCGCTGGTCGGCGGGACGATCCTATATGTGGATGGAGCTCGCAAGAATCCCGGCGGCACGCCCAAGTACATTGCCTCTGACGAATGCTGGATGGGCAAGATTGACCATCACGATCCCCAGAAGATTCAATGGACAAAATTACCTAATCATCCGGGAGCAGCGCGTTACCGGATAGCCGCCGGCGGTTCGGAGAAAGATCAAAAGATTTATTTTGCGGGCGGAACCGACAATCCCTACGACTACAACGGCATCGGCTACGACGGCAAACCTTCCGAGCCTTCTCCCACCACCTTCGACTTCAACCTGCGCACGGGAAAATGGGAAACCATCAACCCGAACACGCCAGACCCAACCATGGACCATCGCGGATTGCTGGCGACCCACGAGGGTCTAGTCCTGATCGGAGGAATGGAAAAGGGACAAAAGGTCACAGCTCGAGTGACCCTCTTGCCAAAGGAACCGAACGCAAAGTAGACCGGAAGAAATTCTTACCCGGAACTAGAAATTTGGTCGGGGCGATAGGATTTGAACCTACGACCCCCTGCGCCCAAGGCAGGTGCGCTACCAGGCTGCGCTACGCCCCGACTTTATTGCTCCAATGATTCTAGATTATAGGTTGATGCCGACCATGGCAACACAATGCCAGGCACCTTATCTCGTGCCGACCGTTTACCTTCGGCAGCATCGAAAAATCAAACCGTGATTCGATGTCGTTCGCAGACATCTCTCCATGCGCGTTTGGAATCTAGATTCTATGCACCATTGTCGCCGTTAACCTGTGATTCTGAACGTCATGATCGAATCATTTTCGCAGAAATCACCTCGTGGAACCTGTCAGCAAGGATGATTCCCACCCCGGCCAATAGCCACTTAACCAGAGAGCCTGGCTGGGAAGTGAACAGAAAAAAGTGTCCAGTTTGAAAAGCAGCCGGCTCCAGTAAATTCGCGGCGCGAGAACGAACCGCCGTTGCCGGGCAAAATAAAGACCGAGCAAGCCCTGCACTTCGTCGAGGCTCTGGCTCGTGGCGAGAAGGACCGGATGAAGATTATTAAGACCGTGCTCGAAGACCAGGTTCGGGAGGTGATCTGCCCGGGATACGCATTGGTATCATTAGCGACAAAGCCGAACTGGTTGCGCAATTGAAACCAACACTTTTGCTGGCGATAACCTTTTGTGCGATCAACGCCACCGCGTACTCCGTTCTAACCCACGAAGAGCTAATTGACCTGGCATGGAACGACTCCATACGACCTTTGCTGGTGGAGCGTTTCCCGGGCGCGACCGAGGAGCAGCTACGCGAGGCACATGCATATGCCTATGGTGGTTCTGCAATCCAGGACATGGGGTATTATCCGTTCGGTAAACAATTCTTCAGCAATCTGACGCATTACGTACGCAGTGGCGACTTCGTCACCTGGCTTCTTCGCAATGCTCATACAATCGACGAATTCGCTTTTGCCGTGGGGGCCTTGTCCCACTATATGGGCGACTCAGTTGGGCATTCGGAGGCCATTAATCCAGCAACGGCTGTGGAATTTCCCAAGCTAAGGCGTAAGTTTGGACACGTTGTGACTTATGACCAAAGTCCACACGGTCACATCCGAACCGAATTCGCATTTGACATCGCAGAACTCACAGATACAGCGTTTGCGCCACCAGCCTATTTGCGCTTTATCGGTTTCCAAGTGCCGCGGAAGTTCCTCGAAGAGGCTTTCATCAATACTTACGGATTTGATATTCACGAAGTCCTGGGCCGGGCCCGACCTGCACTCCGCAGCTATCGCAGTTCAGTACGCAGTTTTATTCCGGCATTTGCCGAAGCCGAAGTAGTGCTGCACCGGCATCAATTTCCTCCTCATCCCGACGACGAGGCCTATCGCACTTTCGCCGCACGCGTTGCTCGCACAAACTACGAGCGGCGATGGAAGCACACGTACCGGGGACCTGGCTTCAAGGCGCATATGCTGGCAATTCTGGTGTTCATTATTCCGAAGATTGGCTCGGCTTCTGATCTGGCAATAAAGATTCCCAACCCTGATACGGAAGAATGGTACTTGCGCAGCGTCAACCACACCGTGGATTCATTTCGTGAGCTGCTACAAAAACTGAGAGCCCATGCGAACGCGCCCCTCGCGCTTGCGAACGTTGATCTCGATACTGGAGATCGAGTCAAGCGGGGGGACTATCCGCTCGCTGACCAAACCTACGCGCGACTGCTCGAGCGTATAACTTCCATACCTGACCGGACCATCCCCAAAGACCTCCAACAAAACATCATCGAATATTATGCGGGCTTGGGAACCAGCACGGCTCCAGGGCAGCGAACGAACTCGCAGTTAAGTGTGCTGAAAGAGATGAAAACCGCCGATCCGCTGAAGTAACCACCAACCACAGTGCTGTAAAATTGGCCCTAGTTATCGCCATCGCGCGGAGGAACTCAATGCCGCTCAGATATACAGCGCGGATAATTGTCTTGGGACTCATGCTTGCTCCTGCACACGCTCAGGATAGCATCGCAGAAACGAGGAACGGTGCAAGCAGCAAGATCTGGTGGTTTGCGGTTTCCGGGGATTCCAGAAACTGCGGCGATGTGGTCATGCCAGCCATTGCCAAGCGAGCCCGCGAAGACAGCGCATCGTTCTACTGGCATCTAGGGGACTTCCGGGCAATCTACGACTTCGACCAGGATTTCAGGCAAACTCATCCCAAGGCCAGCATTTCTGACTACGAGACTTCTGCCTGGCCAGACTTCATCGAACAACAACTGGCTCCCTTCGGCGATCTGCCCGTCTATCTGGCCTTAGGGAATCACGAAACCATCTCGCCAAAGACGCGAGTGGATGCAATTCAGCAATTTGCCGATTGGCTCGACACTCCGGAACTCAAAAGCCAGCGCCTAAATGACGATCCCCATGCCCATCTCCTCAGAACCTATTACCACTGGATCAAGGCCCGTGTGGACTTTATCACCCTCGACAATGCGACCGACGACCAGTTCGACGCCGATCAATTAACCTGGTTCACCGCGGAGATTGCCCGAGCGACGAAGAATCCTGACATTCGTACAGTAGTGGTCGGCACGCACAAGGCGCTTCCCGACAGCATTTCCACCGGCCACAGCATGAATGATTCGCCGGCAGGGACCGCGAGCGGCAGAAACGTTTATAAGAAGCTGGTCGACTTCCGCAATCAGACGGGCAAGAACGTGTACGTTCTCGCCAGCCACTCCCATTTCCTGATGGACAATGTCTATAACACGGCGTGCCGCCAGCAGCACCCGAAAACCATTCTTCCGGGCTGGATTGTGGGAACTGCCGGGGCTGTGCGATATCGCCTACCAGCCGATGTAAGCGGTGCGAACGAGGCCAAGACCGACGTCTACGGTTACTTGATCGGGGAAGTGCATCCTGATGGGACCATCCAATTCCGCTTCAAGCAATTCAGCGACGCGGATGTTCCCAATGAGACCAGACAGACCTACACAAATGACTTCGTAAAGAGCTGTTTTGCCGCGAACTCTTCGAGTTACGTCCCAAGCGGGCCACAACTGCCTCCAAACTGTCCATAGGGCCTGGTGGCTTGCGAACCAAGCAAACCGCCGACTAGGAAAGGTCCGCTGTAGACTTGCAGGTCGGATAAAATATGGGCAATCGTCTCTCTCGCAAGGAGGCTCGCGATGAGAAGCTCAATTCTCCTGTTCACTCTCCTGTTTTTGGCGTCATCGGCTTGCGCGCAACGTAGCGGTCCTATAGGTCAGCGTCAGGCCGACCGAGCCGAAGACCAGTTCGATAAGAGCGTACCGCCGCCACCGCATCCACGTCAGAATATCGACGTCGCAAAACTCAGGCAGGATGCCGGTGAACTGGCGAGCTTGGCACAATCCATTCCGCCCGATGTGGAGCAGACCACGAAGGGACTCCTGCCCAAAGATCTCGATCAAAAACTGAAGCGAATTGAAAAGTTGGCCAAACAATTGCGATCACAGATCGACCACTGAACACCATTGGGCCCTTGCGGCGCGACGTCCACGTGAGTCTTACTCCCGGGGTGTCCGTCAAAACTGCCAATCCTAAGGAGAGCTGCGGAAGCTAAAAAGCCACCCGCCTTTTCAAGGCGGGTGGCCAAGATCACGAATACGCCTTGGACTAGAAGGTCAGCCGCAAGCCGAACTCGAGTTGCCGTTGCGAACCGAGCGAGTAGACGCCGGTGCCGTTGCCGACTCGGAACGATTCCTGGTCGGCCCGCGTGGTTCCGTTGATTGAGCCGTTTCCTGGTCCAAACAAGATGCCGTTCATGGTAGTTGGCGGCAGATTAAAGTTGGCGAAGTTGAAGAGGTTGTAGAAGCCCACGCTAGGTTCGATAGTAAA
Source organism: uncultured Acidobacteriota bacterium (assembly GCA_963832245.1). Taxonomy (GTDB): domain Bacteria; phylum Acidobacteriota; class Terriglobia; order Terriglobales; family Acidobacteriaceae; genus JABDBE01. The sequence goes on from CAWHTG010000004.1 coordinate 958,921, forward strand.
TCGTTCCGCGATGGTGTGCCTCCACGCCAGTTTCAAGTCAGTGGCGCGCAGCCAACCGAAATCGACCTGGTTGCCTGCGGAAGTTGGCGTGCAATTAGCAGAAGTAAACGGCGGCGGCAGGCAAACTGGCTGCGCCACGCCACCCAAAGACTGTAACTGCGCCACGGTCATAAGACCGTTGGAAACTAGGAGCTTACCGGCAGGGGTAGGCAGGTTGGCCACGTTTTGGTTGTAGTTGTTGAGCAACTGCGTGAGACCCGCAGCATTAACGTCGCGATCAAACGAGCCAAACCTGGTTCCTGGGATGGGGCTTCCACCCGTCGTGATGGCTCCACTCCCGGTAAAGTCATCGATGAAGATCTGACCCGCCGAGCCGGTGTTTGGAGCATCGATCGAACTCGACAGTGGGCTATAGAAATGGGAGATCAGCCCGAGCCGGAATCCGCCCGGCACATCCACATAGCCACCGAACGAGATCTGGTGAGTACGATCCAATAGCGAAGGTCCGAAGTATCGACTGGGGTTGTTGTTGTCTGCCGCCTGCAGAACAAAGTCCTGGTCGTTGTCTCCTGGCTGTCCCGTAAACTGGCCTCCACCGGAGTTTTCGAAGCGCGACAGGCTGTAGGATACCTGGAAGTTGGCTGTTTTGACGCCTCGCATCGGGTTATTGACGTTTTCCTTCAACGTCAACTGCATGGCGTTGTATTTGGAGAGCCCTTCAGGGAAAAGGAAGAACATATTCGCCTGGTTTGGGTTGATTCCTCCGAAGGCGCAGGGACGGCCAAGTCCTCCGACATTCGAACCGTTTACGATATTCACCGGCTGGTTACAGCCCACTCCGTTGACGTCTGCTGCGGTGCTTAGACCAAAGGCAGAGAAATCTCCTATGGTCGCTCCCCCAACCGGAGAGGTAGCCGTAGCCGGGTGCAGCCCGGGGCACGCAGAGATGGCTCCGTTGATGGAGCTTGCTCCACACGCCCCCAGCGTAGCGGCGATGGCAGCTTGCGCAGCGCCTAAGTTGAAGGTACTGACATTGCCTTGTTGATTTGCATCGACACCGATCAGGGTGCGCGTTTCTACGTTGCGCAAGTAGTCGGCGCTGAACACCAGGCCATGGCGAATCTCATGCTGGATGCCGACATTTATTTGCACCGAGCGCGGTGTCTTGTAATCAGGTGCAAATAGCCCAACTCCCCCGTTCGAACCTATCCCGGCATTCAGGAAATTGCCGATATAGCTTGGATTGGGAGCTTGCAGATTGGTTGGGTTCCCTGCCTTCACCTGATTCCAGAATGACAGAATTTGGGGGATGACCGAACCGATGTTATTACCGCAGATCCCGGACGGCGAAATGGTTCCCGTATTTACCGGCACCCCCTGTGCAGTGCCATTCAGGCAAGCGAGAGTCACCTGGTTAAAGGCTCCAGTCTGCAAGCGAAGCGGGCGATCAAACAGAACGTTGTTATAGATAACGTTCTCGTAGTAAAGTCCGGCGCCCGCACGAATCACGGTTTTGCCGTTCTTCATGGGGTCCCAGGCAATGCCTACTTGGGGCGCGAGATTCAGGTTTGGCTGGTTGACGGGATTTCCAAGGCCGGGGAAAGCAGCATTAATCGGTGCAATCGCTGGCAGATCGCTATCGGTACGGCCAGTGTCGCGGTCATAGCGCACGCCCAGGGTCAAGGTTAAGTTCGGCTTGATTTTCCACACGTCTCCCAAATAAATGCCGATCCGGTTATCCGGTCCGAGACCGCCCGCCGGGAAACCCAAAGCGGGCTGCAGGGTGCTGAATCCCTGTCCGTTGCCGACTCGGAGGTTTTGCACCGGCCAGTTCAGAGGATTGGTGTCGCCGCCAGGAAAAGGTCCCGCGCTGGCGATAGTGTCGTTAGCCGTGTTGATTGAGAAAGAAGCGCGCGGCGCGGTACCGTAGAAGTCGGCGAACCCTCCGCCCTGGATGTGGTTATACGAAACCCCATAGCGAATGGTATGGGAATGCAGAACCTTACTGCCATCGTATTTGACCTGATTGTTCTGTTGAGGAGTGCTTTGCGGCGCCAGAAAGTTTGGTCCAAAAAACACTGAGCCGGTGCTGATCTCCAACCCGGTGCTGCTGAGTGGGAGGGCAGAGTTGCCCAGAGTCGTGTCCACAATCTGGTTCTGGAACTTCAGGAACGAATAGCGGATGCTGTGCGAGAAGCTTCCGGTATTGAAGTCCACGCCGGCTACATGGGTGCGTGTGTAATCTTTGTTGTCGTAGACGGAATATCCGAGTCCGAACGTAGCAAACAGAGAGTTCGAAAAATAGGAGTAACGATAGAAGGCTTTGGCGCCGTTCCCGAAGTTGTAATCTACCTTTCCCAGCAGATTGTTTTCGCGGAAGGGCTGGGTGAAGCCGCCGCTGAAAGGAGTAAACGGAGTACCGGCAAATGAAACTGCCGCAAACGCATCCTGCTTGGTGCGTTCGCCGTCGGCGAAGAAGAATAGCTTGTTCTTAATGATGGGTCCGCCGACGTTGCCACCGAACTGGTCGCGCTGTAAATAGTAGTCATGACCACCCGGCGCATTAGCTGCAAAACTGTGGTCGCGGATGAAACCGAACGCCTCGCCATGCAGGGTGTTGGTACCCGATTTGGTGGTGACGTTAACGGCCCCGGAGGACGTCAAGTCGTTCGAAAGATCAAGTGAGGATTGGCCGATTTGGAATTCGTCAATCGCGCTTGCCGGTATGTCAGTGGTCGTGGTGCCCACGGTTTCATCGCTGATATCAACACCATCTACGTCGATGCGGGCGGTGCGGCCAAAGCGGCCGCCGAACGAGATCGACGAATAGCCAGCCTTGGTCGGGTCAAAGTTCTGACCATCCTGAATTTGAACGCCAGGCTCGAGTTGCGCGAGGTCGAGAAAGTTGCGGCCGTTGACCGGCAGGTTCGCAATCTGTTCCGAATTCAGCACTCCTTGGACTTCAGCTTGCTCAGTGTTAACCGCAACCGTGCTGGCCTGAACCTCGATGACCTGGCTTTCCTGGCCCAGTTGCAGCTTCACGTTAGCGGTCGCCGTGTTGCCCACTTCCACCGTCAATACTTCGCTTACCGTGCTGAATCCCTTGGCGGAAACCTGCAATTTGTACTTACCCGGGTCTAGTGCTTGGGAAGTATAGGAACCCGCGGCATTCGTCGTCACTGTCTGAGTCTGACCCGTGCCCTGATTGGTGATGAGCACTTTAGCGCCACTCACGACCGCGCCCGAAGGATCTGTTACCGTCCCCTGGATGCTGCCCGAACCGACCGTAGTCTGGGCCAAAAGTAGGGTGGACGACAGGAGAAAAGCTATTGCCAAAGCAAACCTTGCTAACGTTCCGGCCGCACTAAAGCTCACAGGGCGATTGAAGTTAATAGACATTCTCCACCTTCCTTTTAGAATTGGTTTAGAAATTTGCCTTGCCGTTTGAAAAACAACGATTTCGCGGTCGAATCGGGGTGGGATGAAATCGTCCGTTTCCTGAGACACCGTGTTTGTTCACAAGACGTCCGTTAGAGAAGCAGAAACTGTCCTCGTCGAACCTAGACAATAACAATGGAGTACAGTGCAATCCACAGACCAAGACAATTGAAGTTGACACTGTGTCACGCTATCTAGAATTCTGTCAATAGGTTAATGCGCGTCGCTAGAGATTCCCGGTACCCCACGAGATTCTATATTTTGTAGATCGCTACTGAAAATGAAATCTGAACGAGGGTTAATAGGGTCAGATCAAAACCTGGATTTGGTGGTGAAGTATCCGGTCCGATGCCTTACGGTGAGCGCGGATCCCGTTGATCCCCCGTCGACTTTCACTTCAATACGCCGGAAGCTGGAATCAGAGAGTCTTTGCGATGGGTAGTACGCCAGTAAGTATTGAGTGCGCAATTCGTCACTGATTTTTCGGAAGGCGTCGTCGAGTTGAGGCACCGACGTGGCGTAGAAATATTTGCCGCCGGTGTCTTCGGAAATCTGGATCAATGCGTGCTCCCCGCCGATATCACGCCCCGCGCTGGCCTCAATGGGGACGACAATGATGCTGTACACGATGGTCTCGGCTTCCTGAGCGGAGCGAACTGCCTGCTTGTAGTCCACGCGGCTCACTGTGTCGCCGCCGTCGGTGATCACAACCAGGACCTTTCGTCCTTTGCGCGACTGCAATGCCTCGGCTCCCAGGTAGAGCGCATCGTAGAGAGCGGTGGCCGATCCGAGGCGAACCCGGTCCACACCGCGGTCGATCGTTTTCAGGTCGGAAGTGAATGGCACTACCTCGCTGACGACCTCGCTGAAACCGTAAAGAGAGAGCGCATCGATGGGGCGAAGAATGTCATGCGCAAAGCGGCGCGCGGCGGACAGTTCGAGTGGCAGGTCTTTGCGCGTGCTCAGGCTGGTATCAATGTCGAGCACAATAGAAAGAGGTAGGGCTGACTCTTTGTCGAACAGTGAAATGGTCTGTGGTTTGCCGTCTTCCAGTAAGGTGAAGTTTTCCTTCTTCAAACCAGCGACCGGTGCGCCATGCTCGTCCGTGACCGTGACGAACACGTTTACCAGCTTGACGTCAACCTTTAGCGTCGTCTCGGGATTCTGAACGCCGCTCGGGCTGTCGTTATTCTTCGAAGGCGCAGACGACCCAGGTTTCGTTGGCGTGTCCGTTGCCCAGGGCGGCTTCGGGACCTGTGCCCGGGCAACTGCAACTGCGATAGTCAGAAAAAAAAGCAGGCGGCGCATTCGGAGGGAATGGTGATTTTTCTTCGCACGCGCAGGCCCTCGAAATTCGCGGGCATGCTCCTTCCTAAGAACAACCTTGAGCCACGAAATTCGCAAATAATTTCTACCGGGGCCGAGAAGAGGTAATCTGGTCACTTAGATGCAGGCCTTCCGGAATGGCTGCCTTCCGCCTTGGGAATCCCTTCCGGGAAAGGTTCGCCATCGGCCCAAACCGCGCCATCCTCAAAATATTCCTTCTTCCAGATGGGCACAGTACGTTTGAGCGTGTCGATGAGCCAGCGGCAAGCCTCGAAGGCGGCCGCACGGTGCGCCGAGGCCACCACGATCAACACGCTGGTCTCACCAATTTCCAAGCGGCCCAAACGGTGAACCAACGCGACGTCGCGAATTGGAAACTGCTGCAGTGCTTGCTGGGCGAGCGAGTCCATCTGTTTGAGTGCCATTTCTTCGTAGGCTTCATAGTGCAGAAATACAGTGCGCCGGTCTCGTGTGTGGTCGCGAACTACGCCTTCAAATACGACTGCGGCTCCGTCCGCGGGCTGCTTGAGTTGAGCGAGCACCGCTTGCGTCTCGATTGTTCCTCGTACGATCGAAGAATAATGCCGGGGTTGCACAGCCATGTCGCTTCCGGAATCGGCTAAGCCTCCGCTCACCGGTGGCAGGAATGCAATCTCGTCTCCTTCCTTGAGCGGTGAATTCGGCGCCGCAAATTCCTGGTTGATTGAAATCGCAACGGAAGCGGCAAAATCTTCGAGCCGAGGAGTCATCTCCTCGTAATGAATCACGACGTCAGCCAAAGTGGCATGTTCCGGCAAGGTGAGGAGATCGCTGCCTCGCCCCGTCAGATCCTTCAGCATGCCGAAAAATAAAACGCGAACCTGCATGAATTTGAGTTCCCGTTACTGCCGGGCTCTTGCCAGTAGTGTAACGCGACCGCACTTACCACAGAGACACAGAGTCACAGAGGAGATTCAAAACTCTGTGTCTCTGTGGTGAGGGCAGAAAAATGCCAGTTCCCTTTCGAGAACTGGCGGATTCGTTGCACCATGGAGTCAGGCCTCGTTATTTATGAGGTTTCTCTTCGTGCGCGGGAGGCTCCGAATGCGACGGCGGCGCTGGACGTGGCGCCGACGGTCGCGGTGCGGCGCTCTGACGCTGTTGTTGCCAGTTGTTGAACTTGGCTTGTTCGTTTTGCTGATGCTGAGGATTCTCCTGCACCGGCGGGGCTGATCTCACCAAAGGATGCCCGCCCTGCGCCGCGGGTGGACGCGGGACCGGATGTTCTGCTGGAGCCGCCGGCTCGGGGGTCCGCGCCGATGCCTGTGGACGCGCTGGCTCCTGAGGTTGCGCCGCTCCCGGACGCGGGACGTTCGCAGCGGCCGGAGTTTGAGGACGCGGACTCTGGCTGGCTGGCGCTGCGGGCTCCTGAGGACGCGGCGGTTGGTTCGATCCAGCCGGAGGCTGCCCGGGCCGTGGAGCTTCAGCGGAGGTCCCAGGTTGTCCAGGCCGTGAAGGCTCATTCGCAGTTCGAGCTGCGGTTTGCGGTTGTCCCGGAGTCTCTGTGCGCACCTTCGGTGCTGCTGCCTGCCGCTGTTCTAAAGGCGCCCGCGGAGGCGGGGGCTGCCTGGTCGCGACCACTTGCCGGTTCACTACCGCGGCCGGCGGCTTTGCAGATGCGGGCCGACCGGCTCCCATGACACTGGCACGGGCCGGCTGAACTGGAATGTTGTGCACTACCGGAGCGTTCTCGATTTGTTTCTGATCCACCTTAACCATGCTGGCGGCTACCGGACGAGCATTCACGAAGGTATCGTGCGGAACCGCTGTCACAGCATTGGCCACGTGTTGATTGGCGTAGTTAATCCGGGTGACATTCGTCGTGTTGTTGTTGATGATCGTGGTGTTGTACACGTTCGTGACTTGGGTTACTGAAACCCGGGTGTTCGTGACGTTCACATTGTTCACGTAGCCGGGGCTGGTTCGATACCAGGGTACGTAAACTTCGCGCGGAGCCAGCGGGAACCAAGCCACGCCGACGCCCACGCCAACTCCTACGCCGAAACCGCCGCCTCCCACGAATGCAACCAATGCGGGTGCATACACCGGGCGCACCACCACTGGACCCGGTACCCAGCACCATGAACTTTCCACAAATGCCCAGCGTCCGTAGTGGAAAGGAGCGAAGCCCCAAGGCTCATCTTCCACCCATGTCCATCCCCAAGGCTCGACAAAGACCCAATGGCCGTATCGATAGGGAGCCCATCCGGGGGCAACCCCAGCCGGCGCCCACACTGGGCCGTAATCCGCAACATACCGCCAGTGGCCGTATTCGTCGAGGTCTTCAGCACCGGTCATCTCAGGGGAAATGTAATTGGACGATTCGGCGTGGTCTTCTCTTTCATCGCGTTGGAATGCGAAATTATCGAAATCGTCATGATTGGGAATCTGGTCGATCTCATGGTCCAGCTGGTCGCTGCCATTGAAGCGGGCTTTTTGTCCGGCGACCACGACATAAGATGCTCCGCCGCCAGTTACTTCCCCGCGGCCATGCCAAACCGTAGTATCGGTTTCATTCCCGTCCGCGCTCACATCGACGCGATATTCTCCGGTGCGCTGAATCTGGAAAGCCAGATTGGGCGTATCGATTTCGAACTGATCTTCGTCATCGAGGTGACGCACTCGCACGATGATAGAACCCTGGGACAGTTTGAACTGAGTCGTGCGGTCATCAAGGTCAAGCACAGTCAGACTTGTTTCCGAGTCCACGCGAATCGAAGTCGAGCCGGTTTGCAGCTCCGCTCGCGAATCTTTATCGGCCCATAGGTTGTCCCCGGTAGTCAGCGGACGATTGACGACCGCTTGCACCCAATCGCCTTCGCCACCCGGCTGAAAGGAAACCGATCCATCCGAGAAACTGAGCCGCGCTACGCGGCCGGGAGGGTCTTGCCCCGGCCCCTGCTGTTGCGGAGGTCCTTGATCCTCCGGCGGTGGTCCTTGCGCTACCACTCGCAGCGGTGCTTGCAACATCAGCAACAATCCCGCTAGCACAATTCCAACTACCAAGGCTTTGCGCGTTTTCATCGGTTTATGTTCCTCGCTTCGGCTTTGAACGGCATAATCCACAGTTGTATTAACCCTAGTCCATTGGATAAGTTCCATACCGTAAATCCTGCACGGGAGTAACTGTAACCCAAAATATAAAGATGCCAGCTCCGTTTCCGAAAGCTGGCATCTGATCTGACAACTCTTTGGGTTCTTGGTGTTTCCGCGCTCTTAGCCCACCGGCTGCTCGCTGAGCACTTTCTCCCGTTCTTCTTCATCCTGCTTTTCTTCCCGCGGGGACGAGGGCAGCGCCAGTTCGAGCACTTCGCGGATCAGCTTGACGTAGTGAATCTCGACATTTTCCAACTGCTCTGGCGTCAGATCCTCTTCGACGTTGGTCTTGTTTTCCGCGGGCAGAATGATGTCATGAACTCCTGCTCTTTTGGCGGCAAGGACTTTTTCCTTGACGCCGCCAATCGGAAGCACGTTGCCGCTCAGCGTGATTTCCCCGGTCATCGCCAGCAACGGACGCACCGGACGGTTCGTCAGCAATGAGACCAGCGCGGTCACGATGGTCACACCCGCCGACGGCCCATCTTTTGGAATGGCACCCGCTGGAACGTGGATGTGAATATCATGCTTCTCGAAGAAGTCTTCTTGAATGCCAAGTAGCGCCGCGTTGGAGCGCACCCAACTCAGGCCTGCTTGCATCGACTCCCGCATCACGTCCTGAATCTGACCCGTGATGCTGAGGTTGCCCTTGCCCTTCATCGTGCTGGCTTCGACGAAAAGGATATCGCCGCCAGATGGAGTCCACGCCAAGCCGACCACCACGCCAGCCCGCTTCGTCCGTTCTGCGATTTCGCCTTCGCTGCGAACCTTGATACCGCCCAGGAATTCGTGGACGATTTCCTGAGTCACTACCAACTTTTCGCTCTTGCCTTCCGCCAGGCGGCGTGCCTGCTTGCGGCAGATCGTACCAATGTTCCGCTCCAGGTTGCGCACCCCAGCTTCGCGCGTGTAATGGCGGATGATGTTGCTGACGGATTCTTCCGGGAACTCGATCTGTTCCGGCGTGATTCCGTTCTCTTCAATCTGCCTCGGAATCAGGTACTGAAACGCGATGTGTATCTTCTCTTCTTCCGTGTAGCCTTGGAGCTCGATAATCTCCATGCGATCGCGCAACGGCTCCGCGATCGGATCGAGCATGTTCGCCGTAGTGATGAAAAGCACCTTTGACAGATCGAACGGCACATCCAGATAGTTGTCGCGGAAACTGGAATTCTGCTCCGGATCAAGCGCCTCCAACAGCGCTGAACCGGGATCGCCGCGGAAATCCCGCCCCACTTTGTCGATTTCGTCCAGCATGAAAACTGGATCTTTGGTTTCGGCACGGCGAATGCCTTGGATAATCTGCCCAGGCAAAGCGCCAATATACGTGCGCCGGTGACCGCGAATCTCAGCTTCGTCGTGAACTCCGCCTAGCGAAATGCGAACAAACTTGCGTCCCAACGCCCGCGCGATGGATTTTCCCAGCGAAGTTTTTCCCACGCCGGGAGGCCCGACGAAGCAAAGAATCGGTCCTTTCATTCCCGGCTTCAGGCGGCGCACGGAAAGATAATCCAGAATACGATCTTTAACTTTTTTCAGATCGTAGTGGTCCGTGTCCAGAACTTCCTTGGCTTTCAGAATGTCAACGTCGCCGCCCGAAGTTTTCGCCCACGGCAGCACCGCCAGCCATTCGATGTAGTTACGCGTCACCGAATAATCCGCAGCCATCGGAGACATGCGCGAGAGCCGCCCCAATTCTTTCAGCGCCTCTTTCTTCACCTCATCGGGCATTCCCGCTGCTTCGATTTTTTGCCGCAGTTCTTCGGTGTCCCGCGCGCCTTCATCCTGCTCACCCAGTTCTTTCTGGATGGCCTTCATCTGCTCGCGCAAATAATATTCACGCTGAGTTTGCTGCACCCGATCCTGCACTTCGGATTGAATCTTGTTGCGCAGTTGCTGGACTTCGAGTTCTTTGGCCAAGTGCTGATTGATCTTCTCCAATCGCACTCGAACATCCGTAGTCTCGAGCGTGTCCTGCTTGTCCGCAGTCGAAAGAGACGGCAGGGAAGAGGCGATGAAATCCACCAGGCGGCCCGGCTCTTCAATATTCATCGCGACGGTCGAGAGTTCGTCTGACAAAGTTGGGGAGCCCGCAACGATCTGCTGGAACAGCGTTAAAACGTTGCGCTGCAGAGCCTCAACTTCGGAGCTCGTCGGCGGAATCGCTTCGGGAACCGAATCCACTCGTGCCCGCATAAAGGGAGCAAGCTGGGTAAACTCCACCAACCTCACCCGCTCCAGGCCTTCCGCGAAGACAAACAGGCTCTGGTTGGGCATTTTGACGACTTTATGCACCACCGCCAGGGTTCCCACGGTGTAAAGGTCTGTGGGCTGCGGCGTGTCGACGCGAGCTTCCCGCTGCGCGACTACGACGATAGTCTTGTCCTCGCCCAGCGAATTGATCAACTGAACAGAGCTTTCCCGGCCCACGGTCAGGGGCAAGACGGCATGCGGGAAAAGTACTGTGTCCCGCACCGGCAATATCGGGAGTGCCCGATCATCGGGCCGATTATTGCTTGTGTTTTCTTGTACTTCTTTCACTTCTTTTGCTTCTTTTGTATTGCGCTCAGTGCGCGAAGACTGTGCCATGATTTCACCTTGAGTGTGATATGCTCAAGTTTGATGAGACCAACGCCCCGGAGGATGCAACCGACCACGCCGAAATGATTTTCTCTAGGACTGCTAAATTCTAAACCTTCTAGACAGGGTTTGCACTAAACCAATGGTACAGGGGACGTTTGCGCCCATAATTCGCACCATCTACCTGGATCGGGGGTAGGAAACCGCTTTTCAATCCGACTTTTCTTAGGATCACGCTGCGACGTACACGCCCAGCACTTTCACTGGACTTGCGCTCTCCGCGAGATGCCGTAGCGCGTTGCGGGCGACTTTGCTGTCTCCGCAAAGCAGATCTGCGTAGAACATGTATTCCCACGGCCGCCCTCGCATGGGCCGCGATTCGATCTTGCTCAGGCTGATGTCTCGCAACGCAAATACGCTTAATGCCTTGAACAGCGCTCCCGGCACATTCTTTACCCGGAAAGCAATCGAAGTCTTATTTGCCCCGGGAACCACGCGGCGTCCCTTGCGGATCAAAAAGAATCGGGTAAAGTTTTGTTTGTCGTCCTCAATGCTCGCCGCCAGTATCCGGCCTTTGTACACGGCAGCAGCGTGGCGCCCAGCGATCCCGCCCGCGTCCCTTGACCCGCTCTCCATTACATGCTTCACGCTGCCCGCGGTGTCATAGAAGGGTGTGGCCTCGATCCTCGGGTGCTTGCGGAAAAAATCCCGGCATTGATCCAGCGCAACCGGATGCGAATAGGCCCGGCGGATATCCCGGATCTTCACTCCCGGCGCGGCAATCAAGTTATGCAAGATGCGCAAGCGATACTCCTGCTGAATGGAGACATTCCGCGCCAACAACAAATCGAAGTGCTCCGCCACCGAACCCGCCAACGAATTCTCGATAGGAATGACGGCCGCGTTAACCGAACCCTGCTCCAGACGGTCGAAGACTTCCGCCGAGCGCGCGCACGGCACAATCCCACAACCCGGCAGCATGCGCTTCGCCGCCTCGTGGCTGAACGAACCCGCTTCCCCTTGGATCGCAACTTTCATACCAGCGACTTACTCGTCCGGGAGACGAAGCGCCATTCCTTCTCCAGCACAAACGCATCGACCCCATTCGAATAGTAGCGCGGGATCGTCTTCACTACGCTGAACCCGTGCCGCTTGTAGAATGCCAGGGCAGTTGAATTGTCCACAGCCGTTTCCAGCACGACGCTATGGCAGGCCGCCGCCTGCAATCGATCTTCGGCCGTCAACAGCAATTTCGATCCAATCCCCATACGCCGGCTCGCAGGCGGCACATCGATGGTAAGGATATGGCCCACTCCACGACGCGTTGCCTGCGCCACAATAAAGCCGAGAACTTTACCCGCGGATTCGACAACCGTTCGTACACTATCCCCACCTCGCTCGCGCCCATCGGTGTTGGACTCTGCGACTACAGTGAACGCGCCCCGCAATCGGATGTAAGCCGCAAGCTCTAGCCGGGAATACGCAATCCCTGGCGCAAAGCACTCCTGATCGATCCGCCACAGAGTGTCGAAGTCCTCGCGCCGAAACTCTCTTAGGACAGATCCCACCCGCTCATTGTAGCCGCAGAGCTTCACCTATTCCCCCCTTCTGAATGACGCTTGAAGGGTTACAATTCCTTGAAAATTATTCCGTAAAACGGTTGCCTGCCTTGCACCCCAAGACGTAACATTCGCATCTGAGGGTGTGGTGGGACGCCTCTTTCTGATTGACGCGATCGGCGCAGTTGCTTTGGTGGCGTTGTGGTATTTCTGCCTCGCCGCGTACAACCACAGGCGGGGCAAAAAGGCCTTGCGCTGGGTTGAAGCGGCTTGCTCCCATCGCGGGCAAGTAACCAATACTCGCTGGGTTGGGGCCTCGCGTCTTCAAGCTCATCTTCGTTTCGCCGCCCATTGGTTTGAGAACGCCCGCGTGACCATCCTGCTCGTGCCTCGTCCCTTGCCTGTCCAATGGCTGTTCAGTATCTGGCACAAGCAGAGAGAAACGCTGACTTTTGAGGCAGATTTGGATTGCGCCCCCGGCGTCCGGCTAGAAGTACTACGTCATCGCTGGCTCACGCACAGTGACAACAAGCTCCTGAGAAAATCGCGCGACTGGACGGTAGTTCGCCCCGGCCCCGTGGTGCTGACCACCTGCACTCAATGGAAACAGGAACTCCCACCTGTAATCAACACCCTCATGACCTCGCGCGGCCACAACTTGCTCACTGTCCGCTTCCGTCCCGAGTCCCCCCATCTAGCCGCCACTATTGACTTGGAAGCTCTTACCGACGAACGCGCCGCCGCTGGCTTCCTGGGAGTCCTTCGGGACCTGGCTGCTGGAGCTTCGACTCACCGTCAGTAGCGCCCTAAGTCCTGGTAGTGGCATCGCCGATACCCTGCGGTGTCGCTCCAATTCATCTGGACGCGGCCCGGCCACATTCACGCCAGAGTCACACAGCTGTGACCGCCGGGATGGCGACCTTTAACAGTTGGGCGAAATCCCCGGAGCGAATGCGGGATCGAGCACATCGATATCGAAAGAAAGATAAATCGGGCCGGCAAGCTTCAGCCGATCCAGCCCCGGCAATTCTCACATCTCCACAACTTCAACTCCAAAACGATCCGCTTGCTTTCGTTGATGAGCATTCATCGTCCGGAGGCCGACCTGAATCAACCGCTTCGCTAAGCCTGCTTCCATGATCCTGGCAAAAGGGCAGGCATGAGAATATCGGTTGCCGTCAAATTCGTCATATAAATCCGAATGGGCGTCGAAGTGAATGATGGGGAGTTCGGCAAAGCGCTTTCCAAATGCCCGCACAACGGGATAAGTGATGGAATGATCGCCACCCAGGCAAACAGGACTCTGCCCCTTATCGAGCAATTCGCCGACGGCACTTTCAATGGCTGCGAACTCGCCATTCGTTGGCAACTCCAAATCGCCCGCATCCTGCAGAGATTCTGGATCGAGCCCGATCCCAGTCTCGGTAGATGAATTCGACGAATCAGAGTGGAACACCTTCCGAATCAAAGGTGGGGCACCCGCCGCCCCTCGCAGGTACGAAGAGTTAGCGTCCAAGGGAATTCCGAGCAACTCAGGAGTTCCGGATTGTCGGGCTTGGTGGTGGAGCATATGCATTTCTGCAAAGCTTACTAAATTCTTGTCGTTCTTTCAGATACGCTCTCTGATGTTTTCTGCGATCACAGGGCCAAGACTCCCCTTCATTCTTCCACAAAAATTCATGTAACCAGAGGCCCAGTGCTAGCATCATTGTTAAAACCGAAACGTTATACGCGACCGTCATCGATCCAGAGAGGAGACCCGAATGGCTACCGCAGCCCCTGCCAAGTTTCGTATCGATGTTGACATTCACAATCTGCTGATGAACTCCGGCTCAGGTGGACCAACCCCCGCCGAAGCCAAGGGATTGACGTTACCCGAACCTATTTTTCCTCAATATCCGGAACTGCTGGATGACCCCGGCCCGGAAACCCCACTCGAAAAACGCGACTGGACCTATCCGCAAGTATGGCGGAAAGTTCGCGGCTGGCTGCTGCCCTATATTCGCTCGCGAGTGATGCCCGGCGAATTCCATCCCATTACTGCGTATTTGTTCGTCGATTACAAATGCAACCTCGACTGCTGGTACTGCTGGGCGTTCAACAACAAAGTGAAGGGCATGACCGAAGACGTGGCCAAGCGCTCCATCGACTGGCTTCACGATCGGGGCTGCCGGGTGCTGGCGCTCATGGGCGGAGAGCCGCTGCTGCGGCCGCAAGTCGCCCACAAGATTGTCTACTACGCCGCGAAGAAAGGGTTCTGGATTTACATCGGAACCAACGGCCGTCTGCTGCGCCCCGAAGTCGCCGATCGACTCGCGGACGCGGGCACCGCGATCTTCAATTTCGCGTTGGACGCCTGGGACGAAAAGCCCAGCTTGCCGAAAGCCTTCGTTCCCGGTCAGAAGAATCTCGAATATCTCATGCGCAAGCAGTACGTATACGGCTACATGGTTTTTTTCAATATCAACATCTGCCGCAACAATCATGAAGACGTTCGTAAGCTCACCGACTACGCTCACGCGCATCGGCTAGCCACCGACTACCACATCAACGAAACGCCCATGCTCGAGCAGGACGAGCACTTCAAACATCTCAATGAAAATCCCACTTACATCCGGCCGGAAGACTGGCGCTCGGTTGACTCGTTGATCGACTGGATCATTGAGAAAAACCGGGCGGGGTATCAGATGGTGAATTCGGTGCAGCGTCTGCAGGAGATGAAAGCGTTTGTGCGCATGTCTTCCGGGCTGGATCTGAAAAAGTATGGGTGGTACGGCGATGGGACCGGGGCGAACGGCGACATGCATAAGATCCTCGCCCAGACTCCCGGGATCGTGCAAGACCCCGATGGCGGACTCCGGTTCACCGAGTGGAATTGCCGCGCAGGCCAGAACAACGTTATCATTCGCACCGACGGCACGGTCGCTCCCTGCTTCCCCATGTACTCGTCAACCTTCGACTGGGGAAATATCGACAACCCGAAGTTCGATCAGCAGCAGCTCAAGGAAATGAAACACACCTGTGAGCGCCACTGCTTCTCCACGCTCAACCACAATCTCGGTTACTGCTACAACGATGCGCGCGTAATCAAGTGGGTGTGGAAACAGGTCGTAACCAACCGCATGAAGGGAGGGGCGAAGAGTTTCGAGGACTGATCGCTAGCTGCGAAACGCGTTATAAGTCATCTTTCATGTCGCCGTCTCGATACTCAGGTGCAGGGGTGAGTGTCTTCGTTCTCCTGCATCTGTCCCCGTTCGCCTCTCATCTATTATTCTGGTAGTACCTATGGCGACCCGATCCAAGAACTCTGCTGAAACTTCCATCGCGGTACTGGACGCGACTAACGGAGAACGCGAACGCGTTTTCGACGCGTTCCGTCGCTGGGGATATCTCGAAGCCGATCTAGATCCTCTCGGCTTTCTTCTACCCGTGCTCCACCCCGAACTGCAGATTGATGGCGAGTTCGCTCAAGAGGCGCGGCGCATCTATTGCGGCACGGTTGGCGTGGAGTTCATGCACATTACCGATCCCACGCGCAGGCGCTGGATTCAGGAGCGTCTGGAAGGCCCTCAACCGGCGGTGGACCAGCAGAGAGCGCTGGAGCTGCTAATTCGGGCAGAACTGTTCGAGCAGGTTCTGCAACAGCGATATCTGGGCAACAAACGCTTTTCGCTCGAAGGCGTCACCGCGCTGATTCCCTTGATGGACGAAATTCTCGACGCGGCTGGGCGACAGGGCGCTGTTGAACTGGTAATGGGAATGAGCCATCGTGGACGGCTGAATGTAATCGTTCACGTGGCCAGGCGCGCCGCTGAAGAGGTTTTTGCTGGATTTGAAGACGTCGATCCGCGCAGTGTGCTGGGTAGCGGCGATGTCAAATATCATATGGGTGCGACCGGCGAATACGTTACGCGCAGCGGCGCCAAAGTTCACATCCATCTGGTTTCGAACCCCAGCCATCTGGAAGCGGTGGACCCAGTCACCATCGGCCGCACACGTGCCAAGCAAGATCGTACGGGAGAAGCTGGGCCAAAGAAATATCTTCCGCTGCTGGTACACGGCGACGCCGCCTTTGCCGGGCAGGGAATTGTTGCCGAGACTTTGAACTTTGCCGATCTGCCCGGCTACACCGTGGGTGGAACGGTGCACATCATTGCCAACAACCTCATCGGCTTCACCACGGTTCCCCGCGAATCGCATTCCTCGCGCTTTGCCGCGCAACTGGCCCGGCGACAGTCTGTGCCTATTTTTCACGTGAACGGCGAGGATGTGGACGCCGTGATTCGCGTCGGTCGCATCGCCCTCGATTACCGTTACGCTTTCGGCACGGACGTGGTCGTAGACATGATCGGCTATCGCCGCCACGGTCATAGCGAAGTCGATGATCCCACTATCACGCAGCCGCTGCTGTACAAGGCAATCAAAGAGCATCCACCGCTGTGGGAAATTTATTCTGAGGACATCGGCGTCGAAGATGTACGCACGCAGGTGCAAACCATTCGCGCCGAACTGGAGGCCGCACAACAAAAGGCTGGCTCCATCACCAAGAAGCCGACGCTGCGAGATTTGCCGGCCTACTGGGACAATTACAAGGGCGGCCGCTACAAGCCTGAGTATGAGGTCGAAACTGGATTATCGGCGGAAGAGTTGCGTGAGATCACGGAGCCGCTCACCACTTACCCGAAAGAGTTTCATATCCATCCGAAAGTCAAGAAACTCCTTGAACAACGCGCCGAAATGGGCACGGGAAAGCGTCCGGTCGATTACGGCATGGCCGAAGCCTTGGCCTTTGGCAGTTTGGTAAAGGCGGGCGTGCCGGTGCGGTTGAGCGGGCAGGATAGCCGCCGCGGCACATTCAACCAGCGGCATTCCGTGCTCGTTGATATTGAAAACGAGCAGGAATATATCCCGCTGCAGCATGTTTCTGCTGAACAAGGGCACTGTGAAATTTATAACTCCACACTATCTGAAGCAGGTGTTCTCGGTTTCGAATATGGCTATAGCCGCGATTACCCGGAGGCGCTCGTACTTTGGGAGGCACAGTTCGGCGACTTCGTGAACGTCGCCCAGGCGGTGATTGATCAGTTCATCAGTGCCGGCGAAGACAAATGGAATTTGCTTTCAGGCGTAGTCCTGCTGCTTCCGCACGGCTACGAAGGTCAGGGACCCGAGCACTCGAGCGCTCGCATCGAACGTTTCCTGCAACTCGCAGCGCGAGACAATTTTCAGATTTGCCAGCCTTCGAATGCGGCGCAGTACTTCCACCTGCTGCGCCGTCAGGCCCTGCGCCACTGGCGCAAACCACTGATCGTGTTTACGCCCAAGAGCATGCTGCGCCATCCCGATGCGTCCTCCCCCATCGAGGTCTTCGCCCATCCGCACTTCCTCAACGTGTTGCCCGATAAGGAAATCAATGACGCCCAGCGCATTTTGCTTTGCACCGGAAAAATCGGCCACGAGCTACGCGACGAGCGCAAGAAAAGAAAAGATAATTCGACGGCCATCGTTTTTGTGGAGCAAATGTACCCGTTTCCTGAGGCCGAACTGATCAAGGAGTTGGAACGGCATTCGAGCGCGCGCGATATTGTGTGGGTTCAGGAAGAGCCGGCCAACATGGGCGCGATGTTTTACATGCTTCCCCGGCTGCGGCAGATCGCCGGAGACCGCCCCGTGCTTTCCGTGAAACGCTCAGCCAGCGCCAGTCCCGCAACGGGCTCTGCCAAAGCGCACGAGATGGAACAGAATACGCTGCTTGCGCTCGCTTTCACGACGAGCAGTTCGTAAGAATATCGTCTGTGTCTACGGGGCTGCTCCTGAAAGCGACGAATGAATACAGCTCACGGCGCAGGCCAGCGTGGCGCTGAGCTAGCGAGTGTGCCGCTGAAGTAGTCAGCCCACTTCACTTATGAAAGAGCGGAATCACAGCGATCGCTACCAGAACCAGTGTCATGAATGTTACCGCCGCTGTGAAGCGGAGCATCCAGCTGTTCGCACTCGCGGTCGATATGTCGAACGCATCGAAGCTCTCGATCTGTCTGGTCACAAGCTGCTCCTGCCGCTTTAATGCGGCCAGTTGTAGCAGTGCTACTTCTGCATTCAATCTATTTATCGCGCCAGTCGACAGAGCACGTGCCCAAGGCATAAGGTCGCGGATGTCCTCTTCCGTGATTGGCGTAGTCTCTCTGATGCGAGTCTCTACTTCGCTCAAATCTGTAAATGGCATCGTGTGAAGTCCTCCGCGCCGATTTTACAATTTCCTGCGCTTACTCCGTTTGCTACACTGCCGACCATGAGAAACACATGGTTGTTCGCGCTGCTTCTGTGGATGTTCGTACTGCCACCTGCCCAGCCACAGGAGAAGACCACAAACATTGACAACAGCGGGAATCAGTTCCTGTTGCAATGCGGTGACATGATGGGAAAATCGTCGTCAGATGCGTTTCAGCGGGGAGAATGCTTCGGATACGTGGAGGGTCTGGACGCAGGGGCAAAGTCGATCGTTGCACTCGAAGGCCTGAAGCAGCCGCCGTATTGTATGCCGGAGGAAGTCACAATCGGACAAATAGCCAACATTCTCCTTAAGTTCATCAAAGACCACCCGGAGAAGACTGATATTCCGGCGAGCGTGTTGGCGGTTGACTCGCTCATGTTAGCTTTCCCTTGCAAGGCGGAAGTCAAGAAGTGATGGTCGCGGTGATGCAGTTAGGTGCTCAGTGATGTGCCGTGGGGGGAGCGGAAAGCGGAAAACAGACCAGTCCCAGCGGGGCGAAGATTTGAAGCACGTTTCTCCTCGTCGCAGGCTGTGCCGTCACAATCCGCATAGAGATACAATGTCACAGCATGATTGCCCACCTCCGCGGAAGACTGCTGGCTAAACACCCCAACCAAGCGGTGATTGAAACCGGCGGCGTCGGCTATGACGTCACTATTAGCATCCCGACATTTTCCGATCTACCCAGCCCCGGCACCGAGGTGGCTCTCCACATCCACACCCATGTCCGCGAAGATCAAATCGCACTATACGGATTTCTAAGACCCGCCGAGAAAACTCTCTTCGAAAAGTTGATCACGGTAAGCGGCATAGGCCCAAAGCTAGCCATCACCATCCTGAGCGGCATGCCCGCCGATGAAATGGTCGGAGCAATCCGCGGCAACGACATCGCCCGCCTGACCCGCATTCCCGGCATCGGGAAGAAAACCGCAGAGCGCATGGTGCTCGAACTCCGCGATAAACTCCCACCGACACAAATCGGAGAGGCCGCCCCAGTCCCGGCGATGAGCGCGATCGAAGAAGACGTGTTGTCAGCGTTAGTGAACCTAGGCTATCAGCGTCCAGCCGCCGAACGCGCCCTGGCGTCAGCAGCAAAAAATGGCAAAGAAGGATCCTTCGAAGCCCTGTTTCGAGACGCTCTAGCCGCACTCGCCAAGTAAGGGGAAGAAAAGAACGTGGGACCGGGTCTTCGACCCGGTCAGGCCCGAAGGGCCGCAGGGCGCCGGCCCTCACCGCTTGCGAAAGACCTCAAAAATCAAATTAAACAGTTGCACCAGCGTGATCCCGATGGTCACATAAACCGCAATCTCCAACCGCCGCCCGGCCTCTTTAGTCCCCGCCAGCATATCCATCACTTCTTTAGTACTCTCATGCAAGGTCTCCGCTAACTGCTCGAAATGCTGTGTCGACCCGCGCAATTTTTCCAGCACATGCGAGGTCGCCGAAAGCGCCGCCGCGATCTGCTCCCCATTGCGAATATCAAGTTCGATCTTGCAGGCCGACCACCACGGACTCCCCGGCGGATTGTCATACATCCGCTGCCGAATCTCCTCGTACGACCGGCTGCGCAGCAACTGCACCAGCGCATGAACCTTATCCGCCCCAACCGCAGGCGTTTCCTCAATACCGACCGCCATAATTGGCGAGTGTAACAGCCCCCACACAACCAAATGAGATACCCGAAGGACAATCCCATCTGAGGCCATCGACCGAGCCGTTCGAGGTTACCCCATCAAAAAGTGAGGACGGGGTCTCGTCCCCCAAGCTGGTCTTCCGATTCTGCGCCAGCATCGGTCACCTCGGCGCGCGGGCCCTGCGAACCCTCCGCGCAATCGGCGATTTTAGATTCGCGTCATACCGTCTACAATCTCACCTCGAATGGACCCCACCCGCATCGCCGAACTGCTCCGACCGTTCGTCGGGGGATCAGCCAACGAACCACGACTAACGACCGACGACCTGCTCAGTATATCGACATACATCGATCTACTCCTGCGCTGGAACGCCCGCATCAACCTGACCGCCGTCCGCAGACCCGAAGAAATCGTGACCCGCCACTTCGGCGAGTCGCTCTTCGCCGCCCGCCATCTCTTTCCTACAAAGACCGCGTGGGAACAGCCGGAGCCTGCCCTTAGCGAAGTCGGAGGGCCCGTCCAGGCCGGGCAAAGCTCGGCTCTTACTCGCCTTATCGACATCGGATCCGGCGCTGGCTTCCCCGGTCTTCCCATTAAAATCTGGGCCCCCGATATCAACCTGACCCTGATCGAGTCGAACCACAAGAAAGCCACTTTCCTGCGCGAAGTCACCCGAAAGCTTACATTGATTGACATCAATGTATATTCCGGACGCGCCGAGGAATATCCGGCCGGCTCAGCCGAAGTAGTAACCTTGCGCGCAGTCGAGCGCTTCGAAACCACCCTCCCCATCGCCACAGGGCTGGTGGCACCCGGCGGTCGCCTTGCCCTCCTGATC
Source organism: uncultured Acidobacteriota bacterium (assembly GCA_963832245.1). Taxonomy (GTDB): domain Bacteria; phylum Acidobacteriota; class Terriglobia; order Terriglobales; family Acidobacteriaceae; genus JABDBE01. The sequence continues at coordinate 979,702 of CAWHTG010000004.1, forward strand.
AGCGAACCTCAACTCACACGCGCCAGGGACCTCGCCCCAACCCTCACGTGGATCCCCCCGCTCCCGATCCCTCTTTCCTCGAGCCGCATTCTCGCTATCGCCACCCGGGGACCATGAACCTTGATATACATCGCTGGATAACAGGGGCGAACCAGAAAGGTAAAAAGTGGGCTGGGATCATCGAATGCAGTCCGAATTATTTGGATCCATGCACGCTAATGAAAAATCCCAAGCTCGAAGTGGGTTTCGCACCGAAAAAGGCGCTTTGGGACAAATATGAGCAAGCGTCTACTCTGATTAGGTCGCATGTTCCGTCACCCAGGCCCCAAGAGCCTCTGACGAATGTTCCACGTGGAACATTTTCCGGCTGCCCTGTTTCTCGCGTTTTCCATGTGGAACACTCCCCGTCGAGAGAACATTATTCGGGATGTTCCACGTGGAACACTGGTTGTGGAAAGATGGGCCGCTGCCTTCTGTAACGTATTCACGCCGCAGCAAAATGACTTCGCAGGTTCGCTGCACTGAAATCTGTCGTTGCAAATGCACAACGGTTCGGCCTATTCTGCAGGCGTCTCTCCGATTCTCTAAAAACATAATGGGACGCGTTATCGCGGTTGCCAACCAGAAGGGCGGCGTGGGCAAGACTACGACTGCCATCAATCTGGCCTCATCCATTGCCGCAGCGAGAGTTGATACGCTGCTGGTCGATTGCGATCCACAATCAAATGCCACCAGTGGACTCGGTCTAGCCAAGGATCCCGGACGAATCAGCACATATCATCTACTGATGGGCGAGGCTCATGCCCACGAGGCCTTGCAGAAGACCGAGCTCGATCAGTTGTGGCTCATCCCGGCACACAAGAACATGATCGGGGCGAACCTGGAGTTGATTGAAGGCGAGCGTAGAGAATTTCGCCTCCGGGATGCCCTCGCGCCTTTGCGGGATCGCTTTCAGTGTATCGTGTTGGATTGTCCGCCTGCGCTCGATTTGCTCACGCTCAACGCCCTCGTAGCGGCGGACTCGATTCTGATTCCGATGCAGGCTGAATACTTCGCTCTCGAGGGCGTGTCCGAATTGCTCGATACTATTGAGCGCATCCGGGTCTCGCTGAATCCAGAGCTCACGATCGAAGGTGTGGTCCTGACCATGTTCGACGACCGCACCAACCTGGCTCAGCAAGTCACTGCGGAGTTGAATCGATACTTTGGCGAGAAGCTGTGCAAGACGACCATCCCGCGGAATGTACGTTTGGCGGAGGCTCCGAGTCATGGCAAGCCGGCCTTGCTGTACGATCCTCGCTCTCGGGGGGCGGAGAGCTACATGGAGCTGGCGAAGGAGATCATCGGGCACAGTCTGCCGGTGCAGGAGATGCCGTCTCAAGAAGCCGAGCCTGCAGCTGAAGAGAAGCAGGTGGTCAATGCTCCGCGGTGGAAGCGGTGGATCAAGGAGCGAAATAAATTGACCACCATCAATATATTAGATCGATGAACATCGATGTGTTGGCAGGGCGAAGTTCTTCAGGAGCTAGAGTGCCGAGCCGGCGCAGCGACCGACTGGTGCGCGCGAGATCCTTCGCGGACTTCGTCCGCTCAGGATGGCGCCGGGTTTAGAGTTGCGGCAAGCTGGCGAGCTTTGCTCACCTGGACAGCCGAGGGCGGCTGTCCCCACGTAAGTTTGGAGGGGGAATGACTACTACAGTGGCTACGACTACAGGGAAGGTGGTTGAGAAGCGGCGGGCTTTAGGGCGAGGACTGGATTCCCTCCTGCCTTCGGGTCCGCGAGTGGTGGAACCTGGCCCCTCGGGTGGGCCACCCTTACCCCACTCTGCGGTTTTGCCTGAGGTTCAGGCGCAGGCGGGGCGGGGGGATTCCGTGGTCGAGATTCCGCTTGCGCTGATTGATGAGAATCCTTATCAGACGCGGTATTTCACCAAGGAGGAGCAGGCGTCGGATGATCTCGTCGCCACCACGCTGCACGAATTGGCGGATTCGATCCGGGCAAATGGTGTAATTCAGCCGATTTCGGTTCGTCCAGGGGTTACCGGGCGTTACGTTCTGATTCTGGGCGAGCGGCGTTGCCGGGCTTCTAAGATGGCGGGACGGGCGACGATTCCGGCGATTGTGCGCAAGGTTTCCGACCAGCAGGCGGCGGAGATGACCGTCGTCGAGAACCTGCAGCGGCAGGATCTGAATTGCATGGAGCAGGCCATCGCGTTCTCGAAGTTAAGCCAGGATTTCAAACTGACGCAGGAGCAGATTGGGCAGCGTGTAGGGATTTCGCGGGAGTCGGTTTCAAATTACATGCGGCTGCTGCGGCTGCCTCCGTCGGTCACGCAGTATCTGCAGGAAGGGCGATTGGGATTCAGCGAGGCACGAGTGCTGCTGACGTTGCTTGATCCAACCCAGATTCCGAAGATTGCGGATGAGGCGGTGCGCAAGCATTTGTCGGTTCAGCAACTCGAAGACCTGGTCTTCAACACCAACGTGCCTTTGCAAAAGGAGCAGCAGCCCGGAACGGCGCGCTGGGTGGATCCAAATGTGCGGCATGTGCAGATGGAGCTCGAACGCACACTGGGAGTGCGGGTGCGGATTCGAGATCGCAAAGGCAAAGGGAAGATTGAGATCGAGTACGCGACGTTGGAGGATTTCGATCGTGTGGTGGGGATGTTGAAGGGCAAGGGCTAGTCGTCGGTTATCGCGGCTTCAGCTCTGGAGCTGCATTTTCGCGCGGACCTGCTGAGCTTTGCTCGGCCCGCCCGGACGGGGCGTCCGGGCCTATGTGTTCATGATTCTTGAGTTTTTCATGGCGGCTTTGGCCGCCTTCTTATTGTGCGGTGACTTGGATAGCCAAGAATCTGAATGGCAAACCGTGGGACAGAGGCCATATTTATTGCCTCAACTTCTCTGTTCCAACGCTGAATATGACGGTAAAGTGGGAAGTTGCTTATGACGCTGCGGCAGACTGTTGCATGGCCGGAATTCGGATTGGCACGAATCCTAGTTATAAACTGTGGGACTGTGAGTTCAATTTAATAGAGGCCTAATATTCACACGCGAGGCCAACCTCCAACTTGAATGGGGCAAGTGGGAAATATTCCGTAGTCCTAAGTTTCCGATGAGTTCACCAATTGTTGACAGGCTTCGGGACGCGGTTTCGCAGGCCCACTGGAATGAGGCCGTGGCTCTGCTGCAGACTTCCGCTGCGCTGCAGGCGGCCGAGGCTTTGGGTGAGCTTCCTTTCGAACAACAAGAATCCCTGTTCCGCCATTTGCCTTTGGATCTTGCCGCTGCCGTCGTCGTTCAATTTCCCTACTATCACCAATACGTCCTGCTGCACTCGCTGCCGGCGGGAGAAATGCGGGCGTTAGTTGACAAAATGAAGCCCGATGACCGTATGCGCTTCTTCGACGAACTCCCGGAAGAAGCTTGGCAGCGGCTGATGGACGAACTTTCGAACGCTGTGCCTGCTGAAACCTCGGGCCGGCATGAAGCTGAGACGGCGCGTGTGCCGGAACCGCAGCTTCCCCAGCCGGGGGAAGCAATCATTGAGGCAGTTCAGATTGAGAAAAGTTTTGAGCAACCGGACGGGAGGAAAATTCAGATCATCGCCCCGATGGATCTGTCCGTCGAGTCCGATACCATCTTTGCTCTTCTTGGCCCTTCTGGATCAGGGAAATCGACTTTGCTGAGAATTCTGTCGGGCTTGACCGCGCCCTCCAGTGGCTCGGTGCGGGTGCATGGCCAGCCGCTGGACTGTTGCGCTCCAAATATTGGCATTGTCTTCCAAAGTTTTGCGTTATTTCCCTGGTTAACGGTACTGGAGAATGTTGAGGTCCCGCTGATGGCGCGAGGGCTCGAGCATCCGGAACGACATCGCCAGGCGTTGCAGGCGCTTGCCATGGTAGGGCTTAAGGGTTTTGAAAACGCCTACCCCAAAGAACTCTCCGGAGGGATGAAACAGCGAGTCGGATTTGCCCGTGCCCTAGCGGTAAATCCCGAAGTCCTTTTCATGGACGAGCCCTTCTCAGCCTTGGATGTGCTGACGGCCGAAAACCTCCGTGGCGAGCTGATGGAGTTGTGGATCAAGGATCAGATCCCCACAAAAAGCATTTTCCTGGTTACACACAATATTGAAGAAGCAGTCCTGCTGGCGGACCGAATCGTGGTTCTGGGAACACATCCGGCAAAGATACGCGCGGATTTCCGCATCTCATTGCCTCAGCCGCGCGATCGGAAATCCGCTGAATTTCTGGTCTACGTAGATTACATCTACAAGGTGATGACCCAGCCCGAGCTGGAGCCCGGCCCATTCACAAAGTTGCCCTCCGTGCGCAAGCCTTCGTTCCAGGTCTTGCCCCATGCAACGGCCGGTGGGATGGCTGGTCTGCTGGAGTTCCTGAACGATCGCGGGGGCAAGGAGGATTTGTACCACCTCGCCGAAGAGTTGCTGATGGAAGTGGATGATCTCTTTCCCATCGTGGATGAGGCGGTCATGCTGGGCTTCGCAGATTCTACTCAAGGCGACGTGCGGATTACGCCCGCGGGAAAGGAATTTGCGGAAGCAGACATCGCAACACGAAAGAAACTTTTTCGCGAGGCGCTGGTGTGCCACGTCACGCTGATCCAACAAATTCAGAAAGCTCTTCAGCAGAAGTCAGATCGATCGGTTCCCTTGGCATTCTTCCGTGACGTTCTGGACGAGCACCTTTCCCAGGAAGATGTTCAACGCCAGATCGACACCGTTTTGAACTGGGGACGATATGCTGAGATTTTTACCTACGACTCGGAGACCGATAGATTGTTGCTGAACGAAGGCTCCGGTGCCGCCAGTTCCAGCGAAGCTGTTCCTCTGCACTGATGCCGATGCAGCAATCGATTCATAACGGCTCTTCTCGGCCGGCAGGATGGGGTATCGTGCCGGCGGGCGCGACCTCTCTGGCTCGAGAGTTGCCGATTGTGCTGGGCGGGATAGGCGTGTTTTATAGCGTGATTGCGTTTGGCCGCTATTGGGCTGCTCCGGCTGGTTCTCAGGCAGAAATCAGCCTTCATCCTGCAGCGCTGCCGAAGTATGCGTTGTTCTCGGTTCTCCGGCTTGCCATTGCTTACCTCTTCAGCTTGGTCTTCACGCTGGTGTACGGTTACGTAGCTGCCTACAACCGTAAAGCCGAGCGCTTCATGATTCCGCTGCTGGACACCTTGCAGTCCATCCCGGTCCTTAGTTTCCTTCCCGGCGTGATGATCTCGATGGCGGCGCTTTTTCCCGGCCGACAGCTGGGGATTGAGCTGGGATCGATCTTGCTGATTTTCACCGGGCAAGTGTGGAACATGACGTTCAGTTTCTATTCATCACTGAAAAGTATCCCGACCGAAATGCGCGAAGCGGCGCAGGCGTATCGATTGAGCTGGTGGCAGCGGTTTTGGCAGCTGGAGTTGCCGCAGGCTGCGATTGGACTGATTTGGAATTCGATGATGTCCGTGGCCGGCGGCTGGTTCTTCCTGATGGCCTGTGAAATGTTCGTTCTGGGCAGCCGGGATTTTCGTCTGCCCGGCCTCGGCTCCTATCTTCAGACTGCGGCCAACGCGGGAGACATGCGGGCGATCGTGTGGGGCTTGATGACCATGATCGGTGTCATCATTCTTACCGATCAAATGGTTTGGCGCCCCGTGATCGCCTGGGCAGAGAAGTTCAAGATCGAACAGGTTGGCGCAGCCGAGATTCCTCGTTCCCCGATATTGACCCTGTTGCGTAGTTCGAAAATCCTACCATTCGTGACGCGCTCCCTAATGTTGCCGCTGCGCGAAAGGCTGGATTTGCACTTTGCCAAAGAGCACGAGACGCGATCCCTGACAAAGGGCAGCAACCGGGTACCGCAGTGGGCGCTTCGCTCAGTGGGCGTTGTCGCGGTGGCTGCGATCGCTTTTGCGGTGGCAAAAGCGTTTTCCATCCTAATAACCACGTCGTCAGCGGAACTGCGCCACATTGTCTGGGGCGCGGGTGCAACGTTCTTGCGGGTAGAAGCCGTTCTGCTACTCGCAGCTCTATGGACGATTCCCGTCGGAGTAGCAATCGGGTTACGGCCAAGGCTATCTGCCATCGCGCAGCCGATTGCGCAGATTGCTGCGTCGGTGCCGGCGACAGCGCTGTTCCCAATCATTCTTCTCGTGCTGATTCGCGCCGGAGGCGGTCTCGGAATCGGTTCGATTGTACTGCTGCTTCTGGGCACTCAGTGGTACCTTTTGTTCAACGTGATCGCTGGGGCGACAGCAATCCCGGCGGACTTAAAGGAAGTCTGCAGCACCTACCAACTGAGCACGGCCGGGCGCTGGCGAACGCTGTTTCTGCCCGCGATATTTCCTTATTTGATCACGGGCTTCGTCACGGCCTCGGGCGGGGCATGGAATGCGAGCATCGTGGCGGAATACTTTCACTTCCGCGGCCAAACCATCTCGACGATCGGCCTGGGTGCAATTATCAGCCAGGCCACCGACAGTGGCAATTATCGTTTGCTGCTGAGCGCGACTCTGGTGATGGCCGTAATGGTCGTTACCATTAACCGGCTCGTCTGGAGACCTCTTTACGCCCTGGCATCCGACCGGTTCAAACTGGAAGCCTGAGTCGGGGTGTGCTCAGGTTCATTCGGGCGTGCGAACATCCTCTATCGGAGAAGTGGAAAATGTTTGTGACGGCCGAGCAAAAGGTGCTGCAGTCGGTGGCCATGCAGCTTATGAACGGAGATGTCGTCGCGCTGGACGAGGATGGTCAGAAGCTGCAGGTGAAGCGCGTGGGAAGCGGCCGGTTGCGGATGGTGCAGTTCAAATTAAATCGGCGGATGTTTGAGGCCATCGAGCAGAATCGGATGAAGCCAAGCCGGTGGGGACAGCTGGCGCGGGAGAAGCATCAGGTGGTGCAGTTCCGGGATGTGGCCACGCATAAGTATGTGGCCGTGGCGGTGGACGGGGAGATTACGGAGTATGGGCGATAGAGCATGTGGTTCAAACCTAAGCTTTGAGCAGATCAAAAGCGTCAACCACAGAGGACACAAAAGTTGTTCCGAGGCGATTTCGCAGCTCCTTTCTAAATCTGGAAACTATCGTATACACGTTACTTGCCGTCACTTCGTATCTAACACAAATCTCGCCGATGTTCACCCCCGTCAAGTATTCTTCAATGATAGAAGCTTTTGGTTCGCCAGCGTTCTTTAGACATGTAGCAACCGCATCCCATTCTGCAACCAAATCCAACTCGGATGTGTATGCGAGCGCATCATCCTCCATTGGAGTTGTGTTAGCAGTTGCTGCCCGCACCCTGATACGGCGTTTCGGAATCTGACAAGCGGGTGAATTCGATAGCAGCGCGGCAGAACCTAAATTGTTCCCGCAGTACTTTCATCACTGTCATCCTGAAGGCCCACGTTTTCTGTGGGCCGAAGGATCTATGTAATTGCCCGGCCTCTGCTCTGGACCCCGCAAGCTATCCCAGGCGACCCCGACGACAACGTGATTAAAAAAGCCACAACCACACTCGATCGCTCAAATCGGAAAAAATCTTGTCAATAGGCAAAATTTACACGAACGCGCTTAACTCCTTGCAACCAATCCAAATATAATTGCAGCAAAGTTGGCGGGTTTACCTATTTCTCCTTGATATAATAGACTTAGACAGTCAAAGAAAGGGACGCGGCCTCTCCAGGCCGCGTTTTTTATTGCCCTGATGAAATCCAAAGTCAGAACCAAAATCAAGATCAACATCAAGAACGGCAAACGCCGCGGCGAGTGGGCCGAGTTGCAATTCATCGCCGCCGCCGCCAAACACAGCCTCCAGGTTTTCCATCCGTGGGGAGATTCCGCCAGCTACGACGCGGTCATAGAAACCCACGGCCACTTCGTCCGAGTGCAAGTAAAATCCACCACCTCCGTCCGGCCCGAAGGCTGCTACAAATGCAACGTCCGCCCCGCCCGCGGCCGTTACAAGCGAGGAGCCTTCGATTTCATCGCAGTCTACGTCATCCCCGAAGACCTCTGGTACATCATCCCCGCCAAACGCATCGTCAGCCCCAAAAAGTCCGCAATCCTGCTGTACACCAGAGACGAACGGTTACAAGCGAGGAGCCTTCGATTTCATCGCAGTCTACGTCATCCCCGAAGACCTCTGGTACATCATCCCCGCCAAACGCATCGTCAGCCCCAAAAAGTCCGCAATCCTGCTCTACACCACCCACCCAACCGGCCGCTGGGCCCCCTACAAAGAAGCCTGGGACCAACTCCGCAACCACCGCCGCCCAACGCCATAGCCTCCGAAGGGATGAGAAAGGTGCAAATGACACAAACAGAAGGTGCTATTCGAATGAAAGCGTCCCCGACCGACATTCCTGGTAAGGTTTCGGCACCCGCTGCGACGACCAGCTTTTAGCTTGTGCTATCGCCTATTGGCGACAGTTAACGCGGAACCCAGCGGTATTTCCGTGTAAAGTGCTGTTGATAGGAAAACTGTCGCGGTCCAGCCTCCCTTCGGGCAGACCGAAAACCGCAAAGCAAGAAATGAGACCGCCTTGCGCAGGGCTGAAGACAAGAACATGATCAAGGTGCTCGCGCTAATCCTGTTGACTTGCAGTGGCTCAAGCCTGCTTTCTGCCCAAACTCTCCCCAAAGACCACGATGTGTTGCTCCGCCGTTACCGTGAAGGGGAGAAGTTGACCTACCACATGAAAGGGATAAACGAGGACTGGCACTATGAAATTCAGGCTGACGGAATCGTAAAAAGAGACTCCGATGGAACTTGCCTCGAGGAGTATCATTGGTCAAATCTGATCTCCGGCAATCAGAAAGTCGCTCTTTCCCAGGCAAGTCTGGATTTTCGCCAGCAGCTTACGCTCGATCCTGATCACAATTTCATATTCCCCAAACTCGGCCAGGTTGACCCCAGGCTCATCGGCCCCATCACAGATCTCATGAACTTCTACGCTGATTTGCGGCTGGCCGTAAGCACAGGCAAGCTGGCTCATCCTGGCGATCACTTTTACTTCAAGCGCAGCGCCCCTAACTCATGGGCGGACGGCACTCGCGTCTTGATTGGTGAAGACGCAATCGATTTTGATCTCACGCTCAAGGACATCAACCGGTCTGACAACACAGCCACCTTGGTTGTCCGTCATGTGCCCCCGGAGAAGCCCGAAATCAAGCTCCCGGCAGACTGGATGCGCAAACCGGTAGCCGACACAGCCAACAACTGGGTCCAGGTGGAAAGAACCAAGAACGATAAGTATGTGGCGGCGGTCGGCAAGGAAACCTTCGATGTCGAGATAAGACTGAGCCTGGCGGATGGAAAGATACTGTCGGGCTCCCTAAACAACCCATTGGAAACAATCGAGCGCGAATGTGAGGACCCCGCCCTTACCAAATGCGGCGATGCGAGGCCTTATCCCATCAGGAGACAAATCGAGATTGTTCTGGGACGCTAGCAAATGCCAGAGAGGTTGACCCTGGTTCACTTTCGCCGGAGACTGCGCCGGGCGGGCGCCAGCGGTTCGTAAATGATCATCGCGCCGGTGGGAAACGGCTCGCGTCCAGCTTTGCAGTGGCGTTACGAGAGAGCTATCATTGTCCCGCTGAATCCAACAGGAGACCACCATGCGGTTCCGTTATATTGCAGCCAGTCCACTTGTCCTAATGACATTTGCCACTATGGTTTTCGGCGGTACGTTCAGGACGGCCCCGCATTTTCCTGCCGGTAATTCCCCGAGTGCAATTGGCGAGGGGGATTTTAATCACGATGGCAAGCTGGATCTGGTGGTGGCCAATAGCGGCGACTCGAGCGTGCAGGTATTTCTTGGCGAAGGGAAGGGAATATTCAAGGCGCAAGCACCGATTCCATTAGATGGCGCTCCTGTTGCGCTCGCTGTGGGCGACTTCAATCGTGACGGCATCCTTGATGTTGTGGCGTTGACCCAGGACGTGTTCGTCTTGTTGGGTAACGGCGATGGGACTTTTCGGTTCGGCGGAATTTTCGGTGCTGGCACAGTGAACTGCGGGGGCGCGACGACTGGCTGCGTGACTGCGGCTGACTTTAACCGCGACGGGAAGCTCGATCTAGCGGTAGCGGGGGGCCTTTCTCAACCAGTGTGAGTGTGCTGCTAGGAAAGGGGGATGGAAGTTTCGATTTACCCGTTCCATACGAGGTACAAGCAGGCACACTCGCGATCAATCACGGAGACTTCAATGGGGATGGCAAACTCGACCTTATCGTTTCTGATGTTAATGGCAGCTTCGAAGTACTGCCCGGGAACGGCAAGGGCGGTTTCGGCGCGCCTATTGAGACCACGAAATACGCAAGTGGTGCGCCTATCCTTATAGCTGATTTTAATGGCGATGGAAAGCTAGACGTAGCAAACGGACCCTACGTTGTGTTTGGCAACGGAAAAGGAAAATTCGAGAATGCGGAGAAAATTTCGGGAAGCGAAAATGAGTCTTCGTCCGATCCCCATTTCGATTTGTCAAGTGACAACTCGGAATTCTGGAGTGCGACTCCTGTGGGAAGACTCCAGAAGAACCTCTTACGCACTTCCTGGTGGGAAGCTATAATGACCAGTCGGCCTGTGCAATCATCGGGTTTTCTGGTATCCGCTAACCAGTTTTCACAATGGGAACTTTTGCATGGGGAGAGCCGTATCTCATGACGTGCGCCCCTGGCTCAATGGGCTAGGTGCATCCAGTCGGATTGACCGGGGCGACGGCGATGAAGCGCAAGAGCTTCCCTGCCGACCGTTCAAGAAGTTGACACAGAATTCATGAGCACCTGATTTATGAAGATCTGGAAAAAGATCGCGATCGGCGCTGGAGCGCTGGTGCTGCTGGCCGCCATCGCGGGTTTCACCGTTTATCAGAGCCACAAGGGCGTGGTCACGGTGCAGAGCGGCAAGGCGCAGCGCATGGATCTGGTTGCAGTAGTCAGCGCATCCGGCGAAATTAAGCCCAAGACTTATGTGAATATCGGCGCCAATGCTTTCGGCAAAATCACCAAGCTGTACGTTCGGGAAGGCGACCGGGTAAAGCGCGGACAGATGCTGGCACAGCTCGAGAACGTCCAACCCGCGGCCGACATGGATGCGACCCAAGCTTCGCTCGAGGCGGCGCGGACGGATGCGGTCGCAGCCGAGGCCGCGCTAAACACGTCGATGGCCGATCTCAATCGCGCAAAGTCGGATGCGGAGCGTTCGGACCTCGACTGGAGCCGCGCTCAGGGCCTGTACAAAGACGCGTTGATTTCGAAGTCGGACTATGACATGCAAAAAGCGGCCCACCAAACCGCCGTAGCCGGACTCGCACAGGCAGAAGCGCGGGTAGCGCAAGCCAAGGCGCAGAAGGAATCGGCCGATCGCCGCATTAACCAGGCCGACGCTAACCTGACCCACGCCAACGATGTTTTGAAGAAGACCACCTATCAGGCCCCGTTTGACGGAGTGATCACAAATTTGCCGGTGCGCGAAGGCGAGACCGTAGTCATTGGAATCCAGAATTCGCCAGGCAGCACCCTGATGACGCTGGCCGATATGTCCGTAATCACCGCCGAAGTCAAGGTGGATGAGACCGACATCGTGAATGTGCAGATGGGCCAGCCCGCGCAGGTAACGATTGACGCGATCCCAAAGAAGTTTTTTAAAGCAGTGGTGACTGAGATTGGGGACAACGCCATCGTCCGCTCGACCGGCGTCTCCACCTCGCAACAAACCAGCACCAGCCAGGAAGCAAAAGATTTTAAAGTAGTCGTGACCTTGCAGGACCCGCCTGAAGACCTGCGTCCAGGTCTTTCCGCGACCGCCAAGATCACCACCGCGACCAGAGCAAATGCGCTCACCATTCCGATCCAGGCTCTAACCGTACGGCGTCAAGCCGACCTCGTTCCCAAGGATGAAAAGGGCTCAGTGCAAGCGGCAGCGCCGGACGCGTCGAAAGATAAAGAGAAAGAGAAAGACAAACAGGAAATTCAGGGTGTATTCATCCTACGCAACCGCAAAGCCGAATTCGTCCCCGTCGACACCGGAATCGCAGGCACGACCGATATCGAAGTGATCAAGGGACTGAAAGAAGGCGACGAAATCGTAACCGGAAGCTACAAAGTATTACGCACCCTGCGTCCCGGCAGCAGCATAAAAGTAGACAACGCAGCCCCCAAGAAGGAAGAAGAAGAAACCAGTTAAGGGTCTAACCTTCGCGGCGATGATGCGTCCAATGCAAAGCCGGCGAAGGGAGCAATCAGGAATCGGAGCACGGCAACTGTCCGACCAGTAAATGGAGAAAAGAATGGCAACCGCCGAAGTACTAAACATTCCCCAACCCCCAGTGTCGTCCTCCTCAGAAACCTTCATGATCAGTACGCGGGACTTATGGAAAACATACGACATGGGCTCGGAACAGCAAGTGCACGCCCTGCGCGGCATAAATCTAAACATCCGCCGCAACGAGTACGTTGCCATCATGGGCCCGAGCGGGTCGGGGAAGTCTACGTTAATGAATTTGATTGGGTGTTTGGATACGCCTAGTAAAGGGCAGTATTGGTTGAATAATCAGCAGGTCAGCGAATTGGATGATGATGAGTTGGCGCGGATTCGCAATAAGGAAATTGGTTTTGTGTTTCAGACTTTTAACCTGCTGGCGCGGGCGACTGCGTTGCACAACGTGGAGCTTCCGTTGATCTATGCTGGCGTGCCGGCGGAAGAACGGGTGGAACGGGCGAAGGCGTCGCTAGCATCGGTAGGCATGGCCGAGCGCATGATGCACAAGCCTAATGAACTCTCCGGCGGGCAGCGGCAACGAGTGGCGATTGCGCGGGCGCTGGTGAATCGGCCCTCAATCATTCTCGCCGACGAACCCACCGGCAACTTGGATTCGCAGACCGGAAACGAAATCATGGCCTTGATGGATCGCCTGCAGGCCCAGGGAAACACAATCGTTTTGGTAACCCACGAGCACGACATTTCCGAATACGCGCACCGGGTCGTGAATATAAAGGATGGAGTGGTGGAGAAGGATGAGGTGAAGAGGTAGGTAGTAGTCAGCACTCAGCTTTCGGATTATGAAGCGCCTGAGCCTGATGGCTTGGGCGTTTTTATGTTTCACCGGCCGCGCTCAATCCTGAAGTGGGGGCCTTCCTTCGTTTCCAGCTTCCCGGCCTGTCCTGACTCATGGGGTTCACCGCATTTTCAAGCAAACTCTGTTCGATGCCGTACATTGTCCGCAGTCGCTTCCAGCTCTTTTAGGCGTAGGACGCGACTTTTGAGGGCGCCTTGGGTTTGAAGCGACCTAGGAGTTTCTTATGAAGCAGTTTGGAATCGCTGTTGTTTTGGCCGTTGGCTTAATCCTTGCCGCTTGCGGCGGGAGTTCGAGTGCTTCGGACACGGTCAACGGCAACTGGACGGCTACTCTGACGGGAACGCAAGACTTGACGTTCACAACCTCTTTCACTCAAAGCAATGGCAGTACGGTGACGGGCACGAATCTCACTTTCACCACCTCGACTCCCTGCTTTACTTCGGGCGGCTCGCAGACCGGGTCTTTCGTCCTGAGCGGGAACTTCAATGGCAATATCACTGGTGGGTTCCAGTTGACCATTACGTCTGGAACGCCCAGCGGCAACACGCTTGTCCTTCAGGGCACGGTGAACAACAATACGATCACGGGCACGTGGACCTTAACCGGGTTGACTTCGGGCTGCAGCGGATTGGGGAATTTCACCTTGACCAAGATGTAGCTGTTCTAGCGTCGGAACGTCTTATGCCGCGAGTCGGCAGAACTTTATGCGCCGGGGCGCGCGTAGACGATTCTGCGTGGTGACTGATCTTTCGCCCCGCTGGGGCTCAATATATTTCGTGACTTTTCCCACGGCTTGCGCCGTGGGCCGCACTCTTTCGCCGCTTCGCGGCTGTTTCTCCTCCGCAGGCTTTCTCCCTGATCTTCAGGTACCCCGCTTCTCACTTGCTTTGCGGGGCGCGTGCGCTACAATGCGTCATCCTGAAAAGTGCCGCTTTGGCGGGCCTTTTATCGTATCGTGCTGAGTTTCCGATGGCAGCTATGAACAATTTATATGCGCCGCGGCTAGAGAGATGGCACTACACTGGATGCGCATTTCGATCAGCGGCAAGGGGGTTGAAGATTTGGGGCTGTCTTCATCGTTAGCTAATAACAACACAACACACGGCTGATGTTGACTGCCACGACCCTTATAGCTTGCTTTGTCTGCGGCATGCGATACAATACGGGCTTCAAAAAAAGATGGCCTCGGCTGGCCATATTTTACGCGTGAATGGCGTGCACCCGAGACCCGGAACGCAAATCTATGTGGGTTCAGAACGCTAACTAACAAGTAAACGACGGAGGTAGTAAGATGCGACGCTTAGTGGGAGCCCTGGTGGTACTGGTACTGGTTGGAGCGACTGGGTACGCACAGACGTTTCGGGGTGAAATTAATGGCACCGTCACTGACCCTTCGGGTGCAGTGGTCTCGGGTGCCGATGTAAAGGCCACGGAGATTGCGACCGGAGGGGTGCATAGCACGGTCACGACATCTGGCGGTGAGTTCGCTTTTCAGGATCTCCCGGTGGGCGCATACAGAGTGACAGTGACGGTCAAGGGGTTTCAGCAGACCAATGTCGAAAACGTCAACGTGACGGCGGGAAACGTATTCACGGTGCCCGTCAAACTCACCATGGGCCGGGAAACGACGGCTGTGGAAGTGTCGGCAGCGGCGCTGGAAGTGGATACGACCACGACCACGCAGAGCGACACCATTACCACGAGAGCGCTGCAGGATATGCCGTTGAATGGACGTGATTTTTCGCAGTTGATCGCGGTGGCTCCGGGCTACGGAGGTTACTCGGTCGGCGGCTTCGGCTCGCTCAACGGTACGCGGGCCAACCAGATGAACTGGCAGATCGACGGAACCGATAATAATGACTTCTGGCACAACATCCCTGCTGTGAATCAAGGTGGAGTTTCTGGAATCGCGGGCGTGGTGATGCCGATTGACGCCATCGACGAATTCTCGGCGCAGACGCAGTCGAATGCTGAGACCGGACGCAACGCAGGCGGGACGGTCAATCTGGCAATCAAATCCGGTACGAATGCCTTCCACGGCACTGGCTATTACTACAACCGCAATGAGTTCTATGCCGCGTCTTCGCCGTTCTTTGTGGCCACACCGGACTTCCCGAAGCCGCCAAGACTACGCAATTACAACACGGGCTTCACTGTGGGCGGTCCGATTATCAAAGACAAGACATTCTTTTTCCTGGGGTTCGAGAAGCAGAACTACATTTTCGGACTGACGGGATTGTCCACGGAACCGTCGGCGGCGTGGGTGACGAACGCCCAGGCTTTGCTAACGGCAAACGGGGTCACTCCAAGCCCCCTGTCGGCTACGTTGCTCTCAACCCTTTGGCCCAGTTCAATCGTGGGTCTTCCGGCCACACTGAACAATTATTTCGCAACTGTGCCAGGAACGGGCTACAGCCAGAACGGGGTGGTTAAACTGGACCACAACTTTACGCCTAACGAGCATCTCTCGTTCCATTTCTTCGTGGGACAAGGTAGCCAGACCCAGCCGCCCGGGGCCAGTCTGGCATTGGCAACTGCCAGTTCCAACCTTGGATACTACTTCGAGGTGGCTCCGATTCACGTGCAGAATTACTCGCTGATATTGAATTCGGTCCTCTCGCCCAAGTTGACCAATCAAGTGCTGTTTGGCGTCAGCTACTTCAACCAGGTTTTCCATGATGCGAACAACAGCTTCAACGAGAGAGCGCTAGGCCTGTTTACCAGTCCCGACGCGTTGATTAATGGAAAGCCGATTCTGGGCGCGCCCAACATTGCCATCACTGGCTTCGATCAGATAGGAATCACGCCTCCGGAAGGACGTAATGACATCACCGGGCACTTGACCGATATCGTTTCGTACACCATGGGCAAGCACCAGATCCGGTTCGGGGGTGAGGTCCGGCAAGGTCGCGTGGACGAGTTTTACTTCCGCCGATCGCTGGGATCATTCAACTTTACCGGGACGCAAGGACCCTGGGGGACAACGGCCCAATGTACTGGTGGTGACCCTGCATGCGCCCTCGCCGACTTTCTGGCTGGCGACGTGGCATCGTCCTCGATCGCGGTCGGAGATGCGGAACGGTTTGTGAGAGTGAACGGCTTTGACTTTTTCGGGCAGGACAGCTGGCAGGTGACGCGCAAGCTGAACCTGAATTTTGGACTCCGTTACGAGTATATCGGGCCGCTGCACAGCACCAATAAGGATCTCGCAGTCTTTGCCCAGGGAAAGGGACTGCAGATTCAAGGGAACGGCATCGATTCCATTTTCCCGCCTGACCGGAATAACTTTGCGCCACGATTTGGGTTTGCCTACCAGCCCACAGGCGCGAACGACCTCGTGGTGCGCGGTGGAGTAGGGGTATTCTACGATCAAATCAACATGAACCCCTTTCTTGATTTTAGACCGCCGATCAGCGGAGCCGATGGTTTACAGGACAATCCGATCGGGCCGCACCCAGTAGCCAACTACGGTGCCGATGTCAATGGCAACACCTCGTACACTTGGGTGGCCAACCAGCAGATCTTTCCGGGGGTTACGACTTGTCCGACCCTCAGCGGGTGCGGCACCAACATTTATAACGTGTATTCCGTCAACCAGAATTTCCGCACGCCTTACTTCTACAACTACAACCTGAATATTGAAAAAGGGCTGGGCAACGCCGCAGTCCTGCAGGTTGGTTACGTAGGCAGCGCGGGACACAAATCGTCGGTGATGTTAAACATCAACCAAAATGGGAACTACAGCAATGTGGTCAGCTCACTGACCGGCCTAACTACAAACAACTGCCCCGGAGGGGTTTGCCCGTATCCAAACGTTGGCTCGATCTTGCAGCTCAACAGCATCGGCAACTCTAATTACAACTCTCTGCAAACCACGCTTCGTATCAGGACTTGGCATGGGCTTTCGGCGCAGTTCGCCTATACCTGGGCGCACGCTCTGGACGACATGACGGAATATCGCGGCCAGATTCCGCTGGACAGCTTCAACCTGAAGCAGGAATGGGGGAGCGGGGATTTCGACACCCGCAACAACTTTACCACTTTCTGGACCTACGATATTCCGGGTTCCTCACACGGACCCAAGATCCTAACTCATGGCTGGCAGGTCAGTAGCTTGTGGTCGTTCCACAGCGGACAGCCATTTAACTTCGGCGGAATCAACGCCTCGGGAACCCAACGTCCGGGCCTGAATTTGGTTGCAGACCCGTTCGCGGGCGTCAATCACACCTTTAAGGCGTTGAGCGGGGGCGAGCCGTGGGTCAACCCGGCAGCGTTCTGTATACCTGGCAAGGCGGGTTGCCCGGGGACAACCAATCCGGACGGGGACTTGGGCCGGAATGCTTTCGTCGGCCCGGGCTTTGCGGATGTGGATCTGTCAGTGATCAAGAACATCCCTGTGACCGAGCGCTTTAGAGTGCAATTGCGAGCAGAAATGTTCAACACGTTCAATCGCAAGAACCTGGCAACAGGCGCTGGATCGGTCAACAGCAAGGGCTTTGTGGGTGACACTATCGGCGACTTCAACGGCGCGCCTGGGCTTGGTCCCGGCGAACCCTTTAACATGCAGCTCGTGGGCAAGATTATTTTCTAGCCGTCACGAGGCGTTCAGGGGCTCCTTCCCGCGCGGGAGGAGCCTTTTTTGTTTTCGTCGCAGACGTTGGCAAAAAGGGCAGTGGCTGAAGCCGGAGTATTTTCCGGGCAATGTCGACGCGACTGAAGTCGCGCCCTGATACGAACTGGTCGAGCTTCGCTCGGCCCCCGGACGGAACCACCGCCAAGCACTTCGCGTGGTCCGAGGCGTCCGGCGCTACGTGTTCGTCGCGACAGGTCGGGCGCTGGACGTGGTGGAAATTGTTTTGGGAGTCAGGGTTGTGGTTGCAATTCTCCGAGGGGAACGATCCTGGTGCCGGTGCGGAATTTTTTGTAGTCGCGGTAGGTGATGTCGTCTTCGACGTCGAAGTTTTTCAGCAAGGCGAGGCGCACATCAACCTTCACGTCAATGTGCTGCGGCAGCCAGACTTCGTTGTTGATGCGGGTTTGCTCGATGATGATGCGCGAGCCCTTGTGGATGCGGGCCAGGAACAGGCCCCAGGTAACTGTGTCGATGCACTGGATGTCGAGCTTCTTCCACTGCGATTCATCTTTGTCGATCCAGGCGCGGAAGCGGAACTTGGGCAGGAATTTGGATTCTTTCAGATGCCCCTGGTAGCCGGGTTGGGGTTCGGCATCGATGACGTAGGTGTCGCGTCCGTCCAGGGACTCGATGCCGGCAAAGTGGAAGTTGTAGGCGTCAGCCACCTCGCGCACGAACTGGCGGCTTTGTTCGCGCTCTTTCTCTTCTTTTTCTTCGCGCTTCTTGCGGTCGTGTTCGGATTCGTTTTTGCGCTTTTCGATCACTTTCTGGATTTTCTCTTCTTCTTTCTTGTTGTCTTTGTCGGAGAGGGGTTTGTCGTCTTTGGAGATCAGGCGTTCGACTTGTTCGCCGTAGAGTTCCATGATCTCGGAGGTCTTTATTTCCGTGGATTTGACTTGGCCTTTGCCGTCGAGTTTGTGTTGCTCCTCGCGCTGGACGTAGGTGTAGTCGCGTTGACGTTTGTCGTTCTCCATGTCATTTTCCGCGGTGTGGCGGATCAGTTCGCGGATTTGGTCCTGGGAAAGGGAGGGGGTAGGCTCATCCGGTGGTTTTGAGGAAGCGGCGTCCTGGGGAGCGGCGTTTTGGGCAAATGCAGATACGAAGAGTAGAAAAACAAGCAGGGTGGGTCTGGCGTGCATGAGCATTGATACGGAAGTTGAACCCGGATGGTTCCGCGATGTTGCAGTCACGGTGGCGATTAGCGCGATGCCTTTCCCAGACATTCGGCCTGGAATAATCTTTCGTCCAGCCGGTGCAGGTTTTTGATCATCTCTGGGCGAAGTAGCTTGTAGTGGTGAATTTCGAAGAGATAGTTCACGATAAACCAGACGGGCTCCTCGGTGGTCATCCAGTTCTGGCGATCGAAGCGGGAGAGGTTGACGGGTCGCGAGAACGTGCGCAGGGTGCGTTCGCGGCGCATGTTGAAATATACATTGAAGTAGCTCATGGCGAGCTCGCGCAGAGTGCGGTAAACGGGTTCTCGATAGCGGCATCCGCTGTAGTTGGATTTGGCGACCGTGCCCCAGTGGCCGTTCACGCGATAGAGGGCGAGGACGTGGTCGGTATCGTGGTCGGCCTCGAGATCGAGCAATAGCGGTGGGTAGCCATTTACCCGAAGGGCGGCGGCGGCAAAGATGGCGCCCTCGCAGCAGTGGGCTGTGTTTTCGCGCAGGACGCGGCGCGGCGACCAGGCGGTGTCCTCGAGGTGGTAGGGCATGTCGTCGAGAAGTCGCTGGATTCCGTAGGGAGTTTTCAGGCTGCGCAGCTTGCGTAGTTCGGCGGGGTTGAAAGTGTCCATTCTCGAATGCAGTTTATCGTGCGAGCCGGACAAAAGGCATTAACCACTAAGGGCACGAAGCAGCGGTTGGAACCACGTGGGGACTGTCTACCGTTACGTCCGGCGGGGCTTCGCAGTGGGTGTGGGGGCGAAGCCGTACGTTACGCCGCAGGTCCAGAGGCCGGCGTTGCGGTCAGTGATGACGTCGACGGAGGAGTCGCCGACCATCAGAGTTTGGTCAGGCCGGGTTTTGGTCTCGCGCAGGATGGTGTGTGCGCCTCTGGGATCGGGCTTCTTGGTGGATTCAAGTCAATTGCCCCCATAATGTAGAGGTCCAAGGACGGATTTGGGACCAGTGTCCCAGCGGCCCACGTGTAGGTCTTAAAGCGGAAGAAATCAACCTTCTTGTCGTAATCAACGATAATCTTCCGAGCGGATACTGGCAGGGAAAAAACCAATACAAGCAAGCACTGCACCTGCAGCGATGCCGGGCAGTCTCACTCTTCTCCGGCACCAGATGTGGTACTCCGCCCCAACCTGTGCATATATATCCTTCCGATGACAATGCCACGTTAAAAATCATCTCTGAATCGCTTGTTACTCGCTCCCGTCCTGTTGCCGGAATCCAGGCCGGCCTTGGCGAATTAGCTGCGAGAAAGCGGGGGCATTGTCGGCTGCCTTAGCTGCTGCGTTGATGTGGGCACTCCGTCTGAGCTCATCGAACGACAAGTTGCCAACCAGATCCCCGCGCTCGTACATCATCTCGTCGGCCTTGCCGTTGAGCAGGATTAACCTTTACCAACATTCGATTTATTCTTTGGAGACTTCTTATTAAGCGTAGCCAGCAACAACTCAGCCGACGCAGGCGCAGCCACCGCGCGGTTGAACACGATGTCTTGCGCGCTCACCTGTTTTCCGTACAGATTCTTATTTGCGTCATTGTCCGCGCGAAGGGTCGAGCCGGCGAGAGAGATTCCAGCGAACAATCCCCGAGCGCGAGAATACGAGAGGATCTCGGCTCGCAGTGTTACGTCGGTTTCCGCGGATGCAGTCCGCCCCACCGGACCCGCGGCAGCGGAGGCGTCACCCCCCAACTTGACCTTACTGGAGAGGATGTTCTCGGCTGACCGTGGGCTCATCAACAGCAGTACGAAGTCGGTCGCCTGCCCACCCAACTGCAAGCCAAAGCTGCCACCCTCGAGTGCAATCATTGTTGGCGCACCCCAAGGACCTTTGAAATCCTTGCCGCCGCGACAGGTCATCACGCCGCGGCCGTAACTTCCCCCAATACCGATGGCAAACTTGAGCACGGAAGGTAAAACGACTACACAATCCGCCTTGTCGAGGACATCCTGTGGAATATTGTCGGGGATATTCACAATTTCTTGCATCACCTTTCCAGCATTTTCGACTCGATCCTGCTCCTTCTTTTGCCCGAAGGCCGGCAACGAAATCGCGGAAACAAGTAGACCTACTCCCAACCAAGAGTTCTTCATAAGGTTTCCTCCATACAATGTTGAAAAGCGCTGCCATCACGTCCCGCGCACCGGCAAGCACGTGCCATGCAGGCACGATGCAGCGCGCGACAGCAGTAGCAAATATCCATGCCGGTTCGGTGAATCCGACCTGTGGTTTCGTCTGAATTATAGAAACACATTCTACTTTCCTTTAGGCGGATACTGGTCAATCATCCTGGTCAGAGCCTTATCCAACTGGTCCAATCTCTCTTTCCGGGTTTCCTTGATGGTACCTTTGGCTTGAGCGGCCCACACCAGTTCCTTTTTCTGCCGGTCAAACATCTCCACGGCCAAGGATCCCTTTCTTACTTGCCTGGCCACGGAACCCGCGGTGGATGGAATCGACCAGCCTGCTGGGTCTGTCGAGTTGTATCCCTTTGTCGTCAAGAGCGTGGGATTGCCAATACCGCTTATGTTCAGCTCCGTACTCGAAGCTGCGTGATAAGTGATCACTAAATCGGCGTCTTCGGTCACAACTTTGGAGAGTCCTTTGTGTTTGAGATTCAGGTCAATTGCCCCCATAATGTAGAGGTCCAAAGGCGGATTCGGGACCGGTGTCCCAGTTGCCCAGGCATAGGTCTTAAAGCGGGAGAAGTTAACCTTCTTGTCGTAATCAACTGAAATCTTCTGAGCCGAGACAGGCAGGGAAAAAAACAATACCAAGATGCACCGCACCCGCAACGAAGTGGCAAGTCTCAGTCTCCTCCGGCCGCGATACGGGGTACTCCACCACCGCCTTTGCATGCACCCTTCCGATGTAAATATTAGCTGCTGCGCGAACCCGAATCACCCATGAACATTGACTCTCATCTCAGGATCACTCTTCTTCGCTCTCGTCCGCTTGCGCGAATCCGGGCCGCCCCTGGCGGATGAGCTGAGAGAAAGCGGGGGCGTTGTCAGCTGCCTGAGCTGCTGAGTTAATGTAGGCGCTCCGTTTGAGCTCATCAAATGGCAAATTGCCAGCCAGATCCCCGCGCTGGTACATCATCTCGTCGGCCTTGCCGTTGAGCAGGATGCGCCAGTCCCACCTCACTGCCTTCCCGGCTCTAGCCTGGGCGGCATGAGACGCGATGTTAGTGGTGCAGTTGTTGGTAAGGGCGTTGTACCACTCCGGGTGGTCGCGCATCCGATTGGCTCGGCTTAAGTAGTCCATAAAAACAGTCCGTGCCTGCTGCGGCGTAGCTCGTATGTGATAAAGATAAACGTCTTCTCCTTTCCGATAATTGGTACGCAGGCGAACCACGTCGCGTTCGTCACTGATGGTATAGATCAACTCGTAATAGCGGAAGAAGCCGCGGATGGCGGAATAAGTTTCTCCCACCTCCTTCCGCGTCTCTATTGACATGGCCACATGGCCCTGGTCGCCAAAGTCAAAACTGACGATGGGATGTGCGATCCAGGGTGAACCCCAATAGGTGACGAACACGTCCAGGCCGCGCAACTGGGAAAGATCGACGGTCCTGGTTTCCCAATTGGGTGTGTAGTCAGTCTCAGTGCGATAATCGCAGTTGCGGAAATTGTGGATTGTAACCTGGTTGCCGTTGACTTCTGCCCAGGCAGTTTGGGCTACGTCCGGCTGCCAGGCACGTTCGTTGGACGGCTGCAGGGATAACCACCACGTTAATACGCAAGCAAACGCGACCACACCTACCGCCGGCCCAAGCCAGCGGGAACGAAAGGTCCACATAACAGATAGGACAAGAATTGCGTAAATCAGCGAGACCGGAAGCCTCCAAGATGCGTGTGGCAAGTCGAAATACAAGGCCGCTGCTGCCCACAAAGTGAGCAGGAGTGCGATCAGCCACACCAGGCCACGTGCGAGTATCCCAGTTATCTTTCTCCGACCATCTGCCTGCGCCAGCAGGGACATCAGTTCTCCGAGGGGTCGCCTTTCAAACCTCTAATTGCGAGGGGCAAAATCGGGACTCACCGCTATGATCTCGGACGGACGTTTACGGCTTTGATGTACTGGTTCCCGTAGCTTTCGATCTCGTAGTGCCCCTTCTTCTTATCAAACCGAATCTTGGCTGCAACCATGATTTGGCCGCTTCCCTGACCTTTGTCGTCCAACTTCACTTGTAGGAATCCAAAGGGATAGTCCTTGGTTCGCCCGCCTCGATAGAGTTCGACAAATGGCATAACGCGAGCAGTCACAATCGTCACTATCGTGTCTGAACCAGCTTGCCGCTTCCGTGCGACGGCAATCGAGTTTCCTACGCTGCCTGTCGGGTTGATTCGTCCTACATCAAGTTTTTCCATTGCGCCGCGGAGCGCGTCAGGACCTTTCTCTTTCAACAGCGTCGCTAATTGGTCGACTTCTTCATCAGTGGTGTAGCGGTCAACCCGGAAGTCAAAGCCCGTCGACTTGGCCGACGCTGACCCCCCCAGTTCCGATAGCTGTGCCGCTATATGCTTCCTGTTTGGTTTGCCCCTCTTGGCACAAGAGGGGCGAGATGATAACAGCCACTCCCAAGATCAGCATAGCTATCTTTTTCATGTGTTAGCCTCCTTTCATTCAACTTGCCTAATCGTGAATATTCAACGGTTCAACCAGGCAATTTGACAACACGTCAGCGAGGGAGAGCCGCTTTGTTCAGGATTTTTGGTCATTCATACAGTGAATAGTTGGCACGGCTCTACTTTACCGAATAGCCCCGCGCGTCCATGCACGCCGCAAACGCGCGCTGGAAAGTGTCTAGTCCTTCTTTGTGCGCCAGCAACTCTTGTTCGTGTTCCTTCTGCAGATTCGCTTTAGCCTGTGCGGCAGCTTTTTGCTGTGATTGAGCATTTGCTGAACGTTGCGCTGCCCCACCCCGCATCGTCCCTGCGACGGCGCCAGCCCCAGCGCCTTTGCCGGCACTGCCCCCAATAGCGCCAATCGCCGCTCCTCCAGCAGCGCCCCGAGCTGCGCCTGCAACCCTCGCTCCCTTCACCTGATCCGCATTCTCAGCGGCCTGCTTTTGGGCCGCCTGTACCTGTTCTGCGGTTGGTCCGGCAGGAGCAGGCTTCTGAGGATCAAGTCCGGTGCGCTGCTTGGCCATCCCGTAGCAGTCGCTCTCATCCTTCAGCTGTTGGTCTGCGGTTTGACCATTCTTAGGAAACGCAAACATCCCGATGTTTTGTGCGGGTGACCACGCAGATGCAGCCGGTGCCGATGAAGATGCGTCTTGCTGGGCTGAAGCCAGCGATCCTGTGCAGACTGCAAAGAGAAGAGCGGCGGTGCCAACATTCCAACGAAGTGAGTTCATAATTTCCTCTATTTCCTCCGAACAAAAATGGTTCGTGGCTGCCGCGTCCTCAGACAGCTTTGGACTTCTTGAGCTTCATTGCCGAATGCGCGAGCCCCGACGCGTTTACTGCCTGGCCATGGCCAGGTTCAGGCGTTCCTCCGGAGTTATGAAGTGATCGTGGACGTCCTTGCCCAGGTCGATCTGCACCCAATTGACCTTCCCGTTAAATACGCTGGTCTTGCGGGTGTAGTCTGAGCTGACCGGTGTACCGGTATCGCGGCCCACATCGGTCGTCTCATCTGCGGACATCGCCATCGGAACCGTGTGCTCAACGCGGCCTTCACCGACCTTCTTGCCGTCATAATAAAGGCTAACATTGCCGCCCTTCCCGAACCCCCCGCCATCGTAGCCAAACTCCATTCTCACCTGGTGCTTGCCGGCTGGAATTGGCTGACTAGCCTCGGTGGTAAAAGTTTGGAGACCGAAGAAGTTGTAAGCGAACTTTGCTTTTCCACCCTTGGCGTAAAGACTCATGCCAGCGAACGCGCCGCCTTGGTGAATGATGACGCCTTCAGCTCCTTTCGATGGCACCTCCACCTCAGCGGTGATCGAAAAGGACTTGTTTTTCGTGACCACAACGCTGTTCTCGGTCAACCTTCCCATCCCGCCAAATAGCAGTTGCGAGTTGCCCTTGATGAGCTGGGGCCGGCCCGCCATGTCGGCATTGAAGCGCTCGACTCTGCGGTCATCAAGCGGTAACACGTTGTACTTGGTCGCCTCGATTAGCCACAGCCGCTGCAGTTCGTGGAGCTTCTCCGGCATCTCTTTCGCCAGATCGCGCGCTTGGGTCCAGTCCGTGTTGCCATCGTACAGTTCCCACACGTCGTCGTCGAAGGCGGGCAGCTTTGCCGTCATCATCCAAGGCGTGGAGTGCCGGGTCACGGCGCTCCATCCCCTATGGTAGATTCCCCGATTGCAGAACATTTCAAAATACTGCAACTCGTGCCGCTCTGTGGCTTTGCCGTCGTCGAACGAGTAGGCCATGCTGACGCCTTCCATGGGCGCCTGCTGCACGCCGTTGACGATGGTCGGTTCCGGCAGCCCGGCGACTTCCAGCACGGTCGGGGCCACGTCGATCACGTGGCAGAACTGCGAACGAATCTCGCCTTTTGCCTTGATGCCCTTGGGCCAGTGCACAATCGTCCCATTGCGCGTGCCGCCCCAGTGCGACGCCACCTGCTTGGTCCACTGATAGGGTGTGTCGGTGGCGTGCGCCCAGCCCACGGCGTAATGGTTGTATGCTTCCGGTCCGCCAAACTTGTCGATCTTTTGCGTCAGGAACTCGGGAGTCTCAATGCCAGTGATCCCGTTCATCGTGAGCAGCTCGTTAAACGTGCCGTTAGGGGTACCTTCGGCTGACGCGCCGTTGTCCCCGATGATTACGTAAATCAGTGTGTCATCGAGGATTTGAAGGTCCTTGAGCGTGTCGATCAGCCGCCCCACATGATGGTCGGTGTGCTCCAGGAAGCCGGCGTACACCTCCATTTCTCGCGCCAGAACGGGTTTCATTTTCGGATCGACTTCATCCCAGGCTTGAATCTCCTTGGGCCGCTTCGTCAACTCGGCATTTTGTGGAACGACGCCCAGCTTCTTCTGCCGAGCAAGGATCTCCTCACGCAGTTTGTCCCACCCCTGATCGAACTTGCCTTTGTACTTGTCCGCCCACTCTTTGGGCACGTGGTGCGGCGCATGGCAAGCGCCGGGCGCGAAATAGATGAAGAACGGCTTGTCCGCCATCAAAGCTTTCTGCTGGCGCACCCAAGCGATGGCCTTGTCTGTCATGTCTTCGGTAAAGTGATAACCTTCCTCCGCGGTCTTCGGCTGTTCCACCGGTGTGGTGCCTTCGTAGATCGCGGGATCCCACTGGTTGGTCTCCCCACCGATAAATCCATAAAAATACTCGAATCCTCCTCCGCCTGTCGGCCACTGGTCGAACGGACCCATCGGGCTGAGGTGCCAGGCCGGTACTTCGTGGCACTTCCCGAATTGCGCCGTCGAGTAACCGTTCAGCTTGAGGGTTATCGCCAGCGGCGCTTTGTTCTTGGGCAATATGGAGCTGTAGCCGGGCGCAGAGGTGGCGAGCTCGGTAATGCCACCCATGGCAACCGAGTGATGATTGCGGCCCGTAAGCAGCGCTTGCCGCGTCGGCGAGCAGAGAGCGGTAGTGTGGAATCGATTGAATTTCAGTCCGCCGGAGGCGAGCTTCTCAAAGTTGGGTGTCGCACACGGTCCGCCGAAAGCGCTGGACGCCGCGAAGCCCACGTCGTCGAGCAGGACGATCAGCACATTGGGTGCGCCTTTGGGCGGGCGCAGAGGCTCGATCGGCGGAAACTTTGTATTGGGGTCTTTCGCGTCATAGGTTGTGAGGCCGGCGCGCGGCTGGGATGGAATGGGAAGAATGCTTCTAGGGAGCTTAGCGCTTTGATCTGACATGGGATCTCCGATAACGATGCAGTACCTTGCACACGTGTAGTTTATGGGAGTAGTACCTGACCACTGGGAAAAGTGCTAGTTCCTTTGGTTTATGGCTGCAGTGGTTTCAGAAAATTCTCCCAACCTGGAAGAAGAATTTAGCGTGGCCGTAATCGCCGACAGCGCCCCCGATTTCGACCGGCCCGAATATTGTGTTCACAATCAGCGCTCCGCCCACATCTCCTGGAAGCTTGAAGGGAGTCTGATAAGCCTTGCCAATTTCAAAAATGCCGAGGGCGTCAATTGTGCTCCCCAAAAGCGGCGGTAGGTTCTTCAATGTTCTAATGTATCCAGTTTGAAACAGGAAGTACTGGTCCGTCAGCAGTTCATTGGTTCCGAAAGCCACGAACCGGGTTACGCCGCCAAGACCGAACGCCGGTATGCCTGTCTTATAGTTGTAGCTCGTTCCTCCGTAAGCATTGAGAAACACCGAAGTCCGATCGCTCCACCGGAAAAAGTTCTGGAGCTGCAGCTCCGATAGCGGGAAACCGCGTGGCGCCCCTGGATTTTCGTTGAAGTACTTAGTATAAAAACGAACACTTTCTCCGCTACGCGGAACCACTGGCTGGTCCAAGGTGTCTAGAGTGTATTGCAACCTGACATCACCGGTCGGCCCGGCAACCGTCGGCAACTCGCTGGTTCTTCCGATCTGTGGTTTCAACTGCTCATATCCACCTTCATACCCGAAGCGCACCTCGCCGGTTTTTCCAAAGGCATAGCCAACGTCCAATCCACCGAGCGCCGCACGCTTCCGGTAGAGCGCAAGAAAGTCGTTGCCACTGAATAGCGGGAATTGTGCATTGTTGTACAGTGCTCGCGGGGCCACAAACCAGTCAGTCGTCGCGGTGAACGGCCGATAGTACTCGCTGCCGATTCCGTACTGGGAGCCAAAAATGACGTCTGTGCGCAGCTCGCGGCGGTATCCACCAAAGTTCAGGGACGTAATTCGGGCGCCGAGGCTGAAGAACACATTGTCATAGCTGGCGCCATCAATGCTTATCAGCGGCCGCACGATTGCCTGTGAGTAACCTTTCTCTTCCGCCTGTAGTTGCAAACCGGGCTCGCCATTTTTTTCGATCATCGAGTAGTTCACAACCGAAAACGAGCCTGTCCCAGTCAGTTGCCGAATATCCTGGTCCAGCTTGGCGGTATCAACGGGCTTATCGGCCATTCCCGATAGATCTTTAGCGACGGGATCCCCGATCTCCGGAGGTACGCCGGTCACTGTGACAAACTGCGGGACTTTCGGCTCCCTCCGCCGCGCACCACGCTCCGCCAGATACTGCCGCCATGTGGCCTCATCGACCGATAGGAATAACAATTTCGCTGCATTTGCGACTGCCGCGGCATAGCCCGCCTTGATGATCTCCTCCTCCGCGTTGAAATCCAACGAGCTGTAGTTCCGCACGTTCACCGTCACTACCATGTCGGCATCTTTCATGGCCCGCTGTTCATTCGCCGCAATGACCGTATCGATGGACCGTCCCAGAACTCCGAAGCTCGAGAGCGGTGCGTCAGGATTCAGGGGCGCGGTCTCCAAGTGAATGCCCAGCACATACTCCGCCCCCATCGCCTTGGCGACGCTGACGGGAAAGTTGTTCAGCAACCCACCATCGACGTAAATGTGTCCTCCGGAACGCACCGGCGTGAAAATCCCTGGCAGTGACATGGTCGATCGTAATGCAAGGTCCAGGGGACCGCTACGGAAGATGTGCTCGCTGTTGGTTACCAGATCGGTGGCCACGCAGGCAAATGGTATAGGCAGATCGTCGAAGCTGCTGATATCGGAGTATGGAAGAGCGATGCGGTCGAGAATAAGTGAGACTTCCTGGCCGGTATTAAACCCGGAACGAAAGTGCAGTCCTTTTTTCAGCCCCAGCTCCAACGTGGCGGGATATTCACGCGCGTCCTGCTTACGTCGAAACGAGAGTTTATCGAACGGTGTTTGCCCGTTCATCGCCTGGTCCCAGTTAATGTCCTTCACTGCTACATAAATCTCTTCCGCGTTTCGGCCGGTGGCATAAAATCCCCCCACTAACCCACCCATGCTGGTGCCGGCGATATAGTTCACCGGGATGCGATGTTCCTCCATCCACCGGATGACGCCGATATGTGCTAAGCCAAGCGCTCCTCCACCTTCCAGCACCAAGCCCAGGGTTGGGCGTTCGGATACCGGCGCACTACTCGTCACAGCCCCGGGCAACTGGGCCAGAGCTGATGATGCTGATGCCAGTAGCCACCAATAGAAAACCGCAGTGAAAACGCAACCCGCACGCGCATGACACTCACCTCCGTTCGATTTGCTATGGCAACAGCCTGCGATCTGGAAGGCGGAAGAATACATGCCAGTGTCCGGTTCACCGATGCTCTTCTCGTTGAAGGCAGACTTAGTTTGCGACGATGCTCAGAATTACCGAACTCCAAAGGGCCGCGATGAGCCGAAGATCATGGTCAAGGGGAGCCACCGTCGACCGCGCCACAGGAAGGCTGACTGGTTGCTGAAGACGAAATTCGAGCAGAGACTCGCTTGGCACAGATACCTGCTTGCCTTTGCTAGCTGCGGATGCCGTCGTACCGGCCGCGGCGCCTACCCCCGCGCCGATTGCAGCGCCCTTTCCCCCGCCCGCGATTCCACCAATGAGGGCTCCGAGTCCCGTGCCGCCAACGACTTTCTTAGTAGTGTTACTACCCTGACCTTGTGAGGCCACTTTGTAAGTACTCGTCAGAAGCGGATACGCTGTGCCATTGATGACGATCTCGGTCAGCTCCAGTGTCAGTTCGGCTCCGCCCGACATGTTGCCCGCCGACTTAGCTTGGGCAAGCCGGCCATAAACCGTCGAACCTCTTGGCGCCACTACGACGTCATCCGCCTGGAGATTTGTCTCGAGATTGGCTGTGAAGCGATATCCCACCTGTTGTTTGCTTGAATCCACGGAATTTACCATGCGGATCAGGATCTGCGTTCCCGCTGGGACGGTCGCTTTTGTTCGTGCTGCCTGCGTTTGTCCTACTCCTGTGACCGCGTAACTCAACCCCATCAACAAAACCGCTGCCCGGAGCATTGCATGTCGCATGTTTTTTTCTCCCTATTAATTTCAGGATCCTTGCGCCACAATCGGCAAGGCCGACTCAACTTGAAGATCAATAATTGCCAGCAACTGATCTTCAATCTGAAGGAAGCGCGCGGCTTCGATGGCACCCAGCGAGTCCTTAACGCGGCCATAATATTTCGCCAAAAGTTCGGAACGCTGCTTGCGATAGTCGAAGGCATTCTGAATCAGCTCATCCGCCTTGGCGTCGGTCATTTGATCATACTTGCGCGCGTATTCCTGGATATTTGCGAGTCTCATGTTATTCAGGTTAGTCAATTCGTGATCATACGCGCTGTAGATGGGCCAAAATTTAGCCGACTGATCTACGTCCAGAAGCATCACAGCGCCCATGATCTCGGCCTTCTGCTGCCGAACGTTGGTACGCAACAGCTCAACATATTCCTGGATATTTTGCTGTTGCGTATCCGTCACAGACGGCGCAGTCTGCTGCGTGTCTTGAGGCTGCGCGGTTTGGTGCGCGAAGGTGACGAGACAGAAAACTAGAAATATAGGAAGCGCGCAACACACCGCAATTCGTTTCCTCATCGGACGGTCCTCCTCACAGGGGTGACTGCTCCACTTTTCTCGATACAGATCAACATGACTGTGCGCCTGCCGGTAGTGCGAATACTCATCGAGCTTTTGCGCTGTGGCTTCCGGAGTGAGATATTGCCAATGGCTCAACCCCACTTGTCGTTCGATACCCGCTACAAAAGTTCTGCGGTAGGCATGTCCGCGAACAAAACTACCAATCGAGCCCTGCAAGGAAAACTGGGAGAAGTGCTAGGGGCCGGCAACCCGTCATCAGTTCGCCATGCTCCACGCGCTCGCTACCTTGAGGGCTCTGTCACCTAGGAGTTCTTCCAGTAGAAGGGATCATTGTCTGCCTTGAATACTGAGGCTGCGATGAGTGAAGCGGCAGGATATCCCCAAGCAATGCCGACTTCAAACGAACTGGCTGCGCAGCGCACCGATCTGGCGTTGAAGCGCACTCAGTTGGCAGCCGAGCGTACGCTCATGGCGTGGCTTCGCACTTCGCTGTCGATGATCAGTTTCGGATTCACAATCTACAAGTTTTTACAGGACGTCACTCGGGCAGAAAAGCTTACACTTCCGGATCAAGGTCCAAGGAACCTTGGCCTTGCGCTGGTAGGACTTGGCACGGTCGCGTTGATCGTGGCTTCGTTCCAGCATTGGAGTTTAATGAAGCAGTTGCAGGGCCAGGACTCCACTCGCACCAGAATCTCGCTAGTGTTGGTCATTTCGATCACCATAGCACTGCTCGGGGCGCTGGTGTTCTTTAGCATTGTGCTGCAGACGGGTCCATTCTAGGAGAGGGCCGTGCTTGCCACCCAACTCCAGGTCGAGCTGGCAGTGGTGGTACTGGCATCGGTCTTCGTAATCGGCAAATGGTTTCAGATATCCGACGAGAGTCGATCCCGGCGTTGGATCACTGCCAGCGCTGGTGCTTCCGTCGCCTATATATGGCTGCATGTGCTGCCAGAGCTGAGCGAGGCTCAGCACACGTTCACGCGCCTAACCCAGGGAGCGAGATTGCCGATGCCGGAATTCCGCATTTACATGTCTGGCTTACTCGGCTTTGTTGTTTTCTTTGGACTGGAGCGCATGACTTGGTTCTCGCGGGCAAAGCCAACAGGACAAGGCACAGAAATCCGCACAAACGATTTTGTCTACCGGCTCAACTTGGCTGGGTTCATGGCTTACAGCGCTTTGGTCAGTTACCTGATGGTGCGAGATGCGGAATATGGCGCATTGTCATTGCTGCTGTACCTCATCGCCATGGGCCTTCACTTTTTGGTGGTAGACCATTCCTTGCGTGAGCAGCATGGAGACGCTTACGACCGTCGCGGCAGATGGCTACTGGCTTTGGTCGTGTTGCTGGGCGGTTTTTCTGCCAAAGTTACGGTGCTTCCGGAAGAAATCGTCTTGACGCTGCTCGGCCTTGTTGCCGGCGGTGTCATATCGAATAGCACGTTGATGGAGTTGAGCCGGGAAAAAGAGGGCAGTTTCTTTCACTTTTTCGCAGGTGCAATGGCGTATGCGCTGCTGCTGGCCCTGATCTGAACCGAGAGGGAGGTGGCGTTTGCGAAACTCCGAACGTTAGAGTGATGGGATGTTGTCGTGCTTTCACAAGAGAGCGTCGGATTGCGGCAAGAAAGGTTCTGCGAGAACTGCAACAAAGCCGCGGGAAGGGGAAGATATCGTGGGCTTGATCGGGACCAGCCTTAAAAATGCAATGCACTCCTTTCAATACGCAGGATTCGTGTGCACAACGTTGCTGCTGGTTGCAGTCGTCCAACCCTCGCTGGCAAAGCGCAGGGATGACGTGCTGGTGATGAAGAATGGGGACCGCCTCACGGGCGAGATCAGGGGGCTGCAACACGGCGAACTTTCTTTTAAGTCCGACTACATGAAAGACTCGGTACGCCTGGACTGGAAGCGGGTCGAGCGATTGGAGAGCCAAGACCAATTCATCGTGGCGCTGGCTAACGGGCGCCGTTATGCAGGCCGTATTGAGAAAATCGGAGGAGGGAAGGGAGCGAAAAACGAGTTTCGAATTGTCTCCGACAAGGAGAGTTTCGAAGTATCGCAGTCCGAAGTAATCACGATTCAGCAGCGGGAAGCCAGTTTCTGGAAGCAATGGACTGGTTCAATCGATTATGGGTTCAGCTTTTCCGGCGCCAATAGCCAGGCCACTTCATCTGCTTCCGCTGACGTCGCATATAATACCCCTGTATACGCGATTGATTTAAGCACAAGTTCGCAATTGACCGCCCAGTCCAAAGGCCCGAACACTGCCCGTTACACGTTCACCGGACAATACACAAGGAATCTGACACAAAACTGGTTTTATACCGGTCTTTTCGACGCTCTGAAGAGCGATCGGCAGCTTCTGAATCTTCGCACCATTTACGGTGGCGGCCTGGGCAGACGCCTGCTGCAAACGGATACAACCTCGCTGCTCGCATTAGGAGGCTTGGTCTATACCCACGAAGACTATTTTCCTCAGCCCGGTATTGAGCCCGTGCGCAACAATGGTGAGTCCTTTCTGGGCCTGGCGTTTTCTACCTTCCGCTTCAGAACCATGGATATTACTTCGCACGCACTAATTTTCCCCAGCTTGACCGATCCCGGGCGGGTGCGCCTCAGCACGCAATCGAACCTGCGGTTCGAGATAGTGAGACGCCTTTTCTGGGACTTCGGTCTCTATGAGAATTTCGACAGTCGGCCACCGATCACCGCTCCACGGAACGATGTGGGAATCACTTCGGCTTTAGAGTGGAAGTTCTGAAGCCTGGCTTCTGCAGCCGTGTAGCATCGAGAAGAAAAGACCGCAACGCGTGGAGTCGTACGGTAGCGAACGCGAGAGAAAGTGATGACTAAATGGATGTGATCCTTGGACCCTTATCCAAGTCCTTGGCGAGAGCATTTCTTGTCTCCATGAGCCTGTCAATAGGACTGGAAATGACAAGGCGAGAAGTCGTGGGGCTGCTTCGCGATAAGGGATTGCTCTTGCGAGCCCTTGCAGCCAACATCGTGCTCGTGCCGTTGCTCGGGGTGATATTGGTGTGGATCTTTCCGATGCCGAGGGACTTCGAGATTGCTTTCCTATTACTCGCGGCCGCTCCGGGCGCTCCGTCCGCAATCAGGTACACAAGGAATGAGCGTGAAGATGCCCCGTTTGCTGCGGGTCTGGCGATGCTGCTTATCTGTGCCGCGATTGCTTTTACGCCGGCTCTAGTTGAGATTATTCTTCCCTTGGAGACGCGGGTCACTATCCCGTACGACCAAATCGCCACCGTCTTGGTGCTCTACATCATCTTTCCAGGGGCGATCGGAGTCACGCTGCAACGCTGGGGCGAGGAAAGCGAAATGATCGGGAAAGTATCGTTCATCTCTGCCCGGTTGTTTTTCGCGGCGTGGATGGTCATCACATTCTTCGAGCAGTCAAAAGCGACGAGGCGGATGGGCGTAAGAACGCTGGCTGCGATGGTTTGCCTTATCGCTGGATCCATGATTCTAGGTTGGCTGATGGGTGGATCGAAACATGAGAACCGCAGGATCCTGGCGAGTGCAACCAGCATGCGCAATGTGGCGCTGTGTGCCGCGATTGCACTGCGCAGCTTTCCGGGAACCGACGTGGACATTGCCTTGGTGGCATTCAGCAGCATGATGGCCACTCCTGCCTCAACGCTGGTATTCTATGAAAAGTTCAAGAAAAGGCGGGCGAAGGTGCTGGCCGGACTCCCTTAGACGGAGTTCTTCTTTTTGACCAATTCATGAGCCGCGGCCCAAGCGGTTTTGAACGAACCCCCAATGCTGGATGTGGAATCGAATACGTTGCTCTCGCCCAGTTCACTCATCATCCCCGTTCGCTTGAGTGCACGTTTCACCCCGGGGTCCACGCCCACGAGCATGAGCTCGTTGCCGCCGGTGCGGAGCCTGCGAAGATACCGTTCCAGCATGGCGATCCCACTGCTGGTAAGGGACTCTCGCCCGCGTAGGCCGAAGAGGACAACGGCGTTCCGGGCTTCCTCGGGACGCGGCAGGCTTGCTTCGAGCGCGTACACTGCAGCAAAGAAGGCGTTTCCGTAGGCGTGCAGCGCGGTCACTTCGCCGCTTGCTAAACGAGCCGGGGCTACTTGCTCTTCAAAACCGCCGCTGTTGTCTGGAACGATCTGAACAAGGCGAACCTTGGTGGAAGAAGAATAGATGTACAACAATAAGGTGATCGCCACTCCGGCGAAGATTGCCCAGTGCAACGGAATGAAAAGGGTCAGCAGGAATGTAGCAACCATAGCCGCCCGCTCCGCGTTGTGGGTATTCCATACTCTGGTGATACGCTCAAGATGGATTACATTGAAACCAATGTAAACCAGTAGTCCCGCCAATGCAGCCATCGGCACAAGCTCCGCCACTGATCCCACCGACAACAAAAAGAGACCGAGAATTAACCCGGCAAAGATGTTCGCCCAGCGCGTTCGAGCACCCGCGCTGACGCTCGTGGCAGTGCGCGATATCGACCCACCCGCCGGCATTCCCTGAAAGAAACCACCGCAGATATTCGCCAGGCCCTGGCCAAGGAAATCGCGCGATGCATCCGGCATGCTTCCATCTGGTTCCGGATAGTTTTGCGACACCCCGGCCGCAATGCTCAACCCCAATACTGCAAGCGACAGAGCAGCGACGAACAGATGCGGAACCATTCGCCAGTCGGGTAAAACGGGAGAAGGGAGGCCACGCGAAATCCTGGAAATGCCGCCGACGAGGTCCACCGAATTCCATCGAAGCAAGGAAACCAGCGCGGTTGTAAGAACAAGGCCGCCGACCAACGCCATGGGTTTGAGCCGCGTACGTTGCAGCGCCACAATGACAACGATCGTCGTGATCCCGACGACCGTTGTTCGCCAATCAATGCCGCTCAGGTGAGTCAGCCAATCCCCGGTCTTTACGAATACATTGCCCTTCACTGTGCCCTTGTAACCGGTCAATTTTTGCACTTGCCCCAGAATCAGGAGGACCCCCACACCCGCAACGAAACCCGTAGTCACGCAGTGCGAAATGAAACGAGTCACACCGCCAAACTTCAGCAATCCAAAGCTGAGTTGGATCAGGCCGATCAAAAGGGTCAGTGTGAAAAGAGCTCGAATGGAAGTGGTGGTCGCGAGAATTTCTCCCGTCGGCATCGCCAACTCGTTGGTCACGGTGATGACCATGAAGGAGGAACCTGCAACGAGTGCTCCAATCAGGGGTGCAAAAACGCCGGTGTAGAGGCCGTAAGTTGGACTCACACCAGCTACGACCGCGTACGCCATTCCCTGCGGAACATAGGAGAGTGCATTCGTGGCGCCGGCAAGCAAGTCGGCCAACAGCTCTTCACGTTTTGTCTGCAAACGTTGCCGCATGTTGCTTACTGTTGCACAGCGGCCGCCAACGCGACTGGCCCGGTAGTTTCCGTTCGCTCTCGATTCAAGATCGCGCCACGTGACTCCACCAAAACTGAAAGAACTTTACGGCGATGCTCCTGAGGTCAGTCATGAGAAGCACGCATCCGGGTGTTCTTGGATAGTACTTGGACGTTGTCGACATATTTAGTTTTTGGACCATGTAGTCCTCGCTTAAGTCACACCGCCCGAAAACCAGAAGATTCTATCGGCGAGTTCAAACAGACGCACCTAGGAG
Organism: uncultured Acidobacteriota bacterium; assembly: GCA_963832245.1. Lineage (GTDB taxonomy): Bacteria > Acidobacteriota > Terriglobia > Terriglobales > Acidobacteriaceae > JABDBE01. The sequence goes on from CAWHTG010000004.1 coordinate 1,015,773, forward strand.
TTTTTCTAGCTGACAAACGTGCTCATCGCGACAGAAACTTGCGCTCGGAGGCACTATGCAGAATCGCTATTTGGGATCGCCTTAGATGTTTGTGATTGGAAGATCGGCTCATACGCGTGAAGAGGAGTAGACTTCAATGAAAATAAAAAGCCACTTAGATCGAATAGCTGTTTCCTTAATTCTGCTTGTTCTGACCGTTACCCTTCCCAGCCTTGCTCAGGAGGGCAAACTCAAAATCCAAGTAACTCCGAAACAGGCTTACGCTTGGGTCGATGGCCTCGCTTACGGGGAAGCCACCCTCCACGCTTTGTACCTCAGTCCAGGCGACCACAAGATTGACCTGTACAACTACGGATATGCGGCATCAAGCAGCACCGTCTCGATTACGGCGGGGCAAACCACAAAGCTTCAAGTCACCATGACGCCCATTGACAAACCAGTCCCGGGGCCAGTCGGTGCCATGACCATTGAGGGAGCGAACCGCGATGCGGTGTTGCTCAACGGAAAGACACCCGACTTCTTCGTCGGCCACGGCGATGAGTTCGATCACGAATGGTGGTGGAAGCAGGAGCTGGTCGTTTCCCCCGGCACGTACCAGGTTACGATCCTCGGCTTGAAGGGCGCTGAAATCTGGTCCAGCTCAGTCGATGTTCGGGTCAACCAGCGCGTGGTTATTGATATTCCGAAAGGAGTTCGCAAAACAGTCCCCTGGCCTCGTGGAGAAAAGCTCAGCAATCTCGCCCGTTTCAAGGCAGGAACGGCAACCGCGACCGTGGCAGTCGCCAAACCTACGGCGGAGTTGTCGGCCACGGCAGCGCAGGTCAACTGCGGAGACTCGTCACAGCTCAAATGGTCTTCCTCAGATGCGCCGAAGGTGGACATTACACCTGTCGGCCCGGTCGCGGCCTCCGGCGAGCAAGCCGTACAGCCCACGCAGAGCACTACCTATCAGCTCACAGCGCTAGGCCCGGGTGGTACGGTCACTTCGAGCACGACCGTCAACGTAAACACCGCCGTCCAGGCGGATCTAGGGCTTTCGCCCGCCGAGGTCCATTACAACCGCGTGGGTGACAAGGTCGTCGAGGACAGCAGCGCAGCACTCAATTGGACAGCGTCGAACGCTTCCAAGGTCTCGATTGATCCTCTGGGTGCCGTCGATCCGAGTGGAAACCGTACGTTAAAAGTGGCGCCGAGCAAGAGTGATCCGGGTTCGGTCGATGAAACCGTCACCTACACGCTTACCGCTTCCAATAACTGTGGCGGGGCACAAACTCGGACCGCTACGCTGCACATTGTAGGTTTGATCGAGCCATCGCCCACGGTTGCTATGCGCAGTATTTACTTTCCAACCGATCAGCCAGGAACACTCAAATCCGAAGCGGCCCTGCTGCCGAGTGAAAAGGCTGCGCTCACCACCATTGCGGAGTCGTTCAAGAAATATCTCGCCGACACCCCAGATGCCCACTTGGTGCTCTCTGGCCACGCCGACCGGCGCGGACCGGAAGCCTACAATAAGCCTCTTTCCGAGCGGCGAGCCCAACTGGCCAAACAGTTCCTGGTCGAACAAGGAGTTCCTGAAGCCAACCTTGAGACCCAGGCATTCGGGAAAGAAAAGAATCTGACTGCCGATCAAGTCAAACAACTCTTGGACCAGGATTCCAACCTGAGTGCCGAAGACCGGCAAAAGGCTCTCCAGAAGTTAACCACAATTGTCTTATCCTACAACCGTCGCGTGGACCTGACCCTGAACCCCGCAGGCCAGCAGTCCACTCGCATCTATCCATTCAAGACCGACGATTTCGCAAGGCTCGTCGATCGAAATGGTCAGAACCAAGCAAGCCGTGTAGAACTCGCAGCGGAAAGAAAGAAGATTGAGAACTAGAGAGAAAAAGAGCTCTATGAGTTTTTCTAGCTGACAAAGGCTCATCGCAACGAAAACTTGTACTCGGAGGAACTATGAACGATCGACGCCGGAAAATGTCGGACAACGCAGAAAATGTCGCTCCTCAATCCCGGGATTGCGATGTGACTCGGGGAACATCACTTTCACACGTCGTGTGTATGAGTCTGATTGCCGGTTCGTTGCTGCTCATCGGTTTCACTACCCAGGCGCAAGACTCGTCGAAGCCTCAGGAATCTGATTCAAGGGAAGTTTCCGGCTTCTTGGGCGACTATTCCGGGCTTTACCCTGATCCCAAGAACGGCGACTTGCTCATTTATGAAAAGAGCAAGGACACTCTGAAGAATTATCGAAAGTTCATCATTGACCCCGTGACCGTTTACCTGCTTTCTGGGACTGAAGACCGAGGTATCGATCCCGAAGATTTGGATCGCTTGGCTCGATACTTCACGGATGCTATCACGGACCAATTGACCGAGGCAGGATATGAAGTCGTGACTGACCCTGGACCTGGCGTTGCGGAACTGCAGATAGCAATTACCAACGTAGAGCCTACGGGCGGCAAGAAGAATGCAGCCTTGAAGGCGGGTGCGACCGCGGCTTCTGTTGCAGTAGCCCCGGGCGCGAGCTTATTGGTACCCAGGCTCAGCGTTGGCAAGGTTGGAATCGAAGGGGAGATGATTGACTCCGTCTCCGGGGAGCGACTCGTAGCCTTTGTGACAGGCAAGGGCGGTCGCAGATGGTTCAGCGGACTTAACGCCTATAAGAAGTGGGGGGACATTGAGGCTGCATTTCGCACCTGGGCGAAGAACTTCCGCAAGCGGCTAGACGAATTGCACGAGTCCTAGATGCCATTGATGGTAAGTCGAACCCCGTACGTGAACTGCATTGTTCTAGGCAAAGGAATCGCTGAAAGGCGATCAGCTTGCGCTCGGCGAAACTACTAGTGGAGTTTGGGTCCGGTCGGTTGCTCAACATGCTTTGACGAAAGCCACCTGAGCGGACGCATTCATAAAGTCCGCTTCAGCGTTGTCGTGCGCACACGCAACACGCAACCTTAATTGCTCTCGGGAGTGTTCCGCAGATGCACTTTATAAAGGGGAGAACCTCTGTTTTTGAGTGCGCTCGGTACCTGAAAGCTCAAATCAGGAGAATCAAGCTCAAGCAGCCCTGGGGACGGGGACCGACGCGGCCTCCGGGTTCCGCTGCGCCGGCGTAGTTTTCAACGGTACCCATGCGTCAATCTGGGTGCCTTCTGAGGGTCGCGTCCGAATTTCAAATCTTCCTCCTACCAACCGCAAACGCTCTTTCATGCTTCTGATGCCCAACCCAACATGCTGCGAAGCCTCGTTTTCGTTAAAACCGGCTCCCTCATCGGAGACCCGAAGGTGGATCTCGCCGTTTACCGTCTCGAGCCTCACTTGAGCCTTGGAGCAACAGCTGTGCCTCTTTACATTGCGAAGTGCTTCCTGAACGATGCGAAAGAGGCACAGCGCGACGTCGGGGGCGATAGAACGAGGGACATCCTCGTGCGCAAAAGCGGCCTGAATCCCTTGCTGCTCGGAAAACTCGTTACAAAAGGAACTGATTCCAGGAACCAGGCCAAGACTCTCGAGCGTGGACGAGTGCAATTGGTGCGAGAGGGTGTGAAGATCGGCACCGATCTTGCATGCTTCGCTCCACAAGTCGTGAATCTTGTTGCCGGTATCTCCCAGAGAATGTCTCGTCGACTCCGCGGCTTTCTCCAAATCGAGCGCAAGCACGGACAGCCTCTGACTAAAATCATCATGGAGTTCCCGAGCCAGGCGGTTGCGTTCCTCCTCATGGGAGTGAATCAAACATGCACTGAGGTCGCGTAGTGCTTCCTCGGTCCGCTTCCGCTCTTCCACCACGGCTGCGAGAACCATGAAAGGGGCCGCGGCGAGCAACAAGAAGACTTGCAGTGACACAACCTGTTGGAGAGGATCACTTGCTGTGAATGGTCCGCGTCCGTGCACCGCGCCCCAAATCGAAAAGAAGGCCACCACAATCATAGAAGTGCTGACTCCGACGGATCCGAAACGCAAAGCGGACCACAACAGAAGGGGTACCATGGAGTAGAGTGCTGCCGGCCAGTTGCTTGTCTTTGAAGTGGTTAAGGTGATATATCCCAAAAACGACAAAGCGACCATGAGCATCGCAGCTTCCAGATAATAACCGCGCGATTTCTTTGCCCATGCCCGTCCTTCGCCAGCCCAGCCCAAAATTGCGGGAGTCAGGGTAAGAAGAGCTAACGCCTCCGAAAAATAGCTGATCCTCCAGCTACCCCAATAGTTTCCGTGGAGCGCGAACGAACCGATAAAGGCTACCGAAACAGGGGCGACGATTACCGCAAGGAATGAGTACTGCGCCAGACTCTTCAGGCTGTTGAGATGAGCGAAGCCGTGGAACAAATAGCTGACGCCCAAAGCAACGGTGAGAACTTCAATCGTGTCCGCAAGAATGAGGATAACGATCGAGCGGATATCTACACCCGTCTGCAAGTCGTAGAGAACAAATGCAGTAAAGGCCGACAGGATGAGCTTTAGCCAGAATTTGCGCGGCACCAGCAATAACACGCCGACCAGAATCGCGCAACCGGGCCAGAGTGGCCAAGCGATGGGCGGTCGTACTGCTAGCGCTCCTCCCAGTCGGGCCGACAGATAGGACACACTCGTTACGAGACAAACCAAGGTTGCGGTCTGGAACGAGGAATTCGCCCTCGCCATATTCCACGATAGGCCACTGCGGGCGGTGTTCATCTTGCACTTCCAAAGGATTCGGGTTCGTTCGCGGTGCGGTCGTTCTGAGGACTATGTTTTTTACAACGGTCACGAATCGTGACATCCCCACAACCCGTTGGCGAAGTATACGCTTGGTGCAAGCTAGTTCGATAATGAAAATTCGAACAATTTTGCATATTGGCAAAAGATGGTGATCCTGCGGGTATTCACCAGTAGCGAACGTTGGTGTCTACTCAACGAGCAGATTCCCCACCCCCGGCAGAAATGGATGGCGCGGCGGAATTGAAGTGCTTCCACTGCGAACGGCCAATATCCAGGCTTTGGGCTCTAGGGGTAAACCGCAGTGGAGCTGGGTCCGGTCGATTGCTTAATATGCTTTGAGTGAGACCACATGGGCAGACGGAAGTACAATGCTCGCTTCAGCGTTTCCGTCCGCACAGGCAACCGTAAATGCGCTCGAGAACGGACTGCAGCGGTCGGAGGCTGCTGTACAATCTCGCTTGCTCGTCTGGCCGTTTTAAGTCCAGTAAGTCCGATTGAACCGGCACGACGCCGCTGTCGCTCAAGCCTGTAGCTGATCTCAAGGAAACATACCCAGCCGATCACGCCAGCACTGAGAGAAACAGCCCCGAGAAAAAACCAAAAATCTGCTTCCATCATAACGGTATCCGTTCCCGGTTTTTGCCGCGGTTTCCGGCCGGCGACAATTTGGGAATCGAAAACACATCTGATTGCGATCCGCTTCCACGGTAATCAGCATAAGCTTTTCCGCTGACGTTACTCTAGGAAGCCGACAACAAACAGCCAAGACGGATAAACTTTCGTTGGACGTTCTTAGGCTCTAGTTCTTGAGCTCTAAAAGAGAAGCAAATATTCTGCCCGAGCCTTAGGGTTGAATCTTTGGCCAAAACGTTATCGCATGTCACGATTCTTGTCAACCGTCAACACAGTTTGGGTAGTGTCCTAACACTGTGTTGCTCCCATAAGTTCAGCCAAGCTCCAAACGTGGTCCGCGATCCCGCTCTCCATTGCTGGGGTGCATCGAATCGTTTTGTGCATCCGGCAGAAGTTATAGAAAGCGAAGTGTAACGCGAACGATGCTTTCAGGTTTTCCCATTTTTTCGAGAAACCGTTCGTCAACCGCGTCATGCGGCGCATTTGCATCCTGATCGTGAGATTCTGCCTTTCGATGTGCGACGTGCAGATACGGTCATAATCTGGCATTCCAATCTTGGGGATAAGAACCGCGTCAACAACTTTTGCGGGCGTATACCGTCCTTCTCCCTCCGATGCTGCCGCATAGACCTTCACATATTGAGCGAAGTCTACGTCAATACCGAACACTCGCTCGATTGACTCTGGATAAGCCGTCCATCCATCTGTGCTGAGTTGGAAATGGCCTTTTGTTGCATTGCGTAGTTTCAGGATGAAGGCCAGCGTCTCTTTCGCTGTTCTTCGTCCCAAATGCCAAGCTAGGATCATTTTCGTGTTGCGTTCAATTGCCACGAAGCAGTATGCGTCTCCTAGCGTATCTACGCCTTTGTATGCGATACCCTTGGATTTTTCCTTCATTCCGACATAACCCCACAGTTCATCGCACTGCACATCGCGCACTTTTAGGCCAGCGATTTTCTCGTCCAAGAGTCTTTCGCATTTCTCTCCGGCCTGCACTACCAGCGCGAGAATCGTGTCACGATGTACGCCCGTGATTCGTTCGGTACTCCGAATTGAGTTTCCTTCCACGATGAGTTGTAGACACAGCAGAGCGCGATCCAGTGAGAGACGCATATCTCCAAGTGGACGCGACGGTACTTCGCTGAAGGTTTTGGAACAGTTACGGCAGCGGAATCGCTGATTGCCCTGTTTCGTTTTGCCGAAGCGCTTGCATTCGGTCTGGCAATTGTGGCACGTCATTTTGGCCTTGCTTTCTTCGGGCCAAAAGAGCCAAAATGACAGCGGGTTTCCAAACCCTGTCCTTGGCTCATACCCGAGGACGTTCCCCGTAGGCGGTGGCAACCGCTTGCGGGGAGGATTAGTAGGTGGTGGAGCTAGAGGGAATTGAACCCTCGGCGGGAATCTCTGTCAGGAGGGACCGCCACGCCATCGTTAGCCCCACGAAAAGAACAAAGGCCAACGGGTTCCCCTTAAATGGTTGAATTCGCTGGCCTTTTTTCATGTCGCTTCGTATCATATATAAGTGATACAATGCAGTCAAGAAAATAATGCTTGCTAAATCACATAAAAGTGATATGGTTAATCCAGTTATTCACTGGTCGTTCCACGATTTTGTGGACAGTAAGAATCGCATTGAGGAGTGGTATGCAAACGAGCTCACCGATCCTAGTAAGTTCACCTTCGACACCGATCTCAAGAACAGGGCAAAAACGAAGAATCAGTTGGAGTGGGGCGGATTTGAAACATGGAGATTTGGAGAGGCGAAGGATCTAGGGATTTGGGAGTTAAAGTTTTCTGCCGATAGCAAACAGCATCGAGTCTTCGGTATTTTTAGGCCGGGAAGACAGGCGGTGTTGCTGATCGGTTGCTATCACAAACAAAAGCGTTACAGTCCGGCAAATGCACTCGAAACGGCATGTAAGCGCGCCAAGGCATTGCGAGATGGAGGGGCTAGCACAATTGAGCGAAAGATTAAATTTGATCTCTAAGTTGAGGTCCGATTTCAAAACGAGGGCGGCCTACATTCAAGCTAAGGTTGGAACCTTGGTGCCTTCACAAATCCGCGCCTTGCGGCTCAAGTCTGAGATGCCACGACAAGCGGACTTGGCCATTGCAGCCGAGATGCATCAATCCCGCATTTCAATGTTTGAGACTCCCGGTGCGAATCCAACTATCAGCACTCTAAGCTCTATCGCCGCTGGCCTCAAGGTGGGATTGAAGATAGAATTTGTGCCTTTTAGTGAAATGTTGGACTGGGAAAATGATTTTTCTCAAGATCAATTCCAAGTGACACAGATCGACAACGATATTGAGTTTCTTAATCCTGGACAAATTACGCCAGAAGTTGTCCAGCCAGGGGTTGTATTCGCAAATGCCGCCTGTATGGGTTTTGGTAATTCGGTCGTCGGCGTAGGCAACACAATAGCGCTTACGTTCGGAGGGACAAGCCCTGCATTTACTAATAATCAGCCCGTAGTCTCAGGAAGCACTGGCGGAGGAAGTACCGTTTATGGCGGAGGAATGGGTCCGATCAATACTCAACCGCTGGTGAGGTATGGGATAGAAGAAGCGCACAATTTAGTAGCAGTGAGCACTGATCCGCTTTCGGTCCTATTCCTTAACTCGGATTCATACGTCTCTGATACTCAAAAACAAGGAGATTTATCGTGGCCGACAGCCCTATAAGCACACCTCAGCAACTACCAGAATCAAGGAAGTCCCAGACTTTCCACGAGATATACTCCAACTCCGTAAATCTCGATATTACGCCTTGGGAATTCAAGTTCACGTTCGGAAGACTCCAGAAAGTGGAGAAGGAAAACAGGATGATCGTTGAGCAGTTGATTGAGATAACAGCTTCCCCGCAGCTTGCAAAAGCTCTGCTTAATATTCTTACTCTTCACATGCAAGAGTACGAGAGAACCGTGGGCGAAGTGAAGGTCCCACCACCAGTGGCAGCGCCTAAGCCTTAAAGCAAAACGGGCTAAAGCCCGACCATTCCCCACTCAGCAACACAGTGTTAGGACACTACCCACAGTTTGGTAGTGGTGCCGTTTGATTTCCACAGGTCTATGCCCTCCCCACTAGATGCGCTAGACTGCAATCATGCAGAAGCGCAAGCTGCGGATCGTAAAGCAAGGCCCTCCGGCCATCGGCATCTGCGAACGCTGCAATGTTCAGTTCAAGTCCAGCGTGTCCGACACAGAGCTTAATATTGCCAAGCAGTTCGATGCCCACAAGTGCAAGCCAATGGACAGCAGCCAAAATGCCCTGCGCATCGTGCGCGAGGCCACTGAAAACAAGTAACTGCTTCACTCTTCCTCACTTTTCAATATCTTCTCCTGCATCGCCAAAAAGTGCTCATACTTCAAGAGCACAGCCAACGGCTTATCGTTGTCCTGAATGACTAGCGTCTTGTCGAGTTCGCGCAGTTGAGTGACATTCAACGCCCGCAACTTGCTAATCCCAACGTGCTGCACGCTCGGGTCAAGGTAGGGAATAGAAACCTGATTAACTTTTGCCATATTGCAATGCCCTCAGAACTAGTTCTTTATCCGCTCGCGCATTCGGCTTTTTCTCAGGTAGTAAGGCGCACAATTCCGCTAATGTCCAGACGTGTTAGCCCTGCTTCCATCGCTGGTGTTACGCGCAGTGTTGAATGCACGCGGCAATAGTTGTAGTGCATGAAGTAGAGTGCCACTTGATGCGCGTGATTCTCAAACTTCTTGCTGAATCCGTTGGTGAGCCGCGTAAAACGGCGCATTCCCATCCTCATCGAAAGATTCTGCCGCTCCACGTAGCTGGTGGAGATGTACTTCGGATCGGGTGTACCGCTCAACACTCCGGTACGGCATCCGATGCACGTTGCAGGGCTGTAGCGCGATTCGCCATCATTCGACGCACCATAGAGCTTAACCAGCATCGCATAGTCAATCTCTGCGCCAAAAGCATCTTCAACGGCATCCGCGTACACACGATGCCCATCTGTCGTTAGTTGAATCCGGTTGCTGATGCGCGAAGCAACGTCCTGCATGAAAGCCTGCGCCGTACCTGCGCCACGATCCCCAAGCATGTACGAGATAATCAGCTTGGTATCGGCATCAATTGCCGTCCACGTCCAGCAGTCTCCTGCGCCTTCTTCCATCTGTTCTGCGGTCACGTTCTTTTGCTTCGCGTAGATGAAGGACCAGACTTCATCGCACTGTGCACGGCCTACGCGAAGATTACGCACACTCGCATCGTGGAAAGCAGCGCAGGCGCATCCTGCATCTTCCAATAGCCGCAGGACGGTATGCTTCCCAACTCCGAGCATTCGGCACGTCGCGTTGATGGAGTTTCCTTCGATCAAGGCCGCTATGATCTGTGTCCGTTTCGCTGTGTTAAGTTGGTTCATTGCCGTTCCGCCTAGGCACAATATAGGCACTATAACGGCAATTGTCGAGTCTTTTATTGCCTCTTTACAAACTTTTTATTGATCTTATAATGATTACTGAAATGAATATAAATTATTATTCCTACGGCTACGAAGCCACATATTGCTATAGCCATCGCTTGAGAATTCAAAGCTTCACTTTGATCCTCTCGGATTTGTTCTATGGATGAATCGAGTTTAAGAGCACAACTCGCCAGACTTGAGGTATCGCGAACGTCATTGCACTCGTCATTCCGCCGCTGGGAGTGGATTGTAGTTGCTGGGATCGTGCTTGAGCTTGTTGTGCTGGTCAAAGAATATTGGGACGGTTGGCGTGCATACCACCGTGCAACAATACGGTTACCCGAAAAACCTAACACGCTTCTATTCGGATTGGGAGTTCTGGGAGTTGCGATGGTCGCAGGCGGCATCTCTAAGGAGCTAGGCATCGACAGCCAGATCGAGGGAGTAGAAACACAGATTAGGGGAGTAAACGAGCAGCTTTTTGGAATAGTTTCTAAGGAAGCAGAGGCCGCCTTTACAAAATCGCAGTTAGCACAAGATAAATCAGGTGAGGCGGATGCTTCATCGACGTACGCTTTAGGGCTTGCGAAAGAAACCATTGAGATCGAAGAGGCCCGTGCATGGCGAAGGCTCACGAAAAAGCAAATAGCCGATATCGGGAAAATACTTGAGCCGTTGTCTCCGCCGTTCTCCCCGCAGCAGGTGCAAATCGGATATGTCCGAGGAGATTCAGAATCCAATGCATTCGCACGAGACATCAATTCCGCTCTGAAAGCAGCGAAGTGGAATGTGCAGCCATTCCCCACGCCGTTTGTGTTGAGCGCCAGTCTATATCCACTTGTAACAGGTGTCACCATCAAAAGCGGAAGAACATTTGGCAGTATTGGAGATGCATTATCAGCTGAACTCATGAAACGTGGGTTTGATTCCCGGTCTAGCGTTTGTCCGCCCGGATTAAACAATAGAATGAGTGCCCTTGAAGGGTGCAGAGAAGACATGATCATTGTACAAGTTGAATTGCGTCCGGAGGGTCCGCAGGGCGCAGCGAAGCTCAAACAGGAAAAGCAAACCAAAAAGCAAAACAAATAGCCGAATAGCCTATAATGCCTGTGGGCGCGAAACGGCACCACTACCCACAGTTTTCCTGTAGGTCGTTCATGCGAAGGGGCTCGAGTCTGAAAGCTTCCGAGCGAAACGCTAAGCGGCTCAGATGGTAGCCGAGCACCTCGGAGTCTGGACGGTGGGCGAGATTCAGCTCGTGATTTATGAGGGAAGGTCCCGCGGAAACTGGATGGCGCAGCACGACACTAGGAGACACATGCAACCGGATCCCGAAAACCTATGACCGACATTCGCCTCGCGGATGCTGCCATTGCGGAGCATCGCGGCGTCGTTGGCATCGCGCGGATTCTGAGTTCGTGCACGTCTACATGGACCGCGTTCGGTTGGTAGTTAAGCGCCATCACGGATACGGATAACCCTTAGCCAGCTTGGCGGCCAGTTCCGCATCGTGTCCGTAAATGTCATCGCTGAAGTGAACGTCGCCGTTCTCGTAGGCGAGCGCCGTTCCGTAAACGATGAACACTGGAACTCGCTTCGCGAGATTCACTGTGACGTCATCTTTTCCGCTCTGCATTCCTTGCTTTACTCGCTCCAGCGTCCATCCGGGGTTATTGCGCAGCGACCACGCGGCGAGCTCGGCCGGCTTTTCGACCCGAATGCAGCCATGGCTGAAATCACGGCGGGGGCGTGAGAACAACTCTGGCGCGGGCGTGCTGTGAAGATAGACGTTATGCTCATTGGGGAATATCAGCTTGACTAAGCCGAGCGCGTTGGCAGGGCCGGGCTTCTGCCGCACCGTCAGCTTTCCCCCTCGCAGTTGTGCCAGCACATCATCGGAGATACTTCCGGAGGTAACAACCTTTCCATCGTACGTAGTGACCTCGTAGTTCTTGCGGGCGATGTAGTCGCGATCGCGCTGGATGGCGGGAATAATCTCGCCACGGAGAATGCTCGGGGGAACGTTCCAGTACGGACGGAGGACAACGTAGCTCATGTCGCGCGTGAAGACGGGCGTTTGCGTGCGCATCGCTTTGCCGACCACCACGCGCATATCCATCGTGACATTGTTGTTTTCATCGAGGGCGCGCAGCCGGAAATCGGGAATATTCACGATGATCGGCGGAGCGGAAAACTCCGCCGGCAACCAACGCCATCGCTCCAAGGTGAGCTGTAATTGGAGCACCCGGTGCTGCAGAGGTACATTCAGCAGTTTTATGGTGGCGGGCCCGAGGCGGCCATCGTCATCGAGGCCATGGCGGCGCTGAAAGCGTTTGACCGCATCCACCAGCGCGCCGCCGTAGGTTTGGGCGTCTTCCGGTAAGGCGGCATCCGCTGGCAGGTCGCCCACGAGTCGCAAGAAACGGGCCAGCCGCACGACGCCAGCGTATGACTGGCCCGGGTCGATGGGCTTGCTAACGTCAGGAATCTTTTCCCCGTCGTCGATGCGTGCCAGTTCGACGTAGCGGGCAAGCGCCTGCTCCGTCCGGCGATAGGCTGCAAATGGAGGTTCTATTCCGTCCAAGACTGCTTGCAGATTCGACGCGGTCAAGATCTGGTCGCGTAGAAACTGGGCCAGATCGTACTTCTTTTTTTCCACGCTCAGTCCAAATTTGAAATGCGCTGGATTGATTCGTCCAGTGCGCAGGTCGGACACATAGCGCATGGTGCACACGGTGAGCGCAACGTCAAAACGCGCCACCGCCGGACCACTCGCAGAGCCTTGCAGCGCGCGGATTCTCTCTTCCCAACGCGAAGCATCGTAATCCTCCGGGTCGAGCCCTTTCTTCCCAGCATCTTTGAAAAGCTCAATCAACAACAGGGCCTGCGGTACTGGTTGCGAGCCCTGGACCCAGGCGGGAGCGAATCCTGTCAGCTCGTAAAATTTTTGGAGCCAGTTGACATAGTCGCTGAAGTTCGGCCAGCGCATGCCTTCCAGCTTCCCGCTCCTGACCAGATTCTGAATGTCGGGTTGTTGTCCGGTGCTTAGACATGCCAAGGTTATGAGAAGAAGAGCGGTTCCCCACGCGAAACGTCTCCGACGGTCACCGACATGCACTTTGTAGCTCCCTCTCTGGTTACTCTTGCTCACTTCGTTTGACTCAGTAACAACGACGGCTCCCAGGCGCTCCGAGTAAGGTTAAATGGACCGAGCAAGGTCCTCGGGCGAAAGGAGCCGTCATGAAGAAAATCACACCTTACAATACTAAATTCACTATCGTGCGGAACATTCCTTCTCAATCGCCTTGATAGAGGTGATGGTTAAAGCCACCGACGCCGAGCCGCTCCTTGCTGAGCTGCTGGAGCTCGTTCTCAGCGAGGGTGATTCCTTCCCGGTCACTTCCACTTGTTGCCCCAGGTAATGACTTAGTTTTATTTTGCCGGTGGCTTGAAGTTGATAACTCATGCCTGGATCCTGCTTCATTAGTACGTAGTCGCCGGCAGATCTGCCGACGCAACCCTGTACCTTTATCTCTCCTGCGGAAGGCTTCGAGTTGTCCTGGCTCGGGTTGCTGGAATTGCTTTGCTGTGCGAAAAGAAAGCTGGCCAAGAACAGCGGGACAAACCACAATTTTCTCATGCGATTCCTCCTTCATAATTAAGAGAAGCGAATGACAAAGCTATCGCTCCTTATAAGCGGTTTTGGCCGTTGCCGCATGGCCAACAGGTTTCGTGTCTGTAACGGCTGTTTTGAGCTCCGCTTGTGCGGTAGTTCCATTTGACGCAGAAGCTGCGGCTTGGTAAAGGACGTGAGACTGCAGAGCCATTTGCGTTCCGGCTGCCTGCACAATCTCCATGATTCGTAACAACAGTTCCTGTTGGATCTCTAGAAAGTGGGCCCAATCGCGAGCAAAGAAATAAGCAAGCACTTCCACGTCCAGAGAAGACGTCCCAAAGCGAAGAAAGCGCACACGAATCGAGTCGCGTTCGATATTCGGTTGTTGTGCTAACAGATTGTTCAGCCCGTCAAGGACAGAACGCATCTGCGAAGCGGTGGTCTCCCAACGGAGACTTAGGTTAGGGTGGAACCAGAACTTGTCCCGCATGGAGAAATTTTCAAGGCTTGCATTCGCGATCTGTCCGTTGGGAACGCTGACCACAGTCCGGTCCGGCGTCCGGATTCGGGTAGAACGCAAGCCTATGTCCTCGACTGTGCCCAGCATCTCGGCAAACTTTAGAGTATCCCCTTCACGAATGGGTTGGTCGAAGATGATGGAAGCGCCGCCGATCACGTTCTCCAGTGTCTTTTGAGCAGCTAGCGCGACAGCGATGCCGCCTACCCCTAGTCCGGCCAGTGCAGCCGTCGGGTTCACACCGAAATGGTGGAGGACGACAAGCATGCCCACGAAGACGGCGAGAAGATCGATCACTCGTCGCCCGAGACGCAAGATCGAAGCAACTCCCGTGTGGCGGCGGGCCAAGCGTTGACGGAGGAGCCCTTCTACCCGGCCGTTGATCAGGATAAAAAGCCAAACGCAAGCCGCAATAATAATGATGGTTGCGGCGCTGGACCAGAACTGCCTTGCCAAGAGAGGCAAGCTCACTTTAGAGATTGTCCAAAGAATGACGAAAGCCACTAAAAGCAGGCGTAGAGGTCTGGGCATCACGTCCGGATTGGGCAGATCTGGCCTCTTGCGCAGGCGGCGACGCAACTCCCCAGCGAGCGGGCTCGCCAAGCGGCTCACGAGCACCGTGAGTGCATAAAGAAGCGGCATGCCCACTAAGACAGCGAGCCATTCGAACAAGCGTATGCCCGCGAGCCGAGTATTCACCATGGCTTCGGGGAGAACGTTGTCGACCGATACTACGTTGACTTCGTCGTACAAACGGGGAATTGATTCGAGAGTCGTTCCGGAAAATAACCACCGGAGTTCCCCCTTACCTATGTCCACGCGATCAAGGAGGATGTCTACATTGCCGTTGACACTCGCGATCGTTCCGACCAGATCCTGGTCGGGTTTGAGCGGATTGGGCAGAGAACCCTCAGACTTATCACTGAGTTGATTGAGCCGAGCAGGTAACCGGCGATCGAGAACGACGAACAGTTGGTGAGCCAGTATGGCCGCGGACTTATCGCGCAGACGGGTGTCCAGGTAGAGTGCGGCGATTTCATAATTTCCCTTGTGAGCGGCGCTCAAGAAACCTAAAACCGTGCCGCGGGGCGTGCTGCGACCAAGGGATTCCTTGGCAGGCTCGGGCTGCGGTGCGGCCGGCGGAGTGGGAGTGACCAGTTGCGCGACAGCGAGAACGGGAAATAGAAGAATCAACCAGAGCAGGCAGGTATAAAAGTATCCGCGCCGAATGAAATGCGCCAGCCGCAGTAGCGGCGGATCGGCTGGGATCCTACGCTCTGCGGTTCGAGCAGACATCAACCTTATGCTCCTGCATTCTGAGATTCCGCATGCTTCCATTTCCCGATTAGTTGTGCCAGGCTTTTACTTACTCTCTAGCACCACGCGGTCATATTGCGCCTGCGTCGGGCGTGCATTGTTCGGGTACAATCTTTCGAATTGCGCGATCTCTGCCGCCGATGCCGTGACGGGATGCTTCAATACGAACCAAGTTACGTTCTCGCTGCAGGGTGGCGTGGTGAGCGACCCCGGAAAAGTGTAGTAGCTACGATCCGCCGGCACGAGGTCGGCTACACTGATCTTTACACTGTCTAAGAGTTCTTCCTTTCCTTCCTCCTTCGGTAAGTCGTCCCACAATTTCTGAATCAGTGGGTTGGCTTCGCCCTTCTGAAGCAGAACCGCGACCACTGCGAGGTTTCCGTCCTGATCTGCATGCACCAGGTGAGCCACCATGTCATAACCTTCGCCATGGATTTTCTCCTCGCTAGGTCGGTGAAAGTGGAATTGTTTCAGTTGATATGTCTTCCCGCCTACTGAGATGTAACTTCCGGGACTGTAATTGATCATGATGGTGTGCCCGTTATCGATGATATGCAGAGCGGAGGACTTGTAGTCGAACTGGATAGGCGGCAGATCTGCCTTGCGGGTGCTGCGAATATCGATGGGTGATTGGTTATGGCCGGTCTTGCAAGTGGAAAACTCCGGTTTCAGATCGCCCCAGTGATCGGGTCCTTGCGCTCCGCTATAGTTCCAAGTGTGCTCGGGCTGATGTTCCTGGGCCAGGCCGGGCGCAGAAAACGCAAGCATCCACAAGGTGATTACGAGCAGAAGGTGGTTTCGAATCGTCATATGGCCTCCAGCGTTCCGCCTAACTAGCTCATGTTCCATAGGCTCTGTGCAGCTTTGCTGCCTTTTAAACGTAGAGACTAATGACCGTAAGGGACCACGGGAAACTGGCAAAAATCCTAGGAACACCTACGTCGAAGCTTTGCTCATGCCGGTACCCTCGCTCGGGAGCGCTCAACGACAAACTTCCAACCGAACTAGGAGAATTGCTAGTGCCAGGGGCTCACGATGCTTTCTACACTTGTCACAGCCCAGCATGCAAATCCCCAACCCCCGCGCAGCGGCTTCATTCAGGTTCGCGGGTGAACTGACGGGGATTTCTTGGAGACGTATGGGCTGCGTTCTCTAGGAGTACATGATGCGGAGAGTGGTGTTCATTTTCTGCTGGCTATCTTTCTTCAGCTTGTTCTTCGCTTGTTCTCGCAAGCCGAGCGATGGAGTTATTGCGAGAGACATTGAAACCAAAGTCTCCGCTGATCCGGAAACCCAAGACTCGCAGGTCGCTGTCGAATCGAAGCAGGGCAACGTCAAGTTGACTGGCAAAGTGAAAACTCCCGCCGCTCGGCAGAAAGTGGAAAAGATCGCAAAAGAAGAACCCGGGGTTTCTGCAATAGACGATGAAACGTCAGTCGCACCTTCTGCACCCCAGGCAGCACTCCCGCCTCCGCCCACGTTCTCTGCGGCGCAAAAGATCAACATGTTTGCTTATCCCAAGAACAATCAGACCCGCGATCAGCAGCTCAGGGATGAGCTCGACTGCTACAACCTGTCCCAGCAACAAACTGGAGTGAATCCCGACGCTCCAGCACCCACGGCTCCCACCTCAGCCGATATTACCGCTGCCCAACAAGATGCGGCTAGCGGGGCACAGAAAGTGCAAGGCGGTCGCGTCCGCGGCGCTGCGAGAGGCGCTGCAGGAGGGGCCATGATCGGCGCGATTGCCGGCGACGCTGGGAAGGGAGCGGGCATCGGAGCCGTAGCAGGCACTATGCGCGGAGGCATGCAACAGCGGCAGACGAACGCCGCGATGAAGCAGCAGGCAGCACAACAGGGAGGTTCGCAAGTTCAGCAAAACTATGCACAAGCCAAAGCGAGTTACGACCAGGGCATGAGCACGTTCAAAAGGGCGTTCTCAGCCTGCATGGATGCCCGTGCTTATTCGGTGAAGTGATCAGCGTTGGCAGGAGATGTAATTCTTCTACCCGGCGCTGATGAGCAAAACGACAAATGAGTTTGCAATTCGGAACGCCGCGCGGCATTTTCGAAGGAAATGAGGCCTTATGACAAGTTCTTTACGACAGATTCTCGGCGCGTTCACTGGTCTCGCACTGGCTGGTGGTATCGCGGTGGCGCAGGGCGATACCTCGACAGACAAGAAGGAGTTGGTTCAGCAAAAAGTCGCAGCTGTAAAGGAATCCATAGCCCAGAACCAGGCTTCTCTCCGTCAGTACACGTGGACGGCGCACACTGAGATCAGCGTGAAGGGTGAAGTGAAGAACGAGAAAGATGAGTCCTGCAGCTATGGACCGGACGGCAAGGTCGTGAAGACGCTGAGCAGCGCACCGCCTGCAGAAAAACAAATGGGCCGCGTCAAGAAGAGGGTTGTCGAGAAAAAAGTTGGCGAGATGAAGGACTACATGGAGCGCGCTGGCGAGCTTATCCGCCACTATGTTCCCCCGTCGCCGGAGAACCTGACCGCGGCTGTGAAGGCGGGAAAGGCCGACGTTAGCAAGAACGAAGCCCAGGCGGTTCAGCTTCAATTCAAGGACTACTACAAACCCGGCGATGCCATGACGCTTGAGTTTGACCCGGCCACGAAGAAACTGCGCAAACTGAGCGTGAACAGTTTCCTCGACGAAGAGAAGGACAAAGTTACGCTCGATGTGGAATTCCAGTCTTTACCGGACGGCACTAATTATGTCGCAGACACGCTCCTGCGTGCCGACGCCAAACAAATCGCCGTGAAGGTTCAGAATCTCGATTACAAGAAGGCCGGCAGCTAGGAAGTTGGCCGAATGTTTGGAGGAGTGAAACATGAAGTATTCATTGATTGCATTCCTGATGTTGATCGCGGCATTTCCCTCCGGGAGCGCCCAGCAAAGCGAATATCCGATGATGGAGAAGGTCGCTCAAAAGGTGATTGAGAAATACCAAAAGTCCAGCTGCGAAGATTTGAAAGCTCAGAAGGAGCAACCGCCAGACCCTCAGCAGGCCGCGATGAAGCAAAAGGCTGTCGCAGCTCTGAAGAACGATCCGAAGATGCGCGAACAGTTCTTGAACAAAGTTGCGGGCCCAATTGCCAACAAAATGTTCGAATGCGGCATGGTTCCCTGATTACTGCTGCGAATCAGATTGGCGACACTCACGCAGTCTGCTGGCGTCCTTGATCGAGATACTTAACTAGCAGAACGTCATTGCCCCGTTCGCCGTAGATGAGTTCGTCCACCAGATGCCGCGCGACCATGACTCCGAAGCCACCAGGCCGCAGCCCTTGTACATCCCGGTAGGCGGCGTGGCGCAACGGTTCGTCGGGCGGGTTCGCGAAGGCAGCATGCCGGATTTCGTCAAGCGCGAATCCTTCCCCAGGATCTTTAACACGGCACATCACCATGTGGCGAGCGCGAACGTAGGCGATTTCGACGTACTGTTCGGGATTGAAACGCCCACCGTGTTCAATCGCGTTCAGCAACATTTCACGGAAGGCTGTGGCCACGTCGGTTCTTTCAGGCTCCGGCAAGTCGCCAACCTCGTGGAGGAACTGGAGCAAACGGTCGGCGCTATTCGAATCGCAGCGCACGAGTAGGCACAGCCAAGACGGCGTGGCCGAGACGATTTCGATACCATCATCCCAACACGGTCCTTCCGTGGCAATCTGCACCATTTCGGCAAGCGCAGCTAGCGAAAACGGCTTGGAGAAATAACTGAAAACGCTCTCCCGCATCGAGGCAATCACGTCCGCCGGTGTGCTCTTGTCGGTGAGAATGATCAGGCGTGTGTGCGAATGCAAGCGTCTGATCTTACGAAGTAATTCGAGATCCTCTTTGCCGGACGTACTTTCTCCGGTGATGATTAGATCAAACTGTTTCTTTTCCGCCAGCGCGAGGACGGCACGATTGTCGCTGGCATGCTGTATCGTCCAATCTTTGAGGACGTCTGAAAGCATCTCCTCAACCTTGGGATCCGCGTTTACCACGAGGACTGTTTTTCGGGTCATTGGTGGCGCTTTCCTTCGTTTTGCTAGCCCGGAGCAGCGAAACAAGTCTACTTCTGCTGCTGCAACGCCTTCAACTTCTCCTTCATCGCCGGAGGCAACTTTGGAAACAAGAACGCAATCTGTAGCCGCATACCCCACGGAGAACCATTCGAAGGATGGGCAGCATTTCCATAAAACTGTGCAGAGATATTGACCGGCTGGAGTCCCAAACGGAGAATTCGGCCCACTCCTCCGCCTACAGGAACTGTCCATACATTTCCACTTGAGGCCTTCCAGTTCGCTGAGATGACTGGCGAAGACGATAGATACCAACCTTTCTTCAGGTTGTAGTTGACGAAATACTGAAATGTCATCTGGTTCACGTCGCTGCGGTCTGACGGGCCAGCTACCGACCAAGCATTATTTATCAGCGCACCGAAGGTCCATTTCCCCGGCTGGACCAATGCAACAATCGAGGGGCCCATGCTGAGCTTTCCCTGTCCCGTGACCTTACTGGTGGCGGTCGGCAAAACGAATACGGGTCCCGCACCCCAAATCAGCTTGCCCGCTTTGGCCGGCGAGAAGAAAAAGGATGGTGTTATATCTCCAAAGCCAAACACGCCTGCGCTTTTCTGGACAGCTTGGGCAGCCAAGTATGCTGGTGTGTTTTCGTCAATGCCGAATACTTCCAAATTTGCCGTTCCCGGGGCAGGCTGCCAAATGATAGGCACGATCGTGCGAATAATCAGGTTCCAGTTTTCGCTGGCGCGAACCGGAACGACCGGCTGGATATTCAGCACATTCTGCGTGCGGTCATTCGGACCAATGTCAAAATTGCTGCTGTTCTGAACCGGAACGCTGATCAGGCTGGCCACTGGGTTCTGAACCGCCTTCGCCAGATCTCCGGCAGAGGCTTTCGTATCCGGCTTCAGCGCTTCCGCTTTCGCCTGCGCCGGAGGTTCCTGATCCAATTCCTGGTTAAAGTTCGGATTGGGATCCTGGGCAGATACCGCTAGTGGTACGGAGAACAGGACCGCAAAGAGTAGAACAAGCTTCGAGAGTTTCTGCATTTGTGCCCATCACCTTCGATTGGCTTTGAGACCGCTGCTCATCCGCTGACATCGCCTGGACAACGACCGTACCGGGAAAGTGCCAGTCGTGAAAACTGGCATTTCTCCTAGCCTGACGTGGCTGGCCATTGACCGAATCTATACAATAAGATAAACTGTATCCATAAACGTTATCTGCTGGATAATGCCAGTTCTTTGACAACCTGATCCCCGACGCCGGGTCCTGAAACGGGAACCGCTTCGCTATGCCCCCGCGCGTAACTCCCATGTTCTCTAGATTTTGCGTGTAAGTCCTTAAAACTCAAAGATCTAGCACATAGTCGTAAAATAAGGCAACAATATCGCTGACTCATCAAGTGTGATATTGTCGGAGGGTGACAGGGCAGCAGTATCCGAAAATTCCAGCAGTGAATCGGAGGACGATGGCAGTAGTGCGTCTAGGCATCTGGGGAGTGGTGCGCCCCGAGGCGGGAGTGTACGATGATCCGCTGGCACTACTCATCGGAGGAATACAACGTGCATTCCGCAGAGGCTTATTCCGCTCAAGCCAAAAAGATTGGCGAACTTCTTGGCGACAGCCAAGAAGGGCGTGTCGTAGTTCCTGAATTTCAGCGCGGTTATAGTTGGGGTCGGAAACAGGTTGAGGCATTCTGGAAGGATGTCGAAGACTTCAGGGCAAATCACAAATCCAAGGGATCGTCCGATAAACATTTTTTCGGGCCGATTGTAGTAATGCCGTCTGATTCCAAAGACAAGGACTTGATACTTCTTGATGGCCAACAGAGATTAGCAACGGCAACGATTCTTCTCAGCGTTCTCCGCGATGCGGCGAATGGATTGCCGATCACGCAAGCAAAAGTATTTGCTGGAACCTTGCAAAGTGGTCTCATCGAAAAAGAAGATGTTGGTTACAGTCTCAAACTAGGTGAGCTAGATCAACCTTACTTTCAGGAAACCATTCAGCAGTTTCCTCCTTCCGCAAAGAAAGCGCGCATTCTCTCACATCGCACGATTGCAAGTGCTAGGGGCTTTCTACAGGCGAGCGTCCAAACCTTAATCGCTAGCTTGAGCGCGGCTGAAGCTGTGGAACTGCTAAAAGAAATCCGTGGGATAGTCAAAAACGATTTGGTTATGGCGAGCATCATGGTTCTTGATGAACCAGCCGCGTTTCGTATTTTTGAAACGCTTAATGATCGCGGCTTGCGTCTATCTGTTCCTGATCTTCTATTGAATTATTTGATGAGGAAGGCCGCAACGGATGACATAAGAAAGCAAATCCGCGTGCAATGGAATGAGATGATTGAGGCTCTAGCGAAGCGCGATAGCGGGCGTTTTATACGCCACATGTGGCTCTCAAAGTACGGCGATCTGAAGGCAACAGACCTTTTCAGTGCTCTGAAGGAACACATCGAAACAAACAAGAAAGACCCGCTAGAATTTGCTCAAACGTGCGGTGCCGAATGCAACCGCTACGTTGACCTAATAAAAGCAGACGAAGAACACCTGCAAGGCGCTACGCCCTACGTAAGAGCGCTTATTTCAGATTTGCGGCAGGATACTGTTCTTCCAGTACTGCTGTCTGCATACACCGTGCTTACGCCAAAAGAATTGGAAGATATAGCCAAATGGCTCCTAGTGTTCATAACCAGGTACTCAATTGTTATTGGTCTTGATTCTGGCGGAATGGAGAATATTTTCTATGCGCTTGCGAGGGACATCCGTAAGTCAATGGGAGCGGCGACTACGGCCGACAAAGCAAAAGTCAAAGATACTCGCAGTTTGGTAAAGAAGATACTCATAGATAACGCGCCAACGGATGAAACGATCAAGGATGCCATTAAAAAACTGATTCTTGAGCCGGATGAGGCGAAGTATGTTGTGCATCGACTAGCCTGTGCGATGCAAACGAAAACAAAAGAGATCACGATAGACGACTCGAATATCGAGCACATATTCCCCAAAAAACCTTCGGCTGAATGGGCCAATCCAGAAGAACTAGAGCCGTACCTGTGGCATCTCGGAAATCTGACGATGCTTGGTGAACGACTGAATCAGGGTGCGGCCAGTAAAGGATACTCCGCGAAAAAGAAGGACTATTACGAAAAATCAGAATTAGAGATGCCGCAACAGCTAGCCAATAATTTCACGAAATGGAATGTGCAAGCAATTACTAAGCGTGCTGAGTCCTTCGGGAAACTCGTTACACAGGTTTGGGACTTTAACAATCCATCTCGTGTTTGACGTGGCGGTTTACAATGATGAGTGATGAAACATTCCGCCGAGTACCGCAACTTTACGAGTCTCGTAGACCACTTGCTTACCGTCTCGCACGAAGAAATACAGAGACGCGAAGCAGAATATCGAAAACAGGTAGATGCGAATCCCCACAGGCGCGGCCCGAAACGCGGTTCAAAAAGAAAACGGAAGGCAGCTACGCCACCTTCCGCCGACCTCTAGGCAATCGGTACCTAGAATACTTCTCCCGGTTTTTTGTCCTCCTTCGCCGTCAGTTCTGCGTAGGTGAGACGCTTGCCTACGAGTTGCGAACACAGAAGGCTCATACGGTCGCCATCATTAAGAGGATTGTCCTTACTCCCGCGATTGTTAAACCGGAATACCTGCTCATCAACGTAGCGCTCAAGGTGAAACGGCTCTACGGCAATGTAAGTCCCATTCAGGCCGCGCTTGAGGCAACTCCAAAAGTTCTCAACTCCGTTGACGTGAACCCGGCCACGGACATAGGTTTCCGTCTTGTTCACGAAGTCATGGACGAAACGCCATTGCATTCCCTGTTCGTAGGCTACGGCGTCATCCGTGTAGACCTTCGTCCCGTACTTCACTTGCTTGAGAATTTCAGATTGCAAGGTTTCGCGCTTCACGTTCGGCATAACCTTTGCACGCATCTGCCGAGCGGTACGGTCAAGAATTCCTTGTACAACGGCCTTGCCGGATGCGCCGCCTCTTGCTTCGTATCGAATGGCCTTGTCGCGATGCATGTTTGTCTTGCTACCGCCGACGAAGGTTTCATCTACTTCAACTTCGTTCTCAGGTCCGCCGATCTTTGTCAACGGACCGTGTCCGAAATCTTGCTTCATGCCGAGCCGGATACGATGCAACATGAACCATGCGGTTTTTTGCGTGACGCCCAGAGCGCGATGAATCTCCCAAGAGCTAACACCATTCTTGCAGTTAGCAACCATCCACATCACGGGCAACCACTTCTCAAGAGGCACCAAAGACTCCTCAAGAATCGTGCCAGTCTTGATGCTAAATTGGGACTTTGGATGGCGCGTCTTGCACTGCCAAAAACGGCGAGACGGAACGAAAGACACGTCTGTACGGCCACAGGTCGGACAGGCCACTTTACCGCTAGGCCAACGGCGCATTTTGAGATAGTTCAGGCAGTTGTCAGCGTTCGTAAAGTATTGAATCGCTTGGGCCAGAGTCTTTGGTTCGTTTTCCATAAACCAAGTATTACACAAAGTCGCTTGATGATCAAGAGATATTATAGCCTAAAATAACTCTTGTCGTTTCAATATTTTGCATCGCGAGAGGGGGGAGGGGGGTACCCCACTGTAAACCGCAAAACTGGTTTCAATGCGGGAAAAAGTCAGTCACCCGGATGCTGATTGGCGTCTGACTTTGCGGTAAGCACGGGACTCCCGAAGCGTCGGGCTACGGGAATCAGAGTCACCTAGGACTTCTGCCAGTAGCCGCAACCGGCGACAACATCTGTCGCGGGTTTGAGTCTTTCATCGTGTGGCGGAACTCTCTACTGTTTCGCCTTTGCTCGCTTCTTCGTGGGATGATCCGGTACCGCTTGAACTTGCGATTCATCCACGGGCTGCGTGCCCGCCTCCGAAAACGTAGCGCCAGCGGGCTCGATCCAGTATTCCGCTGTCATCGTGCCGGCGCTGCCGGTGCGAGTCTCGATGCGGTTAGGATCGATTCCTAACTGCGCTTCACCGCTGGTAAGATACGCCTTCGAATTGACAGCGCGTTCAGCCGCCAGATTCGGACGCGTCTCAGTGGGATCGGCATTGCCGACGATGACCAGTTTATTGTCTGCATTCTGCTGCAGGTTCTTGGCAACATCGTCCAATTTGCCCTTGCACTCGTTGTCTACGCGCCACGGCTTTTTGATCTTAGCCATGTTCGCGAAGTCGCAGTCCGTCAGCTTGCTGGCCTGCGGCGGAGGTGGCGGCGGATTCTCCACCGTTACCTGAGTCGAGGCTTGCGAGCTCAGTCCACGCGAATCCGTACAAGTCGCGGTAACTGTGATCGGACCAGGAGACGCGCCAGAGGTGTTGAGAGTCGCGGTGTTGCCGCTACCGGAAACACTGCCACCGGTGGCGGTCCAACTTGCGACTGTGATCGGAACATTATCCGGGCTGGTGCAGCTGCACGTGATGGCCGAGCTTCCACCACCCTGCAGCGAGCTCGGGCTGGCAGAGCAGGACATGGTTGGCGGATTCTTCGGAGGCTCCTTGACCGTGTAGCTTGCCGAGCAGCTGGCCTCGCCGCCCTTCTTCATCTTGGCATCGGTTATGTGGGCGGTGACGGTATAGCTGCCGCCCGCAAGTCCGGTGGTGTCGATGCTGGCGGTATTATCCTTGCCTGTCACGTTTCCGCCGGTCGCGGACCAGGTATATGAAAGTGTGTGTTTCGGATTGAAATTGCTTCCAGTGGCGGTAGCGGTAATCGGCTCGCCTACCAGAACCTCGCTAGGCTGCACAGAACAGCTGGCGGAAGGCTGCACAGTTTCAGGGAATCCCCATCCGACGACGATCCCACTTTTCAGCCGAAAGCTGTTCTGATTGTTATTGTCGCTGCAGAGAGCGAATTGGCAGCTATTGCCGAAGCGGGTGTAGAGATATTCGGCCTGGATGAGGCGTAACGCGAATCTCTTGCTTAGCTTGATGTCAAATCCCCCACCTGCCGTCAAAGCGAAAGCGTCTTTGGTATAGGTGATGCCGCTACACGGAGTCCCGCTGTTGCAACTGAGACTTAAGCGATTCCCGCCGAAGTTAACCTCGAAAAAAGGCCGAAATGCGCTGGCGCTTCGAAAGGTAAACCGCGGTCCGAACATAAAGGTAAAATCATTTCCGCTAACTTTCGAACTCAAGGCGGGGATTGTTTCACCAAAGTATTTGCAGCCACCCAGGTCAGCCGCTATGCCGAGCAAACTAGTAAAGTTGTAGGCGAATGTGCCCCCACCACCGGCGCAGTTGAAGCTTTCGTTAAACTTCGTGCCGTTCGGAGCCGTGAAAGAGGTAGGGGTCCGGATGAACATGAATGCCGGCGATGTTTCTATCTTTGGGAAGGTGTTGTCCTGAGCCAGGACCGTCCCGGCCGTGAGCAATAACAAAGCCACCTGGGCAAAGTATTTAGACATTTCTCTTCTCCTTTTCAAAAGTCAGCCGTCATTCCCGTTGGAAGGCGCACTGAGGATCGGATAACCTTTTCGCTACAGATATTCGCAACTCATGCTTTCGGAGTCACCTAGGACTTCTGCCAGTAGCCGCAACCTGCCACGGGATGTGATAACTGGATACCGAGGTTTCGTAGCACTCACTGCCGCGTGGTGTCCAGGAATGAGGTGCCTGTGATCGGCGCAGGGGCGATTCGAACTACACAAGAAGGAGAAAATTCGATGACGAGAGTTTCGCAGAGAGTATTGCTATTCGTGACCTTGCTATTGGCGATGAGCGCAAGCCTTCCTCCCAGAGCCGCAGCAGATCAAGGATCATCTCAGCAGGACAAAGTCAAAGCTTGTAACAGTGCGGCCGACAACAAGGGCCTCAAGGGAGACGATCGCAAGAATTTTATGCAAGACTGCATCAGTAAGGGTGGTAATCAGCAACTTAACGACATGAGTCAGAAGGACAAGATGAATGTCTGCAAGAACCTCGCCGACAAGAAGAACCTCGCGGGAAATGATCGCAGGTCGTTCATCAAGGACTGCATGAATAAAGCTAACCCCAAATAAGCTGACGAATTTGGGTAGACTTGTAAAAACGGAGCAAATCGGGGTCTTCAATCCTCACTCTTATCCATATGGCCGCTGATCACCCACGGCTTCCAACATCGGATGGTAAGCTTCTTTGCCTCCGTTATCCTTACGACGCATTTGACCGCCTGCAACGCGAATCCCGAAGAATAACCGCAGCCCTCGAATTCGCTCACGCGACCTGCTTATCCCGTGCTGGTTCTTTCTTGGCAAATGCGCCTGCTTTACCCGCATCGAGTAACTGAGCTCCGTCGAGCCGGCCGAAGAGCTCGATCAGTTTTGCCACAAGACCGGTCCAGCCGGTCTGGTGGCTAGCCCCCAGTCCCGCGCCATTATCTCCGTGGAAGTACTCGTAGAACAGTATGTAATCCTTCCAGTGAGGATCGGTCTGGAATTTTTCCGTCCCTCCGTACACCGGCCGCCGGCCGGACTTGTCACGCAGGAAGATAGCCGTCAACCGATTGCTAATTTCCCGGGCCACCTCAAATAGATTCATCCAGCAGCCCGAGCCAGTCGGACATTCGATCTTGAAGTTGTCCCCGTAGTAGCCATAGAAGGACAACAGGGCACGGATCAGCAGTGCATTCACCGGCATCCATACGGGACCCCGCCAGTTTGAGTTTCCGCCGAACATGCCAGTGTCGGATTCTGCCGGGAGATAATTTACCCGATATTCCTGACCGCCCACATTAAAGACGTAAGGGTGTTCGGCATGGTAACGGGAGAGCGCCCGAATACCATACGGACTCAGGAATTCTTTCTCGTCGAGCATCCGCGAAAGAATACGCCGCAACCTTTCCGGGTTTACCAGCGCTGCAATTCCGCGTTCGGCATACCCGAGATGGCCCGGTCCGGTCGGATGAATGCTCTTGAGCAGATCGGGCATGCGTCGCAAGCGTTCCATCAGAAATTCTGTCACTCGCGGTATTCGCTCACGCTGCCAGGGCTCAATGACAGTGGTGGCACACAGCGGCAACAAACCAACCATGGAGCGAACCTTGAGCCGCGTTGCGCTTCCATTGGGAAGCCGCAGAACATCGTAGTAGAACCCATCCTCTTCGTCCCACATGCCATCGGGCCCCATCTGATTCATCGCTTTGGCGATGAGAAGGAAATGGTCAGCAAACTTAATGGCCATGTCTTGAAAGAAGGAGTCGTGAGCTGCCAGTTCGATGCTGATCTCAAGCATATTCTGGCAAAACAGCGACACCCACGCAGTGCCGTCAGCCTGCTCAAGATGGCCACCAGTGGGCAAGGCAGCACTGCGGTCGAAGACACCAATGTTATCGAGTCCAAGGAAGCCACCTTCGAAGAGGTTCTTGCCAAAACGGTCTTTGCGGTTGACCCACCAGCTAAAGTTCAGCATCAGCTTCGCAAAAGACCTTTTGAGGAAATCCAGATCACCTTCGCCCTTGAGCGCCTGCTCAGTTCGGTATAGGAAGATCGTGGCCCAGGCATGAACAGGCGGATTTACGTCGCTGAAGTTCCACTCGTAGGCAGGAATCTGACCGGTCGGATGCAGGAAAAACTCTTGCAACATCAAGTCGAGCTGTTCTTTCGCGAAATCCACATCGACCGTGGAGAGCGCGATGGTGTGGAAGGCCAAATCCCACGCGGCGTACCACGGATACTCCCATTTGTCCGGCATCGAAATCACGTGTTCATTCACCATGTGGGACCATTCGCTGTTCCGCACTTGCGCACCGCCCGGCCGCATCGGATCCACGCCATGTTCCTCCAGCCATTTGTCCACGTCGAAACCGAAGTACTGCTTGGTCCATAGCATTCCGGCCAGTGCCTGTCGCATGACCCGGGCCTCGTCTTCGCTAATACGTTTCGGCGTGATGCCCTGATAAAACTCGTCTGCCTCACGCTGACGAGCCTGCATAATTTGAGCAAAGCTCTTAAAGGGGTCACCCATGGCAGCAGGCGCCAAGTCACTTAGCCGCAATCGGATCGTTGTGGTTTCGCCCGCGCCCACGGTAATTCGATAGTGAGCGGCAGCTTTTGTTCCCGTATGCTGTGGGTTGACGGCATCTTGCTTCCCATTCACTACATAGTTGTTGATCCCGTCTTTGACATAGCGACCGGCATTGGCCGTGCCGAAGATCCGCTCGTTGTTTGTCTCATTCTCGGTGAATAGTAACGGAACATCTTTCTCGCACCACAGATAGCGCTTACCGAGTTGGGTGTGTGCAGCGGCAACAAGGCGGGAGCCGTTCTCACCCGTGGCCTGCTTCAAGGACGGCTTCGGCGTGTCAGGCCACCATGCCCAGGTGTTGCGAAACCAGAGAGTCGGCAAAACGTCTAGTGTGGCGCGCTCCGGTCCTCGATTGAACACGCTGATCTGGATCAGGATGTCCTCGGGAGTATGCTTGAAATATTCCACGAAGACGTCGAAGTAACGATCATCGTGGAAGACGCCGGTGTCCAGAAGTTCGTATTCCATGTCGCCACGGTTGCGCCCTTTGTTCGTTGCGACCAAGTCATCGTAAGGGAAAGCCTCCTGCGGATATTTGTACAGGTACTTCATGTAGGAATGCGTCGGCGTGCTATCGAGATAAAAGTAATACTCTTTGACATCCTCACCGTGGTTGCTCTCGCTGTTGGTCAACCCGAACAGGCGCTCCTTCAGTATCGGATCCTTGTTGTTCCACAAAGCTACGCTGAAGCAGAGCAGCTGTTTCTCATCACTGATGCCGGCAAGACCATCCTCACCCCAGTGATAGGCGCGAGATCGCGCCTGGTCATGGCTGAAGTAGTCCCAGGCATTTCCATCCCGGCTGTAGTCTTCACGGACCGTACCCCACTGCCGCTCACTGAGGTAGGGACCCCACTTTTTCCAGGGAAGTTTGGCTGTGCGGGTTTCTTGCAGTCTGAGGATTTCTGGATTCGTACTCATACTTCACCTCATCTTTTTCCGGCCTGGTGGTTTCGCGAAACCAACTTTCGCCACAGATATTCGCGACTCATGCCTTCAGAGTCGACTAGGGACTTCTGCCATTAGCCTACCCGATAAACTCCGCCACTCCAGTTGCCACATCGTACATCGCGCCGACGATCTTGATACTTCCCTTTTTCTCCAGATCCTCCAGGATCGGACTGCGTCGGCGAATCTCGTCGAGACCGAGCACAACATTCGTTCGCGCGACAGCATCGACATAACTTGCATTTTTGCTCGACTTCTGGCCGTCAAACTTCGTCCCCGCTACCGCTGGCTTGATGCGCGCCAACAGTCCGGTAAGATTGCCCAGCACTACATCGTCTATAGCACCTTTTATCGCCCCACAGGCCGTATGTCCGCAGACGAGCGCCACTTTTGCGCCCGAAACCGCACACGCAAATTCCATGCTGCCGAGCATGTCGTCGTCTACGATGTTGCCCGCAACACGTGCGGTGAAAGTATCTCCGATGCCAGTATCGAATACGATTTCGACGGGCACTCGAGAATCCACGCATCCAAGTATCACTGCTGCTGGGTATTGCCCTGCTGCGCTTGATCGTTTCTCAGCCAGGTAATCCCGAGAAGCCATCTTCCCCGTACGGAATCGCTCATTCCCCTTCTTCAATTCGTCAATGACCTGCGACGGTGTCATGCTGTCACGTTGATCTTTTGTCAAAGACCCGCTCATGCTGGGTGCAAACTGCATAGATAAGCAATTAAGTGGAGAACTAATGGCGCAGGCGCCGAGGGCCATGCTGAGAAATCTGCGCCGGTCTGCAGTTCCGCGATCCACCGACTCGTGGGATCTTTTCATAACCTTCCTCCTCATTCCCTGAAATGTGCGTTACGGCACCTTGTGATTTAAGGTATCAACTCTTGCTCACATGGCAGCCGGAACCCAGACATTATCAGGCGCCAGAATCTCTGAGTTGGGAAGCTCGGTTTCGACTTTGACGCGCTGCAAACCAGCCTTTTTTCCCGGCACAGCCTGGAATACCAAGTAATACTGATTGGAGAATAACTTCTGCAAGCGTTCCAGGTAAGGCTTAAAGCTGACTAGCTGGGACGTGCCGAGAGAGTAGCATTCGCCGCCTGTCTCATCTGCGATCTTGGAGAGTCCCGAAAGCCCCAGTTGCAGGTCCCAAGCGCTGCGGCCGGCTCGGCCGACCCCTGCAGCGTACAGAGCGTAAACGATGACATTGTAGCGCTGGCTGATCTCGCTGGCGGAGGTCGCGTCAATACTGAGGGTGGGCATACTGTGATAGACAGGACCGAAATTCGGTCCGAGACGGGAAGGCTGAGGATTTTCACCCCGGAGCCGGTCGATTCCGTCGCTCACCATCACCACCTCGCGCCGCACTTTCTGCTGAGGCCAGCTCTTCACCAAGCTGATCAGCGACAGGTACGGGCTGTCCATAGAGGACACCGAACCCAGGGGCAACCGTACCGCCTTGACCGCAAGATCATGATCCGCAGTGAAGTTTTGAGCAATTTTGACAGTCGCGTTCGACATATAGGCTACGCCGATGAGCGTCGAGGGGGACTGGGAGTTAATGAAATCCTTGATGTCACTCAGATTGTTCCCAACCGATGGGTTGAGCGTATCGTCGATCAGGATCATCAACTGAAGCGCAGCGTTGTCACCTTGGGCGGGGATCAATTGTGTAACTTGAAGGAAATTCTTTCCTTGTTTCACTTTCACGTCTTCCCGCTGCAGAGGCGGAAGTTCCTTTTCATCACGAAGAGCACTGTCCGTGATCACTAAGTGGACTTGCGCTGTCTTCGTGGCGGATTTTTCTTGTGAGTGGGCGGTCGGGCTGATCAATGTCAGGGCACAGAACGTACCCAGCAATGTAAGCCCCAACTTGTAATTTTTCATGTTGCTCTCCTTCGAAAACGTTCCTAGTAGGAATGCCAACAATTCTAACCCGCACAAACTCAACTTTCAGCCTCACGTTCGACTAACTTGCAATCCGACAATAATTCGCCCTTGATCAACCACGTAACTTACTTGAGATTCAGGGTCACCCCAAACACCACACCGGACATCGCGGTCTTGACAATGACATTGGCTTGGCCGCCTTTTTCATAATCGAAATACAGGTACCGGTACCCAGCCTGTAAGGTCATCTTGGGTTTGAGTTTGTATCCAAGAAGTCCGACCACCTGATATTCGAGTTGAGACCCAGTCCCCCATCCGCCGACGTCCCCTGCGATGGTGGTCACGACTTTCGGTGTAAGGTCAGCTTGAATTCTTGCTCCCACGAGAGGATCCACCCAGTTCTGTGATTTCGAAAAATTCAGGCCAAATCGGGAGGGACTAAAGCTCAGATTCTCTCCGAAGTACCAGTATCGAAATCCTGTTAAGAAATCGGCCTTGAACTTTTCTTCATTGATCAGGCGATAGCCGACTTTTGGAGCGAGAATAAATAGATTCGCGGTAAATTTCGCAGTATTGGCCATCAAGTTCGGGAACGGGACCGCCTTGTCCTCCCCGAGCCTCATATACATCAGGTCGAGATTGGTGAAAAACCGGTTGCGGCGAGCTTCCCCCGCCCCCATGATTCCAAATCGGAACTTAGATAGAAGGTCGCCAGCGCTCGCTTTGAACGCGGTGTCACGGCCAAACGCGCCAATAGTTCCGTGTATACCCGGAAAGTAAAGGTAAGGACTCACAAAGAAATGCCACTGGTCATCGTTGCCAGTCCCGCCTGCCGGGTTGGTGCTGGTGCCAGATTGATTCGTCGGCGGCATCGCGCTGGGGACAACAGGAGTTGTCGCGGCGGTTGAGTTCGTGTCGCTGGCTCCTGCGCCTGGAGTCGCATCGGCGGTAAGGTGCACTCCTGGTAGCCAGTTGATGTGCCAGTCGCTTTGGCTTGCCGGCTTCTCTGATGGTGATGCCGATTCTGCCGTGGAGAGGTTCGGCTCGTTTTGACAAACGCCAATTGGCCCAAGCGTTAGGCACAGCAAGATCATGAGTGCCAACTTCTTCATAGCAACCCCTCTCAATCTGCGTTCACAACTGGACACACCAGAAATTCATCAGCCTCGCATTACGAAGCCGGCCGTTTCGTAAGATGTCGAGACCACAAACAGCCGCGCTTTCCGCCTGGCCGAAGAAATATGAGGGTCAGCAAGTTGCCACGCTGAAACAGCTTTCTACGCCTCAGGGCTCGTAGGCTTAATCGCACATTGCTGGCAAAAGAATCTCCCTCGTGATTCTTCGACCGTCTTGCATAGCCCCGCAGCACGTGCGGTTATCCGCTTGATGTTGAGCTTTCAAGCTCACAGACTGAGCGAACCTGGGGATGGGAGACTTCCTCGTTCCCACCCCCGTTTGGCGTCATCGCGCCTCACACCGAGGAAGGCTAGACGCGTCCAGCCGGTTACATCTTCCGTAGCAAACCCAACCCGAAGGACACTCCCGTGAACGCTAGTCCCAGAAGCCCAATCAAGGGCAGCATGGTTCCGGTTTTCGGGAGTTCGTTAGCTGCCACCTCAGGTTCGGCGGGAGCCGGAACGTGTTTGACAAGCACGATCAAGAGCGGCAGATCCGGAGGCGGCGGTGGGGGCATCGTTCCGGTCAACGTCTTCTCGCGAGAGACGACTGTTTCTGGGACCTCCACGACTTTAGTCGCCGAGATCGTCATTCCCTTCTTCAGACCCCACGCATCGACCGTTTGTCCGTCAATGTTGAACTTCTGTCCTTTGGGAATAGTGAACATTTGATTGCTGCCATCCGCCAATTTCAAGATGACGGTGGTGGGCGGAGTTACGTGCCATACCTTTCCGGTAACACTCTGTACCGTCGTAATCATTCTTTCCGTGCTGGTCGTCGTGATCGTGTGCTGCAATGTCATTCCTGGTTTCAAATCGTGAATCCCCAATTGCTTGCCGTCCACCGTCGCCCGGGCGCTCTCCGGAACATTGGGGATGTGCCGAATGGAACCATCATCCATCTTGACTACGAGGTCATTTCCATCAACTAAAACTACCGTGCCGCGTTCTACGTTGACTTCAGTGGACGTGCCGGTTGTGGTTGCGTTGGTTTGAGTCTGCACCTGTGCATTCATACTCAGGGCCAGAAGCAAACAGAGTCCGCCCACCGCGAGCATTTGGTATACGAGTTTTGGTGTACTGAGTTTCATTTTGTGACCTCCTGATTGTTTTTGTTAGGAACCTTAGAATTCTGAAGCTTAAGTACATTGTTACTTGGTTGATCAGAATCTCTGACCGATGCGTGAACGATGTAACGCCGCGGAGCGCTGCCTACAAAGTAAAACGGATAGCAAGTTACCAGGGTCAAAGATGGTGTAGGGCTCGCGCGCAACACCCGGACGTTGTCGGGATTAACGATTTGAATCTCGTCAACTACATAAGTGTCAGTTCGGTCGCGCATGACCAAATCGATCGTGTCGCCCACCCTCAGATCCTTTAGACGGCGAAAGAAACCGTCTCTATGCCCCGCAATGCCGATGTTCCCCCTCGCTCCAGGTCGCGCCGTGCCAACGATCCGGCCTACACCGCGGTTCAAGGTGAGATCGTCCGTCCCATCCAACACTGGCACTTCCAATTCGATTCGTGCCACTCGCAGCAGCGCCAGGGGCTGATCGAAGTGCTGAGCCAGACTCTGCTTATAGGCCTCGATCCGCTGCTCCGACCAAAGACTGAAGTCAACGTGAGAGGAACCTTGCCCACCACTGGGCTCTTGTCTAACCGAGGATTGCGTTTGCGACGCCTCGAAACTTAAAACTGCCGCACGCGACAGGGCTGCGCTATGTATCCGTGCCGCCGCATACAGCGCCAGCAGGGCGAGCCCCAGAACCAACAAAAGGCGTTCAACATTTACCCGCCACTTGTCACTCGTGCTTCGCTGATCACTCGCGTTAACCGTCGCAGTCTTCATCGTGGAGAAACTGTAGCCCGTCAGGCCCGTCACACGAGAAACCATAGCTAGTAGCTCCTGAAGAAGAAACTAGAAGAACTCCTAGTCTGGGCGGCGGACTCAATCAGCGTCCGGCGGGAGCAGATCCTGGTGCAACCCTGTTTTTGTAACGTCGGTGCAGAATGCGATTCGTCACGCCACGTGCAGCTATATAAGGAAGCCCGACCAGCAGCGCGCCGACCAATATGGCGGCAGAAAGAAGAACTCTTTGGAACAGCATCCATTGCACCACCATGTCAATGATGACTCCCACTACGAGCGGTATGGAAGTTCGTCTTAGCCCCGCCGCCAGCAGTTGACCTCTGCTATTGGAGTCGAACAGCACAACGAACCCGTACGGACGCAATCCTAACTTGGCGTCGCTCACGCCGTCGCGGATTCCCGCAATCGCTGCGACCAAGGGCTGCAGGATGAAACGAAAGCTAGCCGGTCCAGCAAGCCGTCTTGCGAAACCTTCAGCAAAACTCAGCGGCCCCATGAACTCCTCGCGAGGCGATGATCTTACGCCCTTCATTTTCAATTTCTATACACTGTCACGGCTGCCGCCAAGCTCGCGCTACTGGAAGAACTCCTAGGCATTTGTTTGTAAGGCTGCTCACGCTAGTCGCCATTTGCAATGTCTACTCGTGCGAGTTATTTTCTGCGAATTTCCAAGTCGATGTGCGGAGTAGCGTCATGGCCACCACAAGGCACGTTCTTGACGACACGAAGTGTGCCGGCGCTGTCCTTGAAGATGACGCCGTACTGGTTGGCACCCGCGTAGTCGCCCCACTCTAATGGAATCGTCACTGTGCATCGGGACGCAAGATTGGACGCGCTAGACAGTCTCCCAAGGAAGAAAGTCCCAAGCAGGATTAGTCCGAATACCACTCCAAAGACAGGCTTGTTCATAAGAGCCCCTTTTGGCGGAAACCTGATTGCCTCGGAAGCAAGGACCCACCCAGCGCGTCGAAGGAGAGGGGCTTAACCCGTTGGGGTAGCCTGTCCTTTGACGGGAATTGTCGGGGCTGAGTTCACCGTCCCTTCCTACGCTCGCTTCTTGTTACATTCCGACATCGTGCTTCCACTACTGGCAGAACTCCTAGGTGACGAATTGCCGTCGCCAAGTTCAGGGTAGGAGCCGAGGTAACGTCACGCTTTATTCGAAAGATCGCGGACCTGGGAGAAATTTGTGGTAAGCACGCGCCGAGAGATCGAGACCGATCAGAGATCAACTAGAGAGGTAGATTCGGAATGGCACTTGTCGATCACCCTTTGTGGTTATTCGTCTGCCTATTGATAGTTTTGGCGGGAGTTGTCGAAGTTGGCTTCCGGCTTACCCTACGAGCAGCCACTAACTTGGACGCTGATCGCCATGAGCAGATTGTGGCAACCCGCAATGACGTTGCTGTACTACTCAGTCTTTTGCTTGGCTTTACGCTGGCCATGGTCTTGTCGCGGTTTGACCTGCGGAAACAGCTCGTCGTGGACGAGGCTAATGCCATCGGCACGACCAGCCTTCGCGCGCAGATGATACCAGAGCCAAGCCGCAGCAAGGCTCAAGAACTGCTTCGTCAATACACAGAAGTGCGCCTGGAGTTCTTCAAGTCGGCGATTAATAGCGAAAGCTTTCAGAGGGCCCTGAAGCGCTCAGAAGAGGTGAAGACGGATCTATGGCAGCAGGCAGTAGTGGTTGCGCAGCAGAGTCCGGGTCCCATTACCGCGTTGTTCGTAAACTCGTTGAATGAAACCATCGACTTGGATGCCAAGCGCCTGGCAGCTCTCGAAAACCGTGTCCCCGGCGCGATCTGGGGAATGCTCGCGTTGCTCTCCCTATTGACCTGTTTGATGGTCGGGTACAGCCAACGCCAAAGGTTCCTTCCCGCGATGCTCGTACCGCCCTTAATGATCGCGATTGTAATGGGTCTTATCGCCGACCTGGATACTCCCGGCAGTGGCTTGATCCGCATTGGCCAGCAGAGCATTGAGAGGTTGCATTCTGAGCTCGCGACGGGTTCCCCCAGTCAATAGTGCTTGGTTGTCGGCGTAGTCCCGCTGGGCCGAAGATATCGTTTTGTACATCTTCCAAAAGGGAAACGTCGGACGGGGCAAGCCTCGTGATCGAACATGCGACCCTTCGTCCATCTCGTATTGTCGGTCGCGATCACCGCATGTTCTCTGCCGTCGCTCCGCGCTCAGGACCTGTCTCCTCGGGCCTACATCGTCACTCCCCTGCACTCGAATGCGATTACCTTGGTCTACTCGTTCAGCGATGGCGGCATCCTCTTCAACGGCACCGTTCCGATAACGGGCGCCACAGGGACCTACCACGTAGCAATCTTTAACTACTTTCACTCGTTCAGCTTCTTTGGCCGCTCCGCCAACATCAACGCCTCGTTGCCTTATGCAGTGGGGAATTTCCGGGGAACAGTGCTGGGCGCGGGCAATCAGATTTACCGCTCCGGCCTCGTAGATTCATCCTTTCGGCTCTCCGTGAACCTCAAGGGCGGTCCGGCCATGCCGGTCGAGAAATTCGTGAAATGGCAGCAGAAGATTCTGCTCGGTGCAAGTCTCAAGGTGGTGGCTCCCACAGGTCAATATGACCCGACTAAACTGATCAATTGGAGCGCGAACCGCTGGGCCTTCAAACCTGACTTTGGCTATTCCCAACGCTGGGGCCATTGGGTTCTCGATGGCTACGCCGGGGTGTGGTTCTTCACCACAAATTCAGAGTTCTTCTCGCACAACGCTTACTTTCCCGGTACACAGGCCCAATCAGAAAACCCCGTTGGGGCCTTCGAAGGCCATCTTAGTTACGATGTCAAGCCTCGCCTTTGGTTTTCTGTCGATAGCAATTATTGGCTTGGTGGCAAAACCAGTTTGAACGGTATAGAAAATCGCCTAACGCGAGAGAAGAACTCCCGCCTGGGAGTGACGGCCGCGGTCCCCATAAGCAAGCACCAAGCTCTGAAGTTCAGCTACAGCGATGGCGTTTACATCGGGTTTGGCGGAAACTACCAAAACGTCTCGGTGGCGTGGCAGTATTCCTGGTTGGGCAAACCCAACTAGCACTCCGACCTAAGGCCCTGCACCCTGCGGAAATTCAATCGTCATTTCTTTCTCCCTTTCGATCGAAGTTAAGCTGAAATCAACGCTTCCGAAAACCCTGCTCCGTCAGGAGGACTCGCCCCAGTTCCCAAGCTTCGTTCTTGTAAAGAGCTTCCGCAATCTTTCTTTGGGCCCCTACAGAACCGTCCACGGTGCTGTCATAGATTGCCTCCACGTACCAAGCCCCGCCTCTTCCATCCAGAACATTCACGGTAAGGTTGCTACAAGACTCCGGTTGGCAAGCTCCCCATTTGCTTATCACAAGCTTTCTGGCCGTCTCGTGATCTAGTACAGCAAATGGCTTCTCTTTAAGTTCATCGTTCTCCACCACGAGGTATCTCGACCGGCTGAGCGAAGCTGGCACTGCAAAGTTTTCCCACGGATATCGCTCTTGATAGTTCACGATGATCGTCCCGTCACGAGTCTCCACCGTCTGAGGCGTGATGCGGTCGCCGATGAGAACTGCGTTCGTACCGCGATATCCGTCTCCGGTTGTTAGAGCTGCCGCGACATAACAAAAGGATCCGCTACCGCCGGCGTTGCGAACCAGAAGCACAACAACGTCATCACGCCCGTCTCCGTTGAAGTCACCCGTTGTGGTTACATCGAGAATCCTAGTGGTTGTGATGGTTGCAGACCCTGGGGCCGCTTGCTCTTCGGCTCGACCTTCTTTCAGTACCACGGACTCGCCATCTATTACATACTCGCTGTTCGCAGCGTCTTTGCCGATTTTGTGCGCCGCAAATCCGCAGACCGGGATGCACTGCATCGTGCAGGGGCCAGGATTGAGCTCATGACGACAAGCCGAGCCGCACTCGTCGAAGTGCCCTCCGGCCTTCCCGCACCACTCTCTGCTCGCGTATTCGCATTCCTTGTATTTCTCAAGCCATGTCCCATTGTTCTGGGCACACGATTCTGGCAGTTGTTGAGCTGGGACGGACGTTGGCAGCGCTGCGCATACCAGCACTAAGAAAATTGCGAACGACACTGTAGATAAGTGTGCACTCCGCGGCACTGACTTATGGCCTCTTCAGTCGGCGATCGTTGCCCGTTCCCATAATGATTCGAATCCAGTGCTTCAGCTCGTGCGCGTGTCTTCACGCTCGGAAAGTTTGGGGCAGTCGCGAGCAATCATTCTGCTTTTTCCTCTCGCTGGCAAATACGAACGACCGCAATTTTGAGGCTTAGGCTTGCTTCTTTAATCGCTAATTCTTTAGCAGGAAACATTTTGCACGACCACTGAGAACAAGGTACCTCCCTGGGCATCGCCGAATCGGCAGCGGCTAACGCACCACGAGCTCACTCACGCCGATGATCATCAATACAAGTCCGCCCGAAAACCTGCTATGCCTCGCGAGGGCTCGCCCCAACTGCGCACCCAACCGCAAGCCGGCAAACGAGACAAACACGGTGACCGCGCCGATTACTACGGCCGCTTGAACGATGTTGACGTGGATCATTGCGAGGCCAAAGCCAACCACCAGCGAGTCGATGCTTGTTGCAAGGCCCAGACTGAGCACGGCACTCACTGACAGCAGGTTGCTGCGCTGAGCTTGATCAGATTCTTCTGTGGACCGAAACATGCGCCAGCCCACAAACGCGAGCGCTCCGCACAGGATCCAGCTTTCGTACCCACGAAAAAGAAAAGCCGCCTGCATTCCGCCGAGCCAACCCAGCAAAGGCATGAAAGCCTGGAAAGCGCCGAATGGAAGCACCAGCCGAAGCATCAGCCTGACCGGGAGGCATGGTTGAGCGGTGCCTATGCCAAACGATACCGCAAAGTTGTCCATCGAAACGCTCAGTGCCAAAAGGAGCAATGCAGCAATGCTCATTCCGATCTCCTTCGTGTGCAACTGCCACTTAGAAAGTTAGCAATCGGGCCAGACAGAACGAAACTGGCAAAAATGCTAGGATTTGGCGAAATCTGCAGGTCAGCACGCCCTGCGATTTTCGTCATCTCCGCTTTTTCGACTCTGCGTTCTGAAGCTGGCCAACCTCAGTACGAATTTGGGACATCTTGAGGTTACTTTTGTGCCAATGTAGACGCGGAGTTACTTGCGCAAGCGCTTATCGTCAGGAAGAATTTAAGCATACCGGAGCGTAGGCGGCACAAATGCCCCAGATAACGATCAAGACGGGAATTGCGGGTCCAGACGGCCGCGAAGAGGAGCTATCTGAGTATCTGTGTGATTGGCCGGGCTGCCCGAACGTCGCAGCACATGTTTTGGGTTGCGTGAAAGAATTAGGTCTTTCCGTGGCAGTTTGCGAGCAGCATGCTGCGACAAGTCGCGATGCGGCTCATGATTGATGCCGTCCGTAGGCGTTCACGGCCTACGGACGGCATCGTTACTCAAGGCTAGCCGCGGCCTACTGCCTGGCCATGGCCAGATTCAGCCGTTCCTCCGCAGTGATGAAGTGATCGTGGATGTCCTTGCCCAGGTCGATCTGCACCCAGTTGACCTTCCCGTTAAATACGCTGGTAAGGCGGGTATAGTCTGAGCTGACCGGTGTACCGGTATCCCGGCCAACATCGGTCGTCTCATCTGCAGAAAATGCCATCGGCTGGGTGCGTTCAACCCGGCCTTCACCGACCTTCTTGCCGTCGTAATAAAGGCTGACATTGCCCCCCTTGGCCAAGCCGCCGCCATCGTAGGCAAACTCCATTCTCACCTGGTGCTTGCCGGCTGGAATGGCCTGGCTCGCCTCCGTGGTAAAAGTCTGAAGACCGAAGAAGTTGTAGGCGAATTTTGCTTTCCCACCCTTGGCGTAAAGACTCATGCCACCGAACGCGCCGCCCTGGTGAATGATGACGCCTTCAGCTCCTTTCGCTGGCACCTCCACCTCAGCGGTCAGCGAAAACGACTTGTTCTTCATGTTTAACACGGTGTTCTCGCTCAACCTCCCCATCCCGCTAAATAGCAGTTGCGAGTTGCCCTTGACGAGAAGTGGCCGCCCAGCCAAGTCGCTATTCAAACGTTCGGATCTGCGGTCGTCGATCGGTAACACGTTGTACTTGGTCGCCTCGATCAGAAACAGCCGCTGCAGTTCGTGCAGCTTCTCCGGCATCTCTTTCGCCAGATCGTGCGCTTGGGTCCAGTCCTTGCTGCCATCGTACAGTTCCCACACATCGTCATCGAAGGCGGGCAGCTTCGCGGTCATCATCCAAGGCGTGGAGTGGCGAGTCACCGCGCTCCATCCCTTATGGTAGATTCCCCGGTTGCAGAACATCTCAAAATACTGCAGATCGTGGCGCTCTGCAGCTTTGCCGTCGTCAAAGGAGTACGCCATGCTGACGCCTTCCATGGGCGCCTGCTGCACGCTGTTGACGATCGTCGGCTCCGGCAGGCCGGCAACTTCCAGCACGGTCGGGGCTACGTCGATCACGTGGCAGAATTGCGAACGAATCTCTCCTTTCGCTTTGATGCCCTTGGGCCAATGCACGATCGTCCCATTGCGCGTGCCGCCCCAGTGCGAGGCAACCTGTTTGGTCCATTGATAGGGTGTGTCCGTGGCGTGCGCCCAACCCACGGCGTAATGGTTGTATGACTCCGGCCCGCCCATCTTCCCGATCCGTTCCGCCATGAACTCTGGGGTCTCGATGCTAGCCATCCCATTGAGAATAATCAACTCGTTAAACGTGCCATTCGGGCTGCCTTCGGCCGAGGCGCCGTTGTCCCCGATGATGACGTAGACCAGGGTGTCGTCGAGAATCTGGAGGTCCTTGAGCGTGTCGATCAGCCGCCCCACATGATGGTCGATGTGCTCCAGGAACCCCGCATACACCTCCATCTGGCGTGCCAGCACTGGCTTCATTTTCGGGTCGACTTCATCCCAGGCTTGAATCTCCTCGGGTCGCTTCGTCAACTCGGCATTTTGTGGAACCACGCCCAGCTTTTTCTGCCGCGCCAAACTCTCCTCGCGCAGTTTGTCCCACCCCTGGTCGAACTTGCCCTTGTATTTGTCCGCCCACTCTCTCGGAACCTGGAGCGGCGCATGGCAAGCGCCGGGTGCGAAATAGACGAAGAACGGCTTGTCGGCCATCAGCGCTTTCTGCTGCCGCACCCAGGCAATTGCCCTGTCTGTAACGTCTTCGGTGAAGTGGTATCCTTCCTCTGCCGTCTTCGGCTGTTCCACCGGTGTGGTGCCTTCGTAGATCGAGGGGGCATACTGGTTAGTCTCGCCACCGAGGAATCCATAGAAATACTCGAATCCTCCTCCGCCAGTCGGCCATTGGTCGAATGGACCCATCGGGCTGGTTTGCCAGACCGGCACTTCGTGGCATTTCCCGAACTGCGCCGTCGAGTAGCCGTTTAGCTTGAGAGTCATCGCCAGCGGCGCTTTGTTCTTGGGCAATATGGAGCAGTAGCCGGGCGCAGAAGTGGCGATCTCGGTAATGCCGCCCATCCCAACCGAGTGATGGTTACGGCCCGTAAGCAGCGCTTGCCGCGTTGGCGAGCAGAGCGCGGTAGTGTGGAAACGGTTGTATTTCAGTCCGCCGGAGGCGAGCTTCTCAAAGTTGGGTGTCGCACAAGGTCCGCCGAAGGCGCTGGACGCCCCGAAGCCCACATCGTCGAGCAGGACGATCAGTACGTTGGGTGCGCCTTTGGGTGGGCGCTGAGACTCGATCGGCGGAAACTTAGTATTGGGGTCTTTGGCGTCATAGGTTGTCAAGCCGGTGTGCGCCCGGGGTGGGATGGGAAGGACGGCGCGCGAATCGGTTCTCGTGGGGTCTGACATTTCGGTTGTTCCTCCTTAAAGTTTTGATTGCTCAAATTCGGTATTCATAAATTGTGCGCACCTGGGATGCATCCCGGTCTGCACTTTCCCGATGCTCGGCCGCCAGAGCCCGCATTACTTCGGCAGCTTCCCGCCCCTGGCGCAGCAAGTCAGCCATCATCTTCATGGGACGGTCAATATGTTTAAAGAATGCCTTGTATCCTGCGCAAAGATAGTTGAGACCGGGCTCGCCATCAGGAGTGTTGATAAAACGATTGCGCGGGCACTCCCCGTTGCAAGCGAATCGAACTTCGCATTCACGGCAATAACGTGGCAGAGTATCGCGTTTGGCGTTGCCGAATGCCCGCTGCTGATCTGAGGCCACGAGCTGCACCATATGCTCCTGCTTGATGTTTCCCAGCCGGAACTTGGGCTCCACGAAGTGATCGCAGGAATAAAGATCGCCGTTATGCTCGAGGGCTAACGCGTTGCCGCAGGTTTCGGCAAAGATGCACAAAGATGCCGGCAACCCCAACCACGAAGCCAGGGATGACTCGAACAATTGAATGTAAACTTCGCCAACGTCGTGCCTCACCCACTCGTCGAAAATCGCAATCAGAAATTCGCCCCACTGCTCTGGTTTCACCGTACGCTCGGTTACCAACTCACCAGCTTGGGTATAGAGCGGACGTCTGTGGTTACGATCTCCCCAGCCTTCGTTCGCAATTTCCAGAAGCTGCGGCGTCGCCCGCTCTACGATTGGGATGAACTGCACGAAGTGCGTTTTCAGCTCATCGCGAAAGAACCGGTAGACCTCCAAAGGATGACCAACGTTGGCATCATGGACAGTACACAGCACGTTGAATTCGACTCGATGCTCTTGCATCAGTCGGGCAGCGCGCATCACTTTGGAAAACGTTGGACCACCGGCCTTGTCCACTCGGTAGGCATCGTGCATCGCCTGGGGACCGTCAATCGATAACCCTACTAGGAAGTTGTTTTCCCGTAAGAACTCGCACCATTCTTCGTCTAGCAAAATGCCGTTAGTCTGAACTGTGTGTTCGAGCGCTATTCCGGGAGAAATATATTTGCGCGTCAAGGCAACCGCGTGCTCAAAAAAATCCAGGCCCATCAGAGTGGGCTCGCCTCCCTGCCACGCGATGGTGATTTGATCGGAACGCTGCGATTCGACCACCTGCTTGATGTATGCCTCGAGAACATCGTCCGACATGCGAAATTTACTTCCTGGGTAAAGGGCGTCCTTCGACAGAAAGAAGCAGTACTTGCAGTCGAGATTGCAGATTGCACCCGTAGGTTTGGCGAGTACGTGGAAGTACGACGGCGCATTGCGCGGCCATACTTTAGGAGGCTCGGGCATGGTTCGTATTTCGGGCAAGGGGTGCTCAAACATGGACGGAGAACCGCCACTACCGGCAATCCTCTTGGAAGCCGCACGCATGAACAACTAGGAAAAGTGATAGGCGTGCTTAATCGTGGTTGAAAAAGAGGGGTCGTGCACGGTGAACGGAGCGC
The DNA here is from genome assembly GCA_963832245.1 of uncultured Acidobacteriota bacterium. Classification (GTDB taxonomy): domain Bacteria; phylum Acidobacteriota; class Terriglobia; order Terriglobales; family Acidobacteriaceae; genus JABDBE01. The sequence goes on from CAWHTG010000004.1 coordinate 1,059,300, forward strand.
CAAAATCACACAACCGAATGTAAGAACAAAGGGAACTAGCATTTTTCCCAGTGGTTTGGCGGTGGTCTCATAAATAGCTTAAAATCGCTGCTTCTAATGCGGTGGCACAGGACAAGCCCGCGTGACAGCAATACAGAGAATGCCGAATCTCCTCGTTGTCGTTATCGTCTGCTTGTTGCTGTCCCCCCCTGCCCTGTCGTCGCAGGTTAAGCAAACCCGGCGCGTTCTCATGCTGAGCGAGCTAGGTCCGTCGTCTCCGACCGTCGCTCTCATCGAGCAGGAAATCCGCACCGCCCTGGACGAGAGGTTTCCCTCCCAGATCGAGTTCTACAGCGAATATCTGGAAACCACTCTCTTCGGCGATGAGGCCTCTCAAAACAAGTTACGCGACTGGTTCATTCGCAAATATCAGAGTCGTGAGCCAGAGTTGATCATTGCAGCTGGTCCGTCCGCCATTCAGTTCTTGGCGAAGGTGCACGAAACATTCTTTCGCGACACCCCGATTGTGTTTTGCGCCAGCAGCGAGGACCAGGCGGATTATCCCAAGCTCGACTCTCAGTTTACCGGCGTTTGGATGACGATTGAGGCGGCTAGAACGCTCGCAGTGGCAATGCGTCTCCAACCAGGCATCCGGCGCGTGGTGGTGGTGGGCGGTGTGGCACCCTTTGACCGGCGCGTGGAGGACGTTGTCAAGGAGGACTTGCAAAGCTACGAAACCAAGATGGAATTCACATATCTCGCCGACTTGGACATCGCTACCCTCTGCGACCGTCTGACGCATCTGCCAAGAGATGCAATTGTCCTGTACACGACAATCTCTGAGGACGCCGCCGGGAAGCATTTCCTCAATGTGCGGCAGTCAGCACCAATGGTTGCCAAGGCTGCTAATGTGCCGATATATGCTCTGGCCGACATGTTCGTTGGGGTAGGATTTGTGGGCGGGTATGTGAGTAGTTATGCCGAGCAGGGCCGGGTTGCCGCGGAAATCGCTGCGAAGATTCTAGAGGGGGCGAAGCCGCAAGAGATTCCCATTGTAAGAGGCACTAATGCCTACATGTTTGACGCGCGTTCCATGCGACGCTGGGGACTAGACGAAAACATGCTGCCACCCAGCAGCGTCGTGCTTTTCAGGGAACCGACGCTCACGGAGCGCTACAAATGGCAAATGATTGGCATCCTCGTTGTCTTCGGTGCACTCGTGGTCTTAATTGGGTATCTTTTGATCGAACGCAGGAGACTCGCGCTGGCGGAGCAAGAAGTGGAAGCGGAAGCGCGGTTCGAAAGGTTGATCTCTGAACTATCAACGCACTTCATTGATCTTCCTGCAGACAGAGTTGATGTCGGGATTGAGCAGGCCCTTAGTCAGCTGGTTAGTTACCTTGCAGTCGATCGGGTCAACATTTTCGAATTTACGATTGATAAGACAAATCTGGTGATTACCCATTCGAGCGCGGCCACTAGTATCACATCAGCTCCAACGCCACAAACTTACGCAACAAACGGGCTGCCCTGGTATACCAGAAAACTGTTGAACAATGAGCCGATCGTCTTCACGACTCTGGATCAACTTCCGTACGACGCCGATGCGGACAAGGCCTTTCTGCAGAGTCACGAAGTGCGGTCAGGTGTTGCCATCCCTCTCGAGGCAGAAGGCTCCGTTCTGGGCTGTCTTTCCTTTGTGACAGTCTATGAAGACAGGGTATGGCCGAGCCGTCTCGTTGAGCAGCTAAAGATTGTGGGACAAGTCTTTGCGAACGCGCTTATGCGAAAGCGTTCTGATGAGGCACTGGTCACGAGCGAAATGCTGAAGGGAGCCATTCTAACCTCCATCAGCAGTGGCTTGGCTGTTCTGAATCAGCGAGGTGAAATCGTCGCCGTCAATTCCCGCTGGAACGAGTTTTCAAGTATTTATGGGACCTCCACGGACGTGGAGCTTCAGGTCGGTACGAACTATCTCGAAGTTTGCCAGCGGGCGGTTGCGAGCCGTACTCCTGGTGCCGCTCAGGCCCTGTCCGGAATCAAGGCAGTGCTCCAGGGAGAGAGCCAGTATTTTGAGACCGAGTACTCCCATCCCGTTCCCGAAAATCAGCGATGGTTCTTGATGAGAGTCACCCCTTTGCAGGCGCCAAAGGGAGGTGCTGTCATTAGCTTCAACGACATCACCGACCGCAAGTTGGCGGAGGAAAAGCTGCGCGAAAGCGAAGAGCGGTTCCGCGTTATGGCTGACACAGCCCCCGTCATGGTGTGGAGAGCAGGCACCGACATGCTCTGCGATTTCTTTAACAAGCCCTGGCTTGAATTTACTGGGCGTACGATAGAACAGCCAGTAAAGAATGGATGGTCAGAAGGCATACACCCGGAAGATGTTGAACATTGCGTGGATACCTACGTCTCTAACTTTAAGGTACGCCAGCCTTTCACTATCGAATACCGCCTCAGGCGTGCCGATGGAGAATATCGCTGGGTCATCGATAAGGGTATTCCGCGATACTCACCCAACGGTGAATTCGCTGGCTACATAGGTTCGTGCCTGGATATTACGGAGCGCAAACTGGCGGAACAAGAGCGCGAGGAACTCGCCGGCAGATTGATTGATGCGCAGGAGCAGGAGCGCAGCAGGCTTGCACGTGAACTCCATGACGACTTCAATCAAAGATTGGCGGTCTTGGCGATTGATCTGGAGAGGTGTGCAGAGATCATGAGTCATTCTCCCGCTAAGGCCAGCGAACGCATGTTGGAGTTGTGGAATCGTGCCAGCGAGATTGGCGCCGATCTCCATACTCTCTCGCACCAGTTGCACTCTTCCACCTTGCAAAGTCTAGGGCTGATTCTTGGCGTGGGAGCATTCTGCGACGAATTTTCGCAGCAACAAGGCATCCAAGTTGATCTTGCCCACGAGAATATTCCTCGTTCGGTTCCTCCTGACGTTGCCCTGTGTCTGTTCCGCGTCGTCCAGGAAGGGCTTCGAAATGTGAAAAAACACAGCGGTTCATCAAGGGCCGAAATTCGACTAGAGGGAAGCAATGATGCCATTCACCTGTCACTATTCGATCGTGGCGCGGGCTTTGATCGACGTGACCCTTCGACACATGTTGGTCTCGGGATGCGGAGCATGGAAGAACGCTTACGGCTCGTAGGCGGCCGCTTTGAGCTTCAATCGGCTCCCATGAAAGGAACGCGCATAGACGTTTGGGTCCCGTTGAAGCCGGCTGTGGGGCGCGCCGGTTAGCTGCCGGGCAGGCGTACACCAAGGAAATCGATATATGGAGGATCTCAAGCGATCTCCAACGCGCCATCGTATTCTTCTCGCGGATGACCATGCAATAGTGGTCGAGGCCCTTCGTTCGCTGCTGAGCGAAAGTTACGATGTAGTCGGGATCGTTCCAGATGGCCGCACACTATTAACCGAAGCCATCAAGCTCCGACCAGATGTTATCGTTCTCGACGTTGGTATGCCATTGCTGAATGGCCTAGACGCCGGCGCACGACTGAAAGAACTACTGCCGAATACGAAGCTGGTTTTCTTAACTATGAAGGACGATCCGAACCTGGCGGCGGCTGCGCTGAACCTTGGAACCATAGGATACGTCCTCAAGCATTCAGCGGCGTCCGAACTGCTCAAAGCCATTTCCGAGGTGCTACGCGGGAAGTCCTACGTAACCCCTAAGCTTAAGCCGGAGAATTGGGCAGTCAGGGAAGCCCGGGCTCAGCAGTTCTCAAAGAGCCTGACACCCCGCCAACGTGAGGTGCTCCAATTGCTCGCGGAAGGACGCCCGATGAAAGAGATAGCAGACATCCTGAAGGTCAGCGAAAAGACGATTATGTTCCATAAATATCACATAATGGAGTCATTCAATCTCAAAAGCAACGCCGAACTTGTGCTGTTTGCGCTCAAGAATGGCTTGATTTCTGCCTGATTCGCGTACTCAATACCCCTGTAACTTTTCCTAGTATCCAGGACTAGACTCGCGTCGTAGTGTGGCACTTGAGAATGTCAGAATCTCTCCCCCTTTTAGGCCAGGATCATTTCGTGTTGGAGCCGAAACTCGACGTTCCAGATGCTACGAAAATGAGGCCAACCTCGAATCAGCCTCGTGTATTACTTGCCGACGATCATCGGCCAATCATCGAACGTGTGACCGCACTTTTGGAGTCCAGCTTCGAAATTGTGGGTACCGTCGGCAATGGGGCCGACCTTGTTGCGGAAGCTCAGAAACTTCAGCCAGACCTGATCGTGTTGGACATATCCATGCCTGGTCTCACGGGAATCGAGGCAGCGCGCCAACTTCGTGAAGCTGGATCCACCGCGAAGGTTGTCTTCCTTACGGTGCATGAACGAGTTGAGTTCGTTAACGCCTGCTTAGCCGAAGGTGCGCTGGGTTATGTTGTCAAGTCTAGGATGGCAGTGGATTTGATTCCCGCCATACGAGAGGCCCTCTCTGGACATCGGTTTATTTCGCCTCCAGTCTCACGGTGATGTGCGCCTATTCGGATTTTTCGTCTCCCGTGGCAGGATCAAGATTATCGAGGGAAATCTGCTAAATGCGTCCGAGCTCGATGGCACAATCCGAGGACACAGCGCAGTTCTGTCGGCGTTTGGCCGCTCGACCTCCGAGAGGAAGAGGCGCCAGTTCCTGAATTGATTTGAGCCTGCAACTGCGAACCTTCCATCGGTCGCACAACTTGGTTCGTGCTGCTTCGATGATTTCCTGCAACGGCCAGCGCGATCGGCTGAAGGTCCTCGTCTGGGACGGAAGCGGCCTCTGGGTCTGTGCCAAGAGGTTAGAGAAAGGGCGTTTTACCCGGCCGCAATCCGGTGATGTGCAGGGCAAGGTCATCCTGAGTCACGAAGAGCTGTCCTTATTATTAAGTGGGATCGACCTAGCCAAAACCAAGCACGATTAAAGCGAATCACCCGCGCGGTCGCGCATGGCAACCTGCCCTCGAATCGATCTGATAGAAGTTTATCGACTAGTCGAGTGGAAATCTTATGACTAGGGCGCACCTCCATCTGTGTAATGTGGAAACGACAAGGTGTACCGATTTCACCCCCCTCAATAACCACCCCCCAACACTCAATGACAGGAGGGGGGCGCTCTGAGACTCCTTCCTTCCCTCCTCCCCTGGTCTCGTTGACTTGCCCATTTCCGAGACGTAAGATTCGGTGCCAGTGATCGGCCAGACCATCTCGCACTACCGCATCATCGAGATGCTGGGCGGTGGCGGGATGGGTGTGGTCTACAAGGCCGAGGACACCGACCTCGGTCGCTTTGTCGCCCTGAAATTCCTCCCTGAAGACCTAGCCCGAGACCCGCAGGCGCTGGAACGGTTCCGTCGCGAAGCCCGAGCAGCTTCAGCTTTGAACCACCCGAATATCTGCACGATCTACGAGATTGGCAAACACGGTGACCAGTCCTTTATCGCCATGGAATTTCTCGATGGCGCAACACTGAAGCACCTTGTTGCAGGGAAACCCCTTGAGGCCGATTTCTTAGTGGCTCTCGCGATTGAGATCGCCGACGCACTGGATGCCGCCCATTCGAAGGGAATCGTTCATCGCGACATTAAGCCTGCCAACATTTTTGTCACCGAGCGGGGGCGCGCCAAGATTCTGGATTTTGGTTTGGCGAAAGTCACGCCGAAACCGGAGAACGTTGACATGAGCGCCCCGACCATCGAATCCGAGGAACGCCTGACGAGTCCTGGTTCGACGCTCGGCACGGTCGCATACATGTCGCCAGAGCAGGTCCAGGGAAAGGAATTGGATGCCCGAACCGACCTGTTCTCGTTCGGCGCTGTCCTTTACGAAATGTGCACAGGCTCACTCCCATTTCGTGGCGACACTTCGGGACTGATCTTTGACTCGATTCTCAATCGAGCGCCAGCGCCAGTAATCCGATTGAATCCTGACGTGCCGCTGAAGCTGGAAGAGATCATTGGCAAAGCGCTGGAAAAGGACCGCGAGGTCCGGTATCAACACGCATCCGACATCAAGGCTGATCTCAAGCGTCTGAAGCGCGACACGGAAACGGGAAAATCTGTGGCTGTACCGAGAGGTACAGCAACCCCCCGCTGGTCACGGCGGTCGATGTTGATGGCTGCGATAGCTTTCGTGCCTGTCATCGCAGTTATTACCGCAGCAACTTTCTATTTCGGCAGCAGCAATCGCACGGGCATCAACTCAGTTGCTGTACTGCCCTTTGCCAACGCCAGTGCCGATCCGTCCATGGAATACCTGAGCGATGGCATTACGGAGGGCATCATCGACAGGCTGTCGGGGCTCCCGAATGTGAAAGTGATCTCGCGCACGTCCGCCTTCCGCTACAAGCGGCGTGACATCGAGCCGCAGAAGGTGGCGAAAGAGCTTGGCGTCGACGCTTTAGTCACGGGCAGAGTCGTCCAGCGTGGCGACGACCTCTCGGTAAGCGCCGAACTAGTGGACGCACGCGAGGACAAACAGCTTTGGGGCGAACAGTACAGCCGGAAGCTCACGGAGGTTGTTTCAATCCAACAGGAAATCGCCACTGCCATATCCGGGAGCTTGCGGGTACGGCTGACAAGCGAAGAAAAGACACGTTTGGCGAAGTCGCCCGCGACAAATCCTGAGGCTTATCAGCTTTATTTGAAGGGTAGGTATCACGCGAATCAAACAACAGCGGCAGGGCTAAGGAAGGGTATCGAATATTTCCAGCAAGCGATCGACCAAGACCCCAGCTATGCTCTGGCCTACGCGGGTCTCGCTGATTCTTACTCTGCGCTTGGAAGCGGATGGATCAACCTACCCCCGACCGACAGTTTTCCAAAGGCGGAGGAGGCGGCGCTGAAAGCGCTGCAACTAGATGACACGCTCGCCGAGGCACATGCCGCATTAGCATATGCTGAGTTCTTCGACTGGGACTGGCCAAGTGCAGAGCGAGAGTTCAAGAGGGCGATCGAGCTAAACCCGAACAGTGCGCTCTCCCATGCTCGGTATGCGGAATGCCTGAAAACGAGACTGCGACTCAACGAAAGCATTGCCGAGGCGCAACGAGCACAAGAGCTTGACCCGCTGTCACCGGATATAGTTTCCCAACAGGGGAATGTCGATTTCGTAGCGCGACGATTCGATGAGTCTATTGCTCAATTCCAGAAGGCGCTCGACCTCAATCCAAACCTTCCGGTGGCACGTGCCATGATAGGTTTGGCAGACGCGATGAAGCGCATGTATCCGCAAGCCCTTGCCGAATACGACAAGATTGCCGATCAGGACAAAGTCACAGCAGCAGGGAACCAGTTCGTTGCTGGCACGCTTGGCTGGGTTTGCGCTGTCTCGGGCAGGCGGACTGATGCGCTGAAGATCGTCCGAGAATTCAAGGATTTGTCCGCGCACGCTTATGTCGATTTCTATTGGTCTGGCGCAATTTATGCGGGGCTCGGCGACAAGGATGAGGCGTTCCGTTTACTTGAAAGGAGTTACAAAGAGCATGCCGCTACCATGCCCTATCTCGCAGTAGACCCGTTCTGGTCCGGGATGCGCTCCGACCCCCGTTTTGCCGACCTGCTGCGCCGGGTGCGGCTGCCGCAGCCGGAATGATGCAAGGTTATAAGACACATATCCTTTCGCACAACAGAAATTCTCAACTGTTGAGAACAGGCAGCCAGACCTGATCGTGTTGGACATATCCATGCCTGGTCTCACGGGAATCGAAGCGGCGCGCCAACTTCGTGAAGCTGGATCCACTGCGAAGATTGTCTTCCTTACGGTGCATGAACGTGTTGAGTTTGTTCATGCCTGCTTAGCTGAAGGTGCGCTCGGTTATGTTGTCAAGTCTCGGATGGCAGTGGATTTGATTCCCGCCATACGAGAGGCCCTGTCTGGACATCGGTTCATTTCGCCTCCAGTCTCACGGTGATGTGCGCCTGTTCGGATTCGTCTTTCCGTCGCCCGGTGATCTTATTCGAGACGAACTGCAGTTTCCGCCATGCGATACTCTACCTTGGAAAGCTGCGCCGAAAGCACCGACAAGCATCCGTGTTGTCCGAAGCGATGGATTGTCAGTTAAACTCCGACAGAACAACTGCTGTTATCGAGAGCCAATCCGTCCGTTGTTGTGAGCAGCTATTATGGAGGCCGGATGCGACACTTGATTTCTGCCAGCTCGCGTAGCTTGCCTTGGCGCAATTTATTCCTTGCCTTTGGGTCGTGGCTGATATTCGTCATGGCTCTTCCGATCGGCGCGGCGCAGACAAAAAGCGGTCAGGGGATTGCAGGGGCAGCACGGGAACTGCCTGAGACAGAAAGGGCGCTACGATCCAACGGTTCAATCGGGTCGCCTGGACGACCTTCGTTGGCCAGACTTCTCTGACTATCGCGCCGATGTTGACAATTTCTATCGTCCTTCGGGATATGCGTTGACGTGGATTCATGCGAACGCTCCGACAAAGCGCGTACGAGAGATGGTTGAGATACTCCGGAGGGCCGACGCAGAAGGTCTCAATCCGGAAGACTACGACGGGCCCCGGTGGGTGGAGCGGTTCGCTCAATTGGAAAGCTCGCACAGTCCCGAGGGCGAAGCCCGATTCGATGTTGCCTTGACGGTGTGCGCGATGCGGTACATCTCCGATGTCCGTATCGGCAGGATTAACCCGGAGCACTTCCAATTCGGCCTGGACTGTCCAACACAAGAAACTCAATCTGCCGAGCTTCCTGCGGGAACTCGTTTCCGAGCAGACTGGCCTCGAAGCACGGTGGCCAGCATCGAGCCTCCGTTCGCGCAATACAAGGCGACTCGCCAAGCTTTGCTCAGGTGTATGGAGTTGGCGAAAGAAGACGATGGCGAAAAGTTGCCAGAGCCACCGGGCATCCTGTTCGCAGGAGGTCATACGAAGGGATTTCGCGGCTTGCAAGCCGGCTGCGACTGATCGGTGATTTGCCGCGGGATGCGGTCATCCCGGCCGACTCAAAAGTATATGTGGGGCCGCTGGTCGACGCGGTCAAGCGATTTCAAGAACGCCACGGCCTCACCCCCAACGGATACCTGACGGTAGACACAGTCGAGCAACTTAACGTTCCCTTGGCGGGCCCCGCTAAGCGACAAGAGTTTTCCCGTAGCCCATGACCCCAGCCCATGATTGCTCCGCCTTGCACGTATTTGCAGGTATTTGGCAGTCTCCCGCAAACCGTTTAAGTAGCTGTAGGTTGAGGTTGAACTAGGTCTGAAAATGCTGCGCCCTGCGATTCGGCATACTGCGGACGGCTGCCCGGGCGAATTGCATTCCGGGCCTTCCCACGAACCAGTCTCCTACGCTTCTCTAACTAAGGAGAACAAAAGCTTTTCTTACGCTCATGCACTCCAGCGTGGCACGCGGCGCAGAGCGTAATCAGGTTCTCCTCTGTATCATCTCCGGACTGGCTGCGGAATTGTTTGTGGTGAACCTCAAGATTTAACATGTTGCCGCAGAATTGGCATCTCCAGCCATCCCGCCGCAGTACCTTGCTGCGAATCGCTTCGTACAACTCGGGATCAAGCCGCAGAGCGGGCTGCTTTGGCTGCAGTCGATTCAAGACACCCTCTGAGTTGCGCGCCGCAGGAACGTTTGTCGTTCGTGGCCGGGGAGAAACTTGAAAAATCGCTCGATTGATTCTAAGAGGATGCCGGAGTTTCCCTTCTCCAGATTTGCGCCGGCCAGAAAATCCGCGCAGATCATTTCTAAGCAGTAGCCCCGAGATTTATCAGTTCCAAGCATCAGCGCCGCCGTTTCAATCGCCTGCTCAATCACCGGAATCTGGCTCTTGTACAGTTTGAAGTAAACGATCTCCCAGGGTTCCGTTTCTTTTCCTGTCAGTTCCTTCTCCACCTCCCGCTTAAACTCCTCCTTCGGCATTTCCCGGGCTTTCTGCAACCAAGTTGCACAATCAAAGCCCTCCCGGTCCCTCCGCGCCACTTTCGCCAGCTCCAGGCCCTTACTCCATCCGACTTCTTTCAGTTCCTTCCTCGCCTGTGGCGGTAGGTGTTCGTGGATGCTCATCAGGTAGTACGCCTTCCTTCTTGATTCCGGGAACCGCCGTTCCAGGAATTCATCGAACGATTTTAGGCTCTCCAGCCGCCAGTACTGTCCCGCCCGCGCTTCGCACAAGTACCGCCCGAGGTCGACAAAGCATGTATCACGCTCTGCTTCCTTCTGCTTCTCCCACGCCAGAATCTCGTCGATTTTCGTGAGCACGAACATCGCTCGTCGACGATTGAGCTTGGGCAACATGGGTAGATTCCTAGTACGTAAGCTCGTCAAGCCAACCAAGGTTTTCTGCTCCTGGCCGTCGTACGAGAGCAATGTTGATCAATTCCGGTTTCTCCAGGCAAAGTCCGACGTAGGGACAGCTACTGCATGGGTTTTGGGGGAAGCGGATGCCGCTGTGGGGCAGAAACTGTGCGGACTCGACACGACGGATCGTGTCTTCCACGAGCTGGCCAAATTCCGCGCGTTGCTCATCGGTGATTGCGGTCCGCAGGTACTGTACTTCGACCAGGCGTTTGCGGACGAAGACCACCTGAGCGACTTCAGAAATTCCAGTCATCCAGGAATAGCAAACAAGTTGCGGATCCAGAGCCAGCAGGCCGTCTGGTTCCTCGGGATAGCGACTGGAGGTCGTCTTCCACTCCAGCAGGCAGCACGTGCCATCCAGTTTCCCGATTGCATCGACATAGGCCACAAAGTCATTCTTTTCCGAGACTGTCCGTGTGAACTTGATCTGCAGGTTTCGTCGAGGCTGGCGAATGCGAATGCGGTCGTCTTGGCAGAACCGGTCCAGGAGCTGAATTCCTTGCTGCAGCATCCGGTCCCAGGTATCGCCGTTCGAGTACCGGAGGCCTTGATTCTTACAGGCTGTCCATTCGCGAAACAGAACGGCCGCTGTATCTTCGCGCAGGAAGTAGGCGGTCAGGGCTCGCTCGAAGGCTCGCCCAAAAAGCATGGCGGCGCGGGTGTCCTTCTCCTGCCAGCCATCGAGGTAGCGATGGCGATAGCGCCGCGGGCAGGTCAGGTACTGGCTGATTTGGGTGTAGCTGTAGGTCATCGCGCCACCTCCGCCTTAACGTGATCTTGTGACGCGGTCGGCAGTTCTCCCCATTGATTGTTCGGGGCGAAGCCGTCCAAGTTGAGCAGGGAAGTGCCATTTACGACAGCGTGTCTGATCTTGACCACGCCGCGAAGTCCGACCAGGTTCTTCTCGTCGATCTCATCGCGTCCGAGCGATTCGGCGTCATAACCAAAGTCGCGGAGGAACCAGCTGAGTTTCCACAGCGCCTTCGAAGTGCAGTAGAGATGTCCTGAAATAGAGTGTCCGGTCCTCTCCTTCGGCTCAATGACCGCGAAGCACACAATGTAGAACGGTTTCTGCGCGTGCCAGCGATACTTGGCTCGCGTCACCCGGACCAGATACAGACCATCCGGGACTTCGTTCTCGGCAGAACGATCGGCCTCGTGTAACCCTTGGATGCGGCGTCTCACGCGGCACCTTCTTTCGCGCCGAGATAGCTGTTGAGCTGGCAGAGGAGGGCATTGCGATCTTTTTCGGCCCAGTCGGCCAAGTAAGCGACGAAGTTTTCGACCTGTTCGCGAGTAGCTTCGCGAAGGGTTTTCACACCGCAGAAATCGATGGCGTAGGACTTGACCAGCGTGGCGTCGAGTTGATGCTGGCGAATCAGTTGACAGAGACGATCGCGGACCGTGCGACCGCCGTAACCGTTCCCATTTGCAGGCTGGGGTGTTTGTCTCGGTTCACGGGACGACTCGGCTTGGCGATTGAACGTGCCGATCTCCTCGACCGAGCAGGTGCCGATGCCGTAGGCTTTGCGCAGGGCCCGGTTGACGGCTCGAGTTTCGGCAATGCGCATTTCGGCGCCATGGACCAGCGGAGAAACGTTGGACGGGTCGGCGTCACCATAGCCGACAAAGTTCTTCGATCCTGACTTCCGGACCGTTGCCTTGAAGACCCAACGACCTTCGCCGGGATTGGAAACGCTTTCTGCCAATTCCGTCTTTATGCCTTCGCACCGCCTCCGCTCGGCAACCCGCAGCAACCCGGAGTGAGTGACGTACCACCTTCCGTCCAGCATGAGTATTTCGCCACTTTGCACCGAAAGGAGGAGGGTACGGCTTAGCTCGCGAAGGACCAACAGTTGTAAATTAGTGACTTGAGGGTAAAGTTTCTTGACTGCGCGGAGATTGTCACGTGTTAGCTTTGCCTTAGGCCCGGCACGAAAAGTTCTCATGGTGTCATGCCTCCGTGGAGTGATATCTAAATGATATCATAAAGATATTACATTAGTCAAGGAGGCCTATTCAGGTTGCAGGGGCGCGCGAACACATGCACGATGAGAGGGTTGCTCTATTACTAAGGATTCGGCAGAGCCTTAAAGATCGGCTTGTCGATCTTGCCAAGCGTGAACACCGCTCGCTGAATCAGCAGATAGAGTTTCTGCTGGAGCATTCTCTTTTGAATGCCACAACGAATTTGTCGGACTCTCACCAGACGGGGAAGCCGGGTGAGAAGCGGAAATCCTAGTTGGAACCCGCTGCGACCGGGTGCGGTACAAATCCGTGCTTTCCGGCCTAAATCTGTTCGGTAAACTATCGCGTTGGGCGGATCGAAAATAGTACGATTCGAGATGCTCGGTTCAGTCCTGAGCCGGGCGCGAAATTTCCCGTGTTGGAGCGACTCGGACTGACAAGGGCCATCGAGAACCGGCTATGTGCATAAGCTGCACCAAAACAGTCCAGCATCAACGAGGCGAGGGCAAGAACTACGTTCAATGAAGATTGGCAACACTTGACGCCGGTAGGCGCATCTAAGACTTAGTCAACTATTTACTGCTAGAGCTTCCGAGTGTGCAACACGTGTGATGTGATACGGTATTTTCGTCTAAAACATTTTGAGTGGAAAATGTCTTATGCGCCATCAAGTTCCGGATGATGAAAGTGGGACGAAAGCAGTTCTGGCTAAGCCCGGAAAGCTCCACCAAGACAACATAGTACGGTATTCCTCCTGAGCGGGGAGACCTAAGACAACGTAGTACGCCATTCCTCCTGAGCGGGGAGACCTAAGACAACGTAGTACGCCATTCCTCCTGAGCGGGGAGCTGTCAAATCCTTAGTGTGCGAAGACACCGGAGTCCTGCAAGTGAGACCAGGATCCGTGCACCATTTCGGAAGCGCGCCAAAAACTGCGCTGCAGCGCTTGACAGAGGGATCATGGCTCAACGTGACCTAATAAAACGGATAGAAAAGTTGGAGGCGGAAGAGAGACGATCCAAATTCCTTCGTGCTAAAGAACGCCCAGCCAAGGATTCGGAACTTGTCGCCCGCAAAGTCCGTGATCCGTTGACCTGGCTTCAGCACTATACCCACACTAAGGATCCACACTGGCGCGAGGCCGGAGCCAAATCCCCCTATCGGCGGTTTCCCGACAAGCCATACTTCCGGCCGATCATTGAAGCGTTGCAGCGTGAGCCAATTCTGTTCTGCGCGAAAAGTCGCGACCTGATGCTGTCCTGGTTGTTTGTCGGTTTCTTCACGCATGACTGCATGACCACGCCCGGCGTAGAGGTGTTGTTCCAGAGCCAGACCGAAGAAAAGGCTGCGGAGTTGGTCGACTACGCGAAAATCCTATACAGCCGCCAGGACCAAGACCTAAAGAAGCTCTATCCGCTTGACGCACCGTTGGCAAAGCAAAGCTGGCTTGAGCTGAACTTCCGCCACGGCAACCGCATCGTGGGGATTCCACACGGTGCGGATAAGATCCGGTCATACCACCCAACTGCATTGTTCATCGATGAGGCCGCATTCGTACCGGACGCTGGTCAGTCGTATGACGAAGCGGTCGCAGCATGTCAGAAGATTGCAGTGTTGTCATCGGCCAATACCGGCTGGTTTGAAAGCGTTGTGGTTTCAGCGGAGTAGACCATGAAAGAACTCGTGATAGGGCTGACGGAGAAGCGCACCCCGAATGGCATTTGCGTGCTGCGTGCGCATTACACCGCCGACCCCGAGCGTCGGAGACCGGAATGGAGAGAGCGAGAGCGGCGCAAATACACTTCCGAGAGCGCTTGGCAGGCCGAGCAGGAAATCGTATTCGGGGCTGGCGGAGGTGAACGACTGTTCGCTGAAATCCTCTCGCGGTACGCCCATAAGATCATCATCGATCCGGAAACGTCGGGATTCGAACCCTCGCCGCACTGGGACTATTTCGGCGGGTTCGATGCAGGAAAGGCTAACCCCACGGCAGCCCTCGTAGCATGCATCGATTTTGATGGAATCATCTACATCCTGCGGGAATACTACCAGCCTGGGCTGAGCCCCAAGCAGCACACGCCATGGTTGCAGCGCTTGCAGGGATTCATGGGCATCCCGATCTATTCAGATCCTTCAATTTTCTACGCTAACCAGGCGCAGAACGATGGTACTTTCAAGGCCATCTCATCGCTATACCAAGAAGAGGGCATCGACGATCTGACGCCGGCGCCAGAAAACAATGAGCTTCTTGGAATGGAGTGTATTCTTCGGCACTGGATGAACCTAGACCAGCAGGAACCGACACTCAAGATATTGTGTCCAGAGCGCAGCCGTGATATAGCGAAGCCACAATTTGGTGTCCACAACGAAGGCTGCCCTAATCTTTTGTGGGAGCTCCGGCGTGCTCGACGGGCAGAGCTGACGCCAGCGCAACTAGTGATCAAAAATCCCACAGAGAAGATCGTCGACAAAGACAACCATTTGCGGGACTGTCTCAAGTATCTCCTTCTGACCATGCCGAATCCCGCTGAGAAGAGTTGGCAGATGAAGGCGGCTGAGGCCGTCGCTCCCCTGGCTGCGGCAGGCGATCTCACCTCAGCCTACTTCAGGTATCGGCAGATCGAAGCGGAGGCCAAAGGATGCAACCGACGGATACACATTGGTCGCCCTCCCATTCGTAGGTATTGATCATTCTTCATCTCTCAGCAAGGTTGGGGTGTACGACGAGGCGCGAAGAGACAGGAGTCGAAAACGCTGCGGACTGATAGCGAGTTGAAAGTTGCTGCCCATTCTTTCTACATGGAGACCAAATGGAGACCAAGCGAAGAGAAAGTCGTTGCAAAGGCCGGACCAAGGCGGGGAAGCCTTGTCGTGCAGCGGCAACCGCCGGCGGCCTCTGCTTCTTTCATGCCAACCCCAACAAGGCCTCGGAACTAGGCCGAATCGGGGGCAGGAGCAAGCGTCATGCTGCCTTCGAAAGTGGAGATCCACTACCTACACTGGACAACGCGGCTGCACTGCTAGATACGGCTGGGCGTTTGGTCGCCAATGTTCTCGCGGGCAAAGTTCCCCACAGGGTCGCCGCTAGCCTGGCACCTCTAATGAACCTCCTGCTGCACGCGATCAAGACGACGGATATCGAGCAGCGACTGGCGAAGTTGGAGCAGTCGAGTCTGACGGACAGCACCTCTGATGAACCTGGAGCTGCACGCGATCTAGATAGCGGAATCCCGGGCCGCGAGTGACCAAGCGGGCGGAGCGGTTGGTTGGAGCGGAGGGAGATCTTGATGACAACGCGAAGGTGCCGGCGCTTGAGTGGGGCGAGCCTTCGAAGCTCAGCCCAGTCCTACCGAATCCTGCGGCCGAGAAAGGCACCAAGGCGAACGGGTTCGTGGATGGCTCGGACATCAATAAATCATAGATTGATATGCCTCAACCTATACAATGCCAGAGAGCCATCAAACCCCCGCATGGATTTATTCCAAGACTAACGTTCTCAGATTCTCCAGCCGCCAGTGTTTCTTCAAGAGGGAACGACCGCACCGGTGATGCGGGCTCTCGGAGAGGTGGCTGACCTTCGACATGATCGCAATTGGGCGGCCGGCATATCGAACCGCCGCTGAGCAAAGGATTGGACTGACGTGTCATACGGCTCCCAAACAAGTGCCAGGATGGACACCAACAGTCGCGATGCAGAAGACGGGCTCCTCGGTGGTCATCCAGTTCTGGCGATCGAAGCGGGAGAGGTTGACGGGGCGGGAGAACGTGTGCAGGGTGCGTTCGCGGCGCATGTTGAAATACACATTGAAGTAGCTCATGGCGAGCTCGCGCAGAGTGCGGTAGACGGGTTCGCGATAGCGGCATCCGCTGTAGTTGGAT
This sequence comes from uncultured Acidobacteriota bacterium, assembly GCA_963832245.1. GTDB lineage: Bacteria > Acidobacteriota > Terriglobia > Terriglobales > Acidobacteriaceae > JABDBE01. The sequence continues at coordinate 1,075,449 of CAWHTG010000004.1, forward strand.
TTGGCCACCGTGCCCCAATGGCCGTTCACGCGATAGAGGGCGAGGACGTGGTCGGTGTCGTGGTGGGCCTCGAGATCGAGCAATAGCGGTGGGTAGCCATTTACCCGAAGGGCGGCGGCGGCGAAGATGGCGCCCTCGCAGCAGTGGGCTGTGTTTTCGCGCAGGACGCGGCGCGGCGACCAGGCGGTGTCCTCGAGGTGGTAGGGCATGTCGTCGAGGAGGCGCTGGATTCCGTAGGGGGTTTTCAGGCTGCGCAGCTTGCGTAGTTCGGCGGGGGTGAAGTTGTTCATTCTTGAATTCAGTTTATCGTGCGGATGGGGAGAGAGCGTTAACCACTAAGGACACGAAGCAGTTGTTCGGAGCACGTGGAGACAGCCGCCCTCGGCTGTAAAGCTCACTGCTTCAGAAATAGATCGAGTGCTTCCGCAGCCTCCCTTAGACCATGGCGGCGATCTGCGGAGCTTTGCTCCGCTGGACAGCCGAGGGCGGCTGTCCCCACGTGATTATCGCAGGAATAGCTCCGCGAGTTCATGGGGAGAGTCGACTGTGACATCTGGTGGGGCTTCGCAGAGGGTGTGGGGGGCGAAGCCGTACGTCACGCCGCAGGTCCAGAGGTTGGCGTTGCGTCCGGTGATGACGTCGACGGAGGAGTCGCCGACCATCAGTGTTTCGTTGGGGTGGGTTTTGGTCTCGCGCAGGATCGCCTGGGCTCCTTTCGGGTCGGGCTTCTTGGTGGAGAAACTGTTTCCTCCATAGATATGAATGAAGAATTCAGCGAGGCCGAGGGCTTCGACGATGGCTCGCGAAGGATTGACTGGCTTGTTGGACAGGACGGCCATCTTTCTGGGGATGCCGTTGGAGTTGCGAACCGCGGCCAGCATGGGTTTAATGTCGTCGTAGAGGTGAGTGTGGTCGAGCTTGTGAACGCGATAGTAGCCGAGGAAATGCTCCAGGCCTTCTTTTACCAGGCTCTCGTCCCGAGGATCGCCAAGAGCTCTGCGCACCAGCATTGGGGCGCCGTCGCCCACGTATGAGGCGATGACGTCGCCTGGCAGTTCGGGACGTTCGAAGTGTTTGAGCATGGCGTTTACCGAGTGGATTAAGTCGAGGCGCGAATCGATTAGGGTGCCATCGAGATCGAAGATCAGCAGCTTGATCAGGCTGGGATCGAATTGGCGGTGGAATTTAATCATGCACTTTCAGGATAAATGATGAGAAGCATTCAGCACTCAGCAGTCAGCGAGTGCCGCAACTAGCGTTTGGCAATTAGCACTTGGTCCTGGAGATCTTCGGCTCGGTTTCACAATTGAGGGGCCAAGTGCCAATTGCTAAATGCCAATTGCTGAATGCCAATTGCTGAATGCTGTTGTCAACCACTGGTCTGGATTTACAATGGAAAAAGTATGGCGACCAGGACAGAGTCTAAACCGGCTGGCATAGCTCACGAGAAGCTCAGAAGCGCGGGCAAGACCTACGAGGGTCTTTCGCGCGAGCAATTGATTGAGTCCTACCGGATCATGTACACCTCCCGGCGCGTGGATGACCGCGAGATCCTACTCAAACGCCAGCAGAAAATTTTCTTTCAGATTTCTGGAGCGGGCCACGAAGCGGTTGGCGTGGCGGCGGGCTTCGCCCTGAAGCCGGGCTACGACTGGTTTTATCCCTACTATCGCGATCGGGCGCTGTGCCTGGCTCTTGGGGCAACTCCCCTTGAGATGTTCCTGATGGCGGTAGGTGCCGCCGCTGATCCGCAGTCGGGCGGACGGCAGATGCCTTCGCATTGGAGCTTTCCGAAACTGAATGTGGTCACCCAGTCTTCGCCTACCGGGTCTCAGATTTTGCAGGCCGTGGGTTGTGCAGAAGCCGGACGCTACTTCGCGGCTCATCCGCAGGCCGCCAAGAAGAGTGAAGGAGACTACCGCCAATTCAAGGACGTGACATTTCAGCGCGATGAAGTCACCTACGTTTCACTCGGGGATGGCGCCACCAGCGAAGGTGAGTTCTGGGAGGCGATGAACACCGCGTCCAATAGCAAGTTGCCGGTGTTGTTTGTGGTCGAGGACAACGGATACGCGATTTCGGTTCCCGTCGAGGTCCAAACTGCGGGGGGGAATATTTCGCGGCTGGTCGCGGGGTTTCCGAATTTCCATTTTGAAGAAATCGACGGCACCGATCCGGTTGTGTCTTATGCGGCGTTTGTTCGCGCTGCGGCCCACTGCCGGGCGGGTGAAGGACCGGGGTTCATTCATGCGCATGTGATCCGGCCTTATTCGCATTCGCTTTCTGATGACGAGAAACTTTACCGTCCGGATGCCGAACGCGAGCGCGATGCGGCTCGCGATCCCATTACGCGCATGCAGATGTTCCTGATACGTGAAGGCATTCTCGACGAAAACGGTATTAACAAGCTAGAGAAGCAAGTAGAAGACGAGTTGCAGGTTGCGGTAGATCAGGCATTGGCCGCGCCTCCGCCCACCCCTGACACGATTGAGCTTTACGTTTACTCACCCGATCTTGATCCTACTTCTCCGTCGCTCGAGACTGAGCCGGTTTTTGCCGCTCCCGCGGCGGACGGCAAGAAGCTTGCTCCAAAAACCATGGCCGATTTGATCAATTCCACGCTGCGTGACGAGATGCGTCGGGATGAGCGTATTGTGATTTTCGGCGAAGACGTGGCCGATTGCAGCCGCGAACAGTATCTGAAAGAGAAGCTGATCAAGGGCAAAGGCGGCGTCTTCAAGTTAACTTTCGGCTTGCAGAACGATTTCGGCTGCGAGCGCGTCTTCAATTCGCCACTGGCGGAGGCGAACATCGTGGGCCGTGCGGTGGGCATGGCTACGCGTGGGATGAAGCCGGTCGTGGAGATTCAGTTCTTCGATTACATCTGGCCTGCCATGATGCAGCTGCGAGACGAGTTGCCGCTAATCCGCTGGCGTTCGAATAATGGGTTTTCTTCGCCTTGCGTCATTCGGGTTGCGATTGGTGGATATTTGACTGGCGGTGCCATCTATCACTCGCAGTGCGGGGAGAGCATCTTCACGCACACGCCCGGAATGCGGGTTGTTTTTCCGTCCAACGCACTGGATGCCGCCGGTCTGCTGCGCACGGCGATTCGCTGTGACGATCCGGTTCTGTTCCTGGAACATAAGCGGCTTTATCGTGAAACTTTTGGACGCGCGCCTTATCCAGGACCGGATTACACCATCCCGTTCGGCAAGGCGAAGGTCGTGCAGGCCGGAACTGATTTGACCGTGATCACGTACGGAGCCGTTGTCCCTCGGGCGTTGCAAGCGGCGCAGAAATTGGAACGCGAGCAGGGAGTCAAGGTCGAGTTAATCGATTTGCGATGCTTGAATCCATTTGATTGGGAGACAATCGTGGCTTCGGTAAGCAAGACCAATCGAGCGCTAGTGGCTTACGAAGATACTTTGAGTTGGGGTTACGGCGCAGAAATCGCGGCTCGGATTGCTGATCAATTATTTGATCACCTGGACGCGCCGGTGCGCCGCGTCGCCGCGAAAGATGTGTTTGTCGCCTATCAGCCGATTCTCGAAGATGCAATCCTGCCTCAGGCCGAGGATCTGTTGCGGGCCATGAAGGAATTGGTGGAGTACTGAGTTGTCCTTCCAGCAACCGTAAAAGCGATAAATCGGCGTTCAGGTTTCGAATACGAGATAAGTACGATGGATTCCCGCCTGCACAAGTTGAAACAATCCCTGGAATCGGCGGTGGAAGGCATGTCCTGCGAGCAATGGAGCTGGCATCCCCCGGGCAAGTGGTGCGCGGCGGAGGTATTGGAACATCTGTATCTCTCCTACACTGGAACGATCCAGGGATTCGATAGAGTAATAAGAAAAGGAAAACCGCTGGCTTCGCGGGCGTCCATGCGGCAACGTGTGCTGACCTCAGTCGTCGTAGGATTGGGCCACATACCTGCCGGACTCAAAGCCCCCGCAGTTGCCGAACCGAGGGGCTTGCAGGCGGAAAAGGTGCGAAACGAGATCGGGGAAAAGATTACAGCAATGGATGCGATCATCGCCCAGTGTGAAGCCCGCTTCGGGCGCCGCGCAATGCTGCTCGACCATCCGATTCTGGGCCCGTTGACTGCGCCACAATGGAGAAAACTTCATGTAGTGCATGGGAAACATCACCTGAAACAGCTTCTCCGGCTTCGCGAAAGCGCGCGTCAAATGACCTAACGCGGACAGGCGAGGTCTTTCCTCTTAGCAGGAAGCGAGTGAATGGCCGATCTATTTGGTATTGGGATTCGATGAAGCCAACTTCTCTTGTCGCGGTTCTGGTCTTGCTCGTTCCCTGTTTCTTGGGATCACTGCGCGCCCAAACCCACGATAAAAAGGATGAAATTCCCATCGAACGCTGCGATCGCCTGCCCGTTGTCACCATGAAAGTTGCAGGAGAAAACCGGCGGTTCCTGCTCGATACGGCAGCCACCACCATCCTCAATCTGAAGTCTTTTACAGCAGGTGAGTCCAAGCAGATCCAGATCTATTCGTGGAGCGGAAGCTCAGCCGCCAGCGCCCGCGAAATTTTCTTGCCGCAAGTAGAGCTGGGCACGCACAAGCTGCGCGATCTGAAGCTTCCCGCCGTTGACCTGAGTCCCATCGGCAAGGCCTGTGGAGGACAGATCGACGGGATCCTGGGTGTGGATTTGCTCGATCAAATGGGGATGACCATCGATTTGAAGCGGCGAGTCGCCGTCCCCGCCCCAGCCAATGAACCGGGAGATTCCGCAGACGCACTTGCGGCGGCGGAAGGGGACCTGGGGTCCTGCATTATCGCCTTCAATCACGGAGACGTGAAAGCAATGGCGGAGTGCTATGATCCGGAAATCGTTTTCTATACCCAGCATGGAGAGTACCGGGGACGCGAGGAGGTAATGCGTTATCTGAACCAGCGTTTCTTCAAGCTTGCTCCCAAACCGCACTATGACGCGACTCCGCATGACGTACGCATCGTCGGCGACGTCCTGTGGTACTCCTACGATTTTTGGATTGACACCCCCGAGGAGCACCGCGCCGGACATGGGATGACCATGTGCCGAAAGGATGCCGCAGGCCGGTGGCGAATCCTCAGCATGCATAACTCCGTAACGGAACCGGCCGCTGCCGATCCGGCGCACTGATCCGGTACCGCGAACTTTCTCCTGTCTCAATTCACGCGGGGCAAGTTGAAATCGACTCCGACGCCTGGCGCACCTGCCACCCACCCGAACTCTCCTCCACGGTGAGTTTGTAAAAAAACTGTCAAAACCACGCTGGGTGCGTGTTTTGTGGGCCATTCGGTGCTATAGTTTCGAGCCACTGCTGAGTCTCGGTGAGCATCGTCGTCAAATCGAGCCTGGGGGATGCGAAATGGGAAGCAAACTGTTTGGGTACTTCGTGGGCAAGGCTCTGGCGGCTGTCACGGTTGCCATGATTCTGGTGAACGGTGTGTGGGCGGCGAATACAGAAAAGGTGCTTTATACTTTTACTGGAGGAAATGACGGGGGAAAACCCGCCGCTCAATTGACCTTTGACAGCTTGGGCAATGCCTACGGGACGACGGTGGTCGGCGGTAACTCGAATCTTGGAACCGTTTTCAAGTTGACTCCGCACGCAAACGGTAAGTGGACCGAGACCGTGTTGTACAGCTTCTCAGGGACGAGCGATGGAAAGGCTCCTCACGGCGGGGTCACGTTGGATGCGAAAGGAAATCTGTACGGTACGGCGGTCGCTGGTGGCAGTGGAACCTGCAGCGGCGACACTTGCGGCACGGTTTTCAAGCTGACCCATTCCGGCGGCAACTGGAACTTCAGAGTTATATACAACTTCAAGGGGGGCACGGATGGTTTCGGTCCGGGTGGCGGCGTGGTCTTCGATAAGAAGGGCAACCTTTACGGCACAACTCCAGACGGAGGCAGTGTGAGTGGCTGCAGCTGTGGCGTGGTTTACGAACTGAGCCCAACCACCAAGGGACAGTGGAGGGAGAAGGTGATCCATCGGTTCACCGGCGGCAATGACGGATCTACAGGTTCGCTTGGTTTGTTGCTTGTTAAAGCGGGCAACCTGTACGGCGTGGCCGAACTGGGCGGTGCTCACGGAGACGGTACCGTATTCAAGATGACACCGGTTGCGGGAGGCAAATGGAAGATGACCACGCTCTATGCCTTCAAGGGCACGCCGGACGGGAACTCTTCCTATGGCGGCTTGGTTTCCGATGCGGCGGGCAGTCTGTATGGCACGACGTACTATGGCGGCAGCAACAACCCCAATTGTGCTTCGCTTGGCGGCTGCGGTGTCGTTTTCACACTCACACAAGGCTCGAACGGCAAGTGGATCGAGAGTGTCTTGCATCGCTTCCAAGGCGGCCAGGACGGAAGCAGTCCCACCACTACGCTGATGTTCGACGCGCACGGCGATCTGTACGGTACTACCTCTGCAGGTGGCGATGCCAACGGTGATGGCACTGTCTTCAAACTGAGTCGCGCCGCCGGCGGCAAGTGGACCGAGAGCGTGGTCCACCGTTTCAAGAACAGTCCTGACGGAGCCAATCCCTACTATGGGCTGGTGCTCGGCAAGGCGGGCAATCTCTACGGTACGACTGCGAGTGGCGGGGTTAGCAGCGGAGTTGTGTTTGAGTTCACACCCTAAGTCCGAAAGCCGGGCTTTGATTTCGCTCTTAGTCCACCGCCGCCTTTGCGGAGGTTGTCCAGCGCAATCGGGCCTGCGCCGAAAAATATGAGCGTGAAGGCGATGGCCGCCAGGCTCAGCGGGAATTCGTATCCGCCCGGCCCTTTGAAACCTTTGGGCCAGTGAAACTTCCAGATGGCGACAGACATGTCGATCAGCATCGCCATCGCCACACAACGAGTGAACAGGCCGGCGATGATCAGGATGCCTCCGAAGAATTCGGTTCCTGCGAGGAGATAGGCCATCCAACCGGGGAAGCCGATATGTTGGACCATGTCGCGAACATGAGAAAATCCGCCGAATACCTTGGAATACCCATGGGCAATCATGACGGAGCCGATCACAATCCTTAAAACCAGAAGCGCCAGCGGTTGCAAGCGGTCGAGATAGCGCAAAACAATTTCCTCCTAAGAAGAGCCAATAGATTACCGTATAGGTGCGTAGTCGCGGGAGTACGTACCGATATCACGGGTGATGGCCAGGCACATTGGAGGCTCTTTGTCGCTGCTGTGGTGTGGCTTCTTGCGGGCAAGGCCGTGGTTTAGGTGGTGTTTGGGCTCGATCATTCGTGTGCCAGCCATCGCCTTTGGCGTCAGCCGTATTCAGCTATCTCGTTTTGCCTACCCAGCCTAACTCCTCAGGATTTCTCACTGCCCCACCACCTTCGTACCGTCTGTAGTACTTTGGTTACGGTTCTCGCTACGGGGCAGCATCCCGTCCGCTTGTACTACCTCCTATTGTATCTAGACTGGTGCTAGACCCAATATATAGATACCCCTCCAATGCGCATTTAGTTACTTTCCAAGAAACAGGCATAAAACACGGTAAATCGCGGAAATCCGCCTTCAGCTCAGGTGCTTTCAGGGCTGATATATGCTCGGGACACCTGAATTCTCTCGAACGCATTTTGCGCGAGGAGTTCTTCCGAACTTAGGCCTGTGGCAAGAGGGCTTAAGTCTGCGGAAAAGGTTTAGAAAACTATGGCCGACTCGCGGGAAGTTATGAATATTCGCCAGGCGTCGCAGTACCTGGGAGTGAGTCCGGACACGCTTTACAAGTATGTAGGCGAACAAAAGATTCCCGCTTTCAAGCTGGGCAATCGCTGGCGCTTCAAGAAATCGAAGCTCGACCAGTGGATGGAAGAGAAGTCCAGCCAGATGGAAGCGAAAAGCAGAAAGAAACCGAAGGCGGCTGCCAAGGCTGCCGGGCAACAGTAAAGGCGGGCACATGTTTGGATTCGGATCGAAAACGATTGTTGGTCTGGATGTGGGGTCCTCGAGCATTAAGGCTGTCGAGCTGAGGAAAGGGCGCAACGGCATTGAAGTCGCGCACCTGGGCCTCGAACCGCTGGCGCCGGATATTGTTGTGGATTCCATGATCGTGGATTCGGGCACAGTGTCGAGCGCGATCTCCAAGCTGTTTACCGATAATCAGATCAAGACCAAGAGTGTGGCCACGGCGGTGAGCGGGCACTCGGTGATCGTGAAAAAGATCTCGCTGCCCTCGATGAGCGATCAGGAATTGGCCGAGACCATCCAGAAAGAAGCCGCGCAGCACATTCCCTTCGATCTGGCCGATGTGAACCTCGACTATCAGATCCTTTCGGAAGATGCCGGCAACCCGCAGATGGACGTTTTACTGGTTGCCGTCAAGAAGGACAAGATCCTGAACTACACCAACGTACTCTCGATGGCGGGCAAGTCTCCGGCTATTGTGGACATTGATGCCCTCGCCCTGCAGAACTGCTACGAGTTCAACTATGAGCCTGCGCCGACGCAGGTGGTGGCGCTTTTGAATCTGGGCGCCAGCGTGATGAACATCAACATTGTGAAAGGCACCACGCCGCTGTTTCCGCGCGATGTCAGCGTGGGCGGGCACCAGTATACGGACTCTTTGCAAAAGGAACTGGATTTGAGTTTCGATGACGCAGAGTCATTGAAGTTGGGAAACAAAGTCGGCACCGTGAGCGAGGACGCGAAAACGCCGATCCTGCAGCAAGTGACCGAGATCATCGTGCTGGAAATTCAGAAGACCTTTGATTTCTTCCGCGCCAGTTCGTCGGGTGAGCACATCGAGAAGATTTATCTGGCGGGTGGATCCTCAAAAGTTCCCGGGCTGATTGAGGCGCTGCGGCAGGAGTTTTCGCTGCCGGTGGAGATTTTCAATCCGTTCCAGAAGATCGCGCCGCCACTCGATGGACCGGGAGTGGAACTGATCGAGCAGAACGCTGGCCAGCTGGCAGTTGCGGTGGGTTTGGCATTAAGGAGTTTTGAAAACCTATGATCCGAATCAACCTGCTGGGGCAACCCAGACCGAAGAACAAACGGGCCGCAGCCTCGGCTGCGGCGGTCATGGAGATGGGCGAGGTCGGCTCACCGAAGCTGAAAATCGTGTTAGTGGTGTTGCTGGCTGGCGCGCTCAACCTGGTGTATTGGTATCGCCTCGATAAAGAGAAACATGCGATCGCTACCAAGATGCAGGTGGCGGAGCAAAAAAACCGCGAACTGGCCGACGTGAAGGCTCGGTACCTCGAACGCCAGCGCCAGGCGGACAGCTACAAACGCCGCGTCGATGTGATCGATAAGCTTCGGGCCAGCCAGTCTGGGCCGGTGAACCTGCTCAATACCATCGGTGACACCATCAACGGTACCGAAGCGGTATGGCTGAACACCATGAAGGATCAGGGGGCCAGCGTGGATATCGAGGGCATGGCGCTGAGCGCCGATGCCGTGGCTGCGCTGATTCAGAATCTGCAGAAGACGGGCTATTTCAAGAACATTGAAATCAAAGAGACCTTCCAGGACGAGACGTACAAGGAAATGCAGGCATTTCAATTCACTCTGACCTGCGAAAAAGCGAAGTCCTAAAGGCGGGAGAATATGGGGAACTTTAGCGAATTATCGGGTCTCAAGCAGTGGGCGGCGCTGGTGTTTGGGGCGGCGCTTATCACCGCCGCATTGCATTTCACACTGTTCAAGTCCCAGCGGGAAGCGAACGCGCAAGCGCAAGCAGCCCTGGAATTGAAACTTCGCGAGAATGCCGAACTCGAATCCTACGCGCCCAAGCTTAAAGACATGGACCGGCAACTGGCGAATCTGAAACAGCAACTGGAGATCGAGCGAAAAATCGTGCCCGACGAAAAAGAAGTGGATGGCTTCATTCGAATGTTGGATGCAGAGGCCATGAAGGCGGGAATTGAAATTCGACGCTACACCGCCAAGCCGGTGTCGACTCGCGAGTTCTATACCGAAGTGCCGTTTGAAGTCGAACTGGATGGACCGTATTACTCGGTCTTGAACTTTTTCGACCGGGTGGGAAAGCTGGAACGGATCGTCAACATGTCCGGCCTGTTGATTGCGAATCCCAAGATGGGAAGCGCGGCCAAGACGAAGCATACGTATCAATACGCGCCGAACGAGAGCATTGTGGCTACCTGCGAAGCGACGACATTCTTTAGTCATGACTTGGCGCCGGCTGCGGGCACACCGGCGAAAGGTAAGGGACTATGAAACTGACGACTGGAATTCTGATACTGGGAATGGGGCTGGGAACGGCCGGGGCGCAGAACCCGAGCGTCGTCGACAATACCAAAGCCACGCTGAATGTGGTGCAACAGCAGAAGGCGGGCGATTCCAATACCGCCCTGGCGTCCCAGGGGCAGAGCACAAACTCGCAACCTGCGGTTGGCGGAGCCAAACCGGCTGCTGGCAAGGTCGCGACTACGCCCCAAGCGGCAGCCCAACCTTCCAAGGAACAGGCCCCGGCTGTCTCACCCAAGACTGGGCCGAAAACTCAGGCCTCGGCCAAGGCTAAGACTAAAAGCAAGACGAAGACCACTTCGGTGGTAGTGAGCAAGCCGCCAAAACCGGCGGTGGCGGTCGAAGACAAGAAAAATCCGGTTGATCCCAAGAAGGATGCGCACAAGGTCATCAGCATGGCAGGGGGGCGCCGCGATCCATTTTTGAGCCCGGTGGTAAACCGCGGTATGGGCGGTTCCGGATGCAGCATCGGCAAGCGCTGCCTGGCGGTCGATCAGATCGCCCTCACCGGGATCGTGAAGTCGGATGCGGGCATGATCGCGGTAGTGATCAATGCCATGAACAAGGCATATTTCCTGCGCGAGAACGATCCAGTGTTCAACGGATATGTAGTCAAGATCACCGGAGACTCGATTGTTTTCAAGGAAACGATGCAGGACAAGTTAGGCAAGTCGTTCACGCGGGAAGTTACGAAGAAAATTACGACTCCGGCGGTTTAACCGCGGCAAAGCTGCGGGTTGAACGCGGGATGCGAGCGACGAAATTTTTGGCGACAGATCACGAGGCGAGCAAAACGCGCGCCCGTGGGGAGAAGGGAAATGCGAAAGCAATTGCTGGCTGTTTGGCTACCGCTGCTGATCTTGGCCCTGGTGGCAGGCGCCGAGACCCAGAGCACGAGCACAGGGGCGGATACTCGCGCCACCGTACAGAAGGTGGACGTGATGCACGCGGATGACGGAATCAGCGTGGAGATCACCTCCCGCGGACAGGTGACGCCCAAGCTCAGTACGTTGGACTCGCCGGCTCGCGTTCTGGTGACTTTGCCCAACACCGTGGCAGCCACAGCGCAGAACCAGATCAGCGTGGGCAGCGACGGCGTGAAGGGCGTGCGCATCGGCGTGGATGGCCGCGTGCCTCCCACCACCAGCATCGTGATTGACCTGGTGCAGGCGTGCCAATACGAATTGCTTCCGGCGGGCGGCGACAGAATCATTGTCAAGTTGCACCCGGCGACGGTAAAGGCCAGTACCACCGCTGCGGCGCCAGCGCCAGCCAAGCTGCCGACCACCGCCTCCGCGGGTACGGTCGCGGCCAGCAAACCAGTGGCTGCCTCTCCGGTCACAGTTCCGGCGGCGGTTCCGGCTGCCGATAAAACCTCGAAGCAGACCGCTTCCGCAACCGATTTTGTTTTCGTCGAGCCCGCTTACCAGCAGAAGAATACAGCTGGGCAGCGCACCGCTGACGAGACCGCTCCTTCAACCCGGGCAAGCAGCGCGGGGGACAGATTCGTCGAAAAGCCTGAGGGTAATTTACTGCCGGCGCCGAGCGCTGCCATGCAGTCTCAGTCGCCGGATGCTGCGTCTACCCAAGCCATCCAGCCAGCAGTGAATCTGGCCGCGGAGGGAAAAGGGCAGAGCCACCTGGTCACCCCGATCAGTGCCTCCAAATACAGTGGCGAACCGATTTCTGTGAACCTGAAAGACGTGGATCTGAAGGATTTCTTCCGCCTGATTCATGAGATCAGCGGACTGAATGTGGTCCTGGATCCCACCGTGAAAGGTACGCTGACGATCGTGCTCGACGATGTGCCGTGGGATCAGGCATTGGACATCGTTCTCAAGAACAACGACCTGGCTCGGCAGCTTGACGGCAACGTGCTGCGCATCGCGACCGTAGAAACGCTGCGCCGCGAAGCAGACTCTCGTCGCGCGGAGCAGGAAGCGGAAGCCCTGGCCGTCGATAAGCAGACGGTCACGCGGTTCCTGAGCTACGCCCACTCAAAAGATGTCATCCTTACGGTAAAGAAATTCTTGTCGCAACGCGGAGACGTGGTCGCCGACGAGCGTACCAACGCGGTAATCATCTCGGACATCCCTGCGGTGATGCCAAACATCGACCGATTGCTCACGCAACTGGACCGCAAGACGCAGGAAGTGGAAATTGAAGCTCGTGTAGTCGCCGCCACTCGCAGCTACGCCCGAGAAATTGGTACACAGCTCGGCTTTGGATGGGGCAATAACGCCACCGCGGTCGGTGGCGCGTCCGCAGCAGGCACTTCGCCCCTTTCGACCTTTGGCATCGTCCCTCACTATCCGATCATAGGAACCACGCAACCGACGGCATCTACTGGAACGCAGATACCGCTGTTTTCGAGCCTTGGCGCTACCGGCCCGACCAGCGGCCTGTCGTTCATCAATGCCAGCTCTGCGGTTCGGATCGATGCCATCCTCACGATGGCGGAATCTCGCGGACTGTTGAAGATTCTCTCCCGTCCACGAGTGGTGACGCAGAACAACATACAGGCGCTGGTTCGCCAAGGCGTGCGCGTGCCGATTGTTACCTTGGCGCAGTTGGGCGGCCCGCCAACCGTAACCTACGTCGATGCCTTCCTGCGGCTGACCGTGATTCCGCAAATTACCTCCGAAGGCACGATCTTTCTCAACGTAGACGTCGAGAACACGACGCCTGACTTTGGCCGCACCATCAACGGCAACCCCACTCTGATCACGCAACAGGCGACCACGCAGGTGCTGGTCACCGATGGGGGTACGGTGGTCATCGGCGGCGTAATTCAGACCAACAACTCGATCAACGTGGCCCAGGTCCCGCTGCTGGGCAGCATTCCATGGCTGGGCGAGCTGTTCAAACACACCACCGTCAGCACCTCGAACCAGGAGCTGATTTTCTTCATCACCCCGCGGATCATTCAGACCTAGCGACAAGTTAGCAGGAAAAAGAGCCGCCGGTTTCCTGAAGTATTGTCAGGGACTGGCGGTTTTGTTTTGGAGTGCGCTAGGTCGAGTTACGGGCGCTTTCTTTGATTTCCCTTGTTAAACTTCCAGGATGGATCACAAAGGCCGGCTGAAGAGGTTGCAAACCGTCTTCGATAGCAACTCTCTGGATGCGTTGCTGGTCACTCATCTTCCCAACATCCGATACCTTTGCGGGTTCACGGGAACATCCGGTGCTCTTGCAATCTTCGAGACCGGCAGCGTGTTCTTGACCGATGGGCGTTACGGCGAACAGGCCCGAGCCCAAGTTCGGGGACCACGGGTTGTGATTGCCCGCAAGCCGCCGTTGGCCGCTGCTGCCGACTGGCTGATAGAAAACAGGAGCAAGCTCGGCCGCCAGAAACCGCGCCGACTTGGCATCGAGAGTGAGCGACTAACCGTGGCAGGCCGTACCCAGCTTGCGAGGTTCCTGGGGTCAGAGTTTCGGCTGCGAGAGACGCGAGGGCTGGTGGAACGGGCTCGAATGGTGAAAGATGCGGACGAGATTGTGCTTATGCGAGCGGCGGCGGCGTTGGGGGCGAGCCTGTTTGACCGGGCGCTTGAGGCGATCCGTCCGGGCGTGACGGAGAGTGAGGTCGCGGCGGAGATGGAATATGCGGCACGGCGCTCTGGAGCGGAGGAGATGGCTTTCCCCACGATCATTGCGGCGGGGAAGCGGTCGGCACTGCCCCATGGGCGTGCTTCGGGGGCTGCGATTCCGTCCCGGGGATTCGTAGTCTGCGACTTCGGTGTTATACTTTCGGGCTACTGTTCCGATAGGAGCCGCACCGTGCACGTCGGCCGTTCTACGGCTCAGGCCCGCGGAATCTATGAGGCGGTGCGGGAGGCGCAAGGAGTCGCTGTAGAGACAGTGAGGGCTGGCGTGAGTGTTGGCGAAGTCGACCGGGCCGCTCGCAACGTACTTAGACGCCAAGGCTTAGCGAGACATTTTACGCACTCGACGGGCCATGGTGTAGGCTTAGAGATTCACGAACCTCCACGCATCGCGGCGGGACAAGCTGAGATCCTGCGGCCGGGAATGGTGATTACGATCGAGCCGGGCGTGTACATCGCGGGCAGCGGGGGTGTGCGGATCGAAGATATGGTGGTTGTCACGGAACAGGGGTGTGAAGTACTGGCGCCTGCAAGCAACGAACTCATAACGATTTGAAGGCTGGCTATTCTTAAGTTCTTAGCCCGGACATCGAACGGATGTCGGGCCTCTCAAGTTGGTGCGAGAGAAGCAGAAGCTGTCCCACCGCAAACCATGAACCAGAAAGAACTGAAAGAACTCATTGAGTTCTTAATTGAAAAGGATATTGCTGAGTTCGAGTTGGAACGCGGCGATGTGAAGGTGCGGATCAAGCGTGGCGCTGAACATGTGGTCGCGCCAGCTGCGCCGGTAACGCATTTCGCCGTGCACACGACTCCGGTTGCGGTGCCCGAAGTCGCTGCTGCACCGGCCGTGCCTCCAGCGGCGGCTCCGGGCGAGAGCCCAGTTGCCGCGCCCGCGCCGGAACAGGGATTACACACGGTACGTTCTCCGATCGTAGGAACATTCTATGAATGCCCTTCCCCCGGATCGCCACCTTTCGTGAAGGTTGGGGACACCGTCGAGATCGGGCAGGTGCTCTGTATTGTCGAAGCCATGAAGCTGATGAATGAGATCGAGGCGGATGTGGCTGGCGAGATTGTGAAGAAACTGGTAGCGAATGGCCAACCCATCGAGTATGGGCAGGAATTGTTTGTGATTCGTCCGCGAAGTTGAGCTTTGATTGAGTGCCAGGGCGCGCTGGGCGCGCCTTTTGTGTGTCTGGATTTAATGTTGATATTTGCCGGGTGCGGCTGGCGGGGCGGGCGAGTCGCCCGTCTCCACACGACTTCTGATGTTTAACAAAATCCTTATTGCGAATCGGGGCGAGATTGCCTTGCGGGTGATTTGCGCCTGCAAAGAGCTGGGCATCCGCACCGTGGCAATTTATAGTGAAGCCGACCGCAACTCGCTGCATGTTAAGTTTGCCGACGAAGCTATCTGTATTGGCCCTCCTCAACTGGCGCAAAGCTACCTCAACATTCCGGCGGTGATTAGCGCGGCTGAAATCACGAACGTGGACGCAATCCATCCTGGATATGGATTGCTGGCGGAGAACGCGAATTTCGCCGAAGTGACCGAGACCAGCAATATCAAGTTCATTGGGCCTCCGCCGGAGATTACGCGGCTTATGGGCGAGAAAGAAAAGGCCCGGGCAGCGATGAAGAAAGCGGGTGTGCCCATTCTGCCGGGGTCCGAAGGGATTCTTGCCAGCGATGGCGAGGCCCTGGAGTGGGCGCGGCAAGTTGGCTTTCCGGTGATCATTAAAGCTTCGGCAGGGGGCGGCGGGCGCGGCATGCGCATCGTGCGCAGCGAGGAGGAGCTTCCCCCCCTGTTCAAAGCGGCGCAATCGGAGGCGGCGGCGGCCTTCGGCAACGGCGATCTCTACATGGAGAAATTTATTGAGCGGCCGCGCCATATCGAGTTCCAGATTCTGGCCGATCAGTATGGCAACGTTGTGAGCCTGGGCGAGCGTGAGTGCTCGATCCAGCGGCGTCACCAGAAGTTGCTGGAAGAGTCTCCGTCCACGCAAGTGACTCCAGAACTCCGCGATGAGATCGGAAAAGTGTTGTCCAGGACACTCTCGGAAATCGGCTATGTAAATGCAGGCACGATTGAGTTTCTGATGGACGAAGACCGGCGCTTGTACTTTATCGAGATGAATACGCGCATTCAGGTGGAACATCCGGTCACGGAGATGGTCACCGATGTAGATCTGGTGAAGAGCCAGATTCTGCTGGCCGCAGGCGAGCGAATGGAAAACGTGCTGGCGAGCCCGATTGTACCTCGCGGACACGCTATTGAGTGCCGGATCAATGCCGAGCACCCTGAGAAATTCACGCCGTCGGCGGGGAAGATTACGGCGTTCAATCCGCCGGGTGGAACGGGTGTGCGCATCGACACCGCGGCGTATGCCGAAGGAGTAATTCCGCCTTATTACGACTCGCTTATTGCCAAGCTGATCGTGCGGGGGAAGGACCGTGCGGAGGCGGTCTCGCGCATGGCGCGGGCGCTGGAAATGTTTATTGTAGAAGGGATATTTACGACCATTCCATTGCACCGGCGGATTCTGGCTGATGCGGATTTCCGCGCTGGGAAATTCGATACGACATTTATCGAGCGATTCCTAACGAAGAATGGAAAAGCGAAGCATTAGTTGCTAATTATGCTTGGTCATCCTGAGCGGAGTGGCGGATGCGCAAAGCGGAGCGGCCACGGAGTCCTTGAACGTGTTCACCGCTTGAATGCCGCAAGGCATTCTCACAACGTCGTACTTGCCGGGCAGAATTCCCTGTCGCGGCAGCCTGACAACCAGCCTCCCTGGAGTCCTTCGACTGCGTTGGCCTCGCTTCGCGACGCCAACTCCGCTCAGGATGACAAGTTCGTCGGATCATCATCGACAGGGCGAAAGCCGCGCTCTTTTCAAAGCGGATTGCACCCATGAATCCGTGGCCCCGGCTTTACGGCATTCTCGACCCATCACTTTTCCCGGAAGCTGAGCTCTTGTTTCAAGCTGCGGAGGAACTCGTGGCTGGTGGCGTTACCCTGCTGCAATATCGTAACAAGAGCGGCAACGCTCGTGAGATGCTGCAGCAGTCCCGAGAGCTGAGGCGTCGGCTTGGCGGTTCGGTCAAATTGATCATGGATGATCGGGCAGACCTTTGCGTGGCAGCAGGATTGGACGGCGTACATGTCGGTCAAGACGATTTGTCGCCAGCAGGCGCCAGAGAAGTGGTTGGCAAGACACTTCTGCTGGGTGTGTCCACGCATGACCCGAAGCAGATCCGGGAAGCTGACCAGACTCCTGCGGACTATCTTGCGATCGGACCTGTGTTTGCTACCGCGAGCAAAGTCAACCCGGACCCAGTTATCGGTCTGGAAGGTGTCCGGGCCGCTAGGGCATTGACCCGGAAGCCGCTAGTGGCTATTGGAGGCATTAACCGTGCCAACTGCCGGGCGGTTATCGATGCGGGGGCCGACTCGGTTGCGGTAATATCCGATCTGGTGCGGGAGCCGCGAAAATCAGCGGAGGATTTTTCCCGCATCTTAGGATAGAGTCATGGCGACTGCCGAGCTTCGCTCGGCTGGACAGCCGAGGGCGGCTGCCCCCACGCGAGCATTCAGGAACCATTGAGCATCGACACCAAGGCATCGGCACCGATCGTCAGCGACTGGGAAGTCCACAGTCAGCAGGACAAGGAATTGGTCAAGGCCCTGGGCCTGACCAGCGCAACCATGCTGGTCATGGGTTCGATGATCGGCTCTGGCATCTTCATCGTTTCTGCTGAAATATCGCGAGAAGTAAATTCTCCAGCACTGCTGATTGGAGCCTGGTTAGTGACAGGCTTCATGACCATCGTCGGAGCGTTGAGCTATGGCGAACTCGCAGCGATGATGCCACGAGCGGGAGGTCAGTACGTTTACCTGCGCGAGGCGCTTGGCCCGCTGTGGGGATTCCTGTACGGATGGACGCTCTTTCTGGTGATTCAAACGGGGACGATCGCCGCCGTGGGCGTGGCCTTCGGTAAGTTTCTTGGCATTTTCGTTCCTTCGATTTCTTCGTCGAACTGGATTGTACATTTCTGGCATGTGCCTCCGATTCGGATCGGACCCATGGTGCTCGGCAACATGGACATGGGGCTGAACACGCAGAACCTGGTCGCGATTCTGGTCGTGGTGGCGCTCTCGGTGATCAACATTTTCGGGTTAAAGACCGGAGCGCTGATTCAGAATGTTTTCACTTTCGCCAAGGTTTCCGCGCTGCTGGGGCTGGGCTTGTTGGGCCTATTCATCGGGCGGAATGCCCAGGCGCTGGCAGCGAATTTTCATGGAAACTTCTGGAACAATGCCGGACTGGGCGCGCAACACGCGGTGCAGGTGGGAGTCGGCGGACCCATAGTCATGGTCGGTACGCTAACGATTCTAGCGGTGGCACAAACCGGGTCGCTGTTTTCTGCCGACGCGTGGAACAATGTGACTTTCACAGCTGGCGAGGTCAAGAATCCCAGTCGCAATTTGCCGCTATCTCTCGCCCTGGGCACAGGCGTGGTCATCACCCTTTACGTCATTTGCAATTTCGTCTACCTGAACGTGCTGCCGCTGGATGGTGTGGCCAACGGCACCACCATCCTGCAACGGGGGATCAAATATGCGACTGAGGATCGCGTTGCCACCGCCGTGATGACCCAGATGTTTGGCTCGGCAGGCGGCCTCCTAATGGCTGCCGCGATCATGCTCTCCGGTTTCGGATGCGTTAACGGACTGATTCTAGCGGGCGCGCGTGTGTATTACGCCATGGCGAAAGATGGGCTGTTCTTTCGCGGTGTCGCCAAGTTGCATCCTACTTACAAAACGCCCGCGGTTTCGCTGATGGTGCAGATGGTCTGGACTTGTGTCCTTTGCGTGTCCGGGAGCTACGGGCAACTGTTGGACTATATCGTTTTCGCAGTGCTGGTGTTCTACATTCTGACTATAGTGGGATTATTCGTGCTGCGTTATAAGCGTCCCGATGCGGAACGGCCTTATCGCGCGATCGGCTATCCAGTGCTGCCCGCGGTGTATATTGTGATGGCCTTATTCATTGACGTCGTACTGTTGCGCTACAAGCCGCAATACACGTGGCCGGGGCTCATCATCGTGCTGTTGGGGGTTCCCGTGTACTGGTTGTGGTCGAAGAGTTCGGGCAGAACGAGCGCGTCTTAGCCTTCAAGGAGGAAACGAAGCATGGCGAATCTGTTCGCGAAAAAAGATCTTCCCACCCTGATGAAAGAAGCGGTCGAAGTCGAAGGCGAACAAAGCCTGCGGCGCGCGCTTGGACCCCTGAATCTGCTGACCCTGGGTATCGGTGCAATCATTGGGGCTGGAATTTTTGTGATCACCGGCCAAGCGGCGGCGCAGTTTGCCGGGCCTGCCATAGTGATCTCGTTCATCCTGGCTGGCGTCGCCTGCGCATTCGCGGGACTTTGTTACGCCGAGTTTGCTTCGATGATTCCGATCGCAGGCAGCGCATATACGTACTCTTACGCTACGCTGGGAGAATTGGTCGCCTGGATCATTGGCTGGGACCTGATTCTGGAGTATGCCTTTGGCGCAGCCACGGTCGCGGTGGGTTGGAGCGGCCACTTGCGAGCATTCCTGCACGACATTGGATTGAACCTGCCTACGTTTCCTACCTCTGATTTCATGGTATTTGGCATGCCCGTTCATCTGAAGTATGACTATGTCGGATTCCTGGTCATCATGCTGATTACTACAATATTGGTCATTGGCATTAAGGAATCGGCGAACTTTACGACCGCCATTGTGATTATGAAGGTAGCCGTCGTGTGTATGTTCATCGTTCTCGCCGGAGCGTATCTGTTCACGCATTCATGGCAGCCGAACTACTGGCATCCATTCATCCCACCAAATACGGGTGAGTGGGGACACCTCGGATGGTCGGGAGTTTTGCGGGGAGCTGGGGTGGTCTTCTTCGCCTACATTGGTTTTGACGCGGTTTCGACAGCAGCGCAAGAGGCTAAGAATCCAAAGAAAGATATGCCGGCGGGCATTTTAGGTTCTCTCATTATTTGTACTGTGCTTTATATTTTAGTTTCTGGTTTGCTCACCCACCTCGTGCCCTACCAGCAGCTCAACGTTCCCGATCCTGTTGTCGTCGGTATGCGTGTGGCCGGACAGCAATGGGCGACTTTTCTGGTGGAGATCGGCGCGCTTGGCGGTTTGGCCACGGTGATGCTCGTGATGTTGCTTGGTCAATCGCGGGTTTTCTATTCCATGTCGCGTGACGGTTTACTCTGGCCCTGGGCTGGAAAGATTCACCATCGTTTTCGCACGCCTTACCTCAGTTCCATCGTGGTGGGCATTTTCGTGGCAATCCTGGCTACAGTGGTTCCGCTCAATGTGCTGGACGAAATGACGAGTGTGGGCACGCTGCTGGCCTTTGTGCTCGTGAGCGCAGGGGTGTGGGTGATGCGCCGGACGCATCCCGACCTCAAGCGGCCGTTCACGACACCGATGGTGCCGCTGGTTCCGATTCTGTCGATTCTCTTCTCGGGAGCGCTCATTATTTTTCTGTCCCCGGCCACCCAGATCCGGCTGGTGGTTTGGCTGATCATCGGGCTGGTAATCTACTTTAGTTACGGCCGCAAACACAGCAAGGTGCAGGCGTTGCAGACGTCCAAGGCTGTCGTCGCGGACTGAAATCAGGGTTGACGGGATTTAAGGCCTTCCGTGAATACGCGGAAGGCCATTTTGCTTTATAGTCGCTGAGTATTCGGAAAAAAATGGAGGACGGGCCTCTGGCCCGTCCCGCCGGGCGGGACGCCCGGCCTCCATTAAGACATGTTTGTTGCGCCATGAAAATTGTTACCACCGCCGAAATGCGCGAGATCGATCGCGCTACGAGCCAGCGCTTCGGCGTGCCTTCGCTAACGCTCATGGAGAATGCGGGCACCGCGGTCGCCGAGTTTCTCGTCTCCAAATATCCGTCAGCGGAGCGCATTGGCGTGATTTGCGGCAAGGGCAACAACGGTGGCGATGGCTTTGTGGCGGCGCGAAAACTGCATGGAGCTGGCAAGGGAGTACGAATTGTACTGCTGGCAGCACCGTCAGAGCTGCGGGGCGATGCAGCGGAGATGTTCGGCAGGCTTCCGGTTGCGCCCGTGATTGTGCCATCGAAAGAGGAGTTGAAAGGGGAGCAGGTGCGGCCCGTATTCGAATCCGAAGTTTTGCTCGATGCGATTCTAGGCACGGGTTTCAAGCCGCCTGTGAGCGGGCTGTACGCCGAGGCGATCAGGCTCATAAATGCCAGTTCCGCGCCAGTCGTTGCCGTCGATATTCCTTCTGGCGCAGATGCCGATGTCATGGGCGAACAGACCGGAACGGTTGCGCGCGCGGATGCTGTGGTTACATTCACTGCCCCACGTCCAGCTCATATTTTCGGAAGATTGACTGACGGGCCAACGCTGATTGCTCCGATTGGCTCGCCAGATGAAGCCATCGTCTCCTCGTTGCACCTGAATCTGATTACGGCGCGCGAGGTCGCGCCGCTCATTGGTTCGCGACCACTCGAAGCGAATAAAGGAACTTTCGGCCACGTGCTGGTGATTGGAGGATCAGTCGGAAAGGCGGGCTCTGCAGCAATGGCGGGGATGGCAGCTTTGCGAACTGGAGCGGGATTGTCGACGGTGGCTACGCCGAAGTCCGTACTCCCCACCGTGGCGGGATTTCATCCCGAAGTCATGACCGAGCCGCTCGACGAAACCGATGCGGGAAGTATTTCGACTCACGCTCTGGCGAGCGGAGCCGTGGATGCACTGATCAAAGGCAAAACGGTTGTGGCCGTGGGCCCGGGAATTTCGCGAAATCCGGAGACCTGCGAGTTCGTTCGCAGCCTGGTGATGAAATGCAGGATTCCCATCGTTCTGGATGCGGACGGCCTCAACGCATTCGAAGGGAGAGCTACTGAGCTCAATGGCAAAGGACGCAGCTTCGTAATCACGCCTCATCCTGGAGAAATGGCGCGTCTCATTGCTTCCACCGTGGCCGCCGTGCAACGGGACCGGATCAACATCGCTCGCACATTCGCCCGCGAACACGAGTTGATTGTCGTGTTGAAGGGGCATCGTACGCTGATCGCGCAACCTGACGGAGCAGTTTGGGTGAATACGACTGGAAATCCGGGCATGGCAACCGGAGGCACGGGCGACATCCTTACCGGCATGGTGGCCGGGTTGATCGCGCAAAATCCTCAGCATGTCCCGGAAGCAGTGATCGCTGCGGTTCATCTCCACGGTCTTGCCGGCGACGTAGCGCGTGAAAGCATGGGTGAACATTCGCTGGTTGCGACCGACTTGATAGTGGCTTTCCCCGAAGCCTTCCGCCGAGTGCGCGAATCAGCAACAAGCTTCACGGTCGAAATTCGCGGGTGAGGCGATCATAGTACAGACATAGCAAGCTATGTTCTACCATCCGACTTACACTCCTTGCCACCGCTATCTAATTGCTGCCGAGGCAGTTATGCCGGTCTCCCCACTGGGCCCGACCGGAATCCGGACAGGTGCTTCCGTAATCTGCCTCGCATTCCTCCTTCATGACATAGTGGATCTGGCTATGACACACTTCCCCCAGACTCACCCTCAACACCGCGCCCAGCGAGTTCAGTTCGATAGCACAATCGGTGTGGTCGTCAAGCTGACTGACGGGCGCAGCGCGCGAGCCAAACTGCAAACCATTTCCGAAACTGGGGGCATGTTGCGATTGCCGGGGGCCCTGGAGCAGGGCAATCTGGTTGAGGTCACGATCGAGACGGAATCGGGCGCCGTGAAAGCCATGGCGGAGATCCTGCAGCCGACGCGCAAATCCAAAGACGGAATTCTGCAGCCCTTTCGCTTCATCGCCCTCGAGGACAACGATCACCGCACCCTGCGCAACGCCCTCGATTCCCGCGTGGACAAGGACTTTCTCGGACTTCGCTCCAGCCAGTGGGTCGCGCCAAAAAGACAGTGAGCCCTTAAGTAAACTTCCCTGCCGTTGCTCAAGTTGTGCGAGGCGTCCTTCTCAGCAGCTGAAAATTGCCACCTTTCATCGCCGGTTTGCTGCAGCTTGAGGACGTAGCAAGCTACGTCTCTACAGATGAAGGTAACTACTGTAGAGACGTTGCTTGCAACGTCTGTGTTTTGGCCTGCAACCCGAGAGCCGACTTCGGTTGTGAACTCTGGTTATACTGATTTCCAGACCCCATGGAGACGCGAGAATTCATCACCCACTCGCCGGAAGAGACGATCGCTCTTGGGTGCACGCTGGCCGGGGTGCTCACTCCACCGAAGCTGGTCGTGCTTCGCGGCGATTTGGGAGCAGGCAAGACCACGCTAGTCAAGGGCATTGCCGAAGCCTTCCGAGCGGCCGAGGAAGAAGATGTAACCAGTCCGACCTTCACGTTGATCCACGAATATCGCGGGCCCGCAGCGATTCTCTATCACATCGATTTATACCGGGTGGACACGCTTCGCCAGCTTGAAACTCTCGGGATCGATGATCTCATTGGCGACAACACTGTGCTGCTGATCGAATGGGGAGAGAAATTTGCGCGTTTTGAACGCGAATACGACGTAGAGATAGCACTAGAACGGATGGGAGATAGCGAGCGCAAGGTGAGAATCAGCGCTCGTCGCTGAACGCCTTTCACCACCGAGTCACAGAGGCACAGAGAAACACTTTTGGGGTTGCTCTGTGTCTCTGTGACTCCGTGGTAAGAGAGGGTCTAGAACCCCATGATGTTGTAACCGCAATCCACGTAGATTACCTCGCCGGTGATGCCGGAGCTTGCGTCCGAGGCGAGGAATACTCCAGTCGCGCCGACTTCGTTGACATCTACGTTGCGGCCGAGGGGGGCGCGCTCGGCGTGAGTTTTGTGCATGTCGCTGAAACCGGCGATGCCGCGCGCAGCTAAAGTCTTGATTGGGCCTGCGGAAATGGCATTCACGCGAATATTTTTCTTGCCGAGTTCATACGCTAAATAGCGCACCGTGCATTCCAGTCCTGCCTTAGCCACCGCCATTACGTTGTAACGGGGCACGACTTTTTCCGAGGCGTAGTAGGTCATGGTCATGATCGACCCGCCATCGTCCATGAGCGGGGCGGCAGCGCGG
Source organism: uncultured Acidobacteriota bacterium (assembly GCA_963832245.1). GTDB lineage: Bacteria > Acidobacteriota > Terriglobia > Terriglobales > Acidobacteriaceae > JABDBE01. The sequence continues at coordinate 1,099,407 of CAWHTG010000004.1, forward strand.
GAAACTGCGATTAGCGAATAGACACTAACATCGAGCGCTATGCGGAACCCTTCGCGGGTGGTGTTAATGAAGTCTCCTTTGAGTTCGTCAGCCGGGGCAAAGGCCACACTATGAACCAAAACATTCAGCTTGCTGTAGCGCTCTTTGAGTTGGGTGAAAAGCCGGTCGATCTCGGCATCGTTTGAAACGTCACATTGGAATGCCTCCGCGCCGGGTAGGGATAGGATTAGGTCTTTGGCTTCCAGCGCCATGCGTTCGTTCTGATACGTAATGGCAAGCATGGCGCCGGCGTTGTGCAGCCCCTGCGCGATGGACCAGGCAATGCTGCGCTTATTTGCCACTCCGAAGACAACGGCTACCCGACCTTCGAGGCTGGAGGACATGCAGGTCTCCTGATGAAAATTGGAACAGAAAGAATAACAGCGGAGAAGGCTTATTTACCACAGAGACACAGAGTCACAGAGAGGAGTCTAGGTTTTGCAATCCCCAGGTGGCCCACGTTTCCTCTGTGTTGCTGTGACCCTGCGCTGATTGAGCTTTTATTCGGCCGTGCTTACCTCGACGGGTACCGGCGCGGCCACGGGCCAGCTTGCGCTGACAAACGCGACTGCGTACACCAACCCAATGACGGAGAATCCGGCGACCAGGCTAACTTGCGCGACTGCTCCCACCAACAGCGCCAGGCAGATCTGCAGCGCCGTCCCGGCGAAATAGAATGTGTTCTGCACGCGTCCCATGAAATGCTGCGGCACCTGTTCCATGATGCTGGTATTCATGGCGACTCCACTCACTCCGCGCGCCGATCCCATCACTCCATAGAGAAATACGGCGATGGCAAGCATCGGAGAGAGCGGCGCCAAAATCATGCTGATCGTGAGTAGGCCCATGGAGATCGCAATCGAACGCCGCACGCCCAATCCCGCGATAAGCCAGGGTGCGTACAGAGCGCTCACGAACGCGCCCGTGCCCCATCCGGCATTTAGCCAACCGTACCCTACCGCGCCGGCATGAAACACCTTGTCACTCAAGGGAGGCGTTACCACAACTCCGGTCATCATTGCGGCCAGGAACAGCGCCCAACTAATTCCCAGAAAAACCAGATTGCGTCTGCCGCGAAGAAACTGGATGCCTTCCCGCATCTCGCGAACGAAGCGTTCCACTGCGGTTTCCGCGGCCACGATGTCTGCCCGCAACTCCGCAGGGCGTGGCACTACATGTCGTCCTTTGCGCACCGCGAAGTAGCACAGGAACGAAACCAGATAGGTGGAGAAGTCGATAAGCAAAACTCCGCCCAGCCCGATGCGGTTATAAACGAATCCGACGATAGAGCCCGCAATCAGCCAGCCTCCCTGGATTCCTGCGAGCAAAAAGGTATTAGCGTGGACAAACTCTTCTCCAGGCGTAAGTTCCTGGATGAGGGCGGTGATGGTTGGCCAGAACATCCAGAAGCCGGCCGCCACCAGGGTGTTCATCAGGTAGAGTTCCCATATCTTCGCTTTGCGCATGAAGGCGAGAATGGACACTGTGAGTATGATGACGGCGCGGGCGGCGTCAAGCAGCATGACCAGCCGGCGGCGATCTTCGCGGTCGATGATGACGCCCGTGAACGGCAGCATCAGCATGGCTGGAATGGTTTGGAGGACGGCGAACGTCCCTAGCGCGATCTCCGAATGCGTGGCCTGCAGAATGTACCAGGCAACCGCGGCGGCGTTCATGCCACTGCCCAGCATCGAAATCACGTTGGCCGCGAAGACGAAGCGAAGAGCCGGTTTCTGCAGAATGGACCGCATGCTTTTACTTTAAATGATGAAAAGCAACTCGCCAACGACTGAAGCCTTTGCCCAATGACTTGCATAAAGATCTTTTTGCAGCAGGGCGATTTGCTTTGCCAGAGCTCCGTAGCATAGGAAAGCCCGGCAGTGCCGAATCTATATGATTTGTCGACCGGGCCACCGAATTTGAATCCGGCGGGCCTCCCAGAAGAGATAGACGATCAGCATGATCATCTCGGGTTCGATCGGATGCTTGTAGCGCGGGAAGGGCATTACCAGATAATAGGGGAGTGGATAAATAACCAAGAAACATGCGAGCAAAAATGCGCCGCGGATTCGATTGCGAATTGTCAGCCACAATCCTGCGAAGGCGAACACGGCTCCCAGCAGGAAATTAGCGTGGCGCGAGATCATCAGATCGTAGCCGGCCACGATGGCTAGTTGCGGAGGAGCAATCCAGAAGTAAACGGCGCGTTCGACTGTGAACCACATAAATCGTGCGGGATGTTCGTGGATGAACTCGCGGACCTCCTGCCGCTTTTCTGCCATGAAACCGAGTTCGCCTAATTCCTGAAATCTCCGCATGGCCTCGGGATTGTTGCCGGGATGCTCGTTTCGGGTCCACAGGCCAGCCGATTGGTCGTTGTTGGCTTCGTACATTTCGAGCGGGAGGTTGTCGCGAACCAAGATGAATTTGCCGAATACCTGGTAGTTGCGCACAAGCCATGGGCTCACAGCTAAGGCAGCTGTGAGGACACACAAGGCGGCGCCAACAAATTGTTGAGGCTTACGGGGGAGTTGATACAGCAGCCAAAGCAAACAAAATGGCAGCATACTCACGACCGCGGTGTTGGTCAGCGCGATTACGCCCCAGAGCAATCCGAACTGAATCCACATGCGGGGGCGCGGTGGTCCGTCAGCCATGCGCAAGGTGAGCAACAGCGCTAGGCTCAGCAGAAATGCGGTCAAACTGGTCTCCCAGACCACACGCACGGGCCAGTAGATGGCATAGGGAAAAACAGCCCAGGTCCAAGCTGTGGCACGTGCCACGCCGATTCCGTACATTCGCTCCGCGATCCGGTACAGGGTAAGACAGGTTAGCGCGGCAAAGATACTGTTGAAAGTGAGTATCACCCAGGCTGAGAGGGCGCTGTACGCCCCAAATAACTTGAAGACTCCCGCCAGAATATAGGGATAAAGCGGGGGCGCCCACGCGCTAGGCCCGGTGGGCAGATCCGTGGGCGAACTGAATCCATGACCTTCTGCGATGGAGCGGGCGAGACGGCCCATCTCCCAGCCGTATTGGAAGTGATCACGCCGAGGTGTGATCCGGTACGTGTGGCCCACCGTGATTACGGCAAGGCGGAGCAATAGGGCAATCAGAACGATGAAGAAGATGGAATGGTGAAGAGGCACGCGCGCGGATTTCTCCGGCCGATTCACCCTAGCGTCGGGGAGCGAGTCCGTGGCGACGTGATCCTCATCCATCGGCCCAGAGTACAGCATTGAGTCCTCGCGTGCCACGGCGTCAGCGCTCATGTGGAGCCCGGGCGCATACACCCGCTGGGGCGGGCGAGACGCCCGTCCTCCACTAATGCAAAAGCGGACTTGCAAGCTTGGCCATTCAGAGCTACGATTCCGGCGACGTTGGAGGGACTATGAAGCGCACTCATTGGCTAGTTGTGCTGGTGGCGGTAGCGTCTGCCCTTGGGCACGCACAACTGGACCGGATCGTAATTCCGGCGGGGACGCCGGAAGATCAGGCGCTGACCGCAATTTCGAACGAGCAGGACACGCAAAAGAAATTGGCGATGTATCAGGATTTTCTGCAGAAGTTTTCCACGAATCCGGCGGCCGTGGCTTACGGCAACTGGCAAATTTCGCAGTCGTATCAGACGGCGGGGGATCTGCAGAAAGCCCTCGAATACGGCGACAAAGCTTTAGCTGGTTCGCCGCACAACCTGGATATTCTGGTGTCGCAAGCGGGCATTGCTCAGCAGTTGAAGGAAAACGCCAAAGTCTTTGATTATGCGACGCGGGGTGGTGAGGTGTACAACTCCATTGCCAAGCAAGCCAAGCCGGAAGGAATGAGTGATCAGGAGTTCGCCCAACGCATCGATGAGGAAAAGAACGGCGCGAAGAGCTCTTACGAATTCCTGGAAGCGGCGGGGTTCAACGCCATCGCAGAGGAATCTGACGCCAAGAAGCGCATGGCGTACATTGAGCGTTTCACCCCGGCATTTCCCAACTCACGTTTTCAGGACCAGATCGCATCCTACGCGATGATGTCTTTGTCGGACCTGAAGGACACGCCGCGGCTGATCGCCTATGCTGAAAAGACGCTGGCGGCTGATCCAAAAAACTTGCCGGCGCTGCTTCTCCTGGCAGGGACCTACGCCGATGATCCTAAGCCAGGCGCTTTGCCCAAGGCAGTAACTTATTCGCAGAAGGCAATCGACGCGGCCAAAGCGGACGCTCCTGACGCCGATCGCTCACGCAAAGTCTCCGCCGGAATCGCGCACGGGACCTTAGGCTACGCCTACATGAAGCAAGACAAGACAGTAGCGGCGATTCCAGAGTTGAAGTCCGCCTCGGCACTGTTGAAGGGACAAGACGATCAACAGTATGCGATTGCCATGTATCGTCTCGGTTTTGCCTACGCTAAGTTGAACAAGGTTTCCGAAGCGCGAGACGTCTTGCAAGAAACGGTGAAGATTTCAGGGCCGGTGCAACAGCCGGCCCAGGATCTTTTGGCGAAAGTGAACGCCGCGCGAGCGAAAGGGAAATAACTAAAGCGGCTCCGATTGCACACATCCAGATCAGGGCAAGGTTGCCGGAGACGCCGAAACCTGAAGCCCGAAGCCTATTTTTCAGGTCCGACCAAGTCAGCTGAAAGCAAGTTGGCTTTGACCGCAAGGTTGTGGGCACGTTGTACATCTCCGACTTTCTCAGCTGCCTCTGCTTGCTTCACGTAGCTGTTGATCTGCTTCACTGTGTCCTGCTGGCTCGGGCTGAGTTGACGGCCCGCGATTTTTTTTAGATTCGCGTCGCTGGCAGCGAGAAGTTGATGGGTACTCTCCTTCTGATGGGAAGCCTGTTGCGGACTCAGGCCCGTAGACAGGTCCACTGTAGGATCAGCTGTGCCTCCATTGCTCACCACCTTTTTGGTGGGACCTGACTCCGTCGGAGCCGGTGCAGGCGCGACTGCTTTGTGGTGATGCTTCTTGGTTTTGCTGCCGGTGGACGCCACCGGCTTGCAGTCTGATTTCGCACTCGAACCGGGTTGCGAATTATCGGGACAAGGCGGGCTAGCGGGAGCAGGGGATTGTGACGGCGCGGATGCCTGGTCTGCAGCTTTCTGTTGATCGGTTGCAGGGGCTACGGGCTGTGACGGATCGCTCGCTTGGTTATCCTCCGCCCTTGCGGATTGCCAAACGGCCGTCGTTGGCACGGAGTACGCGATGCCGGCGCGCGGCGAAGACATGAGCAGAGAGATTTCGAGAATAATGGCCAGAGCCATATTCAGTTGTCCGGCGATTTGCGGTAGCTTTGCAACCTATCAGGAATTCTACGCCGAACCGACGTTGTTGCAGCATCACTAAGAAACCAATTTGCGTTTGGGTTTCCGAAACGGGCGGCCTCCCAGCCGCGTCGTCATTACTTTTAAGGACTGACGGCACGGCTGAAGACGTACCCCTTCAAAACATTGTCGGCCTTCACCGCTCCGCGCTCACTCACGAATTTGGAACTGTCAAGCTCGGTGCGATTGCCCGGCCACTCTCGCCGTTGGCGTCGGCGCGAATGTCGGCGGCGGGAAGGCGAAGGCGGAAAGTCGTGCCTTGTCCTTCGACGGTCTCGAAGTCAATCGACCCGTAGTGCCACTGCAGAGCCTGATAAGTCTGCGCCAGCCCGATTCCGGTGCCACCTTTCCTTGTCGTGAAATATAGTTCGAAAATCTTCTCTTGAAGGTCGTGGGGTATGCCCACGCCCTGATCGCGAATCTCGGTGACAACGCTGTCCTCGTCGCGCCGGGCAGAGATAGTCAACGTCCCCCCTTTCGGCATCGCCTGCATGCCGTTGATGATGACATTCAAGAAGGCTTGCTTCATGACGTCAACGTCCACTTTCACCCCCAGCGGTGCACTGCCAAGCCTGCGCTTAACCGTCACCCCATGCTGCTCGGTGTCGGGCGTGGCGAGCATAATCACATCCTCTAAGAGCTGGCGGAGGTCGAGTTCCTCGAGATGAAGGTCGCGCGGCCGCGTGAAATCCACGAGGATTTGAACCACGCGATCCAGACGATGAATCTCGTTGCCGATAATGTCCATGTGGCGGCGTGTGTCTGGGTCGATCTGCTGCAGCTTGCTCTGCAATAACTGCAAATGCAACACGATGGCATTGATGGGGTTCTTCACTTCATGGGCGACCCCGCGCGTGGTGCGTCCGCTGGCGGACATCTGACGCGACAGTTCAATTTCATCCTGGATCCGCCGCACCGACTCGGCATCGCGGAGGGTCAGCAATGCGCCGATCGGAGAGCCCCGTTCCTGAATAAAATCGAGGGAAACCTGTACCCGTTTTGTATTCGAAGTTTCCACGTCGCGCTGCGCGATGGGGTTCCGCAGTTGAAAACCGTCGAGCACCAGCGCTCCCAGCGACGAATCCCGCGTGAAAATCTCCTTGACCGTTCGGCCGAGCAATTCCCTTCTGGGGCGGCCTAAAAAACGTTCCACGGAAGCGCTCACCAGAACGACTCGCGAATCGCGCGTGAACAACATTAACCCGTCTTGAAGATTTCCCATGATCTGGTCGACGTTATCTTTCAACGCGGAGAAGATTTCCCTGGCATCGCGCATCTGGCGGCCCAGGTGGGCAATTTTCAGACTGACCAGACCATACTCGTCGTGTCCGGCTTCTTCTTCGCTGACCGCGTCGGCGTCTCCTGCGGTAACGCTATCGAGACTGCGATTGATGCGCTCCAATGGCCCGAGAGCGATGTGCGACAGACCTGCCGCCAGCAGCAGAGATACTAAAATCGACATTCCGGAAAAGATTACTGCGTGCTGCAGCCGCGGGGTGATCTCTTTCTTGAGGAATACCGTGGAAATGCCCAGCCGGATGCTGCCGAATGGCAGATTGTTCAACTGCAAGGGCAAACGAACTTCATAAGTGGTGGGTGGGTTATAAACCAGGCGCAGCTGCCGGCGGAACTTCGCATCCTGCACAATTTGAAAGTCGGGACGTTCTGAGACTACTTTACCGACCAGTTCAGGATTGGTGTGAAGGAGAGCCTTCCCATCGGCGTCCACAATGGCGGCATCCTGAATCATCGGCCAGCTGCCTACGACCGAATCCAACATTGTGTTGAGATCAAGATTGGTCGAAAGATAGTAAGCAATCGCCTGCCGAACTTTCACTGGGTTATTGGTGTCAACCCGCGTGCTGGTCAAATCGGGGACGGCGTTGACCGCGAGATAGGCCAGCTGCGAATTTATCCAAGCTGCCGAGTTGTGCGCGAAGGTGACCTGCTGGCGCAATATTTGCGAAACATAAATATAGGAGAATCCACACACCAGCGCCGCCACCATGAAGGTAATGGCCAGCACGATTTGGGTTTTTCGGCGCATACCTCTGCAGTCCTTATGCGAAAAGGATGGCAACCCGCGCCAAGCAAGTCAATCGCTCCCCAAATGAGGAGTTCATTCCGCGCCGCTAGTCTTCCCTGGCTAGGGCGGCGTCGGTCGCTGCGTTGCCATACTCCTTCAGCTTATTATGCAGGGTTTTGAGGCTAATGCCGAGAATTTCTGCCGCCCGCGTCTTGTTATTGCTGGTGGACTCGATGGTCTTCAGAATGAGCCGCCTCTCCGCTTCTTCCACGGTCGTGCCAATGCCAAGGTGAATTGCATCGGGATCCTCGGATGAGGTGCGAACAGTGGTTTGGCCGAACCCGGGTGGCAGATGTTTGCTCTCAATGACTGCCCCATCGCAGACAATCACTGCCCGCTCCAGCGTGTTGCGCAGCTCGCGAACATTTCCTGGCCATGAATAATTCTGGAATAAATTCAGGACCGCCTCGCTCACCACAGCCACCTTACGTCCGTGCTTGGCACTCATGTCTTTCAAAAGCGATTCCACGAGAGCAGGCACGTCGTCCTTGTGCTCGCGTAAGGGCGGCATATGGATGTTGAAAACGTTCAACCGGTAGTAAAGATCGTTGCGCAACTCGCCCCGGGCCACGGCCTCTTCGGGGACTTTGTTGGTCGCCGCCAGAACCCGGACGTCCACGGTGGTTTCTACCTTGCTCCCCAGGCGGCGAAGCTTGCGATCTTCCAGTACGCGAAGGAGCTTGGCCTGGGTACCGACCGGCATTTCGCCGATCTCGTCGAGGAGCAACGTGCCGCCTTCTGCTAGTTCAAAGCAGCCGGTGCGGCGCTCCAAGGCGCCCGTAAATGCTCCTCTTTCATGGCCAAATATCTCGCTTTCAATCAGGGTTTCTGGAATGGCCGCACAATTGATGGGGACGAACGGCCGGTTGCGTCGAGGACTGAGTTCATGAATGGTTCGGGCCACCAATTCCTTGCCCGTGCCGCTGGCGCCGGTGATCAACACCGAGGCGGTGCTTGGCGCCACCATTTCAATCAGCCGGAAAAGCTCCTGCATTTTCTTGGACGCCCCTACCAGGCTTCCCAGAGAGCCCGCGTCCCGCAGTTTTCGGCGTGTGACCTCGAGTTCAACTCTTGTGCCCAGCAAAGCTGAGGCGTTCTGCAGAATGGTACGCAGCCGTTCGGTGTCGATGGGTTTGGTGATGTAGTCGTAAGCCCCCATGCGCATGGCTTGTACCGCGCTATCAATGGTTCCCTGCGCCGTTACCACAATCACCGCGATGGTCTTGCTGTCATCGGCAATTCGCTCCAGCAGTTCCAGGCCTCCCATGCGCGGCATCTTCAGATCGGTCACGACCATAGAAGGCGCCCAGGTGGTGACTTTTTCCAGACCCTCCGCTCCGTCTCGGGCGGTTTCCGCCACGTAGCCCCACGCTGAAACCAGCTCGGCAAGTCCCGTGCGCTCGTTCTCTTCGTCTTCGACAATCAGTACTTTTTCCTGGCTCATAGAGGCTGGCTCATGGAATAGAAGCTCCGCAATCATTATTCAGGCTCGCCGTCATTGCTGCAAGCGCTGACTGCTTCTGATGCGGGGAAAGGTTCGGATGGCCAGATTGCCGGACAACCGATGGCTAGTTCTTCCCATCCCATGGAACTTGCGCGGACGCGAGTTCTCTGGCGCAGAATTTGGAGAACGGAAATCTCAAATCAAGACAGTTCCAGCATGTCATTGGTGGACGAGCGATTGGCCATAAAGTAGAATGTTGGCTCTGAAATAGTGATTACGAAATCCTGCGCTTCTTGCACTTGTCTACCGACGTTTGAGAATAAGAAGAAGAGACGTTCTAACGGTTGCCATGCTGTGGATTCCCAATCTTGTACGTTTGCATGGATACATAAGCTGACTAAAAGTTTGGAGGACGATATGTCGTTTCATCCCGGTTTAAGAAGCGTGGGTGTGCGTCATGCCAGTTTCTTGGTGATGTTAACCGTCGTTCTGCTCTCGGCCGTCACTCTGGCGCAGGACGTCGAAACCCCTAAGTACGAAATTTTCGCGGGGTATCAGTGGCTCCATCCCGGCGGCTCTGTTCCAGCCCCATTTGGGAACTATAATGCGCCGACGGCAATGGTCCTTCCCGATATGCCTACCGGTTTTGGCACCGCCTTCACGTACAACTTTCAGAAGTATTTCGGACTGGAAGGCGACTTCGGCTACAACTGGGATAACTACGAGAGCACTCTTTCGACCGGTCCCAAGTTGAATCTGCGCTCGGAAGACTCTAACTTCTTTCTGCATACTTTGTTGAGCTACAACCGGCTCAATGTGAACGGCCTGCCTACTGGCAATGGCATTGGCGCGATTCTTGGCGGCGGATGGGATCTGCGCGTGAACCGTACGCTCTCCCTGCGGATCATCGAAGCAGATTATGTTTGGGCCCGGCAAAACTACTCCTCGGTCGTGTCGGCAGCATTCCCTGATCTTCGCCGGGTCTCGCTGGACGGAGTTCGGCTGCGCGCCGGCTTAGTGTTTAACTTTGGCTATCCCCAGCTGGTAACTCCGACCGCGAGCTGTTCGGTGCAGCCCAATGAAGTGATGGTCGGCGAGCCTATCACAGCCACTGCCACTACCTCGAACTTCAACCCCAAACACACCCTGAACTATAGCTGGAGCGCTACCGGTGGAAAAGTCACCGGCAAGGACAATACCGCCAGCATCGACACCAATGGAGTTGCCGGCGGCAGCTACACGGTGACCGCAAACATCACTGATCCCAAGAAGAAGACGGGAGGAGAGGCCACTTGCACCGCCAACTTTACGGTCAAGGAGCCACCGAAGAACCCGCCAACCATGTCCTGCTCAGCTAGCCCAAGCTCCTTGCAGGCGGGCGGGAGTGCGACCATCACCTGTAGCTGCACCAGCCCAGATAACGTTCCAGTCACGGTCAGCAACTGGACCACCAGCATGGGCACCATCTCGGGCAGCGGCAGCACCGGAACGCTGAATACCACGGGTGCGTCCGCAGGCACCATCACTGTGAGTGCGACTTGTACAGATTCGCGCGGCCTCAATTCCCAAGGCACCACTCAGGTGACGGTTGAAAATCCGCCTCCACCACCACCGCCGCAAGCCAGCAAGCTGGCCGAGTGCGACTTCGCGAACATGGCGAAGATCAAGAAGCCGTGGCGCGTGGATAACGAATGCAAGGGCAAATTGGATGACGTTGCCAAGAATCTGCAGCAGAATGCAGACAACAAGTTAGTCATTGTGGGCAACGCCGAACCCACCGAGAAACGTAAGAATTTGGCGGCTGAACGCGCCGTCAATTCGAAGGCGTATCTCACTGGCGGCGAAGCCAAGCTGGGAATTGATCCCAGCCGCATCGAGACTCGTACTGGCAGCGCAGGCACGATGACTGCCGAATACTGGATCGTTCCGGCTGGCGGAACGTTCTCGGAAGCGGGCACGCAGCCGGTGGATGAATCGGTCGTGAAGGCGGTTTCGGACCATCCCCATGTTGCGCCAAAGAAGAAGGCAAATCCCGCACCCAAGCAATAAACGGGGGCCGAGTAAATCGGCACTGCAGCAGCAAATACAATGGCCGGTCGAGCACGAGGCTCGACCGGCATTTTCTTACTGCGCGACGGGTTAGGTCTTCTTTCCTGTGATGAGGGTCACATCTAACCTCCCTTGCTGGCTTTAAGATTGCTGCGTAAGGGCGAATCTATGTTCTCCGGGTTTTCGCTTACAGCTTTGTCAGGGCGAATTACGGCGGTGACCGTTCGCGCGCTGGACTGGGTGGCGGAGCGTACGCTTCCGGCCGACGATGCACCCATGCATCAGAGGACCGGGCGGCGCGGCGAGGAAGAAGCCTACTTCTACCTGCGGCGCCTGGGGTACGTGGTGGTGGCGCGCAACTTTCGCTCGCCGCGACGTCGGGGAGAGATCGATTTAATTGCCTGGGATCACGATGTCTTGTGTTTCATCGAGGTCAAGACCCGCACCACGAGGGATGTGAAGCCCGCCGAGGCAGCGGTAGACCGCGACAAACAACGTGGATTGGCCGCGGTGGCCGACGAGTACCTCCGTCATGTGGCACCTTCGTGCCGGTGGCGCTTCGATGTGGTGACCGTGTATTATGAAGCTCAGTCCAGCCGACCGGTGATTGAGCTATTTCGGAATGCTTTCCCCGTAGCGTAGAATGAAAATTTGCTTTTGATCCGTTATGGCTTGCCGCGGATTAATACGCCCTTATTGAAAGGATTTAGTCCTTGCCCGAGCTTAGAAAAGATCCCATTGTAGGCCGGTGGGTGATTATTTCAACTGACCGTGCCAAGCGTCCCACCGACTTTGCCCGTGACGGCGTGAAATTGAAGGGGGGGTTCTGCCCGTTCTGTTATGGCAATGAAAGCAAGACCCCACCGGAGATTCAGGCTTATCGTCCGAACCCCAATGGGGGCCCTCCGCCTCAGCGTGACACGCCCGGATGGACAGTGCGAGTGGTTCCCAACAAGTTCCCTGCCTTGGGTATTGAAGGTAGCCTCAGCCGGCAAGCGGAAGGTATGTTCGATCGGATGAATGGGGTCGGAGCCCACGAAGTCATTATCGAAACTCCCGACCATAGTGCCAGCCTCGCCACGCTGCCTCCCAAGAGAATTGAAGACGTGCTGTGGACTTTCCGTGACCGTATCCTTGACCTGAAGAAGGACCGGCGCTTTAAGTACATCCTGATTTTCAAGAATCACGGGGAGGCGGCCGGGGCATCGCTCGAACATGCGCACTCGCAGCTCATCGCGTTGCCGATTCTTCCAATCTACGTCGTAGAAGAATTGGAGGGGGCCAAGCAGTACTACATCTACAAAGAGCGTTGCGTGTTCTGCGACGTGATCCGGCAGGAGACGGAAACCGGCACTCGCGTGGTGGCCGAAAATGAGGACTTCCTCACGCTGGCTCCCTACGCTCCGCGGTTCCCGTTTGAGACGTGGATTTTGCCCAAGCGGCATGAATCGGCGTTTGAGAATTCTTCCTCCAAGCTGTTTGAGAATCTGGCGAAGGCCCTTAAGACGTTGCTGCTGAAGGCTGACCGGGTGCTGGATAATCCGCCGTACAACCTGGTGATCCACACTTCGCCGGTGCAAGACCCAACCAACGATCATTACCACTGGCACATCGAATTCATGCCCAAGCTGACCAAGACGGCAGGCTTCGAGTGGGGTACGGGATTCTATATCAATCCAACTCCTCCGGAGGAGGCGGCAAAGTTTCTGCGCGAGGCCAGTGTGGAAGAACCGCTGCCGGCCACGGTGGGGTAGAGGTCATCTGTCAGGTTAAATCAGGTTAAAAAGGAGGGCACGGCACGCACCGTGCCCTTTTTAACTGAGGAGAGAAGGCTTGTTGTGCAAGCTTTGTTCCAGTGAGACTCTGGAAGTAATGACAGAATAGGGCAGGGCTAATCTAGGTTTGTAACGATGAAGTAAAAGTTTGTCAAGAGACGGTCTTCGGAGATTGGGGCGGATCAGGCTTGCGTTCTGTCCAAGAACTCTTCGTGCCAGGCCATTTGGATAGCCTCCAGCTTACCCTCTGTGGATTTCTTGGGGTCGTCCTTAAACTCAGGCAGGGCAGTGACGTAGCCGTGAAGATCGGTAAAGCGAACTGAGAGCGGCTCGAGTTGGGGGTGCGCCTCCGAAAGTAGGATACCGATGTCTTCGGCGTCGTCCCAAGTGAGGTCCTTTGCCATGGGGGCTCCTTTAAAACCAGCACTCAGCCGTTAGCAGTTAGCATTCAGTCTCCGAACGGTTTCGCCGGTTGCCTGGGAAGATTCTGTTGGCTAAATGCTGAATGCTGGTTTCTCTAGTGTTCTTCCGATATGTAATTACGATTCCACGCCGGAATCTCGACCACGACTTTGCCCGGCTTGGTGATGACGGCCTGGCACCCGAGACGGGAGTTTAACTGTAAATCGGCAGCCATGTCCAGACGGTCGGCTTCGTCGTCGTCCATTTGCGAAAGATTCTCCGCGCCTTCCTTCACCCATACGTGGCAAGTGGTGCAGGCGCAGTTGCCGCCACAGGCGTGGTCCAGCTTAACGCCGTAGTTCAAGGCGACATCCAGAATCGACTGCTCTTTTCCGTGGTCTTTATAGGGAAGTTTGTCGTGCTCGAACTCGACGGTCTTGCCTTCGGGCAAGAAAGTTAGTTGCACAATGTTCTCGCCGGGTGAGTCCACGGTTGCGGTTCCCGATCCCTTTGTTTTCTCATCTGCCATGATTACTCCTTGCATTCAATGCCGCCTCGCGTTGCTCGGCCCCCGGACGAGGCATCCGGGGCTACGTGGATGTTTCTCTACTCGAAATCTGCTCGGGCTACGGGATGGCCTGTTTCCGATCCCTCGCCCATATTCGCTTCATCCAGATTTTTACCCTTGAGGGCGGTACTCACGGCCGTGTCCATCATCAATTCCGCGAGGCGCATCGTGCCCTGGTTCAAGACGTCGACCGCTTTTCGGATCGCCGTATGGTCGTCTTCAGCCTTCACCGCGATCAACGCTTTTTCGAATTTAGCGATCTTCTTTTTCTCGTCGCTGGTGAGCTGACCCCATGCCGGACTTTTTTTGCCTTTTTCAAGCGCCGCCAGAATCGTGTCCGCTTCGTTGCGCGCCTCGATGACCTGCCGCTGGCGGAAGTCCTCTTCCGCGTAATCGAAGGAATCGAGGATCATGCTTTCGACTTGATCGTCGGTCAGTCCGTAGCTGGGCTGGACTTCTATCTCGGATTCTTTGCCGCTGCGCTGCTCGCGCGCGGAAACGTGCAGGATGCCGTTGGCGTCGATCAGAAACTTGACCTCGATGCGCGGCATGCCCGCGGTCATCGGTGGAATTCCCTTCAGATCGAAGCGAGCGAGGGAGCGGCAGTCTTTCGCCATTTCGCGTTCACCTTGAAGAACGTGGATGGCGACGTTGGCTTGACCGTCAATCTGCGTGGTGTAGTACTGGGTGGCCGACGCTGGAATGGTTGAGTTTCGCAAAATGATTTTGTCGGTGACGCCGCCCGCAACTTCAATGCCCAGCGATAGAGGTGTGACGTCAAGCAGCAGCATGTTCTCGGTGGCTTGGGATCCACCACCGAGAATATTGGCCTGCACCGCCGCGCCTAGAGCCACAACTTCATCGGGATTGAGATCGGTATGCGGCTTACGTTGGAACAATTCCTCAACCAAGGCACGAACCTTAGGAATGCGGGTCGAGCCGCCGACGAGCACGACTTCATCAATCTGCTGTGGATTAAGTGCCGCGTCTTTTAGAGCCTGTTTGCAGGGCCCGACCGTGCGACCAATGATCGGCTGGATGAGTTGCTCGAATTGCTCGCGAGTGATCTCGCGCTGGTAGCGTTTGCCTTGGGGCAGTTCGATGTTCAGAGTTGTTTCGATCTGCGATGACAAAGCAATTTTAGCTTCGATAACCGCCTTGCGAATCGTGGCAACGACTTCGCTATTTCGCGAAACGTCAAGATTCGCATCGCCGCGGATGTCATCAATTGCAATCTTGATCAGCAGGTTATCGATGTCGTCGCCGCCGAGGTGCGTGTCTCCGTTGGTCGCGATGACCTCGAAAATCCCGTCGTGCAGCTTGAGGATGGAAATATCGAAGGTTCCGCCACCCAGGTCGTAAACCGCGACGATGCCATTCTGCTTCTTATCCAGGCCGTAAGCGAGAGAAGCGGCTGTCGGTTCGTTTACCAGGCGCAGCACTTCGAGTCCGGCGATTCGGCCTGCGTCCTTGGTGGCCTGCCGCTGGGCGTCATTGAAATAGGCCGGCACCGTGATCACTGCCTTGGTGACTGGCGCATTGAAAAATCGCTCAGCGTTGCGCTTGAGCTGGCGCAGGATGAAGGCGGAAATCTCTGGAGGAGTGAAGGCCTTCTCTCCCAGCTTAATGCGCAGAACTTCCCCAGCTTGCAGATCTTCCGCCAGGTGAAACGGAAACAACTGGAGCTCTTCCTGAATGTCTTCGAGGCCTCGACCCATCAGGCGTTTAATCGAGTAGACGGCGCGTTCCGGAGTCTCGATCAGATATTTGCGCGCGGCATTACCGACGATGATCTGATCGCGCTCATCAAGAGCCACGACCGAAGGAACAAGGTTCAGCCCGTCCTCTCCCGGAATCACCACAGGGCTCTCCCCTTGCATGAAAGCCACCAGAGAGTTGGTGGTTCCGAGGTCGATGCCGACGATGCGATCAGTGGCCATAATTTCAGCACTCAGCGCTTAGCATTCAGCACTCAGCCAACTCCAGGCACCAGCATGAACCTACGGGGCTGAATGCTGACAGCTGAGTCCTGACAGCTATCCTTCCAGCACTTCATTTACGTCTCGAACCAAGTTCCTTATATACGACCGCCGATTCAACAGGTCCACCATTTTGTCGCGGACCTTGCTGCGGCTTCCTTCATCAGCGTTGTCGGGAATACGATCCCAATCGCCCCAATATGTTTTTAGTTCCTCGGATAGGGCCTCGCGTTTGTTTTCCAACTCCAGCTTTTGTTTGCCTACTTCTTCAATCAACGCAGGGTCGTCTTCTCCGAGCTTTTTCTGCATGCGAAGTTCTTCGAGTTGCATATTCAGCTCGAAAACTTCCTCCAGCAGGTCAGGAGGCACAGCCTGCTTCTTGATCTCACCCGTGGTCCGCGCCTTTTCTGTTGCGGTCTTCGATTGCTCCTCGAGCTCCACGCCTTCCAGACGAAGCAAGTATTCTGTCCGCTTGATGGGATCCTTCAACGTGCGGTAGGCGTCGTTGAGAAGCGAACTCTGCTCCAAACTCCATTCCTGTTCCCGTTTATCAGCGTGGGCGCAGAGGTCGGGATGAAGCTTCCGGCTGAGTTCATAAAATTCTCGCTCAAGCAGCGCGGTATCGAGGTTCAATTTGCGGGGCAAACCGAAAAACGTGAAGTAATCTACGGGCACCGGGGGTTGCACCTTGCCACAGGCGCCGCAAAAATGCACGGCGCGCATGGTGCCGCAGGACCAGCATGTGGCCGTAGCTTCACCCGGCGTTATCAGAGAAGAGCTCGTGTTGGATTCCATCGCCATAAATGCGTACTGCAAGCGCTCACTTTTTTTGCGTGGGCTAGCGAGGCCAGAACAGCGGCGTCGCAGAAAGACCTCGCGGGCGAGGGCGCCCGCGCCACACCATCAGCCCGAAAACGAAGTGCCGCAACCGCAGGACTTTGATGAATTCGGGTTAACGAACACGAAGCCTTGCTGCATCAGCGTTTCCTGGTAGTCCAGGGTCATGCCGTGCAGGTAGATGAACGATTTCGGATCGACGAAGACCCGCACGTCGCCAAACTGGAAGACGCGGTCACGCTCGCGCGGTTGCGTGTCGAAGCGGATGTTATAGCTCAGACCCGAGCATCCCCCGCCTTGCACGCCAAGACGCAAGCCGCCCTGTTCGGGTGAAATGCCTTCTTTCACGATGGCGGTGCGGATCCTGGCCAAAGCTTTGTCTGTTACTTGGACACCTTTAGCTGGCGCTTTCGGCGCTTCCGTTTTGGTCTCTGTTTCGATCATCATCCGCTCAAATGGCAACGGGCGAGACGCCCGTTCTCCATCACAACTACTGCGCCACGACCGTAGACGGCTTCGCTACGTCCTGCTTCTTCTTCCAGTCATGGATGGCGGCGCGAATCGCGTCCTCTGCCAACACCGAGCAGTGAATCTTTACCGGCGGCAGAGAGAGCTCTTTCACGATTTCCGTATTCTTGATTTGCAGCGCTTCGTCGACGGTCTTGCCCTTTACCCACTCAGTGGCCAGGGACGAGGACGCAATGGCCGAGCCGCATCCAAATGTCTTGAATTTGGCGTCTTCGATGATATTGGTTTGCGGGTTGACTTTGATCTGCAGCTTCATCACGTCGCCGCATTCAGGCGCGCCGACAAGACCAGTCCCAACTTCAGAACTGTTCTTGTCCAAAGAGCCTACGTTGCGCGGGTTGGAATAATGATCTAGAACCTTATCGCTGTATGCCATGATTTGCTTTTCTCCTTAAACTTGTAATTATGTGGCTGCGGGTCTTCGATCCGCGACCGGGTCGAAGACCCGGTCCCACACGTAAAGCAACTTACTCAGCCGCCCACTTCACACTCTTCAAATCCACACCTTCTTTCGCCATCTCGTAGAGTGGCGAGAGCTCACGTAGCCGGGTTACTGTTTCCACTACCCGGTCGGCCACGTAATCAACCTCGGCCTCGGTATTGAAACGCCCAAGCCCGAAGCGAATGGAACTGTGCGCCAAATCATCCCCGGTGCCCAAAGCCTTCAATACATAAGATGGCTCCAGCGTCGCCGAGGTGCATGCCGAACCGCTCGAAACCGCGATATCGTTGATGCCCATCAGCAACGATTCACCTTCCACGTAGGCAAAGCTGATGTTCAAGTTGCCGGGAAGGCGGTGCTCCGTGGAACCGTTGATGTAGACTTCGTCCAGTCCGCCCATAATTTTGTCGCGCAGCCGATTGCGGAGTCCCGCGAGATGGCAAGCTTCCTTTGCCATCTCTTCTGAGGCGATCGCGCAAGCTTTGCCGAGACCGACAATTCCGGGCACGTTGAGGGTTCCTGAACGCATACCACGCTCGTGGCCGCCGCCGTCGATAATGGCGGAAATCTGCACTCGAGGATTCTTGCGCCGCACATACAGCGCTCCGACACCCTTTGGGCCGTACATTTTGTGGGCTGAAATCGACATTACGTCGATGTTGTTCTTGTTTACATCGACTGGGATCTTGCCCACAGCCTGGGTCGCGTCAGTATGGAAAATGATTCCGCGCTCCCGACAAAGCTTGCCAATCTCTGCGATGGGCTGCAGCACCCCAATTTCGTTATTGGCCCACATGATTGTCACAAGAATGGTCTTGTCATCCATGGCGCGCTTCAGCTCGTCAAGATCGACCAATCCATCCTTTTGCACCGGCAGGTAAGTAACCCGATAGCCGTACTTTTCCAGACGCTTGCAGGTGTCGAGCACAGCCTTGTGCTCCGTCACGGCGGTGATGATGTGATTGCCTTTTTCTTTGTACATCTCGGCCACGCCCTTGATGGCCAGGTTGTCGCTCTCGGTCGCACCTGAAGTAAAGATAATTTCCTTGGTAGTGGCGCCGACCAGTTTGGCAACGCGTTCGCGCGCGAGTTCCACGCCTTCTTCGCCCGCCCAGCCAAAGGAGTGATTGCGGCTGGCGGCGTTGCCGAACTTCTCCATGAAATAGGGCAGCATCTCTTCCAGCACCCGCGGATCCATGGGAGTAGTGGCGTGGTTGTCCATGTAGACAGGTAGCTTGACTCCTTCTGGAGCGATGTGTTCTGCCTGGGGGATCGTCTTTACGTCGGTACTCATGATTGCTCTCCTACCTTTTAGGTAATCGTCACCAGCTCAGCCGGCTTTTTTGCTTCGATTTCTTCGTGCGAGGGCGTCTCTTCCTTCATCTCTGAGATACTGATGCGCCGCAATACCTGTTCGATGCTCTCGTTGACCCGGCGCAGCGGCTCCCGAATGGTGCAGCGATCAGTTTGATCGCATTCGCCGCGCACCGTGATGCACGAAGTGATGAACAATGGACCATCAATCGCCCGAATCACCTCGAAGGCGCTAATAGCTCCCGGATCGCGCGCCAAGGTGTAACCGCCATTCATCCCGTGCTGCGAATGCAGCAAACCTGCCTTGACTAGGCGTTGCAAAATCTTCGCCAGAGCTTCCTGGGGAATGCCGTAGGCGTCGGCAACATCCTTTGCACTGCAAGCTCCGTGAGGCGCACGCTCAGCCAGGTGCTTCATTGCCATCAAACCGTAATCGGCTTTCTTGGTTAGCTTCAGCATCCGGGTCCGAATGTAAATCCGACCTTTTCAGTCGGATATCGTCATTATAGGACCCTGCCGACTGCAATTGCAACCCCAAGCAGGGAATAGCAGAATTTTTAATCTAACGGTAACTATTTTGTATTTAGCGGGTTAGAGGATGGCGATCTTTTCAGTCGTATTTTTCACTTCAACCCGGCGATTGGTCGATGCAATTCGGCCCGACGTCACCCTTGCAACTGAGCTTTTGAGCCGGAACTGAATTTTTTCCGAAAACACTTGACAAGCTGACCAGTCGGGCTAAAATACCGCAATTTCCGGCAAACCTCACCGCAGCCTTGCGCAGGCCGATTGTGATCGCCCGGCTTTATGACTTCAATCCCGCCGTCGCCACCCCCCGAGAAGCCAAGCAACTCGAACGAGTGTAAGCACCCGCGTGTACGAATTGTCGCGCGCGAGGAAGACGCCGAATTCGTCGAATGCCTGGAGTGCGGCGACATCTTCGAATCCAGTGAGTTTAAGGACATGATGATCGAAGATACCCGGCTAAAGAACGAATCCTGAACGCCTCGTTTATGGGTGATCTGTCCTCTGCCAGTCCGTTCACGCGGACAGTCGGGTCAGAAAAACCAGTGACGAAAGTAATCTTCCCTGGGAAGTTGCGCTTGTTTGCACGAAGGCTAGTTTGTTAGTGTCAGCCTGGGAACAATTGTCCACGGAGAGGCCATGTCAGTTGGGGCTTTGGTTGTCGACGACTCCATGCTCATCCGGCACACCGTGTGCCGCTTCCTTGAGGAGCGCGGCTTCACTGTGGAGTCAGCCACCAACGGCGAAGAGGCACTCGAAGCGTTGAAGAGGGTGCGCCCGGACCTCATTATTACCGATATCCAGATGCCCAAGATGAGCGGCACGGAATTCATCACCGCGGTTAAAGGCGATCCCTCCCTGGCTGGAATCCCGATCGTGATCGTTGCCAGCAAACAAAGCGGCTTCGAGCAAACGGAGAAGCGCGCCAACTTCGCCATATTCAAAGACATTAATATCGAGGGCCAGCTGGCTAAGGCGCTCGAGGTGGTTCTCGGCCCAAAAACGGCCAAAGCACAGGCAGCGAAAAGCCGCATTTAGCACTTGGCACTTAGCCGCTTTGGGTTCATTGCGCATCCCCACCGTAGTTAAGGACGGAAGGCTGACCGCGCGAGATGCTAAATGCCAAGTGCCTCACTTCAGCACCATACCCGCCTCTGCTGAGAAATCCATCGGTGCGAAATCGTGAGTCAGGAACTTGGGGTAGGCCGCAGCGGCAATCATTGCAGCGTTGTCCGTTGACAGCGGCCGCGAAGGGAAATAAACAGGCAAGCCCTCCTGAGCCGCCTGTTTCTCGAATTGCTGTCGCAATTCCTGGTTTGCTGCTACACCGCCAGTAATGAATAGAGTAGACACGTCGCAGGCACGAGCTGCAGCGAAAGTTTTTCCTGCCAAGTCTTCCACTATCGCCCGCTGAAATGAGGCCACGAGATCGAGCGTCTGTTGGTCGCAGTGGGACAAATAGTCTTCGAGCTTCGGCTGCGAAATCGCAGCGAGGGCTTTGCGGCGTTCGGCGATCGAACCTTGCAGGTTGTGAGTTTCAACGTAACGCAAAACGGCGGTCTTGATTCCGCTATAGGAGAAATCAAACCGTGGTCCATCACCCGTCCTCGCAGAATGTCGGTCGTTGCGATCTCTGTGTTTGAGTTGCGAGGGTGGGAACTTCACGGCGTGGGGATCCCCGTGAGTGGAAAGCTTATCGACGATCGGTCCGCCCGGGTATCCGAGACCCAACAGCTTGGCTACTTTGTCGAAAGCTTCTCCGGCAGCGTCGTCACGCGTGTGGCCAATGTTCTGATATGACCAGTTGTTGTCTTGCAGTTGTGCCAAGTAAAGATGGGTGTGGCCGCCAGAGACGACCAGCGCCAGCACCGGGAAACGCAGTTCGTGATTTCCCTTTCGGCGCTCCTCCAGCAAAACAGCATGAATGTGGCCTTCGAGATGATTCACGGCGATCAACGGCTTGTCGAGGGCAAACGTCAGCGCCTTGGCATAGCTGATGCCAACCAGAAGCGCTCCCGCCAGCCCCGGACCCTGGGTGACGGCGACCGCGTCCACAGATTGA
This sequence comes from uncultured Acidobacteriota bacterium, assembly GCA_963832245.1. GTDB lineage: Bacteria > Acidobacteriota > Terriglobia > Terriglobales > Acidobacteriaceae > JABDBE01. The sequence continues at coordinate 1,120,770 of CAWHTG010000004.1, forward strand.
TAAGTGTGTCCTGCGTCAGCCAGCGCCCTGCGGACGACCGGGACAATCGCGCGCAGATGCTCGCGGGATGCCAGCTCGGGCACGACTCCGCCATAAGGCTGGTGCGTGGCGATCTGCGAGAACACAACATTAGAGACGATCTCCTCTCCTGATCGCACAACCGCCGCTGCAGTTTCGTCGCATGAGGTTTCGATGCCAAGAATGTTGGCGTCGGGCATAACCCTTATATTATCTGCTAGAGGGCTTCCGGTCGCCGTGCTCAAAGATTTTGCCATCTCGATTGTGCGCACCTTGGGGGAGCATGGTCACAAAGCCTACCTGGTCGGCGGATGTGTCCGTGATCTGCTGCTCGGCCGCGAACCCGCCGATTACGATGTCGCCACCGACGCTATCCCCGATGAGGTCATGCGGGTTTTTCCAGATACTTACGCTGTCGGGGCGCAGTTTGGAGTGGTGCTAGTTCCATCGCCGGAAAGAAACGTTGCAAGCAACGTTTCTACGGAAGCGTCCGCCTGTAGAGACGTAACTGGTTACGTCTTGCCCAAGATCAACACGGTCGAGGTCGCAACATTTCGCAGCGACATTGGATATAGTGATGGCCGCCATCCCGACCAGGTTCGTTTCACCAAAGATCCACGGGAAGACGTGGGGCGCCGCGATTTCACCATCAACGGCTTGTTGCTCGATCCGCTCACAAATGAGGTTCTGGATTTCGTTGGCGGGCAGAAGGATCTCGAAGCCGGGATCATTCGAACCATTGGCGACCCGGAGCGGCGCTTCACCGAGGACAAGCTGCGGATGCTGCGCGGTGTTCGCTTCGCAGCGCGTTTTGGGTACATCATCGAGCCCAAAACATTTCGGGCGATTCAAAAGCTGGCACCCGAAATTAATCAGGTCTCGCGGGAGCGCGTGCGGGACGAGCTTACGAAGATGCTGACAGAGGGCCGCGCACGCCAGGCTTTTCTGCTTCTCGACGAAACCGGATTGCTGCACGAAGTTTTGCCCGAAATCGAAGCGATGAAAGGAGTCGAACAGCCGCCGCAGTTTCATCCGGAAGGCGATGTGTTTGTACACACGCTGCTACTGCTCGAAGAATTGCCGCATCCCTGCCCGATCACTCTGGCGTGGGGCGCATTGCTGCACGATGTAGGCAAGCCTCCGACATTTCGAGTTGCGCCCGACCGCATCCGTTTTGATGGGCACGTCGATGTCGGCGTCAAAATGGCAGAAGAAATCTGCACCCGTATGCGCTTCTCCAATGACGACACTCGCCAAATTCTTGCATTAGTTGACAATCACATGCGCTTCGCGCACGTCCAGCAGATGAAGGAATCGACGTTCAAACGGTTTCTTCGGATGCCGCGCTTCGAGGAACACCTGCAGTTACATCGCATGGATTGTCTGTCCAGCCATGGAGATCTTACCTCATACAATTTCACCCGCGACAAAATGGCTGCTATGACCCCGGCAGCTATGCGCCCCACACCGCTGATCACTGGAGATGACTTGATTGCAGCCGGCTACAAACCCGGACCGCAGTTCAGGAAGATTCTTTCAGCAGTGGAGGATGGACAATTGGAAGGACGCCTGCGCAACCGGGACGAAGCGATGGCAGTTGTTGGTAGGGAGTTTCCGAAGCCAGCGTAAGAGCGCCGCGTATCAATATGCCCCACAAATGGTGCAAAATCGCTGTTCAAGCAAAATGTTGTCAAGCCCTTTTGCATCACAAAAGCCGTTTAATTCGCTGAAAATAAAGACAATATATTGTTAAAAAGTTGGCGGGTTTACCCTATCCGAACTGCTATTCTGAAAATACGAGAGAAATTCAGCTGAAATGAGGAAGAACGCCGATCCTAGTGTCTTAGTTTACCCGAACATGAAAGTGACAGAAAAAGACGTCACCTACGTTGCGGACCTCGCGAATCTGGCGTTAACTGAAGGGGAACGCACCACCTTGCTGCGCGATCTGAACTCGATTCTCGATTACATGGACCGGCTGAACCAGTTGGATACGACCAACGTGCCACCGATGGCACAGGTGTCGGACAGGTACGGGGTTGATCAGTCGAAGACCGGGACCGCGCGTTTCGCTTACGCTAGCCGTGAAGATATTCACGAAGGTCTTAGAAAATCACTGCCGCACGAGGTGGCGCTGCAGAACGCTCCCGATTCGGACGGGACGTTCTTCAAAGTGCCCAAGGTAATCGAGCGGTAAATAAGTGCTAGGTGGCCGAGGCACTCCCAGGTCCCACGAATCAATAGAACTTCTTCCCAAGTGGAAGGGCCCGGCTTCAGCCGTGCCGAAGAAGACCTCGAAAAAATAAGGGCTTTTTAGCCCCCGAGCCAAGTTTCGAAGTGACGTAAAACGCGTGTAAAAACGTATGGATCTGACTTCACTCACTATTGATGCGGTCCGCTCCGCCGTGCAAGGGCGCAAAACCACGGCCACATCGCTAGCAGAGACGTTCTACTCGAAGATCGAGAAAGGTGATTCGCAGATTGGCGCTTACTTGATCCTTTCGAAGGAGCGCGCGTTCGCAAAGGCAGCGGAGATCGATGCTTTAGCCGCAAACGGAGAACAACTGCCGCCACTGGCCGGGGTTCCGGTTGGCATCAAGGATGTGATGGTCACCCGCGACGTGCGCACTACAGCCGGCTCGAAGATTCTGGCCAACTATATTCCACCGTACGACTGCACGGCGGTGGCCCGCATGGAAGCTGCCGGCGCGGTTATGCTGGGCAAGCTGAACTGCGACGAATTTGCCATGGGATCGTCCAATGAGAACTCAGCTTGGCGCCCCGTTCACAATCCGCGCGACCTAAGCCGTGTGCCCGGAGGTTCCTCCGGAGGATCGGCGGCGGCTGTGGCCGCGGACATAGCTGTAGCCACCCTCGGATCGGATACTGGCGGCTCAATCCGCCAACCCGCCTCGTTTTGCGGCGTGGTCGGCTTAATGCCGACGTATGGCCGGGTATCGCGCTATGGGCTGATCGCGTTCGCGTCGTCGCTCGATCACATCGGGCCACTGACAAAAACCGTAAGGGATGCCGCCATCGTTCTGCGCACCATCGCCGGCCGCGATCCGATGGATTCCACTTCCGCCGAAGTGCCAGTTCCCGACTACGTTGCTGAACTGGAGAAGCCGGTGCGCGGGCTCAAGCTCGGCGTAGCGCGAGAATATTTCGGAGAAGGATTGGACTCCGAAGTTCGAAGCTCGGTCGAAGCTGCGATTCAAATGCTGGCGGAATCAGGATGCGAAATCGTCCCGATTTCGCTACCGCATACGGAATATGCGATTCCGACTTACTACATCCTGGCAACCGCAGAAGCGTCGTCGAACCTGGCACGCTTTGATGGCGTTCGCTATGGTTACCGGGCCCGCGACGCTCGCACCCTTTCCGAAATGTACCGTCGCACTCGCGATCAGGGCTTTGGCACGGAGGTGAAGCGCCGCATTATGTTGGGCACCTACGCGCTGAGCGCCGGATACTACGACGCCTACTACCTGAAGGCGCAGAAAGTGCGTACCCTGCTCACCCGCGACTTTGAGGAAGCTTTTAAGAAAGTGAATGCGATCGTGACTCCAACCAGTCCTACGGCCGCATTCAAGCTGGGCGAGAAGGTCGACGATCCCCTGTCCATGTATCTTGCCGACATCTTTACGGTCACCGCGGACTTGGCGGGCATTCCGGGAATTTCAGTCCCTTGTGGCCAGACAAAAGACAACCTGCCGATCGGGCTGCAGATTCTGGGCAAGCACTTTGACGAGGCCACAATTCTGCGAGTGGCTCATACCTACGAACTGGAGCGGAGAACTAAGCAGTAGCAAGAGTTGTGTGGTGGCGGGCGACTCGACCGTCCATGCCGAGCGCAGCGAGGGATCTAGTTCCTAGCCTGCAGTTCCGCCATCGCCGGGAATGTCAAACGGTTTCAGTTTAGACAGGCTCGTAATATCGTTCGCCGGCGCAATCTCGGCAGAGCAATTTCCCATCCCGACGCACTTCGCGGCGAAAATTAATTCCTTCGCCACAGATTTCGCAAACAATACGTTCGCCTTTGTATCCGGGAAATTCTTCTGGGGGCAAATCGACTTTCACCCATTGGGTGGTGAACAGGTCATCGTCGGTCATCTCACGATAAGCCAGCATCTGCTGGCTATTTTTATTTGCTAGCTCGGGATGCATCTGCCTTGCCAGGGCCTTCGATGATTCTTTGGCCGCGATGCGCACGCCTTTGCCGCTGTTTACGTCGACGAAGGTCGCGGCCATTTTGCCCCAGTCGCGGAACTTCAGCGCGCGTTTACCGAGACGGCAACCGGTAACCACAGCGACGGCATCCGTCGCGCAGCGATCGATTTCCACAAATGTGACCAGGCGTTTTCGATCCTTGCCGTGAGGATCGTCAATGCCGAGCTTCGTCAGACCGAGCATGGCCAGGCGAACGCCAAGCACTTGGCCAGCGCAGAGATGACCATGCGCTTGTTCCGCCTCCTGAAGATATTCGTCGAGAGATTTCATTTCCGTTGTTAGTTGCCAGTTGCCGCTTGCATTCGATTGTAGACCGCGAACCGGCAAATCGTCAGCACTCGAAACCAATACCAACCCAAACAAAGGAGAATTTTCATCATGAAGTCAAACTCAAAACCAATCTTAGGCTCAATCTCAAGATCGAAAACCGTTTTCGCGATTGTATTGTCGATTTCGCTTCTCGCTACCGGATGCAGCGCTCAATGGATCAGTAGTGCGCTCGCCGATCTGCCCGTTCTAACCCAGATGGCGCTGAACATCGGCACCATCATTACTACGCTGCAGTCCGGCAAGCAGATCAGCGCCGCGGATGCCGCTGCCATCCAGAACATCTCGGCACAAGCCAGCAAGGATTTGAATCTGCTGGAATCTCTCTACAATGAATACAAATCGAATCCCAGCACGAGCGCCTTGCAAAAGATCGAGAACGTGATCACGGACATCAATCAAAGCCTGCCAGCTCTGCTGCAAGCGGCGCATATCGGCGATCCAGTGCTCTCCGCCAGAGTCGCAGCGGGAGTCAACCTGATCCTGACAACCGTCGCCAGTTTTGCAGCCCTCATCCCACAGACCTCAGCGCAGCCCATGTCACAAAAATCAGCCCACCCGCAAGCTTCCATTCCCAAAGCGACCGATTTGAAGAAACAGTGGAATCAGCAAGTGTGTGGACCGACTCCTAACTCTGCGCTGGACTTCACGGTCGCAGGTTGCGCAGTTAAGTAGGGCCGTCGACCGCGACAATTCATGCCTCTGCCTTCGCTAATCGCGTGGGCGGAGGCTTTTTTCTGGCTTTTTTCTGGCCGACGAACCCGGATTGCTGATCGAAGCGATTCGTATAAGAGGCGATTATGGATTTGAATCGAGCAATTCAGTTCGGACTATTGGTGAAGGCAGCTGAAGCCGTGCAGTCCAGCAACACTGTCACCACAGCGGTCCAAACGATCCCAGCCGTGTACGATCCGAACAACATTGGCTTCAAAGTGATCCAAGCGATTCTTGGTAACGATCTTGCGACGAATATGAATCCTGGACGAGGCCATCGGATTGTATCGTTCGGTTTCATCCTCCAGGCCCCAAATGGAGATGTGGTAATTGCCCTTCGCGGCACGGCGGGCATTTGGGAGTGGATTCACGATTGCGAATTCCTTCCCGTGAACTGTCCGTTCCTGGCGGGAGCTGGCAGGACTGATGATGGCTTCACCGCGATATACAAATCTCTTTGCGTTGCAACATCCGGGCGAATAATTGATGTGCTCGCAGCACTTCCTTTCAATCATGCGGGCAATTCACTGACGATCTGCGGACATAGCCTGGGTGGCGCGCTGGCCACGTTGCTGGCTCTCGACCTGGCAGCCAACACCAACTTCAAGAATCCGACGGTCTACACCTACGCCAGCCCGCGAACGGGAGACCCATTGTTCGCAAGTACCTATAACCAGGCCGTCCCCAATACTTGGCGTATCGCCAATCGAGTCGATCTTGTTCCCAAGTTACCTTTGCCGCCTCTGTATGAACACGCCGCGGGCCTTTATGAGTTAAATCCTGTGAAACTGATTCCTCCGAGGTTCCTTGTCAAGTGTGAATTCGCTTGTGAACATCACATGACTTCGTATCTGCATCTCTTGTCACTACTGGCGGGTGGAACTGTTCAACCACTGGAAGCTGGATGCGTCCCCTGAGCGGAGCTGTCAGAGACGCGAAGAAATCAGAAAAAAATTTCGCTATTTGCGCTTCCAGCGCGCGCCCTCTTTGGTGATTTCTACAATGATGCCTCGCGCGGCGAGTTCATTACGGATGGCGTCCGATGCGGTGAAGTTACGCGATCGGCGCGCGGCTTCCATCTCTGCAATCTTGTTTTCAATTTCGGCGTCGGAGTGTTGATGGGCTCCGACCGTTTCGAGCAGTTCCTTGCTGATCTCGTTCTCGCGACCTTCTGCCCTCGCCCACTCCACGATGCTGCGAATCTTCGCCGCATCATCGTCTTTCAGCACTGCAAATAGTTCATCGAATGCCTGGAGAGCCGCGAGCAGCGCAGGGATATCGTCTTTTTTGAATTGTCCGGCATCCATGGCAGCATTGGCCTTGCGCACCATGTCGAAGACTGCCGCCTGGGCCTGCGCGGTATTGAGGTCGTCGTCCATGCCCGCTCGCATTCGCTCCGCGGTCTCGCGTGCGAGTTCGGCCATGCTGGCTGTTGCGCCCGCCGGAAACTGGCCGGTGGTCAAACGCAGTTGAAAGTTCCGCAGCCGCTCCACCGATACGGCGGCCTGCTTCAGTCCGTCGAAAGTGAAGTTAAGCTGATTGCGGTAAGGAACCGAAGCCAGCAGAAACCGGATGGACGACGGCTTATGCCCCTTGAGCACCAAATCACGAAGCGTAAAAAAGTTACCTTGGCTCTTGGACATCTTTTCGCCCTCGACCAGAAGAAACCGCACATGAAACCAGAAATGGGCGAGCGGCTTTCCGCTGAGTGCCTCGGATTGCGCGATTTCGTTTTCATGGTGAGGAAAGATCAAATCTTCGCCACCAGCATGCAGGTCGAAAGTGTCGCCCAATTCCTCCATCGACATGACGGAGCACTCGATGTGCCACCCCGGCCGCCCGGGACCGATCGGCGTCTCCCACGAAGTCTCGCCAGGCTTCGGCGCCTTCCATAGTGCGAAGTCGCGCGCGCTGTCCTTCTCGTATTCGTCCACATCCATGCGCGCTCCGTCTTCCATTCCCGCAAAATCTCTCTTGGAAAGTTTTCCATAATCGGGGAAGTTCGCAATGCGGAAATAGTAGGAGCCGTCTTCCGTGCGATAGGCGAAGCCTTTTTTCTGCAGTTCGGCGATAAATTCCGCCATCTCGGGGATGTGGTCCGTAGCCCGGGCCAGAGTTGGCTGCTCAATGTTCAACGCCGCGGCATCTTCGAGGAAGGCCTTCTCATATTTTGCGGTGTATTGCTTCACGCTCACGCCGGCACTCACCGAATTGCGGATGATCTTGTCATCGACGTCTGTGATGTTCATCACGTGGCGAATCTGACATCCGCTCTGGCGTAAATAACGGTGCAGGACATCCACCGCAATGAATGTCCGGAAGTTGCCAATGTGGCCGTAGTCGTAAACCGTAGGCCCGCAAGAATACATGCGGACCACGTTATCTTCGAGCGGCTGGAACTCTTCCACTTTGCCAGAGAGTGTGTTGTAAAGACGAAGCGCCATAGAGTGAAAGTCGGGGACAGAAAGGAGAACCGTTCATTCTAGGGGGACGAAAGAATGAGGGTCAAATCGCGCCGCCGGAAGTCCGCGAGCATCGCTATCGTGACATCTGGTGAGCAAGTGCTATGCAAAATTTGTCGATGATCTGCGGGGAGGCTCTGGCACCCTTCAGGCTGATTACTGACTCGTTAGTGCGTCTCAAATGCGGACTCGTTGGTTGGCTGGCTTTGAGCCAGCAGAGCGAATCTATCTACCGTAGAATTTCAAAAACAACTCCGTAGCCGCCACAGTCCCGGCCACTGCCGCCGCACTGCGTGGTGCCATAGATGTTGCCCTTCCCATCTCTAATCACTCCGAAGGTTAAATAACCCCCGCCGCTAGTGCCGTCGAAGCTGTGAAGCAATTCTTGCTTCCATTCATTGTTCGAAGGCATCAGTTCGAAAACAGTACCGTATCCGTCTGTTCCCCCACCGTACGTCGAACTGTAGAGATTGCCAGCTTTGTCGAAAGTCACTAGACCCTGTGGTGCAAATCCGTCAACCCCGTTGTTTGTAAAACTGTCCAGTCGAATCCATCTCCATCGATTTTTGACCTGAGTCAGTTCGTATATCGTGCCCAAGCCGTAACGGCCGCCATACTCGGTAGACCCAAACAGGTTGTTTCCTCTGATGGTGATCCCGGAAACAGGGTGGCCCCCGTCGACGTTGTTATCGGCGAAGTTGTGAAGTACGGTCTCCTTCCAACTTCCCCCAGCCGACCGTGAGAGCCTGAAGATGGTGCCGCGTCCATAAGTCCCGCCTTCTGTCGTTGTGCCGAACAAGGTGCCCCTGCTGTTAAAGACAACCGAAGTAGGATAGCCGCCGTCGCTCGTTGTGTCAGCAAAACTATGGAGTACGCTTTCGGTCCAACCTGAGGAAGATGGCGATAGCTCGAATACCACACCATATCCGTAGACTCCGCCTCCCTGGGTCGCTCCATAGAGATTTCCCACTCCATCGAACGCCATGCTCCCTCCCCCTGGACTTCCTCCATCGGCCCCTCCGGTGAAGTTATAAAGTATGCTCTCGGTCCAGCCGTTGGAGGAGGGGGATAACTCGAAAACAGTTCCGAATACATGGGCGCCACCTGCCGGTGTTGTGCCATATAGATTTCCGGCCTTGTCCATGATGAGGCCACCCAAGGGCGAAATGCCATCGCCGAGGTAACCAAAACTATGAAGCACAACTTCCGTCCAACGACCGTTTGAAAGCTGCAGTTTGAAAACAGTGCCTAGCCTGTTGGCTCCGCCACCACCCGTCATCCCATAGAGGTTGCCCGCGTTGTCGGAGATTAGGCCTGAGGAGGGATTTCCGCCATCAACTCCTCCAGTGAAGGTGTAGAGGACCTTCTCCCTGGACGCAGCCCAAGTAGGGATTGTCGGCACTGCCATCGTAAGGATTATCGTCATTCCCTGCAGTGCTACTGAAAGTCTGTGAGCGAGCATGGGCGTGAGTCTACTTTCCTGAGGAGCGAGACAGAAAAAGGAGTTGCCTAGCAGGCTGAAAGTATATATGACGCAGGAGTTTTTCGGTATCAATCTTGAGCAGAAGGGTTACTTGTAGCAGGAACGGGTGTAACTTTTGATCGCTCTAGCCCTTAATCAAATCCTGCCACTTGGCGAGGACGCGGTTGAAATGTGGTGAATAGCGCGCAGGCGCTGTCCCACGACGAAGACGTAGTGCATTGCGGAAATGATGGTGAAGGTAAAGGTCGCACGCAAGAACGTTAGGCGGGCGATGGCGACCCATCGCGACTTATTTATTTCCAGCAGCAGCACAAAGAAGATCGCCGCAACCTGGGCGAATGTATTCGCCTTGCCGAAGATGCTTGGGTGGAAGTCGCGCAGCCCGGCGATGGCGTAGAGCACGGCGCTGGCGATCAGGATGGTAAGGTCACGGCTGAAAACCAGGACGGTAAATTTCCACGGAATCTTGTGCAAGATCGAAAGCACCATAAACATGGTGCTAAGCAGCAGTTTGTCAGCGATGGGATCGAGATACTGCCCCAGCACCGTCTGCTGCTTGAGAGTGCGGGCCAGCAGGCCATCGAGCCCGTCGCTGAGTCCGGCTAGCACAAACAAAATTAGCGCCGAGGAATAGTGCCCTTCAACCAGCTTGATCACGATGAAAGGAACGAACATCATCCGCAGCAGCGTAAGCTGATTGGGAGCACTTAGAATTTGTGAGAGCTTCACTTCCGCTCCCCGATTGCTTGCGGATCCGCCGCGACGTGACGGATGAGCACCGTGGCGGGGTTCAGACCGGTCTTGCTGGTGAAGCGCTGCGACAGGGATGGGATGCTGCCGTCGGGCAGGTCGAGCTCCATGCGTTCTAAGCGGTGCATCGGCAGAAAAACCACGCCGGGAGAAAACGGCTCGCCGTCCTTGACCAAAGATACCAAGTCGTCGAACGAGGCCAGCTCGACGCCGCAGAGACTCAACCCTTCTGCGGTGAGCGAAAGGATGGCCCCCCAAAACTTCTCCCTCGGATTGCCCAGCGTAACCAGCACCATGATGCCGGGCCGGAACGGGCTGCCGCCCGTGTAGTCAAGGCTGTCGCTTTGATTCACATTCTCCATCCCCCCGATTGTCGCTGGGACACGCCCAGTTTGCAAACTTGCCAGGGATGGACGCTTCATTTCGGGCATGCTACGAGTCCGGTCGCTCAACCAGCCGACTATCCTTTGCCTTCGCAATCCTGATCATCGCCTCCACGCTACGCTCCACATCGTCCTCGGTCGTGGCCCAACACGAAACGCTGATGCGCATGGCCGTATGCCCCTGCCACCGAGTTCCCCCGCACCAGCAAATACCATCGTTTTGAATTGCGGTGATGATGCGCCTGGTCTCCTCAGGACTTCCAAACGAAACCAGCACCTGGTTCAGTTCGACGTCATTCAGGATGGTGAATCCCGCGTCCCGCAGGCGTTTCGCGAACAGCTTCGTGGCGCGGCAGTTTCCTTCCACCATGTCCCGCAGGCCGCTGCGTCCCAACGACCGGATGGCTGCCCACAGCTCAATTCCACGCGCCCGCCGCGATGCTTCCGGCACGTAGTGACTCGGCTCGCGGTTTTCGCTAGGCGGCAGATACGCGGCACTCAACGACATGGCTGTGCGTAAATGTTCTGGCTCCCGAACCACGGCAATGCCGGAGTCGTACGGCACGTTCAGCCACTTGTGGCAATCAATCGCCCAGGAATCGGCGGCATCCGCGCCATTGAGCAAATGCGCGTAATGCGGCGAGACCGCCGCCCAGAGCCCAAAGGCGCCGTCCACGTGCACCCATGCGCCGGCCTCATGGGCGCGACTGCGAACTTCTCCAGCAGGATCAAAAGCGCCCGTGTTCACGTTTCCCGCCTGAACGCAAACCACGGTGCGATTGTCGAGTGGAGGCAGCGCGTCTGGCCGCATCCTTCCCTGTGTGTCCGCCGGAACTCGGGTCAAGCGGGAGCGTCCGAGGCCAAGCAAGGACAGCGCCTTCAATAGTGAGACGTGTACTTCTTCTCCCACTACGACGCGAATCGCTGGCGCCCCGAACAACCCGTCCTCTTCGACACCCCACCCCGCGCGCTTCAGTAATTCGGTCCGCGCCGCTGCCAAAGCGGAAAAGTTTGCCATCGTCGTGCCGGTAACGAAGCCCATCCCGCATCCGGGTGGCAGACCCAGCAAGTCGGCCAACCACGCCATGACGATCTCTTCGATCTTGACGGTCACAGGCGACATCACGTACATGGCTGCGTTTTGGTCCCACGCTCCTGCCATCCAGTTGGCGGCCAGGGCTGCGGGCAGCGATCCACCCGTCACGAATCCGAAATAGCGGCCCCCGGTCGTGGCTACCGTCGCCGGCGATCCGATCTCATCGAGCAATGCCAGTACCTTTGCCGGATCCGACGGCGACTCCGGCAGCGGACCGCCCAGCGCTTGCAAGCGCGCCAGATCTTCAGGGCCGGGCGCAACCTTACGGCTGCCAATTCCCGTCGTGTATCGCGCAGCCCGAAGCGCAACGTCTGCCAGCAACTCCTTCACAAGTGCCTCCTGTCTACGACCAATTCCGTCCGCCGGCAAACCCTTCACCGCGGCTTCTTGCAGATTACTTTGATGGAGCCTTCGCTGGCTTCATCTTTCGCCATTCCTCTTCGGTCAGCATGCGTCCCAGAGTAGTGAATTCACCCGCTCCCTGGAGCCATTCGCCGCCATCCATGGTGATCACCTCTCCGTTGATGTATCCAGACCCGTCACTGACCAGAAAGGCGGCAAGATTTGCGAACTCTTCCAGCGTGCCAAATCGGCCGAGCGGAATGCGTTCCTTCGCCTGCTGCTCAAAGTCGGAACGGGGCAGAAGCCGGGAAAACGCGCCTTCGGTCGGGATTGGGCCAGGAGCAATGGCATTCATCCGGATGCCCCGGTCGCCCCACTCCACTGCAAGGCTGCGGGTGAGTGCTTGCACACCTGCCTTGGATACCGCCGAGGGCACGACGTAGGCTGATCCACTGTTCGTGTACGTAGCGACAACGTTAAGCACGACGGCAGCATGCTTTTCGCCGAGCCAGCGCCGCCCACAAGCGAGCGTGGTGTGCAAAGTGCCCATCAGGACGATGCCGATCACTGACTCGAATGCGCGCAATGAGAGCTCTTCTGTGCGGGCCAGGAAATTTCCTGCGGCGTTGTTCATGAGCACATTCAGCGGGCCATCTTGCCAGATGGTCTCTATCATTTTTTCAACGGCCGCCGCATCCCGCACGTCGCAAGCGTGGGAGTGGATACGGCCGCCTGTGAGGTCGCGCAGTTCCCGTTCGGTACTGGCAAGTACTTCTTGGCGGCGGCCGCAGATGTAGACTTCCGCGCCCAGTTCCAGGAACCGTTGGGCGCTCGCCTTGCCGAGGCCCGTGCCTCCGCCGGTAATGAGAACACGCTTGTTGAGAAGGAGATCGCTTTGGAACATATTCTTGTCCACTGACTGATAGTCGATTCTAATTGGTTATGGTCATTATTGATTCCGCGCACGGCGGATTTCGTCACGTTTGCGGCCAAAATATGGCATGTGTGAAGGATTATATCGAGCGCCCGGCAAGAGTATCCGCGCCGGATTAGCGCAGTCGAAGCACAAGGAGGACCACAGTGACGGCGATGATCAGCACTGTGCCAATGGTGTAGATGTGGGACCCAAGCCAACCCTGTTCTTTCCGAGCGCCGAGTTTTGAAAGAAAGGCCGGGGCCGGGCCACCCGCCACAGAAGCAGGGTTGTCGCCTGCAATTCTCGCTGCCTCGCAATCCAGGCAAAGCGTGCGGCCTTCTGAAACGGGGAATCCGCAGGCCTCGCAGTGCCGGATCTTGTCGACCTCTTTCGAGCGAACCGCTTCAGGCTGATCCGGTTTGAGTACCGGCATGTTTGAAGGTGTGGACGTGGGAGCACTCGTAACCGAGCGAAAAGTTTCTTTCTCGAACTCTGGTGGCTTTATGTCTGCCGGCGCAGGTTCCGGTTCAGGTAGCTTCTGTTCGTTCTGTTGCGCCGCGGCTTGCTCATCTTTTGTGGCAATCTCATCTAGCGCGCGCTTGGCTGCGTCTGCATGCTCCAGCCCAGTCTGGACCATTTCTGCCAGCCGCTCTAACGCCGTGACGTCGCGGTCCTCGAAAGCGTGGGCTCTGTCCGCCAGAAGTTCGAACACGCCAATCACTTCCTGGTCGCGAATCAGCGGTACCACCATGACCGACTTGATGCCGAGAGCGCGGCAACTTTCGCGGTTGACCCGCGAATCGGTTTCCGCATCGTCACAACGAAGGGTTTGCCGGGTGCGCACGCTTTCGCCGGTGAGGCTCGACCTGACCTGGACTTCCGCACCCAGCGCCGGTGCCGAAGGACCCGCGCTGGCCTGGCAAATCAACTCACTACCCTCCAGCAACGCGATCGCCGCGCCGGATGCCCCTGTGATGTATTGGGCGCGCTCCGCCAACAACTGCAGCGCAGCTTCGAGATCACGCTGGGCCATGTCGGTCAGCGACGCAACGGATTCTTCCTTGGCCGACGAGGGCGCAGGACCCGGCCCGCTGCCGGCGGCAGTCTGATCGAGGATGGAGTAGCGGTCCAAGGGACTTTAGGTATTATCGCCGGAGTTTGCTGCTGTGCAAATAGAGATTTGAAAAGAGGTTACCAATAAAAGTCTCATCCCAAAAAGTGCTAGCAAGTTACTTCTTTTTCGCGGGCAAGAACTTCTTTTCGATCGAAGCCACGACCACGTAATTCGGATCGACCATTTCGTTCAGATGGATCTTTGCAACCTGCGACAGCAACTCGTAAGCATCGAGTTCCGACAAGCCGTAATCCTGATGGAACCACGCCACCAGTTCGGTGAAGGCAATTCGCACGCAATCGTCTAGCGGACGATAAGCGCCGACCGCCATAATTGCGTTGTCGTTCTCGAAGCGCGGCCAGTTGATCTTCTGACCTTTGATGAGGCTGAGCTGCACCCGTGCCCGCAAAGGGACTTCGATCGCCGTGCCCGCCACTTCGCCATCCCCCATAGCGGCGTGTCCGTCGCCCATATACAGCAGGCCTCCGGGCACATTCACCGGAAAATAAACCGTATTGCCAACGCTGGCCTCGGGAGAATCCATGTTGCCGCCAAACTCGGCGGGCACAATCGAGCTGCGTGCCTCGCCTCCGGCAGGCGCAACCCCAATGCATCCGAGGAATGGATGCAGCGGAATCTTCGTTGAAAACTTCGAATCCAGCGCCTGGAATGTCGCCGTGTTAGCCGCGTGGTCGATTGGATAAAACCATATCTTCTCCGGCAACGGCGCATGCAGCATGGGCGTGTAGTTGGTCTCATTCAGGGCCCCAAACCCCGGCGCAAACGCTCCCACGCCCTGGTCGCCGTCCACTTCAAGATCGAGAATCTTCACCGCCAAAGTGTCACCCGGCTCCGCGCCCTCAATATAAAAAGGCCCAGTCAGCGGATTGTCGCCCTTGGTCCTGCTGAGCGTGTCTCCCGGCTTCCTGATGGCATTGCCGAAACAGTCGAGCGTATTGGTGTCGAGAATGTCTCCCGCCTTCAACCGTGCAACCGGCTCCGCCGAAGCGTAAACATATTTCACATCGTTGATTGTTGCGTGGTAGTTCACGACATTTCCCGGTGCAGTTTGCGCCAAAGCGTTCGCCGCACAGACAACTAGCAACGTGGACATTTGAAGGTAGCTCTTCAAGCGCACCTCATGAGTGAACCTAAAATTTTCTCACAGATGTTTCGTACTGTTAGTGTGACGGGATTTGTGGGCATCAAGTTGACACATCTGACGAGCAAACACACGACATTAAGGCGCCGCAGGCAGAATTTTGGCCGTGGCTGCGAACAGCCGGTAATCTGAATAGAGATGACGCTGCTCAACAGCCGTCCCATCGAATTCCCATTCGACAGTTGCTTCTTGAGGCAGCCACAAAGAAACCCCTGCTCTGGGCATGCGCACCTCAGCGAAACGAACCTTGGTAGTGAGCTTTTCCAGGCGAATATTCGGAAGTGATGCTAAGAGATCTTCCCTCATGCGAACGATTCTGAAATCCGATGAATCGATCCATACAACCCCCTGAATCAGGACCGAGACCGTCGTTCCCGACGGAAGCAGAAATTGCGTCGGGAACTTGACCAGCTCAGGGATCTGAGCGAACGCTAACACGATGGTCCTGTGCTTATCTACCTCCTGCTGCCCCAGGTAGCGGAATCTGGACTCCGATCGGTTGCCGGGGTAGAGACGCACCCACTCGGATGCGAACCCCTGGGAGCCTATACCTTCCGCTGTTACGCTTCGCCCGCGTTTGTCGGTTCGACGTTCCTCCAGCATCCCACCGCTCGGCGTTTGGTGAGAGAGCAGCAGATACTCAAATCTTTGCCGCTCAGGCTCGGCATGTATCCGCGGTCTTACGTAGCCGGGTGAAGGTGCGATTAGCATCCGCTCCTGGGTGATCACGTCTTCGTGGGAAATTACATTGGGGGTGTGCCGCAACAGATCGACACACTTCTCACCCACGCGATCAAGAAGAGAGGAGCGATCTTCCTGGCTATTGGCTGGGTTGAGACCTTTGAGTTCCGGCACGGCAGCCTGCATCTGCGGTAACGCAAAATCCAGATAGGGTTTGGCATTTGCCCAAGTCTTCTTCTCAATGTCTTCGTTCAGGAAGAGATTACTGTCGCCCTGGAAGCGGGTTTTGTCCTGAGGCGGCTGAGTCTGGGCAAACGCCGCAAGAGCCAGAACAACGGTTGCCAGTAGAGGAACGACGCGTTGCCAGCGTGGGGCGTTCACGGTGCGCCTCAAACGATTACGAAAGGAAGCGTCCACCGAAACATGCTTCACCGACTCAGTTACGCCTAACGTCACGGGCATGAAACTCTCGCAATCAGGTGATTCACGGCTCATTTCTTTGTGCACCCTACCTAGCCATCCTCTAGTGAATCCACGCCAGCCACGCCCATCCCACAAGAAGAGTCACCAGCGTGATGGGCAGACCAACCCGAAAATAATCCCAGAAACCAATTTCCATCTCTGGCCTTGCGCTCTCAACCACAATCAGATTGGCCACGCTTCCCGTGATTGTAAGATTTCCGGCGAGAGTTGAAGCCATGGCCAGGGCCAGCCACGCCGTATGCGGATTGCTGAACCCAGGAATCAACGACTTCAACAGCATCACAGCAGGCACATTGCTGACGATGTTGCTGAGCAGCGCAACCACCACCGTGAACGTCCCTAGCCTTTGCAGGTTCCAATGTTCCGCGACCTCCAGCAATCTTCCGACAATCCCCGCATTCTCCGCTCCGCCCACGATCAGGAACAGTCCGATGAAAAACACCAGCAGCCCCCAATCGACTTCTTGGTACAACTTTCTGGGCTCAAGCGTTCTGGTAATCAGCAGCGCCGCCGCACCTAAAGCCGCCATCATTGCCGGAGGCACACCGAGAAAGAATCCGATAACAACAGCGGTCACGACAATGACGGGCTTCGTCAAATGCGAGAGGTCCAGCGCGGGCAACGGAATTTTTTCTTCTGTCTCCGGCTGCAACTCAACATTGCGCATGTGAACCCAGTGCAGCACCGCCCAATTGAAAAATAACCCTATGACGGCGACCGGACCCAGGTGAAAAAGAAAATCGTAATAGCGAATGCCGGAAAAAGATCCGATCAGCATGTTCTGCGGATTGCCCGTAATCGTGGCCACGCTCCCTGTGTTGGAAGCGGTGGCCACGGCCAGAAGATAAGGCAGCGGCTGTAATCGCATGCGCCGCGTGATGCCGAGCACAAAAGGCACCATCACGAGGCAGACAATATCATTGACAAGGAATGCGGAAAGAAGCCCACAAGTAAAAATCACGGCGGGCAAAAGATGCGTCGGCTTCAATCGCCGCAAAATGACCTCTGCATTCCACTCGAAAAAGCCCACCAGCCGGAGATTGCCCACAATGAGCATCATCGAAAACAGAAGTACAAGGGTGGAGAAGTCGATGAAGCGGAGCGCATCCGAGGGCTGCACCACGCGGAAGGCAATCATGGCGACAGCCCCGATGATTGCAGCGCCCGGGCGGTCTATCTTGAGCCCTGGAAACTTTCCGATAGCGAAGACCAGGTAGCTCGCCAGAAAGATGGCGTATGCAGCCGCCACTCGCGCGTCCGGCACTACCATGGAAAAAACCAGAAGCATGTCGTCGGCAGGATAACAGCCCACCAGCAAAGGAAGGAATCGTCAGCGGAGTTCCCGCGACGAACACGTAGCCCCGGACGCCTCGTCTGGGCCGTCAAAGCAATAATTTTCGGAGACGCCGTGAGACTTAGCAAGCTACGTTTCTACAGTGTCGCGTCGCACGCTTATCGCTCGGGATGACAGGTGTATTGAGACGTGCTAGTGCGAATCGTCGCGGTGGCGAAGCCAATCCAAAAACATCTGCTCGATCGGCTTGTCATAGGTCATCATTACGTGGCGGATGGTGTGGCCGCTAACAAAATGGCAGACTTCCTCGGCCAGGTTCTTGGCGTGATCTCCGGCGCGCTCGAGCGATTGCGTCATGAAGATGACTTGTAGGCTAGCCTGGCGCTGTGAGCCTTCTGGGTTTTCGATGTGGCGCAGGAAGATGAGATTGCGCAGGCGGTCCATTTCGGCGTCTGCGCGCAGCACATCCACGGCTTTCTTCACGTCACGAGTGGCAAAAGCGCCTCCCACGTCGGCCAGCATTTTTTCCAGCACCGTCGCCATATGCGTGAGGTCGCGCGTATCCTGAGGATCGATTCGCGCACCCGCCACTTGCGCGCTGCTGGCAAAACTCAGAAGAAGATCCCCAATACGTTCCAAGCTGATCATGAATTTCATGCACGCCAGCAGTTCGCGAGCTGCGGATCCGCTCACCTGCGTGATGGCCAGCGTAACCCCGTCGTCGATTTCGCGGTCCAGCGTGTCGAGTTCTTTTTCCCGGTCCCGAATCGTACTGAGAAGAGCTGACGAGCCGGTCGCGATACCCTCGGCCGCGGCGGACGCAGCATCCTTGGCAACCGCACAAGCTTCGATCGTTCTCTTTACCAGGTGCGAGTAGGCAGGCTCGGGCAGTGGAGTGTTCGCGGCAGCAGTCATCGCAACTTCCCTCGGCTCATGGAATGACGGACGTAATGCATTTGATCGTCTTCGCTGCCGGCCTAAATTGGCGGTCACCGTTTCAGCATAGGTTCTTTCTCTGAAGCAGGTTGTTAAAAGCTTGTAAATTCTGGGGGTTAATGTAGGCGCGGGCGTCCACGCCCGTGCGGCGTCCAACAGTTGTACACCGGCGGAACTACTCTACGATGACGTTGGCACAGAAACATCAGCCAAAGGCAAGATGAACAAAAACACTGAACCATGGTTAAGTTCGCTCTCGGCGCGGATGGTGCCATCGTGCGCCAGCACGATGTGCTTGGCGATGGCCAGTCCCAGTCCAGTGCCGCCCGATTCGCGGGAGCGAGCTTTGTCGACGCGATAGAAGCGCTCGAACAAGCGCGGCAAATGTTCAAACGGAATGCCCGGTCCGAAATCGCGAACGTAAAATTCAACTCCGCGATCGGCACGCCTCGCCCCCAGCACCAGCCGTCCACCCGATGCTGCATATTTGAGCGCGTTATCGATGAGGTTGGAAAAAACCTGGTGGATGGCCTCGCGGTCCGCACTCACCAGGTCTGGCGCCGAGTCCTCCACCTGCAAGTCGATGCCATGGGTGCGAGCCAGCTCGCGGAAATTCTGGACGGCTTCCTGCAGAATCTCCGCCGCCGCTACGGGCTGAACGTCAAAGCGCTGCTCACCCGATTCCACTCTGGCCAGGGTCAGGAGATCTTCGGTCAAGCGAGACATGCGATGGGCATTCTTGCGGATAATCTCGAGAAACTCGCGCGAGTGATTATTCTCCGGCGAACTGTCGAGCAGAGTTTCAGCGTAGCCCTGTATGGAAGTTAACGGCGTCCGCAGTTCGTGGGAGACATTGGCGATAAAATCGCGCCGGGTTTTCTCCACGCGCTCGGTCTCAGTCAAATCCCGCAGAACTGCAACCGCACCTCCCCCCGGCATGGGAGCAGCAGTCACATCGAAAGTGCGCGCAAGAACAATGGAAGTCGCACGAGCCGTGACCACCTTCCGAACCACACTGGCGCCGCGCACCGCCCGCAGGAAATCGGGATCACGTACGGTCTCAACGATGGGAGCATTCAGCCGGGTGCGCTGCGGAACCAGGCTGTCCATACGCTGGTTCGCCCACTGCACGCGCCCATCGGGGCCGACGGCGATAACTGCATCCTCCATGCTGTTGAGCAAAGTTTCAAGCTGGCGCTGGCTGTCCCGCAGGGCTGCGAAGTTGTTTTCCAGATTCCGCGCCGTCTTATCGAGAGCGGCGGCGACTTGCCCAACTTCATCCCCCGAGGACTCCGAGATGCGTGCGGTGAGTTCTCCATCTGCAATTTTGTTGGCAAACTCCACAATACGTTGCAGTCGCCGGGCCGTGAACTGCGCCAAGACCCCCGCCATCACAATGGCGACCAGGAATGCTAGTGCCGAACCAATCAGCAGTTTTCGTCCAAGCTCCGATGTGGCCACTCCCATATCCGCTAACGGATAGGCCAACCGAGCTGCTCCCCCGGAAACGGGGGCGGCCACGTAAAGGAAGGGGATTCCCAAAGTTTGGCTGACCCGGGTATCAGTTCCGAGTTCTCCTTTCAAAGCTGCGGCAAATTCCGGCCGCTGTGCATGATTTTCCATGGTCGACACCGCAGCCTCCGAGTCAGCCAGGACTTTGCCCGTGACATCAATCACTGTGGCCCGCGCCCCGGCTGCCTGACCCTCCTCTGAGGCGATGTCCTGCAGGCTGCGTTCGCGGTCAGTATTCACGCGGTTCGCGAACATCAGTGTTTTCTGCCTTAAGTTGCGGTCGATTTCCTGCCGGAATGAACTTTCCCAGGCGCGCCTGGTGGAGAAATCAAGCGTCGCCGTAGTGGCCGCGATCACCAGCGCGAAGGCAGCCACCAGCCGCAAGAAAAGCCGGCGCCTCACTTGGGAGCCTCAAAGCGATAGCCCGCCCCGCGCACCGTCTTCAGATAACGCGGGCTCTCTGGATCGGGCTCGATCTTTTCGCGAATGCGCCGGACGTACACATCCACCGAGCGCGGGGTGACATAAGCGGTATCCCGCCAGACGGAATCGAGAAGCTGGTCGCGGCTGAAGACGCGGCCGCTGTGCCGGGCGAAATAATCAAGCAGGCGGAACTCGGTCGCCGTCGTGCCCACCAGTTGGCCGCGCACCGTCAGCGTCATCGCGCCGGGATCAATTTCGATCTCTCCCACCTTTAACGGCGACTGTGCCAGTGGACGCTCGAAGCGCCGCAACACCGCTTTCACTCTCGCTACCAGCTCGCGCGGGCTGAAGGGCTTGGGAATATAATCATCCGCGCCCAGCTCGAGGCCAAGGATGCGATCGGCTTCGCCGCTTTTTGCCGTGAGAAAGATCACAGGAGTCGAGGCCAGCGCCGGCGTCTGCCGGATCTGGCGGCAGAGTTCGAGCCCGTCCCTGCCAGGCACCATAATGTCGAGAATGAAAAGCGTGGGCCGCTGCCGCTCCGATTCCTGGACGACGGTGTTTCCCGTGAGGAAAAGTTTGACCGCGAATCCCGCCCCCTCCAAGTGATGCCGCACCAGCCGGGAAATATCCGGATCGTCTTCGACCACAAAGATGCTTGGTTTCACACGGGTATTGTAGCCGGGAGATGGGAATCTTGCCCCGATTGTAACCTGATTGAAACATTTCGACCCTCGGCGATAACCCCTTCAAGAGCCTTTCGACGGCAGGAAAGGAAGAACGCCATGGGGATGGAGTGAGACTAAGTCCAGAACAAGGGAAAACCACGGTAACGATTCGAAGGAAACTCGGTGGCCAGGCTTTCTGGCAAACATCGTCAGTGACTGCAATCGCGATATTTCGCCAACCTCGATTATTTACCATTCGTTCTTGATTTACTCTATAAAATAGAGTACTCTTTATCTGTCGGGGAAATGTGATGTGGTTTCCCTTGCTTATCTTCTGCAACAGGAGCTCGCTCATGAAAGCCGCGATTTCGCTTTTCCTCCCCAAAATTCTTTTCTCAGCAGTATTCGTGCTTTTGTTCAGTCTCACACTCGTCGCGCAACAACCGGCTTCGAGTAGCGTCGACGCGCAGCGCGAGGCGATGGGAAAGCTATCGTTTCTGTCCGGTCACTGGTCAGGTCCTGTCACCATCGTTCGCGGGCCGGGCGAACCGCTTCATCTCACCCAAACGGAAGATGTCGAGTACAAGCTTGACGGCCTCGTTCTTCTTGTTGAGGGCAGAAGTACCTCCGCCGACGGCAAGGTGCTGTTCCGCGCCCTGGCCACCATTGCATACGACGACGCCACCCGTAGTTATCGCTTCCGTGCCTACCATGATGGCCACTACCTTGACACGGAGCTTTCGGTGCTGGACCACGGCTTTTCCTGGGGCTTTATGTCAGGTCCGGCGCACATTATGAATAACATGCAGTTCACCGCCAAAGGTGAGTGGAACGAATTCACCGAGGTGACAGTTGGCAGCACTACTCCGCATCGCAGCGTCGAAATGTTGCTTCAGCATCAGCCGTGAGGAAAGGAAAATACCATGCAGGACGACACCAGCGGACAGGATTTAAAGGAGAGTTTGAGCATCATCCAGCGCATGATCGCCGAGGGCCGGCGCACCACGGAGCGTTCGGGATGGACATTCGTTCTGTGGGGCGTTGCTTTTTATCTCGCCTTCGCGTGGTCAGCCTGGAGTCACAGCGGGTGGGCCTGGCCGGCCACTATGTTGATCGCCGGGATTGTTACCGTGGGCGCCGCTTCCTTGAAGGCTGGCGATCATCCGCAGACGACGCTCGGTCGGGCGATCGGTTCTATCTGGATCGCTTTCGGAATTTCGATGTTTCTGCTCTTTATGGCGCTCGGCCTGAGTGGAAGACTGACCGATCAGCATGTCTTTGTGGCTGTGATGTCGGCCATTCTTGGCATGGCCAACGCAGCCTCTGGCCTCATTCTGCGGTGGAAGATCCAGTTAGCGTGCGCGGTCGTGTGGTGGGTAACGGTGGTGGCTACCTGCTTTGCCAGCGATGCGCAGAGTATCGTCGTGTTTCTGGTCGCTATCTTTCTATGCCAGATCGTGTTCGGCATCTATGGCATGATCGCCGAAGTGCAAGTGCGCAAACGCACGGTTTAATCCATGCCTGATTTGCCCGAGCTCGATCCCGTGGTTCACGGCCGGCTGCGCCTGGCCCTGCTTTCGCTCCTCAGCGGTGTGGAACAGGCTGAATTTACGTGGCTCCGCACTAAGACTCAGGCCACGGATGGCAACCTGGGCGCCCAGTTGCTCAAGCTCGAGGAAGCCGGGTACGTGGCCATCAAAAAGAAGTTCGTGTTGCGCAAGCCGCAGACCGTTTATCGCATCACGGAAACGGGTCGCCAAGCTCTCGCCGCATACGTCCAGGCGTTGAAACAGTTGCTCGGTCGTCTTTGACGGATGAACTCGACGTACCGGTGAATTGACAAGGCGGGTGTCTCAGGTTTACGTCCGTTCTTTGGACGTTAACCTGGGAGGACGAAACTTTCTCGTGCCCACTTTCAAAACGCCTCAGGTCCGACCGATGTCACTACCTCGATTTCGAGGAACTCGAAAGTTTTTTGCGCTGCGTCCCTTACTCAGCTGTCTCCGCGTTTTAAGATGTTTCACCCGAACGTCCTTTACGATTGCTTCTAAGATCCAAATGAGATGAACACGAAACGTCAGCCAATATCTGGATAACCGTTTGACGCCACCGCCGATTCCCCCTAAGATGGCTCGACCACATTTGCCGCATCAAGCGCCATGATCGGCCAAACCATTTCTCATTACCGCATTCTGGAGAAGCTCGGCGGCGGAGGAATGGGTGTCGTCTATAAGGCCGAAGACCTCGCCTTAGGACGTTTTGTCGCGCTGAAATTTCTGCCCGACGAATTAGCGCGGGATCCTCAGACCATCGAGCGTTTTCGCCGTGAGGCACGTGCCGCTTCTGCTCTGAACCATCCCAACATTTGCACCATCCACGAAATTAGCCAGCATGATGGGCTGCTGTTCATCGTCATGGAATGTCTCACCGGCAAAACCCTGAAGCACCTCATTCAGGGCGCTCCGCTCGAGTTGGAAAGGCTGCTGGCTCTCGGGATTGAGGTGGCCGACGCGCTTGACGCTGCCCACAGCAAAGGCATCGTGCACCGCGATATCAAGCCCGCAAATATTTTTGTTACCGACCGCGGCCCGGCGAAAATCCTGGATTTCGGACTGGCCAAGATCGCGCAAGCCAAGGCGGCCAGCGGCAATTCCCAAACCAGCGCGGACGTAACGGCTCTCGATCTGACTAGCCCTGGAACGGCGGTAGGTACGGTGGCATATATGTCGCCAGAGCAACTGCGTGGAAAAGAACTAGATGGCCGCACCGATCTTTTTTCTTTCGGCGTAGTGCTCTATGAAATGTCGACTGGCATCCTTCCCTTTCGGGGAGAGACCTCGGCGGTTATTACCGAGTCGATTCTCAACCGCAATCCCGCGCCGCCTATCCGCTTGAACCCCGACCTTCCGCTGAAGCTGGAAGAGATCATCAGCAAATCGCTGGAGAAAGACCGTGATCTGCGCTGCCAAACCGCGGCCGAGATGCGTGCTGATCTGAAGCGCCTGAAGCGCTTGCTCGATTCTTCACGCACGGCCGTAGTCATGGAGGGGCCAGAGCCGACCGCAGTTGCACCCGCAAAACCACTTCCACCCCCGCCACGCAAGGGCCCTCCTGTCGCGGTTATCGCCGGTCTCTGCTCGCTGGTGGCGCTTGCCGTAGGCTTGTTTGCAGGCAAAGTGCTTTTTTCCAGCCAGCCGGCTCAGCCGCCGCTTTACCGCCAGCTCACATTCCGACGCGGCAGCATTCGCTCCGCGCGCTTCGCGCCGGATGGACAAACCATCCTTTACAGCGCAGCCTGGCAAGGCGGTCCGCTGGACGTTTTCACGGCTCGTCCCGAAGCACCCGACGCGCGCTCCATGGGCTTGAGTCATACCCAACTTGTTTCCGTGTCTTCCGCCTCGGAAATGGCAGTCCTGCTGAACAGCAAAGCCTTGGGTACGTGGGTCAGCATGGGCACGCTAGCACGTGCGCCGCTCGTCGGAGGCGCTCCGCGCGAGTTGTTAGAGCAAGTGCAATGGGCCGACTGGTCGGCTGACGGAAACAATCTGGCGGTAGTGCGTGATTTCGGCGGTCGCAACCGGCTGGAATTTCCTATTGGAAAGTCTCTCTACGAAACCGGTGGCTGGATCGGGCACCCGCGTTTCTCCCCCGGCGGAGACATGATCGCATTCATCGACCATCCGGTTCAGGGGGACGACCGAGGCACGGTCGCCGTCATTGATCTGGCGGGACACAAGAAGAACCTCTCCGAGGAGTGGTACACCATTCAGGGCCTGGCTTGGTCCGCCAACGGCAAAGAGGTTTGGTTCACGGCAAGCAAGTCCGGCGTAGACCGCACGCTTTATGCAGCCACCTTGGATGGCAAGGAACGCATGGTACTGCGCCTGCCGGGGGCGTTAATGCTGTTCGACATCTGGAAGGATGGCCGGGTTTTGCTGATGCGCGCCAGTTGGCGCCGCGAACTGGTCGGCGTAATTAACGGCGAAGCTAAACAGCGCGATCTTTCCTGGCTCGATTATTCTTATCCCGCAGGCCTTTCGGGCGATGGCAAGACTCTGCTGTTTGATGAAGAAGGCGGTGGAGGCTCCCTCGCATACTCGAAGTCAGGCGGACTTTCTTATGCGGTTTATGTTCGCAAGACCGACGGCTCTCCGGCCGTGCTATTAGGAGAGGGCGGAGCCTTAGCCTTGTCGCCGGACGGAAAGTCCGTGATTGCGCAAACTCAAGACACGCCCTCGCAACTAAGGTTGCTGACTACGGGCGCTGGCGAAGCCAAAGATCTCACCAAGGACAGCGTGAACCACACCTGGGCGCGCTGGTTTCCCGATGGCAAGCGCATTCTGTTTTCAGGAAATGATCCCGGTCAAGGGGTTCGGCTGTACGTTTACGAACTCGCATCGGGGAAGAGCAAGCCCGTCACGCCCGAAGGCGTGGATGGCAATGCGTTTTTTGTTTCTCCCGATTCGCAGTCGATCGCCGGCATCGGTCCCGACCGCAAAGCTTATCTGTATCCAGTGGCGGGCGGCGAGCCCCGCGTCATTCCCGGACTCAACCCCGGAGAACAGCCGATTACATGGACCGCCGACGGCCGCTCCCTCTACATTTATCAACCGGGCGAGCTGCCCGCCAGCGTCTATCGTCTCGACATCCAGACCGGGCAGCGCACCTTGTGGAAACAGCTTCTACCCTCCGATCCCGCCGGAGTTGAAACTATCGGTCCCATTCTCATGACCCCCGACGCCCAAACCTGCATCTTCGGCTACCATCGCATGTTAGCCGACCTATACCTCGTAGAAGGCCTGAAGTAGTGTAGAGCGGGCACTCCTGTCCGCTGCATTGACAAAGACCGTGTGGAGGCGAAGCGACTCGCCCGCCCCGAGCCACATCAATGTCGGTTGACGGAATTAAGCAGATTACGACCGAATCTGGACGATCAAGTTTTCCGCGCGATCCAGCCAAAACTGCGTTCCAGGAGGCACAAAGGTGGTTGCGCTATATTCCGTAACCACGGCGGCGCCCGAGTACTTCTTCCCAGGCTGCAGCAAATCCCGATCATGGATTACGGCTGAGATTTTCTTGCCTTCGAAGTAAGTCGAGGCTCGCTCCGGATGAGAACCCCCTCGATTGGTGCGATCCGGCCGGGTCTCACCGACTCTCGACTGCGGGGATCTTATGACTGCCCGCAGGCGGAGCGTGACTAACTCTATTTCCCGGGCCGCATAGCTGTAGCCATATCGCCGCTCATGCTCGCGGCGGAACGCTGCCATCAACTGCTGTGAGTAGGGAACGTTCAGTTCGTACCCTTGGCCTCGATAACGAACATCCACGGTACGCTTGCGCTCGATAGCGCCGTCCCACCCCTCGGCCCGAAAATCCTTGTCGGCCCGCCGGGACAAATTGTCAAATTCCTCCTTGAGACTTTTCACCGGCAGGTCGTTCAACATGCGCCACAGCACGGTTCGCGAATAATCCTTTACGACATCACTGACCAAGATACCGAAGGCGGAAAGCGCTCCTGGACGTGCAGGGACGATTACCCGTGGAATGCGCATAGCCGCAGCGAGTTCGCAGGCGTGCAACCCTCCTGCTCCGCCAAAGGCCACGAGCACGAACTCGCGAGGATCGCAGCCGCGCTCGATCGAGACCACGCGAATGGCCTTCTCCATAGTGGAATTGACCACGCGAATAACTCCCGTTGCAAATTGCTCGAGCGAGAGTTTGGAACCCTGCCTCTTCAACCAGGCGGACACAATTCGGCTAGTGCGTCCCAAATCAAGAGTGAAGTCGCCGCCGAGAAAACGATGCGCCTGCAATCGCCCGAGGATCAGGTTCGCATCAGTGACCGTCGGCTGAGTGCCGCGACCATAGCAAATGGGACCCGGATCAGCCCCAGCGGACTCCGGCCCCACCCGTAAGGCCCCTGCTGCGTCGAAGCGCGCTATGGAGCCGCCGCCCGCACCGACCGTATGAATATCAAGCATCGGCACACCCACCGGTAGCCCCGCAATTTCCGCTTGATTGCCTCCACGGACTTCGCGATCCACCAGCGCCACATCAGTCGAAGTACCACCCATGTCAAAGGAAATAATTCGGTCGCATCCGCTGCGGCGCGCCACGGCCGCGGCTCCTACCACCCCTCCAGCCGGACCAGAGAGCACAGTCCGTACCGGTTCGTGAGCCGCGGAACACAGGGCCGCAATTCCGCCGCTGGATTGCATAACAAAAATTCGACTGCCTTCACCACGATTCCCGTTTATGTCCCTGCCCTCCCCAAGATTGCTGCGTGCGGTACTTCGGGAGGGCATGGGTTCAGCCATGCCACTAAGACGTTTCAAAGACCCAGGCTTCAGCCCCTGAGGGATTCCGCTCCAAGCTTTCACGCGGGCTTCGAGGCTTTCGAGATAGCGCTGCATCACCGGCTGCAGATACGCATTCACGACTACCGTGCTCGTGCGCTCGTATTCGCGAAATTCGGGGAGGATCTGATGGGAAAGCGAAAGCGGCACGCCCAGGTCTTGTAAGGCAGCCGCAACCAAAAGTTCGTTTACCGGATTGGTAAAGGAAAACAGCAGGGAGATGGCGATCGCCTCAGGCTTTTTCTCGAGCAGTCTGGCTTTCAAGTTCCGCAGTTCCGTTTGCGAAGGCTCTCGCAGAATCTCGCCGTCACAACTTATGCGTTCGTCCACTCCGAAGCGCAGATCCGCAGGCACGAGAGGCTCAACGCGGTCGAAGAACAAATCGTACAATTTGGGACGCGACTGCCGCCCAATCTCGATAACATCCTCGAACCCAGCCGTGGTGACAAGCGCCACCCGGGCTCCCTTGCGCTGCAACAACGTGTTCGTACCGACGGTAGTGCCATGAAGCAATATCAGCGAGGCGCGGCATCCGATCTTTTCCAACGCTTCCGCGATCGCTCGCGACGGATCGTCAGGAGTCGAGAAAACCTTCAGCATGCGGATGCGGCCGCGGTCCATCCAGACGCAGTCGGTAAACGTGCCGCCGGTGTCGATAGCAATCCGAAGCGGTTGAGATCGAGAGCGGTGTGCCATGCGGATCGAAGCTGGACCGCTAGAGTATCATTTTTTGAAATCGACTTATGCGGTGACGCGACGCGTGCAGGAGAGCTCGCAGACTCGTGTATACTCCTCCGTTATTGGGAAGCGGAGCGTCGGCTAGACCACAATGTTGGTGAGACAGCCAGAACAAGTACCGACCCGGCCTGGGAAGGAACAGTTTTCAGGGAATCGAATCCCGCCGCTGCGGTTGGCGTTCGCGCTTACCATGCTTCTCGGATGTTTTGTTTTTCTTCCGAGGGTGAATGCCAACCCGCGCCTCGAGTGGTCTATCCTCGGCACAACAGCGACGTTACTTCTGTTCTTATTCCTCCTCCGCCGGCAAGTGGTTCGAACCGGGCGCGTTTTGCGCTATGAATTCCTCCCTAAACCGGTGCACTACGTGCAGCTCACAATGCACTCGTGCATTTATGCCTATTGGGGCTGGTACTGGCGCGAGGTGTACCACCAGATACCACTGATCGTCGCTCAAC
This sequence comes from uncultured Acidobacteriota bacterium, assembly GCA_963832245.1. GTDB lineage: Bacteria > Acidobacteriota > Terriglobia > Terriglobales > Acidobacteriaceae > JABDBE01. The sequence continues at coordinate 1,149,313 of CAWHTG010000004.1, forward strand.
TCGTTTTTGCCTATGTCCTCGATATGTTGGTGTGTTGGTCGCGTCGTGATAAGTGGATACTGGGCTTCGGCCCGTTTCCCATCGTCCTGAGCACGAACTTGTTTCTGTGGTTCAAGCCGGATTGGTACTTCCTGCAGTTCCTCATGTTGGCTACGGGCGTGCTCTGCAAGGAGTTCATCACCTGGACGCGGGACGGGCGCCGTGCGCACATTTTCAATCCCTCAGCGATTGCCCTCTTCATCTTTTCGGTGGGTCTGATCGTCACCCACAGCACAGGAATTACTTGGGGAGAGGAAATTGCGGTTTCCTTCGACCGCCCACCATATATTTATCTGGAAATCTTTCTGCTCGGTCTTGTAGTTCAGGCCCTGTTTTCGGTAACGCTCGTGACGCTGTCGGCGGCGGCCGCACTCTACGCACTGAACTTGGTGTTTACCCATTCAACCGGTCTCTACTACTTTATTGATACCAATATTCCGGCGGCGGTATTCCTTGGCTTGCACCTTCTAGTCACTGATCCAGCCACTTCGCCGCGAAAGAACTTTGGCAAGATCGTGTTCGGCGCCGGGTATGGCGTGGCCGTATTCGGCCTCTATTGGCTGTTGGGACGGCTTGGAGCACCAACTTTTTACGACAAGCTTCTCTGTGTTCCTCCGCTCAATTTGACTGTCCGGGCACTCGATCGGGCAAGCGTGAGTCTAGCCCGGCACTTTCGGATGCCGGCCTGGACTCCAAGACGCGCGAACTTTGCCCACATGGGCCTATGGATCTGCCTCTTTGTGATCATGTTTACCACCGGCTTTCTGGGGAGCCACCACCCCGGCACCGACCCGGAATTCTGGCGCAAGGCCTGCGTCGAAGGTCGCGGAACCGCTTGCCAGTCCTGGGTTCGCCTGATGGACACGTCATGCCACCATGGTTCGGGGCAAGCCTGCATGACGTTGGGTATCGGGCTGAATGAAGGTCGTATGCTGCCGCGCGATGCGACAGAAGCAGCCAAAGCCTTCGCCCACGCATGCGAACTAGGATTATCGAATGGGTGCGCCGGCTTCCATGGGATAGTGGTGGAAAGTAAAGGAGACTTCTTTCAAACTGCCTGCGATCGGGGTGATGGCGAGAGTTGCTTCCTCCTGGGATCGCTTTACTACGCGGGAAAAAGTATTCCCAAAGATCCCGTCCGCGCCTTTGCGTTGCTTCAACGGTCCTGCTCCTCAGGTTGGTGGCGGGGGTGCAGCGGGCTGGGTGAATGCTACCGTGCCGGAGTCGGCACGGCAGTTGATAATGTCAGGGCGATCGAGGAATTCGACAAGGCGTGCCAGGCCGGAATTGCGTCAAGCTGTTTTTCTGCCTCCTCAATGTACCGTGGTCTGAATGACCGAGCCCAGGCGGAGAAGAGGTTGAGGCAGGGTTGCGAAATCAGTATAGGCTTTGCACAATCCAGCGCCGCCTATTTCGAGAGAAACGTGCCGGCAAAGGCTGCGGCTGTACCGGCAATCTGCTCTTCGGCCGGGGGATAAGCGCAAGTACTCGGTCCGTGAACGTTTTACCGAAAGCACGGGCCAGTCTCTCGCGCGCCTACATTTTAGAACAGCGAGCTTTGCTTTCGGTTTGGGATGATGCCGAAATGCTCGTAGGCTAGTTGGGTGGCGACGCGTCCGCGGGGCGTACGATTCAGGAAACCGATTTGGATCAGGAAGGGTTCGTAGATTTCTTCGATGGCGTCGGGTTCTTCCGCTAGCGCGGCCGCCAGCGTGTTCAGTCCTACGGGGCCGCCTTGATATTTCTCGATGATGATCAGAAGCAGTTTGCGGTCGACTTCGTCGAAGCCGTGGCGATCGACTTCGAGCATCTGCAGCGCGGCTTGCGCTGTAGGTAAGTCAATCTTTCCGGCACTTCTCACTTGGGCGTAGTCGCGGACGCGGCGCAGCAGGCGATTGGCAATTCTTGGCGTGCCGCGGGAACGGCTGGCGATTTCGAGGGCTCCGGGCTTGTCGATTTCTACGCCTAGAATTTCGGCCGAGCGTTCGACGATGATGCGCAGATCTTCGTGGCTATAAAACTCGAGGCGCAGCACGATGCCGAAGCGCGATCGCAGCGGGGACGAAAGCAGGCCCGCGCGGGTGGTCGCCCCGATAAAAGTGAATGGCTGCACATCCATGGTGTGGGTGCGGGCCGCGGGGCCTTGTCCGATGATGATGTCTAGCTTGTAGTCTTCGAGCGCGGAGTAGAGCAGTTCTTCGAGCGTCGGTTGCAGGCGGTGAACTTCGTCGATGAATAGGACTTGCTTGTTGCGCACGTTGGTGAGAATGGCAGTCAGGTCGCCTTTGATTTGCAGCGTAGGGCCTGAGGTTTGCTGAAAGGGTACGGCAAGTTCGTTGGCGATGATGGTCGCGAGAGTTGTTTTGCCCAAGCCCGGCGGGCCGTAGAGTAGAACGTGATCGAGGGCTTCGCCGCGCGAGCGGGTGGCTTCAATGGCTACTGCCAGATTCTCTTTGACTTTGGCTTGTCCGATGAACTCGACGAGCCGCTGCGGACGGAGTTTCAGCTCAAACGAAGAGTCGTCCTCGACCGGCGCGGCAGAGACGATGCGCTCGCGGTCTTGGGGAATTTTGGGGACGTTCTTGAGCGTGGCCACTTGGCAGATGGTACCAGTTCTCTCTGGTTAGGTGCCAGATTGTCGGAGTTGTTCGAGCCAGGCTTCGCCTTCTGGCCAAGGCCCATAACCAGAGGCGGCGTTGATATGTCCGGCATTGGCAATCTTGAAGAGCCGACTTCCCCACGACCTGGCGAAGAACTCGGCGCGCTCCACAGTAACGTAAGGATCGTTGCTGCTGGCCACGATAATTGAGGGAAACGGCAGCCTCTGCAATGGCATGGGATTGAAGCCGGTTGATCCGGGTGGGTAGGTGGGCGCTTCGACATCGCTGGGGGCCACCAACAAGGCGCCGACCACTCGGCCTTGGCAATCAGCATGTTTTGCGGCGTAGTGAGCGATGGTCACGCAGCCCAAGCTGTGACCGGCTAGGACAACCAGGCCGTTTCCGACGCTGCCGATGGAGTCATGTAACGTTTGGACCCAGTCGGTGCAGTGAGGCGTCTCCCAGTCATCTTGTTGAACCCGATGGTAATCAGCCTGCTTGGCTTCCCAGATACTCTGCCAATGCTCGGGGCCGGAGTTGTGAAGTCCGGGTATGAGTAGGACTGAGGCGAGAGTATTCATGGAGTCATTCTATGGCTCTTTGATCTGGCCTTTCGATGAGTCCGTGCAAGGAGGTGGACTTTGAGATGTTTACAATGTGACACATGATGTGTCACGATGCAACCATGCCTTCTGTGAATCTACGTCAACTCCGCGACACTACGGGCAGAGCCATTGACAATGTGGCACAATATGTGCCACATTTAGTCATGCCGTCGGTTAACATTCGACAACTTCGCGATACCAAGCGGTTGAAAAGCTGGCTCCGCGCAGGCAAGATCGTAGAACTTCGAGAACGAAACCAAGTGATCGCGCGTATCGTTCCTCAGCAAGCACCCGTAGCTCAAGGGAACTGGCCGGACTTCGAAGCTCTAGCCAAAGAAATTATTGGTGATCGCGTCCTCTCCGGAGCTGATCTCCTGATTGAGGAGCGCGGGCGCTATTGAGCGTTTACGTCGACTCAAGCTTTCTTGTTTCGTTGTATTTGAGTGACCGTCATTCGCATGCAGCCCGCCAGCGCATTAGGTCCACTCCCCCTCTGTGGTTCACGCCTCTCCATAATTCTGAGTGGGCGCACGCCATTGGCCAGCACATCTTTCGTGGGGAGTTGTCGCTTTCTGAAGCGCAACGCATGAATGCACGAAGGGAAGAACATGTATTAGCAGGACGCTGGGTTTCACTGCCGATGCCCGAGGACGCCTTCGAGCTTTGCACCGACCTCGCCCGCCGCTATGGGCCGAAATACGGTATGCGAACGCTCGATACGCTGCATGTCGCCTGCGCCCTCGAACTCAAGGCTGAACGGTTCTGGACGTTTGATCAGCGGCAGGCAAGATTGGCGAAGGCGGAGGGGTTGAGAACGCGTCTCGCTGGAAAGGATTAGACCGGCGCGGCTTCAGTAGTGCATTCCCATACCCGCAAATCCTCTGCCAGAGCGACTCTCGCCAATTCGCGGTCTGCTGTTATGAGGATCGACTTCGAAGGCCCATCAAATATCCAGTACTTGCCGTGCTTTAAGGTCACGATCTGGAGACAATCTACGAAATCGATCCTGTAACTCCTCACCAGCCGTTCGAACTCGCTGCTTACAATTGGTAGCAAAATTTCGAGTTCATCTATTTGAAAGGTGTTCCCTACGACACGAATGAGATCCTTCACATATTTGAGGTATTGTGACTCGGAAATCTTCTTGCGTAGAAACTTCAACTTCAACGCCCCAAAGGCCTCCGACACGCAGAACGAAGTGGTGTAACCGGGATGCGCGTGTTGATGGTGATATTTTCTGAGGACCTCTCTGCCCGGTTCTTCGTCCGCATCGTCCGCAACAAGTTTCACTAATGCAGAAGCATCGAAGTAGTGCACTTTGATTGCGTAGTATTCCACTGGGGTGCCTGGCCCTACTCTTCCTCCTCCTTCACATCTCCCCGCGCGGCCTTCGCCTTCTCGATAATCTTTTCCTGCAGCAGCCCAGGCACGGCGTCGTAGTGGTGCATTTCCATGTTGAAGCTGCCGCGGCCCTGGGTCATCGAGGTTAGGTCGACGCCGTAGGTTAGCATTTCGGACATTGGTACTTCGGCTTTTACTACCGTGTTGCCGCCTTTGTTGTCCATGCCCTGGATGCGGCCGCGACGGCTGTTGAGGTCGCCCATGATGCTGCCGGCGAACTCGTCGGGAACTGTGATCTCGGCGGACATTACCGGCTCCAGCAGCGTGGGCTTGGCCTGCTCCATGGCCTTTTTGAAGGCGATGCGGCCAGCCATTTGGAACGACATGTCGTTGGAATCTACATCGTGGTACGAGCCGTCGTAGAGGATTACTCTGAAGTCTACCACGGGATATCCGGCTAGATAGCCGCGGGCGGCGGCGTCCTTGATTCCTTTTTCGATCGCGGGAATGTAGTTTTTCGGAATTGCGCCGCCGAAAATATCGTTGACGAATTCGAACTCGCCGCCTCGGGGTAGCGGTTCCATTTTGATTTTGCAGTCGCCGTACTGGCCATGTCCGCCGGTTTGTTTCTTGTGGCGACCCTGCACGTCGGCTTTGCCGCGGATGGTCTCTCGGTAGGGCACCTTCGGAGCTTTCAGTATCACCTCCGTGTGGTAGCGCTTCTTCATCTTCGAGACGACCACTTCGATGTGCTGCTGGCCGGTTCCGGCGATCAGGAATTCTTTGGTCTGGGGATCGCGGAAGAAGCGGAGCATGGCATCTTCTTCCATGAGCTTGTGGATACCGGGGCCTAGCTTGTCTTCGTCGGCGCGGCTCTTGGGTTCGATGGCGAAGGTGATTGCCGGCTCGGGCAGATGGACTTTGGGATATTGGATAGGTGCGTTCTTGTCACCTAATGTGTCTCCGGTTAGCGTGTCTTTTAGTTTGGATACGGCTCCGATGTCTCCGGCGTGGAGCTCGGTTACTGGTACGGCGGTCTTGCCTTGCATGATCGAGATATGCGCCAGTTTTTCCGCCGAACCGCGCGAGAAATTCTGCACGGTCGCATCGTTTTTCAGTACGCCGGAAAAAACCTTGAAGTAGGAAATTCGGCCGGCGAAGGCGTCTGAAATAGTTTTGAAGACGTAGAGCGAGACCGGCTCGGCGTCGGTCTCGTGGCGCTTTGGTGGCTCGCCATTTCCTGAGGCTGCGGCTTCTCCTTGCACCCACTCGTGTTCGGAAGGCGCGGGCGTGTAGTCCACGATGAAGTCCATCACCCGGTCGGCGCCAACGTTGCCTAGCCCAGAGCCGAAGATCACCGGAAAGATTTTGTCTTCGCGGATGGCGTTGTGCAGCGCCGGAATCAGATCCTCTACTGGAATGGTTCCCTTCTCGAAAAATTCTTCCATCAGCTTGTCGTCGCCTTCGGCGATCAGTTCAACCAGCTTCTCGTGGGCTTCCTGAGCGTGGTCTTTCAGGTTGGCGGGGATTTCGGTTTCCTTGCCTTTGCCGTTCCCTCCCAGTTCGTAGGTGTACGCCTTCATCTGGACCAGGTCGACGACTCCGGTGAAATTCTTTTCTTTGCCGATGGGCAGCTCCAAAGGAATGACCGCCCGTCCGAACGCGTTGGTCAGCGATTCGAGCACGCGCTCGGCGTCGGCGCGCTCGCGATCCATGCGGCTGACGACGATCAGCCTGGGGGTTTTGAATTCTTCGCAGTAGTTCCAGACCCGCTGAGTGACGACTTCGACCCCCGCTACGCCGTCGACGACCACGACCGCTGCATCGACCACGGGCAGCACCATTTTGGCTTCGTGGACAAACATGTTGAATCCGGGGGTGTCCACGATGTTGATTTTGGTTTTGCCCCACTCGACATAGGCCAGGCCCGCGGAGATCGACATTTTGCGGGCGATCTCTTCATCGTCCCAATCGGTGGTTGCGGAGCCGTCGTCGACCCGGCCCAGCCGCGGGGTTGCGCCGGAGGTGTAGAGCATGGCGGACACCAGAGAGGTTTTTCCCGCATGGCCGTGCCCTACCACGGCTACATTGCGGATGTTTGCGCCTTCGTAAACTTTCACGGGATTACTCCTTCAAATAAGTCGCGTGAGACAGCCACCGGCGGCCGTCCGGTCGAACAAAACCCGGCAATCTTATGATCTGCGAATCTCTGACTACGGCGGGCCCATAAAGAAAATTAGAGGATAGTCCATAGGCCAACGTCAAGCAGCCTGCCCAAAACCTAGGATGCTAACACGCCTGCACTGGGCGTCTCAACCCGGCATCGGCCTACCATTTTTTGGGCCCGGCCGTGTATGATCAAACCGCCATGCTAGGCGGACGCACTAATGAGCAATGGATCACGCAATACTCCGGCAGCCATCAGCATCCGGTAAACCGGATATGCCACACTCTGGGCATACCGTTGATTCTTGTTTCGCTCGCCTTGTTCCTCGGAGGCATCTTCATTCACCGCCTGTGGCTTTACGCGCTTGGGCTTTTTGTTGTGGGATGGATGCTTCAATTCCTCGGCCACGCGTTTGAGGGCAAAGAGCCTGAGTTCTTTCACGATTGGCGTTTCTTGTTTGTGGGCGTGCGCTGGTGGTGGGCCAAGATTCATGGCAAGGCGTGAGGCAGCGATGGGATCACCAAGGATTTGACAATTTTGTGACCTTTAATTTCGCATTTGCCTGTAAACTGTTTCTCGCGCTGAAGCCGATTTCTAGTCGGACCGTCTAAGTAAGATTCGAAGCTCATGCACCGGGTAACTGCCAGATTATTGCTGGTTCTGCTGCTGGTGGGTGTGTTCGCGCCGGTGGCTCTGGCGGTCTCCGCCGCCCCGCCGCACGCGTGTTGCCTGCGGAAGCCGATGCACGGCCGTCCTTCCCACGATGCCCGGTTCCAGGCTCCGCCGGGGTGTTGCCAACACGACTGTTGCCGCCCTCTGACCGTTTCTCGCGCGATACATCTCAGCTCCAACATCTGCGCTCAGGTGACTCTTGCGTCATCGTTTCTGCAGTGTGAGCGACAACCGATTCGCTTTGCCTCATCGGTCAACCACGCACACTCCGGTCGCGCTCCTCCGCTGCTCTCCATCGCCTAGCTCCAAACAGTTGCTGAAAGCTCGGCGCACGTTTCACTTCGACAGCTAAAGCCCGGATTTTTTTCAGCACTTAGCGGCGCGAGCAAACTCGTGCCCTCCCGGAGTCAGCCCTGCCGAACTCAAGGCCTGCGCCTGAATTGTTGGCTTCCGTGACGCTTGGGATTGGTCAGGCTCCAACAGGTACTTGGAGAAAAACATGCGCTTTATTCGTATTTTCGCTGCCAGTGGATTGCTCGCGCTTGCTGCCGTCAGTGTCAGTGCCACGATCTTTGGCTCGGTGCGGGGGATCGTTCATGATCCGCAGCATCGTCCGATTCAAGGAGCCATGGTGATGCTGAAGGCAAAATCATCCGACTGGTCCAAGAGCACCAACACCGACGCTAATGGTAACTTCGAGTTCAACGCAGTGCCGCTTGGCGACTACTCGGTGACTGTGGCCAGTCCAGGGTTTGTGCAGAGTGCGCAGGCGGTTCGAGTTGAATCCGGCACCGAGCCCCTCGTGCATCTTCAGCTGCGTGTGGCCGTCGCCAATGAAACAGTGAATGTTTCGGCGCAGCCTGCGGTCGCTCCGACAGATTCAGTGACGCCAACCACCATCGTGAGCCGTACTGATGTCGAGCGAACGCCGGGCGCAGATCGTACGAATAGTCTGGCGATGATTACGGACTACGTTCCTGGCGCTTACTTCACCCATGATCAACTGCATATTCGCGGGGGCCATCAAACCAGTTGGCTGATCGATGGCGTCCCCGTCCCCAACACGAATATCGCTTCTAACCTAGGAGCGCAATTCGATCCCAAGGATGTCGATTACCTTGAGGTGCAGCGAGGCAGTTACAGTGCGGCATTTGGAGATCGTACGTACGGAGTTTTTAACATCGCTCCCCGGACGGGGTTTGAACGTAACAACGAAGCCGAGTTGATCCTAAGCGCGGGCAACTTCTATCAGACGAACGATCAGTTCAATTTTGGCAGCCATACCGAGCGCTTTGCTTACTACGCCAGCGTGAATGGGAATCGTAGTAATCTTGGCATTCAGACGCCAGTTCCGCAGGTGGTTCACGATGCCGAAAATGGATACGGAGGATTCGGGTCGCTAATCTTCAACGTTGATCCCTCGAACCAGTTGCGCCTGGTGACTTCTTTACGTAAGGACTACTATCAAATTCCCTACGATCCGAATCCGAACGACATCGAGAATGCACCCATCGCCGCCAATGGATTTGTGGCGCAGTATCCCAGCCTGGGGCTGCGCGATGGTGATCATGAATCCGATGCCATCGTGAACTTCTCCTGGGTGCACACGTTCAATTCGCAACTCTTGCTGACGGTCTCGCCTTTTTTTCATTACAACCGGGCCGATTATGCAAGCTCGCCTCAGGACTTTCCTGTGGCGACGACGCAGAATCGCGGATCAACTTATGCCGGCGGCCAGGTAAGTTTCGCGGCGAATGCCGCCAAGAATAATCTGCAAGTAGGTCTGTACAGCTTCTACCAACAAGGCAACGAGCTTTTTGGCGCAGTCTTCAACGACGGTAGCGGGGCACCGTTTACGGACGTGGAGCATCCGTCTGGCAACCTGGAAGCGTTCTTTATCGATGACAAGTTCAAACCGTTTTCCTGGCTGACGCTGACGGCTGGAATGCGGCCGACGCGTTTCTCGGGAAGCTTTTCAGAAAGCGCCATCAGCCCGCGTTTTGGAGCGTCCGTCGTGGTTCCGCGTCTGCATTGGGTCTTCCGCGCTTTTTACGGACACTATTACCAGGCTCCACCTTTGATTACGGCTTCGGGTCCACTCCTCAATTTCGCCCAAGCTCGTAACCTCGGCTTCATCCCATTGCGTGGCGAGCGCGACGAAGAGCATCAGTTTGGAGTTACCATTCCTTACCGTGGTTGGACTCTTGACGCGGACAATTTCCGAACCAATGTGGTGAATTTCTTCGATCACAACAATATTGGGGAATCGAATCTGTTTTTTCCTATCACGGTTGGCCAAGCCGTAATTCGGGGATGGGAACTCACGCTGCGTTCGCCGCGAATCGCGCACCGGGGCCAGATTCACCTCGCGTACTCCAACCAAATCGCCGAGGGCGGCGGAGCCATTACCGGCGGATTGACTAATTTTTCATTTCCCGCTGGCTTGTCTCCGCTCGACCACGATCAACGGAATACCTTGAATGTGGGAGGCGATGTCAGCCTTCCCTGGCGCAGCTATGCCTCGACCAATGTTTATTACGGGTCCGGGTTCCACAATGCCTTTCCCGGCCAGCCCTATCCGGGCGATTACCTGCCGCAACATACGATGTTTGATCTGACTTTGGGCAAAGATTTCGGCGAAAAATATTCGATTTCGTTGAACGGCATCAACGTCGCCAACCGCCGCGTGGAACTCGATAACAGCGTCACTTTCGGCGGGTTTCACTGGAACAATCCGCGAGAAATTTATGCAGAATTCCGCTATCGCTTTCATTATTAGCGAGCGGCGAAAGGAGAAGAACAGTGGGCTATCCGTTTGATCAGCAACACTCGACATTCAACGCAATCTTGACCGCGATGCTTTTGGCCGGCTTAAGCGTCGCCGCCGCTTGCGGGCCATCTCACAGTGCCAAACCAATGGCCGGCAAAGAGGCTACCGACCCAGTAACAACCGAGGCAAAGGACACAAGTGTGAAGCGGTATAACTTGACCGGCAGGGTAGTGTCGATCGACAAAGCAAATCAGTCGATCAATATCGACGGTGACGAAATTCCTGGATTCATGGCCGCGATGACTATGCCGTACCAGGTGAAGGATGCTGGTGCGCTGGAGAAGCTGTCGCCCGGGGACCAGATCAAAGCGGTAATCGTGGTGGGGAGCGACGGTGCATACCTGGAGAATATCGTGCCCGCACAAAAAGCGGCTTCGCCGAAGCCGAAGTGAGAGACGTTGCCGGGCAACGTCTCTACAGCGGTTTTATGGCAAAGTTTTTAACTTCGCCAGCAATTCCTCGTTGTCCGGGGTGCGGTCCAGCGGATAGACCTTGGCAAATACGATCTTGCCGCTCTTGTCCACGATGAATACTGCCCTCTCGCTGATCCCGGGCAGCGGAGGCCCTTCGCGCAAAATGCCAAATGCCTGGGTCGCGGCGGCGTGCGGATAAAAATCCGAACACATGGGGAAATGCATGGTTCCGATCTCATGCTTCTGCCAGGCAAGATGGCTGTAAACCGAGTCTGTGCTGATGTCCAGAACCTGGGCATTGAGCGCGGCGAACTTCTCGCGATCCGAGTCGAACGCCGGCAGTTGTTCTCCTCAAGTCGGAGTCCAGTTCAGCGGATGAAAGGCCACCACTACATTCTTCTTCCAGCGAAAATCACCGAGCTTGACCTTCAACCGTTGTTCCCCTTCGACTGCAGGCAAGTCGAAGTCCGGTGCCAGATCGCCAACTTTCAAGGCCATGTGCGCGTTCCTCCTCCTCAATAGCACGTCTTAGCATTATGTCGCAGCGAAACATCCGGCGCTACCCCCTGATTCCATCGCCCAAGAATTGACATTCGTTGTAGAATTGATTCGCCACGCTGGCAATAATATCTCACCATGCCAAACGAACCCCTGGTTATTGAATCGTGATGCAGATCTGATTCCCTTTCAGGGTTTTCGCGACTGCCCCGGACGAAGGTGTCCGGGGCTACGTGTGTATCGTCCAGCCTACTTTTCCGGCTCACGATTGACTCACTCGTGCGAGCAACCTAAGATTAGTTTTTCGGCAGAGTGTCGATTCTCCTCTCCTGATTAATCAAACCATGACCGGCCAAACGATGATCGGCCAAACCATTTCGCACTACCGAATCACCGGCCGTCTGGGCAGCGGCGGGATGGGGGTAGTTTACGAAGCCCAGGATCTCACTCTCGGCCGCCGCGTGGCCCTCAAGTTTCTTCCACCCGAGCTTGCCCGCGGTGCCTCGGCCCTGGACCGTTTTCTGCTGGAAGCTCGCGCCGCCTCCGCTCTCAATCACCCCAACATTTGCACGATTTACGCGGTGGAAAACGACGGCGATCAGTCCTTTATTTCGATGGAGCTGATCGAGGGTCAGGGCCTCGATACTAAATTGCGTAATGGGCCTTTGCCCCTCGACCGCCTGCTCGATGTGAGCATACAACTGGCGGATGCGCTCGATGCAGCACATGTCCAAGGAATCATCCATCGAGACATCAAGCCGGCAAACATTTTCATTACGGAGCGCGGTCAGGTGAAGGTTCTGGACTTTGGCCTGGCCAAGCTGACCCGTGCGCCCGGCACGGCCGACGAGACAATTGGCGTCACTCAGGACACCCTTCGTACGGCCAACCTTACCAGCCCAGGCAGCACGGTCGGCACGGTCGCTTTCATGTCGCCGGAACAGGCTCGTGGCGAAGTGCTTGATGCCCGTACCGATCTTTTCTCTTTAGGCACGGTGATCTATCAGATGGCGACTGGACGGCTGCCCTTTACCGGCAACACGTCGGCTGTAATTTTCCATGCCATTCTGGAACGCGATCCCATTCCGCCAATGCAACTCAATCCTCAAGTGCCGCCCAGACTGCAGGAACTCATAGACAAGTTGCTGGAGAAAGATCGCGATCTGCGTTACCAATCGGCGGCTGATTTGCGCGGGGATCTTAGACGGCTGAAGCGCGACAACGAATCCGGACGCAAGACATCACAACCCGCTTCTGATTCATCCCTGCCGGTGGCAGTCCCGCCCGTGCCTTCTCTCCGCCAAAGCTCGGGCAGCTCAGCGGTGGTCACGGCGGCCCGGCAACACAAGCTGGGAACCGGCGCAGCGACGCTCATGATTGTCGTGCTGGTCGCCGTGGCAGGTTATGGCGTGTACGCTTTGCTTAATCGCAAGCGCCCCGTTCCGTTCGAGAATATCTCCATCACCAAAGTTACTGAAACTGGCAAGGCCGCACTGGTGGCCATCTCCCCCGATGGCAAGTACATTCTGAATGTGCTTCGGGATGCCGGGCAGGAGAGCCTGTGGCTCCGCAACCTTCCCACCAATAGCGACACCCGGGTAATCCCGCCGGCGGAAGTAGAGTACGCTCATTTGCGCTTTTCTCCGGACGGCAATTACCTTTACTTCACGCGTAGCGAACCTGGTAGCGAAGAGTTGAAATATCTTTATCGCGCCCCGGTGCTCGGGGGCACTCCGCAGAAATTGGTCACCGACATTGACTCCAACATCACTTTCTCACCCGATGGACGGCAGATCGCCTATTTTCGGTTGAACAATCCCGAAGCTGGTAAGGAGCGCCTTCTGCTGCTTCCGGTGGACGGTGGCGACGAAAAGATCCTGGACAACCGTCCGGTTAACGGAGGATGGCAAGATCCAGCATGGTCTTCGGACGGCAAGACGATCGTCTGCATGGTGCTGCAGCCCGGAAATGCTCTGAGCGGTCTGGTAGCCTTCGATGTTGCCACCCGAAAGCAGAACCTGTTCTTCACCTCAGCTTCGGACATCATACAGAGGCCGGTGTGGATGCCGGATTCGAGTGGCCTGCTTGCCCAATCCAGCCTGGCGCACCGGCAACTCGTTTTCGTCTCGTACCCTGACGGAAAATTGCACAACGTAACCCGCGATACCAATAATTATTCCGAACCTAGCGTGGCTGCTGATGGACACACCCTGGTCAGCGTTCTGAGCCAGGCCCGGTACGACCTTTTCACGATGCCGATTGCATCTTTGAATAGTGCTCAAGCGCGGCAAGTCACCTCGGGCGCGCCCATCCTCGCTTTCAGCTGGACGCGCGATGGTCAGATGGTCATCGAGTCAGATTCGGGCCTTGGTCTGGTCAACCCTGACTCTGGCGCGAAGACACCGCTAGTTTCGCCGGCAGGCGCTCTCGCCGATAACCCGTCCGCATGCGCTGACGGCCGCTACGTGGTGTTCAGCACGATATTCAACAAGGGGAATAGAACTCTGAATATCTGGCGCACTGACGCATCGGGCGGAAACCTGAAGCAGCTTTCCGACGGAAAGGTGGACCAAAGCCCGGTTTGTTCGCCTGACGGGCACTGGGTCCTTTATCAGGACGCGGTCAACGGTGGCCGCCTGATGAAGGTGGCGATTGATGGCGGAAAATCTGAACAAATCTCCGACGAACTCGCAGCCGGCGGCTTCGATATCTCTCCCGACTCGAAGACCATCGCTTTTGCTGCCTTTGGCCATCTCGGCGAGCACATAGAAACGCTTACGCTACTCTCGGTGGATTCCAATCAGATCCTTAAGACTCTGGCTTTCGAACATCCCCGAAGCGGTCCCATCCGTTTCTCGCATGATGGCAAAGCGGTTGTCTACCCGTTTCGCCATGCTGGAGTCGACGACCTCTGGTTGCAACCGCTCGACGGCTCTACCGGAAAACAAATTACCGATTTCAAGTCAGACCACATCATCGACTTTCACTGGTCGATCGACGGAAGCAAGCTGGGTGTGATCCGCGGCCATACGGATTCTGACGTTGTCCTCATCCGCGACTCGCAATCGTAGTCCGCTGAGCTCGCTCTCTCTAGTTGCAGCCCTTTGGGATTGCAGTCAGCCCTGCTGGATCGGAGCCGTTCTTCATGCTGCGGGAGAAGAAAGTCTTACCAAAAACGAAGGGCGGCCTGGGGAAAGCCGCCCGTCTTCGAAGATTTGTAAGTGGTTTATACCGGCTTCACATTCTCGGCTTGCCACCCCTTGGGGCCCTTTACCACGTCAAACTGCACTTGCTGGCCTTCCTGTAGACTGCGAAATCCGCCTGCTTGAATCGCCGAGAAGTGCACAAACACGTCCTCGCCGCTTTGGCGGCTGATAAAACCGTAGCCCTTGGCATCGTTAAACCACTTCACTGTTCCTGTTTCCATGGTGTTGCTCGATTCCTTTTTGTTTAGATATGCGCTGTGTCCATTCGCAGAACTTCTTCAGGCAGGTCACGCTGATGTCGCGGGAGTTGCTGAAAAACTGCAAAGTCGAACGCAGCAGGATTGTACCGCAGATATTCTCAGGATTGGCAAACTATTTCACTCGTCGTTGGGTAAGGGGCTGCCTCTCAATGGCTTACGGGTATGGCTGAATGCGCGCCCGGTGTTGAGTGGAAACTTTTCCGACTTCGCTGCATCATGGAGGCATGTGGTTTCGACTTTTTGCAATCCTGCTGCTCTGCTCTTTCGCCTTCGCGGACATTGTCGACGACGTGCGTACTGCGCTGGCTCAAAGAAATTTCACCGCCGCTGACTCCCAGCTACAAACCTACCGCGCGCAACATGGTGTCGATCCTGTGTACCTCGAAGCTTTATCCTGGACAGCGCGCGAGGCGTTGGACGCCAACCAACTCCAACAGGCCGACATCGCAGCCAAGGAGACCGAGACGCTCGCCCGCCAGTTACTGCAGAAGCGATCTCTCGACGCCGAGCCCCACCTGCCAATCGCTCTAGGCGCCGCCCTCGAAGTTGAAGCCCAGGTGCTTGCCGCACACGGTCAGAACGCGCAAGCCGCTGCCTTGTTGCGCCATGCTCTGGTTTCCTACGGAAATACTTCGATCAGCCCGCGCCTGCACAAGAATCTGAACTTGCTTAGCCTGACCACAATGCCCGCACCTTCGCTCATTACTTCAGAATATCTGGGCACACGGCCGACTCCCCTAAGCCAGCTCAAAGGTTCCCCAGTGCTTTTATTTTTCTGGGCTCACTGGTGCGGAGACTGTAAGTACGAGGGCCCCATCATTAGCCGCCTCAGTTCCGAATTCGCTCCCAAGGGACTCGCCGTTCTCGCCCCCACCCAGCTCTATGGGTACGCGGCTATGGGGGAGGATGCGAAGCCCAAAGATGAGATTGCCTACATCGGACAAGTCTGGCAGCACTACTATCCGGGACTGCAAAGCGTTCCCGTTCCCATCAGTAAAACCAACTTCACCAATTACGGCGCCAGCACTACGCCGACCGTGGTCCTGGTCGATCGCAAGGGCCGCGTGGCGTTATACCATCCCGGCCTGATGCAGTACGATGACCTGCGGAGCGCCATCGAAAAAACGCTGTCCAACTGAAAATTAGCAGAGATTCAAATTGTGGAGAGCTTAAACGTGTGGAGACGGGTCTTCGACCCGTCCGCGGGGTGCAGCGCCGTGTCGTCGCCCTCGCTGACACCAATCCTGCCGAGCTTCGCTCGGCCGCCCGGACGAGGGCGTCCGGGCCTACGTATTCGACGCGTGGGCTACTGGCAGTTCTCTCCACATCCACGAAATACGTACAACACACCGAAATCTGCAACTGCACTCGCATGCCGGGAGGGGCTGGCATCCTCACTGACGTACCAATAAATTCCCACTCGTTCGCGCAAGTACAATTTTTTTCTCAAATGCATTCGCACGTCAAACAGGGGTCCGACGAGGTCGTTGGGACTGGTGGGTATAAGAAACTGCGCGTTCAGGCGAAACCAGTTCTTCTCGAACATAGTCCCCAAAGTGGGCCAAATCGAGTGCTTGTCGAATTTGGAGCTGAACAAATCACTGAAATGGAGCCCGCCGCCGAGACGCCAGTGTGGGCTCGTCCGCCACATCACTATTCCGTGGCCACGCAAAGTGACGCCATTGTCGAGGCCGTTCGGGTTCGCGGTGTCAGCCCCGGCTTCGGCTTCGAAGAATGTTCCATGAAGATCCCCCCAATCGATGCCCAAATCGCCGTTGTAATAGGGCGACTGAAAGCTCAGGCCGTCGGCGCCGATTCCCGCACCCGCGTATGGCGCCATCTGACCATGACCTATAGCGCTCAAGAAGAAGACGGTCGCGATCAGCTTTGGAAGGGCTCTCATCTCTAGGTTCTTAACGCCTCGGTCTGGAACCGGAATCGCGCCTGCGTTACCCATCTTTTATTCTTTGGCAAGTGTACCTAGTTGAGACCCTGCTGCTATTTACCAATGCAGAACATCCTGAGCGCTCCGCCTGGGGAGTGCGCCGCAAGGCCCCGACCGCGAGGCGCAACAAACTAAGCAGGCATGAGTAGGGCAGTGCAGCTTACCGGAAACATTGGACACGAGGGGTGTCCCACGGGCGGATCTACGGCTGCTGGGAGGGAGGGACATCCCAGGTAGCTAAATGCACGCAGAATGCAGCACGGATCAATCGGTCGCTAAATTCACCGCCGGAGTCGCTGCCGGACGTAATGCGTGTCCAAACATGATCCCGGTTTCGACTTCTACCGCATGCCGGTCGCGCAGGTAAGGTTTGAATTTCCATTGTTTGAAGGCGTCGGTGATGGCTTTCGTTTGATCCGGGTATGCGCTGAGAAAGTGAACGTGTTTTACCTTACCCTCTTTATCGATGATGATGCGCACCGGAACTGCATTGAACTTGTGTTCGGTGAAGACTGGATCGACGCGCGCAATCACATTTTCGCCATTCGCGTAATCCTTGATGCACACCGGGACGTCGCCCCCGCCTGTCCCGGCTGTGGGATTGGCTTCGGCGGGCAGCTCCATCTTATTCAGGTCCAGCATCAAGCTCTCCAGTAGTTTCGTGTCACGGCTGGTTAGCACGAACTGCACCGCGTGGCAGCGGATTTCAGTCGCCAGCACATACCAATGCAGCTGGGCTATGGGAGACCAGTAGGCAAAGAACATAAAGGGGCGACCGCCGATCTTCGTTGGCGCCGGGGACAGTTCCAACTTGTAATCGGCTTGTAGGTTGTCCTTCGAGTAGTTGACGAGCTCGAAAGCATTCGCGGCGGGGAGGGTAGTGAAGAACATGTCGTCGGCCGTGATCAGGATGCTGCCTCGAGCCGGTCCTTTGAATGTGTCCGCAGGCCTGAGCTGCGCCAGCACATAACGGCCGCTGTCGGATGGAGGCGGACCTTTGTATTTCTCAGTCCAGTCCCTGGGTAAAGTGTAAGTCATTCCGAAGTACTGGTCGCGAAAGATATTGTTGCTGACGCTCCCGCCTTCCGGCACCGGAGTTACAGAATCGCTGGCATTCGACCATGCGCCTTTTACCAGAATGACGCCCGCGGGTACCTTGGTTAAGGGCTGTGTATCGTTGGAAAAATCGCCACCGTTCTTGGGAGCATTCTGACCCCAAACAAACAATGACGCGAAGAGTGCAAGAACGATCAATAATCGACGCTGCATATCTCTCCCTGCCCGTGTAGCGCGGGCATCCACGCCTGCGGCGGGCACCTGGAAAAATCCTCGCTAAACTGCCTACTAACTCACTGTCATTCCGAGGAGCGAAGCGACGAGGAATCTGGGTTTCAGCGGGCACGCTGAGAACCCAGATCCCTCGCTTCGCTCGGGATGACAACTCAGAATGATCAGCTCATTGCAAAGTCACAGTGAACGCAGGAAGTCCAAAATCTCCTGCTGCTGGGTGGTGCTGAGGCTATCGAAATTCTCCTCAACGTTGGTGGCTTCGCTGCCATTACCCTGGTGCGCCTGGATCGCGGCGTTCAGGTCGGTGGTGCGGCCATCGTGCAGCAGAAAGATCCGCTGCCCCAGGCCCCACAAAGGAGCAGTTCGGAATTGGTCGCCACCCGCGCCGCCCTGTGAAACATTGTCCGCCAGGCCGCCGCCCATGTGATGGATCTCAATATCCGAGAACGCATTCACCGGAGCCTTGCTCAGCGCGGGAACGAAGTTCGACACTTGCGTCGAGCCTGGCGACGCATTGTGGCAGGTCGCGCATCCGATAGCGCTGAATAAAGAGGCGCCAGCGTTGATTGCGGATTGAGAGACCTGGTGTCCATTCAGCACAACCCCTCCGGTTGGTGGCGGAGCCAGGAAGCGCATGAAGTTGGCGAACGCGGAAACGTCATCCAAAACGGCTGCCTGCGGCGTTAAGGTTGGATTGGACGTGTCTTCCGGGTACCCGGTTCCGGTAAGATTCAGGCAATTCGACGGCAGACCCGTCAGGCCAGTGCCGCCATTGCCGTCTTCCCCGGGCAGCGGGCGATCTTGGGTGAACAGCTCGTTGCTGACGCCCATCTCCACGTTGTAGGCCTCACCGGCAAAGATATGCAGCGACTTGTTTTGCGCCTTCCAGCCGAAACGGGTAATGGTACCGTCGTTGCCATTGTGGTTAAAGGCGCCGGCAATGCCAAAGTTGTTGTTGAGATTGTTCCCCTGGTTGGTCAACAGCGTGGAGTCATCGAGATTCTCGATCAGGCCCGCGCCAAACACCGGCGTGGGAATGCGGAAGATGATGTCGTTCGCTGCCTCCGCTGCAGCAAAGCTGGGCTGAGGCAGATTGCAACTGCCCGCATCGCTTCGGCCACTGACGGTGAACAGGTCTTCCACTCCGCCGTTGGGATTGCTGGTATTGGCACCGCCGTTGGAGTTGAAGAAGAACGGAAACCGGGCTTCCCGCGTGGGGCCGTTGGCGGTAATGAAATACGGAGTCGAGTCTTTAGGGGCGACTGCGCTGCCGGCAAACGCGAATTGGGGATTGACGGCAGCGCCAGTTCCGCCAATCGCGGGTTGCGAGTGACATGAACTGCACTGATTTGAGTTAAACCGAGGTCCCAGACCGTTGTTGCCGGTCGGGCTGTTGGAAACCGACTCCACGTCGGTGAAGCGCTTCTGGCCGTCCTGGAAAAAGGGCAAGAAGCCGTTCGGGTCACTCGAAATGATTGTCGCGCCAGTGCCGCGGTTGCCACTCTGCACTCCTGGGTCGGTTTGAGCGAATGCCATCTCGGCGAGGAACAGCAATGCCAAAATTGAAACTGATGCGAGCTTAGCTGTCTCCATCACGATTCCTCCTTGCAAGGTGTCTCGCGAATTCCTCATAGCCTTCTCCTTGAACTGTGTCCCGCAAAATACCCCGGGGATTTCCGCCACGCAGACCACCGGGTTGGGTCCGCGAAATATGGCGGGTGAAGGGTTCTTGGGTGGACAGCTTCAGGCACACGAATAGCGTGCGAAGCTGCATCCAGTCATGGATGCATGCTCCAGTGAAATCGTGTTGACTTTCGACGCGGAGGTCACCCAACGCAATTTTTCTGGGCGGGAGATAGATGTATCGTCACTGTCCACAACACAGCGCTCACGGCCCAGCGAAGCTGGCGCAGAAAACGATTGGCCGAGTGGCGGCAGCCTGAAGTGCGCCAGAGATTAGTACGGCTCCAGATGCGAGTCAATAAAAAAATGCTTGCGCGTGCACTTTCTATTGGTCGACGAACACATCTGCCGCAGAATGTTTACCGTAGCGACTTCATCCTGAGGAAGCGGCGATGGGACGCAATGTCCAAGTGCTAGACTATTCCGGCAACAGGAAGGCGTTTCTATGGGCGATACCCCCGAGCTCAGCACAACCATTCAGAAAACTCTCGAAGTCGCGTCCCGCTGTACCCAGACTGAAACCAGCGATAACTATGGCGCTTTGGGCGATCAGATCGAAGAACTCGAAGGTCAGGCACGGGAAGCGTCGCAATCCAGGATGAACTTCGCGTCCCTCTTGCCAAAATTGAAAGCAGGAAAGTCCCTGACCCCGGCTGATTTGAAAACTCTGGAGCTGCTGATCGTTGGAGACGCCGAGTACTTCCTGAAATATGAGACCGAATTCGATCATTGGAAGAGCGAGATCCAGCAGTTGCTGGGGGAAATGTCCAAGCTGCAGTCTTCCAATCTGGATGTGGACGGCCTGATGCATTTGCGCGCGCTCTGCGCTGAGGTTCGCCGCGTCCTGCCTGCCGTCGTCTATTACCTCGATCAAAAAGAACGCGCCAGCAAGTTTCAGCAAGCCACGCAAGGACCGATTGACGCGGAAGCCAGTCGAGTCCTCGTCGAGATCATCGAGCAAATGCTTATGTCGGACAAAATGTAGACCGCGAAAAATTCGAATTTGGCAGCGGAGGACTTTTCTTGTCAATTGATCCTGTTTTAGTTGTCCATGGAGGCGCCTGGGCCATTCCGGATGAAATGATCGAGGCTCATCTCAACGGCGTGCGCAAGGCCATGGCTGCCGGTTGGCAAGTGCTGAGTCGTGGCGGCTCCTCGCTCGACGCGGCTGAGGAAGCAGTCGTGGTCATGGAAGATGACGAGACGTTCGATGCCGGGCGCGGAAGCTTCCTCAATCGCGACGGCAAAGTGCAGCTCGACGCTCTGATCATGGAGGGCGCCACCTTGCGCGCGGGAGGAGTGGGTTGTGTCGAACGTTTACGGAATCCGGTGCGCGCCGCCCGCAAGATTCTGAGTGAGAGCCCGCACGTATATTTCGTTGCCGAGGGGGCCGAGCGGTTTGCAGCCGATCACGGCATCCCACTGTGCAAGAACGAAGACCTGATCATTCCTCGCGAGGTCGAGCGCTTGCGTGAATTTCAAAGGCACGCCTCGGAGCAGCCTGACCTTTTTGTCGCGACCTTGTCTCACGACACCGTGGGCGCGGTCGCACTCGATCGAAACGGAGACATCGCCGCCGCCACCTCCACCGGAGGCACACTCAACAAGGCTCCCGGCCGTCTGGGAGATTCATCCCTGATCGGATGCGGATGCTACGCCGATAACAAGACGGCGGCCGCCTCGACCACAGGATGGGGCGAGCCCATCATGAAGTTGGTTCTTGCCAAGTGGGCAGCGGACCGCGTGGCCTCGGGCAGCTTGCCGGAGTGGGTGGCGTCGGAGGCGATCAACTATCTGCAGGCGCGGGTGAATGGGCACGGCGGCATGATTTTGCTGGACGCTCGCGGCCGTTTTGGCATCGCCCACAACACACCTCGGATGGCTTGGGCGCTAAAGACCATGCGGGAAGAGAGTTCCGGCATCAGCCGCAATAATTGAGATGTCTTTGCCAGAAATATGATGGCTTCCGCCGACCCCAAAACTGTAAAGGATGTCCCGGAACAGAATGTAAAGGATGTCGTGGAACTTTACACGAGGACACCCGCGCCTACATGAGCGACACTCGTGCCTGCATTTAACCAGTCCGATGCTCCTCCGTAATCCTGCTTGCTTTCTACTTATGGGGTGATGTACAAAGCAGCCGAGCGCGCCTTTCTCGACAATGTCTGCCCTGAAGCCTGCCGACGAATTCGGATTGGCTGTGAACTCCTGCCCGCAAAACCTGGGGCTCTCGCTCGGCCAGTCATGTTCTTACGCAACGGAGAAAATTTTATGACAATACGGAAGCTCGTCACACTAATGGCTTTGATTGTTGGGCTAGACACATTCGGCTTTGCCCAGGGGGCGGCCACAGGCGACCTGCGAGTCTCGGTGAGAGATCCCAAGGGCAGCCTGGTGCCCAATGCAACGGTTATTGTGCGAGATCCAGCGAAAGGTTTAGAGCGCTTGGTAACTGGCACTAGCCAGGGCGAGTACCGCGTCCAGTTGCTGCCTCCGGCTACTTACGAGGTCACGGTCGAAGCTCCGGGATTCGCCAAAGCGACGGCCGAGAATGTGGTCATCACCGTGGGGCAAGTGGCGGACTTGCCAATCACCCTTTCGCTCGCGGGTACTCAGGAAATTGTCAATGTCACCGCCGGGGCTGAGATGGTCGAAACCACCCGAACTTCGACCACCGACACGATCGAGCAGAAGGCCATCGACAACCTTCCCATCAACGGACGCAACTACATTAATTTTGCCCTTACGGATTCGCAGGTGCTGCGCGACAACGCTCCCAGCATCGGAGCGGCTCCCACCTCGGGGCTCAATATAAGCGGGCAGCGGGCGCGATCGAACCTGGTGAACGTCGACGGGGCGAATGCTATTGACAACGCGACCAATGGTGTCCGCTCCACGGTTTCGCAAGAGGCGGTGCAGGAATTTCAAATCGTCACCAACAGTTACGCGGCGGAATACGGACAGGCGGCGGGAGGCGTGATCAACATTATTACCCGCTCGGGATCGAACGAATTCCACGGCGATGTCTACGGCTACTTGCGGAATCGGTACATCCAGGCCACGAACCCATTCAGCAATGTATCCCAGCCGGCTTACACGCGGGTGCAGGCCGGGACGGCCTTTGGCGGCCCGATCAAGAAAGACAAGACTTATTATTATTTCGCTTATGAAGTCACGCGGCGGCACGAGACTGGGTTTGCCAGTATCGGCCAGGACAACTTTGGCCTGGTTCCGTTTGATGCGACCAACATCTTTGCTCCGGGGCTTGCGCCTCCAGGGACTTTCAATATCCAAGTCACACCGCAGCAGGCTGGGTTTCTCAGTACACCGGGCTTGCCGCCGGCACTTTTGCAACAGTACGCATTTCTGGCGGGGGGTTCTTCCGCCATCGCGTTGAACGGATCTTATCCGCAATCGTTTGGATTGCTGGCGCAACTGGGCGCGATTCCGATTCCGACGAACGGAACCAGTCCGCTGACTCAGTTTCCCAGTTCCTGCAATCCCGGCAACACGCAATGCAACGGCTTGCCCGCTGCGTTCCAGACGCTGAATGCGCAGGTGGGAAACTTTCCCGTCTTTGAGGGTACGAGCCTTTATTCGCTGCGAATCGATCACAACGTCAGCAGCAATAATCGGATCATGTTACGGGCGAACGTCAGCCCCAGCACGGTGACCGGCATTGAGGTGAACGGCGAGAACCAGACCTTCGGGCAGAATTCATTTTCCAGAACCTCGCAGCAAACTTACCGCGACGTTTCCGGGGTCTTCCAGGACACCTGGACGATCGGCACCAACAAGGTCAACGAATTCCGTTTCCAGTATGCGCGGCGGGGCTTGTCCTACTTCTACTCCTACGCGCCCGGCGGATCGGATGTGGCCGTGAACATTCCCGGCTACGCCTACTTTGGCCGCGAACCGTACTCCTACATCCAACGCGTCGAACAGCGGTACCAGTTCACCGACAACTTTTCCTGGACACGCGGACGGCACGGTATGAAGTTCGGCGTCGACTTCAACTACATTCCAACCACGGCGACATTCACTGTGAACTATGGCGGAGTGTATGACTTTGGCAGCCTTACTGCGAGCGAAGTAATCCCCAGTGCAATTTTCGGTTCGCTGCCACCAAGCCTGCAGCAGGCCATTCCCGGCCTAACAGGGTTACAAGCTTACGGCTTGGGGGTACCGCAGGATTTCATTCAGGGAATTGGTAATCCGCATGACTCGTTCACCAATAAGCCTCTGGGAGCTTACTTTCAAGACTCGTGGCTAGTGTCGCCCACCCTTACGTTGAACCTGGGCTTGCGCTATGACATTGAATTTCCTCCGCAGTTTGCTCCGCCGGATCCGTTGGCGCTGGCCGCTTACAATTCGCTGGGCCTGCAGAAGGGGATCCAAACCGCTACTCACAACATCCAGCCGCGTATCGGCTTGGCTTGGGATCCGAAAGGGAACGGCAAATCAGTGTTGCGCGCTTCCTACGGCATTTTCTACGATCATCCCTTGCTCGGGCTGTATTTCCTGGGCGATGCCTCGGACGGCTCCAAGAGCGGGCAGTTGCTGTTTCCAGGCGGAAGCCCGTGCAGCCCGACCGTAATGCCCGGGGCCGGGAGCTTAAACGGAACCAATATCTTTCAAGGGATTCTCAACTCGCCGGACTGCCTGCCCACGGTTCCCGGCTATCAGGCCGGCGGACAGCGCTTTAATCCCGCGCCCTTCACCGGAAATTCCCCGGCTAATCCCTTCCTCTTCGTGAACCAAAACTACCTGAATCCGTCGACATTTTTTCCGCTGGCGTTTCAGCCATTCGGATATCCGCAATCGAAGAACTTTGTTTACGCTTATTCGCAACAAGCGAACCTAACCTTCGAGCAAGATTTGGGCGGAGGCTTCGCTTGGAGCCTGGCGTACAACTTTAATGGCGGACGGCACCTGAACCGGCCGATTAACGCCAACACCGTTCGTGGAGACTTGCTGGTGAAAAACTGGCAGGTGGCCTTGAGCGATCCAACTTCCAATGCCGCGGCGGGACCTCTGAGTGTAGGCGCTGGTGCGGCGCCCTGCGGCGTCAATCCCAGTGGAGCGCCATGGGTGTCCGCGGCATTGGTGAATTTCTTCCGGCCCTCCGGACTGAATCCCGCTATTGCAGCCGCATTGCTTCCTACCGGGGCCGCGCCTTGCGTCGGATTGGCGCAGCAGATTCTAGGGGCCGAGGGCCTCAGCACCGCCTGCAATCCGGCCACGCTGGCAAACTGCGTTCCTTTTGGCGATATGGATGCCAACTATTCCAACGGCAGTTCGGTTTACAACGGCCTCACCACAAACCTGCGAAAGCGCTTCGGGAATCACTACGAATTTCTCGCATCGTACAGCTACTCTCACGCGATTGACGACTCAACCGACTTGCAATCGCCGCTGGCGCCTCAGGACAGCTACTATCCTCAACTGGAGCGCTCCAACTCCTTGTTTGACCAGCGCCACCGTTTTGTATTCAGCGGCGTTTATCAGTCTGGAAGGCTCGGCGGGGATGGCTTCGCCAAGAAGTTCTTCAGCAACTGGACTCTTGCCCCGATCATCGAGGCCGCGTCCGGGCGTCCTTCGCTGCTCATTACCGGCGACAACACGAACTTCCAGTTCGCGCCCACCGCGGCACGCCCGAACGTGGTGACTGCTTCCACAGCCGTAAATGGCTGCGGTCCGCTGGTCGCGTCCAAGTTCTCGCCAACCGGGCTCTTCCAGGAACCCTGCTTCACGGCGACTTCCAATACAACCTTGCTCTCGCTCGACGGTGATCTCTCCCGCAATGCCGGCTTGCAACCTTGGACGGTGTTCAACGACCTTCGCGTCGCCCGCCGCATTTACTTCGGCGAACGGATCAATTTGGACCTCATCGCGGACATCTTCAACATCGCCAATAAATTCAACGTGGCAGGCGTGAACCAGCTTTGGACCAACGCAGGACAACCCACGGCGGCGTACGATCCGCGCCAGTTCCAATTCGCGATGAAGGTGAATTGGTAGAAAGTCGTCACTCAGCAGTTAGCATTCAGCGATCAGCTAAATCGAGAACTAGTGCGAACTGCTGAATGCTGAATGCCGAATGCTGATCTCCTGCTACACTCTTCTCATCCTTCGCGATTGCCGGAGCTTCTCCTGAATGTCACAACCGAATGCCCCAAGTGCGCGGACGCGTGTAGTCCGCGAACCTCAACGCGGCGTCTACGATCGAAGCATTGCTTACGAGATTCTGGACGAAGGCTTCATTTGCCACGTGGGATTTGTGGTGGATGGGCAACCCTTTGTGATTCCGACCGGGTACGGCCGTGCGGGCGACAGCCTGTACTTTCACGGCTCGGCCGCGAGCCGGATGCTTCGGCGCGTCGATGAGGGTATCGCAGTCTGCGTTACGGTTACACTGCTGGATGGGCTGGTGCTGGCGCGCTCGATTTTCAATCATTCCATGAACTACCGCTCGGTGGTGATTCTGGGAACGGCGCGGGCAGTGACCGATCCGAAAGAGAAACTGGAGGCTTTGCATTTGTTGTCGGAGCACATACTGCCGGGCCGCTGGGCGGAATCCCGCCAGCCCAATGAGAAGGAGCTGAAAGCGACTCTGGTGATGCGGTTGCCGATTGAGGAGTTCTCGGCGAAAGTGCGGCAAGGCCCTCCTATCGATGACGAAGAGGATTACGCCTTTCCGACGTGGGCCGGCGTAGTGCCGCTGACTATTGTGGCGGGTGAGCCGATTGATGACACGCGGCTTTTGCCCGGAATCACAGCGCCCGGATACGCGCGAGGCTACACTCGCAAACGTTGACGTTGTGACCGGCTAAAATGGAGAAAGATGCGGAAGATCTTCCATTTTGACTCTCCACCCGGCCCGTACGTGGCCGACGCCGCAGTGCTCTGCTGCTTTGACCACCGCATCAGCCTAGCTGTGCGAAAATTTCTGAAGAGGCAGGGCATCGAGCGGCCGGACATGATTATCGTAGCCGGAGGAGCTAAAACGCTGGCCTCGCCGCGCAACCCCTTCGAGCAGGACTTCATCCTGGAACAGGTCCGCATGTCCATCCGCCTGCACCAAACCAATCGTGTCCTGGTGATGAGTCACTCCGATTGCGCCACCTATGGCGGCCTGGCTCATTTCAAAGGAGACCGCGACGCCGAGGCCAAACATCAGCGCAGTGAGCTGCTTCGAGCCAAAGACCTTCTCACCGCTACTTTCGCGAACATCTCGGTCGAGCCGTACTTTGTGAAGTTCGACGGGGTGTGGCAACTGAACGAAGCGGGCCGCCCGGAAGACGAAGCGCAAAGCGACGACGGCGCCGCCATTCGCAAGCGTGCATAGGTCTGCAGGACCGGCCTGCTAGGGTATCAGCAACAACTTTCCCGTGGTTTTGCGCCCCTCCAGGTCCCGGTGTGCCTGGGCGGCGTCGGCCAGCGGATACTTGTGCTCGATACGCAGTTTGAGCTTGCCTTCCGCGATCATCTTGAACAGATCGCTCGAGCGGGCGCGCAACTCTTCGGTCGTGGCGATGTAATGCGCCAGGGTAGGACGAGTCAAGTAGAGCGAACCCTTCGTTGATAGTTGGATGAGATCGAATGGCGGGACGGGTCCGCTGGATCCGCCGAACAATACCATCATTCCTCGTGGCCGCAGGACGTTTAAACTCTTTTCGAAGGTCGTCTTGCCAACGCTGTCGTAGACCACATCCACGCCTTTCATGCCGGTGAGCCGCTTAGACTCAACCTCGAAGTCTGTCTGCGTGTAGAGAATGACTTCGTCAGCGCCAGCCTGCCGCGCCAGCCTCGCCTTCTCGTCAGTTGAAACCGTGCCAATCACGCGGGCTCCAATGTTGTGTGCCATCTGCACCAGCAGCGAGCCCACGCCTCCCGCCGCGGCATGCACCAAAGCGGTTTGACTGCGCTTGAGGTGGAAGGTATCGTGGCTCAAGTAGTGCGCGGTCATGCCTTGCAGCATGACTGCGGCCGCCTGTTGATCGCTCACGCCGTGCGGAACCTGCACCAGCCGCTCGCCAGGAACGGCCGCGTACTCGGCGTAAGATCCCAGAACGCTGGTCCACGCTACTCGGTCTCCCGGTTTTACCGATTTCACCTCAGGGCCGACGGCCGTGACTACGCCCGCGCCTTCCTGCCCCAGCACAAATGGTAGAGGAACGCTGTATCGGCCCTCGCGCTGGTAAACATCAATGAAGTTCACACCCGAAGCTGCGATTTTCACCACCGCTTCATTCGCTTTGGGCTGCGGGATTGGCAGGTCAGCGAGTTGCAGAACCTCCGGTCCGCCGGTTTGCTTTACCTGGATGGCTTTCATGTTTCATTCCAATTCTTATCACACTGCAGGAGATTCACAAGGGGCGGAAAACCTCACTAGCTAGTTTGAAATGATGGGCTGATTTCTGCAAAACCCAATTCGCCGCCGGATAGGTAGCCCCCAGAGTCCGAGACCGAGACTTCGGAAATCGGGCGTGGCGTTTAGTCTGCTGCGTGAGCGTCGCTGCCCAGCACCGGGTACTTCCGGGAGAGGAATGCCAAACTGATCCGGATCTCTTCTTGATCCTCTTTTATCACGGCTTGGAGCAGAGAAAGCAGCTCTGCGCTCTTCGTAGGATATTCCTCGTGGGATATTTCCCGACAGAGTTGGCGCACCAGGTCGACGTTGTACATAAAGTGGCCCACCAGACCGTACTCCGGGACGTAATCAAATGAAATACAGCAGATACTGTATGGTAATCGAACACGAAATTGGCATAAAAGGTGCCATTAGAATTTTCGGTGCTGAGTTATGAGCGAGCAATTTTGCGTTCTCTGCGGCATATGCCACGAACCTGTGGACCTTCAATCCGATGCCACGGTAACGGATGAAGATGGGAAGGCTATTCACGAGCACTGCTACGTGAAGCACATTGCGACACCTGACGCCGGACAAGACGCAGCGACATAGCGTTCGCTGCCGACCCCCGCTACCGGCTCTGACCCCTTTCCCTTACAATTGTTGCGGTGTCGCAGCCCGCTGAAGTAATATTCCGCCCTGTTCCTAAAGTAACTTGGACCAACCGAGTTGCCGATTGACCCATCAAAATGTGGGTAGTAGCATTGGATGGGTTCCGGCAGCCGAGGGTTTTTCGCGGTAAGTTATAGAGAGACATGAGGATTCAGAAACTCTACCTTCTGATCGCGGCAGTGGTTGCCTCGGTTTTAGGCAGCATCGCGTGCCAGACCGCGCAGCGGCCAGCTACGCTTTTGCCTCCGGGTAAATCGACGCCGCCTGCCCTGAGCGCTACTCCCGCGCCGGCTACTCAGTCCAACACCGAGCCTAAGACCCCTCCCGCAGCACAAAACCACAATAAGCCAAAACCTGATCCCGTCCCTCAATTGATTGCGCAGGTCGAGAAGGAATACAAGATCGGGCAGGACAATTACGCAGCCGGGCACCTCGAAGCGGCCAAGGAGAATTTCGATCGCGCCTTCAACCTGCTGCTGGAAAGTTCCTTGGACGTGCGCTCCGACGAGCGGCTGCAGCAGGAATTCGACCGCGTCCTGGATGGAGTAAACAGCCTGGAGCTGCAAGCTTTGCAGGAGGGCGACGGGTTTACCCAGCAAAAGTCGGAACCCGCTCCGATCGACGAGGCAAATGAAGTTACGTACCCGGTCGATCCCAGCCTGAAGGCGAAAGCTGAGGCTGAGGTCAAAGCTACGCCTTCGGATTTGCCCCTGATGATGACCGACCCCGTAGCCGGCTACATTAGCTATTTTTCCACCCGCGGACGGGGAACTCTCGAGCGCGCGCTTGCCCGTAGTGGGCGTTATCAGGAGATGATCCAAAGAGTCCTAAAGGAAGAGGGCGTTCCGCAGGACTTGATCTATTTGGCCCAGGCAGAATCCGGATTCCACTCCCTGGCGCTTTCACGTGCCGGCGCTCGTGGAATGTGGCAATTCATGGCCAGCCGCGCCAAGGGATACGGCTTGGAGCGGGACTGGTGGGTGGACGAGCGTCAGGATCCCGAGAAGTCAACGCGAGCCGCGGCGCGTCACCTGAAGGATCTCTACAACGAATTTGGCGACTGGTATTTAGCCATGGCCGCCTACAACTCTGGTCCCGGCACGGTCCAGAATGCGGTCAAGCGCACTGGCTACGCGGATTACTGGCAGCTCTATAAGCGGAACGTATTACCCAAGGAGACGCGCAACTACGTACCCATCATCCTCGCTGTAACCATTATGGCGAAAAACCCGGAACAGTATGGGTTGGACAAGGTGGTTACGGAGAAGCCGGTACCTTCTGATGCGGTCAAGATTGACTACCCCGTGGACCTGCGATTAGTCGCCGAATGTATCGACGCTTCCACCAGCACCCTGCAGGATCTGAATCCGAGTTTGTTGCGGCTGACCACGCCCAAGGATCGCGAATTTGAACTGCATCTGCCGGCTGGCACGAAAGATCGCTATCTCAGTGCGATTACCGCCATTCCTCCGGACATGCGAGTGTGGTGGCGCTATCACAAGGTCGCCCCCGGGGACACGTTGACTTCGGTCGCCCGGGCTTTTCGCACCAGCCCTCAGGCTATCGTGCAAGCGAATAACCTTGATGGCGATGAGAATCTGCATGTCGAAAGCGAGCTGATCATCCCGGTTGCCCCAGGCAAACACCCGGCGGAAGAGATCGCGAGCTACTCGCGGCGCGCAACCCCCTACAAGGTTCGTAAAGGGGACACGGTGCAAACCGTGGCTGACAATTTCGCTGTGCCGCCCTCTATGGTTCGTCGCTGGAATCATCTGAAAGGGGACAGCGTTCGCGGGCGGCGGGTACTGTACATCCACCTGCCCGTGACGCCGGATAGCGACGAAAGCCATCAGGTTCTTGCGAACACGCAGAAATCCAAGAAAAAGTCACAGGCCACGGCCACGAAAACCGTATTGCATCACAAGGTGCAACGTGGGGAAACGCTCTCTTCGATCGCTAAGTCCCACAACACCACAGTAGATGCGTTGAAGGAAAACAACGGAAACTTAGCCAACCTCCGGCCGGGAATGATTTTGGTTATCGGCACTCCCAGCAGATAGTGCACCCGCTCAACCCGCGTCCATTCCAATCTCAAGATCAAAAGGCAATAGTTGGCGTTTTTTTTCGTATGGCCGGCAGGAAACTGGAAACAGGAATTCAACTTCGGTGTAATATGCATTTTGGGGCAGCAATTTGTTTTCGTCACTGCCACCGTAAAAACTACTGTGCTATAATCGCGGGCCGTTCCGTATAGCAAAGCAACGTTTCAGTAGTCTTTTTAATTATTGGCGCCTGCAGTGCGAGCACAGCATCCGGCACGGAGCGCAGCCGGAAAATTCACAGGAGGAGCAATGACCGTCCACGAAACCCTCTATCTACGAGATGACGAAATCGATGAGTTTAGCGACAGCGGCGCGTATGGCGATACGCTGGAAGAGGACTACGAAGAAGAAGAGGAAGAAGAAGAAGCGGAACTGCCCGGTGTGACCCGACCCGAAGGCGAAGCCGAAACGCCCATGCCGCCAGCGCCGATGCCTGGCGGAGGCGGAGGAGGCGGGTCCAAACCTGCTGCGAAAAAGCCCGCGCCCAAGAAAGCCGCTCCCAAAAAAGCGGCCAAGAAGAAAGCGCCTAAGAAGACGGCTAAGAAGAAATCCGCCCGCAAAGCCGCGCCCAAAAAGAAGGCTAGCAAAAAGAAAGCGGCGAAAAAGGGTGGCAAGAAATCCGCACGCCGCCGGCGCTGAGTTGGTAATACGTCGGATCAAGCCGCAGGGTCTTGCTGCGGCTTGGATCGGCGGCCGACCCTGCTCTGCTTTCCGCACAGCAGCGGCAAGCTTCCGATGACAAAGAACCGCGCACGACTCATGCTCGGGACTTGGCGCGGAAACTGAGCCTTGCTTCGCTTGGCTGCCCGGACGAGGCGTCCGGGCCTACGCGTGCGCTGGATAGCCCCCTTTGATTTCTCCTCAGGACCGGGCACGCCGCAGAGGTGTCAATTGCGCCTCGAAGCGGCACCGCGTAGCATCTAATCAGCATGCCGACTACTACCACCGCGGCGACCTGCAATCCCCCCACGCTGGTCCTGGGCGAAATCTTCAGCTTCGCCTACGACACCTTCTGCAGTAATAAAGTACGGTTTGCACTCACCGCGCTGGGCATGGTGATCGGCACCGCTTCGCTCATCCTCGTCGTAACTATCGGCATGACCGGGAAGCAGTACGTCCTGAATCAGATCCAGGCGATCGGCGCCAACATGGTATATGCGGAATATCAGGGCGGCGCGGGGAACGTAAATCCTGACTTGCTCACCATCGAGGACATGCACGCGGTATTGCAGCAAGTGCCTGGAATCGCGGCTGCGTCTCCCGTAGTCCCTTTGGATGAACGCGTGCCCGTCGGAAACGGTAAGGAGCGGGACGTCCGTGTACTTGGCGTTTTCCCCGAGTACAGTGCGGTGCGCAATCTTGTCGTCCTCTCCGGCAGATTCTTCGACGCCGAGGACGAGCAGGCACACAGCAAGGTCGGCGTGATCACGCAGAAACTCGCTGAACAGCTTTACGGATCGACGGAAGATGCGGTAGGAAAGGTTTTGAAGCTGAGCGGGCTCCCCTTCACCATCATTGGCACTTTCAAGGAGCGCGTGGACACCTTCGGCCAGTCGGAAGTCACCGCGAATACGATGGTCATTCCCTACACGGTGAGCCGTTATTTCACGGATACGCCAGAAGTGAAACAAATCTACTTTTCCGCGACCGAACCCTCCATGGTTCTTCCGGTCACGGAACAGACTCGGAAAGTACTTCAGTCGCGTCACCGGTCAGAATCGGTTTACGAGGTAGCGAACCTGACCGAACTGGTCGCGGTGGCGGATCGGACCGCAAACGCGCTCACCATGGTGTTATTGCTGGTTGCAACCGTTACTCTGCTGGTAAGCGGAATCGGGATTATGAACATCATGCTGGCCACGGTAAGCGCCCGAATCCGCGAAATCGGAATTCGCAAAGCCATCGGCGCCACCAATCGCGAAATCCGCTTTCAATTCTTGTCAGAAGCCATTCTGATTTCTTTAGTTGGAGGTTTCGCGGGAGTCGTCATCGGCCTGGCTCTGCCTTTTTCGGTGCGCTTCCTTACCGAGTACCGCATCCCGATCTCGGGACTCTCCGCGATCGTAGCCATCGTCGTGTCTTCGCTAGTCGGCATTTTATTTGGCACAGTTCCCGCCACACGGGCAGCCAAGCTCGATCCAGTGGAAAGTCTTCGCTACGAGTAAAAGGCAACCCCTCCTTACCACAGAGTCACAGAGACACAGAGAAATAAAGAACGAGATCAAGAATCGAGAGAAAGCCAGAAAAAGAAAATCGTGTATTTGTTCTCTCCGTGTCTCTGAGACTCTGTGGTGCGAAAAACGTGGTGCACAAAAAGCAAAGCCGGGCTGGTTAGCCCGGCTTTTCTCTTTTCATCACCCGTGGGGACTGACTTGGTTTTGAGACTCCCCTCAGATCTTTTCGACTTTCACTTCGCTCTCACTCAGGTTTGACTCCGGCGAGAGCCGAAACGTTGCATTGCCACCCCTACATCACCAATGCCAGGTTCTCCAGTTCTGTTTGCAACACCGGGATCGAGCAACCCGACATTTCCACCCGGCCGGCGGCATCAAAAGCCGCCTGCGGCGAAACGCCGTATCCTCGTCCCATCAGGAAAACTTGTAGAAGTTCGGCGGCCTCGCGCGAATCGATCAAACCACCCTGCAAGAGATCGTTTCGTAAGGCCGTCAGCTCGGTAACGGAAAATCTTTCTTTATATCTGTCGTTCATGGCCGTCTCACCTCCGACCCTGTCCTGCACTTACCTATTAGACTCCGTTAGTGCCGCTTACGTTGCTTGCAATTTTGATGCCGTGCCGTACCCAGCCTAAAAAACATGGCACCAAAGTGCTCTGTCTATTAAAACCCATGTAGGTGCAATAAGTTGCGCCGAAGACACTGGGTGGCCCCGGACCCACCCAGCCCGGGACAGCACCGCGCCGTCTCCGCCGGTTGGCACAAGGTGTCGTTCTGGTACGCAAATTGGCGCTCGAGTGCCCAGAATGGCTCAAGCCGGGGGAACTCAGACTTCAGGGCACGATTGGAGGAGTCAAGAGGGATCGATAACCGCTTCATCGACCAAGAGAATGGGAATATTGTCCCGCACCGGATAGACGCGGCGGCACTCCGTGCACTTCAAGCTTTCTCCCGTTTCCTTGAGCCGCAGCGGTTTCTTGCACACCGGACAGACCAGGATGTCGAGCAGGTCCTGAGGAATCATGCCAGCATTCTACGCCTTGGGGAACGAATGCGCACGCCAAGCCGCAAGGTGTGAACGTCCGCGCCTACGCCTACGACGCCGAGCGCCGAGATGGCTTGTGCGCTAGTTAGGAGAAGAAAGGCCACATTGACTTCACTGCCGTCTGCGGGTAGATTCTTGCGGCGATTGTTTTAGTTGATTCGCAAGTCTCATCTTTGGCGGTAACGTGCTGAGCTCCGCCGTCCGAACCGCCTATAGAAGACCCCAAACCCAGGAGAGAAGACGATATGAAGATGTTGAAAGAGTTCGGAATTTCACTGTTCGCCTTGCTGGCCTTGGCCGGTATTGCCAGCGCACAGAAATGGCAACCTGTCGCAAAGGTGCCCAGCATCCAGGCTGGCGAGGTGGCGATGCTCACAGACGGCCGGGTGCTGGTACATGACGATACTAATAACGGCACGGGCAACTGGTGGACGCTAACCCCCGACATCAACGGCAATTACGTCACCGGGACGTGGAAGCAGGTGGCCTCCATGCCCTCCGGCTACGCCCCCCTCTACTTCGGTTCTGTGGTGTTGCCCGATGGCCGATACATTGTTGAGGGCGGAGAATACAACGAAGGCCAGGGGGCCTGGACCAACAAGGGCGCGATCTACGATCCAGTCAAAAACAAATGGACGAACGTGAACCCGCCCGCCGGATGGAGCATGATCGGCGATGCCCAGGCAATTCTGCTGGCCGATGGAACGTACACCCAGGCCGATTGCTGCGAGGGCGTCAACCAAGCCTACTTCAATCCCATCAGTCTTACCTGGACGAACCTTACGAATACGGGCAAGGCCGACCGCTTTGACGAGGAAGGATGGGGCCTGCTGCCCAACGGAGACATCCTGACGGTAGACGCAATCAACGCTCCTCATTACGAGCTATTTAACCCGGCGACTAAGAAATGGACCACGCCGGGCGTCGTTCCGGTCCGGCTGGAAGATCCCGGCTCCCAAGAGGTTGGACCGCTCGTGCTGCGGCCTGAGGGGACTGTCTTTGCCGCAGGAGCAACGCCAGCGGGTATTCCCGGCCACACTGCGATCTACAACACGACGACGAAGACGTGGAAGAAAGGTCCGGATTTCCCAAAGGTTAACGGTCAGGCCGTAGCCTGTGACGACGCTCCATCAGCCGTGGAAATTAACGGCAACGTCATCGTCATGGCCAGTCCGCCGCTTTTTAACCCGCCCGCCAGCTTCTTTGAGTGGAACGGCACGACACTGACACACATCGCCGGCCCGCCCAACGCAGGTATTGACCCCGCCTTCTACGGACACTTCCTGGAACTGCCGAACGGCCAGCTGCTGTTCACCGATTTCAGCAACCAGGTCGAGGTGTTCACTCCGAAAGGAACCTACAAGGCGGCTTGGCAGCCAGTAATCACCTCCTCGCCCAACGCCGTCACGAAGGGCAAAACCTACGCGATCAAGGGCAAACAGTTCAGCGGCCTCACCAACGGAGCCGCGTACGGAGATGATTTCCAGGATTCCACCAACTATGCTTTGGTGCGTATCACCAACGCTGGGACCGGCCATGTGTTCTACGAGAAGACAACCAAGCCCAGCAGCTTCGGAGTTCAGACCGGCGCCTTGATAGAAACGACGCACTTCACCGTGTCGGCGAGCACCGAAACCGGTGCCAGCACTCTGGTGGTCGTAACCAATGGCATTCCGTCGGCTCCCGTTCAGGTGACGGTGAACTAGTAACGGGAATACAACGGCAGTACACTTGAATCCACTCGTTCTCTTCCGGCTCGATGCCGGGAGAAGGCGAGTGGATTTTCTTCTGTTCCAGATTTGTGCAGTAGCGGCATCGACCGGGTTTCGGGTACACTTCAATCGATTCTTTTTGTTCCCGCCTTCGCGGGAAGAGTTCTTTCTCAATATCTTTGGTTCGCGCGTCCTCATCGACAAGTTGAGGAGAGAAGCGGGTGAGAATCCCGCGCTGCCGCGCAACTGTAAGCGAGGAAATTCGCAGCCGGTCACTGGATAACTCTGGGAAGGCCGGTTGTATTCGTCGGACAGTCAAAGCTGTCCTCACTCGCAAAGCCAGGAGACTGGCGCGAACCGTCCACACCAACCCCTTTCGCGAGACAAAGGAGGAGTGCATGCGGTTCATTCGTATTCTCACGTCTGTAATTTGCCTGCTGGCGGCCGCTTCAGCCGCCGAAATCAAAATCAAAGTGGTGGATCCCCAAGGCGCGGCCGTCGCGGGAGCACAAGTCGTGTTGCTTGAAAGTCACACTTGGTCCCATCCGGCCGTAGAACTTACATCCGCGGAGGGACTCGCCATCTTTCGCGGAATCGGAACCGGCACTCACCAGGTTCGGGTTCTCGCTCCGGGCTTCGCGCTTGAAACCACCACACTTTCCGCGACTGATGATTCCGTCACCATTCAGCTCAGGCTGGCGCCGGCATCGGAAACCGTGGTCGTGACCGCAACTGGCACCCCAGTCGAGGCCAGCTCCGCCGGCGCCGATGTAGCAACGCTGAACCACGAGCAGTTGCAGGTCATGAACCCGGTTGCCGCCGATGACGCTCTCCGCTTTCTGCCAGGCGCAGTGGTGAACACAGCCGGCCAGCGCGGCGGACTGTCTTCACTTTTTGTACGCGGCGGAAACTCCAACTACAACAAAGTGATCGTCGATGGCGTAAGCGTAACCGAGCCGGGCGGAACCATTGACCTCGGCACGCTTTCGCTCGCCGAAACTGGCCGCCTAGAATTCCTGCGGGGCGCACAGAGTACCCTCTATGGTTCCGACGCGATGACCAGCGTAGTCCAGGTTTGGACACGCAATGGAACCACGCCCGCTCCAGAACTGCGCTTCGGCGCGGATGCGGGCAACTACGGAACGGAAAGCGGCTACGCTTCTCTCGCAGGTACGCACGGACGCTTCGATTACAACGTCTTCGGCAATCAGTTCAATACCAGCGGCTCCGGCCCCAATGACGATTACTCCAATTCGTTGGAGGGAGCGAATGTGGGCTTCTCCATTAGCGATCA
Organism: uncultured Acidobacteriota bacterium; assembly: GCA_963832245.1. Lineage (GTDB taxonomy): Bacteria > Acidobacteriota > Terriglobia > Terriglobales > Acidobacteriaceae > JABDBE01. The sequence continues at coordinate 1,186,214 of CAWHTG010000004.1, forward strand.
GATGTCTCTTCGCCTGCGCGCCCGTCACGACAACAGTGTGACGGGAACGCCAGGCGCATGGAATTTCAATGGGACCAATGTATTTGATATCGGCGGCGTAACCTATGTTCTGTCCCCTGACCTCGGCGGACGTGCGCGACAGAACAATATGCTGGCAAGTCTCGATCTTGCGGTGAAGACCGGATCAAGCTGGACGCACCACTTCACCGGCTTCGAGTACAACCTTAAAACCACCAATTCGGATAACGGCATTTCTCCCGAGAACACTCCCTTTGGCCCCATCAATACGCCATTTGAGGCCTTGGTGAACATCAACCGCGCCGGGTTCGACTACCAGGGCGACTACGTAGAGCGAACTTGGGCAGAGACTACAATCGGCTACGAGTTCGAGGACGAAAACGGTTCGGTCAACAATCCCATCCCAGCAGAATTCGCTAGCAGCGGCCACGGCCTGCGCCTGAATCAGGCTGCCTATGTGCAACAGGCGCTGACCCTCGGGCGGCTCAGTGTGATCGCCGGCGGACGCTTTGTCCACAACACAACCTTCGGCAACACGGGTGTCCCTCGCGTGGCCCTGGGATTTCAGGCCTTGCGCGGAGGCCACATATTCTCAGGCACTCGGCTGAATTTCTCTTATGCTACTGGTATCAAGGAGCCTCGCTTTGAAGAGACCTTCGTGACGGGTCCGTTCCAACTCCCCAATCTCAACTTGAAGGCCGAACGCAATCGGGCTCTGGAAGCCGGTTTTCAGCAGAACCTGCTGAGCCGGTTCGTCCTGGTCGCCAACTATTTCAACAATCTATTTCACGATCAAATCGAGTTCATCACCGTCAACCCCAATACGTTTGTGGGGCAATACGTCAATCTGCAAAAATCTCTCGCTCACGGAGCTGAGGTCCAACTGCAAAGCCGTCTAACGCAGCGGCTCTCCTGGAATACGTCCTACACTTACACTTCCACCCAGATACTTCTGGCGCCTCCAGGCACGCCTCCTCCGAATGCCCAGGGAGGTCCGTTTATCCGCCGGCCCCGGCACTCCGCCACCACATTGCTCACCTACCTCGGTCCTCGTTGGGGTGGAAATCTCGGCGGCAGCTTCGTGGGCCGACGTCCCGACTCCGATTTTGACGGCTTCGGCATCACTCACACCCCGGGATACTTCCTCGTGGATATCGGCGGCTGGTACAAAATCAATTCGCGAGTCACGGCCTACGCCAACGCGGAAAACGTCCCGAATCATTTCTACGAGGAAGTGACGGGGTATCCCGCCCTCGGAGCAAATTTCCGCGCGGGCATGCGATTCCGAATCGGAGGGGAGTGAGAAAAGGCAGCTATCAGCTGTCAGCAAAAACCACTTTTTGAGCAGCCTAAAACGCGAGCCCTGATGAGACTCGCCATCCTTTCCGCAAGCGGTTCAGCTCTTGGCTCTTATCTGACTGCGGAAATCCTTGTTTCGAGGTCGACTGGAGTTCTCTGATTGCACACGTCCGTTGTTGCCAGAAACTGTCTCGAAAGGCATTGGGAGAACGGAACTCGCTACCTGATATCTGGTCCGAGCCAGTTTCAATTTCTCGAGGTCCTCCCCGGCCAATGGTTTCTGGCGTCCCAAAAGATGAGTAACCAGAGCGATTTGCGCAAAGTGCTCGACCGTCTCCATCTTCATGTAAGCGTGATGAAGCGTGTCTGCGTATGCGACCACGCCATGGTTGGACATGAGAATGGCATCGTACTGCGGGATCAGTGGCTCGAGCGCGTCGGAAAGTTCAGGTGTCCCCGGAGTACCATACTTCGCCAGCGGAATCGAGCCCAACCCGATAACCACTTCGCACACCAGCGGTTGGTTGAGCGCCAGTCCGGCAGCGGCAAAGCCCGTCGCTGTAGGAGGATGCGCATGCACTATCCCCTTCACGTCTGGACGCAGCTTATAGATCAGCAGGTGCATGGCCAGTTCGCTGGATACGTTGCGGTTCCCTGCAAGCCGGCGGCCCTGCAGATCAACTATGACCATGTCGGATGTCCGTAACATGCTCTTGCTCATGCACGTGGGGGTAACCATGATCCGTCGGTCATCCAGACGGGCGGAAAGATTGCCGTCGGTGGCGGCGACGTAGCCACGCTGGTGCAGCATTTGGCCAAAAAGAACCATTTCTCGTCGATGCTGGCGTTCGCTAGGCATGCGTTTTGGGGGCTGCCGGGGGTAAGCGGACCCGAACTTGGTTTGCGTATGGTATCGCACAAAGTCGGTTCAACACAATGCGTTTGTTGCGAAAAATGTGTCGACGTGCCTCCGAGGTCTTGGAATTTATAATCAGCCGGCGTGCTAGTTTCAGAATTCAATTATCATCTTCCCGCGGAGCTGATCGCCCAGGAACCCCTTGCCGACCGGGCCGCTTCTCGCCTACTGACCGTGAACCGCAGCTCGGGAGCGCTTCACGATGGCCGGTTTCGCGACTTTCCCGATTTGCTCCGGGCAGACGATTTGCTTGTGTTCAACAACACCAGGGTCTTTCCGGCACGGCTCTACGGGAGGAGATGCGGGGCAAAAGCGCAGCCCGTAAGCCTGCACAACCCCGCCGCCCCCGATTTCCTCAAGGGCCGGGTTGAAGTACTGCTCACCCGCCAAGTAAACCAGGATCCCGACGAGTGGGAGTGCCTGGTCCGCCCCGGGCGCAAGATTGGCGTGGGAGAGCGGCTGTTCTTCGGAAAAGAGAATCAGATGGAAGCCGAGGTGACAGCCAGGGGAAGTTTCGGGGAGCGGCGCATACGCTTTCGCCCGGCAGCAGATTTCTTCAGTTTGCTGGAGCGGCTGGGGCACGTCCCGTTGCCCCCGTATATTCGCCGGCCAGACCGCCCCGCTGATCGCGATCGCTATCAGACGGTTTACGCGAGCGTGCGCGGTTCGGTCGCGGCGCCAACCGCGGGACTGCACTTTACCCCAGAGATCCTTCAGCGCATCCGAGATCGCGGCATCGAGACGGCGGAGATTACCCTGCACGTGGGTTTAGGAACTTTCCAACCGATATCTGCAGACCGGGTCGAAGATCATCGATTGCACTGCGAGGCTTACGAAATTTCCACCGACACAGCCAAAACCATAAACCGTGCCGTGGACGCAGGGCGACGTGTGGTCTCGGTGGGAACCACGACCGTGCGTACCTTGGAACACGCAGCGGGTAGATCCGGAGATGGCCGAGTGCAAGCTGGCAGCGGCGAAGCCGATATATTTATCTATCCCGGCTATGAATTCCGCATAGTGGGAGCTCTACTGACAAATTTCCATCTACCGCAGTCCACCCTCCTAATGGTGGTAGGCGCATTGGGAGGGAAGGAACCCGTACTCGAGGCGTACCGCCACGCGGTCGAACAGGAATACCGGTTTTATTCCTATGGCGACTGCATGTTCGTAGAGTGAAATGTAGGCGCGGGCGTCGCCCGTGCGGGTTCGACCGGTTGAAGCGGTCCCGTAGGCGATATACTGAGCAACGCAGAGGAGTGAAACATGGAAACACAGGCGTTGTCTAAACAAATGTCGATAGAACATTTTGTGTCGGAGCTGCGGAAATTCCCGCAGGCTGCGTTCGACCGCACCGACCCGATCCTTAGGTTTCTTAAGAGTACGCCGGTCGCGCCGGACACATTGGCTCCCTACCTGACTTGGGACGGACAGCACTACACCCGAAACCTGATCGACAAAACGCCGCTTTATGAACTGATCGCGGTCTGTTGGGAGGTCGGCCAGGGCAGTTCGGTTCATAATCACCGCGACCAGAATTGCTGGATGGCGGTGCCGGCAGGCAGATTGCTGGTAGAAAATTATCGCGTGATTTCTCAGAAGCTCGAAGAAGGCACATGCCAGCTGGACACAGCGGATACGCTGGAAATGAATTCGGCCCAGCCCTGTGCCGTCGATCCCCTGGAGCCGGTGCACCGCGTGTACAATCCGCGCGAGTTCAACCAAAGAGCAGTTAGCCTGCACGTGTATTCTCGGCCTTTCGATACCTGTGTGGTTTATTCGCCCGAGCAGCACACCTGCGGAGTGATCAAGCTGCATTACACTACCGAGTACGGGAAACGGAGCCGGTGACTTCAGTCATCTGTGCACCGGAGGGGAGGCCATCAGAAAATTAGCAGTAGCGGAATGTTTAGGGAGGAAGTAATGAGAATTTTACCCGCGCTGCTCATAATTGCCTTGTTGTTATCGGCCTGCGCTTGCTCGAAAAAAGACGGCCTCGGGACTAAACGTCCAATGTCGACCAGTCTCAGGAAGTACGGCTTGAAGAGCCGCTTGAACCACTCACGGTCACTCCGGCTCACATCGAAACGCGGCGGCCTGAGAATTTTCTGCACAAGGTGTTCTCGGTGAGCAATCAAACCCAGTTTTTGTTCGTGGCACCCGCGCACCAGGAGAGCACCAGATTGCGCGGCACCTTCCGGTCGTTCACGAAACGTAATGACCCCGACTCGAGCAATGGCACCGCCGACATTGATTTACTGTTATTGAATGAGCAGGAATACAATGACTTTCTACACGGCCCTCCCCAAAGCGTAACCTATGAACTGGATTCCGCTCACAATCAAGTAGTGGATTGGCGGCTTCCAACAACATATGGAGAGCCGCAGACCTACCATCTGGTTTTCAGCAACTCTGACGGCACAAAGACTAAGTTCGTCGAGGCCGACTTTACCGTGAGCTTCTAGGTAGAGATGTAGCTTGCTACGTCTCTAACGCGGCGGTAAGCGTGCCTGCCTGCTGCTAAACTAATCTGTTGGCTCTCCGAAAGAAATCCCCGTCTACGTCGGCCGAGGGTGGCGCTGTCGCTGTCACGCCGGACGCGTTCGTTCCGTCGCTAAAGCCGACGATTGTCCCCGGCGAAGCGGGATGCATTTACTTGATCGATACCATGTCCTTCATCTTCCGCGCCTATCACGCCATGGCGCGGCAACGGGGCATGTCCACAAAAACGGGGTTGCCGACTGCGGCCACTTATGTCTTCGTCAACATGTTGCGCAAATTGCGCGACGATTTTTCCCCGGAGTATCTGGCGGCAGTGTTTGACGTGGCCGCGCCTACCTTTCGCGATCAGCAGGCGGGAGGCCTCACCAGCGTGCGCCGCTTTGACTTGAAGACTCAGACTTTCCAAGAGATCGAGTATCAGGGCTACAAAGCCAATCGTAAAGAAATGCCCGGAGACCTCGCCCAGCAGTTGCCTTATATCCGTAGAGCGCTGGAAGCTTACCGCATTCCCATCCTTGAACTCGGAGGCTACGAAGCCGACGACGTGATCGGCACACTGGCGCGCAAAGCCGTGGCGCAATCCTATTCCGTATACGTGGTTTCAAGCGATAAAGACATGTTGCAACTGGTAAGCGACCGGGTATGCGTCTTGAACCCGCCGAAAGACAACCTGATCTGCGACGCCGCCAAGGTCGAGGAAATTCTAGGAGTGCCTCCCGAACGTGTGATCGATGTCATGGCCCTGCGAGGCGACTCCATCGACAATATTCCCGGCGCCCCGGGCATCGGCGATAAGGGTTCGGTGGAACTCATCAAGCGCTTTGGTTCGGTCGAACAGGCGTTGGATCGTGCGTCGGAAGTCGAGAAGAAAACCTACCGCGAATCGCTGCAGAACAATCGCGACAACATCCTGCTTAGCAAGAAGCTGGTGACTATCGATTGCGATGTGCCCATCGAACTGAATGTGGACGCGATGAAGATGGGCGAGCCGGACATAGAATCGCTGCGCGCCCTGTTCACCGAACTGGAGTTCACTTCACTTTTAAAAGAACTGCTGCCGGTCGTCGAGGTGAGCGAGGCGCATTATACCGAGGCCAAATCGGCGGCCGACGTGGACGCGGTGCTCAAGGCCATTCCGATGGGAGGAACACTTGCTGTGGCCGTAGAGGCCGAGACAGATGTTGTCGACGAGCAGGAACCGGAGGACGAGGAAGCGGAAACCGGCATGTTGGCGCTCACATCCGAGTCGCCGGCTATGGAGCGTCCGCGGGATTTCGCGATCTCATCAACACTTGGCGTGGCGATCACTATCAGCGCCGGAGCAGAAGAAGCGACATCCAAGCTGAAATCTGCCTTGGCACACAAGGGTCTCCCCAAAGCCATTCACGATTACAAAGCTGCGACTCACATTCTAGAAAGGCAAGGGATCGTGCTTCAGGGCGTACAGCATGATCCCATGCTGTATTCATACCTGCTTGATCCGACCTACTCTTCGCATCGTCTAGCCGACGTCGCGCTGCGGCGCTTTAACCTGAAGCTCAGCGGAACGCTGCCCGAAGCGGCGGATATTACAGGCCGCCTGGCAACGGCGTTGCGTCGCGAATTGGAAGAATCCGCTCTGCTGAAGTTGTACGAGGAAATCGATCTGCCGCTGGTGCCGGTGCTGGCACGCATGGAGCACGCCGGAGTCAAGATCGACCGTTCCGCTTTGGCGGAGATGTCGTCGCGTCTGGAACGCGAGATCGACTCCAAGGCGAAAGAAATCTACGAGTGCTCAGGATGCGAGTTCAATATAAGTTCACCGAAGCAATTGGGCGATGTCCTTTTCAACAAGTTGAATCTGCCCAAGCCGGTGAAGTATGGGAAAGGGAAAACGATTTCGACTGCGGTGGACGTGTTGGAAGGATTGGCCGCCGAACACGACGCACCTCGCCTGGTGCTCGAATACCGTCAACTGACCAAGCTCAAATCAACGTACGTCGATGCCTTGCCGGCCCTGCTGAATCCCGCAAGCGGCCGCCTGCACACCACCTTTGGCCAAACTGGTACGGCGACGGGAAGATTGTCGTCGGCGAATCCCAATCTGCAAAACATTCCGATTCGCACCGAACTGGGCCGCGAGATTCGGGCGGCATTCACTGTCGAACCAGGACATGTGCTGATGGCAGCGGATTATTCGCAGATCGAGCTTCGCTTGCTGGCCCACTTCTCGAAAGACCCGCTGCTGGTCGAAGCCTATCGCCGCGGTGACGATATACACACGCTCACCGCGTCTCAAGTGTTCGGCGTGCCCCCGCTCATGGTCACGCCCGATCACCGCCGACAAGCGAAAGTAGTGAATTTCGGCATCGTGTATGGACTGTCTGCGTTCGGACTCTCGCAGAATTTAGGCATTGAGCCCAGCGAGGCCAAACAGTTCATCAACGCCTATTTTGAAAAGTACAGCGGCGTACGCGCGTTCATCGACCGAACGCTGGATGAAGCCCGGCGCGAGGGCAGAGTAAGAACGCTGTTTGGGCGCGTTCGTCCCATTCCAGACATCAATAGCAAGAACGCCAACCTGCGCGGTTTTGCAGAGAGGACCGCGGTCAATACACCCTTGCAAGGAACAGCAGCCGATTTAATCAAGATTGCTATGATCCGCATCGACGCGGCACTGCGCGAGCAGCAACTGAAATCAAGAATGACCCTGCAGGTTCACGACGAACTGGTCTTCGAGGTTCCAGACGCTGAAATCGAAGTAATGCGAACCCTGGTGCGGGAGCAGATGGAGAAAGTTCATCCCCTAACCGTGCCACTGTTGGTGGAGATTGGAGTTGGGGCGAATTGGCGCGATTTGGAATTCTAGAGTTTGTCCCGAGAAGTCCGGGAATTCTCTCGGGAGGGCACGGCTTCGGCCGTACCGCTACGAGCCAGATAAAGAATGGGTTTTAGCCCCTGAGGCTTTTGGTTCCGTCCGCAACCCGGTCCAGCGACAATCACGCACGGAGATTTCAATCAATTCAGCACGAGCGAGGACGCTCGCGCCTACATTAGGAGCGTTCCCGATCCACTTCTCGTTCCGCGGCTTCGCGCAGCATTCTTCGGTCGCGTGAGCTCGCAATCCTTCTCGCCCGGATGAGTCTGCGCAAACCAAACCAGTAGAGGAACCAGACGAGCGTCCCGATTACCGCCAGCAGGAGCAGCAGATTCCATATCGCGGCGGCGTTAGACAACAGCATTTTCATAGGTAATCGCAGTGCCGGGCTTCGCTCGGCCTGGACGGGTCAAAGACTCCTCCCAACACAATCGTCAAACTCCCAGAGCATTCTTAATCGCGCCAGCAATACTTCCCGCCAGCGTCTTCATCTTTTCTTCCGTCTCAGCTTCTACCATAACCCGCGCTAGCGATTCGGTGCCCGAGTAACGGACAACCACGCGCCCATTGCCATCGAGTTCGCGTTCCGCCGCTTCGATCGTACGCTGGATCTCCGGCACTTGGCTAAACGGAATTTTTTCACGGACGCGAATATTCTGAATGGTCTGCGGAAAGACTTTGAGATCGCCGATCAACTCCGCCAGCGACTTGCCACTTCGCGCCATAATTTCCATTACTCGCAAAGAGGTCAGCAGGCCATCGCCCGTGGTGGCTTCTCCATCGCGGAAGATGATGTGGCCCGACTGCTCACCACCCAGAATCGCACCGGTCTTCAGCATCTCCTCGAGCACGTACTTGTCGCCAACGTTAGCGCGCAGCATGCGGATGCGGGCTTTGCGCAATGCGATTTCCAGACCCATGTTCGACATGGTGGTGGCAACGATCGTCGAACCGGTGAGAACGCCGCGAAATTGCATGTCGCGAGCAACTAACAAAAGCACGGCATCGCCGTTGACCACGCGGCCGTTCGCGTCGCCGAACAGGGCGCGATCCGCATCGCCATCGAAGGTAACGCCTAAATCAAATTGACCCTTATTCCCAGCGATTGCTTTGGCCAGCGCTTCCGGATGCAGGGCGCCGCAATTGTCGTTGATGTTTTTTCCATTAGGACATGCGCTCAGATAGGTTGCCTGAATTCCGGAAGCTCGAAACAGTTCAGGAGCTTCCGCCGTGGCCGCCCCGTTGGCGCAATCCACCAGAACTCTTATTCCGCTCAAGTCCGTCTTCACATTTTGCGCGAGCCATTCGATATACGCGTGCCGGAGGCTTGCCTCACCGGGCAGGCTGGGAGCAGGCTTTGTCGACACAGGAACGTGGCGCTCCGGATTCTGCAGCAGTGCGAAGATTTCCCGCTCGATGGCAAGTTCATGCGAGTCGGGCAACTTGTATCCATCGCCGGAAAAAACTTTGATGCCATTGTCGGTCCAGGGATTGTGCGAGGCCGAAATCACGACTCCGGCGGCATGGCGCCGCGAACGGGCAAGGTAGGCCACCCCTGGAGTCGTAATCACCCCCGCGCTATGCACTTCACAGCCACTCGAAACAAGTCCCAGCATTACGCGGTCGGCGATCCACGAACTTGATTCCCGCGTATCTTGTCCGATCACAACACTGGGCTGCGGATCCGTGCGAATCAGGTCATGACCGAGCGCGCGGCCGATGAGGTACGTGCTTTCTAAACTCAAAGGGAATTCGCCGGCTACACCGCGGATGCCATCGGTTCCGAAGAGCTGTCGAGTCTGGGATGTCATTCTGGTTTCGTGGACTGAACTCCGCCGGTTGTCGCGTCAACTTTCTGCATGATGACGGTTACGCGCACGGGATCAGGACTGGCAACCTGGATTAGAGCATCGGAAACGTACGCATGCCTGGTGAAGGTCGCGCGGTTGATGTCACCGCTTACGTCCACCGGGTCTGTGATCGCCGACTCAACTGCTTCCACATGCTTCTTCGGCCCGCTGATGGTGATGGTCGAAGGCTCCACCACCACCCGCGCTATGGCATACCCGGAAACAAAGGTGCCCACAATACGCGGTTGCACCGGAACCTGTCGAATGAGGCGTGCGTCGAAGTTGAGGTGAAGCTGATTAGGAACGACCTGAACCACTTCCAATTCGGAAGGCTGGTGAATCTGTTGTGCCGTCAAATCAAAAGTCCTTTCGCCAGGTCTGATCCCGCTCAGTTCGATTTCGGCATAAACGTCGGAAGGTTGAAGGTGGTGCACCGCCCGCTCCGGACCGCGAAGCCGGATTTGCGCCTTGGGAATATTCTCCGAGCTGATCTCCAGATTTTGCGGGATATTGTGGAACTCGATGGGCACGTCGACCGCAACTTCCGCCACGGGATCGCGCGATACCGCCAGCCATAATCCCACCGCCAGAGCAAGCGAGATCAACTTCAGCCCCAGGTTGTCGAGCACGTGGCGATGCAGGAAGTCTCGCATGGGCTAACGATCCGCTCCCTGATTCAACCGGGAGTCGCTCAAACGCGAATTATTCAAACGAGCGTCGTCCAAACGAGAATCAGCAGGGCGAGGCAAAGTGCCACGCGAACTTTCGGCATCAGCCCCGTCCAGCACCTCGCTGCCGTTCGAAATCGGCGTGGGCAACGTGGACGGAGGCACGTAGCGCCGCAGCAATTCTCCGAGCCGATCGCGCAACTGTTCGACACTCAGATCACGCTCGATCTTGCCCGAAACCGCCAGGCTGATGCTGCCAGTCTCCTCGGAAACAATCACAGCGATGGCATCGGTTTCCTCAGTCACTCCAATGCCCGCGCGATGCCGAGTCCCCAGCTGGGTGGAAAGCACCGGGTTCATGGAGAGGGGCAGAAAGCAGGCAGCAGCCGCAACGCGGTCATTCTGCACGATCACAGCCCCGTCGTGCAGCGGAGCACTAGGACGAAAGATGGTCGCCAGCAGATCGTAGGAAAGTTGGGCGTCGAGCGGAACCCCGCTTTCGATATAGGTGCGCAAACCAATCTCCCGCTCGATGACGATCAGAGCGCCCGTTTGGTTCTGGCAGAACAGATTCGCGGCCAGCACAATGTCATCGTAAGCGTCCGCCTCCGAACCTGCGGAGCGGCTCAGCGTAAGTCCCCGCCCCAGGCGCGCCAGAGCTTGCCGGATCTCAGCGGCAAAAACCACAATCAGCGCGAACACTGTATAAGGTAGCAGCGTGCTGATCAGCCAGTTCAACGCGGCCAGATTACCCAGCCGGGACAGGTAGAATGCCAGCCCCAGCCCCGCCACACCTACAACCATTAGGGAAGCGCGGGTGCCCTTGATCAGGGCGAGAAACTCATAAATGATAATTGCGACCAGCAGAATATCGATGACCGAGATCACCGACAGATGTGGCCACGGTGCTGAGAACTGCGTCACTCACGGCCCCTTTCGAAGTAATTTCCGCTTGGCCCAACTCCTCATTGTAATCCAGGATTCAGAGTTCAAAGGTTGGCAAAGAACTGACTGGCTAGCGAGCCGATACCTCAATCTCCATCCCTTCGGAAGCGGCCCGCAGCCGGGGATAGTAGTCTCGGGCTTCCTTGACTACCTTATCGATGCACGAGTCATCATGATCGGGATCGTGATGGAAGAGGACTAGATCCTTCGCACCACTTTCCGTGACCACATTGATGGCTTCGCGCCAATGGCTGTGTCCCCATCCCCGTTTGCGGTCGTATTCTTCGGGAAGGTACTGCGCGTCGTAAATTAAAACGTCTGCCCCGGCTGCAAGCTTGCGCACGTTCTTGTCGAACAGCGCGTCCCCGGGTTCGTTATCGGTTGCGTAAACGATCGCGCCGTCTTTCGTTTCCAACCGGTAGCCCATGCAACCCTGGGGATGGTTTAGCCACAAGGTCTGCAAGCTTACGTCCCCCAACTGGATGCGGCCTTCCTCCAGATCATAGAAGTTCTGCCCGGCTTGCATTTCAGTCAGCCCCACGGGGAAGTAGGGTGAGGCCATCTGCTCTTCGAGTACCCGCTTCAGGCTCCGGGTCCGGCTCGAAGAATGAAACTGAAAACGGTTCTCGCGGTTGTCATACAGGGGGCCAAAGAACGGAATCCCCTGAATATGGTCCCAATGAAAGTGCGAAACGAACACGTGAGCGGAAACCGGACGCCCGTTGAACTCATGCCGCAGAGCCTGTCCAAGCACGCGGAAGCCCGTGCCACAATCGAAGACGTAGAGACTGTCGCCAACGCGCACCTCCACGCAGGAAGTGTTGCCACCATAGCGCATATTTTCCGGCTGGGGAGCAGGGGTGGAACCGCGAACTCCCCAGAACTTAATACGCATAAGCCCCCACAACGGATGTCGGTTAAACTGCCATCTTCCGCCGTGCCGTCGAATCCGTCAATTCATTCGGTGGTTACAGGAGGTTACTCTGGTGTGGTGCGCGCCGGCCCTTATAATGGCAGACGCGATCCCACGGAAAGGGTCTAACCGACAACCGCTTGCTACGCCCCGATTATAAGGAGTTTTCCCGCCTGGCCCGCGAGTTCACGCTGGTTCCAGTGGTTAAGTCGGTCGCTGCCGACCTGCTCACGCCAGTCTCTGCTTTTCTCGCAATCGCCGCCAACGAGCGTGATGCTTTCCTGCTCGAATCCATCGAGCGCGGAGAGCAAATCGGCCGCTATACGTTCCTCGGCGCGCGTCCGTACTTGCAGGTGCAGGCCCGCGGCGAGGATGTCTTGCTGCAACGCGGTAAGGCGCGCGAGCCGCGCAAGGGCAAGGTGATGCCCATCTTGAAAGAGCTGCTCCGTCAGCACCGTCCGGCCACGTTCACGGGGCTGCCACGGTTCACCGCAGGCGCCGTCGGCTATTTCTCCTATGACACGGTTCGCCAACTGGAAAAAATCGGCGAGCATGCCAAGGACGATCTCTCTCTGCCTGATTGCGTCTTGATGTTCTTCGATCGCGTGCTGGCGTTCGATCATCTGCGCCATCAGATCCACATCATCGCCAGCGCCGATGTTTCGCGCGAGAGCCCGCGCAAAGCCTATGCCCGTGCCCTTGCCGATATCGCGATCCTCGAGAAGAAGCTCGCTCGCGGTCTGCGCTCCGCCCATTGGCAGAACTCTGGCAAGCAGCGCAACTCTAAGATGAAGGTTCACGCCGGAACCAGCCGCAGCCGTTTCATGAAGTCCGTGGATCGCGCCAAAGAATACATCGCCGCCGGCGACATTTATCAGGTCGTGCTGTCGCAGCGCCTGGATTTTTCTCCGGAGGTTGCACCCTTCGATATCTATCGCGCCTTGCGCACGGTGAACCCTTCGCCGTACATGTATTTCCTTCGCATGGGCGATACCCACGTCCTCGGATCCTCTCCCGAGATGCTGGTGCGCGTGACCGGCAGTAAGCTGGAGTACCGACCCATTGCCGGAACCCATCCCCGCGGGCGCGATGAAGCCGAAGATTCGCGCCTGGAAAAAGAAATGCTCGCCGACGAGAAGGAACGTGCCGAGCACGTCATGCTGGTCGACCTAGGCCGCAACGATCTGGGACGCGTAAGCGAGTACGGCTCCGTCAAAGTGCGCGACCTCATGTATGTGGAGCGTTACTCGCACGTCATGCACATCGTCTCCGCGCTCGAAGGCAAATTGCGCGAAGGCCTGGACGCGCTCGATGCTTTTGCTGCCTGCTTTCCTGCGGGCACCCTGAGCGGAGCACCGAAAGTGCGCGCCATGCAAATCATCGAAGAAGTCGAACCGGTGCGCCGAGGCGTCTATGGAGGCTCCGTGCTCAACGCCGACTTCGCCGGCAACCTCGACTCCTGCATCGCCATTCGCACTATGCTGATGCAAGGCAAGCACGCCTACCTGCAAGCCGGCGCCGGCATCGTCGCCGATTCCGATCCCGCCAAGGAATTTCAGGAGGCCATGAATAAGGCCCAGGCAGTGCTTAGAGCGGTCGAAATGGCGCGAACCGGCGGATAAAAGCAACTGGCGTCACCTTCTCTTTTCCCGAGCCAAACTCCGGGTGCCCCATCTTTGCGTTCTTTGAAGCTGTGAACTAACCCCCAGAGGCGGTTTTTCCCAGGACCAGAAGTGTAAACAGGAGCTGCAAAGATCGTTTATGGGGCTTCCCAACGCCGAGTTTTCGTATGAAACCATGATGCTGATTTTGATTCGGGGTTATTTCACAGCTTCAAATGACGTAAAGGTGGGCCAGCCACGTTGTCCCGAAGTCCCAGGTTACGGCGTGACCTCGAAGACGTTGCCGACACCGAAGGCGCCGCCGTCGTTCGTAGTGCCGTACAAATTTCCAGCCGGGTCGAAGACCAAGCCGCGGACGGGTTCCTCCTGGTCGTATCGAAGAAGGCAAACAGGACTGTCTCGGTCCACTGACCGTTGGAAGGTGACAGTTGGAATACCGCGCCGCAGCCATTGCCGCCAACGCACTTGGGGTTGCCGTCCTCAGTCGTTGTGCCGTATAAATTCCCTGCTTTGTCAAGGATCAGGCTCGCGTAGGGGTAAGCGCCGTCCTTCCCGCTGCCGAAAAAATGCAGCACCGTCTCGGTCCATTGGCCGTTGGAGGGAGCCAACTGGAACACTGTGCCACAGCCCTCATTGTTGCCGCCATTGCAATCCTGCGCGCCGCCCGAAGACGTTGTGCCGTATAAATTCCCTGCTGCATCGAAAATCAGGCCGGCGTACCAGGGCCAGGCTCCGTCACTCCCGCCGAAAGCATGCAGCACCGTCTCGGTCCACTGGCCGTTGGAGAGCGTCAACTGGAAGACCGTGCCGTAGCCGCCACCAGCGCTGCCAAAAGAGGTTGTGCCGTACAAATTTCCCTTTCCGTCGAAAATCAGGCCGGCGCGGGGCGCCACCCCGTCTTTGCCGCTGCCGAAGCTGTAGAGTACTTTTTCGCTCCACTGGTCGCTCGCACCTGGCGACACTTCGAAGACTGTGCCGCCGCCGTAAGTACCACCGCCGTAGGTCGTGCCGTACAAATTCCCGGCTGCGTCGAAAATCAAGCCCGCGTAGGGCGTGAAACCGTCACGGCCCTTCGCGGCCGCATCCCCGATCCACAGCTCCTGCCCCAACTCCCCCAGCAGGCGTTCGAACCAGCGCGTGTGCCCGGTAGCTTCGATGCCCACTCGCACCGGCCCGGCCAGGGCCGCGTAGAACGCGCGCGCCTCGCCGCTCGCGTGCTCCAACCGGCGCTCGATCAGCTCGCCGGTCTCCTCATCCAGCATCGCAATCTGCTGGTAGCGCGTATGCAAATCACAACCTATAATCTTCATCGCTCGGCTCCTTTCCTCCGAGTCTTGGTTTGTTTGAGCGCACCAAGTCTACTCGGTCGTTTGGAGCCGACACGGTTATCTAATCAAGCTGACGCGGCCTTTCCGTTTACGCGAAAAGGTATAATTGTTAAGTACTGATACTACTTGGCACCGATCTTATTGCGTCCGCATCTTACTGAGTGCGGACGCTCACTGGAGGAAGTTCTATGGACCCGCTTGCCAGCGGCTTCTGGGCGCGGTTGAAGGCCAACCGTGCCGCATATACACTCACGATTTTGGTCACATTGACGGTCGGCATTCTCATCGGAACCGTTATTTCCAAGGGAGTCAAAGGCCAGGAGAAGAAGAGTTCGGACGCTACGCCCTTGAGCATTCCTTCTCCGCGGCAGCTGTCCAGCCAGTTTTCGCAGATCTCCAAGCAATTGGAACCGAGCGTGGTCAACATCAACACCGAGTCGACCATCAAGAATCCGCATCGCCGGCGCGGAGGAGGCAATCCCGACCAACCGGATGAGCAGAATCCCTTCGACGATTTCTTTGATAAGTTTTTCGGCGGCCAGCCGGGCAGCAACGGTCCCATTCGCGAACATTCGCTGGGTTCTGGAGTCATCGTTGATGCCAAAGGCTACATCGTCACCAACCGCCACGTGGTCGAAAAAGCGGACCGCATCCGGGTGAAGCTGATGGATGATCCGCCGGGAGTTTTGCACGATGCCAAAGTGATCGGTTCGGACCAGGAAACCGATTTGGCTGTGATCAAGATTGAGTCCGACAAGGCGCTGCCGGTCGCCAAGCTGGGCAACTCCGAAAGCATGGAGGTGGGAGATTGGGTGCTGGCCGTGGGCAGTCCTTTTGGTTTGTCGGAGACGGTGACAGCCGGGATTGTTTCGGCGAAAGGGCGCAATATCGTGCCCAACCGGCAATTCCAGTCGTTTATTCAGACCGATGCGGCCATCAATCCCGGCAACTCTGGTGGCCCGCTGGTCAACATGGCTGGCGAAGTGATCGGCATCAATACTGCGATTCTCACCGACACCAATGCTTACGCTGGCGTCGGTTTTGCCATGCCCTCGAACACGGTCGTCAATGTCTATAACCAGCTCATTGCGCCTGATCACCGCGTTTCTCGGGGATCGATTGGGATTATGTTCAACGCCCAGGAAAATCCGGCAATTTCGCGCGTGTATGGTGCGGGTGCTGGCGGGGTGACCGTTTCCGACGTGACTGCGGGCAGTCCTGCGGAGCGGGCGGGAATCAAGGTGGGCGATACTATTATCTCCGTGGATGGTAAGCCGGTGAAGAACGGGGATGATCTGGTTTCCGACATCGCCAGCCGCAAGCCCGGCACCAAGGTAGTGCTCGGTTTGGTTCGCAACGGCAAGAAACAGGAAGCCACGGTTACGGTTGCTGACCGGGCAAAGTTGTTTGCCGCTCGCCTGGGTGACGATGAAGAAAACGCCGAGGAAGAATCACCCAAAGAGAGCAAGTTGGGCCTGACGGTTGGAGCCGTCACTTCTGAGATGGCCGATCGCCTGGACATCCCTGCGGGCAAGGGTGTGATTGTGCGGGATATCAAGCCGTCGTCCTTCGCCGACGATGTTGGCCTCACTCGTGGAGACGTCATCCTTGAGATCAACAAACAACAGGTGAACTCTGAGGAGGACTTTGGCCGCATCTCTGCATCGCTGAAGAGCGGACAGGATGTCGTGTTCCTGGTACGCCAGCGTGGAGCGGGCCGCCAGGGCGGCACCATCTTCCTGGCCGGTACACTTCCGTAACCCGGTCACACACCATGGAGACTGGCACTGAGCGGCCCCGATCGGGGATCATTACTCAGTGCCGGTTCTGTTTACGAGGTTCACTTTTGCGTTGCCTTCCCTTCGGGGTGATGAGGCTTTCGGTGGCCAGCTGCGTTGTGCTTCTTGCGGCCTCGCTGTCGATTGCCCAAGACAGCACTAAGCAGTCTGCATCCCCCTCCAACGCTGCCACGAGTTCTCATCCAAAGGATTCCAAGTCCACTGGTACTTCAGCCCACTCGACGGCCAGCAAGAGCAAACGATCGCGGAAATCCGCGGCGAAACGGGGTGTTCGTGGACAGCAGAAGATTGACTCGCAGCGTGCCCTGGAGATCCAGGAAGCCCTCATCCGCGAGCATTACCTGACGGGGAAACCTACCGGCGTGTGGAATGAGGCCACGCAACAGGCCATGCAGCGCTATCAGGCGGATAATAATTGGCAGTCAAAAACCACTCCCGATGCGCGGGCGCTGATCAAGCTGGGATTGGGGCCCGATCATCAGCATCTGCTGAATCCTGAAAGCGCCATGACCAGCCAATCGCAGGCGGCAGGCGCAGTTCCGGCCGCGACTCCGACCAGCGCAACAGATCCCAGTAAGCAGCAAAGATAGAACTCTCAAGCCTCGCCACAGATGTACGCAGATCGCACGGATTGAAAAACAAACTAACTTTTCATTACGGGATCAGGAAAATACGGCAGCGGTTGGCCGCTGATAATGGCGCGCGGATTGCCATCGACTAACGCGCGTGCCACGTCTGCCCCGCAGATCTCGGCAGCCGCGTCGCGGGCGGGGGAAAGCAGCGGGGGACGATGCTTGGTGTCATGGGCATCGGTGGCAAGCACGTGCACGGCATCGCGTTTGAGCAGCCATTGCGCCGTTCGCCACGCAGCTTCCCCCCATTGCCCGTTCACTGCCGAGCCGGTCACTTGAATTACGCAGCCAAGTTCCACCCATTGGAGAATTCGCTGCGGAGTGCGCTGCACGATCGGATTGCGTTCCGGGTGCGTAATTACTGGAGTCAGCCCCTTCTCGAGCAGTTTGCTGAAGTGCTCCTCGATCTGAACTGGAACGCTGTAATTGTTCAGTTCCACCAGCAAGTAGCGGCTGCCCTCAATGGTGTAGCGATCCGGGAACCGCATCACATCCTGGAGGTTTTCGTACGAGAGATGGAAGTCGCAGCCCAAGCTGAGGCTGGGAGTTGGACCAATGCGCTGCCGGAGGTAATCGAGCGTCCGGGTGAGGAACTCGCGATCGTAGTGGTAGCGGTCATTGGCGTGGGGAGTGGCGACAATATGCTCGATGCCATCTGCAGCCGCCATGCGGCACATCTCCTCGGCCACGTCCCAGGATTTGGGGCCGTCGTCGACCTCGGCGAGGATGTGGTTGTGGATGTCGATCACGGTGGATTTCTCAGGATATTAACAGATTGCGGAAGTGTCACCACAGAGACACAGGGTCACAGAGAAGTCTTTAATTTGTCATCTGTGACTCTGTGTCTCTGCGCCCTTCAAATTCTTTGCTTGAATCGATCCAGCAGCGCGAACAGGATGACTGCCAGGAACGCATTCGCCAAGGCCGAGCCTAGTTCGTGCGCCCAGCTCCATTGCAGAGTGAGTCCCACCAATCCGCGGGCGACGGTGAAGTACACGATTTCGTGCACCACGTAGAAAAACAGTGTGACCAGAAACCGCGAGCCGACGTTCTCCACGTCCAACTTGACGCCGAGCGAGGATGCGCCATAGCCAACCACGGTTTTGGCAATCCCGTACAAGCCCAGGGGATGGCCGGTGAGCGAATCCTGCAACAGGCCGATGGCCGCGCCGGTGAGCAATCCCGCGACCGGGCTTCGCCGGGCGACGGCAAAGAAAATTACCACCAACAGTGGCAGATCGAAGATCGAGAAGAAATGAAGCCGTAACGGTACGAACACCTGCAGGAATACCGCGACCAGTGGGATCAGGATGGCTGCCGGAGGACTGAACCGGTAAACCTCAACCTGCTCATTCGAGGTGTAAGTGATAGGCACGCTATTGAGGCTGTTCCTGTGGCGGTGGCTCGATCGCCGGCGGCGTGGCTGGTTCGGCCTTCGGAGACGCCGGTTGGGACGAGTTGTCCGAGGTCGCTTTCACCGCCGGAGCTGTGGGCTTAAGTGGCGTTATCGGCTTTGCGACGGAAGAGTTCTCGTTGGGCTTGATTGGGGAAGATGCGCTTCCAGAATTATTCGCGCTCCCCGCAGGGTACACATGCGCTTTCGGAGTGGTGACTGTCGCGGTCGAGCTTGGGCCTGACGGTCTTTGGGTTGCGAGAGTTTGGGCGGGCGGGTCGCCCGCCACCATACGGCTCGGCTTAGGGCTTCCTGCCGGAGTGGGCATCGCTGGCGTGTTAGGGGCGGGAAAAATCTTCAATCCACTGGTCGGTGGCGGGGGCTTATTGGGGTCATCTGGAGGCCGGTCGGGAACGGAAGGCAGTCTCTGTGCCAGAATGTCGGCGGCGCGCATCGGTGGGACGCCTTCCGCAGAGGCGGGCGACTTTTCTTCCTGCTGCGTGATCACCAGCACTTCCTCCAGGCGGCCCAGATCGGCGGCGGGCTTCACTCGGATATTGAGAAAGAGTTCCGCGCCCGGCGAAACCTTTGTGACCGTGCCCACGGGCAAGCCTTTGGGAAAAATTCGATCGCCGCCGCTGGTCACTACTTTCTCCCCCGGCTGGACGGTTTCATCGGACATGACTTTCTCCAGCACTACCTCGCCCAGCGGCGTTCCGCGCAACACTCCTTGCAATCGTGAAGTCTCGAGAATGGCTCCCACACCGCTGGTCTGATCATTGACTAGCAGCACCTGGGAAGTGGTTCTGAAGGTGCGCAGCACTTTGCCTACGACGCCCTGAGCGGTGATGACCGCCATATCCGGCCTGATGCCGTCGCGCGAGCCTTGGTCGATGTAAATTGACCGGGACTGCTCGCTGCCGCTCGATCCGATGACCTGCGCGGGTAGAGTTTTGGAGATGAATTGTTCCTTGAAGCCGAGCAGCGCCTGCAGGCGGCGGGCTTGCTCCGCATCCTCGTTGAGGCGAACCTGCTCGATGCGAAGACGTTCGATTTCTTGCTTGAGCTCGCGATTCTCCTGCCTCACGCCGCGCAGGTAGAAATAGTTACGCCACAGGCTGGTTATGCCGTGTTGCGACCATACGATGGCCTTTTCGAAAGGAGTCACCGAGTCCACCGCCCAAACCCGAATCAGGCGGGTGGATTCATCCTGGGTGGAGCGCCTGACCTGCATTGCCAGTCCGAGCACCTGGGCAAACAAAATGGCGACCAGGATAGTGACATTGCGGTAGCGGCTGATGAGGTTTTCCATAAAAACAAGCTGTCAGCTATCAGCTATCAGCTTCACAAGTCAATTCTATAGAACATTACACGTCCAGGCGTATCCGCAAACCCGGCAGGGCATCTGAGAATGGGTCAGGAATTACGTGAATCCCGGCAGCCACGGAATTTTACTCGATCGAAATCTTGCGTAAGAGCTTGAAGTCGCTCAGCATTTTGCCGGTGCCCAGCACTACACTGCACAGCGGGTCGTCCGCAATCGAAACCGGCAGGCCGGTTTCTTCCCGAATACGCTTGTCCAGATTCTTAAGCAGGGCGCCGCCCCCGGTGAGAACAATGCCGCGATCGCTGATATCCGCGGAAAGCTCGGGAGGCGTGCGCTCCAGGGCCACGCGAATCGCATTCATGATGGTCGAAACACATTCGCTCAGGGATTCCCGAATTTCGCTGTCATCCACGGTGATGGTCTTGGGAACGCCTTCGATCAGGTTGCGGCCCTTGATTTCCATGGTGAGGGGCTTGTCCAGCGGATAGGCGGAACCGATTTCGATCTTGATCTGCTCGCCGGTACGCTCGCCGATCAGCAGGTTATATTTCCGCTTCAGATAATTCATGATGGCTTCGTCCATCTGATTGCCGGCCATGCGCACGGACCGCGAATAGACGATGCCGCTTAAAGAAATCACTGCGATGTCGGTGGTGCCGCCGCCGATATCGACGACCATGTTGCCGCTGGGTTCGGTGATGGGAAGCCCGGCGCCAATCGCCGCTACCATGGCTTGCTCGACGAGATGCACCTCGCTGGCCTTGGCGCGATAGGCGGAGTCCATGACCGCGCGCTTTTCCACCTGCGTAATTTCTGAAGGCACGCCGATCACGATGCGGGGATGCACCAGCATCTTGCGGTTATGGGCTTTCTGGATAAAGTAGTTCAGCATCTTCTCGGTGACTTTGAAGTCAGCGATGACGCCATCTTTCATGGGCTTGATGGCCACGATGTTGCCAGGCGTGCGGCCCAGCATTTCCTTGGCTTCCTTGCCCACAGCCTCCACTTCGCCGGTGTTTTTGTTAATGGCAACGATCGAAGGCTCATTGACGACGATGCCTTTGCCGCGCGCATACACCAGCGTGTTGGCCGTGCCCAGGTCGATAGCGAGGTCGCTGGAAAAAACGCTGAACAGCGACCGCAGATTGTGCCAGCGCGATGCGCTTGAATGAAAACCGTTGTTCGATGACATGCGAAACTTTCTCGTCTGATGGAGTCGGTCTTTTTCCGTCTTTTACCCGGTTATTCTGGAACCGAAGCTATCTTGATTCTATGAGGTATTGCAATCCAGTTCAGCAAACCAAGGTTCCTGCCCTTTCGGTGCAGCACTCTAACTGTAAAGACGTAGCTAGCTACGTCTCTACCTGCTTACTGAATGACCACTCTTTTCTGCAAAGTATTCACTCCGCCTTTGGCATCCTGCGCGGTGATGGTGATCGTGCTCTCTCCCGTCGCCAGGGGCGGCGTGAAGTAATGGAAAGCGCCGTCTGTGCCTATTACCGGCACTTCGCGGCCATTTACCATGACCCGGGCGCCCGCCTCGGTCTTTCCGGTTAGCTCGATCACGTGACCGTGCTGAATCAGCGGATCCAAATCTAAATTGATCGCTGCCTTGTCACTCCCCTTGGGGATAATCGTAAACCGATTCTTTTCGCTCTCCACCGACTCCTTGCCGGCGGCATCCTGCGATTGCACTACCCAGTAATATGCTCCTTGCTCAAGCCCTGAAACCAGAACATCGGCGGTATTCACCTTGCGATCCACAATCGTCGAAGAAAAGTACGGGTTGCGCGAAATGCGCAGCCGGTAGCCCTTGGCGTTGGCCATCGGAGTCCAGGAGAATTCGATGGGCTTGGGATCACTGGAGACAAACATCGGCATCATGTTGGCGGGGGAAATCGGCGTGGGCGGACCAATCTCCTTCAACTTGTCCATATGAGGCGCCTGGGCCTGGAAGCTCACCTTCTCCCAATCTGCCAAGCGGACAGTCTCACCATTGCGAGTGATATCGCCAGTTCCCTTCTTGACCAGAATCTCGTGCTGGTCGCCCGTGGGATCGTTGTGCACCATGGCCGCGCTATCTGGCGCCAACGAGGCGGTGGCGCCGGCCACAATGACCTGCGACCGCGAACCTTGCACATAAGTGGCCGTCGCCAAGTCTACCGTACCTGTGCTTACCGCGACCGCAACGTTGGTCTGCTGCTGATCGTTGGTTGAGTTCTCTTCGATCACAATCAGCGAATCCTGTTTGACGGTGTAGTTGGTTCCGTCATTGAATACAATCTTGGCCATGCCTTCGGAGCTGGTCTGCACTACATCGCCCTTTTCCAGAGGAATGCTATAGTCGGCGGTTCCCCAACTGTTGCCATTCGCCTTTTTCACCCGCACCGTGCCATCGAGCGCGGTGAAGTGCGCCTGCTGAGAGCCAGCACTTCCGGATTTAGCCGGATTACCCGCGGCACCGGCCACCGCTTCCAGCAATTTGGTGCCAAAACCGTCCGCTGCCTTGATGGTGTTCTGAGTGAATTGCGGAAAAGCCAAGCGCAAGCTCATGAAAAATACCAGCACGACCGCGAGCACCAGCAGTGCCACGCTGCGGTACGTCACCGTCTTCCACGCGACGTGGATTCCCGGCTTGTTCGAGGACACCAAGGTCACAGAAAAACCCAGTCAAAATCCAGAGAATATGGGGTACTTTCGAGAGTACCACAATTAAATGATGGTCAAAACGGGTAATGAACTTGGGACATTACCTTGGTGCCGTGTTGATGTGGGGGCGGACATTTCTTGCCTGCGTATTTTTGCAGGGTGCCTTCGGTTCCGTACAATGCCTGCGTATTTGGAGGATAGCCAGGCCACTCGACCGAAAGCGTTGCTATTTGTAGAAAAGGACGTTGCCAGACGGATCGAGTTGTCCTAGAAGATCGAAATCAACAACATTACGAGTCAGCACCACGCATGCGTGCTTTCGCGCGGTGGCGAAGAGCAGAGCGTCATTCAAAGCTGGGCGGCGATGGTCTTTCCCATATCCTTGCAAACGCGTGAGAATTCCCGCCAAGACGCCGGCTTCCCGCCATATCTCAGAGTCTGGGAGGATTGTTCTATAGCTGGGGCGTCGTTCGATCACGGCTACAATTTGCTCGACGATGTGACGCGTGTCTGAGTGAGCCGGATCAAGTAGACCGATCGCCGCCGCCAGTTCTGCTTCGGTCACTGGAGAATGCCAAGCCTCGGTTGCGCGAAGCATGAGTTCGCCGCTTCGCGGGAAGCGGTTCTGCAAGATGTCGATGTAAACGGTTGTGTCGTAAAGCAGCTTTCTTGGCTTATTGTTGGTTGTCTCAATGAAGTCGAGGTCCGATTCCGCGCGGGGTTTGAGTTGTGCTCGGTGTTTTTCGGGTTTCAATCGTCTGAGAGTGGCCTGAAATTCAGAATTCAAGGTCGACCTCGCGACTCACGGCGCGGCGGCGGGAAAGCAGCCAGTCCGGGTAATCGTCTTCGACGGCAATGTTCGCGAGGGCCAATTCAATGAGATCTGTGTCGGAATCGATCCCTGTACGCTTCTTCGCCCGCGCCACCAGGGCCTCTGGCATTCTTCCTCGGACCACCTGGGTTCGTTCTCCACGCAACAGGCCTTCCTGCTCCGCGATGACCCTGACGTCACGAAGCTTGGACCCATGAACGCCTGCTCGTGTCTTTTTTCTCGAGGAACCCACTTGGGCGGTGCGCTTCATCGTTGTCTCCGTGAACCGACTTCTGTAGCACAATACAAGCAGCATTGTAGCACACGATAGTCTTTGCTATGCCCTGCCTGCCGGACAAATCATCCTCCGGTGCTACAGTCCCTATGTACTTTCGAGTATTTAATTGGGCATTTTCGCTTGCGGACGAAAATTACCGCTGCTTAAATTGAAGCAATTCAGACGTGACCCTAGCTGCTTCGCCTGACACTTTTTATTCATAAGGGGTATTAATGCGATTTTTCCTGCGCATATCAGCATTCGTTTTTTTATTTTCAATTTTGATCGCAGCCATTGGATGTGGTGGAGGAGCGATGGCTACGCAGAGCGCAAGCCAGCAAGCGCCCGCGATCACACTGAACGCATCGCCCGGTACCGTAACCAGCGGCACGTCGACGACGCTCAGCTGGAACGCAAAGAATGCAAGCTCCGTCAGCATCAGCGGGGTCGGCTCGTTCCCGGCCACTGGTTCCACCAAGGTCACTCCCACCGCCACGACAAAGTACACGGCGACCGCCTCGGGGCCGGGAGGAACCACCTCGTCCTCGACTGTGGTAAGCGTGACTACGTCCGGTCAAACGCCCACGGTTACGTTCGGCGCGCAGCCGAGCAGCATTGCTGCGGGCTCATCCGCAGTTCTGAACTGGACGACAACCAACGCGACCTCGGTGAGCATCGCCGGAGTGGGGACGTTTGGGCCGACTGGATCGACTAACGTCAGCCCGAGTGCTACTGCCACTTACACCGCGACGGCAAGCGGACCTGGAGGAACGGCTGCGTCATCCACAACCGTAACCGTCACCGGCGTTCAAAATGCTCCGCCTACGATTTCCTTCAGCGCTCAACCCAGTACCATCACCATCGGCGCGACCTCGGTTCTGAGTTGGACAACCACCAACGCAACCTCAGTGAATATTCCGGGATTAGGGAATTTCCCGGCGAGCGGATCGACGAATGTCACGCCGAGCGCCACGACCACCTACACCGCGACTGCGCAGGGAGCGGGCGGCACGGCGAAGGCGTCTACTACGGTGACGGTTAAACCGAACGGGACTGCGTTGTCCAACCTGCAAGCCAGCGGCGGGTGGCGAAGCTGGGGTGAGTATCCTCCGGGCTACAGCATCTGTAACGCCCCATGCCCGGGGATCACCTGGTCGATGAATCAAGGGGTCAAATCACCCTCGCTGAGCGGAGACGCGACCCAGTTCAATATAGGCGGCACTACGCCTTATGCGGACGTTTTGTGGAGCAATCCTTTGATCGGCGAGGGTTCAACCCAAGGAGTGCCGGACTCGGGTCACACGCTTCTTCCGACTCTGCACAACTTCACCTACGATGTGTATTTTTATCCTACCAATCTGGGCGTGACCCAGGTTCTGGAATTTGACATCAGCATGTACTTCAACGGCCTGGGGTTGATCTGGGGTAACCAGTGCAACATTCTGGGCGGACATGAATGGGATATTTGGGACAACCTCGGCCAGTCGTGGGTATCCGCTGGAGTTGCCTGCAATCCCGTAAACAACTCATGGAACCACTTGACCATTCAAGTGCAGCGACAATCCGACAATTGGTTGCTCTTCCAGTCAATTACTCTGAACGGAGTGACCAGTAACATTAACCGATACTATCCTCCGGGTTCGGCTCCCAGTAGCTGGTGGGGCATTACGGTGAACTTCCAGATGGACGGAAACTCTCACCAATCGTCTTACACAACGTTCCTGGACAACTTCAGTTTTACCTACCGGTGAGAGATGCACGGGGCACAGTGGCAGGTGCCCTGTGTTTCCGGTTTGCCGATATGGGAGCAGTTGTGAAGTTGAATCTTCCGAATCATTTGGTGTAAACGAATGCGCCACGCGGTGCTGCAATTTCCCGATGCACTTCCGAGTATTTATCGGCGCATTTTTGCTTGCGGCTCACAAGTGCGGCTGCTTAAATTGAAACTAACTCAAAACTGACCCTAGCGCTTCGCCTGGCACATACGACCAAAGTAAGGAGTAATTATGCGATTTGTTCTGCGCATATCAGCACTGGTCTTTTTGCTCGCGGTCTTGATCGCCGCCATCGGGTGCGGTGGAGGAGCGATGTCCGCGCAGAAGTCCAGCCAGCACGCGCCCACGATCACATTGAACGCATCGCCTTCCACGGTGACCAGCGGCACGTCGACGGTGCTCAGTTGGAACGCAAAGAATGCCAGCTCTGTCACCATCAGCGGTCTCGGCTCGTTCCCGGCCAGTGGTTCGGTGAAGGTCACTCCCACGACCACGACCACGTATACGGCGACCGCCGCAGGCCCGGGAGGAACCAGCATATCCTCCGCAGTAGTGAGCGTGACCACCTCCGGTCCAAAGCCCACAGTTACTCTCAGCGCGCAGCCGAGCAGCATTGCACCGGGCTCATCGGCAGTTTTGAGCTGGACGACAACCAATGCAACCTCGGTCAGCATCGCCGGAGTGGGCACGTTTGGGCCAACTGGATCGACTAACGTCAGCCCGAGTGCTACGGCCACTTACACCGCAACGGCAATCGGACCGGGCGGGACAGCGGCGTCTTCAACTACTGTAACTGTGTCTCAAAATCTTCCACCCACAATTTCGTTCAACGCTAAGCCCAATACTATAGCTAACGGCGCGACTTCCGTTCTGAGCTGGACAACGACCAACGCAACGTCAGTGAACATTCCGGGACTGGGCAATTTCCCCGCCAACGGATCCACAAACGTTACGCCCAGTTCCACCACCACCTTCACCGCGACTGCGCAGGGAGCGGACGGCACGGCGCAGGCATCCACCACCGTAACCGTACAAGGAGTTCCCGCCTTCGGCCACGTCATCCTGGTGATGGAGGAGAATCACAGTTATTCCAGCGTGATTGGCAGCTCATCCATGCCTTACCTGAACGGGCTGGCGCAGCAGTACGGCCTCGCGACTCAGTACTACGCGAACACTCACCCCTCGATCGGCAACTACTTTGAGTTGACGACGGGCCAGATCATCACCAATGACGATGCATACGCCGGAACAGTGAGTGCGGACAACGTAGTTCGTCATTTACTAGCTGCGGGCAAGACCTGGAAGGCGTACGCCGAGAGTCTGCCCAGCGTCGGCTATACCGGCGGCGATGTTTATCCTTACGCGAAACATCACAACCCGTTTACCTACATCACCGATGTGGTGAATAGCCAGAATCAGTTGCAGAACCTGGTTCCGTTCACGCAGTTTGCTAGCGATCTCAGCAACAACCAGCTTCCGGAATATTCGTACATCGTTCCCAATATGCAAGATGACGCACACGACGGAAGCCTGAACCAGGCCGACAGTTGGCTTCAAACCAACATTGCACCTTTGATTGCGAGCTCGACCTTCCAGAAGGATGGCCTGCTCATCATCCTGTTCGACGAATCTCTTGACAGCGACACCCAGCACGGCGGAGGGCAGGTTGCCATGGTTGTAATCAGCCCCTTGGCCAAGAAAGGATACAAGTCGACTACGCTCTATCAACACCAGAACACTTGTCAGTTGTTGATGCAGGGACTGGGGCTGACCAGTTTCCCCGGCGCCTGTCAAGGCGCGGCTCAGATGAGCGAGTTTTTCTGAGGCTGGTGGTAGGGAAAGGTCATGTGGGGACGGGCGAGTCGCCCGTCCCTGCGCGATATATCTCAGCCGCATCGCCGGATGTCCTTAATCAAGGCCCACGCGGAAACGTTCGCAGATACTCGCGAATCTCATCGCGTACCCGGCGAAACAACGCGAGCTTTTCCTCTTCCGAACCAACAAACGTCACAGGGTCTTCAAAGTTGCGATGAATTCTGACCGTCGCGCCGGGAAAGATCGGGCAACTTTCCCTGGCATTGTCGCAAACGGTCAGCACATAATCGAATGCCTGCCCGGAAAATGCGTCTACGGATTTGGAACGGTGGCCAGAAAGATCAATTCCCAATTCCCGCATGACCGCAACCGCTTCGGGCCGGACCGCGCTAGGCTTGGTACCGGCGCTGAACACCTCGAAGCGATCTCCCGCGTCGTGACGCAGGAGACCCTCCGCCATCTGGCTGCGCGCGGAATTACCGGTACAAAGGATCAGGACTCGATTTTTCATAAAGGTAGGCGCGAGCGCCCACGCTCGCGCGGAATCAATCAGAATCTATTGGCGATGAGACTACCTCTAGCTGGGGATCTAAGACTTGTCGGCCCGCGGCCAGCCATCGAAAGAAAACTGTCGCGGCAAGGGCTCCCACAAGCTGAGCCCCGACGAAACCAGGTACGTCCGCCGGCCGGATTCCGGCAAACGTATCGCTGGCACAACGAGCCAGTGTCACTGCCGGATTCGCAAACGACGTCGACGCGGTAAACCAATAAGCTGCCGTAATGTACGCTCCGACCGCGACCGCCACCGTAGACGGCCGAAGGCGCGAGCATCCGAAGACAACGCAAAGCAATCCGAAGGTCGCAACCACCTCGCTCCAGAGTTGAGCCCCACCATGCCGGGCATGATTCGACGCGAAAAATACAGGCAGACCAAACATCAGATGAGCCGCCGCAACTCCTGCCAAACCGCCTGCGAACTGCCCAGCGAGGTATCCCGGCACTTCTCTCCATGCAAACGAGCGTTCAAGTGCCAACGCTAATGTCACAGACGGATTAAAGTGCCCGCCAGAAATTGGCCCAAAGGTCAGGATCAGTACGACAAGAATCGCTCCCGTTGCCAGCGTGTTGGCGAGCAGCGCGATGGCGACATTTCCTCCCGCCAGCCGCTCTCCCATAATGCCGGAGCCAATCACCGCCGCTAACAGAAACGCCGTACCTAGAGCCTCAGCCGCAACACGTCGGCCCACAGCAAGCCTCCTTCGCCACGCTCAATGGCTTGACCGCCCGAACAAACGCGCTCATGAACTTCCCATCTACCTGCGGCGCAATCGCGCCGGCATCAGTCCCCTGGCAGCACAGAAATTCGCGCGCATCCTCCGCGCCATAGATTCGCGTTGGCTCCACATCCACCTGCTCAAAGCCCGCAGACGCCAGCTTGTCACGATATTCATTTTCATCCAGCGCCCCCGCCACACAACCCACCCAAAGCAATGCGCTTTGCCGAATCTCAGGAGGAATTTCCCCGCGAGTCACCACATCCGACACAGCCAACCGCCCGCCCGGCTTGAGCACACGGAAAGCCTCTCGCAGGACGCGATCCTTGTCCGCCGACAGATTGATCACGCAATTCGAAATAATCACATCCACGGAGTTGTCGGGCAGCGGTATATGCTCGATCTCGCCCTTTAGGAACTCCACGTTCTCCGCTCCCGCTTTGCGCTTGTTCTCATTCGCGAGAGCCAGCATTTCATCGGTCATGTCGAGGCCGTATGCCTTCCCGGTGGGCCCCACCCGCCGCGCCGAAAGCAAAACGTCGATCCCTCCGCCTGAGCCCAGGTCGAGCACAACTTCCCCAGCTTTCAACTGCGCCAGCGCTGTGGGATTGCCACATCCGAGCGAAGCCAGCAAAGCCTCCTCGGGAATCTGACCCGCTTGCGAAGCGTCATAAAGGTCGGAAGTAATCGGATCCGCGCAATCCGTCGGGGCAGTGGCGCCGCAACACGAGCTTCCGCCCGCCCGTACCCGCAGCGCAGCCTGCCCATATTTTTCTTTCACAACTTCCTTAATGTTCGTGCTCATGGCTGATTCTCCTTGTTCGGTCTGTTTCCTCAATACCTTTTCCAGATGTTTCATCGATAACCTTGTCAGAGCGATTCTGTGGAAGGGCACGGCTTCAGCCCTGCCGATCAAGACTCGAAACATCCGGGCTCTACAGGCCCGTGAGGCGAAATCCGCCCGCCATTCTGCTGCTCTCTCCTATGCGCAAATCCCTAGCTACAAACTTGCACGATCTCCTCCGGCCTCAGCGCCTTGTTGCGCGTGCAGCACTCGGAGTACAAAAAGCGCAACAGCTCCTGGAGTGCCTCGCAGTTGGCGGTGTAACGCAGGAACGTACTTTCCCGGGAAACGTTCACCAAGCCTTCGTTTTTGAGTTTTTCCAGATGATGAGAGAGCGTCGAATTCGGAATGTCGAGCTCTTCCTGAAGTTCCCCAACCACCAGGCCCTCCGGATGCGCCGAAAGCAACAGTTGCATGATCCGGAGACGAGGCTCCGTCCCCATCGCGGAAAACATATCAGCGTAGCGGACGACCTGATCCCGGTTTGCTGTTGGTTTTGCATTCGGCATATTTCGATATTTGCAGAACTATGGAATTTCGTCAAGTATTATTTGAGCGGGGATGGTCCGATGGGCAGCAGTTGGCAGTTGGAAGTTAGCAATTAGCGCTTAGCATTCAGCCCACGAGTTCTCTGGTCATAACCCGTGTGTTGCCTGATTGCTGAGCGCTGAAGGCTAACTGCTAGCCTCTCACCCCTATTTACAAGCTTTTACCTTCCTTGACCGACTCTTTACCTGGGATTGGCCCTGTGATCGCTACCATTGCTTGGGAGAACCATCTTGAGCCGGTTGACAGTGCTGGTCTGTGACATCGTCCTGCTCGCGATCCCCTGCGCGCTGCTGGCTCAGCGCGCAGGACGCGGTGCAAGCGCGGGCCGTCCTCCGGCTGCGCCCTCCGACCCCGCGCCCAACAGCGATATGAAGGATTTCAGTCGCGCGATAGCGCTGCAAGCAACTTCAGACCAGGCTGCGAGGTTCCAACAACTGACGAAAAACACGGAGGCCGCGAGAAAAAAGGCGCGAGACCTCGTACAGCTCATGGAAAATACAAATAAGCCGGATTCATTCCACTACTCAGCCTTGAACGATGCAGTAGAGGAAGCGCGGAATGACAACCGCCAGTTTGTAGGGAGCTTTTCGACTCCGCAACAGTCTGGATTAAAGCCTTTGGTTAAGAAGCTCGAAAAAGCGGACGCGGATTTGTCCAAGCAAAGCAACGCTCTTACCCAGGAGTTGGGCCGGTCGCAGATCAACGCCAAGAAAATTGCCAATGTAGTCGGCAAACTGGACAAGGTGCTGACTGCCTTTCAAACCGAGCAACTCGCAATCGGAAAAGAAATGGGAATTCAACCTGAGGAACGTTCTCAATGAAGAGGTTGCCGGTCATCCGCCATAGTTTGGGCGTCGCGCTTATCTTTCTGCTCTGGGTGAATTCGCCGGCACATGCTCAGGATGCGCGTACCCAGGACACACATTCTCAGAGCGTAACCACCGTGGAAGTTGCCGTTAAGGTGGTCACTCTGCCGGTTACCGTTCGCGACAAGAAAGGTCAAATCGTCCGCAATCTGACCAAGGATGATTTCATTCTGCAGGAGGACGGCCGCCCGCAAACCATCAAGTATTTCGCCCAGGACACCAATCTTCCGCTTACGCTCGGCCTGCTGGTTGACACCAGCTTGAGCCAGCGCAATGTTCTGGACGCGGAACGAAATGCCAGCCAGGTCTTCCTCGACCAGATGCTCACTGACGCCAAGGACAAGGCATTTCTTATTCATTTTGACCGCGAGGTGGAACTGCTTCAGGACCTCACCTCGTCGCGGGAAAAGCTGCAAGCGGGGCTTGAGTTGCTGAGGACCCCGTAATCCGATCGCAACGGCGGAAGCGGCGATCCCTCCGACCCTCAATCTTCGCCATCGGGTAATGGCCAGCCGCGCATGCACCGAGGAGGGGGCACACTGCTTTACGATGCCATCTATCTGGCCTGCAACGAACTGATGAAAAAGCAGCAGGGCCGCAAAGCGCTCATCGTTCTTACCGACGGCGACGACCGGGGTAGCAAGGAGTCCTTGCAAGGCGCCATCGAGGCGGCGCAACGCGCGGATACCGTGGTTTACTCCATATTGTTTGCCGATAAGAATCGTGAGAGCAGTGGCCTTGGCTTCCCAGGAGGTGGTGGAATGGGCCGCCACGGTGGCGGCTTTCCGGGCGGAGGCTGGCCGGGAGGTGGCGGCGGAGGGGGTGGAGGCGGAGGCCGGGGTGGACGCAACCCGCAGGAACCTCACGTAGATGGAAAGAAAATTCTGGATCAGATTTCCAGGGAAACTGGTGGCCGTCTGTACGAAGTCTCTAAAAAGCAGGCCATCGATCAAATCTACGACAGCATCGCCGAGGAACTGCGGACGCAGTACAACCTGGGCTACACGCCCGACAAGGGCAATGCAGACGCCGCTTATCACAAGATCGGCCTGACGGCCAAGCAGAAGGATTTGGTAGTACAAACCAGGGAGGGGTATTATGCGGAGCGGTGATGGAGAGCAGCACTTAGCATTCAGCACTTAGCACTTAGCACTTAGCACTTAGCATTCAGCACTCTGTCGGTCCAAGGGCTCGCGAGGTGCTGGCGAATCTTCACTGGCTGAATGCTGAGTGCTAAGTGCTGAATTGCCGAGCGCTAAATCCTGTTTAATAGCTATCAAATTTTGCCTGCAACTCCCCCAGGCATTGGCGTTCTTTTACTTTGGCGCGTCGTGACAGGACAGGTACCGTCGTGCGTGAAGGTGTAGGTGTGGGTGCGCTGGCTGGGAATCTTCTCTGCTACAATTTACCAGCGCCACTTGGGGGTTTCCGCGATTAGGCGGTTGCCGTGAGGGCTTTTCTAACATGCTGAGCCGTAACAAAAAACTTCAACTCGTGGCAGCATTTGCGACTCTATTGTTGTTCGCCCTGGGATTGGGTTGCAATGGGTTTTTCGTCGATCCGGTGTTAACCTCCATAACCGTGGGTCCGACGGCGACGATCAACCAAGGTGCCACCGTGCAGGAGAGCGCCATCGGGAGCTATAACGATGGGTCCACAAAGGCGCTCGGCTCGGGTGTGCAATGGAGCAGTAGTGCGACCACCACGGCTAGCGTAAATTCTTCGGGGTTGGTTACTGGCAACTCCCCAGGTACGGCAACGATCACGGCAGGTTTCCAAGCGACGAGTGGCACTTCCAGTATCACCGTCAACCTCGGAAACGTGACTGCCCTCAAAATTTCTCCAACCACCGCCTCCATCAAAACGAATGGTGGGACCCAAACCTTCACAGCACTTGCCACCGTGACCGGTGACAGCAACCCGGTCGATGTGTCATCCACCGCAACCTGGACGGTGAGCGATACCACAAACTTTACGATAACTCAGGGAGATCCGGTGACGATTACGGCGGGGGCGGGCGCTACGCCTGGTAACACGGTTACAGTAACCGCAACTTATGTCAGCACCTCGACCCTCACGGCGACTGCGACACTCACGGTGACACAGTAAACCGCCACAATGCCTGACGTCCGCCGTATCGGCATTTGCACCGGGGGCGGAGATGCTCCCGGGCTGAATGCGGTCATCCGCGCCGTCGTCAAGTCGGCAGTTCTCAAATATCGCTGGCAGGTGATCGGCATTCCTGACGGCTTCGATGGCCTGATCTGGCCAGAAAAATCGCGCGAACTGACCCTCAAAGACGTCAGCGGAATTTTACCCCGCGGCGGCACGGTCCTCGGCACCACCAATCGCGGCAATCCATTCCACTACTGCTCCGTTGAAAACGGCGTCGAGGTCGTCCGCGACATTTCCGATGAAGTCATCACCAACTCGCGCAATCTGGGAATCGATGCAGTGATCAGCATAGGCGGAGACGGTTCGCAGAAGATCGCGCTCGAGCTTTTCAAGAAGGGCATGAACATCGTGGGCGTGCCCAAGACCATCGACAACGATCTTTGTGCCACCGAGGTTACATTCGGTTTCGACACGGCGTTAGCCACCGCAACCGACGCTGTAGATAAAATTCACACCACAGCCGAGGCGCATCATCGCATCATGGTGGTAGAAGTCATGGGACGGGACGCGGGCTGGATCGCGCTAGAAGCTGGCATCGCCGGCGGCGCCCACATCATCCTGATCCCCGAGATCCCTTTTACCGTTCAGAAAATCTGCGAACACGTTGCCTTGCGCGAATCCTTCGGGAAGCGGTTTACCATCATCGTAGTTGCGGAAGGCATCAAGCTGCCCGTGGAATGGAAGGAACATCGTCGAACCGGCTCCGTCGGCAATCGCATTGGAGATTCAGTTGCGGCGGGCACAAAGAAAGACGTGCGGGTCAGCGTCTTGGGGCACATCCAGCGGGGCGGTTCGCCAACTCCATTCGACCGCATCTTGGCCACTCGTTTCGGTGTGGCTGCAGTCGACCTGATCGCCGAAGGAGGATTCGGCAAAATGGTCTGCCTGCGCAATGAACGGATCGAAGCGGTGAGCATTGCTGACGCCATTGGCCAATTGAAAACCGTCGATCCTCAAGGACAAATCGTTGATACTGCCCGCGCGATTGGCATCTGCTTTGGGGATTGAAAGCGCATAGTGTCATCCTGAACGGAGTGAAGGATCTGTGCATTTTGCTGGCAGCGTCAAACCGTTAGGCACCGGAGTTTTGAAAGGGCATGGCTTCGAGCCGTGCCGTAAATTCTTCAGGAGCAGTAACGGCACGGCTGGAAGCCGCGCCCCTTCAAGACCTAAAGGCCCCCAGCGTATTAAGATTTTGAACGAACCCCTGCGCTATATTGTTTCGTGCGCTCTGTGAAAATAAGTTGGCGATGCCTATGGCTGCTGGTCTCGCTGCCGCCGCTCCTACTCTCCGGCTGCGGTCGCGGTCGAGGCCGGGTGCAAGAGATCGCATACGTCTCGGCCCCACAAGCTATTCTGCGTGACCATGTTTCCGCAGTTTTCAACAAGACTGGTGTAGTGAAAAACGGAGATCGAGTCCAAATTCTGGAGCGCGAACGCCGTTTTGTCCGAGTACGCACAGCCAGCGGTGTGGAGGGCTGGATCGAACAGCGCTCACTGGTGCCGCAGTTGGTTTATGACGGATTTCAAAAGCTGGCTCAGCAAGAGCAGACCGCTCCCGTCCAAGCCATCGGCACAACTCGCAATGACACCAACATTCACCTCGATCCTGGCCGCGAGACCGAACATCTCTATCAGTTGAACCAGGGTTCCAAAGTCTCCATTCTGAAGCGCGCTACGGCGGAGAAAACTGTGCCGGGCGCAATGGCCAAGCCCGCGAGCGCAAGCAAGAACGAATCTTCCAAGCCAGCGCCGTTGCTCGAAGACTGGTGGCTCGTCCGCGATCCTGAGGGGCGCGTCGGATGGGTTCTGTCGCGCATGGTGGATCTGGATGTGCCGCTTGAAATTGCGCAGTATGCCGAAGGCCAGCGGACCGTGGCTTTCTTTGTGTTGAATCAAGTAGCCGATGGAGACAAGAAGGTTCCCCAGTATTTGGTAGTACTCTCTGAACCCAAGGATGGCCTACCCTTTGACTACAACCAGGTCCGTGTCTTCACCTGGAATGTGAAACGTCATCGTTATGAAACCGCATATCGCGAGCACAATTTGAAAGGGGTCCTGCCGGTGACGGTTTCACAGGAAGATTTCGGCAAAGAAGGAACGCTGCCGGTATTCGTATTGCACGTGAAAGACGACAACGGCACTGTAAGCGACCGAAAGTACAAGATGAACACCCCGATTGTGCGTCGCGTCCTGGCGCCCGGAGAGGTAAAGGAATCCGCTGCACCGAAAAAAAAGACGCGGCATCGCTAGGCTGTCACTAGCTCATGAATAATCGCGCGGGCGCGGGGTGCGCAGGTCACGCGCTTTTCGAGACTTGGGAGTGTTCCTCGAGCTTCAGTTCCACGGGGTTTCTGGATCCCGCGTCTGAAGCCTACGAATAGAACTCCGCAATACTCTCCACTACGCATTTTTGCTCGGCTTCCGTCAGTTCAGGAAACATAGGAAGCGCGAGCACCTCGCTGCTGGCGCGTTCTGATTCGGGCAAGTCTCCCGCGCTGTAGCCCAAATAAGCAAAGCAAGGTTGCAGGTGCAGCGGAATGGGATAGTAAACCTCGGTGCCGATCTTCCTTTCGCCCAGAAACTTGCGCAGTTCATCGCGGCGATGAACCCGGATCACATATTGGTGAAAAACATGAAACGCGTGCGAAGAAGTCTGCAGAAGCCGGACCCGCGAATTATTCTTTTTCGATACCACCCCCGCATCGGCCAACAAACGATCGTAGGCCGCGGCCCGTTGCCGGCGCTGCTGAATCCAGGCCTCGAGGTGCGGCAACTTTACGCGGAGGATGGCGGCCTGGATCGCGTCCATACGGCAATTCCATCCGACTTCTTCGTGATGGTAGCGGCGCGGGCTGCCGTGATTGCGCAGGTTCCGCATGTGCTCAGCCACTTTCAAATCGCACGTGGTTACCAGTCCAGCGTCGCCATAGGCGCTGAGATTCTTGGTGGGATAAAAGCTAAACGCCGAAGCCTTCCCCATTGATCCGGCGTTCCGGCCTCGCCATTTTGCACCGATGGCCTGCGCCGCATCTTCGAGGATAGCCAACTGGTATTCATCCGCAATTTGCTGCAATTGAACCATGTCGGCGCACTGGCCGTAAAGATGCACCGGCAGGAGGGCCCGAACCTTGTACGATCCTCCCGCACGAAGGCGCGCCTTTACGCGTTCTGGATCCAGATTGAGGGTGTTGGGATCCACGTCCACGAACACCGGCCGGGCCCCGGCGCGCGCGACGGCGCTCGCCGACGCGAAAAAACTGAAGGCAGTCGTCACTACTGCATCGCCGGGTTGAACTCCGGCGGCCACCAACGCTAGCCAAAGCGCGTCAGTACCAGAGGCGCAACCCACGGCTGCGCTGGCGCCGGTGAAGGCTGCGATTTCGCGTTCCAGGGCCTCGACCTCGGGGCCTAACACGAATTGCTGGGAAGAGCAGACTCGCTCCACCGCGGCCAGCACCTCTCCGCGAATCTGCGCGTATTGTCGCTGCAGATCGAGCAACGGGATGGGATCGAACTTTCTCGCCGGGGATGCCGATGGGCGCCGTTTTGCAGTTGAAGAGTGGGACACGGGAAAGAGCGATTTTAACACTCTGCCGTCACCTATCGGCCATCCAGTGCAAGCTCAGCGAGGCTGAACGTTTTGGCTAATGCGCGGTAGCGCCGGAGGCGGCGAGTCCTTATCCAGCGCCTCGCGCCATTGGCCGAGTGATTGAAGCAATGGGGTCAATTGGATTTGTCCAAAGCTTCCTGCCGGCTCGGCAAGATTCCTTATGGCGCGCTCCAGCAGCGATCGCATACCCACTCTGTTTCCGGTGGAATAGTGGTGGAAGGCTACGGCAACCTGAATCAATCCTTGAAGAAATTTCTTGTTCTCGGCCGGTGCGGCACGCCAGACGTCTTCGAGCGCTTCGTGGGCGTCGAAGAAGTCGGCATTATTGAACAGGTCAATGCCGCGGAGATACTGATCGGAATCCACGCTTCATTTTGGCACAGCAGAGTTGTGACGTATCCGTTGAACAGAAAACGTAGCAAGCTACGTTTCTACAGCGCCAGGTCTAGCGTCCAAAAATCACGTAGTGATAGCTGGTTGCCATGAAAAACAGCAAAGGCACCGACAGGAAGAAATTCGTTCGCGACGCCAGGAAGGCCTGACGGGCGAGAACCGCAGCATTAGCCGGTGGAGTTCCGGCGAGAGTGCCGCGAATGATCTTTTTTTGGTTCGGCCAAATGACTCCCCAGACATTGAACAACATGATGATGCCAAGGCCGCCGCCGACACCGATCGACAGCACGTGGTTATCGTCCTGACCCACAGGAGTGTAGTTTACAAACAGCCAGCCAGCGAGGACGACAACTACAGCGGTGATTGCCCCAAGAACATATCCGCTCGGCGCCTTTTTGATAACGGCAAAAAGAATTCCCCAAGAAGCAATCCAGACGAGCCAGAACATGCCCATCGTGCTCAAAGGGCTTACGCCCATACGTGCTGCATCGGGCCCTACATACATTTGTCCCCAATACCAGAAGCCCAGAAAAACTGTGAGCAGCGCGCTCCAGCGAAACCAGTTCAGTGTGGGCAAAGTCAGATATTGAAAAACCTTGGGCTTCATGGCAGCGTCTACCTGCTTCATGAAAGGAACGTTCACAAGATTAAAAAAATAGAGCAGTCCGACCCAAGTGATACCGGCAATGATGTGAAACCAGCGGAGAATGAGCGCAAAAGCTTCAGTGCCAGTGTGGGTGGGCATTACCCATGAGGCAGCGAAAGCAATCAGAGGTTGCATGGTGTTCCTCCGCCATCGATAAAGTGCGAAAACCCGGAAACACGGGAAAACTCACAATGGCTGGCTGTCTAGTAGATCCCAGTTGCAACGTCGAAAAACGAATTCGTGTTCCCGGCTGCTGGCAGTGGAGGAATAGTTGCATTTTGTTTGCGCCTATGTCAACCAGCGAGGCAAGAAAGGCACGTGCGAATCCTCTGCTTGAAAAGTGGGGAGCGAGGCCGTATTGTACCAGTGTCGCTTTGGGTGCGCCGGCGGAGCGGATGGGCGCTCGTGCATCTGGGGCTTCCCCCATGTTCCTCATGCCGTGTTAGTTGCGGCGCGAGGGGCTGACCCTATGCAGTTCAGAAAGCTTTCGCGGTTGAGAAAGCTAAGGAGATCGGCATGGAAAACAAGCCGGCGCAAAACATTCAGGATACATTCCTCAACACCGCCCGCAAAGAACGATTGAACATCACCATCTATCTCTTGAGCGGCGTCAAGTTGACCGGGCGCATCCGTTCATTTGACAAATACTCAGTCGTCCTCGAGACCAACAATCAGGAGCAATTGATCTTCAAACACGCGATTTCGACGGTGGCAATGGGGAGAGTGGCTCATGGCCATGGCGAAAAGCCCGCCATGGTTCCACCTCCAACTCCCGCTTCTGATTCTGGTCCACCCAGCGCGTCCGGTACGGACGGATAGGCAGTTCATCTTTGAGCAGTTCAGAGTCCAGAGTGTCCGGCAAGACGGGGCGGGCACGGCATGCTTCGATTTCGACGGCTGCTGATCGCAGTCCGACGGAACGCGCCTTTCTGGTCGGGATCGAGTACCGCGCGCGCGCGCGTGCGGGCTCGGCCGCACAGACCGCGAAAGGTTCGCTGACCGCTGGCGCGCAGGCGGCGCGAGACAGCGCCAGTAGTGTGCCCGGAACATCGAAGGCACCGCGAGTTCCGGAATTCAGCGCGGAAGAATCATTGGACGAGTTGCGCTCTCTGGCCACCAGCGCCGGAGCGCAGATTGCCGGCGAGTTCCTGCAACACCGCGACAAGCCCGATCCAGCTACGCTGATCGGTAAGGGTAAGCTGGAAGAGATTGCGGTCTCCGCCGCTTCGGTCTCCGCCGATCTGCTTTTATTCGATCACGACCTCACCGCATCCCAGCAGCGCAATATCGAAAAAGTAGTTAACACCCGGGTGATTGATCGCACCCAACTCATTCTAGATATTTTCGCCAAACATGCGCGCACCCGTGAAGGACAATTGCAGGTGGAGCTGGCACAACTCGAGTACATGCTGCCGCGGCTAGGGGGCCGCGGAATTGAGATGTCGCAACTCGGAGGCGGCATTGGCACACGCGGTCCGGGTGAAACCCAGCTCGAGACTGATCGCCGGAAAATCTATCGTCGGATTCGGCACGTCAACGAACAGATTGAGAGCGTCCGGCGCATTCGCACGCAACAGCGCCAGCGGCGCGAATCGGTTCCGGTGGCCCTGATCGCCCTGGTGGGATACACCAACGCGGGGAAATCCACATTGTTCAATGCTCTGACCCAGGCCGCCGTGCTCGAATCGCCGAAGATGTTCGCGACATTGGATCCGACGATTCGAGGAATCACGCTGCCCTCGCGCCGCCAGGTACTACTTTCTGACACAGTAGGATTTATTCGCAACCTGCCTCACACGCTGGTTTCTGCGTTTCGCGCAACCTTGGAAGAAGTGCAGCGGGCAGAACTCATTTTGCAGGTCTCCGACGCCAGCAGCCCTCTTTCCGCCGAGCAGGACGCGCAGGTAGAGAAAGTGCTGAAGGAACTCGAAGCGGACGGGAAGCCACGTCTGCGAGTGATGAATAAGATTGACCTGCTGCCTCCCCGGCAGCGCGACAGTCTTCGCGATGACCGCAAAACTGTTCACGTCTCAGCCGCGAAAGGGATCGGGATGAGCACGCTTCTGGACCGGATTGATCAAATGTTGCAAGCAGATGCTTTGAGCCGCGTCCATTTGCGCGTGCCGCAGAAAGAGGGAAGGACGTTGGCAATGCTGGAGGCGCGAGCGCGGATTTATTCGCGAAAGTACAAAGATGGGTTAGTGGAGTTGGAAGTCGAAGCGCCCGAGTCGGTGTTGAGACGGATAAGAGAGTGGGTGGTATTGTAAGCCGTCGTTGCTAGCGTCAGCCCCGGGGTTGATCTACCATGGTCTTTCGCGCCTTTCGCGGATGATTGTCTCCGAGAGAGGCTCGCCCTTGATTCTGATCGGGTGGAATTCCAAGTCTGGGCTTTGAGCATTGGGCGGTGTTTCGCGCTCGGTGCTCGGCTCGTTAGCAGCGGCGTCATTTGCTTTCGCGCTTTCGCTATTGTCAGTCACTGACTAGGTTCCTAGGCCAATGACCATCGACTAACGACCAGACATTTAAATGGGCCGGCAACCAAGAAGCGGTGACAGTCCTTGGCTATCGGCCCACTCGATCCTGAAACGGACCGGAGGTGATACTTCTATGCTAGACTCGCTATCCTAGAAGTCAAGCTTTCTTTGCTGATTTCCCGAAAAAGCTTGACAACCGTTAAGAAATGCGTTTATCGAAACCGCCTTGTCTCTTTCTGCGACTGAGCCTCCGTTGACACTAAGCCTTGTAGGATGTTAGGTTTGATGGTTTCTTAAAGCCCTCTTTCGCTTGCGATTTTGTCAGGCACAGATTTTTATCAAACTCAAGACATGGACGAGACACTCCGACAAGTAGGCGATTTACTGCTTGGATCCATACCGACGATTATCTTCATGGTTCTGCTGTATGGGATCTACACCGTGCTTGTCCACAAACCGCTGGTGAAGGTGCTGGCAGAGCGGCGGGACAAAACCGAAGGAGCGGTCGAGAAGGCACGCGCCGACATTGCCGCCGCCGAGGCGCGAACTGCCGAATACGAGCACCGCCTCCGCGAAGCTCGCATGGCAGTGTTCAAGCATCAGGAAGCCCTCCGTCAGCAGGCGTTGCAGGCGCGGGCCGCGGCCCTGGCGCAGGCGCGGAACAAAGCGCATGCCCAGGTCGAACAGGCGCGCACGGACATCGAGAAGGATAAAGCTGCGGCCCAGGAGACCCTGCAGGCGGAAAGCGGTAAGCTGGCCTCCGAAATTATCCGCATTGTTTTGCAGCCTGGGACCACGCAAGCTCCAGCAGGTGGTGCACGATGAGAGTAGCGCTGATTCAGCGAAATCTAGGGACCGCCGGGAATAAGCCGAAGTTCTTGTTGTCTTTTGTCCTGTTCCTTCTGCTGACCTGGATCGCGCTTTCGGGAAGTATCGCGGCGGCACAGCCGTCTTCCTCGGCCGTGCGCCATCAACGGTCGAAGAACTCCGCCGGACAGTCTCTGGGCCAGGAACTGGTGAGGGAAACGCGCGAAGCGGCGGGCGAGGATGATCAATCACAGTACACGCATTCCCCCTCAGTCGTCTGGGTGGCGAAAGTCACCGGAATGAGTTTGGAGCACGCGTACTTGCTCTGCGTGCTGTTGAACTTTGTGGTGATTGTCGCGGCCATTTTTTGGCTCTCGAAGAAAAATCTGCCCGCAATGTTCCGCTATCGCACGATTTCCATTCAGAAGGCGATGGAAGAGGCGCGCAAAGCCAGTGAAGATGCCAACCGGCGCCTGACAGAAATTGAGACGCGGCTCTCCAGACTTGATGCGGAGATTGGCCGAATGCGCGCCGCCGCAGAGGAGGAAGCCGCAGCCGAAGAGCAGAGGATTAAAGCTGCGGCGGAAGAAGATGCACGCAAGATCGTGGAGTCGGCAGAGCAGGAAATCGCGACGGCCGTCAAGTCGGCGCGTCGCGAACTGACGGCATACGCGGCCGATCTCGCCGTATCGCTGGCGAAAAAACAGATTCATGTGGATGCTGCTACCGACCACGCGCTGTTGCGCAGCTTTGCTCAACAACTCTCCGCAAACGGCGGGGAGACGCGAAAGGGTGGGGGCTAAGCATGGCTTCGGTGACCAACACGTACGCCCGCGCCTTCGCCGACGCGGTTTTTGACGGCCATCTTGATCCCGAGAAGACTTTGCAAGAGGCGCAAGCCGTAGTCGAGTTGGTGGCCGGGAGCAAGGAGCTGCGGGCAGTGTGGGAGGCGCCGTCGATCACGGCGGAGCAGAAGCGGGCGGTGCTGGATGCGATCGTTGCGCGAGAGGGAATCTCAAAGACGGTGCGGAATTTCATGGCTGTGCTGATCGATCATCGCCGCGTAAATTTTCTGCAGCCGATCGTGAAGCAGTTCAAGCTGGAACTAAATCAGCGTCTGGGATTCGTCGAGGCCGAAATTACCAGCGCCCGCGAACTCGATTCAGCCGACCGCAGCACCCTGGAAGCGCGCATGGAGAAATTGACCGGCAAGAAAGTAAAGGCACGCTACGCGCGCGATGAATCCATCCTCGGCGGCGCCGTGGTAAAGATCGGCAGCACAATTTACGATGGCTCGGTGAATGGACAGTTGGAGAGGATGAGACAAGCACTCAGCATTTAGCACTTAGCACTCAGCACTCAGCCAAGGCGCTTTGTGGAGTTTTGAACGTGAAGGTAGATGCGCTGAATGCTGAATGCCGAGTGCTAATTGCTAATTGCCAGCCGCAGACTAGAAGTTTGAAACGAACCTTATGGCACAAATCAAAGCGAACGAGATCACACAGCTGATCCGGCAACAAATCGAGAATTACGAATCCAAGATTGCTGTGGACGAAGTTGGCACGGTCATCACCTTGGGCGACGGCATTGCTCGGGTTTACGGCCTCGATAAGGTCATGGCTGGAGAGTTGCTGTCCTTTCCTCACGACCTGGCCGGCATCGCCATGAACCTGGAAGAAGACCAAGTCGGCGTCGTACTCCTCGGTGACTATACCGAAATCAAGGAAGGCGACGAGGTCAAGCGTACGGGGCGCATTATGAGCGTGCCCGTCGGCGACGCTTTGGTCGGCCGCGTGGTGAATTCGCTGGGGCAGCCCATCGACGACAAGGGCCCGATCGCCACGGACAAGTTCATCGCCTTGGAGCGCCTGGCGCCGGGAGTCATTGACCGGCAGCCAGTGCGCGAGCCCATGGCCACTGGGTTAAAAGCCATTGACAGCATGATTCCGATTGGCCGAGGACAGCGCGAGTTAATCATCGGCGACCGTCAAACCGGCAAAACCGCGGTGGCACTCGATACCATCATCAACAACAAAGGCAACAATCTCATTTGCATTTACAACGCGGTGGGACAGAAGCGATCTTCGATTGCGCAGGTGGTGAAGATTCTCACCGATTACGGGGCGATGGATTACACCATCGTGGTGGCGGCGTCAGCTTCCGAACCCGCACCCATGCAATATATTTCGCCTTATGCGGCCTGTGCGATGGGTGAGTATTTCCGCGATAACGGAAAGCATGCCTTGGTCATCTACGATGACCTCTCCAAACACGCTGCGTCGTACCGCGAAATCTCGCTTCTCTTGCGGCGTCCGCCCGGCCGCGAGGCTTATCCCGGAGATGTTTTCTATCTTCACTCGCGGCTGCTGGAGCGTGCCTCGAAGCTGAGCGACAAAAAGGGCGGAGGCTCGCTCACCGCGCTGCCGATTATTGAAACTCAGGCCGGCGACGTTTCGGCATACATCCCGACTAACGTCATTTCGATTACCGATGGCCAGATCTTTCTGGAAACAGATCTGTTCAACAGCGGTGTGCGCCCCGCCGTGAACGTGGGCATCTCGGTAAGCCGCGTGGGTGGCAGCGCCCAGATCAAGGCTATGCGGCAAGTCGCCGGAAGCATGAAGCTCGATCTCGCGCAATATCGCGAACTGGCGGCG
The DNA here is from genome assembly GCA_963832245.1 of uncultured Acidobacteriota bacterium. Classification (GTDB taxonomy): domain Bacteria; phylum Acidobacteriota; class Terriglobia; order Terriglobales; family Acidobacteriaceae; genus JABDBE01. The sequence goes on from CAWHTG010000004.1 coordinate 1,229,908, forward strand.
TTTGCGCAATTCGGCAGCGATCTCGATAAAGCTACGCAGAACCAACTCAACCGAGGCCAGCGTCTGGTCGAAGTGCTCAAGCAGAAGCAGTTCTCGCCATTGCCGTTCTCGAAGCAGATTCTGATCATCTATGCCGGCACGAACGGGTTTCTGGACGATCTTCCGGTAGACCAAGTGCGAGATTTCGAAGCCGAGCTCTACAAATATGTAGACGCGACCAATCCCGGCCTTCTACGCACAATCATGGAAAAGAAGATTCTCGACGACAACTTGAAAGCCGAGATGAGCAAACTAATCAAGGAGTGCAAAGAAACGTTCATAGCAGAGAGACAGGCGGTAGCAAAGTAAGCTACTAGCTCCTGGCTTCTAGCTAGAAACTAGCTGCCAGAAGCGAACGACCAACGACGAACGACCAACGACCGAAACATGGCCAACATTCTCGATATTCGACGCCGTATCCGCAGCGTGACCAACACGCGGCAGATTACCAAGGCCATGAAAATGGTCTCGGCGGCGAAGCTCCGCCGGGCGCAGGAGCGCGCTCTGGCCGCACGTCCCTACGCGCAGATGCTGACCAACGTGTTGAAATCGCTGGTGTCGCGAACGGAAATCTATGATCCGGACACGGGCGAGCCGAAACATCCTCTGTTGGCGCAGCGTCCGGAAAAAAACATCCTGCTGATTGTGGTCACCGGAGACAAGGGCCTGGCTGGCGCATTCAATACGAATATTCTGAAAGCGGCGTCGCGATTCCTCGAATCAAAGGCCGGCAAGAACGTGGAAATCGAGGCGATCGGGCGCAAAGGCCGCGACTTCCTACGCCGTAGATATGCGACCGCTCCTCCGAGAACGGGCGAGTCCCAGGAACCGCCGCGGACCACGCTCGTGGGCGAGCACGTAGGAGTGCTCGGCAAAGTTGATTATGCGATGGTCTCCGAGATGGCAGGCCGGGCGATTGATCGCTATGCCAAAGAAGAAATCGATTCGGTCTACGTGCTCTTCAATGAATTCAAGTCGGTGATCTCGCAGCGGCTGATCGTGGAAAAGGTGTTGCCCATCGAACAGGTTGGCGAAACCAGCGTGGCACAAGCCGAAGAGATCAGCCAGAAAGAAAAAGAGCGCGCTGTCGAGGCAGCGAAAGAAGCGGGCGTCGGCGTGCGACGACCGGACACGCGGGCAATAGACGCCGCTGCCGCGAAGTTTGCCACCGCGCCTGTGGACTATATTTACGAGCAGCCGCCCGAAGAATTATTTCGGTCGCTGTTGCCAAAGTATGTAGTGATACAAGTATTTCGCGCGTTGCTGGAATCGGTGGCGGCAGAACACGCGGCGCGGATGACGGCGATGGACGCGGCCACCAGCAATGCAACCGACATGATCGATTCGCTGACCCTGGCCATGAACCGCGCCCGTCAAGCGAAAATCACGAAAGAAATCATCGAGATCGTAAGCGGAGCCGCGGCAGCAGGATAAGACAGCAGTTGGCAATTAGCAGTTGGCAGCGGCATGATAGGCCAAGTGCTAAGTGCTATATGCTAAATGCTAAGTACTAAATGCTAAGTGCTGAATGCGAAGTGCCAGCTGAGTGCTTCGCCGAGAGAAACAAACCTATGCCAGAAAATGTTGGACGCGTGATTCAAGTCGCCGGCCCCGCGGTGGACGTTCAGTTTGCAGAAGCCACCATGCCTCCGATTTATGAGGCGCTCCGCATCGTGAGCGACGGCTTCACCGTTCCCTTCCCGATCAATGTCATCGTCGAAGTGCAGCAGCACCTGGGCGAAGGCCGCGTCCGCTGCGTCGCCATGGAAGCAACCGAAGGCATGGTGCGCGGTATGAAAGCTATCGACCAGGGCGGACCGATTTCTGTGCCTGTGGGACGCGGCACGCTCGGACGCGTCATGAACGTGATCGGCGAACCGGTCGACCAACTCGGTCCCATCGCCCATACTCAGACCATGCCAATCCATCGCCCGGCGCCGCTGTTCGACGAACAAGCGACGACCGCCGAGATGTTCGAAACCGGCGTGAAGGTCATCGACCTCATTCAGCCGTTTTTGAAGGGCGGCAAAATTGGGCTGTTCGGTGGCGCGGGCGTCGGCAAGACCGTCGTCATCATGGAACTCATCAATAACGTCGCCAAGCAGCACGGCGGATTCTCCGTGTTTGCCGGAGTCGGTGAGCGTACCCGCGAAGGCAACGACTTGTGGCTGGAAATGACTGAGTCGGGCGTCATTAAGCCCGGCGACCCTGAGCATTCCAAAGCCGCGCTCATCTACGGCCAGATGACCGAGCCCCCCGGAGCCCGTTTGCGCGTGGCTCTAACCGGACTCACGGTCGCAGAATATTTCCGCGACGTCGAAGGCGCGGACACGTTGCTCTTCATCGATAACATTTTTCGCTTCACGCAAGCTGGATCTGAAGTATCAGCTCTGCTCGGCCGCATGCCGAGCGCCGTGGGCTACCAGCCTAATCTTGCCACCGAGATGGGCGAATTGCAGGAGCGAATTACTTCCACGAAGAAGGGATCGGTTACGTCGGTTCAGGCGATTTACGTCCCCGCCGACGACCTCACGGATCCAGCGCCAGCTACAACGTTTGCTCACTTGGACGCAACCACGGTGCTCTCGCGCGCGTTAACCGAGATTGGAATTTATCCCGCCGTCGATCCGCTGGCTTCGACGTCGCGCATTCTCGACCCCCGCATCGTAGGCCAGGAACATTACGACGTAGCGCAGGGGGTGAAGAAGACGCTGCAGAGTTACAAAGACTTGCAGGATATCATCGCAATTCTGGGTATCGACGAACTGAGTGAAGACCAGAAAGTAACAGTGGCACGAGCCCGTAAAATTCAAAAATTCCTTTCGCAGCCGTTCCACGTGGCCGAACAGTTTACTGGCGCACCCGGGCGGTACGTAAAAGTCGCCGACACGGTGAAGGGCTTCAAGGAAATCAATGACGGCAAGTACGACGACATTCCAGAGCAGGCGTTCTATATGAAAGGCCAGATCGACGAAGTGCTCGAAGCGGCGGAGAAGCTGAAGGCAGCAGCGTAGAAGCGGTCCGTTGGCCGTTCGTCGCTGGTCATTGGCAAGACCAGACCAAGGACCAACGCCCCACGACCAACGACGGTTCTTATGGCCGACACTTTCCAACTCGAGATCGTCACTCCTGAGAAGATGGTTGTCCGCGATGTGGCGGAGGAGATGCAGATTCCCGGGAAAGACGGGTATCTTGGCATCCTGCCGGGACACGCTCCGCTGATTACCGAACTCGCAGTGGGAGAGATCACCTATCGCAAAGACAATGCCACTTTCCACCTGTCGGTCGCTTGGGGATTCGCCGAAGTCTTGCCGGACAAAGTAACCATCCTGGCCGAGACCGCGGAACGTGCCGAAGAAATTGATCCGAAACGCGCTCAAGAAGCGAAACAACGTGCGCAAACGGAATTCGCCACCAGCAAGACTGAGGAAGACTTCCAGCGGACTGCGGCCGATCTGAAGCGCGCAGACACTCGTCTGGAAGTAGCGGCCAAGAAGAAGTAGAGCCTACGGCAGCGGTGCCGACCAGGTATTACTGTTTCCCGTCCGTCCCGCACCTCGATCCAGCCATCACGAATCCCGATAGATCCCATAAATAATTTCAATTTCCGTGAACTTATTTCCAGAGGTACAGTGATCCCAGTTTCGGCTGGGAGAGTCATATGTTTACTGCGAAAACATGTTTTGCGTGGCTCACTCTTTTGGTCCTCCTTTTGCTGATTGGGGCACCCTTCGTCGTTGCTCAAGCTTCTGGAACGTCGAGCGCCGTTTCGGAAAGCGCACAGCTGGCAAAATTGGAACAGCAAGTCGCGGACGCCAAGGGCTCCGCTGACAACGCGTGGATGCTCACGAGTTCCGCCCTCGTGCTCATGATGACGGGGCCGGGTCTGGCTCTGTTCTATGGTGGCCTGGTTCGAAAAAAGAACGTACTAAGCACCATGATGCAAAGTTTCGCGATGATGGCCATCATCACGGTGTTGTGGGCGCTGTTTGGTTACAGCCTGTCGTTTGGCAGCGGCGGAAGTTTCATCGGCCACTTGCACAATATATTTCTGCGTCGCGTTGGGGCGCAGCCGGACGCGGATTACGCTGGCACCATTCCTTTGCAGACGTTCATGATTTACCAGCTGATGTTTGCCGTTATCACGCCGGCTCTCATCACTGGGGCTTTCGCGGAACGGATGAAGTTCAGCGCCATGGCACTGTTCATGATTTTGTGGTCGGTGCTGGTGTATGACCCCATGGCGCACATGGTGTGGGGCAAGGGCGGGCTTCTGAATGCCGCGCTGGGCGGGCGTTTTCCCACACTCGATTTCGCCGGTGGAACTGTTGTGCACATCACCTCGGGAGTCTCGGCGTTAGTCTGCGCGTTGTATTTGGGCCGGCGGGTGGGTTATCCCAAAGAGCCCATGCCGCCACATAGCGTCGTGCTCAGTTTCATTGGAGCGTGCATGCTGTGGGTGGGGTGGTTTGGCTTTAACGCGGGCAGCGCGCTGGCCTCGAACAGTTTGGCGACCAGTGCATTCGTGGCTACGCATTTTGCGGCCGCGGCCGCTGTGCTGGGGTGGAGCGGTGCGGAATGGTGGCGCAATGGAAAGCCAAGCGCTTTAGGCGCGATTTCAGGAGCGGTTGCCGGACTGGTAGCGATTACTCCAGCTGCAGGTTTTGTCGGCCCCATGCCGGCACTGGGTATCGGGCTCACAGCCGGGGTAGTCTGCTACCACATGGTCGCAACCGTCAAGCTGCGCCTTGGCTATGACGATTCTTTGGACGCCTTCGGTGTGCACGGCGCCGGGGGCACGCTGGGCGCGGTGCTAACCGGAGTATTCGCATCCAGCGCCATTAATCCAATCTTCAAAAATGCTCAGGGGATTGTGTTGCCTTCGGGGTTGCTCGAAGGCAATGCACATCAGTTGGTCAACCAGTTGGTAGGGGTTGGAGTGTCTTGGGTGCTGGCGATTGTGGGCACTTTGGTCGCGCTCAAAATTGTAGATGCAACCATTGGGCTTCGGGTCGAAGAAGATCAGGAGATTCAGGGATTGGATCTGACGCAGCACGGCGAAGAAGGCTACCAATGGGACGTGCCCGCCTACGACGCCGTTGGCGACTAGAACCAGCGCTGTTTCACCACAGAGACACAGAGAAGCATCTTTGGAGTTTCCCTGTGTCTCTGTGGTGAAGGCGGTGATCGACCGGAATCACCAACCGATGGTGCGGCCCAATCCTTTCCCACGCGAAGCTTGAGTTCGCTGCAAAAACCGGATAGCCCGCTGGCGCTGCTCTTCCTTACACTAAATGCGATGGACGAAGCATGTGAAGGAGGAGCGCAGTATTCATGGATGCAGCCATCAGGAAAAGGCTCGAAAGCTTGGATTGGACCGCGATTCGAGAGTCGTTGTGGCAGCACGGCTACGCTTTGACTCCGGCTCTCCTCACAGGCTCTGAGTGCACTGGCCTGGTGAACCTCTATCCCGCCGAGAAGCCGTTCCGCAGTCACATCATCATGTCCCGCTACCGCTTTGGCCGTGGCGACTACAAATACTTTGACTATCCTCTGCCTGCTATCGTTCAGCAGTTGCGGGAACATAGCTATCCTTACTTAGTGTCAGTCGCCAATGAGTGGATTCAGGCTCTGGGATTATCCGAGGTGTTCCCCGAGCGCCATGCCAGCTTTCTCGAGATCTGCGCGAAGAATGCACAGACGCGAGCCACGCCTTTGCTGCTGCACTATGAAAGCGGCGATTTCAATTGTCTCCACCAGGACGTCTACGGGGCCGTCGCATTCCCCTTGCAGTTAACCTGTTTTTTGAGCCAGCCTGGGATTGACTACGAAGGCGGCGAATTCGTCATCGTGGAACAACAACCCAGGGCGCAATCGAAGGCGGAAGTCATCATCGCCCAACAGGGTCAAGCGCTTATTTTCGCGACGCGGCATCGTCCCGTGAAAGGCAGCCGCGGATTTTACCGAACCAGCTTGCGGCACGGAGTGAGCAGGTTGAAACGGGGCATTCGCTTTACTCTGGGCGTGATCTATCACGATAGCCAGTAGCCGGGGCTTCACGCATAATTTGCAAGTAACGCAGACCACCCTGTGGGCCCTGAATCCGGATCGAGCTATGGCTGGCACTCCCGTGCCAGCATACGGCACAGAAGGGCCATTACGAATGGACCTCATTCGGAGATAAATTCATCCCCAGGGCGGCAAAGCAGCGGTGACAAGGAGCTCTTTGAGCGTTGTCTTTGCTTTCGCCGTCCGACCTATTTCGCCATGCCCCAGAAAGTCGTTCGCTGTCCCTATTGCGTGCTCGGTGTTCAGTTCCGGCCCATGGAACCTCGTATCGATGGACGGTTCGTATGCCAGAAGTGTGGCCACGCTTCCCTGCCAAACAACACCAGTTTCAAATGCTCCTGCTATCGATGCGGGGACCTGCACTCCTCTCGAATCCATCGGGATGTGAGTCCCGTTCTCAAAATCAAGCCTGCCGCCAGTCAATAGCTCCCACCGCCAGAACTAATCTACCCAGTTGAATTTAGCCGTTCGCCTTTGCCACCAGCAAAATCGCGAGGCAGTAAAACACAAACATCAGCCCAAGGTACAGCTTGGCGCGGCTTCCAGCGCCTTCAAATTCCTTCCACGCCAGCACGCCCCACAACGCGGCGACCATCGGCGCCGACTGGCCAATCGCATAGGAAATCGCCACCCCAGTGAAATTCGCGGCCACCAGATTGAAGACCATCCCCGTCCCCCAAATCACGCCGCCGAGCAGTCCAAGCATGTGTCCGGAAGCCGGGCCGCGAAAAAATCCGCTAAAACTTACCGGCTCTCCCACCAGCGGCCTCTTCATGAAATAGATATTCCACACGAAGCATGAGAGCAGCGCGCCGAGAGTCAAAAAGATGGCCACGCTATACGGCCCGAGCGTGTTGCCCCGGGTCATCGCATGGGTCACGAGTGGAGCCCAGAGCCCCATCAGGACCCCAGAAACGATGCAGACGATAATACTTTTCTTCGAGGTGGAGCGGCCTGCGCTGGCCAGGCTGCCATATGCTTTTCCGTCCATGATCACAGCAACGACCGCGCAAATGACGCCGACGGCAAGTAACACTCCATTTCCTCGGGGTTGGAGGATATAGCTCAAAACGACACCGACTACCAAGGCAATCCCGATCGCAACGGGGAACGCAATCGCCAGCCCAGCCATGTCAATTGCGGCAACCAGCAAGAGGTTGGCCAGATTGAAGATCGCTCCTGCTGCCATCGTATAAAGAGCGTTCGAAAGGTCTGCGGAATGCATATTGTTGATCAGGCTGTTGGCGTCATTGGGCGAGGTGTTTCCCATCGTGTGGCCCAAAATCAGGGAGATGAGAAAGATGCCGATGGCATAGTCCCAATAGAAAAGCTCGAAGCGATAATTCTTGACGCCCTTATACGTGTTGGCCCAAGAACCCCAGCAGATGGCGCTGGTGATCATCATCACTAGCGCGGTACCCAAACTATGCGGAGTAAACATTATTTCTCGTTTCGGGAGGGCACGGCTTCAGCCGTGCCGTAAGCTTTTAGAAGTAATAGCAGCGAGGCTAGACGGCCGCCCCTTTCAAAACCTAAACCCCGGCTCATCACTCTTTCTTTCTGCAACTGTTTAGGCGCTGCGGCTCGCATATGACTTTCCCCGCCTGATATTACTTGCCGCGAATTCTCGAAACAAAAAGGTGCAAGAATCGATCGGCATCCACATCCACGCAGACTTTCGCATTGGGGCTAACCATATCGACGCCCTCAATCACATAACGATCTCCATGAAGAACATTGCGCTCTACCTCTCCATGCCGATTTCCCACCGTTTCTCCACGCGTGAACTCGCCTCGGGTCTCGACATCGACGTGCATCTCTTGCACTTTGACCAAAGTGGAATCAATCGCTACCGCGACCGCGGATGGATCGTACATCGGCGCGCCAGGAGAACCAAACGTTGCCGAAAGGTTCACCAGAAATTTCAGCACCGAAACAATGAAATCATTGATTGGGCCGTGCGTCTGTGTGAGTTCGTCGAGATATTTATGGGTAAAAAGAGCTTTGTCGCCAACTTCGAGACCTACCATGGTCAGCGGCCATCCTGCCTGAAAAACAATTTGCGCGGCTTCCGGATCGTTGTAGATGTTGGCTTCCGCCGCGGCATTCACATTGCCGCCGCTGATCGAACCGCCCATCAGAATGACGTCTTTCACGAGTGGGACTATCGACGGATCTTTTTCCACGGCCAGCGCAATATTGGTGAGCGGGCCGACGGGTACCAGAGTGATCTCATGCGGGGAAGCGTGCACCAGTTGAATGATGAGGTCGGGCCCAAAGCGGGCATCGACTTTGCACTTGCTCGCGGGCAATTCAACGTTAGCCAATCCATTCTTGCCGTGCCAGAACTCGGCCGTGATCAGTTTTTGGAACAGAGGATGCTGTGCGCCCGCCGCCACCGGAATATCGCACCGGTTCGCCAGCGAAACCATGCGCAGCGCATTGTCCAGGCCCATGGCCGCCGTGACGTTACCAGGGACGACGGTGATGGCGCGAACATCCAACTCCGGCGAGTTGAGTGCCAGCATCATTGCCAGCGCGTCATCGGTCCCCGGATCGGTGTCGATGATAATTTTCTTGGCTGCTGAAGCGGGCAGCACCAGAGCTGTAACCAGCACTATAAGAAGACTGGGGACTCCAACAAATTCAAGTTTTTTCATTGGTTCGCAAAAAAAGATGAGCGAAGCCTAGCGTCGAGACTTGCGAGTGTCAAGGCCTAAAAATGGAAGCGCGGGCGTCCGCGCCCGTGCGACCGTCCACTGAAATTCAACCATCGGTTAAAGGCTTTTTATCCCGAATCAAAGCAGACCGCTCATCCATGAAACTGCAAGCGCTTCCTTTTTCTCCATTCTGCCGTACAATTACCTCGCGAACGTCAGCTGGGCCGGAACCTCCGTTTCTTGCCGACGAAGCCGCGAATCGCACGGCTGGCAGAAAACATCCAAATGTCGGTGGAGCAAAACAATCGTTCCGGAATCGTGGCCTCCAATGATGGCCGCCTCCAAGGTTCGCCATTGGCAACCTTGAATGGCCGCCCGCTTCTCTCCAATCGAGGGATCCCGATCAATCTGGAATGGATAAAAGACGTTCGGGTGAATACCAGCGCAGTCGAACGCAGAGCGCAAACGCACGTTGCCCGCCGTACCGTAAAAAAAGAGTGGCAAGCGGCTTGGCTTCTGCGGGCCATTACCTGTATGGATCTGACCACACTTTCCGGCGACGACACGGACGAGCGTGTGCGCCGTTTGTGTGCCAAGGGCCGGCGACCGATTGAGCACGAACTGGTAAAGCAGCTGGGAATTGAAGAACTAAATATTCAGGTTGCGGCTATTTGCGTCTATCACCGGTTTGTCGAAACCGCACGCAGAGCGCTCGAAGGCAGCGGCGTGCGAGTGGCAGCAGTTTCCACGGGATTTCCAGCTGGACTTTCTCCACTATCAGAGCGCATTGCGGAAATCCGCCGTTCGCTCGAAGCCGGAGCGCAGGAGATTGACGTTGTTATCACTCGCGCCCACGTTTTCGGCGGCCGATGGCAAGAGCTTTACGATGAGATCGCCGCCTTCAAGCAGGCATGCGGCCCGGCGCATATGAAGGTCATTCTTGCGACGGGCGATCTGCTCACTCTGCGCAATGTCGCTCGCGCCAGCTTCGTCGCTATGATGGCTGGAGCGGACTTTATCAAGACCTCGACTGGCAAAGAGTCAACCAATGCTACGCTGCCTATGGGCTTTGTCATGACCCGCGCCATTCGCGAATACGCGCAGGAGACCGGAATGGCGGTCGGGTTCAAGGCAGCGGGCGGCATTCGCTCTGCCAAACAATCCATGGAATGGCTGGCGTTGATGAAAGAAGAACTCGGGGTTCCTTGGATGAAGGCGGAACTTTTTCGGTTTGGCGCGAGCGGTCTGTTAAATGATATTGAGCGGCAACTGGAGCATCACGCCACGGGACGCTATTCTGCGGATTATCGTCATCCTATTGCTTAGGTCTCTGGTTGGGATGCACGGGCGAAGACGCCCGTGCCTACATTATTATGAGCATTGCTGAAAAGTTCGTTGCCATGGAGTACGGCCCGGCGCCGGAAGACGCGAAAGAAGCGCTCACCTGGCTCGACCGCCGGGGGCGTCGCTTCGGCCATTTTATTAATGGGACTTCGGTCGAACCGGCTGCCGGAGAATACTTCGACACAGCCGATCCGTCTACCGGAGAGAAGCTTGCCAGCGTGGCGCAAGGATCAGCTGCTGATGTCGACGCTGCGGTTCGAGCCGCGCGTGCGGCGCTTCCCAAGTGGCAGTCCCTCACTCCGCACATGAGGGCGCGTTTCCTATACGCCTTGGCGAGACAGGTGCAGAAGCACTCTCGCCGCCTGGCGGTGCTCGAAACGATGGACAATGGAAAACCGATTCGCGAGAGCCGCGATCTCGATATTCCGTTGGTCGCGAGGCATTTTTATTATCACGCGGGTTGGGCCCAACTTCTGCAGCAGGAGTTTCCGAACTACACGGCTTGCGGCGTCGTGGGACAGATCATCCCGTGGAATTTTCCGTTGCTGATGCTGGCTTGGAAAATCGCGCCTGCTCTGGCGACGGGAAACACCGTCGTGTTGAAGCCCGCAGAGTTCACGCCGCTGACTGCGCTTGCGTTTGCCGAAATCTGCCAGGAGATCAACCTGCCTGCGGGCGTGGTGAACATCGTCACCGGAGATGGTTCCACTGGCGAAGCGTTGGTCAAGCATCCTGACGTCGACAAGATCGCGTTCACCGGCTCGACGGAAGTTGGCCGAGCGATTCGCAGTGCCACAGCGAAAAGTCACAAGCGGCTTTCCCTCGAATTGGGCGGGAAATCTCCGTTCGTCGTTTTTGAAGACGCCGATCTGGACAGCGCCGTCGAAGGCCTGGTGGACGGAATCTGGCTCAATCAAGGCCAGGTTTGTTGCGCCGGCTCGCGACTGTTGATGCAAGAAAGCATCGCTGAACCGCTGATTGCAAAAATACGCGACCGAATGAGCACGCTTCGTGTCGGACCGCCGCTCGACAAAGCTATCGACATCGGCGCCATTGTCGCACGCGTCCAGCTTGATCGCATTCAGCGGCTGGTGGATCAGGGCGTGGCCGACGGCGCGACCTGCTGGCAGCCGCAAATGACAATGCCCTCGCGAGGACTCTACTTTCCCCCGACATTGCTCAGCAACGTTCATCCTACTTCGATCGTCGCGCAGCAGGAAATTTTCGGTCCCGTGCTCGCGGCCATGACTTTCCGAACTCCCAGCGAGGCAGTCGAATTGGCGAACAACACCGCATATGGTCTCGCGGCATGCGTGTGGAGCGAGAGCATCAATGTTGCGCTGCAGGTTGCGGCACAACTTAAAGCAGGTGTCGTGTGGGTGAATTGCACGAATCTGTTCGACGCAGCGTGCGGCTTCGGCGGTTACCGCGAAAGCGGATACGGACGCGAAGGCGGCAAGGAAGGCTTGCTCGAATACCTCGAACCGGTATGGTTCAAGCACGCGCCTGCTCTGCCTGCGGCGAGACCATCTCCAGTTTCCAACGACGAGAAAGAATCTGTCACTGCGGCTAATGACATCGACCGCACCGTGAAGCTCTACATCGGAGGCAAGCAGGCGAGGCCAGATTCCGGGTACAGCATGGAGGTTCGGGACAAAAAAGGCCAACTCTTAGGAGAAGTCGCGCTGGGGAATCGCAAGGATATTCGCAATGCGGTCGAGGCCGCGCGAAAAGCCGCTGGCTGGGACAAGAGCACCGCGCACAATCGCGCGCAGGTTCTTTACTACATGGCGGAGAACCTGTCACAGAGGCGCGACGAGATTGCTCACCGGCTTGCTGCCGCAGTGGGAGAGGCGCAAGCCACGGCGGAAGTGAACGCCAGTATTGAGCGCATCTTCTCTTATGCCGCCTGGGCCGATAAGTTCGATGGCGCCGTGCATAATCCGCCGTTCCGCAGTATTGCGATTGCGATGAATGAGCCGATCGGAACCGTCGGCATCATCTGCCCACAGGAAGCGCCGCTCCTTGGCTTCCTGTCTTTGGTTATGCCTGCGATTGCCATGGGCAATACGGCGATCATTGTTCCATCCGAGACTTATCCGCTTGTCACCGGAGACTTATATCAGCTGTTCGACACCAGCGATCTGCCTGGCGGTGTGGTGAACATCGTCAGCGGCTATACATCGCAACTACTAAAAGTTCTTGCCGAACATGATGATGTCGATGCGATTTGGTGCTTCGGGGACGAGGCCAATGCGGCGGCAGCAAAATCATTCTCCACGGGAAACTTGAAGCAGGTTTTCACCAATGAAGGCCGCACCGTCAACTGGTTCGATGTGAAGCAAGGCGAAGGCCGCTGGTTCTTGCAACACGCCACCCAAGTAAAAAATATCTGGGTCCCTTACGGAGAGTGATATTAATTCTCTTTACCACAGAGTCACAGAGACACAGAGAAACCTTTTTTCTTTTTCTCTGTGGCTCTGTGATTCTGTGGTGAATAGGTTCTTATGGCGAAACGCCCTCGCATTGCGGTGATCGGCAGCGCGAACATCGACTTGACAACCTTCTCCGATCGTTTCCCAAAGGCCGGTGAAACAATTTTTGGCCAGAAGTTTGATCTTGGCTTTGGAGGAAAGGGAGCGAATCAGGCGGCGGCCTCCCGGCTGTGCGGGGCGGAGGTTTTCATGATCGCCAGAGTGGGCAGCGATCTGTTTGGTCCGGCGACGATTGAGAATTTCAAGAAGCTGGAAATCGATGCGACCCACGTAAAGCAGATCGAAGGAGTCTCGAGCGGCGTGGCGCCGATTTTCGTTGAGCCTAATGGGCAGAATCGCATCTTCGTGGTGAAAGGCGCGAACGATTTGCTAAACCCTGCGGACGTGGATGCTGCGTCCGACCTGCTCAAGACCGTCGATTGCATGGTGCTGCAGTTTGAAATTCCGCTTGAAACCGTTTACTACAGCGTCGCTTTTGCGCGTAGGAACGGTATCCGCTGCATCGTGAATCCTGCTCCTGCCCAGCCGGTCGATTTGCGTGCTTTAGCCGGACTCGATTATTTTGTTCCCAATGAAAGCGAAGCTGAGACGATCACTGGCATGCCGGTGCGCAACGTTGACGAAGCGAAGAAGTGCGCGGAGAAGTTGCTCTCGGGCGGCGTCGAGCGGGTCTTACTGACGTTGGGAGCAAACGGTTCCTTGCTGGCGGGCCGCGAAGGTATGGAGCACATTCCCGCGTTCAGCGTGAAAAGTGTCGACAGCACCGGTGCGGGCGACGCCTTCATCGGCAGCTTTGCCGTGTTCCTCGGGGAGGGCCTGCCCGAGCGTGAGGCCGTCCGCCGGGCCAATCTCTATGCCGCGCTGTCAACCATGAATGTCGGGACGCAGAAATCATTCTATGATCGCCCGCTCTTCGATGCCGAGTGGGCGGCACGAAGCGGCGTATAAAGCTTAGGCCATCAAAGATTTTGATGGCCCCGTTGTATGCGCTTTGAGTTACTGCGATAGGCGAACCGGGCATGTTATCTCGTGATGTGGTTTTCTGGGAAGTCGACCCGCAGGCAGATTTCATGCTGCCCGGCGGAAAACTCTATGTGCCCGGCGCCGAGCGGTTGCTTCCCAACATCCAAAAGCTAACGGACGCCGCTCGTGAAGGCCGCATCTTTCTAGTCTCCCATGGTTGCTTCCACGCGAAGGACGATCCCGAGTTCAAGATATTTCCGCCTCATTGCGTCAAAGGGACCAAGGGCGCGGAGTTTGTTCGGGAAGCGTTGACGGAGCGCGTGCTCACAATACCGAATGAGCCTGCGGCGACGCTGCCCCACGATTTTTCTCAGTATCAGCAGATCCTCCTTGAGAAACAGACGCTCGACATCTTTGAAAGCCGGCACGCCGCGGAACTCCTGGACCGCTTAAATCGCAATGCCGAGTTCGTCGTCTTTGGCGTGGTTACGGAATACTGTGTTCGTCTTGCAGCGAAGGGGTTGCTTGAGCGTGGCCGGCGCGTCTCGGTAGTTCAGGATGCGATCGAGACTCTGAAAGGCGGGGATGGAAAACACGCGGTCGCTGAACTTCAAGCTCTTGGAGCAGACTTCATCACTACTGAGCAGGCTCTCACACTGGCTCGGCACAATAAATCTTGACTTTAGGCCGCGCCTCCGGTTAGATGGTTCGCATTGCAATCGGGGATTTCCACACTTTAGTGGGGAAAAGTGCGAGTCCGTTCGCCACTCGACGGGCGCTGCCGAGGGAGAGATCGATGCTGACCAAGAGGACGCTGCTGGTCGTGTTCTGTTCGCTTGTGTTTCCCATCTGCCCACTTCTGTACGGCCAGGCGACTGGGAGTTTTTCCGGCACCGTTACAGACAAGACCGGATCGGTGATCTCGGGTGCGACGGTGAGGGCAACCTCGCAAAGTACGGGTCTGGCTCGCGAAGCGAAGACCGACGACTCCGGACATTACCTTATCCCGTTGCTGCCGGTTGCGAATTTCGCGATTCGAGTCGAGTTCCAGGGGTTCCAGCCGGTCGAACAGAAAGACGTACGGCTGCAGATCGACGAACATCGCGAATTGGATTTTACCCTGGTGCCCGCTTCGGTAGCCCAAAGCGTGGAAGTGAGTGCCATGGAAGTTGCAGTAGAGACGACCAATCCTACGTTGGGACAGGTGATTACCGCCGAAGAGGTCGCCCAGCTACCGTTGAACGGCCGCAACTTCGTGCAACTCGCGACCCTGACTCCGGGTACGACGGCAGAAACCAACCCCAACAGTTTCTTCAATGGAGCTGCCAGCAGCGAAGCTTCCACGCGCGGGTCTTTCTCACTTTCTGTCGGTGGATCGCGAGCCCAGAGTACGGATTGGATGCTCGACGGCAACGACAACAACCAGTTGGACGAGGGCGGCATCGCTATTTTCCCCAATCTCGACGCGGTGCAGGAATTTAAAGTTCTAACTTACAACTACTCGGCGGAATATGGAGAACGCGCAGGTCCCACGGTTCTGGTCACCACCAAGTCGGGATCAAACCAATTTCACGGAAGTCTGTTTGAATATTTTCGGAACACGAAACTCGATGCCCGTAACTATTTCGCGCCGACCAGAAACAAGTTTAATCTGAATCAGTTTGGCGGTTCCCTTGGCGGTCCAATCCGGAAGGACAAAACGTTTTTCTTTATCGATTATCAGGCGAAAATGCAGCGTCTAGGTGTGCCCTTCACTGGGCTGGTGCCGACGACGGCGATGATGACTCCAGATGCCACAGGTGACTACAACTTCAACCTCGATCCGTTCGGCAACCCACGGGGATCGAGTTTCTACCCCATCCTCAACAATCCTTACGCACCGGCCGCTAACGCAGACAGGCACTTCCAGTGCATCCCCGGAACAACGACGCCCGAACCCGTTGGTGCCAATGGAACCCAGCCGATGGGTGCAGACTGTAGTGTGATTCCGGCGGCCATGATCAATCCCCTCGCCGCGAAAGTAATTCAGCTTTACCCCACCCCTAACGCGGCTAACGTGGCTTCAGGCTTCAACTACGTCAACCAGCCAGTCAGAAAACTCAACGAAGGGACTGGTGACATTCGGGTCGATCACAATTTTTCCAACAAGGATTCGATTTTTGCCCGTTTCAGCTATGACCAGGCAACGAACTATGTGCCTGGAGGCTCACCGACATGGGCTGAAGTCAATGCCTTTGGAAGTAATCAGTTCATCGACAACCATGGACGCAATGCTGCATTGTCGGAGACGCACGTTTTTTC
Source organism: uncultured Acidobacteriota bacterium (assembly GCA_963832245.1). Taxonomy (GTDB): domain Bacteria; phylum Acidobacteriota; class Terriglobia; order Terriglobales; family Acidobacteriaceae; genus JABDBE01. The sequence goes on from CAWHTG010000004.1 coordinate 1,245,779, forward strand.
TGATCGCACCATCAACCAGGCCAGCATCGGATTCAGCCGGATTTTCAACCACATTCTTTCGTTCGGCACCGGCACCTGCGAAGCCGCGACCATCGGGATTCCCGGCGCTGACTTAGGCAGCCACTGCGATGGCATAACCGGTTACCCGCCCAGTCTGAACCAGTCCAACAAGGACTGCATCAGTTGTGGCATGACCTCGTTTCAGATGACCAGCTACATGTCGCTGGGAGATCGCGGATACGCTCCTTACCAAGGGGGCACCAACGTCTATTCGGTCTCGGATACGCTCGACTTGATTCGCGGCAAGCACAATATCCGCCTCGGCGGGGTCGTCCGTGCGGAGCAAATGAATATAAGAAATAATGCATTCCAGGACGGCTTTATCTCTCAGAATGGCGGAGCCACTGGCGACAATATGGCGGATCTGCTTCTCGGAAGCCTGGGAACGTTCGCGGCTCACGATCAGACATTCCTGGGTGGCACGGTCGGCCGCCGCTGGAAACTGTTCCGTCCCTTCGTTCAGGATGATTGGCGGGTAACCAACAACCTGACCGTAAACATCGGAGTTGCATGGGCTCTGGCTACGCCCCAAACCGAAGTCGAAAATCGTCAGGCGAACTTCGATATTCAAACCCTGAAGTGGTTCGTCCCATCCGGCAGCCCCGGGCTGAGCGGCTGCACCAACTGCGTCGCTACTGATAACCGCATCGGTATTCAGTTTCAGAAAACTGCTTTTGAACCACGCATCGGGTTGGCCTGGAAGCCATTGGGTGATAAGACAGCAATCCGCGCCGGATATGCCATCTTCCACGATTCCGCGTGGAATCAAGGCGGACAGGGACTGTGGCAGAATCCCCCGTTCTACGCTGAGGTGGATCCCTTTCCGACGGGAGTTTGTCCCACCTTCGGCGCCGCCGGCTGCGGACTGTCGAATGGTTTCCTTCTCGCGGCTGGCACGCCCTCTACAACTGCCGTCAAGGGCGGTGCCGTTTACAGCGCACCAGTGAACCCCGGCGCTTATACCGGAACCATTCAGTCGATGAACCGCAATTTCGTTCAGGGCATGGTCCAGCAGTACAACCTCAACATTGAGCATCAGGCACCCGGCGATATCGTGCTTACCATGGGGTACGCCGGCTCCCGCAGCACGCACATTCTAGTTAGCCAGGTGAACGAAAACGTCTCATCACCAAACGCGTGCCCAGGCGGAAGCGCTCCCGTAGCCGGTTACACCCTGGGGTGCGGCTTTCCGTCGTTCCCTTACGCATTTCCGTTCCAGTCGGTTGACAGCAATAACAGCATAGGGAATGCGCGATACGATTCTCTCCAGGTGAAAGCGGAAACCAAGAGTGCGCGCCACGGTCTTTACGCGCTGTTCGGCTATACATGGTCTCGCACTTTCGATTCCGGCATGCCCGACGGCTTGGGCAGCAATCCCGGTGCTCTGTACTACCCATTGCCGGGCTATCAGAGGCTGGATTGGGGATTGTCCCAACTTAATCTGAATGATGTCTTCACTGCCAGTGTTCTTTATGATCTGCCCTTTGGCAAGGGCAAATACTTCGGCGGCAATTGGAGCGGAGCCACTAATGAGATCCTGGGTAATTGGGAAATCAATGTGATTGAAAGGGCCGAATCCGGCTTTCCGCTGTTCGTGGTCGATAGCGCCGATGAGTCGGGGGTATTCTTGTTCTACAACGGATTAGTGTTGCAGCGGCCGAACGAAGTGGGTAACCCCAACCAGCCGGGCCCCGAAGGAGGCCAGACGAATTGCCCGGCCAAGATTCACACGCTGGCCAATTGGTTCAATCCTTGTGCTTTTGCGAAAGCGCCCGCTGGAGAACTGGGAAGCGCTCCCCGTGCACCCGTCTACGGACCTCGTTTTGTGAACACAGATTTTTCAGTAATCAAGCATTTCCCGCTCCCTTGGGAGAACATGGGGCTGGATTTCCGGGCGGAGTTCTTCAATCTTTTTAATCATCCTCATTTCTTTTTGCCGGGCATTGCCGGCACTGGAGAGCAGGATATTAGTACGCCGAGTAGTTTTGGTGTAGTGAGTGAGACGATTAATCAGACAGTCAATGACGCACGCTCGGTCCAGTTTGCGCTCAAGCTGCGGTTCTAGAGCGATCTGAGCTGGGCGAATCCACTGAATCTTTGTAGCGCCGGCATCTTGCCGGCTGTCTCGAGGGCGTCCCGCCCTCGGAGGTGAAGGCGAGACGCCTCCACGACAGCCGCCGGGGACGGCGGCGCTACTTGGAACCTGCTATCGCGGCTGCGATACGGAACTCGATCCGCGCAGCGTGTACACAAACTGCTGAATCTCGCGCCGCTCGTGCTCGGCTTCCTCCGCTGATTTCTTTGATAGTTGCTCGTACAGTTGCAGCTCGGCTTGAGCTTTCGACTTTTCTCCCGTCTGGCTGTAGGCCCGTGCCAGCCGATAGTGCGCCTCCTCCAGTTCCGGGTTCACTTCTGCCGCTTTTTGATAAGCGGAGATTGCTTTGGCGGAATCGCCCCGCTCCGCATAGAGAATACCCAGTTGCAAATAAGCGGCGCCGAACTTCGGATCGAGATGGACGGCCTTTTGTAAAAGCGACTCGACCGACGCCAAATTCTCCTTGCTCCCCAAGCTCTCGTGGAGATTCCAAAGACCGAGCGCGTAATAGTAATTGGCAAGAGCATTCCCAGCTTGCAGCGTGGCAAATCGCCGCAGCCTCTCCAGCAGGCATTCTGACTGTGTGGTGCGGACGCTTTGCATTTTGCCCAGGAATAAATAGGCGTTGGGGTCGTCGGGATTAAGATCTGAAGCTTCGCAAAGGCGCTGGGCCGCTTTATCGTAGGCACCGCGCGCGTATGCAGCCACGCCAAGCCCGGCCAGCATCCGCGCAGACTGCGGGAACAGACGATTTCCCTTGGTGAAAACTTCGATGGCCGGCTCGTAGGCACGATGCATCAACAGATCGGCTCCCCAATCAAAGAGATTCGGTTCGCTTGGGTTCAGTTCTGCCGCCCGCTGGTATTCTCGAACGGCTTCGAGAGGATCACTCATTTTTTCGTCGATGTCGCCGAGCAAATGATGAAGCTCGGCCTCCTGCGGTGCAGATTTGTCTGGTCGAGCAAGCAAACTTCGAGCCTGCGTGCGCCCGCGTTCGTATTGACCCGCCTCTGCGTAAGCGAGCCCCAGTTCATAGGCGTTTTCATAATTGCTTGGATTGAGCTGAGAAGCCCGCTCCAGATAGGAAAGCGCTTCCCTGGCCTTTCCGTCATCAACCAGCATTTTCCCGAGCCGGTAATTCGCGTCAAAGTTTGCGGGCTCCCGTTCAGCGGCACTGCGAAGGGATTCTTCAACTGCAGCACTCGGCGAAACTGAATCCGCGCCCCGCAGGTTGTTCACCGCCGTGGCGCTCAGCAAAGCGGTTTCCTTTGCCAGAGCCTCTGTGGTTCGCAAAATCGTGTTCGAACCATGCCCCCCTGGATTCATGGCTTCGGTGACGCCCGCTACCGTGAATTGAGGCTCATCGAAAAACTGCGGCTGTTCGGTGTTAAGCGTCAGATCAACCCTCTTCGTCTCGTTTGCTCCGAGGACGCAAGGGCCGAAGGTTGCTTCGCCATATCCGGCCATCTCAGCGCGAACGGTATAAGCTCCGTGGCCAAGCCCCGAAAATCTAAAGGCCCCTTCGGAATCGGTGCGAGCAGTTCGGGTTTGTGTTTTAGTTTCGTCTTGAAGATAGACTGTAGCGGCGGCAAGCGGACGGCCCCGCGAATCTCGCACCGATCCCTGCAATGTGGCCGAGTCCGCCTTGCCCTGTTGTTGTGCCTGACCAGGTTTTACGGAAGCCGGAACCACGAGGAGAAGCGCGAGCACAGTGAATACGAAATTTACGCTACGATTTCCGGCATACGCAAATTGACATCCGGATTCGCGCACACGGATCATAGGAAAACTGTGACTCGGAAGGTGAGCTATTTCGCGGTGCTCTCGCCTTGAGACGCTATTCTAGTGATGCGAGCCAGCATCCGCAATCGGATGCGAAACGAGCAAGCGCATCCATTCTGGAGTGTGAGGTGAATGATGAAATTGTGCCAAATCTGGTTTTTGACAACCGTGGTACTGCTGTCGTGCCTCACGTGCATGGGTCAAAAGCGAAAAATCATCATCGATCAGGATGCCGCCGGACCCGGGGGAACCGACCAGCAGTCGATGCTACTGCTGATTCAGTCTCCGCAGACCGAAGTCCTCGGCATCACCGTCGTGACCGGGGATCAGTGGCTCAAAGCGGAAGTCGCGCATACCTTGCGCATGCTCGAACTGATCGGGCGAACCGACATTCCTGTCGTGCCCGGAGCGGAGTATCCGCTGGTCCGCCGAAAAGCGGAGACCGAACTTTGGGAAGAACGCTACGGCTCCGTAGGCTGGCTGGGGGCATGGACCCCGCGGTTCTATCATCCGGCGGAAGAGTTAGGCGACATGCCGGAAGGCAAACCCACGACCAGGCCGGCCGACGAAGACGCTGCCCATTTCTTAATCCGCACGGTTCACAAATTCCCCAACGAAATTATGATTTACGAGGGCGGGCCCATGACGAACCTTGCCCTGGCCATCTCCATCGATCCTGAATTTGCGGGGTTGGTTAAAGAGTTGATCTTCATGGGGGCCAGCCTCGCTCCACAGACCCCGAACCCCGAGTTCGTCAATACGCCACGGCGCGAATTCAACCTGTGGTTCGATCCCGAGGCGGCTCACATTGTGCTGCGCGCGCCGTGGAAAAAGATGGTTTGCACGACGGTGGATATTTCCGTGAAAACGAGAATGACCACTGATTTGATCAACCGGATCAAAGCGGGCAACTCGCCGGCCGCACGCTACGTCGGCGCATACGCCCGCCTCCATGGCGAATACAATTATTTGTGGGATGAGTTGGCTGCCGCCGCGTGGCTTGATCCCAGTCTGATCACGGCCAGAGAAACGCGTTTCATGGATATCAATCTCGACCGCGGCGCAAGCTACGGCGACACCTTGACCTGGGCGGAACAAGATAAGCCGAAGATCGAGGTCCGGCCGGTCGAGATTCAAGTCGATCTGGATCTCGAGAAGTTCTACAAAATGTTGGTGGATTTGTTGAGCGCGCCCACCCCGAAAAAGAATTGATGGATGGAAGCCGGGCGTCCCCGCCCGGCTGGACCTTCGCTCAGGGCAGGCTCACAAGAAGCCCGTCCTCCATTACTTCGAGAGTCCCTCCAGCATTTTCTGTGCCTGCGCATGATTGGGATGTCGTTTTAGAAGATCGAGCAGAACGGCGCGGGCCTTGTCCGGTACGCCCTCGATACTGTAGACCCGTGCGAGGTTCAGGTAAGACTGGTCGAAGGCGGGCGCAACCCGGATGCACTCTTCGAAACTTGCGACTGCTTCATCCCGTCGCCGTGTGCGCAAATAGAGAACGCCGAGATTGTTCAAAGCCTCGGGATAATTTGGACGAAACTTCAGGGCTGTTTGCAGATGCTCGTAGGCGCGGTCACTATCGCCGATTTGCGCAAAGACCATCCCCAAAGCGTAATTCGCCTCCGGATCTTGAGGGCTCACCGCGACCGCCCGCTCCAGAACTTTGCGCGCTTCATCCCACTGCTTCTGCTGGCGGTAGGCGTTCCCCAGATTATTGAGGGCGATCAAGTGATCGGGGCTCAGCCGGAGAGCCTCCTGAAAATACGGAATCGCTTCGTCCGTACGCCCTTCCCGCGTGGACAGAAGACCAAGGTTGTTCCACGCGTTCGGCGGAGTATCGGGATAGCTGGCGTGAAGTTTTACCGCCCGTTCAAAACTCGCGCGCGCTTCGCGAGTCTTGTCCTGTTTTAAGTAGACGCTCCCCAGGCCGTAGACAACCTCGGCGCTCGATGGATCGTCGCGCAGAGCCAAGCGGAATGACGCTTCAGCTTGATCGAAATAACCGCGCTGAAAAAAAGCCGAACCATAAGAAAGATAGTTTCGCCGAAACTCCGACGTTTCAGTCATGCCAGAAAATGGCAGCGCCTGCGCCAATCGTTCTGCGGCAGTTTGCGGAATGTGCCGAAGGTCGTATTCGACATGCTCAATGTTGACTGGCCCCTGATAAACCTTAACGATCTCCCCTTTGTCATTAATTAAGAAGGAGGTCGGAAGGGTGAGATCACGATGCCGGTCGAATAAGTATCGATAGAGAATGTTGTAAATGCCAGCCACGTCATCCGATCCGTGAAGAATGGGAAACGAAAGATGCCGCGCGCGTGCCAGTTCCCGAACGCTTTCGCTGTCGGCTGATTCGTCCAGGTTCAGAGCTAGCAGTTGAAGTCCTTGAGCCACCCAGCGTTTGTAAACTTGATTAAAGGTCCACAGTTCTTCTCGGCAGTTTGCTGATTCAGCAGCCCAGAAATTGAGAAGAACCGCCTGGCCGCGAAGCGAGGCCAGTGTGCGAGTCTGTCCAGTCAAGTCAGGAAGAGAAAACTCCGGAGCGGATATGGGCGCCAGCAGCCAAGTTTCAACCACGGTAGGGAGTGCCTCGGGTTCTTGCTGAACATTGCCAGTTCCGAAAGCCGGGTTTCGGGAGGGCACGGCTTCAGCCGTGCCGATTCTGCTCACAGCAGGCTCGGGCTTTAGCCCCCGAGGATCTGTTTTGAACACTTCCATCCGGGCCGGTTCCGAGCCTTCCTCGACCCAGATTCTATGGTTGCTCGGCAAGTCGTGCAGTTCCTGCACCAGTCCGCTGGGCCAACGAATCGACGCCCGCACCGTGCCCTTTGCCGCGCCTAAACCGAAAAACACTTCTTTGCTGTGCTGAGAAAGAAATCCTGATCCGGCCTGAAGCATGCGCGTCTGGCGACCCGAATCAGTTTCTACCGTGACCGCCGCACCGATACCGTCCCGATTACTCTTTACGCCGCGAAGACGGAACGCAATCGACGGTGGCAGATCCGTCATCACATTCTTCAAAACACGCAACTGAGGCGCATTGCGGTTTTTCAAGAATACTTCTAACCGCCCATCGTGATCGAAATCCGCGAGGGCGAATGCCCGACCATCCTCGAGAAAATCCAGGCCCACGACGCCCGACACGTCCGAGAACGTTCCATCCCGGTTGTTTGCGTAGAACACATTTCGCTCAAACCCGCTCCAGGTACCATCCGATCGGACCAGTTCATTCAGCGCGTTCCATCCCTGTTCGTAATCGCGCGCGGGCTTGGCTTCGCTAGGCGAATTGGCCACCACTTGCCGCCAGAAAAAGCTATTCAGGTCTCCTGCTGAACTCGGCCGCGCAGGTCCGGAAACCATTCCGTTGGCAATGTAAAGATCAGGAAAGCCGTCATGATCAAAATCCCACGCATCGCTAGACCACGACCAGCGCCCCATTCCAACTCCGGCCGAGACGCTTGTATCCTGGAAGCCCCCGTTTTTGTTATTACGAAGCAGTGAATTGCCCATGGCGTGTTTGCGGTAGAGCGCGCGCACTTCTTCGCGAGCGTCTTTCTGAAAAACATCTTGCATTGAAATGCGCAAGCCGGCAGCAGACCACATGTTCGCGACATAGAGATCCTCGGCTCCGTCGTTGTCATAATCGAACCAGCACACGCTCATGCCTGCGCCGATGTCTTCAGCCCTAGCCTCAGGAGCAACGTCCGTAAAAGTTCCGTCGCCATTGTTGCGGTAAAGATTCTTCCGCCCGAAGTCGTTCACCACATAAAGGTCGGGCCATCCGTCACGGTTGTAATCGCTCCATCCACAACAAAAACTGTAGCGCGTATTGTTCTGGTCAAGGCGCGTCTCCGCGGTCACATCGCGGAAAGTTCCATCACGATTGTTGCGCATCATGAAGTTGGGAGGGCCATTCTCCGCGTCGAAATAAGGAGAGGGATACTTGTACTGATCTGCGCCCTGGTAGTAGATGTACAGGCAAAAGTAGATGTCCAACCAACCGTCACGGTCGTAGTCGGCAACCGCCGCGCCCGTGAAGGTCCCTTGCGGAGGCGTGGCAAACTGAAACGCACCCGGCCGCTGGCGAAACGTACCGCCGCCTTCGTTCAGAAATAACAGTGGGCCACCCGTGCGCACTACAATCAGGTCCTGCCGGCCGTCGTTGTCGATATCGGCAAAAATGGCGCACGCCGTGTTCTCGAGCACTCCAACTCCCGATGCTTCCGTGATGTCCTCAAACGTCGCGTCCCCGCGGTTTCGATAGAGCCGGTTGGGAATGCCCGCAGGCTGGCAGACGTAGAGATCGTCAAAGCCATCCCCGTCGATGTCGCCGACAGAGACGCCGTTGTGCCCGTAGATGTCAATGCCGCACGCGCCATCGAGAACCGTGCGCCAGTAGTCAGATCCACGAAGCAACTGCGAAGCGTAGGACTGGTTGCCAGCGAATGCCTGCGCAGCGATGTCAACATAAATTGGATCGGCAGCGCGGCTCCATGTCTCCTCGAGCGCATGCCAATTCTGCAGACGAAACTCTCCCACCGAGTCCGCCTGCCATTCAAGATCCCAGTGCCCCACCCTTTGCTCGCGATAACAATCGTGACCCGAACCCACCAACTCGTAGCGCAGGCGAGTTCGCAGTCTCTTTGTAGCGCCGGTGTCCTCGCCGGCTGTGCTGACGGCGTCCCTGCCGTCAGTGTCGGCACGGGGTAAAGGCGGCGCAACCATACTGATCCCAACGACTTGAAATTTAGCCGTCAGGATCTTCAAAAAGGAATTCATGGCGGTCCGCAGTTCTTGAAGAAAAGCATCCCGCTCGAGAACCGTTTCACGGACAAATTGATTCTGTCGAATTTCAAACGGCCCTCCGGAACGCACCACGCGGGATTCACTCGGCCGGAACGAAGCCCCAGAGAAGTCAGGAGCAAGAATCTTTTCGACCGCCCTGGTGTCTTGCGGCGATTGCAGCAAGCTCGAACTCCATTCCGCAAGACTCGCAGTGATCTGATCGTGATATTTTTCACTAACGAAAACGTCGAGACCTGTCTGGGTTAGGAGCAGCGTAGCATCGAGCGGCATCCGCTCTCGATAGTGGGGATGCAAGTGGTAAGCGACATCGGCCTGCGGCGCCAAGGCATTTTGAGAGCCGAAGATCGCCGGAAACGAGAATCCGCGTAGCCCGGCGGGAACCAGCGCCGAAGAAGCCCCTTGGCAGCATCGAATGAGAAAATCACGCCGGCCCCGATCCGCGGGATCAGGTTCGAGTGAAACTGAGCCGGGCAACAGAGGCTCGACCGGATGCCGCGTCTGCCCCTTCCGCCTCAGAACAATTCCCCCAATATATTCACGTGGAAACCGAAATCTAACAGTCGAGCCGGAGCCCGTCAAGATTAAGGGCGAGCCGGTCTCCTCACCAAAAAGCCTCAGCCAAGTCCACGCGAAGCCTTTCAGGAAAAGAACGCAGAGGTCTGCTATATTTAGCCTCTCGCGGAGGTGCATTCATGTCCCGCATTGTGCGCTGTGGCCTCATCCAGGCGGGTAACGTGCTGGGCAGCGACCGCTCGCTGCCACAAATCAAGAAAGCCATGATCGACAAGCATCTTAAGCTTATCGAGCAGGCGGCAAAGAAAAAAGTGAAAATCCTTTGCCTGCAGGAGCTGTTCTACGGCCCCTATTTCTGCGCCGAGCAGAACATCCGCTGGTACGAGCTCACAGAACGAGTTCCAGACGGACCTACTACCAAGCTGATGCAGAAGATCGCCGCCAAACATCAGATGGCAATCGTAGTCCCGGTTTACGAAGAGCAGATGCCGGGAGTGTATTTCAATACTGCCGCAGTCATCGATGCAGACGGAAGCTATCTGGGCAAGTACCGCAAGCACCACATCCCGCACGTGCATCCCGGATTCTGGGAGAAGTTCTACTTCACGCCGGGCGATCTGGGCTATCCCGTTTTCAAAACCAAGTACGCTGCCGTCGGCGTATATATCTGTTATGACCGGCACTTTCCAGAAGGCGCGCGCATTCTGGGACTGAACGGTGCCGAGATTGTATTCAATCCTTCCGCGACGGTGGCTGGATTGTCGGAATATCTGTGGGAGCTGGAACAGCCCGCGCACGCGGTCGCCAATGGTTACTTCGTGGGCGCGATCAACCGCGTAGGCACGGAAAAGCCATGGAACATCGGCGAGTTTTATGGGAAGAGCTACTTCTGCAATCCGCGCGGAAAGATCGTCGTCCAGGCCAGCCGGGACAAAGACGAGGTTCTCGCCGCCGACCTCGATCTCGACATGATCACGGAAGTGAGGAAGACGTGGCAGTTTTTCCGCGACCGTCGCCCCGAAACCTACGCGCCACTTACGGAGCAGACGGGACGGGCTGTCGCGGCTGACTGATGTGGAACCAGGTCTTATGTGGGACCGGGTCTTAGACCCGGTCAGGCCCGCAGGGCCGCAGTTTTCTTCGGAGCCGACATACAGGTGGATTTGCAACGTAGAAGCTTGTCGGTTTATGCAAACAATTCCAACCATGAACCCAACGACAACAAGCCAGCGGTCGCAGCGTCCAGAAATAGAATCCAGCCCGCTCTACAATCCCGACCTGGCTCCCGCCACCAGCGGGCGTCGTCACTGGGGAACCTATAACTACGCCGCGCTGTGGGTATCGATGTCGGTTAATATTCTCACCTACATGCTGGCCGCCAGCCTGATTCAGGGCGGAATGAACTGGAAGCAGGCTGTGGCAACGGTGTTCTTAGGCAACACCATCGTTTTAATTCCAATGCTGTTGAACTCCCATCCTGGCGCGCGTTATGGGATACCTTTTCCTGTGCTGGCGCGCGCGTCGTTCGGAGTCTTAGGTGCGAATGTGGCCGCTGTGTTGCGTGCTTTGGTGGCATGCGGATGGTTTGGTATTCAAACATGGATTGGCGGTGAAGCGATAAGCACGCTGATCGCAACCTTGGTCCCCGCGTGGAGAAATTTCCCTTACAGCACGGCAATTTGCTTTCTGGCTTTCTGGCTCATCAACCTTGCGGTGATTCTCAAAGGCGTTGAATACATTCGCGTCTTGCAGGGCATCAGCGCGCCGGTTCTGCTGGCCGTCGGACTTTTGCTATTAGCGTGGGCCTATCGCAGCGCAGGTGGATTTGGTCCCATGCTCGCGGCGCCATCGCGGTTCGCCAGCTTCTCGGATTTTCTGAAGTTCCTCGTTCCTGCGTTGAATGCTACTGTGGGTTTCTGGGCAACCGTCTCGTTGAATATTCCGGACTTCACCCGTTTCGCCCGCAGCCAGCGGCAGCAAATGATTGGCCAAGCGCTCGCGCTGCCAGCCACCATGACACTTTATTCGCTGATCGGAATTCTGGTGACCTCAGCAACTGTGGTCATTTATGGAACGGCGATATGGGATCCCGTGCAACTGCTGAGCCGGTTCCATTCCCCGGTTGCGGTGGTGATCTCGCTGCTGGCGATTCTGTTGGCAACATTGAATGTGAATATCGGCGCCAATGTTGTTTCTCCTGCGAACGATTTTTCCAACTTGTGGCCACGCAAGATCAGCTTCCGCACCGGCGGAGTGATCACCTGCTTCATGGGCATCGCGATGATGCCCTGGAAACTGTTGGGCAACTACAAAACAATGATTTTCGGATGGCTGGGCGGTTACGCAGCGTTTCTCGGACCGGTGGCCGGCATCATGATCTGCGATTACTTTGTAGTGCGCCGACGAGTGCTACTGGTCGACGATCTCTACTTGCGCGGGGGCGCCTATGAATATTCCCGAGGCTTCAACTGGCTGGCCGTAGCCGCTCTAGCGGCGGGTGCCGGAACCGCACTCGTGGGATTGGTCGTTCCCTCGCTACGAACACTTTATGATTATTCGTGGTTTGTGGGCTTCGCGGTTTCTTTTGTGACTTATTACGCATTGATGAAGTTCCGCCAGGAACCGCTTCGCACGCATTCGTAGGGTCGGGCGAGTTCTCCGGCCTACAACAGCAAATCGACGGAGAATCCATTCAACGGGGAGGTTTCCGAATCAGCATGTGATCGGGGCAACTAGTCGCTTGGCCAGTCGTGACAGGCGCACCACGCGATAGAGCGGGTGCAGGGGTTTTGGAAGCTGGATCGCCGACCATTCGCTCAGACTTGGGGTGAAGACTAGACGCCAGAGGAAACGGACACGATCCTGCCAGCGTTCTCTCAGGCGCGTCATCAGCCAAAAGTAGGCGACTGTTTCGGTGTCGTAGTGCGTGCTGCGTTCAATGATGCGCTGGATTTCATCGGCAAGGGTTGTGGCTGATGGATCGTATCGCAGGGACTTTTGAATTTGGGGCGGCGGTGACGCGCCGAGCAACCTGTGCGCAAGAAGCAAATTTAGGCTGACGATGCGTTCAATTCCCAGCTGCTTGGCTTCGTCGTGAACAACGTCCCAATCGATCTTCTGAGATTTGATGAGCTGGGCAATGTCGCACAGCCACGAAAGCTGAACCCAGACATGCTTGGCAGCGTGTACGCAAAGCACGAGCAGGAGATCTTCGCCGCGCAGAGTTCGCAAGGTGCATCCGTCCAAGATGACCTCCTCGGCTCGGTCGAGAAAGCCAGCTACATCGAATTCAATGGAATAAAAACGGGGTACGATCCGCCACTGCAGGTCCAGCAGATTTCGTCCGGCGGGGCTGTGGAAGACGTATCCGCATCCTGAGGCGATGTACGCTGGTTCTTCCTGCTGGCGCAGCTCCGGGCTGCACTCGTGCCCCAAAGCACGCAATGCGGCTTTTGCCTTGAGTACATCTTCTGGAATGATGAGAATGTCCAGATCGCTGAACTGGCGCTCGGTCACGTCGCCATAGAGAGCCTTCGCGAGGACCGGTCCCTTATACGGGAGAGCCTGGATTCCTGCGGATTCAAGATGGCTGAGGACACGTTGCAGTTCAGCGGTAAACCATAACGCCCTACGCGCGTTATCCTGGTAACGCCATCGAAGCGCGTCGAGGGGCTCGGCCGGAAGCAGATGCGAAAGTTCAGCCAGCACGCTGTACACTTGCGGGACCACGCGATGGTGATCCACAAGCCGCAGCACTTGTTCCCAATCCAGCGGATTAGCGAGAATATTGCGGGCACGATCGTCCTGAGCAGGCGAATCAGCGCAGCACGCGACCAGCAAATCGAACTCAGAGCCGGAAACCTGCACGCGCGGATTGGTCGCTTGCGATAGAATGGCTCGTATTTCAGCTGTAGCGGCCATGCCGGAGAGAACAATTATCTTCGGGAACAAACAAACCCAGGGAGTGGCCGCGCTGGTTACTTTGGTTTCAACTTTGCGTGGCTGCCGGCGAATGAGGATTCATGCACGACGTACAATCAGCCGTAGAGTCCGCATATGAGTTCGGGTGCGAAATCGTTTGAAGCAGAGCGGCGCAGTACCCGAATTCGCGCGCAGATCCCTTTCCGGCTCGCCAGCCTGGATCCGGCGGTTGCCTTCAGCGAGCCTTGTCATACCCTGGTGGTCAACACCGAGGGATGCGGCGTGCGCCTCACCCAGCCCCTTGAACCGGGGCTTCCCGTTTTGCTCGACGAGCTTCCCGGAGGAACAAGCGCGACAGCTCAGGTGTCGAACTGCGTTCCCCTGGGAACCGAAGGCAAGTACTGGCTGGTGGGTATTGCCCTGGATCAACCAGGAAACATCTGGTGCATTCGTCCTGCCCCCGAGAACTGGGGGAGCGAGCCCAATCCCGTCGCTGTCGTACCCCCGCCTAAGAAAGAGAACGAGTGGCCCTACTCAGTTTTTTCCAGCAAGGGAGAAGCACATCCCGGAAGAAAGTAAAGATTTCATAATCCTGTCCGCCTAGCCCCGAGGGGATTTCTTCACTCTGCCAGCATCACGTAGTCGCACACAAGGTTCCACTCCGGGCCGATCACACCTAATTGCCGCAGGATGAGTCGTTGTGCAAACCACACCACCGTTGGCAACCATCCCGAGATGGGAATTTCATCCCGCTACGAACACCCGCTCGTACTCCCGCAGCTTCCGCATCTGTAGCAGCTTCCGTTGCGGGTCATGATGGAGCCGCAGAAGGAGCAGGTTGGGGCGTCGCCCAGGTCGATGATTCCGGCGAGGGCGTCGGCGGCGTGGTGGCTGCCCGTGGCGGGGCCGGGCGAGGACGCCCGGCCTCCACTTACTTCGGTCGAGCCGTTTATGTCGCCTATTCCTTCTGCTGTCGGCGGCGTGGTTGGCCTCAGGCGCAGGTTCTCGAATAGCATTTGCTGCTGGCCGGTGGAGAAGCGCAGGTCGAGCCAGCGGAAGATGTAGTCCATGATCGACTTGGCGAAGCCGATGTCGGGATTGCCGCTCCAGCCGCTGGGCTCGAAGCGGGTGTGGGCGAATTTTTCGCACAGCAGTTTCAGCGGGACGCCGTGTTGCAGGGCGATGGAGACGGCGCAGGAGAAGCTGTCCATGAGGCCGCTGACTGTCGATCCCTCTTTGGCCATGGTGATGAAGATTTCGCCTACGCTGTCGTCGGGATAAAGTCCGACGGTGATGTAGCCTTCGTGTCCGCCCACGTTGAATTTGTGGGTGATGGATCGGCGCTCAGCCTGCAGCTTGTGCCGCACCGCTCGCGGAGGCCCGTTGAGATTTTCTTCTTCGCGTGGAGCAGCCGCCGCGGTCGCATCTTCTTTCTTCGAAAGCGCAGTAGAGGTTCCAGCCGCACTAAGCGGCTGCGACTTCTTGCATCCATCGCGATAAACAGCGACGGCTTTGAGCCCGAGCTTCCAGGCCTGCAGATAAGCCTCCATGATGTCTTCGACAGAAGCACTCTCCGGCAAGTTCACCGTTTTAGAAATTGCCCCGGAAATAAACGGCTGAGTAGCCGCCATCATCCGCAGATGCCCCATGTAAGCAATCGACCGAGTCCCCTTGGCCGGCTTGAACGAACAATCAAAAACCGCCAGATGCTCATCCCGAATGTGAGGCGCCCCTTCGATGGTACCGGTGGCGTCGACGTAGCTGACAATCTTGTCGGCCTCATCATGCGAGTACCCCAGCTTGAAGAGGGCTGTGGGCACTGTGTTGTTCACGATCTTGATCATGCCTCCGCCGACCAGCTTTTTGTATTTGACCAGAGCTAGATCGGGCTCTACACCAGTTGTGTCGCAGTCCATCATGAAGCCTATTGTGCCTGTTGGGGCCAGGACTGTTACCTGGGAGTTGCGGTAGCCGTGTTTTTCGCCTTGAGCCAGGGCTTCGTCCCAGGCTTGTTTGCTGGCTTCGTAGAGCGCGGTGGGGACGTTGTTTTTGTTTATGTTGTTGACCGAGGCGCGGTGCATGCGGATTACGTCGAGGAATGGTTCGCGGTTTATGTACCAGCCGGGGCAGGCTCCTCCTGGGGCTGCCGAGCTTGGCTCGGCCTGACCGGGTCTGAGACCCGGTCCCACATGGCCTAAGTTGGTTTCGGCCAGGCCTTTTTTTGTTGGTTCGGTTGCTGGGATTAATGCTGGGCATTGTTCTGCGATCCTTGAGGATTGCAGGTAGGCTTGGCCGCACATTATGGCGGTTACGCAGGCGGCATAGTCGCGTCCGGCGTCGGAGTCGTAGGGGAGGCCGGCGGCCATTAGCAGGGCTCCCAGATTGGCGTAGCCCAGGCCTAGCGGGCGGTAGTCGTGGGAATTCTTGCCGATCATTTCTGTGGGGTAGCCGGCGTTGTCTACTAGAATTTCTTGCGCTGTGATTAACACGTCTACTGCGTGACGATAAGCTTCTACGTCGAACGTGCCGTTTGGCGCGAACTTCAGCAGGTTCAGGCTGGCCAGGTTGCAGGCTGAGTCATCCAGGAACATGTATTCGCTGCATGGGTTGCTGGCGTTGATTCGACTCGTGTTCTTGGAGGTGTGCCAGCGGTTGACCGTGGTATCGAATTGCATGCCGGGGTCGCCGCAGCGCCACGTTGCATCGGAAATTCTGTAAAGCAGATCTTTGGCTTTGAAAGTTTGCATGGGGCGGCCGTCTTTCACCGCTTTGGTGCTGAAGTCGGTGTCGCGGAGGACGGCGTACATGAAGTCATCCGTCACGCGAACGGAGTTGTTGGCGTTCTGGAAAAAGATCGACGAATAGGCTTCGGAGTCTGGTGACGAGCCGTCGTATCCGGCTGCTACCAGCGTGTGGGCTTTGGCTTCTTCTTTCGATTTGCACTCGATGAAGTCGATGATGTCGGGATGGTCAATGTTTAGGATTACCATCTTGGCGGCGCGGCGAGTTTTGCCTCCGGATTTGATTACTCCGGCGAAGGCATCGAAGCCTTTCATGAAGCTGAGCGGGCCGCTGGCGATACCGCCGCCGCTAAGACCTTCGGTTGAGGAACGCAGCGGCGACAGATTGGTGCCTGTTCCTGATCCCCACTTGAAGAGCATGCCTTCGGTCTTGGCCAGGGTGAGGATGGAGTCTAGCGAGTCTTGTACCGAATTGATGAAGCAGGCTGAGCACTGCGGGTTGCTGTAGCCCGTGACTCCGAACTCGACGCGACCTGTAACGGGATTCCAGTGCCAGTTGCGGGCGTCGGAGTTGGGTTCGATGCGGTCGCAGCCTACGTTGAACCAGACTGGCGAATTGAATGCCGCGTATTGACGGATGAGGATGTGAGCTAGCTCGTCGTGGAACGTGGCGCCGTCTTCCGGCGTTCTGAAATAGCCTTGGGCTAGGCCCCAATCACGGATGGTTTCTGCGACACGGGTTACCAAGGCGCGGACTCCTGATTCGCGCTCGGGCGTGCCGATCGTTCCATGCAGATATTTGCTGGCCACGATGTTAGTCGCAGTCATCGACCAGTCCTTGGGGACTTCGACGTCTTTTTGCTCGAAGATCACGTTGCCTTGGGCGTCGGTGATCTGAGCGGTGCGGCGTTCCCATTCGACCTCGTCGTAGGGAGACACGCCGGGCTTGGTGAAGAAGCGGCGGAAGGCTAGGCCCGGGGCTTTCTTGGTGGTTGGGACTGCGCTTGTGGTCTGGGCTCCTTTAGTAGTGACTTCCGACATTTCTTTTTCTCCTGCGGAGTCTTTGCTCCGCTGCTTATGAATTACAGAAACCTGTGCTTCGCTGGACGGGCGAGACGCCCGTCCTCCATCATCATTTCATTGAATACTTTTCATAAACACACTTCTACTCCAGTCCCGGTCTGGAGGGCTCAAAAACCGGATGGAATCGGCATTGGTGGCCCAATCTGGGCCTGTTTATTTGATGATTCGGTTTGTTCCGAAGCATCTGCCGGGTTTGCAACGGCGGCGGCTAAAGCCGTGGTTGATGTTGCTGCGCTTGCGGCACGACTGAAGTCGTGCCCTGATACGAATCCCGCTTCTTGGGCATCGCTATTTGATCTCGGCCCGGCATTCTCGGAGATATGCCCTGACACGAATCCGGCCGCGCTTTGCTCGGCTCCCCGGACGAGGGCGTCCGCGGCTACGTGGTTGTCCGGGGTGAATTGGGTGTCGTCTGAAATGGCTTGCGCTACTCCGGAGACGGCTTCGGCTGAGGAGGCCATCCAGCGCTGTAACGCCGTCAGGGCGGTTCGACGCTGACTTGCGTCCTCGATTACTACGTAGCGCGCGAAGCAGCGTCCGCTGGCGAAGCGTTCGCGCGCGGGATTACTGGACAAAAATAGACGGCCCAAGGCCATCCCAAGGTCATTGGCTTCCGCGATCTGGAACAGCGCCAGCATCCTTTTTCCTTCGCTGACTCCCAATTCCCCCGGCGCGATTACCTCTTCGCCCAGGGCGAAAAGCCCGGGCTTGCAAGGGGCGAGCACGAGACTGAAACTGTCCTGGCAACGAAACCAGTTCGACCATTGCAGGCGACGATGATCGAAGGTGGGTTGAACGCCATGGCGAACCAGGGATTCCGCTACCAGATGGGTCAAGCCTTCCATGAGAGCTCCTCAAATTCTGCCTCGAACGAAGAGGGGGGCGAGCCCTCTCGATGAGGCATTTTCCACAACCGGGTTGTCAAACTGTTGTCGTTCCCCGTGGGGATGTCCGGAAGACCGGATCGGGAAACGGCCACCGCGTTCTTCAGGCTTCAGGCATCAGGCTTCAGGAATATGAAGCCTGACACTTGGTTAAGTTGGCGGGGCGGCGCCGGGCCACTTCGGGCCATGGCGGTCCGCCCCTGTTTTTGCTTTCTTCTACCCTTGCATCGCTTCGTCTCCGTTTCCGGAGCGTTTACAGCCCTATGGGATGGCAACAGTACTCCCGCCCGTTGTGGCTGTCAAGAGGTAATCACTACATATTGTATCTCAAAGCAATGACTGCGCAGATGCCCTTTGGTGGATCTTGTTTTCCACAGCGGCCCTCAGTTCGGTGCATTTTCATCGATTTGGCGGCGACCTTTCGGTTCTCCGGCTCAGCTTCGCTACTCTCCGTGGATGAGGCGTCCGTGGCTACGTGAGCATGGCTCGCGAGACGTCCGTTCCTTCCGCATGGGCTAGGCCGTGGCTGCTGAAGGTGGTGAGTCGCGACGTTTGGGAGCCGGTAGGGCCACGTCGGGCATTCGGGGCGATGGCCAGCGTTCATCCGCGGGACCCATGGCGACGTAAACATCTTCGAAAATCAACCGGGGCGCGATGCGGCGAGCGCCGTCGGATGATTCCACCAGATAGTCGCCGGGCTCGCCACGATGTTCCCGGCCGAGTGCGTCGATGAAGAGGAGCGGTTGAGTGAGTTGCCGGGCTTTGATCAGAAAACGCGTGCGATAAATTTTCCATGTAGCCGAGGTTTTTCTCACGTTTATTTACCCTTCGGGGGAGGGAGAATGAAAAAGTATTTTTCCGCTTTGCGACTGCCGATTTTCAATTCTTGTCTCTCCAAGTCGGTCTCTTGCCGCAGGCGTGATTGTTGTTGGTTGAAATGTTGTTGAGGTGAGGACGAATCTATCCGCGCGAGGGGCGGAGGTCAATTACCGAAGTTTGGTGCAATAGAGGAAAAGTTGGCTGAGGTTTTGTTCGGGGCGAAAGCGATCAAGAAAATTTATCGAGATGATTGATTCAAGCATGTTATGCGCGGTTTTTCTGGCAGATTCAGAATTGGAAAACGACTTGGCTGTTTCGATCAGGATTATTTCCACAGAGGATGCACAGGAATTGCAGAAATGCTGCTGCAAGTTTTTGATGATCGGTTGTCCCTTGAATCGTACCCGCACCGGCACTGCGGAGCTTTGCTCCGCCGGACAGCCGAGGGCGGCTGTCCCCACGTGGTTTTGTCTTGGGCCGAGTCTCGGACCCGGCCCTCCACAAGCTTTGACTCTTATCGTCCGGCCATTGCTGGTTCGTGATGGGATTGGAATGTTTTCAGGCGGTTGTTGATTTCATCCCAGTTGACTACGTTCCACCACGCCGCGAGGTATTCTGGGCGGCGGTTGTTGTACTTGAGGTAATAGGCGTGCTCCCAGACGTCGTTGCCGAAAATGGGGAACAGGCCTTGCGAAATTGGGTTGTCCTGGTTGGGCGTGCTGATGACTTGCACTTCGCCACTGGGCTTGCCGGCTAGCCAGACCCAGCCGCTGCCAAACTGTTTGGCGCCGGCATCGTTGAACTTGGTCTGGAAATCTTTGAAGTTGCCGAAAGTTTTCTTGATGACGTCTGCGATTGCCCCGCTGGGGTCGCCGCCGCCCTTGGGCTTCATGATCTTCCAGTACATTGTGTGATTCACGTGTCCGCCGCCATTGTTGCGTACGGTGGCGCGGATGTCCTCGGGGACGGCGTTGAGATCGCGAAGCAATTCCTCGGCACTCTTCGATTGCAGGTTCGGATATTTTTCCAGAGCAGCGTTCAGATTCTTTACGTAAGTCCCATGATGCATATCGTGGTGCAGTTTCATGGTCTGAGCATCGATGGTCGGTTCGAGGGCTGAATAGTCATAGGGGAGAGCAGGTAACTCGTGTGCCATTTGATTCCTCCTTAAAGGAAGATGATAACGCAAAAACAAAGGATTCTACGAGTGGGCGACGCGCTACAGGAATTGCTGTAGGGTCGAGCGCGTGGGCCCGCGAGTCGCCAGTTGCTTATTGGCTGCGCTGGTACATACTGGTTCTGTCATTGAGCCGGTGACAGACTTCAGGGAGAATCAGGGTATTCAAGTAAGACTGGAGGCGATTTGCGCTGGCGACGCGTAGTTGTGGCCGCACTGCTCGGGCTGGGGTGGACTGCGCTGGCGTACTCGAAGGATCTGGCGCTGATCTCTAACAAATCGAATGCGGTGGCAACGGTCACTTTGCCCGAACTGACGAAGATCTGCAAGGGACAAGTGAGCCGCTGGCCGGACGGCAAGGCAGTCACCTTTATAACCCGCGATCCGACGGCGCCGGAAATGAAGCTGCTGCTGGAGAAGGTTTACGGCATATCGAAGGATGAAGTGAAAGCGGTGATCGCGAGCGCCAACCATGGGAGGACGAACCACCCGGCCATTGTTGTGGTGGATTCCGATGAGGATGTAGTGAAGAAGGTGGAATCAATTCCCGGAGCGGTGGGCTTGGTCGATGTGTATTCCATCAGCGGTGGAGTGACAGTGTTGAAGCTGGGCGGAAAGTTGCCGTTGGAGCCGGGATATCCGTTGCACGGGAATTAGGTGTTTGAAAGGGCGCAGCTTCCAGCCGCGCCGGATAGCGTCTTAATGACGTACGGCACTCTGAAGCCGTGCCCCTTTAAAAACTCGGAGCGCATCGAGGGTTTTCCTGAAGGTGCTGAAGAGGTACCGCGGTCAGAACCAAGCGGAGGTTTTTATTTCCAATTCGAAATCCGCCAAACAGAGCGAGCGACGCTTCCCGCGCTACCCGGTCGACATGCGCATCTCGGTGCAGATCTTTCGGTCGGGAGAGACGACCGCGTTGTGGGGACGTTCGAATGAGTTGGGCGAGGATGGGGTTGGCGGAACTCTGACCGGAGAGCTGGAAGCCGGCGAGGTGGTTTCCATGGAACTTTCCTTGCCTTTGACGGCTTATCCGCTGAAGCTTCGGGCGCTGGTGCGCTACCGCATCGGCTTGCGGCATGGCTTTGAATTTCTCGCCATCACTGATGAACAACGCGATGTGCTGCGGCGAGTGTGTGAAATGCTGGCAACGGGCACGAAGTAGGGGTCTCGCGCGATCGACCTCTCTGTGTTCCTCCTTCCTTCGAAATTACCTCCGTAACTTTCGAGTAACTGGAACGCAATCTAACATCTGGCTTAGCTCTGGTTTACACCGAGGGGGATTCGAATGGGTGACCACATCACCCAGCCAGCGACGTCGGCTGAGCTTGCACGCGCGAAGTTTCTCAGAGAAGCACTGCAGCGACGCACGCAGGCGGTCTCCGGCCTCGACGAGAGCATCGCGGAAACTTCTCCATTCATCGGCACCAGCTTTGCGCCCGATAGTCCTGAATTACAAAAGGCGTACCTCGAACAATTGGTGGAGTGCGCGCCGGAAGCCATTACGATTCTGGATCCGGAGTACCGGATTACGCGCATCAATGGCGAGTTCAGCCGGATTTTTGGCTTCGCTCCGGAGGAGGCGGCGGGACAACGCATCGATTCGCTGATCGTGC
Organism: uncultured Acidobacteriota bacterium; assembly: GCA_963832245.1. Classification (GTDB taxonomy): domain Bacteria; phylum Acidobacteriota; class Terriglobia; order Terriglobales; family Acidobacteriaceae; genus JABDBE01. The sequence goes on from CAWHTG010000004.1 coordinate 1,267,276, forward strand.
CGCCGGATCGAAGTGCGGAAACCCGCTGGATCGCGGACCTGCTGGTGAAAGGGCAAAAGGTCGTCCTCGAAACCAAGCGTCAACGCAAGGATGGAACCTTGCTAGACGTTTTCATCTCGAGTGCTCCCATTGTGATCGATGGGAAACAAAGTGCGATGTGCGTTCTGTATCGCGACATCTCGGAACAGAAGCGGACTGAGACTCTGCATTCGGCACTGTACCGCATTACGCAAAAGACCAGCACGGCCGAGGATCTGCAACAGTTTTATGCCGCGGTTCATGGCATTGTCGGCGAGCTAATGTATGCTCGCAATTTCTACATTGCGGTTTACGATCCACTGACGCAACTTCTCAACTTTCCTTATTTTGAGGACGAAGAGGATCCCAGGCCCGCGCCTAAAAAGCTGGGCAAAGGTCTGACCGAGTATGTGCTGCGAACCGGAGAGCCGCTGTTGTGCAGCCCCGAAGTTTTCGACGAACTGGTGAAACGAGGAGAAGTCGAGCTGATTGGCGCCTCGTCCCTGGACTGGCTCGGTGTCCCTTTAAAAGCCGGCAATAATAGCTTCGGCGTGCTGGTCGTCCAGAGCTACAGCGGCAATGTGCGCTTTGGTGAGAAAGAGAAGGAGATTCTGCAGTTTGTCTCCCAGCAACTGGCCAGCGCGATTGAATACAAGCGCAACGAGGAGGCGTTACGCCGATCTGAGGCGCGTTACCGTTCCCTTGTCCAGAGCGCGGTTTACGGCATCTACCGGTCCAGTCTCGAGGGCAGATTCTTCGACGTAAACCCTGCCCTGATCACCATGCTCGGCTACGATTCGGCGGAGGACGTGCTTGCCCTGGATCCAAAGTCGGATGTCTTTCTCGATCCCAGCGAGCAGGCTCGGGTCATGGGTGAATTCCAGCGTGGCGCCCGTTTGGATAATGTCGAGGTTCGCTGGAAGTGCAAGGACGGCAGCGCGATTACCGTGCGCTTGAGCGGCCGCGTCGTCAACAGCCCGGAAGAAACTGCCGAAGTTGTAGAAGTGATCGCAGAAGATATTACGGAACGGCGGGTGCTGGAGAACCAGTTCCGCCAGGCTCAAAAAATGGAAGCTGTGGGACGCCTTGCTGGCGGCGTCGCCCATGACTTCAACAATTTGCTGATGGTAATCAGCGGCTACACGGAAGTCTTGCTCGAGCACACAAGGAAGAGCAATCCGATGTATCCCAAGATCGAGGCTATTCACCAGGCGACCGATCGCGCCACCACCTTGACTCGCCAGCTATTGGCTTTTAGCCGGAAGCAACTGCTCGAACTGAAAGTCGTCGACCTGAACATCATCGTCGAGGATATGGAGCGCCTGCTTCGTCCCTTGATCGGAGAAAACATCGAATTGCAGACGCAACTCGCACCGGATCTCGGCCGCACGCGCGCCGACCCCGGCCAGATCGAGCAAGTCATCATGAATCTGGTGGTCAATTCCAAAGACGCCATGCCTAACGGCGGACGGATCACGATTCAAAGTGCTAACGCCAGATTGAGCCATGATGATCTTCGCCGGGAATACAGCTACATCAAGCCCGGTGACTATGTAGTCGTGTCCGTAACCGACACCGGGCATGGGATGGATAAAGAGACCCAGTTGCGCATCTTCGAGCCTTTTTTCACCACCAAGGAAAAAGGCAAGGGCACGGGTCTGGGTCTGTCGACGGTGTACGGAATCGTTAAGCAGAGTGGTGGCTACGTACTGGTTGAGAGCGAGTTGCAACGGGGCACGACTTTCCGGATCTATCTGCCGCGCGTCGAAGATGCGTTGGAGCCGGCGGGAGCGTTGGGCGCCTCTTCTTCGCAGAGCGGCGGCTCGGAAACCGTGCTGTTGGTGGAGGACGAGGAATCAGTGCGGCAGTTGGTGCGCGAGACGCTGGAGTCGAAGGGATACAAAGTCCTCGAGGCTGACCACGGAGAAGCGGCTTTGCAGATCGCTACTGCTCATCCCGGCAAAATCGACATGCTGATCACCGACGTAGTTATGCCGGGCATGAGCGGCCGCGAGCTATCCGCAACGCTTTGCGCCTCATATCCGCAAACCAAAGTGCTTTACCTTTCCGGATATACCGAAGACGCGATCGCGCATGAAGGTGTGCTCGATTCCGGGACTGCCTTCCTGCAGAAACCATTCACCCTGCAAATGCTGGCTCGCAAGGTGCGGGAAGTGCTGGGCGATCGCGGCTGAAGCCGCACCATCGATCGCCTTGGCAGCTTGAGACGTAGCAAGCTACGTCTCTCCAGACTGTAAAGACGTCGCTTGCAACGTCTCGTCTTTCGACGTTTGCAACTTTTCCCACCCTCCTGCGTCCTATCTTAGGTGTGTGAGCGAATGGCCAATCTATTTGGCGCGCGTTCTCGTACACTTTAATGAGGACGGTTTTCCATGTTGATCAAGAAATCGGCTGATGTTCCTTCCTCCGAAATCACGCCGAAAAATCTGTATCTGAACCGCCGGAAGTTTCTAGCCGGCACTGCCCTGGCTGGCGCTGCAGCCGCGACCGGCCTCCGTTTTCGCGAGTTCGTATCCCCTTCGATGACGGCGCACGCCAACGCCAAAATTGATGGCATCACGAAAAGCTCCTTCTCGACCAATGAGGCCGTCACGCCATACAAAGACGTCACCAACTACAACAATTATTACGAATTCTCGACTGACAAATATGAGCCCGCCGGCCTGGCCAAAGACTTTAAGACGAGGCCCTGGAACGTAACCATCGACGGAGCGGTGGAGAAGAAGCAAGTTCTTGACGTCGACACAATTATCAAAATGGCCGCGCCCGAAGAGCGAATTTATCGCCATCGCTGCGTAGAGGGCTGGTCGATTGTCGTACCGTGGATTGGCTTCTCGCTCAGCGAACTGATCAACAAAGCCAAGCCCACCAGCAAGGCGAAGTTCGTCGAGTTCACCACCATCGAAGATCCCAAACAGATGCCCGGGCAGCGTGCCCGTGTGCTCGACTGGCCTTACGTCGAAGGCCTGCGCATGGACGAAGCCATGCACCCGTTGGCCCTGCTGTGTTTCGGAATGTATGGCGAGGCCCTGCCCAACCAGGACGGCGCGCCGTTGCGGATCGTGGTGCCGTGGAAGTACGGATTCAAGAGCGGCAAGGCGATTGTGCGCATTCGCTTCACCGAGAGCCAGCCCCGGAACACCTGGAACGTAATGGCTCCGAATGAGTACGGCTTCTATGCGAACGTGAATCCCCATGTAGATCATCCCCGCTGGAGCCAGGCCAAGGAGCGCCGGCTGGGCGAATTTCTGAAACGTCCCACGCTGATGTTCAACGGCTACGATCAGGTGGCAAGCCTGTACAACGGCATGGATTTGCGAAAGAATTTCTGATGTTTCGCAAGCTCAGCATAAACACGCGTAGGGGCGGACGCCCTCGTCCGCCCGGCGGCGCAAAGCGCCGCATTTGTGTGACCATGCCTGCCGGGCTCCCCGGACGAGGCGTGCGGGGCTACGTGGCCCTGGCACTCGCACCATGATTCGCTGGTTCAAACCCGTAGTCTTTCTCGCTTGCCTTATCCCGCTGGGACTCCTGGGGTGGAAAGCCTACAACGGTGCGTTAGGCGCCAACCCGATCGAAGTAATCACGCACGCGACAGGGGAGTGGACTCTGCGCTTTCTGCTTATCACCCTGGCAATAACACCCATTCGCAAGTTGACCGGACGGCTCTGGCTCATCCGCTATCGCCGCATGCTCGGATTATTCGCCTTCTTCTACGGTACCCTGCATTTCCTCACCTACATCTGGCTGGACAAATTCTTCGACGTGCATGAGATGCTGCACGATATCGCCAAACGAAAATTCATTACCGTAGGATTCACTGGATTCGTTTTGCTCATCCCGCTGGCACTCACTTCGACCACCGGCTGGATCCGGCGTCTCGGCGGCAAGCGTTGGCAAGCCCTGCATCGACTGATCTATCTCAGCGCGATTGCGGGCGTGATCCATTATTTGTGGCTGGTCAAGGCCGACATTCACCTGCCCCTGGAATATGGAGCGATTCTGGCGGTTTTGCTAGGGTACCGGGTCGCAGTGTGGGCAAGGCCGAGGCTGGCTGCAAACAAAGCGAAGTCTCTTCGCGAGCCGCGGGTTGGAGTTCCCGAGGGATAGAATCGTCGCAACGCGTCTCATCTCAAGTATTCTTTGAAACTTGGCGTCACTGCATCAGTCGCTTGAGTGTCGTCCGCGCTTCGCCGACCTGAGGCAGACGCGATTGCGAACTCGGGAAGTGAGAGAGAAATTCCTGGTATTCGTTAATCGCCTGATCGTGCTTGCTGGTGCGCTCGTATAGCTGGCCAAGATAGTAGTGGCAGAGAATTCCGATCAGGGGAAAACGCTGCGTCAAAGCCCCGGCGTTCGACAACGAGCGCTCGACCCGCAAAGCCGTTCGAAACTCGGTTTCGGCCGACGCATAGTCGTTGGTCAGCAGATGGGCGCGGCCTTTGAGAAATAGGAAATAAGGAAATTGGAAATCGGGAATGCTGCTAGCCCGACTCAAAGCGGTTTGCCCATCCCCATGATTCACCGCTGCGGCGATATCCGCGAATGCCTGATCAATTTCAAGCGCCCGAGGGGCGATCCAGGGATTTCTCGCGGCGAATCGTTGCAGGCTTTGTTGCGCCGCCGATGGGTTCCCCGCCATGGTTTGCAGGGACGCGACCGTTCGCTGTTCATAATCATCGAGCTTCTGTTGTTGAGCAAACGAAAAAGCAGAGGAACTCTCTCCCATCAGGACTGACAAGGACGCGTAGGGCCGCAGGAACGTCTCCGCAGCCTGGCTCTGTTTGGCGTGCCCAAGCTGGAGCACGGCCTCGCGATAACTGGCCAGTGCGCCTTCCAGGTCGCCTGCCGTCTGCTTGAACTGCGCCTCGAAGCCCGGAACATAAAGCCGCGAGAGCGGAGAGGCGCGGTTCGCATATTGCTGAAAAGCAGCGTTGGCCATGTCAGGTTTTTTCTGATCGGTGTAAACGATGGCCAGCTTGAGGTACTCGCTGTAATCGCTGAAGTCCGGCTTCAGTTCGAGTACTTTCCGATAGGTGGCCACCGCTTCGTCATCCCGGCCCGCCATGAAGAATATGTCGCCTCGCGTGTCGAGCGGATTAGGGTCGCCGGGACGAATCGCCATATAGCTGTCAGTCGCCGCCAGCGCCCCATTAAAATCTCCGTCTGCAGCCAATCCGTAGGATTCAAAGTTGAGGAGATCTTCATTCTTGGGATCGAGCGCGAGTCCTTGTTGCATCAACTGCTGCGCTTGCTCTTGCTTGCCGAGGCCGCCCAGCATGCTGGCCAGGATACCCCGGTCGAAACTCTGGCGGGGAAACTCGGACACCAGTTGCTCTAGTGCGGCCAGTCCAGCCTCCGGATCTTCGGATCGACGGGCTTTGAGCACTTGCAACGTCAATTGCTCGTAACGCGGCAGGCGGGACTGGTTTTGACTCACCTTGATCGCAAGCTCATTGCTGCGGCGTAGATCGCCCTGAAGGCGGTATTGATCGGAGAGGCGCAGCGCAGCAAGAGCAAACTGCGGGTCCAAACGGACTGCCTCTTCCAATTCACGAACGGCATCGGCAGTGAGAAAGCGGCGGCCGTAGTCAATGCCCAACTGGTAATGGCGGTAGGCTTCGACGTTCGACGTCGAAGCCTGCTCGATCTCCGGCGCTTTTTGCGGCTGGGCGGACGCGGGCAAAAAGCTGCCGGCGATATTCGCAGTCAGGCGGTCCACCATCCCGAAGATACTCTGCATGTCCTGTCCTTCCAACTTGTCGGAGAATAGGATCTGTCCTGTACTCGTGTCCTGCGCACGCACGTCCAAGCGCAGTTGCGTGGGTCCAATCTTCAGCAAGGCGCCCGTAATGTAGGCATCAGCGCCGGCGTCGCGCGCGACGTTTTGCGCCTGGGCAGGGTCCATCGACTTGCCATCTTTGCTGGCGCGCTGCACCGCGCCCATCACGCGCTCGGTGGAGAGCACGTCCAGTCCTTTGACCTGCGCCAGGTTTGTCGTCAGCATGTCCGTGAGACCATTGTCGAGCCAGTTGAGCGACTGATCCTGCGACAGGTTGGAAAAATATAAAACGGCAATCGACTTGTGCCCGGCAATGCTGGCAGGACGAGCACTTCGGCCGCGCAGAAACCAGAATCCCGCGACCGCGACAATAACGATCGCGGCAAGCGCGGAGACGAGTACCCAGTTGATCTTGACCGCCGGGCCCGCGGGTGCCACCTCGCCTACTGGGGCCGGCGCAGCAATGCCGCGTGAAGAAGACCCCGCAACACTTGCGGCAGGAACCGCCGATTCCATCGGCGGCGGAGGCATGGCTGGCGCCGAAGACGGCAGCGCAGCTTCGAACGCCGCAGTCTTTCCGGATTCCGTATCCCGCTTCAACCGCTGCAGATCAGCCCGCATGTCCGCCGCATGCTGATACCGGAGATTGCGGTCTTTCTCCAGAGCCTTGCTGATAATTTCTTCCAGCTTCGGAGGAAGATCAGGATTGAGCCGTACCGGGGGCACAGGAGCCTTGCGAAGGATCGACTCGAAGATCGCCGCTGTACTGTCGCCGCGAAACGGCAGCGTGCCGGTGGCCATCTCGTAAAGCACAACGCCGAAGGAAAATAAATCTGTACGCGCGTCCAATTCCTTGGCCCGCGCCTGTTCTGGAGACATATACGCCACCGTCCCCAGCGTGCTGCCGGGGCTGGTGAGATGCGGGTCGCTAAGTGCCGTCGCGCTGGCATCGATCCCCGCCTCAGCTTTGCGCGCAACGACTTTGGCCAAACCAAAGTCCAGCACCTTGGCCCGTCCGCGCTTGGTGATAAAAATATTCGCCGGCTTAATATCGCGGTGGATAATGCCTTCGCCATGGGCATTGTCGAGCGCATCGGCCACTGAAATGGCGACTTCGAGCAACTGCTCCAACTCCCAGGGCCGCCCCGTAATTGCGTGTTTCAGGGTCTGGCCATCGAGGAACTCCATGGCAATGAAAGGCTGGCCGTCATGCTGTCCAATTTCATAAATAGTGCAGATATTGGGATGATTCAGAGCTGACGCCGCTTGAGCTTCGCGCTGGAACCGGTCCAGCGCCTGACGATCCTTGGCTACGTCGTCGGGAAGGAACTTGAGCGCAACAAAACGGTGGAGGGTCGTGTCTTCGGCCTTATAGACAACACCCATCCCCCCGCCGCCCAACCTCTCCACAATGCGGTAGTGCGATATGGTTTCGCCAATCATTGTTTCTAGATACTGAGCGGCCATGTTAGGCGGGCGTAAGCGTGAAGTCAATGTGAACGTGGGCTTATACGCACTAAGGGATTTTGCTACACCCCGTGCTTCCCCTTTATCCTGCGCCGAAACTGCGAAATCAAAACTTCCAATGTCCGCTGCGTGGGTCGCCCAGCATTCATAGCTCAACCCACCGGGTCATTGGCGTTGAGGCCGTCAGCAGGTCCAGTGCGAGCTTCTGACGCCACTGATTCGCGTGTCTCGCCGCTGATAGATAATGTGAAACAAAATCTTGCGCCACGTGGAGCGTTGTCGACCGCCCACAAGCGGCCCCCGTGCGATTCCACGATGGTGCGGCTGATCCGCAATCCCATGCCTGTGCCGTGAGGCTTGGTGGTAAAGAACGCGTCAAAGATCTGCCCGGTTTTTTCCTTGGGCAGCCCCACGCCGATATCGCTGACCGAGACCAGCGGTTGACCATCCTCGTCCAGTTGCGTCTTGATCGTAAGGACCCCACCTGTTTCCTTCATGGCCTCAATGGCGTTGAGGATGAGGTTCATGAACACCTGCTGCAGTTGCACACGGTCGGCGGTGATCTTGGGAAGATCGGCAACAAGATCGGTGCGGATCGAGACCGCATACTGGTTGGCCTCGGCGCGCAGCAGCTCGACCATTTCGCGGATGATTTCGTTTACCTCGACCAGCTCACGCTGTGGAAGGTCTTTTTTGTACAACGACCGCAGGCGGTCGATGATCTCGGTCGCGCGGGTCCCGTCATTCACAATTCTGCTTGTCGCTTCGATCGCCTCATCCACATCGGGCTGCTCCCGTTTAAGCCATCGCATGCAGGTCTTCGCGTTTGTCATGGCTGCCGCGATCGGTTGCTTTAGCTCGTGAGAGACAGAGGCCGCCAACTCTCCCAGCATGCTGATCCGGTTCACATGCGCCAGGTCTGCCTTCAGTCTCTCGCGCTCTTCTTCAGCGCGCTTGCGATCTTCGATGTCGGTCGAGATACCGTACCATTTGAGGATCTTGCCTCGTTGATCCCGCAGTGGGACGGCACGAGCCAGGAACCAACGGTATTGCCCATCCGCAGCCCGCCGATAGCGCACCTCATTTTCGAAAGCCTCGCCGCTCGCCAGAGACGCGCGCCATTTCTCCAAGTGTCGCTTTAGGTCTGCTGGATGAACCGTGGCTTCCCAGCCTGACCCAACTGACTCTTTGACGGACAACCCTGAGTATTCTTGCCAGTGTCGATTGACAAAGTCCTCGGAGCCATCGGGCAAAGCGGTCCAGGCAAAGGTTGGGATGGTTTCGATGACATCCCGAAGCTTCTTTTCCTGATACCGCAATTGCTGGATACGCGCTCGATACAGCGCCCACAGCAGAGCCAGGAAAACGGCCGCGCACAGAGCACGGAACCACTTCGTCTGGTAATACGCTGGGGCGATGGAGAAATCCAGGAACGTTCCCGCCTCGTTCCACACACCGCTGTTGTTGCATGCCATCACGCGGAAGCGGTAGTTGCCCGGAGCAAGATTCGAATACTGCACCTCTCGGTCATTGACGACTTCCTTCCAGTCCGGGTCTTGGCCCTCCAGCTTATAACGAAAGCGAACTTTCTCCGGCGCGACGAAGCTGAGCGCCGTGTAATCGATCGTGAGGTCGCGAACCAGCGGCGGCAACCTCGGGTGCGAGGGGGATGCATCGCCGGACACGTTCTGCCAGTAGGTTTTGCCGTCTGCGGTAACTCGCTCGATCTGCACCGGCGGCGGAAGTTTGTTAAAGGGCAGGTGACGCGGATCGATGACGCTGACGCCGTCGAGCGGCAAGAACCACAATTTTCCATTCACAGTCTTAGCAACAAGCGGGGTGTAGCCTGTCGTGAGGGCACGGTTCCTCACTCCATCGAAACTGTCGAAAACCGTGTTCTGGATCGTCCGCTTTGGATCGCTGACCCACGCGTCCATCTCCGTCCCCGCAATGCGCACCAAGCCGCAAGCCGTGTAAAGCCAGAATGAACGGGCGTCGTCTTGCATTACCCAGAAAACCGTATCGCAGGGCAATCCGTTCTGGCTGGCAAGAGTGGCGACCCGGCCATCTTTCACGCGGCTTAGCCCACCCTCGGTTGCGGCCCATAGCGTACCGTCCGAATCAAGGCTCAGGCTGGTGACAATGCCCTCGCCTAATCCATCAACGCCTGAATACGATTCGCGGACCTTGCCGTCTTTGAAATACGCCACGCCGCCCTGCGAAAATCCAAGCCATAGACCGCCGGGCACGGCACCGGCGGTTAGAACCATAGCCCAGTCCTTTCGTCCAAGCTTGGCCCAAGGGACGCGTTCGACCACACTCTCCCCCAGCAAATGAAAAAGGCCCTGATGCTGGTCGCTGATCCAAAGATTCCCGGAACTGTCCCCCGTTATGGAATGCACCTGTGCGCTAGGCGCGACCAAGGCCAACACGGCGGTGGCGTGTCCTAGGCGCGGCTGCCCATTCTCGACGTGGGCATGGTTCGTCGTTACGGGGATAAACCGGCCATTCTCGAAGTAGGCAGCCCCACGCTCCGTGAACGCCCAAATTCGTCCGCCATCGTCTTGAAAGAGCGACTCCACGCCATTATCCGGCAATCCGCTATCGGCCACCTCGCGCACATTTGGTTCTCGTTCTTGTTTGCTGTCACCGCTCCCGGCCTGTGCGCCGCGCTTACGGTAAATCGTAATCTCGCCGTTATTCCATCGGTTCAAACCGTCAGGAGTGCCAAACCAAACGCTGCCGTCCCTGGCCCCTAGAACGGACCAAACGATGGCATTCGACAAACCTTGCCTTTCGGAAATCGTGGGGATAGCGAAGTCGCGAAAGCGGTCGAGGCCGTTAACGGTAGCGACCCAAACATTGCCTTCACGATCTTCGAAGAACTTATTAATGTAATCGCCGGACAGACCATCAGACTGCGCAAAAACATCCGTCCTTCCCCGGTGTACATGCAAGAGGCCTCGGTCCGTAGTTCCAATCCACAAACCGCCATCGCGATCCCGGAACATCCGTAGGGGCTTGAACTGCCGCGGCCCATTGCCGGGAAGCGAGTACGCCTCGGCCTTCCCGTCAACCAGCTTTCTGATTCCGGCCTGAGTTGCGATCAAGAGTTCCCCGTCGTCGCTCTCATTCAGAGTTTGAGAGGAGGTGGCGATCAGCGGGTAGGACATCGGATAGAGTTTAGGAGGACCAGGCTTCCATCGCCACAGCCCGGTCTGGGCTCCTGCCCAGAGATTGCCCCGGCTATCTTCATACAAAGATGCCACCCACAGGCCGAGACGGCTATCATCTCCGTAGCACTGGGCGCTCCCACCCTGAATCGCGCATAGCCTCCCGATGGAACCCGCATACCCACCGGCCCATACCGTGCCGTCACGATCCTCAAGGAGAACGTCAACAACCTGTCCAGCAAGCTCCCGATACTCCGTCAACTTGCCGTCCTTCCAGCTTGCCAGCCCTTTGTAAGTGCCAATCCAGAGACGCCCATCGTGTGCGGCGTGCAGGCTTCGAATGTAGCTGCTGGGAAGATGCTCGCCCGAAAGCCGGTCCCATGGGAGGTTCCGAACGCCATCGAAGCGGAGCAAGCCGAATTCCGTGCCCAGCCAGAGATAACCGTCGGGCGTCTGAGCAAATGAGGTGACCCTGCCCTTGGAAAAGCCTTCGCGGATCTTCCACGCCGTGTGCGCGTATTGATTGACGTCGAGAGACGGGTCTAATGCGCGAACCCAAGCGCAGCACGCCAGCAGGATGCCTAGCGCGACAACGGCTCTTCTGTGTTTGTGCGCTTTCTCCACTAGGCCATAATTTTACTCTCGGGGCGTCATCCCGAAACTCGATGGAGTTCAGACGACCGGGCGTAGGCCCGGACACCTCGTCCGGGCGGCAGGGCAACGAGCCATCGTCGCCGAGCTGCGGCGCTTTGCGCCGCCGGGCGGACGAGGGCGTCCGCCCCTACGTGAGCAGACGACGTTGATTCTGCAAGGGTGCGACCAGACGGTGCTTAAGGCCGGGGTTCATTTCGGGGGCGCGTAGAAGTAGTAGTCAGCCGAGTAGGTGCTCTTGACTTCGCGGTTCTGTTTGGAAGCATCGCAGTTGCCGGCTGGGGGTTGCCCACCCTTTGTGTGGATGCGCTGGATGCTGCTGACCCGGCTGAGCGAGCCCTCTCCGGAGTGACCAGTGGCCATCAGCAGCAGCCAGGGAATTGAATCTGCGTCTGGCGAATCGACTCGGGCCACAGCTTTGCCCGTAACCTCACTACCATCGTTGAGCTTCCATGTGGGTCCGGCGTAGTGCTGGCCGATAGTCGCACCTTGCAGATCATGAAGTTCCGCTTCCGGAGCCTTCAAAGTCCAGCCGAACTTGCCGTCCGCTCCCGCCTGACACACATATATTTGCGAGCCCGTAGCGTGCACCTGAAGAACGACTTCCTCGCCGGTTGGCGCTTTGATTTTGTCGGGCACATCTGGGCGCGCCACGCCTTGCCCAATTGCAGGGATTGCGATTCCCGCCAAAAGTGCGATTTGTATCAAGCTTGTATTCACGCGCAGAAGTCTAACATTCCGGACGATAGTGCTACATCTGAGGCACTGGCCATCACAGCGAAGCTTGGTGGGCCCGCCTGGATTCGAACCAGGAACCAACAGATTATGAGTCAGGCCGCTGGCTCTGAAAACAAAGAAAATCCAGCACTTCCCTCGGCAGAATCCTCCAAAGTCCTGCAAAATCCGCAACCCCCGCGCAACAAGATTGTACGCGAGGAGAAGAAGCCATGAACCCGGACGGACTTGCCCCCAATGCTTGCGACGAAGGCTCGAAACAGCGGAGCCGGCAACGGTGCAAGGCTAGGACGAAGGCTGGTGTTCCATGTCAGGCACCAGCCGTAGAAGGAGACTTGTGCTTTTGCCACGCTCACCCCGACAGGCTGGCGGAGTTGGGTCGACAAGGAGGACAGAAGAATCGCCGTTGGAAGGTTGACGCATGCGGTGACCTGCCGCACAGACACCTGAAAACCATCGGAGACGTGAGCGACCTCTTGGAAGAAACGATCAATCGAGTTCGACAAGGCCCATTCGATCTTCGTGCGGCAAACTCTATTGGGTTTTTGGCCGGGATTCTTCTCAAGGCTCTCGATCAACGACTTGAAGAGCGCCTTGCCCACCTGGAAGCCGTCATTTCCGGGAAGGGAGAAAACGAATCCGAGATTTTTGAGTTCCGACCGCCGAAAGGAGTCGAAACATGAAGAGTCGTCAACGGCGCGTCAGAGCGATTGAACTCACTCTGACGCCCCACGAAGTCGTTGTGGTGTGGCTCAGAAATGCGTTGCAGGCGGGGACCCTTGAGGATGGAGCCAGACGCTCGTCGCCGTATCGTGGTGCGATCGCGAATGAGGTGTTCCGTACGGTACGAAACGGCATGAAAGGTCAACCGGAACCGTTGATCGAGCGAGCCTTAATCCAAGCCCGCCTGGACGCCGATTCCCTTTACCTCCTCGTCGTTAATGCAAATACGGCAGTGCTCGAAGGCAGCGTTGAGCGCGAGCGCGAGTACATCTTTCTGTTGGGCTACCTGGGTGCCGAGATGCATGGGAAAGCTCCGAAAGACCGAGTCCAAAGGTTGCGCTTGGCGGTTCTAATGTTTCTCGAAAGCGTGATCACCCTGGACGCTGCGATTGCCCAAGTTGTAGCAGAGCGCCTAAACGGCCAGCCGGTGTTATTCCGCGACTGCTCAGTCAAACTCGAAGAACAACTTCGGATGGCTCAAGAATTGTCCGAACACTTCAACTTTCTGGCACGCGCGGTGGATGCCGACGAGATAAATCTAGAAGAGCTCCGGAATAGCCTTCAATCGCAAACCGATCGCCAAGTCTCCATCTGGGTCCATCTCGCCCGTGTTCAGGCACTCAATCTATTCGGCACCGAGAAAGAGACGCACGCCGCAATGGAACAAAGTTTCCTTCTTTTCAAATCGAACTGTGGCGAGGTGTCCGACGCTGTTGCTGATGCATGACTTCGGCTTGCGTTGTGCTGGAGAGGCAGTGGCTTGAGACCAGCCTTCGTCCGAGCTTTGCACGCACAGAACTCTTGATTTTCGAGGCTTTCTGTGCCCTAAAGCCTAGGGGGGTAGCCCTACATCGTTTATCATAGTGCGATCGCGCGTAATTTCGATGCCGGATGTACTTTGGCCTCTTTTCCATGACAACCCGCCCTTGGCTAAGGCTCTGTCAGCTCTAGCTGCGGAAGTCATACAGGCACGGATGAGCGCGAAATATGGTTTGCGTGTTGGCGTCATTGCCATTCTTCACACCTTCAACGGGGAGTTAAAGTTCAACTCACATGTACACACCATGGTGACCGGGGGTGGTTTACGGGAGGTCTCCCACATCTGGGTTTCTCGCGTCTACTACGATCGCGATCTGCTGATGAAGTCTTGGCGGAAGGCCGTGATCGCGCTTCTCCGCGCAGCTCTGCAGGCGGGTCAGCTTGGGACGGAGTTGACCGTTGACCAGATGGAAGACCTGCTCACTCATCTGGAGAAATGCTGGTGGAGCATCAAGATTCAATCGTTCGAAGATAAAGGGCATTTCCTGCAATACGCCGGCCGATACGTAAGGCGGCCTCCCATCGCGCAGCGTCGTATCACCTGGATCGGGGAACGAACCGTCAGGTTTTGGCACAAAGACAAAAAGCTGCGTCGCCGTGTTGAGGTGCGGTGCTCATTGGAAGAGTTCATTGACCGTTGGTCGCAGCACATTCCGGAACGCTATCAGCACGCTGTTCGGAGCTTCGGGCTGTTTGCTCCACGCTCGCTCGGGCAGACCTGCGCGGCCATCTTTGCCATTCTGGGACAGGAGCGAAGGCCACGCCCCAAATCTCGCCCTTACGCGGCCTCCGTAAAGCGGGCCTTCGGATATGATCCGCTCCTCGACAACGCAGGCAAAAGAATGAAATGGGTGCGACGACTAGCGCCGAAGGCGTCTCGCTAATCAGAACCTGGGGAGAATGTCACCTATCGCCGCTATCCCGCAATGGGAGAATGACAACGTCCGCGTGCTACCCTCTCCCAACGCCAACCAGCCACAACCACGCCCGTGCGGAATGATCTAAATTGCATCTTCCAGCAGATGACACCCACTCGCCCTCCAATTCACCCCCAATGGATCCACGCCGAACACGAGATTTTGATTTTCCTATACTTTGAAAACTCGAATGACCGACCCCTTGTCCACGGAGCCGTCGACCCGCAGTTGCAAAGTCCAGGGGTGTAAGCGGGCATTGGCCTTTAACAACGTGACCGGCTACTGCCGGGAGCACCGTGGCCATGGAGATCCACGAAGGGGCCACGCTCACGCCACGAAGCAAAATCGTGCCGTCGCTGATCATCACGACGATCCCCCGCGTAGTGGGAAGGGAGCGCGGCTAGCGGCAGTGGACCGAGTAAACCTTGTCCTCGCGGCCATTCCACTGGAAGACAAACTAGAATTCTGTTCCTCCTGGTTGGCCGGAAGAAGGTAATGCCCGCCAAGTAGGCCCAGCCTTCGGGTCGTCAATCGGATCCTGAGGTTTCTAGGTAGAGACGCCGGGAGGCGAGGATGGGCAGAAGATGAAGCCGGCGGCGAAAATGTAACAATCTCATTAAAACTGTTGCATTTTCGCCGCATTCTTCCACTTGAAAGTCCACCCGAGGGACATAGTGCTGTGCCGGCTAGGATTAAAAAAGACTAGCTCTCAGCTTACTTAATCCGGGTTCGTCAACTATCGCGGGTCCAACCATCGGGAGAAGCGTTGAGATTAGCACCGGCTAGCGGTGAACGCTCTGACAAATGGTGCAGATATCCGTTGCCGCTCAAACCGCCTAGCCGTGATTTTGCGTTGCGAACCGCGTATTTCACACCGACCGTTGGGTTATGAGTTCCCATGGGCCAGTGGCCGACCCATAGGGATGAAAGTCCATTTCCAAAGTTCATCGATTCCAAACAGGTTAGCCGCGACTTTCGACGGAGTGCCACCATCAACAGAATCTAGAGACAATGCGCGGCGCAAAGAGTAACGCATTGTTCTCAACGCGAGCGAACCGTAATCCTGCCTGCCCCTGTCTTGCCCCTGCATTTTGTCCAAAGTGCTGCCCAGTCGCTTTCGGCGCTGAGTTCCGGACGGCTCGGCTAACCAATCCTCATGGATTCTTCTCTACCTGCTGCCTCCGCTGTTTGATCGCAGGACTCGATGTTTCTACAATCGTCAGTCATTGCTTTATCTGCCGCGTCCCGGAGGAAAGTCCTTCAGCAGTTTTTGCGCTCCCTTATTGAGCCTTTCCTGGTTTTTCTCCTGTTTTTTGCTGGGTTCAATCGGATGTTGGGCAGCACCTATCCAAACGAGCTTTTTTGCAGCAGGGTCATACATACCAACGACGAAAGTCCCGATGTAATTGCTTGAAGTACTGGCCGAAAATGTACCGAAGCCGCCTCCCCATGGGCCCCAGCCGCCCAAGTTGTCCCCGAAGCCGTTTATCTGTTTCTCCTGATCGATCGCGAGCTGGTAGCCAAGGAGTAAATCGGCTTTACTGCCGTCCCCCACCTTGGTGAAGCCCTTGCCCACCATTTGTGAATCGATCGCCTCCTTGACCTGGGCGTCCAGGATCTGGTCAGGACGGCCACCTACCGCGGGCACACCTCGTACGTCGTTGACCCATGCATAGGTGTGGTATTTTGAAAAATCAGTTCCTGGCATATAGTTGGTTCTCACGTCCTGCGCGTATGTCACGGAGCACGCGATGAGCGCCAGGACCAATGCAGGGCCAAACTTTGCCGTCGCTGGAAAAATAATTGCCTTTGTAAATTTCACTGCAGTCTCCTTATTTTTTGTGTTCTTTGTGCCGCGTCCACTTTTACGTTTTCTCTGGGGTTGGACACGACCTTACACCCCAAACTTCGGTTGCGTATTCGGCGATCGTGCGATCGCTCGAGAACTTCCCCGAGGCTGCTACATTCAAAGAGCGGCCTTGCGCGCCACTCGCTGGGATCGACATACAACGTGCATAGTCGCTCGTCTGCCTCGAGGTACGACTTCAGGTCCGCTTTTGTCAGTTAACAGCTCCAAAGCTCCAGCTTGGCGCCCCGCCTCTGCGTTGCAACTCGCGCTGAATCTGTTCAATTTCCGCCACATTGTTTACAAGAACTGATGAACGTCCCGACTGACACACTCATTGACAGTGATTGCGAAGTCACCGGCGAGGATTATGTACAGCATGGCGAGCATGGCCTACTCCTCTGGGGCATTTGAAGATCGCACTTCGTATTCGCAATCCGGCTGCCAGCAGTGGCCAGTTGTAAGTGGTGAAAATACATGTCTACCAATCGGATCGGAAGCTCCGACACAGACATCGAATGACCTGCCGAGGGCACAGACCGAATTTGGGCAGCAAGCCGAAGCTAGTCCCAGCCGCTGACCTGTACTTGGACTGGACATAAATTAATCTGCAATAGCTTCCTTACGGCTTTTCGGCAGGCGTTTGCTGAACCTGAATAGTGGGGATCCGATCTGCCTTCGTCGTATCAACCGAAACGATTCCAAAATTCCCGTTCGAGTCATGCGCTCGAATGGTCA
This sequence comes from uncultured Acidobacteriota bacterium, assembly GCA_963832245.1. Lineage (GTDB taxonomy): Bacteria > Acidobacteriota > Terriglobia > Terriglobales > Acidobacteriaceae > JABDBE01. Next base: position 1,284,166 of record CAWHTG010000004.1, read on the forward strand.
CTGTGGACTGTTCTCCCGAAGGTCCGGGAACCATCTTGCCGTCGACCAATACGGAGACGCGGAGACCCGAACCGGGATCGCCCGGATCGGTCTGTTCGACTTTTTGTTCGGTTGCTCGCTCACCAGTGGAACTCGAGCTCTCGGTACTGGTTTTGCGCTCGACGAGGTGCAGGCTGCCGTCCCGCGTAGTACCTGGAACATCGGTGGAATACGTTTCCACGACGCTGCGTTTTTCTCCGGAAGTACTCTCGGACTCCTGGCTCACGACATGTGAGACTTCGCCTAGCTTGCCTTCGGAGTCGAGCCGGGAAACGCGCTCCTCGGTGGTGCGGTTCGTCCCTTCTTGCCTGGTAGTGACTTGGCGTATCTCGCTCAGTTGCCACTTTCCGTTACCGTCCGGAAGCCATGTGGTTTTTTCAGTTTCCACCGTATCGTTCGCCGCTCGTTTGCTAAGTTCGCGCGTCTTGAAAGCGGGAGCCAAACCGCCGTTGACGCTTGGGAGCATTACCGTAACGTTCGTCTCCTCCGTGTCCTTCCCGAGGCTTTTCGTCTCCACGATTTCGCGCTGAACTGGCTGAAGGCTTCCATTGACATCAGGATTCGAGGTCACGCGTATCGCATTCGAGGCGCCGCCGGGCGGGATGTGTTTCTCTTCTTCGGTTACTTGCACGAGGGCTTTCATCCCATTCGCGTCTTGACCGAACGTACGCGTTGTGGTCCGTACCGTAGTGGCGTCTACTTGCAGCGTTTCCTTTTCGATGTCTAGGTAAGGTTCGAAACGTCCATCGGAGCCGCGGATCTGGACCGATCGCTCGTCCAGCGTCCGATTGCCGTTCTGCACGTGAGTTTCTGTGGTGCGCGTGGGATTCAGATTGTCGCTATTCGAGTCGGTTGTGACTGTCCACGATTGGTTCGGCGTCTCCGCTGTTCGGGAATCAAATGTCTGCGCACGAAGGCGGGGATGAAAACAAAAACACGCGCTAATGGCGACAAGTAATACGCCTGCCTGACCGCAAATCCGCCGCGATCGCTCATACGTGTTCACCATTGGTATGGGCATCAGTTAGACCACCAGTGCATTTGAAGCCGTCGATTTCCCTTTCTGTCGGTGACTACAATCCATCTCATGCGTACAGAGTCAAATTTAGCTTGGCTACTCTCGTACGCTGGCGGAACCGGCACGAGAGATTCCCTGGCCATCGTTGCTGAACGCATAATGAGCGGCGTCGTCGAGAACATTGTCCTTTCCTCCTTCTTCAAGATCTCTAGCATCAGAGCTGCCTTCTGCTGATTCACGCCACGGATGTTGCAGATCGGCCTCCATACTCACCACTTCTCTTCAACAGCTTGCGAGCGCTCGAAACTAGTGCTTACCTCTGCTTGTGAATTTGCTCAAGATAAACTCCTGGGCCAAACCAAGTCCGACATGGAGGCCCATGTTGGTCCCGAAATTTCTGAATACAAGCCCAGTACCCTGATTCGAGCTTGGGTAGTAGGTGTTGGCAATGGCGCCTGAAATCAGAAGACCACCAATCTGAGAATAGTTCGGCTGCGATCTTCCGTTGTCTCCCTTGCAGACAAATGGAGCTAAAAACGCGTGCCAAGCCCGAGACGCCTTGGTCCCGGAACCCTGATAGAAATAACGAGGGTCCTGATGCAGGAGAGATGGCAGAACTGCGTTGGCAAACAAGGCTTCAGTGGCGCCGCCGGCGAGGTTTGCGCCGAACCGCTCGTCATATCCTTTTGCATTTTGGGGCCAATTGGGCGTGTTCGCGGATTGCTGAATGCCGGCCCATACAGCCTCCAACGCGAAGAAACTTGGATGGGTGAGACCTTTGTACGCGAGATGGAACTTCATACCCGCGGTGAGAGGCTCGGGGTGAGGGTCATAAGTCACATATATATTCGGGATAAAACTCAAAACGCGCTGCTGTTCTTCAGCTTTGAGCTGCTGGGCCGCAACTTCCTTCGACGAATAACTCACGTTAACCGCCCGCTGCACAGCCAGAATGCGGAGTTTGATATCGGTTAGTGTTTTGTCTTGCCCGGACTCGACTGTAACGGACGAGTTCCACCCTGCAAATCCTTCAGCGGCGATGTTGATCTGAAAAGTTCCCGATGTGACCTCGGGGAATGCAAAAGTTCCATCGTCCCTTGTTACAGCCGTGAGCCGATCGCCAATCGTCGGCCCTTGAAGGATTACTGAGGCACCGGGAACCGGATCGTCGCTGGTATCGACCACGGTACCGAGGATGCTTCCTGTTCTTGTATTGGGTACTTCAGCAGAGTGTGCAGGCGACGGCGCTACAAGGATCACTCCCAGGGCGATCAGCACTAACACGTCTGTTAATTTCAGGAGAAGTTCCAAGGCCGAGGCGTGTGTATTGTTCTGCATCGTTGATCGCTCCTAGCTTGCGGATAGGGTGAAGTTGATTGTGACGCGGGAGTCAATTTCAACCGGTTCTCCGTCTATTACGTATGGCTTGTAACGCCATTGCTTCACCGCATCGATAGCGGCTTGCGCGAGTATTGGTAAACCGCTCTCGACTCGCACATCCTTCACGCTGCCATCCTTCCCGATCACGGCCATCAGCACTACCGTTCCTTCAATCCGCGCCCGACCAGCCTCCGGCGGATACTGCGGCGCAACGTCGTGGATTAAGTTCGCCTCTGCTACCCGGGAGGCGATACGCATTCTTTTAACCGGCGTCGGCACAGGCGATTTCGCAAGGATTGGAACGGTTGACGCGCTATTCAGCATTTCGCTAAACACTCCGCCGGGAACGCCGCCGACCACTCCCCCCGGAACTCCCCCAATCATTCCGCCCGTTGTGCCGACCGGCGATGGTGGCGCTTCTTGCGTTTTATGCACTGGCGCGGTAATGCCAGTGCTTGTTGGCGTGTATGTGGACGAGGCCTTAGGCGCTTGAACCTTCGTGTGATTTCCACCCGCGGCTGGTGCAGGCGGCAGATATAACATTGTCAGCGTCTCTCTCTTGGGGAGTGGATCCGTGCGAAGCAGCGGAATAACAATTGCCGCCATTAGCAAGAGCGACAGACAGGCCAACGATCCAATTGCCGCCCAGGGATTTCCCGGTCGCGATTCGACTATATAAAAAATGTCACCGAGTTCTTTTCCTTGAAGGTTGGAACGAACGTGAAGCTGTTTTTCCTCCTCGGACGGCAATGCTTGAAGCCGCGAATCAGTTCGCAGCCCTGGCCTCTGAACGGTCGGGTATGCGACGCGATGAGCTAAGTCCGAAGGATGGTCACAAGTTGCCATAGCGCATTTGAAAAAAGCATTTTGAGGACCAAGTGGAACTTCTTGTAGGCGAGGGAGATGGACTATTGAAATCGCATTGCATGTGCCCTCATGAGGGCATCTGCCTGCAAAAGGTCATAAGCACATGCAGGGCTGGGGCGCAATGGCTGCTGAGAGGACGAAGAAACGGCGCAGGCGTGTGCTAACGCCCGCTTACAACAGTTGTCTGCGTGGCAGGAGCTTCCTAGTAAGAGAAAAGCCTGCGAATGATCCGACCAGTCCCCCCACAATAATCGAGAGAATGTAGGTCCCAATGAGCATGAGCCCAGACCACCGTCCCAAGTGCTGCAAACCAACCCTCGGCCCCAGGTAGAGTACGACTGTCGATAGAAGAAAGGACACCAGTGTCGCGCCTGTCGAAACTGTAATCAGGTAGCTCCCTATGCGGCGAACTCCTCGGAAGCAGACGAATACAGCTCCGGCCAACACGCACAACATCCAAGCCGGAATGATGAAAAAGTATGGCATAGCGCCAAGCTTAAGTCGTGTTGTGCCTGTGGCGCTAGATTACTGTCGTAAATTGCCCTAGCGCAAGGTCGGGGCCGGGTTGTGCGGACGTAATTTACGTGAAGGGTTATCAACAATCATCGTGAAAAAGGCCATTCGTTTCGCCACCGTTCTGTCTGCCGCAGTTCTGCTCGCCCGCTCGCAGCAGCCTGTTCGCATTGCGAAGCCAATCGCAGCCGATGGAGAATACATCGGTTTGCAACCGATGCCGCGCCTGACGCCGGAAGACCGGGATACCGCTTGGTTTCACGAAAACCGGCTTTTGATTAGGGGCGACGAAGCCATTTTGGACATGGTGCCGATCACCATCCGGCATTCCCAAAGAGGATATTCCGCTTCCGACGGCGGCTTCTTCACCTACAGGGCCAAGTTTTCCCGCGAACATGCCCGTCCGGTAATCGCTCTTCGATTGGTTCAGGCAGACTACGCCATGATTGTTGTTTGTAATTCGGACGGAAGCAAATACGACGCCTACAGCGAGATCAAGACCTATCCGGTGACGTTTTCTGCCGGAGTAATTAAGATCAACGGCGTCCGATACAAGCGGGCGAAGTTCGATGAATCCACGCGAGAACACCTCTTACATGTGCTTGACAGCGAACCGATGGAGAAGCTGACGACGGCACCGAAATAGCTGCGTTGGGCGTAACTGTTGATAAATCCCTATTGCACTCAAAATCCATTCTTCGGCTACTGTAGCTGCAGTGCTTCGCTGCGGGGCGAGGCTACTGTTGCGCCTCCAGCCTGCGTGACCTGGTAATCGCGATATTCAATGCTTAGAACCGCTGTGCCGAAAACGCGCACCTTGGTTTCGCTCTCGTTGGATTCCGGCAACCAGAAGTCACCGATTTTCTGGTAGCGACGTTTGAAGTCAGTTTTGACAGTCCACCACGAAGGGTTGACAGCCGGCTCGCCCTCGACTCGAGTTATCGCGAAGTCTTTCGCATTCACCCAAATGTGGCCTCGAAACAGAAACTTGTTCTTGCTTCGCGGCTGCGCATCGAGCACATAGAATTCGTCTGTATCGGTCTTCTCGTAATCAGACACTTGAAATGTATAGTTCTCGGGCGTGATCGCCGAACGCTGCTGATTCTCATCCCGCATCGACTCCTGTTCCGCCTCCAGGAGTTTCTTGAAAACGCGGTCCCGCACCGTCCCGGAGCCGCTTTCTGACACGATCGTGAACTCTTTCTTATTCGGCGCCTGGTAGTCAGTGCGTACGACCATGTCGGCCTTCTTATGTGACAGACAGTGGCACTCCAGGTGATAGCTGCGAACACTGGAGTAGCTTTCGAGTGCTTTGCCACGCACTTCGTTCATCTCTACAACATGTCCGATCACCTCATCAGCGCTCAGACGTGCAGAAACATTTGCCTGCTGTGCAAGTGCCGGGACGCCGATGATCAAAAAAGCGAATGCGCGCATAAACCAGCGCCCATCAGATTTTCTCGCGTGGTTAAGCGGAGTCATTGTATGAGTTTCCTGGTGAGATCTGAGAATCCAAACCTGCTGTTTGTCGATGCGGTTTCTTGAGCATCGTTCTCGAACCGAGGTGGTGCGCTGCGCAACTGGATTAGCGCCAACTCTTCCTTACCGCTCTTCGGCCCCGCCACGGACGGATCGAAGAGATAAATCGTGCTCGCCAAAACCGGTCCGACGCGGATGTGACTGTGAGGCATCCCGGAGTTTCCCAAAGCATCAAAAAATCTCTGCGTCTCAAAGAAACGGCGCGAAGGCTCAAGCACGATCAGATCTCCGTCCCGCGGTGCATAATGCGTGTCGTAAAGCGGCATAATCCGAAGGTCCGCGCGCCCGCAGGCCTGCAGGTAATACGCCATGCTCATCGGTCTTGCGGTTGCTACCGTCGCCGCAGCAGGCGCGAACGGACACATCTTTTGCGCTACTTCACGCGTGTCAAACTCGGACACCTCATCCGGTGCAAAGTAGCGTGTAATGTTCTGCTTCTCTCCCCCAATTGAGTTCAGGAAGAACGAATAGTAGGGCGCCCAAGACTGCAATTCAAGGAGCGGCCATGCAAGCAAAATGACGGCGGCAAGAGTCACGAAGACCTGGGAAAGGACTTTCCCTTTCGCGGCCTTCAGTGCTTGTTGGACCGCGTATCCGCCTGCCAGGTACAGGAAGGGCAGGAGCGGAAGTGAATATCGGATCCACTTGGCTCCACTGACTGACAGCCCGACTAATTGAAGCACTGCGAAGGACAGAAAAAAGCACGACGCGAGCGTCCGGCGATCTCGCAAAAGCAGTACGGAGCCAACAATGACGGCCATGAGGATTGGAATCGGTGTCTTTATCAGAACCAGCCAGAGATAGTAGAACCACGGCACTCCAGCAAGCAGACGCGAGGGGAAGTTCATATAGAGCCTGCCGTCGAAATCGTAGCCACTGTGCCTGATCCCATCATGATGGAGCCAATGCACGATGGCATTGAAGTTGGCCGGAGACAGAATGACCGGGTTCACCACAACAAAGGTAAGCAACATCACGAGGAAAAACCGTCTGTAGCTGAATTGAGACGGTTTGCGATTCAGCCCCATTCTTCCGGCAAGAAGCCAGGCAAGCGCATTCAAGCCAAGAAGGTGAAGAATGTACTGCGAGGCAAGACCCAGGCCAAAGCTGATTGCGCTCAGGTCGTACCTTCGCCGTGCCGTCCGGCCCGCTTCTGCCTGTTGGGCGCAACAGTAGAAATAACAAGCCAGTAGGGTGAAGAACGTGAGCGGCGTTTCCTCCTTCGTAAGCCGATTCAACGCCACTGGCAAGGGCGCAACTGCCCAGAAAAAACTTGCCGCAAAAGACCCAGCAACACCCATCATTCGACGGCAGAATAAATAGAGGATTGCTGTCGTCGCCGCGCCGAATAGCACGTTGGGAAAGCGAAGCCAGCCCTCGGGCTTCAATGAAGGCCAGCCATGCGTCGCGGCCATTCGATCCCATCGCTCACCGATCGTCAGGCTCGCCCAAGCCAGCACCTTCGGCAGCATTGGGTGCTCGCTGTTGACGCCGACAAAGTGTCCGTGTCGATACTCTTGAACGGCCGACCATTTGGCCACTTCATCCTCGGACAGGCTGTTAAAATCGACCCGGTAGAGGCGAACTGAAAATGCCAGCAGCGTTAGCAGGAGTATGATCACGGCTTCCTGATAGCGGCCAACGCAACGATATTGAAAGGTACTCAGCACAGATGCTCCAATTTGCGGCGCGACCGCATGTTCATGAACCCACCTGCGAAGTAAGGGGAAGCCTCAGGCTGGCCTGCACCTCACGTACCTCGGACACCGCGTAGGGTTTCCGCGCAGACGGATTGAAATACTGCCAAACATTCAGCTCACCGAGTAAGCCGAGCGCCACCAGTTGCAGCCCCACCAGGATCAGCACGGCCGCAAAGATCAGCAGCAACCCGTGTTGCTGTACGACGTCGGTCCGGGTAAAGACTTTCCATACCAGCAGCCAGAGTGCAACCAGCGATCCGACACCCATGTTGATCACGCCCAGCCGGCCGAAGAAGTGCAGCGGGCGCGACATGTAGCGCAGGAGAAATCGGATCGTCATGAGATCGAAAAATACCCGGAACGTCCGAGAAATGTTGTAGTGCGATTCGCCGTGCTTGCGATGGTTGTTCTGAATGGGTATTTCACAGATCGAGGCTCCGTAGGCCGAAGCTATTGCCGGAATGAATCGGTGCATTTCGCCATAGAGCGGTAGTTGCCGCAGCAGGTCGCCTCGGTACGCCTTGAACGTTGTCCCAAAGTCGTGGATGTTGACGCCGCTGAGCTTGGCCATTAGCCAATTGGCACAGCGGGAAGGAATCTTCCGCAGTAACAAGTTGTCGATGCGGTGGCTGCGCCACCCACTTACGATGTCGTAGCCCTCTTCAATCTTTGCCAGGAAAACTGGGATCTCTGCGGGATCGTGCTGAAGGTCGCCATCCATAGCGATCACATATTCGCCAGCGCTGTGCGCAAATCCCGCAGCCAGCGCGGCAGTCTGGCCGAAGTTTCGACGCAGCCGAACCGCGACTACATGAGGGTCGATCTCTGCGAGTTCGTTCAGCAATTTGTAAGTAAGATCGCTGCTGCCATCATCGACAAAGACGAACTCGTAACTACGACCAAGCTCCTCCATGACGCCTTGCAGGCGGCCATACAGTTCAATGACGTTAGCTTCCTCGTTATGAAAAGGAACAACGACAGAAATTGTGGGGGCTGTCTTGATATCAGGCATGCTGTGCCGTCCTTGTGAAGGCGCGATCGTCCGCATTGAGCCATTCCCAGTTCTGCTCGTTCAGCAACACTTCGGACTTGTGGCCCAATTCGTTGAGTAGCGCGCACAGCCAGTTTGCAAACTCCCAATTTTGATCGCAGACACGCAACACACTTTGTCCATCGCGCTGGATCGCGGGGACGCCATTGATTACTTTTGTGGCGTACATATTTCACTCCTTCGTTCCTTGATCTCTCATGCCGCGCCAGCTCTGCCGTGATTGCCGTTCGAAGCAGTTCAGCCAACGATGCATCGCAGCCGTTAACGCATTTAGTTCGCCAAAGAAATCGCATGGCAAATCACTGAATTGCTGGAGTATGGAAGAGCAGTGGGCAGGAGATCGGTGCCCACATTGCGGCAGTGCCCTCGAACGGTCACGCCAGCCGGCAGTCGGGATGTCGGTTCTACGAGGATAAGCAAGGCTTTAGCGACACAACCTAAGTGGTCGGTGACCTGCAATTTCAAAGTTGAATTCAGTTCCGTGCGGGAAAGGAATCGAACTTGCTTTCTGATCTCGCCCCCATGCAGAGAAAAGCGAGTCCTGTGACGTGGACCGCGTCACGCTCGTGAATTGCCTAGCCTACGTCGGGAGTGGATCACGAGAGAACGAAAGATGAGGGACAGGAACACATAAGGAGATTCTTCTATGGCAAGCCTACCCAAAATCATGGACGTTGATTCCCGCCCGATTCTGCCCCTTTCAAGGCACGTTGCGATTCCTATTGAAAATGCAGCGGTCAGCGATGAATTGCAGAGACGGTACGACAATCTCACTGATCGGAAGGTCTACCTCCAAACTGAAATCCTGAGCGAAATGAACTTTGAGGGTATCGTTGGCAAAAGCGCGCTACTGCATCGGGCGCTGGAGGAGGTGGAGATTGTCGCTCCTACCGATTCTGGAGTGATAATTTTCGGGGAAACTGGTACGGGAAAAGAGCTGATCGCCCGTGCGATTCACAATCGAAGCTCACGTCGTCATCAGCCATTTGTAAAAGTGAACTGTGCAGCGATTCCATCTGGGTTGCTGGAAAGCGAACTCTTCGGGCACGAAAAAGGAGCCTTCACCGGCGCCATCATGCGCAAAGCCGGGCGGTTCGAAGTGGCCGATCGGGGAACGCTGTTCTTGGATGAAGTGGGTGACATCCCCCTCGAGTTACAGCCCAAATTGTTACGAGTTTTGCAGGAACGCGAGTTTGAACGACTCGGCAGTACGCGGACGCAACAAGTCGATGTTCGCGTCATCGCGGCAACCCACCGGGATTTGAAGAAGATGGTCGAAGATGGGCAGTTCAGAAGCGATTTGTATTATCGCCTGCGAGTGTTTCCGCTGAACCTTCCTCCGCTGCGCGATCGCAGCGGCGATATTCCGGTCCTGGTGCAGTATTATGTGGACAAATACGCGCGACGACTGAATCGTCGAATCGAAACCATATCCACCCAGGCAATGGAGGTGTTTTGCAGCTATCACTGGCCGGGCAATGTCCGTGAATTGCAAAACTTTATCGAGCGTGCAGTGATTCTCTCGCCCGGACCGACGCTGCGGGCACCGCTGGCGGAATTGAAGGAGGAAATGGTGCAGGCTGCGCAGTCGAAGATGGGCACCCTCGAACAGGTTGAGCGGGAGCACGTGCTTAGGGCGATCAAAGAATCCAATTGGGTTATCGGAGGGCCCAATGGAGCAGCAGCACGCCTGGGCTTGAAACGAACCACACTTGCCTACAGGATACGCAAGCTGAAGATCCTCTGCCGACCGCAATGATGTGCATGCGAATCGCGTAGGTTGCGGTGTGTAAGCACTGCCGAGAAGAACTCGGCTATGCATTCGCTGCGAGTAAGCCCGATCAGCGCGGCACTAGAAAGAAGAAGGAAAGATGCCTTGGTTTCACGCAAGCATGAAAGCTGCGCATGACCGCAATCGTCAGCCGAAATCGTGGCGTGCTTCCAGAACATCGCTTCTGCTGATTGCTAGAAGCGAGCGCGCCGCGAAAACATGGAATGCACTCTAATAGCCGTAGCTCACCTTTGCAATGCCTAAGCGACGAATCTTGTTTTGCAGCGTCGTACGCTTTAATCCAAGACGTTCGGCGGCTCCCCCCTTTCCTGCGATGCGTCCCGATGCGGCTCTCAGAGCGTCGATGATTACAGAAGACTCGGCTTGTCGAAAGGTAGAGGCCGTTCCGACAGCAACATTGGTCTCGGATGAGATGGCAAGCTCGGTAAGCGGGACCTCTAACTCCTCACCACGTGTGAGAATAACAGCGCGTTCGATAAAGTTCGCCAATTCCCGGATATTCCCCTTCCATGGACAATTCGTCAGCATCTCCATTCCGCGTTTGGGAATGAATTTTATCTGTCTCCGCATCCGACCGGCTACCTTTGACACGAAATAGTTCACCAAGAGTGGAATATCCTCGCGCCTTTCGCGCAGCGGCGGGATCTCAATCGGGAACACGTTGAATCGGTAGAAAAGATCCTCGCGGAACTTCTCGTCCCGAATCATGGCCCGAAGATCGCGATGAGTCGCGGCAATCAGCCGCACGTTGACCTGGATCGTCCGGCTGCTTCCCAGCCGTTCGAACTCCTGTTCCTGAATGGCCCGCAATAGTTTCGGCTGCAGCTCCAGGCTGATGTCGCCGATCTCATCCAGAAACAGCGAGCCTCCGTCCGCCAACTCGAATCGACCTTTTCTTTGCATTAGAGCCCCGGTGAAGGCTCCCTTCTCGTGCCCGAAGAGTTCGCTCTCCAGCAAGCCCGAAGGAATGGCGGCGCAGTTCATGCGCACGAACGTGCGGTCTCGCCTGGAGCTGAGATTATGAATAGCGCGTGCAATCAGCTCCTTGCCGGTTCCAGTCTCCCCGTGGAGCAACACAGTAGAATCCGTGGGGGCCACGATTGCGACTTGTTCCAAAACTTCCTGCAGGGCTGCGCTCTTGCCCACAATACCTTCGAAGCAGTACTCAGGGCTGATTTCTGATTCGAGATGAAGCTGCCGGTCTTCGAACCTGCTCACCTTGACAAGACTTGTTGCTGCGAGGTCTCTGAAGTCTGTCAAATCAATCGTTGCGCATGCCATAGTCTCCTCCGAATTTTTGCTCTTGCGGTGCTTTGCGAGCATTAATACGAACAAAAGTAACTAGCAGAGAGACATCCTCTCTCGGTTCAAGCATTCCTGGCTGCCTTGGGGAATCGGTTCCAGACGTGGCGCGGAATGACATGGCTCCAGGCTGGGATAATTTGGGAAGATAGCGCGTAACAGTTTTTCGGAATCTTCCAGACGCATAAAGCCGGCTCGTGTGGGAATGAACGTCATATAAACCCTCAATCCGCAAAAGGTGGATAGCAGCTAAGCTGATCTCCTCGTCCTTGGGCAAAACTCGATGATTTTTCCGAGTCGCGGCTGAGCCACCGTCCGCGACAATTTTCGAAAGTTGTTGGGTATGTAAAACTCAATCACTTTTGCCATGACAATCTCCTAGATCGTGGTGAATCTCGATGCGCGCAGCTGTGCCAGATGGTTCGCGTGCCTTTGTCGGTCGCTATCAGTGCGTTCTGCCAGGTTCATTGCAGCCATGATTAGAACTTCCTGTAGCGTAACGCCGCGACTGGTGATCTTCCACATAAGCGCCTCCAAAGAGGAAATCGAAACTCAACTGGGGTCCTGCTTACGGGATGAGTCTGCAACGAACTGCCTTTGGTTCACAACGGTAGATCGGGTGATCGTCGTATGGGTATATCGTGGGGATTTCCGCGTGTACTTCTCGGGGAGGAGAGCGCTAGTACTTTTGGGGGATTGTACGTTGTCTAGTGGCGGGGGATTCAAGGTGCTTTCTTCCATAGAGTCGGGCATCAATGGACCACACTCCGGGTCCGATCATCGCTACGGTGGCTCCAAGGACAGCTACTATGATTGCCGTCAGCGAATGCGCCGAGCACGCAAAGAAGACCCAGATGCCAACGATGGCAATCGTGATTCCGGCTAGTGGCGTCCACAGACCCAAAAGCAGAAGTACGCCCGCGATAGCCGCAATCAGATAAAGGAGGCTTGGCGCCAATCTAGCGTTTTCATGAAGACGCAGGGTCACGTAATAGACCAGAATCGTGCTCGTCAGCACGCGTTGAAGCAAAAGACCAGCCCCGGGCCAGCCTTCGGCGAATGTGGAAAACAGACGTTGCAGACACGTCCTCCGATGGTGGTCTCATGCTAATAATCGTGGAAACAGATCGAAAGGGTAGAAAGTAGGATTTACGAGTCCTACCGTTGGCGGACATCCAGCTCGATAATCCCGCGCTGGAGTGCAATGGTGACCGCGTGCGCCCGGTCGTTTGCACTCAGCTTGGAGAGAATGTTCGAGACATGATTCTTGACTGTTGTTTCTCCGATGCAGAGCTTGTCGGCGATTTGCTTATTGGCATTGCCCTCGCCAATTAGACGAAGCACATCAATTTCGCGCGAACTCAGCTGATCGTCGGCAGCGTGGTCAGCCAGCTCCGCCGCAATCTCGGGTGGTATTCGCTTGCGCCCGGCATGGACGGTGCGGATCGCCTCCAGCAGTTCTGTGCGGACATTTCCTTTCAGCAGGTAGCCCCGCGCACCCGCCTTAATCGCCCGTAGGACTTGAACATCACCGGCATAGGTCGACAACACGAGGATCTTGGCATCAGGGAATTCGCTTCTGATCCGGCTGATGGCTTCGGTACCATTCACATTGGGCATCTGCAGATCCATCAGCGTCACGTCGGGGCGGTGTGCGCGAAACTGGGCGATGGCCTCCTGCCCGTCACACGCCTCTGCTACCAGTTGCATGTCCGGCTGAGTTTTGATGATCGCAGCGATACCCTGGCGCAAGAGCGGGTGATCATCAACAGTCATGATCCGAATCGCATTAGGACCGGTGCTCATAAATCCTCGTCTTCCGGAATAGCTTAAATCTACCGCCATCGCCGGATTTTTCATAGGCGATAGCGGCAGGAACTGTCAACCGAACTTCTGTGCCGGCGCCCGCTTCGCTCCAGATATCCAATCGGGCTCCAATTCCTTCCGCCCGTTCATACATGCCAGGCACGCCCCAATGACCGGCGCGACCGTGGTCTTCCAGCACTTTGGGATCGATCCCTTTTCCATCATCTCGTACGATTAACAAAAAAGCAGCATCATCATAGCGCAGCTCGGCTTCAATGCTCCGGGCATCTGCGTGGCGGTAAGCATTGCGCAGCAACTCTCGTGCAATTCGATAGATCTCTTCCCCGATCATTGGCCGTTTCGGTCGTCGCTCACCCTCTACAATTACCCGCAGTGGTGGCGAACCGTGCTCACCGTTTTGCGAGGACGCAAGTTCGCGACCCGTGTCTAGCAGCATCTGTTCGAGCCTGCTTTCGTTGAATGGCCCCGAACGCAATTGCTGAATGGCGCTACGACCCTCCGCGAGTGCCTGATCGGCGGAAACTAGCGCGCTATCCAGAGCTTCAGATGCTTCCTCGGGACGATCCGGGAGCTGATAGCGAGCTGCCTGAAAACGGAAGACGAGGCCTTGAAAACTTTGCAACAGTGTGTCGTGCAGATCCCGAGCGATTCGTGCCCTCTCGCCGACGCGCGCATCCAGCGTGATCTCGAACTGTTTATGCAATCGCTGAACACGGAACTGATAGGCCGCCCAGAGTAGTGCCAGAAAAATAGCTCCGCAGAGCGCACGAAACCAATTCGTTTGGTAAAAGTGCGGCAGCAGCGCGAATCGCACGCCGGCTTCCTGGGCGCTCCAAATGCCGAAATTGTTTGCCGCAAGCACGTGAAACGAATATTCTCTCGGATCCATGTTCGTGTAGTGCGCGGTACGGTGCGTGCCGGCGTCCACCCAGTCCTTGTCAAACGGTTCGAGACGGTATTTGAACCGTAGTTTGTCTGGGTCTGAGAAGCTCAATGCCGTGAAGCGAAAATCCAGTGTGCTGTTGCCGGGCGGTATGGAACTCGGGCCTTTGCCCATCAGCGCCAACTTGTTGGCCCATGCCTCCTCCAACACCACCGGCGGAGGAAGGTGATTGCCCGCAGTTGGGTCAATAGCAACCACGCCGCGCATGGTCGGAAACCATATTCGACCATCGTTTGTTTCCAACCCTGCCGGGCTCCCCACATCGGATTCGCTACTCCTCATGCCCTCGGCAACCCCGTACGAGACAGGCAAGATGGAAGAGATTTTCCCATCTCCGAGATCATTTAATTCCTTCAAACTAATGCGAAAGATGTTTTGAGTCGAGCTGACCCAAAGGTCGCCTCGGCTATCCTCGAGCATGCCTGCCAACATGTTGTTGGGCAAGCCGTCTTTGGTCGTGATCGTCTTTAAACGGCCGTCGCGCAAACGGGTCAGTCCACCACCGTAGCTCGCGATCCATAGAGTCCCGGTTGAATCTTGATGGAGATCCACGCTGCGTTCGGGCAGACCTTTGTTCTGATCGTAGCGGACGGTCTTGTCGCCTCGGATATAAACGAGTTCTTTCACGCCACCCACCCATAAGCCACCGTCCCGGTCCTCGACGATCTGATTCACGTCGGAGATGCCGGGTATCTGATCGAGTTTTCCTCCGCGAAAACGATAAAGCCCTCCCGGGTGTTCCTCCATAAAGGCCCCAATCCAAAGAGTGCCTTCGCGACCCTGGTGGATGGCTCTCACGTCCGGGGCTCCAATCTTGAAGTCGCTCAGCACTCCCGAGCTATAGCGATGCACGCCGCCATATCCGGCGAACCACAGGTCGCCGTCACCTGTCTGGGTGATGGCGCGAACGTTCGCCACGCCCGGTAACAAATGAAAGTGGTTCCCGTCGCACCAGTAGAGCGAGTCTCCCCCCAGCCAGATGCGGCCTTCCCGATCTTGAAACACAGCATTGAAACCTGCGTCGGAGAGGCCTTCGTTTTTTCCATACGCAAACAAAGGGGCTCGTCTTAAACGAACCAGCCCCAACCCATTCGTGCCAACCCATACATTGCCCTCGCGATCCACTAGTAGGCTCCGTGCCTTGAGCAAGTCGCCACCCGAAGAAGGCAAGGGTACTGGTTCTGGTGGACTAAGAGTACCGTTTGCAATCCGGCAGAGGCCTGCGGGCGTGAGCAATAACAAGTCCCCATTCGATTCTTCCGCCATGCTTATGGTGAACAAGAGGTAGTCACTCAACAATTCGCGGCGGGTCAATTTCCGCGGAAACGGCGGTAAGGGTACGTCAGAGAATACCCCCTGGTAATAGCGCACCAGCCGATACCGGTCGCGAAAACCAATCCAGACACTCCCGTCGCGGGCTTCGTGAACGAGAAAACGGGTCGGTTGCTGGCTTTTCAGGGTTGCAATGGAACCTTCGGCTCCGAAACGCACAACATCTTCTCCGTAGCGGAACCACATGCTCCCGTCCCGCGCCTGCAGAAAAAATTCCTGGACCGGTTTTCCGCGATGAGTAAGGTAAGCCTCCAGCTTCGCGCCGACAAAATGTGCAACGCCCTCCGAGGTGTTGAACCACAGCTTCCCTTCTTTGTCCTCGCGGATGGAGCTAACGAATCGGCTCGGCAACCCGTCGCGCCTCCTATAGGCAGTGATAACGCCGTTATCCAGGCGGATGAGACCGCCGTCCAAGGTTCCGATCCACAACACTCCGGAGCGACTTTCGTGCAGTGAGAGAATCCCGTTGTTGCCGAGAGGCAGCATATTCCCGGATTCGAAAAGCGTAAAGCGCTCGCCATCAAAGCGTGCGAGCCCTCCGAATGTGCCTACCCAGAGATAGCCCTGTTGGTCCTGCAACATCGCAGTCACAGAGTTTTGTGGCAGACCTTGCTCCGCCTGCCAAGCCCTGGCGACGTACTGCGGAGTTTGTAATTGGGCGTTTACAGGAGCTGTTGCGAAAGTAAGAGCCGCGCTCGCCAGAAACAACATGCGGGTGAGACACGAGACCAGTGCTGACCCCGCCATGGCGCGGGGCCGGGTGAAGCGAAGCGGAAGCGGTCGGCGAGAAGGCATTTGTTTAATTCGCAGCCGAACGGCGTCAGGCGCTATTGTCCCTTCAGGAGCGCACTGTTCCTATGACCAGCGAATTTAGCACTCTCGTCGGGGTTTGTCAGTCTTCTTTACTGCTTGACAGTCGACCCCAGTGTGAGTAGCGTTTCCTTCGCCAACTCTGCGGAAGTCTGCGCCAGTTCATCCCGGATTGGGGACGGGTATGAAAAGAATAACCACCTCCAGACAGAAGCTCACTTTTCCTTTTCTGCGCGTATCCCTCTTCATCGGTTTTGTTTCGATTGCTGCTTATAGCCAGAACTCCCAGGGGACAATTCTCGGGCATGTGCAGGATTCTTCGGGCGCCGCTGTCGCTGACGCAAATATGTCCGCCACGAACGTCAATACCAACGTAATCCACCAGTTCACCGGCAAGAGCTCGGGCGATTACGTGTTCGTGAACATAATTCCGGGTACGTATCAGGTGAGGGTTGAGCGTGACGGTTTCAAGACGGAGGTCAGCGGCAATTTGATTCTCGAAGTGGATCAGACTCTCCGTCAGGACTTCACGCTGCAGGTCGGCACTATGAAGGAAACGATAATGGTTGTCGCCGACGCCCAAATGGTGCAGGCGGACAGCACAACGACCGGCAACGTTCTGGATCAGAAGGCAATTGAGGAGCTGCCTTCGAGCGGGCGCGATTTCAATAACCTCTTGGGCTTGGTTGCGGGTGCCGGCAACTTGAATGGCGGTGCGCAAAACAACGGATGGGTAAATCACGGACTGAACAATACCTTCACTGAGACCAGCCTGAACGGGAACCGTCCCGACTCCATCAGTTTTATGGTCGACGGTGTAACCGACACCGATAACATGTTTTCGAGCGCTGCGGCCATTCCTCCTGAGTCGGCGATCCAGGAGTTTAAGGTGCAGACCGGCCTGTATGCAGCCGAGTACGGGCAAGGCGCTGGGCAGGTCAACGTGGCCATCAAATCGGGAACGAACGACTGGCACGGTCAGGGCTACGACTATATACAGAATGACATGTTTAACCCTGGCAACCCGCTTCAGGCCGAACAGAATTACGTGTGCCGTTTAACATCGCCGAATTCCCCGCAATGTAACGTTCAACTCAAGAACCCTCTGAAACAGAATCAGTTCGGCGGAACGTTGGGCGGTCCGGTTCGCCTTCCCTGGCTCTACAACGGAAGGAACAAGTCATTTTGGTTCTTCGCCTTCGATGGTGGCCGGCGACACACATCTCCCACGCAGAGTCCGATACAGGTTCCCACCGCCCAGGAACGCACGGGCAATTTCTCCGATTGGCCGTCTCCACTCTACGATCCCACGACGACCGTCTGCACGAGCTCGGGTTGCGATGCTACAACCCGCACCGCGTTTACCGGCAACCAGATTCCATCTTCGGAAATCAATGCGATGGGGCAGAAGCTGGTGAATTTGTACCCTCTGCCGAACATCAACTGCAGCATGCCGTGCAACAACTACGTAGTGCCACTACGATTCACCATCACGACCAACAATGAGATTTTCCGCGTGGACCAGAATTTCGGCGATAAGGACCGTGTTTATTTTACCGGCAATCTGCGCAGCGACGACGAGCCTCGGCCCAGCATGCTTCCCTACTCCGGTTCCAGAAGGTCGACAAGTTCGCAACTTTTTGCCTTGAATTGGGAGCGGACCGTCAACCCGACCACGATCAACACCGTACGAATCGGCTATAACCACTTGTTCTTCCAGACTGTTCAACAGACGGCCTACGGCCCCAATATCCAGGCCCAGCTTGGCCTTTCAAACACTCCTGCAGCTCCGGGGCTTTACGCGATTCCGACCATCAATCTCCACGATAGCTATAGCGGCATCGGCAACGGCCAATACGAAACCTCGACGAAGACCGGGACGATTCAGCTTGTGGACAATCTAAAAATGATTCGGGGCAAACACGAGATCACGGTTGGGCTTGATATTCGTCGGTTGCGGGAGTTCGAACAGGACAACTATCTGGGCAACGGCACCCTTAGTTTCAACGGCGAATACACCGCCAACTGCAATGCTGGCAGCACCGGGTGTTCGCCGGGAAGCGCCGGACCTGGCCTCGGCAACGGCGTGGCGGACATGCTGTTGAGCGATCCAAGTGGGCTTTCCGGGCCTTCCCCGTTGGGCGTCGATTACTTTCATACGTTCGGCACGAACTGGAACTTCTTCGCGCAGGACAATATTCGCGTCAGTCCGCGCCTGACCCTCAACCTGGGGTTGCGCTACGAACTGCCCGCAGCGTTTCACAGCATTGACAATAGCGGATGGGGCTTCGATCCGGCGAACGGAGGTAGCCTCGATTGGGTAAGCAAGAGCTTTGTGCAGGGCATCTATCAGCTGGCTGCGGCTCAAGGCGTCACCGTGACTCCTTCCTTTCTTAACTGTTGTGTCCGGAACACTCTCGTTCCGCGCGACAAGAAGGATTTCGCTCCGCGCATTGGCCTTTCCTGGAGACCGTTCGACACCGACCGCTTCGTGATACGGGCTGGCTACGGGATCTTCTATGACATTTACATGCGTTACTACGACCAGGTGCAAAACTACGACGAGAACTATCTACAGACAGTTCTGCCGGCGAGCTATCCGACAGCCAGCGGCACCGGGCAGGGATATCCAGGACCAAAGCTCAATCAGTTGTGGTCAGCTCCGATTCAAGGCCTTGGAGGCTCGGGAGGAAGCGCGGGAACCGGAGCGTTTACCCTACCCAAGTGGGATAGCAACGACTTTCTCAACACCAGCTTCATCTTGAATCAGGTGAACTGGCCATGGAACCACAATCCTTATAATCAGCAATGGACTCTGGACACACAGTACGCCTTGCGGCCAACGTTGTTGCTCGACGTCGGGTATGTGGGATCGCACGGCGTTCGCCTCCCAACCTATTATCTTTTCAACGCCGCGTCTCCGCCCCGTGTCCCCACCGATCCTTGTAACGGGGGCGGTACTGCGCCGCTTGGTCCTTATCTCGATATCTCGCAGGTTCCGGCAGGATCTCCATGCTTGACCGATCCCAATCTCTATGTCATCGATCAGCACGTACCCTATCCGAACCTTCCATCCGAAATGTATGCGAACGCGAACATCCTCGGGTCCAATTACAACTCGCTTCAAGTTCAGTTGAGGCAACGCTTCGAACACGGCTTCACTTACACCATCGCCTATACCTGGTCTAAGTCTTTAGACGAGATCTCCGCTATCAATCTGGTGAATGGAAACAATAACTTCATCCAGGATCCACAGCACATTGGCGCCGACTATGGTCCGTCCAGCTTCGACCAGACTCACCGGTTGACTGCGAATGGAAGCTGGGAACTACCGGTGGGCAAAGGCAAACGCTGGTCGCTGGGACCAGCTAATTGGATTCTGGGTGGGTGGAAGGCAAGCGGAATCTATACCATCACTTCAGGCCGGACGCTTACGCCGTATGGGTACAACGGGGCGAACCTGGATGAAATGGGCATCTACAACGGCAGCAGCTACGATTCCCGCTACCGGCCGATGCAATCTGGAAATCCGAATAGCGGCCTCCACCGGAGCTTCACAGAATGGTTTAATCCCAATGTTTTTTCGCTGGCGGCGCCGGGCTTTTATGGCAACGCGGAGAAAGGCGGGCTGCGCGGACCGTACTATGAGGATCTCGACCTGAGTTTTGCCAAGATCTTTCCCATCACGGAACGTCAGCATCTGCAGACAAGGTTCGAGATGTTCAATGCCGGTTCTTCTTGGCACCATGGTGCTTGGCTGCCTTGCGCCAGCGTGCCGAACTGCGGCAACACGCCACTCGGGTCGCTTGTTCCCACGCAGAATCCTGTCGTTGTCTCGCCATCCCAATGGGCGCGTGACAACCTGTGGCAGGGGCATACGATTCAATTGAGTGCCGTTTATTCCTTCTGACTGGACCGCAGTTTTCGGTTTGGCCGACCTCAACGTGAAAGCACAAAAGTTCTATTTCTTGACAACCTCAATGTGCTTTCGGCCGAAGAGGCGGGCATCCATCGACCAGGCACCCGGTCCTATCATTGCCAAACTGACACCTAATCCGCAAACGATGATCGCAGTCCACAGATCCGCTGCCCCTGAGACGAAGAGCCACAACTGTGCAGCTGCGACGAGAGGTCCGATATAGGGAGTACCCAATCCTATTACAAGAAGGACCGATGCGATCAGCGGCAGTACGACCGTCGTCAAATGAGGGCTAGCGCTGGGTTGCAGGATTGCGCCATGCAAGAGAATGGCGCCAATGAGGAATCGTTGGATTAACAGACCGGTGCCAGGACATCCGTCCGCGAAGGTCGAGAATAAACGTTGCACAATCTAAGTTAAAGAAATTTGGCAAGAAGGCGCTACCGCCAAATGGGGGAAGTGGTTCTCCTCATTTAGGGCACTTGTAAGTCGATAATTCCCCGCCTTAAACCAAGAGTAACGGCGTGAGCGCGGTCGTTCGCACCAAGTTTCGAGAGTATGCTCGCAACGTGGCTCTTAACGCTTGCCTCTCCAATGGAGAGTTGATCGGCAATCTGTTTGTTGGCATTACCCGCCGCAATCAGGCGCAGCACATCGATCTCACGTGACGTCAAGCTCTCATCCGCCAGATGTTCCGCCACTTCAGCCGCGATCTCTGGCGGGATTCGTTTTTGTCCAGCGTAAACGGCACGAATAATTTCCGGAAGCTCTCGATGGACGTGTGCTTTCAACAGGTAGGCCCGAGCACCCGCTCTTAGAGCGCCAATCACCTGAGAGTCGCCGGTGTATGTGGTAAGCACGATGATGCGAGCGTCAGGAAACTCGCTGCGAATGCGAGCGATGGCATCGATGCCACTCAACCCTGGCATCTGCAAATCCATTAAGGTCACATCCGGGCGATGCATTCGGAACTTTTCGACAGCTTCCTCTCCTCTCGACGCCACCGCGATCATCTTCATGTCAGGTTCGGCGCTCAGCAGGGTAGCAACGCCCTCGCGCAGGATGGCATGATCGTCGCACAGGAGAATTCGGATCGTTTTAGTTCCGGTAGGCATGACTTTTTACCTTGCGAAGTATTCGGGATGGAAGGCTATCACCAGACTCGACGTAAGCGACCCTGGCAGGAACGGTTAACTGGAACTCGGTGCCTGCTCCGGCTTCGCTCCAAACATCCAGCTTTGCTCCGATCCGCTCCGCGCGCTCTCGGACGCCGCGCAGTCCCCAATGCCCGCTGCGGTCTCCCTGCAATACCTTTAGGTCCATGCCCTTTCCATCATCACGGATGCGCAGACGAAGCGTGTCCTCATGGTATCGAATCTCGGTCTCAACCCGATGAGCGTTCGCGTGCCGGAAGGCGTTTCGCAACAGTTCGAATGCAATTCGATAAGTCTCTTCCTGAATAATTGGCGTAAGCGTTTGACGCTCCCCCTCCACCGTCAGACCGAATGTAGGCACATCCTTATCCGCTTGCGACTGGGCCAACTCACTTCCCGCTCTTGTCAACAATTCCGGCAAAGCATTCTGGGTAACATTGTCGGAACGTATGTCGCGAATAGCATCACGGCTTTCGGCAATTGCCTGCTCGGTCCTGTCAAGGCTGGCATCGAGGACCTGCATAGCGCGTTCCGAGCCAGCCGCAAAAAGATTACGTGCCGCCTGATACTGAAACAGCAGGGCCTGCAGACTTTGGAGCAAAGTATCATGGAGCTCGCGAGCGATACGCGTTCGTTCAGTCACCCGTGCTTCGACGGCCGTATTGAATTCCCGCCGAAGCTGCCGAACACGCAACTGGTATGCCGCCCACAGCAATGCCAAAAACACGGTCGCGCAGAGAGCGCGAAACCAATTCGTCTGGTAGTACGCGGGTGTGACGGAGAAATCCAGCTTGGCGGCGCTATCGTTCCAGACGCCGTCACTATTGGATGCGATCACGCGAAATGAATACTTGCCGGGAGGCAAATCCGTGTAGAAAGCCTGCCGGCGCGTACCAGCCTCGTGCCAATTACGGTCATAGTTGTCCAGCCGGTAGCGAAAATTCACTTTCTGAGGAATTGAAAAAGTGGGCGAGGTGTAATCCAGTTGCAAGTCCCTCGGATTTGGTGGGACCTTAAGGTTGGGCGCTGCTTTGAACTCCTGTCGGTCAGCAGCGAGCGATTCGATGTATGCCTGCGCCGGGAGCGTTTTCTGAGCGAGTCTGGAGGGGTCAACCATCTCTACCACAAATCCCGTCGCAAACCACACGCGCCCATCCGAAGAGTAGGCCGCAGCATTAAAGGACGGCCCGCCTGCTGGCCGCGCTCCATCCAAGACATCGTAAACACGAGTCTGAACGATCGCTTCGGGGTTAGCACGCCAACGTTCGAGCTCGGAATCTGGGAACTGCAGGACGCCACAGCCAGTGTGCAGCCACCAGCGATTCTCTTTGTCCTCGATGAACGAAATCACCGAGTTGCAGGGCAGACCGTTCTTCGTCGTCATCCGCTGCACTTTACCCTGTCGCCATTCGACAAGTCCGTTCTCGGAACCAGCAAGAATGGAACCATCTGCCGTAGACATAATTTGTCGATTAAACGGATCGCCTCCTGGGTTTAGCGGAAACTTCGGTTCAAAAACGCCGTCTCTGAACAACCCGATGTCTCCTTTTTTAGTAGCAATCCAGATCCCTCCGTGTGGGTCCGAGGCGAGGCTGTGCCCAGGCGGGATTTGCGACGCAGGGAACTCCTCACGGACCCGGAAATCGCGGATACGCACAAGTTTTCGCGGATTGCTTAGGCACTCTGCCCAAATATCCCCATCAATGTCTTCTGCCATTCCAACCACAAGCCCGAGGGGCTGGTGATCTGGTTCGGGCAGGCGGTGAAAGCGCCCGTTCTTGAGTATGTACAGTGCGTCGTCCACTCCCACCCACAGGTTCCCAGCACGGTCTTCGAGCAAGGAAGAGACCTGGTGACCCGGAAGACCACTCCCTGCGCGAATGGACGAGACTTTTCCGTCCTTGATTTGATCAAGCGAGCCTGCGTTTGCAACCCAGATGGTCCCATCTCTGCTGGCCAGGACGCCTGTTGCTGCATCTGCCCCCAAGCCTTCCCGAGCCGAGAAAGTGGTGACGGTCGGATCGCGGAAGCTGTCGATTCCAGTTGTAGTTACAGCCCACACGATCCCTTCTTTGTCTTCAAATAGATCAAGTACGGTATCGCTGGACAACCCATCCGTCCGCTGATAATGGTCCACAACATTGCCATGGATACGAAAGATTCCCTTCCCCAACGTACCTACCCACAGATTTCCGTCTTTGTCGGAGATCATCGCCCAGACGACAACCTTACTCCCATCGAAAGTGGGCGTCACAAATGGTTTGACGATGCCTTCGATCAATCGACCGAGGCCGAGCCCACGTCCTTCTGCTGCCATGCCGACCCAGAGAGTTCCCTCGCGGCCAAGCACCAAACCATTTATCCCCATTTGTCCTGCATTGGATTTCAGCGCTTCGATCGGGTACGTCTCCGAGACGCCATCGTGCCAGTGGACAAGCGACGTTTGCCCTCCTAGCCAAAACCCTCCTTTTCTATCAGCCAATAGAGAATCGGCTGGGGAAATCGGGACTCCATCAGACTTTCCGAAACACTTGACGGCTCGGTCGGTAATACGGCAAAGGGGCGTGTCTGAACCAGCAACCCGCCCTCGCACGACCCACAAGGAGCCATCAGGGTCCTCGCTGATCTGCTGAAACTGCTGAAGTCCATCCAAGTTGAAGTGAGAAGTCACGACACCACCCCTCAGGTGAACGATCTCACGCTCGCCTAATGCCCATAGCCCACCGGCGTGATCTCCATAGACGTCCACAATAGTGTTGATCGTTTTATCGTTGGGGGACAAACTCCACGGAAGAAACCGAACACCGTCAAATCTGTACATGCCCTGGGAGTCAGATGACAACCAAAGATAGCCATCTAAGGTTTGCGCAATGGCTTCGATACCAGCCGGAGCGGAACCATCTTGTATTCGCCAGGAGGTATGCATGTACTGAGTGAGATGTTTGTTCGGATCAAGGGCGTGAACCGGGGTTGCCATTAGCAACACGCAGGTGAGACAAGAGCGCAACGTCGCCACAATCGTGCGGTGCGGCCATTTGAAGCGAAGCAGAAGACCTCTGAGAGAAGCCATTTTGCCATCTTTCCGAAAACGGCTAAGACGGTCCCATTCAGATGCGCATGGTCTTGGTGTAACTAGGGATCGAACAACACGCTGATCCCACTCATAGGAAAAGAGCCGAGGATGAGCCAGAACAATCCCATGGCTCTTTAAACAACACCCCAAGGGAACACGAAACGAGGTGCTCAGCACCGACCACCGCCGCCTTGTGCGAGCTAATGTAGCACTCTCATTAGTGTTTGTCAGTAATTCTGGTCTGTCGACAAGGTCGCAATAAAATGCCTGCTCGTATTCAGGTCGAAAAAGCACCGTTCACTACGGCCGTGTAAGAAAGATCGGCAGGCCGGTTTTGTAGAGCCTAATGACACACCGCATCGTCCTGGAAGCTACCGCTGGCGAACATCTGCGCCAGGAATTGACCACAACGGAGGATTTTCTGGGCGCCCTCATCGTTCTTGAGGGCTCCTTCAGAGACCGTCAAGTTCGCCGCACTCATCGAGTTTCGAGCTTCGACAAAGTTGTCGGACCAGACCTGCACGTTGTTGAACTCGTTCTGCAACAACTCAAGTCCACGAGAGTCCGAGGCGGTCGATGCTGCTGCGGAGGCCAGTGCAACATTGTCGGCGGCTCGATCCTGGAATGCGACAATGGAGTTTCCTGCCATGGTATTTCCCACGGGAAATCCATCTTGGACTCTCACCATGAGTATTCCACCCCACTCTCTGATCGACGCCATCGCCTCAATCGCCGCTTTCATGAAGGGGCGCGAGAAGCCTGATGTGTGAGCTTCGTTAGTCGACAATGAACCGTCCGCACCAGGCAGCGTCAGAATAATTCTGTTCTTCTCAAAGCTCAGCGACCCGTTTGTGATTTGTGCAAGCGCTTGCGCATCCACGAACACCCGCCCCTGGTATCGAATTACACTTGCCTGTCCTTGGTAGCCTTGCACGGACAACACTTCTCTCTCGCGCTGCGATTGCGCCATTGCCATCGCTGCCATCAACAGCACTGCTCCGAGCATCACCGGCTTATGCTTCATCATGTGGAACATCGATTAGCCCCCGGATAAAAGTCGCGTTGAACAAGCCTGCCTTCGCCTGAGGCAGTTTTCATACCTTAGTTCGTCTGCCCGACGTACTTTGCCTGCGTGAGGGGAGGAAGTGAGGTCTCCACTTGCATGTCGATCAGCAAGTCAATGCGACGCTCCAATTGAAAGAACTTCGTTACTGTCAATGCCGCAAGAACTTTGTTGAACTTTTTGAAATACCTCTTTTTCAAAGCCGCCAAACGAGAGTCGTAGTCGAACATTCGTTCCGCCATCGCTTTGGCCTCCGAATCACTCAGGTTCGGGTACTTCTGGGTGTACTGCTTGATGACGGTCGCGCGGCCATCGTCCAACGTGGATCTCTCATGTTCGTATTGCCGATAAATCGGCCAGAATGCGGCACCGTCTTTATCGTTGAACTCCATAGCTCCGCTAATAATTGTGGTCTTGTCGGCCCGCATGCCGGCCCTTGCCACCTCGATGGCCGAGTCGATATTGGGCGCCTGATCTTGAGCACGGCCAAGAGGGCTGAATGCGAGCATCGCGAACGTAACCATGAGTAGTGCAGAATTCTTCATCATTAACTCCAAAGCCGCTTGTTGTGTCATTCACTGGGGCAGCGGCGCAGTGCGCTCGACCACGTTCTTTGTGAATGGCTCCTCGAAAGTACGAGAAGCAGTTGTTGCACGAGATTATGTAGGCACGCCACTTGCCGAACTCATCTCAGAATCAAATCATTTCTTATGTTGTCGTTCTGCAATAAGCCTCGTACCCGACGACGATACCGTGCCCTGTAACGGGCACGCGGACCACATCTGGTCACGCCTGCGTCGAATCGAAGATCGTTTGTTCCCGTGCATAAGAGTATTCGCGGAGCCCTTATTCGCCGCGGGACATCTCTACTGCACTGCCGGATCTAGCTTCGCCCGCGACTGTCCTCGGCGCCTCGGCCTTCTTCATAACGATCATGCACATGGCCCCAATCCCAGCCCAGAAGACGGTGCGCGCACGTCGGCACAATGCTAACGTCAATCCCGTGGTGCTCGTGACTCCGAACATTTTTGCAATGAGCATACTCCCACCTTCGTAGGTCCCGAAGTTGCCCGGATTCAGCGCGCCCACGAGATTGATCACCTTCGTCAGGCTTTCCACGATGAACGCGCCGCCTACAGTGAACCCTGCTCCCATAAACCGCAGAATGATGTAGACCTCCAGGACAGCCAGCATGTGCCACAGGAGATTGAAGATCAATGTTGCCCAGAACGCAGCCGGCGCTTCATCACGAAAGCTCAGGAGGTTGTCTTCCGCCGAGTCAACGATCGGCTGTTTATCGCTGACCCAGTTCTGCAGCCGGGGCAATCGACCAATCTCCCGAATTGCGTTCCCCATCAATCGCCAGCGGCTTGCAAGCGCCACAGCCGCCAAGATCACCACTGACACCAGCACAGCAATGAGCAGCGCTGCATACACTCGCCACCTAATAGAAACAGGGCCAATCATTAGAATGGCTGAGATGCCCACGACCGTTACCAATACGGCGCTGAAACTATGCAGTCCCGCGTCAATGGCACCGGCTGATAATGCATCGGATAGGGGCACTGCGCGACCCAACAGCGATATGCGTGCCCCCTCGCCAACCACCTTTCCAGCGACACCAAATTGTCCGAACGCGTCCGAGATCAATTGCGTGACGAAGCTGCGAGACCACGAAAGTTGACTAATGTCACAAGTAAACGCCTTTCTCCAGGCGCACGTCTTGATGAACTGAGAGAACCCTCCCAGAAGGATGATCAGAGGCATGCCCCAGCCGACAGCCTGGAGTTGTTTCCACACGACCCCCGGGCCGGTTCGAAACACCAAGTAGCTCAGTAGTCCAAGGCCGAGCAGAGTCGCGAAAAATCGGAGAGAGATCTGAATGAGAGACTGTAGTCTGCGCGCGGTACCGTCCGGGCGCGCCAGCTGGAGAATCCCTCCACGACTCCCGGCCTTCTTCGGTTCGAGCGTCTGCTGGATATCCATCGGCGCAGATTCAATAACTGCATTAACGGCTCCCATGTCGCTCTCCCCATTTCCAGTCGATTTACGCACCTGCACATCGCGGAAAGCAGATCGATTGCCAAACAGGAGGTCCGCTTAAAGGCGTTAATTTCGCTTATTTCCCAGGAGCCACGTGGATTCTGCGTGCCCTGCCTAGGGCAGTGCCTCAATGCGGGCAATTAGGAGAACCTAGCCAATTTGATCCTTGCGGGTTTGGGGTGTAGTGGCAGACGAGATCCTGACTAGCCTTCGACAAGATGGGTGATCACCGCGAATAGAAGCCCCACGGAGATTCCGGACATCAGCATGCCCACCATACTCTCTAAAGGACCCAACACTCGCCACTTGGGCGGGAGGACCATATCGCCGTATCCGACCGTGGTATAACTGCTCGCCGAGAAGTAGAATGCGGATTCCCAGGATGCGAAGCAAAGCGCGCGATAGCAACTTGCCCAAAGCAGAATGACGATTCCGTGCAGAATAATGACCGCGACCGTAGCTTGCATGACCAGCTCGGCGGAGTGGAACATCCGAAGGTCGTGGAGGCCCCTTGCGGCAACCCCTCTTAACCAAGTGATAAGCGCGGCGACGCCAGCACACTGCACAGCTAGCGAAATCAATACGAGAAGAACGGCGGCACCAGCTTGTTGAAGTAAAGTTATCGTTCGAAATCGCGCTTCTCGGTCGAAAACCGGCCGCCGTCCTGGTTTAACGCTTTTTCGATCGGGTTGTAAGCGAGGCTGCATGTTCAGTACTGGCAATCACCCGGCGTGTACGGCGTGCACAACTGTTTCAGACTCTGCCGGAGCTGCCGTTTCCCACTTAATCAGCTTCAGATCCAGCACGAAGATCGAGTACAGCACCGGGACCAGTAGCAACGTGATGAAGGTGGCCACGGCAAGCCCGCCTATCTGTGCATAACAAAGAGGCTGCCATAGGGGTCCTCCTTCTAGCGCCAGTGGGAAAAGGGCCAGGATGGTCGCTAGTACAGTGATCATTACCGGCCGGATACGCTGGATGCCTGCGTCCGGAAGAGCTTGTGTCAGAGGCTCACCTTTCGCATGCATTTCCTCAATGAAATCGAAGAGTACGATGACGTGGCTTATGATCACTCCGATTAAACTGGCGATGCCTAGAAAGGCCATAAATCCAAATGGCGTATGCATTAGCGAGAGGGCGATCAGAGAGCCAACTACTCCGTAGGGAGCGGCGGCGAATACCA
Source organism: uncultured Acidobacteriota bacterium (assembly GCA_963832245.1). GTDB lineage: Bacteria > Acidobacteriota > Terriglobia > Terriglobales > Acidobacteriaceae > JABDBE01. Next base: position 1,312,714 of record CAWHTG010000004.1, read on the forward strand.
GAAGAGGTTTTACGGCGTTATTGAATTGAATCAGTAGCGCGAGGTAGATCCCGAGTAAAGAAATCAACAGAACGACTTTGAGGTTGTCGAATCCGTCGATTTGTTTGGCCCGTTCGCCACCAATCCGGAGCTGATAACCGGGCGGGAGATTTTTCTGAAATTTCTGTATTTTTGGAAGGATCTGGTTAAGCACGTCAGATGCGAGAACTCCAGGCTCGGGATAACACAGTATGGAAATGGTGCGAAAATGCTCGCGACGCCTGACGCGGCCCGTTTCCAAAGAATTTCCGACGGTTGCGATCGACAGCAGAGGCACGCGATTGTTGGTCTGTGAGGAGTAAACATAGAGGTTCTTGATGTCCGCAAGCTGAGCACGGTCCTCCATGCGAAGGCGCGCCACAATCGGGATATCCTTATCGCCTTCCTTGAAAACGCCCACGGTCGCTCCGCTCATCGCCGCAGTTGACGCCTCTGCCACATCGGCGTTGGTAATGGCTGCCACGTTGGCGCGGTCTGGATCGATCTGAATCTTCTGCTGAACATTATCAGGGAACCAATCATCACGAAGAACAGCAATGCCCTGAGCTTGTCTGACGATATCCTGAGCCTGCGCAGCAATCTGCCGAAGGGTGCGAATATCGCTAGCTTCATTTCTCGCGTCAACGTCCGCCTGCCCAGAGATCAACAACTCGACAGGGTTGTCCACAGGATTGGTTTGAAGCTGGCGAACCGTAATCCACGCGCCTGGTACTTCCTTCTCCAGTGCGTCCTGGATGGGACGAGCTAACTTTGGCGAAGCCTCTTTATCCGTGACCTCAACGATCATTTGCGCGTAGTTGGTCTGGGGCATTTCCGGCGAGACCGAAAACCAGAAGCGCGGCCCCCCGCCACCGGCAAACGTCGTCAGCGACTTGAGAAGATGCCCACCTTTTTCTTTCACAGCATCATCATGGAAGTTTTCAATGACCTGCCGGACCACTGTTTCGGCCTGTGTTGCAGTATCGTTGGTAGCGCTCAAGGGTGTGTCATTCGGCAGCCAAATATCCAAATAAAACCAATACTGGACATCTTCGGGAAAGAATTGGGTCTTAAGCCGAGAACCGAACAACCCGCCTCCGATCAGGAAAACCAAGGACGCTGCGAGGACAGCCCATCGGTGTTTTATGGCTTTGCCGACGAGTTTGTTGTAGAAGCCGTAAAATCCCCGCTGCCGCATCTCCTCGATGGTCGGTTCTGGTTTTGCCGGAGCACGCAAAATGTAGTAGCCCAGGAACGGAACGAAGGTCATAGCGACAACCAGCGCACACAGCAGAGAAGCCGTCATCACGACCGGGAGGCTTTTCAGGAACTCGCCGGTATTGCCGGTGAGCATCAAAAAAGGCAAGTAGGCGATGATATTCGTGATGGTCGCGTAGAAAATTGCACTGGCCAGCTTCGAAGGTCCGAGCCAGCAGGCAATGCTGCGCGGGAACCCTTCTGCCAAGTGGCGTTTGATGCCGTCTCCTGAGACCACCGGCACGTCCACCAGAAGGCCCAGCGCGATGATCAGCGACGCAATGGACACCTGTTGAAGATCGATTCCCAACAGATACACGATACCGAAAGTCATCGCCAGAGTGATGGGTATGGCGAGCGCCATAATCAGAGCCAGGCGCCACTCCCAAAATCCAATCAACGAAATAAAGACGACGAGAATAATGGCTTCCACAAGCGCCCGCATGAACAGGTGGATGTTCTCCTTGACTTGTAGCGGTTGATCGGAGGTGTGCGCCAGAATCAGGTCGGCCGGAAGGATTTGGTGAAGATCCGAAAGCTTCAAATTCACGGACTGTCCGAAGCGCGCGATTTGCTTTCTATCGCGCATGTAGATCGCCAAGGTGACCGCGCGGCTGCGCTGCCAGTGCCCACTCGCGTCCCGCCAAGTGTAGTAATTGAGATACTGGGCTGGAGCCTCATAGCCCCGGCTGATTTGGACGAGATCCCGTAAATATACGGGGGTACCCTGTGCTGTAGTCGATATCGCCACATCACCCATGCTTTTAGCAGTATCGAATTGTCCCGAAGGAGTGAGAATGAATCTGCGATCGCCGGATTCAACGGTCCCGCCCGGCGCGGTAATATTCCGTGCTGAAAGTATTTTGGAAAGATCAGCAGGACGCAGGCCGTAGGCTGCGAGGCGATCCTGCGAGTAATCCAGATAGATGCTCTGCGACAAAACGCCCCGCCGCTCCACCTTGGAAACTTCGGGAGCCCCCTGCAGCGTTCGGCCAATCAGATCAGAAAAATTGTCGAGTTCGGCATAGCTGTATTTGTCGCCGGCAACCTTGGCCAGTTTCGTTTGTGTGTCGCTGGGATCGCGGATGATCGCCGGGTACCACACATCGGGATGCAACTCGGATCGTTTTAGCCGCTCCGAGATAAACCGCTGAATGAACGCTTGAATGGAACTGTCATCTGCTTCGGAAACACCATCCAGCAGAATGAATCCGCTTCCCTGTATGACTTCCGAGTCTCGAATGATGCCATCGGTCCGCGCTTCCTCTTGAAACAGATATACGGAGTCAAGAACCGCGCGCGCCGAAATGGATTGCGGAAAGGAATCGACCACCGTGATGCGCTGCGCTTTTCCATTCCGCTGTTTTGCATCGCGAGCTTTGCGAATCGCTGCTTCGACGGAATTGGCACGAGCTACAATTTCGATGTCGTCCGCCTTCGGGCTCGCGACGGTGAGCATGAGGGCGGCGGTGTCTCCGAAATCGCTCTCGAACGTGATGGGGCCGGCGCCCTGAGGCAACTGAGAATTTAGAGCATTCAGCTTGAGGTTGATATCGCTGAATTGCCGCTTGATATCGCTGATGCCCTCATCCAGTTGAATGGTGACAAACGAATAACCGGGCAGAGATATGGACTTAATACCGTACTCTGCATCCGTTCCCGGATGGATGGTCTTATTCTCGGCGGCAACTTCCTCAATTCGACGGGTAATGTACTGTTCGACTTGTTGCGCCGTGGCTCCGGGCCATGGACAAGCCGCCACGCCGAGACGCACGGGAATGTCCGGGTCCTTGCGCTGCGGCATGGACGTATAGCCGAACCAGCCCCAAATCAGTACTCCCAGGAGAAGTATCCAGGAGATGTGCGGGTGTTCGACAAAAAACCTGGGAACATTGCGACGATTGCTGATGTCTTGCGCGTTTTCGTGTGTCATTGTTTTATACCTTTAAGGGAGGACCTGGATGAAGTCGCCGTCCTTCAAACCGGCGGCTCCAACGACGATGACTTTTTCGCCTGGATTTACACCGTTAACTGCCACATCACTCTCGTGGGTTTCACCGAGTACCACCTCACGCGAATGTGCCAGCCATTTGCCGCCCTCTTCTTTGGCGACGAAAACCGCGTAACGTCCCGATGAACTCGGGTCGGCAACAACGGCGCTGAGGGGCACCGCGGTAACCGGGGCTTTGTGAACGCCTGTCAAACTGAGTGAAGCAATCATCCCGGGCTTCAATGATGCCTTGGGATTGGGGACGGTCACTTCGACAGCAAAAACCCGATTTTTCTCATCGGCGCTCGCAGCAATACTCGTGACTCGCCCGTTGTACTCTTTCGGATCGTCCTGCAGATGAATGCTGAATTGTTGCCCCAGACGTAGACGCCTCACGGCATAGTCGGGAACGCCAAAACCGATTTTGACCGCACTTATGTCGGCAATGCTGAAGGCCGAAGTCCCTGGCGCTGCGAGGTTCCCTAATTCGATGTTCCGCGAAATGATGTAACCCGAAAATGGCGCTGTCAGATCCGCGTCCTGCAGAGCCAACTGCGCTTGGTGCACATTTGCGTTGGCCTGATCCACTGCCGCGAGGGTCGAATCGAATTTCGCCTGCGCTTGGTCGAAATCGGGCTTGGTCAGGCTCTCTGAGGCGTAGAGCGTCTTCGCGCGCTCGTAATCCTTCGTCGCCTCGACATTCTGAGCTTGGGCGGCACTCAGTGTTGCGGTGGCCTGGTCAAGTTGATTCTTCAAGTCCTGATGGCGGATCTGCGCGAGAACGGCGCCCTTGGCAACATAATCTCCCGAACCTATATTGCGACGCCGCCCGTCAGCCCCAGCAACCTGTTTAATTTCGGTGACGTATCCTGCGGACTTGAATGACAGAACCGCTTCCGCGAACGGCATAACAGAAGCCGAGTAGCGCAAATCTTCTGCAGGCGAATACAAAGCCACATCCACTACATGAACGGGTGTGGCGGATTTAGCTGCGACTTTCGCGGGTTCCTGACAGCCAGTTGTAGCTAAAATCGTGGTGAAAAGCACTGCTCCTATTGACACCAGTCGTTTCCTGTTGTTCCTCATAGCGTCCACTCCTCTCCGATCGCTTTCTCGAACGCCGCCCTGACTGGCGGTCGCGCCTGAAATAATTCTTTCTCTCATCGGTTACTCTGCTCCCATCGCTTTGTGCAGTTCGGCAAAAGCGCTCCAATAAGAGGAAATCGCCTGCTGATACTGAAAAGCCGTTTCTGAACTTCGAGTTTGAGCCTGCAATAGATCTTTCATGAGTGCGGCTTGCTCTTTGTATTTATTGCTGGTGGTGCGGAGCTCTTCGGCCGCAGCCTCATGACCGGTGCGAGTGGCCTTCAGCAACAACGCAGCCTCTTTCCACTTGCGGTACTTCGACGCGACTTCAACCCCGATCTGCGATTCCGCCTCTTGCACACCGTTGTGGGCTTGCGCCAGAGTGTTGGATTTTTCGCGGACTTGATTGCGGCGGCGTCCCCAATCAAACGGCTCCCAGCTCAACGCAAAGCCGGCCATGGCGACATTCGTCGGAAGCACCTGCACATTCTGAATCCCCATGTAGCTGACAGCAACACCGAGATCCGGCATGTATTCGGCTTTGGCGAGACGGCGGTCGTAGTCGGCTTGTTTTTCCTTGAGGTGAGCCTGGCGGATCTCAGGGCGATTCTGTGAGGCCTGCTGGCGCGCCTCCTCCAGGCTCAGAGTTGTCGTGTCTTCCTCGGGAATGAAATCAACTCGAAAGGGGGTTTCAAGATTCCGGGCCAAGAGCTGATTGAGGTGCTCGTGTTGTGTGGCAAGTCCGTTCTCCGCGACTGACAAGTCATACTGCGCCTTGGTTAACCGCGCATCGACCTCCAGCGAGTCTCCTTTGAGTACAGTTTTTTCTGCGATGTAACGCAGCGTAACTCGCTGTGCCTCTTGCAGAGTTCGTACTCCTTCCCGTGTTGCATCCACCGCCGCCTGCGTCGCTACCAGCTCGAAATACGCGCTTCGCACCTCGGCCGCAATCTTCTGCCTCTCTGCGCGAACGTCTTCTTTAGCGATGTCGCGCCCAAGTTCTGTGGCGCGAATTCCCAGTCCGATTTTGTACTGCTGCAAGAGGGGCACATCGATGCTGCCGTTCAAAAAGGCGGACAACCGTGCCGGCGTGTGAACCTTGGCGTCCGTCGACGGAATGGGCCCGGTCGATGGATACGTCCCGAAAGCTCCCTTGGTAAAGGTGAAATCAAACGGCTGCAGCAGTTCGCCACCCAGTGCAGAGAATTGAAAGTGTGGCAGGCGCCGGCTGCGAATCGTGCTCACCTGAAAGTCGAACTTTTGCGTTTCCAATACTGAGTTCTTCACCAGCCGATTGCTCGAGAGTGCAATGGAGACTGCGTCATCAAGCGTAAGAAGCGGCACGTCCTGCGCAGCCTCTTGGGCAAACGACCCAAGCGATGATGCCAGGACGATAATTGTAAGAAGCAGTGCGAGATGGTTCGATTTCATCATTCTTCTACCTGACCTTCGGCGGAGGCCTGACGGCACTTTGAACTTTGAACGAATCTTGTTGTGGCTCATAGCACCAAGATTGCAGGTGCCGTGCCAGCCCGAACTTCCTTGCAAGTTATTGAATCAGAAGTGCGGGCGTCCAAGAATGGTGAAGAGTGCCCATATCTGGTCGATGGGCGCTGCCCTTATGCGGGCACCGGCCTCATTGTCGCCGCATCTGTTCCGGAGATAAGTGGGCTGCGGCCGGGCATAACACCGGGTCGAAGAAAAAACAGTCTCGCTCCAAGTTTGCAGGCGGCGCTGTCGGAGGGATGCTACCGTCAGGCAGACCCTAAGCCGGGGTTCTAAACTTAATTGCCTGTGATCAAAAGTCGAGGATAATTTCCGGCGTGCCGTTGCCAGAGAGGAAGCTCCCTGATTGTCAGCGCGGACTTCCCAGAAGCGGACTTCCGGCAATGAATCGTTTTCTGAGTATCGCAGTATAGATCAATCCTGCGCCGGCACTGCGTTGTCTTTTTTTATATGTTGCGCTTGCAACATCTCTATGTTGTAATAGCAACATAGGGGGTACTCATGAGCGAAATCCTGCATGCGCTCTTCCATAGGCGAGCAGTTAAGACCTTTGAGCCCGTCGAAATCCCACCAGCACTGCGTGAACAAATCCTCGATGCTGCCCGCCATGCTCCCTCCAGTTTCAATACGCAACCATACCGGTTCTTTTGGGTGGAATCGTCGCCGAGAAAGGCAACCGCGGCAAAACTCTGCCTGGGACAGACGCCGGCGGCAACGGCGTCGGCGCTGGTGGTTGCGGTGGCCGACATCGGATCGCTGGCAGCGACCTCGCAAGCCCAGTTGGATTGGATGCGCCGGAGCGGGTTCAGCACCACCAAAGTCCGAGACTACGAGCGGACGGCGAAGATCGGCCGGATTCTGTTCATGCCGGGACCGTTCGGTATTTTTGGCGCGATCAAGTGGGCGATTTTTCGAATGGTGAATTTGTGGAAGACGATGGGGATGCCACCAGTGTTTCGACAGGACCAGTTAAAGTGGGCGACGAAGAGTACATCGTTGGCCTGTGAGAGTCTGATGATTGCCGCTGAAGCACTGGGGCTGAACACCTGCCCCATGGAAGGATTTGATGGCCGCAGACTCTCTAGATTTCTCGGGCTGTCAACCCGATATCATGAAATTGTGATGGTGATTGCTATCGGGAAGAAATCGTCTACTTATGCGGAACCGCCTCAGTGGCGGCGACCTCTCGACGCCACGGTAACTGTCCTATGATCATCGTCCCAAAGAAGGATATTCCACAAGACATCCTAAGAGACTCGGTGCTCGCCCATGTTGCTGCAGCCTATTTTTCCGTGGGAAAGAGACTTGAACGAAAAACTCGGTGCTCTGCGACTCGTGGCTTCATCCTATCCACACTCCGGGCCGGTGCCGCGCTCAATCAGAATCAAGTCGCCACACTTCTCGGTTTCGACCGAACTGTCGTGCACCGAGCCATCAAGTCAATGGTTCAGGACGGGCTTGTGTCGGAGAGAAAAGCAAAATCGGGCAGAGCAATTCACGTTACGTTGACGCCAAAAGGCCACAAATACAGGGAGCGCCTGATCAATGCGAGGTTAGCCGCTGACGATAGACTGCGAAAAGAACTGACTGCGGAAGAACGCACAACACTTCTTCGACTGTTGAAGCTGATTGCAGAATTAGAGTTCTAGACTGCGCCGTCGCCCATTCTGGTGGGTTGTAGGTACTCGCACTATCCAAGAATGGGCTTCGGGCAAGTCAGCGGCCTTCGGGCGTTTCTTGGCAAGCCGGAAGTTGGACGGACCAAGATCTCTTTCATTTGGCGATTCGAGATAACCGGGGAACAAGTACAGCGGGTCGCGCATTCCGTCGCGTAGCTACTGGAATTGGGTGGCGGTTTGACGTGCTAGTCATCGGCGATGAGGACGATGGCCGTTTCCGTTTGAATCATTCGACACGTACGCGTTACGATTTTGCGTGCCTATCAACGGGAGCTGAAGCCGTTCGCAAACATCCCGGGAATACGAAGTCTCGGCAACGAACTGGGCTCCGAGCCGCTTGACAAACAAAAGCACCTCTTCCCCTATGGCGTCGATAAACAGCACGTCTGTAAGATCGACCACTAATTCCAGTTTGCTATCGCAGCGCGTGACGAGTTGGCGGACTTCCTCAGCTCCCTCGCCGGTGAATCGGCCTTCCAGCCGGCAAATCAAAGCGCCGTCTAATTCTTGCTTTTGTACACGTAGCATGATGGCCCCTCTACATTCATTAGCAACCTTAAATCTCTGGCTATAATCATCCTTGCATCTGTTTTGCCAGGAGTTCCGAGCGCAACCTATTGAGATTGAACGGTTTTTCGAGCGGATACCGCCCCGAACAACGGGCACTGCCAGCATGAGGGCAGTTTCGCGGCAAGCATCGAGGCAGCTGAAGCAGCCGCCTTGAGGAGTTGAAAGAAGGGAGGAAGCCCGACTGTCTGCAGTCAGGCCGAATAATCAGCGCGAGTGATGCTTAGCCGGCGCATCTTGTTCTGCAGCGTGGTTCTCTTAAGTCCGAGGCGCTCTGCCGCTCCACCCTTGCCGGCTATTCTTCCGGACGCGCCTTTCAAAGCATCGAGGATTGCCTGCCGCTCTGCTTGCTCGAAGGTCGACGCTGCCGCGACAACCGTGCGGCCAGAGGATCTGTTCAGCTCTGCTCGCGGCACATTCAATTCGTCCCCTTGCGTGAGTATCACGCAGCGCTCAATAAAGTTCTCTAGCTCGCGGATATTTCCTCGCCAATCGGCATTCACCAGAGCCTCCATCGCGGGTCTCGGCACAGACCGAATACGCTTTTGCATCCGGCGGGCGAGGTGCGACACAAAAAAGTGGACCAGGAGCTGAATGTCTTCACGCCGTTCGCGGAGCGGCGGGATTTCGATGGGAAACACGCGCAGCCTATAAAAAAGATCCTCGCGAAACTGATTATTGCGGATCATGCTCTCCAAGTCGCGATGCGTGGCCGCAATCAAACGAACATCGACCTGAATGGTCCTTGTACTTCCCAAGCGCTCGAACTCCTGCTCCTGCAGGGCACGCAGGAGTTTCGGCTGCAAATCCATGGTGATGTCGCCGATCTCGTCGAGAAACAGAGTGCCGTGATCCGCCAGCTCGAAGCGGCCCTTCTTCTGCATCAAAGCGCCGGTGAAAGCACCCTTTTCGTGGCCGAAGAGTTCGCTTTCCACCAAACCGGAAGGAATCGCCGCGCAGTTCAGGCGAACAAAGGTGCGCTCCCGCCGCGGACTGAGATTATGAATTGCTCGGGCCACCAGTTCCTTCCCGGTACCGGTCTCACCGTGAAGCAGTACCGTGGAACTGGTTGGCGCCACGATCGCGACTTGGTCCAGCACCTTGCGGATCGCAGCACTCTTGCCCACTATGTCTTCGAAGTTGTACTCAGATTCGATTTCCGATTCAAGGTAAAGCCTCTGCTCTTCCAGATCGTCGCGCGACGCGCGGAGCTTTCCGTATGCCAGCGCATTTTGGAGTACCAGTGATGTCTGTGTGCCGATCTGCGATAGCAGGTCTCTGTCCGCCTCGTTGAACCCATTAGCCTTGCGACTGCACATGGTCAACAGGCCCAAGGGACCGTCGGCTCCCATCAGTGGCACAAGTACGGCCGAGAGAAGGGATTCAGCTCGGGACGCTTCGCGCAGGGACGCGGGTATATCCGCATCCGTTGTCGAGTAATACTGTGGCGTGCGGAGGCGCGACCATTCGCTCCAAAGCTTCGTGGGCTCCACGACAACAATCTTTTCGAGAAAGCCCTTTCCACTGGGAAAATCGAGAAATCTACGTTCCAAGCTGCCCGACTGCTTGTTAAAAAGCCACAATGACGTGAGATCGTTGCCCAGGTGTTTGCGCATCGAACCTGCTACAGCCTGAAACAGGTCATCGGCTTCCAGTTTGCTGACAATATGATTGTTGATTTCCAGCAACAATCCGAGCCGATCTCGCTGCTTCACGACCTCTCGGTGGTACAGCTCCGCGTTATCTCTTGCCAGTGCGCACTCGAGCGCGACCGCAACGTGGGAGGCCAGGGCACTGAGCATCTCGACGTCTTCGGGGGCGAATTGCTGGCCCTGCAACTTTGGCGTCGACAGAATTCCGTAGCGTTTTTGCGCGGTCGATACTGGAAACAGATACGCGGTTCGTCCGGCAACTTCGGCTGCAAAAGGAGCCAGGTCAGGATGTTTCAAGATCTCCAGCGACAGGTCCGGGACAAACACCGGCTTCTGTTCTTCTAGCACTTGCGCCACCCGACCGATGCGTAACAATTTGGCTCCACGTGCAATTGCGGGAGCGTCCACGTCTCGATCAAATTCGAAGCTATACAAACTTTCGCCGTCATCGCGGAGCACGTAGAGTTCGGCGCCGTGCAATCTGGAAGTGCTAGACAGAACACCTCGTAGGCTTTGCAGAACGGCTTTTACCGTGGGCTGACCGGCTAGGGCACTGGACGCACCTAGCAGGCTTCGATATCGATCTTCGGTGATGGTCATGGCGCCTGAGCTCATTTTTGCGCCTTCAAGTATCTGCAAATCGATCTCCCCATGCAACGACATTCGGATCATTCCGCGAGAAATCTTAACTTCGGCGGTCTATTCCACTTTGATATGCCTATCTCTCACTCGCCAGCGGCGTCGGAACGGTAGAAAGGAGTTTGTTGATGGCTAAGTCCACAGTCCGATTCATCTCGGAGACGACCCCGGGTACGGTTCGTTCAGATACCGTTCCACCTTCGGAGACCGCATTGCTCCAGACCGTTGCACCGGTCGCCACCTTGGTGATTTGTGCAGACATTGCAACCTCCACCTTCACTCCGCTTTCGTAATCCACTTCCTCCAGCTTTTCCAATTTTCCACTGAAAACGTAGTCGATATCAGGACGCCCGTTATACGTCGAGACGGCGGAGAACTGATTGCTGGCGCGCAGATGATCGACGACTGCGTTGGTCACTAGCGCGCGCGGATCCGCCGCCCAGCGATGGTATTCGTAGAATCCGATTTCCTCGGGCGTGGTTCGGTACACAATGGGCCCTTGCCGCAGATAACCCGGCGATTGGAATTCTCGTACCGCAATTGATCTCCGGACGTTTTCGGGGGCGGGCGGATCCGGCGGAGCCGGCAAATTGAGTGTGTAGTAGGCAGGATATCTTAGCTTCCCACCACAACCGGTCAGGGCGGTTATGATCACCAGCATCAATGCGAGTGCGTTCACAAGTTTCTTCATGTCGATTCTCCTCTCCTGACCTATTTCGGAACCTGCCGCTCCTCGGGTTGTTTAGTGCGGATTAGGCTCCAAGGTCGCTGCTTTAATGAATTCGTAAACTGATTCAAGTTGTCGGTCGCCTCGCGCAGATTCTCCACGGTGTCGTCGATCTTGTAATCGTTAGCCCGGACGATGATCTGCATCGACTGCAGCAAGCCTTTGGCGTCTTCCAGCGTTGTCTGTAATTCAGCCAAGTCTTTTCGCATTGGATCGCGCAAATCCGTCACCGTGCCATTCACATTTTGAATGGTGTCGTCCGCGTGCTCGCTAACTTTGGCCAGCTGGTCTGTAAGACGATCAATTTTTGGGCGCTCGTTCGCTACTAATTGATCAATATTGTCCAGAATGGCTTCAACCTTTTTCTGATTCCGCGGCCCAGTCATCGTGTCCAAGTTGGCAAGCAGATGGTTCACGTTCCCGGTGACACCATTGAGTTCTCCCTGCGCCTGCGTGATCAGCGTGTTTGCGCTGTCCGCAACCGTTGCCAGTTTTCCGGCAATCTCATCCAGGCTGGCCGCTTCTTGTGAGGCAATAGTTGACCCTGGAGGCAGACGCTTGGCATCGATGGTGCCAGTTGTGATCGACAGGGCCGCGCTGTTCATCACGCTGACGAATCCCAGCTTGGCCACTGATTTCTCATTCAGCGGAGTGTCCTTCTTGACATCCAGGAGAATTTCGATTCGGGTTGGATCCGTGGCCCAGGGTCGCACGGCTGTAACTTTGCCCACGTTCATGCCTCCATACAGCACGGAAGCTCCGGGCTCAAGCCCTCCGGCATATCGCAAGTAAGTACGATAGTGCACGGCGCCGCCACTGTACTGCGCGTTCAAAAGATAAATGACAGTGAACGCGAGTACAGCGAAACAGCCGAGGACAAAGGCACCGACCTTTGTTTCGGTGGTCATGGTTTTGCCTCCTGACTTTGCACATACCGTTCCAGATAAGCCGCCAATGCCGGCGCATGCACCGGGTTATCCGGCACAGCGTTGAGAAATTGCTTCACGCGCGGATGTTGGCTTGCCCGTATCTCATCTTTTGTGCCGACCGCGAGAAACCTCCCATTGACTAGCATCGCGATGCGGTCAGCGATTCGGAAGGCGCTGCGCAGCTCATGGGTGACAACAAGGGCCGTAATCTGAAAAGTCTCCTTGAGAAACAAGATCAGTTCGTCCAGTTCCGCCGCCACAATCGGATCAAGGCCTGCGGAGGGCTCGTCCAGCACTAAGATCTCCGGATCCATTGCAAAAGCACGCGCAACCGCCGCACGCTTCTTCATGCCTCCCGAGAGTTCCTGCGGGTGGAGTTTGCCGAAATCCGCCAGGCCCACCACCGCCAACTTCATCCAAACGATCAGGTCGATCACGGAAGGAGCGAGTGCAGTGTGCTCCCGCAAGGTGAGCGCGACATTGTCTTCCAGCGAGAGCGAATTGAACAATGCCGCACTTTGAAAGGCCACTCCGATCGAGCGTCGGACTTTGTTCAAATCCGCCTCTGAGCACCGCGTGATGTCTGTGCCTTTGATCGAGACGCTGCCCGACTTCGGATGCTCGAGACCAAGAATTTGCCGCAACAATGTGCTCTTTCCTGAACCGCTGCCACCAAGCAGAACCGTGATCTGGCCTGGCTCGATGTCAAGGTTCAAACCGTCGAGCACACACCGGCCGTCGTATTCCACTACCAGATCGCGCACGGAAATTATGGCCATTTAGGGTTTCCCCACGAAGTAAAAGATAGTGGTGAATATCGCATCGGCGATGATGACCAGGAACGTCGATCGCACTACCGCCGAAGTTGTTGAGCGGCCCACCGCCTCGGGCCCGCCGTGCACGCGAAGTCCTTCCAGGCATCCCACGTGAGCAATAATCGTGGCGAACGCCAGCGTCTTGATCAGCCCGGCGACGACATCCTGCAGTTGGATCGAATTCAGCACGTATCGAAAATAGAGCAGTAGACCAAGGCGCGTGCTGAAGAACATAAATAGGCCACCGGCGAGAATCCCGAAGAGGTTCGCGACGATACTGAGGCACGGAACGGCCACCAGTGCGGCCAAATACTTTGGCGCCAAGACGAACTCCACAGGTTCGAAGGCCATGACCTTGAGAGCATCGATCTCTTCCGTCACCTTCATGGTGCCGATCTCGGCTGCAAATGAAGACCCCGATCGTCCGCTGACGGCGATAGCCGTCAGCAACGGACCAAGTTCGCGTGTGAAGCCGACTGCGACTAATTCGATCACGTAGTGCAAAGCCCCGAACCGCCGCAGCTCAGATGCTCCTTGCATGGCCAGGATGAATCCGCTGCACATAGCCAGCAACGCAACCATCGGCAGCGCGTCAACCCCGATCTCAAGCATTTGGTGAACTGCTGCACGCCATCGATGTCGGTTCCCAATCAGGGGCAAAGCCGCGCGCATCCCGCGCAAGGTAGCCCACAACTGAATGTTTAGACTTCCGACGTAGTCGAGTTGACTGAGAGTCTCTCTGCCGGCAATTTCGAGAAAATTGGCCATCACACCGCCTCGCACCTAGAGTAGTTCATCTCGAATGCCCTCATTGAACAGGGATAAAATGCCCGTCGCCTCAAACAGGCGCTGTAAGCGATCATGCAATCCCTGCAGCCTAAGCTCGGTTTTACAGTTTCGTGCGATCTTTAACGCTTCAATCAGAGTGGCAATGCCCGAACTGTCGATATGGGTGACGCCCGACAAGTCAATGCTCACTGTCCGCGGATGTGGCGCGTGCAAAAGGGCGATAAGCTGGTCGCGCACTGCTGGAGAGGAATCGATATCAATGCGGCCCTTCAAAGACGCCAGAGCGCCATGTTCGCTGGCAACAATGTTGATTTCCGGCTTATCGATCCTGTTGGTGTTGCCACTCAGCACGCAGTCGGTTCCTCGCCGGCAAAATGTCCCGAATTTTCATGACGGACAATTGCCAAGATCAACACGAAAGTGCTAATGGCAAGCGCAAGGCCATTAGCCGGGTACTTGAAACGTCAAAGACTTGCGCGGGAGATGCTCTGATGATGCGAACGATCTGGACAGTATCCGGGCAGGCGCGCCCGAATACGGGCAGATGAGGTCAGCTGCGTTTTGATCGTGACCCCATTGGGTCATCGAGCGGCTCGGATTGGTTGCTTTTCACGCCCAGAAGCTTTTGCACTCTGGGCTCAGCTTAAGCAGTGCTGTCTGCGCGAGTGATCGGACCTGAGGATTGGCTCATGCGAAGAATAGTTTTGTCGGACAACTTCAGCGCGGGTATGGAATGCTTGTGCTAACGGCGGCGTCCACGAGAACGAATACCCGTGTAGAGTGCTCCTCGTACTAACTTCTGTAATTTAGCTTTTGCCCGAGCTGTCTGCGCTTTCACAGTTCCGATGGGAACTCCCAGAACGCGAGCTGTTTCGCCGATTCCACATATCGGAGATGCAACGTTTTCCGAAGCGTCGGTGATTTTCAAATTCGCGCGGGCAGACAATCAAAAGTTATCGGACCGATCCCTGTCATTTCGTGAAATCCGAGAAAAATCTTTTGCTGCGAAAGTACGCAAATGGCAGCACACCGGTCGTAGGAGGCTCGACTCTAGAGATGTGACCTCCTACCCCCTAAACACCTGAGCCGATGGGGATTACCGCCACCCTACTCTAAACAGAAGATCAAGAAAGAGCGTGCTGGAGACTCCTCGTTACTCATTTGCAAATACAGGTTGGCAGGAACACCCGGAAGTTGGCTTGGTCACTCAACAAAAGTGCGTTTACCGGGACTGATCGTGGTCTGCTTCGGTCGGTTTTGGGTCCGTGGTCTCCCGTTCCCAAATGCGATTTACCTAGGGCACCCATTTCAGTGGAAGAACACACTTTCATGGCACCTAGGCCCCGCCGCCAAAGTCAGAATCCTCCGCTTCAAAAATCTTCCGCCATTCCGGCATTACCGTGGCCTTCAAAACCACGTTTGAGGTATTCACCAGGGTTAGCCCCGACAACTCGCTTGAACGCCTTACTGAAGGCAGCGCCGGACTCGTAACCGACCGACCGAGCAACGTCTATGAGCTTTGTGTCACGCTGTTGTAGTAACTGCATCGCCTTCTGCATCCGCCACTCGGTTACATATTCCAGCGGCGTTTGTCCGAGCAGCTCCTTAAAACGGGCCGCGAATGCGGAGCGAGACATGCCCGCCGCTTCGGCCAGGGATTCGACCGTCCAGGGTGTATTCACACTGTCGTGAATGGCACTCAAGGCAGTGCCCACTTGAGGATCGAAAATCGCACGAAGCCATCCTTTGTTGCGCTCCGGTCCCGACGCGATATGCGCCCGGAGTACTTGGATAAACAGGACCTCGGCTAGCCGAGTCGCGACTACTTCAGATCCCGGGGTCTGTTCTGCCATTTCTGACGCCAGCGCTTGCATTGTGATGTGAAGAGCAAGCGTGCGTGCCTGATCGGCCTTCATCAGAATGAAGCCCGGCAATAAGTGAGTGATCGGCGTCAGGCTGGCGCGATCGAAACTGAAGGACCCACAGACGATCGTCGTCGGTGCGCCACCACCTCCATAATGAGCGACATTGCTGTTGGCCTTGGCCCCGATCTCGCGGAAACTCCACCTCGGACGTGTTCGCGGGCTGTCGCGCAAAACAATCGAAGTCCCCCGGGCCAGCAAAAAGCAATCACCGCCGGTGAGGGGAATCGGCTCCGGAATCCCTTTCACACTCAGCCAGCAGTTGCCGCGCGAAAGCATGGCGAAGTGCGCCGAATCTGTGGGTGACATCTTTTTGTCGGAAGGCGTGACTTTTTCTTCTGTCTGTTTTTCCTGTTCTACGCCCCACGGGGCTGTGGCTTCGAGCCTGTGCAGACCGAAAGCGGTTACGTGCATCGTTCTGAAGATGTCTGTTATCGGGTCCAACTGAGCCTCCATCTACTCTTGAAAGCCATAGTGTTCTGTGAGAACTGTACGAAACTGCACAGCTTCGCTTGTCGGACAAGCGCAGCATCAGGTAGAAGAGGCCTCAACATTGACGGACATTCTCCTTCCTTCCAGCGTCACAATTCCTGCACTCCTTTTCCTCCAGCCGCGCGTCCCAGCCCCGTCAAAAGGTGCAACACAGCTCGGTTGAGCCCTCTTTTTGGACGAATAGACAAAAGATTAGGACTCCCGAGCAGTTCTCGTCCACTGCCAAAGAACTCTACTCTACTGTACTGAATGCTACACACATTCCGAAGGGGGCAATTATGGGAAAGCTTGAACGTAAGGTTGCAGTCATCACGGGTGGATCGAGCGGCTTGGCGCTGGAGAGCGCCAAGCGCTTCGTTGAAGAAGGCGCCTACGTTTTCATCACGGGTAGGAAGCAGGAGCAGCTCGATGAGGCCGTCAAGCTGATTGGCCGGAACGTGACCGGCGTGCGCGGCGACGCGTCCAATCTCGATGACCTCGACCATCTGTTCGACACAGTCAAGCGGGAAAAGGGCAAGATCGACGTCCTGTTTGCGAGCGCGGGCAAGGGTGAAGCCGCCAAACTGGGCGAGATTACCGAGCAGCACTTCGATGCGGGCTTCGACCTGATCGTGCGCGGAACGCTGTTTACGGTTCAGAAGGCGTTGCCGCTGTTCAACGATGGCGGATCGATCATCATGATCGGGTCAGTTGCTTCGGTGAAAGGTTTTCCTGGTTTCGGCGTGTATGCGGCGAGCAAGGCGGCATTGCGCTCATTCGCACGCACGTGGCTGAACGAACTGAAGGGCAGGAAGATCCGGGTGAACGTGCTGAGCCCGGGGCAGGTCGACACACCGGATTCCCAGCGACTCGACAAGGAGACGAGGGAGATGTTCGAATCCCTGATCCCGCGGGGAAAGATGGGTCGTCCTGAGGAAATTGCGGCGGTCGCGCTGTTTCTTGCTTCAGACGATTCGAGCTACGTGAATGGGGTGGATTTGGCTGTCGACGGCGGCTTCTCGGCCATCTGAAATCGCGCCCGATCGCCGGAAGTCGCTGATCCGCGGGACTAGCGTGTTCATGGTGGAACGACTTCCGCGCTGAACGGTCGGCCCGCGCTATCCAGTTGACGCACGATGAATGAACTTGCTTGGACGACTGAATGCTACACATCTACCGAAGGGAGTAATTATGGGAAAGCTTGAAGGAAAAGTTGCAGTCATCACGGGTGGATCGAGCGGTATGGCGCTAGCAAGCGCCAAGCTCTTCGTTGAAGAGGGCGCCTACGTTTTCATCACGGGTAGGAAGCAGGAGCAGCTCGATGAGGCCGTCAAATTGATTGGCCGGAACGTGACCGGCGTGCGCGGTGACGCGGCAAATCTCGACGATCTCGACCGTCTGTTCGATACGGTTAAGCGAGAAAAGGGCAAGATCGACGTCCTGTTCGCGAGCGCTGGCAAGGGCGAGGCCGTCCCACTGGGCGAGATTACTGAGCAGCCCTTCGATGCGGCCTTCAACGTGAATGCGCGCGGAACGCTGTTTACAGTCCAGAAGGCGTTGCCGCTGTTGAACGATGGCGCATCGATCATCATGACTGGATCAAATGCTTCGGTGAAGGGATTTCCTGGTTGGGGCGTGTATGCGGCGAGCAAGGCAGCATTGCGCTCCTTCGCACGCACGTGGCTCAACGAACTGAAGGGCCGGAAAATCCGGGCAAGGCCCATCCGCCGCGGGGCAACTCTAATTGTTGGGGCAATCGCCGCGATACTCGTGCTCGCGTTTATTTTCCTTGTACCCGCTCTCATTAACGTGGATCGCTACCGGCCCCAGGTGATCTCCTATCTCCAAGAAACAACTGGAAAGCAGATTGAAATCGGACGCCTGGCACTCACATTTTTTCCCGTAACGATTCACATTGATCACATCGGAGTGAAAAATCCTCCGATATTTCCCGCCGGTTATGTGATACAGGTGGCGCGGATCGATGCCGAACTTAGCGTCGGAGCGCTCCTGCACCGGGAGGTGGTCATCAAGTCCCTTGTGCTTCAGGACCCAGTCTTAAATCTGACTTCAGACCCCGATGGTCCGTGGAACTTCGAGAATCGCCAATCAAAGATCTCGGCGAATCCTCTTCCGCTAGGCACCATTTCGAGCGTGAAAATTGGACGTGGGCTGGTAATCGCGTCGAACCTTTTGCCGTCCGACAAGGCGGGTCCCATTTTTTTCGAAGCTCACGAGATCTACTGCGAACTGGAGCAGGTGAACTTGGTCGGAATTATCAATCCTTCTTCTTCCGCGATGGACGGCCAGGGCAGCCTGAAGGCGGGTCTTCTGCGCTTCGGCGCTGTCGAGGCAAGAAATCTACGTACTCTCTAAACTCCGTCCAATTTTTCTCCAAGGGTACCAACTCAGAAGGCTTGCCAGCTTTGGAGCGCGGCAAGACGCAATTGCCCTGCACCCCAGTGTCGGTAGTCCATGATAGAGTCAGCGAGTCCTGATCGACGGTTCCACGTACATCTGCATACTTGGAGAATGCCTGGTTCGCGCCGAGCCGTTGTTGTAGCTGCTCTAAAGAAAGACCAGCGCCAGTGTTCTTGTCTATCGCTAATATCACGCCAGTACGGAATTGGAAGCTAGGCTCTTTGTTCGCTGTTCGGAAGGACACGAATGAATCTGGGAGTGTTTCGTCATCTTCAATCAAATTAGCTGTGCCTTCGTAATACTCCGGTCGCTCGTCGATGTTGACGACGATCGAGCCTGAAGTTGCACCGGCAAATCTACCGAGCCACTGTCCGTTCATCCGGACATCGTAAGCACTAGGCTCAGGTGCGAGCAAGTGAGAAACGGTTGAAAACGCCTCGATTGCCCGGGATCCTTCTCGCGTAGGCGTGCCGAGTCGGTCAGTTGGGGGGAGCCAAAAACGCGTCAACACCGGAACATATCCCGAGCGACTGTGTGGGTCGTTGGCCCAAGAATTTATTGGACACCAAGCTTCGCAACGAGTTCCTGCACTTGACTCCGCCATTGAAGATCTTCGCCGATCTCACCTCGCTGGCCGGCTATCCATGAGAGGACTTGACTGACCCCGAACAGATTGCTCACCGGGGCATCCACGCCAGGGACTTTGCTGATCCTGTTGGTCCTGATCTCGCTTGGTCTCCGGTTTGTTATGGCCCCGACCGGCTCGACGTCCCACCCACCGGTTGCGATTCCTAGGACCCTTACCGCTGCTTTCACACCCCAGAGTGAGCGCACCTCCTGATCAATCCATGCAACTAGGACGCTCTTTTCTACTACGATCGACATCCAGCGTTCAAACTTTGCCTTGTCGCTCCAGGTGGACTCGATGGCCTCTCCAATCCGCCTACCGAGCTCCTCGACTTCTAATTGCTGTCTGTGCTGTTGCTGGAGATGCATTAAGGCAGTACCAATGATCAGACCGTTCGTACAAACAAACCGCAGCCATCCCGCAATCGCCATGAGGCGACAACTTCCGTCGACGGAGTTGAAGACTTCGATTCGGAATCGCATCTCATCTTTATCCCCGACTGTGCCCACGGTGAAATGCTCTTCAGGTGGCAAGATGATAGAGAAGTGAGCTCGTTCTCCGTGGATCGTCCATTCCGCGACCACCCGGACATTTCCCAGATTCAGTTGGCGATTGGCCATGGATTGTTGAATGGTCCTCAAAATCTGATGGTGGTCCAGCAGTCGATAGTTCTTCGACACCACCCCCACCGGCACCGGCCTCTCACCCTGACGGATTGGCAGCCGATAAACCATATCGAGATAAGAGTTGACGCCTAGCTCATCGCCATTCAACGACGCCATAGCAAACGGCTGGCGGCCGAAGTGTGGCAGTGCGCTCAGAACGTCATCAAAGGTTCCCTCAGTGGCTGGACGAACCGGAAGACCAAGCCAATGTCGCTGGCGCTGGGCAAATGCTCCGATTTCCGAAGGTGCCGGTGTTTGCGTTGTCAGTGACATATCGGCTGCCCCTTATCCTTGGCACGAAAGGTAGCAAATTACCAAGCTAATCTGCTCGTGGTATTTCTGCTCGTGGAACTCTACAAACTCGGAGGTGCTAGATCAAGCAAAATTCTTTGCGCGGTTGGGCGGCCGGGTCCGCAAGCTGCGGAAAGCCCAAGGTTTCAGCCAGGAAGACATGATCTCGTTCGGCTTCTCCGCGAGGCACTGGCAACAGATTGAAGCCGGAAGGCCCATCACGGTGACCACCCTGCTCAGGATCTGCGAAGTCTTCCACGTACCGGTTGCTCGTCTGCTGCAAGGCCTCGACAAAGGCATCTACTAACTTGATGGAGGAAGCAAGGAACTCCAGCGTTCTTGCCCGAAGATGCCTATCCCGCTTGAGGCGAGCCCACAATTCACCGCTACTCTATTTTGGGCAAGCCTACGAGCGCCCGCTGAGCCGTACCCTTGCCGGCCCCGGTTTCCGCGACGATCTGAGCCCAAGATCGTCCCTGAGCACCCAATGAGGCAATCCTGGAGGCGTCCACAATGACGCGCGGTCTCCCCAATCGCCTTCCTTTGGCACGGGCGTTCCGCAGCCCTGCGCGAATCCGCTCCTGGATCAAAGCTCGCTCAAACTCCGCCATCGCGCCGATGATCTGGAACATCAACCGACCGGAGGGAGTGCTGAGGTCGAGGTTGTCGCGCAAACTGATGAAGGTCAGCCCTAAAGCCTCAAGTTCGGCCAACGCATTCACCAGGTGCCGAAGAGATCGGCCGAAACGATCCAGCTTCCACACAAGCACGGCATCGAACTTTCGCCGCTGTGCGTCGGTCATCAGGCGGTTCAAAGCTGGGCGCGAGTCTTTTGAACCGGTCATCCGGTCGATGTATTCGCCAATGATGATCAAGCCGCGGTGCTCAGCGTATTCTCGCAGTTCCCGCAACTGCATCTCGGGATCCTGCTGGCCATTGGCGGTGGACACTCGGGCATAGAGAGCAACGCGCTTGGTTGGGTTCATGGTCAGTCTCCGAACCCACGGCGCGTTTGCCCGTCGAGAGCGACCGATGCGGCTGGCTTCTTCAGACTGGCAGTAAACGCCCGGTTTGGCGGCTCTGCCAGTCTCATCATGTAGTGGCGGGAGCAGAGATCTTCCTCGGTTTCGAGGCAGTGAATTGCTCCCAGATCGTGACAGTTGCAGAACTCATCTGACCAGTCGCAAGTTGCGAGTTGCAGACGGTCAGGAATCGACAGAGCGCGATCGACGATTGAAATGGTTTGGGCGACCCGCTCTTGAGCGGGAAAAGGATGGATGGTAGTTTCGTGAGTAGCCATCTGGAAACCTCCGTTGTTTCCGCTTGGTTAGGGCTGGGTAAGTGTTGCAAGCACTTGCTCAGTCCGTTCTAATGTCCTAATAATCTCACCGTAGCGTCACGGTGTCAACACTCAATAAAAATATTCCAGGATGTCCCTGGCGCCACGGTGTATCATTTTCGCCATGAGCGACGAGGATCTGGTCAGGAAAGTGATGTCAGAAATGGGTAAGCGTGGCGGCCATGCGCGCGCTAAGGCTCTTACTGCCAAGCAGCGCAGAGAAAGTGCGATTAAAGCCTCCAAAGCCGCGGCTAAAGCGCGTATGCGGAAGGCGAAAGAACGGAAGGCTCAAAATGGATAAGAAAGTAGCGCGTTGTCCCTACTGCGTTCTGGGCTATGAGTTCAGGCCATGTTGCCTCTAGCGGAAGGCTGGTTCATTTGCCAGCAGTGTGGCCACACAGTAAAACCGCGAGATCCGGATTTCAAATGCTTCTGTCGGAAGTGCGGGGAGTTGAAGCGGGCAGCGTAATCCTATGCCGAGCCACGAAGAGCACATCCTGCGCATTCTCGGCGAGGCAGCGGACCCGCTATTCCCCTCTGAGATTGCTGAGCGTTTGAATCGCGAACTGGGCCCATCGGGTGCGTACACAAGCCTGGAGATCGTGGCTCGCCTGAAGCATCTGAGCGATCAGGTTGCGCAGACTCCCGATGGGCGGTGGATGCTGAAACGGTTGATGTGCTGAGGTTCAGATGTTTCCTGGAGCTGCAACCATGAGGCTAACCAGAGGCGACAAGACGAACGTTCTCATTGTGGTGGCGATAGCGGTCGGCGCGTGTCTCTTGGTCCGGCGCAAGAACTCGGTCCGAGACAGCACGCAAACGGCCAAACGTTGCTCCGCGCGAAGAAGAAGTGAGCTCGCAGAGCCGTGCTTGCGCCTAACGAGTTTTACGAGGAGGACCCGCCGACTCATCTACAACAGGGTGACATCTGCGCCGGCGTCCCCATTCTCTTGCTTTCCCCCAGTGAAGAATTGATCCTCATTCGTGCCAACCACAACAGACTGGATCACCTGGCAGCCGGGCCTGTCGAACTGGTAAGAGAGCAGGGTGTTGGAGACGCTTTCGACGGCACGCCGGAGTATGTCGCAATCGCGGCCGAGAGAATTTGGGCAATGCTGATGACTCCAACCTGCGATCTAGATGACCTGGCCGTGTGGTCCGTGTGGCCGCTGTACGGCGCAGAAGGAGCGGGAGTAGACATAGAGAGAGCCTTGGCAACACCCAGCCATCCGACGCTCTTAAAGTTACCGGACAACGATCACTTTCCTGGCTCCTACATCGATGTCACCGATTTCCGCTCGATTGGGAAGGAGCATTTTCAACTGAAAGATCGGATCGCGAGTGTAACCCGAGAAGCACAGCATGAGCTCACGGAACGTTTCCTCAAGGCGTTGGGGCGCCCATGGGGTTATGGACCGGGCGAAACGGTGCAGCCGCTCGCGCGCCACGAGACGGGTAAATATCGATGTGCTCGCTGCAATGTCTACGACGTGAACGTGTCGGAAATATCGCTTAAGCCCGGAGATCAGTTTCCGGCATGCGACAATTGCAAGAAGATCCACAAAGCTGCCCAGTGGAGAAGAATGCGAATGTACTCGGTCAACTGGATCGGAAGGCAGCCCTCGCAACACGGAGCGGGGCGAGACTGAAAGTGAACAGACTCCGACCCCGCGAGCAGCGAATTGAGAACAAAACAGAGCGTGCGGATCGTGCGCTTTCCGAATGGGCACAATACGAGAGAGAATGTCCCGAGCTGCAGTTGAGTCACATTCAGGGCGACGCACTGACATGGTTGTTTGCCGGCGAGCCGGATCCTGTCGTTTCGTTAGCGTACTGGGAGGTCGTTTGCACCAAATTGTCACAAGGAGATGCAATGGACGCAGTACAGCGGCTACTGGAATTAATAGACCGGTATCCGTTCACTGGCATGCACTCAGGCTGGATAAGGACTGTCCTGGGCCGAATCGTCCTAGAGGACGAACGCGCCGCACAAAAGTTCATGAAGTCCTACTGGGCCAAAGCACGCAGGGCCCTTCCAAGGAGCACGATGGCTGCCTACGCGGCGTTAAACCTGGTGAAGGGAGAACATCGAACACACTGGCTTCGGGCTGTTAATTGGATGCTTAATTTTCATCGGAGAACACACCGCCGCAGAGAATCCCATACCCAGTTCGCCGAGCGCGCTCTGAACGAGTATCGGAATCGGCCCGATCCAGTGCAACATACTTGCCTGCAGGATGATGGGATAAAGGCGATCGCAATCGCGGTGGTGGACAATCCGAACCTGCGGTCGACCGAGTTGTGCGACCAGGCTTTGGTGGAGCTTTGTCCTGACACGAGCCGCAGCACACTCAGCCATCTTCGTGGGATGATTAACAAGCGTTACGGCCGGCCCCCGCGCTAAAGTTGCAACCGACTGCCTCCCTGCGTTGCAACTTCTTCCTTTCGTTGCTCCAACCCATTAATTCTAGGATAGTTTCTTGGTTTTGCCCTGACTCTGGCCGCCTCCGCATTCACCGGGGCGGCTTTATCCTTGTCAGCATCGGCTAGCAGCAGATGGCTGGTGCAGCCAACAGAGGAAGCCCAAGATGAAAACTGAAGGTGCCCCTGAAAAGCTTCTATACGGACGCCGATCGGCAGCCGCGATGCTCGACCTTTCACCCAGAGCCGTTGACTACGCGATCCGAGCTGGTGAGCTTGAGGCAATACGTATCGGCAAGCGGGTACTGATCCCGCGGGAATCGCTGTTGGCCTTCGCTCAACGTGAGCATCCGAGAATTCGGCCACTACGCCGATGCGAGCCCAAAAAGGGGAGTCGGTGATGGCCCAGGAAGAAGTCGAACGAGCTGTTCTTGGCGCCGCCCTGCTCGACAACAAGCTAGTGACCAAACTTCGGCCCGACGACTTCTCGCTGGACTCCCATCGGCGCATCTTGGTGCGCATGGTCGATCTCGCAGAGTCGTCGCAGCCGATCGACATGATCACGCTAGTCGGCGAACTGGAATGCCACAAAGAACTAGAAGCAGTTGGCGGCCCCGCATACATTTCTGGCCTGGTCGACGGCGTTCCGGACCTGCCCAGCAATGAGCACTATGTGAAGATGTTGCGTTCGTCTGCTGACAGGAGGCGCGCGGCGAAGCTTACTGAGGAAGCACAGCGACTGGCGGAGGATCCCAGTGTATCAACGGCTGTGCTGGCGGGAATCGGGAACGAGTTGAGGGACATTGCCGTCGGTGTTGAGTGCCCACCACCGCGATTTTCCGAAGAAGGACTCGCGCTACGTTTCTCGCGAAAATACGAAGGCGAGCTGCGTTATGTCGCTGCATGGGGTCGGTGGATGTGCTGGGATGGGATGCGATGGCATGAAGACGATACGTTAGTCGTTTTCGACCGATGCCGCGCCATCTGCCGGCGTGCCAGTACCGAAGTTGGAGACGCCAAGGAACAAGCCGCCATGAAGATCGCAACGGCCCAAACGGTTGCTGCAATCGAACGGCTGGCCCGAGCTGACCGTCACCATGCAGCAACGGTTGAACAGTGGGACGCTGACCCGTGGCTGCTTAATACGCCGGGAGGCACTGTTGACCTTCGCACTGGGGAACTGCACAGACATCAAAGTGGACAGTACTTGACCAAGATCACAGGAGCCTCCCCAGGAATTGATTGCCCGCTATGGCGGTGCTTCCTTGATCGGGTTACCGATAGCAATTATGAACTGCAGGCGTTCTTACAGCGCGCTATCGGATATTGCTTGACCGGTTCCACGCGCGAGCACGCGCTCTTTTTCCTGTATGGCACAGGCGCCAATGGCAAAAGCGTGTTCCTATCCACGATTTCCGTACTGTTGGGTGACTACGCGAAGACTGCGTCGACATCATCGTTCACGGCGAATACGACTGAGCAACACCCGACCGACCTGGCGGGTTTGCGCGGAGCAAGATTCGTAACCGCCATCGAGACGGAAGATGGCGCAAGGTGGGCTGAATCGAAGATAAAGTCTTTGACCGGCGGTGACAAGATTGCCGCACGATTCATGCGGTGCGATTTCTTCGAATTTTTCCCGGAGTTCAAGTTGGTAATCGCCGGCAATCACAAGCCCGGCTTGCGCTCGGTTGATGAAGCTATCCGGCGTCGTCTCCATTTCGTACCGTTCACCGTCACAATTCCCCAGGACGAACGCGACCCGAGGCTGTGTGAGAAGTTGCGGGCAGAGCTGCCCGGGATTCTCTCTTGGGCGATCGAAGGATGTCTGGCGTGGCAGCGCGAAGGCTTGAATCCGCCATTGCTTGTCCGGGAAGCTACGGCCGATTATCTGGCTGCGGAAGACGCGATTGGCCAGTGGCTGGAGGATCGCTGTATCAAGGGCGGAGCGTCGTGGACGACCGGGGCTGCACTGTTTTTGGATTACCAAGCATGGTCTGAGCGAGCGGGCGAGCGGGCAATTTCGCAAAAGCGGCTCACGCAGGCCCTTGAAAGCCGCGGCTTTGTTCAGGCAAGAACCAGAACTGCCAGGGGATTTCAAGGAATCGAACTTCAGGTAGGTGTGACACATGTGACAGGTTCCCCTGTTATCCCCGTCACGCGTGCGCGCGTACGCCCCATATCGGGGGAAGTGTCACAAGTGTCACGGAGCAACAGGTAATCACACAGACACGAAGTGCGATGATTTCAGAACGGTCACAACACGAATGGCTGGACCTGAAGGCACTGCAGGGATACGCTTGTGTCTCGGAACGGACGCTGCGCGAGTGGATCCATCGGGTGGTCGACGCCCTCCCGGCCGTGCGCGTGGGGTGCAAGATCCTGGTTCGCCGCAGCGAGTTCGACCGTTGGCTCGAAGCTCACCAAGTAAAGCATATTGACGTAGGTTGTATTGTGGATGAATTGGTCGCGGGTGTAAAAGGAACGAACTGATGGGAGTAACGATTCGCAAACGCTGCGGAAAGTGGTATGTGTTCGTGAACTATCGCGGGCGCCGTAAGGCGAAGTGTGTGGGCACCAGCAGAGAGCTAGCGGAGCAGATCCGACGCCAACTCGAAGCGAAGCTCGTCCTCGGAGACCTTGCGTTCTTGGCTGAACCCGCCGAGCTCACGTTACAGCAGTATTCGCAGCGATGGTTAAAGCAGTACGCCGAAGTCGAGCTGAAATCGTCGACCGCCGATTGCTATGCGCAATTTTTACGGCTATACCTACTCCCACGGTTTGGCCAATTGCGAGTGACCGCGATCCAACGGAGTCAGGTTAAGGATTTCTTGGGGGAGCTGTCTGCGAAGGGGGAGCTATCGCGCAACACGTTGCGGCTAATCCTTTGTACTCTCCGAGTCATCCTAAATCATGCTGTCGAAGATGGGATTCTCGAACACAACCCAGCCCAGAAGCTTGGCAGATTTACAAGAACTGACAAGCCGAAGCATCAAGCCGAGGCAATGACGCGGGTCGAATCCGAAGCCTTCCTGGTGTCCGCTATGGAATTGAGCCCGGCTGTTTACCCGCTGTTCCTCATGGCACTTCGTGCCGGACTCCGCAAAGGCGAGTTGATCGCGATCCAATGGGGTGACATTCAATTCGGGAGCAGCGAAGAGGATCCCAACCGTTACATCCTGGTCCAGCACAATTGCGTATACGGCAAATTTACTACGCCCAAAAGCAAGAAATCCCGCCGCGTTGACCTTTCGCGGGAGTTGCGACGGGTTCTGCTCGAGGTGCGCGACAGGCGGATGCTCGAAGCATTTATGAATGGCAAAACGAGCATCGCAGATGAACTGGTATTTCCCTCGAAAGCAGGAACGGTCCTGGACCCGAGCAACTTATTTCACTATCACTTCTTGCCCTGTTTGGAGCACGCTGGCCTCCGACGATTCCGGTTCCATGATCTTCGGCACACCTTTGGCAGTTTGCTGATTCAGGACGGCGCCTCCCTCGCTTACGTGAAAGATCAAATGGGCCACAGTTCGATACAGATCACGGTCGATACCTATGGCCACCTCATTCCCGGAGCAAATATTAACTGGGTGGATGGTCTGGATCGCAAAACAACTCCGCAACAGAATGCAACTCCCGCGCAACCGGAGACAGAGGAATTAGAGGACGCTGACACATGGTCTTCGGAACTGATTGATTATGCGGAGAATGCTGGTGGGCCCGCCTGGATTCGAACCAGGAACCAACAGATTATGAGTCTGCTGCTCTAACCGTTGAGCTACGGGCCCGCAGGCTCAATTTAGCATAGAACCGAAGCCAGATCCTGGTAGCGCCGCCGTCCCGGCGGCTGTCGTGGGGGGCGTCGCGTCCCACTCGCGAGGGCAGGATGCCCTCGCGACAGCCGGCAAGATGCCGGCGCTACGATGACGTCACCGCTGCGAAGCTCTCATCCAAAATCCGTACTGCCTCGTCTACGTCCGCCTTTGAAATGTTCAGCGGTGGCGACATACGGATTACGTTGCTGTGGAAGCCGCCTTTGCCAATCAGTAGGCCGCGTTTGCGAGCTTCTTCCATCAGAGCGGTTGTGCCCGCGGGTGACGGCTGCTTGGTCGTGCGGTCCTCGACCAATTCGAGCGCCAGCATCAGGCCCATTCCGCGGACGTCGCCAATCAGCGGATGCTTCTGCTGCAGCTCTTCGAGTTTGCTGCGGAAATAGCTGCCAACTTCGGCGGCGTTGGTTCGCAGGTCATCTTCTTCGATCACGTCGATGACAGCCTTTGCGGTGGCGCAAGTGACCGGATTTCCCCCGAAGGTCGAAATGGTCAGCCCTTGAAACGAGTCGGCAATTTCGGGCTTAGCAATTGTCAGTCCAATCGGTACGCCGTTTCCCATTCCTTTTGCTGACGTAATTATGTCGGGCTCGACTTCCCAGTGTTCGATGCCAAACCACTTGCGACCGGTGCGTCCCCAGCCCGTTTGCACCTCGTCGGCGATGAAGTCGCCACCATACTGTTTTACGATGTTGAAAGCCATCTTGAAATATTCTCTTGGCGGCGTGACAAAACCGGCGACGCCCTGGATGGGCTCGGCGATAAAGGCGGCGATGCGACCCGACGTCGAGAACTGAATCGTGTTTTCAATATCCTTCGCGCATGCGACCTCGCAGTCCGGATACTTCAATCCCAGCGGGCAACGGTAGCAGTACGGATTCACGGCATGAACAATGCCAACCTCGATCGTTCCCCGCCGCCACGTGCTCATGCCATTGAGCCCACGCGCAAGTGACGAGCGCCCACTGTAGCCATGACGCAATGCGACCACTTCGAAGTTTCCGGTGTGCATGCGCGCTATCTGAATCGCGGTCTCGTTAGCCTCCGTGCCACTGTTGGTAAAGTAGGACTTCTTCAAAGCTCCAGGCGTGATCTGCGCTAGTTTTTCCGCCAATGTAACCATCGGCTCATTAGGGAAGCAGGTGGAAACGTGCTGCAGGCGGTCGATTTGAGCCTTGGTGCGCGAGATGACGCGGGGATTGCAATGGCCCACGCTGATGGTCACAATGCCGCCAAAGAAATCGAGATACTCTTTGCCCTCGACGTCCCAGACGTGCTGCATGACGCCATGGTCCATCGGCAGCGGGTCCGAGAAGTAAGTTGTGACCGAAGGAAATATGTATTCCTTCTGCTTGCGATTGATCTCTTCGCGGGTAAGGCGGGTGGTCTCAACGGGAATCGTAGGAGCGCTCATAGTGGAAAGTCCCAGTTGGAAAATCAATCCATCATAAACCAGATTCGTTTCGGGGGCGCCTGGACGAGGCGTCCGGGGCTATGTAGTCATCCCGGGTTCCGTACTATGCGCTTCTCCGTCGCTCTTGCAGCAACCGTGCCGCGACCAGCCGGATCTCTTCGTAAGTAATCTCCGGCGGCAGCGCTTCTTTGATCGGCTTCAATCGCTCCATGCCCAGGCGGGAGCAGGCCTCCTCGATGCTGAGCCGCGTGCTCTCGTCAATCCAAGCGTTTTGAAATTGCAATTCTCCCTTTTCTACCAGGGTCGCCACCAGATCGATCACCGATCGGAGTTGCCGCCCACGAATGGCGGCAATCTCCTCAAACGAGCGGCCTTCGGCCAGCAGCCGAATCGTGTCGTCTGCGGGCCTCGACTTTTTCTCCGGCAAAGCCGCAGCTCGCGCTCCATTTCGAAATTGCTCGAGCGCCTCGAGGATCTGTTGGCCGTAGCGTTCGGTTTTACGTTCGCCGAATCCGGAGACGCCTCGAATCTCCGCCAGCGACGCCGGCAGTTTGCGGCAAATCTCTGCCAGCGAGGTATCGTGCATGACGACGAAAGCAGCGACATTTTCCTGCTTTGCTACCACGCTGCGCCATTGCCGAAGGTATTCGCGCAGTTCTGGATCCAAATCCGCTGCGGCTGGCGGCTGTACCTGCCCAGGCTGAGCTGCGAGGGTCACGCCAACCGATAAGGATTTGGTCCGCTGAGCCTTCGTCCTATCTGACAGCCACTCGGGCGTACCGCTGCAAACATCGCATGCGCTGCACTCCGTCCACTTTGGAGTTTCTCCAAAATGCAAACAAATTTGACGATGGCGGCAGCTGTTGGAATCCACAAACCGGCGGATCGTATGATAGCGTTGCCAGGCACGCTCCTTCTCGGCGGGATCAGTGACTTGCTCGATGAAGTATGCCAACAGGCCCGCGTCGCGCTTTTGCCAGAGCAGAATGCAATCCGCCGGCAGCCCGTCCCGTCCAGCACGCCCCGCTTCCTGGTAATACTGCTCAATGGACTTAGGGAGCGAGAGATGAATCACGGCCCGTACCGATGCTTTGTTAATGCCTAATCCGAAAGCGATCGTTCCGACCAGCACCTTTACTTCGTCCGCCATCCAGCGTTCTTGGTTTTGCTTGCGAAGATTCGTTTCCATCTTCCCGTGATAAGCGACTGCGGGAATTCCATGTTCCTCCAGGAAATCGACAGTCTCTTCGACCTTGTTGATCGTCGGCGCATAAATAATGAGGTTATCGTTGGAGTAGTTTCGCAGCGCCGCGAGCAACAGATTCGACTGCGATTGCCCTTCACATTCCCTCACCACATATCGCAGGTTGGCTCGATGAAAGCTGGCTATGTATTTTGCCGGGTCACGGAGTTGAAGCTGGTTAAGAATGTCATGAC
The DNA here is from genome assembly GCA_963832245.1 of uncultured Acidobacteriota bacterium. Lineage (GTDB taxonomy): Bacteria > Acidobacteriota > Terriglobia > Terriglobales > Acidobacteriaceae > JABDBE01. The sequence goes on from CAWHTG010000004.1 coordinate 1,343,207, forward strand.
GAACTCGCCGTGTTGCGCTTGCGGTGAAGGCTGCGATCGGGCGGTCGGGAAAATGAACACGCAGGCTGCTCAACTGCCGATATTCGGGACGAAATTCGTGCCCCCACTCCGAGATGCAATGAGCCTCGTCAATCGCGAAGAACGCGATGGGGACGCGCTGCAACCAGCCGGTAGTGTCAGGGCGCGCCAGCCGTTCGGGCGAAAGATAGAGCAGCCGGTATTCGCCGTCGCGCGCCTTCCGCATCACCAAGGATTGCTGGTCGTTGCTTAGTGAGCTGTTCAGCACGGCGGCTGGGATTCCCATTTGCGCCAGCTGGGCTGCCTGGTCCTGCATCAGCGCAATCAACGGCGAGATCACGACCGCGGTTTGTCCTAATACCAGCGCTGGCAACTGGTAACACAGTGATTTGCCGCCGCCGGTGGGCATGACCACGCAGATGTCGCGGGCTCCGAGCAGGCTGCGAACAATTTTTTCTTGCAAAGGACGAAACGAATCGTAGCCCCAGTAACGCAACAAGGGAGCAAGCAGATCCGTCTCGGGAGACATAGCATCAGTATAAGTGGCGAGCGAATCGACGCGGCAGCAGCTCCGATGAGATGCTTCGGATTGTGCCAAAAGAGGAGGCTATAATCGGACGCACGCAATGAAGTCCTTCTTCCGCTTCGTTTTGCTTGCACTGGTGCTGATGGTGGTGGCTCTAGTATCGGCACTGACGGCGATGCGTTTTGCCATTCATGGGCAGGAGGTAGCCGTACCCGATCTGGTCGGCAAAACTCCGGCAGAGGCGCGAAGAATTGCGGACGCAGCCGGTTTCCAAATGGATGTCGAACGGCAGTACTACAGCGCGACGGTTCCTGAAGGGAAAATTCTTTCGCAACTTCCAGCTCCCGGTACGCAGGTGCGCCGGGGATGGCAGATACGCGTTGCCCAGAGTCTGGGGCCGCAGCGGGTGGAGATTCCCAATGTGCTGGGAGAAAGCCAGCGTGCCGCGGAGATCAACATACTCCGCCGAGGTTTGGATGTGGGCGCAGTGGCGCAGATTGAAATGGGTGGTGCACCCCCTGATCAGGTGCTCGGCCAAAGTCCGCCGCCGAATGCCAGCGGCATCGCGGCGCCCAGGATCAATCTGCTCACGACCGAATCCGCGCCACCGCAAGCGTTCTTGATGCCCAACTTCACCGGCCAGGCGCTCGGCGGCGTAACCCTGGTTTTGCAGGATGCGGGATTCCGATTAGGGACCGTCAGCGTTGCGCTCCCGGCTACACCGGCTGCCACACCATCGCCGGATTCATCTGTTGCAACATCGGCGCCCGTACCGCCAGTGCCGCCGCCTCAGCCTACGCCGGCCAGCATTATCGTCTCGCAGAATCCGGCACCGGGAGCGAAGATCGTAATCGGCTCGGCAGTCAACTTCGAGGTGCGTGTCAATCCGTGAGAACTCGTGGCTAGCTTTTTTCCAGGAGTGCGGCGAAAAAGCCGTCGCAGGGATGCACTCCGGGAATCGTTCGCAGGTACGGTCCGCTGGTTAGCGAATCGATATTCTCCCATCGCAATTCTTGTTGTGCGCGAAGCTGCTTTAGTTCGGCCCCGCAATCTAGCAGGCGAAACGAAGACTCACCCAACATTGCCTTCTCCACCACAGCTGAGTTCTCTTCCTTCTCCAGCGAGCAGGTCGAATACGCAATTCTTCCACCCGGCGACACGCGCTGCATGGCCGATCGCAGGATAGCCACTTGGCGCGCTTGCAGATCCGTCAGGTCCTCGAGCTCGAGCCGCCATTTAATTTCCGGATTGTGAGCCAGCGTACCTGTACCGGAGCAGGGCACGTCAGCCAGCACGCGGTCGAAGAGTGCAATTGTCGGGAGAGATCGAGTGTCGGCCGCGATCACCCGAACGTTGGCCGCGGAAACCAGTTTGCGCAGCACGCGCGCGCGGTGCGGGTGCAACTCTGTCGCAACGATGCGGGCGCTGGGATTGCGCGCGGCGAGCAGTCGCGTCTTCCCTCCAGGTGCGGCACAACAGTCGAGAATGTTCGCGCCGCAGCCGACAAGGTGTGAAACCAATTGGGAGGCCTCATCCTGAATCGCAATTCGCCCCTCACGAAATGCGCGAGTGGCACTGAGGTCACCGGAGACGACGCGATACGCCGACGTCAGCAAATGTCCTGGAGATAGTTGAATGTTGTCACTGCTGAGTTCAGCTGCACTCGCGGCATCCGAGATGCTGATGGTTGTTTCCGGAATTCGCTGGTCATAAGCGCAGATCTGCTTGGCAGCCTCAAATCCGAATTCCTGAATCCAGCGTTCCACCAACCAAAACGGATGCGCGGAATACTCAGCTAACTCCGAGGAAGTGTTGGCGTTGAGGCGAGGGAAAACATCATCAAGGTTTCGCGCCTTTCCTGCTAACTTTCGCAGTACCGCATTGACGAAAGGCACGGCCGACCGTTTCTTCGTGCGCTTCACCAACTCTACGCTCTCGTGCACTGCTGCCCGCTCGGGCATGCGATCCAGAAACAGCAATTGGTAAACCGCGAGCCGCAGAGCCGTAAGTACCTCCGTGTCGAGGCGGGCCAGTTTCTGCGACGAGTGTTCTGCGATGCGTTTGTCCAGCAAGGATCGCCAGCGAAGAACGCCCATGAGCAACTCGGTTGCGAGGCCATGGTCGGCAGAGGACAACTCGGCATAACGGAAGGAATGCAGAAGTTCGGAGGCGTAAGAGTCCTCACGCTCAACGCGAAGCAGAATGTCAAAAGCTGCGATGCGGGCGGGAGAAATAGGCATCTGGTTTTTACTTCCCGGTTGCTATGAACCAAGCTTCTCGCCGGCTTGGGGCCGATAGCCGTGGACAAAATCGCGGACGGCCATGTGCTTCTTGCCTTCCGGTTGCACGTCGAGCAAGGCCAAGCCACCCCCTCCACATCCCACAAATAGACGATCGTCTTCAACCAACAGTTCTCCGTGCGGAAGTGAGTGCTGCGACACGGAGGCATCCCAAACGTTTAGAGTCTTGCCGCGAAAGGTGGTGAACGCGCCCGGCCATGGCTGAAATCCACGCAAGCGATTCAAAATTTCCTGTGCTGACTGCTGAAAATCGATGCGGCCATCTTCCTTCTTAAGAATGGGCGCAAGAGTCGCTCTCGCGTGATCCTGTGGACGCGGCGTGATCGTCCCCGCCTGCAGCCCTCGCAAAGTGCCGACCATGAGATCCGCACCGGTTGCAGCCAGGGTGGGAGCAAGACTTTCTGTGCTGTCCGTAGGCCTGATAGGAATTTCTTTCTGCAGCAGGATGTCACCGGTGTCGAGTCCTGCGTCGATTCGCATGGTGGTGACCCCGCTCACAGTTTCACCGCGAGCGATCGCCCACTGAATAGGCGCAGCCCCGCGATACTTCGGCAGCAACGACGCGTGAAGATTGATGTTGCCAAGACGCGGCAAATCGATCATCCACTGCGGAATGATGCGTCCATAACCGACCACAATGATTGCGTCGGGATGGAGCGCGGTAAGCTGAGCGCGGAATTCGTCGTTATTTTTGATACTCTCCGGTTGCATAATCGGCAAATCCAGCGCGAGGGCCGACTGCTTCACTGGAGGTGGAGCAAGCGCAAGTCCACGGCCACGAGGCTTGTCGGGTTGCGTAACTACCAGGCGAACGGAAAAGCCCGTGCGAGCCAGCGTTTCCAGCGTAGGAACGGCAAAGCGAGGGGTACCGCAAAACACGAGACTGAGAAATTGACCCATTGAGTCATTGAGCCATTGAGCCATTGAGTAAATGGATTCAATCACTCAATGATTCAATTTCTACCACTCCCCGGCCTTCATCAGCTTGCGGATCTTGCGCTTCATCAAGTCACGCTTCAACGCGCTTATGTGACTGATGTAAAGCTTGCCATTCAAGTGCTCGATTTCATGCACGAAGGCCCGGGCAAGGAGTTCTTCGCCGGTTTTCTCGTACCACTTTCCATTCACATCCTGGGCACGAATCATCACCTTGCGTGGCCGGGTCACAGGCTCGCGAAATTCTGGAATGCTGAGGCAGCCTTCGGGCTGTGTGTGTTTTCCTTCTGTGTGAAGGATCTCCGGATTTGCCAGCACCAACTTGGCATCAGGATCTTCCTTAAAGGTAACATCGATGACCGCGAGCCGCTTCGAGATACCGATTTGTGGGGCGGCCAGCCCGACACCATGGGCCTCATACATGGTGTCGAACATATCTTCGACCAGTTTTTTCAATTCATCGTCAAAAACCGTAACTGGTTCCGCCGGTTTTTCCAGCGCAGCATTTCCAAACTTTACGATGGGATAGATCATTGAGTAGTTAGTATTTTTTCAACTGTTCCAAATAGCCTTGGAAGTTGCGCAAGGTCTCGCCCATGGAGTCGCCGCCAAACTTTTCGAGCGCGCAGCGAGCCAGAGTCAACGCCACCATGGCTTCTGCGGCCACGCCCGCCGCAGGCACTACGCACACGTCAGAGCGTTCATACGCAGCTTTCACCGGTTCGCGCGTGGCATAATCCACCGACTGCAGCGGACGGCGCAGGGTCGAAATCGGCTTGAGATAACCGCGCACCCGGATATCCTCTCCGTTCGAGACGCCACCTTCGATTCCACCTGCATTATTGCGGCTGCGAGTGAATCCGGCAAATCCTGTGGACTCGCTATAGCCTATTTCATCATGCACGGCGGAACCTAGCGCAGCCGCGGCGGTGATGCCCGAGCCGATCTCCACCGCCTTTACCGCCTGCAGCGACATCACGGCGGCTGCCAATAGCGCGTCCAGGCGCTCATCCCATTGCGCGTACGTGCCCAGACCAGGGGGCACGTTGTGAGCAACCGCTTCAAACACACCTCCCACGGAATCTCCGGTCTTTAGCGCCCGGTCCACTTCTTGCTTCATCCGCGATTCGGCATCGGCATCGGCGCAATTGAGCAGAACTTCCTCGCGCTCCCGCAAAGGAGCGATACGCTCCCAAGGAATTTCCGCATTCCCAATCGACGCATTGCCCACCGAGACCACGTGGCTCAGCACGTCGATTCCGAGTTCCCGGACGAGCAATTTCGCCAAGCCTCCAATTGCCACGCGGGCCGCCGACTCGCGGGCGGAGGCGCGCTCGAGTACGTAGCGACCGTCAGAAAAATTGAATTTCAGCGCTCCCGCGAGATCCGCGTGGCCAGGACGGGGCGAAGCAACGCGCTTGTGTTTGGCGGGATTCCCTTCCTCCACAGGAAGCGACTCCTGCCAGTTCTTCCAATCCTTATTTTCCAGCAGCACGGCAATAGGTGAGCCAATGGTCATCCCATGACGCACTCCGGAAATGATGTGCGCAGTATCGCGCTCGATCTTCATGCGGCCACCGCGGCCGTAACCTTGCTGGCGACGCCACAGTTCGCGATCCACAAAGCTCTGATCAACCTTCAATCCGGCGGGCAGACCCGAAAGGAATGCGACCAGACCTTCCCCATGGGACTCCCCGGATGTGAAATAACGGAGCATTGCTCTGGATTGTATCCGAAGAGACTAAGAACTCGGATTTCGCTCCAATCTAGGTTCCGGCAAATGATTTTTTTCGTGACGAACGGGGTGGAACACTTGTACAATGGCCTAAACATTAAGGAACGTCTCAGGCCGTCTGGTGCGTCTTTTAGGCGACCAGGAAGTCATTTTCCGAAGTTACTTTAATAAAGGGAGTGGTGTTTGTGCAGCCGCATGTGAATTTACGTCGTCCTACCCTTACGCCTCGGGAGCGTGAAGTTGTAAGAATGATTGCCGAGGGTAACTCGGCAAGAACCATTGCCAGCCTGCTCGGCCTTAGTGTCAAGACGGTGGAAGCTCATAAGTTCAATCTGATGCGGAAGCTCGATATTCACAACACGGCTCAGCTGGTGACCTATGCGATCCAGAAAAGAATTGTAGCTGTGCCCGCAGAGGCATAGCCGGCAAGATTCACCTTGTCCCGTTCGGATACACCAGGATTTTGCTCGCCTCTCCCGTCTTCAAGCGCTCCATCGCCTGGGAAAAATCCTTCATCGCAATGCGATCTGTTATCACCGGATGCAGATCCAGCTTGCCATTTTTGAGCAGCGCCGTCATCTGGTACCAGGTCTGGTACATGCGGCGGCCATTGATGCCCTGAATGGTGATGCCCTTGAAAATAATGTCTTCGGAAAAATTTAAGGAGATGGGCTTGGAGGTGAGACCGAGAAGCGAAATGCGCCCGCCGCGCCGCACGATGTCGAAAGCTGTTCGAATCGCGTCAGGGTGTCCGGCCATTTCAAGGACCGCGTCGACCCCCAGCCCGCCGGTTCGCTCCAAGATGATTGACTTCACGTCCTCTTTCGACGGATCAAGCGCAAGATCGGCGTGCATCTGTTTCGCCAGCTTGCGCCGATGCTGGTTTACCTCGATGGCAAACACTTGGGCTGCGCCCACGGCTCGCGCGACCGCGATCGAGAATAGTCCGATGGGACCGCATCCGGTAATGGCCACAGTTTTCGCGGCAACCTCGCCCGCCAGCACGGTGTGAACGGCATTACCCAGTGGGTCGAGGATCGAAGCGTACTCCAAGGGGATCGCGGGATCTAGCTTCCAGATATTTGATTCCGGAATAACTACGTACTCAGCAAATGCCCCGTTGGCATCGACCCCAATGATCTTCACGTTTTGACAGATGTGGGCTTCGCCGGTGCGGCACTGCACGCATTTGCCGCAAGCCACATGCATTTCGGCAGAAACAAAATCGCCTTCCTTGACGCTGGTGACCTCATCGCCAAAAGCTGCCACCTCGCCACAGAATTCGTGGCCGGGAATCAGCGGCGGATGAATCCGGTTCTGCGCCCAGCGGTCCCACTCGTAAATGTGCAGATCGGTGCCGCAGATCGACGCAACCTTCACCTTGACAAGAACGTCGTTGCGTCCGAACGCCGGAACCTTTACTTCTTGGATCTCAGTACCAGGTGCGGCTTTTGCTTTTACGACCGCGAGCATGGTGTCAGACATGAACCTGCCTTATCGGATGAGTTCGGATTCAAAACCAAAACGTTAAATTCTAGCATTCCACTGGTCACCCCAACCGATGTCGAATGCGACGAGAACTAGCGTGCATCCGGGCGCTCCCGAGGCACGCCTTTCTCATACTTTCCGGCCATGGCCTTGAAGTCTTTCGATTTCCCGCGTGGAACGCTTAGCGTCTTCCATTCGCTCGACCGAAAATGCTTGGCCAGGAAAACGATCTGCCCCGTGTGCTGCGCATAGTGAGCGATTTGCCGGTTGATGGCTTGCAGCACCGTGTGGGGCTCGCCGCGGATTGTTACCGTCCGCACGACGTCCTCAGGTTTGAGCGCTTCGATGGCAGCGAACACTCGCGTCCAGCCTTCTTCCCACCATCGCATGACGTCGGCGCGGGTGGTCGCCGAGGTCATTTCAAATTCCTGATCGCGGTTGCGATCGGGCTTCTCGCCATCCGTGGTCAGGAAGTCGGTGAAGCGCGAGCGCATGTTACCCGCCAGATGCTTGATCAGGATTGCGATTGAATTTGACTCCGGATCGAGCGCGACGAACAGCTCTTCATCCTTTAGTTGCGCGATGGCACCCTCAGCCAGACGTTTATGCCCGCGGAATTGACGGCGCGCTTCGTCAAGGTAGTGGCTGGAAATGTCGGCGGTCATTTTGAGGTCTCCTCGCGAGATGATGAGTAAAGCATCTCCTTACGTTAGATTCTTTTCAAAGCACACCGATTCCTGAGCGCTAAGCTTGAATGGAGGCCGGGCGTCCCGCCCGGCTGGACGGGCGAGACGCCCGCCCTCCATCATTGACCCCACCCGCCGCCGCCCGGTGTTTCAATGCGAATCCGTTCGCCCTTGCGTAACCGCACATTGAATTTCCCCGGCAATGTTTGTGACGACCCATCTTCCCGAATGACCGCGGCTTTCCCCGGTGCTCCTTCGCTGCCACCCGCCAGCCCATACGGTCCGCGTTCGCGTCTATCGGCTAACAAAGTGACTTCCGCATCGGCAAGCACTTCGAGCTCCCGGATGATTCCATCTCCACCACGATATTTGCCCTGACCGCCGCTCTGCGATCGCAGCGAATATTTTCGGACGCGCAGCGGATAAGCATATTCCAACGCCTCAGCAGGGGTGTTCTGCGAGTTCGTCATGTGCGTATGTACCCCAGACACGCCAGGCTTAGACGGACGAGCTCCCATCCCGCCGGCAATGGTCTCGTAATAGGCGAAGGGCTCATTGGTTCGCGGATCTATCCCGCCAATGGTTAGATTGTTCATGGTTCCCGATGCGGCCGCCGGAATCCGCTCTGGTATCGCTTGCGCCAGTGCCCGTAACAGCACGTCCACAATGCGCTGCGAAGTCTCCACGTTTCCGCCCGCCACCGCCGCCGGCGGGCGGGCGTTGACGACGGTTCCTTCCGGCGCGATCACTTCAATTGGCCGCATCAATCCAGCGGTTGCCGGCACATCTTCGGCCAGCAGACAACGGAAAACATAAAAACAGGCGGAATACGTGATTGCCTCCACCGCATTCACACTTCCCTCGACCTGCAGGTCGCTGCCGGTAAAGTCCACAACAGCCACTTGTGTGGAGACGGGTCTTCGACCCGTCCCGACTCGGCCGGAAGACCGGGTCCGCAAACGTTCTGCAAATTTCAATGTCACCGCAATCTTCACCGGCTTGGGGCCTATTCCATCGTTGTCGAGAAAATCCTCCGCCCGGTAGCTCCCCCTGGGCACCAACTTGAGGAATGCACGCATCATCTCCTCGGAATAATCGAGTAAGTCGCGCCCCATCTTTCGCGCGTGTGCCAGTCCATAACGGCTACAGACTTGGCACAGCCGCTCAGCCCCGGTGTGACAGGCGGCGATCTGCGCTTGCAAATCGCCCTCGCGCTCCACAGGCGTGCGCACATTGTTCAGAACCAGCCCCAGCACATCGGATTGCATTTCCCCGTGGCGAAGGATTTTTACCGGAGGAATGCGAAGCCCTTCCTGATAGATCTCGCGACAAAGACCCATCGAGCCCGGATAGGTGCCCCCAACATCAGCGTGGTGAGCACGCGAGGCAACGTAGAAGTCGGGCCGTCTGCGTTTCACCCGCGGGCCAGCACGCTTCGGCAAAACATACACCGGCGCCACCAGAGTGATGTCCGGGAGGTGAGTTCCGCCGCGAAAGGGATCATTCAACATCGCCACATCTCCCGGGTCGAGGGCGAACTGGTTGATCGCTGCACGCACCGACATCGGCATCGAGCCCAGGTGAACCGGCATGTGATCGCCCATGGCAATTACTTCACCGTCGCCGTCGAAAACGGCGCAAGAATAGTCGCGACGTTCTTTGATATTCGGGGAGAAAGCCGTTCGGCGGAGGGCCGCGCCCATCTCTTCCGCAATGGAGTGATAGATGTTCTTAAATATTTCCAGCTCGACGGGATCACGCTTCGTAACAGAGGAAGGCATGAGCAATGAGGCAACGGTTGCCAGTGTACGACATGCTGCCGGGTCGGTCGCTTAGATGAGAAACTTCGGAATGAAGAATTCTGTTGACAATGAAAGTAATAGTCATCAATATCTTGGGGTAGCATCGTTGCGCCTACTACAATTGGGCAACGATATGGATCTGGGCTCCCTTTCAAGGGAAAATCGTTCACGGAGGAAACTTCATGCCAGCAAAGAAAAAGGCTGCCAAGAAAAAGAAACACTAACCGTACGCGAAACGAAACTTCGCACCAACAGAAAGTTCAGAAAAGCCTCTCGAGAGAAGCACCTCTCCGGGGGTTTTTTAATTGCTTGCCAAACGGCGCACCGTAAGGAAGCGTACTCCTCCTGGAAATGAGGGGTTGTAGGGGAACGCCCGCTCATGCTAGAAACGCGATAGGAAGTGAGGCGCAGGCTGCGATGCAAGCCACTTCTAAAACCCCAATGACTTCGCGCAATAAGGCCGCGGTCAAATCCGGCAAGACCACCGAGGTGGTGATCCCGGACAAACTTTATTTCCGGATCGGCGAAGTCGCCCACCTGTGCCGTTTGCCAGCTTATGTCCTGCGTTTCTGGGAGACGGAGTTTCCCCAACTGAAACCGGTGAAGGGCAGCACCGGGCAGCGCATGTATCGCCACAAAGATGTTGAAAATGTTCTGCGCATAAAAAAACTTCTTTACGAGGAAGGCTTCACTATTGCCGGGGCGCGGCAGCATTTGCGGGCGGAAAACAAGAATGACAAGAAACAGACGCCTCTGCCTTTTCCCGAACGGACCGCGTCCGACCTGAAACACATCCGGCAGGGATTGCTTGAAATCCTCGCCATGCTTTCGCCTCGGCAAAAACGGGCGTAACCACTAAGCGGAGAAAGTTCAGCTCAGTCACAGGCGACGCGGAATCCGTAGTCCGCATACTGAAACTCCGGAGGAATGCTCGATCGAGCCGCACAACGGGTGACTTTAATGTGGTGGCGCCAGGAACCTCCCCGAGAAGCACGCCGCTTGCCGGATTCCGGACCGCGTGGATTGCGCTCGGCAGAGTTCGCATAGTAATCGGGTTGGTACCAGTCACTGCACCACTCATGCACATTCTGGCAAATGTCGTAGAGTCCGAAACCGTTGGCCGCGGAACAGGCGACCGGTTCGGGACCAGTCTTCCAGCGCTCGCCATAGTTGGGCAATGATTCTGGCGGGTCGTCGCCCCAGGGAAAAAGTTTGCCCTCGACTCCTCCGCGCGCGGCCCGTTCCCACTCGGCTTCGGTCGGCAAGCGATATTTGCGTCCGGTAATTTCACTCAGCCATTCGCAGTAGTTCACCGCCTCAAACCAGGAAACGGCGACCACCGGTTGTTCCGGATGATTGAAGTTCGGATCGTCCCAGAGTGGAGGCGCTTGGGCCCCTGTCGCATCCAGAAAACGGGCGTACTCGGCATTGGTTGCCTGACAAGCAGCCAGGTAGAAGGCATCGATCCAAACCCGGTGCACCGGAAGCTCGTTCTCCTGACCGTCGTCCGAGCCCATAGAGAACCAGCCCGCGGTAATGAGCACGAGTCGGGGCTTCGCCCAGGTGGTGTCACGAATTGGAGATGCTAATCGCAAACGCTCGTCTAGTTGACGAGGGTAGCACAAAGCCCGCCCGCTTTCCTTGCACCGTTTTGATGCAGCCAGATTAAATTGGCGTGTCATCCTGAGTGCAGTAGACTCTCCGCGAAGCGGAGAATCTGCGGAGTCGAAGGACCAGCAAATGTTCGCGCCGCGATGAAGTGGCAAGGCATTCTTGCGAACACCGCCGGTCGTGAGAATTCCCTGATGCCTCTCGGTTCAACTTGCATCACCGGTGCTTCGACTCCGGCGTCGTTCGCTTCGCGAACAACGCCTCCGCTCAGGATGACAGAGTGAGGTGGGATTACTGAGCTAGCGCCTCAAGGTCCGCACTACCTCGGCGATGTCGTTCTGCTGAAAAAGTCGGATTGCGGCAATGCCGGCCGCGCCCGCATCAATGCAGGCGCGAGCGTTGTTGAGCGTGACGCCACCCAGGGCGAGGACGGGAATTTTCTGCCCGCAAGCTTGACGCAATCCATCGACGCCAGCAGCGCGATTTTGCGGAGTATCCTTCTTTTCGAAAACTGGGGCGAATACTGCGAAGTCTGCTCCTTCATCGGCGGCGCGAGCAACGTCCGCCTTGGAATGGCAAGAAACGCTGATCAACGGGCGAGCGGGATGCCCTCCATGAGTCCAAATTTTCCGCACGTCCGAGGGCGACAGATCGTCGGATCGCAAATGCACTCCATCAGCACCACAGGCTATAGCGACGTCACTTCGTGAATTGATGAGTAAATGAGTTACCGGCTGTGCCGAATTCTCGCCGCTAACACGAAGTGCTGCGCGAGTAAGAACTTCGAGTTCGCGAGTGGAAAGATCCTTCTCGCGCAACTGGATGACATCAACGCCGCAACGAGTCCCTTCTGCGATTTTCGCCAGAAGAGTCCGCTGGCGGGCGTTTTCATCCCCGGAAAACTGGCGGCGGTCGGTAATGTAAAAGAGAAGCAAGCCTTTACGGGTTTGTCTTCGCGATTTCGGGCGCTTGTTCGCCCTTATGCTTCAGTTCCGGCCCCAGGTGGTACTTGGTCAAACCGTCGCGCAGAAATTCAAAACCTTCTTCCGGCGAGTCCACGATTTTGAAAAGTTCCAGATCCTCCGGAGAAATCGTTCCCGCATCGACCATGGTTTGAAAGTTGATCAGCCGGTTCCAGTATTCGCTGCCGTAGACGACGACCAGAATCTTCTTTGCCAACTTCTGCGTCTGCGCCAGCGTGAGGATTTCGAAGAACTCGTCCATGGTCCCAAAGCCGCCGGGAAAAATCACTAACGCTTTTGACAGGTAGGCGAACCAGAACTTGCGCATGAAAAAATAATGAAACTCGAAATTCAGCGACGGAGTGATGTAAGGATTAGGCATTTGCTCGAAAGGCAAGGCGATGTTCAGGCCTATGGTCTTCGCGCCCGCCTCCTGTGCGCCAAGATTGGCCGCTTCCATGATTCCTGGGCCGCCGCCGGTCGTAACCACAAAACGCCGACGCCGCGCGGGGATGTGAACGGACCACTGGCTCAACAGAAAGGCCAGGCGCCGCGCATCCTCGTAATAGCGCGCCATGTCTAAAGCCGCGCCTGCGCGTTTCCTGAAGCGTTCGAACTGGCCGCCGGCAAGCTGTGAGCCGGTTGATTCGAGTTCAGCCAGCTTGTCCTTTGCGGCGGTGCGGCTATTGAAACGGGCCGAGCCGAAAAACACGACCGTGTCCTGAATCTGCTCGCGGCGAAAGCGGGCAATCGGTTCCATGTATTCCGACAGTATGCGCAGCACGCGCCCATCTGGACTGTTCAGAAACGCTGGGTTTTCGTACGCCAGAGGCGCACGTTTGATCTCACGTTCACTCATGATGATGCCGTCTTCCCCCGTATAACCTAATTTTCCGACACGCCCGGTGGAATCAATGCACTCCCCGGCCAGGACCTTGTTTGCTTCAGGGGCGCTTTTCCTCGTGATAATGAATTGCTTCTGAGAAACCAATCCAGATGTCGAGTATTCCCAGCCCGCTGCAGACCCCGCGGACAAAGCCGTTCGCAACCAATGTGCGCAATCCTGGCGATGCCATTAGAAGATGGTTGTCCGTCCATTCCGGTCGCCAGGGGAGAATCACCAGAAGCACACCCACAACGGCGCAGACTAACCCGAAAGTCAGAACCGTAATTCGATGCAGCCAGAGCTCGACGCCCACGTAGCGGCTTCCTTGAGGAGTTCCCGGCGGCACTTCCACAGCCGTGGCAGACGAATCATTGCGTTCCGCAGAGGGCAACTTCGCCCCCAACGAGCCGGGAGGAATTGTTTGGGGTGTATTCGGGTCCGCCGTCACCGTGTGCTCCCGAAGAGCGTCACTGTTGCGGACCGGGTTTTGCAAACGCGCATCCCCGGCAAGAGAAAATAGAAACCCATCAAGACATTCTACGACTTCAGGGACTTAATGCGCTCGGCCACATCCCGGTAATCAATGTTGCTGCCATACACTTCCATGAAATGGTTCAGGGCCGCGACCTTGTCGCCCGCAGTCTCGTAAGACGCTGCCAGCTCATAGTGCAGCGCAGTACGGGTTTCCGTGTCAATGGTTGGCAGCTTGAGCGCCTTCTCATACCAGCGGATAGCCGCCTCCGGAATGCCCTTGTCGAGGAAACATTGCGACAGCCAGGTGTAGGTCTGCATGATATGCGGGAAGGGATGCCCGCGATCCACCGCCTGGCACACCTTCTGCAACTCGCCGATGGCTTCGTCCAACAGGCCCATCTCGCGGAAAGCCACGCCGAGGTTGTAGTGGGTTTCCGGATCTTCATCGCTGGCGGCTGCGCCTTCCTCAAGCTCCGTTTTTAGCTCGCCGAACATATCGACGAGGTCCACGCCTGGGCCGGAGTCGAATTTCGGAGGAGCCGCTGCCGGTGCCTGCGCAGTTATAGGCCGTGCAACCGGAGGATGATACGTGAAAGTCGGCGCGGCACTCGCTGCTTCGTGGGAAGCACCAACATGGGCAGCGGCGGCTGCCATGGCAGCCGGAACTTGCTTTTGCGAGCCACTCACTGGGACGCTGATGTCGGCGTTCGCCGACACCGGTTCGGGCTTGGCTTTAATTTCCGGGGCAGCCTGCGACACGCCCCGGGGCCCGGGCTGCACGACCGGAGCTTCTGCCAGGAAGCTATCTCCAAGGGAAGCCTCAAGGTCCGCAACAAAGGAATTGAGCTTTCCCGCCTGGGGTTGAGGTTCAGTGGCTGCCGTGGCAAGTTCCGCTGCTTGCGGTTCTGGCTGCGGTTCCTCATGAGCGGCGTTTTGCGGCAAGAATCCATCCCCAAGCGAGGATTCCAAATCGCTGACCATCGCATCAAGTACCCCCGGCTTTGCCTCGGGCACAGAAGGCATTTCTTCCTGAGGCGCGACAGGTATATCCGCAACCGAAATTTCCTCGATGGCCGCAGCTTCCACCGTTGGAGCCTCCGCCACACCGGCTTCAATCTCTTCGCGCAAGCGTGAAAGCAAGGAAGCATCCGGCTTCATGCGGCGCAGTTTGGTAAATGCCGCGCGGGCCTCTTCGGGCATCCCATTCGAAAGATAGAAGCGAACCTCTTCGACCGCTTCCTGGATCGCTTCGGAGTCAGCGGGACTCTCTTCGTGATCAGTTGCAGCTTGGGCAGCTTCTTCTTGCGGAGCGGAAGCTGCTGCCGGTTCGTCCGCAAGCGAATCCTCCCACTCCGCCGAAAGATCGATTTCCTTCTCGGGAGCCACTATGGGCTGAATTTCAAACTCCGCTGGCTGCTGTGCCGGTTGCACGGACGCCGCTGCCGCGGGGGCGTGGAAGGATAAGTTCGACGCCGTGGCAGCAACCGCACCCTCCGTCGATGCAGCCTCGGCAACCGGTGTGTCAAGCGCAAAATCTGCAACCAACGCCTCAGGCACCTTGACTATCAGCTCCGTAGGTACTGCTGCGGGCAGGCCGGATTCCGCCGGGATCGCGCCCCCGCGTTCCTCATACTTCGCCGCCAGCTCGCCATAGCGGGTTGCTTCATCCGGATATCCAGCATCGTGGTAAATGCTCTCCAAAGTGCGGCAGGAAACCGCGGCCTCGGTGAATCGTCCGGCTCGCGTGTGCAGAGCGGCCAACCGCTGGTTGACGCGCAGATCGCGGGGCGCCTGGGGCAACGCGGAGAGCAATGGCCCCAACGCTTTTGCCGGCATGTTATAAGAAATGAAAAGTTCGGCATCGGTCAGGGCAGCGCGAACAAAGAGCGCCACGTCATCGGCATAGCGCTGATCAATGAACGGAGCGGTGGCCTCGAGTTCGTCCACCAGCACAGAGCCTTCTTCGGGAGTAATCAGGCGCGAGCCGGAGGGAGTCCCAAGCCGGCCGGCCACCTGTTGATAGTTGCGCGCATGCAACTGATTCTCAGGTTCGAGCTGGGTGAGTTTGAGGTAGTAGTCGCGAGCCTTCTCCAGGTCTTCCGCTTGCACATAGCCGTGGGCAAGCAGTTCGTAAACCTCTGTAAGGTGGGTGTTGTCTCCCGCCTTGTTCAGCAGCTCGAGCAGCATTTCGAGGGCAGCAGTGTTCTCCCGCACGGGGCCAATGAGGGAATGAAGGTTTTCCAGAATTTTTCCGGAGTCCGCGGCTAACAGCCGGTCGGCATGCTCCTTGTACATCCGCAGAGCATCCTCGCCCTGTCCGGCTGCAATCAAGGCGTCGGCATAGGACAAAATTGCGCCGACGTCGTTGTGAACCGAAAGCAACTTCGCCGCCAGAGTAGCGGCCTCGGTCAGACGCCCGGTCTGCAGATAAGCCTGCAGCAGAGTTCGCAAACCGTCCGGATGAGTATCGAGGTCCGCGACCTTCTCGAGAAACTGGATGGCAGCTGCTATATCGCCCGCGTCAAATGCATTCCTGCCTCGCAGCAGCAAAGCGTAACCATTGCCGGGATCGAGCGTGATCATGCGCTGCAGAATTTCTTCTGCTGGGCCCAGTTGACCTTTGCCGCGCAATGTCTCCGCAGCCGCGGAGAAGATCTGCCAGGCCTCGGTCTTCTTGCCTAAGCGGACGTAAACCTCGGCCAGCCGCGTCCGCATAGCCACGTTCTCTGGATCCATCTCCAGAGTCTTCTGGAAAATCCGCACCGCTTGTTCCAGTTGGCCTTCTCGCAGAAACTCTTCTGCCACTTGCAGGTACTGGGCCCGTGCGTCGTTAAAAAGACCCTGCTGCGTGTAAAGCTCGGCCAGCCGCAGCGCGCACTCCAGCGACGCCTTCAGCTTGCTGAGCTTCTTGTACATGGCAATTGCCTTGACCGTGAAGCCCTGCGAGGCATAGGCATCGCCCACGCTCTTGAAGCATTCCACGGCTTTTTCGCTGTTGCCGAGACGCGAGTGGAGGTCGCCCACGGTATTCATCACCGTAAGATCTTTAGGGTCGGCCTTGAGGACTTTTTCGTACTCAGTGATCGCATTTGGCAACTTGCCCTGTTGGACAAACCTCTCCGCAGCACTGAGAACCTTCTGCTTATTGAAGCCAAATCCAAACGCCATAAAAGTGCGGACTCCAGCTCCGGTTCGCCTCTCGTCCCAGATCTTTTTCTACAGCACGAGAGTTCGTGTCCAAGTTGACTATTCCATCGGCATCACGCCCAGTATCAGGAGATGGTCTTTAGGACAAGGGTAATTGTACGGCTGGGTACTCAGAATCGTATGGTTACTAAGGGTTACCGAAAGGGAGTGTACGACCGGGTTAAAGCAATGTAGCCGCAAGCTTCCTGGGCGGGGCGGCCCCGGCAGAAATTCAATCGTCTAAGAGACCGTGAAAGACAGACATTAAGTTCTTAATACTGTCACCCTCAAGGGTGGACCAGCGCATGAGGTTTTTTTGAGAAACCACCTCGACGAAACTCCTGCTGACTTCCAGGCGCAATGGCGCAAGGCGGTGTTTACCGGACAGGGCGTCATGCCCAGAGCCTTCGACTCCGAAGCGGCCCTTATCGAATACGTAGCGACCACTCCCGGCGCGGTCGGTTATGTGAGCCATATTGCACCGCAAGACAAAGTAAAGTCACTCGCGGCAGTCAAGTAGTATCCATTTGATACCAGAGCCCCCTCCTTTGTGCTCCCCGCGCCGCCGTCCGCCTCCTAGCAATCGGGAGCCACAGCGTAGCTCACGCATTTCGACTTGTCTTTCCCCACATGCCAGAATGCGGAGGTGTCGCTCTGATCGGCGAAATCCGTAAACCAGAAGATGTAGCCGAACCCGACAAAATGCAATCGGGTTCCGAACCCGAACTCATCGATTTTTTGTGCGGGGTTACAGGTCGCGCCCCGATACAGGTCTGCGTCAAAGGGATACGTGCCCGGGTTCACGACCTTGACATAAACCCCTTGGTAGCGGTGACCATTATTCTTGTACCAACATCCCCGGAACTTCGCTCTAGGGTCGGTGGGCGTCAATGAGGCGTTCTCTGAAGTCTGGCCGCCGCTCGGTGTCGTTCGAAGAGAATCGGTGCCCGAGGCCACACTGCCGGAAACCGCGGGAGCAATATTGAGCGAGGTTCCCGCGACCGTGTCCCCGTAGAGCGCGCTGACAGCAACCGTTGTAGCGGTCGTCACGGGCGATGTCGAAGCCGGCACCGTGGCCCTGGTCTGACCGGAAGGAATTCTTATGGTCGCGGGAGTTGCGACGGTGCTCGAATCAGAGCTCTTCAGTTGCACGACTATGCCGTCGCCTGGAGCGGGCTGTGTCAGCTCGACCGTGGTTTCTGTGGAAGCGCCGCCCATGACGTGGGCAGGGCTCAGTGTTACGTGGGCCACTCCGGCGCGGCCGGCAACCGTGTCGATGGCGCCTTCACTCCGGTGGGCAACGGTCCCGGAGAAATTGCCGGAGTTCAGCGGTCGCGAGCCCGAGCCGCAACCTGCCAGCCCCAGCAGGGCTCCTGCCACAAGGATCAGCGATATATGTTTGAGTTTGGCAAGCAACATGACGTGGCCACCTCAGCAGTCGGAATTGAAGGGAACTGAAGTAGTCTGATTCTGACACAGCCCGGGAGAGAGGGCAGACTCGGAAGTGCATCTGTCCGTTCGCCTCCGCAACTATTCGTGCTCGATGCGGGCAACAGCCGCATTCAGGTTTTTGACATGGCTCTTCATTTTCGCCGTGCCATCTGCCTGGCCTACGCGGATGATCGCACCCGATTAGCGGTAGACGTCCAGGGCAAAATGTATGTCAGCGATCCCGTTCTGAACCAGATTCACGTCTTCAGTCAGGAAGGACGTTCCCAATACATCTTTGATCCAACTACCATCAAAGACGCGAACTTCGGCCGCCCCCTCAGCCATGTGGATCTACGCGGGTTCGTGCTTGTACCTGGTGGATTCCTAGAACAGCCGCGTCGGCCTGTTTCAAATCAACGGAGAAAATGCTCCGCAGTGCCCATGAACGGACAGTATTCCGTAGAAACGTAGCTAGCTACGTTTCTACACCCTGAAGATTAATTGCGCCACCGGAACAAACAAGATTCACGCTAAGCGCGGCAGACTGCAGCCAGCAGGAAGAACAGCAATACCAGCAACAAGGGCTTGGGCAGTTGGCGCATAACTTTCCACACCACAATGCTCATCTACTCCATCCTCCAGGTGCGGGAGTCCGAGTAATACAATTCGGCTATTGGCATATACAGAAGCCTCAGATACCTTAGCTGGCCACGAATTGTACGGAAAATCCCTATTGGAGGCAAGTTTCTCATGACCTGGATCCGCACCATCCGTCTCTCTGAAGCCGATGAGACGCTATGCAAGGCCATGGAAGCCCAGAAGAGTCTTTATCCCATCGAGTACGCCACCCCAGTGCATCCGGCTGAGAGTGGCGGTGCTGAGATCGTAGCCTCGCACAGCCTGATTCCCGATGCCCTGTACCACGCCTTCGCCACCTTTGGCGTACTCATGTCGCCAGACCTGCCGCTGAGCCGCCGCCAGCACGAAATGATCACAACAATGGTCTCCGTCACCAACCGCTGCGTCTATTGAATCGACTCACACGCAGAGTTTCTGCGTCGGGTCACATTGGATGAGCCATTGGTTGAAGCGCTGAAGAAAGACTACCCAACCGCACCAATAACCAGGCAGGAACGCGTGATGCTGGACTACGTCGTCAAACTCACCAGGGACGCCACCA
Organism: uncultured Acidobacteriota bacterium; assembly: GCA_963832245.1. Classification (GTDB taxonomy): domain Bacteria; phylum Acidobacteriota; class Terriglobia; order Terriglobales; family Acidobacteriaceae; genus JABDBE01. The sequence continues at coordinate 1,362,428 of CAWHTG010000004.1, forward strand.
AAATCCAGAAAGCCGACCACGACCACCTGCGCGCCGCCGGATTCGACGACAAAGCCATCCTGCAAATCACCCTGATCGCCTCCTGGTTCAACTACATCAATCGCGTAGCCGACGCTCTGGGCGTAGGGCGCGATTAAGTGGAGGACGGGCGTCTCGCCCTTCCCAACGCGGGTGCCCCAGCTCTCGCGCTTTTCGAGACCTGGGAGCGATACTGCAAGCACCTCCCGAACGCGCTAACATCGGTTACGTGCAGCCCCGCTCGCTGGTCCAATACCTCGACCATTTCCTGCAAAGAGGACAAAAGACCGCTTACCTCCAGCACCGCGGATACCGCACCGCACGCTGGTCCTACCGCCAAGTCGCCGACACCGCGTTTCAATTCACCCGCGAACTGAACGCGCGAGCGATCGCCAAAGGCGATCGCATCCTGCTCTGGGGACCGAACTCGGCCGAGTGGGTAGCAGTGTTTCTCGGATGCGCTTTCTGCGGCGTCGTGGTCGTCCCTATGGACGATGTGGCCGTGCTTGATTTTGCCCTGCGCGTCCACCACCAGGTCGGCGCCAAGCTGCTGGTGTGCTCACGTGAGCATGTGCAGCCCTCAATCCCAACCCTCACGTTGGAGGATTTGCCCAACGCTTTGGCATCGCACTCGTCAGCAGCCTATCCTGCCTCTGAAATCGAACCTGCGGACACGCTCGAGATCGTCTTCACCTCCGGCACCACCGCCGAGCCCAAAGGAGTCGTGATCACGCACGGCAATGTGCTCGCCAATATCGCCCCGCTCGAATTGGAGATCAAGAAATATCTCAAGTACGAACGCTGGGTGCATCCCGTCCGCTTCTTAAATCTCCTGCCGCTCAGCCACGTCTTCGGGCAGTTTCTAGGAATTTTCCTGCCGCAACTGATGGGCGGCACAGTGATATTCCGAAACACGTTGAAACCCTCCGAGGTGATCGCGACTATTCGCCGGCAGCGTGTCTCAGTGTTAGTCACGGTGCCGCGCGTGCTGCAATCGCTCAAGGAAAAGATCGAACGCGACCTCGAAGACGCGGGCCACCTCAATGAGTTCCGGCAACGCTTTCGAGCCGCCGAAGGCAAACATTTTCTGCACCGCTGGTGGATCTTTCGCCGCATCCATCGCCAGTTTGGATGGAAGTTCTGGGCCTTCATCTCGGGCGGCGCCGCCCTCGATCGCGACACCGAAGAGTTCTGGGGACGCCTGGGATACGCCGCCATACAAGGCTACGGCCTCACCGAAACGACATCGCTTATAAGCGTGAACCACCCTTTTCGGCTGGGCAAAGGTTCGATTGGAAAAGTGCTCGCAGGACGCGAAATCAAACTCGCGCCAGACGGAGAAATCCTGGTCCGCGGAGGCGGAGTCGCCGCCGGCTACTGGAACGGAAACGCTCTTCATCCCGTCGCCAGCGAAGACGGCTGGTATCGCACCGGCGATGTCGGCGAACTCGATGCCGAAGGCAACCTCTATTTCAAGGGCCGAAAAAAAGACGTCATCGTCACCCCAGCCGGCATGAACGTCTATCCCGACGATCTGGAGGCCGCCCTGCGGCGCCAGCCAGAAGTGAAGGACGCGGTCGTGATCGCATTGCCGCGCAACGGAAATGCAGAACCTTGTCCAGCAATCATTCTGCGAGAAGCTGGCACCGATCCTGAAGCCGTCGTAAAGCGAGCCAACCAATCCCTCGCCGAATATCAACGAATGAATCATTGGGTGGTGTGGCCGGAGGAAGACTTTCCCCGCACCTCGACGCAGAAGCCGCTCCGAAGCGTCATTCAGCAGGCCGTCCGGGCGCAATTGGCACAGAAATCTCCCGACCAGATGAAATCGAGCCCTCTCGCGGAGTTGATTGGGCGAATCACAGGGCACTCGCCCGCGCGGCTTTCTCCGGATGCGAAATTGGAATCCGAGTTGAACCTCAGCTCACTCGACCGCGTAGAGCTGTTGAGCGCACTCGAAGATCGATATCAGCTCGATCTCAGCGAAACCCGCTTCGCAGCCGTAAACACGGTTGGTGACTTGGAGCGCATGCTGCAAGGCAAGCCGGTGGCGCGAGCGCCGTACCACTACCCGCGCTGGGTACAGCGTTGGCCCGTTACCTGGGTTAGACTCGCGCTGCATTACCTGCTATTGCGCCCCGCAGTTTTTCTTTTGGGGTGGCCGCGCGTAGAAGGACGACAAAATTTGCGAGGCGTCGGTGGACCGGTTCTCGTCATCTGCAACCACATCGGGGATGTCGATCCTGGCTTCGTGTTGACCGCCCTTCCCGCTCGTCTGCGGCACAGGCTTGCGATCGCCACGGGCGGCGAAGCGCTCGAGATATTGCGTACGCCGCCCGCGACACGAGGCTTCCTAGGCAAAGCCTATGACCGGGTGAAGTGGTCTTTAGGAGTATCGTTGCTAAATCTGTTTCCTTTGCCGCGCGAGGCGGGATTCCGCGAGAGCTTCGCCTACGCCGGAGGATCCGTGGATCGCGGCTACAGCCTGCTGGTTTTTCCCGAGGGCCGTCACACCACCGACGGCAAAATGCTTCCCTTCCGCTCGGGCATCGGCCTGTTGGCCAACAACCTGCAAATTCCTATCGTGCCCATGCGCATCGACGGACTATTCGAGGTGAAGCAAGCGGGCAAAAAGTTTGCCAGGCCGGGCCAGATAAAAGTAAAGATCAGAGCACCGATTCAGTTTGCGCCTGGGAGCGATCCCAGGTGGATTGCGCACGAACTGCAAAAGAGAGTGGAGCAATTGTGAGAGTCCTCGAAAACCACGCTGCAGCCTGGCGGCAAAAACCGCAAAAATTGTCCTCGAAGACAAACTGCACCGAACCACCAGCCAGGCCGTGGCGGTAAAGGATTAGGTTCCATTTTAACGGCGTCGCACCACTGGAACGCTCAATTGCTTCCTTTTACGGCGAATGCGAGCCCCGGTGTCGTCTGAAAAGTATTCCACCGGTTATTCGTGCCGGGGAAGGTCGCGACCGTTGCTTTGTCCACCTGATTGGTGTCGATGACATTCCAGGCGTCTACGGTATCTTGCTCCTTGCTGTTGGTGCTCAGAACGACCCAATACTGCTTTCCGGCGCTGATCGGTATGCCAGCGCTGTCGGACTTCACCACCAGTCTGCAGCAGCTACCGAATTGAGCCAGACCCAAGGCATTCCACGTCTTCAGCGCCTTGCCGGGTACGCCATTATTGTCGTGGTTAAGACTGAGGACAACGCCATTGGTTGTTCCTTGCGAATAGCCGACTGCGACCTCAATTCTGGTTACGGTGTGATCGGCGCGAGGCGTGAAGGCAGCTGCCATCCATTGCACGCCGGCACCAGAATTCGGGCCCATGACGTTGTAGCCGGTACAGCACCAGTACTCGCCCTTCGGATAGACAGCCGCGAGATTGCTGAAGATCGTGACCAGACTTGGGTCGTTGAGGTTCGTGGTCGTGAAGGATGGGAATGCCTCGGTTACGACCGTCATTCGGGCGTGTTTGCCCCAAACCATTGTCCCATTGCTCCTCAAGACGACGTTATTCTGGGCGGCCAGAATAGCCATCGCGCCAGCGAAAACCAGCGCCATAGACAGCAGCAATTTCTTTGAGATCATGGCTCTCCTCCGATTAACACTGTCACGCATCATATCTCGGGCGCGGATGGCCGGCAATCGCGTACGTCCAATCATGGCCGTCATCGTTCGATAAGGATGGATAGCGCGCGGGGCAGGGCTTAGTTATAATTTGTGGCCATGAAACATAAACGACTGTTCGTAGCAGCAGTATCATTCACGATCATTCTCTTGTCGCTGTCCAGTGCGGCCAAGACGGTGGTTGAGATGAAAGATGCTCAAGGCAAGAGCGTAGGCACGGTTACGTTGTCGGAAAGCGGAACTGGCGCGAAGGGCGCGGGCGTGGGTCTTGAGCTCAAGTTGCATGACCTGCCCCCGGGCACACACGCGATCCACTTTCACCAGAACGCTAAGTGCGATGGTCCAGACTTCAAGTCCGCCGGGCCGCACTTTAATCCCGATGGAAAGAAACACGGTCTGCAGAATCCCGAAGGACACCACGCCGGTGACATGCTGAACTTCACGGTCAAGGAAAACGGCAAGGCGACCGGAAAATTGACGGACAGCGATGTCAGCCTGGGAGATGGCACCGATAGCCACTCGCTCTTCAGCAATGGTGGAACGGCGCTGGTCATTCATGCCAAGGAAGATGACATGAAGACAGATCCGTCGGGAAACTCCGGCGATCGCATTGCCTGCGGCGTGGTCAGCAAATAGAACGGTTTTTTGTAGCGCCAGCATCTTGCCAGGTGTCGCGAGCGCATCTTGCGCTCGCGTGGGGGCGGGACGCCCCCACGACAGCCGCCGGGACGGCGGCGCTACGAAAATTCGGTCTAGTGAGCTACTCCCGCCTGACTAGACTTCGGCGGCGCTATGTCAACTTTCACCGCGCTTGCATTGTCCTGCTTTCGCGTATCCACTGACACCACCCCGAGGTCCGCGTTTGAATCCAGCGATCGAAGCGTCTGAGTCTCCCGAGTTGTACCGCCCGATCCAGGTCGCACGATATCGATAGCCTGCTCTGTAACCCGCAAGCTGTCGTTCGGCTGCGCGGGGTCGCGCTGCTCCACCTGCTTTTCGCTAGATTGGGCACCACCCGCTCCCTTTCGTTGAACAGTCATAACCCGCTGGTTCAAGCGCAGGCTGCCGTCAATCGGAGTTCCCGGAAGATTGGTTGAGTAGGTTTCCACTGTATCGCGTTTCTCGCCAGCGGCATTTTCCGATTCCTTGCTCACTGTGCGCTCGACTACGGACAAGCTTCCGTCAGTTCCCGGGCGCAGCACGCGCTCTTCCTTGGTGCTGTCTTTGCCTTCGCCTTTGACCGTCCCCTCTCGGACTTCGCTGAGTTGCCAGTTGCCATTGGAGTCAGAGACGGAAGTGGACTTGCGAAACTCAAGGTTGTGCTCACCCGTCTTCGTCTGGCGTTCCGTAGTTTCCACAGACGCCGTCAACCCACCATTCAGCGAGGGAGTGAGAAGCGTGCTTTTGGTCTCCTGCACGTTGGGACTGATCTGCTTCGTGTCTTGCATCTCGCGCCCCACGATTTGCAAAGCGCCGTTGGCATCAGGGTTCGATACGGTGCGCACTGCTTTCACCTCCCCGCCCGGAAGGCTGCGTTTCTCCTCCTCGGTAACCTGGACCAGAGTTTTCCTGCCATCGGAATCTCGTCCAAATGTGCGCTCGACGGTTCGCACCGTGGTCGCGTCCACTTTTATAGTTTCCTTTTGCACATCCAGATAAGGCTCATAGTGCCCGTCCGTACCCATGCGTTCCGTACTTTGAGTGTCGACAGTACGGCCACCAGCCTCAGAATGGCTTTCGGATGTCCTGATTGGATTCTGGTTGTCAGGCAGTTGCCGCTGGGTTGTCGCCGTCCAGGATTGATTCGTGTTGGCGGTAGAAGCGTCAGTACTGCCCTGCGTCTGCGCACCCGCATATTGCGGGGACAGCCAAACCATCAGGAGAATTGCCGGCAGGCGCCGCAAAAATACGAACTGAAGAAACCGGCGAGCATCGAAATTCATGAGTCCTCTCAACCTCGAGAGCCGCCGGCAATCTGGACCCGGCCCGAAGCCCCACGTATAAGCATAAACCTATTCGCGGAAGGATTCGCGGCATGAGGACTCGCCGATTAAGTTGAGGCGCGGGACATATCCAGACCCATTTTGTGCTGGAGTTCCGCGAAGCGCGGGTCCGAGCGCACGGGATCGAGCCGCCGGGTGACGTTGATAAACGGCATTTGACTTTCCCGGTCGGCGTAGGCTTTTTCCAGCCACTGAAATGTCGTGTCTGGATCACCGATACCAGCAAAAACGACTGCCATATCGAACGCCGAAACGTAATGCCGCTTGGATGCCTGTCGCAACCTCGCTATCACTTTTCGTGCCTCGTTTTGGTTTCCCGATGCTCCGTACGCATGAGCCAGCGAAGCCAATGCCGGAGGGCTGTTCTGCGACAGGTCAACCGCTTTCTGGTACTCGGCGATCGCTTCCGGCCACATCGCCTGGCCCTCATACTCGGAGCCCAAAGCAATGTGCGCTGGGACAAAGTTGGGATCCATCTCGAGAGTTCGTCGGCTTACATCCAGCGCCTGCGCGTATTGACCAAGGTCGCGATAGCGTCCAGCCAGGGTGGTACTGATCGACAGGGAGAGAGGGTCGATCTGCTGCGCCAGTTTGGCCTCGGCAACGGCTTCGGGAAACCGGCCCATCGCCGAGAGATAGTAACTGTACCATTGGTGGGCGGTAGCGTAGTTCGGGTTCAACGCGATGGCGCGGCGAAACTCTCGCTCAGAGCGGGTCCAGTCCCAGTCATAATAAAACGCCACTAATGCCAGCTCGGCATGCACCTCGGCAATCGTGGGATCCAACTCCAGGGCCTTGTTGGCTGCGACATGAGCCTTGGAACTCGCCACGCTGGCAGGCAAGACATCCGAACCTAGAATCGAGTAGCTATCAGCCAAGGCTGCATACGCGGCCGCGAACTTCGGGTCTTGCGAAATGGCCTGCTGGAAGTAATCGATGCTCTTGTTCAGTCCGTCCTCCGTCCGCTTATTCCAGAAATAACGGCCCTTGAGATAGGATTCGTACGCGTCAGGCTGGACAGTATGCTGGAGCGGCCGGATGTCGGCTTGCGGGGAGGTTACTTTGCCCTGGACCTCTTCCGCAATGTCCCTTGCTGCCGAGCTCTGTAGCACTAATACGTCTTTGAGTTCGTGATCGTAACTCCTGGCCCAGAGGTGGCGATCACTGGCTGAGTCGATCAACTGCACCCGTATCCGAACCCGGTCTCCCCCCGTTGCACGGTCCCTTCAATCAGAGTGTCTACGCCAAGCTCGCGGCCGATCTCTGGGGCCGTCTTGCCCGCGCCCTTATAGTGGATGGCGGATGTTCGAGAAATTACCCGCAGGTTTGCGAACTGGGCAAGATCGGTTGTAAGTTCGTCGGTCATGCCATCCGCAAAATAATCCTCCGCTGGATTGTTGGAAAGGTTTTGCAGAGGGAGGACTGCGATCGAGCGAGGAGGTTTGGTAACGGAGGCCACGGCCACGGCCGCACTCCTGGTCGAGCGAAACAAGGCAAAGAACCGGTCTCGCGATCCTGCCGCATTGAAAACCAGTGCCGCTAAGCCCAGCACCACGACGGCGGAGGCAAAAATATGCAGGGGCTGGCGTCCTTGCTTGTGTTCCTTCGCCGTATGGACAAGTGCCCCTAACCCTTCAGCAGTTAAAGTTTGAAACTCAGGGTTGGCAGGGATTCCAGCCCCCGCGTTAGCGGAGGCGACATCCACTTCTGGACCTGGTTCCACCCTGGAAGTTACCGAAGCGACGAAGCGGTACCCCCGTCGCGGCAAGGTTTCAATATAGCGGGGCTCCGTGGCGGAATCGCAAAGAGCCTGCCGGAGCTTCTTGATCGACGTGTTCAGCCCATGCTCGAAGTCCACAAAGGTGTCAGCCGACCAAAGCTTCCGCCGGATCTCCTCCCGGGTCACCACCTCGCCCGCGTGACTAAGGAGTAATTCCAGGATAAAGAAGGGCTGGCCGCGGAGCTTTATCTTTGTCCCGTTTTTGGACAATTCCTGCGCAGAGGTATTCGCCTCAAACGGCCCAAAACGGAAGATCGATGCGGAGGTCATGGCCAGAACCCGCCGGGGGATTTTTAACTGGCGGATTGTACCATTGACCTCCCCAAAACGCAGCTGAAATGTATCTAACTCTATTTTCAACAACTTTACGATCTGTATTAGTGTGGCAAACCTACGCGCTGCAATAGTTGCTGGAAGTGGGAATGGGATTTGAGAGGGTCGAAGCGAGGATCGGCATTCATCAGGATAAGTCCGCCGTCGCGATGCCGGTATTCTGTTTCCAGCACTTTCAAGGCGCGATCGGTTTCTCCCGACAGCACATAGAATTCCGCGACTGAGCCGGTGTCGGGCAAAACGCCGCCAGGGCTTGCTTTGGCTGTTCTCCTCAGCCAGATTTGCATCTCCGTTTTGTTGCCAGCCAGAGCGTACGTGTTCGCGAGCTCTGAAAGCATCCAGACGTTGTCACCGGAGAGCGCCACCGCTCGCTGGCCTTCGGCTATGGCCTCGGGAAACATGCGCTTCTCGTCATAAATTCGCTCCAGCACCCGATGCGCGTGGGCAAAGTTAGGATCCAATTCAATGGTGGTCCGGGCTTGCTGCAAAGCTTCGTTGTAGCGGCGTGCGAAGTAGAGGATCTCCGCTACATCGGTATTGATGATGGCCGAAAGCGGATCAGTCTGACGAGCCCGCCGCATCTCGGCCACAGCTTCGTCCATTCGTCCCAAAGCCGCCAGATTAAATGCATACCAGTGATGGGCGATGGAGTAGTTAGGGTCGAGAGCAATGGCACGCTTGAATTCCTGCTCAGCCTCCTGAAATTTCCATTCGTAGTGCATTTCAACAAAAGCCAGCGAGGTATGCGCATCCGCTAGCGAAGGATCGAGCTTTAAGGCGGTAAGCGCCATGTCTTTTGCCTTGGGCATTGCGGTTTCGCGGTGCATCTTGGCATTGGGAATGGATCCCAGCAGGGCATAAGCATCGGCTGAACCGGCATAGGCCTGGGCATATTGTGGATCCTCGGTCACTGCCGCCTGGAAATAGTCGATGGATTTCAGGTAGCCTGCTTCTGTCCGGAGATTCCAAAAATACCGGCCCTTCAAGTAGTCCTCCCGAGCCTGAGGACTAACGGCAGCCGAAGTCGCCCGTAGCTGCGGTACCGGGGGTGCTATTTCCCTCTGTATTTGGCTGGCGATACTTCGAGAAACTTCGTCTTGCAGGGCGACCAGGTCGGGCAGGTCGCGCTCGTAAGTTTCAGCCCAGATATGTTGATCTGTAGCGGCGCGCACCAACTGGGCGGTAATGCGGACTCGATCCCCGGAGCGCAATACCGCACCCTCAATGATGGCATCGACGCCCAGTTCCTGGGCGATCTGTGGAAGTCTCTTGTGCGAATCCTTGTACTGCATTATGGAGGTGCGGGAGATGACTTTGAGGCCCGGAATCTTGGCCAGGTCGGTAATCAAAGCTTCGGTCATGCCGTCGGCAAAGTACGCCTGCGCCGGGTCAGCCGACAAATTCTGCAGTGGCAACACCGCCAGCGATTGTATGGGCTCGGGAGCGGTGGTGTGGAATCGCTTCCATACGGGCCGGGTCAAGATCAAAACCGCCAGCAGTAGCGCCATTGCGGCAATGGCGTAGGTTAGAGCCTGGAAGCGAAGCCGGGGAACGATGCGTTCAGCAACCCCGGTTTCAGCAACTCCAATCTCAGGAACTGCACTTTTAGGGGGCGCGGGAGGCGATGGTCGGCCGGGGGTTGGACCTGACAGAACATTGGCATTGGGCGTAACGCCTGCAAGTTCCCGCACGTCCGCAACAAAACGATAGCCCCGCGTCGGGACGGTTTCGATGTATCGAGGGCCATGCTCTCCGTCCTGCAATGCTTTGCGCAATACCGAAATATGCTGGGCAAGATTCGACTCTTCAACGAAGGTATCCGGCCAGACCCTGCGCAGCAATTCATCTTTCTCGAGCAGGTGTCCACGATTCTCAACCAGGACGAGTAAGGCGTCGAACGCCTTCGGGGGCAGGCGTATTTGAGCCTGGTCGCGAAGCAGCGACCGCTCGGCGGGATTCAAACGAAACGGACCGAACTCGAAGATCGCCTTTGTTTGTGGAGACATGAGGCATTCACAAAAGCTTTAGAAAAACTTTATGCAAGCCTAAAGACCAGTAAACGGTTTCGCGGTTAATGTCCACGGCGCGACGGGGGGAGGAACCGAGCGGGGCCAAGTGCGCCGGGCGCTTCACATTCTACACCCTTTGGAACCCATGTCTCTGGCGGGATTCGCTCGCGAGTCGCTCCCTGCGTCATGTTGCCGGATGAGGACTGAAAAGGAGAATCCTATGAAAAACAATTCGTATAGCCTGTTTGTGCGAAACCCCACTGGGCCCGGCCGGATCTACGCGTTTCGCGTGCTCTGCGTGGCTACGGTGCTCGTGTCCTTGTTCAGTGGGCTGGGACTCGCGCAAGACGCCCCGTCCGCAACAATTTCGGGTTCTGGTACCACTGACTTCATTCCCATCTGGACTAACAGCACGACACTGGGGAATTCAGGGTTATTCCAGTTGGGTACGGGAGCCAAGGCGAAGGTGGGTATCGCCACTACGACACCAGTGTCCACGCTAGATGTGAACGGCACCGCCACGGTTCGTGGCGCGTTCACTTTGCCGTCTTCGGGAACGGCAACGGCGACCAGTGGGGCGAAGTCGCGCGCGTTCAAGCTGACAGCTTCGGCCTTCAACAGCACCACCAGCACGCCTGTCAATCAGACCTTCCAGTGGCAGGCCGAACCGGCCGGCAATGACACGAGCACGCCCTCGGGAACCTTCAATCTACTGTTTGGCGAGGGTTCGACCCCGCCATCAGAGACCGGCTTGAACATCGCCAGCAACGGGCAGATCACGTTCGCCACTGGGCAGACTTTCCCCGGCACCGGGGACGGTACTGTAACCAGCGTCGGGAGCGGAGTGGGCCTGATAGGGGGACCGATCACGACCAGCGGGACACTGGCAATCGACCCTACCGTGGTTCCACAGTTGAACAAGGCAAACACCTTCACCGGCAATCAGACAGTGAATGGCAATTTGAGCGTTGTTGGTGGCGGCGTTATCTCTGTCGGCGGGTCGAGAGCCCTGAGCTGCACGCGCTCCTGCGGAGCTATAGGCTCCATCCCCAATGGGGGCTCCTCAACTTATTCCACAGGTGCGGTCCCGGCCCCCGCCGGGTATTCGCTGACGGGCTGCAGCGCGTATTGGGGCTTGCCCACCTGCGGGACAATCCAGTATCCGGAGACGGCAAATATAACAGCGCTTGACGATGGCGCCGGGGCCTGCCACGCCTTGGGATATAACGGTAGCGGGTTTACTCTTGTGTCCTGCGCCTGCGTGACTGCCTGTGAGCTGCCTTAAAGGGTTGGAGCGCTAACGGGCAGTCATCGAGAAATAGTCAATGAGTTTTAGTTCTTGAGTAGTCAGTGGCCCCAGCGCTCGGCGAGCACTGGGGCCATTTTTCAAGGTTTTTCCGAATGGAATCGCTGCTACCGGTATCTGCTGCTGATGAAATCTCCAATCGCCGCGTAAGCCTTCGACAGCGTCCGCTCATCCGGCAAAAAGACAATTCGAAAATGCTTGGTCCCAGGCTTCTGGCCGAAGCCAGAGCCGTGGACTACCATCACGTGCTTCTGCAGAATCAGCTCCTTCACAAAGACGTCGTCACCTTCCGGAATATCGATGCGCGGATAAGCATAGAATGCACCGCGTGGCGAGACACAACTTACACGCGGAGTCGAATTGCACCACTCAACGGTAAGATTGCGGCGACTACGCAGCTTCTTGCGAACTTCAATCAAGTGATCCTGCGATCCCTCAAGCGCCGGCCGGATGGCATATTGTTCGGGATGATTGGCGCACAGACGCGACCGCAGCAGCCGCTGGATACCTTCATCATATTGTTTCACCGCCGTCGTATCGCCGCTCACAACACCCCACCCAATGCGCCAGCCAGGAGCAAGATAATTTTTCGATAGCCCGCCAAACGTAACTACTGGAACATCCGGCGCCACCGACGCCATCGCGATATGCTCGTCGTCTTCCAGAATCAGCTTGTCATAAATCTCATCCGCAAAGATCACCAGATTGTGCCGGCGCGCCAGTTCGGCGATCTGTTCCAGCATCGCCCGCGAGCACACCGAACCGGTTGGATTGTTGGGATTGATCAGCACAAGGCCACGGGTGCGCGAGGTAATCTTCCGCTTGATGTCGTCGAGATCCGGCTGCCAGCCGTCTTCCTCGTTGAGGTAATAAGTGTTGAGCCCTATCCCCAGCTTGGCCAGCACCGCCGAGTACAGCGGGTAATCTGGGCAAGGCGTCAACAGATCCTCGCCGGGATTAAGCAGCGCGGTCAGGCAGAGGTCGACCGTCTCGCTCACACCGGTGGTGACGAACACATCCTGCACCGTAGAAATTCCCTTGCGCGCGGCTTCCCCTCGAATTGCATCCAGTGCCTCTTTGATTCCGGACGATGGTGCGTAGCCATTTTTGCCGTCACGCATGGCCTTGTAAACGGCCTCGATCAAGTGAGCAGGAGTCTGGAAATCGAAAACGTTGGGATCGCCCACGTTAAGCGGGAGCACTTTGTGGCCTTGCTTGATGACCTCATCCGCGATGCAAGCCAGGTCGCGAATGGCGTAGCGAACATTATCAAGGCGGGACGCAGCAGCGATTTCCCGACTCTGGGTGATGGGCATGATTGGCTCCAGAAATCTTGCACCACAGAGGCACAGAGTCACAGAGAAGATAAAGAAACGAAACCCAAAACTCTTACTGTTCGAGCCCTGAGCCCGCTAAATTCTTCCTGGTTTCTCTGTGGCTCTGTGACTCGGTGGTGACAATCTCTTAATCCGCTCGATCAATCTGCGCCTTCTGCAAGCGGTCGGAGTAATCCACGTAAATTGACTTCCACTCGCTAAAGAAGTCAATCGCGCCCAGACCACCCTCGCGATGACCATTCCCCGTAGCCTTCACTCCGCCAAAAGGCAGATGCACTTCGGCGCCAATGGTCGGCGCATTGATGTAAGTAATTCCAGCATCCAGGTCACGCATGGCCGTGAAGGCTCTGTTCACGTCTTTGGTATAAAGCGCGGAAGACAATCCGTACTCAATGCCGTTCGCAATCTCAATCGCATCTTGCAGATCCTCGCACGCAATGATCGAAACCACCGGTCCAAAGATCTCCTCTTGCGCGATACGCATCTTGCGGTCGACATCCACGAACACCGTCGGCTCCATGAAATAGCCGTGCTGATAATCGCCTTTATCGAGACGATTGCCGCCACACTTCAAGCGAGCGCCCTCAGCTTTACCGATGTCTACATAACTGAGGTCGGTCTTCAGCTGACTCTCGTTAATCGCCGGACCCATCTCGACAGTTTCATCCAGACCATTGCCAACCTTGAGCGCTTTTGCGCGATCGACGTAGCGCTCTACGAACTCGCGGTAAATTCCTTTCTGCACAATGATGCGGCTGGTCGCGGTGCAGCGCTGGCCAGTAGTTCCGAAGCCTCCCCACAGCCCGCCTTCAATCGCTAAATCTAGGTTAGCGTCGTCGAGCACGATCATCGGATTCTTGCCACCAAGTTCGAGCGAACAATGCTTGAAGCTCTTGGCCGCGGTCGTGCCCACAATGCGCCCCACCGCGCTCGAACCAGTCAGCGAAATCGCTCGCACGTCAGCGTGCTCGGTGAGCGGCGTTCCAACCTCGGACCCAAACCCGGTCACAATGTTCACCACCCCCCGAGGCAGTCCAGCATCGTAAAGCACCCGTACCAGATTGAAAGTTGAAAGTGGAGTATCCTGCGCTGGCTTGATCACGCAAGTATTGCCGCAGACCAGCGCCGGCAAAAGCTTCCACGACGGAATTGCCATCGGGAAATTCCATGGGGTAATCATTCCGCAAACGCCAATGGGTTGGCGCACCGCCATGGCAAACTTGTTGGGCAGCTCCGAAGGGGTGGTCGGCCCAAACATGCGGCGCCCTTCGCCGGCCATGTAGTAAGCGGTGTCCACCGCTTCCTGCACATCGCCGCGAGTTTCTTTGAGAATCTTGCCCATTTCGCGAGTCATGTCGCGGGCGTAATCTTCCTTGCGCTCCATCAGCATCTCCGCGGCGCGGTAGATAATTTCAGCACGGCGCGGCGCAGGAATCAGACGCCACTTGGCGAAAGCTTGCTTCGCCGCTCCGATGGCGGCATCCACATCCGCCTTGCCTGATCTCTGAAAGATGCCGACCACATCGCGAGTGTCGGCAGGATTGCGGTCTTCAAAAGTCTGTCCGGTCGAGGATTCGACCCATTCGCCGTCGATAAAATTCTTGTAAACCTTGGTCCGGGTAGCTGTGCCAATGATGGTCGGTCCGGTTAAGACGTCGGTTGCCATAAAGCCTCCTGGGATGAACGCTGGAGAAGAATAACTAACTCTATGCTACAGGGCAGGGTGAGGCGCGGCAAGCGAAGCGCCGGCGATGAACACGTAGCCCTGGACGCGGGGTCCGGGCAGCCCAGCGGATTAGTAAAGGGTGTGACACGAATGCCTGCCGAGCTTTGCTCGGCTCCCTGGACGAGGGCGTCCGGGGTTACGTACAACGGGATGACGCCCGCGCCCCCACTTGCCCTACTCCACTTCAAAATCAGCCGTGCGCGGCTTGGCTGCATTTCCCACCGAGTCCAGAGCCCGCAGTTCGACGCGATATGCGCCGGGAGAAAGCCCAGCCACGGGCAGCTTAAGTCCCACGGCAACGACGGAGCTCCCGGCTTGCGTCGGAGCCCGGGCTGCGACGTCTGACTTTTTCTCTCCCGTCTTTCGGTCCACAACCGTGAGCTCGACTCCAACCTGCGGAGGATTGGGGCCGGCCAGCAGCGGCGCATAGATTTCCGCGTAGACCGCGGCGTTGTCGGTTTTCTTGAAACGGTTGGAGGCGGAGGGAACGATTTGAACGCCTTGCACCACCAGCGGTTTTCGATCCGCCAGCAATTCCGAGTCGAGGCCCGTGGACAGATCGGCAACTCGGCTCATCTCGTTGCTAAGCGCAACTCCGCTCATACTGAGCTGCTTGCCATCATAGGGGTCGATGACAAGCGGCAATTGCAGCTTGCCAAAACTTTCGTTGCCCGAACTGAACACCACCTTGAGCGTGTACTGGCCGGAAGCAACATCAAACTGGTTTTCATAGTGCATGGGCTGCTTCTGAAACTCTTCCACTTCCTTCTTACCGTCAAAATCGAGGTCGACGGTGTCGCTAAAACGGGCCGCAATCGTGCCATCCGGCTTGTAGGCGATGCCGAGAACGTTGACCGCTGAATGCTGCTTCCCCTTCACCTTCTCAAACTTCATCGCATTCGAAGGGATGCCCATCGCCAGGTTCACGCGGGCCGTGTTCGGTGAGGTGTAGAAGAAAGGAGCTTGCATCGTACCGGTAACATTTCCGGCCATTTCACCAGATGCGCGAGTCTCCATCTCTTTTTCGATCGGGTTTCCCGCCAGCAGATCCTTCGGCCGCTCGTTGCAGTATCCACTGCGGGCGCGGACCTGGGTTCCGCCGCGATCTACTTTCACGCGCAGAGTGTGACAGCTTCCTTCAGACGATTCAGGGGGCGTATAACTGAGCACGTAATATTGGGATTGATCGTTGGCAATCCTTTGCATCCCGCCAAGCAGGTCATTGGAATTAACGATGACAAACCCGCCGGTCCCTTCGGCCAATTGATACAGGACTTGCTGGTTGATGGCAACGTCGGGGAATTGGGGAACGATCTGCCGGGGTTGATTGTATTGATTGGCTCCATACACTTGGCTAGGGCTGACCGCGTTGGTTCCACCGCCACGAGTTCCTCCTCCAGTGGTTCCGCCGCTGTGACCGCCACCCGCACCGCCGCCAGTTCCGCCCCCGTGGCCACCACCCGCACCTCCGCCGCTCCCACCGTGGCCGCCGCCACCTCCACTACCACCTCCGCCGCCGTGCTGTCCGGGATCAAAAAAAGCTAGCTTGAGTGGATAGAGAGCAGTTCCGGTGTACGTAAGAGTCGCGGACGTCAACTTACCGGATCCTGGATCCGTCGGAAATTGATAGAGCGAGCCTTGTGGGGATGCAATGTTGCCCGGAGCCACCAACCCGCGAACGTCCAGCGGGTAGATGGCGACATTGTACCGATTGCACACTGAAATCAGTGCAGTCAGCTCCGATTGAATTTCTGGCGTGACGGCAAAGCCCGAGGTGAGCATCACTAATGTCTTCCGGCCCGGAACCGTGCCGAGGCTTTTCGCCAAACTTCGCAGAGCCAGCAGCACGCTGCGTACTCCGAAGTCGGCTTCGGCATTACCCAAAGATGGCATCCCGAAGGGAGACATACCGATCGGCGAGGTGCCAAGAGACGCGACCTCCACCGGCGCAGCATTCGGCGAAACTGCCGACATTTTCACTCCAGCCACGACTTGCTTCAAGCGGCTCGCGTCGGCGGTAAAGTTCTGAGCGATGTGTATGGTCCCGCCAAAATCCACAACCGCGATTAAACGGTTGGGCCCAGCATTGGCATCGATGAAGTTGGCAGCCGCCTGCCGGGCTCTCACCTGGTCGCCCGTATCCATGGTCGAGTTGTCAAAGAAGAGGACCAGGTATCGCTTCTGCGCTTTGTCCGGCGACGCCGTGTCCTCCTCGAATGAAAAATTCTTTATGGGCTGTTCCTTGTTGTCCTCCCACACCTTAAAGTCCTTGGCGGTGAGGTCGCGAACGTAGGTGCCCTTCTTGTCGGTTACGACGGTGTCCACAAGCACCAGCCGCGTCTCTTTGTGGATGGTTGTATCTCCAGTCGAGGCTGCGGTGGCCGTAGGCTGATCCTGGGCTTGCGCCAAATGCGCAGCAAGCGCCAGTCCGCCAATGGCCAAACAGATCGTTCCTACCGAAAGAATTAACCGACGAGATGGCATACCTTTACCTCCCTTTAATGCACAGTAGTTTACGGAATTTCGATCGCGCCGTTTTCCGCGGACATCAACTGTCCTTCTTTATCTCGTACCACCAGCCGCACCAAATAGCTGCCAGGCTTCACATCAAAACTTGTCTTTAAAGTGATCCCCGAGGCGAGCTTGCTCTCGAGCGTCGCGTCCTTCCAGCGCATGGTGAGGTTCTTTTGCATCCCTTGAACAAACACGCCGTTGCGGTTGAAGATCGCGGAAACCACGGTTAGTTCATTTATGTTTCGACCATCGACCTTCCGATACCGAATATGTTTTACATCCACGTGAGCCAGGACGGCGAGCTTGGCCTCCGCATCGCTCGGCTTAAAAAACTGGGTATGGAGTTCCACGGGAAGGTCATGTAATTCTTCTTGAGAAAAGACCGCGTCTTCGATCTCCTGCTTCGCCTCTTGCGCAGGGTCGGCGGCATGCTGCGGCGCATAGTACCCGCGACGGGATTGCAGCGTCAGCTTCGCCGAGTCCTTCAGCGAAACTTTCAAATTGTGATAGCTGCCATCCAATTTCAGATTCTGTGGCGAGAAACCTAAGGTGTAGAAATATTCGGGAGTAGAAGCCACGCTTCTGAAGCCTGCGTCAAGATCATTGCTGTTATGAAAAAAAGTCCCACCCGTCGCGTATGCCAGTTCCGACAATATGTCTTCCTCCGCCAAAGCGCTGTCGCTTTGATACTGAGCTTCGACCCCTGCCGAGAACGCGTTTGTGGGCCCCCGCTTGCTGATGTCGCCGCCAGGAACAATGGTGTAAAGGCCACGCGCATCCAGAGAGCTGATCATCACGTCGGAGTGCAGCGCGCGGTCGACCACATCCATGTACTCTTCCAACATCTCGGTTTCAGGAGTAAGAAATCCCGGGGACACAACCACTATGCTTCGCTGCCCCGGCATCAGCGCAATCCTTCGCACCACGTCCTTCAGAACCGACAGCGCGACATGGCTTTCCTGCTCTCCCACCGACAGCTCTCGCGCAGCGGTCGCCACCACTGTGGACTCCGCCATTTGCAGGGCTGCCTGCTGTTGCTGAGGCGACGTCATATTAAGGTCCAGACAGCTCAGCGCATCCTGCACGGCAGCCTGTTCGGCCCGACTATCGTGCTTGTTCTGGATCAAGTCCGCCATGTAGTAACTGACCTCGGGACAATCGGCAACTCCCACTCCAGCGATGGGGCGCGGCTGCAGATGCAGCAGGGTATCGTGCAATTTTGCGCGATCATCCGTGAAATCAAGCGTGGTCTGTCCAGAGGTGGTGAAAATCGCGGCTCGGTCGGTAGGCTGTAGAGTTGCGAAATGGTGGTCAGCCGCAATTCGCGTCTGCGCAAGATCGCCAAACGTCAGATGGATGTCGTCAAACACAAAAGCGATATAGTGTTCGGGAACCGACGGCAGCTTTCCGCTGGCGTCCTCGTTCGAAGTCTGCCGCTCCTTGGCCACCTGAGCTCCCGGTTGTTCCACAGAGAAATGAGTGATGATTTGAGGCTTGCGATTGTCGAAGAGTTGAAAGTCTTCTTTATGGAGATTCCCGATGGCGTGTCCCTGAGAATCCCGCACCACCACCCGCACCAGCACCAACTTGACGTTGACCTTGAACGTTGTCGCTTCTTCGTGCGCAGTAATTTCCGCCCCACTCTGATCGGGATGAGACTGAGTGTCCGGCGTAGCTTGTGCGGGCGCTGGTTGCACGGAATCCGTTTGTGCGCCGGCCGAAATGGCAAAAAGCAGAAGCCAGAGCAAGGAAAGCCCGAGCGACAATACAAATGCGGAAGCAGGTTTCGAATGGAATTGGGGAGAATTCGTGTGCGACCCGCGCGATTTTGCGATACTGGCCATGGAAGTCCGGAAAACCGCGTGGGAAAAGGAACCCATTGATCTCACAAGCTGGCGCCAGAAGTGCGTCCGCCCGTCGGGCAGCTAAATGTTAGTCCGTTACCGGGGAAAGTGCCAGAGCCCGTTTTGCCAGACAACTAAACGTCACTGTTAAGCATACCAATGTGAGAATAGACGTTTCCGCAGGCGGAAAAACTCGGGATGCTATACTGCCCGCTCCGGAAACGATTTAGTTCCTGCTATAGAGGAGCCACCAGAACCTAATGATCTCAACGAATGTCGAGTGTTTTGTCAGGCGGATTGCCAGCTTGGTTTTTATTCTTGCCATCGCGGTCTCAGCGTCGTCACAGGAAATTCCTTCCAATATTTTGCAGGCAATGCAGTGGCGCCTCATCGGTCCGCATCGAGGCGGCCGGGTCACTGCGGTCTCCGGCGTATCCAGCCAGCCGACGATCTATTACATCGGAACACCCGGCGGCGGTGTCTGGAAGACGGAAGACGCAGGGCGCGTGTGGAAGCCGATCTTCGATCAGGAACACGTCGCTTCGATCGGCGCCCTCGCGGTAGCTGCATCGAATCCGAATATCATCTACGTCGGAACCGGCGAGCAGACGCAAGGGAACGGCATGTACAAGTCAACCGACGCCGGTTCGACCTGGACCAATATTGGCCTGCGCGACACCCATGTCATTAGCGGCATCGTTATTGATTCCAAGAATCCCGACGTGGTTCTCGTCTCCGCCCCCGGAGATCATTGGTCCGGCGCCGAGCGCGGAATTTACAAGACTACCGACGGCGGCAAAAGCTGGCAAAAAGTTCTGTCCAAGGATGAGGAAACGGGCGCCTTCGACATTGAGGCTGATCCCGATAATCCCAGCGTCCTCTTTGCTTCGCTGTGGACTCGCCCCGAGGATCCCTTCAGCAACGAGGAGCCAGAGAAGAAGAAAAAGCAAGACGCCGCCATCTATAAATCCACCGACGAAGGTTCCACCTGGAGCGCAATCGGCGGCCAAGGTCTACCCACCGATCCCATGGGGCGCATAGGTGTTGCCGTAGCGCCCGGAACCAGCGGCATGCGAGTGTACGCGATCGTCACCCAGGGACTTTTCCGCTCAGAAGATGGCGGCGTCAGCTGGCAACGCAGCACCACCGACCCTCGCATCCTCGGGAATGCATATTTCAGCCGCGTGTTTATCGATCCAACAAACGCCAACCGAGTCTACGTGGCCCAAACCTCCATGTACCGTTCAACCGACGCAGGCCGCACTTTCGAAGCCTGGGAAGGCGCGCCCAGTGGAGACGATTTTCACGTCCTCTGGATCAATCCTGCCAACCCGCAAAACATGATTCTCGGCGTCGACCAGGGCGCGATCATCAGCGTGGATGGCGGCCAGACCTGGAGTTCGTGGTACAACCAGGCGACCGGGCAGTTTTATCACGTCAGCACCGACCAGCATTTCCCCTACTATGTTTACGCGGCTCAGCAGGACAGCGGCACCGCCGCCGTCCCCAGCCGCAGCGACTACGGCGAAATCACTTATCGCGATTGGGCGCCGACGGGCGCATTCGAGTTTTGTTACATCGTTCCCGATCCCACGAATCCAAACTACGTTTACGCCGGAGGCTGGTACGGCACGGTGCTACGCTACGACAAGACTACAGGGCAAATCGTCCATCTTCTGATACGCACTCCGAAGTACCGCACCGCTCAAATGGCGCCCATCGCCTTTTCTCCGCAGGACCCACACACCCTATACGCCGGAGCTCAATACGTTCTAAAGAGCAAGGATGGCGGATTCAGTTGGCAGGAGGTCAGCCCCGACCTCACACAAAAGCCGGGATCTGACAAAGCGAAACCTGATCCGCGGAGAACGGTGATCTCCACGTTGTCGCCGTCGACGGTGAGTAGCGCGATCTGGGCCGGCACAGACAATGGCATCATTCAAGTCTCGAAGGACGGCAAGACCTGGCAGAATGTGACCATTCCCGGATTACATGAGCGCAGCAGGGTGACCGTAGTAGAAGCTTCCCACTTCGACCCAGACAGTGCGTACGCTGTGATCAATGGCTATCACGAACTGCGTCCACTCATCTATCGCACGCGCGACTCCGGACGAACCTGGCAACTGATCACCACGGGCTTACCCGATTCCGGAAATGCGCGAGTGATTCGCGAAGATCCTGTGCGTAAGGGGTTGCTCTACGCCGGCACCTGGAACGGCATTTACTTTTCCCTGGACGAAGGCGATCACTGGCAGAGCTTGCAACTGAATTTGCCTACCGCCACCGTGACTGACCTGACCGTGCACGGCGACGACCTGGCTGCCTCGACCTTTGGGCGTGCGCTGTGGATTCTTGATAACATCACGCCGCTGCGGCAATTCGACGCCAAGTGGCCGCAGTCGGAGGCATACCTGCTGCGCCCGCGCAACACCGTGCGCACCCGCTGGGATATGTCGCAGGACACACCGCTGCCCCCGGAAACTCCCGCCGGCGACAATCCCCCGGACGGCGCCATCATCGACTATTTTCTGAAATCCCCGCCCACGGGCGAAATCAAACTGTCGATCTATGACTCGCAAGACCATTTGGTTCGCGAGTTCACCAATGTTCCTTCTCCATTCGACAAAGCTCCGGCCAACGCTCCCGAGTATTGGTTCGCGCCGCCTCCCGCGCTTACCAAGAACGCCGGACTCAACCGCTTCACCTGGGACCTTCGCTATCCTCCGATGATGGCCATGCGCTACAGCTACTACGGCAATCTTCTTGACTATATTGAATACACAGGCTCCGATCACGCCATCCCCGGAAAATTTCCTCGCGAACTGCAGCCCGGGCCTTTTGTCGTGCCTGGCAAGTATTCGCTGGTCTTGACCGCAAACGGCCAAACCTCCCGCCAGCCTCTGACCGTCACGCTCGACCCGCGAGTCCAAGCCCCTCAGGGGGATCTGGTGGAGCAACTCGACGTCGAGACCAGCATCTCCGATCAAATGGCGGCCAGCTATAACGCGTACGAGCAAGTGCGCGCGTTGCGAACGGCCATAGAAGACCGGCAAAAATCTCTGGGCTCCGATCCGAGCAAGAAAGAAGCCGCTGACGCGCTAAAGGCTTTGGATGATCAAGCCGGAGACATTGGCGATGGCAAGCCTGAGGATCTTGGAATTGGTCCCGTGAACCGCGAACTGGGCCGCCTCGCCTTCATGATCGAGAGTGGAGACGCACGTCCAGCCGCGATGCTCGAAGCCAGTGTCGAGCAATATTGCCAAAATCTGGCCAAGCGCCTGGCGCAATGGCGCGACCTCAATCAACAAAAAATTGCGCCGGTAAACGCAATTTTGCAGAAGCAAAACCTGGCGCCATTACCAGTCGCAACCAACATTCCCACGACGCCAAAGTGCGGAAAATAGCGGCATGGGCTGATTCCAAGGCCGAGCGACCGCACATTTCCCGCATATTTGTCGTCCTCCTGAGCGCAGCAGATTCTCCGCAAAGCGGAGAGTCTGCGGAGTCGAAGGACCCCGGTGACGACAGCGCTACGATCAAACGGAAGGGTATTTCCACGATGCCGGTGGGCCACCCTGAGCTCGACTCTACCTACTTCTTCGGACGCGACTCCGGCGGCACCAGCCCTGCCACCCGGTAGTAGACGACGAGTTGCCCGTAGTGCTCCCCCGAATGCTCGATGAAACCGTATGCCATGTCGGACACCCGCGTCTGCCGCTGGCTGTAAGGGTCGACGACCAGGTCAGACATGCCTTTGTCACCTTTGGTCTTGATCGCCGCCGCGCCGTCCGCAAACGATTTTTTCACGAAGGCCACCACCTCAGCCTTGGTTTTGAACTGATCACGCTTCGGGTCTTCTTCTGCCGGCGGCTTTTGACCGAGAACCGGATTGGTGAAGAAATAGTTGACTCCACTGGCGTGCAGCAGTTGCTCGGCGAAGCTGCGCTGCGCCGGAGTGGGCTTGAACTCGTACTTGTCCTCGGGAAAGTCTTCCGCCATGGCAATCAGTTTCCGCCCAATGTCGTTCCAGGAATCCAGTACGGCCTGCGACGGGCTGAGCGCCGGCTTCGGTGGCGCATCTTTCTTGCCCATTTCCTGAGTAAATGCCAGCGGAGCAAACACCCCAACAGTCAGAATCAGCGCAATCATCGAACCTGCTATCTTCATCACCCTTCCTCCTGGCGCGGTCGATTAGAACCAGTACATCTTAGTCGTTATCCCGATGAGAAAATTGTGGATTCGGAGGCTGGCCCACCTTTACGTCCTTTGTAAAGGTGGGGGCTTATGCAGCCGGCGTCGGGACTTTCATCCTGACCTCCGCCCACTGATTGATTTGCAACGCGCACACCTCCCTGAAAGCATAACTCCGATTCGCTGCTCCGCGGTTCTTGCTCCTGAATAAAAGCCGTGACCGCCGACTTCTCCGCCCCACCTTCACAAAGAACGTAAAGGAAAACCGTTGCCCTTTCACGATTATCAACAATTTAAACTACTACAGCTTTGATTCTTTCGACGTGGACTATCTCAACTTTGCCGTCCAATAGATCGCAGACCTTCCCCGCCGCTACGCCGCACCGAGGGCAGCTGACCGTCATCGGGCTAACCGCAATAGGTTCGATTGGTTCCGGTCGGATTTTGAGTATGTAGCATTCATCGTGAATGGCATTTCCTTTTTCATCGGTCTTAGCAGTTTCAAGTTCCACGGGTTCATTGCACAAGGAACAGGTTGGGAATCGCGAAATTTTTGGCATAAACAGTCTCCAATGCGAATTATCAAATTGCACAAGAGACCGACGCCCAGAACGGGGCACGGCGGAAGGATGTGTAAAGCGACTTCTTCATTGTACCGCGTCTTGCCTCTGGAAAAACGCTCGCTTACTTGCGGGTAGTGTCCTAGCAAATTTAGCAAGAAGCTCTCGCACCTTAAACCCGCGATCACTCTGCACTTTGCCTACTACAATCTGTGCCGTGTGCACGGTTCGCTGAGAGTCACGCCTGCGATGCAAGCCGGAATAGCGGATCATGTTTGGCATTTAGCGGAACTATTGGGGTAGGATAAACTGGGAAATTACAAAAGCGATCTGCGATCCGCAACACCCAGGAAACGTTTCTGCGGTTCGGCTTACTTGGGATGAGGGTATCACGAGGAGGCCCCAGTGGAAAGCAGATGGCAAAGATTGTGGATCGAGTCGTTCATGCCTGTTTTTATCGAAAAAGTGTTGCTCTCTGTTGGCGCAGTAGCATTTAGTTATCTCATCTGGATTAACCCAATGAAATTCGACTGGATTCAACGAAGCACTCTGGGACTCTCAGTGCTTCTGTTCCTTTTTTCCCTTTCCTATACTCTTCATCTTCGCAACGAAGCCATTAGGCTAGGCCATCCAGCTGCTCCAGAGCAATCCACACAAGCAGTGCCGAGTGCCACCACTCCCAACGTCGACCAAAGCGCAAGAGACAGTACATGCTCAGATGTCTACGGTGGCAAAGACGTTACTATAAAATGTTCTCCTCCCCCGGAGAACAAGAATGCCACAAAGCCATCTCCTTAGAACCATTAGCCCCATCTTCATGCTCATGTTGAGCAGTCTTCAGACTGGTCAGACACCTCCAAGCATCAAACAGGACGCGAAAAATACAGCATGCAGCAACATCGTGGCCCTCACTGGAGATGTGAGCATCAATTGTTCGAGCTTGACGCCAAAACAGCAGGAAATGATCGACACTATTCCCCCTTCTGCGTAAACTCACTGCCAACCAACTCGATTTCACTGCCTTCATGGCCAAGCTAGATGAGTGTCTGAAAGTCGTTTTGCCTCGCCATCTGACCGAGAAACAGAAACAAACGTTGCGGTGGGCAACCATGCTGCTACCTGATGGGATACTGTCAGTAGCTCATATTAGCGAGATGAATGCTGTCGATTATTCACAGGAATTTAAAGATGTTCTTGGGACGAAGGTAACGCCCAAACTTGCAGATTTTGATATCGGAGTCCCTTTTAGGGGAATAAAGGTAAGCGGCGTCTACAACACTAAGGCCGATTACTTATACCAAAAAGCACATGACTTGGCTACGGCCATGCAGAATGGCGGGTTCCCTAATGTGATTTTCGAGCCACAATTCGGACAGAATCCAATTCCTGATCCCTCGCCTGAAGGAGCAATTTGGCTTTCTATTGGGTCACCTTAGTCACCAACGCACTAAATAGGACACCACCTATTTGCGCAAGGTGACGGTGCGCCGGGGAGCATGATGAGATGCCCAGCGCACCGTGCTTAGAGGATCGCTCTTTCAGAGGCGACCCCACCCCCTTCATTTGTGTCGCGATGCTACACCGTGTCGACAAAGGCAAACTGGTCAATTTTGCACAGTGTCGAAAAAAGGAGCAGTTTAGTTAGACAAAGTAATTAATACCCATTTTGCCCTTGACGCGCGCTCTACCATGCAGATAACATGATGAACACAACATTAGCTGTTTGATAACGGCAGTGGCTCATCCAGCTCTTTGACAATTTTCGAGATTCCCGCTACCAGCCGAGAAGCCGGCCTGTCCGGCTCCCAACTGTCCTCCGCTAAGTCCTTTAGAAGGGATATTTTGGAGGGGTATCTCCAAAGAACTCTTGTTTTCATAGACTTACGAGCCAGAGATATCTCTCTCGTAAGTCCTTTAAAAAATATATTTTACGTGGGTATCTCAAGAATCTCCCTTGTGTTTTCATAGATTTAGGCAGAAAGCGAAAATTTTGGGTATATACCTGTTAGCATCAGGTAAACATCCATTCCTATATATTATCTGATGAGATAACAGTCGGGTGCCCGCGTGCACTTCTCCGTTCCGGTTTTGAGTTCCACGCTTCGAGTCCTATAATTGATTTCGGCGGCTGTTGGAGAGCAGCCCGCAATTTCATCTGGAGGCTTCCCTGTGCTCTCCAAGTGCGCGAACCCGACGTGTCTGTCTCGCTTTCGCTACCTGCACGAAGGACGAATCTTCAACATCGTAATGGCCGCGCTTTCATCAGAAAGCAACCGCGCTGCAACCCGCAAGATCGAGCACTTCTGGCTCTGTGAGCGCTGCGCGCAAACCTTCACCGTGGTGCTGGAGAATGGCCTCGTCAGCACACGTCCGCTTCACCTCGAGCTAACCGAAGGCGCACCCAAAAAAACCGCAGAGAAAAACCGCCACGTCGCGTAACTTGCGGCGGGATGACTTCGAGTTTTCATGCCACTATTTCTGGCGTGGCTTCGAGCAGACTGCGCGTGTAGGCATGTTGCGGCCGTTCCGTGATTTGCCCGGTTGAACCAACCTCGACGATCCTTCCGCGATACATCACGGCGATGCGAGTAGCCAGGTATCGCACCACGGGCATGGAATGCGAGATGAACAGGTAGGTCAATCCGAAGTCACGTTGCAGTTGTGCCATCAGATTGACGATCTGCGCTCCCACGCTGACGTCAAGAGCGGAGACGGGTTCATCGGCCACAATGAATTTCGGATGCACGGCTAGCGCCCGTGCGATTCCGATCCGTTGCCTCTGTCCGCCGCTGAATTCGTGCGGGAAACGGCGCAAGGCCGATTGGTCAAGACCCACCGCGCGAAGCAACTCGGCAACTCGCGAGCGGCGAGCAGAAAGGCTCATGCGTTCGTGAATAATTAGCGGTTCGCCGATGACCTCTTCCACCCGCATGCGGGGATCGAGCGACCCGAAGGGATCCTGAAAGATGATTTGCATGTCGCGTCGCAGGCGTCGCATCTCAGCGTGACTGGCCCCGAGCAGGTCGCGGCCTTCGAACGCAATGCTGCCCGAGGTAGGCTCAATCAAGCGCAAGACCAGCCGCCCGAGCGTGCTCTTGCCCGAACCCGACTCGCCGACCAGGCCGAGGGTTTCGCCAGATTGAATATCGAGCGACACATCATCCACCGCGCGAACTTCGCCGCTTGCGCCTCCGCCAAAAATAGATTCACCCAGCGGAAAGACCTTGGTGAGATTGCGAATTTCGAGCAGCGGCACGAGAAAGATACTAGCAGCAAGACGGGCCTCGGATTCCCACCGATTTTCACGGATAGAGTCCTTGGGGTTTTCTCAATCCGTTTAATCCGTGTGATCTGTGGCCGAGTTTATCGCCAGGCGATCATGGGCACGGCTAACAAGGCCGCAACCATGCCCAGGGCTTTCCAGCGGGTGAAGTGCTCTTTGAGGATAAGGCGAGCTAGCAGCACGGTGACTGCGGGATAGAGCGAGCTCAGCACCACCGCAGCATCCATGCGGCCAGTCTGGCTGGCGCGGATGAATAACACGCTGCCGATGACGTCGAGGCAACCTGCCAGCGCGCCAAAAGCAGTTCCGCCAAGATCAATCTTGCGAGCGCCGCGTCCGATCAGAACGATGATGCCGGTGAGAGCGAATGACGCCACCTTTACCGTAGCTGCGATCCAGAACGCCGAGCCGTCGCCGGCCTGCTTGGCGCAAAGATAGAACCCTGCGAAGCCAATGCCGGCGAGTGCCGCCATTCCAATGCCTTCGGGAGGGCTGTCACCTTCGGTGCGCGAGGTCAGCCAGATTCCTGCCGCAGCCAGAACGAAACCGGCAATCTGGGCGGACTGTGGCAGGCCTTCGCGGAACATTCCGACCAGGGTCGGAATGGCGGCGCCCAGCACCGCTGCCACGGGGGCGGTCAGGCCCATTCTGCCCGTGGCCAGCGCACGATAAAAGATGGCCAGCGCACCGCCTCCGGAAAGTCCTCCCATCAAGGCCCACGCGACTGCGGTCCGTGAAGGCAACGGCGAATGAGTTGCCAGTGCCACTCCAGCCATGAGGAGCAAGCCACTGAGATGCGCGATCGCGGTGAGCAAGAATGCGTTCGTCCGCAGCGCGCCGTATCCACCAACAAAATCGCTCGTCCCCCAAGCGAAGACAGCAGCCAGGCTGAAGCTAGTGCTTGCAGATAGCGATGGCAACGTCATTCCGTGTTCGATACTTTCGGAGTAAACGAGACTAGCACGCGGAGGTTCCAGGCTGAATGGGCCCTCAACACTCTAACTGATCCAACCGTTCAGAACCTGCTCCCGCACAAAATTGATGAATGAGGGAAACCTGGCGGAACTAGCGGACTTGTTCTGAGGTGGAAGCTGCCTCGGGAATCTCGGCGGCTAGTTTTTCCAGTAGGGTTTCGAGATGCTCAAGCACTTCTTCGGCGGCCGTTGCCTTCAGGGTAAATTTCAGCATCCCGTCGGGTGTAAACTGCGCGCCACGTTGCGAGGAGACGAATCGCGCCAGCTTCCCGGGATCGACCACCGCATTTTGACGAAACTTGATGGTCACCAGGTCCCGCTTCCGTTCAATTGCGTTTACGCCGACTCGCACCGCCAGCAGCTTCAGCGAGGCGTAATCGAGCAGGTTGCGCACGGCGGCGGGAGGTTCGCCGTAGCGGTCTTCAAGTTCGGCGCCGACATCACTTAATTGTGACTCGGTCTCGACTCCAGCAACCCGCTTGTACATTCGCAGCCGCTGGTTCTCTTCCGGAATGTAGTTCACCGGGATACGAATATTGAGACCGAGGTTGAGCTGGGTTTCAGCCTCATCGGCTGCGGCTTCGCCCTTCATCTCGCGGACGGCGCGATCGAGCATCTGGGTGTAGAGTTCGAAGCCGATGGCTTCGATGTGCCCGCTCTGTTCGCCGCCCAGCAGATTGCCAGCGCCGCGCAGTTCTAAATCCAACGCGGCGATTTTGAAGCCCGCGCCGAGGTCGGAAAATTCTTTTAATGCAGCCAGGCGTCTGCGAGCGATCGGCGTGAGTTCGATGTCGGCCGGAATCAGCAAGTACGCATACGCTCTGCGGTTGGAACGGCCTACGCGTCCGCGCAACTGATAGAGCTCGGAGAGTCCAAAGCGGTCGGCGCGATTGATGATGATGGTATTGCAGAGCGGGATGTCGAGACCATTTTCGATGATCGTCGTAGCTACGAGAATGTCGGCCTGGTGATGCATGAATTTCAACATCACCTTTTCCAGTTCTCCTTCCGACATCTGGCCGTGTCCTACGATGATGCGTGCCCTCGGAACTAATTCCTGCAGCTTCGCCGCGATCTCCCAGATGCTTTCCACACGATTGTATACGAAATAGACTTGGCCGCCACGGTCGAGTTCCTGCTCGAGCGAAGACTGGATCAGCTTCTCGTCCCAGCTTGCCACCACGGTTTGAATGGCGATGCGGTCTTTGGGCGGAGTCTCAATCACGCTCATATCGCGCATACCCACCAAGGACATGTGCAAGGTGCGTGGAATCGGAGTGGCAGACATGGTAAGAACGTCGACCTCCTTCCGCATCTGCTTCAGCCGCTCTTTATGACGCACTCCGAAGCGCTGTTCTTCGTCCACGATCAGCAGGCCGAGGTCGGTGAACTTGATGTCTTTTGAGAGCAGACGGTGGGTGCCGATCAGGATATCGACTTTCCCGGCCTCGACCTTTTGCAGAATTTCTTTCTGCTGCTTTGGGCTGCGAAAGCGGCTGATCATTTCGATCTTGACGGGAAATGCCGCAAAACGTTGCTTGAAGATTTCGAAATGCTGAAAAGCAAGCACAGTCGTGGGCGCAAGCACCGCGACTTGCTTGTTGTCATTGACAGCTTTGAACGCGGCGCGCATGCCGATTTCCGTCTTGCCGTAGCCGACGTCGCCGCACAGCAAACGATCCATCGGTTGCGACGACTCCATGTCGCGCTTTACATCGGTAATGGCGAGGTCTTGATCTTCAGTCTCGGTGAACTCGAAAGCATCTTCGAACTCGCGCATCCATTGATTGTCGGCGGAGAATGCGAACCCCTTTGCTGCTCTGCGCTCCGCATAAAGTTTGAGCAACTCGTCGGCCATGTCTTTCATGGCCTTGCGCACGCGGGCTTTCGTTTTGGCCCAGGCTGCGGTACCCAGATGGCTGAGCGGCGGCTTTGCGCCTTCGGACGAACGGTATTTCTGAATCAGATCAAGCCGCGTTAGAGGAACATACAGACGCGCGCCTTCCGCATACTCGAGCAGCATGAACTCGGCATTTCCGTCGCCCTGGTTGATTTCCTTCAGCCCCTGATATTGCCCGATCCCGTGCTCGACATGCACTACGTAATCGCCCACTTGCAAGTCGCGAAAGTCGGAAAGGAATGCGGAGACTTTGGACTTGGTGCGCTGCGGGCGCGAGACCATGGACTCGGATTCATCGAACAGATCACGAGCGCCGAGAATCGCCAGGTGAGCCTCAGGCATTACGACGCCGTCCGGCACATAGGCTTTGACTAGCGTGCTGGTGAGAATCTCGCCGGCAAAGTAGGCGGTTTCGTCGGCATAGCTTTCTCCGCCACGAGTGCGGCTGCCTAAACGAAAAGAAAGAGCGTACTCGCTGAAGAGGTCGGCGAGGCGCTCGACTTCCCCGATATTCGGCACCGCAATCAGGACGCGATTCTGTTCCGCGATCTGCTTCTTGACGTCCTCCAACATTGCCGGAACTGCGCCATGAAACCGCTGCGCCGGCTGCGAATGAAAGCTGACGGACTCGGCTTCGTCGGGACGCGCGATTTCAAGATGCTCGATCGAAGCTCCGGGAAGGCTCGCGAGTTTCCGCCACCACTCATCCGGCGGGATGTAGAGATCTGTGGGCCGTACGAGATTACCGACCTCACTGCGTTCATGCGCGTCCTGGATGCGGGACCAGGCGTGATCAAACTCTTGCTTCAAGCTGTCTGGTTCATCCGCCAAAATGAGAGCGTTAGGAAGAAGGTCGAAGACAGTACGGTCCGCTCCGGCAACCGGTGCGTAAAACTCCCAGCCGGGAAACACACTGACGCCGCCAGAGCGTACAGCTTGCTCGACGACCTCTTCCGCACCGGTGATACGCTTTCCCGACAGGCGGACATGAATCGCTCCCAGCAGATCGTCGTTGACTGGAGTTTCGGTGAGAGGGAGAAGTAGCGCTTCATCGACTGGGGTTGACGAGCGCTGGGTGGCAGGATCGAACTTGCGGATGGACTCGACCTCGTCGCCGAAAAACTCGATGCGCAGCGGGCGGTCAGCCTCAGGCGAGTACACGTCGAGAATGCCGCCTCGTATGGCATACTCGCCGGGCATTTCCACTACGTCGGTCGAAGTGTATCCGACGGTGTTGAGATGGCGGAGAAGCGGTTCGGTGTCGAGCGTTTCGCCACGCCGAACCATTCGTGCCAAATCGGCATAGTACTCCGCGGAGCGAAGGCGAAGGGCAGTCGCAGCGATTGGCGAAACCAGAATCGAAACAGCGCCCGTCGCAATTTTCCACAGCGCTACTGCGCGTTCCTCCTGAATCTCAGGATGCGGTGAGAGATTTTGGAATGGCAGGACATCGCGCGTCGGCAGCGAGACTACGGAATCCGGCTCGTTCCCACCAACCAGTTCGTGGAAAGCCTGCAAGACCGGGACGAACTCCTCAGCTGCGCGGTTGTCGGAAACCACGACCATAATTGGGCGGCCAACGCTTTTCTGCAATAGAACCAGAAGCAGCGCTTTCGCGGTGGGGGTGAGTCCAGAGACACGTATCCGCCCCGTACCCTCGCGGAGGTGGGAGGCTACGCGTAAGAAGGCGGGCAACTTTTCCACGTCCGTGAACAGATCACGAACGAAAGGCAAGACCATTGCCCTTCAATTCTAACAGGAGAGTTCATGGAGGTTCGGATACAGCTTGCGTAGTCCCGGACGCCCCCGTCCGGGCGGGACGGGCGAGTCGCCCGTCACCACACGATCATCCTTATTCCCGCAGCAATGGCCGGGTCAGGCAGGTTGGCCCGCCGCCGCCGTTAATGCAGAGGGCGGAGCCGGGGAAGGTTCGGACATCGAAGCCTGCCGCGCGCAGCTTCTCATTCGTCTTTGCGTTTTCTTCCAACGCAAGCAGACGCTTTTCCCCTAACGAGAGAACGTTGCAGGCGAGCGTTTCGCGCTCGGAATAATCAATCTCGATGAAGCGGTAGCCACGCACTTTCAACAGCTCTACGGTTTCGACGGCAAGCCAGGGCAAGTCAACGAGTACGGTCTTCTCATCGAGCAAGCTGATCAGCGACATGAGGTGTAAACACATGGAAGGGCCTTGTCCATGCGGCAGCGGCGCAGAGAGAACTTCTGTGCCTTTAGGCGCGAGCAGGGCGCGCATCTGCTGGATGCCTTGCCCGTTGGTGCGATATCCGTGGCCGATGAGCAGCGTCTTGGCATCAAGCCATACTATGTCTCCCGCCTCGGTTGTGGCCGGGGGCGTAATCTTGGCCAGCATGGGAACGCCCAGGATCTGGCAAAAAGATCCATGATGTCTGCCTTCAGGGACCCGGTTCATTTTGCCGGGACGCATGAGGATCAACCCAAAATCCGTTGGCAGTGAGGCGTCGTGGGCATAGACGGCATCGAGCGAAAGCTCCATGGCCGGGGGAATGTCCTCAACTTCCGCGCCGCACGCTTCCAATTCGCGGCACAAAGCCTCATGCTGCGCCTGCGCCATGGCAAAATCCGGCGGATGCATGAAGCCGAGCTCCCGCCACCGGGCCGCTCGTTCGGGCTGATGCCAGCAGGCGGTGCGCGGAGAACACACCAGCACCCGTTTCAGCGCGCCTACCATGGAGTGTCCGTTGAAGCGAGGCTCGGTCGCGGTTGAAGCCATCGTATCCGAAAGCAATTTGTCGAAGCCACTGACCATAAGAGAAATCTAAACTGCCGCCGAGGCAAAAAGCAATGTGAGAAGAGCCGGCAGCGGCCCAGTCAAGAGCGTTTGCGCAAGAACAATTTGCTAGTCTCCGCCCGGGGCGTCGTTGCTGACGTACTGTTCGAGGGAGTCGAGTTCGCCGCTCAGATCCTCGATTCGCCACTCCAGCAGATTGCGAATGGAGAGCATTCCCAGCAACTTGCCATTGTTGTCGGCCACCGGGAGGTGCCGAAAATGGCGTTCCACCATCGTGATCAGGGCTTCGCCCGGGCCGGTTTCCGAGGTTGCCAGCTCTACCGGCGTGGTCATCAGCTCTCGGACCGGAATCTGGGCAGGATCGCGCCCGCTCAAAGAAACCTTGCGCAACACGTCGCGTTCAGTAAAGATCCCGGCCACTCGCTTCTCGCTGTCGACGATGGCGACTGCACCCACATGAAAGTCAAGCATCTTGTGGATGGCGTCGGCCACGCTGGCTTCCACCGGGACTGCCGCTGCTTCGGGATCACACAGCCTTAGCACCTTCATACTTCCCTCCAACAACCCGCGCTGCCCGCTGCCGCGTCAGGGCGGATAAAAAGGATTCGGGCATTATGACGTATGTGGAAACGGTGTCAAGGGAATTGATCACGGACGGCCGGTAGCTCGGGCTTACTTGGTTTCGTTCCGGAAAACCTTGCCGTCTTTCATCACGAACTGCACGTTTTGCAGGACCTTGATGTCACGCAGTGGATCATCGCTAACTGCGATGATGTCCGCATAAGCGCCGGACGCGATCACCCCAATCTGCCCTTGCATGTCGAGCATGTCTGCGGCGCGCGAAGTGGCGCTCCTGATCGCGTCCATGGGCGACATGCCAAACTCCACCATGCGGGGAAATTCTTGTGCGATGGGCTCGCTCCAGGGAATGCCTCCAATGTCGGTGCCAAAAACAATCTTCACGCCGGCATGGAGCGCCTTGGGAAACGATACCTCATGCACCGCTACGCGTTTTCGATCACGCTGACCTTCAGGAGTATCGGCCGGAGCCCAATCGTGGTAATACGCGCTCAGGGTAGGACAATACCAGGTACCCTGCTTGAGCATCTGGGCGATGGCTGCGTCGTCGAGGTCGAGACCGTGTTCGATCGAGTCGCAACCGCCGTCGAGTGCGCGATGCAATCCAATTCCACCGTATGCGTGACAGGCAACCTTTTTTCCCCAGCCGTGAGTTTCGTCGACGATTGCCTTCAGTTCCTCGATCGTCAGCGTTGGTTGGGAAACGAGTTCGCCGTTCTTCCCCACCCATGAGCGATGGGTCATGTAAACCTTGATCCAGTCGGCGCCGTGCGACAATTGTTCGCGAGCAGCTTTGCGTGCTTCGACTGGCCCATCGATGAGCTGTGCGCCCGTGGGCATGTCCAGCTCCGGCGCGTAGCCTTCGAGCGGGTAGCCTCCGGTTGTGGAAATGGCGCGGGTCGAGACGAACAGACGCGGCCCGGGAATGTATCCGCCCTCGATGGCCTGCTTGATGCCGATATCGCCGTAGCCCGCGCCTTCGGTCTCCAAATCACGTAACGTGGTGAAGCCCTGCTCCAGCGCCCGCCGCACAGAAACTGTTGCACGCGCCGCACGCAAAGCCAGCGGGTATTTCAGAATGTTGATGTCGTATCCCCCCTGCACCGGGTCCTCGCCTTGCAGGAAGATGTGAGTATGCGAATCGATCAGTCCGGGCAGTACGGTTGCACGAGAGAGATCGATGACGTCCGCGTCCGCTGGAATCCTTGCGACGGCGGCATCAGAGATGCTTTCGACCCGGTCGCCGCGGATGATGATGATCTGATTGTGGCGAACGGATTCAGATTTGCCGTCAATGAGCGCCCCCGCGCGGATGACAGTAAACGGGTGCAACACTGGACTGCCATTGTTTTCCTGGGCGACGCTAGAGATCACAATGGCGAAGAGCAGGATGCACCAAGATTTTTTCATTCGAATAGTCCGCGGATCAAATGCAGAACCACTAGGGTTTGACCTCCGCCCCAGGTACCGGGATTGGAGTCTTGATGTCCTGTAGTTCGGGTGGCGTTCCGAGCATGGCATTGGTGTTCTGTGCAACTATAACCGGCCAGGCGTCTCCCCGTTTTTCGGCGACCATTGTCATCATTCCGAAGCGCGGCGGACGAGGTGTCCCGTCGGGATTCTTATCGCCAGCAATCCTCCAGCTCCAGTGAACGACGGCCATATCCGGACGCAGGAAGCGCATGGTGTTTTCCAAGGTGGTAAGGGTCGAATCCTTGAAGCGCCCGCTCAGCAATCGCGCGTGAAATTTTTCGAAGTCGGGTCTGCCATGGAGGTAGACAGTCGCCACCGTTACGAAATCCACATCGTCAGCCATTATCTTTGCTAGCTCGTGACCATCGTGCTTCGCCCAGGCGTCGCAGAAAGCCTGCGGCAACTTGCGAACGGCTTCTTTGTCCGCCTTGGTTTGTGCATTCAGGTTCGAACTGGTCATGAGGAGCAACATCAACAAACCGGCTGCCAGGTTTTTCATTGATTCTCCCCGCAAGCGATGAGTTAAGCCAGGATCTCTTGCTCGACTTCGAAAACGGCAGAGATTCTACCACGATCTCTTCTTGTAGCTCGATGCCCAGCGCATTCCAGGCCTCGGACGCTCCAATCACTGCGTCGGCTTCAATTTCTACCAGCATCTCCGGAGAAATCAACGCGCTGACCTGTACCATCGATGTCGCAGGACGAATGTCGCGGAAAAATTCACCGTGCGCCTTGCCGATCTTCTCCCAATCGCCGATGTTGATCACGAACATCCGAGTGCGCACCACATCTTTCAATGTAGCCCCGGCCTTGTGTAAAGCCGATTCGATGTTCTTGAGCGTCTGTACGGTCTGGGCATAAGGGTCGCCCACACCAACGACTTTGCTATCCGGGCCCGTGGCAGTCGTTCCGGCCACATGCACGTAAGGACCTACTTTTACCGCACGAGAGTAACCCACAATCGGTTCCCAACGTGTACCGCTGGAGATGTTCTGCCGTTCCATAAAGTAAATCCCCTCCAGGACCGCTCATTTTAACCTGAAGCACTAAGGTGATGAGCAGCGGAGTCTCGGGTGTGCCAACAAACACTCCGGGAAACCTTTGCATAAACTTGCGCACTCTAACAAAGTGGAAAGAGGGCGTGCGCGACTTACAAAAGTTACTTGCGTTTTCAATGAAGACGCGATAAAAATCGCGCAGCAGAAGAGCCCCGCTGAGGAGGCGGGGTCCGAGGGTACTAAACCATGATTTCGGAATCGCATCCACTGCAACAACTCTTTGTTGAACTCGTTGGCCGACACTATGCCGAGGAGATTGGGATTCGCGATCCTCAGATTGTCAGCTACGTCGCGCATCTCATGGCTGAGTTCTGTGAAGTCGAGCAGCTATTCAAGATTCGCAACGGTGCTGACCAGCCCATCACCGATGTTGGCGAGATGCTGACCGAGTCTAATCCGGTCTACGGACCTGCGCCTTCTTTCGATCGTGAGCGCCAGGTTCGCAAACACATCGGGGATTACACGCTCTTTTTTACGGGCATGTTTCCGGAGAGCATCAACCACTTCCGCCTGCGCCGAAACCGTACGGAGAATTTCGTCGATTGGATCAAGGCTGGCAAGGAGAGCTATTACATCGTCTCCAAATTTGAGCATTTCGAATACACCAAGGTGGCGCCGTTGTTCGGCCGCCTGTCGAATCATTTCGAGCAGTGCGTTTATGGGCTCAATCAGGTGAAGAACGATCTGCAGGAGATGCAACACCCGATTGTGCGTCGCACGAATGAAATTCTCATGTAGTTCGCGCCTCGCCCGGCAGCAACGGCGAATAGCTCTGGAACTCAAAGCGCAGGAGCGTCGCCTCCGGTAGTTCAATTACTCGCTCGATATCAAACTCTACCAGTCGCTGCGCACCTTCAAAGCGATTCGTTCGCGGATCGTCCCAAAGAATGCGTGCGCTTCCCGATAGTTGCAATGCGCTCCCCGATTGGAAGTCGGGGAAGAGCAATCCGGTCCGGGGATTTGAAACGATATTGCCGAGCGTATTGAACATGTTATTGCCGCGGTAATCGGGGAGCAGCAGCCGTTTCTCGCTCTCCACGCATACAAACCCCGGTCTTCCGCCGCGATGAGAAGCGTCGGAGCCCGAATCCTGGTGAGCCGTCGCAATGAACAAAGTATCGGCTTGTTCGACCGACTGGCTCTGGCGGCGGTCGAGTTCTTCCCCGAAGCGTGCAGGAGCGGTGGAGACTTCACGATCGCCGATCACGGCCCGTGCCTGGATGTACTGCGGACAGTTGCCGTAAACCTGTTGGGTGCTGAGCACGATCCGTCCGTCGGAATGTGCTCGCGCCGTGCCGTTCAGCCGAACCCGATGCCGGGCTTCGAGATTGATCACGATCATCCCGGCCTCGGCATGCGCGGCGAGATTCGCCAGCAGCGGATCGTGACGATGTGAGTATCCCCCGATTTCCAACGTACCTCCGTCGAGTGGACGGAGAAAGCCTGGCGGGCCGGAACGCATGGAAGCCCATACCAGATCATCGGCATCCCGGGTGGAAAACACCGCCAGTTGTTGCGCCAGCAGAAACCGTTGCACACCAGCGGGCATTGCGGCGCGGTACATCGCCTCTGCGGCCAAGCCATCCAAGCCGACTCCCGCGCGGGTTTGCACCGCCAGTTCGCCTTCGTGATAGGAGCTATATCGGCTCGCCATGTGTTATTGCGCTCTCCGGTAAAAGCTCAACGCTGCATCCCCCTGAACCAGGTGACGGTAGCGATGCAGCGGCACAAAAACTTGGCCTGGGTCGAATTTCTTTGGATGCTCTGCGATGACGATAGTTTCAGCTTTCAGAATCCTGGAGTGTGCAAGCGACGACAAAGTTTGGACGTAGGCTTTTTCCAATTCGTAAGGAGGGTCGAGAAAAATAAAATCTGCGACTGTGGCGGTTGACCCCAGTCCGCGTAAGGCACGGATCGAATCCTGATTTGAGATTTGAAACCCTGTTCCGATCCCCAACGAGGCTAGGTTTCCTTTTATTAGTTCCGCCGCGTGCTTTGACGATTCCACAAAGTGAACCATGCCCGCGCCGCGGCTTATCGCCTCGATGCCGACGGCACCTGTTCCCGCATAAAGATCGAACCAGACCGTTCCCTCAAGAGCTGTGGGGTTTCCTGCTGTGAGTACGTTGAACAACGTCTCGCGCAAGCGATCAGCTGTAGGACGAAGGTCCAAGCCAGGTAGCGATCGCAACCTCCGGCTGCGATATTTTCCTGCAATCACTCTCATAGGTGGGGACAGCCGCCCCTTCGACTTCGCTCAGGGCAGGCTCTCGGCTGTCCGGCTGAGCAAAGCTCAGCAGACTTCGAGCGTTGCCGGCTGGGCAGCGAGGGCGGGCCGTCCCCACGCAGTTAACTTCAGCCCCGGCACCTTCGATTACCGAACCGCATCGCCTGACCCCATGGCGGCGTCTAAACTATATAGAATAGAGGTTGCAGAGCTATTACGGGTTTTCGGATGAGAAATTGGTCCATTCCGGCAGGTCGGATATTCGGAGTCGAACTTCGCATCCATCTGACGTTCTTTTTTCTGCTTATTTTCGTGTGGCTGACCGAATCCACGACCAAGGGTCCAGCCAACCCAGGCCGCGGTCTGGCGCTGGTGGGAATTATTCTCGGCAGCGTGGTATTACATGCGTTGGGGCACTCGTTGGTGAGCATGCGTGCAGGGGTTCCAGCCAAAGCGATTATTTTACTGCCTATCGGTGAAGTCACGCTGCTCGATGAAACCCAGCATCCCATCGAGCCGGGTTTGCTCACTTGGAAGCGAGATATCCGCATCGCCGTGGCGGGCCCTTTGGTCAATATCATCATTGCGGTAGTTGCTGCCGTCATCCTGCTTGCGGTGGCGCCTCAGATTCATCTCTGGACTAAGCCTTACGTGTACTCTGGAAACCTGCCCCGCAGCCTGGTCTGGTCCAACCTGGGATTGGCGTTATTCAACCTATTGCCGGCGTATCCAATGGATGGGGGGCGAGTGCTGCGAGCCGTATTTAGCCGAAGCATGGATTCTGTCCGGGCCACACGCCGCGCAGTTTCGATTGGGCAGGCCTTCGCAACCCTGTTCATGCTGGTGGGCATGCTGTGGAATATCTGGCTCACGATGATTGGTTTCTTCCTGTTCATCGCGGCGCAACTGGAGGAGCGGTCGGCGGTATTTCAGTCGGTGCTCGAAACCGTGCGGCTGGAAGACATTATGCTGACCGACTTTGCCACGCTCTCGCCCGCCGACACTTTGGAAGATGCATTAGAGAAAGCCGTACATTCGCTGCAGGATGATTTCCCCGTCATTCGAGGCAGCGACATGGTGGGAGTAATCTCGAAACAAAAAATCCTTCAAGCTTTGCGTGCGGAAGGGAACGGATATGTCCAGGCGGTGATGAACCGCATCTTCGAAGTCGCGCAGAAGAAGGAATCGCTGGCTTCGGCGTTCCGCAAGCTGACTGCCCGCAATCTCAGCATTATCCCCGTGGTTGAGGATGAACACCTGATCGGCATTGTGACCCTGCAAAACCTGATGCACTCCATGGCATTGCTGGCGGAGAGCCGGAAGTTGCGTAAGGCAGCATTGAACTCCTAAGATCAGCGACTGACTTGCGCGGATTCACCGGATCACAATATAGAAGAGCATCTTGATCCATGAAATCTCTGGCTTCTTTTCTTTTACGGCTAGAACCTGAACACCAGCCCGATTGAAGGCTCAGCCATGTGTGCTTTGCTTCCCGTAGAAAAATTCACAGCGCTTCCAGAATTAGGGTTCACTTTAAAATCCGGAGCGTTGTAAATAAGACCGCGATATTGCAACCGGAGGGCGAATCGCCAACGCAGGCGGTAATCCACTCCCCCGCCATACAGGTACGCGAGATTGGTCTGCTTGGCCGCATTCAGGTTGATTTGGACTCGATTGGGAATGCCAGCAACAAAATCAGGAAGTATCAGCCATGTGCTCTGAGGATTGAAACTGAGAGCGCCGGCACCTACTAGCAGGAAAGGCTCAAATTTTCCCTTTTCAAAAAGGTTGTAAACGTAGGCCCCACTGTACTCTGAAGTAGACGTCACTACGTGGTAGTCGAACTTGGTCTGGTACACCTGAGAGTTCTTGGCGCGACCGTAATTGAATTCCAACGAGTGTTTGCGATTGAATCTGACGCGGAAAGTACCAAAATAATCGGAGCCAATGGTCGCGCTATGTTGAATGCCGTTTCCGTTCGATGTTTTAGTGAAAACAACCGCGCCGTTGAAGCTGGCGTCGAAATGACCTTTATCCTGAGTTATCCCCGATGACGTAAGTAGACATAATGCCGCAGCTATGAGTCCTGCGTTTTTGAGCATCCAATCTCCTCTCATGTGGTTTGATGCAGAGCCCGCGCCACACAAAGCTAGTGATTCAGGAAGTGTCTGATTACTCTGGCTGAGGCTTGTGACTTGCAATTGTATCGTGAAGAAACCGCTAGTTTGCCCCCCCCCAGCTCCATCTATTTACAGGGTAGGACTTACACCAGCGCGCTTTTGTCCTTGACATATTCCTCATTCCTTACTATTACGTAAGGAACACGAATTTGAGGATACGATGGCGGCTGCAACCCTCACTTCGAAAGGCCAAATCACCATACCCTCTCGGGTACGCGCTGCCCTCGGTCTCGGGGCTGGAGATCGCGTGGAATTCGTGGAGCAGGGTAAGGGTCAATTCGTAATTGTGGCAGCTACCCGCTCGGTACAGGAGCTGAAAGGGCTGTTCCGGGGAAAGCGAAGCAAGGCGGTATCGATTGAAGAGATGAACGCAGCCATCGCAAGGCGAGCATCCCGGTCGCGGTGATCGGCCTAGAGATGATCGGCCTCGACACGAACGTTGTTGTTCGCTACCTTACTCACGACGAGGACGCCCAAACGCCCGCGGAGATGAGGGTGATGGATACACTTTCCTCGGATGCACCTGGCTTCCTTTCCATGACCGTCATTGTGGAATTGGTTTGGGTGTTGGAGGTTTCCTACCGTTTCAAGAAGAACGAAATCGCTCAGGTCCTAGAGACCCTGCTGCGGAGCAAAGAGTTGGTTATCGAACGAGCGGAGATCGTCTGGCAGGCATTGCGGAAGTTCAGGGCCAGCCGCGCCGACTTTGCCGACTGCCTGATTGAGCGCTGCGGCAACGTCGCGGAATGTCAGTACACTGTTACGTTCGATCGGAACGCCGCGAGCGCTGCGGGTATGAAACTGCTTGGCTGATATTTGTCGTTCTCTCGGCCCGAACATGCACCCGCTCAGTCTCTCTGCCCGCATTTGCCTATTTCCACTCGAAACCATTCCTCCACTACTACCAACTCCGTCGTCTTGCGGTAGTTTGGCAGGCTTTCTACGAACACTCTTCCATAAGCCTTCTTTAGAATGCGATTGTCCAGCAACGCCAGCAGGCCGCGGTCATGGAGCGAGCGAATAAGCCGTCCGAAGCCCTGCTTCAAAGTAATCACTGCCGCGGGCACCTGATACTGAAAAAAAGCGTTGCCGCCCTCGGCGTCGATCGACTTCACCCGCGCCGCGACCACCGGGTCGGTGGGCACGGCGAAAGGGAGCCGATCGATGATCACGCAACTGAGCTGCTCTCCCTGCACGTCGACGCCCTGCCAGAAGGAAGACGTTGCGAATAGGACGGCGTTCGGCGTCAGGCGGAACTCCTCCAGTAGCGTGCACTTCGGAGCATCGCCTTGCAACAGCATGGGAAAGTCGAGCTCGCCTAACAGACGCTGGTAAACATCGTTCATCTGCGCGTAGCTGGTGAATAATACGAAGGCCCGGCCGCGCGTGATTTCAAGCAATCGCCGGATGCGGTCCGCCGCCTTGGCCGCGAACTGCGGCGTGCGCGGATCGGGCAGATCGGGCGGAACGTAGAACAGCGCCTGATTTTCGTAGTCGAAATGCGTGGGCAAGATGGACTCTCGCGTGTGCTCGAGCCCCAGCCGGCGACGCATGTACTCAAAGCCGCCGCCGACGGCGAGTGTGGCCGAAGTCATCACGGCGCACTCCAGCTTGTCGAACAGGCAAGTCTTCAGAATTGGAGCGACATCAATCGGCGTGGCTTGCAGGTAAACGTTGAATTTGTCGCGTCCACCGCGTCGGCGCTCGATCCAAAAGACGGTGTTCGGGTCTTCTGACTCCATCAAAAAACCAAATTGCACTTGCAACTCTTGTGCGCGTCGGGCAAAGTTGAAAACTTCCTCCGGCTTGGACGGCAGGTTTTCCAGTTCCGAGCCCAGCCGCGTAAACGATTGCTGCAAGGCCATGAACTCTTCGCCGTTTTCCTCCAGAAAGTCGCGCCGGTTCTCAAAAGAAAAGCGTCCCTCGCCCTGGGGAAGCAAGGCAAAGAAAAACATAGATCGCTCTCGCAGGCTTTTCAACGCGCCCGAGATTGATGCGGAAAGCATGTGATTGCGTTGCAGCGACGCCTCCACATCGCGGCAGAGCTCTTCTACTCTTCCGTTGCTGATCGAAACACCAAAGTAACTGCCCGCTACATCTTCGAGTTCATGCGCCTCATCGAAGATGACCGCTCCCACTTCCGGCAAAATGCCCGCGTCGGGTGCGTACTCAGATTGTTGCTTAATCGAGAGATCAGCGAAGAATAGATGATGGTTGACGATGATGATGTCGCTTTCCATTGCCCGCCGGTGCATCTCCGTGATGAAGCACTTATCCCACGAGCTGCATTTCTGGCCGAGACAAGCGTCGGAGCGCGCGTCGATCTTGTGCCAAAGCGCGCTGGCCTCAGGCAGTTCCGCAAGTTCCGCCCGGTCGCCAGTCTGCGTCGTTTTCTCCCACGCTGCAATGGCGCGGTAATGCTCGATCTCCTCCAAGCCACTGAGAACAGGTTGGCCGGTAAGATCATAGAGCTTCTTGCGACATAAGTAATTGTTGCGCCCCTTCATGTAGCAAACGTTCAACCGGCCTTCGCCATCAGGAAACAACGCTTGTTCAAGAAAGGGGATATCCTTGTGGAAGAGCTGCTCCTGCAAGTTCTTGGTTCCGGTCGAAATAATCACGCGCTTGCCTGAACGAATGATGGG
The DNA here is from genome assembly GCA_963832245.1 of uncultured Acidobacteriota bacterium. Taxonomy (GTDB): domain Bacteria; phylum Acidobacteriota; class Terriglobia; order Terriglobales; family Acidobacteriaceae; genus JABDBE01. The sequence goes on from CAWHTG010000004.1 coordinate 1,404,771, forward strand.
GACGAGGTAGGCGAGTGTCTTTCCCGTCCCGGTGCCGGCTTCCACGATGAGGTGCCGTTTTTCTTCGAGAGCCTGCTCCACGGCTTGCGCCATCTGGAGTTGACCACGGCGAAATTCGTAGGCGGGATGGGTGCGCGCGAGCACGCCTCCGGGCCCGAAGAATTGATAGAGCGAGATCTGCTGTTTCTTGGCGCTGGAAACACCAATCGAGGCTGGCTGAGAAGTCGGCGCCATGGAGTCTCTATAATAAGCCACTGTACGTTTGCGAAGATGCCGGCATCAGATCTTGTTTGCGGGCTGAGACGTTGCAAGCAACGTCTCTACAACATGCACGGGTCAGAGAGCCGTGCCCACACAATCTCGGAGCCTTTGACTCGAATCAATGCCAACTCGATGAGCGCCCCGGTCACCGCGGGCGTGCGCACCATTGCTATCGTGGGCCGGCCTAACGTCGGGAAATCCACGCTGTTCAATCGCATCGTTGGATCGCGCCGGGCCATAGTCGGCGACGAACCCGGGATCACTCGCGACCGCCTCTACGGCGAAGCTCATTTCCGCGGACACCGCCTGCGCATCGTGGACACCGGGGGGATTGAACCGGAAGAAAAGGATTTTATTCCTGCAGAAATCTTTCGCCAGGCCAGGGTCGCGCTCGAAGAAGCTGACGCCGTAATTCTGGTAGTCGACGGCCGAAGCGAACTCACCGCTCCCGATCTCGACCTTGCCCGATTGTTGCTTCGCGGAGGCAAGCCATTGTTTCTGGCCGTCAATAAGATTGATAGCGACAAACAACAATCGCTTACCGACGAATTCCATCGATTGGGGATCAGGAAGTTGTTTCCTATTTCCGCCGAGCATGGACGCGGCGTGGACGACGTTCTGGACGCCGTCTTTGAAGCGTTAAGGCTCGAGACTGCGAAGCCCGAAACCGCCGAACCTACCGAGGAGATGCAAGACGCGCCCGAACCTGAGGTCGCTCCGGAGCCCAAGGAAGTCAAAGTAGCGATTATCGGGCACCCGAACGTTGGGAAGTCAACGCTGCTGAACCGGCTCAGCGGAACTTCCCGCGCTATCGTTTCGCCAATCCCTGGCACAACCCGCGACGCCGTTGATGAAGTGGTCGAAATCAACGGCAAGAGCTTCCGCTTCATTGACACGGCCGGAATTCGTCGCAAGGGCAAAACTCATCTGATGGCGGAAAAGCTTTCCGTCGTGATGGCCCGTAAGCATCTCGATGCGGCTGATATCGCGCTGCTGGTGATTGATGCCACCGAGGGTGTGAGCGCGCTCGACGCGACCATCGCCGGCTACGCCCATGAAAGCGGCCGGTCCGTCATCATTATCGTGAACAAATGGGACTTAGTGACGAGTGGCCAGAAAAAAGCCGGAAGGGAGTCGAAAGCGGCGCGCATTCGCGAAAGCCAGAGTCCGGCCGATCGCACGGCCTACGAACAAAGAGTCCGCTACGACCTCAAATTTCTGAGTTATGCGCCTGTGCTGTTTGTCTCGGCCGCCACGGGCGAGGGCACAGAGAGGATTCTCCCCACACTCGAAGAAGTAGCGTCCGAGCGCCGAAAACGCATTCCGACTGCCGAGATGAATCGTTTCTTGAAGTACGTCGATTTCGAGCGCGCTTCGGTCCCCGCACGCCAGCAAGTCAAAATCTATTACATGACGCAGGCGGGAGTGTCCCCACCAACATTTGTCCTTTTCACTAACCGCAAGGTGAAATTGCACTTTTCCTACCAGCGGTTTCTGGAAAACCAACTCCGGAAAGCATTCGGATTCGTCGGCTCGCCCATCTGGATCAAAAATCGCGCACGGGATTGAAGACGCTAACCGTCTTTTCATCACCAAACGGTCTACGCAATCGCCTCTGGTGGCGGCGGAGGCAAAGTAGGGACCTGCGCGAGGATCGGCGCGGGCGGATGCAGCAGAGCGTCAAGCGCCGGATAGCGCGAAGCGAAGAAATAGATCGAGTAAGCGGGAAAGAACACAATCACAGGCACCGAGATCAAAGAGACCACGTACAAAAGCACGGCGAGCGCAATGCATCCCACGACAACCGCAAGCGTAATTGTGTACAAGTTCCAGGTTAGGCCGGCAGTCTTTCCCGCCCACACGGCAATGACCCCGAAGCCCCCGACTGGGATCAGGACAATCGGGATCACGATAAACGTAATAATGCCCACAACCACGGCAGCGCCTAAAGCCATAACAATTTTCATGCCGATATAGCCAGCGTAGCCGCCCTTCTCCACTTTCAACATGGGCAATAGGCGCCGCCACGCTTCTATTGCACTGATGTTCTCCAGCGCCATCTCGGGCACGACGAAGTCCTTGGTGAGAACGTGAACTACCAGTGAAAGTAAAATGAAACCCATCACCACGAAGAATAAAAGCATGCCGCCCAGGATCAGTGGAATCATGTGCTGCCGGGGAGCGTGGAGCCAACCAGCGGCGAAGGCAATCGCTGCAGGAATTCCAATCAGTATGGTGAAACCGACACCTATCGCCAGTAGAAAAAGAATCTGCCACACGAAGTAGCGCAACCCAGCCCCGTGCCACCGGCCCCAGTTGCGCATGATTTCGCAGTGCTTGGAGACAACGCTATCAAACAGGATGAAGCGCATCACACTGCTCATATAGAGGAGGAAGATCCAGAAGATTATGCCGAGCACGATCAGCAGCACGATCAATGAGGCAAATAACACGGGATTGACGTTGGGCAGAGCGAAATCCATAAAACGATTACCGCCACCGGGACGGGTCGGTATTTGGAAGCTGCTGCTGTTGCATCCCCCCGAGGTCAGTTCTCCCGCCAGCAAACCCACTAGCGCAAGCTTCGCCCACTGCGCCAAACGGAACGGCTGAAACAGTTGCTCTCTGGTGTGGTGAAAGGCGGGACCAATGGCATCGATTGCGGAAATCGGCAAGCACGCACCTCGCGGAGTCTTTGAGGAACTGGCAGCAAGGTACAGCTTACGGGAAGTCGGGTCAAATGATATTTATGGGTGAGGACGAAACACAGCCGGGGATTCTGACGTATGATTCTTTGACCTACGGACCGGTTTGATCAGCGAGATCCGTGGCACCGATCCTCTACTCGTAGCGCAGTGCTTCCACCGGGTCCAGCTTCGACGCGCGTAGCGCCGGCACCAGGCCGCTAATCACACCAACGATTAGCAGCACCAGGGTGGAAAGCGTAACCGTCATCAACGAGATTTGCAGATGGATGTCGCCCTTGCCCGAATCGTCTTCAAACAACGGCCCCATCATTGGCAACGTGCCCACAGCAGCAGCGATGGCGTACGACAACAACACGCCGATCGCCCCACCCAGCACCATGATCAGCAATGTCTCAGCGAGAAACTGGAACTTAATATGACGCTTCCTGGCTCCGAGGGCTCGACGCAGACCGATCTCCCGGATGCGCTCATCGACGGAAACCAGCATGATGTTCATGACCCCGACGCCGCCGATGCCCAGAGTCAACGTTCCAACGAATGTGAGCAACACTTGTAATCCGATGGTGAGCGCGTCAATGATCGGACGGAACTCGTCACGCCCGAACATCTGAATTGCTTTGGGATCCGTTGGCGAGAACTGTTGCCGCGTCGCCACTGCAGCCAGCACCTGCGCCATGGCCTTCTTTTCAAACTGCGGCGCGATGGGCGCAAAAATCAGCACCGCCGCATCTTTCGTATTCCACAGATCGCCCGCCGCTGAATAGGGAATCCAGACCGATTCGTCGTCGCTGCTGAAGTAATTGCTGAGCTGAATCTTGCGCGCCATGATGCCGACCACGGTAAAGCGCACGCCGCCGATGGTTACCGTTTCGCCCACCGCTGGACGCCCGCTGAACAGTTGCTCGCGAACGCGTCCGCCGAGAAACGCTACGCGCCGCCGCTCCAGTTGGTCACTGACATTAATCCAGCGGCCCTCGGCGGGGACCTCGTTGCGCATCTCTCCATATTCTGGGCATACGCCGCGGATGGCCGCTGTTCCCACTATGCGGTCCCCGTAGGCGATGCCAGGCCGATGGACGGTCTCGAGGCAAACATGCTTCACCAGAGGCGCGGATTCCTTCACCATATCGACATCCGCCTGCTCGAAGACGACTTTCTTCCCGGCCCGTTGTCCGCCGGGCTGTTCGCTGGTCTGCTGCGGCCAGCAGATCACCGCGCTCTTGCCAAAGGCATCGAAGCCGCTCACCAGGATTCTGCGGAAGCTGCTGCCATAAGCGATGAGCAGCGTCACCGTCGTGATGCCCCAAACGATGCCCAGCATAGTAAGCAAGCTGCGGGTGGTGTTGCGCTTGAGTGCAATCCAAGCTTCGCGAATGATTTCGATCAGCATCTCTTCTGCTTTTGTGGTACCGGGTCTCTGACCCGGTCAGCCAGTGCTTGTGTGGCGCCGGGTCTTCGACCCGGCCAGGCCGAGCGACGCTCGGCAGCAGAACCCGCCGCGCAAGCGCGGCCCTCCGGGTCGAAGACCCGGACCCACACTATCCCCCAGCTTCAAATCTCAATGCCTCAATTGGATCTACCGACGCCGCTTTCCGCGCGGGATACAACGCAGAGAGCACCGCCGTGGCTCCCAGCAATCCGCACGACAGCAACCCTGACTTCCACGTCGGCAACAGTCCAGCGAAGAAGTCGGGCATCGGCAGGAGGTCGACCAGCGAGCAAATTCCGTAGGCCACGCCCAATCCAATGCCACCGCTGAGAACGGCGATCAGCAGCGCTTCAAGAAAGAATTGCCTCAAGATGGTTTGAGCCGGCGCGCCCAGAGCTTTCCGCACACCAATCTCCCGAGTGCGCTCACGTACCGCCACCATCATCACATTCATGACTCCCAACCCGCCTAGAAACAATGTGACCACGCCGACTGCCCCGAGGAAATACTTCATGCCATCCGTCATCTGCCGGAAGGCTTGGGCTTCCTGCACCGTATCCCAGATGGGGCACGCTTCTTTGTCACGGGGATCGAAATTGTGCATCCGTCCCAGCGCGGCGCGCACCTCGTGTTTACAACTCTCGTGTTGCTCGACAGATTTAGGCGTCACCAGCAACTGGTCGAAAGTCGTCGGCGTGCCCGGAGGCTTGTCGGGAAAGTCACGGCGCATGGCGCCAAAAGGAATGAAAATCTTGTTCACGTCCCAACCGTCGTAGCTGGAATCCTGTTTCTTCTTCGCCATCACTCCGATCACGACATACGGAAAGTCGTTCAGGTAAACGTTCTCGCCCACCGGATTACGACCCGGAAACAACTGCTTGGAAGCATCGCTGCCCAGGAACGCCACCCGGCGGCCCTCGCGCGTATCGTCCCAGTCGTAAAACCGTCCCTCTCCGACAGCGAGGCTGCGGATCTCCTGAAATGGCGGTTGCGAACCGGTCACCAGGAACGCGGCGTTGTTGAAGTTGCTGTGGGCCCGGACGTCCTCCTGCTCCAGTTCCGGAATGGCGTATTGACAATCTGGCGCGTCAGCCTGCACCGCGGCCACATCAGGATCTTCCCAATGTACGGTTCGCCCCGCCCGCGTCCCACCGGCTTGGAGGCTGGTACGGCCGTGAAAAACGATCATCACATCCTTGCCCAGAGTTCTTGCTTGTTCTTCCTGACCCTTTCGCAAGCCTTCCCCGGCCGCCACCATGAGAACGATCGAAACGATTCCCCAGGCAATGCCGAACATAGTGAGGAACGTGCGCAGCTTGTGCGACCACAGTGTCCGAAGTACGTCGCCAATCAGATCGCTGAGAACCATCCTGGTCTTTGGACGCGCCTGCTGGTGGAACGTAAGCCGGGCAAAACTACGTCCTGATGGGTGATACGGGACGAGCTGAGGATTTGTTGCAGAAAAGTCTGAAGGAAATGCAGTTCGGCTGTCTCAAAACAACGCTGTCATTCCGAAGAGCGAAGCGACGAGTAGACAAACATTGCTGGGGATGACACAACCAGTGCTGAGAAAAGGCGTCCCTACGGCACCACGGTTCGTGGCATTCCGACCTTTTCCATCCAATCTTCAAATGACTTCAGCGCCAACTCGCACTGCATACGATGCCGTTCCTGGCGGTCCCTGATTTTCCGATCGAGTGGCGGCAACAGATCAAATGTTATGTTCGCCGGCTGAAACTTCTTGGGGTCCGCCTGGGTAATGTAATTCGTCAGCGAGCCAAAGGCAGTAGCCCGCGGAGGTGGAACAGGACCGGCTCCGGTTGCCAGGGCCGCGGTGTGAATTCCAGCCATGAGCCCGGTCGCAATCGATTCCACATATCCCTCGACCCCGCAAATCTGTCCCGCAAACAAGACGCACGGATGCTTTTTCATCTGGAGTGTTTCAGAAAGCAGCGCCGGCGCATTGATGTAGGTGTTGCGATGGATCTGCCCAAAGCGCAGGAAGCGAGCGTTTTCGAGCCCAGGAATCAACCGCAAAATGCGTGCTTGCTCGCCGAATTTCAAATGGTTCTGGAATCCGACCAGGTTGTAGGAATCCGCCCGTAAATTTTCCTGGCGCAACTGTCCTGCCGCATAAGGAATGCGTCCGGTGCGTGGGTCTTTCAGTCCGACCGGCTTCATGGGACCGAAGCGCAGCGTGTCCCGGCCGCGCCGCGCGATCTCCTCAATGGGCAGGCAACTTTCGAAATAGTTCAGCTTCTCCCACTCGCGCTCTTCAACGGATTGCGCTGCCAGTAACGCATCGTAGAAGCGGTCGTATTCTTCTTTGCTCATTGGGCAGTTGATATAGTCCGCCGAGCCCTTGTCATAGCGCGCCGCCAGGTACACCTTCGCCATGTCGATAGAATCAGCCTCGACGATGGGGCTAATCGAGTCGTAAAAAAAAAGACTGTGTGGCGCGGGCGCCCCCACCCGCGTGGAACCCGGCAGTGATTCAGTCGCAGATGTTTCGCTGTTAACAATGCGTGCTACGCAAAGCCGGCTGATCTCCTGCGAAAGTGCATCCGATGTCAGCGGTCCAGTGGCGACAATCGTGATCTGATCTTCGCTAATCTGTGCAACTTCTTCGCGCCGTATCGTGATCAGTGGCTCGCGCGAGATGGCTTCGGTAACCCGAGCGGCAAAAGTGGTTCGATCCACGGCCAGGGCATGTCCGGCGGGGACAGCACATTCCCGCGCAATCCCCATCAACAACGAATCCCCACGTCGCATTTCTTCTTTCAACAACCATGGTGCGGTGTTCTCAGTATCAGACTTCAATGAATTCGAGCAGACTAGTTCAGCAAAATCCCCGGTTTGGTGGGCCGCGGTCGAGCGCACGGGACGCATCTCGAAGAGTTGGACTCCAACCCCCCGGCGCGCACATTGCCAAGCCGCTTCCGATCCCGCCAGCCCCGCACCGATGATTTTCACTGAATGATTCATGGAGCAATTTCCGCCAGTGTTCGCAATGCCTCGTCCTTGAGCGCGGTCCGCGACACATCGTAACCGCTGCTTTATTATACGGAGTGAGATTCTCATTCCTGCGAGGTTCTGATGGCACGCATCGCATTAATCGAACCAGACAACGCCTACCCGAAGTAAAAGAGACTTACGAAAAAGTTCTGCGCGGCAAACCAGGAAACGCGCAAAAGGCGTTAGCGCATCGTCCGGAGATGCTGAAGAAGTTTCTGCCGTTTTACGCCAGCGTGGGCAGATCGCTCGATCGCAAGCTGTAGGAGATGATGCACCTTCGCGTCTCGACGTTGCAGCCGCTGGAGAGGCCCGCTCCCGGGAACGTGCTGGTATGCTGCTCCCAGCCAAACGCGGGTGTCACTCTGGATATTTAAGAGAAGATCTTTAAGAGAAACGGGAGGAGTCCAATCATGCGTTCTGATATCGTGCCCGGAGGCATTTTCCCCGACTACGAACTGCCCGATCACACGGACAAACTGCGCAAGCTGAGCGAGCTACAAGGCGACGATCCGCTGATCCTCACGCTCGCGCGCGGCCACTATTGCCCAAAGGAGCACCAGCAACATTTGGAACTCGCCGCGTTCTACCCGAAGATCGCGGTGGCGTACACGCAGATCGCCACGATCGCCACTGACGACCACCACACTCTTCAGGAATTCCGTGCGTCAGTTGGAGCCCAATGGACCTTCCTTTCGGACCCCGAGCGAACGGTTCAGAAGGATCTCGACATCCAGGAGTACACCGACCCTGAGAATAACCCGATGATCCCGCACACGCTCGTGCTCAAGCCGGGCCTCGTGATTTACAGCATCTATAACGGCTACTGGTTCTGGGGACGTCCATCGGTCATCGATCTTTGGCACGACCTGCGCGCCGTATCGAGTGAAATCCGCCCAGACTGGGATCTGAGTACTCCTGGACTCCGCGAGGCATGGAATGCGGGTGACTTCTCGCGTTTCCACGGGTGGAACAAGCAGGCCAGTATGGAAGATGCCTCGATAGTACGGAAGCACCTCAGCTGATGTTGACGCCGTGGTGGTAGAGCCGGTGCGCACAATGTGTTGGGAATGTGGGAACTTTGGAGCGTTATCGGATTCTTCCGGCTTTCATTCTTTTTCGCTAAGACGACAGCGCCCCTGGGTCACGCTAATGTTACTTAAATGCCAAAACTCACTTTGTTTTCGTCGGATCATTTGCCGGATCGACATAGGTCGTACCCGTCGGGCCGAAGCCAGAAATTTGGACGATCGACGGAGAGTCGTCCGTTCGCGCGAAATGATTCACGCCGGCTGGTTCGGAATAGATGCTCCCGGGCGGCAAGTTTTCCAAATTCTTCTCGTCGAACACCCGGCCGTACCCGAAGTTCCAACTTCCGGATAGCACGGCTGCCATGCGATTTTCGGGATGCGAGTGCGCTGGGATTGAAGTGTGAGCCGGGACATACAACAAAATTGTGTAAAATCCCGCCTTCGATGGATCGCCGTACAGCACCGTCGTTTGTACTCCCACCAACTTCGAACTGCCAATTTGATTGCCGCCAGGTTGGCTCGCCCTCGCCCGGACTTCGGCCGCAGTCAGGCGCATCTCGAGAAGCCTTGGTGCGGTCGAGGCAGACGCCAGTCCGAAAACCAAAACGAACAACGTGACTTGTTTTAACATCGATCTGTCCTCTCCGTGAGATGGTATCCGCTTTTCTATCTCGCAAGAAACGTCATCAGAGCGTCGATCGTCTCCTTCTGTCTTTCTTCCATAAGCCAATGTCCAGCGCCCTTGAGTTCGACTACGGTCACGTCGGTCGCTACGAGCTTCATCTGCGGCGTCAGCGTTCCGGCACTCGCCTTTTCTCCAGAGATCGCCAGAACCGGCATGGCTAACTTCGTTTTCGCGAGCTCCGCAAAGTCGTTCGCCGTTTCTGGCCAGGCCACAAAGTATGCCCACGCTGCCCGCATGCGACCCGGACGCGAGTATGCCGCAACGTAGGCTTGGCGATCCGCCACGGGGACTGATCGCGTTTTCTCGGCAGCCAGATCATTCCAAAAATACGCAAAATACGTTTTCTCCCTCCCCGCAACTAACGCTTCCGGAGTGGGACCGTGAAAACGAAAGTGCCACAGATTGGGATTGTTGTAATACGGCTCCCAGCCTTCGACGCCGGGCAGAAACGCGTCCATCACGACGAGTTTCTCCACTTCGTTCGGATACATCGCGGCATAGGCATACGCGACCATCAGTCCGATGTCATGCCCCACGACCCGCGCCTTTTCAACCCGGAGCGATTTGGCCAGTGCGTGAATACGAATAGCCGAGCTCTTCATGTCCAACCCGTCTTTCGGGATGTCGGAGTCCCCGATCCCGGGCAAGTCCGGCGCAATCACGGTAAATTTCTCGGCAAGCAGAGGAATGATAGGCCTCCACATCCGCGATGTCTGGGTGTATCCGTGCAGCAGGATGACCGCCGGTCCCTTGCCAGCAGTCAGGTAGTGAATCTTTAGTCCCTCCACGTCAGCGTCGCGCGGAAGGATCGTGGACTGTTTCGATGGCGCCTGAGCAAACACCCCAGACGCCATCACAAACATGACAAACAACCCGATGAACACCTGAAACCGAAAACTTCTTTGCATTTTGCTCTCCTAAATATTGATTCGACCAGGTTGGGCTCGCAAAGCTATGGAGTCGACAACCTACTTCAGGATAACCCGCGACAGTCCGCTAAGTGCCCGATCGGCCGGACGGCGCGTCCTGAAGCAGTCGTCCGAAATCGGACAACAGTCTGAAAGGCCGCTGACGGCCACGTTCGATCGCGTGCAGAATGGCCTCTCGCAAAATTCTCCTGGCTGGCAGATCATAGTCGTGTGACAATTGCGCTGGCGATTCTGATGGCCACGCTATATTTTCCACGCTAGGTTCGCTCCATGTCCCAGTCTCCAAACCCAGCAGCGCCGCAGCAGATGGCGCCTCTGCTTGCGTTGGCCACTGAGTTTCTCAGGGCCGGGCGACCAGCCGATGCGATCGCGCCGTTGCGCGATGCCGCGCTGCTGCAGCCGTCCAATCCCATCATCCAGCACGATCTCGGCCTCGCCTGCCTTGAGGTCGGCCGCGTACCGGATGCCATCGCGGCATTGCAGCGGGCCGTCGCCAGCAACCCGCGTTACACAGATGCACATTTCCGCCTGGGAATCGCCTTGGAGAAACTGGGCGACAGCGGCGGGGCACTCGCTGCGTACGACCGCGCCACTCAGCTGCTCCCATCCCTGACCGAGGCGTGGTTCCGCGCCGGCGCCCTGGTCTACACCCTGGGCCATGTCGGCGAGGCGATTGGCTGTTTCCGACGCGCGGCGGCGGCCGGAGGTAGGACCAGTTTCGGCGGCCTTGGTAAGGCGCGGGCGCTAGTGATCGAGGATCGCAATCAGGAAGCTGAACAGGTTTTGCGAGAGATGCTGGTGGCTGATCCGAGGAACGCCATGGCGTATGATCTGCTGGGCAGCGTGCTCTCTGAGCTCGGCCGTTTCGAGGAGGCCCGTGCGTGCTTCGAACGGACGGTCGCGATCGCGCCGCTGCTGGCGGGAAGCTACTACGATCTGGTCCGGTGCCGCCCCGTCACGAGTAATGACAACGGTCTGCTTCAAGCAATGCAAGCCGCTCTGACTACGCCGGGACTGGAATTGGGGCAACGCCTGCGGGTTCACCTCGCGATTGGTAAGGCGGCGGAGGATCTTGGCGACTACGCCTTGGCCATGCAGCATTTCGACGCTGCAGACGCTGTGAGGAGGGGCGCTGCGTCGTTCGACTCGGCCGCGTTCTCCATCGAGATTGACCGCCTGATTGCCCGCTGTACACCCGAATTTATCGCGCGGGCACCAGAACTCGGCAATTGCGATGCGACCCCGGTGCTGATCATCGGTATGCCGCGGTCAGGCACAACTCTGGTCGAGCAGATCGTCTCCATGCATCCCGAGGTCGGGGCCGGCGGCGAGTTGCATTTCTGGAACCAGCGCGGGGCAGCGTGGCACCGCTCCGTCGCGGCCGGGGACGATACCCAGTTCCTCGCCAAGGCGGCGGCAGATTACCTCGGCGTGCTGCGCGCGATCGCGCCGACTGCGGCGCGAGTGACCGACAAGATGCCGTTTAACTTCCTCTGGGCCGGGCTGATCCACGTGGCATTCCCGCGCGCCATCATCATTCATTGCCGCCGCGCTGCGATCGACACGGCGCTTTCGATCCATCAAACTCATTTCCATCCCAGCATGCCGTTCCCGACCGGAGGCGCCGAACTGGTCGCGTATTTTCGTGGCTACCAGCGGCTCATCGACCATTGGCGGAGCGTGCTGCCGGCGGATCGCTTCATTGAAGTCGATTACGAGGACCTGACCCGCGCGCCCAAACCAGCCATCCGGCGGATCATCGCGGCCTGCGGCCTGGCGTGGCACGACGCGTGTCTGCGCCCCGAATCCAATCCGCGGGCGGTGAAGACCCCCAGCAAGTGGCAGACCCGGCAGCCGATCTATCGCACGTCGGTTGAGCGCTGGCGACGCTACGAACCTTGGCTGGGTCCGCTGCGGGCGCTTGCAGACGACTGATTTCGAAACTGCACATATTCTGGTGCAGGATTTCTCTCAAAAAAATCACTCGATTTCGCCCAAAATGTAGAAAACAAAGGACCGGAAAAAATTCTGCCTTGTAGATCTATGGTTCTTAAGGTAGTTACAGGCAAAATATTCTAAACATTGGAGTTAGCGCGTCTTTTCCACGGCGATCTGCCGGGCCGGTTGCGCTCTCTGGCACAACAGCAAAGCGCCGGACGAAGGTTTTCGCCTTCGTCTGGTTGGTCGGACTCAGCCTTCGGCAACGGCCAAGAGCTGCGATCTTGTCAGGTTGTCAAAGGACTCGGTTATCTTATAGATAACCTATGTTGTTCTATAATATCAGTGGTGAGAGAACGAGATCAAGGGGAAAGTGGATGGGCCCTGACGACGGTTCCCGAAATGGGAAATGTAAGGTGCGCGAACTGTGTGGGCCTTATGGCGCGAGACGATCTATAGCTGTGACATCTGGGGCTGTCTCCTTCGGAATATGGCGAAACCCAGGTTAGCGCCCGAAAAAACGGTGTTACGAGCCTGAATATACAAGGAGCGGGCGCGAACCTGGGCCACCTGGCCTGTATTTTGGGTGCATAAGGCCGTAAGTGTATAGTTCCCTAGCACTTTCGGACCTTCTACCGTATTCACATTGCTTCATGGAGTGACTATGCGCCTCTCGTTGCTTCTGATTCTGTTTATCTCTCTACAGCAGCCAACTCCAAGTGCGCGGGAGATTAGTCAGCCAAAACAGCAGCAACCCGCCAGCGGCCAACAAACATCCGCACCCGACCAGCGCGGGACCGAGCAATCGCCTTTGGTGGTCAGAACAATACCAACCTCTAAGACACAAGAGGAAGCCGCCGAAGAGGCTAAGGATCGCAACGACAAGGCGGCGAATGATCGGCATATCGTGTGGTTTAGTGGAGCTCTTGTCATCATTGGATTTCTTCAATTCTTGGTTTATGCCTATCAAGCTAAAAAGCTGCGGGAGACTGTTGAGTCTGCCGGAGAACAAGCCGAAGCAATGGAGCGGCACATTGGAGAAGCAGCAAGATCGGCCACTGCGATGGAAACCATTGCTCAAGTAATTAAAGATGGAAATAAGCGCGTTATTCGTGCATACCTCACAGTCGTTACTCACCGAGCTTTCTATCAAGAAAAAGGTGGTCCGGGGCAAGAGGACAAGAAATGGCAAGGCATTCCAAAATTGCTTAATACAGGTTTGACTGCTGCACGAAAAGTGCAAATCCACATTACTAGTGGGATACTTCCGAACCCAATACCCGCCAATCAAGTGTTTCCCATCAGAGAACCTGCCCAGCCAGAACCGGACCAAACCGTCGGGGCACACCAAGGGGCAGAAATGGTTGGAGGAATGACCAATGAAGTTGTTCCTGACCACGAAGTAGCCGCTACCAAGGAGGGGAACGGGAAATGTCTTTGCGTATGGGGGGTCGTTAGATACGAAGACATTTTTGGGGATGCCCACACTACCCACTTTGGACAGCAGTTGTTTTGGTGGCCGGACAATACAATCCACGGACTCTATATACCGGGGCAAAATGATGCCGACTAGCCCTGTCACGGCAAACCATGTCTGCACAAAAACTATGAGAGCTGCATAAGAACTAGCCTTCATAGGCCGGTGGCCCAGGTTCGCGAGCGGTGTGTGCGAGCTAACCCTTCGGCTTCGCTCAGGGCAGGCTCTGGGGTATGTTCAGACATCACTGCATTTGCGCGGGCCTGAGCGCGTTAAATGTTGTCATGCCTACAGGTCTGCGACGCTTCCAGCAGTCCGGACAATCTCATTTTGTAACTTTCACTTGCTATCATCGGCGAGCGTACTTCGATCTTCCTGATGTCTGCGATCTATTTGTTCAGTGCCTGGAGAGTATGCGCGGCCGCTTCGCCATGTGCGTCTACGGATACGTTGTCATGCCGGAACATGTTCACCTCTTGCTTAACGAGCCCGGGCAGGGAATGCTGGCGGATGCAATCCACTTGCTGAAATTGTCGTTTGCGAAACGCGTGCCTTGGCTGGTCGATTCACACTCCGGCGTATTCTGGCAGAAGCGATACCACGATCGGAACGTCAGGGATGAGCGAGAGTTCGCGGAAAAATTGCGCTATCTGCACCGGAATCCTGTGAAGCGTGGGTTGGTGAAACAGCCGGGAGACTGGAAGTGGAGCAGTTTCCGTCATTATGCGCTGCGGGAGGTCGGAGTGGTCGAGATCGAGTCGGAATGGACGGCCAGAGATCGCGAGACAGCGGCCCAAGGCGGAGCTGCGAGGGTGTTTCTGTTACCAGGTTAGCTCGCACAACCCGCTCGCGAACCTGGGCCACCGGCAAGAGTAAGGATCGGATGGGACTATTTCCGCGACGTTAGGATGGGGCACCCGGCGAACCTGTCTCACTTGTTGTGAACAGGAGGTAGCGATCAAACCCCCCTTCAAAGGTCAATGAGCTTTATCGCGATTTTGAACAGTTAGCAAAAAACCGCACGGCCTCAGAATTTAGAGTCGTTCACTTCTAGCCAGTATCCATCGGGATCCTGAAAATAGATCTGTCTTACTCCGTCAGGCCGAACGCCGGCAGTCTGGTGACCTGAGAGTGTGGAGTTGCGGTATGTCACATGGGTTTGGTCAAGGTGAGTCATGAAATCGGGCACTGAAGCGACCCGAAATGCCAAGTGAACGTCAATGTCGCGCGTGGGTTGATCCGCGGCGTCAGCGATGATGTGAAGTTGCTCGTGCGCGCCTATGCGAAACCAAACGTGTCGGCCGTCCTTGAAGGGATCGGGATTCCTTGCTAAACCCATCACCCTTTCATAGAACTCCGCGCTTTTTTGCAGGTCATGCACATGCAGCGCCGCGTGATCAAATTCTGGAGGTTTGGTCGCTGTGCTGGACTGCGAAAACCCGAACGAGCCGAGCATAAGAACAGCTACTGAGGAAAGGAAGGCAATCGTGTCTTTCTTCATGGTGGACGCATCTTACGCCGGTCAGCGACGGCATGCAAAGACTCCAGGGACATTCGCGTAGGCCCGGAAGACGTAACTGTTGCAACCAGGCCACAGCACTCATTGACCTACCACGCCCCTCGTTCCATGGTCGATGAGTGAAATGGGCATTTTGCAACAGTTGAGATGAGAGGCTATTTTCTTCCGCGTGCCAACTCGCCTAACGTTTCGGGCTGCACCGTAATCACATCCGGGCCAGTGATCTGGCCGGTGATGATCGCCTTGTTGGGGATGGTCTCGTAGGCGTAGCCAGTCAGGGTCGCGCTCACATCGTCGAATTGCCGACGGTGCCCGAGCGTGACGCTGAGTCTGGCCCAGCCGTAGTGAACTTTGCCGTGAACGACGAACTTTAGTCCCAAATATCGATCTCTGACACCCTTACCTTTGCCGGCCCACGGGCCCAGGTCGGAATACTGGCTGCTGCGGCCGTTGAAAAGCTCCACTGCCATAAATGGGTGATGAACGGGGAATTTGCGTTTTGGTCCGATTCGGGCGCCTGCGGGCAAAGCGAAGGCAGCAGAAAAAAAATAGCCGCTGCTTGACTTAAAACGTCTCCCGGCGACCGCGTTGTCGGTGTTGCGGTATCCGGATGCGTCGAGCCCTATCTTGAAGTACGAGCCCGCGTACCACGTCGTGCGCAGTACAAAATCCTTGATGCCGTCGTGGTTGAGATCAATGTATAGGGGAACGCCTGCGCGCGTCACTTGATGCGTTTCCGTATAGACAACTTTCGCCTCGGAGGCCCGGGCCAGCGCCAGCACACTCACTCCGGCTGCGCTTGCTGCCAGAGCATACGTATTGAGTTGCCGGCTAAGGGAATCGGAAATTTTGAATGTCTTACGGGACTGGGGAGCGCTGGACATAAGTCCTCCTCCGAAGGTGTTTCATTATCGTCCGGCTCGACAATCCGCGAGAAAAACTTCCTCCCATTTAACGAAAAATTCACCGGATTGTCACAGAGCCGTCACAAGTCGTCTGTAAAGATTAGCGCTGGTAAGTTTAGCCCCGGTCGTATTTCCACCCCGATGTCGCACAGCCGATCCCGTTGCGTGATGAAAAAAATCCAAGGATGAGGAGAACGGTACATGTCCCGAAAAACGGCTCAAAATAACTCTCGAAAAAAACCCCGAAACAAATCTCGGATCAACCGTTTGCGTCCGCTCGCCGGCCTGCTGGCGGCGGGGCTGAGCCTTCCCGGGCTCGCCGCTGCTCAGTCCCAGGAGTACCCGACCTACGTCACCGGCCCGCAGCCGAACGGCTCATGGGTGGTCAGCGACGGCCAGGTCATAACCCCAGCCGGTATGCAAGTCAACCTTGGCGTCCGGGTCCGCGCGAAGGCCATCGCGCTGAATCCCAATACCAAAACTCACACCGCCGCCGTCCTCACCCTGGGCGTGAGCTCGTCGGACGTCACCGCGGGAGCCGTCGAAGTGCTCGACACCAATACCGGCGTTGTCCTGCAAAACTACATCACGTTCGGAACGGATTCGAGCGGCAGCTATAGTGGCATCGCCTATTCGGCGGACGGCAAGCACCTGGTGTTCAGCCAGGACAGCAGCAATGTCACCATCTCCAAGGTCACGGAAGAGGGCTTGCTGGAAGACGACGCACAGGTCAGCGTGCCGCCGAACAATTCCTTCATCACCTGCTTTAAGAACAGCCCTCCGGGCTCTTACGGCGTACCCTGCGGCACGTTCTATAGTCCGAGCACTTCTTATCCCGGCGGCATCGCGCTCTCAGCGGATGGCAAGAGCGCCTACGCCCTGCTGGACCAGAATGATACGCTCGCCCAGATCGACCTTACCACGCACACGGAGGGTGAGCAGATCCGCGTCGGCAACGCGCCGCACAGCATCGTGATCGACAGCAAGGGCACGACCGCCTACGTCAGCAACGAGGGTGGCCGGGCCGCTACGGAGAAGGACTTCCAGATCTGGTCCGCCGGCACTGAAATTGTCGCCGACCCATTTGTTGGCGCTGCGGTTACCGGTACTGTCTCTGTGGTTGATCTACCCTCGATGAAGGTCACCGCTGAGATCTCGACCGGTGGTCTGCACCCGACCGGGTTAGCGTTCTACGGACGCTACCTGTTGGTCGCCAATACTTATAGCGACACCATCTCGGTGATCGACACGGCCACCAACAAAGTGGCTTGGACGATCGACCTTGGGCTGCCGATCGGAGTGCCCGCCGAACACAAACCGGCTTATGGTGCCGCGCCGAACTCGATCGCCGTCGATGCCACGAAGGGCGTTGCCTACGTCGCCCTCTACAATGCAAACGCGATCGGGGTCGTCAACCTCAACAAAGGCGTGAAGAACCCCGTCATAGGCATGATCCCGGTAGCCTATGCGCCGAGCTCGGTCGTGCTGGACAGGGTCAGTAACACGCTCATCGTTGCCAACGACAAGGGCATCGGCACGCGTTATTCGTTCGAGTGCGACTACAACGTCTGCGACTACAATACCCACCAGGACAATGGCACCGTCAGCATGGTCCGCGTGCCGGATAGCGGGACCTTGAAGGAGATGTCGAAAAAGGTTTTCGAGAACAACCACTGGGATTTGACGGAAAATATCAAGTCTGCCTCCGGTGGCAACCCGAATACCAAGCCAGTCCCAATCCCGGCCAAGATCGGCGATCCGTCGCTGATCAAGCACGTGTTCCTGATCGTCCGTGAAAACCGCACGTATGATCAGATCCTGGGCGACGTGGCCGCCGGCAATGGCGACCCCTCCTTGGCAGTGTTCGGCTACGACGGCAAGACGCACCTAGACACTCCGAACGCGCACAAACTGGTGAAGCGCTTCCCTCTCTTCGACAATTTCTACGACCCCAGCCGCCAGTCGGCTGACGGTCATCAGTGGATCACCGAGGGCATGGCGCCCTACGCCGACGACATCCAGTCTCCTGACTGGGTCCGCAGCTATCCAGGGGGGAACGCCGGCGATGCACTCGCCTATCAGAAAAAGGGCTTCCTGTTCTCGGAAGCGGAGGCCGCTGGTCTGCCGGTAAAGCTCTACGGCGAATACGTCGAGGGCGATACGTTCAAACAGCCAAACGGGTCGACCAGCGAGCCGAGCTGGAGCGACTTTTACCTCGACTCGCAGATCTTCGAGGCTGGAAAAGAGAAGACGCTGTACTATCAGAACACGGTCAGGGCGGAGTCCTCTATCCCAGCCGTGTATAAGCACCTCATCAAGAACTTCCCGCAGTTCGATCTGGGCATCCCCGACCAGTTCCGCGTCGATCTGTGGGTGCAGGACTTCAATAATGACGTCAAGGCCGGTACGGTGCCCGCGTTGAGCATCCTGTGGATAATGTGCGACCACACCGGCGGCCCGCCCACGGTGGACGCCGAACAGGCCGATAACGACTTGGCGGTTGGGCGCATAATCGACTACATCAGCCACAGCCCAGTCTGGTCCTCGTCGGCGATCTTCATGGAGGAAGACGACGCGCAGAACGGCGTCGACCACATCGACGGTCATCGCAGCCCAGGCTATATCGTCAGCCCGTACGCCGTGCAGTTCGGACGCACCCAACCCTACTACTACACGCAGGTCAACATGACTCGGACGATGGAGCAAATCCTCGGTCTGACGCCCATGAACCAGTTCGACCTCATCGCCTCGCCGATGAGGACGGCTTTCGTAAAGGGCATGCCGCCCAAGAAGAACTTCCTGCCCTGGACACACGTACCGAACCAGGTCCCGCTGGACCAAGGCGTTACACCGGGCGCAGACAACCCAACGGACAGCCCGAAGGTCAAGGCCCTGAGGGCAGGTTGGCTCCAGAAGAAGGCGGAGATCTTCGCCGGGAAACTGACCAAGCCCGACTCCGAAGACCCGGACACTGTCAACCATCTGAACTGGTACATGTCCACCGGGTTTAAGCGGCCCTATCCCGGCGAGAGCGCGGTTCGCCCGCCGAGCGACTTCAACAACCCCGCACCCTCCGGGGACGGCGACGGGGACGACTAAAAACACGTTCCGACTACAACGGCCCCTCTCCCCGATCACCGGGGAGAGGGTTCAAATTCAAAGTTGCAAGCTATGTCTCAGCACAATTTGTGAGGCGGATGCGCCGTGCTTAACGCGATTCCCCGGCCTCCGGCACTTGACTAATCGAAAGGGCATTTGGTTCCACCCCCGTCGAATTTCAGTGACCGACCCCCTACGGTTATGACACTCTGGTTCGAGGACACTCGATGTGCCGCATCTCGCCGCTGAATATGACGAAGATCACATCGGGGTTAGTGAGCGGCTTTCAGGAATGGACGGCCGACAGAAAGCGGCACCATCCAGTCTTCCTGGGGCTTCGCGTACAGCGGCCCGATCGATGTGCTGGTCGAATTCCGATCGAATCTGGAGGAATGAGGTATGGCGAAATTAGAAATTGTCTGGTGGAATTCAGAACGTGTGAAGCACATTACGCGGCGGCACAATCTCGAAAGACGCGGCAGCCACGCGTTGTACGTCCTGCAGGAATTCGTACACGACGGAAACCTTGGTTACTGGACAAACATTTCCGATTTAGAAGTTCTTGTTGGCGGCTGCGTCGCCTAGAACAGACTGTGGGGCAACGGAAAGCCGATAATCTGCCTGCAAGGGCGTTGGCGAGCCGTGATCACTAAGATACGACGGGAATAGTCCCTTGGTCAGTATCGTTTGATTATGAATACGGTCTTGTCATCAATTAGATCTTCTTCGCCGATCTGTCGTAAACGGTCGTCTCGTGTCACCGCACATTCCAGCAAAGCGTTGCATATGTCTTTTGCCGGCAGCAGGCAGTGCTCGCGCATTACCGCTTCGAGCTTGCCCCGGTCCTCAGCATCGCTGCCGTCGTAAACCCCGTCGGTGTAAAGGAAAAGAGTGTCTCCTGGACGCATCAAAGTGATCTCCGCGACATCGGAGGAGTTCGCCTGCCTTTGCCGGAAGTGCATGGAGAGATACCGCTTCCGGTCCGGATGATCTTCAGGAATTTCCAAGCCCAGCGGCAGAAATTGCACCATCCGGCTCTTGTCAACCTCTATGAACCTGGCAGACCCCGCGGAGAACACGAGCGGCGGGGGATGTCCGAAATTCACGAAACGGAAAAGTCCGCAAGGATGCACTTCGCCGTAGAGCATGGTGGCAATCTCGCGTGCCATTTCTTTCTCGCTTCTACCCAGCGCATTGCGAGCCGTGACAGACTGCGCCAATCGGAGATTGATATTGTCAAATAGCGACGGCGTCGTTTTACCATGTCGATCAAGTTCGGCGAGCATCAACGCATGAAAGGTGTCGTGAACGGTCGAGGCGATCTTTGCTGAGATGATCCCATGTCCTTGAGCGTCCACCAGCAGAACGCCCGCAATCTCATAGAGTTCGTGCAGATCTTCGGCGATTCGTATCTGTTCTGAACTTAGCGCTTCCCTGTACTCGGTTTCCATTTCGACTCTGTAGTCTGGCTTTGACTTTAACCATTCCACATGATCGTCCACGGAATTGCGCGGCGGCGCACCTGGTGGCAGCAGTTCGAGAAACTCTTTCGAGAGCTTCCGCGCCTGCTGAATGCGCGCATCCAGGTCGTATCGCTGTTGAAAATTTATGTATTCATACAGGTCGCCGCCGACGGTTCCAGCGGGCACCGAGTTACCGTACATCTCGATGCCAGGCAGATGCGGAATCGCTCCTTCGACAGGCATCAGCCTCTTGCGCAAATATTCATCGATTGTTGGCTCACTGTAGCCGCTAGCCATTAAAGAATCCTACTCTTGCGTGCCGCTTCCGACAGCATTTGTGAAATTCCTTCTACGCACTCATGCGATCTTGCCCTTCTCAGCAACTGGCTGCGCTTTCGCTTGCATGGACTTGACAAGGTCCGCGGCGGAGGCGCCTTCAAGTGAGAGCCCGTAGCCAACCTCTCGCACAATGCGCTCCTTCAACGGTTGAATAAAGTGCGCACGCGTGTTTCGGCGCGTGACTTCCGGAGCCTTCAGGTAAATCGAGGCCAGCTCGCGCGCCCGAGCGAGTGCCTTGCCGTTGGGAACAATTTCCGCGACCACTCCCCATTCGTAGGCGGTCTGCGCTGTGATCGGCTTTGGATTCAGCAGGAAAGCCTCCGCCCTTCCCGCGCCCGCGCGGTAGCTCCAGGTGGTAAAGATTCCGTCGCCGGGCGCAATGCCCGCGGAGAAGTGGGCCACATCCTGGAATGTCGCACCCTCCGCCGCCACAATCACACTGGCAAGTAGCGCGTAATCTGAGTGCACATGGGCGCGTCCCTCGATCGCTGCAATGACCGGCACACGTATGTTGGCGATGTTTTCCAGAGCCTGAATGCCCTCGTCGTGAACCTGGCTCCAGACGCCGGGATCGGCGACGTCGCCGAAAGATGACCAGGCGACATCAGTAATGAACTCCCCACCTGCGCCGGTGATAATCACAATCTTGTTTGCTCGATCTTGCGCAATTCGGTAGAAGGCATCGACAAACTCGGTGTGAGCTTGCGCGCTCATAATGAACGGCCCGGCGTTGCTGTGAAATTCAGCAACCAGCACACCTTTGTCGTCGCGGGTCAGCTTCAGACTGCGGTACTGGGAGAAGTAAGCGGGTTGAGTCGTTTGCATGGTAAATCCTCCAAGTCGAAGTTAGTTAGATCAATTAAGCCTGTTCGATAACGAGCTATTTTTGTGACACCACATGGTCCGGTCTCAACGGCGCGGCGCCGAAGTTGACGCTGAGTCGTTTGTACCACACAGAGACCGTGCGGTACTTCGACAAATCCACATCAGCGCCTACAGCGTAGTTCTGGTCACCCATGTTTCCCCTAATAGATCCCAGATCGATGAACCCCGCGCGCGTGACGGTGGCGTTGTCTCGCGCATCATCGGCGGCCACCAGGTACACATGAACGTCAAGTCCGTTCGAAGTTCGGAAGTTCGTGAAGCGGAGAACACGGCCGCCGTCCCCCCAGAGGCACGCGAGTGACCAAGGCAGTAACATTCTCTTAATTTCTCCGCGTCAATTTCTGCTCGGAAAGATCGGGCCGCTGGCTTTGCTATTCGATCGCCCAGCGTTGCTATACCAACACAAGACTTCATTACGACACCAGGCGGCAGGTGTGTCCGGTAGAACGTTCACGAATGAGGAGCGAGTGCATAGCTCGAACTGCCATTGTCGAATCCGAGTTGTGATCAGCTAATCGACGAAGGTGGAAAAACGCAATGATGAAGGTTGGAGCCGAGTGCCACGGGAAAAGCATTTCGTATCGAACCAACGCAGTCAGCGGATTCAGCAGTTTTACGCCATCCCTCTGAAAAAGTGCCCACACGAGATAGCAGAAGACCGAGACCAGGGGGTACCTGCATTCACGGAAGCACTCGTTGTACCCTAACGTAGTGAGACGAAATCACCCAGTCGCCTCCGAAACTTTTCGCTGTGAGCCCCGGCCCACCCCCTGCTCAAGCAGACGCCCCTATCAGATCATCGTTCCCCGAAAATCCATCATCAGCTTCCGGGTTGAATAACGGCTGGCTCTCCGACCCCTCCTGGGAAAAGGTGTATTCTTGGGGCCGCGTACGGTAAATCCCGAGCCTCTTCATCTTGGTGATTAATGTCGTGCGTTTAAGGCCCAGCCGGACAGCTGCGCCTCGAGGTCCTCCCACCATTCCCCCTGTATCACTCAAAGTTTTCAAGATCAGGGCTCGTTGGACGTCCGGCAACGCGGCTTGTGCGGCAGTGGGGGGCATTGCGTCCTTCTGTGATCCTGGCAGAGGATTCGGAAGTACTCCGTTGTCCGATAGAATTACAGCTCGTTCAATCAGGTTTTGCAGTTCCCGCACATTCCCCGGCCAGGAGTACTCAAGGAACCCATTCATCGTTGCCTGCGGTATTTGCTCAATGCGCTTCCCCATGCGCCGAGCAAAAAGCTCGACAAAATGCGAGACCAGTTGCGCAATGTCTTCGCGGCGTTCGCGCAGTGGCGGCAACACTACCGGGAACACATTCAGGCGGTAATAAAGATCACTGCGGAATTGATTACGCCTGACCATCTCGCCCAGATCGCGATGGGTAGCGGCAACCAGACGCACGTTGACGCGATGGGTACGGCCGCTGCCCAAGCGCTCGAACTCTTGTTCCTGCAAAACCCGTAAAAGTTTGGGTTGCACCGCCAGCGGCAGGTCCCCGATCTCGTCCAGGAACAGAGCGCCCCTATCGGCTATTTCAAACCGGCCGATTTTTTGTGCGATGGCTCCGGTGAAGGCGCCCTTCTCGTGCCCGAACAGTTCGCTCTCCAAAAGATCGAAGGGAATGGCAGAGCAATTCAGCTTCACCAAGGGGCGTCCGAAGCGCCCGCTCAGATTGTGAATGGCGCGGGCTATTAACTCCTTGCCCGTTCCAGTTTCACCCAGGATCAGCACGGTGGAATCGGTCGGCGCCACACATTGCACTTCCATGAGAAAGGATTTGAGAGCTGGGCTGTTGCCGATGATCTGGTCAAATCTGCCCCGAAAAACATTAGATGCGCAAGCCCAGGCTTGATTCAATGCATCCACCGATGATCCCGCGGGGCGCCTCGGAACGTTCAGAGGAACTTGATTATCCAGTTTTGCCAGTGCACTCTCGAGCATCGCGTTTTCTCCCTCTCCCCCAAGGTTTGTACCTGTGTCTTTAAGAGTCTTGGCGCGTGAAGTGAGTGTCGAACAACTCGGACTCTGTCGGCAACCCCAGATCGTTGGAAAAAACGCTACCACCTTCGTGAAGACAAAAAACTACCACTTTTGTGGAATGAGAATATTTATTTTGCTTAGGTTTCGATGTGTTTTCTTCCGAACAGGCGGGCATCGATGGACCATGCACCCGGCCCGATCATCGCGGCAGTTCCGCCGAGAAACGATAATCCGGGCCTCCGGAGATTCGCTCCGAATATGATCGATTGCCATCGCGCGTGCATGCGCCAGAAACGCGGCAAAACAGAGCAACCGGAACCAAATCGTCTGAAACCGTAACCCGTCCTTCATCCTCCAGGCACTGTGTCGATATTGGGAGATGTATATGTCGGGATTGCTGCCGACGCTGAAGTGGATAGGCCAAAGATCAGCGTAATCACAAGCCGAACAATTGGATGTAGTTGTCTGTCGTGCTTAGGGGCGAGATTTCGACGCGGGCATTGCCTGCAGCCGCATTTCTTCATCCCCGTGTGCTGTAATGAAGATGATTGGAATCGGGCAGTGCTCGGTGTTCAACTTAGCTTGCAGATCCAGCCCTGACATTCCAGGCATACGGATGTCCGCTGCGGACGCGAACGATCGTACTGGCATCCCCGCCGCTTTCAGCAAACGTTGCACCGCTGGAATATGTAAAGAGCGGAGATATACAGAAGGTGCGCGCCTTATCGAACCGTGATCTGTCGCCGCACCTTCCCTTTGTGGACATGGGCGGCCACGGGTACGCGGTGGTTGGGTCACCAGCGATGCGCTCGAAACCGAGTTTGTACGTATTCCTCGTCCACTCGAGCGGAGTGAGAGGGCCGACGGGGGCCCGGTGCTTTATCGCAGCAGACATCGAGCCAGCCTCTGGCGCAAAGGAGAAGCGCCCAGGCTGAAGACGCAGATTGTGGAAGGTGACCCTAAGTTTTCAATCTGAAGTAATACGGCCGTGTGATGCCATTCGGAGGAATCTTGATGATGAGTAAGTTTCTTTTACTGGTATTGAGTGTCATTGGATTGCTGATCCCGACCGCCTGCATGGCTGCGAGCGGAATCACGCAAGAGGAACTTGTTCGTAGGACGCAGGAATTGGTGGACGCCGTGGCGCCGGGAAATCAAATTCCCTGGAAGAAGTACTTTGCCGACGATTGCATGTTCTTCGACGAACGGGGACGCAATATGAATAAGGAGGCGTTGGTAGCTGAGATTACGCCGCTCCCGGAAGGATCTTCGGGGACGATCAAAGTGGAAAAGCCGCAAAGCCATATTGAAGGGGAAGTTGCGATTCTCAGTTACGACTTGGATGAGACCGAGATTATCTCTGGACAACAGATGAAGGCGCGCTATCACGAAACCGATACATGGATGCGGAGGAACGGTAAATGGAAGATCGTGGCGGGGCAGGTGCTGCGGTACTACGAGGATCCGGCTGCAGGCACGGCGAATGAGCAAGAACTGAAGGATTATGTCGGGACATATGAGCTGGCTGCCGGAAAGACGCTCACAATTTCGCAGGAGGGAGAACTCTTGTTCTTGCAGAGACAGGACAGGCCGAAGGTTGAGTTGATTCCTGAGGCGGGTCCGATTTTCTTTCGCAAGGGCGTAGAAGGGCGAATCGTGTTCCGGCGTGCGGCGAATGGGAAGGTGGATACGCTGATTGACCGCAGGAATAACGAGGACGTCATATGGAGAAAGGTTCCGAGTTCTTCGAAGAATGAATAAGGCAACTTGATTTACTCGATGTCATGAAGCCAGAACTCCATGCCGTGCCAGCGAAGCTTGCGTGCACGGTGCGCCCGGCTCAGCCGCGCTTTCTTCCTACATTGATTGAGTTCGCCAGAAATTCAGACTCACGCCGCGAAACCACTGTTTTGCAAGCTGCATTCTTGTCCCGAAATCCATCCACGGAACTATCGCAGATTCCGTGTAGCGTAATAACTGCTTCTTCTGAACCCACCGCAGGCTCTCCAATCCCTCCGCAGCATGCATGAATGAATTGTCATTTAGCGGCAATTCGCAGGTTATCGCGCTGGCGTATTGTTAAAGAAGGTGGGCTGCTTCCGGTCCCATCTTTAACCGGAGGTCTTCGACTAAGAATGAGAATTTGCGGAGTCGCAAGCGCGTTCCCAAAGAACTATTACAGCCAGGATGTCATTTGTGGAGCTCTGAAGAGCCGCTGGTCTGACAAACTGGAAAGACCAGCGATTCTGGATCGCCTGCACTCGAACGTAGGCGTCCGGGGAAGGCATCTTGCACTTCCAATCGCAGCCTACGAAGATCTCTCGACCTGGGGTAAGGCCAACGATGCGTGGATCCAGGCCGCTGAGGAGCTCGGCGAGCAAGCCCTCTGCCGTGCCCTCACTCACGCTGGGCTTGCGAAATCCGACTTGGGAGCGATTTTCTTTGTTTCGGTGACTGGCATCGCCAGTCCTTCCATCGAAGGACGGTTGATCAATCGCATGGGACTCTCTCCTAACATCAAGCGCGTTCCTATCTTTGGATTGGGATGTGTGGCTGGAGCCGCAGGCGTTGCACGCGCAGCCGATTATGTACGCGCCTTTCCAGATCAAGCAGCCGCTCTCGTTTCCGTTGAGTTGTGCTCTCTCACCTGGCGGGAAGATGACCTCTCAACTGCGAACCTGATTTCCACTGGGCTTTTCGGCGACGGCGCCGCCGCTGTGATCCTCGGCGGGAGCGACAAAGCTGATTATGGTCCTCGCGTTATCGCCACGCGATCGGTGTTCTATCCGGATACCGAGGATGTGATGGGCTGGAAAATCTCCGAGAAGGGTTTTCGCATCGTTCTGTCGCGTAGCGTGCCCGACATGGTCCATCAGCATTTGGCTGGCGATATTGATCAATTCCTGTCCGACCACAACCTGGAACGCAAAGATATCGGCGCTTGGATCATGCACACCGGCGGCCCCAAAGTTCTTGAAGCGTGTGAGCAGGCGCTTGAATTGCCGCCGAATGCGCTCGATGCTTCTTGGGAGTGTTTGGCAAAGGTGGGCAACCTTTCTTCCGCCTCTGTGCTTCTAGTATTACAAGACTTCATGAATCAGCGCCGCCCGGAGCCTGGCACCCTCAGCATTCTTGCCGCCATGGGCCCCGGATTCTGTTCCGAATTAGTTCTTCTCCAGTGGTAAAGAGCAACATGACAAGAATTGCAGTTGACACAGACGTATTTGTCGTTGGCGGAGGTCCCGCCGGTTTGGCGGCCGCCATTGCGGCACGCGATCGGGGATTCTCTGTCACGGTTGCTGACATTGCTCAACCGCCGATCGACAAAGCTTGCGGTGAAGGAATCATGCCCGACGGTCTGGCTGCGTTAAACAAGTTGGGTGTACACATCCCAGTGGATGCTGCAGCGCCCTTTCAAGGCATTCGTTTCTCGGACGGTGAATCTGAGGTGCGAGCCACGTTTGCGCAAGGTCCTGGACTTGGTTTACGCCGCACTAAACTGCATGAGATTCTCATCGATAAGGCTGCCCGAGCTGGGATCGAAATGCATTGGGGGGCTCGCGTTTCTGGCTTAACGCCGGATGGCGTCACCATGAACGGAACCACTGTTCGTTGCCGCTGGGTGGTGGGTGCCGACGGCCAGAATTCCCGGATCCGTTGCTGGGCAGGACTGGAATCCGTTCGCACTCCGCCATCCACGCGCTTCGGCTTTCGCCGTCATTATCGCGTTGTGCTATGGTCGGAGTTTGTGGAAGTTTACTGGACCAGGCACGGACAACTCTATGTCACGCCGGTCGGTCCCGAGGAAATCTGCGTCGCTTTTATCACCCGCAATCCGAAATTAAGGCTGGAAGACGCATTCGTCGTATTTCCCCAAATAAATGCCCGGGTGAAGGACGCTGATCTCATCACTCGCGAGCAAGGGGCGGTCTCTGCGACGCGAGCTTTGCGATCGGTTTACCGCGGATCGACGGCTCTGGTGGGGGAAGCGTCGGGTTCAGTCGATGCGATTACAGGAGATGGCCTTTCAATGGCTTTCCAGCAAGCACACGCCTTAGCTGAGGCTTTTGTGAACGATGACCTCGCTCAATACCAGCGCGCCCATCACCGGATCGAACGTCTTCCCCGCATGATGGCAAATCTGATGTTACTCATGGACCGCAGCCACTGGCTTCGCGCTCGCAGTCTGCGTGCTTTGGAAGCGAGTCCAAATCTATTTTCGCGCATGCTCGCGGTTCACACTGGTGAACTGCCTTTACTTCGCATCGGCATGGAAGAAACCCTATCGTTTGGCTGGCGCCTTCTTCGCGCGTGATGTTGTCGCGAGGATTTTGCCCAAGGTGCTTTACAGACCGCCGTGTCACGGTCATTCCGAGCGTAGTCGAGGAACCTGGTGTTTGGCGGGTGCGAGCGGAAAAGCAGGTTTCTAGGCTCCGCTCGAAACGACAGAATAAAATTGAATGTCATCATATTTTGCATTGCTGGATAGGCTGTTACGCCATGCGCCTTAGACGTCGAATAGTTTTCTTTATTTCGCCGGTCATTCTGTGCGTCGCGGGTTGTTCTTCCGCGCTGCGGGCGCAGGAGATGACGCTCGAACTCGAGCCCACGAATACAAAGGTCGAATTCACGCTTTCCGACGTACTCCACACTGTGCATGGAACCTTTGCGCTGAAGAGCGGGCTGATTCACTTCAATCCTTCGAGCGGGTCCGCCTCGGGCTTGGTCGTTGTTGACGTTAAGAGCGGGCAGAGCGGCAACAGCTCGCGCGACCGGAAGATGCACAAGGAGATCCTGCAGAGCGAGCAGTTCCCGGATGCGACGTTCACGCCGATGAAGATGTCCGGGCCTTTCTCTCCGCAGGGCAGTTCGGAGATTCAAGTCGATGGGACCTTTCGCATTCACGGCAGCGATCATCCCATTACGCTTGCCATACCGCTGCGAATCAGCGGCAACTCCGCTAATTTTAAAACTCAACTTGTGATCCCCTACGTGAAATGGGGCATGAAGAATCCAAGCACTTTTGTTCTGCGGGTAAGTGACAAAGTCGAGCTAGATGTCGCGGCAACTGGGCGTCTAGCGCAGGACGGGCAATCCGCGGACAGCAGCGTTCACTAAACCCAGGCTACTGGATGCGCGCAAGTTCATTCTTGTAGAGGGTGTTCTGCGGGAATTCCTGCGCCAGACCTGCTAAAAGATTTCTGGCGCTATTCTTATCTTTGTCCCTGAGGGCGGCGACTGCCAGCAGCATGCGCGCGAATGGGGCAAGGTAATGCCCTTTCGGGGCCGTGATGCGCAGGTTGTTGAGACCCGCGTCCTTGTCGGTCTGGGCTCCGCCGAGCCTCAACAACCATCGAACCGGCGCTGAATTCACTCCCAGAAGGTAGTTCTCAACGCCGACGGCGAGGTACGCATCGTAATGGGTTGGGTCCTGGGAAATCAGTTTCTCTGCCCGGCTGCGAGCGGCCTTCATGAAACTCAACCCCGCAAAGTTCCGTTTCTCAATCAGAGCGATGTAGTCGCCTCGGAGTCCATCAGCCAGGATATTGGCAAACTGGGCATTCGGGTCATAAGGAGAATGCTCTAGTATGTGGTCGGCGAGATATCGCGCTCGCGCAATCTCGGCGTCAAATGCGCTCTTCGCAGCCGGATCAGGGACGGGTTTCTGGCGGTTAACAAATTTTGAGTTATCGGTGAATAATTCCGTTTCGAGTATGTGCAAGCGCTCGAATTCTGAAAAGAGAAACGCCGCGGCGTTCGAGACCGACCCCAAAGGATCTTCGGGATGCGCTTGTTTCCAGCCCTCGAATGTTACGTGCGCCCCAGCAAAATCGAGATTGTACATCTGCCGGTAGCCGACATCGAGCGGCGACGGCTTCTCCACAGCCCAAGACGCAGTGCCCGCAAGAAACAGCACGCAGACCAGCATCCGACATTTCTGGTTCCGGAAAGAGCAGGCGAATGCGGTTGCTTTTGACGGAAGATTACGCAGGCTGCAAAACTCCGATCGGAAGAGACATCATAATCAGCGCCCCGCCAGAGGGCGCGAGCCCGATTTTCACCGATCCGCCATGAACCTGAACTACAGCATCCACGAAGGCGAGCCCCAAGCCGTGTCCTGGAGACTGTTTGCCTTTTACGAAGCGCTCGAATGCTCTCTCTCGAATCTCGACTGGGAATCCGGGCCCGTTGTCTTGGATTATGAGTTCCGCGGCTCCCCGGTCGGTTCCCAGCCGGATCAGGATTTCCGAGTTGTCTGGCAGATGCATAAGCTCATTTTCGAGCAGATTGCTGACAACGCGTTCCATCAGAGAGGCGTCCGCATCGATCATCACCTTGGATTCGAGATCGAGAACGAGGCGTTGATTTTTTTCCGCCATCGCCGGGCGATAGATTTCTGCCAACTGCCTGGTTACCTCGGAGAAATCCAAAAGCTTGCGATCAAGGTGCAAAGCTCCCGCCTCTGCCTCCGCCAAGTCGAGCGTTGTGTTCAAACGCTGAAGTAACCGGTCCAGGCCTTCGATCGCTTCTCCCACGGAGTCTTGCAGTCTCTCGCTTTTCCCGTCGCATACGGCCGACTCAAGTGTTCCACGAATCGACGTGACGGGGCTCTTGAGATCGTGGGCGACCGCATCCGTCACTGCGCGTAACTGGCTCACCGACGACTGAATGCGGTCGAGCATGTGATTGAAGGTCTCGGACAGCCGCGCAATCTCGTCCGGGTTCTTCGACTCCGGCAAACGTTCTTTCAAGTTCTCGCTTCCGATGCGGGCAACCGCTTCTGTTATGCGCTCGACTCTGAGCAGAGTTCGCCGCGCACTGAAATAAGAAATGACGCAGCCCAGCACGAACATCCCGCTCCATACTGCCAGGAAGCTCCGGGTCAAGTTGTGCAATAGATGGCGCGCGCCGCGATCGGAAAGTCCGAGATATACCGCCGAGCCATCGTCATGGATTCGGGCCACCACCCGAAAGGGCTGCTTCCATCCCTGAATATGAATCGATTGTGGTTCGCCGGAGGTTAGCTTCGCTGCTTGAATCGCCTGAAGAAACGGCTCTTTGGCATTGGGACCGACCCACAACGGAGTCTCATGCGTTTTGGGGTCAGTTTCGAGAAAGAAAACGGTGTTTTGATGTTTCCCGTTGGCGCCGGGCTCTTCCGGAATCTCCTGGGTTGCGAGCTCCGCAACTTCTTCCACGATGCGGTCGTACAGGCTGTCTCGCGGCGTGTCTTCGGCCACCTGCGCCAGCGTGTCGGTTTCGCCGATCAACCAGGCGTCACTTCGCTGCCGGATGCTCTTCGCTACGAGCAGATAAACGATCAAAAACGCGACGGCCGTTCCGATGGCGAATGCCGTTGCCGTCCAGATGGAAATTCGCCAGGCCGCGGTGGTGCGAAGTCGCTTAGGCATTTTTCAGGACGTACCCTACTCCGCGAATAGTATGAATCAAGGGTCTGGCCGCCGCATGATCCACTTTGTTGCGTAGGCGGTAAATATGAACATCCACGACATTCGTCGCCGGATCGATCCTCATTCGCCACACATGGTCAAGGATCATGGTACGGGTCACCACGCGTCCCGCATTCCGGCACAGATATTCAAGCAGAGAGAACTCTTGCGGAGTTAATTGCAGCAGTTGGTCGCCGCGCCGGGCTTCGCGCCGGACCAGGTCCAGCTGCAAATCAGCTGCCTGCAGTCGCGTAGATTCGCTCTGAGGAGCGGAGCGCCGCAACAAATTTCTCAATCGAGCCAACAGTTCGGGAAGGGCAAATGGCTTGGTCAAATAATCATCGCCGCCGTGTTCCAGCCCACGCACTCGCTCATCGACGGAGCGCCGGGCCGAGAGAATCAGAACCGGCGCGGAACTGCCCTGCGCCCGGCAGCGCGCAATCAGATCCAGGCCATCCATGTCCGGAAGACCAAGATCAATAATGAATGCGTCGTGGACCCCCTCCAGCGCGAAGGCCTCGGCGGCCTTTGCGTCAACCGCTGCATCCACCTGGTATCCAGCTTCCACCAATGCGCGTTTTAGGAATTGCTGGATGTGGAGGTCATCCTCCACCAAGAGCAGCCGCATCCCTTCGGACCTCCCAAAAACTGTATCCTCCGAAGTAAGATGCATGCAATCCCTCAGATGTTCAGTGCGCGTCGGGCCAAAGCCAGCGCGTCCGACCAAAACGTTGAAGATGAATGGATTAGCTCGACTACGCGCCCCATGGCGCCGACAAATTGCTCGATCTGACTTTCGTCGACAATCAGCGGCGGAGCGGCTTTAAGGACCATGAAGTTGTTGCCGCAAATCTGAGTCAATATTTTCTCGTCCGTGAACATTCGCATGACCACCATCTGGCCGAACAGCCCTGGATGTATCCTCTGAAACCCCTCGAATGCTACGCGGAGGCTGATTTTTGAAGGCGCCTGGAATTCAATGCCAGACAGCAGTCCGAGTCCACGAATGTCTTTGACCATCTCGTACCCGGAAAGGGTTTCGCGTAACCGGCGGCGAAGTTCGTTTCCCATTAGGATTGCGCGCCTGCCCAAATTTTCCGCTTCCAACACCTCGAGCGTTGCCAGGCCCGCCCGCATGGCAAGCCCGTTTTCGCTATAAGTCGAAGTGTGGACGATGGCCCGCTTCAGCGAGTTGTAAACCGATTTGTACACGCTGTCGGACATCAGCACAGCACCAACGGGAATGAGGCCACCACTCAAAGCCTTCGCCAGCACCACGATGTCAGGGTCAAGTCCGTAATGATGAGCCGCAAGAAATGCCCCTGTGCGGAACATCCCAGTCTGCACTTCATCGAGCACAAACAAAGTTCCGTATTTTCTGCAGAGCTGCTGCGCGGTTTGCAAATAATCGCAGTGCGGAATCCGGATTCCACCCTCCGCCTGTACCGGTTCCACGATGAACGCAGCGAATTGCCTGGTGCTGAGTTTCGCTTCCAGAGAGTGCAGATTCTCGAACGGGATTTGTTCCGTTCCCGACAACATCGGCCCGAAGCCTTCGCGCCAAAATGGGTTTCCCATGAGAGAAAGAGCGCCGCAAGTCAATCCGTGGAAAGCACCTTCCGTGTATAGCAGGCCGGTTCGTCCAGTATGGGCGCGGGCAAACTTGATCGCGCTCTCCACACCTTCACTTCCAGAACTGGCAAAGAAAACCTTGGATAACTGTCCTCCGGCCAATTTGCAGAGCCTGGCCGCCAATTCGCCCGCGGCCTCGGGAACGTGGCTCTGCAGCATGGCGGGCCCGGAACGATCCAGCTCCTCTTTCAAAGCCGCTACAACAAAAGGATGGTTGTGCCCAACGTTGTGTACACAATATCCCGAGAGGAAATCCAGAACGCGATTCCCGCCTTCCGTGAAAAGCTCGGCACCCGAGCAGTGTGTATAGGGAACATTCATCCCCAACACATCGAGCAGCTTCACCCATCGTGGATTTACGTAATCGCTGTAAAGCGCGCTTGAGGATGCGACTTCAACTGGCATGTGTTGACCTTCGGAAACTCAACTCCAATAGACTATTGGCAGAACATTACCACTGCGTCTCCGATGAATGACAATTCGTTCATCCTAAGATGTTTTGATTTCCGCACAAAACTTTTTCGATATCATCGATGAAGAGATCGAGGGTCAGTCAGGAGTACCAGTGAGATTCCTTAGAATCATTCTTATCGCTTTCCTTCTTACCTGCACTGTACTGGCCGTGAGCGATTGGCAAAAGAAGGTGCCTGAGAGCGCTCGGACCCGCCAGAATCCAATTGCCTCCAGTCCGGAGTCCATTGCTGCGGGTAAAGAAATCTACACGGCCAAATGTGCCAAATGCCACGGCGCCAACGGAGAAGGCAAAGGACGCCATCCTTCCCTGCAAACAAAGCAGGTGCATTCCGCCAGCCCTGGCGAACTAGAGTGGCTCATCACTCACGGCACTCGTTGGCATGGCATGCCCGCCTTTAAAAGCTTGTCACGAGAACAGCGATGGCAACTGGTCTCCTACATTCAATCTTTGCCGGCAGGTTCCAATTAGCTCTGCCCTCGGTCGGGCAGGCCCGTGGGGGTTAGGACGCGCGCCCGGGACGCATGGTCCGTTCTGAGTGCTAACGCCTTCCCTCACCCATCGGCCCAACACACGATGTAGAATTGCGTTTCGGTGAAAATCACGAGTCGAATGCAGGAGTCGATGATCCCGATATGTCGGAGCGAGTCATGAGTGAAGTTGTTTACGTTTCTAAGTCGCGCATTGAACGCATACGTGGGCCGTTGCGCATCGCGCATTTGCCTGGCGAGCCTCAACCTGTCGTGTACAGCGTCCATGGCGCTATAGCTGAGCACTACAAAGTTGATCCGGCGGGCCTGAAAGAATCGCACGCTGCGACCATCGACTACGTTATCTCAGCGACTGCCGGTTGAATGATGGGCACTTTCGGAGGCGCGCTGGAAGCGCGTCAGATCAACGCCAGTGATGGAAGGCTCACGGCTGATGTGACTGGAGAAGTAGAAGAGGAGGAAGGGGTGCTGGTCATCCGCCGGATTCACGTTTCTATGCAGCTGGCCGCGCCAGAAGATGCAAGGGAGAAAGTTGAGCGTGCGCATTCAGTCTATCCGATGAAATGCCCCCTCTACCGCACCCTGCACAAAGCGATCCAGCTCACGTCTTCGTTTGAGCTAGTGGCGGCTAGCGGCGTTCAGAAATTGTCGGAGTTCTAAACGTGTCTTATCAAGTCCACGCCTAGCGGCGGTGGACCGCCGTGGACAAGGCGCGATCACTGCATCTGAGCGATAACGGCAACGTCAAACTTGGAATAGTACTTCTTCACGTCGTTGGCGCCGTACTTCGCGCGAAATTTGCCGACCACGGATGACACCTGTTTAGCGTCAGTGATAAGGATGGCCTTAAATTCCGCTTCTGTGCCTCCTGCCTTGATCCGAATCGTCGGATTCTTGAGGGCGTTCTTGTACCACTGCGTATCCGAACCCTGCACCGGTAGGAGGTAGAGCTTGTCGTCCTCCAACACAAACCAGACAGGGATTGAGATAGTGCGTCCTGACTTTCTACCGATCACGCTGATGTGAATTTCGCGCGATCGGGAAAGGCGCTCTTTTATAGCGTTGTTCTGCGTCGGCTTATTGCTCAACCAAACCTCCTTTATTTCGAGACGCGGTATTGTTCGTCGGTGACGTGCTCCATCCAGTCGACCACCCTGCCGTCCTTCTTTTCCTGAATGGCGATGTGGGTCATGGCCGTAGTCGGCGTAGCGCCAGGCCAGTGCTTCTCGCCGGCCGAGAACCAGACCACGTCACCGGGCCGGATCTCCTCGATCGGTCCTCCCCAGCACTGTGCCCGGCCGCAGCCCGCCGTGACGATGAGAGTCCGGCCGAGCGGATGCGTGTGCCATGCAGTCCGCGCGCCCGGTTCGAAGGTTACGCTGGCCCCCTGAACCAGCGCCGGATCGGGAGCCTAAAAGAGCGGATCGATTTGCACGGTGCCAGTGAACCACTCTGCTGGCCCTTGGCGGAAGGT
Source organism: uncultured Acidobacteriota bacterium (assembly GCA_963832245.1). Lineage (GTDB taxonomy): Bacteria > Acidobacteriota > Terriglobia > Terriglobales > Acidobacteriaceae > JABDBE01. The sequence continues at coordinate 1,439,954 of CAWHTG010000004.1, forward strand.
TGCGTGCCAACTCTTTTGATGTCCATTTCTGAAACTCCTGTATGGCAGATCACAATAGCTTTGAAAGGGCCCTGCTTCAACCGGGTCGCGACGCCAGGGAAAATAGATTGGCCTTTAGGCCCTGAGTCGCTTTCCCTCCGAAACTAAAGCCGCCTACTCCGAAATCATCCCGATCGTTTGAAGCCACGTCTCCACCAGTTGAGGCCATCCCGTGATCGGAAGGTTCGTGTGCCGTAGCCCGAATGCATGACCGCCCTGCGCATATAAATGCATCTCCACGGGAACCCCGGCCTTCTTCAGCGCAATGTAGTAGGCCAGCGAGTCGTTTACATTGTCCACGTGGTCATCCTCTGCCTGCAGCAAGAACGTAGGCGGAGTCTGATGGGTGACAGGAATATCAGGATTCAAGCCCAAATCTTTGGTAGTGGCCGGATAATGAATCGCGAACTTTTTGGTGCCTTGCTTCGCATCCCACTGCGCCGCGGACAGCGACAGATGGCCCGGATAAACAGCCACCGCAAAATCGGGGCGGCAGCTCTGTTTGTCGGCGGAGTCGACAGCAGGATACAAACGCTTATCAAAATGCGTGCTCATCGCTGCCACCAGATGACCGCCCGCCGAAAACCCAAGCACACCAATCTTGTGCGGATCAATATGCCAATCCGCCGCGTGCAAGCGCACCAACCCCAGCGTCCTCTGCGCATCTTCCAACGCCATCGGCGATTCCGGATAGGGCCCTGATTTCGGATACGCCCCCACATCCGTCACGCGGTATTTCAAAAGCACACACGTGATCCCGTTGGGCGTCAGCCAATCACAGACCTCGGTGCCTTCAAGATCGATGGCCAGAGTCCGATAGCCCCCACCAGGGAAGACGACGACCGCCGCGCCCGTATTCTTTCCATTCGGCGAATAGACCGTCATCGTTGGCCGCGACACGTTGCTCACCCCTACCGCCGGCCTGCCAGCAACCAGGAACTCCTTCCCCGTCGTCTTAGCGACTTCTGGCCCCGCGACAGGTTGCGGATCGGGCGCTGCCCCCGGCCATATCGGCACTTGCGTATGTCCCGGCGATGGCTGCCAGGCAGACGTCTGCGCGCTCACGCTGGCAAATGCAAACACAACACAGAGAGCAAGGATCGAACGCTTCATCACTATCCACCACAATCGATCACGCTACGTCGACATCGTACAATCGTTTGTGCTGTCTCAAGCGTGGTTAGCGAATGGTACCCGGCGTAACCTCTAGTGACAACAGTTAAGCTGGTGGCTTTCCTCACCGTTCAGCGATTGCTCATCTGCTCAATGTGTTCGGGATACCGAGCGCCTTGCACCTTGACCTTTGAGGCGAAGCTTTCGATCTCGCGCAGATCGTCGGTCGTAAGTTCGACGGCTGCCGCTCCGATGTTTTCTTCGAGACGATGCAGCTTGGTTGTGCCTGGAATTGGAACAATCCATGGCTTCTGCGCCAGCAACCAAGCCAGTGCGATTTGAGCCCGCGTCGCCTTCTTTCGTTGTGCAATTTTCCCGAGCAGATCGACTAATGCTTGATTCGCCTTGCGGTTCTCGGGGTTAAAGCGAGGGAGTTGATTGCGAAAATCGGTGCTGTCGAATGAAGTGCTCTCATCGATTTTTCCCGTGAGGAAACCTTTGCCCAACGGACTGTAAGGAACAAAGCCAATTCCAAGTTCTTCAAGCGTCGGCAGCAGGTCCATTTCACGTTCGCGGAACCACAACGAGTATTCACTTTGTACAGCCGTGACCGGCTGAACTGCGTGGGCGCGGCGGATCGTCTTTGCCGCGGCTTCCGACATGCCGAAGTGTTTGACCTTGCCTTGCTGAATGAGTTCCTTCACCGCTCCCGCGACGTCTTCGATCGGGACCTCGGGATCCACGCGGTGCTGATAGTAGAGATCGATGGCATCAACCCTGAGTCGCTTAAGCGAGCCTTCGACAGACTGCCTGATGTGCTCAGGCCGGCTATTCAGGCGGACCCAACCCGGACTTCCATCAGGCTTGAGCTCATAGGCAAACTTGGTGGCGATGACCACTTTGCCGCGATACGGAGCGAGCGCTTCGCCCACCAGTTCTTCGTTCGCGTACGGGCCATAGACTTCGGCAGTGTCAAAGAATGTGATGCCTAGCTCAACGGCCTTATGCAGTAGCGAGATCATTTCCTGCTTATCTTTTGGCGGGCCGTAGGAAAAGCTCATTCCCATGCAGCCGAGTCCCAGAGCTGAGACTTCAAGATTGCTTTTTCCGAGTTTGCGTTTGTGCATTGTTTCCATCCTTTTATACAAAGCTACTGTGCCATGATTTGCGCTTAGTAATGCTCCCAAGCCACTCTCCAGTGTTCATCAGGATTAGATGACTTCACGATGAGCTGTTTGTCCGAAAAGTTGTACCCGCGCGTCAGGTCTTTGCCGATAAGGGCTCGCACCACTGCGCCCTCAACGTGATAGGTAGAGCTGCGATCGCGTTCGTTGATCTGAAATCTGCCAAAGGATGCCTCGTATCCGCCCAGCGCGTATTGCACCGGCGCAGCGTTGGCAGCCCGCGGACGATCACGTCGCCGAAGCCTGGTCCAGAGTGATCGTGTCCATTCCGGCCCGAAAAGCGCGCTCCCTGTACCAAAATACCCGCATTGCCTATTGTGCTGTTTTCGCGTATCGCGGAATCAATAACTTACGTGGAATCAATGCGGGACTGGGGTTCAAATCCACCCGCTGCTTTGAATCACGCCCGCGGGGGCCTACTGACGGTCCGACGGAAACCCTTGCCTCCACAAACCCCCAGAACTTAGCCAACCTCCGTTTTCGGCTCATCCCAAAGCCGCGTGTATCGGTTCCCGAACTCAAGCGTCGCCTCGTACTTCTCGGGATCGTTCTGTCTCAGCCAAAGCAACTTGTAGACCGTGTCCACAGCTTGCTTCATCATGTTCTTCATCTCGGCTTGCGTTATGTGCGAGTATTCGGATTTTCCAGCGCAGGTGGGGCATTCTTTTCCCGCGTGAACATCTTCGATGGGGCCGTTGCGGAATGCCAATGCGACAAGGCTCTTGGCTTCCGCTGCCAACTCCGGATCATACCCAGACCAACGCGATCACGCCAATCGTTCGCACGGTGTGCTGTCGGCGGTTCTTTCGGGCGACCGAGTCTGACGGATCAAACGATGCTCTGTTACAATCTACACTCGGGGCATGGACAGATGCTCCGGGTCGTAGGGCTTCCGGTCAGGACTCGTAGGGATGTATTTCCTTACCGTTTCCTGTCGATAAACCCCGGAATTCGGTTATATGGGGTGGAAGCAGTTGACACAGGCGACGCGGTTGACAGTAAGAAAAGACAGGAAAATCAAGGGTTCCATCTAACCCGGTGAAAACAAAGTGGGGACGTAGTTCAGTTGGTTAGAACGCTGCCCTGTCACGGCAGAGGCCGCGGGTTCGAGTCCCGTCGTCCCCGCCATTCTTTTGAATGGTTTACAGAGAACCCCGAAAAACAATCTGGGTCCGTTTGGGTCCATTAAGCTCTTGCGCCACCCCCGATCAGCATTTTCCTCCCATCCCAACAACCAGAAGGAGCGGGATCGGGAACTAGTGGATTAGGTTTGATTTGCTTCCCGACAGTACATCCCCAGGCAAGATTGCATCCACGAGCTTTCCCTGCGCTAAACGTTTGCTCCTGGTGGTTGCCTGAAGATACTTGTTGGTGACGTGCAGGTCGCTGTGACGCAAGTAGTCGCGGATCATGAGTTGGTGTTCGCCCATCTCGGCCAGCATGGTCCCCACCGTGTGCCGGAAAGTGTGCCAGCCCACGCCGGTGATTCCGATTTTCTTGAAGGCCGGTTGGATCTTCTTCTTCTTCAACACCGAAGCCAAGTCGAGCGGTTTGCTCCGCTTCAGTCTTTCCGAAGGGAAAACAAAATCGCCCGGCTGGTTGTAGAGACTTAGTGACCTCCACTCCAGCAAGGCTTCCTTCAGACTCGGATGCATCGGCAATAGCTTTGCAGAAGCTTCCGTTTTTGTGCCTTTCAGGTGTCCACCCCGACGCCAGTAGTAGGAATGTTGCACACTGAAATTCATGTTGTCGAAGTCGCAGTCCAGCCACCGCAGTGCCCCGAGTTCCCCTTGACGGATTCCTAAAGCACCGTCCAGAAACACGAGAATCTATCTACGAAGCGTTCGTGGAAGGCAAACTCGAAGCTCCGAAGCATCTCGCTCGCGCGGTGCATGATCTTTACTTCGAGCCAAAGTATGAGGAGTTTCGGTCCAGGCGTTTACGTCAGCGTTCAAGGAACTGGAGCCGATTCCTCAGTTCAAAGCGACCGCGAAGTTGGGGGAGTTTCTGGAAGACAGGTTTTCACAGTCGTTCTGAGAGAGCGACGGTTTCCGGCCGGACCGCCGCTTGCTCCCATTTATTCTGAAGCGCACGAGGGGCAGCCAGCGATTTTGCCAAACGCGCTGATTTCCCAGAAGTCCATTTATAGTCAGTCTCCGGATGGCCGACAATACGGGGCTACACCTCGGAAACTTTGAATCGCGGCAATCATCAGTCAGCCTTGCCAGTTGGAAAACATCCTATTCGAATGAGTCTTAGTAGCGCTGCGGGTCGTTGTCATGTTAACTTTTGCAGCTTGTTACCCCCGGATGGCAGCTGATCGGAAAATCAATGCCGTAAGACAACGCGTTGGCATCGTCGGCAAGAGCGGCACCGTGCGCGAATTGTTGCACATCTGCCAATATCGACTGTGCCGACACGCTCGGCTTTTGGAGTACCTGTTCAAGACGCGAAATCCCGAATTCTTCGCCTTTGCCGTTGGTCGCCTCCAGAATGCCATCGCTGTACATCAAGACTCGATCTTCGGGCTGGAGCCGCAACTCCACTTCAGAGTATTCGGAATCCATCAACCCAAGAGGGAGACCTTTCTCGGTTCGCAATTCGATGGCTCCCAACTGTCTGCTCACATACAAAGGCTGAGGATGGCCGGCACTGGCGACGCTTGCAATCGCACGCTCAGTATCCAGCACCAGATAAACCAACGTAACGAACCGTCCTGTTGGAAGGTCTTTCACAAGCGACTTGTTCAGGCGTGCAAGGACTTCGGATGGAGAGCGTATCCCTTCGGCTGTTGAGCGGAAAAGGCTGCGCGTAGCCGACATCAACAATGCTGCCGCCATGCCCTTGCCGCATACGTCGCCGAGAGCGATTCCCCATAAGCCATCTCCCAGACGCACATAGTCATACCAGTCACCCACGGCACTCAGTTGCAGGCACATTCCACTGACCGCGTAGCCCTCGATCATGGGATCGGCTTCCGGTAACAACGCCCGCTGGATTTGCCTCGCCTCAGCTTGCTCGCGCAAAGCTTTTTCTTTCTCCAGTCGCTCCTGCCGGAATAGCCGCGCATTCTCGATAGCGATGGCAATGGTGTCCGCCAATGCGCGTAAGAGTTCAATCTGTTCAGGAGAAAAGGCGTCCAAGGAAGAACTCTGCGCGTTGAAGATACCGATCAGCCTTCCTCGACTAATGAGGGGAATATCCACCTCGGAAAGCGTGCTGGACTCGCTCACGACATAATAAGGATCGGTGCGAACGTCGGGTGCGTAGTGCATCTTTCCCGCCTCCGACACATGTCCGATGATACCCTGGCCTCCGATCTTGAATCGGTAACCCTTAAGATGGACGTTAGTGAAGCCACGAAGTGCAACTATCTCCATCTCTCCGGTAGTCTCGTCTTTGAGCAGCACGCCTGTCCGGTTGCATCCAAACGCCTCAGCTACCCCGCCAACGATCTCGTCTAGCAGTTATTCAAGATCGAGTATGGAATTGACCTTCTTGGCTGTCTCTTGCAAAAGCAGAAGTTGACGGATGCGTCTTTCGAGCGTCGGATCGGTCGTTGTCGAGGCACTCATTCGTAAGATCGTAGCGCAATTCTCAAAAACCCCAAACAGTTGCGAACTATGGCGGAATACCGAAGGGATTGCTTTCGATTGACCGCCACCTGTCGCCGGACCTACCATTTGCGGTAATGGGGACCTCAAATCAACTGATTGGGCAAACCATTTCTCATTATCGCGTCATCGAGAAACTGGGTGGCGGCGGGATGGGCATCGTCTACAAAGCGGAAGACGTAAAGCTGCGCCGTTTTGTCGCGCTCAAGTTCTTGCCTGAAGATGTCGCCAAAGATGCGCAGGCTCTTGCTCGCTTTCAACGCGAAGCGCAGGCGGCTTCGGCATTGAACCATCCCGGCATCTGCACGATCTACGAAATTGAGGACCAGCACCAGCCGGCCTTCATCGCCATGGAATTTCTCGATGGCATGACATTGAAGCACCGCATCGCGGGTCGCCCTTTGGAAACGGATGTAATTCTTTCTCTGGCGATCGAAATTACCGACGCCCTCGACGCTGCCCATAGCGAAGGGATCATTCACCGCGACATCAAGCCGGCCAACCTTTTCGTCACCAGGCGCGGGCACGCGAAGATTCTCGATTTTGGGTTGGCAAAGGTTGGGGTGCCCAGCACATCATCGAGCCGCATTGAGGCCGGCAACACACGAACCGCATCGCTGGACGAGCAGAACCTGACCAGCCCCGGCGCCATGCTCGGAACCGTCGCTTATATGTCGCCTGAACAAGCCAGGGGGAAGGAACTGGATGCGCGCACCGACCTGTTTTCTTTTGGCGCCGTTTTGTACGAGATGGCGACCGGGACGTTGCCCTTTGCCGGCGAAACATCCGCTCTCATCTTCAAGGCGATCCTTGATTTCGATCCACCGTCGGTAATTCGTTTCAATCGAGATATCCCACCAAAGCTCGATGACATCATCAATCGCGCTTTGGAGAAGGACCGTGAATTACGTTATCAGAGCGCAAAGGAGATATGGGCTGAGTTGCAACGCCTGAAACGTAACAGAGATACGGGACACGCGGGAGTGGCCGCAACAGCCCCCGCAGCAGATGAGAGCGGCCCTCGCGGGGCAACGGTATCGCCATCGACGACCGCGACCGGCAGTTCTGAATCCGGCCCGGGGCGAGGCATTCGATCGTTAGTTGTACTGCCGTTCGAGAATCGCTCAGGTGACCCGACCCAGGAATTCTTTGCTGACGGAATGACGGATGCGCTTATTGCCGACCTCGCGCAGATCGCCGCGCTGCGGGTTATCTCGCGCACTTCGGCAATGCGGTTTAAAGGCACGCATCCGCCATTGTCTGAAATCGCGCGTGAACTGCGTGTGGATGGTGCGGTCGAGGGTTCGGCACTGCGGGTGGGCGACCGGGTGCGTATCACGGTGCAGTTGGTTGACGTTGCGAGCGACCGGAGCGTGTGGGCAAGGAGCTACGATCGCGGCCTCACCGACATCCTCGCACTGCAGAGCGAAGTCGCCCGCGCGATCGCCGACGAAATTCGAATCCAGGTGACGCCCGATGAGCGGGCGCGACTGGGTCACAGGAGTGCGGTAGATCCTGCCGCTCACGTCGCCTACCTGCAGGGATTGTTCTTGTGGAACCGGTTCACCGGCGAGACCGTGAAGCAGGCAATCCAGCGCTATCAGGAGGCGCTGGCGATCGATCCCAATTACGCCGCTGCCTACGCCGGACTCGCCGACAGCTACATCATGCTGGCAAACCACCACATCCTCCCTCCACGCGAGGGCTACTCACTGGGGCGCAAGGCTGCGGAGCGAGGACTTTCCCTTGACGAATCGCTGGCCGAGCTCCACACGTCGCTAAGTTGGATTCATCGTCTCTTCGACTGGGATTGGGCGGCGGCTGAACGCGAGTCCTTGCGGGCGATTCAACTCAATCCCGGCTACGCCTTCGGACACAGTCGATACGCGCTTTTGCTGTCGGGGATGGGGCGCCACGAGCAAGCCATTGCCGAGGCCCAGCGAGCCCACGAGCTCGATCCTCTCAATCTGCTCACCTACACCGTGGTGGGCGACACTTTGTTTTACGCCCGCCGCTTCGAAAGCTCTTTGACGCCTTACCGGAAGTGCCTCGAATTAGATCCGACGTTTGGGGCGGGGCACACCGATCTCGCGCGCTCGCTGGAGCAACTGGGACGGACCAACGAAGCAATCGTGGAGTTTGTGCGGGGAACTGCCGGTCCCGACGGCTTGCTGCGGCCCTCCTCCGGCCTGGCGATTCTCTATGCACGCGATGGGCGGCTGAACGATGCCCGCGCCACCATGCAAGAAGTTCTCGAGCTGTCGCAGAAGCAGTTCGTCTCGCCCTACGGCATCGCATCGTATTATGCCGTCATCGGGGACAATGACCGCGCGCTCGACTGGCTGGAGAAGGCCTACTCCGAGCGCGATGGAACGCTGGTGTGGCTCAAGGTGCACCCGCGACTCGATGGACTGCGGGGAGAACCCCGGTTTCGCGATCTCCTGGCACGCTTGCAACTTGATTCGTGAGTTTCGTGGCGCGACTGGGCCGTCCAAACTAAGAAGAATGCGCCTACAATTCCTTAGTCCGTTCGTTGTCCCTACATGAAGAGCGCGAAGAGGCCGGCGGCCACGAGAGCGGCTCCCCAGATCAGGTCGAAGTTAAACCAGGCTTTACGCAGGAGCGCGAGACCCAACTTACGATAGACCACCCACGCGAGAATGCCCATAGCCGCAAGATACGCAGCTGTATGGATAACAGTGGCAACCAGACCGACCAAGGGACTGGCGGCCATATGATGACCCGTCATCTGGTTGGCGGCTTCGACCGTGTTGCTGCCGAGCAACACGGGCACTACCATCAAACCTGCGCCGTGCGCTGAGGCCATAAGAAACGACCAAAATGTCAGATCACGAAAGCCCACTTGCATGCGGACCCACCGCGGATGGTGACGCCCAACCAGCGAATAGAGCCCCAGACCGACGAGGAGTCCGGCCATGCTGTAACGGATAACGGCGAGCGGTAGAACAAAGCCGAGTAGGGCGGCTGCTGAAACGGCCACGCCGATCGCCACTGCGTGACCGACCGCAATAGGCACGAGGGCTTTTGCTACTGCTTTGCCCTTTTGCTCCTGCATCCCCAGCGCCACTGCGAAGAGCCAACCCATACCGGGGTTGATTCCGTGATAGGCACCGAGCAGCAGCATCAGCCACAACATCGTCGAAGTGAGGGGCGTATGCATTATTACTTGTCCGAGTAGCAATAGGAATCCGAAGATGCGTCGCCATTTTCGAGCCGCACCTGGTGGGCGCGGAGCCCTTCGAACTCCACAAAGAATCTTTCATCCAGCTTCATTCCGCCGCTCGGATCCGCGTCGATCTTCACCATCCAACTCTTCACACCGTCAGGATAGAACTGCTCGTCCCACGGAGAGTAAAGCGAGTTAGTGAAATAGGTCCGCTTGCCATCGCGGCTGATCTCGACCATCTGCGGCCCGCCATTGAGCGCCTGCTTCGGCTTTTTCGGGTGAGCCGCGCGATGTACGATGCCGCCGAGGCGGACCGATCCTGTCTTCTTGGGCTTCACGGGATCAGAGACGTCATACTGAATGAACTCGCCCGTACCCCAGCACGATATATAAAGGAAGCGGTCGTCGAGCGAGAGATTGATGTCCGTGATGAGCGGCGGAACTGCCTTAAAGCCCTGAAGCAGCGGCGGGAGCTTTTCCGGATCCGCTGGTTCGGCGGGGATTTCGATCACCTTCCGAACTGCCCATCCACCGTTCTTGCCGCCGTTTTCGCGGTGCCACATCCAGATCGAAGACGAAAGATCTTTCAGCGAAACGACAACGCCGACAAAGCCGTACGTCTTGTTTGGATCGTGGGAGGGCCGCAGTTCGAGGACCATCTGTTGCTCCGCACCCAAGTCGAGTTCCTGCACGTGCCGGCGCTTGTCAAGGTTCCAAATATGCATCTTATGTCCGTACTTGCCGCCCAAGAGCAATTCGGGGTTGACGCCGCTTTTCACCATATTGGGTGTGCCCCATTCGGAGGTCACCATGGTGTCCTGCCCCAGGTGCCACCAGAAGTCGTAGGCCAGCTGCTGCGGGCCGCGATCCTGTTCCCACTGACCTTTCAATTCGAACGTATTCGCGTCCATCAGGAAAATTCCGCCGGGTCCGTCTCCGCTGGCTGATCCCAGCGCACTCCCATACACGCCGTCTGGGCCGCAGTGAATTGTGTGGGGTGAGGTGTAGCCCGTCTTCTTAATGAACTCCTTGGGCTCGATCACCTTCACGATTTTTGGCTGCTTGGGGTTGGGTCTCGTATCCAGGATATGAATTCGTGATGAGGCGATACCCGGCACGATCAGGTAGCGACGTTCCATATGCGGGTGAGGAGCCTGTGGGCAAAGGCATGCGCTGCAAGCATTCCAACCAAAATGATGAAGCTCATTATCGCCCTGGGGAAGATCCACCTGCCCGACCAGCCGGCCATATGCGGAAGAGTTCGGGTCCAAATCAATAACGCCCATGGCGTCGCGACTTCCGTTCTTGCCGACGTTGAGTAGCGTGACGTAACCAAGGCGTTCTGGCGGCGCATGCATGGCCATTCGCGGGGATGGATAGAAGCTCGGATCCGGCATCAAGGACATAAAAACGTCTCCTTTGGCAGAGTAATCGGGAAGATTCCGAACCGTTGGATTTTGGCAGTTTAAAGCGGCCAAGCGCGGAAAGCCAGCGGGGAAGGTGCCTAACTTCGAGGACAAAACAATTGTGTGATGACCTCGTTCCCGCTCTGCCCCTCCGTCGAGCAGCGCGTGCTCAACCACTTAGTGAGTGACGAGCCAACCGGAAGTTGAAGCACGGAGATCAGGCTCTGGAAGTCGACTTCTTGAAATCTAATACGCACAGAATCCATATCTGGAAACATTGTCACTGGTGCGTTCACGCCAGTACTCGCGAAACACTCAAAGTCGTTCTCCCTCATCGACTGCATCTCGGTCGGCGTTGATCGTATGCAACGCAACTTCGAGCCGATGCGAAAGCAGGTCGAAGCCTGGCAAAGAAGTGAACTGACCGACGTCACGGCAAAGGTCGTCATCTACGAAGCGTTTGTCGAGGGCAAACTCGACGCTCCCAAACATCTTGCCCGCACCGTGCACGATCTGTACTTCGAACCGAAGTACGAGGAATTCCGGTCGCGAACCATCTGGAGTCTCTCCAACGCGTTCACTTCTGCATTCAAAGAACTGGATCCCATCCCACAGTTCAAGGCGACCGCCAAGCTCGGCGAGTTTCTAGAGGCCCATTTCTCAAAATCGTTCTAGCCTTGCGGGACGGTCTCGGCGCCGACCGCTCTTTCTTAACTAGCGAGCGTTGCGCGACGATTGACGCCTTCCCGGACTAAGTTCCCACAGGTCCGTTTCTGGACCACTTTCGTGTTGCGGGCAGGGTGTTCCCCAGTTTTAATCAGCCCACTTGCACTGCGAGCATCGAGACCGAACCGCCATCTACGCCCTCAACAGGAAATGTGAGCGGCTCGGATGGTGTGCGAGTGCCGGCAACGTAAAGCAGCGGCACATAATGGTCCGGCGTGGGCACTGCTAGTTCCGCTTCACTGCCGAGCTGATCCTCGTAATTCACGAGCGGCTTGTACTCTCCTGCGAGGAGCAGCTCGCGGACTCGAGTTTCAAACGAGATCGCCCAATCGTACGGCTCCGGTGCGTGCCGTCCCCAAGCATAGGCATGCAGGTTGTGCACGATGTTGCCGCTACCGAGGATGAGAATGCCTTCTTCTCGTAAGAGTGCCAGACGCTTGCCGACTTCGTAATGGAACGAGGGCGGTTGCGTTTCGTCAATGCTGAGTTGAACCACTGGAATATCGGCTTGTGGATAGACGTGGCGCAGAACCGACCAAGTACCGTGGTCGAGACCCCAGCGGTCGTCGCGACGCACCGGCACATGAGCAAGCAATTTCTGGACGCGCGCAGCGAGGTCGGGATCACCCGGCGCGGGATATTGCACCTGATATAGCTCGCGCGGAAAGCCGCCGAAATCGTGGATCGTCCTCGGCGCGGTGCTCACGGTGACGGCTGCGTCTTCGATGTACCAGTGGGCCGACACCGAAAGTATTGCCTTCGGCTTCGGCAGGGTCGCGCCGATCGATGCCCACCGCTGCGTATAAGGGTTCACCAGCAGCGCATTCATCGGATTCCCGTGCCCAATGAACAACGCTGGCATCCGCTCGGCCATTATTGGATCGCTCGTCGTTACGCCGCCTTTTGCTCTTGGGTCGGCATCAGGCCTATTTGCTTCAGCATGCCCATGAGATCGTAAAAAAGATTCTCTTCCACGATCTGGCCCTGTTCGTTCCAGCGCGCAACGGTACAGAAATCTACGTGGAAACTCTTGTTCGTGGGCTGGATCACCGTTCCGCCTGCCATCGTCATCGGACCTGTCATCGTTCCCCTGAAATCCGCCACAGTGCACGTCCATTCGCCCTGAGCAATCTCCACTTTATAAGGATGATTAATCAGATGATTGTCGGGGAACGTCTTGAAAAAGTTGATCGACTCCGCCTTGTGATTGTCGCGTCCTCTTGTTGGCTCGGCCTGACCGGGCCAAAAGACGGTGGTGTCCTTGGAATGCCGCTTTTCAAACGTATCCCAGTCCTGTGCGTTCCACGAATCGTCGAGTGTCCGCATTAGCTCAAGATTGTTCTGTGTCACGTGATCCTCCCAAAATACGCAATTGCTTAAACAGGTGGTAGCCATCATCCGTCAGCGCAAACCGTACACGAGAATTGGGCTCTGTCGGGCACCGCATGCATCCATGGCACCGTACAGGACGAACGAGATCGATATACGCACGCCTATCCTATACTTTCCACGCGCGAGCGATAGATTTCGTCGCTGCTGCAAGACGCGCATCGTCCCAGTCGTAATTAATCGCCTGGTCGCTGTAAGGACCTTCATCAACTCGCGGAAGGCAAACAGCCGAATAGTAACGGCCATCAGGCAACCTAATCTGTTCAATATGGCACACTTCTTCGTGCTAAGCCTTGCTACCGTCGGAAAGCGGAGCCTTTGAGGCTCTCGTCCAGGAATTCCTGAAAGACGATCAGCAGGAGTTTATTTTTCCGACGACAAAAAAGAAAACATGGTCGTGGAAAAGAACAGCTATCAGCAGAAGATAGCAGAAGGTGCCGCGTTCGAAACGAAGAGGTGATTGAATGAACAGGAACCCTGGTTTGCGAACTTTTGTAATCGCAGCTTTGTGCGCTGTTGCTGTCGTGTTTCCAACCACTCGATTAGTCGGGCAGGTTGTGTCGCTCGATCCCGTGAAGATGGCGCGCATTGGCACGGTCGATGAACGATTTCAGTCCTACAACATTGAAATGGTGGAGGTCATCGGCGGAAGATTTTGGAAACCATACGGGAGCACCACGAACGAAAGTAAAGCGCAGGAGTCCGCCTCCCACGCGGGTTTCGCTCCGGCAGGCATAGATCCGAACCTCTATCAATATCGAGCGCCCATTGATCTTTCAAATCCGCGATTGCGAAAATTGGCAGCGGCGTTAAGCCCCGCATATGTGCGAGTCAGCGGCACGTGGGCCAATAGTGCCTATTTTCAGGATTCGGAAAATGCCGCCCCGGCAAATGCGCCATTGGGTTTCAGCGTAATCCTAACGCGACAGGAATGGAAAGGTGTCATTGATTTTTCTCATGTGGTGAATGCCGAGATCGTCACGTCCGTGGCAACCGGACCAGGACCCCGTGATGCGCAAGGCGTGTGGACCTCCGAGCAGGCTCGGGAATTGTTTGAGTACACAAAATCTGTTGGAGGACGAATCGCGGCAAGCGAATTCATGAATGAGCCGACATTTGCAGCGATGGGCGGCGCACCGAAAGGATACGATGCCGCAAGCTATGGCCGCGACGTCGAGGTGTTCCGTTCGTTCCTTCGGAAAACAGCGCCCGATACACTATTTCTCGGCCCAGGTTTAGTTGGCGAGGGACCGTTCGCGATACCGATGGCTGGCGGAGTGTTGAAATCCGAAGACCTGCTCCACGCAGCCGGTCCGGTATTCGACGTTTTTTCGTACCATCTCTATGCCGCTATTTCGCAGCGGTGTGCAAGCATGGGCGCATCATCACAGACAACGGCAGCAGCGGCACTTTCTCAAGACTGGCTCTCGCGACCGGAAAAGATTGGCACATTCTACGCGGACCTTCGAGACAAGTTCGAACCAGGCAAATCACTCTGGATTACGGAAACCGCCGATGCAGCCTGTGGTGGAAACCCCTGGGCGTCGACTTTTCTGGACATCTTCCGATATCTTGTTCAACATGCAAGCCTCGCCCAGCGTGGCGTGAAAGTGATTATGCACAACACACTGGCATCAAGCGACTATGGCTTGTTAGACGAAAATACATTCGCACCACGCCCGAATTACTGGGCTGCTTTGCTTTGGCGACGCCTCATGGGTACGACAGTTCTCGATCCACAGATAGCATCAACTCCGAATCTCTATGCTTATGCGCACTGTCTGCGGAACCATTCCGGTGGCGTCGCGCTCTTGGTCATCAATGCCGACGCACAACAAGTCCATGAAGTCACATTGGTCCCCGAGGCAGAGCGCTACACGCTGACTGCCAAGCAACTTCAAGACAGAGAAGTGCAGCTCAACGGGAAGACTCTTCAGCTGAATAGTGATGGCGACGTTCCGGAATTCGTGGGTCAGCCAACGCTCTCAGGTCGCATCAGTTTCGCGCCAGCCAGCATTACGTTCCTGGCAATTCCCAACGCTAGTAACAGCAGTTGTCGCTAGCTCGCGACCCGACTCACGTTGTGGCGATTTGACTCAAGGAGACTACTTTCATGAGCGAGAAGAAGCCGACAGCGATCCTTGCAAGTCTAGCCACATTGCTTCCAGAACTAGAGGCTGTCTATAAAGACATCCATGGCCACCCCGAATTGTCCATGCACGAGACACGAACCGCTCAGATTGCGGCGGATCATCTCAAGGCCATCGGCTTTGAGGTCACCACAGGAGTCGGCAAGACTGGAGTTGTCGGTATATTGCGCAACGGAGACGGCCCAACCGTAATGCTGCGCGCTGACATGGATGCGTTACCCATCAAGGAAGCTACTGGACTCCCCTATGCGAGTACAGTTACAGCGACAGACGCTGATGGTAAGACCGTGCCAGTGGCGCACTCCTGCGGCCACGACATGCACGTGGCGTCCTTGATTGGAGCGACCTCATTGTTTGCCAAAAACCGCGATAGCTGGCATGGAACGTTGATGCCAGTCTTTCAACCAGGGGAGGAGACGGCACAGGGCGCTCAAGCCATGATTGACGACGGGCTCTTCAGGCGGTTTACGAAACCCGATGTCGTACTCGGGCAACACGTCATGAGCTTGCCATCCGGGCACCTCGATTGGCGTACAGGAGTTGTGACCTCCGCTGCTGACAGCCTGCAAATTCGTTTGTTTGGGCGTGGCGCGCATGGCTCGATGCCAGAGGCGAGCATTGATCCGGTTGTCATGGCCGCCTCTACCGTCATGAGGCTGCAAACCATCGTCGCGCGAGAAGTCGCTCCAACAGATTCCGCCGTGGTGACGATTGGGGCGCTGCAGGCGGGCACGAAAGAGAATGTTATTCCTGACGAGGCGATTATCAAGTTAAACGTGCGCACCTTTGATGAGGGGGTCCGCAAACATGTGCTTGCAGCGATTGAACGAATTGTGAATGCCGAAGCAGCAGCTTCAGGTGCGCCGAAGCTACCGGAGATCACTCCACTGGACCGCTATTCATTGGTAATAAACGATGTCGATGCGACAAAGAAGGTCGTTGACGCGTTTCGCCAAAACTTCCCTGACGGCTCCGTAGAGCAAACTAAACCTACGATGGCGAGCGAGGATTTCGGATGCTTTGGGGCGGAGTGGCACGCTCCGGCGGTGTTCTGGTTCTTTGGCGGTGACGATCCCGAGGTATATGACAAGGCGAAGAAGGATGGCACGCTCAATTCGCTGCCGACCAACCACAATCCGCGCTTTGCACCGGTGATCCACCCAACTCTGGAGACAGGTGTGAAGGCCCTGGTTGTTGCGGCGCATGCATGGCTGGCCTCGTGAACAACATCCTGATGCACGGGCATCAACTAGCGGGTTCTTTTCTGGATGCGGTAGATCTGCTTGGCACATTCGTTTTCGCACTCAGCGGTGCGGCAGCGGGTGTCAAAAGCCGGTTCGACCTGTTCGGTCTAATGGCCCTCTCGTTCGCGGCCGGTAATGCCGGCGGGATCACACGAGATGTGCTGATTGGCGCGGTGCCACCAGCGGCCATCAGCGACTGGCGCTATCTCGGGGTCTCTCTTCTGGCAGGATTGGTGACGTTCTTCTGGTATCCCAACATCGATAAACGTCGCAGGCTGGTGTTGTTATTCGACGCCGCGGGACTCGGCCTGTTTGCCGTCGCCGGCACACAAAAGGCTCTTATCGCGGGACTCAATCCGGTGATGGCGATTTTTATGGGAGTGCTAACTGGGATTGGTGGTGGCATATTGCGTGATGTGCTAGTCAACCAAACGCCGACGGTGCTCGAAGCGGATATTTATGCTGTTGCTGCGCTAGCCGCTGGCGTCGTAGTGGTGATCGGATATGACTTGCGTTACCGGGCTTTTGTGGTGTTGACCGTGGGCGCACTACTTTGCTTCTGGCTGCGAGTTATGGCGATATACCGAGGATGGCATTTGCCCGTCGCCCAGTCGCAGGATCGGCGGGATTGAATCATCGTTGGCTACGTCGCCTAAGAGTTTGAGCCATCAGTTTGTGGATACTTCCGATTGGCCGACGACTCGCCCAGAACCCCGAGCCACTGAAATCCGATCGGCTGAATCATGGTGCCGCGCTTACCATACCGCTGAGGGTCACCGGTACTCCCAAAGAGCTTGACGAACAACTGCCGCGACAATTGGTGGAGTTTGTCGAGACTCACTTAGGGTTGTCCTCGACCTTGAAGAGCTCCAAGGAACAGATGGAGGCTGCTGCCAAAGCAGCAAGAGAGGCAGCCGAAACGGCGCAGGTTCTTGGGCTCTCGCGCGCCAGCAGGGAGAAGCTGGTCCGCATGGCCGAACTCGCCGTTTCGCGAACCCGTAGCCGCAGAGGCAAGGCCGGGAGCAATGGCGCACGGACCATCTCTAGAAGGGCGCGCAAGCGCCGCTAGACAGAAATCGGTTTTTCTAAATCTTCCTTACGACGCTCGTTTCCGCAGTCTGTTTCTCGCCTATGTCGCCGGCACCAGCGCGTTCGGTCTGATCCCACGGGCGACTCTCGAGATCCCTGGCAGTGCTCGCCGGCTGGACCGGATTTTGGCGCTCATGGAATCCTGTCAGTATTCCATTCACGATATGTCCCGGGTTCAACTGGACCGGCGACCGCCGCCAACCCCACGCTTCAACATGCCCAAGTCCCCGAGCTTCGAAGATTCAGTGGCACACCACGAGGGCAATGCTGAGGTTTTGTGCGAAAGCGCCGGAACAAACGTTCTCCGATCGAGATTCTGCACTGCTCTCCCTGCGCCGCAGAATTCAGAACCTGACAAACTCACTGACACAAGAGATCTGAACTAAGACAACGCTGTGCAAATCATCGAACAAACCGCCACTCTGCCGATGACCCGAAGAAAGCGGAAGTGCGCTAATCTCCGCAGTTATCTGTTGGAGACACACAAAGGAGCACGACATGGATCTAAGACTCGCGGGAAAGATTGCGTTTGTAACGGGATCGACGGCAGGCATCGGCTTTGCGATCGCCAAGTCACTTGCGATAGAAGGTGCGTATGTCTACGTGAACGGTCGCACGCAGAAACGCGTGGACGCAGCGATGGCAGCAATCCGGTCGCATGCCGCAAACACCAGGGTCGACGGCATTGCGGCGGACTTTTCTGGTCCAGCCGGGGCAGAGACAGTGACTGAAAAATTGCCCGTGGTCGACGTGCTGGTGAACAACGTAGGAATTTTCGAGCCGAAGCCATTTACCGAGATTCCTGACGAGGACTGGTATCGTTTGTTTGAGATCAACGTAATGAGCGGAGTGCGGCTCGCGCGACACTATCTCACCGGAATGCTAGAGAAGAACTGGGGCCGCATTGTCTTTATTTCCAGCGAATCGGCCGTGCAGATTCCCGCAGAAATGGTGCATTACGGAATGACAAAGACTGCACAGATTGCGGTGGCGCGCGGGATCGCGGAGTCGGTTGCTGGAACCGGCGTGACAGCCAATAGCATTCTTGCTGGCCCAACGGAGTCGGAAGGTGTGGCGGGGTTCGTCGAGGCCATGGCGGAGCACCAGAAAAAGTCGAAGGTAGAGATCGAGAAGGAATTCTTCGAGCACGTGCGGCCTTCGTCCCTCTTGAAGCGCTTTGCCACCGTCGATGAAGTTGCAGCCATGGCGACCTACGTGGCCAGCGAGCTTTCTTCAGCGACGAACGGAGCAGCCTTGCGAGTGGATGGCGGCGTTGTGAGGGCGATTCTATGAGTACCAACCAAATCGGATCGGCGAATCTGGGTCCGATCCGGGTCCGATAAGCTGGCCGAAGAATCCCTTTGAGTCTCCTTAAAGGAAGGAGAACGGGCTGTCAGTACCGTTGATTTCCAATAAGTTACATCGGCCAGCGACTCTGTCACGGCAGAGGCCGCGGGTTCGAGTCCCGTCGTCCCCGCCATTCTTTCAAGCACTTGCAAGTTCACTTCCGCGTTTTTCCAAAGCGGTTGTTTGCCTCATCGTCGGCGAGGCAAACACTCAATCTGTTTCGCGATTGCACGGAGCAGCCAGTCTCAGCTTGTGGAGAGACTCGGCCAGCGGATCGTCGAGCGGTACATCAATCCTCCTTTGAGTGAGGCGACACGGATGGCTGCCTCAGCTTCACAACAAATATCCTCGCCTACTCTTCGATGTACAATTTGAAGCTGAATCAACCCGGGAAAAACGTACCCCAGAGAGACGCGAGCTAATGCCTGGCATCCACATGCACTCAGCCATTCTCGCCGCATTTTTTGAGATCTCTCGCACGGTGGTTTCGATGTGCGGCGCCGGCATCCTGCTTTTCCTTGTTGCGCTGTGGGCCGCCAAGACCGATATCGCACGGGCCGGCGGCCTGGACAAGGTCGTAGCCTTGAGCAATTTGTGTTTCGCCGCCCCCTTGGCGGTCTTTGGCGCCCTGCATCTCGCGGCCGCTGAATCCCTCATGCCCATGGTGCCCTCGTATATGCCGTGGCGGTTGTTTTGGGCGTATTTCTTCGGCGTTGCGCTGCTGGCCGCGTCTTTGAGCATTGCTACAAAAATTCAGGTGCGCTGGTCCGGCCTGCTGTTCGGGATCGCGATGTTTCTGTTTGTGGCGATGTTGGACATCCCGGGATCTCTCGCCAGCCCCAGAGACCGGTTTGGATGGACGTTGACCCTCCGCGAAATGTCGTTCGGTGGCGGAGGGTGGATTCTTGCGGGAAACGCCCTGCGAGAGCAAGGCCGGGGGCAAGCCGGAAGCAAACTCATCACGGTGGGCCGCGTGGTAATCGGGATCGCCGCCATATTTTATGGCATTGAGAATTCTCTGCACACGGCGAACGTTCCCGGAGTTCCGCTCGAAAAACTGATGCCCGCGTGGATTCCTGCGCACCTGTTCATTGGCTGTCTGACGGGCGCTATTCTTGTGGCTGCCGGGGTCGGCATTCTGCTGGGCAAGAAGACGCGGATGGCGGCAACTTATCTCGGTACCTGGATTGTGCTGCTGGTCGTATTCATCTATGGTCCGATCCTGATCGCGGCGCTGTCCAACCCGAACACCGACGTCAACGTTGAAGGGATCAACTATTTCTTTGACACGATGCTCTTTGCGGGAACGATTCTCGCGCTCGCCAGCGCGACGCCACGCACCGATTAAAATGCCGCCTGCCAACTTGATACAAAACTAGGACCATGCTTTCACCCGTGGGAATAGTCGACCTCGCTATTTTCGATTCGCGGAAAGACCGGAATTGCGTTTCACGGTTTTTGCAGCGGCGCGGGCTTAAGGGTCAGAAGTGACTTCCCATAGCCGACAGGAATTGCAAAATTCGATCCGCCAAACTCACGTACCATCGCAAAATTGATTCCTATCACTTTGCCTTCATTATTAAAAAGCGGGCCGCCCGAACCGCCTGAAGTGGTTTGAGCGTCATAGACAATCTTGTCAGGCAAGACGTCACCGATGTGCCCCTGCGTGGTGACGGGCCTGATCAGGTTGCGGCGGGCAAGTTCTTCCATCACCTGCTTCGGATCGCCTTTCGTTGCGGTCGCGATGGACTTGAGCGTATCTGCACCGGCCCGAGCCAGAATTGCGTCGAGAGCGGTAGGGTATCCAAGTAGCACGACCGGGCCCCCAATGACGGCCGAATGGTGGCCGTCGGCAAGGGCTATCTGTTTGATCGCTAGTTCTGAAACATTCCCTTTCACGATAGCAACGTCCGCGGCCGACGAAATCTTTTCAGTGTTGATGGCAATGCCGTGAGGAACTCCTGGAAAATATGCTGTCATTTCTGCAATCACTGGCTCAAGTCCCTGATCGGTCATTTCTTTCAACTCATCGTTCTGCCACCAGGGCTCGGCCACGTGATGATTAGTGAGGATTTCTCCGCTGGGGGAGGCGAGAAACCCGGTGCCAAAAGCATCCAGGTGTACTTCCGGCCCGGTCCCGGTAAGACTCAAAAGCGGATTGTTGTGCTCGTCCGTCGCCGGCTCGCCACTGCTCGTTAGTTCAGCGTAGTGCAATCTCAAGCCGGTGGTGTGGTCGCGGAAGGCCAGCGCTACATGGATGAGGCAGACGCTTGGCTCATAGGACTGGATGATCGTCTGTGCAACCTTACCCTCGGTCTCAAGTTTTTGGAGGCGGCTGTCCACGGCGGCAAGTTGACTTTGCAAAGTGGAAGCGTCTTCTGTTTTGCTGGTTGCAATTTGCGATCTCAGGTCTTCGCTCTTCTTCTGAAGTTGCACCTTTTGTGGGTCGCTCGTCAGGGACGATTCCCCGGCTTCAACGGCTCGGCGCGAACGTTCCATCAACTGCTGTTGCGTCAGCACGCCGGTCTGCAATCGAGTGATCGCGGCATACACGCGGGTATTCTGTTGCTGGGTGCGACGGTACAGCAAGAAAAAGACCAGGCCCGCAACGATCAGCACGGCAACGGTCGCTAGTCCGCCAACCCGAAGCGTCCGCCGTTCTTCGTTGACCGCTGTCACTACCTGCTGCGTAGCGTTCCGATTGTCTTCGGCAAGGCGCAGCCGTTCGCGAAACTCATCGGCAATGGATTTATTGCGGAGTTGCGAACGCACCCGCGACAACAATTCGTGTGAGTCGAATGGGAGTGACAGCACATCATCGGCGCCGAGATCGAGCCCCCGGGTGCGTTCCGCTGACCCTCCCGGAGAAAGCATCACGACACGTATGTTGTGAGTTTGCTCGGAAGCCTTGATCTCAGAAAGAAGGTCACAGCAATCGAGCTGAGGCGGATCAGCACCTAGAACAACTGCGTCGGGATTGAAGTCCAGAACTGCTTTCATTCCCTCACGATGGTCCGTCGAGACCTGATATCCAGCATCGCTCAGCACGGTGACAATGTTGTCCCTGAGGGCGTCGTCAGATTCCACCACCAACAATTTCGCCGTCTTGTGGTCCATAGCACGCGTCTCTTTTAGGATGACCGTAGAGCGGAGCGGGATTCATTCGGCATTCGGATTCCCACGACTTACGTGGCCAGCGAGCTTTCTTCAGCGACGAACGGGGCAGCACTGCGAGTGGAATGCGGTGTGGTCAGGGCGATTCTGTAAAATTAAACAACGGATCGGCGCTGATACGCCGCCAAAAAACTTCATCTCAACCCTCGTGAAATTTGCCAGTCTGTCCCCTAGTTTGAAACAAGCGTGTAAGCACTTTGGAGTTCTTCTCCATGCGGGGCGACGACCTCGGCTCCGTGCATAGCAACGACCTCGGCCACGCTCGCCAACTGCTTAAGTGCCCGAGAGCGAGCCTCAACTACAGTTTGCCGCGAAGATTCCAGAAGAACGGAGCAGTCCTGGTGCGAGTACCCTTCGAGCACCGACATCACGAAGACGAATCGCTCCAGGGCGTCTAGTTCAAGAATTGCCGCCAGCCGTGGTTCGATCTTCAGCCTGACTGGCTCCGTGTTTGCAACGGTGAGCCTCTCTTGCGCCGGCTTTATCATCCGAATCGCGTTCTGGATGATGGTGCGTTTCGCCCATGAGCGTGACCACTCTCTAAAAACCGGGTTACCCTCGACGCTGTTACCAATGCCTGCAACAAAGCACTGTTCTGCTTTTCCCGGGTCCGCGGTTAGCAGAAGAGCGAGCAAATACAGGCTGTTCATCTCCTCCGTAAAAATCTGGCAGAAATCGTCGCTGGTCGCGTAGGCGGGTGACGCATTTATGGAAACCCCGATACCTTGTCGCATATTTACCTCCCCTGCTATTCAATCGTTCGAACTGGCTGAACGTCTCAGATCTGTCCGTGAACCGTGACATCTGCGGGAGAGCTGCTTAAGCAGGTGTTTCACCAGAACGCCGCCGCAGGAAAACTTGGCTCCCTGTTGCATCAACTCGGACAAAGTGGTCTCGGCCTCACAGCCGATGACGGTGACGTCCGTAAGATCAATCACCAATTTGCGGCCATCGAGTGTCTCGTTAGCTTTGCGGCAGACATCACGAAGTTCACTAAGCCACGGCTCCACTAACTTTCCTTCGAGAATCAATTTGCGTTGCAACCGCGTGTCGATGGTTGAAATCCGTAACATGTCTGTCCTTTGCTTACAGGGGAGGGCAACGCGAGGTCCAAAGTCAAAAGCAAGCGAGTAAAGCGTAAGTCATTGAATCCGCACAGCTCGTCGGCCATCTGTCGTGATTGGTGTCGAAAAGTGTCGACGTGAAACTGTCGAAACACCTTCGACACGCATGATGAGGGCTAATATTTCGAAAGAAAAGTTGTTACGCGGCCCGGTTGGTCACCGTCTCGCGAGTGGTCGCGGACTTAGGTTCACGACGAGGGGTACTGAGAAAAACAGGTCTCGTTTCCGCTCTCGTCTGTCGCCGCCCATGCTCGCGCGAATCCCGCAGGAGAGCTTTGAGAAACGTAAGCAGGAAGACCGATGCGACCGCACAAATGCCCATGAATGCAATTTGAATCATACTGAACATCTAGCACGGAGCTGGCCAAACTGGAATTCACTGCTGTGTGTTGTTCTAAATGATTGGCGCGACCTGGTAAAGAAGTATTGCGACCTTCAACTGACAATATGCCGAGCAAGCATCGTCAGTTGTCGGGCATTATGACACTTTTCGTGGATCGATCCCCAGCTTCTTCATCCGAGAAATTAGCGTGGTGCGTTTAATTCCCATCCGTGTTGCCGCGCCATTGGGTCCGGCCACCCGCCCATTGGTCTCCTTGAGCACCCGGAGAATCTCATCGCGTTCACTCGACTCGCGCGGGCTTGATGTCGCAACAGCCGCACCAGCACGTCTTAGCTCTGCGACCGGCACTTCAAGAGCGGTGCCGCGAGTAAGGATGACCGCTCGTTCGATAAAGTTCTCCAGCTCGCGAATATTTCCTGGCCAGTGCCAACTCGACAGCGTCTTGAGGGCAGCCGCGGGAATCGAGTCGATTTGCTTTTCCATACGCCGTTCATATTTTTGGGCGAAGTATCTCACCAGCAGCGGAATATCCTCAGGACGCTCGCGCAGAGGGGGAATGCGAATCGGAAACACATTTAGGCGGTAATAGAGGTCGCTGCGGAACTCACGGGCCTCAATCATCTTGTCGAGATCGCGATTGGTGGCCGCCACAAGGCGTACATCTACTTTCTTAGTACGCGTGCTGCCCAGGCGTTCGAATTCGCGTTCCTGCAAGGCGCGTAACAGCTTCGGCTGGATCTCAATTGGGATGTCGCCCACTTCATCCAGAAACAACGTACCCTGATCGGCCAACTCCAGGCGGCCCAGTTTCTGAGAAATCGCACCCGTAAAGGCGCCGCGCTCGTGGCCAAAGAGTTCGCTTTCGAGCAACCCGGTTGGAATGGCTGCGCAGTTCAGTTTCACGAACGTCCGATCCTTTCTCCTGCTGCGATCGTGAATGGCACGAGCAATCAATTCCTTTCCTGTGCCCGTTTCTCCCAGCAGCAAAACCGTCGAATCGCTGGAAGCAACCGTCTCTACCAACCTGAGCACGTTTCGCAGAGCGGAACTCTGCCCAACGATTCCCTCGAAGTCCATTTCGCCGCGGATTTCGTCTTCGAGGTAGAGTTTCTCCTGCGCCAGCTTGTCCTTGAGTTCGGCAATCTCGCCATAGGCAAGCGCGTTCTCAATGGCGATCGCCACCTGGTCCGCAACCAGGGACAGGAAGGCAACCTCATCCTCATCGAAAGTATTCTCGTGCCGGCTCGCTAGCGCCAGCACTCCAAGTAAACGATTACGGCTGACCAACCTGATGTCGCAGAGCGAATTCATGCCTTCAGCAGATGCCTTGGTGTACATTTCGGAAGGCACCCTTACGGGATCGAGGCGGTTCAGCACAAAAGGCTTCCCCGTTTGGAATGTTTCGCCAGGTTTGGTCCCTTGAATTGGAACCTGATTGCCGCCTGCAAAAAACCCCCTGCTCTCAGGAAAATCGAGCGCGTGCACTCGCAGGTTCTTGCCGTCCGGCTCAGGCAGCATGATGGCAGCAGCGTCACAGTGCATGACCCTGCGGACAATGCTGGAGATCGACTGCAAGAGCTCGTCGAACTCCAGATTCGAGACAACCTGGTTGGTTAGCTCAAGGATCAGCTTCAGGCGATCCTGCGCTTGGGTAGACAGGTAGAGATTGATCGCGGCATCGATTGCCAAGGCAATCTGATCTGCCACCAGCCGGAGAAAATCCACTTCTTCATCAGAATATGAGTGTGGACGCTTGCGGCCCACGCTAATCGCGCCCAGGCGACGATCTCCTCTCGTCAACGGCAACGCGCAGGTAGAGGCAATGCCGTGTTTGCTCAGAAATTGTTTGTGCGCCGAGAACCGCGTCTCCCGGCTCCAATCGTCGGCGAGGTGAACTTGCTGGGACTGACGCACCCACACAACCGGCGTATCCTCGTCATTGAATGGGATGTCTAATCTCTCGCCGTTCACTTGCAGCAAGTGCCACTCTGCAGCATTGCTGTCCGCATTAAAGGCTACGAGCTGCAAGTAGTCGAAAGAAATAATCTCACGCAAGTGACGTAGAAGTTCGTTTCCAGCGTTTTCGCAATCGTTACAGGTCGCGATGGATCTGCCAGCGCGAAGAAGGGCCTCGTAACGCGCCGTGTGATTCGTGGGGATGACTCGTGCCAGCGTTGCCATGAAGCGATATCCCTTAGTTCCTAAGGTTGTCCCAGCTTGCAGGTCTCTTCCCGATTGAAAACGGGGAGGGTCGACACAGCATAGAGATGTGCCAGACGCACAAAAAGGTTCTGAAAGTGTCGTAAAAGCTCGTCAGTTGTCGAACTCTGTGTCGAGAGCTCGACAACCCTTCCGCTGCCAGTCCTTGAGCCCGCATCTCAATTTATTTTCCGTCAATGACTTCGGGCGAAACGACTCCGGCATTGGGTTTGGCAGGTGCTGTGCTCTGCTCCATGCGCACAGCGAATTACGGATCAATCAAATTCACCAAACCGATCCGGTGTTTGTACTAAAGATGGAGGAGAACAGCGATGCGTAAGTTACTTGTCATCATTGTGGCGGTTGTCGCCTTGGCAGTTGGGGCCGTCGCTCAGGAGGGCCGTTCAGAGATCAGCGCGGAGGGCACTGGCTTCTACACGAGGGACTCCAGCGGCCAGGGAAATTCGCAAAGAGCTACTGACACCGGCGGATTCATAGTCGGATACCGTTATCACTTTAACCGTTGGCTCGCGGCGGAAGGCAATTATGGCTTCGATCGAAACACGCAAGAATATTTTGGTGGTTTCGGGGAATCCAGAGTTCAGGCCAACGTACACGCAGTGACGGGCGATGTGGTTCTGAGCCTTCCACTACGCCTCAAAAGGATCAGCACCTATGCGCTCGCCGGAGGCGGAGGTTTGATCTTTGATCCCAGAGGCAACATTGGCGCATCTGTTCCTGGAGCGAGCACCCAGGGAAAAGGCGCCTTCTTGTACGGAGCAGGCGCTGATTATGCCTTGACGCGGCACTTTTCTTTGCGTGCCGAATACAGAGGTTTTGTGTACAAGAGCCCCGACTTCGGGCTTAGGGCCTTGAACACTGACAGCTGGACGCACACGGCGCAACCATCCGCCGGAATCGTTTTCCGGTTTTAAGTGCGCCTGGGCAGCCGGGTCATACACCCTCTCCCCGTCCTTCCCGGCTGCCTCTCTTTCACCGCACGCGGGCCCTGCACTCTCGATTGTCAAACTGGAGCTTACAGTTTTGGCCGATAGCCAATCTACGCCTTGCGAAGATAAAATCCGGACAGTCAAGCTCACACGGAGCACATGGAGACCTTAACTTTTCGGCGTGTATTTAGAGCATTCCACTATCGCGATTTCCGTTTGATGTGGTTCGGGGCCTGCATGTCCAGCATCGGCACCTGGATGCAGATCGTGGCGCAGGGCTGGCTCATCTACCGGCTGAGCCACTCGGCTTTCTTGCTGGCCTTGGATCAGTTTCTCGCCGGCATTCCTATCTTCCTCTTCTCGTTGATCGGCGGCGTAATAGCGGACCGGGCCGAGCGACGCAAGATCCTCCTCGGCTCTCAGTATGTGCAGATGGCCTGCGCAACCATACTCACGGTTCTAGTCATCATGGGACGGATCCACGTTTGGCACATGCTCTCTCTCTCATTCGTTTCGGGCTTCGCCCAGGCTTTCGGCGGGCCGGCATATCAGGCATTGATCCCTAGTCTTGTTGACCGAGAGGACATGCCCAATGCCATCGCGCTAAATTCGATCCAGTTCAACATGGCGGTAACCATTGGACCTGCGCTCGCCGGGCAAGCCTTGGCGAAGTTGGGCGAGCAGTGGTGCTTTGGGCTGAACGCGCTATCCTTCCTTGCGCCGATCGTTTCTCTCTCCATCATCAAGGCGCGATACTTGCCAGAGAAAACCACCGAGTCGATCTTCGGCAGCCTGAAGCAAGGCATCAAGTTCGTCCGCCAGCAGGGATCGATGGAGGCGCTTATCGTGCTGGCGTTCTGCATGACCGCCTTGAGCATGCCCATGCGCACGTACATTCCGGTGTTCGTCAAAGACATTTTCCATCGCGGTCCGGAAACCTTTGGCAATTTGCTTTCCCTGATGGGAATCGGCTCGATTTGCGGCTCGCTTACAGTTGCAGGGATGGGCAACATCCCCAACAAGGGACGCGTTGCTCTTACCACGCTGATCAGCCTGGGCGTGGGAATTATAGGTTTTTCTTTCTCCCGATGGCTGCCGCTGAGCGACGCCATGCTGGTGCTTGTGGGCGCTTCCATGATGGCTGTGTTTGCCACCGTGACTTCGCTGGTGCAGTTGATTGCAACCAACCAAATGCGCGGGCGCGTGATGAGCGTTTACAACTGCGCCTTCCGCGGAGGCATGCCTATGGGGAACCTGCTATCGGGATGGCTGGTTCCTATTTTTACCGCACCGGTGGTGCTGGGCGTGAACGGACTGGCCCTGATTCTGATGGCTCTGTACTTTCTGTTGTTCGAACGGCGGGTGTCCGCGCTCTGATCGCGGTTGAATTCAGGAACGACTACATGGCACAAGGCAAAGATGTCCGCGCTATTGGGCGGGGGGTAGGGCTAGTTTTTGTTGGATGCCCTCGCCCTCTTTGATCGTATAGATGACATCTGTCGGGACCCCGTGAAGAGTTTCGACTTTCCCGCTTGGCCATTTGATTTCGACTTCGTCCATTACCGCTTCAGAGCCAAGCCCGAAGTGCAGCCGGGGATCGTTCTGCGAGAGGTAGCTGCCTCCGGCCCGAACTTCGTTGAATTGCGCCAGCTTTCCCGCTCTTACCGTCACCCGCGCGCCGATGGCCATTTTATTGCTCTTTGCGCCTACCAACTTAAACAGCACGCGATGATTCTTATTTCCTCCCTGATTCAGCAGCAGCGTGGGCGGCTCGCCGGTATTCATCACCACGATGTCAATATTTCCGTCGTTGTTGAGATCGCCGAAAGCTGCGCCTCGCCTTGAGGCGTCAGGGATTGCTGATAGCAGGCTCGAAACATCTTCGAAAGTTCCATCGCGATTGTTACGGAAGAGGAGCATAGGCTGGCGATATCGCGGTGCGCCCGGGACCTGGTCCATTTGCGGATACACGTGGCCGTTGGCGATGAATAAGTCAGGCCAGCCGTCGTTATCCATGTCAAAAAATCCCGCGCCCCACCCCACCGGGTTGTACGTGGGCCTGGCGAGTTTGGCCGCATAGCTTACTTCGGAGAATCCTTGCGCTCCGAGGTTGCGATACAAGCTATCGGGTTGTTCGGTGAAAGTGGTCACAAACATGGAGAGTCGGCCCTCGTGCAGATAGTCGCTCCAGTCCACTCCCATGTTGCCGCGCTCCGAACCATCGCCGCTGACGGCGGCTCCTGAGAGCATGCCGACTTCTTCAAAGGTGCCGTCGTGCTTGTTGCGGTAGAGGTAATTGGGGCCGGAATCGTTGGCGACGTACAGATCAGGCCAACCATCGTTGTCGTAATCGCCCCAGATCGCGCCCAGGCCGTAGTATTTGTTGGGGTCGTCGACGCCAGCTTTTTTAGAAACTTCCTCGAACGTGCCATCGCCGCGATTGTGGAAGAGCAAATCGGATTCGCCGAGCATGCCCCATGGTCCGCACTGCACTGCGATTCCCTTGAAGCTGCAGTTTTTCTCATTCTTTCCGAAGTCGGGCAGTTTATTGACGTCAAAGTGCACGTAGCGCGAGACGAACAGATCCACGTGGCCGTCGCGATCGTAGTCGGCCCAGGCTGCGCCGGTGCTGAATCCTTCCGCCGCCACGCCAGCTTTTTCCGTTACATCTTCGAATTTGCAGTTGCCCAGGTTGTGATAGAGCGCGTTGCCGCCATAGCCAGTTACGTAGATGTCGGGCAGACCGTCGTTGTCGTAATCGGCAACCGCCACGCCCATGCCCCACCCTTTGCGGGTAAGCCCGGCCGACTTGGTGATGTTGGTGAATTTGAAGCCATCGTCCTGGTGATAGAGCGTGATCAGCGGATCACCGCCTTGCTTGTAGCGGTCGACCGTGGATCCGTTCACGGTGATGATGTCGAGTCTGCCGTCATTGTCGCAGTCGATCAGGCCTACGCCGCCGCTCATCGATTCCACAATGTAACGCTTGTCTGGCGATGAAATGTGAGAGACGGTCAGGCCGACCTGTTGCGCGACGTCCTCGAACTTGGGCAGTGGAGTTTTCGCGGGTGGGGTTTGGCCGAAGGCGATTCCGGCAAAAACCAGCGCGCAGCCCAGTGAGTGTGCCGTACGATGGCAATGCGTTTTGCTCGGCATTGGAGAGCGATGCTCGTGGAATTCCATTGTTACGTTTGGTCGGGACGTGTTCTCGCCGCGATTTCTTGCACCTGTTCAGAGGTCATTCCGTAGAGCGGCGGCACGGAGACGCCGAGGATCCCGAGATATGCGTAAAGCTCACCCCGGTGGTGTATTTCATGCTCCGTCATCGAGCGCAGGAATTTCCAGACGGTCAGGGGTGTCCCATCAGCGGAGGCGCACTTGCGCTGCAAGTCCTCGTCGCTAAGCCGAGAGAAGATGCTCATGGATTCGGAGTGCATGCGATTCATAAACTCGACCACCTGATCGTAACCGTCAGCCAGGTCGGGCCCACATCCTGCGTAGCGATTGCGTCCCCCGGCCACGGACTCTGCGAACACATTTCGCTCCACGGCAGCGATGTGGCGCGCCAAGTCGCCGAGCGTGAACTTGCCTTCCTTGCAGCGCCATTCCAGCTGTGCGGGCGGAATACAGGAGATCAACCGCATGGTGCGTCCGCGTATCTTCTCAAAGTGGTCGAGGAATGGGGCTATTGTCAGAATCTCCATGAGTCACCTATATCACGGATGAACGAGCTTGGCCACGCTGCGGAGCTTTGCTCCGCCGGACAGCCGAGGGCGGCTGTCCCCACGCAAGCGGCTTAGTCAGCGGGTGCTAGCGCGGGTTCTGTGGCGTACTCGACCTCGCTCACGCCATCCTTCGATGATCAGCTACAAGACGGGGATGAAAAAAGATTTAGAACATGATCGTGCCTTATCGCGCCGGGGCCGCGAACCGTCACTAGTATTTAGTCTGCACTTCACTCTGCTACATTGTGGAGACCATGAAACCTGTTCGCAGCTTTGCCAGCGATAACAATGCCGGCGTTCATCCCAAAGTGTTGCAAGCCATCGGCACCGCCAACCGTGGGCATGTTGTGGGCTACGGGACCGACCCTTATACCGAAGCTGTTATACGCACATTCAAGCGGCATTTCGGTTCAGGTAGCGAAGTTTTCATCGTCTTCAACGGGACGGCGGCAAACTGTTTGAGCCTAAAAGCGCTGACGGAGTCGTATCATGGCGTGATCTGCGCCGAGGCCGCGCACATCTATACCGACGAGTGTGGCGCGCCGGAAAAATTTACCGGTTGCAAGCTCATTCCCATTCCCACCGCGGACGGCAAGCTCACGGTCGAGTCCGTGCGCCACGCTTACCACGGCATTGGCGACCAACATCACGTACAGCCGCGCGTGATTTCTATCACTCAAGCCACCGAAATGGGGACGGTTTACTCGCCGCGCGAGGTCCGCGATCTGGCCCGCTTCGCGCATGAGCGGAATATGTTTCTCCACATGGACGGCGCCCGAATTGCCAATGCGGCCGTGAGCCTGGGGTTGACCCTGCGGCAAGCTACTCGGGACTTGGGCGTGGACGTTCTATCGTTCGGTGGAACCAAGAATGGGGCGATGGGTGCTGAAGCTGTGGTCTTCTTCAACAAAAAGTTCAGCCATGACTTTCTTTATGTGCGCAAGCAGGGGATGCAGTTGGCTTCGAAAATGCGTTTCATCTCTGCTCAATTCGACGCGCTGCTCTCGAACGAGCTGTGGCGGAAAAATGCCCAGCACGCCAACCGGATGGCAGAACTGCTGCAAAAGGAAGTCAGAAAAATCCCGCAAGTGAAAATTGTCTACAAGGTGGAAGCTAACGGAGTATTCGCACAGATTCCACGGACCGCCATCGCGAGGCTGCAAAAACGCTACTTCTTTTATGTGTGGGATGAGGACCGGTCCGTAGTGCGCTGGATGTGCTCATTCGACACGACTGAGCAGGATGTAAAGCAATTCGCGAATTTCGTGGCGACTACAGTCAGGGGACTAAAGACTCCCGCAGTAAACGAGTAAGCGCTTGGCTATTGATTTTTGGGCGTTCTTCTACTAGATTGGCGCTTTCGAACTTTAGAAACGGCTCGCTCCAGGAGACGGGATGAATCGAAACTGGCTTACTTTGATCGTTACTTGCGGCTCCATCCTCTTTCTGCCAAGTTGCGGGCACGATCAGCAATTAGTCTCTATCCAGGTCACCCCCTCAGGGTTCGTATTCGAAGGTATAGGAGCTCAGGGGCAGTTTACCGCTTTTGGCACCTACATACATCCGCCCGAAACGAAGGACATCACGAACCAGGTAGTCTGGAAGATAGACGTCGCTAATCTGGCCACCATCACGCAAACCGGTCTCGTTACGGCGATAAACGTATGTGGAAACGGGGACGTGACTGCAACCCATTACAGTGATCCTACTCACCCAACCACGAGCAACGTGATTGTCGGGACTGCAACTGTCAAGGGTGTGGACGACGGAACCCCGAAGTGCATGCCATAGGCAAAGGTCGGTCATTCGTGCTCGCGCAGAACCTCGGCCAGCGTGGGCTTGTGCTTCTCCGTTTTCTTTTTCTTGCGGTTGGGGACAACCCGTGACGCGGGTGGCGCTCCGATTTGTTCCCGTGCCATGGTCTTCACCGCCTCCACGGCGGTGAACCGCTTTAGTCTCCTCTTCTTACTGCCCATGGACTCCCTCGCCCAGAGTGTAACGAGTAACTCACTCAGAATGTGCAATAATTCAAAAAGGCTGAATGCTTGACGGCGCGACTGAGCTCTCAAACCTTCGTGCCTGAAGCCTAACGCCGACGCCTGATTATGGAAGAGCGCGAGTTTTTTGACGAACGGCCGGAAAAAAAAGTGGCAACGCTGAACTGTCCCCATTGCCAACAGTCCGCCGAGTATGAAATCAGCTGGCTGGTGCGTACTAAGAAGAATCAACTTCCCGGCCGCGCCGACGAACGCGACCGCGCCCGCTTCGCCAAAGCCAAATCCTACATGCTCCGCCGCGACGATATGATGGCCTGCAAGAATATGCGCTGCCGCAAGCGCTTCGAGATCTCCGGCGTGCAGTCGGTCGTCTTTACTGACTAACCTATTTTTCGTCCGATATTCCTCTGTTCTGCATCCCTCATTTATACTTACCAGTTTGCCCGTTGGCGGTAGAGACGTTGCTAGCAACGTCTCTACCGAACGGCCTCAGCGGGCGGAGGAGCTTTCGCTTGAAGATTCTAGTCTGCATGAAACAGGTGCCGCAGAAGGATGCACCGCTCAAGCTCAATGAGTCCGGCGCCTGGATTCGCGAGGACGTTTCCTACGAAGTCAACGAGCCCGACGCGTACGCGCTGGAGGAAGCATTGCGGCAGAAAGAGAAGCACGGCGGAGAAGTTGTCGTAATCACGTCGGGTCCTGCGAGAGCTCAGCAGGTTCTACGGGAGGCTCTCGCCAAAGGAGCCGATCGAGCGATTCATCTCGAAGACAACGCATTCGTCGGCCTGGACGCGCTGAACACCGCCCGCGCTTTTGCAGCCGCGATCAAAGACGAAAAATTCGACCTGATTTTTACCGGCTTGCAGTCTGACGATTACGGTTACGCGCAAACCGGCGTGGTGCTGGCGGAACTGCTAGGATGGCCTCACGCCACTATCATCATGCAAATCGAGAAAAATGATGCTGGAATACGCGTGAAACGGGAACTTGAGGCAGGGTACTTTCAGTTCGTGGATATGCCGCTGCCCGCTGTATTAACCATTCAGTCGGGCATCAACAAATTGCGCTATGCCACGCTGATTGGCATTAAGCAGGCCAAGAACAAGCCTCTCCGCAAGGTCGCGATGGCGGAGGTGCAGCCCGCGATAAGCGCAAATTTGCAGAAGATCGAGCGTCTGTATGTGCCCCAGAAAACTAAAAACACGGAATTTCTGGAAGGTTCAGCAAACGAGATTGCCAAGAAGTTGGTGGATAAACTGCGCAACGAAGTGCGGGTACTGTGATGAGTGCACTGGCCCACCATCGCCGAGCTTTGCTCGACCGGACAGCCGAGGGCGGCTGTCCCCACGTGTGTAGCTAGCAGCTGGAAGCTTCATTTATGCCTGACACAATTCTGGTCGTCGTCGAACAACGCGAACGTAAATTGAACCGGATCTCCTGGGAGACGCTCACGGCCGGGCAAGCGCTTGCGGCTGAGACCGGTTGGATACTCGAAGCCGCGGTCGTCGGCAATGGCGTGGCGAATTTGGCTAACGAAGTTGCCGCCAAGAAGGTCGCGAAGGTTTATGCGGTTGAGTCGCCCAAGCTTGAGCCTTACACTCCCGACGCTTTCTCGGCTGCGCTCAAGCAATTCATCGAATCGAAGCAGCCCAAGCTGGTGCTGATGCCGCACACCTATCAGGTGCGCGATTTTATTCCCAAGCTGGCCACGGTCCTGGGACGCACTGCCATCAGCGATTCCATCGGTTATAAGAAAGAGGGGAACAAGCTGCTCTTTACCCGCCAGATGTTTCAAGGCAAGCTCGCGGCGGATGTCAGTTTCACCAGTGACGCCCCCTGGTTCGTCACCTTTCAGAACGGAGCTTTTCGCGGAGACAAAGTCGAAGCTGGAGCCAGCGCCAGTCCTGTCGAAACCGTGAAGGTGCAAATTGCCGACGGGGTCATCCGCAACAAACCGCAGGAGGTTTTCAAAGAAGCCAAGCAGGCGGTTGATCTCACGCAAGCCGAGATCATTGTTTCGGTCGGCCGCGGAATCAAAGAGCAAAAAAACATCGAACTGGCTAAGCAACTTGCTGAAGCTCTGGGCGGAGAGTTGGCCGCTTCGCGTCCGATTTGCGATTCCGGTTGGTTGCCCATGGATCGGCAGATTGGATCTTCCGGCCAGACGGTCGCGCCCAAGCTGTATCTGGCACTCGGCATCAGCGGCGCCATTCAGCACATTGTCGGAATGAAGGGCGCGCGCACGATCATCGCAATTAATAAGGATTCAGAAGCGCCGATCTTCGAGATCGCAGACTACGCCGTGGTAGGAAATCTGTTCGACATCGTGCCGCCGCTGATCGAAGAAGTGAAGAAGGCTAAGGTTCGAAACTAAAAAGGCGCAGACTGAATGTCCTAACTTGACGGTAAAATAGTCCCATGAACCTGACTTTCAGTGCGGTTTACGAGGAAGTTCCCGAGTCCGAAGGCGGCGGCTACGTTGCTTACACGGAGGAACTCCCGGGCGCGGTTTCAGAAGGTGACACGTTGGAAGAGGCACGTGAAAACCTGCGCGATGCCATCGAGATTCTGCTTGAGGCTAACCGCGAGCTAGCCAACAAGTCTCATCGTGGGAAAAAAGTTGCTCGGGAAAAGATCACTGTCCCTGTGGCGTGATTTGTGAAGCGCATTGATCTGATTCGCCACTTGGAATCACACGGCTGCTTGTTGGTTCGCGAAGGGGCTAACCACAGCGTTTACCATAATCCAGCCGCACAGCGTAGAGCACCGTACCGAGACATCGTGAAGTTAAGAATCCCACGGCAGTCCGTATCTGCAAGCAACTCGCCGTTCCTGACCCGCTTCGTTGAGCGAGAAATAAGATCACAATGTGGCGTAACTGGCGTGGCTTCGTGACAAACAAGTTGTTGGGCTAAATGCCAAAGGCTAATTGCTAAATGCTGATCTTTCGGAAGCCCCTCGAGGGTATCGAACGTCCCCAGATGCCCGCCGATGTTGTCATCGTCGGCGGTGGGCCTGCGGGCATGGCTTGCGCGCTGCGCCTATCGCAACTTATCGACCAGCACAATTCTCAGCATCCCGAAGCCCAACTCAGCAAAGAAAATATTTATGTGCTGGAGAAAGCGCGCGAGGTGGGCCAGCACTGTCTATCGGGCGCGCTGCTTGATCCGCGATCCATGCGGGAACTGCTTCCCGGCTTCGAAAATGAAGCCCCACTTGATGCCGAAGTCACCAAAGAAGCGGTTTACTTTCTCACCGAGAAAAGCAAGTTCAAGTTTCCTATTACGCCGCCGCCGCTCCGCGACCATGGCAATTACGTCATCTCGCTCAGTCGTTTTGTGAAGTGGTTGGGCAGTAAGGTGGAAGAGACCGGAATCACGATCTTCACCGGCTTTGCAGGATCTGAGTTGCTCTTTGACGGCGCCCGCGTCACCGGGGTTCGCACCGACGACAAGGGCGTTGACAAACAGAATCAACCGAAATCCAACTTCGAGCCTGGATACGATTTGCAGGCCAAAGTCGTCATCCTCGCGGAAGGCACGCGCGGGTCGTTGACCAAACAACTGATTAATAAATTCGATCTCGCGAAGGACCGCAATCCTCAGACCTACGGCCAGGGCATAAAAGAGTTGTGGGAAGTGCCGTCGGGCCGCATCGCACCCGGTGAAGTCATCTACACCATGGGCTGGCCTTTGACGACGAAAGAATATGGCGGTGCGTGGATCTACGGGGGACGGGATAACATTGTTTCGCTCGGCTTCGTCACCGGCCTCGACTATCCCGACCCGCGCCTTGATCCTCACCACGTATTGCAGGATTTCAAGCAGCATCCCTTCGTCGCCAAGTTGCTCGAAGGCGGCAAGATGATTCGCTACGGCGCGAAATCTCTGCCTTACGGCGGCTGGTGGGCGATTCCGCCGGTCGAAGGCGATGGCTGGATGATCCTTGGCGACTGCGCCGGTTTCCTCAACTCGCAACGCCTCAAGGGAATTCATTTGGCAATCAAGAGCGGGATGCTGGCAGCTGAAACGGCTTTCGAGGCACTGCAGAAAAATGATTCGTCCGCCGCTACGCTGAGTGGGTTTCAGAAGAAAGTTGAATCGAGTTGGATCAAAGATGAGCTGTGGAAGGTCCGCAACTTCCATCAGGGATTCGAGCACGGTTTCTTCGCAGGCCTTTTCCACGCTGGAATCCAGCAGTTCACGGGAGGCCGCGGCTTGCGCAACCGTTACCCGGGAACTGCCGGCTATCAGCACATGAAGAAGCTAGCCGACCTGCCCGCCGACGGCGGTGATGAAGCTCATCTGCTCGGCCCCGCGAAAGGCGATGGCAAGCTCACCTTCGACAAGCTCACCGACCTGTACCACTCGGGCACAAAACATGAAGAAGATCAGCCGGCGCATCTGGTCATTCACGATACGAATATCTGCAATACGCGCTGCGTGAAAGAATTTGGCAGCCCTTGCCAGAATTTCTGTCCGGCCAACGTTTACGAAATGGTGGACGACGCCGAGCAGCCCAACGGCAAGCGCATCAGTTTAAATCCCTCGAACTGTGTTCACTGCAAGACCTGCGATATTGCCGATCCCTATCAGATCATCACCTGGGTTCCGCCTGAAGGCGGCGGGGGGCCGAACTACGATGGCATGTGAAAACAAAGATTTCGGATCCGGTTGAATCGCTCACGTCTTCTATGCTGCCCAGTTCTGCAACTTCAGACCCGGCACTCGCAGGAACTCTCTCTCATTGTTGGTAACTAGCGCGAACTTTGATGCCAGTGCGTGCGCTGCAATCCAAAGATCGTTATTTCCGATCATCTCGCCTTTCGCTGCTAGTGCGGCACGAATGGTTCCGTAGGCTTCGCCCGCATTTTCGGGCAGGGCAAGCGCTGGCAGCCACTGTACGAGTTCACGCAGGCGATCAAACGCTGCCGCACGGTGTGCGCTTTTGGCTGCGCCATACATCAATTCGCCGTAAGTGATAACGGAAAGCGCCGCTTCCCCCGGACGCAGCTTGCGAAACCGGCGCAAGACCTCTTCTGGCTTTTGCTGCCGGATGTAGATGCAGATATTTGTATCGAGCAAATAACGAACCTCCATCTACAACCCCTTGCGCTTTTGTGGCAGGTCTTTTTTCCGGTCCGGAATTTCAAAATCATCGGGCAAGCCGGCAAGTAGGTCGAACGCCCGCGTCATGGTCCCAGCCCGCTCTCGCAGAATGACTTCGTTACCTCTACGGAAAATCTCTACTTCTTTGCTCTTGAACCGAAACTGCTTCGGCAACCGAACGGCCTGGCTATTCCCAGAGCGAAATACTCGTGCTACTCCCATCTGCTACCTCCATCATGTATATACACTAAGTATATACTATGCTGCGATCCGATCCAACACAACATTCCGTGGCTCGACCTGCGAAAACACTCGCGGTTTCGAAATACGCCCGCCTACCTCTATAATGCTTCTTAGAGTTTCCGACCGTCGCGGCCTTTGGGCATACCCTGGCTGCGTCGGCGAGGGAGAACATACGCGGGCGAGGGCGCCCGCGCCGCACATCTCCCGAGGGTACGGATGGAAACGTCCGCGCCTCCCGTGCCTCGCAAGGAGCACATTGGAAAGGAAGCGCCTGCTGGGATATCCCCTCTGCGTGTCTCCTTTCTTTCGCTATGTGAATCTAAGTGGCTAAGTGCTAATTGCCAAGTGCTAAAGACTGTGATTCTCTCCGACAAATTCGGGCGTCCCATTACCGATCTCCGTATCTCAATTACGGACCGTTGTAACTACAAGTGCGTCTACTGCCGGACTGGCAACGAAGGCGCGCTGTACGGTGATTTACCCTTTGCCGACTATCTGCGGATGGCGCGTATCTTCACAGCGCTGGGAATCAATAAAATCCGCTTGACCGGAGGAGAGCCGCTCCTACGCAACGGCGTGATTGGATTCGTTCGGGAACTATCCAACCTGCGTTCCCTCGACGGCCGAGAACTCGATCTCGCGATGACCACCAACGGTCATCTGCTCGCGGAGATGGCGCAGCCACTCAAGGATGCTGGCCTTAATCGCATCACAGTGAGCATGGATGCGGTTGATCCCGATCGCTTCGCCCGCATCACGCGGGTGCCGAACGGATATGACCACGTACTCGCGGGTATTCGGGCTTCACGGCGTGTTGGACTTTGGCCGGTTAAGGTCAATTGCGTGCTGATGCGCGGCTTTAATGAAGACCAGATCATTCCTTTCGGCATGTTTGCCCGCGAAGAAGGCGTCATCGTGCGCTTCATCGAATTCATGCCGCTGGAGGAAGACCGGACGTGGTCGCCGGCCACGGTTGTGACGCTGGAAGAAATTGTCCAGCGGATGGCTGAGTACCGTCCGCTAGTTGAAATCGCGCACGGCCGCAGCGAAACCGCCCGCCGCTTTCATTTTGATGACGGCATCGGCGAAATCGGAATCATCGCTCCGGTTTCGCATCCTTTCTGCGGGCACTGCAGCCGCATCCGCATCACGTCGGATGGCAAAATCCGCACCTGCCTGTTTTCCGTGTGGGACCACGATCTGCACGAGCTGATGCGCCGCGGCGCTTCCGACGAGGAGTTAGTCGAGTTCATCCGCGGCGTGGTGCAGAGAAAAGAAGAACGCCATCACATCGGAGAGCCGGATTTCGTGCCGGCTTCGAGGACGATGGTGCATATTGGCGGTTAGCAGTCAGCTCTCAGCCGTCAGCTTTTAGCTCAGCCAGGCACAACTGACACTGAGAGCCGAACTCATCTGGGGCGGTGCTTCGACGTTTCCGCCGGTCGCCTTCGACGGGATCTCTTCAACAATATCGGCGAGATACCACTTTGCGTCTTTTGGAATAAAGCCCATCTGAGTTAAAACTAACATATGCTCGCAAAACATACTGCATGTGTTCTGATGGCCGCCGCATTTGCAACCTCTTCCGTCCGAATCGCCAATTCACAATCTCGTCCCGCCACAAGCGCTGCCGCGTATCTTGGC
Organism: uncultured Acidobacteriota bacterium; assembly: GCA_963832245.1. Classification (GTDB taxonomy): domain Bacteria; phylum Acidobacteriota; class Terriglobia; order Terriglobales; family Acidobacteriaceae; genus JABDBE01. The sequence continues at coordinate 1,478,949 of CAWHTG010000004.1, forward strand.
TTTGACCGGAACAATTATCCCGGAGACCAGAACTTGAAGGCCCTACGCCAAACGTTTTCCTACACCGGTTATTGGCTCAACCTTCCACCCAGCGCCAAGAGCAATACATGGAGCGGCAAACGGCGGACACTACAATCGGCCGGATTCGGATTTCTGGTGCTCTTCAACGGCCGCCTGTTCAACGAGCTCAAGTCGGTTTCGTATGCGAGCAGACTCGGCAAGGCTGATGCGCGGACGGCTGCGGCGTCGGCGCGGAGAGAAGGTTTTCCGGCGAGAACTATCATCTTCCTCGATCAAGAGCAGGGCGGACGGATGTTGCCCGAGCAGAAGGCCTATATCTATGCTTGGGTTGACGGGGTAACCGCAGGCGGCTTCGTCGCCGGTGTTTATTGTTCCGGTATTTCGGCGCAGAAGGAAGGTGGCGAAGATATTGTCACCGCGGATGATATTCGTCAAAACGCTGGCGCAAGGAAGATCGTGTATTGGGTCACGAATGATGCCTGTCCGCCTTCACCAGGGTGCGCCTTCCCCAAACGAGCGCCGAGTCCCGTTGACAGTGGCGTTCGCTTTGCCGATGTTTGGCAGTTTGCGCAATCGCCGAAGAGACCCGATGTGGCCGCGAACTGCCCGGGATACAAACCCGATGGAAACTGCTATCCACCGGAGCTTGATGTGGCCCAGCATCTGCACATTGATGTGAACAGCGCAACCACGGGCGACCCTTCCAGGGGAAGGAGCTGGTAAGGCCAGTACCATCCCTCACTGTAAAGACGTTGCTTGCAACGTCTCGGACGTAGAAACAGCAGACGTAGCAAGCTACGTTTCGACAGGCCGCGAGAATTGGCACCTTTTGGGTTCTCCGCGCCCGGCAGCTTGCGGTTTGGACCAACGACCATTGACTAACGACCCATTGCCAGAATGAATTAGAATAAAAGCACTCTATATGGCCGACCGAACTTTTACCCTTGAACAAGCGCAATCTCTCTTGTCAGTGCTGGAATCGCTGCTACGCACCGCGATTGACGGCAAGAAGCTGATCGAAGCCGTGGACACGGAACTGCAGGAACTTGCTCACCGAGTTTTTCTGCAAGGGGGCCTATTGGTGAATGTGGTGCACATGGCCCGCCGAAAGGCCGAGCGCGAAAAGGCCATACCGCGCGTTAAGGACGCTCTGGCTGAGATCGACGCCACAGGTGTCCAGGTGAAAGATCTGGATATCGGACTGCTCGACTTCCCCTGCAAAGTTGACGGCCAAATCGTGCTGCTTTGCTGGAAGCTGGGAGAACAGAGAATCACATTCTGGCACGACCCGGCTGAGGGCTTCGCTGGCCGCAAGCCCATCGACGAGAAGATCAGCAAGACGAAGAAAGCAAACTGAGACGAGCACTCAGCAATTAGCACTCAGCAATTAGCCAACGCACTCGAACTTAATCCATTTAATGGAGGACGGGCGTCTCGCCCCGTCCAGGCGGGCGGGGACGCCCAGGCTATAGAATTGTAAAGGGGTAAATTGAGGTTACGCGGTAGCTGCCCGCTAGTTCGCCTGTCTTGAGCTTTCCCTTGCCGCAGCTTTCGCCCGGGGGTACACCTCGCTCCCCCGTTCAGCCAATTCTGTGTATGATTGTGCGACCTGAGCTGCAATTCGCGGCCATAGATACCGTTCCTGAACTCGCGCTTGCGCATTTCGACCGGCTACGGCGCGGGCCTGCGGGTCGGATAGGAGAAGCCGCAACATACGTTCCAGATCGGTCGCACTTCCTGGTTGGAAGGTGAAGCCGGTGTCTTCAATCACCTCCCGGTTTTCGGGAATGTCGCTGGTCAACACGCAGACCGCGGCCCCCATAGCGTCTAAGAGAGCCAGAGAGAGACCTTCGAGGTCGGAGGGCAGGACGAAAAGCGCGGCGTTTGTAAGCAATTCGTCTAGGTCACGGCCTTGAACCCAGTCGAGGAAGACTATCTGCTCGCTCTGGTGCTTCCGTAATTCATCGACGTATACGTTGGTGTAGCTCGAGCCGCCAGCCAGCACGAGCTTGGCGCGGGTGTCGAGTTTCTCATAGGCCTCGATCAGCAAATGGCAATTCTTTTCCGGTGAAAATCGGCCCAGGAACAGAATGTAATTGCCCGGTTCGAGACCCCACTCCGGGATTTGTGACGGAGCTACTCGCTGGCGGATCACCGACCCGTTGGGCACGTAGGTGGCATGGACGCCATATGCCGTCCGATAGTGCTCTCGCAGAGTTTGGGATACGACCATCGTACGGTTCGGCAGCCGCGCCGAGGCAAGCTCTCCGAGGCGGATGGTAAAGGAGGCGAAGCGGCCCCACTTCTTTCGTTGCCAATCTTGACCCTGAACTGTGACCACGGTCTTCTTCCCTACTAAGCGTGGAAAAAACGAAAACAACGCCGGACCTTGGGCATGGTAGTGCACGATGTCGCATCCACTGAACATTACGTGAACCGTGCTCAGCCAAGTATGCACGAACGTCTCCAGGTGCTTTGAGCGGAAGGTGGGAAGTCGAACCAATCGCATTCCTTCATGGGTCGATTGGACAGGAGTAAAGTAACTGCGACAATACACGGTAACATCGTGACCCATGCCCGCCAGCCGCTTGCCGACCTCTTCGTAATAGGTTTCGATGCCGCTGTACTTTGAAATCAGGCCGCGTCCGCCGACGAATGCCACACGTAGCGGCAGAGATGCAGTTGCCGCCCGGGTTGCGGGCTTTGTGGCTCTACCAGGCCACGGACGCATTTGGGAGTAGAGACGCATCAACGCCCGATAGTGAGCTTCGGGTGCGTGCTGAGCTTCCACGAATCTGCGGCCCGAAATGCCCATCTGGGCAGTCAATTCAGGCCGCTCCATAAGAAAGGAGATGGCTTTTCCCAGCTGCTCCACGTCACCGGAGGGATAGAGCAACCCAGTTTCGCCCTGATCGATTAGTTCACGGCGGGAACCGAGGTCCGACGCCACGACGGGACGTCCCCAGGCGTACGATTCGAGAATCGTTTTACCCAAAGTTTCGTAAGCTCGGGACGGCAAGACGGTGAAGCGAGCCGAACCGATCATTTGATCCAGTATTTCGCCTGCGACGTGCCCAGTGAATTCCACGTTCTTGAGGGCTAAATCTCGAGCAAGGTTCTCGAGTTCGAGTCTTTGCGGACCATCACCGGCGATCTGGAGCTGTACCTGTGGCAAACGTTTCATAGCCCACAAGAGGTCAGCGACTCCTTTTTCCGGAGAAAGGCGTCCGAAGTAAAGGACCGGCGCATTGGGAACAGCAATTCGTAGGGCTTGCGCGGGCAACTTTTGGAAATGGGGGATGACGGTGATTTTTTTCGCATTGAATCCATTCTGGACAAGCTTCTTGCTCACGAAATGGCTGGGTGCCAGGAACTGGTCGACGCATTTCCGGTAGGTTCCCAGCCAGCGATGGAAGTAGGCCTCGGCCATCAAAAATAGCTTGGAACCGGCCGGGCCGGAGTAACAGCCTTCGGTAAGCACGTGCCTGAAGTGTCCGCCACGACAGCGCTCGCAGGCTTGTCCTTTTGACACCATGTTGTAAGAGGGGCAAAGCAGTTTGAAGTCATTCAAGTGATAGAGGACAGGTACGCCTTGCGCCTTGAGTTCCCAAAAAATTGAGGGGGAAAGATGGTGATAAATGTTGCGCACGTGGGCGATGTCAGGACGAAATGCGGCGATAACCTGCCGTAGCCGTCGCCGGGCCTCGATGGAGTAGATTGCATGAGCTGCAAGTTTAGCGCGGTCCCACCATCCATTGGCGGGGTTTTTGAAGTCGATGTGAGGCAGGAAATATTGGTCATACGGGGTTGGGGCACCGCGAGGGTCAGCCATGGAAAAAAGCGCGACCTCGTGCCCCTGTGCTCTCATCAAGTCCATGAGTTCGAACATGTAAACCTCAGTGCCGCTGAAGGGGAAGTTGTATTTATTGCAGTAGAGAATTCTCATATGAATGGTCCTTGACGATCGGCTGATGTGCATCAGTAATCTGCTGAAGTAGAAAATTGCAGAAGGCTGCCAGGTTTTTTTCACGATTAAAATGCTGAAGCACGTGCTGGCGCGCTGCCTGAGCAAATGCACCGAAAGCGGATCGGGAGTCGTGGAATAGTGCTACTCGTGCGACAAAGTCTTCCAGCGAGCCGGGGCGGTAGAGAAAACCGTTCTTGCCGTCTAACACCAGTTCCGGAATGCCCGTGATCGCTGGTGCCAGCACGGTCTTACCCCGAGCCATCGCTTCCATCAGCACGAGGGGAATACCCTCACTGCGACTGGTGAGCACGACCAGGTCGGCTCTTGCATAGCACAGGTCGAGTTGCGGACGCGACAAGTGGCCAGCCAGCCGGACCTCAGCTGTAAGATCCAAATCACAAATCAACCGCGCGATGCGCGCGCGTTCCGGTCCCTCGCCGGCGATCACGCATTCGAAGGGAACTTCGCGGTCTTTAAGCTGGCGGCAGGCTCGAACCAGGAAGGCGTGGTCTTTGACCGGATGTAAGCGTCCGACGGCGAGCAAGATCAAGTTGCGGTTTTGGTGGCCAGGCTGCGAAGCGGAAAGTTTGTTGGTGCCGGGATCAACTCCCATGCGCCGGAGAACCACTTTGTGTGGTGGGATCGCGGGATGATCTTTGAGAATATGTCGCCGGTTGAATTCAGAGATAGTCACGCAAAACATGCAGTGTTTCAGCTTGGTATCGAGATACGCCGCGTGTAGCAGCAAATCCGATCCATGCAGAGTCATGCTGAACTCAATTCCGAGAAAGCGAGCCGCCACCATTGCAATCCACGATGCGAAATATCCGTGGTGCACATGAATGTGTTCAACGCCAGATTCTTCGATTAAAAGTGCGTAGTAGACTCCAATCCAGGTGTGGGCAAGCGCCCGCAAGCGCCGTCCAAGGGGCTCACTTCCATGCCACAGGATCCGACCATAGAAATCCTTGAGCAGAGGGAACTTTATGAGGCAGAGGAATGCGGCATAAATCAATAACTTGAGCCGGAGGCGTTGCAGGTACAGCGTTTTGGCGGCCAAGATTTTCAGGGCGGAATCAAGGGGCGCTGGATTATAGCGCGCACTGCATGGGATGACGGTCACTCCACATCTGCGCAGTTCTTGTATTTCCTGCGCTACGTATGGCTCTACCGGGGTGGGAAATTGATTCGTGAGGTACGCAACGGTCGGCATTAACTGGCGAAACTAGTTGGATTCGAAGTCCTGGCTGCCACGGTTCTGTGCGGCGAGCAAGCCCGCCACCGTGAAAAGGAACCCATTCACAAATTGGTAGTTCATGACCACGAAGGAGCCATTCAGCAGGTAGACTCCGAGCAGCAACGGCCAGAGTCCCCGGAATTGTTGATCCAGGAAACTAGTGTCGGTGCGGGCACTGGTTCGGTTCCGGATTCGACCGAGCTTGAAGAGATCTATTACGACCCACAGGTAGAGCAGCAATCCCACTAACCCGTATTGAACGAGGATTTCCAGATAGCTATTGTGAAAAAAGAACTGCTCCTGATGAAAATCGCTGATCCTCTTTGAGAGTTCGGTTTGCATATTAGGCGCGCCCCATCCGGCGACAGGCTTCTTCAGGAACATTTCCCAACCAGCTTGATAAATAGCCATCCGAAATATCACGGGGCCACGTTCTTCCAGCCGATCGCTTAGGGAAGTATTGCGATCCGCAAAAGCAACGACTGCGGCGAGTCCTAGGCCGCCAGCGAGCACGAAGCACAAGCATGCGCGCCGCAGGCGCCGGCTGGGAGAAAAGAAGAGCAACACGAGAATTGACAAGGCAAATGATAGCCAGACGGCGCGAGTCTTAGTGGCGACGATGGCCAGTGGTAATGCGACCAGGAAGAGCAGCGCCAGCACTCCCCGCAGCCGCTTGCGCCGAAATGAATTCAGGGCAACCAGGCCGAGCAGATTCAGAGTCACGCCATTGGCCACAGCCTGCAGAAATGGTCCGCGAGCGCGGTCAGCGTGATAGCCCAAACCTTCGTCCAGAATGTACCGCGGAAAGATGAACTGCTTGGCATCGATCATGAAGAATATTGCGGTAAGACTCAGATATCCCAGCACGATCAATGAGAAAGTCTCGAACCTGCGCAAAGATTGGGCGTCGTTGAAGATGTAGGCTGCTAACTGATACAGGCTAAGTGGCACCAGCCATTTGGCCGCGAACAGGCTCCAGGTCTCAGCGTCGTTAGGTTGCGAAACGACGCCGTAAAGGGCGACCAGGAGCAGGGCCAGCATCGGTAACGTAACCGGAGCACGAAATTGCAGCGGCTGTCGCATTACACAGGCCCGTAGCAGCACTACAAGAATGAGCAAACCAAAGGCGAATCGGTCAATGGAATGGAAATTGAAGTCTGGGGGATGGAAGAGCATCAGCGCCATCGTCGCTAAGAACAATAGCGACGGCGCCTTGATCAATGCGTGCAATGGCCGAAAAGAATTGCCGATTGCCCATGCGAGAACATAACTACTCGAAATTCGCGTTGCCGGATATGCGGCGTAGGACATCGTTACACCCCGCTCCCGTGCACAACCACCGAAACCGTCTTGTAAAGAATCTGGAAGTCCCGCCATAGCGTCCAGCTTCGTATGTATTCGAGATCGAGAGCCAGGCCGCGCTCAAACGATGGATCACGCCGAGCCGTTACTTGCCACAACCCCGTAAGTCCCGGCGGCACATCCAATCGCTGCAGATCACCCAAGTCGTAACGCTCGAAATCATCGAGGGGATGGGGTCGCGGCCCCACCAGACTCATTTCACCGCGCACTACGTTCCATAGCTGGGGCAGTTCATCCAGGCTGTAACGGCGGAGAAATCGTCCGGCACGCGTGATTCTGGGGTCGTCGACCATTTTGAAGAATGGCCCCTGGCGCTGGTTGTGCACCCGCAGGTGCTCCTTGAGCTTGTCCGCATCTACGCTCATGGTGCGGAACTTGTAGCATCGGAAACGCCTCCCCTTTAAGCCCGCGCGCTGTGCCTGATACAGTATCGGCCCTGGTGATTCCAACTTGATCGTCGCCGCAATGATCATTAGCAAGGGCGCGGTGAATGTCAGGGCCGCAGCGGCGATCACTGCATCGACACTGCGTTTGAGGAATAAACAGAAGGTTGGCATTCGTTCTTCTCGCAGGGTCAGGACCGGTATGTTGCCGAAGCTCTCGAACATCAGGGGATCGTCCGGCTCAAATCCAAAGAGATCGGGAACCACTTTGACATCGATCTGGTTGCGCCGCGCCTCCCGAATCACACGCCGCGCAACCTCAGGCTGCTGGGGAGCGGCAAGGATAATTTCATCCACGAAATCGGTTCGCACAATGCGGGACAGATCTTCTACTCGACCCTTTACGTCGCCCCCGACTGCTTCCTCTTCGTCAAGAAAACCCATTACCACATACCTGCCAGTTATGTCTTGACTGAGGTGAGCAGCGAGTTCGCGGCCGAGCTTTCCCGCTCCTACGATCAGCACGTTTCGGACATCGCGGCCGCCCTGCACTGGTTGCGACGGCGCACGTCGCCAGTGATTTCTCCAGGCAAGCATGATCAGAAAATTCAGGGGTGCACTGACGGCCAGGCTGGTGAGAGAAATCAAGTGTGGTCCTGACCAGCTAACTGCCGCGATTACCAGTGCAGCTGACCAAAAGACAACTTTGCCAAGGACCAATCGCTCGCGCTGTCGCACCTGAACAGTTTCGGGAGCATAGAGACGCTCAGAGAGACCCAGTAGGGTGAACAGCGCCCCGTAAAGCAACAACAGTCCAGGCCCGGCCGTAGGAAAGGGTTCGGGCCGCAGTAGCACCGCAGGATCGCGGCGGATGGCGAATTCCAGCAGCATCATGAGATGGCCGACCGCCGCAAAACTGACGATGATTAAAAAGAAGTCCGCGGCCACTTGGCGCATAAGGCTCCAGCGCGGAAAGTGCATCGATGGCGTCGGCAGCACCGTGTCCGCGAGAACTTCAGAAAAACTACGGTTCCTCGGTTTTCCAACGCCGTCCGGACCTTGCCACTCCCAGAATCTTCCGTCCACGGCAGCCGAAGAAGATTTTCTTCGAGGAGAGCGACCGACCGATGCTTGCGCTCCTGGAATCAGGCGGGACGGGGACGCAAGTTGGCGACTCGAGGTGACCGGCTTAATTGTCTGGGGGGAACGCACTTCAGATCATTTCCAGTTCGTATCCTTCTATCGTGATGGCAACTGCGCGCTGAATGGTTTCAATGGAAATCACCAGGTTCTTGTCCCCACGCTGTTCCAGAATTCCTTCTAGACCATCCAAGCTGCCGCCGCGAATTCTCACTTTTTGTCCGACTTTGAGAAACGCGTGGAGCGAGCAGGGAACCTTCTCGGACAAAAGCCTTTGCAGATCTTCGATTTGCTTGACCGGAATTGGGAGCGGTACTCCTCTGAAGCTGATCAGGCTAATAACCCCCTCGGTATGGAGGAGTTCTAAGCGCAGGCCAGAGGACAATTCGAAGCGCGCGAAAGTGTAGCCGGAGAAAAGAGGAATATAGACGAGTTGACTGCGATCGCTCCAGTGGTGGAGTTGTGCGAGCAAGGGAAGGAATGTCTCCAGGCCTTTGCGCTGAAGTTGGGCTGTTACTTTTCGTTCGAAACGATACCTGGTTTGGATCGAATACCACTGTGCTGCTTGTAGGCTGAGTGGTATAGAAAGGTGGGGTGCGGCAGTCATCAAAACAAATCTTTGGACGCGGCTCCGCTAATTGAGTCCCAATTCATTTTTAGTCTCTTTCTCACGGAATTTCTCGGTTGCCCTCCGGCAAGGATTTCTACTTATCCAATTCGTCTCTCACGCGACTTGTGACCTTGCGATAGCCCGGATATCGACAATCCAGGCCTCCTATAATTTTTTATAAATCCTGTCCGGGATTGGGAAGGTCCTCTCACTGAGCACAGTCCCGAGCAGTCGAGCGTTTGCCGAATGTAATCTCTCTTTCGCCTTTTGCGCAGCTATGCGCCGGGTTGAGTTTGCCTCTACAATCAGCACCATACCGTCACATAGGCTGGCCAGCAATGCCGCCTCGCTGCTCGATCCTGCTGGCGGTCCGTAAAGTACTGTGTAGTCGAATGTATCGCGCAGCTCGGCCAACTGGTCACGCAACCAAGATCCCGAGAGGCCGTTTTTGTTCTCACCGATAAAGATATTCCTGGGAACGAGCCATAGTTCATTCGCGAAACTCGCCGCGACGGGGTCGCGAAAGGCCGCTCTTTCTTGATTCGCAATCAGGCCGTGGCCGTTGTTCTCGACCACCTGTTCCAACCCCGGGCTGTCCAGATTTGCCTCCACGAGACAAGTTGTTCCCGACACTTGCGCGGATAGGGCAAGACCAACCTGCATGCAAATCGCGCTGATGTCGGTTTCCGCGTCCACCGGGCTGAAGACAACCTGATGAGCAGCCTTTGGCCATCCTGGCAGGAATATCTGGCGTACCAAGCCGCGGAGCTGCTCCCCGGCGAATGCATCGGGGTCCCAAACCGCCAGTCGGGGCGGGCGGAATGTTTCGCGTTCGATTTCGACGCTTTTTGCTTCACAGACTTCGTCCAATGCCTGAGGCAACAGATCCACAAATGTGCTCATTGGTCCTTTCCTCGAACGAATCCTTCTACGCGGCTGATTTCCTGTTGCACGTCGTTCCGAGCCTCGGCAAAACCGTTCAATTGCAGAGTGCTCATCTTCCTAAATGTTTTTGCGTGGTAAAGAAGCCAGCACCGGACTTCCCAGATACGCAACAATTTCGTCTGGGGTTCGAAACGCTGGATTCAAGTAATCAGCAACAAACGCCAGGCTGATGCTCACCGTACCCGCGCCTAACACGCCAACAAATCCGAAACCCAGTCCGGATAGCTGAGGCAGCGCGGGGACCGTAGCTTGTTCTGAGATGGTTACATTGAGAATGCCGCCCTGGTCCAGGGCATCTCCAATCCTTGCCTCCTCCCGCTTGTTGAGGTAGAGCAGATATTTCTCCTCGGACGCCTTCAAATCGTGCAGCAGTTGCTCTTGCTCAATAGCACGATCGCCCAATTGACTGGCAGCTTCCCGGTAATGGGCCAAAAGAGTGTTCTGGGCGGTCGCATGCGCGGCCAATGCATTCAGTTCGACCTGGGTTTTTAACAATTCAGCCTTGGCCCATTCGCGATCTGGATCTTGGTCGCTGGTGGTTTCTCGGATCGGCGACCGATCCTCCGCCGCAATAGAAGCTTTGGTTTCTGCAATCTCCTGGTCAATCTCTTGGACGGGTCGATAGGAAGGTTCGTATTTCGTAAGCAACTCGGTTCGGCTGAGTTGCAATTCAAGCAGCCGCGCTTTCATCGTTTGCATCAGCTGCGGATTGCCGGAGTCGCGAATCTGGGTGGTGATCCGCTCGGGCAAGGACTCCAACTTTTTGTCCAGAACGCGAGCCCGCTCCAAGGTTGCGGCGATTAATACCTGGGTTTGGCGCGCATCAGCATCTGCGCCGTTTAACTGCTGGAGCGCCATATCGCGCTCGAGAGCCGCTGAGGTCACTCCCTGAGCGGCGCCGAACCTCATTAATTGCAACTCTGCCTCCTCCAGGCCGCTGCGTGACTGCGCGACTTGCTGGTCGAAGAATTTGAACTCTCCCGAGGGACGGTGCAACCGTTCATGGCGCTCGAGATAAGCGGCGCCCAGGGAATGAAGCACGTTGGCCGCCTGGGCGGGGTCGGAGGATTTGTAACTTACGGTGATCAGCGTCGCTTTTCGCACCGCTTCGACGGTGAGCCGTTTATCGATCCGGCGCACCGCCCGAGCCAGTTGTCTCTCCTCATTGTCACCGAAGATGCTCCAGAACCAGGACTGCCCTTCAGAAATCAGGCCAGAATGCCTAACCACGGTTCGCAAGATTTCATCGTCGTGCAGGAGTTCCACTTCGGAGTTCAGTTCTTCTTCGGTCACACCCTCGCGCTCGAATTCCGCTTGACTCGGAGTCGAAGTGACCACTGGATCGACGCGGCCACGCCGCACCAAAACCTTCATCTCTGATTGGTAAGGCGGTGCAATCAAGCCATAGAGGACGACTGCGAGGAAGATGCTGGCAAACGAGATCGACGCCAGCCAGCGTTGCCGGAACACCACAGCCAGCAGGTCGCGCAATGTGGGGGAAGGCACAAGCGCCGGTCGCGGGATGATTCGAAGTTCCTCCTGCATAAGAGAGTCCAGATGGGCATCTTTGTTTCTGTAAGTTTATGATTGCTACAAACTTGCCAAGATTATTTCCCCGACCTCCTAGAACTGTGTCGGACTCGCGTACATGCTCAGGCTGGAAGTGGGCAAGTACTGCTTGATCTTGGAAATCAGATTTTGCGGCACAAATAAAAAGTCTCCCGGCCTGAGGTGGATGTCTTCCGCCAAATTTCGTGATTCGAGCATCACCTTCACGTCAAGCAAGCGGGACTCGACCAGGTCATCGGATACCCGTCGAAACAGCACGATCTGGGAGTGTTTGGCTCTGGGGGTCAGTCCTCCTGCAATGGCAACGGCTTCTGTGACCCTGATATCCGAACGCAACTCATACTTGGCAGGATGGTTAACTTCGCCGCCAACGATGAAATACGGCTTGTCGAAGTCCTGCAGCACGATCGTGACTTCGGGATCATGCAAGATGCCAGCGTAGGCCCGGCCGATGGCTTCTTGCAGCTCGGGGATGGTTAGGGCCTCGGCGGGCAGCTGCTTCACGCCTTTCAAAGCAATGTAACCGTCCGGCTGCACGGTCACGGTTTGGTCGAATTCTGGCGAGAATGGGAAAGAAATCGTTAACACATCGCTTTTGCAAAGCCGGTACAGCGGACGGCGTACCCCCGTCAGGGCTGGACTCCAAGCATCGTCCGCTACACCGGATTTCGTGGTAGCCGCCGGCCCCGTCTGTCCAGCAGCCGTCCTGGGCTGCTTCTCTTGAGCCAGGGCCACCACCAGTCCCTGCTGCAGAACGCAACAGGTGAGACCGAGAACGCAATAGACCATGCTACGGCTGATCGTCATTTCCGTTCAGGCCTCGTTTTGCTACCGAGGAACTGCAACCTTTCTATAGATTCGGACATATTGAAACTTATGCCGCCGGGCTAAAAGCGACAAGACATGAGAAGTGTCGTCCACAAAGGTATCCAGTTAAGATAGAGCCCGCATCGCTGTCTTTCGGGTCTGTGTCGGTGAGGCAGGCGGTTACGCGAAGGGTTTTACACTGACGCCCAGTGCAGGGACTCTGAATCACGGGTATTTCTTGGACTACTACTTTGATTCCATCCACTAAAGTGGACTTGACGCAGGCTTCGTTAGCCGCTTGTCAACAAAGACGGTTGGTCCCGATCTGCTCTATAGCCAACCTTTTGATGTGGTTGTGCAATATTGGGAATTGCGGGATTCCACCTCGTTCCGCTGAAGTTTTGCACACAAATAAGTCTCGCTAGGGCGTGCCTCTGTCACAGCGCCCAAATCACTCCCCGCATTATCCTTAACGGAATAGTTATAACGTAGATGTGATTTTTATGGCGCCTACACGCGTTGCCACTTCAAGTACCATCGGCGTTCTAGTCGCCGACTCCAATCAGATGCAGTGCCAGTTGTTGGTTGGAGCGCTGCGCCGGCGACCGGAATTTCGGGTGACTTCTTGCGGCGTGGAAATGGATATTATTCTAAATGCCATTGCAGATTTCCCCGTTGATGTGATTCTGATGAACGCGGATCATCCCAAACTCGGGGGTCAGGATATGGCCAATGTTCGCCGCTTGCATCTGGCTCATCCGCACATCGCCAAGGTTCTGGTGCTGGACGAGTCAAATCGCGACTCCGTGGTGAATGCCTTTCGATCCGGCGTGAAAGGGCTGTTCTGCTTTGCCGATTACCCGTTCCGGCTGTTGTGCAAGTGCATTCAGAGCGTTCATCAAGGGCAAGTCTGGGCCAATAGCGAGCAATTGCAATACTTGCTTGAGACCGTAACCCAGGTACCGGCTTTGCGCATGGTCAACGTTCGCGGAGTTCGATTACTGACACCACGCGAGGAACAAGTCGTCGCGTTGGTTGCGGATGGACTCAGCAATCGCGAAGTCGCCCGCGAACTTGGGCTTAGCGAGCACACTGTAAAAAAATACCTGTTCCACATTTTCGACAAGCTGGGGGTTTCCAGCCGGGTCGAACTCACACTATACGCAATGAGCCACGGCGGAACCCGTCAAGCGGAGTGGGTCGCAGGTGGAGGAGCATAGCGCTCGCGCTTGTTAGGACAACGAGTGCGATTACGCCTGCTTTTCTCCACGCCTCATCTGCAGATAAGCGCGGATAAACGGCTGAAGGTCGCCGTCGATCACCCGATCCACGTCGCCAACTTCCATTTTGGTTCGGTGGTCTTTAATTAGACGATAGGGTTGCAGGACGTAGGAGCGTATCTGCGAGCCGAAATCGATGTCGAGTTTTGAATCTTCAATCTTCTTGGTGGCTGCGCGCTTCTTTTCCAATTCGTTTTCGTAGAGCTTGGAACGGAGCATGCTCATGGCGCGCTCTTTGTTCTTGTGCTGGGAGCGCTCGTTCTGGCAGTTGGCCACCAGACCGGTGGGAATGTGGGTAATGCGTACGGCGGAGTCGGTGGTGTTGACGTGCTGTCCGCCCTTGCCGCTGGAGCGGTAGGTGTCGATGCGGAGGTCCTCGGGCTTGATGACAATCTCGATGCTATCGTCAATTTCCGGTGAGACAAAGACGCTGGCGAAGGATGTGTGGCGGCGCTTGGCTTGATCGAACGGGGAGATCCGCACCAGTCGGTGCACTCCGATTTCACTGGTCAGCAGACCGAAAGCGTATTCCCCATTGACGGCGAAAGTCGCAGATTTCAGGCCTGCCTCTTCGCCGGGTTGGTAGTCATACAGCACGGTCTCGAAACCCTGGCGCTCAGCCCATCGGAGATACATACGCAGAAGCATGTCGGCCCAATCCTGCGATTCCGTTCCACCAGCACCAGGATGGATGGTGACGATGGCGTTGCGAGCATCGTTTTCGCCGGAGAGCAGAGTCTCTGTTTCTAGGCGATCGACGAGTTGGCGGAGAGAGTCAATTTCGCGTCGCAGGTCGGCGTCGACACCCTCGCCTTCGCGAGCGAGATCAAAGTAGGCGGAGATGTCGTCGCTGTGCCGGATCAGGTTGGCTTCGTTGGCCAGCATATCTTCCAGGCGCTTTTTTTCGCGCATGACCAGCTGCGATTTTTGTGGATTCGACCAGAGATTGGGATCGGAGGCTTGCTTTTCAATCTCGGTCAGACGCTGGCGCAGATTGCCCGCGTCAAAGATACTCCCGAAGTTCGCGAACTTTGTCTTTTAGGGCTGCATATTCTTTTTCCAGTTCTTCGACCATTACTTTTTCCTCTCGAATTATTCGGCCGTAGAAACGTAGCTTGCTACGTTTCTTTTTCCTTGCGAACAAACAGCCGCATGAACAGCGCCGCTATCGAAATTATCGCACACAGATAGGCGAACCAGTCGCCGTAACGGGTGTAGAACGTGGTGGCGTTGGAGAGCGCATATGGTGCTCGCAACGCAGTTCGTGTCTTGCGGGGCGCGCTGGCGACGATTCGGCCGTTGGGGTCGATCGCGGCAGTCACTCCGGTATTGGTATCAAGCAGCAGCCAGCGGTTGTTTTCGACGGCGCGCATGCGGGATTGTTTGAGATGTTGTGCGTAGGCTCCGCTGTCGCCATACCAGCCATCGTTGGAGATGTTCACCAGCACTTGCGCTCCGTTGTTGGCGAACTGGCGAATGTCGTCCGGGAAGATGGATTCGTAGCAGATGAAAACGCCCAGCTTGGATCCCCCAGCGTCGAGGGGCGCGCGGGATGCGCCTCGGGAAAAATCGCCGACTTCCTTGGTTAAACCTCCGGCGAAAGAAAATATTTGTTTGAATGGGACGTACTCGCCGAAGGGAACGAGATGAACTTTGTCGTACCGCGAAACCCAGTCGCCGTTTGGGCTGACGAGCGAGGCAGAGTTATAGATTTCCGTAGGCTGGGCTGGAGTCGCGCTGGCATTGCGGATTCCGATGCTGCCTGCAAGCACCCATGCGTTTGCTTGGCGGGCGACGTTGCTGACCGCATCGCGGAAAAGCGGGTCACTGGTGTAGAAGGGCGCCGGGTTTTCGGGCCAAACGATCAGGTCGGGATGTGACGGACCGCCAAGCGAATCCAGGCTGACTTCAGTCAAATCGCGCAAGGTTTGGTTGAAATATTGCTTCGTCCAATCGGAACCTTCGAGGATGGGCACGTTGGCTTGAACCAGCACTGCGGTGTGGTCCGCCGGAATTGTAGGCGCAGGAACCAAACGTCCCCCCTGTAAAACTACCGCCGCGATGACAGTTGCGAAAAGAAGGCGTTTGCGTTTTTCGCGTTGGACTAAGATGGCCGCAGCGAACGCGGCATTCACCAGCATGATTTCGAACGACAGTCCGTAAACACCCGTGACCGAGGCGATACGGCCCAGGGGAATGTTATCGACCTGCGTTGTACCCAGCAAGCCCCAAGGGAATCCTGTGATGCGGGTGCGGGCGAATTCGACCGCCACCCAGAGCGCCGGTGATAATAGTAACGCGCTGAGGCTGAATGGACTTCTTCCTACGACCAAGCTGAATAGCAATCCGAAGATGCCGTGATAAATCGCCAGATAAAGACAGAACAGAATCAGAATGCCGATTCCCGCCGGAGTATTGACTCCGCCGTATTGGTGCATGACGCCGTAAATCCAATAGCAGGTGCCGGCGTACCAGAGAATTCCACATGCGTACCCCAGTAAGAAAGCCTGCATTGGGCTAACCGGCAGCAGCTTGATTCCTGCCCGGAGTTGGAGCGTTTGCGGCTGGCGAGCCCGCAAGATCGCAATCAATAATGGCGTGATCGCTACCCAGCACAGCATGTAAAGATTGGGGAGCGGGAAGATCAGAATCTGCAGGGCCGCCGACAGCAGAACCAGTAGCCAGGCACTTTTATGAATCTGTAGCACTCAGCAGGATAGCAAAAGGGGGGCTCAGGCTTTTGGCTTCGGAGTCTTGGTTACTCTGTTCCTGACAAATTCGACTATCTGTTCGGTGACGTACTCCGGGGGGCGAATCTCGAAGATTGGACAACCTTCAACGGGTTTCAGCGAGACATTCGTCCATGCGGCTTTACCACCGTTTGACTCTTTAGAAGCGTGCAGGATTACGGCGTCGGCTTGGTCGAGGAATTCCTGGGCTGATCGTTTGAAATCCGCGGTCATGGGATCCAGAACTGTGAGGTAAAGGTCCGGGCGGACAAATTTTAGAATGCTGTTCGACTCTAGAATCACATTTTCTGCTTCAAAAAGTTTGCGGCGGATGGTTGGTATCGCTTCCGCCAGCCGGCCTTGTTCGGTGCGCACCCACAAGGCGCGAACAGCTCCAGCTACGAGAAAGCGCGAGGTGTCGGAATCGCCGGAACGATCTTTCTCTTCCGAAATTGCCCAGCTGTGATCATCGGTGGCGCAGTGGCAGGATTCGCCGTTGAGCGAGCAGACGCCATGTCCGTATTGGGTAATCTTCAGCGCGGTCCAAAGATACGCGGGTAGAGCTGCGATTAAGCCAGCAACCACGCTGGTCTTGCCTACGCTGCGCGAATGTCCGCCGATGACGACGACTGCCATGAGTTTAATTCCTTTGCGCTCGCGGCGACGGCAAGATGGCGTCGCGACAGCGGCGCTACCCTTTTCTTGCCAGGCGCGCCAGCACAGCCAGTTCTTTCAAGTATTCCCGTATTGGCCGCGCCGGTGTGCCCCAAAAAACTACACCCTTGCCACGAATCACTTTTTTGCTGGGAACACCGCATTGTGCTCCCAGGATCGCGCCCGACTCGATGCGGACATGATCGGCAATACCAACCTGACCGGCCACCACCACGCCATTCTCCAGTACCGCACTACCAGAAAGCCCAGTTTGCGCGGCGATTACAACATCTTCTCCGATCTGACAGTTATGAGCAATGTGCACCAGGTTGTCGATTTTCGTGCCTCGGCCGATGCGCGTTGTGTCCAAGGCTCCGCGATCTATAGTGGTGTTGGCGCCAATCTCGACGTCGTCTTCGATTTCGAGGCGGCCGACTTGCGGAAACTTTTCGTAGCGGCCGGATATCTGATCGCGCACATAGCCGAAGCCGTCGCTGCCGAGAACCGCGCCGGAGTGAATGATTACGCGGTTTCCGAGGCGCGCACCCGCGTAGACCGTGACATTCGGATACAGAACACAGTCGCGTCCGATGCTCACGTTCGCGCCAATTACGCTGCCAGCACCGATTCTCGTACTCTCTTGGATGCACACGCCTTCGGCGATGATCACTCGCTCTTCAATAATGACATCGCCCGCCAGTTGCGCTGAGGAATGCACAATTGCGCTCGCATGGGTGCCGGGCTTTCGCTCCGGGCGGGCACACAGGAGTTTTGCCGCCCGGGCGAATGCCATGCGCGGTTGGTTCGCGAGCAGCAGCGGCTTGGAATTTGTCTTTTCGGCTGCGAAATCCCTCACAATCACGGCGGAGGCACCTGATTCAAGGGCTCGGCGGAGATTCTTATCGTGGTCCACGAATACTAAATCGCCAGGTTCCGCCGATTCTACGCTTGATACGCCGGTTACCTGCACGGTCTCGTCTCCAAGCACGCGGGCCTGCACAAATTCTGCGACCTCCTTGACTGACCGCGCTTTGCCCAAAAGCGTCATGGCACCTTTTTATACGTTTGCCGCGGGAAAGGAAAGCTGGCTATAAAATGCTTGAATGGAGCGCAAGATCTTCTGGATCTGCTTCACCGTGCTCGGCTTGGCGGCGGATTTTATTTTGCCGCTATGGTGGGCGCTGGCAGCGACCGTACCAATAATTTACGTGAGTTGGTGGATCGCGTATCGGAGCGACTGGTTTTGAGAGCCTCGCGGCAGCATCCCCGTGACTAAGAGACGTAGCAAGCAACGTCTGTACAGACGTAGCTTTCTGCGTCTCTTTTTGCTAATAAAGCGGCGGCTGGCCTTCAGGTCGGGTTTTCCAGCGGCGATGCACCCACAACCATTGATCCGGATATCGCCGCACGTAGTTCTCGATTGCTTTCGTGAATGAGGCGGTGTTGGCTGTGGCGTCGGCATCGTCATCGCCCGTGCGCACCAAGTTGATTGCGGGGTCGAAGCGCAGGCGATATTTTCGCAGCGCGGGATCCCAAATCGTAAAGCCGGGGACTACGGCGGCGTCCGTACGCAGCGCGATTCTCGCCAGGCCACTCGCCGTGCAGGCCGGAATCCCAAAAAAGTCCACGAACACCCCCTGCGGCGGAGTCATGTTCGTATCCATAAGGATTCCCACGGTCTCCCCGGCTTTCATCGCTCCGAGCAAGCCGCGAACGAAGTCGTCTTTATCGACCATGGAGTTGCCGTGCATGGTGCGATATTGACGGGTCAGGCGGTCGAGATGCACGTTGTCGAGGGGGCGCATTACGACGTGCAGAGGATGTCCGTGGAGGGAATGTGTAAAGGCTGAGAGCTCCCAGGCTCCCAGGTGAGCGGTCAGAAACAGAACCCCTTTGCCTCGGGCTAAGGCGCGTTCATAGTTCTCGAATCCGTCATAGACCACAACTTTGCCGACATTTTCGAGCGTGTACTTGGGAAAAAGGCAAACCTCCGCTAACTGACGTCCGAAGGAGGTAAAGACGCCTCGCAGGATTTTCGCCCGCTGGTGGCGGCTCTTGTCCGGAAATGCCAGCGCAAGGTTGCGCATGCCCACCCGCCTCAGACGAATGTGCAGCAGATAAACTGTCCAAGCGAGAGCAATCCCCGCAGCCCGCGCCAAAGGACGAGGCAACGCGCCTATGAACTTGATGATCAGCCAGGCGAGCGCGTACTCGAGTCGCTGACGCATGTCGGGGGAAAGGGTGACGGTAGCACCGGGAAAATCCTACGTCAAACAAACCGCTCGGATATTTTGTCAAGGAATGACCTTGCCTTACTTGCTGGCCTCCTTCGCCCATTTGGCTAGTGTCGCAAGGAATGGATAAGCGTCTTTCGGTGCTTCGATCTCGCCCTGCAGAGCCGCCTTGGTAGTCACCATATGCCCGTAGAACTGTCGCGTGCTGTCTTTATCCTGCTTGATGACGGCACCGTTCAACTCTAATCCGGCAAAAATACCGCGGGTGCGAGAGTAGCTCAGGACCTGGGCACGCATCTTCCAGTCGGTATCGGCTGCGGCGTGGCGACCAACCGGACCTGCCGCAACACTGGCATTGGCACCCAGTTTGAAGTTGCTGGAGAGCAAGTTGCGCATGCCATTCTGGTTCATGACCAGCATGACCAAGTCGACCGCCTGGCCACCAATCTGAAGCCCGAAGCTCCCACCCTTAACCGTGAAGAAGGCTGGCGCACTCCAGCCTTTGGGGGTACGGCAACTGGCGACGCCACGGCCATAGTGGGCCCCGACCACGAATCCAGCCTTCAACATCGAGGGTACGACGGCCACACATTCAGCCGAGCCTAGTACCTCCGCCGGAATGCCTTTATCGGGCGTTCCCTGGATTTCGTCTAATACCTCGGCAGCGGCCTGGACCCGTTCCTGGGCCCTACTTTCCTTGCCGCTCGCCTGCTCGTCAGCAGCAACTGCTATTGCCGCCAAACCGACTACAACCGACAGAACTAGAAGTTTCTTCATTTTGCAGCTTTCCTAAACGGGATTCTTGGAACCAGTTGCAACTGATTCTAAAGGATTCTAGCGGTTGGCAAGGGGTTGGGACGGCGCAAGCGGGCAGTCTGTTGCTGATTCAGATACGTACCAAAAAATGCGGGGTTGGCAACGGTGACCCTAATCTCCGCTCCCAACCCCGTCTCCCAGGTTCTGTGGTAGGTGAAGCGAGTATGCGTCAGGCGGAGAAAGGGGGCAAGATTACGAGGGTCATTGTACTTTAGTAACTTGGAGGCACGCCCTATTTCGCGGCGACCAGGTTGTGGGTGATGGCATGCACCGACAGCGCAATCCGATTCTGCACTCCGACTTTTCGCATCAACTTGGCGACGTGCGCCTTCACGGTGCGCTCTTCGATGCCCAGTGCCGAACCGATTTCTTTATTGGAGCGACCCGCCACCAGCATCTCCAGAACTTCCTTCTCGCGATCGGTAAAGGTGACACGGCCCGCGGGAAAGATTCGTCCCGGCGACGACGATACCCGCTCGATAAACATGGAAAGCACGCGGCGCGGCGCCCATACCGAGCCTTCATTCACTACCCGGATAGCTTGGACAAACTCAGCCGGCGAGGCGGCCTCGTCCACGTAGCCTTTGGCGCCCGAGGCAATGGCCTTCAGAATGGTTTCTTCATCGATGCCGGAACCTGTCACAATAATGCGCAGGTCAGGACGCGTAGCCTTGAGGCTGGCCATCAGATCGAAAAGGTTTTGGCCGTTGCGATTGCCCAGCAGGATCAGATCGATGCCCTGCAAGCTGCCAATGTCGGGAAGCGAGGCGGAGATCAGTTCGAAATCCACTTCGTTGTCGAACAGGGCCCTGAATCCCACAAACCGCAGTGGATCGCTTTCCACTACAGCAATACGGATCGGCGATTTCTTTACCGGTGCAGCTTTCGCGCCCATAGCAGATTTCATAGCTTTCCTACTCGAGTAGATGGAGCTAGCATATCTTCACCCGCTTTGGATGGAAAGTGCGGTAACGGTTTTGTAATTACGGCAGTAACATGAAAACATCTTAGCAAAGAGAGGCGAGAAGCTCATGAGGTTACCTTACCGATTACCATCCCAGCGACAGCTAGTGGTGCTCGCAGTGGTTCTGGTCGCGGCAGCCCTGTTTTCAGCGGCGCAGACGGCGTATCAGCCAAAGTTTAAGGGGGACCCCGCGCGCTCAGAGTCTGAAGCCAACGCGCTGGGTTACATGCGCACGGTCATCCGAGCGCAAAAGCAATATTACAAAAAGAATGATAAGTACGCGCCTAGTCTGACAGATCTGGTCCACACCGGCTCTTTCACCCGCCGCATGGCCGAGACCAATCGAGGGGATTACACGGTGGGCTTCCATACGCGCAAAGATGGCTATGAATTAACACTTACTCCGAAGCAGTTGGATGCGGAGCATCGCGCGTTTTATGCCAATGAGGATGGAGTTATCCATGGAGATGAGCAGAAGGCGGCTGATGAGAATTCGCCGGCGGTGAAGTGACAGCGTTGCGCCAGCGGGTAAGACAAGGATCGCACTCCGATCTCATTAAGGATCTAGTTATCACCCTCGGTGGGTCGTGGAAGGGTCGAGCAATCGTTGCGCCGTGCGACTCAAGAAATACCACCACAGCGTCCCCAACGTGGTAAACCAAAGGAGAAAATTGTTGTTACGCCACCCGAGAATTACAGCCAGTAATGAGACTGGGAAGTCAATCATTATCAGGTAGTGCACTCCAGACTCCACGTCCGCGACCTTGATGATTATGCAAGCGCAAAAGTGCAGCAATGGCAATAGATAGACTAATTGCTTCCTACCTATAGAGCTCATACGGGTCAGCGCGGATCCAGGGTACGATCCGCGACTCCGGGTTTTATCCCCACTGCCTTGTCATCGCGATAGGTGACGGTGAGTGGGTTCCCGCCATCTGGATAATTCACCGTCCGATTTCCCGGTTCGCCGGATCCTTCTGGAATCCCCAAGCCAACAGCAAAATCGGCCTCCAGTTCGCTCATTCCCGGCTTGACCTGGTGTTTGTCGATCGCGTCCCAAACGTCCGCGGGCCAATGTTTGTATAGCTCATGGGGATCTTGAATGAAAAGCATGTCGTCAGAGTAAAACTTGTAGTTTGCATCCTTGAGCGATCCGATCGAGAAGGCATAAGTATTGCCATCTTTCTCAAATACCGCCATCACCTGCCGCTCGCCGGGTGATTGCGGAGCGTTCTCACTGATGACGTCCTTGATCTGGAGCTTTTCAAGAGGTAGAAGTTTCCCAGCTTCGTGCGAAAAGTCCACGCGATGGCGGGTTGAATCGTAGGGATAAAACGTATAGGCGTAGCCGACTTTGACCCACACCGGTTGTTGGGTCAGTTGGCGGGCGGAGGTTAGATCATAGGGATAAAGCTTCTTAGGGCTTACGTAGTAGTCGGGATTTAAGGGGGGCGCTTGCTTCTTCGCCTGCTCGACCTGGCTCTCATGCCGCTGGTACAGAATATAAGCGAGCCTGGCCCCCGACACCAGGATTGTCACAAGCATGACCAACTGAAGTCTTTCCTTGAGTTCAGGGCTGATCTGCATAGAGCGTAACCTTACCAGAAAATTGGGATCACGTAGGCCTGGACGCCTCGTCCGGGCAGCGAGCGAAACGAGGCCGGCATGGTCGCGAAGTAGCGGTGCTTCGCACCACCAGGCGGACGAGGGCCTCCGCCCCTACGCGTTATGCGGCTCTGGATGAGATAGACTTATATATAGGGGACACGATATTATGTCCCGTCTTTTTTGAGGAGACGACCATGGCTGCCGTGACTGAAGGCGAAGTTCTGAGCGCTCTAAAGCAGTGTTATGACCCGGAGATTCCCGTCAACATCGTGGATCTGGGCTTGATTTACGCCGTCCGCCTGGAACCTGTCGCCGACGACCGTCAGGATGTGTCGGTGGACCTTACGCTTACGTCACCCGGTTGCCCCTCGCATGTCATGATCGGCGAGCAAGTAAAAGCCAGGCTGGAACAGTTGCCCGGCATCCGTACCGCAACTGTGAACGTGGTGTGGACCCCGCCGTGGACGCCGGAGCGTCTGAGCCCCGAAGCTAGGACGCAGTTGGGGATTGAATAACAAATCTGTAGAGACGCCGCTTGCTGCGTCTCGGCGTCAGTAGATTGCGTGCCCCGGCGCTGGCGTCCTTACGTCAGGCTTCGAGGCGATTAGCAACAATCCCCCAATCCGTTTAAACGCCCGCAAATCTTCCAGGCTGTGAAATGACTTCGTCTGGTAGTCATCCGGAGTGGGCGTGTCATCAGGAATTCGCCGGGCTTCGATGTTCTCAAAGCCGTGCTTCTTGAGCAGTTCAGCGTATTCTGCCTCCGAGCGCACGTGCACTGGCACGTTAAGCTTGTCCACCCATTGCAGCGAGTAGGGATTGTCCTTGTAGAGGTTAATCAGAATGAACATGCGTCCGTGCGGCGCCATCACCCGGAGCAACTCCGCCAACGCCCGCTCCTGATCCGGATAATAATAAAACGATTCCACGGAAAGCATCTTGTCGAAGAAGTTCTCTTCCCACGGAATTTCCTGGGCCGATCCCCAGACATACAAAATGTTTTCGAAATCCTTCGAAGCCGCACGCGCCCGGCGGATCATTTCATCCGAAACATCGATGCCAACCACTTGGCCAAATCCCTCCGGCCCATCGCTGACTAATCGCGCCAGCAGCCGAGTCGCCCAGCCAGAGCCGCACCCCAGATCGAGGACACGTTCCCCGGGACGAAGATCCATGAGCCGGATGGTCTTGGCCGTGATGTCGGCGTGATGGCGCTCCATCGCTTCGCCCTCACCTGCTTCGGCCCAGCGGTTGAATTCTTGCTGGAGGCGCTCGTCGGGAGTCGGTACAGTCTCTGGCATCGGCCCTTCTCGTATGGTTAATGGAGGACGGGCGTCTCACCCGTCCAACCGGGCGCGGACGCCCCGGCTCCATTGTAGTGCCGGGACGGCGGCGCTACGTCTATGCTACATTTGCCTTCCTTATGGCTTCAAATCCCGAGCCTCCGCCCGAACCCGAGCCTGAACTTCTCTATTGCCCGAAATGTGCTGTCGAGGTCTCCGATCCGCTGACCTGTGGCGATTGTTCGGCCGTCATCTGCCGCCGCTGCGGCAGCCCGCTCGAATCAGCCGACGAATTGGGGATGGGATAAACCATGCAGACTACGGTCGCATCGCCGACTCCGACGACGAAGGCCGAGCCCACCCTGGTTCGCGGCCTCACACTGCTCGATTCGATTCTTCTGCTCGCCAGCGGCATCATCGGCTCGTCCATTTTCTTGACCGCCAAGGATATCGCCGGGCCGCTGCCCCAGCCCATCTTGTTCCTTGGAGTCTGGGTGCTGGGCGGCGTGATTTCGCTGTTTGGCTGCGTGGCCTTCGCCGAACTGGGGTCGATGTTTCCCGACTCCGGCGGTCAATACATTTATCTGCGCGAAGCCTACGGCGACCTGCCCGCGTTTCTCTACGGCTGGATGCTATTCAGCGTCGCCAATGGCGGATCGATCGCCGCGCTCGCCGTGGCCTCGGCGGCATATATGGGGCACGTCATCCCCGTAATTTCGCAAGAGCACGTTGTGCTCGCAACGTTAGGTATCACGGTGACCCGCGCTCAGGTCGTGGGCCTTCTCCTAATTGTTGTGCTCACTTACGTCAATGTGGTCGGGCTGCGCTGGGGAGCGCTGCTGCAAAATGTCTCCACTTGGACTAAGTTCGCCGCTATGGGCGCTTTCGTGGTTCTCGGATTCGCCATCGGCAAGGGCGATTGGGCGAACTTCAGCGGACATGGCGCCGGCTTGATCATCGGCCTCAGCTCAGGGCAATTCATCTCCGCGTTAGGGGTTGGGCTGATTGCTGTTTTCTGGGCTTACGACGGATGGGTTTATATCACGTGGGTTGCAGGCGAGGTCAAGGAGCCGCGGCGCAATGTGCCGTTGGCGATGGTGTTGGGCATTCTCGTGGTCGGCGTAATTTACATGGCGATGAACCTCACCTACATCTATGCCATGCCGCTGAGCGAAATCGCCAAACATGAAACCGTGGCCCATGCTGCCGCCGCAGCGCTGTTCTCTCCGCGTGCTGCGGTCTGGCTTTCCGCCACTATCGCCATTTCCTGCTTCAGCGCTGCCGCCACTTGCACACTGTCGGGCGCGCGCGTCTACCTCGCGATGGCGCAGGATGGTGTTTTCTTCAAGCGTATGGCGGTCATCCATCCCAAGTGGCGCACCCCGGCGTTCAGCCTGATCGGACAAGGAATTTGGGCAGGCGTCTTGACGCTCAGTGGACGCTACGACCAGCTTTACACCTATGTGATTTACGGAATGGTGCTGTCATACACGCTGACCGTGATTGCCCTGTTCATCCTGCGCTGGAAGCGGCCGGACATCCCGCGCCCTTACCGCTGCGCGGGTTATCCGTGGCTGCCCGCAATCTACGTTTTGGTTGGGACCGCATGGACGCTGAACACCCTCATCACCCGACCGACCGAAGCTTTCTGGGGGACGACCATTGTGCTGATCGGCGTGCCGGGATATTTGTACTGGAAGCGGAGCGCGAAAAACCCAGCGCTACGCTGAGAGATCCTGTGAGCCGATGGAGCGAAGTCAGCGCGGCAGTGGGTAGCGTCATTTGGCTGGCCTTGTGGATTAGCCCACACCAATCGCTAGGGCTCATCGAACGTTTACTCCTTCTCGCCATCCTAGTCTTCACTCCGCTTTGCATTGAACTGACGGCGACGCCAGACCGTAATGGAGGTTATCGCCAACCCTATCGCACCGCGAAAACCCTTCAGCCCTTTGCGGCCGGTTCTGCCGTAATCGCGTTTCTCCTTCCTGTGGGAACCAGAGCTGCATTTTTCACGTTGCCGTGGCTGCTGCTCACTGGCCTACTGGCGCTTCATGGTGTGATCCGGCTCTTACCTCGCGGCCTCGCCAGAGTTGATGAATTGGCGATCGATGCAGGTCTGATTTACATTTCAGTCGGAGGCGTCTGGCTGTTCTTATCGCGCCTCGGTGCCCGGCCACTGGGGTTCAGCGCAGTCATCGTTCTGCTTACAGCAGTGCATTTCCACTACTCTGGCTTCGCCACACCCATCATCGTTGGTATGACAGGCCGCCAGATAGCGGAGTCCGACCCGGGTTCGTGGCCCACATTTCGTGTTCTTGCCATTGCTGTGATTTTAGGCACACCCCTGCTTGCTGCAGGCATCACCTTCTCGCGTACGCTGGAGACTCTGGCTGGTTTGCTGCTCGCCGGCAGCCTGTTCGCGTTTTCCTTCGTGGTGATATTCGATGTTGCCGCAAGCCTTGATTCCACACTGGTCCGTATTCTGCTGAGTTGCTCAGGCGCATCGTGTGCATTCGCCATGCTTGTTGCGTGCATCTATGCGGCAGGTGCGGCTGATGGTTCACGGGCTCTCACAATCCCCGAGATGGCTCGCGTACATGGAATGTTGAACGGCTTGGGTTTTGTCCTTTGCGGCTTGGTCGCGTGGATGGTTGTACGTCCGAGTCCGCGACTTGCAGATCAGGGAGTCCCTTTCAGTCGGCTTACTGGCCGGTTCCATATTGGCCCAGACTTCTTCGAACGCATCGATGGGGTATCGACGGCAAACTCCCCATCGGGACTTGTGGACGATCTATCCGAATATGAGCGGGTTGATTTCGATCCAAATGAAGTCCACCCTTTCATTCGTGCTTTCTACACAGATACTGCGCATCATGAATTGATCGTTTCCGCGGAGTGGCGGCTTGGATTTCGGCTTGCTGCCCGGATTTATAAGAAGATTGCTTTAATGGTGGGCCAAATGAACTTCCCGCGACCGGGCGAACAACAATTATCGATCTCCAGTTGCATTCTGCCGATCCGTGACGAAGTAGACGGGCGCAAGAACGTCAGAGCCTGGATCCGTACCTACTCAGACTCCGGCAGTGCCGTCTATGTTGCCGCTTACGCCAATCATTCGGGGCGCGGTGAAACCTACATGAACATTGCTTTTCCGCTGCCCGGAGGAAATCTGAGCAGCATCTTGCGGATGGAAGCTCTCGACGCGGGCGGCCTGCTCCTGACCACCTTTCCCTCTCTCAATGAATTCGGAGACCAAGGCGTATATTTCGCGAATCGCCTGGCACCCATCCGCTTACCATTCAACGAAACCATTCGTGTTTGGGCAGCGGGTGCTCCAGGCTGCGTCGTACCAGACCGGATGACACCTAAACAGGCAACGGTGATCGCTAAGCACGAGGTTTGGCTGTTGGGGACCAAATTTTTGACCCTTAATTATTGCATTTTTCCAATTTAGCGAGCACTTGCTGCTCGGTAGCATTCAGTACTTCAATGCTTGCCACAGTTTTGCAGTAAACGCTATTCTGCTTTCTACTGGAAAGACTTCCGATCAATCACCGCCCTGATTACCCATGCCTCAACCGATGCCACGCAAGTTCGATCGTGAAGCGAGAAAACAAACGGGTCCGGCGCATTTGGTCATTGGCGATTCCAAGATTGATTCTGAAGGTTGCCATACCACAGTTCCCATCAAGAAAGGTACCTTCATCGTTGAGTACACGGGACCGCGCCTTACCATCAAACAGGCCGATGCCCTGTATGACGACCATCCCCGGACTTATTTGTTTGGGCTCACCGATGGCAAACACGTGATTGATGGTGAAGGTGTGGCCGCGTTCATCAATCACTCCTGCGACCCCAATTGCGAAGCGGACGAGATCAAGGGTCGCGTCTGGATTATTGCCGCCCGGAACATTCAAACGGGCGAAGAACTCACCTACGACTACAATTTGTACGATGGCGACCTGGATGACCCATCGCCATGTTTCTGTGGGGCGCGCAACTGTCGAGGAAGCATGTACTCAGAAGCAGAACTGGTAAGGCGTGCCAAGCTCTTGCGTCGGCGGAGCATGCAGAAGAAAAAACGTCAGTCGAAGAAATCCAAAGGTTGACGCTCGAGTTTGGCGATTCACTGCCCAGAAGGAACTGGAGCACGCGACTCCATTTTTACCGTGGACAAACTGGCCGCGTCCCAACCGCCGCCCAAAGCCTTGATCAGCAAAACGCTGTCCACCATCCGCCGCCCCGAAATCTGCACTGCCGTGCGCTCGTCGGCCAGCGCCGTAGTCTGCGCGGTTATGACCTCGAGATAAGTGGTCACGCCACCCTTGTAGCGATTGTTCGAAAGAGCCAGCGAATGTTTCGCCGCCGCCACGGCTCGAGTTTCGGTGTTGGATTCTTCTTCGAGGAGGCGCAAAGCCGCGAGATTGTCTTCGACTTCCTGATAGGCCGTGAGTACATCCTGGCGGTAATTGGCCACAGATTGATCGTAGAAGGCGCGCGCCTGATCGCTGGCAGCCCGACGTCGTCCCACATCGAACGCAGTCACCACCGCCGAAGCTCCTACGACGGCAAATGTACTTGGGTTAGAAAGCCAATTCGTGATGGTCGTGCTTTCAAATCCGGCGCTGGGCGATAGATTGAACAAAGGAAAGTACGCGGCTTTTGCTACGCCGATCCTGGCGTTCGCCGACGCCATCGCGCGTTCATTGGCAGCGATATCGGGCCGCCGCTCCAGCAGCTCCGAGGGCAGCCCAGGAGGAACCACCGGCGGAATTGCATTCAGTGAAGCCACCGGCAAACTGAAAGTCGAGGCTGGCTCCCCGATTAGAACTGCAATCGCATGTTCAAACTGCGTCCGCTGCTCTCTCACGTCAGTGGCCTGGGCCCGCGCAGTCTCAAGCTGGGTTTGTGCCTGCGCGACATCCACTTGCGATGCCACCCCGCCCCGATAGCGATTCTCCGTCAACTCCAACTGCTTCTCGTAGCTGGTAACCGTGGAATCCAACAACTGCCCCTCGGCGTCCAACTCCCGAGCTTGAAAATAATCAACGGCCAATTCGGAATGAACGCTCAGTCTTACCGACTCAAGATCAGCCAAGGTGGCTTGCGCATCCGCCCGGGCAGCCTCAACCGTGCGCCGCACTCTGCCCCACACGTCCGGTTCGTAGGACATATCCACCGGAATGACGAGGTCATTCGTAGTAATCGCGCCTTTTGTAGCGCCTGTAGCACTAATACCGCTAAGCTGGGCTAACGGACGATTTCCAGAAAGACGCTCGCGTGTAGCTGAGACTCCAGCCGTGATGGTTGGATAATAATCCGCCCGATTGTAACGAACCGTCGCCCGCGCCTGCGCAAACTGCGCCTCAGCGGCCTTCAGGCTCTGGTTTGAGATATTGATTTTCTCTTCGAGCGCGTTGAGCTGCGGATCCTGATAAATCTCCCACCATTTCCCCCGCAGCGTCTGATCGGCGGGCTGCGCCGGTTTCCAATTCTGCGGCGTCTCTTTGTAATCGGGGGGGACAGGCGCGGAAGGCCGCGAATAGCGCGGCCCGACGGCGCAACCGGACAAAATCATAAGGCCAGCAAACAGTGCCCCACCCCAAACTGAGCGTCTGACTTTTCTGGGAGCCGAGCGCGAGCGCCGCAAGTCGATCACTTCTGAGCTTCTCCCGAAGCTCCTGGCTGCGCAATGCGGACTTCCTCTCCCGCCACGATCGAATCCGGCGGATTGACGATGATGGATTCACTCCCGCTGAGCCCAGCGACAACCTCGACTTCAGATCCGAAATCATGACCCAGCGTAATCGGCTTAAGGTCGGCGTGGCGTCCATCTGTAACTGCAGCCACGCGAAGTCCTTCCGCCCGGAATAGCAGCGCGTTTACCGGAAGAATGAATGCCGAGGTCGGGTTTGACAGCTTCAGATGCACCTCGGCGTAAGCTCCGCTGAGTAGCGTACCAGTCGGATTATTCACACGAATCTCCACCAGCAAGGTTCGCGTAGTCTGGTCGATTGCCTGGGCCGTTCGGACTAGCGTTCCCGGAAACAGCCGCCCGGGAAATTCCGAGAGTGCCAGATCAGCCGTGAGTCCCGGCTTCGCCGCCTGCGAGTAGACCTCAGGCACGTTGACGTAGACCCGCAACTTGTCCGGCTGGGCAATATGAAACAGCTCAGTCCTCGTGCCTCCACTGCTCCCGGAATCGATCAACGCGCCTATATCCGTATTTCGCGCCGTAATTACGCCATCGAACGGAGCGTAGATCTTCTCGAAAGCCTGCAGTTCTTCCAACCGCCTAACGTTCGCTTGCGAGGACTGGACCGTAGCCTGCTTAGCCGCAAAGTCCCCGGCGGCATTGTCGGCGTCCTGCTTGGAAACGGAATCGGTCTTCAACAAATCTGCGTAACGGTCATTTGTAATCTTCGAAAGATTCAAATTGGCTTCCGCTGTAGCCAAATCAGCTTTTGATTGCCGCAGTTGCTGATCGACTTCAGGAGTCTCGATGTCCGCCAACAATTGGCCAGCCTTCACATGCGCCCCGATATCCGCATACCAATGCTTGAGGTATCCATTGGTGCGCGCGTAGATTGGAGCATCGATATAAGCCTGCACGTTCGCCGGCAGGACGACTTCCTGCGTTGGCGCGCCCCGCTTGGGCTGGAGCACGGAGACGGTAGGAATCGCCATCTCGGCCGTCTCTTTGTCCAGGGCTGCCCGAGCATGAATTCGCGGCAGAATTCCGGATATCACGACAGCCGTCACAATCACAAGCGCCAGAACAGCAATCCACCAGCGGCGTGCAGGGCTGCCTTGAGCATTGCCCGTCGGTTTCCGCTCCTCCACCCTCACTGGCTTGTCAACTTCACTCTGCGGTTCAACCTGCATGAAAAGACTCCGTCAACGTTATGAACAAAATCAGTATGAACCAGATCAATGCTTGGCTTCAGCCCTGGCCAGCCGCTCCCTGCGCCCGTGCAGCACGCTGAAGAAAACTGGCACGAAAAATAATGTCGCCACTGTGGCGAATAATAGACCGCCAATGACCGCTCGTCCAAGTGGAGCATTCTGTTCCCCGCCCTCGCCTAGTCCTATCGCCATGGGCACCATGCCGATAATCATGGCAAGAGCCGTCATCAGCACCGGGCGGAACCGCGTGAACCCGGCATTGAGCGCCGCTACAATAGCGTCTTTGCCTTCAGCCAACTGCTCCTTCGCGAAACTCACCACCAGAATGCTATTCGCCGTCGCAACTCCAACGCACATGATTGAACCGGTAAGCGCCGGAACGCTAAGGGTGGTGCGGGTCACAAACAGGAACCAGACGATGCCTGCGAGCGCGGCTGGCAAGGCCGAAATAATAATGAAAGGGTCAAGCCAGGACTGGAAATTCACCACGATCAACAGGTACACCAGAACGATCGAGAACACGAGGCCGCTCAGTAGCCCCGTGTAAGAAGAGCGCATCGTCTGAATCTGCCCGCGCACGATCAATTGCGAGCCGCGTGGCAGTTCGTTTCTGCTGGCCTCTATGATTTTATTAAGGTCGCGTGATACCCCGCCCAGGTCCCGGCCCTGCACCGAACCATAAATATCAATCAACGGTTGAATGTCATAATGCGAAACCACCGCCAGTCCAGCGTCCCGGTGGATGGTAGCAAGGCTGGCGAGAATCTCCGACCGGGCCCCGCTTGGGCCGGTCACGGGAATGTTCTCCAGGTCCTGCAAGGAATTAACGCGGTATTGCGGAGTTTGCGTCGCGATGGAATAGCTCACACCGGTTTTCGGATCCAGCCAGAATTCGGGAGTCGTCTGAAAACTGCCGCTGAGCGAAACCAGCAAGTTGTTGGCAACGTCGCGCTGGGTAAAGCCGACCTCTTGGGCTTTCGTGCGATCGACATTGACGTGCAGATAAGGCTGATCGAAAGGCTGCTGGATGTGCAGATCGACAGTCCCCCGAACTTGCTTCACCCGCTCCAGAAGTTTGTCGGCAAACGCCCGGTTTGCGGCCACGCCATAGCCCACAATCTGGATATCGATAGGAGCAGGAAGGCCGAAATTCAAAATCTGGCTTACGATGTCGGCCGGCAGGAACGAAAAGGTCACGCCAGGAAACTCTTCCGGTAGTCTCAAACGCAGATCGTGAACGTACTGCGCCGTGGGCCGGTGCTCCTTCGACAAGCTCACCAGAATATCGACGTCGGATGGTCCAATAGGCGCGGAGTTGCTGTACGAAAGATTGATTCCGCTATAAGGCAAACCGATCGTGTCGATAATGCTGTCGATGTCTTTGGGCGGAATCTGCTCGCGAATCGATCGCTCCACCAGATCAGAAAGGCGGGCCGTCTCCTCGATGCGCGTACCCGTCCGCGCCCTTAAATGCAGTTTGAATTGACCCGCGTCCACCGATGGGAAAAAATCCTGACCCAACCACGGAATCAGAAAAACCACCGAGGCCAAACAGCCGCCGAGAAAGATAAGCAGAAACGCGCGTTTGTGCTGAAGGCAGCGTTCCAGCGACCCGTGGTAGCCCTCGCGGAAACGCTCGAAAGCCTCTTCAAACTTAATCTGCATGGCAACCAGCGGGTTCCGGCTTTGACTCGCCGCCAGACTCTCTGCCTCATGCCCACGCAACAAATACTTGGCCATCGTAGGCACCAGTGTCCGCGACAAGAGGTAGGAAGCCAACATGGCAAAAACGACGGCTTCTGCGAGCGGTACGAACAGAAACCGCGCAACTCCGGTAAGGAAAAACATGGGCACGAAGACGATGCAGATAGCCAGCGTCGAAACAAATGCCGGAACCGCAATCTGCTGCGCGCCATCCAGAATCGCGTGTTCAACCTCTTTCCCTTGAGCCAGGTTCCGATTGATGTTCTCGATCTCGACCGTGGCATCGTCCACCAGGATGCCGACCGCGAGTGCCAACCCGCCCAGCGTCATGATATTGATGGTCTCGCCCAGCGCGCTCATCACGATGATCGAAGTCAGAATCGAAAGCGGAATCGAAACTGCAATGATGACGGTGCTGCGCCAGTTGCCCAGAAAAATCAGAATCATCAACCCGGTGAGGCAGGCGGCAATAGTCGCTTCTTTCAGCACTCCGTCAATCGATGCACGCACGAAAACCGACTGGTCTGCCAGCGGATGGATTTTCAGTGCGGGCGGCAGGCCCGCCGCAATCTGCGGCAACAGCGACTTGATTCCCGATATGATGTCCAGAGTAGAGGTTTGCCCGCTCTTCAGGACAGTCAGCAGCACGGATCGCTGTCCATTCACCCGCACGATATTGGTCTGCGGCGGAAAGCCGTCCCGCACATACCCCACATCCCGGATGTAAATGGTGGTGCTACCCACGGTCTTGATCGGTAATTGATTTAATTCAGCGACCGTCGTAGGGCTGCTGTTGGTATCGACGGCGTATTCAAACGCCCCAATCTTAGAAGTTCCCGACGGGAGAACGATATTTTGCGCGCTGATCGCGTTCACTACGTCCAGCGGCGACAGGCCTTTTGACTGCAGAGCATTTGTATCCAGATCAACCTGCACTTGGCGCTGCTTCCCACCATACGGATACGGAATCGCACACCCGGGGACGGTGATCAAACGGGTCCGAATAAAATTCACCCCGTAGTCAAATAACTGCTGTTCTGAAAGGCTCTGCCCCGAGAGTGCCAGCTGAATAATAGGTACGCTTGACGCGCTATATGTAATCACTAGCGGTGGTGTTGTTCCCGGTGGCAACTGCCTGAGCTGTGTCTGCGAGATCGCAGTCACCTGAGCGATCGCCTTAGTAATGTCCGCCCGCGGTTGGAAAAACACTTTTACTACGGCGATGCCGTTCAGCGAATTCGACTCGATGTGGGCGATGTCATCCACCAGCGTGGTGAGCGCCCGCTCGGTCTGGAAGACGATCCGGTTCGACATGTCATCTGGATTGAGGCCGGTGTAATTCCAGATGATGCTGACCACGGGAATATTGATATTGGGGAAGATGTCCGTGGGCGTGCGAAGAATGACGATTGGACCCAGGATCAGCAGCAACAAAGCAACAACCACAAAAGTGTAAGGCCGCCGCAGCGCTAGTCGAACAATCCACATAGTTTCCTCAGGGCTTACAACAGCCTTGGTCGCTTGAGCAATCTAGCAATCGCAGTTGCTCGCCACACTCTGATTCTTGCCTTCAAATTTGAGCAAGCAGTCAGAAGAGAAAGAATGATGCCGAGCGCCCCTACCGCGGGCGGCACCGGCTTACCAAGTGTCCGGGGCGGCCAGCACCGGATCATCAATATTCTATTGGATTTGGCTGCTTCGCTGGAGATGCAGAGTTTTCATCGTAAAGATTTATATCGCATCGGGATATGCAGGTGAACCTCGCGGCTTGACATAGTCAACTGCGGGTCAACTGCCTCCCCGCGCCTGCGTGAAGCCTCGACCCCGATCGATTCCTGCGTTGCTTACGAATCGGAAAAGTTGGTCATCGCACCCTGCTCTTTGCGGTACTATATCGGCCAAGGCATAATCCTTGATTCGCATCAGGGCATCGCTTCAGCGATGCCGTTTAGGCTCTTCGAAAACGCGGGCTTTAGCCCGTCGGGAACGAACTGCCGAGCTAAGACACGTTCATGAAACACGCTCTAGAAATGCAAAAAGCTTTCTATGCTCACCTCTGGAGAGAACATTTATGTCGAGGCCAATGGAGAAGTTGGTTTGGATCAGTTTCGCAGTAGTCGCGCTGATGGCTCAGGCGATAGCCCAAGGCGGCGCCACTGGTGCCATCAGCGGTGTCGTACAGGATCCCAGCGGGGCATTCATCGCCAACGCCGACGTCCGCATCAGTAATCAAGCCACGAAAGTTCTCGAGCGCACGGTCAAAACCGGGGCCGACGGTGCCTTTACCGCGCCGTTGCTTCCCGTTGGGACTTACACCGTGAGCGTCCAGAGTGCCGGCTTTGCCCGCAGCGACTTTTCCGACATCGCGGTTCGTGTCACCGAAACCACGCGCATGATTGCCAAGCTAACCCCCCAGGCGGTTCAGGAGCACGTCGAAGTTCAAGCGCAAGTGCAGACCGTCGACACAACCGATGCCACCACTGGCCAGGCACTCGAGAACAGCACCATCCGCTCCCTCCCGCTCGCCACCCAGAATTTTCAACAACTACTCACCTTATCTACCGGAGCTCAAGCCGAGTTGAACGCAGCCGCCCAGTTAGGACGCGGCGAGGTTCGCATTCAAGTGAATGGCCAGCGCGAGGACAACAACAATTACTCGATCGAGGGCATCAGCGTCACCGACTACAACGTAGCCGAACTGACCAACACTCCGCTGCCCAACCCGGATGTGGTGCAGGAGTTCAAAGTTCAAACCTCGCTTTACGACGCCAGCCAGGGCCGCAACGGCGGCGGCAACATCAACGCCGTACTGAAGAGCGGCACTAATCAATTTCACGGTGATGTTTACGAGTTTTTCCGCAATACTGTCCTCGATGCCAACGAGTACTTCCTCAATCAAACGGGAGCGCCTCGTCCCGTGATTCAGCAGAACATTTTCGGAGGGAGCCTGGGTGGTCCGGTCAGTCCGGGTGGCAAGCTGGGATTTTTCTTCGTCAACTACCAGGGCACGCGCCAGCGCAGCGGCGACTCTCCGGGGACCCTGATCAGCACCTTCATCCCCTATGTGCCCGCGGCTGATCGAGGAACCACCGCGCAGGCGGAAGGCAATCTGGCCGCCGATTTCGGCCTGGCTAAAGTAGATCCCGTCGCCGTGTCCCTGCTGGCCTTCCGCAGCAACCAGTTCGGTGCTCCAGCGAATGGTTACCTGTTCCCACTTCCGAACATACCCGCCGGCACTGCGCCCGGTTCTCTGGTTCAATTCACGGTCAGCAGCCCGGGCAAATTTGTTGATGATCAATTCACCACCAACTGGGATCGCGATTTCCGCAACTCGCGCGACCGTGTTTCAGCTCGCTTCTTCTTCTCCAATTCGGAGAAAGACATTCCCTTCGGAGCAGGCGGCCTGCAGGCGTCGCTCGGCGGCGCAGCCAGCGGTACCGATCTCAACTTCCCTTATCAGCTGCCGGTACATGACCGCGTTTTCACCCTGGGTGAAACTCACGTTTTCTCCACCACGCTGGTCAATGATTTCCGCTTTGGCTATGTCCGCATCAACAATAGCGCGCTAAACATCAACCCGGTTACGGTGAGTGACGCAGGCATCGACCGGCCTACGGATAATCTGACTACCAGTATCTATAAATTCACTTTCGTGACTTCCGGATTTCAGTTCGGACCCACGCCCCAAGCCAACCAGTACCAAACCCAGAACAACTTCAACTTTGTCGATAACCTGAGCTGGGTGCGGGGCGCGCACACCTTCACTTTCGGCGGCCAGTTCGTGCGCGTCAACCTCAATAAACAATTTCCCCAAGTGTTCAACGGACAGCTTTTCTTCACCAATACGACCGGGTTTACGGACTTCGGAAATTTCGTGGGAGGCACTCCGGAGTTTAGCTTCGGAGGCGGAGGCGTCTACAACCACCAATACCGCCAGAACAACTCCGCCGTCTTTGCCCAGGATGACTGGAAGGCCACGACAAATCTCACGCTGAATCTGGGCCTGCGAACCGAGTTCCTGGGCGCTTGGACGGACGGCGATTGCCACATTGGCAACATCCAATCGAGCCTCACTGAAACCGGGACGTACCCCTTCATCTACCCAAGTTGCGTGAACAAACTCGGAGTTCCGGGTCTGACGGGACATGCCGCTGGATCGACGTTCAATAACAGCGTCTCCACGGGCTTAGGTCCACGCGTCGGTTTTGCCTGGGACGTCATGGGTCACCACAACACCACGCTGCGCGGCGGCTACGGCATCTATTACGTTCGCGAGGATGTGGGCGCCGTCGACCAACTCAGCTTCCAATCGCCATTCATCCCCATTGTCTTTTTCGGTCAAACCCCCGGCTTCAACATGTCCGACTTTTTTACCGGAACGCCCGCCACGAATCCCAATGCGGTGCCACCAGCAGGGACGCTCTCGGCCGCGTGGCTGCCTTGCCTGGCTCAACTGACCAGCTTTCCCAACACGAATGGCGCGGCCACCTATGGCGGCTGCACCGGGCCCGGCGTGAATACCACGCAGAACTTGTTTGTCCTCGAGGTCCCGCGACACTTTGTTGTGCCCAATACTCAGCAGTGGAACCTCACGCTGCAGCGAGAACTCGGCAAACGATGGGTGCTTGAAGTGGGATACGTAGGCACCCGCGGAATCCATCTGCGCGAAACTCGCGACGCCATCCAATCCGTTGACGCCAGCCTGGCTCACCCCTTCACCGTCACTGACACCACTGGCCACAGCTATCAAATCACGACCAATACGTTCGCCAATGCCATCGCGCGCACGCCCACGCCCGGACTCAACGGCTACAGCGGCTATCAGATCTTCGCCAATGACGCTTATTCGATTTACCACGCGCTGCAGGCAACCGCTTCGCGTCGTTGGGGGCGAAACTATTTGCAGGCTGCTTACACGTTCTCCAAGAACATCGACGCAACCTCTACCGGCAATACCGCCTTCAACACCGCCTACAACGATCAGAGCAACATCAACGCCTCGCGCGGTATTTCCGATTTCAATCGCCCGCAGCGTCTGGCGGTCAGCTACGTCTACGAGCTACCCTTCTTCGCGCATGCGACGGGAGCGAAACAAGCGCTTCTTGGCAACTGGGCGCTCAGCGGCGTAACCATCTTCCAGTCAGGGCTACCGTTTTCGATTTTCGATTCCAGCGCTGGCACCGCATTCCTCGGTCAGGGCAGCACGCCGCTTCTCGGAGCCAGCCTGGCTCCCGGCGCCAGCATTGGCAACGGCCTAACCAGCGGTGATATCCACCAGCGCGTCATCAACGGTTATCTCAATCCCTCCGCCTTCACGCGAGCCCCGCTGTTGTACCCAACCCAGTGCGCCAGCGATCCGAATTTCTGCACCACCGGATTCGGTGACCTCGGCCGGAACCTCTACAAGGGCCCGTTCCAGCAGAACTGGGACGCTTCCATCATCAAATATTTCCAGATTGGCGAGCGTCAGCAAGTCCGCTTCACTGCCGACTTCTTCAACGTCTGGAACCACACCAACTTCGCCGACCCCACGGTCACGGACATCGAAGCATATTTGGCCAGCCCGACGAACAGCCCCTTCGGCAAAATCGTTGGCACCAATGGGACACCGCGGCTGGTCCAATTTTCTTTGCGTTGGGCTTTCTAGTACGCAGAGCTCAAGGCTCTGAGGGATGTGTCCTTCCATATCCCTGAGGATTTTCGAGACTAGGGCTTGCGTTCTAAGACGTGACCGACCGAGGGCGCAGGCGGTTTGAAAGCGTCTTCAAAGCCCTGTATAAATGCGGGGAAGCACTTCTCGTGCCTGACAACCGACCCAACTCTCGCCGCTGGACCGTAATTGCCTCCGCCCTGCTCTGCTGCGGGCTCGGTCTGGTTGTGATTTACACCAAGCGTAGCGCCTTCTTCAGCCCGCTGGCGGTGGTGGTGGTAGCTGCGATCGGGCTGGCAGCGGTGCTTCTGCAACTGCGCTACTACAATCGGGAGCACAGCAATCCCGTACACGCGCCGATCTGGCTAAACGTCGTTGGAGTGCTGTTCGCAGTAGCTGCGCTGTTTTCCGATTTCCTAGGTCTTAGTGGGCAAGTCGCCGAAGTAATGGCACTGGGAGCCGTGGGCAGTTTCGCAGTCAGCAGCGCGATGATCCTGCACGCTTTTCGCAAACAACGGGCGACCTCCAAGTAAACAGTTGAAGATCGCCGTTAATTTCCTCGGAAGTCCACTGCCAGCGTGGTCTTTACCTGCACGGCCTGACCATTTACCACGTAAGGTTGGAAGCGCCACCATTTCACCGCCTCCACAGCTGCCGGCGCAAGTTCGTCGGGACCGCTGATGGGACGTACATCGACCACAGCTCCATCCGGCCCGACGATTACGTCGAGCGCTACGACTCCTTGCCGGTTCGCCTGTCTTGCGGCCTCGGGATAAATCGGCTCGATCTTGTGGGTTACCAGTTTTTCCATGACCTCTGCCGGAACCGTGGCAGCCGGTGCTTGCAAGGTCGGCTCAGTTCCGGGGATTTGTGATTCCAGTTCGTTCCATGCCCGGTACCAATGCCACCAGCCCAATCCGCCCAGGACAAGCATTCCGGCAAGCGCCATGCACAGGGAGTAACGAACCGTTCTGCTATGTGGGTGCGGAGCATGACGGTTCCGATCTGGAAGCGCAATTGACGGCGTGGTTGCGGTCCGCACGGGCGCAGCGGACTGATGGCTGGTCACGGGCATCAATGCAGTTGGGTTTGTGACGGAGTTCTTTTTTGTCCAGTGTTCGATCAGCGTCCGTTGTTCCGATGTCAGGCCGACGAACTCCAGACCACAATGGAGCAGCGCCTGATACCGCACAACCGCCTTCAGGCGGAAAGGCCCGCCGGCATCGGGCAAGCGAAACTCAATGCCGACGGAATCGCCGGGATGAAGCTCGCCGGCCAATACCACGCCGAGACCACCCTCGCTCATGCTGACCGAGCGTCCTGGAATCGAGTAGGGAATCCCAGACCGCAATACGGTGACGTCGGTAGGAATGGACAAAGGAAAGCGAGGAACGCGACGAGTATTTGTAATGGCTCGCAACGGCGCCCGCGTTGCTGCGGCACTCATCGCGTATCCTCGACGTACATGAAGGCACCAACCCGGCCTCGCCCTCGGCTGAAGGCGTAGTCACCAATTTAATGAAGCTGTTCGGCCAGAGTTATTGGGTGGAGTATAGCATCGCTTCGGCGGCAAATTTCCTCAGCTTGAACTCTTGTGTACCTTCGTGGTCAGTCCCGATCCGGGAGGCAGAAACCCGCAGCGTTGATCAGCAAATAATTTTCCGCCGCCTAACGAAGTTGGCGAATGAGGGCCCTTTGTTTGCCTGGGCTTACGGCCAGCGCTTGGCCGTGTCCTCCCAGCCTGCTGCTCGCGCCGGTTGCGGACTTGCGTTTACTGCTGCCTGCGGAATGCGGATCGGTTGTTGCACACCTGCGGGACTGGCCAATGTCGGTTTGTTGCTGCTGGCCTCGGCCATCGAGTCCTTGTCGTCGGACAACAACGGAGCCGCTACCCGCAGGGCCTCGACTTCCTTTTCCAGGCGCGCCAGTTCGAGTTCCTTCTGCCTCAGAACCTCGTAAACATTCTTCATACCAAAGTCCCCTCTTGAAGTGTTTTTCAGTGAAGCAATTGCCCGAACTCTAACAGGAATGCGGTTTTTGTCAAGAAAGAACAAGCGGAAAACCGGGCTGGCTTGCGGAAAGCGCCCCCGGAATTCGATCCTTGCTCTCAACTCGGGCAGGCGCATCCTCTTGCTGCCATTTTCGTGCCAGGTGGTCCAACTCGCTCAACACTTTTTGAATGTCCTTCATTCGCTTGGTTATGCCGTATGTAACCGAGGGTGGAATAGTCGGCTCATATTCGCGATAAATGAATCCCTTCCGTTCGAGAAGCCGCAGCCGCTCCGTCAAGACGCGGGACGAAATGCCGTCGATCTGCCGGCGGAGAGCCCCGAACCGAGTGGCCCCGTTTGTAGATAACACCCACAGTATGTGCATCGTCCAGGGACGGGTGAGTACTTCGAGTAATTCCCCCATTGGACAGGGCGTAGGCGACTGGGCATAGCGGCGCACGTGGTTACCTCACTTAGTTACTATAAAGTGCCTACTTTACAAAAGCAACTGGTAATTTAAAGTAACTGCTGTAAGGGACGCAGCATCTAGTTCGCGTAGCGTTCAATTTTAGGAAATCTCGAGGAGGTAGTTATGGCCAGCAACTCAATTTCGACGTCATTGCAAAGCTCGCACGCCACCCGGAGGCTGGGTTGGAGTGAAGAGACATTTGTAGGTTCCTTTATCGTTCTAGCGGGACGGGTCTTGTTCTCCGTAATCTTCATTATGTCGGGATTCATGCATTTTTCTCAGCAGGAGATCGGTTACGCCGCGCATGCCGGTGTGCCCATGGCTGGGCTGCTGGTCCCAGCGTCTGGAGTTTTCGCCCTCGTCGGGGGTCTTAGCATTCTGTTTGGATACCGAGCGAAAGTTGGCGCGTGGCTGCTGGTGCTCTTCCTGGTTCCGGTCACTCTGATGATGCACAATTTCTGGGCAGTCAAAGATCCCATGGTGGCTCAGATGCAGATGGCGATGTTTATGAAGAATGTGACTATGCTGGGAGGAGCGCTGCTGATTTCACAATTTGGAGCGGGTCCGCTGAGTCTGGATGCCCGACGAAATTCTCTCCGCTAATTCATAAATGCACTTAGCATTTGGCAGTTAGCACTTGGCCATGATGCAGTTGGTTTGAGCAGGCAATGGCTAAGTGCTAAATGCCAAGTGCTAAGTGCCGACGTTTTATCCTGAGTGTCCATTTGCGAACATGTTTGCACGCCTGCACATACTTCGTCCTCACCCAAGCGCTGTTGATCCGCGCTTTCAACCTTCTTGTCACATTCTTGTAAATTACCTCACCTTTCCTGAGTCGTAACGTCAAACCAAGCAATCAGTTCCAACGTTGGACGGGTGACTGTTTTGTCCCGGGAACG
The DNA here is from genome assembly GCA_963832245.1 of uncultured Acidobacteriota bacterium. Classification (GTDB taxonomy): domain Bacteria; phylum Acidobacteriota; class Terriglobia; order Terriglobales; family Acidobacteriaceae; genus JABDBE01. The sequence continues at coordinate 1,520,177 of CAWHTG010000004.1, forward strand.
AACACTATGCACGCACCGCGAGGGAATTGGTTTCGATGGAACGAGCGCGCGCACCTTTGCGTATCTAGCCGCAGGCGTTCTGTGCACGGGCGAAAGAAATCGGCATGAACACAGGTGAAGCAGGTTCGGAGGTGGGGGTCATGCAGTATGGAGTAAGTGGCAGCAACGGGACGGGCAATGGAACCCTTCTGCGCAACGGGGATCCTCATGTCCAGGAAGTGGTCAAAGCAGCGCATGAAGAACTCCGCCAGTTGATGCGTCAGCGGGCGGAGATTATGAAACGCATCGGCACCTTGAAACAGACAATCTCGGGGCTCGCCAACTTGTTCGGCGATGAAATCCTGGGAGAAGACTTGCTGGAGTTGATCGACCGCAAAACCGGAGGTCGCCAGCCGGGTTTTACCAAAGCCTGTCGCCTGGTTTTGATGGAAGCAGGTCGGCCTCTGGCGGTGCGCGAGGTCTGTGAGCAGATTCAGCGGCGTCTGCCGGCGGTTTTGCTTCGGCACAAAGATCCGCTGGCTTCGGTGACCACGGTTCTCAACCGGTTGGTGCAATATGGCGAGGCGCTGAGCGTGGTCCGCGAGAACGGCCGTCGGGCTTGGCAGTGGGTTTCCGATCCAACGTTGGTGGAGCAACGCGATCACGTGTCTCAACTGTAGAGGCCCGGCTGTGCATCTCAGACGTTGCCAGCAGCATCGCTACAGTTGTGTTTTTACCCGTCGGGCGTACCCGCGCCTAGGCTGGCAGCAGCATTCCTTTTTCCAAGTGTCGAGTGACGTTCGCATACGAGGCCGCGTGCGGATCGTGCGTCACCATCACGATGGTCTTGTGAAAGTCCTCATTGAGACGCTTCAGAATTTCCAGCACCTCGGTCGCAGAGTGACTGTCCAGATCGCCTGTAGGCTCGTCGGCCAGCAAAAGAGTAGGATCGCTGACGATCGCTCGTGCGATCGCGACTCTTTGTTCCTGCCCGCCTGACAGTTGCTTGGGCAGATGGTTCACCCTTTCCTCTAAACCAACCAGTTTCAGTGCAGTCATGACGTGATCGCGGCGCTGCTGAGCATTCAGCTTGGTGAGCAGAAGGGGCAGTTCTACATTCTCGAACGCGGTCAGCACGGGAATCAGGTTGAAAGTCTGGAAGACGTATCCGATATGCACGTTGCGCCAGTGGGCGGATTGAGAATCGCTGAAGCGAAATACGTTTTCGCCCAACACCAGCAAATCCCCCGATGTCGGCCGGTCGATGGCCGCAATCATATTCAGCAAGGTAGTCTTGCCTGAACCAGACGGGCCCATGAGCGCCAGGAACTCACCGCCGCCGATTTCGATGGAAACATCGTCGAGGGCTTTCACCTCGAACGCGTCGCGCTTGAAGATCTTGCTGACATTGCGCGCCTGAACCACTTTGGTTTGCACTGCGGTATGGGGAATGGTAGCTGCGCTCATGACTGTCCTTTGAGCTTGATTTTTTCGCCATCTTTCAACTCTTGGGGCGCCGAGGTAATGACGTCTTCGCCGCCGTTGAGGCCTTGCACCATCACGCCGCCGCTGCGCTGCGCCTGAATTTTCACTTCGCGTGACAACGCCTTGCCGTCGAACGCGAGGAATACGACTTTTTTGCCACCGCGATCATGAATCGCAGGGGTGGGCACGAAAACTCCCGGCGGCTGGGTGCTGGTTTGTTTGTTTTCGTCCGCCAGAAATTTTACCGTGGCATTCATGTCCGGCCGCAAATGGGCATCGGGATTGAGAATTTGCACTTTCACCTGCACCGTCGCCTTAGCCCGGTTTGCTTGTGGCGAAATCTCCGCGATGATTCCGTCCCACTTGAGATCAGGATAGGCGTCCACAGTCACTATGCCCTTTTGCCTGGGGCCCAGTCTGGCGAAATCGTCCTGCGCGATATCGAGTTCCACTTGAAGATCGTTCAGATCCGCGAGGGAAACGACCAGACCCTGCGGACCACCTTCGGCGGTGCTGGCAAATCCCGGAGTCACAAGCTCGCCTTTTTCGGCGGCACGCTCAAGAATGGTTCCGGTCACCGGCGCGCCTCGCCCGTCCAGCGGAGCAAGGCCCCGCAGAGCCTTCCCTCGGAGCGGCAATCGTACACCAGCTCAATTCCCCCCGCGCAAAATGCGGCCGCTTCCGCTGAACTGGGCTTCTGGCTGAGACATTGCAGAGCAATGTCTCTACGCTGTGCGCGACAGCTCCTTTACGTGTTGAGCGAAATCCTCGGGCCCGAATATCTGGCGAATTTCGGTCTCGCCCTCCCATTCCGGCCAGTATTTCTGGTGAAGTTCCATGAAGCGCACCGCGCCTTCGATCGCCTCCTCCTTCGACTTCAGCTCAAACTCCGCATAGCCGCCAACGACTTCCTTGGTCTCGGCGAAAGGCCCGTCGATCACCGTAAGGTTTCCCCCTGAGACTCGCACGCGGGTGCTCTGCGCCGTGGGGGCGAGTCCTCCGCTGCCCAGCATCGTGCCAGACTTGACCGCCTCTTCGCTGAGCTTGTCGATGGCGTCCATTAGCGCCTGGGGCGGAGGGCCCAATTTCTCGGGGTGCTTGACCAACATCATGAATTTCATCGTTATGTCTCCTTATTTATTCCTGGGTTGGGCTGAGTTGTCCGAACAACTTCGATTATTGGAACGCAGCCTTCATTTACATATCGAACGAGATGAAGAGAAATCGACACATATTACAATTATCTTTCTCGATAAAACAATGCGCGCTCTTCCCGGCCTCATAATATCTTGCGACGGGACTGCCACGGAAGATCAGAACAGCTCGGCTTTCCAAGCGCAGCCACAACACTTTACGGTACTAAAGTTTCTCCACGCCCGATCGCAATCGAATTTACGAGCACTTTCGTAACTCCACTTTAGCTCTACCCCCGACTATCCTGATCACGTCCCATTCCTCCACGGACGGGCCCGAGGTCTTCCCCGCCAAGGGAGAAGTCGTGGTTTGTCTTCATGAGGCTACGAAGATAATGTCGAACAAAATCGGGCGTTTCGAAATACTCAGCGAAATCGCGCACTCGGACTTAACTTCCGTCTACAAGGCCACCGACCCCGAAAGCACACAGACGGTGGCGCTAAAAACGATCAAACTGGAACCACTAGGCGAGCAGGCGGCTTTGCTCGTGAAAAACCTCCTGGAAGAAGCAGAGGCCAGCAAGGTTCTCAACAGTCACAATATCGCACGGCTCAATGGCGGCGAGGAGCTTGATGGCCTTTTCTGCGCCTCCTTGGAGTATGTCCAAGGCAACAGCGTAGCCACGATGCTGGCCCGGAAAGAGGGATTCTCTATCTGGGATCTCCAGGACATTGCCCGCCAAACCTGCCAGGGCCTCGACCACGCCCACGCCAAGAACCTTGCCCACTACACGCTCGAGCCCGCGAAGATTATGGTCTCCTGGGACGGCACGGTGAAGATCCTGGGATTCGGAATTTCTACGATGAGCGCTTTCGCCGCTCAGGCTTCAGGTAAGCCTCCGGAAGGTCTGCATTACATGTCTCCCGAACAGCTGCGCGGAGATCCTCTGACCGCGTCGTCCAACATATTCAGCCTTGGCGCGATCTTCTACGAAATGGTCACCGAGCGAAAAGCTTTCAGTGGGGAAGATGCGGACCAGGTGAGGCAAGCAATCTTGGAAACGACGCCCATGGCGCCGGATCAGATCAACCGCAAGCTCCATCCTGCGCTCAGCCAGGTCATCATGAAGGCGCTGGCCAAGGTTCCCGCAGAACGATATCAGTCGGGGCAGGACCTGGTAAACGACCTGGAGAGATGCAAGGAAAGCGCGACGAAGGCGGCGGCTGCAGCAAAACCGGGGCAACCCGCACCGAAGGCGGCCGCTCCGCAGAAGCCTGCGCCCTCCGTGAGCGCGCCAACGGTAAAACCTGCGCCGCCCGCCGCGACGTCGCAGCCGAAGCCTCCTGTAAAACCTGCGACCCCGGCGGGCAAGATGTCGCCACCCGCATCACCTCCGCCGCAAGTTCGCAGTAAAGAAGTTGCAGAACCGCCAGCGACTAAGGCTGCCGCCGCTGCTGCGGGACGGGGCGGAAACAACGCGAACTCTGTGAGCTCCGGACTAATCACGCCAAACCTGGATCAGGCCGCGCCCGTCATCAATTCTTCTGAAGCCTCGCTTGAGACGTTTTCCGTCGAATCGTTTTCTGCCCCATCTGCAACAATGTCGTCGGCTGCGATTATCGAGCCGGAGGTCGAAGCTCCGAAAATCCACGTGGATCCGATGATGGCCGAAGCTCCGAAAGTCGGCGCGAGTGCGAGCCGCAGCTTCTCCGAGATCGATGAATTGCCGCCGCTCAAAGAGGTGCGCATCGCCCCTCCTCCGCCACCGCGCGCAGATGAGCCAACGCAGCTGAATGCGGTACACGTCGCTGTATTCAAAAATGCTCCGCCGGAGAAGCCGAGGGTGCAGCCGCGCGAGGTGGCGAAAAAGGCGGTAGCCGAAATCAAGAAGACACCCCCGAAACTTTTCATGGTTTCGATGGCTGGCGCCGTTGGAATCATTTTGCTGATTGTGGCTGCGATGGCCTGGCACATCCACTCCGAGAACGCGGATGAGGATGCCACTCCGGCTCAGCCGGCCGCCAACGCGTCGGCTCAGCCAAGCCCGAACTCCAACCGAGCCGCGGCCCAGACGCCGGCGGCCACTCAAGCTCCGGAGCAAGTTACCGCAGAACCGGTAACGGCGGCGCCGCATGAGGTTTCGGTCCAGCCCAAGTACAAAAACAAGAAGAAAGCAAAAGCCTCTGCCGTGGCTCCGGCCATCGTTCCCGGACAGTTGAGCGTCACGTCGACCCCGGCGGGCGCGCAGATTCAAGTCGATGGCCAGAACAATTCCGCGTGGGTCACCCCTTTCAACCTCGCCGGCCTGAATCCGGGGCAGCATGCGCTGACCATCACCAAGACCGGTTATGCGCCCGAGATCCGCAACATTGAGGTCGCCTCCGGCAGCAAGTCATTTATCAGCGTGCAACTGGCCCAGCTCGCAGCAACGGTTTCCGTGACCAGTGATCCGGCGGGCGCCGCCATTTGGCTGGACGGCAAGGACACAGGTCGAACCACGCCCGCCCAGATCTCCGTAGATAAGCCCGGCAATCACAGCTTCGCGTTCAAGAAGCAGGGATACCTCGACGAGACCACCACCGCGAACCTGCAAACTGGGCAAACCTTCCGCTTGTCGCCCAGCTTACGAGCGTTAGGCAATACCGACGACATCAAGATTGGCGGCAAGTTCAAGAAGCTCTTTGGCGGTGGCGACACCGCTGGAATGGGTGGAGTCAGCGTCAAGACTCAGCCCAAGGGCGCGCAAGTCGCCATCAACAATCGTATCCTCGATAAGTTCTCCCCTGTAGAGCTTTACCTGGATCCGGGCACCTACGTCGTCGACATTACCCTGTCGGGATTCAAGAGCGTTCATCGCGTCATTACCGTGGAGAAGAACGGCAAAGTCGCAATCGAAGAGAGCCTCGACCGGGACTAGCGTCCTTCAGCGCCGTCCCAAATGTGGTTGACTTTTGTGGTTCACGGAGCATCGCGGGACGCAATTAGTTCACTGGCCCCAGGTACTGGTCCAACCAGTTCAGTGTCTCCTTGATCAGTTCGTTGCGCGGGAGGTTGTGGCCGGTTTCGTAGAGCAGGCGTTTCTTCTGATCTTTCCTCGATCCCAGCAAGCGGTAGAACGGATCCTGGGTCGATTCCACGGGAAAAAAGAAATCGTAGTGTCCATTCAGCATCAAGACCGGCTGCTTCACTCTTGAAATGAAGTTGATGGTATCGACTTCAGGAAGCGATCGGTGAAAATCGAGTCCACCCAGCGCTAAAACACAGACCTTGATTCGGGGCTCCACGGCGGGCACAATAGCCCCCATTTCCGCACCCCAACTGTAGCCGTAGTAGGCCAGCTTCTCGTGATCAAGGTCGGGGCGAGTTTCAGCGTAGTCGATTGCCCGCGAAGCGTCTTTGACCCACATCACGACGTGGTCCCGCCATGTGCTGGTCTCGTTCGACACATCGGATTCCATGCCATCGCCGCGTTCATACGTTCCTTTGTACACGGGATATAGAACGGCGCGGCCGCTCCGGAGAATGCCATCCAAGGCAGCCGTTGGGTAAACCACGAACGTTCGCAGCAGAAGCGCATTCGATCCCGGAAAGAAGACGACCGTCTGGAAGGGGGGCTTGGTCTTTTTGGGAATAAACAGGTAAGCAACTGCCTTCTCGCGTCCGTAGGCGGCCGTGTACGTGATCCTCTCGGTCTTCCAATCGTCTTCGTCCTTGCCAAAAGGTTCGACGGTGGCGTTCAACGGGATTTTATCGTAGGAGTACACGCTGCGATAGGCGCGGAATAGTTCATCAGAGGCGGGCTTTTCCTTGCTCAAGTCCCGCCTGGGCGTGGCCATAGGCGCGGTTGCAATCGTAAGATTGGCGTCTGGCTCGATGTACTTCACGCAACGAAAACCAATGTTCGCAGTACGGAGAAACGGCGACTGCGCATCAGGATCGACAAACATGTAATTGGGCTCGTCCCAGGCTCCGCCGAGCACATAGCGTTTGCCAGAATCGGCTTCGTTCCAGATCCATTCTTTGACATTGCCAGCCATGTCGTAGTTGCCCCACGGGCTCATGCCTGATTTGCTGCCGACGGGCAAAACGCCGGTACTTCCGAAATTGCTTGCGGGCACGATGTATGCCGCGGAAAAAGGCCCTGCGGCGCGATTCCAGTGATAGATCGTGGGCAAACTTTTGCCGGCAAACTCGGCATAGGCCGCGGCTTCGTACCAACTGATGCCGGTTACAGGGAAGTCATCTTGCCCTTTGGCATATTCGCCCTGCATCCAATCTTTTGGTCCGGGACGCCCGGCACTATCTTGGAACAACGCCATCGCTTCTTCCCACCGGATAGGCTTTCCATCTCGCTGGAAGCCGATTTTCCAATACTCGCGTTTTTGATATCCACCCTGATCGACAAAGGCCTTGAACTGGCGGTTGGTTACTTCGTACTGGTCGATCCAATAATCCTTTAGCGCCAGCTCAGGCATGCCTTCATAACCTGGGATGAATAGCGTCTTGGAATATTTTGCGGGCGAAACCCGCACCATGCCAAGAGGAATTTTTCCGGACTCGTCGAGAGTGACGGCGGCGGAGACGGGCTGACCAATCGGAACTGCATACCAGCCAAATAAAGCAGCCGTGGTCCGCAAGACCGGACCGAAGCCTGGCTTCTCAAACTTCCAGACGAACATGCCGCGCGGCTGGCGAACATTTTTTAAGGGAGTTCTACCAACTGATTCCCAGGGAGCATCTGCTTTACCGTAGGCTCGTCGATAGACGTCTGCGCCCGCGGGTGTTGTCTCGAGCGAAACCTGGTACGTAATTGACGGCCACAACTTCGCCAGGGTGGGATCGCCTGGAATCGATTTCTCAGCTTTCACTGCGAGCGCGTATGCGTCGCCGAACTTCCCCTGGTCCGACAGTTGGGAGATCTCCGGCAGAGCCACGTCACGTGCCCAGCGTGCATCGTGGTTGCGCTTTACCAGCCAGGCCGCCCCTGCGCCGAGAAGGACGAGCGTCAGCAGGAAAGGAATCAGAATCCTCGGTCTTTGCACCTCTCTGACAATCCTTGCCGGGCTCAATATGGCGCCCGACTCAGGGAACAAAAGGTCGCGACAGCTCTTGAGTTCCTTCAGCAACTCGGCACCCGAAGCGAACCGCGCAGCGGGATCTTTTTTCAGACAGCGGGCAACGATGAGGCGTACTTCCGGCGGGACATCTCGCTTGACTTCACTCAACGGCTTGGGATCATCCCGCATGACAGCCGAAAGCAGAGCTGCGTTCGATTGGCCCGCGAAAGCTCTGTGGGCAGTTAACATTTCGTAGAGCACGGAACCAAATGAAAAGACATCGCTACGTGCGTCAATGGGTTTGCCTTCAGCCTGCTCCGGCGACATGTAAGCCACGGTGCCCACGATCATTCCGGGTGTGGTTGCCATCGATGCCATGGTCGCCTCTTCGCCGCTCATCGCGGACGGGGGAGCGGCAAGTTTGGCGAGCCCGAAGTCCAGCACTTTGACCAGCCCAGTTTCGTCCACCATGATGTTCGTGGGCTTCAGGTCGCGGTGTACAACGCCGGCGGCGTGTGCGCGTGCCAGGGCGTCGGCAATTTGTATGGCGTATTTGATCGCTTGATCGGTTGCCATACCACCGGTAGGAATCAATTTGTCCAGAGTCTGCCCAGCGACGTACTCCATGACCATGAAGTCGACGCCATCCTGCGAACCGACGTCATGAACTACGCAGATGTTGGGGTGTTGAAGTCCGGAGATCGACTTAGCCTCTTGCTGGAAGCGCGCGTGCGACTCTGGATTCGAAGAGAGATGAGCGGGAAGCACTTTGATGGCTACCGTACGCTGCAGCCTTGTGTCCAAGGCACGATACACTTCCCCCATGCCGCCTGCTCCGAGCAGACATTGAATCTCGTACGGGCCGAATCTTGTGCCAGGGATGAGTGCCATAGACCATGGCGATTATACCTTCGGAATCCGATTGTTTTTGAATGCAGAATTGATCCGGGGGATTTTGCTTTCCATTCCTTGGCCATGCTCTACGTCGGCGACTGGATCTCCAAGGTGTTAGACTCTGAGGTTTTCCTATTGCTTGTGCTGGTACTAAGGAGAAGCCATTATGAACATTCAACGAGTAGGAGTGGTAGGCGCAGGCACAATGGGGAATGGCATTGCGCATGTCTTTGCCCGCGGCGGCTACACCGTTGTGTTGTGCGATGTGGAGCGGCGCTTCCTGGATCGGGGGTTGGAGACGATTGGAAAGAACCTCGACCGCGAAGTTGCCAAGAACAAAATTAGCGCTGAAGACAAGGCTGCAGCGCTCAAGCGTATTGAGCCTGTCGTTGACCGAGCGAAGCTGTCCGACTGCGATTTTGTGGTGGAGGCGGCCACCGAGAAGTTCGAGATCAAGGCAGAAATCTTTCGCGATCTTGACCAGCTTTGCCGCCCTGAAATCATTCTTGCTTCTAATACTTCGTCTATCTCCATCACCAAACTTGCGGCCTTGACTAAACGGCCTGACAAGGTCATCGGAATGCACTTCTTCAATCCCGTGCCGGTGATGAAGCTGGTGGAAGTTATCCGCGGGTTGGCCACCTCGAACGAAACTTTCCACTCGGTGCGCGATCTGTCGCTGAAATTGGAGAAGACGCCAGTCGAGGTGAACGATGCTCCGGGCTTTGTCTCCAACCGTGTGTTGATGCCGCTCTTGAACGAAGCCATGTACGCGGTGATGGAAGGTGTAGCCACGGCGGAGGCGGTGGACGAAGTTTTCAAGCTGGGCATGGCCCACCCTATGGGGCCGCTGACCCTGGCGGACTTCATCGGCCTCGACGTGTGCCTCGACATCATGCGCGTGCTGCACGATGGCTTGGGCGATCCCAAATACCGGCCGTGTCCGCTGCTGATCAAGATGGTGGATGCGGGCTGGTTGGGAAGGAAGAGTGGGCGGGGCTTTTACAGGTATTAGAGCTGGTCGCGCAATTCCTTGTGAGGAATCAACCCAAAAAATAAGGGCGACCTCTTCGGTCACCCTGAGCCTTGCCAGCTTGCGACTTGTTAGTACCGGAGCAGAAGTCCGGTGGAGATTCGCATGTTGTTGTTATCGGTAACTCCATTGGAATGCAGCGAGAGCCAGTCGAACTGGATGGCACGCACGGCCAAACGCCGGGACACGTTTACATCGGCTCCGCCGCCGAACATCATGGCGAAACCGTTATCCGACGTGGAGAGGCCACTAAATGAGGCTGAGCTGCGGACGCCGCCCGCCAGGAAGTGCGCGAACGGAGTAAATGCCTCGTAGTGGCGGTATGAGATCACGGGGCCGAACGTGTAGGTGTAGTTGTTGAAACTTGCCCCATTTTGGGACTTGTAGGCGCCGCTGAAATCTGCAGCTACGCCAAACCAACGGTTAAGATTTCCGGTTAGAGCTGTATCCCAGCCGTTAGCGTTCACGCCACCGTCGAATCGGGTGTACTGATAGCCGCCGAAGATTTCCGCCTTAGGCGCACTGCCCGACTCCTGAGCGAACGCCGCCAGCGAAAATATACCCAAGAACAGAGCGAACCCGAAAAATTTGCGCATTACTGTGCTCCTCCTAAATTGAATTCGCACTCCTCTTCGGTCGTCGAACCCCGGCGGCCGCAGAACCGAGCAAGCTGAGGCGTCAGCCTAGGCTGAAGTCAAAGTGCTTTTGACAGTGAAATTCATTATGGGAAAGCGGGCAAGTAACTGAAGACAGTGGGACTTTGGTAATTATCTGGCAGGCGGATTCAATCCAGCCACAGAAGCCCCTTGCCGATAAGGAGCTAGCTCCGGCGGCGGCTCCGATGGGCGGCGATGCAGGACGGGAGCGTTGGGCACGCCGTCGCCCGGACGGTGCCGGCGCAGGATAGGCCGATCCGCCCCGGCGAGCTTGGCTTTCACTTCCTGGAATTCGTTGGTATCGACCACATAGTTACCTCGGCTTGGGAGCAGCGTGGAAATCTCTGTTTGCGCTTTCTGGATGCGCTCTTCCGTAGGCGGATATGTGGCGAACGCTCGAGCGATCTGGCTGACGAAACCGGCCTTAGGCTGTGCGGCCATCCGAGCACGCATCTGAGTTTCTTTGCTGTGCAACTTTTCCAGTACGTCGACAAAGGCCTGCGGGTCGTAACCGGCGGCGTATTGATATTCAATGCCGAGCAGGTCCGCCTCCATTTCTGCATCCCGGCTGAATTTTTTTAAGGCAAGTGGGCCTATCTGCTTTGTGCCTAGTCCCGCTGGGCCGCCGAGGTAAATGAGCGGAAAGGAGATCATGTTCCAGGCATACTTCCGGGTGGCAAATCGAGTCGCGTGCCGCGCGGCAACGTGCGCGATCTCCCGGGCCATCAGACCGGCGAGCTCCGCTTCGCTGTCGACCTCCATGATCAATCCCGTGTCTACGTAGAGGAAGCCGCCCGGCAGGGCAAAGATTCTGAGATCTAGACAATCAATCACCTTGATGGTGAATGGCACCTGGGCGTCGGAGTTGCGGGCGATTTTTTGGGCAAGGCGATTAATGTAGTCATTAATATCTGGATCGGTGATGAATCTCGTGTGCTCATCAATCGAATCCGCCATCGCCTTTCCCAGCGCGCGCTCTTTCTCCAACGAGTAGAGATTCACGCCTTTGCCAATGCTTCGCTGCCCAATGCGGTCAACGTCGTATTTCCCGGATTTCTCTATTTTTTCTCCGGTACCGAGCGCGGTCTGAGATTTTGAAGAGGCAGAAATTGAAGTTTGCTCCGCGGCCTTGGATACGTCAGGTGCTGCAGTGTCCGAAGCCCCCACGCGGAGCACGCAGAAGAGCAGGCCGGTGGAGCAGATCGCGAGCCGTGCGGAGTAGCGGATAGGAGAAAGCTGTTTCACCCAGCGCCCGCCTAGAAGGCTCCGGGAAGTGCACGACAATCCTGGCTCTATATGCGGCGCGGTGACGTTCCTCCAGGCTATGAAAGGCTTTTCACATATGGGTAAAATTCTTGACTTGGAGGGCGCCGCGCCATGTGGGACGTCAACTCGCCAAAGCTCGTCGCGGGGGCCTATTAAGGCTGTAGCCTCTTTGAAAGACGGGCAATCCTCGGCGGTAAGAGCCACTTATGCACCTCAACGCGCGGCTCCATGCTTCCAGGAGGTCCCGACGCGTTGCCGTTCTGGGCAGGTATAGAGCACGGATCGGTCCAAAGGGGAGGGGGCGCCAAGCTGCGCCAGGCTCGAATAAATCGCGGTTACCAGTAACCACCAAGTAGCTTACCGTGAGATGAAGGTGGGGACTCATGCAGCCGGCGTCGGGATGTTCATCTTGGTCTCGTCTTACCGGTTTGATTCGTCGTCCCCACCTTTACAAAGAACGTAAAGGTGGGCCAGCCTCCGTGTTCGTGATGTTAGCGAGATCAAAAGCCTGGGCCACCCGCACTCCAGAGCATTTCTTGCATCTACGTGTAAAGTACACATATGTACTCCGGGGGGATTCATGGCGAACACACAGACGCTGATAGCTCAGGCCTACTCTGCCTTCAACCATCGGGATATCGACAGCGCCCTGGCGCTCATGAGTGAGAACGTTAGCTGGCCCAAGGCATCGGAAGGCGGGCGTGCTGTCGGGAAAGAAGAGATTCGGTCCTACTGGACCCGTCAGTGGAAGGAGTTTGATCCTCACGTGGAACCACTTGAGGTAATCGACCAGGACGGCGGCATTACCGAAGTCAAAGTTCATCAGCTCGTGAAAAGCCTCAGTGGCGATGTCCTTTCTGACAGTGAAGTGTGGCACGTTTATACCATCGCGAACGGTCTCATTGAACGCATGGACCTCAAGGGAAGCGAAACGAGCTCGGACCCAGCCCCATCTGCAGCATTCTCCAGACACTAGGCGGACGGCCTATCTTTACCGATCTTTGTACCGTTCCCAGACCGACAATCTCCAGCTAATCCATCTTTTTTCAACTTGAGCGCCACGGTCAATGCTGGCGACGTGTTGCTGATTGTGGAATAATCTGCGACATGGTTATTCGGTGCGGAGAGTTAAGATTCCGGCGAGGTGCTCCTTGTTTCGCATCGCAACAATCACCCAAAGCGCAACTACGACGATCGCCAGCGGAAGCCCGGACGGCGCCATGAAGAGGTGAAAGAAGAAGATATTCACGATCACCGGCCCGAGAATGATCAGCGCCAGCGGCACAAAACGGTTGACCAACAGCAGCAACCCTCCGATGGTCTGAACCGCGAAAATGACGACATAGAGATGGGAGGTGAAGAGTATGCCAGCGAACTGACCGGCCAGGCCCGTCGGAGGCGGTGCTGGAATGAAGTTAAAAAATCCGTTCAAGCCGAAAACGAAAAAGGTCAACCCCATAAGCAAACGCGCAATCAACGAAGCGATTTTCATCTACCCCCTCCGCAGATTTTTGTGTCACTGTTTCAAGTAACGAAGCGCAACACATCCCGATTTAAGAACCTTTGACTCAACAAGTTTCAGTTGTAATCTCTCCCGCAGGCTAACGCCTTCCATCAACCGTCTCCCTTCCCCAGCAATGATTGGCATAACGACAAAACGATATTCGTCCACCAGACCAAGCTCTATAAGCTGTGAAGGAATATCTACACCACCGACCAGAATATTTTTGCCTGGTTCTTGCTTCAATTTAAGTATTTCATCGTGAAGGTTCGTACGAACAATTCTCGTATTTTTATCTTCAGCGCTGTCTAACGATCGTGAAAAAACAATCTTCTTCTTGGAGACAAAGGTTTGAGCAAATTCGATATCCGCTTTTGTCTCGGACTGGCTTTTTGCAATATCAGGCCAATAAGGAACCATCAATTGATAGGTTTTACGGCCATAGACAAGCAGGTCAAAATCTCGCAAGAGGTGCGTGTAATGTTCAAGTACTTCTTCATCGGGATTGAATTTGGTATGGTCGCAGCAGCCATCCAGGGTAAGGTTGATTGCGTAGATTACATTTCTCATTTGGTTGTCCTTTCTTATGTACCGGCGCTTATGCGCCCTTTGCACAATTCGGTTTAGCTCCCTTCCGTTCCGTCTTTCCGGCGGCTACATAGCCGTCGTACGAGGCGTCGCGAAATCGACAAGGCACGGAGAGTTTTTTTACTACTGGCGCATCTCAGCGGCGACGTCGTCGCCGAACTTCTTTTGGATCTCCTTTTGGGTCTCGGGATCGAAGTCGGCTAGCTCAAACATGCGGCGAACTTCGACCATTTCGTTATCCTTTCCGGGGATGCGCGAGGCCCATTCAAGCGCCTCTTCGCGCGACTTCACCTGGATGATCCAGTAGCCGCCGACCACTTCCTTCGTTTCGGCAAACGGGCCGTCGGTAACTATCGACTTTCCGCTTTTGAAGGTGACGCGCGCGCTCATCGTTGAGGGCGGGGTCAGCCCGTCGAGCGCGAGCAGCACGCCGGCTTTCCCTAGTTGCTCGTTGTACTTGCCCATTGCCTCCATGCTTTTGAGGTCGGGTACCCAGCCGGGTTTTGCGTTTTCGTAGTCTTTCGGAAACATGATCATCATGAAGCGCATCGTTTTCTCCTTGAGTGTTGAGCGGACACCTATCAGGGCCGCTACTTTTCTGAATTTCTATTTTTGGCCCGGCGGGACTTAACATTTGCCGCTGAGTGTTTACATGCTCGGTGCCGGCGTTCCATCGGACCATTTGTCTACTCCTATCAGGAAGACGGACAGTGGTGGGAAGGATTTGAGTTGTGGGTAGGATTGCCCGGAGATGTACCAGTAATTCACGGAGATGAGTGGGGAGTTTGTGAGATTTGCGCCCCAGGCTGCACCATCTTTCGCTGTTTCGTAGAACATCAGATGGGGGCCGTTGTGGCCGCCGTTGTCGGTTAGATACGAGCCCTTCGACATCATGTAGGAAACAGTTCCCGGCTCGAGGGGTGGTAATTCTTTTTTGTCTATCGCTGCTTTGATTGCGGCGATGACTTCGGCTTTGGAACCGCCAGCCAGAAGCAGTTCGGTGCGTTTGTAGGCGTATGGAAGGATGGAGCGGGCGGCTGGTGGATTGAGGCAATCTGCGGCGCGGACTTTTGGATTCCAAAATTCCGGGTTATCAAACATGGCCAACCAGCCGCGTCCGACCCAGCAGACCCAGCCGGTTTTTCCTTCGACTGCGGTTTCGTAGCCGTGACGGGTCAAGACGACGACCGAGGCGTCGTGGGAGATGGCGTCTGGAGCGGCGCTGCGGGCTAAGGTGATTTCAGCGTCGCGATCCATCAGATATTGTTCTACCGGGGCCATCGATGGATAGGGTTGACTGGGGTCTTGTGCGGCTGCGGGCAAGGATGCCGCCGCGATCAGCGAAGCAACGAGTGCGAGTGCGCTTAGGAAAATGCTGTGTATTTGATTTCGGGTCACCGCTTTCCTCCATACTTTTTCGTTTTCTACTGCTTCGTTCATACTTCTACCGAACCCACTCTTGTCGAACATTTAGCGGCCTTCCGTTCCGTCTGACCACCGTTGCACGGCGACCACGAACTCAGTCAACTGCTCCCCGGCGTCGCTCATAGCAAGGATGGGAGAATCCGGCAGATTCGCTCCCCAGGTTGCGGGGTCGGTCTGCGAATAGTAAAACATGAGGTGAGGAGGCCAGTGTGCGGTGCTGTCGCCGCCGTATCCTTGCTTCGACAGCATGTAGCACATCGCCCCGGGTTCCATCGCCGGCAGTTCTTTTTTGTCTACGGCGGCCGCGATGGCCTTGTCCGTCTGAGCTTTCGTGCGCCCCGTCAGGATCAAATCGGTCCTTTTGATGTTGCGTGGAAGGTAGGAACGCGCGGCTGCCGCGTTATAACAGATCGGAGTCCGCACTTTCGGATTCCAAAAGTCAGGATCGGGTGCGGAAGTCCACGAACGTTCCACGATACACACGAAACCGTTTTTGCCTTTGACTGCCGTTTCGAAGCCATGACGTCCAAGAACCAGGACCTCTGCATCGCGTGAAATGGACTCCGGTGCAGCACTTCGCGCCAGGGCTATTTCCGCACGCCGATCCGTCATGAGGTATTGGTCGATCGAGGCCATGTTCGGATAAGGTGTCGTGGCATCCTGTGCCATCGCCTGGTTCGCCGTACAGAACGTACCGAGCACAACAAGCAGTGCGAAGCTTTTGATTGCGATTGCGCCAACCTTCTTTTTCCGCATCGTTTTTCCTCCTGAGAACGGGGCCGAGTCCAATACGTTGATATCAACGAACATGACTTCCGTCGGGTCATCCGTCAGAGAAACGGGCGCACCTCGACCGGCGCCCGACAGGCGACGGCAGCCTTGCGTCCCCACGCTAGTGCATCATCCAGATTGGCGACTTCCAGCACCCAAAAACCGCCTATGTGCTCCTTGGTCTCGATGTACGGCCCGTCGGTGATGAGCACCTTGCCATCGGGCCGCGCCCGCAGCGACTTTGCGCGGCGGGCCGGGGAGAGGCCGCCAACGAAAATCCTGACACCGGCAGCCACCATCTCGTCGTTGAGCACGTCGATATCGCGGTGCATCGCTTCGCCCTCTGTGGACGGGTCGTAGTCGTCGGGGTGGTGAATAGCAACCAAATACTGCGTCATGATTTCTCCATTCTCCGGTAACGGTCTTCTTCCTGTGACGGCCTTCTTCCTGTAACGTCTGGGGCGGGCCGGTTGCCCTGCCTTCACGATATAGTCGAACGGCCGGACCGGAATTCGACAAATCGTCCAAGAAATTTTGCTTCTTCCGCGCTTTAGAACGGTCTGGAGGAAACTCGGGGACAGACGGGACGTACCCCAGTTTCTTTTACGCCGGTGAGTCGAAAGGAACCCTGGTGAACGTCCCGTCTGTCCCCGCATTCCGCGTCCGTCGATCGATCACCTCAGTAACTGGCCGGCGAGCCAGTAATCGACACTGAACTTTCCCGGGCCAGAGCAGAGCAGCCAGATAAAGAAGAGCACGTACAGGACTTCCGGAAGGTAGAGAAAATCGTCGAGCCAGCTAAGAGGCGAAAGTCCTTTAGGCAAGGTGGAAATCGCTTCGGTCAGGGTGGCGACAGTCATATCGATCATTAAAGCCACGCAGGCCGGGCTCGAAAGAAACCCCACGGTCACCAAGGATCCGCCAACGAATTCGACACCCGATACGAAATAAGCCGTCTGGTGGGGAAACGGGACTTTGGCCTTAACCAGCGTTTCGTAAACAGGTTTCGTGCCGCCGGCGACAAACAATTTGTTTCCCCCGGAGATGGCGAAGAACAGCCCGATCGAAACGCGTACCAGCAGGATGGCATATTGTTCCAAATCGCTGCTACCCAGCAGCGCAAACTGGACCAACCGTTTCCAATCCATCGCCTATTCCTCCAAGCGAATTCTCTCGTCTCGAGATTATGCGTCCATCCGTTCGACCCATTGAGCGCGCGATGCCGGAGCCACGAATGGATCCGCAAAGTACTGTGTTTCCCGCGCAACCTTGTCGCCCCTGAACTCCATGATGCTCACGGTGTAGGACGGCTTGCCGTCATAGGTCAGGATTAATTCCGTGACCCACAGATCACCGCCGCCAATAATTCGTCGGACAGTAAACCGCTTTTTGCTCGGCTGACTAGCGCGTTGGCCCTGTATGTTGCGTCGACCGCGGGTTCGCTCGCCTGACTGCGGGTAGTCGAGCAACGCGTCCTCGTGATAGATGAGGTGCTCCGTTTCAAAATCGTTGGCATCGGACGCCGCCCAATGCCGATCCAATGCCGCACGGATTTCTTGGTCTCGCACTCCAGAATACTGCTCCTTCTTTTCTTGATCGTTCATCTTGCGCCCTCAATTTGACAAGAAGCTAAATGCTTTAGCGGAATCGGAGTGTACGACTCGTCAGTCGCACTGTTTCTTCGATCACCCCTCGGATCGCTCCAGCGCGCAAATTGTAAGCCTAGAAGCAGCCTTGGGCGCTTGGGGGCCGACTAAGGTTGGAACCCGTCCGCCATCCACTTGGCGAATAGTTCAATCCGAGATTGCTGCCAAGGACCTTCTCCTTTTGGTGGTGGGGGCGGCATTACGCCGCCGCCGATTCCACGAATGCGATCGTAGATGGCGCCAGCGTGCTTTTTGACGTCATCGTAACTTCCCAGGTTGAACGCCTTGCTCATGCCTTGAATGTCTCGCTCCGTAAAGAGCGGGCGAATGTCCATTTGAAAGCTCGTTTTCGTCATTGCGCCTCACAGGTATTGGTATTGGATTATACGGATGTCGCGGTCTCCTTCGTGAATCCGAAACTTCCTTATTCAGCCAGAACAAAATGGGCCGCGCAATTGGACGATGGTATTGCCCCATACTTTCGTATCGACTGCAGTGGCGAAGTCAACCTACTTCGAGCCAGTCCTGAAATCGATCAAAGCGAAGGAAACCTCCTCCCGCACACTTGATACGAAGGGTATCGTCGATACCTTTATCCAAATTGTTTTACTCACCTCACCTGTGGCTTAATCGCAATCGTTCGAGACGCACGTTGATCGGGCTTATGTGAAGGACAACACACCATGTCTGAACTTGTGACGAAATCTGTGGCGCAAGAACAACAAGAACAAAAGATAGAAACACGCACCGCCGTGGAACGTAGCCGGCTTTACCGTCGTTGCGACAGCCCTGGCAGGGCTCGGCGTCCTCGTCGCCACGGCCGTTTACGCACAGGGCAAGTACTCGCTGAAATCGCCGAGCGGAATCGCGTTCTCCGACTTCAGGGGATACGAGGGCTGGGCGATCGCCAGCACCAGCGATGGGTTGCCGCCTCGCGGAGGCTTTCAGGCGGACCAGCGAGTCTGGCGCAGGTCCGTCCAGGTATCGCCATCCTCGTAGCGCTCGGGATAGAGCACCTTCGAACGAGGATCTTCCGCGGTATCGAGTTGCAGGACCATCCACTTGGGATACGGAACGCCGGGGTCCGATGCCGCGTCTAAGCGCCGGACCTCGTCGCCGGAGAGTTGAAGGTCTACTGCACGGATGTTATCGTCTAGTTGCTCGGGCTTCCGGGCGGCGATGATCACACTACTGACGGCGGCCCGTCCCAATAGCCACGCGAGTGCAACCCGGGCCGGGGTCGCGTCATGTCGATTGGCTACTTCCTTTAATGCATCGACGACCCTGTAGCCCATCTCCCGGTCGAAAGGCACGAAATTGCCTGCTTCGGCGAAGCGGGTGCCGGCCGGAGCAGGGTTAGCGCGAGTGTACTTGCCGGTGAGAAATCCGCCCGCCAGCGGGCTCCAGACGAGGATACCGATATTGTGATACTCGGCGAACGACTGGAACTCGTATTCCAGACCCCGGCCGACGAGGCTGTAGTACATCTGCGCCGTTACATATTTCTCCAGCCCCAGCTGATCCTGCAGCATGACCGCGGTGGCTGCCTGCCATGACAAGAAGTTGGACAGCCCGATGTAGCGGACCTTACCCTGGCGTACAAGATCGTCGAGCGTTCGAAGCGTTTCCTCGAGCGGCGTGTTGCTGTCCCATCCATGGATCTGGTAGAGGTCGATATAGTCGGTCTGCAGCCGTCGCAGGCTAGCTTCCACTTCGCGCATAATGTTCACGCGAGTCGCGCCGCTGCGGTTGAAATTCCCGCTCATAGGCAGTCGGACTTTGGTAGCAAGAACAATCTCGCTCCTCACGCCCTTCAAAGCATTTCCCACCAGAGTCTCGCTCTCTCCGAGGCTGTACACGTCGGCCGTATCGATGAAGTTGATTCCCCCGTCCAGGGCTAGCTTCACCATGCGCGTTGTGTCCTCCTGACCCAGGTTGCCCATATTCATCTTGCCACCGAACTGCATCGTGCCAAGTGCCACGCTGCTGACGATGAGTCCGGTATTCCCAAGTTTTCTGTACCTCATCTCCACTCTCCTTCGATAGACTCTCGTTCAATCTCGTGCTTCAGTTTGCAAAGCATTTTGATCGCCATCTGCGGGGAGCATGGGTATTCACTGCGTTTCAAGCAGTTATTCCAGACTCGCGAGCGCAGATCGTCCTCCTCCTTAGTTCCTCGCCATCCGCATCTTTGAGACGAAGTTCACTCTGCCGAGAGCATATTTCGACAGCAAGGTCCTTATTTCGACACATCAAGTCCATCACTAGACGGCTTAGCCGCCGCATTCGCAGGTGTTTTGATCAGGATCAGCGAGCCGATCGTTGCGCAAAGGCTGCAGCTTCCGCCACGCGGCTACGCTAAAAGACTTTGGAATAGAACATGCACTGAAATTGAAAGGAGAACCAGATATGTCCACTACAACAAGAGACATGACACAAGAAAACTTAATCTCAGGCGTGACGGTCCCAGACAGCAAACTCGCTCGAGAAGCAACCGAGCTGGTGCGTGACACCGAGCCTTCATTACTGTTCAACCACTCGACTCGTGTGTATTACTTTGGCTCGCTTGCAGGGAAAAGGCGGGGATTGAAGTTCGATCCCGAGCTGCTTTACATTGCCGCGATGTTCCACGACATGGGATTGACTCCGCAATATAGCGGTAAATCGGACCGGTTCGAGGTGGATGGTGCGAATGCTGCGAGAGGGTTCCTGCGGCAGCACAATATCTCTCAGCCGGAGATCGATACTGTATGGACAGCGATTGCACTGCACACGGCCCCGGGAATTCCCCAGTACATGCAGCCGGTGGTTGCGCTATTGACCAATGGTGTCGAGATGGATGTTCTTGGAATCGCCTACTCAGAATTCTCCAACCTTGATCGCGAAGCGATTGTGGCTGCGTATCCGCGCACCGAGCACTTTAAAGAAGACATTATCCAGGCATTTTATGACGGCATCAAGCACAAGCCTGAAACGACATTCGGCAATGTGAAGGCGGATGTATTGGCAGACAAGGATCCAAAGTTTCAGCGCACGAACTTCTGCAGTGTCATCCGCGCTTCGCAGTGGAAGGGCTAAGAAACGCTGGGCGGGGCGCTCAGTGGAACGCCCGCTGCATTCGGTTCAACTTATCAACACGAACTTCTGAAATGAGGAATTCATATGTCGAAGGTTGGAAAGCAGACACCCATATTCGCGCGCTTTTTGACCGTAGCCGGAGAGCGCGGGGCTGCCGATGCGGATCGCGATATCCGCGGGTTTGCTCTCAAGTTCTATACCGACGACGGAAATTGGGACATCGTCGAAAACAATACTCCAGTCTTTTTCTTCCGCGATCCTCTGCGCTTCTCTGACTTGAACCACGCCATCAAGCGCGACCCTCGCACTGGTGTTCGGAGCGCTCAGAATAACATGGACTTCTGGACTCTTCTTCCGGAGGCATTTTTCACACGAGTTCAGCTGTAGACTGATTTCACATTTCATGCAGGCAGGTCGCCAGGAGGCGTAGAGATGAATACGACTCGACGGGACTTTCTAAAAGTCGGTGCGGGTGCCGTGGCCGCCACATCCGCCGCCTCGGCGAACTCGAACGAGGGCTTCTCCTCTATAGCATCAGGGAGATCAGCGGCAGCGCCGGCGGGGGACGCGGGCAACATGATCTATCGGAGGTTTGGACGCACGGATGTGCACATTTCCGCTATTGGGGTGGGTGGTCATCATCTTGGCGATGTGCCGACGTTGGACGAGGCGGTACAACTCGTCCATGAGGCAGTAGACGCCGGCATTACTTTTTTCGACAACGCTTGGGAGTATTACAACGGCAAGACGGAGACCATCTTGGGCCGAGCGCTCCGGGACGGGCGCCGCGAAAAGGTGTTCCTGATGACCAAGGTCTGCACCCATGGGCGAAGCGGCAAATTAGCCATGCGGATGCTCGAGGACTCGCTGCGGCGATATCAAACCGATCATCTGGACCTCTGGCAGATCCACGGCATCGTTTACGACAACGACCCGGAGTTGGCGTACGCCAAAGGCGGCGTCCTGGAAGCATTCGATCGAGCCAAGAAAGAAGGCAAGGTCAGATTCGTCGGCTTTACCGGTCACAAGGATCCTGCATTTCACCTGAAGATGCTTGAGCTCGGCTATCCATTCGACTCGGTGCAAATGCCGCTTAATCCCTTCGACGCCAACTTCCACAGCTTTGAGAAGCAAGTCTTACCCGAGGTCAATCGGCGAGGCATGGGGGCGCTGGGCATGAAGAGCATGGGCGGTACCGCGTGGGGGATAAAAGCCGGCGTTGTTCAGGCTGAGGAAATGTTGCGTTACGCGATGAGCCTCCCCGTCGCGACCACTATTTGCGGCATGGACTCACTGGACGTGCTGCACCAGAACTTGCGCGTCGTGCGCGGCTTTCAGCCGATGACTCAGAGCGAGATGGAGGCCTTGCGCGCTCGTTGCGCTCCGACAGCGGCCGACGGCCGCTTCGAGCCATACAAAGTATCGCTGCGGTATGACAACCCGATGACCCGGATGCCTCATGGATTTCCCTTCGATCACACGCAAAGAGAGGTCACGGAGATGTTGGAAAAGGCGGACGGCCCCTGGCTGGTGCCGGAGACAACGCCAGAGACGTCGAGGAGATGAACAATGGTAGATCAACGTCGACAAAATGAGCACTCCCAAGCGACTCCGGAGATCGAGCGGCGTAACTTCATCCAAGCAGGCCTGGCGTCCGCCGCCGCTGTGCTCGGGACTTCAGTCCTGCGCAGCCAAGTCGCATCGGCTGCAGTTCCGTCGCAAATGACGAACAGCGGCGCTGACCAGATTCCTCGCAGGCCGCTCGGAAAAACGGACGAACAAGTCTCGATCATCGGGGTTGGCGGATATCATCTGGGGACGGTGCAATCGACCGACCTGGCCATACGCCTGGTTCAGGAGGCGGTAGATGCGGGAGTCACTTTTTTCGACAACGCATGGGAGTACAACGACCACCGCAGCGAAGAATGGATGGGGCTTGGTTTACAGGGAAGGCGCGATAAAGTTTTCTTGATGAGCAAGGTTTGCACCCACGGCCGAGATAAGAAGGTCGCCATGCAACAATTGGAAGAGTCCCTGAAGCGGTTGGGCACCGACCATTTGGACTTATGGCAGATTCACGAGGTCATCTACGAGAACGACCCGGACCTGCATTTCGCAAAGGGTGGTGTGGTCGAAGCGCTGGATGAAGCGAAAAAGCAGGGCAAGGTACGTTTTGTTGGTTTCACCGGACATAAGAGTCCGGCGATACATCTCAAAATGCTGGCGCACGATTACCCATTCGACACTGTCCAAATGCCGCTCAACTGTTTTGATGCAACCTATCGTAGCTTCGAGCAGCAGGTGCTTCCCGGACTTCAGCGGCGGGGGATTGCAGCGCTCGGCATGAAGAGCCTCGGGGGTGACGGGCAGCCGATCCAGTACGGCGTCGTGAGGGCGGAAGAAGCGCTTCGTTATGCAATGAGTCTGCCGGTCGCGACCACAATTTGCGGTATCGACTCGCTGGACGTGCTGCACCAGAACGTGGGAATCGCGGGCGGCTTCAAACCGATGTCGCCGCAAGAGATGCAGGCGCTCCGTGAGCGATGCAGACCTTCTTCGGGCGATGGCCATCTCGAGCTGTTCAAAACAACAAAGAAATACGACGGAAAAGTTGGGCGAGAGCAGCATGGTTATCCTACTATCGCTGAACTTCCTATATGAGGATCAGAAATGCCCTTTGATGTTTTAGCGGACTTGCTAGGCTCCTATTTTCAGGGGATTAGAAAATATGGCGGAGAGAGTGGGATTCAAAAGCCGCGATTTCAGGTATGTTGACTGCGTGCAATAAGATACGAGCGAAACACCTGTAAACACAGGCTGTTCGAACTGATCTAACTTCCTGCCACGCTATCAACTGCTATCATCCGTAGCATCGTTTGAGCCCTGTTTTGGACACCATGGACACCAAGGAGCCATCGGTAGAGGCAGAGCTAGTTAACGACTTGGTCAAGCACCTCTGAAACGCTCGGCGTTGAGAGACTGTCGCCCCCATATGACGCCGTGATGGAGTGAGTCCCGCTACTGAGGGTCGATATGGAAAACTTTGCCACCCCGCTGCTGTTCAGAGTAGCGGTGCCCAGAAGAGTCGTCCCATCCTTAAACTGGACTTTGCCAGTAGGCAGATTAGGGCATCCGTAGGAAGTCACAGTTGCCGTGAACTTGACTTGTTGCCCCTGCGTCGAAGGATTTGGCTTGGATTTCAATCTCGTCGTACTAGCAAAACGTGAAGGGTACTTGTGGCCTGAAGCGGA
This sequence comes from uncultured Acidobacteriota bacterium, assembly GCA_963832245.1. GTDB lineage: Bacteria > Acidobacteriota > Terriglobia > Terriglobales > Acidobacteriaceae > JABDBE01. The sequence goes on from CAWHTG010000004.1 coordinate 1,543,941, forward strand.
AACTACCTTGACCCCTTTTATCGGTTTACCGTTGGCATCGGCTACGATTACTGCGAGGACGTTTCCTCCCCCTGTTCCTTTCTTAGCTCCTCCTTCAAATGACGACCCACCACCTACACACCCCGGCTGGCAGGCCGGGACGGCATCGGATTAGTTGGTCGCCACTTTCGACTGCGCTGCGTCATCCAACTTGGCATGAAAGTCCGGCAGGCATACGAAGGTCGCGTGATTGAGGCTCGGTCCTCCGAATTGAAAGACGGCGGTTGGGATTGCGAGTTTTCTATCGAAGAACGCGAGACCACGGGTGTAACGGAAAACAGCGTTTTATGTGCCGGGAGTTTTTCCTACCGCAGAGGCGGCGATTCAAGCGGCAGTGACGGCGGGACAGCAGAAAATTGATTCAGGTTTCGAGTACAAATCCGTTGTCGAGTATCGACAGTGAGGCCGGGGCACCATTGGCACGTTAAAGACAGTCACATCACTCTGACCTCTAAATGAGCGGAGTGATTTGCAGAGGCCCAGAAGTAACCCGTGGGAAATCTTTGCGAGCTTCGGCGCTGAGATGGAAAAGCGCCCACGGCTGGCCTTGAACCGCGTCTAGAAAATAGAGAAGGTCACGCACCGCAGTAAGCACAGAGTTCACAGTCTTGCCGTTCAGATTCTCCGCTCGTCCATGAACGATATCGTTTCTCAACAAGACTGCTTTCTTCAGCGTGGTCGCTACCGACTCTGGAGGCGTCAAATCCTTGCCGTTAATCTGCATCTTGAGTTTGGGCCACGGGAACAACTCAGTGAGCATCTTGACCAAAGGCGGCGATTGAAGGCTCTCTAAAATCCATGCGGTATCTGGGAATACCTTTGAGGCGAACTGTTTGAATCCCACTTCTGCGGCAGCAACCGCTAGCACGATAGAACTTCTCGGGTTTGCACCACGATTTGTCCAAGCCTCTCTAAGCAATTCATGCCCAAGCGGTTCGTCCAACTCGCTGGATGCTTCTGCTTCGAGGAATTGCTCATCTTCACTTCTCCACGCAGGATGAACGTGAAGTGATAGCTTCATAGAGATACAGTCTGCGACTGCCTTCCATTTAATCCCGTCTAGTGACCATCTGAACCCATCGTGCAGGCCACTCCGAAGCGGATTTGGTCTGCCATGGGAGTTAGCTCTCCATCGAATGAGGCGCAACGTACGCCGAAGGTGATTGACCATGTCATCATGAACGATACGGATGGCCCCCTTTTTTATGGATAGCTGCCCTGACGAAATCGCCTCCTGTTGAAGCCTTTCGGTAATCTCTCTCTCGCAGGTAACAGTGACAAATCCGTCATCAGGTTTCAAAGGAGGGAGAGGCGCGTCGTCAGGAATCCGTTTCCTAAGCAGGAAATCCATCTTCTTCTCGGGGTGGGAGACTCTGATTTGTTTGTTCCCGAAATCGAAGTCCGCTGTGATGTAACGGAGTTGGAAATACATTGCGCGTGGCTGGTCGCCTTCATTGCCCGATAACGTCATCGCCTTACCTCAATGCTATCCTCTACGGACGCTGCGAAGCGGCTTAGGGCGTGGCTTCCGCCACTCCATTGGAAGCCGGGATGTGGTGAGGCGGTCTCAATTTAAGCACACCGCCGTTGAGTTTTCTGATTGAGGCGGTTTTCTCGCTCTTCCCAGTCCGGCAAGTAGGCGTGCATAAAGCTCTTGAAGACTTTGCCGTGGTTGGGAGCAAGTAGATGAACTAGCTCATGCACAATCACGAACTCACCCAAGTCTTTCGGTAGCTCAATCAATTCTGCGTTCAGCGTAATCCGACCGACGTTAGAAATGGATGCCCATTTCCGGCGCATCTCGCGGACGTGAATCTGCGGGGTCTTGACGCCGATTCTGGTTGCCCAGTGACGAACTGCCCAGCGAAGTTCCTCTGCGTCGTCCCAACGGTCCTTTGGAGCGATGGCCAACGTTGTTCTCGACCGAGAAGCTCTCATACGCGCTGCAACCTCAGAAGTTGATTCGCCACATCAATCATTTTCGCTGTGCCCACGAGAGGCCGCAAGGCTTTGTAGAGTTCAGTTCTCAGCCTGCTTTCTTGCTGCTTGTTCCAGCGGTAATCAGGCTGCGCTTCGAACAAAGCGTTGAGTGCTTTAGCATTCATGCGATCGGAGCCGGGAAACACGACAGAAACTGTTTTGTAAATAGCGAAAGTGTTCGCGTCCAAGCCAAGGTTCTGCCGCTCGACATCGGCTTCAGTGACTTCTCGTGCAAGTTTCTCAAAGTCGAGTAGCGCCTGCTGGGTAGTAATCTGACGGTCTTCGTACGCCTCGACCAGCTTTTCTGCGCGCTCGCCAATCGAGAGCAGGAAAGGTTTGGACAAGCCGTCCTGCTGCACCGTAGTCACGAGAATCTTGCGCAGGTTCAAAACCTTGGTGGTGTCCGTGGTGTCACTATCTTTGAGCTTGGCAAGCTCTTCAGGGCCGAGACTGTGCACCGCACCCGGTATCTCAAGCTGTCCAGTGATGGTGTGTTGCTGGAGTAGCTCGCGAGTCTTGTTCGAGACCTCCCGGTCAACATAGATGCGGTCGCCGTATGCCGTGCGAATCAGGGAATAAAGTTCTGCCAATGCAAGATAGTCGTCGATGAATGGGCGCAGGAACGCATCTGGGGAAACGACCTCGTAGACGTTCTGTAGCTGGCGGAAGAACTTGAAAAAGTTGCCTCGTAGCTCTTTGTCCTCGAAGTGCTCGATTGCACGCTCCTTGGCTTTGTCGTCCCAACCTTTTGCCCATGGCAGGCAATCCCGAGCTTGCTCCTTCATCATCGTTGCGAATAGCTGCTTAAGAACGTCGATATTCTGAATGACCGACGCGACAACGTCGGAATCGAAGGCCAGAGCCTTCTCAAGCTTTTCAAAGATGCCGACGAAGTCGAGCACGAAGCCATACGGCTTCACCTGCCCCTGCTCATCTTCGTAGGGCCGATTGACCCGAGCGATTGCCTGAAGCAGTACGTGGTCTCGCATGGGCTTGTCGAGGTACATGCAGTAGAGAATGGGCGCATCGAATCCAGTCAGCAATTTCTCGGTCACGATGAGAATCTTCGGCTTCTCGGTCTTCCTAATGAAGTCCTTGCGGATTTTCTTTTCATCCTCCTCAGTGACGTACAGAGCCCTGAGTTCCGGTTTGTCGCCATGTGACGGTGAGAAGACCACCCGCGAATAATCGGCTGGCAGATACTTGTCGAGAGCCTTCTTGTAGAGGGCGCAGGCTTCTCGGTCTACGGCCACGACGAACGCTTTGAACCCCATCGGCTCGACGTTTTCGCGGTAGTGCGTTGCGACGTACGCTGCAATTTTGTCGATGCGGTCAGGAGCCTTCATCATCTCCTTCAGTTCGACCGCACGGTCAAGGATGGCGTTCAACTCCTCGACATCGCTGACGCCCTCGGCTTCCGCCAAGCTCAAGAACTTCTTTTCGAGCAGGTCTCTATCCACTCTCAAACTGGATGGGGCGAGCGCATAGTTGAGCGTGACCGTCGTGCCGTCTTGGATGGACTCGGCTATCGAGTATTTGTCGAGATACCCCTGCTCGTCGTCGCTGCCGAAGACCTTGAAGGTGCCTTGGCCACGCGAGAGGCGGTCAACAGGCGTTCCTGTGAAGCCGATGTACGTTGCGTTCGGCAACGCACCCATCAAGTAGTTGCCGAGGTCGCCACCAGTCGTACGGTGTGCCTCGTCCACCAAAATGACAACGCTCTCGCGGGTGTTGATGTTGGCCGGAATGTCGTCGAACTTGTGAATCATGGAGACCACGAGTCCGCGATAGTCAGCCCCGAGAATCTCCTGAAGTTCCTTCTTGCTGTCGGCCACGCGGACGGTCTTTATGCCGTATGCGTCAACGTTCTTCAAAAGCTGGCCTTCGAGTTCATTGCGGTCAATGAGCATTAACACTGTCGGCTTCTCCGCGCCACGAACCTCGCGAAGGAGTTTGGCTGCGACCGTAAGCATCGTCAGGGTCTTGCCGCTGCCTTGAGTGTGCCAGATGAGTCCCCGCCGTTTCGTCGCATCGGCAACTCGCTGGACGACCTTCTCGACCGCTCGGGTCTGATGCTGGCGCAGAATCTTCTTGGTGAGTTCATCGTTTTCTGTCATGAAAATGACGTAGTCACGAACGAGCCGGAGAAAACGCGGACGGTTGAAGAACGCCTTGACCTTACTCTCGTAATTGCCCGGCTGCTCGTCGCGCCAGTTGAACAAATTCTTACGGCTGGTGCTCCAAGTCACACCGTAAAAGAAGTCAAGCAGTTGGGTAACCTCGAACACCTGAGTCGCCACGAACATCTCAGGCGTCTCTCGGTGATAGCGTCGAATCTGGTCAACGCCGAGGGCGAGTCCGTCTTGCTTTCCCGCATCTTTCAACTCGGCCAAAGCGACTGGCATTCCGTTAATCAGAAAGACGACATCGGCGCGGTTATTGAAGACGACGCCCTTTTGCCACCACTCATCCGTGACGTGAAACAGGTTGTTCTCGGGCTTTTCAAAGTCGATGAGTCTGATATTTCTCTCGCGGTTCTCATCCGGAACAAAAATGGACTGCTCACCGCGAAGCCATGAATGCGCTTCTCGGTTGCCCTCGATGTTGGGCTTCAGCAGTTTCAGACGACGCAAGATGTCGGGCGTGCGACTTAAGTCCACGACGCCGGGGTTCAGCCGGACAAGTTGTGCTTCAAGGATTCCGCTGAAATAGAGTCCGGTATCACCTTCGCGGAGGCCAAGGGCGTCGTCGGGTCTGACGTATTCCCAGCCAATCTCCCGCGCATACTTCAACATCGGATTCTGGACTGCGGAACGTTCGCTCATGTGTGAGCCTCTACGGATATCAGCCGTGTTGCATCTAGTTGGCCTGACATCAGGTGCTCCAATAGCCCATTGAATAGCTCACGGAGGTAGTGGCTCTCGTGTTCGAGCGCCAGAATCTTAGCGTCAGACGCTCTAAGAGCTTTAACGATGTTGACTTGTTCATCGAGGTGCGGGAGGAGAGTTGGGAAACGTCCCAGCTTCGTTTTGTTAATGCATGCGAGATTTGTTGTCTTATGGGCTACGCTGAGGAAATACGAGCGACCGTACGGGCTCTGTACAAGATATGCGAGAAATTCAGGCATTAACAGGCGGCGGTTAGGGCGGACTGCGAAGACGTGGTTCTGATGGATGCAGGGCGTGACTCCGCCCGTCCACACGAAACCTCTACCCAATTTATCAAAGTCCCCTCCCTCAGTTAGAACAATGTCCCCCTGCTGGAGTTCGTACCGCTTTAACTCTGATTGACGAATCTGGATAGTCTTCATCTCGGACAGATTTAGATACCCGTCCTGAACGTTTGCCACGCGGAGGTACGGAACAGAAATTGTCTCTTTGTCGCCCAGTTTGCGACCCTTAGCTACCCCTGTCTGAATAAACGCGCACTCCTCCAGCGGCAGGACAGTCCAATCGGTCGGAACGCGGCCATGACTTCGTGCTTCGACCAACCTAGTGGTGCCTTGGACGCCATACGTAAAGAAGTGCTCCATCATCGCGGCTTTACGCTCGCGCTCAAATGCTAGTTCCCGCTTCCGCGCCTCTCCCGCCTCCTGAACCGCCTGTAACGAACTGGATATTGCCTGCTGCTCTACAACCGGAGGTATCCGAACCTCGATTCTGTGTAGGACATTACGATTCAAAGTCGGGACGCTCACGCCGCCAGTGAATCTCCCCAAATCCAAGTAGCGAAGAAAAAATGAGATGAAACGAGGGTCATTGCCATGAAAGTCGGTGACCCACAAAGTCGTATTGAGTGGCCAATAATCTTGTTCGACCCATGCGACTTCACCGACGCTGCCGCTTCGACCAACCAGCACACCGGGACTCTTGGCCACAAAAGACGCGTGGTATCCAACTATGCCGTTCGAACCGATGACAGGGTAGTGTCCTTGTGACCTATCCTGAACGGGCAAGTCTTTACCTCTTGATAGGGTGATGGCGTCCCCGAGATTGATTACACGCCACGTAGATTGAACAGGGTCAAGCATCCTGTTCCATCCCAAGCCTTTGTAGAAACTCGTCGAGTGCGCGGTCAGCAGCTTCTCGGGCGCTGCGAGCAGAACGCAAATCAGCGACAATGACTGGTAACGGACGATGTCTGGCCTTATCGTGCATTTGCACGAACAGTGATGGACTTAAGTTGTAGTCCGACTCGCGAATGTCCTTTAGGGTTACCACACGGCTTAGCTTCTCTTGCGTTTGCCAGTCTCGGACTACGCCCGTCACCGCTGTGATGCCATCATCGGTGAGTTTGTTCTTGGGCTTCTCCTTTACGAAATGGCTTGACGCGTTTATCAGCAGGAACTGACCCTTGCGACCATTCTCCTTGTGGCGATTGAGCACCACGATGATGCCCGGTGCATTTGTGTTGTAGAAAAGATTCTCTGGCAGCAGGATGACAGCCTCGATGAGGTCAGCCTCGACAAACGCCTGCCGAATTATCCTTTCTTTGTTCGAAGACTTGCTGCCTGAGCCACGCGACACGGCCCCGGTGTCCAGCACCACAGCTCCACGCCCAGTGTCGTTGAGAGATGCTGCGATGTGTTGCAACCAACCCCAGTCCGCCGATGAAGATGGAGGCACACCATACGCGAAACGCTTCCAGTTGTCGTTCTCATAGAAAGTCTCGCCGTAGTTGTCTTGATTCCACATCGGATTGGCGACGACGTAGTCGAACCGCTTCAGCCCTGCCCCTTCTGCGGCAAAGCCCGGCTTGGTGAAAGTGTCCCCGATTGCGAAGAAGGAATCGGTGTAGTCGTGCAAGAACATATTTATCTTTGCCATCGCGAACGTCACCGCGTTCGATTCCTGCCCGAACAATCTCGGAGCCTTGCTCTTGTGCTCCGGGTTCTTCTGCTCGAACAGGAGCCGAGCCTTAATCAGCAGCCCCGCCGAACCGCATGTCGGGTCGTACACCGTGGTATATGGCTTGGAGTCGAGGAGATGCGCGATTAGCCATCCGACTTCTTTCGGCGTGTAGAACTCTCCCGCGCTCTGCCCCTGCCCCTCTGCGAACTTCCGCAACAGATATTCGTATGCCCGACCGAGAATGTCTGGCTCGGCGTTCTTCAATCCCAGACGATGACGGCTGATGACCTCGATGAGTGCAGCGAGACGGTCGTCGTCAAGCGTTCGCTGTCCGCTCTGCCGCTCGTTGTAGTCCTTGATGTCAAGAACACCGAGCAAGTCAGGATTTAGCTTCGCAACTTCGCGCATGGCGTCGGTCACGAACTGGCCGAGAGTTCCGTCAGCAGCGTGGTTCCGTATGGCATCCCAACGGTACTCGTGCGGGACGAAGAACCGGACGATGGGCTTGCGATTGTTTTTGAGTGCGTCCTCGTGGTCGGCCTTGATGACTTCACGAGCGACTCCTTCGTCGCCAAATTCCTTCACCTGACCCACGAACTCATCGTCGAACACGTCCGAGAGCCGCTTGAAGAACACAAGGGGCAGGATGAAGTCTTTGAATTTCGGGGCGTCCGCTGCGCCACGGACGGCGCACGCAGCATCCCAGAGCCATGTCTCCAAAGTGGAAACGTCCATATGCTCCTCAGCGAGGGCAGGAAGGGCGATAGTCGCAACCTTCGGCTCTGCAGCTTTCTTTTGGCGGGGTTTCTTGACGGTCTTGACGGCTGTAGCCATGCCCATCCATATCCTCAGTTTCAGACTGCCCATGAAGCCTACCCTTTGACTTCAATCGGGTCAATTCGAGAATGAACCCTGCGGCGGGCACGCCCCGGTCGCACGGCAGCAGCAACGTCATCGCAAAGTTTGTCACCGGAGGTCTGCCAAGTCTCCGAAAAATCAATGAATTTATGATGGCGAAGCAAAGGCGAAAGATGATAACCTTGGTTCGTGGATGAGGGCCGCAAGCGCGTGTTGCTAATTGCTGCCGCGATTCTCGCTGCGCGGAAGTTGGCGCAGTATGAGGGCGGAACGAAGTTCCCGCCACGGTTAGCGCAATTGCAGATGCAGTCCGCTGGGCGGAAGAAATCATGCGGGCGATTGATTCGCGCTGGCCCGCGAAGTGAAAGCGGATGTTCCGGTCCGCATAACGGCGAAGTCCTGTAGGATAGGATTTGTAAGGAGAGAGACAAACGTGGAGAGACCGATAAAACTGAGCGACGGCGAAAAACTAATCCTGCTGATGCTGAGCGAGATTCACGAGCACCTGCAAATCGAAAACGGCACCAACACTGCGCTGGTCAAGGAAGCCATCTATTCGGGGAACCTCTGGGGACTGGATTGGGGAATGCCCGGTGTGTATCACGGCACAGAAACGCCTGAGGAAATCGTGAGGGAGATGGTGCATATTCTTGCCATGTGGCAGCGGCTGGAGGAATCCTTCAGCGGTCTGAACGCGAAGGACAAAGAGTGGCTCGCTAAGGAATCGGACCTTGGAAAAGACGTGAAGTTCTACGGCTTCGACGGGAACGACCACACTGAGGTTCAGTACATCAGTGCCGCACGCTTCATGATTGAGCATCTGGACCGCTTCCCGATTTTCAAGGGTCGAGACTTAAACGCCCACATGCCCATACTGCAAGCGTATCGTCGGATGCTTCCAGTCTTCGAACCTATCCTGATGGAAGTGTCTAATCGAGATTTCAGCGCAGCACAAATCGCAAAGGTGCTCGACGCGTACAGACATCCAGACGCGCCACGACACCTTGAGCGAGGAGCATGATTCCTGAAATGAACCTCGCAGACGAAGGCAAAGTTCAGCCAGCAGGAACTCAGTTCTTGGCTCTCGTCGATTCTCTAATCGACATGTTCCAGAAACCCGGCATCTCACACGTGGAAGTTATCTTCGTCCACTACAAACTCGACGGCAAGGGCGAGAAGATTCTTGAGAACGGGAAGCACGTGGCGTCCATCAACGCTCTGGCAATCACTGGAATCAGTCCAGAGATTCGTGAAGAGATAAGGAAGAACAGCGAGGACCCATCTCTGATGTCTCAGATGATTCTCTACCGTGACGCAGCCAAGCCCGGTGGACCGGGGATTCTTAAATTCCGGCCCGTAGGACCCGGCCATCTCTCTCCCGCGAAATACGAGGCGTGGGAAATCGAAGCACTCCGCAATTATGCTCAACGCAACAAACCGTAACCCTGCCCGAGGCAGTCCACGCACGGGCAGCGGCATCGGTCTGTTCAATTCGGAGGTTCACTATGCTGGTTCTGCACCGTCTAACATTTCGAGAAGTTGATATGTTTCGAAATCGGCAGATTGAACTTTACGATTGATGACTCGCATCGTGACTTGCCCAACACACTTCGCCTTCAAGTCTGTCTCTAACTCTTTCGGCTCAGAGGGCGGCCCCGCCAAGTCGCTCAAGCGAAATAGATTGCCCGGTGCGTTGATTCCGGCTAGTCCGGGTTGAACAAACGATAGCCATGGTGAAGTATGCTGAGGCTTATTCCTAAAGACAATCTGAGAGGTTATTTCGGCTTGGTACGCAACTTCAGCAAACTGTACACCCTCAGCCACATCGTAAAGCTTACCTTCGCCAAAGTTAGCTCTCACAACATCGCCGGACCGAAAGTGTACCACGCTCTTATCCGTTTCAATTCCGTTCAGTAGCTTGGCGACTTGCTCGACCGCTCTGCCGTCCAATTCCCTGACATCGAATAATTTGTGAACCTCTTCTGCGGAAAGTAGGGACGAGCGCAGTGCGTTTGCTTTGTTGAACCTTTCAATGTCCTTGTAGACAAAAACTTCTACACCGTAACTGGCAATGTCGCCTCTTAGCTCTGCGTGCAGGTTGTCCCCATCCCAGAAGTCGGAATCCCTAGTTACCAGAGCAACGCTGGCCTTATTGTCCTTAGCATATTGCAGGACGGTCAGCCACAATATTACATCTCGAAGTTCTTCGCCACTCTTGCTGGCTGGTCTCCTTCGATTGATTCCCCTGCGATAAACCTCCCGAATGTCTACGCGTGATTCGTCGCATTGCACTGTCTTGATGCCGTTGGCGGGTTCGTGCAGCCGTTTGCGAAATGCTTCGGTCTCGCCACTCCTGTCAACTTCAAGGTTGAACCTCCTCTTTGGCGAGTCTTGCCGAATCAGGTATTTCAGGACATCCATTCCAGCAGTAAACGTTTTCTCACATTTCTCTAGCAAGATGCGGTTGTATACTCCGAGCACTTCTTCTAGAACTAAGTTTGGCAGCATGATGGAGGAGCCAGTACGTTTCAGGTACGCACAAAGGCTGGAGAACCCAGTTGAAGTGAGATGCTTGTCTTCGAGCCAAACATTCGTGTCGAGGAAAATGTTCACGGCGCGGTCCAATCGCAAAGCATGTTGGTAGCTCGCATTGCGCGGTGACCCCCCTCTAAGCTGCCTTCTTCTGCTGCGACTTCACTTTCGCCCACCTTGCCCGCTGTGCCGCCGCGATTTTCCTGCGGGCTGCCGCAGACATGGTGCGCTTCACAGGAGCCGAGCCTGCCGTTTTCGCGATTGCAACTACTGGCTGCGATTCCTTCTTAGCCCTCGCCCATCTTGCCCTTTGGGCTTGCGCCATCTTGCGTCGTGATGCCGCTGATATTATTCGCGTCGGTTGGTTTACCTGACTGACTGTTCCCGAACCGTTCAGCGACTCTATGACTGAGATTGCTGTGTCTAGCTTCTCTACTTGCAACTGCGCCTGCTTGCGCTCAGCACGAAGCTGTTGAAGCGCACTGGTTAGGTTTCCCATTGTTCCCCCTCGTATTTGACAGCGGTAGCCATTGTATAAGATTGGAGTGACTGAAACGCGGAAGCATCTACCCCTGATGAGAAGCAGAAACATCCTAGAAACACGAATAGACCCGAGTCGGTGAAGGGCTCGGGTGAGTTGGTGCTTCCACGCTCCTCAAAGCGTCATCTTAAGTTGATGTTTTCTTCGGGTTCCATTGGTAGATTCAAATCTAGCGAACACACGAACCGAGTAGCAACCTTCTACGCTAGAGCTTGTCGGCCTGCTGTCGCGCTCGCCTAGTCCTCATCGCCCCGCGCTGGTGGACGCATGTCCTGCGCTTGCTGTGGTGGGGCTGGCGGTGCTTTCGGTGCATCGGGCGGGGGTCCCGCCCACGGATTTTCCAATCCTGCATTCTGTTCATCGTCGTTCGAGCGACCCAGTGTGAACGCCAGTTTTATCTTGAACTTCATGCGAGTTCTGTCGTCAAGTTGAAGAATCTTTTTGCGAAGTAAGAGGGCAATGTCTGTCGTGGGAATTGTGACAACTTGGTTGTAATGCACGACCCAGTCTTGGGTTTGCAACTGCTCGTGCTGCTCCAAGAAGAACAAATCTATGTATCCGGGGTCGTTTGGGTCACGCGGGTCTTTGTTGGCTCTAAGGCTCTCAAACCGCTCGCCATCATCACGCACGTCATTGCTGATGGGCCGCAGGCGCGCAAGCGTTACCATATGGGCTTGCACCCTCCCGCCCCGTGGTTCAAGGTCACAGCAGTTTGAAAGGACCGCGCAGAGGCAAAACCGAGCAGGGACTTGTAGCGTGACCCATCCGGCATCGGCGCGATGCTCGTGCGTCTTGGGGGCGATAACTGGGAGGGCGGTGTAGTCGTATTCCCGCGCAATTGCACCAAGCACGTGCATCTTGGTGTGGTCCAGCAACGGAAAAGGGATACCCGCTAGGATATCCCCTTGTCGCAGACTCAAACCGTCGAAACCTTCGCTGCCTCGCACTAAATACAATGCTCAGAAATCTCCGTTGGTATCACGCCTGATTGCGGATTCCGGCACCCGCGCGTCCAGTACAGAATTGACAAGGCGAATCGCGCCCGCACTCAGCGGCTTGGAAGGCATGCCCTCCACCGGTGATATGTAAGAGGAGCTAGTACTGACCACGTAGTCAAATGTTTCCGCCCGTTCGATAGCATCAATTGTTTCCGACACTGTGAAGACAGCATCCTCCACTGGGCTCAACGGAATCTCGATACCGCCAATGACGAGTTTTTCAATCTTGGAGTTCATGACTTTGCCTCAAACACTAGATTCTGGCGAACACGCGCCTCAATCTGCATCTTTAAGCCCGATAAATCTATAATGGTTCCGCAACCTTTGCAAGTTAGCGTGCAATTGGCCGGAAACGGTTGGCTGCCGGGCTCTATTTTTTGGGGTGCTCCGAAGTTGGCTTGCAGCTTGTATTGCGCCCCGCACTTGGTACATCCCACGCCTATCTGTGCATGGCCCGCGACCATTTGTGGCGCGGGTATGCCGAGCGGCTGAGGACCGATTGGCATCGGGCCAATCGGCTGCATCACAACGCTCTCCGCAACCGGCACGGCAATCTTGTAGAACTCGACGGCTTCTGATTCATACGCCTTGTAGGTGTTCGTGCTGGAAAGAAAGTGGTGATAGTGGACCCACAAGGACCAGATTGCTTCTTGCAGTTCCTTGTTTTCCGCCTTCGCTTTGTAGTCACCGTAATCATCAATGACCACCCTCATTTTCCTCATATCCGCAATTTTGATTGGGTAACTGTGACTAAGCCATTTCTCATGGCTGCACAGGTCAGCAGCAACCTCCGCAGCACGCTTCTTCTTTTCTTCGGGCGTCACGGGCTTCTTGGTTGAGCTGTGCTGTGTCCAATTGCAAAACTTATGCTCGACCAAGTACTCCCGAACAATCCTTTCCGAAAGCTCGCTAGCATCAATTGCACTTTGCAACTTGCCGGGGTCGATGTTCCGCAGAATGGGTATGTAAGCCGGATTCAATACTCCCTTGTTTTCGACGACTGCCTTCTTAATCGTTTCTATCCCGGTGAGAATAGCTTGCGCCGGTTGCAATCTTCCGTCTGTCCCAACAAACTGCGGGTCAATCGGCCCAAGTGCGGAACGGTAGTCCATCAAAATCGCATCGCCCGACATCACCAGCATTGTCGCAGCGCTCATAGCAGCGTGCGGAATAATAAATGCAACGTCCTTGAACCTGTTCCTCAGTAGGGAGGCGAGTTCCACTGCAACCTCGCTAAGGCCGCCCGGAGATTCAAGCAACACATCGACAGACTCACCCTCCACCGAGTCCAAGACCTCGCCGAAAGGAATAATGTCTTCGTGGCTAATGTAAGCCGTGACCTTGGGAGAAGAATTCAGCGTTGTGACGTAGGTCACTAACGGTCTTTTTCTCAAGCCTTGAATGCGCCGAATCAAAGCGATGCGCTGTTCACGAAGCTGTTGCAAATTCGTGGGTTGCGCCTCAATAAGTTGTCTGAAAATGCCTCTTTGCGCCAAGGGACCCTCAAATACACACAGACCGGGAAAGGGGAAGCGAGGTTAAAAGCACCAGTACGATAGCACAGTTTAAGGATACACCATCCCTGATGTCCACGTCCGTTACGAAAGCCGGAACCGAGACAGATACCCCGAATCGACGCCCTCCCCCCTTCACCAGAAAGCACAATGCCTTTCGTCCGCAGGCACTCTGCGGCAGCATGCTTTGCCTGCTTCTTGCGCTATCGCAATTCTGCGCCAGCGCGCTACATCCTCATGCTCCTGAAACATTTCATGCGCCAATCTCTCCCTACTTTATTTCGAGTCCGTCGAGTGCCTTCAACGCGTCGGCTGCCATCGCGTCACCGTCTGCGCTCATACGGCGTAACTGGTCGAGTGACCTCTGCCTATCGACCGCATTTGCCGATACCGTACTAGCGACGATGAAGTGCGACCGCACGGGGCCGTAGATTCCCGCTGGGAGGTTGAATCTTGGCTGGAGCGACGTTGCGTAATTCTCAGTGCCCTTGGGGATGTAGAGATGTGTGGCGTCTTCCTCCGACGAAAAGTTCTCAGGCATCGGGATGCGTTCCACTGGAATGTCGCTGGGCAAGATTTGCATCGGTGTCGAGTTGTTATTGACTTCAGTCATGATTGCTCCTAATCGGAAATCTGTTTCGTTGCCTACGAGATAAATGCGGGCCGGTCTGAACGGAACCGGCCCGCCCTATGTGCCGACTGGTTAGGAGAGACCGTTTAGGTCGCTGTCCACTCGGCGCAACTTAAAACCGTGCCAGCCAAAAAGCTATGCTGGTAGAAAATGAAGCCACAGCAGCGGCACCAACACATGAGAGCGCGCCAAACAGCAGCATTGTTTCTAAGACAATCATTCGCAGTCGCCAGCGTGAAGGACGGGAATCGCTGCGGCCATTCCAGCATCGTGACCATCTCTTACGCTCTTGATTTTCCGTTCCTTCTGGTTTTGGTCTTGGATTAGAACATGGCTCAACTGACCTGAGTTGTCAGTTTCTTCGCCTGCTGCGTTCTTGGTGATAGTGGCCCCATCGTGGGATTTCTTTGGTGCGTTAAATGTTCTTTTTGCTTGACTCATGGTATTGCCTTTCTGGCCAACGGGCCGTTATTTCGCTAACTGTGTTTCAGTTATCTGCAACGAGACTCGCAACAGGGTAATTTCCCGAGGGTCAACCTACGGGATTCAAAACTGTGACGTTGAGCCGTCCAGTCCTACCGCCTGCGGCAGTGAACTCAATCAGGGCTTCGCCGTTGTTGTTCGCTTCAACAACGAAAGGAGCGGTTGCGTTGATGGACGCGATATTCGACGTTGGGTAGACGCCCGTCACATCGCCTCCGGGGTTGTACTGATTCGGAGCATTCCCGTATTGCTGCCCGCCACCGTTTGGTTGTGGGAAGGCCGTGTTCACACTCGGTGCGCCCGACTCCGTAGGCGTGCCATTGAATGAAACTGCCGTCACTGTGGCCGATTGCGCGGTGCCGTTGCTATCGACGGGTGTCGCCGTCACCATCGCAGTTGTGTTCCACGGAATGGTGATGTCGAACTCGAATGGCCCAGTACCGACTGTGACGCCAGAGCCTGTGACCTGAACTCCCACAGTCGTGTTGATACCAGTTGTGGCCTTGGGAAATGATTCTTGGGTGTCTGCCATGTGTGCTCTCCTTACCTATGCTCGGGTTCGTATGGCGGCAACAGCCGATGCCGTAACCGCGACGACACCAAGCACCATGAAAGCTATGAACCCGGTCATGCCGCTTCTTGTGAGCCGAGTTCGCGAAGGGCAGTACCTTGCCAAGACGGGGTTTCTGCCTTCGCTATCGGTTGTCCCTCTTTCATGATTGATTTCTTCATGGCCGGAGTGATGTCGATGGAGTGGGCCTTCTCTGTCTTGCCAGTGTCGTGAACCGTCCATTTGCCGGGGCCACGATGGCTCTCTTGATAACCGCGTACAGCGTCATCGGCTCCTTGCCTGTTTCGGAATGCATCTTGGACGTGACCGCTGGGGTCAACGATTTCGAATCTCAAGGTGCCGGGATTTGCAGTAAGCAGTTCGGACGTGCCAACCTTTGCATTCCATTTAGAGGCGTACTTGTTGAGAAATCGCGGGATTGCCCGGTCGTACAGCGCTTGAGCCCACTCACCGCCGACCTTGAGGTCTAGGCCGGAGATTTCAGGAAGTTCGCTACTTTCGTGCTCGTGGTTCTCCACAGCGAAGCGCACTTGGTCGTGGATGTAATTTTCGGCCGCATTTTCGGAATCGAACGTTTCTTCCGGCTCGCGACTGCTGTAACCTTCGCTGAAGACGCCGTATCGGGGCGCGCCGTCTTCGTCTTCCTCGTTAGGCACTTCTTTGATTCGGTAGTCCTCTGAATACATGTCCCACAAGGAATCGTTGCTTGGTTCAGGTTCGTAATCGTCAATCTGGTCGGAGAGTTTTTGTGCTGGTTCTTGGCCGATGTATTTAGCAAGCTCGTCAACGTCCGGGTCTACCGTTTCGATGAGGATGCTCTTTCCGCTCGGATTAAACGCTTGCAGGGTGTTGTCTGTGGGGTCATAGGTCACTCGGCCAATGTGTTTGCTCAGGTCGTATCGTTCCGCCTGCTGGTCGCCTGTAGTCCACGACAGTCGGTCGTATCCTTTTTCAGCGGCCTCACGCAGCATTCGTTTCATTACCAGTTCGTGCCAGTCATTCTTGAATGGTGCGTCGGGAACACCGCGCTGCGCAGCCGCTGCGTTGTATGCTCGCTCAAGCCGTTGCGTTTCTTGGAAAGCAGCGTGTGCATCAGCTTTAGCTTGCGCATCTTCTGGATTAGCGGCCAATCGCTTCGACACGGTTTGATAAGCGTCGTTCGCATTGTCGAGTTGCCGCGGCAGTTCTTTCGTATCGACGGGTATGCGGTAGCCTTCCTGCTTGCCCGCTTGATGCCAGTCGCTCTGTACTTCCTCAAGGAACAGATTTTTCTTCCCGTCAGTGTCTATGCGGTCATCGTGCCTGACGTGCGCCAGAACATTCGGCTCCTCGAAGTGTGGAGATTTAAAAGACTGAGAAGTCAAGCCACGATACTTCTTTGCAAAAGGCCCATTGTTCATCGCTTCCAGCGCTGCTTCACGGGCTTTCTCTGGAGTACCGAACGTGTGCTGGTCCCCATACTCGTTGCGAGTGACATCGTAGCCATCTTCGTCTGCAACCCAATATTCGCCCGTGCTCGTTTTCAAAATCTTCATTCCCTCGGGAAACTTTGTAATCGGCTCAATATTCTCTGGCAAAGTCAGCAACTTCTCGTTGTAGTTTTCCTTTGGGCCGTCGAGAACGTACTTGCTGAACTTCGCAGGCTTTCCTTCAGTGCCTTTCAACTGTTCTTCTAATTGGTCCCACCGGGCAACTTGTGATGCCAGTTCAGGGGTCATATCTGGATGCGACAAGAGTCTAGAAGTTGACTCTGGACCTTCGTCTGCTAACCATTGCGTAAGCGCTTTCCCGAGTGAAGAGTCAGCATTGCGTCCCTGCACAGCCGTGAGGTAATCGTGAAGTTGATTCTGCTCAGTCTGCATAGCTCCGCGTCCTTCTGCGGCAGCGGTTCGATTCACCTCGCCCAGTTGAATCTGGTTGTCTTTGATGAACTGCTGAACGTCAGCCTTAGACACCTTGGGCTTGCCCTTCAGGAAATCATCCAACCCCATCCAGCTAATCTCATTTTCTTTGACGCCACTGTTTCTCAGGGTCGCAAGAATTTGGTCGCCAGACGCGCTGTTGGGGATCTTCTCCTGCGTGACACGCTCTGCTTTCGAGTAGAACGTCGGGACATCTGGTCGAGTGTCTGGAACTTCCGGCTTGACTTCTTCCACGCCTGTGCCCGGTATCACCGTCTGCACGGGTTCTGCACGCCTTGCATTGCGCCCGCTTGGTGCGTCACTCAACCGCTGGCGAATGTCTGCGTCAATGGTCGCCTGTGCTCCCGGCGTCGAATCAACGAGCGTTCGCACTGGGCGTCGATTGCGTATGGCCTCTTCAAGTTCTGTGGCACTCAACAGTGGTGGCCGAGCAACACTGCGTCTTTCTAAAGCCATGCTCGCGGCCTGAGCAGTTTCAGTTGGCACGACTTCAGCGTGAGGAGCCTGCGCGAACTCCACCTTGGGCTCCGAACTCACAGCAACCTTCGGCTGGGCTGCGGCTCCTGCCGATTCTTCGGTCGGTGCCAGAACTTTCCCAAGAAGTGCTGCGCCTGCACCCGCTCCAAGTCCCTGCGCGAGTACGTCGGTCGGAATCGCATTTATGAGCGATTGGTTGTGTTTCACCAGCGTTCCATAGAACTGCGCGGCATTGGCAATCGGCTCTCCAAGATTCCGGTACAGAGCCAATGCTGCCTTCTGTGCTAATGATGGATTCGCAGGAACACCAAGCGTCTTCTGCTCATCAGCGGTCGGTGCGACTGTCACGCTGTCTGCGATGGCGCTGGGCAGCCCTATAATCGCTTGACCTGCAGCTACTGCTTCGTTCTTTAAGAAGTTCCACGATGCCTTTGCCGCGTCGGCGAACTCTTGTGCGGTGAGCGAGTCAGGAAAGGCGACAGTGTGACCGGAAGGATAGGCCACGACTCGGGAATAATTCGGTGTAGGTGCGGGCTCACTGCGCGGCTTCTCTGCTACTACGTCTCCATAGCCACTGGTTTCAAGTCCAATGTCATTGCCATCTTTGTCTCGAATGGTTTTGTAACCTGCGTCAGGCTCAGAAGCACTCGCTGGCAGGAATGATGCCCGCGCCGGATTGGAAACATCCATAGTCGCTGGATGGGCGAGACTGATATCGATGCGTGCGCCTCCACTAAGGGGGGCCACGGGAGGATTGTCGGTGTCGAGTTGCGGCTGAATGTTGCGCGGGTTTTCGAACTGTCTCGCACCGAGAACGAAGTCATCGTTCTGAATTGGAGTTATGCTGCTACTTGACATGCTTGCCTTTCAAATAAAAAAGGCCAGAAGCTCGACTTCGAACCGGAAGAAGTTCCGTTCAAAGGAGCCTGCTGGCCCTGTATTGTTCTTGTTGTTTGCGGTTACTTTCTAGCCATACAAACGCACGGACGTACGCGGTACACTGCTTTCACTTTCTGGACCGTGGGAGGACGGTCGGACAGTTACGGCCCGAGGCCAGAAAGGAGCAAAGGATGAAAGTAGTAATCTCCCGCACCCGTAGCAGGGTGCGATTCACCGTCAAAATTGGTGACGGTTTGACCTTAGACTTAACGGTCTGGTACTAAGCTGGCCCGCTGGTAGATTCATTTTACTGGCGGGCCGTTTTGTTTTAATGCGTGGGTCTACTGCACTGGAACTAACGTTCCATCTTCCGGCGAATAAACATGTGTGACGCCCTGCGCAGCGATTTGTTTCGTAGCCTGCGCGACTGGTTGTGACAAACCCTTTGCTGCTTTTAGCACAGAGACTGCTTGACTTGGGTGCGTGTATAGCCAGTGGACTGCGGATATGGGCAAAGAAGCAGACGCTCCAAGCACTCCACCCATTACAGCACCTTGAGCGGCACCAGAAGAAACATCTTCTTTTGATAATCCCGCTTTGACGCCTCCTGCCGTTGCGCCGATGCCTGCACCTGCCAAAGCAGTCAAAATTGCATAACCTGCCGTACGCATCGGAGAACCTTTTGGAAGGTTGCTGGCATAGGCGCGAACGAGGGCATCTGTTTGTTTGCCGTACGCTGTATCAGAAAGCATGTTGTCCATCTCAGACCGAACAGTAAACAAGTCTTTGTAAGCGTCGTTTCCCATGGCCGCTCTTAACTTTTCGGGGCCAATATCGTCGATAGCTTTGTTTGCTCTAGCAACAAACTTCTTCGGGTTAATTTCTCCCATGGAGCCGCGCGTAATGCCCGAATCCCTCACGCCGAAGGGTTCCGTGAAAGACTTGTCAATCGAAGAATGCAAATCTTCCAGAGTGCTTGCCTTTGACCATCCGGCTTTTGCATCAGCATAGGCATCGTTATTGCCAAATAAATCTTGCAGCTTCTGATTACCCTCTGCAAGTTCCGTTTCCGCCTGCTTCAATGCATCCGTGCTGGCAGGCGTAGGGCTGTAGATGACTTTCTTCGCCCGCTTAATTTGGTTGACCGCGTCATCAAAACCGTTGGGTCCGAATCGACCAGTGTCGTGATTTAGAACCCCGCCAGATTGTTCCCGCAATGCATCGAAAACAGGATCGAAGTGACTCTTGATTTCTGTTGCTGCCTGCTGGAAAGTGCTGGCTTCGCTGGCGTTGGGTGCTGGGAAGGCTACCCCTCTGGCAGCATCTGATGCTTTAGCTGCCGCTTCCTCTATCGCACCTGCTGCTCTGCGTCGGAGTGACAACTGCTCTCCTAGCTCTTGTTCAGCTTGTTTGAGCAAACCTTGTTTAGTCATCGGGATCATTTTGGATATGCCCGCTGCGGCAGCGTCAGCAACAGCACTGCCTGCTGCACCGTATTCTGCTCCGGTCAATGCTGCTGAAGTGCGATCACTTTCTTGTGCATGTGATGCGGATTGCGCGGCACTGACCGTGCCCGTGCGCACTGCATTCAAACCACCCGTGATGATTTTTGCAATGACTGGATTGGTCTCCGCAAGTTTAGCGACCTTTGAAGCCATTCCAAGGCGCTCTGCGATAGACAATCCTTTGAGGGCTTCATCGCCAAGGAAAAACTCTGCAATACCTTCGGCACCAACGCCAGTTTTCTGCGCAGTGTTGGTGGGTGTCTCCAGTGCAGTGGCAGCGTTGATTCCTTCGGTCGGAGCAAGATACTTTCCGAGTACAGGGATTTTGTTGAGTACGCTGCTGACTGTGTTCGCAGTCTGCCCCGCGCCTTTGAGAAAGCCTGCGCCAACATCTTCGGCCATGGTGCCTGTTTTGTTTAGAGTGCTCTCAGGTTGGCTGGCAGTCGCGGGAGCCGCAGCAGTCGGTGCGACGGGCTCATCGAACGTAAGGGTCTGAGGCGGATTCGCCACGGGAGCAGATGCCTGCGTACTCGGCTTCTGCACAGGCGCAGCAGGCTGCGCCACAGGTTCATCGAACGTGAGTGTTTGTGGAACGCTTGAAGTATCGGACATCGTGTCTCCTTTATTGCTGAACCGGGGCTACAAGCGTCGCGCCCTTGCCATCTGGGTTCAGGCGATAGTTGTGACCCTTATACGTGATGGTTCCGTCAGCGTTCACTGGAAGTTGCTGCCCTTGGAACTTCACCGTCTTCGGAGATGCCGGAGCGCTCACGCCCGAGTTCGGTACGAAGTGAGAGCCAGCAAGGTTCTTCGGGAAGCCCGCCTTCTGCGTATCCAAGTTGCCTTGGAACGTTTCGATACGGTGACCGATGTCGCTCTGGTTGAAGTAGGGCGGCATGATGTTCTGCAACTCGATGTCGAGTTGTTCTTTGCTTCCACGGCCTGCGTTGGTGATGACCTTGACGTACGCAGGGATTGCGCCTCGCATACGGGCATAGGAATCTGCCATCGTCTTGCCTTCAGGGCTCAGGGCGTTGTACGCATTGAGAACCTTCTTGGCCAAGTCCTTGTTCAGATCGGCAGCAAGAGTGGGAATGGTCATACCAAACCCTTCAACGCCTGCATGTGCCGCAGCAGCGTCTGTGATAGCCGGAGCGGAGAAGATCGTAGTCAGGTTGCTGCGGTCGCCAGCAACATTCACCTTGTTCGACTTGGCAGCGGCATCGTACGCGGCGTTCGCCGTACGGTATCCGTTGATGTTGTTCTGGATGTCGTTAATCGGCTTGATTGCCTTCTGATCTGCGGAGATATCAGAAGGTTTCTTCTCGATGAACGTCTGCGCCGAATAGTTCGGCATGTGGTCAGCTTGCCAACGGCTGACGTGATAGACATCGCCGTTCTGATCTTCCACGTAGCCCATGGTGCGCTGATCTTTCAGGGCTTGCTTGTAGTCTTCCCTTGCCGCAGCAGCGTCAGCGGCAGTGTCGGCTTTGTCCTGCGCTTGCTGATTGAATCCATCAATGACTCCTTGTGCCCACTTCTGCTGGGCTGGGGTCGAATCAGGATTGTTCTTCATGGCTAACGCATCGCCCATCGTTTTGGGCGTAACCGCTTCAGCCTTACCTTCGGCGGTCGCCTCAGCATGTTCTTTGAGACGCTGGTTTTCCGCCTTGCGAACATCTTCGGTCGAAACGCCCATGTGCTGCATCAACAGTTGGGCCGATTGTCCCGCGCCATTGGCAAGCATGGCACCAAATACTTGATCTGGTGCTCCTGCACCCATGAAGCGCGAGTAGTCGTCAACGGCTTGCATGTTGCGAGGGTCTTTTGAAGCCCAGTCTGCGAGGGGTTCTCGCGGGGCTGCCTTGTCGGCGAGGAAAGCATCTGCGTGCTTATCCAGCATCTCTTCGGAGGTTTGAATCCGAGCGAACTGCGCACCGTATGCCGCGATGGTGGACATCGGATATTCCGAGGTAGTTGGAACGTTTATACGCGACCCATCGGGATTGCGGAACTTTCCAATCTTGTAACCCTGATCTTGAATCTCCTGCGTCAACACGCCTTTCGCCTTGGCATCCACAACGTAATAGTTGTGTCCCCAAGCCGGAACACCGTTGACTTCCTTTTGCTTTCCAGTGGTCGTGTCCATGATCGGGAACGGTTCACCGTGCGGAATGTACAAGAAGGACGTGACGGGATACTTGGCCAGATTCTCTTGGACTTTGTCTTCGGGAATGTCGGCCTTGATGAACTGAGGATGATCCTCGACCATCTTGGCTTGTGGAGCCATGCCGTCCACGTACGCTTTGTTCATCTCCATGTCTTGCTTGCCGACGTTCTGCGCCATTTGACGAATCTGTAGGTTCGTCCGAACGGTGTTCATCTTGATGTTCTGATCGGCAGCAGCCTGCTCGTCCTGCTGCGCATTCGCCTGCTGCACGGCTGCACGCTGTTCCATGCCAGCCTTCACGCCGATTTCTGCGGCCTTGCCATAGCGTCCCGGCCCTGTTGGAGCCAGACCTTGGAGTCCGCCACTCAAAACGTTCAGAGCAAGCGCAAGCCCGAGAGCCCAAGGCTTCGGCTCGATTGGCGTACGAACGGTGTTTCCATCCGCATCGACACTAGTCGTGTATCTTTGTCCGCCAGTCATCTCGATGGCCGCGTTGTACAAAGCAGCGTGCTGCGGAGCGGGCGAGGTTTTGTTCAGGTCGGCCTGAGTCGCCATTTTTTGCGTAGGCGCAGCGGGATTGTTGACCAAGTTCGCAGGGATTGAAGCGCCAGCAGCGGTGTCTGCATCGGGCGCGTTTGAATCTGCCTGTGGCATTGTCGGCGCGGGCTGGATGGCGCTGGGCATTGCTGGTGTCGGCATTGGTGCTGGCGTCCCTGCGTCAGGTACGTTTGCATTGGGTTGTGCTAATGAACGGTCGTCCATTTGGGTTGTTTCCTTTCGGGCCGCAGTGCGGCTAAATATTTATTGCGGCCCTTCTCCGAGCCTGTGTTGATTTATCGGCGTGCTGCCATTCGCTGTTCGTTGGCCGCGACAAAAAGGGACTCGATGGCATTTGCGTTGGCCGCGTTCAGCAAAATCCTGCGCTGTTTTTCGCTAGGAAGTTTTTCCCATGCTTGAAGCGTCATCACCTGACTCTTGCCGTCAGACAAGACCAGCCTAACGCCCGGAACTTTGGCGGGCGCGAAGTCTGGTTCCTCGTTGAACGAGTCCACGTTGCTGATCCCAGTGCTGACGCCCACGGGCTGTGCAGTACGACGTACGGCAGGAGCGGGTGTGGCTGCGACTGCTGCGACTGGAGCGGGAGTTGGTGCTGGTGCTGGTTCCGCTGCGACCACCACAGGTTCCAAAACCGCCTTCATGTGTTGAAAGGCCGTATGGTACGACAGCGGCTCGGCTGGCGACAGTCCCAGACGTTCGACAGCCAACACGACTGACTCCGCGTTCGCGGCTGAACGATACTTCGCCCAGTCGGCAGAGAGTTGGAAAGCATTCAATGCTTCGCGAACTGACAGCAGAAAGTTCTGTTGCCGCTGTTCGAGTAGTTCCTTGGCAAGTTCTTCCATCGTCTTCGGCACTTCGGTCGAGGGCGTGAAGTTCTTTTCCGTTGGGCCTACTGCGACAATCTCTTCGAGCCTCTTATTTCGGGTCAACTCACGAATGTGAGCGGAGGCTGCGGAATGTGCGGCAGTCAACTTCTCGATCAGTTCCGCTTGAGTGCGATACTTGAATGACTGCTTGTGACCAACCGGGCGACCGCTGCGATCCACGGGCTGGTATTCATGCACGAGTTCTGGAAGCGATTCGTCCACGGTTGCAGGTGCCGCTGGCTGGGCCGCTGCATCTATTGGGGCTGCGGCTGGCTGTGCTGCTGCGGGTTGCTCCACTCGGCCACGAACGCCACGGGCTGGAGGTACTGCTGCCGCTGCGGAGGATGGCCCATCATTTGGATCGCTGTCGAAACTCGGATCGAACGAAGTCATTGCGGGTGTTGGAGTCGGAGCGTCTGCGCGTACGTTCCCTGCTGGTCGTGATGCTGCTGGGCGTGGAGAGTTCTCCAGTTCGTTGATGCGGGCGCGAAATGCGTCCCCGGTTTGTGGATCGCTGAAGGCGTCTTTGTACGCCTCGCTCGTCAACTTGTTGAGGCTGGCGTGTGTTAACTGACTGATTTCTGCAATGTTCATAAATCCTCCTGTTTGTTACTGCTGTCCTTCCTCGGCCGCGCGTTTGGCGAGTTCCTGATCGCGGGCGAACTGACTGTCCTTGACATCCAGAAAGCCTTCATACGCGGAACCAAACTCAGTCCCTTTTTCTGCGATGCGCCTCAAGCGCCTTTCCTCGACGGCAGTGAGTTGGGAAAGCATGTGCTCCGTGAACTCTTGCCCAGTGGCAGGATCGGTCACCACTACGATTGTTCTGTCGTCGGAATATTTCTTGGCCGCGCGTTCACTCGGGGTCAACACGGGCTCTACGACTTCGGGCTCGGTGACGGCGGTTTGCACGGGCTCGTCCGGATACGCGCCGTACTGAAGCATCAAGTTGTGAAGTGCCGTGTACGCTGGCGCGGTTGGGATGATCTGCGAACGAAACGCAGCGTCAAGCAGCGGGCGTCCCATGTAATCGGGTTTGAATGATGGCGTGTTTGCTGCGAAGAAACGCCAGTTATTTATCATCGCTTGCTCGTTTGCGATGACGCGACCATTCAGCCGTTCAATCGGCAAGATCGACTCGGGAACAAATCCTGTTTGCAGTAGTTCCAACACAGCGTGCGCTGAAGCATTGGCCGACTTTTGAAAAGACAAAATCGGATCAGCCTCTTCGGCTGCTGCGGCTAAGGCATCTTGCTCGGCCTTTATCGCTGCCTGCTCTTTGGCTAAGTCGGCGAGGTACTCTTGGTAGATCGGATCGTTCGACCTGTGGTCGCGTGCGTTTCCTACTGTGGCTCTCATTACTCTCCTCCATCTTTCTCGAACGCCTCACGGGCCGCCTTGGCCGCTGCCGCTTCGGCACGAGCACGGGGCGACATTACGACATCTTCGCGCTGGCGAATCTGTACCGAAGCCTCGCGGGACTCACGGGGCGCTGATACCTTCCCGCAGCCGGGGTTGCAGCAAGCGATTACGTACTTTGAATCTTCGAACTGTGCCTGTGTGATTCTCTGACCGCTCTGGCCGCACTGTGTGCATTTCGTGATATACGAAACAACGCCTTTGGCGTTCTCCGCGCGATGCGTCACCTGAAGCGTTCCCCACACTTCTCCCGAGTGATCGCTGCCGAGCCCTCGGTCATTGCCTGATTGAACGACTACGCGGTCACGAACACCGCTGCCGCTTGAAAAAACGAAGTTGTTACTCATGTTTGCTACTCCTCCTTGGGTATTTCTTGTCGCGCTGTTGCCTTGTTGTTGGCCGCGATTCTTGCGCGTATCTCTTCGTCGCGTTCCTCTTCATCGGTAGGCGTATACTCGCGTACATGCCGCCCATTGATGCACCTCTCGTCTCCCATACGGGCTTTGTGTAGAAAGAAATCCATTTCTCCTCCCAAAGAACGCCGCGTGCTCCGACTCCGTTAACGCGGACACTGGTGCCGGAGCCCGATGCCCATTTCATCGGTGCGGCTAGTGTTGCTGATAGGTCGCAATGTCTCCCACGACGAAGTGGGAGACATCACTGTGCAATGGAGTCGTCGCCAGACTGGCTGTCCGGCTCTCCCATCGCCATCTCAATGTGTTGCTGAAAAGTCACAGGCACCGCATCCCGTGATGGACTTGGTGCCTGCTGCTGCTGGAAAGACCGATCAAAGTCTCTTTGCCCAGCCATCTGAATGTCTGCGGGGCGCGACCGTAGTCAGCGTGCCCGCGTTCGCGTCGAGAACATGGATGAACCGACGCAAAGGTGTTTCGAGAAGCCGTCTCCTTCGGCACTTTGTGCGCTTGCACGAAGCACCTCGTCTCCCCGAATGTCTTTAAGATGTGCGGGACACGGTGAATGCCGTGCCCGCTGTGATCGAGAAGGCCGAAGTCCTGTAAGCGCTGGGGTTTTGGTTCCCTCAGAAATGCTTCAACGGCCTTTCTCGAAGTCGTTATGTCTTGGTGATGCCGACGAAGTTCCCGCGCGGCTGTGTTCTCGAAAGGCGCTCGTGATATGCGTCCCGCAGTTGAAACAGCGTTCGAAGGACTGCGCCCTCGATCTGCTGCTTGGAACCGGGCAAATCTACGATTTCTTTCATGCTGTCTTCGACCAAAATCTCAATAACCATGGTGCTTGTTCCTCCCCGGCGCGGCGATCTGCGCCTCAAAAACCCTATATACTTGCAGCGTAGTACCTGTTTTTCAGGGGCTCAAAATCGGAAATCTCCCGCATGTTTATGAAAACAAGCCAAATATAGTTTGGACGATTTTTCGGGCGGATTTATGCGGGCTCTGACTTTAGATGGCTTGTCCCCGCTGACCAGATCGCATTCATCTGGTCTTTCACAACCTCCATGGACTCCTTGGTCTTGACGCGCTCCACCTTCGAAGTCCGGTTTGCGGTGTCGCTCAGAGATTCCTGCTCGGCCTGATTGTGGGCCTTCCTGTTGATGCCGCGCTCGGTCGGAGCGGATACGGCCTGAGTCGATTCTTTCCCATCGACTACGCGGTCGAGTTTCCATGAGGCGGATAGTGCCCCGGCTGAGACGCTGCCTTTGAGCACGCCCTCTTCAGTTTCATCTGCCGTATCATCGTGGGTCGTGTTGACTTTTTTCTCGGGACGCCACTGGTCGAGAGCCGCGATGTCTGTGTTCAGTTGAAAAGCGCGGGGCGGTTTGTCTGGATCAGTGGTGTCCTTCTCGACGTTGTCCACTCGAATCAGATTCCCATCGAGGTAGTTCAACATTGATCCGTCTGCGCTGCGTACACTCTCCCCATGCAGGCACGAACAGAAAAGGTGAGCCACGCTTACGTCACAAGGAAGCCATGAACCATCGCGAAGTTGCCGCTTAGTGCTTTTAGCGATGTACCAACCTAGCCTGTAGTCATGCTTCAAATAGACAGGCCAGACCACATCGACCCAGTCTTTCCACTCGTCCTCGATAGTCCACACGAGGAACTCTTCCGAGTCGGGCAAGTTCATCTTGATATACAAAATGTTTCCATGCTGCTCATACTCCATCGGCTTGCAGTTCTTGCGCCGAGGCTTCAACTTCATCGCCTTGTCGAGCGGCAACTTCAGATTCGCGCGATAGACAGCGCGACTCCAGCAAATGTCGTCAATAGTGTCGAGGCACCAGTTGTAGATGAAGTTCTCGTAGCATTCGACACATGTGCAATACTCAGGATCGGCGTCGGGAGGCGGGCATTCATCGAGCCGCGCCATCAGGCCCATGATGACGGTGACACTGTCCTCGTATCTCCACTTGTGCGCGAGGCGTCCGTGCCACGTCTCGTAATATTTCGAGAACACCACTTCCCTAAACTTAGAGAGCGCGGCTGGGTCGAGTTCGCGGTTCCCAGCGTGTTCGAGTGAAGTCACGATTTCCCCTTGCTGAAGTCCAATCCATCACGCTCTAGTTCCGCCTCTAGGCGCTCCATCTCTTCTTGATCGGGCTCTACGTACGACGGGTCACCGTGCTTATCGATGAAGTTGAGGAGCGCGGCTTCATTTCTGCTGATCGCGGCGAGGTACTCCGTGGCGATGTCGGGATGCTTGGACGACAGGCCGAGATACAAATCACGAGCGTATGTGTGCAGCCATGTGGTCTTCATGCTATCCGCCTGCTTAATCCCAGCCAGCACGGGCCGCGCCAATGTATACAGCCAATCTCTACGGAGTTTCGTTGCGGGCTCGGGCCGATTCCATCTATCGACCGCCCACTTTTCGGACGCATTCAAGACGCCCTTGCCATTGCGCCTGACCGCCTCGAACCGCACTCGGTCGTGAAACTCATCAGCACCAAAAGAATCCCCGACCTTCCACAACTCATGCCACTCACTTGGTGTGGTGTTGTCTGGGCGTTGAAGAGTGGATTCCTCATACGTGTCTTCAAGATCACGACTCAGACGCACTGTGTCTCCGTCATTTTCCAAGATGACCCATTTTTCAGTTTTCATTTCTTGCCTTCCTTTCCGAGCGGGCGTCTGAGTTTCACGAACGACGGATGATCTTGCCGCAGATCGCGGCTGACTCCGTAAATCTCGAAGCCCGCGCTTTCTTGTTTCCGCAACTCGG
The DNA here is from genome assembly GCA_963832245.1 of uncultured Acidobacteriota bacterium. GTDB lineage: Bacteria > Acidobacteriota > Terriglobia > Terriglobales > Acidobacteriaceae > JABDBE01. The sequence goes on from CAWHTG010000004.1 coordinate 1,571,935, forward strand.
CCTTGTCGGTCGTGTCGATTTCAATGTAGTCATACGTGATCTTCGTCATCGCTCGTCCTCCTCTCTTATTTCCGGCTTCGGTGACATGCTGGGGTCTGCTGGGATGTATCCATTCCAGTCGGATGCTGGTGGTGGCCCACCACACACCTTGCAGGAACAGTTAAGGCCGTGCTCACTGAGGGGAACACTGGACACGGGCTCTTGCTGCCCAATCGGCGTCCTGCCCATGCCGCGCCATGCAGCATCATGTTCCTGTGCGGCCATCGCGGCGTTGTGATTTCTGAGAAAAGCGGTTTGCCTTTCGATCTGCAACTGCTCGAACTCGCGCTGGATGTCGTCTGTCCAGACATTCCAACGCTGCGCCATGGCGGTAAGCACTGCGATCTTCTCTGACAGGTTCTCGACTGGCTTGGGTAGTTCCATTCCAGCGAACTGTTCCAGCGGCAGAGTTGTCTTAAGAAGTTGGAGCAGCGTCTGGCGGAACGCTGCACTGGGCTCAGGGAACGACTTGTGATACGCCAGCATGAGTTGCGCCTTGGTCGGCGAGTGTCCCCAAAGGGTGAGTACCAGCGGCGAGATTCCTGCTGGCAGAGTTTCTGGGGCTGGTTCGGGGATGGAGAACTGTTCGACAAGTTTCTGAACAAAGTCGAGCAAAATCTGCTGGCCGCGTGCGCCGAACTGCGATTGTGCAGTCGCCAACGTGTCCTTTGCGGCGTTTTCAGATCGCTGAGCCTTGAACATATTCTGCCGCGACTCTTCGACCAGTTCCTTTCGTGCTTGCGATGTCTTCGCGTCGAAGTTCGTTCGCAGATCGGCGAGTTCCGCTTCTACTGCGGGTAAGCGTAGGGCGGACGGTTCCAACTCCGCGACTTTGGCGTTGGCCGCTGCCAGCGCATCCTGCACAGTCTTCAACGTAGACTCGGCTGCTTCACGGGCGTCTTCGGCCTGCTTGACCTGAACCGTTAGTTCTTGTTTGGTCACATCTTGCATGTCGAAAAGTAGCTTCGACCAGTGCATCTTCTCCGTCGAAGTGGCTTTGTCGCTGGCTATGATCTTCAAGCCTTCCTCGCGGAGGGCATTGGTCACCGCTTGTTCCTTATTTTGACGGGGCATTAACGACTCCTTCCTCGACCCAGAGTTCTTCCCAGATGGCTTGCAGCAGTTGGGTGGTCCTGCTTTTCAAGAGCGGCCATGTACCGCGCAACCCACTGCTTTGCGGCGGGGTCGATTACCTCGGGCTCAGATAACAGTGCGAGGACTTTTTTCGCCTGACGTTTGTTGGCGGCACTGGTGTCTTTGCTCTCAAGCACCGCCTGCATTGCTTGTTCAACGGATGAAGACTCTTCGAGCCTGCTTCCAATAAACTTTTTGAACTCTTCCTTACGCATTTGCTACTCCTTCTTCCTGTTGCGCGATCTGCGCTTCCTGCCGCGTCGCATGTTCTCGTCGCATCACACTTGTTGCGTACCGCTGCACATCATCCGACGACATGGGCTTGCCTTCGCCCAGCGACTTGAACTGTTTGGCCGATGCCCGCTTGATGCCGCGCTGGATCACAGATTCTGGATACAGCGATTGCCAGAGCATCAGACGCTCCGGGCTCGGTGGCTCGACGCCACTCAGAAGTAGTTTCCAGTAGCGGTGCAGTGATTCCAGTTTGTTCAGTTCCTGCTCGATGGTGTCTGTGGTGTTGTTCATTGCAATCTCTCCTTCAATGCTTCCCAATGCTGCGGGTACTTGTTCCAGACGAGTCTTTTGTCAGCGTCGTTGAGACCGTAGTAGAAGGTCGCCATGGAACTCGGGTGACGTGTCGTGGCTTCAAATCTCTCAAACAGTTCTTCGGGGCCACCTTGCTTAATGGCGTACTGATTTTGGTTGCCCCTCGGCCCCTGATTGTGGAGGCAAAATATTTTGCCGTCATTTTCCAACTGTGCTAGGTCGAGCAGAAGTTTGGCTTTCATGCCGCCTACGATTTCGTGAATCTCTGTGACGTTGGCTTTGCGATGTTCGGCAATCACTGCCAGCAGATTGGTCTGTTTGGCAACCTGCTGCTGTTCGCCAACGACGACCTTGCGCTCGGCCTTTTCTTGGGCGACAGTCATGCCCAGCGTGGATGTCTTTGTCACAGGATCGAAGTTCAAATAGGTCTCTTCAATGCTCGTGCCTTTGCGGATACGTACTTGAATGACGCGACGGGGATCGCTATCGGAAACCTCACGCAAGAAGATTTTGGTGGACGTTTCAGCCGCGATGACTGTGGAGCCCAGCATCTTGTGAATGGATAGCCCAGTCTTCTGCGAGTCCGACTTCTTAAACCAATGCAGTAGAATGAAAGCGCATTGCGGGAACAGTCCCATGACTTCTTGCAACTTGGAAAACTTCTTGCGGTTCTCCGGACCAGCGTCGATGTCCTCCGACTTGAAGAAGTCCATCAGCGTTTCGATAACGCAGAGGCGGGTGTCAGGATACTTGCGTAGAGCCTTTGCCAACTCCGTGAGGTTGTTGTCACGAACGTCAGGATGCAAAATCAGGATTGGGTCATCTAGGCTGACGCCGGGGAGAAAGTCTTCGGCTGCGTCTCGCTCGTCTTCCTCACTCTGCCAATAGATGACGCGACCTTGAGTGGTCTTGCGGCCAAGGAAGTCTTCGCCACGCGCGACGGCTTTGGTGAGTTGCATGGCCAGTGTGGATTTCCCTGCTTCGGGACTGCCGCAGATGATGCTCGGGCGTTTCCCGGCTCGGATCAGTTGATCTGCTACCCAGTCGCGCTTTGCGCGGGGTAGTTTGTTCAGGTCTGACAACGTGAATGTCTTCATAGTTCCTTTCATCCAACTTCGGTGCTACTTCGTACTGCTGTGCTGCGGCTACGGATTACGCAACGGCTGCGGACGTTCTTTGAGGAAAAATCCTCCGCTCCACGGCGTCTTGATACGTGCGACCCATGTTGCGGACGGCTTCCGTCCATCCTGTCTGGCTCTCACCGCAGGCCAACACTTCGCCAGTCTTGTCGCGCAGCGTGGAGCGGTAGCAGCCCACGTACGACGTTTCAATGGTCATTCGCCCAACACGATACTTATTCATGGTCTCTCCTATGTTGTTTGGTAGTTCAGGCGTGCGACACAGCACAAATACGCGCAGGCTTCCGCCAATGCGCGATCCTGTCCCGCGCTGCCGCACAGGACATCAGGTTGAGTTAGGAAATGGCGAGGCTTAGTTCGAAGAACTGACACGGAGCCCCACGAACGGGACTCGTAGAGCGGATAGGTTTCGCATACGGGCTTCCTTGTTCGAAGACGCCCAACCTTCAGGCGTTCACGGGAGATTGAAAATCCCGCGCCGTGAGTACGTACCCATCCCTCACGCGGATGTGTTCAAAGAGCCTTCACAGGAGACTGATAATCCCGTGCCTTCGTCGATCTAAAAGAAGTTTACACCAAAACTTGACATCTGTCAAGCCCCAGTCTATAATACGCGGCTTTTGTCTCGAAGTACGCCGCGATTTCCGATCTGCGCCGGGTGAACCGTTCCACGGGCCTGATTTAATCGATGACCCGTTCCGCAAGTCAACACCAGTGCCATTGTCTGTTCCCGTGAGAAATAACGCGAGAACAGAAGAACAGTTAAAACCACACATTTCCAAAAACGACCTAAGTCCTTTGCTTATGTATGTGTAGTGTGTGTTCGTCTATATATTCTCCCTTGCTAAATGTTCCATCTGTTCTACTGTTCTAACGGTTCCCTTATACGGGAACACATGACGATGTTGTTGACCGCTGCCCAGTGGCAACTTGTTAAATCAGACCCCGAGAACTGATCCGGCTTCGATCCCGCGTGAATATGTTCACGGCGTACGTCATGCGCTCGATAATCCATGGCGCTCGAAGAATGCCAGCAGATCGGGAGAACAAACCGCGTCTTTCTCGACGAGCAGGTCTGCCAGTGCGCGTACGACATTCCAATGCGTCCTGATCTTCTGCGTCGCTAACGCAAGACCAATCTCAATGCATTCGTGTCGCGGAACAGCCGAGACTTCCATCCCGGCCAGCGCTGTGAACATCAGACTGCTGGTCCCCAGTGCCGCCGAAGATGCTTGAAGGTCTGTATGCTGAAACAGCAGACGGTTGACTTCTCGAAAGACATCGGCATCAGATGTTTCAATACCCGCCTTCTCGAACGCTTGAACAAGAGATGCAATGTCGCCATTAAGAAACCCGATGCGTACCGTGCTGAATGCACCCTCCGGCGCATGTTTCAGTTCCGCGACTACACCTCCTAATGAAAACGGCACCTCGACGCTGAGCGGTAAAGGTCCGCGATCTGGATCACGCTGAACGTAACCCAACGAATGTCCAACAGGTCTCGGGATTGTGCTGCCGAGTCGTTCGAGCCTGTCGTAGTGCGCGACGATCTCCGGGTCTATGAAGTTCGGCATTGCGGTGACAAAGAGAATGTCCTGCGCGTGACCGAGAGATGCCAGAACTACTGCGTGTCCGGCTTCGTGTATGGCAACAGTGATGTCGTTACCCATTAGGTTCTCCCAAGCCTGCCATCGCAGCACCGACAAACCTGTGGCTGCGATAGCCATATTTCTTGGCGCGATTGTCCGTGGTGCTCGGCTCCCATCCTGAGTTAGGCAAGTCTCGATACACGCTGTGGTCGGCTGGAGCCTTTGTTACAAATAGATGTCCACGGTCGAGGTGCATCCGGGCTTGATAGTCGGCAATCAACGCCCAGAGCCGATAGTAGTCAGGATGTGTGCGAGGCAACTTGATTGCGGTCTTGTGCGCCGTCCACATCTCGCGGTTCTGCGGATCGTAGAAGTGCCCTCGCCTGCGGAAACTAGCGATGAATCCAATCCATCCGTAATCCTCGACATGAACGACGTGGCACTCACAGGCTTTCTGGCGCAATTCTTTGTCGTAATGGAACTCGCTAAAACTGCCACGGCCTGTCTTACGTTTCCAGACAGCATCTTTCTGCGCCCCACCTTTGACTGGCTGCGTGTGTATCTTCATTCGCTCACCAACATCGTTGCGATTTCACGGCACTGCGCGAAGGACAATCCGTCCAAGAGAAACTTGTTGCCGTGGATGGACTGCTTGACTTCGATACTCGTGCCTTTGAAAAACTGACGCAGGCGAACGGTGTCCGATTGTGGCGGCATTATCTCTGTTGCAGACGCTTCGATTGGTTCCGATGCAGGCTGGGGTTCGCACTCAAGTGGTGTGAGTAGAGCAGCCAGTTCTTCAGCATCTGGTACAGGATTGGTCTCAACGTTAGGTACTGCGGCCTTCTCATCGAGGCCCAATTCTTTGAGTTCCTTTTCGCGTAGACGGAACTCCCATTTGCGGATGACACCTTCAGAAAGTCCCACGGCGGAAAGATAATCAGTCACTGTGTCATATCCGTCAATTGTCTCTCCCTTAGCAATGCGGCGACGGACTTCTTGCAATGCAGGCAGGAGCCGTTGCCGAAGTTCTGTCTGGCCTCGGCGACTAAGTGCCGTCAGTTCCTTAACGGAATCACAGACGATGCTATGCAGAGCCTTTGCGCTATAGCTCGTCCAGTTCTGTCCGAATGGTTCCGACCGTTCCAATGGAACGGTTGAGTGGATGGTTTGAAAAACGGATGTCTCTGCTGTGGGTGCTAGTGTGGTTGCCATTGTTTTGCGGGCTCCTATTCCCGCCGCATCTGGCTGGGTAGCCGAACCACCGTGGAACGCTGACCTGTCCTCGGATTGGTGGAAGCACATCCCGTGTGCGTCGCTCTTGATGCAACGTCAGGATACCGACCCGCAAAGCATGGGGCAAGGAATCTTCGGTACCCAGTGGTAAGAGTTACGCTGGCAGCCCTACAGCGAACAGGAGGCGAAATGAGCCCTGACCCACGTACAAAGGCAGATCGTCGCTCCTACGCAGCCGGAACAGCGGCATTCGTGCCTGTAGCGAATGATTGGCGAAGATCGGCGAGTCCATTGGTGATGCGGGTTAAAGGCGTCCGATAAGGGTGCAAGAAGGTGCTTTTAGAGCCGAATAGCGGTGCATTTTGGTACATACGGCGTCTGCAAGTCATTGAAACTACGTACACGTAGCAGGCCATTTGGGAGGCTCCAGCGATGGTACCTACAGAAAAGACGCTAACCTATTACGGGCTAGGGACTTAGGGACGTTATGCAGGCGTACGCAGGCGGTACCATGTAGGGACGTTTCGGTTGGCGAGGCCGCGCTGGCGGTGACCGTCGTCCGTACGGCGCGTCGGGTGGCGACGGGGTCAAACGGATGGTCTTAAAGACCCCCTTATCTCCCACCCCTACAATGGTTTGCATGGTTCTCCCAGCCCGTTCTCCCCTGTCCATTTCGCCCTGCACAGCGCCGGGTTGCAGACCCCGACCTGATCCTAAGTGCGGGAAAATGTAGGATGGTCACCATCCGTGTAGCGTGGGAATGGGCACCACACAGACACCAAACGCCAACAAGTCATGCATTATCAATGTGTAGCGTAGAGTACCGTGTTCGCATCCAGTGTCCCAATATGACGTAATGGGACAGATCACGGTATTGCGTAGCATGATTTTATGTTTTTGTAGCACGCGGCTGATTTGAGGCTGGAGCAAGCAGAGCCTAGCCAAATACACTTGGAGACACAGCACTGGGTTGAAACGGGCACCTTGGCCTTACACACGGAACTGGGCATTATACGCGACCTGCGCCATGGGTCTGTGCTTCTCTCATGCCTTATGGCATTCGTCTCTTCGAGGCCGATTTTTGGCTTACGCAGCCTGTGGATCAGCGCGGTATGTCGTACGCGATGGAGCGGGTTCAGACGAACGACTCGACCGTAATCATGACGCCCGGAAACTGGTCATGAAACACTTCTCGACGGGCGATCTTAGTCCAAGGGTTAGCGGGTGGCTGGCAGTTTGGCGCTACGAGATCAACCGTGATCTGGCCGTCGCGCGGCCCGAGAATACCGGGCGGGATTTCCACAACACCAGTGAATGCGGTCGGATCGCAAATTGCCCCAATGCTTTTTGGCCCATGTCCAGCAAACGTGACGAGAGGTTGTGTGCCTTGGAAGTTGCTCGTCAATGGCTGACATTTATTGACTAACTTGCCGCCATCGTTCTTGATGTGAAGGTTGCCATCGAGGTGATAACTAGCGTGAGCATCCCACTCTCGATCTTGGCGCGGCAACATAGCGAAAAACTCACCCTTACGCGAGTGCCGAACCCACATCGCCAGCCAGAGATCGGAACCCTCTCGTACCGCCACTGCATATAAATGTTCACCGGGAACTCGTTGGATTTTCATCAGTCCAACTTTGGGCATGCCTAAAGTACGTTTTCGCCCGTCTTCGAATAAGCCTCGCCATGTTTCTAAATCGTCTGGCGTGGTCGTCTCCGGGTCAACGCCTTGGTACTTGAGCCATCCATCCAAGGTCTTAAGATCGTCCTCGCTGATGAACATATCAGGAGATTTTAGCATTGCGTCGCTGGCCGGGTCTGCTGGAGACCGCCCAAAATTTTATGTATGCCGTGCTGGGCGCGGGTTTTGGATTGATTCAGAGGAGTCGGCGTGTTAAAATGAGTTTGTTTGGAAAACGGCACAGACCACGTGCCGCCTGCGTCAGGCAGAGTGCAGGCGAACTTGGTAGCAAAGCCCAGCGACGAAGGCTAACGCGCCCGACTGGAAACTCCTACCAACTGCAAGGGCTCCAATGTTCAACCTAGCTTCACGTCCTCGCGCTATGCGAGGGCTGCTTGTCCGTCACTGAAGCACCCACACAACCAACATCTATCGCGGATCGACTGTGCGGCTTCGGTCATGCGCTGTCCATATCTGAACTTGCTCCCCTGTTGAATGTCACACCTCTGACGATCCAACGCTGGGTGAAGGCGAAGCGCGTCCCGTTCTTCAGGCTCGGGCGCACGATACGTTTCTGCGGGCCGACCGTGGCACGCTGGCTCCAAGCCCGCGAATCAGTTCCTGCGTGGTTTCGTGAGGCTGCATAGTGCGTATCACTGCCCGTTGTTCGCGGAGAACGCAGTGTTGACCTTGTCCCTTGCCGCTTGGCTGCGGTTCGGCTTCAGATAACGCAGAGTGCTGGCAAGGTCGGTGTGGCCCATCCATGACTGCACCGTGCGCAAATCAGTTCCGTTCCACAGGTGCCATGTGGCGAACGTTGCGCGGAACTTATGCAGGTAGAAGTTCTCGGGTTTGAGACTCGCACGTTCCGCCACGGCCTTTAGGTCATCCAAGAAGTTCAGTTTGGGGCGGCAGCCAGCGGTTGGGAACACCAGCGGGCACTTCGCGTCATGCTTAGCCTTTACCTCTTGCAGGCGAGTGACGAGTGCGGCAGGAATCGGAATCGTGCGTTCCTTGTACGCCTTCGGTGTCCAGTTGTAATCGGGCTTGTGCGTGACCTTCACCGTAGCCGCCTTGAGGTTCACATCCGACCAGTAGACGTGCATCACTTCTTGCTCACGCATGCCAGTCATCAGGAAGAACTCGAACCACAGGCGTTCTTCCGCATCACAGGCCGCGAACAGCGCGTCCGTGTCCTCATGCTCGTAAATCTCTGTTTCTTCCTCGGTGTACTGCGGCCAATCGTTCTTTCCCATCAGCCCTCGAACACCCTGCGCCTTCAAGAACCCCATGACGTTTGCAAACTTGTTGTGGACGGATCGCGGGGCTTGCTCCTTCTCGTCCCGCAAGAATGCCGTGAACTTCAGCAGGTCTTTGCGCTCGATGTCTTCGACGTAGTTCTTCGGGCACGATTCGGTGAAGTAGTCCAGCGCAGTCGTGTATGCGGACAGCGTCTTCGGCTTCTTGGTGAGTTTGATTTCGTCGAGGTAATCAGCAACTGCGGTCTTCAGCAAACGCTTCGTCGAGTCCGCGTTCATCACGGTGAGCCCTGTGCGGGCCGCTTCCAGTTCTGCGATCTTGCGTTCCTTGGCAACCTGCGCATCTGCCGCGTCCTTGCCGACCGATTTCCGCATGCGCTTGCCGTTCTCGTACCAGTCGAGAATGTAGTTGCCGTCCGGCGCAGCGACTTCCCTCTCGCCCATCAGGACGACATTCGCCTTGATGCTGCCATTGCGATTCAGGACGACGGGATACCGCTTCCAGATGCCGTCGAGCTTGACCTGCTTTAGAAGTGAGACTGTTTGCTTCATGGTGCCTGTGGCGCTCCCTATGGACACCATTGTAGACACCAAGGTAGCTTAAGTCAATGAAAATGCAGTAAACATACGGTGTTAATAAAGTATGGCGGAGAGAGTGGGATTCGAACCCACGTTACCCTTTCGAGTAAACACGCTTTCCAAGCGTGCGCCTTCAGCCACTCGGCCATCTCTCCCGCGGACGGGCTGTTGCAAAAGATCTGCTGTAGGTAGTGATTGGGAGCTGCTGCGCGCGTTTTCAGTAGGCATCCGAAAGCAGTGCGCGATCAACTCCTCTTTGATTCTATGGTCTGGCCAAGTCAAACCGCAAGGCCACGCGGCGAGGTCGGCGCTCAGTAGGGAACAGCCAGGCGTACCTCGTCAGCGCCCCGATTCGCCCCCTCGTCAAAGTGCGCAATGACCAAAGAAGGCGAAAGGATGGGGCACCCGCTTTTGTGTGGGGTGAAAGCAGCTTGTGCATGGTGAAAGCATGGGCCAGGGGCCAGCCCCCCGTGCTAGGAGCGTTTTGTGCCCGGTGCTTCGTCACAGTGTTCTATTGTTCTTCCTCAAGGGCTTTTTCACTTCCCTGTCTGAATGAGGCGGAAAATCTCCTTGCACATCTTGCATCGGAAGCCTAGGATTGGGGCCGCTCCTGACAGGGAGGTCGATAATGGCCAAGTCAGCGCAACATCGAGGCTGGGTTTCCGGGACGCGACAACAAGCAGCAAGTGCCGCGCTGGCGTTAGCAGTCGTGCTTGGGCTAACGGTCGTTGCGACTGAATCGGCGCGAGCACAGACCTACAGGGTACTCTACAAGTTCAAAGGCGGGGCTGACGGAGGGTTTCCCTATGCAGGTGTGATCCGGGATGCAAAGGGAAATCTCTATGGCACGACATACTATGGCGGAACTGGAGCATGCGACAACGGCCCTTACAGACCCGCAGGCTGCGGCACCGTGTTCAAGCTGAGTTTGAGTGGGAAGGAAATGGCGCTGTACAGCTTCACCGACGGAACGGACGGGGGATACCCGGAAGCGCCCGTGACGATTGATGCCTCGGGAAACCTCTACGGGACTACTTTGACGGGCGGGATCATCAATTGTTTTGCTGGCAATGCTCAGGGTTGTGGCGCAGCATTCAAGCTGGATGCGACCGGAGCTGTAACCGTGTTGCACACTTTCACCGGGGGCGCGGACGGTGGCGCTCCAGCACAGGGGCTGGTAAGGAACGGCAAGGGCATCCTTTATGGTACTACCTTAAACGGTGGCGCCACGTCGTGTGATAACTACAACGGCACCTGCGGCACGGTGTTCAAAATAGATACCAGCGGCAAGGAAACCGTGCTGCATAGCTTCATGGGGTCACCAGACGGGACCTATCCGTTCGCAGGTGTCTTGCTTCGCGATAAGAGTGGCAGTCTGTACGGCACCACTCAGGCGGGCGGCAACGCTGATAATGGAACGGTGTTCAAGGTCGAAACCACTGGCAAGGAGACCGTGCTTTTTGACAAATTCAGTAACCGCAACGGACTTCAACCCCAAGGTAATTTGGCCCAGGACGCGAGTGGAAACCTGTACGGGACCACACCCGCCGGAGGTGCTGGGGATTATGGGGAGGTTTTCAGGCTGGACACAACCGGCAAGTTGACCGTGCTGTACAGCTTCACTGGGGGAGCGGGTGGAGGATATCCCTATGGCGGTGTGATCCGAGATGCGAAGGGAAGCCTCTATGGCACAGCCGGTTTAGTTGTGTTCAAGTTGGATATGACTGGCAAGTTCACAGTACTGCACACTTTCTCTGGGTCGGACGGGAGTGCGCCCTACGGGGCTCTGATCCAAGATGCGAGCGGGAATCTCTACGGCACGACCTCTGAAGGCGGCCACCAGAATTCCACTTACTGCGGGCTCGGTTGTGGAGTCGTGTTCAAACTGACCCCATAGAATCTCCAACCTCTCCTTGAGTTTACCGTCTCTTACGGGGGGCTGGCCTAGGCCGGGTGCCCTTCTCCTTGCGGGCTTTATTGTTCCGTCATGAGACGCAACGGTCTGTGCGAAAGGGCGGGCGGTTCGTCCGTTGCAGTGCGGCCTGCCTGAGAGAAAACCCAGGGTTGGCCCATACCCTTCTTGGTAAAAGCGAAAAGCTGAAAGCCAAATGGAGAAGCCGCCCCTCACATCAACCACAGCGCATCCACGTCCACAATTACATGGGTCCGCGGAATCTTTTCTTGTGCCGCATAGACAAGCAGCGATCTCAACGTCGCATTGAGCTTCTCACGGCTGACGGACTTCAGAACAAAATGGTAGCGGTAATCGCGCTTCAGACGCACAATCGGCGCTGCTGCTGGACCCAGCACGCGAATGCCTTCATGCCGTGTCTGCTCGAACCACTTGCCTAAAATGCCTGACCACTTCAACGCCTCGTCCAGTTTGTCACTGCGGACTAGAACATTGGCCAGCGCGCTGTACGGCGGATAGTGCATCCAACTGCGAAAGCGCAACTCTTTTTCGTAGAAGCCGACAAAGTCATGCTGGGCTGCATATTGCACCGCGTAATGATCCGGGAAGTATGTCTGCAACACAACCTTGCCCGGGGTCTGCCCGCGCCCCGCGCGCCCCGCCACCTGAGTGAGCAATTGGAAGGTGCGCTCCGCCGCGCGAAAATCTGGAAAGCCCAAAGCGATATCTGCCCCAACCACCCCCACCAACGTGACTCCATGAATGTCGTGACCCTTGGCGATCATCTGCGTGCCCACCAGCATATCCAGTTCACCTTCGTTAAGGGCATTTAGCGCGCGCTCGAAATCCTCGTTGCCGCGAACTGTATCCCGATCGAGACGGCCGATGCGCGCCTGGGGAAACAGGCCATGCAACAACTCTTCCAGTTTTTCCGACCCTGTGCCGAGAAAATATACGTACTCGCTGCCACACTCGCCGCAGACCTTCGGCACCGGCGCCATGAAGCCGCAGTAGTGGCACACCATGCGGTTCGAGCCCTTATGATGCGTCATGGCGATGGCGCAGTTCCTGCACTCCATCCGGTTCCCGCAGGCGCGGCATAGCGCCACCGGGGAGTATCCGCGGCGATTGAGCAGCACCATCACCTGCTCTTTGCGATCCAACCGCTGCTTGATTTCCTCGGCCAGCTTGCGCGAAATCACCTGCTCCTTGCCGGTTTCCTGAAACTCCTGGCGCATGTCAACGATCTCGACCTCCGGCAACGGCCGATCTTCTACGCGATCCGGCAGTTCGAGCAGCGCGTACTTATTCTTCTTGGCGTTGAAATAAGATTCCAGCGAAGGCGTAGCGGAGCCGAGCACTACGACGGCATTCGCCATCTTGGCCCGCATCACCGCCACATCGCGGGCGTGATATCGCGGCGTTTCTTCCTGCTTATAGGAAGAGTCCTGCTCCTCGTCCACAATCATCAGCGCCAGATTGGAAACCGGAGCAAATACTGCCGAACGCGTGCCCACCACCATGCGCGCCTCTCCGCGTTTGATGCGATGCCACTGCTCGGCCCGCTGCTGATCCGAAAGCGCCGAGTGCAAAATAGCGACTTCATCTCCGAACACGTGATGCAGATCCGCCGCGACCGCAGGGGTGAGCCCAATCTCAGGAACCAGCAGGATCGCCGACCGTCCTGCCTCCAGTACCGAACGCATGGCTGCGAGGTAAATCGCGGTTTTGCCCGATCCGGTCACTCCGTGCAGCAACACCCCCGAGAAGGTGCCGGTGCGTATGTGGTCTTCAATCCTCTTCAGTGCGGCTCGTTGTGCGGAATTGAACTGAAAGTCTAGCGGTGACGGACGAGTCTTGCTGCTCGAGACTGAAAACTCGACTGGCTCTTCGACGACCTCGACCAACCCACGCTTTACCAACGTTCCCAGCGTAGTCCGCGGAACATCCAAGGTTTGCAGAGTTTCCACAGCAAGCCGGCCCCCCGCCGCCGCCAGAGTTTCCAGCAACGCTTGTTGATTGGAATTAAGTTTGCCTTGAGCGGCTTTCAACACGGCTACTTTCATGGTGCGAGCGGCGTCGCGTGCGTCCGACAAGTCTTCCCGCACGATCCATTTCTTTCGCACCATGACCGACAGCACGGATTTCGAAACGCGGGTTGCCGCGCGCAAGGTTTCCTCTCTCACCGTCTCGCGTGCCGACAGGTAGTCGAGAACGCGATACTCCCCCAGTTGTTCATCAGGTGTTTTGCGCGAACGCGCCGATGAGCCTGCCGTTCCCGCGAGATGAAGCGCCATCTGTCCTTGATTCGACATGCGATAGCCGACGGTTCGTTTGAATTCCGCAGCCAGCGGCAGCATGCTGCGAAAGACTTCGCCCAGCGGCGCCAGATAATAATCCGCAATCCATTTGCCCAGTTGGACAAGTTGCTCGTCGAGCACAGGCGCAAGATCGAGCACGCTGACGACATGCTTGGCCTGAACATTAGGCGCGCGATCATGCAGCGCCGTGACGATGCCCGACATGCGCTGCTGACGAAACGGAACCAATACGCGCCCGCCGACCACGGGCTGCATTCCGCCTTGGAGGCGGTAAGTGAACGCAGTGTCGAGCGGCAGGGGGAGAGCGACATCGCAGAAGTCAGGCATGTGGATCAAAATCAGGCTGATGGAGATCGTAACATCGCGTCGAGGCGCGGCGCCTTGAGAGCTCTACTTAACAGTATGCTGCACAGTGAACCAGTACCTATAGCTGTTGGATATTGACAACAAAGCCCCTGATCCCAAAATACTTATGTTCTTCGGGGGTTCCTGGCTTCCGCGACACAGTTTTTACAAAGCTGTGACATTCCGTTGACAATCGTGGCCAGGATGAGCCTTAATATCATGCTCGCAGGCGAGACCTCTAAAGGTCTCAGATGCGCAGGACATTAGGTCCTGCCCCCGCCCTTTCGCGGTTATATAATAAGGAGAAATCAGCATGCAACGTTTGTTGGTTCGCACCACCACTCTCACCCTGTGGCTCGCGCTCATGCTGGGGTTCGCTTCCAGCACGGCCCTGGCGCAATATCAGCTAACCAAATTGACTTCCAATCAGGCGGGCAAGGCCAAACATCAGGATCCCTTGTTGCAGAACGCCTGGGGACTAGTTTACCCTCCCGGCGGCCCCTTCTGGATCAGCGACGAATGGGATGGTTGGTCCACCCTTTACAACGGCGCCGGAGTTCCGCAGAGTTTGCAAGTGGTCGTTCCTTCCGCCAGCGGCACCGGCCCGGGCTCGCCCACGGGAATTGTCTACGATGCCTCGAAGACTGATTTTCAGATTAACGGCTGGCCGTCCGTCTTTTTGTTTGCGACGCTAGATGGGACTATCCAGGGCTGGTCAACGTTCAATACCTCGTCATCCCTGATTGCGGTGAACAACTCGTCCGGCAAAGCCAGCTACACCGGCTTGGCCATCACCAGCAAGAGCTCAGGGAATTTCCTCTATGCCGCCGATTTTAACAACAACAAAATTTATATGTACGACAACACCTTCAAGTTGGTGAAGTCGTTCACGGATTCCACCATCCCCAAGGGCTTCGTGGTATTCAACGTTCAGGACATCAAGGGCAAGCTTTACGTCTCCTATGTCAGCGCGGCGGGTGGTGGAGGCGGGTTCATTGACATCTTTACGGAAGCAGGCAAGTTTGTGAAGCGGTTTGCTCATGGAGCGCCGCTGAACCAGCCCTGGGGATTCGCCATTGCTCCTGCAGATTTCGGTCCGCTGAGCAATACCCTGCTGATTTCCAACAATACGAACTCCGGCACCATCAACGGCTTCAATCTGACAACTGGGAAGTTTGTCGGCAGCATCAAGAACTCCGCGGGCAAGCCGATTTTGATCGACCAGCTTTGGGGAATCGAGTTCGGCGGAGGGACGACGAACAATGGGAAGAAGAACCAACTCTTCTTCACCGCAGGGCCGAATAACAATGTGAATGGGTTGTTCGGGGTGATTGCATTCAAGTAGTTGAGGTTTGATCGCGAGAGATTTGACGCCGAAGCGCTATCTGTCGCGGCGGGGAGCCGGTATTTTAGCCAGCCCGCTCCCGCCGCGATTTTTCGTCGTGTCCTGAAGCCGCAACGGGTTGTCCTCGCAGTTCTGTTTTCCCGCCAATTGTACCGGCTGGCCGAAAAACGGTCGCGTTGTCATGTTTCCCGGTCTCCGGCTGTCCATTGGAGCTGCTTCCGCAGCGCACAGCGCAACGAGTACGAAACAGCAGATCCCTCCACTCCGCTTCTCCATCCCCTTCGGGCATAAGAGGCTCCGGTCGGGATGACAATCCGTAAGATACACTGCGAAAGGTTCGCTCGGCTGCCCGGGCGTCCGTCCGGAGTTACGTGGGTCTTTCGGTTGCGCACAAGCGTGGGTACCCGCGCCTACATGGGCAACTAGCGGGTGACGGGTGTCCCTGCTACCATTTCAGCAAATTCGGCCGGGCAGCGTTGTCTATGACATTGGCGCCCATGTTGGGATGCAGCAGAGCGCAGATCTGACGCATGCTTTCGCCCTAGAATGATAGTGTGGAAGCGAGTTTCCAGTGCGCGGGATGCGGCGAGTGCAATCAGACGACGGTGGATGAGTCGGCTGGCCGCAGGCAATCCTATATAGAAGACTGTCAGGTATGTTGCAAACCGAACGTGCTTCGCGTCGAATACGATCCCGACCGGCAGGAATTTGTGATTGCGGCGGAATTGGAATAGCGTGTTGTGCAGAGCACCTGTGACTTAGTTATAGTTGCGGTCGGGAAAGAAGGATAAGGAAATGAGCGTCAGCTACAATGCGCCAAGTCGGATGGTCGCCCACAGCATGGTTACCACGCAGTTCGAGCTGGATGGATTTCGCGTGGTGCGCAGTCTGGGAGTGGTCCGCGGCATCGTGGTTCGCTCGCGCTCGATCTTTGGCACCATAGGAGCGGGACTGCAAACCATCTTGGGCGGAAACATCACGCTGCTGACGAATCTGTGTGAAAAAACTCGTGCTGAATCCTTTGATCTGATGCTGCAGCACGCCGCCGAACTGGGTGGAAATGCTGTCGTAGGCGCCCGCTACGACGCCACTGAGGTCATGCAAGGCGTCACGGAAGTGCTTGCTTATGGGACGGCAGTGGTTGTCGAGCCGATTAGGTAGGCGGGCGAGTCGCCCGCCACCACATGTCCTGCCTTCATACGAACTCTGGCTTAATCCTTGTAGAGCCATCCTGCGACTAGCGTCGCTAGAATTGAGCCTACCCACATATCCAGCATCCAGCCGAGCGGGAACACGCGATCGATGGGTGACCAGCAGGCTTGCGCGAGGTTTCCCGGGAATCCCGCAGCGAATCCTACGAGGAATCCAATCTTCAGCGCCGTCTTGGGACCCGGGCCGAGCGTCGAGCGCGTCCAGGCGTACAAATGGGCCACGATCATGGCCAGCACGAACAGAATCAGAATCCACTGGCCCGCAAAAAAGGGGTAGCGCGGCTGCTTCAAGAACAGGCGGGCATTCTGCGTCGCTACATAGCGCGCGTTGCCAATGATGAATTGTCCGACCAGGAAGCTCCAGATCAACCAGACCACGCCTCCGGCTAAGCCTCCCAGCCAGATCCGACTGCGGTTCAAGCCCATGGACCACCTCCGATTGTCGATTTAAAAAGCGAGAAAGGAAACGACGGCGGGAGTCTAACACCAATCCTTGACCAGCCCAGCAGTTTTTCGAGCATCTGCTGCCGGCACTCGAATGTCCGTTGAAGGCTCGGAGCAATGAAGAGCTTTCGAGCGACTTCGCCCAGCATTCCGAAACCGGGATCGTACTCAATCACATCACGTACTGTCGTCCCAGTCGCGCCGTTCCGCGTCTCCTTGGAGAACTCGTGGCGATGTTTGAATCGTTTGAATGGTCCTTTCTTCTGGATGTCTGCGAAGTGGTGGTTCCATTCGAATTCGGTGATCAATGCAATCCACTGGCCGCGGAAGGGAAGAAATGGGATAGGTCGAAAGGAGGTCACGATCTCCGAGCCTACGCCCGCGAGCGAGTTTTCTTTCGCAACGGCCTGTGGTTCGCCGGTGATGGTCGGAGGTGGCACAAGTCTTAGCGGGGCAAGTTCCGTTCCCGTCTCGCGAGGCATAATGCGAGGCAGATTGTTCGGATTGGCAAAAAACAGGAAGACTTTTTTAGTCGCGACCGGTACCCACTGCTCGAACTCAACGCGGTGGATCATTCGTCAGTTCGATTTTCCACTGGTTCACCATTTAAATGTGGAAATGTCAAGGGCGAACAATAGGAGAACATCCAAAATGGAATCAGGACTGTAAACGCTGCCCCTTGTGGTCATCGAATCAGTTAGCCACAATTTATAGTGCTTTCCGATTGAGGGCCTGAAGCGAGGCGCTAACCCATAAGTTTATTGTTGACAACAAACAGCTTAGGCGTAAGATGTGGTTGAAAGTGGTACAAAGTGGTCGAGATAGTAGAGGTCGTGGGCAAGACTGGAAACTGAGAGGCGCCAGTGGAATTTGAAGCTGACACCCCCAAAAAAAGCCCTGACGAACCAGAATCGACCACTATTTTGACTGCTTTTACCTCCCTCGTTTTTGCGGCAGTAATCACCAAGAGATTTTCCCGCCCGGTAAAGGGCAGACCACATGTTTCGCGGCAATCACCCAACCCGCGTCGACGAAAAGGGACGGCTCAAGGTCCCCTCGGAATTCAAGCGGGTGATCGACGAGAAGTACGGCACGCAATTCTACATCACCAGCCTGGATGGGAAGGTTGCTCAAGTATATCCCTTCGAGGAATGGGAACGGATCGAACAGAAGTTAGCAGCCCTCTCCACGTTCAATCCCACGAAGAAAAAGTTCTTGAGCCGCGCGAATTACTGGGGGCAGGTAGTAGAGATGGACGGCCAGGGCCGGTTGCTGATGCCGCAACTGCTGCGCGATGCGGCGCAGATCAAGGGCGAAGTCGCAGTAACGGGGAATCTGACGTACCTGGAAGTTCGCAACCTCGAAGCGTACCGCAAGGAAATCGAGGAGCAAGAGTTCACGCCTGAGGATGAGAAGACGCTCGACGAATTGGGCATCTAGTGGGCGAGGGTTCAACAGACACCCCTCAGGGGGTTGGGCATGGCGGTGGAAGCAAGACGGGCCATGTTCCGGTTCTTTTAAAAGAAGCGATCGACTTTTTAGCTATCAAGCGCGGCGGGACGTATATCGACGCTACGGTTGGCCTGGGCGGCCACAGTTACGAAATCGCAAAACGCCTCGGCGCACCGGGTCATTTGATTGGGCTCGATAAGGATCCTGCGGCGCTGGACATCGCGCGAGAAAGACTGGTCGTTGGTCGTTCGCCGTTGGTCGGTGGTCAAGATCAACAGCCGGACTGGCCTCTGATCACGCTGCTGCATCGTTCTTTTGCAGAACTTGCCAACGACCAACGACCTACGGCCTACGACGGAATCTTGGCCGACTTGGGCATGAGCAGTTTGCAGCTCAACGATGCCGCGCGAGGCTTTAGTTTTCAGGCGGAAGGACCGCTCGACATGCGAATGAATCCGCAAGCCGAGCTCACCGCCGAACAAGTGGTAAACCAGGTCGACGAGGTCACACTCGCTGATCTGATTTACGAATTCGGTGAGGAAAGGAGGTCGCGGAGAATCGCCAGAGCCATTGTCCGGTCGCGGCCGATACGATCTACCGCTCAACTTGCGGATGTCATATCAGCCGCGGCCCGGCCAATGAATCAGGCCGAACGAAGGATTCATCCGGCGACCCGAACTTTCCAGGCACTCCGAATCTTCGTAAACAACGAGTTGAACGACCTGCGGGCGCTGCTCGATGCAGCCCCGCGGGTGCTCAAACCGGGCGGACGGTTGGTGATCATTAGTTTCCACTCGCTGGAGGATCGCATCGTGAAAGATGCTCTTCGCGAGGGCGTGAAGCAAGGTTATTACGAGTTGCTGACCAAAAAGCCGGTAACCGCCACGGAAGAAGAGATCGACCGCAATCCGCGGGCACGTAGCGCGAAATTGCGGGCAGCGGAAAGAGTTTAGTAGCGCCGCCGTTTCGGCGGCAGTCAGTAAGCGCTACAAGAGTTTCCGGGACGGCATCGCCTCTCACAGTAAGGGCGAAAACAAATCTTTAACTTCTCTCGATGCCGTCCCGGAGAGATATGAGACCAAAGTAAACGGAGGCCAGTGATGTTTACGGGAACATTGATTGATGAATTGATTTCAACGGTCGAGCGCGCGGAAAAGCACGCTCACAGAACTTCCGATTCTCAGGAAACGAGAACAGGGTATTGGTACACCGCAACCGAGCGCGAACTAGCATTCGACTCGAAAATACTTGGGGTGGCGTAAATGGCCGCAGCAGCCGTAGCAATGCAAGGGGCAGTTCGCGGTCGCAGGCGCAAGCCATGCTGGACCGGCACCCCGGAGATATACTTCGCCAAGCCGATCGATAATTCGCGGCTGGTGAAAATCGAAGACCCTCGGCGCAGCCGCGAGATGAGGCAATTCGGCGTCGCGCTCGGTTGCCTCTTCCTGCTGGTCATGACTTATACGTGGCAGCACTTCAAGGCGATCGAATACGGCTACAAGATCGAATTCATGAAAAGCGAGCGCAACGGACTTACGGAGCTGAATCGCACACTACGGTTGGAAGAAGCGTCGCTGCGCTCTCCGGATCGTATCGATAGACTGGCGCGGCGATACGGAATGCAACCACCTCAAGCGGGTCAGGTGATCCGCATGGATTCCGCGCCGCTGGATGCCAGCACACCGGTGATGGCTAGCGCTTCGATATCGGTCATCTCGCTGCCGTAAGGCTGGGGAGGAAAATCTGGCCACGGATTTACGCGGATGAACACGGATTTGAGCAAGAAATAAAAAATCCGTGAATATCGGTGCAAATCCGTGGCTGTAGTTCTGGCGGCTTCCGGCCGCCATGTTTGTCTAGAGAGCGCGATCGGTGGCTGCCAACACACCCCGCAACGGCACCAATAGCAGGCTTTACTTGCTGGCCGCGGTTCTTGTCCTATGGTGCGGCGGAATTTGCCTGCGTTTGGTATACCTGCAAATCTTCCGCTATGGCAGCTTTGAGAAGCGGGCCATCCACGAGCGCGAGCGTACAGAGGAAGTCTCCGCCAAACGCGGCATCATCTATGACCGGACCGGACGCGAACTGGCAATGTCCATCGCTGTGGATTCCGCGTTCGCAGTGCCCACGGAAATTCCCGATCTCGCCGGAACCGTCTCGCTGATTTCAAAAATCACCAAAACCGATCCTCGCGAAACCCTGGCGAAATGCAAAGCTGCGCGAACATTTTGTTGGGTCGCGCGCAAGGCCGATGCGGAGACCGCCAATCGCATTCGCGCGCTGAATCTCCGCGGAATTTATTTTCAGAAAGAATCCCGGCGTTTCTATCCCAAGCGCGAACTGGCGGCCCAGGTACTGGGTTACGTAGGCATGGATGACGAAGGTCTGAGCGGGATTGAGCGTCAGTATGACGACAAACTACGAGGTATCCCAGGACGCATGGTCATATCAGTCGACGCGCACCGCAAATGGTTCGGCAGCGTGGAGAAGCAGCCCGAGCCGGGTGAGAATGTCGTTCTGACGATCGATGAGCAGATCCAGTACATCGCCGAACGCGAATTAGCGACGGCCATGCAACAGACCCACGCCGTAAGCGGCACGGTCATCGTACAGAATCCGCGCACTGGAGAAATCCTCGCGCTGGCCAACCAGCCCACGTTCAACCCGAACCTGACCCGCGAAATTACCCCAGAGCGGCTGAAAAACCACGCCGTCAGCGATGTCTATGAGCCTGGCTCGACTTTCAAAGTGGTGACCATTTCGGCGGCGCTGGAAGAAAAATTGACCCGTCCGGATGAAGTCTTCGATTGCCAGATGGGATCGATCGTCATCAACGGCATGCGCATTCGCGATAGCCGGCCGCACGGGCTGCTACCAGTCTGGGGCATTCTGGCGGAGTCGAGCGACGTGGGCGCTATCAAGATTGCTCTTCGGCTGGGCGAGGACCGGTTTTACAAGTACATTCGAGCCTTTGGCTTTGGGCAGCAGACGGGAATTGAACTACCCGGCGAGACCCGCGGTCTGACCAAGCCTGTGAACCGGTGGTCGAAAGTTTCGATCGGCGCGATCTCCATGGGCCAGGAGATAGGCATTACGCCACTGCAGTTGGCGTTGTTGGTTTCGACGATTGCGAATGACGGTGTCGCGGTGCCGCCGCGCATTGTTGCGGGCACGACCGATCCTCAACCTACTCCGCAGACGGTGGCGTTTCATCCTGCTGATAGTCGGCGTGTGATTTCATCGATGACGGCAGCGCAGATGAAGCAGATGATGCAGAAGGTGGTGCTCGAAGGCACGGGAAAAAAAGCCGTCCTCGAGGGGTATTCTTCGGCGGGCAAGACCGGCACGGCGCAAAAAGTTGATCCTGGAACTCACGCCTACTCTAAGACCAAGTACGTAGCTTCATTCGGTGGATTCGCTCCCATCAACAATCCCGCAATTGTGGTCGCGGTGATTCTGGATTCTGCTGTGGGGCTGCATCAAGGAGGACAAGTTTCCGCACCGGTATTCCAACGTGTTGCGCAACAGGTCTTGGAATACTTACACACTCCGCATGACGTGGAACTGCCCAAGAGCAGGCAAGTACTGCTGGCCTCGCGTCAAGTGAAAGCGCAGGAGCTTGCGGAAGGATCGCCCGACCATTTAGGCGAGCCGCTGGATGTGGCGGAAATCTCGAGCAAGAGCCCAATCCCCGCGTCCGGAAATACGGTCGCCAATGCGACGCCAGAATCAACCGGAGGTATCGTAGTTCCCACGGCACTCCGCCAGCATGAAACGGTGGCCGAGTCAGAGCAACCTCCGGCGGCACCAAACTCACAATCAGCCTCGGCTACCGCCGTTCCCCTACCATCCAGCGGCACAGTGGTGCTGGATGTGGAGCAGGGCGGAATTGTTGTGCCGTCCTTCGCAGGCAAGAGCGTACGGGGAGCAATCGAACTGACCCAGGACAGTGGCCTCGACCTGGACGCGGTAGGCAGCGGATTGGCCCGGGAGCAATCCCCTGCTGCAGGTTCGCATGTCGCAACGGGATCGCGGGTGACGGTAAAATTCGGCCGCTGAAAACGCCCACGTAGCCCCGGACGACTCGTCCGGGGTGACAGCCCGGATGCTTGGCTCTACGCCGAAGACACTAAATTAGAGTAAGCTCACAACAGAATCTCCATGAATTTCTTTCAGCTTCTGCACGGCGCGGAGATCCTCGCCCAGAGTGGTGATCCGAATGTTACCGGGTTGGAATACGACTCGCGACGGGTAAAGCCGGGTGATGCCTTCATTGCCATGCGCGGCGAGGCTAGCGATGGAAACGCGTTCATCGACCCAGCAATCGCGGCCGGTGCGGTCGCGATCGTTAGTGACTCCGCCAGCGAAAAACCACGTGAAGGAGTTGCCTGGGCGCAAGTGCCGCACGGACGCCGGGCCCTGGCTCGGCTGAGCGCAAACCACTATAAGCGCCCTGCTGAGCGGCTAGCGATCACTGGCATCACCGGCACGAATGGAAAAAGTACAACCGCGTTCCTGCTGGAAGCGATTCTCTCCGCCGCCAACCGCAAGAGCGCACTAATCGGGACAATCGAATATCACGTGGCTGGCAAGGTGCTCCCTGCGCCGCATACAACGCCGGAAGCGCTTGATCTGAACCGTATATTGGCGGAAGCCCTGGGTAACGGCGCGACTGAAGCGGTTATGGAGGTTTCATCGCACGCACTTGCTCAGCAGCGCGTCTACGGCATTCCGTTCGACGTAGCTGTCTTCACCAATCTGACCAGGGA
This sequence comes from uncultured Acidobacteriota bacterium, assembly GCA_963832245.1. GTDB lineage: Bacteria > Acidobacteriota > Terriglobia > Terriglobales > Acidobacteriaceae > JABDBE01. The sequence continues at coordinate 1,594,936 of CAWHTG010000004.1, forward strand.
TCACCTCGATTATCATCACAGCATGGATGAATATTTCGCCGCCAAGCAGATCCTGTTCGAAGGCTGCGGCACCGATCCGCCTCGCGCTGCTGTTCTCAATGCGCAGGACGAGTATGGTCAGAAGCTGGCCAAGCTCAGCAAGAAATGTGGATCAGAGGTTTTGACTTACGGTCTGAAGACTGGCGATTTCCATGCCGATAAGCTCGACATCACAGCGCGCGGTACGCGGTTCGAATTGGTGACTCCAGAAGAAGTCATTCCCGTCTTTTCACCGCTCATTGGCAGAGTAAACGTGTACAACATTCTCGCTGCGGCCGGAGCAGCTTACGCGCGCGCTTGCAAGCCGGATGTGATCGCCAGGGGAATTGGCTCGCTGGACTGTGTGCCGGGCCGTTTTGAGCGTGTGGACTGCAAGCAGCCGTTCACCGTGGTCGTGGACTACGCACATACCGACGACGCACTTCGAAACCTGACCTCGCTGGCACGGGAGTTCGTCCAACACGCAAGGCAGAAAGGGCGCGTGATCACGGTGTTTGGGTGCGGGGGCGATCGTGACCGGGCCAAACGGCCAATTATGGGGGAAGCCGCCGGTCGAGGCAGCGATTTCGTGGTTCTGACGTCGGACAACCCGCGGAGCGAGGATCCACTGGCGATTATCAACGATGCCATGGTAGGCCTGCAGCGTTCTGGCACCAAATACAAGATGCAGCCGGACCGGAGGGCGGCAATCGCCATGGCGATCGGCGAAGCTGCGGCGGGCGACATTGTTCTGATTGCCGGCAAGGGTCACGAAAAAGTCCAGGTGACGCGAGAGGGTTCCCTTCCCTTCGACGATGTTGAAGTCGCCCAGCAGGTCTTGCGCGACGCTGGATACAACTGCGAAACCGCAAACATCGCTGTCGGAACGAACTCATGAAGCTGCCGCTCTCTCGCGTCGCTGAATTTCTTGCTGCTGCCGGCGAATTTGATGCCGAAGCAATTGCGCAAGGGTACTCCATCGACTCCCGAACAATTCAGGAAGGCGAGCTCTTCTTTGCGGTCAAGGGTGAACGCATGGACGGGCATGACTTCGTCGGTCCGGCACTGGAGAAAGGTGCGATTGCGGCGGTGATCCGCAAAGACCAATTGGCTCGGTACGCCGCTAAGGCCCTGCTAATGACAGTGGACGATACGCTTACCGCGTTACAGACTCTGGCCACTGCGGTTCGGCGCCTGTGGGGGAAATCGCTGATCGGGGCCACCGGATCGACCGGAAAAACTACGACCAAAGAAGCAATTGCGCATGTGTTATCGACTCGCTTCCGAGTCCTAAAATCCGAAGGCAACTTCAATAATCATTTTGGCCTGCCCCTGATGTTGCTCAAGATCGAGCCGGAGCACGACATCGCAGTGATTGAGATGGGAATGTCTCATGCGGGCGAAATTGCCGCCCTGGCGAAGATCGCGCAGCCTGAGATTGGCGTAGTGACGAACGTAGCGCCCGTGCATTTGGAGTTTTTCGAATCGGTGGCGGGAATCGCACGGGCCAAATACGAACTGATTGAGGCCCTGCCTGCGGGCGGAGTCGCGGTCCTCAACGGCGATGACGAATACGTCTCTCAATTCGGCCGCGATTTTCACGGCAAGGTCGTTCTGTATGGTTTACGGGCGTCGGCGGATGTGCGGGCAGAAAACATTCAGCCCCGGGGGGCGGAGGGATCCACATTTGACGTGGTGGTAGGGAGTTGCCGGGAAAAGGCCGTCCTGCACCTGGTTGGTACGCACAACATTTACAACGCGCTGGCGGCCGTCGCGGTAGGGCTGGAGAGAGGACTAAGCCCCTCAGACGCCGTTGCCGCTCTGGCTTCGCTCGCGCCGGCAGACAAGCGCGGGCAGGTCGTCACGCTGGGCAACATCACCGTCATCAATGATTGTTACAATTGCAATCCGAAAGCGCTCGAAGCCATGGTCGATGCGTTAGCGGGAATGCCTGCAAAACGCAGAATTGTTATCGCCGGTGCGATGCTTGAACTCGGCCCTGCTGGCGAGGAGCTGCACCGGCAAGCCGGGCAGTACATCGCGGGGAAGAAAATTGACTTTCTACTGGGTGTGCAAGGTCAGGCGCAACACATGGTTGAAGCCGCGCGGCTGGCCGGAATGCAGGCAGATTTTGTTGCCACGCCGGAAGAAGCTGGGGAATGGCTGTCCCGCGAGACCCGCGACGGAGATGTGGTATTGCTGAAGGCATCGCGCGGGGTGAAACTGGAGCGTGCGCTGGAGAAGTGGCAGTCGCAACAGTCATCGGTCGCCCGTCCTAGTCGCCGTGGTGCCCGCGACTAAGGACCAACGACCCACGACGAAACGGAGGCGGATTGCTTTATTGGCTGTTGTACGAAAAGCTGTTTCACTATTTTCCGCCATTCCGCATCTTCCGTTATTTGACCTTTCGGACCGCGTTCGCCAGCCTGACCGCGCTGTTCACCGGACTTATCGTTGGCCCTCTGGTCATCAATCGCCTCCGCGAATTTCAGATTGGACAGTACATCCGCGAAGAAGGACCTACAGCGCACCAGAAAAAAGCTGGAACTCCCACCATGGGGGGCTTGTTGATTGCCATCTCCATCGTGATCCCGACCTTGCTGTGGGCGGACCTGACCAACCGATTCGTTTGGATTGCAGTGCTTGCCACTTCTGCGTTTGCCGCAATTGGCTTCAGTGATGACTACATCAAAGTTGTGCATCGGCGGAATCTGGGGTTAACGGGTAAAGCGAAAATCGGTTTTCAAATTGCCACGAGCGTGCTCATCGCGATTGCGCTGATCGTGATGCAGACGCGAGGTCTCTATTCGACCAAGCTACTGGTGCCTTTCGTAAAGCAGTTTCGGCCAGACCTGGTAATTGGGAGCCTTGAGCACTCTCCTCATTTGTGGCCTTTAGCATTTTTGCCGTTTATTGCTTTTGTGGTCTTAGTGATCGTCGGGTCCAGCAACGCTGTGAACCTGACCGACGGATTGGATGGCTTAGCCATTGGTTGCACCGTAATCGCCGCTGGAGCTTTGGCCGTGCTCACCTACGTGAGTGGCCATGCCACATTTGCGACCTACCTCGAACTCGAGCGCATGCCGCAAGTCGGCGAACTGACCATTTTTTGCGGAGCCATGGTAGGTGCGGCAATCGGCTTTCTTTGGTATAACGCGCATCCCGCGGAAGTGTTTATGGGAGACGTGGGTTCACTTGCGCTTGGGGGTGCAATCGGAACGGTTGCAGTAATGATCAAGCAGGAACTACTGCTACCATTCATCGGCGGCGTATTCGTGATCGAGGCGATCTCGGTGATCCTGCAAGTAGCATCCTACAAACTTCGCAAGAAGCGTATCTTCAAAATGGCGCCGATCCATCATCACTTTGAGTTACTGGGCTGGTCGGAGTCGAAGATTATTGTGCGCTTCTGGATCGCGTCGCTAGTGTTCGCATTGTTCGCGCTGACGACGTTGAAGTTGAGATAAATTTCACCACGGAGACACAGAGTCACAGAGAAGAATAGAAAGGGAAAATCAAAACTTTTCACCAGTGGGCAGGTTAGCTGGGTAAAGATCTGCTTGTTTTCTCTGTGACTCTGTGACTCGGTGGTGAATAGGATGGTATGGACGTAGCCAACAAACGCGTCTTGGTCGTCGGCCTGGGCAAGTCCGGGGTTGCTTCCGCACTTTTTTTGAAGGCCAAGGGTGCGCGGGTCACGGTTTCTGACACTAAACCTCCAGACCAGCTGAAAGGTGAGATTCCGGTGCTGCTCGACCAGGGCATCACGGTGGAGACGGGTGGGCATGGTGAGCGGACTTTCGGCGGGCAAGATCTCATTGTAGTAAGCCCCGGAGTGCCCACCGACGCCCCCCCGCTGGTGCAAGCCCGAGCCCTTGGCGAAAACGTTATTGGCGAAATCGAGCTGGCCGCCCAGTTTTTTCCCGGACGCATAGTCGCAATCACCGGTTCTAACGGCAAGACCACAACCACGACTTTGGCAGGAGAAATTGTCGCGGCCTCTGGACACCGGACGGTGGTGGGCGGCAATATCGGCACGCCAGCGATCTCACTGGTCGAAGGAACGACGGCGGAGACTATTGCTATCCTGGAGGTCTCAAGTTTTCAACTCGAAACCATTCAGACATTCCGTCCGCAGGTTGCTGTAGTTCTCAATGTCACCCCCGACCACCTCGATCGCCATCGCACGTTCGCCGCCTACACTGATGCCAAAGCGCGCATCTTCGAAAATCAGCAAGAGGAAGATTTTGCTGTGCTCAACGCGGACGATCTGACTTGCGTCGAGCTTGCAGCCCGAACCCGGGCACAAGTTTTCTGGTTCAGCCGGACGCGAGAAGTCAAACAGGGGGCCTTCGTCCATGAGGGCCGTATTTTCTTCCGCGATCACAGCGGTCAAAAGGAGATCATGCTGGTCTCCGAGATTCCACTGAAGGGTGGGCATAACGTGGAGAATGTGTTGGCTGCCGTCTGCGTCGGAGCGCTTCTTCGCTGCGAGCCTGACCGGATCCGCAAAGCAGTGCACAACTTTAAGGCGGTTGAGCACAGGCTGGAGCACGTGGCTACGATTCGCGGCGTGGACTACTACAACGATTCCAAGGCGACTAACGTCGATGCCACGATCAAGGCCCTGGAATCCTTCCCGGCAAACATTCACCTCATTCTCGGTGGCAAGGACAAAGGCAGCGACTACAGCGTCCTGAACGACCTTTTAAGGGAACGCGTGAAGCGCGTTTATATCATCGGCGCAGCGGCCGCAAAGATCGAATCACAACTCGTTTCTTCGACAAACGGTGGCCCCGAAATCGATCATGCCGAGACTTTGGAAACAGCAATCATGCATGCTGCCCAGGCTGCCGTCCCAGGAGATGTTGTGTTGCTGGCTCCGGCCTGCGCCAGTTTCGACCAGTTCCGGAATTACGAGCACCGGGGGAAGGTCTTCAAAGCAGCCGTACACAGGTTGTCGGATCAGACGAACCAAAAGAGTTAAACCTCTCCGCGAAATCATTTACGAAAACCGTTCGCGGCTCCACGACTCCGTGATGAAATGAAATCCTCTCATGGCTAAGCGGGTTAGTGTCGATGGCTGGCTGTTCACGGTGACCCTGCTCTTGATCTTCATAGGACTGGTGATGGTTTTCAGCGCGTCGGCTGTCATGGCGAAAGAACGATACGGCTCCGGTTACTTTTTCCTGCTACGGCAGCTAGGGTGGGCGACTGCCGGAATTCTAGCCATGGTGCTGGCAATGAAAATCGATTACCGCCGGTATAAGCATCCCGGTGTGGTTTTCTCGCTGCTCGGCCTGACCACCCTGATGCTAATTTCGGTCTTCTTCCTCGATCGCGCCCACCATACGCATCGATGGATTCACTGGGGACCGCTGTCCCTGCAGCCCTCCGAAATGGCAAAACCGGCGCTCATTCTGTTCCTGGCATTCTTCCTGGAGAGCCGCACGAAATCCATGAAAGATTGGCGAAACACGGTTCTGCCCGCCGCGGTTCCCACGTTGATTTTTATTGTTTTGATCGTCTTCCAACCCGACCTCGGTACCGCCATAGCCTGCGGCGCAATTACTGGTTGCGTCTTGTTTGTGGCGGGGCTCGATTTGCGCTTTCTCGGCTACGCATTTATTGGGTCGCTGCTACCGCTGTATTTCCTGATCTTTCACGTGCCCTATCGCCGTGCCCGTATCCTGGCCTTTCTCGATCCGTACGCCGATCCCCAGGGCCGCGGCTTTCACATCATTCAATCGCTGATCGCGGTGAGCACCGGTGGCATCACCGGCGTCGGTTTGATGGAGGGCAAACAGAAACTCTTCTATTTGCCCGAGCCTCACACCGACTTCATCTTTGCCGTTACCGCCGAAGAGCTGGGCCTGGTGGGTGCTCTGGTGATCGTGATGCTGTTCGCCATTTTTCTCTGGCGCGGGGTTCGCACCGCCCTGCGAACACAAGACATCTTCGGGCGCTTCCTCGCAGTCGGAATCACCAGCATGATTGTGGTGCAAGCCTTCATTAACATCAGCGTCGTGCTCGGGATGATGCCTACCAAAGGCATACCATTGCCCCTAGTCTCCTACGGCGGCTCTTCTCTGCTGGTCACTCTGGCCTGTATCGGCGTGCTATTGAACATCTCAAAGCAAGCCGAATGATCGATTTCACGTGGGGACAGCCGCCCTCGGCTGTCCAGCCGAGCAAAGCTCGGCTAACGCTCACGTGTGAAATGCAGCTAAAGGGTCAACCTTGCGTCTCGTTCAAACTCCAAGTTCCGGTTATAGTCACTGCATGCGGGCCATTCTGGCGGGAGGCGGGACCGGTGGACACGTCATCCCCGCGCTTGCCATCGCTCAGCAACTTCAGAAAGATTATGCCGCCGAAGTGCTGTTCGTGGGCACTGCTCGCGGAATCGAGAACCGCTTAGTTCCCGCTGCTGGCTTCCCTCTACGGCTTGTCCAAGTTGGCGCGCTGAAAAACGTGAGCTTGGCGACACGGCTGAAAACGGCCTTCGACTTGCCACGTGCGGTCTGGGATTCGCGGCGCATTCTGTCAGAGTTTCATCCCGACATCGTGATCGGTGTCGGGGGATACGCATCGGGTCCAGCCATGCTGGCGGCTGTGCTGGAGAGAGTTCCGACGCTTGTGTTTGAGCCGAATTTCGTGCCCGGATTTGCCAATCGTCTGGTGGCGCCGCTGGTTTCGGGAGCCGCGGTTCACTTCCCTGAGACAGGGCGCTACTTCCGCCGCTGCGAGGTGACCGGCGTCCCCGTTCGTGATGCCTTTTTCCAGATCGCTAACCAGAACCCCGCGAGCACGAAGCCGACGTTGCTCGTGTTCGGCGGAAGCCAGGGCGCACACGCCATCAATCAGGTTGTCATGAATTCTGTGGCGGAGTTGCGCCAGCGAGTTCCCGGAATTCACATCATCCATCAAACGGGAGAACGTGATTATAATGACGCTCAAGCGGCGTACGCGAATTTGGGCGACTGCGTTGAAGTTTATCGCTTCATCGACGACATGCCCGGTTTGTTTGCCCAGGCTGGTTTGCTTCTTTGCCGTTCCGGGGCAAGCACTGTGGCAGAGGTGACCGCGGCGGGCAAGCCTGCAGTTTTTGTGCCCTTTCCACGCGCCGCCGACGATCATCAAAAGCGTAATGCGGAAGCTTTGGAGCGTGCGGGTGCGGGGGTGATGCTCGAGGAATCAAAGCTGAGCCGTGAAAGCCTGGTGGAGACAGTCGGTTCGTTATTCAGCCATCCATCCCGGCTGGAAAAAATGGGCGCTGCCGCGCGCCAGTTATCACATCCAACGGCAGCTCGCGATATCGCGGCCATGGCAGCCCGGTTGGCAGGAACTAAGAACTAGCGCAGATTCATACGGATCTTCACGATGAATCTTTTGTTAGATCCGCGTTCATCCTTGCAAATCTAGCAGGCAGTTGACTTAAATGTTCGCAAAAATACAGCGCGTTCATTTTGTTGGGATCGGCGGCATCGGCATGAGTGGCATCGCCGAGGTGCTGCTAAACCTCGGATACAAGGTGTCGGGTTCCGATCTCAAGAGTTCCGCCTTGACGGAACGCCTGGCCAGCCTCGGCGCCACCATTTTCGAGGGACATCGCGCGGAAAATATTGCGGGCGTCGATGTGGTCGTGGCTAGCTCGGCGATCGCTCCCGGTAACCCAGAAATCTCCCACGCCCACACGCTTCACATTCCCGTCATCCAGCGCGCAGAGATGCTGGCGGAACTGATGCGGTTGAAGTACGGAATCGCCATCGCCGGAATGCACGGCAAGACCACAACCACGTCGATGGTCGCGGTTGTGCTAGCGGGTGGCGGGCTCGATCCAACGGTAGTCGTAGGCGGCCGCGTTGACGCTATGGGATCGAACGCCCGGCTGGGCAAATCGCAGTATTTAGTGGCCGAAGCCGATGAGAGCGACCGTTCGTTTCTCAGACTCTCACCCATTCTCGCCGTCGTCACCAACATTGATCGCGAGCACATGGACTGCTATGGCAACATGCGCAACGTGAAACGCGCTTTTCTGGAGTTCATGGATCGGGTCCCTTTCTATGGAATGGTGGTGGCCTGCAACGATGATCCCCTGCTGCGGCGAATGCTTCCGCAGATTCAGCGCCGGACCGTGACTTACGGTACGCGCCGTGGTTCCGACTTTCACATCAAACTTGGCAAGTCGATGCTCACTCCTGGGGAATCCAAGGCGATCAGTCGTTTCCACATAACTTTTCAGCAAAAAGCTTTGGGCGAGTTCCGCCTGCACGTGCCTGGCGTGCACAATGTGTTGAATGCCACGGCGGCGATTGCCGTGGGGGTTGGTCTCGACATCAATATAGAGCAGATTCGCTCCGCGCTCGAAAACTTCCACGGCGTGGATCGTCGTTTTCAGTCGCGGGGCACAGCCGCAGGCGTGAGTGTCATCGACGATTACGGGCACCACCCGACGGAAGTCCGCGCAACGCTGGCGGCGGCGAGGCAGTGCGGATTTCGCAAAATCCACGTCGTCTTTCAACCGCATCGTTACACCCGCACGCAGCTCCTCATGGACGAGTTCGCTAGCGCTTTTCACGACGCCGATACTTTGTTCATTCTCGATATTTACGCGGCCAGCGAACTGCCAATCGAGGGGATCACTGGGGAAGCCGTAGCCCGCCATATTCAAGAAGCAGGGGAACAAGAAGCCCACTACGCCGCTTCTTTTGCAGAAGCCACAGAAGCAGTGGTCGCCGCAGCGCGCGAGGGAGACGTGATTCTAACCCTTGGGGCAGGCAGTGTTTCGCAACTCGGGCCCATGATCATCAAAGAACTTCTGGCGAAGCAAAAGCAGATCGCGGGCGCGCCCGAGCCCGTGGCAACGACCTCCCGAGAATAAAGATCGTTCCAATTTCCGAACAAATCAACCCGAATTCTACGGTTGAGGTCATGGAGTGTGAAAATGATTCTTTCTTTTGAAACTATGGAACAGCGGCATCAACCCGAGGCCACCTTACACGGCCGTCGTTATCAAAGATATGAACTCGAAACCGAACTGAGAGCAACACTCTTCGGAATAGATCGCCGCGAAATGCGAGGGCGCTCGTTGAATATCAATCAGGGAGGCATCGCAGGAATATTTGTTGCCGGCTGGGACGTGGGCACTTCCGTCAACTTGCAATTTTCAGTTCCGATCGCCACGGCTCCGGTTCGCGTAAAGGGCGTTGTTCGGAACCGCACCGGCTACCGCTACGGGTTTGAATTTGCGGATTTGACCCCTGAAGAACCCGAGACCATCGACCGCACCTGCAGAACCCTCGACCTGCTTCAATAACTTGAGCAGGCAGACAGGGACAGACATCACCCTTGTGGATTCCCGCACTTTTCCACCCGACAGCGGTCAACAGCCTTGGGTAGGCCGAATCAACAGCTCCAGCACCGTAGAGGCCCCTCAGGGATTCACACTTCGCAACAAAACTTTCGATTACTTTACGGCGTCGGCGGTCTTGTCTGCGGCTTTTTCGACCCCTTTGCCCGTGTCCTTGGCGCCTGTCTTGACGGCGTGTCCAGTCTTCTTCGCCACGGTCTTGGTCGCATGTCCGGTTTTGTCGGCTGCCTTTTCCGTACCTTTTGCCGTGTCCTTGGCCGCTACCTTGGTGCCGTGACCTACGTCTTTTGCCGCCTTGTCGGTGTCATGCGCAACATCCTGAGAAAACACCAGCGTTCCCGAACTGAGTATCGCTGCTGCAAGAATTGTGGCCAACTTGGATTTCATGTTGCCTCCTGTTTATTTGATGGAAGTGGTGTCGGAAGTATCAAACATTCTAGCAGCAAATGCAACCGCAGTCCCAGGTATAAGTACTCGCGGCTCAATTCGTCACTCCAGTTCTTCCTCCAGCGCGCTGAGTGTCTCGTCATCCACTTCCCACTTTTTGAGAATTGTGAAGATCGTCTTCGACGCGAATCCGGCGCGCGTGAGCTGGCGAAAAATTCGTGCTGCGTGCTTCTGATCTATTGGCTTCACCAGACGCTTGCGCTTCAGATATTCTCGCGCCTGCTTTTCGTCGCTCACCTCATCGTACGCCACCTCTACGGCCTTCTCGATGACTTCGCTGTGAACTCCTTTTGCTCTCAGATCCGTAATCACACGCCTGCGGCCAAATTTTTCGTTATCACGGCGGAAGGAAGAATATGCAACCGCGTACTGCGCGTCGTTGAGGTAGCCGCGATCCTTTAGCCGCCGGATGACGAGTTCCACCAGCGTCTGTCCATACTCGGTTTCCGCTTCCACTCGGGGCCGCAGCAAACGCTTCAGCTCCGCCACCGAACGGGCGCGGCGGGCGAGTGCCCCGACGGCATACTGGTACAGTTCCTCTTCGGACTCGGTCTTTTTCGGACGAGCAAAAGCCATAGCCAGTAACACGTTACCTCGCCTGCGCGGCGAGGGAGATTGCATGACACTACGTTACAACTTTTTACCTGGGTTGTGGTGACATCGGGAACTTTCCGGCGTCTATCTGCGTAAATAAGAAAGAGTGAGGACGCAAGTCATGCTTACTATCGAAGTGGAAAAAACGGGCGATGTAGCGGTCGTGCGATGCGTGGGACGGATCGTTCGCGGGGCGGAGGTTGGCACCCTGAAGAACGCGGTTTTCTCCGAGAATGGCATTCGCATTGTGGTGATTGATTTATCTGACGTGGAAACGCTCGATGCCGGGGGATTGACTGCGCTTTTGTCTCTGCATCAGTGGGCGCGGAACCGCGGTGTGCAACTCAAACTGGTGAATCCGTCCCATTTTGTCAACGAGGTGCTGACGCGCACTGGGATGGATCGTGTATTCGATATTTCAAAATTCGAGCATGCGCTTTTTGTTCTCGGCGCTCCGGATTGTCGTCACTCGCGATTCGCGGCTGTTTGTTAGCTGCCAATGACCTTCACTGGGGCCAGAGCCTGCCGTTCGGTTGAGCGCTGCTTGGATCACCGAGCTTAGGTTCTGGCCCTCCTCCAAAATAAAAAGGGCGCGCCCAACGGCGCGCCTTTAATGTTTCAGGAGAAAGGAATCAGCGGCCTCCGTAACCCGTTTGCTGCATTGCGTTCTTGGAGATGTCACTGGTAGAAGAAATACCCTGCATGCGCAGCTTGAAGTCGTCCGCGTTGGATGCGCTCTCTAGTGCGGTTTCGTAGTTGATCAGCCCTGCCTGGAACAAATCCCAGAGTGATTGATCGAAGGTTTGCATTCCGTATTGCGAGGTTCCGGCGGAGATGGCGTCGCGAACGGCGCGGGTCTTTTCCGGCACCAGAATGCATTCCCGGATGTAAGCGGTATTGATCATGACTTCTACAGCGGGAACGCGCCCGTCGCCGTCGCAACGTCGAACCAGGCGTTGGCTGATTACGGCTCGCAACACAGCCGCGAGCTGTAGGCGAATTTGTTTCTGTTCCGGCGGCGGAAATACCGCGATGATACGGTTGATAGTTTCAACTGCATCCAGCGTGTGCAGGGTTGAGAAAACCATGTGGCCGGTTTCGGCGGCGTGCAGCGCGGTGCCGATGGTCTCAACGTCGCGCATTTCGCCGACTAGAATGACGTCGGGATCTTGACGCAAGGAAGCCCGCAGCGCTGCCGAGAACGATGGCGTATCCACCTCGATCTCGCGCTGGTTCACGTAGCCTTTCTTGTCGCGATGCAGGAATTCAATTGGGTCTTCAATCGTGATGATGTGCTCGGCGCGAGTGGAATTGATCCGGTCCACCATGGCCGCCAGAGTTGTGGACTTACCGGAACCCGTGACTCCAGTGACCAGGATCAGCCCACGCGGCATGTCGCAGACCTGCTCCACAATCTTGGGCAAGTAAAGTTCGTCGAGCGCCCGGATTTTAGTGGGAATCACGCGCAGCACGAGTCCCACGTTGCCGCGCTGCTGAAAAACGTTTACACGGAAGCGGCCCAACCCGGCCACGCCGTAGGCCATATCGATTTCCGTGCTCTCTTTGAACTTCTGCTTCTGCCTCGCCGACATCATGCTGAAAGCCATAGTGAGCATGTCTTCAGCGCTGATGCGAGGCTGATCTGTGAGCGGCGTAAGTTCACCGTCAATTCGCAGGTGAGGATAATTGCCAACCTTCAGGTGCAAGTCAGAAGCGCGCCGCTCCATGGCGATACGAAGTAGGTCATCAATGTTCATTGGATAAATTCCCCGGGATCAATTTGTATGATGAACCGAAATCTCGTCCGGCCCAAGATGACCTAAGTAATGGGGAATTGCGCGTTTGGGCAGTGGCTGGAAGCGCCTTTCTGGATTGGATATGAGAGATGCTGCAAACCCTAGCTTGATTGACTTAGTCCACAGACTTAGTCTATTTTAGACACACGATGGAAGTGAATATTCATGAGGCGAAAACGCACCTCTCGCGCCTTTTGCAACGTGTGGCGGCGGGAGAAGAAGTCATCATTGCGCGTGCGGGCGTGCCAGTCGCCAAGCTGATAGCGGCAGGCCCACGGAACAAGTCGCGACCCATGGGCATTGACGAGGGCAAGATCTGGATCGCGGAGGATTTCGATGCTCCGGACCCGGCCCTGGAAGCCCTCTTCTATGACGCGCCCCTGACGACCGCACCAGCCCGCAAGCGAAGGAAGAAGCGGTGACTTACCTGCTGGACACGGGTGTCTGGCTGTGGAGCGTGGGCGAACCATCACGAATCTCGGCCAAGGCGCGCGACGTGATGGCCGATGTCAGGCACGACATCTTTCTGTCCGCCGTCACTTCGTGGGAGGTTGCCATCAAGGCAGCATCGGGCAAGTTGCACCTTCCCGAGCAGCCGGATTTGTATGTTCCGCGGCGCATGGCGGATCAGGGGTTGCGTCCGCTCAATGTGTCTCACGCGCACGCTTTAGCAGTTTTCACGCTCCCTGCCTATCATCGTGATCCGTTTGACCGCCTGCTGATCGCGCAAGCAAAGGTGGAGGACATGACGCTGATTACCTCCGACCGGCTCTTCAGCCGATATCCGGTACAACTGCTGTGGGCTGGAAATTGAAAAAGCCGCCCCGCAGGGCGGCTTCTGAGTGGCTTCGAAAACGATCAGGCTGCTGTTTCCGCCTGAGCTCCCGGCCAAGGCTCGTCGTAGCTGCCTCCGTAAATGGATGGGCACTTTGAACCCATGGGACGTAGATAGGTGGCAAGTTGCCCGCGATGGTGGATGCTGTGGTTGTTCACGAAGGCAAGGTAGAACACGACGGGCAGATTGAAGGCGCCGTAAAAGTCTACCGGCGTGAGCAACTCTTCCGCTGACATTGAACGTACCCGCTCAATCGCACGGGAAAAGTTTTTCTCGTACCAGGAAGCGAGCTCGGCTGAAGTGTTGGGTTCATCCTTGAAGCGCGGCTCCATGACGAATTTGCGATCGGCGGTCTCGTCGAGCATCTGCACATCGGCGGATGCGAGGTGCCATGCAAGTTCCTGAGCGCTACGCGCGTTGGGATCGGGCCGGTAGTCTCGGTTTGCGTCGGGTACTGCGCCCAGGACTCTCTTCGTGGCTTTCATTTCGTTGCTTAGGCCCATGAGCATTAAGTCGCGGTAGGCCAAGGCGAATTCGGGGTTCGGACCTTGCTCTGCTGTTGCCATTCCTCCTCCTTTTTGTTGCGAAGGTGCTAAGAGTCTGACGTTGAAAAGGGGCACTCAGGTAGCGGCCCAGTGTGAATTCTTGATTTTCGCTACACGCTGACCGGTTGCTTGCTGCCCACCGGAACCGGCGTTAACCAGCCAAAGCGGTCGGTCTTTTCGCCATGCACGATACCATAAAACTCCTTTTGAATGGCTTTCGTTACGGCTCCCATCACGCCCTTGCCCACGCTGATCTTGTCAACCGAGCGAATCGGAGTAATCTCAGCCGCGGTGCCGGTCAGGAAGGCTTCCTCCGCGATATACAGCAGTTCGCGCGGAATTCCCTGCTCGACTACAGGAATTCCCAATCCGCGGGCGATCTGCAGAACCGAGTCACGCGTAATCCCGGGCAGCACCGAATTGCCCAGCGGGGCCGTCTGCAACGCGCCATTGCGCACGATGAAAACATTCTCGCCTGAGCCTTCGCTGACATACCCATTCGCGTCCAGCGCTATGCCCTCAACGTAGCCGTTGATGATGGCTTCCATCTTAATCAGCTGCGAGTTCATGTAGTTCGCACCCGACTTGGCCATGGCGGGCAGCGTGTTCGGTGCGATGCGCGTCCATGACGATACGCAGACGTCGACTCCCTGCTCGGCGTCGCTGCCCAGATATTTTCCCCACGGATAATTACAGATGTAAACTTCGGTCGGCGAATTGAAGGGATTGACCCCGGCTTCGCCATAACCGCGCAGAATGATGGGCCGCATGTAGCAGGGCCAAACTCCGTTGGTCTTTACCAAGTCGACCATCGCGGAAATAAGCTCTTCGCGAGTGTAATCGACATCGATCCGGTAAACCTTAGCTGAGTCCAGCAGCCTCTGGGCGTGCTCCTTGACGCGAAAAATCGCCGGACCGGCAGGCGGAGCGTAACATCGGATGCCTTCAAATACTGACGAGCCGTAATTGACCACGTGCGACATTACGTGGATTTGCGCGTCATCCCAGGGGATGAGCTTGCCGTTATGCCAGATTTTCTCCGTCTTCTGAATGGCCATGGACACTCCTAAGAGATTTGATTCACCGTACAGCGGGGAGTTTCGCTGGTTAGATGCCAAAATTCGTTCCGTGGGCGGACCCGCCTGATGGCACTTTCGACAGGCAGCACGGTACACAAGAAGGCAACACCAAGACTACGGGATTATAACCCAGTCCGGAAAGGATCGAGAGGGTTTCTAACGCTCTTCGCGTAGAAAAAGTCGGACTCGGGAATTCCGATTCGTGAGCTGCACAAAACAGGAAGCGCAGTATAGGTCTGCCCAGGGTCAGTCCGTCAATGACTCACGGCTTTCCCCGATTGGGGTGAAGTTGCCATCAGCCCAGCTTGGATCGCACCCGGCAACTCGTCTCCTCGGAAGTACTGCCCCTTCGCTGATCGCATCTCGGGCATTGCGGCATAGGGCTTGCTGTAGTCGTTGGCGGCATTCCAAAAGAGAAAGCCGATTCCACCCGTGGTTTTTGCCGTCTGCACCTGGACTTCGATGTACTTCGGCGAATAGGTCTTGGTGCGCCAACGGAAAGCCTGCAGCCAGGGACGTATCACTACATCGCTGCCCTTGGTGATTAGCTCAAAACGCTTCATCGATTCGCCAATAAAATGCTCTGGCGCATCTCCCGGGTGCGCGATCCCATCCATGCCGAAGAAGTGCGAGGGATAGATCATCGGCGAAAGCACATCGCAATACTTTGCCATCTGGACGATATCCTGTCCGGTATGTGCAAGGTCGACGGGGCGCTGCCAGGCCATGATCCCGAACACGTCCAGCGAAAGCAGCACGCCTGTGGGATGCAGTTCGGCATAAGCATGTTCCAGGAAGTCGGCAATCACCTCCGACCGATGCCAGGTGGGATGCTGCGTCTGGAACACAAAACTTGCATCTTTTTGATCTCCCTCGGCGGGGAAACGGACGTAATCAAATTGAACCTCATCAATGCCAGCCTCAGCGGCCTTCTTAGCTAAGGCAATATCGTATTCCTGAACCTTGGGTTGCGAGGGATCGGTCCAGACCAGCTTTCCATTTTCGCGCCAGGCTTGGCCGGTTTTGTGGGACTTCACCGCTAGCTCAGGATGGGCCACTACCAACCGCTCGTCGCGAAAGATCGCCACTCGCGCGATGGCATGCATGCCTTGCGAATGCAGGAAATGAGTGAACTTGGGCAGGTCATGAATAGCGACATGGTGTCCGCCTGCCAACGCGTGATCGAAAGGAATATTGACGCTCCCATCGCTATCTTTCACATCGAAAACCACCGCATTCCCGCCCAACTCGCGCCAGCGGCGAATGATGTGCAACCCGCGGTCGCTGCTTGCCATCAATCCAGTCAAATAAACGGCCCGCACTTCAAAATCGCGCGGCACAGGGATGGTCTTCTCCACGATCGGAGTGGCGAGAATCCCCGGCACGACTAATTCCTGTCCGGACTTCAGATACGTTCCCGGCGGGTTTCCGTTTACCTTGCGGATGGCCTCGGCCAATTCGCTGGAAGTCAGATAGGACGTCTGCGACAGGAAGCGATGAGCAACCAATGAGAGCGTATCTCCGCGCTTGGCCACATACATGGCGCTACCCGGCGGGGCAATGCTGCTCAGAGCGGGCGGCTCTCCGGGCTTCAATCCTTTGGGTGCAGGGTTGGAGGTGCGCACAAGTTCCGGGCTTTGGCTCGATTGGGCTGCCGCGGGTAGTTCGAAGGCCAATCGCCATGAGACAAATCCGAGAGCCAAACAAGACAAAACGATGATCAAGATTGAGCTCGAGCGGCGCAAGTTTTTCTCCGTGGAAACGTGTTAAACGCTTCCCGGATGCTAGCGGCCGGTTCATTCCCGTGCTAGTTACGTCTGGTCAAGGCCGTGAAGATGGGTCTTTCGCCTCCCTTACCAAGAAAATTTCTCATGCGCAAAGTATTTCCCTTTACATGATTTCCCTACGCCAACTAAGTACCTCCTCCGACTGTCTGCAGCATCTAAGTTATGAAGGAATAAGCCGTGGGAAGTTCCCTTGGGATGGCGAGTGATTTGCACTAGGGGAGGTTGCGGTCAGTAAGGTCTCGACAAACAACCCGTGGAGTGACAAAATTTGTCGCTTCGCAAAGCAATGAACGAACGCGTCACTATCCGACGGAAAGCCCAGGAAAGGGAAACACCCTGACCCTATGAAGAACGTTCTTAATACAGTGCTCGATCCTACCCGCCGCAGTAACGATGCCAGAGATTTTGACAACACCTTGCGCCGCAAGATCGTTGGTCAGAACGCTGCGCTCGAAAAGGTGGTCGAAATCTACCAGATGTTCCTGGCGGGATTGAATCCTCCCGGACGCCCGGTTGGTAATCTACTGTTTCTGGGACCTACGGGCTCAGGTAAGACCCGGGTCGTCGAGGCCATGTCCGAGACCTTGTTCGGGGATGCGCGCGCCTGTATCAAGATTGATTGCGCCGAGTTCCAGCACTCGCACGAAATTGCCAAGTTGATCGGCTCGCCGCCCGGATACCTGGGTCACCGCGAGACGCACCCTTTGCTTACGCAGGAAGCGCTCAACCAGTGGCACACCGAGAAGCTCAAGCTGTCGATCCTGCTTTTCGATGAGATCGAGAAAGCTTCTGACGCGCTCTGGCAGCTGCTGCTCGGCATTCTGGACAAAGCAACCTTGACCCTCGGCGACAACCGCCGCGTCGATATGTCGCAATGCATCATTATTCTGACCTCGAACCTGGGGACCAGTGAGATGGGCAATCTGGTCGACGGCGGCATGGGTTTCAACCACAAGCCCAAGCTGGTGGATTCGAGCCTGGATGACAAGATCGATCGCACCGCGGTTGAAGCCGCCCGCCGCAAGTTTACCCCTGAGTTCATGAACCGCATCGACAAGGTAGTGGTTTTCAAGACTCTGCGGCCGGAGCATCTTGAGCAAATCCTCGACATCGAGCTCGGCATGGTGCAGCAGCGCATTCTCATGGCTTCGGCCGCCAATCAGTTTGTGTTCAATTGCACCGCCAAGGTGAAGAGTTTCCTGCTACAGGAGGGTACGGATCCAAAATATGGCGCGCGGCATCTGAAGCGTGCCATTGAACGGCATCTCGTGTTTCCTCTGGCCAATCTGGTAGCTACCGGGCAGGTCAGGCTGGGAGACTTCATCCGCGTCGATATGGCTGCGGAGGGCTCTCTGACATTTGTGAAAGAAGCTGAAGGCGCGATGGTACCCATGCTGATGGAGCGCTACGGAGCCGCGGCAGGAATGCCTCCTATGGCTGCGCGCGCCGCACGGACCATCGGACGCCGCGAATTCGGGGCCACGCCAACCGCCGACACGAAATAGTTTTTGTGGTAGTCCGGACAAAAAGAGCGTCGCCAACCAGCGGCGCTTTTTTCTTGACCTTCAGGCTGACGGCGAAATCTGTGTAACTCCGGAAGTCTTCTTCGCGAACACCTTCACGAGCGAACATCACCACGGACGGGGCGGACGCAGTTGGCGCGGCCGACGTTTGTAGTCAAATGGGTCCATCAAGAACTGAATCGCCGCTAACGCAGCAATGCCTACAAAGAATCCCCACTTAAGCCTCTCATCCAGCAAATATTCCCACCTGTTCATGTACGTGTAAGTACCGTGATTGTTAAGTGGGTAGACTCGGCCCTCAGCAGGCCGAGGTGAAGACGGAATGCTGGGCCACCAGAACATCGAGAAGTCAATTAGAAAGGAAAGAAGCAAGGTCCAAAACAGCACAACCGTCAGGATCTTCCAGAATATCTTCATCCTCCTGGAACCGGCTTCTTCACTAGCCGTCTTGTTCTCGCTCATCGCTTCGCCATTCATAGAAATATACTCGCGGCAAAAGCTGCCATGGTCGGGCGGACGCACGTCGCGCCATCGTCGTTTGCGATCAAATGGGTCCACAAAATATTGGATCGCGAAGTGCGGAAGGAAAACTGCGGGCATAGTCCACTCTGCCACGTGGTTTAGTCAAGTACTCATGCCGATCCATATAAGTGCAATGACCGTGGTTGTTAAGCGGGTATACTCGGCCTTCGGACGGTTGAGGTTTGGGAGGAATACCTGACCAGAAAGGCATGGAAAGGGCAACTAGAAAGCACGCAAGAAAGATAGTCACTAGGACAATGACAGGACCTTCCATAACGTCCGTGCTGTCCGTGAACCTACGTTGGATGTCTCTGTCACCCCGTCGCTCATTTTCCTCCAACGGAGATCGGCCCGAAGCTTGTTCCTAGCCGCCCTGCTTCAATTCCAGCAGTACTTGCCGCGCGATCTCTTTCAGGGTCTCGAAGACGCCATTGCCTTGGAAGGCGATGGCTTCCATTACCGGCTCATCCTTGCGGCGCAGTTCCTTGGTCAGGGCATCCACGGGGAGAATATTTGGCAGGTCGCGCTTGTTCAATTGCAGAACGTAGGGGATTTTTTTGAAGTCGTAGCCATGTTCTTTGAGGTTGTCCATGAGGTTGTCGAGGGCCTCGATGTTGGCGTCCATTCGCTCCTGCTGCGAATCGGCGACAAAGACAATGCCGTCCACCCCGCGCAGGATCAACTTGCGGCTGGCGTCGTAGAACACCTGTCCGGGAACCGTGTACAGGTGGATTCGCGTCTTGAAACCGCGCACCGAGCCCAAGTCAAGAGGCAGGAAGTCGAAGAACAACGTTCGATCCGTCTCCGTAGCCAGCGAGATCATCTTCCCCTTCTGCTGTTCGGCAGTTTTCTGGAAGATGTACTGGAGATTGGTGGTTTTGCCGCCCAGCCCGGCGCCATAGTACACGATCTTGCAATTAATCTCGCGGGCTGCAAAGTTGATGAAACTCAAAGACTTTCCTCAAGACACGCGGCAGGCGCTCAAAACCGCGAGCGTCCCCACTTGTTAGTTTGGGCTTGGTACTGCTGGTTTTATACCACACGCGAGGGCATCGCTGGCAGGTTACCCTGGTTACTAGAGGACTCCAGGATGCCGGGTCAGTAAAATCTCAGCGGCTCATCGGCAACGGATAATACCCTGCCTTGGCGTATACCAGCACGCAGGGACGCAGATCCGAACTCTTGCAGCCCGGGCGTCCGACTCTGACTTCGATCTCCCGATAGGTGCTGCTTGGGGTGGCAGCGGTGGCGTAGCCCAGCGTGTACTGGTTGCGGGCATCGCCAATGGCACGCTGATAGGCGCCTTCAATGGCGCCCTTTGAATACTCGCTTAGAATCTCGCCCCCCGTTGCGTTCGCGTATCTGGGCAAGATGTCGCTATAGCCCTGTCCGGGCAGATGCAGCTTTTCCAGTTGTTTGTATCCCGGAATCGCCGACCCTCCCACGCCGATGCCGTACACCAAAATCCCGTTTGACAGCAGCACCTTCAACACGTCGCTATAGCTGGCATTGCTTCGGTATTCGCGGCCGTCGCTGATGATGAAGATGATTTTGCGGCGGCTTCTCTCGCGCTTGCCCAGGTCCATGGCAGCGGCCAGAATCGCGTCGTTGAGCGCGTGAGCTTGCTTTGCGGGAGAAATTGGTGGGGGGATGCTGCGGTCGACCGGAATATTATTGATCATCGGGCCTTGGGGACCTAAAGGCCCATCCATCACCGGGACGCCGTTGTTCTCGCCCCGATCGTTCTTGAGCTGGTTCAGCACGGCATCCAGTCTTTTGCCCACCGATCCGAAGTCGGCCATTCTTCCAACCGTCGTGCTGAAGGTATAAATCGCAACTTCGTCGAACTGGCTGAACGCGCCTTCCAACGCCGGAAAAGTCTGATTCACCTTCTGCACATTGATATCCGGCATACCCAGATCAAAAATCACCGCCGCCGAGATCGCCAGCGGATCGCTGGTAAAGAAATTCAAGGTTCGCTTCTTTCCGTCCTCAAGCACCGAGAAATCCTTGGGCAATAACCCGTTCACGAGGTGTCCGGAATCGTCCGTCACCCTGACTGGCACAATCACCTGGTTGACGTTGCGAGTGATTTTGAACAGTTCATCTTGCGAGCTACTAGCTGGCGATGGGGTCGCGCCACCTTCCGGAACGGTCTTGACCTCAAGCGGATGGGGAGGCGGCGTCGGGTTCTCATCTGACGGGGGTGGAGCGGCGGGCTTGGTTGACGAAGGCGGCGGTTCATTTCCCGAGGGTGTTTGTTCCACCGGGGGTGGTTCGGTTGTGGAGTCCCCCTGAGACTCAGCCGACGGTGTGGCTGGAAA
This sequence comes from uncultured Acidobacteriota bacterium, assembly GCA_963832245.1. Lineage (GTDB taxonomy): Bacteria > Acidobacteriota > Terriglobia > Terriglobales > Acidobacteriaceae > JABDBE01. Next base: position 1,615,776 of record CAWHTG010000004.1, read on the forward strand.
CGGCTGCGGAGGCCGGCTGGCCGAAGGGGCATCGGGAATGTCTGGCTTTTGATCGGATGGCTGTGGGGTTTGCTGCTGAGCTGCCGCAACCCCTAAGGCCAGAAAAAACAATAGGATTGCCACGCCAGCAGCTGTCCTCTCCATATCGGCCCTTCGAAGCACTGGGGAACCTCTCGTCCTACGGCAAATTGCTCTTAGGTCGGATGCTGGGACCCTGGATTTGGTGCATCTAACGCTTAAGGACTAGACTAACAAAAATAGCGAGAGAATACTTTCATGCCCAAAGTCTGCACTGTTTCGGTCTTGCGCGCTGTTTTCCTGCTTCTCCTGTTTGCGGGGCTTTCGGCGGCTCGCGCCCAGCAATCGCCCTCTTCGCCCGATAACAGGCCCGACCAGAACCGTCAAGATCAAGACCAGGACCAGTCGGCGACGACGCTGAAGGTCAACGTAAATGTCGTGCAGCTCTTCTTTAACGTTAAAGATAAAAGGGGCGCACTCATTCCCAACCTCACCAAGAACGATTTCCAAGTATTCGAAGATGGCAAGCCGCAGACCATCAAGTATTTTGCCGCCGAGTCGAACCTCCCGCTGACCCTGGGCATTCTGATCGATTCCAGCGGCAGCCAGGCCCGCGTTCTCGACATGGAAAAACAAGTGGGTGGCGACTTCCTCAGTCAAATCCTGCGCGAGAAGGATTTGGCTTTCGTCATCGACTTCGATGTGAACGTTGAATTGTTGCAGGATTTCACCAGCTCCGTGCGCCTGCTGAAAACAGCTCTGAATAGCGCCCGCATCAATACCGCCGGCGGAAGCGGCACCGGCATACCGGGCCTGGGCGGGGGTACAGTTCCGACCGTTGGCGCTCCGCGCGGCACGTTGCTTTACGACGCGGTGTATCTGGCCTCGCACGATGAACTGGCCCAGCAAGTCGGACGCAAGGCCATGATCCTGCTTACCGACGGTCAGGATGAAGGCAGCCAACTCAAAATCAAAGATGCGATCGAAGCTGCTCAGAAGTCAGACAGCATTGTCTACGTTTTGCTCTGCGCGGACCGTGGGTTTTATGGTGGCTTTGGCGGTGGGTACTCCGGAGAAGGAGAAATGCGAAAGCTGACTCAGGAAACCGGAGGCCGAGTCATTGAAGTGGGAAATAAATATGAAAAGCTGAAAGAGGGCTTCGACCAGATCGCCAACGAGCTGCGCAGCCAGTACAACATTGGTTACAACCCGACCAATGCGGCCCTCGACGGTACTTTCCGCAAAATCGAAATCCGCGCTAACAGCAAAGACTACAAGATTCAATCTCGCGCCGGATACTACGCCGTTCCCAAACGCGACTGAAGGTTGTGGAAGTGTCTGTGTGGTGACGGGCGACTCGCCCGTCAGGCGGAGCAAGCTCCGCAGCGCATTTCAGCGGGGATGCCGGGCAGCGCTAACGACCCGCCTCCCGATCTTTCACCCTGATCACGAACTTCAACCCAGACCAGATCTCACTCACTGCACAAACTTTCACATCCACAAGGCCCGCGTCCAACCCAATCCTGCGGACCTCATTTTCATTGAGGTCGGTGGATACTCCGGAGCTCTTCTTCGGCCAACTTACCCACAGCATGCCGGCGGGAGCGAGTTGTTTTGCGACCCGAGGAAAATGTTTGGTGAGCTCTCCTGCGGTCTTTACGAAGATGATCGCAAAGTCGAGTGGCCCATCCTTCGCAATCTGACAACTAGCCAGTGCAGTCTTTAGGTCCGCCTTCACGTCGCTCGGCAAATCGAGCAGGGCAACTCGAAACTGATCTTTGATGCCGAGTTTTTTTGGCAGAGGTGTGCCCGAGTATCCCGCCATTGCGATGCTCCTACCGCGAAGGAGCGTAATAGCCGTGCCGGCTGCGTACCCGCAAGCCCTTCTGCCCCAAGGCCAAGATTTCAATGCTGCGATAACGGCCGTCGGAGAGGAAGTCAGCAGGTTTGTATGAAAGCGCGTACTGGCTGCGCAGCTCTTCCTGAATCGCCGCGAACGCATTGGCGACTTCGGTGATCTGAAACGGAACGTAGGCGCGCCCACCGGTGGCATCGGCGATGCGCTCCAGCACCTTATCTCCATGATGGCTAGAGCCGCTAAGATTCGTGCTAATGGTGTACACGATCACTTCTGCCCGCTGCGCCATCTCGATAGCTTCTTCCCGCGTCACGTGGCTCTGGTTATCGTCGCCGTCGGTGAGCAGAATAATCGCCCGGCGTACGGGCCCGTTGTGTTTTGCTTTCATCAGCTTGTCACGGCAGGCAAAGTACAGCGCGTCGTACATCGCGGTGCCGCCGCCGGGGCGCAGGGAACGCACTCCGACGGAGAGCATCTCCGTGTTGTCGGTAAAATCCTGCGTGACTTCTGGAGTGACATCGAAGCCTATTACGAAAGCTTCGTCATACTTTGGACGTATGGTCTGATTCAAGAACTCGACCGCTGCCTGCTGCTCGAACTTGAATCGGTCACGCACCGAGTTGCTGGCGTCGACCAGGAGTCCCACTTCCAAAGGGAGATTCGCCTCGGCGTGAAAGCTGCGGATTTCTGTTGCCGGCTTGTTGTCATCCACCACCTTGAAATTGTCTTTTTTCAGATCCCTCACGTAATGTCCGTGCTTATCGGTAACCGTGAACACTACGTTCACCTCGTTTACGATGCTGCGAATCGTGGTGAGGGAGCTATCGTCCGATGGGCCGGGCCCAAGAAGCGAATCGGAGTTTGAAGCCGGCCCCGGCTTTGGCGGCTGATTCTGTCCCGCGTCATTCGCAGGCGGGACGGCGGCGGGACTGGTGGGGTCGGCGGGAACCTGAGTCCGCTGAGCAGCTTCGTTTGGCATCGGCGCAGGCAGTTGTTCGACCGGAGGCGCAGGCTTCTGCGATCGGCTCTGTTGCTGCGAAGCGGAGGGCGCCGAAGGCAGGGCTGCCGGTCCCGCATCCTGGGCCTGCAGGATAAACAGGCCGAAGCTGGCGGGAAAGCAAATGCCCAAGAAAATGAGGGAGCGCAACTTCATGCGTTTTCCTAATTATAGACGCAACCCGCTTTGCGCACGTAGCCCCGGACGCCGTCCGGGAACCGAGCGAAGCAAGGCTCCGCGTCAAACTCTATTTTCCGGCGAGCTTGCCTCGAATGACTACGATCGAGGCAGCCGGCAAGTCGTACCATACATCTTTTCCCCCAGTTTGCTTGGAGTGCAGGACGGGTCCATCCGGATCGGCTCTTCCCTTGGTGATTGCGATCACGGGTTGCTCTCCTGGATTTTCTGAGTGCGCCAAGAACTGAGTCTCCGCCGGATGCCATGAGTATTGGTTCTTGCCGAAAGTTGCGATTTCAACCGTGCCGGAGAAAACATTCGCATCCCTTGCCGTTTGATCGTTAAACGAGATTCGCACGCGATGTGCGTTCAATTGATCCCTGTTCACTGCCATGACAGACCATTGCCCATCCGGGCGTTTTACCGCATACGCCGTTACCAGCGCATGGCCCGCACCATCGTCGATGTCACTCTTTGCAGGAAAAACAACGTGCTGCCCCGCGCCGGGCTGCACCCATTCGAGATTGATCAGCTGCGACACAAAAAATTGAGATAGCGGCTGCTGAATCTGGTAGTTGATATCAACAGTGAACATGCCAAAGGTTCCAGGAGAATCATTGCAACCGTGTTCCATCTGCAGCGGCAAATAGTGGAAAAAGTAAACTCCGTTTCCGCCGGCGTTCAAGAACGAGCCAATGTAGTCCGCCAGCCAGATTCCCGCGAACATGTCCATATAGGTTTCGCTGGCGGCAGACGAAAGGTTTGACTCGGTGATGAACATGGGAAGGGTCGCTGGCACGCCATCTTCTCGCCAGACTTGCATGATGTGGTTCACGAGGTCGGGCTCGTCATAAAGGGTGCCCCACGGCGTTTTGCAACCATCATAGGGATAGTGCTCGAACGAGAAAAAAGCGAGATCATTCATCCGGTCGTGTTGTTTCAAATAGTCTAGAAAGCGCGCAACCCACGAGACCCGCCCCTTGGCATCGGGCCACACTTCAATATCTTTGTTCACTCCCTGAAAGGATGGTCCACCCAGCTTCAAAGCGGGATCGACGCGATGTAGCGTCGTGGCCCACTGAATGTAAAGCGCAGCGTAGTCTTCCGGCACCATGAATTGCCCATCCGCCTCCTCGCCCATTTCAACGTATGAGATTGGATAGCGACGATTCTTTAGATATTCAATTTCAGCAGCGGCGTTCTCCGGAGTGTCATAAAGCAATGCCACTGGAATCATCGCCGGCAACCCACGAGTGACGCCGCTAGCGTAGAAAAGATCGAATCCAACTTGTGCCTGCTTGGTGGATATCAGGTCAGAAGGCTGGTGCCATGGATCGACCGAAGAGCAGTAAGTCGCCGTCTGCTCCTGGTCTGGTGTATGCCGGAGAGTATCGTGGAAAGCTCCGTCGGCCGTTGTCGTGCCAAGGTAGAGTTCGTTGATCGCATAGCCCACACAATTTCTCGGGTCTGCGAGTTTGGGATCAGCCGGCTGGTGCGAATCGCAAGTGTTCGACGATTCCGTCATCAGAATCCGCACGAATCGAATCAGTCCGGGATTGTCGGACAACCGGATGGTCTCAGTTCCGCCTTTCCCACCCGTGACCGCGCCATGCGGAAATGTTTCCCACACACCTTTGGTTTGCGCCTTGATCGGATCGTCTCCGGTCCAATACTGCACGACGTAGCGAGTCGCATACGGGTTTGCCCATGCGATGCGGATGCTGTCCACCATCTGATTAACCGAGAGGTCAAGAATCACCCACTGCGGATGCAGCGAATCACTTTCTCCGGTGAAGTGCTGCGTGAGGTAGGGGCTACTCTTCCAATACGTGTTCGGATCACCGTCGGTAAGCCGCGAGAAGCCGGCGTTCCCGGTGCCATCGTTGCGAGTAGTTCCGCGGTGCGGTAGCGCATATCCGTAGGAATAACGAATCGTCTCCGTCGGCGTGGCCGAACCGGTAAAGTAACCCTTGCCGCCAGGATCGCTCCACGTTCCCTGCGGGTTCCAGTGCCAGGCCTCCATCAGCAGCTCGGTGTTCTGGCGATAGGTCACAGGTTGCCAGCCCGCGGCGAATACCTGCTTCAGCGAAGATTCGAGTAGATCCTTATCGATCGCGGCTGCGGGGATACGATCAACTCCCGCACCTAATGTTTCGTTCGGAACAAAATGGTTGGTGGAGTGCGCCGGCGTGATATCAACTTGAATCGTTTGGGCTGAAGACGGAACCAACAGAAAAAACCACACTAGTAGAAAGACGACAACTGCCGCCCGATTCGTCAAGATGGCTCCTTGAAACGTTTTAGTAAGGGTTACGGCTGCTGATTGTAAACGAAACGTAGCGAGCCGCGCTCAACACGAGGGAGAACTCGCTCTCGCCCGAGGGTCAGGCGACGTTGGTAATTTGCTCACTCTTACGGCACTCATTAGGCTGGAAGTCGAACCACTGTGAGGGACCTATGCGATCGAAACCATGGCTGTACTTCTGCATTGCGGTGATGTTCACGATGGCTGGCATGGCGCTTGCGGACGATCACGGCCACGGCAAGCATCATGATGATGACGACGATCAGGGAAGACACTATTACAGCGAGCACGATCGCGACCAGATGCGAGGGTGGTATCAAGATCACGGAGATCATCTGCCGCCAGGGCTCGCTAAGAGAGATCAACTGCCTCCCGGCCTCGAAAGGCAGCTACGCGTACGCGGCACGTTGCCGCCGGGGTTGCGGGAAAGGATGATGCCGTGTCCGGAGGAACTGGAGCAGCGCCTGCCTCCGCCACCGGAGGGCTACCGGCACTTTATAATTGGTGGGCACATGGCGTTGGTAAATCCCAGCACCTATCTGGTGTTGGACATTTTCCACTTCGAACGATAGAAGAAATTGCGGGGAGCGGAGTGTCTGCTGGCCGCTCACCTCGCGCGAATCTTTTCCAAAAAATCTTGCAACTCCTCCGGCAGCGGCCGCGTAAATGACAATGCCTCGCCGGTCCGAGGATGCTGTAATTGGAGCGCAGCGGCGTGCAGAAAATTTCTCGCGAGAGAAATGTCAGCTTCGTTTTTCGCACTCAACTCGCGCGGCGCCCCATATAGCGTATCGCCCACGATCGGATGACGCAGCGAAGCCAGATGCACGCGGATCTGGTGAGTTCGTCCGGTATCGATCCGCAGCTCGAGCAAAGTGAACTTTCCATATTTCGAATCAATCCGTTGTTGCACTGTATAGTGCGTGATAGCTTCCCGTCCGCCAGAACGTTTGGTCGTCATGCGGGTCCGGCGCATGCGGTCGCGGCTGATGCTGCTGCTGATCGTTCCTCGATCCTGCTTCATCCAACCATGCACAAGCGCGATGTAAGTTTTCTTGACGACCCGTCTGGCGAACTGCGCCGCCAGTTTTCGATGGGCCTCATCGTTCTTCGCCACCACGATCAGGCCACTCGTAGCCTTGTCCAAGCGGTGAACAATCCCGGGCCGCAAATCCCCACCCACACCCGAGAGCTGTTCGAAGCGGTGAAGCAACGCATTCACCAGCGTGCCGCGATTGCGTTCGTCCTCGGTTGCTCCCGCGCCTGCATGCACCATCATCCCCGCGGCTTTGTTCACGACCGCCAGGTCATGGTCCTCGTAAACGATGTCCAGCGGAATTTCCTCAGCCATCGCGCGCAGAGGCGAAGATTTGACATCGCCAAGAATTGAGATTCGTTCCCCGCCCCGCAATCGCAGCGAGGCTTTCACCGCATCATCATTCACCAGGATTTTTTCCTGCTCGATTAACTGCTGGACGCGAGCGCGGCTAGTGTCGGCAATCTGGCCGACCAGGAATTGGTCTAGCCGCTTGCCAGCATCATCGAGCGTCACAACAATGTGTTTGGGGAATGTGTTCACGCGCGGCGAAAGTAGTCCACGCCAAGAATACCGCGACCATCATCACTGCGAACACAAAGATCAATAAACAGGATTTACTCTGTGGTTCTGTGGTAAAAAACAAGTTATCGTGTAGCCTGCGCCGGCAAGACTTTCAACCCGGGCCGCAACCACCAGATCAGCCCGCCGAGCACGACCAACCCAATCGCGATCAACTGTGTCCCAGTCATGATTCCGCCGAACACCGAACCTCGCCCAGGATCGTCGCGCAGGAACTCGAGGAAATAGCGGGCCACACCGTAAAGGAAGAAATACGTAGCAACCACCTGCCCATCGAACTTCTTCCGTTTAAGCAGCCACATCAAAATGAAGAAATTGGCCAGTTCCACCGCCGATTCGAAAAGCTGCGTAGGCTCCAGCCGAACTCCCAGCGGCGTCCCTACCCAGGCTTGAGCAATCGGATTGGTGAAGGTTACGCCCCAGAAATGCTCAGTTGGTTTGCCATAGCAGCAGCCCGCGGCAAAACAACCTACGCGACCCAATGCGTGTCCGAATGCCAAGCCAGGCGCGAACGCATCACAAGTGGCGAGCGCGGGCATGTGGCGCTTGCGAACATACCAGGCCGCCGCCAGAAATCCCGCAATCAATCCACCGGAGAAAACTCCGCCGGCTTGCAAAGTACCGAAACTGAAAATTTCCCGGACATGAGTACTGTAGTAGTTCCAGTCATAGGCGATGTAGAGAATCTTGGCGCCCAGAATTCCACAGAGCACTACCAGGATTCCCAAATTCCACGCATCGTCGCCATTGATCCCTTGCTTCTCCGAATTGCGCACACTGATCCACAATCCGATCAGCACGCCCAGCGAGACCAGAAGTCCGTAGGTGGGCAAACTGAAGTTGCCAATATGAAAGAGTCGAGGGAACACTGTTTGTTAGATGCAAAGCACTGGGATTTAGTAGCCGCCAGTGTAGCAGGGAAAGGTACGGAGCAGAAGATCAAGCCGACCCACCTAGCCGTGTGGTAGGCCGAGAATGAACCCGTCGGTAGACGATGGGAACCCGCCGCGACCCTTTAGGCATCTCCGCATGGCGGAGCATCGCACACCGGATCTAATTGTACGAGTCAGGCCCCCGTTCATTCGGTGTTGGTTCAAAAATCGGTTACCACCATCACCAACTTCGCAGGTCGGCTTTCATTCCGAATCCTAGGGAAATCCCGCGCACTTGGCAAGGGGGACTGCACAAATAGTTGGCACTCCGGTTGCCAGCAACTTTCGTAAGGGCACAGCGTCTGAAGCAGCTGAACTGGGCTCCGCCCGAGCTCAACCCTTTATCGTCTCTTTGGGTCTATAATCGGCATTTTGCCCGGTGATCAGTGCGCGCACTCCTGTTAAGCGATATTCATAGCAATCTCGAAGCTCTTGAGGCCTGCCTCGCAGCCGCTCCGGCATACGATCTAGTGGTCAACCTGGGTGATATCGTTGGCTACGGCGCCAGTCCTAACGAAGTCATCGAACGCTCGCGCGCACTGGGGAAATTCTTTGTCCGCGGCAACCACGATAAAGCGGTTTCCGGCTTGATCGACATCAAGGATTTCAATCCGGTAGCTGCGCTGGCCTCGTCATGGACGCGCAATCAGCTGACCGAGGAAAATCTGGAGTGGCTCCGTTCCTTGCCTCAGGGTCCACTTGAAGTCGAGGGGCTCACCAACACCCAATTTGTGCACGGGTCTCCGATTCATGAAGATGAATACGTGGTAAACGTCGGGGACGCCATGGCACCGCTTATGGTCTCGTCGATCACGATTACTTTTTTTGGGCACACCCATCTGCAGGGAAGCTTCACCTTGAACGGCGATCATGTGGAAGGCATTCATCCTACTTACAGGACCGTGGGGCAGATCGAAAACTCTCAGTTCCCGCTGAAGAACAACTTGCGCTATCTGGTCAACCCCGGTTCTGTGGGACAGCCTCGAGATGGCGATTGGCGAGCGGGATTCGCGGTTTACGATTCGGACTCCCGTGTCGTTGCGTTTTACCGGGTACCCTACAATCTGAAAGTCGCGCAGGATCGTATCCTCGCAGCCGACCTGCCGCCGCGTTTAGCCACCCGCCTGGCAGCGGGAAGATAACTGCCCCAGAGTTCAGCGATGCGACGACGATCATTCCTCAAAGGTAGCGGAGCGGTCCTCGTTGTAGTCGCGGGTGCGGGAGTGTGGCACGCTTATGACGAGGGCGTTTTCAGCGTTGGTGAAGGTCCGGCCTACCAGCCATGGAAGGACTGGCAGAACGCGAACGACGGACCACTGGCGCTAGTTCGCGCGGCGATCCTCGCCGCCAGTCCACACAACACCCAGCCCTGGCTGTTCAAAGTTGCCGACAAACAAATCGAGTTGTATGCGGATATGGGACGATACCCAGGCGCTCTTGATCCCTACTTGAGAGAACAGCATATCGGTTTGGGCTGCGCGCTGGAGAATCTCATGCTGGCCGCAGCCGCCAACGGTTACAACGCCACGGCCACGCTCCTCCCGGGAAAACTTCAGGCGGCCCCTTCCGACCCCCAGCCGCAATTGGTGGCCCACGTGGACCTTTCGACAGGCACCCGTCAAACCAGCGAGCTCCACGACGCGATTCCTCATCGTCATACCAATCGCTCTCCGTATGACGTGCGTAAGTCGGTTCCAGCCGTCGTGACGGATGCCCTACGTGCTTTGACTAGTGAGGAATCAGAAGTAAAGATGTTTTTGTTCAACTCGGAATCGGAGAGAAACCGGATCGTTGAAATAATTACCAAAGCCAATAATGAGGTATACGCGGACCCGGATGTGGAGAACGGGAGCCAGCGGTGGATCCGATGGGAGTGGAGCGACGTCCAGAAGCACTGCGACGGCCTCACCGTTGACGCATTCGGCTTGCCGCCACTGACCGCGGCATTTATCAAGTTCACACCGAAGCGGTTATTGGTAAAGTTCGCTCCCCGTGGAAATGGGGATGCCTACGCAGATCAGCTGCGAGCCACGCCGGTTTTTGGCCTCATCGCTGTGCGCGATCGTTACGACCAGGAGCAGAGCCTGCGCGCGGGGCGGATCTGGCAGCGAGCGCATCTTTTGCTGACCAGCCGTGGAGTCGCGGCAAGACCGGTCAATGAAGCCGTGGAGCTGATCGATCACGAAAGGCGTCGGAACCAGGACCCGCGAGCCTCGGTTCAATTGGCAGAACTCACGCATGATGCCACATGGCAGCCGACTTTCATGTTTCGCATTGGCTATCCGGTTCGTCCGGCGCTGGCCAGTCCCCGACGCCCCCTAAAGGACGTAATCATTTGACCCCTGTCCATCAAGTAGTCTTATCATCAATCGCCCTGTGTTTTTTGTGTTGAGATTTAATTCTGCAAATCATTATCCGAGGGAAGTCTGGAATGAGAACGAACCGTTGGAAGCCAGCAAGACTTGCATTTCCGGTTGCTCTGTTAGTCGCCGTAGTTGTTGTCGCTCAGGCGCAAAGCGCCGGCCCCGCCGCACGAAATTTTTATCAGGTGGCGATTTCGCCGGATGGAAACCGCGTTGCCTGGGTGCAATCGTCGGCCAATGCATCCGGCGAACCAAATGGCGGCACGGCGATTTACGTTCAGGACTTACGAGCTCCCAACGCACAGCTCAAACGCGTCTCCGCGGGCACGGATTCACAGTTGGCCAGCGAGGACACGATCGCCTGGTCGCCTGACAGCAAACATCTGGCTTTTCTGTCCGACGTCGAAGGTGACGGGCAATCGAACTTCTACGTGGTGAACGTAGACGGCGGGGCTGCACGCAAGCTGACCAGCCTCAAGGGCTACCTCGCCGATCCCGCATGGTCTCCCGACGAAAAGACTCTGGCGTTTCTGTTCACCGAAAACGCTCCTCGGGCGGGGGGTCCTTTGATGCCCATGGTCCCCGAGACCGGAGTCATCGATCAGAAAGTCTACGAACAGCGGCTAACTCTGGTAGATCTCGCCTCGGGTAAAGTCCGCCAGCTTTCGCCACCGGACATGTACGTCTACCAGTATGACTGGTCGCCCGATGGCAAGACCTTCGCCGCAATTGCCGCGCACGGCTCTGGAGATTCCCATTGGTATGTCGCCCAACTCTATACGCTGGATGTGGGAAACGGTGAACTCAAGTCAATCTATAAACCTCCCTTGCAGATCGCGGTGCCGCGGTGGTCTCCTGACGGCAAGAATGTCGCATTCATCGGCGGGTTGATGAGTGACGAAGGCTCAATCGGCGGCGATATTTTTGTTGTGTTCGCCACGGGAGCAAGTGCTCACAACGTTACTCCTGGAATTGCCGCATCTCCATCCTGGCTGTACTGGGAATCGCCGAGCGAGATTCTCTTTACCGAAAACGTTGACGGTCAGGCGGGCGTTTCCAGCGTTGATCTTTCGAGTGGAAAAATTTCTCCGCTGTGGACCGGCCCAGAGGTCATCTCCACGCAAGCGGAAGGCGAACCTACGCTCTCGCTTGCGGCGGATCGCCAGACTTCCGCAGTGATTCGGCATTCGTCCGCGCGCCCGCCGGAAATATGGGCTGGTCCAACCGGTGAATGGAAACAAATCACTCGCGTCAACGACGGTATTCGTCCCGCTTGGGGCGAAATGAAAAGCCTGCATTGGTCGAACGGGGACACAAAGGTTCAAGGGTGGCTCATGTATCCCACGGACTATGATTCGACCAAACGCTACCCGATGGTCGTGGTAGCGCACGGCGGCCCTGCTGGGGAAGCGCATATTGGATGGCCTGAGGCCTTCTTCAATACGTACGACCTCTCCGCTCATGGATACTTCGTGTTTTATCCAAACCCTCGCGGGAGTTTTGGGCAAGGAGAAAAATTCACAGCCGCCAACGTCAAAGACTTCGGTTACGGAGATTTTCAGGATATTTTGAAGGGCGTGGACGAAGTCGTGAAAACGCTGCCGGTCGACAACAATCGCATCGGCATTACCGGTTGGAGTTACGGCGGCTACATCACCATGTGGGCGGTCACCCAGACCAGCCGTTTTCGCGCAGCCGTGGCCGGCGCCGGGCTCGCCAACTACCAGAGCTACTATGGACAAAACGATATCGATGAGTGGATGCCGCCCTATTTCGGCACGACGGTTTACGACGACCCCGCGATTTATGCCAAGAGCTCACCGATCACTTTCATCAAGAATGTGAAGACGCCGACCCTGGTGCTGGTCGGCCAATACGATGGCGAATGCCCAATGCCGCAGTCCCGCGAATTCTGGTGGGCGCTCAAAACTCTAGGCGTAGAAACTCAACTGGTCGTTTATCCCGGCGAAGGTCACGAATTTCTCCAGCCCGAACACCACCGCGATGTAATCGAGCGCCTGACCGGATGGTTCGACCATTATTTGAAATAGCTAAGTTGAGGCTGTGTGGTGACGGGCGACTCGCCCGTCAGCCCCGAGCAGAGTAAACTTTCGCCATGCCCTCGTATTCTTCATCGCGCGCCAGCAAGGAACTTTTTACCGAGCGCGAGAACCCTCCCGAACATTACCTCGTCGCCTTCATCGACGGCGGCGCACGCGGAAACCCTGGACCGTCCGGCTACGGCGTCGTTATTCAAGACGAAGCGGGAAGAAAAGTTGCCGCGCTCAGTGAATACTTAGGCCATCAGACCAACAATTTTGCCGAATACCAGGGCCTGATCGCCGCACTCGAGTATGCCGTTGCCAACGGCCACAAAGCGCTCAAAGTGATCAGCGACTCCGAACTGCTGGTGCGGCAAATCAAGGGCATCTACAAAGTGAAGAACGCCGCTCTGCAGGATCTTCACGGACGTGCCAAAGAACTGATCGCACAACTGGGCTGGTTTTCCATCGGCCACGTGCTGCGCGGACACAACGAAGAAGCGGACCGCCTGGCCAACGCCGCCATGGACAAAGGCATGGGCCGCGTGGGGCGGGTGGCCTCGCCCGCTGCGTCCGTCCCTGGGAATATTTCGCAAGCGCGCCAAGAGTTCAACGGAATCGTTCGCCAAGGAAAGATCGAACTGCTGGATGGCAAACTGCAAGACGGGACCCAAGTGCAGGTGCGGGTGAAGAACTGATTAGCACCCAGATTCAATGGAGGACGGGCGTCCTCGCCCGTCTAGCCCGCGGAGGAACTCTTTGACCGTATCCCGCTTTGGGAAACATCAGGGCTCAAGTTCGACTTTCCTAGCGCCAGTAGCGCAACTGTGATATCGCTGTTGTCATGCAGCGAAGACACGAGTACCGTCGCAAGCTGCCCCACTATCAGCCTGACACAAAGCGTTCTTCATAACATTTTCTACTTGCAAACGCTGGATTTTACCGGAAACGGTCCGGGGAATAGTGATTGAAACGTGCCTTGCAGGAAATCGCAAGAAGTTCCACCTCTATGGACTCGTAGTGATGCCTGACCACGTGCATATGGTTCTGGCTCCCCTAGCCGATGCGAACGGCCCGATTGGTATTTCGGAAATCATGCAAGCGATCAAAGGCACTTCTGCGCATCGAATTAACAGAGCTCTAGGCCGCAGAGGAAGGGTTTGGGAAGAGGAATCATTTGACCGCGTATTGCGTCGCGAAGAAAGCATCATTGACAAGGTCGAATACATCCTCGAGAATCCTGTCGGGGCGGGGCTGGTCAGTAATCCGCTTGAATATCGATGGTCGTGGCGCGAAACGGGCAGGGACCCGGATGCGTCGTGAGACGGGCGAGGACGCCCGTCCTCCACGAACAAAACCTACTCCTCGACCATCGGATTCCTCAGCGTCCCCACGCCCTCTACGCTGACCTCGATCACATCTCCTCCCGCTACTGGACCGACACCCTTCGGCGTGCCGGTTGCAATCAAGTCGCCGGGAAATAGGGTCATCACTTGCGCGATATAGCGAATGATAACCTCGAGCGGGAAAATAAAATCGCAGGTATTGCCCTGCTGGCGCAACTCTCCGTTCACCCGAGTTTCAACCCTGACTCCGGCCCAGGGATCGAGCTCATCAGTGACCAACGGACCCACGGGACAAAAAGTGTCGAAGCCTTTGGCGCGGGCCCACTGGTCGTCTTGGTTCTGCAAGTCACGGGCCGTGACATCATTGACGCAGGTATAACCAAGAATGTAAGGGCGGACATCCTCATCCGCCACCAGCTTGTAGCATCGCTTGGCCATCACAACACCGAGCTCGCCTTCGTAGTCCACCCGGCGCGATAGCTTGGGCCGGCGGATTTCGCCTCCGGGTGCCAACAGCGAAGACGGAGGTTTGAAGAACAGCAACGGTTCGACGGGCACTTCATGTTCCAACTCGGCAGCATGCTCGCGATAATTGCGGCCGACGCAGACGATCTTCGATGGACGGACGGGGACGAGTAACCTGGCCTCGGCCAAAGCAAGATGGTCCATCCGCTTGGAGGGCAGATCTCCGATATCACCGTCGCCTTGCTCGGGGGGCTTGAGCAATACTCTTGTAATGCGCTCGGCTCCAGCTACCGTTTCCACCAAACCGTAATGCGATTGCCCGTTAAGTTCGAACCCGCAATATTTCATGGAACCTCAGCACTTGGCATTTAGCCGTCAGCATTCAGTACTCAGCACTTGGCCGTCAGCATTCAGCACTCAGCTCTTTCTGTCGATGGCTACGGAGCTGTCGGAGTGCTGATCGCTAAGTGCTAAGTGCTAATGTAAATGCTGCCTTATGGTACCGCTTCGCTCGCCTCCTGCGACCGCGCACTCTCATTTCCGCGGACATCGACCGCCGAAACAGAATAGACGTAAGTCTTTCCCGACGCCACCTGCATGTCGCGAAACGCCGGTTCCTTCACCAGCTCTGAATTGATTCTTACCGGTTCACTACCGGCTTCACGGCGGAACACGTTGTACCCCGCAAGGTCAGCATCGGTATCTGGAGCCCAGATCAAATCGATGAAGGGTTGCTGGCCCGTTCCCGAAAACACTGCCTGCAGACCAGACGGCACAGCGGGCGGAAATACATCATGCGCGAAGACTTTCACGGCAGGCGTGTCATCGCCTTCGAATTGGACCTCCGGCTTTCCTTCTTGGTGGATCTGTGTGACCACCGTGGCGCGATAAAAATATGTCTTCTCCCATTCGAAGCTATGGTCCACCAACTGTGTGGCGGATGCATCCAGCGGCACCTCTCCCACCACGGCGCCACTATCTCCACCTTCCAGGCGACGATACACACGATAACTGTGTCGTAACTCCGGTGTTTCGGGCGCACGCGGAATCCCGGTCCAACTCAAGACAACCCCTTCCGCTGCGACTTGAGCGCGAAAATCCGCGGGCGGTGGCAAAGCTGGTACCGCAGACACGTGCACACTATTCGACATTCCAGCGCTGCGGCCATTCTTATTCAGCACTGAAATCGCGTAGAAAATTTGGGCACTGGGATTCTCCA
Organism: uncultured Acidobacteriota bacterium; assembly: GCA_963832245.1. Lineage (GTDB taxonomy): Bacteria > Acidobacteriota > Terriglobia > Terriglobales > Acidobacteriaceae > JABDBE01. The sequence continues at coordinate 1,631,116 of CAWHTG010000004.1, forward strand.
CCAGAAGCGTTTGGGGAAGACTATCCGTGTAATTCGCTCGGACCTTCGCGGCACGACGTGTGGACTTGGGCTCGGGAATTCTTCCAGAAAGCTGTGGCGTGGGGACCTGTCCCACCGGATTCGCGCACTCCCGCATTGCCTCATCCAGACTTCTGCAAATGCGGGTCGATCCTAAGCGCCGCACTGCAAGGCGATCTGAGGTTTCAGTGGGCACCGTCCACTCGAGATAAATGCGGTCGCCTTTGCGCACGGCCCGGAGGTCGGTAACCGGCTCAGGAAGTTCCAACGACGGCGGCTTGGGGACACCGGGAACGCCGCAGCCCACAAGGGCAGCAATGCCAAACACTAACAGCTTCGAGATGAATGGCCTCATCGGCGGAAGAACTAAGGTTACCAGAAGGCGGTTCGTGTGGTGGCGGGCGACCCTCGCGCGACCACACGAGCATTTCCTGTTCCACAATGGGAGGGATTTACAGAATGTAGCGCGACAGATCTTGATCCTTCACAATGTCCGCCAGCATGTGGCGCACATAGTCCGCGTCGACCTTGAAGTGCTCGCCTTTTTTGTCGGGCGCGTCAAAGCTGATCTCGTCCAGAACGCGTTCCATGATCGTATGTAGGCGGCGCGCGCCAATGTTTTCCGTGCCTTCGTTCACGCGGAAAGCGAAGCGGGCCACCTCTTCCAGCGCATCCTTTGTGAATTCGAGCTTCACGTTTTCGGTTTCGAGCAACGCAGTATACTGCTTCACCAGCGAAGACTTGGGCTCAGTCAGGATCCGGATGAAATCTTCCATGGTCAGCGACTGCAATTCGACACGTATGGGGAACCGGCCTTGCAGTTCGGGGATCAGATCGCTGGGTTTGGAAACGTGGAATGCTCCTGCCGCCACGAACAGAATGTGGTCGGTGCGAACCATGCCATAGCGAGTGTTGACCGTAGTTCCTTCCACGATGGGGAGAATGTCGCGCTGCACGCCTTCGCGTGAGACGTCCGGCCCGTGGCCGCTCTCCCGGCCCGCAATCTTGTCGATCTCGTCAAGGAAAATGATGCCTGAATCCTCCACGCGATCAATCGCAGTACGCGTCACTTGATCCATATCGATCAGCCGCTGCTCTTCTTCCTGGATCAGATACTCGAATGCCTCGTTGACCTTCATCTTCCGCTTTTTCGTGCGCTGGCCGAAGATGTTCGGCAACATGTCCTTGATGTTGACGTCCATCTCTTCGACGCCTTGATTGGAGATGATTTCGAAAGAGGGAAACGCGCGCTCGCGAACATCGATCTCTACCATGCGCTCATCCAGCTTGCCTTCGCGCAATTGCTGCCGAAGTTTTTCGCGGGTGCGGCTTTGTGATTCGCCCGAGCCAGACGAAGATAGAGTTGCCCCTTCGAGAACGAAGCCAGCCTGGGCAGACTCGACGGGGCGAGACGGTGGAGCGGTAGATGGCAAGAGGATATCGAGCAGACGCTCCTCCGCGTTGAGTTCGGCCTTGTCGGACACGTCTTCAAGTTTTTCTTCGCGCACCATTTCAATGGCGATCTCCACCAGGTCGCGAATCATCGACTCAACATCCCGCCCAACGTATCCCACTTCCGTGAACTTCGACGCTTCCACTTTCAGGAAGGGTGAATTGGCGAGCTTGGCCAGCCGGCGGGCGATTTCAGTCTTCCCCACGCCCGTGGGCCCGATCATGATGATGTTCTTGGGAATAACTTCTTCGGCGAGCTCCGGCGTGAGCTTCTGCCGCCGCATGCGATTGCGCAGCGCAATAGCCACGGCGCGCTTGGCATCTTTCTGCCCAATGACGTGTTTGTCCAGTTCAGCTACGATCTCACGCGGGGTGAGCTCGTCGAGAGCAATCTGTTCTTCGTCTACGGTTCCGGGTAAGTAAATAGCCATAAATCAGTCGTTGGTCGCTAGTCGTGGGTCGTTAGCCTGAACTCGTTTGGCGAACGACCAATGACCACCGGCTAACGACTACAGCTCTTCAATGGTGACTTTGTCATTCGTATAAATGCACATGTTGCCGGCAATCTTCATCGCCTCTTCCGCAATCTGGTGCGCCGACAGTGGCGTGTGCGCCGCGAGCGCCTGCGCGGCCGCTTGCGCATACGGTCCCCCACTGCCGATGGCGGCAATTCCGCCATCCGGCTCGATCACGTCGCCCTGGCCGCTGAGCAGGAAAGTCTGATCCTTGTCCGAAACCAATAGCAGCGCCTCGAGATGCCGAAGGAATTTGTCCGTCCGCCAATCCTTCGCCAGTTCCACCGCCCCCCGGCCGATATTGCCATGATACTGCTCCAGCTTGGCCTCGAAACGGCTAAAAAGTGAAAATGCATCCGCAGTCGAACCTGCGAATCCGGCAAGAATCTTATCCTGGTATAAACGGCGGATCTTCTTGGCGGTATGTTTGATCACGCCTTCGCCAAGCGTAACTTGTCCGTCGCCAGCCATCACCACATGGCCGTCACGCCGGACACAAAGCACTGTGGTCGATCGTACTAAACGCTTCCCGCTCATGAGCGCAAACTTTCATTATAGCAGCCACAGCGCTCCATCATCAGCGGACTACAACGTCGGCAGTTTTAGCAGAGCTGAAGATTCCTCAGAAAGATACACTGTCTCCGCGAACTCTGCGGCGGTTCTCAGCGTTCTCTGCGTTTCAAGGTTTTAATGAAATGTCGGCAAACATAAAATCTTAAATCGCAGAGAGCGCTGAGAACCGCCGCAGGGCGCGCAGAAGTCCGGTATATAGCGCTAGCCTGAGTTGTTCCCGTTCCTCAACTCACCACCACATCCGCGATCCGCACCGCATCGGCGCAAGCGCGCACATCGTGCGTGCGAATAATGTGCGCCCCTTTCAGAATGACCGCTGTTTCCGCCGCGACAGTGCCAAAGAGTCGCTCGGTCACCGGTGCATCCTTCCCATTCCGCGCCAGGGCTCGTCCGATAAAAGACTTGCGGGAAACACCTGCCAGCAACGGATAGCGCAGCTCATGCAATTCGTCGAAACGCTTCAGCAACGGATAGTTTTCCTGGAAGCTTTTGCCAAATCCAAAACCGGGATCGAGCACGATCCGCTCCCGCTTTACCCCCGCGATCTGCGCGCCATCAGCCCACGCCCGCAGTTCGCGTTTGACCAGCATCACGATATCGGACACCGGAGGCAAAGTGCGCCACTCCTCCGGACGTCCGCGCATGTGCATCAGCACTACGCCGCATTTCAACCCAGCCAGCGTCTTGGCCATCCGGGGATCCCAGCGAAATCCGCTGACGTCGTTTACAATTTCGGCTCCGGCGTCGACCGCAGCCCGCGCTACATTTGCCTTGTAAGTATCTACCGAGATCACAACCGCGGGGCGCTTTTTCTTCAGTGTTGCAATTACCGGGATCACCCGTTCCAACTCTTCCTTCTCGCTAACGGGCTGTTTTTCCGGATGTTGCGGTCCAACCGGAGCGGTATTCTTATCAATAGTTTCGGAGGGCAGAAGAACCTTCGCACCCGGCCGCGTCGATTCTCCGCCCACGTCGATGATATCAGCGCCATCCTGCATCAATTGCAACCCATACTCCACCGCGCGCTCGCGGTCTAAATGCGCTCCCCCATCAGAAAACGAGTCCGGCGTCACGTTAATCACGCCCATGACCAGGGTGCGCTTGCCCAATTTTAATGAGCGTGACCCTAAACTCCATTCAAACACCGGACGCATGGGCCCGATTCTAAACCTTGACGCGGCCCTGCGCGTCCGCTTTCACCGGCTTCTCGCGATTGCGGTCTACAGCAATCAACGAAGCCTCCTGCCCTAACAGGACGACCCTGATCGAGTTCTCGGAATGACGGAGCCCAATGCAATTGCGACGTACCACGATAGAGGACCTGTGTCCATCTAGCTGAGGGGAGGACGCCCGTCCTCCACGGGTCTAAACGAATATAAAGCCATGTGGTGTGAGGTTGCGCTTATGCAGCAAACACTTTCATGTTTCCGGTTGAACTATTTTTGATTTCCACAATCGCGGACCCATGAGTTGACGTATTCGGCTTCAGATCCGAAGGGCGTAAAAAAGCCCGCCGGAGCTGGCCTTCACAGCATTCCTTGGCTGTCAAGACGTGCCGCCGGCGGGCTAGGCTAAGGTGTGGATCGAATTCAACCCCAGGCTTCAGCCGTAAGTTTATTTTTTCGGCTGTCCGTGGTTACGGTGTCGTCCCTTTAACGCGAACAACAAAACCCAAGTTGCTGGTGTAGGCGCTCCAGGAGCCGGTTGCTCCATTGCTCGACGAGAAAGCAAGGTTGGCCGCGTCGACCTGGTCTAGGATCGACTGATTCACTTCAGCAACCAGATCGGAAGTCGAGGAGATGGAGGACCAAACAACCCAGTACGTTCCAGCCGCCAAACTCTTCCCGGCACCCCCGATATATATCGTGTTCAACGCGCAGCAGGCTCCGAAGGTTTGGGAATTGACTGTCACATTGCGGGAAAACACCTTCGTGCCGCTCGGCACACCACTGGCGTCGGTTTGGATGCTGAGGTTAAATTTAGTGTCCACCCCCGGTATAACATAGTCAACCGAAGTTGCGATTGTTTTAACGTGGGAGGCGTTTGCGAGCACGAATTGAGTCGCCTCAGCGTACGGCGGGACGCCAGAAGTGTTGTTCGGGCCAGCGACATAGTAGCCTTGGCAGCAGTAGTAGAGACCCTTTGGATCCGCGCTCGCCATTGTCGTAAAAAGCGTAACCAGCCCCGCAGGATCCCGCTCAACCTGGGCTGCATGGCCGCCCTTGACCGGGCTGGTGGTGACGAGAGTTCTGTCCGCCGCCAGAGAGGCGAGGGATAGGGCTAATACACACAAAACTACGCGTGCAAACATCTTATTCATTTGTGTCTCCTCCTGAATATGCCGGAATGTCCGGTGGGGACGGAAACTATCAGAACTGACGCGGAACTGCAACGAAATTGCTTCGCGTTCTCAGAAAAAAATGGACAATGTGAAAGTGTCTGCATCTTAGTCGCAAAGTGAGTGCTCTTTCAAGGGATTTCCGCCTGCCTCCGCCGACTTGCCAGGGGACACACTGTCACTTTCGGTGACTCGACACAGTCGCTACACCCCCGGAACCAAGCCGCTCCTGCCGATGTGAGTAACCTAGCAACCCCGATGCTACAATTAAACTACCCGGATGCACCGAAGACGCGCGCATTTCGCGATGGTTTTTTACTTGCTGCTGGCGACGCAACTCCACGCCGCCTCGCACAATCCAGTCGCCAAAAGCATCGACGCAATCCTTTCCACCCCCGACCTCGCGCGCGGATTCTGGGGCATCGAGGTGGTTTCGCTTGATCATGGAAAGATTGTTTATGCCCAGAATGCGGACAAGCTGTTCACCCCCGCTTCCAACACCAAGCTGTTTACCACCGCCGCCGCTCTGGCGCTGATCGGGCCCAACTACAGTTCGCGCACAACCGTCGAAACCAGCGGAGTCCTCGACAAATACGGACGCCTCACAGGCGATCTGGTCCTGGTCGGCCGCGGCGACCCCAATCTTTCCGGCCGCGAATTACCCTACAACCTGCGTACCGCCCGCAACGATCATCCCATCCAGGTGCTCGAACAACTCGCGGACGCGCTGGTCCAGAAGGGCGTGAAGTATGTCGACGGCAACATCATCGCCGATGACTCCTACTTCGCCTTCGAGCGTTACGGAGAAGGTTGGAGCCAGGACGATCTGGTCCTCGCAGACGGCGCTCCGGTCTCCGCGCTTACCATCAACGACAATGTCGTATTCGTGAACATTCTGCCTGCGGACCGCGCCGGGGATCGCGCCTTCGTAAGCATCACCCCGTTCGCCGATTACTATAGAATCGATAACCGCATCATTACTACGCCTGCTGGTACCGGCCGAAAGATTTTCATCAACCGCGAACCGGGTTCCACGTCGCTCACGCTATGGGGTAATGTGCCGCTTGACGATGGCGGCGCGAACGAAGCTCTTGCTATCGAAGATCCCGCCGAATTCGCGGCCGCGCTCTTTCATCAATTGCTGGAGAACCGGGGCATCGTTGTCTACGGCAAGCAGCGCACCCGCCACACGGAGTTGGCGAGTCTTTCCACCTTGACCGTCACCGCCACTGCACCAGCCCGCGGTGGGGACGAATTATCGCGCACATTGCCGAACCAGCCTCTCGTCCTAGCCAGTTACCAATCCAAGCCCTTGATCGAAGATGTGCGCGTGATCAACAAAGTCAGCCAGAATCTGCACGCGGAAATCTTGTTGCGCCTTTTGGGACGAGAGAAAGGCGCCGCTGGCACCGTGGAAGGCGGGCTTGAGGTGTTGCGCGGATTCCTGAACCAGGCCGGCGTGCCCGCCGACCAATATCTGTTCTACGATGGCTCCGGTCTCTCTCGCCAAAATTTGGTCGCGCCTCACGCGATCGTACAGTTATTGCGCTATGCCGCAGGCCAATCGTGGGGGGTAAGCTTCCGCGAAACATTGCCGGTTGCCGGCATCGACGGCTCGCTTGCGGATCGCTTCCCGAAGCTTGATCCACGGACCCACGTCTACGCCAAGACCGGCTCCCTCGGCGGAGTCAAGGCGCTCTCGGGATACGCGACTACTGCTCGCGGCGAGCAGGTTGTGTTTTCCATCCTCTCCAACAATTTCAACCTGCCGAACAAACGCGTTCTCGATACCATTGACAATATTGTCGAAGCGATCGTGAATGACGCGAAGAAGTAAAATTCAGCAGTTAGCATTTAGCAGTTGGCACCTAGCCCGACAAACATCTCTGCGGGGCCAAATGTTAAGTGCCAATTGCTAAGTGCTGCCTTTCATTCTTTTGGCTTGACGGTCTCGGACGGCGCGGACTCCGCCGGGGCCGCTGCCGGTCGGCGGTTTACGCATTCCATCCAGAAGATCTTTCAGAACAACGGCGTTGTTGTTTTCTTCGTTCCTGGAGGCAAAGAGCAGCGTGAGCTTCTTTCGTTGATTGGCCAGACGGTAGAGTTCAGCGAGCGCCTCGGCGCATTCTGGCCGTGCCAGCTCTTTCAGATAACGCTTGCGGAACACTGGCCAGGCTTCGGCTCGCGCATGAAACCACTTTCGCAGGGCGTCGGACGGCGCCAGGTCGCGCAGCCATTGATCCACCGCCGCGCGGTCTTTGCTCAGGCCGCGTGGCCAGAGGCGATCCACCAGGACGCGCGTTCCGTCCGAGCGCGCGGGTGGTTCGTAGATTCGTTTCACGCCTACTCGTTTTGCCGTCACTGGACGTCCCGCGCTGGGCATAGCTTTGCTTTATTATTGTAGCGGTTTGTTTAAACGACGAATGAAGCAATCTCGCATTCTTTTGAGTCGAAAGTACACTACCAAAAATCCAAAACGGTTTGCTCTATGGCTCTGTGTCTCTGTGGTGAGTCTGTTGTGGTTCGCGGGCTGTGACGTCCAACGGCGCAAGAGCGACGCCGAACTCGGACTCAATCCGCAGCAGATCGCTGGCCGCCGGATCTACGACAACTATTGCGATCGCTGCCACGCGCCCTACTCTTCGCGCGGACGACAGGGTCCCAGCATGAAAGATGTCTTCCGCCGGCAATATCTGCCCATGAGCGGCATGCCCGCCAATGACGACCGCGTCACCGACGTGGTCCGTCTCGGACGCAACAAGATGCCCGGCTACGCCCAGGTTCTCAATCAGCAACAGATCAACGACCTGTTGGCCTATCTGCACACTTTGTGAGTCAGAGTCTCAGACGAAGCGACGCTCCAGGCGTTCAGTCTTCTACGAACGACTTCAGCCTTGACAATGCCTGATCCCATTGCTCGGAGACGAAGTCAAGATATTCCTTGAGTTCTGCAATTGGCTCTGGATCGAATTCGAATAGGCTTTCGCGACCCGCATGGACGCTACTCACGATTCCGGCACCCTCCAATACTCGGAGATGTTTGGTGATCGCCTGCCGGGTTAGCTTGGAACGATCTGTTAACTGGGAGATCGAGCGCCGCTGTCCCTGGCAAAGTTTTGCCATCAGCGACAGCCGGGTGGCGTCGCCCAGAGCTGCGAAGACGAGCGCGTGCGCCCGCTGCCGCTGTTTAGCAATGGCACTGCTACGGCTTCTGTGCGACATAGTTCTCGATGTTCTTCATCTGTTCGGTCCAACCGCCGTCGTTTCTTCGGAACGCTTCGAGACGGCGGTCAGACGGAAGCTTATCGAAGCCAGACTCAGTGAGCACCAGCAACGTACCTCCTGCGGTCTTCTCTAGCCTGAATTCGACGAGCGTGGTCGGTTCCTGTGAGTAGTCCGGCGAGTAGTTCGCTTTGTCAAGGGACTTGGGATGTGGCCATGTGAAGGAAAAGAGCCGCTCAGGGTCCATTTTCTGCACCAACGCTTCCCACTTGATGTGCTCACAGCCAGGGTAAGTAATCTGGCCGCGCGAGACTTGGCCAGGCATGAAGGGTCCGTCTAATTTCACACGAAACCATTCGCCAAATTCGCGGTAATCCGTCAATGCGCGCCAGACCCGCGAAATCGGGGCTTTGAGCTCAATACGCTTCTCGATGGAGCTATTCATATTACGCAACCTCCGGGTTGCATATTAACTTAGGCAACACCAAAAAGCAACCTAATGGTTGCATGATCCGATATCGTTATTGGGACTAAGTCAGCGTAATTACGCGGTCCTAGGCGAACAGCAGCAGCGGGTAGTGGACGAAACTGTTAAACCATTTGCGTTATAATGTGCACAGAAAATCCTTCGCTGAGCGGAGGGTGTTTTTGCCGTCAGCCTCGGATGGCAACACCTTTCGGAATCAGGACAAAGTGAACCCAAGCAGCGTGTGGCAGTCGCTTTATAGCGATGCCTTGGTGGAGTTGGATCCAATAAAACTGTTGCAAAAAATTGATGCAGCCCAAGAAGCAATCAGTGACCGGCTGAATGATGCCTTGCATGGGCGGGATCCAATTGATGTCGATGAGTGGCAAGCAATTGAAGATGCCCGGCACAATCTTCAGTTCCTCAAGAAACATCCGGCATGATGGTGCCGGTCTGCGCTTGCGATATCATCTTCCAGGAATCGCCTGCTTGGTCCGATCCACTTAGTTGACGTTCTATTCCGCGCCCTTCGCCGGTATCGCCATTCCCAAGTCCTTCATCACCATCTGCAAGTCTTTCCAAGTCTCCTTCTTCTGGCGGGGATCGCGCAGCAGAAACGCGGGATGATAGGTAACGGCCAGCTTGGTGCCGCGGAAATCGAACCAGCGTCCGCGAAACTCGGCCATGGGCGCGTTGATCGCGAGGAGCGTTTTTGCCGCGACCGCGCCCAGCGCGACGATCACTTTCGGCTTGATGGCAGCAATCTGCCGCATCAGAAAGGGAGAGCAGGTCTCACACTCATCGCGCTCCGGGGTACGGTTTCCGGGTGGACGGCACTTGATGATGTTCGCGATGTAGACATCTTCACGCCGCAGGCCCATAGCCTTGATCATATTGTTCAGCAGTTGCCCGGCCCGGCCCACGAAGGGCTCGCCCTGCTGGTCCTCATCCGCGCCTGGAGCCTCGCCGATGAACATCAGCTCAGCTTTCGGATTGCCCACCCCGAATACGATCTGCTTGCGACCTTGTTTATGCAGGCGGCAGCGGGTGCAGTCCCCGAGATCCTCACGAATCAGCCGCAAGGCGTGGCCTGGGTCGGTCACAGCGGATTCCACGCTCGTCACGGATAAGCCTTCGTCACGCACAACTGGCATCGCTGTTGCCGCCTTGCTCCTGTGCGTCATTTCCTCTCGCTGTTCTGGCTGGACTAGTGCATCTTGCATCGGAATCGGTGTGGCTTCGACGGGGTCGCGGCGGTAGAAATCGTAAATGCCCAACTCGTTGTAGTAACGGACACGTTCGCCCAGGGCACGCTTGAGTTGCGGATCAAGCACGTCGGCCATTCGCTATTTCCCAATCTTTGCGGGAGTGTTTTGCAGATTCCGTAGCCGTACCACCTGGTCGAGAACGCGTTGGGCGACTTCCCACTTCGTCGTCTCCGGGACTTCCACGACTTCCTGCTGCGTAATTATTGTGACCGCATTGTGATCAGAGTCGAAGCCCACGCCTTCGCGAGAAACATCGTTGACGACGATGGCATCGAGGGACTTTGCGGCGAGTTTCTTGCGCGCGTTCTCTAGCGCGTTTTGAGTCTCAGCGGCAAAGCCAATAATCAGTTGCGACTGTTTGTGGCGTGCGATCTCGCCCAATATATCTGCCGTAGGTTCAAGCTCAAGTGTCATGGGCCCGCTGCGCTTGATCTTTTGCGAAGCCGAAGACTTCGGCCGATAATCCGAGACCGCAGCCGTCTTGATCACGATCGTGGCCTGCGGCAGCAACGTCAAAACTGCCTGTCGCATCTCTTCGGCCGACTCTACCCGTGTGATCTCGGCCGTGCCCGGCGGAGTCAACGCCGTGGGTCCGCTCACCAGCAACACGCGCGCTCCACGGCGAAGCGCGGCTTCTGCCAGAGCATATCCCATCCTGCCGCTGGACCGATTGGTAAGATAACGAACTGGATCAATTTTCTCTCGAGTGGGTCCAGCCGTAATCAACACAGTTTGGCCTGCTAATTCTTGCGACGCGCCCAGCGCCTCCAAGGTAGCCGCGACTACGGCCTCATTTTCCGCAAGACGACCAGGCCCGGTCATGCCGCAAGCCAGATATCCGCTGCCGGGTTCCACGATCCTCACGCCGCGCTTTTTCAAAATCTCAAGATTCGCCTGCGTGGCCGGGTGATCCCACATGTTGACGTTCATGGCAGGCGCGACTACAACCGGGGCAGTAGTTGCGAGATAGAGCGTGCTGAGAAAATCGCTGGCGATACCTTGGGCAAATCTGGCAAGTACATCCGCGGTTGCAGGCGCAACCAGCAGCGCGTCGATGGATTGAGCCACGGCGATATGCTCGACGGCAGAATCAATGTTCGGATGCTCGTTCGCGCCCGCCCCGAACATATCTGTAATAACTTTTTCGCCAGAGAGCGCCGCAAAGGTGAGAGGCCGGATGAACTCCTGGGCAGCGTGGGTCATGATGACCTGCACGCGGACGCCGCGATCCTGCAAGAGGCGGACAATTTCAGCCGCCTTATAGGCCGCGATTCCCCCGCTCACGCCAAGAGCAATTTTCATAATCCCAGGTGTCAACTTCCAATTGCCAATTGTTCCACACGCGCCGTCCACGCAATCGGCATGGCAAATCGGAAATGGCTACTCTTGTCCCAGCGCCTTGTCGAGCATCTCGCTGACTACCTCGACCTGTGACTTGGGCGTTTCCGGGATCACCCACTTCACCTTGCCCGCCTTGATTTCGTCTTGTGCAATCCGGCAAGGTTTGCGCGAGTGAGTTTCGATCACTGGGGGCGCACCGCCTTGCAACTGACGTGCGCGGCGAGCGGCTACCAGGATGTATCGATAGTTGCTGTCGAACCCTTCAATCAACTTCATTGTGGTCTCCCCTGTCGCTTAGCGCCCGCCCGAAGTCGCTGCGGTCGCAAACGAAGCTAAGATCGGCTGCAGGCGTTCCCGGATATTGTTCAACCGGCAACGTTCGGCCCTGGCCAGCGTTTCTGCATCGTCAGCGGATCCGTGAATTCCCGTGCGCTTCAGACGTTCCGCAAGCAGGATCGCCGTCAGAGCTTCGATGGATTCATCCAGACGGTCGTTAACCAGAATATAGTCGTATTTCTCGTAATTCTCAATCTCACGACTGGCCGTGACCAACCGGCGCTGGATCACCTCGTCAGCATCGAGGCTGCGTTTTCGCAAACGCGCCTCCAAAATCTTGCGATCCGGCGGCATTATGAAAATGCTGACCGCTTGCGGAAGCTTGCGCTTGATCTGCTCCGCGCCTTGCACATCAATGTCGAGCAATAAGTCGTGCCCACTCTGTTCGGCCTGATGCAGGACGCGCCGCGCGGTGCCATAACAATGGCCAAACACGTCTGCATGCTCCAGAAATTCATCTTTCTGCACCATCGCCTCAAATTCGGAACGTGGAACAAAGAAATATTCCCGCCCATTCTGCTCCGTCCCTCGCGGCGGACGAGTAGTGTAAGAAATTGAAAAGTCCAGACCAGGAACGATCTCCCGAACTTTGTCCACGAGCGTCGACTTTCCCGAACCCGACGGCGCCGAAATAATGTAGACCGTAGTCATTCGAGATTCTGCACCTGTTCGCGCGCCTTTTCGACGTCGGCTTTCATGGACAACCCGAGTTCGGTGATTTTGATCGCCTCTCCCGCGAGTCCCGAAGTTTTAGAAAGCAGCGTGTTCGCCTCTCGGTTCATCTCCTGCAGAAGAAAATCCAGTTTCTTCCCCACCTCTCCGCCCTGATCGAGCAGGCCGAGAAGATGCTTCACGTGCTGATCCAGCCGCACCAACTCTTCCTGAATGTCGCTGCGATCCACCAGCAGCGCTGCTTCCTGTAGAATCCGTTCCGGTTCGAATTGTGACCCAATCAATTCCTGCATGCGGGTCTTTAATCTTTCGGCATAAGTTTGCAACATCGCCCGGCGATGTTTTTCTACTTCTTCCCGCGCTTGCTGCACATGATTCATGCGCTGCCGCAATTCCTGCTCGGTTCCGCGCCCTTCTTCCTCCCGCATCTGATTGAGCCGGGCCAGCGCCTCTTCCATCTTGGAGAGAACTGCACTCTCCAAACCATCGCCGGCCGGCAACGCTTCCGCTTCAAGAGCGCCCGGTATGCGAAGAATCGCATTGAGATCGGGCTCCGCGGCCAGACCGAATTCCGTCGCCGCCGCGCGAAATGCCTGAAGGTAGCCACCCACCAAAGTGCGGTTGAGCGAAAAGCCTTCGCTCACGTTGCGCTCCACGTTCAGAGTCAGCTCTACATGGCCGCGAGCCATTCTCTCCTTCAACCGCCGGCGCAGCTTCATCTCCAAATCGTCGCTATCGGACGGCATGCGGAAATGTATGTCGAGAAACCGATGATTGACCGATTTAAGCGATAGAGTGAACCCGAGCTGGCCGTTGACCTGCCCTTTGACCTGCGCAAACCCAGTCATGGAGCGGATGGACATAATTAATGTAGGCGCGGGCGTCCTCGCCCGTGCGGGCCCAAGCCAAAATTCAAACTAAACCACTTTTGCGACCTGGCGGAATTCTCCTCACTCCGCATGCACCTCAGGTCTAGGTTCCGCCTCGGCAAACTGGAGCTCATACAAGCGCCGGTAGGTGCCAGGTTTCTTCATCAACTCCTCGTGCGGCCCAATATCTGCGGCGGTCCCATTTTCCAGCACTACGATGCGATCGGCTCGCCGCACCGTGGAGAGCCGATGAGCAATCACCACCACCGTGCGTCCAGTCATCAGATTCTGCAGCGCCGACTGCACCAGCGCTTCCGATTCGCTATCTAATGCCGACGTGGCTTCATCGAGAATTAAGATCGGAGCATTTTTCAGAAGCGCGCGGGCGATGGCAATACGCTGTCGCTCGCCACCCGAAAGCCGCACTCCGCGCTCACCAATCACGGTCTCGTACCCGTTGGGCAAATCCATAATAAAGTCATGCGCCAATGCCGCGCGAGCCGAGTCTTCAACGGCCTTTTGCGGCACGCCAGGCTGTCCATAGGCAATGTTGTTCCGCACCGTGTCGTTAAACAGCACCGTGTCCTGCGCCACCACCCCAATCTGCGAACGCAGCGAAGCCAGGGTGGTTTCGCGTACGTCGAGACCGTCAATAGTCAAGCTCCCAGAGCTCACGTCAAAGAAACGCGGAATCAGATGCACCAATGTACTCTTCCCCGCGCCACTCGATCCCACTACCGCAAGAACCTCACCCGCACGAACTTCGAGATTGATATCGCGCAAAATCTCCCGGCCTTCGCCGGTTTCTGACTCGCCGCTTGACTGATAAGAGAAGCAAACCTTCTCAAACCGGATACTCCGCGAAAACGGCGGCAAAGGCCGGGCGCCGGGCTTCTCTTTAACATCATCCTCCGTATCCATGAACTTGAATATCTCGGAAGACGCGCCTAAGGCCTGCTGAAAATTGTTGTTAAACAATGCGAACTTGCGCACCGGGTCATATAGCTTGAAGACCGCCACGATAAACGCCAGAAACGTCCCCGACGAGAAGACATGGTGGTTGATCTGTTCGCGCCCTAATAACAGCAGCAATGCGATGGCGATGGCACCGAAAATATCCATCAAAGGCGAACTAATCGCGACCGCCGCCACGGAACGGAGATTAGCGCGGAACAAGCGCTGCGCGGCTTTGCGGAATCGCGCAATCTCCCAGCGTTCCATGCTGAACGCCTTTACAATGCGGTTGCCGGTGATGGTCTCATGGAGAATATTTTGAATGTCGGCCAGTTTGTCCTGACCCCGACGCGTGGTATGGCGTACTCTACGCCCAATCCTTCCGGCCGAGAAAATAATCACGGGCACGAACAGAACCAGAATCCAGGCAAACTTCCGCCCTAACGCCACCACCACCAGAGCGGTAAAAAGAAAGGTAAAAAACTGCTGGAGAAATTCCGCCAGCACGCTCGACATCGCGTACTGCACGCGCTCGACGTCGTTGACAATCGTCGAAAGCAGGGTGCCGGTGGTGTGCTTGTAAAAAAATGCCGCGGAGCGCTGAACGATTGAATCGTACAGGTCGTTGCGGAGATCCGTAATCATGCCGAACCCGGCGTAGTTGACCAGGTACGTGCCCGCATAATCACAAATTCCTTTCAATACCGTCGCCGCGACCAGGGCAAAGGCCACCACCGTCCACGGATTCTGAAAGTGCGAAGGAACGAACTGCTGCAAGTAGATGGGATGCCCGCTGCCCGGAAGCGTAAACAGCTGCATCTCGCGGGATTGCGAACCCGGATTCAGAACGCGATCAAAGATAGGTCCGATGAGCAGCAGCCGGAAGGCATCGAGCAATCCCACCGCCGCCATCAGGAGCACAGAAGCCCCGACGGGCCACCAATAGGGCGCCACGTATCGTATGAGACGTGTCAGTTGCCGCATCGGAGGCTCCCCATGCGCAGCCACACGCGGGCTACGAAGGCTGAAATCGGCACGTATCGCAAGCCCTCATTCTACTTCAGTCGTTGGTCGTTCGTCGTTGGACGATAATGCACTCGGGAGGGAACGGCTTTAGCCCCTGAGCCAATGACAACGGTCTCTACGCCGGACTATCCCGATGCACCACCTTCACCCGGTATCCCGCCTTCCCCAGATGTTTGGCCACATCTTCCGCGATCATCACCGAACGATGCTGCCCTCCCGTGCAACCAAAAGAAATCGTAAGATAACTTTTACCTTCCCGAATATAGTGCGGCAAAAGATAGACCAGCAGCTGGGAAATCCGATTGATGAATTCTTTGGTCTGCGGAAATGACCGGATGTACCGCGCAACCTTGGGATCGCGCCCGGTAAGCGGACGGAACGCCGGCACAAAATGCGGATTGGGCAAAAAGCGAACGTCAAACACCAAATCCGCGTCCTCCGGAACCCCGTGCCGGAAGCCGAAGCTTACACACGAGACCAGAATGTTATTGCCCGACTCCTGCTTTTGAAAACGCTCCGTAATGTGCGAGCGCAACTCGTGGACATTGAACTTAGAAGTATCAATCACCAGATCGGCCATGGCCCGAATGCGCCGCAGATGTTGACGCTCGGCAGCCAGTGATGCCTTTACCGTCGTCTTCGTGCCTAAGGGATGGGGGCGGCGAGTCTCACTAAAGCGGCGCAAGAGCACCGAATCCGCCGCCTCAAGGAAAATCATTTTGGTGGGAAGGATACGCCGCACAGATTTTACGATCTCAGGAAGATCATCCAGTTGCGCGCCTTCGCGAACGTCGACCACCAGCGCGGTGCGTTCGATTTCCGAGGACTGGCCAGCCAACTCGGCAAATTGTGGAATCAAGCCTACCGGCAAATTATCCACGCAGTAATAGCCCAGATCCTCAAAAGCCTTGAGCACCGAGGCCTTCCCCGAGCCGCTCATGCCGGTAATAATGACCAGTTCAGCCCGCCGGCCACGCTCGCGGGCAACGCCCGTGCTTCGAGTTTGGCGCATGCGTTCTCTAGTTTTTCCCAGCCGGCGAAGTGGCATTTAGTGAAATGGTAGCAGGGACACCCGGCACCCGCTAGTTGCCCAAGTAGACGCGGCCCTCGGCGCCGCGCCGGCCCAAGCGAATCGTAGCGAGGCCACGGAGGCCGCGGGCCCACGTTCAGGACGTTCGAACGAAACTTTCGCAGTTGTATTTCTTACCGACTGTCATCGCGACCGGAGCTTCTCCCCGAAGGGATGAGAAGGGGAGTGGCAACGTTTCTCAGCCTTTCGGCACTGTTTGTCGCCTCCCTCCCTCCACGGCCCGCCCGGAGCAGGTTAATGCAACCATCCAAGCGCTCGAGCGATACCGTGTACCCATGCTAATGCTGAACCGGCAAATGTACGTGCAGTTTGTCGCACTGTCCGCTTCGGATCACCTGGATCCTCTGCGAGCTTATCTGCTGCAGAACTATCGGCTGACCAAGCGATTCCAAACCGATGATGAACTCTAGGAAAGGTTGCGCTAACACCTGCCAGTCAGGATGTCGATTCAGATCCCCTACCTGCCCATCCACTCAATTCCCCAGCGACTTTGCTTTGACCGCAAGGTATGGATAGCGCTGCTTTCAGCGGATTTAATATCGTGAGCGAATGCACAAGACAATCGAGCCGACCATCCTCTATTTCGGAACCCCCGTAGCGCTCATCAGCACCTTGAACCCAGACGGTTCGCCAAACCTCGCCCCGATGTCCTCCGCATGGTGGCTGGGCTGGAGCTGCATGCTCGGCTTGGGTCAGATGGGACAGACCTCCGACAACCTCATCCGCACGCGCGAATGCGTGATCAATCTACCATCGGAAGATCTGGTGACGCAGGTCGATCGCCTCGCTCTGACGACCGGCAAGAACCCAGTGCCAGAGAAGAAACGTCAGTGGGGCTATCGCTACGAACCCGATAAGTTCGAGCTCGCGGGATTCACGCCAATGGAGTCGGATTCAGTTGCCCCGCCGCGCGTACGCGAGTGTCCGGTGCAAATGGAGGGAATCGTCCACGATTTCCGCCCCTTCGGCAAGAACGTGAGCGCTAACATGTTCGAAGTTCATATCGTGAAGTTGCACGTCGACGAAAAGTTGCTGGTCAACGGCGATTCACGTCCTCATATCGATCCAGTGCGCTGGCGTCCACTTATCACGAGCTTTTGCCGATTCTTTGGTCTAGGCGGTGAGGTGCATCCGTCGCGCCTTGCGGAATCGGACTTCATGAAGTTCATGACCCAGGGAACGTCGCAACCTGTAACTCCGTCGATCACGTGCGAACAGAAATAATGCGCCGCGTTGCTGGAACGAATCGGCGGGCCGTATTTTCGCTGTCAATCCGCTGCCGCTGCCTTTTCTCCAAGTCCAGCTTGCAAATCCGCCGCCAGCAGCCGGTGGAATAAATGTTCGCCTGCCTCGCGGCGTACCGAGAGTCGCCCCGCGCGATATGCGCGAGATTTCAATCCACGCTGCACCGCCTCGCAGATTCCCAAATCTTCGTCCTGAACCCGAGCGCCTACGGCAACGCTCCGCTGGTTGTATTCGCGATGCGCTTCGCTCACATCGGCAAAATAGAAGTCGAAAATCACGCGGCAGTGATCGACGTCCACAGGTACGACCAGATTCGTATCCAGGTAACCTTCATAACAATTGATCATGAGGTTCGGATACTGCCAGAAATACCAGGCGCGATCGCCTTTGCGAGTTGCTCCGGTCGCCGCTTCCTCACTTGACGCGACCATGGGGCTCGACTGGAGACAATAACGGTCCTCGTTCTCAATGCTGTATTGCTTGTAATCGAGTACGGAGTTCAGGCCTTTGTGCAGATGGGGCACGTGATATCCACCATCGAGATAGTTGTCGACGAAGACCTTCCAGTTGCAATGAATGTCATAGGTGCGGCTATCGAAGTAAAACAGCTTGCTGACATTGAGCGGTGCGATGCGCTTCACCAATCCGCCAAGAAATTCTGGCAGCGGCACACTTTCCGGATCGAGATTCACGAACACGAACTTCTCCCAGGTCTCGACTTTCACTGGTACCAGACCATTCTGTTGGCGGTCGAAGTT
Organism: uncultured Acidobacteriota bacterium; assembly: GCA_963832245.1. GTDB lineage: Bacteria > Acidobacteriota > Terriglobia > Terriglobales > Acidobacteriaceae > JABDBE01. The sequence continues at coordinate 1,649,259 of CAWHTG010000004.1, forward strand.
CTTCACGCCGTCGAACTCCGGCATCCCCTTGAGCGAACCATCCAATCCATAATTCCAGCCGTGATAAGGGCAATGCAGGATGGAAGCCTGGCCGCAAGCTTCGGTGACAACGGCAGCCGCATGATGGCGGCACACGTTGTAAAATCCGCGCAACACGCCGTCATTGCCGCGCACCACGACGATCGGCTCTCCCGAGACATTCGCCGTAACGAACTGTCCTGGCGCTTCTACCTGCTCCGCGCGTCCGACCATCTGCCAAGTCTTGCTGAACACCGCCCTAGCCTCAAGTTCGGCGATGCGCGAATCCACATACCAGGGCGCGGGGATGGTCGACGCTTCCGCTAGCGGCGCATTCGCGTCGTAGGACGCGAGAATACTTTGCAATTTATTTTGTGGGATCATCGGTTGTTCCGCGGCGAGTCCCGCAGCGGCTGAAGCCGCAAATTGATGCGATTCGTACGGCATGACTGAAGTCATGCCCTCCCAAAACCTGTCGCTCCGCAACGTTGCGTCCCAAAACCTCCCGTCCCAAAATTCTGTTCGACCCGCCTCAGTAAAACCAAGACCCTTTTAAGCTGACTTCTTGATCGGACTCTCTCTTTGTTCCGTTCCGATCGCCCTTCTTAATACATCCAAAAACTGCGCAATGCGCGCTTCCTTTTTTTCTGCTGAATCGCCCTGGCGGCGGAACAATCCAGGATCGAGCTCCTCGATCAACAAAGCGTCCTGGAAGCGTTCCACCACCCAATCGAGGATGGAAACCCCCATTTCAATATCCAGGTCTTTGCGGAGTTCGCCGCGTTCAAGGCCGAAGCGCACGAAGTCCACTCGTCCATAGGGATCTTCGGCGATTAGGAAGCGGTTAATTTCCCGCCGTAAGGCCAGGTCCGTCCCGTACTGACCCAGCAGATAGACGCGGTAAGGAATCCAATCTTCCCTCAGCATGTGCTCGGTGCGCACCAGCCAGTAGGACAGCACTCCGAAGAAACCGCTTTCCCGGACCTCGGCAGGTACCTTCAAGTACGGAGAGAATGACCGGACCGCCTTTTTATAAGCCTCGAAAAACAGGCCATCCTTGCTGCTGAAGTGCTGAAAAATTGAGCCCTTGGCGATGCCCAAGCCCGCGGCAATATCCCCCACCCGTGCAGCATGATAACCGTGCTCGGCGAAATGGCGCATGGCGGCATCGATAATCTTGGCTCGCTTGTCTTCGGAGCGCGGCCGCGGAGGCAGGTTTCGGTATCGAGGTGGAGAAATAAGGCTGCTGCTGATCCCGCTCATAGCTTGACCTCAAGTCATGGCAATGTACTCAATAAATCGTTTAAATACAACTGTATTCTTCCTGCAACAAGACGCTACTTCGTTGCCCTGTGGCAGACCTGCATGACCGGCAGTCGTGTACGGCATTCATCGGTTCTCGGCGGGGCATTTCTGAAGGGGCGCGCGGAGCGAAAATAATTCGCTTTGGTAGAGAATGCCAAAGAAGAAAACAAAGCCACCGGACGGCTTCGGCCATGGAAGGAAATAAAAGGGAAATAAATTGGAGGTCCCGCGGGACCTCCTGCCGGGAACGGGCCAGCAGCGGATCACCCGTTCGCGTTTGCCGAATCATACCTCGGGGCGCCAATGGCAATTGTCAAAGAAGCATCACGAAATTGTCATTTTTTTGTTAACGGTACAGCAACTCGCGAAGCGATGTTATGAAAGTCCCGCTTAATCTTCAGTGTCGCTCGTAGCTGGGATTGTCCGGAAGCGGAGGAGGGTAGTCGCGTCCGTACATGTTTTGGTGACCTGGCGGCATGTTGGCAGCGGGAAGACGCATGGCTCCTAAACTTGAAGCATCCTGGGAAATCGTGACCTCCCGAGTCAGATTGTTCAATTCCTCGGGCAGCATGTCTTCATACCAAATCCTCAACATATAACGGCCAGGGGGCACCTGCGGAATAGCAACGCGGCCGTGCACGTCTGAAATCCCGTAGTACGGGCTGCTCACCGCAATGACCACCGCGCTCATTTCAGAATGAATGTTGCAGAAGATGTAAGAAATGCCGGGCTTGTCAAAAACAACGTTGCGCGTGCTGCCAGCCTCGTAAAGCCCGAGATCGAAGCGCTTGCCCTCAAAAAGCGAAAACACGTTGTGGAAAAATGGATCCTGGTTGGGAAACTCCACAGATGCACCAACCGGCACCACCAGAACATGGGGCTGGAAACTTTTGTTCCTCTGAACCAGACGCGGCCGATTGGAATCTTGAGGAACGGAAAAGCTCGAAGGCGTTGCGCCTCCCACGGGAGTAAGCCACAGCACGACATTACCCGCTGGATGGCCCTTAATCTTTTTTTCACTATTCACCAATGCCACATCTGCGGTTACGGTGATGTCCTGCGCGCAGATCCAACCGCCGCAAACTATCAGCATGCACAGGCCGGAGACGATTCTTGTTTTCATCCTCAAAACAAAATTCCCATCATCAAATTGTATTGGTCGGCGCTGTTGCTGACGTCATTGACCTCAAACGATCGTAAATGTCCGTACTCCGCGGAAAATAGCAGATTCGAGCGCGGGCGAAAGACAAAGTTCACTAGGCCTCCCCGATTTTGCACCAGCATTGGATTGCCAGCAGCCCGCACTTCCGCGGCCGTCGGATTGTCGACACCGGCCGCTACGTTGAACTCCAGCATACTCGTGGCCTTGAATTTGAGCTGCGACCATCCACCTATCGTGTCGAGGCCACGCACCGGGGTGTAGGCGAACATCGGATTGCCCTCATATACCACGCTCTGGCTGATCCCGCCGCCAATCCCGCCAATCGCCCGCCCGCGGAAAAACTCACCGGTGAAAAGCACGCGCGCGGCTAGCGGAATCTGCCAGTCTGCCATTCCTGCCCATCCGTCGATGTTGTTGACCGGCCAATTCTGGCGGCTGTAGTAGCCGGCTACACCGAAGCTTAGTGGCTGACCCCAAGCGGTGCGAGTCCAAGAGGTGCGAATCGCATAGGCTGGTTGCCGCGAAAGCTCTCCCGGTCCAGGCGTGCGAAAGTACGGCATCCCCGGAAACTCGCCGGTGAGGTTGTCCATAATGCCGCCTTGGATCATGATGTTTTGATCCGAGGAAATTGCGAATCGATGCTCGATCCGCAGTTGCGGAGTCCATGCCCACAAATTGCCCGCGTAGGTAAGTGCGGGAACCGCAAGCGACGCAAACGAAGTTGGTGAAAGCGGCGAAAAGAACGAATTATCCTGCCCCACCACGACCGACGTGTCTTTCCAATCCATGCGCATGCTGGCCGTACGTAACCGAAAAATGCCGGAGTTGACTCCATTCCATGTAGCTGGAAATCCACCCGCAAAGTCGGCCTGCACGCTGGCGGACGTCTTTGCACCCACCAGGCTTGGGCCAAATACCTCCAGACCGATTTCGGACTGCCGCATGGTTGCTCCGAAGTTGCCGGTGCCAGTGCTCGGCCCGGTCACAAAATTGGGGATATCCTGGTTATTCGTTGCTCCATGACTGTTGAAAAGGTTTAACAGCACGATGCCGGAAAGCCGGACCCGATATTTGGACGCGCTCTCGAGCTTGGTCTGATACTGATCGTCGATCTTGCTATTCGCCAATTGCGTCGACTCTTCGAGCGAGGCCACGCGGTCTTCAAGCGAGGCCGTCTGCTTCGCTTTCGGCGGCGCGGATTGCGAAGGAGCGGGATCAGCATTGCCCGACGGCGCCAATCCGTACGAATCCGCCGGCGGTGGTACGATTGCCGCTGCTGACGAGCCGCGCGCCGCCTGCAATTCATGTCGCAGTTGCGCATTCTCCGCTCGGTACTGCTCCGTCTCCGATCGCATCTCCGCCACGGCCGAGCGCAATTCCTTCACCTGCTGTTGAAGTTCATGAATTGCGGCCGTTGTCGAATCGCTGTACGACGACGCCACAGCCGGGCCTGATTCTTGTGACCATCCGAAGGCACTCCCGAGCAGTATCAGCAGCCCGGTCCAGCTTGCTCGCCGCATCCCATGAGGCAAACCATTCCCACGCTTCACAAATGCCCTCCCGAAGAAGACTGTGAAAGTCCGTTCAACGATGTCTTGCGATCCTGCGAAATCGTCTTGGACTAAGTTGCGCGCGCACTTCCCGAACGGGAAATCTTACTCCGACGGCACCCTCTTTGCTCGGGCCAGGGGTGGCAGGGGTTTCCCCTCCCCACCACTGTCCGAGTTAGACGACGCAACAATGGGCAGGGTGATGCGGAAAACCGTCCCTTCCTCCGACGTCTTTTCTACAATGACATCGCCTCCGTGATCCTGGATAATCTTCTGCACCACAGTTAACCCCAATCCAGTTCCATTTTCTTTGCCGTAGCTGATAAATGGCTCGAAAAGTTTGCCCCGAATCGATTCTGGGATGCCGCGACCATTGTCAGAGAGCCGAATCTCCAGCCCTCCCAAAACTTCCCGCAAATCGATGTTGATCTGCCCCTCCTGTCCTGCGATCGCCTCACACGCGTTCAACAACAAATTGTAAAGAGCCCGTTCCAGCTTCCGCGTATCAAACCAACCCGTGCTACTACCCTCCTGCCGCACCGCAATCCTTACATTGTGAAAGCGGGGATGCGCGCGCACGGCCTGCACCACCCGTTCGACTGATTCCTTTACGTTTCCGTAGGTCCGCCGCAGGGATTCCCGGGTACGCGAGAACTCGAGCAAAGAATCGATGAGTTCGGTCATTTGATTTACTGCAATCCGGATCTCCTGGTAGAGTTCCTCCCGCTGATCGGTCGACAAGCGGCTTTCGCACAGGAATTCCGCATTCGCGACGATGGCTGCCAGCGAATGCCGCAAATCATGCGAGACCGAACTGGCCATCCGCCCGATGGTCGCCAATCGTTCTGCATCGATCAACTCCTGTTGCGTTTTCAATAGGCTGTCGCGCATTCGATTGAACGCCCCGGTTACCTCCGCAACCTCATCACCTCCGCGCGCGTCAAGGTGATAGTGGAAATCGCCTCGTCCCAAAGCCCGCACACCGGCAACCAGGTTCCCTAATGGTTTGGTAAAAGTGTGCGATATGAAAAATACCAACGCGCTCCCGCCCAGAACAGCGGTCAGCCCTACAAACAACAGCAAGCTATTCAGACTGTCGAGAAAGGCCGTGGCCTGGTCGTAGGATTTCAGCACGCTCAAGCGAACCGAGGGAGCCTGGTCAGCCGCAAGTTCCAAAGAGGTAGCCAGGAAACGTTCGTCGCCCAGTTGCACCTGCTCCGGCTCCGGAATACCCGGCGCGGAATGCACAATGGGATGGCGCGACAACTCGGCTTCATGTGTGGGATCCAGCGTGCTCCTGACAATCGTATCGCCGTAGTAAAAAGCTACCTGGCTGGCAGCGATGCGGCTGACCTGGGCGGCTACCGTATCGTCAATTTCGTAACCGATCACCAGAAATCCCAGCAGATTATTCTCCGCAGCCGGACCCGCATAGATGGGCTTAAGAAAGACCTGGTACAAATGCTGGGCACCGAACCACCACTGGCCTGAACCTTCCTGATTCGAAGGACGGTTGAGCGACTGCTGCGCCATCTCCCGCGAAAAACCAGGAGTCGCTGTGTGCAGGGCAACCACTTTGCCGGTTCGGTTGGCCAGTACAAACAGGTCGCTGCCCCCCAGTCGCCACAAATCCGTAGAACCATCCTGGATCGTAGCTTCATGCTGCGTGGTCATGAGCGCCCGCAAATTGGGCAGGTCCGCGAGTAACTCCGCCAAGTGAGTCAGCGTAATTTCGCGTTCGCGGTGGAAGTTCTGGTAGGTGGTTACCGAGTTATGCAGATCCGCGAATATACTTTTCGTGACCTGCGCTTGAACGGTTCGGCGCACCAGAAGCAGACTGGTCCAGGTGAGACCGGCCGAGATCAATAGCATGGAGAGCAGAAACTTCGTCCGCATCCGGAGTTTCATTACTCTCACCTCTCCCCGCGACTAAACTCTACGCAGCCTTGGGAGTCAACGCACAAACTTGTAACCCATGCCGTGAACCGTCCGGAAATGTATCGGATTGGTCGGATCGTTCTCCAGCTTCTGCCGCAACTTCAGAATATGATTATCCACCGTGCGGGTGGAAGGATAATTCTGATACCCCCATACCTCATTCAGCAACTCATCCCGCGAGATTACGCGCTCCGCGTTCTGGATCAGGAACTTCAACGTCTTGAATTCCTGCGCCGTGAGTACCACCGGTTCGCCATTGCGATTAACTTCCATTTTGGTGAAATCCACCGAAATTCCATCGAAGGTGACCACATCCCCAGTTCCGGTGCGAACCGTGCGCCGCAAAGCAGCCCGCACACGCGCCAGCAGTTCGCGCGGGCTGAAGGGCTTGGTCACATAATCGTCCGCGCCAAGTTCCAACAGCAATACCTTGTCCGAAACGTCGCTGGCGGCGCTCAGAACAATAATCGGAACTGACGGCGCTTGTTGTTTGATCTCCCGGCAAACATCCCGGCCGGACACCAACGGCAAGCGCAAATCCAACACGATCGCAGCCGGAGCAGCTCGGCGGAAGGCCTCCAGCGCCGTCTTACCGTCCGCGCTGATTTCAATTTCGAAGCCTTCAGTCTCAAACAAACGCCTCAGAGCTTTCTGTACCGCATGATCGTCTTCTACCACCAGAATTCGCTCCATCGTGTTTGCCCCCGGGTTAAGGTAGGGTGAGGTCTTCTGCAGGGTAACAGGGGCGCGCTGCGTCGTATCTCGGGTTGTCTCTACTCGTATCATAGCTGCTCCGGAATTGTAGATTTATCGCTCGGTACGGAACAAGGTTACTACCACTACGCCGCCAAACAACGTCGCGAACAAATTGTTGACAATGTTTTTACAATCTGCAGACAATTGCAAGCTTTTCATCGCGCTTTTGGCGCCAATTACATTACTTCTATTCAGGATTGATTCTGTAGGACCATGAGACTTGCCCGCTACTAGAGTTTGTAGTCACCCGAACACTTTCAATCAAATGGTGAGTGGGCGCGAGCGTACAGACGGGATCCGTTGCGCTGGCATCCCCGGTGAGCAGAAAAGCCTGGCAACGGCAGCCGCCGAAGTCTTCGGTCCGGCGCTCGCAGCTTCTGCACGGTTCGGGCATCCATTGCTCGCCGCGAAAGCGTTGGAACGCCGAGGACTCCCGCCAAATCCATTCCAGAGAACGCTCGCGCACATTATCAAAACTCATGCCCGGGATCACTCCGGCCGCATGGCAAGGAAGAGCTTGTCCCGAGGGATCAATCAAAATCAGACGCCGGCCCCACCCACCCATGCACGCCTTGGGATAGCGCGCATAATAATCCGGAACCACGCAATCAATTCTCATGCGGCCCGAAAGCCGTTGCTGCGCCGTTTCCACAATGCGCATACAGTTCTCAAGCTGCTGCCGGGTAGGAATCAGGGAATTCCGATTCTTCAGAGCCCAACCGTAGTACTGCGCATGCGCGATTTCCAGACGATCCGGTTTCAACTGTTCCGCAAATGCAATCATCTCCTCAAGATGATCGAGGTTCTGACGGTGCACAACCAGGTTCACGGTGAACGCGATAGGGAAGCGGTGAATCGATTCCGAAAGGACGACCTTGTGCGCATGAGCCTTCGTGCCGGCAATCCAGTTCGCAGGTTGGTCTCGTGAATCCTGAAAACTGAGTTGAATGTGATCGAGTCCCGCATCCACTAACGCAGCGAGTCGCGCTTCAGGCAAGCCAATCCCTGATGTGATTAGGTTGGTATAGAGTCCAGCAGCATGCGCCGCTTCGACCAGATCTTTCAGATCAGCCCGCGCAACGGGTTCGCCGCCCGTTAAGTGAAGATGGAGAATTCCCACACCTCGGGCCTCCTGAAAAACGCGGACCCAATCCTCGGTCGACAGTTCCGCCTTGGCTCCAGCCATCTGCAAAGGGTTCGAGCAATAAACACAATGCAAGGGACAGCGGTGCGTGATCTCCGCAATCAACGCAAGTGGGTTCGGAATCATTAAATGATCGAATCTTGTAGCGCCGCCGTCCCGGCGGCTGTCGTGGGGGCGTCTCGCCCCACCGCGAGGGCAGGATATCCTCGCGACAGCCGGCAAGATGCCGGCGCTACCAAGACGTCTTAATAGTCGACAATCCTCTTCTGCTGCAAAGCGTCCAAGAAACCGCCGACGTCATCGCGAATCTTCACCGGATCCGCGCTGTACATCCCCGAAAGAGCGGTAACGATCTCCTGGACCGTGCGTTGCCCGTCGCAAAGCTCGAGAATTTTCTGCCCCGTCCCTTGAACCCGAATCATGCCTTCAGGAAAAAGCACGACTCGTTCCTCGCCCTCGCTTCCCCATCGGCAACCAGCGGCAAAGCGCGGCTGGCTTGAATCAGAAGGATGAGGCACGCTTAGGACTCCTGAATCCGAAAAGCGCCAGGCGGCGGCCATCCCGGCTGCACGTAGGCAAAGTAAAGCGCGTCCAACTGGGCCCACAGAATGTCACATTTCGCCCGCAAAGCTGCGATTGCCATTTCCTGTTCAGTCCGGGTACGCGCATTCTCGGTCACCCACTGCAAAGCGAATCGTGCATCTTCCGGAGCCTGGTCGAGACGCGCTGTAAAGTAATCGAGCCCGCCGGAAAGCCATGGATAATGCCGCCGCAAACGATCCATCCGCAACGCAATCAGGTCCCGCGAGAACAGTTCAGTCAGAGACGAAGCCACCGCTTCCAGAAAACTCCGATTCCTGACCAGATTCAGGTAAGCATCCACGGCGTATCGCGTCGCCGGCAGAACCTCGCCGCCGCGCAGAACCCGTTCACGTTCGAGTCCAGTAGCTTCCGCAAGCCGCACCCAGCGCTCAATTCCGCCTTCCCGGTTCGCGTCCCCATCGTGATCGACCACGCGTTTGCGCCACGCCCGCCGGAACTTTGGATCGTCGCTCCGAGAAAGAATGATCGAATCTTTTATCGGGATGATGCTCTGATAGTAATACCGGTTCAGAGCCCAAGCCTGCAGTTGTCCCCGGCTCAAGCGGCCTTCATGCATCATGAGGTGGAACGGATGCTGATGGTGATACCGCTCTTCCCCCACCCGCCGCAGACGCGCTTCCAATTCCCCAGGCGAGAGCACTGGAGAATCGCACACGATTTCTGCCGCTGATTTCACTCCATTCTCCTAGCCTTGTCATGGACAGGATGACAGAACTTTGCGCGCTTAAAGTTGGCCGTCTACAGATCGAAACTCCATCCGTCCTCGGCGATCTCCCAACCTGCAGCCCGTACTTCTCTATACTCAGGACTCGACTCGTCCAGCATAGGGTTGGTGTTGTTCACGTGCACAAAAACCTTACGAGGATGCCTTAATCCCGCCAGCATGCGCAAACTTCCGTCTGCCCCGGATACGGGAACGTGCCCCATTTCACGCGCCATCGAACCGCTGGCATTCATTCGAATCAATTCCTCATCACTCCAAAAGGTTCCATCAAACAGGAGCAGATCGGTTTGCTCCAAACGCTTCAACAACGAATTATCTATTGCCGGAACCGCCGGCATGTACGCCAATCGCTTGCCTGACGTCGACTCGGCGATCAAGCCAAGCGAAGCTTCTGCCTGATTGAGTCCGAGACACCGATCACGCGAAACGTAAGCTGGAAAGCGATTCCCCAGCGAGAACACACTGCAGTTGATTCCCGCGCCTCGCTCAGCTTGCAAACAAAAGCTTCCCTCGCAACCGATCTCCGTCCAGGATACCTGGTCGGGCACGCGATTCAGCATCGCGAACACACTGTTGTCTTCCTGCAGAATGCGCCGGATCGAACGAGTGCAGTAGATGCGGAAGGGTTGCAATTCGCGGAGAGACAACAATCCCCCAATTTGATCGATGTCACCGCTGGTCAGCAGAACGCCGCCAATGGGAGAGTTCCGCCCGTGATGCCGCGGATGAAGGACTGGCGTCGCTTCGATTTGCGTCCGCAAGTCGGGAGAAGCATTCAACAAAAACCAGGTGCGATGATCGTGGCATATCGCTACCTGGGTTTGAGTACGGGGCTTACCGTGGAAGGTTCCGTCGCGCGAGGACCTGCAGTTGCGGCAGCTGCAGTTCCACTGCGGAAAGCCACCTCCTGCGGCCGAGCCCAGAACTTTTATTTGCATCCTTGCCGAATTTACATTGCGGCGGAGGCGTAGGAGTTAATCTCACAATTCAACGCTACTTCCTCGAACTGCGGCGCTGTCCATTCCATGATTTCCATCCTTAAGATCAAAACTAACCGCTTTAGTATACCGTTTGATGCCAATTTTGCATCCCAGGAAACGCCGCCCCGGAAACGCACTACTTTCAAACACTTAGCGCAAGGTTACCTCCGGGCATGTCCCTTATCTAGTTGGTGTCCTGTCCTTATGACAGACTTGTGCTTGTACCGGGCATGATTTTAACTAAGCCTAGCCCTCTCCTTAAATTCCAAGGGATTAGTGCGCGGGAGCGACTGTGGTAGAGGATCCGAAGTGGGAGTTGGCTATTCTGGCAACCGTCCAGGGCTTCTATGAGAAGCTCTTGCAGGAAGCGGTGCGTGGAGAAGTTCCCGTTCCCGCCGGGCTCGAAGCGATTTCCCTGCAAAGCGACGATGGCGTCCAGCAAACTTTGTCCAGCATGCATCGCTGGCTGCGTTTGCTCGATCTCGCCATCACTCCGGCCATGTTGCGCCGGGCTTTCACGCCCGACACCGATCCCGAAATCGCTGAAGCGATGCTTCGTTATTTCATTCGCACCAAGGACAATAACGGGATCCATCGTGACAAAACCGATCTGGTTGCCACTTTTCTCTATCGCCATCCGCGCGTGCCCGGGCAGTGGGAGCGCCGGGGTTACGGACTCGATGGGTCCCTGCCGCTGGCTCCGTTTGAGATCGCGTTGCTCGAGATTCTTGCCGACGCCGACGTTCCCTCACTGACCGAGGAACACCTGCAAACCCTGCGCCTCTTCGATCACCTGCAGCAGGAGGCGGAGGGCTTTCGTGATCTGAATGCGTTGCTCGATTCCGGAATCATTCCTCGCGTGCGCGAACTCAAGCAGTCTTTCGATACTTCCTTCTACCATCCTGGCGTTCTGGCCACGATCGCGCCTTACAACACTGCGTTTGGGAAGAAGTTTGACGCGCTGTTCCATCAGGCCGCCGTTGAGATCAAGAACTTCGCCGAAGTCGTCGAGGAGCAGGGTGGCAGCATCCTGGGCAACGTCGATGGTGTGGATGTCACGGTGGAACACGTTGCGGCGCTTGAGGAGAGTGAACTGCTTCGCATCGACTACGGCACTGCCCTCGACAAGTTCCGGCGGGTATCAAAACTGAAGAAGACGCTTGACCAGCACCCGCCGGTCCGCCGAAGCCCGCGCCTGGTACCTCCGCCTGTAAAAGCGACCGTCCATTCGCCAGCCAAGCTGGCCTCGTTCCGTAACCGCCGACCTGTGCTTGATGTTCCGGCCATGCGCTCGGCGGTGACTCCGCAACAGATTTCTACCGAGGAGAGCAAACTTCTTCGGATCGAGGAATCGATTCGCATCTTCGTGCGCGTGGCCGACCCGAAATTTCGGCAGGTCGTTCCCATGCGCTTCTTCAATCTCCTGCTCACTTCCGCCGAAGCGGATGCATATTGCGCCGACTATCTCGAAGAGAAAAGCGTTCGCGCCGGAGTCGCCCGCGTGATCCTGCGCCTGGTCGCCGTGGTCGCGCGCATGACCACTGAACTCGAAGAACTCAAGCGCGCCGAAAATTCCGCATCGTTGTGGAAGCTGCACGCCGACGCGATGGTCGTCCTGCTCGAGATCGGCCGCTCCGTAAACCAGAACGCCGAACGCGTCATCACCATGGCCGAACAACGCGGCGCCAAAGTCGAGGCCGACAAGATCCGCGCCCCGCTGCAAAAGCTGCATGATTGCTCGGAGTTGGTGGAGAAGACCTTGGTCGGAGTTCCCGACGAAAAGACCCTGGGTGCCAGCAACGCCAGTTGAGTTGCGTACACGCGCCATTTGTGTTAACTCATGAGTAATAACATCGCGTGCTATGTTTACCCTTTCATATCGGGTATATATCCAAAAAACGCGTTTTCCTGTCAGATCTATGAAAACAAAGGGTCTGTTTTAGAGATACCCTCGTAAAATATCCCTTCTAAAGGACTTACGGAAGGGATATCCAGGGGCTTTCCTGCCTTGTAAGTCTATGGAAACAGGCAGCGAGTTGAGATACCCCTCTAAGATATCCCTTCTAAAGGATTTATGGAGGCATGTTTTGGAGGAAGGCCGTGTTTTTCGTTGAGGCGGCCGCACCCTTGCGTGGGAATCTGGAAATTATCAAAGAACCAAAAGACGTTGCTGTTATCAAACAGCTATTGAGGTCATCGTTATGTTAGCCGATTGAAGACGCCTGGGTCAACGAAAAAATGGGCCTTTCGTGCTCTCTGCGAAAACCCGGTCGCGCTGTCGGCATCCGAGATGAAAATCCCCGCCCTGTCTCTCCAAAAACCGGAGAGACAAGAGCACGGCACCCTCGTTAGTAAAGGACAGCCAGCCCGGAAAAACCTAACACGTTGAGACACAAGACTATATAATTGTTGCAATGTTACATTGTTTCGTCGTATAGTCGTGTCGTCCGAATGAAAGGGGCAGTCGTGAACACAATGCCAACGATTCGCATCGACGATGATGTTATGAACTACCTGCAAAGCAAGGCCAAGGCCTTTGTTGACAGTCCCAACGATGTCCTTCGCCGCGAGCTCGGAATCGACAGAGGCTCAGCAGCATCCCGAAGCCGGCGGTTCGCTGTGCGCGCTCGACGCGGATTCCGGCCCGACAAAGACTACTCCCACCATCCCCTACGCGGGTTTCACTTTCAAAGCCAGTTTCATGCATGCAATTCGTTTAAGGATCTTCTCATCAAGTTCTGCGGCGAGCTGCGAAAAAAACACCAAGAGAAGTTCGACAATCTCGCTCTCACATTTCACGGCCGCAAGCGAGTTTATTTCTCCCTGGATCCAAAGGGCCAGCGGCTTCCCGGGCAACTGCCCGGGACCGGCATTTACGCTGAAACCAACCTTAGCGCAAATCGCATCGTTGGCATTTCCCAGAAGCTCGCGGCCGGACTCGGCCACGCGCCCGATGATTTCCTCGTAGAGTAGCTAGAGATTTGCCTTGGAGGCGGCGGTATGGTGGCCTTTTGCGTTCTTTGCGAACGCCGGGTCAGTTCGGTCGTCGTCCCGAAAGAAAATCCCCGCTTACCTCTCCAAAAACCGGAGAGACACGGGCAGGGCACCCTCGTGCATAAGATCGGTAAGGAATGGCTGGGCCAGCCCCCATTCTCGACTTGAAAGCCCAGGCCTCGGTGGTTTTTTTTCTTATTTCGTTAACGGCCCCAGGGTATGTATCCCTGCTTTCCGCCCTGTCCTCTGCAACCACGACAAGTCGAATCGCATATTCTGCGCTTTATAAATCATCTCTAGAGACCTTTTCATGTCGACCTCGGGGCTCTCTTTAGGCTCCGAGCTTAATATTTGCTTTCGGAGGTCCGAAAGAAACTCATCAAGCTGAGATGCCAGATCTTCAGCTTTTTGCATTTCTTCCTGCTCCACAAACGTAAAAGCACCATCCTTAGTTACGACCACCGTGGTCGTATTTCCACCGCACGCGGATCCTTCTTCATTTTTCGCTCGACACATCAAGTACGCAAGCCTCAACAATGCCGTTTTGACTCCGAATTTCGGAATCGGCCAAAACAGATTTTTTATGAAGGTGTCGATTGGCCGTGCACCTTGCCCGATTGCTATTGCGTGCGTCACCCTTAAAACGGTATTCGGTGGCTCACAGAAGAATAAACCGGACTGCTCTTTGCCTCCATAGGACAACAGAAAGTGAAGCACTGGCGGTTTTACAGTTCCAAATCCTAAATACCAATCAGTCATGGTCTGTTTCAGCTTCTTTTGTAAATCCGCCCAGTTTTCCGAGGCACAAGCCGCAGAACTAAGTTCACCTGCGAGCATATCGGCGGCGTGTCCGTCCTCCGCAGCATTTGCGATTGCATATGCCATCTGCTTTTGCGTTACGGATACAAATACCTTGCTTCCGTGAGTCGTGGCACCATCGGTTGCCACGATCTTAGTGTCGGCGCATACCGCTACTCCACCTTCAAATTCTGCCCCAATGGCAATCGTCATACGCTTCCTCGGCGGGCGGGCCCAGTCTATCTCGTTCATCGTACGCCTACGGGAAGCCGGGGTGGTTCGGGTTAACGATTGGCACCTACTAAAGGTGAGAGCGACGGCGGACGCGGCTTGGGCGTTTCTGCTCTGACGGCGGCATCGTTGCTCTCCCAGGTCTCGAAAGGCACGAGACCTGGGGCACCCGGTTTCATTGGAAATGCTTTAGTTTATGTCGAACTGTTCTTGATGTAACGCAGGGTCGCTTTTTACGATGACCGTGCGCTTGGTTAGCTCTTCCATTTCGGTTAGGAAGCGGCCGTTGTTGGACTTCAGGGCTTTGGCGATTTCGGGGTTTACGCGCAGCATTACGTCGGCGTGATCGAGGTGTTTGGACATCTTGCGCATTTCTACGTAGATGTCGTTGCAGACTGTGGTTACCGATTTCACGTAGCCCGTCGCTTCGCAATAGGGGCATGGCGAACCGATGGTGCGCTCCAGGGATTGCTTTACTCTTTTGCGGGTTATGGCGACTAATCCGAAATCGTTGAACTGCAAAACTTTCGACGGGGCGCGGTCGCTGCGTAGGGCTTCTTCCAGGGCTTGCATGACTTTTTGGCGGTTGCGGCGCTCGTCCATGTCGATGAAGTCGATGATGATGATGCCGCCGAGGTCGCGCAGGCGGATCTGGCGGACGATTTCCTTGATGGCGTCGACGTTGGTTTTGACGATGGTGTCTTCGAGCCGGGCGGTCTTGCCGACGTACTTGCCGGTGTTGACGTCGATGGCGACCAGGGCTTCGGTTTGATTGATCACGATGTAGCCGCCGCTCTTGAGCCAGACTTTCGACTTCAGCGCTTTGTTGATTTCGTCGTTCAGCCCGAACTGCTCGAATAGCGGGACCTCTTTGCTGTAGAGCTTGACGCGGCGCACCAACGCTGGTTGAAAGCGGTTGGCGAAGCGAAGGACGCGTTCGTATTCCTGCTCAGTGTCAACCCAGATGGCGGTGAAGTCGGAGGTGACCTGGTCGCGGAGCACGCGCTCGACTACGTTCAGGTCGTGATAGATCAGGGTCGGGCCTTTGCCGTTGTCGGCGCGGGTTTTGATCTCGGACCAGAGATTTTTCAGGAAGCGAATGTCGGCTCGGAGTTCTTCTTCGGATGCGCCTTGCGCGGCGGTGCGGACGATGAAGCCGCCGTGTCCGTTTTCGCGCTCGCTGATGATGATGCGCTTCAGGCGCTGGCGCTCTTCTTCAGAAGAAATTTTGCGCGACACTCCGGTGTGATTCACCGTGGGCATGTAAACCAGAAAACGGCCGGGCAATGCGATGTGGCTAGTGATGCGGGCGCCCTTTTTGCCGATTGGTTCTTTGGCGATTTGAACCAGGATTTCCTGGCCTTCTTTTAGGAGCTCGGTGATTAGCGGGACGTTCTGCGGTTCGTGGCGGCGAAAGCGCCGGCCGCCTCCACCGCCGCGGCGTCCGCGTTGGCCGCGCCGTGGATCGAATGCGGGACGCGGGGCGCGCTGGGTGTAGGCCGCTGTTCCTGCCGGGGCGCGGACTTCGACTCGGGCGTCGACCGTGCCATCGCCTCGGGCTTCGGCATCGAGGAGGGCCTCGGCTTGCGCCTGGGCTTCTTCGAGTTCCGCTTCCTCCGCTTCTTTTTCTTCTTGTTCGGCTTCTTCTTGTTCGGCGACCGCTTCGTCCACCTCTGCCTCGCCGGCGATCGGCTCGTCAATGCCGCCTTCGATGACAAACGGTTCCGCAGCCTTGGTCTCGGTAGGCTGGGGCAGTTCACTCGACGCGGCGATTTCCTGCGCCGCTGGTTCGCGATAATCCTGGGCATGTCGAGTTTCTTCTTCTAATTCCTGTTCTTCGAAAGCTTCGTCCTCGTCGAGGTCTTCGACGTAAGAGGCGAGATCGGCTTCTTCCTCCTCGATCTCTTCTTCGACCATGGTTCCGGAGGCAGGCGGTGGAGTTTGATCGGAATGTTCAGGAATAGCGACCATCTTGTCGTCTTGCTTGTCGTCTTGGTCGTCTTCGTGGACTTCCGCACGTTCAGCGGCTCCTCCAAACACGGCCGCAACATTCATTTCATGGAGACGCTTTTGTTGACGATCCCAGTCCGACGATCCGACTTGAGATGTTGCCGCTGCGCCTTTTGCTTTGTCGTTGGCTATCCGCTCTTGAGGTTCTGGGATCGCCGACTGTTGACCGGTTTCCGTCAATGCGAATAGCGGCTCATCGTCGGGGAAAGCCGAAGTGTTGGGCGCGTCAGAACTTTGGGGCGAGAGCCTTGATCCCGATCGCGCCTGGGTCGGCTGAGTCTGCGCTAGACGCTGATATTTTGAGATGGATTCGCCCGGCAGCATCATCGGCTGGTACCCCGGCGGTGGACCGTACTCAGAGCGGCCGCTTCGTTCGGAACGATCATTTCTTTCGGAGCGGTCGGATCTTTCTGGGCGATCAGTTCGCGGCGCGTCTGCAGCTGGCCGGGCAAACTTGGATTCTGGCATGCGTTCGCCGCGGCGTCCTCGACGGCGACGGCTGCGCCAATCACCGCGTCCCTCACGGCTCTCGCCAGTATTGGGCTTTTCGCGATTCTCTGCCGGCTGAGTGGTTGATTCAGAGTGTTCTTCAGACGCGACATAGGCTTCGGGGACAGGCGCATGTCTGGGGTCGACAGGAGCCTCGACTGGCGCTGGCGATTGATATGGCTGCGATGGGGCCAAGTTGGTGGGGATTTCCTCGACTTCGTCTTCATCCTGCAATTCCATGAAGTCGGAAACGTAGAGGAAGGCGTCGCGCTCCAGGCCGATGTCGACGAAGGCGGATTGCATGCCGGGCAGGACCCGGGTTACGCGGCCCTTATAGATGGAGCCAGCTAAGGTGTATTCGTTTTCGCGCTCGAGATAAATTTCGGCGAGTTGATCGTCTTCCACCAGGCCCACCTTGGTTTCGTGAGGGGTGGAGGACACAAAAAGTTCTTTGGTCATACGAACTCCGGTTCTGCGCCGTTAAGCGGCGGCAAGGTTCACCGGAACATAAGCAGGGAACGACCGGGAGGATGGAGCGATGCGATATCCGTCCCACACAAGGGACGGCTGGGGCTACGGAGACTTCTCCGAGGCCGTACTCGTGGCACAAGCTTGGAAATCTTTCGCACTTATCGCATTGCGCTTGCCCAAGGTTTGTGACCTGCTCTCACAAAAACCGTCTCTGGTCTTTGGGGGGGCCGTTACCCGCCTGGCAGCGCGTTAGCTTCAATCCTGCCGGCCGATCACTGCTGTTCTGGCCGGTGAGTGCCCTCTTTACGCGAGGGCGATCGTGATCTTGTTTTGGCCGCTCTTGGCAAGCGCGGCGACTCTCCTTGCCTTCTTCCCCTGTTCAGTTCACGAAGCGGCGCATCCGCACATTCATGACAATACCTAGCGCCAGAAACATAAACAGGACGGAAGAACCGCCATAACTCATTAAGGGCAAGGGTATTCCGGTGACCGGCATAAAGCCGACCACCATGCCGACGTTGACCAGGATGTGAAAGCTAAGCACAGCCACCACACCCATTACCACGAACGTGCCAGCGCGGTCGGGCGCCGTTTGCGCGTTCTGCGTCAAACGCATCAGCACGATAAAGTATAGCAGCATTGCCGTGAGAGCGCCCACAAATCCGTGCTCCTCGGCAAAAGCTGCAAAGATAAAGTCCGTTTGCGGGACTGGCAAGAAGGACAAATGAGTTTGAGTGCCGGCGCTGCTGCCCCAAAGTCCACCAGAACCCACTGCGATCTTCGATTGAATAACCTGGTACCCAGAGCCCTGGTTATCGGCCTCGGGCTGCATAAAGCTGGTGAGCCGGTCGCGCTGATACGGTTTCAGCACGTGGAACGCGAGCGGCATCATGAGTCCCGCCAGCGCCGCTACGGCCACGGCTTGCTTCCAGTGTACTCCGCCCAGGAATAAACCCATGATCGCAATAGGGATGTAGGTCAAGGCCGTCCCAAGGTCGGGTTGAGCCAAGACCATGAGCATGGGGACGCCCACAATTGCGCCCGCTTTCATGAAGTCAGGCCAGGAAAGCTCGCGCTGGTGCAGGTCGGCAAAGTATTTTGCCACTGCCAGAATCAGGATCAACTTAACCCATTCGGAGGGCTGAAAATGTCCTCCACCCGGCATTTTGATCCAGCGCCGAGCACCCAGATATTTCTGGCCGAAAATGATCACCGTCATCAGCGAGGCGATGGAGGCGATGTACATCCAGTGAACTCCGTCGAGCAGTTTCTGGTAGTTGATAAAACTCATCAGGAACATGCCGGCAAGGCCGCCGCTGATCCAGTAAAGCTGCCTGATATGTGCCCCGGCAAACTTGGTATGCGCCGTGGCGCTGCGGATCTCCAGCACGCCAAGCCCGCAAAGCAGCAGGACGAAGCTCAACAGCAGCCAGTCAAAATCGCGAAATGAAATGTAGCGTGACATGAAGTCAGTCGTTAGTCGTTCGTCGTTGGCCACAAACAAAACTGTCATCTTGAGCGGAGCATGGCTGGTCGCTTGCGACCGATCCTGCGTAGTCGAAAAGCCCCGCGTCAGTCAATCCGACAACGACGTTGAATAGCATTCTCAACTTGCTCTCACTTACTGCACTCCCGGTGCTGCCGCGGCAAGCGGCACTTGCCTTTTCGATACATCAACCACGAACCTGCCTCCGTGCAAAGTGTCATGCTCAGTGCCGTCCGGGCTGGCGGAATTCCATACTGCTCCGATTTCCACTTTCTTGCCGCCTTGCGCGACCTTGGTTGGTTGGCGGCGCTGCTTCTCGACGTACGCTTTCACAACCTGAGCAGCTATGCGAGCGGCGAACTGCCCGTGCTCTCCGCCTTCGAACAGAACGGCCACGACGATCTCGGGATTCCTGCGCGGAGTCACGCCGACGAACCACGCATTGTCTTTATATTTCGATTTGCCATTGGCGGTTTTGGCCTTAAGCGCGTTGCTGACCGTCTGCGCGCTTCCCGTCTTGCCGGCAAAATCAATTCCCTGCAGATGCGCGCTGCCCGCCGTACCCAGAGGCGTAGGCACGTTGGACATGGCATCGGTAATGATCTCCCAATTGGCGGGATCGATTGGAATCTTTACCTGATTTGGCGTATCTGAAGCGGGAATCACATTAGGTGGCAACTCCGCCGGGTTAGTCACATGCGGCCGCACCAGCAGGCCGCCACTGGCAATTGCGCCGATGGCGCGAGCCAGCTGAATCGGAGTTACGGCGACCGCTCCCTGCCCGATGCCCACGGAAATGGTCTCACCCGCATACCATTTCTGTTTGAAGTTGTGAATCTTCCATTCTTCCGAGGGCATGACTCCGCTGACTTCCTGCGGCAGGTCGATGCCGGTCTTCTGTCCCAGGCCAAACATGGTCGCGTATTTCGCAATGCGATCGATGCCAAGTTTCTCCGCCAGCGTATAAAAGAAGACGTCGCAGGATTGGTAGATCGCCTTGCTGATTTCGACCATCCCGTGAGTGCGATGCTCCGCTGTTACCCAGCATTTGAAGTAACGCCCGTAGAATGTAGCGCCGCCGTTGCAGATAACGTGCATGTTCTGCGCGATGCCTTCCTGCAGGCCGGCGGTGGCCATGATGATTTTGAACGTTGAACCGGGCGCGAGCTGAGCTTGAATCGCTTTATTCAGCAATGGGTGATCGTCATCGTTTACCAGCTTGCTCCACTGATCGCGCGATACGCGCACCGCAAAATCGTTGGGATTAAAAGTGGGCCGGCTCACCATCGCCAGGATTTCTCCGTTGCGGGGATCCATGGCCACAATAGCGCCGTTCTTGTCTCCTAAGGCTTGCTCGGCAGCGATCTGCAAATCGAGATCCACGGTCAGTTTGAGTTGCCTGCCGGCTTCGGCGGGCGTCTCATCCAAGCGCTGAACTTCTCTTCCTCGGCTATTCACCATCGCGCGGCGCGATCCGTTCTTGCCCATCAGGATTTGGTTGTATTGAAGTTCCACGCCCGATCTTCCTACCACGTCGCCGGGGTTGTAGAACTCCCAGCGCGGCTGGTTCAGCATTTCTTCGCTGACTTCGCCAACGTATCCGATGAGATGAGCCATGAAGCCGTTCCGCGGATAAAGCCGGCGGTGAGCGACGATGGTATCCAGTTCCGGCAACTCGTTGCGGTGGGCCTCGACAAAAGCCAACTCATCCTGGGTGATATCGTCCTTCAGAAAAATAGGCTGGTACTGCGGCATGGAGGCGAAGTGCCGGATGCGGTTTCTTACCTCCTTCGGATCGAGATGCAGACCGTCGGCGATAAGATCGGCGTCGGCGTTGAGATCACGCGAAGAGTCGCGCAACAACAACGCAGTAAATGAAGGATAGTTCTCGACGATGATGCGCCCTTCGCGATCCAGAATCTTGCCGCGCGGGGCGAGAATAGGTACGTTGCGGACGCGATTCTTTTCCGCGAGGGAAGCGTACAGATCGCTCTGCACCACCTGCAGCCGCCACAATCCATAGGCCAATATCATAAAAATGGCGAGGATGATGTACTGCACTGCAGTGAGGCGAACCTGCGAAATTTTTTCGTCGCGGCCGAGCATCGGCGGTCAGCGTTGGAGCGTCGGGCTTCAGGCGTCAGGCTCCAGCTTCGGAAGCGCGCCGTCGAACCGGATCCCCGCTGACTGAGTCCTTTCAGGAAGATAAGTTCATTGTAATCCGGCCAGCGCAAGATTGGGTTGCAATTGCGGGTAACGGAAGGGCATAGACGGCGGGGAGAGCGACACCACCTAGCGGTAAAATTAGGCTGCGGAAATTCTTGCGCGTGCGAAGCTTTGAAGGGGCACGGCTTACGCCTACCGATTTTTCCGCAGCGCCTGTTAGATCCCCAGATCGTGGCAGAATAACGCAATGCCAAGCCAGCAGCGTTCCGCCCCTCCCGATTTCCTCTATGGCACCGCCTGGAAGGAAGACCGCACGCCAGCGCTCACCGAACTCGGGCTCCGAATGGGTTTCCGGGGTATCGACACCGCCAACCAGCGCCGGCATTACTTCGAAGCGGGCGTCGGTGAGGGGCTGGCTGCGGCCTATGGCGCGGGAGTGGTAACGCGCGCAGATGTTTTCCTGCAGACAAAATTCACCTACCGGCCGGGTCAGGACCACCGCTTGCCCTACGATCCCACGGCCAGCCTTTCTAATCAAGTTGCGCAATCTATGGCCAGTTCGCTCGAACATCTTCGGACCGACTACGTCGATAGCTATGTCCTGCACGGGCCCGCGTCCGGCTACGGTTGGACCGAGCCGGACAGTGAAGTTTGGGAAGCGATGATGAAGGAACGTGATGCAGGCCGCGCGCGCTTCCTCGGTTTGAGTAATGTTTCGCTGCGGCATTTGGAGCAGATGGCGGCCATCTATCCTGAAGCACCGGCATTTGTGCAGAACCGCTGTTTCGCGCGCCTGGGTTGGGATGGCGAGATACGAATATTTTGCAGAGTCAAAAAAATTATCTATCAGGGCTTTTCGCTTCTCACGGCGAATCCTGAGGTGCTGCACCATCCGCTGGTTATGGGTCTCGCCGTGCGTGCTGATGCCACTCCTGCACAGGTGGTGTTCAGCTTTGCGCGTACGATCGGGATGCTGCCCTTGACCGGTACCTCCAACGGCGAACATATGAAGCAGGACTTGGCCAGCGCCGACTTAGTGCTGGCGTCGGATGCGGTAGCTGCGATGGAGTCTCTGGCCGGCTGACTCAGGCCGCTCGCTCGGGCTAACGATGCGAGAACTGCTCGCGGCAAAGCCGTCCACAGCAGAGTTTGATGCGGATTGGGAACCGACAGCGCCGTTTGGCTGACACAACGCATGACGGAGTTGGGCTCCATCGACTAACTCAATGGGACCGGCAGCATCGAATTCGGTGACTGCGAAATCCTCGGGGGTCTGGGTCACATTGCGGCCACGGTTTTGTTTCCTGTACTATTGTGCTTGCCGCGTTGCTAAAGGCGTTGCAAATTAGAGTGGCCTAAAGCCGACCTTGTCCGCCCGCCGGATTGTAGTTGAAGCGACCGGAGCAAGAACACAAAGCAGGAATTGTGCAGTCCGGTGATACCGCATACGTTAGAGATTACCGCGAAACGCGTTTGTAGCATCCGCAAGTCGAATTCGTAACTCCCCCTGGAAAAGGGCGCGTAGCTCAATTGGCAGAGCAACTGACTCTTAATCAGTAGGTTGAAGGTTCGATTCCTTCCGCGCTCACCATCCTTCAAGCAGTATTCATGCTGGTTGTAAGAGTTTTCCTCTTTCCGGAACTTTTCCGCCAAGAATACTGTGTCCGTATGGTGTCCGTATTTTGCGGGCGGCGGTACTACGTGGGCTGCGCTGGTTTTTTGGGCCGACCAAGGTCTTTGCCGGATTTGCGGGTGGCTGTGGGATTCAGATTGAAATGGTTTTTGACGCCGGGGAGGTGGACAACATCGAGCCCCTTCCATGCACAGATTCTCGATCCGGCATCGGGAAGCGGCATGTTTGTGCAGTCAGAGGTATTCGTCGAACCCCACAAGAAGAGTGTGAATGAAATCTCGATCTATGGGGCAGGAGAAAGTTGCCGAGACCATCCGGCTGGATCACTGTACAGAGCGATTGCTGGCGGCCCGTTTCGTCCCCAGGCGTCGAGCGCAGTTCTTGCAGCGAGCTGGTCTGCGCCGTTGCCGTCTGTCCTTTAACTTGTTGGTCCGCTGCCTGACAGCGTGAAGGTTACCAATACCTGTGTATCCACTTCCACTGGCCTGCCATCCTGGTAGTAGGGCTTATACCGCCACTGCTTGACGGCGTCAATTGCCGCCGGGGCCAGCATTGGATGCCCACTTACCACCGAGAGCTCTTCGATCGAACCATCCTTGCTGATCACGGCTTTCAGGACAACCGTTCCTGAAATACGGGCCTGTCGGGCCAGAGGCGGATAGTTAGGATCAACTCTCCGGATCAAAAGGCCTGACGTAACGTCGGCTGAAACGCGGATGCGGACGGGCGGTGTCACACTGGGCACCACTTGTTGAATACCCTGTTGGTTGCTGCCGAGCACCAGCTTTACTTCTGCCTCTTGTGCGCCCCGCACGTATGAAATGCGGAGCGATGAACCTGCTGGTCGGCTGGACAACAGCTCAGCTTCTTCTGCGGTCTCCTTTACCTGTTTGCCATCGATAGCGGTGATTACATCCCTCATTTTCAAGCCAGCACGCTCTGCCGGACCGCTGGGTATCAGCTGCGTTATCGTTACCCCCTGTCGCTCACCACGACTGATGCCCACAGCTCCAAGCGACTGCGGAGCAGGAGGCGAGTCTTCCTCCGCAGGGGTGTTCCGTGTTCCTAACGGTCGACTGTACTTGTGTAACACCCGCCCATTTGCACCATCGGTAAGCCACAGCTGCTCAAGATCAACGTGCAAATATTTGATTTTGTGAAGTATCTCAGCAGGAGCATCTATTGTGGGATCGGACGTATAGCTTTCAAAAGAAATAAATGGCGCAGTTAGTCGTCCAACGATAATGATCCGGAGGTTCTGTGAAAGTGTGCGAGCCGTTGGCCCATTCGCCTCTACTGGACAAGAAAGATCATTTCCTAAAGTGTCCTCTCGGCAATCTGGGACAAGCCATTGGCTCCCATGAACGGCAATTATCAGGTCACTTTCTGCCCAGCGCGTGATTTTCCGCCTAACCCCAAAGGCGTTTGAGCCGATGTAGTCCCCCCCTACATTTTTAAGCGATGCTCGCCATAGCGGAGACCACTGTTGGAAGACGCTACCTAAAGCAGATGGAAGCTCGATCGTGAGAGTGCGCGACTCGGCGTCATACTCTCGCTCGAGATTGCGAGCTATCTTTTCGAGATCGGCGGAGACGGGTTCCGTAAAAGGTGAACCGGAAAGCGAAAACGCAAACAAGTCGCTGACCTTGGTCCTGTCAACTAGAGTCTTATTCGCAAATTCATGTACCCTCGCGTCGTATTCGGAGTTCGATTCAAACTCCGATTTTGCAGGATTCGGCAGCTTCGCTTTCACCAACTCATAGATGGCTTCTGCGTCGTTTCCAGTGAAGTGGGGGGGGAGACTCTCCGCTTGATCATCAAATGCGGATACATTGCTAATTCGCTGCCTTACTGGCAATTTGGAGCGCGCCTTGGATGATTCCTGAGCAAAAGCAAGAGACGCAACAAGTACCAGCGCCAGGATCAGCAGACAAGTTCCGGTACTCTTGTGTTTCGTCACGCAGGCTACCTCCTAGCCATTTCGGCGTCATCTATTCGGGCACTCCAGCCAACCGGGGAGGTGACCATGTTGCAGACAAATCCCCAACCCATCTTGGGCATGAGGACCTACATCGCATAAGCCAAACAACAGCCAAGATCAACACCGAAACCAACATGAATTTATTATTGGATCACAATTGGGATTCTCCATCACACACTTCGCGGCATTTTCACGGCCCTTTTCAGGGCGGCACTCACTTCCCGCGGCGATGTGCACTGTCTTAGCCTACTGGCTAAACTAAGCCCGAAGGATAACGCCATGCTCATTGAATGGCAACGGATATCTGCGTGCGGTTTGGCAGGCGCATTCGAGCATTACGGAAAGAGCGCGGCTGGACGCAGGTGTACCTTGCCCAACACACTGGCCTCGGTAGCGTTTACATTTCACAGCTCGAACACGGCAAGAAAGAACCGGGCTTGAGGACTATTGAGATTCTGGCTCTTGGCTTCGACATGACGCCTGCTCAGCTATTTCGGGGTGTCGGAGTACCAAATTTGAGGTCCAGTCTGCCGAAAATCTGACCAGTTGTCTCAGAGCCTTTCCGCGTGGTGTGTCCGCATTTTATGAACGGGCCGCAGAGAGTAGCATGATCTTTTTCTTGCCCGACGAATTCAGATTAAGAGTCTTGACGCTAGAGAGCCGTGTGCGTCGTTTCTGCACAGCAAAATAATTTGTCAACGATTTGCAACTGATTGCACCGGCCAAACGGCGTGGTTTTCGGGTGGCTGCTCAGCCCTGGCAAATTAGTGGCAGACCTGTTTGAAAAACTGGTCGATAGGAAGAGGACCGCAATGACGCCCAGGCGAAGGCTGCGTGGAATCCCACAAACCAACCATCATGGCTTACCGAACACGTCTTTTCGTAGTAAATTCAACCGGCGCTCGCACGAGCCTCAGCTACGGCCATCGCAAAGAAGATTGGAGTATCGCGCTGGTACGCTGGCCGCATTCGCGAGGGCTACCGCCCACACCCACGGCATTGGCAGGCTCTGGCGCAACTGGTGGGCATCACTGCTGCCGAGAGCGCTTTAGCCTTGTGACCCGGATTCATCCAGTCCGGCAAAATCGCGGGAGTATCTCCAGCTATCGATGACCTGCCGATTACGAATTCGCGGGATTGAGGCCATACCACGTAACCCCAATCACTTACACTCGCACTCGCCTCCTAGCAGCACGCAATGTCACCTCATTTGTCAGTTACAGGACACCTTAACGGACAGCGAAGGCACGGCATGGTTCTGGCTATCACTTTAAGCTAATGGTGGAGCCTATATTAAGGATGGCGGTAAGGCGGTTGGAGTTTTTCAGAACCTGACGTGCCCATTTGAGACCCCCTAATATTAAGGATACAGAAGGTAGCCAAGTTCAAGTCCCATTCCCGGTCAGCGGAACCGTCTGCGGGCTGGTGGGGTCATTGTCGCTGATACTGACGTTAGCCGATCGTGACCCTTTGGTCTTTGGAGCGAAGGTCACCGTGATGGTGCATTTACTCTGTGGAGGCACGCTGCTGCCGCAATTGTTGGTCTGGGTGAAATCGTTGGGGTCGGTTCCTTTGATCGCAATCTGGGTGATGGACAGTGAACTTGGACCGACGTTGCGCAGAGTGACTGGAATTGGAACACTCTTAGTCCCGACCTTCTGATTCCCGAAGTTAACCTTGGTCGGCGAGAGCACGACCTCCGTGCCCGTGCCCGACAACTTCACCTTCTGTGGGCTGCCCACGGCATCGTCGGTAACCGAGAGCGTGCCGTTCACTACTCCCTTGTCGGTGGGTGTGAACGCCACATTGATTGTACAGTTTCCGCTGACCGGTAGGGTCGAAGGACAATTATTCGTTTGGCTGAACGGTGTTGTTGCAGCGATGCTCGAAATTGTGACAGATTGGTTGCCCGTGTTGGTCAAGGTCGCCGGTTGAGACGGACTCGTCGTCGCGACCAGTTGCTGGGCGAAGGTTAAGCTCGACGGCGTAAGTGTGACGGTAAAGGTTTGATTAGTCCCAATTCCCGTCAGGGGCATACTCAAAGGCGCGGAACCCTTGTAGGTCACATTGAGGGAAGCAGACTCATTCCCTACCAGGCTGGGCGTAAATGTAACCTGAATCTCGCAACTTGCGTTCGGCGGCAAGGCCGAGCCACAGTTATTCGTTTGGGCGAAGTCGGCGGAATTGTCCCCAGTGATGCCGATAGTGAGATTGAGTTTGGTGGTACTAAAATTTGTAAGGCCAGCCGTTTGCGGCGGACTGGTCGTTCCGATCATCACCGAACCGAAGTCCAGATTCGTCGGGGTGAAATAGAGTGGGCGCTGCTCGAATATGGACAATGCGCCGTTGAGTGCGTCGATGCCGAGCAGGTCCAGGTTTCCATTCGCGTTGAAAGCACTTAAGCTAATCGGAAGCCCTGAGCCCATTCCCGCGAATGTTAATGGCTTCTGAAATCTACCGTCTCCGTTCCCCAGCAGAAGGCTTAGCCCTGCCAAAACATCCAGCTTCCCATCCCCATTAAAATCTCCGAGACTAACCGATCCGCTCCCGTCACTCGGGACACTCGTGCCACTCCGGAAGGTCCCGTCGCCGTTCCCCAACAACACCGAAACTCCATCGGTTACTAGATCAACCTTTCCGTCGCCATTGACATCCGCCGCCGCTACGGAGTCCCCTGCCAATGTCACGGGATAAGAGACCTTATTTGCAAAGCCACCCTTGCCGTTACCTAGAAATACGTCAACAACATTCTTTCCATAGTAGTTAGTGCCGCCGACTGCCAGATCCAGATTGCCATCACCGTTGAAATCGGCGATAGCAGGATACCCGCTCCCGCTGGGCATGAGCCCGTCACAACAGCCGTTTGAAGTGAAAGTACCGTCTCCATTGCCCAGCAAAATCCCAAAACAAGGTTGGCCATGACAGCTGGGCTCTCCTTTTAACGCGAAGTACAGGTCGAGCTTCCCGTCGCCGTTGAAGTCAGCCGCACTAAGGTTAAAAGCATATGCCAGTCGATACTGCTGCTGTTTAAAAGTGAAGCCACCGTTACCATTGCCGAGGAATATGCTTAGCCAACAACATAGCCGCTCGGGAGGGCTAATCAAGACACTCAAGTCCAGATTTCCGTCGCCATTAAAGTCGCCAGCAACCATGGAAATGACGTTGTCCGTCGAGGTGGTCACCGGCAATTGGAATGTTCCATTTCCTTTTCCCAGAAAAACCTGAATTCCCCCGGTCGTTGCTCCACCCACCGCAAAGTCCAACAAGCCATCGTTATTGAAGTCGCCCACTGCGATTGGCCCTGGATTGTTAGCAACGTGCTGAATGCTTCTCGGTAACAAGCCGACTCCTTTGGCGGCGGTTCGAATAGGAAAATAGACCACGTTAGACTGTACTTCCACAGTTCCTTGATTCCCAATTGTCACCCAGCCGAAGCCCGGCTTGGCGATATCTGAGGCGCTGATCTGAGCCTGTACCTGACTGCTCGACACTACCGTCGTGGACCGGATAGATCCGTTCCAATAGACCGCTGCCGTCGAGGTGAAACCTGCGCCGTTGACGGTGAGCGTAAATCCGCTGCCGCCGGGCGCGGCGCTCGCTGGGACCAGCGGTTGATTGATCAGCGGGATGGGATTTGATTGCCCCGACGCAAGCGCACCAACGAGCAACACATAACTGAAGACGGCGGACTTCATGTGATGCACCCCTCTACGATTGCCCCTTGGTTACACGCTTAACTGGCTTCTGCCGGGGAACTGCGTTAACCCTGGAAATCTTCTGCCTTCAGCATCACCAAGTCAAGTAGGACTGTGCCGGTCTTGCCCTTGCCACGGACACCGGCGTCGATCTGCCGCATGATCCGATTGCCCCCACCTCATCGGCGATTCTGGTCCCTCGATGGACGTGGGGATGCGCAGTCCGCCCTCACTGAAGTCTCAAATGGAACCGATGCGAAATCCGGGCACAAATGGCGCTAAAGGAGAGGGGGGCTGAGGTTTGGATTTCAAACGAAAGGCAGTCTCGCACGGAGCCGTAGCCTGAGCATATTCCTTTGCCTTGGATAGGGAAATGCATAAGCGGGAATAGCCATCGAAAGAGTCCGGCACCAACCTAACTACCTGTCCAAACTCACGGCTGGCCTCTTTGTATCGATGCTTCTGCATGAGATCGTTGCCCAGGTTGTAGTGTGTATCGGCATGGTTCGGGTTAATCGCGATTGCTTTTTTGTACTCGGCGATTCCATCGTCCAGCCTTCCCTCACGGTCGAGCGATGTGCCTAGATTGCGATGGGCTTGTTCGTCGTTGGGGTCCAACTGAATGGCCAGTCTGAACTCGCCGATCGACTCGTCATAGTATCCGTCGGTAAAGCCAAGATCTTCGCCCTTTCGGCCAAGAGCAAGACCAAGACCGTAGTGAGCAGCCTCCAAGTTCGGCTTCAGTTTAATAGCCTGGCGAAATTCCACGATAGCGTCTTCGTAAGACCTTTTTCCAGCAAAAGCTTCATCACAAAAGGCGTTGGCCAAGTCGAGGTGCGCAGCAGCAAGGTCTGGATTCAGCGCAAGTGCTTTTCTGCAGTTGCCAATCGCCTCTTTATACTGCCCCATTTCGTCGAACACAACGCAGAGATTGACGTAGCCCTCAGCAAAGTTGGGATTAAGATTGAGCGCATACCGGATTTCGCTGACAGCTTCGTGACGCAGTCTCTTCGCGTTCAGAGCGTTCCCAAGATTGTTGTGCGCGAAGACGGAAGCCGGGCTATAAATGATAGCTACCCTGTACTCCGCAATGGCTTCATCAACTTGACCCATTCGGAGCAGCGCCGCGCCGAGAGTGAGGTGGGCGTCGGTCAGGTTAGGCTTGATTTCGATGGCTTTTCTCGCTTCGCGCACACTGTCCTCGTATAACCCATCCTTGATAAGAGCCCAGCCCAGGTTATTGTGCGCTTCGGCGCTTTTAGGATTAAGCGCAATGGCCTCCCGATAAGCCTTTTCGGCGTCGCCGACGTTCCCGATCGCCTGCAGGGCGTTTCCGTATGTCAAGTTCAAGTCTCCCCGCGTCGGAGCGGCTTTTGGTAGCTCTGGCGAAGCGAGTATGTCTTCAAGCTCTCTGCTGGCTTCTTGGTACGCTCCCTTTTGATAAAGCGAAACCGCTAAGGTGCAGCGCGCCAGTTGAACGATGTCTCGGGGAAGGCGTAGGTCAGCGGGTTGTGCAAGTTGCGCAGTGCTGAACGTTCCCATCGACGTGTCTGAGCTAGAGAAGGCGGGCTGATCGACAATCGTTATCCACGGCTCCTCGAAGCCAGCGAGCGCGTTAGGTCTCAGAACGAACGCTGCGTGTAGCCACCGCCCGAGCTTGACTGCTTCGGCATGCTGTCGCTCCAGATCTGCCGGCAACGATCTTTCAAGCAGGCGGACTTTGACGATGTCTTTCAGTTCAGGGGTCGTCTGAACCAACTCCAGAATGGCGGTCTGATATGCGGTTTGCCGCTCCCGGTTCTGGTCTCCGGGTGCCTCTGCGATTAAGATTCCAACTTCCCCAGTCCTAAAGGGTTCAGGTAGCCCCCAGAAGCGGTAGTAGTAGTATTCCCAACCCACGAGCAAGCTGCCGCCGCAGAAAAGGGAGATCCATAGCCATTTATCTGCCAAAAGCTCCCAGCCACGCTCACCCTGATTCCACCGGTGACGAAGTCGCCAGTAAAGGACAGACCCAAGAGCTAGAACCGGACCCCAAATGGGGCCGAATTCGCGAATTAGCCGAATTAAGTCTGGCGAGAACATCAGGATGCGAATCTAGAATGGAGCGCGGCCCGGCGTCAAGAGCACGAAGCTGATACGAAGAAACGTGTCACCGGAACTCACTTCCGCACCACGTTCTTCCAATGGTATCTAGCCAGCAGATCATTAACGACACTTGAACGCCGGTCGAACCGTGATTCCCCCGTTATTAGGTCAACGTACAATTGCGGAACTTGTCGTCGAGGTAGTAATCGTTGTCTAGAACGACCGTACCTCCGAAAAAACCGTCTCTGATGAGAAGCCCAATCAAGGCCGCCACAGGATTCGCGACGTACAACGCGATGCCGGGGATAGTTCCCACATAGATTGATCCCCAAGGCGGATAGAAAAGTTCTTCACCTTCCCACCGCTCGGGTTATACAGCACTGGCCGGTGGGAAAATGAACACGCTGATAGAACTCAACTAGTTGCTTTCAGAGCTGAGTCACTGAACGTGCTCCAAAAACACCGCACCTTGAGACTTATTCTGGTTAACCGTCGTCAACGGTGCGCCCATGAGGGCTGTCGTGTTGAACGACGCCGCGACCGAGGTCCCGACGCCCAATCCAGGAGCCACGAGCTTTGCAGATTGGGTAGCGTTAACCCACCCGGAAGACGGTTTCTTGAATGTGAATGCCGCCCCGCTAAATTTCTTATAGCTCGCCGTGGCGTAGGGATCGCCGACGATAATCAGATGCGGGTTCATGGCCACAGAAATACCAAATCCATAAGGATGAGCTTCTGTCGAGGTCAAGATGGCATTCGGCGTAGTTGTCGATTGCCAGCCGTTGACTGGCTCAAGATAGACCATTACCCTCCCGGAACCATTGTTGCCCGAGGGCGCTCCCGCTACTATCGTTCCGCCTTCGATCACCACGGAAGACCCGAGCCCCTCTCCGATGAACGCCTGACCCTCCGTCAACTCCGCCGTCTCTGTCATATTCTGCCAGCCGCCACGGGTCTCCTGGAACACGTACACCGCTCCGTATCCCAGCGGATGTCCAACCTCCGCAGCGCCAACGACCGCCACGACTCCATTCACCGATACCCCTTAACTGTGGCCAGCAGACGTATCACAAAAAACCAGACTCGATCCCGAAGTAGCTTCACCATGACGGCACTCCCCTGTAAAACTCTAAGAACATCGTGCTCCTCGTCCGAATAATTTCAAGGGGACTTTAGTCCCAACTCAGAGAACGGGTGCCGATGGATTAAAGGCAACATCGTTGATACTGTAGCATTTTCCCCTCATGCCCCTATACCCCCGCATGATTTGACGGGTTGGTGTACAGCGACGGCAAAAGTGACCCCCCACCCGGCGCAGCGAAATCTTAATGGAAACTGTGCAGCCTGAAGCTGCCATATAAGGAGTAGTCTTAGGTACTGCGAATTGGGGAACGGATCGCCCGTAAGGTTCGAACTGGAGAAAAACAAATGAACAAACTGAACGATTCAAGCAAACAAAAAAAGGGCGATCCAAAACTTAACAGGTGTGCAATCTACGCACGTTGTGCGACGAACGTCCCGATGTCCTCTTCAAATTCAATCGCAAAGCAAATTCGTTCGTGTTCAAGGTACGCCTCGAAACGAGGCTGGAAGATAGTCACAGAATTAGTTGAGGCCGATGTTCCTGCTTCTGGAGCTTCCCTGGCGGACGCTGCGCACTCAAGAGATTGATGGCAACCGCCGAACAACGACCTCGACCAATTGATCATGTCTTGATGGCCGATATATCCCGTCTCACCCGCAACCTAGCGGATTATCTGCGGATTCTCAAGCATTTCGGCAACAACGATGTAGACGTTGTGGCGATAAATGAATCATGAAAACCAGGCTCCGGTCGGAATTCAGTCGAGCGAGGAGCGTCACGAACCGACGTTCGCGGGGAACCGGTCAGCGAGCCAGCAGAGACCCCCGCTGCACTCCTTTTTAAGTATGATCGGCGTTTCTGATAGCGAAGGTTTCTAAAGCGTTACAGCGGGAGGGCGCCAAAATGTCGATCCTTGCAGCCCAATATGTCAGGATGTCTACCGACCTTCAGCAGTATTCAATTGAGAATCAGAAGGCAGCGATCCAGCAATATGCGCTACAACATGGGTTTGCCGTAATCAAGACCTACACCGACGCTGGCAGGAGCGGGGTTGTACTCAAATCGCGAGCTGGTCTTAAAGAGCTTCTGGCCGATGTCTTGAGCGGAAATGCTATCTTCAAGGCAATTCTGGTCTACGACGTGAGTAGATGGGGGCGATTTCAAGATTCCGACGAAGCAGCCCACTACGAGTTTATATGCAAAAATGCAGGCATTCCGGTTCACTACTGTGCCGAACTGTTTCAAAACGACGGAACACTGCCTAATTCGATCTTCAAATCTCTGAAACGAATGATGGCGGCAGAGTACAGTCGCGAGTTGGGCGTCAAGGTATTCGGAGCACAGAAAAGATTGGCGCAACTTGGTTTTAGGATGGGCGGCACTCCCGGCTACGGCCTTCGACGGTTGCTCGTTTCTAACAATCCCAAGCTCAATCGACGGTTGGATGCAGGCCAACGCAAGGACCCCGCCGATCATACAATTCTGGTTCCCGGCCCAAGAAAAGAAGTTGAATGCGTTCGGGCTATCTATGCGATGGCCCTAACTAACCTCACCATGAGCGAGATTGCGCGTAGACTCAATCGCCATGGTATCCCGTTTCTTGGGGGCAGGCAATGGACGAGTGCTGCGGTTGGAAGAACCCTTAGAAACCCAAAATATGCAGGAGTCAATACGTGGAATCGGATGACCTGTAAACTCCATAGCAGCCCGAAGAACCTCCCTCCGGAGCAATGGATAGTGACGCCAGATGCCTTCCCGCCTGTCATCGACCAAGATACTTTTGAACGAGTTCAGGTCGCTTTGAAGAAACGCTTAGCCAAGAAAACAGACGAAGAAATCTTGGATGCCCTACGATGCTTGTTTCGCCGCAAAGGGGAATTGACCGAGAAAATCATAAAAACTGCTCGGAACGCCCCTACACTTTCGACGTGTTTTCGCCGCTTGGGTCGCTTTCGAGAGATATACAAGCGGGTTGGATATAACCCGCCTGCGGGCCGTTTCACGATGACTGAAAGCAAAGCTATTACATGGAAGCTTCGTGCTCAGGTCCTATCGCATATTTCCGAACTCTTCACTCAAAGAGCCCAGTTCTTTTGTCTCCTAGGGAGACAACGAGTAATGGTCCAATTGGACAAATCTCTAACCATTTCACTGGTCATTTGTCGTAGTGAGCGAACGCGAGGAGGCGGACTTGGCTGGAACATCATTCCGGCTCCTAGTGAGCGCGATTACATCACTCTGCTATGCAGATTGAACAAAGAGAACGCCGGGGTGCATAGTTTCTACCTGTTTCGCAGGATCGATAAAGGAATCAACTTCAAGGTGGATGAGAGAGACCCGTGGTGGGAGAAAGGCAAGCGCATAGAGATTGCGCAACTTTGCGACTCCGCGAATGAAATGGCACGATCCGAGAACGCGGCTTGACGACGGGTTCCGAAGAGGATCTTGTTAACGGAGTTAGGTCGGTCAGCCTTGTCCCGGTCATCAGCTATTTGTTCTTCTTGGTAATGCTAACGCTTGCGAGATTGCCGAACATGATCGACCACGCGAAGCAAGTCAGAGAGACTTCGCAGAGGCTGACCGTGTTTGAGCCATTCATCATTAGGCGTAATCGAAAACCGTTTTCTGTGATCAATCTTCGGTAGGACGTGGAAATCATGAAAACAGGGATCGGTCGGATTCAGTCGAGCAAGAAGCGTCACAGACTGGCGTTCACGGGGAGGCGGATCAGCGAGCCAGCAGAGAGCGTCCCCAGCCCTGCGAACAGGCCGCGCAACCACGACGGAGATAAACGGGCCCCTTCGCACACGCAATCGCGGACGCCACTTTCCTCCGCGACGGATGATTTTGATATCTTTCGGGAATAAGGCTACGATCTCGGAAAGAAGCTCATCCCGCAGAGCCTGGTTTCGCCGCCGAACCTCAAACTTCCTGAAACTCTCAGGACTGCCGTATCCAATGAGTTTGTAGACCTCGTGCAAGCTGCCAAAGCGATGCACGTAAGTTGAAGCCGATACCGTGTCCCGCGAACTGTCTATCATGCGAGCAGTCAGGTACCCTTCAGCAGCCACAAGCGACCGCAAGTTGCGGAGCAGTTCTTGATTGGATTTGTTTACGGTTCGACTATGCAGAACCTGTTGTGCCCGGTCGAAGGTCTCCCGATCAACGATAGGCTCAAATGCTCCTGGGGTGACAACCCACTCCGACTTTGGCAGTCGTACACTTGGGGTAGAAAGCTTCTGTGTGCTTCGACCAAAAACGTGGATTCCAGCATACTTGGGGTTGGTGAGGACTTGGTACACCGTCGCATAGTTCCAAGGATTAGCGCAGGGACCTTTGCCCGCCTGCTTCACTCCTTTTTTGTTTAGTTCACGGGCGATATCAGGTACAGAGAGCCTATCCGAGATAAGCATCCGATAGATGTCTCGAACATGCGCTACTTCAAAGGCGGGACCGTGGACTAGCGTGACTCGGTCCGTTGCGATACTCTTGCGCTCTCCATTTCCCAACAGTTGTTTGAAAGTCCCATCGCTGGCCACTAACATCCGCCGCAAGCCATAACCCGGAACCCCTCCCTGCTTGGAGCCGAGGCAGGCCAGCCGCTTCTGACCGGCAAGGACTTTGACTCCGAGTTCGCGGCTGAATTCTGCGGCCATGGTTCTCTTCAGGGTCTTCATGATGAGATTTGGAAGAGCGCCATCGTTCGCGAAGTTTTCGGCACAGTAATGCACGGGAACGCCTGCGGACTTACAAAGAAACTCATAGTGCGCAGACTCGTCGGTGTCTTGAAATCGTCCCCATCGGCTGACATCGTAGACAAGAATTACGCGATATGGTGGGGTTCCGACCACGTCTCGCAGAAGTTGCTGAAGACCCGGTCTTCTGCGAAGGACAAGACCGCTCTTCGCAGCATCGGAATATGTACAGACGATCTGGAACCCTCTGGACTCCGCGTACTTCTGGGTCGCGGCAGATTGGTTCTCCAGCGAGTATTGTTGGTGTTCGGTGGACATGCGAAGGTACTGAGCAGCGGGAATAAGCAGATTGGCAGTCATGGTTGCCCTCCTGAGAGAGGACATCGACTGGCTTCAGGAAAACTTTAGCTGCCGATATCTCGGCATTTATGCCGACATTTCGGCAGGCTCGCCATCTGTGAGCTCTCAAAAATCTTCAGTTTGGCCATGGCAACTGTGTTGCTGAGTGTGCCTCCGGCTAAGTGCCTGCACATCTTAGGAGACGCGTATGGACACTATCCTCGTGGTTGAGGATGAAAGACTATTACGGGAAATGATTGCTGAAGGGTTGCGGAGACGGGGCTATGAGGTCTTGATTGCAGGGGACGGCCATGAGGCTGTGAGGATATGCGCGAAACGCCACAAGCCGATTCATCTAATGCTTTGTGACGCGATGATGCCAGGGCTGACACCACGTGAACTGATTCGGATTGCAGTGGAAATGTATCCCAGCATGATAGTGCTGATAATGACGGAGTATGCTGAAAAGCATTTACCTCCAACTGGCAACTCTGAGGGTTTTCACTTCATACAGAAACCGTTTACTTCACCTGAACTGGCAGCCCGGTTAGCGGCAATATTGGGAGAAGACTGTGCCTGATGACAAGCTACAGGCTCTAATGGCAGAGCTACGAGCAATCGAGTTGTGGAATCGATCGCGAGAAGAGGGTTCTTTCGGAAACGAGATTTACAAGATCGGCCTTCAGGCTCGGCAGATGCGGCAGCTTGAGATCATGAGTCAGATCGATATTCTGTTGAGAACTGCGACTGGAATTGATGCAACGGGCTACAGATGACAGGGATTGACCAACCAAGGAACGAGCCGGACCGGAAAAAAGAGAAGAATCATGGACCTTGGGGACCCTTTTGGGAATCTTTGTGCCGGGTGCGGCGACGCACCGTTTTAGACCACTTATGACTTGTGTTTCTGAAGCCAGCGTACAAAGTCATTGTACGAGTTGCGCCTTACCGTCCTGCCGCTTTGCGTTTCACCAAGTCTTGGCGGCCAGGCTTCAGCGTGGCGCTTCTCCGACGACGAACCCTCGGAAAACACACCGTCGGGGGAGGAAAGCTATGTCCACGTCAGCCCTCGCATGACGTAGGGAGGGGGGTCACTTTTGCTGTCGCCATACACCAACCCCGCCATTCGTTGACTGGCCGCAGCCGCGTCCGTAAGATAAAACGCCCAATGGGGACGAATCGGTCTCAGTAGATGTTCATAAGGGCGGTCGTCGTGGCTTGTGAGGCCTGCTGGTCAGTAGCCGCGACGTAGCGCATGGTGCTATTGATGCTCTTGTGTCCGAGCTGTTGTTTCACCAGGGCAAGATTTACGTTTGCGGATACCAGATGACTGGCAATTGAATGCTTGAGCGCGTGGGGATGTTGCTTTGCTGCTGGCAACCCGGCTTGACTAGCAATCGTCCGGAATAGACGGAAAAATTGCGAGCGATCAAGCCGTCCACCCTTTTGGCTGGTGAACAGATAATCAGAGCCGTCGTCCGAACGCTGCCGCAACCATTCCCGAAGGGCTTTGAGTTCGTTCAGCAGTGGCTCTCCACGATGTTCGGTCACGGCCTGTGTAGTGCGTAACGAGCCTTTGAGTCGTTCAACAACGATGCTGCCATTTTTCATGTCGATGTCATCCAACCGAAGGTTACAGACCTCGGATGCTCTCATACCGTGCTTGTACGCCAAGACGATCATGGCCCATTCGCGAACGCCCTTGGCTCTTGCCGCCCTGAGCACGGAGAGCCCCTCAGCGGGTTCGAGGTGAATCCACGTTTGTTTGCGGATTTTCTGGGTTTCTGCCATTGGATATCCTTAAAATGCAACAGAATGTTCAAATGTTGAGTTCTGGAAGTTCGTTAAGTGGTTTGTTTGCGAATCGCCCGATCAAGAAATGCAACATAATGGTTAGTTTGATGCTTTCGCAGATTCATGATTGTCAACGTCAGCAATCAAATGCAATTTGCCTTGTCCGTAGAACTGCATCAGGATTTCCTCTCTTACCCGGTCCACAACCCCTTCCTGTAGGGCTTTTTCCAACAAAAACCGCAGCTCCTCCCATCTATCGAAGGGAAGACCATATTGACGTGCCATGACGCGCTGCTCCAATGAGCACAACGGTGGATACACCAGCTCCCCTTCAATCTTTGCCCCCTCCACGAAGAACAGTACCTCCCCCAAAGCGCGGTGGGCATTCTTGATCTTGTTTTCCTGAAAGAAGTCTCTGATACCCTCTGCCCCGTCTACACCTCGTACCAATTTCTGAAGGACTTTGAGGCCCACCCGTGTGTGCATATCGTAGCAGTAGCTGGGCAGATCGAACAGGACTTGTGAGGACGGCAAAGGTTCCTCAATCTTCGTCATCTCCAACGGGAGACTCAGGCCAACGTATCTCAGCAATTTTTCCGCCCGCCAGTCGTTCTTCTTTTGCCATTCGCGCCAGGGGTTCTGAGAAGCCTCTACCGCAGCTCTGTTTTGCATGATCGCTGAGACAATCGTCTTGTCTTCTACGGTCAGTTCCGGCAATTCGGACTTGATGGTTGCTGGTTCAATTACCCCGTAGCTACAGTAAATTCGGCTCCTAGTTGGGAGATCACACATCTGCCCCGCCAGAAAACAGAACAGCTTGTAGTTTTTGCTGCCAGTTTTCTTTGGTGGGAAGACCTTCGAGCAGGCGACCACGAAAGACGCAAGCACATCATCTGCTGGGCCTACATCTTCACAGGCGATAACACAGAGCCTCCTCCAAAAATATGCGCACTCGTCTGGCATTCCATCTGTTGCGGAGACCATGCGAAGGGCGAGCTGCGTGTCACCCCTACGAATCGATTTCTGTAAAGCCGACACCAGTTCCCACTTTCGTTCGCTATCTATCGTCAATGTTGGGGAAGGCGGTTGGTAATCACGCAGATCAGCGCAGAGCGACAACCATCTGCTAGAGGGGACTGCTCCCCAGCGATTGGCCGGGTAACGAAGTAATTCGACAATCGCGGTATTAACATAGTCATTTTGCATAGTTTGTAAGTCTCTGATTAATAAGATGTTCTGGCCACTACTGGGATGTACTTTTGACAGAAATAATTGCGATGGGCGTGGGTTTCAGCCACACGCCTCACCAGGTATTCGAAAAACATCTGCATGGATCGCTGGGGCTTTTACGGTGTTCCAGAAGGATAAGGGTTGGGAGAAGTGTGAAAGCAGGCGCTGAACGCCTATTGCCGCATAAAGCGGAAACACTGAGAAGGTGGGCGTTAGTTGATCGTGTCTATAGTGCTTGCCTTAAACATTACATGTCGATCCGGGGGATTTTGAGTGTAATGGCGATGTTACGCCAACTATCGTCTTTCGGTTGTTTTATCCTTTCGTGCAAAACCGAATGGGCACACCATTTTCGTAGATGATTCCTTCCATCTGGCAGTTCGCCTTACTAGCCTGCTGGAGGATGAAGTGCTTCACTTCTTCGATATCCGTTTGCATTTTCCCGCCAGTGATTTCATTCAAGTGTTCCAGCAACAGCAAAGTCATTCTAGGATGGCGGTCATCCGTCACTTTGACACAGTATTGGGGACAGTCAAACGCCATTCGAACAATCAGCAGTACGAACTTGACAGTCTCCGGCGACGCCATTTCGCTGTCGTCCAGCGTTTTCAGAACTGCAACTGCTACGAGGTCGCCAGACCGATTGAACGTCTTCTCGTCCCACCCCGAATACCCCCGAGAACTCGTCACCCTATGCACCGCCGCCTTCACATCGTTGAATGAGTAATCGCCTTCCGGTTTGCAGGCCTGCCAGTCTTGTGCCGGTGCGGCGAGGCTTCCAAGAAACACAAACATCAATAAGCAATGGACTCTCATACAGAACCCCATGTTGAGCTGTTGAGCAGAGCTATGGTAGCAATTCCGGCGTCCAAATTCGCACAAGTGTTGTGAACACATTACACTCTTTGAGAATTGGCTGGCCCACGTCTGCGGTCAATGAGCGCTATCGGGAGTGGGTGTTGAAAAAGTCACGTCGATTTAGCGGGTGAAATTCAGCAGAAGCATGTTAGAAGAAAACATCCGCCATGCTCTGTTTGATTCTGATCGTCGGAGGCCTGCTGATCATGATGGGGCAACACGACCGTTCTGAAGCGTTGTTCTATTACTTCCGCCTGGAAGATCAGGTTCCAGAGACCCACCTGCTGCGGCTCATCGAAAGGCACATCAGCTTTGCCTTTGTGCGCGAAAAGCTGAAGGACCGCTACAGCGAGACCGGGCGGCCGTCGATCGACCCGGAGCTTCTGCTGCGCATCCTGTTGATCGGCTACTTGTATGGCATTAGCAGCGAGCGCAAACTGGTGGAAGAACTGCGCATGCATCTGGCCTGGCGCTGGTTCACGGGACTGGGCTTCGATCAGGAGATCCCCCATCACTCCACGTTCTCCAAGAACCGTCATGGACGATTTCAAGAGTCGAAGCTGTTCGAGGAGTTGTTTGAAGAGATCGTGTGCCAGTGTGTGGACGTGGGATTGGTGCAGGGACAGCACCTGTCGGTCGACGGCAGTTTCGTGGAAGCCAATGCAGCGAAGGAGAGCCGCATTCCACGGGAGCAGTTGGAGGAAGCGGCCCAGGTCCATCACACCGTGCGACAGTATCTGCAGGAACTGGAACAGCAGAACCCGGTGGAAGAACCGGTGCATGAGCAAGATCAGGTATCGACCACCGATCCTGATTCTACCTATGCCACCAAGGGCGGCACGCCAGCTCGCCTCGGTTACTACGACAACTATCTGGTGGACAATGCAAGCTGCGTGATTGTGGGCGTGCAAGCCACGGCGGCACGCATGAGTCAGGAAACTGTGGCCGCGCAAGACATGCTCACCCGTTTCGCGCACTGGCAAGGACGAGAACCAGAATCGGTGGCGGCCGACACCACGTACGGGAATGGGGAGTTCTTGCAGTGGTTGGCCGAGCGGGAGATCACTCCTTATATGCGGACTCGCGACAGTATCCACAGAAAGAACAGCCCGTTCTACGGTCCGGAGCGGTTCACTTACCAGCCGGAACACAACCGCTATATCTGTCCCGCAGGCCAACCCCTCAACTATGGTGGTCGAGTTCATCGCAATCGCGCCTACAACTACATCGGAACCCGCAAGCGTTGTGGGGCGTGCTCACAAAGAGGGCAATGTACCAGTGCAGCTTTCCGGTCTCTTATCATCCACCGGTACGAATCGGCTCGGCAACGGGCACGAGAGCTGGCGAACACGCCAGAGTTCGCCACAGCACAGCGGCAAAGAAAGAAAGTAGAAGCCTTGTTCGCGGAACTCAAGAATCAGATCGGTCTGCGTCGCCTGCGTTTGCGGAGATTGAAGTTCGTGCGAGAGCAGTTCTTGTTAGCAGCGGCTGCCCAGAACATCAAGCGACTAGTGCGGTTCCTCAGCCGACCGACAAGACCCGTTCTGCCAGCCACCGCTTAGACGAACTGAGAGAAGAAAAACTCGGGACGGGCATACTCGCAGCCGAGAGGACGTTTCTGGTGACGTACTTTTTCAACACCCACGAGATTTTGCGCCAATTGACAACCGCGCTACACTGAGTGAGGGCAGTGGCCCCCCCTTCGCCTTCCCAGGGAACCCCAACTGATTGGAGGCTAGCCATGCACCGATTCAAAGCCCTCGCAGCCATTACATTGACCTTTGCCGCTCTTGTCACGCCTGCCTTCGCCGCCAAAGAAAGGGTTCTGTTCAGCTTCAGTTATTACGGCGCGGATGGTACGAACCCAAACGGAATAATCTCTGACGCCTCCGGAAACCTGTACGGCAGCACCTTTGACGCCGGCGCCGAAGGGGTTGGGGTAGTGTTCGAACTGACGCCGGAGGCAGACGGCAAATGGTCCCAAAAAGTGCTGTACAACTTCTGTTCGGAGAAAGACTGCCTGGGGGGAGCTGGCGCT
Organism: uncultured Acidobacteriota bacterium; assembly: GCA_963832245.1. GTDB lineage: Bacteria > Acidobacteriota > Terriglobia > Terriglobales > Acidobacteriaceae > JABDBE01. Next base: position 1,690,516 of record CAWHTG010000004.1, read on the forward strand.
GAAGGTACTATGGCCGTGGACGCAGCGGGAAACCTGTATGGCACGACCACGCAAAACCCCAATTATCATGGCGGCAGTGCTTTCCAGTTGGCGCCAAAGGCAGACGGCACGTGGAAATTTACTGCATTGCACAACTTCTCCGGGGAAAACGGGGACGGGTGGTGGGCCAGCGGAGCCCTAGTCCTCGACCCCCAGGGAAACTTGTACGGCACGACGCAGAGTGGCGGCATTACGAACAATACCTGCCTAACCGGCTGCGGGATTGTCTTTCAGTTGAAGCCGGGTGCTGACGGCCGATGGAATGAGAGGGTGGTGCACAGGTTCAATGGAAATGACGGATTCCAACCCGCCGGCGGTCTTACCATCGATGCAGCCGGGAACCTCTATGGCGCGGCGCTCTACGGTGGCACTGGTCCATGCCAGCCCTGGGGATGTGGCACTATCTTTGAGTTGACACCTGGCACAAATGACGTATGGACCTTTAAGACTCTCCATTTCTTCAATGGCAAAGACGGGTACTTTGCAATCGCGCCACCCATTCTGGGCGGTGATGGCGATCTGTATGGCACAACCGACGACGGTGGCCTGGACCCTTGCCAACCGAATGAGCTGCTTGGATGCGGTTTGGTGTACCAACTTGTACCCGACCAGAAAGGCGAGTGGACCGAACGGGTGCTGCGCTACTTCTACCGGCCGCAAAAGAGCGATAAGAGTGGCGTGATCATGGATGCAGCCGGGAACCTCTATGGAACCACCAGAGGAGGTGGCCGCTTTCAGGAATGTGATAATGAGGGCTGCGGCGCCGCCTATGAGCTCAGTCCTGGTGCCGACGGAACCTGGGTCATCAACTGGCTTCACAGTTTCGGTGGCGGCACCGACGGAAAGTTCCCCGGAGGCTTGATTTTCGCGCCGGATGGAAACTTATATGGCTCGACCGGGGCCGGAGGCGGCCACAACGGCGGCTCTGTGTTTCAGATCACGCCGTAAACTGTTGTAAACAGGCGATTACACGTTTTGACCGCTTGCCAATAAGTGAAACGGCGATTTATCGCCAGTTGAGACGATCGGTAGCGGCTTGGATTACTTCCGGTTGGCCGACCAACCGGGAATTACTCCATTCGTGGACGCAAGTCTGTTCATAAGCCGCAACAGTCTGGACCTCACGCACGGCTCGGTTCAGGGAACAATATCGCTCCAAGCTTTCGGCGAGAGTTCATCTGCGTGGAACGAGGACCCGATCTTGATGCCCCAAATGGCAAACACCAAGAAAACCGCTGCGCACACGAGCAGGCTTCCGCCCGCATCGATCCAAACTAACCCCTGCATTCCGAAATGGCGGAATCCCACGCCGTCGAGCCAAGTCATATACATGACTGGCAAGCTGCCAACTGAGTTGAGGACGCTGAACAAGGTGCTGGCATCGCCCGTTTCCGCTCCTACAATTTCCGCCTGCAAGGCCGTGAACCATGCCCAAGAGAAACCATTTGCGGCAAGGTAGAGAGTCGTGCCCACAAGATAAACGAGAGGGCGGTTGGCAACCAGCAATACGAGAACACCGAAGGCATTCAATGCGCCTCCGCTCACATACATCAATCGCCGGTCCCAACTGCTTGGGATGAAGGTGGCGCAAAGGGAGCCCCCAGCCATCAGTATGCCTCCACCAACTCCGTTGATCCACGTGACACCGGTCGCACCCACACCGTAATGCGAAGCGATAGCTGGAAGCAGGAACATGGCTGCGCCCGTGCCTGCGGGGGTGATGAGAAGGACGGCGCTCCACCGGCGCTGAGGCTTCCGTATCACTGCCCAAATTTCTTGGCCGATGCGAGTAAGGCGACCTTGAAGCTTTTGCGACCGAGCGGGCGCAGGTTCCGATATTGAGAAGGGGAGAAATCCGGGAAGCGCAATCACAACGGCGGTGCACAGGCCCGCAGCGAAGAGCGGCATTCGCGCGGCGAGCCACATGATAGCGGCTCCTCCCAGAGCCCCGCCGCCCATGAACCCTGCTTGCCACCAAGCTGACGCTTTAGCCTGGGATGCTGCCGAGAGCGTCCTCACCAGGAGCCCGCCACAAGCGGCAAGTACCATGGAATCGGCGATGCCTCCGACGAGGATCAGCGCGATCATCAGCGTCAGATGCGAAGAACCGATCAGTGGAAAATAGGTGCATACGGAAAGTGCGGTTCCGAAGATTGCAATTGCCAACCAAGTTCTGCGACGGACCTTGATATCCACCAGCGGGGCCCAAAGAAAAACCAGAACACCTGGAAGACTTCCGAGCGAACTGATGGTCGCGATTCGATCTACTGGAACCCCAGCTTTCGCAAGCAAGAAGGGCAATGGTGTGGCCTTGAAGCCGACAATGATTCCCAGCGGAAGAATCAGCAGGCTGAAAAGCCAAGGTGCTGGCGATCGGTGCGGGGCGGACATTGTCAGCTCACGAGTATTTGTTTGCGGACGATCATGGGATACGCGTCTGAACACGAGACTTGCCGCCATAAAGTCTCGGCTGAAGAAAGTTGTGGAGACTCCGTGGTCCACTAGGCTTGAATTTTGCGTCACCCACACTGCCCCGCGTTGGAATCGCAAGATAGGCGTGAGCTTCGCCCGTGCTCGTGATACCCAAGCCAGTGATGTCGCCCCGAGAATTGATGCCGTACGCGACCACCAGATAAAGAGGCGAGTCTGAAGAAGTGAGAGCGTTGAGGTCGGTCATCACGCCATCCTGCCAGAGAAATGCGCGACAGTTAAAGTTGGCATCGCACGATTGACCAGCGATCTGGCCTCTTTCGCTGATCGCGAATCCGGCGCTCGAAGTATCGCCGCGAAGAGTCCCGAGATCAGCCATTACCCCGTCCTGCCACAGGAAGGCATGGCCGGTGAGATCGCCGGATAGATCCGAAAGCCCAACCACTTGTCCTCGATTGTTGATGAATTGGGCTTGGTTGTTATTGATCCCCCCGAGATTCCCGAGATCGGCCGGCGTGCCATTCTCCCAAAGCATGACGTGAAAAAATTCGTTGGCGCATTGTCCGGTACCCGCAAAGCCGACAATTTGCCCGTACTCGTTGATCCCGGTGGTTACTCCGTTCAGATCGCCAGGCAACAAAGTTAGTTCATACACCTCCCCGTTTTTCCAAACGACCGGCCTCTGCTGCAGAGTTGGGCGTGAACAGGTTGGGTCGAGCAGAGTGTTTTCCGAGACGCCAGCGATCTCTCTCCGGTTATTGGCCTGTTGTGCGGTGCCATTGTTGCCTGTTTGCCCATACTGATCTTGAAGGAGCGGAAGCTGCGTCATCACGCCCCCTCTCCACATGAAAGGAACGCAATCATGAGGCGGAACGTCGGAGAATCCGTCAAAGTCGCAGAATTGATAGCCTAGCGGATTCAAAGTGGAGGTCTCCGACCCACCGGCCACAACGCCGGCATCGTTGAGCGTGTAACCAGAGGCGCTGTTCGGCCCTCCCAGTGTCTGAAGGTCCACCATCCCTCCATTCCGCCATAAGAAAGCGTGCTGGATCTGATCCCCTTGCAAGCTCGACTCGCCGTTCACCCAGCCTTGCTCATTCACACCGCCGCCGAAGCTAAACGAGCCGCCAAGCGTGCCGAGGTCAATAACCGCATAGCCTTGCGCCTTAGCCTCTCTTTGCTCGGTGAGTTGATGAGCGGCTACTAGAGCCGAAGCAGTGATCATTGCACCTACCGCACACAAGACGACCAATAGTAGCCTGCTGCACTTGGTCATAAATACCCTCCTGGTCCAGCCAAACCTGTCGATCGGGAATGCGATCTGCCGTACTAGGACCGGCGCATCGTGCTCCGAAAACCGATCCCAAGGCAATGGAGAAGAACTGAAGAATTCTGTATTCATCTCTAGTAACGAATGAGGGGCTAAGCGACAGAAGGGCTTGGGTTATTGACGCTTCGACGACGAGATGTAGAATCAAAGCCGCTCCTGCCTTGGGGTGCCCAGCCATGGCGTCAGACCGCGTCAAATTTGAGGACTTCGAATTAGACCGGCGTACCTACCATCTGCAGCGATCCGGCCGCAGTTTGAAACTGGAAAGAATCCCGATGGAGCTGTTAGTCCTCCTGATCGAACGGCGGGGGGAACTGGTGACCCGGGAAGAAATTGTCGAGAAGCTCTGGGGCAAAAACGCCTTCCTCGACACCAATAGTGCCGTCAACACGGCAGTTCGCAAGATCCGCCACGTGTTGCGAGACGAGATCGAGCAACCGCGATTTGTCCAAACAGTCAGCGGACGTGGCTACCGCTTTATCGCGAAGGTGACGGAGCCGAATGTTTCTGCAGCCGGCGGTGATGGTACGACGTCTGTCTCACCTGCAGCAGGGGTGTCTGCGGTGCAGCCCCAGCCGGAAGTCTTACAACGCCGGACGTGGTACTCATGGGGAGTAATCGCTTGTGTGCTGATAATTCTTGTCGGAGTTCTCGTGGGTGGAGTTCTTTGGGTGCGTTCGCGCCGGTCACCGAAGTCTGCGATTGCACAGAACAGGGTGATGCTTGCAGTGCTCCCGTTTGAAAATCTCAGCAACGATCCGGTGCAGGAATATTTCAGCGATGGTCTAACGGAAGAGACCATTACCGACCTGGGAGAACTTAATCCCGAAAAACTCGGCGTAATCGCCCGCACTTCGGCGATGGCGTATAGGCACACAAACAAAACGGCGGGACAGATCGGGCAAGAACTGGGGGTGGACTACATCGTGGAGGGCAGCGTGCGTCGCGAGGGCGGACGCGCCCGCATAAGTGCACAGCTGATCCGCGTCAGAGACCAAACGCACATTTGGGCGCAAAGTTTTGATCGCGAAATTCGAGATTTTCTGGCGGTCCAAAGGGAGCTGGGGGAAGCCATTTCTCAGCAGGTTCAGGTGAGCTTGAAACCGGAGCAGCGGCTGGAACAGGCGAAGAGCCGCCAGATCAATCCTGATGCGTACGACAATTATCTCAAAGGTCTTTATTCTTGGAACCAGTTCACTCCCGCCAGCGTCACGAAAAGTATCGAGTATTTCCAACAGGCGATTGCGAAAGATCCGACGTTAGCGCAAGCCTATGCCGGGTTGGCGGAATCCTATGGCGTTCTCATGGACTGGAACAAACTACACCCGGCAGAAGCCTACGCGAAAAGCGAGGCTGCCGCGCGAAAGGCGGTGGAGTTAAACCGTGGCAGCAGCGATGCCCATTCGGCTTTGGGCTGGCAACTCCTTTCATACGATCGGGATTACTCTAGCGCCGCCAGGGAATTTCAGCGAGCGATTGAACTGAACACGAGCAATGCGGATGCGCATGATGGCTTAGCCAACTATTTTGCCGTCCGGGGCCAATTCGATGACTCTGTTGCCGAGGCGGAAAGAGCTCGCGAGTTGGATCCGCTCTCGCTTGTTATAAGCCACGACCTCGGGAAAATGCTTTTCTACGCCCGTCGTTACGATGAAGCAATTCAACAACTTCACTTCACCCTCGATTTGCATCCGGATTCGTTCGCTCCTCATTACGTTCTCTGGCTGATTTATCAAGCCGAGGGGCGCCCAGATGAGGCTGACGCGGAATTTTTCAAGATGACCGCGGGAGGTTTTAACCCTGCGATGACAGAAATTCAGAAGACGCATGCCAAACTCGGCTGGAAAGGTGCCTGGCAGAAACTTGTCGCGAGAAAACTCGTGTCGAGCTGGGACCTCGCGGGAGTCTCGTTGGGTATCGACAACCAGAATCAGACTCTCGATTTACTGCAAGAAGCCGCGAACCAGAGGTTGAGCCAGGTGATTTTTCTCAACGTAGACCCCAGATATGACAAACTCCACCAGAACTCAAAATTCCAGGACCTGCTCCGGCAGCTCGGCCTTCGATCGTAGCCGCTGCGCATTCATCGTCAACCGTATTGAACAAGAATGTGATTTCAGGTGATTGATCTCTGCGACTCTGAAATAGCGCCGTCTTTCCGTCAATGATCTCAAGCTAAGCGCGAGCCAACAATTGCTCCCGGTTGACGGGCCAACCGGGAGTAACTGTCGAAACCAGGCGATTACACGTTTCGACCGTTGGTCAATGAGCGTTATGGGGATTTTGCACCAACCATCAGCGGTATTCGTATCTGATGAGCCACCAGCCATTGCTAAGATTTCGCACAGCGCTGCAAGACCGCTCTTACGACGCGAAAGAGCCTCCCACGGACAAGTGGTTCGGATCACCGAGTCGGTGGGTCAACTAGTCTCAAATTTGGACAAGGGGCAATGTCGTAGCCAACGCTAGGATCTTAGTTTGTATCCAAGGTAGCGATCCGTGATGAAAGAGCGAAAACCAAAGCGGCACCCCACGCGCCAAGACCTTTCGCTCATGTGGGGGATGGTCCGCGATCAGGTACGAATCATAGCGTCGCAGTCTAACACGATCCGCCGTCTGGAGAACCTGATCAACAATCTGTTGACAAGGAATCGTACGCACCGCGCCAAAACTTCTTCCAGGCGGTTGAACTAGGGTACGCGAGCGCCGGGCAGCGGATCGTGCGGAGTCGCCGTCAAGGTGGATTAACTAGGGCGATCACACCCTCTACATCTTGCCTCTGCAGGAACGTCGTAATCTACATTCCTCGCTAACCATCTACTTGGGGCTGTTTCGGACCACTGTTTTTAGAGGGAACATGCGCTTTCACTGGTCTGAGCTCTGATCGTGTCCATCGCTTTTTCTCGGCTGCGCGAGTACAATGAAACTGTTGCTTTTCCCATCCTTCCGCTGCGCCCTGTTGGGCGACGGTTCCTTGCGAAAATTGACGTGCGCGTAGCCTTTGGCCTGTTTGCCCGAAACCTTTTTTCTGGTTTCGGTTTTTTCCACTACGCATTGGGCCTGCGCTGAATTGAAGAGCCTTCGTGTTCGGCATTACCTTTTTCAAGAGCCGAAGCAAGGGTGCAATATGGGGAGGAAGTCTCGATGAAGATTCTCCGCATTGGTTGCGGGTTAGGCTTATTTTTGCCTCTGGTTCTCTCACTGGCGCAAAACCTACCTGTTCTCCCGAGTAATCCCGGCTTCTACATTCTCGTAGGAGACGTTTATGAACCCTTACTTCCCGCTCCAATACAATCGATGCAACCAAAGATTGGACGGGCAATCTTGAATGGTTATTCTCTTGGGCTGGCTGGCAATCGGGTGGTCATCATTCTCCCCGGCAAGACGTCGCCCGTTCAGACCGGAGCGCGACCCACATTTGTTCTCGTCAATACGAGCCGAGCGATTGCCTCCTCCGCCAATGCTGGAGGTCTGAATCCACGCGCCCTCGAAGTTGTGAAACTGGATAAGAAGAAGAGCCACCGCGAAGTTAACATCATGCACGGCACCTCTTGGAATCCGTCTATTGGTTTGCCGGACCCGAAATGGCCATTCACAATAACCCCCGTGGGAAATTCAGCTTACCAGTTCACGCTTCCATCGGACCTTGGGCCGGGTGAATATCTTGTGCTGTCCGGAATGGTTGCTAATGGATATAACGGATTCGACTTCACCGTTAATGCGGAGATTCAGAATGAGGCTCCCACTAAGCAATTTGCTTCATCGGGTCAGCGGCGTCCTCCCATTGAGCCGCAGGCAGCAAGCTCTCCTTCACAGGATTTGTCGCGAACCACGCTTGTCCCGCAAAGCGTTGGGGTTACCTCTACCGCCCGAGATAAGACTCCTGCCATCTCATCGGCGAGTCTGCCGGAAGAAATGATGGGGATTTCTTTCAGCGGGAACCCGCGTGTACGTCACGACGGAGTTGAGATTTCGGGCGTCCAACCTAAGGGATCAGCGAGCGTGCTAGATATCAGGCCGGGTGACTTCATTCTCGCTATTGATGACCACTTCCTTTTCACCATTGAGGGGGTTCGCACAGAACTTCTACGTCATGAACCCGGAACCCGGTTGAAAATCCGATATCGACGTAATCAACTTATTTACGAGGACGATCTCGTTCTAACAGCATCTTCTACCAGATAAGAAGGCGAATCGGGGATAAATCGCTTTCGACCGGATTGAATCGTGAGCCTATCGGACAGCGTGGTGCGCAAGGTCAAGTCTTGGCTATTTACAGATCACCTAGCTCCTTATTTCCCCTGCCTGGGCAGCTCCGAAGAAGTGCAATCAGTTGCACCAGATGACGCTACAAGCTATCTCATATATGCCTCAGCAGAATTATGCAACAGCCGAGATAGAGCATTCCAAGAAAGTTCTCAGCGTGTCGCTCGTAGCGGACTACCAATCTCCGAAAGTTCTGCAGCCAGGCAAACAGCCTTTCTATCTTCCATCGGCGGCGATACCGTCGCAGGCGCCTTAGATCTTGTGTTCTGTTTTTGCGGTTGCAGCGGTGTGGGGAGATGAGTTCGATTCCGTAGCTCCTGAGTCTGGTGTCCAATTTGTCGGAGTCGTAGGCGTTGTCGCCGATTAGATTCTGTGGCGGTTCTTGGATCACCATTTGTACCAGAGTGGATTCGGCCAACTTGAGCTCGCGAGGTGTAGCGCTTTCAACGGAGACAGCCACAGGCAGACCATAACGGTCTGCGACGGCCATGATCTTCGTTCCCTTGCCACGTTTGGTTTTGCCGATTTTCGCCCCCCCTTTTTTGCGGGGGCAAAGCTGCCGTCGATGAAGGCTTCACGGACGTCGAGCCGACCCTGAATCCGCATATCTTCAGCGAGTGCTTCCAGGACACCTCGCATGATTCCTGATCGCACCCATTGCTGAAATCGGCGATGGCAGGTCTGGTAGGAGGGATATCGTTCAGGCAGGTCCGCCCAAGGAGCGCCGGTACGGAGGACCCATAGGACACCGTTGAGGACGGTGCGTCGGTCTTTCCAAGGACGGCCTCGCAGATCGCGGCGGCGAGATGGTTTGGGGATGAGAGGGTCAAGAAGACTCCACTGCACATCGGTCAGGTCTCGTGTATTGGGGAATGGCATCGCTTTGTCTCCGAAAAAGATGTTTTGCGGAATCAGCCACGGGATAAAGTCTCCTGATTTGGATGAGAGAATCGGCTTGTTGACTGGGCGCAAAGGGAGAAGTATGCTTTGCCTCCAAGGGTGCTCCACTTGAGGTGTCTGCGGTGAGTAGAGGTTCCTCGAAACCGGTCAGCGAGTTGCTGGTACAGTGGAAAGGCGGCGACCAGCAAGCCTTACAGGCGCTAATGCCGCTGGTGTATGGTGAACTCCGGCGCGTGGCCCACCGCTACCTGCAAGCCGAAAAACGTCCCAACCACACCTTGCGGAGCACCGAACTGGTGCACGAGGCATACCTTCGATTGGTCGACCAGAAACCATCGGAACTGCAAAACCGAGCTCATTTTTTTGCTGTTTCCGCAAAATTGATGCGCGAAATTCTGGTTGACTATGGTCGCAGTCGACAAGCAATCAAGCGGGGCAAGGGATGTAACATTACGCTGGACCCCACCCTCGAAGTGCCCAAAGAACAAGATCTCGACGTGCTGGCTCTGGATGACGCCTTGAAGCAGCTCGACCGCCTCGACCCTCAGCAAGCGCGAATCGTTGAGCTCCGCTTTTTTGGCGGTCTCTCGATTGATGAAGTCTCGGGCGTTCTGAAAATCTCCCCTGCCACCGTGAAACGGGATTGGGCCATGGCACGCGCGTGGCTCTATCGTGAACTTGACCGGACTATAGAGGCCTGATGCGAGTGCGCGATGCTGGTCAGCGGTTCTTCAGGGCGGGCCCCAAAGGTCTTCAAGAACCTTACTAGCGGTGGTATTCCATGATTCAGGAACGCTGGCAGGAGATTAAAGAAAAACTGGATGCCGCGCTCGAACTCGAGCCAGCCGGACGCCGCGCCTATCTGGATCAAGTTGCTAGCGCCGATCCCGAACTGCGCCGCGAATTGGAATCGTTGCTTGCGGCGCACGAAAAGGCGGGCGCTGATTTTTTGAACATCCCCGCAGCACACGCAATTGCGGAACTGCGAGCCCCAGACCTTTCTGAACTTCTCAGCGGCAGACGCATCGGGCCCTATCAGATCGTCAGCCCAATCGGAGCCGGCGGAATGGGCGAGGTATTCCGCGCCTTTCGTGTCGATGAGTATCAGAAGGAAGTCGCAATCAAACTCGTGCGCGGGGGTCAGGACTCTGGTTTCGTAGTCAGCCGCTTCAAGAATGAGCGCCAGATCCTAGCCAGCCTTGACCATCCCAATATTGCTCGCCTGCTCGATGGGGGTTCGACGGCAGACGGCGTCCCGTATTTCGTGATGGAGTTGATCGGGGGGCAGCCGATTGACGAGTACTGCGACAGCAAGGGGCTTGCAACCGCGGAGCGATTGACGCTTTTTTTGCAAGTATGTGCGGCCGTGCAATATGCGCATCAACGGCTGATCATTCATCGCGATATCAAGCCTAGCAATATTCTGGTGACGTCCGATGGCACGCCCAAGCTGCTGGATTTTGGCATCGCCAAAATTCTCGACACCGAGGCTGTCAGCGGCCAATTTGAACCGACGCTCACCGTATTTCGGGCTCTGACTCCGGGATATGCCAGCCCCGAGCAGGTGAAGGGAGAGCCCATCACCACCGCGAGCGATGTCTATTCGTTGGGCGTAGTCCTGTATGAGTTGCTCACTGGCCGCCATCCGTACCGCCGTGCCGAGAGTACGCCGCAAGAGATTGCCCGCGCCGTTTGCGAGGTCGAACCAGAGCGGCCGAGCACTGCAGTTAAACGGAGGCCAGTGGCGGAAGAACGTGGCGAACCCCGGTCGGCGACCGCGCTGCCGGACAAGGCCGACAATTCCAGAGACAAGTTAAGCAAGAAGCTGCGCGGCGATCTCGACAATATTGTTCTGATGGCCCTCCGCAAAGAACCGGAGAGACGTTACGCCTCCGTCGAGCAATTCGCGGAAGACCTCCGTCGCCATCTGGAGAGTCTTCCGGTACTCGCGCGCAAAGATACGGTCGCCTATCGCACCTCGAAGTTCGTTACCCGACACTGGGCCGGGGTTGCGGCCGCGATCATTGTCGCCGTCACAGTGCTCTCCGGGCTCGCCATCACCCTGCGTGAGGCTCAGATCGCCCGTCAGCAACAAGCCCGCGCGGAGGCGCGTTTCAACGATGTGCGGGCCCTGGCGAACTCATTAATGTTCGACGTGCACGATTCGATTCAGTACCTTCCCGGTTCAACCCCGGCCCGAAAATTGCTTGTGGCACGAGCTCAGCGCTACCTGGACAGTTTGGCGCGTGACGCGGCTTCCGATGCATCGCTGCAGCGCGAATTGGCAACGGCGTATGAGAAATTGGGCACGGTTCAGGGAAATCCGTTCGGAGCAAACCTCGGCGACACGCAGGGAGCTTTGGACAGTTATGCCAAGGCTTTGGCCATTCGCGAATCACTGTGGAAGGCGAATCCAAACGACGTGGATGACGAAGTGTCGGTAGCACGCAGCGAGCGTTTGATTGCAGCTATTCTCGCCAATCGGGGCGATGCCACTTCCATTCCAAGACTGCGCCATGCACTGGCGACTGTGGAACAAGCATTGCAGATCGCACCCTCCAATCCGGCTGTCTTGCAAGAACTACATGCGGATTATTATCTACTGTCGAGTTTGCTGGATGGGGCAGGCGATTATCAGGCGGTGTCGGGGTATCTACAAAAGGAATTGCCGATCGCAGAGGCACGGCTGCGAGCCGCTCCTGACGATAGAGTTCTGCGACGTGAGTTGGGTCAAGCAGAAGTGAAACTCGGCTACGCCTTGGCCAGGCTGGGCTCCCGCAAAGAAGGTCTGGATCATTCCCACCATGGCATTCAGATCCTGGAATCCCTGGCCGTGGACGGTGCCGATGCGGAATCGAATCGATGGTTGGGGATGGCGCACTGGATGCTGGGCGACATCTTGCTGCTGGATGGCGATGCCGAGGGAGCTCTGCAAAGCTATCAAGAACAGCTTCGGATCGTGGAACCTCTCAGTACGGCGGATCCGACGAACGCTGTACTTCAGTACGACTTTGGATGCGCCCACGCCAGAGTGGGCAATGCCTTGGCCATGTTGAGGAACCAGCGGAGCGGTTTGGTCATGTTCAATCGAGCCATCCACATGTTTGAAGCACAACTTGCTCGTGATCCGGCCTACATCGAACCGCGCTTTTGTTTGGCCGCAAGCCACATCTGGATGGGTGAAGCTTTTGCCAGAACAGGCAACACAGCGCAGGCGCTGTCGAGCTATCAAACAGGCATGGCAGGATGGGAACCCCTCACGCTGCACGATGAAGGCACGTCCTCGCAGGCAGTGGTTGCGGGCCTGCGCACAAAAATCAGTCTTCTGCTCGCGAAAATGGGAAAGCGAGAGCAGGCCTCCGAAAACGCCGAGCGCGGACTAAAGATTGCCCAAGCGATTACAGCTGCCAATCCCAACATCCTTGAAGCACAATACGTTCTCGCCGACGCCTACTCCGGACTTGCGGATTTGTCTGAGCTGCAAGCCTCGGATGGCAGTCAACCGGCGCAGCAACAGATCCGGTATTGGAATGAGGCACGCGGTTTCTATCAACGGAGTCTGGATGCGTGGAAAGCAATCGAGAATCCGGGAGCGAGAACACCCGTCGGGTTTGCCTGCGGCTATCCGAGAAAAGTCGCGCAAGAAATTGCAAAGTGCGACGCTGCCCTGGCCAGGTTGCGGGCCTCTTCCTTTCGTTGAATTACCGTTCAGTCCGGCGCTACTGTGTAACTGTGAATATCCCCGAGCTCGTGGCAGTCCCGCCCGCAGTGGTAATCGCGATGTGCCCGGTCTTTGCGCCCGTGGGTACAGTTGCGGTCACCTGCGTGTCCGAGTTCACCGTAAAGCTGGTCGCCTTTACGCCTCCGAAGGTGACTTTCGTTGTCTGAGTTAAGCTGACTCCCGTGATCTGGACGGACGTTCCCACCGTCCCGCTCGTTGGTTTGAAGCTGATGATCTGCGGCGTTACCCGGAATTGCTTGTTGCTGGTCAGCGTTCCGCCCGGCGTGGTTACGATCACAGAGCCAGTGGTCGCTCCACTGGGGACGGTAGCCGTGAGGTAGGTGGAAGAGACGACCTTGAAGGTTGCCGCGGTTCCGCTGAAAGAAACGCCCTTTGTCCCCGTGAAACCTTGCCCGAGGACTTCAACGGTTTGCCCGACTTTGCCGGATGTGGATACCAGGCTTACGAACGGTTTCAGGCCCAGGCTCAAACTGTAGAAGACGCCGCACTGACCTGTGGTGCAGGGACTCACGCTGCCGGTGCCGCCCATCTCAGAATCTCCGTACAAAACCCCACTTGTGTGCTGGAAAAGAGTAACCAATGGAGTGGAACCTGTGGTGCCGTCGAAGTCGTAAAGAACTTTGTAAGCGTTGGTCGGGCTGAGCTTGAAGATGGTTCCATCATTTGCGGTACCACCAGCGTCGTTCGCTCCGTAGAAGTTGCCGTCGGTTGCTTGCACCAGACCGGCATAGGGTTGAAATCCATCGGTGGTTTTATTGATGTTATGGAGCACGGTATACCTACCCGTCGCTGTGATTTTGAATACCACGCCACCGTTTGCACCAGTCCCACCGCTCGATGCCGTCCCGTAAAAGTTCCCGTCGCTCCCTTGAATGAGAGGGCCGACAGGATAAGAACCATGGGTGTTGTCAAAGTTGTAGAGCACGGTAAGCTTTCCCGAGGGCGTGACCTTGAACACCTCACCAAAGCCGTCGGTGCCCCCGATATTCGTGGTTCCGTAAAAGTTGCCATCGGTACCAAGAACCAGCGGGGCAAAGGGATCGGAGCCGTGGGTAACATCGAAGTGATAAAGTGTCGTGAATTTGCCCGAGGGCGTGATCTTGTACAGCGAACCGGGTCCGCCATCGTTGAACTGCGATGTCGTGCCATAAAAGTTGCCGTCGTTGCCCTGAATCGGCGGGGCTAAGGGATACGCTCCATCAGTCCCGTTGGTAAAGCTGTACAACACGGTTAAGCTTCCGCTTGGCGTGACTTTGAATACGGTTCCAGCGTTGGAAGTGCCGCCATAGTAAGTGGTGCCATAGAAATTCCCATCACTACCCAGGGTCAACCCGCCATATGGGAGTTCTCCCTTGGAACCGTCAAAGCTGTATAGCACGGTCAGCTTTCCGCCGGGTGTGATTTTGAACACCGTGCCAAAGCCGCTCGTTCCGCCGTGATTCGCCGTGGTGTATAGGTTGCCATCGCGACCTTGTGCCACAATGCCGGCATTTTGAGGTCCATACGGGTCTTCGCTCTTGCTCCCGAAGTTGTAAAGCACAGAATAGTTCTGGGCCTGGACAATAATGCTTGGTACGGCGATGGTCATGGTGAGCATCGCGACCGCAAAAAGATCAGACATTCGATTTTTCGTCATTGGAGCACCTCCCTGGTGCGAAGTTCCTTTTGTGAGCCAGAATTGCGAGTCCTGTCCTCATTGTTAAGGCGTGCCTGGCGAGGCGGTAACCACCTGAGCCTTTGCCATAAATGAGCCGGAGTTGCGGTCAATCCCGTTCGAGGCCACCCTATTTCGTGGGGGATCAGAATTTTTGCTCCGCCCGTTTTGTCCAGCTGACAGCACCTCCATTTTGTTCTGTATTTGCTTGACTTGAACTAAGACCGCCTGCAACTGACGCCTCAGCTCGGCATCGTGTTGCCGTTGCGCCTTCACGGATGCTCGCAGGCTGACGATCTCTGCGTCTCTCTTCCGGACTTCCACGTCCAGTTTTTGGTTTAGACCCTGCACCGCAGCCAAAGCCACGCCTTGCGCATCACCCTGCGCAATGTGCTTGTCGCTGTCACCCAGCCCGAAGGCGGCATAGAAATCCTGCGCCATGGGGCCAATATGGTTGTGCCCCCCCGGCATCATCTTTCATGCTCCACTGCGAGATCGGCAACTGCGCCACCCGCTCTAAGACCGAACGCACATTAATAGGACGAATTTGGGTTTTGAGAGCGCGGTCGCTCGAGCAGGTCCAACTGCCGCCACCGGGAGAGAGGAAGCAGCCCGCGCCGTTTGGGAGTCGTAGAAGAAAATACCCCCATTTACCGACACCACGAAGGAGTTTGCCCCAAGTGCGCCGTTGTCACAAATCGTCCCATCTTGTTGACACCACATGAAGGAATAGTCAGCGGAAGCGTGAGCATCGGACCCCGCAGCAAAACTGTTGACGCCGCTCGCAGTGTTGGCGAATCCCCCAGGCACAGTCGAATAGGCGCCATTGGCGGTGTTTGAATACCCTCCTCCCACAGTGGCATTATTGCCGCTGGCGGTGTTGCCCGAGCCTCCACCCACAATGGCAGTACCGCCGCTGGCGGTGTTGCTATCGCCTCCTCCCACAGTGGCAAGAAAGCCGCTGGCGGTGTTGCTATCGCCTCCCCCCACCGTAGCCGACCCGTTGCTGGCGTTATTGGAAAGGCCTCCCGCCACGGTGGCCCCGGAACCGCTAGCGGTGTTGTTTTCGCCTCCCCCCACGGTAGCGTAGTCGTTGCTGGTGCTGTTCTGAAACTCAAAGAGTCCTCCTCCGGCAATCGTTTGGCCACCGAAGCTGGCAGCCACGGTGTTGTAGTTAGATCCGCCGATGATGTTAACCGTGGCATTGCCAGAAGAATCCGTCACCGGCACTATCACGTAGCCGCCATTAGTCTTCGCGTTGAGGCTGAGGCTGCCAGCACTGCTCAGGCTTGGTGCGATGACGCTGCCCGTGTTTACAACGGTAGCGGTGACACTGCTAGCGCTGAAGTTCCCCGATCCGTCCCGCTTGACGATGGCATTTGCCGTGTTCGCATTCGTAGGCGGAACAGTCCAGCTCAAGCCGAGGGTGCCGCTGGTTGTGACTGGAGAACCGGAGACGGTGAAATCCGAACCCGGTGCGCTCAGGCCAACGCTCGTCACCGTGCCATCGCCGGTCCCCGGAAATGTTTGCCCATTGGCGAATGTGATCAACCCATTGCTGGCGATGTTCAGACTGGTTTCACTTGGCTTATTCGTTCCTTGCCCGAACAACAGATTCAGCGACCCCGTGGCAGTGCTGGTGTCGTTGCCTACCGGTTCGGCTTGCCACTGGAAGGTTTGCGTCACCGGCGTGCTGGTGCCACTGTTGAAAACCGAGGCTGTCAGATCCATAGGTTGCGAGTTGAAGCCTGCAGTGGCCGTGGCTGTGCCCGAAGCCGGCAAGCTGAACAGCCCGCGGATCGTGCCGCCGCCTTTCACATCGAGGCTGGAGGCGGGTTTTGTGGTGCCGATGCCCACTTTCGCCTTCGCGCCCGTGCCCGATTGGAACAATACGGAATTGCCCAAGGTGGTGCTGCTGGTCCAGAGGGGCAGATAGTCGGTCGTGCCGCCGCCACCCACGGACGGCGGATTTGGATTCGAGCTGGAGTTTGGGTTGGAGCCGGAAGATGTGCCGTTCGATCCGGAATTCGGCGGCGCGGCCAGCACGAAGGCCGAGGGCGGAAGTCCTCCCACGGTTTCCGCGTCCGCGGCCTTCAGTGCGTAAGGCACGCTGAGCAGCAGCACGCGCGGCTGCTCTGCCTGCCCGTGCGGCTGCACCCCCAGCCAGCGCGCCTCGCCGGAAACAAAGACGTTGGCCGGCAATCCCTGGCTACTAGTAGAACCGAGCACGACCGAATAATGCCCAGACTTGTCGGGTTGTACGTTCTGGGTTTCCACCCACAGGGGCGCTCCGCCAAGGGAGTCCTTGTACAAAGAAAAGGTAACGCCGACCATGCCGGTCAGCGGCTTGCCGTTCACGTCTGTTAAGACTCCGCTGAAGTTCACCAACGTGGGTACGACCGCGCTGGCTGCGGATGTCGACTGCTGAGCAAACGCAGGCATACTGGTGCAAACGAGCAGAATGGCACAAACCCAAGTGCGATGGCGGAGCATAAAGTCTCCTAGGGTGGAAATCTCGTAACTCTGCTTCTACTTAAATACTGCGGAAACGGGAGGCAAAATCGGCTCACGGTGGAAAGATTTTCTTTTAAAGGCCGGAGGTGAGCCCAATGGCAAGCATGGTTACCGGACCCTCCTCGAGTTGTCGGACAACTGGCGTTCCCCTGCCCGCATGCCATTCCGCCATCCAGACTCTCCCACTCCTGAGGGCCTCGCCAACCTCAAATTCGGCCCCACCACGTAGGTCATGGTGGCGGGCCGGCAACGTGTGGGGTGTGGGGAGCAGCGTTTACCGCCAACATGAAGAATGTCGTGATTCGCGAGACAGTTCCTGCTCCTGATGTAGTCGATTTGAAGTGTTAGTCGCAGGGAGTAGTTGACGGGCAAGGTCCCACTTTTCGTGCCTAACGCGAAAAATGGGCACCCCGCAAGCCCTGATTGGGCACTCTCGCATCCCGAGCGGACTGGTTTTTTCGCATAGAGGAAATTATGGACACGGGTAACCGGACGCAAAAGCACACGTCCAGCCTTTCGGCAATGCGAAGTTCGGAAGTCCCCACGTTTTGTAAGCAATAGAAACAGCTGTTTTCCCGGGTGCACTGCCCTGGGCCTGCATAAGCTTAGAGATATCGGTTTGAAAGCCTGAATTGGTCTTGTTAAGCGTGATTGGAATTTTCACCTTCTGGCTACCGCTCCCAGTATGCGTTGCACAACTTCGCGTCGGGGCTGGAAGGTTCCAGAGCCAGCACGTTCTGACGCTGCCGCTGCCGTTGCCGCCGCTTTTGTAGTCGTAGGAGTCCAGCAGCGAGAATGTCACGCTCTTTTCATGAAAAGTAGATGGGGGAATAAGGGTAAGGGTGTCATAGGTTAATGAGGCGGCACGCGCTGAACCTCCATGGGCGGATGCCGCACCAACCTCGGGCACATCAATATCAAGATTTGCCGTTGAACTGGCTGCTGCAAGTCCTGTTTTGCACGGGCCAGCCTGCGTCTCACCCACGCTGCTCTTATCGCCATCTTGGCTATATTTGTTTGTCTGCCCGCAGGCAGTCGCAGCCCCCGTGACATTCGTACCAAAGCTTTGGCCCCACACAACAGGAGCACAGACGAATAGGGCGAAAACCTGCGAGATTAGAAGTCTTCTCAAAGTAGATATCCAAACGTGATTACGGTGCATAAGCTCCTCCTCCTCAGTGATTTCAAGCAGAGTACGTTCTGCCTGGCGGGCCGTTCCTAATTCCAGAACTCTGCTTCTACTTAAATACTGCGGAAAACAGAGCAGGAATTGGCTCACGGTCGAAAGATTTTTCTTAAAGTGGGGATTCCCAGCATGATGCAAAACACGGTACTTGCTGTTTTGGCTTGTAGGTCCCGGAGGTGACTTGGGGCAAGGATCAAAGAAGAGTTCGAGTACCTCCACTTTAGAGGAGTGGACAGAACAGCTGGGTATTTATGAGATGGCTTGTAGTCACCTCCTATGGATAAATCGCGCTAGAATGCCGGGCGAATCAGTTAATGGAGGAGCTTGTGAAAGACACCGAAAGGAAGCAGATTTACGGCAATCCGAAGGTATTTAAGAATTGTCGGGCTGATAAGAAATTTGCCTATGTCGTTGCTCTCGCACGAGCCGTAAATGCTTTGAATTCCGCACATTCCTTGATGACTAATACGACAGGCAAGGACACTCCGGCCGCACTTCGGGATCGGATGAATTCATATTTCTTTGTGTCAGGAATTCTCTATGAGTCCTTGAAACTGATCCGCACTATGAATAAGGTTTTCGCCGGCGAGAAAAGCTTTGAAACTAGCATGCGACTTGTGCTCAAAGATGCTTCTAGTCAAACCTTAGAACAGATGGATTTGAAATCAATAAGGCATGGCGGGGTGTTCCACTTTCTTCCCGAAAGATTTGCTAAGGCCATTGCCAGGACTCCGATGACTGATTGCGTGTTTCTTTCTAGCATTGGGCAGAAGAGAGACAGCCTTCACTACTCTTTCGCAAATACAATAACTGCCGAAATTATGGTGGGCGGAAGGTTGGATGACGAGACAGTCGTTACACAAATGATGGAAAAAACCCTGGACCTCGTCAAGCAATTCATCGAGCACTCTGAAAACTTTATAGCGGATCAGCTATACGATTGGGGATTCGAGGTTCTTCCCCGGCTCACAGATGCGTGAGTATCTCGACAATCGCAACGACCGTCGCGAACGTGAGGAGTATCGTGGCGAGAAGCCGCAGGGCTGATTTGAACTTTTTTGATTTGTCATGGCGTAGTTGATTCTTTGGCTCCTGGGCGATGATCCGAGAACTATTCTCGCTCCGCTCTGGGATCGCGACATGCACAGAGGTATTCTCGATTCGTGCATCTCATCGAACCCGCGCGGGATCGTTCCGTCGCAATCCTTGTGGTCGCCGCGCCTGCACGCTTCGCACCGGGTGGATTTCATGCTTCGGGATGGGTGTAATTAAAAATCGTACAATGGCGGCGCGGTTCGTCAAGAGGAGGTCGCTTTGCAGGTCATTTGGGATTATCTCGTACTTCACGCCCTCATGGTGGCAGTTGCACTCGCTTTTATATTCGGCTTGGTCTTTTCCCCGGTTGGTGCGGTGGTTTTCGAGATGTTGCCCGCGAACTCGCGCACTCGCAGGGCTACCCGCAGGGTACAAAACTGGCTTGCGAATCGATCAGCGAAGAAGCTCCAAAAGAGAATCGCAGGATTGGAGAGCTACCGAGCTAACTTGGTTTCCGATAAGGCTCATTATCTGAGTACATTGAGATTCGTTCTTGCGATCCTTACTCTGATGTCGGCGGCGCTAGTATTATTTATCGCGGGGCGAATTGAGCTATTTGGTCGAACTTTTGCTCGGCCAGGATCTTTCGATCTTCTGGCGCTGATGTGTTTGTTTGTTGCCATATTTTTTGGGGGCTATGCCCTTAAGATTGCATCGTTAGACACCCAGGATAAACTCCAAGCGACGATCGCCGGCATTGACGCTGACATCCAAGAACTGACCTCAAAGCTTCCTCCTACTTAATTCGCGATTAAGGCAATCCCGCGATCGCATCATCAAGGCCATAGGTGATTGCTTGACGACGTTTTCTATGAAGGCGATCTGATCGAAGCTGGGCTTCTTGCCGGGCATTTCCACCTCGATCCCGGTGTACTGGCCTACGGGCAAACACGCGATGACTGCTACCGCCATATGTCGCGCCTCAGTTGGAAATGGAGAAAGCGTTCGTCCGTTAAGATAACGGAGCGAACGTATGAGGAAGGAACGGAAGCATTTCACTCCAGAAGAAAAAGTAGCCATCTTGAGGCGGCATCTTGTGGACAAAATACCCGTCTCGGAGCTGTGTGAAGAACTAGGCCTGGCAGAAGGAACTGTTCGAGAACGGAGCCGCCGCTTTTCAATCTCAAGAGCGTCCCCAGCGCCAAGTGGAGGAGAAGCAGAAACGGATCGAGTTCTTGGAGAAGAAGATGCAGACCAAGGACGAGGTCCTGGCTGAGCTGATGGCTGAGCACATCGCTCTAAAAAAAAGTCTTGGGGAACTCTAACCGGCAACTGGGTGCCGCACGATGTGCGGGATCTAGTAGTGGATTTCGTCCGACGCTGGTCGGAGAAGGCCGGGATCGGCGTCGGACGGTTCATCCCGTGGCTGGGCGTGACCGCCAGCAAGTTCTATGACTGGCGGCAGCGCTACGGGTGCGTCAACGAGCACAACGGTTGGGTTCCCCGTGATTTCTGGTTGGAGCCGTGGGAGAAAGAAGCGATCATTGAGTTCCATCTGGAGAACCCGCTGGAAGGTTATCGGCGGCTGACGTTCATGATGCTCGACGCTGACGTTGTGGCGGTTAGTCCGGCGAGTGTTTGGCGAGTGTTGAAGCAAGCTGGATTATTATCCCAGTGGAAGAGCAAACCATCGCGCAAGGGAACCGGTTTCGAGCAGCCGCTGCAGCCGCACCAGCACTGGCCATATCGACGTTTCCTACATCAACCTGTGCGGCACCTTCTATTACTTGTGCAGCGTTCTGGATGGGTTCAGCCGTTTCCTCGTGCATTGGGATCTCCGGGAGTCCATGAGAGAAGCCGACATCGAAGTGATTCTGCAGCGAACCCAGGAGAAGTACACGGAAGCGAAGCCGCGAATCATCTCCGACAACGGCCCGCAGTTCATCGCTCGCGATTTCAAGGAGTTCATTCGCATCTCGGGCATGACGCACATCCGAACCTCGCCCTATTATCCTCAATCGAACGGAAAGCTGGAGCGCTGGCACAAATCGCTGAAAAGCGAATGCATTCGACCGGGAACGCCGCTGTCACTGGAAGACGCGAAACGCCTGATCCAACAGTATGTGGATCGCTATAACAACGTGCGATTGCACAGCGCGATTGGCTACGTGACACCGAACGACATGCTCGCGGGCCGACAGGCAAAGATCCATGCTGAGCGCGACGGCAATTGAGGCGGCTGGCAAGGCATCTGGGGAATTAGAACCCCAAGAATCCGGAAAGGTTTCTCGCCCTGCTTGGCATCGTGCGCTTCGCGGGGCAGATTATTTCATTTGCATTGGGGGTGTCCAATCACGTTTACCGGGGACGATGTCCTTATTGTCGGGAGTAGGTGCCGGTGGGACCTCAGTGAGATGCTCAAGGTCTGACTCTCAAAACAATGGAAGAGTCATCGACTCGGCCCACGTCCTGCCATTCGTTGTTTGCCACTTCCGTCAAGAATTCTCCGGCTGCCGCAAAGGGTCTGTCACGCCTACGCCGTGACACTTCGGGGCTTCCGACTTAGCTTCACTTCCGAGAGTTTAGGTGTCAAGTTTCAAAATTCTATTGAACACCGTTTCCGGTGGCAACGTCACTTTAGACAGGTTATTGAATGGCACGACTCAAAAAGCCAAGCCCCACAACGAGTGGGTGGCACACAGGAGCACCGAATGCGATCGGCCACTCAAGAAGCGCGTGGTTTATCGTGCGTCACGCGATGTGTTAGTGCTCTTCCGAAAAACACTCGGCGGTGATCGAAGTCCCATTGAGGGAAGTGGAAAGGTGTCTTTGGAGTTTGCCGCCGATTCAGGGCGGATGACGGGCTAATTCTGGACGAAGGAACAAGACTAGCCGCCTCAGAGTTTGCTGATTAAATGGTGGAGTCACGCTGGCTCGCGGATTCAACCTGTCAACTGTGCGTTTCCTCTGACACTTACAGTCGGACTGCCGTTGGTAGGAGTCAAGTCCAAACCGCTGTCAATTAAAGTCTGAGGGACTTTTGTTTTCGAGACACTGAGCCTCTTCCGACCTCACGCAAAGCGCCAACCAAAAATGGCGGAGTGCAAACTTGCACTCCGCCACGAATTTAAGAGACAGATGCCGTCTTGCTCTGAGCCTTTGGCTTGACCGTTGTTTTCTTATTTTGTTTCGCGGCGAGTTCCCTGGCCACGGCCTTTTGCAGCTTCTCCGCATCAACTCGGTAGCGTTTGGCGGCGTCCATAAGAACGTCGTCGCCGTTGGCTGTGGATCGCTGATAGGCCGAATCCAGCAATGAGGCTTCGAGAAGGAGCTTACAGAGTTCAGACTCATCATACGTGCCGACCTGCTTTGCCAGCAGTTCTTGCGCGGAGTCTGAGTCCTTCTTGACCTCTACCTTGTGCCGCTTCGCCAGAGCCGGGATTTCGCTGTAGGACAGATGCGCAATCAAGTATTGAGCGATGACTTGCAGGTCCGCCTTCTTCAACGGAACCGAAACCCGTTGCAGCACGGTCGCCAGTATCCGATGGCGGGTCGTGATCGCAAGCTTCTCCTTCTGGATTCGCTTGCGTTCCGCTGCCCGTTCCCGCTCAACCTGCTCGGGAGATGGCGCGTCGGGACGATGCACCCGGCAAGCTGGATCGGGACAAACCTTAACGATGTGTCCACGCTTGCCTCCGTCCGTCACGATGGCCTCGGTCATCTTGTCACAAGGTTTTTGGAATGCTGACAGCTTGGCGCGTTCGCCGTTCGTCCTCGCCTTCTTGATCTGCAATTCGACATAGTGATTGCGTCCAATCGGGGCACCTTCCCGGCTGTTCCACGCCGACGAAATCTGAACCAACGTCGGCTTGGTTTCGAGAGCCTTGCTGACATGCGCGTCGATCTTGGCCCGGAAGCATTGCGGATCGGTGCAAGAGTCCTTACGAACGTCGCTGAAAAGCAATTTGTTGAATCCGGTTCGCTTGGGACAATTGGCGCATGACCCGGCCCCTGTAACCAGCGTTTCATCCTGTTTGTCGAACGGCGCTGCGTCCAGCTCCAACAAGATGTTGGACTCAATCCACGCGGCGAGTTCCCGCACGGGGATGAGCACTTGCGTGTTGCCTTCACTCGTCCACATGCTGCGGAAGGACGCTGCGAATGCTTCCTGCTGTTGCGCCGCCGGGAGCTTGGCGATTAGCAGAGCATGGCCCGTCGTGATTTTGTCGTTGAGGAACGCTTCCGCAACGGGTGGTGTCAAGTCGGTGAGTTTGACCCTGCTGTACACATAGGCTTCGCTCTTTCCCGCTCTCGCCGCGATACTGGCCACGGTGTAGGCGCCGTCCTTGAGTTCCAAGAGTGACCGGAAACCCAAGGCTTCTTCTAGTGGGTGAATGTCCTCCCGCTGCAAGTTCTCGACGACCTGGGCTTCGATGGCCTCGGCGTCAGATAGCTTCACAACTCGAACCGGAACGGCTTCCAATTCGGCGATTTTGGCAGCACGCAACCGCCGCGCTCCGATGACAACCTGATAGTTGCGTTCTTCCAGTTCTCGAACCAAGAGCGGCTCCAACACACCTTGCGTTTTGAACGTGGCTGCGAGTTCTTCCAGAGCCGTTTCGTCAAACCGCTTCCGTGGGTTGGTGGGTGACTCGGTGAGAGTGGCAATGGGAACATTTTTGTATTCCCCGTTCATTACTGTGCTTTTCATTTCTTTTTCTCCTATTCCGTTTGAAGTAGTTGTGTTTCTGTCGCAGGCACACGTCGGACTGGTGCGCCCAAAGTTGCACTTGCCTTTCTTTGGTTTGGTGTTTAGGCGGCAGCCGCTACCGGCTCCGGGGCGATTCCCCCAAGGATCACGGCAGCGGTGTGCTGAACAACTTCCAGACTTTCTTGCAGAAGTTTGGCGTCTCCATGCCAGAGCCGGATGTAGTCCTGCGCGGCGGTTCCGTTGTCCAGCCCGACCGCTTGGCAAACCACAAACGCCACAGCCTCGGCTTCGGTTTCCCGCACGGGCTTGGTGGTCAAGGTGCGGCGCTCGCCCTGATGCAACATTTCGTGAGCGATCTCATGCACCAGCGTGGAAAACTCCTCGGCGGGTTCCATCCCGGAAAGCAAAGTGATCTTTCCGCCAAAGGACAAGCCTTTGGCGGGTGCGATCCGCTCTGAGTAGTTGAGGTTTACGCCTCGGGCTGCGACGAACTTTACAAGGCGTTCACGGTAACCGCTCACGTCGCCCTGCACTTCGGTAAGCGTGGGCAATTCCTTGCCTTCGGTCTGGCTGATGTCAAAGACATACACGGCGCGGAAACCAACCAGTTGCGGCTCTGCCCTGCGCTCGTCCGCTGCATTGTCAGTGTCTATATTGGTCGTAACTTCGTCCGGGCGCGGCTTGCGGTAGCCGACCATCGGGGCAAGAATCAGAATGCCTTTTTCGCCTCTTTTGACGAAGCGGCCAAGCGAGTTCCATGTACGAATCCCCGCGACGTTGGTTGCTTGCGGTTTCTGCCGAGCAATCAGCATGATGTTGCCAAAGCTGTAGTGATGAAACCGGGCCATCGCGTTGAGATACTGCGTCAACACTTCACTCTCTCCCGACTCCAAAGCTGCGACCAGATAGCTGACTGCCTCGTTGGTTTTGTTCTTGATCTCTTCTAATTTCATTGTTTTTTCCCTTCTGCCGGTGTTGGCTTGTTTTTTCTTTCACTTGGAGCGGCAGCGAGGAAAAACAAGGCGACACGGGCGAAGGGACGAAACGGAGCGCGAAGGAGGGTGGCAGGGCGTGAGTGAAAGCGCGGCGAGTGCCAAACGGTTTTGCTTTAGGTTTGGCGCGAAACCGGCGCAGTCCGAAACGCCCGTCCGAGCCCGCGGCCAAGCGGGCGTCCACCCGG
This sequence comes from uncultured Acidobacteriota bacterium, assembly GCA_963832245.1. Lineage (GTDB taxonomy): Bacteria > Acidobacteriota > Terriglobia > Terriglobales > Acidobacteriaceae > JABDBE01. The sequence continues at coordinate 1,715,503 of CAWHTG010000004.1, forward strand.
AAGAGGGCGCAGTGGGAAGAAGACGCGAAGCCTCCGATGCATCAGGAGTTGGTTCTTCTGTAGACTGTTGATTCCGCAAAGAAACTGAGTTGTGGACTTTATATCCTAGAACTGGGATAATCGAATGGCGCGATGGACGAGGGTCCCTGGCGAAAAGCCTTTGTTTTGGGTGGGATCGGCAAAGGACGATCTGCTGGAGTTTCCCGAGGCGGTACAGGACGACATTGGGGTCGCCTTAAGTGTGGCACAGTTTGGTGGAAAGCATTCAAAGGCGAAGCCGTGGAAAGGAGAAGGTCCGGGAGTTCTTGAAATAGTAGAGGACCACAGAGGCGACACCTATCGTGCGGTGTACACCGTGAAGTTTGATCAGGCTCTGTATGTTCTTCACGCTTTTCAGAAGAAATCGCCGAAAGGAATAAAAACAGCCCAAACGGACGTGGAATTGGTTTCCCGAAGGCTCAAGTCGGCGAGTGAGGATTATGAGGCGAGATATGGCAAACGGAAGAAGCAATGATGCAGTGGTTGCAAGTACGGGAAATGTATTCACAGATCTTGGCCTACGCGGTGCCGAGGAAAAGCAAACACGAGTGCGCTTGGCGGTCGCTATCAATCAGATCATTGAGGCACGTCACCTATCGCAGACGGCGGCGGCGCGCCTACTTGACATCAATCAGCCCAAGATTTCTGCTTTGGTGAATTATCGGCTGGAAGGGTTTTCCGTGGAGAGGCTGATGCATTTTCTTAATGCGCTCGACCGTGACGTAGAGATCGTAATCAGAAAGAAACCCAGGTCGAAGAGGGCGGCAAGAATTGTGGTAACGGGCGCCCAGCTGTCCCATGTGGTCTGAGGCCGTTTGGTGATTCGCCGGAGCAATTCTGTAGGTGCTTCACATGGTAGGGGCGTGAGCGAAACCAAGCCCACCTCTTTCAAGCACTGTTACACCGTCACAGCACGCCTTTGCTGGCATGAGGAGGGGGAAATGACTGGCGCGAGGAATCGTCTAGCTATAGCCGCTACCTTTCGCCCCGCAGTTTAAGGGCGGGCTCCTTCCTTCTATGGCTGATCCTGTTCGCCGCGCGGTCGATTCTCATCAACTAGCGTTGGCACAAACAGATACGGGCGCTATCTCCGGCATCGTCAATGACGCGAGCGCTGCCGTGGTTCCGGGCGCCACCGTGACGCTGACTAATAACGCGACAGGCCCGGTGCGGGTGACATCAACAGACGCCTCAGGGGTTTACTCCATTCCGAATATCCCACCCGGGGCTCATTCCGGCTCCGTTGATAGTAGGGCTCGATCAAGGCGCACAATTTTGGCCTACGGTACCACTTGCTCCATCTCTTCCAAGAACATCGCCCGCCGCGTCTTCTTTGTATACCGCTCGACCCCCGTCATCACCGCCAGTGTCCTCTGCTTGCTTCGAGATTTCACCTGGCGCCACTCTATCTATACTCGTTGTGGAAAGGAGCACTTAATCGTCTCCCTAGCTTTGTCGACATATTTAGTTTTTGACCATGGACCGTCTTGTGGTCGCTTAATCCACTGCGCCCGAAAACCAGAAGATTCTATCGGCGAGTTCAAACAGACGCACCTAGGAATTTTTCTAGCTGACAAATGTGCTCATCGCGACAGAAACTTCGGTTGGAAGATCCGCTCATACGCGTGAAGAGGAGTAGACTTCAATGAACATAAAAAGCCACTTAGATCGAATAGCTGTTTCCTTAATTCTGCTTGTTTTGACCATCACCCTTCCAAGCCTTGCTCAGGAGGGCAAACTCAAAATCCAAGTAACTCCGAAGCAGGCATACGCTTGGGTCGATGGCCTCGCTTACGGCGAAGCCACCCTCCATGCTTTGTACCTCAGTCCAGGCGACCACAAGATTGAGCTGTACAACTACGGATATGCACCGTCAAGCAGCACTGTTTCCATTACGGCTGGGCAAACCACAAAACTTCAAGTCACCATGACGCCCATTGACAAGCCAGTCTCCGGGCCAGTCGGCGCCATGACCATTGAGGGAGCGAACCGCGATGCCGTGTTGCTCAACGGAAAGACACCCGACTTCTTCGTCGGTCACGGTGATGAGTTCGATCACGAATGGTGGTGGAAGCAGGAACTGGTCGTCCCCCCCGGCACCTACCAGGTGACGATCCTCGGCTTGAAGGGCGCAGAAGTCTGGTCCGGCTCCGTCGACGTTCCTGTCAACCAGCGCGTGGTTATTGATATTCCGAAAGGAGTTCGCAAAACAGTCCCCTGGCCTCGTGGAGAAAAGCTCAGCAATCTCGCCCGTTTCAAGGCAGGAACGGCAACCGCGACCGTGGCAGTCGCCAAACCTACGGCGGAGTTGTCGGCCACCGCAGCGCAGGTCAACTGCGGAGACTCGTCGCAGCTCAAATGGTCTTCCGCAGATGCGCCGAAGGTGGAAATTACTCCCGTCGGCCCGGTCGCGGCCTCCGGCGAGCAAGCCGTACGGCCCACGCAGAGCACTACGTATCAACTCAGTGCGCTAGGCCCGGGTGGTACGGTCACTTCGAGCACGACCGTCAACGTGAACACCGCCGTCCAGGCGGATCTAGGGCTTTCGCCGGCCGAGGTCCATTACAAGCGCGTGGGTGACAAGGTCGTCGAGAACAGCAGCGCGGCACTGAATTGGACTGCATCGAACGCTTCGAAGGTGTCGATTGATCCTCTGGGTGCCGTCGATCCGAGTGGAAACCGTACCTTAAAGGTGGCGCCGAGCAAGAGTGATCCGGGTTCGATCGATGAAACCGTCACCTACACCCTTAACGCTTCCAATAACTGTGGCGGGGCAGAAACTCGGACCGCTACGCTGCACATTGTAGGTTCGATCGAGCCATCGCCCACGCTTGCGATGCGCAGTATTTACTTCCCAACCGATCAGCCAGGAACACTCAAATCTGAAGCGGCCCTGCTGCCGAGCGAAAAGGCTGCTCTCGCCGCCATTGCAGAGTCGTTCAAGAAATATCTTGCCGACACCCCAGATGCCCGCTTGGTGCTCTCTGGCCACGCCGACCGGCGCGGACCGGAAGCCTACAATAAGCCTCTTTCCGAGCGGCGAGCCAAACTGGCCAAACAGTTCCTGGTCGAACAAGGAGTTCCCGAAGCCCGCATTGAGACCCAGGCATTCGGGAAAGAAAAGAATCTGACTGCCGATCAAGTCAAACAATTCTTGGACCAGGATTCCAACCTGAGTGCTGAAGACCGGCAAAAGGCTCTCCAGAAGTTAACCACCATCGTCTTATCCTACAACCGTCGCGTGGACCTGACCCTAAACCCCGCAGGCCAGGAGTCCACTCGCTTCTATCCATTCAAGACCGACGATTTCGCAAGGCTGGTCGATCGAAATGGTCCGAACCAAGCAAGCCGTGTAGAACTCGCTGCGGAAAGAAAGAAGATCGAGAACTAGAGACCCTGCAGAAAAAGAGCTCTAGGAGTTTTTCTAGCTGACAAAGGGCTCATCGCAACGGAAACCTGAACCCGGAGGCACTTATGGAGAATCGCGCATCGGCACACAGTCGCGTAATGGGGAGAACGTTGCCCTTCGAGTTTCGGATTGCTACCTAACTCGAGGAATATCACTTTCGCAGTTGTTGTGTAGGAGTCTGATTGTCGGTTCGTTGCTGCTCATCGGTTTCACCACCCAGGCGCAGGACTCGTCGAAGCCCCAGGAATCTGAATCAAGGGAAGTTTCCGGCTTCTTGGGCGACTATTCCGGGCTCAACCCTGATCCCAAGAACGGCGACTTGCTCATATACGAGAAGAGTAAGGACACCTTGAAGAATTACCGGAAGTTCATCATTGACCCGGTGACGGTTTACCTGCTTCCTGGGACGGAAGACCGAGGTATCGACCCTGACGATTTGGATCGCTTGGCTCGGTATTTCACGGATGCTATCACGGACCAATTGACAGAGGCAGGCTATGAAGTCGTGACTGACCCTGGACCGGGCGTTGCGGAGGTAAGCCTAGCCATTACCAATGTGGAGCCCACGGGCGGCAAGAAGAATGCGGCTTTGAAGGCGGGCGCTACCGCGGCTTCTGTTGCAACGGTCCCGGGCGTCGGCTTGCTGATACCCAGGCTCAGCGTTGGCAAGGTTGGAATTGAAGGGGAGATGATTGACTCCGTCTCCGGGGAGCGACTCGTAGCCTTTGTGACCGGCAAGGGCGGTCGCAGATGGTTCAGCGGACTTAACGCCTATAAGAAGTGGGGGGACATTGAGGCTGCATTTCGCACCTGGGCGAAAAACTTTCGCAAGCGTCTAGACGAATTGCATGAGTCTTAGCTGGTCTTCGGTGATAGTGGCCGTTCTTGATGTCAAAAAGTCAAAAAGGATCTCGGCTTATAGCTAGTGCTTGATGGAATGGGGTTCTTGCTCAGGCAACACTCAGGCTTCCTGCGCGAACGGCTCATACTCCTCCTTCGGTAAGGTAGATTTCGGGAACACTCTTAACCACGCGGTGAGCGGCATTGGCGTCGCCGCTCGCACCGGCCAGAATGCAGGGTACGCAGTTGGCGGTCCGAGTTCCGGCCAAACTCTCGCTGAAGCTCAGCTTCTAAACGCAAACAGAGCTGGGAGCCGACGGTCTCAAGCTTTCGATGTTCCGATCCATAATGTCGTTGGCATTTTCAGGAGTTCAAAAACATGCATGTAGGATTTGCCACGAAAATTCATCCCATTTGTATTTGCTGCGTTCTTCTGGCCACCGTTCCGATGTTCGCGCGAGTAAGCACCGACGTGATTGTCATGAAAAATGGAGACCGCGTGACCGGCCAGGTTAAGTCTCTCGAAGGAGGAGTTCTCTCCGTCAGCCTCGACTATGTCTCGGGCACAATTTCGATGGACTGGTCCAAGGTGGCTCGCTTAGAAAGCAGTCAGCGGTTCGTGGTGCTCACGCAGGACGGATCCTTGTATCAAGGTACACTTGTCACCGCAGAGACGCCCGCTGGCCAGCGGGTGAAGATTCAGGTCAGGCAGACTACGGGAAAAAAGGTGGAGATTGAGAGGTCCCGGATCGTTAGATTGAACCAAACGTCGGAAAAATTCTTTCAGCGATTCAACGGCGCCATTAATTCCGGGATTATTTACTCCAAGGGTAATCACGCAACCCAGTACAACATTGGTAGCGACGTCCAATACGTTCGAGAGCGTTGGAGTTCTGAAGCCAGCTTCAGTTCCAACTTGTCGTCGAATAGCGGTTCCACGACCTCGACTCGAAACCAGTTGGGACTCCGCAGCTATCACCTTTTGCCATGGGAGAACTACTTCTATGCGGGGGTAGGGAATTTCATTCAAAGCTCGGTGCAAGGAATCACGCTTCAAACCACGCTAGGGGGCGGTATTGGACGTTTTTTCATGAACACCAACCATACGAGCGTCGCCGTGCTCTTCGGCCTAGGCTGGCAAGGCACCGACTACAGGCCATCGGCGACCACGCAAGGCAGACAGAATGTCGCGGCCGCTCTGATCGAGGCGCAAATAAAACTCTTCAAGTTCAAGAAAACCAACCTGGGCGTGACAGCGAATCTTCTACCCGACCTCTCTGATCCCGGCCATTTCCGTTTCGATACGAATGCATCCTATTACGTCAAGTTGTTCAGTAACCTGTCATGGAATGCGTCGTTTTACGGTAATTGGGACAACCGGCCGCCACCGGGCTTTGCTGTGGGTGACTACGGTACCAGTTCGGGGCTCAGCTGGACCTTTGGCAACAGGTGACTTCCAACGCCGTTTACTACGCCGTTCTCTCTTTTCATGTATAAAGATGGCGCTACGGAATCAGAGGAATCCCGGACGCCAGTTGGAGTTTGACCATCAACGCAAGGCGATTATCCACTTGGTAGAATTTTGCTGCTCTTCTTGCGCCGAGTGCCTTCTCGAACTTGGGCCAATAATCTTCCCGCAGGTTCAAGGTTCTGTCCTCAATGTTGATCATTCGCTGCACCATGTCCCTAGCGTTAGCATCGTCCATGCTGTCGTAATTCTTCGCATAGTCTTTGATTAACTGGACGAGATCATCCCCGATCACCTGCTGATCGCGCCCGTAGTCTCGATAGACCGGCCAGAAGGCAGTGGATTCTGCGTCCGTGAATTGCATGGTATCAGTAATGATCTGGTTCCTGTCGGCCCGCAAGTCCGAGCGCAGCAATTGAAGGTCAGCATCGCTTAATGGCTTTGCCGTAACTTGCGCAGTTTGACCCCAAGCTGCGGAAATCAATACACCACACATGACAGAGATAGTCATAAACGTTTTCATATAACCTTCATCCTCCGGCTTTCAATCGATGTGGATTTTTTCCTTCGCTTTCGAACAAGAAAAACAACATATTCAATTCCGTTGGCCAGGACGATGTCATCCTAACGACTTGTGTGGACCGACCTGGGTCCAAGACGCCGCGAACCGGCATGAGCGCGGTGGATTCCGCTGACAACACCACCCTGGCCGGAGTTACTGAACCGAATAGCCCCGTGCATCCATGCACGCAGAGAAAGCCCTCTTGAACGAATCCACTGCCGCCTGGTGCTGGGCGTTCGCCTGCGTCTGACCTTGTTGTTGAGCCTGAGCTGTTTGCTGGGCAGCTTGTTGCTTGGCCTGGCTCTCGGCCGTTCTCTGATGCCGTCTGCCTGACATGGCGCCCACGGTTGCGCCAATGGCTGCGCCCTTCCCAGCGTCACCTGCGATAGCGCCGATGGCCGCACCTCCGGCCGCACCTTTAGCCGCGCCCCCGACGGTCCTTCCTTTGCCTACATCACTCTGAGCCTGTTTAGCGGCTTGTTGTTGCGCTGCTTGTTGCTGTTGCGCGTTCGGAGGTGCTGGTGCTGCCGCTTGAGGATCTACGCCGGAGTTCTGTCTGGCGGAACCGTAGCATTCACTTTCGTCCTTGAGTTGCTGATCCGATGTCTGTTTGTTTTTGGGATAGGCATACATGCCGATGCTCTTTGCCGGAGTCCATGCTGCTGATGAGGCTGTTTGAGCATCGGCAGGCAGCACTACAGAGCCGAGCAGCAAAACTAAAGGAAAATATTTCATGGTGTTCTTCTCCTCCATGCTCGTCGCAGTCTTGCGAACCCTGCCGCTTTGTCAAGCAACAAGCAGTTACCAACAGTTCGGACAGTGGCTCTCTGTTTGTATCGATCACACTGACCGGCGGGCACAGCATCGATCACGAGCCGTCCACGACAGGCAAGGTAAACAGAGAGAGTATCGTGGCGTGCTCGAAGGCAAATGTACAGGCCATCGAAAACCTGTACCACTAGCATTTCTCCTAGCTTGTTCGTCGTTGAGAGATTGTGGTTGAGCGTTTATCAGCGAAGATAGTGGCATGAAAAAAGAGTTGACGTGGACGGTGGAGGCCGTTCACTTTCCTCGTCCGCCGTGCTGAATGGGGTGGTTTATGTTGGCGGCGGCTTCAACTTGTACGACTGAACGCCAGCACCGACCGGGAGACTGCCAAGTACCTGCGAATACATGGAAGGCGGAGCAATCATGGGCTGGGATCACGGGCTGAGCTTTACTTTTGAAAATCTTCTTCTGTCCTCTTGCGGTCGTATTCTCACGCGACGCGCGGCTCCGCTGAGGCAGTTAATGAGCGGTCGGCGACCGCCTCCGAGAAGTCGTATTCCTTCTCGCAGTCACCGATTACCACCCGGGGAAGTCCCAGGGCGTGTAACTCTCGGACGATCTCATCGCGGTAACGCACCTTGATGTGTGTGACAACAACCTTTATGCCGGGCGGCATCTTGCCTACTTCCCCGGCGAGCATCTCGGGGGTGAGATGAAAGGATATCTCCGCTAGGCGCTTCATCGAATTCGGGAAACTGGCCTCCAAGAACACTGCTCTGAGGCCGGAGGTCTTCTGCGCGACTTCCCACAACCGTTCCGTTGGGCCAGTATTGCCAGCAACGATCACTGCAGTCTGGTCGTCGCTGATGACATAACCGAAGGTCGGGACCTGGTGGTTGACGCGAACCGGTGTAATGCGGAGACCATCGGCTTCAATCGGCAGTTCAGCGTCTAGGGGGGCAGAGCCGCAAGAACGGGTGCGTCTTCTTGGAGAGAGAGACGAAGTCCGGTCACATCACATCGTTGAAAATGTACCGCTGCACAGCATCCAGAGTCTCCGAACTACCATAAATCAGAGGGCATTCCCCCACCGGCGTCCACACGTTCTCGAGGAAATGGGCAGGCTCGCGATATGGTCGAGGTGTGAATGCGTAAGGAATACGTGCCGGATCGTTTCCTGCTGATTCGGGGTGCCGTGCAATCCCAGACAACCCGCGTCGACGGCTACGGTCCCGTTGATGAGATAGCTGCTGACATATTGGCGCCGGGCCGTGTCCTGCGTCGCCGTCCCCAACATCTGCACTCTCATGCGACCGCCTCATCTGCCCCCAACCGAGAATTCAAGACCCAGGTTTCGATCTCACCTTTTCCTTTCACCTGGATTACACCCCGGCTCTCGAGCTCGAACTTACCCTTCAAGCGCTCGTACACGCTTCGCGTGACTTGAATCTGACCCGGCACGCCTGTCGATTCCATACGACTGGCGATGTTCACCGTGTCGCCCCAGAGATCGTAGATGAACTTGCTCACGCCGATAACGCCAGCCACTACCGGACCGGAGTTGATCCCGATGCGCAACTGAAGATTCGTTCCTTTCTCCTTGTTGTATCGCGTAATCGACTCCATCATGCGGAGCGCCATGCGAGCCATTCTGTCAGCGTGATCGGAGTACGGGTGGGGCAAGCCGCAGACCGCCATGTAACAGTCCCCAATGGTTTTGATTTTCTCTATGCCTAGTTCATGAGCTTCCCGATCGAACCGGGAGAAAATGCCATTTAGTATGTCCACGATTCGTTTCGGGGGTGTGTGGCTGGACAGCACCGTGAATCCAACGATATCGCCAAACAATACGGTAACGTCCGCAAAGTTGTCCGCAATCTCATGCTCGCCTCCTTTCAGGCGCGCTCCAATCTCTGCCGGGAGGATATTGAGCAGCAGGGCTTCGTTCTCGCGGTTCTTTTGCTCGATCACCTCCGTCTTCTCACGAATACTCTTTGTCATGGAATTGAAAGTGTCGGAGAGGACTCCGAGTTCGTCCTTCCATTTCCACTCGACCTGCGCAGTAAGGTCACCGGATGCCACCTTCGCCGCAGCATTCACCAGAGCATTTACCGGACGCAGGATCTGACGCGTCATGAGCCACGCACCTATCGCCGTTACCAGCAAAAGGCCCGCGCCCCACCAGCCGAACATCCGCCCCATGTCGCCTACCGGTTTGAGCGCATCATCCAGCGCCGTCCGCGACACGACTACCCAGTGGAGATCTTTGACATGCAGGGGCATATATGACACCAGGAGCTTTCCTGGTCCCAACGCATCTTTCTCGATGAGAGTTCCTTCCTTGCCTTCAAGGGCCGCGGCCACTGCTGTGGGCGACCTGGTCGGGACCTGAAGAATGGTGGTCTCGTAGAGACGGATCCGTTGCAGTTGCTCATCAGGTATGCCGTTGGTGCTCAGCCCGGCAATAAAATCGTCCGGATGCTCCAGATATTGCCGGTCATTCGTGCGCACCAGACGATCCTGTCCGACAATGGCCGAGTCGCCGGTTTGCCCCAAGCCGTACTTTTCCCATCCACGCTTGCCGGTCATGACATTGTTGATGGCATCTGTCGAGAGCTGGAGCGCGAATACGCCGACCCGCTCCTGCCCGTCGTAGATGGGGCTTGCGACAAATTGAGTCGGCTCTCCCTTGGAAGCCTCATAGGGTTCAAAGTCGGAGAAGAAGACAGCGTCCGGATTATTAGTAGCCAGGCATCGCTTCAAGACTTTCGCAAGATTGCTATTCCGATAGGAACCATTCAGGAGGTCAGTGCCAAAGTCCCGGTCCTTGGACACGTCGTAAAGAACCCTTCCAGTTTCATAGTCGATGAGATAAAGATCGTAATAGCCGAAACTCTTAATGAGATGCCTGAATCCGCTGTGGTACTTTTCGTGGACGCTACTATAGTCGCTGCCGTCTCCGGCATTTACCAACTCATCTCGGCGCTCCGGAGGATGCGGGTTTTTCACGATATAAAGATACTGAAGCTGAAACGCCGCCGGTGAAGTCGGCAAGTAATCTTCGACGCGCGGACGGGCTAGGTTGAGTTTCTGCATTCCGGGATAGAAGTTCTCTTGATAATCTGCGCGCACTGCGGCCTGGGTATCCGCCGGAATGGAAGCTGCGCCCAGCTTGCGATAAGCCGCGCGGAATTCCCTTGCAGCATCGATGAACATGCGGTCTGCACTGAGGGTCTCAGCGTGCTGTTGGATAGTTTCGTAGTAGGACTCGATTTGAAACTGTTTCGAGCGGGTGACGCCAGTGAGCTGCCTCATTGCGTCTTGCTTCAAACTGCCACGGAACTTGACATAGGCGACCGTCCCTGTAAAGAGGAAAGTCCCTATGCCCAGCACCAGAAGAAGAGAGAGCAGTTTATAGCGAACGCTCCAATTAGCAAACGACTGCATAACCACCAGCTTTCTGCTATCGTCTCCAGTCCTCGATCAAAACAGCTACAAGTGCGCTCCAACCGGTCTGGTGTGACGCCCCCAGACCGGCACCGTTATCCCCGTGATAGAACTCATAAAACAGTATTAGGTCTTTCCAGTAGGGGTCTTCCTGGAATATTCGGGTCCCGCCGTAGACGGGCCGCTGTCCCTGCTCATTGCGCGTGAAGATGCGAATCATACGGTTGGCGATCTCGGCCCCAATTTCCCAGAGATTTCTGCCACCGTTGGATTCCCCGGGAAGGCTGACTTTGAAGTCGTCGCCATAGCCTGCGCCGAGCGTTCGCAACGAGTCGATGATGAGAAAGGTTGTAGGGAACCAGATGGGGCCGCGCCAGTTGGAATTGCCCCCTTTAATCTTGTTGTTGGACTCGGCGGGATCGTAGCGCACCTCGCTACGTCCGAAGACGAAGGGATTTTGCTGGTGGTATTTCGACATGCTCCGGATTCCGTAGTCGGAGAGGAATTCATGCGGGCTGAGTAGCCGCTCCAGCATACGGCGCAATTGTCGTTCATCCACAATAGTGAGTTCGTATTGCCTCTTTTGTTCGAGGTAGTGGCAGCAACTTTTGGTGAGCTCCCGCCGATTCTTGACGAACCATAGAAAGTTGTCCCTAAACTCTTTGAAGGGTTCAATATCGTCAAGCTTAAGTGTTTCGACGGCGTAAAGCGGGATGATGCCGACCAGGGAGCGCACGCGGAATTTCTCAAAGTTCCCGTCCGGGAAACGGAGCACATCATAGAAGAAGCCGTCATCTTCGTCCCAGAGGGAGTATTTCCGGCCGCCCATATTCTTCATGGCGGCTCCAATGTAGATGTAGTGCTCGAAGAATTTTAGGGCGAGGCTCTCGTACGCTTTGTTCTCTTTGGCCAATTCCAAAGCGATGCGCATCAAGTTAAGGCAGAACATGCCCATCCAACCGGTGGCATCCGATTGCTCCAACACCGCGCCGCCGGGGAGCTTATCGCTGCGGTCTATGACGGTGATGTTGTCGAGGCCGAGGAAACCGCCCTCGAAAACGTTGTTTCCGGCGCTGTCAACCTTATTAACCCACCAAGCGAAGTTAATCAGTAGCTTGTGGAAGCACTTTTCCAGGAAGTCCCGGTCCGCTACTCCGTTCCGTGACTTATCCATGCTGTACACGCGCCATACAGCCCAGGCATGCACCGGCGGATTCAGGTCGGAGAACTCCCATTCATAGGCGGGGATCTGACCGCTGGGATGCTGGAACTGTTCGAACAGCATGAGAAAGAGCTGTTCCTTGGCAAACTCCGGATCGATTAACGCAAAAGCCACCGTGTGGAAGGCGAGATCCCAAGCCGCAAACCACGGGTACTCCCATTTGTCGGGCATTGATAGGATGCGCATGGAGTTCAGGTGCCGCCAGTGCATGTTTCGAATTCGTTGTCGTGAGGCCGGCGGCGGAAACTTGGGGTTGTCACCTTCCAGCCATCCATTCACGTCGAACAGATAGATTTGTTTCGTCCACAGCAAACCTGCAACCGCTTGCCGCTGAACGCGCTTTTCGTCCTCTGTGGCCTTGGGTGGCTGAATGGTGGCATAAAATTCATCGGCTTCCGCACGGCGCTGCGCGATGATCTGATCAACCTCGCGCAACGGGGCACTCAGGGGCTCAGGCGTGAGCCGTAGCCGCACGACGACCGAGCCACCGGCGGGAACGACGTACTCGTAATCGAGACAGGACTTGGTCCCCGTCCGGTCAGGATTGACGGCCTCCTGTTCACCGTTGACGATTGCGTGATGGAATGCGTCCTTGCAGTAGCGGCTCGGGTTCGGGACTCCGTAGAGCCGCTGCGCGTTCGTTTCGTTGTCCGTGAAGAGCGGCCGCCCGCCGGATTGCGCGTAAAGGTACCGTTTGCCAACTCGGTAGTCGAACTGCAGGTTCTTAGGAGGTTCCGCGCCAGCATCATCCGCGATCAGGCACACAGTTCCTTCGGTCGCAGGTGCTGTATGGATCGCGGGCGCCGGGCCAGGAGGATCAGTCCACGCCCACGTGTTCCGGAACCAGAGATGCGGAATAATGTGCAGCGGAGCAGGTTCCGGTCCCCGGTTCATTGCTTCTATGCGGATGCAGAGATCCTCACTGGACGCTTTGCCATATTCGACAAAGACGTCAAAATAGCGGTTGTCATCGAAGATGCCGGTGTCCAGAAGTTCGAACTCGAAGCCGTGGCCGCCGCGCTTTCGGTTCTCCTGCAGGAGCCATTCGTAGGGATACCTGGCTTGCGGGTACTTGTACAGATACTTCATGTAGGAATGCGTCGGAGTGCTGTCAAGGTAGAAGTAATACTCCTTTACATCCTCTCCGTGATTGCCTTCGCCGGGCGTCACGCCAAAGGCCCGCTCTTTCAGAATCGGATCCTTACCGTTCCAGAGGGCCGGGCTGAACACCAGCAATTGATAGCGGTCGCAGATCGCGGCCAAGCCATCTTCTCCCCAACGGTAAGCCTTGCACCGAGCTATGTCGTGGGAAAGGAAATCCCATGCTGATCCGTTCGGGCTGTAGTCCTCCCGAACCGTTCCCCATGAACGTTCGCTAACGTACGGGCCCCAGCGACGCCACAGGAGTGGTTTTCCTTGCGTTTCTAGGAGCCGGCGTCCTTCCGCGGTATTCCATGAGGCTGCGCGAAATCTGTCGATGTCGTGCTCCGCTGGACGTTTCAGTCCCGGGGAAACTTGAACATTGGCTGGATTCATATCGTCCTCCCTCCCGGTCGATGGGAATGGGTAAGAAAGTTGGTTGACTCTATCGGAGGTTTGCTTTGTTGATCGAGCTTTCGAGGAAAGGATCGGCGATCCTCAGGCAGAAATCTTACCTCTTTGGTGGTTGAAAGTATACGCATTTGGTCTCGCCACTGATGGACGCCGCTCGTGTAAAGTGCCGTCGTCGCGCGTTACCTTGCGGCCTATCCATCGACTTCGACCACGCTCATTGATGTAAAAAAGGCGGTGAGTCGATCAACCGGTGATACGCTGAAGCATTCTGTAAGCTAATGTAGAAACGCCCTGCCTCTCGGGAAACTAGCAAAACTCCCAGTCCGCACAAAATCAGCTTGTCCTCACTGAATTGCTTCTGAGTGACCTGACTGTGGGCTGGTCGTGTAAGCTTCAATCTCGCTACGGGAAGGGTCGAGCCTGAATCTGGGCGAGCTGGTTCTGACTCTCAGCGTTTACTTTTAGGAAATTTCGAAAGTTACAAGGACTGTACGGTGGTATCTGAGTCGGGCCATTACCTCTGACCATGCTGGGACTTTTCCTAGTAGCCCGAATACCTTCGCCCAGTGAAGATGGACGCGATCCTCGATGCACTTTGGCGAAGCCCGCCGTTGTGCTCAGTACGGCCGGTTACCGCGTTGGTCAACGTAATGCGATTGCAGTATTAAGGAGAGCAAGAAGAGAACTGATATGAACTCCGTTTTCACCGCCCTTTCCTGGTGCGGCCTGCAACCCTGGCAGAGGCCCACCCTTTTCTGATTCACGCGACTGAGGTGGCGCCAAGGCGCAAGCATCGAAGCAGCGAACGAAGTCTCAAATCGGAGGAGTGCAGTCATGAAGCCACACGCTAGATGGGTCTTGGCGTTTGCAGTGTTCCTATCTTGTTCTCTCGGATTCTCGCTAGGCAGCGTGGTACCTCAAGCAGATCAAACTGCTAAGGGCGATCAGGGGGTATCTGCATCCGACGTAATTACCAAATCAGTCACCGCTGTCGGCTACGAAGTTGGCGGTGGCAGCACGAAAGTGGATCTGAAGGGCACCGACTTAATGCCCGATGCGAGCGGTCAGGCAAAAGTCGAGATCAAGTCGAAGGCGGGAAGGAGCAACGTCGAAGTTGAAGTGAAAGGCCTGAAGCCACCGTCGTCGCTTGGCACAGAACTTCTCACGTACGTGCTTTGGGTGGTGACGCCCGAGGGACGTACCGGCAATACCGGCGAGCTTCTCGTCAACAAGAATGGCAACGGCAAGCTGAGTGCTACTACGCCGGCACAGACCTTTTCATTGATTGTGACTGCGGAACCCTATTTCGCCGTCCGCGTACCTAGCGAAACGGTGGTCCTACAGAGCCAGCCACGGAAAGACACCAAGGGGAAGATTTTCCCCATCAGCGAGTACAAACTGATGAAGCGTAGCCAGTACGAGAAGATGGGAAACCCTTTGGCGCTCACGCTCGATCCGAATGTTCCACTGGAGATGTATGAAGCACGCAACGCGGTGGAAATCGCCAAGGCGCGTGGGGCCGACAAATACGCACCGGAGATCTTTTCTAAAGCGGAAAGCAGCCTGCAGATGGCCGAGAACTCCCTGGCCAGCAAGGCTGACAAGAATGCAATCATCTCGACGGCTCGGCAAACCGCCCAATTTGCGGAAGACGCGCGAGCTCTAGCGACGCAACGCCAGGAGCAAGAGCGCATCGCGAAGGAGCGGCAGGAAGCCGCTGCGACAGCCCAGGCTGAAGCTGAAGCGAAGGCCGCAGCCGAAGCCGCTGATGCCAAACGTAAAGCGGATGCTGACGCCGCTGAAGCCAAGCGTAAGGCGGATGCCGAAATCGCTGCCCGCGAAGAGGCTACGCGGGCTGCACAGGCCCAGACCCAGGCTGCTGAGCGGGAGAAACAGCAGCTTCGCGCCCGCCTGCTTGACCAGTTCAATCGTGTCTTGCCTACGACCGACACACCTCGCGGTCTGGTCGTCAATATGGGCGACGTCTTGTTCGACACCGGCAAATCTGACCTTCGACCTCCAGCACGTGAGGCTCTAGCCAGGCTTTCCGGCATCGTACTCAACTACCCTTCTCTCCGCCTGGCTATTGAAGGCCACACGGACAGCACTGGTAGCGCCGAATTCAACCAGACTCTCTCAGAGAAGCGCGCCGACGCAGTGCGCGACTACCTGGTCACGCAGGGACTAGACACCGACAAGTTGTCGGCGCAAGGCTTCGGCATAGACAACCCCGTGGCAGACAACAGCACGTCGGCAGGTCGGCAGAAGAACCGTCGGGTCGAAATCGTCGTTTCCGGAGAAGTGATAGGAACACAGATCGGCAGCAAGACCCAGCCATAATCTCAACCAGGTCAGGAGCGGCTGGAGCTTGGTTTTCCATTGCGCCGTAAATCGGTGCTGCGGAGCAATGGGAGGGGTTTGGCCGGTGCACAGTATTACCGATCCAATAGTTGCTTTAGCCGCCGACACGCAAACTCTGGCGACACGATCCAGACTGGGGATTACGTGAAGAAGAAGCACAGATCAAATAAGACATTTCGGGCTCACACCCCAGTGCGGGCGCGCTCTCTGACTTCGATTCTCGTTCTTGCAGTCCTTTCTCTTGCGATAGCAGGGTTTGTAATTTGGAGGCTGGTGCAAGGCACCACGTCCCAGGCGGACGCAGTTGACATCGATCGCTCAGCTATGGCACTGAGTTTCACGCCGACTGTCGAGAATAAGAATCCGCCACCGCAAGAATCGCCGGACGGCATGATTTGGATTCCCGGTGGCGAATTCTCCATGGGGGCACAGGATCCGCCTGTTATGAACCCCGTCGGAATGAACGCTACGAAGAATTCGCGACCGATTCATCGGGTCTATGTCGATGGCTTCTGGATGGAGCAAACCGACGTCACTAATAAGCATTTCGCGAAATTTGTTCGAGCCACAGGTTATGTCACTGTGGCGGAGCGAAGACCGCGTGCGGAGGATTTTCCCACAGCCCCGCCGGAGAACCTGGTTGCCGGCTCCATTGTTTTTACGCCTCCCAAGCATCCGGTTCCGCTGAACGATTATTTCCAGTGGTGGACTTTCATAAAAGGCGCAGATTGGCGGCATCCTCTTGGCCCACAGAGTGACCTGAGAGGCAAAGAAAACTATCCGGTTGTACATGTCGCTTACGAGGATGCTCTGGCTTACGCCAAATGGGCCGGCAAGCGCCTGCCCACCGAGGCCGAGTGGGAATTTGCTGCACGCGGCGGTCAAGCAGGCAAGATTTTTGTCTGGGGAGATGAGTTCCGGCCTAAGGGAAGGTGGATGGCCAATACCTTTCAAGGGCACTTTCCAGACTCCGACGACGGCGACGATGGCTACGTGGGAATCGCGCCGGTCGCGCAATTCCCCGCGAATCCATATGGACTGTATGACATGGCGGGGAATGTTTGGCAGTGGACAAGCGACTGGTACCGTCCAGATTACTATCAGCAATTGGCTAGCGCCGGCGGCGTCGCGCGAAACCCCCAAGGGCCGGAATCATCGTACGATCCATCCGAACCGGGACAACCGAAGAAGGTTCAGCGCGGTGGGTCCTTTCTGTGTACCGATCAGTATTGCTCGCGTTATATCGTCGGAACGCGCGGCAAAGGCGAAGTCAGCACTGGCACCAATCATCTCGGTTTCCGCTGCGTACGCGATGCTCGCGGACGAGGCGGAAACAGGCTACCCGCAACTCAGTAATTGAAGAATTTAGAGAGGAAATCCTAGATGAAACTAGACAAGAAACTACTCGCCCTCGGTGGTGCCTTGCTCGGCGCAACCATGCTTGCCGCCCCGCCGGCAGCGGCGCAACAGAAACCCAACGTCGTGTTCATCCTGGTGGACAACGTCGGATGGGGTGCCTTTGGCGTATACGGCGGAACGACACCCACTCCGCGTATCGACAAGTTGGCGAGCGAGGGTATTCGCTTCAACAACTACAACGTCGAGTCCCAGTGCACGCCGTCGCGCTCAGCCATAATGACTGGGCGGTATTCAGTTCGCTCGGGGACCTTCACAGTCCCTTTCCCCGGACAGGGGCTAGCGGGGATGGCACCCTGGGAATACACCATCGCCGAACTCCTCTCGGACTCCGGATATGCCACCGCGATGTACGGCAAGTGGCACCTGGGCAACACGCAAGGCCGAATGCCGAGCGATCAGGGCTTCGACGAGTGGTGGGGCGTCAAGGACTCCTGGGACGAAGCGGGCTATACCGCATGGCCGTTGTTCAAGGAGAGCGGACTGCCGGTTCCCATGCTGTGGGAAGGAAAAAAGGGCGAGCCATCCAAGCCGGTGATGCCGCTTGACCTGAACGTGCGACCAATCGTAGATGAGAAATTCCTCATCCCGAAGACTGTCGATTACATCAAGCGCAACGCAGCTGCGAAAAAACCGTTCTTTGTTTACCTGTGTTACTCCGAGGTGCATCCGCCCGCCATCGCAAATCCGAATTTCGCCGGTAAGTCCACCCAGAGAGGTGG
Source organism: uncultured Acidobacteriota bacterium (assembly GCA_963832245.1). Classification (GTDB taxonomy): domain Bacteria; phylum Acidobacteriota; class Terriglobia; order Terriglobales; family Acidobacteriaceae; genus JABDBE01. The sequence continues at coordinate 1,733,311 of CAWHTG010000004.1, forward strand.
GTTGTTTGCCGACCTCGTCGGCGAAATGGACTATCGAGTGGGTCAAATCCTGGATGCCATCAAGGAAGCGGGTGTCGAGGACAACACCATCGTCGTGTTGAGCAGCGACAACGGGAGCGGCGGGGCTATTCCACAAATCGGGGGGAGTACCAATGGGCCATGGCGCGGTGACTTCACGAACACTCCATTCGAAGGGAGTATGCGTGTGCCTGCGATGATCCGCTGGCCGGGCAAGGTCCCTGCCGGCGTGGTCACCAACGAAATGCTTGCCGCAGTCGATTGGCTGCCGACTCTGGCCGGAATGGTGGGTGCGTCGAACCTGGTGCCCAAAGATCGGCCCATTGACGGTGTAGACGCCTCCGCTTTCATGCTGGGCAAAAGCGATACGACTGACCGCGACAGCTACATGTTCTTCGGCATCGACGGCGAGCTTATGTCGATTAAGTGGAAGATCTACAAAACGGTCTTCCGCTACACCGAGGCCCCTGTTTCCATCGAGAAGCCCTACATCAAGCCGCAATTTCCGATGGTCTACGACCTGAGCAGCGATCCGCACGAAGACAACAATCTTATCTACACCGATCTGACTGTCGGTTGGGTAATGGCTCCGGATTTCAAGATCATCGGAGAGTATGCACGCAGCTTAAAGGAATACCCCAACATTAAGGTCGGTGAGGACTTCAAGGGCTATAAGAAATGAACTACGAAATCGGCGTACGCCAAACTCACCCGCTTTACCGGAGCTCACGATTGACGGCGTGGATCAGACGGCGGTTCGACTTGGGCTCTTGGCGGAGTGCGAGTTTGCGCTCCGCCATGTTTCTCCGAATGACAGGTAGAAGCTCAGCAGCCAAACAGTAGAAAGAGAGGAATCAATGAAAATCAAAAACACAATCTTAATTTCTGCATGCTTGGTCCTGGTGTGCGCCTTGCCCTCGCTGGCACAACAAAAAGGACAATGGGTCCCGGGACAGTTCGGTCTCAATCCCGGCGTGATTCCCGATCCCGGAATCACCTATGCCAACTTGGCGGTGAATTATTCTGCCAGCCAGTTGAATGACTCCAATGGCAACCGCATTCTTCAGAATGTTACTGGCACTTATTCATTCTGGGTAGATGAAAACGTTATCTACTACGTTCCGAACCATAAGTTCCTAGGCGGGTATTTTATGCCCTATATCTCCATAAACTACGCGACCGGTGAGGTGGTCGCTGCCCTGAACGGTACCAGTCTGGGCACAAGTGCGGGCGGATCAGGTTTTGCCGACACCTACGTCCAGCCATTGAATATGGGCTGGCACTTCGGGAAGCGGGTTGACTTCAATGCCGGATACTCCTTTACAGCCCCAACTGGCCGATACACTGCGGGAGCTAGCAACAATGTGGGTTCCGGTTATTGGGGGAACAATATCACCTCGGGGACCACGCTCTACATCACCAAGAACCAAGGGACCACGGCAAACTTTTACACCAACTGGGAAATCCATGGGCAAAAAACGGTCGCCAGTGTACCGGGTCAAACCAGCAAAATAACGCCCGGCCAGGCCTTCACCGATGAATGGGGAATTGGGCAGGTTCTTCCGTTGAAGAAAGATATGAGCAAGCTGGCCCAACTCGGATTGGTTGCGTATGACCAATGGCAGGTTACCGGTAACGGCGGCAACTATTTGGTAGCGGGGATTCCCGTCTCCGCCAGCAGGGTTCCATACTATTCCGTTCACGGAATTGGTTTTCAGACCAACTTCATTATGCCCGCGAAGCATGTGACTCTCTTCTTTAAGTACTACGACGAGTATTCGGCTAAGGCTCGCGTGCAGGGGCGCACAATCGTATTCGGCGGTTCGTGGACCCTGCGGATTCCGAAAGCGGCGCCCCAGCAGTAAGTTGAGCGTGTGCCTAAGAGCGCGATGTCAATCGAGGAGTTCCACGACGGAGATGAAGGCAAAGCGAGTAACATTCCCGTCGCCCACGGTCAATCGGCGAACTCCTTTGGCCCTTCAACTTAACGCGGATGCAGCGACCTCGACAGACTTAGTAGATTTGCGGGAGCCACGCGGATGACACCCCCGCGTGGGCTATCAATGTCAGAAATCAGGAAGAACGAGATGGATACCGCAATCGGCACGATCAGAAACAAGCGACGATTCGTACGATGCGCAACGTACCCGATCAACAAGTTGCAACTGACGGCGACAGCCGCCATCAGCACCCACGCCGCAATGGGGATGCGGTTCCACCACGCCGCCAGAGTGTATCCCTGCGAGTTCAACACATCGTTCATGCCGGTAACCGCGAGGGCGACCACAGGATTGATCGGCGTGCCTTGGCTTGGCCGTGCGGCGGCCCATAACTCGCTCTGCAGTTCAGCGGTACCCGCGTTGACCCTCGCAAGCGTCTGGGGGTTGCTAGTCGTGTAAAACAATATGCGCTCATCGGTGTACTTCTTCAGTAGCTCATGCAATCTGGCCCCGTCCCCAGCAGATAGCAGATCGGCACGTACCTACTCTGTACCGATAGCATTGGCCTCAGCTTCTTCGTAATTCTTGCGCTGATCGTACCGGCTAGTGGCCATCGAGAAAGCGAAACCGATAAGCAATCCCAGCAGCGTTAGGATTGCACCGAGCACAATACCGAAATCATGCCGTTCCTCCTCGTGCAAGTTGTGGGCTTTGCTGCGAAGAACGTCGCCGGTCCACACGGAGAACGACAGCACTACGAAGGACAAAGCGAACACGAGACGCGGAAAGTTAAGCAGGTTCATCGCCTGTAGGCTCCCTCAAGCTCCAGCCGAATCCCCCGGTCAGGGACAAGGGCAACCCGAAAGGTGGGATTTCGGAGGCCAGGCGGCCATCGAACCAAAAATCGAACTATCCAGAAAAGAGAAAGAGTTGATGGCAAGAGTTGGTAAGTCATACCGGGATCCTGTTTCGTCAGTACGTAGTCGCCGGCAGATCTGCCGACGCAGCCCTGTACGTTTATCTGTCGTGTGCGAGGCTTCGAGTTGTTCTGGCTCGGGTTGTTTGGATTACTTTCTTGTGCGAAAAGAAAGCTGCCCAAGAACAGCAGGACAAGCCACCAATCTTCTCATGCATCTTCCTCCTTCACAATTAGAGAAGCGAATGACCAAGCTATCGCTCCTTTAAGCGGATTTGGCTGTTCTCGCATGGTCAACAGGTTTCGTGTCTGTAACGGCTGTTTTGAGCGACACTTGTACGTTAGTTCCATCTGATGCAGAAACTGCGGCTGGGTAGACGACGTGAGACTGGAGAGCCATCTGCGTTCCGGCTGCCTGCACAATCTCCATAATTTGTAACAACAATTCCTGTTGGATCTCCAGGAAGTGGCCCCAATCGCGAGCAAAAAAGTAAGCAAAGACTTCTACATCCAGGGAAGACGTCCCGAAGCGAAGAAAGCGCACACGAATCGAGTCGCGTTCGATATGGGGTTGTTGCGCTAGCAGATTGTTGAGTCCATCAAGAACGGAGCGCATCTGTGAAGCGGTGGTCTCCCAACGGAGACTTAGGCTAGGGTGGAACCAGAATTTGTCCCGTATGGAGATGTTTTCAAGGCTTGCATTCGCGATCTGCCCGTTGGGAACGCTGACCACAGTTCGGTCCATGGTCCGGATCCGGATGGAACGCAAGCCTATGTCCTCGACTGTGCCCTGGATCTCGGCAAACTTCACACTGTCTCCTACACGGACCGGACGGTCGAAGATGAGAGAAGCGCCGCCGATTACGTTCTCCAGTGTCTTTTGAGCAGCAAGCGCGACAGCGATGCCGCCTACTCCTAGTCCGGCCAGTGCAGCCGTTGGGTTCACACCGAAATGGTGGAGGCCGACAAGCATGCCCACGAAGATGGCGAGTAGATCGATCACTCGTCGCCCGAGACGCAGGATCGAAGCGGCTCCCGCATGACGCCGGACCAAGCGTTTACGGAGTAGCTCTTCTACCAGGCCGTTCAACAGGATAAAAAGCCAGACGCAAGCCGCAATGATAATGACGGCCGCGGTGCTGGACCAGAACTGCCTTGCCAAAAGGGGCAGGCTCACTTTGGAGATTGTCCAGAGAATGACGAAAGCCATGAAAAGCAGGCGGAGAGGCCCGGGCACCACGTCGGGATTGTGCAGATCTGGCCTCTTGCGCAGGCGGCGAAGCAACTCCCCAGCGAGCGGGCTCGCCAACCGGCTCACCAGCACTGTGAACATGTAGAGAAGCGGAATGCACACCAAGGCAGCGAACCACTCGAACAAGGCTACGCCCGCGAGTCGAGTATTCACCATGACTTCGGGGAGAACGTTGTCCACCGATACGACCTTGACTTCGTCATACAAGCCGGGAATTGATTCGAGAGTCGTTCCGGAGAATAACCAGCGGAACTCACCCTTACCTATCTCCACGCGGTCGAGGAGGATGTCTACATTCCCGTTGACGCTCGTGATCGTTCCGACCAGATCCTGGTCGGGTCTAAGCGGATTGGGCAGAGAACCCTCAGGCTTATCACTGAGTTGATTGAGCTGAGCGGGTAGCCGGCGGTCGAGAACGACGAACAGTTGGTGAGCCAGTACGGCGGCGGACTTGCCGCGCAGGCGGGTGTCCAGGTAGAGTGCGGCGAGTTCATAATTTTCCTTATGACCGGCACTCAAGAAACCTAGGACAGTACCGCGGGGCGTGCTGCGACCAAGGGATTCCCTGGGGGGCTCGGGCGGCGGTGCGGCCGGCGAGGTGGGAGTGACCCGTTGCGCGACAGCGAGAACGGGAAATAGAAGGTTCAAAGAAAGTAGGCAGGCGTAAAAGCATCGGCGCCGGATGAAATGCGACACCCGCAGTTTCGGCGGATCGGCCGCGATCCTACGCTCTGCGGTTCGAGCAGACATCAAGCTTATGCTCCTGCATTCTGAGATTTCCGCATGCTTCCATTTCCCGGTTAGCTGTGCCAGGCTTTTTACTTACTCTCTAGCACCACTCGGTCATATTGCGCCTGCGTCGGGCGTGCATTGTTCGGGTACAATCTTTCGAATTGCGCGATCGCTGCCGCCGATGCCGTGACGGGATGCTTCAATACGAACCAAGTCACGCCCTCGCTGCAGGGCGGCGTGGTGAGTGACCCCGGAAAAGTGTAGTAATCGCGATCCCCAGGGAGCAGGTCGGCTACGTTGATCTGAACGCTGTCTAAGACTTCTTCCTTTCCTTGTTCCTTGGGTAAGTCGTCCCACAATTTCTGAATCAGTGGATTCGCTTCGCCCTTCTGAAGCAGAACCGCGACTACCGCCAGGTTTCCTTCCTGATCAGCATGCACCAGGTGGGCCACCATGTCATAACCTTTGCCATGGATCTTCTCCTCGCTCGGTCGGTGGAAGTGGAATTGTTTCAGTTGATACGTCTTCCCGCCCACCGAGATGGAACTTCCAGGACTGTAATTGATCATGATGGTGTGCCCATTATCGATGATGTGCAGAGCGGAAGGCTTGTAATCGAACTGGATAGGCGGCAGATCTGCCTTGCGGGTATCGCGAATATCGATGGGCGATTGATTATGGCCAGTCTTGCATGTAGCAAACTCCGGTTTCAGATCGCCCCAATGGTCGGGTCCTTGCGCTCCACTATAGTTCCAGGTGTGCTCAGCCTGATGCTCCTGGGCAAGGGCCGGTGCAGAAGACGCAACCATCCACAAGGTGATTACGAGCAGAAGGTGGTTTCGAATCCTCATATGACCTCCAGAATTCAGCTCGCTAGCTGAGGTTCCCTAGGCTCTGTGCGCTTTGCTGCCTTTTAACCGTAGAGACTAATGACGGTAAGAGCCCCGCGAAACTGGCAGAAATCCTAGGAACAGCCCCAGCCATGCGAGAATTCTGTTCGATTCGGTAGGGAGCTCATGAGGCCTCGCGTAGCCTACTCTCAGAACCCTGAAACGCAACGCCTATTTCCGTGAAACGCACTAGCATACCAACTGGTCGTTCGATGCCTACATTTTCAGCAACCACTTCACCCGGCTGGCGGACTCCTACAAGTACTACTTGGGAGAAGATCATCAAGCACCCGCTGGGCTACCACATAAAAATGGACACGCCCGATCCCGCTTGAACGTGCATTCAGGACGGGCTAACAATTCCAGGCACAGATATTCGCAACTGATGCTTCGAAAGTCACCTAGGACTTCTTCGAGTAGCCGCAACCTGGCCCATAATGTGATAAGTGAAGAGTAGAGCGGATCTTAGAGGCGCGGGAAAGAAGCGTTAGCCAAGGCTCGGGATAGGAGTGGGCGGGTTTCAAAAGTTGCACCCTTGTCCCCGTGACCAGTTTGGCCGATTTTAAAGGTAGTTTTGGCCGCCCGCGAGACGCGTGAGTGTGGACTCAAGCCTGATGTCTCTGTCTGGACAAGGTCACTCTCAGCAATAGCGAGGCCTTCAAAATTTTCGTTCACTGGAGCATCTATGATGTCATATCTACGGGATTTTATGAGATTAGCTGTCTTCTGTCTCCTAGCATCCGCCGTGCTCCCGTCACTAAGTCGAGCACAGCAGGGCCCTCCTGTTTTTGTAATTACGCAGGAAAACAGCAAGATTTCCTTCTCCGTGAAGGCTTCGGTGGCTCTGGTCGGAACTTTCGACAAGTGGGATGCCACTCTGACATTTACGTCTCCAGATGTCACAACAGGAGTTTTGGACATCAAGATTGAGGCTGACAGTGTGGATACCGGAAGCGGTATGAAGAATGGCAAGCTGAAGGGCAAGGACTTCTTCGACGTCAAGCAGAATCCGTTCATTACGTTTAAGTCAACGAAGATCGTACAAAGCGGTCCCGATACGTTTGAAATTGATGGAGACTTCAGCATCCGCGGAGTGACTAAACCCGAAAAGCTGTCGTTAAAGGTCACCGGTGCGGGGACAGGATCGGGCACGATTAAAGGAATCATGGCCTTTGATCGTAAGGACTATGGGATGAACAAAGGTATTCCCTTCGTTACGATCGCCGACCGCGTCGAAGTAACAATTGACCTTGTGGGGAAGCGAGTCAGCGGTCCCCCGGTAGAGCTTAAGCAATAGCCTACCCTGCAATTAATTCTCGATTACGGGATGGTGCGGAATTTTGCGATCTTCGGCTTTTAAAACGGAGTGCGAGTCACCTGATTGGAGGTGGCAGAAGTGCACCGTCAGGCGCCGCAGATGTAGGCATCTTTCCCAGTGGCGCGGGACTTGGGGGCGAACCGGGGAGCGGTAACTAGAATGAACAGCAGGTACGGTCTGTAAGTGCTTGAAACAGTGGCGGAGAGGGAGGGCAGGCCACCCCGAACGGACCGAGAATGTGCTGCGCTCCCTGCACCAGCAGCGTGCGCATGAGCTGGGATTAGATCTGTGAGACCCGTCTAAAGCAATCAAGCAACTTTGCGGATGAGTCACGTGTGGGACAAGTCAATGGAATGGTTGCTCACCGGCAAAACACCAAGAACATGAACTGGCGCTACGAGAAAGTCTTTCAATTGCACGTCTCACAATTTCGGGAAAAATGTCGCGCCTCAGTTGGAAATGGAGAAAGCGTTCGTCCGTTAAGATAACGGAGCGAACGTATGAGGAAGGAACGGAAGCATTTCACTCCAGAAGAAAAAGTAGCCATCTTGAGGCGGCATCTTGTGGACAAAATACCCGTCTCGGAGCTGTGTGAAGAACTAGGCCTGCGGCCAACAGTGTTCTACCGCTGGCAGAAGGAACTGTTCGAGAACGGAGCCGCCGCTTTTCAATCGCAAGAGCGTCCCCAGCGCCAAGTGGAGGAGAAGCAGAAACGGATCGAGTTCTTGGAGAAGAAGATGCAGACCAAGGACGAGGTCCTGGCTGAGCTGATGGCTGAGCACATCGCTCTAAAAAAAAGTCTTGGGGAACTCTAACCGGCAACTGGGTGCCGCACGATGTGCGGGATCTAGTAGTGGATTTCGTCCGACGCTGGTCGGAGAAGGCCGGGATCGGCGTCGGACGGTTCATCCCGTGGCTGGGCGTGACCGCCAGCAAGTTCTATGACTGGCGGCAGCGCTACGGGTGCGTCAACGAGCACAACGGTTGGGTTCCCCGTGATTTCTGGTTGGAGCCGTGGGAGAAAGAAGCGATCATTGAGTTCCATCTGGAGAACCCGCTGGAAGGTTATCGGCGGCTGACGTTCATGATGCTCGACGCTGACGTTGTGGCGGTTAGTCCGGCGAGTGTTTGGCGAGTGTTGAAGCAAGCTGGATTATTATCCCAGTGGAAGAGCAAACCATCGCGCAAGGGAACCGGTTTCGAGCAGCCGCTGCAGCCGCACCAGCACTGGCCATATCGACGTTTCCTACATCAACCTGTGCGGCACCTTCTATTACTTGTGCAGCGTTCTGGATGGGTTCAGCCGTTTCCTCGTGCATTGGGATCTCCGGGAGTCCATGAGAGAAGCCGACATCGAAGTGATTCTGCAGCGAACCCAGGAGAAGTACACGGAAGCGAAGCCGCGAATCATCTCCGACAACGGCCCGCAGTTCATCGCTCGCGATTTCAAGGAGTTCATTCGCATCTCGGGCATGACGCACATCCGAACCTCGCCCTATTATCCTCAATCGAACGGAAAGCTGGAGCGCTGGCACAAATCGCTGAAAAGCGAATGCATTCGACCGGGAACGCCGCTGTCACTGGAAGACGCGAAACGCCTGATCCAACAGTATGTGGATCGCTATAACAACGTGCGATTGCACAGCGCGATTGGCTACGTGACACCGAACGACATGCTCGCGGGCCGACAGGCAAAGATCCATGCTGAGCGCGACCGCAAACTGGAAGCCGCCAGACTGCTACGTAAGAGTCGCCGCCAGCAAGCTGCGTGAAGAACGAAGCGGCTAGCTGCTGGGATGTCGCTAGCATAATTGGTGGAGCAGCTGCTGCAGCGAGCGGCCAGTAAAAACTTGCGGATGACTTCTCTGGCCACAGAAGCATAAGATTTTGGCGTTTACTTCATAAAACAAGGAGCGTCTGATGGTCGTCTCAACGGCCCAGCAACAACCGCCCACCGTCACTTCTGTCCTCAACATGCTCTATGGTGTTGTCGAGCAGGAAGTCGTTTCCGCTGCTGAAGCTATGCCCGAAGACAAGTATTCCTTCGCGCCTACCAATGGCGAGTTTAAAGGCGTACGCACTTTCGCTGAACAGGTGAAACACATCGGCTTCGCCAATCACCTTTATTTTGGCCCGCTCATGGGCGAGACGATCGACGCTAACTCCATCGAAGAAAATGCCAACGGCCCCGCGGCGCTGAAAACCAAGGCCGAAATTGTCCAGTATCTTAAAGATTCCTTCGCGCTCGGCCATCGGGCCATTTCCGGGATCACCTCCGAAAACGAGGTCACGCCGCTGCCCAAGCCCGTATCCCCATTCCTCTCAACGCGTCTCGCAATCGCCATTATCGGCGCCTTCCATCCGAAGGATCACTACGGTCAGATGGTCGAGTACCTGCGGATGAACGGTATCGTCCCGCCCGCAAGCCGCCCGCGGCCACAACAACAGTCCTCGCAACCCAAACCTCAAAAATGAAGGCAGGTTTGCAGCAGCTGCCCACATGGTGAGAGGTTTCCCTGTTCGGTAGTCTCACGAGCAAACTGGAAGTTGAGAACAGCGGAGCTAAAATGAACTTGCCGGGTGAAACGGAGGCAGGCTCTGCAGGGATGCAACCATGCTGAGGGATAACCTAGCGGGCTCATCGAGCCGATGTTTAGCAGCGCGGGAGCCAATCCTCTCGCGCTGCACACTGACAACCAGAAAAGTCATCGGACGATAGACCCCTATGCCTTGAAAATCCCCGCCCCGCCGGGGCGGACTCTACACTAACGGAGAACGTCGCTTCTCCATTTCAGGCTGAGCCACCACAGTCAAGCCTTCTTTGACGCAGGAACCGTTCAAACCGTTCATGTAGACTTGTCACAGCTTCCTCATGCATCAGGGCCGTCGCTCACCTGCGGATAAATGCCGCGCCTACGAAAGATGTCTTCCACCACTTCTATCGCCTCAAACACTTGCTGCTGAATCTTGAGACCATCAGGGCGCGTCAGGCTTGTGGCCGTGGCTTTCACTCCTGACATCACGCCTTTGTATTCATCCAGGCCCAAATCAAACTTGATCTTCTGAATACAGAGAAGCAGGTCTCGGTAGTCGTTGATCAAGGCATTTAGACTGGAAAGCGGAATATTCAACTCTCGCTCTTTTTCCCGTAACTGCTGCACACGATCTCTCTCCAAGACTGCGAGGTCAATCAGCTCTTCCAGACAGTTTAGGCTGGAGCCATGGAAGAGCTTGATTCTGACACTCGCTTTTCTTCTCGCCTCCTGCGCCAAATCACCTCCGAAGGCCCCATTTGTAATCGCGGTATGCAGGCGCATCGACTGCCTAGCGAGTGTGTTCTCACGGACATTCTGGCAATCTCCCCATTCTTGCTGGATCAACCTGGCAATCATAACTACTGGGGTGCCGCGCATTAGCTCGTTGACAATCTTCTGGAATTTTTCATTGCCGAGACGCTGTAACCGTTCAAATTTCATGATGTATCACCTTTTTTCGTTGGCTTTCTCTACAGCCGATGATCAACCTGAAACGTTTGTCAATACCAGCACTCGGTTGCAGGGGATCGCTCGCCTTGTGCAGATCGTCACGACGACTCAACTTAATTCCAATTCGCACCCATGGACGCGACCACCTCTTTCAATCGCTCCTGCTTCACGTTCCAGGGTCTTTTTCCATATACCCTGAAAACTTCTTTCAGGTTCTTGAGCAGGAGCGCTTGCTTCTCACTAAACCAGAGGCCGCGACAGTGGTGCTTCGGTTCGGGGAAGTAGTGCTTTCGACGCCAATCATGCAAGGTCGAAATGCTGACACCCGTGCCTTCCGCAGCTTGTGCAAAGGAAATCGGGGCGTCCGGTGGGATCGGCAGAGTTGGCTCGCCACGCCTGCGCTTTCTGCTGGCCTCCAACGTCCGTTGCCGGTATTCTGGGTTTTCCGCGTAGAGCTTCTTGCGCTTCTCCGACAAGCGTTGTTTGTTCTTCTCATACCAATTGCGAAACCTCGATTCCTTCTTCAGAATCAGTGCCATGCTTCCGGCTCCTTCAAAATCCTTTTGTTGTTGCAAATGCTGGCTAGAAATCGGACGAAGTTGAACGGGCTAACCAGCTTTCTTTAACTCTATGTCACAAGGGATGTGATATTGATCTCGACCACTGTCACCACCCATCATGTCATTTCCTTCTTCTTCCTGGCTGCAGGTGCAATTAATAGCCACGGGGAACCACGCTGTGTGTTTCACTTCCAGTTTGTCAAGGTTGCAGTTGTGATTTGCGGTTGCGGTTCCCCGTGGCAATTAATAGCACTTCACCCCGGTGATGCAGCATCCGCTGCCATCTTCCATTTCTGCAGCATCCGCTGCAGTGCAGCACCCAAGGTGCTGTTTCAATCCCCCTCTCTCAATGGTGGTGAGCACACTGAGACCTTCACCAAGGTCTCAGTGTTGTGGACTCTCAACGTATGGAGCCACACATCCGCTTTCGCGGACCACCCCCGATTCGCATCCCTCCTTTACGTAACGGTCAGAATGCAATCGAAGATGCTGGTGGGGTACTGGCTCGCTTGTGTAGACATCTTCCGAGAGATGTCTGGTCTAACGATCCGAGCCACGGTTTCAAACTGGATGGTGCGACATGCCCACATTGGCTGTCTACGTCGGGATCGCGCTCTTGACCTAATGCGCACCCGCCGTCCACCAGTTCCGCAAAGCATCCGCGAACCGCAATACCTTTTTGGTATCCGTCGCCGTTCTCCGTGGGGGTCGTCCCCTCCAGTTTCTCCCTTTCGGGATCAATGCTTCGCGCCCACAACCGCTTCACGACCGCCTGCCGTCGCCGACAGGAAAGAACAAGTTTCCAAATCTGATTCGTGACTAACACTCTCATACGGTTCATCCGATTCACTTGGCCGTAAAATAAAGTTGCACAATGCTTACCCGATCACCGTGCAGCCGGACCATGGGAGTCGTGCTTCTATTTCTTCTCTCGTTAAGACTGTGATTTTTGAGTAGATCACACGCGAGTCTTTTCACTGATAACCAATGCGAATTGATAATTGCGTGAGCTTGTTGCGCCAATGGCCAAAGTATGTCGAAAATTGCGGGATCGATTTTCACCACAGGAGTTCCATCCGATTGCATGTTTTCGTAGTATTCATCGAGGTCTTGCAGAGCTTTCTCTCGTTTTCTGGAAGTCACTAGAGCACAGACTAGCGCCCACAACTCACTCCCCTCTTCTGCATCGTAATTGTCAACGCGCGATTTTAGATTGGGAACAAGTTTGCCGAGATCATACTTAATTGTCCAAATGTCCTGCTCGATCTTGTTCCAGAAAAGATAATCTGCCCAGCGATGGGCTATCCCTCCGGCGAAGCTGATTACAATATCGGCTCGGAGGCAGTACTTTGGTGGATTCTGAGACCGAATCCTAGGAACATGCGTAAACGCGGTTCCGTCAAACCGGCCTTTCAGAAAAGGATTCTCGTGCAGGATTATGCCTCTTTTCCTCATTCCAAAACCCAGATCATAAGCGGCAACGGCATGACCAACCTCATGGATTGCGGTTGCGTATTTCTTGTGGTTAAGCATCTTTTTCTCTTCTGTTGGAGTATCGAAAATCAGCATTTTCCACCTTCCATGAGGGCCGCTACAACCGCTCCATAAGCGCCCACCGTCGCCGACAGGAATGTCCTGTTATTTCTGCTTTCCCGTAACCTTACTGTTTTTCGACTTCTTGCGTCTGTTGCTTGCCTGTTCCTTGGAAGTCGCCCATTTGCAATTATCCGGACCATAGGAGCCGTCATTATCTATCCGTTCTAACGTTCTAACGTCAGGCCGGGGGGCCTCTCTCCCATGTCGGCTAAAAAATTCACGAAAACAAGCCACCGATTGCATACTTTTATTCCTCTGCCGCCATAATTCTTGAAATTATTGGTTTTTTGGGTTGGCACAACGTGAACGCATCCCACCCCAAATACGATATGTAGAAGAACGTGACTTTCCATGCGTTGTCATGCTCTGGATGCGGCCACAACCACAAGACTTCGTATTCCCTGACGACAGATTTCCCGTGCGGACATCTATCTGATTTCCACAAGAACACTTACAACGCCACCAGCCGTGGCCGTCAGTTCTTACGCCTTAGATATTTGACGACTGTTAGTTTTCCAAAACAATGGCCGGTCAAATTTTTTCTAAATTTCTTAGGAAACACCAACATGATTTGTGTGCTCTTTGTTAGCTTCCTTCCGGTCACCGCTTACCTTAAGAGCTTTTATGGGCCTTACAGTTATGGGGTATTAGTGGTCAATTGCTCTTGTTATGTCTTTCGGGAAAAGTGTGCGACGGTTCTTCATAGAGGGAGGCTGCTGTTCTCTGGAGCGTAACCAGTCACGCACAGACTGAATGTTATAGAGAATTGTGCGCCCAACTTGAACACGCGGCGGCCCCTCACGCAGTGCATGCCATCGATCTATTGTTCTGGCGCTACACCCGAGTTCCTTCGCTAATTCCTCGCGTCGCAAGAAACCATCAAGAATCGGCGAACGGTCGGAAAACAACTGAATCTCAGAATTGTGTGACTCTGATATTTTTGAGCGGAGTTCGCGGGGTAGGTTTAGCACTGATCATCTCCCAAATAGAGTTATTAGCCACCCACTCCTTGGGATCGTTCAGGCTAAAAAAGCACTATAGCATATAGCAGACAGTCGTGTCAATAGAATTCCTAGTAGCAGAAGGTCCCCTTAACCTCACAGACATTCGTTACGTTTATGAGCGGAGTCGTACACATAAAATTGTCAACCTTTGTCTTGTTGCTTTTCGGCAGCCTGGAAGATGTTTCCAAAAAGATTGCTGGCGTCTCGCAAGGATTGGTGAGCCACGTGTGCGTAACGCTGTGTAGTCTGTGCTTGTGAGTGCCCTAGCAGTTTGCCCACAACGTGGAGGCTTACCCCATTCGAAACCAGATAAGACGCGTAGCTATGCCTTAAATCGTGGACTCGGACGTTGGTAAGACCAGCAGGTTTACAAATCTGAGACCATGCTATCCGTAATGTTGTGCGGGGCTTCCCATTCAAGCCGGGGAACAAGAATCCAGTTCCGTCGCTGTGCTGTTTCATCCTGGTAAGCAACTCCAGTGCCTGGACGCTTAGAGGGATGTGTTCTATTTGTTTCTCTTTAGTGCGACTGGAAGGCTTTGTCCATAGACCTTGCTGTAGATCGAACATCGACCATTCTGCTGTCAAGACCTCACTCTTTCGGCTCCCGGTCAACAGCAGTAGGCGAAACGCATCAGCAACATTCTGGTTTTGATACGCATTTAAAGCTTCTATGAATCGCTGCAATTCCTTCGGCTGCAACCACCGTTCTCTTCTGTCTTCGTGGAAGCGTGGTATCCCCTGGGCTGGATTGATGCGGACCCAATGCCACTCAATCGCCAAGCTGAACATCTTGGAGAGCAGCGCAAGCACCCTGTTTGCAAGGTAAGGCGTGGGCTTCAGCGATGCGTGCAACTTTGCAACGCCCTGCCTGCTCACAGCGGAGATTCGCAGGGTGCCCATCTTGGGGGCGATGATTCCCGCAATCATCTGCTTATCGTCACGCACACTATGCGGACGTTTGTGTACCAGTGCGTGGTGCTCCAGGTACTCCGCGCACAAAACGTTCATCGTGGGCTGCGTGCGATCCTGCTCACGCTCTTCTAGGGGGTCAACCCCCTCGTTGACCTTTCTCCGCAGCTCCAGAGCACGGTTGCGCGCAGCAAGCACTGACCACTCTGGATGTTTGCCAATGGTGAACCTTCTTTCCCTGCCGTGGATGTGGTAGTTGAGAATGAAACTGATCGCACCAGCGGCAGTAATACGCACTCCAAAGCCGGGGATCTGGCTGTCGTAGAGAATGCGGTTACCGTGCTTCGGCGGGGCAAGATTCTTGACAATTTTCTCGCTGATTTTCTCCGACATATTGTGTTTGTGTCCGTGCTGTGTCCGTACATGATACGCACGATTGGCATTTATTGTCGCTGAGGGTCAGTAGTGTGTCAATGGATGTCTCTGAAAAATAGTGACATAATTGTAAAGCATCTAAGTCGTGTCCGGAGGTGATGTATGATTTACTGACTCTTAATCAGTAGGTTGAAGGTTCGATTCCTTCCGCGCTCACCACTCAACCCTCACGACCAGCAGTGTTTAGCAGCAATTCTCCAGATCCTGCGGGAATCGCGTTTTCGACGGTGTGCCCGAGGAACTTGGAGTGATCTCGGCATCACTGCCGCCACGGATCATCGAGCAGTGTCTGGCCCGTGACCGGATCATTATCGACACGGTCGTCAGCGAGTATTGCAATCATGCACCTCGCGTATCGGCAGAGTGTGATTCTGGAAAGGGACATCGGCTTGGCAATCAGCCCCCGACGCTGGACGGTTGGGTCCGCAAAGTCGGCGAGCTACTGATCCCTATGTTCGCCGCAATGAGACGAGAGTTGATTAGCGGAAGTTACATTCAGGCGGATGAAACCCCGGTTGATGTGCAGATGCACGAGGCCCGCAGGAAGAATTAGTCAAGCCTACCTGTGGCAATACAGTCGGCCCGGAGGAACAGTGGTGTTCGACTTCCGTCAAGTCTGAGCGAGAGTGAGCACTTTTTTCCTTGCATAGCGAGCAAGGAGCGACCTATGAATTTGCCACCCGCGACTGCAATCACTGTAATCGATGAGGCCCAACGACCTGAATCTATTCATAAAGAAGCTAACTCGCGACCGTGTAGTACCCACCATTTGCGCCAGAGTCGTCTGATCTAACTTGGGGACGGCAGAGTCAGGTGTGCTTTTCTTGGCAAGCAATAGAAGAAGCCGGACAAGTCTTTTCTCACTGAAGTTGCAACGTTGGTCAATCAAGTCTTCTTGGTATCGGATGTTCCGTCCCAATAAATATGTGACAAAGAGCTCTAACAAGCTCTGTTCCTCATGAAGTGAAAGCACCATTACCTCTTGGTCAATCCTCAGAAGATCACAGTCCGTCATTGCAATTGCGGATGCGATGCGGAGCGGCTCACCGGCAATGCCGTCTTCACCGACAAAATCCTCGCCGCTTAGTATGCCCAGTGTTGCTTCCCTGCCAGTTCTCGATTTCGCGCTGAGTTTTACCTTACCCTTTTGAATCACAAAGACTGCGTCGGTGGCGGCGCCCTGAGCGAAAATAATCTGTCTCTCCCGATAGGAAACAATTTGCCTGCCATCCCCGTTAGTGGAAAGAAAGATTTGGGGGTCGAAATCACGATTTGTCTCCCGATTCATAAATGTCCATTCTGCTGCGAGAGATAACTACACATTTGAATTTTTGCCGAAGAGTGCTGTCGAGCGCTGGTCAATTCTGCTCAAAATCGCAGAAAAACTGCCGTTTGGGAGTCATATGATCAGCGGAGCGCGGGAAAAGCGGCGTGGTGAAAGGTACTCGGCAACGGAAGGACGCTGGCAGGGGCACTTATTGGTTCGGAGCGGCTGACGCTTCCTGGAATACAGTTCGATGACTAGGTTTTCCGCGCGGCAGTGACTCGCCTCTAGTTCAGGAGATTCAAGGACATCCAGAGAAGCGCCTTACACCAATGGCCGTCCCGGGTGTCGTCAGGTATGGTGAGCAATTGTGCTCAGACACTGGGCTAGTGCGCTGATAAGTTGTTTCTAATAGTGGGGAGGTTCTATGAATAGGTTTAGCATTTTGGTGGCTGACGATCATCCGATATTCCGCTTCGGTCTGTGCGCGCTGCTTAAGTCTCACGAAGGATGGGAGGTCTGCGGAGAGTCCGCCGACGGACGGGATACGGTAAAGAAGTGTAGGCAGTTGAAACCAGATCTTCTTATTCTGGACATCTGCATGCCAGAACTAAATGGACTCGACGCAGCCCGGCAGATTCTGAAAAACAATCCGGACCAGATGATCCTGATCCTTACCGCGGTGGACTCCGAGCGAGTGGTCCGAGACGGTTTGGAAGCGGGAGTTCGTGGGTGGGTATTTAAGTCCGACGAAACCGACGATCTAATGTCGGCAGTGGAGGCATTGCAACGGGGGAAGACCACCTTCAGCTCCCGAGTGTCCGATCTGATTATGGACGGTTACAAGCGGCATCGCGTTGTTCCAATCGCGTCCAGTGTTGCCACTTTGTCGCCCCGCGAGCGCGAAGTGGTACAGCTCGTGTGCGAGGGCAAAGCGTCTAAGGAGATCGCCTCCATACTGAATATCTCGTTGGCAACGGCGGAAACGCATCGCAGCAATATCTTGCGCAAGCTCAGCCTGCATTCCGTCGCCGAGTTGGTGTTGTACGCAGTGAGGAACGAGATTGTGCACGTGCACTTTGCACCTATGTTGGGCATTCCCAGCTTGGGAGTCGAGCGTAGCGGTTCACCAGCACCTTCTACTTATGCCGCGTTTCCCAAACTCGCAAAGGGCCAGCGAGTAGCGAGCATCGAGCATCAGGCTTCAGCCTGAGAGCATCCGTCTGAGAATTATCTTGCACGGAAAAGGCCGGACTTCAACCTGAGTCCGGCCTGAAGCGTGCGGGAAGGTCAAAAGAAAACTGTTCGGTATGACGAAGTCCCGATCCACCACGCAAAAGCGTAGTCTCAGGATCGTCCAACGGCTCGGCACCGTGCCAGCCGTTGCTCGCTGCACGTATTGTGCCGCGAACTTCACGGTTCCCCTAGCGATACTGAACCGGACACCGGACGCCCAAGAAAGCTTACGCAAGCAATTTGAAAAACACAAGTGCGAGCGGGTGGAGGCCAGCCAAGCCGAGCCGCAAGCGACGCCATCAATCGACAATTGCCATCACGTTGCTCGAAAAACCATTCCCGTTTGAGTGGCTGGCGCGTTATCCAATCGAGCAAGAAAGCGTCAACTTGCGGTCGAACGGCTTCCATAGTCTCAGTTTAGGCAGCTTTGCGTGGTGCTGGCTTGTTTCGGTCGGAGCTTTCTTCCTTGGTGAAAGAAAGATTGGGGGTGCCTGTCCGCTCCAGCATTTTCCGTCTTCTCCACCTGCCGAAGACAGGGACCAGCGTGCCTAAGACGACCACCAACACGGCAACCATAATCAAGAGAAACAGAGACCCGCTCTTGTGAGTCACGGCGGGTGCGGTGGCGGCTGCAGCCGGTGGGCTGACAGTCTCCGAGGACGCGTTGGCAGTAGCAGCGGGTGTTGGGGTGTCCGCAGCGGCTGGGATGATTGCATCCGAGGACGGGCTGGCCGTCGCAGCAGCTGCGGCGGGGGCCTCAGTTTTTGGTGCTGAGACTCTGCTGGGACGGGCTGAGTGTCGCGCCGGTTGAGCAGCATCCGCCGGGGGTGTGCTGACGGTCGCCGAAGATGGGCTGACTGTCGCAGCGGGTGTGCTGGCAGTGGCAGGCGGTGCGGTAGCGTCCGCAGCGGGTGCGGTGGCAGTGGCAGGCGGTGCTGTAGCGTCCGCAGCGGATGTGCTGGCAGTGGCAGGCGGTGCGGTAGCGTCCGCAGCGGGTGCGGTGGCAGTGGCAGGCGGTGCGGTAGCGTCCGCCGTGGGTGTGCTGGCAGTGGCAGGCGGTGTAGCAGCGCCCGCAGTGGGTGCGCTGGCAGTCGCAGCCGGTGTAGTGGCCGCCGCAGGGGGTGGGATGACAGTCTCCGAAGACGGGCCGGCAGTCGCAGCCGGTGCAACAGCGGCCGCGGCACAGTGGTCGGAGATCATGTTCAGTTCGGTGACGGTAAAGCTGTTATCAGCGGCGCCGGAACTCGCGGCCGCACTTGCTTTGTGCCCTGTGAGGTTTACGTCATGGCCCAGATGCGACTTGAGATCAACACTGCTGCTGGTGATCTTGAAAATCTGACTTGTGCCATCTTCCGCAACTGTGTAGTTGCCATCAGATCCTGCCAGGCAACCTTTAACGTTAGCCTGGTTCGCATTGCTGGCGCCGTCGGGAGTCTGCGCAAAACCCAGCGTTACCAGCAGGCCCGATACAACCATCAGTAGAAATACTTTTTTCATGGAACCCTCCTAGGATTCTCGCCTTGCGGCGGTCAGAGGTTTCACTGGGGATTTGATCTTGCTGTTGGTCCTTGCGCAGAATACTCGCGCGTTGTGAAACGGTTGAATTTCCGGCCTGGGAACCTGGAGCATCCAGAGTGGAACAGCAGAAAGACTATCTGAAATGGATTTGACTGTCTGAGCACAACCGCTCACATTCGCATGGAACAGCACTCACCAAGATAAGCTGCGGGTTAGACAAGCAATCGCGCGGTGGACTTTGTCTTAATTGGATACCGCGCTGCCAAAAACTATGGGCGAATTAGAGTCCATGACTAACTGGAAGAACTCGGCGGTTTGCTGGCGACAACACCGCCTTGGTCACCATCAGCAGCACTCCTGTTTCTTCAGATTATTCGCAAGAATGAGCAATTGTGAGCAGTCTTGCCCCTAGGTGCAAGTCGTACTATCCCAATATGGGAACGGTGGCGCACTTTGCAGGAGTCTCGTTGCTATAGGTGAAAAGCTGACCGGTTAATAAACCCACTCAGGTTTACTGCAACGCTCTTCTCGGAGCAAGGCTTTCTCTTTCAAACCCATCCGTTTCCAATTGCAGGAAAGGCAGGACTAAAGACATGAACCGCAAACTCAAAATCGGCGCAATCGCAGTTGGTATTCTTCTCGTCATTCTGATCGCACTGCCCTTGCTGATCAATGTGAACAGTTTCCGTCCAAAGATCGAGTCGGAGCTGACGAGCGCGCTGGGCCGACAGGTGACCGTGGGCAATCTGAGCCTGTCAATTCTTTCCAGCAGCGTGGTGGCCGACAACATAGCCATCGCGGACGACCCCGCCTTTGGCAAGTCGCCTTTCATCACAGCCAAGTCGCTGAAGGTTGGCGTGGAACTAATGCCGCTCATCTTCTCGAAACAACTGAATGTGACCGAACTCAAATTGCAGCAGCCCGAGATCACGCTGCTGAAAGCAGCCAACGGGAAATGGAATTTCTCGAGCATCGGCGCGGTTGCCGCCAAAACGACGCCGGCAGAGCCTAAGTCCGAAGCGACAGCTCCGACCAATTTCTCGGCGGCGAAGCTGAATGTGAACAATGGAAAGTTGATTGTCGGAAAAGCGAATTCTTCGGCCAAACCCCAGGTCTATGACAAGGTGAACATTGAGGTCGAGGATTTTTCCCTCACCGCACAGTTCCCATTCAAACTCACGGCGCAGTTGCCGGGTGGAGGGGACGCGAAAATTTCAGGGAAAGCTGGCCCGATTAACGCCGGAAACGCCGCCAAGACTCCGTTTGAGACTGCGGTGAAGGTAAACAACATGAACATTGCGGCCTCAGGATTTATCGATCCCGCCAGCGGCATTGCCGGGCTGGTGAATCTTGACGGGACCCTCAACTCGAATGGCAGCCACGCGAAAGCCGTCGGCACACTTACCGGCACGAAACTGAAGTTTTCGCCAAAGGGCACGCCCGCTCCGACCACGGTGGTCGTCAAGCACGCAGTGGATGTCGATCTCGATAAGCAATCGGGATCGCTGACGCAAGGGGACATTTCGATCGGCAAGGCCGTGGCGCACCTGACGGGAACGTTCCTAACGCAGGGCGACACCCAAGTGTTAAACATGAAACTGGATGCGCGCGACATGCCAGGCGATGAACTGGAACCGATGCTGCCCTCGCTGGGAGTAGTGCTTCCGTCGGGTTCGCAGTTGAAGGGCGGGACGATGTCGGCGGAACTGGGGATCGTGGGGGCTGTGGACAAGCTCGTGATCACCGGGCCGGTGCGGCTAACCAACTCTAAGCTGGCCGGGTTCGACCTGGGGTCGAAACTGGGAGCGCTGTCGGCATTTGCCGGCAAGGCCGCGTCCAACCCGGACACTTCGATCCAGAATGCGAGCCTCAATGCACGCGTGGCACCCGAGGGGACAAAAGCGGATAACATTAACCTTACAGTTACATCGGTCGGTGTGATCACTGGAGCGGGGACGGTGAGCCCGGCGGGCGCGCTGAACTTCAAGATGCTGGCCGACCTCAAAGGCGGTGTCGCGGGCGGACTGACGCAGGTGGCCTCGCTGGGCAGCGGCAAGGGTGGCATTCCCTTCGCGATCGAGGGGACGACGTCGAATCCACACTTTATTCCCGACATGGCAGGAGTAGCAGGCGGCATCGCGAAAGGCGCATTGGGAGACGTGAAGGACGTAACCAAGGCAAATCCGGCGAATGCAATCAGCGGCTTGCTCGGGAAAAAACTGAAATGAAAATCTACATACAGACTTGCTCTAGTGTCGCCTTGACCACACGAACATCAGAATGAAATGAGGGCGACGACAATTCGCGATTGTCGGGCATGCCAGCAGAGTGCCGGGCTTCGAGCCAGACGCATCAACTCAATTCCGGAGTACGCCGCAGCACGGACTGGTCAATTTTGACCAGTCCGCCAGTCCACTTTTGTTCAATACTGAAGAACACACGCTGGACAAAACGCCGAGCCGAGTACCGGACGTGAATAGACCAGCCAACTTGGCCTCCGGCTGACCGCTAACGGCAACCGTTTCGGCAGACCTAAGGACCGACCAATGTCTCTACCAAACGTAATGCTTTCCCAGCGAATCTTAGAAGTCGCCGGCGTGCGCCCCCTGGCAGGGGAGGGAGTCGCAGCGCCCCGACGGAGAACACAGTCGAAGCCATCACTACCAAGTCGGATCGCGGTGATCGGGAATTATCTGCCGCGACAGTGTGGAATTGCTACGTTTACCACGGACCTGTGCGCGGCCATATCCGCCGAGTACGGGACTGCTCGACTGTTGGCCCTGCCCGTGAACGACACGGAACAGGGATATGACTATCCTGCACGGGTGAGATGGTCGCTCGCCCAGGACGACTTGAGGTCTTATCAGCAAGCCGCTGAGTTCCTGAACTTCAACAATATCGACATGGTCTGCCTGCAACACGAGTACGGAATTTTTGGCGGACCCGCTGGAGGCCATATCTTGCAGCTTTTGCGCGGCCTGAAGATGCCCCTGGTGACCACGCTGCACACCGTCCTCCGCGAGCCGAATCCCGACCAACTCATGGTGATGGAAGAGATCTTGGAGCTTTCGGATCGCCTCATTGTCATGAGCCAGCTCTCGTCCCAGTTCTTGCAAGAAATTTTCAAAGTGCCTGGCAGCAAGATCGACATGGTTCCTCACGGCGTTCCGGACCTGCCATTCCTGGATCCTAACTTCTACAAGGACCGCTTCGGTGTGGAAGGAAAAGCGGTACTACTCACGTTCGGCCTGCTCTCACCGAATAAGGGAATCGAAAACGTCATTCAAGCCCTGCCGCAGATTTTGTCCAAACACAAGAATGTGGTCTACATGGTTGCGGGCGCGACCCACCCTCACGTGCTCCGTCGCGAGGGCGACCAGTATCGAGCATACTTGCAGGCTTTGGCGAAGGAAGTGGGAGTAGAGTCGAACGTGATTTTCCACAACCGCTTCGTCAGCCCTGAGGAGATGGTTGAGTTCATTGGCGCTGCGGATATTTACATCACTCCTTACCGCCATGAGGCGCAAGTGGTTTCGGGGACGCTTGCTTATGCACTCGGTGCGGGCAAAGCGATCATTTCAACGCCGTACTGGCATGCGATTGAGTTGCTGGACGACCGCCGTGGCGCGCTGGTTCACTTCCAGGATCCTGATGCCATCGCAAGAAGGACGGTCGAGCTTTTGGACACGCCGGCGATACGACACGCAATGCGCAAACGCGCTTATTTGTTCGCGCGCGAAATGGTCTGGAAAAGAGTAGCGCAAGGTTACATGGAAAGTTTTGCGCGGGTTCGCAGCGATCGCATGGAGAGTCCACACGTGCAATTCTCCGCCCGCGTCACGCAAAAATTACTGAATCAGCTGCCTGAATTGAAACTGACTCACTTGGCGAGGATGACTGACGACACGGGAATGTTGCAGCACTCGATCTTCACAATCCCTAAGTACGGTGAGGGCTACACCACCGACGACAACGCACGCGCACTCGTCTTCACCGTGCTGGTGGAGCAACGGAGTAAGGAACAGCTTGAGAAAACTGACTTCGCCATTCCAGACTTGGTCACCCCAGATTCGTCCTTCCGGTATTTGGCGTTCTTGGAACATGCGTTCAATCCCGTGAAGGGCAGATTCAGAAACTTTCTTGGCTACGATCGCCAGTGGAGCGAAGCTGAAGGATCCGAAGATTCTCACGGGCGCGCATTGTGGGGACTTGGAACGGTTTTAGGCCGCTCCAGGGATCAAGGATTGAGGTACGCGGCGGGCCGATTATTCGAATTCTCTCTTCCGGCAGCTTTGGAATTCAGCAGCCCACGTGCCTGGGCTTACACCCTGCTCGGAGTTCAAGAATACCTCGATTCGTATCCGGGAGACCGGGACGCTCAACAACTAAGATCCGCACTCAGCCGGCGACTCCTTGAAATGTATGAGTCGATCCGAAGCCCGGATTGGAAGTGGTTCGAGAACATTCTGGCCTACGGAAACGCGAGACTGCCCCAAGCCCTGCTGCTCGTGGGCTCAGCTTGCTCGGATGATCGCATGATGTCCGCCGGTCTCGAAGCATTGGATTGGCTGTTAAAGACTCAGCATTGCGAAACCAATGGCCACTTTGTACCCATCGGATCGCAAGGTTTTTATCGCAAAGGTGGTGAAAAGTCGCGCTTCGATCAACAGCCGCTTGAAGCCGCCGGCGCGGTCTCTGCCTGTTTGCAAGCCGAGCGTGTAACCGGGGATAGCCGCTGGCGCACGGAGGCCTGGTCGGCGTTCAACTGGTTCCTTGGCGACAATGACCTGCAACTTCCTCTTTATGATTCCGCGACCGGTGGCTGCCGGGACGGCCTGCATCCCGACCGTGCCAATGAGAACCAGGGAGCGGAATCAACGCTATCTTTTCTGATGGCGCTGCTGGAAATGAGTTCGCTGCCAGAACCTGATAGTTTGGGAAAAAGCAGTGGGTTATTCGTTGCTACTAGTAATTAGACTCTGATCACGACCACTGAGTGAACACCTATGAGCGTTGCCACAACAATTCGCCACGAGCCTCTGCTTCTCCGGCATCCTGCCAACCCAATCTTGTCGGCTAAGGATTGGCCATACTCCATCAATAGTGTGTTCAACCCGGGTGCGACTCTGCTGGAGGATGGCTCGACCCTGTTGCTTTGCCGTGTAGAGGATCGACGGGGGCTGTCTCATCTTTGCGCCGCCCGCTCCCGCAATGGAGTAGACAATTGGCAAATTGACGTCGAACCGACATTGATGCCAAGCCCCAAAGAGCATCCGGAGGAAATCTGGGGCATTGAGGATCCTCGCATCACGTTCGTGCCCGAACTGCAGCAATACGTAGTGACGTACACTTCCTATTCGCGGGGTGGGCCCGGAGTGTCCCTTGCTTTGACCAAAGACTTCCGAAGTTTCGAGCGCTATGGGGTCATAATGTCACCGGACGACAAAGACTCAGCCCTTTTGCCCCGCAGAATCGATGGATGCTGGGCGTTGATTCACCGGCCGATGACGCCACTGGGGTCGCACATGTGGGTCTCCTACTCTCCTGACCTGCGCTATTGGGGCAGGCACAGGCTCATGTTGGAGGCACGCCGCGGCGCCTGGTGGGACGCAAACAAGATTGGTTTGTCGCCGCCCCCGATTGAGACTTCCAGAGGATGGCTCGTGTTCTACCACGGAGTACGGCACACCCCTTCGGGCTGTCTGTATCGGCTGGGCTTAGCCCTTTTCGACCTTGAGAATCCAGAAAAGTGTTTACTGCGGGGGGATTCGTGGATCTTTGGGCCCGAGGCCGAGTACGAGCGTCATGGCGACGTCGATGATGTTGTGTTCCCGTGCGGATACGCGATGGACTCCGATGGCGACACGATCAATCTCTACTATGGAGCGGCTGACTGTTCGATTGCCCTGGCTCGGAGCAGCGTTCGCTCTCTATTAAACTGGTTGGATGCCAATAGCGATTGCGAGCGCAGACAAGTGCAAGGCTTATGAAACCATCGGTTTTGGATTTTGGGGTCGGCGTTCGGGAACTACGGTACGTGGTTGTCATTCCCATCTTGAAGATTCTTCTCGCGGTCGCCCCGGTCGCTTTCAGGAGTGGCAACTGTCTCGATTGGTTTTCGTAATGCCTTGCCTGTTCGCCCCAAGCCTTTACCCCATTCTATGTAAGCCGAAGGCTTATCCTTCGCAGTGTTGTAGCCAGTCTCGTTGCGACTCTCTGGCCTGACTCCAAGTTTACCGGCGGTCTGGGTATCAAGCTGTCCTGTGACTGGCAGATTCTCAGCCTTCTGGAATTTGCGAATGCTTGCCCGGGTTCGGAGACCGAAGACGCCATCGACGTCCCCGCGGTAGTGTCCTTTATCCCGTAGAGTTTGTTGCATCGTCCTGACATCGTTCCGATGCCCGACTGCTGGTACTTGATTTGTGAGGTTGGCTCCCGGAGCGAGCGGCGTTGGGCGCGGTCCCGAGATCCCCAGCGCCACCGATATGAAGACAATCCCAGCCGACGCCGCTTTGCTAGCTAAGAACATTCCTTTTCCTCCATTTGTACATCGGTAGTCCCACGTAGAGTGAGCTCCGGAGTCTCCCTGTGCCTTCGGGAACTCCATCACTCCGGCTGTGATGAAATGCCTTCCTTCCGAGCTGGCCGGAGTTGCATGCTCTGGCTGATGAAGATGACGGCGCGGCGCCCGGGGCAGGCTGCCATCGTTGCCGGCGGGATCTTCGGGCTGACGGAGCAAGCCTGGCGCCACTCCCACGTCCCGTCCGCAACATTACGGACGGGACATATTTCTTACCGTCATATGTTTTGTCATCGGATGTGGTGACTTAGCTAGTCCTTATCCGGATGAGCATGGCGCCAATTCCAGTATTGCGACTGCTCTTTGTTGTTCGCCTTCGAGAATTCCTGAGGATTCCTGTGGTGTTCCGTCTGGTACTGCCCCCAGGCGCGATTTTCGTTGTCATCCCAGTTGTGATAATCCTTGTGGCCCCTGTCGTAGACTCGATTTTGATTTTCCGTGTTTCGGTCGCTGCGGTCCTGCTGTTGGCGCTGGTCGTCCCCTCGATGTTGGTCATCTTGCTGCGCGATGGCCACTGGTGAAGCTAGGGCGGCGGCTAGGAAAAAGGAAGTAAGGTAGCGATATCCCGGGTGCATGTTGTAGTCCTCCAAATTCAGAATGTCCGCTTTCGCAATCGCGGTAGCCACAACCGTACACCTGCAACCGATTGATTTATGTCTCATACAGCTCATAAGCATCAAATAGGATCGTTACACCAGCGCATGCCGGCTAGCCTAGCTTTTTAACCTCGGCATTTTCATCAGGGACGTCAATTCGGGGGTGACGCCATGTTAACGGCTTCTTCCAGTCAATCAAGGACGTTAAATTCCTCTAGGATTTCCTGCGATCTTTGCATCCGCGAGCAATCAGATGTCAGGGTGCAGTTTGATCAGTGCGCTTCGTGTTCGACTGTCGGTTCGCG
Source organism: uncultured Acidobacteriota bacterium (assembly GCA_963832245.1). Classification (GTDB taxonomy): domain Bacteria; phylum Acidobacteriota; class Terriglobia; order Terriglobales; family Acidobacteriaceae; genus JABDBE01. The sequence goes on from CAWHTG010000004.1 coordinate 1,759,868, forward strand.
GAGCAGCATGCGCCGAACCGAACGCAAGGTGGCATTTTGCGACCTGTTACTTCTCGGAACGTACGTTCCACAGGGGTCTCGCGATGAGGTCTCTTGGGCATTGAATACCTCACAATGTGGACGACAAATAATACTCTTCAAGGGCAAGACGCACGAAACGCGACAACGCATGGCAGGCAGAAATTCGCTATGTCAATTCTTTGGCAGCCGCTTGGCCGGCATCTTCGTCCTCACACTTGTGCTCGGCAAATTGAACCCTGAGGCTCTCTTGCGCGTCTGCGACTCTCTTGAGGGCGGTTATCGGAGCCTTGAACTCGCGACTGCAAGCAGTGCACACCGCGATAGCCGGGATTGTGCCAAGCCATTTGAGCACCCGAAGATGGCCTTTTTGCATGAACAACAGTTTCCCACAGGTCGCCATACTGATGTGAGCTTTATAGCTCAGACGCAGCCTAGACCTAGCGTCCACAATGGGTCATGACCAGTTCCAGTGTTGCCCTTTCTTCAGTTTCGAGAGTCTGCGCACAGGTCAAGCATCTTGGCTACGCGGGCGAGGAGTTTGAAGTGGTTTCCGACCCGTTTCCTGAAGCCGCTGGAGTTGCAGTTCATGTGACGACGAAAAAAGACTCAAGCATTCGCTTGCTGCGGATTCCCATGACAGTGCTGCAGAGCGCAGGAAGGGCGGCGGCGAATGCATGGGCCGCCATTCGTGTTGAGAGAACCATAATGGAACGAGGAGAGAAATCGCCCATGGACAAATCAAGTGATCAGGATCGGGGCAAGGGCGCGACGGAGCAGAACCCGCAAAGTGAAGGTGAGGGAGGCAATACCAGCATGCAAGGTCAATTAGGGCACCGCGACGAGGATAAGGAGTTGAAGAACGCCGACTCTGATTTGTCGGGGTGAGACCTGCCATGGCCTGCGGCGCACTCACTGAGGCAATAACGGCTTCTCAAATTGAAGGGATGATAATGAAGAAATTACTCCAGATGTTACTCGGCTCCGGCCTTTATTTGCTTGAGCAGTCAGATCGCACAAATAATATGCGCGACCGGGCCGCCCGCAAGATTGATGACCTCCGCGATTCTGTCCAGCAGAAGTATGAGGATGCGGCTGACCGGGTTGCGAAAGCGTCAAGAGCGATTCGCGGTGAGGACAGTCACGCGCTCGGCAACGCCCTGCGCCTTGTGGCGGGAATAGGGGTCGGGATCGGTGTCGGCCTGCTCCTAGCGCCAGCCAGCGGCCAGGAAACTCGGAGCGCCATAGCGGGGGGTCTGCAGCAATTCGGCAAGAAGATCCGCAAACGCGTCTCTTCCGAGCGTGCCCGTGCGGCCACTAAAGCCGGTTAACTGAATTGAAAACGACCCATTTCTGATTACTTGACTTGATAGGAGGACAACCGTGGCCAAGAACGAGTCGAAATGCGCCTACTTGCCTTGTGTCTGCGTTCCGCCTGAAGGCGAGAGATATTGTAGGCAGTTCTGCAAAGATGCGGGATCGAGGAAGACAGAAATCGCATGCGACTGCGGTCACCCTGCCTGCACAAACGAAGTACTGACTGGGATCGACCGACTAGCTTGCCAGCCATACTTGTGTGCTTTATTGACCAGCGGAGCTTCGTTCCCTTCCCGCATACTTGACATGGCGGCATCTTCCCCCGGTTAGGACGGCCTTTCTGACAAAACAGATCACAACTGCGAAGACTGACACTCAGTTCAACCCCCATGCCTTTCTTTCGACGATTGGGAAGGGCAGGGACATGGTGTCTTATCCAAAGAAGAATACGATCTTCGCTCAAGGCGATTCTACGGACGGGCTGTTCTTTATTCAAACGGGGAAGGTACGGCTCAGCGTTGTCTCGGAAGGCGGCAAAGAAGCAACACTTGCCATTTTGGGCGAAAGCGATTTCTTTGGCGAAGGTGGTCTCGCTGGCCAGCTTCTACGAATGTCGTCTGCGACTGCCGTGACAGACTGCGTCCTTTTGCATGTCGAGAAGAAGGCGATGATGCTGGCCATGAGTCGGGAACCGAAGTTGTCGGCGATGTTTGTCAAGCATTTGCTGAAGCGAAACATCCGATATCAGGAAGACTTGGTCGATCAACTTTTCAATTCCAGCGAAAAGCGGCTAGCGCGAGTTCTTTTGTTGATGGCGCAATTCGGGAAAGAAGGAGCGTCCGAAATGGTGGTGCCGAGGCTGAGTCAGGAGACTCTGGCCGAGATGGTGGGGACCACCCGTTCGCGGGTCAGTTTCTTCATGAACCGATTCCGCAAGCTCCACTTCATCAACTATGACGTCGGAGACAATTTGCACGTCCATAGCTCCCTCCTTAGCGTTGTTCTTAATGATGACAACGGAACAACACTGACTCCGGAGGGCGAGAATCGAAGTGCGCGTGCCAAGAATACTCCCGAACCGCCTGCCACGCCTGGCGGCCCTCCCGACAACGAGCGTGCCAAGAAGCCGCCCCTGCCCGGCATTGAACGACGCCGGAAGTAGCCGCGTCAGACCCCAACCACGTTCTAGGCATCACCATCCCATTTGTGATTTCCGATTCTCCCGGTAAATGGCCACAGACAATCTGGCGGCCACTGGAACGCGGCCTTGGACTTGCTGGGAACGAGTGTCGGCTTGTCGGGCTTGTCCGCTGCTGGGTAGTGGCGCGTTGGTGGCCGCGGTGCTTTATCGGGGTCAGGCGTGCGAGGCGTAAACGGTTCTCTGGTCATCATGTATAAACACCCGTCCAAAAAGAAGATATGGCGCAGCGGTGGCACTGTGCCACCAGAGGAACGAACGACCCGGTCGTATAGTTCCTCCACATCCTCTCGAAAACAACTTACAACGGTGGAAACTAGGGCGAGTGTTCACAATTGCACAGTGTTTGAAATAAATTCGAGATTTTTCCCTATTTGGGGAATTTGTTGGGGGAAGCGCGGCGATGGTAGGGTAGCCCAGACCTGACAAAATTCCCGGGGTAGCTTGCTGAACGGACGGCCGAATTCAGTCCAATAGGCTTTTCTGGCTCTCATTGGCTGTGTCCGGCGTTGCGACGTGACCGCATCTCATTTCACTCTCAGACACCACAGTGCGCCGCGCGTAAAAGCGTGCGTCAGAAGTCGGCGTCCGGTGCTCGTGCCGGGGGCGGACGGCAGGAACATCCAAGTAAGTACGCGGATCGGGATTGGGAGATCGTAGGGCATTCCCTGGCCTGCCTTGGGCGGAAAGAAGCGACTGAATGCCTCCAACGGCTGCTCTCGGAACTGGTCGATCATGGACACCTGGTGTACGCAGGATACCGTGCAAAAGGGGGCACAGGGCTTGACGGTGTGATATTCGCGTTCCAGGTGCTCCGGACCGTACTGCTCAAGCGGTATGCCAGGAAAACCACGTTGTTGCGAGCAGTAATGTACTAGTCCATTCTCGCAGATGTAGAGATAACGGCTGCCAGCACGACAATGCCAGTCGTTGGGGAGCCCGCGGACCAGATTCTTCTGAAACTGGTTGTAGTACGCGAAGGTTGAAAAGGACTTAGAAATTACACTCACAATCTCTTGGTAGACCTGCTGCTGTTGTTCGCTCAACGGTCGAAGCTGGCCGCCACCATCGTGAATGATTCCAACCGTGGTCACGAGACCGAGTTCCCCGGCCCGCCGGGCGACACGAGCCGCATCCTCCGGATGGTCGACGGATGTACCCACCACCGAATTGATGTTCACTTGAAATTCCGCATATTCGGCCAACCACTGAAGCTTCTTGTCCAGTACTTTTAAGCTTTTCTTGGAAATCTCGTCTGGGGTGACGTTGTCAATGCTGATCTGAAGATGATCGAGGCCGGCGCGGTTCAAAAGCTTGATGCGGTCCGGAGTGAGCAGGTACCCGTTAGTGATCAGAGTAGCGATGCTGCCCCGACTGCGAATGTGCAGAATGATCTGGTCCAGTTCCGGGTGCAGCAGTGGTTCGCCGCCACTGATTGTGATGATTGTTGTCCCCAGTTCGATGAGTCGGTCCACGCGGCGTAGCATGACAGCGGTAGGAACAGGCTCGGAGAAATCGTCATACTCGTTGCAGTAAGTACAGGAGAGATTGCAGCGCCGGATGGGCACAATATGCGCGACGATAGGATGGCGCGGAGAACGCAAAGCTTTTGCGACGACCTGGGCTTGCCGCAGGTGCTGGGAGATTGCGCGAATTCTACGCTTTATGCGAGTAGTGATTATGGCAAAGCCCACAATATTTTTAAGTTCACCCATGGGCTGTCGCCCACCAGTCCGACAGACGATCACCGTGCTCCTACCAAACCCAGAGAGTACCAACAAATACCAAGACAGCAACCAAAAACGCGAACAGAACGTCGGCTGCGTAGTGGTAGCCACCAACGACTGTCGCTACCCCTATGCTGAGCGCCACCCAAAGGAAGATCAGGCCCACGAGGGGCTCCAATCGAAGCAGAACGAGGGCCGCGGCGGACGAAGCTGCTACATGAGCACTTGGAAACGTGATTGCCTGAATGCTCGCGCGGCGAAGTACCCACTGATTTAAGGCGCGGACGCTGTTGGGCGGGATCTCGAACCTGTCGTAACCGGTCAATACGCGCGGGGGCAGCGCTGGCATGAACGGTGTTACCGCGAAGCAAATGTAAGTAGCCACCAGGACTACCACCCAATAATAATCCGAATGGTCACGCAAACCAGTAATATAGAGAGCAGCAAGGCCCAGCGGGATAAGGGGATAAACCAGGAGATAGACAAGCTCCATGTAGAGGCCGCTCAGCGTGCCAATTGATGCTTTTGCAGGTTGGATATGCAAGGTTCTAAAAAAGGACTGATCGAACGCAGCAAGCCGAGCTTGCACGGTCTGGTTTGGTCCTGTGAAGAACTCACCGATTTGCCAATACGGTACAAGTAGCAGGGCAGCAGGAAGCCAGTCACGAACAACAGAAGAAAAATAAGGTGGCGCAAAGTAGAACATGAAACGGGCTCCTAAAATGGCCCCGATCGCCAATGTTGCAAAGGCAGTGACCCTAAGTCGCCGGCGACGTGCGAGGGGACGTCTCAACGCCGCCAAGACAAGAATCGAAAAAAAGGCGATCTGAATCCACTCAGCGACTCGCATTTATCAATGCCGAACCACCGCCGGTACCCCCTGGCACACTGGGCGCGTCACGCTGGAGACTGGAATAGCCAGATTTTTCCTGATGCAGTTCCAGTAAGAGCAATCTGCTGTCTGAATAGTAGCTCCCGCCAGTAGCCGTTTCTCCCTTGAATACTGGATCAACGCAATGAAGGTATCCTTTGTGCGCGACCAGACGTGTGCCCGCCAAATTTCCAGCAATGAAATCACGCTCGGCATCCACTTGAGGGTCGATCCTGTGAACCATACGCAGTCTCTTCATCTGCAGTTGAATTGCAACGTCGTGAGTTGCGGCGCCCACCCATACGGGAGTGCCATCTACTTCGTAATCAGTTCTCCAGATTCGGAGGTGATGACGCCGAGTCACTATTGAAGTCGGGTCAGGCAGAGCAAAAGAGTAACTCTGTGCCCTCCCGAACACGTAAAGTGTGGCCATGGGTAGCTTGGCATAATGGTTGCGCTGCGATAACAGGTGCCAGAAAATCGCAGGCTTTGATTTGTCCGTTTTGACCCAGCCGGCGCGCTCGAACGCCACTTCCAAATCGTCTTTCTTAGCAATGAAGATCAGATTCAGCATGTCGCCCTCACGCCCTTGACCATCGACCGTGTGGGGCGGCAGGAAATTGATCATCTCGCTTAGTTCTGAAATACCTTCATTTCCTCTCAATAATTTTGCCGTCGGCACGAGAGAATCGCCGTTAATGTAGGCTGTCACTTCTGTGCCCTTCAGTACAGTGCTGTCGCGGCCGCGGGAAAGCAAGAATATCGGCGCGGCCGGTAAGTAAAACAGCGCGGAAACGATCATCTCTACCGCCATAAGCTTGGTACGGGAGCGTCCTTTGATTTCTTTGCGAGCTCGTAGCGCAACCTCATCGCCGGTGATAAGCTCAACGGAATCGAGTTTGATGACTACGTTGCCTCCAATTCCGAGGAGGCGCTTGCCTTTAACTGCAACGACCGAACCGCTGGCGACGGTGCCTGCCTGGATAATCGTGAACCCTCCGACCGTCACATCCTTTACGATCACGAAATCGAGGCGATCGCCTTTTTGAGCGTGCGCCGAGGAGATGGTCCGGACCATTTGAAGTTTGACAGGAGTACCGTCCGGAATGACCAGCCGGGTAGGGCTCTCGTGCACTTCCTGGCCCCAAAAACCAGAGGGCATGAGAAAAAGAAAGAGGAGCGTGTAAGCAGCCAAACTATACCGATTCGTGCGGGGCATGTGGCGCCGCCTTCCATTGGAGGTCAAGCCTCTCAATCGCGAAGGCTCAAGGAGTAGCCGCCACTATGGGTCTTCGTTCCTCAAGTATTAACAGTCCTGCGGGCTTTTTCTGATCAAAATCGCACACTCACTCGCGCTCTCCGGGGAATCCCTAAGCGAGACTCTGAATAAGTCCTACTATGGTTCCTGGGGAGCCGCTTGCGCATCCTTCGCACATGCACTCGCCGTTTGTGCTTGCTTTCCGCTAAAGATACACGATTGTTACCCAGACTCTGCGGAGTCGGATCTGCTCCGCGACGTATCGAAACAACAAGTTGCGCGGTTGATGCCGAGGGCCACTTAAATGCAAGGGTTATAGGTGAGGTGGTTACCACCTTCTCCTCTTTCAGGTTCCCTGAACTAAGTCAGTCCATCTGAAGTTTTCTTTCTTAGCAGCCCCAACCCTTAAGGAGGTTGCCATGTTTGCACGCAATGTCTCGATTCATCTGAAATCCAATATGCTTTCCGATTACACGCGAACGTTTGACCAGGACGTGCTTCCTTTGCTTCGTAAACAAAAGGGTTTTAAGGACGAAATCACCTTCGCTGGTCCCGGCGGAGTCGATGTGACCGCAATCAGTCTGTGGGAAAACAAAACCGATGCCGAAGCTTACAACACCAATGCCTATCCGCAAGTGTTGAAGACGATGGCAAGATTTATCGAGGGAACGCCCAAGGTTCAGACCTCTGACGTCGTCACCTCGACCCTCCACAAGCTCGCCGTTCACGCAACAGTGTAGAACTGTCAACTTCTTGACGCGGGAAGGCGGTGAATCCCGCCTTCTCAATTTCTGTGAGGCGTACTCTGCCGTCATACCTTTTCCATTGCCGTGCTTGCCTGAAGCCTTTCACAAAACAGCTGAGCTCTCACGATCACGAACAGGGCTGTGTCCTCTGCCCATCGTGCGGAAGCAATGACGTGGAACCGCAGCTGTCCCTTTTCTACCCCGGCATTTCAAAGAAGAGCGCTTGATTTGAATGCAGTGAGCCTTCGTTCACATTGATATAGCAATACAACACAGTTTTGCTACCGGTGATCAGAGAATGGATGAGCCACAATGCGATTCGAACGAGATCATATTTCACAGAGCACTGTACTGCGATCGCCAACGCACCTTCACAAGCATGCGCTCGCATCCAAGGAGGGGGTACGTTGGGAGTGCTCTGAATGCGGGTGGGAATCAGCGCCGATGTACTTTGGCGAGGTCTACGAGCCCGAGCACTTGTGCCCAGGGTGCGGTGAATCGGTTCTTGCAGCCGTTGCTGCAGACTGATCAGCGCCGGTTCTCGATTCCTCGGGGCAGAGCCAGCCCAGATTGTAGGGCAACAGGCGCTGCTGCTCTCCGAACCCGCCATCGATCTTCCCGCCCACGCGCGACCAGAAGAAAACTGAGCCATGGTGAATAAGCTCAAAACAGAGCACCAGTGCTGCACCGTGGCCATGCCCTGATTGGGTAGCTGAACAACGGCACGAGGGTTCCTGGTGTTGCCGAACGTATTCCTTCGTCTCCAACTTTGTGAAACCAAACGTAATAAAAAACTTGCGTCCAATGGTTTCGCTGGTGTCATAATTGGTGCCAGCTTACCGTACTTCTTGGCTTCATCCTTCATAAGGCTGCGTTTTTGTGAGCGTACTGTTTTACCGGGCAGCCGATTATGAGCGTCAAGAAGAAACTCAGCAAATTCGATCCTAAGACATTCCTTTCAACCATCGACGGTGGTAGGAAGATCGCAGTGGTTCCTAAGAAGCAGACGATCTTTGTTCAGGGCGACTCGTCCGATGCTGTCTTTTATATCCAAAAAGGAAAGATAAGACTCACCGTCGTGTCGAAGAGCGGGAAGGAAGCCACCATTGGCATTCTGGACGAGGGCGATTTCTTCGGAGAGGGTTGCCTTGCAGGGCAGCCTCTCCGCCTGTGCTCCGCAACTGCGATCACCGATTGCTCTCTGATGCGAATCGAAAGGAAGTCCATGATGGAAGTGCTTCACCGGGAACACGAGTTCTCCGATATGTTCGTGGCATATTTACTGACACGGAACATCCGATACGAAGAGGATTTGGTTGACCAGCTTTTCAATTCCAGCGAAAAGAGACTGGCCAGAATCCTGCTGTTGCTGGCCCATTTTGGTAGGGAAGGCATACCCGCGACTGTAATCCCCGCGATCAGTCAGGAGACTCTCGCCGAGATGGTGGGCACAACCCGCTCGCGGGTTAGCCATTTCATGAACAATTTCCGGAGTTGGGCTTCGTTGACTATGACGGGAGCGGCCTGCAAGTCCACAGTTCACTGTTGAATGTGGTTCTTCACGACTAGATGTTCGTTCCCAAAACGGAGCCCGACTGTCTCGCGAAGGAACCCAAAATTACTTCCTCGCGTTTTCGCCTTCCTTGTACATGTATTTAATCGAGGGCTTGTAGATCATGAGGTTGGGTGAACTATTGCAGTTTATCTTAAGGCAGCTTTTGTCATACCACTCGATGACGCCGCGGATTTCCTCGCCATCGCGGAGCACGATGACCATCGGCGTTCTCGCCTGCATCTGCTTTTGATAATAGAAATTCTCGGCGTTGGTCTGCTCGGGCGGCGCCGCTTTGCGGCCTCCGCCATTACGATCATTGCGGTCACTGCGATCGTTGCGGTCGCTGGGGCGCTCAGGACGATCCCGCCGCTCCCCCACGGGTGAAGACGAATGGTTGTGGTCGTTGCGCGATAGCGAAGGACGAATCAGCTTCCGGTTGGCAAAGCTTTCGGGTTCGATTGTCCGCTCTTCTGGCAAGGAATCAACCGCATCTTTCATAGCCATAGCACCACCTGTCTCACACGCTTTTTAACGCGGGCCACAACCCCGGCGCAACTGTGATTGTGGATTCTGAAGGCGTGAACTTTCAACTACCGTAGCACAACAGCGGGCGGGATGACAATCCTCAACTTTGGAAGCCCGAATGAGCCGCAGGCTCCCGAGAAGTGTTCGGCGGGGTTCGGGATTTCGCAGCTAAGAAATGTTGCAAGCAACGTTTCTACAGCCTGGGATTCCGTACAGACGTTCCTTGCAACGTCTCGGGGTTAAAAAGATCAGGGGACGCACGTATAGGCCGTCCCTATCCTGGGGGCCACTGCAGGTTTCGCCCTCCCAGAAGGTGCACGTGCAGGTGAAAAACCGATTGCCCTGCGCGCGGACCGACGTTGAGCACCGTCCGGTAGCCATCCTCGATGTTGCGCTGGCGCGCAATATTTGCAGCAGCGAGCTGGCAGTAGCCGATCAGTTCGGCGTCCTCAGCCATCGCTTCTTTCAATCCCCGAACGTGCTTTTTGGGAACCACCAGCACGTGGGTGGGCGCTTGCGGATTGATGTCGTCAAACGCGTAAGTATGTTCGTCTTCGTAGACTTTCTTGGAGGGTATTTCACCCTGAATGATGCGGCAGAACAAACAATCGTTCATGACACGTCCATAGTTTGGGATTGGAGACGCACCGCGCGAGAACACGGCTGTCGCCAGACGGGGGAAGCGCGTGCCTACTATATCTGATTGAAGCAGAAATTTGCAGGGTAGTTGTCGATGACCAACTAGTGATGCCATCGACTTGAGGTTTCGAGGCTCTTAGTCGAGTCTTACCAGAAAGATTGAACCTTGCGGCGTCTGCGTATTGCGAGCGACCTCTTCAGCGCGTTGGCGATCGTCATCCTGTACGCGGACTCGCACCCACCAGTCGCCGACCGGGCTGCTGAAACACTGCACCTTCGCAGTGCTATATCGATGGGAGAGATGATCGGCTAATTTGTCCGCGGCAAGCTCTTTCTCGAAAGCGCCGATCTGCACGGCCCACCTTCCGCCTGTTTCTAAAGGAGACGGGGTGCGCAAGACTTCGATACGGACCATGCCTACGCCTGCCTGCCGGAGGTCGATTTTCTCGGCGGCTGCCTGCGAGAGATCCAGAACCCGGCCTTCCACGAAGGGTCCACGGTCGGTAATTCGCACCAGTGCGGAACGCCCCGTCTTCACGTTCGTCACGCGCACGATCGAGCCCAACGGAAGTGTCCGATGGGCAGCGGTCATGGCGTGCATATTATAAATTTCGCCATTGGAGCCCCGGCGGTTGTGATACGGGCCTCCGTACCAGCTCGCCAGCCCAGTCTCCACTGAAACGGGCTTGGCATCCGCGGGAATCCGGAACGAAACTTCGTCGGGTTGTACGGGTGCAGTTGTCTTCGCCGACTCGGTACTCGAAGCGACAGTCTGAGCAGCGGGTTCGCTCTCGGGTGGAGGAGGCGGAACATTCACGCGTGCTTGTTTATGTTCTCCGCAGCCCGCCAGCAGGAATGAGAGAAGAAGAACGGGGAGCACCAAGACGCGGTTGGCGTGCGATATACGCACGGGTGCGGGTTTTGCGGATGGGCCGCTCATCGTGGTCTTCCTGCAAACTCGGGAACCAACTGGAAAAAGCCTACCACGTAGATCCGGTCTAGTCTGCCCGGCTGATCATGTAGGCCACTAACCACGCGGATACTCGGAACTTATATAAAGGTCGGTGGGTTTTATCGTTTCTGCCGATAGTTGATGAGACTAAAAACTGCGCCTTCCGCGTTGTCGGATATCCCAAAGACCTGAACCGCACGCGCCCATCGCCGGTGTCCATAGTGTTGCAGCAGGGCAGAAGAACCCAGCTTCACTCCCGCGTCCAGGATAAAAAAAGTAGCGAGCCCGGCCGTCGAGCCCATAAATGGACTGGCAACCGGATCATTCTCACGAAACGAAGAGCGCTGGGTGTTGCGATAGGTCACGTATGCGTCGGTCGCCGATGCTGCGAGTTGGGCAACCGTCCACCGGTCGACGTGAAACGGCTGAGCGTAGCAGGTACCTGCCAGCAGCAGAACCGTGATTAGCCTCATGGGCATGACATTCTACGCTTCGTAACCCTTTTGTCCATGGGTCGCGCTCTTTGCGCTTTGTTTTGTCTGCAGCTGCGAGAGCGGGATAAGAACGCAGGCGACGTAAACCGCGGGGAAAAGTGGGAAGCTGATGAGGCTCAGCAGGACGAAAGATTAGTTCTCACGCACAGACTTCTAGCCCTACAACCTTGCGCGTCTCACCAAATCCGTGAAACGCGGGTCCGTGCGGATGCTTTTGCATCTGAGGACGCGCTTAGCGTTTAAACGCCGTTGTGATCTCTTGAATCACAAACACGACCATGATCAGCAGTATCGTCAGCGGGGCAGCGGCTCGTCGCAATGTGCGCAGATCCGGTTTGTAAGTGACAGAAAGTCGAGGGATAGTTTTGTAGTTTGCGGCGGCCCGCAATCGATTTGAGGAGCTGGCCGCCCTGTGCAGCAGTGACTGTGCCCGACGTGAGCTCCTGGCTACGGTTGTTGAAATCGGAGGCAAACTAAGCCGGTACTGATTGGCTCTCCGAATCTGCGCGCTGATGCTCTGCGCCACAGGCAGCAACTTTGATCGCGTTTTTTGCACGCCTCGAATTACGGTTAGGTTTAGCGGTGCGGTGCCAGCCACTGTGTTCCTGGTTGCGACTCGAAGCCTGCTGACAGCGCTTTGGACGGAGGTGAAAAGACGCCTCCGGGTCTCCTCGAAGCGTCGGGCGCCCGAGCTGGTGACCCGGGAGAGAAATTCCCGATGGTGGTTGACGGCACCCTGGGTTCCGCTACCAGTTTTCTTTAGCCTGACTGCCAGGCGCACTCCAACGCCGCGTGCATTGCCGAATGTCTGGACGGCCCAGCGATTGACCCTTGCTGCCCCGCCGGCACACCTTTCCCGGACCCTCGAGCGGAAATCGGAGCTGTCGGCATCGTCGTCGCTGAGCGCGCCTCGAACTCCAATGCCAGGAACATATATCTCATCGAATCCCGAAGTCTCATTGCTCTGTAGCTTTGGAACAGCTTCGCTCATCCCATTATCCTCTACCCGCTAACGTCGGATGCCTCCAAAACGGCAAACCACCGCAGGATACCGCCAGGACAAAATGCTGTTATTTCGCCTCGATTCGATTGTGATGTGGCCTATCGCGTTGCCCAACATGCAAGAAATTTCCGGCTATATCACCCTTCGTTGGAAACCTTTGCAATGGCCTGTGCGTATTAATGCCAGTTACGCGAGGTAACCTTTGAAGACTGAGACCACTAAACCCGGCAATTTCAACACAACCCCAACCGCCCCGCCCTCACTACCAGCGCCGTCAGCTCTCCGCAAAACTTTCATTGGTCAGGACGGCCTCCGTGCTGGTTGGAGCCTGCTGATCTTCATCGCCCTCCTCGCTGCCATAGGCTTCGGCATCAGCGTCATAGTGCATCGGTTGTACCCGTCCGCTCCAACGACCGCAAAGGCCGTCTCGGACGCAATGTCCGCCCCATCCTTTGTATTTATCGGGGAGTCCTCGCAGTTCCTGCTGGTCCTGCTCGTCACCTGGATCATGTCGAAGATCGAGCGCCGCCCCATCTCCGTCTACGGTCTGGGCGACAGCCGCAAGTTACAGCATTTTCTTGCCGGCCTGGCCTGGGGAGTCAGTTGCCTTTCGCTGCTCGTCCTCATGCTCTGGAAATCTGGGCTCCTCGTCATCGACAGGCGCCAGCTCTTTGGCAGCGACGTTGTCCGCTTCGGCGCCATCTGGTTGCTGTGCTTCCTCCTGGCTGGATTCTTCGAGGAATACTTCAGCCGCGGCTACGTCCAGTACACGCTCACTCGCGGTCTCGCCGGCTTCTATCGGTGGGCCTTCAAGTCGCGCCACAGCAGAGCCTTGGGTTTCTGGACCTCGGCCGTCATCTTCTCCACCCTCTTCGGCCTCAGCCACCGCTCCAACCCGGGCGAATCTCCCATCGGACTGCTTTCCGCCGGACTGATCGCCCTCATCCTCTGCCTCAGCCTCTGGCGAACCGGCTCTCTGTGGTGGGCCATTGGCTTCCACGCCTCTTGGGACTGGGGTCAATCCTTCGTCTACGGCGTCGGTGACAGCGGACTCGTGATCCAGCACCATCTGCTCGCCACCCACCCGGAAGGCAAGTCCCTCCTCAGTGGAGGGAGCACAGGCCCGGAAGGCAGCATCTTTATTCTCGCCGTCCTGGTCTTGATCACCGCAGTCATGCTTCTGACCCTACCCCGCACCCGTTACGGCCAGGTATCCAAAGCCCTCGGGACCACCGACTAGCATGGGGCGCCCTCGTCCCGTCCAGGCGGAGCTAGCTCCGCAGCTCTTGGGCACCGCGCAGCCCAAACCGGACGCTAGCAGCCCTCAAAGCGACTTGCCGCTATACTAGCCTTGGCCGAGCCATCGGCTACATGGAGAAGGCATGTCAAGTGTGAAGGAATTCCAATGCGAGATTTGCGGCATCGTCAGCGACAATCCAATCCACTGGTTTGTCATCGAGTGTGGAGATCAGCAGCTTGCCGTCATCAAGTGGGACCTGACCGCGGCCAATAGCCCCACCGCCCGCCACTTCTGCGGCGAAGCGCATGCCCAGGTCTACATCAGCCGCTGGTTTGAATCCATTTGCGCACCGCCTAAACCCGCTTTCAGATCTTCTTAGTAGTCCCGCTTTCCGATCAGCGTGAACGGCAGAGGACAGGAACCGCTCCACACAACTTGAGGCTGCTACCAGCCTTGAATTTGAACATTCACTTGGTAGGTGAGGTTGTCAGGGTTCGAGACCGGAATGGTGAGCGTGAGATGGCTGTTGGCCAGCACGCGCACGGGAAAAGTGACGGCGAGGGGGCCGGCGTTGGTTTGCGTACCTCCCACGCCTCCATACACTACCAGGGGCTGGAGCCAAGGGCCGAAGGATTGAGCGAAAGAACACTTCTTGGGCGTACCATTTTCATTCCACGGACAGAGGCCGTTGCCTAACTGCTCGGTTCCCAGGTTGTCCGTCCATGTGAAATAGGGGCTCGCAGTATCTTTGACGCCCGCGGAAGAGGCGCCCGACATTGTGTAATAAATCGTGATCAGGTAGCTTCGGTCGGTGGTAGGTGGGGTCAATAGATCAGTGGTGCTTAGAGCCGCAGTGCCGGTATAGGTTTGGTTGAAAACTTCGTGGATCGTTCCAGCCTGCAGCGGTGCAATGGTCAGGGCGAGGAGGGTAAGTATCAAGGCGAAGCTGCGAAACATGAATGTCCTCTTTGCTCGGAAGATTTCTGGATGGGATCGAACCTATAGCCGATTTTCCAGCTCGACAAGACTCCGAAAGGAGTGACTTCTTTCGAGGGTAGAGGGCGCCACCCTAGGCCACGGTACCAAGCGATTTCCGCTCCACCGTGTAAAATCATTCGTTCAGATGAACCCTCCTCAACCTCGCAAACTCATCATTGCCATTGACGGACCGGCGGGCGTGGGCAAGAGCACCATCGCATCGCGCCTCGCCCGCAAGCTCGGCTATGCAAATCTGGAGAGCGGAGCCATGTACCGCGCCTTGGCCTTGAAAGCTCTCGAGTGGGACATTTCCTTCGACGACGAAGCCGCGCTGGCTAAACTGGCGCATGACTCCCGAATCCAGTTGGAGCCGGCCTCCAGCGGCACCCGGGTTCTGCTTGACGGACGCGACGTCACCCAGCGCGTCCGCGAAACCGATGTGACCGAAGGCGCCTCGCGAGCCTCGGTTCATCCCAGAGTGCGGGAGTGGATGGTGGCGCGGCAGCGAGAGCTGGGAAAGGGCGGCGGCGTGGTGATGGAAGGCCGCGACATCGGAACCAAAGTCTTTCCTGACGCGGAAGTGAAGATCTTTCTCGATGCCGATCCGGTGGTCCGCGAGCAGCGCCGCCTGCAGCAACAAAATCTGCGGGGAGCGGCAGCCCAGACCACCGCGGCCGAATTGCGCGAGCGCGACCGCCGCGACCGCACCCGCGCAGCATCACCGCTGGCGCCGGCGCCGGATGCTCTGATCATCGATTCAACGAACTTGTCAGAAGACGAAGTGCTTCGGCGGGTAGAAGACGTTGTGCGGAAGAAGCTAGCGTCCTCAGGATGACCCTTTGCGTTCGTCATCGAACACAACTGGCGGCACTTGAGCTTTCCGGCCCCGCCGCGATGTATAATTTGCTGGCTTGGAGCCCGCATGGGAGGTGAGCCTTCTCCCGTGACCTGGCTATGTTCACCGGGAGAACGCGTCCGCTGTCCCCCACCGGGCTTTTCGAAAGCATATCCCACTCCACAAAGTCCCGAGGTGCCCAATGAAGTACCGCTCGTTACTGCTTTTCTTCGGCGCCACAATGATGTGGTTTGCTTTCACAACTGTAGCCTTCGCGCAGGATTCGGCGAAGCAGGACCACGCAAGACTGAGAGCCTACACAACCGTCATCACTCACCGATCCCCGCAATCGAACCAGACCAGTTCCAACAGCCCCAGGCTTCCCTTATGGACGTTTGATGTCTCGTCGACGCGGGACCACAACAACTACACAGGCGTAATGGTGGGGCGCAACCCATTTGGCCAGGAGCGAAATAAGAGTGTGAACGTTCCTACCCAGATTGTTCCGGTCGTGATTACAACCCACCTGATTGGCAGCAAAGTTAATTCCAAGACGGGTAAAGTTACGACCAAGGCCGGTGACACCAAACTCGATCCCACAGTCGCCAACACCGCTTGCCTCTCGCCGCCAAACGATGTTCCTCTCACGCTGTATCGGCAATCGCCGATTATTCAGTCCCACCGCTTTGACTTTGGCGGTACAGATGTGGGCGATACGCAGTATGTGGACGCGTTCCAGCGTGCGAATTTCTGGGCGTACACGCAGGGAAGCGATTACCATGTGCGACTGCACCCGGTTACGACAACGAAAACCGTCTATATTGATGTGCCGGCCGCCGACGGGTTAGCGTTGTCTACCCACTCCCTAGGAAATCCCCCATTCTGCGCCTGG
Organism: uncultured Acidobacteriota bacterium; assembly: GCA_963832245.1. Taxonomy (GTDB): domain Bacteria; phylum Acidobacteriota; class Terriglobia; order Terriglobales; family Acidobacteriaceae; genus JABDBE01. The sequence goes on from CAWHTG010000004.1 coordinate 1,776,116, forward strand.
GAATTATCGACATCAACTGGTTTGACGCCTATCTCGATAGCACGATCATCCCATCTCTGTATTCGCAGGGCGTGAATCCCGGTTCGCTCCCGATATTCCTTCTCGCCAACGTCGTTATGGCATCGCCGGTCACCGATATCAATACCTGCTGCATTCTGGGCTACCACGGCTATACCGGCTTGCCCATCCAGACTTACTCGCCCATGGATTTCGACACAACTGGCGTCTTTGGGTCCGGAATTTTTGACACCTCCGTCTCCGCCCACGAAGTAGGAGAATGGATGAACGATCCCTACGGGAACAATCCCGTGCCGCCCTGGGGACATATTGGACAACAACCGAACTGCCAGAACAACCTTGAAGTCGGAGATCCCCTGACCGGAACCAATGTCCCTCCGGTCATGATGCCCAACGGGTACAAGTACCATTTGCAGGAGTTGACGTTCTTCTCGTGGTTCTTTGGCGCACCTTCAATCGCGGTGAATGGTTGGTTCTCTGACAACAATACCTTTACCACTGACGCAGGCCCACCCTGCATGTAAAGGTTTGAACATAAGTAACTGCGGGCCGTTTTCGGCTTGGCTCAAGTTTAGCCAGGACCGGACGGCCCTTTTCTTTTGGTGCACTCATTCCGCGGTGCCGTTCGTACTTTTAGAGAAAACGTAAAGCTGGGGACGGCGAGGTCGCTGGCCACGGCGTTTTTCTTCGGGAGTGACGGTTTCTCCGTGGTCGCAATGTTGCCGGCATTCGCGACTAAGAGGTCCCGCGCGGCTATTGAAGGGTGGAGCCTATCTCACGAAGGGCTATTCGGGATAGTGCAGGAACTCCGAGGGGCCGAGGTAAGACAGCGCTTTGGCCCATCCTAGGGGTTTAGGTGTGACGTTGCGCGCTTTTGGACGCCTTCTGTTGCGCCTTCTCGTATTTCTTCATTGATTTCTGCTGTTTCTTGGCTGCCTTGTCCTGCGCTTTCTGCTGCTTCTTAGCCGCCTTCTGAGCCTGGCGCGCACTGTTTGGGCCGCTGAAGATTTGAGCTTTAGCCGGTATTGATGATGCAAAAATCAACGCGATCAGCAATATGAAAACAGGAATTGGTTTCATAATCCCCCGGAACAGAAGTCCTACCAGCGATCTTACACCGAAGCCGCGTCCGGGCCCCGCTACGAATCCATTGCGGAACATTACACCAGTAACGCACAAGAGCTGGCCCAGACCACCGCCGCCGAATTGCGCGAGCGCGACCGCTGCGACCGCACCCGGGCAGCCTCGCCATTGGCGCCGGCACCGGATGCGCTGATGCTTGATTCCACGACTTTGTCCGAAGATGAGGTACTACGTAGGGTAGAAGAGTTAGTGCAGCAGATGCTGCAAGGTTGATTCCCGTTGACTTCCCTTCGCGTCCCGAGTACAGTCTCACCCCAATCCACAATCGGAGGAAGCGATGCGCAAACTTTGCTGCGTCCTCGTGGCCGTGGCCTCCCTGGCCAGCGTAAACACGACTTGGGCCCAGTCGTTGGAAGCGGAACGCTCCGCAGTTCTAATTAGTCATGACTATGACGTCATCCCCAACGTCACATACCTGACAGTTAACAATTACGACGCCAAGCTCGATGTCTATCGTCCTAATAAGGCCAAGACGCCCACGCCAGTGGTAATGCTGATCCATGGTGGGGGCTGGGTCGAAGGCACAAAAGAAGAATCCGTTCTTTTCGCTTTGCCTTATCTGCACATGGGCTTCGCGGTCGTGAATGTGGAGTATCGGCTTGTCAAGGTTTCGCTCGCACCCGCTGCTGTGGAGGACTGCCTGTGCGCGCTGCACTGGATTGGCCGGAACGCCAAGAAGTACAACTTCGATCTCGATAAGGTCGTGGTAACAGGCGGCTCTGCTGGAGGACACCTGGCGCTGACGACCAGCATGATCCCTTCCTCTGCCGGATTTGAAAATGAATGCGCCTACGTGGACGACGAAGACTGGAAGGGCGTTTGGGCCGATCCCCGGCCGAAGGTCGCTGCCGTCGTCAACTGGTTTGGCATCACCGACGTGGCGGACATGTTGCAGGGCCCGAATCTACATTCCTACGCGGTTTCCTGGTTAGGTAGTTTGCCCGATCGCGAAGAGCTAGCCAAGAGCCTCTCGCCGCTTACCTACGTGCGCCCTGGCCTGCCTCCTATCCTTACTATCCATGGGGACGCCGACCAACTCGTGCCTTACTCGCATGCGTTGCGCCTGCACCAGGCGCTGAGTAAAGCAGGTGTGCGCAACCAGTTGTTCACCATCCTCGGCGGCGGGCACGGAGACTTCACCGCGGAGCAGCAGATCAAAGCTTTCGAGACAGTACAAGCATTTCTGGCCAGCGTGGGGATCAAGGCCGCAACGAAGTAGTGTGGGCGTCTGAATTGTTCGCACGATTCCCGTCTCGGTACCAATCCCAAAAGAAATGCTCGCCGCGCACTGACTTCGCGAGGCGTGTGATGTTATACAGAAACTGTCTCCCGTCGAGTCTGGACTCACCTCCATTTTGTGCAGGTGACGTCCTATGCCGCGCTGTCTGTGTGTTGGCTCGCTCATCTTTTTTCTATTCACCCTTTCTGCCTCCGCGCAGGACGCCTCCACCGGCGCGATTCGCGGAACCGTCAGCGATTCCTCCGGCCGGCGCATTGTCGATGCCTCTATCGCGCTGGTCGATGATGCTCAGGGCTTCCGCTACTTTGTCAACAGCGATTCTGAGGGACAATTTGTTTTTGAGTTGCTGCCGCCCGGGGAATATTCCGCGCGCGCCGTAGCTCCGGACATGTCGCCGCAACTCGCGCCCAACCTGCGCGTGGACGTAGGCGCGACTACCGAGATCGAATTCAAGCTGCAGGTCGGCGGAGCCAAAGAGATGGTCACGGTTACGGGCGAGCAGCCTATGGTCGAAACCGAAACCAAGGCCGTGTCCTCGCTGATCGATAAGCGCGCCATTGAAGAATTGCCACTCGACGGCCGCCGCTTCACCGACCTCGCCCTGCTCACTCCCGGAGTGACCCAAGACCCGCGGGGCCTGACCTCGGGATCGAATGGCGATTTGGCGTTTGGCGGAATCCGCGGATATCAATCCAGTTATCTGGTCGATGGGGCAGACAACAACAACGCTTTCTTCGCCCAGGCCCGCGGCCGCTATCGCGCGCCTTATCAGTTCTCGAACGAAGTGGTGGAAGAGTTCCGGGTCTCGTCAAACACCTACGGCGCAGAATTGGGACGCGCCGGAGGCGCGGTGATCAACGTGGTCACGAAATCCGGGTCCAACCAACTGCATGGAACCGATTTTTATTTCATTCGCGACAGCGCGTTCGGCGCAACCCAGCCATTCCTCGACTTCAAGCCACGCGCGCAGCAACAGCAATTCGGCTTCACGCTTGGTGGTCCTCTACGCCATAACCGCGTGTTTTTCTTTGGCGGACTCGATCAACACATCTTTCATGTGCCCACAGTCGTGCGCTTTCTGGATGGAAGCTCGCAAGTAGTTCCTCAACCCGGTCAAGGTCCATTGCACGATGGCGACTACGAAGCCAGCGATCAGGCTGTGGTGTTCGCCGCTGCTGCCCGGCTGTCCACGCTGGCCGGAGAATTCCCCTCGAAGATGGTGGGCAACGCCGGCTTCTTCAAGCTGGATTTCACGCTTACCCCGCATGAGGCGCTTTCCACGCGCATCAGCACGTCCAGTTACTCCGGGTTGAATAATGTCTTCCTCGACCCATCCAGCCCGCTCACCACTAACGCGATCAGCGAAAACGGTCAGGAACAGGTAGCCACCGAAACCGCATCGGTCTCCTTGACCAGCACCTTTTCCTGGCGGCTGATCAGCCATTTGCGTGCCCAGTTCTCGCGTGATCTGCAGCAATCCAGCACCAACACCACCGATCCTCTTACCAAAATCAGCAGCACCATCGACGGCTTCGGACGCTCGAACATTCTGCCCCGCCAGACTCGCGAACATCGCCTGCACCTGGCCGAGACCATTAGCCTGGAAGGCAAGCGGAACTCCTGGAAGCTGGGCGGCGATGCCCTACTCACGTGGATCTATAACTATTTCCCGGCACAATCAGGCGGAGAATACATCTTCGATCCCATTAAAGTGGATCCCTTCACTTTCGAACCCCAGGAAGCGGGCTTGCTGCTTACGCCCCTACGCGCATATGCCCACGATGTGCCGAAATATTACATTCAGAACTTCGGCTCGCAGTCGAGCCATCCCGACACCAACGAGTATTCCGGTTTCTTGCAGGACACGATCCGGGCCACCAACCACCTCGCCATCAGCCTCGGCGGACGCTACGACCTGCAGACCTTCACCAAAAAAGGACTGTTAACCAATCCGCTGTGGCCGGACTCCGGCAAAATTCCTTTCAACCCGGATAATTTTGCGCCACGGGTGGGCGTAGCATACTCGTTCGGAGATGAGCGGCCCCTCGTAGTCCGGGCAGGATACGGTTGGTTCTACACTCGCATTCCACAGATTTACACTTCCACCATCGCCACTGATAACGGATTCACCTCCACCAATCTGTTTCTCAATAACTCCAATTACTACGACCATCAGATCTTCCCGCAATACCCAAACGCCTTGGTGAATTGCCCGCTCACCGCGACTTCTTGCACGTTGCCGCCGAGCCTGGAGCAATATTCTCAGGGGGGAATTTCCGCTTTCTCGCCAAACTTTAAGACGCCCAAGGTGGAGCAGGCCAGCCTCGGACTCGAACAAGAAGTGGTTCACCGTCTGGCTGTCGGCGTTTCTTACATGTATGTGCATGGAGTCGACCTGATCCGCGCCCGCGACGTAAACCTGCCGCCGCCGGTGAATGTTGAGTATCCCGTGTATGACAGCTCGGGCATCAACTTTCTCGGCACTTTCTACGATGTGCAATCGTTCGCCACCTGGCAGATGACTCCCTCCTTCACCTGCCCGTTTCCTCCCTGTATCAATCCGCTGGCCCGCCCGATTCCCCAGCTTGGCGCCATCGACGTTTTCGAAAGCGCGGCGTCCAGCGTTTATAACGGGTTTACTTTCTCCATTCACCGCCAGATGACCAGCGGGCTCTACTTCCGGCTCGCTTACACCATGGCCAAAGCCATCGACGATGGGCAGGACGCGTTGGTCGCCGGACAACCCGCCGTGGTGCAGAATTCCTACAACACCGCCGCCGAGCGAGGCCCGAGCGTCACCGACCAGCGTCACCGTCTGATGTTTGCCTGGATCGCCGATCCCAAACCCTTCGGCCGCGAACAGCCTTTGATGGCCAAGGTGTTCAATGACTGGAAGCTGGCCGGAGTACTCACCTTCGGAAGTGGGAGGCCCGAAAATGTGATGGTCTCGGGAGATCCCAATCAAGATGGCAACGGCACCAATGACCGGCTTCCCGGAGCCGGGCGCAATTCGTTTCTTGGGCCCGATTACACAACCACCGACGCGCGCCTGACTCGGCGTCTATTTGTTCACGACCGGCTCAAGCTGGACATGGTTGTGGAGTCCTTCAATCTGCTGAATCGAGATAACAAGCGTGTCCTGATCACGGAAGACGGCTTGCAGACCAATACGGCGTACTTCGTGAAGATCAGCAACCAGCTTGGAATCAACTACTACCCCGGACATTATCAGATTCCGAGAAACCCGCTCCAAGCCACTAACGCTTATGCGCCCAGGCAGGTCCAACTGGCGCTGAAGATGATTTTCTGACGCTAATCTCACTGCCGCATCGAGTGCTTAATCCTGCTGAAAATCCCCCAGGGGGCCGCGTCCCACCGCAAGGAATGAACCGTGTCGCCTATCTACTGAAGAAGTACCCAGGCTTTGATAGGGAGCCTGATCCGTGATATAAGGACCGGGTAAGGGATTGCAGCACTCTATAGCAGAAAATGCCATGATGGAGTTGGCTTTTGCAGGCAGCAAAGGCCAGGAGCTAGGAGGACTTGTGTCCGAAGCGCGGACGGGAAAACGGTTCCCCCTCGAACTGCCAATCAAGATTCATAAGGCAGACGAGGCGGGACAAGCTAGCGGAGTGACCGGAAATCTGAGTGCCGCCGGAGTGTACATTCGGGCGGATGCGGCGCTCGAAGTGGGCTCAAACGTGGAGTTCGAGATCGTTCTGCCGCCCGAGGTCACCGGGGCCAAGGAAAACGTGACGGTGCAATGTAAGGGACGCGTGGTCCGCACCGACGAACCCGCCACCGGCGGCAGCAGTGCTAGGGCGGAGGCCCGTGGCGTGGCCTGCGTGATTGATTCGTACGATTTTGTTCGACATCCGTAATGGTCGTCAGTTCGTCGTGACTTGTAAAGAGGTGCTGAAGCGATGCTTAAATTGATTCTGGCCGACAATCAGGCAATCTTCCGCGCGGGAATCGCCAAAGTGCTGGCGGTTGAAGACGAAATGCGCATTGTGGCGCAGGCGCAAACTCAGGAACAAATGTTCATGGCGCTCGATAAGTTCCGGGCGGCTGTGCTGGTAGTCGCAGGCGGATTCCATGGCGATTTCCTCGCCGTGCTGCAAGCCGCGAACAAAGCCAAAACTCGCGTCGTCGTCTTGGCCGACACGGGCGAAAGCACGCAACGCTACATGGCTGCAGGGGCGCACGGAGTGGTCTATCGCAACGTCACTAGCGCGGCGCTCGTGGACTGTGTACGCAAGGTGGCCCGGGGCGAGACTTGGGTGCAGGACATTGCTGTCCCCAGCGAGCTTACCGAGAACGATATGGTCGGTTTGCGCGTGCGCGATCGCTTGACCGCGAAGGAATTGCGGATCGTCGCGCTGATCGTGCAAGGCTACAAGAACAAAGAAATCGCTACCCAACTCGGAACCACCGAGCAGGTGATCAAGAATTACCTACGCAACGTGTATGACAAGATCGGAGTATCCGACCGGCTGGAGCTGGCGCTATTCACCATTCACCACCGGATCCTGAATGAGGCCGCCGCAGCCACCGCCGCAGCCGCGCCGCAGGCGGGGCAGGCCGTGCCCTCGTAGGATGTGCATAAGATGTGTAGAGCGGACACTCCTGTCCGCTTGTCGACCCCGCGCGCCTCAGTGTATCGATAACCAAAAACCAAAGATCAACTGCGGCGGGCAAGAGCACTACTTGATTTTTTCTGCTACGGACTTTGCTTGCGTAAACAAGTATAAGTAATCCGGGCCGCCGGCTTTTGAATCAGTGCCGGACATATTGAATCCGCCGAAGGGATGCGCGCCGACCATCGCCCCGGTGCACTTGCGATTGATGTACAGGTTGCCGACGTGGAACTCGCTTTTTGCGCGATCAATCTTGTCTTGCGAACTGGTATACACCGCGCCGGTGAGGCCGAACTCGGTGTCGTTGGCAATCTCGAGGGCGTGATCGAAGTTCTTGGACTTGATTACCGCCAGCACCGGGCCAAAGATTTCTTCTTGCTCGAGCCTTGACTTGGGCTTGATGTCTGCGATCACAGTAGGCTGGATGAAGTAACCCTCGCCAGCGTTCTTCGCGGGACCACCACCGGTGATCAAGCGCCCGTCCTTCTTACCGTATTCAATGTATTCGAGAATCGATTTCATCGAGCCTTCGTTGATCACCGCGCCCATGTTCGGGTTCTCGACAGGATCGCCGACGGTGATCTTTTCCACGCGAGCCTTCAGGTGATCCAGGAATTTGTCATAGATGCGCTCGTCAACAATAGCGCGGGAACAAGCCGAACATTTCTGCCCCTGAAATCCGAATGCGGCTTGGGCAACGCCCTCGACGGCGGCGTCGAACTCAGCATCGGCATCGACAATGATCGCGTCCTTGCCACCCATTTCGAGCACGGTGCGCTTGATCCAGAGCTGGCCGGGAACCTTATCCGCCGCACGCTTGTGAATGTCGAGACCAACCTCGCGCGAGCCGGTGAAAGCGATGTAACGCGTCTTGGGATGCGCAACCACGGCATTGCCGAAGCTCGCGCCCGCGCCAGGACAGAAGTTGACCACGCCGTCAGGCAGGCCGGCTTCTTCGAGCAGTTCGACAAACTTTGCCGCGATCGTCGGCGAATCGCTCGACGGTTTCAGAATCACGGTGTTACCGGCGACAACCGAAGCCATCGTCATCCCTGCCATGATCGCGCAAGGAAAATTCCACGGCGGAATCACGGCTCCGACACCCAATGGAATGTACAGCAGAGAATCGCGCTCTCCCGGCATTTGTACATCGGGTTTTACCTTCGCCAGCCGCAGCGCTTCGCGGCTGTAGTACTCGCAGAAATCAATAGTCTCGCAAATGTCGGCGTCGGCCTCCGCCCAGTTCTTGCTCACTTCAAAAACTAGCCAGGCGCAGAACTCGAATTTGCGTTCCCGCAGCAGATCGGCAACGTGGAAGAGCAGGCTGGCACGCTCCTCGAGCGAGGTGCGGCTCCAATGCTCGAAAGCGCTAAGCGCGGCCTGCATGGCCGGTTCCACGTGCTCCTTGCCTGCCTTCTGATGCAAGCCCACAACTTGCGATGGTTTCGCCGGGTTCAGCGATTTAATCTTGTCCTGCGTCTTGACGCGCTTGCCGCCAATGATGAGTTCATACTCGCGACCAAGTTGTCCACGAACTTTCTCAATCGCGGCACGCATCCTGCGCGCATTTTCTTCTTTGTTGAAATCGGTCAACGGTTCGTTAACGAACGGACCTTGATGAAGGCGAATTTGCGGTCGTGTGGGGGCTTCAACGGTTGCCATAAGTGCTCCTCGAAAGGTATATGGATGCTGCGCGGAGGGGCGCGGAACCACTTATTGTAGCACTGGGTACGTTAACAAGTTCCTGCTGCGATTTGTGTCGGCAAGTATGGTCGAGCTTTGCTCGACCGGACAGCCGAGGGCGGCCGTCCCCACGCAGGCGCTACTGGATTTTGCGGTTGGTGAGGGCTTTCAGTTCTTCGACGATCTGCTCCAACCGCCCGCGGCGCTGCGCATGATTCTGCTGGGCTGGCAAGGTGCGTCTCGCCTGGGCATATTCTTCGTTGAGACGCTGAATGTCAATGATTTCGGCTTTCAGCAGGTGGACGCGGCTGAGGATGGCTTCTCTTCCGTTTAGCAGCATGTTACTAGCATACCCTAGTTCGCGATGATCTGCTCGAATTGTTGTGGTGACTTTGGGCATCTGCAGCCTGGTTTGAGGACATGACCTTCGCCGTCATTACGGCACCTTCACCGAGTCATGGCTCTCGGTAGTCCGAAAGCTCATTTTCGCGGTGCGCTCCAGCTTGTCCCAAGCGAAACGCTGGCCTTCGATGGCACGCTTCACCGTCTTGAACAGCACGACCGAGAACAACTGCCGGTAAGCGAAGCGCTGCAGCCACACCTGGCTAAGCAGCCAGCCGTCTTCGCGCGCTTCCGGTTGGCGGCGTTCGAGAGCAAACGCAATCGCCGAAGTAATGAAATCAATAATCAGAAAAGCAGAAAAGAACAGTACGAGCCGCTGGAAGCTGGCGGGATCAGTAGAATCCGGGTGAAAATATTTTTGAATGAAATACCAGATTGCTCCCACCCCGAACATCAGGTCGATGAATGGCGAAACCAGCGGCAGCAGGATTTGGAAGATGACAATATTGGGCAAAGCCACCCAGCCTAACGCGCCCTTGCGAGCGAATACCGCGCGATGTTTCCAGACCGACTGCAGAATCCCGAAAGACCAGCGGAAGCGTTGACGCATCAGGCCATTGGCATTGATCGGCGCCTCGGTGTAAGCGAGAGCTAAATCTTCATACTGCACCCGATAGCCGTGGCGCAGCAGCGCCATGGTCAGATCGGCATCTTCGGCGACAGTGTCAGTATGATAGCCGCCAGCTTCGCGCACCGCAGAGGTCCTCCACGCACCGATGGCTCCCGGCACCACGCTGACAGCTCCAAGCACGTTCAATGCCCTGCGCTCGAAGTTCTGGCTGGTGATATATTCCAGGGCTTGCCAGCGGGTCCAGAGGTTCACGCGATTGCCCACTTTGGCGTTTCCCGCCACGGCGGCAACTTTGGGATTGAGGAAATGGGGAACCAGCCGTGAAATCGCATTGCGAGCAATGACCGTGTCCGCGTCGATGCCTACAAAAATCTCCTCGTTGTGCAAATGCTGAAGTCCGAAATTGAGGGCCTCCGCCTTGCCGGAATTCGGCTTGGTCAGGATGAGGACGCGTCCGGACGCCTCTTCGTTCACAAACGCCCGGCGCGCGACTTCGAGAGTGTTGTCGGTAGACCCGTCATCAATCACAATCACGTGCAAGCCGGGATAGTCCGAAGCCAGCGCGGCTCGCACCGTCCGCACAATAACTCTCTCTTCGTTGTAAGCAGGAATCAACACCGCGACAGCCGGTTTGTAGGATCCCACCTCAGCCGGACTGCCGAGAGGTTGCTGCCGGAAGCGGTCGAAAATCGCGAAGGCTCCGACAAATAGCAAACGTCCCGTCATGAGCAAGTCGCCAAGGAAGAAAATCCAAACGATGGCATGGGTGCTGAAGTCCCAAAGGGCGAAACCCATCCAATCCAGGCGCGCCGCCCAGCGCTCGTTGGTGGGAATGGCGGGCATGACATCGGCCCTGGTCTTGCCTACCAATTCATGCAGCGGGATGATTTCATCTCCCTTGGCGCGCACGCCCTGGATGATCAGGGGCAACGCACGCACCGTCTGCTGGCGGTCGCCCCCGCCATCGTGCAGCAGAATGACGCTGCCGCACAGCCGGTCAGTAGGTGCGCAGGGAGGGATGTGAGCGAGAACATCGGCCGCGATCTGCTCGGCGTGTCGATTGGGCTTCCAGTCATTAGGATCGATCTTATTGCCCACGCTGATGTAGCCCAGGTCCTGGACCACCTCGAGCGGACGAACCTGGTCTTCGGTATCCGGCTCTTCATCGATCGAGTAGGGCGGGCGGAAAAGAATAGTGTGGATTCCCAGGCGGCTGGCAAACAACTGCTCGGTAAGATTCAACTCTACCTTCATGTAGCTGCGCGAAATGTTGCTGATGTCGGGATGGGTAAAAGTATGATTGCCAATCTCGTGACCCTCGCGGTAGATGCGGGAAGTGACGCTGCCGAAATCCTTGGCCTCTAGCCCAATCAGAAAGAAGGTCGCGGTCGCGTTTTCTCGTTTCAACACGTCCAGGATTTTCGGGGTCCACTGCGGATCAGGGCCGTCATCGAAGGTAATGGCCACCGCTGTCGGGTTGTAGCCGTAGCGGGCTACTCGATAGGGTTCAGGCAGAGTGTCCATGGTTTCGTCGGTAATGATTCCCGACGCGGGGTCGACGGTGATCTGGCGCACTCCGTTGGCGGGGCGATCCTCGATACGCAGGATTTCGCCCTGACCTTCCATGTCCACATCCTGGCCGGGCAGAACATCTTTTAACTTGTCCGGCGCGCCCGGCTCCCCAGGCACATCCCAAACTCGCCATAGCGAGCGGTCTTCGGCGCCCAAACGCCAGAGAGCGAAAGTCTGAATCCCCAGACGTTGGGCCGCGCGCATCTGGTTGAGGGCCGTAACCGCATCCAGAAACCAGATGTCATGCTGGCGGTTTTGCTCGTCCATATAACTAAAGTGCGGATTACTGCTGTCGCCGTCGAAATCGATGTCTTCTTCCGAATCGCGTGCGCCTAGCCACGCTTCCTGCACTGACACGTTGGTGTCATGTATATCGGGAGGCAGTTTCCCATGCTTCGGCTTGTGTACCCAGTCATAGCCGTAGTTGCCGATGGCACAGATTAGTTTGTCGAGGGGAACCGCTTTGCTCGCGAATTTCAGATTGGCGACAAACCAATCCTGAGAAGCGACCGGCCCCGGCGTGCCCTCGGGATAGTGTTCGTCATAGTTCATGAGCACCACGCCGTCGACGCGGTTAGCTACGGCGGGATAATCGAAATCCTCATTGTGAGGGGGCACGCTCACATAAAGCTTCATGTCTTTGCCGTGGAGATCGCCGGCGAGTTCCTGCAACAACGCCATGTAGCCCGGCTGGGCTTCGGGTTCGATCTCTTCGAAATCCACCATCAGGCCGCGGTACTTATCGGTGGCCAGAAATGCGGCCACTTGCTGGCGGAACAGCGCTCGTCCCCCTGCGCTATTCAGGAAAGATGTAATATCCACCCAGTTCATGCCGTCGGAATTGTTCACCATGGGGAACACTTCCATGCCGGTACTCTCGGACTTCAGAAAGGGCATGACTTTGTCGTCTACCGGATGGACGGTCGAACCTTGAATTACTTCGAAATACTTATTGGTCTGGTCATCGACGCCCTGCAGGTGGCCGTCGGCGGTCAAAACGTGAAGCCAGTCGGGATAAAGCAGGTCAACCTGGCGGGCATACTCACGGAGTGAGGAGAAGCTTGCGGCATCCCATGGAGCATAGAAAGCGGCCCGAATCCCTTCCTGAGAATTGAGCTCCGCCGGCGAAAGATTTGCGGTGGTTTTATGATTTCCGCGCAGTACAGCTTGCTTGCGCCGCCTTTCTCTTGCCTTCGCTTTTTCGTTTTCCTTGAGCGAGTGATAGGGTTTCTTCTGCGCTGGCCATATCAACGCCGGCAATTGCTCGCCTTGCAAGGCGTTATAGATGAAGAACGCAACCAGCAGCATGACGCAGATGCCAAGCACGTCAAACAGGCTTCGCAATCGCTTCCAGCGGGCTTGTCGAGGATCGTAGAAAACCGGTTGCGCCATTGGGGAATTAGGTAGAGTCCATCCTAAGCTGTGCAGAAAATAGGGTCAAACCTTGAAGTGCAGCTTTTGGGCATTAGCTGTTGGCCTTTAGCTAGGGCGGGAAGGGGTGCGCTAAGGGCTAAAGGCTAACAGCTAAAAGCTGCTATATTCCCTCCGTGCGCGAACTGCTGCGCCAGCATTTTCGATTTTTTCTGATCGCGACCCTCGCTGGGGTGACGCTGCGTCTTGTATTCATTTTCCGCTTTCCCGGAGTCACTACCGATTCGTTCGTCTATGGCGACATCGCCAAGAACTGGCTGCAGCACGGGATTTACGGCTTGAGCGGAGTGAATGATATCTCCCCGACCTACATTCGCCTGCCGGGATATCCGGCTTTCCTGGCGGTGGTTTTCGCAATGTTTGGCATGGAACATTACCGGGCAGCGCTCCTGCTGCAGATGTTCGTGGACATGGGCACTTGCTTCCTCATCGCCGATCTAGCGCGCCGTTTGATTTCTCCCCATGCCGCTAGATTTGCCTTTCTGTTGGCCGCGCTCTGTCCATTTCTGGCCAACTATGTCGCCAACGCACTCACCGAGACCTGGGAAGTATTTTTCACCGCGCTGGCCCTGGACTTCGCTATGGTTGGGCTCGAAACACTCCGGAATGAATCATCGAGCTCGTGGGCGGGATGCGGGTTGGCTGTCGGAGCAGCCACCCTGCTGCGGCCCGATGGCGCGCTTCTGCTGTTCGCGATCGAGGCGTATCTTTTCGTGCTCCTTGTGTGGCGCCGACGTAAAATGCCGGCATCAGTTCTTGCGCACCTGCTTCGCTCAGGCTTGATTGTGGCGACGGTTTCGCTGGCCACCCTAGTCCCTTGGACGGTGCGCAATCTGCATACCTTCCACGAGTTCCAGCCGCTCGCGCCGCGTTACGCCAACCAGGAAAATACTTTCGTCCCGCTGGGATTCAATCGCTGGATGAGAACCTGGATTGTCGACTACACCTCCGTCGAAGATATTTATTGGGCTGTCCCCGGCAACACCGTAGACGCGGAAAAGCTTCCGTCGCGTGCCTTTGATTCGCCGGAACAACGGCAGCGGACGTTGCAAATATTGAACGACTACAACGACACACAACATGTGACCCCCGAACTCGATGCCAGATTTGCCACGCTGGCAGCCGAGCGGGTTCATCATTCTCTATTGCGTTACTACGTTGAACTTCCTTTGCTCCGTATTGCCGACATGTGGCTGCGACCGCGAACGGAAACCTTGCCCTCGGACACGCGATGGTGGAACTTCGACGACGATCCGGAATGGCTGACGCTGACGATGTGCCTCGGCATTATCAATCTTGCGTACCTGGCCGCCGCTTTGGCAGGGTTAATACGTGGACGATTCGGACCTCATCTCGGCCTGCTGCTCACTTTTGTGATTTTGCGTTCAGCCTTCCTGGGCACTCTGGAAAATCCAGAAACGCGGTACACGCTGGAGTGTTATCCGGTGATAATTATTCTGGCTTCTGCATTGTTCCAACGAAATTCGACGCGCGATAATGCGCTGCCGGCAGCCTCAGCCAAGGGGTGAATCGGTCATGCGGAAGCGCGTGCGCACATGCTCAGAAAGCAGTTCGATGGCGCCGCGATTATTCACCGGGTCAGCCTGGGCCAGATATCTCATAGCTTCGACCAACAACCGCTGGCCGTCGACATAGCGGGGATCAGCCGTCCGCTCGCGCCGCTTGCGGCCAATCTGGGGAGGGGTCGGGATGGTGAAAACCTTGGCCATAAAGTCAAACCAGAGTCTTATTGCCCTCTCCTTTCCTTCTCTAGGAGATCGCTTTCTCGCAGTATAACGTCCCGCACGCCGTTTTTCAGCCTTTATCTTTCCACAGGAATGAATCAACTTGGCAACGTCACCCCCGGGCGTTAGCTTGGGACTATCCCTTGGGCGATACAACCTTGGTTTTGTTGGTTGTCTTCAGCTTAAAAACAGATTCTGGAATCTTTTGATTCAATTGGATATCGGAGTAATTGGCAAGCCGGTAATCGCCCGAAGGTTCAAACAGTTGCTGCTGGACTGACACTCCACGTGAGATATCAATCCACAACCAGATGTGGTCGAAAGTACCGCGACCTTTGGTGGACTTCGGTATTAGTTCCAACTTCGCCGTATCCACGCCGCCCACCTTTTCAGGCCCGACGTATTTCACATCAAAAGATTTGAGCATGTCTTGCCCGCTGCCCCCGAAACCCAGCACCAGGAAGCTTTCAAATGCGGCGCGGTCCTTTCCGGTATTAAACCTCGTGACTTCATCAATTTTTGGCCGGTATACTTCGACTTTACTGTCCGTGAAGAGCACATACTTTGGGGGCTCGGGCTGGGTGATGTCGGCAGCCATTTGCACCTCATTCCCGACACGGCGAAAATATACCGTTCCTTTTTGCAGGTCGTGCTCGTCGACTACTTTCTGATATTGGTCCCAGACAAAAGCGGCTTGTGTAGTGTGAAAGTTGGCGGCGGTCTGGTCCATTTTGGCGAGAACTCGTTGCAATTCATCCGAGTCGGGCTGTTGGGCCGACGCGATCACCAGAGAAATAATGAACGCAACCCCCCAACTTATTTGGCGGCACCATCCCAACATTAGCAAAGGGTCCATTCCTTCCCTGCTCCGAAGTTCATGCCGCTACTCTCGTGCCACCCAGACTTTGTAGCTGAGGACGCGTCCCGCTCCATCGCGGACAGGTTCAACCTTGGTGATATTTACTGCACCGGAGATGGGCTCGATGATTTGCAGCAGCTCGACCCGAATCGCGCCGTCGTTTTTGCCCGCAACCGCCGCGGCTTCAATCTGGTAAATCAGTCCGCCCTGGCCGTCCGGCAGGACCGCGACCCCAGTACGATGCGGATTATGCTCGACCGGTTTGTCCTTGAAATTGATCAGCTTCGGTGAAAGAAAAACAAAAAGCAAAATCAACGTGACGATCACATCGTACTGGATGGTGCCGCGCTCATATGACCAGAAGATGTAATCGCGGATTGTGCGCCAGATCCCACTCATGGGAACGGTGGGTGCGGCCATCGGCGTCGCATTGGTTTTTGCCCCGTCCAAGTGTATTTTCTACTCCCCGTCTTTGCAACGCGTAATCGTAGCGCCGGCATCCCTTCGGCTTCGCTCAGGGCAAAGCTTGCCGGCTGTCGCGAGGGCATTCTGCCCTCGCAGGTGGAGGCGAGACGCCTCCATGACAACCGCCGGGACGGCGGCGCTACATTTGTCGCGGCGTAACCCGATCGACTCCCATATACCCGCGTAGCGCCTCTGGAATCAGCACGCTGCCATCCGCCTGCTGGTAATTTTCGACAATCGCCACCCACGTGCGTCCCACCGCCAGCCCGCTACCATTCAGCGTGTGTACGAATCCCGGCTTGCCCTTGCCCTCAGGCCGATAGCGGATGTTCGCCCGCCGCGCCTGAAACGACTCGAAATTCGAGCACGACGAAATCTCGCGAAACAACTGCTGCCCCGGCAGCCAGACTTCAATGTCATAGGTTTTGGCCGCGGAGAAACCTATGTCTCCGGTGGATAGCGCCACCACACGATAATGCAATCCCAACTTCTGCAGCACCTCCTCGGCGTCGTGGGTGAGCTTCTCCAACTGCTCGTAAGAATCTTCCGGCCGTGTGAACTTTACCATTTCGACCTTCTGAAACTGATGCTGCCGGATAATTCCGCGCACATCCTTCCCATAGGACCCGGCCTCGCTCCGGAAACAAGGCGTATACGCGGTAAGCGACACGGGCAGACGCGCGGCGTCCAGTACTTCGTCGCGATAAAGATTCGTCACTGGAACTTCCGCCGTCGGAATCAGCCATAGATCTTTGTCTCCGTGCGGAACCTTGAAAAGATCGGCCGCGAACTTCGGCAAATTCCCAGTCCCGTACAGCGACTCAGAGTTCACCATATACGGCGGCAACACCTCGGTATAGCCATGCTCGCGGATATGCAGGTCGAGCATGAAGTTGGCGAGCGCCCGCTCCAGACGTGCTCCCAGGTCCCAGTAAACGGCAAAGCGCGCCCCGGAAATCTTGGCGGCCCGTTCCAGATCGAGCACGCCCAGTTGTTCCCCGATTTCCCAGTGCGGCTTGGGAGCAAAGTCAAACTTCGGCGGCGCGCCCCAGCGGCGGACTTCCATATTGTCGTCCGCGCTCTTGCCGACGGGAACGCTTGCGTGCGGGATATTAGGGATGCCCACCAGAATCTGCCGCAGGCGGGTCTCGTATTCCTCGGCGGCCTTTCCCAGTTCCTCAACCTGTTCGCGCAGATTCTTGGTTTCGGCGATGAGCGCGGTCGCATCCTGCCCGCTCTTCTTCAATTTTGCGATCTCTTCGGTGATGCGATTGCGCTGCGCCTGCATGGTTTCCGCGCTGGTGATGGCCTGTCGCCGCTGCGCATCCACCTGGGCAAAGTTCTTTAGAACTTCGGACGGCTTCATGCCGCGCTGGCGCAGTTTTTCCTCGACCAACTCCAGGTTGTGCCGCACAAAATTCAGATCAAGCATGAGAATGAACTACTGTAACGGAAAAGTAGGAGGCAATGCACGCACCGTAGAGACGTCATTAATTACGTCTCTACAGCGCTGCAGGTTGCGGCGCCTCAAGAACGGCTTTGGTGTCCTCATCGTCACGCTGTACACTACAATCGCGATGACCGCCTCCCCCGCCGCCAGACGCACTCCGGACCTCACCGTCAACCTCGCCGGCCTCGAACTCAAGAATCCCGTGATTGCTGCCAGCGGCACGTTCGGCTACGGCATCGAGTTCGAAGACGTAGTCCATCTCGACAAGATCGGCGGCTTCGTGGTGAAGGGTCTGTCGAAGGAGCCCATGGCGGGGAATCCGCCGCCGCGACTTTACGAAACCGCAGCCGGCATGCTCAACGCCATCGGCCTGCAGAACATCGGCGCCCGCGCCTTCGTCGACGAAAAACTCCCAAAGCTCCGCGAGCTAAAAAATATCGTGGTCATCGCCAATGTCTTCGGCTACACCCGCGAGGATTACGAGCTCACGATCGAAATCCTGAACGAAGGCGAGGGCATCGCCGCCTACGAGTTGAACGTCTCCTGCCCCAACACCGCGGCCGGAGGAATGCAGTTCGGCAGCGACCCCCGTTCGCTCGACGAAGTAGTAGCCACCGCCCGGCATTACACTAAGCGGCCGCTGATCGTGAAGCTCTCTCCCAACGTAACCAGCATCGCGCAAATGGCGTATGTAGCCCAGGAAGCCGGCGCCGACGCGGTCTCGCTCGTCAACACTTTTGTAGCCATGGCCATCGACGCCGAAACCCGCAAGCCGCGCATCGCCAACGTCACCGCCGGCCTCTCCGGCCCAGCCATCAAGCCGATCGCGCTGCGCATGGTCTACGACGCCGCCAAAGCAGTAAAGATTCCAGTCATCGGCATGGGCGGCATCTCAACCGCCGCCGATATCATCGAGTTCATGCTGGCCGGCGCCACCGCCGTGCAGATCGGGACCGCCAGCTACTGGGATCCCTGCGCCACCGAAAAGATCGTGGACGAACTTCAGGATTGGTGCGTAGAACACCGGATCGAGCAGCTAGCAAGCCTGACCGGCGGGCTCATCCTGGAATAGCCGCGTCGGTGGCCCCCCCGATGCACATATTGTGGTGCAGAATTTATCTGAAAAACGACTTGAATATGACGGATGAATAACACTGCTTTCGCGCGGGAAGCCGCCCCCCCGCCAGTGCTCGCCGCAGGCTTTCGTTTCATTTCTTCAATCCCGCGTCCCGCATTAAGAAGTGCCCACTACCGGATCGGCGGGATTGCAGCTCAGCCGGATTGAGAGTAGGCTCAGTTTGCCTCAAAGAGCGGTTCCCGCCAATTGGGCCGACGGCCAGTCGCCCTCTGAGGTAAGAGACCGAATCAGAGGAATGTAACTGGCCCGCTGTGGTTTCCCACCTAACCAGTAAATCAAGGAGAGAATTATGCCTCGCACGATCACACCGCTTGGACACAATTTGACACTCGTTGTTCTCCTGCTGCTGGCGAATTGCTTGGCTAGCGCCCAGAACTCAGAAACAAAATTTGCCCCCTTCGGCAACCTTGATTGCAATGGCTTCAGCAAAATTCAAAAGCCGCTCAGACCTGTCGACGTTTGTACCGATCCTCGCGGCATCTATGGCGGCCGCTTTTACGATAATGGCCACTACATTGGGCATGACGAACCCAGCATGGGTTTCAATTCGTCGGCCCGCAAGTCGGGCAATGACATGCAGTGGACAATCGTACTGCCGCGCGAACGATCGCTTCCAGCTACCCAGACCTTCGAAAACTACATTGCGTTCTGGTTCGGCCTGGCGCTCTGCGATCCCGGTTCCTATCCGCAAGGCAAGTGCATCCCGGATAGTGATGCCAACAATCCCGCGCTAGCTGGTTCTGCGTTCCTCGAAATGCAGTTCTATCCCCCGGGATTCCCACCTTTCATTACGCAAATCAGCTGCGATAAGAAACACTGGTGTGCGTCGCTGCACATCAATAGCCTGGAATGCACCACGAGCGGCTACTGCAATCCCAATTGCACGGAACCCACGAACTTTGCGTTCATCCAGAAGAACGGGGTTCCGACGGGCCCTCCCGGTCCAGCCGACGCCAACAACCAAACATTTACCCCGAACAGCGAGACCTTGTTGATGAATCAAGGCGACCGGCTGCTGATCACCATCAAAGATACGGGACAGGGACTCATGACGCGCATCGACGATCTGGACACAGGAGAATCTGGGTTCATGGTTGCCAGCGCGAAGAACGGCTTTCAGAGCCTCAATCCCACCACCTGTGCTCCCAAGAACTTTAGTTTCCGTCCCGAGTTCGCCACTGCCAGGTACGGTAACTTTGTGCCTTGGGCGGCGCTGCAGGCGAACGTGAACCTGGACGTGGAGATCGGGCACTTTGAACCGAACGACAAAGATGGGGAACCGCCTTGTTTCCCGGGCCCCACTGTACCTGGGTGCATTGGCGCTGACCTCGATTTCGACGGCACCTCTTACCTGCCCGATTGGCCCGACGGAAGTACCAACAATGCTCGATCATTCGCGCTCGGATCAGTGGTAGGTGGGGGTATCGGCCCGGTGAGCCCGTCTCTTTCGGGTAAGTACGAGAACCCATACCCTCAGGTTCAGTTTGAGACCGACGTCGCCGCCTCGGAGTCGACATGCATGTCGAATGGCGTGGGCTGCGTCGTACCGCCGACTGGGGCAGCGTTTTATCCGTTCTATTCACTGCATCCCCGTGGAGACGAACGCGATGACCGATGCGCATTTGTCTTCGGCAACATGACGACGCCTCCGTTCAACGACTTTGGCGGCGATCATCAGTACGGTGCGCCGAATCTGCCTTGGTTTTTTGGAACCCTGAGTAGCGGCGTTGTCGATAACCCGTGCAATCCGTGATCGAAATACGGGAAAGATTATTCGGGACAGATGGGATGTTGCGACTAGTTGTTAGCAGAGAATATCCCGTCTGTCCCCCGTGTCGCCGCGCTCCACCGCGGATTTTGTTTTCAGATCCCCGCGATAGTCGAAGTCCATATCGCCGAGAAATGTATCGATATTATTGATGCTTTCGAGGATATCCCGCGGGTGTTGTTCGACGTGTCTAAAAGGCAAGAACCACCTCCCGCAAAGCTTGTTTACGGACAGGCTCCTTCATCCATTCTTCTGCAGACAGATCGACGTTCGCACCTGGCAAATCTGTCACACGGCTTTGCAGTGTTCCAATCGTGACTAGCGTCAACCGTCTCGATTTATCGAAATCCGCATACCGCGACGAGGCAAAATCACACTCGGCCTACCGGCCGTTGCTATACCAGATCGAACCCGGCGATCGGAAGTTCAGGCCTTCGCCCCAGACCGCTTGCGTCTGGCCCTGGTTGTCAATGCCGATTGCGAAGTAATCTCCAAATGGAAAGAGGAAGCCTTGGGAGCGAATGTAGCGGTAGCCGGGGACGTAGCTGGAAATCTTCGACTCCTTCGACCAGGTGGCGCCGCCGTTGGTGGAACTGCGGTAATACATATTCCACAGCGGACGGTTGCGCGTATCCATCCACGCAATCCGCACATCGCCCGCTCCTCCGGCTGCGATTGCCGGGAAGGCATGCTGCACACTCGATAGTGCAGTCGAAACATTCAGCCGGGGTGACCAGGTATCGCCAGCCGTCGTAGAAGAAGCAAAATAAATTCGTTGCGGGCTCTTGTCCGTCGCGCCAGAGTTCCATAAAGCGTACAAAGTCCCAGCGGCATCGGAGGTCATGGTGATCTGGGCGCCCAGATAACCCCACTCGCAGCGGTAAGTCCCGCAATCCGGAGGCGCGCCGGAGACGTCCATCAGCCGGGTGGCCCACGTTTTTCCGCTGTCCAATGATTTGCTGACGTACAAGTTCTCCCGCCCCTTGACGCCATCGCGCTGCGTGTATCCCGCCCAAGCGAGATAAACATAACCGTGCGGATCGACTGTGGCCCCACCAGCCAGCGCTCGGACCAGTTTCAATTTTGGACTCACATCCGTCGACTGGAATGTAATCCCACCATCGTGCGAAGAGGCGACCCAAATCTTGCCATCGCGGTTGAAGCCGACGTAAACATCCTGGCCGCGAACGGTAAGCACCGGCTTATCCGCGTCGGTAACTCCGCGGTCGGCCACCATAATCGACCAGCTTTGCCCGAAGTCCACCGACTTCGCCACAACCATATCGAGCCTCTTACTCTGAAGCCAGGCCGCATACACGGTCCGGTGATCTAGCGAATCGACTACGATCTGCGGATCATACTGGCCGGTCCCGGGCGGCGTAATCTCGCGCGGCCGCTGCCAGGTTGCGCCATTGTCGTTGCCGACCACCAGAATCATCGAAGGGAGCGGGCAAGTACGGCAACCCGGCACGAGCCCATATTGCGGATAAAGAATGTAGGTGTGGCCAAATCCATCGCTGCTGATGGCGGGTTCCCATTGGTCGCCAACGGTAAAGCCAACCCGGGCCTGCGGAGTAAACCCTGCCTTCGCGGCAAATGCCGTCGGAACCATCAAGCAGGCAAGCAGGATTGCCAAAGCAAGCCGTGAGATTCCATTGGCGCGGTGGAAAATCAAGATTACGCAACCTCAGGCGGGCTGGGGGCAAAAGCCGCTAAGGCAATTTATCGCGGAAAACCGGGGTCCGTCAACCGGGAAAGCTATCGCCGCCAGGATCTTGGATGCAAGAACTGCTGCCCGGGGCATCGTGCCACTTTCCCTGGCCTGCCGCATCCAATAGAATCGCTACACTCTAAAACGGAGTCATCCATATGGCTAAAGCTACTTTTGCCGCAGGCTGTTTCTGGGGAGTCGAAGCTACCTTCCGCCAACTGCCGGGCGTGATCTCGACCCGCGTTGGCTATACCGGCGGCGACACTGCGAATCCGACTTATAAAGAAGTCTGCACCGACCGCACCGGACACGCCGAGGCGGTCGAAATCGATTACGATCCCGCCAAGCTTTCCTACGACAAGCTGCTCGACGTCTTCTGGGAGAATCACGATCCCACGCAACTCAACCGCCAAGGGCCGGACTGGGGCACGCAGTATCGCTCGGCAATCTTCTTTCATACGCCCGAGCAGGAAACAGCGGCCAAGGCTTCGAAGGAGCGATTAGAAAAATCGCATCGCTTTAGCAAGCCCGTGGTCACGCAGATTGTTCCCGCGCCCGCGTTCTTTGAAGCCGAGGAGTACCACCAGCAGTATCTGGAAAAGAAGGGTCTCGCGAGCTGCCACATCAAGGCATAGCGACGATCACGTAGCCCCGGACGCCTCGTCCGGGGCGTTCCACGCTTGCCCGGGGGTCATCGCGAGGCTGCGGCGCTTGGCGCCGCCGGGCGGATGAGGGCGTCCGCCCCTACATGTTAGTGCATATGCTTCATCAATCCCGGACGTATCCGCACAAAGAGGTGGAACGACACCGGGTTGTTGCCATAGGTCGGATCCAGCACCGCAGGCTTCGAATAGAAAGTCACGTCCCCGCCGAATCCAACTTGCCAGTGCTGGTTGTGCACGAGATCGCGCACTCCGCCAAAGGTGTAGGCGCCGATGCGGTACGCCGGATGAGTCAGCGCCTGCGGAAACAGTTCGTCTTTATCAACCAACTCCAGGCGGGTGTAAGCGTAGTTCCGCTCGAGAAAGTTCAGCGTCGATTCCACCAGGTAGCTGTTCTGAGTCGTGTCGCTTAGTTCTTTGTGCTTGCGTCCCCAGATCAGCGAAGTTGCCCAGTTTCCATTCCCTAGCTTTCCGCCGGACAACGGGCGGTTGTATTCGAGCGAGGCCGACTGCCGCCGCTCATTGTTGGGATCGAGCGCCTCGGGATGAAACAGGCGGCCATAGCTGTATTGAGCGGTCCAGTTGCGACTGGGGGTGGCCGTCGCGCGGAACGACCAGGAATCGAGGGGAGCGAGTTGAATGCTCCAGCGCTCTTCATTCGGTTCGTGTCCATTGAAAGCCGAGCCTTCCACTTTAAAGTGGCCCAGCTTGGAAACATCGAAGATGAAGCCCGTGGTCACTACCCCAAAGCTGGTATGCGTAGAATCCTGCAGATGATGGCCGAGCGGCGCCTCGGGATCCTCCGACGCTGACTGGCGATGCATGTAGGTGACCGGGCCCAGCGCGGGCTCGGCCGACGGGCCTCCATAGAGCAGCCAGGAAACTTTCTCATTGATCGGCAGCGTGTATAGAGCAGCCAGCTCGGCAAAAACATTGTGCGGATGCTGATGACCGACCAGCGGCTGGCCGTGATAAGTTTCGCCGGTCTGAAAAAGCTCGGGGAAACCAGGATGGGGCGAGGTCAGAGACTCCGCTGAAAACATCTGCCGGAGCAAAAGTGTGCCCGAGCCCAGGCGATGCTGTTCCATCGACATCAAGTAATTCGTGGATTCCGCCTTGCCCTCCCCGCGTGGCCCACCCTGCTGGTTATAAGTGACGAAGACGGTCCCATGCACCATCAGATCCCAATTGCCGCGGGTAATCATCCACATCGTCTCCGGGACGGAGGCAGGCTGCCAACTGCTGCCGGAAGAGGCGTGAAACGACGGCATTGACGACACCGTCTCGCCCATGTTCATGCCGTGCATAGTCGGTCCGGACTGCGGTTGCCCAGACATTTCCATATTGTGATCGGCGTCTTGGGCCATCGATGAAATGACCAAGACGGCGACTACAAGAAAACACCCTACTGCCTTTCGCATGTATAACTCCGGCGCTGACAAAACCTGTGCACGCCTCGGAGAAGGCGCACGTCGACAAACCTTATTTCGACGAACTATTGACTGGGGGCTCTAGGAGAATCGCGCAAGAGCTACACGCGCAGTGGCGAGGTGATCGGGGGATCGCCAGATCCGATCACGAAGTTCAGGAAACTTGCTGGGTCAGGCACCGCAACTGCTTGTGGGGCGAAATCGACCTGTGCTGAGAGTTGAAGCGGCGACGGCAAAGTAGGACTGTGCTGCAAAATGGCGAAATCGTGTCCACCCTCACAGCAGCTATGACTGGCGGGTTCGGGTGTGGGAACGCTTCCACCGTCTTCATGACATGCGGCAGCCCGCTCATGAGATGAGGCTTCCGGCAGAAGAACTTGCGCCGCCAAAGGAGCTGAGATCAGCGCTGCAGCCAGGAACACCAACACCAGCGTCTTGGAGAGAGCCTGCATAGGTTACGAGCCCGTGATTTTTAATCGCAGTTCTTCGGGGAGCCGCTCGCGAATCTCTGCGGGCAAGTGATCGTGCACATGGCGGGCGCCAATCCTGGCCACGTCCACGACCGCCATAGGCGCGGGTGTGGCCACGGCCACGACTAGCCAGATCAATGCCGACAGCGCGAAGCCTGCCAGAGCCGCAATCTCCAGCCAAAAGGCATTGCGCGGACCGAAGTGGCGAATCACTCCGAAAGCCAGCAGGAACACCCCCGCGGAGACCGAAGCCAGCGCAATCAAAGAAATGTCGATGGTGCGATGCAGTCGCTGGCGGCTGCGGCAGTGCTCGCAGGCGGCGAAGTGCTCCTCGTAGTCGCCACCCATCTCCGGCGCCAGGCCGGAAATGTCGTAGCGCCAGCCCGCGAGAATCTTGCCAACGATAGGATCGACACACTCACTCATATGAACTGCTGATCCTAAGCACTACTTACAAATAAGAATCAGAACCGGATCGGTTGTATCGGCTCAGCCTGCGCCGCCAGCAAGACTCGGTTGTGCAGCAGCGTACAGCGGCCGCCCAAAGCCTTTTCCGCTTCTCTCCGGGCCCGTTCAGGATGGTTATTCTGCTCGGAGAGATGCGCCAATACTATATAAGATGCATTTCCATCATAGCTGGTGGCAAAGAATTCGGCGAGTTTCTCGTTCGATAGATGTCCCGTAGGGCTGCCGACCCGCTGCTTCACCGACCAGGGATAGGGACCGTTGCGCAGCATTTCGAGATCATGATTCGATTCGATGACCAGGACGTCGCAAGCCCGCAGGTTGTCCTTGACGTTTGCCAGCAGGCGTCCGAGGTCGGTGGCAATGGCGATTTTGATGCCGTCGGCGCGGAAGGTGAAGGCTACCGGATCCACCGCGTCATGCGGAATGGTGAAAGGCGTGACCTCAATGTCGCCAATGCGGAAGCCATGGCCAGAACAGAAAAATTCCAGCCGGTTGAGTTGCGGACGCTCGCCTGCGGCATCGCGCATTGCTTTCGACCAGGCCTGGTGCGTGGCCCCGGTCATGAACACCGGAACTTTCAGTTTGCGCGCCAGCACCAACAGGCCGTAAACATGATCGGTATGCTCATGAGTGATGAGAATGGCGGATATTGAATGCGGATCATCTTCCGCAGCCTTCATGCGCTTGAAGGTCTCGCGGCAGGAGATTCCCGCGTCCACCAGAATCCGCGTAGACGAAGTTTGCACCAGCGTGCTGTTCCCCCGGCTCCCACTCGCCAGGACCGAGACCGACACTGCCATGCGCGCAGCATACTCCCTCCCACTGTGGAAACAGAAGTAACTTTCTGGCTAGCCGGTACTTTTGAGCAGTCAGCACTCGGCAATTAGCAATTAGCAGCTAGCAGCTAGCAGTTAGCCCTTACCCCACCTCGATCACCGGGTCGTGGCAGCTCGAGACGTAGCAAGCTACGTCGCTACAGAGGACCGTAACTACTGTAGAGACGTTGCTTGCAACGTCTCGATTTGGACTTATGCAATACCATGCCGCCACAGCCGAACAAATATTGGGGCTTCACCCGCTGGGGGATTAAGCGAGGAGAACCAAGTGCCAAGTGCCAACTGCTGCTCTTCTATAAAATTACCCTTTCATCTCCCACCCGCCGGGTTACATGCTCCCGGTCCAGATACTCGAGCAAAGGAATCGCGTATTTGCGGCTCACTCCGGTCAAGTCTTTGAAGCGCGCCACATCGAGCCTGGGCGACTTGGCTTTTTCCGCCGCCATGCGTTGGCGCAGCTCCGCGAGCGCATTCTGATGGAAGACGAGGTCGTCGGAAATCTTTACCAGAACTTTGTCGCGCAGCAGCAGGGTCACGATTTGTTGAGCGCGCCGCGTATCGACCTTCAATCCCGCGAGCACGTCTTTCAGTGCAGGCACTTTGAGCCCAGCGTTTGCGAAGGCTGCCTCGATCATCTTCTTTGACTCGGCTTCCTCATCCTTCATCGCCACGCCGCGTCCCTTGAGATGCACCAGTTCGCCGGCCAGCTCCAGCTTCCCCGCGCGCAACGCTTCGTCGAAGACGCGGTCAAACACCGCCGGCGTCACCTCGGAAAAACGGCCACGCAATTCCTCTTTGCTCATGCCGGCAACCAGGGCATTGTGTTGATGAAAAGATTCGAGAGCGGAAATGAGATCTTTGCGAATAAGTTCCAGGGCCACGGTGGAAATAAAAATGTCACCAATGCGGACAATCTCCGGATTGCCTGCGATCCCGGAAATAATCTGTTGCGCCCGCCAGCCCGTGCGCGCCACCGCTTCCGGAATACCCAATCCCCTGGCGCCGCTTGCAATCACGCGGGCGCGCAACATGCCCGCTCTCAATTCTTCGGCAAGCCGCTTGAGGAACTGAGCATATTCTGCCGTATCCTTCACCTTTTTCGGAGGAGCATTCTCGACGACCACGCCACCGCCAATCGTGACTACAGGTGAAAACTGTCGAATGATGAAACGGTCCCCGGGCAGCAGCAGCGTGGGCTCGCTCAGCCGCAGTTGCGCGAAAGCGCTTTCGCCGGGGCCGACTTGTTTCTTGCCATACAGAACAACGCTCGCAATGCTCTCGGAAGTGAAGGAGTGGAAATGCACGCGGGCGCGGTCTTTGAGCGGCCTGGCAGAAGGCAACAGCGCGAGCTCCACATCGATGCGCGCCGTAGGTTGAAAAGTCGCGGCCGGAGCAAGCACCATGCCGCGGGCGAGTTCCTCTGTGCTCGCACCTGCCAGGTTCAACGCTGTCCGCTGTCCGGCCACCGCCTGTTCGGCTTGCTTTCCATGCACTTGCACGCCGCGCACTCGCACTCGCCGCCCATTGGGAAAAAGCTCAAGCTCATCTTCCTTGCGAATAGTGCCTGAAACCAGCGTGCCAGTTACGACCGTCCCGAAGCCCTTGATAGTAAATACGCGGTCGATGGGCAAGCGGGCGATCGCTCTCGAATCCTTCGCCGGAACCTCACTTGCGACCCTGACCAGCTCCCGCTTCAGATCGCCCATTCCAGTGCCGGTGAGCGAACTGACAGCGACGATGGGGTTGGGGCTTCCGAGAAACGATCCACGCAGAAACTCTTCGACTTCTAGGCGCACAACGTCTAACGTTTCCCGATCGACGGCATCGGACTTAGTCAGCACCGTGATGCCGCGGCGCACCGAAAGCAGCCGGCAAATATCGAAGTGTTCGCGAGTCTGCGGCTTGATCGATTCGTCGGCCGCAATCACCAGCAGCACCAGATCAATTCCGCCCACGCCGGCCAGCATGTTGCGCACAAAACGTTCGTGTCCGGGCACATCGACAAACCCCAGCCGCAGAGTTTCACCATCTGGCATGGGCAGCTCAAGATTGGCAAAGCCGATATCGATGGTGATACCGCGGCGTTTCTCTTCTTCAAGCCGGTCGGCGTCGATGCCGGTGAGTGCCTTCACCAGCGCGGTTTTGCCGTGGTCGATGTGGCCGGCGGTGCCTACGACGACGGATTTCATTGGGGACAGTATAGTTGGGAATGCAGTTTCTTCGGCGGCTGGCGCAGCCTCGTTGGCATAGAACAGGATGACAGGGTGTAAATCAACTGACGTGCAAAGATTCGTCTTCCAGTCTTCTGAAAGATTCTTCCCCTAGTTTCGTTCAAGATGCGACAATAGTATTTCCCCATGACCACCGCTTCTACTCTTGCCCTCACTCCCGAAATCGTGCGCGAGCACGGCCTCACCCCGGAAGAATA
This sequence comes from uncultured Acidobacteriota bacterium, assembly GCA_963832245.1. Lineage (GTDB taxonomy): Bacteria > Acidobacteriota > Terriglobia > Terriglobales > Acidobacteriaceae > JABDBE01. The sequence continues at coordinate 1,804,243 of CAWHTG010000004.1, forward strand.
TGAGAAAGTCAAACAACTTCTCGGCGGACGCGAGCCCACCATCACCGAGCTGGGTATCTTCAGCGTGATGTGGAGTGAGCACTGCTCTTACAAATCTTCCCGCGCGCACTTGAAGCGGTTGCCAACGCGCAGCCGGCGCGTGGTACAGGGGCCGGGCGAGAATGCGGGCATTGTCGACATCGGCGATGGCTGGGCTTGCGCGTTCAAGATCGAATCGCACAATCACCCATCGTTCATCGAGCCATTTCAGGGCGCGGCCACCGGGGTGGGTGGCATCCTGCGCGACATTTTTACCATGGGAGCAAGGCCGGTTGCGGTAATGGATTCGTTACGGTTTGGGCCGATCAAGAATCACGTGGGGACGGCCGCCCTCGGCCGTCCGGCCGAGCAAAGCTCGGCAGTGCCGGCGGAAACATCTGAACCCACACAGGCGGAGATTCACAAGAATCATTCGCTGCTCGAAGGCGTGGTGAGTGGCATCGCCTCTTACGGAAACTGCTTTGGCGTTCCCAACCTTGGCGGCGAAACCAAATTCGAAGCTTGCTATTCCGGCAATCCGCTGGTGAATGCTTTCGCGCTGGGCCTGGTGCGGCGCGATCAAATCTTCTACGCGAAGGCAGCGGGCGAAGGCAATCCGGTGATTTATGTGGGATCGAAGACCGGGCGCGATGGCATTCACGGAGCCACCATGGCCAGCGAGGAGTTCAGCGAGGCATCCGAGGCAAAGCGTCCGAACGTTCAAGTTGGCGATCCATTCCTCGAAAAGCTGCTGCTTGAAGCTTGCCTTGAAGCCATGCAGACGGGCGCGATCGTGGGCATTCAGGACATGGGCGCGGCAGGCTTAACTTGCTCGACCTGCGAGATGGGAGCACGCGGCCACGTTGGGACTGAGATTGAACTCGACCGCGTGCCGCAGCGCGAAACTGGCATGAGCGCGTACGAGATCATGCTAAGCGAATCCCAGGAGCGCATGCTGCTGGTGGCGCAGAAGGGCCGCGAAGACGAAGTGTTCCGCGTGTTCGAAAAGTGGGGGCTCGACGCGGTTGAGATCGGCCGCGTCACTAATGACGGCAAGATGCGCGTGCTTCACCACGGCGAAGTTGTTTCCGAAATTCCGAACCAAGCGCTTACCGATGATGCGCCTGTCTACAAGCGTCCTCTGGAACGATGGGAGGCGCCGGGGCCGCGAAAGATGCCTGAATCGATCGAACTGGCGGGAGTAGGAGATCTCACCAAAAATTTGAAGCGCCTGCTGGCCAGTCCGAACATTTGCGGCAAGCGCTGGGTGTGGGAGCAATACGACCACATGGTGCAGACCAACACAGTCGAGGGCCCCGGGGCTGGCGCGGGACTGATTCGCATTAAGGGTTCGTCGCGCGGGTTGGCGATGGCGCTCGATGGCAACAGCCGCTGGTGCTATCTCGATCCGCGGCTGGGAGCAATGCATGCCGTTGCCGAGGCGGCTCGCAACGTGGCCTGCTCGGGTGCGACTCCGGTAGGCGCGACCAACTGCTTGAATTTTGGCAATCCGGAGAAGCCGCAAATCATGTGGCAGTTCTCGAAGGTCATCGACGGCATCACCAAAGCTTGCGAGGAGTTAGACGTCCCGATTACCGGGGGCAATGTCAGCTTCTATAACGAAACTTTAGGCGAAGGAATCTATCCGACTCCGGTGATAGGAATCGTCGGCATTCTCGAGGACGTTCACAAGGCAGTGTTCCCGCACTTCCGCGAGCTGGGACGCGCGGTGGTTCTGCTGCGTGCTTCGGAGCCGGGTGATCTCACCGACGCAGAGACCGAATTTGGCTCGTCGGAGTATGCCAAGGAAGTCTTAGGGGCGGTATGGGGATTTCCTCCGGCGCTCGAATTGGAGCGAGAGGCGGCGCTGCAGAAGGCGGTGGTCGAGATGATCGGTGCGAGCCTGGTGGATTCCGCACACGATTGCTCGGAGGGTGGCATTGCGGTCACGCTGGCGGAATGCGCTTTTGACAAAGGGATGGGCTTCCGGGTGAATCTGGCGTCACTGGGATTGCCGCCTGAATTTGTGCTCTTCGGCGAGGATGCGAGCCGCATTGTGATCTCGTGCGACCGCGGTAATCTGCCGGGAATCCAAAAAGTAGCGGCGAAATACGGATTGTCTGCCGAGGAGATTGGTGAGACAGCTCCCGAGCGGGTGGAGTTCCGCTTGGACGACCGCGTGGTTGCCTCGGCAACAGTAAGCGAATTACGCGAGACTTACGAAGGGGCGCTGGAGTCGGTGCTGCGGGCGGATCCGGAAGTGGTTGTGGTTGGGTGATAAGCTGCCGAGCTTTGCTCGGCTGGACAGCCGAGGGCGGCTGTCCCCACATGTGGTTTAGGTGTTCAAGCTAATTGCTAAAGGCTAATTGCTAAATGCTAACTTCCGACAAGTTTCGCGACGAATGCGGCGTGGTGGCGATTTATGCGCACCCCGAGGCGGAGACCCTCGCTTACCTCGGGCTGCATGCTCTGCAACACCGGGGGCAGGAGTCGGCGGGCATCGTGACCTCCGACGGCATGGCTCTGCGCATGCACAAGGACATGGGCCTGGTCGCCGACATTTTTCAGGAACCGGTTTTAGCAAAGCTGCGAGGCACACTGGCCATCGGGCATACGCGTTATTCGACAGCGGGCGACTCGGCGTTGCTCAATGCGCAGCCCATCATGGTGCAATCGAATAAGGGCATGATGGCGCTGGCGCACAATGGCAACCTGGTCAACGCTCAGGATATTCGCCAGCGGTTGGACAGCCAGGGTTCCATTTTTCAAACTAACAGCGATACGGAAGTAATCGTGCACTTGATTGCGCTCTCGAAAGAGCAGACTTTGCCCGAAGCTATCGCCGATGCTCTACGCAGAGTCGAAGGTGCGTTCTCGCTGGTCATGATCAGTCCTGACCGAATCTTTGCGGCCCGCGACCCGCGCGGTTTTCGTCCTCTGGCGATGGGAAGAATTCCAGCGCATGCCAGCGCAAAGCAGGACACTATTGTGTTTGCCTCCGAAACTTGTGCATTCGATTTGATCGGCGCCACCTTCGAGCGCGATGTAAAGCCCGGAGAACTCGTCATTGTTGGTCCGGAGGGAATAAACTCGCGAATTTACGCGGATGCTCTGCCGCAATCCAGCTGCATCTTCGAGCATGTGTATTTCTCGCGACCTGACAGTCGCGTGTTTGGGCGGGCAGTCCAGGAGAGTCGTGAGGAACTGGGACGGCAGTTGGCGCGGGAAGCGCCGGCGGAGGCGGACGTCGTGGTTCCGGTGCCGGACTCCGGTGTAACTGCGGCCGTGGGCTATGCGGCGGAGAGCGGGATTCCTTTCCGCTTCGGTTTGATCCGCAATCACTATGTGGGACGTACGTTCATTGAGCCGCGGCAGAGCGTGCGCGACTTTGGGGTGAAGCTGAAGATTAATCCAGTGCGCAGCTTGCTCGAAGGCAAGCGGGTAGTGCTGATTGATGATTCGATTGTGCGCGGCACCACCAGCCGCAAGATCGTGCGGATGGTCCGCAGCGCGGGCGCCAAGGAAGTACACATGCGCATTTCGTGTCCGCCAACTATCTCGCCCTGTTTTTACGGGGTAGACACACCTTCGAAAAAAGAACTGATCGCCGCCAACAAGTCGGTAGAGGAGATTCGCGAGTTCATCGGAGCAGATTCGCTAGGGTATCTCTCGCTGCCGGGATTGAAGAAAGCCTGCGGCGATGGCGATAAAACCAGCTACTGCTCCGCCTGCTATACCGGCGAGTATCCCACCAACTGGGTAGACGTGGAAGAAATTCAGCCGGCTAGCGTGGGTAAGCGGTAACGGTCGAGCGATTCACTTTTCGGTCAAGCTTAATTGAGGAAGTATGTCCGGTACAGCGTGTCGCGCTGCACAGGCTTGAACCCGGCGTCCCGGATAATCCGGCGCAACTCTTCTTCCGTTGTGCAGTTGGTTACACCCGCCGCGCGCACGACATTCTCTTCGAGCATGACCGAACCCACATCGTTGCCGCCGAACTGCAGGCCGAGCTGGCAGACTTTCAATCCCTGCGTCACCCAACTGGATTGCACGTTCAGGAAATTCGAGAGGTAAAGACGAGAGATCGCCAGCACTTTCAAATACTCGACCGCTGTGGCTTCGTCCCAGTGACGCCCGCCGAGAGCCGTGTTCGCCGGCTGAAAGCTCCAGGGAATAAATGCGGTGAAGCCACCGGTCTCTTCCTGCAATTCGTACAGCCGCTGGAAATGATTCACGCGGTTTTCGTAGGTTTCGCCGACGCCGAACATCATCGTCGCGGTCGTTCTCATCCCCAACTGGTGGGCGGTGCGATGCACGTTGAGCCAATCGTCCGTTAGGCACTTCAGGCGGGCGATCTTGTAGCGGACTTCGTCGTCGAGAATCTCAGCGCCGCCGCCGGGGATTGAATCCAAGCCGGCATCCCTCAGCCGCGAAATAGTATCGCGAATGCTCAGTGCGCTGTATTCCGCAATCGCGATAATTTCGGAAGCCGAATAGCAGTGCAGGTGAATTTTGGGGAAACGCTGCTTGATGCCGCGCAGCATCTGCTCGTGCCAGTCGATTTTCAAGTCGGGATGAAGGCCGCCCTGCATCAGCACACCCGTCCCGCCCATTTCGACGGTCTCGCGAATCTTTTCGTAGATGGTTTCGAAATCGAGAATGTATCCTTCTTTCGCCTTCGGTCCTTTCAGCGGACGATAAAACGCGCAAAAGGTACAGTACTCGGTGCAGTAATTGGTGTAATTAATGTTGCGATCAATGATGTAAGTAGCCACGCCTTCCCGATGTAGCTTGCGTCGCACCGCATTAGCTTCCATGCCAATGCCGATCAAGTCGTCGGAACGAAAGAGGTCGAGAGCCTGCTGTTTACTGAGAGTCATGGGCGATCAGATACGGCTGTAATAATTCTAGCGGACGCAGGCTGCTTACTCCAAACCGAACCAAGTGTCAGGCCGCGCTACGACGCGCGGGGGCAGCCGTCTTTCTATAGCGAAAATACTGGATCAGCGTAAGAATTCCACCGACGACCGCGAAGCCGATCAGTACGCCCACAGCCAGTTTGTCATACCGGGCAAAGAAGCGCACGATGTGGTTTCCATAGCGCACCCCGAGGTACGCAGCGATCGAATAGCGGACTCCGCGTCCGAGCACCAAGGCACTCAAAAATTTCACTCGCGAGTACTGCATAGCGCCTGCCGCCAGCAGGAAAGGCACAAAAGGAAAGGGCGGAGGCAGTATGGCTGGGATGGCGATCGCGCCGAATCCCCATCGTTCGAAGCGCTTGTAAACTTTCGCGGCTTTCCTTTTCGAGAGCCGGCGTTCCATTGCCTGCTTGCCGCCTTTTCGGGCCAAACTATAAGTGATGTAGCCGCCGAGCACCGCGCCGATTGTCGCCATCAGTGCGTAATAGAACCACGGTTCACGATGTCGCGCCGCCAGCCAGATGGTGAGCACGTCCATGCTGCCGGTCAGCGGGATGACGGAGTTGTCCGCAATACCCAACAAGACCAGCCCCGGCCCACCCAACCGGCGCAATCGCACCCAGGTAGAGACAGCGAGCAGTGAATGGATATGCGGCAGCATGCGCGTTTGCTAGGAGTAGTTTACAGACCTGGAGTTTATACGGAGCGAGAAATGCTAAATCACTGCCGTTTTCGCCGCATCAAGGAAGCACAGCGGCGGCGCCGATGGTAATGCCCCGCATTGGCGAGCAAGTTGATAGAAAAGATGCAGACCATCAAGGCACTCCGGATCCAGGGAGTAGTGGATGTTCTCAGTGAGATAGCTTTTCACTTCTTCCCGACTCAGGCCTAAGCGCGTACCCCAGTCAACTGCTATGCGATCAAGACTCTCCGGCAGTAACCCATGGTCACGAGAATCCTGAAAAACCGCGGCCAGGTCCAGGTCGCGAATCGTGTTGTTCAGCGCCTCCTGCCGTATCGCCCAAAAGGCAAAAACAAACGGCTTCCCCGTTAAACGTATCCACTCTTCGGCGAGGTCGTAAGTAAGATATCGGGAGCGATCGATCTTCAGCGCGGGATCTCCAATCAGCAAACCGGCATCGTTCGCCTTCAGCATGAGTTCGATATCCGGGGCCATCACGGTAAAGGTTCTCCCGCCTCTCCACCATTTCGCGAACAGAACTTTAATCAGTGCGACCGAGGTCATGGACGAAGTATCCAAGGCCACGGTCTTAATCTTCTCCAAAGGTACCTTGCTGACCAGAAGGATGGAACGAACGGGCCGCCGCGAGGCGATAGCCACCCCCGGAAGAATAGCAAGATCGGGAATGCTGGTGTAAGCCGCCGCTGGAATGATGCCAATATCTGCCGACCCCTGGCGCAAACTCGCGGCACACTCTGCAGGAAGAGTGTAGGAAATGTTGAATCGCGAGCGAGCGTCGGCGGAACTGCTATCGCCGTGCTCGAAATCCCACATCAGGGGCGCAGTATTAAGGTAGGAGATCGCGGAAATTCGAAGGCGCTTCATTAGGGAGCTAGCTTGATTCTAACAAACTCAATGTTCAACTTACCTTGACACTGGTTTCCCAACGTGTATAGATGCCCCAAGAGGCCCGGGAGGTCGCAGTGTCCGAAACCGCTGTCTCAGTTTGCAAAACCAGCGAAACATCAATGCAGTGGCTGGCCTTGGCTCTCACGCCCGGCTTGGGACCCACGAAGGCTCGCCGCATTATTGAGTTTTTCGGCAGCGTGCAAGCGCTATTCCAAGCCTCCCTGACCGAATTAGAAGCCGCAGGCCTTCGCGCCATCTCCGCGCAATCGCTTGGGACCGGGCGTTCCATGGAGTTGGCGCAGGACGAACTGGGGAAGGCTGCCGCCGCCGATGCGCGAATCGTCGCACTGGACGATCCTGGTTACCCAACCCAGTTAAAACAGATTTACGATCCGCCGCTGATTCTGTACGTTCGTGGGAACCCTGCTGCGATCTCACAACCGGGAATCGCCCTGGTTGGTACACGCCATCCCACACCCTACGGATCAGGAATGGCTGAGCGGCTAGCCTGTGATCTGGCGGCGCGCGGTCTGGTAATTTTCAGCGGCATGGCGCGGGGCATCGATACCGCCGGGCATCGTGGCGCGATCGCGGCAAAAGGTAAAACCGTGGCCGTGTGGGGCACCGGCGTCGATGAGGTATATCCGAAGGAGAACAAAAGGCTGGCGGAACAAATTTTGGCTCTGGGAGGCGCGATCATCTCCGAATTCCCCATTGGCACTTTTCCCGCGCCGCAGAATTTTCCTATCCGAAACCGGATTATCAGCGGAATCTCGTTGGGAGTCTTGGTAGTGGAAGCCGCCGAATATAGCGGTACACGCATCACCGCACGCTGCGCCCTGGAGCAAAATCGCGAGGTCTTTGCCGTGCCCGGCAATGTGACCAACAAAGGCTCGTGGACTCCGAACACTCTGATCAAACAAGGCGCGAAGCTGGTGGCCACATGGGAGGATATTTGGGAAGAACTCCCGACGGACGTGCGACTTACGCTTCAGCCAGAAGGTGGCAATGAATCGCAGCCTGGGCAAACCGCATCTCTATTCGGAGAAGCTGAGCTGTCGCCCCACGAAAAGAAGATTTTCGCGCTCCTCAAGGCGGACGAATCCACGCACATCGATGAAATTGTGGAAAGGCTGGAGCCGGCCCTGTCGTCCTCCGAAATATTCGCCGCGCTGTTTGAACTGGAGCTGGCAGGCAAGGTGAAGCAGTTGCCGGGGAAGAATTTTGTAAGAAGCTTTTAGCTGTTAGCTCTTGGCTTTTGGCTTGAACCTGGGGCGCGATTCAGTTGGAGGGCGGCAATGAGGAACTATAAAGATCTGCAGGTTTGGGAAAAGGCCCATACCCTTACTCTCGCGGTTTACAAAGATACGCGGCACTTTCCGTCCGATGAACGGTTTGGATTGACAAGTCAGATCAGGCGCTCGTGCTCTTCCATTCCTGCCAATCTGGCGGAAGGTTGTGGTAGGAGATTCGGATGGAGAGATGGCTCGCTTCGTCCAGATAGCGATGGGATCCGGTGCTGAGCTCTCGTATCACGTCTTGCTGTCGAGGGACTTAGGTTTGCTGAATACCGCGGATTACGCTCGCCTGGATTCGGAGTTGAATGGAGTTATGCGGATGTTGTCTTCGCTATCCCAGAAACTGAGAAATGCTCTGGCGGGATAGGTTCAAGCTAAAAGCTAACGGCTAAGAGCTAAGAGCCGCAAGCCTACAACTTGTTGCCAGCTCACAATTCGTGCTAGTTTCAAAAACATTGAGGATACATTGGCCAAAGGTTTAGTCATCGTCGAGTCGCCCGCGAAAGCGAAGACCATCCAGAAATATCTGGGGAAGGGCTTCACCGTTGAGGCTTCGCTCGGCCACGTAAAAGATCTGCCCAAGAGCACGCTCGGCGTCGACGTTGACAACGACTTCGAAACCGAATACATCGTCATCCCGGGCAAAGAGAAAGTTGTCGCCAGGCTGAAGAAGCTGGCGCTAGGGATGGATACGATTTACCTCGCGCCCGATCCGGATCGCGAGGGGGAAGCCATTGCCGCCCACTTAGCCGAAGAACTCGGTGACGGTGCCAAAGCGAAAAAGAAAAAGAAGAAAAGCAAGAAGGATGCTGAACCCGAACCGGAACGCATCCGCCGCGTCACTTTCAACGAGATCACCCAGCGCGCCGTCCGCGAAGCTTTCGAGCACCCGCGGGACATCGATCAGAATCTCGTGGACGCACAGCAGGCCCGGCGCGTTCTCGACCGCCTCGTGGGCTATCAAGTTTCCCCACTCCTCTGGGATAAGGTTCGGCGAGGTCTGTCCGCAGGTCGCGTGCAGACGGTTGCCTTGCGACTCATCGTCGAACGCGAACGCGAAATCAAGGCCTTTGAAAAGAAAGAGTACTGGACGATTGACGCCAATCTCGCGGGACCGAAACCTCCCGCATTCGACGCGCGTTTTCTCGGCAAAGGCGAAGAGAAGATCGAAGTCACGAACGGCGAGGATGCAGAAAAGATTCGCGGCGCGCTGGAAAAAGCCGACTGGTTTGTACGCACTGTTGATCGCAAAGAGCGCCGGCGCAACGCGACTCCGCCGTTCACCACCAGCAAACTGCAGCAGGATTCTTCCCGCAAACTTCGTTTTAGCGTGAAGCGCACTATGATGATCGCGCAGCGCCTCTACGAAGGCGTGGAGTTGGGAGAGGAAGGACTCGTCGGCCTGATTACTTACATGCGTACCGATTCGGTGCGCGTCTCCAATGAAGCGCTCAGCGAAGTTCGCGAATACATCAAGTCCCAGTACGGCGATCAATATCTGCCGGAGGCGCCAAATGCCTACAAAGAGAAGAAGGCAGCGCAAGCGGCCCACGAAGCCATCCGGCCGACGTCGGCTATGCGCCATCCTGATCAGATTAAGCAATATTTGAAAGAGGACGAATACAAAGTTTACAAGTTGATCTGGCAGCGCTTTGTAGCCTCGCAAATTACGCCGGCCGTATTCGATCAGACCACAGTCGACATTGACGCTAAGTCAGCGGCGGAAACGTTCTGGTTCCGCGTGACCGGTTCCGTGCTCAAGTTCGACGGCTTTCTAAAAGTTTACGAAGAGTCCAAGGAAGGCAAGGACGAAGAGGATGAGGAACTCAAACACAAGTTGCCCGCGCTCGAGCCCGGCCAGAAACTGACACTCAAAGCGCTGAAGCCGGAGCAGCATTTCACCGAGCCTCCGCCGCGCTACAACGAAGCTTCGCTGGTGAAAGAACTGGAAGAGCGCGGCATTGGCCGTCCTTCCACGTATTCTGCCATCCTCAGCACCATCCAGGAGCGACAGTATGTGCAAAAATTGGGCGGCAAGTTCACGCCGACGGAAATCGGCCTGGTTGTTACCGATCTGCTGGTAGAAAACTTCCCCGACATTTTCGATATCCAGTACACCGCGCGGCTTGAAGAAGAGCTGGACGAGATCGAAGAAGGCAAGGAAACCTGGACTCAAGCCCTAGCCGACTTCTACAAGAAATTTGAGAAAGACCTCCGCTACGCCTCCAAGCACATGGAAAACATCAAGCGCATGGAGAAGCCCACAGACGAGAAGTGCGAGCGCTGCGGTTCGCCGCTGGTCATCAAATGGGGCAAGCACGGTTCGTTCTACGCGTGCAGTTCATATGACAAGGAAGATCCGAACAGTTGCACCTTCACCAAAGAGAACCCGATCAACCTGCCCGATCTGGATTCAGCCGACCTGCAGGAGACCACCCAGGAAGAGTATTGCGAAAACTGTGGCCGGGTGATGGTGCTGAAGCGCGGCCGCTTCGGCCAATTCATGGCCTGCACCGGGTATCCGGATTGCAAAACCACGCGGCGGCTCGATCAGGGCAAAAAAGTTCCGGACATTCCGCTCGACGAACTGTGTCCCAAGTGCGGGCGCAATATGATGATCCGCCACGGCCGCTACGGCGAGTTCACCACTTGCAGCGGATATCCCGATTGCAAGTACGTGAAGCAGAATTTCATCGGAGTGAAGTGCCCACTGTGCAAAGAGGGCGAACTGGTCGAGAAGCGCGCCCGCAAGGGCAACACTTTCTATGGCTGCGGAAATTATCCCCAGTGCAAGTTCACCTCCGCGCATAAGCCGATCGCGGAGAAGTGCCCCACCTGCGGGAACGAATACTTAGTAGAGAAGTATTTGAAATCGGGGCCGGTAATTGCATGTCCGAACAAAGAGTGCGACTACGAACGAGCGGTCCCGGTAGAGGCTGCCGTCGTCGGAACCGATTAATTATCGCGCTTAAAAAGCTGCACCATTTCGCGAGTCCGCGCATCTGCAGGAGTGGTAAAATGACCCTTCCGGTCACACAATCCCTAAATTCTCTCGGAGGTTTTTCATGTCCAAGAAGCCGACAGCCGCAGATGCTGAGGTAATCATCAAACTTTATGACTTGCGCCGCGAAGCCGAAATGCGCAAAGCGCGTAACTGGTGGCTGGTAACTTTCTGGCCGGACAGCGTCGAAGACTTTATGAAAATCGGCATGGCCTTGGGCACCCAGGAGAACAACTGGTTGCGCCAGGTGGGCGGGTACTGGAGCATGGTGGCCGCGCTGACTCTTTCCGGAGCGGTCCATCAGGACCTCGTTCTCGATCCCAGTTTCGGCGGCGAGATGTTTTTCATTTACGCCAAGGTAAAGCCCTTCCTTGGGGACCTGCGATCGAAGATGAAAAACCCCCGCATGTTTGCCAATATCGAGAAGCTGATTAACAACACCAAACAGGGCCGCGAGTGGTTGAAGTACGTGGAGGGTCAAGTGGCGAACCGTCGCGAGGCAATGGCCAAAACCGCGAAAGCCAGCTAAGAAACGTCATCCGGCAATTGTGTAATCGGGTAATTGAGAAATTTGTTTCCAATTACCTGATTACCAGATTCTTCAATTACCAATCCCGTCAAGAAATATATTCCCGGATGTACTCATCCTTTGACCGTGCCAATTCGCGCACATCTCCGTCGAAAATCACCTTACCGTCGCGCAGGATGAGAAACGTCATAGGAACTTCGCTGCGGGCGCCTGGTGGCAATGGCCGCATTTCGTTTGCCTTCCGGTCAAAGTAGTGCGTTGCCATCACGAACGCATCTTGCAGCCGATGAGTGACCAGCAGCGAACTGGTCTTGTACACGTCGCGCTGTTTGACGATCAATTGGATGATGGTTGTGGAAGTGACCGGATCCAGACCGCCAGTCGGAGAATCGTAAAGCAGAATCTCGGGATGAGTAATAATGGCGCGGGCAATGGCGACGCGGCGACGCATTCCTCCCGAGAGTTCCGCCGGAAACTTGTCCACGGTGTTCTCCAGTTCCACGAAGCTCAAAGCTTCCCGCACTGGCTTTTCCATTTCCTCCTCGGAAATATTTCCCTCTTCGAGCAGCCGGAAGGCGACATTTTCCCGAACCGTAAGCGAATCGAAAAGCGCGCTTTCCTGGAAAACCATGCCGATTTTTCGCCTCAGCTCAAATAACGCATCTTCGCTCTTCTGGGTCACGTCGTCGCCCAGAACGTAAATGTGTCCAGCATCCGGTTTCAACAATCCGAGCGTGAGCTTCAGGATCGTACTTTTTCCGGAGCCAGCGACGCCAAAGATGGCTTTAGTTTCCCCTTTTTCCAGACGAAAAGAGATTCCATCGAGCACTGGCTTATCCTCGAACGCAATAGAAACATTCTCGAAAACGACAGCAGGCGCCGCTGCCTCCGGTTCGGAAGGAGAACGCTGTTCGATCGCGGTAGGAGGCGCAGCCATCTTTATTGATAAGAAAAAACTGCCATCAGAAACTTGGTGATGAACAGATCCACCACCAGAATCAACACCGAAGACGCGACTACCGCCTGGGTGGTGGCCCGGCCGACTCCCTGCGTTCCACCTCGGGCCGTCATCCCGTAATAGCACCCGATTGTGGCAATAATGAATCCGAAGAATAGCGGCTTCATGAGGCCCATAAAAACGTCCTGGAACACAAGCGTCTGGTAGGCGGTATTCCAGTACTGACGCCAGTTAAGCCCAAACAGCAAGACGGAAACCACAGCGCCGCCGAACAATCCCAGCAAGTCAGAAATAATGGTCAGGAAAAAAAGCATAAACGTCGTGGAAACAACCCGCGGGGTCACCAACTTCTTCATCGGGTCTGTACCCAGACCGCGCATGGCATCAATCTGTTCGGTCACTACCATAGAGCCCAGTTCGCTGGCCATGCCGGAAGCATTTCGGCCGGCAACCATGAGCCCGGTGATAATGGGCCCAAGCTCGCGTACCATGCCCACCGATACCAGTTGCCCGATCAGGGAGAGCGATCCAAATCTTTGCAGCGTGTTGGCGCTATTCAATGCGAGTTCGGCGCCGATGGATAGACCGGTGAGCACAATAATCGGGAGCGATCCAAAACCAATCAGGTCTGCCTGTTGGATAATGTCGGCGAAGTAATGAGGCGGGCGGAAGAGATTGGCGACGGACTGTCCGGCGAGCAGGGAATACTCTTGAACTGATAGGACTGTCTCTTTGGCGAATTCTGCGGGAGAAATTAGTTCCATGCGATTGAGGAATCGTGTGGTCGTGTTCTTCCCGAACTATAGCAGAGGCGAAGGAAGCTTTCAGCACTAAGCTGTCAGCTTTCAGCTAGCAATTGTTGGGAACGTGGAAGTACCGACGGCCTGAATCCGAACCGGGGTGGATTTGAACTGAAAGCTGAGAGCTGAAAGCTTATTCTCTCACTTTCTTCTTGATATCAATGTTCAACCGCTTGATTTTCTGATTCAGGGTGGAGAGCGGGATGTGAAAACGCTCGGCTGCGTCGGTTTGGTTCCAGTTACACTTCTCCAGCATCTCGACGATGATTTGCCGCTCACAATCTTCCATGATGTCGAACAGTGATGCGTCGCTGCGATGTTCGAGTGCGGAAAGCGCGGTTGCCCGGCCCGCGATCTGGTCGGGAAGAAGTTCCGGGCCAACCTCTACGCCCGCAGAGAGCACCACTGCGCGCTCGATCACGTTTTCCAGTTCGCGCACGTTGCCCGGCCAGGAGTAGGTCAGAAGTGGGCGCAGAGCTTCCGGAGTGATGCGCCGCGTCGGCCGCTCGTTCTCTTGCGAATATCGATTCAGAAAGAATCCTGCCAGAAGCGGAATATCTTCCTTCCGCTGGCGCAACGGCGGAAGATCAATCGTGATTACGTTCAGCCGGTAAAAAAGATCTTCGCGAAACTTGCCTTCGCGAACCTGCTGTTTCAAATCCACATTGGTCGCGGCAATAATCCGCACGTCCACCTGGACTTCATGCACTCCGCCCAGATGCATAAACTTCCGATCCTGTAGAACCCGCAAAATTTTGCTCTGGGTATCCAGGCTCATGGTGCCGATTTCGTCGAGGAAAAGCGTTCCCCGGTCGGCAATCTCGAACAAACCCTTTTTCGAAGCGATCGCGCTGGTGAATGCACCTTTCACATGCCCGAACAGAATGGATTCGAGCAGATCAGGGGGCATCGATCCCGTATTGACGGGCACAAAAGGACGGTCGCGGCGCGGCGAGTTCAAATGAATGGCCTTTGCGATCAATTCCTTGCCCGTGCCGCTCTCGCCCTGCAGCAGCACTGTGGAGCGGCTGGGCGCAACCTGCGCCACCAGATCGAAAATCTTCAGCATGGGCTCGCTCTTGCCCACGATGTTCTCAAAGTTGTAACGCTGCTTCAGAGCGCGCTTGAGTTGGACATTCTCCTCTTCCGCGCGATGCCGGGCTACCGCCGCGCGCACATCGGCGAGCAACTTCTCGTTATCCCAGGGCTTTTGAACGAAGTTTGCCGCTCCCGCCTGCATGGCCCGCACCGCATTCTCCACCGTGCCGTAGGCCGTCACCATGATGATCGAGAGCCCGGGATCCTGTAGGCGGATTTCGGTTAACAAATCCATGCCGTCGCGATCCGGCAGGGCCAAGTCGAGCAGCACTAAATCGAAGCTTCGTTCGCCGATGCGCGCCAGCCCCTCTTCTCCGGTGGCCGCGGATTGCACGGCGTAACCCTCGAGTTCCAGCAATGTTTCGAGCGACTCGCGAATGGCCGCCTCATCGTCGATGATCAAGACTGACCCGGCGTTCGGCAGCGAAGTTTCCCCCGAGTTGTGCCGCACGATGACCGCTGCTTCAGACATTGACAGCCTTCCTGCTCAAAGGGAAATCAAGGTAGAACGTAGTACCCTCACCGGCGCGGCTCTCGACCCGAATTTTCCCAGCATGTTCCTGAATGATCCCGTAGGTCACGGACAAACCTAGTCCGGTTCCTCGTGGCTGGCCTTCACGAGGCGCTGTCTTGGTGGTGAAGAATGGGTCGTAAATCCGGTGGATATGCTCCTGCGCAATTCCAGTGCCTGTGTCTGAGACCATCACACCGACGCTGTCGCCATTCGTCGTAGCAATGCGCAGCGTCCCGCCATTGCTCATCGCGTCTTTGGCGTTCAGAAACAAATTCAGGAACACCTGCTGTAGCCGCCCCGCATTCCCATGGATCAGCGGAATCTGTGCGCACCGCTCATCTTTCACTTTGATCTTCATGACCTTGAATTGGTGGTCGAGAAGCGCCAGCGTATCCGAGATAACCTTGTTGACATCAATCGCGGTAAACTCGGTGCCACTGGTACGCGAAAAATTCAGCAGGTTGTTCACGATTTCGGAAGCCCGGAAAGTCTGCCGCGTAATCTTCTCAAGTAGCCCACCCTTTTGCGGATCACCCTGCAGTTGTTTCGACAGCATCTGCGCATAGGAAGAAATGACCGCCAAGGGCGTATTCACTTCATGCGCCACACCCGCGGCCAGCAGCCCGATGGAAGACAGTTTGTCGGCCTGCGTGAGTTGCGCTTCCAGCTCAATCCGCTCCGTGATGTCATCCATGATGATGAGCCGGCCAATGACGCTGAAGTCCTTGGTGACCAGAGGTGCGATGGCAACATTGACTATTCGGCTTTCGCCCGTCGGCGTCCCCAGGCGGAACTTGTATAAGTTATGAATGCCCGGATTCTGCCGCACCCGGTAGAACTCCTCCACAAAAGCCGCCGGGAAAACCTCGCCCAGAGGCCGCCGCAACGCCTGCCACCGAGGCAGCGCGTACATTACCTCCATTTGTGAGTTCCAGGACTCAACGCGGTCCTCCAAGTCCACCGCCAGCACGCCCACGTTGATCGACTCCACAATGTTTTCGTTGAAGTCTTTCAGGCGCTCGTATTCGTCGACTTTCTGCTGCAGGGAGGCGTACAGCCGCGCGTTCTGAATGGCGATTGCCAGGTAGCCTGCCAGCGTCTCCAGCAGCTCTACATCTTCGCTGGTCAGGAAATCGCCTTCCACCGTTTTGCCCAGGCCAAGCACGGCGATGGTTTGTTTCTGCGCGCGGCAAGGAATGTAATAATTCAAATCAAGCTTGGCGATGGCCTGTTGGGCATCCAGAGTCTCCCGCGGAACCTGGTGCGTGTTGTCAAAGAACAAATGCCCTACGGCGTCTTCTGGCCGCGGCGTGTTCAGGAAACCTAAATCGAGGCCCCCGGTCTGCGTCATACCGAACGATTTGGCTACCAGGAATTGCGAAGATTCGCCAGTCGAGAGAAAAACTGCCATCCGGTCCACCAACAGCGTCCGCGACAAGCGATCCACCACCGCGCTCAGCATCTTGTCCAGATCGGTTTCCGAACTTAGTTCACGTCCAAACTCGATCAGAGTTTTCCGGTAATCGTAGCTCGTGCGAGAGAAGAGCTGGTCAATGCGCTCCTGAATCCATTTGCGTAGCGGATCGAACAGCAGAGCCGTAACCACAATGGCCAGCACCAGCCCGATCGGCCCCGAGCTGGGCACCTGCAAGTGCACCAGTTCGGCCACGCCCGCCACCACCGCAAAATACGTGCCCGCAATCGCAGCCGCTGCCAAGGTGTAGACCATACCGCGCTTGAAAATCAGATCCACATCCATCAGGCGGTAGCGGAAGATGGCATATCCGAAAGTCAAAGGCAGGATGCCGAGCGACAGCACAGAAACCTTCATCGCTGTCGTGGGTAGCGCCCCAGCGAGATAAGGGATCACATAAAACAGCGTGAACGGCGTGATCGCTAGAATCGTACCCCGAGTGATCCACTTCAACTGCTGCCGCAGAATCGTCGTCCTGGCCTGGCGGTAGTTGTGGAGCAGCACCCCGGCCGCCGCGATGAAGAACAGCGCCTGGCAAGCCATCTCTAAGCGGTCAAGGTTCCAGCGCAGCACTTCACTGGCTTGCAGGAACCAGACCGCCAACACATGCACGCTCAACAGCAGCAACCCCGGAACGTAAATCGCAAAGATTACCCAGCGATGCCGGCGGACCACCGAATGCCGCTCCGGAAAGGTTAAAACGAAGTGCAGAAACAGAGCGGCCTGGAGCAGGCCCGCCACCACATTGCCCCAGTAAATCGTTGAATCAAATCCGTTGAATTTTCCGGTGTAATGGAACGAGTAGAAAATGAATGAAACCAGGCAGAAGATATAAAAGTGGGTCGAGCCCGGCGCCGTCCAGCGTCGCAGCAAAACATACAGCCCAATGCCGAGATAGATCAGGCCAATCAGGCGCAGCCAGTTTTGCGATGACCGATCCGCTGGAACCGGGATCAGCACCACATCCACTGGAACTGATTGCCGTACCAACGAATACGTAGCCTTCGACCAGGCGCCTACGCGATAAAGTTGGTAGGTTCGAGCGGCCGTGGAATTCACTTCGTGCTGATCAATCGCGGTAAGCTGATCGCCCACCTTAATGCCCGCTCGAGTTCCGGGTCCGCCAGCCTCGACTCGCTCGGCGGTAACTCTGCCCTTATGCTCCACCCACCACACGCCGTCGCTTGGGACATGTAGTTGCCGCTCCGCCGAAAGGTTATACCCGGCATAAACGACGGCAGCCGTCGTCAACAAAGCCAGCAGGATGGCTGTAAAACGGATTTGAAAATCCCTGTTCATGCGCCGTACAGGCTCCGCCGCCCGCAGGGAAAAAGTATCCTGCCGCCTCTTCAGCACTTTCACTGCCATTAGCGGAGACATATGGCCCCTCTAAAACGCCCAGATACAACAGCTTCCAATATTATAGAGGCCTATCCATAGGCCGGCTACGCTTTTTGGAATAGCCCATGTGGGATTCTGTAACTTAGTGGCAGGGATGGCATTAGCCACTTTGTGGCCCGGACGGTTCATGGCCAACCGGTGGCGAGTGGCTGGGTGTCATGTTGCTGAATGGAAATGAATCGAAAAGGCAGAACGCTTGCTGGTTCCATCCTCGCGCAAGGCACTATGCTGGACTCCGAGGTGCCTTTAAGGCCTACTCAAAATTCCTTCTTAGGCGCCGCCTGTTCGGGACCCACCCGACCGACTGCTATATCCGCAATATAATAATTCTCGCCCGAAATCGGAGCGCCAGCCAGGCGCCGTAGCATCGCAAGCTGTCCCACGTGAGTCAACGCATCGGCCATCGGCCCCTGAAACAATTTTTCTATGGGCGCGTGTACCGGCTCTGCCGATGCCAAATAATCGTCCACGCGCTGCAGTACGGAGAAAAATCGTTCGACCTCTTCGTCCCAGAGTAGAGGCTGCGACTCGGTATATCCTCGTTTTCCTTGCGCCATGGAAAGCGTCCAATCCAGCAAGTCCCCAATGTGCGCCAGGACTTGCACCGGGCGCCGTCCCGCTCCCTGGAAGTCCGCAAACTCAGCCGGCGCATTGCGTACCGCCTTACCGCCGCGGTACGCCAATGTCGCCAGAGTATGGCGAAGAAAATCACGTTTAAGCTCTGGATCTGGCATGATTCGACCTTTCTGCAATTAATTCCCAATCCATTAGAACCCATTGTCTGTTGGATAAATGCTCAAACTTTGGAACCGACGCGATCCTAAAGCCGCCCTTGCCGCCGAAACACCCCCGCTGCGCGTACTATCCCTCGCAACTTCTGGCGCAGCCTGCGGGCGAACATCAGGTCGACGAAGCCCTCCATCTGCCGCGTGAACGCTTTCCCGTATCCGTACCACCAGACCTGCTTCATCCGCGGCAAAAGGTCGGAGTCAATGTGCTTGATGCGTACCATTTCTTCCAATCCGAGGCGCCCGTGGGTGCGACCCATGCCGCTCGCCTTTACCCCGCCATGGGGAGCTTCGCTGATGCCGAAGCAAGCCATGGCGTCGTTCACCATGACCGTTCCCGCCTGGATGCGCCGGGCTAACGATTCTCCGCGGGCGCGATCACGCGTCCACACGCTGGCCGCCAGACCGTAGTCCGAATCATTGGCCAGCCGGATCGCCTCCTCATCGGTGTCAAACGGCATTACAGGTAAGACAGGACCGAAAGTTTCCTCGCGCATAATGCGCATTGCGTGGGTAACGTCGGCGAGCACAGTCGGGGCGTAGAAATTCGGCCCAAGTTGCGGAAGGCGCGCGCCTCCGCTGAGCACGCGCGCCCCCCGGGCCCGCGCATCTTCGACATGCAGTTCGACATTCCGCAGTTGCCGTTCGGAGATCAGCGGTCCCATATCAGTTTGCGAATCAATCCCATTGCCCACTCGCAGTTGTTTGGTTTTTTCTACGCAAGCATCGACGAAGGCGTCATACAAACTGTGATGCACGTAGCAGCGCTCAACCGAAAGGCAGGCCTGCCCGCAATTGGCGAACGCACCCCAGACCGCGCCGCTCGAGGCCACGTCCACGTCTGCGTCATCGAGCACCAGCATGGGATCTTTTCCGCCAAGCTCCAGCACGACTGGCAGGAGTCGCGCAGCCGCCGCCTGCGCGATGCGCTTCCCCGTAGCAAGGCTTCCGGTAAACACCAGCTTGTCGATGTCTGCATTCAAAAGCGCTGAGCCTACGGATCCATCGCCCACGATGACCTGAAAAACATCTTTCGGCACCCCGGCTTCATGCAGCAAAGACGCCAGTTTCAACGCATTCAACGAAGTCAGTTCGGAGGGTTTGAGCACTACCGCATTTCCTGTGACCAGCGCGGACAGTGATTCCGTCGACGGAATGGAGAACGGATAATTCCACGGCGAAATGATCCCGATCACACCATGCGGTTCGCGAACGATCCGCCCCACCTTGGTCTTCATGGCCAGATTGCCATGAGGAACCGGCTGTTCACGCAAGAAATCGAAGCCACTCTCGACGCAGAAGCGCGTGGCATCCAACACCACCATCACCTCCGTCAGAAGAGCTTCGACGATCGGCTTGCCGGCCTCGCGCGTAATTAGCCCGGCAACTTCCGATTTTTTCTCATGAAGCAAACGCTGAAATTCGCGCAGGATATTAACGCGCCTGCGCACTCCGATTTCGTTCCACGCGAGTTGCGCCACCCGCGCTCGCGTTACGGCAGCCTGAACGTCCGCCTCGGTCGCAGACTGGAATTCGCGCAGGGTTTCGCCGGTCGCAGGATTGACCGAGACCACCTTCCCCGCCGCGATTTGAAGATCGGTAGCCATGTCCTTTAGAGACTAGCGTGCTACGTCTAAGGTTAAGGGATCATCAGAGCCCATGATGTAGCAAGCGAATGACGGTCATTTTTCATTCCGCGTTCAATATTCGACACTCACCAAATATAGCCCACTGGCAGGAGCTGTGGCTCCCGCTGCGGACCGGTCCCGTGCCGCTAAAATTTCGGTGATGTGCTCTGGTTTCATTGTGCCCTTTCCAACCAGCACAAACGTTCCCACCAGATTCCGAACCATATGGTGTAGAAATCCGCTGCCGCGAACAACGTACACCAGTTCTTCTCCTGCCCGGTCCCACGTCGAAGCGAAGATCTGCCGCACGTTGGAAATACTTTCATCCTCGCGGCCGCGTTCTGAATCTACTGCAGCGAAGGAAGTGAAATCGTGTTCGCCGATCACCAAGCCGGCAGCGCGTAGCATGGCATTTTCGTCGAGTGGATAAGGATAGTGCCAGACGTAACGCGCCAGCGAGGGAGGACAAATAGCGCCGCGATACATGCGGTAGCGATAGGTTTTCGCGTGGGCAGACTTGCGGGCGTGAAATTCAAGGGGCGCCTCGGCGGCTTCGAGCACACGAATCGAGGGAGGCAGAATATCGTTTAAGGCCTTCACCAAATTCTGCGCCGGGATGGGCGACTCAGTGGCAAACGTAGCCACTTGACCGAGAGCGTGTACGCCCGCATCGGTGCGTCCCGAGCCTTGCGGCAAAACCTTTTCGCCGGTCACTCGTCCAATAGCCGAGGCTAGTGTGCCCTGGATGGTGATGGCATCCGGCTGTACTTGCCATCCCGAAAATTCCGCGCCGTCATATGCCAGAATGAGTTTGAGATTACGCATGAGGATTGCCTGGAACTCTCTCCTCAACTTCACATTGAAACCGTTGCAAGTCTTTGCAAATTTGATGCAGTCTCATGGTCCGGCCGTGATGCCTGCGGCGTCAGCTATACTATTGCATTCCACGTGGCAGTTTTTGACGAGACCCAGCGCTTTGCCCAGAGAAGATAAAAATGAAACCTGGGTGAGGTGTTTTGCGTAATAACTCTTGATCTAGCTAAGCCTTTGTTGTCGTTACAAGCAGCACTTATTCATGGAGATAAGCGAATGTCTTTGCCTGCTTTGAATTCTGTCTGCCGGGTTGTTGCTGCAATAATTCTCGCCAGCGCGCTGGCCGTTAGCGGTCGGGCGCAAGACTCCACCCAATCGACTGCGCCCGCCACTTCCGCGCCCGTTCCGTCCACACCGGTGCAGGCTCCGCAGCCGCAGCAATTCGCGACAGATTACACCAAACCGCGTTCGCACTTCCCCAATCCTCTTGCCCCCTATGAGCCGCGACATGTGCCGCCGCCTGGTTTGAGCAACACCCCGCGAATCGAGCAGTTGATGCACGAGGGCAAAATCATGCTCTCGATTGACGATGCGGTCGCCCTCGCGCTCGAAAACAATCTGGACATCGCAATTGCCCGCTACACTTTGAACATTGCCGATACCGATGTTCTGCGGGCGAAGTCCGGGGCCACCATTCTAGGCGTGCCTTTCGGCGTCGTGCAGAACACGCCGGGTGGAGGCGTGGGCGGTTTGGGTGGGACGGTTGGTTCTGGGATTGGAGGCACGAGCGTTGCCGCCGGCGGAATCGGCGCGGGCACGAATGGCTTGGTCAGTTCGACCCTGGGCATTGGCAACCCCATCACGAGCTTTGATCCGATCCTCACTGGCTCACTCCAGTGGGATCACAACGATACTCTCGCCAGCAGCGTCTTCACCGGCGTTCCGGTCTTGGCCCAAAATACGCAGACCTACAATTTTGCCTACAACCAAGGGCTGCAGTCAGGCACGAATCTCTCGGTTGGCTTCAACAACAACCGCATCACGACGAATGGTCCATTTACCAATTTCAGTCCGCTCATTAACAGCGGTTTCCAATTCAGGATGACGCAGCACCTGTTACAAGGGCTGGGTTTTGTCCCCAACACCCGCTTCATTCGCATCGCCAAGAACAACCGCGAGATTTCGGATGTAGCCTTTCGTCTACAAACCATCACCACGGTCGACCAGATAGAAAATATGTACTGGGACCTGGTGTTTGCCTACGAAAACGTAAGAGTGCAACAGGAATCACTGGCCTTTGCGCAGAAGACGTTGTCGGACACGCAAAAGCAGGTACAGATTGGAAGCCTGGCTCCTATCGAGGTAGTTCGCGCTCAAAGCACAGTAGCCACCGACCAACAGAATCTGATCACGGCCCAGAATAACCTGCAGTTGCAGCAATTGCTCATGAAGAACGCTCTCAGCCGAAACCTCCACGATCCCACGCTGGCGGATGCGGAAGTCATTCCCACTTCGACCATGCAGTTGCCGGAGCAGGAACCGGTGATTCCGACAGAAGATCTGGTCAACGACGCCTTGGGGCATCGAGCCGAACTGGCTGAGTCGCGCATCGATCTGAGTAATCGCGAGATCAACAACAAGGCAGTTCGCAATGCTCAATTGCCATCCCTCGATTTGTTCGCTTACTACGGAGGGTCAGGACTCGGAGGCGCGCAGAATCCGACTAACCTATGCGTCAACCAGCCTGGGTCTGTCCGGTCGTTGGGCTTTTGCTCGGGCCCAGATCCTGACTTCGGCGGCAGGACATTGATCCCGCCCTCCGCCACGTCGACCTATGGCAGCGCGCTGAACGAGCTTGTGAATTCCAGCGCGCCCGACAAGGGCTTAGGCGTGACGCTGAACATTCCGCTTCGCAACCGCGATGCTCAAGCCAACCAGGTGCGCGCCGAACTGGAATATCGTCAGGCGCAGATGCGCTTGCAGCAGATCGAGAACCAAATTCGAATCGAGGTTCGTAGCGCGCAATTCAATTTGCAGCAGAACCGCGCAGCCGTCGTGGCGGCTCAGGCGGCGGCGCAGCTTGGCCGTACATCGTTGGATGCCGAACAAAAGAAACTAAATCTCGGCGCTTCTACCAGCACGCTGGTTTTGCAGAACGAGTCTGTTTTGGCAACAAATGAATCCAATTTGGTTTCGGCCATGGCGGCCTATGAGAAATCCCGCATAGAACTGGATCGAGCCACCGGTCTGCTATTGGACCATGCTGGAATCGTCATGGCGGATGCCGAGCGCGGCCAGGTCACCCACATGCCGAATGTGCCTTATGTCGCGCCCCGCAAAGACGTGAAATCGGTGATGGAAGCTCCCCAGCAGCAGCCACAGAAATAGCCTCCAACCGTGGGGGAGCGGTCTCTACCCGCGGACTGGCGATGTTGGCCTAGAGGAGGCGTTTGCCTGCCAGCGGTTTGATTTTTTTTTCCAGCTTATGGCGCAACCCGATCTCTTCCTGATAGTCCAGCCATGTTTGGTCGTGAGCGCCATAATTTTTCAGCAATCTGTGAGGGCTATGACCTGATACGAATCGCAAGGCCTTCAGCAACCGAACCCGGTTCGCTCAGTGGATGGTCTTCGTCTTCCGCGACATGTAATCCATGAGGAGATACTGGCCCAGTGTGTAAGGTGTGGTGAAGTAGGCTTTGCCGCGGCACATTTCCGTTACCTTCTGCACGAACTGCACCAGGCCGTGATCGGACGCCAGCATGAATGTATTGATCATGACGCCGGCGCGCTTGCATTTGGAAACTTCTTCCAGGGTCTGGCTCACGACCAGCGGATCGAGGCCGAAGGCGTTTTTGTAGATGCGGCCGTCTTCGAGGGTCAGCGCGGACGGCTTGCCGTCGGTGATCATGACAATCTGCTTCATGTCTTTGCGTTGGCGCTGCAGAATGCGTTGCGCTAGGCGCAGGCCCTCGCGCGTGTTCGTGTAATATGGCCCCACTTTCACGCGCGCCAGTTGCGAGAGTGGTACTTCCTCCGCCGAGTCATGAAATAGGATTAACGACAAGGAATCGCCGGGGTACTGGGTGCGAATCAGGTGCGACAGCGCCATCGCTACCTTTTTTGCCGGCGTGAAACGGTCTTCTCCATAAAGGATCATGGAGTGCGAGCAGTCGAGCATGAGCACGGTCGCGCAGGATGACTGGTATTCGCACTGATGCACCTGCAGGTCGGAATATTCGATGTTCAGCGGGAGTTTCATACCCTCGCGCTGGATGGCACTGGAAAGTGTCGCGGTGATGTCGAGATTGAGGGTGTCGCCGAATTCATACACTCGGGATGCGCCGCTGGCCTCGATGCCGGTGGCCAGATCGCGGGTGTCGTGGCGGCCGAAGCTGGATTTTCCCAATGATCCCATCAGATCACGCAACGTCTTGAAGCCAAGAAAATCCAGACTCTTGTCGGTGATTTCGAACTTCACCTGCTGTTGCGCCTCGCCCACCTGCCCGCTTACACTCGATTGCCGCGAAGGATCGTGCGGCTGATCGATGCTGATGTAATCCTCTTGCTGCATGCGCTCGATCAATTGATCGATGAGTTCGTCCAGCGCGCCTTCCATCTGCATCTGCTGGAGTTGCTCACGCATTTGTTCATCGAGCAAGTTGCTGTCAAGCAACGCCTGCTCGATGGCGCGGCGAAGATCGTCCAGTGTGCGCTCGCCATCGCCAAAATCGTCGTACATGTAATTCTGGAATCCGCTCTGCAACAGGTAGTCGGAAAGCGCGCTGAGGAGGTCTTCCAGGCTCATTTCGCCAGCGGGGTCGGGAACGTACTTGCTGTAACGAATGCGTTTCATAGAAAAAGTCGTTGGCCGTTCGTCGTTGGTCGTTGGCCAAATTGTTGGTCTGCCGAGCCTGTTGCCAGCGACGAACGACCATCGACCAACCGCTAATTAAACGATCTCCTGCCGCGGAACGGTACATCCTCGCGCTCGAAGGGCTTTTCTGCTACCTTTGGCGGCTTTTCTCCGGCGTTGAATAGACGCTCTTCGTTCCGTCCAATGCGTTTGTGCGCGTGTAAGCCTTCGAGCACGAACTCTGCCGCTGAGACTTGCGACTCTGGGCTCTCTTTTGGTCCTACGTTGAGCTTGACCAACTTTTCCATCAGGCCCTGAATCCCGCGCAACGATTGCAGCGCTTCGCCCGCGCCGGCGGTGTCCGCCAGTTGAATCTCGCCGCCCAAGTCGAACCACTGTACGACCTGATTCATATCTGTACCTTTGAAGTACCCGTCGTATGTCTTGGCAATGGCGGTTCGGATCAGTTCGCGGCTTACGTGGTCCGCGCCCTTCATCTCGCCTTCGTACTCGAGTTCAAGTTTGCCGGTGATCGCGGGCATGGCCGCGTAAACGTCTCCGATGCGCGGCACCACTAGCTTCTCGTCATGACGGATGGCGCGGCGCTCGGCGTTCGAGATTACATTCTCCATGCACGAAATGGGTAGACGCTGGCTCACTCCAGAGCGCTTGTCGACTTTCTTATCTTCGCGAGCGGCAAAGGCAATTCGCTCGATGACCTCCTGCACATATTTCGGGATGTGCAGCTTGTATCCGTCGCGGTTCGTCCACGCTTCTTGCGTGGTGATGGCGATTCCCTCTTCGACGGAAGCTGGATAGTGAGTGCGGATTTCGGAGCCAATGCGGTCCTTCAGCGGAGTGATGATTTTTCCCCTAGCTGTGTAATCTTCCGGGTTGGCGCTGAACACGAGCGCAACATCGAGCGGCAGGCGAATGGGATAGCCCTTAATCTGCACATCGCCTTCCTGCATGATGTTGAACAATCCGACCTGAATTTTTCCCGCGAGGTCCGGTAGTTCGTTGATGGCGAAGATACCGCGATTGGCGCGGGGCAGCAGGCCGTAGTGGACGGTCATCTCGCTGCCCAATTCGTGGCCGCCACGGGCTGCTTTGATGGGATCGATGTCGCCGATCAAGTCGGCAATGGTTACATCGGGCGTGGCCAGCTTTTCGACGTAGCGCTCTTCCTGCGTGAGATACGCAATCGGCGTGCTGTCACCGTGTTTCGCAACCTCATCGCGGCAGCGGCGGCAGATGGGTGAGTACGGGTTGTCGTGAATCTCGCAACCTGCGATGTACGGCATCTGCGGATCCAGCAACGTGGTCAGCGCTCGCAGGATGCGGCTCTTGGCCTGGCCGCGGAGTCCCAACAGAATAAAATTATGACGCGAAAGCACGGCATTGATGATCTGCGGCACGACGGTATCGTCGTAGCCGACGATGCCGGGGAATATCGGTCCGCCCTGGCGAAGTTTCGCGGTCAGATTGTCGCGCAATTCATCCTTCACGCGGCGGCTTCGCAATTGTTCTTCGGAAAATGGACTGTGGCGCAATTCGCCGAGCGTCCGCGGAAAACTCATGATAGAAAAACCCCCACTACCTCTGGCCCGATTATACGCCCGCCTTCAATGTCATCCTGCATGCCCGTTGCTGCCGGCTTTGCGGCGTACGTGCACGGTGCGGCGCATAGTAGGTAGGATGGTCTGAAAGAACGAAATGATGGCTCGCAAACGCTCGGCCTCCGATTTCATTCCCAACAGTGTTTGTTTGAAGTCGAGATCAAGAGGAAGTGATCCTGCGAGGTGAAACGAGAGTTGGCCTTCGTCGACCTCCATGGATCTGTCGGGCTCAGCCCCGGCGAGGGTCATGATTTCGCCGTGCAGTTTCACAGCTTGATTTATTTCCTCCTGCGAGGCGGCACCCGGCTCGTCCTGCAAATAGAGGACCTCGCCCTGCAGAAATGCGCGCTCCTGGTTCAGTTGTAGAACCTCGAAGCGAGCCCGGCCTTGGGTGACGATGTCCATGCGGCCGTCAGGATATTTCTTGGTGACGGTGAGGATCTCGGCGGTGCAGCCGATCTCGGCGAGCTCCTGATCTTTTCCTCTGAGCACGCCGAACGCCTGGTTGAGATCGAGGCATTCGGAGATCATCTCCCGGTAGCGCGGTTCAAAAATGTGCAGGGGCAAAGGTGTGCCGGGGAGTAGAACGACGTCCAGTGGAAACAACGGCAGCAGTGGGCTCAAGAACGGTCTCCGAGACCTGCACGAGGCGAATTCTAGGATTGTACGCCTTGCCACGCTTGACTTTGAGAGCGCGAAGAGAATAGAAGCTCGAAATGGGATCGAGCGGGTTGGAAGTCTCGGGGAAAGTCGTCGTCATTACCGGCGCGTCCATGGGCATCGGCGAGGCAATTGCAAAGATCTTCGCCGACAGCGGCGCGACCGTGGTGCTGCTATCGCGTGATGCCGAACGCGCCGAAGCGGCTCGCGGGCGGATCGGCCACTCGGAACGCACTTTGGGGCTGGCGTGCGATGTGCGCAATCGCGAGGAGATTGATCGGGTGGTTGGCCTCACGCTGCACCATTTTCAGCGCATCGATGTGTGGGTGAATAATGCAGGTCATGGAATTTTAGATTCGGTCGCTAATGTGGATATGGCTGCATGCCGGGAGACGTTCGAGACAAATTTCTTCGGAGCGGTCGAAGCCATGCAGGCGGTGATTCCGGTGATGAAGCAGCAGGGGTCGGGCACGATCATCAACATATCGAGCGTTGCCGGGCATATTCCCATACCGTTTCATGCCGTTTACAGTGTCACAAAATTTGCCATGAATGCGATTGGGAAGGGGGCGCGGATCGAACTTATGAGCTCCGGGATCAATGTGCTGACTGTTTGTCCGGGTTACGTTCGCACGGCTTTTGGCGCGAACGCCGTTAAAGGCAAAGAGCAAAAACAAGTGCGGCCGGCGGGCGTGCGCGGGATCACGGTCGAACGCGTTGCGCGGGCGGTGCTGCGAGGATATTTGAAACAAAAGCGGGAAGTCGTGGTGCCCTGGTGGATGCATCCGATGATCAAGCTTTATCAACTGTTCCCTGGGTTGGTGGAATGGTCGATGGTAAGGATGGCTCGGGAGCGGGGGTAGCGCCGGCGGTCTGCCGGCCGTCAGGCGGGCATTCTGCCCGCGAACGGGCTGGCAAGCAGCCGGCGCTACGAAGGTTTCAGTTCCTCCAGCATGGTTGTCATTTCTGACTGGGCGTGAGTATTGCCGGTGCGCCTGGCGGACGAGATTCCGTCCACCAACATTTTCTTGGCTTCATCCAATCGATTCGCACTGGCCAGAGTCTGCGCCGCCATAAAGTATCCTGCCGTGTAATCGGGATGGGTGGAAAGCAGCTTCGCGAACTCCTGTAGCGCACGGTCTACCTCGCCGGTTTTTGAGTACTCCATGGCCAGGCCGTAACGCGCGAAGGCGTCGTCAGGATTCTGCGAAAGGATTTCGTTCAGCATTGCAAGTCGGTCCATAAGTTCAGCTCTTAGCAATCATCATCTGGCAATTAGCATTTGGCAGTTAGCTTCCAGCTCGCGTCAGTAAATGAGGTTACTACACGACCGACGGCGAGCGGACACACTAGCGATATATTCCCTTGCTGAGTACAATGCCCTCATCCTTCAGTCGGAGTGTTAGCGAGTGGCCTGTCCATTTTTCATGCCGACGAACAAGTTGGACGAGGGCGGATGGCTTCATCCCTCTCGGTTGCCGCTGGGCGGGGGTTGGACTGGCCATTGCTGCGCGCCCGGTCACGAAGGCGCAGAACCAACCAATCAGGAACTGCGGGACCTTTGCAATCTCGGTTACGCCGGGTCGTGTCCGCGAATGCCCAAGGGGCGTGTTCACGATGCAGTGCGATTTGGGGTTGCTCGCGACCGCGGCGAACAACTGCAGCTTTGGTTCGTCTTCGAGTCGAAACATCGCCCTGCAGGCCACGGGATGTTGGAATACGATCTCTCGCTCGGCCGGTGGGTTTCGTCGCACCCAGACTCGTGCATTCAGAAAATGGCAGAGTGTTATTTGCAATCGTACTTATTACGTCGAAGCCAGCCTCCGTCAGCGGGCTGCAGTTCGAGCGCAACTCCATGATCAGAAACCCATGAACCAGGACGCCATGAACCAGAACGATGATGTGATGCTGCCGCGGCCAGTGCGAGATTCGCAGTCCGAGATGGCTGAAATTGTTCTGCCCAACGACGCTAATCCACTGGGCGCTCTGTTGGGCGGACGCCTCATGCATTGGATTGACCTCGCCGGAGCCATGGCCGCCCATCGCCATGCCCGCAATTACGTCGTCACTGCGGCGATTGATCATATGGATTTTTGGGTTCCCGTGCACGTCGGCGACCTGGTGATCCTGCGCTCATCGGTGAATCGCGTATTTCGCACATCGATGGAAGTCGGAGTAAAGACCTGGGTAGAAAACTACATCGAGGACGACTGCAAGCATGTGGGCTCAGCCTATTTGACGTTTGTCGCCATTGACGCCAGCGGACGTCGTCTGCAGGTGCCTGCTGTTATCCCCGAGACCGAGGATCAGCGACGCCGCTATGACGATGCCGGACGGCGCCGCGAAATCCGCCGGGCCGAACGCGAACGCCGCCGAAATAACGTGCGATCGTAAAGACGTTGCCAGCAACGTCTGTACAGAGTTCCTCTAGAAACGCGCTGCGTCCTTATGAATTCTCGCCTGCAGGGCAAGATCGCCATCATCACCGGCGCGGGTAGCGGCATCGGACGCGCCTGCGCTCTGGCTCTGGCGCGCGAAGGCGCAAAGGTTGCGCTGGTTGGCCGGCGCAAAACTCTTCTTGAAGAAGTTGCTCATCAGATTGGCGAACCCACACTTGTGGTGGCGGCTGATGTATCGAAGCAAGGCGACATAGACCGCATCGTCGAACAGACGGTTGCGCGCTTCGGCGGGCTGAATGTTCTGCTGAATAACGCGGGAGTTCTTCATGTAGGAACGGCTGAGCAGATCACGGAAGAACAGTGGGACGAGACGTTTCGCATCAATGTTCGCGGTCTTTGGCTGCTGTCGCGCGCCGTGCTTCCTCCTATGCGCAAGGCCGGAGGCGGTTCCATTATCAATACGGCCTCGGTGCTGGGGATCAATGGAGCGCGCAACCGGGCTTCGTATGCGCCATCCAAAGGCGCTGTTGTCTTGCTTACCAAATGCATGGCGATCGATCACGGATACGAGCACATCCGCGTGAATGCCATCTGCCCGGCGTTTGTGGAGACTGATCTCACCGCGGCCGTCATCAACCAGGCGCCAGATCCGGCCTCGATTCGTGCGGAACGAATCTCTGTCCATCCCATCGGCCGCCTCGGCCAGCCGGAAGATATCGCCGGACTCGCAGTCTATCTTGCCAGCGATGAGTCTTCCTGGGTGACAGGCGCGGTATTCCCGGTCGACGGCGGATACCTGGCGATCTGAGTCTAGCCTGAAACTCTGCGCTGGAAACTTTCCCGGCTCCCCAGTAGTCTAATAATAAAAGGGATTTGTTGATTCTCTGTCATCCGTCTTCATGAAGCTTTCTAAGTTGATTTCGTCTTTTGCGCTTGTCGTAGCCCTGTTTGGGTTCGCTTTGGCAAATGAGACTCCGTCCGCTTCGATCCTTCCCAAACAATTCGGCGGTTGGGAAATCTCGGGCTCTTTGCGAACCAGCGCCGATCCTGCGGTCGCTGACCCAGTGAATGCGGCGGTTTTGAAGGAATACGGATTCACCAGCTTCGAGTCTGCGTCGTATACCCGTGACGATGGCCGCAAGCTCACGCTGCGAGCAGCCCGGTTCGGCGATGCCAGCGGCGCCTATGGCGCCTACACCTACTACAAGACCCCACCGATGCTGATCGAGAAGATCGGGGACGGAGCGGCCTCGATGAACGAGCGGGTGTTGTTTTACCGGGGCAACATCCTGGTGGATGCGGTATTTCAAAAGCTCTCGGCAATGTCTGCGGCCGAGTTGCGCGAGTTGGCGCAGGGCCTTCCCTTGCTGGCGGGAAATACGCGCAACTTGCCCGGGTTGCCGGCTTATTTGCCGCCACAATCTTATGTAAAGAACACGGCGAAGTACGTGGTCGGGGCGGCCGCACTGCGAAACTTGGAAGCTCCAATTCCAGCCGAACTCGTGGACTTCAATGCAGGTGCTGAAGTCGTGGTTGGGAATTACAACAGCTCGGGCGGTGAAGCTACCTTGATGCTGATCTCCTATCCCACACCGCAGATTGCAGCCGAACATCTACGGCGCATCGAGGCTGCACGACCCCAAACGTCGCAACCTGCCAATGGCACGCCTGCGCCGAATACGAATCTCATTCTTCAAACGCCGATCTTTGACAAACGCACCGGTCCAATCGTGGTAGTGGCGTCCGGACCTCTTTCGCAAGCCGAAGCTAAGTCACTGCTGGCGTCGGTGAATTACGATGCGAACGTCACCTGGAACGAGAATACGTATTTCACCAAGCGGGACAATCTCGCAAACCTCCTGGTGAATGTCATCATTCTTTGTTTCATCATTATTGGCTTCGCTCTGGTCGCTGGAGTCGCATTCGGCGGCATTCGCATCCTTGCCAAACGGGCGTTTCCCGACCGTGTATTTGATCGGGCGGAGAACCGGGAATTCATCTCATTACACCTGTCGGAAAAACCTCCCGAGCCTTGAATCGGGCTTCAACCCCATCAATCGAAGTGGTTTAGCTCGGCTGGAAGGCGGATTTGTCTCACAATGATCAGCTTTCGAGAACTAGTAACCTATTTTTTAAGTCATTGAAAACACACGTGTTTATTTGCGAGATATTTCTTGACACCCCCTTTTTCGACTCATAAGATTTCGCCAGAAAGTTTTGACGGTTTGATCTCCGTTAGAACTATTCTCCCTTGAAAGAAAAGGCCGCCCAATTGCCGGGTGGCCTTTTCGTTTTTTGTCTTGCATCATGTGGAGCGGGTGCCCTCGCCCGCTGAGTTGGGCGCGGAGTGCTCGCTTGCTCGGATAGATCGAGCAAGCGAACGTTTCTTAGTGGTTTACCTACGAGCGCTTGGCACCAATCAAGTGTTTTGTTGGAACAGGCATGGGATATAGTTCGTACCTTCGTCAGGACAGAGCGCCGGGTTCGTGGAGGATTCATGTTTTGCGATAAATGTGGCACTGGCTTACAGGCGGATCAGAGTTTCTGTAGCCGCTGCGGAAAAGAAGTTTCGGGACTGATCTCGGGATATCCGCAGCGCAACCGGGTGCGGGAACATGTTCGGCTGCTGGGAATTTTCTGGCTGGCGCTCTCGGCGCTCGATGGCCTGATGGGGATCGCAGCCTATGTCGTAGCCCACACTGTTTTCAATCCAGGGATGTATCCAAACCGGCCCGCTTTCTTGCACCCGCTGCTGAGCTTCATAGGAATTGTCGTAATCGTCAAAGCTTTTGCGGGATTTGCTACCGGCTGGGGCTTGCTACAGCGAGAACCATGGGCGCGCACGGTGGCCGTGGTGCTCGCAATTCCTTCGCTCTTCTTTAATGTGCCCTTCGGTACCGCACTCGGTATCTACACTCTGTGGGTTCTTCTGCCCGCTGAGTCGGATGTGGAATATGAGAAAGAGGCGCGACGCGCCAGTGCGACTTAATGTGAGTCAGTTCGCTTAGGCCTCTTGAAATTCCTCGAGACTTCCTGAAATCTGTCGAATCGTCCGCATCTCATCCGTCATACAATCAGGCGCACACAGGCGCTCACAATGGTTCCTCAAGGAGAAAGATGATGCAATTCGCCCTGCTAATCTTCGAATCACCAGAAGCTTTTGCGGCGCGGAACGCCAGCGAAACCGATCCCTACCTCGCTGCGTGGCGGGCCTATCACAAGGCAATCGTAGAAGCCGGCATCTTCGTCGGTGGCAATCCGCTTCAACCGCCGGAGACTGGGACCACAGTGCGACTGAAGGACGGAAAACAGCGTGTACAGGACGGCCCCTTTGCGGATACGAAGGAGCAGTTGGGGGGATTCACAATCCTGGAACTCCCCTCGCTGGACGCGGCGCTCGATTGGGCAGCGCGCTGCCCGGCCGCTTCGATCGGTGCTGTGGAGGTTCGTCCGGTTTCACTTGAATACCTGCGCCGGGTCACGGACTGAACGAACAAAGATGAGTGGAAGCGAACAGGAGAGCACTCACCGGGCAATCGAGCGGGTGGCTCGCGAGTCCTACGGTCGACTGGTGGCGTACCTTTCCTCGCACACGCGCGACGTGGCCAGCGCGGAGGACGCCCTCAGTAATGCGTTGCTAGCGGCGCTCACGAATTGGCCACGAGACGGCGTGCCACAAAATCCAGAAGCCTGGCTGCTGACGACGGCGCGCCACGCCATTATCGATCATGTTCGTCATCAGCAAGTGGTCCTCGCGAGCGAGCCGACCCTAATTCTTCTACAGGAGGAACACGAAGAGATGGAGTTGTCGGTGAAATTTCCAGATGAACGGTTGAAGCTGCTTTTCGTGTGCGCCCATCCGGCAATCGATCCCGCCATGCACACACCTCTTATGCTGCAGACCGTTCTCGGCCTGGACGCGGCGCGTATCGCCGGAGCGTTCCTGTTCTCACCGAAAACGATGGGGCAACGCCTGGTGCGTGCCAAGACGAAGATCCGCGACGCTGGGATTCAATTCGAAGTCCCGCAAGAGTGTGAACTGCCGCAGCGGCTCGACGCCGTGCTGGAAGCGATTTACGCCGCCTTCGGTATCGGCTGGGATGATATGGCGGGTGTTGACCAGCGCGGCCGGGATCTGGCCGATGAGGCGATCTGGCTTGCTCGTGTCCTTATCGAGTTGATGCCGAGCCAAGCCGAGGTGCGGGGACTGCTGGCTCTCATGCTCCACTGCGAAGCCAGACGTCCCGCGCGCCGAGGGCCGGATGGTCGCTACGTTCCGCTTTCGGAGCAGGACCCGAGGCAGTGGTCGCTTGCTTTGATAGAAGAGGCGGAACGCCATCTCATGGAAGCGTCGAAGCACAGTCGCTCAGGCCGTTTTCAACTTGAAGCCACGATTCAATCCGTACATGCGGAGCGGGCGCGCCGCGGTCGGACCGAGTGGTCCGCGATCATGCTGTTCTACGAGCAACTGATCCGCATCTCCCCGACACTGGGCGCGCGACTTGGATACGCCGCGTCGGTTGCCGAAGCCAACGGACCCGAAGCCGGGCTGGCGGCGTTGGATGGGATCGACCCGGACAATGTCTCCGCTCATCAGCCCTACTGGGCGGTTCGCGCTCATCTGTTGCAACGGTTAGGGAAAACATCTGAGGGCCTGGCTGCTTTCGACCGGGCGATTGGTCTGGCCGAGGACCCCGCTGTGAGAGAGTTCCTGCTGCAAAGGCGGGGTTGACTTGTAATGGTCTGGATTTGCTCTGCCGGACGAGAGTGACAAAGCCTTAACCTAACGGACATGCGCGGGATTTCGGGGCAAGAGTTCTCAATTTCTGGTTTGCCGACGATCCGCCCGGTATCACACGGCTGGATTGGCGGATGGCGGTCATGCGTCAACTTGACCGGTGCCCGCATGGCGTGGGACATCAAAGCCGGTAGATGGCGAAAGACGGCTTTGCCGAATGGGCGGCCATCGACAAGGCTTATCCTCAAACCTCGCACTCATCAGCTCCGGGCATTTCCCGAGCGATGCCCACGGATGACTTGCTCGACCAATTCTTCGCCGAAGCGTCTGGTAAACGGGCCCGAGCCCAACAGGAAGCGATAATAAATCGCGCCAAAGATCGCGTCGTTCAGCAGGTCAGGTTCTGTATCTGACCGCAATTCGCCTGCATTCTTGCCCCGCTGCAGATCGGCGATGGTCGCGCTCCGCCGAGGACTAACCCATCGGTCGAAGAACGCCTGGCGTATAGCTGGCTCACTCTGACCCTCGGCGATCAGGCCGGCCACGATCTTGCCAAACGGCCCGTTGAAGGCGTCGATCAGGCTCCGCACTCGAAACCGCAGAGACTCTTCCGCGGTCAGGACCGTCGGCTTCTCCAGGTTGGGAGCCATGCGCTCGCAGAGCATGGCCAACACCAAGGTCGCCTTGGTCGGCCACCATTTATACAGGGTGGGTTTGCCGACTCTGGCCCGCTTGGCGACCTCTTCTATGGTCAAGTCGCGGACCGACTTTTTCTGAAGCAGAGCATAGACCGCATCCATGATGGCGGCGTGCGATGCTGCCATCTCGCTGGGTGGCCGGCCTTTGCGCACAGTAGGTAGCACGTTTTTCTTCATGGAACTGAGTTTAACGGAACGTAGCGTAACCTCAATTGACATCGGTCGTCGCTCTAGTATAAAACGGAACGTAAAGTAAATTAAATGATCGGAGTCGGATAGCTGACTAAAACCAGTATCAATGCAAAAGGAGAATGCAATGAATAATCAAGGGCATGCTTACGAACCGCTAACGTCCCAAAATGCCGCGCTCGTTCTTGTCGACCATCAGGTCGGTCTTATGACGGGCGTCCGGGACATTTCCACGGGCGAGCTCAAACACAACGTGGTCGCTCTGGCCAAAGCTGCGATAGCATTGAAACTCCCAATCGTTGTCACCACGACTGCGCGTGACAGCATGTGGGGTCCGACATTTCCCGAACTCGTGGAAGCGCTGCCAGGGACTGAAATCATCGATCGATCATCGGTCAATGCCTACGACGACGCGCGCGTGGCTCGCGCGATCGAGGCGACCAAGCGCAAGAAGCTGATCTTCGCCGGCATCTCGCTCGAAGTCTGCGCGGCTTTTCCGGCCATCACCGCCGTGGGAAAGGGGCTCGACGCCTATGTGGCGGTTGACGCCTCCGGAACATTCAGCGAGACCAAGCGGCAAGCCGGACTCCTGCGCATGCTGCAGGCGGGCGTTATTGTCTCGGACTACACGACCTTGATGGTGGAAATCCTCAAAGACAATGCGCGACCGGAGGCTGGCGAGGTCTATGGGGCTATGGACATGGGCTGGGCTAAGCTCGTCGGCCAGATCGCCCAGGCATTCGGAAAGTAAGTGGGACGGGTGCAGCAATTGTTGGCCGCTGCCCTTGCAGTCGGTGCAGCCGTACCGATTTGCGCGCAGTCACATCCTACCGCTGCGCAATCCTCGCAAGTCACGAATGCCGATGGCCCGCAGGTCTCCGCGGGCTCAGGCATGCCGGATTATCAACTGGATCGCAGTGAGGAGGACTGGAGCGGTTTGTGCCGCCCTGCGAGCGGGCATGACGACTCTTGGGACCCACTGAAGTGCATTGGGCTCGGACGACCATTATGGTACGGCTCATTCGGCGCAGAATTACGCGGCTCGTATGAGGCCTACCGGAATTACAACTGGGGCAACGGAGCACAGGATCGCAACGGCTACTACCTCAACCGACTAATCAGCCACGGGGACTTTCACCTTGGTCCGTTGGTGCGCATTTTTGCGGAACTCCAGAGTGGTCTTGAGTTCGGACGCAATGGGGGCCCCCAGGCCCGCGATCGATAAGGATAAACTTGACGTCAGCCAACTGTTTCTCGAACTGAGATCGTCAACACACCACCACGCAATTCCATTCGAGGTCCGCGTCGGCCGCCAAAACCTTAACTACGGGGACGGCAGCCTTGTTTCGATACGCGATCTAAACGTCCGTCGGCCTTTTGACGGGATCAAGCTGATCCTACGGCCACAAAAGTGGCGCATCGATATCTTTGCCGCAAAACCTGTAGTGACCAGTCCTGGATTCTTCGATGACGCTCCCGATCACACCCAAGCGTTCTGGGGGGTAATAGCGAACTACAAGTTCTAAAGCACGAGCTACCGGCAGCTTGGCTCGATATGGCCCACTACTCCCAAATGACGAGCTACCCGGAAATTGACAGCCATCCGACGTCCAGATCACCTGTGAGAGTCCAGCGTGCAAAACTAAGCTCTCCGCCATCGGGGCTAATTTCTTTGTCTTCCCTGTCGAAATAACCCCACCTTACCCGTCATCCCTATAGAGGCGGCTTAACGGTCAAGTTGGCCACCGAGGAGGTGCACGATGTGTCCATTCTGTTTGGCAACCATGGGAGCGGTCCTTGCCGGAGTCGTTTCTACAGGCGGTTTAGCAGCATTGGCTGCGAAGGTTTCCCGCAAAAAAACGGAACAGAAGAAATCGTCCCGAATCTGAATTCCCGAATCTGAATAACAAGGAGAAATAAAATGGCAACAAGCAAAGAGAGAGACAAGGAACATGCGGAAGAGCATCTCGCGATGAAGACACCCCCGATCGTGTCGCAGCAGGAGTGGGAGGCTGCGCGCCAGCGGCTCCTCGTTAAGGAGAAGGCTTTGACCCGCTCCCGTGACGCGCTGGCCGCCGAACGCCGGCGGATGCCTTGGCTGGCTGTGGACAAGAAGTACGAGTTCGATGGACCCAAGGGCAAGGTAAGCCTGCTCGATTTGTTCGAGGGCCGCCGTCAGTTGATCGTCTATCGCGCCTTCTTCGATCCCGGGGTGTTCGACTGGCCCGAGCACGCCTGCCGCGGCTGCTCCCTGGGCGCCGATCAGGTCTCGCACTTGGCCCATCTCAACGCCCGCGATACCACCCTCGCCTACGCCTCACGCGCGCCGCAGGCGGACATCGCGCGCCTGAAGGCGCGGATGGGCTGGGAGATGCCCTGGTACACCATCGCCGACAGCTTCGACAAGGACTTCGGCGTCGATGAATGGCACGGCCACAATGTGTTCTTCCGCGACGGCGAGCGGGTGTTCCGCACATACTTCATCAACAGCCGCGGCGACGAGGCGATGGGGACCATTTGGAGCTACCTCGACCTCACGCCGCTCGGCCGTCAGGAGACTTGGGAGGACTCGCCAGCGGGTTACCCCCAGACCGCGCCGTACAAGTGGTGGAACTGGCACGACAACTACGACGCCGAGGCCTCGCCTAATCCGAAGTGGGTCGAGATAATAACCGACCCTCAAGAAGCCGCCCGAAGGCGCGCCGAAGAGGCGAAAGCGAGTTAACGAAGGGCGACCGCCCATTACCATGGTTGTTATAGCTTGATACCAGTGAGATGGTGAGGCCAAAATAGTGTTAATTCTGTTCCGGACAGGCCGCTAAAGGTTTGTCTGCGGTGGGAGGGACTCCGGTCGGTCACGGAGCAGCTTACGCTTGGGACCTCACGCTCAGCCTATGAATTCTCCGACTGCGGCGCACCGGATGGCGTGACGGATAGAATTTTGGAATAAGTTTTTCGGATTGTCCTGTTGGACATCCGAGAGTATTCTCTGGCAATGTACAAATGGGGCTTATGCCCCATTTATTTTTTGTCCGTCTGGGGGGTAGTGTGTCAGAAGTCTCGGCTGATGCTTGGCGAGCGATTCTGCGTCAAGCGGTTGCCGCAAATCCCCCGCCTGTGGTTGGGACGCATTTCCGAAGTGCCGTCGACACTGCAGCAGCCAGACATGAATTGCGCTTCCCGCCCGCCGAGTAGCCAGGGCTTCGTTTTATCCAGCTGCTGGAGCGCTACCCCGACGTGGTCTCATTTTTGCGGCGTCCGGGGCAAGACTTCCTAGTCGCACCTCGCCTGTAAACGAAGTCCTTCAACGACGCCAGCAGCTAAAGCCAGACCTATTTTTAGCGACTCAAAGGTATGCCTGAAGACATACCTTGATACGAATCAGCAGTTTTTCCGCAGCCCGTAAAGCGCTGAGTTGAGAATGAGAGTTTCTTCAGGACTGATTTAGCTCTCCGCCTTCTTCACCGCCAACTCCGGCCTTGGAAGCCGATCTTGCTGTGAGTTCCATCGCAAAAGGGTTTGTTGACCGATCCGCCGCAGCGGCAAAGGGAAAAAGCCGGCTTTCCGGTCAAGTCGTACTTGGTGCCGTTGATGTCGACCAGTTCGATCGCACCTTCTGGAGCTTCCACGCGATAAGGACCGTTGGGTCGAACGGTGATTTTGACTGTAGCCATGAGGCCTCCGTTGAAATGTGTTCGAGATATGAAGATAGCAGCTTCTGGCTGCTAGCTCCTAGCTTCTGGCTCAGAGCTCTTTGCTGCTAATCCTGCACGGGAGACAAAATTGCAGATCCAAGGGGATAAAGCCGCTCGGAATGACACGCGGGGGCAGGTGTTACTCCCGAAAACTAAAAGCTAGAGGCCAGAAGCTTGAAGCCTGAAGCCCTTTTACGCCGCCGCCACCCTCGCGCCAATCAAGCTATGGTAAAGCCTCACGTACTCATCGATCATGCGCTTGGCCGTAAAGCATTCACGCGCCCGCTGGTAAGCCCGGGTCGCGTAGCCGCGGCACAGGTCGCGGTGCTCATGCATGCGTCGGATCACGTCCGCCAGGCTCGACGCATCATTGGCTTCGAAGTAGATGGCGGCATCTCCCCAAATTTCACGGAAGGAAGGAATGTCATTGGCGACGATGGCGCAACGAGAGAACGCGGCTTCGAGCGGCGCCATTCCAAAAGCCTCATACCGCGAAGTAGCGGCATAGATGGACGCGCGGCTATACAAGGTGCGAAGTTGTGCTTCCGTCTGCGGTCCTTTTAGCGCCACGGACAGTCGGTCAATGGCAAGTTTCACATCGGTGCGGATGGGAATCTTAGCATCGGCAACCGCCGCCTCGGAGCCCACAATGCAGACCGGCAGAGGGTGCACGTGCTGCGTCAACAAACTTACTTGCTTGCCCGCGTCGCACAAGCGCCCGACCGAGAGCACGGAATCATCCTTGCTGACGTACGGATTAAAGGATGCGGGATTGCGCCCATTGTAGATCACGGCGTCTTGTCTCGGGCGCGCGTAGCAGGCGCGAATCGCATCCAGCATCCATACCGACGGCGCGACGACTGCGTTCGCGTGCCACAAGCCCCGAGCCACCGCCTCGCGATACCACCGCATCCAACGTCCCTCTCGCGGTTCGTGTCCATGCACCTCCTTCCACCAGCTGACCAAATCGCCGTGCGCTACCACCACTCGCGGCGTCTCGACTGGAAGGTTTCCATAACACAATTGGTTGAGGTGAAGCAGATCGGGCTTGAGTTCCTTGACCAGCGCAGTCAGGTATGCGGAGGAGTCTCTAAGATCCTGCTCGGCTTCCTGCATCCAGTCCAGGCGAAACGCCGTCGGACGGTATTCCAGACCCTGCAGCTCGTCCATCCAGGAAGTTTGCTGGGGTAGGGGAATGTCGCCCAGGCTAACCAGCGTGACCCGCACCCCGCGACTCACCAGTCCAGTGACCAGTTCTTGTGTGTACGTCCACACGCCGCTCAATGTATCGGTGGTCACCAGAACATGCACGACTTGCTCCTAACGTAGGCGCGGGCGTCCACGCCCGTGCACGGGCCGCCTGAACGATCCAGAATCCTGCTGCACGGGCCGC
This sequence comes from uncultured Acidobacteriota bacterium, assembly GCA_963832245.1. Lineage (GTDB taxonomy): Bacteria > Acidobacteriota > Terriglobia > Terriglobales > Acidobacteriaceae > JABDBE01. The sequence continues at coordinate 1,844,320 of CAWHTG010000004.1, forward strand.
ACCATTCTAGTGCGAACCGCCCGTTTGTTAAAGCATTTACTTGGTCATCTTAGATGACGGGTGCAAGAGATTGCATATTGTTCCGCAAACCGCTGACCCGCAATGCTCAAGTTACAATGACTCAATGCTGCGGTTGATGTGCATCACCGCCCATCCCGACGACGAGGCCGGCGGCTTTGGCGGCTCGTTGGGCCTGTACCACGAGCGAGGCGTCGAGACCTGTGTAGTCTGCCTCACCCCGGGCCAGGCGGCCAGCCATCGTGGCGGCGCTGCCAACGACCAAGAACTAGCGAATTTGCGCCGCAAGGAGTTTGCCGCTGCATGCGAAATCCTGAAGGTGTCCCACGGAATCGTGCTGGATTATCCGGACGGCCAGCTCTACCGCCAGGACCTTTACAAGGTCGTATGCGAGTTGACCCTCCACATCCGGCGCTTTCGTCCGCACGTGCTGATCACGTTCGGTCCGGACGGTTCGGTTACCGGCCACACCGATCATTCCATGGCATCAGTTTTCACCACTCTGGCATTCCACTGGGCGGGACGGAACAACCGGTATCCCGACCAGCTAACCGGCGAAATTACTCCGCACCGAACCCAGAAGCTGTACTACAGCACCGCGAACTTTACCCTGCCCGACCGCCAACCGGTCACGCTGCCCCCAGCAACCGCAGTCATAGAAATTGGAGATTATCTGGATACTAAACTCGCCGCCTTCAAAGCTCACACCAGCCAGGCACCCCTATGGCCGCTCTTCGAATCCCACATGCGCGGTCGCGGGCGACAGGAAATGTTCCATCTCGTAGCCAGGCTTACTCCCGGATTGATCGAGCAAGAGACAGATTTGTTCGCAGGGATTGAAGAAAACACTTAGACGCACAGATTGTTGAGGAGGCGAAGAATTAAGTAGATGGTCAGTTTTCCGGATTGCCTCCAAACCATCCAGAATCTCGCTTGGTTCCTTAGGTTCTTGTTGCAACCAAGGGTCTTTCATGGACTGTCAAACGCACAAAGAATTTACTTTCCGATTTCGGCGTAACTTTCGGACTCTTCCTGGATACCTATTACGACAAGCACAATTTCAAACCCAAGCTAGGATTTACCCGAGTGGGTCGGGAACTGTGGGACAGACTAAAGGAGCTTTTATGGCGACGATCGCTGTTGCACCAGGAATCAACTCTTTGAATCCGAAACTCGTTGCGCCTCGGTGGCATACAGTATTGCTCGTTGCCTTGTTCCTGGCGCTGACCGTCGGTGGGGCCTTCTTTCAACGGGAAGCGCGGTCGCAGCCCGGAAGGATGCTGCAGCACCCTAGCCTTGTGCGGCTATACCTGTCCATCATCGTCATGGAATGGGGACTTTTCTACTATGTGTGGAAGGGAGGCTTGCGCCGCACCGGAACCAAGCTGCGCGACCTGATCGGGGGGAGATGGCAAAGCCTAAAAGATATCGCCATTGATGGGACCCTCGCACTCGGACTATGGACTGCGTGGGCGATCGTAGAAAAGGGATGGGAGCACTGGTTTGGGCCTGGTCATGCTGCATCCACCCAGACTTTCCTGCCACGGCGTGGGGTTGAAATTCTACTTTGGCTGGGGGTATCGGTTAGCGCCGGGATTTGCGAAGAAGTGGCCTTTCGTGGCTACTTCCAAAGGCAATTCGAAGTGTTTACCCGCAGCAAGTGGATTGCATTGTTCTTGCAGGCGGCGCTGTTTGGGATATCCCACGGCTACCAGGGCGCGCAAGCGTGTGTGAAGATCGCTATCTTCGGCGCATTGTATGGGTTGGTCGCACAGTGGCGCGGAAGTCTTCGGCCGGGAATAATCGCACACACCGGCTCGGACATCTTAAGCGGGATCTTCGGAATGTAAGTGGCGACCAAACATGAAGCGTTTCCAGTTTTCATGTGCAGCGTTGATGGATAGCGGTATCAAGAAGCGCTAATGACCGATTTCACCACGCTGTACAAGAAATATGCGCCGGACGTTTTCCGCTTCGCGCTATATCTTTCGGGCGATCGGGGCCAGGCCGAGGACATCACTTCGGAGACGTTTGTGCGTGCATGGACTTCTCTCGAGCGAATCGAGGTGGCTACCGTGAAAGGCTACCTCTTTACGATTGCGCGCAACCTGTTCTTGCAAGGGCTGCGCGGAAAGTCGCGCCACGTCCAGCTGGATCGAGAACTGCCCGATCCGCAGGCCAGCCCGTACCTTCAGGCCGAGCAGAAGGACGAGTTTCGCGCCGTGCTTGCAGGGCTGCAGAAATTGCCGGAAATCGACCGGGCGGCCCTGCTAATGAGGGCTCAGGATGGCATGGCCTACGAAGAAATCTCACGGGCGCTCGGAATTTCTCTTTCTTCCGCAAAAGTCAAGATCCACAGGGCGCGGTTAGCGCTCGCCGGAATCCGACATGCGTAGCATCGGGTTGAACTGAGGCAATACCACAGGAGGCAACCATGAACGTCACTCGCGAAGTAATTCTGGATCTGCTGCCGGCGTATCTATCGGGCGAAGCCAGCCCGGCCACACGCGCGCTTGTGGAAGAACACATGAAGCAGGACGCTGAACTGGCGCAGCGCGTTCGCCTTTTGTTGGCAGACAACCTTGCCAAGGCCGCGCCGCCCGTACTTCCCCCGGAACTGGAATTGAGATCCCTGCGCCGCACCCGACGCCTTCTTGGCTTGCAGAGGTGGCTTTTTGGTTTAGGGATATTTTTCTCCGCCATGCTACTCAGCAATGAATTCTCATTTGAAGGTGGTCACCTCAAGGAATTTCATTTCTTGCTGCGCGATTATCCAGCGGAGTTCGGAATCTGCGTGGTGCTCGGCCTCGCCTGCTGGATCGCTTACTTTTCCATCCGCCGCCGCTTGCGTACCGGCGCAATGTAGATTTAGGTTGCACGAACATCGGCAAGATCCCAGCCCAATTTGGTCGAGCGGCTGTCTAGTCGGCATTCGTGAAGGTGCACACCGCTCGGGCAACAAGCGGTACCAGCCAAGGACCGCGTAGGATTCGCAGACGATCCCACACCGGATGATGGTTCCGGGCGGATCACGGACTACTCGGAAGTTGGCGCAGAGGCAGTCAAGTTGACGGGAAACGCCAAAAACCGTCCAGAATCGCCGTGTACGCTCAGAACTCCAGCCGCGCCTGGAAGGCGATCATGCGTGGACTGCTATCGCCACCCAGCCCGACGCCTAGCAAGCCGGTCGGCGGAGAGGTCGTGTACGTGAGCGCTCCAAATCCACTCTGCGTGGAAGGATTTCCTGGAATCCCAGCCTGCACCATGCTTGGCAGGGCAAAATTCGGATGGTTGAAAACATTAAAGAACTGCCCTTCAAACCGCAGCTTGACGTGCTCGCTCAAGGGAAACCATTTTGTCAGGTAGAAGTCGCTCCAGAGAAAATCAGGACCACGCAAGGCATTACGTCCGAGGTTTCCGAATTGGCAATTCTGCGGGCTGTCGCCCCCATAGCACTGCCCTGTACTCGGATCGACCGCCGACATAAATGCGTCCGGATTAAGCCACTGCAATGTTCCCGCCTGAGTTACGCCCGGAATCGGATGATGGCCATACAACGGCACACCGGGAACGACACTGGCGAACTGCGGCCCGCTGCCCTGCACGATGCCGTTTCCGTTTGCTGAATAAGGCGTGCTCAGCACCGAGAACGGAACTCCGCTGTGCCAAAATGCTGTTCCAGAAATCTGCCAGCCGTTTAGCGCGTAACCCAGCGAATGACTGCGCACTCTGACGGGCAGCTGATAAACATATTGCGCATTGAGATTGTGCCGGATGTCATAGTCGCAAGGACCATAGTCGCGGGCCAGGTCTCCCGGCAGAGGCGAGAGAATCCCTCCTGCGGAAAAGGAAAGGAACCCTCCGTTCGAGACCGTATCCATGCAACGGCTCCAGGTGTAGTTCACCTGCCCTTGCAGGCCATGTCCGAGGCGTTTCATCGCCGTTAATTGCAGCCCGTTGTAGTGGCTGTTCGCGCCGGTGGAGAACTGCGTCACCGCGCCGAATCGTGGATCGGTTGATTGCAGATAGGGAAACGGCGCAAAACAGCCCTGACACACGGTTTGGTAGCCGTTGACTTGGGTTGAGTACGGTTGATTCACGGCTCGCGTGCCTACGTACTGCGCTTGGACACTAGCCGTCGTTCCAAATTGATGTTCCATCCCCAAACTCCACTCCATGAAATAGGGCGCGTGAAGTTTGCCATCCGGGACGGCCGTGATCGCGACCGGAGGAAGACAACTTGCGGGACTCGACTGTGGAGATGCGCACGAAAGCTGTCCCTGGGGAAATCCCGAGGTAAAAATCTGATTTGCCGTTATGGTTGCATCGACTGCGCTGTTGGGCACGCCCGGCGCAATAGCCGTGCCGCCCACGCTGCCAAGGACGCCTCCCTGAAACGTCTTGTCGTAGGGAGGGTTCGTGCCGATCAGGTCGGCCACCGTGCCCGGCAAGATATCGCTGAAAATCCCAAAGCCCGTCCGGAGCACGGATTTTGGCTCGAACTGCCACGCAATCGCCGTTCTTGGTTGCAGAATGGCCAGCGGTGTAGACGAAAACAGATTGCCGAGATGAGTCTGGATGGCCTCATTCAGCGGTTGATTGACATCATGCGAGATGGAAGTGAAGGAACCGCGAAGACGGGCGACCTGATCATGAGGATTCAGCGGATTGGAATTAAATGTGTCGCGCAGACCGAATGTCCAGGTTAGGGTGCGAGTCACTTTCCAGGTGTCTTGTGCGTAGATATCGAGATTGAGAAAGTTGAAAGGCTCGTTGGCGTTCGAAGGAAACGCCTTCGACGCGGTGTTCGCGACTCCATTGATAAATTGCTGCAAATTCGCGTAGGTCACCGCTGGAACCGTGCCTTCTCCGAAGTCGTAGTCGTTCAGGCGGAAGATACGAGTATTGGTTCCGAACCGCAGTTCATGAGCGCCGTGACTCCAGGCGAGATTGTCGTTGATGAAAAAGCGGGATGCGCGCCGCCCTTGAATCCAGGTGTTGTCAAGTCCTCCGATTGGCGTGAAGGCATTCGCGCCAGTGCCCTGTAACACAATCGGAAACGCCGAGAGTGTCCGCTGCAGGTTGCTTGGTCCAAAAAGGCTCTCGTACCAGGAGAACGCCGGATTGAAGTAGTTCACCAGGTTTTGCGAGAAGACGTGCGTGTGTCCTGCCGCAAAAGAATAGAGGGGCTGCGGAGAAAACGCATCGAACACCGGGTTGATAGGGTCCGTCCACGCGGCTTGCAGACCAGTGTCTGACTGAAACCGAAACCAGGCCGTATCTCTCGGGTTGATGTTGTAGTCGACGCGGACCGTCTGCACCTGTTCGTGGTCGTCGCTGGAATGTGAGACGCTCTGCCGGTTCGCACAACCTTCCGCGGCGGCGCCAAGCGGGCATCCAAGTATCGCGGTCGGTGTGCCGCTGGTGTTTCCATACAGTGAAAACATCTGCTGATAGAACGGGACTAAGGAAGAAGGAAGTTGCTGCAGCACGTATTGTTGGAATGCCGCACTGGGAACAATCGTGGGTGTGACGATGGGTAGTGCGATCCGCACCCATTCGCTATCGAAAAAGAAAAACAGTTTGTCATGCTCGATCGGACCGCCCAGACTGCCCCCAAAGTGGTTCACCGTCGATCTGGGCTTGTGGTTCCCCGCAGTCGCATTGGTGAAGTAGTCCGCCGCATTCAGTAGCGAACCATTCCACAGCTCATAGAGGTTCCCGTGAAACTGATTCGTGCCGGACTTGGTGACATAGTCGACTTGCGATGCTCCATACCTTCCTTGATCCACGGAATAGGAAAGAGTGTTGACGGTCACTTCCGAAATCGAATTCAATCCCAGTACGAGGTTGGTTGAGAGTCCGCTGTTGAGATTGGTGAGCGGGTCGTTCGTTTCCAGCCCGTCCACGATGTAGCCGTTCGAGAGAGCGGGCAGTCCGTTAAATTCCACGTTGCCATAACCGTTGCTGCCGCCGACGAAATCGTTGCTGCTCCCTGCCGTATTGATGAGGGCTCCCGGCGAAAACTGCAGAGGATAGGTCAGGTCGCCACCTGGATTGGGAAGGTTTTCCAGTGCCGGCGCATCGAGGGTGGTCGATGCGTTTGCGTTTTCCGGATTGATCATTGGGGCTTCGCTGCTGACCTCAACCGCTTCATTGGATCGGGCCACTTTAAGCGTGAAATCCACATTCTGTTTCTGGCCCAGGCCCGAAATGACGTTGTCATTTTGCCCCGGATCGAAGCCCCGTGCCTCCGCCCTAACCGAATAGGTGCCCGGCTTTAGTTGTGGAAAGTTGAACCGTCCTGCGTCATCGGTCCGGGCACTGCGCTTCAGGCCGGTCTCGTGATTCGTGATCGTCACAGTGGCGCCCGGCACGACTGCGTCGGTGGTGTCTCGCACTTGGCCAACGATGGCACTGGTGGTTTCCCCTTGCGCCAGCGCTTTCGCCGGAAGAAGACACGCCACCGTCAATACAACAAAAGCAAAGTTCGCTGCCCGCGCCATGAATACCCCACTTCTCTGCCCTGAAGTGGCAAAGTGCCACTGCTCTCATCTATTAACCAGAGATTATTCTTCATAGTTAACCACAGTTAATAGAAACAGGCAAGGACGGAGGAGAAGGCTGACAACTTCGGCAATTGCGCCCGAGTGACGGACTACTCGGAAGTTGGCGCAGAGGCGCTCAAGTTGACGGGAAACGCCCGACCCGGCGAAGTGACACAAGGCGAGCCCGCTGTCAGCTTGCAGGAAACCTGCAACTGCCAAACAGTGAGATTCCTCCCGAGTGAGGGGAAACACCAAACCACTGCCGGAGAATCTGCTTGATTGTCTGATCGGGAAGTCGAAAAACGTCAAATCTACTGGCCACGCAACTCGCGGAAGACTTGTATCAGCGAGCTATGCGCGAAAGGCGCCGGCGCCAAAGTAAGGATCAACATAACGAGAGCGAACCCAGCAACCCACCGCCGAACCCCGGTCACTCCCGGCCATTCCGCCACCATCGGGTGCCGCATGCCGCTGATCCTCAGCAGAATTGCCCAAATCAGCCACCCCGCCCAGAAATAAAGCGCCATCGGAATCAGCGCAAGAATCGTCAAACGCGAGACCATCTTGTGGGCGCGCGGAGCCAGCGAGAACACGATGTGTCCGCCATCCAGTTGGCCACCCGGCAAAAGATTGAGTGCGGTTGCGAACATCCCCACCCAAGCCGCAATGGCGGTGGGATGAAAATAAATCGAATGCAACGCACTACCTTTGACCTGCGCAACTGGAAGTATGTACCAAGCCAAGCGAAAAATCAGAGGATATCCCAATTGAATGTCGGGTCCAGCCATGGCCGGCGGAATCGCCTTCGAGAGCGGCAGGGCGAACATCAACACAGTGACCGCTACTACAAATCCAGCGATTGGCCCCGCAATGCCAATATCAAACAACGCCGCACGTGATCGAATCGGAGAACGAATGCGGATGAAAGCTCCAAGCGTGCCGATTAACGTAGGCGCGGGGATGAAGAACGGCAACGTCGCATTCACGCCGTAGTAGCGGCAGCAGAGGTAGTGTCCCATCTCGTGCGCCAGAAGAATCAGCATCAGCGTCGATGCAAACGGTACGCCCAGCAGCAGCCGCGATGGATCGCCCTTGATCCAGCTCCAGGGGAAAAGAGGCACCTCGTCATCGTTTAGCGAAAATGCGGGCTGGTCATGCTGGAAGTTAAATTCCATGCGAGCCCCCACGACCAGCGTAGTGAAGATCGTGGCCACCAACAAAAGAATGTGCAACCAGTAACGTTGCTTGAACGGCTGCACTACAAACACGTCGACGGGACGATAGTATTCGGTAGTCGAAGAGGAAGAAACTGGGGGAAGAAATTCAGGCATCAAGATTCCGCGCGGTCAGCGCCAGCAAGTACGGGCAGCAGCGCCCGTACCTCCATCGTACCCGAGAAACCGAACTCAGTCGATGGACTGCAACTCCTTGCCCGGCTTGAAGCGCACCGCTTTGCCCGGCGGAATGGAAACCTCAGCTCCGGTGCGCGGGTTACGCCCGATGCCGGTCTTACGCGGCCTGACGTTGAACACACCAAATCCGCGCAGCTCAATGCGATCGCCCTTGGCGAGCGACCGCTTCATGCTCCCGAAAACCGTTTCCACGGCCAGTTCGGCCTTGGTCTTAGTGATTCCTGTTTTGTTGACCACTTCGTTGATGATGTCGAGCTTGATCACAGGCGGCTCCCCCGGCGACGGATCAGAAAGGTTGTATCAAGTGGTTGATGCTAAGGGAGATATCGGAGATTGTCAACGGGAGGTTATCTTCGCAGTCAAGTTTACCGCAGCCGCGGTGCCGCAACGCATTTCTGTTGATAGAAATTCCATGGGCCCAGCATCGCGCAACCGAACCATCCCTAATCCGAAGGCGCTAACCATCTGCCAACGTCACTCAAGAGTTTCTCCGCCGCCTCTCCGGGATCTCGGGTGGCAAAGTCCTCGTCGAGCACGAGCAGAGATACGTTCGGATCAATTTCCTCTAACGCCTGCCGTGTCGGTTTACCATGCACGGATTGCAGCCGCGCCGAAAGCACTACGAGTTTCGCCTTGGTTGCCTTAAGCAGGACGCGAGCGTCGTCGACGTTCGCCGTGGTCAACGCGTTGTATCCGGCATTGCAAAGCACCTCGCGCAGAAACGTACACACATCCGACGAGTCGTAAACGCAGAGCATGCGCGACCTCGCATCTCCGAGCTTTCCTCGCGAATACCGTGAGCCCAAATAGGCGGCCGTGATCGCTTCTTCCACCGAATCATAAGTCTCAAATTGCGAGAGCAGCCTGGTCATCTCAAGAGTCTTGCGGATATTGGGAGGCAAGCCGCTAAGCTTAAGGTCTCCTCCCTTCGATCGCGCAGCCTGCATCAGGCGCACCATCGCCCCCAATCCGCTGCTGTCGACGAACTCAACTTGCTCGAGTTGCAGCACCACGTCGCCGTACTTGATGAAGGAGTCTCCAACATAAGAGTGCAAGGTAAAGACTTCCTTCCCAACCACGATCCGTCCGTAACACTGAATGACCAGCACATCGCCGACTGGACGGCTCTCCAGACGCAGCTGCATTGCGCCTCCTCAGATTTGAAATGGTGACCTTATCACGGTTCGGTCCGGGGACGCTAATTTACGCTGTCGCCTTTTTCGCAACCGCGCTGGGTCCTCGATCGAGTGTTGCCGAATTGTACCCGGAATTTCACCAGCAATCCCCGACTGTCGATCGCCTCGAGTCTGGAGAACAGGTGCGAGCAGCCGTCGGCCCTTCAAGCATGGCTTTTCAGGCCCATGGTGCGTGGTGGCTGATGTCGATTCGATCACAAACCGGCGAAGCGCAAGCCGACAGTCACGAAACCAGTCTGCGCGCTGCTACTCGTCCCGGAACAACCAGCCAGCACCAGTACAATTGCAACCGCAGCGGCGAATTGACGCAGTAGGACGGCACGAGAAATTTATTTCCCTCCAGGTTTCGTAAGGTTGAACGCGGAATAGGCAGCGCAACACGACACGGACCAGCAGATTATCTTCCGGGCAAATCCACCGCTCAACGTTACGGGGTGTCGCATCAGACGGGCATCGTGAATCAGAGGCCTCTGATGCTGTGACAGTTGGCGCAAAATCGCCATTTCACTCATTGGCCTTGGCTTGGTTGTAAGGGTCTAGCCTCGTCAATCATCGAGCTTTCAAGCCGAAACACTGCCGGCCGAAAAAGACCCCCCGAAGACAACTACGATTTGCTGAATGTGCCCGGCTCAACTAGAATGGCTGCCACTTCAATCAGTCGAAAATTTGCTTCGCAATCAGGAGAGAAATGAAAACAAAAGCGATTCTATTGACTATGGCTCTATGCTTCGTCGCGGTAGCAGTGTGCTTCGCCGCCGACTCCAACATGATGGGCACCTGGAAGCTAAACGAGGCCAAGTCGAAGATAGGCCCCGGTGCGCCCAAGAACAGCACGGTTGTTTATGAGGCTGCGGGTGACAGCGTGAAGGTCACAATCGACGGCACCGACAAGGACGGCAAGCCGACGCATACCGAGTGGACTGGCAAGTTCGACGGAAAAGACTATCCCGTCACCGGCGATACCAATCAGGACACGCGGTCGGTCACCAAGATCGACGACCATACCTACGGGTTCAACGTCAAAAAAGGCGGTAAGGTCACCATCAGTGGCAGGATTGTCGTGGCTGCTGACGGCAAGAGCCGCACCGTTACCACGGCCGGAACCGACCCAAGCGGCAAGAAGTTCAAAAGCACCGCGGTGTACGACAAGCAGTAGCAACTCTCTCCCAGCTTCTGCCTTTGCTCGATTGTGGACGGAGGGGCCCATTTTGGAGGATGCGTTGTGACCCAACTGCCCTCCCTCTAAGTTGCGTTTCTCAGACAGCTTGGAATTTTCGTCAGGGGCTCCCTACGCCGGCCAGATGCTCAGCGCGGTTTTGCTGAGGATCTGTTGCCGGATTTCTTCTTTGAGCGGGAGCGCGCGAAAATCATCAAGGTTCTTTTTGATGTCCGGGACACCCGGGCCAGGCCAGTCCGTGCCAAAGAGTGTTTTGTGCGCGATTTCGTCAAGGCGCGGGAAATATTTCAGCAAACTCTTAGGCGGGATGCCGCTGATATCGAGATATACATTAGGGTGGCGTCGTAGCAAAAAAAATGCGGTGTGCATCCACAGCGGGCGCCCGCCGTGGGCGAGCAAAATTTTCATCTTGGGAAAATCTACCGCAACATCGTCAATAAAAATGGGATCGCCGTAGCGATTGCGGGCTCCGTGAAAAATAGAGGTCCCGGTGTGGAACATAACTGGGACGCCATTGGCCTCGGCAGCCCGGTAAATCACCTCCAGTTCGGTCACGCCGTTCAGATAGTCGTTAGGAAACAAAAGCTGGTGGGGAGGATGAATTTTGATCATGCGGATCTTGAGCCGCAGAAGCTGTTCAACCTCGGCGAGAATGTTCTGGCTATGACGAGGATGCAGGCCGCCGCAGGAGATCAAACGCTTGGGATCTTCCTTGACGTAGTCTGCGATCCATTGATTGACCGCCGGCGTAAAGCCGATGACTTCGGGCGCCACGTAGTTGATGAGCACGCCACGATCAATCCCGGCGGCATCCATGTAGTTGAGGAATGATTTCGGCGAGCGGCACAACTCGCAGATTTGATCGAAATTGGGCCGCTTCCCTCGCATCAACTCCAGAGCGGCGGGCCGAAACATTTCCAGCGGCGCAATGTGGATGTGACAATCGGTGATCAAGTTCGTCGCCAGCCCCGGGCACGATCGTCAATCCTATCCAAGCTGTGCAGACCGGGCAAGTCAGAAAGCCAGGTCATCGAACTTCTCGCGGAGGGCATCGATGACTCGCCTATGCATGCAAAACTTCCGCAATTCGCTCGCCCGCGCGGCCGTCCCACAGCGGCGGTATAGATCCCTTCTTGGCGTTTCCCTCAAGAATCTTCGTCACCTCCGAGTGTAGCCGCCCCAAGTCTTGCCCAATCAAAATGTTTGTTCCCATCGTGACCGTCACCGGCCGTTCGGTATTCGTGCGCAGAGTCAAGCAAGGCACTCCCAGGTAAGTTGTTTCTTCCTGCACACCCCCCGAGTCCGTAATGACCAGTGCAGCCTGCCGCTGCAGCGATAGGAATTCGATGTAAGGTAACGGTTCCAGCAGATGAAGCTTTTCGATATTGATACCGAATTGCTCGATCCGTTGCCGCGTTCGCGGATGCACGGGAAAAACCACTTCCAACTGCTCGTTCACTTCCAGAAGCGATTGCAGAATTCCCTTTAAGCTTGCGCTGTCATCGACATTCGACGGCCGATGTAGCGTGACCACAGCATAGCGCTCTGGCAGACCGTTCCGCGAACATTGCATGGCAGCCGGAAGAAACCGGATGAGCGAATCGATCATCACATTCCCGACTCGGCAGATTTTCTCGGCAGGAATGCCTTCGCGCTGAAGGTTGATATCCGCATCTTCCGAGTGAGTAAACAGCATATCCGCCAACTGGTCGATGACCACGCGGTTGATCTCTTCCGGCATCGTCCGATCGAAAGAACGCAACCCGGCCTCGACGTGGGCCACCCGAACCATCAATTTTGCACACACCAAAGCCGCAGCCAGCGTGGAATTCACATCTCCATAGACGACCACGACATCGGGCTTTCGCTCCAGAACCACCGGTTCGAGCCGCGTCATCACCTCCGCCGTCTGCCAGACGTGGCTCCCGGAGCCCACTTCCAGGTTTACATCCGGCGCCGGCATATTGAGTTGGGAAAAGAAAGCGTCCGACAAATTTCTGTCATAGTGCTGTCCGGTATGGACCAGAGTCTGCCGGGTTTCGCGCCACGTCTCGAGAGCGCGAATCACCGGCGCGGCCTTCATGAAGTTCGGCCTCGCTCCCACCACATGAAGAATGTGCATGGCTTGTTCGGCACAGTTCGCGCTTACCGTTCAGATCGCGCTCGTTCTCCCGATGCGCGCGAAGCCGGTTCTGCTTTCACGGGTGTGATTTGGATCAGCGAACGGTTGCCCACCCGGATAAAACTCAACTCGCGCGCCGCCAGCAGCGCATTAATGGCTTCCTTCACCCGCGAGCGGGGAACGAAGTTGCCAAAGAACGCTTCCAGCTCCTGCTGATCTGCTGCAACCACGCAATCCAGATACTTCGAGATCAGCGCAGACAGCGATTCGCCCACCGAAAGGTTAATCCCCGCCCGCACCACGTCCGGTGACCAGCGATACAGCAGATCCCAGAACGCGCCTTCCGCCGGATTGTAATCCACCCGCGTGATCCGCAGCCGTGACCACAGTTCACCCAGCGCATGATCGAGAGCCACGAAAGATACGCTGCCCCCCAACACATCGCGCATCTTGTGCTTGGAGATGGGCCCCTCGCGCCGGATCAACTCAAACGCATCGCAAGCCAACTGCGAGTAATCCGAATGCGGCTTCGGTTTAGGCGCCGACTTAGGATTGCGCTCGCCCACCAGCGCATAGAAATAAGGAAAGATGGAAGCCGCAACCAGGAACGCATTGTTCTCGTCAAACCGGTTAGCCTCGTAAGCCGCCCGCTCCCGCAACAAGCGAACCATCAACTCGGTTGCGTCCTGCGCCCGCGGATCGGCGAAAGCGTGCTGCCAGTCGGGCAACTGTTGATCCGAACCAACCCAAGCCCCAATGAACGTCGGCACCAACACCTGCTGCCGCATGGGATACATCATGCAAAACCCAACCGACTCAAGAAACGAGCGGGCGTCGTCAAAAGTGCGGACCGCATGTCCGTCGAGATGCCACTTCTCCCGCCGCAACTGATCGAGATCAGTCATAAAAGCATTAGATCACACCGAATCGAGATGAAAAACCTTTCAGAGTATGCGAATGCCAGACACGGCAGCCCGGAAAGCCTCAAGCGGACGTTCGTCCAATAGATTCATCGTCGCGCTTCTGCTAATCTCGCCTTGGACAGTCACTCGCTCTGACATCGAAAGGAGTACCAAATGGACGGCACAAATGGACTGAAAGAGACACGCGCGTGACCGCGCCTGTCGCTTCGAACACGCCTGAGTCGAACACACTAAGCGTGAACGTTTTTACCGCCCCGGGAAAGGCTATGGTCGGCGAGCGGCCAAAGCCCTTCGGCGAGCCGCTCGGCTTTGACCCGATCACTTCGACTTTAATCTTCGGCGAGTACGACGCGGTGCTGGTCGACGCAATGACGACGGTGGCTGAGGCCGAGGCTCTCGCGGATTGGGTTGCTCTGCACAACCGCAACCTGGAGACCATCTATATTACCCACGCCCATTTCGACCACTTCTACGGTCTGAGCATTCTGCTCGATCGTTTCCCGGGCGCTCGGGCGATAGCGACGCCGAAGACGGTGAACGCCATCATGCAGATTTACCTCTCTGCCCCAGTGAAGCGGTTAGCCCGCCGTATGTTTCCTGGGCAAGTGCCCACTAAGTTGGTTGCACCTGAGCCCTATGAGCGCGACACGTTCACTCTCGAGGGGCAGGAATTGCGCATCATCGAGCAGGGCCGCACCGATAGTCCCGATTCAACGTCTCTATACGTTCCATCGATCGGCCTGGTCGTCGCTGGCGACGTTGTGTACAACCAATGCCGCATGTACGTCGGCGACACCACCCCCGAGAGCCGAAAGAATTGGATCGCGGCGCTAGACCGGTTAGCGGCGCTGAACCCGGCGATGGTTGTCGCCGGCCACAAGAAGCCTGGCGCGCCCGACTCTCCCTCGACGATCCAGGACACCAAGCGTTACCTGCAGGACTTCGATCGCGTGCAGAAAACCGCGACGTCCGACCAGGAACTGTTCGATCAGATGACAGAGCTGTACCCGCATTGGGTAGCCAATCAGTCGTGGTTGATGTTCGGATTCCCGCAGCCATAAGCCACATCAACCGCTGATGCGAGAAGAGTTACAATTCGGGTGGAGGCCTAGCCGATGACCTCAGGCAGACAGCTGTTCCAGGGTCTCGCTTTATTCCTACCTTGAAATCTTCGCGGCTCTTGGTTGCTGGAAACCGTGTCTACAAAACGGAGGAAATCTATGAAACGAGAAATCATTCGGGTCGAGCCGCTGGCGACCTACCTCGAAAAGTACAAGGCGCCCGCTTCAACGGTGACTAAACACGGCGACACTATTTACGTCTCAGGCTCTCCGCCGTTCGATCCGAAAACCGGAGAGATTTTCCGAGGGCCTATTGAGCGCCAGACCGAGATCGTTTTAGACCAGCTTAAGCTCTGTGTCGAAACGGCGGGTTCGTCCTTGGAAAACATCCTGAAACTGAATGTCTACGTGACTTCAGTAGATATGTTTCCTGCTGTTAACGAGGTCTACAGGCGTTACTTTCCGGAGAATCCTCCTGCTCGAATCTTTATCAACGTTCCTGCTTGGAATGGCGGCTTCGACATCGAGGTGGACTGTATCGCCGCGGCTCTTTAGATCTGTCGATTCCGGTTTTAGTTTATGACTTGGGATTGCGTGGTCGAGAGGTTCCACTGGCTGAGTGAAGCTTTCACTATGAAGATCTCAGGAGAGCAGATTCAATTTCAAAAAGGAGAACGAAATGACAACAAAAGGAAAAGTCTTAGTGCTAGTCTCGAGCGGTCACGGCTTGCCCTTGAAAGATGGCAAGGTTTATACCGGCGCGGGCTACTATCTCAACGAGCTCACGGTTCCGGTTCGCGCCCTGATGAAGGAGGGCTACGAAATCACCTTCGCCAACCCCAAAGGCAACACGCCGCAAATGGATGTCCATTCAGCTGTAGCCGACTTCTTCGGTGGGGACGAGGCTAAGCTTCAGGACTATCTAAAATTCCGCGACACCCTGACTGGGCTCAAAAATCCAACTCGTATCTCGGATGTCATCGCATCGGGCCTGGATCAATATGACGCTGTTTTCGTCCCCGGCGGCCATGGCCCGATGATGGATCTTCTCGATGATCCCGACGCTGGCACCGTGATGAGACACTTTCATAAAACATCCAAGCCTACGGCAGTGCTCTGCCATGGCCCGATTTCACTTCTCTCGGCTCTTCCGAATTCGAAGGAGGTGGTCGCCGCGCTGAGCGCGGGCGATGCTGCCGGAGCGCACGCAAAGGCTCAAGGTTGGATATATTCCGGATATAAGATGACCATCTTTTCGACCGCGGAAGAGCAGCAGCGGGAACCGCTCGAGATTGGTGGTAAGGTTCTCTTCTACCCGGACTTCGCCTTGAGTACGGCGGGCGGTGACGTAAGTGTGCTCGCTCCATGGACGAGCTATGTCGTTCAAGATCGCGAGCTGATCTCAGGTCAGAACCCGTTCTCTGATGAAGCGCTTCTGAAGCTTCTTCTACCGGCACTCAATCGGAGGAAGGAGTCGGTTTCAGCGGCATAAGAATCGGAGGGAAACCGGGGACAGACGGATGGGGTGCACCCCACGGGACGTTCACCAAATTTCCTTTCGTCAAGGAATTGGGAAACGTTCCGCCAGTCCCCGCATTTCACCTGTGGGCCGTTTCAACTGCCTAGTCGTTCAAGGGCTGCTGTTAGCCTTCCGGCTATGGTGGCTGATGTTGGCCGTCCCTTCGGGCTGCCAAGGAACATATCCAGAACAAGCTCGAAGATGGCCATCTCCTCGTATGGCGCTCGTATGCCGAGAGCAAGCATCTTTCCCATCGTGCTGTCTCGGTTGTTGCGGGCGAGCATGATCTCAAAGACATGGTGCGGGCTATCGAGTATTCGTCCAGTGAACAGCTCAAAGAGAGTAATTCCAAGTGAAAATATGTCGGAACGGACCGTAACGTCCTTGGGCCTTACGGCCTGCTCTGGTGACATGTATTTCAGTGTGCCAAGCCCTTGCTGCTTCGTGACTGTTAGGGTGCCGGATGCAACCGATGCACGAAAATCGCCCCACTTCGTTACCCGAAGTCGCCCAGTTTCACAAAGGTGGGCGCGTGAACCTCATCAACTGTCGAAAGGAAGATGTTGGCAGGTTTTACGTCTCGGTGGGTCACCTTGTACTCGTGGAGATAACTCAGCGCACTCGCTACGCGCTTCGCGATGGTAAGTGTCTGGAAGTTGACATGCGTTTTTCCCAGCCCCGGCGAGCCCACTTTCCTTATGAAGGACTCGAGCGTTCGCCCTTGCACGTATTCCATGACGATGAACGGGTTACGCACCTTTCCATCGTGGAAACAGGATCCCTCCTTATTCTCCTCGTAAGCGATAATCTCGATAAGGTTTTCGTCTCGGAGGTGGGCGCCTCTTAGACCTTCTCGTTTAAACCGCTGTTCCACGTCTCCGAAAGCAGCGACGTCGATATACTTCGGATCGGGAGCGAGGAGCTTGACTGCCACGACGCGTCCTGTTTCGGTATCTTCCGCCTTTCGGACTAGGCCCACCGCACCGTTGCCGAGAGAGCCCTGGAACTTGTATTTGCGCCCAGCGGCGGTGAATCTTTGCCCCAGCTCACAGCGGCATTTGCTTCTGGTTAGGTAATGCATGCTGTGTCATCGTAGCAGCGTGCTTCGACCGGGGACAACGTCCCGTTTGTCCCCGGTTTCTTTCCGAGTTTTCTTGATTGCGAATGTTCCTCGCGCATGATGGAGGGTTGTCCCGCGTTGGAAAGGCGCCGGAAATCGCGATACCAAAGTATCGCGGTAATACTTTCGTCCAATTGATTTGCCTTTTCTTGTCAGGCTTAATCGATAGCAGGTATAAATACGAAAGAACCGGAATCAGTGGATGAGCGCTGGTTACCGGAATTGGAGAGATCAATGAGCAGCGTACAAATCGAACAAAAGAGCTATGAGATGCCCCCGAAAGAGGGGATCAGCATCGCGCATTTTCTCACCGTCGCCGACGTCGAGCGATCGGCTCGCTACTACGAAAAGGTTTTCGGCGCTCGCATTCTGACCATGGGTGACGGCAACGCGCCTCCGTACCTCCAGCTTGCGAATATCTGGATGATTCTGAACGTCGGAGGCGGGCCGACCCCGGATAAGCCGACGGTAACGCTCAGCGTCCCCGACCCGAATCACATCAACAGCTTTATGAATTTCCGGGTTGCGGATATTCAAGCGTGCTACAAATTATGGAAAAGTCGAGGAGCGGAGTTCATCACGGAGCCGATTCCCAAGTACGGCGAGATACGCTGCTACATCCGCGATCCTGACGGCTATATCATCGAAGTCGGACAGAGCACCGACCTCACGTACGGTTAACATCACATCCTCCGATGGAGGGGCGGGACATGGATTGGAAACGGTTGGTCCAGTTTGCGCTGCTGGGTAGCAGTGATTTGGAACAATATGCCATCCTGCTGGTACGCGTTTCGATCGGGCTGTTCTTCGCCATTTCCGGGGGAAACAAATTGTTTGTCGCCGGCGGCACGAAACCTGTTTACGAAACGCTCGTTCAGGCCAAAGTCCCGTTTCCCCGCCAGATGGCTTATTTCGTATCGGGTGTCGAGTTCGTTGGCGGATCGTTGCTGACCGTGGGGTTTCTTTCGAGCGTGGCCTGCGTGGCTTTATTGATCGATATGACTGTCGCCACCCTGACCAACGCGATCTCCACCATGCCTAAAGGGCTTGCGCCTCTTAACTGGCTCGACGATTTTCTCTACCTTCCGGAGGTCTTGTACGTGCTCTTCTTCGTCTGGCTGATCTGCTCCGGTCCGGGCAAGTGCAGTGTTGATTACTGGCTCGCCGGCAAGTTACTGAGCTGATCGGTTTAGAGTCGCGAGGCGCCAGCGCCGCATATGTATAATCCAATGGCTGTGAGGGACAATGACGAAACCGACGAGCTTTCAAGTGGACATTCTTCCGCTTTTTACGGAGCGAGACATTCATGGGATGAGCAAAGCGTTCAACCTGGGAAGCTATGATGACGTCAAGACGCATGCGGCCGCCATCTACGACCGCATTCGGGGAATCGGTGGCGCGGTAATGCCGCCCCCGCCGCCGCGAGGGGAAGGTCCTTGGCCGCAGGCTCGCATTGAGCTATTCGCAAAGTGGATGGCGGACGGTTACCGACCTTAGGCGAAGTCATCTCGAGACGCAATGATTCCATCGAACGCGAGCAGATAGTTGAGAGTCCTTTGTTTTATGAATTTTGCGAGGAATCGAGTTTTTTTTTGGAGACCCCCCCGGCCCGAAGTTCTTGGATCGAAACGCCCGAAGGGGACAGCCTGAGTTATAAGGCCTTTTAGTTCGATTTTCGCCCGATTTGCCGGCTCTATCGCGGCCTTAGATTCTTTTAAACGCCTTCTGAATGTCCTTCATCGAGTACCGCAGCACCACCGGTCGTCCGTGAGGACATGACATTGGGCAATCAGTCTTGGCCAACTCGGCCAGCAGCCACTCCATTTTATTCTGCTGCAGCGGCATGTTGACCTTGATGGCGGCATGGCAGGCGATGGACGCCGCAATCCGCGCCCGAACTTTCTCCATGTTCAGCGCCTGCTCTTCCCGCGAAAACTGGTCGAGCAGTTCATGCAGCATGTGCTCGATCTGGGAAGCCTCCACGCCCGCCGGAGCGACTTTGATTGCGACGCTTCTAGCCCCGAACGGCTCGGCCTCGAAGCCATTCTGGTTGAGCTCTTCGGAGATTTCGGCAAACACGGCTTGCTGCGCAGGCGTGAGTTCGAGCACCAGCGGCATCAACAGCCGCTGACTTTCAACTTTCTGCGCGGCCCGCTGCTTCAGCACTTTTTCAAACAGCACACGCTCGTGGGCAACGTGCTGGTCGACGATCCACAGCCCTTCGTGATTCACCGCGAGGATGAACGATTCGCGAATCTGTCCCAGCGGCTTGAGCGATGCCAGCGACGGAGCCACATCATTATTCGTGACGTCGTTGGCAATCTCGGGATCGTCGGCCAACGGTGGAGCGCAGGTGTCGTTTTCGATCACCTCGGAAACTATTTGCGGGGCGCGAACCAGAGACAAGGCGGCGTTGCCGTCGATGGCGATTCCATCGACCCCGAAATGAAATCGTTCATTGATAGATGGGGGCGCCGGCGCCTGCAGCGTAAATGCTTGAACTTCGGCGGGAGCGTGGACTTGGCGCCATGTGGCCGAATCCTGCGGGCCGGGACGAGATCCAGGAGTAAGCGAGGAAGTTGCGGTGGGATGCGCGTTGATCTCCGTCATAAACTGCGGCACGGGACGGGCTTTCATCAGCGCCGCCCGCACTGAATCTCGCACGAAGTCGTGCATGACGGATTGCTGGCGGAAACGTACCTCGGTCTTCGACGGATGCACATTCACATCCACCTCGCCGCTTGGCAACTCGAGAAACAGGAGCACCACCGGATAAACCGTCGGCGGCAGAATGTTGCGGTACGCCTCAGTAAGTGCGTGTTGGATGAGCCGGTCGCGAATCAACCGCCCATTTACGAAGACATAAATCGAGTTACGGTTCAGCTTCTGAATCTCGGGTTTCGAGACGAAGCCATGGACGCGCATCTCGCCGGGAGTGGAGAGACGGGCGTCTTGCCCATCTTCGTCTTCTCCTTCCTGTCGACGCCACGGTGGCGGCTGGGGTAATCCAATGTGCTCCAGAGGCTGCATCGCAGCCACGGGAATGAGTTGGTCAAGCACCTCTCTGCCAAACACCTGATACACGCGCTCGCTCGATCCCGCGACCGGGGGCGCAACCAGAATAGCGTTGGTCGCCGAGTGCAGTTCGAAGTGCTTGTCGGGATGCGCCAGCGCATAATGCGTGATCAGCGAAGCGATGTGCGAAAGCTCGGTGGACTCCGCCTTCAAGAACTTCTTCCGCGCCGGGGTATTGAAAAACAAGTCGCGGATGGTGATCGAAGTCCCCGCCGGCAACCCGGCTTCTTCTACCTTGAAGATCTTGCCGCCATTGATTTCGATCACGGTTCCCGACTCCTCGTCCGGAGCGCGCGTCTCCAGGTGCAGACGCGAGACCGAAGCAATCGAGGGCAACGCCTCACCCCGAAATCCCAGAGTAGCTACGCTGAGCAGGTCTTCCGCACTCTTGATTTTTGAAGTGGCATGACGTTCGAATGCTAGCAGAGCATCGTCACGGACCATGCCACATCCGTTGTCGGTCACCTGGATGAGCTTCTTGCCCCCAGCCTCGACCTGAATTTTGATGCGGGTGGAACCGGCGTCGAGAGAATTCTCCAGCAGTTCCTTGACTACGGAGGCAGGGCGTTCCACCACTTCGCCGGCGGCAATCTTGTTGGCAACGGACTCGGAGAGAACGTGGATGCGTCCCATGATTTGCGGTAAGTGCCAAGTTTCGCAGATGAGACCTGACAAAGCAAAGATGACTTTAGACGGATGAGTACCGGGTCGAGCTTGCGGAATTGACCTCAATGTGACAACGCCGAGACTGAATGGAGCTACAATCCCACGCTATGTTCGCGCTTACTCCGCTTGGCAACGTGGGAATTCAGGCGTTAGCTATTTCGTTGTTTCTGGCTGGCGTTGGCAACGGGCAACCTAAGTCTCCGCCGAATCTTTCCATTCGGCTTCACGGCGAAGTTCATCGCTCTGAGAAATTTGAACGCGAGATCGGGCGAGGTCTCGTCTTCCGCCTGGTTCCGGACGAATACGGTTGGAACATCGAGGTTGGCCCCAAAGACGGAACGGACAACTATATGGATTGCGTGAATGAGCCTCTCCACGGAATCACCCCTTATCAAATCGAAGGTTGGCTCTTCCGTAATGACAACAACAGCGCAAACCTAAAACCATCCGAGTTGCTGACGCCTGGCATCGGAGAGAAACGCGAGTTTCAGTTCGTGCTGACCGCCGCCGATGAAGCCAGGTCCTGCGCCGATATGGAAAAGATGGAATACACCTACGATCAGAAGGCCGCCGAGCCCATGGCCGCATCGAGGCTCTTCGGCGTGCTTGCGGGAGGCGATGGTTCCGTGACCATCACCAGCATGACCCTGGGGAATCTCAAGCCCGGCGTTCAGGCGTGGATCGAGTCCATGGAGTTTATAGCGACTTTCTCCTTCCGCACCGCAGACGAAAAGGCTGCCCACTGAGCTGAGCGTAATTCTCAAGCGAGAAAACGCAGTCGTTTTAGTGAGGTCGCATGTGGCGCTCGTCCTTCGCGTCAGCCCCGCTCGTGTTATGTTTAATTCTTCCCGTTTACACCGGCTTGAGGACAATCTGAAACATGGTCCGTTCTTATAAAGGGATTACGCCGACCATTCCGGCTTCGTGCTACGTGGATGATTCGGCGCAAATCATCGGCGACGTTGTCCTCGGCGAACACGCCAGCGTCTGGATGAACGCCGTGCTTCGCGGCGACGTGCATTCCATTCGCGTGGGCGCGCATTCAAATGTGCAGGACTGCAGCGTGCTGCACGGCATGAAGGAGCAATACGACGTCGTTGTCGGCGAATACGTCACGATTGGCCATTCGGTGACGTTGCACGGTTGCGTGGTTGAAGATCGGTGCTTGATCGGGATGGGGTCCATCATTCTGAATGGCGCGCGCATCGGCGCAGGCTCGATCATCGCGGCGGGAACGTTGATTCCCGAGAAGACGATCGTTGAGCCGGGATCGCTATGGATGGGCTCTCCCGGAAAATTCCGCCGCCAGCTGGAGCAGAAAGATCAAGAGAGCATTATGCGCTACGCCAATAATTATTTGGGATACAAGGAGTCGTATTTGCGGGAGCGTTGATATCAACTGTCATCCTGAGCGTAGCAATTGCTTTCGCTCGCGAAAGTAATTGCGAAGTCGAAGGATCCCGGTGACGCCGGATCAGACGGGATGTGTCGAGGCATTCTCCCCGGTTTTAGGGTTCGACGTGCGAACTCCCTGAGACACCTAGGACGGACGACCTCTCAGAGGTCCTTCGACTCCGTGGCTGCTGCGCTTTGCGCACCGGCCACTGCGCTCCAGGATGACAAAGTTTAAGCTAGAAGCAAGCAGCTAGAAGCCAATGATCAAAGCCGTCCGAGGAACGCGCGATCTTCTCCCGCCGGATACAGCGCTGTGGAACTTCGTCGAGGCCACAGTCCGCGATGTCTTCCGCGTCTACAACTTTCATGAGATCCGCACTCCGATTTTCGAGGAAACGCAACTCTTCGCCCGAAGCGTCGGCGAAGAAACCGATATCGTTGCGAAAGAAATGTTTAGCTGGGAAGACCGCGCTCGCGCTGAAAGCGAAAAAGGCCAGTCGCTAACCCTTCGCCCCGAGAACACCGCCGGAGTCGTCCGAGCATACATCGAACACAAGCTCTGGGATCGCGGCTTGAATAAGCTCTACTACATCGGACCGCAGTTCCGCCGCGAGCGTCCGCAGAAGGGGCGATATCGGCAGTTTTATCAGATTGGTGCGGAGATCATCGGTCCGGCTAGTGCGGGCAGCGAGTCCCCCGCGCGCGACGCCGAGATTCTTGAATTGCTGGCCACGCTCCTCGATCGCCTCGGCATCGAAAACTGGACACTGCAATTAAACTCCGTCGGCTGTGCCAATGATCGCGTTGCTTATAACGAAGCTCTACGCAAGGCGCTTGAGCCCGTGGTCGGACAAATGTGCGTCGACTGCCAGCGCCGCGCAGTCACCAATCCACTGCGGGTGTTCGATTGCAAAGTTCCAGCGGATCAGCCCATCATCGAAAAACTCCCGCGCATCAGCCAATTTCTCGATGAACCTTGCCGCCAGCACTTCGAGCAGGTGCAGCAGATCTTGAAGTCTGTGGGGGTTCCATTTCAACTGAACGACCGTCTGGTCCGAGGTTTGGATTATTACACTCGTACCGCGTTCGAGTTCACCCATGGAGCCTTGGGCGCCCAGAATGCGATTCTTGGCGGGGGACGCTACGATGGTCTTTCTGAATCGATCGGCGGACCCAGTGCACCCGGGATCGGTTTTGCCATTGGCGAAGACCGTCTCGTCCTGGCCTTGAAGGAATCGGCAGCAGCGGTGCAGCGCAAGCCTGATGTCTATATCGCCCCGCTCGGCGCGGGTATGGATCGGGAGGCGGCTCGTCTGGCGCGCGAGTTGCGGCGTCACGATATCGTGGCTGACCTCGGTGACGAGACTTTTCGCCTTAAGAAATCGTTTGAGACGGCCAGCAAGATAGGCGCGCGATTTATCCTGATTGTGGGTGAGAACGAAGTCAAGGCCGGCGCCTTCGCCCTGAAGAATCTGGAAAGCGGTGAGCAGGTATCCGTGCCTCGCGCCGAATTGGCGCAGAAGATTCAATCGGGCAATTAGCCTAAGTTGATTACGGCTTGATTGCAAACTCCTATAACGTTCTTGTCATTCCGAGCGAAGCCGAGGAATCTGCTGTTTAGCCGGGCCCGCGAAAAAGCAGGTTTCTCGACGCGCAGGATCAGCCGCATTCGCGGACGATCCTGCTACGCTTGAAATGACAATGAATAGAGACGCTCGATGGTGGTCTCGGTAAATCGTGACGCCGTAACGGACAGAATCGATCCCAAACATTTATAATTTGTGATTCCCCATTCTCCTCTGAAAGGAACAACTTGCTCGACTTTTTAGGCGACCTGCAACGCACCCATCGCTGCGGCGCTCTGCGCGCTTCCGACTCTGGCCAACCGGCCTTGCTCATGGGATGGGTGAACCGCCGCCGCGACCTGGGCAACCTTATCTTTGTAGATGTCCGCGACCGTACGGGTATCACGCAGGTAGTGTTCAACAAAGAGCGCGATCCGGCGGCGCACGAGAAGGCCAGCCAGCTGCGCAACGAATACGTTATCGCGGTGATAGGCAAGGTCAAGCAACGCACCGGCGACACCATCAATAAGAACATTCCTACCGGGGAAGTCGAGTTGATCGCGGAAGAGCTGCGCATCCTCAACGAATCGAAGCAGCCGCCATTTCTTCCGGGTGATACGGTTCTGCCCAACGAAGAAATGCGCCTCAAATATCGCTATATCGATTTGCGTCGCGACGCTATGCAGCAGAACATCGAGCTCCGCCATAAAGTTGCAATCGCGATTCGCAGCTATCTCTCGGCGCAAGGATTCTTCGAAATCGAAACTCCGTTTATGACCCGTTCCACGCCTGAGGGCGCTCGCGACTACCTTGTCCCCAGCCGCGTTCAACCGGGCTCGTTCTACGCCCTGCCGCAATCGCCGCAACTGTTCAAACAGATTCTGATGATCTCCGGCTTCGACCGCTACTTCCAGATCGTGCGCTGCTTCCGCGACGAAGACCTGCGCGCCGACCGCCAGCCCGAGTTCACCCAGATCGATTTGGAAATGTCGTATCCGCAGCCGGAGCGCGTGTGGGAGGTGGTCGAAGGATTTCTGACCGCCGCATTCAAAGCAGCGGGGCAGGAGATCAAGTCACCGTTTCCGCGCATGAGCTACGACCAGGCCATCCGCCTCTACGGAAGCGACAAGCCCGACATGCGTCTACCCGCGATGACTGATGTGCGTGCGGCGTTCACAGCGGAAAATCTC
Source organism: uncultured Acidobacteriota bacterium (assembly GCA_963832245.1). Lineage (GTDB taxonomy): Bacteria > Acidobacteriota > Terriglobia > Terriglobales > Acidobacteriaceae > JABDBE01. Next base: position 1,869,307 of record CAWHTG010000004.1, read on the forward strand.
GCCGCGCTCGCTGTGAATCCCAGTCTCCCCGTGGTCGCGATCCGGATTCCGAAGGTTGGCGAGCTTTCGCGCAAAGAACGTGACGAAATCAAGTCTCTGTTCTCTGCGCGGGGCGCAGCCAAGTTATTCGAGGACTTCAAACGTCTGGAGAAAAACTTTCCCGAGGCGGCCAATAAAATTCGCCGGGAAACTGCGGCTGAAGTCGATGACCTGCTAGTTGTCGTTGCTGGCGACGGTAAACCCGCGGAGCACAAATCCGAGGGCGGTGTGAAGCCTGAGGTCAAGCAGCACGACCACGCGGTGTACACGGCCGCCGGATTGCTGCGTCTTGCATTGGCGCAGAAATATACCGAGCGTCACGGTGCCTTCAAAAAGAGCGGCGATCCAGCCAAAGATTTTCGCTTCTTATGGGTTACCGATTTTCCCATGTTCGAATGGGACGAAGAGGGCAAGCGCTGGGCCGCCGCGCACCATCCGTTTACGTCGCCGCACGAACATGACATGAACAAACTCGAATCGGATCCGGCTTCAGTGCGGGCGCTGGCGTATGACGTTGTGCTCAATGGAACCGAACTGGGATCAGGCTCCATTCGTATTCATCGCCAGGACATTCAGAGCAAAATTTTTCGCGCTCTCGGCATGAGCGATGACGAGGCGCGCTCGCGCTTCGGATTTTTCATGGAAGCGCTGGAGTATGGCACGCCTCCGCATGGAGGCATTGCTCTGGGATTGGATCGCATCGTGATGATTTTGGCGGGAGCCGACAGCCTGCGCGAAGTGATTCCGTTCCCGAAGACGGCGCGGGCTGTGGATTTGATGGTGGATGCTCCCACCCCGGTGAGCGAGTCGCAGTTGAAAGACTTGGGGATACAGATAAAAAAGCAGGTCTGAGCTGGAGTTGACCCTGCGTCAGCAGCACCCTAAGTCCCTCAGCGCCTAAAGGCGACATCTTTCAGCACTGGATCGCAGGGCCGAAGGCCCTGCGCCACCCAAAACCAACGCATAAGATCAAATGTGCTAATTCCGTTAGCAGCAGAGCGCCTTTGGGTGGCGCAGCGCTTTTCAGCGCTGCGACTCAAGCTCTTAAGTCGACCGGCTTTAGCCGCTGAGGGACTTTGTCCATCACAAACTCGGGCCGAGCGGAACTATAGGGATATTCTTCTGCTGCTTTCGCCAAACCTCTCTTCACTGGATTTTGGTGAATATAGTGCCGGTAAGCAAAGGAGTCTTCCACATCCCTTACTCGCCGGTCGTAAAAACTCTTCTCCCAGATCTCACCGCCAAATTGTAACTCTTTCTTAGCCCGGTATGAAAATCCTCCCTTGATGAGTTGTAAGGCCCTCTCCAAACTCAACGCGGGAGTAATTAGCAAATGAAAGTGATTGGGCATTAACACAAATTCATGAAGCAGATATTTTTTCTGGTCACGATATTCAAACAGCACCGTCACAAACAGCTCAGCCATTCTTTGTGACTGAAAAAGGTTCTGTCCTTGAAAGCTGGAAGCCGTGATGAAATAAGCGCTGTATCCGGTGTTACCTCTGGGAGGAGCTGCCATAAGTACCTCGGCGGCTAAAGCCGACTCTTATCAGAACCCTATCGCAGTGCTGAAGCACTGCGCCACCCAAAAGCAGATTGTTCCCTTGGTGGTTCCTAATTTGATCCAGACTCAGTTTTCTGTGATCTGCGGGGCTTTTGGCGCTTTTGGCGCTGCTGGCGCGCGAGGCGCTTTTGGTGGCTTGGGAGGACTTGGTGCTTCCAACCCTTCTGCCGCTGACGAGGCTTTGCGGATCTCGATGGTTCCGTGCTCGTTGTTGATCACTAGGTGTGGGCCGCCTCCGCCTATAGTGCCCGTGGCGACTGCCTGGTCGTTCGAGTTGTCGATCTTCAATTGGTCGAAGTCGGTCTCGACTTCTCCGTTACGCGCCCGCGCATCGACCTGGAAGCCTGCTTTGTCCGGCAGATAAATCTGGATATCGCCTTTGCGATTGTCTACCTGCACACTGCCGACTTTGCTCATGCGGAGTTCGACTGAGCCGTTTTCATCCTGCAGGCGCACGTCGCCAGAGACGCCGATCAGGCGAATGTCTTTCGATCTCGTCGTCAGGCGCAAGGGGCCGATCACATTTGAGGCTTGCAAGTCGCCCGAGTCCAGATCGAGGTCGCCGTCGAGGCGCGAAAAATCCATGTCGGTGCGGGATGACTTGAAGATTACTGCTTGGCTGATCTTCCCGAGCTTCACGCTTTCCATGAATTCGCCGTCCAGGTGCACCGCGCCTTTGACATCCTCGATGGAAACATCATTGGCGCGGCCTCCGATGGAGACGTCTGCGGAGATCTGTGAAATCCGGGCGGAGCTGTGATCCAAGTTAAGGCTGACTTTCCCGGTTATGTCAGTGGTGTTGACGCCACCGTGCTGGCTGGTAATGTCCAGGTTGCCATCGCGGCCGGTGACGCTGAGATCGCCGTAGTGTGTGGATGCGACAATCGCGGCTTTGCGGGGAAGCGAAATGTCCAAATCCTCGGCCACCCAATGATCGCCAGCGCCCTGGTTGTTCGCGTTCAGCGTTACCACGCTTCCGCTAACGGTGAGCTGCGGTTTGGTGCCGGCGTTCCATTTATCGGCTTCTCCCTGACTTTCGGCGCTGATGCGTTTGTGGACAACCACGCGAATCTGGTCATCGTCGGAGGCAACGATATTCACGGCGCCCCGCGTGTCATTAACGTGGAGACTGCCGCCGGAGGGGAAAGCTTGAGCCAGTCGGTCGTCAAAACTGTATTTCGATCCGAACATCGGAAAGTCATTGTCATCGATGTTGATTTGGTCTTTAAGTTGTCCCCAATTGAAGTGGGAGGCTTGGGTTGCGATCAGCCCAAAAATGATGATGGCAATGATGAGAAAAACTCCGCCGGCGCTGATCCCGGAGGCGCGCGTGCCCAGCCGTTGCGCCTGCTGATACTCGATCAGCTTGATCACGCCCGAAATAATGAGCAGCACTGGCCAATAGTGAGCGAACCAGCGGCCAAGATTGTGCCAGTCGAGCACGCCCATGGTTCCCAGCAGAAATACAGTGCCAAGCGCGATCAGGGTAATCGGCCCGGACAACGACCGACGATACCGAGGCGGAGGCGCTTGTACTGGGCTAGCCATTTCTTACCTCGCTGGCAGGCGCCTGGACATCGCTGGCTACGCCGCTCGTGGGCCCGGGCCCGGGCGGCATCGGGGGTGGTGGCGGTGTCCGGCTTTCCAAAAGTTTGGTTATGCCAATGGCGAGAAGCAGCACCGGCCATGTGCGATTCCAGCGGGGACCGTCGTAACTCTCGAGCAGCGAAAGAACGCCTACCGTAACCAACACGACGGGTCCGACCATGGTTCGTCTGCGACCGGTGCGGCAATAGGCAATGCGCCGCGAACCAACCCACCCCTCGCGTACCGCGAACATCCAAATTCCCAGGCCGATCAAAAAGAATGGCCACACCCGGTCCCATCCAAACTCAAAGAGTCCCGCGGTCTGCAGTAAGAACAGCACACCCAGTCCAATCAGAATCACAGCGGCCGCAGGAACTTTGGGGGAATGGGTTGCGTCGGTTGCCTGTACCGGCGGCATCGGCTGCCCCGGTTGCACCGGTTCTGCCGCTCCAAAAGCCTGCGCCAGCCCGAACGGGTCGGGTGGGGGCTGCCCCATCTGGATGGCTTTAGCCGTGCGCACCGAATCGATGATCTGCCACACGTAAAAGAACGCAATGCCCAAGCCGAGAATCGTGTTTACGCCATCGTTGTTTATAACCGACTCGCCCCACACCAACAACGTGAAAACCACGAGATGAGCCAGACCCTTGGCGTACTGCCCGCAGTAAACCGCGCCCACGCCGAAGGGAAAGAACCCGGCCAGAATGCCTGCCACTGCGGGATTCGGTCCGCTGCCCGGCACGATTGGCGCGGATGCGGACGGAACGAATCCGGCTGCGGGGGGCGTTGCTATCGGCTGCACGCCTTGCAGCCGGTCGGCCAAGCAGTTCTCGCAATAGATCACACCCTTCACGTCTCGGGTGCAGTTCGCGCATAGCGGCTTGCCGCATGTGCGGCAATACGCTACCGGCGCAGTATCGGGATGGTTGGCGCAGTTCATGAAAACCTCCTGTGTGGGGCCAGTATCACTACAGGTGGGTTCTCGGTCAGGCAGGCCAGTATGGGCTGGTTTCCTTCCTGACTGTAGTTGCGATCCTGTCTGGGTTCGGGCTGTCCACTGGTGTTGTCGTTGCGGCGATGCTGATCTTTCTTTTCCTCTTGGGGCGCGGGCTCGGCGGGGGTGGTGGCTCGTTTGAACTCCCGCACCCGCGATTCGATCTCGTAGACGAACCGGATATTCTCGTAGTACTTCACGACTTTGCCGGAAGTCTCATAGTAGCTGCGTTTGATGGCGCTGGGCCGCAGGTCGGCATGGCGGAGGTCACTCAACTTTACGCCCGCCAGGCTCATCGTAAGCGAAAGGGAGAAAAATGCCATGCCAAACGACATGGCAAAACGGGGCTGTTTGGCGACTCCCAAAATCGGTCCGAGCAGTTGGTTCGCCCTATCTTGCAAGCGATCGAACCAGGTGGCTGGAGCCTGAGCTCTCGCGGTTCCGTGCAGGCGGACAGTGTCGATCCCAGTCGTAGCCGCCAGGATGTTGTCCACCAGGTTGACCGGAGGCTCGACTTCCACCAGCTCATGCAGCCAGCGCAGGCCGGCATCGGCTTCCGCCAGCAGCGGCCCGCAGGTCGGACAGCCCCGGGCATGGGCCTGGAAGCTTTCCAGTTTCTCCCCGCTCAAGTGCTGGTCGAGCGCTTCGCTCAGAAGAGCGTCGAACTCGCTGCACTGCATCCCGTTCTGGTTTTCCGCTGCCATCACATCACCTGTTTATATGTACGTTGTAGCAGGCGCGCAAGTTCCGCTCGCCCGCGGTTTATTCTTGACTTCACGGTTCCTTCCGGAACCTTGAGTACGGTGGCAATTTCCTTGTAATCCATATCTTGCAAGTCTCGCAAGATTACGGCCTCGCGCAGGTCTGGAGATAGCTTCTGCAGCGCTTTGTGGACCGTGACCTTGACTTCCAGGCTCTGTGCCCGCGCGTCCGGCGTGAGAGCATAATCGTGGATTTGCTCACTTAAGGGCATGGCATCTTCGTGTTCGGAGGCGGGCGTATCCAGCGAGTCGGTCATGCGGTCCTGCTTGCTCTTGCGGAAGTGATCGACCAGCAGGTTCCGCGTGATGGTGGTTACCCAGGTCATGAAAGCCCCGCGCTCCACATCATACGACTGCAGGGTGCGGTACATCTTAATGAAAACTTCCTGGGTAAGATCCTGCGCATCGTCGCCCGATCCGGCAAAGCGATAGCAGATGTTATAAATCCGCCGGTGATAACGCTGCACAATTTCCTCCCAGGCAGCCGCATCGCCCGCAATACAGCGGCGGACCAGCATGGCGGCGACTTGCGCGTCTTCCAACTTCCACTCCTGGGAACTCCTGGCTTCGCGACCGGGCTGAGATGAAGGAAGCGTTCAAGCGCTTTTATACCCCAACCCTAACACCGCATAACAGATACGTGTGTATGGCCCCAAAAGTTCTTGAGTTCTATGAGACTAGGCATTGTAACAGTGTCGTAAAGCATGACGAAGAAATAGCGAATATGGGTATTTGATCGAATGCGGAGAATTTTCTATTTCGGGGGCGGGGACGCAGCAAGCTAAGTCTCTACGGCGCTGTGAGACGTTGCTCGCAACGTCTCGGCTACAGCGGCGGCTCATCCAGCACGCGGCGAACCTGACGCGCCAAAGCGTCCAAGGAAAAAGGCTTTTGCAGGACGCTGGCAGACTGGCTGGTCGCCTCAATATCCAATGCCGATTGTTCCGAGTAGCCGGACATGAAAAGCACTTTCATTCCCGGCCGCATCGGGGTGAGGCGTTGCGCCAGTTCACGGCCTCCGATATTGGGCATAACCAGATCGGTGACCAGCAGGTGAATGGGATCGGGATACTCGCCGGCCATTTGCAGGGCTTCGTTGCCATCGACCGCGATCAGCACCTTGTATCCGTTGCGCCGGAGAGACTCCCTGACGATATCGCGAATGCCATCCTGATCTTCCACCACCAGGACAGTTTCCGTACCCTTGGGTGCATTGTCGAGCGACAGCGATGTTTTGGACGCAATTTGTTCCTCGGTCTGCGCGGCTTCTGGCCGACCTTGCGGGGCCTGAATGTTTTCGATCTGACATTCGGCAGACTCGGATTCTTCGACGGGCACCTCCTCTACGCGGGGAAGATAAATCTGGAATGTAGTTCCTCGTCCCGGTTCGCTATCGACCCAGATCCAACCATCGCTATGCTTGACCACCCCGTACACGGTAGCCAGCCCCAATCCCGTGCCTTTTCCAGGCGCCTTGGTGGTGAAGAAGGGTTCGAACATGCGGGCCTTGGTCTCCGTATCCATTCCGTCGCCCGTGTCACTGACCTCCAGCATGATGTATTTGCCCGAAGGCGCTCCCTCATGGTTTCTAGAATCGTTTTCGTCGAGCTCCACCTCGCGAGTGCGAATCGTCAGCTTTCCCCCATGGAGCATGGCGTCACGCGAATTGACCGCAAGATTCAGGATCACCTGTTCCATCTGACCAGGATCTGCTTTGACGCGCCCCAGTGAAGGCGCGGGCAAAACCTCCACTTCAATATTTTCTCCTATGAGGCGATTTAGCATTTTGGCTACGTCGGCGAGGACCACATTCAGATCGAGGACTTTCGGCCGGAGCACCTGCTTGCGGCCGAAGGCGAGCAGTTGAGCCGTAAGGGATGCGGCTCGAGTCACCGCCTTTTCAATTTCCACAGAATCCTTGCGGACGGGATCGGCCGCATCGAGTCGCTCACGGAGATGTTCATTGTGAGCCTGAATCAGCATGAGAAGATTGTTGAAATCATGGGCCACCCCTCCGGCCAACTGACCCACCGCTTCCATTTTCTGCGAATGTCGAAGCTGATCTTCCAGACGCTTGCGCTCGGTGATGTCATACAGGACCCCTTGCATGAGCAGGGCTTGGCCATCGTTTCGCTCCAGCAAGACACCTTCGTCACGAAACCACAACAGCCTGCCATCGCGAGCACACATGCGGTATTCGGCCTGAAATAACTCGTGAGTTTCCTGGAACTGTTTCTCCGCCGCCAGCGCAATTTCGCGGTCGTCGGGATGAATGTGGTTCATCCAGTTCATGGGATGGGAGAGCCATTCCCCAGGCGTGAATCCCAGCATGGTTTCGATCTGAGGGCTCACGTAATGCCAAGGCCCGCCGGCGCCGAGTTCCGCAACATAGGTAATGGCGGGGAGGCGTTCAACCAAAGTGCGATACCGGGCCTCCGCGGCGCGAAGCTCAGCCTTCGCCCGGTCGTGTTCGATGGCGATGCCCGCCAGATGTGTCGCGTGCGTAACGAACTGCCGATGCTCAGCGTCGGGCATGCGAGGCTCACGGTAATAGACGGCAAACGTGCCCAGAATTCCACCATCCTGCGAAGCGATGGGTGTTGACCAACAGGCGCGCAACCCGTGAGGCAACGCCAATTGACGAGCGTTTGCCCAGAGCGGATCGGTAGCAATATCGGAGACTACGACGGGCTGTTTGCGATAAGCGGCCGTGCCACAGGAACCAGCGCACGGTCCGATATGTACCCCATCCACCGCCCGCGAGTACTCGCTGGGAAGATTGGGAGCGGCGCCGTGCCGCAGAGTCGTACCATCGGCATCGAGAAGAAGAATGGAGCAAAGCAGGCCGGGATGCTGCTTCTCAATGTGCACGCACAAGACTTCCAGGATCTGCGGAAGCGGCGCTTGGGCCCGGATCATTCCCAACACAGTGTCGATGAGCTGCGGCAAAGCTTGCAATGACTTCATCTCGTGCTCGCTCGTGGCTCTCTCAACACTCGTGGACATGCGATTCCCGCTTCGAGTTTAGTCGAATCCGCTAAAGAGGCTCGGTCTCAAATTATTGTCGTGCTTGGTCCCCTGCTGAAAACTAAGCCGACCACAGGAGTCATTATTCCCTAATGGCAATGGACACTAACAGTTACTTGCGTAATCAATCTTCGCAAGCCCAGTTCACATTTTCGTCGGAATAAATGAAAACGTTGCGCTGGATGATCACTCGCTGGTGAAATAATCCACGGTCACCGGATTTTCGAATAAGGAATAATCGCGGGTCACCACCGTGATTCCGCTGTCGGTAACGAAGTAGCGTTGCCGGTCGGCCTCGGGATCGTAGCCGATAGTGGTGCCTTCGGGGATATGCACATCGCGATCGATGATGGCTTTGCGAATACGGCAATGCCGCCCCACATTTACGTGCGTGAACAGGATGCTGTCGTCCAGTTCGCTGTACGAGTTTATGCGCACGTCTGGGGAGAGCACGCAGTTCTTTATGGTGCTCCCGGAGACAATGCAGCCGGCGGAGACGATGGAATCGAGCGCGGTTCCGGTCCGCCCGGTTTCAGCAAACACAAACTTGGCCGGCGGATACTGCCGCTGGTGAGTGCGGATGGGCCACTCCGAGTCATACAGATTGAAGACCGGCGAGACCGAGACGATGTCCATGTTAGCTTCGTAGTAGGCCTCGAGCGTTCCCACATCTCGCCAGTACAGCGCTTCCTTCTTGTTCTCATCGACGAAATCGAAGGAGTACACGCGATACTCGTCCACCATCTTGGGCAGAATGTCTTTGCCGAAATCGTGGCTGGACTGCGGATCTTCAGCATCTTTGAGGAGCACTGGGATGAGCACGTCCGTGTTGAATATGTAAATGCCCATCGACGCCGAAACTTTCACCGGGTTATATGGGGAGCGCAAATCGGTTTGCTTCGGCTTCTCCTGAAACCCATTGACCCGGTGGTCGTGGTCGATATCCACCACGCCGAAACGGAAAACTTCATTGGGATCAATCTGGATGGTTGCCAGTGTGACATCTGCTCCTGAATCGGTATGCTGCTGCAGCATCCTCCCGTAATTCATCTTGTAGATGTGATCGCCGGAGAGAATGAGCACGTGCTGCGGTTGCTCCGAGCCGATGGAATAAATGTTCTGATAAACCGCATCAGCCGTGCCTTGATACCACTCCTCGCTGACCCGCTTCATCGGCGGCAGCACTTCGATAAACTCTCCCACCTCGCGGCCTAAAATGTTCCAGCCCTCGCGCACGTGCCGGTTGAGCGAGAGCGCCTTGTACTGGGTCAAAATGTAAACCCGGCGTAGATCGGAGTTAAGGCAATTGGAGAGGGTAATGTCGATGATGCGATAAATGCCGCCGAAAGTGACCGCAGGCTTGGCCCGGTCGCGGGTAAGAGGATAAAGGCGCTCGCCTGCTCCTCCAGCTAGTAAGACGCCGAGGGTATCTTTCATTGGCATCGGGCTCCCGCGTTTGGATGACGATTACGGGGCTTGCGGATGGCCGGGGGATTCGCTTGTCCCAACTCGAATTCCACAGCGCACCGGAAACGCTAAATACTAGCACAGCGGGCTCGCGAAACAGTCGGACACCGCGAGAGTCGGGCGCCGGCGCTTTTCATCTAGTCCGCAATCAGCCATGTCAAGGCCTCTTCACGGCTTTTGAAAGTCGGGAACTCGCGACGAGAATAGTCTTTCAGGTTCTGCTCGAATTCTTTCGGCAGATATTCTGCTCCTATCCATGCCGATTTCTTGATATAGGGCTTATTGAAGACCGCGCTTTCCTTCAACGCCCGCATAGCTTCCACGTCAAACGATGCCCTGGTGAAATCCGCGAGCAGCAGTACTGAGCCGCGTTGCCGAACCGTCACATATTCGGGGACCGCCCGCGCAAGCTTTTCGACTTCATTGGCCGAGCAGTTGGAAAAGTCAGTCAGAAGAATCTGTTTTCCGTTGTGAGTGATGAATCGGATTCGTTCATTCACGGCACCAGACCTTCTTTCCTTCAATGTTCTCTGGAGTACCGAACCCATGATCAATCTACGGACGCGTGATTTCACTAGACCAGGGCGTGCGCTGCGATCACTCCCGCGTGATCGTGACCATGATCTCCTCGCCGCTGAGCGAAAGCTTTTCCCCGCCGTTCTGGGTAGCGCTCAGTTCCAGGCGGTCGGCGAGCAATTCATGGCGCAGGTACGATTCGTGCGCCGCGATGGCTTCGGCGATGCGCGGCGAGGCCGAATAGGTCACCGCAATACGGTCGGAAATATTCAAGTTCATCGCCTTCCGCTGATCTTGGACGGCGCGGTTGAAGTCCCGAGCCAGGCCTTCCTGCAACAATTCCGGCGTAAGCGTGGTGTCAAGCGCGAGGAACGTGCCTTGCTCGCTCATGGACTTGAGGTTTTCCGGGGCTTCGTAGGTTGTGAGAATTTCATCGGGCGCCAGTTCAAATGTCTGTCCGTCAACTTGCACCGTGTAAGCACCGCCTTTCAACACGGTCTTCGGGTCGGCCTGGCTCAGAGCCTGCGCGATCGCCTTCAGGTATTTTCCTGCGCGCGCGCCCAGTTTCTTGGCATCGGGTTTGAAGTTCACCTTCACCAGCTTGGTTTCGTCGTCGATCAGAACCAGTTTCTTGATATTGGCCTCTTCCAGAATCTGGTCAGCATACTCAGGATTTTCAAGAACGCGGCGGTCCGCGGCATCCTTGGGACGAACGTATAGTGTGCTCAGGGGCTGACGGGTTTTTCTTCCACTCTGCTTCCGCAGGCTCAAAGCAAGATTCTTAATGCGGATGACGGTGTCGATACTCTGCTCGAGAGCATCGTCGATCAGCGAAGCATCGACCTGCGGATAGCGGGTCAAGTGGACGGAGGCCGGAGCCGACGGATCAACCGAGCAAACCAGATTTCGATAGATCTCTTCGGTCAGGAACGGGAGAGCGGGCGCCATCACCCGAGTCACGGTTGTGAGCACGGTGTAGATCGTCTGATAAGCATCAGCCTCGTTCGCCCAAAAGCGCCGGCGCGAGCGGCGGAGATACCAGTTCGAGAACTCCTCGTCGAAGGTTTGAAAGGCGTCGATCAAGCGGTAGTGTTCGTAGTTATCGAATGCGGCGCGTGCCGCTTCGACCAAACGTTGCAGCCGGCTCAAAACCCAGCGGTCCAACTGGTTGGTGATCGGAACCGTGGGCCCAGGCTTCCAGCCATCCGATCGAGCATTGCTTACGAAGAAGCTGTAGCAGTTCCAGAACGTCAGCAGCTTGCGCCGCGCCTCACCGTCAATTGTCTGCCCCACGTTTCCGGTGGGATGCAAGTCGGGGAAATCGAGATTTTGCGCAGTCTTCTGCTCGGCGTAGATGTAGCGCATAACCTCGGCGCCAAGCGCTTCCGCGGCTTCGTCGAAGGCGATGGAGTTGCCTTTCGACTTATGCATCTCCTCGCCGCGTGCATCGCGGACCAGAGCATGTCCCAGCAAAGCTTTGAACGGGGCGCGGCCGTCGATCATCGCGCTCATCGCCAGCATCGAGTAAAACCAGTTGCGAAACTGGCCGGGAAAACTTTCGAGCACGAGATCGGCGGGGAACCACTGCTCCCAGTACGCGCGATCAGTTGTGTAGCGCAAGGTGCTGAAGGGCACAATGCCCGCGTCGAGCCATGGGTTGCCCACGTCCGCGACTCGCGACGCCAGGGCACCGCACTTCTCGCAACGGATCTTGACTGCATCGATGTAAGGCCGGTGCGGCGAATTTCCCTCGAATATATCCCAGCCCTCGATTGCGCGATCTTTCAATTCTTCACGACTGCCGATTACCGTGAAATGCTCGCACTCGTTGCACACCCAGATGGGCAACGCGAGCCCCCAGAAGCGCTTCTTCGAGATCATCCAATCGCGCATGTTGTGCAGCCAATCGAGTTCGCGGGCTTCACCCTCGGGCGGAATCCAACGGATGGTGGGCACAATCCGCTCGATGCGGTCGCGCCAGTCCATGCGAATGAACCACTCATCCACCGGACGAAATACCAGTTCCGACTTGCAACGCCAGCAGTGCGGGTACACGTGCGGATAGGGTTCGCGGCCCACCAGCAGCCCTTTGGCTTTAAGCGCCGCAATTACTTCGTCGGACACTTCATTGGCGTTGCGTCCGGTAAGTGGACCGAAGCCTTCCTGAAAAACTGAACTCTCATCGAGCGGCGCAATGAACGGCAGATTATTTTCCCTGCCGAGTTCCTGATCTTCCGCGCCGCAACCGGGAGCAATGTGGACCAGCCCTGTACCTTCCGCCTCACTGATCTCTTTCCATGCGATCACGCGATGCGATTCAGCGGCGGACTTGCCACCACCAGTTTGACCGTACGGGAAAACACCGCCCGGTGTGTTCTGCGCCGGCAGATCGTCGAACGGGCCGGTGTAGCTGAGACCAAGCAGATCGCGTCCGGGGAGCTCCTCCAACACTTCGATCGTGCCGCTTCCTTTCAGGATGGTCCGGATCGAAGGCAGTTTGTGAACTTCGTGCTTGCCTTCGACCTGCAACTCCTGCATGCGGTCGCGCTCGAAGTTCGCCTTGGCTACGTAGTAAATCCAATCTCCGTGGCGCACCTTCACGTAAGTCATCTCAGGATTCACCGCAACCGCGACGTTAGAGGCCAGCGTCCACGGAGTCGTCGTCCACACCAGCAGCCCGGTTCGTTCCTGCCCCTTAAGGGGGAAGCGCACGAAGACCGATGTATGCGTAGTGATGCGGCGCCCTTCGGCCACTTCCATTTGCGAGAGACCTGTGCCGCAGCGTCCGCACCACGGCATGACGTCGTGGCCGCGGTAGATGAAGCCTTCCTCGTGGCACTTCTTTAGAAATGCCCAAATCGTATAGTTATTTTCGTCGGAGAACGTGAAGTAGCTGCCGCCGTATTCGGCCGAACCCAGCTTGCGGACGATCTCGCTCGCTCTCGCCGTCTCGACTCGGCCGCTGGGTAGTTTCACGGTTACTACTCGATCGCCGTCGGCCAGCGCGTCGCGCAGCGTGAGCAGAACTTGGGGATCATCCCAATCGCACCAGTAACCCAGGCGAATGGACTGCTCGGTTTGCCGCGCTGCGAAAGTCAGGACTCGTTCTTTGCATGCACGAACAAATTTTTCGATGCCGTAGTCGCGAATCTCGCGCTTGGTCCGCAGTCCGAGGCTTTTTTCGACTTCGACCTCGACCCACAATCCCTGGCAGTCGAACCCGTTCTGGTAGCGCTCCGCCTGACCGTTCATGGCGTGGTAACGCTGATACATATCTTTCAGCGAGCGGCCCCACGCGTGATGCACGCCCATGGGATTATTCGCGGTGATCGGTCCGTCGAGGAAAGACCAGTGCGGGCCCCGCGCATTCTGCTCGCGCAGCTTGTCGAAGATACGGTTCTCCCCCCAGAAGCGCAGCATCTTCCGCTCGAGGGCCGGGAAATCCGGAACCTTTGGTACTGGTTGATACATGTTCTTCAATAATACTCAAATGTAGGCGCGAGCGTCCTCGCCCGTGCTTCTTCGTTGCAGGGCTCTAGAGACATAGCTAGCTACGTCTACAGTTTAGTTTTCGCGGAATATAGAACTAGGATCGTCTACAACGCTTTTTACGCGGCGTCGTCCTCAACCTTAATGCGCAGCGACTTGAGAAACTTGAGGTCCTGATCGTTAATCTTGAACTCAGTGGTCATCAGCGAAGCCTTTTCGGTCGACTTCTCGCCCGGCTTGCTGACACCGATGGTGGCTTCCAGCACCAGGAAGATATCGTAGCCGCCTTCTTTGATTCGCGACACGACATCGGCGATGGGTTCGGAATCAGCCAACGACTCGTTGATCGCCTCACCCAATTCCTTCATCAACTGCTTTAATTGCTGGTCCACGTAACCCCCTTGCAGAAATCCCAATCGCGTGCCTTCGAGTTTACTCCCGGTACGAACAGTCCGGAACTCACCGCCCTTTAACCAATTAGATGCGGGCATGCCTCACAATGTTTCGGGGCAAAACTGCTTGCGCCCGCGATATTGTACCCCCGAAACCCGGCAAACGAAACCCCGCTCGAGAAATATTGATAGAATCAAGGGAATGTCGAGCGTCTCTACCAGTCGAAAGTTGGGCATCGCCGCTCGGGTCGCTGGCCGGGTAATATCACAGCGGGCTGGCCGCAACCGGACGTTCGGCGCGATCGCGAAAGCCGCGCGCACCACTGGGTCTCATTTTAGACGCGCTCTAGGACAGCTTTGGCTTGAGGTCACAGGTTTTGTTTTCTTAGCCTTAGCTGGGATTGGAGTCATTGCTTTCTTTCGCGAGTACAACAAATATCAGGCGGGTCATGCAACTTCCAGCCGCGCAGTGCTGGCCATCTGCTTCGCTGGCCTGTTTGCGTGGTTCGGCGTAAGCTCGTTTTGGCGCGTGCGAAGAAGAAGTCATTAACCACTTAAGAACATAAAGGTACACGAGGAAGGCGGGAATTCTGCACCATCGCACGTTTTCCTTTGTGAACCTTTGTGCCCTTCACGGTTTTCGTCATGGCGGAGAAGATGAAGGCAGCCCTCGACCCAGAGACTGAGTCTCACATCGCCGTCCGCCCGCTCTACACCCCCGCCGATCTTGAAGCCTGGGATAATAATGATCGCCAGTTAGGCTATCCCGGCGAGTATCCATTCACCCGCGGCGTGCAGGCCACCATGTACCGCGGACGCCTCTGGACCATGCGCCAGTACGCGGGCATGGGCGACGCCGAAGAATCCAACAAGCGCTACAAATACCTGCTCGCCAACGGAACCACCGGGCTCTCTGTTGCTTTCGATCTGCCCACGCAAATCGGCCTGGATTCCGACCACCCACTCGCGACAGGCGAAGTCGGCAAGGTCGGCGTTGCTATCGACTCCATCGAAGACATGCAACGGCTTTTCGACGGCATCGACCTGACGAAAATTTCCACCTCGATGACCATCAATGCCACGGCCTCGATCCTGCTCGCGCTCTATGTCGGGGTCGCCCGCCGCCTGGGCGCGGACATCCGCAAACTTTCCGGCACGGTGCAGAACGATGTGCTCAAAGAATTCATCGCGCGTGGAACCTATATCTACCCGCCCAAGCAGGCGATGCGAATCATCACCGACCTCTTCGCATGGACCAACGAAAACGTTCCCGAGTGGAATACGATTTCGATCTCCGGCTACCACATGCGCGAAGCCGGATCGACCGCGGTGCAGGAAGTCGCATTCACATTGGCCAATGCGATTGCGTACGTGCAGGCCGCCATCGACGCGGGCCTCGATGTGGACAAGTTCGCGCACCGCCTTTCATTCTTCTTCAACGCGCACCGTAATTTTCTAGAGGAAGTCGCCAAGTTTCGCGCCGCCCGCCGCATGTGGGCCCGCATCATGCGCGAACATTTCAAAGCCAGGAATCCGCGTTCATGGATGCTGCGCTTTCATACCCAGACCGCCGGCTCCACGCTGACCGCGCAGCAGCCGGAAAACAATATCGTTCGCACGGCGATTCAGGCCATGGCGGCGGTTCTCGGAGGCACGCAGTCGCTCCACACCAATTCCTACGACGAGGCCCTCGCGCTTCCAACCGAACAAGCAGCACGCATAGCCTTGCGAACCCAGCAAATTGTCGCCCACGAGTCCGGAGCACCTCAGACCGTTGATCCCCTAGCCGGCTCCTATTACATCGAAACTCTAACCAACGAAATCGAGAAGCGCGCTTCGGACTATCTCGACAAGATCGAAGCTCTCGGCGGAATGCTGAAAGCCATCGAACGCGGCTACGTGCAACAGGAAATCCAAAACGCCGCCTACGAATATCAGCAGCAGGTCGACCGGGCCGAGGCTGTGGTGGTAGGAGTTAATCGTTTCACGGTGGAGGAAGAAAAGCCCATCCCCACCTTGCACATTGACGAATCCCTCGAACGGAAACAGGTAGAACGACTCCGCGCCTTGCGCGCCCGTCGCGATGCTCAACCTTGGCGGGATTCTCTGAAAAAGCTCGAAGACGCCGCCCGTTCCGGGGCCAATCTGATGCCGCACATCGTCGCTGCCGTCGAAGTCTACGCAACCGTAGGCGAAATCTCCGACACCATGCGAAAAGTGTTTGGCGAGTACAAGGAAGCGGTGGTTATTTAGGTCGATCGCGCAAGCGAGCTAGATAGACGTCGGCCCATCATCCGATACTTTATAGTCGCAGGCTTCCCGGCAGGGCTTGCAATAGTACAAGCTGTCTTCGCAAAGCCGGACCTCCAAGAGCGATTGGCAGAGGCAACAGTATCGTTCGCAATCGCAGCGGTCTTCTGTCATCTCGCATTGCAGGCAGCGGTACTTCCTCGGCGCGGTGGTGGCCATGGGCGAACTGTAGCGCAAGCGAGGCGGCCGGGAAAGTGCCGTTGGTAACCCGCGCTTCATCGGCCCCTGATAACTCTTGCAGTGGGTGTACCTTGTGGGAGCATTTTATTCTGCCGGGAGTTCCGGTCAAGCGCGAGGGTCGGCCGACTCTCACTGCCCTTACAGGCCGCAGGCAACTTCGGGGCCTCGGCGCACCTCAAAGATGGCAAAAACCCGCGTTAGCCTGGCTCTGCGCTATCCGGGTTTGTCCAAAGGAGACTCCACGTGACACGCAGTTTAAAACTTATCGCATGCCTCAGCGCAGCGCTGAGTACGGCCGCAATTGCCCAGGTCTCAGCACCAGATGTAAACCGAGATGCACAGGTGGGAAATAGCTCGCCTGTAGCTTATGTATACGTAGCTAGTACTCCCCCAAACAGCAAAACCAATGAGATCGTCGCATATATCGCGGCGCCGGACGGCAGCCTATCCCCGGTGGCCGGCTCGCCCTTCCCGGATAACGTTTGGTCCATGGCAGTAAACGGAAAATACCTTATGGGCACGAGCCTGTCAAAACCCGACATCGACGCCTTCAGAATCGAACCCGATGGCTCGCTCACCTATGCCGCATCGACCAATTACCAGAAGTACGACTACGGCTGCGGTTCCGCCGGGCCGATCTTTTTTGATCACACCGGCGCAACGTTATACGTCATGGAATTCAATGGCAGCAGCGCCTGCGCCAACACCATCTATGCCTCCTTCGCAGTGGTAAAAGCTACGGGAGGCCTGAAATATCTCGGAATGGACAATACCGGCGTATTCCCGGGTTCCTACAATGCGGCTTCCTTCATCGGCAATAACGTCTACGCGTACACGGCCGAGGATTCGGCCTGCATGTATTACCTGATCTATGGATTCAAGCGGAGCACCAGCGGCCTGCTGAACGGATTCAACGTCAAATACAACCTGCCCCCTCCGCCGAAAGGGGTGCGCGGCTATATCCCCGCTTGGGCTGCTGCGGACCCGACAAATCACGTGGCGTTTACCATGCAGCCCGCCAATCCGCCGGGTTGCGCGCCAGGCCCGTTGCAGCTGGCGTCCTACACCGCGGACGCAAACGGAAACCTCAAAACAACCAACACTCACTCGAATATGCCCGCGACCCTGATCTCTGGCTGGAATGACCTGAAGATGTCGCCTTCCGGCAAGCTGCTGGCAATTGGGGGCCAAGAGGGTCTGCAACTCTTCCATTTCAACGGAGCCAGCCCGATCACCCACTACACCGGCCTGTTGACACGCGATCCTATTACCCAGATGTTCTGGGACAACAACAACCATCTGTATGCCATCAGCCAGGCTTCCGGCAAGTTGTTCGTCTTCACCATCACTCCAACCGGACACCAACAGGCTCCGGGCTCGCCATACACAATCAACAGTCCGAACAACATCATTATTCAGCCACTGCCTCTAGAAGAGCAATAAATCTCAAAACTGATTTTGGAGCGAAGGGCCGCGCGAGGGCGCGGCTTTTCGATTGAATCGCACGAGATGATAACAACTTGAACCCACCGCGAAGCTTGGCACTCCTGCGCACCACATCAAAGTCCCCGAGCATCGCAGCCTTTCGGAGTCACTCACCTGAAACGAGGATTGAACTTCGTTGGAGGATGCGCCCTTGTAATCACTCGAGCGCATAAATAGTTTTCATCGTAGCACCGACAAACCTTTACAAAAATATGCGCATTAGTTCGGCCTTCGATCCTTCCTACAAGTATAAGTACCCTAACCAAGGGACATGGAGAAAAAATATGCCGTTGCAACAAATCCAAGAGCCATCAACTCTCAACGTGAAACTTGTCCACTTTACCAAGCAAACCTCACCCGATGATCCAGTGCAGGTTGCCTTCGCCGTAATCGACGATCAAGGGAAAGAAGAGATCATCACCGGCGAGGTTCCCTATAGCTATGACCTTTTCCATCTCCTGCAGGAAAACGGCTGGCTGAACATGCGCCGAGGTGCGGCCTCAGTCCGTGAGGGCCGTGCACAGCGGCGAGCCATGTCAGCTTAGTCACTAATACTGACTTGGTGCGTGCGGTGCCCAGGTTCGCGTCCGTTCTTTGGACGCGAGCCTGGGCACACTGTAAATCGAAGGAATACGAGAGTTTTCGTACGCCCTGGTCGTCTGCGACGTTTCCAGCAATCCAATCAGTGTTAATTTCTCACCCCAGTCGTTTCAGTCCCTAACGACAGGCAAGCCCCGGTAATGCGGAATGTCCTACCGCCATCTTGCCATCAAAGATTTCCACACGCAGTACAGGAAAAATTCATTGACGCTTAACCTAAGCGCAAGAGTTCACCGCTAAAGTTTACGGTTCAGGAGGATTTTTCCATGAAAACTCAGAGACCTTCAGTGGTTTTGGTCACGATTCTCTTTCTGGCTGCGGCTTGTGTACAGGTTGCGGTTGCGCAAGACTCAGGAAAAAAGAACAAAATTAGCCACGTCTTGCTCGTGAGCATTGACGGCATGCATGTGGTGGACTATCTGAACTGTTCGCAGGGAGTAAAAGGAGTGAACGGTGGACAGCCCTACTGCTCGAACCTGGCGAAACTGGGCACAACCGCCGTGAACTATCTGGATACCAGCACCTCGCGGCCCTCCGATTCATTCCCGGGCTTGATGGCGATTGTAACCGGGGGCACACCGCGCTTGATGGGCGTGTTTTACGATGTCGCCTACGACCGGGTCTTCGCTCCTCCAATCAAAACCACAGGCAACGGACTCAAGGGCGGCCCCTGCACTGCCGGCCGGGCTAACGGCACCACGACCGAGTATGAAGAAGGCATCGACATCAACCAAAAATTCTTGAATGGCATCGACGGCATAAGCACGAAGAATGGGGACGGCGGAATCAACTCCATCGATCCTGCGAGGCTGGTTCGCAACCCGTTTAACAACTGTCTTCCGGTGTACCCGTGGAACTTTGTCCGGACGAACACAATTTTCGGCGTGATTCATGCTGCCGGCGGCTACACGGCCTGGTCCGACAAGCACCCAGCCTACTCCTCGGTTTCAGGCCCCGGTGACGGCACCAACCTGGACGACTTCTATGCACCAGAAATCAATTCTGATGTGGTTGCCCTGAAGGGTGTCACAACGCCGCTAGGGTTGGCCTGCGATCCCATTCCGGACAAGAAGGCCGATCTTACTGCCTGGACCAACAGCTTTGAAAACATCCAGTGCTACGACACACTCAAGGTGAACGCTATCCTCAACGAAATCGATGGCTTCAGCCACAACCGTAAGAAGAAGACCCAAGTGCCGACAATTTTCGGCATGAATTTCCAGGCCGTGAGCGTAGGGCAGAAGCTGATCGAGGCCGGCGTTGGCAGCGGCGGCTACCTCGACGCAATGGGCACCCCCAGCGAGCGATTGGTCGGCGAGATCCAGTTCGCCGACGCGGCCATCGGAGAATGGACTGCCGAACTTCAAAAGGAGGGCTTGTCCGATTCGACGCTCGTCATCATCACCGCCAAGCACGGTCAGAGCCCGATCGATTCTCAACGTTACGTTGGGATTACCTCGTCTGGGCCGGTAACAACCTCGCCCAGCATGCTGATCGACAGCTGTTTGCCCGCCTCCGAATCACCCACAGGTGGCCAAATCGGCCCAACAGAAGATGACGTTTCGCTTTTGTGGCTGAAACGTACCTGCGACGCAGCGGCCGAGGTCGAGATCCTGGAAAACAAATCTCCAACCTCGAACAACATTGCCGGCATTGGCGAAATCTTCTATGGGCAATCGATCAATCAACTATTTAACCCGCCCGGCATCCCGCCCAACGGCGATCCGCGAAGCCCGGACATCGCGGTTGCTCCCAATGTGGGCGTGACTTACTCCGGCAGCACCGCCAAACAGGCGGAACACGGCGGCTTCTCGCATGACGACACCAACGTGATGATCCTGGTCTCGCACCCAAGTTTCGCACCTAAGACCCTAACCACTCCGGTACAGACGGCGCAAGTTGCTCCGACTATCCTGAAGGCGCTCGGGCTTAATCCTGGAAGCTTGCAAGCAGTTCAAATACAAGGCACGGAAGTGCTACCCGAAGTATTTTCCGGAAAGAAATAACCGGGAGAATCGTCGCGAACCAAATTTCTAGCGGGCATCTAGCAGATGCCCGCTTTTTATTGCCTCAACAGATCACGCCGAAAAGTAAGCACCGGCGTTTACGCAAGTCTATTTCTACGGACTGTCATCTTCTACGAACTGTCATCCCGACCGGAGCTTCTCATCCCCGAAGGGGACGAGAAGCGGAGTGGAGGGACCTGCTTTTCTCCCCAGGCTAACCTGGGAGGGCAACCCGCCATTGCGAAGCCAAGGTCCGAATTCTTGTCAATAGCCCAAAACTACACCATTGCCCCCATCCTCATCTTTCCATTGGAAATATAAATTCCAAAACTTGGCGGGTTTACCTATTTCAATCTGATATAATAAAACCATACTGATTAGCTAAGGCGCGACCCCCGGGGTCGCGTTTTTTATTGGCCGCTTCCCATCCCAACCAGCATTCCCAGGACATCATTTTCATGACAAATCGAGGAATGGGTATCAAGAACCCCAAGCAGCGGGGCGAGTGGGCAGAGATGTGTTTCATGGCGCAAGCCGCTGCCCACGGATTGTGCGTTACCAAGCCTTATGGAGACTCGAGACACTATGACTTTGCGATCGAGCACCAGGGAAGGTTCCTGCGTGTCCAGGTGAAGTCCACGAAGTACAAGCGAGAGGGAAGTTATTGGTGCAACACGCTCTCCAGCAACGGGCCTTACCGGGCCAGCCAGATCGACTTCATGGCCGCCTACGTGATTCCGGAAGATCTGTGGTATATCGTCCCTGCGCGCGCATTCTGTGGGCTCCATTACATCTGCCTTTCGCCTCACCTGGAGGTCTCAAAATACAGCCGCTACCTCGAAGCCTGGCACCTCCTGCGCGCCGACCACCAAAGTCCCACACGAAGTGTTCGCTGATCCGCGAACTGTCATCCCGACCGTAGCTTCTCATACCCGAAGGGGATGAGAAGCGGAGTGGAGGGACCTGCTGTTTTCCGCTGGCGACCAGACTTTACCCCGAATAGCGCAAAGGATTTTGGGTGCCCCGCTCCTTGCGTCTTGTGCAAGGGGCGGGTGCAGGTGCGGAGAGAAAACCTAAACCAAAGATGCGACCGTCGATCCTCCCGCCCCTTGCAAAAAGCGCAAGGAGCGGGGCACCCGGCCAAGAAGCACGGTGTGATTTAGAAAGTGCCCTCCCCCATTTCTCCGTCCCCACCTTTACAAAGAACGTAAAGGTGGGCCAGCCCCCGTTACACGTTTTCATCCTGAGTCTCCGTTGGCTCCTTGACCGCAAGCATCAGATAAGCCCGCAGGATTTCCTGGTGAGCCTCTTGCATCGCCGCATCTGTCGGATGCTTTCGTATTCCGATTTCGGCGATATTGACCAAACCCTCCATCTCCTGCTGCAAGTTGGCTGATCCATGTGCAGCAAGATAGCGATATTTGTGCGCAACTAGGGCAGCGTAGGGATACGCATCTATCTCTCCCCTTTCGGTAATCAAGTCGCGGAGAGCGTCTTCTCCCCGCCTTGCGTCGGCGTCAGCGGTTGCAAGATTATCGTCGTATCGGGCCCTTTTAAGATACAGAACAGCGAGGTTGTGGCGTGCCTGAAAATTGCCGTCCTCGCGGATCGCCAGCGACTGTTTAAGATAATTTTCAGCGACAGCAAAGTGATCGAAGTGGACCTCCGCTCGGCCAAACTGGAGATAGAACAGAAAATCCTGCGAATAATATTCGCGAAGTTCACTGTATATTCCACTTATCATCTCGTAATCTTCACCGAACAGATCAAACATATTGTCGAAGTTTACGATTCCGCGGTACGCGATGTATTCCGGAGTCCGGCGCGAGATGTTGTAGGGAGTTACATCACCGCTTATTCTCTCGAGAAGCGACAAAACTGCAACCGCTCGGATTCCAGGAGGGGCGGTTTCTGTTGCCACTTGGTGTGCAATCAGTCGATGCCTAGGGCAAAGTAATTCGTCACGACTATTCCAAGGCACGATTACTTCTTTCAGCTCGTGCGAGAGGGTAGTCGCCTTTTCCAGATCAGTACCACCCATCGAGGCGAGCAGGTGCCTTCGATGTACCGGCGCCCCGTGCATGTAGGCGAGGCACGCAATCGTATACGCCACTCGCGCGTTCTCGCTCGACAAACTCCGAAACTCATTGTCAAGGATTACGTCGAATCCTCTTCCTGCCGTCGCTTCTTTCATTGCTACCAGAAGTTGTTTCTTGGAACGACCCAGGAACTGCTGAAGTTGTTGGTGGAGGGGCTTTGCTTGGAGGTCGCCCAGCATTCCAAATTGGGCTAGCTTCCGTATTATCTGTTCACAGTCAGGTCGATCTAGGTACGGCATTTCTAGCAGCACCGGTTTCGCAGCCCGGAGTCTCCGAATTCGTGAGTAAACAACGTGTGGTCTATCTGCGAGCACAAAGGTTACGTTCACCTCGCGCCTCAGTGCGATCAGGATTTCATCCACAGCATCGAACTGAATGATTGCATCGTCCAGAAAGAGGTAAACGTGACGTTCACCCAGGGCATCGATAAAGTTAACGACGGGGTTCTTATCGATGTGCGCTCGGCTTTGCAGTAGTACACGTTCTTCCCACTATTTGCCAGCTCGAAAGCGATTCGGCGAAGGAGTGTGCTCTTGCCTGAGCCCGCATGACCAACCAGTACAAAGCATTTGATTCCGGCCTCATCTTTTGAAATCTGGTCAATGAATGACGGCGTTACCTCTCGTTTTGCGTCAAGCCCGTTTGCGATGTCTTCCCATGTCGGCTCCACGCCTTCAAAAAACAACTCGCGTTTGGGGACCTTCGTTTTCGGCGCAAGATGTTTGGCTCCGATCGGCTCGAAGAACCGCAACAGGTCGGCCTGGGTTTCAAGGATTCCTGACGTGATCATTTCGATCTGATGTGGATATCGATTTTTTAGCAGCTCCATACGAGAGGGAACAGCCTTGGAAACGATCTCGTGTAGCCCTTCAAAAAACTCTTGCGCCGTTGCCTCGACTACCACATATCCTTGGTCTTGCAGTTGCCGTCTGCGAATCGCGCTGACCGCTGGAGTAACGACAAAGCCCTTCGCTCGAACTTCGGCTATTCCTTTTGATCTCTCGCTCCTGAGCGCGAGATAGTGATACATGGGAGGCTCGTTCAGTTTGCTGCCCACGAAGAGGACAGGGTTCGCATACATGTCGTCCACGAACGCTTGATACCACGGATTGGGTTTAGCAGTTTGCCCGGCATATTCGCTCGCGGAAAACGTGAGGCCCTTTTGTAGATCCTTCACTGAGCCGTTAAGGTGAATCGCCTGCACGTGTTCTAGCCACATGTCACCTTGCTCAAAATCCGCTGGGCAAGTGACTGAATCTAGCGATTGAACAGCGCCCTTACTATAGGAAGTCTCTAGAACATCGTCGATATTCGTCGTGTAGATGCGGTACCAGAAGAGTTTCGGAATCAAGTAGTGCCATTGGGCAGGAACGCAATCTTTATAGAGGCTCCGGAGAACGTTGTTCAGGCCCGTCGTGCCGAGGTGCCTTTGAGCCTGCTCATAAACAATTCCAAGGTCTTCCCCCTCGTATTTCCATCCGCATTCGATCGCCAGTGCCTCTGCCAGGCTTGACCCAAGCGGCGGATCGACGCCTTTACTGTTGCGTGCCCCGAGCGAAAATCCTGCTCCAGCGAAGAGAATTACATTTCCTTTTTCAAATTGCTTTAGAAGCAACTTGAGTTCTTGACTGTTGAAATCAATGGCCATCGAATGACCCCTGGTAGAGTATGCGAATGCATTGTCCGGGAATGGGATTTACAGGTCAGATTTTAGCAGTCGGGTCACGCTGTTGTATCGGCCTGGCAGCCGCCTCGCCCGGTTGAACCCCTTGCCATCCGCATGTTAGGGTAATGAGTTTCACCATCCCAGCTGCCACTGCTCTGATCGAGGGACCTTTGTCCGCTGTTCAATCGACCACGCCGACCGTTCGTAAGACCGCGCTCAACGCCGTCCATCGTCAGATGGGCGCGAAGATGGTCGACTTCAATGGATGGGATATGCCGGTCGAATATCCGTCGGCGGGCGGCATCATTGCTGAGCACAACGCGGTTCGTACCGGCGTGGGCATCTTCGACGTCTCGCACATGGGCGATATTCGCCTGCAAGGGCCTGAGGCCTTGGCTGCGGTTCAGCACATTTCTATGAATGATGCGTCGCGGCTCGCCCTCGGCCAGGCGCAGTATTCGGCGCTGCTTTATCCGCAGGGGACGTTTGTGGATGACGTGATCGTGCATCGTCTGGGCGAAGACGATTACCTGCTGGTGATCAACGCGGGGACGCGCGAGAAAGATTTCAACTGGGTGCGCGACAACACGCGGCAGTTTAAGTGCAAGGTCGAAAATTTATCCGACGATTTTACCCAGATCGCGATTCAGGGCCCCAAGGGCGTGAACCTGCTGCAAAAGCTCACCGACGCCGATCTTTCCGCAGTGAAGTTTTATTGGGTCACACGCGGGACAGTTTGTGGGCTTAAAAATATTCTGATCGCGCGCACCGGCTACACCGCCGAAGATGGATTTGAAATCTACGTGCCCGCCGACGAAACCACCAGCGCCATGGTCTGGAATAAGGTACTCGACGCGGGAAGGGAACTGGGGGTGGTGCCCTGCGGCCTCGGATCACGCAACACGCTGCGGCTGGAAGGCGCACTGTCGCTCTACGGACACGAGATTTCAGATACCATCAATGTATGGGAAGCCAGGCTGGATCGTTTCTGCAAGATGGAGAAGCCGGACTTCATCGGCCGCACCGCGCTGGAGAGAACGACGGCCGCCGGAGTGAAGCGGACATTGGTTGGACTCGAAATGGTCGAGCGCGGCATCGCCCGCGACGGCTACAAAGTTTTTGATGACCGCGGACGCGAAATTGGCTACGTCACCAGCGGATCGTACGCGCCATTCTTGAAGAAGAATATTGCGCTAGCCTATGTGCCACCGGAGTCCGCCGCTGTGGGATCGACAGTGAAGGTGGAGTGCCGCAGTCAGGGTGTCAAAGCACAGGTTGTACCGATACCGTTCTACAAGCGCCCGAAAAAGAGTTAAGAGGCGGCAGAACAACCTCCGATTCGAGGCGCTGAAGTTTTGAAGGGGCGTGGCTTCCAGCCGCGCCGATCCGTACTCGTAAAGAGTTACGGCACGGCTGGAAGCCGTGCCCCTTCAAACCCTAAACGTCAGAGATCTAATGACCGAATGGCAGAAAATTTGACCTTTACAATACAAGCTAGAGGCTAGGAGCTAAAAGCTAAGTCATGCCCTATCCAACCGACTTCAAATACACCAAAGAACATGAGTGGATCAAGGCCGATAGCAAAAACGCAACCGTCGGCATCACGAACCATGCGCAGGAATCGCTCGGCGACATCGTTTTCGTCGAACTGCCCAAGCCCGGCACCGAAATCAGCAAGGGCAAAACGTTCGGCTCAGTCGAGTCGGTCAAGGCAGTCTCCGATCTGTACGCCCCCGCTTCCGGCACGGTGACCGAGGTGAATGGCGAACTGGCAACGGCCCCGGAAAAGATCAACAAAGATGCCCACGGCGCATGGATGATCAAACTCACGCTTAAAGATCCGAATGAACTGAACGGCCTGCTCTCAGCCGCCGACTACGAGAAGTTCGTAGCCGAAGAAGGTGGGTAGAAGGATTGTCAATTGCAATCACCACAGAGGCACAGAGAACTTCTTAGATCCTTCTTTCTCTGTGACTCTGTGACTCTGTGGTGAGAATAATGGCAATCGTCAATCGAACTGACTTCTGGTTACATCTAATTGAATTCCTATGCGCTATCTGCCAAAATCTCCCGCCGACCGCGAGGCCATACTGAAAGCCATTGGCGCGCGTTCCATCGATGACTTGTTCGCCCCGATCCCCGCCGAATACCGGCTCAATCGCGAGCTAAAAGTTCCCCGCCAGATGGCCGAGTCCGAAATTGTAGACTGGTTCCGCGACCGCTCGCGCGAAAACGGTGACGGCTATACTAATTTTCTAGGCGCCGGCGCTTACTATCACTACCGCCCGGTAATTATCGATTCACTGATCTCCCGCGGCGAATTCCTCACCGCCTACACGCCGTATCAAGCTGAAATATCGCAGGGCACGCTCCAGTCCATCTTCGAATTCCAGACCATGATCAGCGAGCTGACCGGCATGGAAGTAGCCAACGCAAGCATGTATGACGGCTCGACGGCCGCGGCCGAATCGGTGATGATGGCGGCGCGGCTTACTGGACGGCATTCGGTCGTGATTGCGCGCAGCGTTCATCCGGAGTATCGGGAGGTTTTGGCTACTTATGCTCATCACCAAGGCATGCCTTTGGCTACTGTGCCATTCAGCAACGATGCCCGGGTAGACCTCAATGAGCTCGACAAAGCCGTTACTTCCGAGACGGCTTGCGTCCTGATTCAGTCGCCCAATTTCTTTGGGACCATTGAAGACGTTGCCGGCATCGCTGAGATCGCGCACAAGCGCGGCGCGCTGCTGGTGGTTTCGATTGCGGAAGCGGTTTCGCTGGGAATCGTCGAACCGCCGCGGCAGGCCGACATTATTGCTATGGAGGCGCAATCGTTTGGCGTGCCCCTCACCTTCGGCGGGCCTTATTGCGGCGTGATCGCTACGCGCGAACAATATGTGCGCCAGATGCCTGGCCGACTGGTCGGGCAGACTACGGACAGAAACGGAAAGCGCGGCTTCGTGCTTACTTTGGCCACCCGCGAGCAGCATATCCGGCGCGAGAAAGCGACCTCGAATATCTGCACCAACCAGGCTTTGATTGCGTTGATGGCGAACATCTTCATGACGATTTATGGAAAAGTCGGCTTGCGGGAACTGGCAAAACAAAATTTGGCGAAAGCAGCGTATGCCGCTCAGCAATTTTGCAAACACTCGAAAGTCCTGTTTTCCGGCGCGCCGCGCTTCAATGAGTTCGTAGTGCAGACCATCGAAGATCCACACGCAATCAATAACCGCCTTCTTGAGCATAAGGTCGTTGGTGGGTTTCCGCTGAGAAAGTTTTATCCCGAGCTCGGCAACGCCGCGGTGTGGTGTTGCACCGAGCTGACTACCCGTGCCGCGATTGACGCTGCAGTCAAGTTGGTGGCGGAAGGTGAGCGCTCGGCGAAAGCCTCTAAAGAACCAGCCGATGTGCAGGAGGTGGTGCGATGAAGCACACGCCCCGCAAAGCGACCACCCATACCAATCAGAATGAGGGACTGATCTTCGAGAAATCCTCGCCGGGAAAAGCGGCGTGGAAACTGCCTCCGCTCGATGTGCCTGAGGTAGATACAGCGCAGCTTTTAGGGTCTAGCGAAAGAAAAGATCTGGGTAACATGCCCGAAGTGAGCGAGATCGAAATCATCCGGCACTTCACCCGGCTCTCGACCTGGAACTACGCCATCGATCTTGGAATGTATCCGCTCGGCTCGTGCACCATGAAGTACAACCCGCGGGTCAACGAAGTCGTTTCGCGTTTCGAGGGGCTGGCCAACGGGCATCCGTATCAGCCGGAGAAGGTTTCGCAGGGAGCGTTGCGCATCCTGCAAACCCTTAGCGAATGCTTGATCGAAATCACCGGTATGGACGCGATCACGCTGCAGCCCGCAGCCGGCGCGCACGGCGAGCTGACTGGCTTGCTTCTGGTGCGTGCTTACCATCATTCGAAGGGCGCTCCCCGCAAGAAGATTCTGATTCCTGATTCGGCTCATGGGACGAACCCGGCAACCGCGGCGATGGTTGGCTATGCGGTGGAAAATCTGAAATCGAATGCGCGAGGCATGGTGGATGTGGCTGCGCTTGCGTCGCAGATGAATGAGGATGTGGCGGCGTTGATGTTGACCAACCCCAACACGCTCGGCGTATTTGAGCAAGAGATTCACAAGATCGCTGACATCATGCACGCCAAGGGTGGCCTACTCTATATGGACGGGGCGAATATGAATGCGCTGGTCGGCAAAGTACGTCCCGGCGATTTCGGCGTCGACCTGATGCACCTGAACCTGCACAAGACTTTTTCTACGCCGCACGGTGGCGGCGGGCCGGGCTCCGGCCCGGTGGCGGTCAAGAAAATGCTTGAGCCGTTTCTGCCGACGCCAGTCGTCATCACCAAGCCAGACGGTAGTCTGGGATTCGAATACAATCGGCCGCAATCTGTCGGGCGGGTGCGTGCTTTCTACGGAAACTTCGGGATGTTCGTTCGCGCCCTGGCATATACGCTAGCCAATGGTCCTGATGGCTTGCGCCAAACTACCGAAGATGCGGTGTTGAACGCCAACTACATTCGCAAAGGCCTTGAAGGTGTCTACGATTTGCCTTACTCCACGCCCACCATGCACGAAGTGGTGTTCAGCGATAAAGTGCAGGCAAAAAAAGGCGTGAAGACCATGGACATTGCCAAGCGTTTGATCGATTACGGCTTTCATCCCTACACCACGGCCTTTCCTCTGATCGTGCCGGGTGCGCTCATGATCGAGCCGACGGAGAGCGAGTCCAAAGAAGAAATGGATCTGTTTATCGAGGCCATGAAATCGATTGCGGAAGAAGTCGAAGAAGATCCGCAGATGGTGTTGGCCGCTCCCCACACCACTCGCGTGTCGCGGCTCGACGAAACCGCCGCGGCGAGAAAACCCGTTCTGCGTTGGAAGCCGGCCCAATAAGCCATTCAAGAAAAAGTCGCGCGATGAAGCACGCTCGATCACGCCTACAACGTCCTGAATTTTGTCACCAGATCTGCACGCGGTCTGGCGGGGCCAGGTAGAGCCTCTCTCCTGGCTGAACATTGAAGGCCGGGTACCAGGCATCGATGTTGCGGACCATGTCCGCACGGTACTCCGAGGGGGAGTGTGGGTCGGTCATCACTTGCTGGCGGAGCGTGTTTTCGCGGGTCTCCGATGCATAGTTTTGTCCGAAGGCAATGAAGAACTGCTGGTCGCCGGAGAATCCGTCCTGAGTGGGGGCGGGCTTGCCGCCCAGCGAAGCCCGGTAGCCGTCGTATGCGGCGGAGATGCCGCCGTTGTCCGCGATGTTTTCCCCAAGTGTCTGCTTGCCGTTCACCGAGAGGTCGGGGAATGGTTTGTAAGCGTCGTACTGTGCGGCGAGCCTGGCGGTGGCCGCTTTGAAATGGGCGAAGTCCTCCGGTGTCCACCAATCACGCACCCGGCCCTTAGAATCGAACGCGCTTCCTTCGCTATCAAAGGTGTGGCTGATTTCGTGCCCGATGATAGCGCCGATGGCGCCATAGTTCACCGCGGCGGGAGCTTCTGGGTCGAAGAACGGCGGTTGCAGGATTGCGGCGGGAAAGCTAAGTGCGTTTTGCAGGGGCAGGTTCACGGCATTGACGGTCTGCGGACGCATCGACCACTCTTTGCGATCGACCGGATGGCCGAGACGCGCGACGTCGTGATGGTAATCAAACAAAAGCCCGCGCCATAGGTTGCCGAAAATGTTATCGGCTTTGACTTCGTAGGCGGAGTAGTCGTGCCAAGTCTCCGGGTAACCGATTCCGACGTAGAGAGTGGTGAGCTTGGCTTGGGCTTCAGCTTTGGTCGCGGGATTCATCCAGGACAGAGCGTCAATGCGCCTGCGGAAAGCGGCAATGATGTTCGCAACCATGGCTTCGGCCTGGGCCTTAGCTTCAGGTGAGAAATAGCGCTGCGCATAGATTTGCCCCACGGCGTCGCCGAGCCGCTGGTTGACCATGGCGACACCGCGCTGCCACCGCGGGCGCTGCTCTGGTGTTCCGGTCAGTGTCTTGCCGAAGAATGCGAAGCTTTCATCCGCCAGTGCTCTGGGGAGCACTGCAGCATACGCATCAATCAGGTGGAAAGCGAGCCAGTCTTTCCACGTGTCCAGCGAGGTAGAGGCGACAAGAGCCGATTCTCCGATAAAGGCGGACGGCTGCCAGACGATGAAGCTGGCTTGACTGTCGAGGCCGGCGCCGCGAAAGTATTCTGCCCAGTCGAGGCCGGGAGCCTTGGCAGCAAAATCTGTTTGTTTCCAGGGGTTGTTCGCTTTTTGGATGTCTTCATTCTCTGCCAGGGTCAGGTGCGTTTCTGCTATGGCATGCTCAAGTTCTACAATGCGCTGGGCGCGCGCGTCGGTGTCGATGAATCCCGCAAGCTTGAGCATGGCCGAGACGTGAGCCTGATATTTGGCGCGAAGATCGCGCATACGCTCGTTGTCGGCGAGGTAATATTCGCGGTCAGGCATCTGCAGCCCGCCTTGCATTAAATAGGCGGCGTAATGCTCGGAGTCGTTAAAACCTGGCGCGACCCATAATCCGAAAAGGTTTGCCGTGTGGAAGTTTGTATTGTTGAGGGCGTCCACGTCCGATCGCAAGCTCTCCCCTAAAGCTCGCGCCAGTTCGCGCTTGTCACGGATGGCGGTTATGGCTTCGAGGTGCGGGCGAAGCGGGTCGAGGCCCTTGGCTTCGATGGCGGCTTCGTTCATGTAAGAGTTGTAGAGATCGGCAATTTTGCGGGTGCTAGAACCAGCGGGCGCGTTGGCCTTCACGGCTTCTTGAATCAACCCGACTGTACGCTTGTTGCTCAAGTCGCCCAGAGCGGTGAAGACGCTGATCCGGCCGCGGTCGGGCGGAATTTCGGTGCGCTTAATCCAGGCGCCATTGGCGTTTCGGTAAAAATCGTCACCCGGCTTGACCGCAGGATCCATGTTAGCGACGACGATGCCGTGGGCGTTTTGTTTGGGCGCATCTTGTGGGTTCGCGGCAAGTGCCATCAGGGCTAACAAAACGCACGCCGTAGCGGGTGCCAGGGCTCTACCGGGAAGGTTAAGAGAGAGTTTCATGGATAGCGCTCCGAAGCAGCTGCGGTCGAGCGCAGCCAAGTGGGAATAGACGGTGGCTAATAGAAGAGGATAGCACCACCGCGGTTTGTCGGCACAATGGCAATCCAACCTCATTGCATGGCAACCAGGGACAAATTCAATGTGCCCGAGGGCCGCAAAGAGCAGGTTGTGTGTTGACAAAAGCACATATGTAAAGCACACTTGTTAAGCACATATGAGCATCAAACGCGCCCACATCCTGCTGCCTGAAGATTTGCTCCGGGAAATCGATGCCTTGGTCGGTCCTCGAGGACGAAGTTCCTTCCTTGTGGAAACAGCGCGCCACGAAGTTCGACGGCAAAAGCTGCTGCATTTTCTAGAAAGCAAAGACCCGGCCTGGAAGGACAGGGATCATCCTGAATTGGCTGAGGGCGCAGCTGCCTGGGTGCACAAGCTGCGAACGGATAGCGAAGGCCGTGGCGCGGTCCGGCCCCGGTCAAAGGAGCGGGCGAGGACCGAAAGTCCACGCACCCCACGCACTCACTGATGCGCTTGCTGCTCGATACTTCGGTTTTGATCGACGTACTCCGATTTCGCCACGGACGCGGCGCATTGCTTGCCGAACTTGCTCGCGGCGACAACACTCTGGTTACAACGGCCCTCAACATTGCCGAACTGTACGCGGGCATGCGTCCGGAAGAAGAGGCCCGGACCGAGGACTTCCTGGCCGTTCTTGAATGTTATGAGCTGACGGCGGCCGCTGGACGGCTGGCCGGAAGTCTCAAAAACAAATATGCGAGAAAGGGACGGACTCTTACGCTCGCCGATACCATCGTCGCCGCCATCGCCATGGAGCGACGATGCATTTTAATGACGGACAATCGCAGAGATTTCCCCATGCCGGAACTGGAATGCTATGACCTTCCGAAAGCGTAGGCCAATCCAGCAGGGTAGGCGGAAATCATGCAGACAGGTTCGCCAGCAGCACGCCAGCTTCGACTTGCTCGACGCACACTTTCATCCATTGATTCGCTGCGTGTTGTCCCTGCACTCGCAGCTTCAGGTAATTGTCGGACAGCGCTTCGGTCGACTTGTCGTCACACACATTCAACGTGATTGCGTCCAGAGTCTTCCCGACGAAAGTCTGCGTGAAGGCCATTTTTTTCTCCGCGGCCAGGTCGCGCAAAATGCGATTGCGTTCCCGAGCGGTTTGTGCGGGGACTTGATCTCGCATGTCCGCTGCCGGAGTTCCCGGACGCGGGGAATATGTGAACACGTGCAAATAAGTGAAAGGCAGCTCTTCGATCAGCCTGTGGGTCTGGTCAAAATCGGATTGGCGTTCCCCGGGGAATCCCACCATCACGTCGGCGCCGATGGCTGCCGTGGGCATGGCCGTACGAATCTTTTCGATCTTCTCGCGATAGTGCCAGGGACGATATTTACGGTGCATCGCACGAAGCACGCGATCGCTGCCCGATTGCAGTGGCACGTGGGCATGCTTGGCGATACGCGGAGAGCGCGCCATCATACCAATCAGCTCATCGGTCCAATCCATGGGTTCCACTGACGAGATGCGGAGTTTCTCAAGATTAGTTTGAGCCAGAATTTCATGAACCACAATTTCGAACCGCAAAGGCTTGTCGAAATCGCGGCCCCAACGGCCCAGATTGATTCCCGAGATTACCACTTCGCGATAGCCTGAGTTGACCAGCGCTCGCACTTCGTGAAGGATTTGGTTTAGTGGCAATGACCGGCTTTGCCCGCGCACGTAAGGAATCACGCAGAAAGAGCAGCGGTTGTCGCAGCCATCCTGCACCTTTAGGTTGGGGCGGGTGCGGGCGTTATTCGTTCCGGACGCGGAGGCATCGAAAACTGGTGCGGCCAGCAATTCGGTGTGAGCGAAGATGTCGGAGACGAAAATCTCGCTTTGCGCTTCGGCTGCCAAGCTCGAAAGAGGAACAAAACCAGAGTGGGTCGAAATGCTTGCGACGTTATTGTGCGGGCGGGAAGCGACGACGATCTCGGCCAGTTGATGTTTGTGGGAATTGCCGATTACGCGAGTTACTCCCGGGAGCGACGCAACTTCTGCTGGCGCGCGTTGGGCGTAGCATCCTGTCACGATGATTTGACAGGTCGGATTCTCGCGACGAATGCGCCGAATGGCTGCCCGGGCGTCCTGATCCGCCGCAGCCGTCACCGTGCAGGTGTTCAATATTACGATTTCCGACTGGGCGAGCGCGGAAGCTCGCGTCAGACCGCGCTCGTCGAACTGGCGCTCGATCGAAACGCCATCGGCCTGGGTGGCGCGACAGCCAAAATTTTGTATGTAGAAGCTCGCCACGGTTATCTTTGTCCGATGCGTGGGTACGCCATCGAACGCACCTTCTTTCTATAGTAACCTGCCGCCCCGCGGAAATGTTGACACCGTTGACTACGGTTCGTGTTTTATACTTATCCGCACAAATGTCTGAAGTGGAAGGGCGCTCCTGTGAAGCGACGAATCCTGCTAGTCGATGACGATGTGGCAGTTCTGCTTACGGTGAAGGCGGTGCTGGAATTGCATGAATTCACCGTCGAAACTGCCTCGTCGGCCGCCGAAGCCATCGAGAAACTGGCGTCGGGCGTCTACCAGATGGTGATCACCGATGCGCGCATGGAGAACGAGAATGCGGGCTTCGAAGTAGTTCGGGCGGCGCGGCGTCAAGCCTACCATCCTGCGACCGCATTGCTCACTGCTTACCCTCCCCAGGACGGCGACTGGAAGCATGACGGAGCGCACTCGTTGTTAGTGAAGCCCATAGGTACGCAGGATCTGCTGCGGCAGATCGAGGCGCTCCTGGTATTGCGCGAAGACGGTTTGCGGGAAGACGGGATGGATGGAGACAGACTTTGGGAAGGCAAAAAACTGCTCTCGCCGCGCTCTCTAACTCTACCGAGACACACCGCTCCATCGCACCGGGAAGTGAGGAAAAAGGCCGGTTAGCCGAGATTCACCGGCACTTTTTTCGAGTTGCCCTCAAATTATGCCGACGCTGCTGGCCGTCTTTGCTGGAAGCAGTCCCGGCACAACACCGGACGTCCTTGCGTCGGCCGGAACGGCACTGTTGTATCTTTGCCGCACTGCGAACATACGGCTCGAGTCTCGGTCCTCGACGAATTGCGATGTCCGCCGCCTCCAGCGGCTAACGTCGCAACCCGCTTCGCTTTGCAGCTCTTACACCGCTTGGGTTCGTTCCTGAACTGCTTATCGTGGAAAAACATCTGCTCCCCGGAGGTAAAGACAAAATCCGCCCCGCAGTCAATGCACTTCAACATCTTGTCCTGGAATTCCATTGAGGATGCTCCTTCAGCTCTTTCCCAGCGACACTTTACGGCTGGATGAGAAGGCGAGCCTCTCACCGGGCGCACAAATGTGCTGGATTTTCGCTACATCCCCCTCGATTGATCTTGCCCCTGGGTTCGGCCCGCCATGCCCTTGGCTGGACATGGATTACTGCTGCACAAAAACTGCGGAGACCCCGCGGCTACGCAAGTCCTGAGACCAAGGAATGCGCTAGAGAAAAGGGAAGGAGCCGCTCGCCGCGGGGGAGCGGCCCACAAACAATCAGTCTTGCTCTTTCCGAGCTTTTTTCCGGCTACGTTTGCGCGCCAGTGCTTCCTTTACGCGCTTTTTCTCGCCGGGTTTCAGATAAAAGGAGTGGCGCTTGACCTCCTTAATTATGTCTTCCTGTTGCACCTTGCGCTTGAAGCGCCGCAGTGCATTTTCAAGAGACTCACCCTCTTGCAATCTCACTTCTGCCAACGGAACTACACCCCCAAACTCGTCCAATGGGACTGCATAGTTATTGCAAGGTTCTGGGCATAAGTCAAGGGCTGGGTTGAAAGTACCCTGCAGTGCCCGCGAATGCAGGTACGTGCGCAGGCAAGCGAGCGGGGCCCACAAGGACCTCTGCGGAGCTTTGCTCCGCTGGACAGCCGAGGGCGGCTGTCCCCACGTGGTTCGTGGTGCGGCAGGTCCCGCTTGGTCGATGCCGGATATTTTTCGGTTTTAGCCGGTAAGCAAAGCAGAAGCTACAAGCCTGCTTTAAACGAGAAGACCGGATCAATGTCCACCGGTACTTTCGCTGCCGACTTCAAGGAAGCCTGCAAATCTGGCGGCATGGTCCCGTATTTCTTGAACCAGTTCTCCGCCCGCCCACGGTCGCCCGTCGCTTCGATCTCCAACAGTTCTTTCGCCAAATCGTTGAGGGCTCCTGGCGTGCGCCCATAGTCAATCGCGTAGCGGCCGGAAGATTGGCGCTTGATAGCCCCGCGCTCGGAGAGATAGTTGAACTCCATCATTTCTGCCTGTCCGTGAGCCTCGGCAATGCCAAAGCGAACGGTGCGGAAAATTCCAGCGACATACGATGCGTAATACTCTTCCAGCTTGCTCTTGGGCAGGACGTCGTGGTCGACCAGCCACTTCAAACTAAACATACCGACAACGTCCGCTTTGGCTTCTTCCAGTCCACTGAAAATTGGGCCGATTGCTTCGCGAATGTCCACTTTCCCCGTTGCAGTTCGTGCAAACGCCGGTCCGAGCCCGTGCGCCATCTCATGGAGAATCGTCACCAGAAGGTAGCCCTCGCCGGATGCCTTCGCCGCTTGCGCCGGCAACATCACGTGCTGCGCGACTGGAAGAACCACGTAAGTCACGCGCGCATCCATAAAGTTCTTGAAGAAGAGTTTCTTACTTCCCTTCTGTTCGTGCACGCGCGGATCGTTCGGCAGATTGTCGGCGACTGCTTGATACCCGTGATTCAGATCGCCCGCGCGGAACGGAGTATCCATCACTTCCATCGGCGTTTCAAGGCCACGCTTGGAAGGACGATCCTCGGGCGCGAGCGGAAGCGCATCCTGAATATCCGCCACATGCTTCTGGAACATTTCCAGCTTTCGGCTCTGTTCTCCATTGCGGATCATCACCGCCGCGCCGTAGGTCGCTTTCACGCCGAGCAGGTCGTCATCGTAAGTTTCGTCGGGAGCGAAGATCACGTCAAATTTCGGATTCTTCAAATCAAGCCAGACCAGATTGCTTTTGAAGTAGTCATCGGTAAGAAGCGCATCGGCGCGCAACCGCAGGAAATTTGTGAAGGCGGGATCGTCGCTCAAGCCGGCAGCCTCGCGTAAATCTTTCGCCGCGGGCTCCAGAAATGAACGGTAGGCAATGTGATACGGAAGCCCCTCAAGCTGATCGCCGTGCCAGCGAACCACGGTGAACGAATTGTAAATCTCATCCTTCTTTTCCGGATGTGCTTTCACATACTGCTCGATCTGGTCGCGAGTCAGATTTTGCGGATAAAAGCCTCGCCCTGGCGGTATCGGAGCCGTGCCCACGAAGGGTTTGTTATTGTCCAGAAGATCGAATCGCGAGGCATTGATCCAAAGGTAGCGCCGCAGCATTTCATCTTTGGGATTCTTGCTGCCTGCCAGCGACTCGTAGAGCGTGAGGCCGTCGGGATCCATTTGCCGCCAGTAGATTTCTTCGAGATAACGCGAAGCATCCACGAGCTTGCCCACCATCTTCACCTCGCGGGCGGTTAAACCCGTCGAGTGGAAAGGCATTTCTACGCGACGAAACCTGGCCAGCCGCTGGTCGAGGTCAGGAACCACCTGCAACCCAGCCGACTCTGCGCCTTTTGCAGCCGAGCCCGTCATCGGTTTATGGCCTTTCTGTGCTGAAATAATAATAGGAAGGAGAAAGAAAACTGTCAGCAGTGAAACCCAGGAGCCCGGTGTCATGAATGTTGTATTCTAACAGGGCGCTCTGCACTTAAACGTTTTAGTCCCCGCGAATCAACACTGACATCCCTGTGACGTTATGACTCAGAGTTCTAATTCGAATGGCCCGCAGACGTTGCTCATCGATGCCGATGACACGCTCTGGGAAAATAACATTTACTTCGAGCGGGCTATCGCGAATTTCATTTCGTTTCTGAACCATCACGAGTACTCGCCCGAGCAAGTGCGGGAGGTTCTGAACGATGTAGAGCGCGAGTGCATCGTAAGCCACGGGTACGGGCTGCACAGCTTCAGCCACGCGCTGGTGCAGACCTTCGAACGCCTGGCAGTCGAGCCGCTCACGCCCGCACTGCACGAAACCATCGGCGGATTCGCTCACACCATCGCCGAACACCCGGTCGAAATTCTGCATGGCGTTCCCGAAACGCTTCAGTACTTATCGGGACGGCATCACTTGATGCTGCTGACCAAAGGGGCTATTACCGAGCAATCCGGCAAAGTCGAGCGCTCAGGGCTGAAGGAGTATTTTTCCGCGGTAGAGATTGTTGCTGAGAAAGATGTGCCCACGTATCGCACCATCGTGTCGAAGTACGATCTGCCCAGCGACTCCACCTGGATGGTAGGAAATAGTCCCAAGTCCGACATTAATCCCGCGTTGGCAGCGGGGCTCAATGCCGTCTTCGTCCCGCATGGCCAGACTTGGATTCTTGAGCACGAAGAAGTCACGCAGGCCCAACTGCCAAGCCGTTTGCTGATCGTGGAAACTTTCGCCGGTCTGAGGGAACACTTCTAAGAAACACTGTAGAAACGTGGCTTGCCACGTTTCTGCCAGCTATTTACTCGCGGGAACCGCGCAAAACTTGTCGAAGGTTTTCTTGAGCTCGGCCGCGATGTCCGCCGCCTCCCGATGTTCAATGTCGCTGCGCTGCATCATATAAATCAGCTTGCCATCACCAAACAGCGCGATCGAAGGCGACGACGGCGGATACCCGGTGAAGTAGCTGCGAGCGCGATCCGTAGCCTCGGTGTCCTGTCCGGCGAAAACCGTAACCATTTTCTCCGGCCTAGCCGAATTCTGCAGCGCAATCCGAACTGCCGGACGCATACGTCCGGCGGCGCATCCGCAAATGGAATTCACAATCACCATCGTTGTCCCTGGTTGATTGACAAGGGCGTGATCGACTTCTTCTGCAGTACGTAGTTCTTGCACTCCCAAGTGGGTCAGCTCTTCACGCATCGGGATGACCATAATTTCTGGATACATTTCTTCTCCTTAAGAAGTTTTTAATAGCCTAACAGAAGTCTCTGGCCGCTGCGGATATCGACCGAAAGATGCCTCGCACGAACGTAATGCAACGCCCCGAAAACGTTCTTTTTCATTCGTATATAGTGGAGATATCCGCCAAATGGTGATCACGGAAAACGTGCCGCTGGGTCCGCTGACTACTCTCAGAGTTGGAGGCCCGGCCCGCTATTTCATTGAGGCACAGACAATTGCCGAAGTAACCCAAGCTGTCGACTTCTCGCGATCGAAGAGTCTCCCGCTGTTCGTCCTGGGAGGCGGCAGCAACTTAGTAGTTTCCGACAAAGGCTGGCCGGGCTTGGCGCTCAAGATTGGAATTACCGGGATCAACCATCGGCACGGTCATGATGAAGTCGTATTCGAGGCTGGCGCGGGCGAAGAGTGGGATAAATTCGTAGGCCTTGCCGTCGCCCACAATTGTGCCGGCATTGAATGCCTGAGCGGCATTCCCGGAAGTGTTGGAGGCACGCCGGTACAAAACGTGGGGGCTTATGGGCAAGAGGTTGCGAGCACGATTGAATCGGTTCTCGTGTTGGATCTCAGAGATGGGCAACTGCACGAACTATGCAACGAGGCTTGTGCTTTCAGCTATCGCACCAGCGTCTTCAACACAACCGAGCGCGGCCGCTACATTATCTTGCAAGTCAACTATGTGCTGAAGCACGGAGGCGAGGCGTACATCGCATACGCCGATCTTAAGCGATACTTTGCCGGATGGAGCGAGAATCCGTCTCTAGCCAATGCCCGGGATGCGGTGCGACAAATCAGGGCCGGAAAGGGCATGGTCTTGACTCAAGGTGACGACGATTGCCGCAGTGCCGGGTCTTTTTTCAAGAATCCGATTCTCTCCGTCGACCAGTACGAGCGACTCACAGCCCGAGCGGCAGCCAAGAATCTAGCGATTCCCAGCTACCCTGCCCTTGATGCGCAAAAGAAAGTTTCTGCCGCCTGGTTGGTTGAGCACTCCGGTTTCAGCCGGGGATATGGCCAGGGCCCTGTAGGCATTTCCCGCAAGCACGCGCTGGCGATCGTAAATCGAGGGAGCGCAACCGCGGCAGACGTTGTGGCTTTTATGGAAGATGTCCGGCAGCGCGTGGAGGACATCTGGGGCGTACTCCTGGAAACTGAGCCCGTCTTCGTAGGATTTTAGCGAGTGCGAGCGTCATCGCTCGTGGTCGCTGGACTGAAAATCGGCGGTGGCCGCCCCAGATTGCAACCCTTTTTTGGTATTTCCCCTGCGTTGGGGTGGGTACGCGTTCCGGCCCCGGTGGCCGCCGCCTGTACTTACTCATCGGCAATTTTTGCCGCCTCTTTAAAGATCCGAACGAACATTGGGCGGGTCAGCTTTCCGGTTTGGGTGTTCTGGTTCGACGGGTGGTAAGAGGCCAATAAGGTCTTTCCATCCGGGAGTTTGTACTTGGCCCCGTGCTGAAAAAGATAAGTTTTCCGGCTGGCCAGTTGGCCGCGTCGCTTCAGGTAATTGAGATAGGCATCAAAGCCAATCCGGCCTAGCGCGACCACGACTTTCAAATTCTTGAGACCCTCCACTTCGCGATCCAGATAGGGGGCGCAGTTCGCCAGTTCTTGCGGAAGCGGCTTATTGTCAGGAGGAGCACAGCGAATTGCAGCCGTGATGTAAATATCTCTCAGCTTAAGCCCGTCCTCGCGATCGGTCGCGTTGGGTTGGTTGGCGAAGCCGGTCTCGTACAACACCGGAAACATGAATTTGCCTGATGCGTCTCCGGTGAACGGACGACCGGTGCGATTGGAGCCGTGCGCTCCGGGAGCGAGGCCGAGAATAAGAACGCGCGCATCGGGATCGCCGAAGCCGGGAACGGGTTTTCCCCAGTAGTCGCAATCACGATAAGCGCGGCGCTTCTCGCGAGCAATCATTTCGCGATACTCCACGAGGCGGGGACAGCGAGTGCAGGCTATGATTTCAGCATTGATCTGAACAAGGCAGTTGCTAATGATTGTTTCCAGGGCCATGGTTACAACTCTACAACGATGGCGCGCTCACCGCTGGATAGGCTGGCCGCTCGATGGTTGTCCAAGAAATCGAGGGCCAGCCCTTTAGAACTCTGACACTAAACTTATTTCTCCGCCGATTTCTTGCTTGATTCCCGAATTTCGCGGATCTCCGCTTCAGGAATGTGAAGGTATTGGAGGAATTGCTGGTGTTCGTCCGGGGCAGCGCGTTCGAATTCGTGGTGCCACCGTCCCATGTCAGTGCTCGAAAGCCCCGCGGCCTTCATGATCGCAATCCACTTTTCTTTGGTCATTTTTTCTGTCCTCTTCATCATGCTCTTAGTTTGTAGTATTCGCAGGATCGACTCTTGATGAGCGCGCAGCTGTCGAATCTCCGCATCCAGTTCTCGGAGCCGGTGCTTGAGCAACGAGGAGGCTTCGTTCCCCGGCGACGATAACATCCGCCGGATGTCTTTCACGCTCATACCTACCGAGCGGTAAAGACAAATCTGATCGAGCCTCCGCAGCTCCCGATCGCCGTACAGGCGATAGTTTAAGGAACTGCGGAGAGCCGGCTTCAGCAGCCCACAACCCTCATAGTAGAGAATGGTGGTGCGGCTGAGCCCGCTGCGCTTGGCGATCTGCGATACCCGTAGCATGAACACCTCCAGCTTCAACCCTACAGCAGTAGACAAGTCAAGAGAATGTTTGCCAATTGAGCCTCAAGATTCAGCGGGGCAGATACCACGGCACGGGAAGGACAGCCGCGGAACCAACAATCCTAACCCATTCTTATCTGCGTTGTTGTAGACTGGCGCAATACGTACTCCTCAGGCGGTACGCGAGCTGCCCCCACAGCCGATCGAGGACGCGCGGACTTCTATGCAAAAAGACGCGAATGCTGATAAGAAGAAAAGCGCCAGCGGTTCGGGGAAAAAACCATATCAGAAACCTGAATTCCGATACGAGCGGGTTTTTGAAACTATGGCCTTGGCCTGTGGAAAAATGAGCCCCACCGAATTCCAGTGCCGTTTCAATCGCAAGAATTCGTAATTTTACTCGCGCGTGCCGGTCATGATGGAGCTTCGAGAGGATCACAGACTTGAGCTTGCGGCTGAAGTTCTCAGCGCAGGCCACACCATACGCCTGAAGGCTCAGGGAACCAGCATGTTGCCTTCGATCTGGCCTGGGGACATTCTGAGCATCGAGCCCAGAGCCGCCCAGGCGTTGGTTCCAGGCGACATCGTGTTGGTGGCGAAGCGGAGCCGGTTCTTCGTCCATCGTCTGATCGAGAAGGGTAACGCATGGTGGATCACACGAGGCGACTCGCTTCCACAGGTCGATGAACCTGCTACCGAGGTTCAGGTGCTGGGCAAGGTTTCCCTGATTCATCAAAAGGCCGGAGTCATCGTTCCCAATTCGCAACCCTCGCGGTTGAGTCGCGCGTTTGCCTGGGTTTTGTGCCATTCGGATTTATTCCGAAACTTTGCACTGCGTATCCATTCCCTACGCCGATGCGGAGTAACATCCTCGTAGCGCCGGCGTCTTGCCGGCTGTCGCGAGAGCGTCTTGCCCTCGCTAGCGAGGCCGGGACGCCTTCACGACAGCTGCCGGGGTGGCGGCGCCGCATTTAATTAAGAGTGACCCTTACCTCTCAGCTCGCGGCCAGTGAGCCCGTTGCCATCGAGATCGGCGGGATGGCGATCGCCCTGCATACCGAAGACTCGGCGTTTCGCCGACTGCTTGAGAAGCGTTATGCAGGATTTATAAAGCCCTCCGTCAATCCTCAATTTGAATTCGATATCCAGTTATTTGAGCCCGGGGAAACAACCCGGGCAGATGAAGATGTACAGGTAAAACTAAGAGACGGCCAATGGTTGCTTCGGCGCGGCGACTTCCGCGCCAGTTGGGATTCCAGGGAGGGTCGCGGTCGCATTCGGCAATCACGGAACCCGTACGCCATCGACTCGGTGTTGCGCATCGTTCACACGCTGATTCTGGCCAGGCAAGGCGGGTTTCTGGTCCATGCCGCCAGCGTCATTCGCAATGGACGCGCGTTCTTGTTTGCCGGAGTGTCGGGCGCGGGCAAGACTACGATTTCCCGCCTGGCGCCGGCGGATGCTACGTTGCTCACCGACGAAATTTCCTACGTGCGACGGGAAGGGAGCCAGTACCTCGGTTGTGGCACGCCCTTTGCTGGGGAGTTGGCTCGAGTCGGCGAAAACCAGTCGGCTCCGTTGAGCGCGCTTTTTCTGCTGGAGAAGGGTCCTCGAAACCGGATCGAAACTGTGGCGTTGTCTGAGGCCATCCGGTTGCTGCTACGAAACATCCTGTTCTTCGCCGAGGACGCAGAACTGGTGAACCTGGTCTTTCGCTCGGCTTGCGAGTTTGTAGAAAAGGTACCTGTCCGCCGATTGATATTTGTTCCCGACCCGCGAGTCTGGGAGATGATAATGTAAGCGCGACGCCGGAGACGGAGCCATAGCCGAAAAATACATCGCGCCCAGTTCCGCCATAGCCGCCCGCCTCATCGGCGGCGAGATGATGATCATGTCAGCCGTGGATTCGACTTTCTTCACACTCAACGAAGTTGCTACCTTGATATGGCAGGCTGCCGATGGCCGCACGCCGCTGTCAGATATCGTGATTAACAAAATCTGCCTCGAGTTCGACGTCGATTCGGACCATGCGGGGCGCGATGCTGAGCAGTTCGTGAACGATCTTTCCCAGCACGGCATTCTTCTGGTGTCAGAACAGCCGTTTTCTGCCTCGCCGCCGGAGGCGCGATGAGCCTGCTGGCGGAGATGAATCAGAAGGCCCTGGGCCTCGGCATCCCCATCAGTGTACATCTCGACGTCACTTATCGATGCAATGAGCGTTGCGTTCACTGCTATCTGGATCACGACGACCGCGGCGAGATGACTGCGGCCGAGATCGGGGACATTCTGAATCAGCTCTGCGATGCAGGAGTCTTCTTCCTTACTCTAAGTGGCGGAGAAGTTCTCATGCGCCGCGATTTCTTCGAAATTGTGGAACATGCGCGCCGCCTGCTGTTCAATGTCAAGGTGAAGACCAACGGAGTCATGATCCGCGAGCCCGAGGCAAGGCGCATTCGTGAACTGGGCGTAGAGCAGGTGCAAATCAGCGTTTATTCGCATCGCCCGGAAATTCACGATGCTATTACCAAATTGCCCGGATCCCTGAAGCGGACTGTTGACGCGATACGATTTCTCAAGTCGCAAGGTCTCAAAGTCGTGATTGCCAATGTGCTCATGGCCGGCAATTTCTTCGATAACACGGGCGTGATGGCGTTGGCGAAAGAGTTGGGGGTTGCGTACACGCTCGACCCGACTATCACGCCGAAAATGGATGGGGACAAATCTGTTCTGGCTCTGCGCATTCCGGGTTCGGACCTCAGGCAGATTTTCCGCAGCGAAGACTTGGTGGGCGACGTCGAAGCGTTCTGCGCACCACCGCCCACGCCTGGCGAAGACATCATGGATGGCCTCCCATGCAGCGCAGGTCACACCGCTTGCTACATTTCTCCTTACGGCGACGTCTTTCCCTGCGTGCAGTTTCCGCTTCCCAGCGGGAATCTGCGGCGGCAGAAATTCGCTGAAATTTGGCGAAACTCGCCGCAATTGAACGAAGTTCGCTCTATTCGCGCCCGTGATCTTCCAACTTGTTCGACTTGTGCTCACGTGGGGACTTGCACTCGATGTCCCGGGTTGGCATATATGGAAGGAAATATGCGGGGGCCGTCTACTGCCGATTGTGAGAAGTCATTTCAGAGAACCGGCATTCCATCCGCGAACATGATGAGCGCGCGAGCTAGTTCTGTGGTTCCGCTGATTCAAATCCAGGCGGCACCGTTTTCGTAATTCAGGTTCCCGGGTTCGTTCCAACTTGTCTGGTCTCGATCCTCATCGCACACTTTTATTGGGACGGGTCCGAAATCCCTGCGTTCCTACTTGTTAT
Source organism: uncultured Acidobacteriota bacterium (assembly GCA_963832245.1). GTDB lineage: Bacteria > Acidobacteriota > Terriglobia > Terriglobales > Acidobacteriaceae > JABDBE01. The sequence continues at coordinate 1,913,565 of CAWHTG010000004.1, forward strand.
GTTCTCGTCTCCCACCCTTTCTACAAAGTATGCAGAAAGAGTGGGGCACCCCAAACCCCTCCCTTCCTTAATGCGCGATTTAGAGTTGCGATTGGAATAGGCGGAGCCCGCCCTGCAGCCTGTTGACGAAAAATGCTCGACGGGAGCACACTTATCAAGCCGGAAAAAATCCTGCTGCCCCACTCGTCTCCGGAGTGCAGCGCCCACTCCGAGTAAGCCCTTGGCTAGCCAATCGTCGAATCGATCGGCAATTGGAGGAAATAAAACGCTAAATACTCTTCAACCATGGCCGAAAATTCATAGGAGGATTTATGGCAACGCTCAGAGTCGCAGCTAAACCACAGGTGGCGCCAATGAAGGCGGCACAGATTTCTAAACCGGGAGGAGATTTCGAGATCGTCGAGCGCGAGATTCCTGAGCCGGGCGCTGGACAGGTGTGCATCAAGGTGCAGGCCTGCGGTGTTTGTCACAGTGACGTGCTTACGAAAGAAGGCGGGTGGCCTGGAATTCAGTATCCCCGCGTTCCAGGACACGAAGTGGCAGGCGTTATCGATGAGGTCGGCGGCGGTGTTTCCGCGTGGAAGAAAGGGCAGCGCGTCGGAGTCGGCTGGCATGGCGGGCAGGACAACACCTGCCGCGAGTGCCGGCGCGGAGATTTTCGCAATTGCCGGAATCTGAAAATTTCGGGCATCAGCTATGACGGTGGATACCAGCAATACATGGTGGCTCCCGTGGAGGCGTTGGCGGCGATGCCGGAAGGTCTAAAGGATGCCGAAGCAGCACCGCTGCTCTGCGCTGGAATCACTACCTATAATGCGCTGCGGCACAGCGGTGCCCTTCCCGGCGATCTGGTTGCGGTGCTGGGTGTCGGCGGTCTGGGTCATCTCGGAATTCAATTCGCGAACAAGTTTGGTTACAAGGTGGCGGCTATCGGGCGTGGGGCCGAAAACGCGGTGCTGGCAAAGAAACTCGGAGCGAGCGTGTACATCGACAGCCAATCCGCGAATGGAGCCGCGGCATTGCAACAATTGGGCGGGGCTCAGGTGATTCTGGCAACGGCTCCGAGCTCGAAAGCGATGTCCGAGTTGATCGACGGCCTGGCGCCGAACGGTAAGCTTATGGTGATCGGCGCCACATTCGATCCCATTGAGGTCACGCCGCTACAGCTTATTAGTGGAAGTCGAAGTATCCAAGGCTGGGCCTCGGGAACACCAGCCGATTCCGAGGACACACTGCGTTTCGCCGAACTGACCGGCGTGCGTCCGATGATTGAGACTTATCCGCTCGAAAAGGCGGGCGAGGCTTATGCGCGCATGATGAGCGGCAAGGCACAGTTCCGAGTGGTTCTGACCATGTGAAATTAACTTCGTCCTAATAAGGAGGTCAAAATGTCATTAGCCCTTGGGCAGGTTCACGATATTTTCAAGAACCTTGAAACTGGAGACGGAGGTGCGTTCTTTACCTACGTTGCGGACGATGTCGATTGGATCGTCGAGGGAACTCATCCGCTTGCCGGTCACTATCACAGCAAGACGGATTTTCTCGCCCACACTTTCGAAAAACTGGACAAGGTGTTACCGCAAGGCACGCAGCTTCACGTGGAGCATGCGTTGGTCAGCGGCGACTGGGCTGTGGTTGAACTGCATTCCCTGGCGACGGCGAAGAATGGCCTCAGGTTCGACAACCGGTACTGTTGGGTTTGCCGCTTCAGCGGCGGCAAGATCGTTGAGGTCCGGGCATATCTCGATTCCGCTCTGGTAGCTCGACTTTTCCAGGAGAACCCGATTGCCGAGGCGGCCTGAGCGTTCGGAGCCAAGAAAAAAGAAGGAGCGACGGACTTCGTGACAATCGCGAGGAACTGGGTGCTTCTCTTTTTAATCGGACTGGCTGCCGCTTATCCCGAAGCTCAAGAAAGGATCAAAACACCCATGTCGCAACCCGTTTTTTATCGCACGGCGAAGGTTGACGGACTCTCAATTTTTTATCGGGAGGCAGGCCCGAAAGACGCGCCAACGATTCTTTTGCTTCACGGACTTCCCTCTTCGTCGCGAATGTTCGAACCGCTCTTCACCCGGCTTTCGGATCGCTATCACATGGTCGCGCCCGATTACCCGGGTTTCGGACACAGCGATTGGCCGGATCCGAAGAAATTCGCGTACACGTTCGATCACTACGCGGAGATCATGAATCGTTTCACTGAAGCGCTCGGGCTCTCGCGTTACACGCTTTACATGCAGGACTACGGCGGCCCCGTGGGTTTTCGCATGGTGCTTGCGCACCCGGAGCGTGTCGAAGCCCTCATCGTCCAGGACGCTGTGGCGCACAACGAAGGTCTGGGTGCGAATTGGAAGACGCGGCGCGCCTTTTGGGCCGATCGCGCCGCCAATGAAAGCGCACTGCGCACAAATCTCCTGTCGCTCGCGACGACGCGAACGCGCCATGTCGGAGACGATCCGAATGTGGAGCTTTATGATCCCGATCTGTGGACCGACGAATTTTATTTTCTCAACCATCCTGGCCAGGCCGAGATTCAAAGCGATTTGTTCTACGACTACCGAACCAACGTTGATGCCTACCCCAAATGGCAAGCGTGGATGCGCGAGAAGCAACCGCGACTGCTCGTGATCTGGGGCAAGCATGACCTCTCGTTCGATCCCGGCGAACCGGAGCGCTACCGCAAGGATGTTCCGAAGGCTGAAATTCACGTTCTCGACGCCGGTCATTTCGCATTGGACACGGCTGCAGATGAGATCACCGCATTGGTCCAAGGCTTTGTCGGCTCTTCGCATCAAGGGGTACTGGCGCGGCGCGCAGGATAAGCCCGCGCCTACCTTTAGAGGCGGAAGGGAGCAGTCAGTAGTCTCGCCGGCAACATCACAACTGCCCACACCAGTTCCAGCACCCCGTGCAATGCAATTCCGATCAGCCGGAATGGGAGGAGCAGCAGCCACACCAACGGATAGATCACCAGCGCGAACAGGGCCAGCGGCCAGCACAGCACAAACAGCAGGCACCAGAGAAGAAAAGTGAACATAACAGCCTCTCGTTATTTTCTACTGTAATTTACGAAAATTCCCGCCGAAAAGTTTCCGCTGGAGTCCAACTAAATCACAAATTAAAGGACAGCCCCGGCTGCAACACTCTCACGGCAAGGGAGTCCTATTACGCTAGGGACTCTCAGGTAAACGTATTCTTGCGACTCCGCCTCACGGTTGTGAGGTTTGAAGTAACTCTTTCAGATACTGCTGCCATACCGCTGCCCAGGTGTGAGTGCCGTGTCCATGAGTTTGATCGGAGATGGGAATCAGCACGAACCGGCCTTTCTTGGCTCGTTTGATTTCACGCTCCGCAATTCCAAGTTCTGGAGGACTGATAAAGTCGTCGGCCGAATTCACGAACATTACCGGCGCGGTGATTTTCTCGAGTTGCGGCGAGGGGTCATAGTTTCGCGAGGCATTTAGCGCATAGAGAAGGTCAGTGGCATCGTGATCCGCACTAAACCGCTTTGCGAAGTCCTGGACGGCGGTATCGGCCGCGTCACGGGTGGGAAAGCTTTTCTGCATCTGCAGGGCTGAGCCTCCGGCAATGTAGAACATCTCGGCAGCAATTTCCAAAGCGGTTCCAGGTTCGGTCGTATACTCGCCATTCTTCCAATCAGGATCGTCGCGAATGCTGTCCATGACTAGCTTGCGCCAAATTCGATTCCAGCCCGCGATCTGCACGGGTTGACAGGCCAGCGGCATGAGTGCGTCCATAAAATCGGGGTAAGTTTCCCCCCAAACCCACGAATGCATGCAGCCCATCGAGGTTCCCAGGATCAGGCGCAGATGGTTCACGCCCAGACCTTTTTCGAGCAACTCGTGCTGCGACCGAACCATGTCGTCATAGTCATACTGCGGGAAGTGAGCGTGCATACCGTCGCTCGGCTTGCTGGATTTTCCGTGACCGATGTTATCCACCAGAATGACGTAATAGCGGGTGACATCGAGGAGTTGTCCCGGCCCAAACAGCACGCCAGCAAACTGCGGGGCGAGGAATTGGCGGCCGGAACCACTGGTGCCATGTAAAAGCAGCACGGCATTCGTAACCTTGCCGGCCGCATCGCGCATAGGCATCCCGAAGGTTGCGTAATGCATTCGCAACTCGGGCAGGGTTTCACCTGATTTGAACTGGAAATTGCGGGAAAGGTAGTCTCCTTCTTTAGGCGTGGGCAGTTGGCCGGACTGCTGCGCTGATGAAGGAGCTGCACAGAAAAGCAAGACCGTCAGAACTAGAATCTTGCCTGCTGGAATACGAGCATGCATGTCTCACCTCGCTTGTGGGGCAGGGTATCACAGGATTGCACTTAAGTAAGGAATCGCCCCTGCAGGCGGGGTTGTGGCAGAGTCGCAAGATGGCGCGAACAGAGTGCTGCCGTGTGGTCCGCCAGGCGGCGGCGGGACGCCGCCGCGACGGTCGGAGAGACGCGGGCGCTACGGGAGGAGTTGCCATGTGCACGTTGGTCACCATGCGGAACCTATTTGGTCACCTTAAGTTACGAAAGTAAGACTCCAGATTCCCAGAACGTGCGCGAAGATAAGAATGGCACCATGGTGAAACTTTGAAACGGACGATGCAACTGTACCCATTCCGTTGGTTCTGCATGGCAGCGGGGTTCCTCCTGCTGGGCATTCCCCTTTGGGGCCAGGCAGCGATGGAGCGGGCCGCATCGGGTGACGCGACAGGCGAACCAAGGCATTTGGGATATCCGCTGGATTGGAGTTCGCGGCACTTGGTGATGCCCGGCAGGCGAACCGAGGACGTAATGGCGGCGGGAGACCGCGATCCGCGGTATGTCTACAACCTGGTCATGCGACGCGTGGCAGCGGAAAACGCACGCATAGGGGCGCGCTTTGGGGTGCCGCTCCGGCATCGGCGCCGAATGAAGATCGATTGGTCGGTTTCACTGGAGAACGGCTACGTGCCGGCGAACCAGTTCCCAGCAAAATACCAGTTTGGCATTGGCGCGGAGAATTGCAATTCCGATTACGTGGTGTTTGGGCTAACAGTCACTTCCGGGACGCAGGCCAACCTGGTTGGAATCAATAACCTGTATACGACCGGTACTTCGCCATGCAATGGCGGGTCGCCCTGGGTGGCATTCGCTTACAACACGGTCACGCAAACGGGCGGACAAATCAAGACGTCACCGACGCTATCCGTCGATGGGACGAAGGTGGCGTTCGTAGAAAGCACGGGCGGGGCTTCGTACTTCCACGTGTTGGTGCTGCCGAACCCGATTCCAGCGCCGCCGTCGCAGTCAGGTACGGTGTTGAGTCCGCTGACTCCGACTGGGTGCACCACCCCGACGACGCCGGGTTGCATGACGACGCTCACCATCGAAAGCAGCGCGACCAATTCGAATTCCTCACCTTGGGTGGACTACAACAAGGATACGGCGTACGTGGGCGCTGACAACGGCGTCCTGTACAAGATTACCCCGGTATTCGGCGGCGGTGCGCCGGCGCTGGTCAGCACCGGGGGCTGGCCGGTCACGGTCACGGCCTCGTCGCAGACCAACAAGGTGTTGACCGCTCCGGTTGTCGACGACACGGCCAGCAGGATTTTTATCGGAGACGGGTATGGCTATTTGTATGGGGTCAACCTGACCAACCCGGGAACATCCATGGCGACGGTGACGGTCGGCTGGGTGGGGCACGGGGCTGGAACAGGGGTTGTGGATCCGCCGATTGCAGTTACGGATTCCGCCAATTCTGCAACGGATCAGGTGTTCGTATTTACGGGATGCAGCATCGTGAACGGCATCGGCGGTGCCGTCAGCCAGATTCCCGCGAATTTTACGAGTTCGACCACGCTCACTACGAGTAACACTGTGGATCTGGGATCAGCGAGCGGCACCGGCGACTGCACCACAGGCAACGTACATTCCGGGACTTTTGACAATGCGTTCTGGCTGAATGGGTCAACATCGGGGCACATGATCTCATGCGGATTCGTTTCGGGCACCGTGGCCAAACCACTGATACCGTCGAATCCAAAGATGTATTTCTTTCCCTTCGCAAGTAACGTCATTACGAGTGCAGGCTCGTCTGCTTTTGTGGTCAACAACACGAAAGGGGACGAGTGTTCGCCCCTGACGGAGTTTTACGACGGCACGACGGACAGGATGTTTTTCGGAGTGGGTAGCACAACCGACGGATTCCTGGAGAGCTCGACGATTACGACTTCGCTGACCACGCCGAACTGCACGGGAACGCCGACATCCAGTTGCGTGACCTCCCCGAGTTCTCTCGGAGGAACCAGCGGGATTGTGATCGACAACCAGGTGTCGAATGGTGGGACCAACATCTACTTCTCGACACTGGCGCCAGGATCCGTGAACAGCCAGAAGTGCAACGTATCCGGCGGAACTGCGAATCCCTATTGTGCGGTGAGGCTCACTCAGTCGGCGTTGCAGTAAACCACGCGAAGTGTCCGCCTGCTGCTCGACACTGCTCATTAATTGAGTCGGTCATCAATCGATAATCAGCGGTTACCTCAGCACATTTTATTGATGGCTCTTCTGATACTCCGAGGCTACTTTGCTGTAGCCCGCGGGGATACCGAAGAGGGTTGTGTCCACCGGTGCGGAGGAGAAGTTTGTCATCTCCGTGCTTGATTCCATCAGTACTGCGGCGTTTTGCTGTGCGTTCGCCGGGGCAGTTTGAGCTGCTGGTTGATCCTGTTTCTTTTTGTGAAAGCCGCCAAAACCGCCGAGGCTTGAAGCCACTCCACCAAAGCTGCCCATGTGACTGCCGACTTTGTTTTCTGCATTTGACGTTGCGGTATTCGCGGCGGAGTTGGCTGCGTTGTTGGCGGCCTGGTTGGCGATGGCTCCTCCGTTTGGACCATTCGACGGGGGCAGAGGCGCTTCCGAAGCTGCGGGCAGCGGGCTGCCGTCGGCGGTCGTGCCCATGCGCATGATTTGCGATACCGGGACACCTTGTATTTTCGACATCTCCTTGGCCATATCGGCCATTCCCGAAAACATGCCGGGCTGCACACCGGGCATCTGAGGAGTGATGGAATGCGGTATTGCGCCGCTGAACACACTGCCCATCTTGACTGCCATTCGACTGTTGAAATCCCGTACTTCGCCGTAGCCTGGGATCTCCGGAGCCATCCACATATCGTTGGTGATGGCGATGTTTCCGGTTTGGCCGGACTGCTGGTCCTTGGCTTCCATCGTCATCTTCAGAATCGATTCCGAGGCCGCCAAACCCGCAACCTGCTTGCTGGCTCCGGTGTTGTTAACTGTGACTTTGAACTTCATTTCTGGCGGGGGGGTGCTTTTGCTGGCTGGCTGGGGCTGAGTCGGCGCTTGCTGCGGCTGTTCTTGCGCCTTGCGCATAGCCTCCTCCGCTGCGGCCCTCATTTCCTGGAAGGTGACGACCGTATACGTCTTCTTGGTGTGATCGATGTTGGTAATGGTCTCCTTATCAAGATCGATGATTTCGGTCGTCTCTTGATTGATGTGCGCCATACGATTGCCTTTTACCAGAATCGTGGAGTTGGTGGGATCGGTAATCGAATGGGCCTGCTTGGTAAAGGCGCCGGCAAACTTTGCCATGCTCACCAGGGAGCCGCCGGTAATCTTGCTGGTCTCGTCATAGCGGAAGTCGGCGAAACTCGAGGCCGGCAGCGCGACGCATAGGCCAAGCACGAATGTGGTTCGAATGTGCATGACGATCTCCTCTCTGTGGGTACCCTGAATTGAGAAGGGTCCCAGACTCAAACCCCAAGAAGTGTATCGCAGAATTGGTCGATTGAGCGTTCGAAGCTGAACCAATCAGACGCGTGTGAAAAGTAGTTCTAAGCGGCGGGATGGGGCTTGCTTTTGTACACGTTGTATCCGCGAAGGGTGAGCCTGACTACGCCTCTCACTTGCTCCTCGACGTAGCCCTCGTTCCGCAACTCAGCGACTGCTACGCGTGCGAAGGAGGAATCGACGGTCTGCTGGGGCAACTTCACGAACTCGCCGGGATCGTGCTCATAGTGCTCGACCAAGGTGACGAAGAGCTCGGTCTGGATAGACTGTGGCTGCATGGGTTTATCTCTTGAGCCAGTGTGCCCCCAGGTAACATTTCAAGGAATGGCCCATCCGTGCCAGTGGCGGTAACCTTAGTCGAATGCACTAACGCGGCAGCCCTGAGACGGGTCCACGATTCGCGCTCACGGCAGCCTCCGTTTGCCGTCCACGTGTAAAATGGCAGATATGCCATTTAATGGACAAGCAGGTTCCGCCGCGCCTCGGAAAGCCAAGATCACTCCCCCCGAAGAAACGTCGCAGGAAGCCGCATACTTGAAGTCGCTGGGCGAAAAGCAGAAGCCGGTCAGCATCAAGCTAGCGGACGGCGAGGTCGTCCACGGCTGGATTGAATATTACGACAAGAACATGCTCCGGCTTACGCGCGAGGACGGCCCCAATCTTTTCATTTTTAAGCACGAAATCATGTACATCGCAGAGGACGGCGCCAAACGCAGGTGAACGAAGCGGCACGCGGACCAGTCACTGCACACTGAATGACATCTTCAAACAGGCACGACTTCCTTCCAGCCCTGGCCGAGATCGCGCGCGAAGCCGGTGCGCTGTTGATGGACTACTTCCGGCAACATGTCAAAGTGGAATACAAAGGCGAGGCGGACTTGGTTACGGTGGCGGATCGCGCTTCCGAGGCGCTGATCCGGGATCGGCTCCGCCAGCGCTGGCCCAGCTTCGACATACTCGGGGAAGAAGGTGGGTTGCAGGATACCGGCAGCGACTACCGCTGGTACGTCGATCCCTTGGACGGAACTACGAACTTCGCCCATGGGTTCCCCGTATTTTGCGTTTCGATGGGTTTGGACTACCAGGGAAACCGGATTGCGGGCGTGATCTACGATCCTACGCGAAACGAATTGTTCGCGGCGGAGCAGGGAAGCGGGGCATATTTGAATCAGCAACGAATCCATGTCTCCAAGACCGCTAACTTGGCAGAGTGCCTGGTGGCCACTGGGTTTCCCAGCCACAAACGGCACAAGAATCCAAATATATTTTTCTACCATCAGATCTCACTACATACGCATGGAGTTCGGCGCGCGGGCTCAGCCGCGCTGGATCTGTGCTACGTGGCTTGCGGCAGGCTGGACGGGTTCTGGGAGTTTAACCTTAATTCCTGGGACACGGCGGCGGGAGTACTGATAATTCAGGAAGCGGGCGGAAAAGTGAGCGACTTTAAAGGTGGGCCATTCCAACTGGACAGTCGCGAGACTCTGGCTTCGAACGGATTGGTGCATCAGGCCTTGCTTAACGAGATGGAACAGGTTTTCAGGGGAAGTGACTTGGAGCCGTTGCCGGATGTCCGCGGTTTCAGAAGGTAGGGTCTGCTGAGTGCGTCCACTGTGTCCACGCGTCGCGTTGGGCCAGCTTTGGTCAGGAAACTAATTCAATGCTCTCGATGTGGAAGACGGCGGTGTTTGCATCCAGCCGGCCTACGACCATTACGCGTTTGTCTTGATATTTGCGGGCTCTGTCCTGATCATCCAGTTGGTAGGTCGTGTTGTCTCCCGCCTTAAGGACATACTTTTCACCCTGCCGCACAATAACGCCGGTGATACTTTGCCTGCTTGTCTCTGACCGAGCTTGGGAAGCGGGTGACTGTCCGGGTTGCTGATCGGGCGGCGGGGCAGGTTTTGATTCTGGCTCGGGCAGCGGTACCGGCTCCTGCCAATGGGACCATGCGACTAATTCGCACCCCATAGTTCCCGGTGTCACCTCGGGGCAAGGCTGTGCCGTGCTGTCCTGCGTGAACGCCCAAGGCGTCATCGCCAGGAGGAAAGCCAACGCCAGCAACCGGTGTGTGTCTGGTTTCATACGGAGCCCCCGAGGATAAGCCCCTGACGGAAGCAATTGAGTGAACGCAACTGGAATGCCATCGCGAGCTCTTTTTGTTTCAACGCGTAATGTTATGGCATCGCAATTTTGAGAAATTTCTACTCGCCTCTGAGGCGAAGTCGTCCTACGGTATTCAAAGGGCGCGCCTACAGCGTCTGCTGTAGATGGAGGGTGCCGTTCAGAGCGATGTGATCCTCAAAGGCTAAAAAGTGGGACGTTACGGAATGGCGGCGTCCTGTTTGTTCCCCGTCGAAAAGCGCGAGACGTGGGGCACCCTTGCAATCGGGAACCCATGGTTTGGAAAATGCTCAGCGCAGGGGTCGTGTTTGTTGGGCGTCAGCAGTCGCCCAACGATATAGAAGGTAGAATGGAGGGCGTCTACGCTGCTGAGCCCTCGGTTGGATTTTGGACGGCGGTTGGCACTTGCACCTGGATAATGTTGTTCTTCACCGCGTACACAACCAGATCCCGGATTGAATGAAAGCCAAGCTTCCGCATGATGTTGCTGCGGTGAGTTTCGGCAGTTTTCGTGCTCAAGTTAAGGACACAAGCCACTTCCTTCGAACTCTTGCCCTCGGCGAGAAGCTGAATGACTTCGCGCTCTCGGGCCGTTAATTTCGGCAACCTGGGTGGCTCGCCATTGGAACCGTTGTGCCCGCGGTCGAGAAAACCAGCCAGCACCATGTCGTTGACCCGGGGAGTAAAGAACATCCGGTTACGCTGGAGCGCTTCCACGGCAGAAACCAGGTCGCGGGCCGCGTCCGATTTCAAAACGAATCCGCGAGCCCCCGCATCCAGAGCTTCGCGTATTACCTGGTCGGAGTCGGTGATGGTCAGCACGATGACCTTGCAATGAGGGTCGCGTTGCGTCAATTGCCGAGTCGCCGCCAGACCGTTGAGATTTGGCATCCCGACATCGAGAATTACCACGTCCGGCTTCAATTGCGCGGCTTTTTCGACGGCTTCGCGGCCGTCCTTAGCCTCAGCACAGATTTCCCACCCCTCGCGCGCTTGCAGAAGCGCGCATAATCCGCGCCTTACAACTTCGTGATCGTCTGCAATCAGGATTCGTAGCTTCATGGCCCAGCCTCCAACGTTCTGTCAGGTCTAAACTCGATCAAATATTCTTGTCCGTTCAGCCACGCCAGTACAATCAACCGAAAGACTTAGACTAATCCCTATATCTCAGCGGCGTGCTCGTTCAGAGCTCGAAAAGGCAGATGCTGGCTTACCGCCTCTACTGCTGCCAGTAAGTCACGAGCGGCATTCGACTTCACAACATAGCCGCGGGCCCCCGCTTCCAACGCTTCGCGCATCATGTGAGGCGAGTCATGTTGGGTAACAATCAGGATCTCCGCCTGGGGCACCATCTTGCGGATCAGCCGGCATGCTTCTAACCCGCTCATCTTCGGCATGGTGATATCGAGCACAATAACGTCCGGCTTCAAGCGGTCGGCCTTATCGACAGCTTCCAGGCCATCGGCCGCTTCGTCGATGATTTCCCACTCGGGATGCCCTCCGAGCAAAGTCCTCAACCCGTGCCGCACGACCGGATGGTCGTCCACCACCAAAATCCGAACGGTCATAAATGTTGGCTCCGGGAAGGGTAAAAACAAACTATACAGATTAACGCGATGTTATTTGCTCCTCTACCTCATTTTTTTCACGCAACTGCCAGGCACCGGGGACACAATCGGGAGGGACCGGTATAGCGATCCGGACCGACGTGCCCGTGCTATCCGACTCAAGCTCAAACTTTCCTCCCAGTTCGCGAGCCCGTTCGTGCATACTCATCAGCCCAACGCCCGCTCCCCCTCCGGTATCGCGAAAGCGCTTGAGCACTTCCTGTTCAATGCCGCGCCCGTTGTCTTTCACTCCCAAAATGACCTGGCCGTCTAATCTCCTGATCGAAATGTTCGCCTCCGAGGCGCCGGAATGACGATGAACGTTGGTCAACGCTTCTTGCAGCACACGGAAAAGCGCGAGTTCGATCGCATCGGGCAAGCGGACCGGGTCACTGGGTGCGTCGAGAGCCAGCTTAAGTCCGCTGCGACGGGCAAAACCCTCCACATACCACCGAGCCGCAGACGCTATCCCCACCGCATCCATGGTGGGAGGGTGAAGCAGATAGGAAAGAGTTCGAACCTCCGCAATGCACCGCTCCATCAACTCCTCCGACTGCGACCATAATTCCCGACGTCCTGGCGACCGCCGGAGTATGTCCACGTTGAGCTTCAAGGCGACCAGATATTGCCCTAAACTATCATGCAGCTCACGGGCAATACGGCGACGCTCAGAGTCCTGTAAACTGAGCAGCCTTGAGGAAAGTTGCCGTAATGCGGCGGTGCGCTGTTCCACCAAGGTTTCCAGTTCGGCCTGAGTGCGCCGCAGTTCCCTCTCGGCCCGGCGGCGCTCCGCGATCTCAGTCTCCAGCGCTTGTGCCTTTTGTTGTAAATGCGCGATGATGCGAAGACGATCATCCTGACTGTCCAGCGCTGTATAACTCTCACCGGGAATTACAGCGGAATGTTCGGCACAAACTTTAAGCAGCAATTCACCGTCTTCCTCACGATGAAAACTAGACAGCGGATACGCGCAGCGCAGATTAAAGGAGTAGGTCTGGGCTAACTCATTCCACAGTTGCTCGAGGCGGATGGCGGCATCCGGCTTTCCATCCGCCCATAACAGAGCGACCATTTCTCCAAAGGCGGCAATACGGCGAGCTTCCCCTCCGCTGCCAACTCCGAGTCGTGCAATCACGCCGCCCACAATCTCTGCGAAGCGCACGGCGTCCGGCCATCCGTCCCGCGTAATCATCGCCAAAGTCGCAGCCGCATCCAGGGGAACGTACCGCCCTTGTGCGATGGCCGTTGAAGTATCCAAGCCCCAAGCCTGCAACCTTCTCGCCAGGCCATCCCGGTGCTCCCGGGTGGCGATGACCACGGCGGCTTCCCCCGCCCCTAGAGCCGTACCAATAAACCGGCTCAATTCGTCGAGCAAGAATCCATCTTCCCCGTAGAAATGAACTACGTGAGCGGCGTGCCTGTGATCGGCCCAGGGTCCGAGTGGGGCAAGCGACGAAACGCCTGTAGGCAAACTATTGATAGTGCTCATGATCTCGTTCTTTTAGGGCCCCCGGCGTCACGTGCCAGAATGGAACTGAAACAGTCTGTGACCGACGTGATTCTAGCGTCACGCGCCGCAAGCCGAAATACAGGGAATGCTGTAGGCCCGTCCCTAATTGTATGCAGGGCTTACGCCTTCCAGCACCCAAACTGTCCACCCCACCGCCCTACTTTCCGCCCTTCCAGATATAGAAATTATCCTTATCTGACAAAGTTTCGATTTCCAAGCCTCTTGACGTTGAGGCACGATGGACCGCTGATCGCAGGTTCGCCAAGGTTATGCCGCTCACTTGCGACAGCGGGATCTTGATGGCCGAGCCTGCCGGCAATGTTTCTAGGTCCTGGAAAATGGTCAGTACCAAATCATGGTGTTTCCCGCGTCGATTCCTTCGGACATTGGCTAGGATAACCCTGTCGTAGTTCAATGCGGGCTTTTGATCGTTTGCGATACCTTTAGCCATACGCTTCCATACCCCAGAAGATCGTTAAGAGAATTTATATGATTCTCTCCGAAATTTGTCAAGAGTTTTTTTATTGTACGGTTGTGTGCTTTTATCGTATGCGTTAGATCGCCGTCTTTAAATTCTTCCCTCGGAATTCCCTGCTTCTTTAACTCTTGTGGGAAAAGTATTTCCACCCTTTTTTAGTGGAACGTGTATGTTCGGAGATTGTTAAGAAGGAAGAGAGGCAATTCGTGACCATCCGTTTCACTTGGCGGGAAAAATATACGGAAGCTATGCTGGAACTCAACCGTGACGAATTGCCGCGGCGAATAGAAGCTGCCGAAAAAGTTATTTATCAACAAATCGAAGAGTTAAAGCGGACCAGGGCTGGTGCAGAGGAAGAACTGTTGGCGCTAAATGATGCTCTTCGGGGGTTGCGGGTGCTGGCCAGAACTGAATGCCCGCAGCAGTATTCAGGCGAGACTGGCAAATCGCAGAGGGAGGTGGCGTCATGAACCATCCCCTTTGTTTAAAGACCGGAAATTGTCGAAACTTGCTGGCGCCGTCGCGGATTCGAAGACAGGCGATGGCGGAAAAGTTTGATCAGCAGTGGCGCGAACTCCGCCGCTATAGCACAATTGAAGGAGATCCACAGAAGTTAGCCAAGCTTAGAGCCGATTGGAAAAACTCGAACCGCTGAGGTTCCGCAACGACGAGGGAATTTGAGCATTGGACACCCGGCGGGTTCGAACTGATCATCACAGCTAACGATGTCACCGCATAATAAAGCGCAACTGGCATTCGCATCGGCTGTAATCATGCTATGTCTTAGCGGTTTGGCGACCTACATCACCATTGTCCGCCTCATGCAGAGCGAGAAATGGGTGGTCCACACCCATGAAGTTCAGGCGGCTTTGGGAAATGTGGACGCGTCCATATTAAATGCTGAACGCGCCTCCTCCGGGTACGTAATTACTGGAAGTTCTGATTTCTTGAATCACTTCGAGGCTGCGGCTCCCAACGTTTATCAGGCTCTTCAGCAATTGCGAGAGCTGACCAAAGACAATTCCCAGCAGCAGGAACTCTCCACGCGTCTGGAAGAAACAACTGCGCGCCGGCTGGCGCTCTTCCGCGATTCGATTGAACTTAAGAAGTCCCTGCCTCAAAACCAGGCAGGGCAAGCCGACATATCCCGTCGAAGCTTGCCCCTGGCTTCTGAAATCGCCTCGACCGTGGAGCAAATGCGCGCTGAGGAGGAAAGACTATTGGTGGTGCGGGGGAAAACTTCCAAGCGATTGTTCACCCTGGCGGTAGTCGTTCTTATGGTCACGTTCATCCTGGCGCTGATTATGTTTTCCGTGCATTACCGGCTGCTCTCCGCGGAACTCGCTGCTCGCGATCAGGCGGAGCGGACGATTCGCGAGAGCGAAAAGTCATTGCGCAGTCTGACCGGCCGTCTGCTACAGCTGCAAGATGAGGAACGTCGCAGATTCTCTCGCGAGCTGCATGACAGTTTGGGACAGTACCTGGCAGGAGTAAAAATGAATCTGGATATCTTTTCCAACTCTCAGCCAGGCGACAGGCTTTTATCAGAAGCCATCCAACTCCTGGATCAATCCATCGCCGAAACCCGGACGATTTCCCATCTCCTGCACCCCCCGCTTCTGGATGAGGCCGGATTTTCATCCGCAGCGAAATGGTATCTGGAGGGATTTGCGCAGCGCAGCGGAATCGATGTCAAGATGGATCTGCCGGATGTGGGGCGTCTGTCCAAGCCAATCGAACTCGGCCTTTTCCGCATCCTGCAGGAAAGTCTGACTAACATTCATCGCCATTCTGGCAGTTCCCGAGCCGAAGTTACCCTCAGTGTTTTTCCCGACAAGGTGGTTCTGGAGGTGCGGGACTATGGAAAAGGCATCCCCCGGGAACTGGTGGAGAGTTTTCGGACCAGAGGCATCAGTTTTGGCGTCGGCTTGGCAGGCATGCGAGAGCGGGTGCGCGAACTCGGCGGACAGCTCGAAATCCAAGCCAAATCACCCGGCAGCTCGATTTCAGCGATCTTGCCGTTTTCGCAGACCAATAAGACGGCTGACGCCGCGGATTGACACTCAGTTCGGGAAGTAGGTTTCGTGGCGAAGCAGAGCGTCTACCGCATCCACCACGCAGTTGATGTCTGCCTTGGCGCAAGTACCTCTGATCCCGACTTTTCGGGCCTCCTCGCTCAACTGTTTTGAGAGGTGAATGGTTACCATCAGAATTGGGGTTTCGGGCGAGAGGTCAACGATCCGGCGAGCTGCGTCCAGCCCGTTCATCTCCGGCATCTGGAAGTCAATCACAATCAGATCGGGGTTTGCCTGCCGAAACCGCTCGACTGCTTCCTTGCCGTTGCTGGCCTCCTCACAGACGTGCCAATCCTCGTGATGATCCAACAACCCGCGAAGGCAACGTCTAATGGTGGGACTGTCATCTGCTACGAGGATCCGAACCAATTCAAGCTCCAATCCAGCGACGAAGCGCTAGTTACCGCCGCTGTCCTGAGGCTATCGCCACCCGGGTGATGCCAACAATACACTGGACACCTTATGCCGCGAGAAAGTTGCTGATTTATCAATCAGGTACGGACCTCAGCGTCCCTTACTGCGGACTGTGTTTTCCGCACTTTCGAGGACAGTCCGCCGCGGCAGGCTCGGCGTTTTCCTTGAACAGAAAATCCGACCTAGAAAACCTGCGCGATTCCATTGCGAAGAGCGTAGAGGGTGAGATCGGCGACCGAATGCAGATCAAGTTTGCGCATAATGTTCGTTCGGTGAGTTTCCGCCGTTTTTACGCTGAGGTTCAGGGCGACGGCCACTTCCTTGCTGGTTTTACCTTCCGCCAGAAGCTGGACCACCTGGCGTTCGCGAGGGGTGAGACGATTTCTGAGGGGAGTTTCTTCCTTACGCTCCGGGTTCAAATATCCGTCGACAACGATTTCTGTTACTTGACTGGTGAAGAAAGTGCGATTGTGTTGGACCGCATCTACTGCGGTTACGAGGTCGCGACCGGCGTCGGATTTGAGTATAAAACCGCGAGCTCCCGCGGCCAGTGCTTCCTGCACAACCTGTTGGGAGTAATGCATCGTCAGGATGAGAATGTGGGTCGCGGGGCAAGCCGCGAGAATTTGCCGGGCGGCGTCAATGCCGTTGAGATTTGGCATTCCGATATCAAGCAGCACCAGATCCGGCTTTAATTCGTTAGCGCGCTCCACTGCCTCCCGCCCGTCTTTCGCCTCCGCGCTCACCTCCCACCCCGGATGGTTCTCAAGAAGGGCCCGGATCCCTCGCCGCACCAGTTCATGGTCGTCAGCAATCAGTATTCGGAAAGCCTTCATGTCTTAGCTCCGATCGAAAGCAAACTGTCCCCTGTCTACATGACGCTAGGCATGCTCATCGATCCCTGGCCGCGGCCCTAGCGCTTGACGTCGATCTCGTTCAGTACCTGCTGCACGTTAGGAACTGACTGCCCCAACTGTTGAGCCTTTTGACGCTGGGGATCAGACGTAACACTGCCCTTCAAAGTGAGCACGCCATTTTTGGAATCGAAGCGAATGTTTTGCTTGTCCAGACCTTTGGCGATGAGTGCCGCCTTATAGTTCTTCTCAATCGCACCATCCAGATTCGAAGCCACGTCTTTGGCTTCGGACTCCTGGCCTACGGGCTGAACACTGATTTCGTTGACGATAACTCGGCTGCCTGCAGTTACCCGGGCGATTTCCCCGGCGCTTCGCTTGGCGTCGTCGGAGTGCAGAGTGCCTCCCAGTGTAATGGTGTTTTTGTCGCGGTCTTCGCCGACGGTCACGTCCTTGAGGTCGGCTTGCTCGAGCGCTTTCTGTACGCTGTCCTTGTAAGAGACGTCGTTCGTGCCGCGCTTAGTTGAGCATGCAAGAGCAAGGCCGGCTAGCAACAGAGGAATCAGTACCAGGCTTCTTCGACTTTTCGTTCGCATACGTTTTCTCCGTGACGATTTTGGGTTGGCTCCGCGCAGGAGTTTTTGTACACATCCTTCGCCGAGTCAAAACTGCAAAAACGTCACTGAGAACAAACGGTATGCGATCCTGGTCCTATCATCGATCAGTTAGATGCTTTAGATAAGCCCAGGAGAGCCTGTAATAAATTGGCCAGCGGGAGGGGGATCGTGACTCGCCTGACAGCCGTTCCGCTACGGTCGGGTCCAAACCAGGGAAACGACAAAAACCTGGCGCCGCTCTCCTCCCGGCTGGAACTTGATAACGCGCGCTGGGAACTGCGCTCGTATGTTCCATGCATACAAAAAGGGAGTCCGCGACTGGGACTCCCCGATGACCGCACTTTGCCATTAGCTCACTTTTCGTCTCTGCTCGAGGTCGGCTTGATGCGACTCCACTGCGTTCCACTCGTCAACCTGCTTTTGAGCCGCATCGCGGGCAATGCCGTACCTCTCTTGAATCTTTCCGACCAGTTGGTCGTGCTTGCCGTCGATAACGTCAATGTCGTCGTCGGTCAGCTTACCCCAGCGCTCCTTCACCGTACCTTTCATCTGCTTCCACTTGCCCTTCAGTTGATCCGAATTCATTCAATTTTCTCCTTAATCACGTGTTTACTTTATGAAGCGTAAGCTGGTGCGCCCGTGAGAGTTGATGCTGACACCACCACCCTTTCGCGCCGTCAACCACTTGAAACAATAGTTCTTTCGTAAATGCGTGCCAATCCAGTTTGAGCCGTAGTTCGATCGTTGAATGACCGTAGGTTCTCTTGTGCAGGGACTAGAGGGATCCAGTCGTACGAGTGGCAACAAGAACTGGCTACCACGAATGTGTCGTTCCTGTACCCCCTTCACCTGATGGCTTGCACACAGTCGCACGAAATATAGTCTTTGCTGGTTAAGGGCAAGTAGCGGTGACGGCGCTGGTATGCCGAATAAAAAATTTAGGAGACCGACATGCTTTGGACAATTTTCGTGGTATTGCTGGTCCTGTGGTTACTCGGCTTAGTAAGTTCCTATACACTGGGCGGTTTTATTCACATTTTGCTGGTGCTCGCGCTGGTAGTCCTGGTCATCAACCTGCTAAGTGGTCGACGAACCGCTGTTTAACGATGGCCGAATGTGTTGCGTGAGTCTTCCGACAAGTGACATCATAAAACGGCAATATCGGCGCAGCTTTAGCTAATGTAGACTTGAGGCGTGAGCTGCGTTACTTTTGACGGCCCGTGGCGCGGGCAGTCGCAAAGCGCCGTCGCTGGCAACGTCCCGGGCTGCATCCAAGAGATCGCTATTATGCGATCAAGTCGAACGGTCGTCGCCAATATCGCCGCCGTCCTGTTATTTGTGTTCGTCTGTTCCGGAGCCGGAAACGGATACTCAGTACTTACCCACGAAGAAATCGTCGATTTGCTCTGGAAGGATCAACTGCGTCCCATGCTGAAGGAGCGCTTCCCCCAGGCGACCGACGATGATCTCAAACAAGCCCACGCTTACGCCTATGGGGGCAGTGTGGTTCAGGACATGGGCTACTATCCGTTTGGCAGCAAGTATTTCAGCGATTTGGTGCACTACGTACGCACTGGCGATTTCGTGGCGGCGCTCATTCAAAATTCTTCGGATGTCAACGAGTATGCCTTCGCCTTGGGTGCGCTCGCACACTACTCTTCGGACATCTGTGGACATCCCACGATCAATCGTGTGGTCGCAATAACCTTCCCCAAATTGCGGACGAAATACGGACCCGAAGTGACCTACGTGGACAATCCCACAGCGCATATTCGAACCGAGTTCGGCTTCGACATGGTGCAGGTAGCGAAAAACCGTTACACTTCCGACAACTTCCACGATTTTATTGGTTTCAACATTTCGAAACCTGTTCTCGATCGCGCATTCCAGCAAACTTATGGTCTGCAAGTGCAAGACGTTATGCACAATGAGGACTTAGCCATCGGAAGCTTTCGCCACGCGATCAGCAAAATCATTCCCGACATGACGCGCGTCGCTCTGCTGTCACGCCGCAAGGAGATTGTCCACGACACTCCTAATTTCAATGAAAAGAAATTTCTCTATCACCTTTCCCGGGCGCAGTACCAGAAGGAATGGGGAAACGGATATCGTAAGCCAGGATTTGGAAGCCGCGTGCTGGCGTTTTTTCTGAAGATCGTTCCCAAGGTAGGCCCATTCAAGGCCGTGGCCTTTAAGATTCCCACGACTCAGACCGAGGACATGTATATCAAGAGCATCAACCAAACCGTCGACGACTATGGTACGTTGCTGCGCGAGCAAAAGGTGGGCGAGCTTAAACTTGCAGATATGGATTTTGATACTGGCCGTCCAACCCGCGCTGGAGAATACTTGCTATCCGATAAGACTTACGCTCATCTGTTGGACGATCTGGCTAAGCATAACTTTGACAAGGCATCGCCGGAGCTCCGGCAGAACATTCTCAGTTTCTACGCTGATCCGAATGCACAAGTCGCGACCAAGAAAAACGCTAAGGCTTGGAAAACGACGCAAGAGGAGCTGGATAAGCTGAAAGCAAGCAGCACGGATCATGCCATCGACACTGCATCGACCACGGCTCCAGCACAAGTACCGTTAGATTAGCCTCCAATATTCGTGTATGGCCTCTGCCTATTTCCGGCCGTTGGAGGCCATCCCCGGCCCTTCCGATGTCATCCTAGTTGCGGCTCGCAAAATTGATCATTCTAAGGAGAATTGCAAATGGCGGGAAAAAATACAGCAGTATTCGGAATTTATCGGACCCAAGGCGACGTCGAGTACGCAGTTGACTTGTTACGGGCGGAGGGTTTTCGCAATACCGACATCTCCGTTCTTTTTCCAGAAAACCAAGGCACCAAGGACTTTGCGGTGCAAAAGAACACCAAAGCACCTGAAGGGACCGCGGCCGGAGCTGGTACCGGCGCCGTGATCGGCGGAACTTTGGGTTGGCTCGCCGGTATTGGTGCATTGGCGATTCCCGGGGTGGGTCCCCTGATCGCAGCCGGCCCAATCGTGGCTGCGTTAACGGGAGTGGGTGTCGGCGGCGCCATCGGCGGCATCGCGGGAGCGCTCATTGGCATGGGCATTCCCGAGTACGAGGCCAAACGCTACGAAGGCCGGATCAAGGAAGGCGGAATCCTGCTTTCGGTTCACAGCGATGATTCGAACTGGACCAAGAAAGCCAAGGATATCCTCGAGCGCACCGGCGCCACGGATGTTGCCTCGACCGGAGAATCCCGTGCGGATTGGCAGAAGACGGACAAGCCGCTGCCTCGGGCTAGTTAGCGACCAACGTTCTCGTAGCGCCGCCGTCCCGGCGGCTGTCGTGGGGGCGTCCCGCCCCCACCTCCGAGGCCAAGATGCCCTCGGTAGGGCCGGCAAGATGCCGGCGCTGCGAGATTAAAACACGGCACGATTCGTGCCAAGTTCTGCATGACTTAATTTGAAAACCTAGGGTATCCCCCCGATTGGGTGCGTGGCCGCACTCATTCATTGTATTCAGGGGGCACCGTTCGAACTACCGCCCCAGGTATCGCTGGGAGGCGTGTATGACTAAATCTGGAATACATTTGGCTTTTGCGGTTTCTCTGGTATTAACACTTTCTGTATCCGCAGCATTCGCTCAGCAAACGCCGGCGGTAACCGGAGATCAAGCTTCCGGATACCGCATGCGGGTAGTTTCACGCAGCACCGAGGCGGTTGACTATCGCCACAAAGGTTCTACTAAGGTTGACCTGAAAGGCACTGACATTTCGCCGGACGTGCGCGGAGAAGCTAAAGTCGAAGGCCACTCGGGAGGCGTGAAGATCGAAGCGAATGTCGAACACTTGCGTCCCGCGAACGGTTTTGGACTGGCTTATCTGACCTACGTGCTCTGGGCAATTACTCCTCAAGGACAACCGCGCAACCTCGGTGAATTGATCGTGAAGGACGGCAAGAGCTCGCTCAACACGACAACCGATTTGCAGGCATTTGCCCTGATCGTGACGGCGGAGCCTGATTTCGCGGTCACGCAACCTAGCGATCTCATCGTGGCGCAGAACGAAATTCGTCACGACACCAAGGGTGGGATTGAGCCGGTAGACGTGACCTTTCAGCTGATTTCTCGAGACACGTATACCTCCCAAGTGCAGCCGATTAACTCCGACGTTTACGAGGTCAGCAATAAGACGCCTCTCGATTTACTCGAAGCCCGCAATGCGGTGCGCATTGCCAAGGATGCTGGTGCGGCTCAGTATGCGCCTGCCGAGTTACAGAAGGCACAGGATCTTCTGAATCGAGCAGAAGACTATTACCGTCGCAAGCAGGGAAGCGGCCCTATTGGAACGGTGGCTCGGGAATCGGCCCAGACCGCTGAAGAAGCCCGGGTAATGGCCCTCAAACGCGAGCAGGACGAGCAGGCAGAAAAGGAACGGAAAGCTGCAGCGGACCGGGCCGCGCAGGCCGAAGCCGACGCGCAAGCGAAACAAGCTGCAGCTGCCCAGGCGCAGGCTCAAGCGGAACAATCCCAAGCTCAAACGGCTCAGGCACAACAGGCCCAGCAACAGGCGGAACAAGCGCGCCAGCAGGCCGAGTTAGCGCAGCAGCAAGCTGCGCAACAGGCTCAGCAGGCCGAACAGGCGCGGCAGCAGGCAGAGCAGCAGCGCCAGCAGGCGGAACAGGCGCGGCAGCAGGCAGAAAACGATAAAGCCCAGATGCGTGCTCGGATGCTGGCGCAACTGAATCAGGTTCTGCAGACGCGGGACAGCGCGCGGGGACTCATTGTGAACATGCCTGATGTGCTGTTCGACACGGGGAAAGCCGATCTCAAACCATCAGCTCGGGAACGGTTGGCAAAGGTAGCTGGAATCCTGATCGCTTATCCAGATATTCACGTGGAGATCGATGGCTACACCGACAGTACCGGCAGCTTGGAGTTTAACGAGCGGTTATCTCAGCAGAGAGCGGAGGCTGTACGCAGCTTCTTGGCCAGCCAGGGAGTTAACTCAGCGTCGATAACTACCCAAGGATTTGGTCCGACCAATCCGATCACATCAAACGATACGCCGTTAGGGCGTCAGCAGAATCGGCGAGTTGAATTGGTAGTCTCGGGTTCGTCCATTGGCCAGGCGGTCGGCCAAAACGCTCCTGACCAGAATGCCACTTCCATGGCGCCGACGAGTCAGGCCGCTCCTACGCAGCCGACGAACTCAAACCAGACCACTATGCCCGCGGGTCAATCAACCATCCCGCAACACTAAAGTTTTTCCTGATAGCTCGCGAAGCTTCGATCATTCGATCGAAGCGAAGCGGGCTATCAGCTTAGAGGGGCCGTGCTGGGGGCGCCTTAGTGTCGGCCAGCTCGTGCTTCCCTGATCCCTCGTCGAAACGCTGCATCGCGAAATAGCATTCACAGGCGGCAGCTTCCAGTCCCGGGCGGTTTAGAATCGTTACCGCGCCGCGCACGTTCTCAATGAGGCCGCCGCGTTGCAGAATTCCAGCCGCCAGGCTAACGCTGGGGCGTCCGGTGCCTAGCATCTGAGCCAGGAATTCGTGAGTCACCAGGAGTATCTCCGAGCCGATGCGATCCTGGCACATGAGCAGCCAGCGCGCCAATCGCTGTTCAATTTCATGCAGACGGTTGCAGGCCGCAATTTGCGCAACTTGCAATCCCTGGATCAATACATACCGATTCCATATCAGACGAAGCTCCGGGGCTGAACGCAACGTGTGTGCCAAGACGGCAGACTTGACTCGTACGGCGCTGCCGGCGATTTGCATCACGGCACGATGCGGTCCGCGACTCAGTCCGACCGCCAAGGGCGTGCCCACAATCCCTTCCTTGCCGACAATGGCTATCTCCACGCTTCTGCCGTCGCTCGTGAGTACGACCAGCGAGGCCATGCCGTCGTTCAGGAAATAAGCGAATTCCAGCTTCGCGCCGGCCTCATGCAGAATATGCTGCTGAGGCAGATCCATTGGCTCCAGATGCCTCCGAAGCAAGTTGTATTCAGCTTCGGGAAGTGATCGGAGAATCGAATTGAGGACTAAGGTTCCCGTGGAATCAGTTCGTACGCCGTCGCGTTCTTTAAGGCCAGTTTTGCGTTCCACACCGCTCCCTTGCAAGCTTTCGCAAGCCTCGAACATGTTTGGGCAGTGGGTGTAGGCTAGCGGCGGACGGGGGCATTAGTCTGTTCGACAGCGTACCTAATGAGTTCGAGGGGTTATTTCAGGCCGAGCCCACCGTTGAAGAGCTGGACGACGCCATAGCACTCACACGCGGCTTCTTCCAGATTTTTGCGATTCAGTATCTTCACTGTGCCACGCATGTTCTCAATCAAACCGTTGCTTTCGAGGACGCCGGCCGCTAAAGTCACACTGGGACGCCCAGTACCGAGCATCTGCGCGAGGAACTCGTGAGTCAATGGAAGCAGCTGAGAGTCCACACGGTCCTGGCACATCAGCAGCCAG
This sequence comes from uncultured Acidobacteriota bacterium, assembly GCA_963832245.1. GTDB lineage: Bacteria > Acidobacteriota > Terriglobia > Terriglobales > Acidobacteriaceae > JABDBE01. The sequence continues at coordinate 1,937,498 of CAWHTG010000004.1, forward strand.
CGAGCCAGGCGCTGGTCGATGTCATGTAGCCGATTGCAGGCAGCTAGCTGGGCGACCTGCATTCCATGCATCAGGGCGAAGCGGTTGAGTTCCGCGCGCATTGTCGGAGCACAAGGCAGGATCGCTTGAAAAACCTCTGACGGTATACGCGATCCCGTCCCCGCCATCTGCATAATGGCTCGAAAGGTTCCCCGCAACAGGCCCACTATTAGGGACATCCCAACCATTCCCTCCCTGCCTACGATGCCAACTTCGACGCTCCTTCCATCCGCGCTCAGCGCGACCAGGGAAGTCATGCCGTCATTGAGAAAGTATGCGTACTCGATTTTCTCCCCGGGCTCATGCATGATGTGGTACTGCGGTAAATCCACGGTCTCCAAATGAGGGCGAAGCAAGTTGTATTCCTCATCCGGAAGCGACAAGAGAATTACGTTGCTTATTGCCCTGCCCTCGGCATCGCTACGCGCTCCGGGAAGAAGCGGCGGTGGCTTGACTGGCCGGGCAGCCCTTTCAACGGTAATGTTTCCGTTTGCCAAAATGCCTCCTGACGAAAGCATTGGATGCGACCGACCATTTCGCTTTGGTGCAGCGAAGGCTGTAGTTCGGGCGGTAAGTTCATTGATATCTTGCAGGACGCGAAGAGAAGCGAAAAAACTGGGAGGTTTGTAAGTCGTTAGTCCTGGAAGAGTATCCCGTACGCGGCTGGTGTTGCTGATACTTCACACGCCATTTCCATGGTTACCAAAGTTTTGAATCTACCCTCGTTTCTAAAGGATTTTCCTGTACCTGGGTACAGGGTCTCTAGTATTTCTTAGTCGAAGGTGACATCAATTATGACTAATCGACAGACGCGAACGGACCGTCAGCAGCGACGAGTGTCCGGTGCTACTCCTCTTACTCTTGTTCTCATACTGGCTTTTTGTATTGGCGGTAGTTTGGGGGCTCAGGCGACGGTCACCTCAGTGTCTGTGCAATCCCCTAAGCTGTTTGCCGGGTCAACGGCAACGGTTACCACTCCTGTTCATTTCGCGGCGACGGCGGGAAGCAATTTGGAAATAACCGGCTACGTTGTTTATGTTGACCACACGAATGTGTACCGCAACTTCAGCCCATCTGTGGATGCGTGGGTCATCCTCCCGCCGGGCGGTACTCACTCCGTATACATCACAGCTTGGGATTCCAGCGGGAGCCATTTGAGCACGGCGACATATTCCATTTATGTGAGCGGCGCTGCCCCACCTGCCCCGCCAAGCATCGCTACCCGAACGGCCAACATCGATAAGCCGGCAACTTCCTACTGGACCGTGGATAACAATAACAACGTTGGTGGCCAATGCAACCATGGAAGCATTGGAACGTTTGACCAGGCCTCTGATCCGAATACGATGAATTCTCCTGATTTCGACGGAAACGGCCAACACTTCATCGTCAGGAGCCAGTGCACTTACGACGACAGCCTGTTCTACTGGAAAGACCCGGAGAATCCGCAACTCAGCAGCACGAACTTTCTATGGGACTTCTGGTTCTATATTCCGACTACCACGCGCAGTAGTACAGTGCAGGCTTTGGAATTCGACTTCTTTCACGTCGTTCCCTTGAGCGATGGGGTGCACGAATTCATGTTTGGATCGCAGTGCAACTATGCCAGCAATCAGTGGCAGATCTGGCTTCCTCACAATGGCGGTCTCACCTGGGTAAATGCAGGTGTGTCTCCGTGCCAGTTCTCCACGGGAACGTGGCACCATGCCACCTATTTCGTGCAACGAGTGACCCCCAGCGGATACCAGCAGATCCCTCTCCAATTTAATCCCTCGTCGGACATCAATACGGGCGTGCGATTTGGGACTCTGACCATCGATGGCCTTACATCTTACTTGGGAGGGCTTGCGTACTCGACGATTCCGCATCCGGAGTGGGGCGCCACCATCGGGCTGCAGCATCAACTGGATAGTTCGGCTTCGGGTGTGACCATTGAAGAGTATGTGGACGAAGAATCTCTAACTACCTGGTAGGTTCGGCAACGTGAGTGGGCCGGAAGCGCGGCCCAGCATTTCACCCACGATCGAGGCCCTTCACGATATCAAACTCAGATCACTTCCTGACTAACTCGATCATCGCGATTTCCGGAGGACAGTTGTAGCGTACCGGCAAGAGCGAGCAACCAACCCCAGCGCACGTATAACCCAGCATACCGCCGTGTTGCCACACACCTTGGGTGTAGGCCCTCGGACAATCGGCGTTACTGAGAATGCCACCAATCAGCGGCAGGCAGATCTGCCCAGCGTGGACGTGACCGCAAAGACAAAGATCGATCCCTGACGCCGCGGCTTCTTCATATATCTCGGGCGAGTGGGCAAGTAGAATCTTAAAGGCATCCGCCGGGACATCTTCGAGCGCGCCGTCCAAATCGTCAAAGCCATAGCAGTGCGGATCATCCACGCCGATCACGGAAAGGCTGCTTCCTCCTCTCTGGATTTCGACGTTTTCGTTGATCAGCATCCGCACGCCAAGTTCCTCAATTTCCCCGGCCATCTCGGACTCGTCGTGATTGCCCAGGACGGCGACAACGCCGTGGTGCGATTGCACCTTCGATAAAATCGTACGCAGGCGGGGATAGACCTCCTCGCACCGGCCCGCAAGCTCAAAGCGGTAGTCGCCGGTCATGACACACAGGTCAGCATGCAAGCCGGCAATTTGCTCTGCGACGATCTCAGCCAGACCGTCCATGCCATCGATGTGCAGGTCTGTAAGGTGCAGTATTCGGAAACCGTCAAAGCTCGCCGGCAAGTCTTCAAATTCCAGCCGCAGGTGCCGCACAACGGGCTGAAGCGCGTTGCGTATGCCACGTGAGTAAATCCCGGCAAACTTCAAAAGCGTACGCAGGATCGGCCGTGCGATTCGCTCACGCATAACCAGCGTATCTTTGTGAGCATGCCTCCATCTGCCGGAGAGCATCGCCGCTTCAATCGCCCGGCGCGGCGCAAGACGCCGTTCCAGATCGTGGGTTACTTCAAACTCGCTGTTGGGATGAATCATCGCTCTCTGATGTTTGAGCCCGGATGAACGTTGTCTCCTCAGCCGGATGCATCGGCCCACACACTCTCGCAGGGGACAAGTTAAGATTACAACACTCGGCGTCGTGAAAGTGTCGAGCCCGGCCTCGGCCGTACACTAACGTAACGGAAATTAATTTATCCGGCCGCATATCTTCAAAGTTCCAAGCTTTGACACTTGCCGTGTTCAAGAGACTGTCGGAATAATTGTTCAGCGCCGCTAAATAATGGAGAGAACTCAAGAGAATCTGATCAGGCCGGTAATGCCCGAGCTCGACACTTTGCGAGGACTGGCGATCCTGCTTGTTCTCTTCTTTCACGGATTTGGTTTTCAATTCGGTACGGCGCACCTCCCACTTCCAGCCCACTTATTCGTGATTGCAACCATGCCGGGCTGGATCGGAGTAAATCTTTTTTTCGTTCTGTCGGGTTTCTTGATTACTGGCATTCTGATGGACACGAAAGGCAACCCTCAGTATTACCGGAGGTTTTACCTTCGCCGGGCCTTGCGGATACTCCCAGCCTATTATGGATTTCTTTTGTTCTTGGCAATCGCGCCCAAGACCGGCTGGTTAGACCATCGCCAAGTCTCATGGCAATTCATTGCCTTGAGCTTAGTCTATCTGTCGAATGTGACCAATCTCTTCGGAGTGCCCATGCAATACGGCGCATTGTGGTCGCTCGCCGTAGAAGAACACTTTTACCTGGGCTGGCCGCTTGTCGTACGTTCCTTCTCGCGCAGAGCGGTCGCGAATTGCGCTCTCTCGATTGTCGTAATTTGTCCCGTACTCCGCGCAATTACCTTCAGGAGAGGTGGTGAATACGGCGCGGGTTACACGTGGCTGGTCGCTGATGGAGTGGCCATGGGGTCGTTGTTGGGCCTATTGAGCCGTAGCTGGCTAGCCGACCGAAGGCGCATGAAGCGGGCTTCGATCTTCGGCATGGGCGCCGGGGTAGCGCTACTGGCATTAGGAACTCCCTTTGGGATTTTGCTGGGCCGCACTATGTGTGGTGGTGTTTTGCGACCTGTGGCTTTGAACATGTTTTTTGCCGGGGCCTTGGGCTCGGTGCTTCTGATCGGCACGAGCAATCTAAAATGGATCGTTCAGCGGCCAATTCTGCAATTCTTCGGTCGAATCAGCTATGGGCTTTATCTTTTTCATATGCTTGCTTTTGATTTAACAGATCACCTTATTGGCTTGTATGCTCACGATCCGATCCTAATCGCCCGTCGCAACTTTGCCCTCATCTGCTTGCGCTTCGCGATTGCTGCAACCTTAGCAACAACCGTTGCGGCTTTGTCCAGGAAATACTTCGAGGAGTGGTTTTTGCGTTTGAAGGATAGGTGGATCCCTTCGGCGGGAAACTTTCCAACCATCGAGTCCATTCCAGTTATGCAACCCGCCGTTCACTCGCTGCAAAACTAGGCAAGCTTGACCTCGAATGCGGAAACGCAAGATAAGAAAACACTTCTCGCAGGCCCCAGAAACAGCATCTAAGCCCTTCGGAGTGGAGCTCTGTGAAGAAGATCCTGAGGCGCATTATCGGTCAGGCATGCGGCGTTGCGGCAGAGGCCGTCTGGTTTGCGATCTCTGTCGTCTGTATTAGTCGGTGTGTCCCGGATTTTCGGTCACTTCCTTTATAACCTTTCAAATTCTAAGTTCTATTCCCCGGCACTCATCATAAGGATGGGCATCGTCGGCGCTGACGACCCGCTCTCGGGTTCGACGGTGATTGCAAAGGCCTTGGCCTCCACGCTTTTGGGGAGCGGCGGATTGATCACGGTCGCACTCCCGTGAGCATCAGGCTTGAAAATCCCGGCAGGAATTGGCGCACCGTTGGTCGGGATCAGCCACAGCTCGTACACTTTCTGCGGCGGCAAAGGCTGAAAGTTGCTGGCCAAGAAAATCAGACTCGACCGATCGCGAACATAGATCGCTTTGCCCTCCGGCTGCGGCGGATTCTTAGCCGCGACCAGGGTCACGCGCATCGCATCGGTTGCAGTGAGCGTGGAGACGACTTCTCGGGCCCGCTGTAGTTCCGCCTGTTGCTGTGCCGACTGATTTTGCAAGCCAGTAATTCGTCGCTGGAGATCTGATTTCTGCAGCCACACGGCGACGAGTCCCACAGCCAATGCCGCTGCGGCCACCCAGGGAAAGAGCGTCCACCAGCCCGGCCGCGAAGGAGCGGACGCTCGACGCGGTTCGCGGGCCACGGCCCCCAGCAGACGCTGACGCGCCCGTCGCGGCGGTACCGGACCAGCCGTCGACAGAGCCATCAGCGCCATATCACCTCGCAATTGCTCTAGCTCGCGGCGGCAGGCGGCGCACCCCTCCAAATGCTTGTCCAATGCCACGCGCTCGTCACCCTCCAACACACCAAGAGCGTGAAGTGCGAGATCCTCCGCGAATTGTTCGTGCACGCTCATGTTGCAAAGGCCTTGCGTAGAGCCAGTAGTCCGGCTCGAATGCGAGTCTTGATGGTTCCCAGCGGCTCCCCCGTCTTGGCTGAAATCTCGCTGTGCGAGAGTCCCTCGAAGTATGCCATCTCCAGCGCCTGCCGCTGCGCCGACGGCATGGAACCCAGCGTGCCCCGGACTTTCTCCATCGCCCGCGCACGCTCCGCATCTCCCGCCATGTCGGGTTCCACGGAAACCACTACGTCCTCAATATCTGTCTCCGGACGCCGCTTGCGCAACCCATCAATCGCGCGATGCCGCGCAATCACTGACAGCCACGGGCCCAATCTGCCACGGCTCGAATCAAACAATCCCGGACTGCGCCACAGTTGCATGAACACTTCCTGAAGCACATCCTCGGCCGCACCCGTGTCGCCCAGCACACGAAGGGCGACGGAATAGACGACAGCCGAGTATCGGTCGTACAAAGCCGCCATCCCATTCTCGTCACCCGCGCGGATCGCCGACAGTACCGCAGCGTCGGTGAGATCTCCTTTTAGCTGAGTGCCGGACACGCAGTTAATTTCTCTCCACTTGATGTACGGATGAGCAGGCTAGGGTGGATTGCAGCAGCCCATGGGCCCGAATCCCTTTCTCTTACCTAAGGCCAGAAAGTCCCAAGCTGCGAACGGCGAAACCATAGCAGCATTGTTGCTCTTCGACAAGCGGCCGCGAGCCATACATCCAATTCGACCCGGTCCTGCGTACTGAGTGTGAAAGCAGTTCAAATTCAAAGGAGGCATCGTGAACAAGAAAATTTCTGTCCTATTGTTAAGCATTGTGGCTCTTGCAGCTACCTCCGCGCTAGCCGGATCCAAAAATCCCGTCGTGGGTGGCCAGGAGATGTACCCCACCAAAGACATTATCGATAACGCGGTCAATTCGGCGGATCACACCACGCTGGTGGCGGCGGTGAAGGCCGCTGGCTTGGTTGAGACTTTGAAGGGCCAGGGTCCCTTCACCGTGTTCGCTCCGACGAATGAAGCCTTTGCGAAACTCCCTGCGGGCACCGTGGACAATCTGCTAAAGCCCGAGAACAAGGATACGTTGACCAAAGTGCTTACCTATCACGTCGTAGCTGGCCGACTCAGTGCCTCGGACCTAAAAAAGGAGATTCAAGCCGGGCACGGGCAAGCTACGCTGAAGACCGTGAGCGGCGGTAGACTGATCGCGATGATGCAAGATAAGAACATCGTGTTGAAGGATGAAAAGGGTGACACGTCGACCGTGACCATCCCCAACGTTTTTCAATCCAACGGCGTCATTCAAGTGGTTGACACAGTGCTTTTGCCAAACTAAGTTTTCCGCCCGATTGTATGCAGGCGCTCCCAACCTCAGGAGCGCTTGTCTTTTTGATGCTCCAAGCCGGGATATCGGACAAGCCAATGCAAGCTATACGCCTTGAAGGCGCACTCTCGATCACCTGGTTTGTCGGCAGCTAGAGACGTAGCAAGCTACGTCTCTCCAGAGAAGGTAACTGTAGAGACGTTGCTTGCAACGTCTCCGTTTTTTAAAGCAATCTGTTAGAGGAGATATCCGTCTTACAAAACCTGGTTGTGCTGAGAAGCCATCAGCAGGAAAAGACAGCCGGTATCCGTAAAGGTTTCTCCGTGAATCGTACTGGCATCGGCACGGCAGTAGTCGCCGGCGCGCATGACTTGGCCTTCGAGATGAAGGTCGCCAGAAAGCAGAAAGAGTTCCTCGACCTCCGCGTGACGGTGGCTTGGGTAACGGACACCGGCATCCATCCGAACCAGGTACGCGTTGTAGCCGTGCGTCGCGTCTTCATAGAGCGGTTTGTAAGCAAGGCCAGGAGCCACGGTTTGCCAGGCGAGTTCATCCGAGCGTGAGATCAGAAATCCACTCTGCTGGAGAAGAACTCCCGGGACCCGCGGGGCGTTGCCAACTTTTGAGAGCAGCCGTTCGCGGAGCCGAGCTGGCGGAGTCGCTACTACAGACTCTCCGATTGCACTTACTACATCGCCGAAAGAACGCAGATCATTGGCGCCGGCGTCACATCCCTGGTGCAAATGCTCTTCGAATACGGCCTTCTCTTCAGCGTCCAAAGCGCCGAGAACATAAAGTGAAACCAGTTCATGCAGGCTGGAGTTGGCAGTCAGTTTGTTTTCGCTCACAATCCCTCCGCGTAAGGCCCAAGCAGTTCCCGCAGATGCACCATTCCAAGCCGTATGCGGGTTTTCACCGTGCCCAGAGGCAGGCCGGTACGGACTGAAATTTCGCTGTGACTAAGGCCGGAGAAATAAGCGAGTTCGATAGCCTGAACCTGATCCGGGGAAAGTTTTGCCATTGCGTCTTGCACAATGCGAGCCCTCCCCGCGTCCACGGTGGCGCGTTCCGGGCTGGGCCGCGGATCACGCAGGCCGGCGACGTCGTCGAGATCTTGCTCAAGCTCGGCTCTCCTTGCCTTGCGAGCACGCAACCAATCGATCGCGCGGCTGCGGGTCAGAGTTACAAGCCATGAGGATACTTTACCGCGTTGCGGGTCATAACTTTTCGCCGTGCGCCAGACCTGCAGGTAGACCTCAAGAGTGACGTCCTCAGCGGATGACGCATCCTCCAGAATGCGCAAAGCCAAGCCGTAAACAATCCGGTTGGTCGCGTCGTAAAGTTGCGCCAAGGCTTGCTCGTCTCCGAGCGCGAGCTGCGAAACCAGCGCGACCCAGGAATGCTCGTCGCCCGACCAGTCAATAGCGGGATTGGCGGCCAACACTGACCCATACGAACAATACATACGGGCAAGGACGCCCGTTGGATCTGTTCCGGACTAAATAAAATCTATCCGCCCCAGGGATGTCGGCTAGGGGTTCCGTAGTTGGCAGCCTTTTTATCACGGTTGGGAGGCACTTGCTAGCAGAAAATTCCTTCCCTAAAGCGCGTTCTTAAGAGTGACTCCGGAGTTTGTGTGGTCGTCGTCCAGCAAAACATCCAGCATAAGAAATCCAATCTGCGATGAGGCTCGTACTTGTTGCAGTAGACAAAGCCGCTCGTAAACCGTCGGGGCGTGGCGCCGCGCCCCGGGCGGTTTAGCCCACGACGCGGTGAGGTCGACGAATTCAATCCCCGAGGAAAAACTTTATGAAGCGACTGAACACGATGGTGGCTTTCGCCGTGGCGCTGTTCATGCTGGTTCCGGCCAGCCTGTTCGCGTCCAGCCATCGCGAAGCCCCTATATCCGCACTGGACCACACCGCGGACGTGACTGACTGGTACGCATTTGTCAGCTACGACCGCCCGGACCGCGTAACCATGATTCTCAACGTCGATGGGTTCCTGCAACCTTCGAACGGTCCCAACTATTTTCCATTCGATCCCAACGTTCTCTACGAAATGCATGTTGACAACAACCGCGACGGAATCCCTGACATCACTTTCCAATTCCGCTTCAAGACAGAAATTCGCATGCCTGACGTTTTCACCGGCTATGTCGGCGGCATCGCGGGCATTCCTCCGATTACGTCGCTATCGGGCAGGGGCTCCGAAGGGCTGAGTCTTCGGCAGACTTATTCCGTGGTGATGCTCAAGAACGGCGTTCGGACTGTACTGAGCGAAGGCAAAACGCTTTATGCAGTGCCTTCCAACGTCGGCCCGCGAACTATGCCGAATTACGACGAATTGTTTAACCAAGGAGTCTTTGATCTGGGCAATGATGTGCGTGTGTTCGCGGGAACGGTCGACGATCCTTTTTACATCGACCTGGGCGGAACGTTTGATTCCATCAACTACCGCATGGGCGTGGGCGGCATACTGACTGCGGCAGAGGATGCGGACGACACTCACAACTATGCGGCCGATTCCGTGGCAGGCTTCAACGTAAACTCGATTGTCCTGGAAGTTCCCATCACCATGCTGACGGTCGACGGGAAGATACACAATGCCAATGACAAGGATGCGGTGATCGGGACTTACGGAGCTACCTGCCGGCAACGCGTCAGCGTGCGGCGATCCTCGGGAACCGATACTGGCGGCCAGTGGCGCCAAGTCAACCGTGAAGGCAACTCGCTGATCAACGAACTGATCATTGGAACCGGTTCCAAAGACAAGTTCAGTACCGACTTCCCGGTCAACGACAAGCAGTTTGCAAATTTCGTGCTCAATCCTCTGTTGGCACAACTGTACGGTTCCGTTTTCGGGGTTCCGGTGCCGCCGCCGCCGCGGAACGACTTGCTGCTGCTGGTACAGTACGAGCCTCCGATCTGTCCGGGCTGTAAGCCAGGAGACGCAGGGCCAGTAGCCGACCTGCTGCGCTTAAACACCGGCATTCCGCCAACTGCGGTGGGAAGCCAGAAGCGTCTCGGCTTCCTTGTCGGAGACCTGGCTGGATTTCCAGACGGCCGCCGGCCCATTGACGATGTGGTGGATATCGCCTCGCGGACAGTGGCTGGCATTCTGATCGACTCGAAAAAATACGGCGCTCGCATCGGCGACGGCGTGCAAATCAACGAGGTTGGCTACGGCACTACGTTCCCGTGGGTGAAACCCGCCCGCAACGGGCGTGACAGCCACCACATTGGTCCCGGACAGAGAGGCTGCTCTGGCCAAGCCAATGATATCTGCCCTGTGAAATAAACCTGCTTCGTGGCCGCTGGCAAACGGCGGCCACGAAATTTTCTTAAAGAATTCAAGGTCAAAAAGAGAGGAATGTCATGAAACGAATTGCGGCTCTTCTACTGTTACTTCTGTGCGCAGTCGCCGGACTTGCGCAAGCTCCGAACGCTACGGCTGAAATCAAGCTGTCCCCCGCAGAACGCAGCATGGATCAGGCGAGAAAGTTAATTGAAAAGAATCCAAAGGATTTCGAAGCCTACAACGCACTGGCCCTGGCACTCTCGCGCCGGGCGCGCGAAACATCCGACGTCAAGTTCTACGCGCAGGCTGAGGAGACGTTACAGAAGTCGTTTGAAGTCTCTCCAGAAAATTTTGACGGTCAGAGGATTCACGTTTGGCTTCTGCTCGGCAAACATGAATTCGCCGCGGCTCTGGACGCAGCGAAAAAGCTCAACCAGAAAATGCCGGACGACGTGATGCTCTACGGCTTTCTCACTGACGCCAATGTAGAGCTCGGCAACTATAAGGATGCGGAGACGGCAGCACAGTGGATGATTGATCTGAAACCAGGAAATACGCCGGGCTTAACGCGTGCTGCGTATCTCCGCGAATTGTACGGCGACATCGAGGGTTCGCTCGAATTGATGAACATGGCGTATCAATCGACGCCCCCAAACGAAGCCGAAGACGGAGCCTGGATCGTGACCCAGATGGCGCACCTCAACCTGGCGATCGGAAAAATCGATGAGGCGGAGAAGCTTTCGCAGCAGGCGCTGGTCATGTTTCCCGGATATCACTACGCGCTCGGCAATCTGGCGAAGGTAAGAATCCAGCAGAAGCGATACGACGAGGCAGTGGAGTTGCTCAAGCAGCGCTATGCCGCCGCCCCTCACGCGGAGAATTTGTTTGATTTGGCACAAGCGTTGCAGTTGGCCGCGAAGACTGATGAAGCCAACCGAGCTTTTGCCGAGTTCGAACAGAAGTCTCTGCTCGAAACCAATCGCGGTGACAATTCCAATCACGAGTTGATCTTCTATTATGCCGATTACGCGAACCGGCCGGACAAGGCCCTGGAAGTGGCGCAGCGGGAAATCGCGCGGCGGCACGATGTCTTCACCTTAGATTCCTACGCCTGGGCATTGTGCAAGAACGGGCAATGCGCGGAGGCACGGAAGGAAATCGAAACCGCGCTCGCAGTCGGCGTTCACGACGCAAAGATATTCCGTCATGCGGGGGAGATCGCGCTAAAATCCGGAGACAGGGCTGCGGCAGAACATTACCTGCGGGAATCGGCCGAGTTGAATAGCGTGGGCTCGGAGCAGGCGCGGATTACGTTGGCAAGCCTCACGCAAGATGTGCGGCGCTAGGATCTGGCGATGCGACGAAAGCTCCTCATCGCGACAATTGTGGTTCTGCTGGCTGGGTGTGCGTTGGCAGACGCGGGCGACAGCCAGCCGGCAGGACTCAATCCGCAGCCCACAAGTCTGATCTTGAGCGGTCAGGTCGTGACCGGGGATGGAACTCCGATTCCCAGCGCGATCGTACAGGCAGAACAATCAAGCACTACAGCCGACCAGCAGGGAAACTTCCGTCTGTCACTAAGCCCCGGCGATTACAAGTTGCAAGTCTTAGCGGAAGGTCACGCCCCGGTAACGTTGCCTTTATCGATCAACGGAGACACGGAAATTAAGATCCAGGTAGGCGCGTCGTCGACGACCACCGTCATTGCCAATGCGAACGAAATGGCGGCCGACCCTTCCACACAGGTTTTTTCAGCCGATGAGTTGCTCGCAGCGAGTCCTGGACAGCCTGGCATGCCGGTCTCCGTGCCTGGGTTTCCGTCTGAAACCGCATCGGGCGGCGTAAAAGCTCCACAGTACTTCGCCCCCGGAGTGGCTGGCGACCACGGCGAGCCGATCGCACAGTACATCCAGATCGGCGACTTTTTATTTCAAAACAATCTGCCTGCGAACGCGCATGGCAACGGCTATGCCGATCCGAACCTGCTCATTCCGGCAGCCATCGGGAATGTCACAACCGATGCCGGCGCTTTCGATGTGCGCCACGGAAATAACGCAGAGAATCTTGCGGTCGCTTATGGGCTTCGTCCCCGGCTCGAACCAGTCGCCGAAATCACCGGAGATATGCGCGACTACGACCTCGTAACCGGTTGGAGTCCAGCAAACCCACAAATCGGCGCCTGGCTGGCAATGGAGATCGCCGGTGGAAACGGCTTGCTGGCTTTCCCGGAGCATCGCAAGCAATACAAGATCAATGGAGAAAGATCGTTTACGGTTGGCCGCCATCTGCTCACGTTTTTCGGAGCAGGGTACTATGCGAAAGAATCCGGAGAACTGCACTTGTCGTTTGTCCGAAATTTGCCACGTATCGCTAGCTACGAATAGCGAAGTATGCGTGAGGTCCTGTTGCCGCGGGTCGATGGTGTCGCCCAAAACCGGCCTGTCGATCGGTAGGAGTCCAGGGACGTGCGAGAAGCCATCTTACAGTTTGAGGTTACAGTCAGATTTTGGCGATGGTTTGATTCGCCAATCGGAATTCCGCACTGTGGCCGGAGGCAATGCATCCTTTAACCAAGAAATCAATAAGAAGATTGCGTTTAGCCTCGGATTGGATCTAAGGCAGGATGCGCCACGTAATGCTGAGCTTGCCCGGGCAGATGCGAACGGCATATTTCAGCCGGTGACACTTAACAACTTCACCATTGGCGATGTTGCACCCTACGCTGCCATCAACGGGACGCTTTCGAAGTTCGTGAGTTACAGTTTGGGTGTGCGAAGGGATGAGATTTTCTTCAATAATACAGATCGGCTCTTTCCTGCAAATTCATACCAGGCGAACTCGGGTCTCACTTCTCCGCGAGGTACGCTCGCCTTCCATGCTCCCGAAAAAACGCACATCCCTTTGCTGGCATTCAGTTACGGTGAGGCGTTTCACACTAATGATCCTCGAATTGGCTTGGGGGAGGGTCAGGGAACTCCCATCGCAACTTCCCATGCCTATCAGTTAGTTGCAGCGGAGACGGTGGCTGGAACTCAGTTTCGATTAACGTTGAGCCAAGTCAGCAATTCGCAGGAGCTGGCCAAGATCGATCCTGATACCGGATTGCAGGAAGACGTGGGCCCATCATTAGTGCGCTCGTTGATGTTCTCGGCGCATCATCATTTTTCGTTTGGTTCGTTGCAGGCTACGTTCGCGCGAGCCACAGCCACGGAAACGCTGACCGGGCAGGCTGTCCCAGAAGCACCTCGTTTGATTTGGGATGTATCCGGCACCACAGTTCGTCTGCCATGGGGAGTCCGAGCCGGAGGAGAACTGGAATACGTTGGCCGTAAACCCTTGGGCGATGGCTTCACGGCTGTTCCGGTACACGAGATTCGCGGGTCTCTGACGCGCAGCTTCAGCGATGGTCTATTCGATTCGGGTGTGCACATCTTGTTGGCTAACGGCTATACGGGACAAACCCTGGAGACTTTGCAACTGCCCGGCGAGGCAAGCCCATTCGAGCGCATTGTGGGCGTGCGCAAGGTTTCGTACGCAGGAGTAACACTAAGCTATCATTTTAGAAAGACGAATCGTTGAAAGTTTCTCCCACCCGGTCGGGGTTGAACCGGCCCGCACGTTCAAAGCTGGCGCGGTGAAGCTCAGCATGATTGAAGCGGTCGTGAGTCAGAAGGATGTCTAATGCCTAATCTCTAGCAGGCCTATTTTGTTGCGCTGTATCCTTAAGAGTACCCACTCAGCTCGGAGTTTCGCGAAACAACCCGGTACGTCTGCCTGAACCACCGACGGGATCGGTAACAGCGGAGAAACAATGTCGCAGCTAAAGCCTTTCGCACTCGAAGTGTACTTCAGCAAGTGGGAATTCAAAGCCCAATACCACATGTGTGCCTCTGACATGCAATCTATGACGATCTCTGAACTGTTGTCCATGGCAGATGACGCTGACAGGGAGACGTGGAAGGATTTAAGTCTGAGCTACACGGAAACCTCCGGCCGTCCCAATCTCCGAGAGGCGATTGCCGGAACTTATGAGAGCGTGGACCCGTCTGAAGTGCTCTGTTTCGCTGGCGGCCAGGACGGGATCTTCGCTACCATGCGAGCGCTGCTTACACCAGAGGATCACGCCATCGTTATTACTCCGAATTACCAGTCGTCGGAATCACTTCCCCTGAGTATCTGCGGCGTAACCGGGATTCCATTGAACCCGGAGAAAAACTGGGACCTCGACCTGCAACAGTTACGCGATGCCATTCGTCCTAATACGCGCCTGATTTCCATCAATTTCCCGAACAACCCTACGGGCAAGGTCATTTCTCACGATACCCTGCAGGCGATTGTAGAAATGGCGAGAAAGCAAGGCATCTACGTTTTTAGCGATGAGGTTTTCCGGTTCCTCGAGAGAAAGCCAGAAATTCGACTTCCGCAAGTCGTCGACATCTACGAGCGTGGCCTTTCGCTCAACAACATGTCCAAAGCGTATGGGCTGCCGGGATTACGGATTGGATGGATCGCCTGCAAGGATAAGCAACTCCTTCGGCGAATAGAACACGTCAAGCATTACACCTCTCTCTGCAATTCGGCGCCCAGTGAGATGCTGGCAGAAATTGCGCTCAAGGCTCGCGATCAAATCCTGGAGCGAAACCGGAACCTGATCGCCCGCAATTTACCCCTGCTGACGGATTTCTTTGAGGCCCATCGAGACCTTTTTGAATGGTACATTCCCGATGGTGGATGCATCGGCTATCCCAGGTATTTAGGCACCGAGGGAGTGGAACAGTTTGCTGAGGAGCTTGTACAGCATGCAGGAGTCCTGCTATTGCCCGCGAGTCTATTCAGGTCGGACCTGGGACCGACACCCGTAGACCGCTTCCGCGTCAGCTATGGTCGCAAGAACATGGCTGAAGGGCTTTCCGCATGGCGCAGGCATCTGGAGAAGAAGGCAGCTTGAACGTCCCTAATTTTATTCACCGCGGGAGGCAGTCCGTGAATCTATCCTTGCAGGAGGTCGCGCTTGCTCTATAACAAGCAAATTCCTATCGAGCAATCTGCACTACTCGTGATCGACGCCCAGGACTCGTTCAAGGCGATGCCGCGCTGGGAGAGGCGCGATAATCGTGATTTCGAGTCGAACGTAGGCCGCCTGATCGCAGGCTATCGCGAGGCCAGCCTGCCGGTCATCTATTTTCTCCATACAGATGAGGACCCGGGATTTGAAACCACTAGCAAGTACTACAAGCTGATGGACTTCATTGAACCGAGGGCGAACGAGCCGGTTCTCCACAAGAACACGCGCAACGTGTTTACCAGCACGCGGCTCGCGGAGATGCTCCTGGAAAAAGGTGTCCGGCGCCTGGTAATCACCGGAATTCAAATGGAGCAATGCTGCGAGACCTCGGCCCGCCTCGCGGCCGATCTCGGCTACGCAGTGGATTTCGTGATTGACGGCACCATGACGTTCCCCATCCCGAATCGCGACAATCCATCCCAGGAACTCGGGGTCGATGCCATCCGCGAACGTACCGAATACGCTCTTCGCGGCCGCTTTGCTACGATCACTACCGTTTCCTCAATGGAGAAGCAACTCCAAGCTCTTCTCGTGCCAGTAGCATTGAAATGATGCTGGTCATGTACTCTCCGATCTGAAGGGTGGCGCACCTGGAGTTTTACAGAGATCCTGAAGTGGTATTTCTTTCTAAGAGGGCTTCTCATGGATGCCAAGGAGTTTCGGGACGTTGGGCACCGGGTTGTTGATTTACTCGCTGAGTATCTTGACCATATCGAAGAGAAGCGTGTGTTTCCTGAAGTGGAGCCGCGTACGGTGAACCAACTCTTTTCCGAGCTCCTGCCTCAGGACCCCAGTTCGCCCGACGCCGTACTGACAGAGCTTGAAAATAAGTTGCTTCCTTACTGTACTCATGTTGGCCATCCCGGCTACATGGGGCTGATCACCCCCTCGCCTAGTCCGATGGGCATTATTGCGGACTTGATTTGCTCGGCGATTAATCAGAACGTCGGAGCGTACTCGATCGGTCCCTCGGCAGTAGCCATGGAACGACAGGCAGTACGCTGGCTTACCGATCTTTGCGGTTACGATCGAAATGCGGGGGGCAACTTCACCAGCGGTGGGATGATGGCCAACTTCATCGGCCTGAAAGTGGGGCGTGATGCGGTGACTGGCGACCAGGCGCAACACGATGGAATCCGTGAGCGCTGGGCGGTGCATGCATCCGAGGAGCGGCACGTCTCCATCGATAAGGCAGTCGACGCCATTGGCTTAGGGCGAAATGCGTTGCGAGCGCTGCCGACTGACGCGCAGTTTCAAGTACGGCTCGACGCACTGGAAGAGTCGATCGCGCGCGATAAGAGAGAGGGCATTCGCCCGATGTGTATCGTCGGCATGTTCGGTACCACGAACACCGGCGCCGTCGACAATATCCCCGAACTGCGGCGCATTGCCGACCGCGAACGGATGTGGCTGCACGTCGATGCCGCCTATGGAGGCGGCATGCTGCTCTCGCATCAGTGGCCGATGCGCAATCGTGGGCTCGAGCTGGCAGATTCGATTACCATCGATCCTCACAAGTGGTTCTATGCTCCGCTTGACGCCGGGGCCGTACTGGTCAAGAATCAGAGACGGCTCACCGCGTCATTTGGGATAAAGCCGTCGTATCTCACGGACGAACTCGACCAGGCTAACGAACGTTATCAGTACTACGTCCACGGGTTCGAACAGTCTCGCCGGTTTCGCAGCCTGAAAGTCTGGATGAGCTTCAAGCGATACGGAGCGCGACAGATCGGCGAATGGATCGACAACAATGTGCGACAGGCAAAGCACCTTCATGCGCTAGCCGAAAAACATCCTGAGTTTGAGCCGGCCAGCAATCCGCCCATGTCGGCGATCTGCATACGCTTCAAAAACCCAGATCTGGATGATGCGGAGTCGAAGGAATTGCATGCCGAAGTAGCGCAGCGAATAGAGCAGAGCGGGCGATTCTGGATTTCAACCACAGAACTGAAGGGAAAGATGTGGTTCCGCATCAATCCGGTGAACTTCCGCACGCGCGAGGAGCACATGGATGAGCTGTTTGGGTTGCTCCTACAAGAGTGCCGTGCAGCAATGTCCCGGTCACGAGTATGATCGGCGAGCGGCCATCTCGATAAAACTCTTCAGGGGATACTCGCCCGCTGCATTATATTTTCAGGCCGTATTTATCCATTTCTGCATGCCGCAGAGGAACTTTACTGGTGCTTTAGAGGCGAGGCCGACGAGCAACAAGCGCTTCTGCGCGCCACGGGTTGACCGCTTCGGAGCAACTTAATCTGAGTTCCCGCTTCCCGAGAATACTGGAGCAACAGGATTGCGGGCCACTGGTCCTGTATCTCACTCTTCCACTCGACCCGCGAATCGGTCGAGTGAATACCCAGTTCATCCCGCGTCTCTTCGCTTGTTCCCCACACACGGATTGCATATTTGCCACCGTGCGCCGGCAGTACATCCACCTGATACGTGCCGCTGATTGGCCCGCAGATCTGGATATGCCCGGCACAGTGGCTGAGTTCACCAGTGTCTTCGTTCTCGTCGCAATCGACAAACCCATCGGCGAGAGGGAACTCCTGCCATCCTTTGTTGGCTCGCGGATCGAATCCGATCCTCCGGCCGCGGGGATCGGTAATCCGCAATCCCACGTTCGGCGCCCCCACGTCTCCACTTTCGTACATCAGATTGATCTGCCCCATCGAGAAGCAAGACTGCTGATCCGTGGGATCAGCTTCATCGCGAACCTCACGCGTCTCCGCTCGCGTCGGCGATGGCTTGTCAATTTGCAATGCCGCGTTGAGGTCTGATGCTCTTAGGAGCAGGACAGAAATTGTTAATGCCCACACTAGAACCCAAGACTTCATGGCCCCCGACGGCTCCTTACCTAGCAAGTTTGAACAATCAAACTAGGGCAACCGGCATGCCAAAGTGAACAGCGGGACTTTCGTTCCTAATTGGTGAAAGCAAAGACAATGGTGCGAGAAGGGGTTAAGCAGGCAGTGTCGAAGTCGAAACTGTCGATCCTAGCCGACAACGATGACAGACAATCGCTGCTAGAGATCTGGCATCTGCCAAAGATCTGGCATCCCACATATTGCCCGTGCGTAAACTAGACCTCGAACAAATGTTAACTTTTGAGTTGAGGGCATTCTCCGAGAAAATACATTTTCTTGGAACGTCGTTGTCTTCCCCGAGGCTCGTACCTGCAAACAAAACCATCCGTTGAACCTGGCTCTCCGACGTACGGTTGTGTCCAATGTCCGACAGTGTCGAGGTTGCCTTCGACAGGTCTCGACACCATCCTCCGCATGATTTTCTTTTCTTGAGTAAAGTCAGCGATTTACGAGACGTTCCTTCCACCGTCCTGGTTGGCCGTTGAGTTGCTCTGGACACCTGTGTGGAAGAGTTCTGTCATTCGTAGGGAGAAGGCAATGAAGCGGCTTATCTTTGTCTTTGTGTTTGCACTCGCGGTCTGCCTTTGCGGATCAAGGATTTCGAAGGCTGAGGAGCAACCGAGCGGTTTGCCTGACGCGCCCAAGGCGCAGACCGGAATCATCGTCGGCACGATAACCGATGTGAACAATGGCACCGTTCCTGGGGCGACCGTCGCTCTCGAAGGCGCCGCCCTCAAAGATCCCCGCACGGCGGTGACGAATGACAACGGGTTCTTTCAATTCAACAACGTTGAGCCGGGAACTTATATGGTGACCGTCAGCGCCCAGGGATTTGCAAGCTGGACTTCATCCTCCATCAGTATCAAGCCAGGCCAGTATGCAATCGTGACGGGCAGCAAACTCCGTATTGCAGAGGCGCTTACCACAATCACCGTGGCCGCTCCGGCTGCCTCCGCCGAGGAGATCGCCGCCGAGCAGGTCAAGGTCGAGGAGCAGCAGCGCATTTTCGGCTTCATCCCCAATTTCTACGTGAACTACGATGGCAACAATGCCGCGCCGCTCACGCCTAAGCTGAAGTTCAAGCTCGCCCTCAAGGTTCTCGTCGATCCGATTACGGTTATCGGCGTAGCTGGATTTGCCGGCATCGACCAGGCAGCCGACAACCCCAACTACCAGGAGGGTGCGAAGGGTTACGCCGAGCGCTTTGGCGCGGGCTACGCCGACGGCGCGATCAACATCATGGTCGGCGGCGCTATCCTGCCGTCCCTTCTGCACCAGGACCCGCGTTACTTCTACCAGGGTACGGGCACCAACAAGTCGCGCGCTCTGCACGCGCTCTCCAGCCCATTCATCTGCCGGGGAGACAACGGGCAGCTGCAGCCGAACTACTCGACCATCGGTGGCGATCTGGCCTCGGCGGCCCTCGCGAACGCGTACTATCCCCAGTCGAATCGCGGCGTGGGCCTGTTCTTGGGGAATTTCTTTATCGGCACCGGCCAGCGCGCGCTCGCCAACGTGGCACAGGAGTTCATCCTGCGCAAGGTGACGAAAACCAAGAGTCAGAACTAGCGAGCTGTTAGCTCGTTAAAAGTACAGACGCGTACCGGTGGTCGGCAACTCTTCCTGTGGCGGATTGGGGAAGGGTTGCCAGTCCGCCTTGAAGAGGTAGCGACATCATACGCGACGCAGCTAAGCCCTCCGTTCTAGGATAATCTCGCCAGCGCCATCTTAGCAGCGTGATAGCCGCACATGCCGTGCACGCCGCCGCCAGGCGGAGTGGATGACGAACAGATGTACAGGTCTCTTGTCGAAGTCGCGTAGGATCGCCAGGTCGGCCGAAATATAATTTGACGGAGATCCATAATGCCGCCTCCGATGTCACCGCCTATCAGGTTGGCGTCCATAGATTCTAGGTCCGCCGGAGAAAAAACCCGTCGCGCCAGAATGCACTCGCGGAAGCCAGGAGCGAAGCGCTCGATCTGATCTTCCAGCTTTTTCAGCATGTCCACCTTCGAGCCGTTTGGAACGTGGCAGTAGGCCCACGCCGTGTGTTTGCTCGCAGGAGCGCGCGAGGAATCAAATAAACTGGGCTGAGCCAGCAAAACAAACGGAGAATCGGGGTGCCGCCCAGCTTGCACCGCCTGTTCCGATGCGGCAATCTCTTCAAAGCTCCCGCCCAGGTGCACGGTCACCGCGCGCAAGCATTCGGAAGCCTTCCAGGGGATGGGGCTGCTCAGTGCGAAATCGACTTTGAAAACGCCGGGGCCGTAACGGAACCTCTCCAGTTGACGTTTGTAGCTGCCCGATAAACGTTGGGCGGCAATTCTGAGAAGTTGGCGCGGGGTCACATCACAGAGAATCAGATCATAGTGCGACAACGTCGCGAGAGACTCAACCCGCGATGAAAGTTTTACCTTACCCCCGAACGTGGATAGATAACCGCACAGCGCATTGGCAAGCGACTGCGACCCGCCGCAAGGAATCGGCCACCCCACGGCATGCGCCGGCACAGCCATCAGCATCCCAAACGCACCACTCAAGGGCTCGTTGAGACTGAGGAAAGAGTGCGCGGCGAGCCCCGCGAATAACGCGCGTGTGCGCTCGCTCTGAAAGCGGCGGGCAATCGTCCTGGCGGACAGGAGAGCGTTCATCCCAAAACGCGCCATGAGCCAGGGATGCTTCGGAATCGAGCGAATTGGACGAAGCACGTCCGGAGCGAATTCATTCCAGTGCTCGACAAACGGACCCATAAGCTTGCCCCAGGCATTGCCGTCTGCACCGAGTGAAGCCTTGGCATCGGCAAGATTGCGCTCCAGCAGCACTGCTGTTCCGTCGTCGAGCGGATGGGCGAGCGGAGCGGGAGAGTGAATCCACTCCAGTCCATGATCATGGAGCGGCAGCGAAGCGAAGAAAGGCGAACTTACGGCCATCGGATGCACCGCAGATCCAAAGTCGTGCAAGAAGCCGGGCAGCGTTAATTCCATCGTGCGCGCCGCGCCGCCCGGGGTCGGCTCAGCCTCAAACACATCGACTTGCAGGCCTGCCTGGGCCAGCACGATGGCCGCTGCCAGCCCATTTGGACCAGAGCCCACAACGCACGCCTTGCGACTCATCGCCCACCAAATCTTGTTCTGCTCATTTTCGAATCCGTCACCAATAAGCTATTCCTTCGGCGGCACCATCGGCCACTCGACAACTTGGATTCTTCCGTCCGGTCCCCACTCCAGCGTGGGAGCATACAGACCCAACAGTTGCCTCCTCCACCACATCCCGGTGGCGCGTTTTTCTGCCATTGTCGTGAACCAGTATTGCCAGAGCACGGCGCGAATCTGATGTGGCGGCTGCTGCAAAAAAGGATTACCGGCAAAAAGCGCCAATACGTCCTTGTCGTTCGCAAGCAGGAGCACTTCCGTATTGGGCACGATCGGATACTCACGCCACGATCCCAGAGAAGCGAACCACAAATTCCAATCAAAGCGCGGCTGATACGGTGCGTAGATTCTGGGCGGCTCATCCAGTTTCTGCGGCTTGTAGCGAAATGGGTAGGCGATCCAAGTCTGACCATCTGTAGAGCCCTGGAACTCAATTTCATATCGTCCGCGCGTCATTACCGCGAATAGTCCGTAACGATTGGCGATTCGAAACGGTTCTAGTGCCTCCACGGGAGAAGTGGGTAAAGGTAGTTTTGCAAACATCCAGACAAGCTCTGCCGTGGTCGCATAGAAAATCCACGTCAACATCAGGGCGCTGGCAGAAAGCTTTACCAGACGCCAATAACGAGCGCTGTTCTCCTTCCAGCTTCTCAGCTCTGGCGTCGGAGGCTTTTCCGGAGGGACGATTCCGACCTGGAACCGCGCTCTCCACTTCTCGGGCATGACGCCCAGCAGAAAGCGATCATCGAGCAACAGCACACCCATCGCGAGAACCAGATAATTTAGAAAGGTGTAGTTTGCCGTCAGAATTACCCCGATCTGCCATGGCGTCACGATAAAAAAGCATACGATTCTCCAACGGCGCGGCAGAAAAAGCATCCACACCAGGCCCAACTCAAGACCCAGCGTGGCATACACGGTCCCCGCGTGAAACCAGTGCGGCAGGTGCTGCACGTACCAGCCAATCCACGTAGGCAAGGGTCCGTTCTGGTAGTACTCATCCATCGCCGTGAAGTTGCGCCACTGGGGGTCCCCACTTAGAAGCTTCACGACGCCGGACTCGAAGTAGATGCGAAACCACTCCCACAGCAGCAGGAAAAAGCTGGCCCGCGAGGCAGGATGGAGTTGCCCCAGTCCCGGGCGGAGTCCGGGTGGGGCAAAAAACAAAGCGATGAAACCGGCCTCCAGCAGCATGCCATCGGATTGGTAACCGGAGAAATCCTGCGCGGCGCTAACAAACGATAGAAAGCACACGAAGCAAATGACCAGCATGCCGCGCGGCCACAGATTCAGGATGAGCAAAAGCGACGCCAACATCCCAACCCAGCACAGGGCGCTCAGCATGACAGTTCCGCCCGAGAACCACAACAAAGTGGGCGCATACCATAATCGTTGCCAATGTGGAAGGGATTGCTCTATCGCCTGAAGATAGCGGCTGGCGGGCAGAATGCCTTGCGGGCCGATGAGACCGCGAACCTGGAAGATCAGCGAGAAAAACGCGGAAAAGTAGATCGCGCCAAGCGCACGAAGGAATAGCCAGCGTGGAATGAGGCGGCCTGGATCTCCCTGTTGCCCACCAAAGAGCCAACCGATCGCGGACGCCGGGCCTCGGTCCATGACCGTTGCAATTATACGAAGAAACCACGCAATAAGGTTTTACAAACGAACAGCCCGTGTGAAAGTCCTTATAGCGTTAATTCCAGCTTACGACGCACCTAATTCCAGGTTACCGATGTAAGTCCCACGACTGAATTCGCGTCTTTATTGTAGACGCGGTCCTTTCATTCTTTCACCTTTCTCTGCCCGGCTCCCATCTCTGAGCCGATCTCAGACTGGCCTTCAAATCCCATAGCGCACCGCGTCCGCCGCAAACGCCAGCGGCTTCCTCCTAGTCTCCTTATCGAAAACGCCTCGGATCAGCGTCTTTCCAACCCGAAGTGTCCTGCCCGAGGCGTTTCCGATCAAGGTTTGCCGACAAACCGGCAGTTATCGACTTGTGGCTCGAATCGAAATGCCGGGTGCGGCCGCTTCTGGGAGCAGCGCTTTGCCATTCCGTTTCGCGCATACCCTCACTATCACGAAGTCTTAACTGTCGATTTTCAGACGCGAACCGCTGCGAGAGGAACTACAATACCGATTACGAAACCAGCTTAGGAGATGAGCATGGAAATTCCAAAACGCTTGTGGATAGGGATGGTTGTTCTGGGGGCATGTGCGCGGTTGGCTCCTCATCCGTGGAATTTCACTCCGATAATGGCCATCGGACTGTTCGCGGGAAGTCATGGTAAAAAGACCAGCACGGGTGTTTTGGCGACTCTGTTCGCGCTCGTTCTCAGCGATGCCGTGCTGGGTTTCTATCCCGGCTTTTGGTACGTATATGGGGCGGCGCTGATTCCGGTGCTACTCGGCAGGCTGATTCGTAACCGAAGCGGCGCGGGGGCAATTGCTACTGTGGCCTTAGCCTCCAGTCTGTCGTTCTTCCTGATCACCAATTTCATGGTCTGGGCTACCGACCAGTTGTACCCGCATACAATGGCTGGTCTATCAGCGTGTTATCTAGCTGGCATACCGTTCTACCGGAATCAAGTGCTGGGCGACGCTGTCTACACGATTGCAATATTCGGCGGTTACGCGATCCTCAACCGCGTGTGCGAGCCGACACGGCAGGCTGCATAACGTGCGCATTGTTTCACTTCTGGCCAGCGCCACGGAAATCGTCTGCGCCCTGGGCGCCGGCGAAATGCTGGTAGGGCGCTCGCACGAGTGCGATAGCCCGGACTGGGTGCGGTGGCTTCCCGCCTGCAGCGCTCCCGCCTTTGACGTGTCGGTTTCGAGCGCGGAAATTGATGCGGAGGTTCGGCGCCGCCTCCGGTCAGGCGAGCCGCTTTATCACATCCACGGCGAGCTGATTCGCGAGTTGCGTGCCGATCTGCTGATTACACAATCGCATTGTGAAGTGTGCGCGGTTACTCCCGGCGACATCGAGCGAAGTGGCGCCTGCGCCTCCCCTGCGCGGCAAGTGGCGCTCTCGGCCTCGTCTCTGGAGGATATCTTCGAGGGTGTTCTGTGCATCGCGCGAGAACTTGGTCTTGAGGAGCGCGGCGAGGCGGTTGTCCGTCGCGAGCGGGAGCGCTTGGATACAGTCCGGGAAAAAACTGCTCGCCTCCGCCGTCCAACTGTGGTCATGGTGGAGTGGACGGACCCGCTTTTCGCGATGGGCAACTGGGGTCCCGAGCTGGTGGAGATTGCGAACGGCGAACTGCTGCTTGGGGAAAAGGGCAAGCATTCGGCAGCCATCCCCGGTGAGCAGCTTCGAGACGCCGATCCGGAGTACCTGATCGTGGCGCCTTGCGGATTCAACCTCCAGCGAAGTTTGCAGGAACAAACCATACTGGAGCGATATCCCTGGTGGTGCGAGCTTCAGGCTGTGTGCAAAGGCAACGTCGCATTTGCCGATGGCAATCTGCTCTTCAACCGTTCCGGAATGACGGTCTCCCAAACCGCCGAGGTGATTGCCGAAATCCTCCACGGCGTCTGGTTCGGCGAGCGAACCGAACGAGCGCGTTGGCGCCGGATCGAAACGCCTGACAAGGAAGATTCGCCGCGGGTGAGCGTGAGCCGCGCGTGATGAAGGTCGTCTTATCGTGGAGCAGCGGCAAAGACAGCGCCTGGACGCTGCACCTTCTTCGGCAACAACCGAATATCCAGGTAGCCGCGCTACTCACCACCTTTAACTCCGAAGCGAACCGCGTGGCGATGCATGCGGTCCGGCGGGCGCTGGTAGAGGCGCAGGCCGAGCGCACCGGCATCCCCCTCTGGGCCGTGGAACTGCCGTGGCCTTGCTCTAACCTGGAATACGAAGAGCGGATGCGCGCCGCATGCCAGCGGGCAACGGCTGAGGGAATTACCGCGGTTGCATTCGGAGACTTGTTTCTTCAAGATGTCCGCGACTACCGGGTGCGACAATTGCAGGGAAGTGGACTCGAACCGCTGTTTCCGCTCTGGCAAATTCCGACACAACAATTGTCGCGGGACATGATCGCAGCGGGCCTGAAAGCAAAAATTACGTGCGTGGATCCCTCGAAGCTCGCGAAGTCGTTTGCCGGTCGTGACTATGATCTGCCGTTGCTTCGGGCTCTGCCTGCCGGGGTCGACCCCTGCGGCGAGAACGGGGAATTTCACACGTTCGTGTATGATGCGCCGGTGTTCTCTCGCCCCGTTGGAGTGCAGACGGCAGAAGTAGTCGAGCGCGATGGGTTTGTGTTTGCCGACTTGCTTCCGTGATGGCCGCTCTTTGCGGAGGCGGAAGCCCGGGTCGGACGGGAGCGCGGTGAGTTTCACCTAGCTTAGGCGCCTTAAGAGACCGTGACCTCGCAAAAGAGGCTGGAGCAGTCTACTTCGACAATGTTAGGGGCAAGACTAATAAGAGATTGGGAAAATCTGCATCGTGCAATCTTCAAGCCTCTGCCCGGAGGAATCATGGCTCAACATAGCTTTATTCTGGTTGAAACGAATGCTGCGTCGCGAAAGGATCTCATCGAGCGCGGGGTGACTCGTCAGCCGCTCAGAGTTGACGTAGAGGTGGCGCGCACACTGGAAGCGTTAGCCCACGCTGCCTGGTCCATTCCAAGAGACAAATACTATGACGGGGGCGACAGGTATCGCTCCTTAAATCGTCTCCGGGCCGAGATTGTTGAGGGCGGTGTGAACGTTTGGTCGACGGATGAGAGCACGCCGTATCTACAGCTGGAAAAATACAACACGACACTAGGCGGCCAGCCGCGAGAATACGCTCCGCTGCCCCAGGCGATCGCCGATACGGCGGGCGTTCATAAGATGATTGCTTACCATCTTCGATACCTGCCGCTCTCTGCGGTGGGCACGAAGTATTTAGTCAACATGCATGTGATCAGGTTCACGGCTACGCCGGGGCGGCCATGCGACACAAGCCCACCGGGCTTACATAAAGACGGGGAAAAGTATATCGCCACGCATCCGCTGGGCCGCTGCGGTGCTCAGGGCGGCGAAGTCATCATAACCGACAATGACAAACACGAAATGGATCGCTTCACGATGCGCGAACCGGGCGAGTGCTACGCCTTCGACGATGACCGCATCTGGCATATGTTAACTCCAGTGGCAGTGCTGGACGGCAATCAGTTGAGCCTTGACTCACGCGTCCTTACTTCGACCGCAGTGAGCGTTCATAACCCCCTTCCCACCATTCGATAATCAGATCAGCGTACTCGTCAGCGACGTCCGCCCACGCGAAATGGCCTGCGTTGACTTTATCGAACTTGTTGTGAGGTAGCCGCTCGTGTAGGTAGTCGCCATTCACAGGAAGCACACCGGGATCGTGGTCGCCTGTGATGATCTGTACAGGCGTTTCAATCGTCGGCAGGAGTTCGCCGAGCTTGGGCAACTCCGTCTTGTACGCACGAAGAAAACGTATGGATTCGACGAAACGGTCCCCCTCGTACGCGCTCAAGAAGTCGGCTCGCACGTGATCGGGAAGTTTATACCGCTCAACAAACGCAAGAACCGACTCGACACCCCCGCGCGGATCCATCTTGCGAAGTGGCTCAAGACTCGGCATGTCGATGACGTCTTTCAGCACGCCGTCTACCTGTATGGGAACCGCCGCGGTGCCGTTGCCGATGACAATGCTACGAAGAAGGCCGGGATGTCTCGCTGCCGTGAACAGAAGCGTGGAAGTACCAATGTCCGGGCCGACCGCATGCGGCTGCTTGAGCCCAAATGCGTCAATTAAATGGGCGACAAACTCCCCCATTGCCGACGATGTGAGTAGTTCGTCTCTCCGTTCGGAATGTCCAAACCCAGGCAAGTCGACCGCTACCAGATGGGCGTGCTCTGCGAGCCGAGACCACATCTGCTCAAACGTGTAAAGGCTTTCCGGCCAAGGGCTCAATAGAATCGCCGATACTTCGCGAGGAGCACTTTCTGCGTAACGAATCGACAAACCGTCGATCGTGCGGGCTTTGGTCTTAATCGGTGAGCTAGTTGTAGTAGCCATGACGAGCTCCTTGAAATGGGTTTCCGGTCTGTTGAAAATCGGACTATTCGGTAAAAGGTGCATTTTCGAAGAGATCGGCCACGCTCGGAGCTGTGTAGCCCTTCACATAACGCGTGCCAAGATCCCGCAGGGAGTTGTCATAGCTCGTAGCCGGCTTCCGGCGAACCACACCGCAGAGGTCTTCCAGGAATTTCTTCTTCATCGACAAGCGAGGGAACTCCAAGAGAATTACGCGGACTTTATCTTGAGGAAGTAGATCCAGTCCCGCCCCAAATACATCAATAGCGATTCCTGAATGCGTCACCCCGACCTCTGGCTCTTTGTGAAGAGCGATGGAACGGGTCGTATGAAGCGCAATGGCGTCCCACACCAATTGGATCTGATGTGCCGGAATGCCACGTTCTTTCAGAAACGAGCGAGCCGCATTGGCCCCATCGACCTCGAATCGCTCCTGCGCGGAGTAGCGGTCGGTCAACCCCAGATCGTGCAGGATGGCCGAGACTGCTAAGAGCTCGGGATCTGGAGCGGGTTTCGCCCCTTCCCCAATGAGGACACCAAAAAGCCACGAGCGCATCACATGGTTGAAAAGGTACGGTTCTGACGAATCCCTAGCCAGCTCAATCGCGTCGTAAACCAGGGGCGTATCAACTACCTTGATCCGAGCTAAGACCATATCCCTCCTCCAGTGAGTGCGGTCCAACGGTCGCTCAGTACTCGAACCATTGATTGAGTGCCTGCACTTTTTCTTTCGTGTAAGGCGGAAACAAATGATCGATCGCCACGTCCGGTGGTGATAACAGGATTGATTTGGCGTGCGTGAGAGCATCGTAGCCGTATTTCCCGTAGTAGTTCCCAATGCCCGAACTTCCTACTCCTCCGTAAGGCATTGATTCAATGAATAAAAAGACGTTGGTCTGATTCACCGCGCCCCCGCCAAACGAAATGGACTGCAACACCCGATCGATCGCCTGCTGATTCCGGCTGAACACGTAGCCAGCAAGCGGTTTGGGGAGCGACTTGATCTTGTCGATCAGCCTGTCGAGATCGGAGTAAGTAAGGATAGGCAAAAGTGGCCCGAAGATTTCGTCTTCCATGATTTTGTCGGACCAGGAAATCGGGTAGAGGATGGTCGGGTCGAGATAACGAGCCGGAGGATCGGACCTTCCCCCGTAAACCACCTTTTTGGGATCGATTAGGGATGCGAGTCTTTCTACGGCGGCAGCGCTTATGACACGCGAGTAGTCTGAATTGCTCTTGGGGTCCGTGCCGTAGAGTTCGACGACAGCTTTCTTGCATTCGGCCACGAAGTTTTCTGCCACGGACTCATGGACCACTGCGTAGCCGGGTGAAGTGCACCATTGCCCTCCCCATGCCATCGCGCCCCAGACAATTTTCTTGGCGGCATCCGGAATGTTCGCTGTCTCATCAACAATCGCCGGGTTCTGTCCTCCCAGTTCGAGCAATACTGGAGTCAGATTTTCAGCAGCCGCTCGCATCACTACCTTGCCCACGCCAACGCTTCCCGTAAGAAATATGAAATCAAACGGGAGCTTTAAAATATTCGTCACTAATTCGCGAGCACCGACCACAGCGCTTAGAGCCTCCGGTTCGAAATACTTGGGAATCAATTCGAGAAGCAATTCGTCCGTTGCCAACAGCGCTTCGGAGAGTTTCAAGATGCAGGGATTGCCGGCCGATAGCGCGCCAACCGCAGGACGCAACGACAGCAAAAGCGGGCCATTAAACGGACAGATAATCAGCGTGACTCCGTACGGCTCGCGGTAGACCATGCCTTTGTGGCCCGACGCGGCGAGGAACTTTGGAAGGGGAGCTTCGACCGATTTCATCCATTCTTTAAGTTGAGACTTCGCGAATTCGCTGGTTGCTATCGACGCCGAGACCTCGAAGGCTTTCTCCTGAGCTGCCGTTTTGAAGTCCTTGCGCGAGGCGTCGGCAAAACGCTGATAGTTCTCCTTAAGCATGCGGACAAGGCGATCGAGCTGATCAACTCGCCATTCGTAAGTCTTCGTCGCATCGGTGTCGAAGTATGCCTTCTGTTTCCGAAACAAGCCTTCAGCCGCGCCCCATGAGGTGAACTGAATGGAGTCTCCTTGGGATTCATTCGCCTTGGCTTTTAATGGCATAGACATATTCCTCTCCTCTTCGCTCTATCTTCAGTTGGTCCCGATTAACTTCGCTTCAGCGCGCACTCGGAGCAGCGCCATTCTTTGTGACCAGCACCATACGAAAGCGGGCTTTACCATCCATCATGCGAGCGTAAGCTTCGGGAGCCTTCTCAAGCGGAAGCGTTTCGATCATGGGCCGCACATCCTGCAGGACGCTGAACGCCAGCGTGTCCTGAGTGTCGATGGCGCTGCCCGTTAAGCTGCCATAAATCGAGCGCCCGCCGAACACCAGGGACGGGGAGGAGACCTCGATGGCGTCGGGCGCGACTCCAACCACGATCAACTTGCCGCGAACTGCGAGGCCCGCGACCAGTGCGGCAATCGCTTTGCCGCTTGGAGCGGTTGCCAAGATCGCTCTGGCGCCGCCCATCCTCTGTAACGCAGCAGCCACATCTTCTGCTGCTGTGTCCAGATAGGAATGCGCGCCCAACTCCTTTGCCAGCTTCGCTTTTTCCGGTCCGTTATTGATGGCCACGGTGCGGAACCCCATGCGCCGGGCAAACTGAACTCCCAAGTGTCCAAGCCCGCCGATCCCCTGAATGCCAACCAGATCGCCCGCGCGCAAGCCAGCGTTACGCAATGCGTTGTAAGTCGTTATGCCAGCACAGAGGAGAGGGGCGGCTTCCGCGGACGCGAGCTCATCAGGAATGGAAGCGAGCGCTCGTGCTTCGGCAATCATCACCTCGGCATAACCGCCGTCGGTTGTGATTCCTGATATGACAGGGTTCAAGCAGTTCGCAAAATCTCCGCGTAAGCACGGTTCACATTCGCCGTCTTGCCCGCCCAAAAAACCGACACCTACGCGCTGCCCGATCTTCCATTTGGAAACATTCGGACCGATCTCCTCGATTCGGCCGACGACCTCATGCCCGGGCACTCGCGGCAATTTCAGGCCTGGATAATCTCCCTGTACCGTTGCTAAATCGGAATGACAAACGCCACATGCTTCGACGCGGAGCCGCACCTGACCCGCCGCCGGCTTCGAAATCGCCCGCTCGACAACACGGAGTACGCCAGGTGCTGACACTTCCACTGCCCTATACGTGCTTCCCATTTCATTCCCCCAGGGAGACCTGTCCCTTCTTACGCTTATTGGTGCGTGCTTTTGGCCGACCTTGTTTCCGGAGCATCCATTCCCGGATATAAGGTGAACAGTGCAGGATCGGTATGCCCTCCGCCTTACATGCATTAAGAAAGTGAATGCCTTCGACATCCACGAGATCCACTTCTTCCAAATCCAAAGCGACTCGCGGTCCACCACATTCGATCTCGGTCTTGACCTGATCAACTTGCTCAGATCGAAACTCCCCGCTCAGCCGAATCCGCGTTTTGCCTTTACCAGAAATCCGTTCAATCCTTAGCGTCATCGATTTCTGGCTCCGAAGTGCACTCTTGCGAATGCAACGACTAGGCCATTCACAATTCCTTGCATGGACGCGACTTAGAAGCGCCGGCCATGATCGGTTTTGAGCAAATGTTGTTTAGTGAGCAAACGCGATGGGATTGCGGGTAGACGAGCGATCAGCTCGACTGATGAAGTTTGAACCGATATTTGTTGATTCCCAATCGTCTGATTTTTGCATCAAGGGTTGGCCTTGGAAGCCCCAATTTGGTTGCCGCACCATCTGGCCCGGAGACACGGCCGCGGCTTTCTGCCAGTGCGGCCTCAATCATTTCCTTTTCCTGCCTTAGCAGCGCACCATTAAGTGCAACCATTGGACTGGCGACTTGGTGCGGTTCCTGTTTGAGCCAGGTATCGTCGACAGAAAAAGTATCACTGTCGCTCAGGATGACGGCCCGCTCAATTACATTTTGTAGCTCACGAATGTTCCCCGGCCAGCTGTACGCTTGGAACAATTTCAGAGTTCTCTTATCGATTCTTCTAAACTTCTTTCCAGCCTTTTTTCCAAAACGATCAATGAAGTACTCGACGAGCAAGGGAATGTCAGCCGCGCGCTCGCGCAACGAGGGTACCTCGAGAGGCACGACATTCAGTCTGTACAGGAGATCTTGGCGAAACTTGCCTTCGGCCACGAGCGTGTTCAAATCACGATGGGTGGCCGCCAGCACTCGCACGTCAACGGGAATTGACCTGTCACTGCCGATGCGTTCGATTTCACGTTCTTGCAGCACTCGTAGCAGTGCGATTTGGATCTCGGGAGGCAGGTCGCCTATTTCGTCCAGGAAAATCGTCCCGCCGTTCGCTGATTCAAAACGGCCCAGGCGCCGTTGGGTCGCACCGGTGAAGGCACCCTTCTCATGACCGAAAAGCTCGGAAGCAATCAACGATGCCGGGATCGCGGCGCAATTCACACCAATAAATGCCCGTTCCGCGCGGTTCGATCGCTTGTGGATGGCACGCGCAATCAACTCCTTTCCCGTACCGGTTTCGCCTAGAATCAGAACTGTGCAATCTGAAGATGCCACCTTGGAGAGTTGCCGGAGGACCTTGCTGAGCGCTTCCGAGGTGCCGACTATGTCCTCAAACATCGAGTCACGATCGATTTGCTCTCTCAACGCCAGGTTCTCGTTGCGTGTCCTCTCTTCAGCTCGGACGCGATCATCGATGTCAGTTCCCGTCGCATACCAGCGAATCACCCTTCCCTGGTCGTCTAGCAGAGGGTTGTAATGGATGAGAAACCACCGGTATTGTCCATCTTTGCGCAAGATTCGTTTTTCGTTTTGAAATGGCACATCCCGCGAAAGCGATCCCAGGCGCTCGCCTCGGAATCGCTCGACATCCTCCGGATTAAAGGCTCGATCGCGAACATCCTTCGCCATGACCTCTTCGGTCGTGAGGCCGGTGTAATCGAGCATGGTCTGATTTATATAAAGAATAGTGCCGGCCGGATTCAGGACCGCGATCATCTGGGGTATGGCGTCAACAATGTGTCGAAGTTGAGCTTCTGATTTCTCGATCTGTTCGAATGCCCTTGTCAGAGCCGTCTGCGATCGATCGCGCTCAATTGCGATTCCGGCAATGCGGCTGGCGTCCTCGATCAACTTAATTTCGGCCGGTCCCGGATCCCGAACTTCGTGGTAGTACATGCAGAATGTCCCCAGCAGCTCGCCGTCGCGCGACATGATGGGAGTTGACCAGGCTGACCGCAGTCCGTTCTGTAGAGCAAAGTGCCTAAACTTCGCCCATCTCGGGTCAGAAGCGATGTCAGAGACGAAGACAGGCTGACGAAGGTAAGCGGCTGTGCCGCAAGATCCGACATTAGGACCAATGCATATTCCGTCAACCGCTGCACGGTACGCTTCCGGCAGGCTTCCGGCGACGCCATAGCGCAGGTGCAAGCCGTCTTCGTCAAGCAGGAAAATCGAACACAGCATTCCCGTACTGTGAGCTTCGATCAGGCGGGTGATAGTCGTCAGAACTTCGTTCAACGGTGCACCGAGCAGGATCATCTTCAACGCATCGAGCACCGCATCGCTGGGCAGCGTTTGCACGAGGGGTGGGGACGTTTGAAGCGTTTCCAGGTTGGGCAATGCCTTAGCGTTTGCCATAAACCAGCCGCCCGTCAGTCGCGATGCCAGCAGTATCGCACAAACGGATGTCCAGCCCTTGCCAACGAAGAAGAGACGCGCGCAGCTCGCCTGAAATCGGATCGGTTCTGGTCGGATGACTGGCTATTCGGAAGTTGAACCGCCAGGACCGATCTTTCGGTAAATACCCAAACGTCCCCATCGTCGCCACACGACTAAGTCTTGAGGAGCGTGCCGAGCACCTCTGGCCAGTGAGTTTCGAAGTCGCTGTCTCGTTGGAGTCCGCGTTGCAACAGATTCTGGATTCGCTGCTGCGTTTCAGGCCGAGTTAGCGCGGTCTCAAAAGAAGTGATGGCGGCGAGGAGCCGGTCGGCGGACGGCAACGAGACATGGTTGACGAGATTCTTCGCGGCGGCGATGGCACGCCGGTCGAACGAGGCGATCCGGCGCGCGAGCGCGTCGACGAAGCCGTCCAGCTCCGCGTCCGGAAGCGCCCGGTTGACGTATCCGTATCGCTCGGCGGTTTCACCGTCGAAATCGTTTGCGCTGAGAATGATTTCAAGCGCGCGCCCGCGGCCAACGAGATTGGGGAGTCGTTCCGCACCGCCGCCGCCGGGATGCAGTCCCACCCCGACTTCGGGTTGGCCGAGTCGCGTGTTCTCGCGCGACGCGAAGCGCATGTCGCAGGCGAGGACGAACTCGCTGCTCACACCGCGGACGCAGCCCCGGATCTTCGCGATGCTGACCACCGGGGATTTGGTGAGACGCACGAACGTATCCATCAGGATCGGGAGGCCCGAAGCCCCGACAGCAGTCATGATGTTCCCTATCTTGCCGGTCAAATCAAAGTGGGCAAGGTAAAACTCAGGGTTCGCGCTTTCGAATACGACGACCCGCAGGCTCGGGCTGGCGTCCATTCGTGCGAGCAGATCCTGTAGGGCTTCGAATATGCTGGCGTCTACGATGTTAA
The DNA here is from genome assembly GCA_963832245.1 of uncultured Acidobacteriota bacterium. Lineage (GTDB taxonomy): Bacteria > Acidobacteriota > Terriglobia > Terriglobales > Acidobacteriaceae > JABDBE01. The sequence goes on from CAWHTG010000004.1 coordinate 1,971,359, forward strand.
AAGGCGGGTAATCGAACACAACCCTCCAATACGCAGGCGTTTCCTCGATGACCCGCACGTGCGCTGGTGATTCAGTCATGATTAATGCTCCTAATCCCGACTTCGACAGAGCGGCGTGAAAGGCAGTGAGATTTTTGGCTGTCATTCATGACGTTCTCCCTTCTCGAACAAATCTCGCCCTGCGAGGGGGCCACCTGCTTGCTGCATTAGCCCTCCATCGCGAAGATTTCCAAGATCAATGACTGAATAGCCGAAACCATCAAGTAGGGTTTGAACTCGCTTTTTCGCGTTGTCATCATCTGCCGAAATGAATGCAACCCGTCTCGCCCCGTTGACGACGGGATCCGCTTCTAAGTTAGGAACGATCATGTTGTTCAGCGCCTTAACCACTCGCGCTCTAGGGGCAAGCGCTGCAACAAGCTGGCTGGTGGACAGATTTCCCACATTCGCTAGCGTGAAATTTCCGGCCTTACCGTGAAAAGGATTGGTCCCGTCGATGAGAATCTGATTCTTCCACTTGGGAAGACTTGCGAGTGTCTCGGGCACGTTATCCCAGGGCACAGCAAGAAGCACCATTTCGCAAGCGGCCGCCTCTTCTTTGGTGACAGCCATTGCTCCTGGACCAAGTTGATTGACGATCTCTCGCAGGCTCTCGGGACCTCGGTTATTGCTAAGCTTTACCTTGTGGCCGATCTTCAAGGCCCGTTTTGCAAACGCTTGTGCGAAATCTCCTGCTCCAATGGTTCCAATTTCCATAAGCACTGCTTTCTGCTTAAGCTGCTGCTTGCTTCAAAAGATCCTCTACTTTGTTGTCCAGATCCTGCGCAACCTGAAGCGCATCAGGGCTCCCGTACGGAGCTAATAAACTTGACATTCGGTCATAAGACAAATGCACGCCATCTGGTCGTTCATCTACCAAGACAGTGACAGGTGCATATGAGCCAGCGTCTGGAACATGTCTCGCCATTTCCTTCATGATGAGCGGATTGCCAATGACAAAGCGGATGATCCTAGGTATATCGCGACCTGTCTCTTTGCGCACAACTGCACCGTGATCCAATTGCATAAACAGCATCAGTCCGGTTTTGCCCAAGCCTTTTTCGACTGCGCTTTTCAACTCGGCAAAAGAGCGCGCTTCGTGAGTTGATCTCCCGAATTCAGCCATATCCGGATGACCGATAGCGGTATTTACACCAGCCACTACTTCATCAAACGGCTTGGAAGTGGTCAGGCTGAACCGCTCCATCTCGATTTTTCTTATCATCTCGAATCTCCTCACCGCAGTTGTTGATGTAGAAATTCGCTTGTCCGCCCGTTGGCGAGCGCTGCCGCGGCGGCATTGTAGTGTGCGCCATTATGCCGAGTGAACGCATGATTCTGACCCGGATAGCTGTAGACCGTGGCGTTTGGTTTCTTGGCAAGTGCCGCTTTAATCTCAGCTTGCGCAGGCTTGGAAATGAACTCGTCCTCTTCGGCCAGATGCATGAGAAGGGGCGCACTCAGCCCACCGACCTCTCCCAGATATTTCTCAGTATCGCCGCCGTGATAAGCGACCGCGGCGTGGACGCCGTGGTAGCGCACGGCTGTCAGGAAGACCATCAGCCCGCCGAGGCAATAGCCGAGGACGGCAACTCTGCCGTTGCACTCCGGGAGGTTGCGTACTGTATTGACGGTGTCCTTGACGTCCTTTGCGCCCGCGTCTCGGTCATAAGCTCCGTACAGACGAAGACCGTGTTGCCAGTCGGCCTCGGAGGTAACACTAAGGTCGACGCCCGGCTCCTGCCGCCAGAACAGGTCGGGTGCGACCGCAAGGAAGCCTTGTTCTGCCAGTTCGTCGCAGTGCCTGCGGATGTCGGCGTTCACCCCGAACACCTCCTGCAGAACGACAACGGCGGGAGCCGGCGAGGTCTTCGGTCTCGCTATATAGGCGGCGAACGCGCCGTCATGTCCTTCTATGGTGATGTGATCTTTCATTGGGTTCTCCTCAGACGACCACGTTCCTCGGGGCCTCCGCTGATGCCGTCAGGATCGGCGGAGGCCTGCTCTCGAGCTGTAACTGTTCAGTCTAATCGGACGCCCTCAAGTCACGCCAAGTCATTCACACGCGACTGAGCGGGCACCGACAACTGGCGCGGTGTTGCCGAAGGATCCGACCATCGACGCAACTTCACGCTACTGCCGTGGCTGCCGCGGAGGCAGCCGCCTCTTCGATGAGCTTGGCTGTTTCCTTCGGACGCGACATGTAGGCCACATGGCTCGCCTTCACTTCGACCGTCTTGGCTTTGGCGCGCTTCGCCATCATGCGCTCCTGATCCGGATTGATCGAGCGGTCTTCGGTGGCTACCATGTACCAGGTGGGCTTGTTCTTCCACGCGGGATTCGTAACTTTATGGGTGAACGAGTCGGTGGAGATCGGCACCTGCGATATAGCCATGAATGCTGCCTTCTCCGGTGCAATGTCCGCTGCGAAGTCGGCCGCGAAATGCGCCTCGTCGATCCACCAGTTGTTATTGCTGTCCGGCTTGAACGCTTTGGACGCTTGCGGCAGGGCCTGTTCGATTGAGGCACAGCTCTCACCTTCATCGAGAGCAAATGCAGCAATATAGACAAGCGCTACAACGTTTGGATGATTGCCGGCTTCGGTAATAATGGAGCCGCCATAACTGTGGCCCACGAGAACTACCGGCCCGCCCATGGCGTCGATGGCGGCCTTCGTGTACTTTTGGTCATCGGCGTACGAGGTCTCGGGGGGCTGCGCCACCGACACCTTGTATCCATCATTCTTGAGGATGTTAGCGACGGCTTCCCAGCCGGAGCCGTCGGCGAATGCTCCATGCACCAAAACCACGTTCTTAATATGCTGATTCATGATAATTCTCCTTTTTTCCTTTCATTTCTTTTCGCGTACATCAGCTTTTGTTAGCCGAAGTCGTTCGTCCGACATAAAGCCCGCTACAACGGTTCTGGATGCTCGTTCGGCCGGCCTCGCTCCTGCAACATCCATTCCCGAATGTAAGGCGAACAGTGAAGCACTGCAATGCCCTTCGCCTCACATGCATTGAGAAAACGAACCCCTTCGACATCGATGAGATCCACTTCCTCTAAATCCAGTACGACAGGCGATTCGCAACGCTCAGTCTCGATTTTGACTTGGTCCAGATGCCCAATTCGAAATTCGCCGCTGAGCCGAATCCGTCCTTTGAGTCGTTCAATCCGCAGCGTCATACGTTCGCCGGGCTCCGGAAGCCGACGAATGGAGTGCAACTCGCAGACCATTCGCAATAGTCTGTGTTTGTTTGACTTGGACTGGCATATCGTCCTGATTTTTCAGGAATTCCTCTTTGATCAGGAAAGATGACTTATAATCCCGCGATGGCTTCAGTGAAATACCAGCGATCGCAAGAGGCACTCGAGAGAGCACTTGAGGAACTGAGAAATTCTGAAAAGAAACTTCGGCAGGTCATCGATACGATCCCGACACTGGCCTGGTCCATACTGCCGGACGGTTCGAACGAGTTCCTTAACAAGCGTTGGCACGAATACACAGGACTTTCCGCCGACGAGTCCCATGGATCGGGTTGGCAAGTTGCCATCCACCCGGAAGACCGAGTCGTGTTGCTGCAGAAATGGCAGGGGCTTTTAACATCGGGGGAACCAGGCGAAATGGAAGCGCGTCTCCGCCGCCATGACGGAGTCTTTCGCTGGTTTCTCATGAGGGTTGAGCCGCTGCGAGACGAGACTGGCAAGATTGTCAGGTGGTATGGAACATGCACCGATATCGAAACTCTCAAGGAAACAGAAGCGAAGCTACGCGAAGATGAAAGCGAGCTTCGTCGTATCACCGACCTGATACCGCAGACGATTGTTGTCCAGGACCCCTCAGGTACACCGATCTATGCCAACCAAGCGACTCTCGACTACACGGGTCTGGCGTCGGAAGATGTCATTGCCCCGCTTTTTCGCGAACGAATCTTTCATCCCGACGATCTGGAGAGGTTACGCGAGCAGCGCAAGGCTGCTCTCGGTCGCGGCCTTCCGTTCGAGATTGAACAGCGGGCTCGTCGAAACGACGGCCAATACCGTTGGTTTCTTATTCGTTACAACCCTTTCCGAAATGACCAGGGGCTAGTGACTCGCTGGTATGCAACCGGAACTGACATCGATGACCGCGTCCGGGCGGAGGAAAGGACACGGAATGAAAACCTGGCATTGCGAGAGCAAATCGATCGCGACTCGATGTTTGAGGATATAGTGGGCTCCTCGGAAGCGCTGCGTAAAGTTCTACGCCAAGTTACGAAACTGGCGTCTTCCGATTCGACGGTTTTGATTCTCGGCGAAACCGGTACAGGAAAAGAGTTGATTGCTCGCAGCATCCATAAGCGATCCAATCGCGCGGATCGCGCATTCATCGGGGTGAACTGTGCCGCCATCCCACAATCGCTGATTGCTTCCGAGCTTTTCGGTCACGAGAAGGGCGCTTTCACAGGCGCAACCCAACGACGGCTCGGACGTTTCGAGGCGGCCAACGGCGGAACAATTTTTCTGGACGAAGTCGGCGACTTACCTTCCGAAATCCAAGTCGCACTGTTACGGGTGCTGCAGGAGCGTGAAATCGAACGAGTGGGGAGCAATAAAGTCATTCCTATCGACGTCAGGGTAATAGCAGCCACCCATCGTGATTTGAACACGCTCGTCGCCGAGGGCAAATTCCGCGAAGACCTTTTATACAGGCTGAATGTCGTTCCTATCGATGTGCCGCCGTTACGGGAACGTGTAGCTGACACTCCATTGCTGGTGGAGTACTTCATTGACCGGTTCGGCAAGAAGGCTGGTAAGAAATTCGGAACGATCGACAAGAAGAGTCTTGGATTATTACAGGCATACGACTGGCCCGGGAACATTCGTGAACTGCAGAACGTAATTGAGCGCGCCGTCATTCTGTGCGATGGCGAGACCTTTTCCGTGGACGAAACCTGGCTTCGGCGCGAACTCCCCGTGGCCCGAAGCCGACCGAGTGCTCTGAATCGCGTCCTCGCGAGGCAGGAGAAGGAAATGATTGAAGCCGCATTAACGCAATGTTATGGACGGGTCTCGGGTCCCTCGGGCGCCGCCACGAAACTTGGGCTACCAGCGCGAACGCTCGATTCGAAAATCAAGCGTTTCAAAATCAACAAATATCGGTTCAAAGTGCCACGCGCTAGCTGAGTCCATGGGGCTGGTTTCGACGTTCAGCTTGGCCGAACCGACTTCGTATCCCTGACAAAGCATTAGCAACTCTTCGTGCAACCGAACCACCATCTTCGCCGCGCCCAGACTCCAACACGGCGCGTGTCGCCCCCGCAATCGCCGAGTTCTCCAATTGACTACCCCTACACTTGCGCGAAGCCGCCGTCGACAAACAACTCTGCTCCTGTGACGAAGCTAGCGTCATCGGAGGCGAGAAACACGACCGCCTTGGCGATCTCATCGGGCGTGCCTAGCCTGCCGAGCGGAACATTGATGGAGATATTCTTTAACCGTTGCTGGCCCGTTTCTGAGGAACCCAAGAGGCCACTCAGTCCAGGCGTGTCAATGGAACCTGGGCTCACTGCGTTCACGCGAATGCGGCGATCCTTCAAGTCGGTTGTCCACGTCCGCGCGAACGAACGAATGGCGGCTTTAGTGGCGCTGTAAACGCTATTGATTGGTAACCCTTTGCTTCCGACGACGGATGAATTCAGGATGATGGAAGCGCCATCCGGCAAAAGGGGTAGCGCCTTCTGCACCGTGAAAAGCAGGCCTTTCACATTGATGTCGAAGGTCCAGTCGTAGAGCTCCTCGGTGATCGCGCCGAGAGCGGCAAACTTCGCGACCCCGGCATTGGCAAACACAATGTCGAGTTTGCCCTTTTCTCGCTTGATCTGTGCAAAGAGACGATCAAGGTCGCCAAGATTCGACACGTCTCCTTGTATGCCGGTTACATTTCTGCCGATTTCTTTTACCGCGGCAGCCAACTCCGTCTCACGTCGGCCTGTGATGAAGGTATAGGCACCTTCGTTGACAAACGCTTTTGCCGCAGCGAGACCAATCCCGCTAGTCCCACCAGTAATGAGTGCGATTTTTCCTTCAAGCTTGTTCATATATTCCCCTCCTCTTTTAATCAAAGTTGTAAATCAAAGTTGTCAGATTGTGAGGATGACCCCGCTGAAGGGGCGGTCCTCAACCAGGCTTCGTGCGTTGCTGTTTCTGGTTACTTTGAAATCACATCAGTAGCCCCAAACTTGAACAGAATCTTGCCGCTGCGATTCGATTGCAAGGATTGCTTGAACGCTTCCTTGAACTGGTCGAGCGGGTACACATGATCTACTGCGGCGGCGAGCGATCCATCAGCGACGAGGTCTCCTAGCTTCTGGTAGATCTCCTGGATCTCTATGCTGGGCGCGTTGCGTATCCAATTGATGAGCCAGAATCCGTGGAGGCTAAGACCACGGTAGATGAGGTCTCCGGGCGAGATGGCCGGGAACTGCCCACTTTGAAGGGCGTAGACGACAATCGAACCGCCAGGTTTAAGCGATTTGGTCAACTCGCCCACCGGAGTTCCACCCACCGTATCGAGGACGAGGCTGAGTTTCTTCCCGTCGAGAGTCTCCTCAATGTCCTTTTGTAGGTTGTCGCTTTGGACGACTACGCGGTCACCTCCCCACTCCCGCACCTGTTCGGCAGCTTCTTCCCGCCGGACGACATTCAGCGTCTTGACTCCTGCAAGCTTCGCCAGCGCAATGATGTACTGTCCCATGGCCGAGTTGGCTGCAGTTTGACCGATCCAGTCGCCGGGCATCAGGGAAACGTATCGGTTCAGCAAGAGATAGGCGGTAGCCGGGTTAATCCCTATCATCGAGAGTTGCAGGGGATCCGCTTCGTCGCTCATCGGCACGAGGTTGCGCACTGGGGCGACGACTTCATCTGCCCAGGTGCCCTGCTCGTAGGTGGGAAGAATCAGGACTCGTCTGCACCGCAGAGCGGGATCAACCTTCGATCCGATCTTGGCGACTCGGCCAACGCCCTCGGCGCCTACCAAGGATGGGAAGGTCGGCCGGACCCCGTATTTGCCGCTTACGAACAGAAAGTCCGATGGATTGAGCGGGGCGGCTTCCATCGAGATGAGGACTTCCTCCTGGCCAAGAGCCGGTTCGGAGACCGTGTTGAGTTCGATGACCTCTGAAGGTTCGCCATGAGCGATGAGCTGCAACTGCCGCATAAGAAAACTCCTTTCGTTCGAAACAGTTTACGGTTTGACCGCGGGCCGAAAGCCGGCGGTCGAGGTCGCGGATGTACCTATCCGGGGAATGAACTGCCGAACATCGGATTCCCGCTCTTGGACTGCGCACGTGTTGCTTCGTCTTGAATGACATCCCAGTGCTCGACCAAAACCCCTTCCTCCATGACGAGGATGTCGGCGGCTATCCAACTGGCTGGAGCGCCGAAACCGGAAAAGCGTCCGTGAACGATCACGAGATTGCCTTCGGCCACGATCATGTCGTGCTCGTATTTCAGTGTGTCCGGCAGACTCTTAACGAGTCCGATGAGTCCGTCGCGTCCCGGAGCAATGTGGGCACTGTGCTGAATGTAATTCGGTGACCAGAATCTTTCCGCCGCCGCGTAATCGCGCTTATTGAACAGGGTTTCGAACGCTTCCAGAACGATGGCCTTATTCTTTGCGGCTGTTGATTTGCTCATTTTGCCCTCTTCTGTGGCGTATGTTCTCAGCATTACGCTTTGGATCCATCGACCGTTCCCTGATATTCGCGGGCCGGAATCTTGGCCGTAGCTAAGCGAACAATCTGGATTATTGCTATAATCCAGTTACAGGATTAGATTCGTAATCCTGACTTAGTTGCAGGTTTATTTTTTGGGGGGGATGCATGGGCCATTCCAGGGCTGAAAAGGCAAAGACTCATAAGCGCATCGTTTCGATCGCTTCCAAGAAGTTTCGCGAGGAAGGCCTTGCCGGGGTCGGAATCGCAGAACTGATGAAGGAGGCAGGTCTTACCGTAGGCGGGTTCTACAAGCACTTCGATTCGCGTGACGACCTGGTTGCCGAAGCAGTCAGCTCTGCATTCGGGGGGTGGAAGCGTCGCGTGGACGGCGCCGCATCCGGCGGGACATCGGTATCTCTGGCAAAGTTGATTGACAGCTATCTGAACGAAGCGCACCGAGATAATCCAGGCACGGGTTGTGCTTTCAGTGCGCTGGCGCCGGAGATCGCGCGCAGCGATAAGAGGACCCGTGCTGTCACCTCCGAACAGGTCCGAAACGACATTCAGTTGATTGCCACATTGCTTCCAGGCGAAGACAAGCGTACGGCCAGGTCGCAAGCGATCCTAACTTTCAGTGCGCTCGTCGGAGCTATGTCCCTGGCACGCGCCGTATCCGATGAGGCGCTTTCGCGCGAAATATTAGAAACCGTCGGAGAGCATTTGAAACGTTTCGCTTCGGAGCAACAGGGATCAAACCGGGGCAAGAGAGCTGGGCCACTTAGCGACTAGCGCTATTTGTGTGGGATATTTTGGAACGTGGTCTAAAAACTCTTGAGGAGTGTCAATCGCTGTAAAGGACCAAGGATAACTGAATCTGGATGCTTCGATTCTGGGGACGTTAAGGGGACGATAAGAATTGATCTCCGGTATCCGGGCAGCTTCGGGCAGCCACCGACTAGCCTGGACCCCACGCAAAACTTCCTAAGGCACGCTATTGAACTGCGCAGCGAGTTTTTTCATTGCTGCATTTTCGCGGGTAACTTCACCAGCCTCTCGACTGTACCAAGCTATTTCTGCGGCAATTGAGCGACCGAGAATTCGCTGATCAATATTGCCAAATGACCCAGGCACGAGGCTTCCCAACCAACCGACCCAGGCCGGGGTATGAGCGTTGCCGACAATGATGCCGGTGCGAAATATGGCGAGGCGGGCAAAACCGACGTTACGCACGGTGTCCTCTTTCATACCCATTACTCGCACATAGCGAAACCGGCTGCGAGCTGTGCCTCCTGCCGCAGAAAGTAGGCAAAACTGGGCGATTCCGGCGTCATGGCAGCCACGCGCAAAGGCACCGACGACGCCGAGCTCAAGTCGTAGCAATTCTTCTTCGCTCCAGCGCGTCGATCCAGAACCGACACCCACACAGCTCACGGCGCTAACGGGACCTTGGCTTAGAACTCCGCGGGCAAGGGCGGCAGTGCGCTCGGCAAAGTCAGCAGCGCCGGTATCAAGAACGATGGCGCGCACCCGCGATCGCGGCGCAATGGCCTTTCTGGTGATCATCACCACTTCCCGGCATTCCGAAGTTGCTAGCAGTTCTGCGACGGCTGCACCGCCGACTTGTCCGGTACCACCAAGGATAATTGCGGCGAAATTCTGCTTCACAAATGGGACCTCTGCTTAGGTAAGGATGCGACAGCCCCGTTCACCCCAATAGGGAAGCATACTTGGTCTCGGTTCTAAATTGAGCCAGTGAGGAATGGATTTTCTCAATTCGCGCTATACAGGCGAAAGCGCTCATCCAGCATTTTTCGGGGATTTCTCGGGCATTAGTACCCGAAAACGCGCTTGTGTCCACGAACGGAGCAGTTCTTGGTTGGCTGCCAAACCAGAGGGGCTGCTTCTTCACTTCGTCTCAAAATCGGTGGAGACGCTGAGTTTCTTCCAAATTCGTGCTTCCTCTAATCGCGCAAGATCATTCTTCTCCGCGGCGGCGTACGCATCGCTGCCGAGCAAGAGTCGCAACGGAGGGTTCCGTTCTTGCGTCAACTGGACGATCGCCTGAGCTGCCTTTTTGGGGTCACCAGGCTGCTTGCCGTTGTAGTTCCGCTGAAATCTTGCGGTAGCTCCAACCGTCGAATCGTATTCAGGATGACCTTCGCTAAGTTCGGTGGAATTGCCTGCGAAGTCTGTGCGAAAGCCACCGGGTTCAACGATGGTGACCTTGATGCCGAGCGGTGCCACTTCGCGCGAAAGCACCTCGGAGAAGCCTTCGACACCCCACTTCGCCGCCGAATAGGGCCCACGTCCCGGAGGGCCAATCCTTCCGCCCACCGATGAAAACTGAATGAACTGGCCTGCTTTCTTTTCGCGAAAATACCTAAGAGCTGCCTTCGTCACAATAATCGTTCCAAAGAGGTTCGTTTCGATCTGTGCCCGGAATTCCGATAGCGGCGTGTCTTCGACGGACGAAAGATTGCCATATCCCGCATTGTTAATGACCACATCCAGCGAGCCAAATACATCGACCGCCGCCATTACCGCGTTTGCTGCTGCTGCTTCGTCGGTCACATCCATTGCGAAGAGCTTGACCTGATCTCCATATCGTTCCGACAGATCAGCCAGCGACTTAATGTCCCGAGCTGTCGCCAACACTTTATTGCCCGCAGCGAGGCCCGCTTCAACAATTGCGCGACCCAGACCACGAGAGCTGCCGGTGACTAACCATACCTGCGCCATTCATCCTCCTCTATCAAGCCACCCCCCGGACAATCCGGGGAAGCTTCTCAAACTCAGGATTGGATGCGCAATGGGTATACGAAAGGACTTGTTAGTTACGGAGGAAATCGCAGAATCTTCAGGCCTCAGGGCGACCCTTTGAGTTCGAGAGTGAGTGACTGTCTTGCCACACCGCTGGCTCTTGCGAGCTCCTGGAAATCTAAGGGCGCGGCTCGGCGCATTGTTAAAGATAAGGGCTCCGGACTTAGCAACCCATCGAAACCCACCGAAATCATCTCTCCTACAGGATGATACCGCCTTCTACTGGTTGTTCTCCGCTTTGCTATTGTGAGGCGCCGAAAAGAATCGGGCTCACCATGGTTTCAATCCTAGCTGCCATCTCCTCCGCGGGGATGCGATTGGGAGTCTGGAACCAGCGGCGTGCGGCTCCAAAAACGGCCCAGGCAGCGGTGGTCGCGGGTAGTGACGAATCCGCATCGGCAGCCATCCCATGATGGGCAAGCCCAGCCTTGAACATATCCTCAACAATAGGAATGATCGAGCCTTCGAGCGCCATCCGCGACAACTGAGTGGGACAACCTGTGCTCTCCGCAAGATAGTCGCACACGCCGAGTGCGATCGCGCGCAATGCTCCATTGCAGTCGGTAAATGCTATGGCTCGGCGCTCGATCAGATTGCGGAAGCGGGATTCCGTCATAGCCTGCAACAACGCGTTTTTGTCCGCATAGTGCAGGTAAAAGGTGGCCCGGTTCAACGTGGCTTCGTCGGCGATCTCTTGCACAGAGACGTCTTCGAACTCCTTTTTCATCAATAACCTGGCTAGTGCGTCCATCAGCATGCGGCGGCTGCGCAGAATGCGCGGATCCGTCGTTTCGGCCTCGGGTTGGAGAAGCTGGGCCATTTCTATATTGATGAAAGCATACCTGGTTACGGACCAAAGCGACAGTTGTTTCTTTTCTTTTAATCGACATATGTCGTCTAGTCATCATATGTCGTGCAGGAGGAATTCTCAATGTCAACGCTACTCCATATTGATTCCAGTCCACTTTATGGCCGGTCAGTCTCCCGCGAGCTAACCGCTGCGTTCGTCACTGAATGGAGAGCTGCGCACCCGCACGGAAAGGTCATTGACCGAGACCTCAACGCAACCCCCATGCCGCCAATCAATGCGGAATGGGTCGGTGCCGTCTACACGCCGGAACAGGCCCGCACTCCCCAGCAGAAGGAACTGCTTTCACTCTCCGACTCGCTGCTCGCCGAACTGGAGCAGGCCGATGAGTACGTTATCGGAGTGCCAATGCAAAATTTTGGCGTGCCTTCGGTTCTCAAGCTCTGGATTGACCAGATCGCGCGCGTGGGGAGGACCTTTTCCTACGGTGAGAAAGGGCCGAAGGGCCTGATCACCGGCAAGAAGGCAACCTTCATCATCGCAACGGGTGGGATCTACGACGCCCAGACGCGGATGGCCTCGTTCAATTTCGTGGAGCCGTATCTGCGGTCCGTATTTGGTTTTCTTGGCGTGACGGACGCGACCTTCCTCACCGCAGGTGGGACCAGCGCGCTGAACCAGGGGAAGGACCGGAGCACATTTCTCGCACCCCACCTTCAAGCCGTGCAGACGCACGCGCAGATCTTCTAAGAGAGGGCACTCATGAAAACTACTTCAATTTTTGCTCGCTATTTACTGGGCCTAATGTTTACGGTCTTTGGGTTAAATGGATTTCTCAACTTTATCCACCAGCCGCCGCCCACAAATCCGCTGGCGTTACAGTTTTTTGGCGCCATCGTCGCATCGCACTTTGCGGCGTTCTTCTTCGCGGGGCAGGTGTTTGGTGGGCTGTTGCTGCTCTTCGGCCGATTCGTGCCACTTGCGCTGACACTGCTGGCTGCGGAACTCTACAACATCCTGGCGTTTCACCTGACGATGTCACCGGGCACCATCGCGCCTGCGCTGGTCGCTTGCGTGTTGTGGATTCTGGTTTTCCTGCAGTACCGCGAAAGTTTCAAGGGCATCTTCAGCGCGAAGGCTGCGACGCAGGCATAAATTGCGTCGCAGTATGAGAGGAAGGGTACTTGCGTGCTGAGTGCATGATCGGCGATACGGCACTCGAATGGCGCAAGCTCCCGTTCAGTAAGCATTTTGATTGAACGGGGAATTGATTTCAGAAGGAGAAAGACATGTCGCAAGAACGCGGTATCAGTCGCGTAGTCAACGTTCCTCCAGCGGCACCTGGATTTGTCGGACCGGGACATCTAGCGGCACCTGTCGTGTCTCCGGAGAACTTCGAGATGACCGACCCCTTCATCCTGTTGATGGACGATCATCTTGACATTGGCGACCGGCCAGTTGGTGGTCCTCACCCGCATGCAGGTTTTGAAACCGTGACTCTCATTCTCGACGGCGCGATCTTTGACCGCGATGAGGGCGGCACACTCAAAACTGGCGAAGTGCAGTGGATGACTGCGGGAAGCGGCATTATTCACAGCGAAGACGTCAGGACCAAAGGAAAGGTCCGCCTGCTTCAGCTGTGGCTTACCTTACCCAAGAACAAACGCTGGACTGCCCCCGGTTTTCAAACGATTAACGTCGATGAGGTTCCGGTGCGCAGCGAACACGGCGCCGAGATCCGAGTCTATAGCGGTTCCTCCGTCGGCCTTCAGTCAAACACACAAAACCATGTACCAGTCACGATGGTCGAGATCAATTTAGAGCCACACGCCTCGGCCGAGTTGGACATAGCTGCATCGTACAACGGCTTTGCATTTGTCATTGATGGTTCGGTTCGAATCGGCGACACCGAGCTGAACACTGGGCAGGTCGGTTGGCTCGATCGGCCGACTGACAGCGGTACGAGCGTGTTGCGTGTAGTCGCTGGCGAATCCGGAGCGCGACTGGTGTTATATGCGGGACAACCCCAAGGAGACCCAATCGTATCCTATGGCCCATTTATGGGAGACTCGAAGCAGGACATTGCCAGGCTCTTTGCCGAGTATCAGTCGGGAAGATTTCCCCGCCTTAGCGAATTGAAAAAGCAGCAGGTCTAACTTTTCGACGTTCCTCTGCTTCGCCAGCCTTATTGAGTAAGCTAGTTCACCTTGATACATTTTTTCTAGGAGACCCGCTTTTATAGACAATGGCTTTGTGGCGCGGGTTAGGGCTGTAGGGGTCGTATACTGGAGCGCCTTTGCATCGATCACTGCTTGCCTTTAACACTAGAATTATTTCATCAGCTTGCCATTTTCATTCTGACCTGCAAGCCCATATCGTATTGCCACTTCAAGCGTATCGATGTTTACATCCTTTAGAGCTTTAAACCGAATGCAATATCCGGTCACGCTCGCCTTGCCTAGTTTTTTTCCATACGTTTTGGCTAAGAACGTGTAACAAAACCCCGCCTTCGCAAACGCCAGACGGTCTGGAATTTACGATAAAGTGTCCGCCCCAGCTAGGTCAGCTTCTTATCCGCCCGTCCGGGGCGAGGTGCGTACTCATTCATTGTTGGTTTGGGAGCAGACAAAATTCGCGGCGGCATTCGTATCGCCGGTTCCCTTGTATTTGGCAATCTGCGGATAGGGGCAAAGCGGCCGTGTCATCTTGACGCCCTGCGACGGATCTAAGTCGTTCACGTATTTTGTCGCGATGATCGGACCCGGTGCCACACCATTCTCCACCCACTGTTCCAAAGCACTGGAGATGTTGTGCTGCGGGTCCCTGTTGGTGGAGAGCTGCTGTGTGTTTGGACCAAGGCTGGAGAGGTCGAACTGGCCGAAGAAATTAGGCCCGGGTCCCCGGCATGAAACCGGGGAAAAGCTGCTCTCCTTTAGAGTTCTGCAAGCCGACCCCCGGTCATCTGCGATGTCTTCTTTCGGATCGGGCGATCTACGGCGGCAACCCAACTCGGCGAACCAAATCGGCAAAACGGGGATCCGAGTGAAGAGGATCCAGCTCATGATCTACCTTGATCCAGACTATGCTTCCATAGTTCCCGATTCTGTCGTTGTGTTCGTATCCTTGTTCCAGCCAGTAAAAAGCCCGATCCTTGTCGCCCAGACGCGTGTACACTTCGGCCGTAATGCGAGGCAGGAAAGCACGATTGGTCGCTTGCAGATGCTCCAAATCCTTGGCCCATTCGCGTAGCGCGCCTAAGTAGCCGGAGGTTGCGAAGATGCGATGCACTTTGGTGGCCGCGTCTTCATAACCGACCAGGGTTAGCGACTGTTCTAGTTCGTGAGCAGATTCCTTGTACAACCCGTTCAGGGCGTAGTCTCGGAATAGAAAATAGTGTAGAAAGCCGTCGCCGGGACGACTCTCAGCCGACCTCAGGAGGATCTCGATCGCCCGCTCGTACTGGCCTCGGTACTCCATTGTGAACGAGAGATGGTCCTTATTCGGGTCAAGCTCTTGCGCAATTTGACACTCGCCCAAGCTTTCATCGAGACGTCCCATGGCATCGAGAAAGGAACAGAGTCCGTCGTGAGCGTCAGCGTTGTTGGGATTGAGCAGAATGGCTCGCCGAAGTTCTTCTTCCGCGCCGGGGAAGTCCCAGTCAGCAAACCTCATTTCTCCGAGGACGCTATGCGCACTTGAAGAAGATGGATCAAGTGCGACCGCCTTCTCCGCAGACGCCCTTCTTATTGCCCGGTCCTCCGTAGAGGACTGGTTGAGAAGGTAGTGGGAGTAGGCCAACCCCGCGTGGGCCGGCGCGTAACTGGGATCGGCATCGATTGCTTGCTGAAAGTATTTTTGGGCCTTTCCCATGTCTTCATCACCGGAGCCTCTGTTCAGGTAGTAATTTCCTTGAAGGTACGCTTCCAGAACCTTGGAGTTCACCGCTCGAGGTTGGGTTGGCGAGACCTGTTTCTCGGTCGTGAGCCGTGCTTGGATTTGGCGAGCGATCTCCTGGGTTACGTCCCGTTCCAGCGCGAACACGTCGCCCATGTCTCGCTCGAAGCTGTTGGCCCAGATGTGTTTGTCCGATGGGCCATGGATGAGCTGCGCTGTGATGCGCACGCGATCGCCCGAGCGCTGGACAGTTCCTTCGATGATTCCGTCGACGTTCAGTTCGCGTGCAATTTGCGGAACGGGCTTCTCGGTTCTCTTGTAGCGCGTCGTGGAGGTACGCGAGATCACCTTCAGAGAACCGATTTGTGACAAGTCGGTAATCAGCGCGTCAGTCATTCCATCTGAAAAGTAGTCCTGATCGACGTCACCCGAAAGATTCGCCAGAGGGAGAACTGCGAGGGATCGGATGCGCGCAGTAGGAGTGCCCTCCAGAAGGCGATCCCGGAGACCGACGATGTTGAATCCGAAGAGCAACGCGGCGATGGCGGTGATTGAGGCAAGGGCTGCCATGACTTCAGTCTTGCGCCGTTGGATGAACTTCGAAACATGGTAGGCGAGCGTGCTCGGGCGCGCCTTCACCGGCAGGTGTAGCAGGTGGCGTCCGATGTCCTGCGATAATTCCGCCACCGAGTCATACCGCCGCTGTGGCTCTTTCTGCAGCGCCTTCAGCACAATGTTGTCCAGATCCCCTCGCAATCGGCGACGCAATTTGTCCGGCTGACCTTCTCGTGTTTGGCTCACCGACTCGGGAGTCGTGGTGATCGGCTTGCCGTCGGAAGACGTATCAGTTTCTACCCGGCTAATGACCGTACTTGGCGTCTCGGGCTCCTGCTCGCAAATCGCCCGCTCGATTTCCGCCGGAGTATGCTGCCTCAGCCGGTAGGGGTGATGGCCGGTGAGCAGCTCATAAAGGACAACACCAAGCGAGTAGACATCGGTCGCGGGCGTGACCGATTTGCCACGCATCTGCTCCGGGCTGGCATAGGCTGGAGTCATACATCGCGTTCCAGTGTAGGTGCGGAGCAGGCTCGGTGCAGAAGGATCGGGATTCAAGACTTTCGCGATTCCGAAATCCAGTAATTTGGGGATGCCATCGGCGGTTACCAGGATGTTGCTGGGTTTCAGGTCACGGTGAACGACCAATTCGTAGTGCGCATATTGCACGGCATCGCACACCTTGCAGAACAGATGAAGACATTCGTCGATCGAGAGTTTGTGCTGGTCGCAATACTCATCGATCAGGGTGCCTTCCACATAGTCCATGACCAGGAAGGGAACTCCTTCGGCCGTGCTGCCGCCATCGAGCAGCTTGACGATGTTGGGATGGTCAAGGCCAGCCAGGGTCTGCCGTTCATTGCGGAACCGGCTCAGCAGATCGCCGCCGTCCAATCCCGGCGGGACAAGCTTGATGGCCACCTGCTTGCGGTATTCGTCATCCGCCCGTACCGCCAGAAAAACGGCGGCCATGCCGCCTTGTCCAACGCGCCTCACCAGTTTGTAGGCGCCGAATTGGCGTCCGACCATGGGATCTTCCGCACTGGTGGCGGTCAAAAGCTCTCCCGATTGCGGGCGTGGGCCGGACGCTTCTTCGGTCTGACCCTTCGGGGCGGGGTTTGGTGTCGGATTCAACACGGGATCGTCCAGAAAAGACCCAGCTTCCTGATAGTTGATCAACAGCTTTTCAACCTGCTGCCGCAGAGTGTCGTCACAACAGTTTTCGGCCAGAAACGATGCCCGTCGGGAAGGATCCAACTCGAGGGCAGCCTCAAACAGCTGTTTTGCCCTGTCCCAGTTGTCCGGAGTTATCTGCATGGTATCCGCCGAGAAACAGCTTCTCCCTAATTGGTTCTTCCTTTTGGCGTGATCGGCTGTACTTAAGAGCGCACAGCCGCAGTATCACTTCAGCGCTGCGAGTTGATCTCTAATCCGTCTGACGTTCATACGCTCCCATGTCGCAGCCGCCCGTGTCCTCCTTATCGGGGCGGGGCTTGCCCCGCTGATCGGTCTTCAGCAGATGACCAAGACCGTCAGTGCAGCCACTCGGGTTGCCCGCATCAATCGCCGGGCTGCCAGAGAGCAGAGGCATTGTCTCTGTCGGTCCGCCGTAATACCCCAACTGTCCGAGCTTGGGATCGGTGTTGTTCAGATCGCCAGTGTTATTGAAGTTGCAGGTTTTATCGCTGCTCAGGTTGTAGCCATTTGAGGTCAAAGTGCCGCGGCAGTTTCCTCCCAAACCGTTGTTCGCGACAATGCTGTTCTGGAAGGTCGCCGCCTTGCCGTTATTGAGGATGCCGCCGGTGTTATTCCCGCTGATGGTGCTGTTGTTGATCGTCCGCGTGCCGCCGCTATAGATGCCGCCGCCGTCTACCGTGTCATTCCTGCCGCCCGTGCCATTCCCGCTGATGGTGCTGTTGTTGATCGTCAGCGTGCCGCCGTTGGCGATGCCGCCGGCGTAGCCGGGATGGCACCTGCGAAACAAGCAATACCCTGTCGACACGTTGTTGGCGATGAAGCACCTGTTGATCGTCAGGGTGCCGCCGTTCACGATCCCCCGCCCCCAAAAAACTCTTGGCCGTGTTGGATGGTCAGCTTTGACAGCGCGACATGGGTCGCGCTGGAAATTGTGACCACCGTGCCGTGGCCTCCTCCATCAATAACTGTCGTCATGGCACCAGAACCTATCACCTTTAAGCTTTTGCGGATGCTGAGCTGTTCCGTGTAGGTCGCGGCGGCGACCATGATCGAATCGCCCGATGAAGCCAGCGAGATGGCATGCCCGATGGTCTTGCAGGCGTGCTGGCGTGTCTTGCAGTTGTTGCTGTCACTGCCATTCACCCCATCGACATACCATGTGTTGCTGGCCAGGGCGGTTGCAGTCAAGGCCAGAAACAAGGCTACAAGCTGCACGCCGTTGAACGCGAGTCTATGCCCCATAATCCTCCTCCTACTATCGGTGCAGCAAATTGTCCGTTGTTTTCAACTAGTCCTTCTGACGTTCATACGCGCCCATGTCGCAGCCGCTAGTGTCCTCTTTGTCCGGACGCGGCTTACCGCGTTGATCGGTCTTCAGCAAGTGACCATTACCATCGGTGCAGCCGCTTGGGTTGCCCGCATCAATCGAAGGGCTTCCAGAGAGAAGAGGGATCGTCCGTGTCGGTCCGCCGTAGTTGCCCAGCTGTCCGAGCAACGGATCAGTGTTGTTCAGATCGCCGGGACCGTTGAAATTACAGGTGCCGTCGCTGCTCAGGTTGTAGCCTTTCGAGGTCATATTGCCGCCGCAGTTTCCCCCCGAGGGACTGTTCGCGACGATGCTGTTCTGGAGTGTGGCGGAACCAGAGATGCCGCCACCGTATGCCTTGCCGTAGTGCGAGGAGGCGCCATTCCCACTCACGGTGCTGTTGTTGATCGTCAGCGTGCCATCGTTCCCGATGCCGCCGCCCTCGGCCGCTTCGCTAATCCCGCCTGCGCTGGCGCTATTCCCGCTGATGGTGCTGTTGTTGATCGTCGCTTTCCCAGAGTTGTAGATACCCCCGCCGACCGCGCCGGCGGAGGTGAACCCGTCTGCGCTGGCGCTATTCCCGCTGATGGTGCTGTTGTTGATCGTCGCTTTCCCAGAGTTGTAGATACCCCCGCCTCCAGTACCACGGTCGCTCAGAGCGTGATTCCCGCTTATGGTGCTGTTCTTGACCGTGAGCGTCCCGTTGTTGGAAATCCCAGCGCCAAAACCATTTCTGCCATTTTGGATAGTAACTGCGGAAAAAGTGACATGGGAAGTCGGTTGAGCAATTGTGATCACAGTGCCCTTGGCTCCGCCGTCAATAATCGTGGTTGTCGCATTGGTGCCAATGATCTTCAAGTCTTTGCCGATGGTCAGATTCTCTGTGTAGGTCGCGGCGGCGACTATGATGGAATCGCCGGAGTGAGCAAGCGAGATCGCATGCCCGATGGTCTTGCAGGCGGTCTGGGCTGACTTGCAGTCGTTGCTGTCGCTGCCGTGCACGCCATCGACATACCTTGTGCTGCTGGCCGAGGCGATTGGAGCCAGGGCAAGAAACAAAGCCAGAAGTAGCAGGCTGCTCGCGCTAGCCCTGCCGGGAGTGCGTACGTGTTGAGGTTGGCTTGATGCGGAAAGGTTGGCCCTGCGGGACTGTGGATACGGTTTCATAAAGCCTCTTGACGTACGGCGAGAAAGCCGCCTTTGTCATTCACTAACTAACGCGACGTTTTCGCAAAAAAGAGGACATCAGCTCGGCGAACGCCACACCTCAAGGAGGAACCAGGCCAGGCAGCCTCAGACTGTTCCTTTATCTTGCTCCAGTCGGGGCGAGTCATCCGCATGGCGTTCCTTCAGGTCTCCATAAAGCCAAGCCTTCGCAACGTTCAATTCACGCATCACTGTCTTCGTCGAGACACCAACGACTTCAGCAATTTCGTCGACCGTCAGTCCGCCGAAGTACCGCAGCTCGACAATTCGTGCTTGACGCGCATCCAGTTTCTCCAACCGTGACAGCGATTCATGCACGCTGAGCACTTCATCGGTACGATCCGGCGAAACCAGCAAGACGTCATCCAACGACACCTTCTGCTGCTTGCCTCCCCGCCTGATTCGCTGTTGTCCGCGTGCGTAGTCGACTAGGATTCGGCGCATCACTTGCGAAGCCACTCCGAAAAACTGCGCCCGGTTTTGCCATTTTGCATCTCTCTGCGCCGAGAGCTTCACGTACGCTTCGTGCACCAGGGCGGTCGCTTGCAGGGTATGGTCGGGACGCTCGTGCCGCAGGCGGCGAGCTGCCAAATGACGCAGCTCTTCGTAAACCAGGGGGACAAGTTGAGCGGCAGCTTCTTGATCACCCGCGGCCAACTTGTTGAGTAAAGACGTTACATCTGCAGGCGCGGGTACCATGTTAGCCTCCTGGACCCTGACCCCAAGACAAATCAATGAATTCTACTCCGGTTCTCACTTATTCAAGCAATTCTTGTGCACGGTGTCCGCTTTTCAGCAGAAACGTCGCGTTAACAGTCAGAGGACAAAAAGCGTGGGCTGGCAGCTTGGCCCTCAGCTTCAAAAAACAGCATTGAAGGAGAGCATCCATGAAAAGAACCAGGAAAACTCGCCCGTTCACGCTTCTTTTTTCTCACCACGTCGCCCTTGCCTGCTTATGTGGTTTTTTCATGGCGCTTTCAGCGCTGAGCGGGGTGGCAACAGCACAGAATCCCGTGCCTCTGATCAACCAGCCGCTGGTTCCTGACGCTGCTGTGCCCGGCGGGAAAGGGTTCACCTTGACCGTGAATGGCACCGGCTTTGTCTCCGGCTCGACCGTGAACTGGAATGGCAGCGCGCTGGCGACCACGTTCGTCAGCGGCTCGCAGGTGACGGCCACCGTACCCGCCTCGAATATCGGCAAACGGGGCACAGCGTCGGTGACCGTGTCCAGTCCCGGTCCTGGCAGGGGTACGTCCAACATCGTGTTCCTTCCGATTACTCTCCCGGTTGAGTTATCGTTTGGCGATTCAGCCTTGGGCGCCGGCTCCGCGCCCACCTCCGCGGTCGTGGACGACTTCAACGGCGATGGGAAGCTCGACTTGGCCGTTGCCAATAATAGCGGGAACAACATCAGCGTCTTCCTGGGAAGAGGCGACGGGACTTTCCAGGCTCCAGTGAATTACGGTACCGGAGCCAATCCTGTGTCAGGGATGATAGCGGGAGATCTTAGGGGCAACGGCAAGCTGGATCTGGTCGTTCCCAATAATGGCGGTGACACCGTCAGTGTGCTCCTTGGCAATGGGGATGGCACTTTCCAGGCCGCCGTGAATTACTCTACGGGGCCCTCCCCTACCTGGGTTGCGGTGGGAGACTTCAACCGGGACGGCAAGCTGGATCTGGTTGTCGCTGATCAGAATTGTACCTATAACCCTACCAAATGCGGGGTGGGAACATTCTCAATTTTGCTGGGGAATGGGGATGGCACGTTTCAGGCCCATGTTGACCACCACACCCCGCAAGGTGCGGAGGGGCTGAACAGCGTTGCCGTCGGCGATTTCAATAACGACGGGATTCTCGACCTTGCAGTCGCTGCTGGAATCGGTGGGGGCGGCACTCAAATCTCACTGATGCTGGGCAAGGGCGATGGCACTTTTCGGAGTGGCGTGAACTACACTGCGGGATTGAATCCCGCCGCAATCACGACTGCAGATTTCAACCACGATGGCAAACTCGACTTGGCAGTCGTCAACAATATCGGCTCGGTTTCGATTCTTCTCGGAAATGGAGATGGCACCTTCCAGACACACGTTGACTACGGGACAGCCTCGTTCCCCTTCGGGACTGTTGGCACCGCCGATTTCAATGAAGACGGGAATCTGGATTTTGCAGTGGCCAATAGCGGATCGAACACCGTCTCGGTGTTTCTGGGCAACGGTAACGGAACGTTTCAGCCCCAATTCCAAATCAACACCGGCTCAGGGCCCAGAGGGGCAGTCGTAGGGGACTTCAATCGGGACGGCAGGCCCGACTTGGCGGTTCCCAACTTAAGTGACAATACAGTTTCGATCTTGTTGCAGAATGGAACGGTTGCTCTCTTACCGCCGAGCCTTAATTTTGGCGTGCAGCTAATCCGAACCAAGAGCGCAGAGCAGAAGGTCACGCTGACCAATGTAGGCACCACAACGTTAAACATCGGCAGCATCGCGCTCACTGGCAGGGATTTCAGCGAGCACAACAATTGCCCTTCCAGCCTCCCGCCCAAGGGGCATTGCGCCATCAACGTCGCCTTTATGCCAACTGCGCTTGGGCCGCGAACCGCTACTGTGACCATCACCGACGATGGCACGGGCAGTCCGCAGTCAGTTCCTTTGAGTGGCATCGGAGTGACTTCCGGGCCGAACGCGACGCTCTCTACCCACAGCCTGACTTTCGCCACGCAGCTTGTGGGCACGAGTAGCCCAGCACAGCCGGTGACGCTGAGCAACTATGGCACCATGACACTCGATATTACGAGCCTCGTCGCCAGCGGGGACTTCGGCGAAAAAGACGACTGCAATTCGAGCCTCCCGCCGGGAGGAAGCTGCACCATCAACGTGACCTTCACGCCCACGCAGCGCGGACATCGAAGCGGGACAGTCTCGATTACGGACAACGCCCCTGGCAGCCCTCAGATAGTGAGTCTAAAAGGCGCCGGCACGGTGGTGGAATTCAACCCAAACAGTCTTAGTTTTGGCACCGTGCCGGTAGGTCAGCACAGTTCGCCACAGCCCACGACGCTGACCAACACGGGGACAACGACCCTGAACATCACCGGCATCACCATCACTGGGACCGATTCTGGGGACTTTTCTCGGCAGGACAATTGTCCCAAGTACCTGGGCGGAGGAAAATTCTGCACTATCACCGTGACCTTCACGCCGACTCAGAGAGGAACTCGCAGCGCCGATGTCTCCGTCAGCGATGATGGGGGCGGAAGTCCCCAGCAGGTGGGTCTGTCAGGTTATGGCTGCAAAGTCTATGAACATCGCTGTACAGTAACCGAGGAAGGTCTGAGCCGGCCAACCGCACGATCCGCCTTGGTCAGCCGGCAGACCGTACCGGTGCCGGGTCCAAGCGGCTCCAGCGGGGTGGGAACGCGGGTTGTGCGTCTGGTCGACCGCACGCGAAATGATCCCTACTTGGCCGACGGCAGTAAGCGGGAATTGCTGGTGCGAGTCTGGTATCCGGCGGCTCTTGCTCAGGGCTGCAAGCCCGCAGCCTACACGTCGCCCAAGGTCTGGAGCTATTTCTCGAAACTGATGGGAATCCCGGGACCGGAAGTAAAAACCAATAGCTGCCAGGACGCTCCGACCGCAGATGGCGTGCATCCGATAGTAGTACTCACTCACGGCTACACCGGAACATTCACCGATTACACCTTCATTGCGGAAGACCTTGCCAGCCGGGGTTATGTCGTAGCTTCGGTGGATCACACTTACGAGGCCACGGCAGTCGAGTTTCCCGGTGGAAGGTTGGTCCCGGGACTACTGGGCAGCCACTTCGACAGTTCCTGGCACACTGATGACAAAACATTGTCTCTGGCAATGTCGGTGCGGTCAGACGACTTGAAGTTCGTGGTGGATGAACTGGAACGCCTGAATGCTGCCGCCGACGGTCCGTTCGCCGGCAAGCTGGATGTCTCCCGCATTGCGCTGATGGGCCATTCTCTGGGAGTACTGGCTGTGCTCTCCGGCATTCAGCAGGAACCCCGCTTTGCAGCCGGCGTGATGCTGGACGGAGTGTTGACCGACGATTCGTTCGCGGGGACGGACAAAGCGGCTTTGATTCTGGCGATGGGGCGCACGCAGTGGAGCGGGAACGAGTGCAAGTTGTGGAGCCATCTGCGCGGCACTCGGCTGGCGGTAAATTTTAAGGGCGCCGAGCACATCACGCCAACCGACGCTGTGTGGCTGGCAAAGGGTGCGATCAGGACCAGTGCCATGGGGCGGGATAAGACAGTCGCGGCGGTGCGAGACTACATCGCAGCGTTTCTCGACGCGAACTTACAGGGCAAAGCGGCTGATCGCCTGCTGACCGGGCCGTCGTCGGACTACCCCGATGCAGCGGTCACCACGCAGAAGCAATCGCTGTGCGGCGAAGCCATAGACCATTAAGCAACACGCGCCACGGAGAGGCGCTAGCAAACAAGGAGTCACCTTCGGCTTTCGGGCGAGCGGACACAGGCACAGAATACAGTCCGCTCACCCGATCGCTGTTCCGCAGTGCCTTTCGAGAACGTTCCAGCAGAGGAGGGCGCACGCCAAGGCAATGAATGCCTCGTGTATGTCTGCCCGTTTCTCATAGCGAACACGCAGGCGGCGGAACTGATTCAACCAAGCGAACGTCCGCTCCACGACCCACCGCCATCGTCCCAGCCCGCTGCCATGTTTGGTTTTGCGCATCGCAAGCAAAGGCACGATGCCGCGCTCACGCAGACCTCGCCGGATTGCCTCGGCGTCATAACCGCGGTCGCCTAGCACGCAATCGGGCCGATGACGCGGTCGTCCTCGCTCTCCCTGCAAGGTTGGGATAGCGTCAACGAGTGCGAGGGCTTGCTGTGAGTCGTTACGATTGGCCCCAGTGAGCTGGATGGCCAGCGGAATTCCGCTCGCATCGCAGATCAGATGACGTTTGCTGCCCAGCTTGGCCCGGTCGGTTGGATTAGGACCTGTCTGCGGCCCCCAAAAACTGCCCGAACGGAACTGCCGTCCACGACTGCTCGTGACCAATCTATCTGCCCGTAGCGCGCTAGCCAGTCTAGCAAGACGAAATGGATCAGTTGCCAGATGCCCGCCTCTTGCCAGTCGCGCAACCTTCGCCAGCAGCTCATTCCCGAACCACAGTTCATCTCCTGTGGCAGCATCCCCCAAGGGATCCCGCTTCGCAGAACGAACAAGACGCCTTGGAGGCAAGCACGATCTGATAGGCGTGGTCTTCCGCCTTGAGGTTTGCGCGTTGGGGTAGGAAGAAGCGGTTCGATCAGATTCCACAAGGCGTCGGGAAGAAGAGGCGTGGCCATGAATACTCCGTTCGCGTAACTGCGACGTTCTAGAGCCTACCACGCAGCGTGCAACAGGATAGGTTTTGTTACAGCTTCTAAGTACTTCTTATCTTTGAGACCAAGAATATAGACAGAGATTCCGGTTTTGTTTCCGCTCACACCAATTTGAAAAAACTCTCTACTTTTTCCATTGGCATATTTTATTGTGTGAAATCCATATCCTATCGTAGGGTTGGAAACAGTATGCTTTTTGCTGTCTTTACCATCGAAGAACCATAATTTGCATTCTGGTGACACTTGAAGTGTGAGCTGATGCAACTCTCGCATGTCACTGCGTTTTGGCTCCGGTTGGCTCGTAATATACTTCTTGATTTGTTCTTGTACGTTCATATGTTCTGCTCCCCAGTTGCGCGCGAGAGATTATACGACGTTTGATCCTTCTCCCCCTTGCAATGGCGGGCGGCCCTGACCGTTGAGGTCACTCGACCGCGAGGGCGCCCCGCAAGCCGTTGTTGCGTTGGGGGCTTTTCAGAATTCCCAAAGGCTTGAAATGTGTGGAACGCCGAGAAGCGGGCGGAAGGGCGACCAGGGAGACCAGGATTACGATCACCCTGAATGGATTAAGGTCGAGACAGCCTGCTTTATAGGTCGGTCAGAACGTCCGGCCTTCACATCAGGGTGAAGGCCGGATTTGTCCTATGCAGCCGCTTGCTGACTTTTCTTGAGGAATGCTAGGAGGTCGGCGTTAATCGTGTCGGCCTCAGTCGTGGGCATACCGTGAGGAAAGTCCTTGTAGATTTTAAATGTGCTATTCCTCAGCAACTTTGCCGACAGCGGTCCAGCCGCGACATAAGGCACGATTTGATCGTCCTCACTATGCATGACCAGCACTGGTACAGTGATTTTCTTTAGGTCTTCGGTGAAGTCCGTCTGGGAGAACGCGACGATGCCGTCATAGTGAGCCTTGGTGCCTCCCATCATGCCTTGGCGCCACCAATTCCAGATCACGCCTTGAGAGGGTTTCGCACCGGGCCGGTTGTAACCATAGAACGGTCCAGCCGGCACATCATAGTAGAACTGGGCTCGGTTGGCCGCGAGTTGCGCCTGCAATCCGTCAAACACCTCCTTGGGCTGACCGGTCGGATTGGCCGCCGTCTTCAGCATCAGGGGAGGCACTGCGCTAATGATGGCCGCTTTTGCCACCCGGCTTTCGCCGTGGCGAGCCAGGTAGTGCACCACTTCGCCCCCGCCAGTCGACTGACCGACATGAATCACGTCCTTGAGGTCGAGATGTGCGATCAGCGCCGCCAGGTCGTCGGCATAGTGATCCATGTCATGGCCGTCCCAGCCCTGGCTGGAGCGTCCGTGTCCCCGCCGGTCGTGAGCAATCACACGAAAGCCGCGTTGACCGAAGAAAAGCATCTGGTTGTCCCAATCGTCCGCTGAGTATTCGCGACTCACGCAAGTCTTGGGGAGACTCCTGCACGAAAACCGACTCAGTGAGGAAGAGCTGCGCGGCTTAGGCGAGGACAAGCTAAAGTCGATCCGTTCTTTCGCCAAATTCTTAGCAGAGGACGCGGCTTGATCTGCATTCTGAGCGCTATGGCCTGGTTTCGTAAACCATCGGCAACCCGCAAGGGGAGATGCAGGACTTTCCCCCTGCTATTGCAGCTTCGCGTACTCCGCTTTGGCTTGTTTCAGGATCGGGAGGTCGGGGTCGGCGTCTTTCCAGAGGGTGAGGAAATCTTTGTAGGCGGCGAGCGCCCGGACGCGGGCTGCATCGGCTCCGCTCCATGTGAGGTTCTCGACTGCAAGGCATTGGCGCGAGCCAATCCCAGATGCGCTAACGCTCCCGTCCAACAATTCCAGACGATACCGCTGTGGCCAAAATATTCTGGAACTCGACCGAAAATCTGCCATGGGCTACTTAGATTTCATTAACTGCTGATAGCCCGGCACGTTGGCCAGGTTCGCGAACTCGGGATCGCTCCGAATCTTATCTGTGGTGTAGCCGGCCTGGATAGCCTTGCCCAGCCATTCGATTGCCGGTCCGGTTTCGCCTAACTGGTTATACACTCCCGCAGCGTCTATTAATATCCCTTTATCGTTGTGGCCGTACTGAAGCGCCTGACCGAGATAAAGCAGAGCGTTCTTCCGATCCCCAAGCATAGAATAATACCCCGCCAAGCTGCTGAGCAAATCCGCATCGCGAGGATTGACCTTTAAGTCTGCCAACGCGAGTTCGATCGCCTTGCGATGCGGCCCCAACGCCTGATCTTTCTTGCCGCCGTAGTAGAGGGCTGCACCCAGATTGCCCCAAATGACTTGCTGTTGAGGGTCCAGCCTGATTGCCTCTTGGTAGGCTTTGGCTGCGTCGTCAAACCTCCCGAGGCCAAAGTACGCCGCCCCAAGGTTCACGTATCCGGCATAGCTAGGGCGTATCGCGATAGATTTTTTCAGGGCGTCGATCGCCTTCTCGTACTGGCCCATCTCGTAGTAAACGGATCCGATATTCACATAGGTCCCGTACCATTCGGGAGCGATCTGGATGACCTTGGCATACATTTGCAGGGCCTTATCGTACTCGTTGCGACGGCGATAGAACGTGCCGAAAAGGTTGTAGCTGTAGCGGCTATTGGGATGGGCCTGAATGGCTTGCTGGTAGGCCTTTTCGGCTTCAATGATCTTGCCTTCGTGCTCGTAGACGAGAGCCAGACCGATGGCGGCTTCTTCATTGGTGGGTTCGAGACCGAGGGCGAGTTGAAATTCCGCCGCGGCTTCGGGGGAGTGTCCAGTGCCGTCGTCAATGAGGCCGAGGCAGACGTGGCCGGCAGCACCGGCGTTGCCAAGCTTGACCGCGTCATTGCAGCTGGATTGCGCGGGCGCGATCCATTGCTTCTGCTTGGTGTCGGAATACTTGAGCCAATAGCTCTGCCCCAGAACGGCTTTGGCCATGCCGAAGTTGGGATCGAGATTGAGAGCTGCGCGGGCCATCAGGGCGGCATTGTCGAGGCTCTCGGCTTTGCTGTGTTCGAGCAAGTAGCCTTGCGCTTGCAGATAGTAATCGTAGGCAGCGCCTTTGTCCGTGCCGTGGTATTTCAGCGCGGCTTCTTCTTCGGGGCGGAGTTGCAGGTGCAGATCTTTGACAGTGCCATCGCAAATCAATTGTTCGGCGGAGAAAGCCTCTGTGGTGGGGAGGGTTACCGAGCCGGAGCCAATCGGCTTGCTCGATTGCGTGCTGAACAGAGAGTAGGTAACTTTGACGAGGTCGCTGGCGGGCTCAAGCATGAGTGCGAGGCCGAGGTTTGCGCCGAACATGCGGGCGGCCTCGGGCAAAGTGGAGATTTTCTTTTCCTGCAGGTTGCCGGGAGGGATGACTTCAAAGGGGTGGTCTTCGGTGAGCTTGCCCAGCTTGGCGGCGACGCTTTCGACGAGTCCTTCGCCGAGAGCGGTGAGTTTGGGGTCGGCGTTGGCGGCAGTGAAGGGAAGAACGGCCAGAATTTTGGTGGGCGCAGTGGCCTCTTCCAGCGGAACTTCAACCTTTTGCATCGTCGTCAGTGATTCACCCAGTTCACCGCGAAGTTTGGATGCCGCCTGACCTAGCGCGTCCAGCACCTTCTCTTTGGACGCAGCTGTCACCTGCTCCTCGGCAAGAGTGTCTCCGTTCTGGCAATTCACGGCCTTCAGACCCAGCACATATTCGCTGCCCAGACTGGCAATCGACCCGGCAATGTATGCCTTGCTGCCCGCCCGCTGGCAAAGCTCCTGGGTCACCTCGGGCGTGAGTTTCGTGCTGGTGGGACGGGACATCATCTGCAAGGTCGCCACGACCTTGTTCTCGGAAAGCACATTCAGAAACGGCGACTGGTTTAGGGCAACGCTGAGTGCCTGCTTGAGCGTGTCGTCGAATACCGCATCGCCCGTGCTGTTGGCAAAATCCCCGAGAACGATGGTGTCCTTCTCAGTCAGGCGGTGTGTGGTCTGGCGCGAGTGGAAGTAGAATGCTCCCGCGATTGCCACCGCGACAAGTGTCACGGCGGCGGGAACCAGAACCTTCCAGAGTTGCCTGCCCGCCACGGGAACTTCGGCCACTTTCACTGCGCTCGATGAGGGAGATGGAGCAAGCGCAGGCGAGGAACCGGAAGCTGGCGACGGCGGTTGGGCGACGTGAGCAACGCTTTCCTGTGCCACCGCCGCCGTCCCCGAACTCGCAGCTATGGCTCGTCCCGTTTCAGTATCTCGCTTAAGCCGTTGGAGATCAGATCGCATCTCCGAGGCGTGCTGATAGCGAAGATTGCGGTCTTTCTCAAGTGCCTTGCTGATAATCCGTTCGAGTTCGACCGGCACGTCATGATTCAGCCGCACCACGGCCACCGGAGCCCGGTTCACGATGGCTTCACAGATCATCGCCGAACTTTCTCCATGAAACGGCAAATCGCCAGTTGCCATCTCGTACAATACGGCCCCGAACGAGAACAAATCCGTGCGTGCATCCAGCTCTTTAGCTCGCACTTGCTCCGGCGACATATAAGCCACCGTTCCCAGCATTGTGCCTGGACTGGTCAGATGCTCTGCGTCCACCGAATCTGTCTGCGTGTTAAGAGACGCAATTCTGCTCGAGGAAGTGCCCGCAAGGCTAACCTTCGCCAGCCCGAAGTCGAGAACCTTGGCGTGGCCCCGCCTAGTGACGAAGATGTTGGCGGGTTTGATGTCGCGGTGGACTATGCCTTCTGCGTGGGCAACGTCGAGCGCGTCTGCAATCTCAATAGCCAGCGCCAGAATCAACTCGGTTTCCATCGGCCGACCAGCGATGCGGTGCTTCAACGTCAGCCCATCCAGAAACTCCATGGCGATGAACGCCTGTCCGTTCTCCTCGCCAATGTCGTGAATCGTGCAAATATTGGGGTGATTTAGTGCGGATGCGGCTTGCGCTTCGCGTCGAAAGCGAGTCAATGCCTGTGGGTCGCGAGCAACTTCATCGGGCAAAAACTTGAGGGCAACGAAGCGATGCAGCCGCGTGTCCTCGGCTTTGTAGACCACACCCATCCCGCCGCCGCCCAGTTTGTCGATGATGCGATAGTGCGAGATGGTCCGGCCGACCATGTGCACCACATGCTATGGCGGAAGGGTCGGCAAGTCAATGAAAGGCGCGGAGTTGACGTAAATCAAAAGGGGTCGCTGTTGTAATATCGAGAGGCAAGACCTTGTCGATGAACCCACTCGGCACGATGTAAATCAGTCGACTGCCTTCTTCGAACCACGAGTCTTTCCAGGTCTCAATCATGGCGTGGGCTTCGTCTCGATATAAACCCTGCCCGACGAGAATCTCTTCAAGATCTCCGTAGAGAGAATCTACGCTTCCCGTCAGTACGGGAGGGTCCACGGTGGTTTCATCGGTTAGCGCGCCCGTTAAGCGGTAGCCGACTCGTTCGCCGCGGCGCTCAAAAAGAATGGCATTTGGAATCTCGTCTCCGTTAAGACTTTTGACCAAGAGTCTTCCACCGGAGGTCAAGCTGGCGGAAACGGCACTGGGCAGGCGGAAACTCCTCGATAAAAAAGGAATTTCTCTCGCTGCTCCCCCGCACTGGTCTGGACGCGGAGTGGCGAGGAAGCAGTCTCGCGAGCAGCGTAGTAGCGATTCGGCTGCACCTCGGTCGGGAACTCGCCAGCCAGATTCGGAGAAACGGCAACGTGATTCCACCCAATGCTCCCATCCACCGATAACCGATTCAAGCTGGTATCGGTCAGGACTCCGGCTGGCTGAACGCGATCAGCATGGGGATACCACTCGGTGATGAGGCCCTTAGCGAAGGACACTTTCGCCGACACGGTCAGATCGTGCTGAGAATAAAAATATAGCACTGGCGTCTCCATGCGAATGGTGCCACGCAGCCCCAGCTTGAAGTTGACGCCGTTGATATGCTCCACGAAGTGGGGCAGATCGGTGGACGGGGGAAATCGTGGCAAGCCTAACGGCAACCATTCGACCGCTCGACCGTCCTTGCCGGCAATTGAGGTGAACGTTCCCCACTCGTGGGCCGTGAGGTCTGGAGCCGTGTGCTGCCCGTCTGCCGTCCAGCCCGCGAGCGAGAAGGCCAACAGCCCACATGTCAGAACGGCCACGGTGCTAATCGCGAGGCGTGAAAGGGCATGTGCGTTCATTTCTTGGTTCCCCCAGTTTGCTGATATAACCCACGCTTCAAGAGACGCCGAGAGAAAGGAGACTGTTAACAAGCCGACGCGGCGTTATGTGGACGAAACTGGAGGTCTAATTACGAGATGGAATGCTGCGGGTTACTTTTCGCGAACTGGCGTGGCCGTTCCAGCCAAGGAACGCTCCTAATGGCGCCACACTGAGATGTCGTCAAAACCAAGTTCATTCCACCACTGGTCGAGCATGGGCTGATCGAGTCGAAGGATGCCTTCTTTCGTGACGGTGGCAGGAGGAGGCACGAACTGGCTCAGCCGGTCGTAGACGAGGACTCGCCGCTGGTCATCGACACGCGCCAGGAGATGCCAGAGCGTCAGGGAATCGTCTTTGCGAGCCTCGCTCAGTACGATCGCGATATCGTGCGCGCGCTGCTCGAGTGTGCTGTCCTAAAATGTAGCAAGGCTCTCATGGAAGCCTCCTCGCTGGTGGCGCTCCGGCAGAAGTACATGTCGCCACTTGCATATTAGACACCATTGCTTGCAGGATTGCAGTAATACTGGTCGCAATCTAGCCCTCATAGACAGATGGTGGTCGAATACCGTCAGCTCTTCTTGCCGGTCACGGCAAAGAACGCAGCTGCTTCCTGCTCCACATTCTTGCTGCCGCAGTGCGGGCAAGAAATCCGTTCTTTGTCGTGCTCCGCTAGGGTGAGGACCATCTCAAAGGACTTCTTGCAGTCGTTGCAAATGTAGTCGTATACGGGCATGGGGCACCTCGCGTGGGGACTCTCTGAGAATTGTAGCGCGATTTGAATGGTAAGGGGCGAGCCAGCAATCGATGCAAGGGTCCTGCCGCACAAGATTCGTTGACAGGCGGGCAGATTCGAACTTACGTTCCGCGTTAAAATGCTGCAAGGTGCATCGGAGGTTTCTATGAGGACAACTGTGAAGAAACGCGCGCGACGCACAGTACGGAAGGCGACACCCTCCAGTCGAAAGTCGGCCAGACCAACGAGCGCGGCTGCCACCATACGCCAAATCGGCCATAATTGGGCGCAAAATTGGAATACCGGGGACCTGGAGAAGCTGGTTGCCGCCTACGCTCCAGACGCAGTATATCTTCCGCCGCATCACGAGGCCGTGCACGGGCGGGGTTCCATTCGAGATTATTTGCGGGTACCACGCAACCACGGCGTCTCCGACCTCGCATTCGAAGTCACCTACATCAAACAGAGCGGCGATGTCGCCTGGGATGTGGGAACCTATCGTATGAGCGTGCCTCAGAATGACGGCACAACGAGACAAGACCACGGTAAATATCTCACCGTGTGGAAGCGTGCCGGCAAGAACTGGTTGATTGCTGCCGACGCCTGGTCGAGCGACTTGCCCCCGGCACACTGAGAAGTCGCCGACGAATCTGCTCCACCGAGGTCGCAGACAGGCCGTCGTTGGTTTGCAGCAGGCCCTTTTGCGGACCCTTTGAAAATGGAGATCCAGTGACCGGTCGCTTTGTTTTGAAAATCGGCGATCATCTCGAGAATGCCGAGACGAAGAGATACTATACCGAAAGGAATTTTTCCGAGGTCGCGCCCCGGTACGATTTCATTACCAGAGTACTTTCTTTCGGACGCGACGCGGCATGGAAGCGCACTCTGATTTCATTGCTTCCCTCTCACGAGTCCCCTGTTTGCGTTGATCTCGCCTGCGGCACCGGCGACATCGCGTTTCTGCTTGCCGGCAAATACCCGCGTGGCCGCATCGCCGGAGTGGACATCACCGAGCCGATGCTGGATATCGCCCGTCACCGCAATACTCATCCGAATGTCAGTTTCGCCAACCAGGATATGGGATCGCTTGACATCGTTTCCGAATCCGTGGACATCGTTACCGGTGGCTACGCCCTGCGGAATGCACCGGACCTCGGAACAGCTATTGACGAAATCAGCCGCGTTCTAAAACCCTGCGGCGTGGCGGCCTTTCTCGATTTCTCCAAACCGGGCGGAAAGATCCCACAGAAGATGGAATACTGGGGTCTGAAGACATGGACCGGACTGTGGGGTACGCTTCTGCACCGCAATCATGAAGTCTATAGCTACATAGCCGAAAGCCTCCAACGCTTTCCCGACCGCCAGCACTTGCGGAATATTTTCCGGGAAAGGGGATTTTCTGTCATCGATTCCCGTCTCTTTTTTTGGGGGATCACCGAACTGCTAGTGGTCAAAAAAACTGCCGGTGCCGAAGCGCCATGACCGATGCCTATCCGAATCGTATCGCCACCCTGTGCGCGGCTTCGATATGGTGCTATCGGGCCGGGTTCCTTCGACGATCGCGGCTGGTTTCCTGCCTGAATGACATTCTTAACGGCGGAGGAACAGAGAATTTTTTACACTGGGCGGTTCATCCCGGCGGGGGCACTGTCCTGGATGCCATGGAGGAGGATGCTGGGTTACCAAACGAACTGCTCGCGCAGTCCCGCGCCATACTGCGCCGCCTCGGCAATATGTCGTCCACCACTGTCATGTGGTGCTCAGGGGAGTGATGCAGCCGGGAACCCCGACGGTCGCGGCTGCGCCATGGCGTTCGGCCCCGGTCTTAGGCTCGAGAGCATGTTGTTCGAAACGGCGGGCAGGTGACTCGTGACCCGCCAGGATTTCAACCGGCGCAGCACGGCGACCGAACTAATGGATACCGATCCGGTCTCCTTTGAGGAATTCGACGACTATCTGCGTGATCTTGAGCGTATCAACATTTTGACGCTCGCTTACCGTCCGACCCTGCTCTGGCTAAAGCGCGCCGTGGCGGATTTTCCGGCAGGGCGGCCGATATCGGTTCTCGACGTCGGCAGTGGCGGCGGCGGCATGTTACGGCGGCTGAGGAGATGGGCACGCGGGAAGAACCTGAAGCTCGATCTGACGGGAGTCGATGTCAACCCCTGGTCAACAAAGTCGGCGGCAGAGTCCACGCCGCCCGAGATGTCCATCCGTTTTGAAACAGCCGACATCTTCGCTCGAGCGGAACTGTTCCGGACCGATTTTATTATCAGTTCGTCTTTCACCCATCACCTCGACGACGCGGAGCTGGTTCGTTTTATCCGCCAGATGGACCGTTATGCCGCGCACGGCTGGTTCATCAACGACCTGCACCGTCACATCCTGCCTTTTTTCTTTATCAAGTGTGCTACACGGCTTCTGCCCGTGCACCACATGACGCGGCACGATGGGCCCGTTTCGGTAGCACGGGCTTTTGCAGCAGATGACTGGCAGTGCCTGTTGGCTGAAGCCGGTATCCCGGCAGAGCGGGCGTGCATCGAATGGTTCTTTCCTTTCCGCTATAGCGTGTCGTGCAGAAAAGAGATATGACACTTTGGTGCGGATCGTGCGCTTCCCCTGGCTGGACTTCCTCGCTGGAAATCCCTGTGACGGTCGCCGTCATGGCGATATTTATGGGCTGGGCAACGTAGGAACGCAAGGCGGTTCAACTCCGATCTCGCATTGGTAGGCAAATCCATGGGTGGACAGCAGAGGCCAGTTTGGCGGGATCCCTTATTGGCTACGTAGGATGAAGGCAACTTTCTCGGCACCATGGTACTCCACTTTTAATCTCCGACACGATCTGGTCTGAGATGGTTTAGTCCATCGGGGCGAGCTGCATATAAATCCACCACGCAAGGGCGCCAATGACCAGAATTACAACCCAGATGATGACGCGGGTTAGCCTGCCGGAACTGAAGTGTATAAACACTCTCGCCGTCATAGTTTCACTGTGTTGAAGTGCCGCTCGGTAAATCGATTTCGACATCGTCTCCAGTCACCCGGACTGGAAAGCTTTTGACGTCTTGACGTGCCGGCGGGGTCATCACCGAACCGGTTTTCACATTGAATCGGGAACCGTGCCAAGGACAGATGACCTCTTCACCTGTCACCATTCCCTCTGCGAGAGGGCCGCCACGATGAGGGCACGTGCTCTCGATCGCATAGTAGCTTCCGCCGATATTGAAGACAGCGATACGCTGCCCATCGGCTTCTATGAGCTTCCCTCCCTCCAAATCCTCTAGTTCTGCCCTGGTGCCCACCTTCACGAAATGAGCCATGACACATTTCCCTCCGCGAGAGATTTTGCCTGCCAGCCTCAAAACTCCACACCACAAACATTAGACTCGCG
This sequence comes from uncultured Acidobacteriota bacterium, assembly GCA_963832245.1. Classification (GTDB taxonomy): domain Bacteria; phylum Acidobacteriota; class Terriglobia; order Terriglobales; family Acidobacteriaceae; genus JABDBE01. The sequence continues at coordinate 2,006,512 of CAWHTG010000004.1, forward strand.
AGAGGAACAAAATTCAAAGGAGCAGGTGTCTCGGCGGGCGCAGATACTCGCCATTTGCTTCGATCCGAGGCTTCTGCGCTAACCATCCCCCCGGCGATCTGCGCCACGGTCTCCTTTTCATAGGTCAGGCGTATAATCTTGATATCTGGCGGACGAGTTGTGAGGTTCCGCAATCCCACCGATCTACACTCCAACCGCTTTTGCCGCTGCACCTCCCGATGCCGTCAGCCAGTTGCCGGAGGTGCAAGCCGATGGCGAGGGCACCAAGATTGGCTCTCATATCTGTGCTGGCGATCACAGTAGCGACAGCCCTCTCCTGCGGAAGCTGTCCACCTGCGCCGTCCATTACTTCGATCTCGCCCAGCAACGCAACCGCTGGGGCCAATCAGTTCCTCTTGACCGTCAACGGCAATGACTTCCGCCGTGATTCCGTGGTGAGTTGGAACGGCTCCTTTCGCGTGCCAAGCTTCGTCAGCAGCCGTCAGTTGGTCGCGGCCATCACGGCTGCGGACATCGCACAGCCCGGGACGGTGCTAGTCTTTGTGTTCAATCCCCCGGGAGGCGGCACAACCTTTGTTTCCGGCGGGCTGGGAGTGATGTCCGCAACCGCGTGTATCGGGAAGAACTCAAACGCCGTCTCCTTCACGATCAACCCGGCGTCAGTCCCCATCACTGATGCCAAGGCTGTCTCATCAGTGGTCGAGAAGTTTCGGGAGAAGTACGGGGCGAAGGACATCAAGAAGTCTTATTCGAGATTCGACGTAGCGGTTGTCGCGGAACTGACCTGAACTAGAACGCCACGACGCGTTGACTTTCCCCTTTTTCTCCACCTGCCGCCTTTGAGCCTCTTGCGCGGTTAACCCGGTTGTTGGCTCTTTCTGTTACGGCGACAATGAAGACATGATCGCGTTCTGGCACTGCACGCAAGACGAATTTGATTCGTCTAGGTATCTGGCCGGGCGCGCACGGCTTTCTTGGAATAACGGGGACGGGCGAGGGAGCCCGGGCGTCTCGTGGTTCCGGAGATTTGCGGCGGTGCTAACGATTCTGTGCGGGCGCGGAGCGGAGGACAAACAGAAGGCCACGCGAAGCATTCTGGATCACCGTGTTTTGCAGATCGAGAGCTTCGAGCGGAATGTGGCTGCGTGTGCCGTCGGGGCTGATGTATTCGAGATAGCCGTCGGCAATCCAGTAGTCGGTCACGGCGTGGCTGGTGCCATTGTTCAGCGCCAGTAGGAAGACTCCCTGGCCATCGGCCCGGTCTTCGGTCGCCGCGCCGAGCGTGGCTCCGGGGCGCACCAGGGAATTCTCTTCTGTTGTATCGTCATCCGATGGATTGGCAGCGGGCGGCATCGCGGAGATTTCCGACTGCGCGGGGCCCCGGGAATTGGGGTCGTCACCGAGATCAAGCGAATCTCTGCCGAAGCCGGAATAAAAAGGATCAAAGGCACCAGAGAAGCAAAGCAGCGGCAAAAATGGTTCGAAGAAGCAGACCTGGGTCACGCCGTTGAAGAAGCATCCGGAGGAAGAAAACCGCGGAAAACGGTTGAACAAGAAACCGCGATGAGGGCGCACGGGAGAGGAAACAAATGAAACTTTGCCGTCGGGGCGGGTTTGGAATAGCGGCGGAGACCAGAGAAGCGTTCGCGGAATCCGCGGAATGGATAGCATGGGGGCCGCCGTGGCGAAGTTCGACAGGTGTGCCGGCAGATGGGGCGAAGTGTCCGAAGTAGAGGGCGCTCCGGATCCCGCATGCTGGGCAGAGTGCTTTCCGAACCCGAAGTGCAGCCAGCCGAAGTGCCCACCCGCGCGGCCCCCGCCGGAGTGCATGCCAGAAGAGCGTCCTCCACCAAAGTGGCCGCCTCTGCCTCCGTGTTGCGCCTTTGCGGGCGTGACGAGACAGATCAGGGACAGCAAGATCGGAAGGATGCGCGGCGACCGCCCAAGGAAGGCAGTTTGAGTGGCCATGGCCTTCCCACCCCAGGGAATGTAGTTCCAGTTTACTCCTGTTCGGGTGGTCGAGAGTGGTGACTTTCAGCTCTTAGCTGTCAGCTTTCAGCTTGAGGAAACGCTGGGCGAGGGCGGAGCCCGCAAACGCGGAAATCCGAAATGGGGACCGACCGACTTGTCACGCTCCATATGTCGCTACTGCGTTATTATCGGGCTTACATCATTCATGCGGGGTGAGCCGCTGTTCTGCTATGAATACCTCATAGTTCGAAAAATACGACGATTGTTTATGGGTGAACAAAATGTCATCTGCGGGAAAAGACGCGGTAATGTTACTGACCTATGCTAGCCGGGGGTTTTTGTCGTGACGCGCGATCATCGCGCAGAAAAACGATGAGGTCCAGAATGTTGAGGAATCGGTTTTGCAAAGAGTCTGGCGCTGTCCCTACTGTTCTCGCTATTTTCCTACTCGTTCAATTGATTCCGTCTCTGCTTGCTCAGTCGGCAGCAATGGGGACACTGAGAGGCACGGTCACCGACGCGTCGGGTAGGGTTGTTGCGAATGCCACCGTAACCGCGACAAATGTGGACAATGGCCAAATGCGAAGCGCGACCACGGCGACGGATGGCTCTTATAAGCTTGATGGTCTGCCACCGGGCAACTACCGGCTGACGTTTAAAGCCACCGGTTTTAAGAATTTGGAGATTCCTTCCGCAACCCTGCATGAGACCGAGCCGGGGGTTCTGGACGAGAAACTAGAGGCAGGCGAATCGACAAATGACAAACCAACGCCAACGAACCAGGTGAATTTGCCGAACGCGCCCTCCAGCAATACCACAGCACCTTCACTCTCGGATCTCGGCATCACTCCGGAGGAGGCGCAGGGAAATGCCCACCAGCAAGCCTTGCTCGACAAACGGACGCACATGCTAAAGATCCATCAACGGATGGGCCTGATCACGACGATTCCGTTGATTGTCACCGTCGCCACGTCCCTCAACGCCGGGGGCAAGAGCACGAGCACAGCCTCGCGCGATTTGCATACGGCTCTCGGCGGGTTGACGGGAGATTTGTATTTTATAACCGCGTATTATGCAATCTGTGCGCCCAGGGTGCCTGGAACCGAAACCCGCGGCCCGATCCGATTTCACAAGGCCATGGCTTGGATACATGGCCCCGGGATGATCTTGACACCATTCTGGGGATCTTGGCTTACGATCAAAAGAACAACGGCGAAAAGGTTCACGGCATCGCCTCCGCGCATGGACCGGTGGCGATCGTGACTGCGGGAGCGTTTGGGGCTGCACTGCTGTCGGTATCGCTTAAGTTTTAAGTACAGTTCATGAACAGGAAAATACTAATTTGTTTTTGCCTCGTGGCACTCCCCAGCTTTGCTGGAGCCGATAGTCAATGGGTCCTTAAGCAAAGCACTCTCACTTACCACGTGTCGCATCCGCTGCATCAGACAGAAGGCATAAGCCATGCGGCGCGAGGTAAGGGTGTCTGCCACAGCGGGCAATGCGACTTCCTGATCGCGGTTCCCGTCAAGTCGTTCGATTCCGGAGACAGCAACCGCGACCTCCATATGCTGCAGGTCACGCGGGGGGCGGAGTTTCCCATGGTCACCGTACGCACGCGACTCCCGGAATCGTCCGCCACATCGGCGACGATCAACGCCGATCTGGAGATTCAGTTCGCGGGCCAGACTGCCCAGTTCAAGCAAGTGCCTCTCAAACTGGAGACACAAGGCGGCGAGACTCACATTACGGGGACAATTCCGGCCACGCTCTCCGATTTCAAAATTGATCCGCCCTCGCTTCTGACGATGCCAGTTAAGAACGAAATCCCTGTGCGTGTGGACATGACCTGGCATCCGCAGTGAGTAGCCGAGTAATTCTCATCCAAGTTTGCGGGAACAATCATGCGGAGGGTTGGGGCTGCTCGAAGGGGTTTCAACGTGGTCGATATATCCTTGCTGATGAAAGTAAACATGCCATTTTCCCTTGGCGGTTTGACTTCCACCTGATTGTGCTGGTGTTATTGACAAACTGTTAAGATCAGGTTCATCACTGCCCAAACAATCTCGTACGCACATCAGGCGAGAACTCTTTTGCCCTCCCTGTGAATTTGGGGGCTTACTGAATCATCTCCCACCTCAGTTGCGGGGTCGGCTTGCACGGATTACGGATTCCTTTATTATGTGACCATGAACATAACACTATCTCTCGATGACGACCTAGTTCGGGAGGTCCGCAAAATTGCCGCCGAGCAGGACACAACTTTGGCCGGCCCGGTACGAAACTACCTGAGAGATCGCGCCACAGTCCCGACGCCGTTCCCCAGTATCTGGCAGCAATCTCGCCTATCTTGTCGGGCCCGCTTCGGTAGGCCTGCACGGCAAACTTGGAAACGGCCTTCGGCGTTTGAAGGACAGCGTCGCAAAACCGACACACAATAGCAATGCGGAGAAGTCATTGCCGCATATAGAATCTTTGGGCTATAAAGGAAGAGACCGAAGGCTATGTTGGCCGGAGGATTTTCGAACTTCCTGCCGCCGGTGGTTTTTCCTTTGGACTTGCGCCCGAGCTACCATGGCAGGTAAGATTGTCTTACCATGCGAACCAAGGTTTCGACGAAAGGGCAGGTCGTTCTTCCGGGTCCTCTTCGCCGCCGGCTTGGCATTCGTGCCGGTGATCCTCTCGACGCCAACATCGAGGCCGGGCGCATTGTGTTAACACCTCGTAAGAAACGTCGCCCGCCGGTCAAGATTGTGACCGATCCCATTACCAGGTTTCCTGTTCTTAGTGCGGGTTCTAATACTCCGGTGTTGACCAGTGCAGAGGTTGAGGAGATTTTGACAAACTTTCCATGACATATCTGCTCGATGTGAACACTCTTGTTGCCTTGGGGTTCGCGCAGCATGAATTCCACGACCGGGTCGCTTGCTGGTTGAGGTCGCAGCAATTTCCGCCTCTGGCAACCTGCTCGATCACAGAACTGGGGTTCATAAGAGTCCTGGCGCAAGCCCCGGTTTACGGATTCACCATCGCGCAAGCGCGCACTCTGTTGCTTCGGCTGAAAGAAGCCGATGTCTCACGATTCACATTTATCCCAGATGATCACGATGTCTCTCATCTTCCAACCTGGGTTAAGACCCCAAAGCAGACGACGGACGGCCACTTGGTAAAGCTTGCGAATGCAAACGGAGGCGTTCTTGCGACTCTGGACGGAAAAATTCCAGAAGCCTATCTCATCCCTAACAGCTGACCTGGCTTTTGCACCGGAGCGACCCAAGGCTTCGATAGGCTCAAGCGAGATGGGGAGCCCGGCCATACGCCGAAGTAAGGCTGTAACTGTGCCACCGCAATGCGCTTGCGTCCTTCTGCCACCAGCAAAGCATTAGCAACCTCATAAGGCCATATCGCAAATAACGAGTACCTCGGTTACCGCGGAAAGCAGAGCGAGAACTAATTCTGTGAAGCGGGTATTCTCGTCCTCAGCAGCAGGCCACGGCCACCGATGCATCCAGAACCATTTGCTTAAAAGTTGCGGCCTGCATTGATCAACTTGCGGATCGTGGTCTTTCCCAGAGCCGCGCCCTTTCGAAGCTCGCGAATCTCTTGCACAATCTGACCCGGATCCTCTTTTTCACCAGCGTCGGCTCGAACGAGTTTGACAATGGGTACCCCCCGCCTCGTGATCCGGATGGTCTCGCCCTTGGAGACTCTCTTCAGCAGGCCGTTGACATGGGTCTTTGCGTCGAACATTCCGACAGTAGTTTGGTGAGCCATGTAAGCCCGTTGATCAACTTTTCTGTTGGCATGTCAAGTTTTACTAGCCCTTCTTCGCCTCGCCTTGCAACTCAATCGCGAAGAATGGTTCGCAATTTTGTGCGGTGGCTCGGCGTTGTGAGCGTGTCTGCGCGAACTGGGCCATCTCGACGATTTCGCCCTTGACAACTTTTCCGGTCGGGGTCCAGCGGCTAATCGGCCAATTCGGCGTCGGACCTGGCCGACAAGACAGTCTGCAACAAGCAGATTAAAAGTCTTAGCAAGCGTGTGCATAAAGCTTCACAACCTGCACACCCTACACAACTCCTTCGCCTTGTAATAATTGCAGTTTGTGGCAGTAACCGCAGGCAGGCTCTCCCGCACCATCCGGGAGCACTTCGTTTGCGTAGCTCAGTTCATGTGCCCGAGCTTGTATGTCCTTGTCAAGTATGAGTCCCCTTCCTGCACTGCCTAGTCGGCGGGTGTAAAGTCCAAGGTTTTTGAGCACATGTCCTACAGTCTCATTGCTGATTTTCAGCGATTCTCCCTCTTCGCTGTAGATCCGGTTAGCGGTAGCCGCAATGTCGCGAACGAACGCCTGTTGCTGGTCGAGTTGGTGGCAGTGCCAAAGGACTGCCTTGAGCACTATGCCGTTCTGTCCACTGGCGCGATCGACTCGCGATTGCTCATCGCGTTCCCTCAGCAGTTCAATGATGCCCCGCTGCAATTCGGGATCATTGCCGATCGACGCACCAAGTACCTGGGCCATTGCACAGACTTCCGGTCGAAATCCGGAGACCCGAAATTTCGAAGCAGCCACAATGTCGTGATTGATGAAGCGGTAACCATAGAGTCGGTTTTGGAAATCTTGTATGACCTCATCTGTAGGGAGTGGGTGAAAACATCTCAGAGAATTTCCGCCAACGTGAATATGAATGCTGTTGCCGTTTAACAGTTGATTTTTGGCGTTTTCACCCACGTAAATGCATTTCGAGCAGTACAACTGTTGGAAGTCTTTACCGCAACGAACCAAATACCCCGGTTGGTTGGACGCATCGAGCAATGCTGCCATGCGCTTACTCAGTTGCGGTTCACGGATCAAGAGTGTCGGCATTAGCTCACCTAACGGAAGGGCACCTAGCACGGCAGGACTCACGTCGGATAGCAGCACTGGTCGCCGGCACACAGCCACCAGCGTCCGAAGCAGCCGATCGGCCGCGGCCGCGGGTCCAGTGATTGCCAGGGAAGGAAGAAACGGTAGAAAATCGGGGAACCACGTGGCAATTGACCAATACGTAAGGAGCATGCATTCCTTCCTGGGAAGCATGACATGTTCCTGCAACAAAGCGAGGATGCTGTCGAATAGTTCCCGGGCTGATCCGCAGCGGTCGGTATGGGTTGGCAAGATCAGTGATTGGTACAGGGCGAGGGGCATCGGGGGCACGGAGTACCGCTGGCCATTGTGCACGACGTTCGTACCAAAGAGTCCGTCGCCGGAACCGTCTTCGCGGGGTATCAGGAGAAGGACCGTGATTCGACGGTCCGAGCCTGTACGAATTAGGTCTGGCACGGGTGTCCGCTTAAGCGTTCTTGGAGGGATTCCGTCCTGATGGGAGTTAACCGGCGGTTGAGTGGAAGCAGCCAATTCTGATTTGGATCCTTCTTCATTAGATGAAGGGTTCTCAACCTCTGACATGGAGGTCGTAGTAGTGTTGTCCGTCGCGTCATGTTGGGCTTCAGCCTTGCTTGCAAGGCCGCCGTTGCGAGGGATTGCCACAGGTTTGTCCGTCTGTGCTTTGTCCCCGCTGGTGGATTGGGTGGTCAAAGGGCCGGTTGGTTCTTGCATCTCGTCCTCCTGCTGATAGCCGTTCTTTTCTCAATTAGAACGCTCGGCCAAGAAGTTCAAGAGTACTCGTGGCAACTTCACTTACGTAGGTAATGTGTTTCCCGCGCCGGCCATGTTAAGGAGGTACGCGTACCATGATGTTCCGCCATGCATCCGGAGCATAGTTCGTTGGCACAGGATGTTTGCCGATGTCTATGCGCGAGTGGCCAAGGAGATCGCTTCATCTCCGCCCTACGTAAAGCCGAGTACCATCCGGCGCGGCCCGATCCCATCTGAACGTCTTAAGCACTGGCAGCCAGTACCGAACTTGGACTTGGAAATGTCCATGCGGGCTGTTGTTCAATCCTTGTGAATCAGCCCCGCAGACTCTAGAACGTCAAGCAGTTCCGTTGTCGTGACCCTCTGCCAGCCCTGCCCCGTCGCGATCGGAATAACGGCATACTTAAGGACGAACTTCGGCAGGTCTTTGTCCCAAAGATTTTCGTTGTCGTCGATCGTGAACCACCCGATGGCTTCGTCCTCGACGGCGATCTGCCGTTTGCCGATGGGCTTACCGTCGATCATCTCGTGCTGTACGCGGATGCTCCGAATGACCTCACCATTCAGGCAGAAGCGAAACTCAGGCTCCATTTAGTCCTCCGAAAATCTACGCACCCTCAACGTGCATGCCGCCGATATTCTGCTGTGATTTGGGCAACATTCTCTGAGACTGCGGCGTTCGAGCACAGGCGTGTTCCCGAGGGTGTCGGTCAACATTGGTGATCGCGTGCTCAGAGTAGCCTCCATGACGAGTGTGGAAAGGGGGAGGTTGGGCAACAGATTCCGCTACTACTTGTGCTTGCCGATTAGAAGACCGGGGTCAGGCGAATTGATTGAGACTAAATTGCCATGGTCGTCGCGAGTAGTGTCGTACCTTTCGCTGGTACGACCCGAGAGTTTGTTGTCCTCGTCGCGGACGACGGCTGACTCGTCGCTGAAGCCGCTGGTGACCGACCCGATGATCTGACGCTTCCCGTCTCGAACGTATTCTTTCTTTAGCATGTGCCCTCCTCCCGTATAGTACCCATCCCGTTCGCAAAATCGATAGGAACTCCGAGAAAAAGTTGCAGGAGTAGCACGCCCGATTGACAGGAGTAGCACGCCCGTAATCTTTTGCAGTGGTTACTCACAATTTTGTCCTGAATTCCTATCGATTTTGCGATTCAACTGGGTATAACAGCAATGCAGGTGAATGCGTGCACGCCAACTACAGCGACGAAGATGAAATCAGCGTGGAGAGCCTCATCGAGGAACAACGGAAGCACGCTCATTCTAAGAATCCCATTGAACGGGTGGTCGGCTTACTCTGCATCGGTGCGATTCTGAAGGAACGACTTGTGGGGTTGCCGAACAGCACCATTAGCCAACTTATGATCGATCACATCTGGTGCCAAATGAATCTTCTGGGGCCCGAAAGTGTGATAGTCGAGATCGCCAGCCAGCGGCTCCTCGAATCAGCAATTGCGATTGCTCCGAAGGCGTGTCCAGAATGTGGTGCCGAACTCTGGAGGGCGGATGAATAAACCTGACCGAGCAGACGTGCGACAAGTAAATGTGAGGGTAAACGGGATCACATTCGAGTCCGTTCGAGTTCGACACGATCTTGGCTCGAACGATTTCGATATTGTGATCGACGATCCTCAGATTGGGCGCTTTGCCCTCACCGCTGCCGTCCCCAGTCTGGAACTGCAAGAAGAAGACTCCGAGTGGCGGCAGGTGACACTGGACGAATTGAAGAGGATTCTCGCAGATGACGGCGAACTCGCGGAAACTGCCGAAGAGCTGCAGGCGTCCGAGACCGCTGAGCGCGAGTCATTCAACCGCCTCGTTGCGGAAGGCGAACACATAATGAATGCGGAGATCGCCCTATTCAGGGCTGGCATCCCGTTTCTCCAGCTTCCATTTCAGCAGAATAAGTTCGCGAGCAACCTTTTTATGGTGCCGAACCTGTCGAAGGCAAAGGCCTGCTTGCAGCGAGCAGGATTCCAAGCAAAGTTCGATTCAGAGACGGTTCTATTCGACGGGTGCAACGGGCAAGCTGTCCAACTGCTTCAGGGCAAGTACGGGTTGCCGAGATCAAAGAGTTAGCGAACAGAAAAGGAGCACAGAGCAGAATGAAAAAAACCGCCGCAATCTATGTCCGAGTCTCAACACCCGACCAACACGTTGAGTCGCAGTTGTACGATCTCCGAGAGTTAGCCTCACAGCGAGGCTTTGAGGTTGTACACGAATACGCCGATCGTGGTTTTTGTGGAAAGAACGCACGCCGTCCGGGGCTTGATGCACTCATGGCTGATGCACGGCGCAAAAAGTTCTCGGTCGTGCTGGTGGCGGCATTCGACCGTATTGCGAGGAGCACTCGGAATTTTCTACAAGTGATCGACGAGTTGGACAGTATGGGAATTGAGTTCATCTCACGGCGAGAAAACGTCGATACCAGCGGACCGATGGGGCGTCTTTTCGTGACGATCATCTCGGCGATTGCGGAATTGGAAAGGTCACTCGTGGCGGATCGGGTCAAATCGGGAATGCGAAGGGCAAAACTTGAGGGCCGTCAGATCGGCAGATCGCGGCTCGATGTCAATCGAGAGCAAGTCGTGCAAGATCGCCGCTCGGGGATGTCTTTGACACAGGTCGCCAAGCGCCACAACATTTCGAGAGCCTCAGTGTGCCGCCTGATGAAAGGGGCGAACAGCGATCGCAATCTCGCCATTGCAATTTCGAGTGGAGAAGCTGGGCTAGATGCTCGGCTCTAAAGCCAACATGAAAACTGGGGGTAAATGATGCAAATCGGTAAGCCGTTGCGAACCATCGTCGTGGAGCCGCTGGAACTTCCAGTGGAACAGCCGACCCGCGAACCTGAGCCGATTCAGTCGCCAGAGCCCGAACCTGAGCCACAGCAGGTGCCGGCCAAGCAATGAGCGTCCCCGACTACATCTCGCCCATCATCGGCTACCGTGTTTGGAAATGGGAAAAGACGGGGTTGAAGTCGCTCTGCGGGGAGCGGTGGAAGCCCAGCCAATTGCTGGCGGCGCGATGCAGGGCTTCCGTTGTCGTCGGACCCATCGCTGGGCGTGCGGAGGCTGTGCATGATGCCCACGAGCCTCCGCAAACCGACTGCACCTGCGGCGTGTACGCGTCGAAAAGCCTTGAGCAACTGCTCACGACGGGATACGCGAGGTGCGGAATCCACGGCGAGGTCTACCTGTGGGGAACGGTCGTGGAGCACGAACTCGGATGGGGAGTGCCGCTTAGGAGCCCTAGCCGCCTACGGAACAGACATCTTTATCGTCGGCCACGGGCAGAGCATCCCCCTGTGCCGGAAGGGCTCGGGGTTCGATGCGGCGGGGCTGGACTATCTGATCGGGAAACGCACGCAGTACTACGCCCGACGTCATCGGGACAGAACTTTGATGAGAGGCGACCGTGTGGCGGTCCTCGGGCGCGGGATCGCGGTAGTCGAGCACGCCGACGACACGGAGGTTCACGCGCTGCTGCGGAACAGAAGCACGCTGAAGATCGCCCGCGAGTACATTAGATGGGATGACATTCAGGAGGAGCATCGAGAGCTCTCAACTATGGCGACTGGTCAGATGGAGCGGATAATCGACGATGCCGCATGGATCACGTATCCGGTGCATCTAGCCGTGGGCATCATCAAGACGTTCGTTTACGTCGGCCTCTTCATCTTGGCGGCTTTCATTTCCCTCACCGTTTGGCTGATGAACGCTCACGATAACCGTGCGGAGTGGTCGAAGAACTTCGTCGCTCAGGAGTCGGTCTATCGCGTTTCCTTCGCGAGCAAGACCACCTACCCAGTTGTTGTGAAGCGCGGTACTCGGTTCCTCAATACCGACATGGCAGAGTTAGTATGGGGCTGCTCAACCACCAGCAAAGACCTCAAGACGCGGATCATGTTCGCCGACAACTGGATGGAAGAGAAGAGCGATGCGTTCCAGTCGGCTTACATCGCCGCCTCGTGCAATATGGTGAGCCTGACTGATCGGCTGAAAGAGGCGAAGGGCGACTTTAACCACCTTCCCACTATGCCGAATGCTCCTGTGGTGCTCGTTTCATTCCTGCACAGCACGGACTATGAGCAGACGGTCCCTGCGGATTTTCAAGGTAAGTGGTATACGGGCATGTGCTTGATCGGTGCGAAGTGCACGGACGCAGATTTTGTGCCCCGCAATACGTCGATCTTCTACGATGCGGTTGCACCTCAGATGACACCTAATCAGGATGTGGCGGTGAAGGCTCTGTACGCTACGGCTACACCTGAGTTCTGGATTGCTGCGGCACACGCCGATGGCATCTACGACAAGGATGCGGCATTCGCCGGCTATGCGGCAGATGAAGGGCTAGATCTCGCCAAAAAGCTGCGTCATCCCCCGAAGAGATTCCAGCCGAACTTCGAGACCTACCAGGAACATGAACAGGACGAGCCCCAACTGGCTCAGTGCATACAGCGGCACCAGGCCGCCCGCGGGAAACAGGTCGTTCATAAGTGCGGGGGAGATTTTACCCAGAAAGGACGAACCCAGCAGGATACCAGCAGCCATCTCGCCGATCACCGCAGGCTGACCTATGAACCGGAATGCCACCGCCATCAATCTGGCAGCGGTCAGGATCACGACCATCTGGAGAAACAGCAGTTTCAGTTCAGGCATCGTCCCACTCCATCTTGCGGGACGCTCGTTTTCCAGCCATATTCGTGTGACGCTACCGCATTGGCAGGGACGATGCATTTCGGCCAAGCGGATGTTCATCATACCCTAGCCTGAGTCCACACTGCCGCAACGGACCAGCCCAATCTGGCATGATACTTTTGGCGGCTCGAGCACATTGAGCCCATGGGTCCTGACCTCAACGTTCATGCGGAAAAGTAGATCGCGCCGAGCGCCCGAAGAAATAACCAGCGCGGAATGAGGCGGTCTGGATCTCCCTGTTGCCCACCAAAGAGCCAACCGATCGCGGACGCCGGGCCTCGGTCCATGACCGTTGCAATTAGACGGAGAAACAACGCTGTTCATCGCGACAGTTCATTCCACTGGGAACAACAGCTGCTTTCGCAGCACCATGGCCGATCCACTGGCCGCTGGACGGTGATCATTTTCATTGCAACCACACCGGTATCATGACATAATTCGTCCCGCCTCTCCGAAGAGCAGTTCCCACCGTGGACGCAACACCCCCTGAGGCAGTGGCCTGAATCCCCCCGAGGTGGGTCGTGAAGTTACGATGCTTCCTTTCTTCGCTGCTGCGAATTCATAGTCCGCATTGTGAACATTGCAAGGCTCGTGAAATCCACGGGCATGCAATGCGAAAACGCCTGGAGGAATTGAGCGGGCGAATGCAGACGCCCTCGCTAGACAACGCAGACCACGGAGAGGCGTTTGAGGTCCTGGATTCCAAGCCCTGTGAAATTCTGGCACTTGGGTTCAGTTCTCCAGGTGCGCGGCAAGCTTCTGGGCGTGGCTGACGGGCCGGGTCTTCCGGTGCGAGAGCGAGAGAGCGCGTGACCATGTTCGTCGTTTGCTTCTCCTATCCCGTGGCTTGCCGTCGTCGCAGAGGCCACACAATCCAGTTCCTCGCGACACATTCACTGTCCCGCTGCGATTTTCGTAAACGAGAGTCCATGGGATCAAAGGCTCTGTAATTTCACGACTTTTTTCTCGCACGACATAGTTGCGATAGCGTTGCACCGATTGTTCTTTGACGGCCAGTTCTGCGGCGGTTGTACTTGCACCGTCGCTATACAGCCCCGTTCCCCATCGCATGCCCTTCTTTTCCCCCCTGCCGGCCGTAAGACGGCAAACATTCCAGGCTTTCGGAATTCATCGCTGAACTGGTTCGAGAAAACGATTTCGAATGGCAAGGTGCCCCAGTATTTGGCGAATGATCATCCTCGACCGCTCGACGGCAATTTGCGAAGCTCACGAACTCGGGAAACCACTCTGACCGACCTCGTCCGAGACTACTTAAAAGACTCGCTGCAGAACACGCAAGATCGGGTGGAAACGTCGGGAGCGAGAAGCCCTGGCTAGGAGCTTCCGCCAATTCCAATTCCGAGTTGGACGAAAAACTTGGAATCGGGAGGAATTACATGAGCGCTCCTGAGAAGGCTGCTTAGAGGGAGGGCCGGCCCCGATGGAAATGCACGAGCTGTCGTTAAAAGACATCAAAGTAGACCCGCTGGCCAATGAACTCGCGACTTCGGAAGAAACTCAGCCATACCTCGATTGCCTCAAGAAGACATACAGCAATAACGCTGGGGACTCGAAGCTGCATTGGAGGTCGTACGAGACCTCCCGCTGGAAAAGCGGTACACGTGGAGAGTATTTTCCGCCCTTCGAGCGTCTAATAAAATGGTCATGGGCGGCTGCCCACCCGCGAAGAAGGAATGAAAGTCTGCAGCACGGGAGCGAGCCGGGCGGGGGCGCGTCACTCATAAGCGCTAACTTAAGAATTACTTCCAGTTTGTGCGTAATCCGCCCAGAATCCCGCATTTGTTCTGCCACCAAACTTTTCGGAAGCCGCTTCTGGGGCGCCCCGGAGATTTCACCCTCTTCGCACAACGCATCATCGTCTACCTGAAGGCTAAAGGTGCTGTGCCAACGGCCCCAAGGTTATAATCACTGCCACTCATGGTCCTCGCTCCGCGATGTATCGCGCCGCCGACAAAAAACTCGGCCGCGATGTGGCACGTCTGGCTCGCATAACAGTTTCCACTAATCCACGTGTTCCCCTTCTTCAATAAAGCCGAGCTCGGGTGGCGGTAACTTGTCACCTGGCCCCGCCCAGGAGACATACAAGGCGGGCCACAACACCACACTGATACACAGCTCCACGATGAGTCCACCAACAATCACGATGGCAAACGGGCGTTGCGAGTCCGATCCGATGTCGTGCGACATGGCTGCCGGCAGAAGCCCGAGCGTGGCCACCAGCATGGTCATCATGATAGGCCGCAGACGGAGGGATGCGCCTTCCTTGGCGGCTTCGCGCGGGCTCATCCCGCGTGTACGAAGTTGATTGATGTACTCCACCATAATCACGCCGATCTCGACCGACACACCGATCAGTGCCAGAAACCCCAAGCCCGAAGAGACCGAGAAATGCGTGTGCGTCAGCAACAGGCTGAACAAGCCGCCCAGCGGGGAGAGGGCCACGACCACCAGAATGAGTCCGACCCACTTCCATGAATCAAAAGCCGAGTACAGAATGAAAGACATCAGCAGGATCGTGAGAGGAACGATGATCGCCAGCCGATGATTGGCGCGCTGCTGGCTTTCGTACTCGCCGGTCCAATCCAGGTGATAGCCTTCAGGGAAGGAAACCTTCTGGTGGACTTCTTCGATCGCCTGGCGCACCGTGCTGCCCAGATCGCGTCCGCGCACGCTGTACTTGATGGCAATATAGCGGGAATTTCCTTCCCGGTAGATGGTGGAGGCTCCATCTTCCAGCTTCACATCGCAGAGTTGTCCCAAGGAGACCCGCTCGCCCGAAGGGGCGAGAATGCGGATGTTCTCAATATCTTCGACCGTCTTGCGGAATTGCGGTTGATAGCGGACGGTAAGGTCATAGCGTTGCTCGCGGATGAGAACCTGGCTGACCGCCTTGCCGCCGACTGCAGTTTCTACTGCGTCCTGGACATCACTGACATTGATTGCGAAACGATCGGCGGTGGCGCGATTCACCACCAGGTTCACATTAGGCTGACCGCGTACCTGAAACGTTCCCAAGTCTGCGACCCCGGGAATCTTGCTCATGACATCCTGCATCTCGATGGCTTTTTGTTCCAGCACCTTCAAATCGGTGCCAAAAAGCTTGACTGCCAGCTCGCCCTTTACACCACTGACTGCCTCTTCCACGTTGTCCGAAATCGGCTGAGAAAAATTCCAGTCCACACCGGGGAACTTGCTCAGTTCCTTGTCCATCTCGGCAATCAACTCTTCTTTAGTTCTGAATTGAGAACGCCATTCGGAGCGTGGTAGCAGATCGACAAAAAATTCGGTGTTGTAGAAGCCGCTGGCATCGCTGCCATCGTCGGGACGACCAATCTGACTCACTACTTGTGTGACTTCCGAAAAGTTGGCCAGCACCAGCCGAACCTGTTTAGCCAAAGCTATGCTCACTGACGGACCGGTGCTGGGAGCCAGCGTGCCGCGGACCCAAACGGCGCCTTCATCCAGGTGGGGCAGAAATTCAGAACCAACTGTCCCGCTGAAAAACAGGAACAGCATCAGCGCTCCACTCGCCGCGCCAAGACCCAGCGTGAGTTTCAGATGATCGAAGCACCAGTCGAGTGTGCGGGCGTAACGTTCCTGCACAAAGTTTAAGACCGGATTGCGCCATTCCCGGATGTCGTCTTTAAACAAGAACGTGCATAGTACCGGCGCGACCAGCAGCGCAAATAGCAGAGCTCCCAGTAACGCGAAGGCCACCGTCCAAGCCATAGGCCGGAACAGGCGGCCTTCCACGCGCTGCAAGGTGAAGATAGGGAGATAGGAGACGATGATGATGATGCGTGCGAAGAAGACCGGCCTTTGCACCTCGTGTGCGGCCGTCCCAATCATTTCCAAAAATGTTTTCTTCCCACGGCCGAGCTCGCTATGACGCAGAATGTTTTCGACCATGACGACCGAGCCGTCTACCACCATGCCAAAGTCCAGGGCGCCGAGCGATAGCAGATTCGCCGGGATGCGGCTGAGATCCAGGAGAATAGCGGCAAACACCAAAGAGAAGGGGATGGTAATGGCAACGATGAGCGCGCTGCGGACGTTGCCCAGGAAAAGAAACAGAATGAGGCTGACCAGCAGCACGCCGTCGGTCAAGTTGCGCAGCACGGTTCTGGTCGTGTGGTGCACCAATATGCTGCGGTCGAGATGGGGAACGACCTTCACGCCTTTAGGCAGCAGGACATCGTTCAATTCGTCGATCTTCCTGTGCAGCGCCTCCAGCGTCGAATCCGCTTCCGCTCCTTTGCGCAGAAGCACGATGCCTTCCACCACGTCGTCATCGTTAAGGACAGTTCCATCCTCATGGCGGATGGTTTTGCCGAGTTGTCCCAGCCTGACCTTGGGAGCTTGGACGACCACACCCAGATCACGCACTCGAACCGGCGTGCCATTCACGGCTTTGACCACGGTGGCGCCAACATCGTCCGTGCTAGCCATGAGTCCGACGGCCCGTACGTTGAGTGCTTGCTCTCCCCGCTCTATGAAACCCCCGCCTGCATTGAGATTGTTGTTGGTCAGCGCCTGCTCGACCTGACCTATGGAAAGACCGTAAGAAACCAGTTTGCCGGGATCGAGCTGGACCTGGTATTCCCGCGTGGGCCCACCGAAAATGTTGACCGCGACAATGTTGGGCACCGATTTCAACTGGTTCAGGACATAC
Organism: uncultured Acidobacteriota bacterium; assembly: GCA_963832245.1. GTDB lineage: Bacteria > Acidobacteriota > Terriglobia > Terriglobales > Acidobacteriaceae > JABDBE01. Next base: position 2,023,520 of record CAWHTG010000004.1, read on the forward strand.
CAGTCCTGCAGCGTCTTGAGCTCCATCACGTCATACTTCGGATTGGTACTCTTGAGCGTGTAAAACATGATTTGGCCGGTGGGGCTGTAATCGGAACCCAATCCTGGATTTACCCCGGCGGGCATCGTCGCCTGCGCCAGGCGATCAAGTACTTCCTGGCGCGCGGTAAACGTGGTGATCTCATCGTCGTAAATGATGGTGATCACCGACAACCCCGCCAAGGACACAGACCGCAGATGCGTCATGTGCGGCACGCCATTCAACTGCACTTCGAGAGGCACCGTAATTTGCTGCTCCACTTCTTCGGCGGCATGCCCCGGCCATTGGCTGATGATCTGCGTGTAGGTGTCAGCGACATCGGGATAGGCTTCGATCGGGAGGTTATGAAAAGAGATGATGCCCCAGATGAACAAAACCAGCGCCACGCTCAGCACCAGGATGCGCTCACGAAGCGCAAAATCGATGAGGCCACGAATCATTCTTTGGTCTCCGCCATGGCGGTAGAAAACTCGAGCGCATTGGCTACGATTTCGTCTCCTGTCTTTACCGCGCCATCCTGCAACTCCTGCAATCCATCCGAGGTTGCACCGGAACTGAGGACCTCGATTTTGCAGAACTGGTTCGGACTCTCTTTACGAAAAACCCAGTCTTTGTCCTGCAAGCGCATTACGGCGGTGGTGGGCACCACCAGCCGCGGGCGCAGTTGGCTGGAACGGAAAGTTGCCACCGCGTACATATTCGGCCGCAGGGTCCCATTCGGGTTGGGCAGCACGATTCGGACCTTGGCCGAGCGAAGATTGGGGTCGAGCACGCGTGAAATATCCGCCACTTTGCCCTGGTACACCTCGCCAGGATATGCGGCCAGGCGGACCTCCGCGGAATCGCCCAGGCGCACTTGGTTCAGATCATTCTCATAGACATCGCATACCACCCAGACTTGAGACAGATCGGCGATGGTGAACAGGTTGGGACTGTTGTCCAGACTCTTGATGCCCTCGAATCCCGAGACGTTTTGCTCCACGATCGTCCCCGACACAGGAGCGCGCAGTTCGATCACGGAGCTGGACTGCGCCGGATCGCCGCCGAGCAAGCGGACATGCTGTTGTGTGTTCTGCACGTCCACCTTGGCTTTGTCCTCGGTATCTTGAGCGACTTCCAGATCTTTCTGAGCCAGCGCACCATGAGAATAGAGCAGTTGCGCGCGCTCCAGAGCCTTCTTGGACAGACGCTCGTCGGCTTGGGCTTTCTGATAGTCGGAAAATGCTCCGGTAAGATCGGCGCTATAGATCGTGAGTAGCACTTGGCCCTTCTCGACGGAATCCCCAAGTTTCACCCGCAGATCCACCACCCGTCCCGAGCCCTGGGAGGTGACGTGTATGTTTCGGTTCACATCGGGAGTCACGGCTCCGTTCGCGTTCAGCAGAGTGGGAAGATTTTGAGTTCCGACCTTCGCCAGCTTGAATAGTTCGGGATGATCGACGTGATAGAGGTTCGGGTCGATGGTGACTTCCGATTTGGTAGGCGCGGCCTTCCTGCCACCCGAACAGGCAACCGCGATGGCCAAAAGAAACAACGCAGCCATCAGCGCCACATGTCGACCGAGATTATCTGTCATGGGATTACCTCTCGGACCACGGGAAAGTTTAGTTGACTGGCAGCTATCAGGTAAGAACCGATCAGGTTCACGTAGCTGAGCGGAAAATACAGCACCAACCCTCCGGTGTCGGAAGTTCTATAGCCCCGTTTTGTGCTTAAGGCAGCAAAGCCGGTGCTTTTATATTCGTGTTTTGTGATTAAATCATAGCGGTCAAGCAGGAGGGGTGCATGAAAGGGAAAGTAGGCTTGCGTGTAGCATTTTTGTTAACAATTCTGGCGATCGCAGGTGGCTATGCGGTCGTTCGGTTTTGGCGTCCGTCTCTAGTGAAGAGCGGGATTGTCTGGTTCCTCATCGCTTGGATAGCATCCGGATGTCGCTGGACAAGCTCGAAGAAAACCTTCCAAGAATCCCCCAAGACCAGACCTGTAGTGGCGTACTGCACGTGACCAGACGAAGCCTCTAGCGCCAGTTTGGTGCAGAAACTTCAGCAACATGGTTACAAAGACGTGTGGGCGCTTCAGGGCGGATTCCGTGCATGGCAGAACGCTGGATTTCGTGTCGCAACAAAACGGCAGGCAGCCTAGTCAGGTCAGCCTTCTAATGTTGCGCGTACCACTCCGACCAGCGGCCACATGAGAAGGCACTGGGTCGTTAACGCGTGAAGCTGCTATCTTCTCCCCATGACCGCAATAGTTCGGTGCCTGCTGGCATTCCTCGTCGGGTGCCAACATGCAATGCTCGGCGAGATGCCGCAGGCCCCCGTAGTGACCGTTCGTTCGGCTCCAGAAAATCCGATTATCGAGTTGCGAGACCGAAACCAGTTTCTCAATTTTGATCTTATTGTTCGCAACGTCAGCAAGCTAACATTGCGCCTTTCTGAAATCCAACTAGCCGTATACGACTCCACGCATTCGCTGGTAATGATGAAATCGCTCAACACGGACGCGTTCGCGCCCAGCATTGAGGTCATAGGTAAACAGACGATGGCACCCGGTGAGCACCTCGACGTGTTCAATCCATTCTTCCGATTCGAGTCCAGTGTACCTCTGGCTGAACTTCGGTACTCCCTCTGCCTGTTACGCGAGGAGAACGCGGAAGAGCGCGAACGAAACTCGCATCGCTTGCCTGACGACTGTGACTTATGGCAGCACATAACCATTGTTCCGCGCACGTATGAAGACAAAACTTCGCTGATCTTGCCGTTGCGAGGGAAAATCTTTATTTGGGAGGGACACGATTTCTATTCGCACCACCTGCGCGTGCCGCTTGGCGACAGCAATGTCCAGCAGAGGGGGATCACGGCGGACTCGAATAACTTTGCCAGCGACTTCATCTACGTTGACGAGGCGGGCCAAGCGTATCACGACGATCCCCGAAAGCTGGAGAACTGGTACGGTTATGGCAAGCCCGTCTACGCGCCTGGAGTGGGGGTCGTTCTCGCTTCAGCTAATGACATCCCGGACAACTGGTTTGAAAACGCGCAGGCAACGATGATTGGACATCCGAAGCTTTCAGCGGGGAAGGACCCAAAAGACATCGGCAATTTTGTGCTGATCGATCACGAGAACGGGGAGTACAGCTTGCTCGTACACATGAAGCCGGGAAGCGTGCTGGTCAGTTCGGGTGACCATGTAAAGCAGGGGCAAAAGGTGGGTGCCATCGGCTTTGCAGGAGACTCGATCTTTCCGCATCTGCATTATTCGTTGATGAGCGGACCGACTCTGTTCAAAGACTGGGGTCTGCCGATCTACTTTCTGCATTTCCGCCGCGTGACGGGAGCGAGTTCAACCGAGGTACAGCGAGGCTCGGTAAATTCGGGGGACTTCCTAGAGTCCGAGGCAAACTATTCACCGTGAGATGGGTGCTGGCGCAGTTCGTCGATTCCGAAGGCGCACATTGCAGCGTGGGTGCGGAGGCGGCGTAGGGATCAAAAACGCCGTACCTCGGCCGATTCGGGGGTGGCCTTCTGTGGAATGACCCTGACCGTATATTGTCTCGGCAGCTTCGGAGAAGCACTGATCGGAGGGAACGCACAGAACACTAGGAGCCCAAGAGGATTTTATGGGCGGATTCAATCGAGATTCGTTGGTGTGGAGCTTTACTTCGAAAATTTGGAAAGAGCAAAGAAGTTCTACGTCGAAACGATGGGGCTTAAAGTTTCTGATGAGCAAGCCGGGCACCATGCAAAGTTCGATAGTGGTGCGGGTTTTGTTTGCCTTGAGCGGAAGGGCGCTGAGTCATACCCATCGCAAGATAAGGCGGTTCTCTTCTTTGAGGTGGCTGATTTAACTCAAGCGATAACAGCCATAGGGCGACAGCATGTGGTTCAGTTCGAAAGACATGGGCTGTGCTGCACGACCCTGAAGGGCACAACATACTACTACGTTGCCACTGTTGCCGCCGCCGATCAGACCCGCTCCTGCCGTCACTCCCGTGATCGTGCCTGCACCGGGAAACGTCAGCCCAGTGGCGAATGTGATCTGCCCGTTGCTGGCGATGTTGAGTCCGGTCTCGGAGGGAGCATTGGAGCCAGAGCCAAACAGCAGGTTCAGCGATCCGCCGGCGTTAGCCGTGTCGTTCCCCACTGGCTCCGCTTGCCATTGAAAGGTCTGGAGTACCGCCGTGCCCGTACCGCTGTTGAACACGGAGGCCGCCAGGTCGATGGGCTGCGACTTGTCGCCCGCGCTGGCTGTCGCCGTGCCCGTTGCCAGCAAGCTGAGCTCGCCACGAATCGTGCCTCCGCCATTCACATCCAGGGTCGACGCCGGTTTGGCGGTGCCAATGCCGAGCTTGGGCTTGCTGGCCGTGCCCCCCTGAAACAACATGGAGTTGCCCTAGTCCCGTTGTTGTCCTTCCACAGGGCGAGGTAGTTGGCCGTGCCGCTTCCGCCCAGCGGGGGCGAATTGGGGTCGGGATTTGTATTGGAGGATGGCGCGGTGGAAGAACCTGGGTTTGCCGGCGCGGCCAGCACGAAGGCCGAAGGCGGCAGTCCGCCGACGGTTGCTGCGTCCGCAGCTTTCAGGGCATAAGGCACGCTCATCAGTACCGTGCGGGGCTGTTCTGCCTGCCCTTGCGCCTGCACGCCCAGCCAGCGAGCTTCGCCCGAGGCGAACACATCAGACGATACTCCCTGGCTGGTGGTGGAGCCGAGCATCACCGAGTAATGCCCGGCTTTGTCAGGGGTCAGGTTCTGGGTTTCAACCCACAGTGCGGCCCCGCCTTGGGAGTCTTTGTAGAGCGAGAAAGTCACGCCCACCGTGCCAGTCAAGGGCTTATTATTGACGTCGGTGAGCACGCCGCTGAACTTGATCAGAGGCGGCACGACCGCATTGGCCGCGGCCGGAGCCGCTTGCTGAGCGGAGACGGAAATCACAAAGCAAACCAACAGCAGACAAAAGCTGACATATAATTTGGTGCGCAACATACATCCTCCATTTCAAAGTTTGACCTGTGAATCGAACCTGATTTACGCCACCCTCGGCGTGCATGCGTAGCGAGTGAACATCTGGAGACTTCATGCTGCACCTCCTTAACTTAGTGCAGCTCCGCCTTACTTAGCGCAGCTCCGCCGGCACAACCTCTTCCTGAGAGGCATTGAATCCGACGAGTTACGATTCCTGCATCGGCCAAGCCCAAGTGGAGACTGCCGAAAAGGGGCGGCTTTTGCGAGGCAAAGAAAAAAAGAAAAATTTGGCCGCGAGCCGCCCTACGAATCGCGTCTACCTGCCTTCAGTGGTGTTGCGCATTGCTCAAGCCAGCAATCGGATATGCCATGGCGCGAGGCTGTTCGTACATCTGCTTAGGGGAGAGTGTTTCCGGTCGAACCTCAGGTTTGGGCCGCTTTAGATTAAATCCTTCGGTCATGTCGGCCAGGCGAATATTCTCATAGTTCCTGCGCCGGGCAACGATGCGGTAATCAAAGCTGATGCTGGAAGAACCTCCACCTTGCTCGCGCACTTCGAAAGACGTTTTCGTCTTGGCCGAGATATAGAGGCCGCGAGAGTCTCCGTTCGGGGTTAGAAATACGTGATAATCCAGGTCGGTGTTGACGGTTTGCGCGAAGGTCGGCTCCAGGCGAATAGCCGCCGCTCCACTCGACAAGCGGCCGGAGCCGAAGTCCTCAAACCAGTTTTCCGGAGCTTCAACCGCATAGAGGGCTACTTTGCGGGAACCGCCGTCCACCGGGACGACTGCAGACTTCGATCCACCACAAGCCAGGTTGCCGTCTCTAATGCCGCAGGCGTGATTAGGTCCATCGAAGAAGGCAGACCAGCCGCTGTCGCTAATGATTGCCGGACTGTAGCCGTACACTCCAACATTACCAATCTGGCTGGTTTCGCCCGCCACGCCCGCGCCACCATTGGATTGCGTAAACCCGTGCACGGCGTCTAGACCGCTAGGCCCATCTACCTCGCCCCAGACCCCATATCCGTTCTTGGTTAGCCCATATATACCATAGCCGTTTGCGCTGTTGAGTCCCGCCACGGCAGAGTATTGGCTGGCTGACTCGGCGTGCACACCGTCGATGCCAGTCGAGCCTACTGATCCCCATACCCCATAGCCGCTGGGGCTGGTGCCATAAACCCCATAGGTACCGACACCATACACGCCTTGGCTCTTGTTGCTTTCACCCACCACGCCGGCGCCGCTATCGCTGAAGCCATTGAGCGCAACGAGTCCTCCGATTGAGGTGCTCGCCTCGACCGCGCTCACGCTGATGACGCCATTGGCATCGCGTTTGACGATAGCGTTCGCGGTATCGGCGCTGGTCGGCGCAACCGTCCAGCCCAGCCCCAGCGTGCCACTGGTCGTGACGGGCGACCCACTCACCGTGAAATCGCTGTTCGGCGCGCTTAGCCCGACGCTGGTGACCGTCCCCGTTCCGGGAAAAGCCTGGCCAGAAACGAACGTGACCAGTCCCGTGCTGCTGACCTCGAAGGCGGTGCCATGAACCGACAACGTGGGATGCGTCCCCGAGGGGAACAAAGTTAATGTGTTACGGACATCCTCTGTGCCTTTGACATCCAGCTTAGCCCCGGGTGACGTAGTCGCAATACCCACATTGCCGCCCACGGTTTCAAAAATATTTGAATTTCCGATGGTGGTAGCCCCGGTGAAGCGAGGAATGTAGTCTGCAGTGCCGCTGCCGGTGATGGTTCCCGGAGGCAGCTTTCCAGGTGCCGACTTGCCCGCAGCCGCCGGTGCCAGCATGAAGGATGAAGCCGGCTTGCCCCCGACCGTCTCCGCATCCAGCGCTTTCAACGCGTAGGGAACGCTTATCAGTACCGTGCGGGGCTGTTCTGCCTGCCCTTGCGCCTGCACGCCCAGCCAGCGAGCTTCGCCCGAGGCGAACACATCAGACGATACTCCCTGGCTGGTGGTGGAGCCGAGCATCACCGAGTAATGCCCGGCTTTGTCAGGGGTCAGGTTCTGGGTTTCAACCCACAGTGCGGCGCCGCCTTGGGAGTCTTTGTAGAGCGAGAAAGTCACGCCCACGGTGCCGGTCAAGGGCTTGTTATTGACGTCAGTGAGAACGCCGCTGAACTTGATCAGAGGCGGCACGACCGCATTGGCCGCGGCCGGAGCCGCTTGCTGTGCGGAGAGGGAAACTACGGAGCAAATCAACAGCAGACAAAAGCTGACATATAATTTGGTGCGCAACATACATCCTCCATTTCAAAGTTTGACCTGTGAATCGAACCTGATTTACGCCACCCTCGGCGTGCATGCGTAGCGAGTGAACATCTGGAGACTTCATGCTGCACCTCCTTAACTTAGTGCAGCTCCGCCAGCACAACCTCTTCCTGAGAGGCATTGAATCCGACGAGTTCCGATTCGGGAAAAACATCCGGAATCTGATGACTCTTCTCTCCTTCTACGCGCACCTCTGACAAGTAACGCTGGCCAGCATGACGGGCGAACACCAACCCCGAACTGCTGCCCAAACCGAGAGACTGATGCGCAAAGTTGGTGACCACGGCCTTGTACACTCGTGGGTCAGTGCTCCGCACGACGATCATGCCGATCTCGTCGGCTTTGCCGGGCCGCCCCAGCAATCGCTGAATCTGATAGGTACCCGCTGGCAGCGTCTGGTTCCCGACCACAAACGGAAAAGGAACGCGCGTCTTAAAGGTCACAGTTTGTGCATGCGCGTTTCCGGCAACCGCCAGCAGGCCCAACACGACCAAGGTCGCGATAACTCGGTGTTTCATACATCCTCCTCGTCGCGAGCTTTTGCGAGCGGTCCGAGAGTCGCTTGCTATCCTCTTCCCCGCTCTACCTCCTATAACGAGAACCGGCGACAAAAACTGCAATGCCCCCAAGAAAAAACTTGTCGGTGGAGAGTGAACCTAGGGGAGCTCATTCTGTGGAAAGAGCTATTCAGCTGTGCTACTCTTTGTGACCAGTCGGGGGCATCCGCCTCCAGTGAGGGTCTATGGGGACACCCTCCGTCCATGAAGTAACTCAATTATTGCGGGCCTGGAGCGCTGGGGATCAGAATGCCTTAGAGAAGCTAACCCCTCTCGTTTACCGGGAGTTGCACCGGGCGGCTCAGCGTTACATGGCGCGGCAAAAGCCCGACCATACGCTGCAAACCACAGTGTTAGTCAATGAGGTTTACCTTCGGTTGGTCGCTTTCAAGGAAGTAACTTGGGAGGATCGCGGGCACTTTTTTGCGGTTTGCGCGCAACTCATGCGGCGCATTCTTACCGACTGGGCTCGTAGTCAACAATACCTCAAGCGGGGAAAAGGAGCCCTGCACGTCTCGCTTGATGATGGATTGGTGGTATCGCCCCAGCGCAGTCCCGATCTGGTCGCCTTGGATGAAGCCTTAAAGGCGCTCTCCGAGGTTAACTCCAGAAGGGGTCAGGTGGTCGAGTTGCGCTTTTACGGCGGCTTGAGCGTGGATGAAACTGCTGGAGTGCTGAAAGTTTCGCCCGAAACCGTGCTGCGTGATTGGAAGTTGGCCAAGCTGTGGTTACTTCGCGAGATGAGCGGGGGCAAGCAGGTTGAAGCCTGAAATGCAATCTCGAATCGAGCAACTGGTGCAGGAAGCTCTGGAGGTTGAGGAGAAGCAGCGCGGCGAATTCCTCGAACAACAGTGCGCTGGGGACGAGAGTTTGCGCCGCGAAGTCGAATCGCTGCTGGCCTTCGCGAAGGATGCGGAGAATTTTCTGGAAGCGCCTCCGCTAGAGATCGCTGCTGAGGCGCTAGCGAAAGAGAAGAGTGTGCTTGAAGCCTCCAAGCATGAAAGCGATCACGGCATGGAAGGCCAAACCATTTCGCATTACCGGGTGCTGTCTCGACTCGGCAGCGGTGGTATGGGAGTAGTCTATGAGGCGCAGGATATCCGTCTGGGGCGCCGCGTGGCCTTGAAATTTCTGCCTGAGACAATGGCGCAAGATGAAACCGCCCTGCAGCGCTTTGAGCGCGAAGCCCGTGCCGCCTCATCATTGAACCACCCCGGCATCTGCACGATTTATGAGGTTGAGGAACACGATCATCAGCCAGTGATCGTGATGGAGTTGCTCGAAGGGAAGAGTCTGAAGGAGAGAATTCGCGAAGGACCGGTTTCCACGGATGAATTTTTGGAATTTGGCACGCAGGCAGCCGACGCTTTGGAAGCTGCCCATGCAAAGGGAATCATTCACCGCGATATTAAGCCAGGAAACATCTTCATCGTCAGCTCCGGCCGCGTGAAGATTCTGGATTTCGGATTGGCCAAGGTGCGTACGACTGGGGCTGCCGAAAACAAAGCCGGAGAAGTTGAAGTTGGAGACGACTCGCTCACTCAGGAAGGTGTGATTCCAGGCACCACTCCTTACATGTCGCCAGAGCAGGCGCAAGGAGAAGAGATCGACGCGCGGAGTGACCTGTTCTCGCTGGGCGTGGTGCTCTATGAACTGGCCACCGGGCAGCGGCCCTTCGCCCGCAACAATCGGACCCTGACCATTGATGCCATCCGGCATGCCCACCCCGTTGCGCCCAGCAGCTTGAATCCGGCATTGCCCGCCAAACTGGACGCAGTCATTACAAGGACGCTGGAGAAAGACCGGGGCCTGCGATACCAGCATGCTGCGGAAATTCGCGCCGATCTGCAGCGGCTCAAGCGAGATACGGAGTCGCACAAATCGGCGACGGTTGCGCGGAATAGACGACTGCTTTGGGCTGCCGCCGTGCTGGTGATGGTCGCGGCCGTGTTCGTAGGCTATTTCTCTTTCCGTCGACCGGCCAAGCTAACAGAGAAAGACACTATCGTACTCGCGGACTTTATGAACACTACGGGGGATCCGGTCTTCGACGATACGCTCAAGACGGCGCTCACGGTTTCCCTGCGGCAATCGCCCTTTCTGAATGTCCTCTCAGATGACAAGGTAGCAGAAACCTTGCGGCTGATGGCTCGTCCTACCACCACCCCGCTCACCCTGGAGACAGCCCGCGAGGTTTGCGAACGTGCGGGCAGCAAGGCCTACATCGCCGGCTCGATTGCCGAACTGGGCAGCCAGTATGTGCTGGCATTGAAGGCGGCAAATTGCCAGGGGGGGCAAACGCTGGGGCAAGAGCAAGTAACCGCCGCGGCCAAGGAGAGGATACTGGCCGCGCTCGGTGAGGCCGCATCCCATCTGCGCAGGGAATTAGGCGAGTCGCTGTCCACCGTGGGGAAGTTCGACCTCCCTCTGGCACAGGCTACGACGTCTTCCCTCGAAGCGTTGAAAGCCTACAGCCTGGGCGAGAAGGCCCATCGCGAGATAGGCACAGCCGCCGCGCTGCCGTATCACCAGCGCGCCATCGAACTAGATCCCAGTTTTGCCGTTGGATATCAGGGTGTTGGTAATGATTATTACGTTTTGGGCGAGGACGGACGAGCGCGTGAGTATTTTACCAAGGCTTTCCAGTTGCGTGAGCATTCCAGCGAGCGGGAAAAGCTGGCCATTACCGCTGACTACTATGCCACGGTAACCGAAGAACTGGAAAAAGCGGCACAGACCTATCGAGAAGCGATTCAGACGTACCCCCGGGACTACCGATTACATCTCGATCTCGGCAACGTGTACAGTTTTGAGGGGCGGTATGAGAGAGCAAGGACGGAATACAGCGAAAGCCTCGGCCTGGCGCCTGATAATGCCGGTGCGAGCAGCGATCTGGTCAACAGTCTACTCGCCTTGCAACGCTTCGACGAGGCGCGACGGATACTGCAGGAGGCGGTATCGAAAAGAGTGGACAATTTCATTCATCACAACGCTCTTTATGCTCTGAGTTTCCTTGCATCGGATTTCCGAACTATGGAGGTACAGCGGCAGTGGTTTACGGAGACGCCCGAAGAGAACTTCGGGTTGTCGCTCGCATCGGATTCAGAAGCATATGCAGGTCATCTGCGCAAGGCCCGGGAACTGACCAAGCAGTCAGTAGCTTCCGCTATCCACTCCGATAGCAAGGAAACGGGGGCCATATGGCAGGAGATCGCCGCTCAGCGAGAAGCCGTTTTCGGTAACACGACGAATGGGAAGCAGGAAGCGACGGAGGGTCTAAAGCTTGCTCCTGCCAGTCCTGGCGCTGCGGCCGAAGCGGCTCTTGCATTTGCGATCGCGGGTTATACAGCACACGCCGAGTCGCTGACGCAGGACTTGAACAAGCGTTTCCCACTGGATACGCAGATGCAGTCTCTCTGGCTGCCTGCGATTCAGGCGCAATTAGCCCTGAATCGGAATAATCCGGCTGTTGCGCTGAATGCCCTCAAAGCCGCTTCACCCATTGAATTGGGGCAGATTCCGTTCGTAAACAATCTCTCCTGCCTCTATCCGGCATACATTCGAGGTGAGGCGTACTTGGCAGCCGGACAAGGAAACGCTGCGGCAGACGAGTTTCAGAAGATTCTCGACCATAGCGGTCTCGTCTGGAACTGCTGGACGGGAGCTCTGGCGCGCTTGGGAATGGCGCGCGCGAACGCCTTGCAATGGCGAACAACGCAAGGCGCAGATCCGGCCGTCCAAGCGAGAGCTCTCGCTGCCTACAAAGATTTCCTCACCCTCTGGAGAGACGCCGATCCCGACATCCCCATTCTCATGCAAGCCAAGGCAGAGTATGCGAAGCTGCGGTAGCTGAAAATCGATCCTCGTCGCTTACTGTTTGTGAGCAGCGTAGTTGTCGCCGATCAAGCGCAAGGTGAGATGCGCCGGCATAGTTTGGTCGAGCAGGCGTAGCGGTCACGAAGGGGTCAGGGAAAGCCTAACTTAGATCTCGGATTTTGCCTGATGGGTCTAAGCACAGGAGTTGGCACATGAGTACGAAAAGACGAAAACCAATTGAGTTCGAAGAAGGCTCCTGAAACGTCTTCGCGGATCTGGGCCTCAAGGATGCCGACCAACCGCTGGCGCGTGCCCAGATTGGATACCACGTCTTCAAAATCCTCGAAGACAAGAAGCTGAAACAGCGCGAAATTGCTGAGGTTTTGGGTATTGCCCAGCCAGACGTGTCGCACCTGATGAACGGGCTGTGCCTCGCCAAAATCAAATTGGGACGTGAAATCAACAGTTTGCATAACGTGCTCGATCACCGAGTCTGCTATACACTCGCCATGTTCCGCTTCATTCGACTCTCATTTGGACTTATCGTTCGCATCTTTCGGCCTCGGAGCAGTCTCTTGCTGGAGAACCTGGTCCTTCGACAACAAGTTTCCGTTCTGAAACGGAAGAATCGACGACCCAAGCTGACACGATTGGATCGATGCTTCTGGATTGCGGTCAGCCAAGTGCGGTCGGGATGGAGGAGTTCTCTGATGGTGGTGAAGCCTGAGACCGTGGTGGGATGGCATCGTCGAGGGTTCCGGCTCTACTGGAGACTCAAGTCGAGAACGAAGCAAGTGGGTAGAGCGCCAATCGCACCAGAGCTCCAACAACTAGTTTCCCGCATTGCCACCGAGAATCCAACTTGGGGAGCGCCTCGCATTCATGGGGAACTGAGGATGCTCGGCTTCGACGTCGGAGAACGAACGATTTCCCGCTGGATGCAACGGCAATCCCGGAAGCCGGATCCAGCTCAGCGCTGGTTGGCGTTTCTGCGCAATCACCGAGAAGCCATTGCAGCGATGGACTTTTTCACCGTTCCCACCCTGACATTTCAGGTTCTCTATGGCTTTTTCGTCATTGCCCATGATCGCAGGCGCATCCTACAGTTCAACGTCACCGAGCATCCAACGAGTGCCTGGATCATGCAGCAGTTGCGGGAAGCGTTCCCGTACGAGGTAGGGATGAAGTACATGATTCTTGATCACGATAGAAAATACGGTTTGGACGTTCCCGCCACCATTCGAGAGATGGGATTCGCTCCGCTCCACACGGCGTTGCGCAGTCCATGGCAGAACGGGGTGGCTGAACGATGGATAGGAAGCTGCCGGCGTGAACTGCTCGATCATGTCATCCCGATAAACGAGCGCCATCTGCGGCGGCTTCGTCTCGAACTACATTCGCTATTATCATGATGACCGAACTCACTTGGGACTGGGTAAGGGAACGCCGAACCGTAGAACTCGTGCGGCAACCGGTGGCAGAGTCATCTCAGCTCCGAGAGTCGGCGGTTTGCATCATCGCTATAAACGTGTTGCATAGCCAGTATCCACAATTCTCTCCTTATATTATGGTTCGCTAGCCGTAGTCGCAGATGCGCGACGGTGCATTGGCCTTGCGGCGGGAGTTACAGCGTCCGCCCTGTGCGAAGCAAGAGATCACAAGATTCGATAAAGAATCGATGGGTTCAAGAACAGGTATGACCGAATCGCGGGCTGCTGATGGAATTTGGCGAACCACAGGGACGATTGTGATTGAATCGAAGCCGACGGGCGGCACCGCAATCCATGTTCGTGTACCTTTTGAGCACCGTTCTCAGCGGCTGGAAGGGTAGGGAGAGGCCTTGGATCGCAGTTTTCGCCGATTGCAATTCCGAGTCGGAGGAAAAAACTTGGAATCGGGAGCAATTACATGAGTTCCTGGACACGAATGTGCTCGTAGACGCGTACGACGCGAGCAATCCGATCAAGCAGGGTATCGCTCAGCGTTTGGTGAGGCGGGCGGTTGCGGGCGAAATCGTAGCATCAACGCAAGTACTGGCAGAGTTTGACACAACGCTGTTGCATCAGCTTTCTCCTGCGCGAAGCACCCAATCAAACGCAGAACGGGGCAGTTGGCCGAGGGTGACTCGCGCCCGACCTTCGCCCGGTGATTGGTTCATCGTCAGGGAGCAACGGACGAGCGCGAGCTGGGGGTTAGGACTTATTCCTAAGGCGTCGCCGCAATACTCCTCCCAGAACGGCGAACCCGGAGCCAAACAAAAGCATCGAGGCTGGCTCAGGAGTAGGCGAACCGTTGAGTGTGACAGCCTCGCTCAACGGGACGTCGTCTGAGGCACAGAGCTGTGCTCCATTGCTGCATTTACCTCCGCCTGTCGGCGCGCCGACCATGTAGCCCCAAATAACGGTGCCCTTCGGAAAGCCAGGACTACCACCCAAAGTTATCGAGATAGGGGTCCCCGAGGTGTAGCTACCCAGATTCACCAAGTACACGTTGAAACCTGTAGGTGTCCCGATCCCGGCCTGGGCCGCAGCCGACCCCATGTTACTGAAATCTCCCTTCCCTTTGCCAAAGCCTACATTGTTGGCAAAAGCCTGGCCGAGGAAATCATAGATACCCCCTTTGGCGTTACCTCCGGTCCATACGCCCTTATCCGTGATGCCTGAGCTGCTGCCGTTCACGGGCAGGCGCATCAACCCGTGGCGCGATGGCATCCGTATGTTTGGCGAGGTGCTGAGGATCCGCTGGAATGCGTTGAGCGGAAAATACAGCACCAACCCTCCAGTGCCAGAAGTTCCATAGCCCCGTTTTGCGCTTAAGGCAGCAGAACCGGAGCTTTTCTATTCGTGTTTTGTGATTAAATCATAGCGGTCAAGGAGGAGGGCTGCATGAAAGGGAAAGTAGGCTTGCGTGTAGCATTTTTGTTAACAATTCTGGCGATCGCAGGTGGCTATGCGGTCGTTCGGTTTTGGCGTCCATCTCTAGTGGAAAGCGGGATCGTCTGGTTCCTCATCGCCTGGATAGGTGGAACGACTCAGCTGATTAAGTTTGAACTCAATGATGTTTGGGAGAAACTGGGGCGGATTGAGAACAAGTTGGATGCCATCCAACGTGGCAAGTGAAGGAAAATCAGGACATAGTTCCAGACGGCCCAGTTCTTAATCTTCAGCCCCCGCACCCGGCGGAATTCCCTTTCATTGTTTGTTACCAACCCCGCGGCCACGGCATGCGGAGCGATCCAAAGATCGTTGTTTCCGATCGTGTCGCCCTTCGCTTCCAACTCCGCCCGTGACGGTTGGCCGCGATCTCGGCAAACAAAACCGAGACCGTGGCGGTCCAAAAGAAAGACGATGATCGCACGAGGGACAGCAGACGAAGATCAGGCTTGCGTCCATCAGCTCTCTTTTTTCTGTTTGGCTTTCTTGGTGCTGGCGGCCTTCTCACCTTTTCCTGCCACTTCTAGGAGTTCCTTGGTCCCTTCGGTGATCTCGCGGACCAGTTTCTTGGTGTGGGACCAGCGGGCCTGGGCGGCACGGCGCGTTAGCTATGAGGCCATTCAACGCGAACATTGCGTTTACATCAGCCGTGAACGAGTGGTCTGAGGGCTGAATTGCTCGGTCGAAGCGGGCGCGGTTTGCGCCATCGATATAATGCCTCCTGCATGATGACGGGAACTTAGTTATACCCGATTACGTTTTTGAGTTACCTATCTCGGATTGGTGCAGACGCAGGGTCTGACAACTGAGTCGGCAGATAAACTTAGTGCAAGAAAATTAAGAGTGCAGGCAGCGCCTGCACCCTTTAAATCACTGTGCCGCTACACCTATGGCGTAGTGAAGGAAGTGATATGGGTTCGCCAGATATCGGTGGTGCCGTCGGACCCGATATATTCGTTGGCCGACCAGAAGGTCAGGTGATCGGACGGATCGAGCACTGTTGTGCTGTAATCGCCTATCCGAAAATTATAGGTGAAAAAGCCGCCGCCAGGAGCGACGTCCACGCGGTTCGTTAGACTGTTGCCCACCCACATCGACAGGTACTCGTTGGTCGACGACTCCATCCAGGTCACGGCCAAGTGGCCATTTTTGTCCATATCCACCGACGCCATCTGGACTGCCACGCCAGGGCCGGGGTCAATCACGAACTGCGCGACCTTCAGGGGGCTGAAAGTGATTCGGTAGATCAGGCCCTTGGGATAAACGAACCCATCCGCCGCGGTAGCGGAGGCCATGGCCGTCACCAATTGCCCATTGCGGAAATGAACTTGAGTGGTGGTCGTATTCGGAAAGGTGGTGATCGAGCCGCCCGGCTGATCAGCTCTGGGCGCGTTTTGGTACTGTCTGACTGGAAGCGACGTGTACAAGAACTGCGGCGCGTTGCTGAGGTAGTTCTTCATGTAGGTGACGCGGATGGTGTTACCGCCTGCATCCGTACCGTCGGTGGAAACGAAATACTCGCTGCCGCCCCGCGTATCGCCGTGCATCTGGGCCGGTGGCATCGCCCGGAACTGGAACTTCGGTGTCGAGACATAATAGGTCAGAGTCCCCGACAAGGCGGCTGCCTTGTCGATCGAGACAATCGTAGCAGCGGCGGTACCGTTGCCGAAATTGTTATAGGTGATGAAGATGGCATCCTTGTTGAAGCCAGGCTTCGGGTAGTCAGGGACATAACCGCCAATACCGCTTGTGATGTCGTAAACGAGCGAGAATCCGTCAAGTGGATTGCCGTCGTTCGACACGGCCAGAACCAGCCCGACGAAATTACCGTCGATCACCGTCACGTACCAGCGATTGGCAATGTCATCGTACAGCACGTAGGGGTCGCTGCCCGCGCCCGCCGCCCCGAAGAATGTGCTCAGGGGCTCGTCGAGCAGGACCGCCCCCGTGGTCTTGTCGAAAATGCGGAGCTGAAGGTTGACCGTCTCGACGACAAAGTTGTTGCCCACAGCTGCATTCGTATCGGGCGGCAAGCAGTTGCAGTTCGAGCCAAGGAAGTCGATACCATCGTAGCTCTGGCCGATTGTAACCCCGGCACCGATAGGGCCTTGGGGGCGGACGGGCGGCAGAGGCCCATTCGGCACCGCGAAAGGTTGGCTCCAGGACGGCACCGGGGGCCCGACCGGTACACGGGCTGGCGCGCTTTGCTGTGCGAACAGGCTCGTGCAGGCGAAGGTAAGCCCAAACGCCAACACAATAGCCATGACGTTGTGGACACATAGGGTTTTCATAGTTTCCGCCTTTCTGCTGGAATTTGACTGGGAGAACAGGACACATCCTACACCTGTTCTGTTTACCCCGACGGTTATTTTGGACCTAATCCCTTGGCATTAGCCCCCACCGGACCGACGTTGATCTTGGCCCCTGCTCGGTAATATGCAGCCCGCAAAAGGAACCTTGATTTAGTCCGAAAAAATCAACTCGAACAGCACGCCATCCGAACGGCCAATTTGTCCTTCGCCGTTTATGAGCTGGATCCAAGACGAGTCGGTTTCCATTTTGCCCCCTGCGACCTTTTTCCGAAGCCACAAGTTCACGATGTCGGAGCGCAGATCGTTCACTCACGAACGACCCTCTCGGTATGCTGTGTCGTCGGGGGCGTACAATCCTGTGCCTGAACGCAAATTCAAATTGATGCTGTGCAGCCGCGATCGGCGCAATACGGAGAGCTTCCCCGGCTCTCGAAATTCATTGCCGAATTGATCCCAGAAACTCAACTGAAACGACACCACGGTGAAATCGGCGTGAATCGGCGTGATGCCCGTGGCCAAAAGCCATCCTTCTATTACTTGGCCGCGACGAAGGACTAAATCTTTTTCAATGCGCGAATTCAATACATCGCGTTGTGAAAACTCCTGACCTCCCAGTTTGCAGACCGGGCGCCCTCATCGAACGACTCCGGCTCGATTTGGTCGTCGTAATCCGTGGACAGGCCCCATGCTCCCAGAATCACACCAGACCGCACGGCAATGATACGTGTGCGAACGGCGTAGGCCACCCCACCGGCCGACTTTCTGGCGGGCGCGAACTTGGAGAGCGAGAACCCCGGGATTCTCTTGCAGTCGGCGTTACGATTCTTCAAGTTCCTCCCAGACGACGAGAGGCATATATTTCTGAATCACGTGACCGAGAAGGCGTCATGACTCGGGTTCGAGCGAAACGTATACCCGTTCGGCTCGATCCCGAGGAGTATGACACTCTTCGCAACCAGGTGCTACGTCGCGACGGCTGGCGATGCCAGTCGTGCGGCGCAATGTCCAATCTCGAGGTTCACCACAAAGAGTTTCGCAGCCACTCCGGGGATGATTCTTGCCCTAATCTAATTACCCTCTGTAGCGCATGCCACGCGACCGAGCATCGCTATTGAGGAGTTGATGCACCCTCTGCGGCAATATTGACTGTTCTTGAGTTGAACCGTGTCTTGACGAAGCATCAATCTTATCGACGGGCAACCTCCGAAGTCACAATCCCACGCAGATGTATATGCTTCTGAGGTAAGCGTGTTTTGTCCGCTCCGTAACGAGCCGACGGCGAACGCTTTGCGATGTCCGCCACGAAGCCGCTACCCGTTATCTTGGCAGCAATCTCGTCGAATAAAGTCTTGTCCTCGTGCTCCTTCTGAGGTTGTCCTCAGCCTTACCCGGCACCTATAGCCCGGCAAAATTACGGATCACAGATACCGGCGGTAAAGAAGTTTGCCATGGGCAGCAGCGTGTTGCCCCAATTCGTGGACTCGGCCTTGGGTGTGTAGGGACCCTCGTTGAGCCAGTTGCAGCTGCCGTCGTTGTTGGTTAAGCCATTGAAGTTGGTGTTCCACGCCGGGGACGCTCCGCCGCTGGTGCAGGATGCGACCGCCAACCCCTGGTAATTACCGTTCGTATCCTGGCAGATCGCTGGTTGCGCGTAGTTTGTATTCGTCGCACAGCTGCCGCTGCTGACTGCCGTCGAGGCCGCCGAGCCATCGTAGCCGTTGTCGTGTGGGGTGAACATCCCAAAATCCCGTCCCTCGGTGTGGCTGTCATAGAGCGACCAGTGTTCGAACCCGACTACGGCATACTTACCGTTTGGATTCTTCAGTGACAACGAACCCTGATCAAAATTGACGGTAAACGTGCCGCGAAGGTCTTGCGTCGTCTGACAGTCCTGCCCTGAACCGGCGTCGCAACCTACCGTGACCCAGGAATTGGGGTTGGCGCGGAAGTAGTTGGCTACGATCACCGGCTTTCCGCCATCGTTGTTGATGATGTTTTGCACCTCCGCGGTGTACCCGTTCAGCGTTGGGTACCAGGAGGGGGCGATCCAGAACAGGTCGACCGAAGGAGCCATGGCCGCGTAGACTCCGGAAGTCCCGTTCCATGGGCCGTCGTAGACGGGCAGGGCCAGCGGCGGGCAAGTCGAGCCACAAGCCGCCACCCATGCACTCTTCAGTTGTTGCGCATACTTGCCGGCCAGTGCGGCTACGAAAGCATCGATGTCGTTCTGAATCTGTGCTGGACTCGACCAGTTGTCGGTCTCCTGCGGGCCATTGCCAGTCTTGCCTCCGCAGGATTGTCCCGCCTTGATGAGGTGGCTACCGTTCTCATCCAGAAAGCCGCTGCCCTGGGTGCACGACCCGGTGCCGTTCCCCGTGCAACAGGCGTACGGATTGCCGCTGGCCGAACAGGCTGCGTTGCCTCCCCAACTCTGATACGTCCCATTGGTAATACCCGCCAGTCCGCCGGGGTCGGACGTGTCCCAGGTGGTGTAGTTCGTTCCCCAAGCGGTGTTGAGCGCGGCGAGCGAACTGCCGTACTGCACCTCCAGATAGTCGCGCAAGGCCTGCTTGGCATACAGTTCCTTGTCGGTGTAGGTATAGTTCCCGCTCTGATAATACGGGCTCCCCGGGCGGCTCTTGGTCACCATGGGATTATTGGCGGCAATCATCAGACCGATATCCGGATGCGCGTTACTGGGATTGTTGGCTTGATCCAGGCCGAACAAAAAGTCAGCTTCGTCCGGAACCGCGATGATACTTCTGGTAAAGTTCCAACCCTTCATAAAATCGTTTGCCAGATAATCGTTGAAGGCGGCTTGCGTGTTGGGATCGTAAGGATCGATTTCCGAGCCTTGATAAATATTGGGGCCGCACTTCATGCCATTCTTCTGCGGAATGTAACCCAGGTCTTTGGCGTGGTAGGGACCAAGGCCATCGTGCGCCGTGTCCTGCATCGAATATCCGCTGGTGCCGTAGGTTGGGGCAAAGGGCAAGCCGTTGGCCGGAGAACTGGAGGCGTAACGATACGAGTACATGCCCGCGGCGGTGAATCCCAAAGAGCTTAGCCGGTTGGATTGCTGTTGCGCCCAGGAACTCCAACTGCCGTATTTGCCGAGGACTTCAGCATCAGTCCCGGCACTCTGCAAGTCGGTATCGTCCACCTTGGAAATTCCGTTGTATTTGCAGGTGACCGAGCTATCAGGAGCAACAAACTGCCAGCCCACGGTCGTAGGCTGCAAAGACCAAGCAGTGTTGCTCGATGTAGTCACAGTGATCTTGTCCGCCTGAGTTGCGCTTTGCACCGGCGAACCGGAGTCCACGACTTTCAGCGTGAAGTTGTAGGTTCCATCCTGGTTCGGCGTCCCCGAAATTGTTCCCGTGATGGCTCCCAGAGTCAGCCCCGGGGGCAACGACCCTGCAGCAATGCTCCAAGTGTATGGAGGCACCCCACCACTTGCCGTGTCCGTAGACGAGTAAGAACTACCGTCGACCGCATTGGGATTAATGGTTCCAATGATTGTAAGCTTGCTCAGAATACTCGGATCAAACGCCTTTGAAGCCTGCTGCACAGGAGAAGAAGAATCCGTCACCTGCACTGTGAAGTTGGACGGCCCAGCACTGGTCGGAGTTCCACTGATCGTTCCCGCGTTGCTCAAGCTCAGACCTGCCGGCAATGCTCCTGCCGCTATTGTCCACGAGTACGGAGTCGTGCCTCCAGAGGCCGAGAGCGTCGACGAATACGCGGTTCCGACTATTCCGTTGGGCAACGAATCAGTAGTGATCTTCAGCGTCGGCGCACTGCTGCTTATGCTGATGGAAAGCGGCTGGGTCGCCTTCTGTACCGGGGAAGAAGAATCGGTCACCTGCACGGTAAAGCTGGACCGGCCGGCACTGGTCGGAGTACCGCTGATCGTCCCATTTGTGTTCAAACTCAAACCTGCGGGCAATGTCCCCGAAGTCAACGTCCACGAGTATGGAGTGATGCCACCTGAAGCCGTCAGCGTTGACGAGTAGGCGGTTCCGACTATGCCATTGGGCAGCGAAGCAGTAGTGATCGTCAACGGCAACTCAAGGGCACCTATGCTGATAGAAAACGGCTTGGTCGCTTTCTGAACCGGAGAAGAAGAATCGGTCACCTGCACTGTCAAGTTGAATTTGCCGGCAGCGGTCGGAGTACCGCTGATCGTCCCGCTCTTGCTCAAGCTCAGACCCGCTGGCAATGAGCCCGATACCACCGTCCACGAGTACGGTGTCGTGCCCCCGGAAGCAGTCAGCGTGGTCGAGTATGCCGTTCCCACCGTGCCGCTGGGCAGCGCCGCAGTGGTGATCACCACTCCATTCACGGTGATTTCAAACAACAGACCCGCTCCGTAAGCGCCACCGGCCTGGGTCGTGCCGTAGAGATTTCCGGCCTTATCCCGGATCAGTTGGCCACTGGGGTGGTACCCGTCTGTGCCCCGTCCGAAGAGATAAAGCACATTAAATGTCCAGCTGCCGCCCGAGGCAGGCGAGAGTTTGAAGAGCGTACCGCATCCGCCTCCGCAGGATGGGAGGTCGGCCCCCAAAAGGGTCGTGCCGTAGAGATTGCCTCCCGCATCCATGACCAGTCCGGCGGCGGGATTCGCGGCCGGACTATTCCAGAAGCCGTGGAGCACCCGCTCTTTCCAGGTCCCCGCAGACGTGGGGGTCAATTTGAACACCACCCCATATCCTTTAGCGCCACCTTTGGACGCCGTGCCGTAGAGATTGCCTGCAGTATCCAAGACCAGGCTGCCGGTGGGATAGCTTCCATCCTGCCCACCCGTGAACGCATGCAGCACGCTCTCCGTCCAACTGCCACTCTGGCCGGCCGTCAGTTTGAAGACCGTGCCACTGCCATAGGGTCCGCCACCGTTGGTCGTGCCGTAGAGATTGCCGGCGCCATCGAAAGTCAGACCGGCGTAGGGCATTGCTCCATCATCCCCACCGGCGAATGCGTAGAGCACGCTCTCTATCCATGTACCGTTACTTTGCGACAGTTTGAAAACCGTGCCACAGCCCGAACTACACGCGGCGCCAAGATTTCCACCTAGCATGGTCGTACCGTAAAAATTGCCCTGCGCGTCGGACACCAGCCCAGCATTCGGCTCTCGTCCGTCACTGCCGCCGGTGAAGGTGTAGACCACAGTCTCGGCCCAGCCACCCGACGTGGGCGTCAGCTTGAAGATTGTGCCGCAACCAAGTTTGCAGTTCTCGCTGCCGCCAAAATTGGTTGTTCCATAGAGGTTGCCCGCAACATCGAAGGTTAACCCGCCCGAGGGCTGACTGCCATCCAGGCCACCGGTGAAACTGTAGAGCACGCTTTCTGTCCAGTTACCGTTGGCGTTCGGGGTTACCTCGAAGACCGTGCCGTGCTTATAGGTCCCGCCAAACTCGGTTGTGCCGTAGAGATGGCCCGCGCTGTCTCGAATCAGCCCGGCGTAAGGCAGGCTTGGCGCGCCACCGCTGCCGCTGAAGCTGTACACTCCGACTTCCGAGCCAACCTGATGTCCGGCTGCTGCCTGGATTGGGATCGGAAAAAGATTCAGGAGAATGAATCCACAGGCAATGACCATCCACTGCGGGGTGGGAGCTTTCACGGGATCGCCTCACTTACTCCGTGACGTAGGCACGGCGGGGGATTTTGTAAGCCACTGCACGCGATCCTGACCGCTACGTATTCCGTCGGCCAAACGATGTAAAGTGCAGCTTGCTCATTTTGTGTCCCCACGCTGAATCCCACCAGATTACGGAAGTACATTGGCGGCGCGGTCCACCGCGGTGCTCACAGCCATCCGACAAATTGATTCCCAGAATGGGCCGTGGGGGTACAGAGTACATATCTTCGATTAATCTAGATATATCGTGTCACGATATATAACTTAGAGAGATCTTATCTGCAAACCAGGGACGACGGCCTGGTGGCGAGAATAATTGATTCGCTTGACGAACGTGCGCCCCGGAAATTCGGCTTGTCTGCGCAGACTGAATCGCCGGCGAGCTCGGTTCACGATCACGAAAATCGACGAGATTCTGGCTTGTGAAAAGCAGAATGAGGCGGGGCGGACAGCGGGTGCGTTGAGGTAGGTGTTATTTGTGCGAGGTGGACGTGCAGCTAAACGATGGGCCGTGGGACGCGCCTCTGGCGAGACCCTTTCTGCTGGGTCGGGAGACACCAGGGGCGTTGCACGCAGAAGGTGGAAGGAACGAAGAGGCTGAAACGATGGAAGACGGGCTAGGTCAGGTGGGAAGTAAACGCGGGGTTCAACTGGAAGGCGGCAAACCTACAATATCTAAACAAGATGGTCATACATGGTTGGCTAGCCATCGGCAAATGAATTGAAAGTGACAGACTGAAGCTCAGGGTGGCCCGTTACTCAAAAACGTCGCGCCACATTTCCGAGGGACAAGTGTCATTTGAAGGTCGCTTTGAAGCCTGACGCGGGTCCGTTCGTCCTAGTCTCGTACCATCCCACGATAGCGCTGTGGTCGTTGATCCCGCTTCCATAAGTGAATACCGCCTTGGGATAATTAAAACTTGTAATATTTCCCAGCCTGCAGCAGGGCACCATGGGATGCGCCATTAGAATCGAACCATTGATAAATGACGTCGCCCGCACTATTGAGGTCCTGGGCAAACGACGCTGTGGCTCCGGGAACGTCAATGGTTCCGTAGGTTTTGCCATTGTAGAGTGACGACTTGTAAAACGCCTTTCGAATTCTGCCATGACACGACGATTTTGCCCGTATCGTTGATGCCATAGGCCACAGTACTTAAAGCTCCGGGAACGTCGAGAGTTGCCGCTGGACGTGATGTAATAGCCAACCACCACAATCGCGCCATTCGGAGGGAGGTTGGCGCATGACGTGCCTATCCCTTTTGGATCGTCAACCGTTGTCACCTTTTTGCCGTTCAAAATGTAACCGTGAACTGACTGCTATCTACGTATTCCCCGACCGTCACACCTGCGTTATTGATCCCGCCGGGAAAGGTCTGTACCGCACCCGGCACGTTGTCCGTAGCGAACTTGAAGGTTAGCGGTCGCTCGTCGGTGGCAGTTGCCATCTGAACTGTGAACAGCAGCGTCAAAAAGCCGAACATCAGTTTGTGACCTTTCAATGGGCTCTCCTTCGCGCGTAGAACAGAGCAATTCTACTGTGTATTCACCGGGAAAGTTCCAATATGGAACGATGAAACTGGCTCTGGTCTTGACATTGCGGTGGGCGGCCATTATTCTCTCGTAAGCTCGCCGCAGGTCCCGCCACATCGTCGCAGTCAATATCTGGCATAAAGAAGAAACGTCGGAATTTGAGGAATCAAAATATACGACGTTGCTGTCGCCATCGGGTGCAGACCTACTATGAAAAGAGCCAGCCAGTGGTTGTGCTTTACGGTGTTACTGTCTGTATTTGCCCACGCCGCCGGTCAGTGTGTTACTGGCACTCGAAATGGCGTGACCACGACCTGCAACAACATTTACTCGACCCATACCAGCCCGGTTCCAGGTGAGCCAACGCTCAATTATGACTTGTACTATCCTGCCGCAGCGGGCCCGAACAACACGTTGCCGATCATCATCTTCTGGCACGGTGGCGGATATTCCATCACCGACGACAAGGAATCGCATTTAGCAGCCGATTTCACGGCGTTGGCGCAAGCTGGGTACAACCTGTACATTCCGTCCTATTCATTGACCGGAATGTTTATCCTGACCGCTGCGATTGGCTCGGGAAACACGGTGATTGACGTTGAGCAAAACCTTCACAATTTTTACCCTACCGGCTCACCGTATCAAATTCTGATCGACTCCGAGACGATGAACGTTACGGCGCAGAGCAAGTACGGTTCGAACGAATTTTATTTGACGGTCAAGCGCACAAAAGGCGTGGCTCACGCGCAAGGCGCCTTCGTCTACATAATCGGAACGGACTGGCCGCGACCAGGCAATGATGGCGCGCGATTCATGGCGTTTCTAGGCAAAAACGCGGGACAAGGCCACGGCGTGCCGGGGAATCGTGCGGACATCCGCCTCTGGGGTTGGTCAGCAGGATCGCACTTGGCATTGATGCTCGATATGACGGGAACATCGCTGTTTGTAAATGACGGCGAGTTCTCGCTGTCCAACTTCGAGGCTGCAAAGGCCACGAAAATTGACGCCATGTCGGTTCCAGCGGACTTGGCGTGCGCAACCAAGGTCGCTACCGACGGTACGGAGCCAAACTTCATAGCAACGATTGTGGGTTGCATACCGGGAGCGCAGTCGGTGAGCAAGACGAACTGTGCGGCTGTGCAGCCGAATGCTTGTTATCTCCAAAGCCGGCGAACAGAAAGTCCGGTCGGGTTCGTGACCTCAACCAACCCTGGTATTCCCGTCCAAATCCAGACCGGCGGAGAGGATACAGATGTAACTCCGGCGCCCCCGGAGGAGTTCATGCAATTCGTGCAGAAAGATCGGAATTCAATGGTGGATCAGATCATCTATGCGACGTTTGGGCACGAGCTCGACTTAAGTTTGGGCATTGATAGTGAAGCCTTCGAGGACATGGAGAAATTCATAGAGTGATGTGGCCGCTTCTGCACCAGAAAATATCATTGCGTAATGGCGAAGGGTGAGGATGTAGTGGTGCCGCCCGGGGTCGCAACCGTTACGTTCGCCTGACCGGGCGATGCCGTCGCCGCGATGTTGAACGTCGCCGTCACCTGGCTCGCACTCGCCACCGTAATGTTGTTTACCGTGATATTCTGACCGGCATTGATCACTACATCGCTGGCAAGGTTGGTCCCCACGATGGTTACCGGTACTGCCGCGCCGATCACTCCCGTGCTCGGCGTGATCGAACTGATGGTCGGCGCCGCCGGCGTTCCTTCTACTATCTCGATCGCGAACACTCCCGCCCCGTTCAGCACCGGCACAAACTGAATGGCGATCGTTCCGTTCGTCACCGTCACCGGGATGGGCTCATCCACTGCCTGATATTGCGCTCCCGCCGCTGCGAAAATGTCGAAATTGGCTAATACCTGTTGCCCGTTGATCAACACATTGAACAGCCGCTTTCCGCTCTGCGTGTACTGGTTCTCCTCAAACTTCAGGTTCACCGTGTAATTGCCGTTCGGCACTGCCGCCTGGTAGGTGAAGCTCGCGGTTCCGGCATGCACTGTCTGGTACAGAACCGGGGCTGGCGTTCCGTTGATGGCATGATTGACCGTGGAAAGAAAACCACCGGTGAAACCGCTGTCCGCGCTCCACACCTGGCCCAGTGCGTCCGTATATGGCGTTTTGGATCCTGCATCTACGCGAATGGGGGTGAACAGCGGTTGAATCGTAAATCCCACGGCGTTGCTGGTGCCGTAAGAAGTATTCACCATCACCGGTGCGCTGCCCGGAGTGGCATTGCTCGCAATGCTGATAGTAGCAGTGATTTGCGTGCCACTGACCACGTTCACGTTGCTGAAGCTCAGCGACGAATTGGTGCTGGAAAGGGTAGCCCCGGCGATGAAATTTGCCCCGGTGAGCGTTACCGGCACACTGTTTCCCGCGCCGCCGCTCGCTGGCGTCAGCGAACTCAGGACCGGGACCATGCTCGCGGTTACTGTAAAGGTCACTCCGTTGGTGTTCACTCCCGCGGAGTTTACGGTGACTGTATAACCGCTCAGTCCGGCGTTGGCGGCAATCGCAAACGTTGCCGTGATCTGAGTTGCGCTCACTACAACTACGTTATTTACTGTGATCCCGCTGCCGCTCACATTCACTGTTGCGCTCGCAGCGAAGTTCGTTCCCGTTAACGTTACCGGCACGTTCGAGCCTTGCGCCCCACTCGTCGGGCTAATCGAAGTCAGCGTCGGAGTTGCGGTTATTGTGAACGTCACCCCATTCGTCGTGACCCCGGATGACGTTACCGTGACCGTGTCTCCGCCCAGCGTGGCATTCGCCGCGATCCCAAAGGTCGCTGTGACCTGCGTTGCACTGACTACCTGCACATTGCTGACGGTTACACCGCTGCCGCTCACGTTCACCGTCGCGTTTGCCGCAAAGTTCGTGCCTGTTAAAGTCACCGGCACATTCGCACCTTGCACCCCGCTGATTGGAGCAATCGAGGTCAGTGTCGGCGTTCCTGTGACCGTGAAGGTCGCCCCATTCGTCGTCATCCCAGATGACGTTACCGTCACCGCGTCGGCACCCACCGTGGCATTCGCCGCGATCCCAAAGGTCGCCGTGATCTGCGTTGCACTGACTACCTGCACATTACTGACAGTTACCCCGCTCCCGCTTACGTTCACCGTCGCGTTCGCGGCAAAGTTCGTGCCCGTCAAAGTCACCGGCACATTTGTACCTTGGACGCCGCTCGTCGGGCTAATCGAGGTCAGTGTCGGACCGCTGGTGATGGCAAAGGGCGAGGATGTAGTGGTGCCGCCCGGGGTCGCAACCGTTACGTTCGCCTGACCGGGCGATGCCGTCGCCGCGATGTTGAACGTCGCCGTCACCTGGCTCGCACTCGCCACCGTAATGTTGTTTACCGTGATATTCTGACCGGCATTGATCACTACATCGCTGGCAAGGTTGGTCCCCACGATGGTTACCGGTACTGCCGCGCCGATCACTCCCGTGCTCGGCGTGATCGAACTGATGGTCGGCGCCGCCGGCGTTCCTTCTACTATCTCGATCGCGAACACTCCCGCCCCGTTCAGCACCGGCACAAACTGAATGGCGATCGTTCCGTTCGTCACCGTCACCGGGATGGGCTCATCCACTGCCTGATATTGCGCTCCCGCCGCTGCGAAAATGTCGAAATTGGCTAATACCTGTTGCCCGTTGATCAACACATTGAACAGCCGCTTTCCGCTCTGCGTGTACTGGTTCTCCTCAAACTTCAGGTTCACCGTGTAATTGCCGTTCGGCACTGCCGCCTGGTAGGTGAAGCTCGCGGTTCCGGCATGCACTGTCTGGTACAGAACCGGGGCTGGCGTTCCGTTGATGGCATGATTGACCGTGGAAAGAAAACCACCGGTGAAACCGCTGTCCGCGCTCCACACCTGGCCCAGTGCGTCCGTATATGGCGTTTTGGATCCTGCATCTACGCGAATGGGGGTGAACAGCGGTTGAATCGTAAATCCCACGGCGTTGCTGGTGCCGTAAGAAGTATTCACCATCACCGGTGCGCTGCCCGGAGTGGCATTGCTCGCAATGCTGATAGTAGCAGTGATTTGCGTGCCACTGACCACGTTCACGTTGCTGAAGCTCAGCGACGAATTGGTGCTGGAAAGGGTAGCCCCGGCGATGAAATTTGCCCCGGTGAGCGTTACCGGCACGCTGTTTCCCGCGCCGCCGCTCGCTGGCGTCAGCGAACTCAGTACTGGAACCATGGCGGTGGTTACGGTGAAAGTTGCTCCATTGCTGTTCATCCCGGCGGAGGTAACGCTCACCGTATAACCACCCACTGTTGCGTTTGCGGCGATCCCAAAAGTCGCGGTGAGCTGAGTTGCGCTCACCACTTGTACATTGCTCACCGTGACGCCGCTACCGCTCACATTCACAGCGGAGTTCGCAGCGAAGTTCGTTCCGGTTAACGTCACTGGCACGTTCGAAGCCTGCACGCCGCTCGACGGACTGACCGTGTTGAGGGTTACTGAGTTGCCGAATTCCGAGATGGAAAACGTCTGGGTCCCGATGGTGATACTTCCGTTCAACTGGTTCCCTTGGGTGTTTGGCGCGACGTTGTAAGAGATCGATCCCGATCCCTGGCCGGATGCCGCAGATGAGATCGTGATCCACTGACTGTTGCTTGTGGCGGTCCAGCTACATTCTGGTGTCGTAGTGATCGAAACGTTCCCTGGTCCGCCGGTTGAGGCGAAGGTGGTGTTGGGTGGCGTAAGTGTAAAATCGCAGGTCGCGATGGTGGCGACAAATGCGTCTTCTGGCCCTCCGCCGAATACTCCTTGCACCGAGTTGACTCTGGGAAAGTTTGGAGAAGAAGTTGTCCCAACGAGGTAAGCTCTGCCGGCGGTGTCCACGGCCACCTGGCTCCCTCGATCGGTTCCGCTTCCACCCAGGTAAGTTGAGAAAACGATAGCCGAGCCAGTGGAGTTGATTTTCGTCAAGAACGCGTTCGTACTACCGGCGAGGGCGTTCTGTACGGGGTTGACTGTGGGGAAATTGATCGATGCTGTGTAACCGACGACATAAACGTTATCGGCGGCATCGAATGCAATGTCACTGGCAGCATCGCTCGCGCTTCCGCCAAGATAGGTTGAGTAGATGAGAGCAGAGCCTGAGGAGTTCAGCTTGGCTACCCAGGCATCACTGGTTCCGCCTCCGTAGTTGGGTTGGATTGCGTTCAGAATTGGGAAGTTGGTTGACGACGTGTTCCCAGTGAGATAAATATTCCCGCTGCTGTCAATCTCCGCACCGCGGACAGCATCTGCACCCGAGCCGCCTATGTAAGTCGAGAAAACGACGCTTCCAGTCGGGCTAAGCTCGGTAAGCCAGCCTTCGTCCCCGCCGCCAGAGACGGACTGAAACGCATTGAGCACGGGAAAATTGGCGGAACCGGTATCGCCAAAGGCGAAGAGGTCACCGCTACTGTCAACGGCTAACCCATTAGCGAAGTCAGTGGCGCTGCCGCCGATGTAAGTGCTATAAATCAACGCCGCGCCGCCAGCGGCGATTTTGGCGGCAAAAGCGTCGCCGGCCCCTCCGTAGGTGGGCTGCTCCGCATTAACTATCGGGAAGTTTAGCGAGCCGGTGCTACCCACTACGTATGCGTTGGCATTGCCGTCGACTTCAACTCTTTCGGCGTAATCAAGTGCGCTGCCACCCAGATAGGTAGAGTAAATCAACCCGTTGCCATTGCTGTTCAGCTCTAGGATAAAAGCATCGTGGGCACCCCCATACGTTGCCTGGATCGGATTGACGGTCGGAAAATCCGCGGCGCCCGTATTGCCGACTAAGTATAAGTTCCCGTTGCCATCAATTGCGATGCCGGCGCCGAAGGCTTGATCGTTCGTTCCGCCGACGTAGGTCGAATAAATCAATGTTCCGGTGGAGCTGATTTTGGCGGCGAATGCGGCGGTCCCAGTGCCATTGAGTGGCTGCCCTGGAGGAGTACCCGGCATTGGAGTGCCAGGAAAATTCGTGGAACCGGTAGTACCACAAAAATATATATTGCCGGCTGCATCTAAGCTGATGCTCAAGCCTTGGTCATCTCCATTGCCACCGAAGTAGGTTGAAAATACCAGAACCGGATCGATGATGAGTGCTTTGCTCCTGTCATACTTGGAGACTTCAAATCCGACTCGGTTTCGACCGCGAGTTATGTAGCGGCCTTCGATACTTCTTCTACCGGTAAGCGTGTCCTGGTAAACGATGGGCTTTCGTTGGCGAACTTCTACGGATCCCTCGGTCAAAACGAGGTCGCCGTTTTCGTCGACGCGGATCCGGTCCGCTCCCTCGATGGCGAGCAGGATGCGGCGAGGATCAGCGTTTGGCGCAAGCATGAAGTCGTATTCCAATTGTTGGTGGTTGCCGTAATACGCGACTCCGATTCCTGGATACACATCGTGATATCGCACGCGTCCGTAATGTGGAACATCCGTTCGCCACAAACTGGAATTATTTCCGATCAGGTAGTTGCTTCGTCCCGTCTGGAGCTCGGTTCCTTCGGCAGAGGCGTGTTTATTTGCGCCCAACCACTTCATCCGCAGAGTCGTCGTCTGCGCTTGACTACGTGCACTGGACGGTGCAACGAGTTGCAGGTCAGCTTCCTCGGTAGCGAGCGAAAGAGTGTACCCGGGGCCGTGCGAGATGAAGTCTACCCCGCTTCCTACCTGCCCGCGATTTGGTTCGAAGCTCTGTGGCTGAGCCAGAACGGCTTGTCGCAAAGGGTCGTGCGACTGAGCATAGCCCAGGGTCGAAGTCAGACTGAGGGCGAGAGCGACAACCGCTCCGTTGACAATCCGAATATGGGAAACGAAGTTGGCGAACATGTTGGTCATAGAGTGATTGAGTTTTTGGTCAAATCCGCGGCATGATGTATACCTGTGGAATGCCAGGACAATCTCAGCGAGTGCTGCTTACAGGCGGTGCAGGCTTCATCGGATCAAATCTGGCAGAAGCATTACTGGGTCGAGGTGTGGCGCTTACGATTGTCGACAACCTCGATTCCTTCTATCCGCCTGCTTGGAAAAAAGACAATCTCGAAACAATCCGACAGGCCGGCCCTGTCAATTTTTTTGAAGCCGACATTTGCGATTCGAAGACTTTGCGTGAGGTCTTCGCACGCAGCCGGCCTGAGGCAGTGATCCATCTGGCTGCACGGGCTGGCGTGCGCCCTTCGATCGAGCAACCGTTGTTGTACGAACAGGTCAACATCGCGGGCACAGTGAACATTCTGGAGTTATGCCGCGAGTACGGCGTAAAAAAATTGCTGTTCGGTTCGTCGAGTTCCGTGTACGGTGCGACTTCCAAAGCGCCTTTCTCTGAGGAACATGTGGAGCTCCGGCCCATTTCTCCGTATGCCGCCACCAAGCTCGCTGGAGAAATGCTCTGCTACACCTACGCCCATCTCTTTGCCTTGCCCGTGATCTGCCTGCGCTTCTTCACGGTTTACGGGCCCAGACAGAGGCCTGACCTCGCCATTCACAAATTCACGGCTCTGATGGAAGCGGGGAAGCCAGTCCCTATTTTCGGAGACGGTTCAACGGGCCGCGATTACACTTTTGTCGACGATATTGTGGCCGGAATCTTGGCGGCTATGGAACGCACGCCGCAAACAGAGAACGGCGCACCTTTTGAAATCTTCAACCTGGGCAATTCTCACCCGGTAAAGCTGACGCACCTTGTCGAGCTCCTCGAGCGGGTAACCGGTCAAAAAGCCGTTAGGGAGCAGAAACCGCTTCAGCCCGGCGATGTGCCTCTCACCTGGGCGAATATTACAAAAGCCGCTGAGGCTCTCGGCTATAGACCTGCAACGGGCCTGGAGGAGGGCCTGACCCGGTTCGTGGCTTGGTATCGGTCGACCGCAGCGAGACGCGTGACTTGATTCTCGGGAAGAGAAGGAAGTAACCCGTCAGCGTTCGGTTTGCCTACACCCTGATACTCAAATCCCAACTCCGTCATTTTGGCGCCATCCAGAAGATTGCGGCCATCCACGACCAGAGGCTGCAGCATTAACTCTCGGACGCGTTGCCAATCCAGCGCCTTGAATTCCGGCCACTCGGTGACGATCAGGAGCGCGTCGGCGCGGTCAGCAACGTCGTAAGCGTCCGCGCAATAATGGATCGAGGGGAACAATGCCTTGGTCTTCTCCATCGCCTGCGGATCGTAAACCTGGATCTGCGCACACTCTTGTTGCAACTTGCGGATAATTTCTATCGCGGGCGCAAACCGAATGTCGTCCGTGTTGGGCTTAAAGGCGAGTCCCAAGATACCGATGCGCTTGCCTTTCAGTATCCACAGCGCCTGGCGAACCTTAGCCAGGAAGGAATCGATGCGCCGCTTGTTAATGGATTCGGCGTCTTTCAGCAGGCCCACGTCGACGCCCGCTTTTTCGCCAAGCCGGATAAACGCTTGAATGTCTTTCGGCAGACAGAATCCTCCGAAGCCGAGGCCGGGGTGAAGAAAATCGTGCCCGATTCGGGGATCTAATCCCATAGCGTGCAACACCTCCTGCACATCCGCACCCATGTTTTCACAGATGTCCGCGATTAGATTCGCGTAGGAGATTTTGAGTGCAAGAAACGAGTTGCAAGAGTGCTTGATCAACTCGGCACTGTTGATACTCGTCACGACAAGCGCTGGGGTCCGTTCGGGCGGGCAATTTCCATTGTGGATCGGACACGTTAGGCTGCGCTCGATGATTGGCCGGTAAATCTCTCGAAGCTGCGCCTCCGAGCCCTCGTCGTCCACACCAATAACAATGCGGTCGGGGTGCAAGAAGTCAGAAACCGCAGTTCCTTCCCGGAGGAATTCGGGATTGGAGGCAACGGTAAAACTGTAACGCGAGTTTCGAGAATAAATGGCCAGCGCGCGTTTCAGCTTTTGGCCAGTCTGCATGGGCACGGTGCTCTTCTCGATCACCAGCTTGGTCTGGCGAGACTCCGCGGCAATCAGGCGGGCACAGTTGTCGATGGCGCTCAGGTCCGCATCACCATCTTCGAGGGGCGGCGTGCCAACACAAATGAAGATAGCATCACCGAACCGGACGGCCTCTCCCAAGTCGCCGGTAAACTTTAGCTGGCCGTTTTGCGTGTTTCGCGCAACGATTTCGTCAAGGTGCGGCTCATAGATGGGCAAGGCCCCTTGCTGCAAGGTTTGAATCTTACTCTGATCGTTGTCGGTGCAGGTCACCTCATGGCCAATTTCGGCGAGACAGGCGCCCGTGACGAGCCCGACGTAACCGCACCCAAGGATTGAAATTTTCAAGTACTGCCTCCTGTTATTACACCTTCTCTAATAACGCAATAAAATGCAGCTTGCGCCCGAAAAAGCTGCTGAATGGAAATGGGTACAGCGGTAGGTTGTTTTTCCAAGTGGCAATGCGGAGGCCACAAGATGAAAAATGCCGCTCCCAACGCGTCCTACTTTGGTAGTTATAGGGAAGATATACACCGTGAGGGCGGTTTCCGACCCAGTCCATGAATCGCAAGACTATGTTGTCGGCGCGGCTCTCGCACAAATGGTCTTTAATCAAGATATAGCTCTTGGTCGCTCTACCGGCCTCCCTCAGCAGACTCTCAGGGTCCAGTGTGTGGTGGAGGACATCCACAAACATGCAAACATCCACTGACGAATCATCCACGGGAAGGGTCTTACCATCGAAGATTGCGCAGTCGATCAGGCAGTCGGGCCTAGACATGACCTCGACGCCTCGAATGGAAACTGCGGGGCTGTTCTGCTGGATCAAGTGCCCAATAACCCCGTTTCCACAGCCGATATCGAGTACCTTGGCATTGTTCGGAATAAGATCCGCGAGGAGACGCGCGAGGAATCCTGCTCTCCGCCGAAACACCCACCGGTCGTGAAGCGATCCAATTACAGACTTCACTTGCTTTGCCCTCCGGTGCTGCTATCAGACGTTGACGATTCCGAACTAGGCCAGCTATCACGGGCCAGACCCAATACACTGAGGAAAAAGCTGGACAGAACTATCTGAAACCCCAGAATCATGGAAGCGGCGGCGGGTACGACGGTACGCATGGTGTGCATGACTTCCAGAGGCCCAAAACCTCGGGAACCCCAGAATTTGAGTGCGTACACGGAGGCGGCAAGCCCACCTACAGTGCACAGACCGCCGACGATTAATCCGATTTCCAGAGTGATGATGCGAAACATTTTGTCCAGTCGGGCATCTCGAGGGAGCAAGCCTTCGGTTATCGCGAAAACCTTGGTGAAGACCGCGAAGGCAATGGCCTGGAAGCCGATTAGAACCGCAGCCGTCCCGTACAGAAGAGTGTGCACATCGAAGGTTACGTTCCCAATAGTTCTCGGGCCAGGCAAGAGCCACAGTACCAGCAGGAGGCCTGCTAGCATCAGCAGCGCGCCGGGGTACAAGAAAAGCCACCGCGGACTGTAAAGCAGCATGAAGCGCAGGTGCCGCCAGCCATCGCGCCAAGTGCGCAGATGAGGCCGCCGGCTCCGACCGTCTGGTGACAGAGTTGTGGGTACCTCCGTGATCCGCATCTTAAAGAGGGTTGCCTTGACCACCATTTCACTAGCGAACTCCATTCCCGTTGTCCGCAAACCGCAACGCAGGAAGGCATCCTTGGTAAAACCTCGCATTCCGCAATGAAAATCTCCACATACTGAACCGAAGAAGAGACGCCCAACCCGCGTCAGCACCGGGTTGCCCAGGTACTTGTGTAGCGAAGGCATTGCGCCGGGTTTGATGCCCCCTTTGAAACGGTTACCCATCACCAGATCGAAACCCTGTTGCAACTTTTCCAAAAACAACGGCAGATGAGCGAAGTCGTAAGAATCATCGGCGTCGCCCATGATTATGTACTTACCCCGCGCTGCCCGGATCCCAGCCATTAGGGCGCTACCATATCCTCTCTCTTTGACCTCCACCAAGCGGGTTCCCATCCGCGTGGCGATGGCCTGGGAGCCGTCTGTACTGCCATTGTCGGCGACAATGATTTCTCCGTCGATGTGACTTTCGGAGAGCGCTTGCCGCGCCTTTCTTACACAGACTTCGAGGGTCTCCGCCTCATTCAAACAAGGCAGGACGATGGATAACTCCAACGGCGCTTCCGCACACACGGAGTCCGCAAAATCAGCGGTAACATTAGGTAGTCGTTCTTCAGCCAGTTTGAGACTCATGCGCCGACCTAAAAGGCTACTGTCGCCGTGGAAACACTTGCTTGCTGAACACTCGCAGAATTACTCCCTATCAAGGCTGCCCAGGCGTCCGGCTGTGCGCGAAGTTTGGCGTACAGGTTCTCGAAAATCATCTCATGACCCTTTGCGTTGGGATGAGCATCGAAGGGATTGTTGCGCAGTGACTCGGCATCCGGGACTCGGTTGAATGTATCCAGCAAATCGATGAACGTAATATTAAGTGAGGCTAGCACGTGCTCGATTCCGGCAAACCGTTGCCTGCTCAGATCGCCGTCCTCCATCGCAGGAACCAGCACGACAAGGAATGTAGCGTGATGATTCTCTGCGTTGGTTTTCATTGCCGTCAAGATTTCACGTAAGACGGGAATCCGAAACGGAGCCAACTTTCCGTACAGTACGAGGGGATCATCGTTCTTGGACACACCCGCTGTATGCAGGCTGTGCCGCAGGAAGTCATATTTCGGATCGATACCCAAGCGGGTCAGCTCGACCAAGTGGCTATCCCAATTCCTATTGACGGCCCACTCAGTCAGCGCCAACATGTGCACATCCGCTCCGAAGCGGGGAACCTCTTCTGTAGCAACATCGAGAATCTGAGTGAGCGAGTAGGCCGGTACGGCAAAGTTCAGGAATTCAAACCGTTCCGATGCACCGTTAGCATGCTCAGCATTCAGACGGTTCTCCAACAGGCTAGCGAAGGTTTGGCTCAGCTGGATTCCCCAACCTTCCGCTAGAGAATCTCCCAAGAGAGCAACTCGTCGAGTGTTGGGAGGTTTCTGCAGGGACCAATCGGGCCCAACAAATCCGAAACGGTTTGTGGGTTGGCGGTTTACGCTTCCTTGAACCTGCCACTCGAGGTTTGGCCGGAGATACGAAAGCCGGAAGGTGGGGCTGTGAACACGGTCGTGCGATTGGTTCATCCAGCGATAATAATCTTCGTCTTTCAAGAACAGAGGTTTTTGCGAAAAATCGAATAATCGCTCGTAGTATCCGGCGACCCCTGGGTTGTCTATCATCGCGCGGCTGCGCATCACCGAAACAAGTACGGCCGCAAAGCGGCCGTGAGGATTGGCGTACATGACGACCGCAGCCCTGGTGAGAACCGCCAGGCCGATGAGGGTCAGACCCGTCAGTACTGCATCGCGCCAAAAGCGATTTTTCTTTGCTAGTTGGTCCATCATGAACCGCTCCGGATCCAGTGCGTCATTAAGTAAAGGAAAGCGCCCACACTAGGCGAGGACCACAATGACCACAGCGTAGTGATCACCGTAAAAGTTGCCAGTACCTGCACCGTATGTACTGCGCGCGCGCGCCAGGAGGAATCAGGCTGCCGGCGCTTGGGGTGACGGGTTTCGTAGAGCACGTTGGCTATGACCAACAGCCCCAGAATTAACCAGAACAACGTGTCAGGCCAGCTTAGGATGAACTGGCCGCGTATCCAGAAAAACTGGTATGAGTGGAAAGCCCAGGTAACCAAAAATACTGTGGCTGTGGCTACGACCTGGGCGGCGACCTCACCTTTCTTGCGCATCTTGAAGTAAACCGGGAAATACACGATCTTTACCATAAAATCTTTCCAGTAAATATTGGCGCGCCGCCAGAAATCGGCGAAGCTACTGGCCAGTAGATAGCGCCGGTTGGTTTCGGGAAGGTCGTAGCCAAAAAGGTGCAGCATACCCACGATCAGATGGAACTTCCCTGACACGTTCAGATAGAGCAAGAACGTCAGGACCATGGTTGTGATCAGGGCGCCAAAACTGGTGACGCGGTCCGGCAGATAACGATCATTGAAGTAAACGACCAGCCGGTACAGCATCAATTGGATGGCGCCACGCGTCATCCAGTGAATTCCCTGTTGCGCGATTTCGTTGATGTTGCGTTGGTAATAGGTCCGGCGCATCATTTGAAAGTCAATAACCGGGAAGAGCGTGAAGTAGTAATTCGGCAACAGGAAAAAATAACTCAAAAAAGGCAGCAGCCGTGCGGGCTCCCGGCTATGCGCCAGATCATAGGCATAAATAATAATGCGAAACATGAAGATAGCGCCAAAAAGCACGTAGAAGTCGTTCGGGATTGGCAAGGCTTTCGCGGCGCAGCCATATGTGAAAGCTACGAATACCAAGGCCAGCAGCGCGACCCGCCATGAGAACGGAATCTCAGCGCGAAGAATCAGAAAGAACACCAGCCCAACGGCGATGAGCAGCGCGGCTGTCCGCGGCTCCATCAGCAAGAAAGCGCCGCTAATAGAGGCCATCACCCAAAATGGCTCCTTGAAGCGAAAGGGAAGCCAGTAATGAATGAGGAAGGCCCCGAATGTAACCTCCAGCAGGCGGACTAGAAGGCTGGGTTTTTCCGTCAAATGATAAAGACGAAAAACGACGAGGAGAGCCGCGAGTTGTGCCGCCAAGGCCACAAAAGTCCACACGCGCCGTGTAGCGCGCGACTCGCGCGGGTCACGAACATCGCTCGCAGTCGTTCCGTCCTCAGCGTGAACAACGACCGGGAGCTCAAGCAAAGTCGCACCTGACACGGCCAGGACAGCACTTCGATTTTGTGGTCGATCTCTCAAAAGCCAACGCTCGAAGATAAACAACTCCAGGGAGTCCTAAATCGCGAAAGGACAATAAAAACCGATGGGCGAGTCAGTGCTGCAATCTACGCCGGGTAGAATTCGCTTCGCTAGCTCGACTGCAACTGCGATCTCCGATCAGCAGCAGGTAAAACCGGTGCGGCTGACTGGAGACTTCGAATTAACGATTGGTAATCCACTTTGTTGGTGGATGTTCGGGGAAGGCTGTCGACGAAAACGAAGACGTCTGGATTCATATATGAGGGGAGGTGGTCATTGCAGAAGCTTTTCATTTGCACAATCGAAGGACGTGAATTCTCGGCCGCTGCCAGGTAGCTTACGATTCGAACACCGGATTCGGCATTTGGCACCGAGACCACGGCCGCTGCCTTTATCGCTGGGTGCCGATACAGGCAACTTTCGATCTCGTCCAGTTCAATGCGGTAGCCACGCCGCTTCACCATGCGGTCACGCCTCCCGACATATAGGAATCCGTCGTCACCATTCTGTTCTACAACGTCGCCGGTGTTGTACCAACGAGTTCCGTCGCGCTCAAGGAATACCTCAGCGGTCTCCTTGGGCCGATTCCAATAGCCCGAAAAAACTGATGGGCCCGAAATATAAAGCAACCCTTCTTCTCCGGGAGTAACCGGCACCCCATTGGAATCCACCACCAAGGAGGCACAGTGCGAACACGGCCAGCCAATGGGATATGGATTTTTGCGCTCGTCTGGAATAGGGGTTGCAATCCGCGCAAAAGTGCATACGTTGGTTTCCGTGGGACCGTACAGATTGTAGTACGCCGGTTGGGGCCAATGCCCCGCCAGCCGGCGCAGTTGCTTCACCGGAAATACTTCGCCGGCAAAGAGCACCAAGCGCAGCTGGGAATAATTGTGCTGGTTGAGTTGTCCGAATTCCGCAAGCAAGCTGAGAGTGGCGGGGGTCGAATACCAAATGGTGAGCTGGCGGTTGGCGATGAAGCGAGCGAGATCTTTTGGATTCTTTCCTAGTTCATCCGGAATCAGATGAACGCTGGCTCCGTGTTTGATGGGAACGTAAATATCGAGAATCGAGAGATCGAAGTGGAAGGGCGCGTGACTGCTGAAACGATCATTCTCCGAAGGCACAAATACCTCGGAGCACCAGTCGACGTAGCTCATCGCATTGCGATGGGTCAGCATTACACCCTTGGGAATGCCCGTGGAGCCGGAGGTGTACAGGATATAAGCCAGGTCGTCGGGCTTCCATGCGTCGGCGTTGATTGCCAAGGGCGAATGTTGTAGCGCGAAATCCCAAGAGAATATCGACGGTGAGAAGTTGGTGTTCTTGTCTTTATTGAGCCAAATCACCGTCTCCGCGATGTCTGCCAATTCCGGACGGGACGAATCCAGAAAAAGCGCTCGCACTTGGCAATCCTTCAGGATGGTGCGGATGCGCTCGGCTGGCCCGGTCCAATCGACTGGAACATACGCTGCGCCCGCCTGCATTATGCCGAACACGGCGGTGAGCGCGGCGGTGCTCTTCGGCAGCACAAGGCCTACCCGGTCTCCGGGACGCACGCCCTGCTCCGTGAGAAAGCCGGCAATGCGGCTCGCGCGTTCGTTCAACTCCCGGTAGGTCAGCGCGGTTCCGTCAGGATCGATGACGGCGACGCGCTCCGGATAACGAGTGGTGCTCGCTTCGAGATAATCAGTTACGTGTACAGCAGGCAAAGACCCTCCCATATCGCTAGGCCTCAGGCTAAAGTTTTCTTGCTCTGGACGAACGCCGCAATGGCTGTGATGCTGTCAAAATTGTCCACTCCGGCTTCGTGAGCCTCCACTTCAATACCGTAGCGTTCCTCGACGAAGCTGACCACGCGCAAGGTGGAGACGGAATCCAGAATTCCGCTGGTCCGCAACGGCGTATCGTCCTGAAGGTTCGACGGCTTCTCGCCGGGCAAAAACTCAGAAAGGATGTACTGGCGAATCTCTTCTTTTATGTTATCCATTGCTCCTCAATCTCCTTAGTTGACCCATCGATGCGCGCACTCAGACGCGCATTTGGGTCGCAGAAATGACGTCACACTTTGGCAGTTTCCGGAGTACCGACCGGCTCAACAATCTGCCCAAATACCTCTTCCCACTTGCTGTTGCACGGCGTCTGAAATGACTCTCGATCGATGACTGTATCCTTGTATAGCCGGAACATTCTCGGGTTCTCCAAAGTCTCGAAAAGTTTGTCATATTTCCGAAAGTTCTCGAAGAAGTCTCCAGCAAGCATGTAATGCCCCGCCGCCATAGCAGTTTCAGCTCGCTTGTGTGACTGGCCGTCAGCTCCCGCTTCCGCCCAGGTGAGAGCATGTGGGTTGTAGAACAAGCGGATCATGCGGTGAACAAAATTGTAAGCGCCGGTAACTTTTTCGTAGGCCTCGACCATCATGCGATTTTCGCTCTCGACTCCGTTCGTCAATTGATGACGCACGGCTTCGCTCACCAGAAACGCGGTCTTCATCGAAAGGAAGACGCCGCTGGAGAAGATGGGATCGATGAATCCCCGGGCATCGCCGATCATGGCGTAGTTCTTTCCGTAGTGGTTTTTTACCTCGTACGAGTAGTTGCCGTTAATCATCATTTTCATTTTGCGCTCAGCGCCCTTCAGCAGCTGATTGACATAGGGCGACCGCATCAGCTCTTGTATGCAGAGGTCGTATTCCCAGTCCTTGGAACCCGACTGCAGTAGTTTCTGTCGCTGTTCACGAATGTACGAATTCTGGGCAACGAATCCGGCAGTCACACGGTCGGCGGCAAGCGGAAACACCCAGATCCAGCCCTTTTGCTCCTGACCCATGTACAGGATCATCGACAGTCCCTCTTCGAGTCCACCGTTCAATTTCACGCCGCCCCAGTGCGACCAAATGGCAGTGCGATCCAACTCTTCGCGCAACTTCATCCAGCCGTACTTGCCGCCAAGGATGGCTTCGCGACCGCTGGCATCGATAAGAAAACGGGCGCGATGCGTCTGCTCCTTTCCGTTCTCATCCACGCATTGAACGGAGACGCTGTCAGGCGCGCTCATGACGTCCACATCTTTCACCTTAACCTGCTCGCGGATGTCGGCACCCAGCCGGGCGGCATTCTTCAGTAAAATGTGATCGAATTCCGCGCGGGCTACCTGGAAGGACATGTAGCTCGGGTCGTCGATGACATGGTTGAAACACCACGTCGTCGACACATTGCCGAGACCGTCGAGAAAGCGCACCCCGGGCTTGCGGACGAAACGTTGCTTGAGTTGATCTAGAACGCCAAGATCCTCAAAAAGCCAATAGCAGAAGGGCAACAGCGATTCGCCCACGTGTTCACGTGGAAACTTGGATTTCTCAAGTAGCAAAACGCTATGCCCGGCTCTGGCTAATAGAGCTGCTGCGGTTGAACCCGCCGGCCCTCCCCCAATCACGATCACATCAACATCTTTTCCTGCCATGCTTCCTCCATTATTTTGTTTCTTGACTTGAATGCATTTCTAACGAGAGCGTTTCGGTTCTTCAGGTGGCCCCGCAAGTCCGGGAAACTGCACCGGGACTTTTCTGAACTGGGGGACGTAATCAGAAAATGTGGGCCGACCAGCAATACCAATTCAATCGCCCAGGGCATTCTTTGCTAACGCCCGTCTGGGGATGGATTGAGTCGCGGGTATAGCACTGGGGATTTGCCTAAAGCGGTAACGGACGATCATCGCGATCATCCGTAAGCCCAGCCGGAATGCTTTCCAGAAGCTGCCGGTGATTTTTGATGTCCCTGTTCGCGGCCCGTAATGGACGGGGATCTCGACGCAGTTCAGGCGGGACCGAATTGCAAGAATCATCAGCTCTGGGGAGAAGTGGCTGCGCCCTACGGTGAACATGGGCGTCAGGAACTGCAAGGCTTCCCGGCGAAGCAGTTTGTAGGTGCAACCTACGTCTGTCAAACAGGGACCGTTGTGCACATACTCCAGCAATTTTCCTACCCCCCAATTGCCGTAGCGGAGAAAAGGTCCCATATTCGAGCCTTCCCAAATGCAGGATTTGGACGTGCGGCTGCCGAACACGACGTCGAAGTCTTCGGCGTATGCAAGGAACTTGCGGACATCTTCTGCGCGGAAGGTGACGTCTGATTCCACGATAATGACGTAGTCGGAATTCGCGGACCGAAGCGCGGTCTGGGATGCGTGTCCGTAGCCTCGTCGTTCCTCCCGAACCACGGTGGCACCGGCCGCGGCCGCAAGTTCCGCGGTCTTGTCGGCGCTATTGTTATCGACGACGATGGCTTGGTCGACTTCGGGGATGCTGAGGAACGAGCTTACCACAGTGGCAATGCCCTTTTCCTCGTTGTAGGCGGGCATTACTACGCTGACAGTTTTGCCGTTGTACATAGTTTTCTCCAGGAGGGGGGCATTTCATGCTCGACCTCGATGTTGTCGAAGGGCTTACCCTCTCGGGCTCCCACTCTGCTCACCCACTCCGCCATCCTTTGCAATCCTTCATCTAGCCTGACATTGGCGGTAGAACCGAATACATCTCTGGACTTGCTGTGGTCACTGAATGCGTGCAAAACCTCTTCGCGGCCCGGCAAGTGCACCACGCCGGTGTGCTTTCCCATTGCGGTTTGCACCTGCTCCGCCAGGGCATTCACCGAATACGGGATGTCAGCTCCGACATTGAAAATCTGGTTGTAGGCGGCGGTATTGCCGACCGATTTTGCAATCACCGGAGCGACATCCGCGATGTGACTAAATGCCCGGGTCTGCGTCCCATCGCCGAAGATCGTGCAAGGCAATCCTTGCAAGATCTGGTTCATGAAGATTCCGATCACATTGCGATAGGGATCACCGATGTTCTGTCTCTCGCCGTAAACGTTGTGTGGACGGAAGACGATGTAGTCAAGCCCGAACATGCGTTTGGCCGCTTTCAGATCCAGTTCAACGGCGTATTTCGAAATGCCGTAGGGATCTTCCGGCTGGGGTGTCATGGATTCGTGCATCGGCGTCTGCCCCGCGCCATATACGGCGATGCTGGAAGTAAACACGAAGCACCGGCAGCGGTGACGGATTGCATTGTTGAGCAGGTTCATGCTGCACACGAGGTTGACGGTATAGTTGTAGTTCCGGATGAAATGACTCAGCCCTTCGGCGGCATAGGCTGCCAGGTGATAGACGTAGTCGATGCGGTGAGCGGAAAAGATGTCGTCGACCAAATCCACATCCGTAATTGATCCTTCGATCAGCGTTGCGGCCGGGTTAACGTTCTCTCGGAATCCTCCTGAGAGGTCGTCGAGCACCAACACCCGGTGTCCCATCTCAAGCAGAGAGTCCGCTACATGGCTGCCAATGAAACCGGCTCCCCCGGTCACCAGGGAGGTGCCTGCCCCGTACGATTTCAAAAATGTCGGTTGGTGATTCATTCGATTCCTCTCAGAACTGGCAGTTTTCGTTGCTGATCAGTTTGTGGGCATTACCGAACGATGGTCTGCAATGCCTGCTTGATCGCAAACAAGGTCAATATCTGACTGGCTACGACTGGAACAAATATCGTGGCGACGAATCTGCAGGAAAGATCACGAGCTCCCAGGATGACCACACCCATCAGCGCCCACGACCAATGAGGCGAATAGAGAACAAATTCGTCTCCCCACATATTGTGAAGGATGAAATTAAATAAGAGCCATCCCAGCGGCAGCCACATATACGCTCGTGTCCGCTCATCCCGCAGTGCTTTGTACATGCATGTGAGAAGCAGAACAATCCATGCAATGGCACCTATTGCCTGAAATCCGAAGTAATAGCTTATGTGAAACTGCTCAAGAGCTGGCTCATAGCTGACCATATCCCATCCAGGAAGTCGCAGAACCTGGGGAGACGGGCCGATCGCCGGAGTGACTAAGGTACAAATCACATAAACTGCTGCTCTCAAGGGATGGTGAAGCAAGCGAACGTTGGAGTACTTGGCGATGTAGTGGCTCAAGGTCCAAGTGCGAATGTAGAGAAACAGGAACGTTCCCATTCCGCCGACAGCCACGGCTGCAAGGGCGTATAGTTTTGTGCGCATCGACTTCACGCAGTAATGCAGGAAAGAGACAGCCGGAAATACTATATTGCTGATCGTAGTGCCGCCACAGAGCACGACCAAAACAGCCAGGACGATTGCGTTTAGTTCGAGGCTTGCAGCCACGATCGGAATGACAAAAGCAATGGATAGTAGCCCGTTTGAAATACCGAAATGCTCTGGAAGTGACGCAGTGCTGTTACAGGTGAACAGCAGATACATGATAAATAGCAAGATCAGTTGGGCAGTTTTGATTCCATTGTGAAGTGCAAGGAAAGCCATAAAGCCAACGCCAATTCCGGCAATGACAGCCACTAGAATCCTCGCGGCCAACAAACCAGCGTAGTCGAAAGGCAGAAACAGTCCAAGCAGGTGCTGAAGTGCACGGCAGGGAGGGCGCCAGAGAAAAGTTTCTAGTGGATGCACAACATGCGCCTCAGGCCGCGCGCCGCCGATCATGCGCTGAGCCCACAGAGCGCTATCGGAACTGAAGAGGACGTTGTGTCGTGTCGCAATTACGGTTCCGGGGGTCATGCCAAACCATCCCGACAGCAGCACGAACCAAACTGCGGCTGCGAATCCTACAACGACAGCTAGTCTACGCGGGCTCGCCGCCGCGAAGCTCTCCCGTTCGATCGCGATGACGTTGTCAATTCGCGGCGCTGTTGCGCTTTGGACCATTCTCATCAACTCCTTAATGGGAAGTTGGTTCAACCCATTGCGTTACGCGTGGCGATCTTCAGTCGGCGGAGAACCCGGCGAACTCGGAAATGAGAGTGCGTTCTATCGATACTTCGGGGC
The DNA here is from genome assembly GCA_963832245.1 of uncultured Acidobacteriota bacterium. Taxonomy (GTDB): domain Bacteria; phylum Acidobacteriota; class Terriglobia; order Terriglobales; family Acidobacteriaceae; genus JABDBE01. The sequence continues at coordinate 2,068,209 of CAWHTG010000004.1, forward strand.
TGCGAGATGATGCGGGACAAACCCATTTCAGCAGCGGCGTGGTCATGAATGTGGTCACCAAAGCCATGAGCACCATCATCGAGAAAACCGTGGGGGAAATTACCTTGATATCGAATCCGATGTTGAGGATCACCAACTCCATAAGACCGCGCGTGTTCATCAGCACGCCCAACCCGGCCGCTTCTGGCCAAGACATACCGGTTATGCGCGCCGCAATCATCGATCCGCCGAATTTTCCGGCAATCGCCACTAGAATGATCAGCGCACAGCAGAACCAGAGCGCCGGCCCTTTGACTAGGCTGATGCTGGTGCGAAGCCCCGTCAGGGCAAAGAAGACGGGCAGTAACAAAACCACAGCAGTCGATTCCAGCTTGCTCGTAAGATAGCGCACAAAGGCACGGTCCTTGGGCATGATGGCGCCCATGAGGAAGGAACCGAAAAGCACATGAATACCCAGCCATTCGGTTATGAAGGCGGAAAGGAGAGCCAGCAGGACGATGAGCGCGATCAGATTCTCGCTGAGATGACGTTGCTTTCGGAACGTCACTTCGAAGCCGCGCAGCAACCGCCTGACACCGTAAATCATTACCAGGGCGAAAGTGAGCGATCCGATCAGCGTTAGCCATAGCGGATGTGCGCTTTGGTGGGCTCGAACCACAATGACGATGTAAGCCAGCACACACCACCCGGTTACGTCATCCACCGCGGCGCAAGCCAGCGCAACTGTGCCGAGAGTCGTGCGCTGCATGTTCCGCTCGGTGAGAATCCGCGCCAGGACCGGAAATGCGGTAATGCTCATTGCCGCGCCAAGGAAAAGGGCAAAACCGGTAAAGGTGACACTCTCGTCTGACAGCCTTGGATACAAATAAAGAGCCAACAACGCCGCCAGGAAAAAGGGAGCGACAATGCTGACATGGCTGGTCAGAATGGCAGCGTGTTTCTCCTTCTTGAGTTCGTTTGGATTCAGATCAAGGCCCACCAGAAACATGAAGAGGATGAGGCCCACCTGGCTTAGTGCATTCAGGTAACCCAAACTGGACGGTGGAAAAAGCGCAGCCGAGGCGGCCGGAGCGGCCCAGCCCAACAGCGAAGGTCCAAGCAGAATCCCAGCTACCATCTCGCCTACGACCTGGGGTTGGCCTATCTGACGAAATAGGACTCCCACGGTCCGGGCCACGACGATGATCACTGCGATCTGCAAGACCAGCGTAGTTAGATTCAGCACTTATTCACTCCGCTTTCCAATGGAAAGCCCTTGCCTTACCGCTTGAAACTTGGCCGATCCGCTGGAGGGGCAGACGTCGAACTTCAAAATTCCAGACATGATGCGCGGCGTGGCTTTAGGGTCAATCTCCGCTGTCAACGAAAATCCTGAAACGCTATCGCAACTTGTTCTGAGAGGCGAGATCGAGTTCGCAGCGACTGCGTTTCCCTGGAGCGTCCCCTCTAACCCAACCCGGGACTGATTGTTGAGCGTCAACGTGAGATATCTACCAGACTGCGAGATGTCAAGGACGGTGGGGTCGTGGAAGCCCAGACTGGCGATGCACGACTGCGGCTGGGTGACGCTCGAATCGATTTGAAGATCCCAGCTTCCTGCAACGGAGAGTGGAGCCGTCAAGTTTCGGCCCGCCCCAAGAACACCAACTATGCCAAGCAAGGGTATGCCAACCAGAAGAGCATAAGAGACGAAAAGTTTTTCTTTTGAAGTTGCCATTAGCACCCACCTCAAATTCGGTGAGCAAACTTTGCCAATTATCTCGCCGACGCGCCTTGGACTTGTCGAAAGTCTTCGTTCAGTCGAGATGAAAGAGTTGAAGGTTTGCCCTCAAATGCAGGCTGCCTGCTCCCATCTCCGGCGGTACCGAGAATGCAAGCAGAAAGTTTCGGATCCTGCAGGATCTGGCGGTAGAGATTTTCGAAGAGCATCTCGTGGGCACGCGCGTTCGGATGAATGTCTGATCCGGGGTCGACCTGCAGTGCGGCCAGATTCTTAGACCCGAAGGTGTCCCGAAGATCGATGACTGGTACACCTATGCTGTCCACGGCCGGGCGGATATCCTCGAACTCAGCGTTGATGATCTCGGGATTTGTCGGAGTCGGCACAAGAAGAATGACCATTTGAGCCCCTTGGGCAGCAGCATGATCTTTGATCTGCTGCAACGCCCAGCGGGTTACGGGAAGGAAGAAGGGCTCAAGCTTTCCCGCGATCACACGCATGTGGTCGGTGGGCTGAATTCCCGCCTCAGCAGTTACGCTCCGCAGGAAGTCGTACTTCAGATCGGCCCGGCCCAACACCAGTCTGGAAATCTGAGCGCCCCAACCACCTTTTCGATTGGCCTCGAGCTGCGTCAGCGCCACCATGTAAACGTTAGGATGGAACTGCGGAGCCTTCTCAATTGCCACGTCCATCATTTGCAGGACTGTGTACCCGTACACCGAGAAGTTCAAGATTTGAAATTTCTGGGCCTGGGGATTCGAATTGGCTTGATTCAGTTTTTCCTCCAACAGAGCTTCGTAGTCAGCTCTGTACGGGCCTACGGAAACCGAATCTCCTAGCAAAGCGATACGCCGGGTGTGCGGAGGTTTTTCATAGGTATAGTCCGGGTTTGGCATTCCCAGGTTATTGGTGATCCTCATGCCTGCGGGATAGCGTCTGTTTACATTCGGCCTGAACTCATATTGCAAGAAGTCGTTGCGCAAGCGGATATCGTCTTTTTCGATGGGTAGGCCGGTCGGCTTAACGTCATTCCGGAGGCCTTCGTAATAGCCAGCGGCCAGAGCGTCAAAGTCCTCGCGATTTAAATCGCCATTGTGCATTTCCTCGATGACACTTTCGAGACGCCTGCGGCTCTCGGTATGCGCCATCAAACCCGGGAGCCAATCCAAAACAAGCAGGCCGGCCAGCAAGACCGTAGTGACTGCAAACCTCCTGGTGAAATTATTGTCCATTCGTCTTCAGTCCCGAGTACAGTTACTGCCTCAGATATTTCCGCTCCTCAGAAAGTAGAACCATTCGGTCAGACTATCGGCGCTCCACATGGACCATAGCACCGCGATAAAAGCAAATGTCAGGGCAATCTGCATAGCTTGATGTGCTCGGGCGGCCCATCCGGTTTGGACGGGGCGTTTCTTTGCGTTGTTCTCCATCCACACATTTGCCAACATCATCGACCCAAGGATTGCCCAAAACAGCGTGTCGTTGACAGTTATTCGGAACTGGCGTTGCAACCAGAAAAATTGGTACGCATGCAAGAACCACGTCGCCACGACAACCAGCACGGTGGCTAAAAGCTTAGCCTGCAGATCGCCGTGTCGCCGCAGTCTGAAATACGCCGGAAAGTAGCAGATCTTTACCATGAAATCTTTCCAGTAGATGTTGGCCCGTCGCCAAAAATCGTTGACACTGCGTGCCAGAAGATAACGATGATTAGTCTCGGGTAAGTCGTATCCGAAAAGGCACAGCATGCCGACGATGATGTGAAACTGGCCGGACACTCGCAGGTAGAGCAAATAGGTAAAGACGATTTTCAGAATCACTGCGGTGGCTACCGATGTCCTCGGTGGCGTGAATCTCCCTTGCAATTGGTATACGACCCTGTAGAGGAGCAGCTGAGTGGTGCCGCGGAAGATCCACCATATTCCCTGTTGCGCAACCGGATGAATGTCGCGCTTGAAATAACTGGCTCGAAACGTCTTGAAATCGATGACGGGAAAGAGGAAAAAATAGTAGTTGGGAAGCAGGAAGAAATAGCTGAGGTAGTCCTTCAAGCGCACAGGTCCACGCTGGTGTTTCACGTCGTACAAATAAATGATCATCCGGAACATGAAAATGGCGCCAAAGACTGGCCAGAAATCCCGAAGAATAAGAAAATGGCCGGTGGTCCGGCCAACTATGAAAACGGCGAGCATGCCGAGAAGCGCGACCACTTTCCAACGGAAGTCGAGCCCGCTTTGAACGATGCCAAATAGCGCCAGGCCAGTCGCGATTAGAAGGCTGGCGACCAACGGGGAAACCAGAACATAAGCCCCTGCGAGCGAGAGCAAGATGAAGAAGGTCTCTTTGAAGCGCAGCGGCAACCAGTAGGAAACGACGAAGCCTCCGAAAACAAGGCATGCCAGCTTGAAAAAAGCCGGCTGCTCGAGGCGGTAAACCTTGAAAACAAAGAGCAACAGCGCCAGCGGGATAGCCAGCATGGCGAAGCGGCGCAGGTCCGTTTTCGAGCGCTCTAGCGGCTCGTCAATTGCGGGTGCCGTTACGACAGGAATGGCTGCAGTTAAAGTCCCAGACATTTCGCGATGAGGTTCCTTTGTATTTCGGAAGTTCCGGAATAAAGTTTGCTGGCGATGGCATCCCGCAATTCGCGTTCGATTCCCTGTTCCACCATGTAGCCGTAGCCGCCGAACATCTGGATTGCGTCCTGGCAGTTCGCGACCAGAGCTTGGGAGACATACAACTTCGCGACTGCTGACTCCAACATCGCCGGCAGGTTGCGTTCCTTCAGCCACCCGATCCGATAGACCAGCGGCCGGCAGGTGTCCAAGCGAACCTTCATGTCAACGATGAGATTCGCGACCGACTGGAACTTGCCGATTGGCTTGCCAAATTGTTTGCGCGTCCGTGCGTGGTTGATCGACCGCTCCAGCTGTCTTCTCATCAACCCGAGATAGTTAGCCAGAATGCAGCCACGTTCCCATTCCATCGAAGATTCAAACACAGCGACACCCCGGCCTTCGCGACCCAGGCGGTTGGACACGGGCACTTCACAGTTGTCAAAGGTCACTTCGCCCATAGGCGAAGTGCGCAGCCCCATTTTCTCGAGCTTCCTACTGATGAAAACGCCGGGCGTATTTCGTTCCACGAGGAATGCGGTAACGCCCATTGGGCCGAGGGCGGGATCGAGCGTGGCGTAAGCTGAGAAAAGATCGGCGACCTGGGCATTGGTGACAAAAGTTTTTGTCCCATTCAGAACGTAGCGATCTCCCTTGCGCTCGACGCGCGTACGCATGGCAAACACGTCGGAACCGGCATCAGGCTCCGATGCTGCGTTTGCTCCAATCCACTCGCCGCTTGACAGTCGAGGAAGATAGCGTTGCCGCTGCTCTTCCGTTCCGAAGAGCGAGATCGGCATGGTCGTGGTCCAAAGATGGGCGTTGATGGAGAAGAGCAGCCCCTGATCGCCCGACCCGTAGCCGAGACCCTCCATCACAGCGATCACGTCGGTAATTCCAAGTCCCAGACCACCGTACTGTGGAGACACCGGTAACCCCAGCACGCCGAACGCGGCGCACTTCTTCCAGGCCTCGCGGCTGAACTCCTCCTCACGATCGCGCCGAATCAGATCTTTGTCGAGCTCAGTTCGGGCGAATTCGATGGCGCCGTCCTGAAGTTTCTGGCGTTCTTCTGAAAGTTCTGCTGTCAGTTGTGCGCCAATGGATGTTGCGGCCAACAATGCCTCCCTAGGTCCTGATCCGTGGGCGTTCTTCGGTTAAGCAGACTGCCTTCTCAGCTTTCAAGCATCGGAAACAGAGCTGCTTCACTTCTGTTTCCGGGTATAGAGGCTAGCGCGCACGCCAAAAAAACGCTTTTCGTCAACCTTTGCGTAAGTCGCTTGCAAGGGCGCTCTTTCCCCTTCGTAGCTCGCGTACCAGGCGGGGTTATCGTGTAACGCCCAGGAAACTTCCCAGAGCCTATCGCACGCGGATAATTCCTTCACGAGGTCTTGTTGCGAAATAACTCGGAAAGGGGAAGGATGATCTGCCCGAGTAATCGTCCATTGCTGCTGAGGCCTGAAATAAGGAAGAAAGATGCCGCAGTCTCCTTGGTTGCTGTTACGTTCCACGTAAGTGAAGGCATCTCGCCAATTCTCCTTCCATTGCATGAAGTAATTGGCGCGGAGTGAATTAGCGCCGTACGTCAGGATCAACGCGACCAGGCCCCAACGCCAAGCGGCGGATCGTATTTCGGAGATTCCACACGCGACAAGCACGTAATAGGGCGCGGCGCAAAATGAAACATAACGGAAATTGTAAGGAATATGCAGGAAGTATCCTACTCCGATGATCGCAATGAGGGGCACTAACCAGAGCGTGCCGGCAATCACCATGCCCTCGCGATCAAGTCGCGCCGATGTACCAATCTCTTTTTTTGCTGTGAGCAACTTCTTCATAGCCAGCGCTAAGGCGGCGCCGAAGAAAAGCCCACCAAGCGCGAATGTCCACCACGGCGAGCTCTCCCGCAGCCCAGTAGGCTTCCCATTATCGAAAGTGTTCACAGCCGTCAGGAACGTATACGCGTGCACCGCCGAGAACTCGGCGTTCCCCGCAAATGTTTTGGAGGAGTCGGTCGCGGCGTGGACAACCCCACTTGCCAGCCAAGGGACGTAGAGGACCACGATGATCGCCATACCCGCGAGGACCCAATAGTACGGGAGTGGGTAGCGCCTTCTGTAGATCGCAGCGGACAGCAATAGGGCCGCAATCACGAAAATGCTGAAGTAGTCCGTGTACAGCATGAGAACGCTTGAGGCGACAAACCCCCACCAATAAAGTGATCGCCTCTCGCGAAGCGCTCGCACGAATAGATAAGCGGAAGCAAGAACCAAAAAGTGGAACTGTGCGTAAGGGCGCGGCTCCTGGGCAAACATGATTGCCACTTGCGACACGGTTAACAGCAATGCGGAAAGAATTGCGGTCCGGCGATCAAAGAGGTATCTGGCCAAAAAGTAGAGCAGAACAACCGCCAGCGTACTGAACAATGCCGACAATAGTCGGGCTTGGAATACGCCAAATCCAAACAGCCTGAACCAGCCGCGAAGAACCAGATAGTGCAGCGGGGGATGGACAAAATCCGCGACCAACTGACGGAACATTTCGCGCAGCGGCAACTGGCTCACGGTCATCGAGAAGGCCTCGTCGAAGCCCACACTTTCGTGGCTGATGTAAGCAACCCTCAGCGCAAACCCGAGCAGACAGACCGCTGCTGGCGCGACCCATGCCATTTTCCACCAGGCGGCAGCCCCGAAAATGCCTTCGGTCGGCCTCGACGTTTCTCTGCGATTGAGTACAGCTTCTGTCATGGCTGGGGCTTTTGAAGGAGTGCTGTAGAGAGTCGCGTGGGTACCAGCAAGCGAGATAAAAAGGGAGTGGTCCGCACCAAAAAGTACTCATTTGCCGGACGATCGTCCTGCAAGGCTGGAGTATCGGGAGAACGCGCCATCAGCTCGTCGAGAGAAGATTCGGTGTTCAGCACCGCAGCAAACTGAAGTTCCGGGGTGGACTGCGGACCCCACTCTATTAGGTCCTGAATTGCCGTTGCCGGCATACGTTGCACCAATTCGCTGGGCGTGCGGTTTGGAATGGGCTCGTTGCTGGCCAGGAAATGCAGCCGGGCGCCGCCCATCACAGAATGAAAGATGCGCACATAAGCGAAGGAGTCCCGCAAGGCGCGAGCCACTGCCGATTGAACCACGGCATCACCGTAGGGCAGCCACTGTTGCAGGATCCCTCCCGGCGGCAGGTGCCGTTTGACGGCGGAGTAGAACTCTTTCGAATACAAGAGACTTGAGCCCGCGGCTTCCACCGGGGGTGGAGGGTCTAGCGTGATCACGTCGTACATCTCCGAAGTCCGTTCCAAATACCGCCGGCCGTCGTCGATAACCACGTGCGATAAAGGAGAGCGCATCACCTGCGCTCCATCAGAATAGTAATAGCTGAACACTCTTGGCACGCTGGGCACCAACTCCACAGCTGTGGTCGAAATGTTCCAGGAAAGCAACGAACGATACGTGGTGCCCATACCAAAGCAAATGACCAAAGCCTTCTGCGGAGGATGTTGGAGATGTGCCAGCGGCAAATGTGCCATCAGCTTGGTATTAGGAGTGAAGTACGTCATTCCCTCGCCATTGACCAGCAACCGTTTCTGTCCGCCTTCGCCGGTGGCGATCACCGTGGCCGTGTTATCCCGCAAAACCTCCCGGCGGCCAAATTGGCTTTCGTAGCCCCGGCCAAGAAGCACGAACACCAGTGCCAGCAGCGCGAGGGAATAAGAAAAGATTGGCTGCCATGTGGCTTTCTGTTTCGATTCTGCGATCGACAGTGTCGCTCTCGAACTAACCCCGATGATGAGCCAGGGCAGCGCGAACGCAAATGTTACCCAGCGTTCACTGATGAAAGGCAGAAGCAAGAACCCCGACAACAATGGGCCGACGATGCAGCCCACAACATTTACCGCGTAGGCAGTGCCGGCCTTCTGGGGATTTCCCCCAGACCAGCGCTCGACAAGCATTGGGGTCACAAAACCCAGAAGCCCGGAGAACGGGGCGATCCCCAGCAACATCCGCAGTAACGGATGGAGGTGAAATTGCGGGCTGGCGGTCACCACAGAGAACACCGCGGATAATCCAAGCATCACCCAGAGCAGTTGACTCTGCGGCTTATGGTTGCGACTCCGATGGCGATAGATTTGCGACCCGACGAACGTGGATGCCAAGTATAAGCCGAGGATGGCCGCAAAAGTGTACACCACCTGTCCGCGGTATGGCGTGAATTGACGAATCCACACCACCTCGATGCCCATGCTGGTACATCCGGTAGCAAACAGCAGGGGGAGTGATCGGTGGTCAAGCCCAGCGGCCCCGTGTCTGACGGAAACGGTCGCCCCGTCATCAGGGGACGTTCTCTCCTGGTGCCTGAACCTGAGTGAAACGGCCAGGGCCATGCCCGCCAACAAGATATTCAACACCGCGGCGACCTTGAGCGTGCCATGAAAGCCTGCAACCTCAATCAGAAGCAGCGGCACGATCGCACCAGCCACCGCGCCAAGAACATTTGCCAGGTAAAGATAGCTGAACGATCGCGGTGCCTCTTTAGGAAAGCTGTTTCGGATAGCAAGCATCGCGATTGGAATAGTTGCCCCCATGCAGGCGCACCAGGGAATTAAAGTGAGCGCGACCCAAGTGCCGGAGGCTAGGTAATAAGTCACAGAAGAAGAAAGAGAGAGGTTCGCGAGCACACTGCGCCCCACCCCCAGCTGATAGGGAACCAGAATGGCCGACACCCCAATCAAGAACTCTGCCAGCGCATAAAGTCGTAACGGGGAAAAGTTAATCTTCACCTCGTAGTGCCGGATCAGATAGCCGCTTCCCCATGAACCCAGTCCGAGGCCGGCCATGAACATGGAGATCACAATCGAGACCATGGCGCTAGTCACCCCAAATTGCGCCATCGCCAACCTAAGCCAGACTATTTCGTACAGGATGCTGCAAAATCCCGATACAAAAAAGAACGCAAGAAACCAAAGCATGGGTCTCCTCTCAGAATCCTGAGTGCTTAAACGAAATTGCGACGAAATGGGGATCTTCCCGACGCTTGCCTTTTTCGGGAAACCAAACGAGATGAGGTGCCAATTTCAACATTGGTTAGGACCTTATCGCCCCGGTCGATTGGACTTGGATCGATTGTCTGGATCGCCTGAACGAGCAGTAGCTAAACCTGCATCGGTTAAGGTCACCTTCTGCGCAGATCCAACCAGGTATTGATTGATGGCATCCGCAGCGATCCTGTGCCCCTCTGGCGACCAATGCTCATCGTCAGGGTAATAGGGCAGGATTCCTTCTTTCACGGCGTCCAAGAGGCGAGGAGTTAAATCCAAATATCCGATGTCCGGAGAAATCGAAGCCGCTGCATTCTCTAGACGCTCGGACATGTTGTTAGGCACCCAGTTGCCGCATTCCGACTCGGGGGGAAAGCTGCAAAATGGGCGGAGTACTCTGAATTTGCTCGGCACGAACACGAAGACTAATCGAGATCCCTGAGCGGCCAAGAGCCGGTAGGCGTCCGCCAGCGTGTCTGCTGTGTCGTCAAGGGCAGTGAGATCTTCTTTCGTAAGAGGCTTCGAAGGATAAATGAAATAGACCGATGCTTGTTGGCCGTTGGGTGTTTGCAGAAGCGCAGAACGCTGTTTGCCCGGCCGCTTGGCCGGGGGCGAAATCAAGTACTTGACCTCGTATAGGGCGCTGCGGGTGAATGAACGCGCGACAAAGGCACGCCAGAAGCTCGGGGTGTCACGCATTGCCTGTCGATACCCCATTACATCCTGCAGGTCGTTGCCTTCGAAAAACATCCAAACGACCGTGCGCGGCCTCAGCGGCAGTCCATAGCGCTTCAAGACGACCAATTCCTCTAGAGGGCCGTAAGCAGATTGCCCAAGGTTAGCAACCACTTTTCCTCTAAGTTGCGCAAGGATAGAAGTCATCAGTTGCTCATTACGGACAGTCAAGCCCTCGACGAACGAATCTCCGATCACGACTGTATCGGAACTTTTCAAGTCGACCTGATTGCGGAAACCGTGCTGATCGTACTTCACGTCCCATTGATACGGCGTCATGTCGGAGCGAGGAATTTGAAACAGCGAGGCGGCGTCGCCCCCTAAAGACGCGCCGGTCTGATGCGCATGCGCTCGGTGAATATGCAACAACTCGGGATCGAAGATGTTCGGCGCCCACCACGCATGGCTTGGCCCAATCAGGGTTCGATAGTCCAGAACGTCAATCAAAGCGGGGAACTCAATGAGAAACAGAGTGAAAATGAAAGATGAGACGATCAATAACAGACGGCGGGCAGTCTTGGATTTCATCACCACGGTGCGCTGCCTTCCTGGCGACAAACTGGCGTCCAGAGTCGCTTGTACGGTTCTAGTGATCATGCGTTAGCCAGTTAAGTTCGTACGTAATGGCTAGAATCGGGGCGACGATGAAAACGGCTGGCGATTTCGCAGCTCCGGACTGGCCAAGAATTGACTAGTCCATATCTGATGAAGAATAGTCGACAGAGAGCACTGGACTGGCCGGAAGACGACTTAGGCCTCGTTCGCCGCCTGCGCGCACTGGTACAGGCTGGATCCGCGGAGGTTCAGCGTAAGCCGGACGCTGAATGTTTTTTGCTGCTGGGGACGCTTGCTCTTCGCGCTTCTCTTCGTGATATTCGGGTTCGGTGTTGATGGCCCACAGGTCATGCTTGGCTCCAAGGATGTTTTGCACGGCGCAGGAAGCCGTCATCATCGAGTGGTCCTGGTTGTTGTATTTGTGCATTCCGTTACGGCCGACTACTTGAAGATTAGGCAAGGTGGATTCGATATAGCGGCGGATGATTTCTATTTGCTTCGTCCATCCGTTGTCGTACATCGGATAGGCTTTGGGCATGCGCACGACGGCGCCGTCCTCGATTTCTTCGGGTCGTGCCAGCCGGAGTTCTCCAATTTCGCGCTTGGCTAATTCGATCAATTTCTCGTCAGGGCTCGACCACAGATCGTCGTTCTCGAAGACAAAATATTCCATCCCGAGACAAGTCTTGTTTGCGTCGGGTACCATCTTCGGCGACCAGTTCTTGAAATTCTGGATTCGTCCTACCCGAACGTTGGGTTCGTGAATGTAGATCCAGTTGTCGGGCATCACATCTTTGCGATTTACCACCAGGCTCACAATCAGGAAATCGCGATAACGGAGACGCTCGGCGGCCTGGCGTACCTCTTTCGGGGCCGGTGGATCCAGCGCTTTAATCAGTTCGCGAATGGGCATAGAACTGATGAAGTGGGTCGCATTGAAACGTTCGGGGCCGTTGGGACCGCTGGATTCGAGCGCTAAAACTTTCTTTCCGTCGTGAATAATCCGTTGTACCGGGCGTTCCATTACTACAGGGTAACCTCGCTTGCGAAGCAGATCGGTCATGGTCTCCCACATCTGGCCCGGGCCGCGCTCGGGATACTGGAAGCTATTGATCAAGGTTTTGACTTTGGTTTTCTTCTGCTTGAACAGGGCGTTGCGCACCGCTGTAGTCAGCGAGAGGCCCTGGATCCGCTGCGCAGCCCATTCCGCTCGAATTTCCGTGCAGGGGACGCCCCAGACTTTCTCGGTGTAAGTCTTAAAGAAGTATCTCGTAGAGCCGCTTGCCAAAGCGGTTAGAAACCCATTGCTCGAGGTTCTGTTCGTTGTGGTAATAGAACAGACGCGAGCGCAGATAGCTGAAAACAATTCGGACCGTATCAATGAGCCCAAGACCAAAGAATGCATTCTTTGCCTTCAGCGGATAATAGAAAAACTTCTTGCGATAGTAGATCCGGGAAAGGCGTGGCCTTTGGAGGAATTTGTCGCCGAGGACTTCCTGCCAAATCTGATTGACCTCATCCCATTTGGTGAAAAAACGGTGACCGCCGATGTCAAAGAGATAGCCCTTGTAGTTGACCGTGCGAGAGATGCCGCCGACAGTCTTGTCGGCTTCGAGCACAACTGCGGGAACATTGTGCTTGGAAAGCTCATAGGCGGCCGTCAGGCCGGCGGGTCCTGCGCCGATTATGGCAACACTGCGTTGCTCTGGTGTAGCAAGCGCCATGAAATTATTCCTCGTTGGGCAATCTTGATCAGAGGAGGGAAGTTAAAATTACGGTTGTTCGAGTAAAATTCAAACTCTTGCGTAGAAGCCCTCGGGCTGACGCCGCATTTTTCGAATAAAGCGCCGCGCCGCGATATAGGCCGCGAATTTCGTCGTAAATAGCATTCGGAGGCTGGCAGGGTGACGGACATAGTGAGCATCAGCCCGGGGAAGGGCGAATGGGTCGGCATCGGGTTCGACGATCCCCGCAGCGGTGGCGCATGCTCCGCGAAAATTTCCTAAGACCAGAGCTCGCAGGATGGGACTCCAACGGCCGTAGGGATAAGCGAAAAATTCAACCTGGCACGCTGTTTGTTCTTCGATGTCAGCTTTGCTGCCGCAAATTTCCAGCTCTGCTTCCTCCACGGACAAACTGGTGAGGTCTGCGTGGTGGATTCCATGGGCGCCGATTTTAAATCCGTCCTGCACAAGCTCATTGACTTGCTTCCAATCGAGGAGGGCATCCTCGTCTACCCAGGCGGGTTGACTCGGCCAGCAATTCGACTTGCCACAATAGCCGGTGGGCAGGAAAACCGTCGCGGGAAGTCGCAAGCGCCGCAGCACGGGTGCGGCAGCCGTGTAGAAATCGCGAAAGCCGTCGTCGAAGGTCAAAACCACAGCTCGCTCGGGCAAGGGCGTGCGTCCGGCCAGCGCGGCCACGATTTCGCCTAGCGGCACCACACGGACATTGGCTTTGAGCCACTCCATCTGCTCGGTAAAGAGGCTGGGAGAAACTTTCAGGTGAGAATCTCCCCAGGAGATCGAGTGGTAGGTCAGGATCACCGGATATTGGTCAGCATCCATAAGTTCAGATGGAACTTCGCGGGCCATCGCCACCGGCGTGCGGAAAAATGAGCCGCCGAGCGCGAGAATTTTTTGCAGAAACATGAGGGAGAAAAAGGGATAGAAAGGTTTTAATCTCTCGGCTGTCTTAGGCCATGGCAACTTTGTTGTAGACCGCGCCGAGCACTACGCCAACGAGAAAGCCAACGATGAACGCATAGACAAAGCCGATGATGCTTCCGAGAAACGTAACGCGATAGCCGGGAAAGAAGTTCGAAAGCAGAAACAAATGTGCTCCCACGTGTGGACCACCTTTTAGCACGAGGAAGTTGGTGATCAGGAACAGTCCTACTCCCGACAAGAAGCCGAGGACAATTCCCAGGAGTTTGGAGTTCAGCAGTATTACCGCTTTTTCGATTTGTTCTTCTTCGGCTTCCATGACTAAGGCTTCTCCTACAGATGATCGAGAAAATCCGAATACTGTTCCATCTCCGCCTGCGAGCGAATCACGGTCAGCCACATCCACACCGCAGCATTACGCACCAGAGCAAAGCCGTAACCCAAGACGAAACCGGCGACCCACCCCCAGACAAAGCCGATGACCGCGCCAAGCCATGAGACGGAATAGCCCCAGAAAAACTGATCCAATAGATAGAGTTTTATGTTGGGATGCCGACCATGGATGACTAACGCTAGGGTCGCAACACAAATGAGACCCCCGACAACCACACCGCAGGCAATTCCCAACGCGCTGCGATGCAGCGGGGCAAAGGCCCTTAGCAATGGGCCATCGACAGTGTTGTCATCGAGCACTGGCAACCTGGCTCCTAAAGAAGATATGTCGATTTGGGCTTGTACGCGCAATTTTACTGTTTCAGCACCGAGTTTCAACACGGGTTCTAGGAAGCGTTCTGCACAACTGAGAGTTGCAAAGAGCGCCGTGAGGGCTCGTGCCAGGGGACGAGTCCTAATTTGCGCCGCGCAGTGTCCTCGAGGACTTTAAAATATGCGTCCAGATGTGCGCTTTCACTCCACTTCTGTTGGAAAGCCTGGTGCCCGCGATCGCCCATTTCGTCTCGCAGGGCGGGATCAGTGCGCAGTCGCTCCATCGCCGCCAGCAGTTCACCAGGAGTGCGGTAGAGAAACCCACCGCTGCTCTGTTCGACAATTTCCGTGAGACCACCCTGGTTGCGAGCGATCACTGGCGTGCCTTGCACATAGCTCTCGACGACAATCATTCCTAGCGTTTCGTAGCAGACGGAGGGCACTAGTAGTGCGATTGCGTGGCGGTAAAAGTCCCGAAGCTCTTCTTGCGGGAGTGAACCTAGTAGACGCACGTTTGCCATGCCTTTCACTTGACGCTTTAGCTCGGCCTCATCGGTACCTGTGCCCGCGATGAGCAAATCAGCGTGCGGATACTTGGCAAAAATTGGGAGCAACGTATCGATGCCTTTGATCTTTTCCAACCTGCCGACGAAGAGGAAATACGGCCTGGGATGAGGCGAGTTTGCGGTCGAGGGTTCTTCCTGCTCCGGCACGAAGTGTGGAACTATGGTCATTGGTGCCTCGAATCCGCGTTGATGGTGCATCTGCTGGGTGAACCGAGTCGGGGCAATGAAGGTGTCAACCGAGCGCACACATTCCTCGAGTAAATGCGTGTACCTCCACCACTGTGGAGGCTTCTTGAATTTGAGCGTGCAGCGGAAACAGTCGGGCTTTTCGCACAGGCGTTCGTTGTTTTTCCAGAGCACATGCATGGGACACACCAACCAGTGCTCATGAGTGGTGTAAAGCTTGATGAAGTCGGGATAGTCGGGCTCCAGCTTTAAAACCTGCGGCCCCAGCAGAGAGACATTGTGATAGTGAATGACATCAAACTTCTTGCTGTACAGGACCTCGAGGATGAGATTGGTCTTGGGCCATGTGGTTCCCAACTGCTGCGCCAACAGCGGTGAAAGAAATCCCAAACGGCTTTGCAGGCTGTGCACTGTAACATTCGGATGATTGGAAAACTGTTGCTTAGACTTACGCCCGCCCATCAAACGATAGCTGTCGAGGCAATGGATTACATCGACCTCGTGCCCACGATTAGCCAGGGCGTTGGAGAGGCGATGCAAATAGATGGCATCGCCGCCGAAGCTGTATGGTGGATAAAAAATCGACAAAAAACAGAATCTAAGCGGCCGCGCCATTTCGCCCAACCTCATCGAAAACCGAAAGCAGTTGCCGTGCCGAGTTTTGCCAGGACAGCCGGCTCGCCGCGATCAGCGCCGCTTCTCGCATGCGCTTGTGCAGAACTTTGTCGGTGAGGACCCGCTCAAGCGCATTGAGCCACCCGGCACGATCGTTGGGATCGACGGCAAGCACGCCGTCGCCGAGCAATTCCGGGAGGGGACTCTCCGTCGTCGCCACAGTCGGCGTGCCGCAGGCGGCTGCTTCGACACCCGGCAGACCAAAGCCTTCGCAAACGGACGGCAACACCAACGCATCCGCCCGGTTGAGCAGGACGACCAAATCTTCGTCATCGAGACGCCCGGTGAATAGCACGCGCCCTTCCATGCCGAACTGCTTCACGCGCTCCACGAGCTGGCCGTAACAGGAGTAAAAAGGGTCGCCGACATAATCACCGACCAGTACCAACCGCAAATCGCGGAAGGCTTCTCGAGTGGCCAGTTCATGGAATACATCGAGGAGCATCAACAGATTCTTATGCGGGCTGAATCCACCGACGTAGATCAAACACTTTGCATCGGGCGGGATGTTCCACCGTTTCGAAACTTCACCCGTAAAAGCGTTTTCCAACGGCCGGAAAACCGGGTCCGCAGCTTCGCTGACCACCCGGAAACGAGTCTGCGGGATATTGAGTTTTTCCACCAGCCGCCGCCGCGAATAATTAGAAACGGTCACCAGCATTCGAGCCTGATGCATTCCCGACCTGACCTTGACGCGGTAAAGCATCTTGGAACGAAGAGTGGGGAAGATCAGTTCAGGAAATAACTCCGAAATCGCATCGTGAATGGTTACGATTCGGGGAACTCCCATGAATCCGGGAACGTAAGTGTAGTCGGTAGGAAAATAAAGCAAGTCCATTGGCGCACGCCGAAATGCGCGGGCCACCTCCCACAAATCCAATAAGGACCGGCTTCCGTCGGCTGATGCTGCCTGCACGGTTGGTACGTTCGTAACAACGCGACAAACATCCACGCCCGCTGGAAGCGGAAACTCCGTGCATTCCTGGTCGACGAAGAATGTGTATTGATTCTTCCGGTCGAGCTTCACGACTTCGCCCAGCAGAGCGCGGGTGAAGCGTCCGTAGCCCCGGCGATTGGACCAGGACGTTGCATCCACTCCGATGCGCATTCAACTACCCTGCAGTCTGGCGCGGTACGCGGATGAAAATGGCAAACGCAGGAAATGATCGGCCACACACACGAAGAAGGTGATGCCGCTGTACAGGTAGTAGCACCAATGGGCCAATACAGACCGTGCCGCAAACCACCATCCTCGCTTGCGCAGGAAGAATCGGTAAACATCGCGGTTGAGGAGCAGCAGCATTAGGGATAGGAGCGCTATTGCCGCGACCAAGAGGGCTGCGGGCAGATGCATCAGTCCAGTCAGCGACAGTCCCAAAAAGATGAGAACGATGGCCAACAAGCCGGTCAGCAGCGAACTCGCTCGTGAGGAGTAAGTCAGATTGAGATCGCGCGGCAGACGGCGTGAATTCAGGATCAACTGGCTCCAGGGAACGGCACGGTAAAGGATGTCCGCGCGTAAGAGGTTGCGGACCGTCCAGCGCTTCAGATGTTTGACTTGCAGGTGCTTGTCCAGCAGAATCCGGCGGCCGCATCGAGCTAGCTCCATTCCCAGGGCGATGTCTTCGATCGAGGGCGCTGTATATTTGGCACCGTCGAAACCGCTAAATTCCTCGAACACAGTTCTCCGTATCGCACCACATCCCGCCCAGAACGTCGCCGCGGATTCATTCGAAATTTGGTGCACGTAATGGTGCATTAAGTTTTTGTACTGTGAGACAAAAGTCTGCCAGGCAGGCCGGTCATCATAGGAGCCGAAGACTGCAGCCAGGTCAGCGTCGCGCGCAAAATCCTCGGCAATCAGACGTAACGCGCTGGGCGGCAGAACCACATCTGCGTCTACGAAGGCCAGGATCTCGCCGTCTGCTGAATGGGCTCCCAGATTGCGCGCTCCTCCGGGTCCAATAGTTCGAGGCGTGCGCAGGCAACGCGCGCCGTAATGCTCGGCGACCTGCGGAGTGGTGTCTGTGGAGCAGTCGTCGACGACGATCACTTCAAAGTTGGCGTACTCAGAGCGGCTGAGCGCTTCAAGACACCGCGGCAAATGTGTTCTGCCGTTGCGCACCGGCACGATGACGGAAATGCGGAGTTCCCCGCCGGATTGTGAATGCGGTTCATTCATGGTGCGATCTATGAGTGGAATTGCCATCTGAAGTACCGACCGGCGCTTGGTTTACGGATGACCGGTGAGATATCCGACAAATTCGCCGCAGGACCAAATCAGGTCCAGCAGCATAGTTAGCGGCAAGGCTCGAAAGAATGCAGCACGATTACGGCCGGTACGCTGTACGTGCTGAAACTGGCGCAGCAGGAGAACAAACGGCAGCACGGGACAAAGCAAAGCCAAGACAGCACGTCGCGAAGACGGAACGCTGGCAACCCGAACCGCAGCAAACGACCGGCCCCAAACGTAACGCTCCAGCAAGGCTGCACCTAGACGCAGATTCACCCGGTGCTGGGAGACGATTACGTTCGGAGAAAGAGCAAGAACTTCGCCTCGTCCCGCGAGTGCGGCATGCACGCGAGCTTCGTTGTATGAGCCGGCCCAGGCATCGGCCACACGCTGCAAGGCTTCCCGCTTATAGCAAACATTCGCATCACTTACGTATGCGCTCGGTCCGGCGGGGATGGGATTTTGGTAGCGTCCGAAATCGCCAAAATAAACTGCCCAGTTCAGAGCGCCATCAATGCCATTCTCCATCGCGCCGCCAATGGCCGCGTACGGCTGTGCGTGTTCCTTTACCAACTGCGCGCACCAATGCGGATCTGGCTGGCCAACGTCTTCGATGAGCGCGACCAGCGGAGCGTGCGAATTCCGAATACCGATTCCCCGAAGTTCATCGTGATGTTCTCGGCTGGGCCCGGAACGCGCAGTGTGAAGTGTCTCGACTGCAATGAAATTAACCTCCGGAAAACGTTGCCGAAGTTTGTCAACTCCGCGAAGCCGCGCATCGCAAGTAACGAGCACTTCCATCGTAGGTGGGTTAGCCTGGCGTTGCAAAGCTTCCAAACAGCCTTCGAGATGGCTGGTATCGGCTGCCTCGGAAGTGTCGCTGACTACGGTGACTACCACTGCAAGACTCGGGGCCGCTGCCATTCGCAGTTATTCCACTTCCATCAAGGCACGGCCCGGACCAAATGCGTAGCCCATCCATTCGCCCGCGACGTAGCTGGTCATAGCTGGAATAAGCAGCGGCAGACTGAGAAGGAATTTGTTGGGATAACACTTTTTTGCGAACACGCGGGAGGCGATACGAGACAGCAGGAGTAAGGGAATCGCCGGGGCGGCCAGCAAATAAAAAGTGCGCTGTCCCGCGGAAATGCTGCCACGGCGAGCGCCGGAAAATGCGCGACTAAACAAATATCTCTGACGCAAGTAATAGAAATAATCGAAGGGACCGCGGTGATAGACGATCATGCCGGGCACGCTACGGAACTTCTTGCCTTCCGCGAGCAACTTGGGATGTAATGCCGCCTCCCAGTAGCCCTCGTTCAACACCGCCACATTGGACAGCAATGTCTCGCGTTTGTACGCTGCATTAGCGCTGCCCACATTGAATGTGTCGCCATCCGGCCATGGAGGCAGATATGAGTTGTATTCGACGAAGTAAGTGATCCAGTCGCGCAGACGGCTGTCCTTGCGGAAGTCGACGGGACCGCCGACCGCAACATAACCGGCAGAGAACGAGCCGCTCAGGGCTTCCAACCAGTTCTGCGCTGCCAGGCAATGTTCTTCGATAATGGCAACGATCTCACCACGTGCTTGTTCGGCGCCAATGCGGCGAAGCTGAGGAACGGTTTCGCGTTTCTGCAACGGGATGAATCGCGCTTGAGGAAAACGCTTTGACAGACGGGGGACGTTTTCCGGGCCACGACAATCCACCACGATTACTTCGAAGGCTGGCGCGTTTTTCTGCGCGAACACGGACGCCAAACAGTCATCGATAAACGGCGCTCCGACGATCGATGCGATGACAACGGAAACTTTAGGCGAGGTGCTCATTGGAGCTTTTGTTTACCGGGTCAAATCGTGCGGAGACGCTATTGCAGAATCTTCAAGCCCGGCGCGGATTGCGGCGTCATTCTGGCCAGTACTTGCTGTTTTTCGGCATCGTCGAGAGTTTCTGCCTTTGCCCAAGGGCTGGAGTTCAGCAGTGCTTTCGCGAGTTGCACCGGCTGGTAAGTGATGCTCGGCCACAGAAAGACCTCGTTCGTGCACCAGCATTCCTTCTTGTGAACACTCTTGCGCAGCGCGTCAGCTTCCGGAGAAAACCAGATTTCGCGAAAAGTCTTCTGCCGCAAGTTCCCCAGCGGCGCATGGGTCTCGCAAAAACTTACGTCGCCATTGGCATAAACCACGCCGCTCATGATTCCAGCCCGGCACGGGACAACCTGAGTCTGTTTCTTTGCCGTCTGCACCTTGGCCCACTGCAGCATCGGCTCAACTACTGACCCGTAGCGGTTTTCCTCACGCGGAGCCCATAGCCGGCGCGCATAATGAACCAGTTCCTGATAAGCATCCAGATTCGGCCCTTGTAGCGAAGGATTCTTGCGATCGCCGCGAATCAGCGCCAGGTTGTGGTGATCCATGGCCGGAAATCGCTCGTAAAGGTAAGTGGTCAACTGCTTCACCTCGTCGAGGTTCTCGTTAGTTACCGTAGAAATTGAATGGATGCGCATCCGTGGTTCGCTGGCCTGCAATTCCGCTAAAGCTTCATAAGTTTCGATCAGCTTCTGGAATGATTTTGGGTTGCCGCGAAAACGGTTGTGATACTCCGGCATGCCGTCGATCGAGAGTTCGCATACAAACAGCTTCAGGCTCTTTTCCTCGAAGACGCTCTTGAGCGCATTGATGGTGCGGTCGGTGAAGTATCCGTTCGTCGGCACGTAGATCTGCTCTACGCCGTTATTTTGAATGAAGAATCGGCAGATCTCGGCAAACTCGGGGCGCAGAAAGGGTTCCCCACCCGAGAGATTCAAATTCTCGATTCGTCCCAAATTTTCCGACAGAGCAAGAATCTCCTCAACCTTCAGATCGTCGCGCCGATTGAGATTCTTCCAGTAAAAACAATGCTCACACGTCAGGTTACAGATCGAGTTAATAAACAGGATCAGGAAGGGCGGCGTGGAGGGTTGGGGAAATGCCAGGTTTTGCAACGTCAGCCGGGTATGCCGGGTTACACGATCGAGAGTGTTCATGGTTGTATGCTCCGCGGTGCATGGCTACGGGCACACGTCCTCCCTCTGAGCCACATAGCATTCGAGTTGCCAATCTGCCTCTTGTATGTCATTGAAGCTAAAGCCTGTTATTCGGTTATGAATTGCCGTCGAACCAGATTTTTTCCGTGACGGGTAATTACTATTCCGCCCGGAGGAAAGATTCTCACGCAATTGCGAGTGTTTGCCAGGGAACCCAGGGAGTACGCCGAAAGCTCCGTGGGTAAAGCACACAGCCGTGATAGATTCTCATTCGCGCGGAGAGCACACTGCCGAACCCATTCCAGAATATTCTGCGCCTCGCCACTGGCGACCTCATTGCCAAAGCGATGAGTTTCTTCGCTTTCGTTTATCTGGCGCGAATCCTCGGGGTAGCCAGCTTTGGTGTGCTGGAGTTCGCTGGCTCTGTTCTTACCTATCTGCTGCTCATCGCTGATGGCGGATTGGAAATGTGGGGCACGCGGGAAGCGGCCAATGCTACCGACCTGCCGGCCCTCGCCGCGCGCATCATGCCGATCCGTTTGCTGCTCGCCACGATCAGCTTTGTGTTGCTGCTGGCCGTGCTGCCACTGTTCCCCGACTATCCCAACCTCCGCTCTGTGCTGGTGTTTTATGGACTGAC
The DNA here is from genome assembly GCA_963832245.1 of uncultured Acidobacteriota bacterium. GTDB lineage: Bacteria > Acidobacteriota > Terriglobia > Terriglobales > Acidobacteriaceae > JABDBE01. The sequence goes on from CAWHTG010000004.1 coordinate 2,089,569, forward strand.
CGTCTTTGCGCAGGCAGCCAGCCTGAAATGGTTGTTCATGGGGCAGCAAAGCATGTCGGGCGTGGCGCGCGGGCTGGTGATTGGACAGGCGATTTTCGCCGCGACGGTTGTGGCGCTGGTTCATAGTTCTGCTGGACTGGTGTGGGTGCCGGTGTTGCGGCTGGTCAGCGATGTAGTCACTGCGCTTTATTTCGCGCGATGGTTTCGCCGGGTTCACGGCCGCTTCTCTATGCGCATGACTTGGGCCGGGATGCTGACCGTTCTCAAACCGGCGCTCACCATCGGACTTTCGCTTGCCATGGGACTGCTCAACTACAACTTCGATGCGATCCTGCTGGGCTTTCTTCGCGGTGCGACATTTGTCGGCTGGTACAACGCCGCGTACAAACTCATTCTCGTAGGTCTTAGTGTCGCGATTACTTATTTCACCGGGCTGTTCCCCGCGCTCTCGCGTCTTTATGTTGAGAACCTCGATGAATTCCGAGTGCTCGTCCGCCGGACGACTGAGTTCTGGCTGGCCTTCGTTGTGCCGCTCGTGATTGGAGGCACTTTTCTCGCCGATCCGGTGATTCGCTTTCTCTACGGCCAAGCGTACGCGAACTCGGCAGCGCCGTTCAGAATCTTGGTCTGGTCGGCGGCGCTGGTGATTCTTCGCTGGGTGTACATGGATTCGCTGCGAGCCACCGGTCACCAGGGCCTCGATGTGCGCGGCGCGGTCGCCTCGGCCTGCGTGAATGTGGGCTTGAACATCCTGCTGATTCCTCGCTTTGGCATGACCGGCGCCGCTTCTGCTACGGCGGTTGCGGATGTCGTTTGGTTTATCATGTCTTACTACTATTTTCGGCGTGCCGTGTTGCCACGCGAATCCTTTCCTTCGCTGCGTGGACCGCTCGTTGGCGGCGTCGCAATGGCCGCTGTGTTGTGGTTCACCCATTCCATAAATTGGCCGCTGCGCGTTGGGCTGAGCCTAGTTGTTTATCTCTTGGCGCAGGTTATAGTTGGAAATCTCAACCTCCGGCTTTTCTACCACGGGACCGCACAGAAGTAGCGATTTCATTTCTTCGGAACATAAAGTATCGCTTGGGCGCGTGGGACTTCGACTGTCTTCATAGGCTGATAGTTGGACAAAGTCTCCGCCATTTGTTTAGGCATCGCCTCATCGTAGAACAGCAAAGCCCAGATTCGATTGTGCGGATTCTGCCGGCTTGCTGCTTGATAATCCTGGCCGACGTATCGGTCCCAACCCGTATTCAAGTAATAGAACGCTGGCGTCGCATACCATGACGGATGGATGAAGACAAGGTCCGCTTCATCGATTTGCGGAGCCAGGGCACCTGCGAAGGTTCGGTAGTTGGCCCTGCCCGCCGACATGCGTTGGTAGCCCTTCGAACCGCTGTACACAGCAACGGCGAGCACAACCAACAAAGCGGCCGCAGCAACTCGAAAGCGGCTGAAGCGCACGATACCCCAGGTCAATACTAGGAGAAGATACGGGCTCACCAGCAGCATGCCGCGCGCGTTGAAAATCGGCTTGAGACGTGAGACTGCCACTAGCACTACAAACGGGATCACTGCGAGACTCAGCACCAATGCCTGTTCGCCCACCAGAAAACGGCTCTTGGCAAAAGGGCGGCCCCATCTCGAAAATCGATCCCAGTTCTTCTCTAGCAGAATTGCAAAGCCCGCGAGTACCGCCGGCAAGACGATCATCCGTTCCGTAGTGCGCAGAGTCGGATTCGGATGCTCGAGAAATCTCTTGGCCATGAAGATGAAAAACAAAATCGCCAGAGTTCCAAGTCCAGATGCAAATAGCCACGACTTCGACGATACGCCGCGCGTGTCGCGGAGCAGTTTTTCTCCCGGCGTCCTAACAGAAGCGAGACCGATCACGAACAGTCCTAGCGACAGCGCAAAGAACAGCCAGCGCGCGAGCGACAGATGTGGATCATCGATGAGGGGCGCATCCGAATCCAGCGGATAAACCCCGGAGGAAAAACCAACCAAGGGAAATAGAAATGCAAACTGCAGGAATTCACGAGCATAGACCAAAGCGTTATTGCTCAAGGTCGCGAGTTCATTGGCGTTCTGATAGGCAGCGAAGGCCAAAAGCGGACTGCCTACAATCACGGCAAAAAGTTGAAGTCTCCCGGCGCCCGGCAAAGCGTGCGTTGATCCCGAGGCATTAAGGAACGTCCATAAGATATGGGTCCCTAATAGCGCCCAAAAGAAGATGTGGCAAGAGACGCCCAGCAGAACGACCAGGACGTACACAAATCCCAGCCATCGCGGAGCACTCCGCTCCTTCGCGATCACCAAAAGCAAGCACGTGGCCAGCAAACCGAGAAAGCAAGTCAACGTGAACATGCGAGCGACCTGGCTCCAGAACACGTGATGACCGTGCACCGCCAACAAGACTGCGGCAATCCATCCGGCGGTTCTCTCGCCGGCGAGTATTCCTAACCAGAACATAAGCGGAATGCAGGCAACACCCAGCAGCACAGCGGGCAATCGCAAAGCCCAGACACTTGTGCCGAAGCACTTGGTCCAAGCCCACATGAGCACGTAGTAGCCGGGTGGGTGCGTGTCCGATGAAAATGTGCCGGTCAGCACACTCGGCAGCGTCATGCGCTGGCCAGGCACCGAGATGCCTTGCGGCATCCGGATTCCGGGAACATACATCTCGACGTGAGTAATACTCTTTTCAGTTAGGTTAGAGAGACGCAACCACGCGCCTAAAATGACGATGAGGCCGAGCCCCACAAACGTAATCCAGCGCGAATGCGCGGCCCGTGCCGAGAGTTGAATCTCGGCACCGACCGAAAGGGGGGATTCCGCTACGCTAGAGATTGTTGCCACGATGTAGTGTGGAGCTCAGCAGTTTATCGGATGAGTGAACGGCAAACGTTACTGCTGCTTTTCGACAACAAAGTTGCCCAAAACCAGCATGTCCATTTCGCTCTTGGTATAGGTATTGAAGGCATTAGCCGGCGTGTTTACGACCGGTTCACCCTTCAAATTGAATGAGGTGTTGAGCACAGCCGGCATCCCAGTTGCCTGGGCGAATCGCTCGATCAACCCGTAATAGCGAGGATTGGTCTGGCGAAACACTGTCTGCAGTCGGCCGGTTCCATCCACATGTGTGATGGCCGGCAGCGAACTTTGCTTGCATTCCCGCACCGGTACCACGTACAGCATGTAGCGCGCCGGGTAGTGCTGCGCAGCCCGTGGCAGATCAAAGTACTTCTCCGCGCATTCCGCCAGCACCGAGGGCGCAAAGGGCCGGTATGGCTCGCGGAATTTGATCTTCGTGTTGACGATATCCTTCATGTGCGGATTGCGCGGATCGGCGATGATACTGCGATTGCCCAAGGCTCGCGGCCCCCACTCGAATCGATCCTGGAACCAGCCAATCACTTTGCCATTCTGCAGGCGGTCCACCGTGATATCCAGAAGCCGATCGTCATCCTCTATGTATTGATACGGAATGTGATTCGCCTCTAGAAAGTCTCGCACCTCGCCTGGCCCGTAAGCCTTGCCCCAGTACGCATGATCCATGCGAAAGCGTCGCGGATTGCCGAGCAACATGTTGTCCGCCCACAGCGCCGCTCCCAGCGCTCCTCCGCCGTCACCGGCCGAGGGCTGCACAAACAATTCCTCGAATCCAGTTTCGCGCAGAATCCGGCTGTTGGCCACGCTGTTGAGACCGACGCCGCCCGCAATGCACAGCCGCTTTTGCCCCGTCTCTTTCTTGATGGCCCGGGCCATCCCCAGCAGTACCTCTTCCGTTACCCGCTGAATGCTGGCAGCGATATCCGCGTAATGCTGGTTCAGTTTGCAGAGCTCGTTGAAGTTCGACGGAGGATCTCCGAAGTAAGTGGGAAAGCCCGACTCCTCGGTGAAGAACAGCATCTTCGGAGGGCGCGGCTCTCCGAACAACTGGGTGAAGCGTCCGTTGAAGGTCTTGTCGGTTGAGCGATGGAAGCAAAAATAATCCATATCGAGCGAAAACGAGCCATCCGCGTCCTGCCGGATCAGCTTCCACACCTTGTTGACGTACCGCGGCTTTCCGTAGGGCGCCATCCCCATTACTTTGTATTCGCCCTCGTTGACTTCGAACCCAAGAAACGCGGTGAACGCGCTGTACAGCAAGCCTAATGAATGCGGAAACATCATCTGCTTGCGCAGTTCGATCTGGTTGCCCTTGCCCACGCCCCAGGTTCCCGTAACCCACTCGCCCACGCCGTCCACCGTCAAGATTGCGGACTCTTCAAACGGTGAGCACAGAAACGCACTCGCGGCGTGCGAAAGATGGTGTTCGCAGAAAAGGATCCGGTCTTTCGGAATCCCCAACCGCGAGGAAATTTTCGACGCCACCCACAGCTTGTCGATCATCCAGGTGATCATCGACTCGCGAAATACCTTGTAGGACTTTGGGTAGGTCTGCAGCGCGGTCATCAGAATCCGATCGAATTTCCGAAACGGCTTCTCGAAGAACGCGACGTAGTCGACGTCCCTGCCCTGAATCCCGCCGGACTCTAAACAAAAGTCAATGGCCGTCTGGGGGAAGTCGTAGTCGTGCTTTTTGCGGCTGAAGCGCTCCTCTTCGGCGGCAGCAACCAGTTGACCGTCGCGCAACAGCGCAGCGGCAGCATCGTGGTAATAGCAGGAAATACCTAAAATATTCATTGGTTAGCCTTGATGTCGTGCCCGTTCCAGACTGCTGGCGTCCTGGGGATGGTCAAACCAGTGTTCGGGCCGCTTCTTGATATTCAATGGGTCGGAAAACAAATGTATTACTAAACCGAACGGCAAAATCAGAACCGCATAGATCACCGTCAACAATACCCGTGCCTGGAAATCACCGATCACATGCGCAATGCGTTTCCAGGCTGCCCAGGCCTTTTTCAGTTGTTGCCACATCATATTCCTCCTTGATTGACTCAACTGCGAACAACCTCAACCGAGCCAACCGCCTCTAAAACAGTGTGTAAATAAATGGAGCGATGGCGGAGCTCTGCGCCAGTACCAGAAGCACGCCGAACAAAAACAGCGTGACTAGAATTGGCACCATCCACCAGCGTTTGTTCGACCAGAAAAACGAGAACAGTTCCCCCACGATTCCGAAACGTTGACCTGTAGTTTGCAAGACACCCATAACAACCTCCCTTTTTTGTTTTTAGAATTTGAGCTAATTTACGAACCCAGAAACCGCGGAATTCTTGGCAGATCGAACCTGTTGACCATTGAAGCGGATGTGCTCAGCCAAAATCTCCCCCACGAGATGATGACCAGCCGCGTTCCAAAGCGGATCGCGAGGGTAGTAAAGGCGATTCGTCCCCGTTGCCGTAAAGCGATCAGAAGGACCTTAACTAACAACCGGCGCGTGAACTGTTTCGGATGTTCGGCAGGTCTCAGCCTGGAGGTCTGCGCGTATCTTGGCTGATCTAATGTCTGTGATCTGTTCACGTGATCTTCTCAGCGCGCCGCGTAGCCAAGGGAGCGTAGGCGCTCCAAGGTTTGTGGGTCGAGTGGTTTTCCATGTGTGACGGTCTTGGGTGTAGCTTTTTCCCACGCCTCAAGGTCGCGCTGCAGTGTAGAGCAGCGCGAGGCGTCGACGGAGCAGAGATTGTGGGCTTCAGCGGGATCGGCTGAGACATCGTAAAGTTCACGTTTCCCCGCCGTCGAATCGATGTATTTAAGATTCCCCGAGTAGATCGCTCGTTCAATTCTGTTGAATTTCGGATTCAGGCTGGTTAGCCCGGAGCCGGGAAAAGATTCGCTGATGAGCTTTCGGTTGGCATTACCCACGCCCCCCCGCAGACTGAATCCCTGGAGGAATTGTGGAGGAGTGATGCCGGCCACCTCCATGACGGTCGGCAACAGGTCGGTGTGGTCCACCCTTTCCTCGACCCGTTGCCCTCGATCACTTCCTGGATATTTCACAATCAAGGGCACCTTAACCTGGTCCTCATTCACAGACAGCCCGTGTCCGACGAGGTTTCGCTCTCCGAATGATTCCCCATGGTCCGAAACGATGATAAGCAGCGTATTCTCATAGAGACCTCGCTGCTTCAGTCCGTCGATCAAGCTTCCGATCTCAGCGTCCATATATGCGATGCCACCGTCGTATTGAGAAATGTAGTGCTGCCGCTCCTTTTCTGACATCTGGCCGCGGCCCCGCGCTAATTGGTCAAACAATTCTCCATATCGAGTATCGGGAATCGAGAGATCTCTCTCGGAGGGGTAAAGCGTATCGAATTGCGGCGGCGGGGCATACGGCGAGTGCGCATCCATGTAGTTCAGAAAAAGGAAAAACGGGCGCCCCGAGCTGCGGGCGCGATCCAGCAAACCGTAGGCTTCCCGATTAATCTCACCGGCTCGCAGAAACATCATGTCAAAGTCCGCAGTGTCGATAAGGCGATGCAGCACGCGGCGGGCTCCGTAGCGCAGTAAATACTCCTTCCGCGGTGGCATCATCCGCACGGCACCGCGGGCGTCAAAGAATTGAAAACCGCGATCGAATCCCCACTCCCGAGTCAAGAAACCCGAGTTCGCAACCACTGCCGCGGTAGAGTAGCCGTGCGCAGACAGAATCTCGGCCATAGCCGGATACTTATCCGACATGGGCACTCCATTCCCGCTCGCACTCTGATGCGGCCGCGCTCCGTTCCAGCTTGCATAAGTACCGGTAAGAATGGAGGCATGCGAGGTTATCGTCATATCGCCCGCAGCGGTCGCATGCGAAAAAACAGTCGCTACCCGTGCCAGTTCGGCTAAATGAGGGGTTGTATTTCGCTTATATCCATACAAAGACAGGTGGTCCGCTCGCACGGTGTCCAGAGTTAACAAGAGGACGTTCGGCTTGGAGGAATCGACAGCAGCCAAGCGCCGGCTGTCTCCTTGCGCGTGAATATTGGAACCGAAAAAGACAGCACATCCTAAGACGAACGCCAACGCTCCGCCGAGCATTGTCAGCGGTTGCCCCAGCGGAGCAGTCCTGAAATACCGCACCTGAGCCCGAATTCCCAACGCTGACATCCCGACGAATACCCCTGCAATAACGAGACTGCAGAGGCAGCGTAACAAAAGCGAGTGTCTGGCAAGCGCCTCATTGTTGACCCATGCAGCAAGGAGTAGAAAAAATGCCGTTGCCCACGGATTTGCCACCAGGACGAATCGCTCGCCGCGAGTTTCCGACGACAGGCTCCAGATCAATATCGCTAGCACGATTGCGCTAAACATCAATGTGGCAGGTTCGGGCGGTCCGACAATCAGATTTGCGAGAAATGCCAGCGCCAGCGTAAGCGTGCCAATCGTCTTAAGCTGCGATTTCTTGCTTTCATCCCTCTTCAATGCAGTGAACAGGACGGCCGCGAACCCACCCGTGACAATTCCTGCCAGCGTATAAAATCCGAAAAGCAGCAAGCTCAGCTTCCAATGCCATGCCGCAATCACCATGGGTCTGTACACCACAAGCGGCGCGAGAGTGGTGGCGGCATATTCGACCACGCCATAAACCTGCCAGGCAATCATTCCCCAGAGTGCGCCCCAGGCTAAGTTACTGCGCCACGTTTTCGTCATTCCGTTCATCCCGCTCAATCCGTCCCGCTCATTGCACTGGTATGCTGAGTACCTGCCTCTGTGGGACTTTGCAAACTGAAGCTGGTGTTCTGCGCTTCGAACTTTTTCTCGGACAGCGGCCCGAGCTTTTCCGAGACTTCCGGTAAAGCCAAGAGTCGCCTATACAATTCCTTTGCCACCCATTCGTTGCCTTCATCGTTGTAGTGACCAGGAGCTTCCGCAAAATAGTGCACAGAACCGGGCCAAATGAACATGCCGTCCTGCATGGTGACGGGTAACTTATGAAAGTCCTCGATCAGGTCTACAAACGCAATGCCCCTTTTAGCAGACTCGCCTCGCATCCATGCTCGCCACGCAGGCGCGGGTCCGCTCCGCTCGTGCTGATGCACTGTACTCGGCAGGCAGACCAATAGGAGAGTGCTGTTTTTTTGCTTCTCAATTGCCTGGAGATTCTCAAGCATCTTATCGACAGTCTGGGCTTGATCATCTGTGGGCCCATCGGAAAATGGATCGCGCGCCGGATGCGCCCATGTCACAAGCGAGCCAAGCAGTTTGACTGACCTGAATTCCTGCAACTGCACGCGTTTGCGCTCCAACCAAGGCAGAGCGCTGAGATGGCGCGGAACGGGCACATTCTCCGTGACCAGCACTCCATTGAGGACTCGCAGCATCGGTTTGCCATATCCGACGTAACTGGTGAGTTGCATACGCCGGAAATCCTCAATGATGAAGGCAAAAACATGAACGCTGTGGTCTAACACCACCCCTTGACGCTGGTACCACAGATACATCTGGTCGACTCCGTAGCCGCTTTCGCCCATGTTCACCGTCTGAAATCGTTGATCCAAAGACTCAAGCTGCCGACACCAAGTATGCTCGTCGCCTACGCCCTCTCCGAATGTGAACGAGTCACCGGAACAAATAATCCGCAATTTGCCCGAGGGGGCTTGTGCTGTGAACTCCTCGCCGGCCCGAAGACCAACCGAATTGGTTCTTAATCCGATGCCTGGCGCGAAGTAGTTTTCCTGGTGGAAATTAGGAACCGTGAGCCAACCGAGTTGCTGGTCGTAGTGCATTACCGCTCCGGACAATGTTCCACGGTCCTGCGGAGAGAACAACTGGTATGACGCAGACAGGCTGCTGCAAAGACCTTCCAGAAAAGGAAGGAAGAGCACGCAGGCGCTGGCGGCCAGACACAATTTCTTCCCCAAGTTCCGTTTGCGGGTGCGCGGGTTGAGTTCCTCGCGTGGAAGCTCAATCACGCTTGCGGTTTCAGTTTGCTGCGGCATGATTGTTCGCAATTCCTACACGGGGACCAACGTTGTCCCTGGCTATCTCATCCCCACGATGCTGGCCCAGTTTCGCCGCGATTTCAGGTAGTGAGATCAGGCGGACATAAAGTTCTTTTGCAATCCAATTGTGGCCCTGGTCATCGTAATGGCCGGGAACTTCCGCAAAATATTGGAGTGAGCCCGGCCAAATGAACAGTCCGTCCTTCATTGTCACTGGCAGCTTTTGAAAGTCATCGATGAAATCGACAAATAGGATGCCCCGCTTCGCGCATTCGTTTCGAGTCCACGTCCGCCAAGCCAGCGACGTTCCTCCCGTCTCATAATCCGCGACGCGTGTCGGCAGATATAGAAGGACGAATAGACTGTTTTTCTGTTTCTCGGTCGCCTGCAGATCTTTGAACATAGTGTCGAGAATCTGAGCTTGCTCCTCCGTTGGCCCATTCGAAAATTGGGATGCAGGGGCAGGGAGCAACTGTTCGGTGAGGGAAGACAGTAGCGCGAGCGACTTGAACTCCCGCAGCGGGTTTGGCTTGAGAGCCAACCAGCGAAGAAACGAAGATCGCTTAGGGACGGGCATGTTTTCGGTCGCGAGTTCACCCTTGCGCAGTGTCAAACGCGGCTTGCCATAGCCTCCCAGGTCGGTAAGTTGCATCCGCCTCATATCATCGGCGATAAATGCGAACACGTGGGCATCATGGTCCAACCGCTGCCCTTCGCGCATGTACCGCAGGTACATCTGGTCGACTCCGTATCCTGTCTCGCCCATGTTTACCACCTGGAAGCGAGCATTCATGGATTCCAAGCGTTGGCACCAGGTACTGTCGTTATCGACGCCGTCCCCGAATGTGAACGAATCTCCCGAACAGATGATGCGGAATTTTCCTTCGGGTACCGTCTCCGTGAATTCCTGGTCCGATCGAAACCCTCGCGAGTTAATTCGCAAGGAGACACCCGGCGCGTAATAGTCTTTCTCGTAAAAATTTGGGATGCTGACCCATCCCAGTTGCTTGTCATATTGCACCGAATGCGCGGACAGCGTCCGATGTTGGTGGGAAGGCCATAACTGATAAGCAACGATCAAAAAGCTGCACAGGCCCTCTAGAAGAACAAAGAAGAGCACGCAACTCACGATCGCTAAACAAAGTTTCTTGATCATGTTTGCCGGTTGTGCGAGTCCGACTTACGAACGAACAGGGTGGCAGGAATCAGTGGCTGCAGTTGCTGCGCGGGAACCGTTTCGCAAGCCAGGCGTTAGCCAAATGAATGCCAACGCGAGCCCGAGCAGAGTGAATGTAATTAGGGGTAACGCGCAGTTGACGCATATGCCGATGTCGTTCAGGCGGATCATCCAGGGTAAACTAAATCCTCTCCTAAAGAGCGTGCCCAAAACCAGCCTGACATCGTTCTGATGTGCGGCCGCCATGGCCAGGCTTTGGGCACAGGATGCGATTGCAATCACCCAGCAGACAACTTTGGGCAGAGCTTGGGCCGCTTCCATTGCCAGGAGCGCCAGCGCGGGGACTATCGGCACCAGATATCGAAAGCCTGTGGTGGGTTGGAGCCATGAATACTGATTCGCAGCGCAGAACAGGGTGAGTGCCGCAAAATACGTCCAAAGAATTATTGTTTCCCGCCGGGGAATGCGGTATCTCACACCCTTTACGAACGGAGCTGCGAACGCCAGCAGCAGCGCGGGGCAGTAGACAAAGAGACCGAACCGAGGATCGAAAAAGTTGGCCCACAGAAGAGCAGGTGAGGGCCAATCGAAACCACGATATCCGTGCGAGGTTGGCGCGGTAGCGGGCATGTAGTGTTGCGAAGGGCGATAGAACAAGCCGAAAGCCCATGTCTGATAAATCGCTAAAGCAATTACGCCGGGAAGCACTCCTGCGCCGAATGCAGCCATGAGGCGCCATCGTTCCGCGGCTGGTTGCCGGGCTGAGCGCAACCACACATAGAGAGCGATGACCAAAACCACGACTGCACCGCTATAGTCGCAAAGCACAGCGTATCCGGCTAGCAGTCCTGCTACTGCCGCGCGCCAAGGCTGAAGTACAGCATCGTTAGGATCCCACAGCATGAGTAGCGCGACGAATCCAGCGTCTCCAACCAGCAGATTATGATTCAAGTGCCCAGCGCGAAACAGCAACGGAGTGCCCAAACCATAGAGCACTGCAACTCCCGCGGCACGAGCGACCGGAATCCCCGCTTCGGCCAAACGGCCGCACAGGTATGCGGCAGTGCCGGCGGTGGCGGGAGCCATCACCAAAGCCACGGTCAGAAACGCCACCAGCAAGAAATACAGAGCGCGACCTTCCGAAACGGTATGCCAAAACAGATCGCCTTCTTCGCCTTTGCGATTAGGGCGAGGCAGCTTTTGATTCCATTCGTCAACTCGAGTCAACACCGGTCGCAACAGTAATAGGGGAATGGCCGCAGTGAGCGATGCTCCTGGATTATTGTTGATATATGCGCCCCCTCGCGGACCCGGAAAGATATCCGGCGACCATCCCAGATAACGATCCACGTTCAAGCTTCCGTGCTCGGCCAGTGCAATGGCGGGAAAATGTTCGCGCACGATGTAGGGAGCCCATAACACGGTATAGACGAGCCAGCAAGTAAGGAATACTCGCCACTTGTAGGCGCGCGCAGTGGGCAACACATTCGTCGGAGCGATTGCATCGTCGATCTGCGCGAGATTTTGGGGCGGAATCATCTTCTTTACAGTTTCAAAATGCCTCTTCTGCAATCCGCGTGGCATTCGCCATCAGGGTTAATGTGATGTTTTTGGCTGGAAGTTGAGGGAAAGTCGAGCCATCAGCAAAATAAAGATTCTCCACATCGTGACTGCGACCGTATTTCGAGCAGGTTAGTGGCGCAGGCGTCTCTCGCATCGGAAACGTTCCTGCATAGTGCACGCTGGCCCCCATCGGACGAATGTGCACTGTTCGTGACGGCGCGAAGCATCCAAGTTTCCATAGGATCTTGCGAAATGTAGAGATGGTGCTCTTCAGTCCCTTGGGTTCGTCTTGCGGAGGACGATAATAAATGGCTAGCCGGTGCGGTGTGGTGCTGACATCCAGCGTGACGTAGTTCTCATCTCGTCGGTGGTCAGGAAGATTGATGTTCACCATGCCAAGTGCGCTATGAACATTACGGAAGAGTGAAACACCTGTCCCCAGATCAAATGGCAGCGTCTGCACCAGAGGGTGGATCAAAGCAGTCTTCAGGGTGGTCACTAAGCCGTGAAGGTAATTGCCGCCTCGTTCCACGGCGATAGCCACCTGGTGATATTGATAGCTGTTTGGATTCCACCGGCGGCCAAGCATCCGAAGATTCACGAACGGCATGAGAATCTGGCGATTATCCATTACGCCTCTGAGTTGCGGCGTCTCTCCATTCTCGCGATGGATGGATTCAAGAAAAATCTTGGCGGAACAAAGGGGCCCCGCCGCCAGTACCAGCGAGCTAGCTGGAAATTCACGAGTCTGACCGTTGGCTGAATGTGCGACGACGCTGTTGACCGTGCTTGTGCCGTCCATGCGGAAGCAATCAACATACAATCCTGAAACATACTGAAATGTGGGATACATCCGGCATTCGTCAAGAGTCAACGATGGCGTGTAGAACGCACCGCTCGGACATCCCCACAAACATCGTCCGCAGTAACTGCACTGCTTGCGCTTTCCCAGATCGCGGCTGAGCGCAGCGACGCGGGTCCTGCCCATCAAGCATCCAAATTTCTCCTTGAGATATCCGCGATGTTGTTTATAAGTGTCAAGCAGAGCCGCCGAGTGCTCATCGAGATCAAGCGGTTCCGTGAGCCCGCCATGCAATGGGAAGACCGATGCCAAGTCGTCATTAGCGCCAGTGATTCCGATGTTTGCTGCAACCTTGGCATAGTACGGAGCAAGTTCCTGATAGCCAAAAGGGAACCCTTTGAAGTCACTCTCATTGAATGGATAGCAGCCGCCCGTCCAAGCCTCAGCTAGACCGCCTGCTCCAAACGAATAAATCGGAGCGAAGCCGCTTGCCCGATGCTGAAATTCGGGGCGATGTTTGAATACGTGCTGTTTGCTTGGGGGAAACGCATAGTATTCGCCAGTTCTGCCGGGCAAAATGAGTGATTCGTAGCGTGGCCCCAGGAAGTAATCTACGGGGTCCGGCAAATTCTTTTTCAGCTCGTTCAAGGAATCGGCGGGACGTACCGCTTCGCGGCCAGTGTGGCCGACATCAAGCATCAGCACCCGCCTGCCTTTCCGCAGTGCGGTCAGCGCGAAGTGCACGCCGCTTGCGCCGGAGCCGACTACAACGATGGTGTCCATCAAGGTTCCAGCACCGGTTCGGCGCGAGGTTTCCAGGAAAAAACCATGGCAGCCCGGACAGGGGTGAATACCACCACTGAACTACCTAGTAGGAGTGCATATTTGGCCGCTTGCCAAGCCAGAGAAATCGAAGTTGCGATGGCGCTGCGCACTTCCACCTCGTCGAGTGCTTCAAAGCTGGGAGCTGCGCATTCGAGTAAGGCCAGAATTAGCACCAACTTCTTTCGTACGACTGAATCTTTTCGGAAGATGCTGGCATAACTGTCCGCCATGCTCGTCCAGAACGGGTGTCGTGCCGAAATGCCCACTAAGAACTGATCAAATGCGTCGAACCCCGCGCCGTTAATCGCGTCTGACTTGTGGTGAAAATCCAGATAGCGGTTCACAACGTACGGCGACGGTACTCCACCGATCAAGTATCGCGTGTAAGTAAAGCACTCGCGTTCCAGCTGAGCTATGTTCATTGTCTATACCTGAGCATTTCGTCAACGCGTTTCATTCCAACTTGCTGCCCTTCCACCCAAGGATCCGGGGAAATGGTTCCGGAATTCGTGAATGATGCCAACTGCCCCGCGGTGAGCGGCAAAACTGGCCGTAACCACGGTTCGACCCACCCAAGGCATGCAGCAATCGGGCGCGCGGGCAAATGCACGACTGGCGCGCTTCCTCTGTCCGCAGACGTGCGGATACGGAGCAAAAGATTCTCGATACTGACAACCTCGGGGCCACCGATCTCCACCGTTCTGCCAATCAATAATTCATCCTCTAGCGCCGCAACCAGCGAAGCTGCCAAGTCGTCCGCGAGAATCGGCTGCACTGGCGTCAGGCCATCGCCAAAAACTGGAACCATAGGTAGAGTGGCAAGCCGTGAAAGACCGCCGAGCACCGGGGAGCCTTGGCCGAAAATCATCGTTGGCCTCGCGATGGTCCAATGTAGGCTGCTTTGCTTGACGGCCATTTCAGCCTGCTCCTTCGACTGCGCATAAGGATAGTGAGATTTGTTGCCGAACTTCACAGCGATGGTGCTGACGTGCACAAATCGCCGCACGCCCGCTCGCTGTGCCGCAGCGATGAGAGATTGGCTGCCATCACGGTTGATTCGAAAGTACTTCTGGGGAGCGTGTTTCCCGGTTGCTGCAGCCAAGTGTATGACGGTGTCACAGCCAACCAATGCTTCAGCGTAACTATGACTGTCGAGCAGGTCACCCAAAACGAATTCAATATTCTTCGGTTGGCTGTCCATAGGTTTCGTACGAACCAAGCAGAAAATTTTTCGATCCGGACATACGCCGAGAAGGGAAAGCAACCGGCGGCCAAGAAAACCGTTTCCCCCTGTGACGAAGATCGAACCTGCCATTTCGTAAAGCCTTTCGGAACCCTAAAGAATGCGGAGTGGTGTGTCACGAATGTGCCATCCCGGCCGAAGACTGTTTTCTTGTCGATGCGCCCCGGCGTCAGGCGCTGCGATGAAGCTTTGCTTCGTCCGGCGCGAGTTTGTGGTCGGTGTTTTCTGGCAGCCGCCTGCTAGTTCCGTTCGCTCCATTCGCATGGGCTGGTTTTCGGACGGTTGCCGCAAATACCCCTTCACTCCATAACTGTCGTCGCAGACGAAACACGCCTTTGATGTCTTCCCACCCGGTCTGAACTATCTTCACGCGGCTGTCGTCGTCCTCAATCCAAACCACCGGAAGATCTTTAATCCGATAGCCTTGTTTTTCCGCCAGGACGAGCATTTCAGTATCAAAAAACCAGGCTTGATCTTTAATCTGTGGAACGATCTCCTCGACTGCCTTGCGGCTCAAGGCTTTGAAGCCGCACTGAGCTTCGCTGAATCGGGTGAACAGGACGGCCTTGACGAGAACATTGTAGATTCGCGAAATTATCTCGCGCTTCAGCGATCGGGTAATCCGCGATTCCCGCATTAGTCTCGAGCCCGTCGCGATGTCGTACCCATCCTGCGCAATGGCGTCCAGCAGCTCAGGAATGTGGTCGAGCTTGGTCGAGAGATCGACGTCCATGTAACAAACCATGTCGGCATTGCTCCGCAGCCAGGCATGGCGCAGTGCACGTCCCCGTCCCTTCTGCAGCAAGCGAAGAAGCTTCACCTCGGGGTGTGCGGCGACCAATTCCTTCGCGACATTTTGCGTGCCGTCGGTTGAACCGTTGTCGACAATCACGATTTGCCAGCGATAGGGCAATGAAGAACGCAGGAAGCTCAATAACGTCCCAACACTCTTTTTAAGTACGTGCGCCTCATTGAGGACAGGAATGACGACATCGACGCTAAGTTGGGCATTGTCCTTCGCAAGTGCGTCAATCATCTTGCAGCCTCCTGGTTACTGGTTTAGTGAAGACGATCAGAGCTAATCACTGAATGTTTTCGACGGGGGATTAGGAAAGAAATTTCGGGCGACGTATCGCCACAACGTTGAAACTTTCGTTGGCACCCCGGCACGTCCTACCTCCTCACGGCCTCAACGACAGAACGTTCCATGGCTTCGTTGCCAGATCCAGGTTCGCTACGCTGGCCGGTAGACCACACAACGAAGATCAGGGCAGCCACAAGCGCAAAGATTGGCAGCGGCGAAACCCCTGCGGAAGCGTAATCGCCATACTGCCCGCTACTCATTCGTGACAGCACCGTCAATACCGGAATCTGAAATCCACTGATGAAAACGTGCAGTACGGGATCGAGCACACCGAATCCGCGCTCGACGTCGCGCGACATCGCCATCGACCAAGCCTGCGCCACCGCGATAATCGAGATGACGTATGCCAGTCGCCGGGGAATCATTTTTACCAGAACTATTGCGACGGGCACGAACAGAAAAGGCAATGTCGGAGCGAGATAGCGCATCCCGTTATTAAATTGAAGGCGGGTGTAACTGATGCCGCTGCAGAACAGCAACAGGCCTACCGGGACCAGCATCAATACAGCAAACTCGCGTTCCGGAATAAATCGCTTTGTATTTCGGAGCCACCACACAGACACGAGCGCAACTAATAGCAGAGGACATGTCGTGAACAGGCCGTAGCGATAGTCAAAGAGCAGGTGCCAGAAAAGCACGGGCTGCGGCCACGTGAAGCCTTGATAACCGATGTCGATCCATTCCACCGGCGGCATCCAGTGCTGCCCGGGAAGGAATGGGTTGCCAAAACTGCGCCACTGATAGAACCATAGAAGAAGGATGGGACTGATGGAGCCCAGAACGTAACACGAGGCGGCACGGATTACATGGCGATGTGATCCGGATTTCCAGGCTTTCAGCAATGCGTAGAAAAAAAGCCCGGCCAGCATCACTATGCCAGAGTAGTCGAGCAGGACTGCCGCTCCTGCCATAAGTCCACAGAAGAAATAGCGGCTTGTCTCGGACCAGCGGAAATCCCCGCCAGGATTCCACAACACAAGAAACCCGATGAACGCAAAATGTCCGAGGATCATATTGTGGTTCAGGAAGCCTGTTCGGAAAAACACTGGCGTACCGAACGCGTACAGCAAGGCTAGCCACAAACCGATCCGGTCAGAACCGAATATGCGGCGCAGTAAAAAGAACATTGCCACTACGCCCAAAGCCGAAATGGGCGCCATACAAAACCACTGCATCACCAAGGCCGCCAAGCCGAATTTAATGTCATAACCGCGGCGCCACGCTTCGGCGTAGAATGCCCTCCGCATCGGCCATGGCGAGTTGTAGGGCGGAGGCTCGGTTCGTCCGCTGGCGGCTCGCGATCGATTGACCGCGGCCACAACTCTATCAATCGCTGGCCGGCTCAGGAAATAAGGCACGGCGCCCAACATCGATGCCCCCGGGTTTGCTCCAATATGCCATCCGTATCCCGGCTTCTCGAAAAGATCGGGATGCATATTGGCATAATCGTCCACGCGAAACGAAAAGTGGTCGCCAATTGCCAGGGCCAAATAGATCTCGCGTACGGTGTTCGTGGCAACGTGCACCGCATAGACCATCCAACAAGTCACGAACAAACGTACCGCGATGCTCCGAGTTGTGAAAATCCACGGCTGGGGGAACATGAAGGCTGCGGGCGCTTCCTGGCCTTCGAATCCGCTCAATTCCGCTGTCTGAGTTGCAAGCACGTTGAGTTTCTTACAGAGATGGGTGGCGTGTGGTTGGCGCGGGATCCGTTTGAATCAAATTATTTCGTAGAAGGAAAGACTTGATCTCTTGTGCGGCCAGGTTGTGTGCCAGCGCATTCCAGTGCCCGGCAGCGTTTAAATTAGCGCCCTTTTGGACTTCTTCGTGGAATCGCGACCGAAGGAAAAGACACGGGACGTCCCGCTGCTGACAAAAATCGCTGAGATATTTTTCGCGGTCTTCCGCCGGAGGACTTGAAGCGGTCAACGGATAGGCAGTCTTGGGAAGAGGTTGGATCTCCTCGTAAACCGGCAAGTAGACGAATACCGGTGTGGCTCTGACGCCGCGCGTGGTGGCGACAATCTGGTCGAGAAGCCTTCTGCTCACTTCTCTGGCTTCCACTTCATTCTTGCCAAGACTCCAGCGCAATTTCTCCCGGAGAATTACCATCAGGTCCAGGGATTTCGGACGATACGCTTCTTCGGCGAGAACATGCTCCGGCGTGGGCACGGGAACATTCGTCAGCTGCAAGCTCTCGGACGACAATTCGAATCTGGGCTTCGCGTAAGCAAAAAAGCTCTCGATATTGCGATAAATATCTAGATAAGCAAATCCGAGGACGACGATGTCGGGATGGTACTTGACGCCTTCCTCTTTCAGATACAGCAACATTTGATCGTGCCCGTAGCCTTGCACGCCGAAGTTCAAAATCTCGGTGCCAGGAAGGCTGGCCTGCAGATAGTGAGAATAGGTTTCATCATCAGAGACTTCCTCTCCAAACGTAAACGAGTCTCCCAAGACAACCATTCGCTGCTTCCCGGCGGAGCGTTCGTATTGATACTCGGCTTTACCGCGAAGCCCTTTGGAGTTCGAATTCAGAATCTTCTTGCCGAATACAGGCAATTCCTTGATGTCCGGCTTCAGGGTCCACCCTCTTGTCGGATGGTAAATTGCATACTTTCCAGTCCATTCCTGATGGATGCGGTGTAAGCGGATCCATTGCAAGCGGTAGGAGGAGTCGTCGAAACCGGTGACACGCTGCCGAAGCCGATTGATGGACAGAACCAAACGGCTTCCGCCTTCCATAAAGACGGCCAGCGTAATAACACACAGAAGAAGCTTGGAGACCCAACGGGACTGCTTCGCAGTCTCCCGAACCGCCTGCGGTGTCGCCACCGTATCCAACTCGATCGTCTTGCTCACTGCGCAGTTCTCGCTTGCGGCTCGGAGACACGCCGTCCGATCTCGGGGAAGGACTGATCCGCCACGTAGTAGAGCCGGATGGATCGGCCGACAACACACACCGGCTGATATGCATTCAGCCAGGAAAAGCTATCGGTGGGCAACCCAAGCCCTCCAGCTTTAAGCCGCAGAAGACTGATAGCTACCCAACCGGTCGTCGGCTGATGAGGAGCGAGCTGCTTGAAACGTGGGAGACTGAACTGTGTAAGGTCCAAGCCAGCGCTGCCCGCATAGGCAATCGATACTTCGTCAATGTGTTTTTGCTGCAAGGTGGAAGACAGGCGAAGCAGATCTTGTCCCCAATCCAAATCGCTGTCGACAAGAATCCGTTCCGGGTGCTGACCGGCGAACTCGTTGAAGTAGGCCAGGTAGTCGGGATGGATTCGCATCGAAGCGGCAAGATGCCAAGTCAGCAGGACCAGAATCAGCACGGCCCCGACGTGATTCTTGTTGGCAGTATTCCAGACATGGTAGGCGCCTACTCCGCCAATGATTGCAAATAAAGGATAGATGGGCAGAATATGGCGGACTCCGATATTAATCTGGCTGAACATGCAAATTAGAAGAATGCTCAGAGCGCAAATCACCGGCGCAGCCGCAATCCAGTTCTTCTCTCGCCACGAAGACTTCAGCAGACTGACGCTGCCTATACCCACGAGAATCAATAAGGCAACAGTGGTCTTCACGGTTAAGGCCACGGGAAAGAAGTACCACCAACCGGTTTTGCGGATATGGCCGAGCAGGTAAGCCTTAGCGCCCATCGCGTTCTTTTGGCGGATTTCAGCCAGTCCTTGAAGAAACGCTGGTGCAGGGATTGAGCGAGACTCCGCAACCGCATATGACCAGTTATGAAAAGTGCCGTGCGGGCCAAAAACGTGATCGAGCGTGGGGTGCGGCCTGCCCGCTTCGGTGGTTACAGAACCTAGCGAGAAACGATACCCGGCCCAAATCACCAGAAACATTATTAGGGCAGCCAAGAAAACGCCCTTTGCCCACCGAAACGGCGGTTCTGTCACGATCGCATTCTTGCTTCTCGCCACAAACCATCGCCAAACCAACAGCGCTGCTGCACAAACCGGCAGGAAACCGAGAGCGCTGAACTTTGAGAGCACCGCAATTCCGGCTATCGATCCAAATACCACACAGCGCAAATACGTCGGACGATCAAGAAGAGCAATGAAAGCCAGCAAAGCACCTGCGACCGTCGCAGTAGTTGCCATATCTGTCGTCGCTAAACCAGCATGCCCCAAGATAACCGGAGTAGTGGTGAACAACAGAGCCGCGAGCACAGCGGGCTTTTCACCGTATCGGCTTTTTGTCCAGAACCAAACCAAGATAGTCGCCAGCAGAAAAAAAGGCAGCACACCTAACCGCGCTAAGGTGAGGTTGTGGCGGTAGCTGCCGTCGAGCAGAATTCTATTTCCTTCTTCCCACATACCATGTTGATCGGTGAGGCGAAGGCCGGAAAGATACGGTCCCATTGCGATTGCAACTCGGGCCAGCGGCGGATGAAGCGGCTCGAAGGTGTAAGTTCCCCGCTGCAGCCATTCCATGCCAGTTATCAGATGAGCTGGTTCGTCCGTCGTCTGACTGAATACCTTATAGGTTGAAATAATTCGAGCCACACCGATCCCAGCCAGCAAGGAGAAAACCACTCCCCCAATGATGCTTCGCCGATTAGCTGTGATTGGCATGATGATCTGCTTTCGCCTCGGAGCCCGCGGGTTCCGCTGCAACCGGCGGAATGTAGTAAACGAAGATGGAATGTCCAATTCTCTGCACGGGCTGATAGGCGTTTAACCAGGAAAACGGACCAGTCCCCGGCCGCATCTTATTAAAGTTCCCTGGAACTGAGTAATAAAGCGGCATGCCCGGAGGCGCGGCTTGAACGACAAAAGGACTGGGGATCACCCGATAACGAGCGCTGATGGCAATCCAGCCATCGACTTTCTGATATGGCACGAGTTCATGAAAGTTCGGCAGGTCCGCGTGCGTAAGGTCTGCGGTTCCAAAGTACGAGAGCGCCACCTCATTTACGCCGCGTGCATGCAGCCACTTCGACAGTCGAGCCAGATCCTGCCCCCAATCCAGATCGGAATCCACTTCGATTCGCTCCGGCCGATCGGAAGCAAACAAGTTGAAATAGGCAAGATAGTCGGGATGCGACCGAATAGAAGATACGACCAGGCAAAGGCAGGCCGCTGCCACAACGCCCCGGGCGAACAGTGGCTGCTGGAATAGATTCCAGAACTCCACTACGGCATGGCCAGCCACGATCGAAAGCAAAGGATAGATCACGAGAATATGACGTAATCCGATATTAATGCCGCTGGTCATGGAGACCGCAAGGATAGCCAAGGCGAACAGAGTCGGAGCGACGATGCGCCAATCAGGGTTCGTCCCGAATGAGCGCACCAGGAACACACTTCCGACGCAGACGAGCAATAAGAAAGGCACAGGGGTCTTCAACAGAAAGATGACCGGGAAAAAATACCACCAGCCGTGTCGTCTCCATTCCCCGAGAAAGTACGACACTTGCCCTGCTTTGTTTTGGCCTGCCAATGCTTTCAACCCCGCGGCTACGTTTCCAGCCGGATATGGCGTTTCCAGGGCTGCGACCGCAGCATGGTGCAGCGCGGGGTGACTTCCTAACAACCGATCCGCGGCTGTGTGAGGGCGGGATGCCTGAATCGGCATCATGGTGAACAAGTACCCTGCCCAGAGCGTGAAATAAGCAATGACGAAAGCCAGGAACAAATTGCCGGCTAATCGTCGGAATGAAAGCTTGCCAAGAAAATCCCTGTCCGCAACAAGAAGGACCAGAATCAGGGCAGTTGCACATGCCGGGAAAAACAACAGTGCGGAGAACTTCGAAGCCGCAGCGAGTCCTGCCCCCAGTCCCAGTCTTGCGGCCGCTAACCAGGTTGGATTTTCAATCCATCGCGTGAACCAATAAAGAGCGAGTAGCAGCGTCGCGGCGCCTGCCATATCGTTCGTGGCCAGACTACCGTGAGCCAACACCGCCGGAATCATGCTGAAAACAAGAAGCGAAAACAACGCGGTCCACTTGCCAAAAAGGTGATCACTCCATGACCAAACCACGACACACGCCAAAACAAAGAACGGCAATGTCCCGAATCGCGCGAGCGCAAGATTATGCCAGTAATTGTTATTGCTGTTCAGTATCACATTGCCCAGCTCGAACATGTCACCGCCGTGCTTCGGCAACCTCGAACCTTCCATGTAGGGGCCGAGTGCAACTGCGATTCGGCCAACTGGTGGATGCTTGACGTCCATGAAGTAGACTCGGTCCTGCAATAACTGCATTCCGGCAGCGATGTCAGAGTTCTCATCCACGGTTTGAGTGAACTCGCGGTATGTCGAAAAAATTCGCGCCACTCCGATGCCGATGACCAGCACCACAGCTAAACCATAGATTGTCTTGGTGGACATGTTGGGTTTGCTTGTTGTGATGGCTCAGTTCCGCGCGCTGGGGGAACTCGTCACCGTAGACAACCCACTCCGGATCAGACCGTTGCTCGAAAGAAAGTTCTTGATCTCTTCGCCCGCTATCGAATGTGCCGTAGCATTCCAGTGCCCTCTGGGGTGCAAGTCGACACCTTTTTCAACCTCTGCGCCGAATCGCATTCGAAGGAACAGGCAGGGAAGCTTTTCTTTTTCGCAAATACCACGCAGATACTGCTCGCGCTCAGCCACTGCAGGACTCTTAGTGGTTATGCCGATTTGGCGGAGAGGCGCGATTTCTTCGTTTACGGGCAAATAGACGAAGACAGGCACGGCTCCAGTGCTGCGACTGGTCTTAATGATTTCATCGAGCAACTGTCCCGTTAATTCGCGCGCCTCGGCTTCGTTCTCGCCCATCGCCCAACGAAGCTTTTCTTTCAAGATGAACAGAATGTCGAAGGACTTCGGGCGATAGGGTTCTTCGGCAAGGACCCGCTCTGGAGTTGGCACCGGGACGTTAGTCAACTGCAGGTTGCCAGACACCAATTTGAATTGCGGCTTTGCGTATGCAAAAAAGCTCTCGATATTGCGGTAGATATCGATATAAGTAAATCCCAAAATAACGATATCCGGGCGGTACTTGATGCCTTCTTCTTTCAAATACAGCAGAATCTGATCGTGGCCATAGCCTTGAACTCCGAAGTTCAAGACCTCGCTGTTCGGGATGTGGGACTCAAGGTAGTGAGCATAGGTCGCATTGTCAGGTACCTCTGCGCCGAAGGTAAAGGAGTCTCCCAGGACGACGATCCGCTGCTTGCCCGGAGCTCGCTCGTAGTTGTATTCGCGGTTTCCGCGCAGCCCTTTGGAATTGGTATTCAAAATGGTGCCGTCAAACACCTTCATATCCTGGATGCCTGACTTCAGCGTCCATCCGCGCGTCGGGTGATAGATAGCAAATGGCCCAGTCCAATCCTTATGTTCACCGTGTAGCTTGATCCACTGCAGGCGATAAGATGCATCGTCAAATCCAGTCACTCGCCGCCGAAGCGCATTGATCGATAGCACCAATCTCGATCCGCCTTCCATGCAGACAAGCAAGGAAAAAAACAGAATGAGCAGCTTGCCAATCCAAGCTTGCCGTTTTGAGCCCGCCGCGACAGGGCTGGCCACACCAATTGGGCGCTCAGCGTTCTGCGCAAGTTCATGGCTGCCAATCGAGTCCGGGGTTTCGACTTTGAGCGACATCATTTCGTTCGATTCGCTACTTGCACAGTGGTGCAACACGCTGGCTCAGAACTTGTGCGGGATTGCTGGAGATCTAGGAGAAAACTGTTCCCATCGTCGTAGATGTGCTTCCTGGTCTTACCCAGCCCTTCCATGTTGTCTTCGAAGTCATAGCTATAGCGTAGATAGATATCCATCGACGGGAAATTCGCAGGCAACTTGCGGCGGTCCGCCTCCCCGCCATAGGAATACGCCACATACCGAATGGATTGAGAACCAAGATAGCGGGCCAGCGGTTCACTCCCTCTGGAAAATGGCAACCCCGGAGGCGGGCTCACCGAAGCCCAATCCACTGCTAGAACCGGATTTCGCTTGAAATTAAGCAGGAAAGGTTTCTCCAGCCTGGCCAGCAAAACGTCTCCCGGCGGAATGGACTGCTGAAGAGTCTGGTAAGCGGCCAGTTCTTGCTCGGAAACTAAGGACACGTGCTTGAGTCCTTCTTTGGCGCTGAGCACACATTCCGCGTACATGGTTCGGGAATCGTGCCAGCAGGTGCCAACCACAAACACAGCGACCCCAGCCGTGATCAGCGGCGCCCATTTTCTCTGTCCTGGCGTTTCTTGCCGGCTCGCAGTTTCAGTGATCAAGATTAGAACTCCGGCGAGAAGGAACGGAAAAGAATAACGGGATTGGAACTCCCCGGTCGCGAGAGTCATCACAACATGCCCGAACAAGGCCCCTACCAACAGGGACAGAACCGCCTCCCGGCCCACGATTGCGCGCTGCCGGAACGCCAGATAAAACACTCCCAGCGCACCCAGGGCGATGGAAAAATCATCTGTCAGGTGCTTGAGCAGCAACTCCACGGCTTTGAACAAGGTGAGCCAGCAATAGGCACAAAGAGAATCTTTATAAGCCGATTGGTGATATCCCTTGCCCAGCAGCGGATACAAGAATGTGCCCGAAGACTGGTACATGGAAATCATCCAGGGCAACATGAACACCACCATCAGAATGGCAGCCCCAACCAGTTCGGCAATGGCACGCCGGCTGAAATTCTGGCTTATTACGTAACATATAAAGCTGCACGCCAATAGAACCGCACAGGCGGGAATGAAATTAGATTTCAGCGAGCAAATGGCTGCGCTGCTCAGGGCGATGATCAGAATCCTCGACAAAAAATGACTAGAGGGTAGAGCCCTCCAAGCGAGGGTGCGAAAAAGACTCAAGAACATCGCCGTGCCCGTATAGAGGCTTGCCACGTTCACTGTCGGCGGGTTGATCCAAAGGAAAGTGAGCAGGAGCGCGACAGACCATCCCAGCGAAGTTCCTCTTTCCCTAAAATTCCCCCACATCAGACCGATGATCAACAACATTCCTAGTCCCGGGTCAATGATGTGCAGATTCTGCACGGAAAGGGCGCTGAGAACAAAGGTATCGAGGAACGCTTGACCACCCAGCGAGGACTCCAGCCTTCTGTCGGAAAATGGATCGCGTCCCATCGAGCCCAACTGCAACATTTTTTCAGGAAATACGAAGTATCCCTGAAAATCGTCGGCTTGATTAAAGCGGACCGGACCCGCGGGGCCGGAGGGATGATCGTAATGCGCGACCGACACCGAGCCCGCATACTGAATCAGGGCCAGGAGAACAACAAGACCTGCGACCAGCAGTAGGGTCTTCGAGCGGCGAAGATCGGACATTTCAAGCAACCCGTGCTGGAGCCTTCCGCGTCGTCGAGCCAGCATATCGATCAGCCATGCTGCCGCACCGGCACCGAGGTAGATCAAAACTGTCGTTCGTGAAATCAATGATAGTGAATTTAGTATTCCACCCATGGTTACACTTAGCGCCAGGCCCCAGGCAGCCTTCTGCGCCCAATCTGTCTCGTCGTTGGGGAAGAGAAGCCAGTTGAGCAGGCTTCCCCAACCGGTAAGCGATAAAAGGATGAAAATGCCCCAGCTGGATGCTAGAAAGTAGGAATTCATGCAGGACTTCTGAAGGCTTTTACTGTAAGTGTGCGCTGCTAAACATAGGTCTTGGGTCCGGCGTTACAGCCTGGCCCTTTGAGGTTTTCGATTCGAACATCTCGTTTGCCAAAAAGTCGCCAACGATCTCGCCAACCTTTTGATTGCCAAGTGGCGTTAGGTGCATCTCGTCCATAAAAAGTGCAGTGCGGTCCTTCCCACGAATCGAAGAGAATGCAGCCTGTACGTTGACAACTGGCGTCTCGGTGGCCTGCGCAATCGTCCGAATAGCGGAATGCTTGATTTCCAATTCTCTAAGCATTTCTGGATTCAAGGATCGGTGAGCCCACAGCATCGGTTCGAAAATCGATGTTTCCCCAGCCGTCATTTTCGGAAAATAGAGTGCTGGGTAAAGAACCAGTACAGGCTGCTGCTGGTGTGCCCGAATTTCTTTCACCAGTTGCGTAAAGTCCGAGATGAAAACGTCCTGATAGGAATCCACAGTGTACGGAGCGGATGATTCGAACCATCCGGCTGATGGTTTTGGGCTCTCACCTCGTCGTACGGAGGCGCGAGTGATCAGTCGTTGTAGCACCAGTGAATGCAGCCCTAGATAGGTTACGAACTCGGGCTTCCGTTTTTGACCGGGACGCGCAATGTCGAAACCAAACGGAACCCACCCCTTGGGGTCGACCAGTGGCCCAGTCCGGTTCCATCCCTCGTAGATAATTACGTAGTCCGGTTTAAGGGCTGCTATGTCTCGACGATAGCGCAACAGTAACTGCCGGCTGCCATATCCTTGCACTCCGGCGTTGATTACTTCGGCCTCAATTCCCTTAGCCTTGAGTACCCTCTCCGTGGCGGCCGGCCAAGCCTGGTCAGCTTTCACCTCATGACCGAAAGTCGTGGAACCGCCCAGACAAATAATGCGAATGCCATTTTTTTTGTCCGAACTAGGGGCTTTCCCTCGAAAGGATTGAGGGAACTGCGCATTGCGGGGATTGAGCTTATAGATCAGTGCCGGGTCCTCAACCCAGGTTGGAGTCACCGGCGTTAGGGAGTGCCATTTTACTGCTCGATAGGCGAGCTCCACCGTGGCGCAGCCGAGCGGCACTAGCATTAGGCCAGACGTGATGCCGATGAGATAAAACCACCAGGGGTACGACTTCTTGGTCACAGCAGTTGTAATCCGCTACGGCTCAGTGGACAGCATTGACCTCGGCTTGCAGTCGTACTCCAGCTCCAGCGTACAGATCCACATCAACCCAGAAAAAGCTTCTTCGCTGATGTTCGAGATAAGACTGCGCGAGCTGCTGCCGCGCCGATTCCGCTGCTCGGATCGCTTGGGGATTGCTCCGATCCAAAACCGAGATCAGCCAGACTCTTCCGCATGCCCCGCTGTTGGCCATCGCCGAGTTGAGAGGAACAACCTGTGGAGCTGGTTTGGCGCCCTCATAAATTGACCATGCCCACTTAGCTTGCCGCTCTTCCCAAGACGGAGCTATTACCGCGCAGTCGCTCGGCTGGTAATCGTAAGCAACGGAGGCGAGGGCGCGTTTGTAGTCCTCTTTATACGGAACAAAGTAATTCGCGCGCAGCGAGAGTGCGCTGTACACCAATATTAAGGTAAGCATAACCCGGCGGGCTGCCAAGGAATCTCCCAGAGAAAGACCACGCGCGACCAAAATATAGTAAGGAGCCGCACAAAACGCTACATACTTGACGTCGTAGGTTCCATACAGCAGACCCGCCGAAATTGCCAGCGCTATCGGTACTGTGAACAATAACAGCAGATACACAATGCTCTCGCGCTCCCTTGTCTCATCCCTTCTCTTGCTGCGGTCCGTTAACGGCAAAAGCGCAAGTGCAGCTGGCAAGCAGAACAACAGCGCACCCACAACGAAAGTCCATGCAGGGCAGCTTGACATGAGCCCGCTCGGCCGGCCATTGTTGAAAACATTGACGGCCGTAGCCAATGTATACCAGTGCACGGGTGCGGAAACCGAATGCGCCATGGTGTCGAGCCGCTGCATCTTCTCTCCGCGCAAGGCTTCCCTCACAATGCCGCTGGAGAGCCACGGCACATACCCAACCGCGAGCCCACTTATTCCGCCCCACAGCCATACCCGTGGCAGGGAACATTCCTTGCGCCGCAAAAACCCGAATGCAAGAAGGGAAGCAATCGCCAAAAACCCGTAATAGTGCGTGTAGATCAGCAGACAAGCGCAACCCAAGAAGCCTATCCAAAAGCGCAGACGTTTTTCACGAAGCGCCCGAAGGAACAGGTAAACACAAACCAGATACAGCAGGGACAATTGCGCGTATGGCCGCGCTTCTTGTGAGTACATGATCGCCAGTTGGGAGAATGCAAGCAGCCCGGCGGAGATTAGTGCGGCGCGGCGATCGAATAAGTAACCTGCTAGAACATAGATCATCACAACCGCGAGGGTTCCAAACAGCGCCGACAACAAGCGGCCCTGGAACACCCCAAAACCAAACACGCGAAACCACTCATGGAGAGCGTAATAATGTAGGGGGGGGTGCACCAGGTCCTGAATGAGTGCTTTGTGCATCCGCGTAAATGGCAGCCGGCTGACACTCAGCGCGAAGACCTCGTCGTACCACACACTTTGGGAATCGAGGTGAAACATTCGCAGCGCGAATCCCGCTAACACCGTTGCTCCGAGCAGAACGGACCACGGCAACGTATGGCGAGAACTAGCAGGTACCTGGGAAACAACTTTCACGGTTTCGCTCTTTTGCCGATGGCGCGGGTTGCTCTTCGATTCGGTGACCAACTGCTCCACGTGTAGGACCTCAATGATGGAAAGAAGATGAAGATGGTTAGGAAAGAGGTTGATTGCTACTGGGCATATCCGAGCGATTTGAGTTTCTCGAAACTACTCTTGTCCAGCTTGCCGGGCGCGTCGAACTGCCGCGGAGCCGCCGCCACCCAGGCCGATAGCCGATCGACAAGAGCCTTGGCGTGAGCATCATCGGCTCGATACAAGTTGTGCGTCTCACCTGGGTCAGCAGCGAGATCGTAGAGTTCGGGTGGGCCTTCCGTCCAGGCAATCATTTTCCACGGGCCCGCAAACATGGCTTGCCGGGCCCCCCGAAACCTGGGGTACGACGGCGCGACGCGGCCCATCGCTCCGGCTTGGCTGTACACCGGAGCAGCATCCTTTGGTTGTGGTAGCTG
This sequence comes from uncultured Acidobacteriota bacterium, assembly GCA_963832245.1. Taxonomy (GTDB): domain Bacteria; phylum Acidobacteriota; class Terriglobia; order Terriglobales; family Acidobacteriaceae; genus JABDBE01. The sequence goes on from CAWHTG010000004.1 coordinate 2,117,961, forward strand.
CAGAGATCGGCCCTGAAGATCAGAGGGCAGCGAAATTCCTGCCAAGTCGAGAACCGTAGGCATCAGGTCGACCTGGCTCACGAGATCGTCGGACTGCTGGGCTACATGTTGCCCGGGATACTTAACCAGCATCGGAACGTGTACTTGGTCCTGGTAAACAAAGCCCAAGCCGTGTGAGAGCAGGTCATGCTCGCCGAATGCTTCACCGTGGTCGGAAGTTATGATGATGAGAGTGTTTTCGTATAGCCCCAATTCACGCAACCGGTTTAACAGATTTCCGATCTCGGAATCTAAATATGCGATGCCTCCGTCATACTGTGAAATCAGGTGGCGTTGCTCCACAGCGCCGATATGACTGTGACCTCCATTGACGGCAAGTATCAAATCCAAATGTTCTGACAATGGCTTGAAATGCGAATCCCGGCCGGGGAACTTTGTGTTGAACGGCGCGGGCGGGACATAGGGCATGTGCGCATCCATATAGTTGAGGAAGAGGAAGAAGGGCGCCTTATCCTTAACTTGCGCCAGGAAAGCGAATGCCCGCCGGTTGACGTCGGCGGCGCGGGCTTTATTTTCGTTGAATGTGCCAGGGTCCGCCGCCAGGCCCAATAGACGCTGGGCACCTTCGCGCAGGTAGAATGGATCCCCGGAGATGCTCACCGGTATCACGAGATGATATCCGGCGAAACCCTTTGTCAAACCCATCGACCTCTGGAAGAAGGCAGCGTTGGCGGTCACAGCTCCCGTCCAGTAACCATGCGAGTGCAGCACATCAGCCAGGGTGGTAGAGCGGGATGAAAGCGGACGCCCCTCCGGGTACGCGGTTTGCACAACATACGCGCCGTGCCAACCTGGATAAAGCCCCGTGAATATGGACGCGTGTGCGGGCAGTGTCATGTCCGCCGCTGCAATGGCTCGGCTGTAGACCGTCGTTTCACGGGCAAACTCTTTCAACTTTGGCGTCGTGTCGCGCTCGTATCCGTAAACCGAAAGATGATCAGCGCGGACCGTGTCCATCGTAATTAACAGGACGTTGCATCTTCCGCCTGCGGAAGGTTTGACGGTTTGACTCGCCGGAACCGCGTAGCGAGTTCCTGCAACCAGTATGACGCCCAACAGCAAGATTGAAGCGCTCGCCGTGAGCGCCCGCCGCCCCACGATTCCCATCCGGCCCAACGGAAGGCCGTGCCCCATGGCGGCCAGCACCACGACTACTCCGAACATGCCCAAAGATGCTCCCAGCTTTACGGCCCTGGAATAAGCAGCGAGTTCGCGGCCGACCCACGGCCAGGTGAGCAGGAGCAAACTCAACGTCCATGGGTTCGCCAGAAAGGCAGTGCGTTCCATCCATGTCGTCCAAAGCAAAGCGCCGGCAAACGACGCAGCCAGTAGAAGTGTGATGGCGATTGTAAGATATTCGGAGGGGCTCACGGGTGGAGCCTGGGTCAGATTAACCGCAAACGCGATCGCGAATATTAATGCAGCCATCATCTCGTGACTTATGCGCAGGCTACTAGTCCTGTGCCTGTTAGTCCACGCCAGGCCTGAGCCACCCGCAGCCCCCAAAGCTGCCGCGCACAACACGTACACGCCGAACACCAGTCCTATCGAGTGCCACTGCCACGGCAGCAGTTCCACATCACGCCGAAACAACACAGGAACGGCGTATGCCAGCACGAATTCGATGACACCGTATGCCAACCAGACTCGCAGTGCACATCGAATGCCGGTGAGGATGTGTCGCTTCAATCAGAACTCCTTGATGCGATCAGATGCTGCTGACAAGAATTGATCAGGAATGATGCGGACTGCTATTGGGCATATCCGAGCGATTTGAGTTTCTCGAAACTGTTCTTGTCCAGCTTGCCGGGCGCGTCGAACTGCCGCGGGGCCGTGGCCACCCAGGCCGATAGCCGGTCGGCAAGTGCTTTGGCGTGAGGATCATCAGCTCGATACAAGTTCTGTGTTTCCTCGGGGTCAGCCGCCAAGTCATAGAGCTCGGGTGGACCTTCCGTCCAAGCAATCAGTTTCCACGGGCCGATCCACATGGCGTGCCGGACACCGCGAAAAAAACTCCGATTCGACCCGACCAGGTAAGGATTGGCTGTGGCGCGACTGTAAACAGGGTCAGAATCATCTGTGCGCGGCAACCGCAACGACCGGCCCTGACCATCGGAGAGTGGTGAAACTCCCGCCAGGTCCAGAACTGTAGGCATCAGGTCCACCTGACTTACGAGTTCGTCGGATTGGCGGGCCGTATGCTGCCCCGGATACTTAATGAGGAGCGGCACGTGCACTTCGTCCTGATAAAGAGAGCCCACTGCATGTCCAGTCAGGTCCCGTTCGCCGAAGGCCTCGCCGTGGTCTGAAGTGATGATAATGAGCGTGTTTTCGTACAACCCCCGTTCACGCAATCGGGCCATTAAGTTTGCAATCTCCGAATCCATATACGCGATGCCGCCGTCGTATTGGGAAACGAGGTTCGACTTTTCCGGTGCACTGATGTGACGTCGACCTCGATTGACGGAGTCCAGGTCGCCAAAGTAGTCCCCCTTAAAATGCGGATCTCGACCCGGGAACTCGGTGTTGAAAGGCGCCGGCGGAAGATAGGCCATGTGCGCGTCCATGTAGTTGAGAAAAAGGAAAAAAGGCCCTTTATTCTTGCCTTGCTCCAGGAAAGCCAACGCGTGTCGATTAATATCCGCCGCCCGGAGACAACGCGCATGAAAGGCAGATGTATCCAGCACGAGGCTCAGCAAGCGCCGGACGCCTTCACGCAAATAGAACGCCTTGCGGGATTCCCACGAGGATTCGGATATGCGCGGTGCCCTTCGCGAGTTATATGCTGCGAAGCCCTTGGACAGGCCCATCGACGGCGATAGTAACCCATAGTTGGCCACCTCCGCTGCTGTCCGATAGCTTTTGGCGCGCAGCATCTCTGCCAACGTGGTATAGCGGGGCGCGAGCGGGCGACCCCACGGATAGTCGGGTGGGGCATGGTAGGCGCCGTGCCAGTTTGCGTAGAGTCCGGTAAAGATCGACGCATGCGATGCCAGCGTCCAATCCGATGTCGCAATGGCGCGGCTGTAAACCGTCGCTTGATTGGCGAAATCTCGCAGGTGCGGTGTCGTATCGCGATCGTATCCGTAAATGGAAAGATGATCGGCGCGCACCGTATCCATCGTGATTAACAGGACGTTGCATTTGGTGTTTGGCGGAGGTTCGCTGGTCTGGCTCGCGCGAACGGCCTGCCCGATCCCTGACATCAGGACGGCGCCCACCAGCAAGAAAGAAGTGCTCGCCAGGACTGCTCGACGCCCCACGACACCAATTCGCCCGGAATAAAAGCGGTGCCACCTGGAGGCCAGTACAACGATCAAACCGAACACGACTAAAGACGCCACCGTCTTCACAGCGTTTGAAGAATGGCGGAGTCCTACATAACTAATCCAGGGCCAGGTCAAGAGCAGCAAACTCAACGCCCATGGGTTCGCCAGAAAGGCAGTGAGTTCGAGCCAGTTCGTCCAGATCAGAGCTCCGGCAAACGATGCGGCCAACAGGAGCGCGATTGCCACTGTGAAATATTCAAAGGTGCCCAGAGGCCGAGCCGGGATCAGATTAGACGCAAACGCGACCGCGAATGTCAGGGCAGCCATCATCTCGTGATCTATGCGGAGGCTCCTTGTTCTGTGCCGCTGAGTCCACGCCAGTACGGCGCCACCCGCGCCTCCCAACGCCACCCCAAACAACAGGTAAACACCGAACACCAACCCTATAGGACGCCACTGCCAGGGCAGCAATTCCACGTCAGGCTGAAACAACACTGGAAGGGCGTATGCCAGCACGAACTCGGCGATGCCGTATACCAACCAGACACAAAGCCCGCATCGAATGCCAGTGAGAATATGTCGCTTCAATTAAAAACCCTCGATGCGCTCAGAACAACCAGAGGAGGCAGAATGAGACCTTTCAGGTTGCCGTTTTTGCCTGCGTTCGCTTCGTTCAATTCGCTGACTGAAGGGCGACAAACGACTCCTGGGAACCTGCATTCGGCTGTGAGAGGTCCAGAAGAAAATTTTCTCCGTCATCGTAGAGACGTCTTCTAGTTGTGGCGAGCCCCTTCAAATTGTCCTCAAAGTCGTAGGTGTACAAGAGCTGATTCTTTACCCATGGGATGTCTGCCCGAAACGTGCGGCGCTCTGCCTCTCGAGCGTAGGAGTAAGCGACATAGCGAATGTTAAGCGAGGCGAGGTAATGAGCCAGGGCTTCGCTTCCCTTAGAGAAGGGGATGCCGGGCGGAGGACTCGCCTCGTTGTAGTCAACCAGAAGAATTGTGTTTCTTCGGAAATCAAGCAAGAAGGGGTCGTCAAGCTTCTCCAGCAGTGTTTCACCCGGAGGAATGGACTGCTGAAGAGCCTTGTACGCCCCGATCTCCCGGTCGGCAAACACGGGCGTACTCTCAATCCCGGCCTTAGCGGTGTGCACGTACAACTTGTAGAGGGCCGTGGAAAGCTGCCCTGTCGATACCAACAAGAAGCCTGCGACAGCGCTGGCAACCAGCGGCGCAGAAGCCAGCAGTTTATTTCCCACGGATTCTGTTCGCGGGCGCACATTTTCGATGAACAAGACAAGTGTTGCAGCCAGAAGAAACGGATAGGAGAAGCGGGAGTAGGATTCCGCGGTAGCGAGGGTGAGGGCCAAGTGTGCAAAGACGACTCCGACCAGCAGGGAGAGAGCGGCTTCCCGGCCCTGAATTCCCCGTCGTCGTGAGGCTACATAGAAAACCCCGAGTACCGCGACGGGAACAAAAGTCCAAATAGTCAACTGCTTGAGGAGCAACCGCGCACCGGTAGAGAAAGTAAGCCAACAATAGCTGCACAAAGAATCTTTGTAGGCTGACTGGTGATACCCTTTTCCCAGGAGCGGATACAAGAAGGTGCCGGAGGATTGATGCATCGAAATCATCCAAGGCAAGGTAAAAGCGACGATCAGGACGGCGGTGGTGACGACCTCAGCAATCGCCATCCGCCTGAAATTCTGATTGATGACGTAGCAGAGAAAACTGCATGCTAAGAGCACACCGCAGGCGGGGATGAAGGAGGACTTGAGCGAGCAGATGGCCGAAGCGATCAGTGCGATCAGAAAAGTCCTGGAAAGAAAGCGGCTGGCCGAAAGCGCCTTCCAATGGAGCGTGCAATACAGGCTCAAGAACAAGGCTGTGCCAGTGTAGAGGCTCGAAATATTGATGGTTGGACGAGCCATCCAGAGGAAAAGAAACAAGAGTGCCACAGACCATAGCAGCGAAACGCCCCTCTCTTTGCAATTTCCCCACAGAAGCCCCATGATCAACAGCAGGCCGATCCCTGGATCCAGGATGTGCAGATTCTTGATGGAGAGGGCGCTGAGGACAAACGTGTGCAGAAACGATTGACCGCCCAATGATGCCTCCAGTCGTCGGGTGCAAAACGGGTCGCGCCCCATCGATCCCAACTGGAGCATCTTTTCCGGAAACACGACGTAGGCTTGAAAGTCATCCGCCTGATTGAAGCGGCCCCGAATCGAGCCTGCGTACTGTATCAAGGCGAGGAAAGCAACAAGCAACATCCCACCGATGAGAAGCGGTTTGGGACCCGAACTCTCCGACATTGGCGGGGAAACCCTGCCGGACCGCCAAGGTCGGCGAATCAGCAAGTCGATAGCCCAGAGCGTAGCACCCAATCCTAAATAGACCAAAACTGCCACTCGCGAGATGCAAGATAGGAGGTTCAGCACCCCGCCGACGACTACGCTTAACGCCATTCCCCAGGCAGCCCTCTGCCCCCAGCCTGTTTCTTCCTTAGGAAAAAGAAGCCGGTTCAAACCGCTTCCCCACCCAACTAAGGACAGGAGAATGCAAATGCCCCAAGCGAATGCGAAAAAATATGAACTCATGGCGATGATTTTCAGCTAGAACGGAACCCGGAATCGCTCTTCACGTGGGGATTTGAACGGGCCCTCATGGGAACCTGGTTTTGGATAACGCACAGAACTTCTATGGCTCGACGCCTCCCGACCCCAAATGGGTCAGAGTATCCAAATACGCCTGCCCGTTTGTGTTGGCGGTACCGCATCCATGGTACTGGCCAGCATAATACGTGAAGCTCATGTTGGGTTGCTGGCCCATCAGTGCATCGATGAGTCCAAAATCACCGTCTAACTGCGCAGCGCATACCCATCCAGGTACCGGCATGTGCTGCCCTGCGACGGATAGTGCAAACGGAGACATCAGAGAGGTACAGCTGGTGTAGCACGCGCTAGGGTTGTGCGTACACGTCATAGCCGATCCCGCCGCCCCTTGTGACTGCCAATCCGCAGGATGAGTATCGGGCTCGTTTCCCACGTTGCTATTAATCAGGGAAATGTAAGAGATGTTTTTGTAGTTCACCACGTAGTTGAGTGAATAGCTGAACGTGGAAATCCACGGGCCTAAATTAAAGCTGCTGGGGTTATTGTTGTCACAGGATGGAGTGCAGCCACACAACATCAGCGCCACGGTTGTACCTCCGGTGTGCTGCCTGCCAATGAGTTGGTTCTGCGCATAAACGGCGGGCGGATCCAGTTCGTCGCTCCAGCCGATTGAACTTTTGCCATAAGGATTGAAGACCGTCCATTGTCTGGCACTCCAGGGAGTATAGCCCGCAGTGCCCACCTGGTTGTTCAAATAGGGGCAACTGGCTCCGACATTACATTTGTTCTCGAGAAACCGCAGCCCTAGCAGCCCTCCGGCAGAAAATCCCATCCTTACGATCTCTTGAGGATTTCCGGGAACTGTATTAAACCTGGCGCAACTTCCGGTTCCTGGTGTCAATCCACCGGCAGAGCATTGAGCAAGAAACGACATAAGGGACGCGAGATCATTGGCGGGCACAGGCCACCGGAGTGCGGGAAAGAACTGATAGGCGTTCACCGTATGCGTCTGTTGCGCCGGTGCGCTGAAGTTAAAAGTCGCAGCCGTCCGGTAGTCTCCCGTCATGCTGGTTACGTGAAAAACTTCCGAATCCACCTTAACTGTATAACCACCCGACCCAATGCAACTAAACACCGTGGGATCATTTGGGCAGAGGCCATTCAGCACTTCTTTAGCAACCAAGTGAGTATCGCCAGGATTGATTTGCGAGGTAAGTTGACCGTAGCTGAGCACGGTGTAAGCCGGTATGTAGAGATTCACGCCCTTGTTCACGATGCCTTCAATCTGGGCGGACGTCGGCACGCTGCCGTCGAGCCGTCCCCACCAGGTTCCACCGTGAATAAATACGGCGATGCGGTTCTTGTTGTTCACACCAGCGCTGGCTTGGTAGCAAACGTCATAGACTCGAAGCTCATCCCCGCCGGGCTCGGTTACGTGGTTCGTGTCCCACTCGATATTGCAAGCGCAGGTCACCCCGGCGCCGATGTTGCCAGAAGTGCAGTGTTGAGCCACAGAGTAGGTACCGATTAACATCAGAGTAGTAATGAATATTAGGTGTCTCATGGGAGAGAATTTTAGATTCGACTCTCTCCCGATGACAAAATCACTTGGCCCTCCCAGTTTCAAAATGAAACCCGGAATTGCCGCTTGAAAATCAGCCCGCTTGCCATGGATAGAATCAGCAGCCAAACCAGCCAATGAAGATCGAGCCCGAAAGCATGGACGGTCGCAGCCGGATAACGCAGCTCAATCCAGTCCACCGGCCCAGCGGGCAAACGGCTCTCCGCCGGATGCCAGATCAAGTCAAGCGCCGAACTAACCCGCCGCTCGGACACATACTGCGGACCCACGCCAGCCTGCACGCTCTTCCCCACGGTCGCATCGGGAAACATGAATTGCATATCCCCCGCAACCGGACGAAGAGCGCGAATCCGCCAACTGATCTGCTGGCCGCCGTCCATGCGAATGGCTGGGCTCTCGACCGTGATTCCATCAGGCGCACGCAGCACGGGAGCCTGTCCACCCTCGCTCTTCATTCGTACCGTAACAATTGCTTCCTGCCCAGGTTCGAGTGGCGTATATCCGTAAAAACATTCCAGCTGGGCAAAAATCAGGGCCATCGGGATGGTTAGGACCAGCGCTGGAACGAGCATCATCGCGAGATACCGGACATTGGCTTTGAGCAGGCCCGATTGTGCTTTCCAGATGAGTAGCGGTTCATCGGTAAACAACCGCATCTCGTATAAGTGCGCCTGCAATTCCGCTTTGACTTTGCGGATTGCCGCCTGGTCGGAAGTTCTCCGAAACACCCATAGCATTGCGATACCCAGCAGCACACTTAGCGGGACCAGGCTCAACATAGCGTTGTGACCACTGAATGGCGCAAGGATGCCGGAGATGATTGCGGTCGCGCTTCTGCGTGCGATTTCCATTATTATTGCCGGCACCTACTCGATGTAGCCGAGCCCCTGCAGCTTCTTTACAATTTCTTCGTCCGACTCGACGTCTTCCAGCTTCGCGAGTTCTTTTTCGAGGACGTGCTCGACAAATTCTTCCGGCGAGGAATATCCTGCCGCGTCGCTGCACTTCTTCACTCTTTGCCAAGTCGCTTTTTTCAGTTTTACGGTTGTATTGAACATGAGTGCCTCAATAAATATTGTGCCCGATCATGCCCGGTGCGGGATCGATGCCAAATTGCCGCAGCAAGGAAACGGTCAGATCGTATAAGTGTGGGTCGGCTGCTCGGCTCTTGCGGTTGCTGATTAGCACGCCCGGCACGAAGCGCGAATCAATGCAATGATCGGCGCGCCATTCGCCCTTGTTGTCCTCCACCAGTGCGGCGGGTACGGCGCCCAAGACCGTCTGCCACGATGAACGATAGCCGGGCATGTAGCCGACGAGAATATCTGGGGCGAACTTCAGCATTTCTCCACGAAACTCACGATGCGGCAGAGTGACGCCGCCGACCATCGGCTTGCCATTGGCGGGGTCGTGAGCGTTCTGCAATTTCTCCGCGATCTTCTTTATTACGGCATCCGCCTCGTCGCCCGGCGCGACGATTCCTTCGCGCTCCCGCCCTTGCAGGTTCACATAAATTCCATTCAGGCCAATCGAATACGCTTGCGTCTTCGACCAGTCGACGTGTGGGAACATTTCTTCATCGCTGGCATTCTTGGGATCGTCGAGAACCAGAAAGCCTTCTTTCATGAGCCATGAGTTCAAATTTACCGCTCGATCGAAAGTAGAAAAACCGTGATCGGACATGACGATTAGCGTGGCATCGCCCATCCTTTCGCGCACCCAGCCGATGGTTTTGTCGACCATTTTGTACGTGCTGAGGAGTTCGTCATCGTACTTACCCCAGAGCATGTGCGAGTCCTGGTCCGTGCCGAAAAAGTGGAAAAACAGCAGCCCACCGTGAAAATGTTCCACGCCGTATCGCAGCAATTTCAAATGCTCAAGCGAAACCTGATGACTCTGGGCAACATACTCTTTGTAATTGAAAACGCCCTGCCGGAACGCCGACGTATCTTGCGCCATACCCTGCGTATAAAACAAACCCACTTTCTTCGCCAGTTCCTGGCTGTAGGCAAACGGGGCGGTGATCGGCAGCTCCGGATCCGAAGGGTCAATATTGATTGGCGAAACGTAGAGTTCAAAATTCGGTTGCAGTTTCTTGGCGTACAGGCGGAACATGCCGGCTGCGCTCTTTAAACCCGGAATCAACGGGAACTCCACCTGAATCCAGCTCGACCACTCCCCTTCTTTCAAAATTAACTGCTCCTTGCCAATATCGAAGCGCGCTGCGGGTTGGTCCGGATCGACGTGGACGGTCATATCCACATACGTCGGCGCTTTATCTTTTCGCAGCGAGTTATCCGGACCTTCGATTTTCAGCGTGACCGAATGATCCTTTAGCTCCACGTGAACGATCTGCCCGCCCGGAACCGTTCGGCTCTGCTTCGAAGCCACATCGGTATAGAGCGCGAATGTTCCGAAGGTGCCGCGCAGGTCGGGAGTGCCCATGCCCGAAACCGAAAAGCCCTCGTCCTCATGGTCGGGAGGAAAATCAGTAGGCATGCGAATGATGGTTGTCGGAATGTGATGTTCAGCAAGAATCTCCCAGAACGGTTTCCCCCTCCGGTATGAAACGACGTGTCCCGAGGACAGCGGCAGTTCGTATGGGCCGATGGGAATTGTCCATCCGCCTTGAGCCGTTTGTGCCATGGACGAGTAAGGCTCCAGGGTCAGCGGATTGCGATGAACGAAATCAAAAATTCCGTGCCCGCCCGGATCCATTCCGGTAATGAAAGTAGACCAAGCCACCGGACTCTGCGGCGGCATCGTGGTTTCCAAGCGCTTGAACTCGCCTTCGTGTCGCAACTTGTCGAGATTCGGCATGGCATCCCAATGCCGTTCGAGGAAGTTCGGATCCATGCCGTCGATGCCCAGCACGATGATGCTCTTGGTGGAGGCGCTGGTTTTCCCGCATCCAGCCAAGCTGGCGGCTAGACTAACTGCCAGTACCAAACAAAAAGTCCGATGTAGTTTCGTTTTAAGCATAGCGAAAATTTAGGCGAGGTTGAATACCGGCCGGCCTTCCATCCATGCGGGTCTATCGACGCCGAACAACTGCAGCACTGTGGGAGCCATGTCTTCAATGCCTGGGTCTTGCGCCTCAATCTTGCGATTCGAGAACAACACGCCAGGAACCAGGGTAGGATCCACAGAGTGATCGCCGCTCCATGCCTTGCAATTGTCTTCGAATACTCGAGCAGAAACCTTGCCCACCGCGGCGTCCCACGAAGTGCGGTAGCCGTCGTTGTAGCCGACGATCATGTCGGGAGCTTCGGCGAGGTACGGGCCGCGATAGAGTTTATTGGTTGCATAAACAGCGCGAATCCCAATCGCATTGCGCTCTTCATCTCGGAGGTTACTGAGTTTTTGGATCAGTTCCTGGGTAAGAACGCCGGCTTCGGTTCCCGGTTTCACGATGCCGCGCGCCTCGCGTCCCTTCAGATTCAGATAGAGGCCTCCAAGACCAAGCGTGTATACGCGCGTGCGGCTCCAATCCACGCCTTTGAAATAACGATCGCTTTCCGTCGCCCCATTTTCGAGCACCAGGTAGCCATTGTCCCGGAGCCACGAATTCAGATTCACGCCGCGTCGGAACGAGCAGAATCCGTGATCAGAGAGGACGAAGATAACTGTGTCTTTGTCGACATGCTCGAGCGCTACGCCGACCAACTTGTCCATTCGCTGATATAGATCTTCGATAGTGCGGACGTAACCGTTGTTTGGGCTATGATCACCGTGCAAGTAGCGATAGAACATGTGCTGCACGCGGTCGCTAGTATCGAAGACGCAAGCGACTACGCCACGTCGCGTCTTCTCCAGTGCATTGCGGAACATTGCTTCGCGCTCTTCCATCAGCAGGTAAGACTGCTTCAGAAATTCCCCTTCATCGATCACGCCTTCGTTTAGGGCCCAAGTGTCCTCGGCCATGCCGAGCGTGGAGTACGTCCCCAGCAGCTTCGCCAAGTAAGCCGCATAATAGGACGGATGGCTGATGGGCAACGCCGGTTTTTCCGGATCGATCTGAATCGGCGAAACGTATAGCGAAAAATGAGGCGTGGTTTCGGTCACGAGAAAGCGCGCTATCCCGTTTACCTTGATGCCAAGAGACGCCTTGAACTTCAGCTTCACCCAGGGGGTGTACGTTCCAGGCTCGAGCCGGTAGGATTCGTTCTGAATCTCGAGCACAGGCGTACCCGCCTGGAAGCGAATGTGGAATGGGATCAGAATTGCCCCGCCGTTTTCGAGAAAAACATTCTCGGGGCCCTCGAGCGATCCCTCGAAGTCTTCGCCTACACGCTTGAGTGGATATCGGCTGCCGCTTTCAAAAGTCGCTTCATTCACCCGCGTCGTGAACTGGGAAAAGCTTCCCTGTGTTCCGCGCAGGTCGGGCGTAGACATCGCCGAAAGCAGCCTGCCATTAAACTTGTCTGGCGGGAACGTGATTGGAACTCGAATAATCGTGGAACCGATCTGTTGTTCCCCTAGCAACTTCCAGAACGGCTGACTTTTGCGCCTGAGTTCCACGCGTGGCCGTGATAGAGGGATTCTCAGCTTTCCTAACTTCAGAACCCGCGAGTTGTTTTGAACTTTCGCCGCAGCCAACTCGGGAACGTAACTTTTCATGTTGCGGTTGAGAAAATCGAAAATGTTGTGCTTGGCGGGATTGACCCCGGTCGCGAACGTAGACCAGGCCACCGGAGAGAGCGCGGGAAATGTAGTCCGAAGCCGCGAGTAGGAGCCCTGTTCCTTGAGCCTGGCCAGGTTCGGCAGTTTACCTTCGGCCATGAACTGCTCGGTCAGCCTCGGGTCGAGGCCATCCAGCCCGAGAAAAATTACTTTCTTCACCTGTGCGTTGCGAAAGCCCTGGCGCCGTCGGACTAGTCGCCATCCCATGCGGAACGGCCAGGTCAAGAGCGAAAAGAAACTAAGAACGAAACCTGCCGCCAGGCTCAGGAAGGAGCCCAGAAATGCGAAGCCGGCGCCTGGACCAATGTACGCCATCATCGCAGTTTTCCCTCTACAAACGGCACTTGCCAAACCTTCTCGTGAAAAATGGGACCGTGGCCGAAATATCCGTCTTCTCCGAACAGTTCGCCGTGGTCGGCGGTGATCGTCACGTAAGTGTTCTTGGGGAGCGTATCGAACAGCTCTTCGACCACCCCATCTAAATACTGAACTGCCGCAACCTGGCGCTGCCGAAGTTCCTTCAACTTCTGGTTATTGAAAAATTTCTCTTTCCGCACCAGCAGCTTTCCGCCGACTACTTCATCATCCAGATGCTTGAAGACCCCGTGCACGCCGCTGATTCGAGGCCATTGATCCTGCGGTTCGTCGGGCAAGGCATACGGATAATGCGTTTCGCCGACATTGAGCAAGAAAAAGTTCGGCTGCGCTTCGGAGAATTTCATCTGCTGGACCATAGCCCGCATGTCGTTGTGCTTCTCCATCAGCTTGTATGTGTCGAAGCCAGTATTGAGAAGCGTCTTGGGGTTCAGGACCGGCAGCGAAACCATGGCATTCGTGCGGTAGCCCATGCTGTCTCGCAGAAAAGTCGGCAGGAACATCTTGGGCACAAGCGATTTGAATTCGAAGTCGCTGCATCCCAAACGCTCGTTGAATTTCAGGAAATCCTTCTTGTAATACTCCGAGGCATATACGTGCCGCGGGCTGGTGTGCGGCATGAGTCCAATGAGCAGGTTGTAGTGCGAAGGCGATGTCCAGGAGGCATACGACCAGCGCTTCTCCACCTTGCCTAACTTCATGATGTTCCGCGGCCGGGCGCGCATGAAGGAGTCATAGCGGCAGCTGTCGAAAACGATTAGGACGTAGTTGTTACGCACGGATTTTGAGGAGACTGTCATATATGTCGACTTCGCAGTGACGACTGCAGAATTTAGAAGGGTCGGTGCTGCTGTTGTATTGACTACCACACGCCGCGCACGGCTGCATGGCAGGTAGAACCGCGAACGATAGTGCTTTGCCACGGCGCATGCGAATGTTAAAACTATTTTGGCTGATCGTCTCTACAGGCTTCGAGAGCAGGGACCTCTGCGATTTTCTGCCAGCGGCGATGAACTCCGCGAGTGCGGCGTCCGTCAGCAAAGGTTTTGGCCAAGTCATCATGAACGCCAGGTTCGTTCAGCGGCGTTCCTCGCCGGCGCCGCGAAACTCAATCTTCCACAACATGGGTTTCGAAAACCTCGCGATACTGCGCCCAGAGACTCTTGTCGAACCTGCCATCGGGCTGAAGGCAATCCGCGGCTGCGCGGGCCATGTAAAAGGCGTGATGGGTATTGTCGTGGACGAAAAGTCCCTGGCGGCCGAAGGAAAGCAATCCTTCAATTTCCCCGAGCCAGTGATCGACCTTGGCAAAATGGTCCTCGAAGCCGCGCCGATATATTGGGTACGCCTGGCGCAGCTTGCGTGTCGTGGCCCCGAGGACTTTGGCACGGACCGGCAGGCCCGCCTGTTCGAGCCAACCACAGAGCAGATCTCCTAGATCCCGGTCGCTCATCTCCCACTCGCGCGAGCCCGGATCTGCCGGCAATTCCGCGCACAGCACAGTCTTTCCCTTAGGCTCTTTTGAATTGCTGTAGTTCTTCGGCTCCGAAAGTCGCGAGACGGGGATCGACTTGCCAGGGAAATAGTGGGCGTCGTATTCCGAGAATTGATCTTGCTCCAGCGTGACGTAAATCAAGATCATCCCGCGGAACGAGATGCCCTTTCCCGCATCCAGAATCTCTTGCGGTGGTTCTGGCCGCATACTCTGTACCAACAGACTCACCGGCAACGTGGACCAGACGTTCGTGGTCGCTATTGCGTGTTCTTTTCCATCCAACTGGTAACGTACCTCAGAAACTCGATCGCACTTCCGCTCCACCCCGAGGACCCTTGCTCCGAACAAGAATTCTGCGCCCCCGGCTTTCGCTGCTTCGTAGACTCGCTCGGAGATCTGGCCATATCCGCGTCGCGGATAGAAAAATCGTCCGGCACCCGGTTTCTTTAATCCTGGAACTGCGTTGGCTACCTTGCGAAGAATCTTGCCTACGGAATTACCCGAGACTCTGCGGCGCGCCTGCGTGGAGGCCAACTCCTCGGGTGGCAAGCCCCAGAGCTTCCGCGCATAGGGGAAATAAAACTCCCTACAAATCGTGCTGCCCAGACTGTGCTCGAGAACGGAAGCGAAAGATTCCACGTGCCCGTTCGATCTCACGACGTGTTTACGGATGAGATCGAAAGTCACTCCCGCCGCAAAACTCTTTGGCAATCGCATCAGAAGATCGCCCGGTTTGAGAGGAAAGTGAATCCAACGATTTTGCAGCCGAATGCGGCCGTGCCGCGGACGGTCCAGCAAATCCGCTCCCAACAATTCACGGAGATTTTTCAGGATTGCGGGATCACATGCCGGATGCAGCCGATGGCTACCGTAATCCACCCACACCCCGTCGAGTTGAAAACTGCCCGCGTTGCCGCCAACCGTGTCGCGTTGCTCGAGAACTGTGACCCGAGTGAATCCGTTGCGGGTGAGTTCGTACGCTGCGCCGACTCCGGCAGGGCCGGCGCCGAGCACCACGACGTGGGGAGAATGCTCGCGGGTTTGCTGAGTTACATTCATCAGGGTTGATTAGTTTCTGAACCGCGACGTCTCTCGCTACTCCATCTCACTGGCAGGAGCCAACTCTCGGGTTGACGAGCTCAGTGGGCTGGGATGGAGGACTGTCCGGGCAAATCCGGTTCCCCCGATGAGAAACGACAACAGACCTGCGATCAGGCCTCCGACAATGATGATGCATTCCCAGGACAGTCCGACCGCGACGGACAGTGCGGCCGGAGCACCGAATGGAGCGAGAAGAGCGGTCAATCCTGCTTCCCGGACGCCCAAGCCTCCGAGAGTGATGGGAACCAGCGCGATTAATTTGGCGAGCGGCCAAACCAGAAGCCAGATACGAAAAGGAATGTGAAGGCCGCACGCGCCTGCGATTGTGGCGGCCAGAGCCACTAATCCGGTTTGGATCACGATGCCCAGTTGCAACGGCAGTAATACGTACAACGGCTTGGAGGCCATCGATCGCCAGGCTCGCCGGAGTTTCGCCAGCATCCGCCGCAACTTGAACGGCATCCGCCGCCATGGGACGATCGCCAGCAGCGCCAATAGTCCGGCGACTCCAACTACAAACATTGCCGCCAACACCACGAATACTCGGCGATGTCGAGGCTCTAAAGCACCCGGCAGCAACAGCGCGCCGACTGCAGCGACAACCGCTAGCGCGACGATATCGAGAAGGCGGTCCACCAGACTACCCAGCAACACACCAGCTCGATTGCGATGAATGCGGAAAGCCAATCCCATGCGAACCACGTCACCGCCGACGATGGAAGGAAGAAACACTGTACCGAACAACCCGGCGAAATAGCAGCGGGTAGCTTGCGAAAATGTGAGTCTTGCTTCGCTCAATCGAAGCGTCAGTCGCCACTTGGTCACGCCGATCAAATGCATCGCGAGATAACCTGCCACAACCCAGAACCACATGGAGGGCGGGATTTTTCGTATGGCCGCGCCCAGCTTATGCAACGGCACGAATACGAGGAGTAAGGCGAGAATCGCCACGCTTCCGAAAACGCGGATGAGAGGATGACCCAATGAACGCGCTACAAGTTTCATCATTATTTCGCTCGGGCGCTCAGCGCGATTCGAGAGAGCTGGTCGGAAAGCAGACCCAGCGCCCAAATAACCAAAGCCGCTAACAAGAGTATTCCAGAGGCGGGTGAAAATGCCCGGTGGACTATATCGAACGCAAGCTTCACTAACCCGGCAACGAAAAACACCACGCCGAGGGGAAGAAAGAAACGCAGTGGGTTGAAATAAATGGCGGTGCGCAGAATCACCAGCAGAAAATCGTAAACATGCAGCGCTCGGACCTTCGAAAGTCCGACTCTCTTATGGTAATCAATCGGTAAATACAGAACGCGATAGTCGTTCAGCAGCATTGACATGGTAATCGTGGAAGTAAACGAGAAACCCGAAGGCAAGAGATGCTCGAACTTCTCCGCCAGAGACTTTCGGAAGACTCGCAGTCCAGAGTTCAGGTCGGGAATCGGTTGCCGTGCCAGGTAATTCGCCAAGCGTCCCAACACCCATTTCATCGGACGCCGAACCAGCGGAATGTGAACGTGTTGCCCGGTTCTCGCGGCGACGACCATGTCGTACTCTGGCAAAGCCTGCAGCAGGTTCGGAATGCTCTCCGCCGGATATGTACCGTCGGCGTCGATGATAAGAATCCAATCGTACTTGGCGGCGGCGATGCCAGTCTTGAGCGCTGCTCCATAGCCTCGGTTGTATTTCTTCTCGATCAGTTGCACGCGGTGCTGGCGCACCGCGTTGCCAGTGTCGTCCGTCGAACCGTCGTTCACTACTATCAATTCGTATGGACAGTTGGTGCGGTCCATAACTTCGCGAATCCTCTCGATCTGCGCCCCCACCATCTGCGCCTCGTTGAACGCCGGCATGACCACAGACACCGCAACCGTGGTCACTTCTGCGGTCTCTGGCTGTTCCGCTAACGTTAGGATTCGCCCCTCGATTTCTTGCATGACTCCTCCCTCAGTTCTGATCGTGCAGGACTACCTGAGTCCTCTCGTCTTTCGATCTGCACACGAAGATCTCGCCGCCGGACAACGTACCTGGGAATACTCGAACCACGGTAAATCTGCTTTGGATCGCGTCCCACACATCAGGCTGACTGGCGCGTATGTAAATAGGCATGGCATAGATGAGCCAGGTTCCACGATCCTGCACCAGCTGCGCATCGAGTTGAGCACGCGTCTCCAGCAGAGGCCAGGAGCGTCCGTAATAACGTTGAAACGCGGTCGTGACGACTCCGACCGTAACCACTTGCTCTTCCGCATGCTGCTGTCCATCCACGAATCGCATGGCGGAAAGATAATCCTGTTTCGGATAGAGATACTCCGCGCGCAGTGGGATAACGGACGCGAGCAACATCAATACCAGCACGGCAGTGCTGAAGCGGAATGCAAGTCTGCCTGTACCGCTGAGAAGCCTCACGGCAACTTCGCCACAAACCACGGCGCCGCGCACCAGCAAGAGCAGAGCAAAACCTATCTCGAAAAAGAAAAAGCGCGGCCAGAAATTGTGACTCGTCGCCAACACAGCCGCCGCAGTCACCAAGCCGGGAAAAACCATCAGACCGACGACAAAGCGATTGCTTCGCCAGAAACTCACCAATCCAGTTACAAGCAAGAGTCCACCGATGATGATTGCAAGGAGCCCACCACTCGCGCCGTTGCGTAAGCCATGAAGCATCTCTTTGAGTGCCCACAACGGACTTGCCCATTCCGATCGGACTGAGGTTCGCGCGACACCAATCGTGCGGGCGAAGACTCCCGGAATTACCGGCGCATACAGCGCAAGTGATACAGTTCCGGCTAGCAAAAAGCCATAGAGCGGCAAAAACGAATTTCGGAGGATTCGGCCAGCGGACTTTGACCGGCACCAGATCAGCCACGCGTACACGATTGCGTGACCGACGACCACGAAGGCCATCATCAAGTGCGTGTAGATGCCAAGCGCCGCGCTGATTCCGTAGAGAACGCAATCTGATTTCCGCCCGTTGTTGGCGCAGCGAACAAAAAAAATACTGGCGAGCAGCGTCCAAAACACCATTCCGGTATATCCGCGAGCATTCTGCGAGAACCAAACATGCTGGTAGTTGATTACCATCAGTGCCGCAGCGAATAAGGCCTCGCGCTTACTCGTAACCAGACGCCCGAAGAAGTAAAGTGCAGGAATTCCAGCGACGCCAAAGATAACGGCCGGAAGTCGTAGCGCCCAAGGCTGCTCACCGAAAACGCGGATCGAACAATGGGCCAGCACCGAATACAGCATGTGCTGATTCTGCCCGCCGTAATGGGTGACGATTCGCCAGATTGGATCGCGGGCCGAATCTAGCAGCGTCATAATCTCGTCAAACCACAACTGCTGGTTCAGCGCTACTGCGCGAAGAATGGCGCCAATAGCCACCAAGACAAATAGCCAACCCCAGCTGATGGTCTCCCCGGAAAAATTCACGCTTCGAGGCCAGAGCGTCAGTTGCTCCCGCGACGCAGAGTCGCGAACGTGCATTTCAACTTTCAGCATTGTTGGAATAGCTTTAGTTGGGCCAGGGACGGCCAGCAAGTCTGGACAAATCGGCAAAGATGCCATGCCGCAAAGTCAGCATCGGAATCATGACGTTCCGATTGGTGCGGTGAAGTTCTCCTCGATAGCGGAAGACCTGGATTTGGCGCACGGCCACATCGGCCTGGTTGGTGACTACCGGGAAACTCCGCAATAGCTCAAATTGATCAGACTTCAACAACTCACGCACCGGGCCAAATCCGGCAAACGGATCAAGATCTTCGACGATTGCGTAGCGGATTCCCCAGTTTTGGAAAAACTGCAGCACTTCTTGTGCATTGTGGAGAATTGGTCGCTGTTCGTGTCCTAGAACAACAACTTGTTTTTCTCGGGCGACAAGGTGGCTTTTTTCGGGATCGAGCTTTCGCACGTAGAAAATAAAGTCACCGTGAAGAATGCCCTGATAGTAAACCGCGTCCGATTCCGGGAGCGAGAGGACGTAATCCGCTACATCGGCGGCCCCATCTACAATCGGCCGCTCGGAGCGCAATGCGTTGACCACGAAAAACAGCGCCAGGGCAGAAGAAATGATGAGAGCCCATGTGCGGCGCACACAAAGCGTTTCCAACGCTGTGAGCGCGAGATAGAGTAGTGGAGGAATCCACAGGATCGTATGCCGCGGGTCCTTCTCGCTGATAAGAACAAAGCAAACGTAAGCGGAGAATATCCACACCAGCAAAAGCCGATTGCCTCGAGACCGTTTTACCAGCGCCAGAACCAGCCCTAAACATGCAAGGCTAAGCAGGAAGGCGCCGAACTTCTTGTAGACTTCGATCGGGTAGTAGCTATAGGTAACGCTGCGGGCAAGGTGCTTAAATCCATACCCACTCACGCGTCCGACCATGGTGCCCAAAGGAACACGCTCCGTCCGCTGCGTGAGCATGTACCAGGGAAGAGTCACTGCCGCCGACGCTAGCAAGGCTAACCAGACGTCCAGGCGCTTGAGAAGTTGGAAACGCCGTTCGACGACCAGATGCATTACCACGAAGAAAACTACAAAAATCATGCTTTGGCTGGTGAGAAAGCCAGCCACTGCAAATCCGGCTAAGGTCCAAAGATGGCGTCCGCGCTCGGTGTCCAAAAATCTCAACCAGTAATGGATGGCTCCTAGGCACATGGCGAGTGCCGGGATTTCGAG
The DNA here is from genome assembly GCA_963832245.1 of uncultured Acidobacteriota bacterium. GTDB lineage: Bacteria > Acidobacteriota > Terriglobia > Terriglobales > Acidobacteriaceae > JABDBE01. The sequence continues at coordinate 2,137,818 of CAWHTG010000004.1, forward strand.
CATGGTGAGTCGCTCGTAAATAAGGATGTATGGCAGACACGACAAAATCACGGCGGAAAGGAACGCGCGGTAGCGCGGACCCAACGGCACCGCGATCCGATACCAAAAGTAGATGGCCAGCGTAGCGAAGCCCAAGACCACGAGCCGGCTGGCCCAAGGCGAAATGCCAAATACCAGAAACGCGATTCCTTCAACTACGTAGAACAGCGGTGGCCAGTGAGGGAGGGCGACCGCGGGGTACTTCGCATAATATTCATAAGCGTATTGAACCGGATGGTGGATCGGAAAATCTACCACGAAATCCCGAACAAACAGCCCATTCACGGCATGGTACATCTCGTCCGTATGAAAAAAGAATTCCCCTCGGCTGATGCCTTGCGAAGTGACTGCCGCGGTCAGAACAATAAGAAGGACCGTTGGCCGGCATAGTATCTCGATGAGCTGCTCGATCAGAGATCGTGCTGGAACCGTCGGGAACTGCACGCCGACAGGCTGCGCAAGACCGAGGTATCCGGCGGAATATTCTGGACTATTTTCACTCATGGGCATTCTCTAGTTTCATTGGCTGACCGCCGGACTGGCAGTCGAGTCGGCTCGGTGGGCAATCTCAGATGCTCTCGCTGGGGCTGCAATGCGATTTATAGCCGACTTGGACAGTAAGAACATGTCTATCATCAGGGCATCCACTCCCGAGCAGAAGTAGCTGCGCACTGCATCTCTGGGCTTGACCACGAGGGGTTCGCCAAAAAGGTTGAAGGACGTGTTGATCAGAAGGGGCGCGGGAGCGCGTTCGCCGAAACGCTTGATGAGCTGCCAGAAGTGTGGGTTACTCTTTTGCTGAACCACGTGCAGTCGCACGAGATTCCCAGGCAGAACAAAACCGTCCAAAAGTTTGCGGGCTTCCGGACGGGCCCAAGCCAGCGAGTTCATCGACTGGCATAACTGGGAGCACTCAAAATAACGGTCAATGTCTTCTTCGCGGACTGCCAAAGCAAAAGGCCGGAACCATTCGCGGTGTTTTATGAAATCGTTTAGATTCTCACGTACGTAGGATGCCCACGGTGACGCCAGCAAACTACGATTGCCTAGCGCTCTGGGTCCGAACTCAGTTGGTCCTTGAAACCAGCCCACGATCTTTCCCGCCTCCAGTAACTGGAGCGCTGCATCCATTTTCCGCTCAATCGTGAGTTGCATCGAATAGCGCGCTTTGCAGTTATCCAAGACATCCTTAATCTCCGACGAGCTGCTAGACGGACCGCTGTACACTTGGGTGACCGCCGGCAGGCGGGGCTTTTGCAGATTGGTATGCCAAACCAGCAAGCCCGCCCCTAGTGCACATCCAGCGTTGCCTGGAGCCGGGGGGACAAAAACCTGGTCAATCCCTAACTGCCTCTCGAGCATTGCAACTAGGAGGGTATTCTGGAAGAGGCCCCCCGCTAGACATACATTGTGAATGCCCGTACGATCCCGAAAATATTCTATGAGCGAGCTAACTATTTCCGCACAGGCATGCTGCAGGCTACTGGCAAGTGCACTGCGCTGATCATCCTGGAGCCGCGTCGTCTCATCTGAAAGGCCTAGCTCACGATAGAATCTGCTGGAAAAGACGGGATCGCCCGAAGGATTCACCAGATCACTGTTCAGACTAGGCACATGGTTCCGTTCATTGCGAAACATCTCGAGAAATACTTTCTTAAAGACCGGCTCTCCTCCCAAGCTCAGCCATTGCGTCTTGTGCTCCTCTTTATGAGGAACGAATCCGAGGAGGCGAGTGACCTGCGAGTAGACCCACGCTAAGGAGTGCGGAAAGCGGATCTTGCGCAGCGCGCGGAATTGCGTGCCTTCTCCGACCGCAATCATGCCTGAGTTACCATCACCCTCTTCATCCATGGTCACGATCAAAGCGCGGTCAAAAGGCGAAAGGAGGAAGGCACTGGCCGCATGGCAAGAATGGTGATCAAACGGAAAGATTTTGGCGGGGGCGTCATGATTCAATTGCGCCCGGTGAAGTTTGCGAAGTTCACCAGAAAAACTGCCCAGTCCGTCGGCGTCCTGGTAGGTTGCGAGCGGAGCGGACGATCTGGACCGCGAGTTGGACAGCGAACGAAGTTCCGACCCCGGGAATGCATGGTTTTCCACTGCAATGGCGTCCAAGTCATCCCAGCTTATCTTTGCCTGCTCCAAACAGAAGCGGATTGCGGCATTTGGCAAACCGGCACTGTGAGAGCGTGCCAATTTGTCGTTCTCAATGGCAGCCTTGATGACCCCATTCTCAAACAACGCCGCAGCCGTATCGTGTTTGGAAGATGACAGTCCCAATATCAACATAAAATCCCTAGAAGCTACGCAAGAAGCTACGCAATTCGTAGCTCTGGCCTTGTTTTTTAATTCGATTGAATGTGAGCGAGAGTTTCGCGAGCATGCTGAGCGTCATCGGAACTGAGTTTCAGGCGCAACGCTGCCTCTAGTTCTGACTTTGCCTCCCGCTTGTCGCCCGAGGCCAACAGAGCCATACCAAGGTGATAGCGATAGACTGCGCGCTCAGGATCTTTCTGGACGCATTCCTTAAACATAGGAAGTATTTCTCCGCGGCTCCCCCTGAGATACTCGACCCACCCGAGAATGTCGGTGATGGCATCCGTGTCGGGTGAGAGTTGCTTCGCCTTCTGAGCTAAGCTAAGGGCCACATTCAGATCGGCGCCCTGTTTGGCCTGGACGTACGCGAGATTTCCGAGTGCAGGCGCGAAATTTGGATCGATCGCGACCGCTCGCTCATAATACTTGCGGGCTGTGTCCAAGTTCACTTTGTCTTCTAGATAGAGGTTGCCGATCAGCGTTAGCAAAGGCACGAGTTTCGGCTGCAGGGATAGAGCCTTTTCGTAACGGGCAATAGCAACATCGACATTGCCTCGTCCCTGCTCCAGCTTTGCCAAACGCAGATACGGCGCAATCAGATTGGGATTGAGCTCAATGGCTCGCTCGAATTCCGCCTTCGCCTGATCAGAACTCTCCGCACCTGCCAATAAACTCCCCAGGATTACGTGGATATTAGCGTCCGTCGGATGAATGGCCATGCTTTGCTCAATCCGCGCAATGGCCTTAGGACGCTCGTTTCTGGAGACTAGGAAATCAGCTAATGCTGACAGCGGCTCCGGCGACTGGGGACTGAGGCTTACTGCTGTTTCCAACTCGCGACCTTCGGCAGCCCAATTCTTTTGAACCTGATAGACGGACGCTAGCCTCAGGTGCGGCGTTGGGTCGTTCGGAATGAGTTGTTGCGCTAGCCCGAACTGCTCGCCCGCCGCCTTGGCATCTCCGCTCCTCAGGAACGCCGTTCCCAGTAATATCCGGATGCTTGCGTCTCCGGGCGCTAACTGCACGCCGCGTATCGCACTATCCTTTGCTTCTCGCACATTGCCCTCGGCGAGTTGCAACTTGGTTAGTTCTTCAATCGCAGAAATCATCTGGGGAGCAACCCTTAGAGTCTCTTGCAATTCGCTCTTAGCCGCTTCCAAACTGCCCTGTTGGCGATAGGCGAGAGCGAGAAAATAGTGAGCCTGGGGCAAATCGGAAGAGTCCCTTACTTGGCGTCGTAACGCCGCGACGGCTTCATCGGTATGGCCGCCTGCCAACATAATGCGGGCGCTCTGAATGTGAGCCAGAGTGTCTTTGGGTTTCTGTTTCAGAACGGATTGGTTGAGCGCAGACGCCTCAGCTAATCGTTTGCTCGCGAGGTAGGCTTCGACCGAATGGTTTTCCAAATCTATGTTATTGGGATCAATCGCGAGTCCAGATTTAAATTCTGCCAGAGCCCGATCCATGGAACCATGTTGAGCGTAGAAATCGCCGACTGCTAAAGATGCCTCTGCGGAAGTCTTCACGTGACTACGCAAGAGTTGCAGCGCGGATTCCGCCGCATCTTTCTTGTCCTGCGAATACAAGAGATCCGCTTCGGCTATGTACAAGGCTACGGCGTCCGGGTTCCGATCCAGCGCCTGTTGCAGAACTTCCACCGCTTTCTCGGGCTGTTTCTGAAAACGATAGAGAACCGATAGGTTGAGATAAGCTTCCACAAGACTCGGATCGATCTGGATTGCCTTCCGCAAGTTCTGGTCCGCATCGGCGTAGCGGCGCATGCTGGCTTCGACCAGCGCTATCCTCTCAAATGAGGCGGGATCCTTCGGCGCCAGATCCGCCACCTTGGTAAAGGCACGCAGCGCTTCCTCGGGATTCTGCTGCCTGACAAAAATGTCGCCCTCTAAAAGCTCAGCGTCCGCGTTATTTGGATTTTTTTGCAGCAAGGAGTTTACGATTTCCTTCGCCGGGCCAAACTGGGACGCCGCGGTGTACAAATGTCCCAGTTGAAGACCGACGTCCAATCGTTGCGGCTCAAGTTCATAGGCCTGCTGAAACGCGGCCAGAGCATCTTCCCAATTTTGCAGCGCGGAATCCGCCAATCCTAGTTCGTAATAGGCATCGCCAAGACCAGGATCGAGCTGAAGGGCTTTGCGGTACTGTATGCGGGCCTCGGCGTACTTACCCTTGTTTGCATATTGCTTTCCGCTTTCCAAGTAGCGTTTCTTCGATACTTCTGGGCTGCGGTTGCATCCTGTCAGCAGTCCGAGCAACATCAGCGCGAAAATCGCTTTCCAAGTCTTCACGTACCTCCTCCTATATTCACCTTGGAAGCCGTACCAAGGAAGCTTGCCTTGTTATGTCAAAGGGAAACACGGGGCTAGGCTTTCAATCAGTTCAGGGTAGAATGTGCGGATGAGAGAGTTGTTACGATGAACGAGAGCAATCTGAAATCATGCAGTATGAAATCCAGCCGGGGAGGGCCCTGAAAATTGGCCAGACGTTGCGGCGTATAAAACCCACCACCACACCGTCTGGCGACCCAGGCGATCACCGTGGGGAAGGACAAAGGGATCGCAAGTTAAACTAAGCTGGACGAATGCCGCCTAAGCGGCAAACTTTCTTCGCAAGAAACCACCTACGAGAAGAAATCCAGAACCGAGCAAGGCCATGGTTCCAGGTTCAGGAGCTTCTGACATGGTTCCATTCTGAAGAATGCCTTGTACGCCGTTCCCATTCGCTAAGGCTGACAGATCCTTAGTACTCTGGGACTGAACATTGAAGATAATGTTGCCGTGGTTGTCAGTAAACAGTTGCTTCAGTATGCCACCCGAAACTGCTAGATCAAGAGTGATGGTCTCCTCGAAAACTTTCCCGCTCTTGACTTCTGACATGCCTAGCATTCTCAGAGTACCATCCAGGAAATCAGTTCCACCGCCATTCTTAAATTGCCTGAATTCGAAGCTCAACCCAGGGGCGGCGGTGGAAAGCGTCCAATTACACGTTCCCCCGAGCAGGGGCTATTAAATGTCCCCGTCGTGAGTGCGGTACCTTGCAAGATGTAGAACCCGTTATCACCTGCGAACACTCCGTCGCCGGCAGCCTTACCTATTACGGTGTCCCCGCTAACGCACTTCTTGCTGCCATTGAGATTGTCGCAAAGGCCAACGGTGAAATTACCTCCACCCGTGCCCACGAACGCCAAGGTTCCAGTTAGTTCTTGGCCCAGATCAATGTCGCTTTGAGCTGCCGCAGTGGGCACTGTAAAGGCCACTATCGCTGCCGCCAACAACGTGAGCATTAGACTTCTCATCGCTAGCACCTTCCTTCCCCGTTTTGTTTTGCAGTCTTTTCCCCGAGGCCGGGATGAATTTATACTTCTGCCCCAAAATGCTGGAGCAAGCGCAGCTCCAATCGAGTGTGGAAAATCGGGGTCCTCATAAATCTAGCCAAACTGTTGAACCAAAGAGGTTTGTTCACACTACCGAGGTCAAATCCTGCCGCTCCGATGTCTACCTTTTGCATTGCGTGTGCGCCCCAAGCTAGCAAGCCTTAAGCCAAAGTTGCAAGATCCTTCAACTTATCTCGACCGAGGCTCATCCGATGGTCCCTAGACTTTTAGTCCGGTATGATCCCCTTAGAGTGCGCCATAAACTCTTGGGCAAAGGCCATAATCTGCTTGTAAGACTCTTGTTCATCTTGCTTGACGATGGGACTGGAGATTCGCACTAACGCTGCATCCGTCCGATTCAGGCGCAGAGAATCGAGCACCATGTAGACTTTCCCACGGTATTCGCTGGCGATGACCCGGCCATGAGACTGATACCAATACAGCACAAACTGCCGCCGCAAACCGTTCTCCACGACATATTTATTCACGATCGCCTGCTCCCCGTTCGGAAGGCGAAGAGCCACGTGGCCGGCCGTCACCGGTTCCCAACCAGTCCCTGGAAGGCAGTTCTTTGGCGAGTGAATGGAAATCCCGGTGCGTTGGCTCTTGTAGTAGCCGACATACAGAAACACTGGGCGATTGTCGCCTGATCGGTAAGCGCGATCCAGATAGTCGCTCACACCCAGTGCTTGAACGATCCGTGGCTCGAGCGATAAATCAGTTCCTTGCCAGCTCTGCAGTTGCAAAGGGAACGTGTTGAGCGGCCTCGACAAAGGAACTGCTTCGCCATGGGAAAGATGGTGAAGGCCTGCCGCTGCCATCATCAAGACCGCGATCATCAACCAGTGACGTCCGCGTGAACTCATGATTGTGCTGCCGTCATCGTCAGCTTGCCGGAGGAGGTCTGTGGAGGGCATTTATCACTCTGTGAAACGCCAAGAGGAGGCATGTGGCCACGATGAAAATAACCCATCCGGAAAATGAATGTAGAAACCCCTCAGCTGCCTCCGGCCCCCAGTAATACGTCAGCATCGCCGTACCCACCACTCTCAAACCGTTGCTGATAACCGCCAACGGGATCACGAGAAGCACAAGCGCAATCCGGAGATAGCGATTCCGCTCCGCAAAATATCCGTAGCAGACGGCGAGCGTGATGAGCGACATCAGCGAACGGATCCCGCTGCAGGCTTCGACGACCTCAATTCGGTTCTGGGGCAGCACCAGTATGTTGCCCTCTTTTAGAACTGGGAACAAATTCAAGGTTTCCAAAATCTTTGTGGCAAAAGAGGAAGCGACGAACTGCAAAGGAAACACGACCTCGTTGTATACGAGGGCGGGCAAAGGGATCATTAATAACAGTAAGCCCATCGGAAACGAAATTGACCGCAGAATTGGCCAACCAAGAAAATAGATAACCAAACCTGCAAGGGTACTTACTAATGCAATGCGGGTGAGAAAAAGCTCGGCTCCCAGACTTCCCAAGAAAAGCAGCCCCAGCGCAGCCAGCACGATCAACAAACCGTGCCAACTCGGCTGCGCCGGCAAGCTGAGTAGCTCAGCCCGCTTGCGCCAGATCAGATAAGCCGATAACAGCGGAACAAAGAATCCGTGGGAGTAGTCGGGATCCTGGTACCAATTTATAAGCAGTCCCTGGATCACCGGGGCATAGAGTGCCAGCAGAATTCCCGCAATGATCAACGGTTCGAAGTAAGGTTCTACGACTAACCAGGTTGCAAAAGAACTGGGATCTCTCGTAGTTCTCTGCCAAGGCGCCGTCACGGAATCTGCCTCAATGCGCTTTGCCAGTTGCGGCAACGCAGCTCGATTAGGCGCATTCATCGATGATTTGCTGAATCCCTGGCCGCCACGCTTGGCTGCAACCCTTTCAGGCTGGGAGCTTCGTCACAAAAGGCGACTTCCAAGCCATGAGCTTTCGCCAATCCAGGAGCCAGTTCAATCTTCGGAGTTCAGCTGAGCATTGAAGAAGGACGAAGCTTGCATCGCGGGAACCACCAAAATAAAGGCCGCTTGCTATTTACCTGTGAAGTTAAAGATGCTCTAGCCTTGAGTGCTTACGGATCACAGATGCCCGCAGTAAAGAAGTTTGCCATGGGCAGCAGCGTGTTGCCCCAGTTTGTGGACTCGGCCTTGGGTGTGTAGGGACCCTCATTGAGCCAGGTGCAACTGCCATCGTTGTTTGTGATGCCGTTGAAGTTTGTGTTCCACGTGGGCGACGATCCGCCACTGGTGCAGGATGTGACCGCCAGCCCCTGGTAATTACCGTTCACGTCCTGGCAGATCGCTGGTCGCGTGTAGTTGGTGTTCGTCGCGCAGCTGCCACTGCTGACCGCCGTCGAAGCTGCCGAGCCGTCATAGGCGTTGTCGTTTGGCGTGAACAGCCCAAAATCGCGGCCTTCGGTATGGCTGTCGTAAAGCGACCAGTGTTCGAACCCAACCACCGCATACTTGCCGTTCGGATTCTTGAGCCGCAACGAACCCTGATTAAAGTTGACCGTAAACGCGCCCCGAACATCTTGCGTCGTCTGACAATCTTGTCCGGAGCCAGCGTCACAACCCGTCGCGACCCAGGAATTGGGGTTGGCCCGGAAGTAGTTGGCAACGATGACGGGCTTCCCACCATCGTTGTTGATGATGTTTTGCACCTCTGCGGTATAGGCGGCCAAGGACGAGTACCAGGAGGGAGCGATCCAGAACAGGTCGACCGAAGGAGCCATGGCCGCGTAGACTCCGGAAGTCCCGTTCCATGGGCCGTCGTAGACGGGCAGGGCCAGCGGCGGGCAAGTCGAGCCACAAGCCGCCACCCATGCACTCTTCAGTTGTTGCGCATACTTGCCGGCCAGTGCGGCTACGAAAGCATCGATGTCGTTCTGAATCTGTGCTGGACTCGACCAGTTGTCGGTCTCCTGCGGGCCATTGCCGGTCTTGCCTCCGCAGGATTGTCCCGCCTTGATGAGGTGGCTACCGTTCTCATCCAGAAAGCCAGTGCCCTGGGTGCACGACCCGGTGCCGTTCCCCGTGCAACAGGCGTACGGATTGCCGCTGGCCGAACAGGCGGCGTTTCCGCCCCAACTCTGATACGTTCCATTGGTAATTCCCGCCAGGCCGCCGGGGTCGGAGGTGTCCCAGGTGGTATAGTTCGTTCCCCAGGCGGTGTTGAGCGCGGCCAGTGAACTGCCGTACTGCGCCTCCAGATAGTCGCGCAAGGCCTGCTTGGCATACAGTTCCTTGTCCGGATAAGTATAGTTTCCGCTCTGATAGTACGGACTCCCGGGGCGGCTCTTGATCACCATGGGATTATTGGCGGCAATCATCAGACCGATATCCGGATGCGCGTTACTGGGATTGTTGGCTTGATCGAGGCCGAACAGGAAGTCGGCTTCGTCGGGAACCACGATGATGCTTCTGGTAAAGTCCCAACCCTTCATAAAATCGTTTGCCAGATAATCGTTGAAGGCGGCTTGGGTGTTCGGATCGTAAGGGTCGATTTCTGAGCCTTGATAAAAATTGGGGCCGCACTTCATGCCATTCTTCTCTGGAATGTAACCCAAATCTTTTGCATGGTACGGGCCGATGTTATCGTGTGCTGTGTCCTGCATTGAATATCCGCTGGTGCCGTAGGTTGGGGCAAAAGGCAATCCGTCGACCGGAGAGCTGGAGGCGTAACGATACGAGTACATGCCCGCGGCCGTGAATCCCAAAGAGCTTAGCCGGTTGGACTGCTGTTGTGCCCAGGAACTCCAACTGCCGTATTTGCTTTGGACCTCAGCATCGGTACCGGCGCTTTGCAGGTCGGTGTCATCCACTTTGGAAATCCCGTTGTACTTACAGGTGACCGAGCTATCAGGAGCAACGAACTGCCAGCCTGCGGGCGTCGTCTGCAGAGACCAGGCGTTGTTGGTCGGCGTGACTACGGTGATCTGGTCCGCCTGGGTGGCACTTTGCACCGGTGAACCGGAGTCTACGACTTTCAGCGTGAAGTTGTAGGTTCCATCCTGATTGGGCGTACCTGAAATCGTTCCCGTAATGGCTCCGAGAGTCAATCCTGGTGGCAACGTCCCTCCAGCAACGCTCCAAGTGTAGGCAGGCACGCCGCCACTCGGCTGGTCCGTGGACAAGTAAGAACCGCCGTTTATCGCATTGGGTTTGATCGTACCTGTAATCGCAAGCCTGGTAAGAGTACTGGGGGCGAACGCGTTTGAAGCCTGCTGCACCGGAGAAGAAGAATCCGTCACCTGCACCGTAAAGTTGGACGCGCCGGCGGTGGTCGGAGTGCCGCTGATGGTCCCGCCCTGGTTCAAGCTCAGACCCGCGGGCAATGCTCCTGCCACTATGGTCCACGAGTACGGAGTCGTGCCTCCAGAAGCCGCGAGCGTCGACGAGTACGGGGTTCCGACGATTCCATTGGGTAACGAAACAGTGGTGATGGTCAGCGTCGGCGGCGTGTTATTCGTGTTCTTCGCGCTTGAGCTTGAAGAAACTCCGCTGCATCCGGCGGCTAATAGAAGAATGAGCATTATGAGGCTGAGTATCAGCAACCGATCGCGAACTTGGCCCAATTCAGCGTGCATGCCTCATCGCTCCGAGTTAGGACTTACTGCCTTGACCTTAGCGACAGGCTGGCCGCTATGATAGATCACTTAAGGGCATGATGTCCGACAGGCGCTGATTACACCAAAGGGAAAACGGGCTAGCACCAAAGCTTGTGAAAATTTGGGTTTGGACAAGACTCCGCAGATTCTTCTCACCCCCGCGCTCGGCAGACAAACAGTAAGTACCTTGCCCACCGCGGGAACAGGGTGCGACGTCGAGCCGCTTCAGTTCGTATCGCATAGCCGAGGCAATCTGCTTTATTTTGGAATCAGTGTAGGTTTTCTTCTTGCGATCCAGCCGCCCGCATAGGTGCAGAACTGCACCACCTCCGGTGGAGATTGGGGAGCATTCACCGCATGTGTGCCCAGCGCTTATGTCTTGACTCCCACGGTTGCCAATCCCCGGTCTGAAATGAAACGCTGGCTGCGCTGCCACAACAGGTTTCTTTCGTAACCAGTTAATCCCATCGTCCACGTGATTAGGCAAAACAGCGCTACCTGTAGCATGAACATGCCAATCAGCCCCAATATACCGGTGGGCGGAAATGCTTTCATCAGCCCATAAGCGCAAACCAAAAACAACCCACTCACTAAGACGGCACGAGCAAAAGACTCCTGTATATAGGCACGAGCGGACAGGCCGAGCACCTTGAGCGTATACCAGGGCTGCAGCGTGACTTTCACAACGAGCAGCGGAATCGTGGTTCCCCACGCAACTCCCACCAGCCCATATTTACGGCCCCAATAGACGCTCAAAATCAGGTTGGCCAAACCCTCACCCATGGTCCACTCGCCCAAAGCGCGATGACGTCCTAGGGCCAGGAGGGCTACGGCCGAAGGCCTCTGCGATAGTTCCAGCACGTATCCCACCAGCAGAATCAGCACCAAGGGGTAGGCCGAGACAAATTCTTCGCCCACCCAAATGCGCAGCAGAACTTGTGCGTCCAAGGCCAAAATGCATGCGATGAGCAGGGTGAAGATACTGGACAGCTTAGTGGCTTGCAAAAAAAAACGCTGCAGTTCTCCGTGACGCCGCAAACCATCGAGCTCGCTCATTACCGGCAGCATGGGACTGGCGATGCTGTTGACGGCGGGTTCGAAGTACTGCATGAGGCGTCCCGCGACACTGAACGGAGTGATGAGCGCCACTGTCAACACTCTTCCAATCACGAGTGAGTCGGTGTAGGTCCTAAGCCTGATTCCCATGCTGTTGAGGAACATCCACAGGCCGAATCCCAGCAACTCTCGTCCTCGCGCGGTAGTGGGACTTTTCCAGTCCAGGCGAAGTCCCGGATCGACCCGGCGCACCATCTGCCAGTCCCACGGGATAAAGCAGACCGTCAGGACGAGTGTAACGACTCCCAGCGCCACCACGCCATAACCCAAGCGCAGCGCTACAACCATGGCAACCGCCTGCGCCACCGTAAACGCAACTATGTTCAGGTTATAGAGCTCGAAACGCGCCCATCCGCACAAATACGCTTTCAACAACAGCGACACCAGCGTGACCGCCATGCTAAGTCCCATGACGATGAGCAGCATGCTGAAATCGTGGCGGCGTTCCCCGTGCAATCCGAAAAAGCCCGGCAGAACCCAAGACAGAACAACCATGACGAAAAGAATGAGCAATCCACCGGCGATCGTCAGCAGCAGCGCGGTCATGAAAACCTGATTAAGAGCTTGGCGGTCATCGAGGCCTCGATAGCGCGCCACATAGCGCTGTAGCGTAGTGCGAAGCCCGAACTCCAGCAGCCCGGAGTAACCGCATATCGACGACACCAGTATCCAGATGCCAAATTCCAAGTTCCCGAGATGATGAATCAGGAATGGAGTCATCAAGAACGCGACCGCGCCGATGATCACAATCGCGACCCAGTTCGAGAATATGTTTCGCAACATAAGGCGAGTGCATGACTACAACGACTGTCGAATGATTAAGATCCTGGGGAAGGGCGTGCTCTATCGCTCGATGAGCAACTTGTCCAGCGCCGTTGCGGCCTCGTCCTGATTTCGAGAGGATACGTACCACTCAATGGTGCGGCGCAGGCCGTCTGCGAACTTCACTTTGGGTTCCCACCCTAGCAGCTTCTTGGCCAGCGCATTATCCGCCACCCGATTCAGAGGACCGGTGGGCATCTCCGGATGCAGCTCTGTGGTTGGCTCGTAGTTGAACGCATTAACGATCTGATGTACCGCGTCGATCACTCGAATACGCTCCATGGTGCCCAGATTAATTCCCGAGCCATCGTCCACTTTTTCAGCCGCCAGAATAGTGCCTTCAACGATGTCGTCGATGTAAGTCCAATTCCGGATTTGCTCGCCGTTTCCCCACACCACGAAAGGATCCTGCCGGGTGTGAGCGCGGGCAATCATTGCGATGACGGCGTGGTTTTCGACTCCACGCGGACCATACACCGTAAAGTAGCGGCAGCTGGCCGACTTCATCCCCCAATCCCGGTGATAAGCGCGGAGCACCATCTCGCCCATGAGCTTCGCCCAGCCGTACATGTTATCGGCGTCGTAGGGAGGACCGACCATATCTTCTTTGAGATATACCGTCTGGGAGGGATCAGATTGTAAACCATTCGGGTATACACAACCCGACGAGGCATACACAACCTTCTCCACTTGGGCGCGGTGGCAGGCGCGAAAGACCAAGCCGTCCAACAGCAGGTTCACGGCGCAAGCAGCCTGATGAAGATCCACATAGCCGCGACCTCCGTGGTCGGCCGCGAGGTGGAAGACAACGCCCATATCCTCGACCGCCGCTTCGGCGACACCGGATTCCCTTAGGTCCGCCTTGGTGAACTCAATCCGGCCCGCTTGAATATGGCTGGCGATGTTTTCGAGCTTTCCACTGCTAAGATCGTCGACCACGCGGACTTTGGCTCCGCGCTTCAGCAAGGCGTCGACCAGGTTAGAGCCAATAAACGAGGCTCCTCCGGTCACGAGCACTTTTCGATTCTTCCAGTCCACTTAGTTTCTCCTCTGCCCCGAAATTTGTTCATCAGCTGCACTGCCCGTGCGACTGGGAAAGCCCCACCCTAATTCGCCCGCGCACGCCTTCGTCGCTCCTCTTGCACTTGCTGGTAAAGTTCTTCATAAGCATGCGCTCGCGACTCCCAGCTGTACTTCTCGCAAACCAGTTTGCGGGCCGCCTGGGCCATGGTTTTCGCTCTCGTCGGATTCTTCATGAGATCGAGAACATGGGCTGCGAACTCCTGTGGCGAGGTCGCGGCCAACAGGTGCTCTCCGTAGACGCATTCGATACCTACCGTCGAGCCAGGATGGTATCCAACAATCGGCATCTGCATCGCCATCGCTTCAAGCATCTTGCTCTTTAGGCCCGTGCCATGCCGAATCGCGCAAACGTAGATTTCTGCGGAGCACACGGCGCTGCGCAAGTCGGGCACATTGGCGGAAATCTTGATGCCCGCGCGGGAGGCCAACTCGCGAATCTTGGGATCGGGTCTTGCGCCGACCAGATGGAATGTGACATCGGGCGTTTCACGGCGAATCAGCGGGAAAATGTCATTGGCGAATTCGAGAGCGGCCTCGATGTTCGGTGCATATCCGAGATGGCTGTGAAAGACCAGGGTATGAGGTTGTTTGGGCACATTCACCGGGTGGAAGTATTCGGTATCGGTGCCGTAGGAGATCAAATCAACTTTGGCGCCTGGCACGATCTTGCGCACTTCGGCGAGGTCGGGGCCGGCCACTACCGTGCATCTCTCGAATCGCGGGAAGACAAGTTGTTCGTAGCGCGGTTCGTGGTACTTGAGAAACGTGTAATAAAGTTTTTCGCGCCAGTTTTGCGCGCACTTTAACATTTCCTCGGAGCGCAGGGTCCAAGAATCATGCAGTGAGAGGACTTTCGCGACTGGCAGGTCATGCGGCAGCAGCCCGCCCGCATATTCTCCCTCAACGTGCAGAACGTCCCACTTGCTAGCGGCAAAACCCTCCCGAAGCATGGCGCCCAGTTGCTGTCTTCCGACCTGCGGCTTGCCCCACAAATGTGCTGCAGCTACATTGGCCAGTCGTCGGGGAAGGCTGGCACCATTACCCGGCAGAGTGCGCACCGAGCTGCAGTATGGTTCCGGCCAACTGAGGTGTTGTTCGTCGTCATCGCGCAGGAAGGAAATCAGATCGATGGTGTGGCGTTTCGACAAGCAACGGATCAGGTTTCCACCATACAGGCGAAATCCACCTCGAGAAGGCAAGTAAGGGAGGGCTTCCGATATAAAACCAATGTTCATCGTGCGCTTTTATCGATCCTTGTCGGGTCTGCGGTGCCTGGTGGGCTTTGGAACTCAGTGAACTGTAGGCACCAGCTTTTCATACACACCCAGGTTTGCGGCTCGCACGCCGCTCAGAAAATCACCGTAGTCAGTGTTCTCTCCGCCCGTCGGATAGCCCCACCGGTCTTTGGCCACGGCGATGCGCGCCTCGATTCCGTCGTAGGCATTGTCCTTCGGCGAGACCAATCCCCAATTTGCTTTTTCGTTGCCTTGATCTTCCCAACCCCAGAAATCAACTCCCAGGGAGAAATAATCGCCATTCGATCCGCGGTCATTGAACAAGTGGCTTATATAAGTCGCATATTTTTCGCCACGCGCGACTTGGGTTGAAGTGTGATCAACGCCATACGGATCGCCAAAGGCAGACATCGACGAGTCCTTATTGGCGGTAAATCCTATCCAATACACTATAGGCTTGCCCGCAATGTCGTAGGTGGCAGAAGGCGCAGCCAGCCGTTCGTCTGGAAAAACTGGGCCCTCTTGATAGCCGACGTGAAGAACATCAAACCATTTGGCGGCCGCGCGCAGCGCGGGTGCACGGCCTACAAATCCCCACTGGTTCATCGTATCCGGGCTGAAAAGCAGATGACGGGGGTCCTTCGCCCGAATTGCATTGGCAGCAACTGAAGCGATTTTGTCGGTAAACAGCTCAAGAAAGTCGTCCATATCTTTCTTGGCTGCCGGTGTCATTGCATCCAACGTATTCCAATCTCCGGTCGGAGCGGGGCGACGCGACGCCACCCAGGTGTGCTGTCCTCCTTCGTCCAGAAATCCGGTTCCGACGCCATAACCGCCGTCGTGGTCCCAAGAAGTGTATGAGCTCCGCCAACTCGTATTGAACGTCGCCAGGTCATTGTTGTATCTGCTCTTGAGAAAGTCCCTTAGGGCCTGCTTGGAGTAATTGGTCAGATCGTTATATTTCTGCACGGGGTAACTGCCCGGGGTGGCCGGAGTTCTCATCGGGTCCATGGAAACCAGGACGGCCCACGCGGGATGGGGCTTAATGATGTCCATATCCGGTTCAGACGCGACCGTAAGGCCAAACCACTCGTCGCCATCTTCGGTTGAATATCCAATGAGCCACGGGTTTTTCGCACCGCCTGAAATCGATCCCAGGTTGTATTGACTATCGAAAAATGCCTTGGCATAAGCCGCATACTTAGGATCGAAGGCATCGATCAGGACACCTCGGTAGCCGCCATAGATAGAAGGTGGAACGTTCTCATAAATCTCTTTCACCGCCTCGCGCGCGTAGCCGCCAGTGTTTCGGATGGCATTGCTGACGGGCCTGAAGATAGAGAGGAACGGCATCTGCTCGCCCTTCCCGTACGAGACCTCTGCCGCCCCGTACTCCCCCGTGCTGTTGAAACCCCAGCTTCGTAGTCTCCGGCGCACTTGTACCGCCCACTCACCCTTTCCGCCAGGGTATTTGCCCCCTCGGGGAAAGAAATAGTCACCTATGTTCTGCACTGAGAACATCCAGAACGCGTGCCCGGACGGGGTTACTAGCATCCAGCGCTTGCCAAATTTTTCCACGCGGAAAAACCCGCTCCCTCCACTTGGGGAAGGCAAAGAAACCAGGCCTCCATAGGCATCCAGTTCAGGGCCGGGCGAGGCCGGATTGGCGACTTGGACGGTCTTCACAGGATTCTGCTGGGGACTGTCATCCGTAAACAAGCTCGCCGCAAGATCGTTCGATGCCCATGCTGCCAGCATGCCAGTCATCATGATGGACAGTGAGAGAAGAACCAGTTTGAAAACTGCGCTTTGGCGGCGAAACATTGCAGGGCTGACTTGGATACAGTTTAGGGAACGCCAAGGCGTTCCCAAGAGATATGTCGGCTTAGCCGACTGATATTTGGTTTGAAGCCTGCACGACATTATTGTTACCGGGGGATTGGGGAAGGTTCTTCGATGCGGCTCGGCGGCGCAATGCTCTCTGTTTCGCGGCAACTTCGTCGGCCAGTGGCGGTAGGGACATGGTGAGAAACACGGCCAGCCAGAACATTTTCTGATACTCTCCGGAAACAAAGAAGATTGATACGCTGCTTCCAAGTAATCCTGCCTGGAGACCTAGAGCGATCTGCATGAGCGTTGGGTTGCCGAGACGCTTTGACCTCTGCGCTACTTGTTCCAATGACAGGAGACTAGAAAACAACATGCCGAGAAAGAGCAACAAGCCGGGAATTCCTGCCTCAGCTCCGATCTCGACATAACTGTTATGAGCGATGCGTTTTAGCTGGTCCATCCCCGTCGCTTCCTCGGACGTCACAAACTGAGCAATGTTATATCTGAAGTTGTCCAAGCCCACGCCGAGTATGGGATGCGCGAACATCATACGGATCCCACCACGCATCAGTGCGACGTGAGTGTCAGCTGATTGTTGATCTCCACGGCTGGGATTCCGAAAACGTTGAATCGGCGACACGGGAGAGAAGGCGGTCACGACGGTGAGGGCGACGCCGATCAGCACCAGATGACGCACTCGACGTTTGGATCTCAGGATCAGGCATAAGCAGCAGACAACTATTCCCAAGAAGCCTCCCCGCGAGGCCGATACCCAGATGCCAAATAGGGTTACGATAAAACAAGCCCCACAATACCATCGCTGCCAACGAGGCCGTGGCTGCATGGCGAGAAGGAAGGTAGTGGGAATAAAGAGTAAGACATTCACGGTAAAGTAGTTGGGGTCGCCCACCACCCATCCCGGCCGATAATCTTTGTACATGGCATGGTAGACCTGCCAGTCGCGCAGGACATACAGGGACGCGAGCGCCAGGGAACTGCTTGCGGCAATCAACACCCAGCGCAGCCGCTCGAGCGAGTCGACAACTGCCACCGTGATGAAGTAAAGCATCAGAAACGACAGGTATGTCAGCCAATGACTGTTGTTCCAGCTTCCCACTTGGGGCGTGGTAACGTAAGACAAAGTGAAAACAAAAAATAAACCAACGAAGAATCGTGCTTGCCACGTCGCAAAAAGAGGAGGTGCAGTCCGGCGGACATTTAAATGCACCATTGCATAGGGCAGGCAAGCCATCCCGACGTATTTGATCCCGGTAAACTCCCCGGCGAACTGGCCCCAAAAGTGGTGTTTACTGAGGGGCATCACCAGGATAAGGAAATAGTAGAAGATCACGGCTTGATTCTTTCTTACCGTTGCGCTAGCAACAACAGATTGCCGTCCAGGTTCTCGCCGAGGGGATGACACCGAAAGCAATCTCCGCCGAGGCGCATCGCCGACACCAAGCCCGCCCATGACAAGTGAAGGAGCGACTTGTAGCGCTCCAGCTTTTGTCCCCGCCGAAACGTCCAGGTCTGATCGAAGTTCTGTGGAGCGTCGACGCCGTTATTGCTTCGCAATTGCCGATAGAGTGCCAACGGTCGTTCGTGAAACCCGCGATACAGCACGCTTGCATATGGGCGAAGACGAAGAGCATGCACGCTCCACTGTTTAAAACCAGCCAAATGGACCATTTCTTCGAGCTCACGTCTGCTGCGGATATAGGTCACGGCTTTGGTCCGGTGCGGGGGATAGTTGGGCCACTGCAGGAGCAGACGGCCGCCCGGAGCCAGCACAGAGGCAAAATTCTTCAGGCACGCTTGCGGGTTGCCGACGAACTGGAACATGTCCAGACTAATGACGACATCGAAAGGGCTTCCCACTTTCTCTCTCAACTCTGGCGAGCAGGCATCCGCACAAACTGCTTTCAGATTAGTTACAGAGGCGAGGTTCTTCCGCAGTTGGGAGATGCTTTCGGGAGCGATGTCCAGTAAGGTGATGTGCCGCACCCGTGGGGCCAGGCGGAAAGCAGTGAAACCCACACCGGGACCGACTTCCAAAACTGACATATCCGACGCCAGTGGGAGATACTGGAAAATTATCTCGTCCCGCATGGGCAGGTCGTGCAGCGGCGCCCTGAAAATGTCAGACCAACGAAACGGCGGCCGCTGGTTGCGACGAGTGCCCGGGGCTGGTAACGTGTCGACAGCTTCTCCAGTTTTCAGGATTGTATCGGTCTCGCCCATATACGCCTGTCGCAAATTATTGAAGTTGTGCGTCAATCCGCTGCCACAGATTGGTCCATTACCTTATCGCTGGCAGCCGCTACGTCGGCTTCTACCATCATGCGCACCAGGCCGTGGAAGTCCACTTCTGGTTTCCAGCCCAGTTCTTCGCGGGCGCGAGTGGCATCCGCGCGAAGGTCATGGATCTCGCCGGTGCGCAGCAGTCGCGGATCGACTTCTACGTAGTCTTCAAGGCTAACCTGGCCTGACCCGTTGCCCACAAATCTATTCAACTCGATCAGAACCTGGGTGACAAACTCCGCGACGCTATGAGACTGGCCCGTGCCAATCACATAGTCGCTCGCAGTTGGAACCTGCAACATAGCGTGCATTGCCTTGACATAATCTCCAGCAAAGCCCCAGTCCCGGCGAGCCTGGAGGTTGCCCAGTTGCAGCTTGGCACGTTCTCCGCGTGCCCAAGCGGCGGCCATGCGGGTAATTTTGCGGGTGACCATTTCCGGGCCGCGTCGTGGCGATTCATGATTGAACAAAATGCCGCCAACCACGTAGAGTCCGCGGGCGCGATAAACTTCCGCCAAGCGGTGAGCGGCCATCTTCGAAGTGCCATACGGTGAAGTGGGGCGGAACGGCGTCTTCTCACTGCATAGCCCATCCGCATTGCCATAAATTTCAGAACTGGAGGCTTGATAAATACGGGTATCGGGCTTTTGACGCTCTGCAATCCGCAGCAGGCGCGTAAAGCCTCCAACGTTCACATCGAAGGTCTCGGCGGGACACTCCCAACTGGTCGGGACGAATACTTGTCCAGCCAAGTTATAAATCTCGTCGGGCCAGGCCTTGTAGAACGCGACCTCCAGCGACTGGGTGTCACGCATATCTCCGTAGAGCAACTCGACGCGCCCGCGAATCGGATCCAGCCAGCGCATGGTATTGGGCTCGCGACGTACCAGTCCGAAGACCTGGTAGCCCAAGCTCAAGAGATATTCCGCAAGGTATGAACCATCTTGTCCAGAAATGCCGGTAATTAATGCTTTCTTCATGCTCTTTCTTTCTCCGTAAGTGGAAATGGTCCCGATGTCTCGACAGCGACTGTGCTCATTGCGGTTGTGCGAGAACTGTTTTTGTTCCCTGCTCACTCTCTACGAGGGCGGTCAGTTCTACGAGCGACTCGCGAAGAACTGGCATGCTGTACTGTTGCTCCACGCGTCGCCGTGCCGCACGCCCAAGGGAATGACGGCGAGCTGCGTCACTCAGAAGCCCAGCCACAGCTTCGGCGAATGCCTGGGGTTGGTCGGCAATCAGAATTTCCGAGCCATCGACGAACTCCAGTCCTTCTGCTCCCAGCGTGGTTGATACCATCGGTTTGCCCATGGCTGCAGCCTCCAGGATCTTGATGCGAGTTCCGCTACCAATCCGCAATGGAACTAGGCACACTGCCGCTTTGGCAATCTCAAGGCGCATGTCAGCGACCGTGCCAGTGAAACTCACTTCCGCAACGCCTTTAAGTCGCTGGCGAAACTCGGGAGAAGGATTCCGTCCTGCCACAGTTACTCTGCAATGAGGAACGAGCCTGCGCAGAATAGGTAGAATTTCAAAAGCGAGATATTCCACTGCGTCTCGGTTGGGATACCAATCCATTCCACCCTGATAGATCAGAACGGGTTCGTCCACGTCCCCCGCGGGGCTGTAGCTATTCACGTCTACGATGTTGGGCACGACGACGGTTGGCACGCCCGGCCGGAGCTTCTGCACCAGTTCCTGGTCATGTTGCGAACAGGACATCACCCAGTCTGCACGGGAAAAGGCCATCGTTTCCCAACGCCGCAACTTCCGGCTCTCCAGCCAGCCGTACGCCAGCTTGAAGGGATTAGCTTCGTGCGCGAGATAGCGCTCCAGGATCAGGTGCTCCAGATCGAAAGCATTGAGCGAGACAGGGACATCCGTGGTGGGTAGGTTCAAAATGCTGAATACCGTATCGCCAATAATCAAGTCGAAGTCGGCGCGCGCGAGAACTTCAGCCATCCGTTCGCGCATGATCGCCGAAGAAAAACGGCTCGAAGCGTATGGCAGCGGCGAGAACATAGCGAGGGCGCGTTTCATATATTCGCCACTCGAAGACAAATTGGTCATCCGGAAAGGAACTGCTGTGACCTCACGGCAAACGGAGCGCAACATTGGGTCGTCCGGCTGCGCGTCGTTGGATTCACGAAAAGACAGCAGCGAGACCTCATGCCCCTCGGCCGCGAGCGCCTGCAAGATTGACCACGAGCGCATCTTATGTCCGTTATTAGCCGGGACCGGAAATTGCAATGCCACGAAAAGTATTCGCATTTTGTCTTGGCTGCTTGGCTGGTTCGGTGGTAGTTTCACCAGGTTTCTAACGTAGATTTCTGCGTTTGCCCGGAGCCGTTGCTGCCCTCACGCTCGTGTCTCCACGAGAAATTGCTCGTAGTTCCAAACGGTTTCAGCCATCAGTTTCGACCGGAGTGAGCGTTCCGAGTCGTATATTTGTTTACGCATCGGCAGAAAACCGCGCCAGCGCCCGCAATTGGAATCCATGAGGCCGCGAGCGTCATCCAGCGAGGAGGGAAGTCCAAAGCACAGTTCACTGGCCACGGCGTAAATACAATACCGCGGCGAAGCCAGGGAAAGCAGACGCAACCATCGTCCCCACTCTCGCCAACTGCGATGCCAGCCTTGTTTGCGGCAAACATAGGCCCAGCCACGGAGTCTGTGCGCCATCCCTTGCTGACTCATCCACCGCTTTAACAGTTGCTGGTCGGCGGGGGCGTCATTGGAGTTTGTCAGCTTCTTCAGTTCCCAACGCCACAACTCTCTGGCATATGACATGGCTTCTGCGGTAACCGAGGCCATCTCTTTCCGGTTTGACACGCCAAAGTTCGCGCTGCTTCTACCAGAAATCTTGAACCCTGTCGCCGCCGACACTTGCTTCGAGAACTCTCTCAAAGAAAATGGCGCATCGGCAGGATCCGACTGCGCCAGCCTGCTCAATGCATCCGCTCGTTGCGCGTAGCGTGGTTCGTAGGCTCCGCAAAACACAAGCAGCGATGTACACATGTCGAGGTAGAGTTTGACGATCCGATACGAGTCTTGCCGTAATACCGAGTCACATTCGCTTTCCAGATGGCCGAGAACCTCCAAGCACTCGACCAGGCGGTTGCATAGCAGACGCCAGGCATCCTCCAGGGGGATTTCAGAACTCCGAAATTGGGGGATGAGGGACAAAACTGAAGCATCGCCCAGAAGAACCCGACCGCACGCCCGCAGCTCAAAGGCAAAAATGGACGGCGGCAGTTTTCGCAGATAGTTGCGGTGAACAAACCCGAACGACAGCGAGCAGTTTATGCCGCGGGATTGAAGTGCGTGGCTGGTTCTGAGCTGCATTTCCCGCTGTTCTGTAGGTGACGGCACGCGAACAGAATCGGCGAGAAGTACGATGAATTCGGCGTCGCTCAGGGCCTGCCAAATTTCCTTGTTCCGAAGGAACGAACCTTCACCGCGGGCAAAGCTGCCGGTGAGGATAAGCGCACGCAAGCCACGACGGAATTGCCGTTCACACACCCGGACCGCCTCTTCGCAGATCGTTTCGATCGCGGCGGAGGCCTGCGCTGGCGCAGTTTCGGGGCAGGAGGGAAGTCCACTGATGGTCGCCTTTGCAGACATTGTGGTTAGGTCGTTCGCTGGGACTAACTGGCTCTTTCAACCAATTGCACGTCTCGAGTTCCGACTTCCTGCGAGGCGAATACTTCCTGGGAGCGCTCTCTGCGAACCTTTTCCATTGAGCTGAGATAGAGATCTTCGGTTCTTTTTACCTGTTTTTCCTGGCTGAATTCCTCTTCCACCCACGCTCGTCCTGCGCTGCCGAATTTCGTTCGCAACGCGGGGTCGGCCAGCATCGTGCTAATGGCCGCTGCGAGTTCCTCAGGGGCACCAGGACGGACGGTGAGTCCAGTTCTTTCGTGGATTACGATTTCCGGCGTGCCGTCGACGGCAGTGGCTACCACGGGGGTTCCGGCGGCAAGTGACTCGATGGCAACCAGCGGCAGGCCCTCATAAAATGAAGGCAGCACGGTGAGATCGGCAACCGAAAACCACTCCTCCATATTGCTTTGAAAACCTACGAAAGCGACCGCGCCTTGCAGCCCCAACTCCCTCACCTGCCGCTGCAATTGCGGGAGCAATTCTCCTTCACCCGCAAACACGGTACGCACGTTTGGAAATACGCGCCGCACCTCTGGCAATGCTTTCAGCAATACTGAATGCCCTTTCTGCGGCTCCAGGCGACCCGCGACCAGAAGGACAAGTTCCTCCATTCGAAACCCGAGCTTTTGTCTTAAACCCGCCGACTTGCAACGCCCGTGACGAAAACGTTTAAGATCCGAGCCATTGTGAATCACCGAGATTTTTTGGGCCGGCAACCCCTTGTGTTCAGTGAGATATCTTCCGTTGGCCTCGGAGACAGCAATATAGCGATTCACGCAACGGCCGACCAATCGATCGATCACGAATCTTGACTTCATCCCTTCTCGCCGCCAGTGTTCGCGCACATGGGGCGTCTCGATAACCATGGGCACACTGCAACTCCATGCCACCGGGGATGCAAACAGACTGGCATAAAAAATGTGGGAGTGCAGAATATCAACGCGGCGGCTGCGAAGAATTTCAGCCAACTCCAGAGCAGCAGTGATCTGCCACGGCTTGCGCAATTCCAGTGGAATAACTTCAACATCGGAAGGCAGGTCGGGGTTCAGCAATTTGGCCAGTTGCGGAGTGCAGACTAGATGAAGATCAAAATATTCCCGGCTTAGGCCGCACAGAAGCGTGACGATGTGTTGTTCGGCGCCGCCGCGGACAAACTCGTTGCAAAAATATAAAACTGAGATGCGATTCGATTTCATCGGGCGCCTGCCAATAGGGCGCGCGGGTCCATCGCTCGGCGCATGCAATAGTAGACGTCGGCTACATTCTCGACTGGCAGAGGCGGCTTGCGGTCACTCAGGAAAACGCCATCGGAATACGCATCCTCAGGATGGTAGCCATGCATGCCAACTGGCATCCAACCCTTTCCGTTGAAGTCGCTGTTAGAGATTAGCCAGCCCGGATGCAGCAGGAAGACCAATTCTCCGTACCGGTGGTCGGGAAAAAACACGCCGAGAGTTTCCAACTCCTGGTCTGACAAGAGCCGTCCGCAGGGCAGGGATTTCAGCTTGTCCGAGATTGTGCTTCGGGCTTTTCCATTGAAGAACCAGAAGCGTGCCATGGTCGAATCGTAAATCGACAGGTAATCATCCGGCATCGAGAAACCGCATTGAGCAACTTGCTTTACCAAGTCGAAGTGGTTCGTTACAGGCGTCATCCCGTGATCAGAGAACACAGTCAGATCGGCGTGCGGGTCGACTTCTCGCGCCGTGGCAAACAGTTGCCGCAAATTGGATGCATACCAACTCAGGCGCTCCTTAACCTTGCTGCCTCCGTCTCCGCAGTGATCGTGGAGAAACCGGTCCATTTCACTGAGGTAGACAAAATAGAAGGTGGCGACACCTTGGCGAATGTCGCGCTGGGCGAGGCTGAAAATTTCTTCGTCGCTCGCGTGATGATAGGAGTAAACCCTGTAAGCTATGTTCTGTTCTGCCAGTTCGTCGAAGATGGAAGGCGCACCGGATACGCCACCGCGTTCGTAGATGCTCTTCTTTTCCACCCAATTGAACCAGGGCATAAGCCGTGGGCTGACGGCGCACTCAAACTGCGAGCCCAGTCCGAGCACGCGTCGTCCCAATTCCTTGAGGAGTTTCCGCGTGACGCGGTGATCTAAGACACGCTCGGGCAGAAAACTCAGATACTTCATCCAGCGAAACGGCGAACCCTCAGGATCGTAATAGAAAAGATTCCAGTGGCCGTTCTGGGCGGGAGGCAGGCCGGTAAGTATAGTGGGAATCGCCCCGGAACTGAAGCCGAGCACGGTTCGCAGAGGCCGCCGAAAGGGCAACTCATCCTGGAGAAAATCCTGGCCCTCCAGGATCAGCCAGCCGAGGGCGTCAATCAGCACAAAGACGTGCACTCGTTTGTGATCATTCATGACTGGCGCGCCAACTGTCGACCCATCCGGGGAACAAATTGAAGACCATTTGCTTGGGGAAACTGAGCAATGCCGTCCGACAAGCTTTCTTGCCAAAGAACGCTGGGCTTTTTCTCAAGATGGAGGAGAGCTGCTGTGAAGTCGTGTCGGAATAAATGCAAATGCGATCGATGACCGGAGAATTAAATCGCGCCAATCCGCCTCCGGAAGAGCAAACAGCGCGGTAGCCAGCACGCCTGGCTGCAGTCAGCGTGTTCGCTCCCATGGAACCAAAGGGAAGCGCAAGCAGCGTTACCTCAGAGCCCAAGTGGTCTTCGATCGCGGTTTTCGATCTTCGTAATTGATCATCCAGTTGGATTGCGGTGAGTCTGGCCAAATCTGTGTGGTCATGACTGTGGGACTGCACCGACATTCCGGCCCGCTTCATTTCTTGCAGCTGCAACCACGTGAGATGGCCAGGCTGGTCAATCGTCGCGGTGTTGACAAAGAAGGTTGCAGGGAGACCGGCGGCGAGCAGCATGGGATAGGCGACCTCATAGTCACAAGCCCGGCCGTCGTCGAAGGTGACCGCCGCCGCAGGAACTCCGTTGGCATCACATGGTGAAGCCTGCAACAACTCTTCCACCAACAGCGCCTCGCAGCCGCACGCGAGGAGACAGCGCAAGTGTTCAAAGAATGAGTTTTCGGACACCCAGAATCGGGCTTCTTTGGTGCTGAGCGGTGTCCCATTAGCCGTCAGTCCGTGGTAGTTCAGCACCGGAATTCCGGTCAAGGAAAACCGGGGCTTGGCCTCGGATGCGAAAGTTAGCCGATTCGTTCCCACGTGGCTTCCGTCTTACCCGATAGAAATCGAATGAAGCCCACCAGAAAAGCCAGGTTCATCGCCAGAAGAAAATACCCTACAAGACCAAAGCGCAACTTCTGCATTTGTTGGTGCAGAACCAGTCCCAGGGCTGCCCAGAGATAAAACAAAAGCTGAGACACGGCGGTAATCCGATAGGGCAACTCGCGCAGCAGAAAACCATTGCTAAGCAGAACGCCGATCAGCAGGAAAGGCACCATCCAACGCAGAACCTTGTGGGAAAAGAAGGCAATCCGCGTAAACCGAGGCAAAGGTACGCGCAGGAATTCCGGCAGATTGCGGAAACTTCCAATCGCCAGACGCACACGGCGCCGGAACTCTCCTTTGATCGACTCCGCTGCGAACTCCATGCCAATCGCCTCCGGGTCATAAAGCACCCGGTAGCCGAGCTTGCGAGCATTCATAGGGATCACGAAATCTTCGATCACTGAATCTGCGGGAAGCGGACGGTAACATTCCCGCCGCAATGCGTAGATGGCGCCACTTGCGGTCAGCGTAGCTCCCAGGCGCGACTCCATAAGCCGGAGCATGCTTTCGTATCCCCAGTACACGCCCTCGGTTTGCTTGGACTCGGCGCTTCCCCGGAACTTGAGAGCGCCACAGACGGCGCCAACACCAGATTGGCTGAAGTGACGGATCAGCTTCTGCAGTGCGTCGGGAGCAAACAACGTGGCTGCGTCCGAGAAGACCAGGATCTCGTGCCGCGCCGCCGTCACCGCTTGATTCAGCGCCAGCGGTTTTCCATGCCGTTCACGAAGAAAGATAGCCCGTACATTGAGGGCAGTGATATCCTCGAGAATCCGATTGGTCCCGTCGGTCGAGCCGTCTGAGACGAAAATCACTTCCAGCTTTTCCTGCGGGTAGTCGAGCTGCTGAAGATTGGCCAGCTTATCCGGAAGGTGCTTCTCTTCGTTATACGCAGGAACAACCATCGTGATCAGGGGAAGCTCCTGCTCCGCGGGACGCGGGCAACGCCGGTCACCACGCCATTTCAGATACTGCCAGTCGCGCCAAATCTGCGAACAGGCGTAGGCCACGAATAAAAACATCGGGTACACGAAGTAGGTGTACGCAATGAGGAACGAACAAAGCCAGAATACCGACTTCGAGATCAAGGTGAACACGCTAGCGGCCGCCGCGTCCGAGAAGCAAGGTTTTTACGGTCTGGAAGATGATCAGCAAATCCAGTCCAATCGAGATGTGCTTGAGGTAATAGAGGTCATAAGCTGTTTTTTGGATATTGTCTTCGAGCGTGGCGCAATATCCATAATTGATTTGCGCCCATCCAGTGGCGCCGGGTTTGATCATCCAGCGCTGCTCGTAGAAGGGAATCTGCCGGGCATATTCTTCTTCCTGGTCCGGCACAAACGGACGCGGCCCAACAAAATCCATGTCGCCGAGAAGAATGTTGCAAAGCTGCGGCAGTTCATCGAGACGAGTACGGCGCAGCAGTCTGCCTAAACGGGTGCAGCGTTCGTCGTCGTCCTCGGCCGGGCGAGATTTGCCGTTTGAATCCGCTCCGTCGACCATGGTGCGGAATTTGTATAGGTTAAAGAGCTTTCCGTCTTTCCCCACGCGTTTCTGACGAAAAATAGCGGGTCCCTTAGACTCCAGCCGTATGGCAATGGCTATCACGACGAACAATGGCAAGGTCAAGACTAACGCGGCTAACGACAAAATGAATGCAGTCGCCCGTTTGTAGAACAAAAGAAGCCCGGAGACGCGAAAGCCCGATGAAAACAGCAACCAGCCGGGGCGCAACGATTCCAGCTGAATCTTTCCGGTCATACTTTCATACAAGTCGGATCCGTCCTGGACGATGACGCCCCGTGCTTTGAGCGCAAGGAGTTCCTCAAGGGGGAGCCGGCCTCTACGATCGGCCATGGCCACGATCACCCGCGTGATCGCGTTGCGGTCAACCAGATGGGGCAGTTCTTCCATCGTGCCGAGACACGGCACTCCGGTAAATGATTCTTGGTCCGACGTATCCACGCAGCCGGCAAGATCAAGACCGAACTCAGGCCGCGCTGTGACTTCAGCCCAAAGCGCACGTGCCAAGGAGCCGTTCCCGATGAGAATGGACTTTTCCGCCATGTGCAGGGATCGCACCAGCCGGGGAAAAGTCTCCCTCCACAAAACCAGACAGGGCAACGCCAGCAGAATCCCCAGCAGGAACGTACCTTTTCCCAATTGCACACCCGGAAAAGAGTAGTACACGACGGCGAGAACGATTGTCCCCAGACCCAGAACCTGCAGAATGCGAGTAAGGACCTCGTGGCGGTTGGTCAGGACCTTAGTGTCGTACAGATCCAGATAGTACATGCAAAGCAGATAGACTGCGGCGACCAGGGCGATCTTGTAGATGCCGTGCTCATCGGCGAGCACGAGATCCGCATCCCGGCCAGCCCGGGCAATCAAAGCCAGAGTGAATGCCACGAAAACGACGATCCACTCCGAGACTCCCAAGAAAAGGGTGCGGGCAGGAAAGTAAACATTGAATACGCGAATCAACGGGGCCCCGATTCTACTACTGCCTACCCTTTGTGGTTGCCGCCCTCCTCCTCTTGAGGGCGGTCGTATTTTTGATAATAGTTGCGGACGGCGCTTACCGTGTCATTATGCACAACCCCCAACAGCTTCGTCGCATCCAAGCCCGCCAGTCCTCGCACCAGAGTTTCTTTCTGCGCGACACCATCACGAATAACGAGCAGCACGCCATCGGCTTTCTGCACCCAGAAGTGAATGTCGGCCAAGGGAGCGAGGGGCGGAGCATCGATGATGATCCAGTCGAAACAATCACTCAGCCGGTTCATGGCATCCCCAAACCGCTCCGACTGGAGAATCCTCAGGGCGTCCTCTGCGGGCGCGCCGGCGGGAAGAAGCCAAAGTTGATGACCGTCGAGCTGATAGATGAACTGAGTCAGTGGCTCCTGACCCTCAAACCAATCTCGCAGGCCGGGAAGGTTCTCCAGCCCCAACTTGAACGCCACCGCCGGGTGTCGTAGATCACCCTCGAGCAGCAGGACCTTCTGCGAGGTGTGCCGGGCAAGACTGATCGCCAGATTGGCCGCCACGGTGGTTTTACCTTCTCCAGGAGCTCCACTGGTGATAACGACTTTCTTCAGGCCGCCGCCATTCTGGAGGTGACACAGACGTGTCCGCAGTAGACGAAATTTTTCGGTAGCGAGGCTTTCTGGGTTGGTAATCGTCACCATGCGTTTTTCGTCGCTCCCCACGGGCTTAACGACCTTGGCCTGTTGCAGCCACACGTTTTCATTCGTCGTCGCTTCTACGTGCTCATGGGCGAATGCTTCGTCTCCCTTGATCACGTCGATCCCAGGGTTCTCCATTTCGGCTTGTTGCAGTGCCTTGTATACGATGCTCATGTGGTCTTGCTCCTTGTCGTCGAAGCGGTGTCAGCTCAACCTCTACCGAAATTCGTATCGAGGCTGAACTCTACCGCCAGCGCGATTGTTTTTGGTCAGAGAAAAGGAACGGGGGTGGCGCTGCCGCGCGCGCGGTATCTTTGCAGGGATTCCAACAATTCGAGCAAAGTCCTGGCTGCAGCTTGCTGATCGTGCCCATTTCCGTTGGTTTTTGCAGGCGCTTTCGCGGGCTCTTGATCCAGACGGAACTCAGCGGAGACCTCTCGCACCATCTCCGGACTCACGCATTTCGTCTGTTGAGCAAACGCCGCAACCAGGGCATTCTCACACAGAGTATTGATCAAGCGCGGGATGCCGTGCGAGTACTGGTAAACCGCGCTGATGGCATCCGCCGGAAAAACCAACTCCGCTCCCAATGCCATGCCGGCACGGCGGAGTCTTTGCGCGACGTACTCCCCCGTCTCCTGCTCATCGAGGGCCTCGAGCCGGCAGCGCAAGCCAATTCGCTGCTTCAACTGCCGGAGTTCATTGGAGTCAAGCCGCTCCTCGAGTTCGGGTTGGCCTACAAGCAGGATCTGCAGGAGCTTCTGCTGGGAAGTCTCGAGGTTGGTGAGCAAGCGAATTTCCTCCAGCACCTCGGGAAGCAGGTATTGCGCTTCGTCGACAATCAAAACCGTGCAGAGACCTTTGCGATAGCGGGCAATAAGAAATTCGTTAAGAATGGGTAAGAGAGTGCTCTTGGAGTAGTCCGGAGACTTGAGCCCCAAGTCGCCGACCACGTATCGCAAGAACTCGGCGCCAGAGAGCAGCGGGTTGAAGATATTTGCAAAACTGACTTGTTGCCGGTTCAGCAGCTCGAGCAGACAGCGCACCAGCAAGGTCTTGCCGGTGCCAACCTCGCCTGTCATCACGGCGAAGCCCTTACGGCGGCGGATCCCATAGTAAATGGTTGCCAGGGCATCCTTGTGCCGTTCCGTGGGAAACAGAAAGTACGGGTCGGGCGAGATCTCGAACGGATTCCGGTTTAGGCCGAAGAATTTCTTGTACATGGATTTATCCGTGATACGCGGTGAAAACGAAACCGCTGGCCATCACCAACAACATGGCGATCGCACCCACCCACTCGAAGCGCAGCCGACGATGTCGGCGAACGGTATCGAGCGCGGTGGGCAAAGGTGGAATTTCTGTCAATACCGGGGCATGGACAAGTTCCTTGAAATCCGCCTCGTGAAAAACTCGGCCATCGATAAGCTCTATCCCGGCGGTCGCAGTCACTCCAACGAATATGCCTGCTAACAGCCCACCGAGGGCAAACAGGAGCCGATCTGGTTTGTAAGGCTTCAAGGGGAAGCCCGGGGGATCGATGATGCGGAATTGTTCTCCTTGCTGCCGCTTCTCTAGGCTCGTGGCCAATTCGGATTGATTCCTCTTCCCTAACAGCGAGTTGTAGTTCGAAAGCGACTGCTCATAATCACGGGTCAAGTCTGCCAGTTGCTGTTCCCTGACGGGGGTTTCGTTTAGACGAGCCTGGTACGCCTGGATCTGCGTTTCGAGCTGCGCCACAAGTTTCTGCCGGTTCTCCAGTTCCATCTGGTTTTGCTTGAGCTGACCTTGCAGTTGCAACATCGGCGACATTTCTCTCATCTCGGCAAAGCTTGTGGGGCGAGCTTCGGTACCGTCTTTGGGCTTGTCACTCGAAGAGCTATCTTGGTTCTTCTTGTTCTGCGCTGCCGCTGCCTGCAGATCTTCCGTCATGTGCTGCTTCATGCTCTCGAGTTGGGCGATCTGCTCTTTGAGCCGGCGATAATCGGGAAAACGCTCAGTGTAGCGGGAACGGATGTCCGCCAGCTGGGTTTTCAGTTTCATCAACTCTCCATCCAATGCCGGAGGCAATGCCGGATCGGTTGAACCCTCGTTGACACCCATGCGAATCGAACGGTATTGCTCCAGCAAAGTTTGGAGGTACGAGGCCTGTTGTTGAGACTGATTGACAGCCTGCATTTCCTGCTGCAGCCTAGTCTGCAGACCCCCGAGAATATTTAGGTTACTGCCCAACTGATCTGGGAGAGCGCCTAGATACTTGCTTTTGAAATCCCGAACCCGCTGTTCCTGTTCGCTAAGGCTCTTGCGTGCTTCTTCCAACTGGGCTCCGAGAAAATCGGTTGTGCTTTCGGACTGCTGGGCTCGTTCCTTCAAGTTTTCATCAATGAAAAGGGACGTAAGCTGGCCCGTAACCTGCTGGGCCAGACGAGGGTCGGTGGAGCTATAAGTGATCTTAAAAGCCGTTAGCTCAGCCATCTTGCCGGGAGGCCCGGGTGCCTGTACCAGGTCGATCTTAATGTCCTTCCTCATTTTATCGACCATTTCATCCAGGGTGAGGTGCGACTTCAGATCCGCATACAATTGAAACTGGTCAATGATTCGCATCAGCCGAGTGCGGCTTAGAATCTGTTGCGTCATGCTCTGCAGACGTTCCTGAAGGTCATTGGTCACGTTGGGCACAACATATTGCGACGGGACCTTCTGCTGCTCGACCAGGATCAAAGTCTCCGACTTGTAGTACGCCGGTACTAACCAGCTGACCCCCCAGACCCCAGCCCAGATGACAAAGGTCGGCAGGATTAGCCACCAGCGTCGTCGCCGCAAGGCATCCCAGTATCGTTCGAAGTTCTGCCCTTGCGAAGGTTTTTCTTCCATTTCATCAAACATATTCACCATCCTAATGGCCGTGTAATGTGATAGGAAATGCTGCACCAGACGCGATTGTCGTTTGTCGTGTGGGTGAGACTCGCCGTTCCGGCGGCGCCGCCGAGATTGTCGTAGGAATTATACAAATGATCCCGTGCATAACTGAGTACCACCGAAAAGCGCTCTGACAATAACCAGTCGAGGCTGGCAGTCCCCGAAATCAGTTTGAATGATCCTCCGAAGAGAATGCTTTTGGATTTGTTGTCGCCATACAGCAAGGCGGCATTGGCGGTCCAGCGCTCGTTGAATTGGTGGCGAAAATTGCCGGTCGCACTATCGGAGCTCACAGCCCCACTGAGCCCACCTCCGTCGCTGATGCGGTGCATATATTTGGCACTGATGCCTGTGCGCTTCCCCCGCCACCCAGCAGTTGCTCCGCCCTGCTCCCCCCAACCTTTGGTTGGAAGGGTAACGGGAATCGGAACCCCAAGGATTAGGATTGAGGTTTCCGCCTGCGATGAAAAGTAACTCGGACCAGCGAACAACGACATGCTGGTGTGCGCACTGGGAGCAAAGGTATAGAAAATCTCCAGCGACGGGTTGTCGGCGCCTTCTTTTGTGTGGCCGCTGGTGACGATTCGTTGAAACGTGCCCGTAACTCCCAGCCAGTTGTTGCCATACACCCGGTGCTGAATGTACGCGCTGCCCGTGCCGGCGTTGGAGTTAAATAGTGGCTGACTGGGCCCCACCTGCACATTGGCGAAGTTGCCCTTGCTGAAGGAACCGCCAAATCCCATTATCGTGCTATCACTCGCTTGATAGACCAGGTTGAGCGTGGTGAAGCTAGTCGTTACCACTGTTTGCGTAGTCAGGATCGACTCATTGGGCTGTTGAATCACATTTCCGGTCGAGGCCGCGGGGTTAACGTCCAGCCCGGTGAACCAACTGTTCGTGCGCAGGAATCGTTCGCCGAGCTGCAGGGTAAGTCTTTCCGTGATTCGATATTGCAGACTATCGAGAGAAGTCTGCGTAAGTTGGCTCCCAGTCTGCGGCGAGTTGGTATATCCAGGTGAGTACTGCAGCATGAAGGAAGCCCGCGGCCTGTGCTCGATAATGGCTATGTTGGGCGCGACCGTGTAACTCCCGACATTGTCCTGGCTGCTGTTATTTGACGAGGTGGTCCCATAATAATTACCGCCGACACTCACCCCCAACGAAAGCTCGTTCTCCCCAGACTCGCTGAGGGTGCCGAGGGGACCGGTCTCTCCATTGAGCCCAACTGGCAGCCACGGGGTATTCGGATTCTGACACCAGGCGCGCCCAACAGGGAACGCGCTCAGAAGAACAATAAGAACTAATCTTTTCATACATACCTCACGGAACGATGATGATGTCGCGAGCTTGGAGCAGTATGTTTTGTTCCGGGTGTTTACCTTTGATCACCTCGGTGTAATTGAATGGAATTCGTTTTTCGCGCCCGTCGGCGCCGGTTCGCAAGATGTAAACTTTCTTTCGCTTGGCGAAAGTCTGGAATCCGCCGGCCGCCGCGATCGCATCAAGCACAGTCATGGGCCCAGTCAATGAGGACGAACCAGCGTGCCCCACCTGCCCGAGGATGCTGTATTTCTTGCTGTTGATGTTCTGCACCATAACTGCTACTTCGGGGTCGGAGATGAAGGATGCCAGCCCCTGGGCGATTTGCGCCTGGAGCTGTTTCGGAGTTGTTCCTGCCGCTTGAATATCACCCAGCAGAGGAAGCGAGATCTTCCCATCAGAGCGGACCACCACTGCCCGAGAAATCTCGGGCTCCTTCCACACATTGACCGCCAGGACGTCCTCGCTGCCAATGACGTAATCGTTGAAATCTTTTGGGGTCATTCCGCTGCTTCCCGACGAACTAGCCGGTGCAGGAGTCGACGCCGCTGCCATTTGTTGGGTCAGTACGCTGCTCTTATCGGACTTCTGAGCCCAGCTCGGGGCAATGCAGAACACGACGACTAAGAAGAGTTTTGAGGCTTTGTGGTATGCAATGTTCATGATTGGCTCCTTCGGCAATCGATGCTGCTTTTAGTCTCCCTACGGGCCGATCTCTCGGTCGCGCAGGGGTGGGGGCAGCACGGCTCCCGTGGCTCGCGTGATGCCGTGCTGGCGTATCTTGTAGAGCAGGCCGCGATAACTGATGTTCAGTAAGCGAGCTGCACGTTTACGGTTCCAATGGGTTTCTTGCAATGCCCGGCTGATCGCCTGCAGTTCGGTTTCATTTTTCAGAGTGCGCAGGACCGACTGCAAGGGCGATGCATGGGATTCACCATTTGTGGGTGCGATCTCGCTGCGAGGTGCGATTGGAATTGGTGGCAGTTCTTTCACGATGTGGTTCTTATGCCAATTGGCTCGCAATTCCGCAATCGCCGTCGCCTCGTCTGACATGACCAGATACCGCTTCACAAAATTTTCCAGCTCCCGTAAATTGCCCGGCCATGGATAGTGCAAACAGGCGTCAATTAAAGCCGGCGAAAACTGAACCGGGGGCAGGGCGTACTGTGCCGCAAGCCGAGCCATGAAGTGGCGCAGCAGCACAGGAATCTCTGTCTGGCGCTCCCGTAGGGGAGGCAAAAAAATGGTAAAGGCACTCAGGCGGTAATACAGGTCTTCTCTGAACCTGCGGTCGACGATGGCCTCGTGAACGTCGACGTTGGTGGCTGCCAGAACGCGCACGTCAACGTCAATCATGTTATCGCCGCCTAAACGGAAGAATTGTTTGTCTTGGAGCACGTGCAGCAACTTGGCCTGAAGATTGGGCGGGATCTCGGCGACTTCGTCCAGAAGAATGGTCCCTTCGTTGCAAAGTTCGAACTTGCCCGGTTTGGTTCGCATGGCTCCGGTAAAGGCGCCCCGTTCATAACCGAAGAGTTCGCTCTCCAATAGTTCGCCAGGCAAAGCGGCACAGTTAACCTTTAAGAATTTTTGCTGGGATCGCGAAGACAACTTATGGATCAGGTGAGCAGTAACTTCTTTCCCCGTTCCGCTCTCGCCGAGAATCAGCACGGGGACGTTGATGTTTGCCAGAAGGTCGGCCTGAATTCGGACCTTGCGCATGGCCGGACTGGCCGCCACAAAGAAAACGTCGTCGCCCAAGTGTTCGATAATTTCGCGGTTGTCGCCTCCTCCATTGGTGCTGAGCTTTGGACCAAGGCACCGCAATAGCACCTGCCGCAACTCGAGTTCCTGCAGAGGAATCGTCAAGTAATCCCGGGCCCCGAGACGGATGGCCTCTACTACTTGCCTGGTATCGCTTGAGGCCAAGAGCACTACGATGGCGAGCTCTGGGCGGGTGGTGCGGATTTCCTGCAACACCTGCAAGCTTGCCGCATGATTTCCGTTGCCAAACTCCAGCAGAACTAAATCCGGAGAAGGACTGTTGTGTACCTTCCTCACCGCGTCAGCGCCGATGGCGGTTTCTTCTGCGCGGCAGGAAGTTTCCGCCAGCATGGCTGTTACGGTACGCATTACGGCCAGGTCGTTGCCTACGACGAGAATGTGTGGCGAGATCATGACTCTAACCTCGGGGGTTCCAGTTTCTTAGGTGGAGAGCACGGGAACTTGCTTAGAGAAGAAATAAAGATGTTCTAGATGGGCTGGACTTGGTAACCGTCGATATTGACTGCCACGGAGCGCTGAATGGGTTCCACAGAAATCACCAGGGTGCGATTTCCCTTACGTGCGACCAGGATGCCTTCCATGCCATCAAGAGATCCCCCACGGACTCGGACCCGTTGACCGACCTTCAAGAAAGGATAGACGGTGTAAGGAAGGTTGCCCGAGAGCAGCGTGCGGATACTGTCGACTTGACTTTCGGGAATAGGCACGCCCTCTCCGCGAACGCCTACGAAACGCAAAACCCCGTTCACGCGTAAAACTTTGGCCCAGGTCTCAGGCACGAGACACACATTGACGAAGGCGTAACAGGAGAACAGAGGAACTTCCACTACCTTGCGTCGGTCGCTCCAGCGATGAACTTCGGAAACCAAAGGAAGAAAGGTGTCGATTCCCTCGCTTTTCAGATGAGAAACGACCGCCTTCTCGTGCTGAGCCCGAGTATGAATCGCGTACCACTGCGGTTGCGCGTCAGCGCTGGCACCAATCCATCCCCGTGCGGCGTACGATTCACTGAATTGGTTGCTACTGCTCACACGTCTTCCCTCCGAGTCACATTGGACTCCATGCATCTGAAGTTTTCGGGTAGTCAATGCTCGTTCAGGTCATTCTTGCGGGGGAAGCAAGGTTCTCATTGCTTTGAGAACAGCACGCTGAACGATCATGCAATGTGCCAAAGATTAGGCAACATCGCAAGTATCTTCAAGATTAGGAAACTCTCTGGAATGCAATACCTACAGTGATTTAGACTTAGCTACTAACTACTATTGACCGTGTAGTAGTAAATTCCCTAGGTAAATAGTTGCGCTTTTTTGGGAACTGGTTGGGGACCGTAAGACGAGCTTTCGGGGTCATCGCACAGAAACTGGGAGGGCTAGGTTAAAAACTGTACCCCGTAGATTCCAAAGCGAGATAGCTAGAAGCTGGGGAGTCTTAAGGCATTTCTTTTATCCACAAATCATGCGAAAGCGTTGACAGCCGCGTGCCTATGCGGTAGCATTTGCCCTTCAGTTTCTCCCCCGAAAGCCCCTCCCCGAGCTGAGTCATATTCTGGACGTGGAGATTCGTGTCCGCATGGGCGCAGAATTCAAAGTTCTCCTTGCCGATGTCAGCAAAATGGATTGCCAGCTTCTGGCGAATGCCATGCAGCGGCACAGCCGTTTTCGGGTAATGGGCTGTGTGACCAGCGCCGCGGAAGCAAGTTCAGCGATTTGCCAGAGCCACCCGGATATAGCCGTAATCAGCACGCGCCTCCAGGATGGAGCTCTTGCTGGCCTGCTGCTGCTGCGCAGGCTGCGTGCCTTGCAGATGCGCTGCCACGTCATCATGCTGCTGGACGACAATAATCCCGAACTGGTTGTCGAGGCATTTCGCAACGGCGCACGGGGTATCTTCTGCCGAACGGGATCGTTTCGAGAGCTACGCAAGTGCATGGAGCGCGTTCATGAGGGTCAGATCTGGGCGACAAATCCACAAGCGGAATGCGTCGTGCAAGCCTTGATGCGGGCACCGGCGCCTAGCATAACCAGGCCCGACGTGACCACGATTTTGAGCAAACGCGAAGAGCAAGTCGCCCGGCTGGTAGCCTCTGGCTTATCCAATCGCGAGATATCCAAGAAGCTGGGTCTCAGCCAACATACCGTGAAGAATTACTTGTTTCGCGTTTTCGAGAAGTTGGGTTTCTCCACGCGCATTGAACTGGTGTTGTACATATTGAGCCAGGCCAAACGGCCAGTGGTGGCTGACAGCTCCGAAGTTCCATCAGAGCCGGCAGAACTAAGCGCCTAGAAATTCTCGATTTCGCATTCGCGCATCGCGCGCTATGCCCGTTGAGAACCGACTCCTTCCCAGCGATTGTCGTGCAGAGTAAATTCGCCCCGTACAGCAACTCCTGTTTGTTCCGCCCTCTGTGTTACACGAACAACTTTCCCGGTAGCCTGTAACCGCACGCGCTGCAGGGTATTTCTTTCCAGCGGAGGAAGGTGGATCTCGAGGCCGACCTTTGTGCCGACTGGAAGCCGCAGATTGCAGGTAAGGAAAGCTCCGACGGTACTGATATCGCGAGTGCGGCCGACGTCTTCTCGCTTCGCCCCGGACGCGTCTGTCCACCTGATGATTACCGGAGCGTGTAAGAGAAATCGAACAGCCGCTCTCTTCTCCATGGATCCTCCCACGGAATTCAATTTGATTGGTGTGGGGCCGCTTAATAGAAGATGCTGTGCAATTTGACTTCCAGTGCTGTTGCGTATAACGACGACGGATGTGACCGATAGTTTGGATCAACCAACCGTGTATAGAAGTTCGAAGCCGTCGCACCAAGGACGAGCCGCAATACGTCGAACGATCACGTTTGCGGTCTCTGGCTCGAAGCGTAGATCACTACCTCGACTCGACTGGATACTCCGAGCTTGTTGAAGATACGGAATACATAATTCTTCACGGTGTTCTCGCTAATTTCCAGCTCACGTGCAATCTCACTGTTGGTAAGGCCCTCGGCCAGCCAGCGAACCACATCCTCTTCGCGTTTGGAAAGCAGGTTTGCCCCTTTGGTATCCACCAGCCGTGTGGTCGGCGCGTCCGACAACGCTTCCAGCAAGAACTGAAACTGAGGGCTGCTGACCCACAGTTGGCCCTCGTGCACTCGACGTACGCACTTGCCGAGCATTTTCAGCGGATCATTGCGGCTGAAAACGCCTCGAGCTCCGCTGCGAAAAGCCTCCACCACCGAGTCGCGTTCGCTACCATCCAGCAGCATAATGGGGCGAGTCTTGGGGAGTGCAACGCGCAATTCCTTCAGCACAGCCAAGCCTCGGCCCGCACTGCCTTCCAAGTTTTCACTCAATATTGTGATTTCAGGCTGGAGTTTCAGAACTTCGGTGACGACGGATGTCCCGCTCACGTCGTTGACGGTCAGCCCACGATCGCGGCGCAGCGCATCAGCAATCAGATGCCCGGTCAGGGGCGTGCTATCAGCCACCAATACACTGATCGTTTTATTCCTGATTTCCGGATTGCCCCTTTGACCCATCGAACAAGATCCCCATTCTACATGGCCGGGGCGCCGACTACGTTCGAAAAGCATCCTCTTCCTTCCACTTCAAGTCAAGCCGTTTAATTCCCGAGAGGTCTTGTGGAGAAGAGGCTTGGTCGCGATACCCATAGGTATGGCGCCTAATAGATGTGAAGAATGCCTCAAACGTGGGTTGGGAGTGCAACTATCAACCGTGAACCCCATCCGTCCACAATCAGGCAGTAGTTGCGCTCTTCTTTTGTGTGTGCGGGTTTTCTGTCTGCGGACGTTCCGAAGAATCTTCGATCGCCGAAGGTTGAAACCTCTTTGTTTTTCTCATCCACTCTGCTGCTTTTTGTTCGGCTTCGAACAATTGTTCCATTGTCATCGTCTTGTTGACATCATCTTTCGCTCTGGTGATCTGTTCATTGACGATCAGGTACCACGTATACGCGTCCACCAGATCCGTCGGGCCCGATCGTCGAGCCGAGTAAGTTTGTGCCAAGGCGAGTTGAGCGGTCGGCAAGCCCTCCTCGGCTGCTTTTCGCCAAATAGTCAGAGTAGCTTCATCGTAGTGATGACCATTGGTCGGATTCGCCCACAGAGATGGGAGCAGCGATGGCGCGGAACTGGTTTGGTTTAGCGTCATGAACAACAGCTCAACCCGGCTCGAGACACCCAACTTGTCGAACACTCGAAACAAATAATTTTTAATGGTGTGCTGGCTCAGACCCAGGCGTTCGGCGATTTCCCGGTTGGTGAGTCCTTCAGCCAGGCTGCGAACGACCTCCATCTCGCGCTTCGAAAGGAGGTCCAAACCATTGGCGTCGACTGCACGGACTATGGGTGAAGAGGCGAGCGCTTCCACGGCAAACGACATCTGCACACTGTTGGCCCAGATTTGGCCTTCATGGACGCTGCGTACGCACTTGCAGAGCGACTCCATGGAATCGTGCCGGCTGAAGATCCCTCTAGCGCCAGCGCGGAAGGCGTGCAAAATGACCTCGCGCTTCGAAGAGTCGAGCAGCATCACCCCGCGGATCTGAGGATGCGAGGCCCGGAGTTCACGCAAAATTTCAAAGGCCCGGTGGGGTTGTTCGTCCAAGCTGGAACTTACCAGCAACACATCTGTTTTGTGCCCAGCCGCGGTGGCAACCAGAGAATTGGAATCGCAATCGGCACCGATCACGTCCAGCCCGGACTCCCGCCTCAGGGCATCGGCGAGCAGTTGAGTGTGGATCTGCGTGTTGTCAGCAACCAGTACGCGAATCCGATTGTTCCCCGCACGTTGAGTTTCCATAGTTTCTCCCGCGACATCGGTAGAGCAGGTCCCAGACTCGGAACCGAAATTATCAACTGCTTCAATCAAAACCAAACTGTCCTGGGTGCGGGGGTTCCACAGGCGGGGAAGAACTTTGTTCTATTCGGGGGAAAATCCAACAGGCGCCGGCAGAAAACGCAAAAGGCGCAAAAACCAGTAAACTTACTCTACCGTATCCTTGGGTGCAATGCAAGCCAAGGTCGCAAATACTTGCAGCGGTCGCACTAAACTGCGAACCGATGGAATCGTATTGGCGTGGCTTTGAATGCAATAAGCTATGGAATCACGGATTCGCTGTCACCAACGTTACGAATACTCTTTAGAATCAGCACGATGTAGCTCAGGCGCTCAACTCTGATATATAAGCTGCGAGAGGTGACAACGAAGCCAGCTTTTCGCTTTCCGCCCACGAGTGTCTCTACGGACTGAGAAATCCTTCTCCCACCCTGCTGTCTCGTCGCGGCGAGAATCTCCACTCTCTGGCACAGGAGAAGTCTAGCGCGGAGAGTGCGTACCTCTTGCAGCAACCTGCACAGGACGGTAATCTGGGTTCACTTTCGGGCGACGAACGTAGAGCCGATTTTTCCATCCCCTGGCCCGGTAACAGAAGTCTGAAGTCGAGACCACCCCCTGGTTTGTAAAGTAGGTTTCCCCCCCGACCCTGAAGTTTAATCCCCCTCTTTTTTGCGGTTATTTCCCTAGCATAGCGGTCACATTGTGACCCAGAGGGCGAAGCTATGAGTGCCGGCAACCAGTCGTGGGAATTCCAGAACGTGGCGCCGATCAATGAAGCCCTTGTTGAGAACTGGTATGCGGTGAACATCCGCGCCCGTCATGAACGAGTCGTCGCTCAACGGCTCCGCGAACAGGGCGTCACCATTTTCTTGCCGCTGGTCACCGAGGTGCATCGCTGGAGCGACCGGCGGAAATCCGTCGAATTGCCGCTCTTTGCCTGCTACGTCTTTGTGAAGGTACCTCCAACTACCGAGGATCGACTGCGGGTGCTGCGGGTTGACAGCGTACTCAAGTTCGTCGGTGCCCGCGGCTTGGGAACGCCAATCGCAGAGTCGCAAATCGACGCGGTACGCACTCTGATCGGACAGCAAGTACCTTGGAGCAGCCATCCATTTCTCCAGATCGGACAAAGAGTGCGCGTGCGTGGCGGCGCATTGGACGGTGTCGAAGGAATTCTGCTCTCTCGAAATGACGACAACACATTAGTCGTCTCTATTGACGCAATTCAACGATCCCTAGCGGTTCGCATTCAGGGATACGACCTCGAACCGGTTTAAAAATTTGCACCCTCTTTCTCTCGCACTCGCCGAAGGATCTCCAAGCCTGTGACCGAAAACCCAATCCAATCGGTTCGCCTGCTGGTTGTCAGCAAGGAGCCTGACGTGGTGCGCTCGCTGTGGTCGATTGGAGAGGCGAACACCTGGCAATTGGAGACGGTGGGCAGCGGTTGGGAAGCGTTGGAATCCGTCCAGACCGGGATTACGCCCGACCTGCTTCTGCTGGACTTGCCTCGTGGGGATGCAGACAGCCTGCACATCCTGCGCTGGCTTCGCCGGCTTCGTCCTAGCTTGCCTATTATCCTGCTTTGCTATTCCGACGATGCCGGACGAAAAAATGAAGCCATTCGCCTGGGTGCTCAGGATTATCTGGTCAAGCCGGTTGACGATGAGCGGCTTGAAATCGTGATTCGAGGTCAACTCAGCTCACGCAACGACAACATCGAGATGGCCATCGCGAGCGAGGACATCGAACAGGTCAGCGAAGACGCCTTCTTCGTCGGCGCCAGTCCGATCATGCGGAAGCTGCGCGCTCAAGCTGAGTTGCTGGCTCAAGCCAATGTTCCTGTGCTCATTCTAGGAGAAAGTGGAAGCGGAAAAGATACCGCTGCCCGGCTCATTCATAAGCTATCGGTCCGATCCGGATTCAAATTTCTGAAGGTGAATTGTTCGGCGCTGCCCGGCGACCTGCTCGAAACCGAACTCTTCGGCTACGAGCGAAGTGACTCGACAGGTTTCGTGCGATCCAAGGCCGGCAAATTCGAACTGTGTGAAAAGGGAACAGTCCTGCTGGACGAAATTGCCGAGATGCCTACCAGCCTTCAGAGCAAGCTACTACAGGTGTTGCAGAACAGGCAATTTTTCCGGCCCGGCAGCGGCGCCACGGTCGAGGTCGACGTCCGGGTTCTGGCCGCTACCAGCGCCAGCGTTGAGCGGGCACTTTCGGAAAGAAAACTGCGGGAAGATCTCTATTACCGCCTGAGCGCTTTCACGGTTCAGGCTCCGCCATTGCGCCAGCGCAAGGATGAGCTTCCGCTGCTGCTTCGCCATTTTATGCATCACTTGGCGAAACACTATGGCCTGCCTTCACGCACTTTTTCAGCTTCGGCGCTCGATGCCTGCCATGCCCATTCCTGGCCCGGAAATCTCCGTGAGCTTGAAGAGTTTGTGAAGCGTTACTTGATGATGGGAGATAAAGAATTAGTCTTCGCCACACCGAAGTCAGAGCCTGAGCCCAGGAACGGCAACTCGACGGGGGCATCAAGACCAACCAGGGAAGCCCTGGTCGTGGACGATGATGAGGACAAATCCTCCAGCCCGAACTCACTCAAGTCTCTGGTGCAAAGCGTCCGCTGCGAAGCGGAACGAAACGCGATCGCCACGGCTCTGGAAAAAACCGGCTGGAACCGAAAAGCCGCAGC
This sequence comes from uncultured Acidobacteriota bacterium, assembly GCA_963832245.1. Taxonomy (GTDB): domain Bacteria; phylum Acidobacteriota; class Terriglobia; order Terriglobales; family Acidobacteriaceae; genus JABDBE01. Next base: position 2,180,232 of record CAWHTG010000004.1, read on the forward strand.
GCGGCTGCTCAAGGTTAGCTATCGAACTTTGCTGTACAAGATCGAGCAATACCATATGACATCTTCAGAAACTCATCCCTCCGCATTTACCGGGAATGGCCTCAGGAGTAATGGAAAACGGATTTAGCGTCTCGCTGGACACGAGGGTTTCAATTTTTAGCTGGAGTAAATGATGAACATCTCAATGAGGAACATGTTTTGGCAGCAGGCAATCTTTCTTATCTGCCTTCTGATCCCCGGTGGGCTGCTCGCCCAAACCGACGTCTCGAAAAACGCCACCAGCAAACTGGAAATCCAGACTGTCGCCGCTGACATTAGTACCAGCGGGACCGCGGTCCGAGCGCACGACGAGACCTACGTCATCGGTACCGACGATGTCTTGTCGATCAACGTCTGGAAAGAACCTGAAGTGTCTCGGACGGTTCCGGTTCGCTCCGATGGAAGAATATCGGTGCCTCTCGCCGGCGAAGTGCAGGCCAGCGGAGAGACGCCGAGGCAGTTAGAGAAAGACCTGGCCACCAAACTGCGAAGTTTCATTTCCAATCCTGAAGTTACGGTCATGGTTACAGAGGTCAAGAGCCAGCGATTCAACATCCTCGGTCAAGTCTCACGGCCGGGCACCTACCCGCTGACCAATGCCTCGAATGTGTTGGACGCAATCGCGATGGCGGGTGGTTTCCGGGATTTTGCCAAGGAAAAATCAATTTATGTCTTGCGCCAGAACCCAGATGGCGGCGAGTCGCGCTTGCCTTTTAACTACAAAGAGGTCATCAAAGGCAAGAACCCGGCACAGAACGTAAAACTCCAGCCGCGTGACACGATCGTGGTGCCGTGAAAGCAAGCATGCGATTTCGACTCTACTTTGTCGTGATTCTGTTGGCTGTGTCGCCGCTCTGGGCGCAGTCGGCAACCTCGGGCGCTGAAGTGGCCGCAACCGGTCCGGGCGCTGGCGGAAATCCCATGCTGACGCCTGCGCCAATCAGCGGCGAAGGATACGCGATGGGATTTGCCTCGGAGACACGCGCAAATTACCTGCGCGGCGGGCTGGTCTTTGGCAGTGCTTACGACGATGGCGTAGCCGTAAGCGCCAACGGTCAGCCGGTCAGCGATGCAAGTTTTTCGCTGTGGCCTACCATCTCGCTGGACCAGACTCGGTCGCGGTTCCATTGGGCGTTGTCTTATAGCCCGGGATTTACGTTCTATCAGAAAACGAGCTCGCGCAACGAGGCCGACCAGAACCTTGCCCTCGATTCCAAGTTCCGTTTAAGCCCGCACGTGACGCTCAGTCTGCGAGATTCATTTCAGAGAACATCCAATGTGCTGAATCAGCCAAGCTCCGATCTCTCCCAGCCAGTATCTGGTGCCGTGTTTGTAGCCAATGACTCTGTGATTGCGCCGGTTGCCGATATGCTCAGAAACACTGCGAGCGCCACGCTCACTTACCAGTTCGCTGCGAACCGGATGATCGGCGCAAGCGGAAGCTTTACCAATCTTCACTATCCGAACCAGGCGCAGGTTCCGGGTTTGTATGATTCGAGTTCACGCGGGGGATCGGCTTTCTACAACTACCGGCTTTCGAAAATGCACTATGTCGGCGCCACCTATCAATACCAGATGTTCCTAGCATATCCGGCCGTTGGGCAGAGCGAGACTCAGGCGCACAGCGTTTTTGCTTTCTACACTCTGTATCTAAAACCGACGTTCTCCATTTCCGTGTTCGGCGGGCCACAGCATTCTGAAACGACACAGCTCGGATTGCCGGCGTCAAGATCATGGTCTCCAGCGGGCGGCGCGAGCGTGGGATGGCAGGGCAGAGTCACCAGTTTTGCTGCGAGCTACTCTCGCGCAATTAGTGATGGCGGCGGTTTAGTCGGGGCTGTCTACGCGAATAACGCGAACGGCGCATTGCGCTGGCAATTCACCCGGACCTTGACTGCGTCAGTGGGAGCGAATTACGCCAGCAATATTGTTGTGGCTGCATTGCCAACGTTCAATAGCGGCGGGCATACCATCTCAGGAAACGCTTCGGTGCAGCGCCAGTTCGGCGAACATCTGAATCTGCAGTTGCAATATATGCGTTTGCACCAGAGCTACAGCGATATCGCGGTGCTATCGAGCGCCCCCAACCGAAATCGCGAGGCGATTACAATCTCTTACCAGTTCGCGCGACCGCTGGGAAGGTAACTTCGGAAGACATTTATGATAGCTGAGTCAGAAGAGAAATCAGGCGAAAGTCCCAACTTGCAGCAGTGCGTCGACGTGATTCGCCGCCGGCATATGCACTTCCTGATACCTTTTTTCCTCGGATGGCTGGCGGTCTGGAGCGTGAGCTGGGTACTGCCCTCGCGATACAGGTCGGGTACGCTGATTCTGGTCGAGCAGCCGAGCATGCCAAGGGATTACGTGACCCCGAACGTCACCGATGATCTGCAAACCCGCCTGCAAAGCATCACTCAGCAGATTCTCAGCCGCACCCGCCTTTTGCACATTATCGACGAGCTCAACCTGTATGCCGATCAAAGAGGCCAGCTAAATCCTGACGACCTGGTCGAGCGTATGCGAAAAGATATCGAGATTGAACTTGTGCGGGATGAGCGGCATCAGATCACTTCATTCAATATCTATTATTCTTCTCACGATCCCCACGTAGCCCAGCAAGTGACCAGCGAGCTGACCAATCTGTTCATCAGCGAGAACCTGGAGCTGCGGCAGCAAAAATCCGAGGACACCACCAAGTTTCTCGGGCAGCAGCTGGAAACTGCCAGGCAGGCTTTGGCCGAGCAAGAAGAGAAAGTCCGGGTCTACAAAGATCACCACGTGGGCCAGCTGCCAACCCAATTGGCAAGTAATCTTCAGATCCTGACGGGGCTCCAATCGCAACTGCAGAACGAAGAAGACGGTCTCAACGCCGACCGGCAGCAGAACGCTTATCTGCAATCGATGCTGGAACAATCCCGTGCTTCCGAGAGAATGCCAAAAACCGGAGACGGCAGGCCCCTGGGAATACCCGCTTTAGATGAAGAGTTAGAGAAACTCAAAGCCCAACTGACTGATCTCACCTCTCGCTACACGGAGCGTCATCCCGACGTTCAAAACCTGAAAGAGCAGATTGCCAGGACGCAAAAAATGCGGGAGCAAGCTCTTGCCGATCTGAAGGCCAGTGCGAGTTCGGGGGGTAGCAACCCGCCCGCGTCTACGCCAGATGATGTGCAGAGCAAAGACGGCGCGGCAATCATTCAACTCCAAGGTCAGTTGAAAGCCAATCAGATCGATATTGCGAACAAAGAACACGAGATTGCTTCTCTGAAAGCGAAGATCAATGATTACCAGGGGCGTCTAAATCAGGAACCGGTGCGAGAGCAACAGTTCGCGGACCTCACTCGAGGCTACGAACAGTCCAAGGCGAATTACGACGATCTCCTGAAGAAGAAAAATTCTTCGCAAATGGCTACCAGCATGGAGTTGCTGCAGCAGGGCGAGCACTTCCAGATGATCGATCCTCCGAGCCTGCCGCTGAAGCCTGATTTCCCCAATCGCCTTAAATTTTGCGCTATCGGCCTGGGCATTGGGATCGTATTAGGTGGGGCGCTCGCTGCTGGGATCGAGTTCCTGGACGATCGTCTCTATGACGAGAAAGCGCTCAAGGAATTGCTGCCCGTGACCGTGCTCTCTGAGATCCCGACGATTACCAGCCCCGAAGAGGAAAGAAAGCAAGAGCAGAAACTGTGGTTGAGCTGGGCGGCGGCAGGTCTCGTCTTTGCGGCGATTCTGGCCGGATCAGCAATCAGTTATTTCCGAGGGTAGTGCCTAGGCAATGTACAAAGCCTTCTACAATCTGAAGCGCAATCCTTTCGAGATTAGCCCAGACCCGTATTTCCTTTTTCCCACCCGGAGACACAACGAGGCCCTGGCAGCACTGTACTACGGCATTCGACGCCACAAGGGTTTTGTGGTCATGACCGGGGAAGTGGGTACGGGAAAAACGCTGCTCGTGCGCTGCCTGTTGCAATTACTGAATCAGAGTGATGTCGCCTACGCCTACGTATTCAATAGCCGGCTTGCGCCGGTTGAATTTCTGCAGTACGTTGCCGGCGACTTCGGGCTCAACGTGGCCGGCAAGAACAAAAGCGAGCTTCTTTTGCTGCTGAGCAACTACGTGATTTCGCGCCATCAGAAGAAACTGACCACGGTGCTCGTGGTGGACGAAGCGCACCACGTGTCAACCGATGTACTCGAGGAGGTCCGCCTGCTCACAAACCTCGAGACGACAAACGAAAAACTGCTCCAGATTCTTCTGGTTGGGCAACCGGAATTGGACGAGAAGCTGGATTCCGTCGAACTGCGGCAATTGAAGCAGCGGATCGCTCTGCGCTCGCAACTACAGCCATTGGACTTGGATGAAACCAGAGGCTACATCCTGCGGCGCTTGCAACTCGCCGGTGCAGATCCCGATTCGACGGCGCTCTTTCCGGCAGAGACGATTGCGCGAGTTCATCGCCATTCGCGCGGCATTCCGCGCCTGATCAACACAGTTTGCGAAAACGCACTGATCACCGCATACGCCAGAGAAGCGCACAGCGTGACGCCGGACATCATCGAGGATATAGCCATAGACTTTCGCTTGGGTGTAGTTCATACCCCGAAAGCTGAACCATCCGATGCTGAAGATGGGGACGCGAGACGTGCTGCGAAGACTCTGCTTCTCCTGCATGACTATCTGCAAAAAGCGCAAGCCAGCCAGGATGAACCGCGGACAGCGGCAGCAACCGGAGCAGGTAAACATGAGCCGTATATTTGAGGCGTTACAGAGGTCCGAGTCGGAGCGGTCGGGTACGCCGTTAGCGCCCCCGGAACTGGCGACAGAGCTTTTGCAGGTGGTGGAGCGCCAAGCGAGCGCTTCGGCTTGCAAGGATTTCCCAGCGACCGAACTTGCGCCTGAGGAGTGCTCCGGCAAGGAATTCACTAGGAACGATCTGAGTCAGTTCCAGTCGTTGCCTGTGTGCTTGACGCAGAACAGCAAATTAATTTGCCTTACCGCTCAGGAAAGCTTCGGTGCGGAGAAATTCCGTTTTCTCGGGGTTCGCTTGCGACAGTTGCAGCAAAGCCGTCCCCTCAAGAAATTGTTGATCACCAGTACGATTCCCGAGGAAGGCAAAAGCACTGTCGCGGCTAATCTGGCGACCATTTTAGCTCGGAAGCAACAGCCAAAGATTTTGCTCCTGGAAGGCGATTTGCGGCGTCCGTCACTGGCCCAGCAGTTCGGCTTGGGCACCATTGCCGGCCTCAGCGAATGGCTGCAGGGTGAACCCCGCCCGATGAAGCATATCTACCGACTCGAGGAATCGAACTTGTGGTTTCTGCCGGCTGGCCGGCCGCCGGCGAATCCCCTCGAACTGATGCAGTCAGGCAGGCTTTCCGAACTCCTGAACCAGCTCTCGGCATGGTTTGATTGGATCGTAATCGATTCTCCTCCGATTCTCCCTCTGGCCGATACCAGCGTTTGGGCGCGATTGGCGGACGGGATTCTTCTCGTGACCCGAGAAGGAACTACTAAGAGACGGATGCTGCAGCGAGGTCTGCAAGCGCTGGAACAATCAAAGTTGCTGGGCGCCGTGGTGAACTCTTCCGCTAACACGGATCACAGCAACTACTACCAGCGCTACGGCCCGGGAGCAGTCCGGCAAGCTGAAATTCCCCAAGCAGTGCCAACCCCCAGTTAGACCCCCGATCCCCTGCGTTTAGCAGTTCAGTGCCAGTTCCGTACACCCCCACAAGCGGTACAAAAATAGGTCATAAGTTCCTGCCCAGAAACAGGAAGAGGAGAGGGAGTCGTGAATGTAAGGCGGTCAGGCAGTCTAGCAAGTCTGGATAGTCTTTCGATCGATGTTGTTCGAATTGCGGAACCCAGCGTACTGAGTGAAGAGGCTTTCCACAGAATGATTTCGCTCGAACGAAAACGCACCGAGCGTTCCCGAAAGCCATTCCTGCTTATGCTTTTGGACATGGGCGACGAAACTGTTAATCATGGGAAGGCCCTGGACAAAATTCTTTCGGCACTCTCTCTATCGACGCGAGAGACAGACGTAACCGGCTGGTACAAAGAGGACGCGATTGTGGGAGTCATGTTCACGGAATTCGGGGATGACGACCGGAACACGATCCTGACCACGCTGATGACCAGGGTCAGCGAAACCCTCCGCGACAATCTGAGTTCGCATCAATTCAGTCAGATCAGCATCTCTTTCCACTTATTCCCGGAAGAATGGAATCACGAAGTTTCCCCAAGGCCCAGCAATCCTACTTTGTATCCCGACCTTGCTCGTCGCGATAACGCCAAAAAGTTTTTCTGCGTGGTCAAAAGAATCATGGATGCTGTAGGCAGCGCTCTGGCACTGCTGCTTTTTTCGCCCCTGCTCCTAGTGATTGCCCTGGCCATCAAACTGACCTCGAAAGGACCTGTGTTCTTCCGGCAGAAGCGCGTTGGGCAATATGGCGAACAGTTTACTTTCCTTAAGTTCCGGTCGATGTATGTCAACAACGATGCCAGCGTTCACAAAGCGTTCGTCAAGCAATTGATCGCGGGCAGGGCGCAGAGCCAGCCGGCGAACGGCAATGGCAACGGCGTTTACAAACTGACTCGGGACTCCCGGATCACCCGCGTGGGCGCCTTCTTGCGGCGGACCAGCCTGGACGAGTTGCCGCAGTTCATCAACGTCCTCAAAGGCGAAATGTCGTTGGTCGGACCGCGACCCGCAATCGCTTACGAAGTAGAGGCGTACGACATTTGGCATCGCCGCCGGGTACTCGAAGCCAAGCCTGGAATTACCGGACTATGGCAGGTGAACGGACGCAGCCGGGTGAAATTCGACGACATGGTTCGCCTGGACCTGCGATATGCGAAAACCTGGTCACCTTGGATGGACCTGAAGATCTTGTTGCGCACACCCGTTGCCGTCGTTTTCGGCGATGGCGCGTACTAAGAAAGACTTCCCTTCGCCTATGTCCACACTCTTACATCCCGGCAGCCAGCTTCTTGAAACGGCCTCGAATAAATCTATGCACAAGGGAAGCAGTGATTCCGTCATTAAATTCGGCGTGGTCGGATACGGGTATTGGGGCCCGAACGTGGTCAGAAACCTTGACCAACTAGAGGGTTCAAAGGTTGTGGCGGTTTGCGACAAAAGCCCAACCGCACGCAGACGCATCCACAAGACGTATCCGCACGTCGGGGTTCTGTCTGAGACCGACGACCTGATGTCATCGACTCTGATCGACGCCGTTGCCATCGTGACCCCGGTGTGGACGCACTATGAACTCACCAAGGCCGCACTGCAAAACGGAAAACATGTATTTGTCGAGAAGCCATTTACCAGCGAATCCGCGCAAGCCGAAGAACTCATAAATTTGGCGGAGAAAAAGAATCTGAAGATTATGGTGGATCACACCTTCCTGTTTACTGGGGCGGTAAAAAAAATTGGACAACTGCTCGATGAAGGTACGCTGGGGAAGATCTATTACTACGATTCCATGCGGGTCAATCTGGGCTTGTTCCAGCACGACGTGAATGTCATCTGGGACCTCGCGCCTCATGACCTCTCGATCATCGATCATCTCATCAAGGAAACCCCCGAAGCCGTGTCAGCGACGGGCCAGACCCATCTCAACGGCCATGAGGACGTGGCATTCCTCACCATCTACTTTCCCAACAAAATCATTGCCCACATCAATGTCAATTGGTTGTCACCGGTGAAAGTCCGCACCACTCTGATCGGCGGCGAAAAGAAGATGCTGGTGTGGAACGATCTTGAGGCCGACGAAAAGATCAAAGTCTATGACAAAGGCGTGCATATCAGCAGCCGCGAAGGGCTCTACAACCTGTTGGTGAACTACCGCTCGGGCGATATGTGGTCTCCCCAGGTGGAGCAAATCGAGGCTTTGAAACAGGAACTCGCCTACTTCGTCGATTGCATTTCGAACGATCAGACACCTTTCAACGATGGTGCGGCCGGCCTTCGCGTGGTCAGGCTCCTCGAGGCCGCTAATGAATCGGTCAAAAAAAGAGGAGCCTTGGTCCGTCTGTGATGCATTTCCCATTCATTGGTTTCCACTTACTTCGCTTCCCGGTGAACCCGCTCAGTCGGCGCAAACCGAGAGTTGGACAAAAGTGAATCCGAAAGTTTTAGTTATTACAACGTGTCGCTGGGTTCCTACCGCCCGGCTGGCGATGGCTCTGGACAATGCTGGGTGCATGGTCGAAGCCGTCTGCCCTTCTCACCATCCACTCGGCAAGACCAGGCTTGGATGCAAAATACATCCTTATCGCGATCTGATACCGCTCCGTTCGATCAAGGATGCCATTCTCGCCGTGAAGCCCGATTTCATCATTCCCGGCGATGACCTTGCAACCCAGCACTTGCACGAGTTGTATTGCCGGGAACAACCTCCCGGAAAAACGCGAGCGCTCAGCGAGTTGATTGAGCGCTCGCTTGGTGCGCCGCAAAGCTTCTTCATCGTGTATGCGAGAACTACTTTTATGGACTGCGCTCAGGAAGCTGGCGTTCGCGTCCCGAAGAGCGAAGTAATTACCAACATCGAAGCGTTAAAAAATTGGGCCGCTCGCTCGGGTTTCCCCACAGTTCTAAAGGCCGATGGCACTTCCGGCGGAGACGGGGTAAGGGTGGTCCACACATTGAAAGAGGCTGAATTAGCTTTTCAGGCTCTGCAAGCTCCACCACTTTTGTCTCGCGCGGTTAAGCGAGCCGTGCTGGACCAGGACAAGCGGTTGTTTTGGCCGTACCTGCTTCGCCGTCGAGCGCTGGTGAATGCCCAGGCATTTATAGAGGGGCGAGAGGCCACCAGCGCAATTGCGTGCGGGCAGGGCAGGGTTCTCGCGCAGCTTCATTTTGAGGTGCTCAAAAAGTCAGAAGAGGCCGGGCCTTCTACCGTGGTGCGTTTGATCGAGAACGCTGAGATGTCGTTCGCCGCCGAACGCATTGTTCGCCGGCTAAACCTCTCCGGGCTGCACGGATTTGATTTCATGCTGGAAGCAAACACCGGCAACGCATACCTGCTTGAGATCAATCCCCGGGCGACCCAAGTTGGGCACCTGACGCTCGGGCCCCGGCGCGACCTTCCGGCGGCGTTGTGCGCTGCCGTCTCGGGAGAGCCTGTACGAACCGCCCGCAAAGTCACGGAGAATGACGTCATCGCGCTCTTCCCGCAAGAGTGGAATGGGGACCCAGAGAGTCCATTTCTGCAGTCGGGATATCACGATATTCCCTGGGAAGAGCCGGAATTGGTAAAGGATTGCATCCGCATGGGTCGCAAGCAGAGGCCTTGGTACACGAAACAAAACTGGCTTCAGTCCTTGCTGGCGATTCGATCTTCCTCCTCGTCGCCGTTGAGCGCCCGACCAGAGCATCGCGCTATGGAGATGGATTGCGAAGCAAAATAAATCACGAAACACGTATGGGCGTTCGTTCGCATCGCAGTCACCGAAGTCTGCATTGGGATTCGGCAACCAGTTCTGCAATAAGTTCCGAGCGCCTGGCGAGGGATGGCAGTGCGCCCGGACATATTCATAACAATCTGAACCGGCCACTGCGAATCATGAAATTCGGCGGGACTTCCGTGGGTGACGCGGCTTGTATCCGGAAGGTGGCTGACATCATCCGCGCCGCCTCCGCGGAAAGTGACCTGGTAGTCGTCGTCTCCGCCATGAGTGGGGTTACCAACAAGTTAATCGAGGCGGCGCTACAGTCTGAAGCCGGGAATCGCGAAGCGGTTGAGACGATCTTTGCGCAACTCCGTCAGCGGCACGAGGCTGTGGTTGACGCTTTGATTCAATCCCACGACGAAAGAAGGCGCATCGGCGAAAGCATGCAGGAGCTTTTCGAAGAAGGCCAGCGCCTGTGTCAGGGCACGATGCTGCTGGGGGAATTGACGCCTCGAGCGCGGGATTCGATATCCAGTCTGGGCGAGCGCCTGTCGGCTCCGCTGGTTGCAGCTGTATTGATCGATCGCGGGCTGGCCAGCGAATGCATCGAGGCTACGGAGGTGGTGGTCACGGATTCCTTTTACGGGGGGGCTGAGCCTTGGATGGATCTGACTCGCGAAGCCAGCGAAGCCCGTCTGAGTCCTCTTTTGCAGCGAGGCATCGTCCCGGTGGTGACTGGATTCATCGGCGCCAATGAAGAAGGTACGCTCACGACTCTCGGCCGGGGCGGCTCGGATTATTCCGCAACCATCCTGGGCGCGGCTCTCGATGCCGACGAAGTGATCATTTGGACCGATGTGGACGGATTGCTGACAGCCGATCCGCGCCTGGTGCCCGGCGCTTCTACAATCTCCGAAATTTCCTATCGCGAGGCGGCCGAGCTGGCATACTTTGGCGCCAAGGTTCTGCATCCGAAGACCCTGCGTCCAGTTATGCAACAGGGCATTCCATTACGCATCCGCAACACGTTCGAACCCGAAAAGTTGGGAACCAAAATTACTCCGGCCGGTCCCGTGAACGGTGAAGGAGTCACGGCTATCACCGCGATGAGCGATGCCGTATTGATTACCGTCGGAGGCCCAGGCCTTGCGGAAGTGCAGGATGTCCTCGGCCGCACGTTCGCGACTGCCGGTGCTGTCCGCGCCGATGTGCTGCTGATTTCGCAATCCTCAGCGCAGAATGACATCTGCCTCGTAGTCGCATCGGCGGTGGCCAAACGTACTGTCGAAGCGCTGCGCCACGAATTTGCGCATGATCTGGCGCACGAGAAGGTGGAGCACATCACGCTTGATGCCACGGTCGCGATGGTCACTGTGGTTGGGAAAAAAGTGCGGGGCATGTCTGGAATTGCCGGCCGCACTTTCGCTGCCCTGGGCAGGCAGAATGTGGACGTGGCCGCTATCGCGCACGGCGCATCGGAGTGCAACCTCACCTTTGTGGTAGCCCAGAAAGACATGAAGGCCGCCCTGGTCGCTACTCATCAGGAATTCGATCTGGGCGAGCTGAATTCACCTGTGTACGCCGACAAAATAGAAATGTCTGCGCCGTGGCAGTGCGAGGTCAAGCGAGCTACCGCCAAAGCAGATTGAACCAGCGATTGCGCAAGCACAACCTCTCGCTTTTGATTACTGAACTGCAATAAGAGAAAACAAAAAAGGGCATTTGCCATCTATGAATCCTTACGTATGTATCGCGCCAGACGTAAAGCTTGGACGAGACGTCAAGCTTTCCAAGTTCATTAACCTGTACGGATGTGAAGTGGGCGACGAGTCGAAAATCGGCGCCTTTGTAGAAATTCAGAAGAACGCCACCGTCGGCAAGCGCTGCAAAATCTCGAGCCACACGTTTATCTGTGAAGGCGTCACCATCGAGGACAACGTCTTCATCGGCCACGGCGTCATGTTCATCAACGACAGCTATCCGAGGGCAACTACCGACGACGGGAATCTGCAAACCGAGGCCGACTGGAAAGTCGAGCGGACGGTGATCAAGAAGGGCGCGTCGATCGGCTCTGGGGCGACAATCCTTTCCACGATCACAATTGGCGAGAACGCCATTGTAGGGGCCGGCAGCGTCGTCACCAAGGATGTTCCACCAAACACCATCGTAGCTGGAAATCCAGCCAGAGTTTTGCGTTCGATTGAAGCGATTGCGGAGGTTACAAAGTGAGCGTTGGTAATAACACAAACAGCATTCCTTTTCTCGATCTGGTTACTCCACACGTAGAAATGGAGCAGGAACTCACCGCCATTTTCAGCCAGGTTCTACACACTGCCGGGTTCATTGGCGGCCCCATGGTGGAAGAATTCGAGCAGACGTTTGCTGCATTCTGCGGCACAAGCCACGCCGTCGCCGTGAGCAGCGGCACCGATGCTCTGCGCTTCGCTATTACGGCGTGCGGCGTTCAGCCGGGCGATGTCGTTGTAACCGTACCTCACACTTTCATCGCCACAACCGAGGCTATTTCGCAGGCGGGTGCGCTTCCGGAATTCGTCGACATCGACGAGAGTACGTACAACATGGACCCGGAGAAACTTCGGGAATATTTAGAGCAGCAGTGCACGGCCGGCAAGTCGGGCAGGCTCATCAGCCGTCGCAGTGGTAGGCCCGTGGCTGCGATTGTTCCAGTGCATCTCTACGGACAGACCGCCGACATGGACCCGATCCTTGAACTGGCGGATCGATACGGTCTCACGGTGATTGAAGACGCTTGCCAGGCACACGGAGCCGAGTATTTCTCCCACAAGCAAAATCGATGGATGAAAGCCGGTTCGATTGGCAGAGCTGCAGCCTTCAGCTTTTATCCGGGGAAGAACTTAGGAGCGTGCGGCGAGGCAGGCGCGGTGACCACCAACGATCCGGCGCTTGCGAAAACCATTAGTATGCTGCGGGACCACGGCCAGGCAAAAAAGTACTATCACGATATCGAAGGCTACAATGGCAGGCTAGACGCGCTTCAGGCCGGACTGTTGCAGGCGAAGCTGACTCATCTGGCGAAGTGGAATGCTCAGCGGCGGGAACGCGCCGCCGAATACAACCGTCTCTTCGCTGGCGCCGGCGACATTCTCGTCCCACCTTTCGAGCCCTCGTGGTCACGGGCCGTGTACCACCTCTACGTGATACGCACTGCTGACCGCGACGGAATGGGGGCGCACCTTAAAGCGTCCGGCATCGGTAGTGGAATTCACTATCCGATCCCGTTGCACCTGCAGAAAGCCTACAGCGCAATGGGCCACAAAGCCGGGGATTTCCCGGTGTGCGAAAAGGCCGCAGCCGAAATCATATCTTTGCCGATGTTTCCTCAGCTTACAGGAGACCAGCAAGCAAAGGTCGCGCGAGAGGTTTTGCAGTTTGCCCACAAGCAAACAGCCAAGCTTGAGTCGAGCCAGTCCGCCGCATTGGCGGCGACTGGGCGGACAGCGTAATGGTGCTGCGGATCGACAGATTGACAACGCTTTACGTTATCGATCCCATTCTGAGGCGCACATCCGCCGACAAGTCGTCCATTTCGATTTTGATGTACCACAGCATTGCCGACGAAGACGAGCAGGGAATACACCCTTACTACCGAACCGCGACAGCTCCGTCGGTTTTCGCTGCTCAAATGGAGACTCTTCACCAGGCCGGTTTCTCGGTCACTGGACTTGGCGAGGCCATCCGTCGTTGCAGTCAGCCAGACGCGGAGAAAAGCAGCGTCGTCATCACTTTTGACGATGGGTACCACAATTTCTACGCGAATGCCTTTCCGGTGCTGGATCGCTACGGTTTCACCGCCACGATGTTTCTGCCCACGGCATACATCGGGGAAAGCCGGCTGACCTTCAAGGGGAGGGGCTGTCTCACTTGGAGTGAGGTGCGCGAGCTTCGGAAGCATGGCATTTCGTTCGGTTCGCATACCGTGACTCATCCCCAGCTTCACGACTGCGATGCTAACTCGATCCGGGATGAGATTGTGGGATCCAAGCAAACGATCGAGCAAAAGCTTGGGTGCTCTATCCAGTCATTCTCTTATCCCTACGCGTTCCCTGAAACCGACAATCGCTTCAAGGTAAGACTTCGAGACGAGCTTTGCCATGCCGAATACGAGAACGGTGTTTGCACTACGGTAGGGCACGCGGGCCCGGCCAGCGACCCGTATTTTCTGAAGCGGCTGCCAGTCAACTCCGATGACGATCGGCAATTATTCCTTGCCAAGCTGGCCGGCTCTTATGATTGGCTGGCCAAACCACAATATCTGGTGAAGATGGCGAAAAGGTGGGCGAACACTGGATCCAACCGGGTAACTTAAATGCAACACCTGTAATGAGTTGGAATATGAACGCCCTTGGAATCGGGCATGTACCTATGTGACCTACTCGATTGGCGCTGGGCTATATATAAAAGGATAGTGGCAGATTCCAGTAGATCGTGAGCATCCCCTACTGGCAAGTCTTTGACCAGTATGGTCGGCCAGTTTCGCCAGCCGCAGATCACGATTAATGGAGAAAAGATTGAAAGGGCCCCGGAATCTAATACTTGGAATCATCTTCGTGCTCGCATTCTCAGCGGTAAGCTTCTCTGTGGTAGCTAGCAATTTTTACATCACACCGGATGGTAAGCCTCAGGGCGCGTGTACCACCAATCCGCAAACCCCGGCCTGGTTCAATAACTCGTCTAACTGGGGCAGCGGCTCCAACCAGATTGGGCCGGGGACGACGGTGACGATTTGCGGAAACTTTACGGCTGCGGCCGGGGCCAATGAGTTCACCTTTCGGGGCAGCGGAACCAGCGGAAATCCAATTACGCTGCTCTTCGACACCGGAGCAACCCTCTCGGCGCCGTACTGGTCGGGATCGAACGGGGCCATCAACATCAGCGGACTGAGCTACGTTACCGTCGACGGGCAGAACACAGGGATGATCCAGAACACCGCCAACGGCGACGGACTGGCGAACCGGCAAATCTCGATGGGAATTTCCGGCCAACGGTGCAATGACTGTACCGTAGAAAATCTCACTATCGCCAACATTTATGTCGCCCTTAAAAACTATTCCAATCCTCTGGGCGGCCCCGCGACCCAGATGAATGCCATCTATATGACCGGTTCTAACTGGACGCTTTCCGGCAACACCATCCACGATTGTGGATGGTGCATTTATATTCCGTACGGGTCCGGCGACACGAATTATCAACTCTCCTCGAACAATATTTACAACTGGGATCACGCCATCATGTTCGCCGCGCCCGGTGCGATCTCTTGCACCGCGCCCTGTTTGCTCCTGCACGACAACCAGATCCATGACAACATTAACTGGGAAACCCCGGGTTGTGTGTACCACCTCGACGGTTTGCATACCTTCGGCACCTCTGGCAGTTCGATGGACGGAGTGTACATCTACAACAACTACTTCTTCGGTTCTCTTGCCGGCGGTTGTTCCAGTGGTTTCATTTTCATCGAAGGCGGCGGTTCGTCCACGCCTTCAAACCTGAGGAACCTGTATTTCTGGAATAACGTTGGTGATGCCACTGGGGCTGACAGTGCAAATGCGAATGGCTGGTTTGGTCTGTTCTCCGCATCCGCTTCCATGACGGTTGTAAACAACACGCTGCTCTATAACAACACCAACGACATGACCGAATGCTATGCCATCGGCGGAGCCACCGGCGGCAACGTGGTCAACAATCTTACGTTTGAGAACAACGTGGTCAATGGATGCAATCTGGCAATCTATATCCCGGAACTTAGCGGGACGACCATCATTGATCAAAATTTTTATGGAGACGCGTGCTCCTTCTCGAATAACTGTTTCGTGTGGAAGGGGACTTTTGAAGGACGGCTCAGCGCCTGGCAGTCAGCTTGCAATTGCGACAGCCTTAGCCTGGTCAGCACCTATCTTGGGGCTCTGCTCAATTCGGACGGCTCCCCTCAGGCGGGGTCTCCGGTCATCGGCGTCGGAACCAACCTCATGAGTATAGCCTCGGGCAATCTGGCCAGTTTGAAAAATGACACCAGCAAAGGCAATACGCGCACTCCGATCGCGCGGCCCCCGACGGGTCCCTGGGATATAGGGGCTTATTTATACAGCAGCGGCGGTTCGCGACCGAACCCGCCTACCGGACTGACGGCAATCGTGAACTGAGAAGGGCTGCGCCGGCAACACTCACATTTGTGTTTCAACGGAAACGATGTTTTCCGTCCTCGTAAACTCATTTCGAAAACTTCCACGAAGCGAATGATATTCCCGCAGACATTTTGCCCGATCTCAACCACGCGATGAGCGAACAACCTAGTCATCCTCCGTCAACAGCTCCCAATCTCGCCGCGTCCATTGGCAAGAACACCCTGTTCGGCATGGTGTCCAACGCCACGCAAGTGGGTACGCGACTGGTGACGGTTCCGATTGTGATTCACCACCTGGGCCTGGGTGGGTACGGAATCTGGAACATCATTATGATGACGGCGACCTACATGCGCTTTGGGAGCGTTGGCGTGAAGACCGCTTTCCAAAAGTATGTGGCCGAAGCCACCGGCAACGGCGACTACGAAAAGGCGAATAAGCTCCTCAGCACCGGTTGCGCCGTCATGCTCGTACTTTCCGTGGCGGGACTGATTCCGATAGCGTTCTTTTCCCACAAGATCGCGAAGGTCGCGGGAGTTCCCACCGAGTTCCTGACGTCGGCGGGTGGTGCCATCTCACTGCTTGCGCTGATCATGGTCATGGCGAATGTGGGAGCAGCCTTCGAATCGATCGTCATGGGCGGCCATCGCATTGATCTCGTCAGAAAGTTCGGGACAGTTCTGACCATCGCAGAAGCCATAGCCATTGTGATCGCTTTACATCTTGGATGTGGCTTGTTCGCCATGGCTGGCGTCATGGGTGCTTCCGAACTGGTTTACATAACCTGCTGTTATTTTGCCGCCCACAACGTCGTGCCACAAATCCGGGTGGGAATTGAATTTTTGACTAACGATGTACTTTACGAATTGTTTCGCTTTGCCGGCAGCTACCAGTTAGTCAACCTGCTGGAAGTTCTCTACAATTCGTTGCTGCCCTTTGCCATTCTAAGAACTTTTGGCGCGAACTCGGCGGGCGTGTACGCAGTCGTGACTCGCGTGGTCATCTCGGCGACTGTCCTGCAGGAGGCCTTCTTGCCGCCGCTCTTATCGGGTGGAACCATGGTTTTCGCCTCGGGATCCGCTGAAAAAATGCAGGCTCTGCTGACCAAGGCATTCAAGGTCACTCTGGCTTTGTCGTTATTTCCGCTGGGATTTATCGCCGTGTTCGGAACCACCATGGCGTATGCATGGACGGGCCAAAGCGATCCTTTTTTCCGCGTGGCCTTCTGGCTGGTTTGCTTGAGAGCGATCTTCCAGTCATTCTCGCTGCTGGCCCTGGTTCTTTACCGGGTTTCAGGAAAGGCCCTACTAGATAACATCCGCCAGGTTCTGCGAATTCTGGTTATCCTGGCGATTGTTGCCTTTGCCCATCAACTGGGTTTCTACGGCGTTTTGGCCGGCATGGCTCTCGCCGAATTGGTCGGGATGTTGTTCATGCTGTTTGCCCTCACCCACACCTTCCACCTGTTTCGTGCCCAGTCCCTGTTGCCAGATGCAGTGCGGTTGACCATCGCTGCGACTTTGATACTCGGAGTCGGAACCCTTGCCTCGTACATCCCTCTCCCAGGTGACCTGGGAGGGCGTCTCTCGGCGACGCTTAAGCTGGTCGAAATAGGTCTAGCTTGCCTGCTAGTGGCTTGGCCGTCGCTTGTGCGGACCGGCGCAGTCACACGGGCCGAGGGACGTGCGCTCTTTGGGACCTTTCTGCCTCGCCGTAGCAGCTGAAGAAATGATCAGCCAACAACCAATGCAACGCTTAGCTGCCGAAGACCCGTTAGGCGTTTTCGGACGGATTGCCACCAAGTTGAATACAGCATGGCTCAAGACGACTTATCCCTTCGCGAGATTTGGACGACGTGTATCCATTCACCACTCCTGCGATATGAATCGCGGCGGATCGCAGTACATCGAGTTGGCGGACGAGGTCTATCTGGCTCCCCACGTGTGGCTCAATGTCGTGCTGGGCTCGGAGAATTCCGGACCTCGAATCGTTCTCGGGCAGGGATGCAGGATTGGCCGGAGATCAACTATTTCCTCGCGGAACTACATTGAACTCGGACGCGATGTGCTGCTTGCGCCCTCCGTGTTAATCATGGACCACAATCACCAATATTCCGATCCCGACGTCCCCATTCATGCTCAGGGAGTCACGGATGGGGGACGCATCATCATTGGGGAGAATTGCTGGCTCGGGCAGGGAAGCGTCATCTCTTGCGGCAAGGGAGAACTGTCGCTCGGACGAAACAGCGTAGTAGGAGCGAACTCTGTGGTGACGAAAAGCTTTCCTCCGTGCAGCGTGATTGCGGGGAATCCGGCTCGACTGGTGAAGAGATACGACTTCGATTCGAGAGAATGGATTCGAGTGAATCCGACCGGGTGTGACGAAGAACCTGTGAGGATGATGCATGCAGATTGAGGCGGTTGACAACGAATCATTGGTTGAGATTCGCCCCGAGAGCCCCGAGCGTTGTCCTGCCTGTGGACACGACGGCGTGGAGACCTGGCTGCGGGCACCCGACCGATTCCATGGCCGGCCCCAGCTCTACCAACTGATGCATTGCCGCTCGTGCTCACTGGTCTGGTTGGCGAATCCACCATCGCCTGAGGAAATGGGCTATCACTATGGCCCGGACTACGATCGAGCCATCGCGGGTGCGGGCGAGGATCCGAACCATTGGCGGGGCCGGCGCGATACCTTGTTGCGCTACAAATCGGGTGGCGCCATCCTCGACCTGGGGTGCAGTTCAGGCGGCTTTCTTAGCTCTCTGAAGAGTCCGTCATGGAAACTCTACGGTATCGAAATGTCCGATTCGGTGGCCAAGAAGGCGGAGGCGAAGTGCGGCGCCCAGGTGTTTGTGGGAGACATTCTCGACGCGCCCTTTGCGCCGTCCAGCTTTGACGCTATCACTTGCTTCCACGTATTCGAGCATCTGTATCAACCGCGAGAGGTTCTGGCGAAAGTTGCGGCATGGCTGAAGCCGGGCGGGATCTTTTATACCATGATGCCCAACATCGATTCGGCGGGTGCTCATATTTTTGGATCCTACTGGTACGCCTTGGAACTGCCGCGTCATCTCTACCATTTTTCGCCGGCCTCTCTCCGAAAGCTGGCGACGGCGGTCGGCCTTGAGGAAGTCTCGCTGACGACGCACCGCGAAGTCTTCATCGAGACCAGCACGCGCTACATTTTGGACGAGGCGATCGGAAGACTTGGATTCTCGCGGGTTCCGTTTGCCCAAGCCAAGCCTCTGAGTCTGCCGCGGAGAGTGGTTCGGAAAGCCTTCCGTCTGACCGTCCTTCCTATTCTGAACGGCCTTGCGTCGTTCGCCGGAGATGGTGAAAGCATTCACGTGGTTTTAAGAAAAGCGCCAAACGACGTCGCGAGGGGCCGAGCTGTCTGATGCCAAAAGGACCAGATCAGAGTCACTATTTCGGCGGCGGGGCGACCCAGACGATTCTCAACCCGATCGTGCTGGTGGCGATGCTGATCGCGATTCTGTTGATTCTGGTCTTGCCTCGCAAGCACGTAATTGTGCCGGTCCTGTTGATGGCCTTTCTCGTCCCTTTGGGACAATCCGTCTACGCCGTCGGCGTTCATTGGCTGGTATTGAGAATTGTTATTCTGGCCGGTTTGCTGCGGGTTTTGTTGATTAAGTTTACTTCGAAGAAATCGGCTTTCGCGGGCGGATTCAATACGATTGATAAGGCCTTCCTCATCTGCGTTGTGGCGCAGGCGATTGCCACTCCGCTGCAGTACATGGCCTTACAAGCTCTGATTAATCAGTTCGGCATCCTCATTGACTTTATGGGCGGGTACTTTCTCTTGCGAGCTTTGATACGTGACGAGGCAGATGCCTACCGGACATTAAAATGCCTGGCCCTGCTTGCGCTGGTTCTGGGGCTTTGCATGGTTCGCGAACAGGTCGCCTTGCAAAATGTTTTCGGCCAGATCGGGCTGGACCGTAGCGCCCCGGAGATTCGTGAAGGCAAGATTCGTTCCCAGGCCGTCTTCCAACATGCGCTCACGGCGGGCACCTTCGGCGCGACTTTGCTGCCACTCTTCTTCTTATTATGGAGAAACGGGAAAGCCAAGCTCATGGCCGCTGCGGGAGTGGTTGGTTCTACAGCGATGACGATATGCTCCAATTCCAGCACTCCATTGCTGGCTTATGTCGCCGGCGTCTTAGGCGTATGCCTTTGGCCGATCCGCAAGAAAATGAAAGCGGTGCGTTGGGCAATCGTGACTGGACTTGTGGCGCTGCAGATGGTGATGAAGGCACCCGTCTGGTTCATTATCGCTCGCATTGATTTGACCGGTGGTTCTTCGGGATACCATCGTGCAGAACTGGTCGACCAATTCATCATGCACTTCCGCGACTGGTGGTTGATTGGCACCAAAGATGCCGGCACCTGGGCCTATGACCTCTGGGACCAGCAAAATCAATATGTCGGCGTGGGTGAAAGCGGCGGCTTGCTGGCGCTCATCTTCTTTATTGCCATGGTTTCTCTCAGCTGCGCACAGATAGGAGTCGCGAGGAAGGCGGTTGAAGGGCTAAAGAAAGAGTGGTTCTTTTGGTTTCTCAACGCCGCGATGTTTGCCAATCTCGTGGCCTTTTTCGGAGTGAATTACTTTGATCAGGTCAAGCTGGTCTGGTTTGCATTGCTGGCCATAATTTCTGCGACCACGGTGTCGGTAATCCAGGCGCAGAAATCCGAAGCCTCTGCAGCGGAACCGGAATTGGCTGATCCCAACTTGGCGACAGCAGCAGCGCCGGTCGAAGAGCTTATCCTGCAAACACCTGAAACCGCCGAGTTCTCAACCTCAGTGTCCAGACGGCTCATCGGCGGTTGCTGAATCTTCACAACCGGTAGTCGGAGTTTAATTCACCTAAAGATAGGAACTCATCGCAATTGAACAGTGGACAGACAAAATACGTCGTCGTCACTCCGGTTCGTGACGAAGAAGCCTATTTAAGACTCACGGTCGAGAGCATTATTAAGCAAACCATACGACCGGCAGAGTATGTGATTGTCAATGACGGTTCTAAGGACAGAACCCGAAACATTATCGACGAGTATGCCCAGCAATATTCCTGGATTCGCGGGGTTCATCGCCAGGATCGCGGATTCCGCAAGTGGGGTGCGGGCATCATCGAAGCATTCTACGACGGATTCCATGCGCTCGACTGCCAGGACTGGGAGTTCATGTGCAAGCTGGATGGAGACCTTTCGTTCGCGCCTGAGTATTTCGAGGGCACATTCCAGAAATTTGCGCAGAACCGAACGCTTGGAATCGGCGGAGGATTTCTCTATCACATCGAAAATGAGCAAAAAGTGTGGGAGCGTCATCCCACGTTTCACGTTCGCGGGGGAGCAAAGATCTATCGCCGTGCCTGTTGGGAGGCGATTGGCGGTCTGTGGGTGGGGCCCGGATCAGACACCGTGGATGAAGTGAAAGCGAACATGCTGGGATGGAGCACCACCAGCTTTAGAGATCTGGAAATCAATCATCATCGATGGACTGGAGCCGCTTACGGACGTTGGGGCGGGATCGTCAAGAATGGAAAGACCGACTACGTGGCCGGTTACCACCCTCTTTTTGTTTTGGCCAAATCGGTTGCGCGTGTTGTCCAGCGTCCTTACCTGCTTGGCTCCTTTGCGCTCGTCTATGGATACTTGGCGGCCTATCTCGAACAGATACCGCAGGTCAACGATCCGGCGTTGATTCAATATCTGCGGCGTCAGCAACTCGCGAAGCTGGCTGGCAGAGAAACGATCTGGAAGTGAGTCCGCGTTCACAAGAGCTGGCACTTTCTATAGCGGAAATAAGATAGATCGAAAGGATCATTAGGGATGCCAAAACGAATTGTTAATCTGACGATAAGTTTGTTAGTCCGAGGATGGGATTGGGTCGGGGATCAACTCACTTGCTTGGCCGGACGCACGCCACGAACGGAGTGTGTGGTTTTGGCTTATCACTCTGTCACCGATACGCAACGTTCCAAATTTGCCTCGCAGATGAACGTTCTGATGCGAAACGCGGTCCCAGTCCGGGCGGATGTTGAGGTTTGTCCAGATCAGAGCAAGCGTTACGCAGCCGTCACGTTTGATGATGGGTTTCAGAACATTGTTGACAATGCTCTGCCCGAACTCGAGAAACGGCGTATCCCCTCGACGTTGTTTGTAGTCACAGAATCGCTCGGCGGCAACCGCGGCTGGGAACATCGGGGAGGAGACGACACGAGGCAGGAAAAGGTCATGTCGGTGAAGCAATTACGGCAGTTCTCACCCGAACTGGTGACCATTGGATCGCACACCATGACGCACCCGCTGCTTCCTTTGCTTGACAGAAGCCAGTTGCAGCAAGAGCTGGCGGGATCGCGCATGAAGCTCGAACAGATTTTAAATCGTGAAGTAAACCTGTTGAGCTTTCCTTACGGAGGCTTCAACGACACGGTTGTAAGCAGTTGCCGTGAGGCTGGCTACGCGCGCGTCTTTACGGCTTTGCCCGTCTTTGCTTTTTCACAGCCGCGAGAGTTCGTGACCGGACGTGTCGGCGTCGCTCCAACCGACTGGCCCATTGAATTCCGCTTGAAATTGGCGGGAGCATTTCGCTGGCTGCCTTGTGCCTATGCGTGGAAGCGCCGGATATTGCCGATCCTTCGAGGCCGGGCGGTGAAACCAGTCCAACTTAAAACAGGAGAGAAGATAATCGCATGATCGCCACCGATAATCAGAGCCGGATCATAGAAGTTCTTTTGGAGATATTCAAAGCGAAGGGATTGGCCGCACCAGGGTTGAGCTCGGACACAGTCCTGGATCAACTGGGTCTTGAATCGCTGGATTTTGCCCAGGCTGTGATTCGGATGGAAGAAATAACCGGAAAAGATCCGTTTGCCACGGGCGCTGAATATCAGATCAAAACCCTTTCCGATCTTGCTGTTCTCTACGACTAAGAAGCAAAAAGCTCACCCATGTTGAATCGTCTTCTTTTCGAAGAGCCTTTGCCTGACGCGCAGCCAATGGTCGTCACGCGTGATCGCACCACCACCTGGGCTGCTCTGCGGGAACAAGCGCAAGGACTCTTCAGAACACAGCAAGCGTTGGGAAAGCGCCGCGTGGGCCTATCGTTCGAACCTGCAGCCGCAAGTTACGCCGCCCTGGCGGCTCTCGAACGGCTCGCTTGCGATGTCTTTCTATTGGACGCGAACCTTCCTTCCGAGGAAGCACTCAGGCTTGCGGAAAAGCTGAGGCTTGGTGGTCTTATGACCGCGGGATCCGGGCCGTTACCGGAATTTGAGGTTCATGAATTGTTCGGCGAAGAGAGCTGGAGCGGGAATAGCTCGCTAACCATTCTTACGTCGGGAAGCACCGGAGAACCCAAAGCAGCGCGGCACTCTTGGGAGGGTGTTGCTCGTCCGGTAAAAAAAGGAGCCGCAATTCACGCACCGAAATGGCTGCTGACCTATCGGCCCCATCTCTACGCGGGATTGCAGGTCATGCTGCAGTGCTTTGCCGATCGCGGTACGTTGATCGTTCCAGATCCTCATATGGACCCTCAGTCCACGGTTCAGTTGATGTGCGATGCCGGTGTGCAGTTCGTATCGGCGACGCCTTCTTATTGGCGGCGGTTGCTGATGTTTTCGGATGCGGCGCTGTTGAAACGGGTTCCTCTCGTCCAAATCACGCTGGGCGGCGAGGCGATCGATCAACCCATCTTGGATCAACTCCGGCTGCATTTTCCCAAGGCGCGGCTGGTCCACATTTATGCGACGACGGAACTAGGGCGCTGCTTCTCGGTCAGTGACGGCAAGGCTGGCTTTCCCGCTAACTATCTACACACTGCGCAGCCCGGTGCAGCCGAACTAAAAGTGCACGATGGAGAACTGCTGGTTCGCTCTCCGAATTCGATGCGGATGTACGATCCTTTATCTCCGCAGCCACCGTCGGACTCGGATTGGTTTCCTACAGGAGACCTGGTGGAAATCAGAGACGGTCGAGTGTATTTCGTTGGCCGCAAGTCAGACATGATTAACGTGGCCGGCAGCAAAGTTTTCCCCATTGAGGTAGAGCGCGTGATCCGAATTATTCCAGGGGTATCCGATGTCCGCGTATTCGGGAAGGCTTCATCCATCGCCGGGGAGCTGGTCGCATGCGAAATCGTCGCGACTCCGGATCAGGATCAAGAAGCGCTGAAGGAAACCGTAGTCCGGACTTGCCGAGATCAGCTCAACAGTCAGCAGCAACCGCGCCTCATCAAACTGGTCGAGCGAATTGACCTTTCGTCCGCGGGCAAGACTCTCAGGACAAGGACCACATGAGCGGTGCACCCTTGACGCATAACCGGCACATCATCATCAGCGGCGGCAGCCGTGGGCTCGGAAAGGCAATTGTTACGAGTCTGCTGGATTCCGGCTACCGCGTGAGCACGTTCAGTCGCAGTGCTTCGGAGTTCACCCAACGGATGGCTGGAAACGGCCAGTTCTTTTTTGCGTCAGCGGACCTTTGCGACAAGACTTCGATCTCCGCGTTCCTCAAGTCGGCAGAGGCCTTGTTCGGCGTGCCTTTCGGCCTTATTAACTGCGCGGCCATCGCCGCCGATGGTGTTTTGGCGACCATGCCCGAAGAGAAGATCAGGAAACTGGTATCGGTAAATGTGGACGGCACGCTTCAGTTCACCAGGCTGGTGGTGCGAAGAATGTTGCGTACGCAAACCGGTGGAGTCATTTTGAATATCTCGTCGATCAGTTCGCTTAGAGGCTTCCGGGGCATGGCGGCATACGCTTTTACCAAGGGAGGGATCGATTCCTTTACCCGCGCGCTGGCGCGAGAACTAGGCGAGCGGAACATTCGAGTCAACTCCATTGCACCTGGGTACTACGACACAGAAATGAGCCATAGCTTGAATGACGGACAGAAAGAACAGATTCTCCGCCGTACACCGCTTGGGCGTCTGGGTGTTCCCGAAGATGTAGTTGGAAGTGTCCTTTTCTTTCTGTCCGATCAAGCGAGTTTTATCACCGGACAGACTCTCGTAATTGATGGCGGAGGTACAGTTTGAACTCAACCACTCTCGGAATCGCACCTCAAAAATCAACAGACGAAAAGGCCGCGCGACCCACGGGAGGTTTGAGGCCATTCGCTGAGAACGATATTTCGCCTGTGGCGGATCTCATCTGGAAGGTCTTGCACCAGCGCAAGGGACAAGCGCCTCCCAGCTTGCGGGCTCACCTTCAAGAGCTTTTCCTACAGAATCCTTGGATGGATGACGGCATAGTTTCCCGAGTATTCGAAAACACGCAAGGAAAAATCTTAGGCTTTTTTGGCGCGTTACCGCGGCGGATGTCGATTCAGGGAGAAACCATCCGATTAGCGTTTGGCAGCAATCTGGTGGTCGATCCGGAAAGCCGTGCCTCGGTTACCGCCATGCAACTGGTGCGCGCATTTATGAAGGGCTCGCAGGATATCTCAATTACGGACTCGGCCAATGAGATGAGCCGGCCGCTCCTGCGAAGCCTGGGATTTACCGTGGTGCCGATTTACAGCCTGCAGTGGGCGCGCCCTCTTCGGCCGATTCAATATGCCTTGAATGGGCTGTCCCGTCTTAACAAGAAGAGCCGTGCGCTGGCGATAAGCAGATCCATCGCAAAACCATTTTGTAGTTTGGGCGATGCCATGGCCACAAGTATGCGGATGAGCCCTCTACGGTTATCGCAGCCGGCAACCGGCGACGAAGATCTAGACACGGAGAGCTTGCTTGAGTGTTTGGCAACCATGCCCGCGAAACATTGGATTGTTCCTGAATACGATCGAGACTCGTTGAACTGGGTTCTGGGTTTCGTCGCTAAAAGGAAAGTGTTCGGAGAACTGCGGAAGAGATTGGTACGCGACCAGGACCGAAAGATTATTGGCTGGTACATCTACTCGGTCGCGCCGGGAGCCGTAGGAGAGGTTTATCAAATTGGTGCAGAAAGTCAATCGACAGGGATCGTCCTCGAGCACCTTTTCTATGATGCCTGGAAGCAGGGACTGGTTGGCATTCACGGCAGGATGGAACCTCAGTTCATGCAGGAACTCACAAGCAAGTCGTGCTTTTTCCTTCGCCATGGAAGCTGGACGCTGGCCCACTCGAATAGGCCCCAGCTGTTAAACCTTTTTCAGAGTGGCACGGCATTTTTCTCACGCCTGGACGGCGAGTGGTCATTGCGGCATGGTGGCGCCGAGATTTAAAGCCTTCCATGGAACTTTCAATTATCTGTGTAAATTGGAACTCTGCAGACTACCTGCGCGAGTGCATCGCCAGTGTGTATGAACACACGCGCGATATCTCGTTTGAAATTATCGTGGTCGACAATGCATCGACGCAGGAAGGTGTGGACGCCCTCAAAGAGCAGTTTCCTGAAGTCACGATTATCAAGAGTGCCAAGAATCTGGGATTTGCCGGCGCGAACAATCTCGGTTTTCGGCATTCAACCGGCACGTACGTGCTGTTGTTGAATCCAGACACCAAGCTGATAAGCCCGGCAATCAACGTCATGCTTGGGCACATGAAAGGATTGCCGGCTGCGGGCATCGTGGGTTGCAGGCTCCTGAACACAGACCTTTCGGTCCAGCTTACCGCGATTCAGAAGTTTCCCACCATCCTCAACCAGGTGCTGGACCTCGAATATTTGCAGTTGCGCTGGCCGCACTGCTCGCTGTGGGGAATCGCTCCGCTCTTCTCTGCGGATGTC
The DNA here is from genome assembly GCA_963832245.1 of uncultured Acidobacteriota bacterium. Classification (GTDB taxonomy): domain Bacteria; phylum Acidobacteriota; class Terriglobia; order Terriglobales; family Acidobacteriaceae; genus JABDBE01. Next base: position 2,206,558 of record CAWHTG010000004.1, read on the forward strand.
AAGCTGATGAAGGTCGAGGTTATTTCTGGCGCCTGCATGTTGCTTCGGCGCCAGGTCTTTGAGCAGGTCGGGATGTTCAGCGAAGAATATTTCATGTATGCCGAAGATATCGACCTGAATTACAAAGTCAAGAGTGCGGGATTCACCAATTACTATGTCGGGGAAGCAGCCATGATCCATCACGGAGGCAAAAGCAGTTCCCGGCAAGATGTCAGTTATTGGGCGACGATCATGAAATACAGAGCGATGCGGAAGCTGTTTCAAAAGACGCGTGGAGGAATGTATGGATCGACTTACCGCGTGGCCATGGGTTGCGCTGCCGTAGGACGTCTGCTGGTTCTTGCGCTCGCGTATCCGTTGGGAAACATTGTTTGGGATCGAGAGGCGCTTCGATTCGCAACGAAAAAGTGGGCCGTGATCCTGGGATGGGCGCTTGGGCGGCAAAGGATGGCTCTGCAAGACCGATAAAGCAGGCCGAAGAAACGATTGCTGGAAATGAGGTCATTGTGTGCGGGATTTGCGGAAAACTGAACTTTAATCGTGGGGCAAGCGTGCCTCCTTCGCTCTTGAAGGCGATGGCAGATACAATCCACCACCGAGGGCCCGACGACGAGGGATACTACGTTTCGGGTCCGGTGGGTTTCGGTTTTCGTCGATTGTCGATCATCGACCTCAACACGGGCCACCAACCGATCTGCAATGAAGATGGAAAAGTCTGGATCGTATTCAATGGGGAGATCTACAACTACCAGGAACTTCGGCAGCATTTGCGAAGCAAAGGGCATACCTTCAAGACACAGACGGACACAGAGGTAATCGTCCATCTTTATGAGGAGTTCGGCGAGTCCTGTGTCGAAAAACTCCGGGGAATGTTTGCGTTCGCGATCTGGGATGAGCGTGAGAAGGTACTGTTTATGGCCAGGGACCGAGTGGGAATCAAGCCTCTGTACTACTGGCTCACGGACAAGTCTCTGGTATTCGGGTCGGAAATCAAAGCTATCCTGGCGGATCCGGAAGTGAACCCCGAGGTCGTCCCGCAGATGGTGGATAGGTTCTTGACCTTCTATTACGTTCCCGGCGAGGAGACATTATTTCGCAATATTCATAAGTTGGCGCCGGGATCCTACATGTTGGTCAAGGATGGCAAGGTTCAGATCAAGCAATATTGGGACCTGCATTTTGCTCCCACCGAGCAAAGCTTGCAGGAAGCCGAGCAGAAGTTGCTGGATTTGTTAGAGGAGTCCGTGGGGATGCACATGATCAGCGATGTGCCCGTCGGATTTCTTTTGAGTGGTGGAGTGGACTCAACAGCGATGCTCGGTTTTGCGGTGGGAAAGACCGATCGTCCCCTGAGCAGCTTTACGCTTGGTTTTTCGGCACCAGGAATTGTGGATGAGAGACCCTATGCAACCCTGGCTGCACGCCGCTATGGATCTGAGCATCATGAGATGACCATCAGCGCCCGGGAATTCGCGGACTTTCTGCCTAAATACGCCTGGCACATGGAAGAGCCAGTCTGCGAGCCCACCGCCGTCGCTCTGTACTATGTTTCGCAACTTGCAAGCAATTTCGTGAAGGTTCTGATTTCGGGGGAGGGCGGTGACGAGGCATTTGCCGGGTACCCGAATTATCGCAACCTGCTCTGGTTAGAGCGCCTGAAGTCCGCTGCCGGGCCGTTTAACGGCGTGTTCTCCTCAGTTTTGTCCATGCTCAATGGCGTACTAGGGTCCGCGTCGCTAAAGAAGTACGCGCCGCTGATGAAGCTTCCGCTCGAATCCTATTACTACAGTCGAATCTCGAATCCCTATACGTTCTTTAACAGCCACAGCAGCGATTTGTATTCGGACGACTTTGCTCATTTAGTGAGCAAGGAATATTCCGTCCGCGCTGTGAACAAGTATCTCTCCACCGGGGCCCCAACCGGCCTCGTCGATCGAATGCTCTACATAGACACCAAGACCGCGCTTCCCGATGACCTTCTGCTAAAGGCCGATAAGATGACCATGGCCAATTCTATCGAACTCCGCGTCCCGCTCCTTGATCATAAGGTGCTGGAGTTTGCGGCGTCATTGCCACAGAGATTCAAAGTTCGCGGCTTCACCACAAAATACATAGCAAAGAAGGCTTTGCGCAGGCGTGTTCCCCAAGAAATCCTGGATCGCAAGAAAGTGGGATTCCCGGTGCCTTATGGGGCATGGCTCAGGACCGAGTTGAAGGACATGGTCCAGGATGTCCTTCTCGACCGCGAAACATTGGCGCGCGGGTATTTCAAAAGAAGTTGCGTGGAAAACCTGATCAAAGAGCATTCGGCGTCGGAGCGTTTTCCAAAAGAGATACTTTCTCTAGTTTCACTTGAACTGTGGCACCGGGCTTTCCTTAGTAAGGAAGAAAGCACGGACGACTCTGCAGCGCTCGTTTCCTCAGGTGCGGCGGGCACTCCTTAATCCTGCCTTGCTGGCGATCACTTTCAAAAATGACACACACGTGTATCGAGGACAAAGCTCATGACGTGGCGGCGGTTCGCGCCGATCAAACGCGCCCAGAAAGCCGCTCAATCCGCACCCAGCAGGCTGTTCGAGTTTTGTATAGTTATCCCCTGAAAATCGGCGCTGGGAGGATCTGTCACACCGCATGGCAACAGGTGAACGGGCTGGCACAAGCGGGAGCGGACGTACTGCTGTTTCCCGGAGTCCTTCACAAGCCGGTCGCTGCGACTGTAAGGGTTCGCCCCACCCTATCTCGAGGGAAGGTTCGCATTTCCTACAAGCTGGTTGGAAACATGCGCGCCCTGGCCCTGCACGACTACATCGTCTCGCGCCGGATCGAGAAACTAGTAGGCCAGATCGACGTTATTCACACCTGGCCAAACGCCGCACTGCGAACGCTAAAGACAGCTGCGCGCTTGGGAATTCCTACCGTATTGGAACGACCGAACACTCATACTCGGTATGCCTACGCGACGGTGCAGCGGGAATCGCAGCGACTAGGCATAGTGCTGCCGCTTGACAATGAGTATGCGAATAAAGCTGACATTCTTGCGAAAGAGGAAGAGGAATATCAGCTCGCCGATTATCTGCTATGTCCTTCTGACTTCGTCCTCCAGACATTTCTCGACCAAGGATTTACGAGCGACAAGTTACTGAGACATCAATATGGATACGATGAGAAGACCTATTACCCTGGCGTGAACCCGGCTGCACATATAAAACGCGGGCTCACCATGTTGTTGGCTGGCGATTGCGCGGTAAGAAAAGGCATTCACTTTGCTCTCCAGGCATGGTTGCGCTCGCCCGCGCATCACGACGGAACCTTCATGATCGCGGGTAACTTTCTGCCTGCCTATGCTGAACAGCTTTCCGGAATGTTGTCCCATCCCAGTGTCCAAGTCCTCGGCTTTCGAAACGATCTTCCCGAGCTTATGCGCAAGAGCGATGTCTTCATTCTGCCAAGTATCGAGGAGGGGAGCGCCCTGGTAACTTCGGAAGCTCGTGGAAGCGGGTGCGTCTTATTGGTGTCGGAAGCGACGGGCGCTGTCTGCAAGCACATGGAGAATGCGCTGGTCCATCGGGCGGGAGACGTTGAGACGCTCAGCCGCCACATCACACAGTTGCACGAGGATCGTGCACTCCTGTCCGGATTACGAGCTGCTTCTTTGAGCTCGCTACACGAGATTACTTGGGCTGCCGCGGGAGCGAGGCTGCTTCAAGTCTACCGTGACGTGATGGCAGTCAAAACAAAAGCTGTCGCGCATCCATAAGGGAGCGCATAGAAAGATACCGATGGATCCCGCAAACGTAGTTGGGCCAAGCATTGCAACCAGCGTGTTAGACGCCACACTGCGAACTGCCTCGTCCCTTGTGGTTGAAGACCAGCTTACGGGTGTGTATGAACTCGATCCACTCCAAGATCCACGATGGAACGAACTAGTTCAGAGACACCCTCACGGCTCCGTATTTCACAGCACAAGTTGGCTCCAAGCGCTGCGCAATACTTATGGTTTTGATCCCGTCGTGATTTCTACTAGTGCTCCGCATGAACCCGTGGCGAACGGTTTGGTTTTCTGTCGTGTCAAGAGTTGGTTGACGGGGCAACGCTTCGTGTCTGTACCTTTTTCGGATCATTGCGAACCTTTAGTGGATAGTGCCGATGAACTCGACTACCTGCTCTCAGCCTTAAAGCGTAAAGGTGAAGAAGAAAACTGTAAGTATGTCGAGATCAGGCCGGTAACGCGCCGGCCGGGTAGTCGAACTGAGCTAACTCCCAGCTTTGCATATGAATTGCATTGTCTGGATTTGGGTAAGAGCGAGGAGCTTCTGTTTCGTGGCTTTCACAAAGACTGCGTTCAGAGGAAGATTCGCCGCGCGGAACGGGAAAAGCTGAAGTATGAAGAAGGAACTTCAGAGGATTTATTGCAGAAATTTTATCGCCTTCTGGTGATGACACGTCGACGTCAATATCTGCCGCCACAGCCACAAGCCTGGTTCCACGGCTTGATTGCTACTTTCGGAAAGGACCTGAAGATTCGCGTGGCGTCGAAGGACGGGGTCGCGATTGCCAGTATTCTCACGTTGTCGCATAAGAAATCCATGATTTACAAGTACGGCTGCAGCAATTCAGCCTTCAACCGGTTCGGTGGAATGGCGATGTTGTTCTGGAAGACCATCCGAGAGGCCAAAGAAAACGGTTGCGATGAACTTGAAATGGGCCGCTCCGATGTTGACCACCGCGGGCTGATTGCTTTTAAGGAACACTGGGGCGCATCTGGCCAACTTATCAGCTACTGGACTTACCCGTGTGAGGACACCGGACTGCCGGACGTCTGGAAGAGGTTAGCCCGGCACATTGTCCCCGCTGTTCCAGATCTTGCTCTGGAAACAGTGGGCAGACTGTTGTATAGACACATCGCCTAAGTGTCTGCTGGCAAACTCCCCTCAATTCTGGAAAGGTAGTTCTTGGCGAATCAACGAGTCTCATAATGCTTCTAAACCGAGTCTATTACCTCTTTAAGCCAATCATGCCTTGGCGCGTGCGTTTGGCGTTGCGACGATGGCGGGCCAACCGGCGGCGCGTGGCTTTTGCGGACGTGTGGCCTATTGACTCGAAGGCGGATCGTGTTCCTCCGGGATGGCCGGGTTGGCCGGACGGCAAGCGCTTCGCTCTGGTTCTGACTCACGACGTGGAGGGCAGCAAAGGAGTATCGCGCGTCGAGCGGTTGATGAACCTCGAGCTCAAGCATGGCTTCCATTCCAGCTTTAACTTTGTGCCAGAGGATGAATATCGCGTTCCCGACGCGGTGCGGGAAATGCTGGGTCAAGCGGGGTTCGAAGTTGGCGTGCACGGTTTGGAACATGACGGCAAGCTCTACAGCTCCAAGGCAAAATTCGCCGCGAAAGCTTCGCGGATCAGGGAATATTTGCAGCAATGGAACTCCACCGGGTTTCGTTCGCCCTTAATGCAACACAAGTTAGAGTGGCTGCACGCGTTGGGAGTGGATTATGACGCGTCCACATTCGATACGGATCCCTTTGAACCGGAGCCCGACGGCGTGGGCACGATCTTTCCATTTTGGGTGCCGGGTCCGGACGGCACTGGCTATGTGGAGCTCCCGTACACGCTGGTTCAGGATTTCACTCTGTTTGGCGTCCTTTGCGAGAGGAACATAGATATCTGGAAGCGCAAGCTTGACTGGATTGTCGAGCACGGTGGCATGGCCTTGCTGAACACTCACCCGGATTATATGTGTTTTGAGGGTCAACGGAATCGCGACGAATATCCAGTCGCGCATTACGAAGAACTTCTTCGCTACGTGCGCGAGAAATATGAAGGGTCCTACTGGTCTGCCCTGCCGCGAGAGGTTGCTTGGTATTACCGCGACCGAGTTCCGCCCGCCGCGCGGAATACGCGCAAGAAAATATGTATGGTGGCTTATAGCCCATACGAATCTGACAACCGCATCCGCCGCTACGCAGAAACGCTGGTGAAGCGTGGAGATCAGGTGGACGTAATCGCCATTACCGGAGCTCACACTGGGCCGGAGAAAGAAGTCAACGGCGTTACGGTGCATCGAGTTCAACACCGTGAGCACAACGAGCGGAATAAGTGGACTTATGCATGGCGCCTGTTGCGTTTCCTGTGGAGATCTTCAGCGGCACTAACGCGACTGCATAAGCAGAATCGTTACGATGTGATTCATATTCACAATATGCCGGATTTTCTGGTATTTGCGGCGTGGTACCCAAAATTGACTGGGGCAAAACTGATTCTCGACATCCATGACGTCGTCCCGGAGTTGTTCGCAAACAAGTTTCGCACGAGGGGCAAATCGGCTTATGTCGGATTGTTGAAGGCACTGGAAAAAATGTCAGCGAATTTCGTGGATCATGTAATTGTGTCGAACCACCTTTGGCATCGGACTATAACCAGCCGCTCGGTTTCCCAGGAAAAATGCTCTGTTTTTATCAACAATGTTGATTCTGAAATGTTTTCCCGGCACGCAAGAAACAGAGCCGATGGGAAATTCATTGTTTTGTTTCCCGGCAGCTTTCAGTGGCACCAGGGACTTGATATTGCCATCGAAGCCTTTGCTCAACTCAAACCTAAGGTTCCGAACGCTGAGTTTCATCTCTATGGTGGGGCTGGCGGCGATCAGGAGGCCGACTTAAGACGACTGGTGCGTCGGCTTGATCTTGAAGGTAGTGTCAAGTTTTGCGGCGGCATTGCTCTCGATCAAATGGCGCAGGTAATCGCCAACGCCGATCTAGGCGTCGTTCCCAAACGGGCGGACTCATTCGGAAACGAAGCCTACAGCACAAAGATCATGGAATTCATGTCTCAAGGCGTGCCGGTGGTGGTTTCTCGAACAAAAATTGACACGTTTTACTTTGAGGAAGGCGTGGTTCATTTCTTTCGGTCTGGGGACAGCCAAGCCATGGCCGAGGCTATGCTTGACGTTATTAACGACAAGGTTTTGCGCCAGTCTCTGGTTGCGCGCGGCTATGAGTATGTCGAGCACAACAGCTGGGATCTGAAAAAGAAGGAATATCTGGATTTGATAGATTCGCTCTCGACAGAGCACTTCAATGATGTTGAATCCGTTCCCGTCCGGCCTTTGCAGGTTCAACAGGAGAGCCGACAGCAGCCTGCTGCAGAGGGCTTCACCGAGGACGTTGTGCATTTCGCCGTCGAGCTCAATGATCCCTCCTCAGTATCTTCGCTGAAGAGCAAGTAAAAGAAAGAAGGTTATAGTCGTGAGAGCAAATGGCATAGTCATGCGTTCCGCGCAAACTCGCCGCGGACCGGCGTCAGCACACTGTGATGTTGCCGTAATTGGTGCCGGACCCTATGGTCTTTCCGCCGGGGTTCACCTCAAAGCACAGGGCATTGCGGTACGAGTGTTTGGCGAACCGATGGAGTTCTGGGCTCACAAGATGCCTGAGGGGATGCTCTTGCGCTCGCCTCGAGTGGCATCCAGTTTGTCCGATCCTGATCGAGCCTTTACTCTGGAAGCCTATGAGACCGCATCCAACCGAAAGCCCAGCGCACCCGTTCCTCTCGACACCTTTGTGGAATACGGCCGATGGTTCCGGCATCAACTGGGTTCGGACCTCGACCAGAGAACAGTTATGCGCGTCAACCGGGACCAGCCCGGATTCAGGCTTACGTTGCCAGACGGCGAACAGATTCGCTCGACGTACGTCGTGATCGCCGCGGGGATTGGCCCGTTTAAGAAGAAGCCCGCGGTATTCCAAAACCTTTCTCTGCAACAAGCGATGCATTGCTACGAGGGCCGGGAGGTCCGAAAGTTTGCGGGGAAGAGGGTCGTCGTCATCGGCGCAGGACAAAGTGCGCTGGAATCGGCCGCTCTTCTGCATGAAGCGAATGCGCACGTAGAAGTGATTGTGCGCGAATCCGGTTTGCGCTGGATTGGCCAGCATTCCTGGCTGCACCACCTGGGCCCGATTTCGTCGTTGCTCTACTCACGGCACGATGTGGGTCCCGTCGGAATCAGTCGCCTCGTCGCCTACCCCAAGCTGGTATCCCATGTTCCACTGAAACTGCGAGACAAGATCCGGACTCGAGCGGTGCGGCCTGCGGGATCTCGCTGGCTTCCTGAGCGGCTAGCGGGGGTCAAGATTACGACCGGCAGCAGCGTGTCGCAGGCCACTGCGTATGGCGATGAGGTTGCCCTCAAACTCACTGATGGCAGCGAACGTCGTGTGGATCATGTTCTGCTCGGAACCGGGTACCAGGTGGACATTTCACGTTACGATTTTATTCCTCCAGAACTTACGCGGGAGATAAAGCAATTCGACGGCTACCCCGAACTGGCCGCCGGTTTCCGCTGCTCTGTCCCTGGACTGCACTTCATTGGTGCGACGGCAGCCCGGAGCTTCGGGCCGTTGCTTTATTTCGTGGCGGGTACGGAGTTCGCATCTCGGGAGCTGGCTTCTCATCTTGCGAGAAGTCCCCGATAGTTCGAAGGTTCCACGAAGATCTTAATAAAGACGTTATGAGCGCAGAACAAGTTGGAGCAGTTGTCATCGGTGGCGAACACCCGGGGCTGGGTATTGCTCGAAGCCTGGGACGCAGAGGTATTCCAGTCTGGGTCATCGATGACCAGCACTCGGTTTCACAGTTCTCCAAATACGTTACCAGGGTAGTCCGAGTAAACGACTTGCGAGGTGAGCGCAATACCGTCGAGAGTGTGCTGGAAATAGGACGGCGCTATGGGCTGAAAAATTGGGTCCTATTTCCGACCAGGGATGAAACCGTGGCCGCATTCTCGCGACACCGGGATCGGCTTGGGGAGTTCTTTCGGGTCAGTACCGCGGGCTGGGACTCGGTGTGTTGGGCGTGGGAGAAAAAAAACACCTATGAGCGCGCCGCAGAGCTGGGCATTCCGGTTCCGCAAACGTTCAATCCCAGAACTGAGCGAGAGTTGGCGGAGCTGTACCGTTACCTGCCCTTGGCTCTCAAACCATCTGTAAAAGAGAATTTTTTCTATGCCACTGGCGCCAAGGCATGGCGTGCCGAGACTCCCGATCAACTTAATGATTTGTTTCGCAGAGCAAACCGGCAGATCAGCCCGGAGGAGATTCTGATCCAGGAAATTATTCCCGGGGATGGGCAGCGGCAATACTCGTATTGCGCCTTTTTTCACGATGGCGAAGCGCACAGTACCTTGGTTGCCAGGCGATTGCGTCAGCATCCGCGAGAATTTGGGCGCGCAGCAACCTATGTCGAGACAATCGAATGCCCAGAAATTGAGGAACTGTCAGAACACTTTCTCAGAGCCATCGACTATTACGGGCTTGTTGAGGTGGAGTTCAAGCAGGATCCCCGGGATGGCCAATTCAAGTTGTTGGATGTCAATGCGCGAACCTGGGGCTTCCACACTCTTGGCGGGGCGGCGGGTGTGGACTTTCCCTATCTGTTGTATGCAGACCAGGTTGGCAAACAGGTCGACAGGCACAGGGCGAAAGCAGGTGTTGGCTGGATGAGAATGATCACAGACTTGCCAACCGCTGCCTCGGACCTGTGGGACGGCGAGTTAGATATGCGGTCCTATTGGAATACCCTCAGACGCACACGTTCTGAATCCGTGTTTTGCCTGCAAGATCCGCTACCTTCCGTGGCGGAAGTGGTGATGCTTCCTTATCTGATGACCAAGAAATATTTTGTGAAGTCGGGAAAGAAATCTGAGACTCCTGCGGCTCAGAGCTCAGGATCTGCAGTCTTACCCGCAGGCAGATCAGTTGAATAGCCGCTCGATCGAATCTGAATGCCGGAGTTGAGAGCGCCAGCAGATTTCACACACGGCATTCCTAGCCAACTTTACGCACACGCAATGACTGAGTCAACCTCCACGGTTCGCGGCATTTCTGACACTGCTCGCTGGGTAGCATATTTTCGCGCCCGCGAAACCGAACGGCCCGACGCGTTGTTTCGCGATCCCTACGCCGAGCGTTTGGCTGGTGCGCATGGATTCCGGATCGCGAACACCCTGCCCGATGGTAACAAGCACGAGTGGGCATGGGTGGCCCGTACCTATCTTTTCGACCAGTTTCTCGCTCGTGCAATTGAGGAAGGAGCAGACCTGGTTGTGAATCTGGCTGCCGGACTTGATGCCCGGCCCTATCGGATGAATTTGCCCGCCACACTGCAGTGGGTGGAGGTGGATCTGCCGGACATCGTCTCCTATAAAGAGGAGATTCTCGCGAAGGAAAAACCTCGATGCCGGTTGGAGAGAATCACTTTGGATTTATCGGACGTGCATGGCCGGCGCGCGCTTTTCGCCGACCTGAACAAACGGGCGACGAACGTTGTGGTGGCGAGTGAAGGTCTTCTCATCTATTTCACGGCCGAAGAAGTTGCTTCGCTGTCCGAAGACCTTGCCGCTGCGAATCACTTTCGGAGTTGGATTATCGACCTGGCTTCGCCGGGGCAGCTCCGATTGATGCAGCGCACTACGGGCAAGCAACTCAGCGAGGCGGGTGCCGCTTTCAAGTTCGGACCTCTCGAGGGCGCGCATTTTTTTGCCCGCTACGGCTGGGCCGCGAAGGATGTTCAGGGATTGCTGAAGACGGCGGCGGAGTTCAACCGTGCGCCCGTAGAGTTGCTGTCGCTGCTTCCCGAGCCCAAAGGGAGCCTGGGAAATTATCCCTGGACCGGTGTGTGCCTGCTCAAAAAACCTTAGCCGTGCGGGAGAATCTCGCCTTCGCGACGAGATGTCGGATCCATTGTATATCATTGATAATAAAGGCTGTGGAGTTCATGAAGTCTTGTCCGTCCAGTGCTATAATCAAAATTACTCCCTCAAATTTCCCCCTGCGAATCCATTAACACTTCCCCCAAGAGTTTCACCAGTCATTGAGCAAAAGATCAGCCATAAATAAAAGGAGCATTTCTTCCGCCATGCTAAGTACAGTGATCATTGGCGCGGGTCCTTATGGACTTTCCGTGGCCGCGCACCTGCGGCACAGTGGTATTCCATTCCGTATTTTCGGCCGTCCCATGGATAGCTGGCTGGCTCATATGCCGAAGGGCATGATGCTTAAGTCGGATGGCTTCGCTTCCAACATCTACGATCACGAAAACGCGTTCACGTTAGGGCAGTTTTGTGCCGAGCGAGGCATTGAATATGCCGATACTGGTAAGCCGGTGCGTCTTGAAACCTTCACCGCCTATGGACTTGCGTTCAGGGATCGGATGGTGCCGGAACTCGAGGACACGCTCGTGACGAGTGTCGGCCGGGTGCGCGATGGGTTCCAGTTGCAGCTCGAGGACGGTGAAACCGTTCGCGCTCGCACCGTGGTGCTGGCGGTTGGCATTACCCACTTCGCCTATACGCCCGAGAACCTGATGCATCTGCCGGCGGAATTTATCTCTCATAGTGCTCGCCATCACGAGGTCAAGCCATTCCGAGGCCGCGAAGTCGTCGTGATCGGTGGCGGATCCTCCGCTCTTGACCTGGCGGGGTTGCTCCACCAAGCTGGCGCCCATGTGCAACTCGTCAGTCGCAGGGAAGAGTTGAATTTTCATAGCCAGCCGACCGGCAAGCCGCGCTCGCGCTGGGAGCAGATTCGGCGTCCGCAGTCAGGGCTTGGTCCCGGCCTGCGCTCGCGCTTCTTTGCTAACTCACCGCTGGCGTTTCACTACTTGCCGGAGCGTGTTCGAGTGGAAGCCGTTCGCCGAACCCTTGGTCCGTCAGGAGGATGGTTCATTCGCGACAAAGTGATCGGGAAAGTGCCGTTACATCTTGGTTGCACGCCGCAAAGTGCTGAAGTTCAGGACGGCAAGGTGCATTTAAGCATTCGCGCGGCCAATGGCAGCGAACGGGAAATTGTGACCGAGCACGTGATTGCGGCAACGGGCTACAGAGTGGATTTAGAACGATTGAAGTTCCTCAGTCCTGAGATTCGTTCGCAGGTCAAAACGGTCATGGGCAGCCCGGTGCTGTCATCCAGTTTTGAATCGTCCGTTCCAGGCATTTATTTCGTGGGAATTGCGGCCGCGAACAGTTTCGGTCCGGTGATGCGATTCGCGTTCGGAGCAGGCTTCGCGGCCCGCCGCCTTAGCCAAACCATGGCAAAAGCGTCTGCGCAGGGTCCGGCATTCGTTCCAGTGGCTAAGGTTGCCAGTACCGCAAAGTGATAGATCAATCGCGTTTGGAAAGGCTAATGAACCCATGAAGCGAGAAACACTCGCGATTCACGCCGGGTACGACGGCGATCCCACGACGAAGGCCGTAGCCGTGCCGATCTACCAGACTGTCGCTTTTGAGTTTGACAGCGCGGAACACGGGGCTGCTCTGTTTAATCTGGAGGTCCAGGGAAACATCTACACCCGGATCGGCAATCCCACGAACACGGTACTGGAAAAGCGTATGGCCGCGCTCGAAGGCGGCGTCGACGGGCTTAGCGTCAGCTCCGGAATGGCCGCGATTGAGTACTCGCTGATCAACATTGCCGAAGTGGGGAACAATATCGTTTCCACCCCCCAGTTGTATGGCGCCACCTATACGCTGCTGGCCCACATCTTCCCGAAGCGGGGAATTTGTTCACGTTTTGCGGCCAGCGATCGCCCCGAAGATGTGGAGAAGTTGATCGACGAAAATACTCGCGCGGTCTACTGTGAGAGTGTTGGCAACCCGGCCGGAAACGTTGCAGATATCGAGGGATTGGCGCGAGTTGCGCATAAGCACGGCGTGCCCCTGGTCGTCGATAACACCGTGGCCACGCCGATTTTGTTGCGCCCCATCGAGTATGGCGCCGACGTGGTAGTGCATTCGATGACGAAATTTATCGGTGGGGGCGGCACCAGTATTGGCGGAATGATCGTGGATGGCGGGAAGTTCCCCTGGCGACAGTATCCGGAAAAGTTTTACATGCTCAATCGGCCGGAGATCGCTTATCACGGCGTGGTCTATGTCGATCATTACGGAGAGTCGGCATTTGTCGCGCGTTGCCGGACTGTATGTCAGCGAAATACTGGGGCCACGCTGTCGCCATTTAACGGGTTTTTGTTCTTGCAGGGGATTCAGACGCTGGCTCTGCGCATCGAGCGCCACGTGGAAAACGCGCGCAAAGTCGCGGAGTTTCTGCGCGCTCATCCCGTGGTGGATTGGGTGAACTACGTCGGATTTCCTGACAATCCACTCTATGCTATGGCTCATCGTTACCTCGGCTCCAACTTTTGCTCGCTGCTGACTTTTGGGGTAAAGGGAGGCTACGAGGGAGGTCGGAAGTGCTTCAACGCGTTCCGCCTGTTCAAGCGGATGGTGAATATGGGCGATGCCAAGTCGTTGTCGTGTCATCCGGCGTCGACCACCCATCGCCAGCTCACACCGGAGGAACAGGCGAAAGTTGGCGTCACGCCGGAGATGATTCGGCTCAGCGTGGGCATCGAGCACATCGACGACATTCTCGAGGATCTGGCGCAGGCCCTGGAGAAAGCAAAGACATCGAAGACCAGATCTGCGGCCGGCCAGGGAGGTATTTCATGCCGTTGATGATCGAGGGTGGAAGAATTCCGCCTTCTTGGACAGGCAAAAAGTTTGCCCGCACAGCAGCAACGGTAGATACTTACTGCACGCAAGCGGAATGTGTCGAGATCGCACTGATCAATAACATGCCGGACGCAGCGCTCGAAGACACGGAGCAGCAATTTTTCGAACTTCTCGATGCTGCGGCGAGCGATATTCTCGTGCGTGTAAAACTCTACTCGCTGCCTAATCTTCCTCGCGGCGATCGCGGACACCGGCATTTGCGCAGCTTCTACTTCGGCCTCGACGATCTTTTGAACAGCAGATTCGACGGCGTCATCGTGACTGGCACTGAACCCCGGCAACCCGAGCTTCGCGATGAGCCCTACTGGCCGGCCTTGGCCGATGTTCTCGACTGGGCGGAACAGAACACTTGTTCGACCATATTATCCTGCCTGGCGGCACATGCCAGCGTCCTGCATGGCGATGGCATCGACCGCTGCCGCTTGAGTGACAAGCAATTCGGTGTCTTCGACTTTGCCAAGGCTGCGAATCACCAGTTAACCAGTGGTATCGGGGAACCGCTACGTTTCCCGCATTCTCGATGGAACGAAGTGCGGGCGGATGCGTTGGCTGCATGCGGCTACTTCGTCTTGACGCAATCGCGCCCGGGGGGAGTGGACACTTTCGTGAAAAAGAAAAAGCGAAGCTTGTTCGTACATTTCCAAGGTCATCCCGAATACGGCCCCCAGACTTTGCTGAAAGAATACCGCAGAGACATAAAAAGATTCCTCAGGCAGGAGCGAGACACTTACCCTTCCGTGCCAAAAGGTTACTTCGATGCAGATGCCGTGAAGGTGCTGACGAACTTTCGCGAGTTGGTTCTATCCGATCGCCGCGAAGAACTCATCGCTGACTTTCCTGAAGCTTCACTGGTCGGAACATTGCAGAACACGTGGCGCCCATCGGCGCGGGGAATTTATCGCAATTGGCTGCATTATATCGTATCGAAGAAAGCTGAAACCTCGGCCTTCGTCGCAATGACGCGAGCCGGGCAGACGCAGTCGAGGCCAGCCAACAGCGAATTGGCATAAGTAACCGCATGACCGAAAATCACGCGTCTGACGTCCTTCGAACTCTTCCCGACCGCATCAGCGAGGTTATAAAACCATGGGTGGCGCAATCGCCTGATCGGCTCGCGCTGGTGGAATCCGCTGGCACTTGGACCTACCGGCAACTCTCCTTCGCGGTTGACGAAGCTCAAGCTTGGCTGCTCAACGCGGGCGTGCGCCCCGGCGATCGAGTCATGATCGTGTGCGAGAATTGCCGGGCGTTGGTTGCGATTCTGCTGGCCTCGGCAAACCTGGATGCCTGGCCGGTCCTAGTCCATGCACGTCTCTCGGCGCGCGAAGTTGATGAGATCCGGGACCACTGTGACGCCCGGCGACTAATCTACACCACGAGCGTGTCGCCGCATGCGCGAGAACACGCCAAACGGCATGGCGCGATCATCGAGGACGTGGCGTTAGTGGGTCCGATGGCGATCGGGCCGCTTAATGAAAGAGTCGCCCCGGAAGCAATTGACACCGAGGTAGCCCAACGCGTTGCCGCGTTGATTTACACGTCAGGCACGACGGGACTTCCTAAGGGCGTCATGCTGACGCACAGAAATCTACTGTTCGTCGCAGCGCTGTCAGCCAAGATTCGCTCCCTAAATCCCGACGACCGCCTCTATGGGGTCTTGCCAATATCGCATGCAGTAGGTCTCTCGGTAGTCCTTCTGGGTTCGCTCCTGAGTGGCGCGACATTGTATCTGGCGGCGCGTTTCGATCCCGTAGCAGCCCTGGCTATGCTGGAGAAAGAGCGGTTGACCGTCGTGTTGGGCGCTCCCGGAATGTTCTCGCTGCTGGCCGACTATTCGAGATTAAAGGGATTGAAGTCCCTGAAGTTTCCTGCCCTGCGCATCATTTCGTCTTCTGGAGCGCCGCTTCAGCCCGCGCTTAAATCGCAGGTCGAGGGCCTATTTGGCATGGTGCTGCACAACGGATATGGCGTCACCGAATGCTCTCCCAATATTTCCCAAGCCAAAGTCGGAGAACACCGAACCGATACTTCGGTGGGCCAGGTTCTGCCGGGCGTAGAAATTCAGTTGGTCGGATCCGATCACAAGCCCGTAGCTGACGGAGAGGTCGGAGAATTGTGGGTGCGCGGTCCCAACGTCATGAAGGGTTACTATCACGCGCCGGAGGAGACGGCTGCCGCCATTAATTCCGAAGGATGGTTCAACACCCGTGACCTTGCCCGGATGGAAAACGGATATCTCTTTATCGTTGGGCGCACCAAAGAATTAATCGTTCGCTTTGGGGAGAATGTCTACCCGGCCGAAGTCGAAGCGGTGCTGAACGCGCATCCCGCAGTGGTACGCTCCGCAGTCATTGGACGGTCGGTCGGGGGCGCGGAGGGCGGTGAGGAAGTCGTGGCCTTCGTGCAACTGTCATCGGCCTTACCAACTTCGGAGACCGAACTGGCACAGCACGCCGCACAACATCTCGCTCCATACAAGCGACCGTCGGAAATTTTGGTCGTTTCCTCAATGCCCCTCACTCCCACCGGAAAAGTTATGAAGGGTGAGCTCGCCAAGATGAGTCAACTCACATCTACACCTTAACGATCTGCCCTGCTCCGCTCTACAAGATTGTGAAACATGTTTCCGCGATTGAGGTTGCGCCTGGTGGCGAACCTTTTTTGCCCAAACCAACAGACTAGTTGGTAGACTAGTTTATATGGCCAACCAAACTACCGTCGGCGTCTTCGATGCAAAGACTCATCTTAATGGTCTGCTGAAACGGGTTTCCAAGGGCGAGACGATTCGGATTACGAGGCGGGGCATTCCCATCGCCAAATTAGTACCCGCGGACGCTGGCGAGAAAGCGAAACCTTCCCAGGTGGTGCGAGAGATTCGTGAGCGTAGAAAGGGCGTGACTCTAGGAAAGACCACTATCCGCGAGTTGATCAATGCCGGCCGTCGCTATTAAGCGTATAGTTCTCGATGCATCCGTAGCCGTGGCCTGGTGCTTTGAGGACGAGAGTACGCCTTTCACAGAAGGAGTTCTCGATCTGCTTTCGGCGGGAACTGAGGCGCTCGCTCCTGCGATATGGCTTTTCGAGGTCGCCAATGCCTTGCGGGTGGCAGAACGACGCAAACACATCACCGTAGCACAAGTCGCAGCCTTACTTGGTCGTATCGCAGGGCTTCCAATTTCCGTCGAGCCGATTGAAGCGGAACGGGCCTTCGAGCAAATCTTGTCGATTGCACGAGCACAGAATCTAACCGAGTACGGTGCCGCTTACCTCGAGCTGGCTCTGCGCACCGGTCTTCCGCTGTGCACTCTGGATGGCAACATGAGACAGGCGGCTAAGCAGGTCGCCGTCGGATTAGTCAAAATCTAAACTTTGCTAATGACCTGCGCAGTAACGACGCTGAGCCCCTCGGCTCTACAGAGGCACCTCAATCAGCGTCGGTCCTTCACTCTCCAACCCTGCCCGTAGCGCCTTCCCGAACGCATCCAACGAAGTGACCCGGGTGCCAGGCACTCCCATCCCTTTCGCCAATAGAGTCCAATCGAGATTGGGACGTCCGATCTCAAACATGTTTGCTGCCCGAGGTCCCGGGCTGCCTACGCTCAGGTAGGAAAACTCTCGCTTCAAGACGGCGTAGTCGTGGTTTGCAAAGACTACTGTTGTGACGTTGAGACCCTCCCGTGCCATCGTCCACAGCGCCTGCGCTGTGTACATGCCGCTCCCATCGGCAGTCAGGCACAACACCCGTCGATCAGGACAGGCCACGGCTGCGCCCACCGCTAGCGGGAGGGCAATCCCGATTGAGCCGCCGGTGTTTCCCAGCCACTCGTGCGGCGGAGCACCTTTCGTGGCGGCCATCAATCCACGCCCCGATGTCATAGACTCGTCGACCAGGATGGCGTTTTCCGGCAAGATCGCTCCGATGGCTGCAGCGAGGCCCGGGAGCGTGATTTCTCCGCTTGGTATCGGCGGCCGTTCCGCTGTTTCCGTCTGTGGCTGTGCCCCACGCACCGGTAAGGCGGCCGCTAGCGCTTCGAGTGCGCCAATGTAGTCTTCGCCGGGGCTGGCCAATGTGCCGATCTCGCAGTCGGGTGAAACGAATGCGCTATTCTTTCCGGGATAGGCGAAGTACGCGACTGGAGCCTTGGTGCCTACCAGGATCAACTGACGGAACTCTTTGAACTGTTCGATTCCTAGTTCGAGGACATATTGAACTCGGTCTACTCGGGGAATTCCCGCCCCCCTTTGCAGGCGAGTGAAGGGATAGGGAGCCAACAGTTTGGCTCCTGTGGCTGCCGCGATGCGCCCGGCGGTCTCGAGACCTTGGCCGAATAGCGCATTTCCAGTCATCAGGATCGCGGTCGGCAAGCCCGACCGCAGCATCGCGGCTGCGCGTTCTACGGTTTGACTGTCCGGCTGCGGAGGTTTAGGCAACGCCGGAATGGACGCGATCGAACCGCCTTCGGTCCATGAAACATCGGCTGGGACGATTAGCGTGGCAATTTGGCCGGGCGCTGTACGAGCGGCAACCACGACCTCCACCGCATCACGGCCGACTTCCGAGGAAGCACGGGAAGTGCGCAGCCACTTGGAATAGGGTCGAGCGAGAGCCTCAATGTCGGAGGCCAGTGGCGTGTCATACTGCAGATGATAAGTCGCATGTTGTCCAACCAAGTTGACGATCGGTACCTGCGCCCGGCTGGCGTTGTGCAAATTCGCTAGACCGTTCGCGAGGCCAGGCCCGAGATGCAGTAGAGTGCATGCGGGTTTCCCAGCCATCCGCGCGTAGCCGTCTGCGGCTCCCGTCACTACGCCTTCAAAAAGGCCCAGCACGCAGCGCATCTGCGGAATCCGGTCGAGTGCGGCAACAATGTGGATTTCCGACGTGCCCGGGTTCGTAAAACAGGTATCAACTCCTCCCGCAACCAGTGTCCGGATTAGACTTTCTGCCCCGTTCATCTCGTTATCCTTACAAACGCCAGCAGATTAGCAAAACACGAAATGGGTCAGCTAACGAAGTGCTTCCAGCACATAACGCGAGATTGTGAATGCCAACTCCTCGTAATGCGAAGACATGATTCCGAGGTGATCGCCCGGTATAGTGTCCACCGTGAACTCATGCGCCAAGTGTGCCCAAACTGCAGCGGGATTCGCAGGGAAGTCGGTGGGAATTGCGGCTCTTACGAACCGGATTTTGCCTGGATAAAACCGGGGTTTATAGCGGGCCAGTGCCACGTAAGCGCACTCCCGTGCCCGTTGCATGGCCGGGGATAGTAACACATTGGCCGGTGGTTGATAGGATACTCGGGGCGCGAGCGTGCGGCGTCGGGAAGGGCGGATGACTAGAGAGAGCGCGTCACTCGCAGGCAATTTCACTGCGTTGGTCGCGCGTCGCGTCGTGAGGCGTGTTATGAGGCGTACACGCTGCGCCAGCGACAAGTAGCGGATGTCTGGGTAGGAATCCAGCATGGCCAGCAAAGCTACTTTTTCGCCAGCGGCAATCAGCCGCTGGGCCATTTCAAAGGTGACCAGCCCGCCCAGGGAGTATCCCGCCAGAAGATATGGTCCGTGGGGTTGCACCTGCCGAATCGCGTCCAGGTAGAACTGGGCCATATCTTCGATCCGGTCGAATGGCTCTTCCGTTCCATCCATGCCCTTCGCCTGCATGCCTTGGATCGGATGCGACGTCCGAATGTTTTTCACCACCTGGAAAAAATCAATGACGCTTCCGCCCAAGCCATGAGTGATGAACAGCGGAGGTTGTGAGGGGCCATCTTTCAGTAAGACCAGAGGTGGAAAGCGTAGGTCCGCAGGCTGCTCTAACACGGCGGCCAGGGCTGCGATGGTAGGCGCGAAGTAGATCGTAACCGGCGGCAGTCCTCGCCCACCCGCCAGCGCGACTTCGTTAAACAATTGCAGCGCTAGCGAGGAGTCCCCGCCGAGATCAAAGAAGTTATCGTCTGCATTGACCGACGAAAGCTGCAGCACCCGCTGCCAAATCGGGGTAAGCATCTCGACCGTCGTCGAAGTCGGCATAGCGTTCACACTACACCTTGGCAGCCGAAGTCGAAGGCACCGCCGACGATGAATGCGCAAATGCCCAATACAGTTCCCGGGCTTTGGTATACAAGGGGCCGAAAGGCAGGGAGCGGTCGCCGATCCTGGTCACGGGAACGACCTTGGAATAGTTTCCCGTGGAAAAGATTTCGTCGGCCTGCTCGAATTCCTGGTACTTAAGCGTCTTCTCGACTACCGTTACTCCGCTGTCGCGCAAGAGCCCAATCACGCGCTGGCGGGTAATGCCTGCAAGAAATGTCCCATTCGCGGCTGGCGTAAAAACGACACTATCTTCCGCCATAAAGATGTTGGCAGTAGCGAGTTCCGCTACGTTGCCCAGCATGTCGCACACGATAGCATTATCGAAGCCGCGGGATTGCGCTTCAAACAGCGAGCGGGAGTTGTTGGGATAAAGGCAGCCAGCCTTGGCGTCGACCGGCATCGTCTCCAGCGTCGGCCTGCGATAGGGAGACAGCGTGATCGAAAAACCCTTGGGCGTTCGCATGGGCGCCTCGTAGATCGAGAGACACCACTGCGTGGAGTCGGGATCGTGCGCCTGCACCCACGGGCCTTCCTTTTCCGCCCAGTACATCGGCCGAATGTAAAGCGCCGCATCCTTGTCGAACCGTTTTATTCCCTCTCGCGCAAGCTTGACCCAGGTTTCGGTCGGAACCGTAGGTTTTAAAAACAGTTTTTTTGCAGAGTCATTGACGCGCGCACAGTGAAGCTCAAGGTCGGGAGTGACCCCTTCAAATGCTCGGGCTCCGTCGAACACTATCGAGCACAGCCACGCGGCATGCGTCCGCGGGCCCATGATTCCGATGTTCCCTTCGTGCCATTCATTCTTGAAGTAGGTCCAGGTCTTCGTCCAGCCATCTCCGATTGTCAATCCGCTCCCTCCTGCATACACGTCTTTAATGACTTCCAACTGCCTTCGATGAACTGGCGTTAGAGCGGGTGATCGCGGCATCTATGGATCGCCGCAGTGCCGCAGCCAAATGCTCGACGAAGGGTTCGACCAGCATCATCGCTGGATTAACAGGCACAACGATGACGTCTTGCCCCCCTTGTGCCAGCCGATCCCATTTCAAATCCGGTTTGTTGAATACTCGGTATTGCCTCGCGGGGCGAATATCCGTGACCACACCAGGATAGGGTTTCGGGATATAGCTCCATGAGGCGCGGTCGTTCGCCTGCCAGATTTGTCCCAAAACTAACGAGTCTGAAACCGTATTGCTGGGTTTCTTACTGAACCGGGAAAGTAGCATTCCTCGCCATACCGGAATCCGGCTTTTTAGTGTGTCAAACTTCTCTTTAAGAAATTTGGCTTTTCCTGACGAATCAACGCTGAAGAAACTGGCCGCGTGAAAGAACAATCGCTGGAGAGCGTGGGAACTCTTACTCCAGAACGTTAGTGGAATCTTACGCCAGTTCATGGTATCGAACAGTGCCAGTAGCGCAACGGAGTCACCCTCCGCCACTAGTTGTTGCGCGACGGCAAATGCCACCGTTCCACCCATGCAGTAGCCACCGAGGAAGTACGGTCCATGAGGCTGAACTCTCCGGATTTCGTTTGTGTAGAGCACCGCCATCTCTTCGACTGTGGTCAGAGGTGCGCAACCGCCATCCAAGCCCTGCGACTGCAACCCGTAAAACGGCTGGTCGTCACCGAGATGCCGAGAAAGGTCGCGGTACATCAGCACCGTACCACCCGCACCATGCATACAGAAGAAAGGAGGGCGCGAACCCGCTACCTGGATCGCGACCAGAGGCGACCATCCAGAAGCTGCCGTCTCACCGCGAAGAATTTTAGCCAGCTCTTCGATCGTTGGGGCTTCATAAAGAGTGGCCAGTGGCAACTTAACCTTGAATGATTTCTCGATCCGAGCGAACATCTGGACGGCCAGAGATGAATCCCCGCCGAGGTCAAAATAATTCTGGTCGGGGCTGATCGAGTCAACTCCGAGGATCTCTTGCCAAACGCGAGTGAGTTGTTCCGCCGTCTTGTCCCCGTTCTGAACGGTAGAATATGTCTCCAACCCCGTACTCGCACTCGGGGCCGAGGTTCTTTGGGTTTCCATCAACCGAACCCCCATTTGCTGATCGTCTGCCGGCCGCGAGGGAGGATGATGCGTCGGGAAGGGACAGCTTTATGGCTCTTACTTCCGAACTTACAGGCCAGCTCTGGCCCAACCCAAGTGTATGTAAATAGAAACTTTATGTCTAGTGACCTAGGTTACCAATCGCAGCTTCTCGCATTCAAAGGGCTTACGCCGGATTAATACCGGTTCTGTGTAATCAGACCATGCTTCGCGCGCCCCGGACGGGGCTTTCGGTTCATTGATCGCTCTCACTTGCTGGACGCCTCGTAGCCAAATACGGCTTTTAGTTCGAGAAATTCTTCCAACCCAGCCTCGCCCCATTCGCGCCCGTTGCCGGATTGTTTATAGCCTCCAAAACAACCCCCGAAGTCGACGCGGGCGCCGTTGATGTGCACATTGCCAGTGCGAAGTCGCTTGGCCACGCGGCGTGCGCGTTCTATGTTTCCGGATGTCACGAAACCCGAGAGGCCATAGGGACTGTCATTCGCGATTCGGACCGCGTCGTCTTCGTTTTCATAAGGGAGGATGCAAAGCACCGGTCCGAAAATCTCTTCGCGTGCGATGGTCATGTCATTGCGAACATCGGCAAATACGGTCGGCTTCACAAAGTAACCTTTCGTGAGACTATGCGGACGGCCGGGGCCTCCGGCCACTAATGTAGCGCCTTCTTCGATACCCGCCTTGATCAAGCGCTGAACCTTATCGAACTGAGCTTTGCTAGCGAGCGGTCCCAGGTGGATGCCTTCCGTGAATGGGTCACCGACTTCGGTAGCTTTGGCTGCCTGCTCGGCTGCTTTGACTGCCTCGGCCATCTTCGAGCGGGGAACCAACATGCGAGTGGGCGCGTTGCAGGACTGGCCACTATTGCGAAAGCATGCTTGGACCCCGTACGTGGCTGCATCCGCGAGATCGGCGTCATCCAAAATGATGTTGGCCGACTTGCCGCCGAGTTCCTGCGTGACTCTCTTTACTGTGGGAGCGGCAGCCGATGCAACCGCGACGCCAGCCCGCGTCGATCCAGTGAAGGAAACCATGGCCACATCGGGATGCGAGGAAATCGCAGCGCCCACGGTCGGCCCATCGCCGTTCACCAGGTTGAAAACACCTGCGGGGAGGCCCGCATCATGGAGAATTTGCGCGAATAGATAAGCTGAGAGTGGCGCGATTTCACTGGGCTTCAGAACCGTGGTGCACCCCGCAGCCAGGGCGGGCGCCACCTTGCATGCGATCTGGTTCATTGGCCAGTTCCAAGGAGTGATGAGTCCGCACACTCCAATCGGCTCTTTTCGCATCAGGGTCGAGCCCTTAAGTTCTTCAAACTTGAAATGCCCAAGGACATTTACGATCTCTGACAGGTGTGCGAGCCCGGCAGGAGCCTGCGCAGCTCGAGACAATCCAATCGGGGACCCCATCTCCTGCGAAATGATTTCCGCCATCTCTTCCATTCTTTCCTGATAAATCTCAATGGTGCGATGCAGAATTTTCACGCGGTCATCAAGAGTTGACTCAGAGTATGACTCGAATGCTGTTTTGGCCGCGGCAACGGCTCGATCAACATCCACCGCACTGCCCAGGGAGATGGTCGCGATGGCTTCTTCCGTAGCAGGATTGATGACTGAGCAATCGTGGACCTGGCTGGGGCTGACCCATTTGCCATCGATGTAGAACTGTCGGCAATCTCTCATATTTTCTCATTCAAACTGCGGACGTTTTTGGGCCGGATTCCCAGACATCCACAGCCAAAAGAGACAATCCGTTGCAGCGCTTGCCTCGCCACGAGCACAAACCAGGCCGACCGGCCAATCGAATCTTGGCCGGCTGTCCGCCACATGGACAATAGCATTCGAAGACGCTCCCGATGACTGATTCGAATTCTTACTCCTTTTGAGTCGATCAGTTCGTACGTTCTACCTTCCAGATATGCGGACCGCATATCTTTGACCAGGCATTCCATCAAAGAAAGCGGAATCGAATGTTGAACTGTGGCGTTCGCAACAAACAAGGGAAGCTCGCCGCACTGCAGAAGGTTGGCTAACAACAGGGTGTCTTCCCCGCGGAGCGCGGCTGGATCAAACAGACCTGCCTCGATGTTCACTCGGGTTCGCCGAATGGCAAATCCAGCCGTGTTTAAGTATCGAATGCGGCCGTCTGGCTGGAGCATGTGTTCCTGAAAAGTTCTCAACCGTAGTTCCTCCGCTCGCCCTACTCGCTCGGAGCAATCTCCAACCAGCCGGAGCTGAAAGCAATGGTGCTGCGGCGAGTGTTCGATAGTTGCAGCGAGTGCCGCGAGGCAGCCTGCTGTGGTTCTGGAGTCTGCATCAACAAATAGCAGTACTGAGCCTTTGGCGATCTCAACCCCTCGATTTCTGGCAGTAGGAATACCTGCGTGAGATTGTCGGACGATG
Source organism: uncultured Acidobacteriota bacterium (assembly GCA_963832245.1). GTDB lineage: Bacteria > Acidobacteriota > Terriglobia > Terriglobales > Acidobacteriaceae > JABDBE01. Next base: position 2,230,686 of record CAWHTG010000004.1, read on the forward strand.
GTCAGCGGGAGATGCCGGGTCCATTCACGAATGGCTTCAGGGGCGGCTTCACTGCTGCCGTCGTCCACAACGATGATTTCGAAGCTGGGCGCATCCGTTTGCTGAGCGAGGGAACGTAAACATGGATCAAGTGCGATCCAATCATCGTGGACAGCGATGACAATGCTGAAGAGCGGTGGTGTCACAGTCGAGATCGGCTGGTCTTTAACAGAAGCGTCTTCTCGCGGTCCTTTCTCAACTGCAGACATTTGCACAGTGTAGGATGGCACACTCCAATCGTGAAATCACAATTAAGTGAGGTGACCTTGGTCATTTCTTGTTGAGCGGGGACGGAGGAAGCGAAAATGAAAATTGAGTTGTGTGGGAATGGACAAGGGCGCGGGCACGCATCAACATTACGCTCACTCAGTCGCTCAACTTCTTCTCTTTCTCTTCAGCTTAGGCTCCGGCAGCCTCATCTTCCGGAGCACCGTGACGCCGCAGTAACTGAGGCAAGTTCTGAGAGAATGCCGAACGCGGCAAGACCATGTCGCAGCCCACCTCATGTGCCTTCTGCTTCAAGTCGCCCTGCACATGGGACAGAAAGCCGATAATGGAAGTCTTCTTCAGCTTGGTTTTGAGCTTCGGAATCAAAGTCAGCGGCTTGGCGTTGGAGTTGTTCATATCGAAGATCACGAGAGAAGGTTTTTCCTCGCCGTTCTGCTTAATCCGATCCAGCATGTCTTTTTCGTTCTTGACGAATTCGACTTTGACATTGAGCTTCCGTGCGGTTTCCTGAATCTTGGCTTGGAAAAATAAATCATCCACGAAAGCAAAGATGCGCGAATTGGCGTCCTCGTTGGGTGGCAGCGGCTCAGGTTCCAAGGGAGCATAAGATGGCGCAAATCCGGGACGTCCGCCTCGCCCCCGCGACCCTTTGTCCCCGCCGTGAGCGCCGCGATAGTTGTGGTCCATAGGAGCGGTGTAGATCCCGCTCAGTTGCTGGCGATCGCGACCGCCAGGGTGCCCTGCGCGATTCGACGGGCGACGTCCGCGTCGCCGTCTGCTTCTCCCTCCTCCACCGGAGGGATTTCCGGGTCCAACATTCATATTGTTTCTCTTTGTGTTGTCCTGCGTTTCAGTCCCGCCAAGAGGGGCTGTGTTTGATGCTTGGGTGCGACCGTTCTCCGGGTGGTGCCTCACCTCGCGCACACGCACCGAGCGCGCGTAGATACCCAATGCGGTTGGAGTTCATTCGTGAATGATCTTTGTCCGTCTAGGCGCCTGGAGCTAATCGGCGCGGGAGGCCAGCTAGGGAGCATGGCCGCTTGGGAACATCTAAATGGTATCTCTCGCGGCGCATGGAGCGCAAGCCCTAAGTAAGCGTAATTTTGCACAGAAGTAACTGTACGCCAGTTGTGTACCGGTTGGGGAACCCGGTCAATGTGGATTCTTGGCCTTAGCTCTGTGCTTCGGGTTACGCTTCGTGCGCGAGGGCTGAACCCCTGGAGCGCTTCCGTTCGTGGCGTACGCTGTGGCCCTCCACGAGATGAACCAACTCTTCGCCCAAGTTCTTGGCGTGATCTCCCGCGCGCTCGAAGGCTTGCGCCATCAGCAGGAGATTGGTGCTGTAGTCGCGGCGCTCGCCCTTGCTTTTTTCCAGGTGGCGCCGAAAGACTTCGCGGCACACTTGATCGATCTGGGAGTCTGTTTTCAAAATCCAGTTGGCCGACTCAAGATCGCGGTTCACAAATCCTTTGTGTACGACCTCAAGCATTTTTTCCAGGATGTCGGCCATCGCGATCAAATCCCGGCGGTCGTCGCGCAGGATTTTCGGAGTCAAGCGCTGCAGGCGTTGTGTCACGGACCAAGTCAAGTCTCCAATACGCTCCAGATCAATGATGAATTTCAGGCAGGCCAGCAGTTCGCGTGCCTCCACTTCACTGACCTGCGTGATGGCATGCGTAATCCCGTCGTCAATCTTGCGTTCCGCGCGGTCCAGTTCTTTCTCGCAGTCTTGCACCGCGATGAAAGCCATGTTGGAAGAATTCTCGAGAAAGTCCCGCAGATTGAATGCGGCATCTTTGGCGACCAGGCAGGCCTGCTGCACCAGTCCGGTCATTTCTTTGGTGGACTCTAGCTCTTGAACGATTTTGCGTCTCGTGGCTGTCATTTGGAACGGTCCTCTGGGACGACCGGTTCTGCTCAACGATCTTCTGCTCAACGATCAATGATATCGCCGGAATGCCAAAGTTTCCTGCCGGAGTAACATTAAAGTTTCGTGACAGCTCGGTTGGACCTCAAACGCGTGTCCCGGTATGAACCTTGAGGAGGCTTCCTTCAACCGCCCCAGACGGGCTTCTGACACCAAGACGTTGCAGGGCTACACGGGTGCTGTAGAGACGTAGCAGGCTGCGTCTCGCGCTGGCGTGCCCGGGCTTGACTTGCACCAATGGCGATGCAAGTTGCTGCTTCAGATTCCCTTAGAGTCTTATTTCCACTTGCCAACACAACCTCAACTTCGGATAATGTGCACAGAACGTTCCCTACAACCGTGTACCGCTATAATCGAGCAGAGTTGCTGCGGATTCTTCGGCTCACGGCGCGTCAGTTGGCAGCTTGGGAAAAAGCCGAACTGGTGGCCGCCGCCGAGAGCTATACCTTTTTTGACTTAATACAAATCAAGAAAATTCGCGACCTATGCGCTCGCAAAGTTCGCCCCGCGGTAATCCGTCGCTCGCTCGATGCCATGCAGAAGCAGGTTGCGGGAATGGAGAATCCATTGCTTGAGGCCGGCGCCTTCAGCACCGGCCATCGCGTTGCTTTCCGCCACGAGGGCAGACTGCTCGAACCCATCGCCGGCCAGTTTATGTTCGACTTCTCCTCTCGAGACAAAGTGGTGAGCAGCACCACGGCCACGCTGGTCAAGCCAGCGCCAGTTCCCGCCGACGTTGCCGGGCTTTTCGCCCGCGGCATTGCACTCGAGGAAGATCCAAATACCCAAGCGCAGGCGATCACGGCTTACCAAAGGGTGCTGGAACTGGATCCCGAGCACGCGGCTGCGCACATCAATTTGGGTACTCTGCATTACAACCGCCAGGATTACACACTCTCAGAAAAGCATTATCGCGCCGCCATCGCGGTGGATCCACGTTATGCCTTGGCCTATTTCGATCTGGGCAATGTGCTGGATGAGACTGGCCGGGTGGCAGAGGCGATTCAGGCATACAACACCGCGTTACAGCTCGCTCCCACTTATGGCGATGCCCATTACAATGTAGCACTGGCCTATGAGAAGGTTCGGGAACCGCGCAAGGCTTTGAAGCACTGGCGGGCTTACGTGAAACTGGATACTTCGGGGCCTTGGGCGGTGCACGCGCGCAATCAGATCCAGCGGATTCTGCAGGCGGATGGCCTCAAGTTGGTGTTCAAGCAGACCTGATTCTCCACGACATTCTTCTGCTTAGCTGCTGCCGAGCTTTGCTCGGCTGCCCGGACGTGGGCGTCCGGGCCTGCGTGTGCGCAGTTGCGAAGCCGCCAAATCCGTATGCCGAGGGCTGGATGCCGGCGCTACCAAGTTCCCGCGGTAAAGATGCTAGAATTCTTGGTTCGCCATTCTCATCCGAAGGTGCTTTTATGCCTGATGTTCTGCAGGTTCCCGCGCCGACTCCTTTGACCACTTTCACGGAAGACGAAATTCTTTTCCGCGACAATATTCGACAGTTCGCGGAAGAAAAAGTTCGGCCTTTGGTCAAGGAGATGGATGAGAAGGGCGTGTTCGACAAAGAGCTCATTCATCAATTCTTTCAGCTTGGGCTAATGGGGATCGAGGTGCCTGAGCAATATGGCGGCGCCGGCGGGAAGTTCTTTGAGGCGATTTTGGCGGTTGAGGAACTTTCGCGTGTGGATGCTTCGGCGGGCGTGATTGTGGACGTGCAAAATACCCTGGTCAGCAATGCGTTGCTGCGTTGGACCACCGAGGAGCAGAAGCAGCGCTATTTGCCGCGAATGGTTGCGGACTTGTGTGGCGCGTACGCACTGAGCGAGGCGGGTTCGGGGTCGGACGCGTTTGCCTTGCAGACCAAAGCTGAGCTTAGGGGAAGCGATTACGTTCTCAATGGACGCAAGTTGTGGATCACGAATGGCAAAGAGGCCGGCGTCTTTATTCTGTTTGCCACGGTTGATCCGGCGGCGGGATACAAGGGCATCACTGCTTTCATTATCGAGAAAGAGTTTCCCGGATTCACCGTTGGCAAGAAGGAAGATAAGCTGGGCATCCGCGCTTCTTCTACGTGCGAGTTGATTCTGGAGGATTGCCGCGTTCCTAAATCGAACGTTTTGGGCGAAGTGGGCAAGGGATACAAGATCGCCATTGAGACTTTGAACGAAGGCCGCATTGGGATTGGGGCGCAGATGGCGGGCGTCGCTCGGGGCGCCTGGGAGTACGCGGCGAAATATGCGCAGGAACGCAGGCAGTTTGGGAAGTCGATTGCCGATTTTCAGGGCATTCAGTTTCAGATCGCGCAAATGGCTACCGAAATCGAAGCTGCCCGGCTCATGGTATACAACGCTGCTCGTATGAAAGACGCGGGCGTGCCGTTCGTCAAGGAAGCGGCAATGGCTAAGCTGTTTTGCTCCCAGGTGGCCGAGCGAGTCACGTCGCTGGCTATTGAGATTTATGGCGGATACGGATTTACCAAAGACTATCCGGTGGAGAAGTACTGGCGCGATTCGAAGATTGGCAAAATTTATGAAGGCACTTCGAATATGCAGCTGGCCACCATCGCCAAGCTGGTGATGAGCGGGAAGTAGGGCTCTGCTCACGACATCATCTTCGGAATCCGGGGTGCTCCTCTCAGCTTTCGCCGACATCGTACTCCGCAAATAGGAAGTCCATGTCCTCTCCCACGCCATAGCCAAAATTATGGCTGACGAGGTACAGCCGGTCCAACCTTGCGACGAACGCGTCGCGCTGGCCAGTCGGTAGCGTAGCCGCGAGCTTCAGAGCTTGATCAAACATTCGAATCAAAGCGCCGAAGTATCCCACATCTTGCATCCCGAACTCATCACAGAAATCGGCAGCCAGTTCGCAGTAGAAAACCATCAACTCAACTAATCCTTCGGGCCGGTCCACTGCTTTCTTGTAGTCCGAGATTGCTTTCTTCGCTTTGGAGACCGATATGTCTCCTTGCCCAAACACATCGGGATAAATCCACTGCTCAATCGTCCGTTTGTAGGGTCGGAGCACGTCGTCGGCAAGGCCAAAGCGGGCGTGAAGAAATGCCCGGTTGTCCGGGTTGGCTACGTAGAGATTCTGGATCAATCCCAGCAATCCGGCGCGGTCGAAGCCGGCGAGCTTCCCCTTAACATCTGTCCAGGTGGGATGGGATCTCCGCTGCCGCTTCGCCATATGCCCTCCGGATGAGTCTACCGGATAACTGCAAGACCCTCTTAGGCTCAGAAAAGGAAAGAGATCCACCCTTTTCATAAAGTGCGCGGCATTTGGTCCGCTTGCCGCGCTGGCGTGTGCGCCTCCCGGGAACTTAAAGATCGTGTGACGGTTTTTCTCGCGCATTTGCGCAATGCGTAGTAGAGTTCCAGTGCAGTATGAGAGCCCTTTCAGCCTCTCGGTGATGGGCAGGTTGGAGCCAGCGGTGCTTCTTATGCCGCCACTTTCAGGAGAAGGAGAATGTCATGAGTTCTATTCGATCGGTTTTTCGGATCCTTGGTGTTGTGACGATCTTGTTGACGCCGGGCGCATTTGCAGCGCCGCCCGCCGCCCAGGCTCAAATGGCCACGCCACCCGCGCCTGCTGCTGCCGCCCAAAGCTCATTTTGCGGCAACCAGCCCCTCTGCTATGAAGCAAATGACTTTACCGCGACCATTACCGACTTTCGCACCAGCAATGCCGGCGGTTATAAAGTCATCGACGTCGATGTGCGCTTCCAAAACAAGACCAATCAGCCGCTGATTCTCACTTACGTGGCGGGCTCCGGAACCGCATTGGACGACCGGGGAAACCGCTACGGGGTCGGTGGAGGCAACGCTTTACGCGGGATCGGACAGTCGTATGGCGGCAACAACTTTGATCCCAAGTTCAACCTCCGGCCGGGTGGCTTCGGCGACGCTCAGTTCGAGCTGCTGTGGGCCCCAGGTCAGACACCTTATGGCTTGACCTTCGAGCTCAATCTGACGGTGGACGAAATCAATACGATCGAGGGCAACCAGCACACCATGGGTGGAGAGTTCCCGCTGCACTACCGAGGTCTGGCCAACGGCGTTACCGGAGGCGCCCCTGGGCAAGCCTTCGCGTCTCAAGGACAAGGAACTGGGACCTCGATCCCGGGCTTGCCGCCATGCGGCACAGCCGCTACCCTGGCGAGTGCGGCTAATACCTCCGGTGCTCAAGCCCCCGCAAATGCCAACAATGCGGTCTCCAACGCCACTACGGCGTTCTCCAATCTGGGATCGCTCTTCGGCAAAAAGAAAGCTGCAGCAACGGCCCCGCCTGCTGCAGCCAACACTGCCAGCGCCGCTCCCTGCGCTCCGGCGACGGGCGCAGGAACGACCTCTGCTACCACAATGGCTCCTGGGACCTCGTCGATGTCCCCTACCAGCGCAAACGCGACCCAATCTACCGGCGCTGCTTCTACCGCGGCTGTACCTGTAGCGAAAGCCGCGACAACCCGAAACGCCACCGCCGCCACCACCGCGACCCCTACAACTGCCAAACCCGTGGCGGTCGTGGCCAAAGCACCAGCGGCGCAAACCAATGCGACGGTCAAAAAGCCTGTGCCACCGCCAGCCCCGCAAAAGCCGGCGTCAACGACAGCGACAACCAATTAGTGACAATCATGCCGAGCAGAAAAAATCCCTACGCTACCACGTGGACGGCAGCGTAGGGATTCTTCGGTCGGCTCCGAAATGACCACCATTCGAGGGTTGCGACCGTTGCTATTCGACGGTGATGCTAACCGCCTTCGAGGGGATCCCGTTGGCAACTACCACCAGCGTACTGGCTCCCGTCTCTATCTCTGCAGGAACATCAAAGTTTGTCGAGACGATGGCCTTGCCCGTGGCTACCCCCATAGTGCTGTGGTCATGCGTCTTGGCGTAGAACACATGATGAGTGGCCTTGTTCGTGATTCGCACCAATGGATAATTGGTCGCAGTTTCAAATTCGTCTCCGAACGCAGCCGCCTGCGACAAGCCATTGAGCTGCCGGCCGAAGATCTTATAGGTAGAGCCGCGCCCCACGCTCGCCGGAAACTTGGTGATGACCGGCGCCCACGACTGCTGATATGTCCCTTTTGGGTTATAGACTTCTACGGAGAAGCTTTCGGCGAACACCTGGCCCGTAGGCAGCATAAGAATAGGCTGCGCTGAAACCGGATCCTGAGTGAATTTTGTTCCATCGAACTCATAAAGCGCGCCGGACACACCTAGCACCAACGCATTGCCGTTGGGCAGCAGTACGGCGAGCGAGTCACCGGCGTTGTCGCCGTTCGGGAAGTCAGGTCCTACGGTCCATTTGTTGGTATCGGGATGATAAATGGCGGTGTGTCCTGGACCACTCCCGCCGCGCGATCCTGACCCGGTGGCGAACACTGTGCCATCAGGCCGAAGGATGCCCGGTCCGACTTCTCCGGGCGGATAGTAGCAGCCGCTTTTTCCATAAGGAATGCAGCCGTGGATCGTGGTGGGCGAGTGTAGATCCACAATTGTGCTGCCTGCACTGAGCCATTGGTCTTGCGCGGGGATGTACCTCTCCGAATGTGGGGCCTTAGTCACATCGTAAGTCAGGACCGATCCGTCCGGCATGAGCGTCCAGCCCTCTTCGGCGTTGCGGTCGAACTTACCGGTCGACTTGAGGTCGGTCCAGGTAAGACTAACTGGATCCAACTCGGCAACGCGCTTATCAAATTTGCTTCCCAATAAGAAGTGGCCGTTTGGCAATACAGCCGAAGGCGAGTCTCCAATGAAGCCCCACCCTGCAGGAGGTTTCTGCTTCGTCCAGGTATCTTTCACGGGATCGTAAACCGCACCCAGGTTCGTAAATGCAAATTGGCCATTGTTATATTCGCCGCCTTCAATAATCACCCGGCCATCGGGCAGCACGGCTGAAGCGAAAGCATCCGGCACGTACCCGGAAGGCAGGCTGGCGATTTGCGTCCAGGTTCCATTGACGTAGCTTCCCTTGTTGTCCGGGGTCAGCTTGGCCCAGTCGGATTCCCCGTTGCCCTGCACGATGACCGTGCCGTCGGTCAGAAGAAAAGCAATCCCGGCGCCGTCAGGTGGTTGGTGAACGAGCGTCTGTAGCGATTGTGCGAGCGAGAGGCTGGAGCCGAGTAGCAAAAGAATGAGTGGCACGAGAGATAGTTTCTTTGACATAGATCACCTTTCCGGGATTGCTACAGCGACAGTACGGCGCTGGAGTCGGAGCGCAGGTCCGCAATGCTAGCACAGTTGCGCCGCCTGTTCGCAACAAGAAAAGAACAATCACGACTGCGCAAAATCTTTCATCCGAAAAGTGCACGGACATTCAGCCTTGTTCCAGTTGCGCGGCAAAAGCATCGAGGGAGAGCGAACGCAACAGGTTGCGGCGCATTCCCCGCTCGACTTCGGCGAGACGGTCTGAGGCGAGAGTAATCCAGGCAAAGTCAGCCGATGCAGCGAGGGTTTTCAACTCGGGCTGAATGTCAGTGTTGCGAACCAGTTCCGGCGTTCCGGAATGCAGGAACGTCAAGTCCTGTAGCAGCGAGTAGAGAGCGCGCAGCAGTTTCTCGGTTTTTTCGCGACCCTCCGCTCCCGCGCGATAGGTTTCGGTGATCTTGAACAATTCGCTGTGATCGCTGGCGCGTAAAGCCGAGCCCAGAATCGCGAGAGCATGCGCTCGGGCCGCCGTGTAGGCGGCAAGATCGAAGCTGCGGGCACGGCCGACGGCGCCTTCTGAAAGGCGTGCCAGCAGTGCTCGCTGTTTCGGATTCCAGTCGGGACGATTGGCCGCCAAGTATTGTTCGACCTCAGCAGCAGGCAGCGCACTGAGCGTTACCACCATCGAGCGCGAGCGGATCGTCGGCAATAACTCACCTGTGTTCTCAGTCAACAGGAAAATAGTGGCGAATTCAGGTGGTTCTTCGAGTACCTTCAGCAAAGAGTTGGCAGCCTCCTTCATGAAGGCGGAATCGGTAAAAATGTAGACTCGCTTCTTGGCTTCGCCAGGCCGGTAATAGATCGTCTCGATCACCCGCCGCACCTGATCCACTTTGATCATCATCTGCGGTGGGTCGGGTGGAATCACCAGCACATCGGGATGAGTTTGAACGAAGAGTCGCGTTTCTTTCTTGTCGGTTTCCCGCAGACCTTCGCGGGCTTCAACTGCTTCGGCAAAGCGCGTTTCAAGATCTTCGGCCTGTGCAATACGAACGCAATTCGAGCATGTGCCGCAGAAGTCTGGCAGGCCGTTCGTGGTCAGCGGCGCCAGGCAATTCATGGCTTTGGCAAGCATTAGAGCTAGGGTGTACTTGCCGGAACCAGCCGGGCCAGCCAGGATCACAGCTTGGGGAAAGCGGTTGCGCGCCAGCATATCGCGCAAGTGCCGGACCGCTTCTGAGTTGCCGAAAAAGTCAGAAAAACCCATACGAGTCGTTCACCACAGAGCCAGAGAGCCACAGAGTAACAGAAGTAGCAGCGAGCACTTGGCACTTGGCCCATCCACACTCTCTTTGTCAGGGCAAACAAATGCGAACTGCTAAATGCTAACCGCTGATTTCAGTTTCAGCTTGCGCCGCACGACTTCCACGATCCGTCGGCGCGTCTCTTCGGGAGTGCCGCGGGCGTCCACCACGACCATCCGCTGCGGTTCACGCGCCGCGATGGCGAGATAGGCACTTCGTACCCTTCCAAAAAACGCGCGGCTCTCCTGCTCGAACCGGTTTTCGTCGTTTCTCGCTTTGCTTCTCTTAGCAGAAAAGGATTGGTTGCGCTGTCGAGCGCGATCCACGCTTGCAGCCACATCCGAATCCATGAGGACGGTAAGTTCAGGCCACAGATTGCCGCATAGAATGCGATGCAGTGCCAGCACTGGCTCGCTACCCAGCTTGCGCCCGCCGCCTTGGTAGGCTTCGGTCGAGTCGGTGAAGCGGTCGCACAGCACGATATTACCTGCAGCGAGCGCGGGCTCGATGACCTCTGCAATGTGCTGCGCCCGCGCGGCGAACATAAAGGCCAATTCGGCAAGCGGAGCCAGCGAGGCGGTATTAGTATCGAGCAGAAGTTGGCGAATTTTTTCTCCCGTCGGCGTTCCTCCCGGCTCGCGAGTTACCACCACGCGCAGGCCCTGAGCGCTCAATACCGCAGCTAGCTTTTTCAGTTGGGTGCTTTTGCCGCATCCGTCCAGACCTTCAAAGGTAATGAATCTGCCGCTCTGCGTGTGGGAGGCCACGCAAAGCATCATAGCAAAGCGTGCCCTTGAAGTTATCGCCGTCGGGAGGCGGAAAACTGGCCAGCTTCTCAGCGTGCGTGACTGTTTTCATGCGTGACTGATATAGTCATTGATTCTTCAGGTGGTCGTCAATCTCACTTTTGATCAAGGAGCTAAATGATCTCATTGTCTCGCTACATTGAGTTTTCGGTAATTGCGGCTTGGGCAATTGTCACGCCAGCTATGGCACAAAAAAGTAAGGCAGCGCAAAAATCAGCGGCGCCAACCATCACTCTTTCCGTGGACGCCACCGAAGCCCCTCGCAAAATCTTTCATGCGCAATTAACTATCCCTACCGCCCCCGGCACCCTCACCCTCTACTATCCCAAGTGGATTCCCGGCGAGCACGGGCCCACCGGGCCGATCCAGGACCTGGCGGGACTGAAGTTTACCGCCAACGGACAAACCTTGAAATGGCGTCGAGACCTGCTCGACGGATGGACGATGCACGTTGAAGTGCCGGCTGGCATTTCCGCTGTGAATGCATCGCTAGACTTTATTTCCCCCGCGGGGAAGGAAGGCATGTTCACCGGCGGGCCATCGGCTACCGACAAAATGACCGTGCTGAGCTGGAACACAGTTCTGCTGTATCCCGCGGGATGGACCTCCGATGAACTCACTTACCAGGCCAGCTTGCGTTTGCCCGAGGGATGGAAGTTTGGCACGCCGATGCCCGTCGCTTCACAGTCGGGAGCCGAGCTCAAGTTCAATCCAGTATCGTTAACCATGCTGGTCGACTCTCCCGTGATCGCCGGCGAATATCTGCGTGTGGTGCCGTTGAGTGAGAACCCGCGTCAGGAAATGGATATTGCTGCGGATCATCCCGGGGACCTTGATGCGCCGCAAGAAGCGCTCGATCACTACAAGACTATGACCGATCAGGCATTGAAATTGTTCGGGGCGCAACACTTCCGCGACTACCACTTTCTGTACAGCCTGAGCGATCACGTGGCGCACTTTGGGCTGGAGCACCACGAATCGAATGACAGCCGGAGTCCCGAACGCTCGTTGGTGGATGAGGATCCCCGGCTTCTGGCTTCCGGACTGCTCTCGCATGAATACGTTCACTCGTGGAATGGGAAGTACCGGCGTCCGGCGGATTTGGCTACGCCAGATTACGAGAAGCCGATGCAGGACGATTTGCTATGGGTGTACGAGGGGCTCACTTCGTATTTGGGCGATATGCTGGGGGCTCGCAGCGGAATCCGAACTCCGGATCAGTTCCGCGACAACCTCGCCTCCATGGCGGCCAGGCTCGATCACCTCCCCGGACGCATGTGGCGCAATCTGCAGGATACTGCGGACGGAGTGCCGTCTATGCAGGGTGCCCCACCCCAGTGGGAATCCTGGCGAAGGACGGTGGATTATTACGACGAAGATGTTTTGAACTGGTTGCGGGTGGATACGATCATCCGCGAGCAGACTCATGGCCAGAAGTCGATGGACGATTTCTGCCATCTTTTCCATGGGGGGCAGAGTGGGCCGCCTGAAGTGAAGACTTACACATTTGATGACGTGGTGAACACCCTGAATCAGGTCGCGCCCTATGACTGGCGAGGATTCTGGACAGAACGGCTTTCCAACCATGGGCCGGGCGCGCCGCTTACGGGCATCGAGCGGAGCGGATGGAAACTGGTTTATGACGAGATCCCATCGGAACTGACAAAGGTACGTAAACGCGAACGCAAGGAGATCAATGCCGAGTACTCAATCGGATTGCTGCTAATGGAAAGCGGGGACATCGTCGATACAGTGGAAGGGATGCCAGCCGCGAAGGCCGGTGTGGGACCTGGAATGAAACTGGTGGCAGTGAATGGAAAACGCTTCACGGCGGAAGCTTTGAGCGATGTATTGAAATCCGCGAAAAACAGTTCCGAGCCGATCGAGTTGCTGGTTGAGAATACGGACTACTTCAAGATTTACAAAATTGACTACCACGGTGGAGAACAAAATCCGCATCTGGTGCGGGACGAATCCAAGCCGGATGTGCTGAGCGATATCATTAAGGCACGGTAGTGGGAACGCTGGTTACGGGAGAGTCCTCACGGTGATTTAGTGTCTCCGCGGCCTCTGCGGCCGTTCTCAGCGATCTCTGCGATTTAAGATTCTATGTTTTCTCGAAAGTGCCACTAAAACCTTAAAACGCAGAGACCGCTGAGAACGGCCGCAGAGGCCCCGGAGAAAACCAACTTCAGATACTACAAACAACGTTGCGCGCCGTAGCTGTCCCGCTGCCGCCTGTATAATTAAAGTTCAGGCTGGAATCGCACCACCTCTATCTGGAAGGTGATTTTTTGAATACACCCATGGCTCCTCGTCCCGGTCAACCCCAAGGCCCACAGCCTCTTCCGGGCGTGGAAACGATTGTTGCGGTCGGTTCGGGCAAAGGTGGAGTCGGAAAGACTACGCTTGCCGTGAATCTGGCACTCGCGATGTCGCGGCTCGGGCACAAAGTCGGACTGCTTGACGCCGACGTTTACGGGCCCAACGTGCCGCTCATGCTCAACCTGAACTCGCAGCCGAGAGTGCTGGCGGACAATCGCATTGAACCGCTTGAGGCGCATGGATTGAAAGTCATTTCCGTTGGTCTGCTGAATCCCGGAGACAAGCCGCTGATCTGGCGCGGCCCGATGCTGCACTCCATCATTAAGCAATTTCTCGGCTCGGTAGAGTGGGGACAACTGGATTACCTCGTCGTGGATTTGCCGCCGGGCACGGGAGACGTTTCGCTCTCGCTGATTCAGACTGTTCCGCTGACCGGGGCGATCGTGGTTTCGACTCCGTCGGATGTTTCCCTGCAGGACGCGCGCAAGGCCATCGAAATGTTCCGCCAGATGAAGGTGGACATTGTGGGGATGGTCGAGAACATGAGCTACTTCGTTTGTCCGCACTGCAATCATGAAATCGATATCTTCTCTCGCGGCGGCGCAGAGAGAACGGCAAAGCAGTTCGGCGTTTCCTTCCTCGGAAACGTCCAACTGGATCCCGATATTCGCAAGTCCGGAGACAGCGGCAAGCCTACGGTCCTCGAAGGCGAAAGCTCTCCCCATGCCAAGTCTCTCTTCGACTTTGCCCGCAACGTCATCACACGCGTGAGCGAGATCAAGTCCAGCGCTGGCGAGAGCGTAATTCAGATCCAGTAGAGATTGGCTGCAATGTCTCAGATCTGCTGACAAGTTATTTTCCTGTCATTAGGACGAGCAAACGCGACGAGGGATCTGGGTTTTCTCTAACCAAGCGAAGAACCAGATCCCTCGCTTCGCTCGGGATGACAACCATTGGAAGGTGTCAGTAATCTGGGCCACGGCTAGCTCTGCTTTCGTGAAATCGCCCCAACTGGAATGTCGGATCGGGATCTTTATCTTCCACCACCAACTCAGCCAACATCTCGCCTAGCGACGGTCCGTGTTTGAAGCCGTGCCCTGAGCCTCCTCCCACCAGCCAAACATTCTGTGCAGCTGGATGCCGGTCGATTATCAGATGATTGTCTGGGCTGTTTTCGTATTGGCAGACGCGGGTCTCGAGCAAGGGTGCGTCCTTCATCGCGGGAAAGCGGAAGGCGACATAATCGCGAATGGCCTTTAGCCCTCCCTCACTCGCGACCCGTTCACCTGAAGTGGGATCGAACTCTGCTCCGCGCGTATCGTCCGCAACTTTGAAACCGAGCCCATCCGTGGCTGGAATGCCGTAGATGAAGCGGTCGCGATGATCCGCCCAGACCGGCAACTTTGTCGCTGAGAAGCGGTCGTCTCCGGCAGGCGTACCGAAGAAAAATACATCCTGCTTGGTAGGGCGACTGAGATTACCAATTGTCTCGGGAAAAAGTTTGCCCAGCCACGGACCGCAGGCAAAAACATATTGGTCAGCGATCAGCTTGGAACCATCAGAGAGCGTTACTCCCTGGCAAATACCGGTTTCGAGGTCTTGCGGCAAGACAGCTACCTGTTTGTACTCGCCGCCTTCTGCCTGAAATCCATCCACCACCGCCTGGCAGGCAACTTGTGCTCTGAGAAAACCGCCTTCGGGTTCGTGGATCGCCCAGCGCACGTCTTCAACATTGATCTGCGGCCAGCGTTTCCCTACTTCGCTTCCGGATAAATCCTCATAGGCGATGCCCGCCTCGCGCAGCATGGGCAAGGAGGAGCGCTCGAATTGGTCGTCAATGGATGTGGCCATCCACAAAACGCCGACAGGAAGAAAAAGCCGTCGATTCCAGCGGGTCTCATGTTCTTTCCACAATCGCATGGCGCGAGCGGCCATTTTGGTGTAGGGCTGGCTGGGTCCGTAGGTGCCGCGCATAATGCGAGTTTCTCCCCCGGAAGATGAGCGCGAATTGCCCGGCCCCCACGCATCGATCAGGCTGACCCGCGCTCCACGGCGCAACAGATATAAGGCAGTCCACCCGCCGAACGCGCCCGCTCCGATGACCGCAATATTAGGCTGCGATTGCATGTTGATTCGGACGCTTACGAAATCCTGCTAACCAAGCCGGCCTGGACGTCGTCCAAAGGCCGCAGAAAAGCGTTCTCCAAGGAGATCTTATGATGTCTCGCGCCGCTGTTGCTCTCTGTCTTGTGCTTTCGCTTTCGCCCTTGAGTGCCGCCGCAGTTCCGGCGAATGCCGCCGGGGAATACTCCAAACATTTTGGCGCTCTTGGCAAACTGTCGGTCGCCGTAGCCCAAGCCATGCCAGCCGACCAGTATGGCTTCCGTCCGCACCCGGAGTCGATGAACTTCGGCGAATTAATGGCGCATATCGCCGCGACCAACTACCAATTCTGTGCTGGGCTGAAGGACTCCGATCCTCCGACGTTGCCTTCGCCCACCGAGAAGGACGGGGCCGTCAAATTCCTGAGCGACTCTTTCGACTATTGCTCCGCGGTGATCCCAAATCTTATCGACGAGCAACTCAACAACCCACATAACTCTCCTGATGGGAGGCTTCTCGGGCGAGAAATCCTGCTCGCCATGTACATCCACGTGGCGCACCATCGCGGCCAAGCGGAAATCTATCTGCGCGATAAGGGCATCAGGCCGCCGTCCTACATGATTTGATTCAGGCTCGGCGCTCGATGCTACTGGCCGGCGATCCTGGGTAATTTAGGTGACAATTGTCGCCTTGACAGGCCCGCACCTCACTTCCTAGAATTCAACTCAGGTGTTCTGCATCCTCCGATGTAAGTGTTGCATCCAAATAGCTTAGCACTAATAGACTCTAAAGTCGGCTGGCCCCGTCAGCTCAGTGTGATACAAGGGAGTGTATGCCTCCGGGACCACCCATAGGCGAACGCGAACGCGAAATCCTCACCGCTATTGTGGAGACCTTTATTGCCACGGGCGAACCGGTGGGGTCGCGCACCCTCGCGCGCGGCAACCGGGAGGGGTTGAGCCCGGCGACCATTCGCAATGTAATGTCGGATCTGGCGGATTCGGGCTACCTCGAGCAGCCTCATACTTCGGCGGGCCGTGTGCCTAGCACCGAAGCGTATCGCTATTATGTCGAACAGCTTAGTGGCAAAGCGCGGCTTTCGAATGACGATGAAAATATTATTCAGAATTCGTTTCAGGGCGTCACCGACGTGCAGGAATTCATGGAGCGCACTTCGCACGTCCTCTCGTTGATCTCACACAATGTTGGGGTTGCGGTAGCGATTGGCGGGCCCAAGAACGCGCTGGAACACGTTTATTTTTCCCGGCTGGGCGATCAAAAAGTGCTGGCGGTATTAGTAACGCGGTCTGGTCTGGTGCGGGACCGGGTGCTCCGTCTGGATCTTCCGCAAGTTGATCTGGATGCGGCGGCTCGTTTCCTCAATGAGAATTTCCGTGGCTGGACTATGGAAGCCATGCGGATCGAACTGGCTCGACGGCTTGAACTGGAACGGAGTGAATACGATCGCCTTATGACCTCGGTCGAGCAACTCTATAAGCAGGGAGCCCTGGCGGCGGAGGACGGCGCTCAAACGGTTTACGTCGAAGGCGCCTCCAACTTGGTGGCGGGAGAGCAGGATCGCCAGCGCTTGCAGGAGTTGTTAAAGACTCTGGAAGAGAAGCAGAAAATCGTGGGACTGTTGGGCGCGTACCTCGATGCCAAGCAAGAAGCGGTTCGCGTAGTGATAGGACTCGACCAGACTTTGCCATCCATGCGAAATTTCGTGCTCATCGGTGCGCCTGCGCGCGTCGGCGGCGAAGTCATGGGATCGCTCGCCGTCATAGGACCGACTCGCATTGATTATCAACACACCATGACGGCGGTTTCCTATATCGCCCGCCTGTTTGACAAGATCTTGAATGAGTCCGAGTGAATAGCCTTAGGAAGAATTTTTATGGCAAGAACAAACGGAAAATCGGAAATAGATACCCAGGAACTGGATGCGGCGCACGAGTTGCCCGCATCCGACAGTGTCCAAGACGAAGCGGAAAGGATTGAGTCTCCGTCCTCAGCGCCATCGGCCGAAGGCGAGTTGCAGAAACTTCGGGCGGAACGGGACACCCTGATCGATCGGCTGGCCCGCCTGCAGGCTGAATTCGAAAATGCCCGCAAGCGTACGGCTCGCGAGCAGCAGGAATTTCGCGAATACGCCGTCGCAGACGCAGTTAAGGCGTTGCTGCCGACGCTCGACAGCTTTGAACGGGCGTTGCAGACCGGTGCGGCTGAGAAATCCGAGTTCCGCGGCGGAATTGAGCTCATCTATAAGCAGTTGCAGGACGCTCTACAAAAATTGGGCCTGCGTGCCATTCCGGCAAAAGGTGAGACGTTTGATCCCTATCTTCACGAAGGGATCGAGATGGTCGAAACCACCGATGCCCCAGATCATCAAATACTGGAAGAATTGCAACGCGGTTACAAGTTGAAGGGCCGCCTGTTGCGCCCCGCCATGGTCAAAGTTGCGCGCAATCCGAAACACTAACATCGCCGAAATTCGAAAGGACTTGGAACTATTCTGGCCAGCAACATAAAACGCGACTACTACGAAGTGCTCGGGGTTACCCGCGAAGCCAATGAGCAAGAGATCAAGAGCGCCTATCGCAAACTGGCGCTGCAGTTTCATCCTGATCGCAATCCGAATAATCCTGACGCGGAAGAGAAATTCAAGGAATGCAGCGAGGCCTACGCAATCCTGGCGGATGCCGACAAGAGGGCCGCGTACGACCGCTTTGGCCATGCTGCGGTGAGCGGGGGCGGAGCGGGCGGGTTCGATCCCACGGTTTTTCAGGATGTCAGCGAGATCTTCGGAGACTTTTTTGGTTTCGGGGACCTCTTCGGCGGCGGTTCTCGCCGTGGGAGCCGCGCCCAACGCGGACCCGATCTCCGGGAGGATGTCACGCTGGAATTCGAAGAGGCAGTTTTTGGCACAGAGACGAAAGTTACGGTTCGCCACCACGAGACTTGTGACGACTGCCGCGGCTCCGGCGCGGCTCCCGGCAAAGCTCCTGTGAGTTGCCGATCGTGTGGGGGACGCGGCCAGGTGCGCTACCAGCAGGGATTCTTCAGCATGGCCCGTACTTGCCCCACCTGCCAGGGCGCGGGCAGCGTGATTACCGATCCGTGTCCCAAGTGCAAGGGTGAAGGGCGCGTGCTGCGGCAGAGGACGGTGGACGCCAAGGTTCCGGCGGGAGTTGAAGATGGAACTCGCATCCGTTTTTCCGGACTGGGCGAAGCAGGGGCTCACGGCGGACCTGCGGGCGATCTCTATGTTGTGTTGCACGTCAAAGAACACCCGTTTCTTGAGCGGGAAGGCAATGATCTGCACTGTGTAATTCCGGTTTCATTTACCCAGGCGGCGTTGGGAACTGAGATTCGAGTGCCGACGCTGGACGGTGACCACACACTGAAGGTGCCGGAGGGAACTCAGTCAGGCACCACGATACGAATTCGGGGCAAGGGTGTGCCCGTGCTGAATGGCCATGGGAAGGGCGACCTGTTCGTCGAGGTTCGTGTCCAGACTCCCGGCAAACTCAACAAGCGCCAACGGGAGTTGTTTCAGGAATTGGAGGGAACGACGCGGGTAGAGAATAAGCCTCAGCGCCGAACGTTATTAGGGAAAGTGAAAGACATCTTCGGGTAGCCAGCTGCATAGCAACTCCTTTCTCGTGATTTCTTTTGTGGGCCCTCGTCTTGGGTTAAGCTTTTATCTGCTCCATGACCCGCCGACGCTGGATTGCCGACGAAGTCTCTGGTACTCGCGCGGTTCTGGTCGGGGCCCATGCGGACCACATGTCTCGCGTCTTGCGCGCTCGCATTGGCCAGGAATTCGACATCACAACTGGAAATGAAGTTCGCCGCGGACGTGTCACCGCTATCGCGGCGGATCGAGTTGAATTCGAATTAGGCGACGAGATTTCCGCTCCAGCTACAGTTCAGGTGACGCTCGTCCTGTCCATTTTCAAATTCGACCGCATGGAGTGGGCCATTGAGAAGTGTACGGAACTGGGAGCGGGGCGCATCATTCCTGTAATTGCGCGACGAACCGAGGCTCATCTTGCGGCGGCCGCGGCGAAACGGGTCGAGCGCTGGCGACGGATTGCCTTCCAAGCCGCTGAACAGTCGCGCCGGGTCTCGCCGCCGGAAATTTCCCCGCCTTTGAAATTGAAGGATGCTGCGGCCCTGCCGGGAAGCATACGCATTCTACTCTCCGAAACCGAAACTGAGACGATGCTGAAAGACGTCCTTGAGTCAGGCTCTCACGACGGCGATGTTGTTCTCGCTTTCGGTCCCGAGGGTGGGTGGACGGATGAGGAATTGAAATTGTTTCATGAAGCCGGCTGGATTTCAGCCTCACTCGGCGGCACCGTCCTGCGCGCCGAAACCGCGGCGATTGCTGCCCTTGCGATCGTCCAGTCTGAATTGTCTTAGCGGATTGGCTTCCATATTCCATTCGAACCTTCTCTACCTCCACGCAGATTGGTGTAGGTTCATGCTTCTCAAAATATCCTCAACCATTCTCTGATATGCTCCTGCCCAGTGGCTGCTTCGAAACCCATTCCGGTTGCACGAGCTTTCGAACCCGATGAGCGCCAGCGTGAGGCCATTGAACATATACGCGGGCCGATGCTGGTCGTCGCTGGCGCGGGTACAGGAAAGACCACCGTCCTGACGCGGCGGATCGCGCGGCTCATCCGGCAAGGACACGCTCGCCCCGACGAAATCCTGGCGGTGACGTACACAAAAAATGCCGTTCACGAAATGCGTGAGCGGGTGCGCGACGAACTGAGTGGGACGGATGTCTCGGGGTTGCAGATTGCCACCTTTCATGAGTATTGCAATGATCTTCTCCCCCGGTACGGCAAGCAATTCGGGGTGCTCGACGATCAGGATCTTTGGATTTATCTGCGGAAGCGCATCCGAGAATTGCATCTGAACTACTTCGTGCGCGCGGCCAATGTCAGCCAGTTTCTCCTTGACCTTCTCAGTTTTATGCGACGCTGCCACGACGACCTGGTGGATCCTGAGAAATATGCAGCGTACGTACGTCAGTTGGAGCGAGGCGAGGTCGCCATTCCGCGGGTGAGCAAATCTAAAGACGCCGACGATTTGTCTGACGAGGAAGTTATTGGACGCTGCCAGGAAATCGCCAGCGTATTTGCCACTGTGGAATCCATGCTGCGCGAGGACAATCTGGGAACATTCGGCCACATGATCACACACGCGCAGGCATTGCTGGAAGGAAATGCGGAACTACTTACTGCCGAACGCCAGCGCAACCGCTTCATTTTGGCGGATGAATTTCAGGATGTGAATTTCGCCCAAGTCAAGATTCTCGAGAAGCTGGCCGGAGAAGAACGCAATGTCTTTGCCGTGGGAGATCCGGACCAGGCGATCTATCGTTTTCGCGGCGCGTCGAGCGCGGCATTCGGACTCTTTCAGGAGCGTTTTCCGGAAGCGAAGATGGTGGTCCTGGAAAAAAACAGGCGCTCCACCACGACGATCTTGAAGTCAGCTTTCGCGCTGATCAGCAAGAACCCCGATGTCTTCGCTCACAAACCAGGCTCAACCTCGGGCTACCAGCGTTCTCCACTGATTTCCGCCCGCGACGAAGCAGCATCTCGTGAGGGCAGGCCACTGCCCAGTCTGCCGGTCGACGCCGTTATATTGCCGGGAAAAGAGGTTGAATGCTCTGACCTGGTGGCCATCATCCGTGACCGGCAACGCAAATTGCGCTGTAAGTGGAGCGACTTCGCCATTCTCTA
Source organism: uncultured Acidobacteriota bacterium (assembly GCA_963832245.1). Classification (GTDB taxonomy): domain Bacteria; phylum Acidobacteriota; class Terriglobia; order Terriglobales; family Acidobacteriaceae; genus JABDBE01. The sequence goes on from CAWHTG010000004.1 coordinate 2,251,335, forward strand.
TCGCCAACATTTTCATCGGGAACAGATCGTGGCCGAACTGGTGGAGCACGGCATCCCGTTTGCCATCGAAAATATGGATGTCACGGATACGCCCGAAGCCCGCGACCTGTTCGCCTGTCTGGGAGCGGTGGTTTCGGCTAACGATAGCGCCAGCCTTTTCCGAGTCGCATCGTTTCCCCAATTTGCCATCGATCCCGAGAAACTTCGTGCCGGGATAAAAGCGATTCCGAGGGAAGAAAGAAAATCAGGAGTGGCGTCGGTTTTGGCCCAGATCGAAAATGGCGCAGCTGTGCTGATCGCTTTGCAGGAGGTTCGGGATGAGATTGGTCGAGCAGCAAGTACGAGCAGCGAGGTGTTGAGCATCATCATTCGACATTTCGGACTGGTTCGCACGTCGCCTGCAATCGCGGCTGTTCTTGATTTCGTGAAGCGATGGGAGGAGAAGCCGAAACCAATTACAAAAAGCGGGGACATCGGCGAGTTCATTGATTACCTGCAATACTTTCGCACCGCGGGTGGTGTGATCCCGATCTCGACTGGCATCGACAACGCGGTTCGGCTGATGACAGCGCACGTCGCTAAGGGGCTCGAGTTCAATCACGTTTTCATTATTCGAGCTAATTCCAATTCGTTCCCGTCGTCGTACAAAGAACCGCTGGTGGATTTTCCCCGTGAGTTGCAAGGCGCCGGATCGATACCGCTCTTCGATGACAAGGAAATATGCCGGCAGGAAGAGCGCCGGTTGTTTTACGTAGCGATGACGCGCGCGCGGGATTCGCTTACCATCTATGCGCGACAGGGGCGAGGAAAAGACCCGACGCCGGACGGTTTTCTGCGCGATCTGTTGAAGGATTCGAGCCTGAGACCCTGGCTTCGCCAACGCCGCCCTCTTGAGTTTCAAACCGACTTGTTTGCCGAGGCTGCTCCTGCACTGCCCGGTTCACCCGTGACTGAATGGCTGAAGCTGCCGCCCGCGTTTGATCTCGGCACCAAGCTCAGCGCCAGCGCGCTACAGACTTACGAAATCTGCCCGTTGCAATTCAAACTGGAGCGCGAGTGGAGGATCCCAGGCGAAGTTCCCGCGGCGATGGAGTATGGGGCCACCATGCACCGTATCCTGCTGGCCTATTACGCCTCGGTTCGCCTCGGGCGGACCATCGGCGATGACCGCCTGATCGAACTGTTCAAGGCCGACCTCAGCGCGGCGGGCATTGAAGAAAAATATCAGCAGGAACTCTACGAACGGCAAGGGATTGACCAGTTGCGGGAATTTGTGGTCCGCTGCAAATGCAATCCCGTGCCTCAGGTGCTGCATACGGAAGAATGGTTCGAAATGCAGATCGGACAGACCAAAGTTGTGGGACGCATCGACCGGATTGATCAAGCGGCCGACGGCCGCGTGGTAATTACTGATTACAAGACGGGCAGGCCGAAGTCGCAGGAAGATGCGGACAAAAGCCTCCAACTTTCGATCTACGCTCTGGCGGCGCGCGAAAAGTGGGGCTATCACGCCGATCAGATTGTGTTTTACAACCTCGAAGAAAACACCTCGGTAGTCACACGGCGCACTGAAGCCCAACTGCAGGAGTGCAAACACAAAGTCGAAGAGGTCGCGGGAAAAATTGCCTCGCAAGAGTTTGATGCCAAGCCCGGTTTCTATTGCACCTTCTGCGCTTACCGCAGCCTCTGTCCCGCTACGGAAAAGCGCCTCTACACAATAAGCGCCGACAAGAAATCCCCCAGCCGAAACTAGTTGGTAAGAAAATCCCACCTTGAGCGAAGCGAGGGATCTGGGTCCTTCGTGTGAACCGCTGAAACCCAGATTCCTAGTGGCTTCGCTCCCGGAAACGACGGGACGAGGTTCGTCACGGGCGCAAAAACTTAGGGGACGCTTTTCGCGTCCCCCTGTTTTGCTTTGATTGAAGGCTCTTAGTGTTTCTTCTTTGCGGCCTTCTTTGCTTTCTTTTTGGTTGCCATTGATCTATTCTCCCTTTCCATTTTTCATGGATTGAATGCAACGATCGTTTGTTGCAACTCATTGATGTATAGAGTCTCTAAAAAGTGAAGTCAAGAGAAAAATGATGTTGGAGGAGCATAGGACCGGTACACCAAAGTCACTGAGAGGAGTTCGAGAAGATAATTTCTTCGCCGGAAATCTGAAAATCGTTTTTGCCGACGACGATTCTCGCATGGAACTCGAAGAAAATTGCGTTCGCATCACCTTTCACGCTGCATCCGATTTCAAAAACAAGGGTGGTGAGCAGGCCGCGACCGCGGCGAACCGAATTCATCCTTTTCCCTCGCCGTACATCTATAATTGAAGAGTACGAAATAATCGCAGGAGCACATAAATGGCTGCTTTCGACGATGTTGTGATTATCTCCGGTTGTCGCACACCGGTGGGAAAATTTCAGGGAAGCCTCTCCGATTTGAGCGCCCCGCAATTGGGAGCGATCACGGTCCGCGAAGCCGTGAAGCGCGCCAATCTTGATCCCAAGCAAGTCGACGAGTGCATCATGGGAAATGTTATCTCTGCCGGACTCGGCCAGAACCCCGCGCGTCAGGCGGCAATCTTCGGAGGCCTCGCTCCGGAGGTGGGTGCCATGACCGTAAACAAAGTCTGCGGTTCCGGACTCAAGGCGGTCGCGCTTGCAGCGCAAGCGATACAGACGGAGAACAGTTCGATCGTAGTCGCTGGCGGGATGGAATCGATGACTAACGCGCCTTACCTCCTGCCGCAGGCGCGGAAGGGATATCGTCTGGGGAACGCGCAGATCGTCGATTCGATGGTGAACGATGGGCTGTGGGACATCTATAACGATTACCACATGGGGATCACGGGCGAGAACGTCGCGGAAAAATATGGCATCACTCGTGAAGAGCAGGACCAGTTTGCGGTGAACTCGCACCGCAAGGCAGTCTCTGCCATCAAGGAGTGCCGCTTCAAGTCGCAGATCGTGCCCGTCGAGCTGCCATCGAAGAAAAGGGGCGCAGCGCCAGTCATTTTCGATAAGGACGAATCTCCGCGGGAAGATACTACCATTGAGGTCTTGCGATCTCTAAAGCCGGCATTTAAGAAAGACGGCACAGTCACAGCTGGTAACGCTCCTGGGGTGAATGACGGCGCCGCCGCTGTCGTGGTGACTAGCGCTACGCGGGCGAAAGAACTCGGCGCCAGTCCCATGGTCCGGATCGTGGCGCAAGCCACCAGCGGAGTCGAGCCGAAGTGGGTAATGATGGCTCCGGTCGGTGCAGTTCGCCAGATCTGGGAAAAGACCGGCTGGAAGAACGAAGATGTGGATCTCTATGAACTGAACGAGGCTTTCTCGGTGCAAGCCTTGGGCGTGATCCGCGAGCTTGGACTTGATCCCAACAAAGTGAATGTGAACGGCGGAGCTGTGGCTATTGGACATCCGATCGGCGCGAGCGGGGCGCGAGTGTTGGTTACATTGATTTATGAAATGATCCGCCGCGATGTCCACCGGGGTATCGCTGCTCTTTGCCTGGGCGGAGGGAACGCAGTGGCTATGGCCGTCGAGCGGTAATGTGGTTTCGATCGGGTGACTTCGCAAATCAGGAGTGACCATGGGCTCGGCAAAAAAGAGCACGATTCCTGGCGATAAAGTGGCTTTGTACGAACAACTCATCGCCACCATTCCCGAGATTAAACGAAAGGGCGCAGCCAATCCGTATACCTCCTTGAACGGCAACATGTTTACTCTGCTGCATCAGTCATCCCGACTGGCCATCCGGCTTCCTGAGGATAAGCGAGAGGAATTTCTCAAAAGGTACAGGAGCAAACTTTTTGAGGCGTACGGCGCTACGATGCCAGAGTATGTTGCGGTTCCTGACGCGTTGCTGAAGATTACAAAAGAGCTGCAGAAGTATCTCGCATTCAGCTATGAATACGCCAAGACACTGAGGGCCAAGCGCACGAAGAAGAAGTCTTGATAGTACGGACCCGACCAGAAAGCGACACCCAGATCTCGAAAACCGCGAGATGTGCGGGCACCCGGGTTACGTCGCTCGGAGAACTCTATTGCACTGCAGGCGGGCTCGTCACTGGGAGTGTGACCGTGAACACCGCCCCGCCGCCCGGCCCTGATGACGCTTCGACGTTTCCGTTGTGTTCTCGCAGGATGGCTTTGCAGATGCTCAGGCCCAAGCCAGTCCCGCGCCCGGGGCGCTTGGTAGTGTAGAAGGGATCGAAAATGTTGGGCAGGATCTCGGGCGAGATCCCGGGGCCATCATCCTGAAAAATGACGGAGACTGACCTTTCATTCCTCTCCATGCGGATGCGTAGTGTACCGCGATCGCGCACTTCCCGCATCGCTTGTTCCGAGTTCAAGATCAGGTTTAGAAACACCTGCATCAACTGATGCGCGTCCCCGCTTATTGCAGGAACAGATGTTTCCTTCAAGAAATCTACTGTGATGTTGCTCTTGCGCAAGGAGTACGCATGCAGATGCAAAGTCCGTTGCACCAGTTCCCCAAGATCGATGGCGCCCTTGCCTGGGGCAGGGGGCTGGGAGAAATACATCAGGTTCTTGACAATTTCCGCGGCACGGCGGGCCTGCTGCTGCAGCGTGATCATCCGATTGCGAACCGATTCGGGGGCATCCCCATCCTGCAGTAATTCGGACATGCCCAGAATGCTGGTGAGCGGATTATTCAGTTCGTGAGCAAATCCGCCGATCATCTGTCCCATGGCCGCCAGCCGTTCGCTCTGAATGATCTGCTGTTCCAGCTTCTTCTCCACAGTGATGTCGCGCACAGAGACGATGGCGCCGCTCAGCTTGTTTTCCGCATCGAACAGTGGGCTGGCGGAGGCTCGCATGGTGCGCCAGCTTCCGTCACGGTGGCGCGCGTTATAGTCACAAGTCCCAAACATCTTCCGGCACGCAATTATGTCGCAATACAATCCATACAGCTCGGGGGAATAATCCTCTTCTTCTTCGACTTTCTTGCCCAGTAAGTGTTCTGGTTTATAGCCACGCAGGTCGTGGATGCGCGAACTCACGAAGCTGTAGCGGCCGTTCAGATCGATCACGAGGATCAGGTCGGGAAAGCTTTCCAGAAGATAGCGCTGGAACTCCTCTTGTCGCCGTAAGGTCTTTTCCATTTCCCGGCGTTCGGTTACGTCCACGAGCGTACCCTGGTAGCGGACGATCTTGCCTTGCGCATCCCATACAGCGCGGGAGGTGTCGAGGAATATGCCGGGACTGCCGTCCTTGCGACGCAGCATGATTTCCCGGGTGCGCACGCCTCCCTGGTCGTCGGCCGACCGCCCCAGAACCGGCGTCTGATTGGGATCGACGTTCAGCGCTCTGGAATCGAGGGAGAGAAGCTCTTCTTTGCTTTCGTATCCCAGAACATAGACGAGAGCGACATTGCCGTCGAGTAACTTTCCTTCTGGCGTGCTGAAGTAAACGCCTTCCTGAAGAGTTTCGAACAATTCTGTAAACCGACGCTCCTTCTCTCGCTCTTCCGTAACGTCACGGGCAAGGGCGCTCACGCCCACTACTTCGTCAGCCTTCACAATTGCATTGAGCGCGCAGTCAAAGTAGAGGGTGCGGGCGCTGGCTTTCAGCCGCACGCTAACCACTCCAGACCAGCGGCGTTTCTCGAGAAAGCGCGCCAGGCCGCGGTCCACGTCTTCGCGTTTCGGTTCGTCGAGAAATTCGTCTAGGCGATGACCTATTACCTCGGCGTAAGGAACTCGGAGCAATTCGGTTACTCGCCGGTTTACGGTCTTGATCTTTCCGTCAAGTGAAGTGGCAAAGGCAATATCGTCGAAGGAATCTATAAGTTCTTTAAAACTGCGTTGAGAACGGGCAATGACCTCTCCCAAGTGATCAAGTTGCTGATCTGTGGGTGTGGTTGCGCGTTCCTGCAGCTCGCGGACCAGGGTCTTTAGTTCGGTAACCCGCTTTCTCCGTCCGTAGGCGAAGCCCGCAAACGCGATGGCGACGCAGAGCAAGCCAATCGAAATCAGGCCGAGATGATAGGGGAGACTCTGCAGCCGTTCCCAGGACTCCGCGGCTAGTCCCGTGGCCAGCAGAACCAAGAACAAAAGCGCAATCCGCCATAGCCAGGCTTCTTCACGTTCCAGGTTGGTTGGCGAACCTGCAGGGCGGGCCGGTTGCTTCTCTGGTTCAGACATAAGAGTTCACCCACGCCTGCCAGCATGCGCCGCACGATGAGCAGTCCCGGGGTCTACGCGAATCCTAGTCCACCGGACGGATGCCGACAACCAAAAGTGTGTTACGCAATTTGGTTCACAGACGAAACGTTGAACAGCTGTTCACTTGTCACACATCCCTCGTGACATCCGTCACCACTGATTCCAGTGCCCGAGGCGTAGGGTAGAGCTGTAAACCGACTGGTCGCTGGGCCTTCCCTCGTCACGACTAGTCTCAACCGATCCAGAACCAGGTCCAAGCCCAAGAAACGCCCATGCTCTATAAGACTCTGAGCGCCGCGGTTTTCGGCATCGATGCCAACATCATCGAGGTCGAGGTGGATGTGTCTGGAATTAAGACAATGGAGGATCACTTCCATACCGTCGGCCTGCCCGACGCGGCCGTCCGGGAGAGCAGAGACCGGGTGAGGGCCGCGCTGAAGAATTGCGGATACGACATTCCGCCCACCCATATCACGATCAATCTTGCCCCTGCGGATATTCGCAAGGAAGGCTCCGGCTTCGACCTGCCCATGGCGCTGGGAATCCTGGGCGCCTACGGAGGGCTAAATAAGAAGGAGGTGCCGGATTGTCTTTTCGTGGGAGAGTTGTCGCTCGATGGCGGGGTCCGCGGGGTTCGCGGTGCGCTTCCAATTGCTATTGAGGCGCGCGGCAGGAAGATCTCCCGGCTCGTCGTGCCGGAGCTTAACGCGAAAGAAGCGGCCATGGTTGGCGGAGTCGAAATCTATCCGGTGAAATCGCTGCTCGATGTAATTCGTTTTGTAAATACGGGCAACGGCATCCAGCCACTCAAAGTCGACAGCGAAACCTTGCTTAGCGAAGCCCAGCAATTTCTCGTGGACTTCAAAGACGTTCGAGGCCAGCACTCGGCTAAGCGAGCCCTCGAGGTTGCCTGCGCCGGCGGTCACAACATTCTGATGATCGGCCCTCCAGGTTCAGGCAAAACCATGCTGGCCAAGCGCATGCCGACGATCTTGCCGCCTTTCACATTTGAAGAAGCTCTGGAAACCACCAAGATTCACAGTGTGGCTGGAGTTCTTGATCCCGGCGCCGGATTGGTAGGCGTACGCCCTTTTCGGTCGCCTCACCACACCATCTCTGACGCTGGATTAATCGGAGGAGGCGCTGTGCCACGTCCGGGCGAAGTCTCGCTGGCTCACAATGGTGTCTTGTTTTTGGACGAACTGCCTGAGTTCCCACGCAACGTGCTCGAAGTCATGCGGCAGCCTCTTGAGGATGGAACCGTCTGTATCGCTCGCGCCGCCATGTCGCTGACTTTCCCGGCACGCTTCATGCTGGCAGCGGCCATGAATCCATGTCCTTGTGGTTACTTCAATGATCGTTCCCGCGAGTGCCATTGCACGCCGCTTGTGATTCAGCGCTACATGTCTAAGATTTCAGGGCCGTTGCTGGATCGGATCGATATCCACATTGACGTTCCGGCGGTAAATTATAAGGAGATGCGTTCCGGCGCGGAACCAGAAAGCTCGGCCCGGATTCGCGAACGCGTGATGCGCGCCCGCGGAACGCAGCTAGAAAGATTCGCGGCCGCGCCACGAGAAAAGCTGTATTGCAATGCTCAGATGGGGCCGCGGCACATTCGCGCTTTCTGCGAACTCTCAGCGGACTGCGAACGGCTTCTCGAGCGTGCCATGGCCCAGCAAGGCCTGACCGCCCGTGCCCACGACCGGATTCTCAAAGTTGCCCGAACCATAGCCGACTTGGAAGGAGGAAAGGGAATCGAGCCCAAGCACATCGCCGAAGCGATTCAGTATCGGACCCTAGATCGCACATTCTGGGCCTGAGAGGGACGTGTGGAGACGAGACGTGTGGACACGGGCGACTCGCCCGTCTCGCTCCGCCGACTTATCGTAGGTTAAGTTATGTGTTATCAATAATATAGATTAAAAGCCACCTGGCCCGACCTGGAACTTTTTTTGGCTGTTCCAGGCATGTCAGTGACAACTTTGCAGGCATTGCAAGAAACACTTGACGTGGCGTTCATTCTAACGTAGGGTGAACAGTTCCGAAGGCTTACGTAATCAGTTTGGTCTGACGAATCTCCGCCGGCAACCGGACATAATCCTAAAACCGAGAAACTTTCGGGCCAAGCGGAGCATCTATACGAGTAACCAGAGCTTTCCCGTACAACCCATCTGAATTGAGTAATTTAGGCACTCTGGTCGGGTTTCCGTCTTGCCAGAAAAAGGGGCGTGCGGCCAGTTTGCTCGGACTAGGAGAGTGACTTATCATGCGGTCTGATCGCGTTTTTGATGCTTTACATACTTTGCGGAATCGTTATATGCTTTGCCAGCTTGCGTCGAAGGCTACCCGTAAGTTTCACAAGCCCAACACCCGAATCCAGGAGACCATGAACGAGGTTCTGGACAAGATTGCAAGCTCGGAACGGCAGACGGTTCTGTCGGAACCGGAAAACTTTGCTGAGGCACAACGGCGGGCTGCTTAAAACAGCCCCGCCGCCTGCCCCGTGATTGGCCAAGTCTTTCCTGAGTACCCCCCTTTGAACATATCCCTTCGCAGGTGAACTGAATAATGACCATCGCAGAACTGAAAGAAAAGAATATTACGGAGCTGACCAAGATCGCCCGATCCTTGGACCTCCCCGGCGCTAGTGGACTGCGCAAGCAAGACCTGATCTTCAAAATTCTTCAAGCCCAAAGCGAAAAGGAAGGCCACATCTTTGCCGAGGGCGTGCTGGAAATACTGCCCGACGGCTACGGCTTCTTGCGCTCGCCCGATTACAACTATTTGCCCGGCCCCGACGACATCTACGTTTCGCCGTCGCAGATTCGCAAGTTTGACCTCAAGACCGGCGACACCATCAGCGGACAGGTTCGTCCGCCGCACGAGGGCGAAAAGTATTTCGCGCTGGTTAAGATTGAAGCCGTCAACTTCGAGTCGCCCGACGAGGCGCGCAATAAGATCTTGTTCGACAACCTGACGCCGCTCTACCCGCAGGAACGCATCAAGCTTGAAACCACTCGCGAGAATGTCAGTGCCCGGGTCATGGATTTGCTCACGCCCCTCGGCAAGGGGCAGCGTGGCTTGATTGTTTCGCCGCCTCGCGCCGGCAAGACCATGCTGCTGCAGAATGTCGCCAACTCGATTACGACCAACCATCCGGAAGTTGTGCTGATGGTGCTGTTGATCGATGAGCGCCCGGAAGAAGTCACCGACATGCAGCGTTCTGTGAAGGGCGAAGTGATCTCCTCGACCTTCGACGAGCCTGCGGCGCGCCACGTACAAGTCGCGGAAATGGTGATCGAAAAAGCCAAGAGGTTGGTCGAACACAAGCGCGACGTGGTTATTCTGCTTGACTCCATTACTCGTCTCGCGCGCGCTTACAACACGATTGTTCCGCCCAGCGGCAAAGTCCTTTCCGGCGGCGTGGACTCGAACGCGTTGCAGCGTCCGAAGCGATTCTTCGGAGCGGCTCGCAACATCGAAGAAGGCGGATCGCTGACCATTATCGCCACGGCTTTGATCGATACCGGCTCCCGCATGGACGATGTGATCTTCGAAGAATTCAAAGGCACGGGTAATTCTGAAATCATTCTCGACCGCAAACTGGTCGACAAGCGAACCTTCCCGGCCATCGACATCCAGCGGTCCGGCACGCGTAAGGAAGAACTGCTGATCCCGAAAGAAGACTTGACCCGCATCTGGGTGCTGCGCCGGGTGCTGAATCCGCTGTCGCCGGTCGAAGCCATGGAATTGCTCATTGACAAACTCAACAAAGCCAAATCGAATGGCGAGTTCCTGGCGAATATGAGCTCGTTGTAGCTGCCTGTGCAGGGCGGGCGCCCTCGCCCGCCTATTGTTTGTCCGCGGACAATCTACTTTTCCCGCCACCTCACCGTCTTGTGGAATTCCAGCGCTTAATCGTTAGGGCAACTGGTTTCCGAATTCATAGAACTCGTATAATTTCCTTATTCCGCTGTTGACGAGGTCATTGTGCGATTCGAGCCGTTCGCGCTAGCCATCTTGCTTCTGCTGATCACGATCGTATTGCCGATGTCGTCGTTCGCTCAGAACTCCGGCCAGGCTCCCGCCCAGTTTCCCGGCTTAAGCCCAGTCCCTGGCCTCGACCCAGACGCGCACGAAAATCCGGAGCGCGCTAAGTTGGAGAGAGAGTTGGCCAAGCGTGCGAACCGGGAACGCCAGGTTCAACTGCAGCGCGACACCGACAACCTGCTCAAACTTGCCAACGAACTGAAACAGTATGTAGACAAGTCCAATGAACATACGCTCTCCTTGGACGTCGTCAAAAAGGCGGAAGAGATCGAGAAGCTTGCTCACAGCGTCAAAGAGAAGATGAAGGCGAACTAGCTTCGCGGTCGAGTTCGGCTGGTCGTCGTCCGACGGACGACCTGGAAGCGATGCCTGTTAGGTCAGGTACAGGCGGCCGTGAGCCATTTTGTGCTGCAGGCTGGCGGCGAGTTGGTCCACGTCGGCTGCCGCAATATCGTCTCCCATTCGATCTTGAAGGAAGGGCGTACGGTTACTGCCGACGGTATCGCGGCGAACTTGGAGAAGCAAAGCGTGCACTGCATTAGGATCAAATTTTTGCGGAGTCAAGCGTACGATCTCATTCAAAGTGCTGCCCAGCGAAAGCCGCTCGCGGTAAGGTCGCTCGCTGGTCATGGCATCGAAAGTGTCGGCCAGGCCGACGATGCGCACTTGCATCGGAACATCTTCGAGAAGCAATCCGTCCGGATAGCCCGAACCGTCGCTGCGCTCGTGATGCCAGCGCACGATCTCTGGGATGCGGGGCCACGGAAACTGGACACCACTCACGATCTGATGCCCTACAACAGTGTGGTCAGCCATTTCGCGGAATTCTTCAGCATCGAGTGAACTTGGTTTGCCGAACAGGCGTTTATCCACGGCGACCTTTCCAATATCGTGCAGGTATCCAGCCGAACGCAGCGCCTCGACTTCGACGGGATCGATATTCATGGCTTCGCCGATGGCAGAGGCGTAGCGTCCGACACGAAGTGAGTGTCCATGAATGTTGATATGCTTCACGTCAATGGCGTTCGCAAACGCTTCCAGCGCATTATCGTAAAAGCCGTGCAGAGATGCCATGAGGCGCAGATTTTCAGAGACGCGCTGGGCCAGAGTCTGGGTTAGCGCCTGATTGTGAATGGCGAGCGCGACATAATGCGAGAGTAAGTCCAGGGCCTCGAGTTCCCCGGAATCGTAAAGGCCATCGCCGTCGCGACGGCCCAGGGCGATGATGCCTACGAGTTTGCTGCCGACCTTCAAAGGAACAATACACTTGAAAAGCTCCGGAGCAACATTCCCATTGACGCTTATGTAAACATCGTAGGAACCGGGGTCCAAAATCACCGCTTCCCGAGACGAGACGAGGGCATGAACATGTCTGGGCAGCAGAGGGATGACCGCTGGTTCGGGCATTAAGGTGAACCCGTCCGCGACAATGGAGGTGAGCAGGGAAGGCCGATCACTATAAGTAAAGAGGACGCCTTCGCGCGTGCCAGCCGCCTCAAGCGACGCAGACAACATGGCGCGCGCGGTTTGAGGAAACTCGCGCTCGGCCGTCATCTCGGGGCCGAGATCGGAGAGAGCTTCAACCGTTCGCAGAAGGCGCCGAAAATTGTCTTTTTGCAATGCCAAGCGCTGGGGGAGCAAAACCACAGCAGAAAAAGAGTAACACGCACCTAGTTATCAAACTTGTTAGTTAGTTTGGTGCGCAGTTGGCCGAGCAGAGCGTGCTAAGAGACTGGCGGTCAGATTTTTGTGCGTTACCGCCGGCGTCTTTTGCTCCGGACGGCTTTAAACGTCATTTCGTTCGCCGGACTCCCCGTTCGCTTCTTCCATTGAAAGAACAGTTCCGAATAGGTCGCGGTGATGTAATTGTTGCGTGGGATCTGCAACCGCTTCGCCGTTCGATCAATCCAGCGCGACGGACCTTCGATCTCGCCGAAGTTCGAGATCGGAGTCTGGTCGACGACCACATGGCCTTTGCCATCACTCCATTCGGCGCGGAACTTCTCATAGAGAAAGGTCGGAGAGAATCCCAGAGCGCGCAAGATGGCTTCCATCTTGGCGCCATCCGCGATCTTGGTCTCGTTCTCCACTCGCGTTTTGTGGCGTCCCGACTTGCCTTTGGCTTTGTGGGTTAGCAGCCACTCGCTTCCGTATTTGCGCAAGCGAAGCAGCTCAGCGCGCTTGCGTAGACGCTGGCCGCGAACGTCATAGAGCGTGTTCATCTCGTGAGTGGGACGGGTAACCAGATGAAAGCCAGATTGTCGCAGCCGCCGATTAAGCGCTCGTATATCGTCGACGCGAAACTTGATTTCGATTTCGTTATGTGTGGCCATGGGAAGCAGTATAAAAGGCTTTGGGAATTAGGGGGTCACTACGCGAAGGTTGGCAGCTTCACGAGGTCACTCGGGGGCACGGGCTCCAACGGTTGACCTGCCTTCTTCCACGCTGCCACACCGCCCACAAGCACGAACGCGTTGAATCCCTGTTCCCGCAGTTGCAGCGCCACCCGGGCGCTGGTCGCTTCGCGGGCTCAAGTACAGTAGAGGTAAATATCTTTATCCTTCGGAATGGTCTTGAGCTCTTCCGAGAGGTTGTTGGGTTCAATGCGAATCGATCCTTTGATCCGTTCCGCATGGGCATCGTAATAGCCGTGACTGCGGACATCGAGGATCAAAATCTTTTCTTTTTCATCGGATTGCAGCTTGTGCGCTAGTTCTTCCACCTGGACCCGCGGTACCACCCGGTAGACTTTGTTCTTGTGATAGAGCCAGAAACGGTACGCGGTGTAAACGATCGCTGCTCCGAAAAGGACTTCTCCAAAGACGTGGCTTGCAGTCTGGATTCCGCGCGTAAGAGCAGCAAGAAAATCGCGGAACAGGAATCCCAATCCGCCGTACGTCAGGATATAAAGCGAGGCGCCCGTGAAATCGAACCGGAGAAATTGCCGGGCAGGCATCCGCATGCTGCCCGCGAGGGGTGGCGCCATGGTATTCACGCCAGGAATAAACTTAGCGATCAGCAGCGTGGTCTTACCACGTTTATAAAATGATTCGGCAGAGCGCAGCACGCAAGACTCTGGATTCACAGACAGGCGGCACAAAAGGCCGAGCAGGCTCCAGCCCATGTAGCGGCCAAGGATGAAGAGTAGCGTGTCACCGATCAGCATTGCTGTGATGGCGGTAAACAGAAACCTAGGCAGACTCAGGGTGTGGGCCGCCGCTGCAGCGCCTCCAGCCACCAGCGCCAGTGCTGCGGGAACCGGCAGCCCGATCGCCTCGGCCAGCACCACGGCGAAGATGAGAACATATTCGTGATGCGCGATCAGTGAAAACAAATGGTTCATGACTGCGACGCGTTAGACTGAAACTATTAGATCGACCGCCTGCTCAACGGGATTCAAGGTCACAGAAAGGAACAATAATCGAAATGCCAGCGAAAACCAACCCCATCCGCCGCCACATTAATCTGCCTGGTCGCGACGAGTCCCTGCCATTCAGTGACGCCGTGCTAGTCGGCGATAGTCTCTATCTTTCTGGACGCATCGGCGTCGACCCTGCGACGGGTGTGGTTCCAGGCGATGTCGAGGCTGAGCTGCGTTTGCTATTCGACGGATTCGAGGCGGTGCTCCGCGAGGCGAACATGACCATGGATGACTTGGTCTGGGTGCAAGTCTACGCGCCGGATATTTCGCTCTGGGAACGTTTCAACGTTGCCTATCTGAAGCGCTTCTCGAAGGAGTTGCCGGCGCGGGCTTTCATCGGTTCGGGGCCGCTTTTGAAAGGTGGACGCTTCGAGATGCTAGGCGTTGCAGTTAGAGAATCCTAAATCGCAGAGGTCGCCGAGAAAATCCGCAGAGGGCGCAGAGAAGGGACCGGTGTGAAGGGGATGCTATTTTCATCGCAGATCAGGGTTTCTCAGCGTCCTCTGCGGATTTTCTCGGCACGCTCTGCGATTTAAGGTTCTCTTCGTAGTTGTTGACGATTCTTCTGATGCCATCTTTTAGAACGACAACATGAAAGTTGATCAGAAGTCCAACTTGCAAACCCAGCAACCTGAGGTGGGAAAGCACTTGGGCATGGTCGACAGGGTGCAATACCTCCTTGCACTTAAGTTCCACCACGACTCTGCCATTAACGACGAGATCGGCTCGAAATCCACACTCCAGCTTCACTGAATCATAAACAAGAGGAACCGCTTTTTGCTGTTCCACATGCAGGCCCAGTCTCTGCAATTCAAATGCGAGACAGGTCTCGTATGCCGACTCCAGAAGGCCGGGTCCGAGTTGGCGGTGGATTTTCATGGCCGCACCAATGATCTTTTCCGTCAGTTGATTCGGAGTGAGAGCGTAGGCTGCTCTCCCTTCCGGCCATTGCAGTGCTGTGACGTGACGCATAATCGAAGAATAGCGGACCGCTGGGGAGGCGGTCGGTGATAACAGTCACTAGGAAGGAGAGTTGTTTCTGTGGATATAACTCGCATAGGCGCTGAGAACTGCCGCAGAGGGCGCTGAGAAAAACAAATTGTTTTTGCGATTAAGAAGTCCTGAACTACTTCTCTCTGGCCACCACGAATTCCGGGGCCCACAGCAATGCTCGCTTGATTTCACAATCGGGGAAGCCGCAGATTGCGTTTCGCGCCAGCCCGGCGTACTGCATGGCGCGGGCGTTGGCAGCTTCCACGGAACCGTAGCGATTCAGGATTGCGAGAATTTCTCCGTGGGTTACGCCATCGAATGCTCGTTCGCGCACCACTTTATCGATGCGCTCCCGCTCCCGTTGGGTGCAGCGTTCGAGGGCATGGATCACGGCCATCGTCACTTTACCCTCACGCAAATCGCTGGCTACAGGCTTGCCCAGAACGTCCTCGGAAGCGGTCAGGTCGAGAACGTCATCCACAATCTGAAATGCCATCCCAAGATCGCGACCGTACTGAGCCAGGTTTTCCTCCTGTTCCGGAGTTGCGCCACCCAGAATCGCACCAATCCGCATGCACACAGAGAACAGGCAAGCAGTTTTGCGGAAAATCAGGTCGAAGTGCTCGTCTGAGGAAATGAGCTTGCCCAGTTTCTCCATCTGCAACAGCTCACCTTCGACCATCTGCTGGGTCAACTCAATCAGCGTGTCGAGTATGCGGAAGTTGCGCTCCTGCACGGCGATCTTGAAAGCCTGCATGTAAAGCCAATCGCCCGCCAGCACGCACTTGGAGTTTCCCCATTGCGTGTTGGCAGCGGGACGTCCGCGCCGAGTCTGGGCTTCATCGATAATGTCATCGTGGACGAGCGTGGCGGTGTGAATGATTTCCACGACTGCGCCCAGCTTGATGGCGCCGCGTCCTTTGTAATTGAGAAGTCTGGCAGACAGCAGCAACAGCATGGGACGAATGCGCTTGCCTCCGCCGCTGCGCAGATACTCCCCGATCTCGGTGATGGCTTCCACGCCCGAAACCGTGTCCCGTCCGAACTCGCGCTCAATGGCGGAGAGGTCGCCGCGCAGCAACTCAAAAATCTCTTTTCCGTTGATGGCCGCCTGCGTGCCCAATTGGTTCGTCCCCAAGCCCAAGGTTCAATCGTAGAATCACAACAAATATTTAGTTTGTTCTGTAATTGGTAAACTGCGTATCAATGCCGAAATCCTGCGCGCGGAGAAGCGCAATGATTTCCTGCAATGCGTCCCGATCTTTTCCGCTTACTCGCACCAAGTCTCCTTGAATCGAAGCATTCACTTTCTTTTTAGAATCCTTGATCACTTTCACGATCTGCCGCGCCTTCTCGATGGGGATGCCCTGCTGGATGGTGATCTTCTGTTTCACCGTGCCCCCGGCGGCGGGTTCCACGGGGCCGTAGGTCAGTCCCTTGAGGGAGACACCACGTTTGACCAGTTTCTGCTGGAAGATCTCAGTTACAGCCTTCAATTTGTATTCGTCGATGGAGTGCAGATTGATGGCGTCCTTGCCCTCGAGTTCGATGTTGGACTTCGAATCTTTCAGATCGAAGCGGGTGTGAATCTCTTTCAGCGCCTGCTGCATGGCATTCGAAACTTCTTGCAAATCAAGCTTGCTCACAATGTCAAAAGTGTTCTCTGGCATGATCGTTCGCTTCTAATCAATAGATTAAGTAGTTTACCGGAAAGATGCTCTAACAAGCTAAATGGAATTGAGCTTTTCGCGAAGCGAAAAGAAGCGATAAAAGTTTTTCGTGGTCAGTAAGCCTATGTCTTCGGTCGAAAGCCCGCGCAATTCGGCCACTTGCCGCGCTACTTCTTTTACGAACGAGGGTTCGTTCCGCTTGCCGCGATGCGGGACGGGGGCGAGAAACGGCGAGTCAGTTTCAATCAGCATGCGGTCGAGTGGAACTTGTTTTGCGGCTTCGCGAATCTGCTGCGCTTTGGGAAAAGTGACGTTTCCAGCAAACGAGATCATGAAGCCCAGATCCAGCGCCCGCTGGGCGTGCTCCCAGGTTCCGGTGAAACAGTGCAGGACGCCTCCCAACGCGCTTGGCGCCCAGTGCTGGTTTAACAATTTGAGGCAGTCCTGCCAGGCGTCGTCGTTGCGGTCAGAAGGGCGACAGTGGATCACGATCGGCAGTCGGGCCACTTGCGCCTGTTGCAATTGCTTTGTAAATACCTGCTGTTGCACATCCCTCGGCGAATGATCATAGAAATAGTCGAGACCTATCTCGCCCCAGGCGATGACCTTCGGGCGCTTTGCCAGTTGGGCCAGTTCCTCGAAATCGGTGTCGCTGGCAAGCTTCGCCTCGTGAGGATGAATCCCGATCGTCGCATAAAGGAACTCGTATTGATGGGCAAGCCGGATGGCACAATCGAGAGATCCTGGGCCCGTGCCGCTGCCAATGGCAAGAATGGTTTCGACCCCCGCATCGTTAGCCCGCTGCAGCATTGCGGGACGGTCAGAATCGAACTGCTCCATCTCGAGATGTGCGTGGGAATCGACAAAGATCGGTCGTCGGTCGCTGGTCATTGGTTGTTGGTCGTGTGGTGACGGGCGACTCGCCCGTCCGACTAGACTATCCAGGTTGAGAAGCTCGCCTATTTCAATCGCGTCCCCACCGGCACATCTTCGAGAAACCCCGCCAGAACAGCCTTCCCGCCCTCCGGCGACGCAGCCACGATCATGCCGTTCGACTCCAGTCCGCGGAGTTTTCTGGGAGCAAGATTAGCCACAATCACCACTTTCCTTCCGATCAACAACTCGGGCGCATACGATTCGGCGATTCCAGCTACCACCTGGCGAACTTCGGAGCCCAGATCGACTTCCAGGCGCAACAACTTATCCGCACCTTTCACCTTTTCAGCGGCTTTGACTTGACCTACGCGCAACTCGACCTTCGCGAAATCATCGATGCTGATTTTGCCGTCGGGCACGGTTACGCCCGGCTTCGCTGCAGGTGCCGCGGCCTGTGTTGCGACAGGAGGTAAGGCCGTTGACGTGTCAGATTGGGCTTGGGTAGCGGTCGCTGCGATTCGTTGCTGCTCCTCCATATTTTGCATCCTTTCGATCGCACTCTTGTCGGCGCGGGGGAATACGGGTTCGACCTTACCTAATTTTGTGCTCAACTCTAGTTGCCCCCACTTCAACTCCGAGAGACGAACCTTGCGAATATCGCCCAGGCCCAGTTGCGACCAGATCTTCGAAGTCGCATCGGGAATTACTGGGTGCGCCAACGCGGTGACGATGCGTAGGGCTTCAGCGCTGGTGTAGAGAATTGTTGCCAACCGCGAGCGGCTTTCTTCGTCCAGCTTCTCGCCCAGAGCCCAAGGTTCATTTTCAACAATATACTTGTCGACCGCTGCCACCAGACTCCAGGCAACTTCCAGTGCGCGCGAGAACTGATACTGCTCGAATAATAGGTTGCACTCGGCGATCACTTGGCGCGCATTTTCAGCGATAGCATTGTCTCCCGCGCTTTGCGAGAACGCCGCCGAGGGATACGGCACCTCACCGCGAAAATACCGCGTAATCATCGTGAGGGTGCGGCTGGCGAGGTTGCCGAGCCCGTTGGCCAAGTCTGCATTGTAACGCTGGACCAGCGCGTCGAACGAGAACGATCCATCCTGACCGAATACAACTTCACGCAGCAGGAAGTAGCGCAGCGCGTCCGCACCCAGCACATCGAGAATGGTCTCCGTGCGCACGATGTTTCCGCGCGACTTCGACATTTTGTTCTCTTCGAACAGCAGCCAACCGTGCGCCATAATGCCCTTGGGCAAGGGAAGTTCCGCAGCCATGAGAAACGCAGGCCAATATACGCAATGGAATCGAACAATTTCTTTGCCGATCATGTGCAAGTCGGCGGGCCAATATTTCTGAAATGCTTCCTGCGCGCCTTTGTGGGACGATCCGTAGCCGATGGCTGTGATGTAGTTCGCCAGCGCGTCCAGCCAGACGTAAATCACGTGCTTCGGGTCATCCGGGACCGGAATACCCCAGGAAAAGGTCGAGCGGCTGATGGAAAGATCACGCAGACCGCCGCGCACGAATGACATCACCTCATTCCACCTCGTCTCGGGGCGAATGAAGTCCGGTTGTTCGGTATACAAGTGCAGCAGCTTGTCAGCAAAAGTGGAAAGTTTAAAGAAATAATTTTCTTCCTCTACCGTTTCCGTTGGACGCCCGCACTCGGGGCACGGGGCGCCCGGTCCAACCGCATCCACATAGAGTTCGTCAAACACGCAATACTGGCCGGTATAAGTGCCCTTGTAGATGTGGCCGTTGTCGCGGATGCGGCGGAATAGTTCCTGCACCCGCTTTTTGTGGCGGTCCTCGGTGGTGCGGATGAAATCGTCGTTGGTAATCCCCATCCGGTTCCACAATGACCGGAACTGCGCTGACACTTCATCCGTAAATTCTTGTGGGGTTTTGCCCGCAGCCTGGGCCGCTCGTTCAATCTTTTGCCCGTGCTCATCGGTGCCAGTGAGGAAAAACGTGTCGGCGCCCAGCATACGCTGCCGCCGCGCGATGGCATCGCAGGCGATCGTGGTGTAAGCGTGGCCGATGTGTGGCCGTGCGTTCACGTAGTAAATCGGTGTCGTGATGTAGAACTTCTTGCTCATTTGGTATGCGTCAACATGGTAGGAAAGATTTTTAAGACTTTCCTTTGTGAACCTTCGTGTCTTTGTGGTGATGAACTTTTCAGCGTTGGCTGTTTACGTAAAGCTGCAGCGCCTCCTGCATGACGCGCTTCAGCGGAACGTGGCGCTCGGCCGCAATGCGGCGGCAATCCTCATATTCCGGGGCATAATTCGTTACCGCGCCGTTCATGCTTGCGACCTTCACGCGCACATTGCCCCAGCGGGTCGACACCGTTACCCATTCTCGGGCGAGCGCGTGACGCTTTTCCTCGCGCCCCCGCACTCCCAGAGTCGTGGTCTCCGCGAAAATCAGACGAGTTAATTTTGATGCGTCCTCGGTCCGGCATAGAACCGTCAGCAGCATACCCGGACGATTTTTCTTCATCTGCACCGGCAGCCCGAAAGCATCCAGCGCGCCTTCCTCGAGCAACCGGTCCATCACATAGCCGAAGATTTGCGGATTCAGATCATCGACATTAGCTTCGAGCACAGTAATCGTGTCCTGGCGAATATCGGTCGAAAGTTCTGGCTGAGATTCGCCGATGGTGAGCCGCACAACATTCGCATGTTTCTCGAAGTCACGGGTGCCGGCGCCATAGCCCGTCCTTTTAACCTTCATTGGCGGAAACGGTGCGAATCGTTTCGCCAGGGTTTTGACGATGGCGGCCCCGGTTGGTGTGACCAATTCGAACTGGAGCCCGGACGAGTACAGGGGCGCGTCCTTCAACAATTCAAGCGTCGCGGGCGCGGGCACTGGCATGACTCCGTGAGTGCATGTCACTGTGCCTCCGCCTACGTTAAGTGGAGAGCAGAGGATTTCGTCGACACCGAGTGCCTCGGCGCCTACGGCGGCACAGACAATATCTACCAGCGCATCGATCGCGCCGACTTCGTGAAAATGAATTTTCTCGATATCGGTGTCGTGAATCTTGGCCTCAGCTGCACCCAAGGCTTCGAAAATCGCGATTGCCGTTGCCTTTGCACTGTCGTTGATTGATGCCTTGCCGATCGTGTCGCGGATTTCATTCAGTCCGCGGGCGTGTTCGTGCGAATGGCTGCGGTCGTGTTTAACTGAATGTGGCGTGATTTCGGGCTGCAATGTCGCGACCTCCCGCCTCGAAGCTGCGGGGCTCTGCAACGCGTAATTATGTTCTAACAAAGTGACCGGTTCGCCACTTGCATGGGCATGACTGTGTTCATGTGCATGTTCGCCCCTCGTATCATCGTGTCTCGCTTGTCCCGACGGGCCTGCTTTCTGCTCCCAGTACACCTCGCGCGGCAAATCTTTTTCGCCGTGGATGTAAACATCAACCTTGATTGCGCTTATGCCCTTGCGCTTAACGCGAGAAATCTCCAGCCTTGCCCCGATGTTCAGCGCCTCAACCGTTTGTCCCAAGAGTTGCTCCGGCACTCCGGCATCGACCAGAGCGCCCAGGAACATGTCGCCGCTGATGCCGGAAAAACAATCGAGGTAGGCTATACGCATAAGCTTTGTCGTTGATCCCGGGTCGTTGGCCGTGACGTACGACCAACGACTGATTTTCATCATAGGGAAGCGTGCACATGGCGTCAAACCGCTGGGCCGCGCATACTCTGCTACAATCACTGTTTTCCTCAACCGCCTAGAGGGTCTCTTGTATCGTCATCTGGAACGCCGGCTTGCCCAGCAAATACGCGAGTTTTTGCGCCGTACTTACGGTGTGGACTTGCTGAAGATTGTCATCGAGCAGCCACCTCGGGTCGAACTTGGCGAATACGCCCTGCCGCTTGCTTTCGAGTTAGCCAAGCAACTGCGCAAGCCGCCTCGTAAGATTGCAGAAGAGATAGTTGCCGGAATTGGAGCGATCGACGGTTTTGAGAAGCTGGAGGTTGCCGGCGCGGGCTATATAAATGCCCGGGTCAAGCGCGAGGCTCTCGCCGCCGCGCTCGCTGCCGATAAGAAACCGAAGGTCGACATTCCAGCCGGCAAGGTTTTGGTCGAACACTCCAGCATCAATCCGAACAAGTCTGCTCACATTGGACATTTGCGCAATGCCATCCTCGGAGACACCTTCGTTCGGCTGCTGCATTTTGTGTGCAGGGAAGTCGACGTCCAGAATTACATCGACAATACCGGTGTACAAGTCGCCGATGTGGTCGTGGGATTCTTGCATTTGGATAAAAAGTCCCGCGACGAAATCGAAGAGCTCACCCGCCAACCACGTTTTGATTACTTCTGCTGGGACTTGTACGCGAAGGTTTCCCGTTGGTACGCGCAGGACAAGCGCAACCGCGATGCACGACAGCAAGTGCTGCATGCACTTGAGGAAGGCGGAAACGAGACGGCTGCAATCGCCGACCTGATTTCGACTGCCGTACTGCGCCGCCATCTCGAAACCATGGACCGGTTGGACATCGAATACGACTTCCTGCCTCGCGAGAGCGAAATCCTTCATCTGCACTTCTGGGATGCGGCGTTCACCCAACTCAAAGACGCTGGCGTGCTCACTTTCGAGGCTGAGGGTAAGAATAAGGGCTGTTGGGTAATGCGGCGCGCGGGAACGTCAAATAAAGAATCAGGCGAGAAATCCGCAGTAACAGATCCAAAACAGTCTGGTTCCCCTGAAGACGTTGACGATGTGCTCACCGCGATTGGAACGAACGAGGGCGTCGATGTTAGAGAACTCTCCGAAGAAGACCAAAAAGTTATCGTTCGTTCCAACGGGACCGTGGGCTATGTGGGCAAAGACATCGCCTATCATCTATGGAAATTCGGTTTGCTGGGCAAGGATTTCGGTTATAGGAAGTTCTACCGCTATCCTGATACGCACGATTGCTGGATTTCGACGACCAACGGGGAACCCAACCATCCGCATTTTGGCGATGTGGCCGAGATTTACAACGTCATCGATGCCCGGCAAGCGGAAGCGCAGAACACCGTCATCGAAGCATTGCGCGGGCTAGGCTACAACCAGCAGGCGGACCACTACACGCATTTTTCTTATGAGATGGTTGCGCTCACTCCACGGTGCGCCGCCGAGCTGGGCTATGAGTTATCGGATGAGGACAAGACGCGTTCCTACATCGAGGTTTCTGGCCGCAAGGGCTTCGGGGTAAAGGCCGATGATCTGATTGACGCGCTAATTGCTTCGGCGAAAAAAGAAGTTGATTCGCGCCATCCGCAGCTAAGCGAGGGCGAGCGCGCAACTATCGCAGCCCAGATTGCAGTGGGTGCGCTGCGTTATTTCATGTTGAAGTTCACCAAGCCTTCCGTGATTGCGTTTGATTTCAAGGAGGCGCTGAGTTTTGAAGGGGAGACCGGGCCGTACGCGCAGTATGCGGTGGTTCGCGCAAGCAATATTTTTCGCAAGGGTGGACTCGATCCGGACACTTTCGGTAGAGACGTAGCTAGCTACGTCTCTACCGACGACTTTGCCAGGTATCTGAATGGCGCGGATGCAACTGAAATATGGGAATTATGGCTGGCAGCCTCGAAGACTTCTTATGTGATCGATCAATGCATCACGACTACCGAACCGGCTTACCTGGCTAAGCACGTATTCCAGTTGGCACAGCTTTTCAATGCCTTCTATCACAAATATCCCATTCTTGCTGAACCCGATGAACGCCGGAAAGGATTTCTATTGGCGACGGTCGCGATTGTGCGTCGCGAACTGACCCGCGCTTTGGCGGTGATGGGAATCAGCGTGCCGGCGGCGATGTGACAGAGCGCGGTCGCTGCGAACATAATTGCGGGCTTAAGAAGATCGCGAGGTCTCCGATTCCGCACGGAAATGTTCTCAGCTCTTACCTCGACCCGCGATCATCATACCCGCCCCAACCACCACCAGCACCACGCTGAGAGCGGGAGGCACGCGATCTTCATGGTGGGTGGTCACTCCAAGTTGGAGGTCGCCGGCGCTGACACCGTGGTGTTCCGAATGGGGTACGGGCACGAAAAAGGAAAGGATTCCTAAAACTAGCACCACCACGCCGATACCAAATAGTGCTTTCATGAAGGATCTCCCGTATGCCGCATTAGTCAGGATGCTGAGCGCAACTCAGATGCTGGCCGACCCGGGTAGGCTGCTTAGGTTGACAGAGATTCTTCTACTTGCGGTTAACCTGCGAATTCTCTGGCAAACTCCACCAGGCTCCGTACCGCGATTCCCGACGGGCCTTTGGCGATCCAGGGCTTGTTCTCTTCCATCCATGCAGTGCCGGCGATGTCGAGGTGCAGCCAGGGCGTCTCCTCGGCAAACTCCTTGAGGAACATGGCGGCATTTACGGCGCCGCCCCAGCGGCCCCCGGAATTGACGATATCGGCAATGTTCGAGCGGATATTCTCTTTGTACTCATCGTCGAGCGGGAGACGCCAGAACTTCTCGCCCGCTTTTTCCAGGGCGCGCGTGAAGCGTTGGTACATCTTTTCGTCGTTGGCGAAAACCCCAGCGTTGACGTAGCCGAGTGCGACTACGACCGCGCCGGTTAGCGTGGCGGCGTCGATCAAATGCGTGCAGCCAAGCTGGCGGGCATAGCAGAGGCCGTCGGCAAGCACCAGTCGGCCTTCGGCGTCTGTATTGATAATCTCGATCGATTTGCCCGACATCGCGATCTGTATGTCGCCGGGCTTCTGGGCTTTGCCCGAAGGCATATTCTCGGTAGCGCAAATAATCGCAGTGACCCGGACCTTCGGCTTAAGCAATGCAATGGCCCGCATAGCGCCGATCATGGCGGCGGCACCCGCCATGTCATATTTCATTTTTTCCATACCGTCAGCGGGTTTGATGGAGATGCCGCCGGTATCAAACGTAACGCCTTTCCCAACCAGACCTAACATCGGAGTTGCAGGTGCTTCCGCCGGCTCGTAACGCATTACGATCAGGGCGGGAGGTTCGTCCGAACCCTGGGCCACGCCCCAGAAGGCGCCCATCTTCAGTTCTTTGATCTTGTCAGCGCCGTACGCTTCAAACTTCAGGCTGGCTTCCTGGGCCATCTTCCGGGCGCGCCCCGCGAGAATCGTCGGCGTCATGCGATTGCTGGGCTCGTTCACCAGTTCGCGAGTAAAGTTCTGCGACTCACCGATGATGCGGGCTTCGTCCATCGCCTTCTGAAGTCTGGCTTGGTCTCCGTTGGCAACCACCGTCATGGAGTCGATTTGCTGATCCTTACGATCGCTTTTGTAGGTATCCGGGTCGAAGTTGCCGACGAAAGCGCCTTCCACAATGGCCTTCACGGCCTCGTCACTCTTAATATTTTGCGGAGCCAGAAAGCTGAAACTGCGAATGCCCTTGGGCTTGAGGAAGCGAACCGTGGCGCCGGCGAGCTTGCGCAATTCGGAAGCGGTAAAGCTCTTGGCTTTGCCGCCGCCCAGCAGCAGCAGGCGTTTCGCTTTCAGCTTTGCGGGACGATGCAGCAGCGTAGTTTCAAATATCTTCCCCGTGACTTCACCGCTGGCCATCACGTCAGCCGTTACGTCTTTAATGGTGTCTTCACTGGTTTCGAGGCTGGCTTCGGTGTTATCTTTTGAGCCGTGATCGAGAACCACTACGGCCAAACATTCGGTTTCGACTTCTGCAGGATTGGCAAAAGAAAGGTTCGTCTTCATAGATTGTGTGATTCCAGTATCGTCGGCGAATGGGGAAAAACGCAAGGGTCGATGGTTTCTACTGAGCAAGGGTTTCAGGGTGTTCTTTTTTTCTCTGTCCAGCATCTTACTACCTAGTGGTTGCAATCAATGGTCAGGATGGTCTTCAGTTTGAAAGGAGAAGTCCATGAAGAAACATTCCCAGGTGCTTGAGGTGATAATCGTAATCACCGTTCTTTTCTCCAGTGTGCAGTTGATTTTTGCTCAGGAAACCTCGCCTCCCCCGGGGCCTGGCGTAAATCTCGTGGTGACAGTGGAGGCCCGTCACGGCTCGAACGTCCCGGACATTACTCGGGACGACGTGATGGTGTATCAAGGCCACGACCGGGACCGGGTGACTGGATGGCTGCCGCTCAAGGGAGATCACGCGGGACTGGAATTTTTCATTATGCTCGACGATTCGTCGAACGTCAGCCTGGGATCGCAATTGGAAGATATCCGCCAGTTCATTAACGCCCAGCCCCCGACTACGAAGATCGGGATCGCGTATATGCAAAACGGAATCGCCCAAGTCATGCAGAACCTCACCAATGATCATGCGCTCGCGGCCAAAGCATTGCGCCTTCCGCTAGGAAATCCCGGCGCTAGCGCGAGTCCGTATTTTTCGCTGGGTGACTTGATCAAACGCTGGCCTGCAAGCGAGGAACGCCACGAGGTCTTGATGATCACCGATGGAATCGACCGATACTGGGGCAGTGGTCCCGACAATGTTTATGTCGACCAGGTGATCGAACAAGCGCAACGCGCTGGAGTCATCGTTTTTAGCATCTACACGCCTGGGGAGGGTCACTACGGCCATAGTTATTGGCGTACGTACTGGGGTCAAAATTATCTCTCCCAGGTGGCCGACGAGACAGGTGGCGAGGCCTACTACCTGATTGGTTCCGCTCCGCCAGTCAGTTTCGCTCCTTATCTCGAGGACGTCACGCGCCGTCTCGGCCGTCAGTACCTGTTGACGTTTATCCCCAAGCCGGAAAAAAAGGCTGGAATGCAGCGAGTCAAGCTTCAGACCGAAGTGCCGAATGCGGAGCTGGTGAGTGCTGACCGAGTCTACGTTCCAGCCACACCGCAGTAAAGCAGATCTTGGCTTGGTCTATTCGCTGGCCGCCTGGGAGTATCGGCGGAAGAAACTGTCCTGCTTCCACTGCGGCCGGTGAGGGTTCTGAGCCACAGAGATCATGAGCCCGCGAATTACTTCTTCATAGAGGGCGGCGGCTGGCAGATCCACCGGCTGATTCAAGTCGTCGGAGGGTGCGTGATAGCGTTGAGTGAGCCAGTCTTTGAAAATCTTCTGTTCTGGAGAACCAGGCGTGGCCCCAACCCCCATTGCTAATGCCGGAATTCCGTGACGAATGAAGTTGTATTGATCACTTCGGATAAAGATATTTCGCTGCGGCTCTGGGTCGGGTTGCACGGTGATGCCATACGACTGCGCGACTTCACGGGCCTCGTCGCCGAGATCGGACTCCGCCTGCCCGAACACGGTGAGAACCTTGAGCGGAACAATAGGCAAGAACATGTCAACATTGATGTCGGCCACCATCGACTTGGGATCGACCGTGGGATGCGCGGTGAAATACTTGGAACCCAGCAGTCCTTTTTCTTCTCCCGTAACGAATAAAAACAGCAGCGAGCGTTTGAGCTTCTCCGGTGATTTCTTCAACGAAGAAGCAACGTCCAGCAATAAAGCACTTCCGGACGCGTTATCCATCGCTCCGTTGTAGATACGATCGCCGTTGATGGGTTCGCCGATACCGAGATGATCGATATGGGCGGAGAGCACAACATATTCATTCCTAAGTTCGGGATCATTGCCCGGTAATTTGGCGATCACATTGGCTGACTCGAGATCCTTTTTTTCGAGTTTTGCTCTTGCCTTGATCTCCGCAGGCAGTGGAAACCGTGGAAGCTGCTTCCGGTCTCTGGCTATATTCACTAGTTCGTCGAAGCTGTGACCCGAACCCTCGAAAAGCTTGTCCGCCTTGGCGGGATTGAAATACAAGGCCAGCTTCTCGCCTTCGGTTTCGTTGAATTCAGAATCAGCTAATGCCATGCTGGGATGGGTGCGGTTCACCGACATACGAGACCAAGGAATATCCATGCTCGCGGGATTGCCAATGGTAATGATCCCAACAGCTCCGGCCTTATGGAGAGTTTTCCAGCGCTCCGCACCCGATTGATAATGCGATGCGAGAGGGCCCGGAACGTCAGCGGGCGAACCATTCAAAATCACCGCGACTTTGCCATTCAAATCGAGACCGGAGAGGTCGTCATAGTTCTTCTCGGGAATGCGCAATCCATATCCTACAAAGACCAACGGCACTTGCAGTTCCGATGCGAGATCGACTCGCGTATTAAAGAAAGCGTCTTCGCCGAGAACGAGAGGTTCCACTTTACCGTCCCGGACCAGAGCGAGGCTGGAATCCTTTTCGACGATCACGCGGGATTGGAATTTCATCGTTTGGTAGTAGCCGTCGGTCCCCGCGGACTGAAGTCCAGCTTGCTTTAACTGGTCGACAATATAAGCCTCCGCCCTCCGTAAGCCCGCGCTGCCGGTCTCGCGGCCTTCCATATTGTCGTCGGCAAGAACCTTGACGTAGTTCCACCAGGTTTTGCCGTCGAAGTGGGTCGGCACCGCTTGTTCGGAGAATGCCCAGATGGCAAACAACAAACCGGCTACAGGTAAGATCCTCTTCAGCATGAAACGGATTCCTCCGATCTGTTTAGCCTCCGCCCTAGCTCGAGAAAATCTCACCAGACTCTACACTGATTAGCTCGCACCATGGGCGCGCCTTTCTTGCAGGAAAAGGCTTCCTGAAACTCAGGCATGTTCGAGACAACGTTGTTCACCCGGTACTTGGGGATGGAATGCGGGTTGGTCAGCACGACTGTGCGCATCAATTCGGGGCGATACTGCTCGCACCATGAGATGGCGTACGACAAGAAAAACTTCTGCTGCGGCGTCCAGCCATCAGCCTCTTTGGCGTCCACCGACTTATTCTCTGACTGCAGCTTATTCGTTAGCGCCATAAAAGCGAGACGTAGGCCGCCGTTATCGGCCGTATCCTCACCCTGGGTCAAACGTCCATTCTGCTTAACTCCCGCCTCTGGTATTTCCTGCGTATATTCGTCGGCGATGCAATCTCCACGCTGTTCATAGGCCTTTGCGTCCGCCGGCGTCCACCAGTCGCGAAGATTGCCCTGGCCGTCGAACTTGCGGCCTTCATCGTCAAAGCCGTGCGTGATCTCGTGTCCCATAATCATGCCGATGGCGCCATAGTTCACCGCATCTTCCATCGTGCTGTCGAAATATGGAGGCTGCAGGATCCCGGCGGGAAAATTGATAGTGTTCAGTTGTGGATCGTAGTAGGCGTTGATCGTGGGCGGCGTCATGCCCCACTCCGAGCGATCGACGGGCTTACCGATCTTATCGAGTTGGCGGTGAAATTCGAAAGCGGTCGCCTGATGGACATTGTCCAGATAACTACTGCGGGTGATCTTCACCGACGAATAATCACGCCAGTGATCCGGATAACCAATCTTGTCTTCAATGGCGTGCAGCTTGATTTTCGCCTCGGCTTTCGTCGCCGGCTGCATCCAGTCAAGGCTGGTTATGTCCTGGTCCAGTGCGTGTTCGACGTCATGGATCATCTCGACTGTGCGCTGTTTGTTCGCGGGAGGAAAAGCTACCGCTACGTATGCCTGTCCCAAAGCCATGCCGAGATCCCGGTCAGCCGCGCGTACGCAGCGCCGCCAGCGAGGCAATTGTTCTTTTGCTCCCTGCAGTGTTTGGGAAAAGAAGTTCCAGTTTTCGTCGACAAAAGCCTTGCTCAAGTACGGTGCAGAACCGTGGATCAGATGCCATCGCAAATACACTTTCCAATCATCCACCGAACGGTGCTGGATAAGCGGTTCGAGGTTGCGGAAGAACTGGGGTGAACTCACGAGGTAATGTGGCGGAGAAGGCGGAGCTTCGACCATCTCAAGGTAGTGCTTCCAATCGTACGAAGGGGTCAGCGCCTGTACCTGCTCTAGGCTCATCTTGTTGTTTAAGTTCTTGGGATCACGACGTGCAACATTATCCATCTGCGCCTGTGCCATGGCGGTTTCTATTGTGAGAACCGTCTTGGCATCGGCTTGGGCTTGTGCTGCGCTTTCTCCCGAAAGGGCGAGCATCTTGCTGACATGCGTCTCGTACTGGGTGCGGATTTCTTTGGATTTGGCGTCGTCCTTTATGTAAAAGTCGCGACTCGGCATTCCCAGTCCGCCCTGGTCAATACTGGCTACTACTTTGGTCGCGTCGTCGAAATCCTGCTGCTGGCCGAAGCCCAGCAGTGCAGCCCGACTTTGGTTGTTATCGCCCTCCCAGGCGCCGGGAACGGCCCTATGGAGGTGGGCGACTTGATCGGCAAGCTGCGCCTTGTTTTTCATCTGATCAATGCGTTCCAACCCAGCTTTCAGATCCCGCGTTCTGTCGGCCTCGATTCCCGATTCGTCCATGCACGCCGCCCAATAGTCGCCAATCTTCTGTTCGTAGTCGGTTCGACCACTGGTCTGCGCCGCCGCCTTCTGCAGGGCTTCGCGCAAAATATTTTCATTCCAGTACTGCAAGCCGCTGCCGGTTCCCCAAGCCACCTGGTCCGCGGGAATGGGGTTGGCGGCATTCCACTTCCTGCACGCGTATTGGTAGAAGTCCTGGCAGGGATCGAGCGACTTATCGACCAGGCTGGGATCGAAGTGCTCCAGTTTGGGCACGTTCGCTGAGGCAGTGGAGTCCTGCCCATGGGCAGGAACGATTCCGAGTACGGGGCAGAGCAGAACCGCGATGATCATTGGTTTTGAGACGCGCATCGAAGATCTCCTAAAGAGTTGAAAACGGAAATGCGATCCGAGGGATCGGAACGGCGAATCGATTTGGCCTGGGTATACAAGCAGTTTAATGTCTGCGCCAAGAAGTTTACCGCAGTTTTGAAAGACGTGCTTGTGGTCCGTGCAGTTTTCGCAATTGGACTTCACGTTCCGGTGATTGGGTGAATTTTAAATCTGGCGCAAGCGTGCCCGTCGGAGCGCGCGCGGAACTCAAGGAATTGGTCTTGGAAGAATTTAACGTGAAGTGCGAGAAGAAGGAAATAGGGAGCTTTGCGCACGGGCGTCAAGCTCCCTCACGTGGCGAAAAGGGTGTCACTAGCCCAATGGACTGATGTCTGAAATATGGATCATGCTTGTGCTGCTGTCGAGGCTGCCATTGATTTTCACTTGCTGGCCTACAAACTGCTTTGCTTTGTCCTGATCATCCAGTTGGTAGCTCATGTCGGTGGTATTCAACACATACTTGCCGGCGGCCTTCACCACGATGCCAATGAAAGATGAGCCTTGCGTATTTTGCATTGAAGAGGGTGAATCCTGGGATGGTGGACTGGCGTGCGTGCCTTGCTGTTCCGGACTGGTCTGCTGTCCATTCTGCATATCCGAGGTTGGCTGTTGGGTATTTGACTGGTCTTGCTGAGCGAAGCTTACCGCGGAGAGTGTCATCGCGAGAGCCATTGTAGCCATTACTGTAATTAGCTTTTTCATTTCCCGTTGCCTCCGTATTTTGACTGCTTTATTGCGAGCTTCTTTCAGCAAATACCGTGCCAATTTTGCCACTCGTAATACCAGCCAGATAGCCTGAAGCGCCCGAGGTGATGAGCGGTTTTTCCCGAATGGAGATGAAAGTTATTCGTACAGGGAAAACCGTAAGTGGGCCTTAGATGCAGGTTTCATTTTCTAGCGAGCGGCGATACACGAGCGATGGCGCTCCTCAACTCATCTGATTTGAAGCCGAAAGGGCCGGGTTTGCTCTTGTAGGCAATACGCCCGGAGGCATCGATCAAGTACATGCGATCCGGCCAGCCAGTGTAGGCCTGCTCGGTTGAGTTGCCGAATTCATCCAGCACGGCGGGAATTTTTACGCCCAGCTTTCGCACGCACGCTCCCGCTACTGCAGCGCGTTCATCTTCGCTCTTTGGGCTGGCAAAAACCACGCTATCTTTGACGTTGCTCTCCATCTGCCATACGTCACTCGGATGCGCTTCGGTGATGTAGACGACCAGGAACGCGACTTGAGCTCCGTACTGTTCGTAGAGTTGGTTGAGGGCAGGAACCTCCCGCCGGAACGGAGGTCAAGTGTAGCTTCCAAATATGAGCACTACTGGCTGTCGTTGCACCGTGAGCGCGGACAACTGTATCTGTGCGCTCTTGTCCAACTTCGTCAGCGAAAAGTCCGGGGCGCGATCTCCCACCTGCAGTCTTCCCGCGCGGGCGTGCGTCCACAAAGTTTCAAATGGAAGGACGAGAAATGCGACGGGAGCCGGTATTCTGGCCATCACCTGGGCAAATTTGTCGGGCGGTTGCTGCATCACCGCGAACAAACATATACAGGCAAGCGCCCACAGCACAGCGAGCACGACCAGCGTAGTTAGCAACACGCGTCGCGCTGGTTTGCGTTTTGTCTCGGATGGCATGGTTCGTGCCAAATTCATTTTAAGCTGTGCCCCACAAGGTGACGCGATTATATGGCGCGTCTGATGGCGATCAATAGTATGAAAATAGTAGATGTTTTTTTAGGCGATCCGAAGCTTGAGGTCGCAAACTGCGACCTCAAGTTATTATTCTGCCCTGCTGGAACTCGGCCCGCCCACGTTATATTCTCGGAGCGTGCTTCGCCCACTTGGCTCTGGCCGATCACCAACTCCGGGTTTGTTCTTGGGACTGATCATCACCCTTGCGGCAGTGGTGGCATACTCGTGGTACATCACGGTGCAGATTTCCGGGCTTCGCGAACTGCAAAACGATCTTGCCGGGCGCAACCGCAGAGACTCGCTGCAACTCCTGCGCATCCAGAATGACTTGAACTCGCTCGCCGTGGCCATGCGCGATATGCTCGATAATGACGAACCGTATCCGCTGACGGCTTGGGCGGCTCAGTTTCAACGGATCCGCGCAGACTTAGACAATGCTTTGAAGCTCGAAGAGCAGGTCGCGGTAGCCGAGCGCACGCCCGAGCAGCGACAGTTCCTGGGCGAGTCGGTGGCTCAATTCTGGGATGCGGTCGACCGCACCTTCGCCCTCGCTCGCGACGGCAGGGAGAGTGAAGCACGCGCGCAGATTCGAGTATCGCTACAGGCGCGTCAGGCGGCGCTGAGCACAGCCGTTGCCCGGTTGCTCGTGCAAAACAACGAAAGTGAAGAACAGGTCGGGCGGCGCATTGGGCATATCTACGATCGTGTTCAGCGGCAGGTATACATATTTTTTGCGGCCATCCTGGGTGCAATTCTGCTTACCAGCCTCTATCTGATCCACTCCAATCGCCGCCTTTTCGCACAACTGGCTGCGCTCTCCCAGCAGCGCAGCGAACTGGCGCAGAAACTGATTTCAACTCAGGAATCCACTCTGCTGCACATCTCGCGCGAGCTTCACGATGAGTTTGGGCAGATCCTGACTGCGATAGGCTCCATGTTGAGCCGGGCGCGAAATCATGTGCCTGAGGGCTCGCCGCTGCGTGCCGAGCTACGCGAGGTTTCTGAGATCGCGCAGTCCACGCTTGATAAAGTACGCAGCCTTTCGCAAGCGCTTCATCCAGTCATGCTCGATGAAGCTGGCCTCGAGAGTACGATTGACTGGTACATTCCAGTGGTAGAAAGGCAAACCGGAATTGAAATATCCTATGCGAAATCAGGAACACCGTTTCCGGTAGATGGCAATGTCGGCATTCATATTTATCGAATCCTTCAGGAGGCTTTGAACAACGTCGCCCGCCATTCCGGAACTCGTCAGGCTTGGGTGCGGCTCCGCTTCCTGGACCAAGCCCTGGAACTTGAGGTTGAGGACCACGGCGCGGGGTTTCTGGAACAATTCGCAAGGTCGGGCATCGGACTGGTGGCCATGCGTGAACGTGCGCAGTTATTGGGAGGCATCATCGAGTTTCTAAAGCCCGCAGAGGGCGGAACTTTGGTTCGCCTGAAAGTGCACATAGAGAAGACGGAGACACATGTCCAAGAAGATCTCGGTCTTGCTGGTCGATGATCACAGCCTGGTGCGTCGGGGGTTTCGCCGTATCCTCGAAGATGCACCCGACATTGCGGTGGTGGGGGAAGCCAGCGACGGCGCGGAAGCCGTCCGGTTGGCAGAAAAGTTGCATCCGAGGTTGGTCGTGATGGACTGCGCGCTTCCTGGCATGAGCGGATTGGATGCGACCCGGCGCATTCTGCAGAAGTTTCCTGAAATCGCCATCTTGATGTTGAGCATGCATTCCGAAGACACTTGGGTTCATCAGGCGCTGGATGCCGGAGCGCGGGGCTACATTCTGAAGAGTGCCGTGGACATGGAGTTGGTGACGGCGATCCGTCGAGTTGTAGAAGGCGAGATCGTGCTCGACCCGCAAATATCTCGCGGTACCACTCTGAAGGGTGAGGGAAAATCCGGACTCACGGTGCGCGAACTGGAGGTGCTGAAACTCATCGTCGCTGGCAAATCGAACAAGGAAATTGCCACCGATCTTGATCTTAGCGCGAACACCGTGGCCGTTCACCGCGCCAATATCATGGATGCGCTGGGAATCCATAAGACCGCGGAACTCGTGGTTTACGCCATCCGCAGCGGCTTGGTGAACATTCGGTGAACCGCAGAGATTTCCTGCTCGGGCTTGCGGGGGCTGCCTCGGCTTCTGTTTTGCCGCTCGAAATGGTCGCGGGGTCTGCCGCGGAAACATCTCCCGGCTTCCGCTTTGTCGATGTGACTGATTCAGCGGGCATTCAATTTCAGCACAACAGCGGCGCCTACGGAGGCAAGCTGCTTCCTGAAACGCTGGGCTCAGGCTGCGCCTTCCTTGACTACGACGGCGACGGTTGGCAGGACGTTCTCTTCGTCAATGGCATGGACTGGCCGGGCCACAAGCGGCAGACGTCCACGCTCCGGCTCTATCACAACAACCGCGATGGCACTTTCACAGATGTGACGCGGAAAGCCGGGCTCGATGTCGAGATGTACGGAATGGGCGTCGCTATCGGCGATTACAATAACGACGGTTTTCCTGACATCCTCGTTACTTGCGTTGGTCAGAACCGGCTTTTCAAGAACAGCGGGAAGGGAACTTTCGTTGACGTTACCGACTCCAGCGGACTTGGCCACCGCCAGGCCCTCAGCACGTCAGCGCTGTGGTTTGATTTTGATCGCGACGGGCGGCTCGATTTGTTTGTCTGCAATTATGTCAAGTGGTCAGCCGAGCACGATGTATTCTGCAGCCTTGACGGCAAGCATAAGTCTTACTGCACGCCCGAAGCCTACCGCGGTGAAACCTGCTGGCTGTTCCACAATCGCGGCGACGGAACCTTTGAAGACGTCACCGCGACCAGCGGCATTTTCGACAGCAGTTCGAAATCGCTGGGCGTAGCCATGCTCGACTACGACCAGGACGGCTGGCCCGACCTGCTGGTAACCAACGACACACAGCCGAACAAACTTTACCGCAACGCGCACAATGGCACGTTCAAAGATGTCGCTGTGGAGGCAGGTATCGCTTTCAGCGCCGATGGCAAAGCGCGCGCGGGAATGGGAGTAGACGCAGCAGACTTCGATAACTCGGGCATTGCTGGCGTGGCCATTACGAACTTTGACAATGAGATGATCGGTCTGTATCGAGCAGTCGGCAACGGCACCTACGAGGATGTGGCAACGCAATCTGGCGTCGGGATGCCGTCCAAAACCACCTTGGGATTCGGTTGCATGTTTGTCGACATCGACCTCGATGGCGCGCTGGACCTGATCGCAGCCAATGGGCACATTGACGACACCGTGCGCAGCATCCGGGGGAATGTTGGGTACGCCCAGCCGCCGCAACTTTTTCTGAACAGCGGCAAAAGGATATTCCGCGACGTCAGCTCCGAAGTCGGCGATGGATTCCGTCAACCCAAGGTTGGACGTGGCCTGGCCTACGGCGATTTCGATCGCGATGGTGATCTCGACATTCTTATGACCACCAACAACGGGCCAGTCTATCTTTATCGTAACGATCAACTCGCAGGAAACCGGAGTATTCGTTTTCACTTGGCTGGCAAGCAATCGAATCGCGACGCGATCGGCGCGACAGTTCATATCTATCACGAGGGCACGATGCAATCCCGCATGGTCAAGAGCGGATCGAGCTATCTATCCCAATCAGAGCTTCCCCTAACTTTTGGCATGGGAAAGCGGGATAAGATTGAACGCGTCGTAATTCAGTGGCCCAATGGGAGAACTGAGGAGTACAAAAACCTTGCGGCTGGCAAGGCGTACGAGTGCGTGGAGAGTGAGGGAATTACACCCGCCACGGGCTTCTGAAGACCAGGCACGGAATTTTGGCACAGAGTATGCTTGACCCGGTAGCGATGACGCAGTCGGAGGTGGTTAGATATTTTTTCGACGGAGGAGATGAGTAATGAGACTACGCGAAACGACCACCGCGACTCTGGTTGTCTCCATCGCGATGTTCTGTGTGTGCTGTTCACAAGCCGAGGCGAAATCGAAAATGCAAAAGCAATCGTTTGGTAAGACCGAGGATGGGCAGCAGGTGGATCTCTACACCCTAACCAACCAGAGTGGCATGGAAGCGGCCATCACTAACTACGGCGGCACCGTTGTTACTCTGAAAGTTCCCGACCGCAACGGAAAATTCGAAGACGTCGTACTCGGCTACGATAAGCTCGACGACTACGCCGCTGGTAAAGCATATTTTGGCGCGATCGTTGGGCGCTATGCTAACCGAATCGCGCACGCCAAGTTCACACTGGATAGCATCACTTATACGCTGGCGAAGAATGACGGCGACAACCACCTGCACGGCGGTTTCAATAAGCGAGTGTGGTCGGCGAAGGACGTTTCCAACAGCGCCGGACAGGCTCTGGAACTTACTTATCTCAGCAAGGACGGAGAAGAAGGCTTCCCCGGAAACCTGTCGGTCAAGGTGGTGTACACACTCACTGACCAGAACGAGTTGAAGATTGATTACAGTGCAACCACAGACAAGGACACGGTACTAAACCTGACCAATCACTGTTACTTTAACCTGGCTGGTCAAGGCAATGGAGACATTCTGCAGCATCGGCTTATGATCCGCGCAGATCGCTTCACTCCAGTCGATGCAGCTTTGATTCCTACTGGAGAACTGCGAAGTGTGAAAGGGACTCCATTTGATTTCTCAACCGCAACCGTCATCGGCGCTCGCATAGATCAGGATGACCAGGAACTAAAGCTTGGACGGGGATACGATCACAATTGGGTACTAAATAGCGGGACGTCAGGTTCCTTGTCAATAGCAGCGCAAGCCTACGAGCCGCACTTTGGCCGCCTGCTCGAGGTGTCGACCACAGAGCCGGGCATCCAGTTCTACACCGGGAACTTCCTCGATGGCATTCGGGGCAAGCAGGACAAGGTTTACAACCGACGCTATGCTTTCTGCCTCGAAACCCAGCATTTCCCAGACTCGCCGAACCATCCCGATTTTCCTTCGACTGTTCTCAAGCCCGGTCAGCATTATTTCTCGACCACCGTATACAAATTTTCGACTAAATAAGCTGGCGATAGAAGAAACGCTGGGTCATCTCACTGCAATCCGCTCACAAACTCGTCCGTGGAACCCTTTTGGGCCGCAGACCACGAGCTTGAACTAATGACGGTTGTGCTTTTGGGGAACCGCAAGGCTCCCTGTTCTTTTGTTCGTTTGATCCTTCGATGGGAAAAGCGTTGTATGCCTGGTCTGGCAGACTGCTGCACGGCCCGGTCCTACTTGGGAAAACAAAAAAGTGCATACTACCGTGAGGTAAAAAACGAATGATGCCAGCGATGGCGATGTTCCTCGCATCCCGACTCGTGCATTTATCCACGGTGGATGTGGTCATCATCGCCTTCTATTTTGCCTTGGTGCTGGGGATAGGCTTTTATCTGCGCGGCCGCGCCCAGACGGGCGAAGATTTTTTTATGGCGGGACGTGAGATGACCGCCTGGGTTGCTGGTCTCAGCTTTCTTTCCGCGAATCTCGGAGCCCTCGAACTGATGGGCTGGGCGGCCGCTGCTTATCAGTACGGCATGCTGGCCGTCCACTGGTATTGGATCGGTGCTATCCCCGCCATGCTCTTCCTTGGCATCGTAATGATGCCGTTCTATTACATCTCCAAAACGCATTCCGTGCCGGGCTATCTCAAGCTGCGTTTTGGGGAAGCCAGCCGGACGCTGTGCTCGGTGTCGTTTGCGTTCATGACGGTGTTGATGAGCGGCATCAACATGTACTCGATGGCCCTGGTGATGAAAGTCGTGCTGGGGTGGGACATCCATTTCAGCATCTGGATTTCGTCGTTCACCGTCGCGGTCTACGTTGCCCTGGGCGGATTGCGTTCCGCCATCTTCAATGAGGTGCTGCAGTTCATTCTGATCTGGGCGGGTGCGTTGCTGATCCCCATCCTCGGGCTGATCGACGCTGGTGGATGGAGCAATCTGAAATTGCGGATTGCGCAGAATGCGTCGGCGGAATACACTCATGCATGGTCCACTCTGGGCTCGTTCAATGGCAATCCCATGGGCATTCATTGGACGGGCATCGTTTTCGGCTTGGGATTTGTGCTCTCGTTCGGCTACTGGACTACCGACTTCCTGGTCGTGCAGCGGGTTCTGGCCGCCAAAGATTTGCGCGCCGCCAAAATGGCTCCGGTCATTGGAGCCGCGTTCAAAATCATGGTGCCGTTCATCGTGATTCTGCCCGGCCTGCTAGCGCTGGCCGTTCTACCTACCAAGCTTACGGCAGAAACAGCGGCAGTTGTTTCCGGCGGGCACAGTTATAACGAAGTGCTGCCGCTGATGATGGCCCGCTATTGCGGCCCCGGCCTGCTGGGTCTAGGCGTCACCGCGCTAATTGCCGGATTCATGTCCGGCATGGCCGGCAACGTGAGTGCATTTACCACGGTGTGGACCTACGACATTTATCGTGCCCTGATCAATAAAAATGCTAGCGATCACCATTACGTAAACATGGGCCGCTGGTGTACGGTGTTGGGCGTGCTTATCAGCGTAGGCACGGCATATCTGGTGATGTCGTTTGCCAGCATCATGGATTACGTGCAGGCTCTGTTCAGCTTTTTTATTGCGCCGCTGTTTGGGACGGTAATCCTGGGCATGCTGTGGAAGCGGGCAACTTCGGCAGGCGGCTTTTGGGGCTTGCTGGCGGGGACGGTTTCGTCGATCGCCATGTGGGCCTGGGTGAAGGCGGATCCCGCGGCACTGCGATATGTGGCGCTCTCGCCCAACGCCCGTGACATGGCGGAGAACATGTATCGCGGACTTTGGTCGTGGATTGTGTGCGTGCTGGTCACGGTGGCCGTCAGCTACATGACGAAGCCGAAACCGGACGGCGAACTGAATGGTTTGGTGTATGGCGTGACCGCGATTCCCCGCGAAGACGCCGTCCCCCTCTACCAGCGTCCGGCATTTTGGACGGTCGTCGTGGCTGTTGTTTTCGTGGTGTTAAACATTCTGGTCTGGTAACAAAGTTTCGGTGAGCTCTCAGCCGTCAGCTATCAGCTATCAGCTTTCAGCTTGAAACCGAAAGCGCAGGAAAAAGCTGAGAGCTGAAAGCTCTTATGCGTGACATCTCCATCTGGTTTTTCATCGGCATTTCGCTGCTGGTGAATGGGAGTCTGATCCTGGGCGCCGGAGTCTGGGAAGTGTTCCATCCGCCCCCGAATCCCGTGGTGCTGTTTTATTTGCATGCCAACGTCTGGTGGGGCGCGGTATTGCTGCTATTCGGTCTTATCTATTGCGTTCGGTTCGCGCCCAGACGCCACTCGTGAGAAGCCCATAACCTGGAGGATCTGCAGCGGCGCGTTGAACGCAACCGCTCTTCGATTCTCAACCGATACGCTGCTGCCCCACAACGCGCTGCTACCCCAGAGTGCTGCCAGGCGCGACGATCGATAACAGCAGATTGCCCCGGGCTACGACGTCGGGCTTCACGATATGGTCGATTGCAGTGGGTCCCTTGGAACTGTAGCTGGCAATAAGGCCGTCATTGCGAGTAGGTGTTCCCAGGGTTACTTAGTAATCCTGAATCCGCGCCGAGTCGAATAGCGTCAGACAATGAGGTTCAGCTATGCAGATTCTAGTTGTCGGTGCCGGGGCCGTAGGAGGGTACTTCGGGGGACGCCTGGCTCAGGCCGATCGCGACGTCACCTTTCTTGTGCGCGCCAACCGCGCCAGAGAGATCAAGGCAAATGGACTTCAGATCGTCAGCCCACATGGGGATCTAACCCTTCGCCCGAAAACAATTACGTGCGAGCACATCACAAAGCCCTATGACCTCATTCTGCTGGGAGTAAAGAACTACGCGTTGTCCGGCGCAATCAATGACCTCGCGGCAGCAGTGGGGCCTGAGACCATGATTCTTCCAATGCTCAACGGCATGCGGCATATGGATCTGCTGATCGGGCGATTTGGACAGCACGCGGTTCTGGGCGGCGTCTGTTTGGTCGCAACCGAAGTTGACCAGGAAGGCCGTATCCACCAACTTGCTGGTTTCCAGAAGCTTGTGTACGGCGAGCTCGATGGCCAAAACACTTCTCGATTGGAAGAAGTCGACGCGACGCTCCGTGGTGCAGCTTTCGATGCCGTAATATCGAGCCACATCATCCATGACATGTGGGAGAAATGGGTGCAGATCGCAACAGTGGGAGCGATTACCTGCCTGCTGCGTGGAAACATCGGCGAAATCGTCGCCATCCCGGGAGGCGCCGAGCTTGCTCGCTGGACGCTGCGCGAGAGTTCAGATATCGCCAGTGCCTCCGGGCATCCGCCTACCACTGCGTTCCTTGAGGAACAAACCGCGCAACTCACCGCCCAAGGCTCCCCGTTGACGTCTTCCATGTATCGCGATCTCACCAAGGGAGCGCCCGTCGAGGTAGATACGATTCTGGGCGATCTCCTGGAACGTGGACAGAAGTTCGGATTGCCGACGCCCATCCTACAAGCGGCCTTTGTGAACCTGTCGATTTACCAGCGCGCGCGAATCCACCAACCCACAATTTCTAAGTCGCTGGAAAGCCGAGTGGCGTCGTGATTGCTGAAATATCGCGGTTACACTCATTGACTTGGCCGTGAGTGTAACCGGATTACAACCCTCACCTCCGGGAGCTCGTAAAGCCTCCGCAACCAATTTAGCTCGCTCGGAAGTTACGTTGCTGCGGCGACCCTCAGATCTCCTGCCTGATTACTCCAATCCTTCTACAATGAACAGCTCAGAGAGCTGGCGATTATAGCAATACGTGTAGAACTTGCCGTCCGGCGTCACAGAGCACAACGCGAGATAGGTTAAACCCGCCTTATCGGATGGCGAGAGGATAGTGAAAGGGGTCCGCTTGCCTGTATCGATTTCGACTCGATAAACATTGACGGCGGTTTCTCCCGTGGAGGCCACATAGACTGCTTTCGAATCCGACGACCAGCCCGTAACCACTTCGGGAGCGTGCACCGCAA
Organism: uncultured Acidobacteriota bacterium; assembly: GCA_963832245.1. Taxonomy (GTDB): domain Bacteria; phylum Acidobacteriota; class Terriglobia; order Terriglobales; family Acidobacteriaceae; genus JABDBE01. The sequence goes on from CAWHTG010000004.1 coordinate 2,291,815, forward strand.
TGGGACGAGGGCTTCCACCACCGATGGGGAACAGCCAGGTCGTTCCGTCAGCTCGGGTGCCTGCGACAAACTTCCCCTCCGGCGAGCTAGGTCCGGTTGGCCTTACGCCCTCAGGCGTGATCGTCCGCAGGACAGCAGTATCCAGATCGAAGACATACCCGCGCAGCGCTTCGCCCGGCGCCGCAGCTCTGAGCAATAGCTGCTTTCCATTGGGCAGCCACCATACCCGGAACGGTTTCTTGCCTTGCAGCTTGAATTCGCGTTCCTGTCCTGCACCTGTCGGGATTATGGAAATGTGGTCAGAAAAATCGCTTGGGACTGCGGCCACCCATTTGCCGTCGGGCGACAAGTCTTCAAACTTGCCTTGGCCGAGCCGCTGAGGTGGGGAGCCGTCCGTCTTGCGCAGGTAGATCCAAGTCTGATCGCCGGGCGCATCCCCTAACCCACCGAACAACAGCCGCTTTCCATCGTCAGACAAGCTACGGCATATCGACCAGTCAAACCATCCCAGCTCGCGCTCGCCGCTTGACCCCGGTACATGGGCCAGGATGCCTGCTCTTGCCGTCTCGTGCACCAGGAGAATACGCCCGTCTTTCGCCACATCCTGCACTCGCAGCGTTCCCGGCACGCGATAAACTAATCGGTCGTTCCCATTCAGATCGACGACGTGAAGGTTACGCGATCCCCCAGAATCAGCGGCCGTGTACCAGATATTGTCTCCCGCGGCAGACCAGGCGAGTCCTTGCACACGGCCATAGTCCCGTGTGAGTTTCTGGCTGCCTTTCGGGCCCACCACACGCACTAGACCATTGTCGCCGATCGGATCACCGTGTTCCACGAAAGCCACCATGTCGCCCTTTGGCGAAACTCGAACATCCCCGATCCAGGTGGACGACTCGAAGCGGAGTGTGCCAATGGGAAACTCCAACCGCGCTTTACCTTGGGAGTGGTAAGCAACCGCCAGCGAGCCGTCGGCAGCCGCGTCGGCTGATTCCACGCGGTCGAGGATTTCTCTGGGTGTGCCTCCCGCCACGGGCACGCGCGCCAACATGCCGTTGAAATTGAATCCCGCGGGGCCGCGCTGGCGTCGCAGCACCACCGCCATCTCTCCATTGGGCAGGATGCTCAACACATCGGCTCCGGTCAGACCAAGGGGTCGGGCGTCAGGGCTGTCCAGACTGCTGTGGAATATCTCGACCGGGTTGCCCTCCCACGCGGCACCGTAGATAACTGACTTTCCATCAGGGGCGAAGCGGGCGTTCCATACAGTGCCACGACGAAAGGTAATCTGATGCAGCGCAGGCGGCCGAACGCGCGCTAACCGTTGGTGGGCAACGAAGACAATGAGCGCCACCAAACCAGCAAGAATGGCGAGGGCGACGACAATTCCGATACTCAGTCTACTGAATCTGCGAGAACGGCTCGGTGGAGCGACCGAATGAGAAGCGGAAGTCTCAGACACCGCCTCCAGATCAAACACCAGGTCATGCGCGGATTGAAAGCGAGCCTCCGGATTCTTTTCCAGACAATGGCAGACAATGCGACTGAGCGCAGGGGATACCCTTTGGTTGATCTCCGCGAGTTCCTGCGGCTCGGAATGCAGGATTGCACTTGCGGCATCGGCAGAGGTTTCCCCATGGAACGCACGCTTGCCCGAGAGCATCTCGTACAGAACCGCACCCAGGCTAAACAAATCCGAACGATGATCTGCAGTGAGCCCACGGACTTGCTCTGGCGACATGTAGCCAACCGTGCCCATCACCACACCTGGCTCGGTTTGCGAAAGCACCGTCTCCGCGTCGGGTGTCTTCTCCGCGGTGAGTTTTGCTAAACCGAAGTCGAGAATCTTCACGCGCCCGTCGCGTGTGACGAAAATGTTCTCCGGTTTCGGATCCCGATGGACGATCCCCTTGTCGTGCGCCGCTGCCAATCCTCTCGCGATTTGCTCCGCTGTACTGGTCGCCTTCCGCGAGGCTATAGCGCCTCCGCCCAGCCACCCACGCAGAGTTTGGCCTTCTAAAAGCTCGGTGACGATGTAAGGCGAGCTTTCGTGCTCGCCAAAATCATGTATGGCCAGAATGTTGGGGTGATTCAACGCCGCAACTACCTGCGCCTCCTGCTTGAACCGCCGCAGCCTTTCCGGGTCCCGCGAAAACGCGGCGGGCAAAACCTTGATTGCGACGTCGCGCCCGAGCCGCGTGTCCCGCGCGCGGTACACCTCACCCATGCCGCCAGCGCCGAGCGGTGACTGAATCTCATAGGGACCAAGCTTCGTGCCGGAAGCTAGAGCCATGCTTGCGCGCAATTATAGTCTGAGTCAGAACGTTGCAAGCCGAACGGTTTGCTCCGGATGAATTGTTGTCTAACCAGAAACTATCCAGCGGATAGTTGACGTAACATCGCGTCTCTAGTTGGTCGCGCGGGCGACCCGGACTCCGGTGTGGCGATCAGCGGTATTGGCGTAGTGTGAATTTTTCACCGCGTACATACGGCGATCGGCTTCCGCCAGCAGGTGCTCGGCATTGCTGCCATCGGCGGGGTAGAAGGCTCGGCCGATGCTCACAGAAACCAGGCCCTCGCCGCAAATGGTTTTCCCCACTTCCGCAATGATGGATTCCAGCCGCTGCGCCATTTCTGCGGCGGCATCCGGATTTAGGCCGGGCGCGATGACAACGAATTCGTCGCCACCCATGCGGGCCGCATAATCGTATTCGCGGCAGGAGCCTTTCAAGCCTTCCGCAAACAATTGCAGTAGCTTGTTGCCTTGAAAATGGCCGAAGCGGTCGTTCACTTGTTTGAATCCGTTGAAATCCGAGACGAACACTGCCAATGGTAGGTTGGAGCGCTTGCAGCGCGCAATCTCGCGGTCAAGATGAAGGAAGAGCGAGCGTGCATTGGGCAATCCGGTGAGGTAGTCGGTGGTGGCTGAGTCCTCGGCCAGGCGATATTTCAAAGCATTTTCCATGGTGAAGCCAAGTTTTGAGCTGATGACCAGCAGGATTCGCAGGTGGTCCTTGGTGAATGCATCTTGCTGAGCGCGATAAAGCGCCAGCACCGCAACTACGCCGGAAACGCCTTCCAGCGGCACGGCGAGCGCTGAGCGCAGAATGCTGAACTTGGTGGGATCGTTGAGGTATCCGGGCTCGACCGCTGGATTGCCATTCAGAATCGGCTTGCTGTTTTGCGCCACCCAGCCGGATAATCCTTCGCCGAGTGGAATGATTAGAGATGAGAATAAGCGAAAGTTATCCCCGCTTACATACTCGGGAGTGAGCAGATTGTCTTTCTTGAGATAGACGACCATGGAGTCATACGGCACCAGGCGCTTGAGCCGCACAGAAAGCATGGACAGGGTATCGTCCACGCTTAGCGACGTGCCCAGGTCATGACTTAGCTCGAAGAGCATTTGCGCCTCTTGACGGGCGGCGGCGATGCTCGAAAGATAATCGAGGCGTTGTTGCGGCTCGTATCGGGTCGGTGATTCTGGTTCCGCAAAACCTGCGGCCGGGGCTGATCCGCGCTCGATTTTGAGGTCGGTGGATAATTTTGTGGGAGCTTTCTGTGGCTGGGCGCGGGCAACTTTTTCCAGCTCAACATAGCGTCGATGCAAGACTTCTACCACACGTGGGTCAAAGCTTTTGCCAGATTCGCTGACCACCTTTGCCATGGCTTCATCGAGAGGTAACGCACGGCGGTACTGGCGATCCGAAGCTAGCGCATCGAGGCAGTCGACTGCGGCCAGAATCCGCGCGCCGATGGGGATGGCTTCACCCTTTAACCCGTAGGGGTAACCGCTGCCATCCCATCGCTCGTGATGCGCCCTTACGATGGGCACAACCGGGTAAGGGAATTCCACCTGTTCGAGAATCTCTGCTCCAATAACAGGATGAATCTTCATCTTCTCGAACTCTTCCGGCGTGAGTTTCCCGGGTTTGGAGATGATATGTTCGGGAACCGCGAGCTTGCCAATATCGTGGAGAACCGAAGCGGCTTGCAAGGCTTCCGCTTCATCCTCAGTTAAGCCCAGGTCTCTGGCGAGCTCCATGGCGTAAATGCGTACCCGCTGCAGATGGTCGTGCGTCGTGTGGTCCTTGGCTTCAATGGCTAGCGCGAGGGCTTCAATGGTTCGCAGGTGGAGAGTGGATACTTGCTCAGCATGCCGCGTTTCATCTTCCAATTTGCCCAGATAAAGCCGGTATGACCGGTACATTAAATAGACGGGAGGCAAAACCAGAAGCGAAGACTGCCATCCGATCTGGCGATTCAAGAAGCTTACTAGACCCGCTATGGCTGCGCCTACGAGGTAGTAAGGCAGAAACCAGAAGTAGCATTCCGACCAGACTTTCAGGATTGGTTTACCTTCCGTCAAGCGGATGATAGTGGCCATAGCGAAGGTATTGACCGCGAAGTAGGCGATCGCTACCAGAAGCAGCGCCAATGGATCGTTTCGATGCAGACCGTGCGTGGTGACAATTTGGTATGTGAAGTAAGCCGCTGCGGTCCCAACCGGTAACTGCGAAAGATTGAAAACCACGTGGACTGGCTTGAAACTCTTGGAGGACTTCCAATAGGACTGAACCAGAAACGCGGCGAATCCAATCACCAGCGTTTCCGCGAAGCTCATTTCCAGAACACCCAGGAGAATGAACAGAAAGTTCACCGACATGGTTCCGTTAATGCCGGGTAGCTTTATTTTCAGAAACGAAGCCAGGAACGCGACCACAACGTAGCAGACGAATTTGATGGGGTCGGCCGAGTGCCAATCTGTGAAGCCAATCCAGAAACACGCCAGCGCAGCAAGAGCCATGGCGGCGATAAACACTTGTGCGCCCAACTGCCGAGGCATGCTGCGTGACATTAGACGATTCTGGCGCAGTCCGCGCCAAATGTCCGGTTAAAATCACCATAGCTGGTTACCATCGTGTTGTGTTTTTGATTCAACGGGTTAGCATCGCCGAATGCTGAGGTCTTGAGTGGAAAAATCGGGTTGTTCTGGACCGCAATTCAGGTGTTGGTGCTAGGCTGATTTTGGCGTGTTTCGTCCATCGAGATCATCCGCGGCTAGGGTATTCAGACAGTGCCGACGCAGGGGCCTCGCGACCCTATTGTCGGTCGTAATGCTTTGCGCGCTTTCTTTGCGGGCGCTCGATGCTCCGAGTTCAAAGCCGAAGCGCCAGCTTGCGGATTTTTCCGTTCGCTGGCAACCGAAAGCTCCGATCAATGGATCTCCGATCCTGTTTCGCGTGGCTGCGGCAGAGCGTTTGAAGTCACTCAGCGGCAAATGGCTCCAGCATGACATGTTCTTTTCCTCAGATTCGCATGCCAAGACCTGGTATGGAATCGCGGGCGTGAGCCTGGAAACTCTTCCCGGCAGTTATTCGCTGGAGCTAAGAGGAGAGACCATCGCCGGCAAAGAACTCTCATTTAAACAGCGGATTGCGATCGGCAAGGGGAAATACCACAGCATAGTGGCGAGCGTTCCCAAGCAATACACCGAACCCAATTCGGAGCAACTGCGGCAAATCAATCAGGACAAGACACTCAAAGAATCCGCTTTTGCACGGGTGACTCAGGAGCGCGAATGGACCGGCGATTTTCATCCTCCGGTGAAAGCGTCGATCTCGGATGTATTTGGAACTTCGCGCACCTTCAACGGCCGGGTACAGAGCGTCCATCAGGGGCTCGACTATGCTGTCCCGGAAGGCACGCCGGTCGGGGCATTGAACGGCGGAACGGTTCTACTCGCGCAGTCGCTATTCTTCGAGGGTAATTGCGTCGTGCTCGACCATGGGCAAGGTCTCCTCACCTTGTACATGCATCTTTCCAAGATCGAAGTAAGACAGGGGGACCACGTCACCAGCGGTCAGAGGATTGGTTTGAGCGGCGGCAGCGGCCGGGCCACAGGGCCCCATCTGCATGTGGCTGTACGCTGGCAGGGTGTTTATTTGAACCCGGCAACTTTGCTAAGTCTCCAGTTGCCGTGAGCTTCTACGCGGATGCTCGGTGCCGGGCCGCGGGCCGGGCGATGAATGAAGCGCCTCTTTGAGATCCAGATTACGGATGAGGCGGTGCAAGTAGTTCACGTGCACGCCCAGCAGTTGTGCTGCCGCCGTGTAATTGCGCTTGGTTTCCTCCAGCGCATTCAAGATCAGCTGTTTCTTCAGTGCTTTCATTTGGTTGTGATAGCTTGCGCCTTCAGTGCTGGGGCCAAGCCCTTTCTCCAGGATGGACTCCGGTAGATCCTCAGGCTGAATCACGTCCGCTGCACTCAGCACCAGCGCGCGCTCGATCGCATTCTCCAGTTCGCGCACATTCCCCGGCCAGTCATAGTTCACCAGGCACTCCAGAGTCTCGGGAGCAAGTTTCTTGCTTCGCATGTGGCACTTCTTGATGCATTTACTAACAAAGTAATTGGCCAGCATTGTTATATCTTCACGCCGCTCACGTAACGGGGGCATAACCAGCGACAACACATTCAGGCGATAAAAAAGATCCTTGCGGAACCTTCCCGCCTTCCCCGCCTCCGAGAGATCCTGGTTGGTCGCGGCGATCAGTCGTATGTCCACGGCAATCGGACGCATACCACCCACACGCTCGAACTCACGCTCCTGCAGGACTCGCAGCAGCTTCACTTGCAGAGCGGGAGCCAGTTCTCCGATTTCGTCCAGGAACACAACCCCACCGTTTGCTATTTCCAACCGGCCCTTTTTCTGCGCTACGGCTCCGGTGAATGCGCCTCTCTCGTGGCCGAATAATTCGCTTTCCAGCAGGCCTTCGGGAATCGCGGCGCAGTTGATGGCGATGAAGGATTTTGCCGAACGTGGACTGTTGCGGTGAATGGCTCGCGCTGCCAATTCTTTCCCCGTTCCGCTCTCGCCTTGCAACAGCACATTCGAGTCGGTCGGCGCAACTCGGGCCAGAAATTGATAAACCTCCTTCATGCGCGGACTTTCGCCGATAAGGTTGTGTTCGAGATTGATCTCCGCGGAGAGCCGGAGATTTTCCTGCTCCAGCCATTGCATGCGGCGCGCGTTTTCCAGGGCGACCGCCGAGATGCCAGCGATCGCCGCGACTAATTGCAGGTGATCTTCGTCAAAGCGGCTGGCCGCATTGCACGTGTCCAGATAAATACAGCCGGTCACTTTCTGGAAGATGGTCAGGGGTACGCATAAGAGGGAATGTACCTGGCAATCCACCAAGCTCTCGACATTTGCCAGACCGTTCGAGGCTGGGACGTCAGCTCCCAGAATCGCGATTCCTTCCTTCATAACTTGACGCGCAATAGTGCGGCTGACACGGACTGGCAGCACGGACTTGGCAATTCGCTGACGCGCAAAGACCGAGGCGAGACGCTCATCCCCTTTGTCATTCAACAATATTGCGCCCTGTTCCGCCGGCACGACCTCAAAAATCAAATTAAGGATTTGCCCCTGGAGTTCCTGGAGATCGCGGATCGAATGCACAATCCGGCTGACCTTGAGCAGCGCATTCAGATTTCGCGCCACGCGGGAACTCGCCGGCAGCTCTTTCAGAATTCGGTCCGACTGCAGGTAAAGCACATCTTGGGGTTGAAGCTGCGCGGTTGCCCGGGTCAAACTGTCTTCGTACTCAACCCGGCCGTCGATCGATTCCTCCCCTTCGTCCTGTAGCAACAACAGGAAGATAGAGTCTCCGACCGAGATCTGGTCTCCGTGGCGCAGGCGCGCCTCTTTGACGGCTACGCCGTTGACTGACGTGCCATTGCGGCTGTCAAGATCCCGTATCTTGTAACCTTCATCGTCCCGGCTTAACGCGCAATGGCGACGCGACAGGGAAAGGTCGTTGATCGAGAGCAAATTGGATGGTCGCGTCCAATGTGAATCTCCCCGCTGGGCAGCGCAAAAGTCGAGTCTTTTAGCGGCCCAGCAATCGCCAGCAGCCTTGGGTTCACTGCGGTCCCTCGCTAGATGCAGTCCTCTCTAACACATTTTGCCCTGATTCGCAAAACTATCTGCGCGCATTCCACTATCCGAACAGATAGCTCGCTATCCGTTTGGGTTGTACTCCCGGTGCAACCAGGAAGTGGATTGTGTGCTTCCCAAAATGGAACTAATCGAATCAGTCATCTGCACCGAGTTGCGGCCTAGGCCGCAGCCGCAGCCATGGTCCGAAATTTGCATTTGACAATCGTAAGCTCCGACAGAAAAAAAAAGGGAAATGATTTGGCAGTCCTGTCGGTAAGTTGATGGGATAGATTGCGCGCCTAAGCATTGCCCTTCGCTGTCGTAGCTGCGAAGGAGAGTGTCATGGAAGTCAATCGAAGGAAGTTTTTCCTGCTTGGGGGTACGGGCTTAGTCGCTCTGGGGACGACGAAAATGGCAACGGCAGAACTGCCAGCCTTGCTGCGTGGCGAGGCTTTTTCGCCACTTCCGGCTAAAACGGTTTTCGCCCGCGCTTTTAACCTGTGGATGGATGACGCGGTTCGCAATGAGCAGCAGTGGTCGCATGAGGTCGACGATGTATCGCTCTTCCGCGAGCAGTTAAGGCTTGGCATTAAGCCCTCGCACGGCGCCAAAGCCGCGAAGCATCTGCTGCGATTTCTGGAAGCGCGGGACCGCCCCACCAGCGTCGAAGGGCCGACGAACACCAGCGCCGTGGCCATCAGCCCTGCCGAAGAGGTCCTTGCCCGCGCCTTTAACCTGTGGATGTATGAGAGCATGAGCCATCCCGAGCGTTGGTCGCACGAAGCCGATGATGTTGCGGCTTTCCGGAGGCAATCAACGCTGGGCATTGAGCCGCGCTATGGCGTGAGAGCGTCCGCGAATTTGGTGCAGTTCCTGGAGCAAGCCCAGGTAGCCGCCTAAGAAACAGCAAGCACGGACGCTCACGGCGAGGTCGACCGTTCGACTATCCGAACGGATAGTTCCGCTATCCGTTCGGATACGTATTTCCAGCGGCAGGAAGCGAGACAGCAATCTGGCAGAAGGGATAGAAGCTCACCAAATCAGTTAGTTGAAGACAAAGGTGCAGTTGCGGTCTGCGTCTCCGCGGTGGTCCGCGACGTGCAATGGTAAGGATAAGCCCTGACCTGGCGAAGCGATGGGGGAAGCGCTTTTGGCAGTCTTGCCAGGGTAAGGCCAATCGGGAGCCTGAGAGACCCCCTCGTCAGACTCCCGATTTTCTTTACCTCCGCTCCGACTATGGACACGATCTTTGTGGATGAGGCGCTCCAGGCATATCGGGAGAAGACGGGGGACATGCGTCCCTTCGAGTCACTCCCGATCGCGGTCACCAGTCAGATTCTCAGGGAGGCGCAGCGTTTAAAGCGCTCCCGAGACCAAAGATTCTCTCAGCCAGCCACCGCGGAGGGCTGTGGCAATAGTTGAGTGTCCGGTTGCTCAACCGGAACGCCGTCGCGAAAACTCACACTTCTTCCGGAGATGGCTGGAATGCGTTCGCCGGGAACCAGAATGCCGACCAAGTTCAGCGGATCAGCCGCGGACAGGGTGATGGTTTCACCGGTCGGTGGCATTTTCCGCGTGGCTCGCAACGACTCGACCGCGACTGGCAAGGCGAATTGCTCGCCGAGGAATCCATCTACAAAACGGCCGCCGCGAATTTCACCGCGATCTTCCAGCCGACGAAACGCCATTTGCAGTTCGCGCCACTTGGGCAGGTTGGTCTCTCTCGCGAGCACGTCGCGGAAGACGATTCCGTAACGTTTCAGCAGCATCCAGCAGGTGGCTTCGACAGTCCGGTTGCGTTCGACAGCTGCGTCGGTGTAGAGGAGCGCCCATCGTCCTGAGCTGTGGCGGGGACGCGAGGTGCGCCCGCTGCCTTGTCCCGCGCGCCGTTTAGGATCGATGAGCGAGCGCAGGTTGTCGAAGCCATCCGCAGTGACGACGCCAGCGGCCACTAATTCCCACAAAGCCGTTTCGACTTCGGCCTTTAGTTTGTCTGTGCCGCGGACAATGTCCGCGAAGAACGAAGCTCCGCGCTGGCGCAGGAAATCCAGTACCTGCTTTGCCCCGTCACTCAAACCACGCGCTTCGGGTTGATTGGCAACCGGATTATGGGGCGTCATCCAGTCCGCCTCGTCGCGAACAAAGAAAGTGATGGGGGCTACGCTAGTCGGAATCACTCTCCGCTTGCCTGCGGCAGAATCTTCGAGCGTAGCCGGATGCGGCGAGAGACGTCCCCAGCCTACCGCGCCAGTCAAGCAGAGCTGGTCCAGCCACTGTGGATCGTAATTCGCGATGCGTCTCCCCAGGATTTGCCGCTCCCATGCATTGGCAGGGATTTCGAATCCTTGAAGCTGGCGCAATACTTCGAGCGTGGCCCGCTCACCCTGGACCTGCGTTCCCGGCGCAACGTGCTGCCAGCGGAGCAGCCAGCGCATGAACTGTGCTGCCGTTATGGGCTCGATTTGCTTGCGTAGCGTCGCAACCGTCAGCCTATGAATTCGCGCCAGCAAACGCCGCTCACACCACTCGATCTCAGGCTCGTGTGCCGCGGCCGCCCCCGCCCGCGGCCCTTGATCGGTAAACCTTCCACGCAAGATGGCCCCACTCGCCTCCAGGCGTAACAGAGCCCGATCAATCTCAGCAGAAGGCAATCCAAGCAGCGACCCGAGTTGTTGGGCCGTTACGGGGCCTAGATGTGCCATCCAACCAGTAACCAGCGCAAGTACGGCATCATCCCGAGAGGGAAGTGCGCTCTCGATTTGGGCGACGGCTCGATCAAAACGGGCATCGGGAAAGAGCAAGGAAAACATCTGAGCACGCTCAGCGGCTGCCCAGTAATGGCGGTCGCCATGAAACGCGCTAGTGACTCGTCCCTGTTCAACTAATTGTTGGAAATATTCATTCCATCGGTTGTTCCCGCTATTGTCCACGTAGCCCCAGACGCGCTCTTCCGGGTGGGCGAGCGCACGCTCGCCAGTAATCACTGCGGAGCTTTGCTCCGCTGGACGGATGAGGGCGTCCGTCCCTACGTGATCCACCGGAACTGCGATAAGGGTGTGGAGGACATCGTGCAACTCATCGGCGTCGCGGACGTCGGGCCATGCCTCTTCGCGGACTTGGGCAATCGCTGCGGGATCAAGCTTCCCGACTTCTTCTAACACTGACTCCGGCAGGATTCGCCGCATTTCCACGGCGCGCGCCCGACGCTCTTCTAACGGGGCGTCGTCGAGATAGGCATACGGATTGGCATTGAGAATTTCGTGCGAGAACTGTGAGGGCACAGGTGTGTCTACCGCAACGCAGCGGATGCGACCGTCGGCCATCGCTCGCAGCAGATTCTTCAAACCCTCCAGGTCCATCGCCTCGGTCAGCACGTCCTTCATTACTTCGTTCACCAAAGGGTGATTCGGGAACTGGATGTCCCCTACAATATTTTCCTGGCAAGCGGCCACGTCGGGGAAAACCGAGGCCAACAGATCGTCCGAGCGCATACGCTGAATCTGCGGCGGGACTTTCTTGCCTCCCTGAAAGCGCAAAAGAGCGAGGGCGCGGTTTGCGTCCCATCGCCACCGAGTTCCGAAAATTGGAGATGCGCAGGCGGCTTGCTCGAGGATAGGCTGCACTGTTTCAGCACTCAAAAAGTGAAAAACATCAGCCAAGGGAAAGCTGTGTTGCTCGGCTAACGCGATATTCAAACCGTTGTCGGTAGCTGCGGCTTGCAGTTCGAAGTTGAAGCTACGGCAGAACCGCTTGCGCAAAGCCAAGCCCCAAGCCTTGTTGATCCGTCCTCCGAATGGAGCGTGGATCACCAGTTGCATTCCGCCAGCTTCATCGAAGAAACGTTCAGCGATAACGGTTTTCTGCGTGGGCACGGCCCCGAGCACGGCGCGCCCCTGCAGAATGTATTCGATCATTTGCTCGGCGCCGGAGTCGTCGAGGCCACATTCGCCTTTTAGCCAGGCCACTGTCTCCGCCACTTCGGGCTGGCTGAAAGACAGCCCGACTGGCGAGATGTGCGGAAGCCGGTCGCTGATTTGTTGCCGCAAATCAGCGATATGTAACGAGAGCTCTTCGGTTCGCGCCGGGGCCTCTCCGAGCCAGAAGGGAACGCTGGGCGGCGCGCCGTGGGCGTCTTCCACTAACACCCGCCCGGACTTGCCTTCGACCCGGCGGATTCGCCATGAGGTGTTGCCTAGCAGCACGATGTCGCCCGCGTTGCTTTCGACAGCAAAGTCTTCGTCGAGCGTGCCGACGACCATTCCTTCAGGCTCGGCCACCACGGTGAACAACGCAGTTTCCGGGATAGCGCCGCCGCTGGTGATTGCCGCCAGTCGTGCGCCGCGCCGCGCCCGCAGCTTGCGATTGATGCGATCGTGATGGATGTACGCGCCATAGCGTCCGCGCCGCGAAGCAATGCCCTCGGAGAGCATTTCGAGAACGGCATCGTAGGTCTCACGCGACAGATTGCGGTACGGATAGGCTCGGCGCACCAGAGCGAATAATTCGTCTTCGTCCCATCCCGCATCGGTAGCGCCAGCGTCATCGCCGGCTGTCCCGAGGGTATCTTGCCCCCGGCTGTGCGGGCGAGACGCCCCCACGACAGCCGCCGGGACGGCGGCGCTACGGGCGGATGCGCAAGTGGCCACGATCTGCTGGGCCAGGATATCGAGTGGCGAATCGGGAATCATAATGCGATCGATATCGCCTTGGCGGATGGCTCGCACCAGGGCTGCGCACTCCTGAAGCTCGTCGCGTGTAGTTACGAAAAAGCGTCCCTTGGGAACCGCGCCCCGCCAGTGTCCCGACCGTCCCACGCGTTGCAGAGCCACCGCAATGGCCCGGGGAGAGCTGATCTGCACCACCAAGTCCACCGTACCGATATCAATTCCCAGTTCAAGCGAGGCGGTTGCGACTAATACTTTGACTTCGCCATCTTTGAGTTTCTTTTCTGCGGCCAGACGCAATTTGCGCGACAAGCTGCCGTGATGGGCAGCGATGTTGTCCGGGCCCAGTTTTTCAGCGAGATGATGCGAGATTCGCTCCGACAGACGCCGGGTATTTACGAAGACCAGCGTGGAGCGATGTTGTTCGACCAGTTCCACCAGGCGGTTATAGATCTCCTCCCACATTTCGTTGGTGGCAATTGGGCCCAGTTGGCTGGCGGGGACTTCGACGGCAAGATCGAGCTTGCGCTTATGTCCCAGATTCACGATGACTGGATCCGGGCGGCCGCTGCCAGTGAGGAAATGGGCGATCTCTTCAATCGGTTTTTGTGTGGCAGAGAGACCGATCCGAACTGGCGGGCGATAGGTCAACGCCTCCAAACGCTCCAGCGAAAGCGCCAGGTGAGCGCCGCGTTTGTCATCTGCCACGGCGTGAATCTCGTCGACAATCACGGTCTCGATATCACGCAAGATCACGCGGCTCTTCTCCGCAGTCAGCAGGATGTAGAGGGACTCCGGAGTGGTCACCAGAATATGCGGAGGACGCTTTAGCATCGCCCGCCGCTCGTGCATGAGCGTGTCGCCGGTGCGGACTGCAGTGCGGATCTGTGGCATCAGGAATCCGCGCTCACCTGCCATCTGCAGGATTTCACCCAGCGGCACTTCGAGGTTCTTCTGGATATCGTTGCCCAGCGCTTTCAGCGGCGAGACGTAGAGGACTTCGGTGCGGTCCTGGAGATCGCCGGCTAGAGCCTTGCGCACCAGCCGATCGATGCAGGCGAGAAAAGCGGCGAGGGTCTTGCCGGAGCCCGTGGGCGCGGAAATCAGCGTGGTGTGGCCCGCCAGAATGTGCGGCCGTCCCTGCTCCTGCGGCTCGGTGGGAGTGCCGAAACGTCGAACGAACCAATCCCTTACCAGAGGGTGGGCCCAGTCAAGAGGCGCGGCAGGGAGGGACATTAAGATATTGTAGCCGGAGAATGGATATTCGTAAAATGTTCGCCTAAAGTCCCATGACATGCACGGCCCCGTAACGCAAAGAAGAAAAGTAGCCGTATAGCAATAGGTTCCAACAACTGCCGAAGGGGCATACCGAATGCATATGTAAGCCATAGGAAACGCTTTTTACTGTCGCCAGTTCTAAGGGCCAGATAATGATCCCGGCTCCACTGCGCGAAGAACTCGGTATCAAGGCTGGAACTCGTTTGGCTCTCACCCGGAAGAAGGCCGTTTGATCCTGCAGCCTGTTACCGAGGACTTTATCGACAGCGTGATGGGCAGTTGCAAGGGCGAGGACTCGTTGGTCGAGGCGCTTGAACACGAACACGGCGCGACGCAACCGAGTACATCCTGAAGGCGCAGGGAGCATGCAAGCGAGTGGTCAGCGAGTACATCTGCGAGAGAAGTCCGAAGAAAGCCGGTTCTTAGCTGTTGGTCTTTGACCCTGTGACGAAAGGGGCGCCGTGGATCTTTGGCTAAAGGCTAACAGCTGATTTTGAAAAACCCACCGGCTGTCTGCTTGGGGCGTGCTCGGGTCGACAACCGATGGGCTACGTCTCCTTACTCACCCTGTCGTTTTCAGGAGTTCATTACTAATTAAGAACCCAACGTACCAAGAAAGTTTCGCCGCCCACGATAAATTTTGTGGATTTCTAAACTCGTGCAAGGCCGCAACTTACTCGGGAATCGCCGGTGGACGAGCCGCCATAAGCTGGGTGAACCGGCTATCGGTGCGCAGCCCGGCAAATTCTGGATCTTTATAGACGTCGTTAATCCCCTTGTAGCCTTCCTCAAGAGCGCGCCGAAGGTACTGCAGAGACCGGTCCCGGTCCCCCTGCTTGGCCCAGAGTCTGGCGATTATGTAATCGTAACGTGCCCGGTCCTCCGGGGACGGGAGTTGCGCCGATATTCCGTTGTGCGAGCTGCGTTCCAGGATATTTGGATCAAGCTGCATGGCCTTGGTATAGGCTTCGCTGGCTTTTTCAAACTCCTTCTTCCCGAAGTAAGCCGCACCTTGATTGCTGTAGAACGAAGCGGAATCCGGCTGCAACTGAATGGCCTTCGAATATTGTTTGATCGCTTTCCCGTATTTCTTCCGCTCGTAATCGATTACACCGAGATTGTTCACGGCGTCGGCGTAGTCGTGGTCGTAATGAATGGCGCGTTCGAAGTCCTTTCCGGCTTCATTGAAGCGCTGCAGTAGCAGTTCGGCAATCCCAGCCTTGTTATATGCTCTGGCATTGTTCCGATTCTTGGCTAGAGCCGCACGGTAGTAATCCAGCGCGTCCAGGTAGTCTTTTTCAACTCGGAGCTCGTCCCCACGATTTTCCAGTTCCTCGGCCGTGGCAGTCGCAGATGGAGGCGCTGTACGCCGCATAGTAGGGGGGCTAATTTGCACCAGCTCCGGCGAACTTTGAGCTTGCACGGTGGACGTGAAAGGAATGACCAGGGCTAGCACACAGAAGACTTGCAGGCAGAACAGAGATTGTGGGCGCATAGCTCACCTCCGAAGGCACCAGGCGAACTTTCTACATATCCGTTGACACCTTCAGACCAGACAAAGTTCCCTCAATGGGGCGGATTCCCAGACTGCGCCGGTGGATTGGCCGGAGGGTCAGACGGTTTGTCATCCTTAAAGATACCCGCTATTTTGCCAAAAAAACCCTTTTTTTTCTTGCCATCCTGATCGGTTGCATTTGCGTCTTGAGCCCCCGCACCAGCCTGGGTCCCATTCTGACTACTGGACACCGGTGGCGGAAGCGCCTTATCGCCCCCCAAACCGAGAATACGGGAGAAAAATGCCTTTACGCCAGTGGGCTGATCGCAGGTTTGATTGGGTTCGGTCCCGGCAATGAAGGCTGCGGTATAGGTTTGCGGGCAGGCCGGAGTTGCCAGCAAGTTGGTCGCCTTGTCCAGTTGCACATCCACGACCCCCGCCGGTTGAGCGAACGACTTAACGTCGGAGTACTGGGGAAGCGCAACCGCCTTCTTCATGAACTCCGCCCAGATGGGCGCGGCGGTTTGGGCTCCACTCAAGTGGAGGTCGCTGTAATCGTCAAAGCCGACCCAGACAATGCACAGAAGATTGCTGGTGTAACCGGCAAACCAGCCATCATGGGAGCTTCCCGTTTTACCGGCTGCGGGAGCCTCAAAACCGCGGGTGCGAACCTCGTAGGCCGTCCCGAAGTTAAGCACGCCCTCCATCATGTTTGTCATGACGGCGGCAACCCGCGGATCGAGCACCTGGCGCGTATCCGGTTTGAAGTCCATAACCACGTCCCCGGCGGCATTGCGCACCGAATTGACCAGTACAGGGGAAAGGCGCACACCGGCATTGGCGAAGACCGTGTATGCGGCCGCCATATCCAAAGGCGTGGCGTCATAGGAACCGAGCGCCATGGCCGGCGTTGGTTTTACCGAAGTGATTCCAGCGGCCTTTGCCAAATCTGAAACCTTGTCGTAACCCACTTCTTCCGCCAGCTTTACGGTCGCGTTGTTTAGTGACATTGCGAGCGCGTATCGCGCCGTTACGTCGCCGTGATATTCCTCCTTGTAATTGCGCGGCTCGTAGATCTGATCGCCATAGGCAAAAGTGCTTGGTTGATCGGTAACCATCGAGGCAGGAGTGAAGACGGGATTGGCTCCGTTCACAGCAGTGTTGATTGCCGCGGCATAGACAAACGGTTTGAAAATTGATCCCGTGGGACGTCTCGCCACCGCATGATCCAACTGGCTGAAGCCGTAATTCCGTCCGCCCACCAAAGCGAGTACTTCCCCGGTGTGAGGATTAAGAGCGACCAGGGCGACTTGCGCCTGCGGCCCGGGAGCAACTTTGGTCTCGTACTTGTTTTTGCCTATCTTTACCTTCTTGGTGCGCCGCTTCGTCACTTGCTCGTCGACCAACTTCATGCCAACATCAACGGCTTGAGCTGCCGCCCGCTGCACGTCAGGATCGAGGGTTGTATAAATGCGGTAAGACTGCTCGTTGAGTTCGCGCTCATTCAGCCGGCTGATTACCGCGTCGCGAACCAGGTCGACAAAATATGGCGCATCGCTCGCCTCCACGTTCGGAGGCGCGAGCTTGAGCGGGGATGCTTTCGCCTTGTCCGCTTGTTCTCTGGTGATTGCATGGGTCTCAACCATGCTGTCCAGCACGAGGTTGCGACGTTCCGTGGCGCGCTCCGGATGGCGATAAGGAGATAAATAGCTGGGCGCCTGGATCAAGCCCGCAATCAGCGCGGCCTCAGGGAGCGAAATGTCTTTTAGGTCTTTATTGAAGTACGCTTGCGAAGCTTCGGCAAAGCCGCTAATGGTGAAAGAGCCACGCTGTCCGAGGTCCACTCTGTTGGCATAGAACTCAAAAATCTGCTGCTTGCTGAACTTCTGTTCCAGCTCCATCGCAATCAGCATTTCCACGATCTTGCGCTTGAACGTTTTCTCGGGAGTCAAGAAAAATGCGCGCGATAGTTGCATGGTGATGGTGGATCCACCCTGCTCATGTTTCTGACGAGTGATGTCAACCCACGCCGCCTCGCCCAAGCGGATGAAATTCACTCCGCCATGCTGGAAAAAGCGCCGATCCTCGATGGCCAGCACGGCATCCACCAGCATCTTGGGAATGTCGTTGTACTTCACCAAACGTCGCTTGGATCGCTGTTCCGCGTCAAAGAGCGCCGTAATCATGCGGGGCTCCAGTTCGTAGGCTTGCAGGTCGCCAGATTTCCCCGCAATGCTTGAGACGCGCCCATCTTCTACGCGGATGGTCGCCGGCTCCGGGCTGTGGTAGGACTGTGGACCGGGCTTGATTTCAATTCCATTTTTCAGTGCGCGGTAACTCCCCATCTGCGATAGGCCGTCGTTCTCCGCATAACCCGCTCGGCGCAATTGGGCTGCGACCTCGTGCAAATCGACTTTCTCCCCCACTTTGACCGCGCGCGGTATGGCATAGATTGTGGCCGAACTGCTGAAAACCGGCCCTTTGAAGCGCTGATCAATGACCCGGCCGTATCTTATGTAAAAGTAGGAGAAAAAGCCGCAGACGGCCACGGACAGAATTATAAAAACGGCGAGGGCGATTCGAATGACCGGATCGTTAGTGACGGCTCCCTTTCCGCCTCTCCCGGGCTGCTTTCTCTTCGGAATCTTGAGTTTAATGGTCACAGTGAATGGACGGAATTACTCGGTTGCGCAGACATTCCCCCTTCAGTGAGATGGTCCCGCGGGCCAATGCGTTATCCCCGGAGTAGAACTGCTGGCGCCCTCCAATCCCCACCTTGCGAATGTTCCAATCGAGGCAAGCGGGAACCAGAACTCCACTCCGCTCTCTATTCTAAATCACGCCGAATCCACAACCGTATATCAGAAGGGGCTCTTGTTCTCGGTGGAGGCGTCGAAGTGCAGGTCCACGGGATATACCGCTAGGTCGAGATGAACGGTGTAGGGAGCGCTGATAGTGAGTGATCCGGTACCTTGGGTACCGTGACGCTGTACTTTGATCTGATCCTTGGCCAGCGGAATATCCAGACTCTGGGCTTTCTTGTAGAGAGTGTCGCGAATATCGCTTTCCGGCTTGCTGGTGTAGGTCTCGAGCGTAGCTTCCGTCTTCACAATATCCTGGAACTGGTAATTTTCATAATAAACAGGAACCAATTCCGATCCGAGATAGATTCCCGCGACAATCACGAAGATGCCAAATACGAGTTTGATCGTACCCATCGCGCACTCCCGGGCTTCGGCCGCGCGCGCCAAGTCCGATCAGCGTGCAGGCCGCAAAGCTCTGAAATAATCCGTTATTGCCGCGATGCTAGCATCGTGTATTTCCCGTGTCGAGCGCCGAAGCACTTCCACAGTACCTTCGGTAACCTTTTTCCCCACGGTCACCCGATAGGGTATGCCCACCAGGTCAGCATCTTTGAACTTCACCCCTGGCCGTTCGTCCCTGTCATCAAGTAACACGTCAAATCCCTCTGATTCCAGGCGAGTTGCGATGTCGACAGCAGTTTTCAGTAGGGTGTCGTCCTTGATGTTGGTCGGACAAACAACGATGTCAAATGGCGCAATCGACGACGGCAACCAGAAGCCGTTTTCGTCGTTGCTCTGCTCGACAGCGGCGGTCAGAATTCGCTCGATCCCAATCCCGTAACAACCCATGATCGGCGCCACTTCCTGGCCATTACGGTCTAAAACCCTGGCGCCCATCGACTCCGAATACTTGTAGCCCAACTTAAAGATGTGACCGATTTCGACCGCCGTGTCGATGCGCAGCGGCGCACCGCAGTTGGGACAGGGTTCGCCCGCAGTCACGCTGCGCAGGTCCACGTAGGCAGTGGGCTGGAAGTTGAGCCCGGGAGTGATGCTCTTGACGTGGTAGTCTTCCTTGTTCGCACCCGATATCAGGTTCTTGCGTCCCTCCAAAGCCTTGTCGACCAGCAAGACGGGACGGTTTGCATCCTTCATGTCTCTGGCCCACTCAATGCCAATCGGCCCCAGAAATCCCGCCGGAGAACGAAACAGTTGCTTGATCTCATCCTCTTGCATGGGCCGGGTTTGCTTCCCGCCCACGGTGGCTGCAAACTTCGCCTCGTTGAGTTGATGGTCGCCGCGCATCAGGACGACAATCGCACGCAGCTTGGGCTTGCCCGTCTTGTGATCTTTCTCTTCGGCCATGTAGGCCAGCGTCTTGATCTTGTTTTTCGGAGAAACGCCAAGAAATCGCGCCACATCCTCAATCGTCTTCATCCCCGGCGTATGAACTTCGAGCGGCTCACCATCTCCTTCGAGCAACAAATCCTGCACGCCCGCGAGCCTCGAACTCGCCTTCTCCATGTTCGCCGCGTAATTACAGCTCTCGCAGCTAACGATCAGGTCTTCGCCCGCCGGCGTCCGCACCATGAACTCATGCGACTCCTTGCCGCCCATCGCCCCCGAATCGGCCTCAACGACCATGTACTTGAGCCCGCACCGGTCAAAGATGCGGCAGTAAGCCTCATAGTGCTTCTTGTACGAAACGTCCAGCCCGGCGGCGTCGATGTCGAACGAGTACGAATCTTTCATGATGAACTGCCGCACCCGCAAAAGCCCGGACCTGGGCCGCGGTTCATCGCGAAACTTCGACTGAATCTGATACCAGATCTGCGGCAACTGTTTGTAGCTGCGCAGCTCTTTGCGGGCAATGTCAGTCATGACTTCTTCGTGGGTCATGCCGAGGCAAAGATCAGCCCCCTTCCGGTCTTTCAACCGAAACAAATTGTCGCCCATCACCGCCCAGCGGCCGCTAGCCTCCCAAAGCTCCCGCGGATGGAGCGCCGGCAAATAAAACTCCTGCCCAATCTTGTCCATCTCCTCGCGGACGATGCCCATGATCTTGTTGAACGACCGGTTTCCCAGAAAAAGATAGGAGTAAATCCCGGCAGCAAGCTGGCGAATGTATCCCGCCCGCACCAGAAACTTGTGGCTGGCGACCTCGGCGTCCGCAGGCGCCTCGCGCAGCGTAGGAATAAACAGTTCAGACCAGCGATGCATAGTTGGGAGTCCTGAGCAGCAGGGAATTCGCTATTGTAAATGATGCAGAGAGGAACCTGGCCACCGCGATGCTCACGTAGGGGCGGACGCACTCGTCCGCCCAGCCGAGCAAAAGCTCGGCAGGGTTCACCTTTTGACTCGCCTTCGCGTCCCAGATAGAATCGGCCTTAATCCAATGCCAAAGACGCGCTACCACTACAACATCATGCTCCGGCCTGAACCTGAAGGCGGATTTACCGCGATCGTGCCTGCTCTGCCAGGCTGCGTCACCTATGGGCGCACGTTGCCAGAGGCCCGGAAGATGGCGAAGGACGCCATTTCCGGCTACATCAAAAGCCTAAGAAAGCACAAGGAACCGGTTCCCACCGACGACGAGACTCTGGTCGCCTCCTTGGACCTTGAGTATTCGTACTAAAGAATCACCCTCCGGAGTTTTACAGAGTGTCATGAGCAAACTGCCCGCCGTGAGGCCGCGTGAAATCATCAGGTTCTTGGAGCAGAAGGGTTTTATTCTCGATCACGCTTCAGGAAGCCACTTCATCTTCTACCACCAGGTTTCAAGACGCCGAGCCGTGGTCCCTCGACACAGCCGCGACATGCCTAAGGGCACGCTGCTCTCGTTATTGAGGGAAGCAGGATTCACGCGAGAAGACATAATCGCATTTCTGGAAAGCAAGTAGCGCGAAGCTGACGCTGATCCGAAGCTGGGGTCGGCGGCTGCTCAACCCGCCAATTGTTTCAGAATCTCCTTCCCCAACTTCTGCGTCTCGCCGAAAAACTTCTGATATTCGACGAACATCCGGTTCATCTCCAGCGATTTATCCGCCGACAGCCGCTTGCGCAAAATCATGTCGCGCACGTGGACCGGGTTGGGGAGAGTAGCGTCTTCTGTCAGTTCTTCCAGCGCCGTATTGGGATCGTAGTGATACATAGGGTTTACTCATTGAGAGATTGAATCGTTCACTCATTGAAAATCAATTTCAAGTTGCTTTGTTGTTCTTTGCCGTCCGCAAAGAAGTTGCGCAGATGGCCAGTAGTTCGTTTGCCTCTTTTATTAGAAGCGAGAGTTTTTCTTTCGGTACAACGGCTGTGTCCGTAAGAAGCGCCAGCCAGAAAACGGTTTCGTCTGCTTCCTCGACCACAATACTGATCTTCGAAATAAACTCAGCCTTGGATCGAGATCGGCAAACCGCCGGATAGTTCGCCGCGACGGCCGTGCCGCACCGAAGCAACTGCTTCCCGATTACGTCACCCTCCCCGAGTTCGCGGCAAAGACCGGAGCACGCCCACAATCCGGATCGCAAACTGCTTGGTCCGCAACTTCAAAACCTCGGCCTGATCAAGCATGTTCATCGGAGTAAACAAATTCAATACTGCAGATTCTAATGACTCAATGATTCAATCTCTCAATGACTCAATCCCTACATCATCTCCGTTCCCCACAGGTCGTGCAAATGGATGATTCCTTCTAACCGCCCACCGCCGTCCACCACTGCCAACGACGTAATCTTCTTCTCTTCCATCAGAGCGAGTGCAGTTGCCGCAAACTCATTACCCTTAATCGTCCTCGGATTCCGAGTCATGCACTCGCCGGCCGCAAGGTCAAGCGCATCTTTGCCGCGAAGTTCAAGCAGTCGTCGCAGATCGCCATCGCTAATTACTCCCACCAACTCTTCGCCTTCAACCACAGCAGTCACGCCGAGCTTTTTGCGCGACATCTCATAGATCACGTCCGGCATTCTCGTGCTCGGCGTGACGCGAGGCACCGCATCCCCGATGTGCATCAGCGATTCCACTCGAGCCAGACGCTTGCCGAGCTTGCCGCCGGGATGCAGGTTAGCGAAATCTTCTTCCTTGAATCCGCGCTTGTCAGCCAGCGCCATTGCGAGCGCGTCCCCGAGCGCAAGCATGCTAGTTGTCGAAGCAGTCGGAGCCAGCCCCAAGGAACAAGCCTCCTCGGCCACCGAGCAATCAAGCGCGACATCGGCCGCCTCCGCGAGCGTGGAACGCCGAGCCTGTGTGGCGCGGGCGCCCTCGCCCGCGTCTTTCCCATAAATCTCGTCACAGGTCATCGCGATCAGAGGCACTTGCAAACGCTTCAGCGTAGCCAGCAGACGCAAAATCTCCTCGGTCTCGCCACTGGCCGAGAGCGCCAGCACGGTATCTCCCCGCACCACCATCCCCAAATCTCCATGCACAGCTTCAACCGGATGCATGAACAGCGCAGGCGTTCCGGTAGAATTCAGCGTAGCCGCGATCTTGCGCGCAATGATGCCACTTTTACCCATGCCCGTGACCACAACTCGACCGCTGCAGCGGTAAATCAATTCCACTGCGCGATTGAAGGCCTCGCCCATGGGTCCGGCAATGCGATCCGCCAGGACGCGCAAAGCCTCCGCTTCAATGCGCACCACGTTTTCACCAACATGTTTCATGGAAGAAAGAGGATGTTAGCACGTCACGCAGACCGCAGAGACGTTGCTTGCAACGTCTCCGCCTGCGGCGTGGCCTTCTTGACGGCGCGAGACGTAGCAAGCTACGTTTCTACAGACAGATCAAGGTTAGAAGTGATCGTCCATCCGGCGTCTCTGTTCAGCATGGTGCCCTAAACCAGCCAAACTCATGGCTTGAATAGCGCGATCCCACGGGCCGGCCTCCCAATTGTCTTTTTTCTTCTCCGCATGCATCCAGGGAGGCAGGGTGATAAACAAATTACGTGCCATGGCGACCGCATAGGGTTCATAGAGCGAGCGCAAGTGCGCTAGTTTCTCGTCGGACTTTGCCGGTTCCGCAGAATGCAGGCCCCGGTCAAGGAGCGCCTGCCGAAGTTTTGCCAGTTGCTCGGGCTCAAGCCGGGGCGCAGCAAGAGGATCGTATTGTGCACTGACCAATTGCGCTAAGTCCACCATCGCATGCCTGGCAACGGCAAAAGTCAGCTTGGCCTGCTCGTTCCGGATGCCATCAATTCCAGCTACCACTAGCGCGCTGGCATCGAGCATCATGGTGAGTGCCCCGAGCCAGGATTGATTATTATGCTGGGAACGAAAGAAGCTGAGTGGTGGATAGGAAATGTGGCTCTCCAGCAGTTCAGCCGCCCAGCGTTGCCAGTCGCGAAAAATTTCATCCAGCACGTCTTGTTGCGGGCAATTCCCGAAGCGCAGCATCAACTCCGCGGCGGTTGGGGGTGAACCCGCGCGCGCGTCCAACAAAGAGATCTCAATTTCGCGCCTGGAAAACGAGGAATAAATTGTCGGCAGATATCCGATGACAGTGCCCAGAAAACCAAACCCCATGCCGGCTTCGAGCACCGCCAGAAAACGGGCAAATGAAGACGTTGGAATAACGTCACCATAGCCCAGGGTGAAGAAAGTCGAGCCACTCAGGTAAATTACGCGGCCGAAGGTGACAGGCTCGTTGCTGAGCATCACGTGTTCCCCCGCGCCGTATTGCAGCAACGCAAAGCCGAAGATCAAACCGCAGGCCCAAAGGGCAAGGAGGAAAAGCAGCGACAGCGGTCCGAAGTACCCGAGAAAATTCTCGCGCCGGCCGGACGACTTGATGAGGCTCGTAATCTTGCGCCACGGTTTCCATGTGGTGCGGTAGAACCAGACCGTGATGCGAAATTTTCGCCGCACCCGGCGTGGCAGGACCACGGTCTCAAACGCGTCCAACAGAACGGCGAGGATAACAAGGATTCCGGCGATGGTGGCGAAGATGAGCATCCGAAAGTGACGGTGGCGGAAATGGTAGCAGATTCTGACGCTCCACCGCCGTGCTGGGCCAAGCTGACTCGTCCCTTCGGGACTCGGTTCTCCTCACTCTAAGGAGTGGAACGTGCGGCTTGAAGTGCCCCATGCACCGCCAATATTTCCTTGAGCACCCCGCGCAACTGCGTGGATTCCAGCGCATTCGCCCCGTCCGATTTGGCTTCTTTGGGATTGTCGTGGACTTCAAGGAAGACGCCATCTACGCCCGCTCCGACCGCTGCGCGCGCCAGCACGGGGATAAACTCCGGCTGGCCGCCGCTCGTCGCTGCCCCATTTTCGTCGCCGTGCGAGGCCGACGGTAGCTGCACCGAATGGGTCGCATCAAAAACCACGGGCGCGAATTTCCGCATGATGGCAAGCGATCGCATGTCCACCACCAGATTGTTGTAGCCGAAGCTCGATCCGCGTTCGGTGAGGAATATCCGATCGTTGCCGGCAGTGCGGCATTTCTCCACCGCGTGTTTCATGTCCCACGGCGAGACGAACTGGCCTTTCTTGATGTTGACCGCCCGCTCGCTCATGGCTGCCGCAATGATCAAATCGGTTTGACGGCAGAGGAACGCCGGAATCTGCAGCACATCCGCGACCTCCGCAACCTTAGGGACGTCCGCAGTTTCGTGCACATCGGTCAGCACGGGAACGTGTACTTCATCTTTTACCTTCTTGAGAATGCGGAGGCCTTCGGTCAGCCCCGGCCCGCGAAAGCTGCGCATCGAGGTGCGGTTAGCTTTGTCGTAAGAAGCCTTGAAGATAAATGGAACATTGAGTGATCGAGTAACGCCCTTGATAACTTCGGCCATAAACAACGCGTGCTTCTCGCTCTCGATGACGCAAGGACCCGCAATGAGAAACAAATTGCCGGAGCCGATGCGCACGCCCTCGACTTGGAATGAAACGCTCATCCGTAAACCCGAGGGGTTTTCCTTTGTGTACCTTCATGTCCTCGGTGGTTAACGCCTCTCTTACCGTCTGCCGACTTTTTCAGGCCGGTGGAACATCTCAATCTCGGCTGCCGCTTTGTCGGCTCGCCGTTTCAGCCCGTGCTCATAAGCAGCTCCCACGAAGGTCTTGAACATCGGATGCGGCTCCAGCGGCTTCGACTTGAACTCCGGATGGAACTGGCACCCGATGAAGTGGGGATGGTCCGGAAGCTCAATCATCTCCACGTAAGTGCCGTCCGGCGTCGACCCAGAAATCCGTAACCCGCCGGCCGTCAAAGTCTCTTCATACTCGCGATTGAATTCGTAGCGATGCCGGTGCCGCTCGCTGATCTCAAGCTGGCCGTAGATTCTGTGCGCCAAAGTTCCAGGCTCAATCTTGCAAGTCCATGCACCCAGGCGCATGGTGCCCCCAAGTTCCTCCACGCCTCGTAATTCGCGCAGCTTGTAAATCACTCTATGCGGAGTCGCGGGATCGAACTCGCTGGAATTGGCATCCGCTAGGCCGCATACATTGCGAGCGAACTCGATGCACGCCGTCTGCATCCCCAAACAAATTCCGAAGTACGGAACCTTATTCTCCCGCGCATACCGAATTGCAATCAGCATCCCCTCGATGCCGCGCTTGCCAAACCCGCCGGGCACTAGAATCCCATCGTAATCTGCAAGCTGATCTTCGCTGCTTCGATCCCCAGCCTCAAGCCCCTCCGCCTCAATCCAGTTCAAGTTCAGCTTCAGATTGTGAGCCAGCGCTCCGTGCACCAGCGCTTCTTTCAGCGATTTGTACGAGTCTTCATACTCCACATATTTCCCCACAATCCCAATCGTGACCTCAGCCTTTGGGTTATAGACGCGATGCACAAGCTCTTCCCAACTCCTCAAATCGCGCTCTTTGGCTTCGATATGCAAATACCGCAATAGCAGCGTGTCCACACCTTCATGCGAAAACACCACCGGCACTTCGTAAATCGACGCCACATCCTTGGCCGTGATAACCGCCTCTTCCTCCACGTTACAAAACAGCGCAATCTTCGATTTGATTTCCTTGGAAAGAAATCGGTCGGTGCGGCAAAGCAGGATGTCAGGCTGAATTCCAATACTCAACAGCTCTTTCACCGAGTGCTGCGTAGGCTTGGTCTTGAGCTCCTGCGCCGCCGCGATGAACGGCACCAGCGTGACGTGCATAAACAAAGTTCGCTCGCGTCCCAGTTCCTGACGCATCTGGCGAATGGCTTCCATAAACGGCAGCGACTCGATGTCGCCCACGGTGCCGCCAATTTCGACGATCGCGATATCCACATCTTGCGCGACCTTCTTCATCGCCGCCTTGATTTCGTTGGTCACGTGCGGAATCACCTGCACAGTCTTGCCGAGATAATCCCCGCGTCGTTCCTTGGCAATAATCTGCTCGTAAATCCTCCCGGTAGTCCAGTTGTTATCGCGAGAAAGTTTGGCGTGGGTAAAGCGTTCGTAGTGGCCGAGGTCGAGGTCTGTCTCGGCGCCGTCGTCGGTAACAAATACCTCGCCGTGCTGGAAGGGCGACATTGTGCCCGGGTCCACGTTGAGGTAAGGATCGAACTTCATCAGGTTGACTTTCAGCCCACGGCTCTCCAGCAGGCAGCCAATCGAGGCCGCCGCCAGCCCTTTCCCGAGCGAAGACACCACTCCCCCGGTCACAAAGATGTACTTTGCCGACATCGCTTCCTCACCTTAAATTGTGTTTGAAATTTTGTGCAGGATGGGTGCACGAGTAATTATGCCAGAAACGGACGGGCGTGGCTAGGTGGTTTTTCCCTGCCCTCATCTGGGATACAAACGCTGGAACTTCCACAAAAACGAACCCTACTCCTCTTTCTATCCTTTTTCTCTTATTTCCTTGTCCTTCTCTTACGTTTTTTCAGACTTGGTTTAGGCAGGTCGAGATGTTCTCGTTCGTATAGATCGCGAAGCATCGAGAAGAAATTCATTCCTGCAGCAACTTCTTTCAGTTCGGCCTCTGAAATTGAGAGGATAGTTATGCCGTCCTGTTTAATCTTTAGAAGTTCGCGCTCAGCATATTTTACGTCCCCTTCACCACTTATGCCATTCTTAGAAAAGATGATGCCGAATCGGCATTTTGCTGCGCGCAGTACGCTTGCAAATTTTTGCACAGTGGTGACATCCGCAGGGCCTTTCCAGTCTTTGGACTCGCAGAGAAAGTAGCGACCCAACTCTGAACGAAAATCGTAGGTTGGTCCTTCGATAGCACAATATACGTCATAGTCTGTGGATCGGGTTCTCATCCTCATTCGTGCTCTAAACCCCGGAACACAATTGAGCAAGTAGTGCGCCAGTCGTTCGAGTGCCTTGCCATCTCCCGCTCCCAGTTTGGACAACAGCCAGCGAGCATAGAAGGGATTCGCAACATAGAGTGACGCCTCTGTCGTGGAGGGATATTCTGTCATCCACTTTTGATCTAGTTCTTGCAATGCCCACTCGGGAAACCGCATGTCTTGCTGGGAGGCCTTCCAAGCTTCGGAAGCATAGCGGCGAAATTCCTCGTCTGAAATGCCATGCTGCCACACAGCACGGAAATACGAGCCAGTAGCATCTATGGGGATGTTCCCGTGACAAGCAATCGCGTCCTCGCAGATCGTCAACATGATATAGCGCTTTGCCAAGAGCGGACGGCCCATTAACCCGTGAATTTCACTCAGTCGGACGAGCGGAGTCCCTTTGTGTATCCTTGCGCCGAGACGTTCTTGCATTTCCATCAGCTTGGCATACATTGCGTAGTAGATCGACAAAGCTTCGTAGAACCTGCCCTGCACTGCGTAGTATCTTGCGCAGTCATCCCAGGTTCCGCATTGTCCCTGAGCCGTTTCTGTTGGGTCAATCGAGTCGCGAAGAACCACTACGACTCGCGAAGCTCCGTCTCGTTGTTCGAGTAAACTGCTGCACTCAATCGGGAGCCGACTTTTGATTTGGTCAAGCACAGTCATAGCGCGGTCCCGGGGGGCGGGCAAGCTATCCAGCAATCTGTCACGATCCTGATTAATCTCGGAATTGGCAGGCTCACTGAGTTCTTTCTTGAGGCGTAGGTACATCCTGCATAGCAGAGACACCGGCGCCTGGTGCCCCAGGTTCGCGTCGGCTTTTGACGTTAACCTGGGTTAAGAAACACCGATGCGAACCTGGGGCACCGGGCCAGATTTCGGAATCTTAAATCACGAGTGTAGTACAATCGCGCCGCAATGAAAACGCTCGGTGCCTCCATGTTGGCCTTCTTGCTGGTCGGCTGCGACATTCCCGACAGGGTGAGCCACCTTGAAAAACAGACCAAGGAGATGCAGTCGGAAAAAGACCGGGTGACGGATTACGATTTACAAGCAAAATGCTCAAAAGATGCGCGGGCATGGTTCAGTGAGAATTGGTCGAGAGATAAGGACACGATACTTCTTGACTTCACGAACCACTACAACAAGAAAGGGAATAAATGCTTCATTTTGATTGAATATCACTACAACAACCATTTCGGAGCGCCCGGCGGAAATGCTTGGACGAATCAGATGACCCTGTGGGATATCTACGAAAATAATAAGTATGGCGAATTCGCCGAAAATCACTACACCTACTACAAGCCACAAGTAAGCTCATCGGACGAGATGATCATGTGCGAGATGCTAGATCAGAAATGCAAAACTCTCGATGAGTTTAATAATCTCGTTCGGCCCTATACGAACAACTAAGCCTAGTACAGGATAGTCGTGTCGGGCCTGGTGCCCCGGTTTCGCGTCGGTTTTTGACGCTAACCTGGGTCAACACATACCGACGCGACTCTTAGATTACCGCCAAAAAAAGGCCGGAACCTGGGCCGCCGGACCGTTGCCGCATAGACTCGCCCTCCTGCACTGACAGGCATGGAAGTCCATTTCGCTCCCGAGCAGGAAGCGCAATTATCACAAATCGCCAGTCATGCCGGTACGGATACCGAGCGACTGGTAAAGGATGCCGCCTTGCGCCCGCTTGAACAGGACGCTCGTTTTCGCGCCGCCGTGCGGGAAGGCATCGCGCAGGCCGACCGGGAGGAATTCATCGAAGAGGAAGAGATGGATGCGCGCATCGAGCGGATGCTTAACTCCTGATGCGTATCCGGTGGACGCCAACCGCCGCCGCGGATTTGCAAGGCATCTACGATTGTTTTAGAGAGCACGAACCTCATTTGGTACGGGCCACCGTCATTGAAATCCGCCCCGCATTCGATCCAGAAAACAAAGCCCCGCCCAAGCGAAGCTTGAACGGGGAACCCTGAAGAGTAGATTAGAAGGTTAGGGTGACTGTCATCCAGCCATTGAGACGTGCTGGTGCGAACCGGTCCGTTCAACGCTTGGCTTCTGAGTGTTACGCAAAACCGATTTGTTCTCACGGGGCACGCGTTGGCCAGCGATCCTCCAAAGATACATCGCGGCGTATGCCCGCCACGGCCTCCAGGCTTCGGCACGGCGTTCAAGTTCGCGAGAACTTCCTACTGCCGTGGCGCGCAGAAGGCCGAGGTCGCCAATGGGAAAGGCGTCGGGTTCCGCGAGCGCTCGCATGGCCACGTACTGTGCCGTCCATTTCCCAATGCCGGGAATTTCACATAGTCGACGCAGGAAAGCGTCTGAGTCCACTACCCCCTCAAAACTGATTCGCCCATCGCAAACCGCGCGGGCGAGAGCTCGAATGGTTTCGGCTCGCGCCCCAGGCAGCCCGATACTGGCGAGCTTCGCATCGGCAAGAACGCCAGGCTGTGGGAAAAGATAAGTGAGGCCCCTGGCCCCAGAGAACGGTTTCCCGAAACTGCTTATCATCCGGCCAGCCAGCGCAGTCGCTCCCTTGACCGTGATCTGTTGGCCGAGGATGGCGCGCGTTGCCAGTTCAAAACCATTCCAGCAGCCGGGGACTCGCAGCCCCGGATCGGCCTTAACTAGACCCACTAACAGCGGGTCGGGTTTCAGGCTTTGCACGATGGCCTGCCAATCCGCATTCAAATCAAACATCGCGCGGATGCGTTCGATAATGAAGAAGAGCGAGTGGGGATCGCTAAACTCAATCCGCACGACCAATGCGTCGCGCCCTTGGTCGGGGGAGACCTCAAAGTAGCCGTGGCGGCCATTCCAGGAAATGGTGCGGCGATAGTTTCCAAGCTCCACTACTTCGACGCCGGGCGTAGCGCGCGCAGCCAGGAACGCTAGAATACCTTCCCAGTGATAAGGAGGCCGGAAGTGCAGGCGGAAGAGGTATTGATTTGCCGATTGGATGTCCTTCTGGCGCGCCAGACGCCTGATTTGAGTCGGAGTTCGGTTATACACCTTGCGGATGCCGGCATTGAAGCGCCGCACGCAACCGAACCCGGAAGCAAGCGCAATTTGACTCATCGGCAGTTTGGTCTCATCGATCAGCTTCTTCGCGAAATGCAGACGGCGCGTCTGTGCCACCGCAATCGGGGTTGCTCCCAAATGTCGCAGGAAGAGGCGCCGAAGATGACGTGAGCCAATTCCCAGGCGGTCTGCAAGAACCTCTACCCCGCCGTCCTCGAGGCCACTCTCGCCAATCAGCCGCAAAGCCCGTGAAACGGTATTTGAAGTTCCCAGCCACGCGGGAGTTCCGGGACAGCTTTCCGGCCGGCACCGAAGGCAGGGACGAAAACCCGCTTCGGCTGCCGCCGCGGCGCTCGGATAGTAACGGACGCTGCTCTCTGCCACAGTGCGCACGGGGCAAATTGGACGACAGTAGATTCCTGTGCTAAGCACAGCTATAAAAAACTTGCCGTCGAATCGCGCATCGCGCGTCACTCTGGCTCGCGAACATATCCTCCAATCCAAATTCATGGTTTATCCACTTACGGAGCTGCCAAGTTCACAGCCTCTGCGACTCATCATAGTTGATTTCGGCTATCCGATTGGACGTTTTCGGACCGCGTTCCTTTCGCAGAACGAAGTCCGAAAGTGTCCAGTCTGAAAGGAACCAAGTCCGCAAACGTCCGAAGTTGTTGCGTGATCGGAGCTATTGTGATTGACACCGAGTGCCCGATGAACAGGGCTTTCAACGGATTGTCGCGGATCCGGGGATGATTCGGAATGCAACCAAGCCGCCGAAAAGCACTCGGCCCTTGAAAACAGACCAGGAGGATTTTTATGACATCGCCCAAGCAGTACGCACTCGCATTGACCCTAGTTGTCGCGCTCGCGCTTCCGACAGGGCTTGCTGCACAAAAAAAACCGCAGAACAGACACGTGACCAATTATCAGGTGTTCACCCTGCCCAACGCACTTGGGGGAACAGTCAGTGGGGCAAATGCCATTAACGATCTCGGTTGGGCGATGGGCTTCGCCGCCTCTCCGCAGAACACAACTGAGGCCGCGGCATGGATCGAGGGCAAAATGATTAGGCTTGGCATCCTGCCCGGAGGGAAGAACAGCTCCGTCCCCTGGGAGAGCGTCAAGAACAATCAGGGATTGATCGTGGGCATTTCCGACACATCCATTGTTCAGCCGCGCGGAGAGGTTTTTAGTTGCGTTGCGGCTGGCTTCATTCCCTCCAGTGGCAATACTTGCCTGGGATTTCTCTGGCAGCCGCCGGGTTTCATCAGTGCTTTGCCAACACTCGGAGGGGATAACGGCTTCGCGACCGGAATCAACAACCAGGGTCAAGTCATCGGATGGGCGGAAACTTCCTACGAAGACCCGACTTGCAATCCGCCGCAGGTCTTGCAGTTTCTGCCATACGTATACGACGTGCACACGGCGAAGATTCGCGCGTTGCAGGTTTATCCGGGAGACTCGGATGGTACTGCCAACGCCCTCAACGATAAGGGTCAGATGGCCGGGATCTCGGGTATATGCTCGAACGCCGTGGGAGGAGCGAGCGCTATCCATGCCGTTTTTTGGCCGGACCAAAACAGCACTCCTATCAATATGGGCAATTTGGGCGGAATGGCATGGAACACACCTACGAGCATGAACCGCAAAGGAGAAGTTGTTGGATTTGGCAATCCTTCAGGCGACCAGAATGCGCCCTTCAACCCGATCGCGTTTTATTGGAGCCAAAGCACCGGAATGCTGAATCTCGGCACGCTGGATCCGTTTCCGAATAGCATTGCCTACGCCATCAATCACAAGGGTGTGATTGTTGGACAGGCGCTGAATCTTTCGACCGGCGCGAGTCACGCGTTTATCTACAAAGATGGATTCATGACTGACCTCAACAGTCTGATGATCGGACATAAATCTCTGACGATCCTATATGCCAATGACGTCGACGATAACGGCGTCATTGTTGGCGGCGCCTACGATGCGGAGACGAATGTGACATCGGCGTTTGTGGCAGTTCCTTACTAGCTATTCTTGGGTCAGGCTGCAGGAGACTGCAGCCTGACGCCGAAGGCCCGGCCAAAAGTCCCCTTCTCCAGACAACGGAAACCCTCCGTAGTCGGTACGTTGATCTCGCGTCCCCAGCAACGCTAGCACGGCCCGCGCCGCTGCCGACGTCGGGGCGTAACACTACAGATCGGCGTGCCGTCTTTGTCGCGGAAGACGAAGGTTTCGCTGCCCCGCCGGATCCCAGGCCTCGAAGGGCGCGAGACCCGGGCGCCCAGGGAAGTCAAAGGCGGCGGTCAGGAATGCCCGCCCTACACGCGCCGGTCTTGGTGGTCGCGGGCGAATGCATAGATCCTTCGTTGGGAGTCCTGGGCTTTGCCCAAGACTCCGCCCCGACAGGATGACAGTGCTTCTACTTATCTCGTATTTTGATGTTGCAGAAGAATGCGGAAGGCGAGTGCGTGCGTGATCAGCAGAATCGGCACAATGAGAGTTGGAATAAAGTAAGTGGCTGCCAACTGCCCCGCCAACAGACCGGCGTGATTGGCTTGATAGAAAGCATTCAACAGATCGGCTGAGCCCCATAGATTGAAGACCCACGCCATGACGACGCCAACCTCACGTTGCAGCCATAGCAGCGAAAGCAACGCGAGTGCCGCCGCGATGATGTCCCCATAGGCCGCGGAATGCGCGAAGGCCGAAGGCAAATCAGGCGACACGACGCCTGGGACCAGGAAGGCCAATCCGACGAAGCGAAAGGCATGCAGGGTGAGTAAGGGTCGCAACCCTTCGGCCCGTTTCCTGGCGCGAAGTTCCGGCCAGATGTATCTCGCAGCGACGACCCCCCACGCGATGAAACTGAAAGCGATACTCACGAAAAAGCAGAGTTGCGGTGTCATGACGTCTCCTTATCAGAATTCCAGCTATCGAAATAACCATGACCCTCTTAACCGCGCCCGCGGGCGGCGCTAGGCCTCAGCCGCGGGTCAGGATTGCAGACAGTACGCCGAGGTGGTTCTCACGGAGGTTGCGCGCGAGGTTGCTGGTTTTAGCGGCGAAATCCGGACCCATCACTACACCGAGGTTCGGTCCGCTCGGCGGCGAGTTACCCATGGCTGCGTTGAACCATTCGAGCGCGGTTTGGGTGTCATCGCGCCAGACGACCGCCTTGAACCCGGCTTGTTCAAGCGCCGTCCGCGTATCCCTCTCACTAAGTAGGAAGCTGGTCGAGGCGTCGCGCGCCCAAGGAACGGGGTATACGAGATCACCATCGCGAAGCACCACATCGTATGTGGCGAACCGGCCTCTGGGTGACAAGATCCTACGTACTTCGGCATAGATGGCGGGGCGGTTCTCGACATTCATCGCCACGTGCTGCAGGAACACCGCATCGAAGGCTGCGTCGTCGAAAGGCAAATGCAAGGCATCGCCGATCTGGAACGAGACGCGGTCCGACAGGCCACAGCGCTCCGTCAGATAAATGGCAGCATCGATGAAGGCCGGGCTCAGGTCGACTCCTATTACGTTGCAGCCGAAGGTCGTGGCGAGATAGCGCGCTGGGCCGCCGATGCCGCAGCCGAGATCCAGCACTCGAGTGGATGGGTCGAGCCCAGCGGCCGCTGCCAACTCGGCGGTTGCGAGGATGCCGCGGGTGTGGAACTGGTCGAGTGGGGCGAGCTGGGCGACGGTCAGCATCTGACCTTCGGGCCCGATCGTCGCGAGTGCCGACTTTATCCGGTCGGTGAGGCCCGTCGCGTTATAGTGCTCGCGCACTTTCGTGTTGGTATCGATCATAACGGTTCTCTTGTAAAGATCGTGGATCGGTGATGGCGTGTTCGCGCCGCCACACCTCGGAGTCGGGCGCGAACTGCGGTTCGGCAACAAGAACGCTGCCGGTTTTTCCGGTCGCGCCGGTCACGAGAATCCTTGGCTTGATCATGACATCTCGTTCTTCACTATAGGATTATATGCATCATCCTACAGATTCAAACTTTCTTCGGGCTCAGAGCGGAGGGGTTGCACCGTGAGATGATTGCCAGCATCCTATAATGAGCCATGCGTTACCGGCCCGAGCATAAAGTCGAAACCCATCACAAGATTGTTAAAGACGCCTCGCGGCGCGTTCGCGCCGAAGGCCTAAATGGCGCCCCGGTTTCAGCCGTGATGCGGGACGCCGGCCTGACCCACGGGGGCTTTTACAAGCACTTCGGGGGCAAAGACGATCTTCTCGTCGAATCGCTTAGCGAGGCTTTCCGGGAAATGGCCGATACCCTGGTTCACGCCGCTGAACAGTCACCTGGGGTTGCGTGGAAGGCCATCGTGAAAGCCTACCTGAGCCCGGAACACTGCGAACATCCTGAGCGCGGGTGCCCCCTGTCGGCACTCGGACCCGAATTGGCGCGGGTGGACAAGAGAATGAAACCACAGATTGTGGCGGAGCTGGTGAACTACAAAAGCCAAATGTTGCCGTTCATGCCAGGCCGGCGAACTGCCGAGAAAGAGCGCGCTTTCTTCGCGATCTTTTCAACGATAATCGGGGCAATTGAAATTGCTCGCCTGCTACCAGATCCCGCCATGCGAGCGAAAGTGCTGGCGAGCACCCGAGATTTTCTCTTGCGGAGCTTCTGATCTCCTCAATCATGAGGCCCTGGAAATCGCTGATACGTGCTGGCTTGGAACGCAGTACCAGGTCGAAACCGCGCTCGACCAGTGGTACGACCCCGAGAGGGTGTTCTACAAAGTTCAAGCCGATTACGGGAATCTCTATATTCTTCGACAGCAAACGTCAAAGCCGGATAGGATGTGGGAACTGGTTTCCTTTCACCAGACAGGATAAGAGCGTGAGCCACGGAAAATCAGCGGCGTTGGGCGATCCACATCTGCCGTCCATAAAGCGCAAGATTCAGAATGCAGACGACTACTCCTGCAACCGTCAGAAAGGTTGCAGAGATGTCGGGATAGACCAACTTGTCAAGGTAATGGAGCAGGAAACCGCCCTGGTACGGTTCCACTCCGGCTTTAGCTTCGAGCCAGTTTTCCAAGAGAGTTAGAGGACACGGCCAAGGAAGCAGTTCCGTGAGGATTCCCCAGACAAGTGAACCGATATGCAGCCAGCGAAGGACCGGGCGAGAGCGCGCAACTAAGGCGCCGAACACTACCCACAGAATGAACAGCGCATGCAGCAATAGGGCGAAAATCGCAAGCGCAGAATAGAGACTCAAAGCTGCCTGCATTCGTAGAATTTATCGCAACGCAGTTTGCGTTCGGTCGGGTAGAGTTCACGTTCACACATGGATGCGTTTTACGCTTCTGTCGAGCAGGGCGCGGCTTGATACGAGGTCAGGGCTTTCGCCGGCAGCCGCGTCCCTTCAAAGCCTCCAGTCGCAGATTTCGGAGCTTTTCTGCAAGCGCTTCAGCCGTGCTATTCAGGCCCGAGAAAATGCGGGCCTTGCCTTCCGAGCTGAAAACACTCAAAGAATGCGCTCCTCATCCTACCTGCGCATGCTGAGGAGATGAACCTACGACCGAGAACGCCTGCTCCAGATCAGCAATCAAGTCATCCGCATTTTCGATTCCTACTGACAGCCGGATCAACTGATCGGTCACGCCCATTTTCTGCCGCTGATCGACTGAAATCATGGCATGGGATGTGAGCACAGGAATGGAAACCAGGGAATCCACGCCGCCCAGGCTGGGAGCCAGCGTGAAAAGGCGCAGGGCTTCGGTCAGGCGCCGAGCATCTTGTCCCGAGCCGTCCACTTCGAAGCTCAGTACTCCGCCGCCACCGCGCATTTGTTCCATCGCTACCACTCGCTGCGGATGCCCCTCGAAAAACGGATAATGCACGCGCCGGACCTTGGGATGTTGAGCGAGGAACTGTGCGATGCGCAATGCGCTCTCATTTTGCCGCTGGACGCGAACCGCGAGCGTCTTAATGCCACGCAGCAACAACCACGCCGCGTGTGGATCTATCACCCCACCTAAGGTCGTCCGGGTTTCATGAATCTTCTCGATCAAATCCCTTCGCCCAGCGATAATGCCAGCAATCACGTCAGCGTGCCCGCCGAAATATTTCGTGCCGGAGTGCATTACCAGATCAATCCCAAATTCCACGGGACGCTGGTTGATGGGCGTAGCAAAGGTGCTATCGATCATGGTAATGAGAGCATGCTTTTTGGCCAGGGCAACGGCCTTGTGCAAATCAACGATCCGCACCGTGGGATTCGTCGGAGATTCCAGGTACAGCAATCTGGTGTTGGGCCGAATGGCGCGCGCATGCTGATCGTATTCGGTAGTGTCAACCAATGTAGTTTCGATACCTAGCTTCGGAAGCCATTGGGTAAAAAACTTGGTGGCGCCGCCGTAGATGTCTCGTTGAGCCACGACGTGATCGCCGCTTTTCAGCAGGGCGAGAATGGAAGTCGTGATCGCACTCATGCCCGACGCAAACAACAATGCCGCGTCAGCCCCTTCTAGTTCTGCGATAGCCGACTCAACCACAGTGTTGGTCGGGTTGCCGTAGCGCGTGTAAAACATGTCGGTGTGAGTCGCGCGCAATTGCTGCTCGTTGTCGGTGACCTCAAAGGTTGACGTCTGGTAGATGGGAGTGGCCAAAGGGCCGTTCTTTTTGTTAAGGTCGGTTCCACCGTGAACGGCTTCGGTCTCGGCACGGTGTTGATGTTTCTTCATGAGCACTCCATTCGTGGATTCCGCAAAATCGCTCGGGACAGCAATAATCCAGTAAGATTATCGTTCAGGCGTCTAAGTGAGCAATAGCCACAGATGGCTACCTTGCGGCCAAGTCTCCGGTCTCATACCTTTATAATTCCAGAACCATGGATACAGGTCTTAAGCACCGGGTCGCAATTGTAGCCGCCTCCAGCCAGGGGATTGGTCGCGCCACGGCCGAGGCCTTTGCCGCCGAGGGATGCCGGATCGCGGTGTGCGCCCGTAACGCTCAAACCTTGCAGGGGGCTGCCGAAGCTATCGAAAAACAACACAGGGTTGAGGTGTTTGCACAACCTTTAGACGTAACCGATGCGGAGGCGGTGCATCGGTTTGTGGATGCCGTAGCTTCGACATTTGGAGGAGTAGACATTTGTGTCACAAATGCCGGAGGCCCGCCCGCCAAGGGATTTCTTGCGGCCAGCCTGGACGACTGGCGAAAGGCTGTCGACGCCAACTTTCTTAGCGCAGTTTACTTCGCTCGCGAGGTGATTCCGCACATGCAGCGCAAGCGCTGGGGCCGGATCATCACGATTACTTCGATCACCACCAAGCAGCCGGTCGCGGACCTGGTGCTGTCCAACGCGGTTCGCGCGGCCGTTGTTGGTCTGGTGAAAAGTCTTGCCAATGAATTTGGCCGAGATGGCATACTCGTAAACAATGTCGGCCCGGGCTACACTGGTACGGATCGGCTAAAGGAATTAGCCAAGGCTCGATCCGTGGCTTCGGGGAAGACTGAAAAAGAAATTTCCGAAGCGTGGAGCGCCGACGCCGCTCTGAAACGCCTCGGCGAGCCGCGCGAGATAGCGGACGCAATTGTGTGGCTGGCTTCGGAGCGCGCGTCGTATGTGACCGGACAAACCGTGCTCGTCGATGGCGGCCTGTACAAGGGGTTGTAAACGAAATGGAGGACGGGGCTCTGGCTCGTCCAGCCGGCCGCGACGCCCGCCCTCCATGCAAGAAAGGTAAGTCATGCGACCGTTGGCATCTCGAATGAAAGTAATGACTGGCGAGGGCGCACTCTCCGTGTATGCGCGCGCCAAGGAACTCGAGCGGGAAGGCCGTTCCATCATTCATCTCGAGCTCGGCGAGCCGGACTTCCACCCCTCCGCCTCCGTGAATGACGCGCTCAAGCGAGCCGTGGACGAAGGCAAAGACCGCTATTGTGCGGTCGCCGGCGTTCCCGCCCTGCGAGAGGCAATCGCTGGTTATCTTCACGAAACCCGCAATCTGAAAGTTTCGCCCAGCAACGTCGTGATCGCACCGGGCTGCAAAATCGCTCTTTTCATGGCGATGCTCGCCCTCGTCGATCCCGGAGACGAAGTGTTGTACCCCGATCCCGGTTTTCCCGGCTATCCATCAATTACGCTCGGGCTGGGCGGCGTCCCCGTGCCCTTTAAACTTTCCGAGCGCAATCACTTCCAACCGGATCCGGAAGAGATCGCGGCAAAGATTACGCCTCGGACTAAAATTCTGGTCGCGAACTCTCCCGGCAATCCGACGGGTACGGTCTACACGGACGAAGTGCAGAGGCGCCTGGCCGAGCTTGCCGTAGAACATGATCTGCTCGTGCTCTCCGACGAAATCTATGCGCGGATCATTTATGTTGGGCAATACGTCTCGCTGATGAACTATCCCGGAACGCAAGACCGTACCTTGATCATCGACGGCTTCTCCAAAAGTTTTGCAATGACCGGATGGCGGCTGGGATACACCGTTGCGCCGCCGCGCGTCGTCCCGGCGCTGCAGATGCTGGCGGTCAACAGTTATACTTGCGTCGCGGAATTCAGCCAGTATGCGGCTATCGAAGCGCTCAAGGATCGCGAGGGCGCAACTCCCCGCATGGTCGGCGAGTTTGCCAAGCGACGCGAGCAGTTCATTCGCGACCTCAATCGTGTCCCCGGATTCCGCTGTTCAGCGCCGGAAGGCGCGTTCTACGCATGGGTGAATATTTCAGAGACGGGAATGAGTGCGGAAGAACTTTGCCGCATTTTGCTTGAGGAGGCGGGGGTTGCGGCCATCCCCGGGGCGGCGTTTGGTGCCGCGGATGCTGATTTCATCCGCTTCGCGTTTGCGTCGTCCACTGCTACCTTGCAGGAAGCTGTGACGCGGATTCTGCGGGTCTCTGCCTCTTGGGAAGGAACCGTAGCCGCACACTAGCGAGGTCGCGGTTCATCACGACAAAACGCTAATGCATTCGGATTTTAATCGGAAAGGTGCACGATGGTAAGGGCGGCAAGATCAAAACTCATTAGCAAGAAGCCTGTAAAGAAAAACACTGGAAAGAAAAAGACGACGCCAAGAGTAATGAAACCACGCGGCGTAAAGGCCAAGCTACAGTACGTTCCCTGGAGTTCGGTCGAACTCGAAGACCTGAATCCGCTGCTCCAGCGCCAGTTCGTGGTGGGCAAGGACATTATGTTGGCACGCGTCCTGTTGAGAAAGGGATGCATCGTGCCCGAACACAGCCACCACAACGAGCAGGTCACTTATATTTTGGAGGGGGCATTGAAGTTCTGGATCGACGGCAAAGAAATTGTTGTGAATGCCGGCGAGGTGCTGACAATCCCGCCGCACATGCCGCACAAAGCGGAAGCGCTGGAGGATACGGTAGACCTGGACGTGTTCAATCCTCCCCGCGCAGATTGGATTAACAAGACCGACAGCTATTTGCGCGGCAGGAAGTAGATCGCCTGGACTATACTCCGCTAAG
This sequence comes from uncultured Acidobacteriota bacterium, assembly GCA_963832245.1. Taxonomy (GTDB): domain Bacteria; phylum Acidobacteriota; class Terriglobia; order Terriglobales; family Acidobacteriaceae; genus JABDBE01. The sequence goes on from CAWHTG010000004.1 coordinate 2,331,699, forward strand.
CTCAATCCGGATGACCGACCGCAGTTCGCGCGAGTCTAATCCCGTTCAACCATCGCAACTGCGATGCATTGGCTGCGGCGCCGTGTGCCAGAAAGCAGAGCAGAATTTCCGTTGCGCCGCTTGCGGCGACCTGCTGGAAATCGTATATCCCGGCTGGAGCTCAGCCCGAATGGACGCTGCCACGCTCAGGGACCTCTGGCGCCAGCGTCGCACCTCCGGACTCCCAGTCGACGAAAGCGGCGTTTGGCGTTTTCGTGAACTACTGCCCGACCTTGGGGATTGGGAGCAGATCATCACGCTGCGCGAGGGAAACACTCCTCTTTATGAAATGCCTTCCTGCGCGCGCGTTGCCGGGCTGCAGCAGCTTTACGCCAAGCACCAGGGCATGAATCCCACGGGATCATTCAAGGACACGGGAATGACGATGGCTGCTTCGGTGGCGCGGAGCGAGAGATTCCGGTGGGTGGCTTGCGCCTCCACTGGCAATACGTCCGCTTCCATGGCGGCCTATGCTGCTCGCGGCGGAATGCGTAGCCTGGTGCTGATTCCGGAAGGCAAAGTCTCATGGGGCAAACTTTCTCAGTCGCTCGATTATGGCGCCGTAACTTGCCAGTTGAAAACCGACTTCGACGGTTGCATGCGCGTGCTGAACGAGGTCGTGCAGCGGATGCCGGTTTATCTGCTGAACTCGGTGAATCCGTATCGCCTCGAAGGGCAGAAGACTGCGGCCATGGAACTGATGGAACAATTCGATTGGCAGCCGCCCGATCACATCATCGTTCCTGGGGGAAACCTGGGAAATTCCTCGGCGCTGGGAAAGGCGTTGCTCGAGATGAAGCAACTCGGCTTCATGTCAACTTTACCGAAAGTCTCGATCATTCAGGCAGAAGGCGCGAATCCATTGGTGCGGACCATGCGCGAAAATGGCGGCAAGACACTGATCTCCGTGCAGGCTGAAACTGCCGCTAGCGCCATTCGGATCGGCAATCCGGCGTCGTGGAAAAAAGCCGTTAGAGTTCTGCAGACGACCGGTGGCGCGGTAGAACAGGTCAGCGAAATTGAGATGGCTTTGGCTAAAGCCGAGATCGGAGCGGACGGCATTGGCTGCGAGCCGGCCTCCGCGGTGACCCTGGCTGGACTCAAGAAGCTGGTGAAGCAAGGTTTCGTGAAATCTGGAGAAAGTGTGGTGTTGATTTTGACCGGACATCTGCTCAAAGATCCCGAGTTCACTTTGAAATTTCATCGCGGCGATTGGTTCGCCGGAACTGAAGCCAAAAAGGAAACTGATATTCTTAAGCCGCAGCAGCGTGCGCCCATCGTATTAGACGCCACCATGGACACTGTCATTCGAACCTTGAAAGAAGCAGACGACCGGCTGGAGACGTAGCAAGCTACGTCTCTACAGATGTAGAGCTGCCGCCTCCGGCGGCTGTCGTGGGGATTTTTGCCCCCGAGCGAAGCTGAGTGGAAGCCGGCGCTACAACGTAATTCATGACTGAACGCACTGGTAAAAGGGGGCCTAAACCACAATCTTTCGAGATTGTCCTTCCCGCCACCTCCGCGAACCTAGGCCCTGCCTTTGATGCCGCAGCGCTGGCTTTCTCCATGTTTCTTAAAGTTCGGGCAAAGCCCGCAGATGAATTTTCAATCAAAGCGCGGGGCCGCGATTCCGAAATCTGCTCGCAAATCGAAAACCATCTGATTCTCGCCACCTATCGCGAAGTGCTGCAGTCCCAAAGAAAGCCGGTCCAGCCCCTCGCGCTCCGCATCGACAACCAAATTCCTATTGGCAAAGGATGCGGATCCTCCGCGGCCGCGCGGCTGGCCGGAATTGCCCTGGCAGCGCACTTTGGCCGATTGCGCTGGACCGACAGCCGCATCGTTTACGAAGCCGCCCGGCGCGAACACCATCCTGATAACGCTGCAGCCTGTTGGATGGGCGGCTTAGCCATTGCACGAATTTCCTCAGACGGCGAAATGCACATGGCCCACGTCAGGCCGAAGGGAAAGTGGCCGCTGTTGTTCGCGGTCCCCAATGAAAGCCTTTCCACCGAGGATGCGCGCCGGGTCTTGCCCAATCAATATGCTCGTGCGGATGCCGTGGCCAACATCCAGAATTCCATGCTGTTGCTGGCGGCGTTTCTTCGAGGCGAAAAAGAACTGCTATCGTCGGCGCTGGACGATCGGATTCACCAGCCGTACCGCGCGTCCTTGTGTCCCCTGCTGCCGGCGTTGCAAAAACTAACGGGGACTCAGGGAATACTAGGCAGTGTTTTGAGCGGAGCTGGGCCGTCAGTATTGGTTTTTCTGGATCCGAAATCGAGTGTGAGCCAAGCCGTGAGGCGGGTCCGCGAATGCCTGCGAGCGCACGGACTCAACCCGGAGCTAATTCACACCGCGATCACGGCGCGAGGAGCCAGCCTGCGGATTCGCCGGAGATGAGCCTAGTCTGAAATCCGCCCCTTTTCGTCCGTACCCGGAGGATGCGCCGCGGTCACAATGCTGGACAGATGTTGCTGGAAACTTAGGTGAGGTTCGCGAGTGAAACGGTCGGGGTAAGAACGAAGTGCGCGAAGAAAACTGTCGATTTCCCGCTGAACCTCATGCTCCCGTGTGGCGTTACCTTCGCGCAAATCTGTGGCTTGGTTCTTCTTGGTTCGCATTTACTTCTCCTACCAGCGGCTGGGCTTCCACGGCCACCCGCGCACTCGAACGATCACACACCCAACCCGTTTCAAGAGGTTTAGTTTGCTTTGCAAATTCTTTCAACGAAAGGGGAAAAGCGAGATTATTTCGCATTCCTAGGCGTGTAAATGGCACTTTCGTGCCATGAGTCTTCACCGAGTCCGGGCTGTTTTCAGTCCCCAGTTCGACTGGAATCCTCAAGCCACTTGAGATATTCCGGGCTGCCGTCTTCGATCGTGATCGACATGCATTCCGGCAACTCATAGGAGTGCATTTCGAGGATCGCATCGCGCACCGGCCCGAACCCAGCGGCGGTCTTGATCAGAAGTATCCATTCCTCCGCCTCTTCCACTTTCCCTTTCCAACGGTAAATCGATACGATCTTGGGGACGATATTGACGCAGGCTGCGAGCTTACGGTCGACCAAGGCCTCCGCAATGCGGCGCGCTTCATCAACGGATCCCGCAGTGGTCAGAACGATTCTCTTGTCGGTCATATAAAATCAGCCTTCAGTGGTTCGATTGTGCGCATCAAAGGGAAGCACTTTGTAATTGTAGCGCCGGCATCTTGCCGGCTGTCCTGAGGGCATCCTGCCCTCAGACGCGGGCGAGATGGCGACTCGAATCAAGTTTGGCACGTCGGGATGGCGCACGGTGATGGCGGAGGAATTTACCTTCGCCAATGTTCGCCGAGCAGTCAATGGGATTTCGCGCGCTACGTGGCTTCGCAGAAGCGTCTGGGGCGCAGGTGCCGGGAAAAGATGGCATCCTGGCGGGGCTGCTGTGCTGCGAGATGGTGGCGCGAAAAGGCAAATCGTTAGGCCGGCAATTGCAGGAGCTATTTGTCAAAGTTGGTTCCTTTTATCCTCAGCGAGAGAACTTTCGCTTGACGCCGGAAGTGAAAGAGAAGTTCACTGAGAAACTGGGACAGAATCCTCGCGACTTCTTCGGCCGCAAGGTGAAGGAAGTGGTTCGCACGGGCGGGCTCAAGCTGATCTGCGAGGACGGTTCATGGGTTTGCTACAGGCTCTCCGGCACCGAGCCGGTAGTGCGAGTTTATTCCGAGGCCGGTAGTGCTGAGGAACTAGCAAAGCTTAGCGCGGCAGCCAAACAATGGATCTTCGAATAATACGTCTGCCAAAAATTCGGGTATTGCCGCGGTCAGAGGAGAGTCTGCGCACGCTGGTGGAGCGGGCTCCGCGAGCCGAAGCTTGGGCGGATCGAAGGATGGTAGAGCTTCGTCCCCTGCTGACGTTGCTCTATAGCTTGCGCCGCCGGTTGGCGACCGCCGCCGTGGCCGTGTTCACGCTGTGGCTATTCGCGCACGTGATGTTTGGCGCCAATGGCATGGTAGTCTACCGGCAAAAGAAGACTGAATACCAAAGCCTGGAGAAGCAGATTGACGGTCTACAAAAGGAGAACGACCGCTACACCCGCCAGGTGAAGTCCTTACAGATCCCCGATCCCAACACCATTGAGAAAGAAGCTCGGGAGCAGTTGCACTATGCGCGTCCCGGTGAAGTAGTCTATGTTGCGCCGCCACCAGCGCATCTTCCCGCGCCGGAAACCAACGCCGCCCGCAAGTGATCTTTGTCCTCCGGCCCGTTTCGCCATAATCGGTTTGTGGTATAGTTTTCATCAATTCCTTTGATCACCACGAGGCGGTCCGCAATTGGTTTCCGCCCTGTTGGTAGCTTGCACGTGTGCAGCGGAATTGCCGGGCAAGGGCGGCTAGGGTTACAAAATCGGCGGGTCAACCGCTTAAACAAGGTGTGCTATGAAAAAACTATTGATGAGTTGTGCTGCCGTCTCAGTTTTGTGCTTCATGGTTGCAATAGCCTCGGCGGCGGATAAATCCGCGACCGTGAACGGGTACGTGAGCGATTCGATGTGCGGCGCCAAAGGAGCCAACGCGAGCCATGCGGCCTGCATGACCAAGTGTTTGGGCAAGGGGGCGAAGGCAGTCATTGTTACAGATAGTGACCAGAAAGTCGTCAACGTCGACAACCCCGATGTGCTCAAGGGGCATGAAGGACATCACGTGGCCGTCACCGGGCAAATGACCGGAGACTCCATGCACATCGACAGCGTCAAGATGCTCTGATTGATGAAGACAGAATTGAAAGGGCGGCTTGATGCCGCCCTTTCTGTTTTGCGCAGACGCCTATCGCACCACGCCTTCCAATGGTGAACTGGCGGTCGCATACAATTTCTTGGGCATGCGTCCAGCGAGATAGGCTTGCCGTCCCGCCAGCACGGCATGTTTCATCGCTTCCGCCATCAGCACCGCATCTTGTGCACCAGCGATACCTGTGTTCATCAACACGGCGTCGGCGCCCAGTTCCATCGCAATTACGGCATCGGATGCCGTACCCACACCGGCATCGAGAATCAACGGCACCCCGGTAATCATCTCTCGCAAGATTCGAATATGCGCGGCATTCTGTATTCCCAGCCCGCTGCCGATCGGCGCTCCCAAAGGCATGATCGCGCTGGCGCCGGCATCGAGCAGCCGTTTGGCGAACACGATGTCGTCCGAAGTGTAGGGCAGGACCGTGAAGCCTTCCTTTACCAGGACGCGAGTCGCTTCCAGCGTGGCCTGCACATCCGGATAGAGCGTAGCCTGATCGCCGATGACTTCGAGCTTAACCCAATCGGAGAGCCCGACTTCGCGCCCCAGGCGAGCGGCGCGAATCGCCTCGTCGGCCGTGTAGCAGCCAGCGGTGTTGGGCAGGAGAAAGTATTTACTGGCATCGATGTAGTCGAGCAGCGATTCCTTGCTGCGATCAAGATTCACCCGGCGCACGGCCACCGTCACCATCTCCGCGCCACTGGCTTCGAGCGCTCGTCCGGTTTCCTGAAAAGATTTGTATTTTCCGGTGCCAACAATGAGACGAGAACGAAAATCGCGGCCAGCGATGGTCAATGCATCTGTCATGCTTTCTATTGTAGCCAAAACCGAGCAAAGAAAATTGGCTCCAGGATCGGCCCTCCTATGGAGCGGTAGAGACGTAGCTTGCTATGTCTCGCCTCCGGCCGAAACGTGGCGAGCTACGTTTCTACCTAAGAAAGAGCCTGAGGACCGAGAACCAATTTCATAGTCGCGTGCCGCAGTTAGCGCCCGCCGAAACTATACCCGATCGACACCCCATACCGCGCAACGTAGCCGGAACTGAATTCGACGTTGTTGTGAATCAGGTAGAGGCGCACTTCGGGCCGAATGAAAGCATTGTGCCAGAAGTAGGCGCGGATGCCGCCGCCAACGTCTCCCATGAAGTGATTGCTGCTGGTGTAGTTGGTGTACCCTGCCAGGGGGCTGAAGTTGATGTTCCCGTAGAATCTGAGGTCTTCGCCGCCAATTCCAGCCAGCAGCTCAGCCGTAACCGGTTTAGCAATCCTTGGCGCCCAGATTCCATTGATAGCCCAGAAGATCGGGCGATAAGGTTCGGCGCCTCCGTAGAGGCCCTGACTCGCCCTCCAGGCGAACTCTCCTTCGACCCCCACACGGCGCGCCACGAGGAAGTCCGCACTAATGCTGGGGTATGTGCCTCCTCTAAGCGAAGGGAAAAAGAATCCTCCGGAAGTCGTGGGGGAGCCTGAGGTAACAGTGCCTAAACCAAATGCTGCGTCAAACTGTTGCCCGTGCGCAGGCCTTTCAAGAAGGCAAAAAACAAAAACACTGGCAATTAAGATTAGCTTTTTCAAGTTTTTCTCCGAAGACTATTTGAATGTAAATCGCAACCCCTGAGTTGGATTCGGGAAATAGTGTCCCTAAATTTCGCAGCCGGTCGCCGTCACGACATGAATCCCAGTCTGGCATTTTATTCAATCATCCGGGAGCGCGGTCACCATGTAAAGCAAAGAAAGGTCAAAATTTGTAAGCATCAGCAATCGTAAGCATATCTAAACCCCTAAACCACTGAGAAAGTTGCGCCGCACATTGCTGGATAGGCCGGTTATGACCCTGGTTACCTTGGTAACCGCGAACCTCTTGGTTCTTTGGTCAATTTGACATACTGTGTGTCCGAGCATCCTTAATATATGACCCTGCTTGAGAAGATCCCCACAGTAGTAACGGTCGCCGTGCTGGTCGGCATTTTCCTGGCGCTGAAGCGGCACAGCCATTCTGCGCGCTTGCAACTGTGGATGGTGGCATGGTTCCTCATCTTCACCCACTTCGTGGCACAGCTGCTTGAGCCAGCGACGGGAGACGTGAGTCCGTATCTTCTGGCAATCGACCTGGGATCACTGCAAGCGGCTGCTGTGGCGTTTGTCGTGTCAGTCTCAGCCGTCGCCGAAGATGAGCAAAAGCGCACCTTGCTGCTTCTGGTGACCGGCATACCTTCCGTGGCCTATGCGATTTTGAGCAGTTACGACTTGCACGTTCGGTGGCCCTACGTCCTCTGCCTGTCAACGTGTTTTGTTGGGGGGACTCTCTTTCTCTTTTGGGTACGCGAATTCTCCTTCTATGCTATTTCGCTCGCGCTGGGAAGTTCGGCCGCCGCTGTTTGGGGTATCCGGGCGGCATTGCGGGGATCCTTCGATGAGGGTTTGACGGTTTTGCTGGCGATTGGCTTTGCGCTACCCGGAGTTTTTCTCTGCCGTAATTATTGGCGCGCTTCCCCGGGCATTCTGACCGCTGCCGGAGGATTTTTCTGCTGGGGCGCCGTATTTCCTGTAGGGATGTTGCTGGATCGCTTTGCACCCCACGCGAATGTGCCCGCAGAACTTTGGAATACGCCGAAGATGTTTGTCGCGTTCGGCATGATTCTGGCAATTGTCGAGGATAAGTCCGAGTCCATCGAGGGCATGCAGCGCAAGCAGCGTGCGTTGAACCATCAATTGGAACGCTTTTCGACGATCACTTCGCAATTGTTGAGTGGAGCGACCGTGGACTTGCTGTGCAATGAGATCGCTTCTGCAATCACGGATGTGAGCAATTTTCGCCGCGCCGTCATCGAGCTCGATAGCGGGGGTCACGGTTTGCGAGTAGCGGGGGCAAGCGGAATGGCTCCCGCTGAATTAGCCCAATTGCGGGAGAAAGCTCGCCGTTGGACCGGGGACGATATCAAGGATTTCTGCGCCCGCGGCCGCCAGGTCGGTCAGAATTCGTTTTTACTCTCGGCGGCAGAGGCCGCGAAATACGATCCGCTAAAGAGTTCGCTGCAATACGACCTAAATGCTTACTGGAACACGGGAGACGAACTCCTGATTCCCCTGTGTTCCGCGCGCGGCGGTTATCTTGGCTGCATCGGCCTCGACGATCCGCGAGACGTTGAAGCGGTTACTGCCCCCGAGTTGGCGCGAATCGAGCTTTTGGCGGCTGATCTTGCAGTGGCTCTCGAGCTGAAGTCGTTGCAGAGCCAGCTGATCCGCTCAGAAAAACTTGCGGCCTTGGGTCAGTTGGTGGCTGGAGTCGCGCACGAACTCAACAACCCGCTCACCGCCGTAATGGGCTACGGCGATCTGCTCACTGACGATGTGCCTGCCGGGCCACCGCGAGACAAACTGGATAAGCTGGTCAATGAGAGCCGCCGCATGAAGAAGATTGTGGAAAACCTCCTGCGCTTCTCGAGGCAAAGCACCATGGATCGTCAGTCCGTTGATCTGGCTCCGGTGGTCAGAGATGTGCTTACCCTGCGGGAATACTATGCGCATACCCGGGGATTGGAGATCCTCGCCGACATCCGCTCCAATCTTCCGCGCGTGGCCGTGGATGAAGATCAGTTCAAGCAGATTCTGCTGAACTTGATCAACAATTCGATCGATGCAGTCGAAAGTACAGAAGGCCTGAAACGGATTACAGTGCGCGCCTTTGCTCGTGGCAATCGCGCAATCATCGAAGTGGAAGATACCGGGCCCGGATTCAAAGACCTGAACCGCGCTCTCGATCCGTTTTATACAACCAAGCCAGTCGGCAAAGGCACTGGGCTGGGACTGAGTATCTGTTACGGAATTGTCAAAGAGCACGATGGCGAGATCAGACTCGCGAACCTGCAGCCGCGTGGCTCACGTGTAACCGTGGAGTTGCCGCTCGGAGAATCAAAAGAACTGAGCAATGCCGCGAAAGCCGCGGAGATGGGCTAGAGCGCGATCGAGAAGGGGATGTCTTCGTAGTCTGCGGGCAAACCTGTAAGTCCACGTTTAGGCTTTGAAGGGGCGCGGCTTCCAGCCGCGCCGTCAGTGCTGCAGAAGCGGGCGGGCGAGAATCCTGAGCCATGGGAGACAATACCGCGAACGATGGCAAACCCACTCCGCTCAATCCATCTCGCGAGCCCCCGCCCCAGCCGATTTTGCCGACGATTCCTCATGCTGCCGTTTTTCCCAATCAACCTCGGTTAGCACCGAGATCGCCTCAAGTTTCTTTTTCTTAAGGGTGGCGTTAATCGAGGACAGTTCCTTGTCAGTAAGCTTGCGGAAGTCGGAAATCACGTCCTCCAATTCATGGCCAAGCGAGTCGGCGCGAGCGGCCTGGTAATCCGTGGGCCGGCCTTCATAGCCGTTCACGTCTCCGTACAGTGAGCCCAAATGTTCGCGGATGCGCTCTTCACCGGTAATGGCGCCGCCTTCCTTAGTGGCCACAATTTTGGAACGAAGATTATCCAAGTCTGCGGAAAGTTGCCGGAGCCGCCCACGAAGTGGATCCTTTTCCGCAAGTTTGGCGGAGCGCGCCACCGCGGCGTCGCGCACTCCTTCGATGGCGCTCACCGCATAGCTCATGTGCCCGAGCATTTTGTCGAGCTTCATGACAAGATCGAACTGAGATTTCCGATCCTCGATCGTGAATTTAGCGCGGGGATCAAGAACCACTTTCAACGGCTCGGTATAAGTTTGATCACCCTTGGTTATCTTGACGGTGTACGTCCCAGGAAGAACCCGCGGCCCCTGGAAGGCAGCGAATAGCGCGCTGGCTGCGGGGGGGACGACAGGTGGTTTCAGCCGCATCGACCATGCCGCCCGGTTGAGGCCCCGATGTTTGCTGCCCGGGATTGTATCCATTAACTTTCCATCTCGATCGAGGATTTCTATCTTTAAATCGCCGAAGATGTGACGATGCTTCTGGTAGTAATCGATGAACGCATCGGTAGGCCGGCTGGGCCCGTTGAAACTCTCATCGCCTTCAGCCCAGCCTCCGTTGGCATTGAAGTATTGAATGGCTGGCGGGCCCTGTATCAGGGTAGCTTCTTTCGCCATCAGGTCGGGCGTCAGTGCGCGCAGCGGAGAAATGTCGTCGATGATCCAAATGCCGCGTCCATGGGTCGCGAGCACCAGGTCGGACTCACGCGCATGCACTACGAGGTCGCGAACAGCCACCGAGGGAAAATTGCTTGCCTTGTACTGCGCCCAATGCTGGCCGCCATCTACTGAGATCCAAAGACCGAATTCCGTTCCCAGAAACAACAGATTCGGATCAACGGTGTCCTCCTTGATCACGTGCGCGTAGCCGAGCACTCCATTTTGTTGCACGTTCAGTGAAGTCCAAGTCTTTCCGTAGTCCGTAGTTTTGTATGCGTACGGCTTCATGTCGCCAAACGTATGGCGATCAAAGGTAGCGTAGGCGGTCCCTTCGTCGAAGCGGCTAGCCTCAACGGTCGAAACCCAGGAATTCTTCTCTAGCTCAGGAACGCTAGCGACGACGTTAGCCCAGGTCTTGGCGCCGTCGCGGGTGATTTGCAGGTTGCCGTCGTCGGTTCCGACCCAGATGATTTGCCCGTTCTTCGGCGATTCCGAAATGGAGTAGATCGAAGTGTGCATTTCCGCCGACGAATTGTCGACGGTGACGCCGCCAGATTCCTCCTGTTTTTGCTTTTCGGGATCGTTGGTGGTGAGGTCGGGCGAAATGCGCCCCCAAGACTGCCCATGGTCGCGAGAACGAAAGAGGAACTGGGCCCCGATGTACATCGTCCCTTTTTCATTGGGACTCATATGAATCGGCGTGTTCCAGTTGAAACGCAGTTTCTTTTCGTTGTAGTCGGGAAGCGGTTGAATGGGCCGGACTTCCAGCGTGTGTCGATTGACGCGGCCGATGGTGCCGCCCTGGGCTTCGGCGTAAATGTAATCGGGGTCGGAGGTGTCCTGAAAGACCCAGAAGCCGTCGCCTCCGTAAATGTTCTCCCAGCGCGAGTTGGTCACGCCGCCCGGGTAGGACGAATCTCCGATCCAACTGCTGTTATCTTGCAAGCCCCCGTAAACATGGTAGGGATTGTCATTGTCGACGCTCACGTGGTAGAACTGCGAAATCGGCAGGTTGATTTGGTGCTTCCAGCGCGTGCCTCCATCTTCACTCCGCCACAAGCCGCCGTCATCGCCCGTGTACACGATATTTGGATTGTTGGGATCGATCCACACGTCATGGAAATCGCCGTGCGCTGCCCCGCCGACCGAGCTGAAACTTTGTCCCCCGTTTACGCTGAGTAACAGCGGTCCATCTGGTTTGAAAACTTTGTTCTCATCCTTTGGATCCACGATCAAGTTAGCAAAATAAAATGGACGCCAGATCATGAACCGGCTGGCATCCAGGCGATTCCATGTCTTGCCACCATCGTCGGAGCGGAACAGCGCGCTCTTTTTCGATTCGATCATGGCGTAGACGACCCGCGGTTTGGAAGGCGCAACCGCCAGCGCAATTCGTCCCCAGGGTTTCTCAGGCAGGCCCTTGCTGTTGCTGTCGTTCAGTTCAGTCCAGTGCTCGCCCCCGTCGGTGGACTGGTAAAGTCCGCTGCCCGGGCCACCGGAACGGAATGTCCAACCCTGGCGGCGGAAGTCCCACATCGAGGCGAAGATAGTTTTCGGTTCGAGCGGACTCATCGCCAGCATGCCGCAACCAGTCGAACCATTCGCTCCAGCGAGAACCTTTTTCCAGGTAGTGCCGCCATCCGAGGTTTTGAAAACCCCTCGCTCGTCATTGTCATTCCAAAGATGGCCTGGGGCGCAGGCCAGCACGCTGTTGCTGTCCTTGGGATCGACGAGAATCTTTGCGATATGCTCGGAATCCTTCAACCCCATGTTGGTCCAGTTTTCGCCGCCATCGGTGGATTTGTAAACGCCGTCGCCAATGGAGACGCTGTTTCTGGTCCACGCTTCGCCCGAGCCCACCCAAATGATCTTCGGATTTGACGGATCAATGGCAATGGCTCCAACCGACTGCGCGGATTGACGATCGAATACCGGCTTAAACGTCGTTCCCCCGTTCACCGATTTCCAAACTCCGCCACTGGCGGCCCCGATAAACACAGTAAGGCGCCCGTTCTCGTTCACCGCAGCCACAGCTGCAATGCGTCCGCTCATAGTCGCGGAACCGATGTTGCGCACAGGCAATCCAGAGATGGTGGCAGCATCGAACTCAACGGCCTGCTGGGCGGAAGCCGCAACGCAGAGAAAAAACAATCCAAAAACGACTACGCGCGAAAACTTTCGCAGCAAGCTACAAAAGTTGGCGTGAACTGTCATCGTCGAGAGTCCTCTTTAATAATGCGAATTCATGTCCCGCAAATTTGTGTCTGTACATTTATGGTGGGTCAACGCGTCCTGCAGGTTATTCGCCGGTTCTTACTTTCTCGGCGCCTCTTTCTTGAGTAACGCTGGTAATGCAAACTCAGAAATATCCAGCGGTACGTTTACTTCTATCTTCTCGACCGTCACCGTCTGCCAGGAAGTGGGATCGTTCTTGGGGCCCGATGCCATAGAAAATGGATACATCACACCGGCGACCGGCTTGTAGGACCCGAGGTCGGAAACGTTTTCTCGCACTGAGCCGCGAATGAATTCCTGCGTCTCCTTGCGAATTTCCAGGTACGTGTCGGGATCAAGGTAGTAATAAATAATGTCGCCATCTTTCAGTGTGACCTTGAGCCGGAGGGCATCGTCCCCGTCGACGACGTCATGGCCCAGATATTCCGCCGCGTTCCCCTTGGCCTTGTAATCGACCAGCGGTCCGTCGAAGTCGGAGTCAATCAGAAGATCCCGCATGTCGTCTTCACCCATCAGTTCGGGATCCTTTCGGCCGCCGAACGGCCGGATTTGCCAACCGCTCGAGCCGTCATAGGCTTGCACCACGGTCATGCCCTGGAGCGAAAAAGTCTCGCGAACCAGGTTGGGGCGCATGTTCTCCTGGCCCACGGTGGCAACGATGCCCCCACCGATAAGTTTGCCAGTCATGCGCCACGTTTTGACGGCTTTGATCTTTTCCATGCCTCCCTTGGCTTCGATGTTCTTGTTGATCAATTCCTCCGCGGTTTGCGAGGAAGCAGTAAGGTGAAAGCAGAATACGACGAGCAACAAACCCAGCCAGTAACGCATGCAGCGTGCTCCTATGTGGTGGAAACAGCAAGATTCCGAGGAAACGATACTCTACGCCGCTTTAGACGTACTTGCCAAGTGCTTGGAAAGCAAGTTTCTGGGCAAGAGTCTCGACAATCGTCAAGGCCCCTGCGATTTTCAAGCCAAAGTTCGGAGAAAGAACAAAGCTAGGCAGGTGGGAAAAGCGAGTCAAGGGAACAAGGCAAGGCGAGGAACCAGAGCGGAAACACGGTTAGCGGATATTGTTAGGGCGGAAAAACAGCTGGGCACGAGCCCATGGTGCTCATCAAGGCAGGTTGGCGAAGAAGCATCGAGTAACACCGGCGAGGAACGACCGCGTGCGAGTCCGCACTAGCTCACCGCTGGGGAAGAAAAGCTTGGGCACATCGGTAGTCGTCGCCTTAACGTGAAAGGGTTTGCGCACGACGAATGCCAGAAATTATCCATCCCGCTAGTCGGACATGTTGGCAGGGGTTTGAACTGGAAACTCCATCAACTTTGGGACCCAATCTTCCATTACCGGCAAGTGTTCCCGGGCGTCTGGCGCACTCAGGAATTTGACGTTGCTGTATTTGGGATCCTGGTAGCTCGTCACTTTACCGCTCATAATCGCGTCCAGAACCTGTTGAACGCCAGCTTCGATCTTCCAAACGGGATGGAATCCAAGGGTTTCCCTAATCCGGCGGAATTCGACCCGGTAGTTTCGGCGATCGAGGTTGTCCTCGGTACAGCGCAGGACAGATCCCGGCACCATGGCTTGAATGAGTTCACCGATTTGTCCTAGAGTCCGGTTCTGCTCATCACACCCTACGTTGAAGACGGTCGCTGAAACCGATTCCGACCTGGCGTCCAGCGCTGCCATAACAGCGCGCCCGGCGTCATGCACATGCAGGAACGGGCGCCACTGATCTTTGCCGTAAACCGTAATCACTTTTTCGACGAGCGCCTTGGCCGCGAGAAGATTCACAACAAGGTCGAAGCGTGTCCGGCCTGACAGTCCGTAAATCGTGCCGAACCGTAGAATGACCGGCTCAAAACCATCACTGCGTAAACCCAACAGCACGTTCTCGGAAGCAATTTTGCTGCGCGCATAAAGCGAAACCGGATTTAGAGCCGATCTCTCATTCAGAAGCTGATCGCTGGCTCCGTAAACCGAACAGCTGCTGGCAAAGACGAATCGCGAAATTCTGTTTCCCTTGGCGACCTGGGCTATCATGCGAGTCGCGATCAGGTTGATCTGGATGGTTAACTCCTCATCCAGCGCGCAAGCTGGGTCGCCAACCAGTCCGCCCAGGTGAATGACAGACTTCATTTCTCGCATGGCGGCAACCACCGTATCGACGTTACGAAAGTCTCCCCGATGAACTTCGAGATTAGGATGTTGCATTACCGGCTGAATCGGTTCTTCTCCATAAATAAAACAGTCCAGGAGGCGAACGCGATATCCCCGGTCCAGCAACTTCGGAAGCAAAGCAGATCCGATATAGCCTGCACCTCCAATGAGTAATACGCTTTGCCGGTCTTCTTGCACGAACGCTCGCTCCAATTGATTCTCCTGGATCAGGAGATGCTTCCAGAGTTTTGACCAGAGCCTCGCCGACAGCAGAAGAATGGAGCCGCTAACAAAAGCCAACAATAGGGAAGAACGTGGAAATGCAGGTTGCAGTCGTACGAAGTACAAACAAAGCGCGACCGTCGAAAAGAGCATAGCCATTGATCGCAGGATGACAAGAGCCTTGTACTTCCCGCTATAGGAGCGCCCCTTGGTATAGAACCCCATCTTGTAAAACAGAGAGGGACCAACCACGCTGATCAGCAAGGCTGCAGGCGACCATACGTTCACCAGTACGGCCAGAGGCAGGTGACGAAATAAAACCTGCGGCAGGAGCGCGAACAATAGGGAAATGTTCAAAAGCACGAGGTCAGCGAGAACTCGCACAAGAATTTCGATACGAAGATTCGACTTGCGCATTGCGGTTTATCCTTCTCCCGGCGCGGGCAGTATGAATTTTGAGTTAAAGCAATCGCGTACCGGCGCGCGGTCAACTCCCTTGTTGCCTCGTGACGCCACAGGTTATCTCGGTATGGGCTGGCAGACATCAGAACAACCGGCAACAGCCGGGACGCAGGCCCGCAAGGTTGCCAGAATTAGTGATAGGTCATAGCAGAAGGAACGACGCTTGATGTATTCCTTTTCCAGTCGCAACTTGTCCGGCAGGATGACGCGAACGTAGTAGTCCATGGGATCATCGACCCGGCCCAGGATCTCTGCCTCATTACGGTACTTGAGGGATGCCGCGCTTGTGATACCGGGCCGCACGGTTAGTACCTGGGCATAGTCTTCGTGGAAAATCCGAGTATATTGCGGCACTTCTGGCCGCGGTCCGACGAAGCTCATGTCCCCTCGCAAAACATTCCAAAGTTGGGGCAATTCATCGATTTTAAGGTTGCGCAGCACTTTTCCAACGCGAGTGATCCGTGGATCGGCGCCACAGGTGACAGCGACGTCGCTATTGTTTACGCACATGGTCCGGATCTTGAACAATCGGAATTCACGAAAGTTGCTGCCTACGCGGTCTTGTTGGAAAAATACCGGCCCTCGTGAGCTGCACTTGACCAAGATGGCCGCCAGCATCAAGATCGGCGAGAGCAGAATCAGACTTATCACCGACAGGACGATGTCGAAAGCCCGTTTTAGCATGAGTAAGCCCCTCCGCAGTTTTGCTGGCGTCAATTACCGCATTCAGATTTTCGACCTACTCCACAATAAGATCTAAAAGAGGAGATGAAGCAGCAACAGCGTTCTGCCGCGACGTTTTGACAAACGATCCTATATCTTGCGAGTTTCTTCATGGTGCGGAGGTCGACTTGGCAATTGGCCGAATATAGCGGTTCATGATCCTGTTATTCTGCCGTTCGATGCGGCTGTCCAAAGAAAATCCACACTTAAGGTAGAAACGGTTCGCCCCATCGTTTGCCCCGCTATCGGTCAGGAGATAAACCGAAGGCGAACCTCGAGAGGTGGCCTGCTGGCAGAAGCGTTCTACGAGCAGTGCTCCCAATCCGCGACCCCCGCAAGTTGGAACTACGCCGATACTACTTAACAAGGCTGCTCCGTCTAACCCCGGCGGAGCCTCGCCACGGTACACAAGAGCAAACAAGAACCGCTGGCCCACCCTTACCGGGTTTCTCAGAAGGCCGGCGAGGCCCGCACACAAAAACATAAACCCACGGCGAATGAGCAAGCGCTTAAAGAAACCGCGCGGTTCTATCGTCCCCACGACCACTCCAAGTTGCCGTCCGTCCTCCTCCGCCACTAAATAGATCGACGACTCATCCTGCAAGAAGCCGCGGTATAGTTCGTCGAGGAAGCGATCGCCTAAGATAGTCAGAAAAGAGTCGGGGAATGCAACTTTATGCACCTCGACCGTCTGTGGCACATCATTCAGCCCACCGGGACGGACGATGATCTCTGCCGGTTTGGATGCCGAGTTCAGGCTCGCGCTTTCCATGACTTTGTGCTTTCTCCCGAAGCCTGCTTGCGATGGCGCTTTGCAATCTGGCAAACGCTGTCGATCACATAATCAATTTGTTCGTCGGTCATGTCGGGAAAGAAGGGAAGGGATAAGTACCGCTCGAACTCGCGCGCTGCTACTGGCAAATCGTTTGGTTTATGCCCATAATTGTCGCGGTAATACGGATGGAAATGCAGCGGAATGAAATGGACGCTGGTGCCGATTTCACATTCCTTGAGTTCGCGGATGAAATCATTACGGCTGATTGTCAACTGCTCTGTATTCAGCCGCAGGACGTACAAATGCATCGCTGACTCACGGTCCGGGCGCAGGGTTGGCGTTTCCAGCATCGCAATCTTGCTAAACGACTCATCGTATCTCTCGGCGATCGCGGCCCGCTGAGCATGCATATCGTTGCACTTGGCGAGTTGAACCAACCCGATCGCGGCCTGAACGTCGTTCATGTTGTACTTGTAACCAGGGGCGAGCACTTCGTAATACCACGAACCTTCAGCGGTATAGCGTTTCCAGGCATCGCGACCAATGCCGTGCAGACGCATCGTCCGGACGCGATCGGCAATGGCATCGTTGTCGGTTGTAACCATGCCGCCCTCGCCGGTAGTTAGAGTTTTGGTCGCATAGAAGCTAAAACATGTAGTCTCACTCACAGCGCCAATCGGGCGTCCGCGATATGAAGCCGGTACCGCATGGGCAGCATCTTCGATGATCCTCAAATTGTGCCGCTTCGCGAGTTCGCAAATTTCGTCCAGGTCGCACGGTTGACCGGCGAAATGTACGGGGATAATAGCTTTTGTCTTCGACGTGATCTTGCGCTCGGCGTCCATGGTTGAAAGGTTAAGAGTTACCGGATCGACATCGACGAGCACCGGACGAGCGCCAAAATACGTGACGACTTCAGCGGTGGCTGCGAAAGTGATCGTTGGCACGAGCACTTCGTCCGCCGCCTTCAGGCCTATTGCTTCCAACGCCAGATGCAACGCGGCAGTACACGAACTGACTGCAAGCGCATGTTTCGCGCCGACGGATTTCGCGAACTTTTCTTCGAACTCGACAGTATGGGGGCCCATCGTGAGCCACCCCGAACGGATTACTGCGGCTGCAGCCTGGGCTTCCGCTTCGCCCACTGCTGCCTTATGGTACGGAACCGTAACGGCACGACTTCTGGTTATCATGGGGTCATCTGCCTTATCGGATTTATTTTGAAGGGAAAGCGGTAAGTTATCGAGAGGGTTCGGCCGCAACCGGTCGGTTTGCCAAGTATTGCTTGGTCGCCGCCATCTCGAGGATACGAATAACTTTTGGCAGGTTTGATTCCCGGCAAAGGTTTTTGTCTGCAAAGGCTTTGCCGGATTTGCCAAGCGAATGTAATTCGCCAGCCGGAAGGGAGGCGATGTTTCGGATCTCTGCCGCTAGCGCATCTGGGTTGTCCGGAGGAACAATCCAACCTGCCCCGGCTCTCCTGACCATGTTGGCGGTTTCCGATTCGGGCAATACCATCGCCAGAACCGATTGGCCGGCCAGAAGGTACGAGATTAATTTCGAAGGTACGGAAGCCAGCGATTGATTTCCGGTGGTCGGTAGCAGCAGCAAGTCCGCCGCGCCCAGCACCACGTCAGTCTCTTCGCGCTGCCAAGGCGAATGGAAGATTACGCGCTCCAGACCTAAGGCGCTCGCATGTGCCATACACGAGGTCAGATTGCTGCCAGAACCGGCGATCAATAAATATAAATTTTGCAGATCCCGCAATCTTCCAAATGCTTCGATTATTCCTTCGACACCAGCTGCAGGTCCGATATTGCCGGCATAGACTGCAAGAAGCGCTTCCTTCGGGATACCCTGCGCTTGACGATATTGCGCATTCGCGACACGATCTAGGTTCACAGGCTTGCGATCGCCCCAGTTGTGAACAATGTGAATCCTCTCAGCTGGTACGCCGCGAGTCGTACGGTAGATCTCATGGAATCCGTGGGAAATCACGATCAGGGCCTTGGCCGACCGGCTGATCAACGCATCGATGTGACGCATCACCCGAAATACCAAGCTCTCTGGGCGAGTTCGGTCTTGCGATACCAGAGACTCGGGGTAAACATCTTGCACTGAGACAACTACGGGTACAGCCTGAAGTTTTGCAATGTTAATGATCATCAAGGTCGCGAATACCGGCCACCCATTGGAATAGATCACGTCCGGACGCCTGCCAAACAGCAGGCGTAGTCCAGCCGTCACCCCGAACGAAATGTTCTCCAGGAAACGAGAAACCATCCCAGACTTCGGCGCAAGTAATCCGAAGCAGTGAACAAGTTTGTAGCCTTCTGGCATCTTTCGAGCGGAGTACATGGAACGACGGTAGCCCGGGAATAACTTTCCGGCGGGTTTGCTAGGAAAAGGCGCCAATACTGTGACTTCGTGCCCTCGAGCAGCCAGCTCTTCTGCGATGCTTGCGCTTGTCGTCGCTGAGAACGTGAACTCAGGTGGAAAGACGCAGCTGACCACCATGCACCGGAGTCGTCCCGTTCCCGTGCACTGGGCAGCGGAAATGGCCAAGCCAGACACTGCATCGTAAGTCTGGTCTTCGAGGGCTGTACCTGTATCCATGTTTGAACCGGAGTAGAAGGTCTGGGGTGGTTAGCTGGCTCTCGAATCAGCGAGTCGCTGCGGCGGAGGCTACACCTAACTTCAGCTCAACCTGCTGTTCGATCCATGCATAGGTCAGTTCCATACCTTCTTCGAGCGTAATTTGAGGCTCCCATTTGAGAATTTCACGCAGACGGTTGTTATCAGAGTTCCGGCCGCGAACCCCCTGTGGGCCATCGACATGTTTCTTGGTAATCGTGATGCCAGCACACCTGGCCGCCATGTCGGCGAGGTCGTTAATTGTAATCAGGCGGTCTTGACCCAAATTGATCGGCTTGGTGTAACCGGATTGCATTAGCTTGTAAATGCCAATCACGCAGTCATCGATGTAGCAGAACGAGCGCGTCTGCTCGCCGTCGCCCCAAATGTCGATGGCGTGATTGCCCGTGAACTTGGCCAGGGCTGCCTTGCGGCACATTGCCGCAGGGGCCTTCTCCCGCCCGCCTTCCCAAGTACCGAGCGGGCCGAAGATATTATGAAAGCGCACGATGCGCACATCCATTCCGTAGTCCTGGTGATAATGGGAAACCAGATGCTCGGTGACCAGCTTCTCCCATCCATAGGCGTCTTGCGGCATGGCCGGATAAGCGTCTTCTTCCTTTAAGGGCGCGATGTTTGCCTCGGTTTGCTTGTACTCGGGATAGATGCAAGCCGAAGAAGTGTACAAATATCGCTTTACCTTGTTTTGACGGGCTGCATCCAGAGTGTGAATGTTAATCAGCGAGTTGTTGTGCAGAATCTGAGCGTGATGGCATGAGATGAAGCCCATGCCTCCCATATCGGCGGCCAGTGCGTAAACATCCTCGATGCCCTCGGTCGCCTTGAGGCAGTTCTCCCAACGCCGCAGATCAATGATTAGGAATTCATCCGCCTTGCTGGCGGCAAACTCAGGGTACTTGAGATCCACGCCTCGAACCCAATATCCCTCACGTTTGAGATAGGAAACCAAGTGGCTGCCGATGAAGCCGCCAGCCCCGGTAACGAGAACACGAGTACTTCGCATCGAGAACCCTCCTAAGAATTCTTAAGAAAACTATGTGTTGAGATCGAACTACAGAACGCGCGCGCTATTGGAATGCGTTAGCCGAACAATCAGCCACAACGCCGATTGGGCCAACCCGCGAGCGGTTGTCGCATCCATAAGAATCGGAATGCGGGGGATTGAGAGCTTTCGGCTGGTTTCCGGCATTCACTCGGTCGAGTGCCTCGGAGACAGTTCTCTCCAGCCCCGGTTTGAATCGAGCTGTGAAGTTAAAGGCAGAACGAAAGCCTTCCACTTCGTATCCGCCCTCCGCCAGCATGGCGTCTGTCGGTAAGTAGCAGTGAGTCTGGTCAATGCAGCCCACTGTGAGCACCGGGCCGATACCGAATTTGCGTTCGACGATTCCACGGTAAGCATTCACGGGTTCCGCGCCAAATCCGACGAAGTGTGCTCCTCCCAGTTGAAGCGCATGAATCGAGATGGCCTTGCCTTGGGCATCGCCCTCTGCAATCTGTTCGATGGGAATGGCCTCGCGGGCACCGGATAATTGGTCTGAGGAAAGCAATTTCCCGTTTAACTTTGTTATATCAACAATCCGGGAAGCGAGACTCTCTGCCCAGGATTGCCATTCGGTGAGACTCGGCGGTCCAAACTGCGGCCCCTTTACGATTCGGGCCGCTAAGGAACCGAGGCCGCCCAGATTGGCCCGAAAAGGAGGACGCAAGTCTCCCGAAAAGCCCTGCAGGAAAAGCACTGGAACATTGCCAAAATACTCTCGCAGTTTTCGGCGCACCACAGCAGGGAATTCTGCGGAAGCCGACTCCCTGTCGGGAAAGCCCGTGGGATGACAGGCGTAATTCCAAACCAGGGCAATTACCTTTCCACCAGCATCCACCAGGCGCAGGACACGAACGCTCTCATCCCGAGCGCCATTCGGATTTGGTCCCAGTTCGGCCGAGTAGTGCAGGCCTGAGCGCGACAGCCGCAGGCGACGCAATCGCCGATTGATCGCATGATGTGCCACGCCTTCGCAATAGGTGAGGCTCGCCTCCCCCAGGCTGCGCCGTAACTTTTCGATCAGTTCTGCGATGCGTGAAGCGACGAGTTCCACGTATGAATCCACCGGCACGCCCAACCGCGGAGTACCGTATTGCGTCATGGGAGCAAAGTGCGTGTGACTAGCGGCCAGAAAAAGTGCGTTAGGGCGGTCTGCCAGCCCGGCCTTCAGTAAAATGCGATCACGCAATACTTTTCCCGGATATAACAAGTCGGCTGTGGCGAGTACATAGTCACCATGACCGGCGTTGGCGACCACAACGTTTGCCTCCAGCGGTTCGGCAACAGTCTGAAATGGGCTGGTGCGCCCGTCATAACCTGCGAGTGGCAGCGGCGTCGTAGGCATGATTTCCACCGTGCCCGCTGCGAATCGTGTGCTCGAGTTGCCGTTGATCCGAGTCATTTAAATCCCACTGATCAAGCGTTTGTGTACAAAGCGAACCCCGCTGTGAAGGGTTTTTATTGCGTGCTTAAGGTCCCGGTTCTTCCAACTTTTAGTCAGTTGCGATACGGCGATCTCCCAACGGGGGGTCTCACTCGTTGTCCAAGTGTTGGGCGACGTCATCAGTGATGTCCGCAGTCCGCCTTGATCGGCGACTTCAATTACGGCGCGGTGAAGGCTGCGGTACAGGTGCGCGTCGCTGCCAGCGTACACCGGTTTGCGTTTTTCAGCGGCAAGCAAGGCCGCTCTTTCATTGGCATCATGCCGGGCGCGAGAGTTAAACACTTCGATCAAGTCACAATCGGAAGCCAGGCGCTCCGGATCGGTATGAGCGACATAGGGGTGGGGCAGGAGTAATAGCGCCTTCTGCGCGCGTGCCGCCGCCAAGAAACGCGAATAGCTTCGTTCCGAAATCTCCTCTTGTAGAAAAGCCGCGATAATATCGCCTTGATCCGTCTTATATTCGGCCGCAATCGGAACTTGTAACTCAGGCATGCGCCGGCCAGCCATCTCGTGTAACTGTCGTGACCCGGCCGTAGTGTCATGGTCCGTCAATATAATGAAATCCAGGTCTTGCTTTCGCGCGAAGCGTAGGTAGGACGAAACCGAAGTCACGGAATCGTAGGAGTGCTCGGAATGGCAATGGATAATGCCGCGGAGTATCCGCTTAGGGGAACTCATGCCATCACCAGCGACTTCGCCAGTCGCACCGTCTTCCAGAAATCAGCCCTCACGCTTTGTCCGCAGTTGGTGGCGGCATGCGGCTGCCAATAGTCCCGCAAGGCCCGGCCCAACGAGCGCATCTTCCACAGAGTGAGCAAGTCATTATCCAAGGGCCAGTAAAAATGCAGGTTTCGGTCGTAGGAGTCGCTGTAGACAAGCCGCTCACCCCGGAATAACCGCACGATATCGGCTCCAAAGTTTACCCCGGCCCGCAACGCCAGCTCGAGGCTGCCCCAGAACTTGCCGTTGATCTCCATCAGCACGAAGTCGCCGCTACGCGAATCGAGCTTGAATTCAACCATTGCCACACCCGTCCAGCAGAGTTCGGTCAAGAGCTTGAGTCCAAGCTCTCTCAGGCGTGGCGAATCAAAGGCGCGGGCTGCCGTGCTCGCACCACCGCTGACGGGGAATTCACGAATCCTTTGGTGCATGAAGATACGCACCGGCGTGCCTTCGTTCATGAGACCAAAAAATCCATACCCGCCTCCGGGAATGTACTCCTGCACCAGCACCCCAATCCCGTCAGCCTGCAATGCCTGCAATTGTTGCTGAACTGTGCTCTGCACTTCGGCCGTGGTGCGGCAATAGCCCACCATTTTTGCGACCGCTTCGTGCGCGGGTTTCACCACACAGGGCAATGTGAATTCCTCGAGGTTGAGCTCTGCCAGCGACCTTATCAGCCGTGTCTTAGGCGTCGGAACGCCGGCACGCGCGGCCAGCTCGACCGTAGCCGCCTTGTCATATGAAGTCGCGAGAGACGATTGTGATGGCAGCAATGATTTCTGAGGGCAAGTTTGTGCGACTTGCAGAACGGACCTTCCCCCCACCGGGATCACAATGTCAAACTCACAGGTGTTCAGCGACTCTGCCAGCGGCGCTCCGCGTATGATTTCGTCATAGCACGAATACCAGCTCCCCATATTGGTGCGGCTATCAACCTGGCCGATGGTGTAAACCTCCGGCAACTCCCGCTTAAGGTAGCGGGTGAGCGCGATGGCGTGCTTGTAGTTGGAGTCGGTGATCAATGCCCGGAATGGCTTCGCTGTTTTCAATCTTTTCTCCAGGACTAGGAAACCGCCTCGGCCCGAGCCGAGAGAGTTCTTGGCCACTCGATCTCCCGACCGAGATCGTCCTGGGCCTCATGGATTCCAAATTGCTCTGCCCACACTGCCAGCGAGTACAGCCGCCATTGCACGCGCTGGGCGAGTGAGGAGTAGGAGCGCTTCAGCTTACGTTCCTTGCTGACCGCGCGCACCAGCGGTGAGTGCAACACAGTTCGGCGGACTTCACTCTGGCGGTTATTGATCCAAATCGACTCAGGCGCTTCAAATCCGATCTTGTCTTTGCGCCAAATCACATCGGAAGGCACATTGGGAGACATCGCTTTTCGCAGAATCCACTTCGACCATCCTTCTCTGATTTTGTATCTGAGTGGCAGACCTACGCAGAACTCCACTAGCCTGAAATCCATGAATGGCAGCCGTGTCTCCACGCCGAAGGCCATCGAGTTCCGGTCCTCGTAGCGCAGCAGAGCCGGGAGAGTGCGGACCATGATTTCGCTGATCTGAAAGTTTGCAAGGTCGCAATGTGAGCCCAGTTCGCGGAGGGTTTCCGGCATTCCAGGTGTGCGCCGAAGGAATGCCGTATCCCAGCAAGCCTTGCCATGACGGATCCAGGGCATTGCCACCGAAAACATATATTTGACCGCATTGCTTCGAGAAAGACGGCTGTTGTTGTGAAGCGACTGTTGCAGTGCGGCGAGGGCGGCGCGCGGACCCCGATCGCGCAACACACTATTGAAATAAAAACCGAAATAGTACGGATAACCCAGCAAAGTTTCATCAGCACCTTGGCCATCGAGCAGGACCGTGATACCGCGCTCCCGGGCCATGCGCATGACAAAATACCCCATCAGGGTCGAGGGTCCGGCGAACGGTTCATCCTGGGCATAGGAGACTTCAGCCATGGTTGCGGCAAAATCTTCCATTGCGGGGGTGAAAGTTAACCACTGCATGCCGCAGTGTTCCACCATGGTGCGAGCGTAGTGGGATTCATCATTCGCAGCATCGCAGCTGATTGCAGTCAGTCCGGTAAACGGTCTGCTGCTCCGCTGATGATGCCGCTCAGCCGCAATGGAGACGATGCTGGAACTGTCCAGTCCTCCGCTGAGACAACTGCCCACCGGTACATCGGAACGCAAGCGCAGAGTCACTGCGCTCTCCAGCAACTCCAAAAAGCGTTGCTCCAGTTCTTCCGGCGAAGCGGCATGCAGGTCCGTACCCCGGAGCTTGTACCAGCACTTCTGGCGCAGAACCCCGCTCCGCAGGTCAACGGTAAGCTGGTGGCCCGGGAGAAGCTTGTGTACCGACTCAAAAAATGTATCCTCGGAGTCATCGAGTATGGAGTCGGCCAGGAATGAGGCAACTGCGTTTTGGTTGGCGCGCCGTGTGGGCATTAATTCCAGCAACTGTTTGATCTCAGAGGCGAAGCCGAAGTGTCTCTCGTTATCGACGAAATAAAATGGTTTGACGCCGAACCGGTCGCGCGAGCAATACACCACCTGACGTTTCCGGTCGTGAATAGCGAATGCCCACATGCCGTTAAATTCACAAACGCAATGCTCACCCCACTCTGCATAGGCGGCTAGAATGACTTCAGTATCAGAACTAGTGATGAATCGGTGGCCACGGCTTCTCAACTCTTCCCGAACTTCGAGGTAGTTGTAAATTTCGCCGTTATAGGTGATGGTGAGCCGCCCATCGGCGGAATGCATGGGCTGGCTGCCACCATCGCTTAAGTCAATGATCGCCAGACGGCGATGGCCAAGTCCGACATTGCCGGACACCTCGTAGCCAACTCCATCCGGTCCGCGATGACGAGCTCGTTCCGTCATCCGCTCCAGCAATCCGCGGTTCACAGGTGCGCCGCTTTTATTGATAATGCCCGCTATTCCACACATTGGGATCAGTCCTCTGAATTGTGACAGAGTGTTGCGGTGGCGGTAGGTTTAGGCTACCGGTTGCGGACAGGCGGTATTTGCAAGGTGCTTATCGCCCTGTCGCCCGATACGCATGGCGGCCAACTTGGCGGGCAACGCGACCTTCCGTGGCGATGGGGCTGCGGCCAGTACCGCCCCCATCAATGCGAATGCGGTTGGGTCAAAGTAGAGGGCGCCCGAAACCATGAGGTGAATCAAGTACTGCAGATAAAGGATAGGTATCCACGACATTTCAGGGAAATTGTGCATCAACCGAAACGATTTAATGAGACTCACGATCACGAGGCCGGTCATCATTGTGCCCCCGAAAACCCCGGTGGCCATCAGGGCTTCCAGTACAACGTTGTGCGGATAGGTGTGTAGATAAGTTTCAAACAGCCCTGCTCCGAAAAACGGGTGTGCCTCGAACGCATGCCACGCATCGCGCATGAGTTGTGCGCGATTCAGGCTTGACTCGCTGGAGGTAAAGGCTTCTACTGATCCGAAATATGTGTACAGGTCTACCCCTCGAGACATGACTTGCTGAACCAGCAAGGGGATGGCAAATAACGCGATGGCACCGAGAACTACGGCCCAACCAGTTAGCTTTAGTCCTCGTCCGTAAGAAGCAAAAAAGATGGTCAGAGGTAGCAGAACCACCAAAGCAATCAGAGGCGCTCGTGATGCCGCCATTAAGACAGTAACGACACCCAAGGGCAAAGCAATAATAGCCATCATTCCGTACATGCCTCGGAATTTGTGCCCACCTCGAACCAACGAGAAAATCCCCAACACCGCGGTGGTCACACCGAGATGGCCGAACTGAATCGGGCCCAGCAAGTCGTTCCCCTGCATCCGCGACTCGGCAGTGTGTGTAGTCAGGTCGACCCAGTGGTATTGCAATGCCATCAAACATCCCGCGATACAAAACAACTGTACATACTTCAGGGCCGGATTGTAAATTCGAATGTCGTCAACCAGATACGCGGAGAAGAATGCTGGGATAGTGCAGAGGAAAAGATAAAAGGCGAATTCCCAGGTCTCGGGCATTCCACGCTCGATGGAAACCCAGGGATGCATTGTGAGCTGCCAACAACCCCGGATGCTGTACGCGAGCCACAGACCGGAACCCATCAGGCTCACCGGACTGTTCGTATGCCTAGGCAACCCATGCCGGAGCACAAGAAGACAGCACCAGGCACACACCACAAGAAGCATAGCGCGATACGGCACTGTCACCATGCGACCTTCGACGCCTAAGTAGCTTGGCCAGAAGGACACTACAGCGAAACCCGAAAGCTGCAACACGATCAGCACGCTATACCAACGTGAGATTTGTTGAGTTGATTGAAGCGAATAAGAGAATTTCATGGAAGAATGCGTATCAACTGGTGAATGCGGCTATTGCTGGCCGCGTCTGTTCGATCCTTACGCCTCGCCGCTCACAGGCAGAAATCGCTCGATAACATAAGCCGATGTGTACTGCGTAAGCCGCGGCGCTAACTCCGGAGAAGATGCCCAACAGTCCAGTGCTACTCAATCCAGCGGAAGCGCCTAGAACTATGGTCAATCCGACTGCAATCAGCCGGAAAAGATCCCATGCCAATTGCCAATGCTGCCGTTCCAACATGGTCAAAGTCATGCCGGTGCAAGCATGGATGAAGCACAGGTAGTAGGCCGGTGCGAGGATACGGGCATAATTACCCGCCATGCGCCACGACTCGCCGAAGACAATCCCAAACAGGCGGGGCGCTACTCCGCAAAACACGAGCAGCGGAACCAAGCCGTAGAGCAGCGAGCGGCTCACGATTTTGGTGAACAACTTTCGCAACGCGGCAGGAGCACTGCTTCCGAATTGTGCAGCTTTGACCATGTAAACCTGCGAAACGGCCTGGCCGATGAGCACGCCGGGAATCTGCATCGTCCGGTCCGTCAGCGCATATAGACCAACTATCTCTGGCGCGTAAAAGGCGCTCAACAGCAAAGGCAAAATCTGTAAACCTCCAGAATTGAGCAAACCTGAGGTGGTAAGCACGAGTGGGAAGTTGCGATAGCGTTTGGCGGCCTGCCACATTGTGCTGGAACGAACCTGCCGCAACCGCTTCCAGTCTCGCTTGAACGTGACCTTCGCGATTCGCAAGCTTCCGCTTACCCGGCCGCACGCATCACCGAGGATCAACCCACCCATTGAACCGTGACTCGCAAGGCCAACGCCGATCTGGATTGCGGCCTGCGTCCCAACTTGGCTGAATTTACTGAGCGCAACATCCTTGTAGGCGTGGTAGCGCAATCCCCACGTGTTGAGCAACTGATAAATTCCGACTCCAAACGCCCCGACCGGCAACAGCCACAAATAGCTGCCCAGTTCCGCGGCACGTCGCCAAAGAAGGTGAGACCGGAGAGCTATAGCCACGACAGCGAAAAGCACAAGCGTAACTAGCAGAATGGCTGCGAATGCTACTGCAACCAGATTTGCGGCGACGTCATCATCTTCGGGCAGCAGAACTGAAAGTTCGTAACGCAATGCGATGAGGACAATGACGAACCCCATCAATGAGAGGTAGATCTGCAGATGTCCAAATGCAGCCACGCTGTAGATTCGAGTAATCAAAGGTGCGACTGCCAGATTCAAGCCGTAAGCGCCCGCGGTCGCTCCTGCTAGCAGGGACACTTTTTGCGTGAACTCACCGTTTCTCAGTCTGTGCCAGCCGGTAACAACTTTAATTTGAAGCAGAGAAATCAATTGGGTATCTTTACCTTGAATCTGGGAATGGGATCCGTGTGTTTTCAAACTTACGCTGGTTGGCCGACTCCAATTTCAACCAAATCGGCACCGCGAATGATGCCTTTTCGCAGCAGTTCCGCTTCGTGAAGACTGATCTGTTCCGGAGAGAATCGTTGCTTCAAAACCTGTGATGGCAGCGGTGTGACGATGCTGTAACGGGGGACATCCTTGGTCACGATGGCGCCTGCTCCGATGATTGAGCCACGACCGACAGTCACCCCGGAGAGGAGGATGGCGCCCCAACCAATCCAAACGTCATCTTCAATAATGATTTCGTAGTTATCGCCGCGAGGCGCATCGAACATGGTTTCCCCGGGGATGGAGATAGAGTGCGCATCGCGTGACAAGAAGGATGCGGCGCTGGCAATCAGCACATGATTTCCAATCGTGAGGTCACAGGCAATGTCGCACCAGCGTCCGATTCCCACATGGTTTCCTAATCGTACCGACTTGTGCGGCGACCAAAATTTTGCGGACCACTGCACGTGAACGTCCTTACCGTAGACTACCCAGGGGTAGCGCAACTTAAACAACAGCAGGTTGCGGATGTGATTCAGTAGCTTACGCAAAGTAGTTTTCGGTCGAGAAAAATTTGGACTTCATCTTAAACGGCATGCACTGGAAAGTGAGTGCTGTGCAACACTCGTTCATAGAAGCTCTGGATTGTGCTGGCCTGGCTTTCCCAGCTATAACGGTCGAGGAACGCGCGCTGCCCGTTCAAACCCAGTTGGTGGGCGTAGGCTCGATCGTTTGCCAGTTGACAGATGGCGTCAACAAAACTGTCGGGATCTTCCGGACGCGCCAGCAAGCCGGCTTTGGATTCGTCCACGATCGCAACAGCCTGCGGTAGATTACTGGCGACGATGGGAAGCCCCGCTGCCATGTACTCAAAAAATTTAGTGGGCAGGGCCCGGAGTTGCTTTGGTACCCGCAGGTTCGGCGCCACCGCGATGGTGCACCGATTGAGGTAATCCATGATCGCATTCGGCGCAACGTTAGGCAGCAGTGTGTACAAATCTTGCAAGCCGCGACGCGCCACTTCCGCCATCAATTGTCGCTTGTAAGCAGGAGTAGCAAATCTGTCGATCGCATAGATCTTTATGCCGGGCAGACGGTGTTTCAAGCGATCTGCAATCTCAAGCAGCAGCCCGCTGCCATTGTTCTCATATTGTGATCCGAGAAAAATAATCCCGGCGGGACGTTTCATGTAGTCTGGCCTAACCTGTTCCAGTAATTCCTTTGTGGCGTAATTTGCGACTATGGTCTTGCGAAGGGTAGGTCCAAACAGATCATCGTGCTGGGCTTCTATCACCAGAACGACATTGCGTATTACGGCCGCGCACAGGACTTGCATCCAGCGCACACAGAACGATAAAGACCGTCGAAGTGGATTCGGTATCCAGTCTCGAACCAGCATTTCCTCAGGATAGTTTTCGTGAACATCATAAATAGTCGGCTTAACCAGTGCGAGCAGAGCCATCCAGGGCAAGATGTCAATGTCGTGGAAGTGTACGACGTCAATCTTGGATAACATTGGACAAAGCACCCTACCCAAGCGCCATGGAATCTGGAACAGCGATGCCAAGCGTTGTGTGGCGCGCTTAAACGTATGGATCACGATCCCGTCCAGCTGCCCAGGCGTGACATCCCACGGGCAGAACAGGTGGACTTCATGGCCGAGACTCTGTAATAGCCGCGCATACTTCCATAACCGCGCATCGAAATCCGGGTGGATCGAGGTAACCACTGCGATACGAAAATGATGTGCTGTCCGCGGTAGCTGAGACCGTTCTGCGCGGGACTGAACCGCATGGCTCCCATTGCGAAGCTGCGCATCTTGATCTGTGACAGAAAAATCAGCACAAATGTCCTGTCTTACCGGAAGGATCGCAGTTGCCGCAAGTGATTCCATGATGTTTAGGACTCGGCTCGATTGCGAATTCAGCGGGCGAGAGCGGTTGAAGCCTTCAAAGCTGTAGCCTCGAGTACCGCATCAGCCACCAGCTTCTGTTCGGCTTCGCTGATGTAAGGATGCATGGGCAAGCTCAGCACTCGTTTCGCAGCTGCCTCCGCTACCGGAAAATCACCTTCGCGATGTCCAAGTGCGGCAAACGCTGGTTGCAAGTGCAACGGAACGGGGTAGTGAACCGCCGTGGGAATGCCCTTTTGTTTCAGTTCGGCTTGGACTTTTTCGCGGTCATCCACCTGAAGGGTGTACTGTGCGTAGACCGAAGTATTATGAGGTTCAACGTAAGGCGTAACAACCGCACCCGCCAACAACCGATCGTAGCGCCCTCCTGCCTGTGCACGCGCTTTAATTTCATGAGGAAAGGAATCGAACTTCGCCAACAGCACGGCGCCTTGCAAGGTATCGATGCGTCCGTTGATGCCGATGATTGGGTGGTGATAGCGCCGGTCCTGACCATGCACGCGGATCTGCTTCATCTTGGCGGTAAGATCGGCATCATTGGTGAAACACGCTCCGCCATCTCCGTAACATCCGAGCGGTTTCGACGGGAAGAAACTGGTGCAGCCAATCGTCGACAGATTGCATGAGCGACGGCCCTTGTAAGTTGCGCCGAAACTCTGCGCTGCGTCCTCAATTACCGTCACCGAATGCCGGGCACCAATTGCTTCAATCGCATCAAAATCCGCGCATTGACCATAAAGCGAGACCGCAATGATGGCCTTCGTCTTCGGAATAATGGCCTCGTCCAGGCGGGCCGGATCGAGGTTGTAAGTGCGCGGATCGATGTCGACGAACACCGGCCTGGCCCGAAGCACCGAAATCACTTCGGCGGTCGCAATGAAGCTGAAGGGCGTCGTGATGACCTCGTCGTCTGGCCCAACGCCGAGAGCCATTAATGCGATGAGCAGGGCATCAGTGCCGCTGGCGCACGCAATGGCATGCCGCGAACCGGTGAAGGCGGCCAGTTTCTCTTCCAGTTCCTTGACCTCGGGACCCATAATGAACTGACCATGGTCTAGTACCTTGTGAATGCGGCCGTCGATTGCAGTCTTCATCAATTCGTACTGTTTCTTAAGATCTATGAATTCCACTTTCACTCTCCTCAGTATTAGTTCTTTTCGTAATTTTCTACGACTGTTTGCTCAAGAAAGTCCTGCGACTCTCTATTTCGCGGCCACAGCTTTCGCTTGTGTTTCGGGCCTGCAGACGACACCTTCGATGAGATAGCTGCGGTGGCAGGCTTCGCACTCGACGTGTTCACCTGCAGACAGACGCACACCGCAGTAGCACATGAATCCGACCTGACGGGCAGGCACGCCCATGACCAGCGCATAGTCAGGCACATCTCGGCTCACGACTGCTCCGGCCGCCACGAATGCATAAGAGCCGATCGTGGTTCCACACACTATCGTGCAGTTTGCGCCTAGCGTTGCCCCACGCTTGATGATGGTCTTGCGATACTCGTTTTTGCGAACAATGTGGCTTCGTGGGTTGATCACGTTGGTAAAGACCATCGAAGGGCCGCAGAACACGTCGTCCTCTAGTTCTACTCCGGTGTAAAGCGCAACATTGTTTTGCACCTTGACGTTATTGCCTAAGCGCACCCCGGGAGAGACGAGCACATTCTGACCCAAGTTACAATGCTCGCCGATCTTGCAGCCGGCCATAATATGGGAGAAATGCCAGATCTTCGTGCCCTTGCCGATCTCGCAAGGCTCATCGACAACCGCGCTTGGGTGGGCATAATAAGCCGGTATACGCTGCGACGTTTCTACCGGATCGCCTTTGCGCAAGAGGGATTGTTCGCAACTATCGAGGACCTTCAGGACACGTAACCCGCTCTCGCCGTCGGTGAGCGCAGCTTTGCGCTCTCGGATACACGTAAGGAAGTGCGTACATTCCTCCTTAAGAGGCTCCGCGTTGGCGATGGGGATAGCTTTGCCGCCATCCTTCTTCGCGACAGGTACGCGATCCCGCCATTCGATCTCGTGATGGTAGAGCACCAGCTTTCTGTCCGTTTCAACATCGTCGAACACCGCCATGCCCCGATCTCCCACCACGCACAATCGTTGCTCTTTGAAGGGATGCAGCCAGCTCACGAAGATATGCGCCATAGCACCGCTGCCAAACTCGCAGGTCGTCAGCGTGGTGTCAGCAACACGTGAACTGACAAAGCAACCCCCCTGTGCGGCTACCCGAGTCGGGAATTCCTTTAGGATCGACAGAATTACTGCGATATCGTGCGGAGCGAAGCTCCACAGGATATTCTCTTCCGTGCGCAGTTTTCCGATGTTGAGACGGGAAGAGTGGATGTACTGGATCTTGCCGAGTTGTCCTTCACGCACAAGGCGCTTCAACTCAGACACGGCGGGGTGGTACTCAAGAATGTGACCAACCATCAAGATGCGGCCGTTCCGGCGGGCAATCTGAACCAATTCTTCACCATCGGCGACGCGCAGTGCCAACGGTTTTTCTACAAATACGTCTTTGCCGTGTTCGAGGGCTGCTTTGGAAAGTATGTAATGTTGACTGGCCGGCGCCGCCACGACCACAGCCTGCAAGTCGTCGGCAGAAAATATGTCGTCAACTTCTGAGGTCACCCTCACACCCGGATAGGCTTTGGAAATCGATTCGCGCACGCCGGGGTTGACGTCACAAACTGCTGCCAGGGCGCCGAGTTCGTGAAAAACTCGCACCAGGTTTTTTCCCCAGTAGCCGCAGCCTATTACACCAATATTCGAATTCATCTATTGATTGCTCCAGTAATGAATGTCTGAAATGATCGCGCGTATGAGAAGAGCACGCAGTCGCTCACGTGCAGATGAAAATTGAGGAAACGTTACAGGTTGGGACGATTTACTACAGAGCTCTTTTGGGCGTTACGAGACTACGGTACTCGGTAGATGCTTGCGGCCGCTGCAGCGGGTAGAGCGCTCTCGATACCTTTCCATGTGTTTTTGGCCGCGCTGCTGGGCACAAATAGGATGTCATTGTCCTGCAGTGGCAGGTCAATGGCCTTGGCGGTGAGAATCTTCTTCAAATCCACAGGGATTTCATGGCGTCCCTGGGGTGTGTTGCGGATGAGCTTGGCCGATCCCTTGGCGGCCGTTTCATTTGTACCTTGGGCCAGCGCGACCGCCTGCAGAATGGTAAGCTTTCCATCGTGGTCCATGGGGAAGCCGCCCGGCCGGGCCACGTCGCCGACGACGTAGACGAGCCCGGTTCTCTCCACGAAGATCGTGTCGCCAGGCAGAATCTCGGGATTGTTTTCCGGCTGAGGAGCGGCGCCCGCGGTCATCGTCACACGCTGCGGTTGGTCGGGATGGCCACTATGCGTGATGACAATGGCCGTTCCCGCCAGCGGGGTGACTCCTTCCGCCAGCGAGAGGTAGTCGAGCAGATGGTGCGCGCCAAACGCAGGATATACGCCGGGTTTGTGAACTTCACCCACAACCGAAACGTTTTGCGTCGCGTACTCGGAGATGAAAACGGTAACTTGCGGGTCTTTGAGGAAGCCTCCGCTGATGAACTTATCGCGAATCAAAGCCTGAGCTTCGCCCGCCGTGAGACCTTGCAGGTGCACCGTGCCTACCAGCGGCAGAATCACGTCGCCAGTGTTGCTTACTCGCAGCTTTCCGCTGAGTTCAGGAGTGTCGAAGACGCTCATTTCGACAAGATCGCCGGCGCCGATGGGGCCGGCGGCGCCGCTTCCGAAACCGCTGCTGCCGAATCCAGTGCCCCCGAATGTGGCGGGTGCGTGATCTTGGGCAAACGCGGTTCCTGCAAGCGCCAACAAAACGAACAAAGCACCGTAGCTAACGCAACTCTTTAGTTGATTCATTGGGGGTCCCCTGGAGCGGACAAATGAGTGCCATTTCCGTTTCCGTTTCCATTTCCATTGCCGTTGGCGTCGTTATAGTAGTAGTGATAATCGGATCCGTAGTGTCCGTAATAGCCGCGATACTCCACCGAGTTGAACGAGAGGTCGTTTACGACGACTCCGGCGATGTTTGCCCTGACCTTTTTGAGGACATCACGCGCACGTAGCAGAGACTGCCGGCCAGTCCTTTTGGAACGGGCAATGAGGACGACCACGTCGGCGTTTCTCGCGCAGACCGCTGCGTCCGTCACTGCCAGTACAGGAGGCGTGTCAATCACGATGTAGCGAAACGCTTCGCGCCAGTGCCGCAAAAGTTGTGGCATGGCGTCAGAGGCCAGCATTTCGGATGGATATGGAGGCATATGTCCGGCGGGAATGACATGCAGGCCGGGGATCTCGTCAATCTTGACGATCACCGATTCGGGATCCTCGGTGCCGGCGAGGCAAGCGCTCAGGCCCTTGGTGCTCGAAATGCCCAGGTACTTGTGAATTGTGGGACGACGCATGTCCGCGTCCACAAGAAGGGTTTTCTGTCCGGTCTGGGCCAACACTACCGCGAGGTTGAGAGCCGTGAAACTTTTTCCTTCCTGCATCATTCCGCTGGTGACCATGATGACTTGCGGCGGCGCACCCGGGGACGAGAGCAACAACGAAGTCCGAAGAGCCCGGAAAGCTTCCGCGCTGCTGGAATTGCGATGTTCCATGGTGACCGGCTGAATGAATTGTCGGGTTGCTGTGCGGCCCACCAGTTTGTGCGGGTTTTTGCCGTCCACGCTGACGCTCGGTATTACGCCCAGCGAAGGAAGCGAGCAGTAGGCTTCAATATCATCCGGGGTACGGATAGAGTTGTCGACATTTTCTACGACAAAGGCCAACGCCATACCGAACAAAAGACCGCCCATGCAACCCAGTGCGATGTTCAGAGGGATTTTTGGTTCAACCGGTTCAATCGGTATGCTTGCCGGGTCGACGATATTGATGTTGCTGGATTTCAGGCCGGCCAAAATGCCGGCTTCCTTGAGCTTCTTAAGCAATCCCTCATAGAGGTCACGGCTGGATTCAACGTCGCGCCGCATAATCGCGTATTGAATGGCGTCTTCGTTGAGCTTGTAGGCTTCCTGTTTCTGTTTGCCGAACGATGCTTGCAACATCTCTTCAGATTTCTGCGCCGCTTTGTACTCGGCTTGTACCGCCTCGCCGACTTTCTTTATTTCCTTGGCGATGCTGGAGTCGAGTTCATTCATTTGCGATTGCAACTGCATGACGCGGGGATACGAAGCCCCGTACTTGGCAGCCAGTTGCGCGTATTGTGCTCTGGCCTCGGCACGGGCCTTATACAGCGCTCCAAGAACACTTTCCGGAGCAATGTTTGCGATGAGTTCTGGATTCTCTGTCATCGCGATGCGATACTTCGCTTCTTTCACTATGCGATCGGCCTCGGCGGCGGAGAGTTGCTTGTTAAGTTCCTCCAGTTTGTCGGTGATGATGTTGTGGGTCTCGTCGGTCCCCAGGATGCCGACTTTCTTCTGATAAGCGATGAGGGCTTCCTGTGAGGTTTCGGCACGCTTTTTCAGATCATCGAGTTGCCTGGTGAGCCAGTCAGAGGTTTGTATTGTGGCTTTATATTTGGTCTGGAAGTTGTGTTCGATATAGTTGTTCGCCACGGAATTCGCGACATCGGCCGCCAGATTGGGGTCCTTACTGCGAAAGTGAATGTCTATGATCTGTGTCTTGGGGACCAGTTGGACGTTGAGCGACTTATGAAACACGTCGACCAGCTTGGCGCGTTTCTGGAGACCCAAAGTATCAAAATCCGCCGCTGAATCGTAGAACTTGCCTGCAAATCCTTTGTTACGGTGAAGCCCTAGTTGCTTGATAACGCTGGTTGCGATGGTGTCGCTTTGCACTATCCGTATCTGGGTCTCCAGCTTGGTATTCATATCGAGACCTATCGGCATCACCATCTGCTCGAGGCCGAGGTCATCGGCACCCTCGAGGTCGAGCAAGAGCCGGGAAGATGCCTCGTAGCGCTTGGGAAGGAACAGGGAAACAGCAGTGACTAGCAACACGACTGCTGCCAGACTGCCAAGAACGAGCCAGCGACGCTTCTGGAGTACCCGCCAGAATTGGATTATGGAAATCTGGTCATCCTGAGAATCGATGATCGCTGCCGGAGCGTCGGAGAAACTGAATTTCTCGAGTTCTATCTTGTTATTGATGGTTAAGGGATTGTCTGTCATAGCATCCTTAATCGATGGGTGAAATCGTACGGTCTGCCGCGTGGTCGCCAACCGGTAACACGGATTCGGGTAACATCGCCGTCATCCAAAAGGCTGAATAGGTGGCGACAGCTTCGTCAGTGCTTGCGCAGGAGAGGTCACCTTCTGTCAGCACCGACTGCAATCCCTGGTGGGCGGCGATCAATGCAGCCAGACCAAGCGCTGTAATGCCGGGCTCGAAATCGCGGATCAGGCCTTTGGATGCGCAACGCGCAAGATACTCACGAAGCGGTTGAAAGAGTGGGACTAAGTGCTTGCGCAGAATGCGGTCTGCTCCATGGTCGAGCTCAAACAGGCTTAAATAAAGCAACCGAATCGTCTCCGGCTGATGATGCAAGGTCTCAACCAGCACCGCGACAATCCCGGGCAGGGCCGTTCGAGGGTTCTCATCACTTTCGAGCCGTCCTCTTAGTTCCTTGCTGATTCGCAGACGGCGTAGGCGAGATTCGGTTGCGGCCCAAAGAGATCTCGTTTTCGGGGAAAATGGCGGAAGACCGTAACCTCGCTAACCCCTGCCAGTCGGGCGATCTCATGCGTGCTGCCGGCGGCGAAACCCTGGCGCGAGAATAGCTGCACGGCCGCTTCAACGATGCGGTTCGCGGTGCCATTCGCGTTTTGGACTTTTGGAACGGGCATTTAAGTTTCAGTGTTGGTCTGAACGCCGAATACAAAGACGTAACTGGAAGATTGAGTAATTGAAAATCCGAGGATGGGAAATCAGCGAACTGAATTAGTCAATTCCGAAACCTGTGCGACTCACAGGGGTTCCACGGCGTCGGCGTCGAGTTCCACAGCTACGCTCTGTTGAATGAGGTCTACCGTAATCACGACCCGAAGACCATTGGCGTTTCGAACAAGTACACCTTCGAGGCCCTGCAAGGCTCCTGCGTTGATCCGCACTTTCTGGCCGATTGCGAGGCCGCGATGGGGCTCAAATTTCTGCAGGTGCAAACCAGAACGCAATTTCTCAATCTCAAAATCGGATAACCGCGCAGGTTTGCCTTTGGTGCCAACAAACGACAGAACCCCGGGCGCGTCGAGCACTCGCACGCGTTCGCTTCGCGGGATGTTCACGAACAGATAACCGGGAAACAGCGGTAGCTCAACCTGGGCCTTGCAGCCGTTTTTCCAGCGACGAATGCTGCGGAACAACGGGAGAAAGCATTCGATACGGCGGTATCCCAGATGCTCGCGAACTCGCTTCTCATGTCGCGGGCTTGCATAGATAGCGTACCAGTGGGGAAGGCCCTCCAGCGATTGCAGTGGCTGAGGCAACAACAAGCTCGCAGTCGTCGCTGAAGTGCTGGCTTCCATCACATGAGACAAGGCTTCGCCCCCGTCGCTTAGATAGCGTTTGCTTTGTTTGAAAACTTTTATTGGCACTCGCGGCCGAATGCTGGAGACCGCTTGGTTGTTCAACCGCTCGTACTGCTGTGGTGTAAGTAGGCGACTACATTCGCCTCGTGCTTCTGGATGCATGGCGAATGCCAATTCGGTACGGTCAACTAACTCCATCGTTCTTCAAGGTTTAGCGGTTCCAAATCGGGAAATGCTGCCGCGGACGTCTCAAAAGGAGAGAAAGCCCCGTACGAAAATCACGTGTGTCTCATCCCCGAACGAGACTGAGCCTGAACATGGACGCCAGAAATCTCATGAGCAGTCTTAGGTTTTTCGAGCGCATTATAGATGATCAAAGCCGACGCGAACCGGACGACTCACCCAAGTTCCGTCGTCATAGTGCGGATGAAGTGGACTCAGCCGACCGAATGTCTCAACGTGAGAGAGAAATTTGACGATCGCATCTCATAATCTAAATTTGCGATAAGGGAAATGACATCTGACACCCGTTCGCGAAAATGGATGTTCAATAGAAGGAGCGAATGTTTTTGCAGTGCGAGCAAGACGTAGGATCCCGTGTAAACGCGCATCACCACACGTTTTATCTCGCATGATCCGTTGCACGAACTTCAATCCAAAGTGCTAGTTCCTCAGCTACTGGTGTCGCGTACTGGGCTTAGGTTAGTCTCGGCGATTAAAGTGCTCTAATGCAGCGGGACTCTGCGTGATCTCGGTCTGCTCGGTGTTTGTAAACCCCCGAGGAGGGCCGCTCGCGAAACCAATAGCTTGAGCATCAGGGAGGAACGGGTGCGCAATCGTTATCGAAGGTCTTATATCTGTATCGCTTTTGTGCTGGTGTCGGCATGTTCACTGCTGGCGCAGTCTGATCGTATCGAACTTAAGCAGCAGG
The DNA here is from genome assembly GCA_963832245.1 of uncultured Acidobacteriota bacterium. GTDB lineage: Bacteria > Acidobacteriota > Terriglobia > Terriglobales > Acidobacteriaceae > JABDBE01. The sequence goes on from CAWHTG010000004.1 coordinate 2,370,193, forward strand.
ATCGTTTTCAACTGAAGGGCGCTACCGTCCAACCGCTGCTTACCGCGAATCTCGGTGAATCTCCGGCGATCGGAAGCATCGACAATGAACCTGGATTGCCGGACGCACCCAGCTCCACCAAGCCGGACGCGTTGACCGCAGACCCCACGCCGTCCCCGGCGGTGAAGAGAGAGTCTCAGGGAGCGCCGCCGGCCGCCAGGGGTGGCTCACTCGGTGTTGATCGCAGCGTCATGGACCGGAGTTACATGGCTGTTACCGGTACGATGTTTGCTGCCAGCATTTTTGACGCAGAATTGACCATGCGCTGCCTGGAACAAAGAACCTGCAGTTACATCCCAAGCTCATTCCGCAGCCGGACTGCCTTGTATGGAATCGGGATTCCCGCCGACTTGGGGGTTTCGTATTTGACCTATTACATGAAGAGGAAGCGCAGCCGTATTTGGTTTATGCCTTCGGCTTTGGTGACCGTCGCTAATATCTATGTCGGCGTGCACGCTTATCATAGGACGCAGGACCCAAGCTTACCTGTCGGTGTCGCGCGCCGTGGCATGCGTTAGGGTCAGGCAGGGCAATCGGATCTTCATCGTGAAAACACAGCGGGCATGCGAAGAAGTAACCTCGCATGCCCGCTTCAGTTATATTCGGTTCACATTGGCGTCAGCCCAGACTCCGATCGCTGATGCCAACAGTTGCCCACCACGTTATCGAACTGGTTCGCCGGTATTGGGATCGAGGAACAGGCGGTCCTTGTCTCGATCCCCGTTAAAGTCAAGCATTCGACCGATTGAGTTTGCGATTCCATCAAAGGATCCCTGACCAATGCGCTGGCCACTCAGCCAGTTATCCTCGATGAACCGGATGATCGAACTCTGATCTGTTACGCTGTGATCCACAAAATTTTCTTTTGAAAACGGCGAGATCACCAGCAAGGGCAAACGCGGACCATAACCGCAACGGCCAAGCGCATGCGTGTTCGCCGCGTTAATGCCTGGAAGGGACGCGGCCGCAGTGCCGCAGGCGCCAGGTCCGGTCAAAGCATCCGCTGTCCCGGTGGACGTGTTTAGGATTGGACCCATCTGGTGGTCATACCATCCGTCGGAGTCGTCATACATGATCACAATAGCCGTGCTTCTCCAGTTCCGCTGTTGTTCGAGGAAGTTGATGGTGTTGACGATAAAGTTTTGTTCATCCAGCGGATCGGAATACCCTGCGTGGCCGTCCTCGTAGGCAGGCGCCTTGAGGAAGCTGACTGCCGGGAAGTTGCCAGCAGAGACGGCAGCGAAGAAATCCTGAATGTCGTATTGGTGGTTCGCCGGCCCCTTATTGCCAATTTCCATGATGGAAGCGGGGCGCGTGTGTTGTGGATTGGCGGTGGAGGCGTAGTAGCCAAAAAGCGAATGGTGTGGAATGTAATCAGCCGTCGTCCCCGCAAGTCCGGTCGAGCTTCGGTTGCAACCGGTGGTGCCGTTGGGATTAGTGATGGACAGATTGAAACCGCCCATGAACCCTCCCCACGTCACCCCTGCCGCAGTCAGCAGGTCGCCGATGTTGGTTCCGCCCATTTGGCCCTGAGCGCGAGTCGGGCTGGAGCAAACATCACCGATCGGATCCGCATCGCCGATCATCGTGAGTGAGCCATCGCTGCCGCCGAGTACTTCGTCGCCGGTACCGTGCAAGGTCGAGGTGACGCCATTGGTCTGCCCCGAAACCAGGTTAAGCAGTCCTGGAGTGGAAGGACCGAAGGTTGTGCCGTAGGAATTGTCGCTCATTGCAAAAGCCTGGGCATAGTTCCACAGGCCGGTAACCGTATTGCCGTCAAAATAGCCCATCGGCTCGCTGTTGTTGCCCCCAGTAAAGGTGGGGAACAGATCCATCAGGCCGGAGTCGAAAGCTTGCTGTTCTGCTGTGTAATCGTGGTCCTGATCGGTAGTAACGGCTTGCGAGCGATCCAGACGGAAGGGGTTCGAGGCTGCAGTTCCGTTGGCTGGATTCAAGTTGGGATTGAACGTAAGCAACGCGCTGGTGAGGCCGTTGACTGTGGGCGTCCTGCGGTCTGCATAAAAAGGCGGTTCTCCCTGAGGATTTTTGGCCAGAGGGTAGGTTCCGAAATAGTGGTCGAATGAAACATTTTCCTGGAAGATTACGACTAAATGCTGGATGGGTGTGGCCGTCGGAGCAGCTTTCGTTACTGCTTTCGAAGCTGCAAATGCCGGCGAAACACTCGGTCCCAGGGCCGTGAGCAGCGCTGTGAAGAGAGCCACGGCTTTTCTGGGAATGTCTGATGTTCTGATTTGATTGAACATACTCCTCCTTCTTTTTCCTCCGTCTTCCTCTAACTGTCTTTGGTGGGTTAAAGGGCTGTTGCAGAGGAGTAGACAGGCTAGACGGTCGGTATTTCAGAATTGTCACCCGATTATTAAACGTATGTGAATTCAAAATCGCACGTTCTGCCCCGAAATTCTGGACCAGGACCCCTGTTCCGTTTTTGTAACAGCAGCGCTAACTAAAGTTCGGGCCACTCTGCCTGTGTTAACTAGAGGCTGCAGACTTGCGCGATCGCGCAAGATCATCCTCTGATCTGTGGAAGCTGTGTCGGCAAATGTGCGAAAGGAGGCACGGCGTGGGATCACTCGCCCCCAGTTACGCTGCAAGAGCAACATGTGCTCTCCCGAGAGGAACCAGGATGCACCGCGAAAGGATATTGATTGTCGAAGGAGAAAAAGAGACTTGCGGAGTATTGCGCAACTATCTGGAGGACAAAGGATACGAAGTCTCGACCGCCGGAACGTGTGCGGCTGCAGAACAAATCTGGCGCGCCCGTCGGCCCGATATTGCAATTCTCGACTACAGTCTGTCCGACGGCAATGCCCTTGGACTCATACCTCGCCTGAAGGCTATTGATGCGTCGATTCCCATCATCATTCTGACCGGATATGGTTCGATTGATTTAGCAGTGGAAGGCGTAAAGCTGGGAGCCGAGGTCTTCTTGCCTAAGCCCGTGGAGCTGTCAACACTCTACGTCTTGATTCAACGCAGCCTGGAGAACCAGCGAAACCAGCGGAAGCAGTTGGCAGAACGGGCCATGAGCGGCCGCGGAATCATGGATCCCTTCTTGGGGAAAAGCGACAGTATACGAAGGCTGGCTGATCAGGCGTACAAGCTGACATTGACTGATGCTCCAGTTTTAATCCAGGGGGAAGCTGGTACGGGCAGGGGCACGATAGCGCGGTGGTTACATCACAATGGTTCCAGGGCTGCCGAGCCTTTTGTGGAGATCAACTGCGGCGATTTGCCGGGTGACGTTTTGGAGAATGAGTTGTTCGGCGAAGAGGGCGATGCTCTCACGGCAACCAATAAAGCCGGGTTGCTGGAGATTGCCCACAAGGGGACGGTTTTCCTGGAAGAGATCGAAAATGTAGATTTCCACATCCAGTCCAAAATGCTGAAGGTTGTCGAGGACAAGCAACTCCGCCGGCTTGAGGAAGTTCGTGATCGAAGAGTGGACATTCGTTTGATTGCAGCCACCCATCAAGCAATGTCCTCCCTGCCTCGCCGACAATTTCGGCGCGAGGAAAACGATCGCTTTAACTGGATTCCTCTTTCCGTCCCACCTCTGCGTGAGCGAGTCGAAGACATACCAATACTCAGCGCCCATATCCTCGGTGATTTAGCCGCCCAGTTGGGTGCTGGCGGATTGGAACTTGGTGGCGCTGCGCAGCGGGCGTTGCAGAGCTATTCCTGGCCGGGAAATATTCGGGAACTCAGAAATGTTTTGGAGCGAGTTGCGCTGGTCACCGCAAAAAACGGGTTGGGCGATCAGGACTTTCGTTTCGATGTCCAGGTCGAGCAGTATCTCTCGGGCATCGGTCAGTTCAGAACTCTAGAGGAGATGGAACGTAATTATATTCAGCAGGTGCTCCGCAAGGAGCGGGGACGAGTCCAATCCGCCGCGAAGAAACTCGGTATTCCGCGCAGCTCTCTCTACCACAAACTGAAACAATATCGGACGGACCAATCCGAAAATTGTTATGCAGCCAATCGAAAACTCAGACTCTGAGCGTCAGGGAAGACGCACGCCTCAAATCTGAAAGCTATCCTGAGCGCGGTATTGCCGCGCAAAAGCATTGCCGAGTTTCGCGGTCAATTACTGCCCAATTGAGCTCGCGACTGACGAGAAAACATTGTTCGAGCTGCCGCCGATCAAGCGTATGGTTCCGACCACGAGAACCAGAATCACCGCCAGCATCACGGCATACTCCGCGATATCCTGGCCCTGTTCCTCGGAGCAGAGCCTTTTCACCAATTCAACCATACTGCCCTCCGCTGTTGGTATCGTAGAGCGACCATCATGCCGGGACAGAATGCGCTTGTCAAATCAAAGTTGTGCCTCGCTCCGAACTTGCCAATCCCTCCCACCGTTCTGTGCACAAGCCATTTAGAATTAACCGCAATGCGTTTCGCGCTTGAGTTCGATAAAGTTACGAAAGAGTATCGTAGCTTTGCCAGTAAGCGTCTCTTGCGCGCCCTTGACGGATTCAGTCTGACCGTAGAGGCTGGAGAGATTTTCGGCTTTCTCGGGCCAAACGGCGCTGGCAAAAGCACCGCGATCCACTTGGCCATGGGCTTTATGCGGCCCACCAGCGGCCAGGGTCGTCTGCTCGGAGAGCTTTTTGGTCATCCCGGCACCCGCCGCCGCGTGGGTTTTCTCGCCGAAAGTGTTGCTCTGTATCATCGCCCCGCAGAACGCCTGGTCCGGTTCTACGGGGCGCTCAACGGGATGGGGGGAATTCATCTTGCGAAGCGGGCACAAGAAGTTCTCGAAATCGTTGGACTGCAGGATCATACGAACCGCAATGCGGGCAAGTTTTCTCGGGGCATGCTGCAACGCGTCGGATTGGCCCAAGCCATGGTCAACGATCCTGAATTGCTGATTCTTGACGAACCTACTTCCGCCTTGGATCCATTGGCGCGAGTCATGGTGCGCGAGTTGCTGCTCGGCGCGCGCAACGCCGGCAAAACTATCTTCTTGAGCTCCCATTTGCTTTCTGAAGTGGAGTTGGTGTGCGATCGCGTCGCAGTTCTACATCGCGGCAAGCTGGCTCGTGTGGGCAGGACTGCCGATCTTCTTCGAGCCGGTGAGCAAACCGAAATTGCAGTTCGCGCCATCGCCGTAAAAGACTTTGAGGGTGCTGTGGCCCGCGATGGAATCGTAACCTTCTCCGTGCCTGCCCATGCCCAACGGGCAGCCTTGGAGAAGGTCTGGAACTTGGGAGGTGAGGTGGTAAGCGTCAATCCGCAGCGGCGCTCGCTGGAACAGATTTTTCTGGAGGTGACCGCCGATCCACAATCCGCTCCTTCGCCAGGTGTTCAGTGAAGCCGGTTGTGTTGATTGCAATCAATTTTGCGCGCGAGCAGCGCTGGCCCATCCTCACGCTGCTGCTCTGGGTTCTGCTGCTCGCATTTCTCGGGTTGGTTACCGATATTCATCGCCAACGCGAAGATCTCCTGTTCGTATTCAAACAGGACGCCGCTTATGTGTTGGCCTTCAGCGTCTTCTTTGGCGGATCGGCTATCTACAACGAACGCCGCTCCCGGCGAATTCTAGGGGTACTCTCCAAGGCCGTGGGACGCCAGCAATATCTTTCCGGCCTCGTACTGGGAGTAACCATTGCATGCGCACTCTATTGCTTTGCCCTGGGCCTCACGGGAAGTTGGACATTAGGTGGTGCAGGGTTTCCCATTTCTCGCGTCTGGTTCCTCATGCTTTGCCTCGTTACCGCCTGCGCGTTAGCCGGAACGGTAGCTCTGATGTTTTCCACATTCCTGAATCCTTTCTTCGCAGCCGGTGCCACTGCGGTCGTCCTCGGACTCCCGGCTCTCGCGGGTCAATTCATTGGACCACACTGGAGCTACGTGATACCGGTGTGGGAGCTCGGAGCTACGGTGATCAATTCTTCGTTCAATTCTCCAGGAACGACGTCATGGCTTCCTGTTGTATGGGCGGCAGCCGAGACGCTGGGGTTCTGGTTGCTATCAGCTCGAATTTTTTCCTACGTAGATATCGCAGTCGCAGTGGAGTGAGCGGCAAGCACGGCTCTCGATGCCATGCGTCCACTCATTCGGTGGGAGTGGATGGTCGGTCTTAGCGTGCGAAAGTACCGCCTAAACGTGGAAGGGGATGGCTTTAGCCTTGCCGTATAGGCCATAAACGCTCCGGCTTCAGCCGCTGAGGAATCCGGCCGCGTCACTAAGCTGAGAATCCGTCTTAGTGTGCCCACTCGGCTGCAGTGCGCGCTGCATAATCCAGCACTCGTCCAGGAAGCACGCCTAGGTAAATGGTTGCCACCAAACTGATTGCTAAAGCCGTTCCGAGTCCCAGTGGAATACGCGGTAAGGGCAAATCCTCGCGCGGATCGCGCATGTACATCGCGACGATCAGCCGCAAGTAATAATAAGAAGCGACTGCACTATTCAGCACACCGATAATCACCAGCCCGACCAGATTGGCCTGCAGCGCTGCGCTGAATACGTAGAACTTGGCAAAGAAACCGCCGGTAATCGGAATACCGATCAATGACAGGAGAAAAATCGTGAGCGTCGCCGCCAGCAATGGGCTCCGCCGGCCCAATCCCTCGTAGTCTTCTATCGTGACGTAGCGCTCACCCTCACCACCAATGTGGCTGATCACGGCAAAAGCTCCGACGTTCATCGCGGCATACGTGGCGGTGTAAAACATCGCAGCCGGAATGCCGTTATTGGGCAACGCGGCAAAGGCAACCAGCAAGTATCCAGCTTGAGCAATGGAAGAATACGCAAGCAGCCGTTTCACATTGTCCTGCACTAGCGCTCCAATATTTCCCAGGGTCATCGAAAGTGCGGCCACAACCCAAATTAACCATACGCGACCGGGAGCGTCGACTTCGAACATGATCCGCAGCAGCACCGCAAACGCAGCGGCCTTGGGTGCGGTGGACATGAATCCCACCACCGGCGAGGGCGCACCTTCATACACGTCGGGCGTCCACACATGGAATGGAGCCGCTGCTACTTTGAAGCCGAGGCCCACGAACATGAGCGCGACTCCAACATAGGCCAGGATCGGAACTCCGCCCAAACGAAGGGCATCGCCGATCACCTTTATGCTGGTCGAGCCTGTGGCCCCGAACATCAACGCCACACCATAAAGAAAGAATGCCGTCGCAAACGATCCCAGCAGGAAATACTTGACCGAAGACTCGCTGCTGATGGCGGCGCGCCGGCGAAATCCCGCGAGAATGTAAGTGGAAATCGACGAGATTTCGAGCGCAATAAAAATGAGCACCAACTCCACCGCCGACGACATCAGGCTCATGCCAAGTGCGCCAAACAATACCAGCGCATAGTACTCGCCAGCGCGAATCTCCTGCACTTCCATGTACTCGTAAGAAGTCAGGATTACCACGGCTGTGACCGAGGCCACCAGAAAATGAAAAAACACGCTGAAGCTATCGACCCGCACCATGTTCCAGAAGCCCAGGCCGGGATATTGCGACTGAAACAAAGTCGCGAGCAGTGCGGTCAGCGATCCCGCCAACGCGAGAACTCCGAGTGTCCGCTGACTACGGCGTTCGTCCATCAGCGGATCAAGCACCATCACGATCATGCCAAAAACTGCCAGCACAAGTTCAGGCAAAATCCTGATGTAATCAGCGGTCTGGGGGATCAGTTGCGTCATATCGGTGGCGCTGTTCACCGGCCCACCATCTTGCTGGCAAGCTGCGCGAACGGCGCCAACGCAGTCTGTACAGCGGCATCAATAGCGTTCAGCCACAGCAGCGGCGCCACGCCCATCACCAAGGCAACCACCGCTGTAGGCCAGAGCGCGGCGCGTTCGCGTCCGCTGAGATCAGGCAAAGATAGATTGACCGGATGCGTGACTTTGCCGAAAAAAACTCGTTGATACATCCAGAGCAAGTAGCAGGCGCTCCAGATCACACCCGTTGCCCCGAGGACGCCGTAAACCGCGCGGTCGCGGAAAGCGCCGCTCAAAACCAGGAACTCGCCAATAAAGCCGTTGAGCAAGGGCAATCCCAAGGATGCCAATACGATGAACAGAAAAAATGTCGCGTACACCGGCATCGGGCTTGCGAGTCCGCCGAATTCAGCAATCTCGTACGTGTGTCGCCGCTCGTAAAGAATGCCCGCCAGCATGAACAGAGCTCCGGTAGAAACTCCGTGCGCCAGCATGACGAAGGTCGCGCCATCCAGTCCCGCCTGCGTAAAACTAAAAATTCCCAGCACCACGAAGCCAAGATGGCTGATCGAAGAATACGCGATCAACTTTTTCAAATTAGGCTGCACCATCGCCACCAGCGCGCCATACACGATGCCGATCAGCGCCAGCACCATGATCCACCAGGCATTGCTCCGCGACTGCTCAGGAAACAAGCCAAGATTGAAGCGGAACATTCCGTACGTGCCCATCTTTAGAAGAACACCCGCTAGCAGTACCGAACCTGCCGTGGGAGCCTCGACGTGTGCGTCAGGCAGCCAGGTATGAAAAGGGAAAACCGGAACCTTCACCGCAAATGCGATAAAGAATCCCAGAAAAAGCCACAGGGCTGCACTATTAAAGTTCTCGACCTGACCATTTCCGATTGCAGTCTGAATGCTGACGAAATCAAACGTTCCAGTCTTCGCGTAAAGCCACAGGATCGCCGCCAGCATGAACATCGAAGCAATCATCGTGTATAGAAAGAATTTCACTGCCGCATACACGCGCCGTCCGTGCCCAAAAATGCCGATCAGCAAAGCCATCGGGATCAAGGTCGCTTCCCAGAAAAAATAAAAGAGGAATAAGTCGAGCGCTACAAAAACGCCGATCAGGGCGGTCTGCAACACGAGCAGCAAAATGAAAAACTCTTTTACCCGCTCCTGAACCGATTTCCACGAAATCAGCACGCACAGCGGAGTCAGAAACGTCGTCAGCACCACCAGCCACATGGAAACACCGTCAACGCCCATGTGGTAATGGATGTTGGGATTCGAAATCCAAAGGTGATTGATTTCGTACTGGAAGGCAGTTCGCCCCCGCTGAAAATGCACTGGCAGATGCAAGGAAAGAACAAAATCGAGCAACGAAACCACGAGAGCGAACCGGCGAATATCGTGATCGCGCCGCGGAAACAACAGCAACAAAACTGCGCCCGCCAAGGGAATAAACGTGAGCAGCGTGAGCATCGAGTCGTCCAGACCTGTACTCATCGCGTACCCATCCAGATCATATAAGCGATCACCACGGCTGCTCCTGCTGCGATCCATCCCGCATAAGAGCGAAGGTTGCCGGATTGCATGTGGCGCACTGCGTCGGACACCTCGTGCGCGCCCTCGGCGCTGTTGTCCAGCGTCGCGTCGATCACATCCCGATCAATGCCCTGCCACAGAATCCGAGTTGAGCCATCGATGAGCGGCTTCACGAAGACAGCCGCATAAATCTCGTCCACATAATATTTGTGCACGACTGCTTCGTAGAAGCCGCCCAGTGCCTGCGCAATTTCCTGCGGCAACTGCGGCCGGCGATAATAAAACAAACATGCAAGAAGCAATCCCGAGACTGCAGCGAGGACCGAAATGCCGGTGAGAAGCTTTTCCGAGCCACCTTGCTCTCTTGGTTCCGGCGCGGGAGTCGCAGGTCCTTCCTCAGTCGCAGTCACGCCAGCGTGAAGCGCCGGCGAAAGAAACTTGTCGAAGCGCTCATTCCCCACCCAGCCGCCGCAAATCGAAAGCACTGCCAGAATCACGAGCGGAACCAGCATGATTGCGGGACTCTCGTGAATGTGTGGCGCGGGCGCTGATGGGCGCGAACTGTTGACTACTTGCATGTGCCCGCTACCGTGGTTCGCGTCACCACGGTATTCGCCAAAAAAGGTCAAGAACCAAAGCCGGAACATATAGAACGAAGTTAAAAACGCCGTGAACACTCCGATCAACCAATAGACCCAGCTTCCATAGGGACTCGAGAACGCCCTCCACAAAATCGCATCCTTGCTGAAAAAACCCGCGAATGGCGGGAATCCCGCGATGGCAAAAGTAGCCGCCGTCATCGTCCAAAACGTCCACGGAATGTGGTGCCGCAAGCCGCCCATGCGGCGCATGTCCTGCTCCCCGCCCACCGCGTGAATCACCGAACCTGCCGCCAGAAACAGCAGCCCCTTGAAAAACGCATGGGTCATCAAATGGAAAATCCCGGCTGAATACGCGGCCACGCCGCAAGCCATAAACATGTAACCCAGCTGCGAAATCGTAGAATAGGCAAGAACCTTCTTGATGTCCGTCTGACAAATTCCGATGGTCGCCGCAAACAAAGCAGTCAGCGTTCCGACAATTGCAACAACCATCAAAGCCTGCGGCGCCCGGTCAAAAACCACGTGTGACCGCGCCACCATGTAGACTCCAGCGGTTACCATGGTCGCCGCGTGAATAAGTGCCGAAACCGGGGTCGGGCCTTCCATTGCGTCCGGCAACCAAACATAAAGAGGAAGCTGCGCAGATTTTCCCGCCGCCCCTACCATCAGCAGCAGACCGATCGCCGTCAGCAAACCTGCACCAGCGATTTCCGCCGGCATACCCGACACGATTCGAAACACCTGCACAAAATTCAGCGAGCCGAAATGTTTGATCATCAAGAACAGCGCGATCAAAAAACCGAAGTCGCCAATGCGATTAACGATAAATGCCTTCTTGCCCGCCGAGGCTGCGGAGTCCTTGGTGAACCAGAATCCAATCAGCAAATAAGATGCCAGCCCCACGCCTTCCCAACCAATAAACATCAGCAGATAATTACTGGCCAGGATCAGCGCCAGCATGAAGAACATGAACAGATTGAGGTATGCGAAAAAACGATAGAAGCCGCCTTCCTCCCACATGTAGCCAACGGAATAAATGTGAATGAGAAAGCCGACGCCCGTAACCACCAGCAACATCACCAATGAAAGCTGATCGAGGTAAAACGCGAAATCCACCTGAAAATCGCCGGCACGGATCCACGAGGCCAGCCATTCCACATGAGGCAGGCCCAAAGAAGAAAACTGCGACGTGACCCAAAGCGCCATCACGAAGGCGGCGCCGCAAAAACCAAGCGCGATCGCCGACACGGTCTGCCGCGAAAATCGCTTCCCCAATAGACCATTGATGGCAGCGCCCACCAGCGGCAGCACCGGGATCAGCCACAGATGCAGGTTCGACGTCATAGTTTGAGCAGGTCCACGTTATCTACATTCAACGTTCCTCGCGTGCGGTAAACCGCGATGATGATTGCCAGGCCCACCGCCGATTCCGCCGCTGCCACGACCATCACAAAGAACACAAAAACTTGCCCGCTGAGCGCATGCCACTGCGCCGCGAATGCGACGAATGATAAATTCACGCCATTGAGCATCAATTCGATCGACATAAAAATGGTGATGATGTTGCGCTTTATGAGAAACCCCGTCACGCCGCACGCAAACAAAATGCCGCTCAATACCAGGTAATATGCAACCGGTACCATCAGACCTCCCTCTTGTCGGGTTGTGCTGATTCTTGTTGCACTGCCCCCGGATGACTGGCCAGAACCACAGCGCCCATGATCGCGATCAAAACCAGCACCGAGGTTACTTCAAAGGGCAAAAGGAAATCGTGGAAGAGCAGCCATCCAATGACTTTCGGAGGTCCCGGAAGGGCACCCACCGCGACGCTCCCCGATCCTGACTTTTCCAGCAGAACCCACGCCACCAGCACGCTGCCGATCAGCACGCCAGGAATTCCAAACAACAAAGCCACCCGGCTGCCTTTGGTGCGGTCTTCTTCGCCTGCGTTCAATAGCATGATGACGAAGACGAACAACACCATGATCGCCCCCGCATAGACAATTACCTGCACCGCGGCCACAAACTCCGCGCCTAAGAGCAGATACTCGACGGCAAGCGAACCCATCACGACGACCAGCGACAGCGCGCTATTAATCGGATGCCGCTGCACCAGCAAATTCACCGCGCCGGCAACGCACACTAAGCCGAACACCGAAAATACAATCAGATGAAGCATCTTTTTGCGCTAAGCTCGCAACGCGACAACTAAAGCTGTGATGACCAGATTCGCAATGGCCAGCGGCAGCAGAAATTTCCATCCGAACGCCATCAATTGGTCGTAGCGAAATCGCGGCAACGTGCCGCGCACCCATATATAAAGGAACAAAAAAGCAAATACCTTAACCACAAACCAAAACACGGGCAGGATTGCCTGCACAAAGGGCGGCCCAAACCGGTGTGGTCCATGCCATCCGCCCAGAAACAGCAACGTCGCCAAACAGGCAACTGTGATCATGTTGGCGTACTCCGCCATGAAAAACATGGCGAACTTCATGGCGCTGTACTCGGTATGATATCCGGCGACCAGTTCAGTCTCCGCCTCCGGCAAATCAAAGGGAACCCGATTGGTTTCCGCGTATGCCGCGATCAGATAAATAAAAAATGCCACGATCTGCCCCTGAAAAATATTCCAGCGCGGGATGAATCCCCAAAACGTTCCGCTTTGTGCATCGACGATGTCCCGCAAACTGAAGCTGCCCGCCAGAATCAGCACACCCACCAGCGAAAGACCCAGTGAGATTTCGTAGCTCACCATCTGCGCGCTGGCCCGCAATCCACCGAGCAATGAATACTTGCTGTTCGAGGACCATCCTGCAAGCGCCACCCCGTACACGCCTAGCGACGTGATGCCCAGCACGACGAGCAGCCCGATGTTGACGTCAGTAATCTCGAGTGGTGTGTGGATTCCGAAAACCGTAACCCAGTTGCCGATTGGAATAACCGAGATGGAGGTCAGCGCAAAAATCAACGCAATCATCGGCGCCGCGATGAAGAGCGGTTTGAATACATGCGGTGGCAAGAGGTCTTCTTTGAAGATAAACTTCACTCCATCTGCCAGCGGCTGCAGCAAACCAAAGGGGCCGACCCGCGTGGGTCCCCAGCGGTTCTGAATGTGGCCCACAACCTTGCGCTCCAGCCAGACGGTATACGCAACCGCGGTGAGCAATATGCCGAGCGCGACTATGATCTTAACGATGGAAACGAGAATGAATTTGCCAAGGCTCAACGAGGTAGTCTTCCTGATCTATCTGTAGAACTGTGTAGCGCCGGCGTCCCGCCGGCTGTCGCGCGGGCCGCCCGCGCAGCGATCCGAAATGAAAACGTTGAACGAAAAGTTTAATCGGCGGCGACTTCCGTCTCCGCTGGCTGTTTATGACGATTCTCAATTATCGAATTCAAGGTGCGGGAATAACGGCCCAAGGTGCCCGAACTGAAAAGATTGTCCTGCGCGGGCACGATCAACTCCGGATTGTGTACAGCCCAGGAGCCGCTCCGGGACAAGATAGTGTGCTGATCATTTCCTGCCAAAAGATTCATCCGCGAAACATCGTAGCCCGGTACGAGCCGTTGGATCTCATCCAGAATCGCCATGGAATCGAATGGACTCATTTTCGGTTCGAGTCCGTGGGCCTCGAGCCATACCGCGTGCCGGTCCGCCTCGCCGGATTGCGCACCGCGTGACTGCCCCATGTCGGCACCAACTCCCCGGCCAAACGGCACTAGTCGCCGAACATCAAAACCCATTGCGCCCGCGATCCGCACAATCATTTCGAAATCCGACTTCGTCCCAGTGACCTCACCCGCCTTTTTCACCAGTTGCAAATCACCGCACGTGTTGGTAAAAGTCCCGGACTTCTCGTAAGCATTCGCGGCAGGTAACACTACATCGGCGATCAGGGCTGTCTCGGTCAGGAACATGTCTTGCACCACCACGAAGCTGTTTGAGAAGACATATGGATCAATTCCGGATTGCTCAACAGGATTCGCGCCGACAACATAAAACGCCTTCAGCGTGCCGGCCTTCGCCGCTTCAACCATACCAGGCAAGGTCAGGCCTGGCATTCGCGGTACGCTCCCCCACTCCTCGTGAAACTTGCCCGTATCCGAAACCCGCGCGTAGCCCGGCAGCAGGTCAGGGTAAAGTCCCATGTCAGCGGCCCCGCGCGAGTTCGCGTAATCGCCGAGGCAGACCAGCTTTGCGCCCGTAACGCCGGAGCAAAATTTCCCCACCGAAGCGACGTCCTCGCCTCGGATCTCCGAACCAAAAATAACCACGAGGTTCGATTCGCCTCGGAGTTTGTCACGCAAACTGATCCAGGCGTTGCGACTGTTCTCCGCGCCGGTGATGGCGTCCACTGCCGCGTCATCGCCGGCTAAAAACGCAGCGACTTTTCCTTCCGATCCCGCGGGAATCTGAACGAAGCTGGTTGCTTGCCGCCGCAGCTTAATAGGCCGTGAATTGATTACGTACAGCCGCGCCCGGTGAAGCCGGACATTGTTCCGAATCTGCCACGCCAGCAGCGGATGCTGCTCGGTGGGATCGTTGCCGATGAGCAAGGTTGCAGGCGCATTGAATACGTCCCGCATACTAGCCGTGGTTTCTGGTTTGCCCGCAAGCGCTGCCGCAAAAGCAGGAAAATCTGCGGTGCGATGGTGATCGATGTTATTGGTTCCAAGCGCCACCCGAGCGAACTTCTGCAGCAAATAATTCTCTTCGTTGGTGGTGCGAGACGAGCCGACCACCCCGATTGCTTGTCCGCCGGTCTGGTCAGAAATTTCTCTGAAACGCTTCCCAATCAGATCAAACGCCTCTTCCCATGTCGACCGGGTCAAGTGGCCGTTTTTGCGAATCAACGGTTGCGTCAACCGATCCTCGTGATGCGCAAAATCAAAAGCGTAGCGTCCTTTGATGCAAAGAAAATCGCCGTTGATGCCGCTCTTGTCGCGATTGTCTCCTCGTACAATTTCCATGCCCGTATCAGATCGGCGCACACCCAGCGTGGTCTTGCAGCCGTCGGCGCAGTGAGTGCAAGTTGTGCCTACGTGCTTCATCTCCCACGGACGGGTCTTGTACCGATACGCGCCAGAAGTCAGCGCGCCGACCGGACATATGTCGATGCACATGCCACACTCTTCACATTCGAGGTGGTCGCCCTGATTTGGTGCGATGAGCGAGCTGACGCCGCGATTCTGCACGCCCAGAGCCCAAACATCCATGCCCTCGCCACAGACGCGTACGCAGCGGTAGCACAAAATGCAGCGCGGCCGGTCAAAAAAAACCACCGGTGACCATTGCTGCTCCTCTTTATGATTTTTCGTGTCGATGTATTTGGATTCAGCGGCGCCGTAGGAGAAAGTCATATCCTGGAGTTCGCATTCGCCGCCCGCATCGCACACCGGACAGTCGAGCGGATGATTGCCCAGCAGCAACTCCACCATGCCCTTCCGCGCCTGCCGAATCTCATCACTCTCGGTGATGACCACCATGCCTTCGCTGATCACCGTGGTGCATGCGGTTTGCAGCTTCGGCATTTTCTCCACTTTGACCAGGCACATGCGGCAAGCGCCCTGCAACGACAGATTTGGGTAGTAGCAAAATGAGGGCACCTCGATGCCCACGCTTTTGCAGGCCTCAATCAGCAGAGTCCCAGCCGGAGCTGTGACTTTCTTTCCATCAACCGTAATGTTTACGTCAGCCATAAAAATCGTCGTTCGTCGTTGGCCGTTCGTCGTTGGCAAAACCAGCAGCGCCGACGGTTTTAGCCAACGACCGCCGACAAACGACCAACGACCCGCGTTTAAGCCATCACTGCCACTGGCTCGACCTTGCCAGCCGTTTCAAACGGACACGGCTTGCCATCCAAGTGATCTTCAAATTCCTTGCGGAATTTCTTCACAATCGAAATGGTCGGCATGGCGGCCGCATCGCCCAGTGGGCAGAACGTTCGTCCCAACATGTTTTCCGAGAGGTACCGGATATTGTCGATGTCCTTCTCAACTCCGCCGCCAGCGTGAAATCGAGTCAATGTTTTCTTCAACCAGTCCGTGCCTTCGCGGCAGGGAATGCACCAACCGCAACTCTCGTGCTGATAAAACTTCATGATGCGCAAAACAAATTTCACCATGCAGGTCGTATCATCTACGACGACCACGCCCCCGGAACCCAGCATCGATCCCGCTTTCATCATCGAGTCAAAATCCATAGAGACATCGATTTCGCTCGCCGTCAAAATCGGACAACTCGATCCACCCGGAACTACTGCTTTCAGCGCGCGCCCATCAGAAATGCCGCCACCTACCTCGTAAATCATCTTCTTCAAGTTGTACCCCATGGGCAGCTCATACACTCCGGGACGATTCAAGTGCCCGCTCAAACAAAACAGCCGAGTCCCGCCATTCTTCGGCGGGCCTAACTTTGCAAACCACTCCGCGCCGCCGAGAATGATGTGCGGCACGCTAGCCAGCGTCTCCGCATTATTAATGACAGTCGGCCCACCCCAAAGCCCGACCACAGCTGGGAATGGAGGCCGGATTCGCGGAATGCCGCGCTTGCCCTCAAGCGATTCCATCAGCGCCGACTCTTCGCCCACTTCATACGCGCCTGCGCCGCCATGCCAATAAACCTCGAAGTCGTACCCGCTGCCAAAAATATTCTTGCCCAGGAATCCGCGCGCGTACGCATCTTCGATCGCCTTCTGCATGATCTCCAACAGATAGCGATACTCACCGCGAATGTAGATGTATCCGGCGTGCGAGCCCGTGGCAATTCCCGCGATCACGACTCCTTCAATCACCGCGTGCGGATCGTGCTCGAAAATCAGGCGGTCTTTGCAAGTGCCAGGTTCGCTCTCATCCCCGTTACACAGAATGTATTTCGGTTTCGGGGACTGTTTGGGAACGAACGACCATTTCATCCCGGTGTTGAATCCCGCCCCGCCGCGACCGCGCAGACCGGAATCTTTCACTACGTTGACAATCGCATCCGGCTGCATGCCAAGCGCTTTCTGGACAGCTTTATATCCGTCGAGCTCAAGGTAGCGATCAATATCAGTCGCGCCCTTGCCAAAGCGTTTGGAGACGACTTTTACCTCATCGGGATGGGAAACCAGGTCAGCCATTTTGTAATTGAATAATTGAGTAATCGGGCGATTGCAGAATTACCCGATTGCTCAATTGCTCAATTGCTCAATTGCTCAATTGCTCAATTGCTCAATTGCTCAATTGCTCAATTGCTCAATTGCTCAATTCTTCTTGTATCCTTCCAGGACCTTATCCATCTTTTCCACGGTCAAGTTCTCGTGGAAGTCATAATTCACCTGCACCGCCGGCGCCCAACTGCAAGCTCCGATACACTCTACTTCCTCAAGCGAGAACATGCCGTCTGCCGTCGTGCCTTTGTGGGGAATGCCCAACTTCTGCTTACAGTGATCGAGAAGTTCTTCCCCCCCGCGCAGCATGCAGGCAATGTTGGTGCAAACCTGAACATTGAAGTTGCCGCGAGGCTTGGTAGTCAGCATGGAGTAATAGCTGATTACGTTGCTTACTTCGAGGTTGGTCAAATCCAACCGCTGCGCAATCTCATGAATGACGTCCTGGCTTAAATAACCGACTTCATCCTGCGCATAAAGAAGCGTCGGTACGAGCACAGAGCGCTTCGTGGGATAATGCGTCAGCATCTGTGAAAGGCGCGATTCAAATTGATCAGAAAATTTCATAAGAACATTGAGTAATCTACCGATCAATTTCTCCCAGAACAATATCGATGCTGCCAATCGCCGCCACCACGTCCGCCAGCAATCTCCCCTCGCACATCTTCGGCAGCAACTGCAGATTCGCCAAACAAGCCGCCCGCATGTGCACGCGATATGGCTTGGCCGTTCCATCGCTGACCACGTAATACCCCATTTCGCCACGCGGCGATTCCACCGCCTGATAAACTTCGCCCGCCGGAACCGCGAAGCCCTCGGTAATAATCTTGAAGTGATAGATGAGCGCTTCCATCTGCGTCTTCATCTTTTCGCGGTCAGGCAACACCACTTTCGGCGCATCCGCTTTGATCGGCCCCTCCGGCATTCCATCGAGAGCCTGCTGCACAATGGCAATCGATTCGCGCAATTCCTGAACCCTGCAGATGTATCGCGCAAACACATCACCGTCCTGCGACACCGGCACTTTGAACTTGAAGTTCTCATAACCCGAGTAAGGCATGTCACGCCGCAGGTCGAAGTCGACGCCACTGCCGCGCAGCGTAGGTCCACTCGCGCCCAGAGCAATCGCATCTTCCGCCGTAATCCGCGCCACGCCTTTCGTCCGCATCACCCAGATCGGATTTCCCGTCAGCAGGTTCTCGTACTCATCCACCTTGGAAGGAAAGCGGTTGGCGAAGTCTCGCACCCGGTCGAAGAATCCCAGCGGCGGTTCCAGCGCTACGCCGCCGATGCGGAAATAGGAAGTCATCATGCGCTGGCCGCTGATTGCCTCGAATAAACGCAAAACGTCTTCACGCTCGCGGAAGCAGTAAAGAAAGACGGTCATCGCGCCAATGTCCAGGGCGTGAGTGCCCAGCCACACCAGGTGGGAGTTGATGCGCGTCAACTCATTCATTAACACTCTTAGCCATTGCGCCTTAGGAGGAATCTCCAGCCCCAACAGTTTCTCGACCGCCAGCGCATAACAAAGATTGTTGGTCATCGGGCAAAGATAGTCGATGCGGTCGGTAAGCGGCACCACCTGCTGGTAGAACTTCGCCTCGCAAGTTTTTTCGATCCCGGTGTGCAGATACCCGATGTCGGGCATAAGCCGCACCACGGTCTCGCCGTCGATTTCGAGAATCAACCGCAGCACTCCGTGCGTGGACGGATGTTGCGGTCCCATGTTCAGGATCATGGTCCGATCCTGGCCAGGGTCGAGCACGGGCGTGGCGGTCATGTGGGCCATAACGATGACTAGCGATAGCCCTCCACCGGATAGTCTTTGCGCAGGGGATGTCCTTCCCATTCTTCCGGCATCTGAATACGCCGCAAATAAGGATGCCCGGTAAACCGGATGCCGAACAAATCGAAAACCTCGCGCTCGAAAAAATTCGCTGAAGGCCAGACCGGGGTCACCGATTCCACCACCGGACTATCGGCTCCCAATCGCACCTTCAGCCGCACGCGTTCTTTCTTCGGAATCGAGAGCAATGCGTATACCACCTCGAAGCGCGGCTGCGAGGGATACCAATCGACACACGTCACATCGGAAAGATAATTAAAGGGACAGCCTGGATCGTCCCGCAACATTACGCAAGCCTCGCGAATGCAAGACCGCTCAATGTAGATCGTCATCTCGTCGCGATCGTACTTCGCACCCTCGACCGCGGCCGAGTTCCAAGACCGCAAACGCGCCACCGCCGGGTGGTCCTTCAGCGCCTCGAGGTCGGTAATGGCCGGAATCAACTGCACTAGACCTCACCTCTGCTCGTCGACACCGTACCCCAGTCCAGCACACCTTTCTTCCAGATATAAAAGAAGCCCACCAGCACGATGCCGATATAAACCAGCATTTCCCAAAAGCCGAACATCTTAAGCTCCCGCAAGATCACCGCCCAGGGATAGAGAAAGACGGCTTCCACGTCGAACAGAATAAAGAGCATAGCCACCAGGTAGAACTTCACCGAGAAGCGTTCGCGCGCGTCCCCGATTGGCAGCATTCCGCACTCGTAAGGAGAAAGCTTGGCGCGCGTCGGCCGCCGGTAACCAATAAACCAGGACAGCAACACGATGGCAGAAGCCAACCCACCTGCTACGATGAGGTGAATCAATAATGGCAGGTAACGCGCGAAGTAATTGTCCGGCATAGGAGAGCTATATATAATTCGCAGCCAGCATTAAACTAAACATTCTAGACTAGATTTCGTAGATAGGAGTGTCAAGCGACCGAGCCACTTTGTGACGAACTTTTAACACGTCTCGCAAGTTTTTGTGATGCTTCGACTGGTTAATTAGACTCATATGATTTTTGGTTTCAATACCGACGTGAAACACGCGGACACGATTTACCACGTGCAGAGCGAAGCGCGCGAGAATGAACTGCTGCTGCAGACTCAGGTCTTCGTGCGCGGACGCTGTATCGGCAAACGCGCGACCCCGTACGCGGATAAAGCTGCCGAAACCGGCTTTACTGACCAGCAGAAAGAACAGATTCTGCGCGAACAGCATCGTCTCGTGCTCGATTCCATTCGCGACGGCCAACTCGATACTGTGCTGGATAAACGCTTCACGCCCGAGTCGCTAGCGGCTATCAAGGAACTCGATGTGCACTGGCTCAACGCTGGCTCCGTCCATGCGGAGGGCATTCTGATCCTGCGCCTGCGCGTCACCGAAGGAGGCGCAGCGGTGGAAGGAGCCCGGTTGACGGTTCGCTTTGCCCGGCCCGATGCCGCGCCGTTCTACACGCAGGTGGTCACGAGTCCCGAAGGCGACGCGGAATTAAAGATCGATGTCAACGAATCCTCACTGCCGGATTCCGCCGTGCTCGTGCAAGCCAATTATTCCGGTCGAACCGCAACCCGAAAATTCCAGCTGCGCAAGGTCGAAGCCTGAATAGCATCAAGCGGAAGCCTCAACCAGTGTGGGGACAGGCGACTCGCCCGTCCAGTCGAGCGAAGCTCGACGGTCTACTTGCTGCCAGCACGGCTTTGCTGCGAAAATCCAGACGATATGAAATTGCACATCAATGGCGAAGCTCGGGACTTCAATCCTCCTCTCACGCTCGCTGGCCTGGTGGAGCAATTGGGCATGAAATCGGATCGCGTTGCTGTGGAACTGAACCGCAGCATCGTCGCCCGCGAGCAGTGGGCAAAAACCGGCTTGGCTGAGGGCGACCGCCTGGAGATCGTTCACTTCGTCGGCGGGGGTTTCTGGTAGAGACGTAGCTAGCTGCGTCTCTACGACCACCTTCCCGAAACATGAACAGCTAGCCGCGGGAACTCCCCTAGTTACCCCTATTCACTGAAATCCACAGTTGACAGGGGCCCACTCGTGCCTAAAATACTCCAAACATTGAGCTTCATAATTGTTTGAAACATTTTGGCACTTCGCATGCAACAGTTCACATCTCGCGATGTGGCAGCGCTTACCGGAATCACGCCGCGGCAACTGCAGTGGTGGGACGAGCGCCGCATCGTGGTGCCAGCTCGCGAAGGCCGCCGCCGCATATATTCCATGGAAGACCTCGCCGAGGTCGCCGTGATCTGCGAACTACGCCATCGCGGATTCTCCCTGCAGCGGGTGCGCAAAGTCATGCGCTTCCTGCAGCGCGAGTTCGGAAAGCGCCTGGCCGAAACCGTCACCGGTACATCCGAATATCACTTGCTTACCGACGGCAAGACTCTCTATCTCGAAACCTCTCCACGGCAGATTGTGGACATCTTAAAAAACGCGCGCCAGCCCATGCTGACCGTCTGTCTCAGCGACACCGTCCGGCAAGTGCGCGCCGAAATACGCGCCAAGAAAAGCAGTTCGAGTACGTCCCGTTCATTGCGCAGAGTCAGACAGGCTTCATAAGCAGGGAAGTTCGGTTTCCACATAGTGGCCCCAATCGCCAGGGCAAACGGAGGAGGCACATGGTTGGAGAACTCGACGTCCTAAGCCAATGGATCCCGGAACAAATGCTGCCCGGCACCATCTTCGTGCTGGAGAACGCCGGCCGCGTCGGAGAAAAAGATGATCCCTACTGGGCCGTGCTGTCGTGTCCCGAATGCGGCACCTTGGGCCTGATTACGCGCAAGCAACTCGCCGGACTGCTGCCCGTAATCTGCGGCTCCAACCGGTGTCCCGCGCAGTTCTTCATCAACGATAGCCAGGTCGTGAGTCGAAAGCCGTTCTGACGCCGGCAACATGAGGATGGCTGCGGGCTCCTTGTGCTCTCCCCGCGGGTCATCCATGTCCTTCGACCGGCTTATTCGCAGACTGCACCTATTTTGGTGCAGAATTTCTCTCAGAAACAACACTCGATTCCGCCCAAAATCTAGAAAACAAAGGATCGGGAAAAATCTTGCCTTGTAGATCTATGGTTCTTAAGGTAGTTACAGGCAAAATATTATAAACGTTGGGGTTAGCGCGTCTTTCCCAGGGCGATCTGTCGGGCCGGTTGCGCCTACGCTCTCGACGACAGCAAAGCGCCGGACGAAGGTTTTCGCCTTCGTCTGGTTGGTCGGACTCAGCAGCTGACGTATGTCGTGAACACAATGGCCAAGAGCTGCGCCCTTGTCAGGTTGTCAAAGAACGCGGTTATCTTATAGATAATCTATGTTGTTCTATAATATCTCATGCGAGGGAATGAGATCAAGGGGAAAGTGGATGGGCCCTGAAGACGGTTCCCGAATTGGGAAATGTAAAGGGCGCGAACTGTGTGGGCCTGATGGCGCAAGACGACCTACGGCTGTGACATCTAGGGCTGTCTCCCTCGGAATGTGACGAAGCCCAGGTTAGCGCCCGAAGAACGGGTGTTACGAGCCTGAATATACAAGGAACGGGCGCGCACCTCGGGCACCGGGCTGCAGTAGGTTTTCGGAACGTCCATTCCGGCGGTTGTGAGCGATTACTCGAGCGGCAAGTGGCGGGTCGGCAGCGCGTCTAGAGAAATGGAATCTAGATCTGTACCAGAAAGCAGCGAGACAGCCTTGTAGGCCTCGATCAGCAGTTCATGAATTGACTGGAGATCCTCCAACATGAAATCCCTGCCTTCATCCGTGTTTCTCCGGAAATTGTGCTGCCGATAGAACGAGTGGAAGAGGCGGTTGCGCTCGTCAAGCGCTTTTGAGAGAAGGGGCTCTAGCTCATTAAGAGCTCTGTTCTTGGTCTTCAGGCGCTGAAGGAGCTTGCCGAGAGTGTGGGAGTTTATTGCGTCGAGAAGCTCTGCGGCACGTATGGGATTTGGTCTCTCCAATAAGCCCTCGTCAATTGCATCAATAGCAAAGAGCAGCGTCCCCAATTCTGTTTCAAGAAGCTGGGCCGCTTCAGCCGCGAAGCCGAACGTTCTATAGACATCGTCTAGTGTAGGCACGTTAACTCCTCCGATCCTCCGGCTCGGTGCTCCAGGCTCATGCCCGGTTGTTGGGCGTTAATCTGGGTGGAAAAGTCCGAATATCGACGCGCGGTTAGCCCGAATCCACTCTGTGCCCAGGTTAGCGTCCAGAGAACGGACGCAAACCTGGGGCACCGGGCCATATCCTACTCCCAGGGCTCGTCGGCGCACTTGTACCCTTTCTGCAGACCACCTCGAAGGATCATCGCGGCACTGACGTAATAGT
The DNA here is from genome assembly GCA_963832245.1 of uncultured Acidobacteriota bacterium. Taxonomy (GTDB): domain Bacteria; phylum Acidobacteriota; class Terriglobia; order Terriglobales; family Acidobacteriaceae; genus JABDBE01. Next base: position 2,393,374 of record CAWHTG010000004.1, read on the forward strand.
CTTGATCTCCTTTTTCGGCTACGCCCTTGAGCATGATCTCAAGCTGATCTTGAAGGTCGGCCTTCTCGGCTTTGCTGATCAGCAGGTGACTAGTATGGCCTTGAGAATCCGCCTTCATGTCAATCAGAGACATGAACACCAACGCCGCAGCGTCAAACAACGCTTTTCGGGCTTCGTCCAACTCAGCGCGGATCTCTGGCATCTTAGCCGCCAACGCCTGATAGTCCACGCCTTCCTTCGGTCCGGCCATAAACTTGCCGCTGATGTTGATCAGCTTCTGATGCAGGTCGATCTGCTGTTGGTAGGAGCCGATTAGACTAGGGATTAACGTGTCAAATGGGTCCTTTAAGCGCATGCTCCTAAGCATAGCGATCTGAGAACGCAGCTCTAGCTGCGTGGACTTACTGAAGTAGATGCCGGCTGAGAACTGTTCATTCGGCGTCTTGGCCTCACTGAGTTCCTTCTCGCCATTTGCCTTTCGGCTCTCGTCTTCGATGAGCTCGCGCACGAATTCCTTCACGAAACGGAGGTGCGGTGTTTCTGGTTTCGGTGTAGCAGCATGTGTAGGTTTGGTCTGCCCTACGGCCGTCACCACTAAAAGTAGGAAAATTGTTATCAATCTCTTGTTCACTGATCTCCTAATATGGGGGAAGGAGCTGGGACGGGCCCGCCGTCTAATTGTAAACTCGTCCCCTTCGCCTGGGGGACGGCCCACCTTTACGTTCCTTGTAAAAGTGAGAACGATGAGGTCGGCGGTCACGGGTGGAAAATCGGGACGCAGGCTGCATTAGTCTCCGCCTTTGCAAAAGCCGCAAAGGTAGGCCAGCCGCCACGAGGCACCCCGAGCCGCCCGCCCGCTCTCCGGCATGGGCTGATTGCACATCTGGGTACAGGTAAACGACCGTATCCAGGACCTCCTCTGGGATCGCAGGCATAAAATCCTCCTACTGTGGCGGAGCCGATTTCCCCAAGTTGTTTTCGTGTAACCACTTTGCTCCCGCGTCGATAAGGTTGGGGATGGGATGCTTGCCCTTGCCATACCCGATGCCATACATGGTGTTGTAGAGGCCCTTCTGATCTAGAGTTCGCAGTATTTTATAGGAACCGTCTGGCTGCGCGCTTTCGATGTCGAGGATGAAGACCGAATAATCTACCGAGTAGGGAACGGCGGTGGTCGAGGAACTAGATGCAGCAGCGGCAGCTGAGTTGCCGTTAGCATCGGTCGCTGCAGCGGTTGACGTGGAATTGTCCGTGTAGACTCGGGTCCCGTGGTATACAGCAGGCGTGGTGTGAATGAAGAAGACTAAGTCCCCTTTCTTGTCCCCCGCGTAGCACACGTCCCCATACTTACTCAGCTTCTTCTCCACGTCTTTTACGCTCTTCGCAGGAATGCCGATGTTCGTATTGTTCAGACGATCAAGATAGACCACTGCGAACGTCAGCTTGCAATCCTGGACTGGCTTCTCATGACAAAGCCCCACAGTGGACGCAATGGAGACAGCAAATATCGATAACATCAGCCTGGATCTCATGGCGAGGATTTTGCGTCCTTTGCCAGCCTGCATGCAATGGCACCTTCGACCCATCTTCAGCATTTCTCCAATCGCTGATCTCGGTGGAGAATATAAGACGAAAGTAGGCCAGCCACGGTGACAAGCTCAAAGGGGAAGGTCAAAATCCCCACCCTAACGTCGCAAAACAAGAGTGAGGATGGGATCGGACTATTTGCGCGACGTTAGGATGGGGCACCCTGCCCGATGCGCACATTAAACAGCAGGTCCCTCTACTCCACAGATCATCGCTTTGCGATGATCTGTTCCGGTCGGGATGACAGAGTTGGGGAGATCGGAACATTCCCGGCACAAGCCAAAGCCGGGCTTGAGTGGTCCACCCGCCTGTTGAATGTCGCTCTCCACGACTAAAATGTCGTTCCGACATAAGGGCCGGGCCGATCCCGCCGAACTTACTTTCCGACCACTTTTTCGATCTGCCCAACCTTTTTCTCAATCACGCCTTTGTTGTGTTCGGCTTTGCCTTCGGCTTCTAAGTCAGGATTGTTCATGGCTTGGCCTGTTTTCTCTTTGACTTTGCCTTTCACTTCATGAAAATTGCCTTTGATCTCATCCCTCGTACTCGGGTTCATGTGGTTTCTCCTTGTCGTTCAATAATATTAGGTCCGGGCATCCTCATATCGAGGTCATCTTCCTGTTCCTATATCCGAAGCGTGTTCGTCCTTACAGTTTCAACAGTCTGTCAAAAAAGGAACGATAACGCTGTAGGGCAACCCGGAGGTCCTCAGTGGACACGTTGTCACCGCTGTCCCACTGCTTCTCCAAGCCCGATCGCTCGTTGGCGAAACCTTCCTCCAGTCGTTGCATCACCGCAACTACCAGCTTGTCTGCGCCTTCGACCGTGCGGCGCGGCTCGTCGACGAATCCGGTCTGTAGCTTGCTCCACTGCGATCGGAAATCTACCATTTCCGGTTCAGAAAACAACGGCATCGACTCGGGGACTGCAGCGGCTCCATCCACAGGTTTCGACTGCTGGCCTTTTATCAGCTTGGGTCCTTCGGGCTGCTTTGCCGGAATGTCGTCGCTCGCCAATTCGGAGCTCGGAAGCTCCTCCTCTATTTTCTTAAGTTCAGCCATTACGCCGCCTCTTTCTTTTCAACAGTCGCTGGCACATGCACCAGTTCCTCAAAGAGAGACCGGTAGTGAATCATCGCTGTTCTCAGATCTTCCGTGGTTGCGGAGTCTTTCCCAACCTGTAAGGCAATGCCGTGCGCAGACCGGTAGTTCTCCACCACTCGTGGATGGTCGACAGAAATGTCCGCGGCACGCTGATCGAAATCGGACACAGGATAGCCACGAGTTTTCATTAAAGAGGACACCAGGTCATCGGCTTCTGTGACTGCCCCCTTCGGGGAATCGACAAAACGAGACTGCAGGGACTCCCACTGCTTCGAAAAACGTTCGTGTTCCATCGGGTCAAGATCGCGAATGTTGAGCTTTTCAACCCGCTTCTCGCGATCGGCTAATTTCGCTTCTGCTTTTCTTTCTGACCCATGGTCCCGCACCGCCCGCTCGTACTCGGGCCCAAACCTTTGCCGCAGGTCGGCAGTCGTACTCCTGCGTTTTCGCATGTACAGCCAAGCTAGCAGCGCAATGATCAGAATCACCACGGCGGCAAGCACAATCAACTTCGGGTCCAGCAGACTTAGATTCATCAACCCTCCCTGCATCAGAAATGTCAAAAAACAAACAAGTTTCTTCACGAGGTTCCATCCACCGTCAGAACCTTGTGAATGGTCAGTATCGAACTTCAGGCCTCGAAAAACTGGTCAGAATTGATCGTCTTGCAAATCAGTCCGGTGGCCATCGAACCGAAAGGCATTGCGGAGTGCAGAGAAAGGAACATTTGTGTACTCCCGGCCCGGGGCTGGGCCGCCTTTACGCTTCTTGTAAAGGTGGGAACGATGAGGTCGGGGGTCACGGGTGGAAAATCGGGACGCGGGCTGCTTTAGTCCCAGTGTTTGCAAAACCTGCAAAGGTGGGCCAGCCGCCGTCCGATGCGCACATTGAACAGCAGGTCCCTCCACTCCACAGATCATCGCTTTGCGATGATCTCTTCCGGTCGGGATGACAGAGTTGGAGGTCTGAACATCCCCAGTCAAGCCAAACCGGGCTTGAGTGGAACAGCCGTCGGTCGAAAGTCAAAACCGCCACCCTAACGTCGCAGAACAAGAGTGAGGATGGGATCGGACTATTTCCGCGACGTTAGGATGGGGCACCCGCATCAGGCACCCGGCCTCGGAATGTTCTTATTGCCGCTTAAGAATGAGTTTTGACTTTCTCTAGCGGCACCGGCACCTGCTCGACGATCTCGATGTCGAATCCTTCGAGTGCGGGCACTTTTCGGGGATGGTTGGTCAGCAGGCGGATTCGCCGCAGATTCAAATCGGAGAGGATTTGCGCTCCGATGCCGATCTCGCGCTGGGTCTTGCGCTCGCTCTCCGGTAGAGAGGGGAGACGCTTGTCGCGATGGAAGGTGAGCATCCTTCGCTCTCCGATGCTCTCGACGGAGAAACCCTTCGAAGTTTGATGCAGGTAGATGAGCGCGCCGCGGCCTTCGCGGGCGATGGCCTGCATTGAGCCTTCCATGGTGGCGTGACAATCGCAAGCCGTCGATCCGAAGACGTCGCCCATAACGCAATGGGAGTGCATGCGGACCAGCACCGGCTCGCTAGTTTCAATGTCGCCGCGTACTAATGCAACGTGCGATTCGCCGCCGTGCACTTCGCTCTCATAGGCGATCAGGCGGAACTCTCCGTGACGCGTACCAATCAACGCTTCGCCCACCCGGTGCACATAGCGCTCGTGCTGCATGCGGTAGCGAATGAGTTCGGCGACGGTCAGCATCTTCATGCCGTGGGTTTTGCAGAACTCAATGAGGTCAGGAACCCGCGCCATGGTTCCGTCATCGCGCATGATCTCGCAGATCACTCCTGCGGGAATCAGTCCTGCCATGCGCGCAAGATCGACCGAGGCTTCGGTTTGTCCGGCGCGCACCAAGACGCCGCCTTTGCGGGCCTGCAGCGGGAACACGTGGCCCGGACGGGCCAGATCCGAAGGACGCGTGGCGGGATCGATTGCAACCTGGATTGTGCGGGCTCGATCGTAGGCTGAAATTCCGGTGGTCACGCCCTCGCGGGCATCAATCGCCTCGCAAAATGCGGTGCCGTAGTTCGACGTGTTCTCGGCAGTCATGGGGCCGATACGCAGGTGGTCCAGCCGCTCGTCGGTCATGGCAAGGCAAACCAACCCGCGCCCATACTTAGCCATGAAATTGATCGCCTCGGGAGTAACTTTCTCGGCGGCGAGCGTCAGATCGCCTTCGTTCTCGCGATCTTCGTCGTCCACCACTACGACCATGCGGCCGGAGCGAATCTCCTCGATGGCGGTGGGAACATCCGTAAATGCGGATTGCGACGTCATTACAGTGCGATTGTAGCAAACACGCTTCTGATGATTTGTAAGAGAATTGTCCAGCGCAACGATCCCGCTTCTGCGTCGTAGTAGGCAAAAAGGAAAAGGGCCGCCACTGCGGGCGGCCCTCAACGTGCCTGCTCATCCTGTTGGTTTAAAGGGTGGATTCGATCTCAAACCCCCAAGCCTCAAGCAGGGGCTCAGGAATATACTTGGAATTCTTGTTGCGCCGAGCCCACTCTCGCAGCCGGGTTGACCGCAAGTACTGGTCCGGCGAGAGTTTGTACTCGCGGACTACTTGTTCGAATTCGGTGATTGTTGGGGTTATGGGACCAATGGGTTCCGGTTTGCCCCAGTTAGGATTTCCTCGCCGTTTAGCCATAAATATGATGCCTCGCCTGTGAGATAAAACTACACTGGTAGAAAGTTTGATTCATTCCGCGCATGGCAGGATTCATCCCTGCGTTGGCCAGTAAAGAGGATGCAGGACCTGACTGGTGGCCCCTGGCTAACCGGAAGGCTCTGATTCTACGTGTGTTTGGCGCAAAAGTCAACAGAAATCGCAGCCCCAAGTTTAATGATATTAATGTAAGTTGATGACAGGAAAGGCGTTCACGGCTCAAAAGTACGGTTTTCGCCAGAACCCTACCGAAACGCATCCTTCGCGGAGACACCTTCCCCGCCCCGATTACTGCCGTAACCAGCTTCCAATCCACGTTCATTGACCATCAAAGCGCGCCCACCTACATTGCATTAAGGAGGCAGTCTTGTGAAGGATATCTATGAAGTACTCCGAAAGAAGCAAGCTGAACAGGCTCAACTGGGCAAGCAGATCGAAGCATTGCAGACCGCGGCCGAGCAGCTTCGCAGTGTAGCCCATCTACTCAACGAAGATGAAGCCCATGGGGAAGGCGCCGCCATCGGCGGCTAGAGCTATTTGACGGAGTCCGGCTGCGATGAGCCTGCAAGTGCTGGTGCTGTGTTCCGACGACAAAATCACCCGGGCCCTGCGGCGAGTCCTCAGCGACCTGGAAATTGCCGTTGAATTCTGCACCGATGCTGATTCCGTAGTCCGAAAATTGACCCGCCGAAGATTTGAGGCAGTGATCGTCGACTGCTGTGACGAAGACATGGCAGCTCGAGTGCTGGCGAGTGTCCGCACCGCTCCGTGCAACAAGCGCTCCATCGCTGTTGCCATGATTGACGGTCAAAAGGCTGTACGCAGCGCCTTCGCGCTGGGAGCCCATTTTGTCCTGTATAAACCTATCTCCGCGGAACGGGCCCGAACCAGTTTTCGCGCCGCCCGGGCTCTGATGAAGTGCGAGCGGCGTCGCAATATCCGTGTCCCCATCCAGTTTCCGGTGGCTTTAGTGATGGAGAATGGGGCGCGGCAGCGAAAAGCGCTCACTTCCGACATCAGTCAAGGGGGCATGTCTCTCAGGCTGGCGCGCCGGGCTGAGGACTCCGGTCCCATGCGCATTAAGTTCACGCTGCCTGGAACAGAATACAACCTCGAATGTGTTACAGAAGTGGCGTGGGCAGGCGACGGCTCGCAAGCCGGCATTCGCTTCGTGAATTTGTCTACAGAGCAGCGTGACCAACTCAAGTCCTGGCTAGGCCGGCATTCTCCGGAGATAGAGGTGGATGACCCGCCGGCTCCTTGCAAGCTTACCGATCTCAGTTCGGGTGGCTGCTATGTTGAGATGGCTTCACCATTTCCTGCGAATACCCGAGTCACCCTTACCATGCGCCTGGCCAAGATCGAGAGTCGAGTGGAAGGCGTAGTGCGCCTGATGCATCCTGAAATCGGCATGGGAGTGGAGTTCACGCGGACCACCCACCAGCAGCGCAAGCATTTGGAAAAATTTGTCCACGCCCTTAACGACAGCAAAGGCGCTCATATCGAACTCATGGTCGAGCCCGAGGGCATGAACGATTCCGAACTAATCAGCTCAAAGCCCGCGGTTTTGGGTGAGATCGAAGATCCCTTGCTCGAACTCTTTCAAAGAAACGCTGACCTCACGGCAGAAGAGTTCCGAAAAGAATTACGCAAGCAGACGAATCCTCCAACTAGAGCGCACTCTGCCGCTTCGCTCTAGACCCTCTCGACAAAGCACTAACTCCGGCGCAGATACAAATTCAGGTACGCGTGTCCGATTAAATAGTTGTGCACTTGGGCAGCGTCGAAATGCGGACGCGCTGTCAATCCTCCGTCATCCGTCAAATTCTCAATAAAGCCTTTCGGGATATCCCGTTCATCTATCCGATTGAAGATAAAAGAGCAAAGCCGACAGGCGATTGGTGACGGACGTGCGATTTAACAATATGCCGAGGCGAGGCAATCTAAGTCGCACGGCTGGATGGCGCGAGAAAAAGGATTTGTGACTTATGGCTAAGAAAAAAATAGCGGACTTGCTGGTGGAGGTTCTCGCGGAAGCAGGTGTTCAGCAGATTTATGGTGTCCCTGGCGACTCGCTCAACGGCGTCACCGACTCGATTCGCGCAAGTAAACGGATTCAATGGATTCACACGAGGCATGAAGAGACAGCAGCGTTTGCCGCTGGAGCGGAAGCGCATCTCACGGGGCGGCTGGCGGTTTGCGCCGGGAGCTGCGGTCCCGGGAATCTGCATTTAATCAACGGGCTCTACGACTGTCACCGCAGCCGTGTTCCCGTCCTGGCTATCGCGGCGCAAATTCCAAGCAATGAAATTGGAAGCGGATATTTTCAGGAGACTCATCCGGAACATCTGTTCGCACAATGCAGCTACTACTGCGAACTGGTTTCGCAAGCCGAGCAGATGCCGCGAGTCCTCGAGATTGCCATGCAAACCGCAGTCTCGCGTCGCGGCGTTGCGGTCGTTGTCCTGCCTGGCGATGTGGCCTTGCGCGATGCCGTTGAACAAGGACCACGCCTGCACTTTGCGGAGCCGAACCCCAGAGTGTGTCCTTCGGATGATGAATTGTCCATCCTGGCAAGTGTTCTGAACAACTCAAAGAAGATAACCATCCTCGGCGGAGCGGGCTGTGCCGGAGCTCATGCGGAGTTGATCGCGCTCGCAGGCAAGTTGAAGGCTCCGATCGTGCATGCCATGCGTGGCAAAGAGTTCATCGAGTACGACAATCCGTTCGATGTGGGGATGACTGGCCTGCTCGGCTTTTCCTCTGGCTATCACGCGATGATGAACTGCGACGTGTTGCTGATGATCGGAACGGATTTTCCCTACCAGCAGTTCTTTCCCAAGGACGCAACAATCATTCAAATTGATCTCCGCGGGGAACAACTGGGCAGGCGCGCAAAAGTTGACTACGGCTTTATCGGCGATGCCAAAACAACCATGAGTGCCCTCCTGCCAAAACTGGATCAGAACAAATTCGATGAGCACTTGAAGACGTCGCTTGAACACTACCGGAAAGCACGTAAAGACCTCGACGAACTGGTTAAGCAGAGAGAGGGCGAGAAGCTAATCCATCCGCAATATCTTGCGCGTGTGGTCGACGAGCTCGCGACGAAGGATGCCATTTTTTCCTGCGACGTGGGTACTCCAACGATCTGGGCAGCCCGCTATCTGACGATGAACGGCCAACGTCGGCTACTCGGCTCCTTTAATCATGGCTCCATGGCAAATGCGCTTCCGCAGGCCATTGGGGCCCAGGCCAGCCATCCCGGACGCCAGGTGATTTCGTTTTCCGGGGATGGCGGTCTCGCCATGCTTATGGGAGATCTGCTGTCCCTTAAGCAGTTGCAGTTGCCGGTCAAGGTAATTGTTTTTAAGAACGACGCGCTGGTTTTTGTGGAGTTGGAAATGAAGGCCGCCGGCATCGTCGATTTTGGAACCGACCTTCACAACCCAAATTTCGCAAAGATGGCGGAGGCCGCGGGTCTCCTCGGGCTTACGGCCGAGACACCTGGGCAAGTGGCGCCGGCGATTGCGCAAGCTCTCAAGCATGACGGACCTGCCCTGGTCGAAGTCCCCGTGAGCCGACAGGAACTCTCCATGCCACCAACGATTACTCTGGAGGAGGCCAAAGGCTTCACCCTTTTTATGATGAAAGCGGTCTTGAGTGGGCGCGGCGACGAAATCCTCGATCTCGCGAAAGTCAATCTGCTCCGCTAGTGGCCCCGTCACCACTCGCGCATGGACACTCACATCGTTGTCACGGAATTCGGCTGGACAAACCTCAGGGGGGAAGTCATCGACGGAGCGCGCCAAGGCGTTGATCGCCCTGGCGCACCCCGAATTCCAACCCGGGCTCGCGACGGCAGCCAACGAAATGCATTTGGAGTATCGGAACCAAATGCAGAAACAAGCGGAGAAGGGAATTCGCGCATGCATTCGAACGCCGCGGTTGTTGATTCCGATATCTATCGAGATATTTTCAGCACCAGTGCCATGCGAGAAGCGTGGTCGGACCGCTCGCGAATTCAGTACTACCTGGATTTTGAAAAAGCCCTAGTGTAGTGAGCCGAGCTGTTCGATCTGAAAAGGTACCGGAAAATAGTCGGGACAATGCCTAGCCGATCGACACTGGCATTACAGGTGCTATGAGGCAATTCACATCTCGGCATTGGAGGACCAGCAGCTATGCAATTCCATGAGTGGTACAAAAAGAATCGGAGACCAACGGCCGCGTAGGAGCTAACCCAATGAACTCTCATCAAAATCAGCCGGAGATCGGTGATCACTTCCCCGGTTGCATCAGGTCGTGGAAGTACCCCGCCCGGCTTCCCGGTTTCGAACTGTCACAACCCATAGCTACGGCGCAGCGAGAGTTCGATGCGTGTCTAGCCAACGTGCTGGATGATATGGCCGACCGAATGGAGGGAAGATCATCGGCGGGAGAGGATAATTTCGAAAGTTCGGTCGAGCGTCTGGATCAAGCGATTCGGACCCACTCCGCGGGAAAGTCACCCGATGTGCTCGCAGTGCAACTTGGGGCCTTTGTTCCCCTTTCCTACAGAATCGAAAGTTTGACACTTTCCTTGAATGAGGAAATTCGGCGCAATATATGAGGAGCCCCCGTCTTCGCACATGGGAACGATGAAATGCCAATGCAACCGGGGGCCGGGTAAGATGGATTTTGCGGTGAAATCGATCGACAAGAAGTCCGTGCTTGAGGGAATCCGAATCGTCCGAGCGACCTCTTGCATGGTGTCGTTGTGGGCAACTATTAACCGGAGCAGCCAGTGCGTCCACTCAAAGAAGGGCTAGATGATTATCCCAAGCGCCTGAGTTCGGACTTCAGATTAAGATTCTTGATCAGCCGGTGCAGATACTTGGGATGGATCCCTAACAGCCTTGCAGCCTCGATGTGATTTCCTTTCGCTTCGTCCATCGCGGTGATCACCAGCTGCTTCTTGGTCTGGTTTAGGGTGTTGTGATACAGCGCAGCCGCCACCTCCGACGATTGCTCTTCCACCAGCGCCTCGGGAAGATCTTCCGGCAGGATCTCGTCCGTCAGTCCCAGCACGATCGCATGTTCGATGGCGTTTTCCAGTTCACGAATGTTGCCGGGCCAGCTGTATTGCATCAGCAGCGACCGCGCCTCCGCTGAAATACCTTTGAAGCCGCGCTTGCTCTTGGCCGCAAATCTGTTCGCAAAATGCAGCGCCAGCGTGGGGATGTCTTCACGATGTTCGCGCAGGGGCGGCAGCGACACCGAAACTACGTTCAGGCGGTAATAGAGATCCTGCCGGAACTCGCCCGCCTTGATCGCCTGCTCTAGCTTCTTGTTGGTCGCCGCGATGACGCGCGCGTTAAAGGGCAGAAGTCGAGTGCCACCCAGCCGCTCAAACTCACGTTGCTGCAGGACTCGCAGCAGTTTGGCCTGCAGCAGCGGGGCCATTTCGCCGATTTCGTCGAGCAGCAACGTTCCGTCCTCGGCGGTTTCAAACTTGCCCTTTTTCGCCGCAGCCGCACCGGTGAAAGCTCCCTTCTCATGCCCAAACAGTTCGCTCTCCAGCAAAGTTTCCGGAATCGCAGCGCAGTTGATGGCGACAAACGGTTTGCTGGGACGCAAGCTGTTGGCATGAATGGCGCGAGCCACCAACTCTTTGCCAGTACCGCTCTCCCCGCGAATAAGCACCGTCGAATCGCTCTTGGCCACGCGTCCGACGAACTCCGTGACCCGCGACATCGCGCGGCTCTCGCCGATCAGAGTGTCTGCGCACCCATCCGCTCGAAGCCGCTGGTTCTCGGCTCGCAGAGAATCAATCTTCAACAGGTTCTCCAGCGAGACTGCAGCAATACGGGAAACCGAGCTCAGGAAGTACGCGTGATCCTCGCCGAATGGTGGTGATGTTGCCGGCGCAGTCAGGTAGATCACCCCGAGAATGTTCTCCACTCCAACCAGTGGAACGCACAACACATGTTCATGCGTCGCCGTAGACGTGGCTGTGAAGACGGCGCAGCGTTCCCACATAGCCCGTTGTGCCCACTCCTCCCGTATAACTATCTCGAGCTTTGCGTCTCCGTCGCGGCTCAATGTGCAGGGCGGATTGGGTTCCTCATTTGCATTCACCTGGAGCACAATTGCGCCTTGTGTGGCGGGAATCACTTCGAAAATCAGTCCCAGCAACTCGCGCTGTAAAGTTTCCACGTCGTGAAAGGAGTTGACGAGGTTGGCGATTTTGAAAAATGCCGACAGGTCGCGCGCCATCCGCCCGATGCCTGAGGCATTCGACGGCAAGCCCGAACGCTGATCGAGGAACAATGCTGTCAGCGTGCCGCTTGTCGTTTGTGTGCCAACTGCTGATGCTTGAGGGCTAATTTCATCATCTTGGCCGGTGAGGAAGACAAACTCGCTGGTTCCGATGCGAATCCGGTCGCCGTGTCGAATGGGCGTACGGCTTATTTGAACGCCGTTGACGAAGGTCCCATTGTGACTCTCGAGGTCGGAGATTTCGTAAACGCCCGGGGATACTTGGCTGATGGTGCAGTGTTTTCTCGATACCGCGGAATCGCCAATCATGATTTGGTTGGCAGTGTCCCGGCCCAGAGACAGCGCAACGTCGGTTACAGCGCGGACCGTCCCCTCCAGCGGCCCGGAAATCGCCACTAACCGTGGATTCAACAAGCCTCCCTCCTGCGAAACAGTCTAGCTGAGTTTGGCTCCGGCGAATCGCCGAATCAACTGGTGCCACCGCGACCGCTGCATGAGGACAACCCACTCAAGGTGCGTTTTGCTTGACGGATCTTGTATCGGGAACCTAGCGGTTCCAGCCGGTAGCCGATCGGCTACCGCATGCCGACGACCGGAGCATGCCCGCGCGATCGCCCGAAATTCATGTTGTTGCAAATGCGGCAGAATTGTCCAACAAATCAGCTTGTCTCGACTTGGCACCACGTTTGCTTTAACACAATGCGTCACAGCAGTACTCAGCCAAGGCGCTGAAGACTTCTAGAGACAAATTCAGTTTGGGTTCCACTGCAAGGAGCCCCAAGGGAGGGTGTCATGAAACGCAACCTTATCACGATCCTGTCGCTGGTGGTCATGTCGCTGATGTTCAACGCAGCCGGCGCCTACGCTCAGTCCTCTGCGAAGGCCGATATACCGTTCGCCTTCAACGTTGGCACCACGCAACTGCCGGCCGGAACCTATGACGTCAAGGCCTTAATCCAAAGCCCGTACGAAATTATGATTCAGAACTACCAGACCAGCGCGGCTGCGGTGTCGATTGCCAGGCGCGAGCCTCCCCGTAATACGGAGGCGAAGCTGGTGTTCCACCGCGTCGGTAACCAGTACTTCCTGGCCGAGGTGTGGAGGGGCTCGGAGGAGGCAGGCTTGATCGTTCCCACCTCCAAACACGAAAAGGAGCTCATGAAGGAATTGCAGCTCGCCAAAGATACCTCAGGTGGCCACGAAAAGGTTGTGGTCGCACTTAAGTGAAAGCGGTTAATTCAAACCACGAAGCCGGAGCCCAACGCTCCGGCTTTCGCTTGTTCAGTTCGATGGGTCACGTTAATCATCGGTCCGACTAGAGCGTCCGCCGACGCCCTTTTTTCCCCCCACAACTTGCTGTATTTCATTCGGGTGAGATTCTGGTTGCGGGCTTGCAATATAGCCCCGGTTACAAAGCATCGACTAAACGCGCTTTCGTTGAGGCGCTAGAAAAGGCGCGAGCTGAGAACAGCCCCGCGTTCGGCCCCGCTAGGGATTTCGAAGTTGCTCTTGCTCCGCTCGCTACCCAAGCTAAACCCCAGTAAATATGGTGCCCGGGACCGGAATCGAACCGGTACGTCTCTTTCGAGACCCGGGATTTTAAGTCCCGTGCGTCTGCCAGTTTCGCCACCCGGGCATGTGTGGATTAACTACCACATCATACCTAACTTGTTGCACAATGTCGGACTGCGATTCCGGCATGGAAATATTGCAAATTGCCTTGTCGCGCAATCCGTTTTGCCACCCAATACAGATGCTCCAAAATCTCCGAGGTGATATAGACTCCTTAGCTGTAAAACCGGTCGGAGTTAAGCCTCCGATCCGGTGTTCTCCAGTAATCAACATTAGAAGGTAAACATGATTCCCGAGGTTCGAACTCCCATTCTCCGGTGTGAGGTCTGATCGAATGGCATCAACTTTCTTTCGATCCGTGCGCTCTCTTGAAGCCGACAACTCCCAGCGTTCTTACCTGGGTCTCGCTCTGGCGGCCTTGCTGCTGGGAGCGTGGTTAGTTTGGTTCTTTCTGGCGCGGGTGTCGGTCTACGCGGTCACGAATAAAGCTGAATTGGAAGTAGATCGGGCGGCCCATCCGGTGGAATCCGCAGTCAGCGGCCGAGTCGTAGCAACCCACCTCGTGCTCGACCAGGAAGTAAAGGCTGGAGACGTGCTGGTGGAACTCGACTCTGGGGCTCAGCATTTTCAGCTGACGGAAGAGAAGACTCAACTGGCGGGCGCGAATCCGCAAATTCGTTCCCGCGAAGAAGAGATCGCCTCGGAAGAGCAAGCCCTTGAACAGGATCAGCAGGCAGCCAAGGATGCCCTTGAGGAATCTCGCGCGCACGCACGTGAGGCCGAAGCAGCAGCAACGTACGCGCAAGCCGAATCGGAGCGCCTGCGCAAAATGTACAACGCCGGCGTGATCGCCGAGTTGGAACTGAACCGCAGCGTAGCCGATGCCCAGCAGCGCCGCGCCGCAGCCGACAGCCTGCATTATGCGGTGGTGCGTCTGGAAGGAGAGCAACGCACACGCACCAACGAGAGAAAAGCCCACATCGAGCAACTTACAAGTGAACTGAATAAGCTGCGTGGCGAACGGGCGACAGCTGGCGTGACCATCCAGCGGTTGCAAGAAGAGGTGGATCGCCGCTGGATACGCGCTCCGATTGATGGAAAGTTAGGCGAAGTAGCGCCCTTACGGATCGGAACGGTCGTCCATGAAGGCGACAAGCTTGGGGTAGTGGTGCCGGCCGGGAATCTGCGGGTGGTGGCGAACTTCGATCCCCCGGCAGCTTTGGGGCGGATTCGGCCAGGGCAGCACGCACGTTTGCGGCTGGAAGGTTTTCCTTGGGCGCAGTATGGCAGCGTGACCGCCACGATTACGAACGTCGCCAGCGAAATCCGCGATGGCAGCATCCGGGTAGAGTTGGCGCTCGATTCCCATTCGGATTCTCGAATTCCCCTCCAACACGGGCTGCCCGGATCGGTTGAAGTCGAGATCGAAACCATATCGCCAGCGAACCTGGTTCTGCGCACCGCAGGAAGTCTGCTAGCTAAAGGCAGTATCGGAAACCTGGGCGCGGTGACAGCGCAATGAATCTGGGACGGCGGCGCATATTTGTTCCGGAAGTGGTTCAGACCTCCGCAATGGATTGCGGTCCAGCCTCGCTGAAGTGTCTAGCCGAGGGGTTCCGCATCCCCGTAAGCTACGGGCGCTTGCGTGAAGCCTGCCAGACTGACGTCGACGGCACCTCCATCGACACCATGGAAGAAGTCGCCATGCAGCTTGGGTTGGAGGCCGAGCAGATCATGGCGCCAGCGGATTTTGTGCTGCTCCCGGAAGCCAATCTCTTGCCAGCGATAGCCGTCGTTCTGCGCGCCAACAAGACGACCCACTTCGTGGTTCCCTGGCGAGGCTACGGCGGACTTTTGCAAGTCATGGACCCTGCCATTGGCCGCCAATGGCAACCCAAAGCACAGTTTGTTTCCAGTCTCTACATCCACACCCTTCCGGTTCCCGCGAAAGGTTGGAGAGAGTGGGCGGAGTCAGACAAATTCACGCTCCCACTCCGCCGAAAGTTGGACGACTTAGGTATTTCCAAGAAGGCCGCGAAAAGATTTATCGAATCTGCGCTGAACGTTCCCGGATGGCGAGGATTAGCCCGCCTGGAGGCCGGGGCGCGGAGCCTCGGCGCAATTGTCCGATCCGGGGGATTACGTCGCGGAGTGGAGGCCGAGCGGGTGCTGGAACGACTCGTTGAGCAAGCCAGCCGAGACCTGAAAGACGGACTTGGCGTAATCCCGCTCAATTATTGGTCTGCGTGGTCAGCGCCACCCGAAGACGGAGAAGAACAAGTCTTCTTTAAGGGCGCTGTGCTAGTGCACGTGAAGGGACGCCGCGCGGAATCTGCGATCGCGGAAACTGGAAAGCTTCCCCCGGAAGTGGCCGCCGCGCTTGCGGAAAAGTCGAGTCGACCGGGAGTTGAACTCCTGCGTCTGCTGAAGGCGGATGGATTGCTTGCGCCTGCCGCCGTGGTGACCGCTCTTGGACTCGCAACCCTCGGAGTGCTGGTTGAGGCGATTTTGTTTCGCAGCCTGCTGGACATGCCGCGCTACTTTGGATTGCCGGGACAGCGACTGGGCGTGATGACCGTGCTCCTACTTTTTCTGACCGCCCTCCTGCTACTTGAACTGCCCATCGCATCCGGCATCCTACGCATCGGGAGACATCTCGAAGCACGCCTTCGCACTACCTTCCTCGAAAAAATTCCCAAACTCGGAGACCGATACTTTCATAGCCGCCTGACTTCCGACATGGCGGAACGCAGTCATAGTACCCACCGCGTACGGCTGTTGCCGGGATTGTGCGGGCAGCTTCTCCGTTCCGTGTTTGAGCTGGTCGTCACCGCTGCCGGAATCATCTGGCTTGATCCGCGACTAGCCTTGCCGACTCTTGTCGCCGCCGCGCTGGCGGCAGGCTTGCCCGCGATGGTGCAACCGGTGCTCACCGAGCGCGACCTGCGAATGCGCAGCCAGACTGGAGCCTTAGGCCGTTTCTATCTGGACGCCCTGCTCGGACTTGTTCCTGTGCTCACGCATCGAGCTGAGCGAGCCTTACGCCGGGAACATGAGACCTTGCTGGTGGAATGGGCACACGCAGCATTTGGGCTCGTACGTGCGGCGATTTGGGTCGAAGCGATACAGCAGCTCCTCGGATTTGGTTTGGCCGCATGGCTGATGCTCGACCACATCAGCCGCGCGGGTGAGACCGGAGGCGCGCTGCTGCTGGTCTATTGGGCGCTCAATCTGCCAGTCCTCGGGGAGGAAATTGTACAGTTTGCACGCCTATATCCCACGTACCGCAACATCACCCTCCGCTTGCTCGAGCCGATTGGCGCTCTCGAAGATAAAACCGCCGCGCCCGAGCCGGTCAGCACCAATTCTCCCGCCTCTGTTGCCGGTGAAATCGAAACGGCAGACCTATCCGGCGGAGTAGCCATCGAGCTGGAAAATGTGAGCGTGCACGCCGCGGGACACACCATTCTGGAAGAGATCAACCTGAAGATTGAGCCGGGTGACCACGTGGCCATTGTCGGGCCCTCGGGCGCGGGCAAATCCAGCCTGATGGGCCTGTTATTGGGATGGTATCGACCGGCCGAGGGTAGCGTCCTGGTGGATGGCACTGCCCTTGAGGATGCCCATCTAGAACATTTACGCAAGGATACGGCGTGGATCGATCCGGCTGTGCAACTATGGAACCGGTCTCTTTTTTCCAACCTCTGTTACGGCAACCCGGACGCGGTACCAACTGCCAGCTTGTTGGAACAATCGGAACTCCGCCAGCTTCTTGAAACACTACCGGATGGACTGCAAACGGAACTGGGCGAAAGCGGCGGGCTGGTTTCCGGCGGCGAAGGCCAACGTGTTCGGCTTGGACGCGCCCTGATGAGGCACGGAGTGCGTCTTGCTCTGCTCGACGAACCCTTTCGCGGACTTGATCGCCATCAGCGACGAGAGTTGCTGGCGCGTGCTCGCCGTCACTGGGAGAACACCACGCTACTGTGCGTCACGCACGATGTCGGCGAGACATTGGGATTTTCTCGCGCGCTGGTGGTGGAGAACGGCCGCATCGTCGAAGACGGCAATCCGGCAGACTTGGCCCACCAGAGAAATTCTCGCTATCGAGCGCTGCTGGAAGCGGAGGAGAGCGTGCGGGAAGGATCGTGGTCGAGCGACCGCTGGCGCCACCTGCGGCTGGAAGATGGCCGACTGATCGAAAAGTTGCAAAGGGCATCGGTATGAGAAGGATAGATCAGGATCTGCCCACACTTTTCTGGTCGTTGTCTCAACTCGGCTCTGGCCTCGAAGCTCTAGCGCGCAGGAGCGAGCTACAGCCATCCGCTGTGCAGGTGCCGCCTCCCCCAGGCTCGATTGCCGCGTTGGAAAATAGCGCCGCGAGCCGCGATGCGCTGAACCAGTGGATCGAGTCCGCAGCCACGTGGTTGGGACTGGAAGCAGAACCTTCGGCCGTCCCATACGAAGGTTTGGAACGACTCATAGAAAACGCCGGCCCGGCCGTGCTGCAGGTGTCGGGAGACGGCGCTCCTAAATTTCTTTTTCTTCTGCCTCGAAACCGCCGACCTGTATCAGTACTTGCCCCTGATCTGCGCACGGTGCCCCTGCCGTTAGAAGCCGTTCGCGCTCTGCTCTGCCATACGCTGGAGGAGACAGTGGCCCCAGAAGTTGACGGCCTGCTCAACGACGCGGGCATTCCGGATGCACGCCGCGGCGTAGCCAGGGCGGCACTCTTGCTCGAACGCCTGAGGACCAAGGAAGTTGGCGGATGCTGGCAGCTTCGTCAGTCACCCGGCGCCACTTTCTGGAGCCAGGCGAAGCGCGCCGGCTTGCCGCGCCGTTTAGGCACGCTCCTGGTGGCGCATGCCGCCGAGTATTTCCTGCTGATTACTTCCTGGTGGCTCATCGGACGCGCAGCGCTCTCTGGACATCTGGACAATGGCTGGTTGCTCGCGTGGGCTTTGATTCTGCTTACGGTGGTTCCTTTCCACGTTTTCGGAACCTGGTTGCAAGGCTTTATCGCCGTCAACGGTGGACTTCTCTTCAAACAGCGGCTGCTGTTCGGCACGCTTCGTCTGAAACCCGAGGAAATCCGGCACAAGGGTGTGGGCCAGTTTCTGGGCCAGGTCATGGAATCGGAAGCTGTGGAATCGCTGGCGGTGACCGCCGGGTTTCAGGGCCTGACTGCAGCCATCGAATTGATTGCCGCCGAAATCGTTCTCACCCAAGGCGTGAGTCGTGCGCTTGAGTTGTTGTTGTTGCCGCTCTGGATCGCACTCACTCTGTTCATGGCACTCCGCTATTTCCGGTTACGGCAGCGCTGGACAGAGTTGAGACTGTCGATGACCAACGATCTCAGCGAACGAATGGTCGGGCACCGCACCCGGCTTGCGCAGGAGGCCCCTCAGAAATGGCACGAGGGTGAGGATGAAGAATTGGAGCGTTATCTGGAACTCTCGGAGAGCACGGACGCTGCGGCAGCCCTGCTTACGGCGCTTGCCCCGCGCGGCTGGTTGCTCCTTGGGACGTTCGGGTTGACTTGGGCGTTTGTTGCCAGCGAGGGACTCAACATCAGGCTGGCGATTTCCCTGGGCGGCATCTTGCTGGGGTATCGTGCGCTGAAGAGGATTTCGACCGGCCTGATCATGATGGCCGACGCTATCATTTCCTGGCAAAAAGTGGCTCCGTTGTTTGAGGCGGCGGCCAGGCGGCAACTGCAGGGCTCTCCCGCCGCCGCTCTCACGCCCGTCTCTCGCAACGATGCAAAAGACGACACGCGGGACGGTGACAATGGAAAAGACCCGGTGATGGAGGCTCACGATCTCGTGTTCCGCTACCAGGAACGCGGCGAGCCCGTCCTGAGAGGATGCAGCCTAACCATTCGTCGAGGCGAAAGGCTCCTGCTTGAAGGTTCGTCGGGTGGAGGCAAATCCACGCTGGCTTCGCTGCTGGTGGGTTTACGAGTGCCGCAGTCCGGCCTGCTCTTGCTGCACGGGCTCGACCGGCAAACCTTGGGTGACCAAGGCTGGAGCCAACGAGTCGTATCCGCACCCCAGTTTCACGAGAATCATGTGCTCAGCGAGACCTTCGCCTTCAACCTCTTAATGGGCCGCCGCTGGCCGCCACGCGAAGAGGACATGCGGGAAGCATCGGCAATCTGCAGTGAACTCGGCCTTGAAACCCTACTTAATAAGATGCCGGCCGGAATGCTACAAATGGTTGGCGAAACGGGCTGGCAACTCTCACATGGGGAACGCAGCCGCGTTTATATAGCCAGGGCGTTGCTTCAGGGCGCCGAGATCGTCATTTTCGACGAGAGCTTTGCGGCTCTCGATCCGGAAAACGTAAGGCTGGCGCTGGATTGTGTGCTGCGGCGGGCGAGCACTTTGCTCGTGGTCGCCCATCCCTGAGGGGGTCAGCTCCACTCCTAGTTCGGAATACAGGACAAGAACCATTTAGGACTTAATCAGAGCTCTCCCTAGGTTAGAATTGCAGCCCTCAAGAGGTTGACCCCATGGTTGGCAAGACGCTGCGTTCCTATCGCATCGAATCAAAACTTGGTGCCGGAGGAATGGGTGTCGTCTACAAAGCCGTGGACTCGCGTCTCGACCGAGCTGTTGCCATTAAAGTTCTGGGTTCCTCAACATTGAGTGCCGAGCGCGAGAAGCGCTTCGTTCAGGAGGCGAAGGCCGCCTCTTCGCTGAATCACGCAAACATCGTCACCATCTACGACATCGATACTCAGGAAGTAGACGGCAAAGCGATCCACTACATCGCCATGGAGTATGTGGCCGGCGAAACCCTGGATCACTTGATCGGCCGCAAAGGCCTGGGCGTTCGCACCGCACTGAAGTACGCTGCGCAAGTCGCTGGCGCGCTTGCCGCCGCCCACGCCGCCGGAATTGTCCATCGCGATCTGAAGCCCTCGAACGTGATTGTCACGCCCCAAGGCGTGGTCAAGATTCTTGACTTCGGCCTGGCCAAACTGAACGACGAAGCACAAGCCGATGCCTTCGCCGAAACGGTCCACGGCGACGGCGCTCCTCTCACCGAAGAGGGGACCATCCTCGGAACAGTTGCTTACATGTCTCCGGAGCAGGCTGACGGCAAAAGAGTCGACGCGCGCTCTGACATTTTTTCCTTCGGCTCCGTGCTCTACGAAATGGTTACCGGACGCCGCGCCTTCGCCGGCGGATCGAAGCTGTCGTCCCTTTCGGCGGTTCTGCATACAGAACCGCAACCTCCCTCGCAGTCGATGCCTGATATTCCGCCGGAACTGGACCGCATTATCGCGAGATGTCTCAAAAAAGATCCCGCCCGCCGCTGGCAGAGTATGGCCGACGTGAAGGTGGCTTTGGAGGAGTTGCGCGAAGAGATTGATTCGAGCAGTGTCGATCCCATCAGGCGAATAGCAACTGGTAGCCGGGCCGCAGTCCCCGCCAAACGCTGGCTCATCATCGGAGCCTTGGCCGCGCTGCTGATCGGCCTTGCTGCAGGCGCCTACACGGCGCGGAGGTACTTACGCTCGGCCCCGCTCACCTTCCAGCGGCTGACATTTCGGCGAGGCGACGTTACAGCAGCAAGGTTTGGTCCTGGGGAGACGGTCGTCTACAGCGCGGCGTGGGACGGCGCTCCGTCGGCATTGTTTTCCACCCAGCCCGGGAATCGCGAGGCCAGGCCCTTGGGCCTTCCCACGGGAAAAATTCTGTCAATCTCGCATAGCGGTGAAATGGCAATTCTGCTGGGCGCCGACGATGTAGGCACGCTCGCGAGCGCAACTTTCGGCGGCGGCGCGTCCCGCGAAATGCTGGAAAACGTCGGCGGCGCCGACTGGAGCCCAAGTGGCGACTCGCTTGCCGTAGTGCGGACAGTCGCAGGAAAACATCGCGTAGAGTATCCCATCGGAACGGTACTCTACGAAAACGATGTCCGCCCTCCCATCGCCCCGCGAGTATCGGGCGATGGCAAGCTCGTCGCCTTTTTCGATTACGATCCCGAAGTAGGAGATTACTCCTTGTGCGTAGTTGGGCCGAACCAGCCGAAGCGCATGCTCTCGCGGGGTTGGCGCGCGATTGGTTCGCTGCACTGGGCTCCGCGGGGAGATGAGATCTGGTTCTCTGCCGGCCAACCCGGCAGCGATCCCGCGCTTTACGCAGTCGCCCTTTCGGGCAAGCAGCGAGTTCTCACCCAGGCTCCTGGTTGGATCATGATGCAAGATGTGGCTGCGGATGGTCGTGTGTTGCTCAGCTTGGTCAACTCCCGGCTGGGCATTCGCTATATCGACTTCGAACATTCCACCGAACGCGATCTGGCATGGCTGGACGCATCTTTACTCTATGAGCTCTCGAGCGACGCGAAAAGCCTGCTGTTTGTGGAACTCACCAGCGGCGAAGGCGGGAACTCCGCGATCTATCTGAGGAAGACCGATGGCTCTCCGGCGGTTCGACTGGGCTATGGCAATCGGCCCTCACTCTCGCCGGATGGGAAATGGATTGTATGCATCCGTCACGAGCCCAACCGCTCCCGCTTGATGCTGCTTCCGACTGGCCCCGGAGAGTCGCGTTTTCTGAAAGTCGATGGCGTCCACTTCGAATCCCTGGGCTGGTTTCCTGACAGCAAGCGAGTCCTATTTACCGGGAATGAGCCGGGGCGTCCGGTGCGGACCTGGACCTACGAGCTGGATTCCGAGAAAGCCGCACCGTTGACGCCGGAGGGCGCCAGGGGCGCTCAAGTCTCACCCGATGCCCGCTGGTTCGTCCTTTCTGATTCGCACGGAACGTCTCTTGTGCCGGTCGACGGTGGGCCACCCCGGCCGCTTAATCAACTGCAGAAAGGCGAGTCGGTAGTGCGCTGGAGCGGCGACGGACATCAACTTTTCCTGCAAAAGCCGGAAGGGGATACCATCAAGATCAGTCGCCTCGACGTCGCCAGCGGACACAAAGAACTCTGGCAGACGCTGAAGAACCCGGAGCCCGGCGCCGAATTTATCGGAGCCCTGGCGCTGTCGGCGGATGGAAAGGCGTGCGCCTTCTCATTTCAACACGATCTCGCCAACCTGTATTTAGTTAAAGGCCTGAAGTGATGCCGATGTCCTGGCGTCCCGGCTTGGGCACCACGCAGAACGTTCGTGTCCCTGAGCAAACAACAGGAAAACCTGAAGTTAGCAAGACGGGAAGTGCCTCAGCGGGCGGCCTGATTGGATAACGGGGTCGGCTCCAAACGAGGGTGCGCTCAAGTAACCGAGGCTCGGAGCAAGGAAACCGACACCCTTTTCCTTTCGCTTTAAGCAACCATCAATTGGGACACCGGCATCCAAAATACAGGTCAGGCAAGTGACCGAGTCCGCGGCACCGCTGATCACAGTCGACTGGCTCATCTCCGACGGATTTACGCGCAAGGTGCGGCCGCCGGAAGGTCAGATCAAGGAAACCAACGGGGCCAAGGGATAAGGTGGACCTGTCTGGGTTAGGTGCCGCAAGATATCTGTTGGCGCGTTCCCGATCATCACTACATAAACGAATCTGGTTTAACGACAAAGTTCCTCCTGAATGCCCTAAGAGAGGAAGTTTGATATGGCAGATTCAGTACCGCCACGAGCCTTGACAATTCTGTCGCCCTTGCGACGCGAAAGTGTGGCCGAAGCTTATACGATTGCGATCGCGACTGCTATGCTCGCCGTAGCGCTTCGCTGGTGTCTTGACCCTGTGCTCGGGCATGTTGCGTTCTACGCGACCTTATATATGGCAGTGGCATTCTGTGCTCTGGTATGTGGTCCGGGCCCCGCCATTTTGAGCGCTCTCATTGGCTTTGCGGCGATCTTCTATTGGTTCGTTGACCCACGCCATTCTTTAGCGGTTGCCCGCCCACAGATTCATGCCGTGATTGGCTTCTTTCTTGTATCGGCAGTTCTGATCTGGCTCGGGGAAGCCAACCGCAGAAAACAATTGCGACTGAAGGACGCCGTTTTAGCCCTAACGGCGGAAACGAACCAGCGGAAACACGCAGAAGAAGAACTTCGGCAAGCTCACCATCAACTGGAGCGGCGTGTTAAAGAGCGTACGGCAGAGCTTTCTCAAGCGCTGGCTCAACTAGAGTCGGAAGTGAAAGTACGTAAAGAAGCGCAAGAGCGATTTCGCGGTTTGTCGGTTCGACTTATGACACTTCAGGATGAGGAGCGTCGTCGCATAGCCCGCGACCTCCACGACACAACCGGGCAAACGCTTGCGGCACTGAAAATGACTCTGGCATCGCTCGAGGGGTTTGCGGCGAGAATACCGGAAATCTCGCGCCCGCTGGATGACCTCAACGCTCTTGTGGACGAAGCCCTGCAGGCAATACGAACAACATCGTACCTACTCCACCCACCCCTGCTCGATGAAGTAGGCTTTGCTTCCGCGGCGCGATGGTTTGTCGAAGGCTTCGCGAAGCGCAGCGGGATTCAAGTTGCGTATGATTTTCCGCAGAAAATGGAGCGTCCCCACCGAAATTCTGAGCTGGTGTTGTTCCGGGTGCTCCAGGAAAGTCTCACCAACGTCCATCGCTATTCCGGGGCCTCAGCGGCAAGCGTCAGGCTCCAGTTGGAAAATGAGCAACTCAAATTTGAGGTAAGCGACAACGGGCGTGGAATCCCTGGAGAGCGCCTGCGCCAGGTCCATGAGTCGGGCGGGAGCGCGGGTGTAGGAATTGCGGGTATGCGCGAGCGAGTCCACGAATTGGGCGGCCAGCTCGAGATTCAGTCGGACAAAAACGGCACTGCCGTGCGCGTCACCCTGCCGATGTCCAAAATGTCAGATTCAACCGTAGCAAGCCTCGGCGTCCACGCCGGATAGAGTCGTCCGTGATTCGAGGAGGGCATTCGAAGATTACCTCCTAGAGAAACAGCCTGAAGGGTGGGCCATCCATGGCATGCCTTCCCAGACCCAGAACTGGAATTAACTCTTGAGCAACTAAACGAAGAGACCGCGAACCGCCGAATTCCTTTGGCGATCGCGATCTCAATCTCAACTGTCTGGGAATAACTGTTGCGGTTCTGTGTCCACGTCCGTAGTGAGTCCCCGAAAATTAGTCGAGAACCGCGGCGGATGACTGTCCTGCTTTGAGGTTGCTCTTCACTTTCATCGCGCTTCTCCTTTGCATAGATTTTTCTAAAGCCCAAGCTTCTACTAGAAGTTGACCCGTCCCATCAGTCGAGAACCGCGGCCGTTGACTGCCCTGCTTTGAGATTGCTGTTCACTTTCATTTCTTTTCTCCTTGGCTGAGATTTCGGGCGAAGCACTCTTAAGGTCCTGCAAACCAAGTGCGAGAGTTCGGCCTGGCGGTACGAAAGGAATGCGAGGTTGCAAATGGGAGAGTTGGCTGGGAACGTGTGTGCGCGCGGGGGCGAGCCTGCGAGTCTTAAGTTGTCAATGACCTAACAAGAAAGTTGTCGATTTAACATTTTTGTTTGGTTTTTCCGTTGTTGCTGATACCCGAGGTCTCACTCCAACTGCAGAGCGTTCCCCGATACTGGCTGTGCCTAAGGTTGTTCAGCCCTTACGCGCGCCGCTGGCGCTTCGGGGTAAGCTTCAACGTCCGGATGAGCCGGAACAGGTGGTTGGGATGGACGCCGAGCAGCCCGGCAGCGTCGGTGTAGTTGCCGTTTGCTTGCTCGATCGCCTGCTCGATAATTTTCTTTTTCGCCTCGCGGATGCCGTCGTGGAGCGCCGTGACCGGCTCGCCTGACGATGCGGTTTCTTCGAGGATCGAATCGGGCAGGTCCTCGGGCAGGATCAGCTCCGTGGAACCCAGCACCACCGCTCGTTCGATGGCGTTTTCCAGTTCGCGCACGTTGCCGGGCCAGGGATAGCGTTGCAGGCAGGCCCGCGCTTTGGGAGAGATGCCGGCCACGCGGCGGTTGACTTTTTCGCTGTGGCGGGCCGTGAAGTACGCTGCCAGCAACGGAATATCCTCGGCGCGGTCGCGCAATGGCGGTACCTCGAGGGAAACCACGTTGAGCCGATAGTAAAGATCCTGGCGAAATTTTCCTGTGCGTGATGCCTCGTTCAAATCAACGTTGGTCGCGGCAATCAGCCGGATATCGAGTTTGATGGGGCGCGTTCCGCCGACGCGTTCGAACTCGCGCTCCTGCAGAACGCGCAGCAGCTTGGCTTGAAGCGGCGCTGCCAGTTCGCCGACCTCGTCGAGGAAGACCGTCCCGCCTTCGGCGGTCTCCAGTTTTCCTTTTTTCTGCCCGACGGCGCCGGTAAAGGCGCCCTTCTCATGGCCAAAGAGTTCACTCTCGAGCAACGTGTCGACGATGGCCGCGCAATTAATGGCCACAAACGGGCGGTCCTTACGGCCGCTGTTGCTGTGGATGGCGCGGGCAACCAGTTCCTTGCCGGTGCCGCTCTCGCCGTTAATCAAGACCGTGGATTCACGCGGCGCCACCCGCGAGACAAACTGATACACCGCTCGCATCCGCTGGCTCTCGCCGACCATGCTGTGCTGGATGTTGAGTTCCTGCTGCAAACGCCGGTTCTCATCTCCGAGCTGTTCGAGATGACGCGCGTTTTCAATCGCCAGCGCGGCCACGTTTCCTAGCGCGGTCACGAGTTGCAAGAGCTCCGAATCGAAGCGGGCGATCTGGGAGCTGGCATCGAGGTAAAGCACGCCTAACAATTTGTCCTGAACCTCGAGCGGAACCGCCAACACCGACCGCACCTGCGGGGCCAGCAGGCTCTCCGCTTCGCGAAAGTTTTCGTCGCTGGGAACGTCGTTGCAAAGCACAGCGAGATTTTCCTCGATCACCTGGTTCAAAATAGTTTGGCTGACTAGAATCGGCTGATTCGGCCCCAGCTTGCGATCCCATCCGATTACGGAGGTGAATCCCTCACTCCCCTCTTCGGTTAGCAGGATGGCGGCCCGGTCGGCGGAAGAAATTTCGACGACCGCTTCCAGCACTTTGTGCTGAAGCGCGTCCAGTCCGTGCACCAGGTTCAGGTGCGTGCTGAAGTTGAGAAGCACGTTCAAATCGCGAACCGTGCGCGCGGTGGCATCCAATGCGCGGAGCTTCGAAGTCTGCAGGTAGATTGCATCCTGCTTGCGCAAAATCATCGTAGGTCCGCCGGGCGTTGCCGCGGAATTGAGCTGCAGAGAAACGTGGTCGTCGGGAAGCTCTTTGGTTAGACCTTGAAATACCAAAACCGATTTGCCTACCCGGATCTGGTCGCCGTCCGTAAGCACGCGTTCTTTAACCGGCACGCTGTTCACGAAAGTATTGTTCCGGCTTTCCAGGTCCTGGAGCAGGAACCCCTTGCCGTCTTTCCGAATCACGCAGTGCCGGCGGGAGACTAGGGAGTCCAGCAGCGAAATCTGGTTGGATGGCTCACGACCAATCGATATTTCTTCTTCCGTGAACAGAAAGGTCCTGCCTTCGAGAGGACCGCTCACTGCCTCCAGCCGGGCCACTCCGGAGGAAGCGCCCTGTTGATTGGGATCGTGCTCCACGGGACGAGTATACCAACCGCCTTATCTCGTCCCGGACCTAACATAAATGCGAGGTCACCAAACACGATTGTTATGTGGGCCCCGGATTAAAGGCGGTGAAAGCAACCATGTGGGAACACAATCCTCACTATCTCGTTTACTTTCAACCTCGAGCACGTGGCGCTCTCGCCCCGAACTGCCTGGTTACTTTTGGCACACGGCTTGCATTACTTAAGAGTGCTTGACAGCAAGTTGATGGAAGGAAAGAAAAATCCCCGACGAAAGGAGTCCTCCCATGAAGGTTAAGACGAACACGAAAGCCGGCAGCGCACTGTGGGGCAGCTAATTTGAGTTTCTTAAACCGCCCCGAACTGGGCAAACACGCTTGACCGAGTAAACAAAATCCAAAAAAGGAGTCTCCCATGAAGGTTAAGACGAACACGAAAGCTGGCAGCGCACTGTGGGGCAGCTAGTTTGAGCCTCTTAAACCGCCCGGACTGGGCTGGCACGATAGACCGAGTAAACAAAAATCCACAAAAGGAGTCTCCCATGAAGGTCAAGACGAACACGAAAGCCGGCAGCGCACTGTGGGGCAGCTAATTTCTGAATTATTGACAGAGTCTCGAGCCAAGAAAGCCGGGGGTGCTCCGAAAGGTTGATGAACACTGGGTTCCACGCACTCAGCATCGCCTTTTCGGAGCACCCTGTATTTGAACAACATCCCTCCTACCTCATCCGCGCCAGTTTTTCCCGCCAGTGATTAGAGCGAATTCGTATCGCTGCGAAAACATCTTGTTACTCCAGCCTCGCAAAACCATTTGTATCCATGGGAAACGTAGCAACCCACGGTAACCAGACCAGGGCAAAGCGTTCCGACGTATAATCGCGGCGATGGCAATCGCTCCTCCACAGGATTGGGCGGACCGGTACGATTTTGGTGCGCGGCATGACCCCTATCTTCGCGTCTTGTGTGTCAACATCTTCGTTCGCGATCAGGATCGAAGTTTGCGCTTCTACGTGGACCAACTGGGATTTGGCTTGGTCATTGATGAGAGCTATGAATCTGGTGGCCGTTGGGTGGCAGTCGCGCCTCCAGATGGCAACACGGTTCTCGCGCTTATTACTCCCAAGCGCAAGTCCGAAGAATACAAGCTGATTGGCCATTGCAGACATGCTGTGCTGGTTACGGAAGATGTCATGGCCAAGTTCGACGAGTGGCAGAAACGCGGGGTTCGCTTTCACCATCCGCCGCAGACTACCCTTTGGGGCGGAATTTTCACCCGGTTTGAAGACTTGGATGGAAACTCCTTTGCGCTCGTGGGAAGGGACGACTTCGTTCGCGAAATCGAGGCTGAGCGCCGTGCGGCGGCGGAAAAACTGGAGGCCGAACGACGGATAGCCCAGGAACTGCACATTGCCAAGCAGGTGCAGGCAAGGCTTTTTCCGCAAACTCTGCCGCAGCTGAAAACACTCAAATACGCGGGCGTTTGCATTCAGGCCCGTGAGGTCGGAGGCGACTACTACGACTTTCTAAATCTGGGCCGAGAGCGCCTCGGATTAGTCATCGGCGATACCTCAGGAAAGGGGATCGGCGCGGCTCTGTTGATGGCGAACTTGCAGGCGAACCTGCGGAGCCAGAGCGCAATCGCTTTGGATCAGCCGCAACGGTTCCTGCGGTCGGTCAATCAACTGTTTTACGAAAACACCACCGACAGCGCCTATGCCACGCTCTTCTTTGCCGAATATGATGATGAAGCCAGCCGCCTGCGCTACGTGAATTGCGGGCACTACCCTCCTCTTCTTCTTCGGAACGATAATCGTCTGGAGCGGCTCGATTCCACTTCCACTGTCCTGGGGCTGTTTTCGGAATGGGACTGCCTGATTGCCGAGAGTCAACTCTTTCCCGGAGACACGCTGGCACTCTACACGGACGGGATCACGGACTCGTTCAATGATGGTGGAGAAGACTTTGGAGAGGAACGCTTGATCGAAGCGTTGCGGCGGCATCGTACACAGCCCCCAGACTCAATAGTCGCCGCGATTGTGGACGAGGTTCGTCAATTCAGCCCTCACGAGCAGCACGATGACATAACGCTAATCGTCGCCAAGTGTGGGGGAAATTAGCGCAAGTGTGGATTTCGCCTAGTAACAGTTTCACGGGAGAGGTTTGTTCGTAAGCAGATAGTTCCCAGCATTCTCGGCCACAACATGCAAGTTGGACCGGCCGACGAGTTGCGCAAGATGCGGTACGTCCGCGCCGTAGGCCAGAAGATAACATCGAGACTCTCCCGTCCACAACGATTTGAATTTGTCGTCATCGATGAAGATGTTGGGAGCGTCGGGCGCGTAGGAGCCGTATTCCAGATTGTTCATACGGCCATTCAGCAGGAGCGCTGTCCGATTGGTGTAAAAGAAGACAGAAGAGAAGGCATAGTAAGCGTCTGCTTCGATCAACTGGCCCGGCGGGCTCTGCTGCAACCGCTCCGCCAATGGGTAGGAGCCGAGGTATGAGTCGAAGCGGATCAGGGCGATGCGGGCAGCCTGGAAGAAGACGATCATGCCGGCGCCGACTACCAGAACCGTTCGCCGGATGTGATTGCGCGAGAACACCAAACCGAGAGCGCATCCTCCGAAAGCAACTGCCGCAAGCGCCAGCGGCAACTTCAGGTAGGCGAAGGCGTTGAGGGTCAAGTCCCAGATGTGTCCTAGAGAGTGCGTGTACAGTTCGGGATGTTGGGTCAACGCCTGCGAAATGTCGCCGGGCGCAGGCGCGTGCCAGACTGACAGGAGCAAGATGGAAAGCGTGGCACACAGGATCGTGCATGTAATTAAAAGCGCGTAGGTGCCCGCGCGAATCCAGCGGCCGTCCTGGCTGAGAACCGATCCCACCAGCAGTGCTAGTGCGGGATAGATGGGCATTGAGTAGTATTCCTGCGTGGTCGAGAAGGTGAAAAACAGCATCACTGCGCCGATCCAGCAGAGCGCCATCAACCTCGCTCTGCCGGCGCGCGAAGTTGGCTTATAATCGAGCGTCGGCGCAGATAGCAGATAGAACGACCAGGGGAAAATCCAGAGCAGGTTCAGAATCCAGAACCAGAGTCTGGGGACAGTGTCGTAGTCTCGCGGATATCGCAAGCCCAAAAAACGCAGAAGGTGTTCGTTGAAAAAGTAGAACCAGAAGAATCCGCGATACTCGCCGGGCCCGCTGTGCAGGGAGAACGCAAAATAAGGCGGATTGCGCAGAGTCGCCAGCACATACCAGGGCACGGCGATGGCTAGGGCAACCGGGATTGCAATCCGAAGATGAAGACGACGCCACGCCGCCCAAGAAAATAGGCTGCGGGTGAGAGCCATGTAAGCCAACGCCGCAATCACTGGAAAGACTGCGGCGATCAAGCCCTTCAGCAGCAGACCAACTCCTAAGCAAACGCCCAGTATGAAAGACCAGCGGAGAGGACGTTCCTCATCCGGTTCGAGTAAGCGCAGCCATGCCCAGATAGCTCCTGTGATGGCGAGGGTCAGGACAGCATCGGGGATAAGAATTCGTGTGAAGAGAAAAAGCCCGATGCAAGTGCTGAGCGCGATGCCGGCATAGAGTCCGGCGATCTCATCAAAAGCCCATCGTCCGAAACGATAAGTTACCCAGCATAAGAGCACTACCGCCAGGGCATGGGAAAGCCGTGCGGCCCATTCGTGGACGCCGAAGATTCGGTACGCTACCGCCATAATCCAGTAGTTGAGTGGCGCCTTTTCGAGATAGGCGACACCGTCCAGACGGGCGGTCACCCAGTCTCCGGATACGAGCATGTTGCGCGCAGCTTGGGCCTGCACCGCATCCACGTCGTCCATAAGACGAGGCGGGCTGCCGATACTTACGAGGAAGACGAGGCAAGCCGCAGCGGTGACGATCCAGCCGGGTCGGGCAATTTGAAGAGTCGGTTTGGCATACAGGTCTCTTCTCGCGGCGGTTGCTTGTTTCATCGATGAGTCCAGATCAACAAGGTTATCAAACCCCATAAGCAATCTCTAAGTTCGCTGCTTCTCCAAAATGTTTGTGAAGCGGGCGCCGTGGCTAAGCTGGGCAGCCTAGCGATCCAACTGATTAACCATACGGAGCGCGATCTCAGCTCGTCGGTTCGTGCGCGATTCCATGGTGAAGACCAGCAAAAAGCGCCCAACAAAGTGAAATCGTAGGGTTGACTACTCGCCTAAGCAGACCGATAATGAAATCCTTTTCCGGGAGGTCTCACTAATGATCAAAACAACTGTGTTTGTGCTGTTGTTTGTGGGTAGCTGTTTGATCGCACAATCAGGTGAAGCTCAGTCTCAGCCGTCAACCAAGGCGAAGGGGCAAGTGACAGTACAGGGATGCGTAAGTCGGCAGAGCGGCGATTACATACTGACGCAGTCTGATCCAGGCAACAGTTACGTGCTTCACGCTGCCGACAACGTCAAGCTGGGCCAATACCTCGGCCAGCAAGTGAAGGTGATCGGAACGAAATCATCGACTATGAGCGACAGCTCAGATGCCGGGCGGTCAACTTCTGCTGTAACGCTCACGGTCAGCTCGGTCAAAACCATCTCCAAGGAATGCGGCAGCAGATAAGCGATCTAGCCCGGCAGAGGGCCTGCGGGTTGAAAGTCGGAAGTCGAGACGTGCGGTCACCCAGTCTCCCGATGAGAGCATGTTGCGCGCAGCTTGGGCCTGGACTGCATCCACGTCGTCCATAAGACGAGGCGGGCTGCCGATACTTACGAGGAAGACGAGGCAAGCCGCAGCGGTGACGATCCAGCCGGGTCGGGCAATTTGAAGAGTCGGTTTGGCATACAGGTCTCTTCTCGCGGCGGTTGCTTGTTTCATCGATGAGTCCAGATCAACAAGGTTATCAAACCCCATAAGCAATCTCTAAGTTCGCTGCCTTCTCCAAAATACTTGTGAAGCGGGAGCTACGGGCCCGCTGGGTGGATGGTCACCGATCTTGTCGCCAAGAGTCCGCCCCTCGGCGATTTCGGGGCCCTGTTTAATCGGGGAGATGGATTCGACTTAGCAGGCTCTGGAAGCGAGGCTCGGAACGAAGTGGGTCAAATCGCGGATCCATTTTCAAGTAGCCGAGGAGCGTCGAGCGTTCCCGATAGGCTTCTTCGAGAGCTCCGATCGCCCGTTCATTCTGCCCGAGGCCCAGATAAATCACCGCGAATTGGTAGGACGAGACATATCTTGTTTTTGAGCGATCCGTCAACTCGACCAGAATCTTCTGAGCTTCGGCGCGTTGGCCCGCAAGGCCATGGGCGTGAGCGAGCGAGGAGATTCCGTTCGCTCCCCGTCCCGAAAGCTCGATGCCCTTTTCGAACTGCGCGAGTGCTTCCGGGTATTTCTTCAGTTGCTCATAACACATGCCGATTCCCCAATACGGCACCGGGAATTTGGGATCGAGTGCCAGAACTTTCTGCAGTTGTTGAACAGCGTCCTCGTACTGCCGGGCGAAATAGGAGATCATTCCAGCATTGGACTGAATGACCAGTGACAAAGGGTCGAGTTCCTGGGCACGACGCAGTTCCGCTCGCGCCTCGTCGACCCGCCCCATTGACGCTAAGAAACGGCCGTAAGCATGGTGCGCGGCGGCATCGTTCGGATCGAGTTCGAGGGCGCGCTTAAATTCCTGCGCGGCGCCCGCTCGATCCCAATCGTAATAATTCACAACATACGCTAACGAAGCATGCGCCTCGGCCAGATTGGGGTCGAGTTGCAGAGCCTTTGCTGCCGCTGCCTTCGCTTCAGGAAAAGCTTGGCTGGGACGCGTGTCCGTATAAAAAGGAAGACGAGCATAGCCGTCCGCCAGTCCGGCGTAGAGTGGAGCATACTGCGAGTCCTTCTCAATTCCTTGGCGGAAGTATACAAAAGCAAGTTTCAAATCGTTCTCGGTACCCTGATCGAGCGCGTACCGGCCCTTGAGGTAAAGATCATAGGCCTCAGGATTGATGCTCGAGTGCGCTCCCGGCGAGGAAGCAACCTTCAACCGAATCTGCACTGCGATCGCATGCGCCACTTCATTTTCGAGGGCCAGAACGTCGTTCAGGCTCCGATCGAAAGTTCCCGACCACAATTCACGTTCGGACAGACCGTCATACAGTCCGACTGCGATGCGCACCTTATTCCCCGAGCGTGCGACAGAGCCTTCGAGCAGGGCATTCACCTTTAACTCGCGCGCAATCTGCGGGAGCGGCGTGTGCGTACTCTTGTAGCTCATTACAGACGTTCGGGAAACCACTCGAAGCTGCGCAATGTTGCTAACCTCACGGATGAGCTCGGCAGTCATGCCATCCGCGAAAAACTCCTGCGATGCGTCGCCCGATAAATTTGCCAGTGGCAACACCGCAAGAGATCGGATTGTAGTCGGCGTGCTCCGGTGGAAGAGCCGCTCGCGCAATCCCCCGATGTTCAGCATGAATAAAACCACGA
Source organism: uncultured Acidobacteriota bacterium (assembly GCA_963832245.1). GTDB lineage: Bacteria > Acidobacteriota > Terriglobia > Terriglobales > Acidobacteriaceae > JABDBE01. The sequence goes on from CAWHTG010000004.1 coordinate 2,426,516, forward strand.
ACAAGATCGCCAAGCCCATGACAACCCAAGTGAGCCGTGGAATCCGGAGACGTTTGCTCGCCTGGGGCTCGGTGAGCGCGGGTTTCGAAACAGCCGCGGACTCGAGGGTTTCGAGCGCCGACCGGACTTCGCCGGCATTCTGATAACGGGCTGCGGGATCTTTCGATATGCATTTGCGAATTACAGCCGCAACTCCTGCAGAAAGATGATCGGGCAACGGTGGCGGGGGATCGCGAAGAATTGCGGATGTCAGCTCAAATCCCGAGCGCCCGGAAAACGGTCGATGGCCGGAAGCCATTTCGTACATAACAACACCGAGCGCCCAAATATCGGAACGCGCATCAGCGAGGCCGCCCCGAAGCTGTTCCGGTGCCATGTAAGGCAGCGTACCCGCGAGCGGCACGGATTCACCGGGCAGCTGCGAGACTGTCGCTGCCTGCAACTCTTCAGGGCGGAGCCTCGTGGCCAAGCCGAAGTCCAGCACCTTCGCAATCCCCTCTGGAGTCACCTTAATGTTCGCCGGCTTCAGGTCGCGGTGCACGATGCGCCGTTGGTGAGCATGGGCAAGAGCGTCGGCGATCTGTGTGCCGTAGAGGACGATCTGCTCGGTCGGGAGACCTTCCGGCGGAATGATGGCGCTCAGCGACCGCCCGGCAACGTACTCCATGGCAATGAAAGCGATGCCGCCTTCTTCGTTGACTTCGTAGATCGTGCAAATGTGTGAATGGTTTAGTTGCGATGCGGAGCGCGCTTCTTCAAGCAGCCGATCACGAGCTCGCAGATCATCTCGTATATTAAGAGGCAGAACCTTTATCGCAACTTCACGGTCGAGGCGTTTATCGCGCGCGCGATAAACCTCGCCCATACCGCCAGCCCCGATCCGCTCTAACAGGTGATAGTGGCCTAGCCGCTCGATCGCCATCCAGGCAGAAACCTCGGTGCGTCGCATCCTAGTTCACAGGCGTACCCCAGTCAACGCGCTGGCACCACTGCAGCAACGTTCCGCTCTTTCCGATGGAGTTCCGTCCGTGGATGACGCTGTAATGACTGGCGCACCTACCTCGTCTAACTCTCAGACCCTGACCGACGGGGAAACCAACCCCACGTCTCTGGCCGCTTTGGCTGATAAGAAGTTGCGTGCCAACGCCGGCACAATTGTGCGACGCGCTGAGCGCCTGCACGGAGCTCAACCCGGTTTACTGCCGGCTCCTGAAGATGGTACTGGAGGAATTGCAATTTCTATGATTCCACGCCGATTCGGTGCAGAACTGCGTTCAGAGCTTCCGCGCGGTCCGCTGTGCGGTTCCCGCCTGCCCTAAGTCCACCAGTCAGCACTGCTCCTGTCAGAGTGCGCGCTAAATGGACGTGTCCTGGCCGGGAAGTCGTGTCTAATTTAAAGCCGTAACGCCGGGTTACTTTCGTTACATCATTTTGGACCTTTCAGGTTCAATCGCATACAGCAATCACGCTACCATCAACCTCAAATTAGGTATCCGCTCATTCCTCCAAGAGAGAAGGAAAACTACCGCTACTTTGATCGGCGGTGAGCCGGAGCCGATACCCTGGGACGCGTCGTCGTGGAGGAACTGGAGTGGCTGACTAGTGCTGACTAGTATGGACTCCGGAGCCGAATCTCGACTGGCTGAAGATTGCAAGGGTCAAAGCCGCGTCCTATCGTAGTTCTGTAGGACTAACAGAGGCAGGCAGATGTATCCTGTGCCGCAAGCAGACCGTTTAGATCCGAACGCCGCGTTGCGATTAATCAGTCAGCGCGCACAAGTGCTCACCCGGAGCACCGGCGCGGCCATCGCGCTAGGCCACAAGGAGGCGATGATCTGTCTGGCTAGTGTAGGCGCTAACGCCCCTACGCTCGGCTCCCGCCTGGACGTCCGCACTGGTTTTTCTGGGGAGTGTGTTCGTACCGCCAAGGCGCAGCGCTGTGACAATTCTGACACTGATTCCCGCGTTGATGCCGAGATCTGCCGCCAACTAGGGGTGCGCTCTATTCTGGCGGCGCCGATCACGTTCGCCGGCGAAGTAGTGGGTTTGTTGGAAGCCTTCTCCTCCGAGAGCTTCGCTTTTCATGATGGCGATCTCGTCGTCCTCGAGAACCTAGCGGAGACCATACTCGAGATCCGGTCTTCGCTTAACCCCCTGCCGACGCCGAATCTTCTATTCAAAGTCGAACCGGCATACCGAGTTTTCTTTGACAACCTGATCGAGACTCTGCATCCACCGCAGAACCCGCCGCTAAAGCTGACTTCACTTCCGTCGCGGTTTTGGCCGGATGTTTTTGTGCCCTCGCAATTGCCATGGCGACGGTTTGTTCAATCGATGCTGCTGCACGTGATCATGGTCGTAGCGCTCGGCGGTCTTCTTGAGTTCGGATTTTTGCAGCCGCAACTGCGCCACAGCCAATTAAGAATCAATAAGTCAGATGTTATCTACTATTCACCTTCTGATTATCTCCCCTCATTCAAGAGGGTCACCGGGCCATCGCAATCGCGGCGGACACAACGACCTGCATTGGTCAAGCAGCCGGTCATCTCCGTGTCGCGGAAAGCGGGCAGCCGCACGCCGACATCCCTCACCCCACCCAGCATCAAGCTGAATGAGGAACTGCGATTAGCGCGCATTATGGCCTGGAATTCGACCATACCTGCGGTTCCATTTACGGCGACGATGCAAAGTCAATGGAATATGCCTGCGGTGAGTGCGTCGGTTATCGCGCCTCCACCGGATATCTCGGAGGTGTCGCCTTCACGACACCTCACGGCTACGACACCAGTTGTCATTGAGCCTGCACCGTCTGTGCATCAGTCAATTCGCCAGATCGCTAGTATCAGCATTGGCCATTTGCAGGTGGTTGGGCCAGCGCCCGAGATTCAGCAGGTTTCGTTTCCTGCACAGCGGACTCTAATCGCATCAACGTCGGTTGTGCCGCCACCGCCGTCTGTTAGAGGTCTGGGAAATACCGGGCATCGCACCAGCGCACTACCGGATGAGATGCCAGTTGTGCCGCCTGCTCCGTGGCTGCAAAGTGCAGGCAGCCATCTAGGGAGCAGTCCCCAGGACGGTCCTGTTTCTGTCGTGCCACCTCCGCCCTCTGTTCGGAGTCTAGGAAATCCTGGCGGTCAGCGACCGAGCCCATTATCTGACTTTGCCGATCAAGTTGTGCCGCCTGCTCCTCCGCTTCAAAGTGCAGGTAGCTACGCGAGCGGCACTTCGAACGGCATAGCCGTTCCTGTCGTGCCTCCTCCACCATCCATTAACAATCTCGGCCATCCTGGCAATCAGCGCGCAAGATCACTGCTCGCTTCGGGCATGCAAATCGCAGCCCTTCCTGCTGCGATCCATGCTCCCGGTGACCGCTTTGGAAGCGGGGGTCCGACAACGATAGTCAACGGGTTACCAGGTGGGCTGCTACCGGGAGAGATAATCCCCAACCACGAGGGAACTCTTGCCGACACAAAAGAGCCTCCCGACGCAAAAGAGCTCAGTGTGAATTTTATGGTTCCAGCGTTGGTCCTCCCAATGTCTTCGTATTTTTCGAACTATGAAGTATTCATAGCAGAACAGCGGCTCACGCGGCATCAGTCACGCCTCATAAAGCTCGTTTACGAATTTCTTCCCTACCAGCCGAGACTTTCGGACTATGGTCCGAATGACCCTGGCATTGAAAACCTTCGCGCCACGAGAGATCGGAGTTGTGATCAGGCCCTAATGCAAGTAGCGTCCTCGGCGAGTACAGTACCCTGGTCGCAGTCCGCTCGACTTCAGCTTAGTGCGAAATCCTTAGAACAGCGACAGAGTACGTTGGAATGTTACCGGACAACTGCAGATGACTACCGCAGGGCGCGGGCTCGTCAGCACCGACAGAAGGTTGCTATCCGCAATTCGGGTTCAGATGTTCTTCCTGATTAGGTCTGTGCGCGGGAACATCCCGGCAAGACCACTCGCCCTCCATCGCAAGCGCTCGAAGTCGGCAATGACCCGCCTCGGAAAGTAGCTGTGCCGCATCAGATTTTGGAAGCTCACGTCAGAGCGCAGGCTATTCGAAACGCAACTTAACGGTCGAGGCGTTCATCGCGCACGCGATAAACCTCGCCCATACCGCCAGCTCCGATCCGCTCTGACAGGTGATAGTGGCGTCGGCACCACTGCAGCAACGTTCCGCTCTTTTAGTTGGGGTTCCGTCTGTGGTTACGCTGTAATGACCGGCGCACCCGCCTGGTCTAACTCTGAGAGCCCGACCCTACCGACCCTACCGTCGCAGAATCTCCTTGTTCGTCTTGTGAGGACTGATCTCGGGTTGATGAAACGCTGTGGCAGGTGCTTGGCGGAAATCGTGAGGGTTTCCGGTTGCTTTAGCTGCGTTGCCGACGAATTGAAAGCGGCCGTCGCGCAAAAGTTTGTAGCGGCGGCCTCGCCAATCGATGGTGTTGCCGAAGAATCCTGCGACCCAGACACACGAACTGATCAAATCCTGAAGCGGAATGAGCCACCATCTGCGCTTGGTGAGCGGGTCGCGCAGAACCGACGTGGCGGTGCTCCATGCGGCCAGCGCACGAAACAGCACGGTCACGACTACTAACGGCCACAGCTTTGGCGCAGCCAGCCATAGGAGCAGGGCTAGTGGAAGAGGGTTGGTGAAGATCTCTCCCCAGTAGCCCGCGGGACGGGAGCGTCTTGTGCTTCTTGCCCAGCGCAGGCGATGCCGGAGATTTCCTTTGAAAGTCGGGCTGCCGATGCGGTGCTCGATTATGCAAGAAGAGAGGACCACGCGGTATCCCACGTGGGGGGCGCGGTTGCCGATTACGAAATCTTCGGCCAAGTAGTGGCCCAGGTCGGTGAAGCCGCCCATGGCTTCGATGGTTTCGCGGCGGGTGGCTAGAGTTGGGCCGAGAGCAAAATCCATTTCGCCGATCAGCCACGCTACCAGCACGCCGGCCAGAAATTCTGTGTTCATGCCGATGGCTTCGAGGCCGGACCAGAAACCTTGTCCAGGGACGGCGCGGTAGGGACAGGTGACTACGCCGACGGGGGGATCTTTTGGTTTGTCCGGCTGGAACTCCGCTGCGATGCACCGCAGCAGGTCGGGCGGAACGTATACATCGCTATCGCTCATGACCAGGATGCTGTTTTTGGCCTGTGCTAGCAGTTGTCCCAAACTGTGCGCTTTTGCATTTGGCACGGTCGGATTGCCGGTTTCGATCAGGTGGACTTTTGGCCCCTGAGGAAATTCACGACTTACTTTTTCGACGACCGCTACCGCTGGGTCGTCAAGTTGGTGGACGGCAAAGAGAATTTCGTAATCTGGGTAGTCCTGGGTGAAGAAGCTGCGTAGATTTTCCTCGAGGCAATCGTCTGGTCCGCAAAGCGGCTTCAGCACGCTGATAGGGGGCTCCGTTTCCAGCATGGGCGGAGACGCGGCCAAGTAACGCCGCGCCGCGATGGCGGTCAGGACACAATAGACCCAGGAGCCGACGAGCAATAGAACAAGCAGGCCTACCAGGACTGAGGTTAACAGCGCCATGTCAATTTCCAGAAGAATCCATTTGCCGGACAGCCCAATTTGGAATTATTGTCATCTAACGTAACCGGTTAAACGTAGCCGGTAGGAGTCTGCAATCGCCAAGGTCGCCCCCGGTCTCTATCGCAGACTGTATTTCAGTATAAGCGGCTGCGGGAAGAAAAAGGGCACAGCGTCCGCTCACATCGGCGGTTCGTTTAGTCGATGAGAAATAACACAGCCAGTTCCGTTCTTGTCGTGGTACTTCTCTTGTCCGGGGTCTGCCTTGGTCAACTGCCATCCTCGCGTTGCGATGAGAGCAAAAGCGATCTGCCGGACTGCACTTTCCTGACACCCTTACACCTTGCACAGGGTCAAACCCTCACGTTCCAAAGAAGCCCTTTGGATCGAGGTGCAGAGAGAGCAGAAACCTCTGGCGCGGCGATGGATGTTGAAACAGCTTCCCGCGCAGCCGCAATGGTTAGTGGGCCTCTCAAGAAGGAAGGCTTTCATTGGCGGAAAGCTCTATCGGAGTCATTTACCTTTCTCGTGATCGAGCAGGCATATGTTGTGCATACCGACTTCAATTGGGTGGTGTCGGAAAATGGAGTACCGTTCAATCACTTTTGGCGCGATTACAAGCAATCGCTTTCCGAGTGGATACATTCCGGCTGGAACGACGGCGATCCCAATTGGTTTGGCTATGTTGGGCATCCGATTCAGGGGGCATTGACCGGGTTTATCCAAATCCAAAATGATCCGCAGGGAGAGAAACTGGAATTTTCCAAGACCAAGGCTTACTGGTGGAGTCGCTTTAAGGCCGCATTGTGGAATACTGCTTACAGCACTCAGTGGAATCTGGGACCCTTGAGTGAGGTTACCGTCGAGAAGTACGGCACCAAAACCAGGCCGCCGTGGAATTACAACGGATCGTACCCTTGTTCTCGACATTGCGTAACCGGCGTGGGCCAAATCGACATTGTGATGACGCCGCTCGGCGGCACGGGCTGGCTGATTGGCGAAGACTTTTTGGACAGCAAGATTGTGCGGCGCGTAGAGGGTGCGACGCAGAACCGTCTTTTGATTGACACCACGCGGGTTGCACTTAATCCCATTCGCGGGGGAGCCAACATGCTTCACGGAAAGCAACCGTGGTATCGTGCCTCCCGCGACCCTCAAGGAATGAGCGTTTTCAGCGGGCAGAAAACTGCGGTCTCTGCACACGAGACGCAGAAAACGCAAGCTCCTAGCCACGGAGATCTGTTTTTCGGATACTCGCACCTGGGCGGAGCTCACTGCCAGGCCACATTTTCCAGCGCCGCAATCCCTTGCAATCAGTTTTCAGCCGAAAGTTCACACCTCAGCGGTTGGAACGCATCTGTCGAGAAAAACTATCTTCGCTATTTTGGAGCGGTCGCGGATGTTGGGGGGCAATATGGCGGCGCGAGGCAGCGTGATTTCTTGTTCGGCGTGCGCGGGGGCGCCTCGGTTGGAAGGATCCGGCCTTTTGCGGAAGCCCTGTTCGGAGCTGTACATGTGCAGGAAAATAGCCCTGCGGGACCAAAATCTGATACCTCCTTTGCCGAAGCGCTGGGGTTGGGAGCCGATTTCCGACTTATGCGGCGGCTGAGTTGGCGCATTCAGGCTGATGAGATCGAGACGTCATTAACAGCCGTGAGGCAACATAGCGCCCGGCTGTCCTCCGGGGTGGCGGTTCGATTTTAGCGGACCGTCGACGGGGCACGACGGAAATTGACCGGTGAAGCCTGAAATGTTTCGCGCTCCCCTAAGGAAATCACGGTATTCCGACTCTAGCAAAATTGGGCGATCCTAGCTAAACAACGGGGATGCGCGCATTAACTTGTTTATCTTTCTCGCATTTTGCCGCAAAACCATATATCCTTGGTTGCACAAACGGCTTTCATTTTGAAGTACCCAATTGTCGCGTGAGGGGGCGCATGCGAAAGGTTGAGGTTTGTTATGGCTGATTCGGTTAGCAGCGTACAGGTTTTCATATTGGCAGAGAACCGCCTTTTGCGTGAAGCCCTTACCCGTATTTTAAGCAAGAAAAATGACATTCAAGTAGTTGGCGCCTCTGCGTTCTCCTCTGACGTCGTGGAGCAAATTAGCGCCGCTGCTCCAGATGTCTTGCTTTCGGACTCCGCAGCGGTGGCGTTATCGGACTTGCGGTTGGTCGCAGAAGTACGCGCAGCGCTTCCCGGCATCAAGGTAGTTATGATCGGCATGGATGCCGACGCAGAGACTTTTCTGCGTGCGGTGCGAGATGGGATCGTCGGTTTTATACTAAAAGATGCCTCCGCAATGGAGGTGGCGGCTGCGGTTCGTTCTGTAGCCAACGACGAAGCGGTTTGTCCGCCTAGTCTTTGCCTGGCATTGTTTCAAAGGGTCGCCAGTCAGAACCCGCATGTTCCCAGCTTTGTGATTCGACATAACCTTGGCTTGACGCGCCGGGAACAGCAACTTGTTCAAATGATTAGCCGAGGACTCACCAACAAGGAAATTGCCTCGCAGTTGAACCTCTCGGAACAGACGGTGAAAAACCACATTCATCGCATGTTACGCAAACTGGGTGCAACCGATCGGCTGGGCGCAGTAGAACTGTGCCGGATGCCAGGGGCAGTCGTATGACCTGAATTGTCGTGGCTTCTGTCATTGGTACTTTTTAGTACTTGCGTGTTGTTGACGCGGCGCTTCACGGAACCTTCTTGGTACTACCTGCGTTGAATCTCTGGACCTGATTTGAGTCTTACTTTTTTGGGCAGAACAGGAGACACTGTCCGGCACGGAGAGGGTCGTGCAAAAAATCAGAGTGCTGGTTGCCAATCGGCCGCGCTTGATGAAGGACTTGGTCCTTGCGACAATAGGGGATCAACCCGATATCGAAGTCGTCGGTGAAACTGAGGACGAAGCGGAAATCACAGAACTGGTGGAACGCACGCGTCCTGACTACTTAATCATTGCATTGGAAAATCCCGAAGTTCGGCCCGGCCTGAGCGGGTTCCTGCTGGGCCGCTATCCGGAAATGAAAATTTTGGCACTGGCCGCAGAACGCAACAGCGGCATTTTTTATTGGGCTTTTGTGGATATCCGTTCACGCCATGTCGAATCATCCGAACAGGGCATTTTGAGCGTGCTGCGAAATAAGCAGGAGTTAGTTGGAATTTGAACGAGCGGATGCGGATTACGAATAGAACGGGATCCGAAGGAAAGGTGGCCACAGAACCGATTTGGCTGGCCACCGCGAAGTTCTCTAGGTCGCGGAGTTGGAAGCCGCTGGAGCTCAACTCTCCGCGACTTCGTGCGTTGACAGGGGTTTGGATACGGCGTTGGCTATGGGATTCTGCTGAGAGCCATAGCTAAGCGGCGCATACAAGACCCTAAGCCAGTGGAATTGATACGGGTTAGCTCACAGATGCCCTGTAAGTGAGGGGGCGAAGCTGTAGCTAGGGTCTTATGATCGGGGTGGGGCGAAGTTGACGGAGAGCTCGCATCTCAGTTCCGCAACTGAATCCTTGCAGCCAAGTCCGCAGGCGTCAGACCATTTGCAATTTCATTGGTACGCCGCCCACGTTTGCTCGCGCCATGAGAAGCAAGTTGCGCGGCAATTGCAAGAGCGGCATGTAACTTGTTTCTTGCCCGTGTATAGAAGCGTTCGCCGATGGAAAGACCGGCGCAAGGAATTGGACCTGGTGCTTTTCCCGGGGTATGTTTTTGTCCAACTCGATTTGAAGGATCGTCTGCGAGTGCTGCAGGTGCCCAGTGTAGTTCGATTCGTGAGTTTCAACGGCCACCCCGCGCCGCTGCCCGACGCCGAGATCGAGGTTCTGGTCAACGGATTAGCGAAAGGGGTTCGTGCCGAACCACATCCCTATTTGAAGGTCGGACACCGCGTGCGCGTGAAATACGGCCCCTTGGCCGGGACGCAAGGCATCCTGGTTCGCCGGAAAGATAAGTTTCGCGTGGTGCTCTCCATCGATCTGATCATGCGATCGGTTGCCGTGGAAGTAGATGAAGCGGATGTGGAGGCTTGCTGAACGATCCTTCGAGCTACTCCCAAGCAAGTTTAGCCTAATGTTTTCTGATCGGCTCGTTGCTGAAAATCAAGTTCTCCGGCTGCTTCCAGCCGGGCAGAGGTGTTATGCGTAAACCTTCCCGCACAGTTCGTCACCGCATCGAGGCGGTATTGCTTTGCATAAGCTTGCTGGTTTCTTCGACCGCATGGGGTCAGCAGCCCGCAGCCTTCAGCCGCAGCACCGCGATTGATCAAGCGAACTCGCGCGCGGAACGTGAAGCGGAGCAAATGGTTTCGCTATCGGCCGACAGAATTCTTTCGATCCTGCGCCAAGAACCGGGATTGCTGTTACAGGTTAAGAAGGCACTGGTTAGAAAGGCATTCGAGCAGGGGCGCATACTTGACCCAAATGATCTCACAGATGACGCTCTATTCAATCTGATTCGCCAAGATGACAACATCCGAGTGATCGCAACCCGTGAGATCGTAGATCGCTCCTACATTAAGGCTAAACCTACACGCGAAGAACTCGCTCGAGACTTACCCTGCCGACAGGCGATGCCCACCAGTGCCCAGACTCTCGCGGCCAAGCAACCAGATCAATCATCCACAAACACAAACACGAACACGAAGCGCACTCCGAGCCAGGAGGAGACTTACTGGCTCAAGCATGAAAATGACTTAGACTGTTATCTGACCCAGTATCTTCCATACGGCACCGCACCTTACGCAGCCCGAGAGCCGCAGTACACTCAATCGCCTTCGCAGCAGCAATACCCAGGGTCGCAGTATCCGTCGCCGCAACAGTATCCTCAGCAGCAGTACCCCCAGCAACAGTATCCTCAGCAAGAATATCCTCCATCGCAAGGTCCTCAGCAGATTCCATCCAATGACTACCGCCGTCAGCTTGAGTTGACTCAGACCCAACCATCCCAAGGCTACTTTGGTATGGACAGCGATCAAAGCGAGATGGCGAGCATCCAGCCTGATGAGCTTCCAACTCTGCTGAGCGCAAGTCAGACCAGCGCTCCTTCGGGATTTTCGAGAAGGGGCATGGGGGCGGGTGGTTCTGGGGCTTCAGGTTCGATCCCCGACTTAGGTTCTTCCTTGGGTTCCCCTTTAGGTTCTTCGATTGGGTCTCTGCTGGGGAATCAGAACGGGGCCTCCGGATTTCCCCAGCAGGCAAGTCTTCAGGACCAGAACCGCTTTCCGCTTCAGCACTATTCATTTCCTAAGCCCCCACAGCAGCCAATTCTTCGTCATCGGCCCAACCCCTACGCCGATGTGCCCTCCTTGTACGATCTCTACGCCCAGTACTCGAAGCGTTCGCCTAAGCTAGAGCGCTTCGGAGAGGACGTTTTTCGCAACGGCACCGGAAACCTCGACGAGCTTCCGATGGATTTACCAGCAGGGTCCGACTATGTGGTCGGCCCCGGTGACGGTCTTACTATCAGCCTCACAGGAGGAGTTTCGCAGCGCTTGCAACGGGTAGTCGATCGCGAGGGCCGCGTGGCTTTGCCCGAGGTCGGAGCCGTTGAAGTGACCGGACGCAGCTTGGGTGACGTGCAACATCTGGTGCAGACCGTACTGCGCGGGCAGTTCCGCGGCGTTGATGCCGATGTCTCTCTTTCCCGCATCCGCACTGTGCGTGTCTATGTGACTGGCGACGTGGAGCGTGCCGGCGCCTACGACGTGAGTTCACTCTCGACGCCCCTGAATGCCCTCTATATCGCGGGTGGGCCGACATCCGGCGGTTCCCTGCGAATTCTCCGCCACTATCGCGGCAAACAGCTCATTCAGGAGGTCGACGTTTACGACCTGCTGCTGCATGGCATTCGTGGAGACGTTCAAAGACTGCAAGCAGGAGACACAATCCAAGTTCCGCCATTGAAGGGTGAAGTCACGATCGAGGGTATGGTGCGACGGCCTGCGATCTACGAGTTGAACGGTGAAAAGGGCCTCGCGGAGGTTTTAGAGCTGGCAGGAGGGGTTTTGCCGTCTGGCACGTTGCGCCACGTGGATGTGGAGCGCGTGGAAAGCCATGAGAGCCGGACTATGCTGCGTCTCGACATTCCAGAGACCGATAACGACGCCAGCATCAATAAGGCGCTCGAAGATTTCACCGTCCAGGACGGAGACAAGATCAAGATCACGCCGATCCTTCCCTACGCTGACAAAACCGTTTACCTCGATGGCCACGTGTCCCGTCCCGGCAGGTTTGCTTATACCGAGGGAATGAAAGTCACGGACCTGATCAGGTCGTACAAAGATTTGTTGCCCGAGCCTTCCATTGCTCATGCCGAGATCATTCGCCTATCTCAACCTGACTTCGCGCCTGAGGTACTCACCTTTAATTTGGGCGATGCGCTCGCGGGCAAAGATCAGGACTTCGTGCTGAAGCCTTTCGACATCGTGCGCGTCTTCGGAAGATTCGACTTCGAAGATCGGCCGGTGATCACAGTCACCGGAGAAGTGAGGGATCCCGGAGACCATTTAACCAACGGAGTCGCCCACCTTCGTGACGCCGTCTACCTAGCCGGTGGGACGACTCGCGATGCCCTGCTGACCGACGCTCAGGTCTTTCGCAAGACCAGTGATGGCAAGCTGGAAGTACTAAACGTGAATCTGGAGAAAGCTTTGGAAGGCGATGCGAAGGACAATATCGCCCTTGAGCCAAAGGACCGGGTTTTCATCCACCGCGACCTCAACAAGCTTGACCCCCCCACGGTTGCAATCGAAGGGGAAGTCGCCCGTCCGGGAAAGTATCCACTCGGCGACAATATGACCGCGGCTACGCTGGTTCACCTGGCTGGCGGTTTTAAACGCGGCGCCTATACCCAAGAAGCCGACCTGACGCGCTACGAGGTGGAACAAGGTACCAAGGTTGTGACTGACCACGTGGCGGTTCCGATCGCGAAAGCTATGGCTGGTGAGCCTGATGCGGACGTCCGCTTGCGCGATGGCGATGTTCTCGGCATCAAGCAGCTTACCGGTTGGAAAGATGTCGGGGCGACGATTACGGTATCTGGGGAGGTTGTCCATCCTGGCACCTACGGTATCCAGGACGGGGAGCATCTAAGCTCTATCATTCAGCGTGCTGGGGGCTTCCGCACCGACGCCTACCCGTACGGAGCTGTGTTCGAGAGGCCACAGATCAAAGAACTGGAGGAGAAAAATCGCGCAGACTTGCTGGATCGAGTACAAAGCGAAGCCGCCAACATTAAAGGTATTCCCGAGCAAAATCAGCAAGACACTTTGGCCAAGCAGGCCGCCGTGGAACAGTATCAAACGACGATCCAAAAGCTGCAGAGCGCTCCTCCCCAAGGTCGCATGGTTGTGCACATCTCCAGTAATTTGAAGCATTGGATGAATACCTCGTCTGATGTCCAGGTGCGAGCTGGCGACACGATTTATGTGCCGAAGAGGCCCAGTGTCGTGTTGGTGGATGGCGCGGTCTACAACCCCACCGGCATTACATTCAAGCCCGGCAAAAGCGCGGGGTGGTATCTCAGCCAAGCCGGTGGTCCCACGGGGACCGCCAACAAGAAGGGTGTGTTCGTAATCCGAGCCGATGGTTCCGTGGCTGGCGGTCCTAGCGGCCTGTTTGGGGGAGGCGCGGAGAGTGCCGCGATGCAACCCGGGGATATGGTGGTGGTACCGGAGAAGATATTCACTGTCAGCCGCGCATGGCAAAACACGGCGACAGCCGTCCAGATTGTGAGTGCAATCGCTCTTAGTGCCGCATACGCCAAAAGCTTCTAGTGAGTAGGACGTCGTTTGACTCTTTCGCTGGTTAAGGGTGCGATTTTAAAGCTCGGAATATTGTTACTCGCCATGACGGCTTCTGCCGTTGCGCAAACCGTTTCGTCGGGTCGGCAATCGGCTTCTACTGAGAAACCAACCGTAACGGACAGTCCCGCACCGTCACCGAACATCAGGCCTTACGAATTGCAACCAGGCGAGGATCCTGAAAACCGTTTGGTTTCGCCATTTGTCAAGCACATTGTCGCCGATCAAAAGGAATTCTGGACCAACCCCGGGCGCCTTCGCACAAAGGATCTCAAATGGATTTTACCCGGCGCGGGGATCACGGCAGCCTTCATCGCCAGCGATAGCTGGTGGGCGAAGCAAGTAAACCCCAGTCATATGCAAACCAGCTTACACGTTTCTGATTACGGCACGTATTCCCTGATCGGTTTGGGCGGAGCTTCTTTCCTTTTTGGTCAGGTGACCCATAACGATCACCTGAAGGAGACCGGACTTCTGACAGGCGAAGCTGCAATCAACAGCACTGGCGTCGCGTATCTGTTTAAAGAAATTACACAAAGACAGCGTCCTCTGGAAGGAAACGGGCAGGGCGATTTTTTCAAGGGAGGCTCCTCATTCCCCTCGGAACACTCGGCCATTGCCTGGTCGATAGCCAGTGTTTGGGCCCATGAATATCCCGGCTGGCTTAGCCAGATGGCGGCCTACGGATTGGCTTCCGCGATCACCGTCACCCGCGTGACCGCGCAGCAACATTTCCCGTCCGACGTGCTTGTCGGCAGCGCGCTCGGCTGGTACTTCGGCCGCCAGGTCTATCGCGCGCACCATGATCCCGAGTTGGGTGGATCCCCCTGGGGAAGCTTAATCGAGGAGAGCACCGGCGACAAAGTTCGCAATCCAGCGTACATGGCTTCCCCTTACGTGCCATTGGAGAGCTGGATCTATCCCTTGCTAGAGCGTCTCATAGCCTTGGGTTACATGAAGTCCAACGTGCTCGGTATCCGCCCTTGGACTCGCCTACAATGTGCTCGCATGGTAGAGGAATCTGGAGAGAAACTTGGGAGTGCGGAGGACGATTCGGTCGAAGCGGGGAAGATCTACAAATCTCTGGCTCAAGAGTTTGCTGCTGAAATTGCCCGCCTCGACGGTGCGCCTAACGAGGGAGCACGGATCAATTCCATCTATACGCGTATGGCGGACATCTCAGGAACGCCTCTTCAGGACAGCATTCACTTCGGGCAAACCATTAGCAATGACTACGGTCGGCCATACTGGACGGGCTTCAACGAGGTAACTGGCGTGAGTGCGGAGGCTGAAGCCGGGCCTTTGGCGTTCAATCTTCAAGCTGAGTATCAGCACGCACCCGCTGTGCCCTCTTATTCTCCAGAAACTCTGGCGGCCGTCGCTGCCGCGGATTTTAGGCCCCCGCTTGCCAATGGCACCTCACAAGTAAATCAACTCCAACTCCTCAATAGCACGGTTTCACTCAACATTAATAACGTTCAGTTTTCCTTCGGAGAACAGAGCGCATGGCTGGGGTCGGGAGACTCGGGAGCGTTCCTGATGAGCAACAACGCTCCTCCCTTCCCCATGCTGCGAATCGACGACGTCCAGCCGCACAAGATTCCCGGGCTCTCGAGAATCTTAGGGCCGTTCCGCACAGAATTCTTCATCGGTCAGCTTTCCGGGCATCATTGGGAAACTTGTATCGTTGCGACATGTCAAACCTACCCCGGCTATCCGACTGTGGTGGGCCCGAACATTGTGCCCCAACCCTTCATACACGGAGAGAAGATAAGCTTTCAACCCACTCCAAACTTCGAGTTTGGTATGGGCATTACCGCGATGTTCGGCGGTCCCGGCCTGCCGGTTACTTTCGGCAACTTCTTTCGCACCTATTATGTTCACTCCAACACTGCGGCTAACAATCCTGGCAAGCGAATTTCCGAGGCCGATTTTTCCTATCGCATCCCGCGCTTGAGGAATTGGTTGACGTTTTACTTTGACTCCTTGGTTACGGATGAGGTGTCTCCGATCGGTTCGACGCGAGCCAATGTGAATCCGGGCATCTACCTGCCTCATCTGCCAAGAATTCCGAAGTTGGAGCTTCGTGCCGAAGGATTCAATGAGTCCCGAACCAAGGAGTTCACGCCGGGCTTCGTGTACTCCGACAACCGCCGGTTCCTTGATGGATATACGAACGATGGTTACCTGATGGGAAGCTGGATCGGCAGGGCGGGACGGGGCGGCCAGGGGTGGCTGACGTACTGGTTTTCTCCGCGAAACAAAGTGCAACTAGGCTATCGACTCCAGGGGGTTTCGAACGACTTCATTCAAGGTGGCAGGTCGGTAGACTATTCGGCGCAAAGCGAGTTTATGGTCGGACCGAACGTCGCAGTCTCAGGGCTCTTCCAGTATGAACAATGGAAGTTCCCTGCACTCAATCCCACCCGACAGTCGGACGTGACGGCTTCCGTACAGGTGACTTTTTATCCGCATTGGAAGACTCACTGACTGCGATGGGGGCAGTATGTTTTTTATTTCTTGTTCCTTAGTTTCATTGAAGCGTGCGCAAGTTGTTTGAAAATGTTAATAGCTCCTTATCCATCCATATGCGTCCTGAATCCGCCAAGACAGTTCCCCGCTTTTGGTTTTCAGGGCCAAAACTCCTATAATCCCCATGAATGTGATTCGCGTTTCATGAAAGCAACTCTTGCCACAATTCGTGAATCCTGGCAAACAAATGCGCCATGGAGGCGGAAATAGTGGATCGTTCAACGCAAACCTTGGAAAGATTGAGCGATCCGTATCTTGCGCCCTCCGTCGAGATGCAGGAAGCCGACCTTGCGAGAAGGGGAGGGGAGCCTCGGCTAATCGGGATCGCTCGTTTGTTATGGCCGCGGCGTATTGGTTTAGGTAAGGCTGCGCTCCTGGGTCTCGTGCTAGCCTCGATCCTGGCAGTACTGATTCCAAACACTTATCAAACGACGGTCCGTCTCATGCCTCCCGACAGCAGTTCAATTTCGGGATCCTCCTCCTCAGCTTTGCTAGGGCTCGTGCTTGGCGGCCCAAACGCGCCGGGTGGTAGTAATGGAGGCGGACTCTCCGGCGCAGTGGGAGACCTCTTGGGAACGCAGAAGCCGGGACCGTTATTCATTGGAATACTAGGTAGCCGCACCATCTCTGACGGGATCATTGACCGCTTTGACTTGCGCAAGGTCTACGGATGCAAGACGTACGTTGCGGCGCGCAAGAAACTGTTTTCGCGGGTCACCTTCACGGAAGACAAGAAATCCGGAATCATCAGCTTCACCGTCGACGACCGTGACCGTGGGCGAACTACTGCTATGGCGCAAGCCTATGTCGATGAATTAAACGCCTTAGTCGCGCGTGTCAATACTTCCGCCGCATCCCGCGAGCGGGAGTTTCTGGAAAAACGTCTTGTTGCGATTAATCTTGAAGTGCAAGACGCCACAAAGAAATTGAGCGAGTTTTCGTCCCGCAACGCGACCTTTGATCCGCAAGACCAAGGCAAGGCGATGCTGGATTCGGCCGCCATGCTGGAAGGACAGCTGATTGCCGCTCGGTCGGAATTGAGTGGATTGCAACAAATCTACACCGCCCAAAACGTGCGTGTCCGGTCCCTCCAAGCCCACATATCTGAGCTAGAGCAGCAGCTGAATGCCTTTGGCGGCAAGAATTATACAGGGTCGACAACGCTGGATCCGAATTCTCTTTATCCGTCTGTACGCCAATTGCCGGTATTGGGTCGCGAATACACCGAGCTATACCGCCGCGCCAAGGTGGACGAAGCCGTGTTTATGCTTCTTACCGAGTCGTATGAGATGGCCAAAGTTCAGGAGGCGAAGGACACGCCAAGTGTCAAGGTTCTCGATGCGCCTCGATTTCCTGAAAGACCGGATTGGCCGCCACGTCAGTTATTTGCTCTAGGCGGCGCTTTCCTGGGTTTTTTGCTCGCCGCGTCTTGGATCGTGTGGACCGAGCATTGGTCCACCATAGACCCCAACCAGCCGTATAAGGCATTCGTGAATCACGAAATCTTGCCTTCACTGCGCGAGAAGGTGGCGCCTGTTCGACGAAGTTGGCAGCAGATCTTGTCGCGAATCCGCGGTTCAGACCAACACCACAGCGCCTGATCCTGCGCCAATCTAACCCTACTGTTCATTGCGTGAGCGTTTCGGCTGAATCCGACACCGAAGTCCGAGATTTGATCGAATCGGATGAAAGTTTAGTGCATTCGGTTTGTGCGGTAATCGTTTCCTACAATCCACCTTCGGAGATCCTGAAAAACATCGCAGCCCTCCGCCCTCAGGTCGGTTCGATTGTGGTGGTTGATAACGGGTCGTCAGAAGAACCATTGGCGATGCTGCGAGCTTACCGGTCCAAATGCGGTTTCGAATTGATTGAAAATGGCTCGAATCTGGGTATCGCCGCCGCGCTCAACGTTGGGGTCCGCCAAGCTAAGGCTAAGCATTTTTCCTGGGTCGTGCTCTTCGATCAGGACAGCACGGTCGAGCCTGGATTCATTCACTCAATGCTGGAGACTTTCGAGAACGTCCCTAATCCCTCGCAGATCGGCATCGTATGCCCTGTTTATCTAGATACGAACACCGGAATGACGTTTCCCATCCGGCGTTCCAGCACAGGTGAGGTCCTGTCTGTGATGACATCCGGCAGCCTGATTCCCATGAAACTATTTGACCGGATCGGGAACTTCTACGAACCACTTTTCATTGATTACGTGGATATTGAGTTTTGCCTTCGCAGCCGTAGGGCCGGATACAGCATCGTGCAATCGCGACGTGCGATCCTTCGTCACTCGTTGGGACGCACTACTCGGCACCGCATTTTGGGACGGTGGTTCGCGAGCACGAATCACAACGCCGCGCGACGGTACTACATTACTCGCAACCGATCATGGCTTCTCTGGAAATTTTGGAGAGACTGGTCCTGGTTGCCAAGGGAAACTCGAAGTGTGATTGCAGAAACGATTAAGATCGTCCTCGTGGAAGAGGATAAATTAAGAAAATTGAAAAATATTATGCTCGGAATCGTCGACGCGTTCCGTGGCCGAATGGGCAAGCGGTTGGACCTTTAGTAGAAGAGTGTGCCGTTGCCGGTCAAGACAGCATTCTCGAAATACTTCGAAGGTGCGATGAGGGTGCCTGCGGGCATTCTTCAGTCTCACTGGCCGATTCGCGCTATCCGCCAGGATTGTTCGTGTGACTATTCGGGGTCCGAAGCACCGGCTTTTAACTCGTGCAGTTCCCCGGGCCAGATGCAAGAACGCGAGCCTTTTTTGGATAAGGATGCTCCTGTCGGAGTTGTCACGGTCACGTTCAATAGCGCCTCCGTGATCCGTGGCTTCATGAACTCGCTGCTTGAGCAAGCCCATACCCATTTTATCTTGTATATCGTCGATAATGCTTCGACTGACTCAACGCTGCAGTGTTTAAGTGAATATGATGATCCAAGAATCGTGATTGTGCGCAACACCACGAACTTCGGCGCTGCCGAGGGCAACAACATCGGAATACGTGCCGCGTTCAGTGATGGTTGTCCTTTGGTTGTTCTGATCAACAACGATACGGTGTTCGGCGACGATCTCTTGTCGCAACTCCTGCTTGGGCTGCAGCGGCATAGAAGCGATATGGTAGTACCGAAGATCCTCTACTTCGACGAGCCCGACAAGATATGGAGCGCCGGGGGCTACTTTAGTTGGCTGCGGGGATCCGCCAGACACTTCGGTTCTGACCGCACTGACGATGGACAATTCGATCAGTTCCGTTTCGTGGACTACAGTCCGACTACCTGCATGCTGATCAGAAAAGAGGTCTTTCAAACCATCGGATTCTTGGACGCCAGCTACTTCGCCTATTTTGAAGATACGGATTTTTGTTACCGTGCCCATCAGGCGGGCATCAAGCTGGCCTATGTCTCGTCGGCACGAGTGTTGCATAAGGTTAGCAGCCTCACTGGTCGTGATTCCGACTTCACAATTCGTTATTGCATTCGAAACCACGTATACTACATTCTAAAAAATCTACCCGGATGGCAGCGTTTGTGTTGTCTCCCGGCCTTCCAGTTGTACTTAGTTGCTAAGTTCATTGTCATTAGGCGAAAGCTGAGCCAGTTTTGGCTGGCAGAAAGAGCGTTCTCCGCAGGTATTTCCCTTTTTTATTCTCAATTTCGCCGTCGAGAGATGCAGCCTAAGTCCGACGAGATCGTTCCCTGACACCGAACAGAAGGTATGCTCAGAAAACTGCTGCGCAGGTTGCCCAGTCCTATCGTACGTTGTCTCAGGTCTGCTCGCGATCGGATTGCCCTCCGTACTTTCGACCCCAGGATCGTAGACCATCTTTACGGCGGAATTGGATTGCGAGTGAAGGTCACGGACAAAATCTCGGCACGCTGGTATGACCGCGATTTCGATGAACTCCCGGAAATCACTTTCTTGAAGCAAAAGAAGCTTAAGAGGGGAGCATTAGTTTTCGACCTAGGCGCGCACCAATGCGTGATTGCTCTGCTGCTGGCTAGAATCGTTGGCGACACTGGACGGGTCATTGCCATCGAGGCGGGACAGCACAATTTCGACATAGCCAATGAGAATAAGAATCTCAACTCCGCGCAGAATCTTTCGATCATTCGCGCAGCTGTAGCCGAGAAACACGGGGTCATGATGTCGTTTGCCGGGGGATTAAACGGCTCAATCAGTGCTTTGGGCGAATCCGTCTGCTCCAAGTCGATCGACGGGTTAGCCTCGGAATACGGAAGCCCCGATGTCATCCTGCTCGATATCGAAGGCTATGAATCGCGAGCTTTAGAAGGAGCAAAAGAAACCCTGAATTCGAATTCCGACTGGTACGTTGAAGTGCACTCGGGGTGTGGCTTGGAATCCTTCGGTGGATCCTCCCCCGAAGTCATCCAAATCTTTCGGGATCACGGATACAAGCTCTATTGTCAGACCGATGAATCCTACCGGGATCAATTTCGCCCAATGACGACCTTACCTAAGGGACGGTTCTTTATGGTCGCTGTAAAGGAATAGTCGTATCTCTGACTCAGCAGCACACAGTTTTTTCTGACGGAGCGAAGTCTTGCACGTAACGCCCATAGGCTGCATTTTAATACCTCTCGGCATAGCCTTTTATTTCCTCGCTCCGGACCGGTTGTACTCATGGATGATATTTTTCCTGCCGTTTTCCGCTACTGCTGTGGTGAATGTTGGAACGGGCGACGCGGCATCCGGTCTGCAAGCTACGATGTTCTTGGGCACCCTCTGGATGGCAAGAGAGTTGCCAAAGTACCTTAGTGCGAAAGACTCGCCGATTAAGCGGAACCTTCGTGTACCGGCGAAACAGCTGCAATGGTTTGTGCTAGTCGCGTTGCTGTCCCTGATTGTGCCGATCTGGATCAATGGACACGTATATATAGAAGATGGAGAATTCGCCAATGGATTTTCGAATGCTGAACCCTTGTTCTTCAAGGCTCGACATATCACCCAGCTCCTTTATCTGTCCTATGGGGTCCTACTGGCGATTCTTGTGGCGTTCAGAAACTCCGAACTGGGAGACTTGATCCGGAGCATCCGTATTTTTCTGATCTCCGCCATTTTCGTCAGCGGTTGGGGTTTTCTCCAGTTCTTTTGTTCCCTGCTCAACCTTACCTATCCAGCGTACATTTTCAACACCAGTACCGCAGGAAGCGCGCTGGGGTATCTGGAAGAACTCGAAGATGTCGGGATTGCTCGGGTTTCGTCAGTGGCCACCGAACCTTCAATTTTTGCCGGCTGCATGTTGATCGCACTTGTCTTCGCGATTTTCGCGGTAGTCCGAAAGCAACCCGTGATCTCCAGAGGATGGGATCGCTTCGCCGTGGCGATAATTTTCGGAGCGCTCGTGATCTCGACCTCCACCGTTGCGTATGTAGGATTGATATCGGTTTTTGCCCTTTATCTATTCTCCCTCGTGTACTTGAAAGTTCTCCGTCGCAAGCAAGTCCTTACTCTGCTTGCACTGACTGGTCTTCTGGGGCTAGTGGCGGCTCTTTTTTCTCCGGTGCAAGACATTATTTCCTCCATGATCTTGGGTAAGGGAGAAAGCTACTCTGGAATCGCTCGCGCCTACACGATAGCGCTCGCGGCTCAATATTTTCTTCAATACCCTATTTTGGGACTGGGTTGGGGGAGCGTGACCTCGCACGATTTGGTTTTTAAGATTTTGTCAAATACCGGCCTTTTGGGCTTCTCGGCCTTTGCTGTGTTCTTGATCTCTCTGTTCAGAAGGCTCTGGCGAGGCGCAACCACGATTGCGATCGGTAATCCTGAATGGCGCTGGTGGTCCATCTGTCTGCTGGTTGCGTGTTCGGTCTTGGTTCTCACCAATGTCACAACTGGGTTTTCCTTTGTTTTTGAGCATCTATGGTTCTTGTTTGGACTCGCGATCTCGGTCCCTTTGTTAAATCCAGCACTCGGGACCAAGCACCCACCGCTAGACCTACACGGCCAGGAGGCTGTGGTTACGTGAAGATAGCGCTTCTTTGTGGACCGTGTCCTCCCGGCGCCTGTGGGGTTGGCGACTACAGCGTCTGTTTGGCCCGTGCTCTCAACCAGAGAGGCATAGAAGCGCATGTAATCGCCGCAGATTCCCGCAACCTGCTTGGCGCGATAAGGCGTTACGAGGAATCCGGCAGGGCGAAGTTTGATGTTGTGCATATTCAGTATCCGACGGTTGGGTTTGGATCGGCGTTGTTCCCCCAGGCGCTTGCTCTGCTGCGGAGATGTGTAATTACCATTCACGAGGCGAGCGGGGCGCACATTCTGAGAAAACTCGCCCTTCTGCCGTTCAGCATTCGTCCTAGACGACTTATTTTCCCTAGCCAGTACGAGCTTCGGTTCGCCATGAATTGGGTTCCTTGGATTTCCCAAGTCAGCACGGTAATCCCCATCCCAAGCAACATAAGTGCGTTTGAGGGATCGAGCAATCGCAGTCTCGATGAAATCCTATATTTCGGATTGATCATGCCGAAAAAAGGGCTTGAGAGCGTCATCGCGCTTGCAGAACTCGTGAAGGCGTCTGGGTGTTCATTTCGGATACGAATCATGGGTTCGTGTCCCCCTAAACATGCTGCGTACTTTGAAAGTTTGAAGTTGAAAACATCGACTCTCCCGATAATTTGGGAAATTGCGCTCTGTGAGCGGCAAGTTGCAAAGAGGTTAGCAGCGTCTTCGGTCGCCTATCTTCCTTACCCCGACGGTGTTTCCGAAAGGCGAGCCAGTTTTAAGGCCGCACTGCTGAATGGCGTGGCGGTAATCACAACTCATGGGCAACATACGCCTTCTGACTTGGAAGGTATTGTTAATTTTTGCGCAAATCCGCAGGACGCATGGGCTACTGCCCGTTCCATCATGGAGAACATCCAGTACAGAACAATGTTGACGGACAGGGCGCGTCACTACGCACGGCGATTTAGTTGGGAGCGCGTAACGGAAGCCCACTTAATACTTTACGAGAATTTATTAAGAGCAAGACGCCGTCAAGACCTGGTTCCGCTAGAGAGTCTGGAACTGACAAATTACGTGGATTCAAAACCTGATCTCATAACAAGCCAATCGCACGAAGCACCCTAATAGCGAGCTCTTTCCAGATTTCCTCTACGCCTCCGGGCGAGATATCTGGCGCCTATGCGGCACGGTCGACGATAGTGGATCTAGTTTTGGATTCCTCGGAGATCGAGCACCATCGACAGCGCCGAGATAAGAATTGTGCATTTCCACCACAAGAGCCTAAAGCATGACTTTTCCTGAAACGGAGGATGGATCGTTGCGAATTGCTGTTGTTCACGACTGGCTGGTGAACTACGGGGGCTCTGAGTCTGTGCTTGAACAGATCCTTGCCTGCTTTCCCGAGTCGGACTTGTTTAGTCTCGTGGATTTTCTCCCAGCCAACCAGCGTAACTTTATTCTCGACAAGCCTGTGTGCACTTCTTTTTTTCAACATCTCCCATTCGCCCGGCAATCGTTCCGTAAGTACTTTCCCCTTATGCCACTGGCGGCAGAGCAGTTTGATCTCTCCTCGTACGATTTGGTCATTTCAAGCAGCCACTCGGTCGCAAAGGGGGTAATCACTGGGCCGGATCAGTTGCATATTTGCTACTGCCACTCTCCGATGCGGTATGTGTGGGACCTGCAGCACCAATACCTGCGAGAGGCTGGGCTGGATAGAGGGGCAATTGGCGGGGTCGCCAGGTGGCTCCTGCACAAGGGTCGAATGTGGGACTTTCGAACGGCCAATGGGGTAGATGAATTCATCGCGAATTCTCATTACATCGCACGGCGAATCTGGAAGACTTATAGACGGGACGCTACGGTAATCTATCCCCCGGTAGGGGTAGACTCGCTGTCCGTCAAGGAGGATAAGGAGGACTTCTATCTAACTGTTTCTCGACTTGTGCCGTACAAGCAAGTGAATCTGATTGTAGAAACTTTCCGCAGGATGCCGGACAAGCAACTGGTTGTGATTGGAGATGGGCCTCAATTCAAGCGCATCAAGGCGGCTGCTGGAAAAAATGTTACGATGTTGGGCTTTCAGACTACGCAAGTAGTGCACGACTACATGCGGCGTGCCAAAGGTTTCGTATTCGCCGCAGAGGAGGACTTTGGTATCAGCGTGCTTGAAGCGCAAGCTTGCGGCACACCCGTGATTGCGTTTGGGAAGGGTGGGGCGCTAGAAACTGTCCGCGGTCTTGGCATGGAAGACCCTACTGGAGTGTTTTTCTACGAGCACTCGGGCGATGCCTTGGCGGACGCGATTTCTCTGTTTGAAACGGAACGGGAGCAATTTAGTGCCATGTCATGTAGGAAGAATGCCATCCCCTTTTCGGTACAACGTTTTCGTAAAG
Source organism: uncultured Acidobacteriota bacterium (assembly GCA_963832245.1). Taxonomy (GTDB): domain Bacteria; phylum Acidobacteriota; class Terriglobia; order Terriglobales; family Acidobacteriaceae; genus JABDBE01. The sequence goes on from CAWHTG010000004.1 coordinate 2,450,746, forward strand.
AGTTCTTGGAATTCTGTCAATTCGCGTTGTCAAAGTCAAAGCCCAAGACACGTTCGCTGTGCAATCAGAATCTGTTCCATGACGTGGTTACCAAAATCTAAGAAGATTCGCCTGGGAGGACGATGTGAAACCCAAAGTACTCATAACCGGAATTTCTGGACAGGACGGATCGTATCTCGCCGAACTTCTCCTTGCCAAAGGTTACGAAGTCCACGGGATGGTCCGGCGTACTGCCGTCGAAAATCAGGAGCATAGGCTGTCTCGTATTCAGCACTTGTTACCAGATGTTCGACTGCATGGCGCGTCATTAGAAAGCTATGCGAGTCTTTGTGCGCTCTTTCACGAAGTCCGCCCGGACGAGTGCTACCATCTAGCTGCCCAGAGCTATGTGAGCTACTCGTTTGAGGATGAATTCTCAACCATGCGCTCGAATGTTCAAGGTACGCACGAGTTGCTGGCAGCACTGAAGCAGACATCTCCGGGATGTAAGTTTTATTTTGCTGGCTCGAGCGAAATGTTTGGCAAAGTGCGCGTTGCTCCCCAGAATGAACAAACGCCGTTCCATCCTCGATCGACCTACGCAATTTCCAAGGTGACGGGCTATTATCTCTGCCAGTATTACCGAGAGGCATATGGCACGTTTGCCTGTACGGGAATTCTCTTCAATCATGAGTCTCCCCGCAGGGGTTTTGAGTTTGTGACCCGGAAGATCACCTCTCAGGTTGCGAGAATTAAACTGGGTCTGGCAAAGGAACTTCGTCTGGGTAATCTCGATGCGACCCGGGATTGGGGGCACGCTCGCGAGTACGTGGAGGCTATGTGGATGATGTTGCAGCAGCCTCAAGCGGACGATTTTGTCATTGCTACAGGAGAAAGTCACTCAGTCCGCGAGTTTTGTCAGGTTGCTTTTGGACATGTCGGCCTCGATTACAACGATTGGATCAAGATAGATCCAAAACTATTGCGTCCGGCTGATGTTGCAGCCTTGACCGGGGACTGTTCCAAAGCGCGTCACCTCCTGGGTTGGAAAAACCGCACTTCGTGGAAGGATCTAGTGCTGGAAATGGTCGAGGCGGATATGGAGAACACACAGCGAGTTCTGCGAAGCGGGACATCAGTGGAATATGCGTTAACATCAACTGCAACAGGCACGTCCTGCGCTTGAGTGAATCGTTGTGTCTGTGACAAGCGCATAGGATCGGATCGAAGCGAATTTTGCGAAATGGAATCGAAGATTGCGCTAATTGCGCGGGGTCACGCGGGCAAATGACCCGCCGACCCCCAATCTATCTTCGCGGGGTCATATATGCTCTGGAACAGCACATAGTATCCGGGATCGACGAAGTTGTTGTTTCTTTGAATTTCGGCTATCCGAAACACTAAGCAGCCACGGAGATCGTAATGAGCAGGTTATTCGCAGCGGATGATCGGGGTGGCAATGGGCTCCAAATCAGCAGTACGCCCCGCTATTTCAAGATGTTTGAGCAGGTCATTGCCCGCCTTCCCCATTCCACAATTGAGCAAGCAGCGGCAGAACTACTGGCCGCCTACGAGCAAAACCGTACTATCTTCTTGTTCGGCAACGGGGGCAGTGCGGCATTGGCTTCCCATTTTGCCTGCGATCTTGGAAAGGGCACCATAAGGAACGGCGAACGCCAAAAGCGCTTTCGGGTCTTGGCACTCACGGACAACCTGCCACTTCTGACGGCGTGGGCAAATGACAGCTGCTATGAAGACGTGTTTGCAGAGCAACTGCGAAACTTCCTGGAACCGGGCGATGTTGCCTTCGCGATCAGCGGTAGCGGAAATTCCGCGAACGTTCTACGGGCCCTGGAAGTCGCGCATAAGGCTGGCGCGCTCAACATCGGTTTGACGGGTTTTTGTGGAGGGAAAATGAAAAACTTATGTAATCCCTGCATCGTGATTCCCTCTGAAAACATGCAAATCATCGAAGATTTACACCTGAGTGTCACCCATGCTATTTTTTCTGTCGTTCGGCATAGACTCAACCAAAACAGGCAGTCCGAACTTGTTGCGGGAGCAAGCTCTGCTGACTGATCCCGACTGATTACGAAACCGTTGCAAGTATTCTCCTGAGCCTTGAGTGGTTGCGAACAATCTTGGCGGCGATACGTTTGTGCTGAATTGCCCTCCTGAGTTGGCTAGAAGCGCTCTTAACGATGCGGCTGTTGTGATGCTGAAGGAGCCACCACGCACTTGGGACCGCGCTGTCAAACGCGTCATCGATTGGTTAGGATCCGTGGTACTTGTTTTTCTTCTTTCCCCTCTCTTTTTAGCCCTAGCTTGTTTGATTCTCTTGGTCGATGGAACTCCGGTCATTTATCGCCGCCGAGTTATCGGTCCCGGAGGAGAATTCGATGCGTATAAATTCCGCACGATGATCCGCGACGCCGATGCGATCTTGGCCGCTGACCTGCAACTCAGCGAGGCATTCGCTCAGCAGTTTAAGCTGAAGGCGGATCCTAGAGTTACTCTGATAGGCGCTTGGCTCCGAAAATACAGTTTCGATGAACTGCCTCAATTGCTCAATGTACTAAAAGGACAGATGAGTCTGGTGGGTCCGCGTATGATTACCTCCGCAGAACTTCAAAAATACGCACCCTATGAAGCGCTTCTTCTAACCGTGAAACCGGGCATTACGGGGCATTGGCAAGTTGAAGGCCGTCAGGAAGTGTCCTATAACGAGCGAGTGCGGATGGACATCTACTACATCACAAATTGGAGTTTGTGGCTGGATTTGAAGATTCTTATGCGAACGCCGTCGAAAATTATCCGGGCACACGGAGCTTATTGAAAATGGCAATCATCCTGGTTACGGGCGGTGCTGGATATGTTGGCGCCGTGTGTTGTTCACAACTTGTCGAGCGAGGACACCGTGTTGCCGTGGTGGACGATCTCTCTGCAGGGCATGCCGCTGCGGTGCCCGATGGCGTGCCTCTCCATACCGTGGATATCGGGAACCGGCGGGCAATGAGGCAAGTATTCGCCTCGGAAGACTTCGATGTAATTTTCCATTTTGCGGCGAAGGCTTTAATTCCAGAGTCAGTCTCCAATCCTGGCGTGTTCTTCGACTCCAATGTCGCTTCCGGCATTGCCCTGCTTGAGGAGGCGCGCGCGGCAGGCATTAAGAAATTTGTGTTCTCCTCTTCAGCGGCTGTCTATGGCGATCCTCAATCCACGCCTATTACCGAGGACCATCCCAAGAATCCTGTCAATCCTTACGGCGAGACTAAACTCATGCTAGAGCGTGCGCTGACCTGGTACGCGAGTGCCTACGATTGGACGGTTGTAGCGTTCCGGTACTTCAACGCATGCGGGGGGACGTCCACCCTGGGGGAGGTTCATCGGCCTGAAACCCACATCATTCCTCTGCTGCTGGCGGTCGCATTTGGCGAACGCGAGTGCTTCGAGGTTTTCGGTCATGACTATCCCACTCCCGATGGAACGTGTATGCGCGATTATGTTCATGTGCTGGACATAGCCGACGCCCACATCCGAGCTCTGCAAATACCTGGCCGGCCAGGTATGACGGCCTATAATATCGGGACAGGAACAAGCTTTTCCGTACGGCATATCTGCCAGGTGGTGGAAAAGATAGCTGGAGCTAAGTTACGCATAAGAGACACTGCGCGAAGGGTCGGTGATCCAGCCATTCTTTGCGCCGACCCCAAGCGACTTATAACCCTACTGGGGTGGGAACCCCGCTTCTCCGACATCGAACAGATCGTCCGAAGTGCGTGGGAGTGGAAGGAAAAACACCCTGTTGGATACGGGGTTCGGAGGTCTGAGCTAGTCACGCACTCTGGCTAATTGTTTGCACGCCAGCGAAGTGGATTGTTCTTTCCTGAATCCAACAAATTTCTGGCGACGTCGGTTTCTCTTTTCTGGCCGCGGAAAGCCTTTTCTTCGTACCCGAGGTTTCACACTTGAGTATGCGAGGGGAGCGCTGAAGATTCACGTGTGTCTATGAAGAAACAGAAACTTCAACACTGGATTCTGGCTGGTGATATCACGTGGGCGCTTATCGCGCTCCCGCTGGCGTACGTGATGCGATACGGCTTTACTTGGCATGGTCCGACCGATGGTACTTTCTTTACATTTGTTCCGCCGCTGCTGGTCGCGGTCGCGGTGTGGGCACTCATTTTTTCGTGGATGAAGCTGGATGGATTTCGCCGTGGCTGGGATTTACCTGCCACGCTCTCCCAACTCTTCCTCGCATTGTGCTTGCTGATGGCAGTTTTGACAGCCGGGGCCTATTTCCTTCGAATATTTCTCTCACGGTTAACCTTGGCTTATTTTGGGGGTCTACTTTTTATTGGTTTCTTGTCGATCCGCTGTGGCGCGCACGCGATATTAGGTTCAAGATACCTCGCGAAAGCCGTGCGACGCGTTCTGATCGTTGGAAATGGACCCGTGGCCCGCGAGATGGCTGCGAAAATCGAGGGCCATCCGGAGATGCTCTGCCAGGTGGTTGGGTTTCTCTGTTCTTCTGACACGTCGTTCGACACTCGGTTGCCGGGTACTGCGAGCCAGGCCAGGATGATACAAACGCTTGGCGTGATTGACCTCTTACGCGAGCAGCGCGTCGATGAGGTCATCATCACCTTGTCCAAACCTGGAAGTCCTGAAGTAATGAATCTCGCAGCTCGCTGCCGGCGCGAAGGTATCGGCGTGAGCATAGTGCCCCATCCTTACGAACTCTATCTCTCTAAACCACAACTGCTCGACCTTGGGGGATTGCCCATCCTGCAGTTACGCGACGCCAAGTCAAAGTTCGCAAACAGCGCGATCAAGCGCAGCCTCGACATAATCTTTGGTTTCGGTCTGTCGGTGCTCTCAATTCCCTTTGTGGCTCTTGGTGCGGTTGCGTTCGTTACAAAGAAGGGTGGGCCCTTCGCTCGGGAGCTTCGTTGCGGGCAATTTGGCAAGCACTTCTGGATGTATCGTTTGAATTCCGATCGCGACTGCCCAGAACTGTCCCGCTTCGAGGTAATCTTACAACAACTTAGTATCACGGAAATGCCGCAGTTCTGGAATGTTTTGCGCGGGAACATGAGTCTGATTGGTCCACGACCCGAATCGCCCGATCGAGTAAAGCACTACTCTGACTGGCAGTGTCAACGATTGAACGTCAAACCCGGAATGTCTGGCTTAGCCCAGGTTTGCGGATTGAGAGAGGAACATTCGTCTGAGGAGAAAGCCCGCTTCGACTTGCAATACATGATACATTCGTCACTGTTCTTCGACATCTCGTTGATCTTGCAGACGGGATGGACTTTAATGGGAAGACTGTTGCACCCAAACAAGTTGGGTTCGCAAAAGGCAGGAACGATAAGCTTCCGCACTACACATTTTGTGGTGGAAAGGACTTTACCGAGTGCTCATAGTTCGCAGTCCAGTGCGGATTAGTTTTGGAGGCGGCGGAACGGATTTGCCTTCTTACTACGAGCGATTTGGCGGCGCGGTCTTGAGTGTGGCTATCAACAAGTACTTCTACACCATTCTTGGCTCTCGAAGCGATGGCAGGGTTCAGGTCATTTCTTCCGATCTCAGGGTATTTGAAAATTGGCACGATATCGCGAGTATGCCAGTTCGAAACAGCGAATTGGAGATTCCCTTGGCCGTACTTAAGGAACTGGGTTCGAAAGTATCCGTGGATTTGTTCTTAGCGTCAGAGATTCCGCCGGGCACGGGTTTAGGATCTTCTGCTAGCGTCTGCGTCAACATCCTTCAGACCCTCACCAATTACTTGCACACGCCTCTCTCGAAGCATGAACTGGCTGAGCGCGCCTTCCATATTGCCAGAAACGTTCTAGGAAAGCACGTCGGCAAGCAGGACGAATACGCGGCGGCGTTTGGCGGACTAAATTTTTTGTCTTTTCACCGAGATGGCACTACTCAAGTGGAGGCAATGGATTTGGACGCCGATGTTCTGCAGGAGTTCCAATCTAACCTAATGTTGTTTTTCACTGGTGCTGCCCACCACTCTTGGACTATTTTGCAAGAACAGGAGGACTCGACCCGGGCACAAACGAGTTCTACATTAGACGCTCTCCACGACGTGAAGGCTTTAGGAGTTCGCATGCGTGAAGCCTTACAGCGAGCCCAACTTCAGGTCTTTGGAGAGCTCCTACATGCAGCGTGGGAAGCGAAGAGACGCGTGTCGGAGAAGATTTCCACGCCTAGAATCGACCAACTGTACGCATGCGCACGGGAACAAGGAGCGACTGGCGGCAAAATCACAGGTGCTGGTGGCGGCGGGTTCCTGTTGCTTTACTGCGAGAGACCTAATCAGGAGGCAGTCCGGAAAGCCTTACGGGAACAAGGCGTGCACGAAATGGCCTTTTCTTTCGATATGCAGGGTGCGCAAGTGGTTGTGAACGATCCCTTCATCGACAGTGACGAGCGAGGCGGTTCGCGTTGGACGTTTGTCCCTGCCGTTGCGCGTGCGCGGTGACGAAGAGGTTGTGGCGGTATTGGCTGAAGCGAGGAGTGCAAGTTGAAGGCCTTCTTGTTGGCCGCAGGTCACGGTACTCGATTGCGGCCTTTAACCGATAAAATTCCTAAGTGCTTGCTGCCTATTCGCGGCGTGCCGATGCTGCAGATCTGGCTGGAGACCTGTTGCCATTTCGGCATTGGCGAGATACTGATTAATGTTCACGCCCATGCCGGAGCGGTGCGCGAATTTTTGCGGAAGTATCCACATAGCAGTAAGGTGCGAGTAGTCGAAGAAAAAGAATTGTTGGGCAGTGCCGGAACTCTACTAAAGAACCGTGACTGGGTAAGTTCTGAAGATTTTTTCTGGATATTTTATGCGGACGTACTGAACCAGGTGGATTTTTCTGCGATGCTGCGATTGCACCAAGCGAGAAGACCGGCAGCGACCATCGGCGTCTACCGGGTTCCGGACCCCAGTCGTTGCGGGATTCTCGATATGGTCGAAGATGGTACGGTGACCGATTTTGTAGAGAAACCGGTCCACCCCCGCGGGAATCTTGCGTTCTCGGGACTGTTGCTTGGAACTCAGTCACTGCTCGATGCCATTCCTCTCAAGCAACCCGCCGATTTGGGCTTTGATGTTCTTCCACACTTGGCCGGCAAAATGGTTGCGTATCCGATATCAGCCTATATGCTCGACATCGGCACAATGGAGAATTATGAAATAGCACAGAGCACATGGCCCAGCTGGCACGGTCGTAAGGAAAGCTGAATGATCGAAGGAATAGTGTTTGACATGGATGGTGTCCTCATCGACAGCCATCCCGTACATCGGGTCGCGTGGGGCAAGTTTCTTGCCACATTAGGAAAGACCGTTAGCGATGAGGGACTGGGTTTCATTTTGGCGGGAAGACGACGGGAAGAGATATTGCGGCACTTTCTCGGGGATCTTCCAGAATCCAAGATCGCCGAATATGGGCGTCAAAAGGACTCATTCTTTGAAGAGAACTTCCAAGACGTGAAGTTGATTCCGGGAGTCCGCAAGTTTTTGGAGTCCCTGGAGACCGCGGGGTTGAAATGTGCGATCGCGACATCTGCCAGTTCGGCGCGGACGTTCGGAACTCTGCGTCGCTTGGAATTGGCCGGGAAGTTCTCGACAATCGTCACCGGAGATGACGTCGAGGTTGGTAAACCCGATCCTGCGGTGTACGCGCTGGTTTCTCGGCGCATGGATTTATCCGCGGATAAGTTGCTTGTGTTTGAAGATGCTCCTTGCGGCGTTCAGGCTGCCAAGTCCGCGGGCATGCGCTGCATTGGTGTGAGCACGAATGGACGGGCCGAGATGCTGCTTCAATTCGGCGCGGAGTTTGTAGTTCCGGATTTCCTTGACCTATCGAGCGAGACGCTGTCACAACAGCAATGCCGACCAGCATTCCGAGTCTAGCTCTTTCGACCCACGCTTCAGTCCAAAACGTTCGTGTGTTTAATTGCAGGAAGTGTTGAGGGGAGAAGATGACCGTCGCCGAATCACCGCTTGCTCTAGCCCAGAAACCTGAAGAACAAGCATTTCCACATCACCAAGACAACCGGGGCATATTCATTGTGCTGCTCAGTATTACGGCACTGATGTGCTCAGGTCTGGAATTGGAGATCTTGATGTCGCTTGACGGTATGATGCGATTCATGACCGTCCGCGAAATTCTCTGGGATGCTGGCGCAGCTTTTATCCCGTTATTTGGTGTGGCCATGGGATGGTGGCTTTGTCTCATGTTGTTAAGGAAGATTACTCACGCCTTCGCTTGGCAAACGCGCCATTGTGAATCGTTCCTCTGGCGTCTCGGTCTCGCCATTCCGTTAATTTATTTTCTTCTCGAACTCTTCAACTCAACTCGTCTACGGGTTTTTCCGCACTGGCACCCCGGGCTTTTTGGCTGGTTGTGGATCTTGCCAACTCTAATTGTGTTCTGCATAGCCGGGATCTGCAACGTGGAACTGTCGACACTGCAAAGGTTTTGCCGGAGCCGATTGGCCCCAGTTGCTGGGGTGCACATCGTTGTCATCGCCGCAGTCGCAATTGGGCTTGTAGCACGCGGTATTCACGTTTTCCACGATTTTGTGCATCCAGGGACAACCATTGTGGCGTCGAACTTACCCGATATTTACCTCATCACGATGGACGCGCTGCGTGCGGAGGATATGTCGGTATACGGCTATGAACGCTCCACTACTCCAAATCTGGAAAAGTTTGCGCAGCAAGCCTATACTTTCGATTTTTTCTTCGCGAACTCAAACTTCACCACGCCGGCAACAACTTCGATCGAAACTGGAAGGTTACCGTGGACGCACCGGGTGTTTCAGTTAGGAGGGTTTTTGCGTGGCCACGCGCAACAGGAAACCTTAGCCAGCTTGTTGCGTCAGCGCGGATATTACACGGCATCGATCGCGTCGAATCCATTCGCCAGCCCAATACAACGTAGAACGCAAAACAGTTACGATGCCGTAGCATTTCCTTTGCCCCAGGACGGAAACGGTTTGTGGTTTCGCTATACCAATTTGGAGGGGCTCAATACACTGCACACTCTGTCGTACACAATGCTAAAGTCCTTGGGGGCACTACGGTCCTACATAGGTGCGCTGATTTGGAGCGACCGTTACCCCAGTCCGGCGGAGCCGGTTTTTGATTGGGTGCGCAATCTCGTTGCGCGGCAGGATATTTCGCAGCCTCGTTTCGTGTGGGCACATATAATGCCCCCGCACGATCCCTACTTTCCGCCGCTGCCATATCGAGGACGCTTCTTAAGTTCAAGTAAGCTGACGCACAGGGATGATTTTCTCGGGTTGCGGAACGACTCCCGGCAGCGGGGTGTATCTGTGGCGGAACTGCACGGCCGCTATGATGAGAACATTGCCTACGCAGACCACGTTGTCGGGGATTTCCTTGACTGGCTCGATCAAACGGGACGGCTTGACCGTTCCATCGTCATCGTCTCGGCGGATCACGGGGAGTCCTTCGAGCACGGTTGGCTTTTGCATACAGGGCCGTATCTGTACAACAGCCTGATCCGAATCCCGTTGCTCATACACGTCCCAGGTCAAAAAGAAGGTTGGCGAATTCCCCAGGCTGCCGAGCAGATAGATTTGCTGCCTACAATTCTTGACCTAGTCGGCGGACAGGTCCCGCATGGGGGCGAAGGCACTTCGCTCAAACCGCTTTTGGAGGGCGGTCAGGTTCCGCAGAGATTGGTTATTAGTATGAACTTGGAGGCGAATAGCGTATTCATGCCGATTACGCAGGGGACGGTCGCGGTGATCGACAATGATTTTAAATACGTCTATCAATTGTCGACCCGCGAAGGCTCTCTATACAGGTACAGGACAGATCCACAAGAGCAGCAGAATCTCGTCGAATCCGATCCGACAGTCGCAGCGCGCATGAAAGTTTTGCTTGAGAATAAGCTCAAAGAGATCAACGGTCGTGTAATTCCTAAGCCCTGACGTTATCGCGATCCCGCAAATAATCAATCAAATGACGCGAAGACTCCGTTTATCTCTCGGCGCTTGGCGGCGGCTGGCGCCCAAGGTTGATGGTGATCGGAGCCAGCTGAGATTGCGGAACAATCTTGCGTATTGGCTCGGTGGCCTTGGTCACTCATGGTTGTTTCAATTACAGAATGCAAGCCATGCGGACGCATTGAGGTCGACCATTCCGGCCCCACCAATTTTTGTACTTGGCTTTTGGCGTTCGGGTACGACCTTTCTGCACGAGCTATTATGCCGCGACCCGATGTTCGGCTTTCCCAGCACTTACGCTTGCATGAACCCTTCTCATTTTGTGCTTACCGAAGGTTTGGCTTCTGGAGGCAAAGGACAGCCGCAGACGACTCGGCCGATGGACAGCATGTCCTATTCATGGGCTTCGCCGCAGGAAGACGAATTTGCTTTGTTTGCTCTCGGTGCGCCCTCACCCTATGAATCGCTAATTGTTCCCTCTCTCATGCGCGACCCCAAATGGCTGCTGGATCTGCGCCAACGAGGTTCTATAGAGCAAAGACGCTGGGGCGAGTTGTTCCAGAGCTTCTTGCGCCTGTTGACCGTCCAACAGGGCAAGAGGATGGTTTTCAAATCTCCGTCGCATGGGTTCAAGTTTCCCCTGCTGCTCTCGATGTTTCCCCAGGCCCGGTACGTAATTATCGAACGAAATCCCTACGAAGTTTTCGCCTCGAATCTAAAGCTTTGGCGCACTCTCCTTAATCTGTATGCAGTCGAATCCTCGTCATGCAATGAGATTGAGCAATTCGTTTTGGAGGCTTATCTTATGCACGAAGAAGCAATCGCAGAGGGGATGGGGATGGCAGACGCGAGTCGGTTGGCCTGTGTACGCTATGAAGCGTTAGCGACTGACCCAATCGCAGAGATGGAGCGGTTGTACGAGGAACTGAAACTCGGAGGCTTTGAAAGGGTACGGGCACTCATGGAAGAGTATCTAGTCAACTCGGCTGGCTATACTCGCAATCGTTTCACGCTGTCTTCTGCGCAAAAGGCACGTGTCGAAGACTCATGGGGCCCCCTCATCAAGGCGAAAGGTTACTGCTGGCCCGAACAATACTTGAGTTTGGCCAGCTAGGTTTAACCGGGGTAGGGAACTGGCTGCCAGAGCAACCGCTGGCTCAAGCCGCTGGTTCTTCGGGTTCTGTACCGCGCAATTTGCGATAGAAGAACAAGAAACCCCTGCGAACTCGGTTCGCAAATATCATCCACATGGCCCAGAGGCCTGCCAGTGCCGGCATTAATACTTGGAATAACGTTCCGCCACTTGGATCACCGTAAGCGTGTGCCGGTATCGCCGCCAACAGAAAAAGCATTACCACGACCACAAGGTTTCGTCGGTTCATTGCTCAGGCCCTAAATGCGTTTCGATTTTAACATGAAGTGTGTAACGATTCATGTCAAACCGAAATTTTTGTGGAACACTTTTCATGCTAGCCCCCGTCTTGGCCGCTGGTACGGAAAACGATATTCCGTCGTCAGCAATACCGAGGGTCTTCTTCCAACCTAAATTCCCCCGCCTTTCAGGGTAGAAACTCGCGCTAGCCGGGGAATATCTGGTATTCGTGAGTTCCCTCTTCTTCTGGCCTCTCGCTGCCTTTCCTCGCTCGCCCCTGGAGGATCACCGCTGTCAATTAAGAACAACAGACGTAAATGTCCAGGATCTGGCCGTCTGAACAAAAAACGAGGAGCGAGAGCGACGGCCTCTGTGGTCCACTTTGTTTTCCGTAGACACTCTGGATCAATCGCTTCGGTTAGAGTACACGGAACCAGAATGCCCCGCCGAATGATAAAACGGCGACGATGGGAGCGTGTAGACAAAACGCTGGAGGCAGAGCCTTTGTTTCGCTGGTGCGACGCGACGAACGAAGTGTCTCACTTTGGTATAATTCGACGATGGCAATAGATTCAGTGCTTCACTCTATTTATCGTTCGCTCCCTCCCCAGGGTAAAGTGCTCGCGCGGCAAGCTCGGAGCATCACCAGTGAATCCCGAGACGTGGTTCGGTCAATTTTGAGCCAGCGCCTAAAGCGGAGCATCTTTGGGGACATGGCTCCGATGGTTCCCCCGCTATATCTGATGCGAGATGGTGCCAGAGACTATGCGGAGTTCAAGCAGAATGGCTTGGATGCCTTTCGGAGGTTTTTGAATTTTGGCCTTCGCCCCACGGATCGGGTTTTGGATATTGGAAGCGGTATAGGACGCAAGACGCTTCCCCTTCTTGATTTCTTGATCGGAGGCTCCTACGAGGGTATCGACCCAATTGCAAGCCAGGTAAGATGGTGCATAGAGAAAATTACGCCGAGGTATCCAAACTTTCGATTCCAAGAGATTGACGTTTGGAGTAAGCGCTATAACCCCAAGGGATCGGTTAAACCGTCGGAATACATTTTCCCGTTCCGAGATAGCGAATTTGATTTCGTTATTCTGGGTTCGGTGTTCACTCACATGTTTAGCACCGAAATAGAGCACTACGTAGATGAAATTGCTCGAGTCCTTAAAACGGGTGCAAAGGGGTTGATCACATTTTTCCTTCTTAACGACGAAAGCGAACTACTCATCGCCCAGGGGAAATCAACTTTAAGTATGGTCCATGAATACGAAAATGGCTCCAAGGCTTGCGATGCCGAAGGCCTGGAAACTGCCGTAGGACACCAAGAACAATTTGTCTTAGACATGTTCGAGCGTCGGGGCTTGAAAGCCGACGTTGCTGAGCGCGGATCTTGGTGTGGTAGAGACGCCGATTACTATCAAGATATCGTTAAGATCACGCATTAGTTATAGAACTTGGTTAAAACGAGCATCAGTACCCACATCCGCTTTCGGTCTTTCCGTCACGGTTCGGCTGAGCGGATGGCTTTACCAGCTTGCTATCAAAGAATCAGCGTCGTACTGAGTCAAGAATGAGGAACAGTTTTATTTCGCGTTCCGGCCGATGGGGCGGCGGCGAGACTGTGCTGCTCAAAATTATAAAAATCCTTCATAAGAGAGTGTTCGCGGCTCACATCGAGACGACCGCGATATCTGTGGTCTATTCTTCGATGCATTTTGCTATCAGCGGATGAGCACCCTTTTCCTAACCACGGTTCGTTTCACCCGTCTGGCACTTGGCAAGGCTCAGATCCTGGGTGATGCGCAGCGACGCCATGTGCGCATTGTGCAGGGCATATTCACCGGTTTGGCGGGAAAAGGAGTGGCCATGATCGTGGGCTTCATCTCAGTTCCGCTGACTGTTCGGTACTTGGGCGCTGAACGCTATGGTGCTTGGGTAACCATCAGCACCGCGATGGCCTGGATAGCGCTCGCCGACCTTGGCTTGAGCAGCAGCCTTACAAATGCAGTTTCTGAAGGATATGCACATGACCGCCGCGACCTAGCTCAAGGCTATGTTGCTGCTGCTTTCTGGTCGCTAGCGGGAGTTGCGGCATTTCTGGCACTCGTGTTTTTCTCGCTGTGGCACGCAGTACCGTGGGACACCGTACTTAACGTACAGACGGCAAGAGCGCGGGCTGAGGTGGCCCCGGCAGTCGGGATCGCATTCGCGATTTTTGCCCTGAACCTTCCTTTTTCGCTGGTTTCTAGGATTTACGGTGCCTACCAAGAAGCCGCGGTGGCGAACAGTTGGGCCGCCGGGGGTAACATTCTTAGTCTCGCGGCGCTGGTTACGGTAACTCAACTGAAGGGAGGGCTCGTATCCCTTGTCATTGCTGTATCGGGTGCTGTATTGCTGGTTAATATGACTAGCTCCGTTTGGATATTTGGCTGGTCTAAACCTTGGCTAATTCCTCGTCCTGACTGTGTCACTTGGACAGCACTGAAAAGACTGACCGGCTTGGGAGGGATGTTTTTTGTCATTCAAATAGCGGCCTTGGTTCTGTTCCAAACCGACAACCTTATTATTGCTCACTACCTTGGCGCAGCGGCGGTCACGCCATACAGCGTAACCTGGAGGTTGTTCACCTACACCGCACTCTTTCAAATTTTGGCGAGCCCTTCGTATTGGCCAGCGTACGCAGAAGCGTTCTCGCGGGGAGATCGGGCATGGGTCCGCCGCAGCTTTCGGATCAACTTTAAACTCACCGTTGTGTCGACTTTGATGCTTTCACTTCCTTTAGTTTTCTTGGGGAAGTGGATTATCGCGAAATGGGCTGGCAGTGTCGCGGTCCCTTCGTCAGCTCTTCTGTGGTGGATGGGAATCTGGAGTGTCATCTACAGTTCGATGACGGCTCAGTCTTGTCTCTTGGCGAGTTCCGGCAAAGTGAAGAAACAGATGATTTACTCGATCTTGGCGGGGTGCGTCAACCTCGTTCTTTCCATCGCTTTGGTGCAAAAGATCGGGTTGACAGGTGTCATTATGGGCACCGTGGCCGCATTCCTGGTGTGCGTTGTGGTGCCTCAGACGCTTGATGTCGAACGTATCATTGGTCGAAGTTGAAGAATTTCGGTACAAAGCAATCGGGAACCCCTTCGTGAATCTGCGGCTGGCGGGTCGGATGAGATCCTACCTTACCAGGCGTCTCCAGGCGACCGCCGACAGTTCTTCCCTCCTCCTCGGCCGCATGGCAAGTCGGCAGGTTCGTTCGATCAAATCTATCTCTTCGCTAGACGAGGTTGAATTCAAGGTCCATTCCCAATGGGGAGAGGATGGAATTATCGACTGGCTGGTCGAGCGCGCAGAGATTCCGTCTCATCTGCATACCTTCATTGAATTTGGTGTTGAGTCCTATGAAGAAGCCAACACTCGATTTCTCCTCCAGAATCGCAACTGGCGCGGGCTCGTGATTGATGGAAGCTCCGCGCGAATTGAGGTCTTAAAGAAGGACACTGCACTATTCTGGGGTTATGATTTAACTGCCAAAGCAGCTTTTATCACGCGGGAAAATATCAATGATTTATTCATGCATGCCGGTTTTTCCGGAGAGATAGGATTGCTGAGCATCGACATTGACGGCAACGACTATTGGATTTGGGAAGCGATTAGCGTGGTTCGTCCCGTCATTTGCATCTGCGAGTACAATGCCGTATTCGGCAACGTGTGGCCGTTGTCGGTTCCCTATGAACCGAATTTCGATCGGACTCAACCTGAATTCAGGAATCTGTATTTTGGAGCGTCTATCACCGCGTTGCAATCTATGGCAAGTCGCAAGGGGTACCGGTTTCTCGGTACAAATTCGCAAGGAGTGAATGCGTTTTTTGTCCGCCAAGACTACGCGACTAAGTTTGAGTCCTTGCTTGCAAATGCCGCTGCACAGCCATCCAAGTTGCGCGAATCACGGGATCGTTCAGGACGGTTGTCTTTTACGCGAGGACTTGAACGTTGTCATTTGATCCGAGACCTTCCCGTCGTTAACACAGAGACCCTAAAAAAACAGAATCTTGGAAGTATGCTGCCTCTTTATAGCGATAGCTGGCTACGAATACTTGAAATTCAAGTCAAAAATGAAGGGGTCGCGACGGGCCGTGCGCAATGAGGATAGCCGTCTGGCACAACTTGCCGAGTGGGGGTGCCAAGCGGGCTCTCTACGACCAAGTCTGCGGAATGGTGGCCCGGGGCCACGAAGTCGAAGTGTGGTGCCCTCCGACCGCTGATCGTTTCTATCTGCCGCTAAGCGCGATCGTTCCCGAGCATGTTGTGTCTCTAAGGTTGGGCCCTTATTTGGCGTCTTCACCTAGTCTCGGGAGGAAGTTGCACCCCCTTCGGTGGAGCGCCTGGGCTAGGCTGAGAGAGATCGATCGGCACTCGCGAGAGTGTGCTCGGCAGATCACTTCTAAAGGATTTGATGTACTATTCGCTGCCTGCTGTATGTTCTTTCATACCCCACCGATTGCCCGATTCGTCAAAATTCCGAGTTTTATTTACTTACAGGAGCCCAATCGACGTTTCTATGAATCGTTACCTGAATTGCCTTGGCTGGCGATGTCTTGGACCGTGAAAGACCTGTTACGCGCTCGATTCTGGTGGGAAGTGTCGATGCGTAGGGCGAGGCTCTCGAGAATCAGGGTTCTGGGCCGAGAAGAGCGGAGAAATGCGCTGGCCTTTGACGAGATTCTTGTCAATTCTTTCTTTTCTCGCGAAAGCGTGCTGCGCGCGTTTGGCATCGACTCAAGGGTATGCTACTTGGGAGTAGACACTGATAAATTCGTGAATCAAAACAAGAGGCGTGAACCCTTTGCCGTTTCCGTTGGAGCCTTGGTACCGTCAAAGAATGCTGAGTTTCTGATCCAAGCGGTGGGAAAAGTCTCCGCCAGTCTGCGTCCAAAGCTGATCTTAATTGCCAACATGGTTGATTCTCGATATCTGGGTCAAATTCAGACCTTGGCAGAGCAACTACAAGTGGTATTTGAGCTTAAGCATCGCATAGAAGATGTGGAACTCATTGACACTCTCAATAAGGCGACAATGATGCTCTATGCTCCCCGGTTGGAACCGTTTGGCTATGCTCCGCTTGAGGCCAATGCCTGCGGCCTTCCGGTTATCGCCGTTGCGGAGGGCGGAGTTCGCGAAACAATTCAGGGAGGAGTGAACGGTATCGTGGTCGAGCACGACCCCCAGAGCATGGCAGAGGCGATTGAGCGATTGCTGGAAGACAATGTACTTCACCAACGCTTGAGCCAACAGGCCTCCGAACATGTTCGAGCAAGGTGGTCATTGAGATCATCGATCGACAGGCTGGAGCAAAGGTTAAGCGCCAAACTGGGCGGAGTGACGCACGACGCGGACGCAGCTGGAATTCGCAAGGACTGCGTCCTGCCGTGCGGCACTGGGCTCTGACGATCAGGGCGACACTGGGATGCACCCGGCACATAGCATTACACGACTGGCGATTGTTTTTGGTTCAGATTCATGGGAAACTCGCTTGAATCAAATCAAGTCAAGATATCCGAGTCAGGAACAAATCCAGATATGTTAGAAAGATTGATCCAGTGATTGCGTAGCGCGATTGATTGCGCGGGACTGGAAAAACACTTTGTTAATCAAGGAGGATAGCTGCATGACGAAGAAAAATTCGCTGGTTAGTACGATTCTGTACGCTGGATTGTTCTGTAGTGCCGTAGTCCTTGCTCAAGCACCGGTACAGAACATTAACAAGAATAAACATCCCAATCTGGCGGAAGCGCAAAGCCATGTTGCTGAAGCCTACAACTCCGTCACAACGGCACAGAAAGACAACAGATACGATATGCACGGACACGCGCAGAACGCGCGGAACCTCTTGGTCCAAGTGAGCCAGGAATTGAAGCTCGCTGCCGAGGATGCCGACGCCGCGGAATACAAAAAGAAGTAGTTTCAGACACGTAGAGTGCGTGTCGAGCGTAGCAGCTCTGGGCGGTGAGGGTGGTTCAAAAGTGCGAGGTGGGCTACGGGCCGGCCGGCGGCGTGTAGCCCAATATGCGTGCGCATATGCCTAGAACCCGCGATTGGTCGACCTGAATCTGCGCCTTGTCATTGGCTAGAAGTTGTCCTCTCCGTATTTGTTCCCAACTGTCCTCTCGCCTCCCATTACCGTCCCCGATCGTCGAAAACCCCAACAGTTCAACGCCCTGCCACGCGTGGGGTAGACCATTCCGCGTGTTCGTTCGAATGTTCGAATTGCCTCAGAATGCAAGAGTTCTACCTCGAGTCAGCCATAGCCAACCACTCGCTATCTGGAATCATCCAAACCCCGAATTTTAAATGAGCCCGGCGAGCAGCCTTCGTGTCTTGTTTGTCTTCGCCGTCGCGCGTGTCGGCATGGTCGGGCTTCTACTTAGCTTTGTCGCTTGCGGCGGCAGAGCTCTAGCGGACCGACAGCCTAGCTACACGATCACAGCCACAGCATTGTCCCCAGCCTCCGTCACCGCAGGAAATGAGTCCACTTCCGTCATTACGGTGACCCCGGAAAACGGTTATACGGGCAGCGTCAGCCTTTTGTGCGCTCATACCATCCAGGGCACCCCGACTCCCACTTGTTCCTTCAGCGTGTCTCCGCTAGCGATCACTGGCACCGCCCCGATTACCTCGATGATGACGATGACTACAGCGAGGAACACACCCGGCGGCAGCTACGCTATCCTCGTCACGGGAAAAGATGCCGCGAATGTAGCCGCAAGAAACGGTTCCCAGGTTCTGTTGCTGACGACAGTGGCCGTTATCCAGCACGTTGTGGTCATCTTTCAGGAGAACCGCACGCCTGACAATCTCTTCCACGATTCCGTCCTGATCTCCCGCGGGGCCGATATCGCCAGCAGTGGCGTGAATTCGCATGGCAAAACCATTCCGCTCAGTCAAATCGACTTGGGCACAACCGGATCCAACCCTCAAAATTACGACCTCGGCCACGAGCACTCCGACTTCATTTCCATGTACGACGATGGCAAAATGGACGGTGCGGACCTAATCTCATGCGGTGTAACCTGTCGGACCCATCCCAATCCGCAATTCAAGTACGTCAAACCATCCGACGTTCAGCCCTACTTCGCATTGGCTGAGCAATACACCTTTGGCGACCGCATGTTTCAGACTAACCAGGGCCCAAGTTTTCCCGCTCATCAGTTCATTATTTCCGGTACTTCAGCCCCCGCCACGACCAGCAATCTTTTCGCCGCGGAAAACCCCAACGGAATTCCCGCAGGATGCATCGCTCCCCTGACGGAAAGAATTCTGTTGATCGATCCCACGGGGAGCGAAACCACTGTGCCGCCCATATATCCGTGCTTCGAGCATCCCACATTGCCCGACCTCCTCGATACCAAGGGTGCGAGCTGGCGCTATTACGTTAACTCCGTTGGTTTTATTTGGACCGCGCCAGATGCCATTGAGCATATCTGCCAGCCGCAGACTATTAACGGCCAGCTCACCTGCACTGGACCGGATTGGATCAAGAACGTGACTATCCCGTCGCGGCAAGTCTTGCAGGACATAGCCAATGGTCAACTCCCACAAGTAAGCTGGATCATGCCCGATGGCGACTCTTCCGATCATGCCGGCATCAGCACGGGCACTGGACCCTCTTGGGTAGCCTCCATTGTCAACGCGATTGGCACCAGCCCGTACTGGGCAAACACTGCCATCATCATTACGTGGGACGATTGGGGCGGCTGGTACGATCACGTCGCTCCCAAGGTTATCGATGACGGTGTTAGCTGGGGATCGGGGTATGTCTATGGGTTCCGCGTTCCCTTGATCGTGGTCTCACCATACGCTAAAGCCGCCTACATTTCTCACACTACACACGACTTCGGCAGCATCCTCAAATTCATTGAGGTCACGTTCAACCTGCCCTCACTGGGCTATGCGGATGCTCTAGCGGACGACCTTTCCGACTGTTTCAAGCTCACCCAGGTGCCGATCCCCTTCCAGAAAATTACTGCTCCCCTGGATGCCGCCCACTTCATCAACGACAAGAGTCCGCCCATCGACCCCGACGATGACTAGTTTCGTTCGCAGGTTAACCGCTTGGGTGTCTGTTCCGAGCTCAGTCGGCAGGCAGAGACAAAGAAGGGCCGACGCTAGTCTAGTTACAGTTCCACCGGGAGTTTTACTCTTCGCGAATGCCCCGTGCCCGCCGGTTAAGCATGCGGCCCCTGCCGCCGAGTCATCAACCACGTTCTTGCAGTTGTCACAAAACAAGACACTGCCATTTGCCACAGAGGCAAGGCTGGCGAACCCTAGGCTAGGGACAGTGGCCTGACCTACTCCAACCAGCGTCAGTGTCCCAGCCTCAATAGAATTGTAGGTATAGGTGCCGCTCACATCATTGGTAATATTTCCCTTGTCGGTATTGATGACTGAGGCCGAATTACTGCCCGCCGTGACGTTCACAAGTTGAGCGACAGTTTCGCCTCCGCTAAAGAACCGCCCGCATTTGTGGATCTGATTTGAATGAGAACATCCCACTCAAGCCAAAGAACGGCTTGAGTAGCCGCCCGCCCCAAGAATTGGGCTGATCGGGCAAATGGCGAATTGGAATTCTCAATGCTGTATGCTCAACAGATAGGCGGGAGAGAGGGACGACCCCGAGTTGCCTGTGGCGTTCAGCACCCCTCCGTTTTAAGTGTACTTAAAGTTCTGAACAGGATCGCCTGTAGCGTTGATGAAGGTGACAGAACGAACTGGTGTGGACAACGGTACGCTCATATTCATCGGCTGATTGCCGCTCGTGGGAAACACAGCAATTACGATTTGATGTTGGCCGACGGTGAAACCTACTGACCCATTGACCGCTGGATAAGACGGCAGATTGCTTTTATAGCCCCCATACGCCGCAAGGCTCACACTGCCAAAGAGCCCATTAGGACAGCGCCCCGGAACCTCGTTAGAGGGGAGGCCTGCCCTCGCAATTTGCGACACCAGGTGATTGCAGCCATCCCAGAGATTTCTCAGAGCAATCGCTTCCAGAGTATGTAATCCTGGTGTTCAGTACATTTTGTTTTCCTTGGCCCAATTGATGCCCGCTTGAAGATCCTGGAGGGCCTGATCGATGAGGGCAACGCCCTGTGCCTTGCGGCCGCCCCACTCATTCTCAGCCTTTGCGAAGTCGGCCTTAGCGGCTTGTAAGCAAGCTATGCCTTTGTTCATCATGCCCGGTTCATCGACACTGCCGGATTCCATTTCTCGAGGCGTAGAATCCGGATTTACGCCAAGCACTTTCAAGGCCTCATCAATCGAAGTGATACCCTTTCCGCGATACCCGCCCCATTTGTCTCCGGCCTTCTCCAGATAGCCCTTGGCGGCTCTTAGTTGCGCAATCCCGGCCTGAAATTCCGCCGGTATATTCTGCTGAACGACTGTTGAAGCCTTCATCGCAGCTTGCTTTGTGTTTGAGTTCTGCGCTTGTATGCTCAAGAGATAGGCCTGAGAGACGGGTGAGCCTGAGTTGCCTGTGGCATTCAGGACCCCTCCACTTTGACTGTACTTAAAGTTCTGCACAGGGTTCCCTGCAATGTCGATGAACGTGACGGAACTAGCTGGCGTGGACAGGGGTACGCTGATATTCATCGGCTGATTGCCGTTCGTGGGAAATACAGCGATTACGATTTGATGTTGGCCGACGGTGAAACCTACTGACCCATTGGCTGCTGGATAAGATGGCAGGTTGCTTCTGTAGCCGCTAAACGCCGCAAGGGTTCCTCCGCCCAAGAACTGATTGAGCACAGCGTGGTAGCTGCCCCGACGGAGTATGGATAGACGAGCACCCTTAGGGCGCGTAGTCAGAGCTGCCCCTCCTTCAGGCCCAATACCTGGATACCAAAACAACTTGTACCGGTCGGGATTGCTTTCATTCCATCCTCCCGAGGAAAGAGCCCAGTACATCGCCGTGAGATATACAGGAGGGAGATCCCCCGGCAACGGACCTCGAGAGAAGTCACCCCCAATTTCCGATTGCCACAAACCCTTTACCTTCCCATTCGCGATCCAAGTCGAATAAAGGTCCTGCCAGACGTAGAGCGGGGCATAGTGAAGGTCGATGTAATCAGTGTTGGCCCATGCTCGATGGTAATTTAGCCATTGATTAAGATGTTGCTCGCATGTCCTCCAATTCGAGTTGCCTATATCGCAAGCCCATCCAGAAAAAACCACTTGGCCGCCATGGGAGTGAATAATCGCTGCGGCGGGGTTGTAAATCTGATCCACAAATTCCTGCCCTGGGTCGCCCCCATCGGTAACCCGCCAAGTCAAGTTTCTCGGGTCTCCGGGCTCGTTCCAAATTTGAAAGTACTTGATATTAAATGGAGGTGCTGCGTAGTGCGCCACTGCTGCGCTCACATAATCGGTCCAATCCGTGAGCTTTCCTGGAGCGTAAAGTTCACAGTGCGCACCCTGTATTTTCTGACACGCCGCGCTCCAGGCGCATGGCGCAGTGTACGCTAAGTTAAGGAGATATTCTTGCCCGTGTCTGTGGGCAAAAAGGATATCCTGATCTGGATTTTCCCCAGGACGATTACCGGCCCAATTGAACTTTCCGCAAGAAGCACCCGACACATTGGGCCAAGTCGCGCTCTTGTTACGGAGCCAACCTGCTCCGACTTGCTGATTTACAGGCTCTTCACTCTGTGTATCTGCAAACACTTCGCCTGCGAAATTGGAAAACGTCACTCCTTGTGGCGGTGACACGGGGGAAGGCGCTGTATTGTTGCGGATGTCGTCGTCAGCGACTGCGGTGCAAGCGAAGGCTAAAATGCTGACGGTGATGACGAATGCGACTGCCATGATTGCCAGTCGCGGAAGAGCGGGAGGGGTATTGGCTGAACGCGTCAATGGGAGGTCGCTGACGTTATGTGGTGGTGTTGCGAACGGAATGCCGCTCATGGACCCACTTTCCGAAGTTGATTCTTTTCTTGTGAATGTCTGAAGGCCTTTCCGGAGACTCAGTTTTCCACTCTGAACCCAGCACCGGTTCCCTCGAGTAAGCAAAAGGTTCACCCATGGCTAACCTTCTCACTCACCGCATGCTATAACGCACGAATGCCAAACTGCAACTGAGTTTTTCTTATGATTTCGCTTAATGGACTAAACGAAACCCCACCTCCCGATCCTTTCGATCCCTTGCCTCGGCCAACGCCGAACGAAGTTCGTTCGTAGGTCGTTGAGTTCGTACGCTATAGATGCGGAAATTCACTGAAAATTACTGCTTTGGGTTCCTTTTTCAATAGCCACGCCCCTTAACGCAGAGTAAACACCACGACCTGTGTGCTGAATAATGAGTGAACATGCAGCGTCTCTCAGCCGGACGCTGTGAACCTTTAGTCGTAGGGCTCTTTAGTGAGCGCCAAGTGCTTTGTCCTGAGACGCGCCAAAGAGTTCAGGGTGCAAATAGTGTCCGCGCTCCCCAGTTGACTTCTCGACTTCGACCGGACTGCGGTGAGCCTCTGCGTAGGCGTCATGCCGAATCCCCGTCACCTGCCAGGACACCTTCAGTCCCGAAGTGCCTCCAGCGACGCGGAACCTGTTGTTCTCGATCTCTCGGGCAACATATACCGGCGCGAAACCCCCGATACAACTTAGCTGGTACCGGAAGTCCCGATTTAGGGCTTGAAACCAATCCGGAAGCTGGATCTCCGCTTCGCCTTTCGTGTCTAACACCACCGTACCGTTGTAGATATTCATCATGTCGGGAGATTCAACGGACGTGTGATAAAGGTACTTGTTGGCGGGATCCAAGGGATCGTCAATTCTGAAGTGCTTGCTCCCGGTCACATTTAAACTTCCGGAAACTGCCAAGTTTCCAGGGACAGTCACGTCACCGGCGCTATTCGCCAGCATCACAGTCCCGCTGGCGTTGGGAAAAGTCCAGGTCTGTGACGAACCCAACCCCGCACTCGTAATACTACCGTGGATTGCCGGGTTGCCTCCCAGTATGATAGGTCCGCCAGCCACTGTTAAGGGCTGATACTCGCGAGGATTCATGGTTACAAAGCTCGCGAATGAACCGCTTACCCAGGTGCCAATGCTGTTCAGCTTATCTGCCCCTAGCACGGTAACAGCATTCGCGTTATGAGTGGACTTGATAGCTTGAGGAATGGTGCCTACGGCAAGGTAAATTCCACCGACAATGGTCAGACGTGATCCGCCGGCTATGCTAATCAGCTCAGTGCGGCCGGCGCCGGCGGGTGGGTCCTCAAGGATATCGCTGCCGCTCAATATTACGTTGCACGAAACGCAATTAGGACCGATCGTAAGGAAGTCGAGATTAGTCGGTCCGCCTGAGTTCTCCCAGTGACTGCCGCTGAAATAAAACTGTTGGCCGCCAGGGATATTTAATGTCACGCCACAATGATCGAACGACATGTTATAAAACGAGACTACTATGCCCTGCCCACCCTCGAAGTCCACACAGTTCGGGTAGAAGGGAACGGACCCACCTCCTCCCGGCAGACTTGTCGACTTGTTTGTTAGGACGCCGCCGAAGAATGCAATGTTTTCACCCGTCGTCATTGTTCCGGGGGGTGAATATATATCTTTCACGTTATCGAGCATCTGGAGATTGTAGAAGTAATCCAGGTAAACATTGGTTCCAATCTGAATGCCGATATTAAAGCCAGAAATAAACAAGTCCTTGTAAGTCTGCCTGATGTCGGCCGAGAGAGACAGTCCAATAGCCGTATTGGTTCCGCTAGTAAAACCTGGCCCGAACAGCGTAATTCCCCGGATCCCACTTCCGGTTCCTCCAAAGGTGGACATCGTGATCGCGGCTCCCGAGTTAGGCGTGTAATACAACTCTGTCGTACCGTTGGAACTAGGGTACCCGACATATGTCGCGGTCTCTCCTGCGTCCCCTTCGAGAACAACCGGCTTGTTGCTTGTGGCAAAACGAATTGGTGTCGTGTACGGGTAGATGCCCGCCGACACCTTGATCTTGCATCCTGTTGATGGGCATGCCGCGTAGGCCTGATTTATCTTGTCCCCTATGTCATGGTTGCCCGTTCCGGGGAATTGATCCGCGTATACGACATTTTCCAGGTTCCGAACCTTGAGATTCGCCATTCCGACTACGTCCGTGAGATCAGAGGGCGTGGAGTTCACCACGATCGGAGAGTTCTTAATATCCGCGCTCCGGTCAAACACTGGAATTGTGCCGACTGTTCCGCCGGGAGTGGTAACCATGGACGAAGATGGCAGAATGCTGTGTTCACTTGGGTCGGCTGCAAAGCCTGGGGAGACCGCGACGCCGCTGGAATTGGCGCCGTTTGCCTGTATGAACGCGGACGCGGGTAACCCGCCCAGCGTGTCGGCATCCACTGCCTTCAAGGCATAGGGCACACTGGCCAGCAGAACTCTTGGCTGTTCTTCCTCGCCCGGTAACAGCATCCTCACTCCCAGCCAGCGCGGCTGTCCGGAGGCAAACAGTTCTGCTGGGATCCCTGCGCTTGTGGTTTCACCGAGGAAGGCAGTGTAGCGACCTTGCGAAAACTGGACATTCTGCGTCTCCTGCCATAGCGGCGCTCCACCTGTTTGTTCGCTATAGATGGCGAATGTGATGCCGACTGTATTGCTTAGCAGGTTTCCCGTAGCATCTCTCAGCAGGCCGCTGAATTTCACCAGACGCGGCACGCCTGGGGCAACATTCGATTGCGCGGGTGTTTTTGCAGATTGCCCAAAGGCGAGGACAGAAATCATGGATGAGAGAATTGCAAGTATAAGCTGCGTGCGAAAACGAAAATGCATTCCCAATAGGCCTCCAATAGCCATTTGGCGTGAAGATTTCGCATTATCTCACAATCCGCGACCACCAACCGCGTTTAATCAACCTCCCTCACCTCTTCTTGCAATAGTTCCGCAACTAAATGTTTGACTGCGGGTTATGATTGTGTTGACCGTTCAGCGGGTGTCATTTAAGCGGGACGGGTGAGTATATCTTTCTTAGCTCTTACCTAGCAGCGTACGCCCAAGTTTAGAATTTGCTGAGGTTCAAGCCGTGAGCCAAGCGCGCTGCCGATCGCTCGCCACTGCGTCCGAGTTAATTTTGCTGGCGTTAGCGCTTCTCGGATGCGGTGGTAGTTCCTCGCAGAATTCGACTCCTCCGCCACCCCCTCCGGGGTCGGAATTCCTTTATGCTACTGCTCAAAATGCAATCTTGGGATTCACCGTCGACCCCGCCACGGGGGCTCTGAGTAATCCCACAAGCACCCCGGGTCCGAGCTACACTTACAACGGCACAGTTACTCCGAGCTACGGCATCGTGGGTCTCCCAAAGCAGGGAGTCTTATACGTCTCCGACCCTCAAAATAATCAGGTCGATGGGTTTGCCGTAAACAACAGGACTGGCGCCTTGACTGTACTTTCAGGCTCTCCCTTCGCGCTTCCCTCGGGTGGTGCCTTAAACCGTCCTTGGGGCGTGACTGTGGACCCTGCGGGCAGGTTCCTTTACGTTTCCAATTCTACCCCTGCACTCAACGGTTCCAGCGGAGGGACGGATGCCCTTACGATCGAGAGCACGTCGGGAAAGTTAACGGTTGTTCCGGGTTCACCGTTTCAGGATGATGATAGCGGGTTCGTCACAGTAGATCCGTCGAGCAAGTTTTTATTCGCCTTGGCGTATAGCGGCCTATTCGGCGGTATAACAGCAGATACCGTCGACTCTGGTACTGGAATTCCAACGCCAGTGGCTGGATCTCCGTTCCAGCTTCCAATCGGAATAAGCTGTGACCTTTACCCTTGTAATCCGATTTCTGTCGCTGAGGAGTCGGCTGGGAACTTCATCTTCGCGGTGGCATACGACGGGTTTCAACACTTTCAGACCATTTGGTCGCTCAAGATAGATACCGCGAGCGGCTCCCTAACTGCTGTATCCCAGTCAAGTCAGTTCGGAGCTCCGGAGTTTGGCCTCGCCGATTTCGCGATCGCAGCCTCTGGAAGTTTCATTTATGTGAGTGACCCCCAGGGAGTTCATGCATTTAGCTTTGCGCTCGCGACCGGTGCGTTGACCGAAGTAACGGGCTCACCATTTCCGCCGGGAACGGCCAGTGGCGGATTCGCTGTCACGGCAGACGGCAAGTTTCTTTACGAGGCATCAGCTAGCTCGAATACGATCAACGCTTTCGCGATTGACTCGACCACGGGAGCGCTCACACCGGTCGGCAGTCCTGTACCGGCCGGAACCGGACCTCTCATCTTGACCTTGTATAAGCCTTAATAGATCGCTCCGTTGTTCTTCAAATAATTCCGCAACTAAATTTCTAGCCGTGGGTTAGGATGGTCGTTGCACTCCGCGCCCGCTTCGTCTTGGTGGGGCCCCGGGCGCCCCGGCAGTTCGATCTTTTGAGGAGTGTGCGCCATGAAGACTTCGTCGCTCTTGGTCGCTCCCGCTCTTCGTGTAATTGCCATTCTTTTTTTGCTGGGCGCGATCTCAGCGCCTCTCGCTCAACCCCAAGTCAGCTTCTTCACGCCTCCAACCTACGCCGGCAATGGAATCCTGTTTGAGGCGGACTTCAACGGTGACGGCAAGCCGGACCTGCTGAGTTCCGACGGAACTTTGCAACTCGGCAGTGGCAATGGGATCTTTACTACGGGCACCCCGGTACCGGGAACGCCTCTCGCAGTTGCCGATTTCAATGGCGACGGCAAGCCCGATGTGCTGGAGCAAGGCACTGGCACTCTGCTGGTGCTGCTCGGAAACGGGGATGGAACATTCCAGCGCCCCATCAGCACAAATAGCGGCGCCAGTCTGTACGCAGTGGTGGCTGGCGACCTGAACGGGGATGGTAAGGCAGATGTACTCGGACTGTTCAATAACAACCTCGTGGTTTACCTCAGCAAGGGCGATGGCACCTTTGGTGCGGGTGTTTCTTACCCGGTCGGTGATACTTCGATCGCTTATGAGGCGATCACGCTTGGTGATTTTAACGGCGATCGAATAGTCGACGTTGCGGTAAGTCTTTCCGCTGACGTTGCATTGGGACGGGAGGTTGTACTCCTTGGCACTGGAGACGGCACCTTCCAGTCCGGCAAGACCTCAGCGGGTGTCTACTATCCAAGATGGGCAGTTGCGGGCGATTTCAATGGCGACGGAAAGCTGGACCTGGCGATCGCAGCTCAGCCGAATTGCAACGGGAGTTGCGTGGGTACTTACAATATCTCGCTACTGCTGGGCAATGGGGACGGTACCTTTCAGGCGCCGACGCCAATCATTTCAAGCAACGGACCTCTTGCCGCGGCGGACTTAAATGGGGATGGCAAACTGGATCTGGTTTTGGAAGCTGATGCCACGGTGGCCGAGATTTACCTGGGAAATGGAGACGGCACTTTTTCCAACCCCGGCAACTACACTCTTCTTATGCCAAATGTTGTGGGAGACCAGCCGAGCCAGATTAGCATTGCCGACTTTAACCTGGACGGAAAGCTGGACATTGCTGCAGGTAACGCCGTGCTGCTAGGCAATGGAAGTGGAGCTTTCCAGGGTGTTCAGTTGGGGGTTGTGCCCGAATATCCTAGCGCAGACGCCGTCGGCGATTTCGACAAGAACGGCACGCCGGACGTGGCCGTGGTTTCAAATCAAGAGCCTCACAACGTTTTCATTCTCAGTAACAACGGCGCAGGCGGGCTGTCACTGATCCACACTTACACCCTTCAGGAACCGGGCCGCGGAATCGTGACGGCTGACTTCAACGGAGATGGCAATCTCGATCTAGTCGTGTTCAGCACTGACCCCATAACGCAAGAATGGAGCTATAGCGTTCTGTTGGGAAATGGCGACGGGAGTTTCCAGACGCCCGTCTTTAATCCGCAGAACATCTCAACCGCGACCCAAGCTTACTCGATTGTAGTCGGCGATTTCAATAACGACAACAAGCTCGATATCGCGGCAAGCCTGGCGGGACCGGGGGGCAACTCATCTCTGGCGCTGGTGCTCGGGAATGGTGACGGAACCTTCGCTGCTCCGGCATATGTGTTTGATGGGGGCGCATTTTTTCTAGTGAGCGCTGACTTCAACGGCGACGGCAAACTTGACATTGCGGCGGGGGGAAGCGGGATGGGAAACTCTGCAACTGCGCTCCTGTTCGGAAACGGCAACGGCACCTTTCAGCCAGCAATTTTCCCAGCAAACTTGAACAACTTTGCAGCGCAATTCACCGCCGATGTCAACAACGACGGTAAATCTGACTTGTTGTCAGCGACTCAGCTTGCCTTGGGAAACGGGGATGGCACATTTAATCTACTGCCTTCGTTTTGCCAGAATTGTGTCGGGGCTGATGCCGTGACAGATTTCAATGGCGATGGCATACTCGACCTGTTGATCACGCAAGGGACGCAAGGTTTCGACCACTCCCTAAACGGCGCGGTGTTGTTGGGAAACGGAGACGGCACCTTCGGCTCTCCTATCGCGATAAACGCTTATCTCCCCCCGCCGACACTTGTCGCGGACATGAATGGCGATGGCCATACTGACATCATTTTTCCCTGGCAAGGCGCATCCTTTGGTGCCGGAGTCAACGGAGTGGGCGTGCTGCTCAACACGACTGTTCCGGCGCCAGCGACGAAATTCTCACCTGACTCGGTGACCTTTCCCTCGCAAATGGTAGGAACCAACAGCCCTCCTGCCGGCGTGACCTTGAGCAATACGGGCAAAGGTGTTCTGGCCGTCGCGAGCGTAAAGGTTGCTGGACTGAGCGCGAGCGAATTCAGCCAAACCAACAACTGCACGAGTATTCAGCCGGGCGCCATTTGCACGATAACGGTCGTATTCACTCCAACAACGGGTGGCAGCGCGGCGGCAAGCTTGGCGATCACAGACAATGCCGTAGGCAGTCCGCAGATCGTCGCTTTGTCGGGCACGGCGCCGGACTTTTCAATAGGCACAGCGTCGGGATCGGATTCGGCGACCATCTCTGCGGGACAATCGGCGTCCTTCAATCTCGCGGTGACGCCTGCGGGCGCATTCAGTGGAATGGTGAGTCTGAACTGTGCGATCACGCCTGCAGTCACGCCGGCGCCGGTCTGCACCGTGCCGGCCTCCGTCAACGTGACCCAGGGTACGGCTGCGGCAGCGACGGCGAAGATATCCACGACTGCGGCGGGAATCGCCGGATCGATTTCGCGGGTTAATCCACCGAGGGGGATGACGCCAATCGCTTGGACGATAGTGCTGCTCGCCTCAGGCTTGCTGTTTTCCGTCTATCGGCGCCGCATGCCAGCTTTAGCGATCCCGATGGTTGCCGTGGCGTTTCTTGCCATGCCCGGATGTGGAGGCGGAGGCGGAAGTTCGGCGTCGCAAACGCCGGGCACTCCCGCCGGAACATACACGGCCACGGTCACCGCCAAGTCAGGAAGCCTGAGCCACAACACCGCCCTCACGGTGATTGTGCAGTAGAAGGTCCTGGACCAGTCGAAAAAGGATGCAAAAACGGGTTTAACAGCGTCGATGAAACAACTCGGATTCCAAATCAGCCACCGTGTATGCGAGCGTGACACCCGGTACAAAGGGTCACCAAATTCTCTTCTGAATCCTTGCCTTCATGGCTGCGAAATGCTTTGTGATGGACCTCCAAGTTCGACATTGCTCCGCAGGATTGGCATCTCCAACCGTCGCGACGTAAAACTTGGTGGCGCAGTTGGTCGTACAACTCGGGATCGAGCCGGAGGCGTGCACGTTTCGGTCGGACCCGAGTCACGACGCCTTCTCCGTCACGTAGTGGAGAAATGTTTGTTTCTCTTGGCCGGGCAGGAACTTGAAGAACCGTAATGCCGATTGCAGGAGAATTCCAGAGTTTTCATTCTCCAGATTCGCTCCCGCCAGGAAGTCCGCACAAATCATCTCTAGACAATAGCCGCGGGACTTGTCTGATCCCAGCATCAGGGCTGCGGTCTCGATCGCCTGCTCGACGACCGGGACCTGACTCCTGTACAGCTTGAAGTAGACCAACTCCGACGGTTCAGTTTCCCGCCCGGTTAGCTCCTTCTCGACCTCCTGCTTAAACTGCTCCTTTGGCATCTCGCGGGCTTTGTGCAACCAGGTTGCACAATCGAAGTGCTGCCCGTCCCTGCGTGCCAGTTTCACCAACTCCACGCCCTTGGTCCACCCTACCTCCTTTAGCTCCCTCCGTGCCTGCGGAGGTAAGTGCTCGTGGATCGACATCAGGTAGTAGGCTTTTCTTCTCGATTCCGGGAATCGTCGTGCGAGGAAATCATCGAACGACGCCAACTTCTCCAAGCGCCAGTACTGTCCCGCTCGGACTTCGCACAGATAGCGCCCGAGTTCCACGAAACGCGTGTCGCGTTCCGCCTCGTTCTTCTTTTCCCAAGAGAGAATCTCGTCAATCTTTGTGAGCACAAAGAGCGCTCTTCGTTGATTCAGCTTGGGCAATACGGGCGGATTCTTAGTACGCAAGCTCGTCAAGCCAACCAAGGTTTTCGGCCCCGGGACGTCGAACGAGACGGTTTTCCGCCATCGTTTGTTTTCCGAGGCAAAGCCCGACGTAAGGACAGTTGCTGCACGGATTTTGGGGGTAGCGAACCCCGCTGTGGGGCAGAAAGTGGGCGGACTCGATTCGTGCGATCGTGTCTTCTGCCAACTGGCCGAACTCGCGACGGTGTTCATCGGTGATTGTCGTACGTAAGTATTGAACCTCAACCAATCGCTTGCGGACGAAGACCACTTGGGCAACTTCAGAGATCTCCGTCATCCAGGAGTAGCAAACGAGTTGGGGATCCAGTGCCAGCAGCCCATCTGGTTCCTCGGAGTACCGGCTTGATGGGGTCTTCCACTCAATCAGGCAGTGATCTCCATCCCAGCTTTCCGATTGCGTCAACGTAGGCGACGAAGTCATTGTTTCCAGAAATTGGCGTTGTGAGCTTGATCTGCAGCTTGCGGCGCGGTTGGCGTATACGAATGAGATCGTCCTGGCAGAACCGGTCCAGGAGCTGAATGCCCTGTTGCAGCATCCGGTCCCATGTGTCCCCCTTTGAGTAATGCAAGCCCTGGTCTTGGCAGCGGGACCATTCGCGGAAGAAAGCGGTGGCAGCGTCCTCACGCAGGAAATAGGCGGATAGAGCTTGTTCGAACGCGCGCCCGAAGAGTATGGCGGCTCGAGTATCTTTTTCCATCGCTTCTTCCAATTCGCGCGTTTGCAAAGCATTTGCCTCAAGCACGGCAGCGAGGTGTCTCTCACTGGCATAATGGAGATCGGAACGTGCCTTTTTGCAAAGCGCCTGCTGATACGGAGGAATTTCAGGTTCGTACAAATGGCTGGGTTCACGTCGTCACGTCTTTAGAACTATGGTAGAAATGTAACGCCAGGTTCGAGTCCAACTTGGAAGTCGACAAATGAAACTATCCGTGGTCATGCCGGTGTATAACGAGCGCGCTACCCTGAAGAAGGTTGTCGAAAAGGTGCTTGCGGTTCCGCTTGAGATCGAGTTGATTTGTGTGGATGATGGCTCTCGAGACGGGTCCGTTGAAATCCTGAAGGAATTACAGAGGCATCACCCGCAGATCAAGCTAGTGCTGCAGCCGAAGAACATGGGTAAAGGCGCTGCCCTCCGGCGGGGGATTCAGGAAGCGACAGGTGTTTACGTTATCATCCAGGATGCTGATCTGGAATACGACCCCAGCGAATATCCCATACTGCTGGATCCTCTGATACAGGGGAAGGCCGACGTCGTATATGGTTCGCGGTTTCTAGGTGGCCATGCACACCGCGTTTTGTACTTCTGGCATTTTGTTGGCAATGGGTTGCTTACGCTTTTTTCGAACATCCTCACGAATGTCAATCTCACCGACATGGAAACCTGCTACAAGATGTTCCGCCGCGAAGTGATTCAGTCGATTCCTATTGAGGAAGATCGTTTTGGCTTCGAGCCCGAAATCACGGTCAAGATTGCCAAGCGCCGGCTCAGAATCTACGAGGTGGGAATCAGCTACTGGGGACGTACCTACGAGGAAGGCAAGAAGATTGGCTGGAAGGATGGCGTGCGTGCACTATGGTGTCTGCTCAAGTTCTCCATAAAGGAACAGCGGGTGAACACGCGCGCCTCGGAGATGCTCGAGAATGAACTCGCGGATCCATCGAAGCAGGCAGTTTCCGACGAGGTTGTGCCGCCGCGTTAATTATCGCAGTGCCGTGGATCGGCGCCGAGATTGTTAAAAGGAAATTCGATGGCGGTGTGACAAGCGACCGAAGGTTCCGGACTTTCATACCAGGTGCGCGGCTATTTAGCCCAGTCAAAGGATCGAGTCACAGCTTTTTTCCAGAGCTGGTACATCTGTTCACGCTCTGCTTCCTCTAATCGCGGGTTCCAGCTTTGGCCAACAGCCCACTTTGCTCGCAGCTCATCCGTGTTCTCAAAGAAGCCGACGGCCAGGCCCGCGGCGTAGGCCGCCCCGAGCGACGTGGTTTCGCTCATCCTAGGCCGGACCACAGTTTGATTGAGGATGTCAGCTTGAAACTGCATCAGCAAATTGTTTTCTACCATGCCCCCGTCTGCTCGAAGCGCGTGTAGTTCGATGCCGGAATCCTTCTCCATTGCTTCCACCACTTCGCGCGTTTGAAAAGCTGTGGCCTCCAGGACGGCACGAGCGAGGTGTCCCCTGTTCGCGTATCGAGTGAGGCCGACGATCACGCCTCGAGCGTTCTCCTTCCAGTACGGCGCGTACAGACCGGAGAAGGCTGGGACGAAATAGACGCCGCCGTTGTCCTCTACGGTTCGCGCCAGGTTTTCAATCTCGGAGCTGTTCTGAATGAGTCCGAGGTTGTCGCGAAGCCATTGCACGAGGGCGCCAGTGATGGCGATGCTGCCCTCGAGCGCGTATTTTGCGGGCCGCTTATCCAATTTGTAGGCTAGCGTTGTTAGAAGTCCATGGCTGGATTGCATCGGATGATCGCCCGTGTTCATCAGCAGGAAGCATCCGGTGCCATAAGTATTTTTCGCCTCGCCCGGATTGAAGCAGCTCTGTCCCACGAGCGCCGCCTGTTGATCGCCCAGGATTCCCGCAATCAGTACTCCCTTCACCCCGCCTTCGGTAGCCGCACCATACAATTCACTGCTGGAGCAGATGCGCGGAAGCATTGCACCGGGAACGCCGAACGCGTCGAGCAGTTCCGCGTCCCATGCCAGCGTATTTAGGTTCATCAACTGCGTACGGCTGGCATTGGTGACATCGGTGATGTGAATTCCGGCGTTGGGGCCTCCGGTCAGGTTCCAAACCAGATAGGCGTCGATCGTTCCGAAGAGCACGTCGCCAGCTTTTGCCTGTTGCTTGATCGTCGGGAAGTTCTCCAGCAGCCAGCGAATCTTCAAGCTGCTGAAATAAGTGCTTAGTGGGAGGCCGGTCTTCGCGCGGAATCGATCTTTTCCGCCAGCGCGAGCAAGTTCGGATACATAGTCCGCAACCCGTGTGTCTTGCCAGACCAGAGCATTGGCCACGGGTTTCCCACTTTTACGGTTCCAGAGCACCGTGGTTTCGCGTTGGTTCGTGATGCCGATAGCTGTTAACTCGCTGGCACTCAAACTCCGTTGTCGCATCGCTTCGGCAATCGCTTGTTGTGTGTTCCGCCAGATTTCTTCAGGATCGTGTTCGACCCAGCCAGGCTGAGGATAAATTTGCCGGTGCTCTTTTTGTGCGCAGGCTACGACGCTGCCCGACTGGTCGAAGACCATAAACCGGGTGCTGGTAGTGCCTTGATCGATTGCCCCGACGTATCTGGCCATGCGGCTACCTTCCCGCTGCGAACTTCCTGACATTATGCTTCATCCTGAGCCGTGCTTCAGGTGCTAAGAAATATTGGCCAACCGATCTAAGAGGAGTACGATGGTTTGGACATACGAACTGGCCTAATCCTACACAAGAACTGGAAAGCTGAAAATCGGTCCTTGCTGCTGCTGGTACTGACAGCGGCTTCCAGTTGCGCATAGAGGAGGGAGCCATGCATCGTTCATCGGGTTCCGGTTCTTCAAGTTCCCGGAGCAAAATTTTCATTCCAATCGCCGCGTTCGCGCTCGCGTGGGGTGTCCTGTTGAGAGCGGAGAACGGCCCGCCGAAGTACGACCTGCATACCGAAGCCAAGATGAAAGGCACCGTAGAAGAGGTCAAGCTTCCTCCGAAGGGGAGCGAGAAGGATGTTGTCCACTTGTTAATGAAAAATGGGGACGATATCGTTGACCTGTACTTCTGTCCCAAATCATTTATGGATGACATGGGTGTGAGCTTCAGCAAAGGGGACGAAGTCGCGTTTACGGGATCGAAGGTGAAGTACGGAGGCGCAGACCTGGTTCTCGCGCGGGAAGTTGTGAAAGGCTCGGACACGCTGGTCCTGCGCGATGAGAAAGGAATTCCGGTCTGGAATTGGCGCCACTAAATGGAAAAGCACCCTTCATCGTAGGAGCCAGAGGTTCGGAGCTGCAGGTCGCAGATAATGCGGCGCAATCGGCTGCCAGGCATAATCTCTTCGCCGCCAAGGAGGGAAATCTGGTGCATCAGCGGGGGCTGGGAAGGGCTTTTCCGAACTGCGGAGTTCGCCAAACGGTTGGCCTCGGTGTTGTGTTCGCGGTGAATGTGCGAGATGGAGAAGTCGAATGAGCGCGCCAGTTTGCGGCAGATCCAGTGCAGGGAATAGAGACGCGGGCTGCGGCAGATATATTGTCCGTTCATCTGCCGGACCACCACTTCGGAATCAGAGTAAACGTGAAGCTTCCGGGCTTTGAGCGTCAAAGCGCATTGCAAGGCTTCGAGCAGGGCAACATATTCGGCGACGTTGTTATCTTGACGTCCAATCCACTTGGCAATTCTGATGGTCGGGCCCTCCGACCGGTCAAGCACGACCCCAATCCCGGATGGTCCCGGGTTTCCCAGAGAGCCGCCGTCCACGTGGGCCACCAAATTCGACATTGAGTCCTAATTTCCTGCAACCACCATGCGTTACTCGCCCCTGTGCAGTCAAGAGGCTTTGTTGGTTCGAGCTGATGTCCGCTTTGTTGAGATGCATGCTGCTCTTCGCTGTTGTGCATAAGATTGTGGAAAAGCAGGGAATATCTTTTTCACATTCTGTAAGCACTGGCTTGTCAATGAGCTACATTCTTCCGCGATGAGGTTTTTGCGCGCGCACTTTGCACCAACAATCGGCATTGACAATTAGCGGAGAACTGTTTACCTTTGCCCCCGTCGACGGCTGAAAGGGTTGGTCAAAATAAACAGTGGCCAGTCCGAAGTAAGCTGAGTGATCAGTTCGTTGGGGCGACCTAAAGAACGACCAGACCCGAAAAAACCGACTGCTCTGCGAGGGGTAGTTGGGGTTTGGAACTGCGAAAGCAGTGATCGCATCGAGGGCCGTGATGGTGCATACTCCACGCTGTAGGCTCCCTCGCAGGAGCTAGCGGCTAGAGCATAACCAAGATCACGGCCTTTACCTTTTCTACACCTCCTTTACTCTCTCTTCAGCGGTCTGCGGCAATCTCCCTTTCTGTTTTCGGATCTCCGTACCTCGTTCTGATGTCCGGCTTCGAAATCCGTACCTCGCTGGTGCTACGCCCTTAACACCAAGAGGCCATTTACGAAATGCCGGGAGAAAAGTATTTTGGCGGCGAAGAGTTTTCGGGCAAGGTTGCCCGTCCGAATCTCCCTAACTCGGAAAATCAAAATGACAAACAAGTCGGATCGTTCCTTCGCAATTATTCGGTTCAACGAGAAGACCTACATCTCGGGTGGTGTTATGGCCGTCGTAA
Source organism: uncultured Acidobacteriota bacterium (assembly GCA_963832245.1). Taxonomy (GTDB): domain Bacteria; phylum Acidobacteriota; class Terriglobia; order Terriglobales; family Acidobacteriaceae; genus JABDBE01. Next base: position 2,486,885 of record CAWHTG010000004.1, read on the forward strand.
AAGGAACCGAAAGCGCACAAAGAACTCTCAACGATTTCGAATGGTGTCAGAGCCAGGAAGACCGCAGCGCGGGTTGGCGTTACTTTGTGGAAGAAACCGATCTGCAGCCCGGAACCGACCCAGCGAAAGCGACCAAACTGCGGCAGATACGGCTCGATCTTCAGGAATCTCAAGCCAAGAGCCTCTAGAAGTGTCTCCAGTGAATCATCACAATGCGGAACAATATCGCGCAGACATTCGCCCCGTCCGCTGAAACCACGGTAAATTTGGCGCAACTCTCAATCATCATGGTGCCTATTGTGTTATCGGTGAAACCGACGGTTCCGGTTACTATAGCAACGAGGTGGCCACGGGGTGAAACAAGTGCTACAGCAGGCGCGCAGGGGAGAGATTGCCGTGGTGGATGTTCCTGCGCCCAAACTGCTTGCAGGATGGATTCTGGTGCGCATGGCTGCGTCGTTGGTTTCAACGGGCACGGAACGTGCCTCTTGCGAGTTCGCCAGCAAGAATCTACTGCGGAAGGCGAAAGCTCGCCCGGATCTGGTTCGCGAGGTTGTCAGCAAGATTCGACGCGATGGGGTGTTCTCCGCGGTCGCCGCGGTCCGCGGCCGTCTCGATCAGCCCAATGCCCTGGGTTACAGCAGTGCTGGAACGGTCGTTGAGGTTGGGGAAGGTGTTACTGACATCAGTGTGGGTGATCGTGTAGCCTGCGCCGGAGTGAGCTACGCAGTACACGCGGAGTTTGCTTGTATTCCGCGCTTGCTGGTTGCCAGGATTCCTCCGGACTCGGCGGTGAGCGTTAAGGAGGCGGCTTTCACAACGGTTGGCGCGGTAGCCTTGCACGGCGTTCGCACCGCGGATGTGAAGCTGGGAGATGTCGTCGCGGTCATTGGGCTTGGGCTTCTCGGGCAACTCACGGTTCAGATCCTGAAGGCCGCCGGTTGCCGCGTCGTGGGAATGGACATTGCGCCTGAGCGCGCCGAAGTTGCGTTGCGGCTGGGCGCGGATGATGTCAGCATCTCGGCTGACGGTTTGCGCGATTTATGCCTGCGGCACTCCGGCGGACACGGCGCCGACGTGGTCCTAATCATGGCTGAAACAGCCAGCAGCGAACCGGTGGACTTGGCCGGAGAAGTAGCGCGCGACCGTGGAGTTGTGGTGGCGGTCGGCACTGTTGGCATGAACCTGCAACGGAAGCTGTACTTTGAAAAAGAATTGGATTTTCGGATTTCGCGTTCCTACGGGCCGGGCCGTTACGACGCGGCGTATGAGCAGAAGGGGCGCGATTATCCTATTGGGTATGTGCGTTGGACCGAAACGCGAAATATGCAAGCTTTTCTCCAACTGCTGGCGGAAGGCAAGGTTGATGTGAAATCGCTGGTCACTCATCGATTTCCCATTGAACGTGCTGCGAGCGCTTACGATTTGATAACGGGAAAGGTGGGCCAGTCATTTCTTGGCGTTTTAATTACGTATCCTGAGCAGGCGGACACGAGCCGCGAAATACAACTTGTCGGGAAGGGAACTGCGCCTGATCTTGGCGGCGAAACGGCGATGAAGATCGGAGTTCTGGGCGCGGGCAACTTTGCCATGAGTACGCTTCTGCCTGCCATCAAGAAGATTCGCGGGGTGGAGTTGGTCGGAGTTTGTGCCGCAAGTGGTTCGCATGCGCGACATGCGGCAGAGAAGTTCGGTTTTCGATATTGCGCGACGGACGAGCGAAAAGTGCTTGCCGATCCGGACGTCAACACGCTCGTCATTGCCACCCGTCATCATTTGCACGCGACGCAAGTATTGGCGGCACTTGCAGCCGGGAAGCACATCTTCTGTGAGAAGCCGCTTTGCCTAAGTGAAAACGATTTGGCGGAAATTATTCGGGCGTACGGGATCTGTGAGCATGATCGCCTGCTGATGGTTGGTTTCAACCGTCGATTCGCTCCTATGGCAATAAAGATGAGATCGTTTCTCAAGCAGGTTCGAGAACCGTTGGCAATGCATTATCGCGTTAATGCTGGTTCTGTCGCGCGCGATCATTGGGTGAACGATCCAGAGCAAGGCGGCGGGCGAATTCTAGGAGAAGTTTGTCATTTTGTGGACTTCCTGACTTTTCTCGCAGGTGCTCTGCCGGTTGAAGTGCAAGCGCGGAGCGTGACCAGTCTCGAATCCTGCTCCGACGACAACGTCATCGTTTCGCTGCGCTTTGCCAACGGATCCCAAGGCACGATCAGCTATCTGGCGGACGGTGACCGAGCTTATTCCAAGGAGCGCGTGGAAGTGTTTGGGGGAGGCACTGTGGCTGTGCTGGAAGATTTTCGGCGTCTGGAACTGGTGCATCATGGCCGGAAACAAACATTCCGCTCGCGGTTTCGTCAGGACAAAGGGCATCGCGCCGAGTGGGAGGCTTTTGCTGCCGCGGTTTGCGGACGAGGCGAAGTTCCAATTTCGTTTGACGAGATTGTTTCGACCACGCTGGCGACGTTGCGAGTGCTAGAATCACGCTCCACGGGACAGCCGGTCGAAGTGGATACCGCCGCTTTCATAAGTTCCAATTTGCAATCACGCCGCGCTGTCTCGTGATCCGCTGAACCAGTGGATTCTCTACGGACTGCGGAGCTGAGGTCGTGTGGTAATCCCAGGTCTCGAAAACCGCGAGACCTGGGGTACCCGGGGTACCCGGCGTTCATCGGGGTGGCAACGGTCGGCTCAATCCAAGGCTCTCAAAGAACCATGTCGACTTCCCAACTCTAGCGTCGAAAACACGACGTTAGGATGGCGATGGCCCCCCGCGGGACGACATTTCGTGCAGAGTAAGCGTCCTTGTTGCGGATGAATCTCGGTTCCTTTCTAAACTGGCACCGGACTCATTTCTCTCCTTTGGCCTCGTCGACGGAGATTTGTCCGAACAAGCCTTGTTCGTAGAACAGGGGTCCAGCTGTAAAGAACAACTGGTTCTTCCCACCGTTGATTTTAGGGTCAGTGCCGAAGGCTAGCGCCCACAGTCCGTCGATGGAGATATACTGGCCATCATCGTCTTTGAGCGCTCCCTGGTATTTCCCGCTCCCCTTGCTGAAGGCGTTGATATTGCCATCGCCCAGGTTGCCAACCAACACGTCATTGCTGAACTTTCCGAAATGCGGGGACGCCAGGACCAGACCCCACGGGAGATTCAGCTCGCCCATGGAAGCGAAGTTCTTAATGAAATTACCGCTGGTATCGAAAACATCGACGAAGCCGCCGACCGCCCCGCTAAAGAATCCGGCAAACGTCACGTACAGCTTGCCCTCAATGTTCTGAATGCCGAAAGCTGCGTAACCCGGGGGAAGGGTGCTATCGGTAAATGACTTGACGAAATTGAAGCCGCCGTCATAGATGTCCACCTTGTTGTTGGCATCATCAGCAGCATAGATAAAGTTCTTTCCGGAGCTATCGGCGCCGATCGCCAGCCCAGTGTAAAAAGCGCCCGAACTGGAGTTGTTCACGGCGATCACAGCATGGGTAGCGTCTACGCTTGGGTTCCAGCCGCTGATCGTGCCGTCTTCGGTGTCGAAGATGAATAACGCAGGACCTTTGTTACCATTCTCCGAAACTACAAAGTCTTTGCTAGCGTTCGCCACAAGACCGGTCGGAGTTCCTAGGACTTTACCGCCCGCGGCAGACGGAATTGTAACCACCAGCGGGACTGTCTTGCCTCCTGGCCCGTAAAGGGTCGACAATCCGGAGCCGTTGTCAGCGACCCAGAAGGGACTATTTGGGAAGAAGGCCAGTCCCCAGCCATTGATCAGGTTGGGATCCTTGTGCAGAGCCCGTCCCGGAACGTTCGAAACCAGGTCGAGCCGCTTGTACTGCGCGACTGCAGGATTCAACGACAGCAACGAAAGGGAAAGAACACTCAGAACCAGGCGAATGGATTTCGACACGACGCACCTCCTTGTGCAAGCGGAATTGTCTATGCAGAACTAGGGGCCGAATACAACAGGCTGTGGTGTTCCCCGAGATGACTCCTGGGCAGCTCCCAAGTTTGTCGATTTGATGAGAGGCTCGGGGCCAGGGAGGGGAAATCGGCGCAAGTTTACTCTCATCTCAAACAATGTCAAGGAGAATCGGGGTCCCCCGGGATTCAGAGGAGCTGCTGAAAATGGGCGGCACCCTCGGTAATAGGATCCAGCCGTATCTATTTAATTGGTAGGCGCTTACAGGAATAGTTGCAACGGCTTGCAACGGTTGCAAGAATTATCAGTCTTGACCGAGTTGGCCCGGGGGGCTACATTGCCTACAGTGGTTTACGGTTAGGTGAACGGGCCCCCTCCTGATAGTCGCCCAGCCAGTAATTCCCCCACAGTACGAAGACCAAAATCCAGGAACTCTTCCAGTTTCGTGATTAGTTACGGAGAAAACATGATTCGCTTAACCCAGAAGTGGTGGGGTATCGTTGCACTGGCACTTTTAGCTTTTACGCCTTGCGCTTTGGCCAATAGCAATTTGACCATGACAGGCGCTGGAAACAACGTTCTGGAGGGCGTGTACGTCGGTCCTTATTATGCTACGGTCAACGGCGTCAAGAATACGGCTGTAATTTGCGATGACTTCGCGGACGAGAGCTACATCGGCCACTCGTGGAATTTCACGGCGAACAACTTTTCAAGTTTGGGAAGCGCTTTGTGGGGAAATCAGACAAACAATTATGACGCTGCTGCTTGGCTGACCTTGCAGATGCTTTCTTTGAACAGCAATCCGGGCAATGCAACGCAGGTGGGATATCTTTCCTTCGCCATCTGGTCGCTGTTTGATAACAGCGCACTCAAAGGTTTGAATTCGACACAGCTGGCGGGCGTAAATGCCTGGCTGGGCAAAGTTCCATTAAATTTGTTGCCCGGTGAGTTCGCAAACTTCCTGCTATTGACGCCGCAAGGCTGCACCGGCGGCCCAGGCTCTTGCCCGGGTCAGGAATTCATGCAAGTAATGCCAGAGGGCGGTTCTGTGGCGATGTACCTGCTCTTGGCTGGCCTGTCATGTTTTGCGGCTATGCTGGTTCGACGCCGACGGCAAGCGTAGCTGTAGAGACGTAGCTAGCTACGTCCCTACGGTATCAGTCGCCGGTTTCCGATCTTTGCCAGCCAGGATTTCTGAGTTCGATGGATCGAGCCGCTGCGTCCGTACGCTCGAGGTCCACGGCACTTGCTCCGGTCTTGGCCAGGTCTGAACGCAAAGTCCAGTCCAGCGAAAACGCACCGAGGCACGGCAACACGAAACGATGCCAAAAAGAGCGCTCATTGGGAAACAACGGAGAGGATGCCACGGCCTTTTTGCGCTGGTTAAGTTCAAACCAGCGAAGATAGCTGCGGACCACGCTGGGTAGGGTCATCTGGATGGCTGCGGAGAAATTCTGCTCCGCCATCTGGCGTTGCTGGTCGGGAGACTGCAGGATTGCAGTCAACTGATTGGCGAGATCTGCCGCGTTTCCTACCTTGTAGAAGCTGACCGCCATATCTTCATCCGCCGCCATGTCACGAAAATCGGCGATATCCGCGCACACGATTGGAACTCCATACTCACACGCCTGATGCGCGGGACCACTCGATCCCGTCGCCGAGTCGTAAGGCATCACGACTACGCTGCTGGTGCTGAAAAGCTCAGGAATGGCTTCTTCCGGAACATATCCCCGAAATTCGACCCTTGAGCCCAGGTTGTGATAGTCGCGAATCGATTCCCAATATCCCGGTTTGGTGTGGTGATTGGCGCCGCCGATGATCAGCTTGGCGTTCGGCACTTTCTTCAACACAGCCGGGAATGCTTCCATCAGCGTCTCCAGCCGTTTGTAGGTGCCCCAATGCCCAATGGCTAAAACGCGATGATCCGGATTCCCCCGTTTCGAAAAATCTGGGGGGCTTGGACAGGGCGCGAAGGTGCCATGCGTACCCAATAGAACATTTTCAGCGGAGTACTTCTCAACCAGGGTGCGCCGGTAACCGGAAAGTAATACCGAGACGGAATTTGCCTTAAGCAAGGTTCTGGTGGCCAGGTCGCTGCCGAGGCGGAACATTTTTTCCTGACGGACGCCAGCGCTTGCGAAATCGACATGCTCAATGAGGTGGTGCAGGGTGATGTGGGTGTAGCAACCAAGAGCGCGAGTCAGTGCAGGGACGCATAGTCCTGCGAATGCGGCAACCGGGTAATCGGGAGTTGCGAAGCTCGAGAACACCAGGTTGAACCACACCACATCGGGTTTCAGTTTCCGTATCGTTCTCAACAGACGCGCTGGCGTCTGAAGGCTGTTGAACTTCCAACAGCGGATTACATCGAAGCCCGGCAATTCCGCCTGTTCGCTAGCCTTTATCGGGTTTCCGTTCTGATCGGTGGCAAATTCATAATCGGTCAGTTCGTCAGCCAAAATGGTCAGTTTTATACGAGGATTGCGCTTAAGTTCGCGCGCAATATAAAACGCGTACTCGTTCAACTGCCGGCCGCTAGGAGGAAACGTCGCAACTAAACAGATTTTCATTAGAATCCAATCTCAAAACAAATCAATGCGTACATAAGGTCTGAACTGCTGGCTCTGATTACCAGGAAAATTGTAGAAAGTCTCTTGTGCCATTCCCGCCGAAAAACGAATTGGATATTGCAACTCAACTTGACCGCTCTGGTCCTTGTACCCGTGGTGGATTGGCATCGCATAAGAAACCGAGAAGCCGCTCTGCACCGCGTCATAAACATGGAAGCCCATATTGCGCGAATAGGCGGCCGAAGCTTGCACACTCCAGTTGCGGGTTGGAGAAAACTGGACGCTTCCCGCTGGGCGTAATGCCTGGGCAATGGCCCAATTGTTTCCTTCCACGCGCCAGGCCCGCAAATCTTCTGCGAGCACTCTGAAGTTGAGCCTCTGCGACACCCGATGTTCGATGCCGATATAGGCCGAGGTGTAATAAAATTCGCGAGTCACCGGGAAAAATTGCTCGTCGCGAGCTCCCCAGCCAGTTACCAGAGCAGTGTTGCCCCATGGTCTTCCCACGCGGAAGTCGAGCGCCCCAGCCACGTCCCGCGAGCTAAGGTTGCTCAAAGTAAACGGCCCCGCTTCGCGGATGGCGTAACCGCTGACCGAAACCATGTTGAAAAATGAACTGGTCGTCATGTATACAAACTGCCGAAACAGGTTCTGATTCATTTCCACTGGAGACAGTGAGTCCCGACGAATAGTTTCCTGAATTCCGGTATTGAAAGTGAATACATTGTTTCCCAGATGAAACGATGGATTCAGCCCGATGTTAAAGGAGTAATCCGTCGTATCGCGGTTGACAATCTCGTCCGCACTGGGCAATGAAATTTGCCCACGAGCGTTCCTCACCTGAAAGAACCCACTGACGTCGGGTAAGTTGCTCAGGTGAAGATGGTAGGCGCCGGTCCATTGCGTTTCGAGCGAGGAACGCGGGGGCGGAAGCAGTCCCTGGCGACCGGGGAGGGGATTGGGGACGTCCAGCTTAGCATCCAGAGGGTAAACTGTTGTGTCCTCGAAAATTGGCGCGACGGAGAAATCCGAAAGAAAGCTCAGGTTTCGGTTGAGCCTGAGTCCTTCGTTCGCTGCCGCCTGAAGCATATCCTGCTCTGCGGTTTGATCTTCACCGGCGGCGTTTTCAGCCTGGGCAAAGGCCGTAAGGGCCTGGGTGTTTTGATGTTCCTGGCGGAGCACGGCAGCCTTGGTCAGCAAAAACTGGTAGCTGGGTTCACTATCGGCTGAACTACTGATGGCAGACAGCTCGTCGTTAGCCCTGGTTGTATCTCCGAGCGCCAGGTAGGTATTGGCCAGACCAATCCGCACCGAGGTGTCTGGGGCGCCTGCTGCCAGAGCCAGTTGGAGGTAGTTCTGCGCCAGTTGGTACTCGTGTAAGTCGAGGAACACACCGGCCGCTTCCATCAACTGCTCGCCCGTCGGTGGGAGCGTCTCGCCGGTGCGCGCTTCCATAAGAGCGAGTGCAATCTGCCGCTGGGCGTCAAAAGGATGAGCTTGAGCAGCCATCATGCGGGCAATTGCGAGGCGAACGCTTACGCGATCGCTGTTGGGCGCGTCGAGCGCTTTTTCAAATCGCTCCATGGCCGCTTTCTGATCGCCCAATGAGCTCAGAGCCTGTCCGGTAGAAACGAAGACTGCGCTCTCACTACGCCTCTGATCCTTGGCAGGCGCTGATTCAGCCTTTTGTTCCGCCAGTTGCACATACTGCAAGGTTTGGTCTCGATCACGGAGTTCCGCGTAAGAACGCGCAAGATCTGCATAAATTAGAGGATCGTCAGGGGCAAGCTTTTGCGCAATTTGCAACTCGTCGATGGCCTCGTGGTAGTGGCGCAAGCTATACAACGTATCGGCCAAGGCCAGGTGAAGGGCTGCGTCATTCGGCGACAATTTCAAGGCAACGCGATATTCGTTTGCCGACTTCATCAACATTCCGTTTTGCCCATAGGCCGTGGCGCGGACCAGGTGTATGGGAAGGGAATCGCCCATTTCTTCTTCCGCCAGTTGCACTTGCCGCAGGGCTATACGAGGGCGATGCATATCGAGACTGGCATAAGCGAGCCCCAGATGCGCTTCGCCATTCTTTGGTTCGAGCTTAAGGGCTGCTTCGAAATCTGAAGCGGCGGCTTGCGATTGATGCAAGTCCTTCAGTACGTATCCGCGGTTCACATACGCCGTAGTAACGTTCGGATCCCGGTTCAAAGCCTCGGTGAAGTCCTTTTGCGCCTGTTCTAGCTGTCCCTCCTGCTTGTGTACATAACCCGCCAGCAAGGGAAGGTCAGGCTCTTTTGGCAGTACTTGCTCGTACTGCGACGTTAGTTGCAATAGCTCGTCGTATTGTTTGAGATTGAGCAGATCGTAGCCGAGATACACCACCACGTCTCTGTCCCTCGGAAGTTGCTTGATGGCTTCGCGGCCGATGGCAGCGGAGTGCTCGTAGTCACCCTTAAAACTCAGGTACCTCTCTTTCTCTCTCATGACGTGAGGTTCCTGTTGCATTTCATCGTTGGCCCGGCTTAACCACACCGCCGCCCGGATATAGTGGTGAGCTTCGATGGCAGCGTTCATACCGCCAGCGACGATTAGGGCATTAGCGGGAGCGAGTTCGTAACCCTTCGTGTATGAGGCTTCGGCTTTTGCGAAGTCCTTGCGCGCGGTGTACATGTCCCCGAGTGCGAGATACGGGATATACAAAGTTGGATAGGCTGCCTCGAGCTTCTGGAAGTATTTCTCGGCGTCCTGATCGTGCCCGGATTCCCGGGAAACATAGCCGAGCGAGGTGAGCGCGTACCGGTTTACCGGATCAATCGCGAGTATCTTTTTATAGACGGCGATCGCATCGTCGGGACGCCCGAGCTTTACCAGCAGATCACCGTCGAGTTGCAGACTGTTCGGATCCTGCGAGTTGATTGCCAGCGCTTCATTAATATCTTTGCCGGCACCGTCGAGGTCTCCTGCATTCAATTTGACCAGAGCCCTCAGGCGAAGAAATTGCGGCCTGGTGGGACCGCGATCGTCCATGGCATTGATCTGCGTCTGGGCAATTTCGAGATGTTGATGAGACGCACTGTCATCCTTCAAACTCTTGTAGAGTTCGACCAGATTCATGTGCAGCTGAATTCCGTATAGTGGCCCCTCGGCGGGCGTTGGGGGCAAATGAGCTATAGCCGCGTTGTACTCGCGCACAGCCTCTTCGTTGTGTTCCTGGAGTCGCGCAATTTCTCCGAGGACGGCATGCAGACGGTAATGGTGCGCGTCGATGGCTTTAGCCCGTTCCAGAAAAGGCTTCGCATGCCCAATGGAACCGACGGTGACTTGGGCCTGCGCTGCAGAAAGCTGCAAAGCCAAGTCGCCCGGCGCAGCATTGGCCGCTTGGGAGTACAACTTTGCAGCCTCTTCTGTTTTGCCAGCGAGCTGATATGTGTATGCGAGCTCAGCTTTCACATCGGGTTTCGGATTGTGAATTGACTTTAGCGCGGTGATGGCTGCCGGATAATTTCCAGTCTCGCGATAGTATCCTGCCAGCGATCGCTGGACTTCGGGATTGTTCGGATCACGTTGCTTCGCCAGTTCAAGATAATGGTTTGCCTGATCAAACTGCTTGAGATGTTGGTACGACAGCGCCAAGAGCAATTCCGAGCGGGTACCGGGCTCGGTCCGCTCCGCTCGCCCTAACACGTTGATTGCGCCATCGTAGTCTCCAGAACGCATGTGGAGCTCTCCCAGCAACACTGCATCGTTCACTCGTTTTGGGTCGGCGGAGAGCACTTGATTCAGGAGACGCATAGCTTCTTCGGTACGGCCCATATTGCTGTAGGTCTGAGCGAGTCCGGAGATACCATCCAGCGAGGACGGATTCAGGTGGAGACCGCGGTTGTAGGAATCGACCGCGAGCTGCAATTTTCCGTCGAGCCGCGCTGCGTAGCCCAGGAGGAACCACAGTTGAGGATCGTTGGGAGCCGATTGCGCAGCTCGCTGCGCATAATCCACGGCGGCAGCGAAATTACGATTTTTCAGCGCTTGTTCTGCCGCCCGGGCCAGACGCGCGTTTTGGATGTTGGAGCCCCAGCCGAGCTGCTTATTGGGAGCCGCCTGAGGTTTGGTGGCAGGCGTTTGGTCCGTCGTATCGCTTTGCGGTTTTTGTGCAGAACTATCCCCGACTTTATACGTCTGCGCTTGAACCGCGCAGGCAAGCGCGCTGATTTGCACACACACGAGCACGGTCTTCAGACGCCCCAACGCTGAGCTCAAGGTCTCACCATCGAATCAATCGATTCCAAGGCTCTTCGATTCCAAAAAGGTCCCAGATGTTGGCTGCTTTTTGTTCGGTAGAAGACATTAAGGGCCGCTAGAGTGCAACCCGAAATAGACACAGGGAATCCAAGATTTCTCGGGAGGACGTCGTGCAAAGAGCTGAATCTGTTGCGCCCACTACTCAGCCCATACCATTGAGCATGATTTTTCTGGCGGCACTTGCAGTTCATTCGCCGCTATTGCTCATGAAGTTGCCGCTGAAGACGTACGACGCGAACTTTCATATTTTCTTTGCATCGCATTACCTGCATAACTGGTTCGGTCCCTGGAATCCAAAGTGGTATGCGGGTTTTTCACAGACCACATACCCGCCTTTGCCTCAGCAGTGGTTGGCGTTAGTCTCGCGATTCATCGGCCTGGACATGGCCTATATGGTGATTCAGTTCGTTGCCATTTTGCTCCTGGCACTTGGTGTCTATCGTTTTTCCTTGCTTTGGGTCAACCGGCGCGCTGCTTCGTTTGCGGCTTTGGCCAGTGTATTTCTTGGTTCGGAGTGCTTTCTGATCTACTCCGCGGGGCAGTTGTCGACCACGTTTGCCGCTCCGCTGTATCTGAATGCGCTGCCTTACCTTTACACCTGGGTCCGGCACGGCAACTGGCGGTCGTTTCTGAAGGGAAGCGTACTGTTCGTGGCGGCCGCGGCTGCCCACCACGCTACGCTGCTTTTCGGGTCTTTCCTGTTCGCCCTGCCTGTTCTTGCGCTGGCATTTTTGGATCGGCAGGAGGGCGAGCGAGTTTCAACTCCAGCGTTCATTTTTCGCGCAGGGAGCATGGCGTTGCTGGTGGGGGCGGCAATCGGCGTGGTCCTTTTGCCGTTCTGGATTGCGCTGATTCACTACCCGGTTACGCAGGTTCCCATTCCACATCCCAGCCGCGCAAATTACATATTGAGCCCGGAGTGGGGCCTGAATTACTTTGTCATCCCGTATGGCGCTTTGATTCTCGCTTTGCCCTTCATCTTTTTGCGCGGTTCTGCGAATTCTAGACTGCGACCTCTATTCTTCGGCTTCTGGCTGGCATTTCTGGTGGGCCTCGGAGGGACAACGCCCGTGGCCCGATTGGTTTTGGGCCGGGCTTTTGAAGTGCTGACCATGGAACGGTTCAGCTATTGGGCGACTTTGTTGGCGCTGCCTTTCGTCGGACTTCTGGCGGCGGAACTCATCGACCGATTTCGTTCACGGGCGGTCGTCGGCTTAACCATTGCGGCAACGCTGAGTTGTGCTCTGGCGGTAGCGTGGGCCACATATCACCCGGCGGATGCAGTGGATTTTAACGTCGACTCCGTAGCCGCGTGGCTCAACCGGGATGGCCATGACAAGTACCGCTATGTCACGCTTGGATTTGGCAACAAGATTTCGCGCTTGGCCGTCCTGACCGATGCCAGCAGTGTGGATGGCGAATGGAATTCGGGACGTATGCTGCCCGAACTGACGCAGCACGGCGCGGGTGCGCTCACCAGTTCCAAGTATTTTGGCAAGTCAGGTATCGATGCGCTCAACGCGATCCTCCACCACGCCGACCGCTACGGACTGAAATGGGTATTCCTGCGCGATCCGTACTACGAGCCCCTCCTCGTCTTTGCGGGCTGGCGCAAGGTAGATGATCTCGAAGATAAGACGATTACGGTGTGGAGCAAAGAGGACGTGCCGCCGGCGACGCCGGTCAATGCGCCACAGATCCCCCCTTACTGGCAAGGCCTCCTGTGGGGCATTCTGCCGATCACGAGCAGTATTCTCGCGATGCTTCTGGCGCTGATTCCGGAGAAGCAGTGGGAGACGCGGCCAGTAGTGCAGCCGTCCTCGCCCCACGAGGATCTTGTTCTTGGGAGGATGATCTCGTGACCGGTGGACGAATCCTCGCTTTCCTTTTTGCTCTTGTAACCATTGCACTGGTTGTAGCGGGTACGATACAGCCGGTTCATTCGGCTCTCGCTATGGCTGGCGCCGGGACGGGGGCGGATCTTTTGCGTCCTGCTTCCTCACCCCAGGCCGCAGTCGAAAATCTGGCGGACGAAATCGCCCGTCGGGACTGGGACAAGGCCTACTCCAGTCTCGCTAACAAGAATGAATTCGGCGAAACGGATTTCATCCGCGACCTGGCCGGAAGTTACCCCAGCTTGCGCAGTCACGCAAGCCTGGACAGCCTCGACGTGCGGCCTCAGCATGCCTCCGCCGATGACGCCCAGGTTCTCCTCAATTTGCGCTGGTCGACTGTGGTCGGGACGTTCTTGGACACACGTAACTTACGAGTCACACGGACCGGCGACCGATGGGCTGTGGTGTGGCCGATCGTGAAGGAGCCTCGCGTGCCGCCGCAAGTGATCGCCGTGAACTATCTGCGGTGGGACGTCATTTATCGCGGTGCGGAAGATGATTGGGGAGCTCAGGACGCGGAGTCACCTCACGTACGCATTGTGGATATGCATCCCGTGGAGCGCGGCGGAGGAGTGGTTCTCTTGGGCGAGTTGCTGAACGAAGATGTGGTGCCGGCTTTCGTGAACGTGAAAGCCACGCTGTTGGCGAAAGACGGGTCTCCGATAGTGACCGAGGATAGTTTTGACAAAATCTCTCACATTCTGTTGCCCCGGCAAGTCACGCCATTTCTCATTGAGTTTCACAATATAGCTCTGTCCCAGGTAGACAGCGTTCGCATGCAGCCGGCATCGACCCTCGTGGCTGCATCAGCGGACCCGGTGATCGAAATTGAAGATCAGCACCTGAACTCGGGTCCGCAACCCTCATTAACGGGAAAGCTGCGGAATCAAAGCGGACAGGTCGTCAACGTGGCGCACGTCCTTGGAACGTTTTATGACAGTACGGGCCAACTGATCTGGGTCTCGGATGGATATGTCGAACGTGCTCTATTGCCCGAGACCCCGGTTTCGTTTGCGGTCTCGGTTCCGCCGGATATTGCCAGCAAAGTTAAGACTGAACGAGCGGTCACCACGACGTACAGCTCCAACCGATTCCAATGAACCTATTTCCATTGAAAACGAGACTCACATTATTGCTGGGCGGGCTGATCGTCCTTGCGGCTGGACCGCTAACCGCCGCCCAAAGCCTGCGCCTGCCTAAAACTGTCAAAGCCGGCACGGCCTTCTCGATTCCGAGCAGCGGCAGCGGCAAAGCAGTCTTGTACGTCGTAGGGCCTGCCCAGGTGTTGCGACGCGATGTGCAATTAGGAGAAATGATATCGTTCGCGCCGGGTGAACTTCATAATGCCGGCCACTACCTCGTCCTTCTAGTGGGATCGTCCACGGAGAACGGGGCATTCGATGTTACGGCGTCGCAACCAACGGCCTTGAGCTTTATCGCTAAGCCTTCACGGCTCCCGGTGGATTTGCATGACGGCATCAGCGGCGTTGCCTATGTCTTTGACACTTTTCAGAATTTAGTTCTGCAGCCCACACAGGTGTCGTTCCAATTGTCCGGTGTCGCGGGCGCTCCGCAGTCGCGGATCGTGTCCACCCGCGACGGTGTGGCGTGGACGAAGATGAATTCCGCATCCAAGGAAGGCGCGGCTCAGTTCACTGCTCAAGTTGGAAGTGTTGCCGACAAGCGCGTGATCCAGCAAGTCCCGGGCGATCCGTGCAGATTAAGAATGAACGTTCGGCCTTCGGGGCAGCGGCTCCAGTTGGAAACCGAACCGGTGCGCGATTGCAGCGGCAACGCCGTACCGGACGGAACGATTGTTACCTTCACGGAAATGTATGACGGCGGCGAAGCTACGGTGGATGTGCCGCTCAAACGCGGGGTCGCGCGGACAGAAATGCCCGCCTATAAAGGCGCGACCATCTCCGTCGCAACTGGCGTTGTCATGGGCAATGAGATTCGGTGGGGGAAAGAATGATGAAACCGACCACGCAAAGACGAGAGATCTGGAAGCCGCTCGTCATCGTGTGCTCGGTATTGGCCACGCTGTTTGTGTGGGCTTCTGATCAGCCTGCAGTGCGCGTGGAGCCTACGGATTCGGTCGGGCCGCGGACCCTGGAAAAGCAGACCGAGACGGCGGTTATTCGCGATTATCTGCAAGCCTGGCGCAGCCTTAGCGGGGCGCTCGGTCAGAATCGAGTGGATCTGCTCAACCGCGATTTCGTGGGTACAGCCAAGGAGAAACTGACAGACACGATTCAGGAGCAAGCAAAACTTGGGATTCAGACGCGTTATCGAGACGGGGCACACGATATTCAACTGGTTTTCTACTCGCCGGAAGGTCTATCCATTCAGCTCGTAGACAACGTTGAATATGACGTGCAACTCCTCGATCACGAAAAGCTTCTGACAACGCAGCATGTTCGCGCGCGCTATGTTGCGGTGTTAACTCCAACGGAAGTGCAGTGGAAGGTGCGCGTCTTCCAGGCAGAGCCCGAATGACGGGCCTGTTTCGAACTCTCGGATACAACGTGAGTCGACCTATTCAGAAAGAGGCGTGCGCCATGGTTTTGATTTTAAGGAGCCTCACATGATTTCGGTTGTAGTACCTATTTTTAATGAAGAAGAACTCATACGTTTGTTTCACGCCGCCGTTGCCGATGCCATGAACGAAGTTGCCGAACCGTGGGAGGTGGTCTATGTAAATGATGGTTCCAGGGACTCATCTTTGCTTCTGCTGCGAGAATTGCAAGCCGAGGATGCACACGTGGTGGTCGTGGACCTGTCGCGTAACTGGGGGCATATGGGGGCGATCTCGGCTGGTCTGCAGACTGCGCGTGGCGATGCCGTGGTTTTGATGGATGGCGATTTTCAGGATCCGCCGGAAGTGCTGCGGGCATTGGTGGCCGCCTGGCGAGGCGGGGCACAAGTTGTGACTGCGGTGAGGAGAAGCCGGCAAGAAAGCCGGAAGGCTCTAGCTATGCTGTTCCCGCTGTTTTATCGCGTGCTCGGAGCACTTTCCGACTTTCCCATCCCGCTTAACGCGGGAATTTTCGGTCTCCTGGATCGACAAGCGGTCGACTCCATTAATTCCTTGCGGGAAGGAAACCGGTACCTGCCAGGACTGCGGGCCTGGGTGGGGTACAAGACAGACATCGTTTACTACGACCGGCAAGATCGGGCTGGCGGCGACGGCAAACTCACGTTCGTGAGCCGGATCAAGTACGCAATGGATGCGATTACGAGTTTTAGTTACAAGCCGCTTCGACTGAGTTTCGTGTTAGCAGGTTTTTCCGTCTCGATAGCCGCCATTCTGGCGGTCTTGAGCATGGTTTCGAGTAGTCCGATGAACCCAGTTGGATTCGGCCTGGCCGCTGCGATCTTCCTGGTGGGGGCCCTCGTACTTCTGTCCTTAGGCGTCTTGGGCGAGTACGTGGGACGAGTGTATGACGAGGTGCGCCAGCGGCCACTTTCGATCATCAATAAGGTTTATTACCCGTCGCAGCTGAGCTCGGTTCAAGTACCCATTGGCCGCCAGGATGGAGAGCGGGAGAGGGTTTATCGGATAGCCTAGCAACCGATTCTTGCGTTCGAAACGGAACCGCGTACCTATGAGTGCGCGGTTCTCTTTTTGCGCGCACTTATAGCATTGGAGTGACGCCGCCCATGCGGCGCGTGCATTTAGTCCAGAGGCTTCAATGCAGCGCTGGAAGCACTGCTCCACCCAAAGGGCTTAACTTACTGGCCAGCTTGCGATTGCGAGTTGGAGCCACATTTGGCCAGTCCGCGCTCGATCGCTGTGCCCTCTTCGTAATCATTCCAGGTCGCAATCAACATGAAGGGCAACGGTTGGTCGGGTGGGTAATACTGACGCCAAAGCTTCATGGTGTCGGCAAAGGTTTGGCCACAGCGCTGCGACATATGGCGATTCAAACTCCACGCAGCCTTGCTGTCATCGAAACCCGCCCAGGCTGCCCCTACAGCAATTTTGTCGGGGTACGTGGACCGCATTTTGCGATAGAAGTCGCGCAGATAATCTTCACCCCAATTGCTGCCATCCGGTGCCCACCCCTTCCTGCCAGGGTTTACCCACGCATAGAAGCCGTCAAACGCCGCCGCGAAAGCGGTGGAGCGATTTTCGTAAATCAGCAGGGGTGCCGGGTTCCAGCTGTTGGTTGCCTCGCGCACTTGGTTCCAGTCGGTGTGTCCGCCCTTGGGAAAGATGAAGATCACAGGCCGGTCCTCGTAGGTGAGATACGCCTGACGGCCGGGTGCATTCGGAGAAAGATATGTGTCATGGAATTTCTTAAACGAGATAAGCGCGTCGTCAGTGGCCTGGGCGCTCTCGTAGTCGGTTTCGTCGTACATCATCGAAACATGGAAGTTCTTTTCGGCGGCGATGGTTTGTATCAGGGCATAGGCGTGGTCGAGCAAAGGTTCGCGATCGCCATACCAGTCCACTACGAAACCGGTGATTCCCAAAGCCTTGGCCTGTTCAATCTGTTTTCGTATTACCGCTGGATCTTGCGAGGAATAGCCGACGGAGATGTGCCGGGGATGGCCAAACCAGGGCTCATACACCGCCAGTAGCTGCGGCGAAGCCTCTGGTGCGGGAATACCCTGGCGCAGCGTCTGCTGCAGGCCCGGATGAGAGCATCCCTGCAAAAGCAGGACAAACACCAATGCAGAGATCACCCGGTCACGATTCATCATAAGGGAGGCGGATCAAAATATTAGAGGCAGTAACACCGAGTTAGGTTGTCGCAAATCCAAGGCAAATCAGGGGCTTTACCACAGAGACACAGAGAGAATCTTAGAAAGAACTTCTCAGTGGTTCTGTGGTGGATAACCTCAAGCAGCCTAACGCCTAATTTACGCATCAGAAGGGCTGCCAAGGTGAGGAAAATGCTACTGGTGAGAATTTCGCAGTAGCCCACACTACCCACTTGAGTTAGCTGGAGCCCCGAAGACGTGTCGAATAGTGCGAACCCGGAATCGAAGACTCTGCAAGCCCGCGTGCTTTCGGGCAGTTTCGTTCTGCTAACGGGGTCAGGGTTAGTCACCGGAATCAATTTTGCATACAACATTGCAGTCGCACGATTTCTTGGTCCGACCGCCTTTGGTCACGCCACTGCGGTCTACACCCTCCTCATCCTGATATCGGCGGTAACGCTTTCCTTCCAAATCGTTTCCGCGAAGGTTGTCGCACAGCAGGCTACTCTGGAAGGAAAAAGCACGGCTTATCGAGGATTCCACCGCGGCGCTTGGAAGTGCGGTTTGCTGGTCGCGCTGCTGTTGCTGCTGTTCCAGAAAACCATTGCGGGCTACCTTAACTTGCCCAGTCCGATTCTGGTTGTCCTGCTCGGAATTGGAGTCGCTTTTTACGTTCCCTTGGGTGCCCGTCGAGGCTACATCCAGGGGGCTTTCGGTTTTGATCGTCTCGCCACCAATCTCGTCCTGGAGGGACTGGTACGATTGGGCGGATCGCTCCTGTGCATTGAGCTTGGCTTCGGTGTCCGCGGCGTGATCGCTGCGAATGCCGCCGCGGTTGCCGTGGCCTACTTTGCCGCAGGGCCGAAACTCGCGCCTGCCATTCCGAACCAGCTGCATTTACCCGATGCGTTTCGCGAGGCACTTCAGGCAATCGTCTTCTTTGCCGGACAGGTACTGATCAACAATTGTGACATCGTGCTGGTAAAGCATTTCTTTCCATCCACCGAGGCAGGGTTGTACGCGGCGGTGGCATTGGTGGGTCGTGTGGTGTTTGCATTTTCATCGGCGGTGATAAATACCATGTTCCCCGTTATGGCAGGTACTCGCAGTGAGCAGAGAAAGGGTCACAGCGTTCTGGTAATTTCGTTGCTGCTTGTCCTGGGTATTGGTTCCATAATCGCTCTCGGCTTGAGGTTGGCCCCGGCCGGGATTTGGACTGCGCTCTTCGGCTCTCAGTTCGCCATCGCAGGGAAATACGGACTTCCATATTTACTGGCCTTGTATGCAGCCACGACCGTCGTCTATTGCCTCAGCGTCGTGATTATTGCGTACGAGATGTCTTACAAGATCGCCAACACCGGCTGGGTACAGTTGGTCTTTAGCGCCGTCCTCTTCGCGGGCATTTGCCGGTTCCATTCCTCCCTGCAAGAGGTTATTTGGATACAGCTGGTACTGATGTTGGCTCTGCTCATGGTTCTCGCTATGCCGTTCCTGTGGAAGATACTGATGAGCTCCGAGGATGTGGATGTAGATGTCCAGGCGGGAGCAATTACACGAGGCATAAGGATAATCCGGCGGGTCCCGGAAGACGAAGTCATTGCGGAATTTCTGAAAAGCGATTTCGAGAATGCCGCATTCGAGGAGTACCAGGAATCTCTGCGGGGGCTGGTGATGAAGCCACACCTCGACGATGCCGGTGAAAATGCAAAGCGGCGTGCCTTGTTGTTTATCCGGCATCTTCCCTTGTGGAGAGAGCTGCCCAAGGGAACGGAATGGTTTGAAGTGGAAATCCGACCGGCGAACTTGGCCCAGATTCGGGTATTTCCACGCGCGATGTGGCGAAAACTCGCGCGCGGCAATTTTAACCTGACCGAGGTGGCCGAACGCATTCGGAACTATCGCGGCCACGACGTCTCCGTAAAAGCATTTCTGTCAAAGATCGCCTCTCTGCAGGAGTGGATCAGTCGAGAGACCCCGCCGGGGGCCGTGCTGCTCATCGGGCTTAACGAGAACGAACCCTTCACGGTTCTAGATGGGAATCACCGGCTGGTGGCAGCAACGCTGACCTCGACGGAGGCAGTGCAGAAACTTCGGTTCCTGTGCGGATTATCGCCCAGGATGACAGAGTGCTGCTGGTATGAAACCAATTTCGCTACGCTTTGCCGATATGGGGCAAACCGGCTCACGAATCTTGTGCATGATGCCGAAGCTGAGCTCGAACGCCTTTTGCAAAGCTCGTGAGGACGGAATTCATACCTCCGTCCTAAAGCAAAACCTAATCCCCTCTACAGGTAGCACTGGATAGACCCCCGCCTCCGGCCCCTATAGATTAAACACTGTGTACAACCCATTTCCGGCCCCTTTGGGGCGAGAGAAATGGCATTTTTAGAGCCCCGGATGGATGAAATGATCAGTGGAAGACCGGTAGTGGTGAAACAATTACCCGAGAAATTGACTTTGGAACAAGGCCGTACGTTTTTCCTGGACGCGGAACCCTGCCTCAAGGCGGATCGGCCCCGTATGGTGCTTGATTGTTCCCAGATTCGCCAAATCGACAGTGCTGGAATCCAGATGCTGTTACATTGCCTGGAAGAGGCGATGAAGCGGAATGGCGACGTCAAACTTGCGGCAGTGCCTCCGGTGGCAGCGAAAATTCTTGAGCTGACCAAAGTGGACAGTCTCTTCGAGATCTTTGACAGTCCGGCGGACGCGGTGAATAGCTTCTACCAATTCCCGATTCACGCATTTCAGCCGGCTTTACAACCTGGCTACGCAACTCCCGCATCCGAGAGTGTGGCATAAACCAGCCTGCATCAGCGAAACGACGGCGGGCTGGAAAAACCACGAACATTTTCGGGGAGGGGCTGATGCGACAGATTGCCGGTTGCCTCATATTGTTTCTGCTAGTCCCATTTGTTTCCGCAACCGCATTACCACAGTCGGATCAAAGCGCTGGACAACAGGCGGGGGCCTCGTCTCCCGCCAAAACTCCGTCTCAAGATAATGCGGCGCAACAGACGAGTGCTGCACCATCTCAGCCCGAAACCTATCCCAACAGTCCAGGCTCGGTGCGCCCGCAAGCAACTGAAAACGGTTTGCCGTTCGTCGGCCAATCCTCTACTTTAAGGGATCAGCAAGCTCAAGAGCCTGTGGGTACGGCTGCGGCAGGGTCGGTCGATGCCACCGGCGTTGCCGCTTCGAAACCAGCGGGAGCTGCCATTGCGCCGGCAAAGCAGAGGCGGACGCGGGCCCTCTTGATCAAAGTGGGCGCCGTGGTGGGTGCGGGCGTTGCGATTGGAACTGTCGCGGCATTATCCAATGCCAGCCCCAGCCGGCCACCTGGTGCTCGATAGTCTGCGGGAAGAGAAAACTACCCGTTATGCCTGATCTGAATCGTCGAGACCGCCGTGCCAGAATTGTGAGCTTCTCTGGTATTGACGGCGCGGGTAAAAGCACGCAGATCGAAATGCTGCGCGCCCGCTTGAGCCAGGCTGGTTTTCAAGTCTCGCTGCTTGCTTTTTGGGACCACGTCGCCACCCTGACCAGCGTCCGGGAGTTCAGCGGCCATACCTTGTTTAAAGGTGAGAAAGGTGTGGGATCTCCCGAAAAGCCGGTAAACCGCCGGGACAAGAATGTCAGATCCTGGTACATGACCTTGGTGCGGTTTGGGCTTTATTTTCTGGACGCGGTTTCGCTTTGCCTGGTGGTGGCGAAACAACGAAGAGCTGGTGCAGACGTGATCATCTTTGATCGTTATCTCCACGACCAGCTCGCGAATCTGAGTCTTAACAGTAGAGTTGGGCGTACCTACGCGCGGTTATTGCTAGCGATGACCCCACAGCCGGACATCGCTTATTTACTCGACGCCGATCCGGTTCAGGCCCGGGAGCGAAAGCCTGAGTATCCTATCGATTTTCTGCATCAGAGTCGCGCCGCTTATTTGGCCCTCAGCAAAATGGGTGGCCGAATGACCGTAATTCTTCCGTTGCCAGTCGCGGAAGCCGCGGAGCGGGTCTGGGAAGAGATATCGAAGAAGTTGTCCCCGGGCGATTTGCCGCGCTTCAGCATGTCGCCGCAAACCGTCACAAGTGCCCCGAAGCGAAGTTAACCCTGCTGCGTCCCGACAAATTCACTGGACCGTAATGCTGACCGTCGTGGAAGTCTGGGTTGCTCCCGAAGTTCCATTGACGGTAACCATAACCGGAGCCGCCTGAGAAGACGCGGCCTTTGTTGTCGAGGCGCTGCCTCCGCCGCAAGAACTCAGCAGAAGCAGGACGCAAATGAGGGAAACGAGCGCTAGTACTTTTCTCGCCCGTTTTCTATCGATTCCGCCCGTCAGCGCGATCCCCATTACTGCGAAACCTAACATGTAGGGAGGAAATGCTGGACTCCCGCGCCCCGACACTGGCGGTTTCATCGCTGCGAAGGCAGTGGTTGTGGAAAAGGTCAGAAGGGAAGATGCAGCGCCGGAAGCAGGGATTACGCTGGCCGGTGAGAAGGTGCAAGACAGTCCTGGCGGGGGGTTAGAACATGAAAGCGAGACCGGGTTGTCGAAGGGACCCGATTTCGAGGCGACAACAATGCTCGAAGTAACCGCCTGGCCCGGCGTTAGGCTCACCGAGGCTGGCGAAGCCGTGAGCGTTACAGACGG
This sequence comes from uncultured Acidobacteriota bacterium, assembly GCA_963832245.1. Lineage (GTDB taxonomy): Bacteria > Acidobacteriota > Terriglobia > Terriglobales > Acidobacteriaceae > JABDBE01. The sequence goes on from CAWHTG010000004.1 coordinate 2,508,933, forward strand.
GGCGGCAGATGGTGACGGCGGAGCCGGGGACGGAGATGGTGGTGGCAGAGGGCAGCTGGCCGCGTAGGGAACTGCTTTCGACATCTGATTCTTCAAACTTGGTTTGCCGACAGCCTGAACGTACAGCGTATAGTTTCCGGAGGGCAGTGCGTTGTCACACATATCAAGCGCGGGTGAATTGGTGGCCAGATCTGTGAGTTTCATTAGGTTCTGGCCGTCGGTGCTCGCGTAAACCGTGTAGTGATCCACGGTGTTTTCGTTGCCGTTCACCTTCCATTGCAGGGAGTTGCCGGAGATACTGGCGGATACGCTCAAGCAATTGTCAATCCCCGATTCGATTTCTGTGCCCTCTTCATAATCGTTCCACGTGACCAACTGCATCGCGGGAAGTGGATGGTTGGAATTATAGACTTTGTTGATGTCAGCAAACGTTTGCAGCCAGGTCTGGCCACACTGTTGGTTCATGATCCGGTGCATTCCCCACGAAGCCAAGGTGTCATTGAATCCCTTATAAGCGGCGCCCCAGGTTTGTTCGGCGGGAAACTGGTCGCCCGTGGAATAGAAACTTGCGAGATAGCTGGCCCCGTAATCGTTGGTGGTCGGAATCACCCACGAGTAGGCGCCGTCGCTGGCCGCGTGGCTGAAGCCTCCGTTGTTCTGGAACATGAATGCGGGGCTTGTGGACAGCGCACCCTTCACCGCGTCCCAATCGATCTGATAGAAGAGATCAATATCGAAGTCAGTTATTACCGGCTTTCCATCAATCCTCAAATATGCGGTGGACGGAAAGAAGGTCTGATCGACGTACTTCAGTTGCGCGATCAGAGCGTCCTGAGGCGAGCAACCGGCGCAGGAGTCCCATTGAATCGCGCCATGATCCACCATAAGGGCGAAAGTGAAACCGGGATGCAATTCGGCTTCCTTCATCACCAGTTGAGCGGCTTGGTCAATGGGATTGTTGGGTCCATACCAAACCATGACCACGCCGTCGATGCCTCGGCTGATCATGTCTTCGACTTGCTGCTTGACGTGGGAGGCATCGAGGGAACTGTAGCCGATGTTGCTGTGTCCGACCACATCCCACCAGAGCTCAACGTGGGCGTAGATTTTGGTATCGGCACCTGGGTAGAGCAGGGAATGGGTGTCCACCTTACTGATGTTCGTGGCGCCCAGGTTGCCATCCGACTGAGTTCGAAAACTCTTCGCCGCGCTGGTGTTGTTGGATGTCTGTGCCGAAAGCGTCGTGGTTGGATTCATCGCCAGATCGCCAGCCAGGCACGAAGAAGCGCAAACAACGGCCACTGCAATAATAGAAAAAAGACGCATGAGTATTCTCTCCAGCGGAATGTGTATTGCTAAGTGCCGCACTGCAGCGGGCATCACCCCGCGATTGTGATTCCGGTTCCAAAAGTGTCCACGACCGGAATCCGATTGCCGAAACTCAGCGAAGAGCTACGAGCACACAACCACCCAACGCCTGCACGACAGCCCAGGCGGTCGTGCGTCGCTATTAGCTGGTCAAGTTGTTGAACCCGCGGGGCACATGCCGGTGTGCCCCGCGTGCGGCTCTCACCAGTAGGTGAAGTTGAAGTTATCCAAATACGTGGAGTACGCCGATTGATTGGAGTCTCCGTCCATCTGGTAATTCACCGTGATGCCCCACCAGTTGCCGGGAGCGGAACCTGGCGCATAGTAGCGATTAATGGGGATCGTCTTTCCATTCAGGGTGATTGACTGGAAGAGCAACCAGTTGTCAGATTCTCGCTGCACTTGAATGGTCAAGTGGTTCCACGCGTTGTTTACCGGATAACAGGAAGCGCCGGTGGAGACCCATTGCTGGCCGACATTGTCCCAAATGTCCCAGACGTGTCCGCCGAGGATGTTGCACTGGTTGCCCCAGATCAATCCCAGCCCATCGAAGTACATGCTGATATCGAACTCGAGAACCTGGGTTACTCCGAGGTTCGTGGGATAAAAGTAAGCGTCATAGGTAAAGTTGTGCAAGGTCGGCAGCAGCGTGTGGTTCGTGTCGGGCAGGCCCTGTGTCGACCCTTGGCCGATCAGTGGATTGCTGAACAATACGTCCGAATAGGGCTTATAGCCGCCGATATTGAATTGCGTCGAGTCTCCGCTGAGCGAAGGTGACTTAATCCCTTGCTTCATCGACCAGGTGACGCCCGGGCAGGGATACGAACAGATGCTATAGCCAGGAGGCAACTCACCCCAACTTTTCCATCCGCCGCTGGCCTGCAGGTTCCGCAGGACGTTTCCACCTCCACCTTTCACGGTGATGTCAACCGCCGTATAAGTGGCTCCGCCACAATAATCCCATTCCTCGACCACGGTGTGGTGCTTGCCCGAGCTGATGGACTGATCGTGGTCCATCTTTGCTCCGTTCACCACGTAGACCAAATTGTTATCGACGTAGATCCCCATCGAGGCTACGCCTTTGGAGCATGTATTCGTGTTCGCCGTAGCCACATAGTGGACCGGCGAGTTGTCGGTAGAGCCGTTAGTCGGGCTGCTGACATAGACATTGGCAAAGGCGGACGTTGCGAACATCAGAAAAAGCCAGATCGCAAAGTAGACAGATTTCATTGCCCCTCCGGTATTGGTTTGGAAACGCGTACTTGCGTGGGAATCGCAAGCTCTGAATTGCCCTAAGGAATGGACTAGTCCCGACGCGAGCGGGAGACTGCCCCTGCATTTCGCTGATCAGAGTTTCGATCCGGAGACTCAGCGATGTTGACGGAACAGTAATACAGGTTTTATGGGAGGGTCAACCCCGAAATGCCTTAGATCGGACTCAGAAGTACATCCTCCAAACTGGCCACGGATGCCGAAACCCGGGGGATGCGGGCTGTAGTCCGGCCAACGCTTTGGCCGCCAATGCCATCTCATGCTTGCCGCAATGCTACCGCACCAAACCATTGTACGGCCGCGCGAAAGCCGAACGCGCCATGGCGTCGTCTTGCGACTGCTCATGGGCTTGACGATTGTGTTGAGCGGTTGCCGGGGGTTGACGGGAGATCCAGCCGTTCAGAACGCCAGCTTGCAGAGCATCAATCACATCATCTTTATGGCCCAGGAAAACCGGGGCTTCGATCACTACTTCGGAGCCATGCGCCAGTACTGGGCCGCCAATGGCATTCCCGATCAGGGGTTTGATGGGCTGCCTCAGTTCAATCCCACTGCCGGTCCGGCGCCGACCAACCCGGGCTGCGATCCTCGCTTCACTTTTCCTCCGAATGACTGCACGATCGGTGGGAATAGTCCAAAAGTTGCATCCTTTCCCATGGTTTCCATGTGCGTCGAAAACCCTAGTCCCTCTTGGAACGAGGAGCACGTCGATTGGAACCTGCATGATCCGCTTTCCTCCTCGCCCAGCTTGGACGGGTTTGTGTGGACCGCGGCGCACGACGCCAGAACGAATCAACCGCCGTTTACCGATGTCGATGGCGTGCGCGCCATGGGCCACTACGATGGGACGGACCTGTCTTACTACTACTTCATGGCCTCGCAGTTTGGAACCTCGGATCGGTGGTTTTCTCCGGTCATGTCGCGAACCCAGCCCAATCGACTGTATATGCTGGCTGCCACGTCAGCCGGACACGTGTATCCGGCCGCTATGGGCGCGCCTCCGCTGGCTAACCAGACCATTTTCGATCTGCTGCAGAGCGCCGGAATTACATGGAAGGTTTACGTAACCGACCTGACTCATGCCACGCCTCCGATACAAGACAGCGCGCTCAACATGTTCACAACAGCCAGCAAATACCCGAAAAATATTGTGCCGGTTTCAGAGTTCTTGAGCGACGTGGCCAATGGCACCCTGCCGTCCGTGGCCTATATCGATCCCGGCTTCAGTAGTGGACTCGACGAGCATCCGGGACTGGACGATGGCGCGCCCGGAGGAAGCGTGCAGTTGGGATCACAATACGTTTCCACTCTCATCAATGCCCTGATGCAAAGTTCTTCGTGGCTGGATTCGGTATTCATCCTCACCTTCGACGAGTTTGGCGGTTTCTTCGATCACGTTCCGCCGCAGTCGGCGGTCAGTCCGGATGGCATCAAGCCGGTGGATTTGGCTCCAGGGGATATTTGCACGAAAGGCACGGGGCCGACTTGCGACTTCATTTATACCGGCTATCGAGTTCCGCTTATCGTGGTTTCGCCCTTCGCTAAGAAGAATTACGTCTCGCACACCGTCGCAGATTACACCGCATGGCTGAAGCTGGTGGAAACCCGATTCAACCTTCCCAGCCTCACCAAGCGGGATGCAGCGCAGATGGATATGACGGAATTCTTTGACTTCGAAAATGTTCCCTGGAGCACGCCGCCCACTCCCCCAGCCCAGCCCACCACTGGGCCGTGTTATCTGAATAAGCTCCCGTGATCCAATCGCGTGAAGGCGTTTAGGTTTGAAAGGGTGCGGCTTCCGGCCGCGCCGTGGATACTTCTAAATCACACGCGGCATGGCTGAAGCCATGCCTCTTCAAAACTCCACACGCGTGCGCAGACCCGAGATAGCCTTCCGTGCCCTTTAGTGTGATCGAAGGACAAGTGCTCAACCAACAACGCTGGTGCACAAAGGTTGAGCCGGTGAAGTTCACCGGCTCATTTATCTGCTGGACGTGTTGACTGGCATCACTTGCTCGCGGGCGGATTTACTGTGATCTGATTCGCTGCGTAGCGAGTGCCGTCAAAATTGGCATTGACTGTGACCGTGCTACCTTCGTGCACATCGCGGCTCATTGCGAAACGCTCCGGATCGAAAGATATTTCGTACCGTTTGTCGTCGCGTGGATCAACCAGCGCCAGCAGCCCGCGATGCAAGTCGAGAAAGACCACGTTCCCGGTGAATACAAATGCGCTGCCTGGAGTTGCAAGCACGGCGATCTTGCTGGCTACGTTCCGCCCTGTGCTGTCGGCCTCGAAGTGGATAGAGATCAACATTCCCGGGATGAGGTTACTGGAAGAAGCCGCCTGCCCCTGGCCAACGATCGTGGTTGCGGAAGAGACGTGCAGCTTAATGGGTTGTGGCGAGAGCATATCGCGCACCATGAGTTCGCCGTTACTAGGATCGTAACTCACGACTTGGCCTTGGCTTTCCCCTTCCGGCAGTCGCGACAGCATGTGGATGCTGCGCGCAAAGACGGTGGTTCCATCCAACATGGTTTCTACCGACACGTGATCGCCAGCATGCAGATCGCGCAACGAGGCTTTAAGTCCGTCACGATAAACTTGCGTTCGCGCGTCGAAAAGTACTTTCATCGAGTGCCCACCGAAAATGTTCAGAGTGAGTTGGTCGCGGACACCGTCGACTTCGCGAATGGACCCACCAATCACAGTGCTCTTCCCCCGAGGCAAGGCGGGCAGATCCGGGAGAAAAACAGCCGGGCCTCCCAGCCTGGAGGCAATCTGATCATCGGAAATCTGCGCTGATTTCACGTCTGCGGGCGAGGGCATCTGGGCAACTGCCACGCCGCTCAAGATGGCTACCATCAGAAAACGAACCATTAGGACACCTTTACCCATCGTTGGATTTCTACGGCTTCTTGGATGGTAGAAGGGGATAAACAGTGGCCTGAGGTTGGTTTTCCCATAAGAATCTCAGGTTTAGTGGGCAACGCCCCTTGGCCTGGCGCATCCAAACTCAAGCTTAAAAGAGCTGTCCCCATTATTCGAAATTGAAGCTAGAGGTAAATGATGGTTGCTAAGCGATTTAGCTGGCTAGGGATACTTACTGTTATCGTCGTCGCGGGCTTGACGCCTCAAATCGCCCGGGCCGGGGACCTTAAGCTCACTCTGCCGAAACGGAGCCATCTTACGCCGGTGCAGCGCCTTAACCGTGAAGGGGTTGAGGCTATCCAGAAGCAGCACTATGAGAAGGCGGAGACGCTCTTTTACCAGGCATATCTTTTCGATCCAGCCGATCCTTTCACCCTATACAACCTGGGCTACGTTTCTGAACTTCAGGGCCAGTTGGATCGGGCGCAGAAACTTTATGGATTGGCATCGGAGCAAGCTACTGATGCAGTCATCGATCGCACCAGCGTACGGCAATTGGAAGGCAAGCCGATGCGGGATGCCTTGGGCACCCTGAAAGACGTGCCCATGCAAGTCAACCGCATGAATGTGGAGGCGATTCGGCTGTTGTCGCAGGGCCGGGCTCCTGAGGCACTCGTGCTTTTGCAAAAAGCGCTGGCCTTGGATCCGCAAAATACTTACACGTTGAACAATCTGGGAGTTGCAAAAGAATACCGCGGGGATTACGACGAAGCGCTGAAATACTACACCGCGGCGGCACAGTCGCACTCTTCGGACCCTGTCATCGTTACCCTAAACAAGGCATGGAGAGGAAAACCGGTCAGCGAGATGGCCGCGGATAGTGCCAGGAAACTACGAGAGCGCATGCAAAATGCGGCCACGGCTCAGGCGCAGGCAACCTTGCTCGCAGTACGTGGGGTCTCCGCGACGAATCACAACGACTGGGATACTGCGCGGCAAGATTTCCTCAAGGCTTACTCGCTAAATCCGTATAGCGCATTTTCACTTAACAACATCGGCTATCTCGCCGAAAGAGATGGCGACCTTGAGACCGCCGAGTTCTTCTACGAGAAGGCCCGCAAGGCTGAAGACGCTACCGCGAAGGTTGGGCTGGCGACCCGGACTTCGGCCGAGGGGATGCGCCTTTTCGCAGTTGCGGCCGATAGCGATCAGAAGGTGGACGGCGAAATCACGCAGATAAATCGGGAGAGGCGCGAGCGGCCGGGTCCGGTCGGACTGAAACATCGCGATAACACACCCGTGGTGGAACCCGTACCGCAGCCCGCAGCGCCGCAATCCTCGCCTGCTCCGGCGCCGGCCCAGCAACAGCAACCACCGGTTTCGCGGCCGCATTAGACTCATGGATTCGTACTAAATTATGACCGCTATTTCGTCCGTGCCGTTCGGTTCGACCAAGTCTCTGGCTATTCTCTCTTGGCTCTTATTGAGCGGAGACGCCGCATCATTTCCCGCGCAACAGAAACCAGACGCAAAAATCAGTCAGGACGAATGCGACGATCTACTGGCGCTGGCTAATTCCAATCACGTGGTTATGCGGGGATTGGAAGCCTTTCGGCAGGTCGCGGGCGACGACGGCTGTGCAGACTGGGCAGCCACCGCGCTCGCCGCTGAACAGGCCCGTATCGATAACGCAGTCTCGTTTCTGCGCAGAATTTGCGACGCGTTCGAAGCGGAGGGATACGACGTTACCGTAATCAAGTCGCTGGATCACTGGCCCGATCTGGGCAGCGATTTGGATCTGTACACAAACACGGAGCCGTCGGATGTACTTCGCCTGATGACGCAGCGCTTCCAGGCAGAAATTGCCCCGCGCAGTTGGGGGGACCGTCTGGCGAACAAGTGGAACTTTGTTATCCCGGGATTGCCCGAGGCAGTCGAGATTCACATGGGCCGCCTGGGTCAAACCGGAGAACAGATTGCGATTGCAACCGCTCTGGCCCGGCGTGCCCGCGATATCCAAGTTGGAAAGTACACGTTTCGGGTGTCCGCCGTCTCCGACCGTCTGATGATCTCCACGCTGCAACGGATGTACCGCCATTTCTACTTCCGGCTGTGCGACATCGTCGACAGCGCAAGCGTTGTGGAGTCGGGTGCAATCGATTACGAGGACTTGCGCACTTCGGCCAAAGCGGCCGGCATCTGGGAAGGAGTTGCGACCTACCTGGTGATTGTGTCGGACTACGTGAAACACTACCGCGGCGAAGGTCTGGATCTCCCTTCGTTCGTGAGAGCGTCAGCGCAGTTTGGTGGCGATAAGCTTACCTTCCGTCGAGAGTTCTTGAGGGTGCCGATCCTACCGGAATCAGCTGCGCTGTACGCCGCACAACTCACAACCTTGCTGCGTAATCGAGAATTGATGAGCAGCGCGCGGCTCAGCTTGTTGCCATATCTGGCTACGGCCGCAGCTGTGGGGCAGAAGATCACCGGAAGCGATAAGGGAATTTGGTAGCCGCGTGGCAAATTCAAAGCACCCGCCTTAGAACTCCCTGCCCATAGGGGGTCGTGGCCAGACCATAAAGCTTGCTTTTTTTCCCTCTGATTGAGCTCCGCCGCGCAGTCGAGGACCGAAAATCCGATCTGTCAGCGGACAGCCTCGCCGGGGTAGTATCCGCTTCGAGTGCGGACCGTTAGCCTGCGATAGCCGGGCGCCTGCGCCGTCACCTGAATCTTGCGGTACGCGGAATCTTGTCTGGGAATGCTTGGCTTGTAACCGATGGTGTACTGAGTACGGATGTCGCGGGCCACGGTGCGAGTGATGTCGTTTACCTCGTCCAGACTTTTGGGAAAAAAGGCTACCCCGCCCGTGGTGTCGGCGAAACTTTGCAGGGCGTCGACCCCCGATTGTTGCAGTTCGTCGCTAAGCAAGCCAACGGCATAGACTGTGGGTCCATTCTCCTGCTGCAATCTGCGGGTAGCCTGTTGCAACGTTTCCTGACTGGCATTGTCGCGGCCATCCGTGATTACCAGCAGAACCTTGCGGTCGACGCGGGTGTTGTTCTTCACATGGACAGCGGAAGCGACAATGGCGTCGTACAGCGCGGTACTGCCTGCGGCGGAGGCTTTCTGCAGAGCTTGCTGGAGCAGGTTGATATCGGAGGTGAAGTCCTGATCGAGATAGGAATCCTGGCTGAAGTTGACCACGAAGATCTCATCATTGGGATTGCTGGCCTTGATCAGATTAAGTACCGCTTGATTTACCTTGTCGCGCTTCTCACGCATGGAGCCGGAGTTGTCAATTACGATGCCCATCGCCACCGGAACATCGTCCCGGTGAAATGAAGTAGTCTTCTGCGCCACTCCATCCTCGAATACGGTAAATGCCGATCGGTCTAGATTGGTGACCAGGTGTCGCTGGTCATCTATGACGGTCGCGTGCAGCATTACTTCTTGTACTTCTTTCTTGAAAACAAAGATGCTGTCATTGGAGGGCGTCTGGTCGTCAGGCGGCGGTGCTGTGGTTGCGCCACCAGTTTGAGGCGCAGGTGCAGCAGTCGGAACCGAGGCCGGATGCCCAACGCCGGTTGCGCCAGGAGGAGCAGGGATGGCGGAGGGCGTCTGAGCCTCGATCCGAGTGGTTGATAGACCGAGGAGCAAGCATAGGACGACGATCGCCACGCTCGGGTGCCATCGCTCAGTTGGAGCTAGAGATTCGCTCCTACTATCGTTCGCTTTGAAGCTCATAAGTGCCAATGTTCAGAGGGCAAACCAGAGAAAAGGGTTGTACCAGGTTTAGTCGAGTGGTGGCCGGGTGGATCTTTCCGCTCCACCCGCCTAAGGTAACTTGTCCAGATAGCAAGGATTACTGGTGTTTTGGGCTGGCGGCGTTGGCGGAGTCAGCCAGACCGGGTTCGTAAAATCAAAGAACTCGGTACTCATATCTATTTGAGCTGCGTCGCGTTTAGTCAACGGAGACAGGTTGAAACGAGTTTCAATCAACTTCAGAATCGCGGTCGTATCGGCCGGCGTGTGCGAAACGTAATTCTTCTTCGTATAAGGCGAGACCACAATTAGCGGCACGCGATAACCGGTGTAGGTGAAGTCGCAAATCGGCCCGCTGCCTGGCGTGGGGCAAATGTCTCCCGGAGGCAGATCCACTGGCGGGATGCCGTCCGGACTTACGGTCGCGTAGGGCGAAGCGTGGTCGTAGAGACCGCCGAATTCGTCGTAGGTCAAAACGAATGCCGAATCCTTCCAGGAACTGCTCGCCATCACCGCATTGATGATCGTGGATACATAGGCGGCTCCCGCCTGGGCCTCGATTGGCGACGAATCAGAGTCGGATGGATGCTCGTCCAAGCCGGCATCCGACGCGGGCTCGATCTGGACGACTTGGGGCAAGGTTCCGTTCTTCAAGTCATTCTCGAAGTCACAGGTCTCGCACCCGATGGTGCCGATGTTATTCGGATACTGACTCGGAATCGTCTGCGCCCATTTAAAATTCTGAACATAGCTCAACGTCAAATAGCAAGCTGGATCGTTGTGAGGCGCGCAAACGCTTGCCGGGTTCACGTAAATCTTCCAACTGATATTCGCGGCTTGGAGCTCCTGATAAATCGTCGTTGCCGAGAGCAGCGAAGTGTCTTTATTGTCCGTGCCGATGGGATACGCGTACCCCCCGGATGTAGCGGCGATCAAATACTCGCGGTTCGGCTGGGTGCGCGACATCGCCGGATTGAACCATCGGTCTGAGGTCGCGAAGTTCGATGCCATGAAATAGTAATAGTTGAGGTCGGTGCCGTCGTGGTAGCCCATGGCCCGGATACCATCGCTGTCGTAGTACTTGAGGACTCTGCCGTCGTGCCCCGCGGTCCAGACAACGCCGTTTAATGCGGCGGGTTGCTGACCCACTGGATCGTAATAGTCCCAATCCACATGGCTCTCATTCCAGGAGGGGCTGGGATTTTCTATACACTGCGTAATCAGATGATATGAAGTAACTAAGTTACTCGGGTCAAACACGCAGTCGGATGGTGGAGGGTCAGCGGGATTGCAGCCCGGAATAGACGGAGGCTGTCCGCCGGGATTGAACTGGGGCAGGCCGTCAAACGGTTGGTCGGGATAGCCGTTCAGCGCCCAGTATTCTCGCAAAGCGCCAAAGTAGTGATCGAACGAGCGATTCTCCTGTGCCAGGAAAATAATGTGGTTGATGGCGGTGATGTTTTGCGCATTAAACGTGCCGCTTACCTGCTGGTTCGCATTCATCGTCGCGTTGCAAGTGGAGGTGTATCCGTTACAGGCTCCCCCCCATCCCACGAAATTCGAGTTTTGCGGAGTCTCGGTGAGCGTTACCTGAGTACCGACCGGAAAAGTTCCGCTGCAGGTAGGCTGTGGCGGACAGGCAATTCCCGGGGGAGTGCTAGTGACAGTGCCGCTGCCGTTTCCGGGCAGGCTTACCGTTAACGAAAACGCCGTTTGCATATTGAAGGTGGCAGTCACCTGCTGGCTTGCGCTGAGCGTCACCGTGCAGGAGGGATTAGTGCCACTGCTGCTGCAGGCTCCACCCCATCCGGCGAAAGCCGAGCTCGCACCCGAGGTCTCAGTGAGGATTACCTGAGATCCAGCGCTAAAACTCGCCGTGCAGGTTGGTTGACAACCGATTCCGTTGGGGTTGCTGGAGACCGTGCCCGAGCCGGTTCCAGCGAGGCTCACCGACAACGTAGGTTCAGTGTTAAAGGTCGCAGTCACTTGCTGGCTCGCGTTGAACGTTACTACGCAGGGTCCGGTGCCGCTACACCCTCCGCCGCTCCAGCCCGCAAAAGACGAGTTGGCGGCCGCGGCCGCGCTGAGAGTCACGACAGTTCCCGGGGCGAAGTTGGCGCTGCAGGTCTGACCGCAATTTATGCCGGCCGGGCTGCTGGTGACCGTACCATTGCCATTCAGAGCCACGCTCAGGAGTGGCGAGGTGCTGAAGTTGGCCGTCACCGAAGCATTTTGCGTCAGTGTTACTTTACAGACACCCGCGCCGCTGCACGCGCCGGTCCAGCCGGCAAACGAAGAGTTCGCCATTGGAGATGCAGTGAGTGCCACCTGGGTTCCGCTGGCGAAACTGGCGCTGCAGGTTTGTCCGCAATTAATGCCGGCTGGATTGCTGGTGACCGTACCCGTGCCACCACCGCTGGCTTGCACGGTGAGTTGATAGGAGCCAGTGGGGAGACTGGAACTGCTTCCGCCTCCGCCGCAACCCCAAAGAACACCCAGGAACATCGAACTCAAACAGGAAACGACCGCACGATACTGCAGATCAGACATAGAGTGGCACACTCGCTCATTCAACGTGCCATTTTCGATGGGACGCGAGCAAGGCGGGTTGCCTTGCGCTCCCGGTAGAAGCCCGTGAAAGATCGGCGGCAGTGAACATTTTGCACCTCACGACTTCCAGCATCTGTGGCGCGTTTCCGCGATGCGTCTGATTTTCGGTGTTTGGTGAAAGCAACAGCACAGGCACCAAACCCGTCTTATAGGCCGCTCGCCTATGCCCTGGGATCCAATCCGTCAAAGACATCTTTCAATGACTCACCGGAACGCCGTGAGTCAAATCACGAGTGCTGGGCCAGCCGCGGTCGAGACGGTTGCGGATGCGGCGAAAATGGAGGAAGAGGAAGTTCTGCATGCATCCATAAAAGCCGGTTCGGTCGCCCAGATAGTGGTGGCCGTGATTGCAGTAGTCGGTCTGATTTACCTGTTGAAAATCGTGCTGGTCACCATCTTGACCTCGATGCTGCTGGCGTTCGCATTGGAGCCACTGGTAAAGCAGTTGGGCCGAATCCGTATTCCGCGGGCCTTAGGATCGCTGCTGGCAGTGCTTTTGCTGGTGGCCTTGGCATCGAGCCTGACGCACTTTTTCTACAGCCGGGCCGTCGATTTTGCCACCGAGCTGCCTAATTACTCAGGTAAGATCCGTTCCACACTCGCTGGGTTTCGCGCACAAACCAGCAAGATCGAAGAAAGCACGCGATCGATCATTGCATCTCCCAAGCTGGAGAAGAAACCGCTTCCGGTAGAAATACAGCAGTCACCCGGGCTGTCTCGAATTATTTCGGCCGGCAGCGGAACCGTAGGCGATGTCCTTCTCGCCATCAGCTTTGTACCGTTTCTCGTGTACTTCATGCTGACCTGGAAGGACCATGTGCATTCCAACACCGTGCGTCTGTTTCCCAAGGAGCATCGATTGGTGGCTCATCGTACGGTCGCGAGAATATCCGAAATGATTCGCAGTTTCATTACCGGGAATATCGTCATAGGTTTGGCTAATGCTGTGATCAGCGGTTTCGTTTTTTGGCGATTGGGCATTCCGTATTTCTATTTTCTGGGTGCGATCAGCGGCTTTGTGAGTTTGATCCCATATCTCGGAGTTTTTCTAGCCCTTTTACCCCCCTTGGCGGCAGGAATCGGAATTCTGGATAAAACCGGTGTGCTGTACGTTTTTCTCACCGTAATCGGACTGCACATTGTGACCACCAACGTGATCTTCCCGAAAATAGTGGGCAAGCAGCTACAACTAAACCCCCTGGCAGTGACCCTGGCTCTGTTGTTTTGGGCGTGGATTTGGGGAGCGATGGGCCTGATATTAGCGGTTCCTCTCGTGGCCATGACCAAAATTATCTGCGATTACACCGATTCGCTGCGCGGTTTTGGATCCTGGTTAGGCGACTGAAGGCTCGTCGTCACACAATCCGCCAAAGATCATCAAGCCGACTGAGTCGGGGCGTATGTTGCGGTCGTAAATACTGTATCCCATTGGTGAATGGGCATCCCTTCCAGTGTGTTCCGCAACCAAAAGTTCAGCCACTCGGTACTTTGTCTTTAGACATGTTCAAGGAGGGCATGTGAGTATCTTTACGATTTTCTTCATCGTGTTATTGATCGGCTGGCTCTTGGGAGTTGGAGTGTTTCACGTCGCTGGGGGGTTGATTCATATACTTCTCGTCCTGGCGGCGGTTTCGCTGATCTTGCACTTTGTGCGCGGCGCCAGAACTGCCTAGGAGATTGTGCGGTTCTGCATTAACCATCCGCGCATTATTTTGCTCACTCGGATAGCATCCCGCTGTTCGTGCGCCCGGGAACGTCGGCGATCATTTCACCGGCGACAACTCCTCCGCTTGGTCAGGCATCACACAACGGCTCGGTGACAGCCGGGCGAGGCCACTTGGAAGACGCTTGTGAAACCGGCGCAGTCGACCATGCGATTGTTGGGTGTGTTTCTTTTCTTCGTAACTGTGGCTTGGGCGCAGCTTACCGTGCAAGGGCCGCAATCTGTCTACGAAGGGCAAAACGTGGGCGCGATCGATCTGATCGGAAATCCTCATCGCGATCTTGATCCACTTCGTCCCTTAGTCGCACAAAAAGCCGGCGAACCCTACTCTCAGGCAAAAGTACTGGCCAGTATCGCTGCCCTGGAACATACAGGACAGTTTCCCAAGGTTCAGGTGAACGTGGTTCCCGATCCTTCCGGCCTGCGTCTGAATTTCCTGCTGGAGCCCGCGTATTACCTCGGCATGATCAACTTCCCGGAAGCCGCGAAATTTTTCTCTTACACACGCCTGCTCCAGGTCGTCAACCTGCCTGATGAGGATCCCTACGACAAGGCGCGGATCGTACTCGCTCAAGAAGCATTACAAAAGTTTCTTCGGCACAATGGATACTTCCAGGCCGCGATACAGACTGACACGCAGATCGACGACGACCACCAGTTGGTCAATCTGACCTTCTCTGTGAAATTGGGAAAACTGGCGCGCGTGGCGAATGTCAGCCTCCAAGGACCAGACGCAACCGAGGACGCCCGTTTGCTGCACTCGATCCACTCACTTCGCGCCCGCTTTTCCGGAGGGCTTCTCAAGCCGGGAAAGCCGTACACGCCCGAGCGCATCGCCGCGGCGACGACGCTGATTCGACGAACGCTGTCGCGGCAGCGCCACCTGGCCAGCAACGTTCGGGAGAACCCGCCGCAATATCACCCTGAAACCAACCGGGTCGATGTGTCCTTCAAAGTGGATGTGGGCCCGGTAGTCACGGTGCGTTTGACCGGAGCACGCCTGTCCATGATCCCATTCGCCTCCGGGCGGGAGATGAAGAAGTTGATTCCAATCTATTCCGAAGGAACCATCGACCGGGATCTGGTTGAGGAGGGTCAGCAAAATCTCGTCGATTATTTCCAGAAAAAAGGCTACTTCGACGTTCAGGTCAAAACGAATCTTCAGCGCCAGCCCGACCAGGTTCTGCTCGTCTATGAAGTCGAAAAAGGAAAGAAACACAAAGTCGAACACGTCGAATTTCAAGGGAATCACGAGATATCTGAGAAGGACCTGCTGGCTGTGGTCACGGTAAAGAAATCGCATATTTGGACGCACGGTAGTATAAGCCAGAAACTATTGAAGCAGAGTGCGACCAACCTCGAGGCCCTTTATCGCGACCGGGGATATGAAAACGTTAAGGTCACCGCCAAAACTGTCGATCATGAGCCCAAGATCGACGCTGTGTTCAACATTGAAGAGGGCGCTCAAACCGTGGTCCGCAACCTGGAGGTCACGGGAAACAGCAATATTCCCTACGAGCAACTCACCGCTCCCGTCGGCTTCCAACTCCGTTCGGGTGCGCCGTTCTCGCCCCGTCGGCTTTCTGAAGATCGCAACCGTATTTCTGCCACCTACCTGAACCGCGGATACCTGAATGTGGAGGTCAAGGCCAAGGTGAATCGCGATGCCAGCGATCCTCACGCTGTGGATGTCACCTATGCCGTAAACGAACAGCAGATGGTGCGCGTAGGCGAGGTGATTTATCTCGGGCAGAAACACACCCGGCTCTCCCTCATTCGCAAGACGGCAAAGATTTCGAGCGAGGCACCCATGAGACGCGGAGACCTGCTCGAAGCCGAGAGCCGTCTTTACGATCTGAATATTTTCGACTGGTCCAGCGTGGGCCCAAGAAAGCCGATCACCGATCAGACCGAGGAAGCCGCACTGGTCAAGGTGCACGAGGCCAAGCAGAACGACATCAGCTACGGATTCGGCTTCGAGATCTCCCATCGTGGGGGAAACATTCCGACCGGAACCGTGGCCGTGCCCGGAGGTCCAACAATCCAACTTGGCAACAACCAGATTGCGCCGAGCCAATCTACTTTTGCCAGCCCGCGCGGCTCCGTGGAATTCGACCGGCACAATATGCGAGGTTTAGGCGAAACCTTCAGCGCCTCCCTTTTGCTCTCCCGTCTGGACCAGCGCGCGCTCACCACCTATACGCAACCTCATTTCATCGGCTCGCGGTGGAGTTCGCTCTCAAGTTTCTTGCTGGAGCGGACCACGGAAAATCCACTCTTTGGCGCCAACCTGGGAGATGCGTCGTTTCAGCTCGAGCGTCTTATCAACCGGAAAAACAATACGCGTTTCCAGATTCGTTATGATTTCAACAAAACGGTGCTTTCGAATTTGCTGGTGCCCGCACTCGTTCTGCCGCAGGATCGGAATGTCCACCTGTCAACCATCTCCGGCACGCTCCTGCGCGACACCCGGGATAAGCCGCTCGACGCGCACCGCGGGAGTTTCAGTACGCTGACGCTCGGCATTACGCCGACGGCACTCGGCTCGAGCGCGAACTTTGGCAGGCTCTTCAGTCAATACGCTTTCTACAAACCGTTTCATTCCGTCGTCTTCGCCAACAGTATTCGGCTGGGGCTCGCAAAGTCCTTTGCCGGAAGTTTCGTCCCGACCAGTCAACTGTTTTTCTCAGGCGGCGGCACTACCCTTCGCGGTTTCCCCATCGATGAAGCCGGGCCTCAGCGTCTGGTTCCTTTCTGCAATGTCCTCACTGGGCAGACTGGATGTGTCAACGTTACCGTCCCCGTGGGCGGACGCCAGTTGTTCATCTTGAACTCGGAGGTCCGCTTTCCTTCGGGCATTATGAAAGCGCTGGGCGGTGTGGTCTTCTACGACGGCGGTAACGTCTACAGCGCGATCAGCCTGAATAACTTCGTCAACAACTACAGCAACACCATTGGAGTAGGCCTGCGTTACGCGACCCCGATTGGACCCATTCGTTTCGATATCGGACGCAATCTGAATCCAGTCCCGGGGATAACTCCAACTCAGTACTTTATAACCCTGGGCCAGGCTTTCTAGGAGAAATCATGAAGTGGAAGAGGACTATCGGCTGGACGCTCGCAGTACTCGTAGTCCTCATTGGGATCGGAGTTATCGGCGGATATTTTTACCTCAAGAGCAGCGGATTCCGTCAATTCGCTATTCGCAAAATTGTCGAGCAGGCCAATGAGGCCACAGGAGGCCGCACTCAGATTCGCGCCCTTGATTTTAATCTCTCGACGTTGACTGCTCATCTCTATGACGTAGTGATTCGCGGCAATGAATCTCCTGCCGCGCCACCGCTTCTCGAAGTCGACAAACTAACCGTCGGACTGAAAATCCAATCCGTGCTTCACCACAAAATTAATCTCAGCGAGTTGCTGATCGAGCATCCGGTCGTGCATGTTCAGGTGGATCGCGACGGCAACAGCAACATCCCGCAGGCGCCGCCGAGCCAGTCCAGCAGTCACACCAGTGTTTTCGATCTTGCGGTCGGACACGTGGCTCTAAGTCAGGGTGAGATCAACTACGGCGACCGGAAGACATCCGTGGATGCCGATCTCTACAATCTCGGGACAGACGTTACATTCGACTCTTCAGCTACGCGCTACCGCGGTTCGATCTCGTACGACAATGGCCACGTTCGCTACGGCGAATATGCCCCATTTCCGCACAGCTTCAACGCGAAATTCAGCGCTACGCGGTCAGTTTTCTCGCTCGAGTGCGCAACCATGAAAGTGGCATCGTCGTCTGTCACCTTGCATGCGGACGTAAACAACTACAGCAACCCCACCGTCGCAGGGGACTATGACATTCGGATTCACGCGCAAGATCTTTCTGTCGTGTCGACCGCCGCAAAGGCAGCCGGTGATGTTTCGCTGACGGGCAAAATTCATTACCAGAGCGAAAACAACCAGCCGCTTCTGCGAAGCATTGCGGTAGAAGGACAGATTGCGAGTGAGGCTCTATCGGCGGTCGCTTCCGGCAGTCGTGTCGAAGTTCGCAAGTTGCAGGGGCGATATCAGCTAGCCAACGGACACTTACGCGCCCACGGCGTTGAAGCGGAGTTACTCGACGGTCGAATCAACACGGATCTCGACATGAAGAATCTCGATACCACGCCATCGTCGCGATTCAGTGCCAATTTGCACAGCATCTCCCTTCGCGCCGCGCAAAGGCTTGCGAATAGACCCGAACTAAAGCGCGTTTCGGTCGAAGGGATACTCGACGGCGCCGCGGAAGCCACCTGGGCGGGCAGCATGACAAATCTGCGTGCCCGCTCCGATCTCGTCGTGCGCTCTGCCAAGAATTCTCATCCAACTTCTGCGACATACATTCCAATCGACGGCGTCATCCACGCCGCTTACGACGGTCCGACGAATGTTCTCACCGTCCATCAAACGACTCTGCGAATCCCCTCAACCACTTTGACCGCAGATGGACAAGTGGGCAAGCACTCCAAGCTGGTGGTCCAGGCCATGGCAAACGACTTACATCAGTTGGTTGCGCTCGCTTCCGCATTCAGTTCTTCGTTGTCTGCCCAGCCGCTCGTCTCCGGTTCGGCTACCCTGAACGCTACAGTGCAAGGTTCCACCCAAAGGCCAGAAATATCTGGCAGACTGAGCGCGCAGAATCTTTACGTCCAAGCCAGTCAGTGGAAGAGTGCCGACCTCTCGCTGCAAGCGGACCCTTCCCGAATCGTTGTGTCCAACGGCAGTCTGATAAATGCCCAACACGGCGAAGCTTCCTTCAGTGTAACCATTGGGCTGCGGCAATGGTCTTATCTTCCTTCCAGCCCTATCCAGGCAAGTCTTTCTCTCCAGCAGATGTCCCTGGCTGATCTTCAGCATCTCGCCAATGTCCAATACCCGGTGAGCGGAAAGTTATCAGCCAATGTTTCCGTAAACGGATCGCAACTCGATCCCAAAGGATCAGGTTCGCTCGAGATTACGAATGCTCGCGCCTACGATGAGCCCATTCAGAACTTTGTTCTCAAGTTCCACGCCGAAAATGGCTCCATTGCGTCAACTCTGAACGTCGCTGCCAGTGCGGGTTCTGCCAATACAAGCCTGACCTTCACACCCAAGACGAAGGCCTACAAGCTTGCTCTCGATGCGCCTTCGATCGTTTTGCAGAAACTTAAGACTGTGCAGCAAAAGAATCTGGCGGTGAACGGAACCCTAAGCCTTTCCGCCAGTGGACAGGGTACTCTCGATGACCCTCAACTCACTGCCAGCCTGCAATTGCCCAGGCTCGACGTGAAGCAGAAGTCGATTGCGGGAGTGAAGGCAGAAGTCCATGTCGCCAACAAACAAGCGAACCTTACTCTGGATTCTCAAGTCGCTCAGGCCTCTGTCCGGGCGCGTGGCCGGGTGAATCTCACCGGCGACTATGAAACCGACGCATCGATCGACACTACCGCAATTCCGCTCGATGTCCTGCTGGCTACATACGCAACCAGCGTGCCAGAGGGCTTCCAAGGCCAGACTGAGTTCCACGCCACGGTGGAAGGGCCGCTGAAAGATAAAACCAAGCTCGAGGCCCACCTTACTATTCCGACCCTGAACGCCAGCTACCAATCCTTGCAAATCGGTGCGGCAAGTCCAATTCGCGCGGACTACGCGAATTCCGTCATCACGCTCCAACCCTCCGAAATTCGCGGCACTGACACCTCGATTCGAATACAGGGCAGTGTACCCGTTGCTGGCACTGCATCTCCGACGCTTGCCGCGCAAGGCTCAATCGACGCTCGCATTCTTCGTATCGCCTCGCCTGACTTGAAAAGCTCGGGCACGGTCGCACTGGACGTTCGCACATCTGGCTCCGCAAAGAGTCCCGTAGTCCAAGGGCAGGTCCGTTTGCAAAATATCGCCATGTCTACGGCGGCGGCTCCAGTCAGCGTCGATAAACTGAACGGCACTCTCGACCTGAGCAGTGAGCGCGTGCAAATTTCTAATCTGGCAGGAGAAGTAAACGGCGGGCAGATTTCAGCCGCAGGTTCAGTCGAGTACCGGCCGAGCCTGCAATTTAATATCGCCCTCCAAGGGAAGTCGATTCGCTTGCGATATCCTGAGGGCCTCAGAACCTTGCTTGACAGCAATCTCGACTGGGCGGGCAATTTGCAGGCTTCCACTCTGACCGGACGAGTCCTGGTCGATCAGCTTTCCTTCACGCCGGATTTCGATCTGGCCACTTTCGGCGACCAGTTCAGCAGCAATGCCGCCGCACCCGCGCAGCCGGGTTTCGATGACACCATCAAGCTACAAGTCGCAGTTCAGTCGAAGGACAATCTAAACGCGACCAGTTCGCAAGTGAGCCTGACAGGCAGCGCGGATCTCAACGTAATCGGAACGGCCGCCAATCCGGTGGTCATCGGTAGAACCGATCTCACCGCCGGAGAACTGTTCTACCGGAATGTTCGTTACCAGTTGCAGCGCGGCATTATAACTTTTGAATATCCGAATCAGACGAGCCCGGTGCTGGATGTTTCCGTGTCCACCATCGTCGAGCAGTACAATCTGACACTGAATCTGCGCGGCCCGTTCGACCGGCTGACCACTTCCTATACTTCCGACCCCCCGCTTGCCACTGCCGACATCATCAACTTGATCGCGATGGGCAAGACGACTTCGGAATCGGCCGCGTCCAGTCAAAGCACCGATTCGATGATCGCCTCTCAAGCGGTCAGTCAACTCACCAGCGGCGTCCAGAAGCTGGCTGGAATCTCGAGCCTGCAAATCAACCCACTCCTCGGCGGCAACAGCCAGAACCCTGCGCAACAAGTCGCCATCCAGCAACGCGTGACCAAGAATTTTCTTTTTACGTTTTCGACCGATGTGTCGCAGCCCGGCCAAGAAATCGTTCAAGGCGATTACCAGGTTACTAAACGCTGGTCAGTCAGCGTTGCGCGCGACCAACTGGGAGGAGTTTCGATAGACGGGCGTTATCACACCAAGTTCTGAGAAGACGTGGAGCACCATCAAGCCGCGTGACGAAGCGTCTCATCTGAGGCCGGTTGATCTTTCTGAGGCAGCTGACCTTTGGCGCTCTGCTTCGCCAGTTCCGCGTTGAGTTCAGCGCCGACGAGGAGTACGAATGAATTCCAGTAAAACCAGGTCATGAAAGCGATGAACCCCGCCAAAGTTCCATAAATCCGGCTGAGGTTGGCGAAGTGACGAAAATAGAATCCCAGTAAGTAGGAAAGTCCAAGCCAACACGATAGGGCGAGAATCGCTCCCGGCAAAGTCGCGCCAAAACGCTGCTTCACGTTGGGGGCCAGATAATACACCAGTTCAACGGCCACGAGCGTAAACACAATCGCGATTCCCCAATGAATCGCAGGCCAGAGCAACACGAATTCTCTGGAGAGATAAATTCGAGCGGCGAGCCAGGCGCCGAAGCGCGGTCCCACGATCATGACCGCCAAAGCGGATAGCACCAAGCCGGCATTAATCGCTGCCAATCCGACGGACAGGAGCCGGGTCTTCCAGAAGGGCCGCTCCTCTTCTACATCGTAGGCGATGTTGAGGGCCTCAATGATCGCGGCGAACGCAGCCGATGCTACCCAAATTGCTCCCAGCATGCCGAATGACAACCATGCCTTGCGATTCGCTGCCAGCACCTCCAGCAGAACCGATTGCACGGTACGCATGGTGTCGGGCGGCAGCAGCATCGACATTGTGCCCAACACGCGTCCAAATAAATCAGGCAATGGAATCGACCCCATCACCGCGGAGAGAAAAATCAGACCGGGGAATACGGACAGAACGAGGTAGTACGAAAGGGCTGCTGCTACTTGCAGCATGTGGTGCCGCAGCACATCCTGATAGGTCGCCGTAAAAGCTCGTTTCAGGCCAGCCCAAGTCACGTCCCTTAGATGCGTTGCGGGTACGCCGAACGTTGTGGTTTGTCGGTTCTATTTCACGGGGATAAAGGTGGCGTCAACTTGCCCCAATTGCAGGCACTTGCTGATGGCTCACAACGCTTTTCCGACAAAAATCATCCAAAAGGGTTCGGAACGGGAGACAGATTGCCGACCTCGCAACAGGAAATTCATCGGGCGCCGCACGCCAAACCCAAAACTGTAAATGTTCAATCTGCTCCCGGAGAGTTAACATGATTAAGCCCGTGTCGAGCCACGATTGCTCCATGTTAACTCGTAGGTTCACTTAGCGATCAAGCCGTTCCTCTGCCGGACGGCGATCATTCATTCTCTAGCTGTCAGTTTTGTTATGGCAAAAACCCCTGACGTCATCGTGATCGGCGCAGGCGCAGCGGGACTGGCGGCTGCGGCTGAGCTAGGACGTGCCGGTCTTTCCATCACCGTCCTCGAGGCGCGCAACCGGATCGGCGGGCGCATGTTCACGGAATGCGATCCCGTTTGTCATGCTCCGATTGAGTTCGGTGCTGAGTTCATCCATGGGCTCCCGCCTGAAATATGGGAGCTCCTCCAGGCGCATGATGTCAGGACCACCGAAGTTAGCGGCGAGCCGTGGTGCTTCCGCAAGGGCCGACTGTCCAGGTGCGATTTTTTTGACGAGGTCGACGACATTCTCAAAAAGATGGATGCGCATTCCCCGGACGAATCGTTCACCGCATTTTTGAAACGCTGCTGCGATGAAAAAAACAATCCGAGGATGCGAGGAGCCAGCGAGCGGGCATTGGCCTACGTGACCGGTTTCAATGCTGCCGATCCCGATCGTGTCGGTGTACATTGGCTAGTCGAAGGAATGCGAGCGGAGGAAAAGATTGAAGGGCACAGGGCCTTCCGCTCCATGAATGGATATGAAGATTTGCTCGACATCTTCTCCGAGCAATTAGGCCACGGCGGCGTACTCACGCAAACTGAAACTGTCGTCGACGCGGTGCGCTGGACGCAAGGCCGTGCCGAGGTCTCGGCCCACCGGGCCGGCGGATCGTTCATGTTCGAAACTGAGCGCGTGCTCGTGACACTACCACTGGCTGTTTTGCAAGCCTCCGCGGAGGACGAAGGCGCGGTGCAGTTTAATCCACCCTTGCCTCAGCCAAAGTTGGAAGTTCTCAAGAAGTTGGAGATGGGCAAAGTGATTCGAGTAACGCTTCGCTTTCGCAATCGATTTTGGGACACAATTTCTGCCCCGGGCGGCAAGCGCAAAACTCTCTCCGAAATGAGCTTTCTTCTTTCGGACGATGAGTGGTTTCCCACCTGGTGGACAACCATGCCGCAGAGGCTGCCGATCATTACTGGCTGGGCTCCGTTTCGGTGTGCCGAGCAGTTATCCGGCAAAACCCGCTCTTTCGTTGTTGATCGATCCTTGCGAACGCTTGGCCGCTTGCTCAATATTGGCGTAGATGAAATTACGCAATTGCTCGAGGCCGCCTATTTTCACGACTGGCAAAGCGATCCATTTTCTCGCGGGGCTTACAGTTACGGGACGGTCGGTGCGGACGGCGCACAGCAGGCTTTGGCAAGTCCTATCGAAAATGTTCTGTTTTTTGCCGGCGAGGCCACTGACACGACGGGCCACAACGGCACAGTCCATGGCGCAATCGCAAGCGGACACCGCGCAGCGAAGGAGATCCTTGATGGCCTCCACTGAGGCGTCCCCAGCCCCAAAAGACCTCCGTCTACTGCGCGGGAGGCATCGAACCTAAAATGCCTCATCAATCCCAGCCTATTGTGTGGCCCGGACGGCCTTACCCTCTGGGATCAACTTGGGACGGCGAAGGCGTCAACTTCGCCCTCTATTCAGAGCACGCCGAGAAAGTCGAGCTGTGCCTGTTCGACATATCGGGTAAACGTGAAACTCTTCGCGTCCCGCTGCCCGAGCAAACCGATATGGTCTGGCATGGCTATCTGCCCGAAGTGCGTCCCGGCCAGTTGTATGGATATCGAGTGTTCGGGCCCTATGCGCCGGAGCAAGGCCATCGCTTTAATCACCACAAACTGCTGCTCGACCCCTATGGCAAGCAGATTCAGGGAACCATTCGTTGGAGCGATGCTCACTTCGGATACAGGGTCGGAAGCAAACACGAAGACCTGTCGTTTGACCGGCGCGATAACGCCGCTGGAATGCCCAAGAATCGAGTGATCGACTCCGCTTTCACTTGGGGATCGGATGCGCCACCCAGAATCCCCTGGCACGAGACTTTGATTTACGAACTCCACGTAAAAGGATTCACCCAGTGCCACCCGGACGTTCCGGAGCATTTACGCGGAACCTATGCGGGTCTGGCTACAGCTCCCGTGATCGAATATCTCACTCGCCTGGGGGTGACCTCGATCGAACTCATGCCGGTGCACAGTTTCGTGGACGACCGCCGGCTCGTGGAACACGGTCTGCGCAATTACTGGGGCTATAACTCGATCGGATTTCTTGCGCTTGAGCCTCGGTACATGGCTACGCGCTCAATTCGCGAATTTAAGACTATGGTCAAAACCCTCCATTCCGCGGGCCTCGAAGTAATTCTCGATGTTGTCTACAACCATACTGCCGAGGGCAATCATCTTGGTCCCACGCTTTCGCTGAAGGGCATCGACAACAGCACGTTCTACCGCCTTGTGCCTGATAATCCCCGCTATTACATGGACTACACGGGTACAGGAAACACGCTGAACATGCGGCATCCGCGAGTGCTGCAGCTGATCATGGATAGTCTGCGCTACTGGGTTCTCGAGATGCACGTGGATGGTTTCCGCTTCGATCTCGCGGCCACGCTCGCCCGCGAACTGCACGAAGTGGATCGCCTGGGCGCGTTCCTCGACATCATCCATCAGGATCCTGTGCTCTCGCAGGTAAAACTGATTGCCGAACCCTGGGATCTCGGCGAAGGCGGCTACCAGGTCGGCAACTTCCCAGTGGGTTGGGCGGAGTGGAACGATCGCTACCGCGATACGGTGCGTTCCTACTGGAAGGGTGACGAAGGATTAGTCGGAGATCTGGCTTATCGCATCACCGGTTCCAGCGACCTATACGCGCACAGCGGCCGCCGCCCCTACGCGAGTGTGAACTTTGTCACCGCCCATGACGGCTTCACCTTGCAGGACCTGGTCAGTTACAACGAAAAACACAACGAAGCCAACGGGGAAGACAATCGCGACGGCAATAACGACAATCGCAGCTGGAATTGCGGTGTTGAGGGGCCAACAGACGATCCTCAAATTCAGGCGCTACGCGCCAAGCAGAAGCGGAATCTGTTGGCAACGCTGCTGCTGTCCCAGGGCGTGCCGATGATCTATGCCGGGGACGAGATCGGTCATACGCAGATGGGAAACAACAATGCCTACTGCCAGGACAATGAAATCAGCTGGCTGAATTGGAATTTTCAGCCTCAGGATCGTGACCTGTTGGCCTTCGTGCAGCGCATGATTACGTTGCGCAAGAGGCACCCCGTCTTCCGCCGCAAGCGTTTTTTTCAGGGTCGCCCGATCAAGGGAGCAAATGCAAAAGATGTGCTCTGGCTCAATCCCAGCGGCAACGAAATGAGCGAAGACGAGTGGCGCGATTCTTCACTTCGATGTTTGGGAATGTTTCTCTCCGGTCAGGGGCTGGATGAGACCGATGAGCGCGGCCGGAAGCTCAGCGACGAAAACTTCCTCGTGCTGCTCAATGCTTATCACGAAGACGTGGGATTCGCGTTGCCGGCATTCCGTCCCGGCCATCGCTGGACGGCATGGATGGACACGTCACGCGAGGATGGTTTGCGTGCCGTCGAAACGTATGACCCCGGCACAGCTTATCCTCTGCAGGCGCGCTCCATGGTGGTGTTGATGGAACGCCGCGGAAATGGCAAGAAAGAGGATTCCGAATGAGGCGCCACTGTAATATGCCATTTGGCGCCGAGTGCCGTGACGACGGGAGTGTGCGCTTTCGTTTGTGGGCTCCAGCCGCGCGTAAGGTGGATCTGTGCCTTACCAACGCGAACAAATCCACGCCGCTTCCCCTCATCCGATCCGATGACGGCTGGTATGAGTTAGTTACCGATGCTGCCAAGCCCGGCACCCACTACAAATTCCGTATTAATGATGCGCAGGAGGTCCCCGACCCCGCTTCCCGGTTTCAGCCGCAGGACGTGCATGGGCCAAGCGAAGTGATCCGCCCCGATGCCTTCGAATGGCGCGATAGTGCGTGGCGCGGTCGCCGATGGGAAGAAGCTGTCATCTATGAGTTGCATGTCGGCACATTCACGCCGTCAGGGGCTTTTTCCGCGGTGCGCGAGCGCCTCGACTATCTCGCGGATCTGGGAATCACCGCTCTGGAACTGATGCCGGTCGCCGATTTCCCCGGCCGCCGCAATTGGGGTTACGACGGTGTCTTCCTATTCGCTCCCGATAGCATCTATGGACGGCCCGAAGATCTCAAGGAATTAGTTCAAAGTGCACATCAGCGCGGAATCATGGTTTTGCTGGATGTCGTCTACAACCATTTTGGCCCGGAAGGAAATTATCTCAGGTCGTACGCGCCGCAGTTTTTTACCGATCGCCACCACACGCCGTGGGGAGACGGCATCAACTTCGATGGACCCGAAACTCATGTTGTCCGGGACTTCTTCATCCACAATGCGCTCTACTGGCTGGCCGAATATCACTTGGACGGGTTGCGACTGGACGCGGTTCACGCGATAGCCGACGACTCCGCGCCCGACATCCTCACCGAGTTGGCGCATGCAGTGCGGAGTTCAATCGAGCCGGATCGCCACATCCACCTCATCCTGGAAAACGATCGCAACCAGGCCCACTACCTGCAGCGTACAAAGCGTTGCCAGCCTCAGGGCTACACCGCTCAATGGAATGACGACATCCATCACACCTTGCACGTCCTGGTCACTGGTGAGAAAGACGGATATTATTCAGACTATTCTGAACGTCCAATCGATCAGCTGGGCCGTTGCCTGGTCGAAGGATTTGCCTACCAGGGCGAACCTTCTGCCTACAGGAACGGCGAAAAGCGGGGTGAATCCACCAAAGGCTTGCCGCCCACAGCGTTCGTCTCCTTCCTGCAGAATCACGATCAGGTCGGAAACCGTGCCTTTGGAGAGCGGATCAGTAAGATTGCAGATGGTCGCGCCGTTCGCGCAGCGGCAGCTATTCTCCTGCTGGCTCCATCGCCGCCATTGCTCTTCATGGGCGAAGAATTTGGGGCAGACACACCGTTTCTCTTTTTCTGCGACTTTGAGAAGGATCTGGCTGCGGCAGTCACTACGGGACGACGAAACGAGTTCGCTCGTTTTGCCAGGTTCAGCGATCCAGCCGAACGCGAAAAGATCCCCGATCCAAGCGATCCCCGAACCTTTGAGGCCTCACGTATAAATTGGAGCGAGATTGATCAACCCAGCCATCGCGACTGGTTGCGCTTTTATAAGAATTTATTGAAACTGCGGAGTGAGCACATTGTTCCCCGTCTATCGGCCGGATGCGTCGTCAGTTCTGATTACGAAGTCCATGGAGATCGCGGAATTGCAGCTCATTGGAAATTTCCGGACCGGTCAAAACTTATTCTGATAGCAAATCTAGGAACTGATTCGCTATCCGGCCTGCCTTCGCCTGCTTCGCATGTTATCTTTGCCAGCGAGCAACTGACCACCAATGATTTGAAGCTAGGCGCGCTACCACCCTGGTCGGTGGTGTGGTTTCTCGAATCATGAAGCAACGCTCGCACATACCGCTTGCGACCTACCGCCTGCAACTCAATCGCGGCTTCACTTTCGCGCAGGCTACTGCGATCGTTCCCTACCTTTCGGAACTAGGCATCAGTCATTTCTATGTCTCCCCCCTGTTAAAGGCCCGTGCCGGGAGTATGCACGGCTACGATATCGTCGATCACAACTCTCTCAACCCTGAAATCGGCAGCCCCGAAGACTTCGACCGGCTCGTGACTACTCTCCACGAACACGGGATGGGATTGATCCTGGACATCGTCCCCAACCACATGGGCGTGATGGGCAGCGACAATGCCTGGTGGTTGGACGTTCTCGAAAACGGCGAAGCTTCCATCTACGCGAATTTTTTCGATATTGACTGGCATCCGCTGAAAGACGAACTCGAGGGAAAGGTGTTAATTCCAGTGCTCCACGATCACTATGGAGTAGTCCTGGACAGCGGCGAGCTTAAACTGGTCTTCCACCGGGAGCGCGGCGAGTTCGATGTGTGCTACCACGATCATCGCTTTCCTGTGGATCCCCGGGAGTATCCCCGCATTCTGCAACACTGCACAAGTGCGTCCGCGGCAAAACTCGACGAACAGAATCCGGACCTGCTCGAGTTCCAGAGCCTGATCGCTTCGTTCAGCCATCTGCCGGCAAGGTACGAGATCAACAGCGAACGCATCGCCGAGCGCAACCGCGACAAGGAAATCCATAAGCGCCGTCTGGCCGAGTTATGCGCACGATCTCCGGAGATCGCCGACTGCATCCTCGGTGCCGTCGAATCGCTGAACGGGAACCCCGCCGATCCCACCAGCTTCGAACAACTTCACGAACTCATCAAAGCGCAAGCCTTCCGTCTGGCCAACTGGCGAGTCGCCTCCGATGACATCAACTACCGCCGCTTTTTCGACACGAACGATCTGGCGGCAATTTGCATGGAGAACGAAGCCGTCTTTGAAGCAACCCACCGACTGGTATTTAGTTTGATGGCAGGGGGCAAGGTTGATGGTTTGCGCATCGACCATCCGGACGGCCTGTACGATCCACGGGAATACTTCGAACGCCTCAATCGCAGCATCGGGGCCATGAACAAGAATTCCGAAAATGGCTCTCGCTATGTTGTCATCGAGAAAATCCTCGCGGGAACGGAACGGCTACCCTCTGATTGGCCAGTCTGCGGCACCACCGGCTACGACTTCGCGAATCTTGTGAACGGGGTGTTTGTAGACCAATCTGCCGCGTTGAGTTTGGATCGGATTTATCGAAATTTTGTAGATGATGAAATCGACGTTGATGCCCTCGCTTACCGCTGCCGAAAACTCATCATGCGGGTTGGGCTGGGCAGTGAACTGAACGTGCTTGCCAACCAACTGACGCGTATCGCGCTGTCCAAACGCCGCACCTGCGACTTCACCCTCAACAGCCTGCGCGATGCGCTAACGAAAGTGGTCGCCAGCTTTCCCGTGTACCGTACCTACGTCAGTTCGCGCGGGCTTTCGGATACCGACGTTCGCTACATCCACCGCGCTATCGCAACAGCCAAGGGGAGAAGTCAGGTCGTCGATACCAGCATTTTCGATTTCGTCGCCGCAGTTCTCCTCACTAGCATAGCCGAAGGACAAGATCTCCCCTACCGCAATGCCGTGACCACCTTCGCCATGAAATTCCAGCAGTTCACCAGCCCGGTGATGGCCAAAGGCCTGGAGGACACGGCTTTTTACCGGTACAACCGTCTGGTATCGCTGAATGAAGTCGGAAGCGATCTTCACCGCTTCGGAGTCTCAACGCCTGAATTTCATCTTGCAAATCAGGAGCGCCACCGCGATTGGCCGCACACGATGCTGGCGACCAGCACGCATGATTCCAAGCGATCCGAGGATGTGCGTGCCCGCATCAACGTGCTGTCCGAAATGTCGGCACTGTGGAGAATTCGGGTGCGGGAGTGGAGACGCTTCAACCGCAGCCACAAGACTCTCGTCAATGGCAAACGTGCGCCTTCGCCCAATGACGAGTACTTGCTTTACCAGACTCTGGTCGGCGCGTGGCCATCAGAGTCCCTCAACGATACGGACGCCTGGAAGAAGTTCTGCGAGCGGATAGAAAACTATACGTTGAAGGCCATCCGCGAAGCCAAGCAGAACACCAGCTGGATCAATCGAAATACTGAATACGAAACCGCGGTTTCATCGTTCGTCAAGACCTTGCTGAAGCCGGGAGTCCAGAACAAATTTCTCAATGACTTTGTACCCTTCCAACACCGAATAGCACGGATTGGGCTGTGGAATAGTCTGGCGCAGACGCTTCTCAAACTAACGTGCCCAGGCGTACCCGACATCTACCAAGGCAACGAGTTGTGGAATTTCAGCCTGGTCGACCCTGACAACCGACAGCCGGTCGACTATGCTCGACGTCAACAAAGTTTCCAGAGTATCCGCGAGTTGGGAAACAACCCGGCCTCAACTTTGCTCGAAAATCCGGAAGACGGTCGGATCAAGTTGTACCTGACCTGGAGAACCCTGTGCTTGCGCCAAGAGCAACCAGATCTTTTCCAGCAGGGCGAATATCTGCCGTTAGCGATTGAGGGGGAGAAAGCGAATCACGTAATCGCGTTCGCAAGAAAATCCGAAACCTCCACCGTTCTGGTGATTGCTCCTCGCCTGGTAGCCAGCTTGCTCAACGATATTGATGTCCCGCCAGTCGGGCCTCGAATCTGGGAGGATACTCATATTCTGATTCCATTTTGCAGCTGTTCGGAAAAGTGTCAGAACGTATTTACAGGAGAGGCCTTGGAGTTGCACAAAAGCAATGGTCACGAAATGATTGCCGTCGCCAACGCCCTCGCCGACTTTCCCGTAGCGCTTTGCGTCCTGGGGCAAACCTGAACGTTTTCCTGCTGGCAATTATCTGCACGGTGCCCCGGTTACAAAATGCCGGAGAGTCATGTGAACCCGACTGATTGTATGAGAAGAACATTCGATTCAAGTTCTACGTACTGAATTGGCACAGGGTACAGGATGTGCCTGAGAGATAATGGTCAGCTAGAGCAGTAAAATTATGTGCGTGAGAGATGGGATGGATTTATCGCTGCAAATTTTCCAAGTATTCGGTAGTTTTTCGGTTCCAATCTGAGCGCGGTCTAAAAGAGCCGCCGCCCAAGGCGTGCAGCCTGTGTATTTCTTAAGCCAGTCCAGGATAAGAGAATCGTCCATGAGAATCGCCCAAGTCGCGCCACTTTTTGAGAGCGTTCCCCCGAAACTGTATGGCGGAACCGAGAGGATTGTGTCATGGCTTACCGAGGAGTTCGTGCGACTCGGCCACGATGTGACTCTTTTCGCCAGCGGCGACTCCATGACGAACGCGCGCCTGGTCCCAGCCTGTCCTCAGTCCCTGCGGCTCAACCCGCTATGTGTCGATCAATTAGCGCACCACGTGAATATGCTGGAGCATGTTTTCAGTGAAAGAGAGAATTTCGATCTTGTCCACTTTCACATCGATTACCTGCATTTTCCGCTGAGCCGACGCGCCCGGCTGCCAAATGTCACAACCTTGCACGGGCGGCTCGACATCCCCGACCTCGCGCCTCTTTACCGCACATTTTCCGATATGCCCGTGGTTTCTATTTCCGATGCTCAGCGGACACCTTTACCCTGGGCGAACTGGCAAGGCACGGTGCATCATGGATTGCCCGCAGATAGTCTCGCGTTCCATCGGAAGCCGGGACAATATCTGGCTTTCCTCGGCCGTACCTCGCCGGAGAAGGGTCTCGACCAAGCCATTCAGATCGCCAAACGCGTAGGCATGCCGTTGAAGATCGCGGCCAAAATCGACCGTGCCGATGAGCAGTACTTTGAAGCCGTAATTAAGCCTTTGCTGAACGATCCGCTCATCGAGTTCATTGGCGAGATCGGTTACTCTGAAAAAAATGCATTTCTAGGCAATGCCGCTGCGCTGCTGTTTCCTATCAACTGGCCGGAACCGTTTGGCATCGTAATGATCGAGGCCATGGCGTGTGGAACTCCGGTCATCGCCTATCCATTTGGCTCGGTACCAGAAGTCATCGACAATGGAGTCACCGGATTTCTTGCTCGCGATGTGAAAACGGGCGCCAAGGCGGTGGAAAGAATTGATAAGATCGACAGAGCAAAGTGCCGGCAGCGTTTCGAGGAGCGCTTCACTTTGGCTCGGATGACGCAGGACTATCTTGCCATCTATGATCGAATCATACGAAGGGCCTCCCAGCCGGTTCTACCTGCCAATGGAGATCTAAGTTGGACGAAGCTAGTGTCACCCAGCAGTACTACATAGCAACGAGGTCGTCCCCAAGGGACGACCGCGCCCGCGTCCTGAAGTACGGCAAGATGTTTGCCGTGTTCGACCGCTACGGCGATATCGAACCGCTAGGAATGGGCGAGCAGGGGATATTTTTTGAAGGAACGCGGTATCTGTCCGAACTCGGCCTGTCCTTGTGGAACGCCCGGCCCCTGCTTCTAAGCTCTACAGTCAAGCCTGATAATCTCGTCTTTACCGCAGACCTTGCCAATGTTGACGTGTCTGACAGCCACGACGTGATCGTGGAACGCGGCACCATCCACATGCTGCGCTCTAAGTTTCTTTGGCGGGGTGTCTGCTACGAAGAGTTCGAGATTGCCAATTACGGGCTTGCGCCAGTTGATATGCCGTTCGCGTTAGCCTTCAGCGCTGATTTCGCCGATATTTTTGAAGTGCGAGGCACGCGGCGTGAAAAAAGAGGTCAGCGACTGGAAGATCGCATTACAACAGACTCGATTCTGTTGTCGTACGAAGGGTTGGATAAAGTTGTCCGGCAAACTTGCATTCAGTCTTGTCCAGATCCCGTTCAAATTTCTTCCTCCGGCTTGAGCTTTGATATCTCGCTCCGCCCCAAACAATCCGTCCTGTTGCAGTTGGTGGTTTCTTGCAATCCGCGGGCGTCTGAGTCCTCCATCGGCTACACTCGCGCGATGGTTGCCGCCGAAAGCGAACTGAAAGCAGCGTCGGCGAGCCTGTGCAGCATTTCCAGCTCCAACGATCGATTCAATCGATGGGTCCGGCGCTCTAGCGCCGACGTCGA
This sequence comes from uncultured Acidobacteriota bacterium, assembly GCA_963832245.1. Classification (GTDB taxonomy): domain Bacteria; phylum Acidobacteriota; class Terriglobia; order Terriglobales; family Acidobacteriaceae; genus JABDBE01. The sequence goes on from CAWHTG010000004.1 coordinate 2,541,288, forward strand.
GATGATGACCCTGGGGAATCCCGAGCACGATTACCCGTACGCAGGCGTGCCCTGGTTCAGCACGATTTTCGGCCGCGATGGAATCATCACAGCACTGGAAATGCTCTGGGTCAATCCCAGGATCGCGAAAGGTGTTTTGCAATTCCTGGCCTCCACCCAGGCGACCGAAACCAACGCGGAGATCGAAGCCGAACCGGGCAAGATCCTGCACGAAATGCGTCGGGGAGAAATGGCCGCGCTGGGTGAGGTGCCGTTCGCACGCTACTATGGCACCGTCGACGCGACTCCGCTGTTCATCATGCTGGCGGGAGCTTATTACGACTACACCGGGGACCGAGAGTTTATCCAAAATTTATGGCCCCATATCGACTTCGCGCTCCAGTGGATCGATCACTACGGAGATGTGGATGGTGATGGCTTCGTGGAATATGCGCGACGCGGCAGCAAAGGTTTGATCCAGCAGGGGTGGAAGGATTCGCATGATTCCATCTTCCATGCCAATGGGTCTCTAGCGGAAGCCCCGATCGCCTTATGTGAGGTGCAGGGCTATGTCTACGCCGCCAAACGCGCGGCTGCCAAGCTCAGCGGGATTCGCGGCGACCGGCAAAGAGAGAGCGCGCTCGAAATAGAGGCCGCTGAACTTCAAAGCAAATTCGAGGAAGCATTCTGGTGCGACGATCTTTCCACTTACGCTTTGGCGTTGGACGGAAGCAAGAAAGCTTGCCGGGTGAGAACTTCCAATGCTGGACATTGTCTTTTTACCGAGATCGCCAGCCCGGACAAAGCTCAACTGGTCGCGCACACTTTGCTGAGTCGCGATCTCTTCACCGGCTGGGGGGTGCGCACAGTCGGCTCGGAAGAAGTTCGCTATAACCCGCTCTCGTATCACAACGGTTCCGTCTGGCCGCACGACAACGCTCTGATCGCCAGTGGCGTAGCGAAATATGGGCTTCGTGACCTCGCGGGCCAAATCCTGATGGGCCTGTTGGATGCAAGCAGTGTTGTCGATCTGCACCGGCTCCCCGAGCTGTTCTGCGGCCTGGACCGGCGGGAGGGGGAGGGCCCCACCCTTTATCCTGTGGCTTGTTCGCCCCAGACGTGGGCGGCGGGCGCCGTCTTCTTGCTACTCCAAGGATGTCTCGGCCTCTCGATGGACGGTTCAAAGAAACAAGTTATATTCGATCGGCCGTTTCTGCCGGAAGGCATTCCGCAATTGTGGATCAACAATCTTCGGATTGATCATGCTCGCACCAACCTCTTCCTTGAACGCCACGCCGGGACAGTTCAGATCGAAGTGCTTGAGAAGCAAGGAGAGGTGGAGGTCGTCGTGAAATAGTTGTTGGACCGCGGCTCACCAAGCCGAGCAAAAAGTCGGCAAGCCGCGTTCCCCCGTTTAGGCAGCCTTTTTCTTTGGCACTTTAGCGCCTTTTTTCCGCGCTTCAGAAAGTCCAATGGCAATCGCTTGCTTGCGGCTTTTGACGGCGCCGCCCTTTCCGCCTTTGCCCGAACGAAGCGTGCCCTTCTTCTTTCTACGCATTGCGCTTGCGACCGTTTTGCCTGCAGCCTTACCGTATTTGCGGTGGGATTTCTTTTTCGTCGGCATCAAGTTCTCCCGTTACTTAGAGTTGCATCTCGCCCGAGGGGTTGTTCGAAAGCAAATGTGACCTCACCCTCGACGAGCGGCGCGAATGCCCTCCTCGATTCGCTTTCGGGCACGCCCCGGCCCACGCACATCAATCACCCGATATTGTTCGTTGCTCAAATCGTGATAGTTTACGAAGAATTCTTCGAGTTCGCGCAGGAACAATTTGCCCAGGTCGTCGATGTGCTGGATGTCGGCAAAACTGTGATTTTGGTTCGCCACGGCGACAACTCGGTCGTTGCGTTCGGTATCTTTCTTGTCGTACTGCTCGCCTTCAATGATTCCGACCAGTCGACACTTCACGACAACCCCGGGAAATGCCGGTTCATCCATCAGCACTAAAACATCGACGGGATCGCCGTCTCCGCCTTTGGTTCGAGGAATGAATCCGAAATCATAGGGAAAGGTCATGCCTGCGGGCAGAACTTTCTTCAGTTCAAATACTTTCTGCTCTACATCAAATGCGTATTTGTTCCGACTACCTTTAGGCGTTTCAATGACCACCTGGATGAGTTCATTGTCCCTTTCATCCAAAGATCGAAGCCGGGATGGGTCCGCAAGCCCGTTTCGAGAATTGCCATTCTTACTCATCAAACCTCCTAGTCGTTGACGATCCATGATGCGCAGGACTATGGTGCGCAGGACTATTCAACCGGCCCTCCGACGCATTGCCTTGGTCTAACCGAATATGACTTGCCCGCACTTGATGCGCCCGAAGACGCCTGCACACTATTTCCCGAAATTCCCACACCAATACCGACGTGACCAGCCAGGCCAAGGTTGCACCCGCTAGCACTGTGCCCAGGCTTGAGTTCGGCAGTCCTTGCCAAACGATCAGCGCGAAAACCACAAGCCCAATGCTTCCCATCGCCGCTCCGGCGGCATCAACGCCGACCGCTGCTCGGGCGCGTTTCTCACCGTCCTTGCCGGCTTCTTTCTGCTTCTCGTGCTTTTCTATGAGCGTCGCTGCCGCCGGAAAAATGGCGGGGAATGCAAGGAAAAGCCCGCCGACCCCTGGACCAAAACGCTTTGCCACAATTCCCGCCAATGCAGTAATCGTGCCCCCGAAAACAAAACGAATGACGTATTCGTACCACTTCGATCGTCCGAGACCCGACATATCAAATTTGACCTTCACCGGGCTACCTCAGTACCGCATACCAACATCCCAAAGCGCAACCGAACCACAACGTGATTGACAGGCCGGTTACAGGCAGGACTCGCCGTTTTCCATGAATCAATAACCGGCTAACGATCGAAGCGTAGACAAGGAAAGCCGCGGCACCCAAGATCATCGACCTGGCTTCCACGCTTGCATATTCCTTGCCCTCCGTCGACACAGCCAAGATCAATGTCGCAATTGCTACTGAAGGCGCTGCTCCGAATAATCCGGCGAAACTCTTCGGTTTCAGAAGGTCACCCAGCAGAGCAAAGGCGGAAACCACTACTCCACCGGCCATGACTCGCAACAGAATCTCTTTCATACACGCCAACCGCGCGCCCAATCTTGATCATCTGAGGCGCGAACATTTGTTACAGAACTGTTAAAAATATGACTGCCCCAGAAGGTGCCAGGAAATCGGGTTTAGTCTGTAGCTTTAGGATTGATTGGCCCTACGACGATTGGCCCTACGACGGCGAAGCAATCGGATGCGCAGGCTCTTCGCAGGCGGCGTGGAGAGCGCATCGTGGTGAGTTTTAGATCAAGATTATCGATTGGGAATGGCCATCCGTTTCGAGTTACTCCTGCCTTAAAGCCTTTGCGGACCACTAGGCCGCACTCACCTTGTGCCCCAGCAGTCTCCGGGCACTAATGTGCCCGGGTCCGCGCAGCTTTGCGCGCAGCTTGACTCCGACCCTTCGATGCCTTGGTGCGTACGGCTTTCGTAGCTGAACTGTGGCGTGCGGCTGCACCACGCTTCCGGGCGGTGGCATGCGCTTGCTTGGATAGTGACCGATGTGAAGCCGCGCTGTGACCTTTTCTCTTCAGCGCACGACTAGTTGCTCGAGAGCGTGTAGCCGATGGCTTACGGCGGGAGTGGCTCTGTCCTTTTCGATAGTCTCGTTCCGCCTGCTTACTGGTTTTGGCGGAAACCTTTCCGCCACTGGGTGGCTGCAGCTTGACACCAGCGCGCCGCGCCTTCGAGAGGCCTATCGCGATAGCTTGTTTGGTGGAACTCGCACCGTGGTTGCCCTCGCGAATGTGGTGCATCTCCTCCCGCACAAATTCTCCAGCCTGCGTGCTGGGCGACTTGCCTTCACGAGCATCCTCCTGAGCACGCTCGATGGTTTCCTTTTCAGGCATAAAAACCTCCTTCCTCAAACACAATAAATGCGCTCCGCGACGGGAGTAATCGGAAGGATTCCGTAGTCCGTCGAGCCCTTTGCCGTAGCCGCAAGGACACACCTCCCGGACCGTGGAAGGGCACGGTTTCAGCTGTGCCATAGATTAAGATGTTAATGGACGGCACGGTTTCAGCCGTGCCCTTTCAACCCTTGTTCAGTACTCTCGCCGACGCGGGATGCGCTACTTAAGCGGCCTTTTGCTTGCTGCACAGCTCCTGATAATAGTCGCGGCCGCGCTCGTACCCTCGCGTGAAAGGCTCGGCCACGTTGACACCAGGATACTGGCGCTCGAGGTCTTCGATTTGCGCCGTCATCTCACCCATCACTTGGTCGTATTCTTTACAACGACTCCGAGCGTGCAACGCAGACTCGAAGCCAAGCCGATAAAACTTCTCATCGTCGCCAAAGTTCTTGCCCAACGTCGAATAATGCTCGCGCTCGGCGTCACGCAGGCCGATCCACCACTGTTCGCGGGCCGCATCGACTGCTTCTGCTCCCTCGGCCTTCAGCAGTTCGCGGACGCTTGCTGCCGCGACTTCAGTGTCCGTGAGGGCGATCACCACACTGCGTCCTTTGCGCAAAGCATCTTCGTACACAAATAGTTCGTCCTCTGGCAGTCCCTTGGTCATCGAATTTTCGAACTCTCCCCCGGCCACGGCGCCGATAGTGGCTCCAGCGGCGGCTAGAACTGCTGAGCCCAAAAGGCCAATCGCGGTGATGGGCCCCACACCAGGGATCGCCGCTATCACCAAGGCCGCTCCAGACAGTCCGGCGGAGCCACCGAGAACAGCGCCAATCGCCTTCCCCATGCCGGGTTGCTCCGCAGCAACCGCAGGAACCGATTGCAATCCTTTCTCAGTTGTCTCCGGGGTCAGCAGCGTGATCTGGCTCTCTGGAAGACCGGCAGACTGCATCTCGGCTATGGCACGCTCCGCGTCCGATCGCGAACGAAATACTCCGCTTACAGCTTTCATTGTGGGCCATCCTTTCTCCCGCTAGTTTTCTGTCCCTCGTTCTAGCGCACGAGTTTTCCAAGGTCTTTCGGTGCACTCCGAGTGTATCCGTAACAAAGGTTCTTCGCCAGGCATCAAAGATCGTCGAGGTGTTGAATGATTCGAAAACTAAAATCTGGTCAATACCGCCTTTATTCTCGGAAGAAAGATGCCAAAACTGGCCGCCGGCGCAACCTGGGCACGTTCGGAACAAAGAAAGCCGCGCAAGAACACGAACGTGCCGTGCAATACTTTAAGCACCACTGACAAGCACTTCGTTGCGAGATTAGATCTAGCAAAGCACGTTGCCCGCAACGATAGGCCTCTGTAGAGCGGCGCGATTTTGTACGGAGAAACCCGTGATCGTTTTGTCTCACCAAGTGATTACATTAAGCCGCTCGCCTCTTTTCGGCTAGCTCGCGCACCTTCTTCAGATCGCTAACGAACGCCCGCATCTGCAGGCGTCGAGACTTGTCGTCGGGTGCCCGGAGAATCGACGAAGGATGCACTGTGGCGGTCACGTAAGGAGCCAGCCAGGACTCTACCAACTGCCCGCGTTGGCGGTTCACGCTGAACGTCCTCCCTAATAGCGACTGCGCAGCGGTCGCGCCCAAGCAGACCAGAATCTCTGGCTTTATGACACGTAGCTCGGCGTCAAGCCAAGGCCGGCAAGCCTGGATCTCCGAATAGCGAGGCTTTTTGTGAATGCGCCGCTTCCCGCGTTCGGAAACCGTCCAACTGAAATGTTTCACCACATTCGTCACATACACATCGGTGCGCTCAATCCCCGCCTCGGCCAGCGCTTCGTTCAGGAGCTTTCCTGCCGGCCCGACAAAAGGATGGCCAGATCGGTCCTCTTGATCTCCGGGCTGCTCACCCACAAACATGATCCTGGCGTTGGGCGCGCCTTCGCCGAAGACTGTTTGTGTTGCCCTCTTAAAAAGATCACAGGCATTGCAACGGGCTGAAGCTTGCCGCAGTTCCGCAATGGAGCTGGCATTGAGTACAAGAACGGTGTTCTTGCTCGGCCCCAACCGCTTCGACTCGTTATGGGGAACTTTCTTCATGAGGTTGCAGTTACTTCAGTCGAATCACAAGAGGGTCGCAATCCGCTCCGACCAATATGATGCGCACTCTTGGCCGCGAGAATGCATCACAACCTGGCAAGGAGGTCTCATGACGACTGCAAAGAAAAAATGGGTTGCAAGTGTGAAGACAGATTCCACTCATCCCCCGGCGGGATTGTTTACCAAGGACGCCAGCACAATCGCCAGCACGCTCGCTTCGAAGGAAGTTTCGCCGAAAGGTCCCGGCTCAGGTATGCGCATGCTGACGTACTTCATCAACCGGGCTGGACGCGGGCTCAGCGCGAAGCGCCGCGCAAAACTCGAAAGGGCGAAGTCCTTGCTTGCCAGAAAGATTGAACGGCAAAGCAAGTCTCAGGCACCTGCGAAGCGAAGGCGAGAGACTGCCGCCTAAGGCTCTCATCTTGAGACCGCTAACAATCAACCTCGCCGAGTACTGGAGCCGCTAGCGGCGCCATGGGACAGCCCAGCAGTTCGACCCGGCAGGCGATCGAGGTCACTTCCGTGAAGCATATTTCCAAGACCTGCAAGAGTACTAGCATGTCTCATTAGCGGCATGCCCGCATTTCGATGAGCCCAGCCCTGCGGCTGGGCTTTTTAGTGGAATGTTGCGCGGTTACGAGCCACACCTAACCGAAGCGATATCACCGATTAGTTAATACCGTATTGACCGTATTGCGCATTCACTTTTTTTTGTTTCTTATGGGGGGAAATTTTTCGCCCCGGGGAGGGGTTATGAATAAGCCCGCCGGCTCGGCACTGGATTCCACACACAGTTGGACACATCTGGTCGAAGCCGCCATCTTTGAGACCAATCCAGACAATTTGTTCCGTCGCATTCAAGATGCTCAGGACGCAGTCATGGATCACATAGAAGATTCGTTTGAGACTGCGAGCCAATCCGAGCGGCAGGCGATGATCAATGCCATGAATTCGTTACGGGAGCTACGGCGACTGGTCGAGACACCGGGATCGCGATTCGAGGCGAAGATCAAGAACTTTAGTGACGCCTAGGGGATGTCGCAGATCGGGTCGTAGTAACCGAGACGAGTCCGGCACCCATTTTCTGGACTTCCTACGAGGCTCTTATGATCTGCAAATCATTAACGTCATGCTGGCTATGCCCGGGCGTGGACGACGCTTCGGGCTCTCGCGTAACTCATAATCCCAACCGCTGTGGTTGCGGCTGCTCGAACTGGTTTCCTTGGCTCGTATCCTACACGGCGAGAAGAATCTATCCCGGACAGAACACCCGCAGTTAGCAGGGATGGAGAGCGATTACTCGGGATTGATCTCCAGCGCAATCTCTACCCCGGTTACTGAATCATGCAACTGGGTGTTCGGCCTTCCTCACTGCTGTCCCAGAAATCGCCAAACTTCTCGTCCATCAATGTATGGGCCACTGACTAAGACGCCCGTCTGCAAGCCCCGCTGTCTACCGCGAAGAGAGTAGCCCAGACATTGGATTCTTGTATGCAGCAACCCTGCGAGAAACAAACACCATCCTTGTAACCGGTTTCGAGTGTTGCGTTTATGTACTCCTTCGGTCTCGACCGCGTCGGCAATGAAAGAGGTGGAAATGTGGCGAACCTTCGCCTTGCTCTGCTTACCCTGGCCCTTGCTTCTACTCTTCTTCTTTTTCTTTGCGTACAAGCAACTGCTCAAGCGCTACGAGACCCGCAGTCTGATCTCGCGGCTCCGTTCGTCAGGAGGCCTCTAACATGTTCCGAGCCTCAAAAACTTCTCGTCGCCAAACCTTTTGTGGAACGCGCCAAACTCAAAGTCCGCCTTTACAACCTTTTGCGCGAAAGCCTTTACGACGATGCAAAAGGAATCGTGAATATCGGGCGGGAAAGAGAGATAAAGGATCTTGCAAGTAAGCTGGAAAATGGAAAGCCTACGCTGACCGCCGGAACGGATTCTCCCACGGATACCGGTCGTTAAGCGTTTGCTTTGTTCTCATTCCATTTGTTTAACTTCGTCTTCCCGAAGGCCTATTTATGCACTCCTCTTCCTCAGAAAAACTATGCGCATACAGGATTCACTGTATTGTCTGCTTTGCGACCCTGCATTAATTATGAAAACTTGACGTAGTTTCCCTTAAGGTACGTACTGGCCGCAATGTGGAGGACCGAAATGGCTACTTCTGGGAATCCAGCTTCGCAAATCTGGGCGTGGAGAGACTTGTATCTCACAGCTCTGATGGAAGTGGATAAGGACAAAACCCCCGCCCGCATCGCCGATGCAGAGCGCGCAATCTTAAACCGTGCGAGAGAATTGTTTAAAGCGTCGGGAGACAATATTCAGGAAGAGGAAGCGCTGGACGATGCCCTTTATGCTCTTCGTGCACTGAAGAATTGTCTCGGAACACACGGCGGATTCGCGGCTGCAGCCTGACAGTTTGCTGAAAATCCAGAGATTCGTATCAGGGCTCGCCTTTAGGCGTGCCGTAAGTGAAGTCTTTCAAGGACGCCTTCAGGCGCTGCTAAGCCACCGGTTTGAACGCAGATTCGGGGTTCAAGGCGCGACGGGTCGCAACATCACTTTTCCAGTACCGTGCTGGTCCTTCAGACCTGTCGCTCATCGACTAACCAAGCTGTTCGCTGGGAGCTCCGGTAAATGACGGCGGAGGCTGGACAGGCGCGAGATGGCGGCGACCATCAGGCTCGAAAGCAATTGCATGGTGGCCACATCGCGCTGGTCGAAAGCATGCGGAGCGCCAGAGAGAACCTCGAATACCCCCAGCGTCCGGCGGAAATGGCGCAGTGGCGCCGCCAGGATAGACCGCGCACCCAGCCGCCGGCAGCTGGCCAAATCAACGCAGGGGTTGCGCTCGGCATCGTGGCAAAGCACAATCTCGCCGGTGCGCACACAGTCAGCGGAAATTCCCGAGTCGGTCTGCAAGCGAACTCCGAGATCAGGCGCAGTGCGTCCGGTTCGCGCGCGGCAGATGATTTCGTCTCCCTGCCGCAAAGCAATGGCGGCGCCACTCGCTCCTGTCAAAGCCTGGGCGCGTTCCGCAATCACACTGATCGCAGGCTCCAGATCGATTTCCCCGGGAAAAAGGTCGGCTTCGTTTCTCGAAACATGCCCCATGCTTTGCACGGTCTGCGATCCCATGGCTCGGGCATGGCTCCGCGATGGAGCCAAAGTCGCAAAGGAAGCAGGAATGCGGTTCTCAGAAACAGCCGCGGGAACAGTGCGAAGCAGCTCGCGCACCAGCCGATCGAGTTCGGCATCCGCAATCAGATGAGCAGTCTGCTGGCCCCGTAAAGATCCTCCGAGCACGCGCGACAAACTCAGCAACGCAGCACTGCCACAAGCCATGCAATGCGGAGTGTTGTTCTTGCTGATCAATTCGCATTCGACACAGAACACCGCGGTCGGCAACGTGATGAAGCTGATGTCCTGACCGGTGAGCTTTTCTGCCATCTTTCGGATTTTCCTTCCGTGGTTTTTTCTTTGGCGAGCGAATGGAGAAAAATAAATGGGAGCGCAATCATCCAGAAGTGGCAGCGCTGGTTCAGGGCTGTGGATAAGAAATTCCAAAGGGTAGTCTTAGCTGGCTTGCGCGGCAATCAATTCGGAACCGGTCTCAACGGTGGGCAGGATCTCGACATTGGAACTGGAGGCCCGGTCAAGAGCATCGGCCAGCGCCACCGGAAACACCGAAGTAAGCAGGTTGATGTCGAACTGCAATTCGCGATCACTATAGACACGGTAAACGGTAATCGAGCCACAACGCGCATTCCGGGTGGTCACGAGGTCCAGAGTCAGGCACCAGGCGCTGGTTAGCTCCTGGACAAAAAAAGTGCCTGGCTTGGTCCACCGGAGGCAAGGCGCTTCTTCCCATCGTGAGATGAGCTGCAATCCATGGATGAGCGGAGGTTCGACCGCGGGAGAGAGCAATCGCAAGTCGAAGGCATCGATATCATTGCCCGCGAGCGCGGCTACCAGGACTCGACAGAGCTGCGGGTAATCGCTCGTAACTTTCAACTCTTCCGTCGCTCTGCGGATGGCGAGGTTATTGATCAGAACCTGCCGTTCCATACTACGGTGCGCTACCCGCCGCAATTCTCCGAACTCCAGATAACCAAGGCGCTGCACCCCGATCCATATCCCGCTACCGAGCACAGCCAGGACAAGGCCAAGTACGTCGCCAGTCGGCCACAGGAGAAACAAGCTTAGTAACGCAAACAAAGCTGAGACGGCATAAAGAGTAATGACGACCTGGCGATGAGACCAGCCACGCTGCAAAAGTTTGTGATGAATGTGCTCGCGATCGGCAGTAAACACCGGACGCCCTCCGAGAAAGCGGCGGACGATGGAAAGACCGGTTTCCAGAATCGGTAGGCCGAAGGAAACCACGGGTATAGCAACCGCAATTGTGGTTGGGGCTTTCTGCGCCCCTTGTAAAGCGAGCGCGCTTAACATGAATCCGATGAAAAGACTTCCGCAGTCTCCAAGGAAAATGGTGGCCGGGCTGAAATTAAAACGGAGAAAGCCCAGAATCGAGCCCGCCAGAACCAAGGCCATAAAAGAAACCAGAGACGAACCTGAAATCAGGGCCACGGCGAACACCACTATGGTGGAAAAAAATGCGGAACCGGCGGCCAGCCCGTCAAGCCCGTCAATGAGGTTGAAAGAATTCGTGATAGCCAGCACCCAGAGGATAGTGAGAGGAAGCCCCACGAACCAGGAAAAATGACGACTGCCAAACAGCACTGGTAACCCGAGAATGCGAAGGCCGCCAGCAAACAGCATCGCGCCGGCCAAAGCCTGGACAGCAACCTTTGCGTAGGGACTGACGGAATGGATGTCATCATAAATGCCAAGTCCGAAGATGAGGCAAGCGGGCAGCAAAATCGTAAGCAGAGTCCTCAGGGAAAGGCCGAAGTCCGCGGCAAAATGATGCCATCCGGCTGGCAATGCGATCGCAAGAGTCAGAAGGAAAGAGAGAAAAATCGCAACCCCGCCAAATCGCGGCAGGGGACGATTATGCAGGTGGCGCTGCAGGGCGGGCGCTGCCACCCATCCGCGCGCAGTCGCAAAATCGCGCACGTACCTGGTCAGAACAAACGAAAGCAGCAGCGACCCCGCAAATGTCCCGAGGTAGAAAAGTGTCAACTATCTCCTCTCTCGAAAGTGAAAATGCGGGAAAACCGTCTGGTGCTCTGCCGCGTTTTCTTTCGATGTATCGATGTTGCCGTTAACCCAATGAAATCCTACAACCATCAACATCGCGACACTATTCTCTGTTTTGATACGTCGTGGGCCGTTGACTGTCAAGCTCCAGAATGGATGCTGTTTGCGATCTGAGTACCGGGCCAGAACACTGGTCTGTCGCGGCCCAAGCCGTGCTAGACTTCTTACAAAATGGCAATGGATTTTCCGACATCGTCCATGCGATGGAGTCTGCCTAAGTTTGTCTGCAGTTGGGTCTTTTCATTCGCATTGCTTGCCGCATACGCGCCAGAAATTGCCGCCCAGGAGCGAACCGCAGAGACAAGAGCGGAAACTGTATCAACTGAAATCGCTGTCGACAATCAACCTGCGCCTACGTTGAGTCCCGGCAAGAATTCTACGGCGCAGTCAAGTACGTTGCTCAGGCTCGAGCCGGGAGACTTGGTCGACGTAGGTGTATACAACGTTCCCGAACTCACGACCAAGGCTCGTGTCAGTAGCAAAGGCGAGATTTACCTTCCGCTGATCGACTATATTCACGTAGCTGGCCTGACCGCAGAAGAAGCCGAGGGCGTGATTCAGAAACGGCTTTCTGACGGCGGCTTCGTGAAAAATCCCCACGTCACATTATTTGTGGACCAGTACGCATCGCAAGGTGCGAGCCTGTTAGGCGAAGTAGCGCGGCCCGGGGTTTATCCGGTGCCGGGACAGCAACGGCTTTTCGATCTTATCTCAGCCGCCGGTGGATTGACCGAAAAGGCGGGCCGAAGCATCACGATCACGCATCGCGACCAGCCCGGTAAACCGATTACCATTCCGCTCTCGCGCAATATAACTGACAACCCAGAGAGCAACATCCCCATTCTGCCAGGCGATACGATCATCGTTCGCAAAGCCGATTTGGTTTATGTAGTGGGCGATGTCGGAAGGCCGAGCGGATTTCTCATGGACAGCAGTCATCTAACGGTGTTACAGGCTATCGCTCTGGCAGGCGGCACCACTCGCACGGCCAATTTGGGCGGGACCAGAATCATCCACCGTGGCCCCAGCGGGCTGAGCGAAACTCCGGTCGAGCTGAAAAAAATCCTAAGGGCCAAAGCACCGGATGTGACCATGCAGGCCGACGACATTCTTTTTGTCCCAACCAGTGCGACCAAAGTTTTCGCCGGACGCGCCATGGAAGCGGCCATGCAGGCCGCCACTGCCGCAAGTATTGTCGCCATTCCGTAGTCAAGGTTCGGGAGGGCACGAGTTCACTCGGACCGCAAAGTTTGAAAATACATCCGGGCTTGAGCCCCCCTGGGTAAACTCCAATAGCGTTGTTCCGCTCAAGCCGCGGCGGTTGCGCGACGTTCGGCTCTCCCCAACAAATCCTGCAGTACATCGAGGTATAGCTTGGCGGTGTCTTGGCGAGAAAAATAGTGGCAAACATGCTGCCGACCGTTGCGGCCCAAAGATTCGCGCAGCGCAGGATCAGCAGCCAACCGCATGACTGCATCTGCCAATGCGACGGGATCTTCCGGCCTGATGAAAATTCCGGCATTGGCTTGCTCCATTACTTTGCGCGCGTGACCATCCACGCCAAGAATCACCGGACGAGCGCACGACATGAACTCCAGCATCTTGGTCGGTAGGACAGTCTTAAAAAGCGCGGCCTTCTTGAGCAAGACAAGGCAGGTGTCGGAAGCACAAATGTAAGCCGGAATTTTTTCGCGAGGCTGCTGATCGACAAAACGCACATTGGTGAGTCCACGGGCCCGGGCCAAAGAAATAATCCGCGCTTTCTCCGCCCCTTCACCGACCAGCAGAAATAAAACGTTGGGCGCACTCTCCCGCAGCCGCGCCGCGGCTGCCAGCAGCGTTTCCAACCCGTGCGCATTCCCCATGGTGCCAATGTAAGAGGCAACAAATTTTTCTTCCGCGCCCAGTTCCCGTCGTATGGCGGCATTAGGCGTAAGCCTGTTGAACAGACTGGTTTCCACTCCGTTCTCGACTACGAAAATCTTCTCTTCCGGAACGCGCCAGTTTCGGATCAGATACTCTTTGAAAGCCGGGGTCACGACTACCAGGCGATCACAACTGCGATAGAGAAATCCTGCAATTCTCGCCAATGAGCGATGGAGAGGTGAGTTGCGCTCGCCCATGCCCACAGCGGCCAGAGACTCGGGCCAGAGATCGCGAACCTCGAAGACGAATGGCACTCCGTTATAGCGTGCGAGCCACCAACCTGAAAGGCCGACCAGAAGTTGCGGCGATGTGGCGATTACCAGGTCTGGCTTGTCCAGAAAGGCGCCAGTAGCGGCGGAAGAAACGCAAAACGAGCTGTAGTTCAAGATGCGCTCGTAGGCCTTGCGATTAGGGCAGGGAAGAAGCCAGCTGCGAACTAAATTGACACCGTGGTAGGTGTCCCGCGTTACCAAGCGGCGAAACTTTCCGCGATATTCGGGCGGCACGATGCCGGTAGGATGATTAGGAAATCCCGTCAGCACCGTGACTTCATGGCCATCCTCCACCCACAGACGCGATAACTCCGCGGCTCGGCCAGCGGGAGCCCCCATCTCCGGCGGAAAGTATTGTGAGACGTAGAGAATTTTCACTAGTTTTTAGTAATAGCCAAGCTTGAACGCACTCTTGTAGCAAAGAGCATGTGTGCGCTTGGCACGGCTGCGCCCATAGTCCTCCCACTTGTCGGCGTAACTGGCGAATATTTCCTCGCCAGTAAGACTATGCATGACGCGCAACTGGACGACATGCAATCGGTGGTAGAAAGGGCTGGCGACCATGGGGAGCAGGGTGCCGGATTGCTCATACAGCGACCAAAAACCGAGATCGTAGCGATCAAGATTTGCGCGAAGAGTATGCACGGCCTCCGCGAACAAATCCCGCGCGACCCTGCTTTCTGTCGCCAGAAAATAATCGTAGACGCCCCAGGACGCCCAGATAAAACCATTCAGAATGTGAGTAGGCGGCGAAACAATGTATTCTTCGAACCAAAGATTGCCGCGGGTATCGGCGAAGGTGACGCCGCCTTCGCTGGTGGACTTCAGAAAACTTGTAAACGCGCGCTCAGCGGCGGTGAGATAGGCAGCGGTCCCTGTCTCCCGATGGGCGCGAACCAGCAGAGAAATTGCCTGGCCCTGGGCAAGCCCCGAGTACCACGGGGCTTTCAGCGGTGAACGATATTCCCAATCGAAGTGGTGATTCCATACCCACGACCCGAACGAGTTCGGCTCGAGATGAGCACAGAGCCAGTTGCTGGCGGCCAAGAACTTTTTCCTTCGCTGATCGCTTCCTGCTTGACCTTGACAAAAAAGGTTGTAGTTGCCCAGCCCCCACTGCGCAATCGCGATGGGGTTATATTGCAGGCCGATCTTGCCGTGATAATTCAGCAGCGGAATGCCGGCGGAATCGTGTTGCCCGGTATAATCCGCTTTCTCAGCAAACAACATGTAGTACTCGCCAAGCCGATGAATGCCCGCGCGAGGATTTACTTCAGGCGTGTCGTGCCAGAAGGTGAGTTGGCTCTTCCCAGGAACCAGATACGCACTGAAAATGCGTCGATAGTATTGCAGCCAGCTCACAACTGGACCTTAGCATGAGAAAAGAGCCGCGCTGGTAGCACGCCGGATTCCCCCCTCGACCGGCGGTCATATACGCCAGATGCTGGTTTCGAAGTCAGCGCGTTCCACAGCAATAGTCGTCACGGCGAGCAGGCTAGTGGTGTTCTTGCCATCGGGCAGGAACGCATTGCCGTACTGAAACAACCCCATCGGCCACCGATCTTTTGTCCATTGCTGCAGGCGCTGCCAGCACATTCCGTTGGCGCTGCCATACACACACACATCACGGCTGGTGTTGATTGCACTCGGTTCCACCATCGTAGAAAAGAAAACAGCGTTTCCCACTCGGCAGCCATAGATCGAAGAACAAGGAAGCGTCGCCACTTTACAAAGATCCCCCCGCCGATGGAGACGGTAGACATGATTCGTTTCGACCGGCGTGTCGGAAGAAAAATAGAGTGCTTCAGAAGTGGGAACCAACGCGGCAGATCGGACTTGCTGGTTGCCCGATAAAACTACATCCACGTCCTTGAAATCGCACGACCCGCGGAGAATGCGGCACTCCGAGTCCTCGTCGCCAGTGAGAACCCAAAAGCATTTGTCCCACTCGTCATAGACAATGTTGTGCACGTGACGGATGGTGCCGCGAGGAAATGTGTGGGCCACCTCCCAATGAACGCCTCGGTCGGTGGATACGTAAATGTGAACTTCGTCACGTCGCGGGTTATCGAAATATTCTCCCCAGAAGATGTAATCGTTCGGAGTGGTAGCAAGGTGCAGAGGACGCCTGCCGCGAAGCAACTTATGGGATAGATGAAATTCCGGCTCTCCCGGTCGCTGAATAACGATGGCGCCAGGCACGGCAGCGACCAGATGACCCGAGGACAAAGCTGCCAGAGCGTGAAAGCCATCGCGAACAAGCCGCGATGCCAGCCGCGAGGACGAAGTCATCGCTCGCCACGCAGCAGGCCGGTAGTGTCCAACATGCGCCCATTCGATAGTGCTCTCTGGAGCCTTCACTGTGGCGCGAAGGAGCGTATAACCTCGAGAAGTATAGAGTTCGTTGTTGCGCCAAGCGAGGACTCGCAGACAAGGGAATGCGGCGATGTGAACGGGAGTTAATTCCTTTTGATCAGTCGCACCCGCGAAAGCTGAATGGGCTGACATGATATTGCCAATAGCTAGTTCTCAGTTTTCAAACTTAAATAAGGTCCGATAGCCAGAACATCCATGCGCGTCCGCTTAAAGCAATCAATGGCTTCCTCGGGCTGGCAGACAATAGGTTCATTTTCGTTGAAGCTGGTATTCAAGAGCACAGGAATTCCGCTCTTGCGCTCGAAGGCGCGAATCAACTCGTAGTAGAGCGAATTCTCCTCGCGGCTGACGCTCTGCAAACGTCCGGTATCGTCGACGTGATTGACAGCGGAAAGGTGCGCGCGTTTTTCGGGACGAATCTTGTACACGTGCAGCATGAACGGCGATGGGTGATCGTGCTCGAAGTATTCACACTGGCGCTCCTCAAGAATCGAGGGCGCAAATGGACGAAACCATTCACGCTGCTTGATGCGCGAATTCAGAATGTTCTTCATTCCGGGTAAACCCGGATGAGCCAGGATCGAGCGATTTCCGAGCGCGCGCGGCCCCCACTCCATGCGTCCCTGAAACCAGCCTACAACGTCGCCCGCTGCGATCTTCTGGGCAACAGCGTCGAGCAATGATTCGCGTTCGAGCTTGCAGTAGTGCAAGTTAGCTTTCCTCAGAGCGGACTCAATCCGCGCCTCGGAAAAACCGGGTCCCAGATATGAGTTCTTCATCACAAAACGCCGCGGCTGATTGAGAACAGCGTGGTAAGTGTGCAGAGCCGCACCAACGGCCAATCCCTCATCGCCGGCAGCAGGCTGAATCCAGCTGCGGCGAAATGGAGTGCGTGTGAAAAGCTTTCCATTGGCCACGCTGTTGAGCGCGCATCCGCCCGCCATCACCAGATCCTGGGACGGCACATGCTTGTAGAGCTGGTTGAGGAGATGGAACAACACATCTTCGAAGCGGCGCTGCATGGCGTAGGCAAGATCCATCTCACGCTGGGTAATTTCGCTATGCGGTTTGCGTGGATGACCGAAGGCTTCCACCATCCGATCGGAAAAATGCCGAGCGAGACGTACAGTGCCGTCCGCCAAAACCTGCATTCCCTGATTGCTTCCCAATGGCTTGAAGAAACTGCGGTCGAGGTTAAATCTGCCGTTTCTCAATCCAATCACTTCGGCGAGTTTGTCGCATAGTGTGTCTTTGCCGTAGGGCGCCAGTCCCATGACCTTGCCTTCATCGCCGTAGTGCTTGTAGCCGATGAACTCACAAATCATCGTATAAAAACTGCCGAGGGAATCCGGTAAGAAGATGCGATCGAGTACCTCGATTTGATTGCCTTCGCAGCGGGCCATCATGGTGGAAACGAAGTCTCCGGAGCCGTCATAGCTGAAGCCCGCGGCTTGGTCGAAAGGCGAGCAGTAGTAAGCGCTGGCAATGTGCGCGATGTGATGTTCGAGATGATGCTCCTTGAAGCGAAGCGTTTGGGGATCTACATCGAGCGCCTTGGCCAGCAGCGAACGCCCATCGCGCATCGGTTGTTTGCGCTGGCGCAAGCGGATGAAATTGAGAATCCTGGCGGGATTGGCCAGGGCGTATTGAACTTTTTCCGCCAGGTTGGCGTCGCTGTCCTGCCCGATAGCAACGTGATCAACATCCGTAATCTTCACACCGGCGAAATCCAGACAAGCCTTGATAGCGAGTAAGGGTAAGCCGGCGTAGTGCTTGATGCGGTTCAAGCGCTCTTCTGCAACAGCGAATACGATCACACCGTCCTGCACGAGCGCAGCAGAGGAGTCCGCGTGAAACATGTTCAGTCCCAGGATCAACATTGGTTGAGCCGCAGTGCTTGTTTCATGCGATCGCCGCCTGCGTGACGCCGACCGGTTCTGCCGCTGTGTCCTTCGCGCGACCGCCAAGGAAAGTCTGCATCCACACTTCGAGCGTGAGAAATTGCCAAACCTGCATAGACCAATCGTGCTTTCCCCTGCGATGTTCGTCGACATACGCACGCACCGCGTCGCGACGAAACAAGCCGCGCTGGCGAATTCGCGATTCGGAAAGCAAGTCGTCGACCATTTCCCTTAAGTCATGTGCCAGCCAGTAATCAACCGGGGCGGCAAACCCCGCCTTCGGCTGTTTCAATACCTCCTCGGGAAGATCCTCTCGCATGGCCTCGCGAAAGATGTGCTTCGTGGTCGGGCGAAGAAACCCCTTGAGCTTCAGACCAGGCGGCACGTTCCAGGCAACAAATTCGGCGAGTTCGCGATCGAGGAAAGGCACGCGAACCTCAACCGACGAAGCCATACTCATCTTGTCGTTGTAGTTCAGATTCAGACTGGGCATGAAGATCTTGGTGTCGAGATACAGCATCTGGTTCAGGAAATCGGCGTCCCGCACCTGATCGAAGCATGCCCAATGGCGGACGGAGGGATCGAAGTTCCTGACCTCATCCGCGAAAGCCGGTGTGTAAAGCGAAGCCTTCTGATGGGCGTCCAAGTACGTGCAGTTGGCTACGAAGCGCTCGGCGGGCGGCAGTGACGCACTACGGGCCATCTTTTTTGCCAGCCGCACTCTTCCCTTGGCACGCGTCTCGCGCAGGTTGGGCAGGCTCATCAGCGAAAGGGCTACCCATCGACATAATGCAGGAGGAATCTTTTGATACGCCTGCGCCCAATAATGCGCGGAATACTTGCGGTACCCGGCAAACAATTCATCGCCGCCAATGCCGGAGAGCAAGACCGTACTTTGCTTGCGGGCCTCGCGACAGACGAGATACGCCGCAATAATCGCAGGATCAGCCACGGGGTCGTCCATGTGCCAAATCAGCCGGGGCAACAAATCGGCGACATCAGGCTCAACCACGATTTGTCGGTTCTCGAATCCGAGCCGGCGAGCCAGGCGCGCGGGAACATCGGGATTGTCGAGTGCGTTTTCGCCAACGCGGTGCTTTGGCGGATAAGTAATGGTGTACGTGCGAAGCGGCTGCCGGGCGGCACGCGCCAGCATCGCCACAATGCTCGACGAATCCAGCCCCGCGCTGAGGAATGCGCCGACCGGGACGTCGGCAACCATCTGGGCTTTGACTGAACGGCGGAAGCACTCACGAATTTCTTCCGCCAGTTCTGATTCGGAGCGGGGATAGGCGGCATCGGCTGGGGGAAAGGTCAGGTCCCAATATTTTGTGATGCGAAGTTGACCGTCCCGAAAGGTCGCACAATGACCCGCAGGCAGTTTATGGATACTGCGAAACATCGTCCTTGGTTCTGGAACCCAGAGAAAGGTTAAATACTGATGCAGGGATTCGGGGTCGAGCTGGGTTTCGATTCGCGGTACTTCAAGCAACGCTTTGATTTCCGACGCGAACGCAAAGCCAAGACCGGAGTGTGCGTAGTAAAGCGGCTTGACCCCGAAATGATCGCGCGCCAGAAATAACTCCGGTGTGGCCGAGCGCAGATCGCAAATGGCAAATGCGAACATGCCATTCAATCGCTTGACGCACTCCGGGCCCTGCTCTTCGTAGAGATGCAGCACCACTTCGGTATCCGTGCCGGAAGCGAAATGATGCCCCTTGTTTCGCAGTTCATGCCGTAAGTCGCCGAAATTGTAGATCTCGCCGTTGTAAGTGATCCATAGGGTGCGATCAGCATTGCACATCGGCATGTGCCCGCCAGGAGACAGATCGATAATCGACAGGCGACGAGAGCCCAAGCCAACGTAGCCGCCGTCTGGCAATCGCCGCTCCCATAGCCCAACATCGTCGGGCCCGCGATGGGCCTGCGCTGACGTCATGCGCGCCAGAGTTTCGCGATCACCGCAATTGAATAAGCCGCTTATGCCACACATCTTGAAGTCAGTCTCTGCTGGTGCGGAATTCGTAAATCTTGGCCTTGCTGTGGAACAACTGGACGGCTTGAAATCCGCAATAAATTAGCCCCGGCGCGCCATCCAGAAACCCCATCTGAAAAAAATACTTGTACAAAAAGAGAACAACGGGCGAACCCGGCAGCCTCATGAAATATTTTTTCAACCAGCGGCGCCGTTGCGCCTGCGTACCAGCCAGCGAAGGTGGCAAGTCGTCATAACGGCTTTCGCCCCGCGACCACACGTGTGCTTCCCACGTAGAATACTCGTCATGTTTCTGTATGTAGCGCGAGAGGATGTGCAGGTTGCGATGAACAAGCGGGTGTCGCAATTTCGCAGTGCGTCCTTCGACCACAACGTGCTCATGTACCTCCATGTCGCACATTGAAGCATCCTGATCCTCGAGTTGGCACTCAAACCGGCCTTTGCCGCGGCGAAACAACGAGAGCTTATAGAACCTCGCATCACTGTGGCGAAGCATGCGTCCCAAGAAATGCATGCGGATAGCGATGTGGTAGCCATCGCAAAACGGGTCGCGGATGGCCAACCGGATTTCTTCCGCTAGTTCTGGGGTCAGGATTTCGTCGGCATCCAAAAGAAGGATCCAGTCGTATGCCAGGGGAAGCGTATTCATGGCCCACTGACGTTTTTTGGGCCAACCCCCAGCGTAGTGGAACTGCACGACTTTCGCGTTAAAGGAGCGGGCGATATCGACGGTTTCGTCGGTGCTGCCCGAATCAATGACGTAAATTTCACCAACTCCACGGAGAGCTTCCAGACAACGAGGCAGGTTGCGTTCCTCGTTGCGGACAGGAATGATCACGCTCACGGGCAGAGACACAGCCTGCGCAGCAGCGACCGGCAGAATCTTCGGTTCTTCGAGTGTTTGCATAATGCGTTGTCAGATCGCCAGCAAACATCCTACCGCCGCCGCTAGCCGCTGCCATATGACTGAGGAGGTGACAGGGTAACAATTTTTGAATTGCTTTACACGGACGAAATTACTTGAAAGCCTCGACGTAAAGTGAGCGCGGCAGTCCGACGTGGTCGTTGGGATCAAAAGAAGGGACGTTTTCCCTGTACAAACGGCTTACACCCTCCGCCGATTCTTCCACCTGGCTGAATCCCTCCTTGCTCAAGACCTCCTCCAGGTATCCGAAATCAAACGCGGTGCGGTGTTGCCCATCGCAGAACACAAAATTCGAGAAACGTCCTCCGACCGAATCAAAGTGGCGGGGGAAGGAATCGCAGAACCAATCGCGTCGCTTTTCCTGGTAGGCAAACACGGCGCTGCGCAAACTCGGAACAATCAACCGCAGTCCTGCCCGCGGCTTCAGCACACGCGCGCACTCTTGAAGAAGCGCTTCCAGTTCGTCGGGATAAAGATGTTCAATCATGTGCGTCGAATAGATTGAGTCCACGGACTCATCGGCGAACGGGAGTCCACAGCGCACATCCAGCCACATGTCGGTTTTTTGCAGCGGATTAGCGTCGATGTTGACGAAGCCGGACAAATATTTCGGCCCGCAACCCAAATGCAAGTGGAGTGAACGTGCACCCGGCCAGACCGCATAACGACATCTCCGAACCCAATAATTGGGCACCGTGGCTTTTGCGATCGCGAGAAAGCAAATATCCTTGTAGCGCTGATGCAGCAAGCAAAGGTCCTCAGAAATTGGGGCAATTATAGATCAAGGTTTCGCGCAGGTTTCTCTTGCTGCTTCTCGGCATCAGCATTGGCAACCCCAAGCCGATTGAGAGCGGAGTTGAGGATGCCGCGGCGAATCCTACTTGCCAGATTCTCAGCGTCTCTAAATCAGGTGACCATTTCGTTGCCGCCGCCCGGATGGGCTATCGCCCGGTGGGAATCGATCCCTCACTGAAGGGAATTCGTACGGCCTGGCACCTAGCGCAGCAGATGGGGATAGAGGCGCATTATGTGGTTTGTGGATGGCAGCTATCTGCCCTTCGCGAGCGGGAGCTTCGATCAGATTTTCTCCTACAGTGTTCTGTAGCATCTTTCCAAAGAGAACGCCCGCCTGACATTGCGGGAAGTTGCCCGGGCGTTGTGCTCTACAGGAGGATTCCTGATACAAATGCCAAATTGTTTTGGCATTCGCTGTCTTTATGACCAAGCCCGGCGAGGATTCCGCGAGGGCCGCGATTTCGATGTGCGTTACTGGATGCCCGCAGAGTTAAACTCGATTTTCCGCACAATCTTCGATCCGCCCGAATTTTTGCGGGTGGTTATTTTCGCTCAACCCACAAATCAGCGATGTACATTTTCTTCCGTGGAAATATCGCACAGTGGTTTACGCTTCGGAGGCATTGCGCAAGATTAGCGGAATACTGTCTCCCCTGACCTATGTGGCAAATAGCCTCTACGTCGAGGGGACCCTACAGTGACAAGGCTGCTGGCCACCCCAAGTAGTTCCTCGACATGCTGCTCCCAGGAAAACTCGCACGACCGATTGCGCCCGCGTTCGGTTGCCACTTTCCGAAGATCAGGTGAGGCTTCAAGGCGAAGAACCTGATCCGCCAAATCTTCCGCAGAGAAGCGCTGGAAATACTGAGCAGCCTCGCCGCAGATCTCCCGATGAACCGGCAGGTCGGCGGCCACAACGGGCACTCCGCTCGCCATAGCTTCTACCAGCGGATGGGCGAAAGTTTCGGTATAAGCGGGAGTCACATAAATGTGGCAATCGCGATACACGTGATGCAGGCTTTGGTAGGGAACGGCGCCCAGTTCGACAACCTGTTCCGAGATTCCAAGTTGCTGGACCAGCGCAGCCGCGGGTTCTGCGCGGTAAGAACCGGGATTTTCCGCTGAAGATAGCTGGCAAGTCAGGAACAGCACCACCCTGCGCTGCCGCAATCGATTTTGTATCAGAGGAATCGCTCGCAGCAGAGTCTCGAAGTTCCGGTAGTAGTTGTAGTGGCTGACGAAGAGCAATCGCAGCGCATCTGTAGCGGAATCCAGCTTTTGTTGAGTTGCGGTGGGCAACGCGGTTCCAACTTCGCAAAAAGTCTCACAGTTGAAGCCGTGGTGAATCGAGAGAACCTGGGCTCCAGTCCAGCGCCGCAGTTCTTCGGCGAAGGCCCGACTGGGCGCGACGGTGCGGTCGGCCCAATAAACGGATCTCTTGGCGAAAATGCTCTTGATCCGAGTATCCAGCCAGACGCGATAGTCTCCACGGAAACGAAGGTCACGATAAAAATCCGCCGAAGTGTAGAGAGAGTTGCCCGAAAGAAGAATCTGCGGCACGGGTGATCTCCACAGCGCGAAGTTGCCCGAGGAGATTAGAACGTCTGCACCACTAGCGCGAATCAACCCAGGGAGTGTTGCCTGCTCCTGGAAAAAGCGTCGCGCTGCTCCCTCATTTCTATGCAGTTCCGCCCACGCAATGTTCGGTAGATCTCCGAGTTCCTGCCTCAGATTCGTACTCGCGGCGACCGTAGTTCGCACGCCGGCTCTGCTAGAAAGACAGGGCACGACGTTCCGCAAGTACGTGAGTCCACCACCAGCGTGGGCGGCCATGCAATTTAGGAAGATATGCATTATCGAGTGAGTGCGGCGGTGTTAAGCGTGGGAGTCCATGCTCGTTGAGCACTTGGTGCAGTCTTGGCGGGCGAGAGCGCACTCCCAGCAACAACATCCACCATAATGAAAGTCAAAGTCCAAAAGAAAATGCAAAGATAGTAGCCTGGGGCGAAGAGCCAATCTTCAAACGCGGCGTGAACCAGGCCTGCCACCACAACTCCCACCAATGGGATTGCGGAAGATAAAACATTTTTCGTCCGCCGCATCTGTACTAGGGCCCGCCCCACGTTCACAGTCGTCAAAATGACCAGGGCGAGAAACGGAACATCTCCCGCAAACCCCACCCACTCGGTAATTGCCAGGTAGCTGTTGCCATGCTCTCGGGTGGCCGCACGGAGCGACTCGAAGCTCTCCGGTGGCTGCGCCACTTCCATGCTCGTCGCACTGGTTCCAAACCCACTGCCCAACCACGGGTGCTCTTGAATGGCCGATACGGTCTCAGTCCAAATCGGCCTGCGCGATGCGAGAATTCCGTCCTCCCTCCGGCCTTTGTATACAAAGGCAGATGTAAGTGAGTCTGATGGTTGCTGGTGCAGAGGAGTAACTGTTGCTACGAGTGCCGCTAACGCCAGTGAGACTGCCACCCCTCTGATATAAAGCCCATATTCGCGCAAAACGAGACACAATAAAGTACAGGCAACGACTGCCCCAGCGATACCGGCGCGGGCATAGCTGCTAAAAAGCAACAGCACCGCGAGCACGAAAGCGAAGCTGCGCCGCCAGCGGGTGGTCGGCCGTTCGCTTATCAGGATTCCCCACAACAAAATTGGGGCTGCGGCCACTCCCATCACCGCACCCAGCGAGTTCGGGTTGCCGAAAATTTCGGAGCGAAAGATAAAACAGGAAATTGCCGAAATGTATACGAGCCACTCGCAGCCCGTCAGTAACCCTGAGAAGAAACTCGTCTCCCTTCCCGCCACCGCCAGTCGGGCTCCGGTCGCGCCATAGAGGAAGAGAAGCAGCAAGCTAGTTGCTTTAAGAAAAGCCAGGCTGGGATAGGCTGATACGGCGGCCGATACCAGCGCCGACACCACGCAAAAGAACGCCACCAGATGGAATGTCGCAAAGGAGTATCGCCGGTCTCTGGCATAAACGACCAGTCCGGCAAGAGCGCCCACCGCCAGAACAATCCATCGCCCCGAAGTCCACGCTACATTCATCGGCAGGACCATACCGGCCCACAGGAAAGTCGCCAGCAGGAGCGGAAAAAATCGTACCCGATAATTCCAAATCGCCGCCAGCAGCACTTGCACGAAGAGCAAGGTCGCAAGCTCATCTGAACCACTGAAATACGCTGGACGAAAAATCGCGGTGTAAAGAGCAAAAAGAGAACCTATAGCGATCGCGACTAGCAGAAAGAATTTGAACAGTCGGTCACTCATACAGCGACCTCCGCTTGTAGCACAGCCCTCGCCAGGCCAGCAGCCCAGGCTTCGGGCGAATATTGTTCGATTCGCCCCCTGCTCCGTCGGCCCATGCGCGACCGAAGTTCAGCATCACTCGCAAGTTCATTCATAGCCCAAGCCAATTGGCCGACATCTCCGGCAGTAACGACGCGACCGTTCCATCCGTTCTCGACCAGATCAGCGGCGCAACCGGCCGAGTCGGAGGCGATGACGGGTAAACCGCACGCCATCGCTTCATTCACGACCAAGCCCCAGGGATCGGTGTGTGTGGGAAAGACGAAAACGTCCGCGAGCGCGTAGTAAGCAGCTAATTGTTCACGCTGGGCAAAGCCTACAAGTTGAATGGAGCCGGGATTAATGGCCGCTGCACATTGAAGCAGAGCGGACCGCGCGGGCCCGTTTCCGACGAACACGAGACCCACATCCTTCTTGATCTCGGGCGACAATTCGCCATAGGCGCGGAGAAGATCGAAAATACCCTTCTCCGGAACCAGGCGGCCAGCGAAAAGAAAAAAGCGAGCAGGTAAGCCCAGAGCCTCGCGATGCCTGACGGCTTCCCCGCGAAGGACTTCAGCTTGTCGTGCGAAAAACTGCGTGTCAACCGCATTCGGTGCGGTAAAAATCATTTCCTCTGCAACGCCGTAGCTCCTCAAGTATTCGATCGAGGATTTTCCAGGAACCACAAATGCATCGCAACTGCGCAGGAATCTTGTTTTGAGGAATTCTACCAAGGCGTAACATCTGCGGAGGTTTCTAGTTGTGCTCTCTGCCCACAGACCAAATGGCACGCGATTTCGCCGCGCCCAAAGCATAGATTGCCATGAGGCGACGTAGTTGTAGCCTCCGCACACGATGAAGTCCGGCGATGCCCGGCGCAAAGCCGATTCCGCTCCCCAGTTCAGCAAAATGCTGTGCCTGCCAATCCTTCGCCTCCAGGCAGGAAGCACTTCGTAGGAAAAACGAATCTCATCTTTGTACACCAGCCACTGGCGCTGGGTAGAATCGGTTTCTGCCAGGAAGATCACGTGCAGATCGATCCCATTGTGCTGCGCAAGTGCGTTGAAAACAGGAATTCGGTAGGGTGCGATGATCTCGGTAATGATCACAAGTCGGCGGCTCATGCCAGGCACTCTCGATAGGCAGCCGCCAACTGAGCAGCCTGATGCGCTGTGGTAAAGCTTTGAAGGATAGTGTGGCGAGCGGCCTCACCGATCTGCCACCGAAGCTGCAAATTTTGCAGAAGCACCGAGAGAGCCGCTATGAGTTCTTGCAGGTTGCCCGGATCGATGAGCCAGCCATTGCTTCCGTGATCGATAATTTCATCAATTCCCTGGCCTCGACACGCAATCACAGGTTTTCCGCTGGCCATTGCCTCCAGATAAACACACCCCAGCCCTTCATACCGGCTGGGCAACACGAAAAGTAAACAGCGGCGCATCGCTTCTGCGATCTGCTTTCGACTTTGACGTCCGAGAAAGCGAACCTTGCCCGCAAGATTGCAGTTGTTGGCGAATCTGGTTAGGCGGTCACGTTCAGGACCGTCGCCAATAATCTCACACGAGATATGCGGATAGTGGGGAAGGACCGTTGCGAGCCCCCGGAGGAGCAGTTCATGGCCTTTGATCGGAATCAGGTTGCCGACGCTAAGGATGGTATTGGGGGAGCAATCGTGTCGTGCCGGAGAAAACATCTCGGCATCCACGCTGTTGTAAATCACTCTAGTCTTCACCGCGACCTGTGACTCTCCAACTACCTTGTGAGCAACCTTGTCGCTGATACAAATCACGCGCGATGCTGACTTGTAAACAAATTGCGTAACGCGCTTGCACCATGAGCCAGCGTATCCACGAACCTGGCTGTCAAAGAAAGCATCCAGTCCGTGGGCGGTAACGACGAAAGGTATTTTCAGAGCCCGGCTTAAGAGCACAGCCGCATGCCCGCACGGCAGAGCAGCATGGGCGTGGATCAAATCGATCCGCTGGGAGCGGTGGAGCTTGCGCGCCCTTGAAATCAGGCTCGCATAAAGAAATGTCCCGGCAGAAGCAAGGCCGATTCCGCCCGGGATGGAGGCATAACGAATGCAAGTGGCGACGGGAGCAACAAAGTTCGATCCCACGCTGCCGTGATACCAGGGCCGCACGGCGACCACGCAGGAGTTGACACCGCACGCTTCCATCGCCCGCAATGGCTCCGCGATAAAGCATCCTTCCGCATCGTCGGAGGCAGTTGGATAAAAAGGAGTGAGAGTAAGGACGCGGATTGCGGGTTGCGGCAGGTTCGCCCTTAACCGGCGGTCTACATGCTGCATATCCGGTTGCGCACTGGCCGCTAACGCATGCATAGGCGCTCAGTTCTTCCTCGAAACTGAGATCAGGTATGGACTGCCAAAGCGATTGCCTATGTCATCCAGTCTGGAGATCTGCAACAATTTTCGAACCGCCCGAACTGAAAAATCCATAATCCCCGGTAGCTGGTAAGTCGGACGAAAAGTAGTTTGATACTCGCAGTGCAACACTTGCAAACCGGCACTCTCCAGGGTTCTATGCATCGCGTCACGATGCATTAACGGAAAACGGTGGACGCGCAGGACTTCAGGCGCAAACCACCCGCAAAGCAACTTGTGAATGTGGGTTAAATTGGGCACGATGATGACCACGAGTCCGCCAGGCTTCGCCCATTCTGCGTGTTTCCGCACTACTAACTCATGGTCGTCGAAGTGCTCGGCGAAGCCTCCCGACACCACCAAATCGTATTTCTTAACCGGTACAAGCTCAAAAAAATCCGCCTTAAAGAGCTCTGCATCCTGAATTCCGTTGTACGACAAATTCGCTCGAACATATTCCAGGTTATCCGAGTAATCGAGTCCGTCGACGCGATATCCAAATTCCTTATTGATGTAGACCATGTAATTGCCGGTGCCACATCCGATTTCGATGGCATCGCCGCCGCCGGCATTGGCAAGAAACCTTGCGAGCACCGGGTGATGCTCATAAACCGGCCCCTGATAGAGTTCGACCGGCGGCAACTTTGCCCAGATCGAATTCCAATAGTTCCTACCTGCGGCATCTCCGGCAGCATCGATGCTGGATAACCCGGCTTCGCATGAAAAGAATAAGTTGTTCATCAATTGCCGATTCGATTCCACAGACTAAGGCTCAGCGCGTAAATACCAAGGTAAGTCAACGCTCCCACAGTGACTAGTACCAAGACATGAACCGGAAACATCATCCGCACGAGTACCAGACCAACCGCCATAACGCAGGTAGCAGGAAGCGACATAGTGACCGCAGAGAGCAAAGGTGGCCTGGTCAAATCTTTAACGAAATAATAGTTCAGGATCGCCACGACGCCTTGACTGAAGGCCGTAGTGAACGCAGCCGCGAGCGCTCCGTACTTGGGAATAAAGAATAAATTCAGGACGACGTTCGTTAACGCTCCGGCCACAACCGAAGCAAGGTATTTGTTTTCCCGGCCATTCGGTATGAGCTGCGCTCCACAATAGCTCGCCGCTGGCCCGGTAATGATGGTCAGCATCAGCCAGCGGAATAGGGTTCCAGAACCCGAATACTGGCCTCCGAAAACCAAAGAGGTGATGGGCACCGCCAGGATAAAACCGCCGACTGCAATCGGTAGTGACAGACCGACGGTCGCGTTGCCAAACCAGCGCAAATATCTGTTCTCAGCATCGCGATTCTCTCCGTTGCGGTCCCGGCCGGCAGTTTCGGAAAGCAGAGGCAGAAAGACCTGGCCCAGGATCGGGAGGAAAGACATCGCCATCGTCATGAGGCCATAGCTGGCCACGTACACTCCCAGTTCTGCGTCGGCTCGAAAGTACTTGAGCATGAAGACGTCGATCTGGTCATAGATCATCGACATCAGGCTGGAAAACCCCATGACCAGACAAATCGGCAGAAACATGCCCCAGTTTCGCGGCGAGATCTGCGGCAGGGGAATGTGATATTCGCGACGGGCGGGCAGCCAAATAAACAAAGTGCTCAGACCCAAAGAGACCAAGGTCGCCGATGGAACAATCCACGCGTCGCGCGAACCGCGAACCAGCGCGAGGATCAATCCAGCATACGCAAGTTGCGCCAGTGCGCCCTGCACGGCGATCATCGACATACGTGAGCGAGCGGCGAAAATCCATTGAGTGTCAAGACTGCCCGCGACGAAAGCCAGCCCGGAGAGCATGATCAAAAGACGTGTCTGACCATCCGGCGGCGCAAAGATCAAAGTAAAGAGCGCGAGTAGCGCGTAGGCGCCAGTAGCAAACACCACCCGCGCCCCGAGGACGTGTTTAACCAGGAAGAGAACTCTCTCGCTGTTCTTCGCCGCCTCGCGCAACGCATACGTGGAAAAGCCCGGAGAGGCCAGCAGACCGAAAAAGCCTGCGACTGCGGCGGCGAAGCCTAATTGTCCGTAGACCGCGGGACCGAGAGCGCGAACCACTCGCGGGAACACGATCAACGGAATTACCTTGTTCAGCAAGTCAAGCAAAACTAAGGCAACGGAGTTCTGGATGACGCGAGGCAGGCCCACTGCCGGTGGAGAAGATTGTTCTCGAGTCAACTGGGCGGTTGCGTTCATTATGGGGTCTCTCGCAAGCTGTGAAATCCCGCCAGCAGAACGCGGTGCACGCTCACGCGTGTGCGCTCCGGGCTTGAGTCAAGGTTCGGCCTAATACCAGCCAGCGAAACAGCATTGGGCTTCGATCTGCGCCTGCTTGATGCTGTTGAAAAAGGTCGGCAACGCGGCGAGGGAGGATTACATCGCGAAGCCGCCGCGAAATATCCCCGATTGCATCCTCCATCTGCGTCCGCAAGCTGGTGCGAAACCAGCTATCGAGAGGAGGCGTGAAGCCTTGCTTCCGGCGCCAACGCACCTCCGGCGGAACCCAATCCGGCAAGCAGCGGCGCAGCAAAGCCTTTCCTTGACCATGAGCAACGTGATAATTCAGTGGCAAGCTCGCAGCCAATGCAAAGAGGCCACGATCCAAAAACGGAGTTCGGCATTCGACCCCGCTGAACATGCTGGCGCGGTCTACCTTCACCAGAATCTGCTCAGGTAAATATCCGTTGGCCATGTCTTCCATTGCCGAAAGCGGATATCTTAGGCGCGCGTGTTGTATGGCGGCGTCCTTCAGCTCCTCTAATCCTGCGAGTGCGCACTCTTGATATTCCGGCTGAAAGCAAGCCAGAGTGGAAGCTCGTTCCGCTTCAAGATAGAGAAGTTGCCAATCATTTTTGTGCAGAAAATTCAGCAGGCCGGTGCCACGCCGTCGAGTGTCCCAGTGCCGTAGCAATAGATCCGCAGCGAGATGAATCCCCGGCAACCGGCGGATAGAGTGCCAGCTAGAGTACGAAAAGTATGGCCGGTACCCGGCAAAACATTCGTCTCCGCCATCTCCAGACAACATTACCTTGCAGTGCTCACGCGCCGCCCGGCAAACTGCGAACGTAGGGAACATCGACGCGTCCGCAAAGGGCTCGTCGTAGTGCTCAATGAGGTCGTCAAAAATATTGAGGAGCTCAGCCGAGGAAAACCGGACTTCATGATGATCGGAGCCGATGCGCTGCGCAACTAGCTTGGCGTACGGAGCTTCGTTAAGTTGTTCGTCATCGAACGATGCGCAGAACGTCGTGAGAGAGTTGTTGGGTAGAAGCTCGCGGACTGTACTGACCACGAGGGTCGAATCGATGCCGCCAGACAGGAATGCACCGACAGGCACATCGCTGCGCAACCGCAGTCGGACGGCCTCGCGGAAACGATCCCGTACCGCCTCGACCGCCTCCCTTCGGCTGAGACGCCGATGACCGTTCAAATGAACAAATTCGGGCTGCCAATATCGAAACGTGCGGCGCTCCGATCCAGGGCCGAAGACGATACCCTCGCCAGCTCGAAGCTTGGACACTCCCCTGAAATGAGTTCGCGGTGCGGGAATGTAACCCAGCGCCAGAAACTGCGCCACTGCCGCGACGTCCAGGCTGCGATCTAAGTTTTCAAGCGGCAGCAAGGCCTTTAATTCCGACGCGAAGGCCAGACTTCGGCCATCGTGAAGGGATGCCCAATAGAGTGGTTTCTCTCCAAAACGGTCGCGGGCTAGAAAGAGTTGCTCTTTGCGAGTGTCGACAATGGCGAACGCATACATGCCCTCCAAATCGTCGAGCAGCGCGGTTCCCTTTTCCTCAAAAAGATGTACCAGGACTTCGGTATCGCTGTGGGTAGAAAAGCGGTGGCCTTGCCCGATTAATTTCTCGCGCAACTCAACATAGTTGTAAATCTCGCCGTTACAAACAACCCACACGGTGCTGTCTTCGTTGCTGATTGGTTGAGCACCGCCCTGGATGTCGATAATCGCGAGCCTTACGTGACCCAGCAGGCACCGTCCATTCATGAGGGTTATGCGCTGTTGGCCATCTGGACCTCGGTGCCGAAGGCGCAGTTGGGCTTGCTCCGCCCAAGCCATCGCCGAATCTGCCAAGGGACGAACCGAATCGAGCATGCCAAATATTCCGCACATAATCTAAGCGATCTGACGTTGACCGACTACTCTTTGAAAAACCTCCACCCACTGCTCGGTAACTCGATCCCAATCAAATTGTCGTGAATGTCGCGCAGCGGCCGATGCCATTGCTTGCCGCCTCTGTGAATCGCGGAGCAGCAGGTCCAAATACTCGGCTAGTTCGGTATCCGATTCTGCCAGGAACCCAGTCTCTTCATGCAATACGTATTCAGGGTGATACGCATTCATGGCGATTGCCGGTAAGCCGCAAGCCGCAGACTGTCCGAGCACTTGAGGATGGCCTTCGACTATGCTGGGGAACAGAAAAACATCCGCCCTGCGCATTTCTTCGCCAAGTTGGGCAAGTGAGAGATGGCCCAGAAAGCAAACGTTGCGGCAGTTATATTTTCGGCACAAAGCGCGGCAATATTCTTCAGTTTCACCACGGCCCGCCAAACGGAACTGGATATTCGGCCACCGCGCAGCCTGCTCGATTACCAATTCGACGCGCTTCAATGGACGAAACGAGCCCGCGTAAAGAACCGTTAACGGACAAGCGTTGCTGGGGGATGCTGCTTCATTGCCTGGGAAGAAAAACCGCCGGTCGATCCCATTGTAGATCGTTCCTGCTCTGACCCTGAACCTTTGTTGCACGGTGTCCGCAACATGCGCGGAGTTTGCGAACACGGCATCGCCTTCGACGATAGACCGCGCGGCTAAGCTCTCTTCCGCCGTATTGTTCATTACCGACACAACGTGCGTGACTATTGCAATCCTGAGTCGAAGTTTCTCGTGCAGAGTGAGCATCGCCTCATCGAGCGGCCCGAACCTCGGGTAAAAGTAAATATCGGGTAGGGAAGCGAGGGATCGCATCAATAGTCGGACGGTGTTCCCGTGCCTGTAGTAAGGCAACAACTGGGTATTCCTACGCGCTGCGATGCGCGGATCAGGCTTGCCTCCGGAAATCATCATTACGCGAAACTGTTCCGCAGGCAGGCGGGCAACGATTTCTTTCACAGTAAGATTTTGAGCGTTGGTGTTGTCTTCGTCGGCGAACGAAGGCGTGAAAATGGTAATGGGCCGAGTTCGCAACTTGATTTTCGCCACGATGTTAGTCACCAAACAAATTCTTTGTACGGACGTAACCTTCGCACAATCTAGAAAACTATTAAGCACTACTTGCAACTGGCGAAGGGTAAGTCCCGGACAATAGATGCGCAAAGCCCTCGGGATCTACGGCGCTGCTGGTCGCTTGCAGCTGGAAAGCTTTTCCGTACCGGCCCTCAAGCAGCGTAGGAATCATCCCGATTTGAGCGGACGATTCCAACACATGACCGGCCCCGAATCGCGTGTATTGCTGAACATACCCGGAATATGAATCTCGCAACCATCCGCATAAAAAAACGGGAATACGCAAAGAAGCGCATTCTAAGGCGGTGGAAGATTGTGCGGTCAAGGCCAAGCGCGTGTTGTGCCACAATTCATCCGAAGCCGGGCCGGCAAGTACTTCGATCTGGCGCTCGTCTTCTGGAACAAGCCGACGCAACATCCTGCGGTGGCCTTCAACAGTCTCAAAGGGATGAAGCTTGAAAACCAATCTCAGCCCGCAGGTTTGGGCGAGGGAACACAGACGGGGTAAAAGATCGAGGTACACTTCATCGTTTCGCCATCCGTAGCTCTGATAGGGCTCGGTAAAGAAAACGAGCCACGGAGCCGATCGACGATCTGCATGTTGCAAGGGCAGCGGTTTCGGCAACGCCGGCGCCGCGAGGACCATCTTTTCCGAGGCAAGCTGGCAGATGCGTCTTAGGTAATCCAATTCCATTTCGCTCTTGGCCAAGTAGACGTCCGCATGGTTCTCCTTAAATGCCATGCGAAAGTCGAGAGCACCGTGGTGACAAGCCACGGCGGGCACACCTAACTTCTTGGCCAAAATTAACGGAATGCGCGTATTGGGATTGCTATCATCCGCACTAAGACACGCGGTTACATGCTCCGAGGAAAAGAAACGTAGCCAGGCATCGCGCAGCGCGATTCCCCAACGAAAGGGTGCGTTGGCTGACCCCAAGAAGCCTTCAGACTCCGCCGTCTTAAACTCTGCAGCGCAGCCGACCAGCCAGGCTGTTAAGTTGTCCCACGAGTCAAGCAAAGACGCGAGCTCACGCTTGTCGGTTGCGCCGAAATATGGCGTCAATGACGCCACCAGAACGTTGCGCGGCACTGCCGCCGGGTACCCGTTTCTCCGCGCAACAACCAACATGAATTGCTGTTCGGGAAGCAGCGCGGCATAGGAGAGCGAGGTACGAGATACGTTAACGTAAGCCGACGGCAACAACACCACCGGCCGCCCCGCCTTTACCCCGTGTGCGGCGAAACGGCGGCGAATCGAGTGATCAATGTCGAGTTTGTCCTCGAAGAGCTGAAGGAGTTCGGCTTTACCCAGCCGCGAGAAGGCTTCGTAATAGCGGCGCACGCGACGATGCATCGACTGCAACCCATTGCCCAGGCAGGTTAATTTTGCGTCGAGCAGTCGCTGCAAAGTGGTCGCCACGGGATCGGGACGACTAGAATATAGATCACAATTTACAGTAAGCTCTTTCGCCAACCGGTGAACCAGGATCGCCCGCTGAACTTTGGAAGCAAGTTCCAATGAGAAAACGTCCCACCAGTCAATCCCCAATTGATCGACCACGCGGCCGTTCCCCATTTGCATAAGCCTGCGGAGACAATAAAGATCCTCAATCTCCCGGGCGTAGTCATAAATGCTAATTACCGGACACCCGGTTTGCCGGCTCCAGCGTTCGTAAGTTCCGGCCGGAGTGCGGCCGAGATCGACGACCAGATCCCAATGCTGCGCGGGGCGCCACGGGGTAACGGCATCCTCTGGATGGAGCAGCAATATCTTCATGCCTGGACATTTCCCGTGGATGGTCGTCCTAACACGCGGCGAACATAGTGTTCCAGGCGGGGAGAAGTCTTGATGGCGGCGGCAGCATGATAGCGTGCCGCGAGCCGCAGGTATGTCACAGGGGACCTTGCGAGTGTCAGATTCAGAGTTTGGCGCGTCGCCGTCGCCAATCGCTGCTTGTAGCCCTCCCCTCCCAAACCGAGGTCGACAAAATCGGTATCGGGGGCGTCGCAAGCTTCCTCGACCAATTTCAGAATCAGACTGAAGCCCGGAGAATACTCAGCAAAACTACTTTCAAACGTTGTCTGGTAAAAGGACCAATGGCGAGCAAATCGAAAAGCGTATTGCCAAGCTATGGGATGCTCACCCGCGCGAAGTTGGCTCAATGTGATCCAGCCACGAGATGAAAGCAATTTGGCGAGTTCAGAAAGAAATCTAACTCGCTGTGCGTTGTCGAGATTGCTGATTCGGCCGATGGCCGAGAATCTGGCGACATGCGCCTTGGTGAATGATGGCAATGCCGACGCAATCTGCTCCCACGGCCTGAGATGATCCACTACGACCGGTACTTTGGCGGCTAAGGCCCTAAGGTAGCGCCGTTCCCGCTTATGCCGCACCGACCGTCGGACCGACTCTCGCTGCTCCAGGGTGCGCAATGAAACCTGGGCGCACTGAAATGCCGGCTGAGAAAGCAAGTTATAGCCTCGGAAATCCGTTAGCGGCGCAAGCGCACGGGCGGTGGCAGAATCGGCTGGCAAGTTCGCCAGCACCAGCGTGGACAGACCTAGATTCTGCAGTTCGGCCAGAAAGCAGTCAACCAATTCCTGCCGCAGTTTCGTGGAGGAAACAAAATCACAGTAATCCGCCGTCGCGCCTGCGAGGAAAAACGTCCGTGCTCGTGTTTTATCGGTCGCGAGTGAGGCAACCCCAATCAACGAATCTTGTTCATAGGCCAACATCAAGAGAGGCGTAATCGAATCGCCATAGGCACGACTTACAGCTAGCGACCATTCGTATGTGTAGAAAACCTCGGGACACTCCATCAGTTGCAACAGTTCGTTCCACTGGGCGGCCAAAACGCTGTCGTCGGGAATTTCTCGATGCAGAACTAGGCGCAAGGTTTCCTGCCGATCGAACCATCATCGGTTTTAGAAAAAACGTAGTAATACCAATCGGTGAGAAGCATCCGGCTGGCTCGCGGATAGTCATCTCCCACCACCCTAACCAAATCGAAATCGAATTCTGACAACTCGGCGACGACGCGATCGGGTACGGAGCAGTGAATCCTGAGTCCCCCGTGGCTCGAATCATAAAGTTCGCCTTCGCCGCGCCAGAAGGTGGAGGTGGGAAGGCGTCGGCCGATCTTCAACCCGCACCCGATCGCCGCAGAAAGAAAAGCATGAGTCGCCTTTGCCGCCGTGAGTAATCCGACGAGCTGCCGAAAAAAAACATTCCGTTGCGAGATGAATCTTCGCCCAAAAGCCCTCAGTCTTCCCCGGCCCCAATCCGCACGAACCAGGAGTGAGCGCGGATTGTGTGAGGAGAAAACGAACACTCCGGCCGGACGCAGCACCCGCCAGCATTCGCGAAGGCATCGCGATCTTTTTTCGCTTGAAATAACAGAATCCAGCCCGTTGAAAGAAAATACGATGGCATCAAACGAGGCATCTTCAAAAGCGGACAAATCAGACGCGTCCGCCAGCAGGAAATCGAGATCAGGAAACTTTTTCCTGCAGGCGCGAATCATCGCCTCCGAAAAATCCACTCCAACATAGCGCGACGCCACGCTGGAAAGATAAGACGTCGTCCGCCCTCCGCCGACGCCGAGGTCAAGAATGCTCATCCCTGGTTTAATATAAGTTTGAAAAAGCAATCGCTCGCAGGCAGTCAGGTAATTGAGAGCCGCATAATGCGAAGCGACCTCGGGGATGCGGTAAGTTCCAAGATTGACCGTGTCCTCCTGCACCGTCATAGTTTCAGTGCTCAAGCGTTGAACCCCGCAGCGCTCGGCCTTACTGGTCTAAACAGTGCCCGCAATGATTGATGAAGCCCCGAAATGTGTGCTTCCAATTCTGTGAGAGTCGTCTCGGCCGTGATGTGTACTCGCGGCAGCGCAAACTTCGAAATCTCAGCTCCAAAAGCTCCATCCACGTTGAGAAATGCGCTTTTAAAGCCGGCTCGTTCCGCCATTTGCAACTCCCGCGAAGTAACTGAGGACGAATCGCCAAATGGATAAGCCAAAGCCCATATCGCTCGCCCCAAAACTCGCTCGAAGCTGAGCTTGCTCTCCCAGATTTCGCTCCACGCCTGATCCGGCGACAACTGTGAGAGCATCGGATGAGAAACGGTATGAGCCCCGATGCATATCCCCGCGCTGGCGAGCTGTTGCAGTTCGGATTCGTTTAACAGTAAGAACCGGCGGCTGAGCACTGGATCCTCGCGATATTCAGCATTCCATTGCTCCGCCAGTCCCAATTGGATTCTTATTCTCCCGAGAAGCGTTTTCCGGCAATTCAGGTTCCATGACGAAAGCTTCTTTACCAACTCCCACCACAAGGAATGTTTTTCCTGCCGGCTCACTTTCGCTTGCATTCCGATTTCGCGCAGCTCCAAGGTAAAGCTTTCAGCAGCTGCCAAAAGCATCAGATACAGTTCTTCGTACCACAACATTGTCGGCGTGTGGCTGAGAGAAGCGCCAGTGACAAAGAATAGGCATTTAGTATCGAATTCCTGAAGAATGGGAAGCATGTCGAAGAGACAGTTCTGCAGGCCGTCATCACAAGTCAGCAGCACGGAACGCGGAGGCAATTCATGCGTGGACTCACACCACCGCAGGAATTCATCTGGAGAGATCACGTTGTAGTGATCCTTCAGGAGGCTAATTTGACGGCGAAATGCATCCACGCTGACGAGATTGCCATCCAGCCTCGGATCGAAGATTTTGTATCCTGCGGCCAAGACACCGTGATAAGTCAACACCACCGGTCCAGTCGGCGCCGCGCGACGAAGATACCCCGTCTTGGACAGGCCGGGGTACACAACGCGCTTCAATAACGGACTGATTACCTTCATGCTTCGGCCACCAGGTCCCAACTCAGCGGCGTACCTCGCTCGATGTCACGAGAGGCGCGTTTGCCGACGATCTGCGGAAGATGCCGCGTGTGCAATCCGTGACCGGGTCGAATTGAACGGATATTTTCTGCGCTGAAAATTTCTCCCTGCCTCACGGCCTCGACTACAAAGAGCGAGCGGCGAAAAACCCGGCTGCTGCGTTCGCTGTCGGTGGGGCCGAACTGAATCTCTCCGAGAGATTTCTCCGCGGTTCTAATCGTTTCCACCATGGCTTCGAACTCGGCTGGCTCGAGCGAGAAAGTGCTGTCCGGCCCCTTCACCGATCGGGACAAGGTAAAGTGTTTTTCAATGATGCATGCGCCGAGAGCTACGGCCGCCACGGGAACAGCAATATCCATGGTGTGATCCGACAATCCCACGGGAACGTCAAACCTTCGCGCCAACTCAGGAATGGTCCGCAGATTCATCTCGCAGGGAGGTGCCGGGTAAGCGCTAGCGCACCTGAGCAGCGCGATTTGCCCGGCGCCGGCTTGGCGAGCGGTTTTAACGGCTTCCTCAATCTCCTCGATGGTAGCCATCCCGGTCGAGAGGATCAGCGGCTTGCCCGTGCGCGATATTTTTTGCAGTAGCGGAAGGTCAACCAGTTCGCAGGATGCGACCTTGTATGCCGCCACTCCTATGCTCTCCAGAAAGTCGACGGCAGTTGAATCGAAGGCAGAGGAAAAGAATCCGAGCCCGAAATCGTCCGCAACTCGTTTCAGCTTAGGCTGCCAATTCCAAGGCGTGTAGGCTTCATCATAAAGTTCGTGCAGCGTGCGGCCATCCCAGATCGTACCACCACGAACTTGGAAGCATTCGCGATCGCTGCGGATGGTGATTGTGTCCGCCGTGTAGGTCTGTAGTTTTACCGCGTCAGCTCCAGATTCTCTGGCCGCCTCGATGAGCCGAACCGCCTGGTTGAAGTCCTGGTTGTGATTAGCGGAAAGCTCAGCGACGACGTACACGGGTTGATCCGCCCCGATCTTGCGATCTGCAATTGTGAATTGAGCTGTCGATGTCATTCGGTCTTACCCGCGGAACAAACGCCGACCAAGTCCATACTTTCTTTTTGGTCGCCACATGCCGTTCTTTTCAATACAAAGTGAATAGCTTGATGTCCCCGGATCACCTCGTCTTTCTCCCGCGCATAACCTGCCCGCGTAAACAACCCGAGCGAAGCCACGTTATTCGGCTTCACATAGGCGTCAATTTGTGTCACTGCGGTCGTGCGGAACAGGTGCTCCTTCGCCATCGCCAGGACTACTTGGCCATACCCTTTGCAACGAAATTGAGGGACCAGGCTGATGGAGACTGCCGCGTTCGTGTCATCGACCTGGAATCTCACCTGACCTGCTGGAATTCCTCCAGCGTCCACCACCAAGTACAGCAACGCCTTGGGATCGCAGAGCTTCGAGTTGAACCATTCCAGGTGTCGCTCCCAGGATATCGGCTCAGTTGCAAAAGATACTGGCCGAACTTCGGGATCATTTGCCCACTCCCATAATTGCCGACAATCGTTTTCTCGGACGCATCGCAAGCGCAAGTCGCCGCCATGAATTGCCGCCCTGACCCTCTCCGCGCCTTCGCCGTCCACCAATTCCCCGGCACGCTGCGACAGACAGGCCCGATGTTCTTTCGCCAGAAGAAGTGATTGCACTTTTCCGCTGATCTCTGCGGCGGTTACTTTTTTGCCGACATGAATTGCCGCTCCTAGCCGACCTAGTTCCTGCGCAACCGGCGTCTGGTTCTCGGCCACGTCGATCAAAATGGCTGGAAGGCCCAGCAAACAGATCTCTGCGCAGGTCGAACCCGCGGCCGACACGGCAACATCAGCCCAAGCCATGAGCTCCGGTATGTTTGCTGCGTCCCTTAAAAACCGAACACAAAAAGACTCATTGGTAAACTGACGCAGGCGGTCAGCGTGCGGATTGCTGCCCCCGAGAACAGCAACTACTTCGAGTCCGTCGACCTTCACCTGACGAAGAGCCTCCAATACGAAGGCGGTGACGTTGTCGGGATCACTGCCGCCCATCATGATCAGCACCTTGCGTCCGTTCAGGGTAATTTCGCGTTGCCATTTTTTACAAAGCGTGAAATCTCGCCGCAACATTGCGAAACGCGGACCGAGAAGCAAGCGGGTACGAGCTTCGCGGTTCGCATACATATTCTCGCTGGCATGCACATTTTGGTTGAGCACGATATCAGCGAAATAGTGTCCACACCGGCCCAGGTCGTCCACGAATAATAGCTCCAGCCCCGCGTTCTTTAAACTGCGCTGATACTCGGAATCGAACTGGTAGCCATCCACGACTACCCAGGCCGCGTTCCGATCACGAGCCAGAGCCGCAACATCCCGCGCGTCCTGGACGCTATTCGGAGAAGCCTTCAGGCGAACGATCTCCATCCCTTCGGCACACAGACGCGCGTCGACAGCGGGAGTCGATTCCGCCATAGCAAAGACAACGTTTCCGCCCGCATCCTGCCAGGCCTGAGCTAACGCCAGGCAGCGCATCACGTGGCCTGTCGCGATTGCGATGCTGGCGTCACCTCGAATAATCAGCGTATTGGACAGATCAGGCCCCTTACAGTGCTTTTTGCACCACACGCGAGTTCAGTTCAGCAAGTTCCGGCTCACGCTCCATCAATTGAATTGCTTCACCCCAGCTAAAATCATCCTCGTTGCCGAAGCGCGAATAAATGGCGCGGAGCAGTTCGAGATCTTCGGCGGTGTCCAGCGTCCAGCGATATTGACCGTAGTCAATCTGCCCCCGCAGCGAAATCAGCCGAAATAACTCCGGATGGCGGTAAAAGTAAGGCGTCACGTGTTCTCGTTCGCAGGAATCGCGAGCATCGCGCCACGCTTGTTCGAGTGCGGCAACGGTGAAGACCTCCGTGTCCAAGCCCCGCGGATACGTCCGCGGAAACATGTTGCTGCAGTAATCTCCGCCCGGTTGCTGAAAAATCCGGATAGTTTTGTCCACAAGTTGAGGATCAATTAAAGGACAATCGGAAGTAATACGCGCAACAGCCCCAGCCGCGCACAAGCGCGCCGTCTGATAGTAACGATCCAACACATCATCCTCCGAGCCGCGAAAATATTCGACCTTGAGTTGATGACACTCCCGAACAATGGCATCGTCGGCGAGAGAATCTGTCGTAGCTACCACAATCTCGTCGACGCGCTCGGCGCGCCGCAAACGACTCACGACCCGGGCCAGAACAGTTTTGCCAGCCAGATCCATCAATACCTTGCCGGGCAAGCGAGTGCTACCCATCCGAGCCTGGATGATAGCGGTAGTCTTCACTACTCTTCTCCTGCCAGCATCATCGCTGGAGCCTACCTCTCGAAGTGCGTCAGAGCTTTCCCTACTGCGCGAATGACATCTTCAATATCGCTATCGGTCATGCCGTGAAACATCGGCAGGCTGATGAGCCGCTCGTAAGCCGCTTCCGCTACCGGATACTCCCCGCCCCTGTATCCAAAACGATCGCGGTAGTACGGATGACAGTGAACCGGGATGTAGTGGACGTTGACGCCAACGTTTTCCTGACGTAGCGCCCGGAACACTTCGGCCCGCCCCGCGCAAAGCCTGGCTAAATCAAGGCGTATCGGATAAAGGTGCCAGGCAGGATTAACATCCGGACGAGTCCGTGGCGGAAAAACACCCGGCAGGCTGCGGAACTCAGCGGTATATCGGGCTGCGATTTCCCGGCGTCGCGCAAGATTCGTCTTCAACTTTTTCATTTGCGCAAGCCCGAGAGCGCAAGCCAGGTCGCTGAGGCGATAGTTAAATCCCAACAAGACCATTTCGTAATGCCATTGGCCAGCAGTCTGCCGCTGCCTCGCATCACTGCTGATGCCATGATTTCGAAAGCGTCGAAGCGTTTCGGCAAAGACGGCATTGTCGGTTGTGACCATGCCGCCCTCGCCCGTCGTCAGATGCTTCACCGGATGAAAACTGAAGACGGTCATATGCGCAACACTGCCCACACGGCGGCCTCGGTACTCCGCCCCCAAGGCGTGGCAGGCATCCTCGATCACTGTCAGGCCATGACGCTCAGCCAATTGCAAAATGGAATCTAAATCTGCGGGATGGCCAGCGTAATCGACGGGAAGAATTGCCTTAGTGCGCGGCGTGATCCGTGCACCCACTTGCTCGGGATCAAGGTTCAGTGTGTCCTCAAGAACATCGGCGAAAACTGGCGTCGCGCCTTGATAGAGCACGCAGTTCGCGGTGGCGGCGAACGTGAGTGGAGAAGTAATCGCCTCATCCCCTGCTTGCAACCCGGCAGCGAAAGCAGCGCCGTGCAATGCTGCGGTCCCGGAACTGAAGCTGACCGCGTATTTCGCGCCCACCCGGGCAGCCGTTGCTTCTTCGAACTCGGCGACCTTGGGCCCGGTCGTCAACCACTCGGAGCGCAACGTCTCCACCACAGCCTGAATGTCGCTCTCATCGATCGACTGTCGCCCGTAGGGCAGCAAAGTTTTTCGCACGGGGGATCCGCCATACATCGCGAGCACTTCGCTGGTTGCTGGAGCCACAGTCATAATTTCTTTAGGCTGGAGCGCGCAGTTTTTCCTCCTGAGGCCAGGC
Organism: uncultured Acidobacteriota bacterium; assembly: GCA_963832245.1. Lineage (GTDB taxonomy): Bacteria > Acidobacteriota > Terriglobia > Terriglobales > Acidobacteriaceae > JABDBE01. Next base: position 2,583,167 of record CAWHTG010000004.1, read on the forward strand.
GACGACCAACGGAGAACATTCACCGACGAGTTCATATAAATCCTCGGCGCTCAGCCACTGCGAATTGCTGTCGCTGGTGTAACGAAATCCCTCGGGAAGCGGGCGAGCCTGCTTCCAGTTTTCTTTGCGCCACCAAGGATGCGCCGGCTGAATCACGTACATGTCGCCCATCTCCAGTGCGTGGCGAGCCTCATCTTCCGATAGCAGCACCTCGTGCAGTTTCTCGCCCGGACGGATTCCAATCGCTTCCACCTCGCAACCCGGCGCAATCGCCTCGGCCATCTCGGCCAGCTTCATGCTGGGAATTTTGGGAACAAAAATTTCGCCGCCATGCATCTGCTCGATACAACGAATCACAAGCCTGACTCCCTGCTCGAGCGTGATCCAGAAACGGGTCATCCGGGAATCGGTGATGGTAATCTTGCCGCGCTTACGCTGCTCCTGGAATACGGGAATCACGCTGCCCCGGCTGCCCAGCACGTTTCCGTAGCGCGCACAACTGAACCGTGTGTGTTGCGCACCGGAGTAGGCATTGGCCTGGACGAACATTTTCTCCGCGCACAGTTTCGTCGCGCCGTACAGATTGATGGGGTTTACAGCTTTGTCTGTACTCAAAGCCAGAATGCGGCGCACGCCGCGGTTGATCGCGGCATCGATGACATTGCGGCCACCCATGATGTTGGTCTGGATGGCTTCGAAAGGATTGTATTCGCAGGCCGGAACTTGCTTGAGTGCCGCCGCATGAACGACGACCGTCACTCCGGAAAATGCGCGTTCCAAACGCTGCGCATCGCGCACGTCCCCAATGAAATAGCGCAAGCTCGGATGGTCGAATCCGGACGCCCGCATATCGTGCTGCTTGAGTTCGTCCCGACTGAAGATGATCAGCTTCTGGGGACGATATTCGCGCAGCATCAATTCGACAAACTTCCTGCCAAATGAACCCGTGCCCCCGGTGACCAGAACAACTTGTTCGGACCAGTTCATCAAACGAGTCCCCCCGAAGTGAAAACGCATCCTTAAACGAACCTCCGTGACTCAGCCTGTATCGCTTGCTTGATCAAGCGAGTTTTGCCAGCGCCAGTATAGCGGAGAAAAACTGCGATCAGAGCCGCAGGAACCCCCGTTAACACTAAGGAACCCACCTGATTAGGAGCCGCGAATCTTCGTCTTACGGTGCTAGACTGTGGCCAATCGCACAACACGAGACAGTGACCAGGACCAAGGTTACAGTCTGTCTAGAAAGAGACCGGGACGGCGACCTCGCCGCCGGTTTTTCTTGGGAGCATTGATGGATTCGGGACCGCTAGTACCGTTGAATGGCCAGATCCTACGCGAACGCTTGCCTTATCCAATTGATTACAACGGCGACATTCGACCCAGCGCCTATCCTGGTATCACTGCGCAAGATTCTCTCCTGCGCGAGTACATGCGAGTTCTCATCAAGAGTAAGTGGGTCGTAATCGCTAGTGTGCTGTTGGTCGTAGGCGTTGTCACAATTTCTACTCTACGCACTACGCCCATCTACGAAGCGGTCGGCAGCATCGCCATCAACAAGATGGACCCCGTCACCTTCAATCTCAAAGATTCATCGAGCAGCGTCGATTACTACGATCCAGCTGATATGGATACCGAGGTGCGCATTCTAAAAAGTGACCTGCTGGCTCTTCAGGTCATCAGGCAGTTAAATCTGGACAAGCCCCCAGAATTCGCGGCTAAGAGCAAGTCGCCGTCTTCGCCCCTGGAGTTGACAACCGACGCGATGCAGCCTGATTCCGCAAGGACGTCGGCTGTTCTCGCCGGCTTCAAAGGCAGCTTGCAGGTATCGCTCGTCCCGAATACCCGAATCATCGAAATCCGTTATCGCAGCCCGGACAAGAATCTCGCGGCCCGCGTCGTAAATACGCTGGCCAATACCTACGTCGAGCAGAACTTTAAGACGCGCTTCGAGTCCACCATGCAGGCTTCGGACTGGCTTTCCAAGCAACTGGTCGATCTCCAGATCAAAGTCGAAACCTCGCAGGAAAAGCTGGTCAAGTATCAGAAGGAACATGAAATTCTCGGAATTGACGAAAAACAAAACATCACCACTGCCAAACTGGATGAACTGAACCGGGAGTTGACCGCAGCCGAATCCGCCAGGATGGAAAAGGAATCGATTTATCACCTGGTGCAAGCCGGTGATTCGGATTCGATCGCAGCCGCCGCTAATGTCGACGGCACGGCAAGAGGTTCCAGTGCTAACTCCACGCTTCTCGAGAAACTACGCGAACAGCAAGCCGATCTGAAGATCCAAGTGGCACAACTGAGCACGCAGTTCGGACCTTCCTATCCGAAACTGGCGCAGCTGAACAGTCAGCTCAAAGAAGTCGACGTCCAAATTCAGAGTGAAATGCGCAAGGTGGCAGCTCGATTACGCGGCGACTATCTTGCCGCCCTGCAGCGCGAAACCATGCTGCGCGGCGCGCTCGAGAAGCAGAAACAGGAGGCCAACAAGCTGAACGAGAGTGCCATCGAATACAGCTTGCTTAAGCGCGACGTCGACGCTAACCGGACGCTCTCCGAGGGACTGCTGGAGAAATTAAAAGAAGCCGGCGTGACCGCAGGCTTGAGGTCGAACAACTTCCGCATCGTGGATGTTGCGCGCGTTCCCACGGCGCCCTCGGGACCGAATATTCTGCGAAATCTTGCCTTAGCGCTGGCACTCGGTCTTTCCACCGGCATTGGGCTCGCTTTCCTGCTGGAAAGTATGGACAACACGGTTCGAACCCCAGAGCAGGCACAAGCCGTCTCAGCGCTTCCCTCGTTAGGCATGATTCCTCTTGGTTCCAGAAGTACCCGCGAGGTAGCCGGACGCGAAAAGCTGTCCCTGGCCTCCTCCAAAGAGGCGGTCGAACTGGTGACAAAATCGCGTCCCCGGTCGCAGATGGCGGAATCTTATCGCGCGCTGCGCACGTCCTTGTTGCTCACATTCGCGGGCGGACCTCCCAAGGTCATTCTCATTACCAGCGCGCTTCCGGAAGAGGGCAAGACCACCTCCAGCGTCAACTCCGCGATTGTGCTGGCGCAGAAAGGCACGCGGGTTTTGCTGATTGATGCGGATCTCCGCCGCCCCAGCATTCACAAAACACTCGGCATGGGTCCAAAACTCGGGCTTAGCAACGTGCTGACCGGAACTGCCACCCTCCCCCAAGCAATTATTCCGTCGACGATTTTGCCCGAACTATTCATACTCCCGGCCGGCACTCCGCCGCCCAACCCAGCCGAACTTCTCGCCTCCGCAAAAATGAAAAATATTCTTGAGGAGCTGCGGAAACAGTATGACCACATTGTGATAGATTCTCCGCCGACTTTGTCGGTCACGGACGCCGTAGTAATGTCGACGGACGCCGACGCGGTAGTCCTCGTCATTCGGTCAGGGCATACCACAAAACCGGCGTTGCGGCGTGCTCGCGACATCCTCATGCAAGTAAACGCGCGAGTGTGCGGCGTTCTGGTGAATGCGGTTGACCTGAATTCGCCCGATTATTATTACCACTACGAGTATCAGGGAAAGTACGGACACGGATACTACCAAGAGGATGTGTTGAGCAATGCGGAGCAAGTGGCTTCTGAAGCCGCGCTATAGAAACGTTGCTGGCAACGTTTCTACGAATTGCGGCTGAGCTTAGGGTGGAAACGATTTGTAGTCCACTGGCACCAAAACGTCGCATGAAGATTGCGCTTCAAAGTCCAGTTCGAAGAATCATTTTCTTAGCGGCATGCCTGGCTCTCACAGCGTTTTACATCGGATTGCCAGCGCGGCAATTTCTCGCCGATCGCTTTGCTCAAAGGCTCGACCTTGCCAGCCTGCAAATGGCGGCGAAATTAGAACCGGGGAATGCCGAGTATCAATACCGGCTTGGGCACTACTTTCTGCAGACACAGGATGAACCAGAGGCTGCAGCCCAATTCTTGAAATCAGCGGCTAAGCTAAACCCGCACCACGCCAGCTACTGGCTTGAACTTTCGAGAACTTACCGGCGCATGGCAAACGGCGATCAGCAGGAAGAGGCCTTGCAACATGCTATGACAGCGGATCGGTCCACTCCTGACGTTGCCTGGAACGCGGCCAATTTCTACTGGGCCCTGGGCAAAACGGATAAGGCATTGCAAGGATTTCGCGTGGTCTTAGAGAATGATCCCTACTTGCCGCCCGCCGCCCTGGAACGCTGCTGGCGAATCAAACCGGATGTCGAAATTCTCCTGCGGGATGTGGTGCCACACAACGCCGCCGTTTACGCCGCGTTTTTGGATTTCTTGATTGCCAGGAACGAGCCGCAGGCCGCGTCAAGAGTTTGGAACCAGATAGTGCAACTCCAACACCCGGTGGAGACCCGCTACGTTTTCGACTATGTCCTGTATCTCATCAACCGGCGAGAGGTCGCGCAGGCTCATCAAGCCTGGCGCGAAGCGGCAAACCTCTCCGATCTTTCTGGATACCAGCCTTCCCCGGGGAACCTTGTGGTCAATGGCGATTTCAGCTTGCCCGTCCTGAATGGCGGCTTCGATTGGCTGTACGAGAAATCATCAGATGTCTCGCTGGCGCTGGACCCGACGGAGTCACACGCTGGCCACCGTTCTCTCTCGATTGTTTTTGACAGCCGTGGAATGGAAGACGCCGGCATTTGGCAACTCATTCCCGTCGAACCCAATACTGAGTATGACTTTTCCGCGTATTTCAAGTCCGAAGGCATACAGGGTGCGGGTGGGCCACGCTTTCTGCTCGAGGATCACTTTACCCGAACAAACTACTTTGCCAGCGAAGAGCTGAAAGACGCGGATACCTGGAAGCAGGTGGCTGGAACGTTTAGTACTGGCCCGGCTACAAAGCTGCTAGTCCTGCGGATACAGCGCGTACCGCCTGGAAACGCAATTCGTGGCAAGCTGTGGATTGGCGGCGTCCGCCTGGCTCCGAGCCACTTGGCTCAGGAACAAACCATGGCGGGTGGCCAATGACTTCCTCACTTTCGTTGGCACCGGCGGCCGAGGCCAGCACCGGCAGGCGATCTCACGGTTCGTGGTCGGATTCCGTTCTGTTCTACGGCGTATTTAGCCTTCTCTTCTTTGGCCCGTTGGCATTTGGCGCGGTGGAGTCATGGTCGGTTTCGATCCTGCAGATAGGTGCGGGTTTGCTTTTCGCGCTATGGGCCGTGCGGCAAGTCGTAGCCGGCGAATTGGAAATCGTAAACAACCCGCTTTTCCCTCCCATGTTGTTTTTCGCCGGTCTGATTCTGTGGCAACTTGCGACCGGACAAACCGCATATCGGGCGGACACTGTGTCTGCTGCCCTGCTTTTCTCCGCCTATGGCATATTGTGTTTCTTAGCGGCTCAGTGCCTGCGCCGCAGATCACAGGTCAAGGCTCTCGCGTGGGGGTTCTCGATATACGGTTTCACGGTTGCGATGTTCGCACTGATGCAGGGCATCGCCTCCAATGGCAAACTGTACTGGCTCAGGACTCCGCAATTCGACGGTTGGATTTACGGCGCGTACGTGAACCACAACCATTACGCCGGACTAATGGAGATGCTGACGCCGATTCCTCTGGTCATCGCTTTCGTTGGTGGCGTTCAGCGTTGGCGCAAGGCACTTGCTGTGATGGCTGCGGCCGTGATGGCCAGCACAATCTTTCTCTCTGGATCGCGAGGCGGCATGGCTGCGTTTGCCGTGCAGATGGTCCTGCTCGCTGTCTTTCTACTTAAACGACGCAAGAACTGGACGGCACGCTTCGAGGTGGTTTCCTTCCTGGGGATCGCGATGGTATTACTGGCCTGGCTCGGTGGTGGCGACTTAGCCGAGCGGATGGCTAGCATTCACGGCGGCACGCGCGCGGAATTGTCCGGCGGCACGCGGCTGACCATCGATCGCGACGCGCTGAAAATGTTTGCTCAAAAACCTCTCATGGGATGGGGCTTGGGCGTATTTTCTGAGATCTATCCGCAATTCAGCACTCTTCCGACGAATCTCCAGGTTGGTATGGCCCATAACGACTATTTGCAATTAATGGTTGAAATGGGGGCGTTCGGGGTTGCCGTCGTCGTGGGGTTTTTTCTGGTGCTGTTTCGTTCCGCCGTAAAGAAATTGCAACACTGGCCACCCGGCATAAATACAGCCATGACGTTGGCTGCCATGTTGGCTATCGCCGGAATTCTGGTTCACAGTCTAGTGGACTTCAATCTGCAGATTCCCGCGAACGCAGCGCTGTTCTACGTGCTATGCACCGCGGCCGCCATGGAGCCGCGTTTTGGACGCCACAGCAACAGACATCGGAACCGGTCTCACACGGTCGATGAACCATCGAAAATGTTACCAATTTCTGCTATGGCTTCCAGGGGCTAAGGAAGTCCTTGGAGGAGTTGCATAGCAGCAGGCAAGCTACTACTCCTCCAGTGATCACTGCACCGCCCAGGATAAAAGGATTTGTCAGCAAGGGGCTGTCGCCTGGCAGGGGAGGGCCACCCTTTCGCCTCTTCTTATTGCATTTTCCGGACTTGTCCGGCGTAACCTGCTCTCCCGCGGATAGGCTGGTGGTATCCTTTCCGCAATTAACGGTTACATTGCCCTTGGTAGCAAAGACCTGCACCGTTCCATTTGCGTCGGCCACTTGAAATTCTGTCCATGTATTCGCAGCCGGAGTCACAGTGACTCCCTCCGCAGACGCAACCATGCCCTTAGAGGTCGCCACGCTGAGGCTTCCACGCTCGAGAGAGATGGCATTTCCTTCAAACTTAACCAGCGAGTCCGGAAATACGATCAGGCCCGAGCCGGAAGCATCAAGCGTAGCAATAGACTCTGGCTGGGTCTGGATCAAGTCACCAGGGAAAACAGCGGAAGAACGCGGCAACGGTGTGCCGTTGAGCCAGACCGTGCCTTTGCCATAGAGCATGGCCGCACCCGATTCGCCGTCTGCCGCAAGCATGGCCGCAGGAGTCAGCGCGATCAAGATCCAGCAAATAACCGGTCGGAGCATAGACACACTCATACACAAGCTCTTCGCCGTGATGTTAGCCTGCACACCCATGACCGTCAATTGCCTTCTATGGTCACCACGACAATCATGCATCTCCGGGCGTCCACCCCTACGTGGTTCACGTTGAAATCCTAACGCCAGCGGTCGACGAGTTCCCACCAGATCAGCTTCGACCACTCTTCGAAGTTTGTCTTGGCCCACTCGCGATGGCGCCACCATTGCAAGCCAAAGTGGTTGGCATCGAACGCAGCGGCAACGCTGTAGTCCGCCGGCAAAATCCGGTTAAAGATGTCGCGTGCCCTCCGGGTATGGAAATCCGAAGTGACCAGCAGAATCCTACGAGCGTTCAAGCCTTGAAGGCAGCGGGCTGCATCGCGAGCTTCATCTTTCGTAGACAATCCGTAGATCGGACAGACCATAATTGAACTAGCCTGTGGCAGTTCAGCGAGATACTTCCTCGCTATTTCCAACTGGCTCCATTTGTAAATCTTGATTTCGGCTGGGACATCGAGGATTAATCGCGGTGCGTAACCCAGGTCCAGCAACTCCAAACCCAGCGCCGGACGCCGATCCGTTTCTCCGGCGACAACAACGATAACGTCTGCCTTGCGGGGCTGGTTCACCACCAGGAATCGACCCGAAGCTGCACCCAGTGCAACGATCAAGAGTGCTCCCACAATTAGGGCGAGTTTGGACCTTCGCATAGGTTCGTTTCGAGCCGTTGAGTCAACCGCGGTTGAGCTGGCAGAATATCCAGACTACGCGAAAACTTGCGTGCGGTGACAAACCGCCCACAAGTCTTAGAACCCTCGTACCTCCGATCATCAGGATTTGGGCGAGCAACATGTTAAACTCCAGAGTGACCCCCCACGTTAAATATGACAATCGAATCAATGCCAGCCTCTTTGTTTTCCGAACTCAAGGATAAGATCGAACAGAAACAGGCGCGTGTCGCCGTTATCGGCCTTGGCTATGTAGGTTTGCCGCTGGCTTTGCTCTACACGGAGCAGAAGTTTTCCGTGACCGGCTTCGATATCGATGCCCGCAAGGTCTCCATTCTGGACCAAGGAGGCTCCTACATTTACCGCATTCCAGCCACCGACATTCAGGCAGCGAAAAAACAAGGGTTCAGTGCCACTGCCGAATATTCACGTTTGACGGATATGGATGCCATAATTATTTGCGTTCCCACGCCGTTGAACGAATACCACGAGCCAGACTTGAGTTTCATCACCGACACCGCCAAGTCCATCGCTCCCCATTTGCGCGCCGGACATCTTGTAATCCTCGAGAGCACAACCTATCCCGGAACCACGGAAGAGGTATTGATCCCCATTTTGGAGAAAGGCAACCGTCACGGCCTTAAGGCTTCGCGCGGGGACGGTTCCAGCGGGCAAGAGTTTTACGTTGCGTTCTCGCCCGAACGGGAGGATCCAGGGAATCAGACGGTGGCGCGACGCGATATCCCGAAAGTGGTCGGCGGACTGAACGCGAAAGCATCCGACCTGGCCGCTGCTTTGTATGGTGCGATCTTCGCTCGCGTCGTCCGGGTTTCCTCCCCAGCCGCCGCCGAGATGACCAAGCTGCTGGAAAACATTTACCGTTGCGTGAATATCGCGCTGGTGAATGAGTTGAAGCTGTTGTCGCTGCGGATGGGGTTGGACATCTGGGAAGTCATCGAAGCGGCAGCAACCAAGCCCTTCGGGTTTCAAGCCTTCTATCCCGGCCCCGGCTTGGGCGGCCATTGCATTCCGGTAGATCCCTTTTATCTTTCCTGGAAAGCCAAAGAGTGGGATTTCCGTACTCGATTCATTGAACTCGCCGGCGAGATCAACACCAACATGCCCTATCACGTGCTGGAGTCAGTCGGCAAAGCGCTCAACCAGCACAAGAAAGCCTTGAACGGCGCCAAGATTCTGGTGCTTGGACTGGCCTACAAGAAAGATATCGACGATTTGCGCGAGTCACCTTCCCTGACCATTATCGAACTTCTACAAAAAGACGGCGTCCAGGTCAGCTATAACGATCCTTACTTCCCGACCGTCGGCAAAGGACGCAAATACGATCTGCAGATGAAATGCACGCCGCTGGAGAATCTTGGTCAATACGACTGCGTCCTGATCGTCACCGATCACTCCGACTACGACTACGCAAAAATCGTGCGTGAATCCCAGTTAGTGGTGGATACGCGTAATGCCACCCGCGGCATTAAGAGCTCCAAGATCGTGCATTGCTGAGGAGAGCGGGATCGCCGAACCGGGACCACGCCTAACCTTAGTTCACTGTTACTGGCGCGGTGACGCTGCCAATCCGACCGCTCAAGTTGTCCCGAACTACAAAACGCACGTCATAACTTCCCGGAAGCAGTTCGAGTGCATTCTGGTAGAAGATCCCGTCAGCCTTGATCTTGGGCAGCCCAGATGCAGGAATCGTTCCTTTGGTAGTCTGCCCTGCGGTGCCAACCGGGGCGCCGTTCAGGGTAGCTTGAGCGATGAAGTCCACATCAAAGCGGTTCTTATCTGCTTCGTCAATCACGCCCGTTGCCGGCACATGCAGTGCAAAGCCTACCTTCTTCTTGGCGCCATTCGGGGATGTTCCCTGAAATTTGACGGTCACCGCAATTCCCGTGCTGTCAAATGGAGAGCTCAACGCAAATGCGATATCAGCTTTGTGCGTTAAGTCAGGATCGACGGTCGCATTGGTGACGAAGTAACCGGTCCGGGCACGCACCTCTATGTCCTTGCGTTGAACCTGAACTTGCAATTTCCGCCAGCCCGGCCTGGAATTGCGAGTATTCATGTAATAGCCCAGCAGATAGTAAGAGGACGAATCGTCGGCCGCGCGCTTGAAGCCATTGGCCAGATCGTTGCTGTTGTAGTACGCGCGGCCACCGGTCATCTCGGCAAAGGCTTTCAGAGTATCGAGGGTGGAACTCTGCAACCAGCTTCTGCCGGGAACATTGTTGGCGGAACCGTCGCCACCGTAGGTAACGTCGCCACTCGATACCAGGCCACGCACGTCCACCGGATAAACCGAGATTTGCGCATCCTTCAATGCCTCCATCGCCCGCTCGTATAGCAATGACTGGCTGCCGCCCGGTACGCTCGAGGGTGAATCCAGGGGAAACGGGAAGCCGCCGGTGGCCCAGATCAGCGACTTCCTCCCCGGGATGCCCGAGAGCGACCAGGCAATCGCGAGGAAGGCTTTCATGGTGTCTTCGATGGCTCGTGACTGCTGGTAGGCTCCCTCAAGTGCGTCTGCGTTCACAATGAACTGGCGCAATTTTTCTGCCGGATCCTCCCCGGGTCCCGTTCCCCCTGTAAGTTGAGTAGGCTGGCCCTGGCTCGCGCCTAAGACCTGCCCCTCGGCGCCGAATGCCTGCATCGGGGAGACTTCTCCAGTCGCCTTCTTGAGAGCAGCAATTAACGAGGCCGGATCAGTGTTGAGTCCACTAAGCACCTTTACCCCCTTGCTCCCCACCACGACCAGTCCGAGAACCTGGCCCGATTCCAGGTGGGCGGCCAGATACTTAATCAATTCCTTTCGTCCATAGGCCTGATCGAGGAAAGGAGTATTGATCGTGTCCAGAGCGATCAGGGTGACGCCGCGTGGCTGCTGCTGATCGAGGATGAGATTACTAAATGTGCCCGGTGCACTTCGGGTTGCCGTCGGCGGAGCATTGCTTGTGTTGACCTCTTCGAAGGCACTGATCCGCTGCTCCTTGCCGTTTTCCAGGATCTTGAAATCGTTCTTGCTCAAGTTATGAAGGTGGCTGCCCGACTTGTCGGTCACGACCGCGGGCACCTGAACCAGCACGGTTTCCGACTTGAACCGGAGCGTGCCCTCTTCGTCGGCGTGATGAGAGTTGCCGGAACCGGTGGGCATACTTACTGGCGGTGGGGCTGGAGCGGGTACAAAGACATCGCCCCCTTGTTGCCCAATTTCCTGAGCCAAAGCGCCGATTGAGATGAGAACAACGCAGCACAAGAGAGTGAATGATTTATGCCGGCACATCGATCCTCCTCGTCACGATCCCGGTACTATTCTAGATGCCCTTGGCACGGGAGTTCTGCCGGTTGCAAGGATCCGCGCTAGCGGCGAGGATCCGAGACTGCGGCAGGGTTCGGGTATTTCACTCCACGCAACCACACTGAGAAAATGATCCCCCAAAGCACGAGCAGCGCAATACTCGGCCAACTCGCCTCCGGCCCAAACGCCCCGCCCGTGAGCCACGCCGGACCGTGAAAGCTGGAATTGAGCAGATGCCCCTGCCCCGGAAACCCGCTGGAAACTACTCCGAAGAAAAAAACCTCGCCCCACGACCATGCTGAGTGGATTCCCAACGCCATCCAAAGATCGCCGGTCCTCCGAATCACCACGGACGTCACCAAACAGTAAAGAAAAGCAGCGACTGGGCCCAGTCCGTGCCCCCCGGGATTCAGGTAGTGCATCCCGCCCATCCACATCGAGGTCACGACCGCTGCCGGCCAAAATCCGTGCCGTGTGGTGAGGGTGAACAGCAAGTAGCCACGATAAAAGAAGTCTTCCAGCACCGCCGACAGAAAAAGCGGCACGGCCAGAAAACGCCATACTTCCATATGTCCGCGCCATGCAAGCCTAGGGATCCGAATGAAAAACCGCCCGCGAGGTGGATTGCGAGCATAAAACCGTGAGCGAAGCGAAACTGAACGCAGCACCCAACCAGAACTGAGCGCAAAACGCGCGCCGCCAGGGCAGGCCGTAATCGCCGATGCTGCGGCGCTCAATTCTCGTCATGATTCCGCTAGCTAACAAGAGCGCCGCGAAGAAAACTCCCATGATCACGGTCCCAGCTAACGGTGTGCCCTCCGCGGTGTGCAGCTCCTCTGTGAGAACGTCGACGATCCGGCTGGCGGCGTAAAACAGGGGGGCGAAGATCGCGTAAAAGATCAGCAGACGCCATCCGGCACGAAGGCCATTGGGCCCCTTTAGCACGCTATACCGAATTTGACCCTGCCCTACCGTGGCAGAAGCAGAGAATGAAGACCCCGGCCCTGACGGTCGTCAGAATCGGTCATCAGGACACTACGCAAGATTGGCATCTGAAATCTCGCGCCTGCTGCGCCAACGGCAGAGAGAGGAACGGCAATCGCCCAAGCGTTCATCAAGAGCTAACTTCATCCTGAGGTTTTGGGTATTTCACTCCACGCAGCCACGTCGCGAAGAAGATCCCCCAAATGACCAGCAACGCAACATTGGGCCAACTTCCCTCTGGTCCGTACGTTCCGCCCGTCAGCCACGCCGGGCCGTGAAGGGTGGCGTTGAACAGATGCCCCTGCCCCGATTGGCCGCCGGAGGGCACACCGTAAAAGAAAATTGCGCCCCAATCCCATGTCGCGTGGATGCCCAACGCCATCCACAAATCGCCTGTTCTCCGAATCACCAGGCAGGTCACCAAACAGTAGAGGAGCGTAGCGAACGGGCCCAGCCCGTGCCCGCCGGGATTGAGGTAATGCATTCCGCCCATCACCAGCGAAGTCACGACCGCCGCCGGCCAGAAGCCCAAAGCGGTGGTCAGCGTGAACAAGAGGTAGCCGCGATAGAGAAAGTCCTCCATCAGCGCGACCAGAAAGAATGCCAAGGTCCAGCGAATGCCGTATTTCCAGATGTCCGCACCGTGCAAGGCCAGCGAACCGAAAGAAAAAGCTCCCGCGAGGCGAAGCACAGACAACAACGCCGTGAGCGAAGCAAAGCTGATTGCTGCTCCCAGCCAGAACTGCCCGCAGAATGCCCGCCGCCACGGCAAGCCGTAATCGCCGATACTGCGGCCCTCGATTGTCGCCATGATTCCGGTAGCCAGAAAAAGCGCTGCCAGGAGAACCGCCATCACGATCAGGATGTCCGTCGCCGAGAACATCTCTATGTGCAGCTTGCGCTCGGCAGAGTCGATGACCACGCCCGTGCCGTAATACAGCGGGATGAGCATCGCAACGAAGATCAGCAACCGCCATCCGGCGCGAAGGCCATCGGGACCCTTCAAGATGTTGTAATGGGGCTTTTCATCCAGCCGAAAAGAGGTGTCGCTCATCCGAATGCTCAACGTAAATCCGCGCCCCAGGGCCTCTTTGCCCAAGAGCAACCCTAGCATGGGTTCTGCGAAGTAAGGTATGATCTTTTGCGCCAATTCGATTGGCAGGGTGTCCTTATTCGGATTCGTTAGAGCAGTTCAGGCGTAGCGCATGCCTCACATTCCAAGCGTGTTTGCCCATTCGGTGCGTAAGATTGCTAATGCAGTGGACGTCTCTAGCCGCGCCCATTCCCTGCTCCGAACCATAGGCCTCGATCAAGAAGCAATTGACGACCCGAAACTCCGCATACCTTACGCAGACATGATGATGCTTGCCGAGCATGCCGCCAAAATGACAAGGGATCCTGCCTTTGGGCTGCGTGTCGGAGGTCGAGAAAAACCCCAGTCGTACGGCATCGTGGGCTATTCGATCATGACCAGTTCGACGGTGGAGGAGGCGCTGCGCGACCAGATGCGGTATCTGCCGCTATGGACCGACGTCGGCAACTTTAAGTTGGAGGTTGATGGACCAGTCGCGCATTTTCGGTGGGAGTATTCGGCGATGTCACTCCCCGAGTCTCACCATGATTATGAAATGTCCCTGGCCACAGTGACGCAATTCCTGCGTCTCTTGACTTCGGCGAACTGGAAACCTCGCGAAGCATGGTTTCGCCATCCGAAGCCCAATGACACGTCCGAGCATCTGCGCACCTTTCGAGCCCCGACTCACTTTGGTATGCCTGCGAATGCGCTGGTCTTTGACAGTTCCTTCCTTCCTTCGCCGATCAGAACTGCAAATCCTTATGCGCATCGAGTGTTAACTGCTGTGGCCGAACAGTTGTTGACTTGCGCTCCTGACGCACAAACCTTCTCTCAAGCCACGCTCAGCCTGGTCCGTCAGGGAATGAGTCGCGGAGAGGTTAGTCTGGATGCTGTTTCCCGGCGCTTAGGCGTGAGCCGCCGCACTTTGCAAAGAAGACTGCGTTTGGAATGTTCTTCTCACCGGAGACTCCTGCAGCGAGCGCGCCAGGACGTTTCGCGATTCCTTCTTTCGAGTACCAACGTCACGACCGTCGAGGTAGCTTACGCTCTCGGGTTCTCCGAGCCCAGCGCCTTCTACCACACCTTTCAAGAATGGTTCGGAGTCTCGCCCCGAGCGTATCGCCGCGCCACGCAACTTCACAATCTCGGCTAGTTTGTGTGGGGATTGAACGGGATCACCAAATGTCACTCGCTTTTCGGAGCAAAGAAAGGAAGGTCGAGTTCAACGGCGAGGGTTAGGGCTTGGCGTTAAGAGTCGACCGGGGGAAATATTTGACTTTCGGAATTTACTGCCCGACGGAGCTGGCAACCGATGAAAACACATTGTTAGCATTCCCACCGATCAGACGGATTGTTCCTACCACGATCACCAAAACCACGGCCAGCATGACCGCGTATTCGGCCACGTCCTGTCCTTGCTCATCCGACCACAGGTGCTGTAAGAATCTTGCCACGGGACTCCTCCTGGCTCCCCAGTTAAGTACTCCTCACGCGGGCGAGAGGAATTGCTCACTAGGTTGACATCAGCAGAGATATCCCTGATGTCAATTCTTCCACATGTTAATTTTGTGGCGCGCGCTGGACAATGGCTCCTAGGTGCGAGCCAATGGCACGAAAGTGCCATGTCGCTCAGGCGATCGGCTTCAAGGGCAAGGATTGATTGACTGCAAACAGCGCGAGTTCCAGCCGCGTGGAAACACCGAGTTTGTCAAAGATGTTGCTGAGGTGGTGCTTCACCGTGTCTTCGCTAATTTTGAAGTATTCCGCAGTCTCCTTATTGGAGTAGCCCGCCACCACTGCTGAAACGATCTCCAGTTCGCGGGGCGTAAGGCCGAACTTCTTCTGCCGAGCTTCCTCTCCCGAGGACTGCACCAGGGTTCTGAGGTACTGCACCAGGTTGGAGACGCTTTCGCGTCCAACCCAGTATTCTCCCGCCATGACGGTGTGAATGGCTTTCAGCAGAAGTTGGGTAGCGGAATCCTTTAAGACCACTCCGCGAGCCCCGAGCTGCAGAGCTTCGACAATCTGATTCTTCTCCGCAGCCGCAGTCAGCAGTATCACTCGAACTGCGTTCTGGTTCGAAGCCGAACTCATTTCCCGCAGCGCCTCCAACCCGGGATGGCGAGGCATGGCAAGGTCGAGCAGCAGAATGTCGGGCTTAAGTTGCTTTGCCAGCTTGACCGCCTCGGCGCCGTCGCACGCTTCCCCAATCACTTTGAGGTCAGGCTCGGTTTCCAAAAGCCGCCGCAATCCATCGCGGAAAATAGGATGGTCATCAGCAATCACGATGCGAGTCGGCTGCAATCGTCGGTTATCCATAAGCTACTTCCCGTCGTTGCGGGACAGTAATTTCTAAACGTGAACCATGGCCCGGATTTGATTCTACCGTGAGTTCGCCTTCAATCAAACGAACACGCTCTTTAATAACCAGAGGCCCTTTCCCCAATATGTCGAGTTCCGCCTGCGCCAGTCGCCCTGCAAATGGAAATCCGCAACCGTCATCTTCAATAAGCACGTGCCATGCGCCATTGCGCGACCCCAGCCGCACCAGCACCTGCCGCGCCCGGCTGTGCTTGCGCACATTGACCAGCGCCTCTTGCACAATGCGCGCCAATTCGCGGCACACTGGCTGCGGCATGTTCAGTTCGTCCAGATCGGAAAGGAATCGCGCGGAGATTCCAGTTTCGCGCTGGAATCTCTCTACCGTGTCAGATAGTAATCCCAAAAGCCTCTTGGAATCCACGTCGAGGGTTTTCATTTGCTGCATCAGTTCTCGCAATTTGAGAACTTCTTCGCGCAGCAACCCCTGGATCCTGCCTAATTCTTCGGTCACCAAACCAGGCTTGCCCGGGGATTGACGCCGCAGCACATCGACCTGCATCTCGACCGCGATCAGCGACTGCACGGCGCCATCGTGCAACTCGCGGGCGAAGCGCGCCCGCTCCAACGCACCAGCCCGCAGTCGCAAGCGCCGCAACAGAAGCACGTTGTAAACCGCGGGTCCAACCTGGCGCACCAATTCTTCCAGGAAACGTAATTCCTCTTCGGTATCGCCGGTTAAGGAAGGATCCAGCAGAATAATTCGTCCCGACCATTCGCGTCCAAACAGAAAGGACACTGTCATCAAGCTCCGGAACTCATACTTTTTCGTAAGCGGACCCAGAAATTCCAGATTGAGATCCCGGACTCTGAGACCTTCCCGGTCTAATCCCAGGGTGGAAAAATCCCCGGTGTCCCGACCGCCGCTTCGCCGCGCATAACAGGTCACTGCCGAGGACTCAAACATATAAGTCTCGCGGTCAGTCGCGGACGGATCCAGCCATCGAAAGGAAGTATCACGCTCCACACGGCGCAGCTCTCCGACAAACACGCGATAATTACTGGTTTCCTGCGACGCGATGACCAGTTGTTTTGCCCCATACATCGACAGCAGCTCACCGGCGATCTCGTGAATGGTTCCAGTAAGTCCGGCTTCGACTCTCGCCTTCCCGATGGTTCTGGCAATCACAGCTTTCTCCGCACGAAGCTTTTTCTGCTGCTCGGCCAGATATCCAAGCAGAAAGCCCAGCACCAGCAGATACACCGATCGCATCAAAAGGTGCTTGGGCTCAAATTCTGTATTAGTCACCTGCAAAGGTGGCAAGTGCAGTTTAGGCAGCAAAAGCCAGCCATTCACCCATTGGACAAAGTGCAGATGAATCAAACTGAAGCTTTCTATCCACAGCAACAGTACCGAAGCAACCGCGGTTCCGACGGTCTCCCATAAGCCCCAACGATAAGCGGCCGCTGCAAGGACGAAAACAAAGAATAAAAAGAAGAGATTGCTTTGCCCGGTCGCAAAAACTGAAATCAGTCCTGGCCAAATCACATCCGCACTGTGAACCAGCAGGCGGAAATTCGGCGTCGATTCTTGCCGTCTCCGCAAGAAAACAATGATGAAGAAGCCCTGAATGATGTAGAAGGCCAGTAGGCCGTACGCCCAGGGAGAGCGGATCTCTGCTGGGTCCATCCAGATCGCCACCAGCGAAGCTAGTGCGAGGGAAACTCGTGCCGTGGCCAGCCAGCGTTCAGTCCGGCGTATTTCGCTGGAACCCATGGGAGCGCGAAGTCTCCACAGGAATCGATCTTGCAGCGCTTGGAATGGCAATCGAATACGACCGCGTACCGGGTATGGTGTCACGCGGATATTATTTGTAATGCCGCCGGAGAGCAAGCGAAACTTCCTTCTATAGCAGCTAACATCAACATTTTAAATAGAGTAGACGCGAAGAACCTGCTTGGGAAGGATCGCTATTCCGCTTCTGGTTACTTGAGTAACTTTCCCTCTCGTCTATTGTGCCTAAGAATCAATAGCGGATGAATATGTCCGGGCGCTTAAAGCTATGGATTTCGGCCGCTGCCGCTTTGGTGTGCGCGCAGGTGCTGTCGTCCCTTTTCCTCAAGCGCGGCTTTACCCTCATCGCTTTAAGCGACATTCTGCAATTCGTTCTACTTCTTGCCGGGACGATTTCACTGCTGCCCAACGTTTTCGCGACCCGCGGCCGCATCCGGCTGTTTTGGGCTTTGATGGCGCTAGGCATGGCTTTCTGGATGTCGTACCAAGGCCTCTGGATGTACTTCGAAGTGTTCCTGCGAAAGGACTTCCCAAATCCCTTCGGCGGCGACGTCGTCCTATTTCTTCATCTGGTTCCCATGACTGCAGCCTTGGCCATGCAGCCGCATATGGAATCGAACGATCGCACCACCCGGCTGGGAACGCTGGATTTCGCTCTGCTGCTGGTCTGGTGGCTCTATCTTTATTTATTCGCCGTAATTCCTTGGCAGTACGTGCACCCGTACGAACCCAGCTACGATCAAAACCTCAACGCCCTCTACCTTACCGAAAAAATAGTTTTCCTGGCTTGCGTAGGCATGGTGTGGTCGCGCAGCCAGGGTTCCTGGAGGGTCATTTACGCCAACTGGTTTGGCGCTGGACTCACATACTCTCTGAGTTCCTATATCGCCAACTGGGCGATTGAGCGAAAGATATATCACACAGGAAGCCTTTACGATGTGCCCCTGGCCATATCGATGGCTTGGGTTACCGTAATTGGCCTTCTGGGCCTCAATTCTCCCGGTAAGCAACAGCCTGCTCGCGCTTCCGGCGGCTACGGGGTATGGGTTGCGAGGCTGGGCATGGCCGCTATTTTTTCGCTTCCTTTGTTCGCGCTCTGGTCATTGTTCGATGCTGGAATCCCACAAAATGTGCGCACCTTTCGGCTGGTGCTTACCTTGTCAAGCATGCTGCTCATGGGCGCGTTGGTCTTCTTCAAACAACATCTGCTGGACTGTGAACTGCTGCAATTGCTAACCGATTCACAGGAATCTTTCGGCAACCTCAAACGCGTGCAGGCCCAACTGGTGCAGTCGGAAAAATTGGCCTCCCTTGGCCAGCTCGTCGGCGGCGCCGCGCATGAATTGAACAACCCGCTTACTGCCATGATGGGCTACTCGGAACTGCTGGCAGCGACGCAGCTCGGCACCGAGCAGAAACTCCTGATGCAAAAAATTGAGCAACAGGTACGCCGGACCCGAACCCTGGTTTCGAGCCTGCTGAGTTTCGCCAAACAGGTTCCGGCAGAGAAGACTCTGGTGGACATCAATGCCCTGGTCCAGACCGCGGTGAAGCTCTGCCTGCCGCAATCGCGAGGCCCCAATGTTCAGGTCCACACCAACTTCGCGAAGGAGTTGCCGCGAGTTCTCGGAGATTCCAATCAACTTCTACAGGTCTGCTTGCACATTACCAACAACGCCCTCCATGCCCTGACCGAGACGGGCGGCACGCTCACGGTCACGGCACGCTTGCAGGATGCTTCGGTAGTGCTGGAGTTTTCCGATGATGGACCGGGTATGCAGGAGCCGGAGCGGGTTTTCGATCCTTTCTACACCACGCGACCGGTCGGCCAGGGCCCAGGCTTAGGACTCAGCGTCTGCTACGGAATTATTCAGGAGCATAACGGAAAAATCACCTGCCAAAATCGGCCGGAGGGCGGAGCGATATTCCGGATTGAACTACCAGCGGCAGTGGATGCGGACATTTCTGGCTCGATGTCGTCGAACTATAAGTCGCCAGAATTACAGCCTGAAGCGAAGGCAGCTGCGAGCAGCTAAGATTCTGCCAGCCACAGGGCTAATCAGTTCCCGTAACAATAAGCCAAGCATCGAACGAGAAATCGGTCGCCTTCGAGCGCGGATTCTTTCCCCCGCAACAACGGAATATCTTGAGCAATGAGAGCAAGCAGGCCGGGCCATGAGGGTGGCAGAGGAACCAGAACAGGAGCGGACAGCGATGCCCCGTCGCCGAAGTCTTCGTCCTCCTCCCAGTCGTACGCCGCGCCTTTGGTTTGTCCCGCTTTGATTGATTTGCCCGCGACGGTCTCGTAGGCGTAGCCGGTCAGCGTTGCTTCCATGGAAACAGGAATTTGGTAGCCGTAGCCCTCGCTCGAATGAACGCTCAGTCGCGCCCACCCGTAGTGGGTCTTTCCCTTAATCTGGAACTTCAGCCCGAGATAACCATTTGAGACATTGAGCCAAAGTCCGCCCTCGCCTTTGTACGGCTCGCATTGGTGGGTCCAAAAGTCAAATTGCCAGTCTAGCCAAACATCAGCCATCAACTGCGGAGAGGTGAACTTCTGGTTAGGTCCAATCTCCACGCCACGGCTGAGTACGGCTGCGAGGCCCCTGCCGTCCGGGACCGCACCGTTGCCCTGCTGGGCCGCGAGGTCATTTAGATAAATCGAAACATCGGGCCCCTCGCACCCGCTCTTTCTGCTGCCTTGTAGCTCCAAGGTGAAATCAGTTATCCCATCGTGGTTAAGGTCGAGGGAGTATTTGCCCAGTTGGACGCTAGCGGAAGTATAGACAATCTCCGCCTCGGACCGCCCGGTAAGGCAACTACACTCAGTACGGCCACGACTACCGCAATCGCGTACATGTTGAGACGCTGATTGATTGACTCGGAGAGGTTGGCTGTCTTACGAGACCCGGAGGAACATTTCATATGGCCTCCCTTGAAAGCCGCCGAATTGTATCCTAGTCTCAAGTCTCATGACAATCGCAAAACCTATCTTCTGTGCATTACTGGCAGAGGGGAAAAAGCGGAGGTTGTTAGAAGC
This sequence comes from uncultured Acidobacteriota bacterium, assembly GCA_963832245.1. Taxonomy (GTDB): domain Bacteria; phylum Acidobacteriota; class Terriglobia; order Terriglobales; family Acidobacteriaceae; genus JABDBE01. Next base: position 2,603,420 of record CAWHTG010000004.1, read on the forward strand.
TCTTTGTGGTTAATGAAGTCAAATGCATCACAGGGACGCGAAGGTACACAAAGGAATACTTACGGACGAATCTTCCTAGGAGGCAGCCAGTTCCACGGTTCGTTTCAACTGACCGCAAGCGGCGTAAATGTCGCGTCCCCGTGGACGCCGGATGTACGTCGGGATGCCCGCGGCAATCAGGATCTTCTGAAACTGCGCTACCTGGTTCTCAGCGGGAGTTTGAAACGCTATTCCCGGACCAGGATTCAGCGCAATCAGATTCACCTTCGCTCGTATCCCGCGGATCAGTTCGCCAAGTTCGCGAGCGTTCTGCGCCGAATCATTCACCCTATCGAGCAGAACATATTCGAAAGTCAACCGCTCCCGGTTCCGCAAAGGAAAATCACGCGCCGCGACCACCAATTTCTCCAGATTCCATTTGCGGTTGATCGGCATCAACCGGCTCCGCAACTCGTCGTTGGGAGCATTCAGCGATATAGCCAGTTTCGGCCGCACCGGTTCGTCGCCAAGATCATAGATCCGTGGCACGATCCCAGCGGTGGACACCGTCATGCGGGATTCCGGAATCCCCACTCCCTCGACCAGAAGGCGGACCGCTCTCATGAAATTCTCGTAATTCAAGAAAGGCTCGCCCATGCCCATGAAGACAATGTTTACGCGATCTTGCGGAGGAGAAACACCCTGGTCATTGAGCACGGCACAAACCTGGCCCACAATTTCACCGCCCGTGAGATTCCGCTTCACTCCGAGCAGCGCAGTCAGGCAAAACTGGCAATCCACCGCACAACCGACCTGGCTCGATACGCAGATGGTGGCGCGGTCCCATCTTCGTCCCGCCGGGCTCTTGGCTTCATCACCACTCTCGCTCCCGTCCCCTGCTTCTCCATCGTCGCCTTCCGGCATCCAGACCGTTTCTACGCTCTGCCCGTCGCCGAATCCGATGAGATAGCGAATCGTGCCATCGCTGGAAATAAATTTCTTTTCAACCTTCGGAAGCCCCAGGGACAATCCACTTTGACCCAGTCTCTGGCGAAACTCCTGCGGCAAAGTGGAAATCTGCTCGGCGGATCCCAACCTCTGCCGGTAAAGCGCTTCAAACAATTGCCGCCCCCGGTAGGAGGGTTGCCCCGCTTCCTCGGCAAAATCCGTAAGTTCGCCAAGAGTGAGGCCCAAAAGTACTCTCTGTCTGTCCTCGGTCATAAACTGGAGCCGCTGGAACAACCCTCTTCGATTGTAGAGGAGTTGTGAAAAACGGGCCTCGGGAGAAATGTCCGATTCTGAAAATAGCATGCAACTACGTGATTCTACAAGGATAACCATGTTTTCGCACGCGCCGTCCGGGTGTGTAACAATAGTAGAGGCTCCGCCTTGGCCCTCAGTCGCGGAGCCGTCTAGGAAAAACTAATGGTTGAAGAAGTACGGAACATCCAGCGCGAATTGCTGCCCAATGGTTTGACCGTAATTACGGAACAAATGCAGCACATTCGTTCAGCCTCGATCGGCGTCTGGATCAAGAGTGGATCGCGCGATGAAGACTCACAGTGGAATGGCATCTCCCATTTCGTCGAGCACATGGTTTTTAAAGGCACCAAGCATCGCTCTGCAGAAGATATAGCCCGCCAGGTCGATTCCATCGGCGGGAACATGGACGCCTTCACTGCCAAGGAATGCATCTGCTTCAACGTGAAAATCTTGGACGAGCATCTGCCCATCGCCATGGACGTGCTCAGCGACCTGGTACTAAATCCGACGTTCGACACGCAGGACATCACCCGCGAACGCGGCGTGATCCTGGAAGAAATCAAGATGGACGAAGACAGCCCCGACTACCTCGTCCACGAAATCTTTACCCAGAATTTCTGGAAGGATCACGCCCTGGGCAAACCGATACTCGGCACCAAGGACAGTGTTAAGACATTCGAGCGGGACCCGGTGTTGAAGTTCTATGACCAGCGATTTATTCCTTCGAATCTGATTATTTGTGCTGCTGGCAATCTGAGGCACGAGCAGTTCGTAGAACTAGTCGCCAAACACTTCCAGCACATGAAACCAGTCAAGAACGGATTTCACAGTCCCCAGCCAAAGATCGTTCCGCGCATCATCATGCGCAACAAAAAGGCGCTGGAGCAGGTACAAATTTGCGTGGGCGTGCCTTCCCACCCCATCGCCCACGAGCGCCGGCATGCCTCCTACATTCTGAACACTCTGCTAGGCGGCGGCATGAGTTCGCGCTTGTTTCAAAATATCCGCGAACGCCAGGGACTCGCCTATGCCATTTACAGCGACCTGAATCCGTACCGCGATACCGGCTGTCTCTCCGTCTACGCGGGGACGTCGCGGGAGTCGGCGGGCAAGGTGGTGCAGAGTATTGTTTCCGAGTTCCGCAAACTCAAGTTGGAAAATGTTCCCGAGGAAGAACTCCGCCGCTCCAAAGATCAACTGAAGGGGAGCCTGATGTTATCGCTGGAATCCTCGACCGCACGCATGTCCAGCCTGGCCCGGCAGGAGATGTACTTCGATCGCTTCTACAGCATGGACGAACTAATCGAAAAAATCGAAAGCGTCACCGCCGAAGAAGTGAAAGAACTTGCCAATGAATTTTTTCTAAGCGAGTCCATCGCAGTCACTGTCCTTGGTAATCTGAACGGCCTGAAGCTGAGCCGCGAACAACTGGCCTGCTGACGCGATCGCCGGCTCGCAACAATTAAGCAAATCAGTAGTACGAATTTGTCGCCGGGCGGATGACCCCGGACGAGGCGTGCGGGGCTACGTAGGTGAAGACAACGTTTTGCGCCTTTGCCAGGGGCGAAGCCCAATACAGGCCGAGCACAAAGAAGATCACGCCGAAGCCGATCACCAACCAAGGCGCCAATGGAGTAAGGCGAATCTCCAGGTCTGGGATGCCCCGCGATGGGTTTGTTGTGATTGAGGCCGCGTGCGACTTAGGGCTGTGCGCGACTTACGGTGTTCATCCGAATGGATCCTCCCGCTAACGCTTCAGCGATGCGCTCTTCGGGTTCCCGTTGCACGACGAACTTTCGCCGCACTTGCGAAACGCCGGCACGACCAGCGCCTGCTCCAGCGTCGGATCGTTCAGGTTGGTCAGGGTCTCGGTGGTCCGCTTGGCTCCCGCGCTGTATCCAATCTTCTGATACGCGGCCGCCAGCAGCCTCAGCGAGAGTGGATTGTTGGTGTCTTCTTCCAGGTGGGAGATGGCTTGATCGTACTTATGTTCGGAGGACAAGATTGTTCCTGCAGCTCCGTGGTACGCGAGCTCGATCAATTTATCGTTGGAGCTTTCGGACATCGCGGCCAGCCGCTCCAGGTTGGATTTCGCCAGTTCCTTGTTGCCCATCTTCAAAGCGATTTCCACGCGCGCCCGCAGAACTTGCGCCAGCTCTTGGGTAATCGCGATTCGCAAGGCGTTCTTGCCGTTCTGCGTCGCAGCTTCGGCTCTGCCTAAATAAACCAGGGCTTGCTTGGGATTCTGCTGGCACATGGCCATCTGCCGGTAGGTGTCCGCTTCCGCCTGGCTGTTCTGTTTGGAGTGGGCGTAATCCGCAATCGCCTGGAAAGCATGCTCGGCGCCGTCATAATCGCTCTCGCGAACGAAAGTTGCCGCTTCCCTCGTTCTCCAAAGAATCTGTTGCAGCTCCGGCAAGGTAAATTTCTGGAACCCGATTTCGTACTCCTTGCGAGCGCGAACCTGATCTCCCATCAGCGAGTAGGTATCGGCAAGGCCGAATTGCGAAGAATAAAACTCGGGATTGAGTACGAGCGACGCCCGGTAATGCTCGATGGACTGATTGAAGCGTCCCGCCATGCGCAGAATTTCGGCGTAAGAGTCCTGCGGGTTGGAGTCGTTGGGCAGAAGCGCAACGTATTTATCCATCATCGCGAACGCTTTGTCGAACTGCCGAACGTAGGCATAGTTGTAACCGATATTGTTGATCAGGCCGGGAGAATCGGTGATGCCCGAGCGCTCGTATATGGAGATGACGCGCTCGTATTGTGCCTGATTCTGCAGCCACCACGTCGCCATCCAAACCATCCACTTATCGTGCGGGTATTGGTTGAGCACGTCGTTCATTTTAGTGATGGCGGAGATCAGCTTGTGGTCGGCGGCGTCCTGGTACCACTCGATCACCGTTTGCTCCGAGGTGGTGGCGTGATTCCTGGTCGCAAACGCCTTTTCCTGTTCGCTTACCTGCTCCGCGGAATCCAGGCTGATCTGCGCTAGAAATTCGTGGCCCATGGCGAAATCGGGATCAACCTGCACGGCCTTACGCAGAATTTCGATCGAGTGTTGTTGTTCGACCTGGTCGAGGTAAAGGCTCAAGGCCTGTTCGACCAGACGCCGCGCCTCCGGTGACTTGGTGGTCAGCGGCAGGGTAGCGTTGAGTGGAGTGGGCGCACTTTGTTGCGCCAGGCAAGCGAGTGCCGCGAGCAGCAGGTTTATGCCGACCAAGGATGAGATCATTCTACGGATGTTTACTGTATCGCCGATCATAGCTAGTTCCCCCTCAAAAAGTAGCCTTGCTCGACCGGCAACTTGCCGTCGACCTTCACCACGCGCACGTCCTGGGTGAGCGAATACAAGTCCACGATGCCGATAGCTCCAGGCGAAGTCGAGACAAAGCGAAGGACGGCATCATCGGAGTCGGCGACCATGATGGCCTCGCGATGCGCCAGAACGAACGCATGCGCCTGCTCGGGCGTCATGTTCATCAGCTTGCGAAGAACCAGTTGCATGTCCGCAGCAGACGGATCGCGCATCACCACCGTGATGGCCTTTCCATCGGCCCAACTCCGGCTATGCGCGGTGAAGATTTTCACTAATTCAGTAGCCGTAAGGTTGGAGGTGGGATTCGCCTTGTCGGCGACAATCGCGAATTGCTTAGCGTGAGCGAGGCCAGGCAGGCTGGCGACCCACAGCAACAGCACCAGAACTCGTCGCTGCTTTGTCACAGTGGCGTGATTTTAGCCCGCGTCCAGTTACCGCGGTAGGTAACAAAAGTAACGGATCACGCTTCTGTTTTGGAAATGAGCTACTGGCCCGCGCGCAGAGGGGAAATCAGCAAATGAGTCGCCGACTTCTTTTTGGTATCGGATTTATCGGGCTGATAGACGAGGTCGAGAGAACCTTCGGCCGTGGGCGAAGCCTCGGCCAACATGGAGGCTAGAGTCCGAAACGAACGCGCCACATCGACGTTGTCATGGAATGCCACGGGAGCACCTTTGTCGATGGCGGGCGCGATCGCCTGATGGTTGTTGGGAATTTTCCACAGCAGCTTGCAGCCGGTCGCAGTCTCGACGTCTTCGTCACCGAAGCCCGGGATCTTCTTATACCGGTTCAGCACCAGACGGACCCGATCGCGCCCTCCGCCTTCTTCCAGGAAAGAACGCAGCCGGCCCGCGCTCCAGAGGGAGACCACGTCGGACTGAGCCACGAGCAGCACCGCATTGGACAAATCGCAAAGTAGCCGCGCCGTCTGGTCGGTGCGATTGGAACAGTCGACCACCACGTAACGAAATTGCGAGACCAGCAGATCGAAAAGCCGAGCCAGTTCCGCTGCGGTCGGAATGGTTTGATGAGGCTCCTGCGGACCGGCCAGCAACTGCAGACCATTTTTGCAACTGGTCATCAGGCCTTGCAGCAGAGAAGTATCCATGCGGTGCAGATTCTGCAGGGCGTCCGTGAGTCCAAACGTGGGCCGCACGTTGAGGTGAAGGGCTGCGTGGCCCAAAAGCGCAAAGTCGACTAAGAGCACTCCGCCATGCAATTCCTGCAAAGCCACAGCAGTATTTACCGCGACGGTTGTCGCGCCCGCCCCGCCCTTGGCATTAGCGATGATGAAAACGCGGGCGCGACCAGAAGATGTCCGGGTGCGGCCACGCGAAGCCGCAAAGCGGGTGAAGGCTTCGATCATGCTTTCCGGAGTAGCGTTTCGTTCCATGTATTCGCGAGCCCCGGCGCGCATGGCGGAAACGATGGTGCCAGGATCCGTCATCGGGCCCACGGCGAAGATCACAATCTCACTGGTATTGGAGTGAATCAATTCGATGGCGTGCATGGCCCGCTGCACGTTTTGGGGATCAATATCAACGAGTACGACGTCGGCGCGAACATCTTGAATCTGCCGCAGGATCGCGTCGGTCGGGCTGGCGGGAAATCCCACATGCCCAAAGACGTTGCGACCCATCTGCGTGCTCTCCAGTCGTTGCTGGAGGACCGTGAGCCGTTCTTTGTCCTCGGTAAGGAGGGTGACCGCTATGCCATGCATGGCTGGAATCCCAATTATCTACCTGTTACGTGCATGTTAAGAAGAGATGAGAACCCCGCCAAGTGACTTTCGTAACGGAATCCGGCACACCACGTCCCTTCAAAAGCACGCTAAATTCCCCAAGAGCCAAGCACCACAGCGGAAAACCGCAAAGTGAGGGAATGTCTTGCGCTATTCTACGCAAAATCCCGCCGATTGCAAGGCAATGTTGGCCAAATTCCGCGCCGCTCGGGCCAACCGGACGTTCTTAGGGCCGTGGAGAACTTCGCGGGGAGGCCTTGGGTGCGCCGCTGCTTTCGACTTCGTGAGGATGTTCATGAAGAGCCGAGATCCGGGCGAAGGTGCGTGATCCGCCCTCGGCCTCCGGCAGGAATTCGTATCCCTCGAACTGAACCGCGCCTATCGATCCTGTACCCGCGGCGGAGGGAAGCACTCGCAGCACCTTGCCCCGGCAGCGCACGCGCATATTCTCAGCCAAAGTGATCTCCGAAGGCATAGCCAGACTGATCTCTACGGCGTCTGCCTCCGCCATTGGCAAATCAGTATGCAACAGCGCTCCCCTCGCGCTCACATTTTGAGTGAAGCCGCACCCCACGCGCTCACTTCCAGCAACACGCGCCGAAACGGGCAGGTTGAGGTCAAAACGTTGCGCGGCTCGGCGTTCAAGTTGAACCTGCTCACTGTCCATAGCATCACCAACCGCGAACCTAAAGCCTGCCTCTATACTGGAGAAGGCGTTGGTACCGGAGGTATGACTTTACCGCTTCTTCCTGCCTCTGGGAAGGCCAAAATGCGGGGAGCTAAGTTTTGAATCGCAACCTCGGATTGGATCGAGAGAGACAGCAGCAGCATCAAAAACAGTGTCCACTCGGAACCAAATAGTATTGATTCAGCTGCTAACAAAATGTAGCGCGGCCGTCCCGGCGGCTGCCGCGGTGGCGTCCCACGCTCACTTGCGAGGGCAGGGATGACATCGCAACAGCTGCCAAGACGCCGGCGCTGCCAGAAGCCAGAAAGCATTTGAAAGACTCAGTTTGCGCAACCCGCCTACAACAAGTTCTGAAGAGCAAGCCCTGAACGGCTCACCGACACGAGCCCTCGGATTGCCCGCCACTTTGCGCGCCCTGCGCCATCGCAACTTCCAGCTTTTCTTCAGCGGGCAGCTCATTTCGCTGATTGGCACCTGGATGCAGAGCATGGCACAGGCGTGGCTGGTCTATCGTCTCACCGGCTCCTCCCTGCTGCTCGGCTCGATAGGCTTCGCCAGCCAGTTCCCAGTATTTCTTGTCGCCCCGCTAGGCGGCATCGTTGCCGATCGCCATAACCGCAAGCGCGTAGTAATCGGAACCCAGTTTGCTTCCATGTTCCTGGCCCTGGTGCTTGCACTCTTAACCCTCACCCACAAGGTGCACGTCTGGCACATCTTCGTACTGGCTGCGTTGCTGGGCGTGGTCAACGCGTTCGACATTCCTGGCCGCCAGGCTTTTCTGGTCGATATGGTCGGCAAAGAAGACCTGATGAATGCCATTGCTTTGAACTCATCCATGTTCAACGGCGCCCGCATCATCGGCCCCGCGATCGCCGGAATTCTGGTAGCGAAGATCGGAGAAGGCTGGTGTTTTTTCGCCAACGGCGTGAGCTACATCGCCGTAATCATCGGACTGCTGATGATGCGAGTGCAGCGTCCGTCCCGGCGTGCGGCACCGGCTTCCCCTTGGGCGCATATCCTCGAAGGCTTTCGTTTCGTCCGCCGCACCGCGCCAATCCGCGCCATCTTGCTTCTGCTGGGATTAGTGAGCCTGGTGGCGATGCCGTACACTATTCTCATGCCTATCTTTGCCGACAAAATTCTGCACGGCGGCGCCCGCGGGTTAGGAATCCTGATGGGCGCAACCGGGGTGGGGGCTTTGTTAGGCGCCCTTACGCTGGCTTCACGGACAGGAGTGCAAGGCTTAGGCAGATGGGTGGCCTACTCCTGCGGGGGCTTCGGAGTCAGTCTGATTTTATTTTCTTTCTCCCGGAATTTCTGGCTCTCCGCCGCACTTCTACTCCCGGTAGGCTTCGGCATGATGCTGCAAATGTCGTCGTCGAACACCCTCATCCAAGCCATGGTCCCCGATCATCTGCGCGGACGAGTGATGGCAGTGTATTCCATGATGTTTATGGGCATGGCTCCATTCGGGGCTTTCCTCGGAGGAGCGCTAGCCGATCGTCTGGGCGCGCCGCTCACCGTTTCCATGGGCGCAGTCGCCTGCATAGGAGGCGCCGCCTTGTTCGGATTGCAACTACCCAAGATCCGCGTCGAAGGCCGGCAGCTAATCATCGCCCAAGGCATGACCGCCGGAGCGCCGGCAGAAGAAATGACCACCAGAGTGGTAGAAGATTAGCGCGTGGCACGTATGGCGACGGGCGACTCGCCCGTCCAGGAGGAGCACGCTCCGCAGCGCACTTGCGCCTCCGCAACACCCCGCGGAAGGATAGAGCAGCACGACAGCACCACTATCAGCAAGGCCTATACATTAAGAAGCTGATCGAGAGCGGCTGCAACCCGAAGCGTTCCAGATTCCGAGCCGACGCTCCAATGCCCTCGGTGCTGGAGAAAACAAACCGGCACCCAGCTTTGACCGCCAGTTGCAACCTGACGCTCAACAACGCAGTTTGAACCCCGTTTCGACGATGTGCGAAGCGGCAACTTGTCGTCCGCAGATGCGCCGTGTCTCCGTTTATATGGAGAACGCCCCCACCTACGGCTGCACCCTTTCGTCGCACCAGAAACGGTTGCGCGCCGTCAGCAAATCCGAAACAGTAGAAGGTGTCGAGCATCCTGGGTGGCAGCTTGGCCTCGTCCAGGGGCCCATCGGATTCCTGAAAACCCGCGGCCACCGTCCGTACCCACACGTCTGCCTCGTCTATGGTGGCCGGCTGAACTTGAATGTTGTCGGGAATTGCCTTGACGGGCACATCGGCGAGCGGCCGCCACCAATTCTCCATTGGCGCGCCGGCTTTGTATCCACGGCTCGTTAACAAGGAATTGACCCCACCATGAGTTCGACCGGAGATCGCGATGCGTATTGGCGATTGTCGGGATTCGTAAAAAGCTTCGATGGCGGCGATGTCTTTGGCTTTGACAGCCCCGGATGTTCCAACTCCGATTGCGCACGTCAGAGGAACATCCGAGCCGCTATAGCCGACACAGGCACCCGCCATATCAGCTGCGCACGCCCCAACTTCGGGTCTCCGAACCGCCATCGCTGCGGTCGCGGTCCTCAACATTACAATCGATGTATTCTGGACCTTCTCGAGCAGCATGTCGCTGTCGAAGAGCAGGCTAGCCGAACCGGGGGCAGAATATCTTACTTTGGCATCGAGCATAACTAAACGACTCCCGAGCTTCAGTCTGGATTTGTCGGAAGAGACCCTCCTCGTCCGGGTCTCTTCCTCGTAAGCGTCCTACTGGGTTTCCAAGGCGTTCTACTCCTGGCGATAAATCCTCAGTTTTGCTCTCCGCCCGCTACGCTACTGCCCCACAATGCGCTGCTGCCCCACATGGCAGAGGAACCCCAGAGTGCAGACGAACCCCAGAGCGCTGAAGAGCCCCACATTGCAGACGAACCCCAGAGCGCCGATGAACCCCACAGCGCCGATGAACCCCAGAGCGCTGACGAGCCCCAGAGCGCAGAGTTTGCGGAAGTGAACTGAGACGAACCCCAAACCGCTGAACTTCCCCACAACGCGGAGTTGCCCCAGACCGACGATCCATCATAGGTGAAATAAACATTGCCCGAACTCGTGTCATAGTTTGCGATAGGAGACATCGCAGTCCCGCTTGCCACGTCGGTGCTGGCCAATGCAGCCGCAATGTCCAGATACCCGGCGCCGACTGTGAACACGTCGTATTGGTCCGTGTAAGTATTTCCGGTCGTTGGATCGTACACGCTGCTCGATTGCGGAAATGTCTTGTAAGCCGTCTTCATCAGTCGCGCCTTCACCTGATCCGGCGTAAGACGCGGTTGCGCTTGCAGCAGGTCGGCAACGGCGCCGCTGACTACGCCGGTCGCCATGCTGGTGCCGCTCAGCGTGAAGTAGTATGCCGAAGGCGACGAATTGCCCCAGAACTCGTAGAAACTGTAAGGGACCAGGTTGCCGGTTTCGGTGGTTTCCAGCGTAGTCCCCGGAGTATCCGTGGAGACCAGCAAATTGCCGGGAGCGACCAGGTCGGGCTTGACCACGCGATCGACCACCGTCGGACCCTTGGAACTGTAGCTGGCAATCAGATCATCCGTGCGTTGCGGTGTTCCCATCGGTTTCATCGCGCCCACCGTGATCACATACGGATCGTTGCCGGGAGCGGTGACTGTTCCGTATCCAGAAGTAGGCAGGTAACGTCCGTTATTTCCTGCGGCCACCACGACCACGATTCCACTTTTCCAGGCCTTTTCGACCGCCTGGCACAACGGATCCAGCTTGTAGCTCTCATAGACCGCCCGCCCAAGCGACAGGTTTATTACGCGGATGTTGTATTTCGACTTGAGCGAGATCGCCTGGCTGATCGCCGCAATCACTTCGCTGTCGGTTGCTCCGCCGTTCGCATCGAGCACACGCAGGTTGACGATGTTCGCTCCCGGCGCAATTCCCTTGAATGTCTGGGAGAACGCAAGTCCGGTCGAAGCCAGGCCATCTCCCGCGATCAGGCCCGCGATATGGGTTCCGTGGCCGTACTGGTCGGCCGTGCTCGATGTCCCGGACACAAATGACTTGTTGTACACCACACGCGAGATCGGAAGAATCCCGGTGTAAAGGTCCGGGTGACTGTTCACGCCGCTGTCGATCAAGGCCACGCCGATGCCAGTGCCAATGTAATTCGATTGCCACGCCACTTGCGCATTCACTGCTGAGGGCGCGTTGTCAAGCGTCGCCAATGGCCGGTCCGAGCTGATGTAAACAACGTTCGACTGATTCGAGAGGTTCACAATCCCGGTGCCATCCACCAAAGCGACCACCCCATTGATGATAGGCAACTGACCTAGGATGTTCAAAACGTCCTGCACCAGGCAACCGACGAAGCCGAGCAGCCCGCCGCAATTCTGCGAACCGGTCTGCGCTCCGGGCTGGGTTCCGGGTGCGTACTGCACAATCACCTGTACCGGCGTGGTGGAGTTATACCCACGCAGTTCGGGTGAAATCTTGGTGTCATCGGCGTAGCCGAACGTGACCGTCACCAGCAAACAAAACAGAATGAACTTCTTCATATTCTGAGTCCTTTAGCCGGGCCGCTATGCCCAGCGATGCGGGGAGGTCGTAGCACTAGAGTGCAATCCGCTGGCCGGATGGTGGGGTCAAACGCGCTCGAAGAATCAACCGGTTAGAGAGGTGCCCTTCCAGGCCCCGAAGGGACAATCTGTCCCACTTAGCCAGGACGGGACAAATTGTCATGGAGCCAGGATTTAACCTATTACTTCGGTCACCGGCCGCAGTTTGGGTTGATCTCACGACAGCCGCGTTGGCCCGCAGCTTGGCCTTGCCACGAAAGTCATCGCCTCTTACTCGTCGACCGCCGCCGAATCAGTCCTTCGCCGTGAAGACCAGAAAATAGTCCATGTCATCGCCCTTAACAAAATCATATTGCGCCAGCAAAACATAACCGGCTTCCTGGGCCTCTTTAATAACAATCTCGCGTCCCACGCCATGATTCTCGCCGTTTCCATTACGGTCAATAATTCCAACCTTCGCCCCCGGTCGAAGCGAGGCGCGCAGGTTTCGTAGCAGAGCAACAGGCTTATCCACCTCGTGATAGGTTTTCAGCAGCAGGACAGCGTCAATCTGGTTTGCCGTAAGTTCGGGGTCATCGCTCTTGCTCAGAATTGTCTTGACGTTGTGCAGGCCTTCTTTCTGAACTCGCTTATCGATAAAACGCGTGGCCTCTGGATTGATGTCGATCGCGTAGACCGTCCCGGTTTCCGTAACGCGCCGCGCCGCTCGCACCGAAAACCATCCAGACCCGGCGCCAATATCCGCCACAGTTTTGCCGGGTGTGATCGCGAGGATATCCATGACGCGGTCGATCTGAAGCCTCTCCTCTCGTCCGGCAGAATCAAAAATCGAGAGATCACCGGTGTAAGGCTTGCTGGTTTTTCGAGGCGCAGGCTGCTCGAGGGGCCTCTGAGCTAGAGTAAAAACCGAACTCAAGAAAACAAAAAGCAGTGCAGCCCCTAAAACGCGACGCGCGAACGTGGGATTAACCTTCACACAAGTATCCTCTCAGGATAGACTCCGCAATCTGCAATTTGGTAAGCATCCCCGCTTCGTTTCAGTTGGTGACGGCGATAAACGTCTGCTACTCTGCTATTACTTCTTAAACGAGGAAAATCTGCATAGATGCAATACCAAAAGTCGCTCAGTATCACGCTCACATTGATAATTTATTTCACCCTTACGCTCGCGGCAGCAGACAAAAAGCCCAACCGAAATTCTCCTGACGCCAACAAACCGTCTTACGAATTACCGCAGCCGGCAAAAGAGAACCTTGATCTCAGCGTGTACCAGCAGATCCGGGTCGAAGGCCTCACCCATTCGCACGTGATGGAGTTTGCTTCCGCCCTCGCGGATGGCATTGGCCCCCGCCTGACCGGTTCGCCGAACGTGAAGCGCGCTAACGAATGGACGCGCGATCAACTCGCCGCCATGGGCTGCAGCAACGCCCATCTCGAAGACTGGGGCGAATTCGGCATGGGCTGGCAGCAGCTCAATACCTGGACACGCATGGCTTCGCCCGATACCGCTGTGTTTATCACCCAGGCCGCCCCCTGGTCACCGTCAAGCAACGGCGCGATCAGCGGGCAAGCAATATCGATGGAGGTAAAGAAAGAAGAAGATCTGGACAAGTACAAAGGGAAACTCGCCGGCAAAGTGGTTCTGTATGGCGCGATGCGCGAAGTGAAGCCCGTCGACAAACCGCTGTTCGAGCGCACGGACGAGAAAGAGCTGACCAAGATCATCGAACATCCGCTCATCCCCGAGCCTGAATACTTCACGCCCGAGCTCATGAAATCAATCGAGCTGCGGCAGAAGGTTTCAAAGTTCCTGGCCGACGAACATGCGCTGGCAGTGATTCTCCCGAGCCGCGCTGGCAGAAACAACGGCGGCTCCGGCGGCACCATTTTCGTGGACAGCAGCCGCGGTCTGGGATGGTTCAGCTATCAGCGTGAGCACATTCAGCCAGTTCCGGTGGTAATCGCGGCGATTGAAAACTACGGCCGCGTCTACCGCCTGCTCAAAGCTAACGTCCCTGTCACGATTGAGATGAACGTCGACGTAAAGTTCACCGGCGATCACGAGCACGGCTTCGACACGATTGCCGAAATACCCGGAACTGATCCCAAGTTGAAGGACGAAATCGTCATGCTCGGAGGGCATCTGGATTCATGGGCAGCGGCAACCGGCGCGACCGATAACGGCGCGGGCACCGTAGTTGCGATGGAGGTCATGCGCATTCTAAATACGCTCCAGGTAAAACCTCGGCGTACCATCCGCATTGGCCTATGGACCGGCGAAGAGCAGGGCTTGTTTGGCTCAATCGGCTACGTGAAAGAGCATTTTGGATTTGTTCCGCTCTCCACCGCGCCCGACCAAGTCAAATTGCCGGAGTGGCTGCGCAAACCTGCCGGACCACTTCAGCTGAAGCCCGATCAACAAAAGATTTCCGCGTACTTCAACGTGGATAACGGCAGCGGCAAGATCCTCGGCGTTTATCTACAGGAAAACGTCGCCGAAGCTCCCATCTTTGCCCAATGGATCGAACCATTGAAAGACCTCGGCGTAACTGCGATCACCGCGCGCAATACCGAAGGCACCGATCACGAGTCCTTCGATAACGTGGGCATTCCCGGATTCCAGTTCATCCAGGACAAGCTCGACTACGACTCACGGAGCCACCACTCCAACATGGATACTTACGAACGCCTGCAACCGGGCGACCTGGCGCAGGCCGCCACCGTCGAGGCAATCTTCGTCTACAACACCGCCATGCGCGACCAGATGCTGCCGCGCAAACCGCTGCCCCATCCGGAACTCGAGGAGCAACGCAAGGCGCCACTAAAGAAGTTGATGCCCGGGGCTGCGGAAGTCGAAGAGAAGGATGCAACAGAAAGCAAGTAGCTTCTGGCTGCTAGCTTCTAGCTAGGAGCTAGCAGCTAGAAGCGGTTTAGATTACTTCTCGGCTCCAAAGACCTGGGAGTGAAATTCCATGACCTCGCCGATGTGCGCGCCAAAGTATGAAGCGCTGTGATTGCCTGGATAGAGATGGAATTCGTGCTTGATGTGTTCTTCCTGAAGCAGCTTGTCGAGAGCGGCCGCGCCTACCTCAAAATCATATTCGTCGTCCCGGCCGCAGTTGAAATAGATGGCCACCTTGCCGATGCCGACTCTGTTCTTCCTGGCCAGCGAAAACGGATCGTTCCCCTTCCAGTGCGATACGTCGATAGGATTGCCGAAGACAGATCCCAGCAGCCTGCCCAGCGGAGTTCCACTGCGCAGCGCTGCGTTAAGTTCCTGTGGTGACTCGGTCATGAGAGCCGCGCTTTGCGCGCTTACTGCGGAAAACATCTCCGGATGAGCAAACGCGAAGCGAAGCGCTCCATAGCCTCCCATGGAAATGCCGGTAATTGCTCTTGCCTTCCGCTCCCGCTGAATCCGATAGTTGGTTTCGATGTAAGGTACGAATTCCTGCAGAAAAAAATCGCTGTAGCGGACTTTGCCATCTGCGGAGTTCACGTAGAAGCTGGCCCTCGCCTCCGGCGTGACGATCAGAAAATCACCGACTTTGTGCTGCTGGCGCAGATCTTCTATCAGGTTCCATCCCCCGGTTTTGAACAGAGTCTGCTCATTCTCACCAAGCCCATGCAGGAAATAAAGCACCGGATAACGCCGGGAAGAATGATTCGCGGGCGCGGAATCGTAACTGGGCGGGAGCAGCACGCAGTAGTGAACCGTTTCTCCGAGGATGCGGCTTTTCAGAGCGTTGCAATCGATGCGGCTCTGCGCCGAAGCAGAGATCGTGAGCGACAGGAGCAAGGGGAAAAATCGTAGCAGCCGAAGCATGAAGGACAGTTTACAGGTAGAGACGTAGCAAGCTACGTCTCTACAGAAAGGATAATAACTGCAGAATCGTTCCTTGCAACGTCTCATTCATACCGCAAAGCCTGCACCGGATTGAGGCGCGCAGCGCGGCTAGCGGGGTACAAACCAGACAGCAAGCTGACGACGATCGCGAACGCGATGGCGCCGATCACCAGCCACCAGGGCACAGACCAAATCTGTTCTGGGGGAAAGTGCAGACGCTTCAAGTAGACGTTTGTGCCGAGGTTAATCACGCGTCCGATAGTCCAGCCCAGGGCGACGCCAACAAATCCGCCGAACACGCCCATCACGCCGGCCTCGGCAAAGAACAGGCCTTTCACATCGCCGTCACTGGCGCCGATCGCTTTCATGATCCCGATCTCACGCCGCCGCTCGAGAATTGCCATCACCAGCGTATTAATAATTCCGATCGAGGCAACCGCCAGTGCCAGGCTGCCGAAGATTCCCAGAAACAGATCGAGCACGGCGAAAAACTGACGCAGGCTGCGGGTCGCGTCCACGATCGAAAAAGTATTGAACCCCATCTTCTTGATAGCGTCTTCGACGGTTTGCACCTGGGTTGGGCTTTTGACGTGTACCTCAACGCTTGTATAGGCGGGTGTTCCTCCCGCCATGTTCGTGGTGTCACGCAGGTCGGAAGGTTGCATCACGTGCAGATTCTGCGCCAGCTTGAGCGGCAGAAAAATGCGCGCTCGAGCCTGGCCGCGCATACTGTCGGGATCGAGATCGCACACGCCAACGATCTTCAGCGTTGCTTCGCGCGAGATTACAGAATAGGCGGCGCCCGCGGAATTATTGGTTTGGGCATCCGCCGTTGACGTGGGCGTCGCCGTTCGCTCCGCGTAACGCATGATCAGCTGCTTGCCCAGAAGCGGTTTTGCCAGTTCGGCGACGCTTGCTTCTTCCGCTCCAGCCCTCGGAGTCTTGCCCAGCAACTGTGCAGCAAATGATTTCTGCAGGATGACTTCAGTCGCCGTCTCAGAGGAGAAAAAAGTGCCCTGCATGCCATCGAAGGCGTCGTTGTTCTTCGCTGAAAACGGAAGGCCCGCCATCATTGTCAAGTAAGGCTTGTCTTCATAGCGAAGCTCGGTGATGAAGCGGATGTCCGGATAGGCCTCCAGCACGTTGGGGAGTTGGGCAATTTTCTGCCGCGCATCTTCGTTGAGTACGGGACTGTTGGCGGGAGCGGGGCCATTTTCTTCCTGGTCGTGGTTGAAACTGCGCAGATCGCGCCGCGAGGTTACAACCACAGTGTCAAACAATCCGGATTTCTCCAGGCGCCGCCCCGCCAACTGCTGCAACCCAATGCCCAACGAAAGCATGGCGACCAGCGAAGCCACGCCCACGGAAATGCCCACCGTGGTAAGCGAATTGCGCAAAATGGATTCACGCAAATTGCGCACCGCCAACTCGGCCATGTCGTAAGTCTTCACAACCCGCCTCCGCGCATTTGCTCCGCGGCGCTGGAGACCACATTGGACTGATCGCCAACCAATTTGCCGTCGGCGAGGAAAATCATGCGGCTGGCGTAGCGTTCGGCGAGACTGCGTTCATGCGTCACCATGATGATCGTCATCCCAAGCGTCTCATTGAACTCACGAATGAAGTTCATGATTTCCGTGCCCGTCTGGCTGTCGAGGTTGCCGGTGGGTTCATCCGCCAACAAGAACTGCGGCTGATTAATCAACGCCCGAGCCAGCGAGGCTCGCTGCTGCTCGCCACCGGAAAGCTCCGTTGGACGATGTCGCCACCTGGCACTGAGGCCGACTCGTTGCAGCGCCTGCTTGGCAAGTCCCTCACGTTTTCCGCGATCCACTTCCGCAAAGCGTAAAGGCAACTCCACGTTTTCCAGCAGAGTCATGCTGGGAATCAAGTTGAACGATTGAAACACCATGCCCACCGTGCGCAGCCGATATTTCGCCAGTTCCTCCCGCGAGAGCTTTGCCAAATCGCTGTCCTGAACGACGACGGTTCCGGAAGTTGGACGATCAAGCCCCGCGAGCAGGTTTAGCAACGACGATTTGCCGGAACCCGAGGTGCCGAGCAGAGCGACAAACTCTCCCGAAGCAATTTGAACCGAGATCCCATCGACGGCCCGGATCAGCGCCTCACCCATGGAGTAGTAACGGCACAAATTTTCCGTGCGAATAGCGATCGAGCTTTTCAACTTGGATTCGCCGGGCACGGGTTAACGCGTCTCTCCCCTTACCAGGCGCAAGGTGTCGGCGAGATCGGGGTCGCCGTCGCCGCCAGCTTTGGATTGCCCATCTCCCGCCGTAACGGGCACGGCATCGCCTTCGCCGGGAGCCAGGAACAGATTGGTTTCGACGCCGTGTTGCCTGGTGTAAAGATCGTAATAGCGGCCGCGCATCGCGTAGAGTTCCTCGTGGGTGCCGCGTTCGACAATTCTTCCCAGTTCCATGACCAGGATCTGATCGGCGCGGCGGATAGTGGAAAGCCGGTGCGCGATCACGAAGGTGGTGCGCCCTTGCATCAGGTAGGAAAGCCCTTGCTGGATCAGTTGCTCCGATTCAGAGTCGAGACTGGATGTGGCTTCATCGAGAATCAGGATGCGCGGCTCCGCCAAAATGGCGCGCGCAATTGAAATGCGCTGCCGTTGTCCTCCAGAGAGCTTCACACCGCGCTCGCCGACAACCGTATCGTATTTGTCGGCAAAACTCTCAGCGAACTCGTCGACGCGAGCGATCCGGCAGGCGCGCAGGACATCTTCTTCACTGGCATCTGGGCGCGAGAACGCGACGTTCTCCCGAATAGTGCCGTCAAACAGAAACGACTCCTGCAAAACCACTCCCAGGCGAGTGCGATAGGAATCCAGCCGCACCGTGCTTAAATCGACGCCGTCCACTAGAACCGTACCCCGCGTCGGCACATGGAAAGCGGTGATCAACCCGATCGTAGTTGATTTGCCCGAACCGGACGATCCCACCAGCGCGGTAACGGTGCCGGGCGCGGCGTGGAATGAGACATCGTTGAGCACCATCCGGCTGCCGTCGTAGCTGAAGCTGACATCGTCAAAGCTAACATCGCCGCGAATCTCATTCAAAACCACCGTGCGCTTGGGATCGTGATCCTCGCGGCGCACGCTTAGGATTTCGTGAGTGCGTTCCAAACCGGCGAGCGCCTCGGTCAATTGGGTGCCGATCTGAACGATCTGCATGATCGGTGCGACCAGGAAACCAAGGAAAAGCGTGTAGGTAAAGAATCCGCCGATGGTCAACATGCCCGCCGCGATTTGGCGCGCGCCCACGTACATGATCACGGCCCCGACTACGCCCAGCAGCACGCTTGCGGAAAGGCTCATGACCGAAGTGGCGGTGAGCGTTCGCAGCACGTTATCGAGCAGACGTTGCACACCGCGGGCAAAAACATTCTCTTCGCGCTCCTCAGCGTGATAACCCTTCACCACGCGAACCCCACCGAGAGACTCCGCCAGGCGTCCAGTAACTTCAGCATTGATCTTGCCGCGCTCGCGAAAAATCGGGCGAATCGTTCCAAAAGCTTTATAGAGAGCAAGAGCAAAGCAAGACAAGAATCCGAAAGCGAGAACGGTCATGAGAGTACTGATGCGAAACAAAACCACCAGCGCGATGCCCGCGGTGAGCAAGCCTCCCACTAAGTCCACCAATCCCGTACCAATCAAGTTGCGCACACCTTCGACGTCCGTCATGATGCGTGACACCAGCGCGCCGCTTTTGGTCGAATCGTGAAAAGAGATGGGCAGCCAGCCAATATGTGCCTGAACCCTTTGTCGAAGTTCCGTAATCAGCCGCTGCGCGGCTTTCGACAGCAATTGTGTCAGCGAAAACGACGTAACTCCCTGGACGAGGGTCGCCGCCAGCACGCCCAGCACCAACGGTTTCAGCAGTTGCGCATTGTGCTTGATGATGACGCTGTCAATCAAGTACTTGGTGGAGTACGGAAGCACCAGCCCAGCCACGCGATTGATCACCATCAGCAGAAAGCCAAGGGCGAGCATTCCACGGCGCGGACGAAGGAGGTCCCAGACGTGGGGAAGAACGGCGCGAAGCCTTTCCCGCGCGGGGGGTTTACGATTAGAATCCACTGCATTCATTAGACACTATTTGGCGCGCATATGGTTTTTTTTGTCGAACCGTCGGAGGGTGGGATGATGTGATAACATCGCGGTCGAATTTACAAATATTATGGCAAACATTGAGCGTGGCAGCTGCCGATTCAAAGCAATTCAAGGCGCAGATGGCAAGTGCATTATCCGGATGGAAATGTTCCACCAAACCGTGCCGATCCTGAAGGACGCGATGGTAGACTTCGAGTTGCTGAACGGCACCACCCTGGATCAGGCCAGAAAACTGGCCGAGTCCGTGAACGACAGAGTGACGGGAATTTTAATCACTAAGCCTTAATGCCGTTTTGAACCTCGCGAAATCAGATTTCTTTGAATTGATAAACTAGAACTAAGTTGGTTTGGTTTTGGGTGGCGCAACGCTTCCAGGCGCTGCGGTCAGTGCATCATTTTTGAATCTGATGTAGCCGCTGAGGGCGCGGTTTATTTTCGCGAACGAGTTTTTCTCCAGGCGACGTGAGCAGCAACACGGCTTTTCAGCAACCTGCTAAAATGAACGACTAGGAATGCTTTCTCAACCAACCAGCCCCGAATCTTCCGAGGAAAAGAAACTCGAATCGACCGCCACACCTGACGGTCCCGAGCTTCATCTTTTGCTGGCTGACAGTTGGAACCGTCCTCTGCGCAAGCGCCTATTCGACCATCTGCGAGACACTTTGTCCCCGGAGAAACTGCCTCCTCTGCATCTCACTTCGCGCCCCGTGGACGTAGGCATGCTTGCAGGCGACATCTTAAGCTTGCCCTGGTATCGAACCGTGTTCACCAACCTGGGCGACGTGATTTCGCCGGAGACGCTGCCGCCTTTGCAACTGGAATCGCGGCCGGTGGATGTAGGCGAGTTGATCGGCGATCAAATGAGCCACATGTGGTGGACCTCGCTCTTGCGCAGCCTCGCCGATGCGGCTGCTCCCGAGAGACTTCCAGCTTTGCAATTAACCTCGGCCCCGATGGATGATCCCAGCCTGACTGCAGGTGCAATGCAGTTGCCGCGCTGGTCCTCCGTCATCAGCACGCCCAAGGTATTTCTGCCCGACAAGCCGAAGGCCGCTTACGCTCCGGCTCCGCTCCGAGTAGCTCCGCCGCCCAAGCCGGATCCGGCGGAGGTCGAATTTGTTCACGTCCTCGAAGCCGATTTGAAAAGAGATTTGCGGCGCTCCATCTTCCGCCAGCGGTTGTGGGTTTCGCTGGCGGTTCTGGAAGTGCTAGTGTTGATCGGCACGTCGATCTGGTGGAAGTAAACCCGCCGAAAAAAGTGTGATAGCCTTTTCGCTACGCTAGAGCGCCTTCCGTTTCGCGCAGCTCATCTTCGGAATCCGCTTCCGCCTCCGGAGCCAGCGTGTGCGTCTTCGCCACCAGCATATAAATCGAAGGCACGACGAACAGCGTGAACATCGTTCCGATAATCATGCCGCTGACTAGCATGATGCCGATGCTGTTGCGAGCCCCCGCTCCCGGACCCTTCGCGATTACGAGGGGGAAGTGGCCGCATACGGTAGCGGCGGTTGTCATCAAGATCGGCCGCAACCGCGTGCTGGCGGCCTCGATGATCGCAGCCAGCTTGGCCTTGCCTGTTTCCTGCAGATGGTTCGCAAACTCCACGATCAAGATGCCATTCTTGGCAATCAGACCCACCAGCGTAATTAAACCGACTTCGCTATAAATGTTAAGCGTCGTCAGTCCGAGAAATGAGAACATCAGCGCCCCCGAAAGCGCCAGCGGCACCGAGCCTGCCAGAATGATGAACGGATCACGAAAACTTTCAAACTGAGCTGCCAGAACCAGGTAAATCAGGATGGCCGACAGTAAGAAGGTTCCAAGGAACTTGCTACCCTCAACTCGAAGCTGGCGTGATTCACCCGCGTAGTCAACCGTGAATCCCTGAGGCAAGATGGTTTTGGCTTGGTCCTCAAGGAAACGCAGCGCCTTGTCCAGAGGCACGTTCGGCGGGATGACGCCTTGAATCGTCACAGCGTTAAGCTGCTGGAACTTGTTGAGTTGCCGCGGCTCGGTCGTTGTCTTCACCGTAGCGAAGGTGGACAGTGGAACAAGTTTATTGTCGGATCCGGTGACGTAGATCTGCTTAAGTTGATCCGAGTTCAAACGATCCGCGCGTTTGATCTGGGGAATCACCTTATAGCTGCGGCCCTGATTGCTAAAGCGATTGACGTAGTCTCCGCCGAGCATAGTGGCAAGATCCTGCCCGGCCTGGGTCAAGTCCACTCCCTGCGAACGCAGTTTGTCACGGTCGAAGACGACTTCCGCCTGGGGCTGATCAAATTTCAAGTCCGTGTCAGCGTAAATGAACAGGCCGCT
This sequence comes from uncultured Acidobacteriota bacterium, assembly GCA_963832245.1. Taxonomy (GTDB): domain Bacteria; phylum Acidobacteriota; class Terriglobia; order Terriglobales; family Acidobacteriaceae; genus JABDBE01. The sequence continues at coordinate 2,625,275 of CAWHTG010000004.1, forward strand.
TTGGAACGCCTTCTGCACGAGTTGGTTGGCAAACTCGCTGAGCTGCCGCGGCTCCGCCGCCGAGACAATCACGAACTCAACCGGAAAATTTCCGCCGCCCGGCAATGGCGGAGGCGTTAACGGGATAACGCGGATGCCCGGAATCTTTGACAGCGGTCCGACTGACTCGACCAGCAACTGCTGCGCTGTCTTTTTGCGCTGACTCCATGGTTTTGTCACCATGCCTCCGAAGCCGCCGCTCGGGGAAGTGATCTGGAAGATACTCTCGCTCTCGGGGAACGAATGATAAACATCGTAAACTTGCGTCGTGAACAGATTGGTCTGATCAATCGTCGAGTTCGCTGAGGACTGGATGACCCCGAAGACAACTCCCTGGTCTTCGGCTGGCGCGAGTTCGTGCTGCGAAAACATGTAGAACGGCACGATCAAGGCGACAACAATCACCCAGATAACAAAGACCACGGGTCTGTATTGAAGCGTCCCGGCGAGCAAGCGGGCATAAGTGCTACGCACCCACTCGAAGCGCCGATTGATGATTCCCGCGAAGCCGCGCTCGGTGTCTCCGCCCCGCAGCAGCTTCGACCCCATCATCGGAGATAGAGTCAGCGCCACCACGCCGGAAACGATCACGGCGCCAGCAAGCGTAAAGGCGAATTCACGGAACAGCGCTCCGGTCAGACCGCCCTGAATGCCAATCGGCGCGTATACTGCGGCGAGCGTGATGGTCATTGCGATGATCGGGCCGACCAGTTCGCGGGCAGCGTCAATCGCCGCCCTGAAGGGAGGCTTCCCCAAGTGCAGGTGACGCTCGACATTTTCCACCATCACAATGGCGTCGTCCACTACCAGCCCGACCGAGAGCACGATGGCGAGCAGGGTTAACAGGTTGATAGTGAATCCGGCTATCTGCATCAGGAAAACGGCGCCAATCAATGAAATCGGAATGGCGACGACCGGAATCAGCACAGACCGGAACGATCCAAGAAAGAGAAAGATAACCACCACAACGATGAGCAGCGTTTCGGTCAGCGTGTGCAGTACTTCGTTAATCGCATCCTGAATGTAAGCCGTCGAATCGTACGGGACGCCGACTTTCATGCCCGGAGGCAGTTGCGACTGGATTCCCGGCAGTGCTTCGCGGACCTGTCGAATCACCGAAAGAGAGTTCGCCGTGGGGAGCACCCAGATCCCCATGAAGGTCGCGGTCTCTCCATTGAAACGAACATCCTGGTCGTAGTCCACGGCGCCAAGCACGACGTCCGCAATCTCGCCGAGCCGGACCACTACACCCTTATCCTGCTTCACGACTAACTGGCGAAATTCTTCCGGCGTGCGCAGATCGGTGTTGGCGATCAGGTTCACCGACACCATGGATCCCTTTGTTTGTCCTAGAGCCGAAAGGTGGTTGTTTTTCGACAACGCGTCGCGCACCGCAGTAGCCGAAATACCGAGCGCTGCCATTTTCTCGGGTTTCAGCCAAATACGCATCGCGAACGTACGGTCGCCAAGAATGTCCGCGCGCTGCACGCCGCTGATGGCGCTTAACTTCGGCTGTACAACCCGCGTCAGGTAATCCGTAATCTGGTTCTGATCCAGATTGGCGGAGGAGAAGCCGATGTACATCGCGGCAAATTCCGTATCCGCCGTTTCGAGGTCAATCACGGGCAGTTGGGCTTCCGGCGGCAGGTCGTTGCGGACCTGCGCGAGCTTTGCCTGAATCTGCGTGAGCGCCGCGTTGGTGTCGTAATTGAGCTTCAGGTGCACGGTGATCGTGCTCAGCCCCTGGGCGCTCGACGATTCCATGTAGTCGATGCCGTCGGCGCTGGCGATCACGCGCTCGATCGGAGTCGTGATATAACCACGAACCAGGTCGGCATTCGCGCCCACGTACACCGTCGTGACCTGCACAACTGCAATATCACTGCGCGGATACTGGCGCACACTCAGCGAGCGTATCGACTGCAGGCCCGCGATCAGGATGACCAGACTCACGACCATCGCGAGTACCGGCCGCTTGATGAAGAGGTCGGTAAATTTCATTAGCTGTCCTCGGGCTTCGGAGCCGGATTGTTTCCGGGCTGAACCTTATTGTTGACCTGTACGGCAGCGCCGTTGCGTAACTTGAACACTCCCGAAGTTACGACCTCATCTCCGGGATTGACTCCTGAGACGACCGCGACCTGATCGCCGTGCGTTCCTTCCAGCTTGACGAAGTGCTGTTGCACTCCACGGTAGGTCTTGCCGCTCGGATCCTTGAGGTCGGTAATCACAAAAACTGAATCGCCATAAGGCGCGTAATTGATAGCAGACGCTGGCAGCGCAATGACGGAACGCGCCGCCCCCAAGGGCAGGTCCACTTGCACGAACATGCCGGGCCGCAGTTTGCCTTCAGGATTGGGAAGGGTCGCTTGTACTTGAATATTTCGTGTCGCCTCATTTACGACCGAGTCGAGAGCCGTAATTCGCCCAGAGAATGCGATACTTGGCAAGTCTTCCTTCGAGACTCGCAGCGAACGTCCGACCAGGGCATGGGAAACTATCTGCTGCGGAACCCCGAAATCTACATAGATCGGATTCAGCGCCTGCAGAGGAACAATAGCCTGGCCCGCCGACAGGTACTGCCCCAGATTGACCTGCCGGATGCCGAGGATCCCCGAAAACGGCGCACGGATCGTCTTCCGCTCAATCGTCGCTTTAACCTCCGCCACATTTGCTTCGGTTGCCTTCTGCTGCGAGGCAGCTTGGTCATACTCACTTCGGGAAATGACGCCTTCATCCACCAATTGCTGCTCCCGCCCGAAATTCACCTTGGCAAGATCACGCTGGGCTTCGAGCGACGCCAACTGCGCCCGCTCCTGCCGCGTGTCGAGCTCGACGAGCACGTCTCCAGCGTGAACCGATTGGCCAGACTCGAAATCAATTCGCTCCACCGTACCCGGCAGATCCGCGCTGACCGTGACCCCGTGGACCGCTTCCATGGTGCCAATGACCGTCATCGTCGCCGGCCACTGCTCCCGTTGCGCCACAATGCTGGTTACCGCTTCAGGGGGTGGCTGAAATGCGGACGCCTGCACAGCCTCGTGAATTTGTCTGAATTTCATGAAGCCCAAGGCGCCGAGCAGAACGACCGTCACGCCCAGCACCAAAATCATTCTCTTCGCCATGACCGTCCTTTATATGGTCCCACCGGTTGGAAATAAGCGCCTAAACTGCCCACAGGTTGCTACACCTCAGTATCGCATTGGATTCACAAGCCAAAGGGAAAGATTCTGGCAAATTGACCCCCTCCCTTAGGGTTTCGCGTAGCAAGGCGTCTAACGGCGGCACGCAGCTAGGTTTTGCTATCGTAAAACATGCCATCTGCGCCCTTCCATTTGTAGATCGAACGGCCCTGAGCCAAATCGACACCAAATCCTGAATATTTAGACTCGAAACCCAGGAAAGAGTTTGCAAGCGGCGGATCCGCCACAGCCGTCATTCGTTGACTAGCAGAAGGCGCGTCTTTAAGATGAAGCGGCCCGCAATCCACACATCGTATTTTAATGATTGGCCAGACCATCTCGCACTACCGCATCCTCGAGAAGCTTGGCGGTGGCGGCATGGGCGTCGTCTACAAGGCCGAGGACACGCGTCTGCACCGCTTCGTCGCCCTGAAGTTTCTGCCCGACGATGTCGCACGCGATCCGCAAGCCCTCAGCCGCTTCCAGCGCGAGGCGCAGGCTGCATCAGCCTTGAATCATCCCAACATCTGCACCATCCACGACATTGGCGAGCACGAGGGACATCCTTTCATCGCCATGGAATTCCTCGACGGCATGACTCTCAAGCATCGCATCGCCGGCAAGCCCCTTGAGACCGAAGTTCTGCTTGCCGTGGCGATTGAGATTGCGGACGCGCTCGACGCCGCGCATTCCAAGGGAATCGTCCACCGCGACATCAAACCCGCCAACATCTTTGTCACCGAGCGCGGCCACGCCAAGATCCTCGACTTCGGACTGGCGAAGGTTTCCACTGCCGCCGGTTCGCCCAGCGCGATTGCGTCTGGAAATACCATGACCGCCGTCGACGAGAAGCACCTGACCAGCCCCGGCTCTACCCTCGGCACCGTGGCGTATATGTCGCCGGAGCAGGTGCGCGCGAAAGAACTCGATGGGCGGAGCGATCTATTCTCCTTCGGCGCCGTGCTCTATGAAATGGCAACCGGCATGTTGCCCTTTCGCGGCGAGAGTTCAGGCGTGATCTCCCGCGAAATTCTGGATCGTGATCCAGTTCCCGCAGTGCGGCTGAACCCGGACCTCCCGCCCAAGCTGGAAGACATCATCAACAAGGCGCTGGAGAAGGATCGCGAGCTGCGCTACCAGCACGCCGCCGATATGCGGGCCGACCTAATGCGGCTGAAGCGGGAAATAGATTCGCGCCATAGCATGCCAGCTAGTTCAGGAGCGGCAGCGGCCGTACAAGAAAGTGGCGCTCAAGCTACGCCAACGCCTTCGTGGGGGTCCGGGTCGTCCAGCGTGCTGGTTGCGCCATCGTCATCGAGCGCTGTGGCGGTGGACAAAACGCCTCCGCCTTCAACCCCGCTTCGTTCTTACGGGAAGATCGCCGCGATACTTGCCGCAGCACTCATCATGCTCGTCGCGGTTTTCTGGATGGTCAAACAGCGCGCCGCGCCGGTCGTTGTTACCGCCAGTCAAACAACGGTCGCTGTTCTCCCTTTACAGAACCTGGGCGCTGACAAAGATGTCGATTTCCTGCGCCTGGCTGTGGCCGACGAAATCGCCACCGCGCTGAGCTACGTTCGCACCCTATCCATCCGCCCATTCGCTACCACCAGCAAGTACGACTCGCCCGGCGTCGACCTCCAGGAGGCCGGCAAGGCCATGCGTGTGACCGACGTGGTCACTGGACACTACATGAAAGAAGGCGACCAGCTTCAAATCACGCTGGAAGCCGTGGACATCGCCGACAACCGCACGCTTTGGCGCGATACCATGACCGTCGCCGCTCCCGACATGATCGCCATGCGGAGCCAGATTACGGCGAAAGTTCGCCAGGGGTTGGTGCCCGCGCTTGGCGTCGCAACGGATTCGGGGGAAGCTGGCACCCATCCCAAGAACGAAGAGGCTTACGATCTTTACCTCCGCAGTATTGCGGTGCCGCATGATCCTCTTCCCAATAAAGATGCGATTGCCATGCTGGAACGCGCCGTGGGGCTGGACCCCAGCTTCGCGCCCGCCTGGGGAGCTCTGGGGCTTCGCTACAGCTACGATTCGGCATACTCGAACGGTGGCGAGGTCATGCACCAGCGCTCGAATGCTGCCCTTGAACGGGCTCTCGCGCTTGATCCCAACTTCATCCCCGCGGCGGGTTGGCTTATCACAAATCGAGTCGATAGAGGAGAGCTCGCAAGAGCCTCCATCAATGCCAAGGCGCTGGTGGAGCACCATCCGGACAAGGCTGAGGCCCACTTCGCCCTGGCATACGTCCTTCGTTATGGAGGAGCCATCGATGAATCCGCGCACGAATGTGAAGCCGCCCTAGCCCTGGATCCCGGAAACTTCGGTTTGCGCTCATGTTCGTTCACCTTCGACCAACTTGGTAACTACGCGCGCGCGATGGATTTTCTTCAGCTCGACGCTGGGTCGGTATGGGCATCGAACAATATGATGCGGCACTACGTGCGCGATGGAAAGTTAGCACAGGCGCAGGAGATCGCTGAGAAACTCAAAGATACAAGTCGATTCGACTACGGCATGGTGCTGGTGTGCATCGAAAACCCGTCGTCTCCTGAGGTGGCGCCGCTTGCCCGGCAAGAGGTGGCCACGAGACTCGCCGGTCCTGACCCCGAACCTCGTTACGTTTTTGCGGGCGACCTTCTCTTCTGTGGGCAGAAGGACGCGGCTGTGCAACTGCTGAAGAGTTCGATCGCCGGACACTATTGCGCCTACGCCGGTTTGCAGAACGATTCCATGTGGGCAAAGCTGCGAGGCACGCCCGAGTTCGCGGAGTTGCTCTCCGCTGCCAAAAAGTGCCGTGACGATTTTCTTTCCGAGAGAGCTCAAGCTGCACCCTGAGCACGTCGCATTTTCCGCTATTCTTAAAACTTTGTTAATGGCGATATAAGCTATGGCCAGCACCGCCGCCACTTCAGCTCCGGAGCGCAAAGATCAATCTTCTTTGAGCAACGGTATGGCCGTCGTCTGGGCCATCGCCTTCGCCAATCTGTTGTTCCACATCTACTTCAACAACCGCTACGGCTACTTCCGTGACGAGTTCAACTACATGTCGTGCGGCGACCACCTCGCCTGGGGATACGTCGACCAGCCCCCGCTCATCCCCTTCCTGATCCACATTTGCCGCGCCGCGCTCGGCGACTCGCTGCGCAGCATTCGCTTTATTCCCGCGCTGGCCTCGTCTCTATTGATTGTTGAGACTGCCGCCATCGCCCGCGAACTCGGCGGCCGCCGTTACGCTCTGCTGCTCAGCGCCATCTGCGCGTTCATGGCTCCGCAATATCTCTCCAACGGCAGCCTGCTGGGGACGAACTGTCTCGAACCCAACCTCTGGATGGGCTGCGCCTACTTCGCTATTCTTGCCATCAAGCGAAACGAACCGCGTTACTGGCTTTGGTTTGACGTGATCGCGGGAGTTGGCCTGGAAGAGAAGTACTCCATTGCTGTCTTCGGCCTCGGCATTGTCGTCGGCCTGCTGCTGACCGAGCAACGCCGCGTCTTTTTCAACAAATGGATCTGGCTCGGCGGACTCGCCGCCTTCCTAATCTTCTTGCCCAACCTGCTCTGGAACATCAAGTACGATTGGCCGTTCGTGCAATTGATCCGGGGCATCCGCGCCGAAGGCCGCGACGTGGTGCTCGGCCCGCTCCCCTATTTCTTCCAGCAGACGCTCCTCGTGAACCCTCTTACCGCCCCCATCTGGCTCGCAGGATTGTTCGCCCTCCTGTTCTCCGCCCGTCTCAAACCCCACCGCGTGCTGGGGTGGTGCTATCTGGTTTGCTACACGGTCTTCTTCGCGCTCCACGGCAAGGGCTACTACCTCGCTCCGGTCTATCCGATGCTGCTCGCTGCTGGCGGCGTTGTGATTGAGTCACTGATCGATGTCAGGGAAATTGGCGATACCGACAATCGGGAAAATGCCCGCACTCACCGCCAGTGGTTGAAACCATCCATCGCCCTCATCCTGTTAGCTAACGGTGTGTATCTCATCCCTGTGGTAGTTCCGGTTCTATCTCCGGACCACTTCCTCGCCTACACGAAATATCTCCCCTTCAAGCTCCCAGTCATGGAACACTCCCACGCCCGCGCCGCGCTGCCGCAGTGGTACTCCGACCAATTTGGCTGGAAAGAAATCGTCGATGAAACCGCTGTCGCCTGGAACCGCATTCCCGCCGCCGAACGCCACGACTGTGGCATCTTCGCCCAGGACTACGGCCAGGCCGGCGCCATCGATTTCTTCGGTCCCCGCCAAAGTCTCCCGCCAGCTCTCAGCGGCCATCAAACCTGGTTTCTCTGGGGCCCGCGCGGCTACTCCGGCAATTGCATGATCGTCCTAGACGACCGCAAAGAGGTTCTGGAACAACTCTGGCAGCACGTGGAATACGTCGGCACCTCGGCGGACAATCCCTACGCGCTGGAAAAGCAAATCGACGTCTTCCTTTGCCATGGCGCGAAATTCGGCACTCTCGCCCAGCTCTGGCCGAAACTAAAGCGCTGGCGTTAGTTCCCCGTCCGCCTGTCATCCTGAGACAGCGGAGTCCTTGGCGGAGCCAAGGACTCCCAACGAAGGATCTATGCACTTTCTAACCGGATCATCAGTGTGCGTGAGAACTAGATTTTCGTCGACGCGGTGAAATTAATTTCCACGTTATTAGCTGGCGTCCGGGTTTGTCGGCGGCTAGAGACGTAGCAAGCTACGTCTCTACAGCGGAAAGGCTGTAGAGACGTTGCTTGCAACGTCTCTGTTCTGGACTTCTTCAGCAGCGTGTAGAAGTCAGTCGCGGGAGCTGGGGACGCCCATCGCCACACTCGTTGCTGACCGCTGCGGGCTCTTGAAGTCGCGTAGCGACAATTCCAATCCCCCAAATTCGGGGTGATCGTTGTGATCGAGGGTGAACGCAATATCCAGAGAGTCGCCGGGAACCAGTTCCGCCTGCTGGACGCGCTCGGCCATCCGCCAGCCGAGGGCGTTGTAAGTAACGCGTTTTTGCCAACCCCCGTTTGAACCTTGGGCGTGAACCCGCGGCAGAACGGCCGAATCAGGATGACATCGCGGAGTCACGAGCGCCGCAACCTGGCTGAGTTCTTCTTTTGAGTCCGCAACTGCCGGCACACACAATTTCAATTTCATGTGCTTTTCTTTCATCACCCGCGGCGGAGCCATTAGCAGCAGCTCCCGCGCGGCAAACACTGGTTCGGGATTGCCCATGCCAAAGGGTTCGAGCCGCCGCAACACATGAAACAGCTCGGGCGTAATCTGATCGAAAGGGAGTTCGTCGTCGAGATCGAGGACGGGTTCGAAATCGCTAAGGGTCAAACGCGCACGAGCATAGCCATCAAGGTGTGAGCATAGTTCCGGCAAATTCGAAGCAGGCATGGAGAAACCGACGGCATGCGCATGACCGCCGAAACGCGTGAACAGCGGGGCGCAAGACTCTAAAGCATTCAGCAAGTGAAAAGCACGAATAGAACGGCCTGAGCCGTGGGCGTCTTCGCCGTCGTGCGAAATCACCAGCGTGGGACGGCCATAGCGCTCGACTACCCGCGTTGCCGTAATTCCGATTACTCCCCGGTGCCATCCATCGCCGTCGATCACCAGGCAAAACGAATCCAGCAGCCCGGGCTCCTGCTCAAATCGCAAATGGATTGCATCCAGAATTCTGCCCTCTTCTGCTTGACGCTCGGCGTTGAGTTGGTCGAGTTTGTTGGCAATTTCGCGAGCGCGCGCAGCGTCTTTGACGCTAAACAGTTCGATCACGTCGCCGGCTACGTCCATGCGTCCGGCGGCGTTGATGCGGGGGGCAATGCGGAATCCAACTTCACCTGAGGTAAGTGGCCGCCCGCCTACTTGCGCGACTTCCAGCAGCGCCTTGAGTCCAGGATTTACCGCCGAACGCAACGCTTCGAGTCCAAGCTTGGCGAATACGCGGTTCTCTCCGGTCAAAGGCACGGCATCAGCGATAGTGGCAATGGCGACAATTTTCATGAATGACTTCAGCAGCGGGGCTTGATCCCGCCTGGCCAGCCGGCTTTCCATCAAAGCTTGCGCCAGCTTGAAAGCAACGCCTGCGCCGCAAAGCGATTTGCAGGGATAATTACAAGCAGATTGATTCGGATTCAGCACCGCAAACGCGGTAGGCATACCGTTCGGTCCGGGAAGATGGTGATCGGTGACGATGAGATCCACGCCCAGGCGATGCGCGGTCTCTGCCGCAGCGAAAGCGCGAATACCGGTGTCGACGCTGATGATGAGATGAATGCCCGCGGCAGCAGCGCGCTCGATCACATCGCCCCGCAGGTCGTAGCCTTCCTTGATGCGGTGCGGCACGTGGAAATCGGCAGCGCCGCCGCATAATTCAATCGCCGTTTTGAGGATGACGATCGCGGTCGTGCCATCCACATCGTAGTCGCCGTAAATCAGAATGCCTTCCTTGCGCTCGATGGCCGCATCGAGCCGGTCGACGGCCGCCTTCATCCCCGACATTAAATAAGGCGAGTGCAGATGGGCGAGAGATGGACTTAGAAAACGTTCGGCAGTTTCGCAGTCATCGATTCCCCGCATGACCAGCAGGCGAGCCAGAGTCGCAGCAAGCCGAGAATTTTTCACGCCGAGGCTGGCAGCTGAACTCAATGCTGCCGCGAGGCTTTCGATGCGGTCCGCATCAGCGGTTTTTAGAACCCATTTCATGTTCGCGATTCTTCGGGAAGAATGATTTTACTCGAAGGGTTGGTAGCGCTGCCGTCCCGGCGGCTGTCGCGCGCGTCCCGCGAGCACAGCGAGGGCAGGATGCCGGCGCTACAAGACTCGCCGAGCCGTGCTCGGCTGGACGGGTCGAAGACCCGTCCCCACACTTAATAGGGCTTGTCGTCGTCCTGGTCAGGTTCGTCGATGGGGAAGCCCGCGAAATCCTCGGCCATCTCCAGGATGTTTTGGTAACGGTCGTACCACGGCGTAGACGCCTCGTAAACCATCATCACCCCCTGTTGAGCGAAACCAAGTTGCACAAAGCCGGTTTTGCCCACGTAGGTGCGCAGCCACCGGGCATCCTCAAGGTCGTCGTCGCTGCTGAACTCTGCCGTGCTGAGGCGCTCGATCATGGCATCGAGCTCCTCCCGCTCCAGACGCCACGAGTCCATGGTGAGAAATGGCGCAGCCGAAGCCTTGGCAAGTTCGACGAAATCTTTCCAGCTATCGGGATTGTCTTGCGACTTCCAGGTCACACTCTGCACCTGTTCGTAATCGACGAAGCCGGGAAAGCGGCGCAGACCGTGGCCTTCAATGAAGGCGACCATGTCATCCTTGAGGCTGCTCAAATCGTCGGGCACAGAAGGCATAAGGGGCTCGGATGGATTCATTGTATGCCCGAATGCCGGGGAAAGGGCAAATGAGAAGATGTCGTCGGTCGTTCGTCGTTGGTCGTTGGCAAACGCAAGTGCTTAATAATCGTTGCTGGTTTGTAAGCGAACGACCAAGGGCCAACGACCAACGACGATCATCCCTGTGCTACACTATGTGTTTCACAACGAACCTCCGACCGCATCATGCTTCTTTCCAAAGATTATGTGGGCTATCTGGCCCGCGAAGTCACGAAAAAACTGATTGCAGGCAAGCTCATCGAGACCAAAGCTACGGCTGCGGTCACAGAGAAAGTGCATGCCGCAATCCTGGAAGAACTCTCGCTCGAAGACCGCATCAATGACGAGGTGCGCGTAATTCTGGAAGCCTATTCCACCGAAATGCAGAAAACCGGAGCCAATTACCAGGAAATGTTCCGCAAAGTGAAGAACGAACTGGTCCGCAAATACAAGGCGGTGCTGTGAGAGTAAGCCGCGACAAAGTGAACAAGGTAGCGCACGTAGTCACCGACGCACTGGCCGAAATGGATGATGTGGATTTTATCGAGGACCGCAACACGATTCGCCTGGAAGTCCGCAAGATTCTCGAAGAGGTGCTGAACCAGGAGGAGAAGATCGACCAGGCCGCACGCCACAAGATCGAGAATCAGAAACGCACTATCCTCGAAGGCAGCCAGGAATGGGACATTCTCTACCGCAAATATTACAACGAAGAAGTGAAAAAGCTGGGAATGTAGAGATTTGAAAGGGCGCGGCTTCAGCCGCGCCGACTATGGCCTCTGAAGTGCTTCCGGCGCGACTGGAAGCCGCACCCATCTAGCCCCCGGACGCCGGCTCCGGATGGATGCGATCGCAACGTCGATACCTCATAAAAAAACGTGGATTTTGCACCATCTAGCGGTACCATTATCACGGCCGCGGGTGACAACTATCACCGCAGAAATCACGGCAAAAGCCTTAAATAGACTGTTGGTCCAGTTTTTATGAGCGTGCCACTTTCACAGCTCCAAACCGTAAATTCCAAAAGTAAAATTCATTGGAGGCAAATCCCATGAGCGTCATGACACCGCCCGGAGTCAAAACTTCTGGCGATTACATTGAAGACGTAATGACTATAGTAAAAGCGAAAAACCCCGCGGAGCCCGAATTTCACCAGGCAGTTCAGGAAGTGTTCGATTCTCTAAGGCTGGTTTTGCAGAAGCATCCCGAATATAGATCGTCGAAAATTCTTGAACGCATCACCGAACCAGAGCGCGTGATCATGTTCCGCGTCCCCTGGTTTGACGATCGCGGCGAAAATCAAGTAAACCGCGGGTTCCGCATCGAAATGAACAGCGCCATCGGCCCCTATAAGGGTGGGCTACGGTTCCATCCCTCGGTCAACCTCGGCATTTTGAAGTTCCTCGCCTTTGAGCAGGTGTTCAAGAATTCGCTGACCACTCTGCCCATGGGCGGCGGCAAAGGCGGATCGGATTTCGATCCCAAAGGCAAGAGCGACAACGAAGTGATGCGCTTCTGCCAAAGTTTCATGACCGAACTCTCCCGCCACATCGGCCCTGACACCGACGTTCCTGCCGGCGACATCGGCGTAGGCGGACGCGAAATCGGCTTCATGTTTGGCCAATACAAGCGTCTCCGCAACGAATTTACCGGCGTCCTGACCGGCAAGGGCCTGAACTGGGGCGGTTCGCTGATTCGTCCCGAGGCCACCGGCTACGGCTGCGTCTATTTCGCCGCCGAAATGCTGAAGAGCAAGAAAGACTCGCTCGAAGGCAAGCTCTGCCTGGTTTCAGGTAGCGGCAACGTTTCTCAATACACGGTCGAAAAGCTGCTCGATCTCGGAGCGAAGCCGCTAACCTTCTCCGATTCCGACGGCGTCATTTACGATCCCGACGGAATCAATCGCGAGAAGCTGGCTTGGGTCATGGATCTGAAGAACGTTCGCCGCGGACGCATCCGCGAATACGGCGAGAAGTTCAAGAAGGCCATCTTCATGCCCACCGACATCAAGCTGGAACACAATCCGCTGTGGAACATCAAGGCGGATTGCGCATTCCCGAGCGCCACACAAAACGAGATCAAAGCAAAAGACGCCGCGAACCTCATCAACAACGGCTGCAAGCTGGTGGCCGAAGGCGCAAACATGCCCAGCACCCTCGAAGCCACCAAGATGTTCCTCGAAGCCAAAGTCCTCTACGGACCGGCGAAGGCAGCGAATGCCGGCGGCGTAGCAACCTCCGGCCTCGAAATGGCCCAGAACAGCGCACGGCTGAGCTGGACCCGCGAGGAAGTGGACGACCGGCTGCACAAAATCATGATCGCCATCCACAAGAACTGCTTCGAAACGGCCGAGAAATACGGCACGCCCGGCAATCTGGTGAACGGCGCCAACATCGGCGGCTTTCTGAAGGTAGCCAATGCCATGCTGGATCAGGGATTGGTGTAGTTGCTCTGAGGCTGGTATTGAAGATGCCCCATTCTTGCCGCGTTCTTTGCGGCAAGAATGGGGATTTGCGGCTTAAGCGCAAGAGTCGCGGCGGTCCGTTTCTGCTTCGATCATACGCTGTTCCTGCTCTTCTGAGAATCGACGCCATCGCCCCTTCCGTGCCAAGACGCTTCTGGCGATGGTGACATGGTCGAGCTTGTCCGCATCGTGCTCATCATGTGATTGGGTGTCCGAGCCGTCCACCCATCTGTTGATCTCTTCGATGATTGTCCTGTCTGCTTCCGGATCGCGCGGACCCTTCGGCGCATCCTTCGACCTCCTCCAGAACGGCAGATAGTTGTCCCATAACCGCGTCACAAGGTAACTCATATCTTCTGGCGGCGTCCGGGCAAAAGTAAACAGACCAGTCTTGAGAGTTTCGTCTGGCAGGTGGGAATAAAGCTCTACCAGCCGAGAGAGGTCTTGCTTCAATTCCTCTCCGCTCACGAAGGTCTGCCGCGCATTTAGAAACAGCGGGGCGACCTGCACATGGAAACGATCTTTCGACGTGAATACGGAGCAGAAAGGCAAATAATATAGGTATGCGAGATCGACCTGATGGCTCTGCTTGACATTCCGCAGGAGCTGCGTCTGGATAATAAGAGCAAAAAAAATATTGATCGACAACATGAAACCGAAATATGGCAAATATTGGCGGATCGGTGGCTTTCGCTTCGCGGCCCATTCTTTTCGAACGAACGACGTTGCCTCCGGCAAATCGAGCAACTCAAGACCGAAGCCGACAAGCCACTCCGGGTCCATGTTGTCAATGATGTAGTCCGCCATCTGCTTCGCGTCTTCTAGAGACTTCGGCTTCCGCCAATGGCCGACGCCAGCCATGACAGTTTTCACAAGGTCGTCATGGTTGATGCGCATTAGCGCATTGCGCCACTGCTTCGCAAATCCGCGCTCAACCTCAAGAAATTCGTGATGCGTCCATCTCTGGAGTGCCTCTTCTTCCGGGCTTCGCCTAAAAACAATACCCTTTTTGTCGCCGAGCTGCACTGGTTGACCATACGGCACCAGCGGCCTCTCAAGAACTTGATTGAGGTCGAATTTTCGTGCCAGTTCACTTCCCAGCGCTCTCGTATGATGAACTGTTACGCAGGACTGCGACTCCGGCGTGCGAAGCGCAAGTGAACCTACGAGTTGCTCAGGTGTGCTCCTGCTCCTGATCGCTTTTTCGAGGTCAGCTAGGCACTCGACAAAAAAGAGGGGCGTGATGTTAGACCTGTAGAAATTGTCAAGCAAGACGGCCTCATCGAGGTTGAGGCCTTCGAGCGTTGATTTATCGAAGATGAGCGATGGCCCCTGCGACATAGAAATACCATTCTAGAACCATCCGACCTAGCAGGAACAGAGGTCTCGCGTGAGTACGGACGCTCCGGGCCACACCCAGCGACTCTTGCGCACCGTCATAATCTGTCATATTATGAAGCTATGCCAATGACCTCCCTGAACATCTCCCTCCCCGAAGCCCTCAAGCAGTATGTAGAAGGGCAAGTTGCTACGGGCGACTGGGGCACGCCCAGCGAGTATGTTCGCGAACTGATTCGCCAGGACAAGGAACGCCGTCTTGTAAATCTCGAACAAGAGCTCGTCGCTGCCGCCAAGGGACCGAAAATCGAAATATCCCTGGCCGAGATTCGCCGCAAGGGCCTGATCTCTGCGCTCCGCGCGCGCGCCCGCAGCCGATGAGAAGGCGTCGGCTTGTCTTCAGCGACGCGTCGATTGCCGACATACTGGAACAAGCTGAGTGGTACGCCGCTCAGACCGGACAACCATTAGCTCAACGCTGGCAGAAGGCTGTCATGACCGCTATTTCGCACTTACTGACCCGGCCCGCCACCGGCGCGCCCTGCAAATTCCGATCGCCAGCACTTCGCGACGTAAGACGGGCGGCAATCTCAGGATTTCCCAAGCACCTGCTCTTTTATCGGTTCGACGACGACGAAGTGTTCGTTCTCCGCGTTGTGCATGGCGCCCGCGATTTAGAGCGGCTCTTCTCTTAGCGGTCCTGGTTCGAGGGAGTTCTCGCGCGCGTGGGAGATTGTCCCGTACGAGTATGATTACCTGTTAACCGCTGGTCATGTCCGTGCTAGACACCCCCGACCCCATCGTCGACCCCGAACGCCTCTTCGAAGGCTTCGAAAACCTGATGCCCTTCCGCGTCCAGGATATTCTCCTCGTCTCCAGCCTCTACGACTCCTTTATCCTTCGCGAGGACGGCCGCCTGAATGAACTGCTGATCGGGCAATCCCTCGAACTGAACCTCTCCCAGGTTCCGGGCATCACCCACGTTGCCCGGGGTGCGGAGGCGCTCGATCTGGCCAAGTCGCAGCGGCGTTTCAACCTAATCGTCACAAACCTCGAAGTCGAAGACATGGACGCTGCCCAACTCGCCCGTGAGATCAAAACTGCAGGGCTCGATGTACCGGTGGTGGTGCTCGCCTACGACTATCGCGAGGTGAAGAAGTTCATCGCGAGCAATCCCGTCACTGAAATCGAGAGAATTTTTCTATGGCAAGGCAACGCCCGCATCCTGATTTCGATCGTCAAATACATCGAAGACAAGCGCAACGTCGACCACGATACGCGTGCCATCGGCATCCCCGTCATCCTGGTCGTCGAAGATAACATCCGCTATTACTCTTCGTTTCTTCCGACTATCTATACCGAGTTGATCACCCAGTCCCGCCGCCTGCTCAGCGAAGGATTGAATGTCGCCCACAAGTTGGTGCGCATGCGGGCCCGTCCCAAGATTTTGCTGGCGTCCAACTACGAGGACGCGGCACGGCAAGTCATGAACTACCGTGAGTTTCTGCTGGGGGTGGTTTCGGACGTGGAATTTCCCCGTGACGGTGCGTTAAGCGCAGACGCCGGCTTCGATCTGGCCCGCATGGTTCGTGAAGAAGTGCCGGACGTCCCCATCGTCCTGCAGACCAGCCGTACCGAATTCAGGTCGCGCGCGCATGCTGAGGGATACTCTTTCCTGCGGAAACGCTCACCCACCCTGTTACGAGATCTGCGCCGTTTTCTTACCGAACAGTTCGGCTTCGGCGACTTCGCCTTCCGTCTGCCCAACGGTAGCGAAGTGGCGCGTGCGAGGGATCTAAACGAACTCGAATCGCGGCTTAAAGAAGTTCCCGCCGAGAGCATCGCCTACCACAGCGAAAGGAACCATTTCTCGCGCTGGCTCCGCGCCAGGACCGAGTTTGCCCTTGCGCAGAAACTCAGGCCACGAAAGGTCTCCGACTTTGCCACGCTGGAACATTTGCGGCGCGATTTGATCGAGTCCATCGCTGAATATCGCAGTGAGCAAAGTCAGGTTCTGATCGGCGATTT
This sequence comes from uncultured Acidobacteriota bacterium, assembly GCA_963832245.1. GTDB lineage: Bacteria > Acidobacteriota > Terriglobia > Terriglobales > Acidobacteriaceae > JABDBE01. Next base: position 2,641,694 of record CAWHTG010000004.1, read on the forward strand.
CAACGCCTCCACTTTTAAATCCACCGAGGGCTTCTTCCTCCGCATTGGCGGCGGATCGCTAGGCGGAAAGGCGCGGGGTCTAGCCTTCATCCGCCACCTGCTGCATAAGTACCACACCGCCCGCCGCTTCGCAGACGTCCGCATCGCCGTGCCGCCAAGCGTGGTGCTGGCGACCGATGTCTTCGACCGCTTCCTCCTCGAAAACAATCTGCTCGAATTCGCCATCAACAGCAATGACGACGCCGAAATATTGCTGCGTTTCTTGGAAGCGTCGCTCCCCGCTTCGCTGCGCGACGATCTCCTCGCGTTTCTCGCCGAGGTCCATTACCCTCTGGCGGTGCGTTCCTCCAGCTTGCTCGAGGATTCGCAGTACCAGCCATTCACTGGTGTCTACGAAACTTTCATGCTGGCTAATCAGCATTCCGATTTGTCGGTCCGGTTAGAACAGCTTATGGAGGCGATCAAACGCGTCTACGCCTCCACCTTCAGCCAGCATGCCAAGGGCTATGTGCGCGCCACGCCCTACCGGTTGGAAGAAGAGAAGATGGCAGTCATCCTACAGCAGGTCGTGGGCACGCTGCACGCTTCTCGTGATGGGCACCGCTTCTATCCCGATTTCTCCGGCGTCGTCCGATCGCACAATTTCTACCCGGTTCCACCCATGAGCTACGGAGACGGAATCGCCGCGGTCGCATTGGGCCTGGGGCGTGCGGTTGTCGATGGCGGAAAATGTCTGACCTTTTGCCCGCGTTATCCCCGAAACATTGTGCAGTTTTCCTCGGTCGAGGATATTCTGGCGAACTCGCAACGCGAGTTCTGGGCCCTGGAGCTTGATCACACGGAACGCCGCGATGATCCGGCCTCCGACCCGCTGCAGCAACTGAAAGAAGTCCGCTTCGGCCTGGACGTGGCCGAGAACGACGGAACTTTGGACCACCTCGGATCCACTTACTCCGTCGATAACAATGTCATCTACGACGGGCTGAGCCGGCCCGGTACGCGAATCGTGAGCTTCGCCCCCATTCTCAAGCACGGAGTTTTTCCGCTGGCTTCGATTCTGGAACGGGTCACAAGGATCGGTGACGAGGCCTTCGGCCGCCCTGTGGAAGTGGAGTTTGCTGTGCGCCTGCCGCAACGACCCCAGGAAACCGCTGAGTTTGGATTCTTGCAGATACGTCCGCTGGTTCTTTCACGAGAGGGCGAAGAGTTGCGCATGGAAGACGTGAATCCCGACCGGCTCGTCTGCCACAGCTCGAAAGTGCTGGGCAATGGACGCATCCGGGATCTGCGCGACATCGTGGTCGTCGACTTTCATCGCTTCGAGCGGGCTCGCAGTCAAGAGGTAGCCGAAGGGGTGGCCCACCTCAATGCCAAGCTAAGCGAAAATGGAACTCCGTATCTGTTGATCGGCGTGGGGCGCTGGGGATCCAATGATCCCTGGCTCGGAATTCCCGTGGAGTGGGACGAAATCTCAGGCGCACGCGTGATCGTCGAGGCCGGCTTCCGCGACTTTCGCGTGACCCCATCGCAAGGCAGCCATTTCTTCCAGAACCTCACCGCGTTTCAGGTCGGCTATTTCACCGTCAATCCCGATGCCGGAGAAGGGTTTGTCGACTGGGAGTGGCTGGGATCCGCACCCGCGGTCGAGGAACAAGGCTGTGTGCGCCATCTGCATTTTGAAGCGCCGTTGGTCATAGTGATGAACGGCAAAACCAGCCAGGGAATGGTCTTCAAGCCGATTTGACTTTCGTATTATCTTCGCCTACAATGGCGGTCCTATATCCATATCGAAGGAGCATCTGCATGTCACTCAGTCAATCGCTTCTACCCGAGTTCGATCAGGAAATGGCCAACACTCGCAAAACTCTGGAGCGGGTCCCAGACGAAAAGTTCTCCTGGAAGCCGCACGAAAAATCCGGCAGCATGGGCTGGCTGGCCGGGCATCTTGCCAATCTTACCGGATGGACCGTCGAAACCATCAAACATGATTCATTCGACATGTCGCCCGGAGGCAAGCCGTTCACGCCTCCGCCGCTGCCCAGCTCTCGCAAAGAGTTACTAGACTTATTCGATAAGAATGTGGCCGCTGCCCGCTCCGCCCTGGCCGGAGCCAGCGATGCCGACCTGGGTAAGAACTGGTCGTTTCTTAACAATGGTGCGACGATTTTCTCCATGCCTCGAATAGTATGCCTTCGCACCTGGGTGATGAATCACATGATCCATCATCGCGCGCAACTGGGTGTCTACTTGCGGCTGAACAATATCGCCGTGCCTTCAATGTACGGGCCATCTGCCGACGAGGGGCAAATGTAGATGGGGGACGGGCGTCTCGCCCGCCCAGCCCATCAAATGTAGGCGCGGGCGTCCTCGCCCGTGCAAGTTGTGCCATTGATGCAGATCACCGAAATCACAACTCGAGTAAAAGACGCGGCTCGCGACGCCGGCTTCGAACTAGCCGGCATCGCCCCGGTCCGCGACTTCCCCGAGCTCAATTACTTTCCCGATTGGATCGAAGCCGGACGCGCCGGCGAGATGAAATATATGGAAGCCCGCGACAACGCGGGCCAACTCAAGCGAGCTTCTCCGGGCTCAACCGCACCGTGGGCGCGAAGTGTAATCGTCTGCGCCATCAACTACGACACCACCCATCCCTACTCCACCGAATTCAACGATCCCGAGCGAGGATGGATTTCGCGATACGCCTGGGGTCGCGAGGACTATCACGAAGCCGTAATGCGCCGCCTGCGCATGGTAGAAACGCGGCTCCGAGGTGTTGCGCCGTCCAACGAGACGCCACCACTTCAAACTCGCTGCTATGTGGACACCGGCCCTCTGGTTGAACGCGTCTACGCAAAATATGCCGGCGTCGGGTGGATTGGCAAGAACACCTGCATCCTGAATCAGAAGCTGGGATCGTGGTTATTTCTGGGCGTGATTCTAACTTCCCTCGAACTCGAACCTGACTTGCCCGCGCCCGATCGCTGCGGCAGTTGTACCCGCTGTATCGATGCCTGTCCCACCAACGCGCTGATCGCTCCCTATCAGCTCGATTCCAATCAATGCATCTCGTATTTAACCATCGAAAAACGCGGCGCAATTCCAGAAAACATGCGCGAAGGCATGGGCCGCCACGTCTTCGGCTGCGATATCTGCCAGGATGTCTGTCCCTGGAACCGCAAGGCTCCGCCAACCAGCGCAGCAGAATTTCAGCCGCGAGAGAACCTGGTCAACCCCGCGCTCGAATGGCTAGCCGAAATAAGCGCCGAAGAGTTCCGCGAGAAGTTTCGCCGCTCTCCCATTCGCCGCGCCAAGCGCACCGGCATCCGCCGCAATGCCGCCATCGCCATGGGCAACAGTCAGAATCGGAGATTCTTGCTCATTCTGGAAAAGCTGGCCGCCGACGACGATCCAGCGGTGGCGGAATCTGCACGGTGGGCTTTGCAGCAGCTTTCGGCAGCCTGAGCCAGTTCCCCAGTCTCGACAAATCTCGGCGAAATCTCTGCGCGTAGCGTATGATTCTCCTCGCCGTTTCCCCCAAACTTCAACTTAAAAGGAGCTCTATGAAAACCATCTATGGTCTTGCCGCATTTGTGTTGTTGCTGGCCCCTGTCGTTCTAGCTCAAGAACATTACACCGAAGGCCCGGTCTGGAGGGTCTCGCTGGTCCGCGTAAAGCCCACCCAGATGGACGCCTATCTCACCAGCCTGCAGCAATCCAGCAAACCCCTCCTCGAGGAGCAGAAACGTAACGGAACCATCATGGATTACAAATTCTTCCTCAAGGAGACCAAGCACAATCCTGAAGATTGGGACGTCTGCCTCGCGATTGAATACAAAAACCACGCCGCCATGGACGGCCTGGCCGCGAAAGGAGAAATGGCTCGCGACAAAATCCTCGGCGGCAAACAACCCGCCCAACAGCTCACAGAAAAGCGCGCCGAAATCCGCGAAGTAATCAGCTCTGAGCTCCTGGAGGAGATCATCCTCAAATAACACCCCGCTGTTCATCCTGAGGAAGCGCAGGCCTTCGCTTTGCGAAGGCCTTTGCCTCGCCTGCGATCACGCCGTCTCAGCTGCCCATGGCACCGATGGCAGCCGCGCTATATCATGTCGTTGTTTACGATGGGTTTCCGCTATGGAGCGCTCGTTGATCTGGATCGAGAGTGATGTGAATGGCTGGGCCTGCTCGAACTGTCGATGGAGATTCCCCATGCCCACGCTGTTGAGCGGAGGAGAGGCCAAGGGCGCCTATGACCGTCTGGCAGCGGCGAAGTTTCGCCAGCACGCCTGCGAGGCCGCAACCAGCCTTTCTGCAGCGACGCCGGAAGCAAGAGGAGATGCTAACACCGCTTTCGCGGAGCGCGCTCGGACACTCATAAAGCGGGGATACAAACCCAAGGTTGCTGTAGAGCTGGCATTGCAAGAGACCGAAATCGAACACAGTAACGATCCGAGGATCATGGAGAAGGCGCGGGCGGATGCCGAAGATTTCCTTCAGCGCGTCCGCAAGGGCCTCATCCGAAAGTTATCTCCGCCTGAGAGGCTCTGCGCAAGATTCACATCCCGCATAGGCGCCACACAGTTCACACCGGAGCTAGACCACGAACGAGGATGCGTTCGCCGACACTAGGAGAGTTTTTCTGGAGGGATCGGATCCGCGGGCAACGTGGCTGCGTTGCCGTTGTGGGGTGGTTCAGGGATGGCAGGTGCTTTGGGTGGCCCATCCTTTACTGAACTGTCGAGGATGCGGCTATTCAGGCAATACAGCGCCAGTTCCAGCCGGTCGGCTACGCCCAATTTGTCGTAAACCTTGCGCAGATAGTTCTTCACCACCTGCTCAGTGGTTCCAACGCGCAGCGCAATTTCCTTGTTCTTCATGCCCTGAGTCACGCAGGAAACGATCAAGGTTTCTTTGGGCGTCAACTGCACCTTGGGCCGAGGCGCGCCGGCGCGCGAGCCTTGCGTACGGTAAGCTTCGAGCACCCATTGGGTCGCTCGCCCGTCCAACCATGGCTCACCCTTGGATACCTTGCGCAGACAGTCGACCAGCAACTCCGGCTCAACTTCGCGCGAGACGATGGCATGCACGCCCCGGCGAAACAGTTCGAGAGTGAGATCTTGATCCGGCTCGGTGGTCACCACGACCATCCGCAGCGCCGGATTCTGCCGCAACAGATCGGCAACCGCTTCGATCGGATTCGACGCAATGGCAGCTTCAAACAGCAGAACGTCGGCGGAAAACTTCTGCGCGGCGGTTAAAGTCTGGGCCATGGTTTCGGCCTGCCCGACCACTCTGACATCATCCTCAAGAGCAAAAATCTTGCGCAATCCGGCGCGAAAAATCGCCTGCGTGTCAGCCACAATCACACGGATGAACTGGCCGTTGCCCTCACCCTGTTGCGGCTGCTCGACGCCGACTCTCGCGACTACCGGAGTGCTCGCCATCAGTCTCCTCGCTGTTCAGCCCGGTCAAAACGATACTCATCGATGACCACGCCTACGCCGCGCCGGCCGCTTTCCTCAAAACTACGGACCACCCGGCCGCGGCAATCCAGTCTCACATCCGTCTCCGCGCCCACCACATCCGCCGGCAGCGAAATGGTGAAGTCGACCATGGAGCCGACCGGCATTTCGGAATCGACCATTTGAAAAAGAACGCCATTCGCGGAAATATTTTGCGATTCAGTACGGGTCTCGCCCGTTTTCGATTTTACAGAAATCGGCAACTTGATCGGAAAACGAGTCGCGCTCTGCACCTCCGGATAGCGCCCGCGCCCGGCTTTCTTGCGATCTGCGGCTTCCGCCTTCACCGATTCGGATGCCGTGGACGAGCCATCCTTCTTCTCCGCGAGTATATCCGGATTCGCCTTTTTTACGAACGGCCCAATGTTGGACATTACGAGGGAAGACTATACCCGAGAACCAACCCCGCAAAGTTACCGAAGTCATGGAACTGTCAGGGTTAAATTCTTGTGGGTCATGAACTTGCGGGGGGAGTTGTGGGCGTGTGATATCCGTCAACAGGCATTTTCGGGTTGAGCATTTAGCATTCAGCACTCAGCACTCAGCCAGGAAAAAGAATTGATTCATAGTGAAAGATTTTAGGGACCTGCTTGTTTGGCAGAAGGCGCATTCATTGACGCTGTCGTCTTACCGAATTACTGATGCGTTTCCGAAGACCGAAACGTACGGATTGACGATCCAGATACGCAGGTGTGCCGCGTGCTGCCAACATTGCGGAGGGGTGTGGAAAACGAGGCAACGGCGAGTTTCAGCGATTCTTGAATATCGCCTGCGGATCGGCAAGTGAGTTGGAGTACCACTTTCTGCTCGCGCGGGATATTGCCTTTCTCAGCAACGTTGATTATCAGAACTTGAATCACGCCGTGGTTGAAGTCAAACGAATGCTAGCGTCGCTGGCTCGCAAGGTCGAAGCAGAACGTCAAGTGGGCTGAGTGCCAATGCTGACTGCTGAGTGCTGACTTCTGCTCTTAGAATTTTGTCACTTCCGTGAAATTAAACTCCCGCACCTTCATGGCCGGCACGACCATGTCGAACGACTCCTCGCCGCTGGCTCGCACTGGCGTTCCCATGGCTTCCACATTCGATAGCATTTGAATCACACTTTGGTTGAAACGGAAATTAAGAACTCCGTGGCGAACTTTGCCGTCCTCCACGTAGAAGGTTCCGTCGCGGGTCATGCCCGTGAGAATCTTCTCGTAAGGATCGACTTCTCGGATGTACCAGAGGCGGGTGATCAGCACGCCACGCTCGGTCGAGGCGATCATCTGATCAATGGATGTGGGATTGGGCGGGGCGCCAAATACGATGTTCATCGGAGCTTCGCCCATTTCGTTCGGCAGCGGAAAGCCGTGCCCCGTGGGCGCGATCGGGCTTACTTTGTCTTTGTGTTCCGAGCGTTTCATCTTCTCGGCAGTAGCCCGCGCATACACCAGGCGTTTGACCACGCCTTGTTCGACCAATTGCACTTTCTGACGACGCACTCCTTCGCCGTCGAACGGTGGGCCCGACTGAAGCGGGTGGGAAACATCATCCCAGATATCGATGTTCTCGCCGAAAAGTTTGGTTCCAACGCGGTTATTCAGGAAGGAGCGCTGGTCGAGAATCGAGAGTCCGCCAAAGTCAAAGAACATGAAGCCAACGATGTCGAGCACGGCCGCGGGTTCGAGAATCACCGTGTATTTACCGGCGGGAATCTCGCGCGGGCCGGCGGATTCGAACGCCTTACGCGCCGCGGTTTCCGCCAGGGCAGCGGCATTTAGGTTCGCCGCGTTCGGAGAATTGGCTTTCTGCCAGCCTGAGGAATCGGCCGCCAACATGGTGATCGAAATTTCCGAGGAAGTCTGCGTGTGCCAGTCAGCCAGGCCGCGCGAGTTGAAAATACCTTCAGCCGACTCGGCGGTTGAGACAATGCCGGCCGTCGTGAGCCTGTGCTTCTCCGCGATCGACACAATTTTCTTGACTGTTTCAGCGCGCTGCGCCGGCGTGATGGCAGCGGTCTCGGCAAACTGACGGACGGGAATCGCCTGTGTTGAGCGCGCGCCATCGCGAGCTTCGGGAATGGGCAACAGGTCAGGATCGGGGTGTTGCACTTTGGCGAGCCGCTCTGACGATTGCACAACTCGCTTCAAACTCTCGTCGTCAAGTTTGTTGGTGGTCGAACGGGCCGTCCGTCCGCCAAACGCCGTTCGGACAGAAACCACGTAGTTCTCTTCAGCGACATTCTGATGAATGACGTTGTTGGCAAAGCGGGTGAGCGCGCTCTTTCCGCCGGAAAAGAGGACTTCGACTTCGTCGGCAGTCGAATACTTTTGAATGCGTTCGAAAATGTCGGCGGCTTTGGATTGATTCAGCATTCGGTATTCAGCGCTGGTTTCACAAATGTTTATTCGATAGTGCCGAGATCTCCGTAAAACACGGGCCCGCAATCCGGTAACGCTAAACAATGCACGCGGTGCAGGCCATCGCACAACGCCGAATACCAATCGTCCAACAGCTCTACCTCGCCACCGTACTGATGGCCGGTTCCGTGGATGAGCACAATTTTCGCCAAGGCAGTTTCATTTTACATTTGTATCGTCCCAGGCACTAAGCACCCAGTTGTTCGGTAGTGGCTCAGTTTGAAACTGAGCCACTACCAGTTGTTCTGCCTGCAATGCCGGCGGCGAAGCGCTTTCAGAGCGTCCTCAGGGGTGACCTCTAGGGGGTGGGATCCCGGTCTCATGAGCTGGTCCGTCGCTGCGTTCACCACAATCCGAGGCCGGCCGAACCGCCTTCCCTGGGCACGGGCATTCTGTAACCCGGCACGAACGTGCTCCTGTATTAATGCGCGCTCGAATTCAGCCATCGCGCCGATGATCTGAAACATCAGCCGTCCGACCTGAGGTACACTTCAGTCGACGAGAGTTCGACGATTGCACAGTGGGCCGCGATAGGCCGGGGGGTCTTACCGTCGCACTCTTATTCACTACGAGGGACGGGTATGCATGGCCGCACGATTGGTTTAACAACTTTATTTCTAGCAGTCGGGATGACGATTGCGTTTCACTCTTCAGCGGACAGTCCGGTCAAGGCGGGCGATGTTACTGAGGCGAGACTAAAGTCGGAAGCGGTCGATGGGAATAATTGGTTGCTGAATGGCCGCACCTTTGAGGCGCAACATTTCAGTCCACTTAAGCAGATCACGGACAAGAATGCCGGTGGTCTTGGGCTGGCCTGGTCACTGGACATCGACAGCGCAATGGGCGTGGTGGCAGAGCCGATTGTTGTGGACAGAGTAATCTACGTGAGCGCGCCACTGTCGAAGGTCTATGCGGTCGATGCTGCTTCGGGTAAATTGCTTTGGACGTTCGACCCCAAGGTACGGTTGGATCAGGCCATCAACGGTTCGTACTCGGCGCGGACCAATGCCGGTGTCGCCGTTTGGGAGGGGAAGGTTTTTGTAGGCACGGGAGATTGTCGGCTCATTGCGATCGATGCTGCCTCCGGCAAACAAGTATGGGAGGCCACTGTGTGCGATCCCCATCAAACCGGGATCACCGGTGCGCCCCATGTGGCCAAGGGAAAAGTATTCATGGGATACAACGGCTCCGACGACGGAGTGCGCGGATCGCTGGTCGCTTACGATGCGGAAACCGGCAAGGAAGTGTGGCGTTTCTGGACGGTCCCAGGAAATCCCGCGAAAGGATTTGAAACCAAAGCGCTGGAGATGGCGGCGAAAACGTGGATCGGCAAAGACTCGTGGCGAATTGGCGGAGGCGATGTTTGGAACGCCATCACCTATGACCCGGTAACCGACTTCGTGATTTTCGGAACCGCCGGAGCGGGAGTCGACTATGGTGAACTGGAATCGATCAAGGTTAGCGGAGACAAGCTGTTTGCGGGATGCATCATTGCCGTGAACGCCGACACCGGAGAGTACGCCTGGCATTTTCAAACCAGCGCGCCCGGCTTGCAAACCGAAAATAACCACATTGTGATCGGCGATCTGGTTCTCGATGGTGAGCAGCGCCATGTCGCAATGACCGCGCCGAAAAATGGCTTCTTCTATGTGCTCGACGCGAAGACCGGGAAGTTGCTTTCGGCCAAGCCCCTAGTGAAACTCGCTTGGGCTACCTCCATTGATCTGCAAACGGGTAGAGCTGTGGAAGTGCCGGTGTCGCAGGGCGGTGGACGGCAATGGACGGTTCATAACTGGTGGCCGATGAGTTCGAGCCCCCTCACTGGACTGGTCTATGTCCCAGCGACAGACCGCGAATCTGGATCTAAAACGGCGGTGGAAACTGGGGAGTGGATGCGAGGCACTCAGGGAAAGCTCATCGCATGGGATCCAGTGAACCAATCCGCGCGCTGGATTGCCGAGGAGCCGATTGCGACTAACGGCGGAGTTCTTTCCACCGCGGGAAACCTGGTCTTCCAAGGTCAGGGAACGGGTGAATTTGCGGCTTACGCCGCCGACAGCGGGAAAAAAGTTTGGTCCATTCAGACCGGCTCTGCGATTGAATCGGTGCCAGTGACCTTCGCGGTGAATGGCGAGCAGTACATCCTGACGCCGGTGGGATGGGGATCAGGATCAAGATTGTTCGCGCCAGCCTGGACTATGGCGACTCCGCAGTCGAAGCGGGGTCCAACGCGGCTGCTGGCGTTCAAGCTGGGGGCGACCATGCCTTTCCCAATGCCGCCTGATATCGTGCCTCCGGTGCCGAAGCCTCCGCAGCAAACCGGCACCCAGGAAACCATACAGCAAGGCAAAATGCTTTACCGCAAATTCGTCTGCGATGGCTGCCACTCCCCGGATGTCGACGGAAGTGGTGCTTGGGTCCTCAACGGGGCGGTGCCTGATCTGCGCTATGCTCCGCCACAAGTTCATCACGAGTGGTATGCGATTGTCCTGGCAGGAACGCATTGGGATAAAGGAATGCCGGGTTTTGCCGATCCTCCCAAATTCGCGTTTCCGCATTTGAAGATGACTTCGCCAGACGCCGACGCGATTCACGACTACGTGATTGACCAGGCCTGGAAGGCATACAAGGCAGAGCAAAACCAACCAAGCACGAAGGCGGCCAACTAACAATGTTATTAAGAAAGGTTTCACGTTGGCAGAAACAAGACGGCTAAACCCGGAGAGCCGACCTCAAGTTGGTACTGCCCAATCGGAACGATTGGGAACGAACATTGTCCCTGGTCGTTGCTGCCTGTGGTTTGTTCGGTCCCGTTGCTCGTGTTGTTGAGAGTAACTGTGGGGCCAACGATGAAAGCGCCAGTGGGATCACTGACCATCCCCGAGATTCTTCCTGCCACGTCGGCCCCTGCGATGTTGAGCAAAAGACAAAGCACAACAACAACCCCCAACTCCGCAGTTTCGTTGACGTATCATATTCCCCTAGCATATAGGCAAGGAAAAAATGTCGCATCTTGAAAAAGAAAAGCAAAAGCTGATCGCTCGCATTAAGCGGATTCGTGGGCAGGTTGAATCCATCGAACGCTCGTTGACGGCAGACGATGATTGCGCCGATGTATTGATGCTTCTGGCGAACGTGCGAGGCGGGATTAACAGCCTTATGGCTGAAGTTCTCGAAGACCACATTCGTCTTCACATGTTGAGCGACGAAAAGAGTTCAATGCCCGCGGCCGAGCTGGCTGAAGATCTTATTGGGTTGGTACGTGCCTACCTGAAGTAATCCGCGCTGCTTCGAGCTTCAGGCTGTTCAGAGCATGATGCCGTCGGCTTCCTTCGCTAGTACGTGGGCAAGCAACACGCTTCTCGCAAAGAAGGGTTTGGGTAACGCCGTCGAAGGCCGGATTGGCCCTTCCACTCGTATTGAGCCCGACCAGCAGTGGCTTCCCTTTGTTCGGTGTCGAACATTGGAGGTCCCGATCGGGTGATTACGGTATTGTGGGGGCTGCCGAGACGATTAGCATAAAAGAAGGAGGAAAATAATGAATACGGTTGAGCGTCAGTCACAGGGACAAGGCAAGATGAATTTCCGATGCTCCGATGTCGGTCCGAAGAACTGCGATTGGCAGGTCAGCGGAAACAGCGAAGAGGAAATCATGCCGAAGATCGAGCAGCATGGTCGCGAGAAACACAACCTGACTATGGATAATGAAACCAAGAACCGGGTCCGCGGCGCCATTCATAGCAAAGCGGCGTAGCTGTTACGTGGGCTAAAACAAAAGGGGCGGCTCGCGGGCCGCCCTTTTTGATTGAGATGAGACTCTGCCGTAAACACAAGACCGGATTCCACGAGTCCGGCCACGTGCTTGGGATCGTTTTCTTCCAATTACCGGCCGCAAGTTTCGCTGACCATCTGCAGGTCCGTAATTTTCAGATGGCCGTGCTCGGAATTGTCTTTCTTCATGCCACTATCTTTCGCCATGTCTTTTGTATCTTCTTTCATGTTGTGCATGCTGGAGTTGGATACAACTCCGGTCGCGCTCACGGTGTGTCCGACGTGCGAGGCTAGGTCGACCGCGCTGCTACGGACCTCCCAAGTACTACCATCATTTCCGGTTAGGTTGAACTCGTTGGCGCTGTCGCCTTTCGTCAAACAGCCTGTGATCGTTCTTACGTCCGACTTTGACTTTTCCTGAGCGTTTCCCCAAGAAACAGCGAATGCAACGAGAATTAAGCACAACAGTGTGTTGCTGACTTTGGTTTTCATACCTTCTCCTTTTGATGTCGAATGTCAGCCCCGGTTCACGCGAACCTCAGCTCAAAAATAGCGACCGCCTCGGGTAGGGACAATACGGTTCGTACTGTATCGAACGGAAACCCAATTGTGGTAAGAGGTTAGCGGTTGATTCACATTTCGGCTAACGCCCTCTGGCGAAGGCGTGGGGCTTCAGACCGTGGCGCCAACTGGCTGCTCGTCCAAATGAGCAATCAGAGTTCGGGGATGGCGTGTTGTTCCTCGAAACACGACTTCAGATGCTTCAGATCTGCGGGGGTGCGAGCGCGTGAGCCTTCTGGGGCGGCGCGGAGATATTGCACTGGCCAGGAGATTGGCTGTCCCAGCTCGCGAGCGGCTCGCAATGGCCAGTAGGGATCGCGCAGGAACTCGCGGGCGATAATGATTGCGTCCGCCTGTCCGGTGGCGAGGATGTGCTCGGCTTGCACGGACGACGTGATCATGCCGACCGTTCCGGTCAGGATTTTGGCTTCGCGGCGGATCTGTTCGGCAAACCACGTTTGATAGCCGGGGCCGACTGGAATTTTGGCTTGAGGTACATTGCCGCCCGAAGAGCAATCAATCAGGTCCACGCTCATTTCCTTCAGTTGTCGGGCCAACTCAATCGACTGCTGAAGGTCCCACCCGCCGTCGACCCAATCGGTGGCTGAAATCCGCACGAACAGCGGCATTCGCTCCGGCCACGCACGCCGAACCGCAGCGACAATTTCACGCAGAATTCGAGTCCGATTCTCAAACGAGCCTCCGTAGTCATCGGATCGGTGGTTACTGAGCGGTGACAGGAACTCGTGAATCAGATAGCCGTGAGCGGCGTGAATCTCAACTACGCGGAAGCCAGCTTCACAGGCCCGACGCGCAGCGTTAGCGAAAGCTGCGACCGTTGCCTGAATGCCTTCACGCGAGATGGCGTGAGGCATGGGATAGTGATCGGAAAAAGCAATTGCGCTCGGGGCTACAACATTCGTCCAGCCACCCGCGCTTTCGGGCACCACGCCCTGACCTTCCCAGGGGCGGCGCGTACTGGCTTTGCGTCCCGCATGCGCCAGCTGCATTCCGGCGATGCTGCCTTGCTCGTGAACGAAGTGGACGATTCGCGCCAGCGGTTCGATATGATCGTCAGACCAGATGCCGAGGTCCTGCGGACTGATGCGGCCCTCGGGGAGAATAGCCGTTGCCTCGGTAAACACCAGGCCTGCGCCGCCCACCGCACGGCTGCCCAGGTGCACGAAATGCCAGTCATTGGCATATCCGTCGGTGCTCGAGTACTCGCACATGGGCGAAACGAACACGCGGTTGGCAAATTCAAGATCTCGGATCGCAAGCGAATCAAACAAGTGAGCCATGGATGGCGCTGCCTCTGTCATTCTCCTGAAATCGGATTCCCATCCTGAGTGGGAATCGTTTAGGTTTCTCTCAAAAACACTTTACTCCAGATTACGTCGACGGTGGGTTTGGGATTCGGCTGGACAGGCATCTAGCTGTGCCGCGGTTGCGGTGGGTTTTCAGCGCTGCGATCTAATTCCGGGTCGAGACAGTCTAGCTGTGACTATTTCAACGTTTTGACAAAAGCGGTAACGGCCTTGGCATCGTCGGCGGAAAGGCCGCTCATCGCTTTCTTGTGAGGTGGTTTCTTGCTTGGTCGCCCTTGCTGAGCAGATCGGCGATTTGGTCGGCGCCCAAGCTTGTACCTTTCAGCGCCGGACCAACTTTCCCCTGGCCCTCGGCCCCGTGACAGCCGGCACACTTAGCTTTGAAGGTGGCCGCTCCATCTTGCGCCAGAACGGATTGGCTCATAACTAGAAAAAGACTTAGTGCGATTGTGAGAATCAGAACCAGACATCTGATGGATCTCATGTTATGGAGCTCCTTTGCTGTCGTTTCATGTTTCACCGCGAACACCGAAGCACTGTACACCGCTTCCGCGGGTAGTATTGATTGAGTGCTGGCGGAGCCGGGCCGCGGCAGGAACAAGCAGCGAGAGTGCCGGCGAGAATTCCGTGGCAGTCAGGGGGTGATGACGGCCGCGCCGTCGATCGAGTCATTCTTTACTGCAGTTAGAGCTTCGTTTGCCTGGTCCAGTGGAAAGACAGTGATCTTGGGCCGGAGATTGATCGCTGCAGCAATTTGCAAAAAGTCCCGCGCATCGGAACGAGTCATATTTGCGACACTCCGAAGCTGGCGTTCGCCCCAGAGCAGGCGATCGTAGTTGAACTCCGGAATGCGGTCCAAGTGAATGGCGTTGATGGCGGCCACGCCGCCTTTGCGAAGGCTGGCGAGAGCAGCAACCACGACATCGCCGCTCGGGGCAAAAGTGATCGCGCGGTCGAGTTCGACAGGCGGTTTGTCCAGCTCGCTGCCAACCCAGGTAGCTCCCAGCGAGCTTGCCAGTTGCCGGTGAGAAGCGCCTCGGGTAGAGACGTAGACCTCGCATTTCCAGGCTCGCAAGACTGCGATCGCCAGATGCGCGGAGGCTCCGAAACCGAATAGCCCTACGCGATCACCCGGTTCTACGCCAGCCACGCGCAGGCTGCGAAAGCCGATGATGCCAGCGCACAGAAGAGGTGCGGCTTGCAGATCATCGAGGGCAGAGGGAAGCGAGAATACGAAATCCGAGCGCGCGAGGGCGTACTCGGCGTAGCCTCCGTCGACTGAGTATCCGGTGAAGGTAGGAGCGTCGCAAAGATTTTCCAGATTGTTCCGGCAATACCAGCACGTTCCATCGATCCCCCCGATCCATGAGACGCCCACTCGGGCTCCCATCGGGAACTCTGCGGTCGCACCGTCGATGATCTCGCCTACGATTTGATGGCCCGGAATGAGCTTTTCGCGGCGCGCCGGTAATTCGCCTTCCACGATGTGCAAGTCAGTCCGGCAAACGCCGCAAGCACGGACACGCAACAGAACGCATCCCGGCGCGAGTTCAGGACGTGGAGCATCCACAATACGAAGAGGGTGCTTGGTAACCTCTTGCGGGGAAGTTAGGACCGCAGCTTTCATCTGAGCGCTCCACCCAATTATTACAGTTAGGGGCATTGGCGTGAAGCCATCTCGCGCTTCTCAGCATTTTCAAGCGTCCTCTGTGGATGGTGCGGTGGTTCCCGACTGATTCATCGAGCAATCGGTGCGGCGCTCCTGGTGCGCATGATCAAGTTGCGCGGCGAGCTGAGACTTTATGCCGCGTGTCGCATTTTCGAGTTCAGCTTTAGCTCGGGCCACATGTCGCAGCATGGCGTGCAGCCGCTTTGGTCCCAATACCACGAGACCGAGCATAAGCATGAACAGGATTTCCGTGCCAAAACCCACGATTTACTCCTTGGTTGAGCCTTGGCCATCGGCGATGATGGTTGTCGTACTGACCGGCTTATCTTCGTCAGCTTTCATCGCTGACTTGAAGCCGCGGATGCCCTCTCCGATCCCTTTGCCCAGCTCCGGAAGTTTCTTGGGCCCAAACACGAGCAGGGCAATTCCGAAAATAACCAGTAGATGCATTGGTTGAAACAGTCCTTCAAACATACGGCCTCCTTCGATCGAATGAACAAATAGATTGAGTGAGAAAATCTCAAAACCGTGTTAGCAAAAAATGCAGGCGCTGCCACCGCTAAACAGATACAGCGCCTGCTCATATTAGGAGAGAGCTTTTAACAATCAAAACCCGCGCCGGACCGAATCAGCTTCGATCGCCAGCCGCTTCACCAGAGCAAAGAACGCCGGCGGTTGACCATGGAACAAGAGGTCATCCGTGAAAGCCTTGATCGTGGCCACGGCTCCTCCGTTCTGTGTCGACGTGGGGCGGATCACAGAACACTGCGGCAGGCTCTTGCTGATAAATTCGCAGGGCTCGGGCAGGATCAGGTTTGTCTGATCAAGCTCGGAGTGAAGGGCATTGAGATCCGGGAACGTGAGACCAGTCTCTGGATCCGTCACACCCGCCAAGGGCTGAGAAACCGCGTTCCCTGACTTGTCGTGCCAGAGCCCGAAATGGTCGATTTCGACTCCGCCAATGCTCACCAGGATGCGCAGGACCTCAGGGTCGGTCGCCTTGAATGCCAGCGTGGGATACAGGCTCGCCCCACCCTGCTCGATAAAGGCAAAGTGAAATCCCGCGGTGTTGGCGATGGCTTGCATCCGGGCCTCTTGCGGAGTCGCAGGTGGAACCGGTTGAGGCTGATTGGGAGGAGTGTCGGTGTCGTTTAAGGGAATGGCCGGTTCGTTCTTGATGGTAAATGGTCCCTTAAAGTGTGTGCCGAAGTCGGGGTTCTGTGAGCTGCGATAACGCGTGTACCAACTCAGGTCGACGTTCAGATTCATCAGGTTTGTCAACCTTCCGATATTCTTGGCGCCGGTGGCTTGACTGCTGGGCAAGGTGCGGAAAGCATCGAGATCAATCGGCTCTACTCCCTTGGAGATCAAGTACGCATTCAGGAATGCCGCGTGGCTTATCTCATCATCGGTGTTATCCGCGATGTATTGAGGCATGTCGCCATCAAGGTTGCTGAGCGCGGCCATGTAAGCCGGATTGCCTCCTTGCACTCCTCCCAGTTCGTTGTATTGTTGCCACAGGTCAGCCTCGATGAGTTCAACTGCCGCGGCGAAGCGCAGGAGCGCAGCATCACCCTTGGAAAGATTGCCGGTGCTGCGCGTGGCCTGCGCATTGCTCTCGGTCGCCAGTAAGGCACCGGCCGATAACGTTGCACTGGCGATTCCGAGGCCCTTGAGAAATGAACGTCGCTTGACCACACCTTGCCAGTGACGTTGAACATCTTCTCCCTTCGAAGAGGGACCTGCTTCAGATGAGTTCGTTTCGCATACCACAACAGATGGAGAATTCTCTGGTTTCATTGTTTAGGGTCCATTCCTTTTTTTTTAATGATTTTGTTGCAGCACTATCTAAAACTCCGCCATGCGAGCAATATTCCCCAGCTTCGAGAAATATTTCTAGCTGACAAACCCACGCTACTCGCTCCGGAGTTTTCGCTTGTCAAAACGTTGTCACATTTTTGTCACTGGTAGCGATGCGTGCCATAGAACAATCGACTAGAGTTTGGTGACGCAGCAGCATGAAGCGAGGGAAAAGTTTTACTGCACGACAACCTGGCCGGTCATTTTCGGATGGACCGAACAGAAGTAGGGATACGTTCCCGCCTTGGTAAAGGTGTAGGAGAACTGTTCGTCCGTATCCCGCACTTTGGACTTGAAGACGCCGTCGGTGCTGACCACCGTATGGGGAATGTCATCACGGTTGGTCCAGGTGACTGTCGCTCCCACAGGTACGGTAATGGTCTGCGGGCCAAAACTGAAGTTGTCGATTTTGACCTCAGCGGTTGCCGCAGAAGGCTTATCATTCGCCCTAACGTTTGGTGATCCCGCTAACAGCAGGAGCACCGCGATCGTTGCCTGCGCTGTCAAACCTGCAAGCCATACATTTCTGTTTTTCATTGTCTATTTCCTTTCTAGTGTTTCTCATTTGGACCGGATCTTCGAAACAGCTCAGTCCACTACCGCCAAATACCGACTCCATTGCCTGAAGCCGCGGAGCTCGCGGCCCCGAGAGGCGAATCGACAATTGCCAGGCTGCTGCCGCTGACCACATAATTCACATCGGTGATGCCCAGCACCTGTTGCAATTGATCGGCCGGCACTTTCATCGGTCCGGCCGAGGGAGCGGTTCCCGGCGCAGGTTGGGGGAACGCGGTCGACATGGCGGTGTGGAACGAAACCTTGCCTTCGATTTTCTGCATGATTTGATGGATGTGGCCGTTCAACACAGTGACAGAACCGAAACGCTTGACGTATGACAACGCTTGCTCACTGTCGTCGGTTCCCCAACCCCAATCGGGGTAGATGGTCCACAGTGGAATGTGCGCATAGAGCACAATCGGAGTGCTGGCGGAGCGGCCCTTGAGATCGTCCTCCAGCCATTCCAGCTGTTCGTGACCGA
The DNA here is from genome assembly GCA_963832245.1 of uncultured Acidobacteriota bacterium. Taxonomy (GTDB): domain Bacteria; phylum Acidobacteriota; class Terriglobia; order Terriglobales; family Acidobacteriaceae; genus JABDBE01. The sequence goes on from CAWHTG010000004.1 coordinate 2,659,843, forward strand.
GCGATCCCATGCCTCCAGCTTTCAAATTGGCAACATTTACCAGACCTACGAAGTGCACGCCCTTGTGATCGAAGCTGGACCAGCCCGCGCCCTTTGTGCCTTTTCCATAGCGCTGGAGGAATTGCTCGCCGCTGTCACTTAACATGTCATGCTCACCCGGCACGAAATGGACCTCAGTGGCGGACGCTCCTTTCAATACCTGGTCGAGCGTGTCGAATTCACTTGGCTTCGAAAGCTGGGTCAGATCGCCGGTGTGAATGATGAAGTCCGGTTTCTGGGACATGGCATTGATTTTGTTGATCGCCGTCTGCAAAGTCGCGGTGACGTCCGGATTCGCCGGCTTGTTGAAACCGATGTGGCTGTCGCTGATCTGGACAAAACTGAAGTCCGTGCCTTTGGCTGTATCTTTGCCGGAACTTTTGCCATCGCTTTTGGCGAATGCCCGCGACACCGGAATGCCGCCGCTCATGGTCCAGACCAGACCGGTGCCCGCCCATGCCATGCACTTCAAAAACCCGCGACGGTCAACGCCATCGTTGTTGAGGTCTTGTAAACTTTGATCGATAAGATCCTGCTTCTTGTCCGGCATTTTCCCCTCCGTGGTTTGTGCGTTCTCAGTGGATAACTGGCGCGACTCGCTTTTATTCCCGCTCATGTGTAAGTGCCTGGAAAATTCTGTGGTTGATAACGTCTCTGATTGGGTACGCTCTGGGAGATCACTCTTGGTCAGTGCCCGCTTCTGGACTTAGGGGGGTTAACCAGGTCCATTTACGCCGCTTAGAAAACCACCTAAGTGCCCGGTCACAGCGACGAGGGCGACGCCGATAAGTTCAAACGCGAGGCGGTAGTTCGGTAAGGCTTCTGCCTTCCGCCGGGCGTGGAAATGGATCCACCAGATCATCCAGATAGCCACACTTGAGACGCAGGCGAGCACCAGATGCAGCAACAGGATTCCCTTCAATTTCTGGGCATCGAGTTGGAACTGCCAGGCGAGTATTCCGGTTGCGAGAACCGGCAGCGTTGAAATCGCTGCCACCAGCAGGTTGTAGTACGCGCTGTCCGCGAGGCCGGGCCGCTTCGTCCATTGCGCGATAAGGTCGAAGACGACCGCGGTAAGAAACAGCGCAATTGGAAAATGGATAAGCACGATATGCTGTGCATGCTTAGCCACAAGTACCGTCTTGAGATCGAAAGGGTTTACCATCGCCCGCCCTCTCCACAATTTCCTCTGCAAATTGAGTCGTACCGTAGATAACGGATCGTCGGGCCTTTTATTCCGTTTCGATCATGAAAACTGCGGAGTGGGGCGAGAAATTCTCGCCATACTTTCGATGAGAGGGTGAGGAGACAGACACGTGGGGGGGCGGATCCCAAGGCAGATGTTCAGGCGGCGTCTTTTTCTACGTGCTCGTCCTTTTTTTCTTGTTGTTCTTGTTTGTCTTGGTCCTTCTCCTGGTTCGCGGCGATATCCTCTTCATCGCCAGCTTTCTGTGCACCTTGAACTTCTTTTTCGCCTTGCCCGCGAACGGCTTCTGGGCTGGGTTTCGGTGCTGGATCTGTAATCTTTTCGGAAGCTTTCGTAGACTGCGTTCCTGCATCTTTCTCCGCGGTCCTAGTGGACAGCAGATGATTGATTCTCACACGGGCCGCACGCCATCTAACGCTGCTCGCGTTCTCCGCTTGCGCGAAATAGGGGGCAAGCTCGTCGTCGCTGGCGATTTTCTTACTCTTCAAGAATTGCAGAATGGCCGCGCACTTGGTGTCCAAGGCCTCAAGGGATGGAAGCAACTCCTCGAACACCTGCTGTGCCAGTTTTTCGTCCATCATCAAACTCCTATGAGCGTAGGTTTGATGCAAAACGGCCCGCCTCGGGTAGCTCGATATATATGGTTTGGATGGCGGAGTTCGGATGCATGAACTGGCCGCGTACGGCCGCTGAGCGCTCGGGTCGTTCCGACGTCATGCTTGAACGTTCAGGCGATCTCAGCGCCGTCTGCGCCAACCCAGCCACATGCCGAAACTGATTCCCGCCAGCACCGCGCCGGCGAGTTTCTTGCGGTCCGTGATCGGAACGAAACGGGTCTGTTGGGCACTGATTTCCATGACGCCGGCGGGAATCGCTAGCGCTCCTCCGCCGCCACCCCCACCTTCGCCGCGGGCGTTGGAATCGCCGACGCCGCCAGTGCCTGCGCCAGCACCGTAGCCGTAAATTATTTTTGCAACCGGGATGATCGTCTTCCCTTGGGCGGCGATGGGTTCGCCATAGACGGCCTTCACGTTCGCCTGACTCAGAATACTTTCCTTCAGTGATTGCAAAAGGGCTAGGCTGCTCATTTTTGAAACTCCTTGAAAGAGAAAATCCCGCCGAAGCTTACGCCACCTTCTTGGTTTTGTCCTGCTTCTGCGTTCGAATAAACGAGAGTCCTCGCTTCAGTTCGGCACTGAGATCGGTGGTTGCGGTCGCAATCTGGACAGGTTCAGCAGATTCCTGGCCGAGCCAGCGGTTCAATTCTGCTGGCGAAGCCTGGACGCGCCGGCCCTCGTGAGTGACGGGCATTCCGGATTTTGCCCAGCGTTGTGCCACCGAAATCGGAAGTCCCAAAAAAGTGGCTATCTGTTGCCATCCTTTAAGAGAGTCCGGTTCGGTGTTCTGCCTCGGTTTCTTACCCTTCGATGTGCCCATTAGAAGAACTCCCAAGTCGGACTCTTTCTTGGATGCCCAAACAGTAGAGCATGAATCGAAGATTTGCGCGGGGTCATCGAAATTGGGGACAGAGCTTTCGACGATCCAAGATCATTTGAAAAAGCTGGAAGACGAAGTTTTGACGTGGCCACATGTTTCAGTTCATTCACATCGTTTCGGAGGCCGTGAATACCTCTTCGACGAGGCTGAAGTCGGACATGTGCACACTGGGGTAATCGTTGACATTCCTTTTCCACTCTCGGTGCGTGATGCACTCCTGGCAAACGGTCTTGCTGAGGAGCATCACTGGGTCCCGAACTGGGGTTGGATCACATTTAACCTGCTCAAGGAAGACGACCTCAAGCATGCGCTCTCTCTGGCTGATGCGGTTGTCATATCTGCGGTACGCACTGAAGAGAGCGAACGGGCGATGTTCATGAGTTAGTTTCGCGGGGGCAGGCTGTGAATATTCGGACCCAAAGAAGGTGTCGGGACGAGTCCCTGATCGCAGTGCATTTGCTCCATGGGGCAGGACAAAATTACATGCAGGCTTTCATCAGCTTCCGTTATTACAAACACTTAGCGTTTTGGCAAATAACATGCTCTCAGGATACATACCATTGGAGGTGCGGAAATGGCCGGACGCAAGCAGAGAGATTGGCGAGAACTGTGTGCTGCTGTAGCCAACGAGACCGACTCGGACAAACTTGATGCTCTGGTACCGGAATTAATCCGGGCATTGGACGAGGGCGAAAAAAGCTGGCGTCAATCCATTTGCTGGCCTGACGCAGTCGCGTCCAATCGGGAAGCCCCAGAAGAGGTTATTTATGGCTGACGCTCCGCGCATCACAGTTGAAGAACTTAAAAGCCGAATGGAAGCAGGAGAAGATTTTACTGTAATTGATGTGCGCAACCCCAGGGTTTGGGCGGAAACCAACAGCGTGATCCCAGAAGCGATTCGAGTGCCATTGGACAAACTCGAAGAGAACCTGCCCAGAATTCCGAAGAACAAGCCAGTTGTCGCCTACTGCACTTGACCGAGCGAGGGCTCAAGTGCCAGTTTGGTGCAAAAACTTCAGGAACGTGGATACAAGAATGTCTGGGCACTTCGGGGCGGGTTCCAGGCCTGGCAGAGTGCCGGATTGCCAGTTCAGTCAAAACGAGAGGCCGCCTAGCCGGATGCTTTGGTGAGTAAGACTACCACCTGACTGGTGTTGGCCGTGACCGGGGTAACCGCTGGTTCATTGGGCCTAATGTTGTATAATTCCTCTGAAGCAGGCTGTTTTCTGACTGCAAGATGGAATTGCTGACACATAGCAATGGCAAGCGCCGATGGCAGGCTGTTCTGGTCGCTGTTGCCATTTGTTCGTTGACCCTAAGTGTCGCGACTCGCTTTTGGGCTCCCTTAACGTCTCAATCTCACATCGTAAAGTCTGTGGACCGGCGAACCGGGGAACCTAAGCGGCAACACCTGGACCGCGATGCTACCCGCTGGATAGCTCCAAGCACAAACTTCAGCATCATCGAGCCTCCTCCTGTCGCAGCTCGCGTGTCTACTGCAGGGCCGCTGCTTCCGAAGCATGTTTTCACTCATACCTTATACAACCGGCCTCCGCCGGTATCCGAACTCTTCCTTTAATTTTTCCATCTACTGCTGTAGTGGTCTCAGTCTAGTTGTGCCGTGATGGGCAGTCATTCTCAGCTGCGCTGACCGTATCTGCGTTTCGCGGTTGACCCGGGCCGGCAATTGAAAGTTCATGGAGAGGATTCGCATGGCTCTTGAGCCTATACCCCTCGAAAACCTCGAGGCTCTGGGGAATTTAGACACTTGCACGGTTTCGAACGCAATCGAAACTTTCGCGCTAAGGCTGCGCAATACCGGTTTCGCCGACGCCCGCGTACGCTGCATGTTTGAAGATTTTCCGCCTATGGTCGGATACGCCGCCACCGCCCAAATGCGCAGCGGCGAGCCCCCGATTGCAGGGCGGATTTACCTGGATCGTACGGACTGGTGGAACAGCATCCTCGAAGTACCGGCGCCGCGAATTGTGGTGCTCGAGGATTTGGACAAACCCCCAGGAGTCGGAGCTTTTATCGGGGGTATGCACGCTGCGATCCTCCGCGCGCTGGGTTGCGTGGGATATGTGACGGATGGCGCGGTAAGGGAACTGCCGCGGGTGAAGGAGTCGGGATTGCAACTGTTTGCCGGAAATGTGGCGGTGTCGCATGCGTATGCGCATATCTTCGATTTTGGATCGAACGTTAGGGTGGGCGGCCTGGAAGTGCATCCGGGCGATCTCTTGCACGGAGATCGCCACGGGCTGTTGAACGTTCCCAAAGACGTGGCCGGCGATATTTCTCCAGCTGCAGCTCGATTGCAGCAGGCAGAGCAAAAGATTATCGATTTTTGCCGATCGAAGGAATTCTCGTTGGACAAGTTGCGGCATGAACTCAAGGAATTGATTTAGGGAGACTCAGATTGAGTATGAACTTCAACTGGGCGGGAAGATGGGCGAGGACGCCCGCGTCTACTGTGGCAAAGCAAAGGCGGTCAGCTCGATCTCGCACTTTGAGTTACGCGGCGATGGGGCTGGCCGTGATGCTGGCGTCGCTAGGGTTGTCATCTTGCAGCGGCGGGCGCAATGGGAAAGTTGAGGCAGATGCACCACAGCCGGTCACGGTGGGAGTAACCCACGTAGTGAAAAAAACGCTGAGCCGGCAAATTACTTTGTCGTCCGAGTTGGTGCCTTTTCAAGAGATCGACGTATATGCAAAAGAATCGGGCTATGTGCAGAGATTGAATGTCGATTATGGAACTCACGTGAAGGCGGGGCAGGTGATGGCCACACTGGAGATTCCTGAGCTGCAAGCGCAGTTGGAGCAGGATCAAGCCGAGATCAAGAACGCCATGAACCAGGTCAGCCGCGCCAACAACGAACTGAAACGCTACGATGCGCAGTACAACGCGCTGCACCTTCAATACACGCGATTGAATCAGGTATTCCAGACTCAACCTGGCATTGTGGCGCAGCAGGAAGTAGACGACGCGCAGGGCAAGGACCTGGCCGCGGCCTCGCAAGTAGATGCTGGGAAAGCAGCGTTGGACGCGGCTGATAGCCAACTGGCAGCGGCCAAAGCGAAGCTGGCGCACGATCAGACACTTTACGACTATTCCAAAATCACGGCGCCATTCTCCGGAGTGGTCACTGAACGCTATGCGAACCTGGGGACCCTGGTTCAGGCGGGCACGAATTCAAGCACGCAGGCACTGCCGATCGTCCGGCTCTCCGAGGATGATCTGTTTCGCTTGGTTATCCCCATTCCAGAATCTTATGTTCGCTACATCCGCATTGGAGATCCCGTGAATGTTCAGGTGTCTTCGCTGAACCGGACTTTTCCCGGCAAAGTTGCGCGTTTCTCCGTCGATGTGAGAGCGGACACTCGCACCATGCACACCGAAGTGGATGTTCCGAATCCCCAGCATGTGCTGATGCCGGGGCTCTATGCCGAAGCGGAAGTGGGGCTGGATCAAAAAGGCAATGTTCCCACAGTACCCCTGCAGGCTTTAAATCACGAAGGCACTAAAACAACTGTTTTTGTGGTGAATCCTAATGGCGAACTGGAGGACCGCGTAGTGCAGGTCGGGTTGGAGACGACCAGCGATGCGGAAATTGTCTCCGGATTAAACGAAGGAGAGCAGGTCGTGGTCAGCGACCGCAGCGGCCTGAAACCCGGTCAAAAGGTTCATCCACAAGCCATGGCGGTAATGCAATACCAGGAGCAGAGCGCGCAGTAGCAGCCTGATTGGATAAGGTTTATGCCGGGATTTTCAATTCGCAATCCGTACTTCATCATCGTGATTTGTCTGGTGCTCCTCGTAATCGGGGTGACCAGTATTGCGCGCATGCCGGTGGATTTGTTTCCTCCCATCAACTTGCCCGAAGTAGTAGTGGCTACTTTCTACTCCGGCATGCCGCCTAACGACATTGAGACCGATATCACGGATCCGCTCGAACGTTTCTTTACGCTGGCCGCGGGAGTGGATCACATGGAGTCGCGATCGCTGCTGGGCGTCAGCATTATTCGCGTGTACTTCCAGCCAGGCACGAGTCCGGATGCGGATGTGACCGAGTTGTCTAACTTAGCCCTCGCCGACCTGAAGCGGCTGCCACCGGGAACGCTGCCTCCTGTGGTTCTGAAATTCGACGCCTCCAGCTTGCCGGTAGCGTTGGTCACGGTCAAGGGCGAGGGCCTCAACGAAACTCAGCTTCATGACTACGCGCAGTTTCAGATCCGCAACCAGATCGCGGTTGTGCCGGGCGCGGAGATTCCCGGCGTGTTCGGCGGAACCTACCGTCAGATCATGGTCTATGTCGATCCCTTGAAGTTATTGTCCCGTCAATTGAGCCCGATGGACGTGGTGGGAGCGGTTAACGACTCCAATCTCATCCTTCCGGCCGGCGACGTAAAGATAGGCCCCTACGATTATTTCGTTTATTCCAACAGCCTGGTCGACAACATGGACCAGTTGGGCAAGCTTCCGCTCAAAGTGAAAGGGCATTCGTGGGTTACGGTAAACGACGTTGGGAAAGCGGAAGACGCGCACCAGATTCAAACCAACATCGTGCGCATTGATGGGCAGAAGTCTGTGTACATCCCGGTGATGAAGCAGGGCGGCGATACCAACACAATTGCGGTGGTTGACGGTCTGCGCGCACTCACCAGGCATCTTTACGACATTCCCAAGCAGATGGTCACTAGCATTGTGTTTGACCAGTCGGTGTACGTGAAGGAAGCGATCGACACCGTCTTGCACGAAGGATTTCTTGGGCTGATTCTCACCAGTCTGATGATCCTTATTTTCCTGGGAAGCTTTCGGGCCACATCGGCCGTGCTCCTTTCCATTCCTCTGTCTGCATTGGCCGCGTTTGTCGTGCTGGCTTTGATGGGGGGCACGGTGAACACGATGATTCTGGGTGGCATGGCGCTGGCATTCTCGCGTGTGATCGATAACTCGGTCATTTCGCTGGAGAATATTTACCGCCATCTGGAAATGGGCGCTGTGCCCATGGTTGCCGCCGAAGTTGGGGGCGCGGAAGTGAACCTCGCGGTGCTCGCCGCAACGCTCGTGGATGTGGTCGATTTCTTTCCTGTGGTTTTTCTGTACGGTGTATCCAAGTTTCTGTTTTCGGCTTTGGCTCTTGCGTTCTGCCTCTCGCTGCTAGCTTCGTTCGTCGTAGCCATGACGGTGATTCCTTTGTTCTGCTCACGTTTCCTGAAGGCGGTGCCGCATGCTGCCGAGCACGAGCATAAAGGATATGAGATTGAGCCTGCAAAGGCGGTGAGCCCCTCGCGGATGGACAGATTCAACGCGCGCTTCAACCGGATGTTCAATAAGATCCTGGATTACTACGAGCACTGGGTGAGGCGGGCGCTTGTGCGTCCAGGGCTGACTGTGCTGGCGTTGAGCGGTGTGTTCGTGGTCAGCCTGGCAATTTATCCGCTGCTGGGGTTGGCGTTGTTTCCGAAGACGGATGCGGGGCAGTTCACGGTCAATCTGAAAGTTCCAACCGGCACGCGCATTGAGGTGACGGATCAATACATCGCTAAGGTGGAAGACCTGATTCGCCACACTGTGGAACCGAAGGACCTGAAGCTGATCGTCTCCAATATTGGCGTGGTCCCGGACTTCTCTGCGTTATACACCACCAACGCTGGCGCCTACACCGCGACCGTGCAGGTGCAGTTAAACGAGCCACACCGGTTGAGCAGCTTCGAATACATGGACCAGGTTCAGAGCCGGATGGCGAAACAGTTTCCCGACATTCGGACATTCTTCTCCAGCGGTTCGATGGTGGACGCCATTTTGAATGCCGGCATGCCCGCGCCGATCGACGTGCAAGTAAGCAGCCCCGATTTAGACCAGATCTATGGCATCGCGCAAAACTTGGCCACAGAAATTCGGCGAGTCCCCGGGGTAGGCCAGGTTTACATTCCGCAAGACATGAATTACCCCACCCTGCGCCTCGATGTTGACCGCGTGCATGCGGGAGAGTTGGGCCTTACCCAAAAAGATGTGGTGGACAACGTCATCACCGCGCTCAATTCCAATTACATGATCGCTCCCAATTACTGGGTCGATCGTAAGAGTGGCAACGATTATTACCTGACGGTGCAGTTCTTCGAGAAGGGTCAATCCGCGATTCACGACATGGCGGATTTCGGACAGATTCCTTTGCGCGACCCAAACAGCGGAGAAGGGATCGGCTGTGGCCCTACTGGCCCGGCGCGGCCTGGAGGGCCGCAACCGGCGTGGGCCTGCGGTGGTCAGGGCCGACCGATTACGGTGCTCAACAACGTGGTGAACGTGAGACAGGTTCAGACTCCGACCGAGGTCGACCACTACCAGATTCAGCGAGCCATGGACGTCTACGTCACTCCAACCGGAGAGGACTTAGGCCGCGTCACCAGTTCGATTCGCGACATTCTGGCGAAATCCAATCTTCCCGGCAACGTACGAGTCAATCTGCGTGGCATGGTGCAGGGTATGGAGGCTTCATTTAAGAGCTTTGCGCTCGGCTTTCTGATTTCATTCATGCTTCTTTTTTTGATTCTGACCGCACAATTCAAATCTTTCATCGATCCGTTCCTGATCATGCTGGCGATTCCAATGGGATTTATCGGGGTGCTGGTGATTCTGCCACTCACCCACAGCACGCTGAATGTCATGTCGCTGATGGGAGTGCTGATGCTGGTGGGCATCGCGGACTCCAACAGCATTCTGATTGTTGACTTTGCTCACAATCTGGAGCGGCAAGGTCTGTCAGCGGAGGATGCGGTCATTACGGCGTGCCGGGTGCGTCTGCGGCCAATTCTGATGACCTCGCTCGCGACCATTATCGGCATGATTCCCATGGCCCTGAGATTGGGCACTGGAGCTGAGCAGTATACGCCTATGGCCCGTGCCATCATTGGAGGCCTCACTTCATCGGTTCTCTTGACCATCTTTATCGTGCCCGCTGCGTACCTTTTGGTATATGGCCGACGCAAGGATCACGCGGCAGCCGCGCCCGGGGAACCGGCACAATGACCTGGATTGAGGGTACGTCTGGAAGGCTCGTCGGATGAAGCCAAAACAATATGCAATTTCAATAGTCCTGCTGGCTCTCGCGGAGTTACTGGGACCGCTGTATCTACATGCGCAGATGTCGGCCGGTATCTCAGGTAGCGAGGACCTCCCGCCTGCTCCCAAGCCGCAACCAACCGAAAGCATGAGCGGGATGCCAGTACCGGGAACAGGCTTAACCCTCGCGGCTACGTTTCCTGCGCAGAGTGGAACGCAATCGTCCGCCCCTGCCAGTCAGTCCGCGGTACCCTCGGTTCCAAGTCCCGGAGGAGTCGTGCGCCTAACCCGCACTGAGGCGGAACAGTTGGCGATCAAGAATAATCCTCGCATCAGCGTTGGCCGTTTGCTCGCCTTGGCGCAGCACCAGGTTTATCGCGAGACCCGGGCGGCAGAGCTGCCCGCTTTTACAGGCGCGATCACCGCTGTTGATGCGAATGAGGGAAGCCGGATCGGAGCGGGTCAGCTCAATGCGCCGCGTTTGCTGGAACATGCTGGCGCCGGCGTTGTTTTCAGTCAACTGATCACTGATTTTGGACGCACCACGAACCTCGTTTCATCTTCAAAGCTTCGCGAAAAGGCGCAGAACGCCAACGCCCTGGCAACTACGGAAGACATAGTTCTGGCTACGGACCAGGCTTTTTACAACGCGCTGCAGGCGCAGGCCTTGCTCAAAGTGGCGGAGCAAACCGTCACCACCCGGCAACAGGTCGAGAGTCAAGTCAACAAACTTGCCAAGAACAAATTGCGATCAACGCTGGACTTGTCGTTTGCCCAGGTCAATCTGTCGCAAGCCAAGCTGCTGGAACTTGATGCGCAGAACAATGTTGAATCGAGCATCGCGGCGCTGACTGCGGTTCTTGGTTTCGACAAGCAGGTCCGCTACGAGTTGGTCGAGGAGAATACGCAGTTGCCCGCTCCCCCGCCGGACGTCGACGTGCTCACCAATCTCGCCCTGAAGCAGCGTCCTGACCTGCAGGCTCTTACTTATAACCAAATGGCAGCGGAAAAATTCCGTCGTGCGCAACGCGACCTGCTATTGCCTTCGATCAGCGCGCTTGGCATTGTGGGTGTGACCCCAGTACGTCCTGATTGTGTCAATGGATGCTTCCCAAACTATTTCATATCGAGTTGGTACGGGGCGATTGGAGTGAACATGAACGTTCCAATCTTTAACGGATTCTTGTTCAGCGCCCAGGCTTCGGAAGCAAATTACAACGCCAAAGCGGCCGCAGAAAATGCCCGCGATTTGCGCGACGTGGTGGTGCGTGACGTTCGCACTGCCTGGCTGTCCGCGAACACGGCGTTTCAACGGGTCGGCGTCGCCGCCGAACTCGCGAAAGAAGCCGACCTGAGTCTAAGCCTGGCCCAAAGCCGTTATCGATTGGGATTAGGTTCGATCGTCGAACTGAGCCAGGGACAACTGCAGCAGGCGGACGCCGCCATCGCTTATGTCAATGCTCAGTACCAGTACCGGCTTGCTCTCTCCACATTGAATTTTGAGGTTGGAGTCCAGCCGTGAGCCAGTTCTTGACTACGAGAGCCTTCGACGGATCCTGCCGAGCATTGCCCGGCCGCTCGGACGAGGGCGTCCGGGCCTACGCGGGAGTCGTGAACTCGCTTTTCACAGATTGAATTCAGAGCGCGAGAATTTTAACAGCGATGTATTCGTTCATTCGGCAGGCAGTCTACCGCAGGAGGCAAAATGCATCCTCCATTCGCAGGCGGCGCAAGCGAAACTTACCGCTCAATACCCGTCAGTGGCTGATTCTTTGCCTCGGCGTTGCCGTACTTGTGGGGACGATTTTCATATTCGCGCTGGTCTACTTACAACCAGGCAGATGAGGGGAGATTTCAACATCACGATGGCCGTGCTGCACTCGCGTTGTGCGCGGTTCCTCCGGGCGACGAAGGTCCGCATGCCTACCTTTACGATAGGTAGCGAACCAATGCCGGAAAGGCGAAATGCTCAGCTCCGCTAGTTCTTAGGGACCTCACGCGACGGTGCGGCCGCTGAACAGGTTAATTACCAAGACCACCAGCGCGACGACCAGCAGCAAGTGAATCAGACCGCCCGCCACGTGGAGGCTGAAACCTAGAAGCCACAAAATCAGAATCACTACGAAAATCGTCCAAAGCATGTTTTGTCTCCTCGACTTATTTGTCGAATTGCGCAATACGAACTCGAATAGGATGCATCCCGGGCATCAAGCGGTCGTATGAGATCGAGGGCGGCACCTTTTCTGGCATGCTTGGCCGTCTCACGATGACACAGCAACATCCGCGATTCTGCACGAGAATTGCGCGATTTTGCGCGAGGTGCCGATCCGGCCGATCTGTACGTCCTGTAACAGTCGCCATACGTGGACATCCCATAATCAGGTAAACTGAAGAGTCTCCTAGTCACCTTCCGAGAGGGCTTTGAATCTCCTGAACATAGGAAGATGCGGAGAAGCTTGATCGAATATCAGGGTTGAATTCATTACTTACTTTCACCAAAGAGGACAAATCCGTGAGCACGTACACACTTCCTGAAACGCACGAAGAGAAAGCCGCCGTCAGTCCTGTCAAATTCGTTTACTTTTTCGGCGGGGGCAAAGCGGATGGCAATGGAAAGATGAAGGACGAACTGGGCGGGAAAGGTGCTGGCCTGGCCGAAATGACCAACGCGGGCCTGCCTGTGCCTCCGGGGTTCACCATTCAGACCGAGGCCTGCCGCGAATACATGCGGCACGGCGGCGTCTCGCGGGAAGTGGACCGTGAGATGGAAGAAGCGCTGGCCCGTCTCGAGCAACTGCAAGGGCAGAAGCTCGGCAAAGGCGACAATCCGTTATTGGTGAGCGTGCGCTCCGGCGCGAAATTTTCCATGCCGGGCATGATGGATACGATTCTCAATCTCGGCTTGAACGACAAGAGCGTGGAGGCGCTGGCCAAGCGCAGCAATAATCCGCGGTTTGCGGCCGATTCCTACCGCCGCCTGATCCAGATGTTTGGCAACGTGGTGCTGGAAATCGAGAAGGAAGAATTCGACCGAGTCTTCGATGCCAAGAAGAAACAGAGAAAAGCTAAGCTCGATACCGACCTCGACGCCAAGGCGCTGAAAGAAGTCATTGAAGAATACAAGAAGGTAGTCAAGAAACATGCCAAACGCGACTTCCCGCAGGATCCGCACGAGCAATTGATCATGGCGCGTGACGCGGTCTTCCGTTCCTGGCAAAACGAGCGGGCCAAGACTTATCGGCGTATCAACAATATTTCCGACGATCTGGGCACCGCGGTGAACGTGCAAGCGATGGTCTTCGGCAATCTGGGCGACACCAGCGCCACCGGCGTTGGCTTTACACGTAATCCTGCTACCGGAAACAAAGAGTTTTACGGCGAGTTCCTGCTCAATGCGCAGGGCGAAGATGTGGTCTCAGGAGTTCGGACGCCGGTACCAATCTTGGAACTGCAAAAGATCATGCCGTCGGCCTACAACCAGCTCCGCGAAATCACCACTCGCCTGGAAGAACATTACCGCGACATGCAGGATTTCGAGTTCACCATTCAAGAAGGCAAGCTCTACATGCTGCAAACGCGCAACGGCAAGCGAACCGGGCTGGCCGCGGTTCGCGTAGCCATTCAGATGGTGGATGAAGGGCTGATCACGAAAGAAGACGCCATCTTCCGCGTCGAACCCAACCAGCTTTACGATTTCCTGGTTCCGCGCCTCGACGAGAAAAGAGCGAAGATCGAAGTGCTGGCAACGGGCTTACCGGCGTCACCCGGCGCAGCCGTGGGGCAGATTGTGTTCACGGCGGATGAGGCGGTAAAAAAAGCAGGTCACGGCAGCACGAAAAATCCAGTCATCCTGGTGCGTGCGGAAACTACGCCAGAAGATATTCACGGTATGGAAGTAGCCGCCGGCATTCTGACTTCGCGCGGCGGCATGACCAGCCATGCGGCGGTAGTCACACGTGGCATGGGGAAGTGTTGTGTCGCGGGCGCGGGCGACATCGAAGTAAACGAACGTGCCGGGGAGATGAAGGTGAAAGGCCAGGTGTTCAAAGAGGGCGATTGGATTTCACTCGATGGAACTACCGGCCGTGTGATCAAAGGCAAGCTCGGTACGCTCGACGCGGAACCGGACGATCCCGAACTGGTGAAGTTCATGAGCTGGGCAGAACCGTTCCGCAAAATAGGCGTGCGAGCCAACGCGGACATTCCCCGCGACGCGAAACAGGCGCGTGCGTTTGGCGCCGAGGGCATTGGACTATGCCGTACTGAACATATGTTCTTTGCCCAGGACCGCATCCCACACATGCGCGCAATGATCCTCGCCGATAATGAGAAAGACCGCCGTGCCGCGTTAAAGAAACTGCTGCCCATGCAGCGCTCCGATTTTATCGGGCTGTTTGAAGTCATGGAAGGCTTGCCGGTGACCATCCGCCTACTTGATCCGCCCTTGCATGAGTTTTTGCCCAAGCGCGAGAAACTCATGGTCGACATCGCCAGTCTGGCCAGTGCGAACGCTAAGCAGAAAAAGACTCTGGTAGAGGAATACCGCGACTACGGCGCGAAAGGCGTAGGAGATCTGAAGAAGATCCTTCCACAACTATTAGCGCGCGTGGAAGAGCTGCATGAGTTCAATCCCATGCTCGGACATCGCGGTTGCCGGTTGGGGATCACATATCCCGAGATCACGGAGATGCAGGCGCGAGCCATCTTTGAAGCAGCGGTAGCCGTGGAAAAAGATGGTGGGAAGACCCATGCCGAAGTGATGATTCCGCTTATCGCAACCGTGAAGGAGATGGAGAACCAGACGGCGATCGTGCGGCGCGTGGCCGAGGAAGTTTTCCGCGAGAAAGGAAAACAGGTGAAATATCACGTCGGAACGATGATCGAGCTCCCACGAGCCTGCCTGGTCGCGGACGAAATTGCCAAGGAAGCCGAGTTCTTCTCGTTCGGCACCAACGACCTCACTCAGACCACGTTCGGCTTCTCGCGCGACGACGTGAACAAAATTCTGCCCACCTACCTTAAGGAGGGCATTCTCAAACAAGATCCATTCGCCGTGATCGATCGCGACGGCGTGGGAGAACTGGTTCGCATCGGAATCGAACGCGGACGGAAAACCCGCCCCAAGCTGGAAGTTGGAATTTGCGGCGAGCACGGCGGCGACCCATCCTCGGTCGAGTTCTGCCACCAGGTGGGCATGGATTATGTTGCCTGCTCCCCGTTCCGCGTGCTGACTGCGCGTCTCGCTGGAGCCCAAGCCGGTGCGGCCGATAAGCTGAAGATCAAAGGCGACGAACGAAATAGATAATCGGTTTCCGTTTGTACAGGTCTAATCTCCGGGACTGGATTGGCTTTGAGCGTGTCGATTCTGCAGTCAATCATTGGCTGGATTAATCCTTACAAGTGCGAGAGAATAGTAAGTTTGCGTGTGCCGCCAGGGACGCAGCACTGGGGGCAGTTGCTGCGTCTGGAGATGTGCGCCTGACGGACGGGTGCCGCAAACAAGGTTTCAGCGTGAGTGCTGAGTTCGCACATCGTTAAGGGAGATATTTAAATGGCCAGTACCACGGTTGAAGTCGAGACTTCAGCTCACAATCGCAGGAATTCTAAGCTGGAGCGCTGGGTTGAAGAGGTCGCGCAGATGTGCAAACCCGACCGGGTTCACTGGTGCGATGGTTCCCCGGAAGAATATCAGGCGATGCTGCGGCTCATGATTCTCACCGGCACGGCAATCCCCCTCGATCCCACGAAGCGTCCCAACAGCATTCTAGTGCGCTCCGATCCGGCGGATGTAGCTCGGGTCGAAGATCGAACCTTTATCTGCTCGCAAAATAGAGAAGATGCTGGTCCGACAAATAATTGGGAAGATCCGGCGAAGATGAGAGCCGCGCTGACGCAACTCTACGCGGGCTCCATGGCCGGCCGCACCATGTACGTGATTCCCTACAGCATGGGTGCGATCGGCTCGCCGATGGCTAAGATTGGCGTTGAAATCAGCGATTCGCCTTATGTTGTAGCCAACATGCATTTGATGGCACGGTTAGGCAAGCAGGTGCTGGAGGTTCTCGGCGATAACGGTGACTTCGTTCGCGGACTCCATTCCATCGGCGCTCCGCTAGGCGCGAACCAGCAGGATTCCACCTGGCCCTGCAATGCCTCGCAAAAGTATATCTGCCATTTTCCGGAGACGCGCGAGATCTTGTCGTATGGTTCCGGCTACGGCGGAAACGCCTTGTTGGGGAAAAAGTGCCACGCCTTGCGCATCGCCTCGGTACAGGCGCGAGACGAAGGTTGGATGGCCGAACACATGCTGATTTTGAAACTGATCAGCCCGGCAGGAGAAGTGAAGTACATGACCGGCGCGTTTCCCTCCGCATGCGGAAAAACCAACCTATCGATGCTGATCCCCACGATTGCGGGTTGGAAAGTGGAGACCGTCGGCGATGACATTGCCTGGATGAAATTCGGCGCCGATGGCCGGTTGTACGCCATCAACCCTGAGTACGGTTTTTTTGGCGTCGCTCCGGGCACCAGTATGAAGTCGAATGCGAATGCCATGCAGACGGTCGCCCACGATTCTATCTTCACGAATTGCGCGATGACCCTCGACGGCGACGTGTGGTGGGAAGGAATGACCGATCAGAAGCCTGCCAAGCTGGTGGACTGGCTGCGGCGGCCGTGGACGCCAGATTCGGGCCGCAAAGCGGCACACCCCAATGCGCGCTTTACTGCGGCGGCAAAGCAGTGCCCGGTGATTGCGCCGGAATGGGAGGATCCGAAAGGTGTGCCCATCGATGCGATTCTGTTCGGTGGACGTCGGGCAGGAATTGTTCCGCTCATCACCGAGGCGTTCGACTGGCAACACGGCACTTTTTTGGGGGCAACCGTCAGCAGCGAGACGACCGCTGCTATCACGGGAAAGGTGGGCCAACTGCGCCGTGATCCCATGGCGATGCTTCCGTTTTGCGGCTACCACATGGGCGACTACTTCGCGCACTGGCTCAAGCTTGGTGCCAGCGCGAATCCGTCGAAGCTACCAAGGATTTACTACGTCAACTGGTTTCGCCAGGACAAGAACGGCAAGTTCCTATGGCCGGGGTACGGCGAAAACAGCCGCGTTCTGAAATGGATCTTCGAGCGCTGCGATGGAAAGGTGCACGCGAAGGAAACGCCTATCGGACGCATTCCCGACGTAGCCGATCTCGATACCACCGGCCTCGACATCAACGGCGCGCACGTGGACGAACTGCTCAGCGTCGACATCGAAGGCTGGCTTGCGGAGATACCTCTGATCAAAGAGCATTTCGCCAAGTTCGGCGACCGCTTGCCCAAAGGGCTACAAGACGAAGTTGGGGCATTGGAGAAAAGGCTGAAGTCGGCGAAGCGCTAACTCTCGCCGAAACCGACCACGGTTAACATATTTTCCGCTGCGGCGAGCGTTTTTGATATAGTTCCCCACTGTCATGGCGCGTGCCGCTGCGAACGAACTGGATCCCTCCCTCCCGGCGTTTTCTCCATCTCTCACGCGAAATCAGATTCGCGGCTTCTGGGCGTCGTGGGGCGGGTGGACACTGGACGGCATGGACTCCTTTGTTTATGCCCTCGTCCTCGTGCCCTCGTTGCGAGAGCTGCTTCCGCGCTCCGGCATTCCGGCCACTAAAGCAAACGTTGGATATTACGGCGGATTGCTCTTCGCCCTGTTTCTCATTGGCTGGGGCTTGGCGTTCCTTTGGGGGCCTGTCGGAGACAAGTTCGGCCGCGTGCGCACGCTCATGCTGACCATCCTGTGGTATTCGGCATTCACTTTTCTGAGCGCGTTCGTTACCGGCGTGTGGCAACTGGCGATTCTTCGCCTGCTTGCCGGCATCGGCATTGGCGGAGAATGGGCCATGGGTGGGACCTTCGTTGCAGAAGAATGGCCCGAACATCGCCGCCGCATGGGTGCGGGGTTAATGCACACGGGCTATTACGTCGGTATATTTCTCGCCGCGCTGGCGAATTACGGGATTGGGAGCCGTTTTGGCTGGCGTGCCATGTTCATTGTCGGTGGCCTGCCGGCGCTATTGCTGGCCTGGATACGGCACGGGGTCACGGAGCCCGCTGCCTGGACCAACAAAGAAAAAGTAATTCGATCGTGGGCGGTATGGCGTCCGTTTGTGACATTATTTTCGCCCGACTTGCGCCGCCGCACCATTGTGAATGCTTTGCTGATGCTGGCTTCTATCTGCGGATTGTGGGCAGGAACTGTGTACGTTCCCGCGGCGATTACCGCCGTCGCCGAAGCGGGTGGCCGCACCGCTCCGCAGGCTGCGCAGCTGGCATCCTGGGGAATCATGATGGTCTCGTGCGCTACCATTCTTGGCTGCCTGGCAATGCCGTGGCTCGCCGAGCAAGTGGGACGTCGGGGAGCGCTGGGCATTTACTTCACTCTCATGATGGTGTTCATTGCGGTTACGTTCGGCAAGATTTTCTATCTCGGACCGACTGCGCTTCCATGGATGTTTGTTTGTCTCTTCTTTCTGGGTCTAGGAGGTGCCAACTTCGCCGTCTATACCCTCTGGCTGCCCGAGCAATATCCCACGGAATGCCGCGCCAGCGCCTTTGCTTTTTCCACCTCATTCGCGCGTTTTGGCGGAGCCGGAATTACTTTTCTCGTCGGAGCCGGCGTCCGCCATTACGGCTCACTCGGAACTCCCGTCGCCATGACTTCCCTTGCTTTTGCCTTGGGACTACTGCTGATTCCATTCGCCGCGGAAACCCGTGGTCAGTCGCTGCCCACCTAGAGAATAAGTTTGAATGTAACCTCAGCAGAGGGTGCAACTGTCACCTCATTTGCTGATCCCGGCGAGCAGCCAATAACTGGAAAAATCGATTCCGACTCTGAAGCTTCAGACAAAAGAATGGGGCCCCCTACTGAGGGAGCCCACAATAAAGCAATGGGGGAGGAAAGTCCTGCTACGCCACGCCTCGCGCCTTTATCGGCGTAGTCATGTCGACCGAGGCCAAACTCCGGTTCGATTGCTCAACCGTGCGCGCGGCCACTGGCTTCAGCCAGAACAATGCCAACAAGGCTGCGATCAGGTCGCAGGCAATCATCGCCCAAAAGACTTTCGTCCAGGAGCCGGTCTTTTCAAACAACCAGGCGGCGCCAACGCCGGCGAAGAAAGCTCCCGCTCCTTTCGCCGTATAGACGATCCCATAGTTTGTAGTAGCCCAGGTTTTGCCGAACAGATCCCCGGTGATGGATGGGAATAGCGAGAAGATCTCACCCCAGGCGAAGAAGCACAGACCCGACAGTGCGATGAACCACACCGGACGGCTGATCAGTTGCAGCAGAGCAAATACCGCGATCGCTTCTAGAGTGAAAGCGATGAACATGGTATTTTCTCGGCCGATATGGTCTGACACCCAACCCCAGAAAGGTCGTGTCAGCCCGTTCAAATATCGGTCAACCGTGATCGCCATTACCAGAGCGGTCATGCCAAAGGCGACGACGACTTTGTCCACGTGGTAGGAGACAGCCATGGGATTGAGCTGCGCCGTAACCACCAAGCCGCCAAACGACAGCATGGTCATCATCAGGTAGATGACGTAGAAGGAAGGCTGACGCAGCATCTGCCACGGAGTCATGTCCACGGCCGAACTGCGCACATTTTTCTTGATCTTGGCTTCCTTTTCCGCCCAGTTGGGAGGAGTCCAGCCTATCGGTGGACGGGCCATGAAGAGAGCGGCGAACAAGACTACGAAGCCCTGGATGATTCCCCAGACGACCAGGGTGTGCTGGTAGCCGCTAGCCTTGATCATCTTGTCAATCGGAGAGACCGTCAGCGCCGTTCCGATCCCGTAGGCGCCAGCCGTGAGACCGACGCAAAGACCGCGGTGGTCCGGAAACCACTTCAGCGCATTTCCGATGGTTCCACCATAGACTACTCCGGCTCCGACTCCGCCCAGGCAGTACCAGAAGTAGAGGCTGCGCAGAGTTTCGGCTTGACCTGCGAAGATCCAGCTCAGGCCCACCAGGATCGCGCCCACGCCCAGCATCAAGCGCGGTCCGATCCGGTCCACCAGGTATCCTTCAAACGGAACCAGCCAAGTCTCGAGGATGATGAAGAGACTGAATATTCCCTGGATTGCTGCCAGTGAGACATGCAGGTGGGTCTGCATGGGTTTGGTGAAAAGCGTCCAGGCATATTGCAGGTTCGCGATGGCCATCATCGCAATAATGCCGGCAATTAACTGGATCCAACGATTGGGAATACGCGAAGGGTGAATTAGAGACTGTGACGATGCAGCCATAGGTATAACCTCCGTGACGACGGCGCGCTAGAGTTTTACAACATACTGCCAGAACCGCCAGCCCCAGTCTTGCCTATGACCTCGATCCGCACGGTTGCGGGATGTCGACTAACCCTGCCGCCCCATCGCTCTAACTTGATGGCGCGGCGTCGGCCTCCACTTCTGTCCGGAATGGGATCACACCGGGAACCAGCCACTTTTCCCACATCTCATCGACCTTGCTTTGGAAGTAATCGATATCGTCCTTGGTAAAGTGCGCAAATCTTCCTTGCTTTAGCAAATAATCTCGCACCGGCTGCCGCGGGATTTTCTTGGACGCAATCTGCTGCGTCCTGCCGGTCAATCGCAGCACGCCGTCTTCCACTTCATAGAGTGGCCAAACGCCCGTATTCACTGCCAGTTCCCCCATTTCATGCGAGAGGTAAGGATCGTAATCCCAACCTTTCGGACACGGATCGAGCGAGTGAATAAACGTGGGACCGCCGATCGTCAGCGCTTTGCGCATGGCGTTCATTCCAGCAAGACCGTAGGACATGCAGATAGTAGCAACGTACCTGCAGGTGGGATGGCCGGCCGCCATCATGCCCGCCATGTTCTTCTTCCAGCGGCGATGCATAATTCTTTTCACTCTGCCGGGCGTACTGAACGTGGTGTTGGCGCCCCACGGTGTGCTGCCCGATAGCTGAATATCAGTATTGGCGTAGGACTCGTTGTCATACATCAGAATCAGGCAGTTGTATTCGGCATGAGTCAGCGTCGCCGAAATTGCGCCGATGCCCATGTCCGCTCCGCCGCCATCGCCGCAGAATGCTATCACATTAATGGGCTCCTGCTTCATTTTTCCCTTGCGCATGAGAGCTTTCAGGGCCGCAGCAGTGCCCAGAGCGGCCGATCCGCTGCTCCCCAGTTGCGTGTGCATCCAGGGAAGCACCCACGAGGTGCTGTAGTACGTGGTGTTCGCCACGTACATGCATCCTGTACTGCCCAGCACGATCGATCTGGGGCCGGCGGCCTTAGCCATCATCTTCATCAAGAGCGCTGACTCGCAGCCCTGACACGTCCTGTGCCCGGAAGTAAAATACTCCTCCAACGGGATCTTCTTAACCGCCTTGAAGGCATCTAATTTCTGGGTCGGATCAATCTGTATGTAGGTAGCCATAATCATCATCCTCTCTGACGTCAAAAAAATATCGGCCAAACGGATTACTCGCGCAATCCGATCCATTGGGTTAAGGGCTGCGCTTTGCCATCGGCAGCGTTGTAAACGGCATCGGCCATCTTCTGCACATCGGGCACGGTAACTTCGCGCCCACCGAGGCCGCAAATAAAATCCACCACCGGCGGTTTCTTGCCGGGTCCCGGATACAGGGCGTGGCGAACCTCGCCGGCCAACACGCCTCCGAGATAGGGCGAGCCGAAGGAGTAGTCACGATCGATGACCCCGATCGCCGCGAAGCGTTGCAGCGACTTGGCCAATGCTTCCGCGGCAAACGGCCGGAACCAGCGCATGCGCACAAAACCCACTCGCTTGCCTTCCTTGCGCATCTGCCGAATCGCTACCTTCACCGAAATCGAGAGCGTCCCCATTCCCATGAGAACCACATCCGCATCATCGGTCATGTACTCTTCGAAGAATGGATTGCCATAGGAGCGTCCGAAGATGCGCTCAAAATCGGCATAAGCTTCCTTGATTACGCCGGCAGACCGTTCCATGGCAGCGTAGTTCTGGCGTCGAATTTCCATGACCCAGTCTTCATTGCCTTGCGGCGCCACCGTGATGGGATTGTCAGGATGGAGCAGCAGGTCCCCGCGGTCGTAAGGCGGCAGGAATTCGTTCACCTTCTCTTGCGATGGAATTTTGACCAACGCCTGCGAGTGAGTCAAGAACGCACCATCGCAACTGATCGCGCAGGGCAGGAAGATGCGCCGGTCCTCTGCGACACGATAAGCGATCAGGGCCGTGTCCAGCGCCTCTTGCGCGTTGTCCACCCAGACCAGTTGCCAGCCCAGATCGCGCACCGCCAGCGCGTCGTTATGCTCCACGCCGAATGCGCCCGGATCATCCAACGCCCGGTTGCCCACCATAGCGATCATCGGAATGCGCAGCGCGGGTGTCACCGTGAGCGCTTCCATGGCGTACATCCAGCCGACACCACTGGAGCCGCAAAATACGCGCGCCCCGCAAGCAGAAGCATGCTTCACAATTTCAAACTGCGAGTGTTCGCCCTCCGCGACGATATATTCGCAATCCATCTCGCCGTTCGCCACCAGCTTGCAGACGTACTGCATCACGGTGTCATAAGGACGGATTGGGTAGGCGGTAATTACGTCAACGTCCGCCAGCTTACAAGCCACTGCAATTGCTTCGCTGCCGGTAATTAAAGCTGTTTCCTCAGCTTTGCGCTGTTCCTCGATTACTGTAGCCACTGCCATGACGGACTCTCCTCGTAAAGGACGCTGTAAACTGCGTGCTATTTGCCCTGAGCAATCTCGAGCATCTCGGGAACCTGCTCCTCATACTGTCCCTTATAGCGGAAACCGTGAGACCGCTCGGGATGCGATTTAATTTTCTCTTCCAGCCAAACCTTGTAACCGTCTTTGTCTTTCCGCCAGTCTTCCCACTGACTGCTGTTGTCATGGAACTCCGTCTCATTGACCATGGTGACGCATTCCTTGACTGGGCAGACCGCCTCACACACACCGCAACCGCAGCAGGCTTGCATATTCGCGTCGTACAAACCTTCCGGGGTCACATCGAAGCATGAGTCCGGGCACTGCAGCCAGCACAATGTGCATTTGATACAGGTATCGAAATTCACCACCGGCCGCATGGTTCGGGTACTGAATTTTTTGAAGGTGGGATTGCGATCGGGCTGAAATCCACCGTGGGCGTGAGACGTGGGATCGTCCATTTTGTGTCCGGCGGGAATGCTGGGAATGGCAATGCCTTCGCCCATTTCGTGCCACTTGGGCAGGTCAAACTTGTAAGGCACTTCCGGATTGCCCTGGTTGGGCTGCACCGTGATGCTGGTGGTGCGCTCGTAGGACTTGGCCGCCGAGGTCGCCTTGAGTTCGTCCTTCCACTCGTCGACAATCGCTCTTTGGACTGACTTCAGGCTGAACAGATCGGGCAGGATCTTGGCAATCGCGCCAAGAATGCGTACGTCAGTGTGATCGTCCTTGTACACCCACAGGCCCGAAAAGCTGACCGTGCCCTTGATGATCGACAATTGGTAAGGGTACTCCTTGCGGTGGGCCATGGCGATGATGGCTTCGGGGCCTTCGCGGGAGGTCACGATCAGAGTGCCCCCAGGTTTCAGCAGCCGATTGACGGGCTGCAGCCCGTACCATGCCCACGACTCCACGCCCTTGCACAGAGTGTCATCGACGGAAATGGTGATATCGACTTCCTTGGGCTCGTACTTGGCCATTCCTTCCTGAAGCGTCTGTTCATCGGTCGCCACAATCGCGAAGTTCTTCGCGGGAATGCCGTTGCGCTCCGGACTGTCGCCGTAGCGGCCAAAAGAAATCCCCATCTTGCCTTCGTGATGAGCGGCCAGCACGATGGCACGGCTGATCCTGCCCGCCATAGTTTTTTGAAAAATTCCTCGGTAGATAATCTCGATTGCAAATAGCCGGCCCATGTAAATCCTCCGTTAGTTAAAACTTGTTCAGTACGATTTCTTCGACATCTTCAATGTGGCGCCGCATCGCGGCCTTGGCGGCTTCGGCATCGTGGCGCTTGATGGCAGTCAGGATCCGGCGGTGTCCGGCCAGCGACTTTTGCGGACGCCCTTCCACCTGCAGAGAGCGTTCTCGCGTTTCGCGCAGTTGGTCCATGACAATGTCGAGCACCTTCAGCACGACACTGTTGCCGGAAGCCAGAGCAACGCTGTAGTGGAATTCCGTGTCCTCAGCGACTGCGGGCTCTCCCTGATCCTGCTTTTCCGCCTGCCTTTGCAGAATCTCTTCCATCTCCGAAACATCGTCGGGAGAAGCGTGCGCGGCAGCGCGCGCTGCCAGCGGCGGTTCCAGCATCTTGCGAAAATCCAGAAGCTCGCTGACCATTTCCTGGCGCCGCTTCAGGGCATTTGCGAAAGGATTGACCAGCGCCTCGACTGAGGTCTCGCGAACGATCGTTCCAGCTCCCTGGCGAGGCTCAACCAGGCCCATCAGTTCTAAGCCGCGAATGGCGTCGCGAATGGAACTGCGGCTGACCCGCAGCGTCTCTGCCAGTTCGCGCTCCGAAGGCAGTTTGTCGCCCGGTTTGAGCTTCTTCAGAATCAGACGTTCGATCTGCTTGGCGACTTCTTCGTAGACCTTGTTTCGCCGGATCAGTTCAAAGTCGGATTTGACCGCGGTTACCAAGCTTGAATCTCCAAGTGGTCTGATAAGTGGACCAGCCAACGAGGGGAGTATACGCCCATTGTCAAGCCCGCAGCAAATATTTTTATTGAGACATGAAAAATGTCGACGGAGCCCAAAGCTGCGGCCCGTCCGACAAAACTCAGTCCATCCGCCAGGGTGAGCGCTCCGGCCATTGCCGTAAGACCTCCGTGGCCCAAGCGGTCGTCTTGTCCGCATGACACGTCGTGCAAGGATTGGGGATTTTATATTTGTCGGTCATCGCTGGCGCGATGAAGGAGAACGTGTGGGCACGCACTTTCACGTCGGCAATGGTGGTTTCGATCTTCGGCATGTGACAGGCGATGCAACTGCTTCCCGCCGATTCCTTTTTGTGATGAGTATGCTCCTCAAGGGTGCCGGTGCGCGGACCGTTCAACGATAGCGGTCCGTGGCAATCCATGCACAATTGGTCCGCAGGCTTTCGCAACTGGGCGTAGTTGTCCGTGCCATGCACATCGTGGCAGCTGAAGCAGGTCACGCCGCGCCGGTACATGACGCTCTGCACGAAATCATTTCCTTGCATCCGGTTTTTGTGACTCGTGCCGTCCGCATAGTGGGTGAACGTTGTCTCGCCCAGCGTGTGCTCTTCAAGCTGCCAAAAATCCCGCAAGTTTAGGCCGGCATGGTAACCGACAGGCCAGTCGTAGTATTTATTTTCAATGGGTGTGGTCAGAGGGCGTCCTTGCGAATGGCACTGAATGCAGGTATCGCTCGCCGCAACATAATCCATTCGCGCCGGATTCAGAATGTTTCCACGCGATGGATGCTCAACATGTTCACTTCCGGGCCCATGGCATTTCTCGCATCCAACATTCCACTCCGCCACCTGCTTCGTGTGGATGTTGTAGTCGACGGAATGGCATCCGTCGCAGGTCGGACCCGTCGGCCGCCGCATGTTGTCCGGCGGATAAAACGGCTCCCACCAGTCAGTCCCCTTGGCTACAAAATACGGCCGCCAGGCCCGATGCGTCACATCCCACTGCGCGGGTTCCGGAAAATAATCATCGCCGACTTTCGTAAAGTAACGCTGCTTCCACAGGCTGCCGTACACTAGGGCGACGTCGTCCTTGGTGAACTTGGCGACGGAATTAGTCGCAAGGTCAGGAATGATGGCGTCAGGATGTTCGCGAGGATCACGCACCACATTCGCCATCGGCGTTTTTCGCCAATGCTCGTAGATTTGCGCATGGCACTTCTGGCAGGACTGCGAGCCCGCGTAGTGAGCCGAGCTTGCGCTGGCCAATTGCTGCTCTCGCTCCTCGCCGGTTAGCTGGCACAGGCTCCGAATGAAGAGGACCAACTTCCAACTATCGTCACTCTGCTCGTCATGCGGTGTGGCCCACCCCGGCATGCCGGTCAGACGCACCCCATTTCGAATGATGTAGCGGATCTCTGCGTCCGTGAGGTTTTGGGTTTGCGGCAGACGTAAGTCCGGAACTTTTGGATAAAGATTGCGGCCAACGTTCGTTTGCCCTGAACCGTCCGCCCCGTGGCACACCGCACATCGATCCAGGAAGCTTTCTCGAGCTTTGTTCAAGACTTCCGGCGTGGGCTTCCATGGGTTTGGCTCGAGACGAGCTTTCCTCGGGATTGCCAGGTTGCGCGCTTCGCGAGCTAGCGTTTTTTCTAAATAAGACGGCTGGTCCGCGGTGCTAAATCCACGCCAGATCAACCGGGATCCGTAGAGGCCAATCGCGACGAGTGCCAGTGCACACAGAAGACTAAGAACCCTCCAGGCCTTCATACGGGATTATTAGAGTTCAAAATTCTCGCGAACACAAATCTACGGAAAACTACTCGAAAAGCTGGCAAACTGAGCGCATCCTAACGAGCGACAGCGTCCAGCGGGGCGCTCGCTTTGGGTGGCACCGAATAGCTCTCCGCCAGTAATTTGGTGCAGTTGTACACGGTTCGCGTGCAGCTCATCGGAAGGCCGACGCGCTCTCCCAACTCTACGACCGCGCCCACCAGCGCTTCCAATTCCATGGGCCGGCCCGCTTCGAGATCCTGCAGCATGGAAGTTTTGTGCTCCCCAACTTTTTCTGCGCCGGCGATTCGCTGATCGATGGACACAGGCAACTCCATACCTAACCTGTGGGCGACGGCTTCTACTTCCAGCATGATGTTTCGGATCACCGAACAAACTCCGGGATCACGCACCATCTGCACCACCGTGGCACGCGTGAGTGCGCTCACCGGATTCAACGACGCATTGCCCAAGGCCTTTACCCAGATTTCGTGCCGGAGACGAGTAGTAATCGGGCAGCGCAGACCCGATGCAATAAGCGCCTCCGCAATTCGCCGGCTGCGATCGGAGCGCGTGCCGTCCGGTTCGCCGAGCGAAATGCGGTTTCCCTCGATGTGTTGAATCACTCCGGGCGCTGTGATTTCAGTCGCAAGGTAAACGATGGACCCCACCACTCGACGCGCTTCAATGGCCGATGAGATCACGCCGCCGGGATCGACGCGTTCAAGATGCAGTCCCTCCCATTCGCCGCCGAAGCCCTGAAAGTACCACCACGGAATTCCGTTTTGCGTGCTGACGACTGTGGTGTCTGGACCCAATACCGGCTTCAACTGAGGCGCGAGTTGCGGAAGCCCATGCGCCTTCACCCCAAGAAAGACAACGTCCACCGGGCCGACGTCAGAGAGGGAATCGGCGATGGTGGGCCGCGCTACGAAATCTCCCTCGCCGCTCTTCACCTGTACACCGCGCTCCTGCATGGCGCGAAGGTGCGGGCCGCGCGCAAACAGAGTGACGTCGAATCCGGCTTGTGCCATGCGCGCACCGATGTACGCTCCGATTGCCCCGGCGCCTGCAATCAGGAATCTCATTGCCGGGCTTTTCATCGACGATCATCCACAAGGGCAGCGGCGACGGCGCGCCGGCGAATTTTCCCGGTGGCAGTGGTGGGAATACTTTTCACCAGATAAATCTTGGTTGGACATTTGTACTCTGCCAGCGACTCGCGGCAGTGTTTGATCAGCGCTGACTCGGTGGCGCCATGAGCTTCGCGCAAGACCACAGCCGCAGCCACTTCCTCCCCGAGCGTGGGATGCGCGCAGCCGAACGTGACCGCGGCCGCGACCGCGGGATGCTTCAGCAAAACCTCATCGATCTCGTGAGGGGCGATGTTCTCGCCTCCGCGAATGATGATGTCCTTGATGCGCCCGGTCAAGTGCAGATAACAATCTTCGTCGAGATAGCCTTGGTCTCCGGTGCGAAACCATCCGTTGACGAAGGCGCGGGCGTTTGCTTCCGGATTATTTTCGTATCCACGAAATACATTCGCGCCCTGAATAGCGATTTCGCCGCGTTGATTGTTCTCGAGAGAATTGCCGTTAGTGTCCATAATCCTGATGCGAAGGCCGGTGCCTACCCCGACCGATCCGGCCTTGCGATGGCGCGGCGGCAAAGGATTCGAGGTCATCTGATGCGAGGCTTCGGTCATCCCGTAGGCTTCCACGAAAGGCACGCCAAACAGATCCTCGATTTTGTGAATGAGCTCTGAAGACAGAGGCGCGCTGCAGGAACGGATGAAACGCAAAGAGGCGGCTTCCGCCGGTTTGTGATGCGTCCGGGCCAGCAGAAGTTGATGCATCGTTGGCACCCCCGAATACCAGGTCACGTGATGTTCCCGCACCGTCCGCCAAAAAGAAAGCGCATTAAATTTCGTAGGAACAACCACGGCGCCTCCAGTAAGCAGAGTGGCCATGGTTGAGGCAATCAGCCCATGAATATGGAACTGCGGCATGATGCAGAGCGAAACATCTTCTTCAGAAAGCCCGTAAGTATTCGCAATATTCGCTGACGAAACTGCTAGGTTGAAATGCCGCAAGGGCACTCGCTTTGGCCGTCCCGTGCTGCCGCTGGTGTGCAGCAGCAGAGCAATGTCGTCCGCTGTGGGCTCGGCCGCCGAAACTCCCGTCGGAGCATTCGCCAGGTGAACGTTGCCCTGATCGCTCATTTCAACCGAGAAAATCGGGATCTTGCGGTCCGCAGCCGCGGCGCGCACGAATTCCGACCCTACCGCCGGACAGAGCAGCACGCGGGCATTGGTGTCCCCGAGAAAAAAATGAAATTCCTCATAGGGGTACGCCGGATTCAACGGAGCCGCTGTTCCAGCGATGGAAGCCGCTAAGAAACTCACAATCGCCCGCAATCCATTCGGCAACGCGATCGCCACAGCATCGCCGCGGCGAATGCCGGCGGAGGCCAAAGCATTCGCCATGGTCAGTACCTGCTGCCGCAGCGAATCATAGGTGACACGGATTCCTAGCTCAGGAACGATGACGGCTGTGTGACTGTCCGCGAAATGTAAAACGTCAAGAAGCGTGTCGACTGACTTCA
Organism: uncultured Acidobacteriota bacterium; assembly: GCA_963832245.1. Lineage (GTDB taxonomy): Bacteria > Acidobacteriota > Terriglobia > Terriglobales > Acidobacteriaceae > JABDBE01. Next base: position 2,688,700 of record CAWHTG010000004.1, read on the forward strand.
GAGTCATTCGTGATTGCCTTTGCCGCGGGTCCTTGGATGCCAGGCTGATTTTGTCTGTTGTTCGCGCAACGAAAGGAATGTAGCCGCACTCTTCGAGGCCGTCATCCTCCAACCAGCCAAGAATGTGATGAATTCAATGCGAGTAGCCCTCGGCTTTCAACGCGGCACTGAATTCTTTCAGAAAAAACTGGACGCTGTCCTCGGTAGCCAAAGGGCCCATGACGCCAATGCGAACAACTTTACCCGCGAGCGGACCAAAGCCGCCGGCGATCTCGATGCCTGGGCCGTCCAATAGACGTTTTCGCACTTTAGCCTCATCAACCCCTTTGGGAACACACACTGTGTTGAGGGTCGCAATTCGGTGCGCCTCGGGAACGTGCAAACGCAGTCCCATGGCCTCGATGCCCTTAACAAAAGTCTGATGAGCACGGCGATGTCGCTCCCATCGTTTCTCAATCCCTTCTTCGGCGATGACTAGCAACGCCTCGCGCAGGGCATAAAACATCGAAATCGGCGCGGTGTGGTGATAGCGGTGCGACACTGTGGAATAGTCATGAATCAGTTTGAGGTCAAGATACCAACTGCGGGAGGGAGTCGTGCGGCCGCGCAGCCATTCCATAGCCCGCGGCGACATGGCCATCGGAGATAGGCCCGGTGGACAGCTCAGCCCTTTTTGCGTGCAGCTGTAGGCGACGTCGATGCCGGTCTGGTCGAAGTCTACCCGCACTCCGCCAAGAGACGTGACGCAGTCTGCAATCACCAGAGCGCCGGCATCGTGGGCCGCGGCACAGATCGCCTTGCCCGATTGCAACGCTCCGGTCGATGTCTCAGCGTGAACATAAGCCACAACCTTAGGCTTCTCGCGACCAATGAATTCCCTGGCCTCATCATCGGTGAATGTTTCCCCCCAAGCCTTCTCGAAACGCACAACATTTGCTCCGTGGCGCTTTGCCATCTCCGTGAGTCGATCCGAGAAATACCCGTTGGCGAATATCGCGAACTTGGTTTCGGGTTCAACAAAATTGGCAACGGCAGCTTCCATGCCCGCGCTGCCAGTTCCGGAAATTACCAGCGTAGCGCCATCGCCCGTTCCGTAAGCCATCTTCACCAACTGCTGAACGTCAGCCATTACCTGGATGAAGTAAGGATCGAGGTGACCGACGATCGGTTTCGACAGCGCTTCATAGACGCGCGGGTGGACCATCGTCGGCCCCGGTCCGAACAGGTAACGCCGAGGTGGTTGCAAGGGAGGAAATAAATTAACCGCGGGAGTCTGCTGTTCTACGACGCTCATAGCCCTCGTTTCTACTCACAGAAAATTAAATATGACGGAACGGGCCATCTTCGAAATTCCTGCCCGAAATGTGAATGCGATGCAGTCTGACAGTGGGCAACAAGCACGCAAACGTCGTCAAGCTAATTCTATTAATCAGCTTGATCAGCGTTCCCTATCTGATCGTGCACCGTCGCTTTCGAATGCTCGTTCCGCTAAATCGGCGAATGGTGCCCCTGCACGATCATCTCCTCCGCGATGCGGCGCGCTTCGGGCAGGGTTTTTGCCGCCTTGGAATCGATCTCCTTGGGCAAGTCGCGCTGAATTTTTGCCAGCTCTTCGTCAAAAATGCGAGTCACCAATTCGCGGCTATGCTCGACCGGCTTGCCATCGTCGCCAGGAACTTTGACTTTGTGCCGCACTCGCTGCGCAATCATGAGCCGATAGATGCGGTCGGTGGCCAGATCCTCCATGAAGCCATCGAGCAGGCTGGCGCCCTTGCCGTTGAGCACGCCATTGCGATAACGAATCACGGTGCGCGCCGCCGCGCGCATCCCCGCCAGCGTCGTCTTACCAACTCCTTTGGGAACAGGCCGCAGATCGGGATGCGCGTTCGCCAGCTTGGGCCGTTTTGCAATCTGATTGGGATATGGGAACTGCGCCACCGCAATCTCGTTCTGATCGGGATGGCCGGTCCAGGCTCCATCCATCAGGCAGTTGGCTTCGTTCTTCTTATCTTCCTTGAGCACCTTCAGAGCGCGCTCGTTCAATTCTGCGTCGGTGCGGCTGGGATAAAGCGCCGTCATTCCACCGATGGCGTGAGCTCCGTGCTTGTGGCAAATTTCCGGCATCAGGGTACGGAAGTTCTGAAAAAATGACACATCGTGCGGGATGGTATTGCGGTCGGGCAAAATCCAATTCGGATCCTCCAACATGAAATCGATCAGCGACGCCATGTAATCCCACCGCCCCAGATTCAATCCCAGACAATGCTCGCGCAGGTTGAACAGAAATTCTTCCATCTGATAGGCCAGCGGGTGTGCCTCTACCAGCGCCATGCACTTTATGTAGTCCGCAGGCAAACCTTTGTGCTTGGCAAACGCCTGGAACAAGTCGCGCCACCAGAAGGCCTCCTCCGCTGACTCGCTCTTGGGAATGTAAACCGAGAAATTGTGCGGCAACCAGGCAGGATCGATCTGATACCAGATCAGCGCGAGATCGAACAGGGAAGCCGACATGATTTCGTTCTTGATGAGTCCGCCCTGGCTCAGATGCAGCCCACGGGGGCGCACCCAGGTCACGGTTTTCGAACGTTGAACTGCGACTTTTTTCTGGCGCTTCTTGTCGTCGTAACTCAGTTCATACTTGTAGGCGGCGATGGTATTCTTTACCGCCAGCATGATGTGCTCCCATGTATTCGCCGTGGAATCCTCGAGGTCGACCATCACAGCCGGGGATCCGGAGTTCAGTAGTTTTACCGTCAACTCAGCATCGTCAGCCGGCCCGGTCATCTGATTGCGTTGGTCGGCACACCAGTCAGGCACTTTGATCTGCCAGTTGGAGGTCGTGGCTTCAGAAGGCGGCAAATAGTTTGGCGGGTGTCCGCCGTGCGATCGTTCCAGCACCTCCGCGCGCTTTGCCGCCAGCTTCTGTTGCCACGGAGTGAACTGTTTGTGAAGCGGCAACAGGAAATCGAAGAATCCCTTAGGCAGATCTTTTTGTGGATTCAAGTCCGCCGGTGCGTAATTCATGTACTGCGACGTAGTGTCTTCGGTGTGTATTGGCATGGGACGAAATCCTTCAACGCTCGCCGGCAAGCGAGTTGCTAGAGATCAGCGCTTCCCTGCGTGCGATTTATGTTATTCGATTACTGCCGAAGCCAGTTTGCGGGATGCAGCCCTACTAGCCGCGATTTGAACCGGCGAGTACCGCGAATTACCTGATGTGCTCAAGCGCGTCATTGACCGCACCCTCCTCCGGCTTGCACTCATGCTTGTCGAAATCAGATTGAAGCTGCTGTTTGGCTTTCTCCGCGTCAACTATAAATTCCCGCCGCGTCCGGAACGTCAATTTGCAAACGTCGCAATAGGCGGTGTTTGGCGTGCTCCCAATGAATCTAACTATTCTGAGCTTACGGTCCGGCACCATCCCATCATTGCAGGGCATTAATGCGGAGTCAACTGCCTTCATCGGTCCTAAACAGTTCGAAAATTAGATAAAGATCACAGCCGCGCCGCTTGTCTTCCATCCAACATGTGGCGGGTTACGTCAATGCATCACATTTGTTCTTTTCATATTTCCCACTCGAAAATTGCATTTGTATTCCCCCTGTCATTCTCAGCGGGAAAAAGATTGCTTGACTCGCAGTTAGAAAACGTGGTAAACAAGCCCGCCAGCGGATTGGTCCGCTTTTCATACAACTCATCAGTTTTTCAAATAGTCGGTTCAGTGCTTTGTCACCCGAGGCAGCCGGCATTTGAGTTCGCGCACACTTGCCCCGGGTCAGGTGTTGGCCAAATCACGGTCGGAAAGGAAACACATGCGCTCGCTAACAGCGTTCTTCGTGCTTCTGGTCGTTTTCATGTCGCCAGGTTGGCTCATCGCCCAAGGCACGCCACCCGTGAGCAAGACCGAAGGGTCGACCCCCGCGGGCGCTACCAAGGAAGAGGTCAACCAGCTGCGCAGCGAGGTTGCGGCGCAACGCAAGACCATCGAGGAGTTGAAAGCGATGGTCCAGCAACTGGTCGACGCCAAGGCGCAACCGGCCAACGAAAATTCTGCCGCCGTGAAGCCTGTGGCCGACCCCAGCTCCTTCGGTGCCAGCGTGCAACCGGTAAATACTGGCCTGAGCGACGGCGTCCGCTTGGTGAACACGGTTCTCATCCAGCCTGATCCTGGAATCGAAGCTGCCATGATCAACCAGGCAAAGCCTGCGGCTGAGCCCAAGAAGGACGCGCCGCTTACAGCCGGATGGAACGGCGAGCACTTTTTCATCAGAAGCGCCGATGGCCAGTTCCAGATCATGCCATACGGCTACGTCGATATCGACTATCGCGCCTACAAAGGCGATGGCGCTCCCGCAGATACGTTCGTGATCCGTCGCGCTCGTTTCGGATTCCAGGGCAACTACGGCTCCCACTTCGACTACGCGATTCTGACCGACGCTAACTCCACCACCGGTGCGATTGTTCGGGACGTTTATCTCAACGTCAGAATCAGGCCCGAGTTCCAATTCCAGGCGGGCCAATTCAAAGAGCCCTTCGCTCAGGAAACCGGTATCGGCGCCACCAACCTGGATTTCGTCGAACGCGGCTTGCAGTCGCTCCTGTACCCCTGCGTCGGCACCGCCTATCGCTGCCCCGGCATGACCCTTCACGGAGATATCGATGGCGGCGTTATGCAGTGGTGGGCCGGTGCCTTCAACGGCCGCAACGGCGTTACCGCCAACGCCACCAACGAGCCCGAGTTCGTCGGAAGACTGCGTTTTTATCCTTGGCGCAAGAGCAAGAGCGATTTGTTCAAGCAACTCGCTTTTGGCGGCTCCATAAGCCACAGCCGCTCCCGGGGACTTTCCGGAGACCTGAGCTTCAGTGGGACGATTCCCGACAACACCTACGCTTTCTTTCCTCAGCTGAGGATCAACGGTCCCATCGAGCGCTACGAGGGTGAATTCACCTACATCAACTCGGCGTTCGCGCTGCGCGGCGAATATGTGCAACTGCAGGAGCAGCGCTACGGCGTAGGGTCCGAGCAGGTCGGTGGCTTGGGTTTCCTGACTCTTCCCGGCGTCGGGGCCAAGGCTTGGAATGCCGGCGCCACATATCTGCTCACCGGCGAGAAACGGCCCGAAAACGGCACTCCTCGCGTCAAGCGTCCGCTACTTGGCCCAGATACTCCAGGAGGCAAAGGACGCGGCTGGGGCGCATGGGAGCTCGGTGCGCGCTACTCCGGCATTCAGGCCAACGCACCCGCTGCGAACTTCCTGAACATTTATACGCCGGGGTTTGTTCCAGCCTACAACTATCACACCGACCAGTTCACGTTTGGGGTCAACTGGTACCTGAATTATTGGATCAAATACCAGTTCAACGTCAACATTAATCAACTGAAACAGCCCAGCGTTACCGGGCAAGAGCCGCAGAATTTCTACGGCTTGATGCAGGAGTTGCAGTTCCGCTTCTGAGATCTGCTTGGAGCGGTGGCGAGGGTGCGGGTACGGTTTTTATTTGTGCGCCAGGGCTGGTTGCAGCTGCTCTGAAGGGAAAATTGCAGGAGGAGATTCGATGAGATCGAAAATTCTGCTTACTGTTCTTCTCACGGCGTTGTTTCTGATTGCGAGCGGCTGCGGGAACGTGAAGAACTGTCCCGTGTGCGGTACCACCACCGCCGACGGTTACGCCGACATCGTGAACATTACGGTGCCCGAGCACAATCCCACTGGCGAACCTGGCGGTCCGTTCAACTCCTTCGACATAAGCTGGCTCAACAGCGCTACGCACCGGGACTACGTCTCGGATCGCATTGGACTGGCAGTGGTCGTCGTGGACACCAACCAAAATATCGCGATCAATGCCATTCAGGGCAGCAATGCCGTGACCAATGCGGGAAATGCGGCCAGCCCGTGCAACCCCACCATACCGCCCCAGGTTGACGTTGTTGGAAACTTTACCCGCTTCGGATGCCGCAATGCTCCCTTCCACCTCATTTCGGGCTTCGGTGCGAACGGCAATTTCGGCGGATTCCCCGGCGCGCAGTGCTGCGCTTCGCGTGCCAACGGCGTAAATCCTATGTCAGGCCCGGACGGCGAGGAAGTTACACCGGATGGCAAGACCCTGTTCACTGCTGTTGGCAATGCCAGCGTGGCGGTCTTTGATTTGACCACGACACCGCCGACCGTGCTCGCAACCATACCTACGGGTACATCTGCAGACTACGACGGACCGCTTGGCATTGGCCCTTGCATCGCCTCCTGGAACGGAGAGGCTGGCTCGGCCGCCACTTGCGGAGACGATCGCGCTGATGAAATGGCATACGATCCCGTTCACCAGGTGCTTGCAGTCATTAACGGCGACCCCGGATTGCCCTTTGTCACATTCATCGATATGTCCGGCGTCGTCGCCAGAACCAGTCATTGTTTGCCGATAGTCCCCACGCTCGCCTATGGCCCATACGAAGCCGGTTTCGTCTTAGCCAATTACGGCACCGGCGCTGGATACCCGTTTCAAGGATCCGGCTCTGCGATTCCTCAACCTTCGCCCATCTTGGATCCGGGGGTCGCCGGCACTTCGTTTAATCCTCCGAGCTGCATCATTGGACAGATTTACTATGACGGCGCAGGCGGCAAGGCTTCGGGCGGAGCAGGACTCAGTGCGGGCGTTCCGGTCGATACCGTTAACAACACGTTCCCCTGCCCCGATCCCTCCAACCCGCACGTCTTCAGTGGTGTTTCCGGAGGGATAGCCAACGCCAATCCTGTGCTCGGTCTCCCAGGTTTGAGCGGGGTCACGCCCATCGGCACCACCTACACAATTCCCTGCCATCACGGGCCGATCGTCGACCAAACCTTGGGTACTTTCTGTAGTCAAACTGCTCCGGCCAGCAGTTGTGCCGGTGCGATAGCGCCGGCCGGACTGGGCGGCATGGTTTGGAACTCCAACACCGGTCACTTGCTGCAGACGAATGAAAATTGCATCGGTATAACCAACATCGGCTGCGTCGATGAAATCGATCCCCGGCTTGGAAACCCGAATGGCCCGGTCGTGGTCAACACCTTCGTGCTGCAGAATTGCATGCCCACCAGCGTCGTTCAGGGTCCGGGTAACAATTTCCTGGTGGGTTGCGCGGACCATGACGGCGAGGCTTTTCCCCCTAACCTCTTCGTCATCGATGGCACCAGCGGAGCGATTATCAGCGAAATCACTAACGTTGGTGGTGTTGACGAGACTTGGTACAACCCCGGGGACAACAGGTACTACGTGGCGGCGAGAGACATGCCCAATGGGCCGGTCATGGGCGTGATCGACGCCAAAACCAATACCTGGCTGCAGAACGTTACCACCAATTCGAACTCGCATAGCATCGCGGTCGATTCCGGCAATAACCACGCGTTTGTGCCCTTACAGGCGGGTGGAATTTGCACGACGCAGAGCAGCAACGGCTGTATCGGCGTCTACGCTCAACAGTGATACGAAGCCCCGGATACACTCGCGTGGTTCCGGGGCAGCAATGAAGGAAAGGCTCCATTCAGATCCTGAGCTCTTGAAAGCTGTGCTATAGTTTCACGCATTAGGCCCAGACCCGAGTTCATTGGTTTCTCTATGACTCTGTGTCGCTGTGGCGAAGCATTTGGTGTGAATTATGGATGGCATTCGTAGACCCGTCGTACCCGCTGCAATCGTACTTCTTGCGTTCCTCGTGGTTCTCGTCGCCGTGTCATCTGCCAACGAAACTCCGAAGAAGCCCACAGACGTTCCGGCGACCGTGATCGCGCACCTGCCACTTCCTCAGGCAACGGGGAATCAAATGCTGCTGCAGAAGGAAGAAGGGAAACAGTATTTGTATGTGCAGCAGGCTTCGAAACAAGGCTTCATGGTGGTAGATGTGAGCAAGCCGGAGAAGCCCACCCTGCTCAAGCGAACCGCGCAATCGAATCAGGCAACCACCGGCGATCTAGAGATGGTCACGCCGAACGTTGCTATCGCGGAAGCGCCCGAGAAGAAGCCGACCACTCTCACCAGCAGCAGCCATCCCACGGAGACCGTGCGTGTGCTGGACTTGAGCGACCCGCGCAATCCCAAAACCATCCAGGAGTTCAACGGCGTCACCAGCCTGCTTCCCGATGGCGGGCACGGCTTGATCTATCTCACCAACAACCAAGGCTTGTGGATTCTGCGCTACAGCCGGGCGGCATTGTTAGCACCCGCCAAGAAGAAAAAGCCCTGCGACTCCGAAGCGGAGATCTCCGCCATGCCCCCGGATTGTGACTAACTAATCTCGATTTACTGCGTGGGACCGGCAGGAGCCGGAAACGATGGGATGGGCAAGGTTATTGCCAAGGCTGGCTTCAATCTCAGACAGAAACTATTTGACGTGCGTCTCCTGATAATGCAGTTCCTTCCATTGCCCGGCGCGCTTCACCCACAATTCCGTGATATACACCCTGGAAAGTCGCACGGCTGATTTAGGCGGAAACTGCAACGTAACTTCGTAGATAACGAAAGCCGCATCCGGACCCAGCGGAATCAGTTTGTATCCCCACAATGTGTATCGGTCAACATTCCCGTTTGCCAGTTCGTTCAGCGCTTGGAGCTTGGTGCGCTCGCCTTGACCATCGACCTCGACGCCCTGATAGTCGTCGGCTAAAAGCTCCGCGTACGCCTTCTTGTCCTTGTTCTTCAGCGCCTCCCATTCGACCTTGATTTTTGCCTGGAACATCTCCTTGAGAGTCGAATCCGTAGACACGCTGCCGAATTGTTGGCTTTCGCCCGACTTCGGCGGAGTTGCCGGTTCTTGCGCCAACGCCAGAGCCGTTAACCCCGTGAGACAAGCCAAGACGAAGCAATCTCGCAGTGCCGTTATTCTCAAAACGAAACCGTTCGTATCCAGATCGGCGTCCGCTTCCAAGACGTTGCGTTATTGCAACTCTTTCGCTTTTTTTCTTACCGCTGCAAGCAACTGCGTAGGCAGTTCGGAATAGCCTTCCTGGACTGCAAACTGCTGGCCATCCGTATAGATCCAATTCAAAAGATCAGCTAAGGCCGCTGCGCGAGCAGAATCGGTGGACTTGGTTCGCAAGTAAATCCAGGTGAAACTGGTGATGGGGAAAGAATCCGCTCCGGGTGCGTTAGTCAGTGACGCCGAGAAGCCATTCCATCGCGGTTCTTCTACCGCCTTACACGCCTCCGCAATCCCGTCCGCAGAGGCTCTAACAAACTTACCGGCGGGATTCAGCACCGCAACCTGAGAGATATTGCCCTTCACCGCATATTGATACTCGACGTAGCCTATCGAACCCGGAGTGTTTTTCACCTTTTCCGCCATGTCCGAACTGCGTTCCGCGGGCACGCCGACCGGCCACTTAGGGGAGGGGCTAGTTCCCACTTGGCTGCGAAACTTGGCACTCGTTTTGGAGAGAAAGTCTGTGAATACAAAGTTCGATCCCTTACCTGCGGGACGGTTGACCACTTGGATTGGGAGATTGGGCAAACTGATCTCCGGATTGAGCTTGGCAATCGCCGCTGCATTCCAGTTCTTGATCTCCCCGAGAAAGATCTCAGCCAACACTTCCCCCGAAAGCCGAAGCTCCTGATGCACCTCGGGAAGGTTATAGATAGGCACAATCCCGATCAGCACCACCGGCAGTTCGATCAGACCCTCTTCTTTCCGTTCTTTGTCCGGAAGCTGAGCTTCTCCGGCGCCAAAATCACCCACGCCATGAGAGATCTGCTTGATCCCTTCGCTCGTGCCGACCGGAAGATATCGCATCTGAATGTGAGGGTTATGTTTGCCGTACTCCTGCGTCCACCGCGCATAAAGAGGCGCCGGGACACTCGATCCCGATCCCACTAAAACGACCGCGTCCTGGGCCCGAACCGCGACGCTGTACAACGCGAGAGCAATCATCGGCAACAGCCAGATTTGCGAGAGCAAGCGGCGGGGAGAATGTCGCCGCGGCGCACTTCGCGTCGAAAATCTCAGTGGTACCTTCATCGTGTTCCTCCAGGCTGAAATTTACGCACTCACCCCGTTGGTCCTCCGATATTACTGAAACCAGCCAATGATAGGTAAGTTACCATCGTTTTGAAGTGAGCCAACCGTGCGATAACTCATTGCTATTGTCAGACTAGGAACGGCCATTCACAGGCGGCTGAAAAAGTCCAAGACGGAGAGGTCGCAAAACAGCCTTCCCCTGTAGAGACGTAGCTTGCTACGTCTAGCGCCGAAGCGAAGCTTCTGCTCGGCTTCAATGCAGTTGTGAAAGCCTCCAATCAGCGGCGAGTGTTAAGATGCGGAGCGTCTGGACTTCCCGCGGCGAATCGCGTGAGTCCACTGGGGGAGCGAGAACGAACCAACCTATGTCACAAAATGACGCCGAGACTTTAGCTCGGGAACTGATGTCCGCACATGAAGCCGACCAGATGGTCCCTATTCCTCCCTCCGCCCGCCCCGGCTTCGATCTCAACACAGCTTATGAAGTTGAAGCGACACTCAAGCGGATGCGCGAAGCCGCTGGATACCGGGCGGTAGGCCGCAAAGTTGGTTATGCCAACAAGGCCATGTGGCGCGTGCTCAAGCTCGAAACCCTGGTCTGGGCCCACATGTACAACGATACCGTGCACCACGCGGACAACAACTCCGCCACGCTCACGCTCCCACATCACCGTTCCCTCAAGATCGAACCCGAAATTGTTTTCGGCATGAAGCAGCCGATAACGGCTGAAGGCCTTGACGCCACCGCCGCCCTCCAATCCACGGAATGGTTAGCGCTGGGATTCGAAATCATCGACTGCCCCTTTCCAGAATGGAAGTTTCAACCCAGTGATTTTGTCGCCTCCTTCGGACTGCACGCCGCGCTCGTGATCGGAGAGCGACGTGAGATACGGCCCGACATGATCGCCGGTCTCGTCGACCAGTTAGCGCGATTTAAACTGCGCATGTCGAAGCACGGAGAATTCGTAGAAGAAGGATCAGGCAGAAACAGCCTGCGAAGCCCCGCCCTGTGCCTGGCCGAACTCGGCGCAGCCATCATCCGCCGATTCCCAACCGAGCCACTAAACCCCGGCGAAATCGTCAGCTCCGGAACCCTAACTGCCGGGCATCTAAGCGGGCAAGGCGATCTCTGGACAGCCGAAGTCGAAGGCCTCTCGCTACCACCGCTGACCCTGCGCCTGACGTGAGCGCCTGCCTCTGGAAGCATCCAAAGTTCGGTCACCCCGCCCCTCCGTGCGAGTGACCCACAACGCATTCCTGAATTTGTGCATGGTTTCGATGCCCCGAGGCAACCCGGGCAAGCCGATAGGTAATCAAACGCCCGCCGGAATCACTAAAGCCGCAACCAAATGGGCTGAGATACAGGCGCGCCTTGCATTCAGTAGGGGAGAATTCACCGAAGCTTCTGATAGACGCCAGGAAACAGGTCTCGCCCTCACCGCCAGTTCCTAGTCCCAAAACTTGATGATCGCATTCAGGAGTATTGCCAATGAAAACTCGCGCTGCCTTCGTCTTCCTCGCCGTGCTCTGTGCTCTCGCTTTTTACCAGGCAGGCGCACCTGCGGGCGCTGCCTCTACAGGTCAGACCACGTCTGTGCTGACTTATCACTACGACAACATGCGAACTGGAGCCAATATCACCGAGACGACGTTGAACCCGTCTAACGTGAATGTAAACACGTTCGGAAAGCTTCATTCATTTCCCGTGGACTCGCTTATCTACGGACAACCCTTGTACGTTCCGAACCTGCAAATTGCTGGCGGCACTCACAACGTGGTGTTTGTCGTAACCGAGAACAACAGCATTTATGCCTTCGATGCCGACGACTACAAGGTTTCCACGCCCCTGTGGCACACCCGCGTTGGTACTCCGGTTCCGTGTAGCGCCAGCCAGCCGGTGCCAGGATCCAACTGCAACTTGGTGTACCTGACCTCCGTAATCGGTATCACGTCAACTCCGGTCATTGACCTCACTCAGGGGACGCACGGCGCCATCTACGTCGAGGCAAGAACCGACCCTAACAACGCCGGGAAATACTTCCACATTCTTCATAAGTTTGATCTCTCTACCGGAAAAGACATGTCCGGAAGCCCGGTCGTGATCAGGGGGAGCGTTCGGGGTAATGGCAAGGACAGCGTCAATGGGATCGTGAGTTTCAACACACATTCAGAGAATGACCGAGGGGCGCTCCTCCTGGCCAATGGCATCGTTTATGTGCCCTTTGCCTCCATCAACGATGCCCCCATTTTTCACGGCTGGATTTTTGGATACGATGCCACTACCATGACACGGCGTTACGTATTCAACACCACTCCGAACAACAGCACCAATGATGGCGGAGACGGTGAGCAAGGCGGAATCTGGAATGGAACAATAACCGCGGACGCGAACAACATCCTCTTCGCCGCCACAGGAAATGGGACCTGGGACAATACTGTCGCCGACTGGGGCAATACTTACCTGAGGTTAACTCCGGGCAAAAGCAAGTTGCAGGTGGCCGATTTTTTCACACCGAGAGCTCTAGCTTTTGACACCCACGACACCGATCTTGGCACCGGCGTCGCGATGCTGTTACCGGATCAAGCCGGTCCGCACGTGATGGTCGGCGCCGACAAGAACGGAACCGTGTATCTGGTGAACCGCGACAATATGGGTCAATACCACAGTTCCGGAGATCAAATCCTCCAGGAACTTCCGGGAGCAGTGGGCGTCCATGTACATAACGCCGGCGACTGCAACGACACCCATAATGACTGCAACTACAGCACTCCCGCGTACTGGAACGGAAACGTCTATTACTCTGGCGTTAACGATAACGTGAAAGCCTTCGCAATCGCCAATGCGCAATTGTCAGGCCCCACCTCGAAGTCTCCTTCGACCTATGGCTTTCCCGGAGCCACACCGTCAGTTTCCGCCAACGGCACGGCCGATGGGATTCTATGGGTAATTGAGCCCATCAAATCCATACTGCACGCCTACGACGCCACCAACCTGGCGAACGAACTGTACAACAGCGGGGACTCACTCGGATCCAACACCAAATTCGCCCCACCCACCGTGGTCAACGGCAAGGTTTTCGTGGGCACGAAGAGTGCCGTGGTCGTCTACGGCTTGCTGCACTAGGTTGACCGTACAGCAATAATTATCCGGGTGGGGCCTTTAGTAGCTCAGCAGGATTCTCAAGTCTCGCAGGTTGTTGCCCGTCGGCCCCGTCATAATCGTGTCTCCCAGCGCATCAAAAAACGGGTACGCATTGTACTCGAGAAGACTGGCTGCAGCATCCAGCCCGCGAGATCTTGCGCGCTCAAGCGTGGTTCCGTCCACGATTGCACCCGCCGCCGGGCTATTGCCATCGATGCCATCCGTACCCGCGCTAAGTACGGTGATGTTTTCGCCTGCAATCTTCTGTGCGCAGGCCAGCGCAAACTGCTGGTTGCGCCCGCCCACGCCTCCTTTGGTAACCTTCACCGTGACTTCGCCGCCAGAGAGGAGACAGACCCGCTCCGATTTCTTTCGCAAGTCACGCAAGCGCTCCAGGAGATAATCGGCCGCCGGCACGTAGTCCCAGTCGTCGCAACTGTTGTCTACTTCCACTGTGAAGCCATGGTGTTCGGCTTCCTTCTTGCAGGCCTCAAGCAAAGTCGAATTCGACAACACCGTCCACCAGCGGCTGCGATGGAAGGCCGGATCATCCGATTTCGGAGTCTCCTCCAGCGCGTGCCCCTGAAACAATTCGCGCACCGGCGCAGGAAATTGCTCGATCAGGCGATGCTTCGCCGCAATCGCGTAGCAATCTTCCGCGCTGGTGGAGTCCGGCATGGTAGGACCGGACGCCAGCGCATCGGGCGTGCTGTCGGGAACATCCGAAACCAGAATCGAAACCTGTTGCGCCCCCGAGGCCGCCCGCGCCAATCGTCCTCCCTTGATCGCCGATAGATGCTTCCGAATGGCATTGATCTCCGCAATGGGCGCCCCAGAGTGCACGAGCACACGATAAGTTGCGATCAGATCTTCTAAAGAAATCTCGTCATCAATGGGCTTTTCCGCCATCGAAGACCCGCCGCCGCTCAGCATGAAAATCACCAGCGACAACGGATTCTGCGCGCTCAGGGACTTGAGCATAGTTTCGGCGGCCCGAATCGATTCCTCATTCGGCGTGGGATGTCCGCCCAGAAAATAGCGGAACCCGCGCGCTTGCGAATTCGGCTGCACCGAACTGGTGACGATTCCTTCAAAGTTATTTCCCGCCTGAATTTGCAAGCCACTCACCAGCGTGTACGCAGCTTTTCCAATCGAAATCACCAGCACCCGGCTGTAAGAGTGAAGATCGTAAAGGTCTTCGCAGACGCGCAGTACCCCGCGTTCGCAGGAGACATGCCGTTCGAATGCCCGATCAATGCTGGATTCGTTCAGCGCTCGCGCGAAAAGATCCCGCGCCGTAACCCGCATCTCAATGGCGATTCGTTCGCGGTTACCCGCCGCCCAAGACATGGAAGGATTATAGAAGCGGCTCTGGCCTGCGGCCACGTGGGGACTGCCGCCCTCGGCTGTCCGGGCGAGCAAAGCTCGCCAGGCTTTGTTTGGGCTGATTTAGGCCTCGTGAGGTCGAAGCATGAGCAATCTAAAGCTGCGGAGCTTCGCTCCGCTGGACAGCCGAGGGCGGCTGTCCCCTCGTAATTACTCAGGAATCGTTTTTCTTACCCAAACTTCAATCGCCTCGCGCAGTTCCCGCAAGCGCCCTTCAAAGAAATGATCGGCACCCTCGATGATCACCAGCTTCTTCGGCTCGGGAAGCGCCTGGACGATTGCTTCAAGCTTCGTACGCGGCCCAAACTGATCGCGGTCGCCGCTGACAAAGAGCTTGGGTTTCCTGCAATCTTTCAGAAACTCGAAGTCATAAACTCGATCATCAACCGCACCGACCGGCAAACCAAGCCCGATTACTGCTTGGACACGCGCATCGGCGCACGCCACACCCAATCCCACCGCAGCCCCGAAGGAGAATCCGGCAAAGATCATCGGCAGATGAAATTCTCGATCTACCCAATCCAGGGCCGCGCGGACGTCGTCCATTTCCCCGATGCCGTGGTCGTGCTCGCCCTGGCTCAATCCGGCCCCACGAAAATTGAAACGCAACACCGGATACCCAAACTTGTTCAGCGCCTTCATAGCGTGAAAGACCACTTTATTATGCAGAGTTCCCCCATAAAGAGGATGAGGATGGCAAACCAGCGCAGCGTGAGTGGCGTGTTGCGTACCGGTATTGAGCAAAGCTTCGAGTCTGCCTGCAGGGCCATCAAGGAACAAAGAACGGATCGAACTGAGTTGCTCATTCATCGTCGCACATTCTCCAGCTTAGCCCATGTAGAGACGTAGCTTGCTACGTCTCTCTAACGCTGAGCTGAGGTATCCTCTTTCCATGGATGTCGTCGCCCTCACACGTCAACTCGTAGACATTGAATCGATAACAGGGAATGAAGCCCTTGTGGGCGATGTTATTCACAGCGAACTGAAGCGTCTGGGATATGAGGCGAACAAGCTTCCCGTCGAAGGCAACCGTTGCAACGTGTACGCAACTTCGCCGCAACAATCCAAGCCCACCATCGTTTTCTCCACCCATATGGACACAGTGCCGCCTTTCATCGCCTCCTCCGAAGATGCCACTCGTGTCTACGGCCGGGGATCGTGCGATGCCAAGGGAATCATCGCCGCTCAGATCGCGGCCGCCGAGCGTTTGCGCAAAGATGGCATTCACGTCGGACTTCTCTTTCTCGTGGGCGAAGAACGGAACAGTTTGGGCGCACAGATCGCGAACCGGCAGTCTCCCGGCTGCAAGTTCCTGGTGAACGGAGAGCCCACGGAGAACCGAATGGCGACCGCATCCAAAGGCACGCTGCGAGTGAACGTCATCGCCGAAGGGCGCATGGCCCATTCCGCCTATCCAGAACTGGGTGAGTCCGCCATCGACAAACTTCTGGAAGCTTTGCGACGGCTGCGCGCCATGAAGCTGCCCGCCGACGAAGGCTACGGTCCGTGCACGCTAAATATCGGAGTGATCGAAGGTGGCCGCGCTCCTAATGTGATTCCAGACAAAGCGCGCGCACAGTTGTTGTATCGTCTGATCGGTCCCACCGACGAATTACGGCGGCAAATTGAGCAGGCGGTCGCAGGCCTGGCAAAGGTCGAATTCGTTTTGGAAATCCCATTCCTCCGCCTGCACACGCTGGACGGTCTGCCCACCATGGTCGCCGCCTTCACCACCGACATTCCTGAGCTCAGCAACTGGGGCGAGCCCCTGCTGATCGGCCCCGGATCAATCCACGTAGCTCACACCGAAGGCGAATACATCGAAAAAAAACAACTCAGTGAAGCAGTCGATCTGTATTGCTCGATCGCGAAAAAACTGGCAGTCCCCACGCCCACGTAGCCCGGACGCCTCGTCCGGAAGCTTTGAGCGAAGCAGTAAGTCAAGAAACGTACTAGGGAAATATTTGTGCAGGACGAATGCTGGCTCCCGATCTCTCAAACTCGAAGTTCAGCAGCCATTCGCTCGGAACATCCCGCCCATCGACCTGTGGCGGCTGAAATGTCCACTGTTTTGCCGCCCGCAAAGTCCGCTCGGCAAAATATCTGCTCGGTCCCCGAGAGTCGAAACTTGCTGCCGTCACCTGGCCGGATGAATCCACTGTGACTTTCACCCGCACCTTCAATTTACCGTGAATCGTTCTCAAGGCGCTGCGGGACACGTCAGCCGAAATTTGCTGCACCACAGCCCCCTGAGGACCAGAGGAATGATTGGTTGCAGCATTCTTCGCCGCGCGAGGTTTGTCGGCGGCATGCGAAGCATCCGATCGCACCGAGGGTTGCGGTTTGGCGAGGCTGGGCTGCGCAGCCTGTCCGGCCCCCGGCTTCGATTCGGCCTGCTCCGCCGAAGATTGGACCGCAGAGGAAGGTCCCGTCTCACTCGGGGAATGATGTCGGAATATCCTCGGGCCAACAATTGCCAGCAACAGCACCGCCGCGACCGCAGCACCCACGTATCCCCATTTCGTAAATCCTTTTGGCGGCAGAACGACCTCTTTTTCCGGGAGCGCCCGTGGGGCCTGCTGCAATTTTGCTGCGATTTCAGGAACCGTCGATCGGCTCTGCGGATTCCGGCGCAGACAATGACTCGCGATATCGAAAAACGGCTCCGGCAATGTCGTCGGCAGCACCAACTCTGATGATCCCGGTCGCGCCTCCGCAGGCGGATGCTGAGTCAGCGCTTCCACCAGCATCATGCCCAATGACCAAACATCCGACGCCGGCGACATGCCTCCACCGTCGGCGGTCTCGGGCGACGCGTAGATACTCCGCGTACCCAGAACCCGGCTCGACTCACCGGTTCCACAGAGTCCGTCACTCGAAATCTTTACTTCATCGCCAACCGCCATGATGTTCGTGGGTTTGATGTGACCATGCACAAAACCTTTGGCGTGAAGGTAAGCCGTCGCATCCAGAACACTCTGCAGCATGTCACGTGTTTCCACAGGCGTAAGCGGCCGATGGGGAAGAATCTGCGCCAGGCTCTCTTCGGCGTACTCGGTCACGACATAAAGCAGTTCCGTGCCATCCAACTGGCAGCGTCCCCGCTGAAACAGACGGAGCAGATGAGGATGAGATAATTTCGCCGCCAGTTCCCACCAGGAAAGCTGCAGTTCGGGATTCTTGGCATTGGCCAGAATAAGTTTGATCGCCACTTCCTGGGTCTCGCGATCGGCGCGCTTGGTCAGAAATACAGCGCTGCGCTCCGAACCGCCCAGGTAGCGGACCAACGGAAACTCCTCGTTAACGACACGCCCTTCCCACTCTTTCCAAGCCTCCGGCATTCGCCTCCACCGTCTTCTGTTGTGTGAGTCATTGTACCAATGTAGACGCGTGCGTCCACGTGTAAGCGCGACGCCCACGTGTAGGCGCGGGCGTCCACGTGTAAACGCGTGCGTCCACGCCCGTGCAACGCCAATTCCAACCTTCTATTACCCTCGGATAAATCCAGGCGGAGAATGCCGGGCCTCATACGCAGAGATCTCAGCCTCATGCTGCAGCGTGAGTCCAATCTCGTCCAACCCTTCGAGCAGGCAATGCCGCGTGAACTCGTCGATCTGGAATGTAGCCGAGAATCCATGCGCGTCGTGGACCTTGCGCTGCTCAAGATCGACCGTGATTTCGTAACTGGGGAGTCTCTCTGCCCTGCGAGCGATGTCGGCGATTTCATCTTCGCTCAAAACCACGGTCAACACACCATTCTTCACACAATTGTTAGCGAAGATGTCAGCGAACGACGGGCCAATGAGCACGCGGAACCCAAAATCCTCCAGCGCCCAGACCGCATGTTCCCGCGAAGATCCACAACCGAAATTCTTCCCCACGACCAGAACGCTAGCGCCCGCGTAACGTGGATCATTCAAAACGAATGACGAATCGGGTTTGCCATCGCTACCGCGCCGCCAATCGAACAGCAGAAACTCCCCAAACCCAGTCCGCTCGATCCGTTTCAAGAACTGCTTTGGAACAATCTGGTCAGTGTCCACGTTGGCACGATTGAGCGGCGCGACCCGACCTTTATGAGTGCGAAAGGGCTGCATGGTTTACCTCAACTAAGCGCAACAAATTTTGTAGTCCGTGGGAGCGCATGGCTTTCACAGCCCACTGAGAAACGCTCGATTCGTATCGGGGTATGACTTCAGGCATACCGCAAATCCGCTGAAAATTGGCCCGGCTTTAGCCGCTGGGGGTTCGATGTTCCTCGTGCGCATTTTTCCTCAGCCTCTTTTACCCGCGCCGAAAAAGCCGCAAACCGTCGGGCTTCAGCCCCCTGAGGCGAATCTTCGACGCAAAACATCCCAATCTCAATAAAAATGCCAATTCCGAATATCCGTGAAGTGCCCCGCAATCGCGGCCGCCGCCGCCATCATCGGACTCACCAGATGCGTTCGTCCTCCGCGCCCCTGCCGCCCCTCGAAATTGCGATTGCTGGTCGAAGCGCAGCGCTCCCCGGGCTGCAGGATATCCGGGTTCATTCCCAAACACATCGAGCACCCGGATTCCCGCCACTCAAATCCAGATTCCTGAAAAATCTTGTGCAATCCCTCAAGCTCCGCCGCCCGCTTCACGGCCTGTGAACCCGGCACAACCATAGCCCGCACCTTGGACGCAACCCGATGTCCCTTGGCCACGCGAGCCGCCGCCCGCAAATCTTCCAACCGCGAATTGGTGCAAGAGCCGATAAAAACGCGATCCACAGAAATATCCTCGATGCGAGTGCCCGGCACGAGCCCCATATATTCCAACATGCGCTCGATCCCGGGACGATCCGCATCCGTCCTTAATTCGCTCAACTCGGGAATACGCCCATCGACCGGAGCGATCATCCCCGGATTCGTTCCCCAAGTAACAAACGGGGCCAGCCGCGAAGCATCAATCTCTGCGACCGCGTCATACCGCGCCTCCGCATGAGAAGCCAGCGCGCGCCAGCGGACAACCGCGTCTTCCCAATCACGCGGGGCAAAGCGCCGCGCCTTCATATACGCGAAGGTAGTCTCATCCGGCGCGATCATCGCCGCTCGCGCCCCCGCCTCAATGCTCATGTTGCACAAAGTCATCCGGCCTTCCATGGAAAGCCCGCGAACCGCTTCGCCCGTGTACTCGATCACGTGACCGGTAGCGCCGTCGATCCCAATCTGCCCAATCACTCCCAACGCCAGATCCTTCGCGCTTACGCCTTCGCCAAGCCGGCCGCGCACATCGATCTGCATGGCCTTCGGTTTGCGTTGCGGCAGGCACTGCGTAGCCAGCACATGCTCGACTTCCGACGTCCCAATGCCAAACGCCAGCGCCCCAAACGCGCCGTGCGTGCTGGTATGGCTGTCCCCGCAGACAATGGTCATGCCCGGCTGAGTCAATCCCAGCTCCGGACCGATCACGTGGACGATCCCCTGGTCGGACGAATCCATATCGAACAGAGTCACGCCGAAATCTTTGCAGTTCTGCTGCAAGGCCTGAATCTGCCGCGCCGCGATTGGATCGGTGATGGGCGTACCCCGAGGCTCAGTCGGAATATTATGGTCGACCGTCGCAACCGTGCGCCGAGGCTGGCGCACCTTGCGGCCGGCCACGCGCAATCCCTCAAACGCCTGCGGCGAGGTGACCTCGTGCACCAAGTGCAGATCGATGTAAAGCAGCGGCAACTGACCGGAAGGAGCACAGACCACGTGCTCGTTCCAGATTTTGTCAAACAATGTGAACTTCTCAGCCATGGTTGTACTCGTCATCCAATCTATCGTGCGAGTCGCCGTTCTTCCAAGCGCGAAGCCAACGCTCCATTTCTAATAATATGGTAATGCATACCTGACCTTGGAGGCCTGCTGAACCATCTCGCGAACTGTTCCGCTCGGTTCGCGTTCGCATAGTGGGTTCCTGTTGTGGGTCGCAGCCTGCCACACATCACGATTACGAGCGGCGCAGCGTGGGCTCGATTCCAAAATGCTGGCTGCCCCAGTCACAGAGCTCTTCCATCATCGGCACGAGTTTCTTGCCGGCAGCGCTAAGCGAGTATGTGACCTGTGGAGGAATGCTGGGCGAGGCGTCGCGGCGGAGGACACCATCGGTCTCCAGTTGGCGGAGTTGATCTGCCAGAACTTTTTCGCTGACTCCCGGCAAAAGATTGCGCAACCGGGCAAAACGTTTAGGACCGAAAGAGAGATGCCATAGAATTTGAACTTTCCATTTGCCGGACATGACGTTGATGGTTGCTTGCACCGGACAGCCGTGATGCGGTTTCATGAGATCCTCGCGCAGGACTTACAAATTTGTACGTACTTCCGCGCAAACCTTTCCGGTTATACCATGTCCAGGAACTAGGTGCGGAAGCCGGCCCGATTGCCGCGTTCCGCTTCTGCAGTCCTATATTCAAGGAGCTTTTTATGATTTTAGTTACCGGCGCCTCCGGAATGGTCGGAGGCAAAGTCTTGCAGGAAGTGGCGAAAAACGGAAAATCCGTGCGCGCAATGTATCGCTCGAAGGAAGATGCCTCGAAGGCGCCCAGCGGGGTCACAGCGGTGGTGGCTGATTTTGCCGATGCGGACAGCCTCAGGAGAGCACTCGAAGGAGTGGATAGCATTTACTTGGTTTGCTCGCCCGTGCCCCAGCTAGTGGAGTGGGAAGGGAACATGATCGACGCGTGCCAGAAAGCGAATGTGAAGCGTGTGGTGCTGAATTCCGCGCTGGGCGCCGGCAACTGTGCCAATTCATTTCCCAGCTGGCACGCGAAAGTCGAAGATCGCCTTACCTCTTCGGGACCTGGTTGGACGATTCTTCGTCCAAACAGTTTTATGCAGAATGTTGTTACTTACTATGCGTCAACCATTCGATCGCAAAATGCCTTTTATTCGTCGCTCGGATGTGCGCGTACGAGTTTTATCGACGTTCGCGACATCGCTGTTATCGCGGCCAAGTGCCTGACCACAGACAGTCATGCTGGCAAGACTTATGAACTCAACGGACCCGAAGCCCTTTCTGCGGCGGATGTGGCCAGCAAAATCTCGCAGCTGACCGGCCGAAGCGTGCAATACCTGGACATTCCCTTCGAAGCCCAAAGAAAATCTCTGCGCGGCATGGGCATGCCGGAGTGGCAGGTCAACGCCCTGCTCGAGCTGCAGGAATTTTACACACAAGGAAAAGGCGCGGAAGTGGACGGCCTGACAGAAAAGCTGCTGGGTAGGCCCGCGATCCCGATGGACCAATATCTGGCGGAGAATATCGACGCCTTCCGCGAGCAGGCAGCGTGAACGCAGCTAAGGAGCTTAAAACTATGTTGGCGGAACAAACTGCGAACCCGAAAACAAGAATGACTTTGGCCGAAATGAAGCAGTTCATCGCCAATCATTTTGAAGAATTTGTAAACCAAAAAAATCTGGATATCGCGGATATTAATTTTGCCTCTGACTTCGTCGATCATGGCGCAGACGTTCCTCCAGGCACCCCTGCCGGTCCGGCCGGGGCCAAGCAATATGTCGGGGGAGCATATAAGCGGTTTCCCGATATCCACGTGAAGATTGAGGACATCATCGCCGAAGACGACAAGGTCGTGGTGCGCAACCAATGGACTGGAACCGACGCGACTACGAAGCAGAAAATTGAGTTTCGCGGAATTGTGATCTGGAGAATTGCGGCCAGGAAAATAGCCGAGCGCTGGGCCTTTCTGGAAGCGCCGCATCCCCCAAGCAGATAGCTTAAAGGTCAAGCCGCGACCGGTGGGCCACCCATTTACCACCATCCGAGAAATGCCGGAACAGAAAGGCTGCGAGTTTCCTGTTGCCACTCAGTCACGCAGCCTACCACAGATTACATCCACGCTGGTTTCCGCTGTGATGTCCTTCGCTGTGGCATGTGAGCCGCGTTACCTCCAGACTCTTTCAGCGTCCACAAAATTCACCGATCTCGATCTCACAGCCGACATCGCCAAAGGCGATCCGCGCCACCGACTCAATGAAGCAGATCACCTCACATCAAAAGCCAGCAGAAAGCCAGCAGAATAACAATCCCGCCGAACAAATGCCTCTGGGAAGGGCCCGGCTTCAGCCGGGCCCTTAAGAATCCACATGAACCCGGGCTTTAGCCCCTGAGGCTTTGACCGCCGCCAGTACTTTGCGTCCCATTTCCGATGTACTGATCGCGGGCCGGCTCGCCTTTGCCAAGTCGCGCGTGCGATTCCCGCTGTCAATTACCGACGCGACCGCGGCTTCAACGCACTCCGCTTCGGCATTCAGATGGAACGAGTGACGCAGCATCATGGCCACAGAAAGAATGGCCCCCAGCGGATTGGCAATGCCTTTCCCGGCAATATCCGGGGCCGACCCGTGCACGGGCTCGTAGAGTGCGACCGGTCCCCCTATGCTGGCCGACCCCAGCATTCCAATCGATCCCACGATCGCCCCCGCTTGGTCGGAGAGTATGTCGCCAAACATATTTTCTGTGAGCAACACATCGAAGTCCGTGGGATGCGCGACCAACGCCATGGCGGCCGAATCCACGTAAGTGTGCCGCAGTTGCACCTCGGGATACTCTTTCCCGATGCGCGCGACGACTTCGCGCCACAGCCGGGAGCAATCGAGAACGTTGGCTTTATCTACTGAAGTCACGCGGCGGCGGCGCGATTGCGCAAGCTCAAAAGCCACGCGGGCGATGCGCTCGATTTCAGCTTCTCCGTAGCGCATGGTGTCAACGGCAATGCGGCTGCCGGCCGCGCCCGTAGTGGAGCGAGGTTCCCCGAAATAGACTCCTCCCAGCAACTCACGCACGATCAGGATGTCCGCGCCTCGGACCACCTCAGGGCGAAGCGGCGAACAATCTTCGAGCGCCGGAAAACACACCGCCGGCCGCAGATTGGCGAAAGCGCCAAGTTCCTTCCGCAGTCGCAGTAGTCCGCGTTCCGGCCGCAGATCGGAGGGAACACTATCAAAAGCCGGACCTCCCACCGCCCCCAAAAGTACGGCGCCGGAAGAAAGACAAGTCCGCAATGTGTCTTGAGGCAGCGGATCGTTGCTACTCGCAAGCCCCGCGCCGCCGATGTCTTTCGTCTGCAGGGTGGGTTCGTGCCCGAACCGCGTAGCGATGGCTTCGAGAACGCGCACCGCTTCATCGATTACTTCGGGACCGATGCCATCCCCGGGAAGGATTGCAATGTTGAGGAGCATGCAGGTTTATTGTAGCGATGGAGCCACGCGCAGGCGTCGGAATGCGGTTACACGCCCCAAAGGTAGTCTTCCGGATCCGCGTGGCGTTCCGCCACTGGATTCATCGCCAGGCTTGCGAGCACGGGGCCGGTCGGGGGAGGGATCGAAAGCATGAGCTGAGAATGTTCGCGTCCTCGGTCTGATCGTGCACCAGCCCCAGCTGCAACAGCGCGCGGAAGTGGCTTCAATTGCCCATCTTCACCTGCCGAACCGTCCTCTTCATTCGCCCCAATCAATTCCAGCAGATGATGGTCCTCAACCTGCTTGATCTGATCCGCCAGCACCACAAAGCGCCGGTAGATTTCATCCAACTGCTGCCGCTCAAATTGATGCCCCAATTGTTCACAGCGCAAGCCCAGCGCGTGCCGGCCCGAATGTTTGCCCAGCACCAGTCTCGAATCCGGCACTCCCACCGATTGCGGCGTCATAATCTCATAGGTCAGCGGATTCTTGAGCATGCCATCCTGATG
Source organism: uncultured Acidobacteriota bacterium (assembly GCA_963832245.1). Lineage (GTDB taxonomy): Bacteria > Acidobacteriota > Terriglobia > Terriglobales > Acidobacteriaceae > JABDBE01. The sequence goes on from CAWHTG010000004.1 coordinate 2,712,925, forward strand.
AATCCCCGCCTCATGGGCAAACGCATTGCGCCCAATAATCGCCTTGTTCGGTTGCACCGCAACCCCAGTGATCTCGCTGAGCATCTGGCTCGCGGGAAATAGTTGTTCGCTCACGACGTTCGTCTCGTAAGCAAGCCGGTCTCGACGCACCCGCATTGCCATGACAATCTCTTCCAGCGACGCATTGCCCGCTCGCTCGCCAATGCCATTAATCGTGCACTCGACCTGCCGCGCCCCCGCGGCGACCGCCGCTAACGAATTGGCCACCGCCAGCCCAAGATCATCGTGGCAGTGTGCCGAGATCGTGACCTTCTCGATTCCGCGCACGTTTGCACGGATGGTGCGAATCAATTCGCCAAATTCTCCCGGCGTCGTGTAGCCAACCGTGTCCGGAATATTCACCGTGGTGGCGCCGGCCGCGACCACGGCTTCGACGACCTGGCAAAGAAATTCCGGATCAGTCCGCGTCGCATCCTCGGGCGAAAATTCCACATCGTCACACAAACTCTTAGCCAAACGCACCGCTTCACGCGCCTGTTCCAGGCACTGCTGCCGCGAGATCCGCAGCTTATATTTCAGGTGGATGTCAGAAGTGGCCAGGAACACATGAATTCGCGGCCGCGCAGCCCCACGCAGCGCCTCCCAGGCGCGTTCAATATCTTTCGCACAAGCCCGCGCAAGGCCTGCGATAATGGGACGCCGCACCACCGCGGCAATAGCTTGCACGGCGGCAAAATCGCCTTCCGATGCGATCGGAAATCCCGCCTCGATCACATCCACTCCCATGCGATCAAGCTGTTGCGCCATGCGCAGTTTCTCCTCCACATTCATGCTGCAACCGGGCGACTGCTCGCCGTCACGCAGCGTCGTGTCGAAGATCGTGATACGTTCCATGCCTGGGCCCTCCTCGGCGATCCCGAACTCGAGGTCGTGGGTCAGATTGGAATACTTCACGTCACATCCCGCCTGGGCATGACGCCCCTCTTAAAGAATCACCTGACCCACCACCGAACTTCCATATTTACGTTTACATGCTTATTAAGCAAGCTTATAATCCTAAAATTATCATTAGTTATAGTTATCAATGTAAACGCAGCTAATCAACCCCCAACTTTTGCTAAAGGAAAGGCGCGATGGATCTCGCTCAACTTGAAGTGTTTCTAGCCGTGGCGCAGGAAGGAAAATTCTCGCGCGCGGCCAAGAAACTGTACCGCACCCAATCGGCGGTGAGCCAATCGATCCGCAAGCTCGAAGACCAGTTAGGCGAGCCGCTATTCGACCGCTCCTCGCGCGAGGGCGTGCTCACCGACGCCGGCCGCGTACTCCAGGAATACGCGGAAAGACTCTTGAACCTCCGCGGCGACGCCCAGCAAGCCCTGGTCGAACTCCGCGAGCTGCAAAAAGGCAAACTCGCAATCTCCGCCAATGAGTTCACCGCGCTTTATTTGTTGCCGGTGCTCGCGGAATTCCGCCGTCTGCATCCCATGATCAGAATCACGGTGCAGCGTTCCTTTGGCAGCCGCATCCCCGACGACGTCCTCCGCCACAGCACCGAACTCGGCGTCCTTACTTACGATCCGCAGGAACCGCAGCTCTGTTCCACGGTGGTGTATCTCGACGAATTAATTTTCGTGGTTCCCCCAAGCCATCCCTTTGCCACGGCGCATCAGGTCAGCATCCGGCAACTCGGCGCCGAATCCTTCGTCGCCCACAATGTGGCCTCACCCTATCGCGAAAAGGTGATCCAAGCCTTCAAGCGTCACAAAACCCCGCTACACATGGATATCGAACTGCCCACCCTGCAAGCCATCAAACGCTTTGTCGTAATGGGCAGCGGCGTGGCCCTGGTCCCAGAGATCAGCGTGGAAAGTGAACTGGCCCGCGGCGAACTGATTCGCATTCCGGTCCGCGAATTACGCCTGCACCGCAAGCTGCGCTTGATTTATCGCAAGCCCGCCAGCCTTTCCCACGCCGCCAAGGCGTTCCTAAAAGTGGCGGAAACCATGGCGCGGCAACAAACCGGCCGGTACCGATTTCAGCGCGAACATTAAAACCGCCAATGTAGGCGCGCGCGTCTAGGCCAATGTAGGCGCGGGCGTCCGCGCCCGTGCGGCCCAAGCTAAATGCAAAACAAAACGTCCCAGCTCGTTAGAGCTTGGGACGTTTGTCGAAGCAGCCCTCCCCCGAAGTCTGCTCGAAAACAACTCTAGCAGTCGAAGCGCCCAGCAGGAATGGCACTTTCAGGCTATACGGAAAATCGATAGTAACCGCCGGTGGTAATATCCAATCCGGCCTCAGCGCGAGCATATTCAACCCTTGGATGGCTAAGCTGATCCTCGCCTGCCCAAAATCTTGTCAAGCCCCCTTTTGCCTCCAATTCCCCCTACCTGCCTGAATTCACGACAGAAATAAATCTCCAAATTTGGCGGGTTTACCCTGTTGAATATGCTAGTCTATATCTATAAAGAATTAAGAACGCGCAGCCAATAGCTGCGCCTACTTTTTTGCCAGCGGAAAGCACCCGGCATGAAGTCCCGAATCACAGCCACCAGACCACATGACCGCAAACCCATCCGCCGCAATCCGAAGCGCACCGGAGAACTCTCCGAAGCCGCCTTTATGCTGAAGGCAAGCACCCTGGGTTTCGGCATCGCCAAGCCCTGGGGAGGCAGCGAGCGCTACGACTTCATCCTCCGCTCCGCACACCGCCTCTGGCGCGTCCAACTAAAAAGCACCGAAGTCCTCCGCGCTCGCGGCTACGATGTCCAGCCCATCTACAGCGTCTACGGTAAGGGCAAAATCACCTACACCGCCGAAGACATCGACATCCTCGTAGCTCACATCGTTCCCGTCGATGTCTGGTATGTCCTGCCCATCGAAGCCATAACCAGTTCCACCAGCCTCCGCTTCTATCCCGACATCCCCTGCAAATGTGCCCGGTGGGAAATCTACCGCGAAGCCTGGCACCTAATCGAGCCCCACCCAAAGCTCACGTAGCCCCGGACGCCTCGTCCACGCAACTCGAGACAGCGCAAACGCAAACCTCCAACGTCCACGCGCGTGTAACCAATGTCGACGCGAGCGTCCACGCTCGTGTAACCACGAACCCACGGACAAATTTAACTGACCCCTGACTCAGGGTGCCCCATCCTTCCGTGTTCTGTGCGGAAGGGTGGGAGACGACGATTGACCATGAGATTAGACGGTGCCCCAGGTTCGCGTCCGTTCTTTGCACGCCAACCTGGGCCGAGGAATATCCTCTCGGACCCGCCCTTTGTTGTTGTTTTCCCGATCTCTTGGGGGAATTGGACTGCCTAACTCAGGGTGCCCCACCCTTTCCGCGCTCTTTGCGGAAGGGTGGGAGGCGACGAAGCAATCCGTTCTGGATTGTCGCCCGGAGGCCGTCGAGGCGCTCGCCAGCGTTCTCTGTACTTCCCGAAGACAGCCCGGTGCAGGCGCCCGGAGGCTCAGGCGACCCAACAATTCGTCGGCCGTAGCTAGGCGGCCACACTCAGAACCCAGTCAATGAGTGTAATCGAGATGTTTCAACAGTTAGCAGCTATTTCTTATCCACCCGGACCGGCAAATCGAGACCAGGCGCAGAGTCGCCTTTCAGATACTTGCCAAGAAACTCTTCAATCAGCGATCTGGTTGCCTTGACAGACAACAGCGCACTCTGCGATGAACTGTTGGATTGCGATTCGCGTGCGAATCGACTCTGAACGAGACGCGCGTCACTGAAACTCATGTGGTCACTGCCGGGAACCACTATGTAATAGGTGTTCGATTCGCTCCCAGAATATTCCCGGGCTCGAGTTGCAGGGTCTGAAGCGTGCTCCTCCGTTGCGATGAATAACAGAGGCTTGTGGAGTGCCATCGGACGAACATCATTGTTCATGCCGGGAAAAGTGGACCCATCCAGGTTTACACCCGCTAAAATACGCTGCTCTTCTTTCGTCGCCAACGCCGCGGTAGTGCCGCCCATAGAATGACCCACGATGCCAATCTTGGACATATCCATGTGACCGCGCCAGAAGTCGTCGCCCGCATTCATTTCTTGAATTTTGTCGAGAACGAATCGCACGTCCTTAAAGAGGACGTTTTCTGCGAACATGCCAATCGCGACACCCTGCGTTCTTCGATCCGCGTTTTCTGGCCAATAGGGTTTGGATCTGACTTCACGCCCATCCGGGAACACCGCTATCAGAGAATCTGGCGGGTGATTGGTTGCCGCGACGACGAAGCCGTGACTCGCCAGTCCTTCGGCAAAAATTGTATAAGTTGCTGGAACAACTCCGGAGCCGTGCTCCAGAAGAACCAAGGGGAAAGGGCCACCTCCTGCTATCGGTGCCCTGAGGCGGGCGTTGGTGCGAACCCCGTCCGCAAAGTTCGGTGGCAAATTCCACTCTGCTGCCAGTGCAGTTGCAGTTCTTTTGTCCATGTACGGTGCAATGACTGAGTTGCGCAGCGAGGGATACCAGAAGGTGACGAGCAGATCACGATTGCGAGACGCATCTCTAAGCACCACCAACCTGGTGCCGACCGCATGACAACCATCGGGTGGGGGAAGCTGAAGTGTGACTTGCCGATTTTGGGCGACCAGCGGAGTGAGCATTAAGGGAACCAGTAGGAAAAAGAAAGTTGCCCAAAGGAGAGATTTGCTCATTTACTAGTTCCCTCGCTGGTGCTCGACAGTGCATAGACGTGTGGAAGGAGACGTGGTGAGCGCAATGCAGACGATTGTTGACGCAACGAGGCGTCAGCACTCAGCACCCGGGTCAATGAGTGTAATCGCGATTTTTCGCCAACTGACATCTAATTCGTCGTGCAAGTCTTTTGCGCTGATTGACTTGCCCTATCTTCCTGCCCAAAAACTACCCATAGCAACGCCTGGCTCCTTCAACTGATTTGCCAGCACCGCCCGCAGCTACAAAGAAAATTCTTGCCCTCGGTGTCGTCTTTTCCCTGCCGTTTCCGATCCTTTGTTTAGAGGCCAGGAACGCTGGACGCTAACGTTCCTGCATCGGTACCCTCGATTATGACCGATTCCAAAGAGACCGGAGGCGGGACAATGAAACTTGCGACCAAACTTCCATCGAGCTTCTCTTGGCTGCTTTCGGTTCTCCTACTGCTGTGTGGGTGCGGAGGAGGACCAGGAACTTCAAATCCAGCTTCAGGAGGGCCAGCTCCAAGTCCACCTCCAGGTCCACCAGCGCAGGGCCAGAGCATTTCAGGCGGGTGGCAGCTCAGCACGACGTCCACCGTGGGCATGCCCCCGCTGACGATTGCTGGCAGTATCAATGAGTCTGGCAGTTCGGTAACTGGCGCAGTGCATGTGGCCGGTGGGAGTTGTTTTGATCAGCGGAATGTCATCGGCCTCACTGGTACCGTGACTGATGGCAATGTCTCCCTGACCTCCGCGTCTGTTGACGGACAGGTCATTACTTTCTCTGGGAGCATCACGATCAAAGCCAATTTCGCGGATACGCTGATTGGGACGTATGCCATCAATGGTGGGTGCGCCAATGGCGACCAAGGCAATGTGACCGGCTACAGTGTGGGTGCATTCAACGGGTCTTGGTATGGCAACTTAACCACCGCGGGAGGCGCAGATATTCACTGGGGTACTAACCAGTTGGGTCAGGTTGACCCCAGCTCGGAGGGTAGCTTTGGCCTGACCGGGGCTTTTAATTTCGACGGTGCCTGCTTTAATTCAGGAAAGCTGACACCAGGAACGTACCCCACACCCAGCTTCATCTTGGGTACGTCCGTGACGCTTAATATTCCTACAGACAATGGCACCATTGCTTTTGTTGGCACGGCGGGCCCGGATCAGGGCGGTCTGATTGAAGGGACCTACACGGTCACTGGTGGCTCCTGTGAGTCTAGCGGCACGGGATACCTGTCGCCATGGGAGTATTGAAAACCGGAAACACAATCCGCCGGAAATGGGAACGTCTCCAACCAGAATGGAGTCGTCTATGTGGCCTCGGAAGATAACAACGTGTACGCCTTCGGTCTGAAGTGAACGATGGTCGGCAGGCATCGCATCTTCCGACGCCCCGGCTGAAGACACTTCGCTCCGAACTCTCTAACCCCAAGCTGTTCAAGCCGGTCCCAATACGGTCAGGCGCGGAGCTCTTTGGCTTGGGGGGATAGCTGTCGAGAACAGGCGATTACACTCAGAACCCCCAGTGGATCACTAGTCGGAAGTGGGTTCGCCCCTATCCACCGGCGGACGCACCAGACCCTCACGACGCAAAGTTCCGCGCCACTACCCGTCCTTCGAAACCACTCCCGAAGCCTCCGCCTCCGCATACATCTCCTCAATCCGAGCCCGATAGCGCTCCTCCACCACCCGCCGCCGCAACTTCATGCTCGCCGTAAGCACTCCATTCTCTGTCGAAAATTCCTCCGCAATCACAATTACTTTCTTCAACTGTTCGTAACGCGCCAGACTCCGATTCAAATCCGCGATAATCCCTTCATATAGCGCCTTCACTCTGGCATGCGAGACCAACTCTTCGCGGGAAGGGAAGTCAATCTGGTTGGCGCGCGCCCACTCCTCCAGCACCGGAAAATGAGGCGAAATGAGCACCGCGGGGAACTTGCGCTTATCGCCCAGGACCACAGCTTCCGCGATCATAGGATTGTGCTTGAGAGAATTCTCCATCGGTTGCGGAGCAATAAACTTTCCCCCGGAAGTCTTGATCAAATCTTTCTTGCGGTCGGTAATCGAGAGGAAACCATCCGCATCCAGATTGCCGATGTCGCCGGTCTTGAACCATCCATCGACCAGCGCAGCTTGCGTTTCCTGCGGGCGGTTCCAGTAGCCTTTGAAAACCGAAGGACCGCGCACCAGAATCTCGCCATCCCCGGCGATGCGAACTTCGATATTGGGCAGCGTCTTGCCCACCGTTCCCAGTTTATGTGCCTTAGGACTGTTGACCGCGATTACAGGCGAAGTCTCGGTGAGGCCGTAACCCTCATCGATGCGAATGCCAATATCCGCGTACCACTCCGCCAGTTCGCGTCCCAGGGGCGCGCCGCCGGAGATGAAAACTTCCGCGCGCCCCCCCATGCCCGCGCGGACCTTGGAATAAACCAGCCGGTTGCATAGCTTCCAGGCTAACGATTTTGGTGTTTGATCGGCGAGAATTTCAGCCCGGTGAGCCCGTCCCACCGATAATGCCCAGCGATAGATCCACCGCTTGGGAAATCCTTTCGCCTTGAGATCCACTTGCCCATGAATCTTTTCATAGACTCGCGGAACCCCGACGAAGATGGTGGGACGGACCTCCAGCAAAGCCTGGGGAAGCTGGTCAAGTACGGAAACATAAGCCAAGGTGACGCCGCGGGAGAGCATGGCGAGATCGACATGCCGCGCGGTGACGTGGGAAAGAGGCAGAAACGAAATACTGATTTCGCCGCCGTGAACCTCAAAACCAGAAAGTGAATAGGCGATGTTCGATGCCATGTTGCCGTGCGTGAGCATGGCTCCCTTGGGTGTGCCCGTAGTTCCAGACGTATAAATAATGGTGGCGAGATCATCGGGCTTGATGGCGTGAGCCGCGGAATCGAATTGCGCATCGCGCTCTTTCGGCCCGTCGTGCATGAGCCGCTGCATGTGTACCGCGTGTGCGGTCTCCACCCCATCCATGAGTACGATTCGTTGGAGGGCGGTCTGGTGCTGAATGCTTTGAACTTTCGCTAGCTGCTTCTCGGTGGACACGAAGATCACCCGCGCTCCCGAATCCTGCAAAATGTAAGCCGTCTGTTCATTCGTGAGGGTTGTGTAAACGGGCACAACCACCGCGCCGATGAGCACGCAGGCGAAATCCGCGATCGTCCACTCCGGCCGATTTTCGCTCAGGATGGCAACCCGGTCGCCCTTGGAAATTCCCCACTCCCGAAGAGCGTGGGCCACTCCCGCCACGCCGCGATAGAACTCAGCCGACGAAATGGAAACCCATTGGATCGCTCGCCGGTGCATCACCACTACGCGATCATTCCGATCCACCACCGAAAAAAAGATTTCGTTGAGAGTCTTCAACATCATGGGAGGATTTCGCGAAGGGCATGATTTTCAGGCGCGCCCCGAAAAATGCTTTCGGGAAGGGCACGGCTTTCAGAGGCTGCGGAAAAACTCTGATTTTGGGTGGCGCAGCGCTTCCAGCGCTGCGGTAAGTGCTTTATTTTGAATTCGGCTTTAGCCGCTGAGGTTGCACTTAATGTCAGAGAACGAGTTTTTCCGCAACCACTTTCAGCCGTGCCGCTACGGCTGAGCAAAGATGCGGGCTTTAGCCCCTGAGGGAAGCTCCCTCTTTCGGCGGGAACATTTACCAGGCCGATGCCCGAATTTCCGACGGGCCGTCGAACAGAAACCAAGCCCTTCAGCCGCAGAGCGGCGAAAGAATGCAGCCCACGGCGTAAGCCGTGAGAAAAAGCAGCAGACACACCAAGCCCCAGCGGGGCGAAAGAAAGGCCGCACCACCGATTTCCCACTCGCTGCAAGATTCGATCTCCGAGAGAAATGTACTAATTTACCCGGCCCTTAGCAATGCCCCACTGGCGTTAACCGCTTTTTGCTGAGACAATAATGTCCGCACTTCCGAGGAATGAATCCGATGCGAAGATTGGCAATCACCGCAATTGCGACATGGCTGCTGGTGGGAGGATGTCTCACTGCCCCGCTGCGGGCCGCTGACACTAAGTCAACTCCGCCGCCTCCCACGCTGAAGGTCGGCGATGTTGCTCCCGACTTCAAACTTCAATACTTCGATGGAACCGATCTCAAAGATGTAACCCTCAGCCAGTACCGCGGCAAGAAGAATGTTGTGCTAGCCTTCTACATCTTCGCCTTCACCGGTGGTTGAACGGAGCAAATGAAAAACTTCCAGCAGAATTTGAAAAAGCTGGAAGCTACCGACACCCAGGTCCTGGGTGTGAGCATGGATAGCCCCTTCTCCAACAAAGCCTTCGCCGACCAAATCGGAGTCACGTTCCCATTGCTAAGCGATTGGGGCGGAGAAACCACCCGCGCCTACGGCATTTACATGGATAAATACAAAGCCGCGCGCCGCGTAAACTTCCTGATCGGAAAAGACGGAAAAATTCTCGAAGAACAAATCGACAAATCCGCAATCGACCCCACGAAAATTGTCGACGCATGCCAGCGCCCCCCGCTGAAAAATTGACGCCACCAACCACCATTGCTATGATGAAAAAGCGGGGTGGAGCAGTCTGGTAGCTCGTTGGGCTCATAACCCAAAGGTCGGTGGTTCAAATCCACCCCCCGCAACCAACCTTTTCTAGTCATTCCAGTCATTTAGCTTTCCACCCCAAAACAATCGAGGTCCAATTAGGTCCAAAATCAGGCGTTACCAGCAGTCAGCAACTCCCCAATGCGCGCCGCAAAGCGGCGTCCATCTTCCGAGATCGCGTGCGTGTATCCCATTGTGGTGCGTGCGTCAGACTGGCCCAGCCGGTTCTGCCGTGTGGCGATCGGTACATGCTCTTGGTCCATGACCGTCGCGTTGCCGTGGCGGAAGGCATGAAATCCGCAGCGCTCAATCTTCAGCTTCTCGAGCAGTGGATAGAGCTTGCGTTTCCGTACCGTGTCCGTATCCCAGGGTGTGCCATTGCGGGTAGTGAACAGCAAGCCCAAGCGGTTCGGTCGCCACGTGCGCAGATATCTGCGAAGGTGCTCCACCAGGAGCGGGGAGATTTCACAGATACGATTGCCCTTCTTCGATTTCACCGTCTGAATCTTGCCGTGCCACACGCTTTGCGCAATTCTGATGGCACCCTGGTCCAGAAGCAAATTAGTCACCGGCAGAGCGCCAATCTCGCCGGCGCGGACCCCGGTTTCGGCCAGAATCCAGTAGTAGGTTTTGTACGGTTCGTTCGCTGCCACGATTACGGCTTTCATCTCCTGCAGCGTGAGGGAGCGCTCGTTGAGCGGATTCCGTTCCGGCAGAACTAATCCCCAGAACGGATCGTGTTGTACGTAGCCCCATGCCTGTGCGTGGTTCCACATCATGCCCAACAGTCTAACCAGGTTCCGAACTGACTTAGGGGAAACCCGCTTGGCCGTGCGCGCAATCATGGCCTGCACTCGTTGTGCCGTAATGTCTTTCATGCAAACGTCGCCAAGCTCGGGAATCAGGTGCTTCCTGATGCGAGATTGGTCGGCTGATCGAGTTGACGGTTTGAGTTGCGAGAGAACGTCCTTTTGCCACTTCGCAGCAAACTCGCGAAAGCTGGCCGTGGGACGTGGTTGATAGTTGATCGAGTTGATTTCTGTTTCTGAGAGCCGCCGCTCCAGCGCACGTTCAGCCAGGCGACGTGTCGGGTATTCTTTCAACGTGCCTAGCACTTCGGACTTACGCAACCGATGGGTGCTGCCATCGGGTCGAATTATGTCCTCGCGCCATCTGGCGACCCACACCCTTTGCCTCTTTCCTTTCAGGAACAACTGTCCCCGTTGGTATCTTTTCCTAGCCATCCGCTCAAAGTCTCCTTTCAGCGGATTGCCGGTGTTTGCCTCGGTCAGAACAATATCACGACCCTCATCACGGGTCACCGCGATATGTTGGCCGAAAGATGCCATTCAGTCTTGCGTCCTTTCGATCTTTACTCCCACCCCTTGCCGCGCAAATTCCCACACCATCAGCGCTCTTGGGTTCGGATGCGACCGTCGTATCGATTCAAACGCATTTTCCTCGTGGGCAGCAACCTCCGCGTGTGTCCGTTGTGCTGGCTCGACAAACAAAACACCATGAACGTCCCAGATTGGAGCGGTTTACTTATGGAGAAAAAACTGTCCGGAACAGCAGGCTGACAAGCCCTGCGGACGGAAGCCTTGCAAACGAAAGCCAGGTGACGCAATAATCACGCCAGAGCGAGGTCGTTCCCGGTATTCAGTGCGCGATACGTGGGGTGAATGTCTGTGCAGGATTCCTGTCCGTCGCCGAACCCGGAGGGGCGTTGAAACCTGTCAATACGAAACGGTCATCGTCTTCCGTACCAGTTCGATGGGAGCATCTTCCGCACGACGAACTCGCCCTTGAAATAAACAGTCGCATTTCACATCGGCAGGCATACCTCACTGATCTGGAAGTGGCGCAGAAGTATCTACGAGACAGACTGAATTTGGTCATACTGCCAGAACACGATGATTACATCAATTATGTCGCTGCCGACCTGAAACGAGAACTGCGGATCTGCCGGGACGTGTACCGGGACTACTTGAAAGTAATTAACAAGAAGTCAGCCACGGCCAAAGCCGGGGTGGACTTAGATTTCGCAGTCGCCCCGATGGCGAGCAAGCGGCTGCGTGAAGAGATCAATATTTATGTACGGAGTGTCGGCGTTGACGATCTGATGTTCGCAGTACTCTTTTACCGACTTGCTGACAGACTGGTAATGCATCCAAGTTTCATTCCAGAGTGGCTGGAGCTTGGGAACGTGGTTCGCAGTCTGGTCCCGGATACTTGCTTTCAAGACCTGAAAGAAGCCACTTCTCGCGAGATAAGAACCTTGGCCACGGGTCCTTTTGGCGATCCTGTCCAGCCGTTCGAGCGCGTGGTTGTTAGCTTGGAAAGGAGTGCACCTAAGTGGATACCAAATGCGATCTGGGATCATCGCAACACGCTTCTTGGCTATGAGCTTTGGCGACTCTGGGATTTCGTATTTCACGAAATCTGTGACCAGCATGCCGCGATCGATTGCGAGGAGCACAGCAACGTTGCACTCGCGCTTATCGCGCTCAATCCGTTCGACCGGCTGGCCGGCAGAATGTTCTACGAGGCAAGCGAAACGGATGTGACTCGCGTTCCGGATGAGGTTTTCATTAGCATGGGCCGAGAACTCGACGGAAAGCAAATATCGCTCGCCGACAACCTTGACGCAAAAGGCAGAGAAATCCTGAAGCATCTGGAGCGGCAAGGAAAATCCATAACAAGTTGGGAGATCGCTCTCGCTGACAAGAATGAGCGCTCGTTTCTGCCCGACAGAGCTGTGACACGAGATGAAGCGACCACGCTGAAACAATTCGGAACATTAAGTCGTTGTGCGAAACGAGCTTTTTATCAGGCTAAAGACAACTACCAGCGAGCCCTCGAAAGGGTCTATGAGCAACGAATTCCGGCTCCGATCAAGAAGAATCCCTTTGAATCGAGATTGTAGTCACTCTGATTGAACGACTGGCGGAGAGAGTGGGATTCAAATAGCGTGATTTGGCGTATGTTACCTACTTGCAACAAGATACGGGGCAAATGCTTGCAAACACAGACCGTTGACCGATCTGCGCACGATCCAGGTCCTGCTGGGTCATGCCAAGCTCGCCGACACCACGGTCTACCTGCACTTGTCCCGGCGTCATCTGCAAGCAGTTCCCAGCCCGCTGGAAGCGATCGAGGTGTCTAGTCCCGACCAGGTGAAGCGTTCCAGGAGGCTGATCAAGCGATGAGTCGGCCCACCCTTGAGGTGGCCGACATCGTCCGTGCAGCAGGAAACAGATTCTGGGAGCACAACGGATCGCATCTTGCATGGCAGCATCGCAAGGTGCTCGATGCCATCGTCCGCTGCCGCACCGCGGCCTTGGGCGCTCATCGTGATCAGTGCACGAGCTGCGGACATCAGGCTATCTCTTACAACTCATGCCGTAACCGGCACTGCCCTAGATGTCAGGGCAACGCCCGCTCCCGCTGGCTCGCCAAGCGCAGGGCTGAGCTGTTGCCCGTCTCTTACTTTCACATCGTCTTCACGCTGCCGCACGAACTCTCCGTTCTAGCTTTGCAGAACAAGCGACTGCTTTACGATCTGCTGTTCCGAGCTAGTGCAGCGACGCTGCTCGAACTCGCCGGCGACCCGAAACATCTGGGTGCGGACATCGGGTTTCTGGGCGTGCTCCACACTTGGGGACAGAACCTTCAACATCATCCGCACATACACTACGTGGTTCCTGCTGGCGGTCTTGCACCCGACTGTTCTCGATGGATCCTCTCCTCAAGACGATTCTTCCTGCCCGTCGCCGCGCTGAGTCGCATCTTCCGGGGCAAGTTCGCAGCCGGACTGAAGCAACTCTTTCTTGAGCACAAGCTCCAGTTTCACGGTCCACTCCAGAGTCTTGCTGAGCCATGTCGCTTTCGCCAGTTCCTCCGACAGCTCTTCCACCAAGACTGGGTCGTCTATGCCAAGCCACCCTTCGGCGGTCCCGAGTATGTTCTGAACTATCTCGCCCGCTATACGCACCGCGTCGCCATCTCTAACCATCGACTGGTGGCGTTCCAGAATGATCGAGTCTCGTTTCGCTGGAAAGACTATGCGCACGGCGCCAAGCAGAAGATCATGACGGTCTCAGCCGATGATTTCCTACGCCGATTCCTGATCCACGTTCTGCCTAAGGGCTTGGTCCGCATCCGCCACTTCGGCCTTTTTGCCAACCGCAGGCGCGGCAATATGCTCGCACGCTGCCGTGCTTTGCTTGGCGTAGACGACTGTGCAACTAATACCGAGATCACTACCCAGCTGCGCTGTCCGGTTTGCACCGGTCCCATGCTCGTCATCGAACGAATGATCAGTAGCCAGCTTCGTTTCCGCTCAGGCCTGATCCTGCCTGATCCACAGAGGCGCAGCCTTGATTCCTCCTGAGATATCGATGACGCAACTTGCTTCGATCATCGTCGGTCGCAAGCGTGTTCAAACACGCCACGCCCTCGTGTGCTCAACCGGCGATTTTGCCCACCGATACGAACTCTTCTTCTGCAGTCCGAGACTTCACGGCCGCTTACAAGAAGAGGTCCACGACTCTCTTCGTTCCGGTTTTTTGCTGCAAAGACGGTTAGCAACCTGCACAGCCCAATCGAAATCCCATAGATCTCACCGCACCCGCCGCAAACGCTAGCGGCTCAGTTCAAACGACCCTATCGAAACTGCCCCGACCACGACACCTGTGCACAACCTTCGCATCTCATCCAGTCCCGATAGGGATCTATCGTTTATCGGGACTGATCGTGGTCTGCTTCGGTCGATTTTGGGTCCTTCAAACCACGTCTGAGGTATTCACCAGGATTAGCCTTGACAACTCGCTTGAACGCCTTGCTGAATGCGGCGTCGGACTCGTAACCGACCAATCGAGCGACTTCCGGGAGCTTTTTGTCACGCCGTTCAAGTAGCTGTATCGCCTTCTGCATCCGCCACTCGGTTACGTATTCCAGCGGCGTTTGTCCGAGATGCTCTTTGAAACGTGCTGCGAATGCGGAGCGAGACATGCCCGCCGCTTCGGCCAGGGATTCGACCGTCCAGGGTGTATTCACTCTGTCATGAATGGCACTCAGAGCAGCGCCTATTTGAGGATCGAAAATTGCACGAAGCCATCCTTTGTTGCGTTCCGGTCCCGACGCGATATGCGCCCGAAGTACCTGGATAAACAGAACCTCGGCCAGTCGACTCGCGACGACTTCAGATACCCGGCGCCTGTTCTTCCATCTCTGACGCGAGCGCCTGCACTGTGGTGTGCAGAGCAAGCGTGCGTGCCTGATCGGCCTTCATCAAAATGAAGTTCGGCAATAACTGAGTGATCGGCCTCAGGCTGGCGCGATCGAAACTCAAGGATCCACAGACGATTGTCGTCGGTGCGCCACCGCCACCACAAAGAGCGACATTGCCGTTGGCCTTGGCCCCGATCTCGCGGAAGCTCCACCTCGGACGTGTTCGCGGGCTGTCGCGCAAAACAATCGAAGTCCCCTTAGCCAGTAAAAAGCAATCACCACCGGTGAGGGGAATCGGCTCCGGAATGCCTTCGACACTCAGCCAGCAGTTGCCGCGCGAAAGCATGGCGAAGTGCGCCAAATCTGTGGGTGACATCTTTTTGTCGGAAGGCGTGACTTTTTCTTCGGTCTGGTTTTCCTGTTTTATGCCCCACGGGGCTGTGGCTTCGAGCCTGTGCAGACCGAAAGCGGTTACGTGCATCGTTTTAAAGATGTCTGTTATTGAATCCAACTTACCTCTCCTTTTTGGACGAATAGACAAAATATTAGGACTCCTGAGCAGTTCCCGTCCACCGCTGAAGAAATCTACTCTACTGTACCGAATGCTATACATCTAGCGAAGGGGAGTAATTATGGGAAAGCTTGAAGGAAAAGTTGCAGTCATCACGGGTGGATCGAGCGGCATGGCGCTGGCGAGCGCCAAGCGCTTCGTTGAAGAAGGCGCCTACGTTTTCATCACGGGTAGGAGGCAGGAGCAGCTCGATAAGGCCGTCAAGCTGATTGGCCGAAACGTGACCGGCGTGCGCGGTGACGCGGCCAATCTCGACGACCTCGACCGTCTGTTCGATACGGTCAAGCGGGAAAAGGGCAAGATCGACGTCCTGTTCGCGAGCGCTGGCAGGGGCGAGGCCTTACCACTGGGCGAGATTACCGAGCAGCACTTTGATGCGGCCTTCGGCCTGAATACGCGCGGAACGCTGTTTACCGTTCAGAAGGCGTTGCCGCTGTTCAACGATGGCGGATCGATCATCATGACCGGATCAGTTGCTTCGGTGAAGGGTTTTCCTGGTTTCGGCGTGTATGCGGCGAGTAAGGCGGCATTGCGCTCCTTTGCACGCACGTGGCTCAACGAACTGAAGGGCAGGAATATCCGGGTGAACGTGCTGGGCCCAGGGCCTATCGCCACACCGATGCAGGAAGAAGTTCTCACCAAGGAAGCGAAGGAGATGTTCGAATCCCTGATCCCGCGGGGAAGGATGGGTCAACCTGAGGAAATCGCGACGGTCGCGCTGTTTCTTGCTTCCGACGATTCGAGCTTCGTGAACGGGGTGGAGTTGAATGTCGACGGCGGCTTCTCGGCCATCTGAAGTCGGCGGTTGGGATCAATATCAACATGGATCGGAGAAGCACTGTGAGCTATGCGATTGTCGGATTCGGCAAGATAGGCCAGGCCCTCGCCCACGCGTTCGCCCGTAAAAACATCAACGTGACAGTCGCGAGTCGCCGGCCGCCTGAGGCGTTGGCGCCGCAGGCTCGGGCGATTGGACCTACGGTCGTCGCCAGGTCGCTGGCGGATGCACTCGAGGCCGAACACAATCATCCTGGCGGTTCCGTTCGGGGAACATCGCGAGATTGCGAAGGCCCTGCCGAGCTGGAAGGGCAAGACGGTCATCGACGCGATGAACGCGCTTGGAGTTCTCCCTGAGGATCTGGACGGCCTCCTCTCCTCCGCCTTCGTTGCGAAGTCGTTCACCGGCGCTAAGTTGGTGAAAGGTTTTAATCACCTGGTTGCGGCCACCCTGGCTACCGATCCGATCGTCGAGGGCGGCCACCGGGTCGTCTTTCTGTCGAGCGACGATGAGGATGCGATCGCTCCCGTGGCAGATTTGGCCAAACAACTCGGGTTCGCACCCGTCAAGCTCGGAAAGCTCAACGAGGGGGGCGCGCTGGTGCACGCACGCGGCCGCACTTGGGGTCAGCTCATCTTCCAGGATTTGTTCAAGAAGCAGCAGTAATCAATCTATGACCGCGCGATTTGGCCCGAGAAGGATGCTTCCGAAACGTCGGATTAGATCGGACACACTTGATGTAAGGGAAAAGGAGAGATTTCGATGAGCACCGAAAAGAATGTCCAGATTGTGAAGAATTTTCTTGCGGCACTCGGCCGCCGCGACAAGCAAGATCTGCTGGCGTTGTCTGCCGAAGATATTGAGTGGATCATTCCGGGCGAGGACTGGCCGCTGGCCGGCACGCACCGCGGGCACGCTGGACTGAATAACTTACTTCAGAAGGCTAACGAAACGGTGGAAACTTCGTACCCAGAACCCCCCGAGTTCATAGCGCACGGAGACCGGGTTCTGGTCGTCGGCTTCGCTAGGGGGACAATCAAAGCCACGAATAGGACGTTCGAGGACCATTGGGTCTTCGCCATTACCATTCGAAATGGCAAAGTGACGAACATCCGTGAGTATGTCGACACGCAAGCCCTGGCGCGGGCCTCCGAGACGGCCGCGGTCCCGAGGCCCTGACCCATCGCGCTGTTTCGTCTCGGCAATCTGAATCGGCGGATCTCAGTCAGTGCATGATCGCCAATGTACTCTCTGAGTCACGATCAGTAACGATAAGTCGGCATGGCGCTAGGATCTGGGGAAAAGGGTCTAACGGAATGAAATACCCATCTCCGTTTATCGATCCTAGCCCGGCCTCATCTCCGAGAAGCCGACTTACGCCCCGTGGTTGTGTGTAGCTCAACTTCCGAGTAGTCCGTGACTCGGGCACAACCCCTGGAGGCCACAGTCACCGGATGCGAGAAAACACTTTTGCTTGACTCACAAAACAAGTGGCTCTCATTTTCCGCTCGGCGCAGATGTCGCTATTGACCTTCGCGTGCAGCGAACATACGATCTCAGTGCATGGCCACGCCTTCCCAACCCCTCGGGCAGACGGTGTCCCATTACCGCATACTCCACAAAATCGGCGGTGGGGGCATGGGCGTTGTCTATGAGGCCGAAGACCTCAAGCTTGGTCGCCACGTCGCGCTGAAGTTTTTGCCCGACGACCTCGCTAACGACGCGCAAGCGCTCACCCGGTTTCAGCGGGAGGCCAAAGCGGCGTCTTCTCTGAACCACCCAAACATTTGCACGATCTACGAGATTGATGAGGCCGACGGGCGAGCGTTCATCGCCATGGAACTGCTGGAAGGGAAGACGCTCCGGCACGTGATCGCTGGCAAGCCGCTGGAGATCGAAACCGTGCTCGATCTGGGTATCCAGATTGCCGACGCTCTCGACGCGGCACATTCGAAGGGCATCGTCCATCGTGATATCAAGCCGGCGAACATCTTCCTCACCAACAGAGGTCAGGCGAAGATTCTCGATTTCGGGCTCGCCAAAGTATCGCTGAAGCCGGAAAGCGTTGCCCTGAGCGCCGCGACCATCGACTCCGAGGAGCACCTTACCAGCCCCGGCACTGCGCTGGGTACTGTCGCTTACATGTCGCCGGAGCAGGTCCGGGGAAAGGAACTGGATCCCCGAACCGACTTGTTCTCGTTCGGGGCCGTCTTGTACGAGATGTCGACAGGGCTTCTCCCGTTTCGGGGAGATACCTCAGGCGTCATCTTCCACGCAATTCTGGAACGTGCTCCGACACCCGCCCTCCGCGTAAATCCCGATCTACCGCCCAAGCTGGAAGACATCGTCAATAAGGCGCTGGAGAAGGATCCAAACCTGCGTTATCAGCATGCCTCAGACTTTCGTACCGATCTCGAGCGCCTGAAACGTGATACGGATTCCGGGAAAGCGCTAGCAAAGGGCGCCACTTCCGCAGTCAGAACGACGGGGACGGAAGCGCCAATGGCGCAACGGCTTTGGTCGAGATGGGCAGTGCTCCTTGCGGCTGCGGCAGTCCTTGCGGGCGTAGTCGTGGCTTGGATGCGGTGGCCGGTGCCACCACCCCGGGTCCTGGGCACAACGCAAGTCACCAATGATGGGAGATTGAAAGCTCCGCCCGCGCTTACCGACGGCTCACGTGTGTACTACATGACGATTGGCCAAGGGCTGGTTCTCTACCAGGCCTCTGTAACGGGCGGGGGGACCGCGGCGATTTCAGAACCATTCGCAGGTCTCACTGCTTACGTGATGGGAATCTCGCCCAGTGGCTCGGAACTCCTGGTGCAGACCTGGGAGGGATCACATGCCGAAGGACCGGTTTGGGTGGTGCCAACGCTGGCCGGGTCACGTCATCGGCTGGGCAGCCTCGTGTCCTCTAATGCCAATTGGTCGCCGGATGGGCAAGCCATTGTTTTTGCCAAAGGTGGGAATTTGAATCTTGCCCGAAACGATGGCACCGAAGCCCATGCGATCTTGACCATCGCCGGAGTACCTGAATGGATCCGATGGTCCCCGGATGGCCACAAACTGCGCTTCACCGTCAATGATGCTAAGACCGGAACGCAATCTCTCTGGGAGGCAGGAGTGGACGGGACCGATCTTCATCCATTGCTTCCGGGCTGGAACAATCCTCCCGCCGAATGCTGTGGTAGCTGGACCCCAGATGGAAGGTATTTTGTTTTTCAGTCCACGCACCACGGCAGATCGGATGTCTGGGCCATGCGCGAGAGAGGAACCCTCCTTGGGAAAGCTGACCGGGAACCGGTGCAATTGACGGCAGGTCCGATGGATTCTCTCGGGCCAGTCCCCAGTAAAGATGGCAAGAAGCTGTTCGTGGTCGGGTGGCTGCGACGCGCCGAGCTCGCTCGCTACGACCTGAAATCTCAACAGTTCGTGCCGTTTATGTCAGGTATGTCGGCCGAATCTCTAACCTACTCCAATGACGGACAGTGGGTGACCTATACAAGTATTCCGGAAGGGAATCTTTTCAGAAGCAGGATCGATGGCAGTGAGAAGTTGCAACTCACGTTCCCGCCGGTAACAGCCTATGAGCCGCGCTGGTCTCCGGACGGGAAGAGGATCGCTTTCCATGGGAGCAGGCCAGGCCAAAACTGGAGAATGTATCTCATCTCCACGGATGGTGGTGAAGCGGAAGAAGTCATGACCGGCGTGGGCGATGTGGGGTGGTCGCCAGACGGAAAGTCTCTGATCTTCCATTCCGGCATGGAAGACCTTGTTTCAACTTCGCCGAGGGCGGTTCAGCTCATGGACTTGAACAGCCGGAAGATTTCAACGATACCGGGCTCGGAAGGATTCTATTCGCCGCGCTGGTCCCCCGATGGACACTATATCGCGGCGCTCCAGGTTGGTCCGGAGGTCCTACAGTTATACGATGTCCGCACCAGCAAGTGGACCAAGTTGGAGGACATTCCCGTTGGTTGGCCGATTTGGTCGAAGGACTCGAAGTACATCTACTTTGATTCGACTGAAAGCGTCCCGAAGTTGTATCGCATTCGAATTGCCGACCATAATCTCGAGCAGGTGGCAAGTCTCCAGGGCATCCGCCTGGCGCCAACACTTGGCGGTTCCTTAACCGGACTAGCTCCGGATGATTCGCCTTTGGTGTCGCGGGATGTAGGCACCCAGGAAATCTACGCGCTTGATCTGGAGTTGCCATAAGATTCGCGCTACTGTTGCCCTCCGCCCCAACCGTGCCCAATCCGAACGAAGCCCGAGCGCAGTAGCAGAAGTTGTCTCGGCACTTGATTCGAGCCACAACACGATAACTCCCGGATGGTCGGCCAACCGGAAGTTATCCAGAAACGCGCTTGGAAGAGATCAATGGCGATTTCCCCTAAGCCGACTTATGGCCAGCGGCGTTGAGAGTCTACCCACGTTGGGGCCTTCTCGGGGGTCCTCTCAGAACTGTTTCTCACAGGCTCAGAACTCCAACTCGGCGACGAGCTGCACGTTGCGCGGGCTGCCGTTGCCGAAATAAGGGTTAAACGAATCCGGCGTGCTGGTCAACTGGAAGCCAGAACCGAAAGTCGTCGACGGGTTGGCAAAGTTCGGATGGTTCCAGATGTTGAAAAATTCAGCGCGCAGGCGCAACCACCATTCGCGAGAGATCTGCTGAGATTTGACAAATGACATATCAAAGTCATTCAGGCTCGGTCCGCTGAAAGCGTTTCTCCCCAGATTGCCGTAAGTCCCAGCCAGAGGCTGCGCGAAAGCTGCCGGATTCAGATACGGCCCCAACGGATTGAACGCCACGTGAGGATTACCGACCAAATTCGGGCGGTCGCGAAATTCGCCCGTACCAGAATTATCGAAGGGTAAGGTTATGTTGAGCGGCCCGCCAGTTTGCAGAGTCGTGATGCCATTCAATTGCCAGTTAGAGGTGAGCGCATGCAGCCAACCCGGCACACGTGCCGGAGCAGGTACGCGCCAGGCATACGTAACGGTAAAGCGATGGCGAAGGTCGAAATCCGAGCGGCCATAGTCCCGGCGCAGATTGCGGCTGTCTTCCGGCGGCCCGCGATAAAATCCGCCGGCGCCTGGACGCATCATCCAGGGATTTGGAAAACGTATAGCTAGCCCGAAATGTCACATTGGCGGCCGAGCGCTGGGCGGAGACTTGGAGGCTGTTGTAGTTCGAATCCGCGATATCGGAAAGCGTGTTGATCACGCGAAACTGAGGGAATGCTGCCGCAAACGGCCGGCGAGCTTGCTCACTCACGAGATCGGAACTTCCGGGGCTAGGCTGATTGATATCGATCACCACGGGCAAATCAGTGCCGCGCGTGCCGTAATACGCGACGCACACAGATTGCTGTGCGCCGAGACGCTGTTCGAATGCGAGATCAAAGTTCTGGTAGCGGGGATCGGGGAAATGGGTGCTTACAGCAAAAACATCGAATGGCGGCCGCGGTACTGCGCCAAAGATCTGGATACCCGGACCAAAGGGCACAGGCGCCGGGGGCGTAATCGTGAAGATTGCACTGGAACCGATCGGATTGAATATCGGCCCTGCAAGTACGGAGTTCGCGTTACTGCTGTTGTCCATTAATTCGTCAAACGACTGGGCGTTGAAATACATTCCCCAGCCGCCGCTTAACGTGCGAGAGCCGCCTAATCCGAGCGAAAACGCGCCGCGTGGGGCGAGGTCGTTGAGGTTCGGCTGATATTCGTGCTCAAGTCCAGCAGAGCCAACCAGTACCAGCCCGGCGTCCGGAAGGAAGTTACTCAGCCTTCCTTGCTTCTCTGTAGGCACAGAGAACTGATCGTGACGTAATCCAAGTGTAACTTTCAGGGCAGGCCAAAGCTGCCAGCCGTCTTCAATGAATGCGGCCCAGCGATGCTGGCGCAGGTAGCGTTGTGAGTCACCACGCGCAATGGTGGTGACGTCGGGAGCAGGCAGGCCAGCCAGCAGGTCCACCAAGCTGGCAATCGCGAAGTTGCTCGAGAGTTGATCGCCGAGCTGCGAGCCGTCGAACACCATCCGCCCGCGCATGCCCGTATCTGTGAAGGCGTTCTCTTGGAGTATTGTTATGCTGCCCCCGAACTTCCATTGGTGCGCGCCGCGGTTCCAAGCGATTCCATCGGAAAAATCGTACGCGTTGCTTACGCGGCCC
The DNA here is from genome assembly GCA_963832245.1 of uncultured Acidobacteriota bacterium. Lineage (GTDB taxonomy): Bacteria > Acidobacteriota > Terriglobia > Terriglobales > Acidobacteriaceae > JABDBE01. The sequence continues at coordinate 2,734,942 of CAWHTG010000004.1, forward strand.
CGCGGCAGCGAGAGAGGAGCGCCGAGATTTTCGTATTCGCCGGGCGCAATATCGATTTCCGGCAGACCGAAGTTGCGGGCCGAGTTGACTCCGGTGTTCAAGCCGAGTGTTGTTACGTTGAAGTCCTTGTCTCCAGGAAATGTTGTTTCGTTGTAGCGCGAATAGCCGACCCGGGCAGAGTTGAGCAAGCGCGATGACAGCGCTCGTTGCCACTGGGTAGCAAACAATTGCACGATATCGTGGGATTGCGAAGCGTAAGCCGGCAGCCGCGAGCCTGCTCCCAACCCGAACTGCCCCTGAGGAAAACTCTGACGATTTGCGCCGAAAGCGTACGAAGCGGAGATACCCTCTACTGAGGTGATTCAGATTGTCCGAGTCACTACGGCTTCCAGCCTGAGGCTTTAATCACCTGCAAGAGTATTCCGACTTCCGAAGACGCCACAGTTGTCTTTGTCTTTTTGTAGAGATCGCTCAACATGTCTTGCAGAGTGAGAATCCTGATGGGGTTGCCGCGTAAATTCCTTTTAAAGAGTTCGCATTCTTGCCAGACTATCGCACTGCCGACTAGCTTGGTCACGGGCCGTAACATAGGTGAATTGAGTTGACCCGGTGAGTTTTTCGACCTCAGATACTAGTGCATTTCCCCATTTTTGGCTTTGCCAGTTCGCGGAAGCTACGCCAAGCATCCCTTCCTTCCCTCTTCAGGTTGCCTTCGATTGCATCAATCCTATCCTTCGCGTTGAATCCCTCTTGCCAACTCTTGCAGCTAACAACCCAGACGCGTTCAAACCCTTCACGTTTCGGATGCAGTCCGATCACATCAACATCACTGGCAACACAGTCATCTTTGGTGATGTAGTCGGGGTCTGTCGCAGCAGGTTGGAACTTCACGTTGTGAACCGTGAAAAAACCGTTGAACTTCAGGTAGTCATCGACGAGTTGCTCTAGTATGTCTTCCTTCATGTTGACCGAGAGCTAGTCGGACTCCATTACATCCGCAGAAACGGCAGTTATGATCCCTCTCACTTCCGTGGTCTTCTTTGCAATTCGGTATGCCCATCGCCCGTACGTGCCTTCAGCATTCACAGCCGAAACCCACCGCTCAGCAGCCGCTCGCTTCACATCCTCAAGCGGGTCGTAGCCTTTGGTCTCCAAAATCACGTGGAGGGAGGAATCGGTTTTGAGTCGCATGATGAAGTCGGGCATGTAGTCATGCATCTGCCCGTTGTACAGGTACGGGACAGCAAACCCGAGCCCAGCGTTCTTCACGAACGAATGTCCTCCGCGAGAACCCATCCGTCGCAACTGCTTCATTAGTAATCCCGCTCTCCCCCAGTGCGGAATACTCTGGCACTCACCCGAATGGGCCTCGCGCAAGACCGGGCGCGACTATAGCATTTCCTTGCTCTCCGCTCTGTCTGGCATCGAACAGAAATAAAATAAAAACTTTGCGGCGAGTACGCCGCAGTCAATCACGGACGACGCCGATCAGGATACGCGACACTTCCTCACCGAATACGGGATGCGGCGTATGGTGTCGGCTTCAAATCAAGGTTAGCTTAAGAATTAAGGAGAAAACTGAAAATGGAAACCAGAGTAGAACGTGGGCAGGCGAGCGAGGACCGAGTCACGGGCGCAATTGAGCGCCAGACATCACAGGCACCATCGAGCTTGTTCTTGGGACTTGCCCTGGGGTCAATGGCAATCTCAGCCGTGTTGAAAATCTCAGGAAAGGATGACTGGGCACTTTTTGTGGGGCAGTGGGCAGCGCCGTTTCTCATTATGGGTACCTACAACAAAATGGTGAAGCAGCACGGATCGGATGCGACAAGCCATCTTGATGCGGCCTAAGATTCCTCCGCGAGCCCGTCGAGCACGCCTACTTCTAGGCCACCTATCAAAAACCCTATGCAACTAAACGTTCGCACCACAATCAAGCGTTGCGCTGAGAAGCGCGATACTCAAAAGGAGAATTACATGCAAGACGATATGAATAAGGAGCAGAGCCAGAATCCGGGACAATCGCGTCAACAACCCGGACAACCGCAACAGAAACACGATGATCCGTCAAAAAAGAACCCTACTCAGGACCGTAATCAGGAGCAGGACGACAATCAGAAGCAACAGGACCAAGGCGGTCAGCGTCGAGCTTCCTAAAGCTTCATTGGGTCCCGGCCCAGATTGGCGGGACCTATTTCATGCGGAACTCATCGAAAATCATTTCAGGAGGAAACATGCCAAACGATAGCTTGAAAAAACTGTATGTAGAGGAATTGAAGGATTTGTACAGCGCCGAGAATCAACTGGTCAAAGCGCTGCCCAAGATGGCCAGGGCCGCATCGTCGGATGAGCTACGGAAGGGATTTGAAGAGCATCTGGAACAGACCAAGGGTCACGTACAACGTCTGGAAAAGATTTTCCAGGCTTTGGGAGAAAGTCCTAAGGGAAAGAAATGCAAGGGCATGGAAGGTTTGGTGGAGGAAGGCTCGGAAGTGATGGAGGAGGACTTCGAGGGCAGCCTGCTGGACGCGGCGCTTATTGGCGCGGCACAACGGGTCGAGCATTACGAAATTGCGGCATACGGAACGGTTTGCGCCTTCGCCAAGGAACTCGGAGAGACGGAACAGAACTCTTTGCTGAACGAAACTCTCGAAGAAGAAAAAGAAACCGATGAGAATCTCACTCAACTTGCTCAGCAGATCAATACGCAAGCGAATGAAGGTGAGGAAAAAGGGAAAGAAGAGGCGGCGGGCAAGAAGAAGTTTAGGCGCGTGGCATAGTCCGTCACTGTATTGCAAAGGAACGTCCTGAGGCGGGTAACTCAGGGCGTTAGTTTTCTTCCAATCTTATCGGGGCTACTTCTTCAGGGATGCATAAGTACAGTATGGACGTTAGTTACGTATCGTCAATTCTCTTATACGGTTGGTTGGTCACTATGACGACACGATTGATATTGCTTCCGCAGTTATAGGGCAACCCAAGAAGGAGGACAAATGAAACATTTCTTAAAAGTAGCTCTTAGCGTGCTTGCGCTCGGATTCCTGTTGAGTTTGGCACCCACGGTGTTGAGCGCACAGGATTCTTCCCCGGCACCCCAGCCGGATAACACCAAAGTGAACGATAGGGATCGGAACAAGGAAGAGCCGACGGCAGATCAACAAAAAGAAAATCGGCCCGACCGGGACATTACTCGTGATATTCGCCGATCTATCGTGCAGGACAAGTCGCTTTCGGCCTACGCACACAACGTCAAGATCATTTCACAGAACGGAATGGTGACGCTCAAGGGGCCGGTACGGTCGGAAGAGGAAAAGGCTGCGGTAGAAGCCAAAGCGGCGGACATCGCCGGTAAGGACAAAGTAACTAGCCAATTAGAAGTTAAACCCAAGCAATAAGAAAAGGAGGTCACCAATGGCAGGAAAGAACACATCAGTATTTGGCATTTATACGGATCGGTTGAGTGTAGATCGCGCCGTCGAGGCTCTTAGGACGGCCGGATTTTCAAACAACGACGTGTCCGCGCTGTTTCCGGAAAACAAGGGAACTAAGGAGTTCGCCCACGAGAAGAACACCAAGGCACCCGAGGGCGCAACGACAGGGGCCGGAACGGGAGCGCTGTTAGGCGGAGGCTTGGGGTGGCTGGCGGGAATAGGGGCGCTGGCGATTCCTGGCCTCGGTCCCTTCATCGCTGCCGGTCCAATCATGGCGGCCTTGGCGGGAGCTGGAGTGGGAGGTGCGGTTGGCGGTCTAACTGGCGCTTTAATTGGCATGGGCATCCCGGAATACGAGGCCAAGCGCTATGAAGGCCGCGTAAAAGACGGCGGAATTCTGCTCTCTGTTCACTCAGACAGTTCCGACGAGACTAAGAGGGCGAAGGGAATTCTAGAACGTACGGGCGCTCAGGATATTTCTTCGACCGGAGAAGCTCGTGGAGACAAGAGTGCAGTGTCCGACCGACACGTTGCATAATTTTTGAACCGGCACCGGGCGGAGACTCCGTCCGGCCTGCCGGAAACATTCGTCCTAGTCTGAACTTTGAAGGAGAAACAGCATGAGCGTTTGGACAATTCTATTCATTGTGCTGCTGATAGCGTGGATTGGCGGCTTCACTGTTTTCCACGTCGCCGGAGGCCTGATTCACTTATTGCTCGTATTTGCCGTGATCTCGTTGATCTTGCATTTCGTAATGGGTGCGCGGGCGACTTAAGACTTTTGGGGATATTGTTGACCGTCAATTGGGCGGTTGAGCCAGGTTAGAGCGGGTTGTCGAAAGCGTATGCATAATACTGTAGAGTGCCTCCAGCCGAAGCCACGCTGTTCAGACCTGGGATTCCAGACTGCGGGATGTTGTTTGGATTCGAAGTCACGAACGATAGTGGTGAGGAACTTGAGGTCAAAAGTTACTCTTTTCTTGTGGACAATGAAAGGGCACATCTTAGCACCAACAACGATAAAGGACGCCCAAGAGAGGGCGCTCCGTTAGGGAAAAAAAAGGCGCGTCTGTGGAAATTTTATGGAGTTGCTTCCAACTCAAAAATCCTTGCAATCGTTCCGGGCATCTGCGGTTGCAAGGTAGGTGTTCGGATTTCACCCGCTCAGTCACTTTGACAGCGAGCTTTTGCTATCTCGTTCCTGTTGTCCCGCGACAATTGCAGTACGATCTAGCAAGGACCGATACCGCCAAAAAACCACGAGACCGCGATCTTGTTTTTCGTTCATTGTTTGCCGCTTCTGCGACCAAAGCGAGATACGAGGGATCGCCCCGTTGCGCTGTTCTCCAAAGCGGACAATCTAAGGTTTTACCTTCGAGGTTTTGAGTGTGATGGCCTGGTTACAGTAAACCATCGCTAATGAGCGCCATTTATTTGACGAGGCCCACGGAATATGAACGACTATGGGCGCGTCGCGAAACGCGCCCAGTGTTTTGGGTTCATCTGCGCACGAGAAAAACGATCAACAGAATTACGACAATCGTTCCCACTAAACCGTAACCGAACATAGTCCCTCCTAGAGTGTTAACTGTCCAAACCAATTATGCTGAAAGATGATGAGTGTTCGCTGGTCAAGTTTGCTCACCTTGAGTTGCGGGAGTGAGCTATTTCGTTTTCCGTACAGGCTTGGACTTCTTCAGCGCGTTGCTATACTCAGCGATTCGTTTCTCAACTGAAGACGTCTCATCCGGGTCCATGTTCTTAGCCTGCTTGCGGAACGAGATAATTCTTGAATAGGTATCAGGTGCGTCCGAGTATTTCGAAAGAATTGTTTTCAGATCGTCGGCTTCGTTCGGCAGAACGTATACGGACCCCGACGAACTTAGTTTCCGACTGTGTACTCGCTCCGCATAGGCGTCCGTCCGCTGACGGGATGACTGGCTTCACAACTAAGGGTTCGGCATTCAACTCCTGTAGATTAGTTCTGAAGTCAACGCTAAGCATCGCGAACACTAAGAGAAGTAGAACCAGTCGTAGCGGTCTGCTGTTTACAAAGCGATGAACTTTGGGGTGCCTCACTTCGAGCACGTCCAAGCGACCGAACCAATCCAGATATTCTCCGCCTAGGAGGAGAATAGCGAGCAACCAAAGCGCCAGTCGTTGAGCCAAGCCCAAAATCAACGGGAACATTTACCGCATCTCCACAAGTGAGAAGGGGCGAACAATCACCGAACATGCTACCATGCCCAAATGGACGAGGGAAGGAAGCGCGTGCTGGCAATTGTGGCGGGAATTCTGGTGGCGCGTCACCTGAAGACTGCGGAGGACTTGTTCGGAGGGCCGCAGGGCCGTCCTTTGAGAATGTTGATTCTGATCTAATGCCTCAGAAAACACTATCGCCGCTTACCGCATCTGACATGACGCCACGTTGTCTGGGTTGGCCTTCTCGGGTCGGTCTGCTCCTATGGCGAAGTCTGTGTTAGTGGTTGATGACAACGCGGCGATTCGTCATGCGCTCTGCCGAGCGCTCACATCTGAGTCGGATTTTGACGTATGCGGGGAGGCACAGAACGGACGAGAAGCGATTGAAAAGGCTGAGGCGTTGCATCCTGACTTGATTGTGATGGACTTGTCAATGCCCGTCATGAATGGCATAGACGCCGCCCGCGCTCTGAAAACGTCGATGCCCACGGTGCCACTAATCATGTTCAGCGAGTACAGCGATGTGTTCTCTGAGAAGGAAGCTCGGTCAGCAGGTGTATCCGCCTTGGTCTCAAAATCTGAGCATGTGTCGGTTCTGATCGACAAGGCCCGCGCTCTGCTCTACCCCGCAGCGGCGTGATTCCTTACTTCTTTTCCCAGTCAGGAAATCCAAGATTGTCCCTTTTGAGAATGCGGAGACCTGCCAGAGCATCTTCAATGGCCTGCCGTTCAGCATGGCTGTCCGGGTTGTGCGAGATGGACTGGAGGCGGTTGAAGATAGCAGTTTCTGCTGCTATGACCCGCTCAAAGAGCGTCTTCGGGTCAAGCTCTACGAGTGCAGCTAGGTACTCATGCTGCCATTCGGGATAGAGGATTTTGGGAGATGAAGAACTTGGGTCCATGATAGCTGCGCAATCATCTTTTATCCGTTTGCACAAGGCACCGTTACCTACAGGCGAGGCGCAACGATGTTAAAAGTAACCTTCGCCGACTGAACTGTACGCCTCAAACATGCTGGCCGTGAATCCTACGGATCTCATTTTCGCAATAGTTTGCGTGAATGAAACAAGAAGGAGGTCGGTCGAAGTGGCGATCGTTGCAAATCACTTAAAATCATTACTCGGTTTTTCATGAACTTCCAAAGACTAAGATTGCTGACCGTGCTCAGTTAAGTCCTTCTGTTGTCGTTTTCAGGCAGGTTCGAGTCCTACCTGAGGAGCCATTTCTTTTCCGGCAACTTACTGAATAATCGGATTTTCTGCCTCCGTTGCTTAAATGAAAGGTTGACCTGTTCGTGCGAGCGGCTTAAGATGCTTCCTCGCCCGCTATTTAGCGGGCAATCTCCCCTGAACGCGGTTGATCTGCGTTCTAACGACTCTGCACAATCAGGAGCGCCCTTCATGGCGGCTCGAAGGTCATTGTTCGCCGTTTCTGTGGCGGAATTTGCTGCATCTTTGCTAACCCGCCCGGAGGTGGGCCTTCGCGCGCAAATGACCGCCGAGCAGGTCGCACAACTGCTGCCCGGCATCGCGGTTGTGGTGTACGTCGTCGAGGATTCGGACACTCCTGCTTGGAGCCATAAGGCGGTCGCAGGCGACGTCCAGGTCGGTGGCACCATGGAATTTACTGCCGGTACGCTGGGCGCCCTGGCGGAAAGCAAAACCCTCATGGTTTTCGAGGGGAGCGACCTGCAGCGAGAAGATTACGCTCACCTCGATATCCGCCGCACCGTAACTTCCCTCGCGTATGTCCCTCTTGTCATTGACGAGGTTCTTTTCGGCGCCATAGAACTGATCACCTACGAGCAGCCGTTTCCCCCAGAAATGTTTGAGGCCTTGCAAGACATCGCCGAACTTGCTTCGCCGGCCATCGCCGCTGCCCGTTCGTACGAGAGCGAACGCAACGCCAGTCTGCATTCGATCAGCCGCGTAACCCAGATGTATGACCTTGAAAAAGTCTTCAACTCAACCCTCGAAATGGACGAGTTGCTCGAGACCATTGCCAAGAAATTTCAGGAAGTGATGAATGTCCAAGCTATCAACCTCTGGATGGTCAAGAACGATGCTCTGGAGCTGGTGAGCCGCGAAGGATTTGATCCGACCGTCGAATTGGGTGCGGTGCAAAAGCCGGGGGATGGTATTGCGGGAGATATCTCCGACGACGGCGAAGTCGTGCTGATTGACGATCCGTCCGACGAACGTTTGCAGAAGCGCAACGCCGGACACGAAGATGAAGCGATATTTTCCATCGTCGCGGCTGCGCTCATGGAGCATGAAACTCTGGTAGGCGTTGTCGAGGCGGTGAATCGACTTGACGGGGCGCCATTCGACGAGGACGACCAGTTCCTGCTAACCAACATCTGCGAAACTGCCAGCAACGCCTTGCACAACGCCAGCCTGCTGCAGTCGGAGCGCAAAGTCGAAATCCTTCAAACTCTGGTTCAGGTAAGCGGTGAGATTACTTCAACCCTAAACCTGGACCGCGTGCTGCAATCGGTGGTGAACCATACCCAGGCCATCATTGCTTTTGAGCGTGCCGCGATTGCCCTAGAACAGCGCGGCTCGCTTCAGCTTAAAGCCATCTCGGGCATGACGCAGATTAATCCAGCCGACCCTGCGGTTAGCGCGTTGAAAGAAATGCTGGAGTGGGCATCGATTTCCAACGAAGAAACTCACGTTACTCAGCACGACGACAAGATTGACGACCCACGCCCCGAAACCCAGGCCAAATTTGCGGACTATTTCTCGGCGTCAGGAATGCGGGCGTTCTATGCGCTTCCTCTCATCGACGATCAGGGACGGTTGGGCGTGCTCTCCTTTGAGAGTAGCGATCCCGATTTTCTCACTGTCGCTCATTTGGAAATCATTAAAGTCTTGGCGGGTCAAGCCACGGTAGCCTTGCGCAATGCCTCGCTCTACCGCGAAGTCCCATTCATCGACCTTTTGGAGCCGTTGTTACAGAAGAAGAGACGTTTCCTGGCCATGGAAAAACGACGGCGCGGGTTGATGATCGCGCTCGCCGTTGCCGCTGCACTTTTCCTCATTCTTTGTCCGTTGCCGATGCGTGTTTCCGGTGATGCGACTGTTGCTTCGGCGCGTACCGCGCAAGTCCAGGCCGGCGTCGATGGCGTCGTGAAGAATGTGTACATCCGTGAAGGCGAACATGTGCGGCAGGGCGATGTGCTGGCTGAACTGGAAGATTGGAACTACCGCGCTGATTTGACTGCCGCGCAGGCCAAGTATGCCGAGGCGGGGGAAATCATGAACCATGCTCTGGCACAGAATGACGGAACTCTCGCGGGAGACGAGCGGGTAAAAGTCGACTATTTCAGGGCTGAACTGGCTCGCGCTCGCGAACGACTGGATCGCACCATCCTACGGGCTCCTTTTGACGGGGCCGTGACCACGACGCAAGTCCAGAACTCCGTGGGCCGTCGCCTTGTGCATGGCGATACTTTTGCCGAAATTATTGACACCTCTCATGTCACAGTTGACCTTGCCGTTCCCGAGGATGATACGGCGCTAATCCGTAGCGGCGAGCATGCTTCCATCAAGCTCGAAAGCTTTCCCCTGCGCACTTTCAGGGGGGATGTTACCGTCATTAGTCCACAAGGCCAAGTGAAGTCTGAGCAGCGGTTCTTCATTGCCCGCGTGAATGTGCCCAACCAGGATGGGACGATCCGTTCCGGCATGCAGGGGCAAGGCAAGCTCTCAGTAGGCTGGCATCCCGCCGGGTATGTGTTGTTCCGAGGCCCAGCGATGTGGCTCTGGGGCAAGTTATGGTATTGGTTTGGCTGGTAGTAGAAATTGATTTCGGGGAGTCGGTTATGCGCAGACACAGTGGGTTGCTTCTTGCGTTGTCCGGAATAACTCTTTTGCTCTCAGGGTGCAGCTCCAACACCCCGATCGCGGCCGAGGCTGCGCTCGCTCCAAAACCCAGCGCCGAGTCAACCACTCCGCCGCAAACTGCGCCCATAGACTACATCGCTTCTGGACCAATCGTCGTGGAGGACCAGGTTGACTTGGTTGCCCAGCGTGATGGAGTTGTGGCCGAGGTTCTTGTCGAGACCGGCGCATTCTTAAAAAAAGGTCAGCTTCTTGCAAGGCTCGACGACCGCCAACTCGCCGCCGACCGGGACGCCGCGGCCGCTAAAGCTAGAAGCACGGAAGCCGATCTCAAGAACTGGGAGGCAGGCGCAAAAGTTGCGCAGGCCGAGCGCGACCGAGCCGAGCAATTGTGGGAGGCTAACATCATCGCGCAGTCAGAAGAAGAGAAGACGAAGTACCAATACGATGCAACCGAGTATGAGGTCGAGCGCCAACGCGAAGATATGAAATATGCGCAAGATGCGCTCAGGTCGCTGGAGCTTGAGCTCGAAAAAACTAGGATCACAGCCCCTTTCGATGGCGTCGTCGCTCGACGCTACCTTCGAGCGGGTCAGGAAGTAGCAAAGAACGATCGCCTCTTCTGGATATCGGCCATCGGCCCCTTGCGGGTGAAATTCGCCCTCCCCGAAACTTATCTCGGCCGCGTGCACAAAGGCACTGATCTCATCGTAGTTACGGTTGCGACTGCTAGCGAAATCCACCACGCCAAAGTCTCGCTGGTAAGCCCGGTCGTGGATCCGTCGAGCGACACCATTGACGTTATCGCCGAACTGAAAGGACCATCCGGCAAACTGCGGCCCGGTATGACCGCCAACATCCGCTTGCGGAACCCGCAATGAATCTTGCCGAAGTCCTCAACGTCGCGCTTCCCGAACTGCCTGCCCGTCGCATTGCCAGGAATTTCCCTCGGCCGTCTCCCAAGCTGATCGCGCGCGAACAAATTGAAGGCGGCATCCCGACGATGGTCGCGATGATTCCGGGGGGCACCTATATTTTGCGTTTTAGTCCCGAGCAATGGAAGTTGGTCCAACTGTTCGATGGAGAACGCTCGTACTCCCAGGTCGCGGAGCTTTTTCAGCAAGAGACCGGCGTGCCTTTTACTGAAGAAGAAGTGCGGGAATTTGTCGAATCGCTGGACGAGACTGGGATCTGGTACAGGAAGTCGGCCGAGCTAAGCACCGCTAGCCAGAAACTAGCGGACGAACGCCGCCGCCGGGCGAAGAAAAAAATAGATCTGGCGATGATGACTTTCTCCACTTGGGACCCCGACCGTTTCCTCACCTGGCTCCACGCGCACCTCAGCTTTATTTACACAAAATGGTTCACCTTCCTGACCCTGGGAATGTTCTCCATCTCAGCCCTTATCTTCCTCGGTGGATGGAGCGAAATCTGGCGCGACACGGTTCGGTACTACACCTTTACGGACAAAGGTGCCGCGGACTTGGCCGAGTTCTGGCTGTTGTTCTGCGGGTTAGGGTTCTTTCACGAATCAGCCCACGGCCTGACCTGCAAGCACTTCGGCGGCGGAGTGCACAGAATGGGTTTTATGCTGGTATATCTTTCTCCCGCTTTCTTTTGTGATGTTGGTGAGGTCTACGTCTATGGTGGCAAGTGGCCACGGGTGGCGTCCGTCATTGCCGGAATCTGGGTGGAACTCATGTTTTGCTCCGTGGCGAGCATCGTTTGGTGGGGAACTCCAGCGGGCAGTCCGGTCCATGATTTCTGCTACAAAATCATGCTCATTACCGGCGTGGCGGTGATCCTCACGAACTTAAACCCGCTCATCAAGCTGGATGGCTACTATCTTTTTGGCGAACTGGTCGGCGTGCCGACGATCAAGGAAAGTTCGACCGAATATCTGTCAAGCTGGGTAAAGCGCAACGTGTTCCGACTGCACGTGGAAATTCCTTACCTGCTGCCGCGGCGGCGCTGGCTGTTCGTGTGTTATGCCCTGATTTCCGGCCTGTACAGCTACATCGTCCTATTTACCATCGTGCGCCTTCTCTATAACATCCTGTCCCACTTCAGCCCGCAGTGGGCATTCGTGCCGGTTTTGCTGCTCGCATTGCTGATCTTGAGAGCGCGGCTGCGCTCCTCGGTGAGGTTTATAAAAGACTTTTATTTGGACAAGAAACAAAGTTTTCGGTCGTGGTGGAAGTCGCCATACAAAGTGGCGGCTGTAGCCCTGACGGCACTGGCCTTCTTCGCACCAATGTGGCGCGAAACCGTCAGTGGCCGGTTTGTCCTCGAACCGGAACGGCGCGCGATTATACGCGCGACCGTCCCTGGGCAGGTCACCGAGGTCCTGGCCGACGAAGGGACCGCGGTAACGGCTGGCACTCCTTTGTTCGCCCTGCGCAATCTGCCGCTCGAAGGGGAAGCCGATGACGTCAGGGCGAGTCTCCATGCCGCGGAAGCCAAAGCCCGCGAGGCGGACATGAACTACGCAAACCTCGGAATGGCACGAGCCGAGACCGCGTCCCAAGTTGGACGTTTCCGCTCCGTTTCCCAGCAGGTTTCTGCGCTCCGCGTCGCAAGCCCAATTTCTGGTGTTGTCGCCACGCCGAGGCTTCGGGATCGCCTAGGTTCGTCCGTCCAGGAAGGGGACGAGTTGGCCGACGTAGTGGACAGCAGCACGCTTAGGGCTAGGATATTTATTCCTGAATTCCAGGCCCCGCGTGTCAAGTCCGGCGCTCCTGCTTCCTTAAAGCTGGAATCTCTGTTTCAGCCTATTCGTGGAGAGGTCAGCTCGATTGGGTCGGCTCCCTCGGAAGTCGCCGCCGGCCTCGCGCCCGACGACAAATACAAAGGCATTGCTCCGCCGAGCTATTACGTCGCAACCGTTCTGGTATCCAACCCTGATGGGGTTATGAGGTCAGGAATGTCAGGAGACGCGAAGATTGAGGTGAGGAGGCAGAGCATCGTGGGATTTGCTGCGAGGACGGCCCGCGAGTTTCTCCAACGAAAAATCTGGTAAACCCGTTCACGCCTTAACAGAAAAGGGCCAGCCGAGATACCGGTTGGCCCTTTTCACAATTGGCGATCCTACGAGGCTAGTACAGAACTTTCTTGCCCAAGGTCGGAGCCTTGGCGAACGTCGGAGCCTTGGCGAACGTCGGGGCCTTAGCGAACGTTGGGGCCTTGGCAAACGTTGGAGCCTTGGCAAACGTTGGAGCCTTGGCAAATGTCGGTGCCTTGGCAGCGATCGGAGCTTTGGCGAGGGCCGGAGTCTTCATCGCCGTCGCTTTGCTGGGAACTGCGTTTGTCGCGATAATGGCCTTCTTTGCAGCTTTCATATTGCCGATCAACGATTTCTTTTGGACCGCCATTTTGATGTCTCCTCTTTTTGGTTTGTCCTGCTCGTCTTCTTATACAGCAGGTCCAATGCCAAATCGCGCAATGCTCCTGCACAAAGTCAAAACGTATATTGCCATCAAGCACTTAGAGATTCTTCCGCCAGCGCAGTGAGCGCCAGCGGAGGCGACACCGAGATTCGAATGTATTAAGAACTAATCTACGAAGAATTAAATTTTAATCCACTACAGCCTGGGAGATAAATTTTCAATCTTTGCCGACGCCATACTTGCGGCAGAGATAGTGCATTTTCTGCTTGTCCACGTGCAGGAGCCGCGATGCCCCGATCTTGCTCCCACCCGAACGTCGGAGCGCCGCTGTCAGGTAGGCAACCTCGATCTTCGCGATTTCCTCATCAAAATTGACCCCCGCTTCAGGAATCAGCAGAGATTCATGGCTGGCTGCGCTGTTATAGAGCAGGCGTTGCGGCAGATGCTGGACTTTGACCGCCGGTCCATCCACCATGAGCACCAGCCGCTGTACCAGATTTTCCAGTTCCCGCACGTTGCCCGGCCACGCATCCTCCTCCAGAATCTGCATAACTTCCGGGTCCAGACGTTTAAGAGGAACGTTGTTGGAGGTACAGTAGAGGCGCAGGAAGTGGTCGACTAATATGGGCACGTCGCCCGGCCGATCCCGCAGCGCCGGCAGCAGGATCGGTACCACGTTGATGCGGTAATAAAGGTCTTCCCGGAAACGGCCGGCTCGCACCAGCTCTTCCAGGTCCTCATTGGTCGCTGTAATGAGCCGAAAGTCGATCTTCTTGGCGCTCTGTCCGCCTATCCGGGTCACGGCTCGGTCTTCCAGCACGCGCAACAACTTGGATTGCAAGGGTAGACGCAGTGTCGCAATCTCGTCCAGCAACAGCGTACCGGTATGCGCCAGTTCGATGTGACCGGCCCGTGCCGCCCGTGCGTCGGTGAAGGCGCCCTTTTCGTGTCCGAACAGCTCGGTCTCAATCAGGTTCTCCGGCAAAGCCGCGCAGTTGATGCTCACAAAAGGCTTTTGCGCACGCGGCCCCAGCGCAACAATCGCCCGCGCCACCAGTTCCTTGCCGGTTCCGCTTTCCCCGCGTATCAGCACCGTGCTGGTGCTCTCGGCGACCCGCGTGATCGCCTCGTACACCCGCCGCATGGGCTGGCTGCCGCCGATCAGTTCGCAAAATGATTCTCGCTCCGTCTGTTCGCTTTGCCGTTGCCGGCACTCAATCTCCAGCGCCCTCTTCTCCACCGCCCGGTCGAGCACACCCCGTACTTCCCCGAAATTAATGGGCGACACAAAATATTCATCGACCGTGGCGGCAACCGCCTTCAGACGTAGGTTGCGACTATTCGAGCGGGTCAACCCCACCAGCACCAGGTCAGGTCCCTGGGCTCGCAGTTCGCCCAGGGCGGTGATTCCGTCCTCGCTGCGTTCTCCCACCGTATCGAGATCCAGCAATACGGCGTCCGGCGGCTGCTTATGGATCAAAGCTGTCAGTTCATCCCAAGTCTGAAGCACGAGCAGGTCATACTGGCCTGCCAGGTACGTCTCGGCTTCGGGACGCACCCGCTCGTCGGTGGTGACGATGATGACGGTGAAACGGGCCGGTTCAGTCCGCGGACTTGTCGTGCGCATAACCCCTTCCTCGGGCGCACCGATTATGTCAAATTTTCGACCCTTCAGGATGAAATATTTATTCCCATCTCCCATTCATCGCGTTTCGCGGCGAGGCACTCCCACGCACTTGCAAAAGCCGGTCGGTTCCCGTAACGTGGGACGCACTCTGAATCGCCATTTTCATTGATTCGTGGCTGAGGCGTGGTTTCGGCGGAGGACAGTTTGGACATAAACGTCCGTAAGCGTTCGCAAGTGCAGGTAGTTCAGCTTCGAGGACCACTCAGAATGGGTGACGCCGTGGACGGCTTGCGCCAGACCATGGAGGAGACAATCGGCAACGGAGATACTCGCATGGTCATCAACCTCTCCGAAGTTTCGATGATTGATTCCAGCGGAATTGGTTTGCTAGTGAGATTTCTGGCTTCGACCAAGCAGCGTGGTGGGAACATCAAACTCGTCCAGCCTTCTAAATTCGCGGTGCAGACTCTGCGTCTGGTGGGCGTTTTGAACCTGTTCGAGATTTTCGATAACGACGACGCGGCGGTAGAGTCTTTCGCTTAAATTGCTAATTCTATCGTCGGATTAAGAATCGAGCCTCCATGACGCCTGAGTTTAGCGGTAGCCCAGAAAACAGCGCATTATCAGAATTGCTCGACCTAAGCATGCCTGCGAACGCCGAGGCGATGGCGACTGTCGTGGACGCTATCTCTGAAACCTTGGCACAACTGGAGGTCCCGGAGCAGAAGCGGCTTGAGATCGCCTTGGCCGTTCAGGAGGCTCTGGCGAATGCGGTTGTGCACGGCTGCGAAAATGACCCATCAAAGCACGTCCGATGCCGTGTGGGATCTGATCCACGCGGACGAATCGTAATTATCGTGACCGATCCGGGGCCAGGCTTCAGTCCAGCTGCCCTGGCCTATCCAAAGCGGGGCGAGAACCTGTATGCGGACCACGGACGCGGGGTTTATCTGATTCGCCAACTCATGGACGAAGTACAGTTCGAGCGGGATGGAAACGAAATCCGGATGTGGAAGTACTGACTCTCGGCCGGCGCTCCGCGTCACTTCGAGAAATATCGGGAATAACTACTTTACCTCTGACACTCGGCTTGGCGGTATGTGGATTCCCGCTTCCTTCGACGCCATCGCTACAGTCCGCTTGTTAGGTCGGTACACCCTTGCGGGCCACAATATTCGAGCCTCTGAGCTGCAATCCATCATGCCGAACTAGCTAGTCACACCGATAATTTGCGGGCAAGTGGGGAATAGGAAGGCAAAGATTTTGTCCATTCGCCTCATGGTATGAAGAGCACTCTGCTCCTCTGGCATCATTTCTCGTTGTTCGGAAGCGTTCCTCGATCTGGCGGAGGTTCGGAGGTTTACGAATTCGTCTCGCTTCTCTTCGCTGTCTAGCTGTGATCCACTTATCCGTATCATGTTGCTCCCGAATCCGCATTGGTTCTGTGCACAGTTGGACGTGTGCGAGCCTGAGGCCGGGGCCGAGCCCATCCAAATCAGTGATCACTAGAGCAGTACCGGAGGTAAACTGGCGTCATGCGCAAGCGCCTGATCACACCGATTCCGCAAGATTCTCCGCATCTCGACGAAGGCTGGCTCGACCTCGACCGTGCAGCCGTGGTCGAGGTCACGTCGGAGGAGAAGGAATATCCCGTCGTGTCTGCACTGGTCTCAGGAGAAATGCGGGGCTGGCGTGCCGCCGGTTCTAGCACTCAAACCATCCGTCTGCTTTTCGACAAGCCACAAAGACTTGCACGCATCTCGCTCGTCTTCGAAGAAACTGGGGCACAGCGTACCCAAGAGTTCGTCTTGCGATGGTCTCCAGATGGCGGACGCTCGTTTCGAGAAATTGTGCGTCAGCAATGGAATTTCAGTCCCCCTAACACAGTCCGCGAGGTCGAGGACTATCGGGTTGACCTCTCGGGTGTCACGGTTTTGGAATTGGTCATTGTGCCTGACATCAGTCGGGGATCGGCTCACGCCTCGCTCAAGAGTCTGCGCCTCGCTTGAGCCGCTGTGGCGGCAAAGGAGTTTAGTTTGGCGACTGAGGCATCAAAACGATTCCACTGCTGACTGCCGAGAGGATCGGATTAATTCACCAGTTCACCTCGGCGGCGGCACCATCGCTGCCGGAAAAGATGTTTATATCAAGTTCACCTACTACGTCGCGCATTCCAATGCGGAGGGTCCGCGGTCGTCCGCTCTCTCGTTCCTGGGTACTGGAGCCAACGACAAACTCACTGTCACTTTCAATACTTTCTCCAGTTTTGCCGGCGGCCCGGCCATGCCACGCTGGTTGGCGGAAATTGAACTTCAGCCAAATTTCCTCTGGCCCTTCACGTTGAATGTGTGGATTGCGGTCGTTGCCCACGGTGCTGCGGCACCCTTGGACGCAGCTTACGGCCTCTACGCCGGGGCGCAAAGCGTTGGCGGGTCTGTGGTGATCTCTTCGACGGCAACCACCGCGCCGGTCTATCCGCAAGCCGCTGCCATTCTTAGCAAGGATGCCAATGCGCCTATGGCGTTCGAGGGAGCCAACGGGCAGCGCTATATGATGTTGCTGCGCAAAGACGTTCTCGACAGTTACTATCCTGTCGATCCCGATGCAACCATCCTGGTGAACCTGCAAGGGACCGTACAGGCCAATATCCTAACCATCAGCCGGGTTAGCGATGTAGTGACCGCAGACGTGACTGACGTTACCGCCTTCGCGGTCGGCCAGTCCATCAATGTGCAGGGGTGTACGACGGACCCAACCTTCAACGGCACATTTGTTTTGACTGCGGTTGTGCCGTGGGGAAACTTAGCGCCCGAGGGAGCGCTACAGTGGTCCCAGGTTGCTTCAAATTCCGCCG
Organism: uncultured Acidobacteriota bacterium; assembly: GCA_963832245.1. Taxonomy (GTDB): domain Bacteria; phylum Acidobacteriota; class Terriglobia; order Terriglobales; family Acidobacteriaceae; genus JABDBE01. The sequence goes on from CAWHTG010000004.1 coordinate 2,752,287, forward strand.
ACACGACCGGAACCGTTTCTCTTCCTGCCGGTCCTTGTCCGATCGCCTTTCTTCCGGAATGCAATAACGTCGACGCCCCAGTTGAGCCACAACAAACCGGCTACGCCTCGCAGGATATTGCTGCTTTTACCGTGGCAGGCGGAAGCGCTGCTGGCCCCTTCTTCTATCTCGACGGAGCCTCGAAGTATAGGAAAATCAAAATCTCGTGTTCGGCGTGGATCCATTGGGGGTGAATTGGAGGGCGAGTGGGTGTCATCTGCTGGAAGATGCAATTTAGATCATTCCGCACGGGCGTGGTTGTGGCTGGTTGGCGTTGGGAGAGGGTAGCACGCGGACGTTGTCATTCTCCCATTGCGGGATAGCGGCGATAGGTGACATTCTCCCCAGGTTCTGATTAGCGAGACGCCTTCGGCGCTAGTCGTCGCACCCATTTCATTCTTTTGCCTGCGTTGTCGAGGAGCGGATCATATCCGAAGGCCCGCTTTACGGAGGCCGCGTAAGGGCGAGATTTGGGGCGTGGCCTTCGCTCCTGTCCCAGAATGGCAAAGATGGCCGCGCAGGTCTGCCCGAGCGAGCGTGGAGCAAACAGCCCGAAGCTCCGAACAGCGTGCTGATAGCGTTCCGGAATGTGCTGCGACCAACGGTCAATGAACTCTTCCAATGAGCACCGCACCTCAACACGGCGACGCAGCTTTTTGTCTTTGTGCCAAAACCTGACGGTTCGTTCCCCGATCCAGGTGATACGACGCTGCGCGATGGGAGGCCGCCTTACGTATCGGCCGGCGTATTGCAGGAAATGCCCTTTATCTTCGAACGATTGAATCTTGATGCTCCACCAGCATTTCTCCAGATGAGTGAGCAGGTCTTCCATCTGGTCAACGGTCAACTCCGTCCCAAGCTGACCCGCCTGCAGAGCTGCGCGGAGAAGCGCGATCACGGCCTTCCGCCAAGACTTCATCAGCAGATCGCGATCGTAGTAGACGCGAGAAACCCAGATGTGGGAGACCTCCCGTAAACCACCCCCGGTCACCATGGTGTGTACATGTGAGTTGAACTTTAACTCCCCGTTGAAGGTGTGAAGAATGGCAATGACGCCAACACGCAAACCATATTTCGCGCTCATCCGTGCCTGTATGACTTCCGCAGCTAGAGCTGACAGAGCCTTAGCCAAGGGCGGGTTGTCATGGAAAAGAGGCCAAAGTACATCCGGCATCGAGAACGTGATCCCCTTATAGAGCGTGTTTGGCAGTGCGGCCCAGCGCTCGCGTAGCCACTGTACGCTGGCCCGATAGCCACAACTCGGACAGGCTCGCGATTTGCAGGTGTGATAGAGGATGAGCTCCTGGTTCTCCGAAGAGTAAACCTCGGCGCCCAACTCTGCGGTGCGACACAGCAACGCCTTGCTAAAGACCCCGCGAGCTGCGGCGCGCATCTCATCCCGGTCCCAGTACGGATGCGCCTGAGACAGAATCTTCTTGAGCGGATGGTGGTATTTCATGTCAGGTGCAACTCCTTTTGAGAATGCGGTTCGCCGAACAGATCTTGACCGATAAGAACAACCGTGCGTTTATGCCGACCGACCCGTACCGCAACCGATCCAGGCTGTCGCGCCTCCTGGTGCTGCAAGGCGTCGAGTACTGTGACAACGTCGGGCCTGATCTTTTCCTCTTTGGGCCGAGCGATACACCCATGAAGAATGGCGATGACGCCAACACGCAAACCATATTTCGCGCTTATCCGTGCCTGTATGACTTCCGCGGCTAAAGCTGAGAGAGCCTTAGCCAAGGGCGGGTTGTCACGGAAAAGAGGCCAAAGTACATCTGGCATCGAGAACGTGATCCCCTTATAGAGCGAGTTTGGCAGTGCGGCCCACCGCTCACGTAGCCACTGTACGCTGGCCCGGTAGCCACAACTTGGACAGGCTCGCGATTTGCAGGTGTGATAAAGGATGAGCTCCTGGTTCTCTGAAGAGTAAACCTCGGCGCCCAACTCTGCAGTGCGACACTGCAACGCCTTGCTAAAGACCCTGCGAACTGCGGCGCGCATCTCATCCCGGTCCCAGTACGGACGCGCCTGAGACAGAATCGTCTTGAGCGGATGGTGGTATTTCATCTAGTTTCGACTCCTTTTGAGAATGTGGTTCGGGGAACAGAAGTTGACCGATAAGAACAACCGTGCGTTTATGCCGACCGACCCGTACCGCAACCGATCCAGGCTGTCGCGCCTCCTGGTGCTGCAAAGCGCCGAGTACCGTGACAACGTCGAGCCTGATCTTTTCCGCTTCGGGCCGAGCGATAGACCGACGAATCACCCTGTTCGTCGCCCGCTCCTCGCTGTAAAGGATGAACTGCTCCACCTGGTGGGCCTTGGGAAGCTTGCACCACTGAACCGCACGGTTGATTCTAAGTCTCCCGTCAGTCAGGGCTTCTATCAGTCTGGGGTGCGCGGTCTGGAGGATCGTTTTGACGTTGCTGACGTTACGAGCGCAAGCGCCAAAGCCCGCGAAGTTGGAAATCTCTTGACGCACATCAATATGCCGAGCTTCCGGCAAATTTGCCAAACCCTTGTACTTGCCCCCGGCGCGCATGTTTGCAAGCGCTTTCTGCTGAAGATAGGGCTCCAGTGTCAGCACCAGGCGAATACGGACAAACGCATTCCATCCAGGCTGGGGTTGATGGTGGCTGATGATGAACTGTAGCGCTTCATTCTCGCTGAGCGGATATTCGATGCAGTTGATTTCGTGCCTACCATCCAAAAGCGCTGACCGCCAGCGCCCAAAGCCAGCGAGAATCGTCCCGTTCGCCGTGATGAGAATTGGCTCGGGACCGGACAAGTCCTTCAGTCGGGCGGCGTCGTTGAGTTCGTCTATAACACCGGTCCACGCGAGTTCCTTCATCGCGGGATGCAGCCGCAGTTGTTGTGGGGAACGAACAACCTGACGCCCCTCGATCCGACTCAGCGTCGTCGGATTGAAAGACTGTACTGGCGCGTGCAGTTCGTCCACGCGGCGGATTGCAAGCCGCCCATTGATATCGGGTTGCTGGCGTCCGACTTCACTTCGTAGCTGTTCGTCCGATTGCAATCATTCCTCGAGACACCAATACCCACCGGCTTGATGCAGGTGTATGTGAGGCAAACACCGCATCCGCAGTTCGTGTGTACCTCTCTTGTTGCGGCAGACTCCTCTGCGGTCCAAGTGAGGTCCAAAATCTAGGTTGTGAGGGTGGTTTTTCTTGGTGACGGGAATGTAAGTGTAATTGATTCAGCGGAGGTTAGCGTTGTCCTGTTGGGCTCATAACCCAAAGGTCGGTGGTTCAAATCCACCCCCCGCAACCAATCTTTTCAGTCGATTGCAAGCCTTCCGGTCATAAGCCCCGCTCACTTTGCGCTCACACTGCCAGCAGTTGCCCAACAACCTGCCCGTGCGCGGCCCGTTTTTGGGCGCTCACAGCTTGGGTGTACAGGTTGAGTGTCGTCCCGATGTTGGAGTGCCGGAGCAGCTCACTCTGCACCTTCACATCCGTACCATTGGCCCTGAGCAGCGTGCTGTAGCTATGCCTGAACGTGTGCCAGCCTACCTGCTTCGTGATTCCTGCTCGCGTTACGGCAGGCTTCACAAAGTCTTGCAGTGCCGAATCCGGCCAATAGGGTTCAGCGCCGCGCTTGTACGGTGAGGCAAAGACCCAATCGGAATCAGCCGGATAAGCCGCCCGCTCACGATGCTCACGTAAAACTATGAGCAGTTCGGGAGCTAACGGGATGGGTTTTCTACGGGCGAGCGTCTTAGGGTTCCCAACGTGGCAATGCACGACTCCGCGCTGCACACTCAGGGTTGCTGCGTCCCAAGTGATGTCTGCCCACTTCAGGCCGACAAACTCAGAACGGGCAAGCCCTAGGCAACCCGCCAGAATCACCATCGTGCGGTAAGGCTCCGCAGTCAGTTCCGCCAGGAGGGCACGGAACTCGTCGGGCGTCAGCACATCCGGCTCTGCTCGCCTTGCCCCACCTTGCCTCACTCGCGTGATGGGATTCTGCTCGATTAGCTCCCATCGGGCAGCACACTCGAAGAGAACATGCAGCACATTTCGTAGATGCAATTTGCTTTTGGGTGCGAGCGTTACATCTCGCAACCACTGCTCAACGGCCATCGTGCGTACCTGTTCCAACGTGTGCTTACCCCACTTCGGTTTGACCCATCCGTTCAGATAGGTTTTGTAGCTTGCCTTCGTTGCATATGCCAGCCGACCCATCTCCACATCGTCTGTAAGGTATCGGTCAACCAATGTTGCAACGGTTATGGGAACTGCTTTTGGCAGTTCCGAGTTGATTTCCAAGCGAAGGGCATCGGCTGCAGACTGTGCGTCGCGTTCGGCAGGGAATTGCTCTGCCGTTCCGAGGAGTCTGCTGCGTTGTGTGCCGCTGGCATCTCGCCAACGAAATTCCCAAACGTCCGGCCCATTCGCCCTCTTTTTTAGGGTCAAGTTTCCCCTTTGGTATTTTCGTGCCATCACATAACCCTTTCCGTGTGGCACGGGCGATGCTGTCGTGACTGTACATCAACCCAGGTGTTTAAAACACTGGCACGAAAGAACCAGCACCGTCCTATCTTGATCGCAGGCACCTCGCCCTCTCGGGCGAGACGCATCAAAGTCTTGGGATGCAGACCACCTAGCATGTTCGCTGCTTCATCCGTGCTGAGCAGCCGCTCGAAATTAGATTCGCTCAATCATTTTTTCTCCTTTGCTCGGCCATCAGAGGGCCGATACAAAGATCGGGGCAGCAGACTCGCTGCCCTTCGTGCTTAAATCACGATCTCGAACTCACCCGTGGTGACAAATTCTGCCACCTGGAACACGGGAATCTCAGCGACGTATTTGTGATTGTCGCGTGTGTAAATATTCTCTCGCCGCGTGCCGAGATAGAGGTGGGAAGGGTTGCAGCAGGCCCGGTTCGGACATGTCTTGATGTGGCACATGTCCCCTACTTTTCCCGTTGGGAGCAGCCATAGACTGTGCTCAGCAAACCAAGCGAACCTGTGCGCCAGTACGGTCATCCCCGTCCGAAATTTGAATTTACCGTAGCCCTCAGCATTGCGTGATCCCGTCCATAAGAGGCAGTCTCCGTATCGCTTTACCTTGCGTGCGAACCGTAGCCTATCTTCCTGCGCGATCTTGAGCCTGTTCATTGCATTGTGTTCATCCGCCGTCAGGAAAGTCTTCATTTCAGTTTCTCGCTCCTGCGAGTTTGTTCCCTTGCTGGTCGTATCGGTTGTGTTTGAAGCCTTGAGCCGCGAACCCCGCAAGTTCAGCCATCGCAATTAAGCCATCCGTGAGTCGTATTGCGCCTAGTTCGATAGCTCGCCTAATCACGTCGGGCTTCGTGTTGATGGCGTCCGCCGCTTGTTCAACTGAGTAGTTCATTGGTCTCCTTAATAAGGGTTTTCCCAACCGGGGAATCGTGGAATCTCGCCCGCTGAGCCACATGACACATCCCGCTTTAGTGCCAGCCGAGGCAGAAGCGCGCGCATCCGCCTTAGTTTGTCTGGGTCGGTTGTAGTGTGCTCATTGATCCGCCCTGCCTCCCGTGCCCAGAGCGCGTGATTGATAGCCCGGTCGATTGGACTAGGCTCTAGCTGCGTAGCGTGTGGCGGTATACCGTGCGCGGAGTTCTCCTCATCTTGGTACGGTAGCTTCAAAGATGGCAGCGGGGGCTTGTACCGGGCAATCTCCTGCAGAGTCTCCGGTCGGACATTGCCTGCGTCGCGTTCCGCCTTGAGCCTTGCGTTTGCTCGCTCCCGAGCCGTTGCGGTGAATTTCGAGATGTCGTCATACAGCAGGAACCAGATGCGCCCCTCCTGAAAGGCTGGAATGTCCCCGGCTTTGATGAATGCCCGCAGTTTGCCAGGGCCACACCTCAACAGTCTCGCGGCCTCACGTAGCTTGAGTCGGGTTTGTGGTTTCTTTGCTTCGGGAAATCTGATCGCGGGTGCCACTGCATTAACTGCTCTCGCGCGATGTAAACGGAGCGCACTGCCTTGGTGAGAGCGATGCCGCGCCTCCGTGCTTCCCTGTCGAAGTGCCGCGTTGTTATTTTCAGAAATGCCGCCGCGTCCTTGCGGGCTATCAACCGCGTTGGCTCCTGCTCACTCATATTTCTCCTCGTCGCGGCTGAGTCGTGGCTCGCGGGCCGGGATCATTGCTGATCTTTCCGAGACTTTGGTCTGCGCTGTTCTTCGACTGGTAGCGAAAGTCTTCGCCAGTCTTGAGATTTTTGTAATCGGTCTGTTTCACGACGATGGGGCGAACTGCCGTGTTCTGTTTGCCCTGCATTCCTGCGTTCAAGCCGTTCGCTGAAGGGTCGACGGGCTGCGCGAGGTAGGTAGAGGCTTTGACACTGCTATCCGCACCAGGGAGTCCGTTGATGCCCCGGCTGATGCTGTCTGGAACTTTGACTAATTTTGCTGAGTTCATGATTACTATCCTTTGCTTTGTACGGGTATAGCGTTGCGAAGTTTTACAAGAGAAGCGCACGGCCTGCGCAATGTACGGAAGCCGCACGCACCTAAAGCGTTTGGGAGTCTTCGGGGAAAAATGGAGCGGCGGGCTGGAAGCCAAAGGCCCGCCGCTCTGTTCGCGCGAGCATTGGCTCAAGCGCGAATATCGAGATGAGCAGTTGTTTATCGACGACTCAGGATCGTGCCAAGCTCCTGCTCGGTCAGTGTGCTTTGAAGCGCCATCCGGTCCTTTGTGGACATGGACAGATATTCACGCTTCGTCATTTCTTTCGAAGGCGTGACCGCTGCCACGCGATGCATAGGAAGTTTCTCCCACGCCTCAAGAGTGAAGCGATTTATGAACTCGATTTTTTGCGCAGCCGTAGTCAACTCGCTCTTCGCACCGAGAGAGATGGTGCCAGATTTCACCGCCCGAGCGATGCTATCTGGGTCGCCGATGCTTTTATCCAGGAGCATCGCGTCTGTCACTAGCTTTGCAAAATCGGCGGGTGTCCCATCGCGGTTGAGTGCGCTGACCCAGCCACGATCCCCGACTCGCAGCGTGTGCGATGCTTGGAGCTTTGCGAGGACAGCGCGGACTGCTTGTTCTCGCGTCCCTTGATGGGTAATGGGGCTGGCTTCGATTGCGCGGGATATTGCAACGAGTAGTGCGGTCTCGCGTTTCGCTTCGTCTTGAAATGTTTGGTGGTGTTCGTTTTGTTCGGACATAGTTCGACCTTCTCCCTGCGGAACGGCAGGGGCGTTGAGTTAGGTGATGCTGGGATTCTTTGCTTTGAAGTCGGCCAATAGGCCAGATTGCTCGATATACTTTCGCATCGCTCGATTCTGTAGCTGGAAATCGAGCAGCCGCGAGTCATTCATCGTTGCAGGACGCTGCTTGAGTCGCGTTAGCTCTTTGTGGAGGCGTGCAATCTCTGCGCGAGCGTCATCGAGTGGGCTGGTGCCCAGCGGTAATTCGGGCGTGAGTGGTCTTTGTTGTGGGATTCGCTTGCAGTCCCATGTGTTCTTGGACATGTAGTGCCTTCTATTGAAAGGGGTAAACCTTTATCCGCCCTCTCACTTATAGGGTCGGATTTTGAAAGGCTCTAACTTGTCCAGCGGGAGCTTGTAAGTTATTGTAGAAGCAAGTTTTATGGGATGTCTGCGTAGATAAGCCTTGCGTTTGCGACTCGTTAAACTGTCTACACTTCGCACAGCCCAGCGTCCTGTCTTATGCAGTCGATCACGCCAATCGTGCAACTCGCGCAGGGCATATTCGTTCGGTATGGCGTCACCATAGAGCCGCTCAAAGGTGATTGCCCTGGGAGACACGTCCTTGTACAGGGTGGGAGGTTCAACGGCAGTCCACTTCCGTGCCCACAGCTTGCGTCCGCTGCGTACAATCGGGTCACCTAATTGTTCTGCGCGGTTGGTTCTCTCCTCGTATCCGCTGCGAATTTGCAAGCGTCTATTACTGAACAGGCAATAGAGTCGGTCACCCTTCCATGTTTTGCGCTCTGGTCTAACGAATGAGCACTTGCAGCGTTTTGTTGGTGTGCCCTCGCAGCCTATACGTTTCCACTTGACGCCCGCTCGCATGGGCAAGGATGTGAGCACCATGTTGCCACTGTGGAAATGCTTGTGCTGGCAGGATTCCCCAGACCTTGGTGGTATGTACTCGTTCGTTTCGGGCATCTTGCCGTTTTTCCATTGCCTCGTGATGTCCTTGATTGGTGGGTAATCTTGCTCGTGTGTGAAGAGAGCGGGCGTGGGCTTGCCAACTGTGGGCACGACTACCTGTTGCATTGCTTCCCAAAGCAGGTAAGAACCAAGCACCGTATAAGGCTCCATCACCCAATCGGGGCGTGAATCGAGCAGTAGGCACGAACGGCAGCGGCAGTGGAACAAGCCCTCAGCGCGCGCGGTGCTTGGTCCTACTCCCATCACACCCTGACTATCGCGCCATTTTGACGTGAGCACAAGTTTCTCGCCGTCCTCGTGCTGCATCATGCATTCTTCAATCGCTTCCCTGATTGCCGCTGCGGATTCAATCGAAGTTTCGCGGTCGCATTGGATGCCTTGAGAGTCTCCGGCACACATATGGTCTGCTGCCTTGTTCTCTTTGTCGAACTCGCGTGTGCGTAACTCTGCATTCGATTTCTGCTTCTGCTCTGCTACGACGCCTGCCGCGTGCATTGCCGCATGTCGCATTGGCCGCCAACGTTCTTGGTGTTCCCAGCCCATGTAATAGGGATTGAATAGCCAGTTCGCCATAAAGGCCATGTTAGGCTCGTTGGTGAGGGCATCCCCCTTCACGGCCATGTGCCGCGCTGGCATCGTATTTAAGGGCATCGCGTCTGCATAGACGCGTTTCGGCCGTAGAGAAAAGTCTGTCATGACTGCTCCTTTGAATTTTGAATTGGGATTGGTTCGGAAAGGACTACTGCCTAGTCGGTCTCTTCGGATAAGAAGAAGCGAAGCGTCCCCCAGCGCACGGGGTGCTCGAAGTGTTCCAGTGCGTCACGTTTAGGTACCGTTGCCGCTAGCACACGGCAATTGAACCTATCAAACACGTGCTGCAAGGCCGCTTGAAAACGCTCCGCTTCTTCCGCCTGCGCGTACTCCTGCTTGAAGTCCTGCCACGTCTGCAGGGCAGAAGCAGGCTGGACAACAGGCGGCGCTTCCATCGTCGGGGCTTCAATGTCGGGAAAACTCTGCGCCACGATGATTTGAGGCGCACGATCTCTCTTTGGTTGAGGCTTTGATAAGGTCGGAGATGACTCACGGACAAGCTCCAACTTTCCGTTTTGCCGCAAGTATCGCTTGAAATCGCTTAGTGTGTTCTGCGCTGCTCTTACATCCGAGGGAGTAGACGCGGTAACGAACGTTAGGCCATCGGGATTGCGATAGACTCTGTGTTTTTTCTGTCTGACTAGATCAAAGCAGTAGTCAAACAGCATGTGTTGCAGTTGTGTTTCTGGGTTCACTGTGATCGCTCCTTTGGGTTTTCTTCTGTGCTCAAAAAAAGAATGGGCCAGCTTTGCGGCTGGCCCGTTAGGTTGGTCGGTTGGACTACGCCCTTGCTGGCTTCACAGGCTTACTGCCGTTCAAGTAGTAAGCACGTACCTGTGCAACGATGCCGCGAAACCCCTCGACAGTTGCGGGATGACCTCCCCACTCTTTTTTCAGATACGCGAGATTCTCCGCATGGCCTTTCTCTTTGGCGTAGGCCATGATGTTACGTTCCCTGTTCAGGTACTTTTCCATCATCTTCAAGTACCCTTCAATCCTCCGGAGGTACCTGCCGGTCAAGCAATGGTTTGCGAACACTTCAGATAGGGTGTGCTCCTTCCCGTCGAAGCGAATCGTCTCTTTGCTTTTCCGTTTGCGTTTCATCCGTTTCTCCATCTCTTCTTTGGTCATTTGTCATTCTCCTCGTAGCAGAATTTCAGGGGTGTTCGCGGCTTGCTGGACGCCGGCCCATGCAGCCTCCAAGATGAAGAAACTTGGATGAGTGAGACCTTTGTACGCGAGATGGAACTTCATCTTCGTGGTAAGCGGCTCGGGGTGAGGGTCATAAGTCACATATATATTCGGGATAAAACGCAAAACACGCTGCTGTTCTTCAGCTTTGAGCTGTTGGGCAGCAACTTCCTTCGACGAATAACTCACGTTGACCGCCCGCTGCACAGCCAGAATGCGGAGTTTGATATCGCTTAGCGTTTTGTCTTGTCCGGGTTCGACGGTAATGGACGGGTTCCACTCTGCAAATCCTTCAGCAGTGACAGTGACCTGATAAGCGATTCCCGCCGGTGCCTGCTCGAATACAAAGGCTCCATCGTCCTTTGTTATAACAGTGAACCGATCGCTGGTCGGCCCTTGAAGCAACACGGTGGCACCGGGAATCGGATCGTCGCTGGTATCGACCACGGTACCGAGAATCCTTCCGGTTTTTGTATTTGCCGCTTCAGCAGACTGCGCGGGCACCGGTGCTATAAGGATCACTCCCAGGGCGATCAGCACCAACGTGTGTGTTAGTTTCAGGACAAGTTTCAAAGGCCTGATAGGCGAGGCATGTGTATTGTTCTGCATCGTTGATTGCTCCTAGCTTGCGGATAGGGTGAAGTTGATTGTGATGCGGGAGTCAATTTCAACCGGTTCTCCGTCTATTACGTATGGCTTGTAACGCCATTGCTTCACCGCATCGATGGCGGCTTGCGCGAGTATTGGTAATCCGCTCTCGACTCGTACATCCTGCACGCTGCCATCCTTGCCGATCACAGCCATCAGCACTACAGTTCCTTCAATCCGCGCCCGGCACGTCGTGGATCAGGTTCGCCTCAGCTACCCGGGAGGCGATACGCATTCTCTTAACCGGCGTCGGCGCAGGCGATTTCGCAAGGACTGGAACGCCTGGCGCGCCATTCAGCATTTCGTTCAACACTCCGCCGGGAACGCCGCCGACCACGCCACTCGGAACTCCACCGAGCATTCCCGTTGTGCCGACCGGCGATGGTGGCGCTTCTTGGGTCTTGTGCACTGGGGTCGGAATAGTGGTGTTTGTCGAGCTGTAAGTGGACGCAGGCCTGGGCGCTTGAGACTTCGTGGCATTGCCGCCCGCGGCCGACGCCGGCTGTAGATATAACATCGTCAGCGTTTCTCTCTTGGGGAGCGGATCTGCGTGAAGCAGCGTAATGGTAATTAGCGCCAGCAGGAGAACTGACATGAAGGCCAACGATCCAAACGCGGCCCAGGGATTTCGCGGTCGTGGCTTTCCGTCCGATTCAAGCAGAGTGCCCTGAAATATCGTTTCGTGCAGGGTGGAATAGACGAAAAAATGTTCTTTCTCTTCCGGGGGAATTGCCGCAGTCCGTGAACTAATTTGCAGCCCTGGTCTCTGAGAGGCCGGGTATGTAGTGCAATCGGCTAAGTCCGAATGAGAGCCAAAACAACTTCCCATGGCAGATTGATCCCTTTCCACCCGTTTAAGCGGGAACCTTGATTTGCGAGACGCATCTCCATGAGTCAAAAATGCACGCGCTCTGCCAATGTCAGCGAAGAGACAGCTTGAGGAATTCTTGACTTACCAATGGGTTGGAAGGTGGCCGTTGAAACATGCATGGAGCGCCAAAGCTGCTTTTGCCAGATCGTTGGCACAAGCCAAGGGTGGGAAACCTCGGGGGAGTTCACGCGGCGAGCGATCTGTTCATGGTCGCCCTTACTCACTCGAACTCAGCTTGCCTCCGCTGGGAGTGCTTTTTCTCAAGGCTGAATAGCTGGCGGAACACCACATCAGTTCAGCCCGCCTATTGTCGCTCGGATGAGGTTGAGCAACGGCGCGGGGTACACGCCAAACCCTATGAGCAGAACTGCGAGTCCGCCGAGGACAAAAGCGCTGCCACGCCCGAGTCTCTGCATCGAAAACTGACGTCCCGGCGATGCTCCGATCAATACTTTAGGGCGCCAATGCGGCGCCCTTTTCATTTTGTCCGCGTTCCGCCAAGAAGAGGCAGCACGTGAATGGATCATGAGCCACACGAGACGGCTATCGGAAGCGCTTAAGAAGGTGCTCTGGCGGGCGGGGCTCAAGGATGATGCGATGCACGCGCTACCAGATCCAAAGCAACGTACCAGTCAGACCAACGGCATCGGGCATTCGCATGCCATGCTGCTAGACTTCAGGGTGATTGAAGTCGACTTCGAGTGCGAACCGGGGATTCGTACGATAACAGCCCGACCGCGGATTACTGCCGAGCCGCGCTGGGCTATTGACTACTTTCCGCAGCGCGACCACGTCCGAAGTGCTGTGCGTGCGCAACACGGCCATCGTTTTGCCATCCAGGGACCAATGGAATCCGGTAATTAGACCCGAAGCGGACTTCGTGATCTGGTGACCCGGCGAGCTCTCGAGAGATTGCATCCAGAGATTCGCTATTCCCTTTTATTTGTTCATACGGGATCGTCAGATCCGCTCTTCTGATCACTCTAACGCGAGGCTTGACTATCCTGCCGAACTGCGAGAAGCTGTCGCCATTTAGGGGTTCTAGTGCGAGGTGGCCGGCAGCCCCTGGAGGCAGACGTGGGGTCGTCAATTCCTTCTCTTATAGTCGCAGCCGAACGAGGAGACATCCAGGCCCGGGAAGCGTTGTTTGCTGCCCTGTACGCCGAGTTGCATCGGCTGGCCAAGCGTCAACTCGCCCGGCATGGCTCGGAGGTAAGTATCAGTGCCACAACCCTCCTGCATGAGGCCTATCTGGACATGGCTGCTCGCGACGGCCCGTCGTTTCCCGACGAGGCACGATTTATGGGATATGCGGCTCGAGTGATGCGGGGACTGATCATCGATCATGCCCGAGAACGGCATGCTCAGAAGCGCGGCGGCCTGTTTGAGATTACTACGCTCGACACCGACGCGATGGAGAATGCGGTAGACCACCAAGAGCTTGTCCGAATCAGCGAAACCTTGGACAAGCTTGGCAGAGTGGAGCCCTCCCTCGCCGCGATCGTCGATTTGAAGTTCTTTTGTGGCTTTTCCTTCGTGGAAATCGCCGCCATGCAGGATGTTTCCGAACGAACCGTGCAGCGCAACTGGGAAAAAGCTCGTATTTATCTTTATCAAAAAATTCGCGCGGATTTGGAGGTCTGAGGAATCGCGATGCGCACCCTCAGTCCCGAACGCTGGCAAATTATAAGTCCATATCTGGACCAAGCGCTCGTCATGACCGACGATGCGCAAGCCATATGGCTGTCGTCGCTTCAACAGCAGAATCCTGAATTAGCCGCAGAGGTGACAGCACTACTGGACGAACACCGCGTGCTGGCGCAGGAAGGTTTTCTGGAGAAAGGTTCGCCCCTGTGGTTGAGTGCGCCGGGCCTTGCGGGCCAGACCATTGGGCCCTATACGCTGATCTCGCAAATCGGCCAAGGTGGAATGGGAAGCGTCTGGCTCGGCCAACGCAGTGATGGCAGGTTCGAGCGGCGTGTGGCTGTGAAGTTTGTCAACTTGGCCCTAGCGGGGAAAGGTGGAGAAGAACGCTTTAAACGAGAGGGCAGCATTCTCGGGCGATTGGCGCATGAACACATCGCGGAGCTGGTGGATGCGGGTGTCTCTGCAGCTGGGCAGGCATATTTGGTCTTGGAATATGTCCAGGGCGACCCCATCGATCAGTATTGTGACCAGCACAAGCTCGACCTCGATGCACGCGTTCGCCTGTTTCTGGATGTGTTGGCGGCAGTGGCGCACGCCCATGCGCATCTGATCGTCCATCGCGATATCAAACCTTCAAACGTGTTGGTCACCACCGGCGGTGAAGTCAAGCTGCTGGACTTCGGGATTGCCAAGCTCCTGGAGGGCGAAGGCCAGACGGGTGCCGCAACCTTGCTCACTCACGAATCCGGCTCGGCTCTCACTCCTCAGTACGCTGCTCCAGAGCAACTCACCGGCCGGCCAGTGACGACTGCTACGGATGTTTACGCGTTAGGTGTGTTGTTCTACGTCCTATTGTCTGGCCAACATCCGGCTGGCTCAGGACCGCACTCGCCCGCGGAACTGGTAAAAGTTGTGCTCGATATTGAGCCGCCGCGCGCCTCCGACGCAATTCCAGCGGACAACAGCAAGCTCATCGCTGAAAGACGGGGCACGACTTTAGACAAACTCCGCCGCGGACTTCGTGGAGATCTGGACACAATTGTTGGCAAAGCTCTGAAGAAGAATCCGCAGGAGCGATACGCTTCAGTGACTGCGCTGGCCGACGATCTTCAGCGGTACCTGAAGCACGAACCAATTGGCGCGCGACCCGACACACTTGCCTATCGCACCGCCAAATTCCTGCGCCGAAACCGCACGGTGGTGACGCTAACCGCCGCTGCTGTTGTGCTTGTGATTGGCAGCCTTTCCACGGGGCTGCTGGTTGCAAATCACGAGCGCAAGGTAGCCGAACGGCGATTTGCTCAGGTGCGAAAATTGGCCAATAAATTCATCGCACTCGATCAAGACATCAGAGGTGTGCCGGGTTCGACGAAGGTCAGAATGGAGATGGTTACCGATTCGCTGGAATATCTGACTTCGCTGGGTAGCGATGTTTCCGGCGACAGGGATTTAGCGCTCGAAATCGCTTACGCCTACGTGCGCGTGGCGCACGTACAAGGAGATCCAACTTCTCCAAATCTAGGCCAATTTGCGGAAGCCGAAGCGAGTCTGAACAATGCATCGAGATTCGTGGACCCTGTCCTCTCGAAAGACCCCAGAAATCCTCGGGCGTTGTTCATTGCTACCACAATCGCCCATGACCGCATGATCCTGGCCGGCAACCGCGCCGACCAGGCAGAAGAATTGAAAGATGCCGCTAGCACTGCTTCATTGATCGAGCGGTTCATGACTACTCGCCCCGTCGAGTTCAGGGACCTCTATAGCATGAGATATTTCTATGCAAATGTCGCTGGCACGTATATTGACGGTAGGGATTTCGATGATGCAATACGGTATTGCCAGCGGGCATTGGAGATCGCGGTACCGGGGCCTAGGGCGAATGACCTCCGTGGATCTGCCCTTGAGGTTTTAGGGATTGCACGTTGGCAGTCCGGGGATCTGGATGGTGCCCTCAAGACTGCGCTTGAGTCCATTGAGCTCAAGAAACACGAGGCCGCAGGCGGACACGCGTCGCTTCGCATCAACTTGGCGAACTCATACGACCTTGAAGGCATGATCCTGGGCCGGGCGGATGCAGAACCAAGCCTCGGGCGGAGTTCAGAGGCGCTCACCGAACTTCAAAAGGCGTTAGACATTGCTGAGGATCTCGCGCAGAAGGACGCGAACGATTACCTCGGCCGCCATAACGTTGCAACCGCAAGCCTGGAAATTGCCAATATCCTGCGCCACAGTAATCCGCAGGATGCGCTGGCGGTCTACGATCATGCACTGGCACGCATAGGCGAAGCAAAAAGCAATGTCAGCACACAACGGGATGAAGCTGAACTTCTGGCTGCTTCATCCTACGCCCTGCGCTGGACGGGTCGCGATCACGAAGCCAGGCAGCGCATCGCCCGAGCTTTCGAACTGCTGAGCCAGGCTATCCGATATCCCTCCGACAAAGTCGAGCCCATGAGCGACACCTACGATGCTCTGAGGGCTCAGGCCGATGACTACGCCGAAACCGGCGAAACCGCCAGAGCCACTGAAGCCTATCAGGAACTGCTCGACAAACTAATGGCATGGAAACCCGATGCGCTGAATGACCTGCGCGATGCCACCTGTCTTTCCCGTACCTGGACGGCGCTTGCCAATCTTCTTCGCCGAAGCGGGCGGAAAGATGAGGCCCTGCAGCTTGAAGCGCAGCGGACAGACCTCTGGAGCCATTGGAATGGCAAGCTTCCAAATGCTCAGTTTCTTCTACGCCAGTCGTTAAGCCAGATCACTCCGCGCGCAACCTTCCTCGCTGTGCCCCGCAATTAGTGAAGAAAGGCTAGCCTCTCCCGACTGCCGGTCCGCCTTTACGAGCCCTTGACCGATCGAATTTTTGGCTTCCTGTCGTGTTTTGCCATCCGTTTCCGATTTCGTAAATAGAGGGGGAATTGTAGCGAGGAATTCGCATTTGTCAGAAATCGGACAATGACTGCGGGTTCCTCGTTGTGGTAGCGGGTGGAAAAAAGGAGAATTGTTATGTCGCGCATACAGTTATTTCTCAGTGTTTGGCTTCTGTTGATTTGCTCTGCAGTTTCGCTCTGCGCTCAGCAAGCAGCTCCGGCTGCGGCGAACGCAGTTGTGCCGCCTGTGGTCAAGTTCAGCGGCGTTTTAACTGATGTGAATAACAAGCCAGTGACGGGCACAGTGGGCGTCACATTTTCTCTCTACAAAGAATCCGAAGGCGGCGCTCCGCTATGGGTAGAAACCCAGAACGTTACACCCGATAAAACCGGTCACTACTCGGTGATGCTGGGCTCGGCCTCTACCCAAGGGTTACCTGGCAGCGCATTCGCATCCGGCGAGGCCCGCTGGTTAGGAGTGCATGCGCAAGGGCAGACTGAGCAGCCCCGCACGCTCTTGATGAGCGTCCCCTATGCGTTGAAAGCCCTGGATGCAGAGACCGTCGGCGGCCTGCCGCCCTCGGCATTTGTGAAGGCGGCGGCACCCGGAGTTGCATCGGCCGCCAATTCCAATGCGCCGGCTGCGGCCATCACCGGCACCGGCACGGCTAACCATATTACCAAGTGGCTAAGCCCGACCAAGCTGGGCAACTCCAATATCTTCGACGGTGCAGGCAAGGTAGGTATCGCAACCACATCGCCGGGGGCCACTCTAGACGTTAACGGTTCGGCCATCGTGCGGGACAATGCAACGGTGAATGGCAGTCTCAGCGCTGGACCGATCACGGCTACCTCCTCCAGTTCTGGGGGTACCGGGGTGTTCGCCAACGCCGGTTCCAGTACCGCCAGTAACGGAGTAATAGCCGAGGGCGCGACCGGCGTAGCGGGCTACACAACCGTTGCTGGCAGCATCGCACTGTACGGCGATGCGGGAAGCAGCGCTGGCAGCAACGGAGTAGTAGCCTACGGCGCGACCGGCGTAGCGGGCTACGCGACCGTTTCTGGCGGCATTGCACTGTACGGCGATGCGGGAAGCAGCACTGCCAGCAACGGAGTGGTCGGCTATGGTGCCACTGGCGTGGCCGGCAACAGCACCATTACCGGCAGCTACGGAACATACGGTAGCGGTTCCACCGGGGTGTGGGGCAACAGCACCGGCACTGGCGCGAACGTGGGAGTGTTAGGTTTGGGCGCTACCGGCGTCAATGGAATTGGCAACGCTTGGGGAGTTCTAGGACAATCAAGTAGTACTAGCGGCAGCGGCGGAGGCTTTAGCAACTCCACTACTGGAGACGCTCTGTTCACCTACAATCAAAGCGGCGGCTACGCGGCGTTTTTCGACGGCAATGTCGACGTCGATGGCAACCTTTCTAAAGCTGGGGGGTCGTTCAAAATCGATCACCCTCTCGATCCGGCAAACAAGTACCTCTATCACTCCTTTGTCGAATCGCCCGACATGATGAACATTTACAACGGCAATGCGACTACCGACGCGTCAGGCAGCGCAGTGGTTACCTTGCCCGAATGGTTTGAGACTTTGAACCGTGATTTCCGCTATCAACTCACGGTGATGGGCCAGTTCGCGCAGGCCATCGTGGCCAGCAAAGTCGCCAACCATCAATTCACTATCAAGACGGATAAGCCCAACGTTGAAGTCTCCTGGCAAGTTACTGGCATTCGCCAGGATGCTTGGGCCAACGCTCATCGCATTCCCGTCGAGGTAGCGAAAGCTCAGGCGGATCGGGGACTTTACTTGCATCCCGAACTTTTCGGCGCCACCGAACAGAAGTCGATCGCGCTGGCGCACCACCCTACGATGCTGAAGCTGATGAAGGAGCCAGCGCCTAAACCGCCGGCGTTTAAACAACCGCCCGCGGCTAAACCGCAAGCGCCTAAACAGCAAGCGTCTAAATAGCAGCCGCAATTCGGCGACGAGAGAGCCCCACCCTTTTGAGACCTTCAAAGGGTGGGGACTTTCAGCATGGTCCATTTCCGAGCCCGTGAGCCCTGACTTTTTTTCGGCACCGTGTCGTGTTTTGCCATCCGTTTCCGATTTCGTAAGTAGAGGCAGGAACTCTCGGTGGTTTGCCCACCGGCTCAAGGCAAAATCCACGAGATTTCCAACCTTGGGAACCGAGGAGGACTTGCTTATGGCTTCGCATTCGACTTCCATCTCTGAATTGAATGTCAACATCAACCAGAATGTCGTTAGGGAGGAAAGGGCAACTGAAAGCTGTACGCCACTCACCCTGAAACAGAGGCTCGGAAAGCTGCTGTGCGAAATATTCGAAGGACACGAAGAATACCTTGGGGTCACGCCGGATTAGCACCCCTGCCTTCAGCCAGCTAGGGCCGAGGGACAGAAGGCGGATAAGGGGAGGCGCGTTCGGCTAATCCGAGGTATACCGTGCGCCGCGGCCTTTGCCGACTTGCATGAGATAGTGATCCGCGGCCAGTTTCTTCACATGCACCTTGATGGTATTGCGGTTCGCCCCCGTCGAAGCCTCTATTTCCTTGACCCGTGATTTCTTCGCGGGTCTTGGCGAGCTCCAGTATCTGGCTTGAAAGAGCGGGCAAGGACGATCGCATGGCCTGCTCCTCCTTGACCTTGGCAGCAAGTTTGTCTTTTTGCTTCGCCATGGTTTGGAGAAAAAACACCAGCCAATACTCCCAGTTCTGTTTTTCCTTACGGATGGTCGGCTGGGTGCGTCGCAACGCGAGGTAGTAGTTGTCCTTGTTCGCCTCGATGATTCCTTCCATGGAGCTATAAGGAACGTATCCGTACCCCGCACGTAACAGCAGAAGCGTCGTTACGATGCGGGAGAGCCGGCCGTTCCCGTCTTTGAAGGCATAGATCGCAAGGAATACCACGCGACAACAATCCAATAGTTTCCTGTTTGCCGACGATCTGGGAGCTAGCAGAAAAGCATCAAACCCTTCGATTCACGTCGAACCAGGAATTGCTAATCTTCACAGCAGTGAGCTAAATTTTCTGCCATAAGGTGCTACGTATGGCCAGGCTTGCACCAATCAGCGTACTTACCGAGCCAATTGGCAGTATCCTAAGACGCTGAACTTATCGAGAGGGGCGACAGTTCTGCGTAGCGACCGGATGGAGTAAATGGCCGCCATGAATTTGATTGGCTCGTACAACTACGCGCTGGTGGCGCTTTCGGTGTTGATTGCCATGGTTGCGTCGTACGCCGCTCTGGACCTCGCAGCTCGCGTAACGGCCGCCAGCGGTTGGACTCGCGCGGTTTGGCTGCTGGGCGGGGCCGGCGCGATGGGAACTGGCATTTGGTCAATGCATTACATTGGGATGCTGGCGTTCGTCCTGCCGGTTCCCGTGGCCTACCATTGGCCGACCGTTCTGCTGTCACTGCTTGCGGCCATTCTCGCTTCGGTCGTTGCCCTGGGCGTGGTGAGCAGACCGAAAATGGGTGCGTTCCGAGCGCTGGCCGGAAGTGTCCTGATGGGTACGGGTATTGCGAGCATGCATTACATCGGCATGGCCGCCATGCGTTTACCGGCCATATGCCAATTTAATTCCTTTCTCGTCGTCCTGTCCGTCGTGTTCGCAGTTCTGATTTCTCTGGCCGCGCTTTGGATTACCTTTCACTTCCGAGACGAGAAAACGGGGATCGGCCGGGAAAAGTTGGCCGGAGCCATTGTGATGGGTGCAGCGATCCCGGTGATGCATTACACCGGCATGGCCGCCGCCAGTTTCACGCAATCGGGCACGCCGGTGGATCTGTCCCAGGCGGTGAGCATCTCCACGCTTGGCACCACCGGAATTGCCGCCGTAACCTTTGTCGTCCTCGGCCTGGCCTTGCTGACGTCCTGGATGGATAGGCGATTCACTGCCCAGACCTTGGAACGGCAGGAAGAGAAGCTGAAGCGAAGCGAGGCATACCTGGCGGAGGCGCAGAGGCTCACGCACACAGGGAGTTGGGCCTGGCGGGTAGCGGGAAGAGACGCCTTGCATCTGTCCGAAGAATGGTACCGAATTTATGGCTTCGATCCAGAAAATGGCCCGCCGGCTTTTGAACTACTTCTGCAGCGCACTCATCCGGAGGACCGAGCTAAGTGGAACGGGGCAATCGACCGAGCAATCGCTCGAAAGTCGGATTACGAAGTGGAATTCCGAATCCTTCTTCCGGATGCCACAACCAAATACATCCACAGCGTCGGCCATCCTGTTTTGAACGCATCCGGAGATTTAGTGGAATTTGTGGGTAGCTCTACGGACATCACCGAGCGCAAGCTGGCAGAGCAGGCGACCCGTTTGCTGGCTGCGATTGTGGAATCGTCGCACGATGCGATTGTGAGCAAAAATCTGAACGGCGTCATTACCAGTTGGAATAAGGCCGCGGAACGGCTGTTCGGCTACACTGCAGAAGAAGCGGTTGGCCAGAACATCACACTGATTATCCCTCCTGAGCGTCGTGGCGAAGAAAAAACGATTATTGAGCAGCTCACGCGCGGCGAGCGGGTCGACAACTTCGAGACGGTCCGCATGCGCAAGGATGGCAGCCTGCTCGACGTTTCCCTGACAATTTCCCCAATGAAAGATGGCTCGGGCCGCGTGGTTGGGGCATCGAAACTGGCGCGGGACATAACCGAACGCAAACGTGCCGAAGAAGCGCTGCGTCAGGCGCAGACGGATCTCGCGCACGCCAGCCGGCTGACCACCATGGGGGAGTTCACTGCTTCTCTGGCGCACGAAGTAAAACAACCGATCGCCGCAGCAGTCACAGACGCCAATACCTGCGTGCGATGGATTACGCGCGATGAACCGGATCTGAACGAGGCGCGCGAGGCTGCGTGGAGAATTGTCAAAGACGCACAGCGCGCCGCGGAAATCATCAACCGGGTCCACCTGCTCTTCAAGAAGGGTACTTCGCAACGGGAGTTGGTTGACGTAAACGAAGTTGCCCGAGAGATGATCGTCCTTCTGGGGGACGAGGCATCGCGGCACTCCATATCAGTCCGAACGGAGCTGGCGGAAGATCTTCCCCATGTCATAGGAGATCGCGTGCAATTGCAGCAGGTGCTGATGAACCTCATGATGAATGGCGTCGATGCAATGCACGACGTGGATGGGCTGCGTGAGCTAATCATCAAGTCGCAGCCAGCCGAAAACAACGAACTGCTGCTGTCAGTCAGCGATACCGGCGTGGGACTGCCCCGTCACCAGGCAGACCAGATCTTTAACGCCTTCTTTACCACCAAGACTCACGGTACCGGCATGGGACTTCGTATCAGCCGCTCGATTATCGAATCGCATGGTGGCCGCTTGTGGGCTGCCGACAACTCTCCACGCGGTGCAAGTTTTTGTTTCACCCTACCCACCAAAGCCGAGGCAAGATGAAGACATACGAAGGCACGTGATCCTAGCCTCGATGACCACCACCATTGGAATTCCATCTGCTGGACGAGCGCTACCTTGGATTCGCGACAAAGCTTAATGAGCGGCTGCATTCGGGGCAGGTCGCTGGATTCGGAAAAGCGCCTGCGGATCGCGTGAGGAGACTCGTCCCGCCGCAATCCAGGCATACCGGCTGATCAAGGCGCCGATGACAAAACAAACTGCGGCTACATAGCGAGCCACAGCGCTGTGTCCCCAGAAAATTCTGAGCAACAACGACACCGGCCCAGCCAATGCAGCGCCAGCACGAGTCAGCCAACCAACAGCTCCCTCCCGCAGTGGACGATCGACGTATCGCCCGCGAAGTTCAATAATGATCGCAACCAACGTCTCGACTGTACTGGCAACAATTCCCATGAACTGAGTAACTGGAACCAGGAATCCCAGAAGCTCCAGTACGCCCGCCGCCGAGCCCAAACCTCCGGAAAGAAAAACCGCCGGCACGAGCTTCCGATTTTCCGACCAAACCGGGATCGCAGTCACGCCTAAGAGGACTGACGTGTAACTCGCCAGAATCAGGCCGCTCAGGGCTCCCGAGATTTCAGCTATCCATTCGATCACAAGCAAGAAATCGTTTCCGTATCCTGCCAGGATCAGTTCGCGGCAAACGACCGCCAGGCCCACGGCAGAGGAAAATCCCGTTAACGTCCACGCGCCTACCGACATTGCTGAACGCCACTTGAAGACTCGCAACATGTTTAAGAACCTGGAAGGACGGCCCAAATCTGCGATGAGTAGAGGCGCCGAGATTAGCGCACCTAAAAATCCTATCCACAATCCAGCGCGTAGCAACCCGGCATTGCCAAAGAGATGGGCCGCCAGAGCAATTACTGTGGAAATACCAGCTACTCCACCCACAAAAAAATACAGGGGAACTTGCCACGTCCAGGTTGGCGGCTTGAGCACAGGATTTCCGTGATAACTCGCCGCGGAAGCTGGTTTGGGAAAAGGGCCGCCCACGGGCACGATGCCATGATCCTGTACTTTCCCTGTTCGCGCAGCTTCCTCTCTTAATGCATCCAGCCGGTCTTCCGTGATTTGCGGATCTGCAGCCATACTTAATAACCTCGTTCGAGATCTACGCGAAAGAATTCCTTGTCCAGCTACAGCGCGAAAGCCAGGAATACCACCAGCACAACCACGAGCGCCGAAAGCAGCGCTGCGCTCCAGGCTGACTTCATATGAATCGTGGGTACCTCGGGAGCAGGTGGGAAATTGTAGGCCTCCGGCTGGCCGAGGATCACAAAGATCGCGTGAGTGCCGCCTACACTGGATCCCGTTGGATCGTAGATTTGCGCATCGTTGTATCCGCGATCTTGTAACTCTTTGACACGCACCTGGGCTTCCTGCCGTAAGTCTTCCAGGTTGCCAAATCGAATCGATTGCGTCGGGCAGGCCTTCGCACAGGCAGGCATTAACCCGTCGCGCTGCCGGTCGTAACAGAACGTGCACTTGAACGCGGTTCCGACTTCATGATTTTTGTCGACCACTCCGAAGGGACACGAAACCACGCAATAGCCGCAGCCATTGCAGACATCGGGCTGCACGAATACTGATCCAAATTCGGTCCGAACGATTGCGCCCGTGGGGCACGCTTCCAGGCATCCGGCGTTCTCGCAGTGCTTGCAGACATCGGAGAGGAACTGCCAACGGAACGGCTCATCTATTCCTGCGACTTGCGGGCCCATGGGCTGTTTCTCTTCCAAAAAGAGCACGTGCCGCCACGTCGATGCTCCTAACGCGTGCGTATTGTCGTACGACTGACCGGTCCAGTTGAACCCATCATCGGGAATGTGGTTCCACTCCTTGCAGGCCACTTCACAGGCCTTGCAACCTATGCACACTGAAGCGTCTGTTAGAAAGGCACTGGTCGGCATCAAGTCCTCCCCAGATGTGCATTCAATTGATCGAGAGCAGCCTTTCCCCGAGCCCGACGTCCTGGAGAAACGTCACAGAGAATCCCTTTGGCTTCCATGATCCGGACGTTCGGTTCCTCCGAGATGGCCACAAGGTCATTGGCCGAGTCTCCTTTAACCAGGCCGCGAGAGCCCCAGTGATAGGGAACGCCCACCTGGTGCACCATCTTTCCGTCGATCAGTAGCGGCCGCATGCGCCTGGTCACCAATGCCCGAGCCTCAACGATCCCGCGTGCAGTCATCAGGGTGACCCACCCTCCATTTTCGATTCTGCGTTCTGCCGCCAGCTCGGGCGATATTTCACAGAAGAATTCGGGCTGAAGCTCAGCCAGGTGCGGAAGCATGCGCGACATTGCGCCCGAGGTGTGGTGCTCCGTCAACCGATACGTGCTCATGACATAGGGGAAGCGGTTATCGGGAGAGCTGGCGAAACGGTTGTCCGGCCGCTCCTCTCGCATTTCTGCCGGATTGCTTTGCTGGTCGGGATAAAGTGGATTGCTAACTGGAGCTTCGAGGCCTTCGTAGTGCGTTGGCAGGGGGCCGTCCACTAATCCCTTTGGGGCGAAAATCCAGCCTGTCCCATCCGGATGCAGGATGAAAGGTTTATCGCCGGCAAGAGCCTCATCCCCTTGTGCGTTTTTAGGCGGCTGGTAGCTTGGCGCTTTCGTCCTCGTAAAGTCCGGGACATCCAGTCCCGTCCACTCTTTATTCTGCTCATCCCACCAAACTAATTTCTTACGCTCGCTCCACGGCTGTCCATCAGGACGGGCCGAAGCGCGGTTATAGAGGATGCGGCGGTCCGAAGGCCAAGCAAAGCCCCAGCCGTGTCCCCAGAGGTCCTGCGAATTCCGCTGGTTGGCGCGGTTCTCACCCGGGCGGGGGAAGACGCCGGTGTAGATCCAGCAACCGCAAGCAGTGGACCCGTCAGCTTTCAATTCGGTGAATCCACTTACGAGCGCGTGGTCAGCTACGGTGTAGCCGTTGATCTCTTGCAGGACTTCTTCCACCTTAGGCTCTTGCATCGTTCCTTCCAGCGAATAGTCCCAGGTCAGAGCTCTCAATCCCGCATTGCGCGGCCGCGGATCTTGCTTCGCCTTCTCCTTCAGGCGGCGGCCCAGGTGGTACATGAACCAGGTTTCGCTGCGGGCGTCCCCGGGAGGATCGACGGCTTTCTGGTGCCACTGCAGCAGACGCTGGGTGTTGGTGAAGCAGCCGTCTTTCTCGGCATGCCCGGCGGCAGGCAGAAGAAAGACTTCCGTTCCGATCTCTTCCGGCCGAAGCTCGCCGCGCTCTACCTCGGGAGAGTCGTACCAGAAAGAGGCGGTCTCAAGCTCTACCATATCGCGCACCACGAGCCACTTAAGCTTAGAGAGCGCTTTGCGCTCCAGTCGCGAGTTGGGGCCTGCCACTGCCGGGTTTTGTCCCATGACAAACAGACCTTCAACTTTGCCGTCCATCATTTCCAGAAAATAGCCCTGATGCGAATGGTCGCCGGTTACACGCGGAAGCCAATTGAATCCCCAATCGTTTTCTTTGTTGGCTCCGTCCCCGTAATAAGCCTTTAGCAGACTGACGATGTACTTATCGAAGTTCCACCACCAGCCCGTGGGATCGCGATGGGTTGCAACGTAATCGGCAAGATTGTGTGAGTCCAGCCCTAGATTCGGCATCGGCAAGTAGCCGGGCAGAATGTCGTAAAGAGTCGGGATATCGGTTGAACCTTGAATCGAGGCATGCCCGCGCAGAGCGAGAATGCCTCCTCCAGGCCGTCCGATATTGCCCAGAAGCAGCTGCAGGATCGCAGCCGCGCGAATGATCTGCGGACCTTTCGACTGCTGCGTCCAACCTAGCGCGTAGCAAATTGCTCCCGTCTTCTCCGGGCCTGATGCCGTGCAAAATGTCTCCGCGATTTTCAGGAAGCGATCGCGGGGAACGCCGCAAAACCTTTCGACCAACTCAGGCGTGTATCGTGCATAATGCCTCTTCAAAACTTGGTACACACATCGTGGATGGCTGAGCGTCGGGTCGCATTCGCAATCCCCGAGGTCGCCGGCGGATCCACCGCCTTCCTTAGAATGACCGGAATGAGCTCCGGCGCTCTTGGGCGCCACTCGGCCACCCTGGATACAAGCCCCGTAAAGCCATGTGCTTGCGTCATAACGCCTATTGTTAGCGTCCCAACCAGAGAAGACGCCTGCCAAATCCTCGGTATCCTTAAACTCCTCCGGAAGAATGATCGAAGCGTTGGTGTAGTGGATCACGTATTCGCGAAAATCTTTTTCGTTTTCGAGAACGTAGTGAATGAGCCCCCCGAGAAACAGAATGTCCGATCCGGCGCGCAGTGGAGCCCAGATGTTTGCCATCGCGGAGGTGCGGCTGAAACGCGGATCGACGTGAATAACCTTCGCACCGCGTTCTCGGGCTTCAATCACCCACTGGAAACCGACCGGGTGATTCTCCGCCATGTTCGAGCCCATAATCAAAATGGCATCAGAATTTATGAGATCGCTTGGCGCAGTCGTCGCTCCGCCCCGACCGAAGGAGGCGCCCAGACCGGGCACCGTTGAGCTGTGTCAAATACGTGCCTGGTTGCTGATGCAGACCATGCCCAGGCCGGCTGCAAAGAGCTTTTTGATCAGGTAGTTTTCTTCGTTATCGAGAGTGGCGCCACCAAGATGGGCGATGGCAGTCGTATGCATTACGACCTCTCCGTCCCGCTCCTCCACCAAGGTGCGGTCCCGCGTGTCCCAGACGCGATCGGCGATCATGTCCATCGCAGTCTCGAGGTCCAGATATTCCCACCGGGTGGAGTAGGGCTTGCGATATTTTATGCGCGTCTCCCGGTTCGCGTGCGTCAGCAGTTCAAAGCTGTCGGAGCCCTTTGGGCAAAGTCGACCGCGGGAAATAAACGACTCTGGATCACCTTCAATTGACACAAGCTTTCCATCTTTGTGATAGACAAGCTGGCCGCAACCTACGGCACAGTAGGGACACACCGAACGCGAAACCTGAGCATCGCGATGCTTGGGTGCAAGATTGCGAGTCCGATCGCTCATGGCTTCTACGCCAGTACCATCGCTGTGGGTCAAGAGCTGTCGAACCAGCGGCCAGCGCGTCAGTATTTCTTTAACCATATTGCTTCTCCCGGGGCTCTCAAACTATTGTTAGGGTTGGAGTTTCGCTCCTCGTTGAAGAGCGCGATCTGTCGTGATGCGGGGTGTTGATCCTCACTCATGTTCGTTGCTTCGCGGACATCGACGTTGCACTCTGCACGCCACTCTTTGCAGAAGTAAAGGATCGCGTAAATCCACTTGCCCTAAGCACAAGACGCGCGGCTCAGTAAACACCGCAGCCCAAGATAGCCTCAATCTGTCGAAGACTCGACAGGTTCTGTCAACGGGCGGACATATACGGCTTCCTGCGCACTCTCCATACCATTGTCGTGCACGCATTTGCTCTTTACCCTGTTCGTCTGCACCCTGTCTGGCAAACGCCTGTTGCACGCTTCTTAGTATCCATTCCCCTCTTCCGGCCGCACCTTGCCACGAAACATGCGATACACAAAAACCAAGTAGCCGAAAGCAAGGCCCATTCCCAACGCCCACCAAATGAGCCCCACTCGTAAGGCATACTCGCCAGTGGCGGCATTGTAGATGGTGATGTCGCGTGCCGGATCGCCGCTGGACGGCAGCAGGCTAGGATATAGCGCCACTGCGACGCCCGCGAGCATGGCTACGATATATGCGCAGGAACTCACAAACGCAGCCTTCTCCCTCGCTTGTCGTTCGAAGGTCCACATGGCGGCGAGGCTCATCGCAACCGCCAGCGGAATCAGGTAAGCCAGTGGATATTCGCTGAAGTTATGCATGGTGCGCGGACGCACCACAGCGGTCACGGGCACGCCCAAGGCGGTCAGTACGATCAGCAACGGCTGCAATCGGCGGGCAAGCTTGCGCGACTTTTCGTTCACCGTTCCTTCTGTCTTGAGCGCCACGTAAAGCGCCCCATGAACTACAAGCGCGACAAGCGCAAGAACCGCTGCTCCACAGGTGTACCAGTCGAGGATGCCGGTGTCGGCGCCAGTCCGGAAGTTCGTCCACAGGGGCTCAAAGAAGAAATAATCCGCTCCCAAAGGGACGCCGCGCACCACGTTGCCGAGCGCTGCACCGAAGAAGATCGCCAGCAACGCGCTCGACATGGCAAAGAATCCGTCGAACAGCGACCGCCACACGTGATTCTCGATATGCATGCGAAATTCGATTCCGATGCCGCGCAGCACCAGCAGCCACAAAACTATGTTGAGCGGCAGATAGAATCCGCTGAAGCTGGAGGCATAAAGTAGGGGAAAGGCGAAATAGAGCGTTCCTCCGCCCGCAATCAGCCACACTTCATTGCCGTCCCACACCGAACCGATGGTGCGAATCACGGTCACCCGTTCTGCTTCGGTGCGCGCAATCAGCAGGTGCAACACGCCCGCGCCCAGATCGAAGCCGTCGAGCACGACATAAGCGACGATCATGACGGCGACGAGCACAAACCATACGGGTTCCATGCACACCTCCTAAGTCGTAGCGAGTGGCTCGCGCGAGCGCACGTCGCCTCCGGCAGGTAATGCCGGACCGTGCCCGATCTCGCGCTGTACGAGGAACAGAAACAGAATACCCAACACCAGATAAAGTCCCATAAAGCCCAGCAGCGTGAACATGCTGTTGCCGGCGATGACATTGGTGGAATATCCCTGGTTGGTGCGCAGCAGCCCATACACCAGCCAGGGCTGTCGTCCGACCTCCGCCGTAAGCCATCCGGCAGTGTTTGCGATGTAAGGGAACGGTACACAGAGCATGATGATCCAAAGCATCCACGGGCTTGAATACAGCTTTCTACGCCACAGCACAAAAGCGGCAAGCGCCATCACAGCGACGAAAATTGTGCCCAGCCCGACCATGACGTGATAGCTGAAGTAAAGCAGCGGAATGTTGGTCGGCCATTGGTCCTTGGGAAATTCATTCAAGCCATGGACTTCGGCCGTGGTTGTTCCGTAGGCGAGAAAGCTCAACAGTTTATTCACGATGATGGGATTGTCGATTCGCTCATGTTCCTCATCGGGTTGACCAAGAATGACGATAGGAGCACCAGTTTGCGACTTGAACAGACCTTCCATGGCTGCAGTGGTCACCGGTTGGTGGCGCACCATGTACTTACCGTGCAAATCGCCACTAGGGAACACCTGCCAGAGGGAGGCCGCGATTCCGGCGACAACTCCTACGCGAAGAAAGATGCGCGCGTGCTCCAAGAACTTTTGTTCCAGCAAATAGAATGCGCCCACACCCGCCATCACGAATGCTCCCGTGACCACGGCTCCGCTCATGTTGTGTGCGTACTGAATCAGCGCCCACGGGTTGGTCAGCAGCCCCCAGAAGCTGGAAACACTGAACCCTCCATTGGGCAGGCGCGTGTAGGCCACTGGATGCTGCATCCACGCGTCGGTCACGATGATGAAGAAGCCTGACAGCCATGACCCGAGAAACACCAGGAAGCCAGCCCACCAGTGTCCCCATTTCCCCAGGCGTTTTTCGCTGTGCAGAAACAGCCCCAGGAACGCCGACTCCAGAAAGAAGGAAAATGTGCCTTCCATGGCCAGCGGCTGGCCGATAACGCCGCCGGTAAGGCGCGAGAACTGCGCCCAATTGGTGCCGAACTGAAATTCCATGGGGATGCCGGTGACGACACCCAGCGCAAAGTTGATGCCGAAAATCTTCGTCCAGAAGCGCGCCGATTCATTGTAGGCTTCGTTGCCAGTGCGGATAGCGAGCGTCTTGAGCACGACAATCAGCGGCGCAAGGCCCATCGTCAGTTGTGGGAATAAGTAATGAAAGGTGATGGTGAAGGCAAAATGAATGCGGTGGAGAAACAGTGCGTCGTTCATGTTTCCTCCAGACCTGCGATCGTGGGTACTTCGCAGAGCGTAACGCTTCTTATCTGGATTTCCTTTTTGACTTCAAAAGCCCTCTCCAGTTTGGAGTCCGTGACCGAACGTCGTCAAGTCTGCAAATCAAACACCAACTGCGCAATCGCAGAACATCAGGATGTAAATCTCGGACGTTGAAGTGGGCGAGAGTCTTACACGTTCCGGTTGAACGAGATTGGGGCCGTTCGAATCTCTCTTCAGTCCGGATTTGGACACCTGACCGCCCATCGACGGTGTGATGCAGAACTTGGCGGACGGAGGACCTGGCTTTTTCTGATGATGAATTCATATTTGTCGTCTGTTTGTCGTTTTGGGCTGAGTGGAAACGGATTTGCAATGGCTTAGTTCAGGAGAAGAAATATGGAGACACAAGCATTCACTTTCGCAGCTTCACGGTTCGTGCCGGTGGCCATTGGTTTCTTTGGTCTTGGCACCGGTTACTTCATTTGGGGCGGGCAGGCTCTCTTCGGTTTTCCCAAGTCAAGCCCTGAAGTGAACAAGACTATGGGAATGTGGGGATTCTGGATGCCGGGCTTCATGCAGTTCCTCACCGGTGTCTACCTGCTGATTGGACTGACATGGTTCAACGTTTTCGGCAATATCGCCCCTTTATATATGGCCGGTCTGGCGTTTACCGCTTACGGGATTCATTGGTTTGCTATGGCGTATCGCCGCTACATCGGTTCCAGCGATCAGCCGGATGGCTGGATGGCGATTGCCTTCCTGTTTCTTAGCATTTTGGGCGTCGATGTTTTCCACCGTGCGGGGGATACACCCGTGATGATCATCTTCGTCGGCTTGACACTTATCTACGCCGTAGAGATTCCAACGCGCCTGTTCTCGTGGAACTCTGGCGGCCGCCTTGTGGGTCTGTTTCAGTTTGTCACGGGAATTTGGCTTATGTACTGCACCTACGCCATGACTGTGGACTTGGCGCTCGGAGCCAGAGCATGGGTTTAGATTGAGGATCAATCCATCACTTTCGACCAGAGGTAAAGAACAGCTACGTTTACCAAGCCAGCACCGAGGCACGTGCAATGACGATGTTTGCTCGCACTTCATCCGCAACTACAAGCGGAGCAAGTTTTACGAGCAGATCCGGAAGTCACCGTGCTTCTCCAAGCTTCGGGGAGTGCCCCTGGAACTTGATCTCTACGAAAAACAAAAATTCATTCCAGAAGTTAGAACTGGTACTTTCTGAAAATCCGTCTCCCACAGTTTCCGTTACGGGCGGGGAGCTCAATGGGAACCGCGATCTATCGTTCTCTTGGCGCTGGAATACCGGTGGAACCTGCCACGTCCGTCGGTACCAACTTGCTTAACACAGTACATCGAACCACCCGAAATCGATACGGATGGTCGCCAATGGTCTGTGTTTTGCATTAATCGCAGTTTTACTTTGCCGGCCAGAAATGTCTTTCCCGCTGCTTTGCCTTTTCATTCTTCAGATACGCCGCGCGCACCGACTCCTGTTCAGAAACCTCCGCAATCGGCACGTCCCACCAGGACTCATATCCGGGTACGCGGTCATGGTAATCCGTCTCCACCACGATCACCGATGTCTTCTTTTGGTTCTTGGAGTGCCGGATCGCTTCTCTCATTTCGTCAATTGTCTTCACAGTGATGGAATGAGCTCCCAGGCTCGCGGCATTGGCCGCAAAGTCAATTGGGATGTTGGCCCCTGAAAGACTGCCTTCATTGCGATAACGATATTCGGTCCCAAAGCCTTCGCTTCCGCAAGCGCGGCTGAGTCCACCAATACTGGAGAAACCATGATTGTCCAACAGAATGATGTTGATCTTAATCTGCTCTTGCAGCGCGGTGGCGATTTCCTGCGCCATCATCAAATAAGAACCGTCGCCGACCAAGACATAGACTTCACGGCTGGGGTCGGCCATCTTTACTCCAAGTCCACCGGCGATTTCGTATCCCATGCAGGAGTAGCCGTACTCCATGTGATACCCCTTGGGATCGCGAGTGCGCCACAATTTGTGAAGGTCTCCAGGCAAGCTTCCAGCCGCACTGACAATTACGTCTTTCGGGCCAAGAGTTGAGTTCAGCAGTCCAATGACTTCCCCTTGGCTCAACGGCGGACCTATATGTCGGCTGTAGATGCGATCGACTTCCGTATCCCATTCCTGGCGCAGTCGTGCGGTTTCACTTGCGTAGATTTCGCAAACCTGATGGGACCCGAGAGCGCGGCCGAGCTCTTCAATCGTCACTCGTGCATCCCCGACCAGAGGCAGTGCCGATTGCTTCGAGGCATCGAATTCCGTAACGTTGATATTGATAAATCGAACAGCTGGATTCTGAAATGCCGTTACCGATGCGGTTGTGAAGTCGCTGTAGCGGGTTCCGATTCCGATGACCAAATCTGTTTGCAAGGCCAGCCGGTTTGCGACGGAAGTGCCAGTTACTCCCACCGCTCCAACGGACTGGCGGTGATCAAAAGGCAGCACTCCTTTTCCCGCTTGCGTTTCTGCGACTGGAATTCCGGTTTGAGCGGCGACACGCGAGAGAGCCTCGGTAGCGTCGGAATAAATAACTCCGCCTCCGGCAATAATCAAAGGTCGTTTCGCGGCTCGAATCCGTCCTGCCGCTTGCGCCAGCAATTCCGTGTCAGGCCTTGATCGCGGCACGGTCCAGGTACGAGGTTCGAGAAACTCCTCCGGAAAATCGAAGGCTTGCGCCTGCACATCCTGAGGCAAGGCCAAAGTTACCGCACCGGTTTCGCCGGGCGAAGTGAGAACCCGCAATGCTTCTGGGAGGGCCGTCAAAATCTGTTCAGGTCTCTGAATGCGATCCCAATATCGAGACACCGGGCGAAAACAATCGTTGACCGATATATCCTGTGTCGAAGGTGATTCCAGTTGTTGCAAAACAGGGGCCACATTTCGACGTGCAAAAATGTCACCGGGTAGGAGCAGTACCGGTAATCGGTTGATGGTCGCTCCCGCGGCTCCAGTCAGCATGTTCGTAGCGCCGGGCCCGATCGAAGTGGTACAGGTCAGCGCGCGCAGCCGGTTACTCATTTTGGCAAATGCTGCGGCGGTATGTACCATCGCTTGTTCATTGCGGCAGAGGTAATAGGGAAAATCTGGGTCTTGGTGCAACGCTTGGCCGACTCCGGCGAGATTGCCGTGACCAAAAATACCGAAACATCCCGCGAAAAATGGTTGTTCTCGCCCGTCGCGGGCCACATGTTGCACCTTGAGGAATCGGATAATTGCCTGGGCAGTGGTGAGTCGTTGCGACATTTTCTCTGCTAGCCTCGGTAGGGTTTGATCGCGCTTGCTTAGATTCCAACCGACATAAAAGCTGTTTTGCCGGTGAAATAACCGCGTTGATCTTAAACGGTCCAGGGATCGATGACTACCTTCATCGAATCCGGCTCGACCGATTTCTTCACCGCCTCATCAACTTGGCGCAGTCCAAAGCGATGCGTCACAAAGTCTTGCAATGGATAATGCTGCGCATAGCGAACCATTTGCCGCATACCAGGCCCGTAGGCTGCAGGCTCGTCTCCACCGACTCCGATAATTCGCACACTGTTGGTGCAGAGATGGCGATTCGGGTTAATCGAGACGTCGCCGAGATCGGAAAAGTTGCCGGCTTCGAGCAACAATCCGCCCATGCGCAGCATTTCAAGAGCTTCGGGAATAACCCGAGGCAGACCTGCGGTCTCGACGACCACGTCCGCACCGCGACCATGAGTTAGTTCACGAACGAACGCCAACCGGTCCGCCTGAATCGAATTCGTCGCGTTCAACGAATGATCTGCACCTAGCCTGCGAGCCAGAGTGAGGCGGTAGTCCGAAAGATCTACCGCGACAATAGTGCCAGCCCCCAACATACGAGCTTTCATAAGAAAGCACATGCCGAGCGGCCCGACACCGAATATCACCACCGTATCGTCGAAACGAAACGACTCGTTGGGAAACGCGGAGATCTGCTTGGCGCGATCAAGTCCCACGGTCACCGCCATGATTTCCGCAAGCACCGCCATCTCGGATGACAGATTATCAGGCACGCGTGCCACAAAGCTGTTGGGCAGAACGTAGAGATACTGGGACCAACCCCCAAAAAGATGGGGCGCATTCTTCGAGCTGATGTTATTTCCGTAATCGACCGTCTTCGGACAGAAGTAATAAGGAAAATCGTGACGGCAGTAGTAGCATTCTCCGCAGCTTATATTCGGACCCACGACGACACGATCGCCAACCTTTACTGGAAGCCCCTCGAAATCGGTGCAGTTCTGCTTGCCTCCAATCGCTGCGATCGTTCCCACGTTTTCGTGACCTTGAATAATGGGAAACGGAATTTGTTTTGGATTGCCCGAACCTGCGTACTGGGTAGTGAAGCCTTGATACGTATGCTTGTCCGTCCCACAGATTCCTGAGACTTGCATCTTTACCAGCAGGCAACCGGGCGCTGGTTCTGGAAGCGGATACTCGCGCAATTCGTATTTTCCGGGTTCAACCAGCGTTGCGGCTAAGACTTCTTTAGAGGCCATCGCATTCGCCCTTCGGCTTGGTCATTCGGCGGATTAGTACTTCACGCTCAGTAAATCGGTAAGTAGTAATCACTCCCACGGGCCTTACATTCCGCTTGTGCAATAGCCACTCTTCCCGCTTGATCTTTAATACCTTTGGCGTGCTCAGTTCCTGGCGCGTTCGGTTCCTGACGCCGCTTGCTATCGTTGGCATTTAAGAAACGCACTCCGCAAACGATTACTTGACAAGAACGAAAGTCCGGACCACTATAAGCGCTTAGCTGGTTAGACGCCAGCGCAATATTCTCCGGGCTTTGTAGTATAGCTGTCGAAATCCCGGTCAGTGCATTTCTTCTCGAGGATCGGTTCGGCTATGCGGGCTGGGCGTGCAAATCATCGTTATTGATGAGGTGGTATGGCGGAAGAATGCGACGAGACAATAACGGTGGCTCTTGTCAGCGATGAGCAGGTGCTCAAACGCTTCGGATACCGGCAAGAACGACAACGCTCGTTGGGATACTTTTCCGCTTTCGCGCTGAGCTTTTCGGTTATTTCCGTCACTACTGGACTGTTTGCAAACTATGGCTCCGGCCTGCAAATTGGCGGGCCGGCATTCATTTGGACCTGGCTCATTGTTGGCGCAGGGCAACTGCTGGTCGCGATGGTGTTCGCACAGCTGGCGCGGCAAATCCCGCTCTCCGGATATGCCTATCAGTGGACTCGCCAACTCGCGGGAGATCGCTTGGCTTGGTGGGCCGGGTGGATCATGATTGTGCAATTCATTGCGGGCATGTCTGGCGTTTGCTATGCCATGGCAAACTACCTCATACCTTACCTGGGGCTCGCCAATAAAAACGGTAACGTGGTAGCGGTCACCATCGCCATCCTGGTCGCGATTTCATTGATCAATCACTTCGGTATCCGACTGTCGAGTCTGGTCAACGACTTTTCGGTGGGGGCGGAAATTCTCGGCACGGTAGCAATCGGGTTGTTGTTGCTGGCGGTCGCGCTAATCAGAAAAACTCACCCTGCAAGTTTTCTTCTCAGTCACCCGGCTCAGCCTTCGGGCCTTGCCTACTTGCCGGCGTTCGCCTCTTCCGCGTTGATGAGTGCGTGGATGATCGGCGGCTTCGAGGCAGCCGCGAATGTCGCCGAGGAAACGCACATGCCGCAGACGCGGGTGCCCACGGCGATTGTTCTTTCCGAAGTAGCTTCAGTGGTGCTGGGATTTCCCGTTCTGATTGGGTTTACGCTCGCCATTCCTTCGCTGGCCACTGCCAGCCAGCATTCCACGCCGTTGCTCTACATCATGGAGCACTATTTCCCGCCGTACGTCACGGATGTGGCAATGTTGCTCGTCTTTATTTCGATATTTGCCTGTGCGCTGGCGAACGTTACCACCCTGACGCGGATGGTCTGGGCAATGGCGCGGGACGGGCAGCTACCTGCTTCGCCGTGGCTGGCTCGCGTGAGCGTTCACAAAGTTCCTGCCAACGCGATCTGGACCATGGCCGTGATCGCAGCCGCTTTCACTTGCTGGGCCAAGGTCGAGGTGGTCATTACGGGCGTCTGCACACTCTTGATGTACGTTGTTTATGGCATTGTCGTAGGCGCTGCGTTGTGGGGGGCCAGCCGGAAGTCGCGGACCGATAACATCGAAGAGCCGGAATCGGAGGTTGCGCCCGAATGCGCTCGGATCGCGGGGCCGCGCCGGTTGCAGGTTTCACGAACTCTCTGCGTTGCGGCGCTCATTTGGATTTTGTTCCTTCTAGCGATCATCAGCATTCCGCGCTCGGCTCGGACCAATTCGGTCGCCAGCCTAGCCGCGCTAGCCCTAGGCGCGTGTTGGTATTTCTGGGGACGGCCGCGAAAGTCCGCGACTGTCGCGGGCCATAGCTCAGAGCAGGGTTCAGAGACTTTTGTCCACAGCACAGGCGACGGAATTTAGACACGATTTCTGCGCGGCCACGGCGATCTCGACCGCTCGCAGTCCATCCGTGCCAGTCACTCGTGGTTCTCGGTCGTTGAGCATGTTGTCCACGAAATCGCGCACCTCGGCAAGATAGGCGTCGGCAAATCGCGTGAGGAAGTGATCCGCCAGATCGTAGCTGCCTCCTTCGCCTCTGAGGAAAGTTGCTGGAGTTTGCCGTAAGCTTCCCACCAGGATAGATCCCTTCGCGCCGATTATTTCCGTCCGCACATCGTAGCCGTAAATGCATTGGGCACAAGACTCGACGTTGCCGATCGCACCCTTTTGGTATTTCAGATTCACAACTCCGGCTACGATGTCTCCATACTGTTCCAGTTCTGGCCGGATGGCGGCGGTTTTATAAGCCTGCACCTCTGAGACCTCATCGTTCATCAGCCACCGCGCCAGATCAAAATCATGGATGGAAGAAGCGAAGAACAGCATCCCGTTCAGGCTCGATTTGTAATATCCGATGGGAGGGGCATCCTTGTCCCGTCCGATCGATTTGAAAATAACCGGTTCGCCAATCTCGCCCGCCTCAGCCCGCTTTTTGGCGGCAGCGTAAGCCGGGTCGTAGCGTCGCATAAATCCGACTTGTAGACGCACGCCAGCGTGCTCGACCGCCTTCAACGCAGAACGCGCGTCTTTTGAATTCAGAGCCAACGGCTTTTCACAAAGGATGTCTTTGCCGACGGCGGCGGCGGCGCATACCGCCTCGGCATGGAACTTGTCCGGAGTGGCAATCACGATACAATGGATATCTTTGCGCACGAGCATGGCGTCGAGACTCGAGTACGAGTGCTCGATCTCCAACTCGGCCGCGACCTGTTTGGCGCGGGTGGCGTCGGCATCGGCAATCGCAATGAGCTGTGCCTGTGGAACGAGGCGCCGCAGATTTTCCGCATGACGCTTCCCCATTTCTCCCACTCCAACCACCCCCACGCCCAACTTGCTCATGCAACCATCCTCCTGAAATGAAAAGTTGTCCGCCGGTACTCCGCGGCCGGCAGATTTCCTCTAATCCCTTTTACGACCACCTGACAATCGGAACGATTGTAGCAACAGATATCATCGCAATACTTAGGAAAAATGCTTGACAATGAAAATATTGTGGACTATAAGCGCTTAGCTAGAACGACAACTGTAACTGAAAGCGATCCGTTTTGGGAAACTGTGGTAGGGGAAACGTAAAGCGTAGTCATTGTGCGTGACAGGCATATTCACTAAGAGAACCCGAATAGGGCGGAGAGCTCACCCCATCCGGAAAAGGGAGAAGGTGCCATGACCAACAGCAGACAGGCATGCGGGCGTTTGCAAGCTTTGACTTTTCTCTTGGGATTAACGATTCGCCGGAAATCGCATTCGGTGCTGATTCAAGCCGGAGTTAAAACGATCGAGGAGAATGGAGCGCACCGGAACCGCGCAGGCGGTTCTTTCGCTCGCATGTGGCATTCCCCCCAAGTTTTGCTCGCCTTAGTGATCGTCTGTCTGTTGAGCGGGCCCGCGGTTGCTGGCGTGACTGCGAGTATCTCGGGCACGGTCAAGGACGGCAGCGGAGCCATTATCGCTGGCGCTACAGTCTCCGCAATCAACATTGGGACTGGGGTTGTCCAGACCCAACGGACCAACGCGCAGGGCTTTTATTCCTTCCAGTCTCTGCCTTTGGGGAATTACGACATACAGGTGCAGCAACCCGGGTTCAAACTATTCCGCGAGTCCGGCATGGTCCTCGATGTGAACGCAGCCTTAGTCGTGGATGCGGTGTTGCACGTGGGCGAGGTCAAAGAGGTTGTAGTGGTCTCCAGCGAGGCGCAGCACGTGGAAACCAGCAGCACTCAATTGGGTGAAGTCATCAGCGGTGAACAGATGACTAGCGTTCCCCTCGTCAGTCGCAGCTATACGGATCTCTTGGCTCTTCAGCCTGGGGTCGTATCGACTGCGTCGGGAATGTCAGGGGCTCTGGCTGGCCCTTTCAACTCGACCGGCGTGGTCATGCCGCTGGTTTCGGGTGACCTGAATGCGGGAGGGCTTTCGGTGAATGGCATGCGCGAGGCCAACAATGGTTTCCTGCTCAATGGGGCAACGGTGCAGGAGCCCGGATTTGGCGGGTCGGCCGTGATTCCCAACCTGGATTCCATTGCGGAATTCCGCATTTTGACCAATAACTTCGACGCGGAATACGGCAACTACAGCGGCGGCCAGATCAATGTGATTACGAAGTCCGGGACTAACGGAGTTCACGGAGATGTGTTCGAGTTTCTCCGCAATACTGATTTTGACGCGGCCAACTATTTCGATCGAGGAAACCGCGGCGCCTATCACCAGAACCAGTATGGTGGCACCCTGGGGGGGCCTATCAAACGCGACAAGATTTTCTTCTTTGGGGACTACCAGGGAAACCGCGTCGTGCAGGGTGTAAGCGAAGGGCAAGTGGCGGTGCCATCGGCCGCCGAGCATACTGGCGATTTCTCGGACCGAGCAAGCCAACTGACCGGTACTGTGGTGGGCACAGCGTGGGCGCAGACTTTGCAGCAGGAATTGGGCTATCCAGTTTCCGCGGGCGAAAATTACTACACGTCCGGGTGTACGAGTTCGGCGCAGTGCGTCTTCCCCAATGCGCAGATTCCTCAGAGCGCATTCTCTGCGCCGGCGAAAAACATCCTCCCGTTCATTCCGGTTCCAAATAGTGGCGCGTTCTTTTCGACATCGAGCCAATCTCTCCGCCTGAATGATTACAAGACCAGTGGGCGCATCGATGGCAACACCCAGTTCGGCATGCTTTCCGCCTACTACTTCTTCGACAACTACAATCTGACGAACCCCTATCCAACGGCTTCAGTCCCGGGCTTTGCCGCCGCAGGCACAGGACGCACACAGGACATCAATCTGGGAGATACCAAGACGCTAGGCAATACGTCCGTCAATGAAGCTCGCTTCGAGTTCGTGCGCAATAACATTCTGGTGAACCAACCCTCCAACGGCGGCGCAGTGACCGTGAACTCTCTGGGGTTCACCACCGGCGCAAACACGCTCGGTATTGACGTGCTCAATCCGGCTATCCAGGGCGTACCGGAGTTGGACTTTCAGACCTTCACGGTGGGCGTCCCCAGCCGGCCGAACCGTTACATTGAGAACACATTCCAGTGGCTGGACAACTTCAGCAAGATCGTAGGAACGCATACCCTGCGGTTCGGTGGCGCTTACCACTACAACCAGATGGACCAGCAGCTTTCCAACGTGGTCAACGGAAATTTTGTCTTTAACACCGCTTCAGAAACAGGTATCGATTTTGCTGATTTCTTAATCGGTGCACCCGCGCAATATGTTCAAGGCGTTGCTCTGCCCGGGAACGGGCGCAGCCATTACATCGGCGCCTACGGTCAGGACAGCTGGCGCGTCCGGTCCAACTTCACCGTGAACTATGGACTGCGTTGGGACGTGAGCACTCCCTGGTCTGAGCAACATAACCAATTGGAAACTCTGGTTCCGGGCCAGCAATCTTCAACCTTCCCCGGTTCCCCGACGGGGTGGGTCTTCGCCGGAGACCCAGGTATTCCGTCAACCTTGGCTCCCACCCGTTACAACAATTTCGCCCCACGCCTTGGCTTCGCCTATTCACCTAGCTCGAGCGACGGGTTTCTCGGCAAATTGTTCGGCGGTCCTGGCAAATCCAGCATTCGCGCCGGGTACGGACTGTTCTACAACTCCTTCGAGGGTGCAACTAGCTTCAACCAGATCGGCGCTTCCCCGTTTGGTTTCTTCTACGTGGGCAACAATCCATCGTTCACGACGCCTTTCATCAACCGACCAACCGGTGTCAGTCAGTTGCAAAGATTCCCGGTGGTCTTTCCTCCACTAAATGCCAGCCCCAGCAATCCGGATGATTCTGTCAACTGGTCGGTGCTGCTTCCCATCGTGAGCTCGCCGGGCGTCTACACCCATAACCGGCTCCCTTACGCCGAAGATTATGAGTTGTCTATCCAGCGAGAGTTCTCCAAGGACACGCTGCTCACCCTGAGCTATGTAGGTACCCAGGCGCATCGATTGCTCTCTACCCTAGAGTCGAACCCCGGCAGTCAGTCGCTCTGTCTCTTTCTGTTGAATCCATCATTGTCGCCCGGGGGTGTCAATGCACACCTCGCTCCGAAAAGCCCGGGGTGCGGGCCGGGAGGCGAGGATCCGGGCGTCGGCAGCCCCATAACGTTAGCGAGTGGCGTGACGGCTCCCGGTTATCCCGGGGTGAGCTCTTTTGCTACGACTCGCTTGCTAGCGGGGTTTAACGCGCCGAACTCGGACTCGTTCCAAAGCAATGGCTACTTCATCACCATTGGAAATTCTAATTACAATTCCCTCCAGGTGAACTTGCGCCGTACCAGCAAGAGGCTGCAAACGTTGGTCGGTTACACCTACAGCAAGGCGATGGACGACGCTTCGGGCTACGGCGAACAGATCAACCCTTTGAACCACGCGGCGAGTCGAGCGCTTTCTGCGTTCGATGAAACCAATAACTTTGTTGCCAGCTATAACTGGAGCTTGCCCCTTGATCTGCTGAAGGGACCCAAGCGGTTAACGAATGGCTGGCAAATGAGTGGGATCACGCGATTCACGACCGGCCTCCCAGTGGTTATCTACGAGGCGGATGATCGTTCTCTGCTGGGCACTGCATTCACGGGGCCAATTATCCTGGATGTCGATACTCCGAATTACACGCCGGGATCTTTGAGTTTCAAGAATCCTCGTTCCGGCCAACCGTTTTTCAATACTTCTCTGTTCAGTCTAGAACCGCTGGGACAGTTAGGCGATTCCAGCCGTCGTTTCTTCCACGGACCTGGAGTCAACAATTTTGACATGGCCCTGGTGAAGGACACTCCATTGACGGAGAGAATGAATCTGGAGTTCCGGGCGGAGTTCTTCAACATCTTCAATCATGCACAGTTCCAAAATGTGCAGGGAAACATAAATGCATCCAACTTCGGACTCGCGCAATCAGCCGCCGCGCCACGGATAGGACAACTTGCTCTCAAACTGTTGTTCTGACCGCTAGGAGGAAGGCGGCTGACGAACCAACCCCAGGGGTTCGGCCGACATCGCCGTTCCACCCTGCGAATCGCGTCTGAGCTTTCGGGCGACGAGCGCGTAAACGGTCCTATGGGAAAAGGCAGTAAACGATGGACGTGAATAGGGAGAGCAACGAATGACAGCAGTAGCTTCTCGATTTCACTTTGCCTCCGCGCCGGACAGCTGGGGTGTGCTCGACTATCCCGGACCGTCGTGGGAGCAATCCTACCAAAAGATGCTGGATGAGATGGTGCAAGCCGGTTACACAGGAACCGAGCTTGGGCCGTATGGCTTTTTCCCCACCGATCCGAAGATTCTACAAGTCGAACTGGCAAAGCGCCGTCTAAAGCTACTTGGCTCGTTTGTGCCGGTGACGCTGAGTGATCCCGCTTCCACCAGGGTCGTCATTGAACAAGTGCGAAAAGTGGGCAATCTGCTAGCGACACTAGGAGCTCCCTTCCTGGTCCTCGCGGACGCACAATCGGTGGAGCGCGACCAAATTGCAGGCCGCGTCCCTAGCGACGGGAGCGCCGGACTAAACGCGCAGCAGTGGAAACAGGTTGCGAAGGTTGTCACGGATGCCGCACAAGTCACAGCGGAATACGGGCTCGACCTGGTTTTCCATCCTCACATCTCCACCTACGTCGAGACTCCTGAGGAAACGGAGCGCTTCTTCGACGTGACCTCGTCGACCAATATCGGCCTTTGTCTCGACACCGGCCATTGCGCCTATGCCGGCGGAGATCCGGTCGCGGAAGCTGAGAAGTATCGCGCAATTCTCAGGTTCGTTCATCTCAAGGATGTGGACAGCAAAGTTCTGGCCGAAGTTCTGCGCCAGAAGATGAACTTTGAGCAGGCCGTGGAGGCGAAAACATTCACCATTATTGGCAAGGGATCGATTGATTTTCCTGACTTTTTCCGCGTGCTCGCGAAAAACGATTATTCCGGTTGGATGGTCGTGGAACAGGACGTCAAGTTCGGCGCTACAGTCGTACCGCCGGCACAGAGCATCGCGGCCAGTCTTACGTATTTGCAAGGTGTAGTCAATCAGTTGGTACCAGAGTCAGTGGACCCTGATCACAGGAAAAAAACTTTGATTTAGAGAATCGGCTTTTCAAGTCGCCGAACCCAGAAGATTTATGCGTCGCATGACGACCACAGCTTACAAGAGTCCGCTGCACGAAATGACACAGGCCACGCCAACCTCCCTGTGGAATGATTCTGCGTCGATTCAGGAGCTCACGTATTCGATCGAACACGGCGCAGTGGGCGCGACTTGCAATCCCGTCATTGTAGTCGGGATCCTGAAAAAGGAGATGAGTCTTTGGAAAGAGCGCATTGGCGAACTCATCAACGAACGGCTCATGGCCGCGGAAGATGAGATCGCATGGCAGTTGGTCAGAGAGATTTCTGCTAAAAGCGCTGCCCTGTTGAAGCCCATTTTCGATAGGCACAACGGTAAGAACGGAAGGCTTTCGATACAAACAGATCCACGGTTATTCCGAAATCCGCAGGCGATCGTAGCCCAGGCTCAAGAATTCGATCGACTCGCGCCCAACATGATCGTGAAGATCCCGGTGACTTGCGCCGGTATTCCAGCGATCGAGGAAGCCACCTATCTTGGTATCAGCATCAATGCGACGGTTTGCTTCACTTTGCCGCAATGTGTCGCAGTGGCTGAGGCGGTGGAACGCGGCCTTCAGCGACGCGAGCGCCAAGGGAAAACAATCGCGACCATGGGACCAGTGTGCACCATCATGGTTGGCCGCCTAGACGACTGGCTGAAAGTCGTCCTGGAAAAAGAAAATATTGCGATCGACCCCGGATACCTGGAGTGGGCCGGGGTCGCGGTCTTCAAGAAGACCTATCAACTTTTTCGCGAACGGGGTTATCGCATTCGTTTGC
This sequence comes from uncultured Acidobacteriota bacterium, assembly GCA_963832245.1. GTDB lineage: Bacteria > Acidobacteriota > Terriglobia > Terriglobales > Acidobacteriaceae > JABDBE01. The sequence goes on from CAWHTG010000004.1 coordinate 2,795,098, forward strand.
TGTCAGCAGCGTTCCGCAACCACATGCACTGGAGCGAATTCATCGGCGGTGATGTTGTTATTTCGCCACCCTACTCGTGGCAAGTCCGCTTCAACGCCAGCGATATCGAGGTTCGCCCCCGCATCGACAACCCTGTAGATCCCCAAATTGTAGAGGAGCTCTCGAAGAAGTTTGCCGACTTCCGGCGGGCATACACGGAGGGTGGCATCTCGATGGAAGACTTCGACTCCTTTGGCCCGAGCCGCCGCACTCTTCGACAGTTCATTGCTGCGTGTCATGACCTGGACGGGTTGGTACGCGATATTCTGCTTCCGAATCCCGACGTGGCATGAAAGGCCGCGTTGAGGATGGCAGTTAGCCGAAATGTTTACGCTGAAGGTCAACGATGTTGTCAACCGCCGGAGCGCAACAAACATCTTCGGCGGCAATTAGCTTCAAAGTTTTAGGAGGACCTGATGTCTCAGGACGTTGTTCACTCCCGCCCCTTGCCAACCGGCAGATCGGGAGAGCTGTTGAGATTTTCACGCCAGGACGCCGGTTGGGAGTGGATGGGACTGTCCGTGAGACGCCTGGCTCCTCGCGAGGTCTGGGAGTTTGCACATCCCGCCGAGGAGACAGCGTGCGTGTTGTTATCAGGCAAGTGCGCAGCCGCTTGGGGCGGGAACGAATACAAAATCGGACAACGAGAAAGTGTTTTCGAAGGTCTACCCTATGCCGTTTATTTGTCTGCAGGCGAGTCCGTTCGCTTCGAGGCAGAAACAGTCAGCGAACTTGCCGTCTGCCATGTACCCTCGCGCCAGAAGTTTCCGTCCCGGCTGATTACTCCCAGGGACGTTACCGTTTCGTTGCGCGGAGGCGGAAATGCCTCACGGCAAATAGTCGATGTTATACGCCCCGAGTTTCCCGCCGAGCGCATCATCGTGGTTGAGGTTTATACGCCGGGCGGAAATTGGTCCAGCTATCCTCCACACAAACACGATGTCCACAATCCCCCCTCCGAGGTTGATCTGGACGAGATTTATTACTACCGCATGAATAAAGAGAACGCGTTCGCGCACCAACAACTTTACAGCGCGGACGGGACGCGGAACCGCGTAGTCACAGTTCGCGACGGAGACGCCGTTTTAGTTCATGAGGGATATCACCCGGTGGTGGCCGGACCGGGCTACGATGTCTACTACCTGAATTTCATCGCTGGCAGCGCACGATCGCTCGCTATTACAGAAGATACCCAATCACGTTTGGATCCGCTCTACCTGGAAGGAAATGGATGTTCGTCTTCCCCTCATACGAGAGCACGAATAGATTCAAATGGCCGTCTGCTTGCTTTCGGCGAATGCAGCATGAATCCACACGACTCCCGAACCCTTAACTGCGGTGGAAGCGTGATGGTGACCGGCCGCGTGCGCTTGGATTCAATTCGCTCCAGAAGCAACCGGACTGCTGTAGCCCCCACTTCGTATTTCGGAAGCTCGATAGTGCTCAGTCGAGGACGGAAACAACCCAGCCACGGATAGTCATCGAAGCTGATCAGGGCGAAGTCTTCTGGGCAGCGCATGCCAATTTCGTCCGCCGCACTCATGAACCCCACAGTCATTAAATAATTGGTAACCAGGACTGCATCCGGTCTGCGGGGCAGCAACGCCAATCCCGCCCGATGTCCCGAGTCCACACGATAGTCCCCTTCGAACGTAAGCTCCGCAAGGTATTTCAAGCGATTCGCCTTTAAAGCACGGAGGTATCCTTGGCGGCGGGCACGCGCATTGCTAACGTTGACCGGTCCTCCTACGAGTCCAATTTTCTTGTATCCGATTCGTGCCAAATGAGAAACCGACTCAAATGCTCCGAGTTCGTCATCCGTCTGCACCAGGTCGGTTCTTAGTACAGGGCAGGTTCGCATCACCAGCACAATTGGCACCTTGGCATCGGATAGCATCTGCCGTTGACTGATGGAAAGCTTCCCCGGCGTCTTGTTGAGAATAATTCCGTCAACGCGCTTGGAAAGAAGCAGTTCCAGATACTGCGCTTCTTTTGCTTCCTTATCATCGCTGTTGCATAACAAGATGCTGTAACCCGCGCTCTGCGCAGCATCCTCGGCAGCCCGTACAATGGCAGGAAAAAATGGATTCGCAATGTCGGTTACGACGATTCCGATCGTGTGCGTTCTTTGATTAGCCAGGCTGCGAGCCAACAGGTTCGGCCGATAATTTAGCTTGCTGATAGCCGCCTCAACCCGGCGGCTTAGGGTAGGACTGACTCTCCCCTTCTTATTCATCACCGCCGAAACGGTGAAGACTGACACGCGGGCTTCTTGCGCGACATCGTAAATACTCGGCGCCTTTGATCCATTGGATCGCTTATTGGAGTTCTTTCTAGGCATAAATTTCCTGACGCCATCTAACCGCATTGAAGATTAGGGACTGACTCCGATATCCGATCGTTCTCATCGAAAGCATTCGAAAAAGCGTAAACAATTCAAAATACGCCTTATTCCAGGAAACTCAAAGCCGCTAATCCATGAAGGGAGGGCCATGGCTAAAAAGAGAATCGAAACCAAAAGTAGCATTTTTCCGCAAAAATATGAATCCGCCCTTGAGTCCGGGGTCTCGGCCTAAGCGGTTTGACCATTTAAAGTCCACATCTGCCATGACAGGAGTGTTCCACGAGCGATTCTGACAATGTGGTGCGGAGAGAGTCGCAAGATTGCAGTGGCAAACAGAGTTGAGACCTTTGGCGGAACCGGCCCCTCACTCGTAAACGGTTTCGTAGCCTTTTCCGACAAGGAGACCTGCACCCTATGGCCAAGGTTATATCGATCACCGAGCGATTCCGGTTGAAAGCTCGGAACTCCCGAACCGTGAAGACACTACGCACGGCAATTCTGGCGGCGACTGGCACGGCCCGAAAAAGTCCTCTTTCTGCATGTGCTCACATCGCCAACGCCAGAGTTTCCAGCTCTCTTCTCAATACCGGCATCGAACACCCTGACATCTCGACGCGGCTTACGGCGTCCAGGGCCGCTTCGGGCGACGCGCCGTAACCACGGCTCATCAGGAACACTTGAAGCAGCTCGGCAGCTTCGCGCGAATCGACGTCATGAACCAGGTCGTTTCGTAAGGCCACCAGCTCCGCCTGGGTAAATGTATCTTTCATGTGCTGTCGTCCTTCCGGCTCAGGCCTGCATAACCGCAGGGTCTTTCTGCAATCCAGGCGCCATCTTGGCAGGAGGGTATATCAGGTGAGGTTAGGTAAGGAGCCGAGCGATTATCCCAGCTCATGGCAACGCCGATTGGCTGGCAGGTGGCAGCCGTTTGGCAAATAGATCTTGGCAACTCAGTCTGTTTCGGATGGCCTGCCAACAGTGCTCTTCTTCTGAATGATTTGCGAGCTTTTCGTCTACCCAAAACTTGGCGGCGCGCGTGCTTGTTACTTCACCGTGCAATCCGAAACCATCGACCCACGAGGATGGCAATGCGAAGTGCAACGCTATTAGAGCCGTGTTATCCGGGGAAAGTGTTCGATTTGGGAATGCTGCATCATTCGGAGTACGCGCACTTGCGTTGAACCGGACCATTCATAATTCTGCCGAGCTGTCTCTCTCGAACCTCGACGAAAACTGTACGCAAAATAAGGGCCACTCCCGCTGATGCGGCTTTTAGCGTCGGGTTGTAGCCCGTTGTCTCGAGGGAAGGGCTGTTGCACCTTTAGCGTGACGAATCCTTGTCACAAGACAAGAACCCCGCCTCAACAATCAGACTTGCCAGAACGCCACATGAGGGAAAAGCCTTCGATTCTGAGAAATCAGTCTGGCACGGTGAGTGCACTGTGCGAATGCGGCGAGGGTGGCCTCGCGCCCACCGTCGCTTCACTCTGTACTTCAGGAGGAGGTAAAGAATGGCTACAGAAGACGCGATTCCTGCCGCAACCGAGGCCGCCAAGCCGGCGCCTGCCCCCGTGCGACCGGTTGAACCCGAGCACGTTGCGGAGTCCGCCAGACCGAGTTGGCAAAAGTATGGAACACCGTTCCTAGTCGTGCTTTTGGCCGCGGCTGTCGTCTATACCATCTCACGTAACTGGAATTCCTGGGAGGGCGGGCGCATCGAACAAGTTACGGACGATGCTTACGTTCGGGGTGATCTTACACCGCTGAGCACTAAGGTCGCAGGCATCGTTAAGGACGTAGAAGTAGCCGACTTTCAGAGTGTTCATCGTATCAGAAGATCGGCGGGTTTTGGCTTCCGCAAAGAGATCAGACTCTGGTCCCAGGTTCGGCTGTATGGCAAGAAGACTCTCACTATTGACCATCAGAATTATGTCGTGAACGCATCCCGGAACCAGGAGGCGATGCACCCCACGCAGGAGGCTCGTGCACGAGCTGTCGTTTGGCGCGAATTAGTACGGTTTGCCACTCGGCTCTCAGGCAACAGGTATACAGAGACGCAGATCAACAGCATTTGTCACTTGCCAAGCTCTCGCCACCCACTGCTCGGACTCGTGCTTACAAGCAACGTGGCTGTCGTATTCGAGGGCCGTAAGTTGACCTAAAAAAGAGTCAGCTCAACCTCAGCCCGAGCAAGGTGCGTTTGGAAGTTCATATGCTCACACAAGGGCCAGGCACTGGTAGTCGCCTTGCGAAACACGTGTTCGTGGATTCGACTGTAGTGAAAATTCTTTTGTCCTACGCTTTTGTCGCGAGGAGTTGCAGTGCTTCACAAGTGCGTGAACCCCGATTGCCCCGCCCAGTTCCGGTACTTGCATCAGGGGAGGCTATTCGAAATAGAGATTCAATACCTCGAGACTGCAGATTCCCCAGGTCAGGGCATATTACGCAACGGCAAAGGCCATGTTGAGCGGTGCTGGCTGTGCGATCAATGCGTGACACACATAGCTCTGCGGTTTGACCCACGCCGGGGATTGGTAGTGGCGTCTTCACTCGGACGCGCAGAAGGGATGATCGCGCTGGCAACTCCGCAATCAGCGGCAAACGCCGCAACCGGAAGAACACGGGCCTTGATCCGATCATTAGACATGAATCTTAGAATTTCGACTAGCGGAACGCAGCAAAGAAATGTACGAAGGAGTGAGACAGCATGAGCGCAGTACTTCCAGTGGTGTATGTGGCGCGGCACGGCAATACCGCGTGGACCCACTCGGGCCAACATACCGGTCTTACCGACTTGCCTTTGACTCCGGACGGAGAGCGCAACGCCCGTCAGCTTGGGGAACGGCTGAAGGGGATGACATTCGCCAAGGTGTTTACCAGCCCATTGCAGCGCGCGGCTCGAACCTGCGAACTGTCTGGATTTGGAGCCGGCGCCGAAATCGATCCCGACCTGGTGGAATGGGATTATGGTAAATATGAAGGACTGACCTCGGCGCAAATCCTGCGAGATCGTCCAGACTGGGATCTGTTTCGGGACGGTGCTCCCGGAGGTGAATCGCCGGCTCAAGTTGGCGAGCGCGCCGACCGGGTCGTCCAGCGTGTCCGTAGCATCGAAGGAGACGTACTGCTGTTTACCAGCGGACATTTTATTCGCGTCTTGACCGCCCGCTGGCTAGCGCTCGGTCCAGGATCTGAGGGCCGATATTTTCTGCTCAGCCCAGCGAGTCTAAGCGCGCTCAGTTATGAGCACAATCTGTCCCGGCCCGTGATCCGACTGTGGAACGACGATCACCACGTCGCAGCATGAGTCCACGACATTTTTTCAGGCATGGGTTTGTTAATGGTTGAAACCTTACCTCCCAGGAATGACTCAAATCAGAAAGGTGACTTCATGAGTACAAAAAGTGTGGTGCGTCCAGATTCTGCGAAAGTTGTTCCGATGACAAAGAAGGCATCGGATATTTCCGAGGTTCTCAAACAGTACTGGTCGCACCCCATCCCGATTGTCGGAACCGAAGATGGGCTCTATGAAAAGCACCTGGTGTTTGACCGTGCGATCGACCCAAAGGTGGCCAGCGCCAGGGAGCGCTTCGAGGCGTTCTCCAGTTCGGTGCGTGACGTCCTGGCGGAGCGCTGGGTACGAACCAAGCAAACCTACGAACAAAAGAATGCCAAGCGCATCTACTACCTTTCGATGGAATTTCTCATTGGACGCTCGCTGGCCAACAACGTGACCAATCTCCTGCTCGATCCTCTGGTGCAGAAAGCGGTCCAGGAGAAAGGAATCGATTGGCTTGAATTGATCGAGCAAGAACCGGATGCCGGGCTGGGGAATGGAGGCCTGGGCCGCCTCGCCGCTTGCTTCCTCGACTCGATGGCTACCATGCAGCTCCCCGCGACCGGTTATGGTCTGCGCTACGAATACGGCATGTTTCGGCAGTCATTCGTGAACGGCTGGCAGGAGGAAAACCCCGACAACTGGCTGCGCGACGGCGATCCCTGGGAGATCGCGCGGCAACACGAGAAAGTGGAAGTCAAGCTCAACTGCACCTTCAAGCTGCGCGACGGGCGCGTCGAAGTCATTCCGAACCGGCCGTCCAGCCTTTTCGGCATACCCTATGATCGTCCGATCGTGGGCTACGGAGGAAAGACCATCAATACTCTCCGTCTGTGGGCCGCGGCTGCGCCCGATTACTTCGATTTTCAGGAATTCGGCACCGGCGACTTTGTCGGTGCCCTCGGCGGAACGCTCGAAGCGGAATCACTGACCCGTGTGCTGTATCCTGACGACTCGACCGCTGCCGGACAGGAGTTGCGATTTGTCCAGGAGTATTTTCTCGTCGCATGCTCGCTGGCCGACCTGGTGCGCCGCTTCTTGCGGCATAACACGGATTGGGAAAAGTTGCCCGAGAAGGCCAACATCCAGCTTAATGACACACATCCTTCCATGGCGGTGGCTGAATTGATGCGCATCCTGCTGGACGATGCGCACTTGGGATGGGACAAGGCGTGGGAGCTCACCAAGAAGACCCTCGCCTACACAAACCACACTTTGCTGCCCGAGGCCCTCGAAAAATGGCCAGTCGCGTGGTTCGAATCGCTTCTTCCTCGGCAGTTGGAAATTATTTACGAAGTCAACCGCCGGCTCCTCGACGAAACCCAAGTCCGCTTTCCGGGTGATGAGGGGCGCCTCGAGCGAATCAGCCTTGTAGAAGAAAAACCTTCTCGCAAGATTCGTATGGCCAACCTGGCGATTGTGGGGTCGCACAGCACCAACGGTGTGGCCGCTGTCCACTCGAAACTGTTACGGACGACGACAGTCAAGGATCTCGCGGAAATGTTCCCCGAGCGATTCAACAACAAGACCAACGGAGTCACATCACGCCGCTGGCTGCTCGAAGCGAATCCCACACTGGCAGATACAATCACCGAGGCGATCGGCGATAAATGGATCACTGACCTCAGCCAGCTCCGCAACCTCAAGCCGTTGGCTGGCGACTCCAGCTTGCAGAAAGCATTCCACAAGTCAAAACGCGATGCCAAAGTAGCATTCGCGAATTGGCTGAAGTCGAGCTCTGGTCAAGTCGTCGACCCGAATACGGTATTCGATTGCCAGATTAAGCGCATTCACGAATACAAGCGCCCACTGCTGAACGCGCTGCGGATCATCGTTTGCTATAACCGGCTGCGGGAAAACCCCAAGATGGAGATGGTGCCGCGCACATTCTTCTTTGCCGGTAAAGCGGCGCCAGCGTATCGCCTGGCGAAGCTCATCATAAAATTCATCAACAATCTGGCAGGCACAATTGAGGGTGACCCGATTGTGCGCGGCCGGATGAAGGTCGTCTTTCTACCCGAGTACAACGTTTCGCTGGCTGAGCGGATGATCCCGGCGAGCGATGTCTCCAACCAAATTTCGACCGCCGGCTACGAAGCGAGTGGAACCAGCAACATGAAGTTCATGATGAATGGAGCTTTGACGGTCGGTACTCTCGACGGCGCGACCATCGAAATGGCGGAGGAAGCGGGGAAAGACAACCTGTTCCTGTTTGGCCTGACCGTCGAACAAGTTCAAAACAGCCAGAGCTGGTATAACCCGCATTGGCACTATGAACACGAGCCGGAGACGAAGGCCGCTCTCGACCTCATTTTTTCTGATTACTTCAGTCGCTACGAGCCGGGAATATTCGCTCCGATACGTGACACTTTGTTAACGAATGGCGACCATTACATGCATCTGGCGGACCTGACCTCTTACTGTCAGGCTCAAGATCGGCTGGGCGAACTGTACGCCAATCCCGGCGAATGGGCGCGCAAGGCTATTCTGAACGTGGCGAGTTCCGGAAAGTTCTCGAGCGATCGTACAATTCATGAATACACAACCGAGATTTGGAAGGTGGAACCATGCCCCATACCTTAGAAACACAGACCACCACGAGAGCCGGTGAACCGGCAATTTCACCGCTCGCCGGCAAACCTGCGCCCAAGGAAATGCTGATCAATGTGGCTCGCTTAGAAAAAGAGTACTTCGAGCGCAAGCCCGACGTGAGCGATCCTAACCAACTGGTGGCGTTCGGCACCAGCGGACACCGCGGTTCTCCCTTTCACGGCAGTTTCAATGAAACACACATTCTGGCAATTACTCAGGCAATCTGCGACTACCGCCGGCGGCAGGGAATCGATGGTCCTTTATATATGGGGAAGGACACCCATGCAATCTCCGGACCTGCACAGCGCACCGCTCTTGAAGTGCTGGCGGCGAACGGCGTTGAGACCATCATCCAGGAGAACGATGGGGTAACGCCTACGCCGGTAGTCTCGCGAGCGATTCTCGTTTATAACCGCGACCGCAAAGACCACTTCGCCGACGGCATCGTTGTCACGCCCTCGCACAATCCGCCAGAGGACGGCGGCTTCAAGTACAACCCGCCCAACGGCGGCCCGGCCGATACCGATGTGACGCAGTGGGTCCAGGATCGGGCGAATGAGTTATTGCGTGCGAGGAATGCAGGGGTCAAGCGTGTTGCATTCAGCCAAGCGATTCGCGCGGCGACCACCCATCAAGAAGATTTCGTTTTACCCTACGTTCGCGATCTCAAGAACGTGGTGGATATCGATGCCATTCGTAACGCCCACCTCAAACTCGGCGTGGACCCACTGGGCGGAGCCGCCCGGTTTTATTGGGAGCCGATCAACTCGATTTACGGATTGGAAGTTGTTGTCGTTAATCCAACCATTGACCCGACCTTCTCATTCATGACGGTGGACCACGACGGTAAGATCCGCATGGATTGTTCCAGCCCGTATGCGATGGCCAGGCTCGTGGGGTTGAAAGATCAGTACCAGGTGGCTTTCGCCAACGATCCTGACTCCGACCGGCATGGAATTGTTACTCCTGTTGCCGGGTTGATGAATCCGAATCACTATCTCGCAGTGGCCATTCAATACCTGCTCACGCACCGCCCGCAGTGGCATCAGAATGTCGCTGTCGGAAAGACACTGGTGAGCAGCAGCATGATTGACAGGGTCGTCGAAAAGCTCGGCCGTCAGTTGCGTGAAGTGCCGGTCGGTTTCAAGTGGTTCGTGCCGGGACTCGTGGACGGCTCGTACTGTTTCGGAGGAGAAGAGAGTGCGGGCGCAAGTTTTCTGCGCCGCGATGGAACGGTTTGGACGACCGACAAAGATGGCCCGATCATGGACCTCCTGGCTGCCGAGATTACTGCCTGCACGGGCAAAAATCCTGGCGAACACTTCCGCGAACTGACCGAGGAATTTGGCACTCCATACTACACGCGTATTGACGCGCCGGCTACGCCCGAACAGAAGGCAAGTCTGGAACGGCTCTCACCCGACGCCGTCAAGGCTTCGGACTTGGCAGGCGAGCCCATCAGCGCCAAGCTTACCCGGGCCCCCGGCAATCAAGCTCCGATTGGCGGGTTGAAGGTTATAGCGAAAAGTGGTTGGTTTGCGGCCCGGCCTTCAGGAACGGAGAACATCTACAAAATTTATGCGGAGAGCTTCAAGAGCCAGTCCCATCTGAATGCAATCTTGAGCGAAGCTGAGGAGATGGTGAACAAAGCGCTGAATTCCGGAGCACGGCAGTGAGCGCTGGCAGCGGCCTTACGAACGCCCTACCCTTTCCGCCCGAATACCGTGGGTCCGGCTTGTTGTTGCACGTCACGTCTTTGCCATCGCCCTACGGTATTGGTGATCTGGGATCGCCGGCGTTTTCTTGGATCGATCATCTCCATGATGCTGGTCAACGATGGTGGCAATCGCTACCGCTCGGTCCCACCGGCTACGGCAACTCTCCGTATCAGTCGATGTCATCGTTTGCCGGGAACGCCATGCTGATCAGCCCTGGAAGCCTGATCTTGGACGGGCTGCTCTCGGCGAAAGATTGTGATTTTCACTTTCCTTCAGATGTTGTCGACTACGATGTCGTCATCCCCTTCAAGAACCGGCTTCTCGAAACCGCTTGGACAAATTTCAAAGCCGCAGAGCGCAAGGATCTGCAGCCTGCATTCGATGAGTTCTGCGCTCGACAGGAACATTGGCTGGAAGACTATGCGCTGTTTCGTGCACTGAAAGCCAAGTATCACGGCGCTTACTATCTCGATTGGCCGGAAGAGTTGGTTCTGCGTAGACCGGAGGCGTTAGCCAGTGCGCGTCGTGAATTGGCGAATGAAATTGACCAGGTTCGCTTTGCTCAATTTCTGCTCTTTCGTCAAGGGGATGAAATCAAGAAGCACGCGCATTCGAAAGGCGTGGGCCTGATCGGCGATCTGCCTTTCTTTGTCTCTCCGGATTCCAGTGATGTCTGGGCGAACCCGGATTTATTCCTGCTCGACGTACATCGCCGGCCGCGCTTCGTTGCCGGAGTGCCGCCTGACTATTTCAGCGCCCAGGGCCAGTTGTGGGGCAACCCCGTGTACAACTGGGATGCGCTTCGCGCCACCGGTTATCGCTGGGCGATCGATCGACTACGCGCCTTGCTCAGTCATGTCGATGTCATTCGTCTGGATCATTTCCGTGGATTCGCAGCGGCCTGGCACGTTCCAGCAGGTGCGCCAACGGCGCAGTCCGGACAATGGGTGCAGGGTCCGGGCGCGCTCTTTTTCGAAGCAGTACAAAAAGAGCTGGGCTGCCTCCCGTTCATCGCCGAAGATCTGGGTGTGATTACTCCAGACGTGCAGGCGCTCCGTGACCAATTTCAAGTGCCGGGGACCAAGGTTTTGCAGTTTGCCTTCGACGGCAATCGGGACAATCCCTATCTGCCCCAAAACATCCCACACAATGCCGTCGCGTATACCGGTATTCATGATAATGCTCCAACACAAGAATGGTATGAAGAGTTGCCTGATTATCAGCAGCAAAACTTTTGGAACTACCTCAGTCGCGCCCCGGGCGGGAGCACCGAAGCTGCCCCAGCTCTTATGCATCTGACATGGTCATCGCCGGCGGCACTCGCGATTGCTCGCTGCAGGATCTTCTCAACCTGGGGGCCGAAGCTCGCATGAACGTGCCCGGTCGCGCTGGCGGGAATTGGCGCTGGCGCTGGCAGGAAGACACGCCTTTGCTCCCGGCACTTGAATGGTTGAAGGAACTGACAGAAACCTCCAGGCGCTCGGATCAGGGAATCTCCGGTCAGCCGAAAACTTCGGAAAGCGTGGTCGTCCAGGTAGGACAATAAAAACCTTAGATCTCGATGATGCCGCGCTTCAAAGCGATCGCCAGAGCGTGGGTGCGATCGTTCGCGCCAAGTTTTGAAAGAATGTTCCGCATGTGAGCTTTAATCGTCTCTTCAGAAAGATTGAGCTTATCGGCAATCATTTTGTTGCTGTTCCCAGTGCCTAGCTGACGCAAAACTTCGATTTCGCGCTCACTCAACGCATCGTCGGCGTGATGCTCTACCAACTCGACGGCAATTTCGGGGGGCATTCTTTTTCCGCCGCCGTGCACGATGCGAATCGTCTCAACCAGTTCCTTCCGCAGCATGCTCTTCAGAAGATATCCGCAGGCACCCGCTTTGAATGCCCGGCCGGCTTGCGCGTCGCCACTGTAGGTGGTCAACACAATGATTCGGGCGTCAGGAAACTCTTTGCGAATGGCCGCGATTGCGTCACTGCCGTTCATGACCGGCATCTGCAGATCCATGAGAGTAATGTCCGGACGATGAGTGCGGAATTGCTCGAGCGCTTCGCGTCCATTGCTGGCTTCGGCAACCAGGACCATATCTTGCTCGCCCGATAGAATCGCGGCGATCCCTTCGCGCAACACCGGATGATCATCTACCGTTAGAATTCGGATGAGCTTGTCGGCTGTCATGTTCAACCACTCATTCCGGGAGATCGGCGGAACCACGCCGCATAACAATCCAAACCAATTGGCCTGATAGTACGCCGGGGCCACAGAGAAATCCAGCGACTGTCGGCCTCGTTCCACACGCCGCTGTTATTGCAGGTCTTGACGCGAAGGGTGTGGCACGCTTGCCTCCGAGTGCCGGCATTCTGCTAGTCACGGTTTCAGCCTTCCAGCTTGTCGAAACAGAACCTTTTCCGGCGCTCCAATTTTGGACCGGATCAACCTAGCCGATGTTCGCAAGCTTACGAACTCCTCAAAAGAGGTACCGAGCGATAGCTTCAATTAGGGTATACCGAGCTGGAGAAAGCCATTATTCTCAGTACCTGTGCAGCGGCTGTTTTCCATGTTTCCGCGTGGAGGGCCGGGGTTTGCCCTGTTGCTGCTTCGAATTTCGGTGGCAGCGACTCTCCTCCTCAGCCTGGCTGGTCGGGCGGACCCGTCTTTATTCCATTTGCTCTTCGCGGGTGCTGTGTTGGTGTCGATAGCGCTCGTGATCGGAATATTCACGCCCGTGGTGTCCTCCATCGTGTGTGTATATGCGATTCTGGAGTTGCTGATTGGCCTGCGGTTCGATACACCCTTGGTTTCTCTGATTCTGAACTCCATTGCGCTCGCGCTCCTGGGACCGGGAGCCTATTCGCTGGATGCGCGATGGTTCGGGCTCAAAGTGATGGTTATGTCACCTCGCAAAGATGCAAGCGGGTCCTGAGCCGCTCGATATACCGCGGATTGCCGGCGGAATCCCCCCGAGCCCGCCGCAGGGTCTTGATGGTCGCGTTGATGCTGTGGTCGAAATCCACAACCGTATCATTCGGCCACAGCCGGCTCTTGATCTCCTCGCGAGTGACGATCTTGCCGGCACGTTCAACCAGCATCCGCAGCACTTGGAATACTTGTTCTCTCAGAAGAACGTTGTTACCGTCTGTTGAGCGCAGTTCGCCCGTCGTGAGGTCAAGCTCAAAGTCCCCGAACCGGACGCGTCTTGAAGTAGGGGCCGGCATTAGAACCGCGCTTCTTGAGAAAGTTACCATCCAGTCAGCCACCTCCACCAGTTTCTTATGACCTATCCACGCGGAAAAACATCACGAGATCGGAGGTTTTCCCCGTACCACCAGTTGGTAGGTGGAGCGTTGCACTTTCTTGGTATCAGCTGGTCTGGTCCGTTCACCCACCGTGTGTTGTTCCGTGTGGTAACGAACCCGGAGCGACGAGGATGGGCGTGGCATTGTTTAGCAGGCGCTGCACTTCCGCAGTAGTCATTTAGAATCAATCAGTTCCTGGAGTCACTCCTATTTCACCCCTAAATCACTGCCATGGCATTACACCCACGGGAGGCAAGGGTCATGCTCGTTGCGGATACGGGCTTAATTCAAGGATGGGGAAAAACCATGTTCATTTGTCAGGAAACAACCGGTCATCAGGAGTACAGACTCCCGCAGCGAAACGCAGTCGATCGTGGATATCCGGAAGAAGTCGGGGTACTCACGAAGCACATCCGTGTCGTCAGTGTGGATGACCATCCGGCCATAGGGGAGGGGATTGCTGCCGTAATCAACAGCCAGCCGGACATGCGGGTCGTGGCCCAGGCCTCCACCGGACGCGAGGCGATCGAGGGTTTTGGTGAACACCAACCCGATGTCACTCTCATGGACGTTAGGCTTCCGGACATGAATGGCATCGACGCGATGATCGCGATTTTAGGGAGATTTCCGGAAGCACGCATTATTATGTTTTCGACTTCCGAATGCAGTGGCGAAATCCAGAGGGCTCTGACCGAGGGTGCGCGCTCTTACCTATTCAAGACTATGCCGCCTAGGGACGTGGCGGGAGCGATCCGCACGGTGCACGCCGGGAAAAAACAGTTAGCACCGGACGTGGCGGCACGTCTGGCTGAGCATCTCGGCGACGAAGCACTGACGGAACGTGAAGTGGGTGCTCCGGTTACTCGCAGCGGGAAATCGAAACCGGGATATCTCCCAAAGCCTGCTGCTCTCCGAAGAAACAGTGAAGTCTTACCTCAAGCAGATTAGCGAGAAGTTGAGAGCTAGCAATCGCACGTACGCTCTCGCGATCGCTGTACGGCGCGGGATTGTGCAGCTTTGAAGGTGAAGGACCTCAGTCCTTGCGGTGGAAGGGAAGACACTACCACGTCTTGAGAGTTCTACGAGATCGGCACTGATGACACTGCTTCCAATGTGTTCATGTAGGCCATGATCAACACTTCCTGCAGCGTCAGTCCTTTGTACTTAATACGCCACACAAATCACCTCCAAGTCACCAATTACACGAGCGGTTCCGACTCTCACTGCGGCCGGACCGGGATTCCGAGCTTGCGGATCCGGTAGGCCAGCGTGGTGCGCTTCATTCCCAGCCTGACCGCTGCCCCGTTAGGTCCCCCGGTCACCCAATTCGATTCCCGAAGGGCACGCATCACGTGTTCGCGTTCCATCTCTTCGAGGGTGCTTAAGCTCGTAGTTGAAGCCTGGGTTGTGTCTTGTTTCAGTTCTTCCAGTGGGGCGCGGAGGGACGTTCCGGGTGAGAGAATCACTGCCCGCTCTAAAAAATTTTGCAACTCCCGGACATTTCCTGGCCAGCGATAATTTGCCAGCACTTCCATGGTCGGGGCCGGAATGGTTTCAATGCGCCGCTTCATTCGCTGGGAATATTTGTCCACGAAGTGGCGGACGATCAGCGGTACGTCCTCGCGACGCTCGCGCAAGGGAGGAACCATCAGCGGGAAGACATGCAGCCGGTAGTACAAATCGCTGCGGAATGTTCCTTCTTCAACCATCTGCTTCAGGTCGCGGTGAGTCGCCGCAATCACGCGCACATCCACCTGCTGCGTGCGAGTGCTGCCCAGCCGCTCAAACTCGTGCTCCTGCAGGACGCGCAACAGTTTGGCTTGCACATCGAGCGGAATATCTCCGACTTCGTCCAAGAACAGAGTTCCCTTATCGGCCAACTCGAACCGGCCAGGCTTTCGCATGATGGCACCGGTGAAAGCGCCTTTCTCATGCCCGAACAGCTCGCTCTCCAATAACCCGGAGGGAATCGCGGCACAGTTCACCTTGATAAAAGGCCGATCACGTCGCGCGCTACGGTTGTGAATGGCTTGCGCGATCAATTCTTTCCCCGTACCGGTTTCGCCCTGAATCAGCACCCCGGAATCGGTGGGCGCCACGACTTCAACCTCTCGCAGCACCCGTTGCAGTGCTGGGCTCCGGCCTACGATCTCTTCAAAGGATGGCTCGCTCCGCACTTCATCCTGGATATAGACTTCCTGCTCACCGAATTCGCTCTTCAGCTTCTGCACTTCTGCGTGCAGCAGGGAGTTGGCCAGGCCCAGCGCTACCTGGTCGGCGGCAAGCAACAAGAACCGAATGTCCTGCGCAGAATAACTGTAAGGCCGCGAGCCGGCTATGCTGAGGACCCCAAAACAGCCGCGAGGGGCACACAGTGGCAGACGACAGAGCGACCGATATTCCACACCTACTGCATTCTCCGCCTCTTTCCGTACGGCCAAGCGTTCATCCTGCTGGCAGTCCTCAATCCAGAGCGCCCTTTGCTCCTGGTAGACCGACCATATCGTGGTTTCCTCGATCGGTATGTCCGGCCACGCGAGCTGTTCCTCACCGTATGATTTCCAGCGAACGGCGCCATCCGTCTGGTCGAAAATCACGATGTTCACAAGGTCGCATGGGAACAATAGCTGAAACAGCCCAACCAGGTCGCGGGAGAGAATCTCAGGAGTCGTCGCGGCGATCAAGCTAGAGACCTGCGCCAGCCTTTCGTAGCGTGCGGCCAACGATTCCAAGCCTGCCGCAGGATGTGCGATGGGTGGCTGCCCGTCCGGGTATACAAAAGGTGTGTGTGATGTCAGACCAAATTCAACAGCGCTCATGATTTGCTCCTTGATTGAACGTCATCAGGATGCAGCAGGATTGATTTGCAGACAACCCTAAATAGAAGGTCTTTTCTTGACATAATCGAGTGCTTTTTCGCTCACCTGATGAAGTCACGATGCGGTACCACTTTTGAGTCAGAGCCGGATACCCGGTTGCCGGAGAGGTACTAGTCCGATACGGGAGCGAACAGCTCCAATGGTAAGCTCCCTAGCGCCACGCTGTTAGACAAATTGACTGGAAGTCTGCCAACACTTCGCCACGTGCCAAGTTCGGCACCCTGGGCAATCTTCGCATCCACATCGAGAATTTCTCACGCCAGCGCCTTCATCTCCCAGTTCTTTCAACGGCTTCAGTAAACACATTGGAAGATTCGGTGTTTGGACGCGGCGGTGCAGTTACTCCCACCGGACAAGGAACACAGCATGCGAAGAATCTCACTTATTGTTTTCTCGACTCTGGTGCTCCTTGTCCGCTGCTTTCCCGAGAGCGAACCTGCTACTCCAGGATCAATTCGCGGCACGGTTGTGACTAAGACTCAAAACGGAGAACCTGCCGTTTTGCCGGACGCACGTATCGTCCTTCGTGGGCCTGTGACTAGGGAAACCCAGTCGGACGCGCAGGGAGCATTCGCGATCGACGGCCTTCCTCCTGGAATGTACGAGGTCGAAGTGAGTGCTCCTGGTCTTAGCGCGACGATTGCCGTGGAAGTGAAGCCCGGCACGACTTCTGTAGTGCCGATCGAACTCGGTGCGAGCACGGTAAGCGTTGCCGCGAGTGAGCCTCCGCTGATAGAAGAATCTGCGCAGAAAAACACGATCGGCGGACGGACCGTGCAGGAGGCCCCTATCAAAACGAGAAAATCGAAAGCCTGCTGCCTCTCGTTCCGGGCGTTGTTCGCGGGCCGATTTCGACGCGATTGCGACTCCGCGTACGCCTACGACCCCATCACGATATCTTTTTGAGCCAGGACGGCCAATTGATTGGGCTTTCATTCGCGGACCGATACGAGCTGGTTCCGGCCGGGTTCACAACCAGGTAAGAGCATCGGATCACTACCCAATATCATTCACCGTGACACTGTCATGAAGCTGACCTTGAAACTATCCCGATGATTCCGGAACTCTATTACAAACTAGGGGGCTTCGTGTAATCATCGGCCTCAGCAGCAACCAGTCGACTGGCGATGGCGTATAAACCGCTCACGGACATGCCACACATCAGCACTCCTGTAACACTCTCTACCGGACCCAAAACCCGCCAAACTCGCGGGAGAACGATGTCCCCGTAGCCGACGGTCGAATAGCTGCTGGCGGAAAAGTAGAAGCAAGATTCCCAGGTTGGAAGACAACGCCAGTGATAAAAGCCTGCCCACAGCAGAATCTGCAAAATGTGCAAAACAATCATGGCCGCAGAAAACCGCACAATAAGTACGCCCGCCCGCCATGGGCTTAGCCCCGTTGTGGCTCGAGAAATATAGGTTCTCGCCAAGCGGATCAGAACGGCCATTCCAGCGCATTGCAACGAAAGCGTCATGGCTACCAGAATGGCTCCAACTCCGGCCTGTCGAGCAAAGACCATCCGGGCCTCTTTTGTTTTCGGGTTGTGTCACGAGACTCTTCGTTTTACGCAGCGGACGAAGATCTTGGCGTAATCACATTTGCCTGTCACCTGCCAGACTGTTGTCACGAATTTGCAAAATCTCCGGAGGCTTATCGACAGAAGCTACCCCTAACCATTTGTGCCGTCACAATCTGCGACCATAGCCGTCGTATCGCCTCAGTGGAAACCTGGATGCAAAGTGTAGGCAGACGGTTGAAACGCCTAAGAGGAACCCATCTGTCCCAGGAGGATGAATGGAAAGAACGTTAAGTTCAACGCTATTTATCCCTGCAATTGTCGCCATGGTGTTCTCGGCGAGTTATTGGTCACTTGCGCAGGAACCAGTCCCGCACGCGGCAAAGCAACTCAAGCCTTCCCAGGCGCCCGCGATTTACGACGACTCTCAATCGGCTGCTGATCACGACATCGAACTCTTGCGGAAAGACCTGAGGTCGCAAAAGAAGCAGATCATTGCTGCGAACATGGACCTCACCGATGCCGAGGCAGAAAAATTCTGGCCCGTCTACGATCGGTATGCAGCGGATTTGGCGAGGATCTACGACACCAAAATAAACCTTGTCGAAGGATATCTGGACAACTACAACACGATGAGTGGCGATGACGCAGAGGTCTATTTGCGTCGCCGGGCTGCCGTAGAAGAAAACGTCATGCAACTGCGGCTCAAGTACGTGCCTGAATTTCGCAAAGTGCTGTCGGGCCGGGAAGCGGCGTTGTTTTTCCAGATCGAATGGCGGCTCGATCTGCTGATCAACTTACAGTTGGCGCAGGCTCCACTTATTGACCCTTAGAGGTAAGGCTCCCACGCATAGCAGGACAATGCGGGATTAGCTATGGACAAATTGGTAGTTGTCTTTAAATGGTTTCTTGGCTGCCGCCACAAACAGCTAAGCCGTGTTTTCACTATTGACAGACGAACTTATCGCGTGTGTTGCGACTGCGGAGAGAAGTTCGATTATTGCCTGGAAAACATGACGATGAAACACCGGCTACGCTCGATGGCCAGCTTGTTAGCAGCGCTGTAACGAACGTATTGCGCCTGAGAGGACCCTCGAATTGGTGGTTTACTACTTCAATAGGAGGAGACTCCCGCCGGCCTGGCTGGGGTGGCCGCGTATGAGTTGGAGAAAACGATTCCGGAGCTTGCATTCAGTTAGGAAGAAAAGTTCGCGCGAAACGCTTGCCCGGATGGAGAGTTTCATGAAGGTTTTGGTTATTGATGTGGGCGGAACGCACATCAAGGTGCTGGTCAGCGGCGAGAGGGAGCCACGGAAATTCGCCTCGGGGCCTACGCTGACGGCAAAGCAAATGGTCGCGGAAGTCAAGAAGGTTGTCGGGGATTGGCGGTACGACGCGGTCTCGATTGGTTTCCCAGGGCCGGTGTTGCGAAATCACCCGGTTGCAGAGCCACGCAATCTCGGCGGTGGTTGGGTCGGCTTTGATTTCCGGTCCGGCTTCGACCGTCGCGTGAAGCTGGTGAATGATGCAGCCATGCAAGCCTTAGGCAGCTATCGAAAAGGGAAGATGCTGTTCCTGGGATTCGGAACCGGGCTCGGGTCCGCCCTCATAGTCGACGGTATCGTGGAGCCCATGGAACTGGGTCATCTTCCGTACAAGAAGGGGACTTACGAAAGCTATGTGGGTAACGAGGCATTAATAAAGGACGGCAAGAGAAAGTGGCGTCAGCACGTTGCGGACGTCGTCGCCCGGCTAACGGCAGCGCTTGAGCCCGACGAAGTAGTTTTGGGAGGCGGCAACGCAAAGGAACTGGAAGGGCTGCCTCCCAAGTGTCGGGTCGGCGACAACCGCAATGCGTTCTTAGGCGGCTTTCGATTGTGGGAGGAAGTAAACGAGCGGCAATTACTGTCTCCTACTGCCACTGGGACGACTCTAATACTCTGAGGTCAGGAAAGGACAAAGAATATGGCAGCACGAGTGGAAGCAATCACCAGGCGCCCAGCACTGAAACGGCGGGCATGGAAGGATCTCGGCACTCACTATAAGGAGATTCGCGATTCACACCTGCGACAGCTCTTTGCAGATGATCCCGGGCGGGGTGAGCGTCTCACGCTCGACGCCGTGGGCCTGCATCTCGATTACTCCAAGAACCGGGTTAACGACGAAACCCTGAACCTCCTGTTCCAACTCGCGAAGGACTCGGGCCTGCGGGCGCGGATCAACACCATGTTCAGCGGAGAAAAGATCAACATCACCGAGAACCGGGCCGTGCTGCACATCGCCCTTCGTACGCCGAAAGGCACGAAAATCCTGGTGGACGGCAAAGACGTTGTTCCTGAGGTTCATTCGGTGCTCGACAAGATGGCCGATTTTTCAAACCGCGTGCGGAGCGCGGAGTGGAAGGGTTACACCGGCAAGCGCATTCGTAACGTGATCAACATCGGGATCGGCGGCTCCGACCTCGGGCCGGTTATGGCTTACGAAGCGCTCAGATACTACAGCGAGCGTTCCATGACCTTCCGGTTTGTTTCCAACGTTGATGGCACCGATTTCGCCGAAGCTGTGCGGGATCTCGATCCCTCGGAAACCATGTTCATCGTCTCTTCAAAAACCTTCACCACACTCGAGACGATGACGAACGCGCACAGCGCCCGCGCTTGGTCTGTTGCCGGGTTCGGGGGTGATCAAAAATCAGTTGCGAAGCATTTTGTTGCCGTCTCCACAAATGCGGCGGAAGTGGCGAAGTTCGGAATCGACACCGCAAATATGTTCGGGTTTTGGGATTGGGTTGGCGGCCGTTATTCGATGGATTCGGCCATCGGTCTCTCCACGATGATTGCCATCGGGCCTGATAACTTCCGCGCCATGCTGGATGGTTTTCACCAGATGGACGAGCACTTCCGCACCGCACCATTCGAGCAGAACTTGCCGGTGCTTATGGGCCTTTTGTCAATCTGGTATAACGATTTCTTCGGCGCACAAACAGTGGCGGTCCTGCCTTATGAGCAGTACCTGAAGCGCTTTCCGGCTTATCTCCAGCAGTTGACAATGGAGAGCAACGGCAAGCACGTCACACTCGACGGGAAACAGGTAACTCACGAGACGGGTCCCATCTACTGGGGCGAGCCTGGCACGAACGGTCAACACTCGTTCTACCAATTGATTCACCAGGGGACACGGCTCATCCCATGCGACTTCATTGCTTTCTCGAAGACACTGAATCCGCTTGGCCGGCATCACGACATGCTGATCGCCAATGTTTTTGCCCAAACGGAGGCACTTGCGTTCGGCAAGACACCGGAGCAAGTAAAGGCTGAAGGTACGCCTGATTGGCTAGTGCCACATCGAGTCTTTGAGGGCAACCGGCCGTCGAACACGATTCTGGCCGAGCAGCTAACGCCAGAAACCCTGGGCAGACTCGTGGCACTCTACGAGCATTCCGTGTTTACCCAGGGGGCAATCTGGAACATCGATTCGTTCGATCAGTGGGGCGTCGAGCTGGGCAAGGTTCTGGCGCAACGCATTATCCCGGAACTGGAAAGCAAAGACGAAACCAGGCTTGCCCACGACAGTTCAACCAATAATCTAATTACTTACTATCGGAAAACTAAGGAGACCGCATGATGAGTGTCGGCTTTAATAAACCTCTCTACATTCTCCCGTTTGACCACCGGGGCTCGTTCCAGAAGAAGATGTTCGGATGGGATGGCGCCTTGAGCCCGCAACAGACAGCGGAAATTGCTGCCGCTAAGCGGGTCATCTATGAGGCATTTACCGCTGCCATTCACGCCGGCGTGCCCAAGGAGAAGGCCGGAATTCTTGTGGACGAGCAGTTCGGCGCCGCAATTCTGCGTGATGCGAGTGCGGAGGGATACTCTACTTGCTGCCCGGCAGAAAAGAGCGGACAGGAGGAGTTCGACTTCGAGTACGGTGAGGACTTCCAAAAGCACATTGAGGCTTTTCATCCGACGTTCTGCAAAGTTCTGGTTCGCTACAACGCGGAAGGAGATCAAAAGCTGAACCAGCAGCAGGCGGCCCGCCTGAAGCGCTTGTCGGAGTATCTGCACAGCAACAAGAGTCGCAGCCGGTTCATGCTTGAACTACTCGTCCCGGCGGAGAAGTCTCAGCTCGAACGGTTTCAAGGAGACAAGAAGGCTTATGATCTTCAGCTTCGTCCTCAGCTGATGGTACAAGCCATCGAGCAACTGCAGGACGCAGGCGTCGAGCCTGACGTATGGAAAATTGAGGGCCTCGACAGACGGGATGAGTGCGAGAAAATCGTGGCTGCTGCGCGCCGGGGAGGCCGCAATGAGGTTGGTTGCATCATCCTCGGCCGGGGTGAAGACGACAAGAAGGTTCAAGAATGGCTTACGACCGCATCAACTGTGCATGGCTTCATCGGCTTTGCGGTTGGACGGACGAGCTTCTGGAATCCACTGATTGACTGGCGCAGCAAGAAGATCACACGCGATGCGGCAGAAGCTGAGATTAGCCACCGCTATCAGCAATTCGTGGAGATCTTCGAGACCAGCAACAAGGCTGTTCTTGCGTAGGAAGGAACCGGAATGCAGATGGAG
The DNA here is from genome assembly GCA_963832245.1 of uncultured Acidobacteriota bacterium. Taxonomy (GTDB): domain Bacteria; phylum Acidobacteriota; class Terriglobia; order Terriglobales; family Acidobacteriaceae; genus JABDBE01. Next base: position 2,817,402 of record CAWHTG010000004.1, read on the forward strand.
AGCGCTATCGTCAAGCTGGCGCCGTCGATCCTGGCGGCTGACTTTGCCCGCCTCGGCGAACAGGTAACCGAAGCAGAGAGGGCCGGGGCTGACAGAATCCACATCGACGTAATGGACGGGCATTTCGTGCCGAATCTTTCGATGGGAGCACCGATCGTCGCATCGCTCCGGCGTGTCACCCGGCTTCCGCTGGAAACGCATTTGATGATTTCGGATCCCGACTTTTTCTTCGAAGAATTTGTAGCGGCCGGCTCGGACTCCTTTCTCGTGCATTGGGAGGGAAACAATAACCTGCATCGCAGCGTGCGCCGAATCAAGGAACTCGGAAAGCGAGCGGGGGTTGCCATCAATCCTGCCACCCCGGCCAGCGTGCTGGAAGAAATCCTGCCCGATCTAGACCAGGTGTTGGTCATGACCGTTAACCCCGGTTTCGGGCATCAGCATTTCATCCACAGCACGCTGCCCAAGATTCAACGCGTTCGTCAGATGATCGAACGGATGAGACTTAGCTGTGAGGTGGAAGTGGACGGAGGCATTGATGAAGAAACCGGGTCTCTGGCGGCCGAAGCGGGTGCCGATGTCTTTGTCGCTGGCTCATCGATCTTTGGCAACAAAGCAGGCGTGGCCTCGGCTATGGACGGGCTGCGCACAAACATTGCTCGTCAAGACGTTGTCTTAAACACTTAACCAATCTTGTTTCTTTAGGAGATAACAGATGCGACTAGGAATGATCGGTCTTGGAAGGATGGGCGCCAACATGGTGCGGCGCCTCATTAATAAGGGACACAACTGTGTTGTGTTCGACAGGTCGCCACAAGCCGTAAGTGACCTGGTCAAAGAGAAAGCCACTGGCGCTGCTTCACTCGCAGAGTTTGTGAAGAAGCTTGAGAAACCACGAGCCATTTGGCTTATGGTTCCCGCTGCAGTCGTCGATAAAACCATCGCTGATCTGCTTCCCCACCTTGATGCGGGCGACATCTTGATCGACGGGGGCAACTCTTACTACATCGACGACATTCGGCGCGCCAAGGAACTGGCTCCCAAAATCCACTACGTGGATGTCGGCACCAGCGGAGGGGTGTGGGGCTTGGAACGCGGCTACTGCATGATGATCGGGGGGGAAACCGAAGTCGTGAAGCGGCTGGATCCGATCTTTGCCGCACTGGCTCCGGGAATGGGAGATGTTCCGCGCACGCCGGGCCGTGACAAGATCGGCGGCACTGCCGAGCAGGGCTATCTGCATTGTGGCCAAAACGGTGCCGGCCATTTCGTCAAGATGGTGCACAACGGGATCGAGTACGGAATCATGGCCGCATACGCTGAGGGTCTGAGTATCCTCCGCTCTGCCAACGTTGGTAAGCAAGAAAACGCTGCCGCCGATGCTGAAACAACGCCCCTGCGGAATCCCGAGGAGTACCAGTACGACCTAAACTTACGCGACGTAGCCGAAGTATGGCGGCGGGGAAGCGTGATTGCATCGTGGTTGCTGGATCTGACAGCTAGTTCGCTTGTTCAGGATTCGAATCTCTCGAAGTTTGCAGGTCGAGTTTCCGACTCGGGCGAAGGACGATGGACCATCAAAGCGGCGATCGACGAAGCGGTGCCGGCGCCAGTCCTGACCGCTGCCCTTTACGAGCGATTCAGTTCGCGTGGTGATGCCGATTTCGCCGATAAACTGCTGTCCGCGATGCGTTTTCAATTCGGCGGACATCTAGAAAAATCTGAAGATAAGACCAGAGTGGCTTAAGGAGATGAATGTGACCAATTCCCATTCCGACGCGTTGGTGTTCTTTGGCGCAACCGGTGATCTCGCTTACAAAAAGATTTTCCCGGCACTGCAGGCGATGCTGAAGCGCGGTCACCTCAATGTTCCGGTCGTTGGGGTAGCGAAAGCTGGCTGGACGCTCGATCAATTCAAAGCGCGGGCGCACGACAGCCTCGAGAAGCACGGCGGGGTCGATCCAGCCGCGTTTGAAAAGCTCGTGAGCTTGCTTCGTTACGTCGATGGCGACTATCAGGACCCAGAAACGTTCAAGGCCCTTCGCCGAGAGCTAAAAGACGCGCATAACCCAGCGCATTACCTGGCAATTCCGCCAGTTCTGTTTGAAACTGTCGTCGAACAGCTGGCGAAATCGAATTGCTCAAATGGGGCGCGCGTCATCGTTGAAAAGCCGTTCGGGCATGACCTCGCGAGCGCACAGGAGCTGAACAAAGTTCTGCTCAGCGTTTTCGACGAAGCAGACATCTTCCGCATCGACCACTATCTCGGCAAGCGGCCAGTAAACAACCTGCTTGCATTCCGCTTCGCCAACACTTTTGTGGAGGCCTTTTGGAACCGCAACTATATCGAAAGCGTGCAGATCACGATGGCCGAGGATTTTGGTGTCCAGGGTCGGGGAGGTTTCTACGACCAGACTGGAACTATCCGCGATGTAATCCAAAACCATTTGTTCCAGGTGCTGTCGAATTTGGCGATGGAACCGTCGGTTGGCTTTGACAGCGAATCTGTCCGCGATGAGAAAGTGAAAGTACTGAAGTCAATTCCCGCGCTAGAAGCAAAGAATCTTGTTCGTGGACAGTTCCGCGGCTACTTGGACGAAAACGGCGTCGCCAAGGATTCGCAGACAGAGACCTTCGCTGCCTTGAAGTTGGAAATCAACTCGTGGCGCTGGAAAGGAGTTCCTTTCTACCTCCGCGCCGGCAAGTGTTTGCCCACAACCTGCACGGAAATCGTCGCCAAGTTTCACAAGCCACCTTCCCTGATTCCTGACAGTGTTCTGACGGAGAATCATCTGCGGATGCGCATCAGTCCCGAAGTGACGATCGCGATGGGGATGATGACGCTGGCTCCGGCGGCCGAGGGGATCTCGCTTCAAGCCGGGGAAATGGTCGCGAGCCACTCTCCAGGCGCCGATGAGATGGACGCCTACGAAAGAGTGCTTGGAGCAGCAATGGAGGGGGACAGCACCTTGTTTGCCCGCGAAGACTACGTCGAAGAAGCATGGCGAATTATAGAACCGTTATTGAAGAAGAACGCACCAATTTATCCGTATGTCCCCAACACGTGGGGGCCAAGCGAAGTCGAACGCGTCACCCCACCGGGAGGCTGGCAAGACCCGGTCGTGCGACACGGACTGTCTCCGGTTGCCACCCAGGCTGCGTGAGAAATAGAAACCAAGAACTCGCGATGAAGATAGAAGTATTCGCCGATGAAACCAGTGCTGCCCAGGCCGCCGCAAAGGCGATTGCGGCTGAAGCCCGCACTGCCGTTGCCGACCGCGGCCGCTTCGTGATGGCCGTCAGCGGCGGTCGCACCCCCTGGATTATGCTGCGCACCCTTGCGGAGGAGGATCTTCCCTGGAAGAGCATTCACGTCGTGCAAGTGGACGAGCGGGTGGCGCCCCCGGGCGACAAGGACAGAAATCTCACCCATCTGAGAGAAAGTCTGCTCGATCATTCACCGATTCCTGAGGAGAACATTCATGCCATGCCGGTGGAATCGCCCGACCTCCACACCGCGGCCAGGGAATATGGTTTGCTCCTGGCTAAGATCGCCGGTTCGCCACCGACGCTCGATCTGGTCCATCTGGGCCTCGGACCTGACGGACATACCGCTTCGTTGGTACCTGGGGATCCAGTCCTTAATGTGACCGCAACCGACATCGCTGTGACCGGCAGCTACCAGGGAAGGCGGCGAATAACGCTGACATATCCGGCCATCAACCGCGCCCGAAGGATTCTGTGGTTGGCGACAGGCTCTGAAAAGGCTGATGCCCTCTTGCGCTTGCGCCAGGGCGATCTGACGATACCGGCGGGGAGAATCTGCCGGCTGCGGGCCGTGGTTTTCGCGGATGGCGCAGCGGCCGGCGATCGCGCAGCCTGATTCGTTACAAGAGATCAGCATGAACGATTCAATCCAAACCATGCTTGCTGCCGCGGACAACCCGGGGCGCGTGATGCGTTCCGAAGATGCCAACCTGAAGCGCCCGGCATGGGAACAGGCCGAAGGCAGTCCGTTGCCGCTGGGCGTTACCTGGATCGAACAGGAGCAAGCATTCAACTTCGCAGTTCACGCTGAGCATGCGGAAAGTGTCACGCTGATGCTCTACGTTGCCACGGATCTAGTCAACCCGCTCGTGGCGTACCGCTTCGACTTTCTGCGCCACAAATCGGGACGGATTTGGCATTGCCGGATACCGGTCACGGAGATTGGGAAAGCGACCTACTACGGATATTCGGTGTCCGGCGAGGCTGTAGCTTACATTCATAGCTTCGATCCGCAGAAAATTTTGCTCGACCCGTGTGCCAAGTCTGTCTTTTTTCCCCGCAATTTCGACCGCCAATTGGCGATGAGAGAAGGATCGAATGCAGGGCATGCGCCTGTGGGCGTGTTGGGCGCCTGCCGTCCGATCTTTGACTGGGGCCACACCGAACCGCCGCATCACGAGTCTGATGCAATCATCTACGAGCTGCACGTGAAGGGTTTCACCAAGAACCCCAACTCCGGTGTAGATCCACTTCGCGCGGGGACGTATGCCGGTCTAGTGGAAAAGATCCCTTATCTGAAAGAACTCGGAGTCACAGTTGTCGAACTGATGCCGATTTTTCAGCGTGATCCTCAGGAGGGCGACTACTGGGGATACATGCCTCTGAACTTTTTCTCACCCCACGTCCAATATGCCAGTACTCCCGACGAAGATGGCCAGCACCTTGAATTCAAGAATATGGTGAAGGCGTTCCATGAGGCGGGCATCGGCATCGTGCTTGACGTTGTTTACAACCATACCTGCGAGGGAGACCACCGAGGCCCCATCTACAGCTATAAGGGCTTCGACAGCGCCAGCTATTACATGCTGTCGTCTGACCCGGCGAACCCGTACGCGAACTACTCGGGTACCGGCAACACGTTGAATTTCGGCAGGGGCCATGTGCGCAAGATGGTAATGGACAGCTTGCGTCACTGGAAAAAAGAGATGCATATCGATGGCTTCCGCTTCGATCTGGCATCGGTGTTCAGCCGCAATGCGGACGGATCACTCAACTGGGGTCACGCTCCTATCTTCGCCGAAATTGCCGCTGATCCTGAGCTGGGTCAGTTGCGGCTGATCGCCGAGCCATGGGACACGGGAGCCTATCAACTAGGCCGCGGATTTCCCGGCATAACCTGGCTGCAATGGAACGGACGATTCCGGGACGATATCCGCCGCTTCGCTAAAAGTGATGCGGGGATGGTGCCTGACCTGATGCGACGGATATACGGCAGTGACGATCTTTTTCCCGACAGCCGCGCCGACGCCTATCACGCTTACCAAAGCGTGAACTACATAACTTCGCATGACGGCTTTACCCTGTACGATCTCGTCGCCTACAACCAGAAGCACAACTGGGCCAATGGCAACAGCAATCAGGACGGGATGAACGACAACTATAGCTGGAACTGCGGGCATGAAGGCGACGAAGGGGCGCCCAGTGAAGTGCTGGCGCTGCGCCGCAAGCAGGTGAAGAACTTCTGCTGCCTGCTCATGTTGTCGAACGGAACTCCAATGTTCCGTGCCGGGGACGAGTTCCTGAACACGCAGTTTGGCAACAACAATCCCTACAACCAGGACAACACGACTGGGTGGCTCGACTGGAGCCAGCTTCGGACCAATCAGGACATCTTCCGATTTTTCAAGGGAATGATTGCGTTTCGGAAAAGCCATCCCTCACTGAGCCGTAGCCGCTTCTGGCGAGAAGATATCGACTGGTACGGAACGGGAGAGAGAGCAGACCTGTCCTATGACTCCCGAAGCTTGGCGTTCTGTTTGCACGGCGCCTCTCAAAACGACGATGACATTTACGTGATGATCAACGCGTACTGGGAGGCATTGACGTTCCACGTCCAGGAAGGTACGGCGCGGGAGTGGGTGAGAATCGTGGACACAGCTTTAGCCAGCCCCGAGGACTTCTCTGATCGAGGTGAGCCTCTGAAGGCGGCAACTTATTTGGTGGCTCCGAGATCGGTTGTTGTTCTACTTCGACCGAGAAAATAGAGAGCAGAAAAAGATAAGGAATGGAGTGCGGGGATTTTATGAAGGGAAGATCGAAGGTCATTATTATAGGAGGCGGATTTGGAGGCCTGAACGCAGCCCAAGCGCTGAAATCTGCGCCCGTCGATGTTACGCTGATTGACCGGCGTAACTATCACCTGTTTCAGCCTCTGTTGTATCAGGTTGCCACCGGTTCGCTTTCACCGGGCGAGATCGCCGCGCCATTGCGTGGGGTCTTGAGCCGTCAGAAAAATATTCGCGTGTTGCTGGGCGAGGTTCAAGACATAGACCCGGTGTCGAAACATGTGCTGCTCGCCGACGGAGCAAGTTTCGAATATGACTCCCTGATTGTCGCGGCGGGATCGCAAACTTCTTATTACGGCCATGACGTCTGGCAACAGTGGGCTCCTGGTCTGAAAAGCATCGAGGAAGCGACTAACATCCGCCACAAGATTCTTTACGCATTCGAAGTTGCAGAACGCCTTTCCGATCCTGCTGAGCGGCGCGCCTGGCTCAATTTCGTTATCGTGGGGGCAGGCCCCACGGGCGTTGAATTGTCCGGAGCGATTGGCGAAATCGCTCGACAAACGCTCAAAAACGACTTTCGTTCCATCCAACCTGCAGACGCGCAGATCACTCTGCTGGATGCATCCCCGCGTCTGCTCATGACCTTCCCGGAGGATTTGGCACAGAAGGCTGAGCGCTCGCTTGCGAAGCTGGGAGTGCAAACTAAGATGGGGGCGAGGGTCACGACCGTTGACCGGGACGGGGTAAGCATCGAAGTCAACGGTTCCAGCCAGCGCCTTTCCACAAAAACCGTGATATGGGCTGGCGGTGTCACCGTGGCGCCATTGGCCAGGATGCTGGCAAAAAACACCGGCGCTGAAACTGACCACGGTGGAAGAATCAAGGTCGGCCCCGACCTTACAATCGCTAATTTTCCAGACATCTATGTCGTTGGAGATCTCGCTCTTTCCATAGACTCAAACGGAAAGCCTCTGCCTGGCGTGGCGCAGGTTGCGATGCAGGGAGGGGCCTACGCGGCGAAAGCGATCGTGAGAAAGGTAAAGGGACAACCCAACCAGAAGCCTTTCAAGTATTTTGATAAAGGCAGCCTCGCGGTCATTGGACGTGCGGCAGCGGTGGCCGACGTCTTTGGCGTGCATCTTTGGGGTTTGCCGGCATGGCTGGTCTGGGCCTTCATCCACCTCGCGTACATCGTCGAGTTCCAAAGCCGGATTCTGGTTTTCATTCAGTGGGCCATTCAGGATATAACTTTCAGTCGTGGAGCGCGACTCATCACTGGCATAGCGCCAACCGATTTCAACTTCAACAATGCTGTTGCTCCGCAGGAACGTGCCGTCAAGCCCGCGGTTGAGAAGAAGAGCGAACCAGCAGTGGCTTAACCGAAACTGAGGTTACCGGGTGCCCCATCCTAAGCGCGCTTTTTGCGCTTAGGGTGGGGTTTTTGATTTTTCAACCGTTCAAGAAACTCGCGAGTCGAAGGGATCTTGCGTTGTGACCTCACCAGCTGTGAGGAACGCGTAGAGATCGAGTCGGAATGAACGGCGCGAAAACGTGAACGAGCGGAAGGAAGACTTCGTCCGGCTGTTGAACTGCCCCACTCAAGCCAGAACCATGCTTGAATGGGCCACTGGCGCGTTTCTCAAGGGCCGTGCTCTTCCGGCGTGGCGCCGGGCATTTCATACGAAGAGGTGCGGCTCAACGTGACGCGAGCCGCAGCTCTTCGTTTGGGTCACTACTCACCCGACTTTTACGCAACTGCCTTTTTCGCAACCTGGGAGAGCGCGTACTCTTCCAGTTTCTGCGCGTCGCTGTTGAATTTGCGGATGCCTTCGGCAAGCTTCTCGGTCGCCATGGGGTCTTCGTTATGCATCCAGCGGAAAGCTTTCTCGGTGAGGTGCAGTTGTACATCTTTGCTGGCTTTAGCTGTTGATGGATCGAGTTTGCGTTCCACAGCGCCTTCAGTCTGTTCCAGTTGTTCAAGCAACTCGGGGCTGATGGTCAGCAAATCCGATCCGGCGAGCCTGATGATCTGATTCACGTTGCGGAAACTCGCTCCCATCACCTGCGTCTTGTAACCATATTTCTTGTAGTAGTTGTAGATGCGGGTGACGGATGCAACTCCAGGGTCTTGATCGGCGGGAATTTCCTTGCCGCCTCCCTCTTTCTTATACCAGTCGTAGATACGGCCGACGAAAGGCGAAATCAAAGTCACGCCAGCTTCGGCGCATGCAATCGCTTGGGCAAAGCTGAAAAGAAGCGTCAGATTACAGTGGATGCCTTCCTTCTCCAGCATGTTCGCAGCCTGAATTCCCTCCCAGGTGCTGGCGATCTTGATCAGAATGCGCTCGCGCGACACGCCTTTTTTCTCATAGAGCGAAATGAGCTTACGCGCCTTGGCAACCGTCCCGGGAGTGTCAAAACTCAAGCTGGCTGCGACTTCTGTGGAGACGCGGCCGGGGACCACCTTGAGAATCTCGGATCCGAATAGGACGAACATATGATCGATGAACTCTGCCGCCATTTCTTCGTGGCTGCCACCCAGGTTCGAAGCCTCTTCAACCGCCTCTTCCACCAGATGGTGGTAAGCCGGCATCTGGGCGGCGTGGTAAAGAAGCGAAGGATTGGTGGTCGCGTCCTGGGGCCGGTGCCGGTGGATGGCCTCGATGTCGCCAGTATCCGCTACCACTGTGGTGTATTTCTTCAAAGATTCCAGCAAATTCATTGTTTTCTCCTGTAATTCAAGCTCAATAAACTAGCAGCCCCGCATCACTGGCTGCTGTGCTTCGAGTTGAGTGACCTTGGCCAGCCTACGGCGATGCCGTTCCGCGCCGCTGAATCGGGCGCTGAGGAAGTTCTGTGTGCACTCCCACGCGATCGCGATACCAGTGGTTCGGCCTCCAAAGCAAAGTATATTCAGGTTGTCGTCTTCCACTCCTTGCCGTGCAGAAAAATGATCATGACAAAGGGCGGCGCGAACACCCACGATCTTGTTAGCCGCTACGGAAGCTCCAACACCGCTGCCACATACAAGAATACCCCGATTTATCGCTCCGGTCGCCACCGCACGGGCAAGCGGGATGGCAAAATCCGGATAGTCATCATTGTTATCCTGATTGTTATCCTGGACTTTGTTGCCGAAGTCAACGACCTCATGACCTTCTGCTGCCAGCAACTTCGCGAGTTGCTGTTTCATTTCGAAGCCGCCGTGGTCTGCGCCAACGCCTACTTTCATTTTATGCTCCGGTGCCGCGCGATCTGGCCCTTCGCCGCAGCTACAACGTGTTCCACGTTAAAACCAAACTTCTTCAGAAGTTGCTTGAGAGGCGCCGAGGCTCCAAAGCTCTCCATGCCAACGTGCGCCCCTTCGGATCCAGTGTACTTGGACCATCCAAAATCGGATGCCTGTTCCACCGAGACACGAGCCTTCACACCTGGCGGGAGAACCGATTCCCGGTAGGTCTGATCCTGATCGTCAAACAACTCCCACGATGGCATACTGACCACCCGTGTTGGCACGCCATCCTTATTAAGCTGTTCATATGCCTCGATACACAGCGACACCTCACTGCCTGTGCCGATGAGGATCACTTCGGGCTTGCCGTTCGGGGCCTCCGCCAGAATGTAGGCGCCGCGGGCCAGACCCGAAGCGGGAGCGTATTTCGTCCTATCAAGTGTGGGCATGGCTTGACGACTGAGCGCCAGCACTGCGGGCGCGTGATGCAGTTGCAGGATGACCTTCCACGCCTCGGTCACTTCATTCGCGTCCCCAGGCCGGATTAAAATCAGGCCCGGCATGGAGCGCATGTGAGCCAGTTGCTCAATCGGCTGGTGTGTCGGGCCATCCTCGCCGACTCCAATCGAGTCGTGAGTGAAGACATAAATCGCGGGAAGCTCCATCAAGGCGCTTAAGCGAAGGGATCCCCGCATGTAATCAACGAAAATGAAGAATCCCGAGCCGAAGGGACGAACTTTCACCAGGCTCATTCCGTTGAGTATGGCGCCCATGGCGTGTTCGCGAATTCCGAAGTGGAAATTGCGTCCCGCATAATTGTCCGCCTCGAAATCTCCGGCTCCTTCGAAGGTGAGCCGAGTCTTGGTGGAGGGAGCGAGGTCCGCGGCTCCTCCGATGAGCCACGGAATGTTCTTGGCCACCGCATTCAAAACCTTGGCGTTGGATTCGCGGGTCGCGAGGCCTTTTGGGTCTGCGGGGAATGTAGGCAGATCGCGGTCCCAGCCTTCTGGAAGTTCGCGGTGCTGCATTCTGTATAGTTCTTCGGCGAGCTCCGGGTATTGCTTGCGATAATCTTCGATTCGTGCAAACCAGGCATCCCGCAGCTCCTTGCCCCGCTTACCGATGCCCTGACGAAAGTGCTCGTACACCCCGTCCGGTACGTAAAACTTTGCGTCTTCCGGCCAGCCATAGTTGCGCTTGGCGAGACGGATCTCCTCCTCGCCCAGCGGTTCTCCGTGAGCACCACTGGTATCTTGTTTGTGCGGTGCGCCATATCCGATGTGGCTGTCCACGATGATCAGAGTGGGACGGTCTTTGCAGTTCTGAAAGGTGCGGAACGCTCTGGCCAGCATATCGAGGTCGTTGGCATCGCCAACCCGCGTCACGTTCCATCCGTAGCCGATAAAGCGGGTGGCCACGTCTTCGGTAAAGGCCAAGCGGGTGTTGCCTTCGATGGTGATGTGATTGTTGTCGTAAATCCAGCAAAGATTGGAGATCCGCAGGTGGCCGGCGAGAGAGGCTGCCTCGTGTGAGATGCCTTCCATCATGCATCCATCACCACAAAGCGCGTAGACATTGAAATTAAAAAGGTCCTCAAAGCCCGGACGTTTGTAACGCGCTGCGAGCCACTGACGAGCGAAAGCCATACCGACGCTAGTGGCGACACCTTGGCCGAGTGGCCCGGTGGTTGTCTCTACACCGGATGTCCAGCGGTACTCGGGATGCCCGGGACAGCGGCTATCTACCTGACGAAATGTCTTCAGCGCTTCCATCGGAACCGAGACTCCGCCAAGGGTTTCGTAGTCCTTGCTGACGGCCCGCACTTCGGTCAAATGAAGCAGGGAATACAGCAGCATGGACGCATGCCCAATCGATAGCACGAATCGATCACGATTCGGCCATACAGGATCCTGCGGATCAAATCGAAGGAATTGCTGCCATAGGCAATACGCCACCGGTGCCATTGCCATCGGAGTTCCGGGATGCCCGGAATCCGCTGCCTGCACTCCGTCCATGGTAAGCGTGCGGATGGTGTTGACAGAGAGCCGATCCATTTCCTGCTGATTCGTTTCTTTCCCTGCGGAGGAAACGGCAGGTTCCAATACTGTGCTCATGCGAGATCCTTTCAATTCGTTGGGTGAACTTCCTCGGTTTCGTTCTAAATTCTGCGGTGGCATCGCAACGGGTTGTGTTTGGATCGCTCAGTGCTCGGCTCAGGCTCTTCGCAGGTGCGAAAGCGCTATAAACTGCAACATGATGGCCATTTGTAAGCGTTTGAAAATGGAAAGCGAGAGCGAGCAGCCTGTGTCAAAGGCGTAGCAAGTGACGAACAGTTGGCAGCGAAAAATTTAAGAGCAATCGAGGAACGACTAGTGCTGGCTGCAATCCGCCAACTGGTTAGTTACCAGCACCGGACGACCGGCGAAGCCAAAACTTCTTGGATTTTGGCTCAGCTCGATACGCCATTCCTGCCGGCACCGTCAACTCAGCTTCGGTTCCATTCCCTGGGCGGCTCCATAGCTCAAGTTGCCCGCCAATCTTGCTGGCACGTTCTCCCATGCCGTTCAGACCCCAGTGGTTGTCACGACCGCCCTTTTCAAGAATGACAGAGTCAATCCCCCGTCCATCATCGCGAACTCGCAAACGAAACTGTCGTGCGTCGTAGGTGATTTCGACTTCCACATGTTGGCCTGCGGAGTGGCTCAAGGCGTTAATGAGCGCCTCACGTCCGATGGCAAATACCTCCTCCAGCACTAGCGGGTGCAACGTGCGAGGCGTACCCTCCACAACCGTCTCGACAATCATTTTGCGGTCGTGGGATGCATGGTCCGCAATTTGCCGGAATGCCGCTGGCAAGTCGGGGATTAATGGGCCTGTAGTACGCAGATTGCGAACACGGTCTCTGCCTTCCATCAAGACCTGATCGGCGTAATCAAGCGCCCTCTCCATATCTTGTCGTACTGGCTCTCCGTCAGGTATTCGTTTGGTAACGGCGTGGAACTTTAGAATCAGGCCTTGCACGCTTTGCAGCAGTGTGTCATGCAAGTCGCGGGCGATGCTTTCCCGTTCCGCAAGTCGCGCCTCCATGGTTACTTGTACTCGCTGGGTGGCCTGTTTCAGTTGCAAGAAGTACAACAGGTACAGCCCGGCTGATGCCGTAGCAATGCATAGTGCTAGAAACCATTTTGTCTGATAGTAGGCGGGAGCGATGTTGAAATCGAGGGCAGCCCCGGCTTCGTTCCATAGGCCGCTGTTGTTGCAAGCCTTCACCTGGAAGGTGTAGTTTCGCGGGGGAAGGTTGCTGTAGAAAGCTTGCCTTCGAGTTCCTCCATCCTGCCAATCGCGATCATAGCCTTCCAGCTTGTGCCGGAACTGCACCTTCTGAGGAACGACAAAGCTCAGAGCCGTATAGTCAATCTCGAGATCACGTGTAAGGGCGGGAAGATGGAGGCCGTTCTGAGGCGAATATGTCTTTCGATCAGCGATCACATCTTCGATATGCACCGGCGGCGGGATGGGGTTTCTGAGCGGGCCATCCGGATCGATCACTTGCGCGACAGTGTCATTTACGAACCATAAGCGTCCGTCGTTTGATCGTGTTGCAACCGGGCTAAAAGGAGGGAGATAGGGCTGGGCGCCGTCGAAGGCATCAAACAGATCGAACTTTACCTTTAGATCGGGATGTTCACGCCATCGTTGCAGGTCGTCTGACTTGATCTCAATCAGACCACACTCGGCATATAGCCAAAGATCGGAGTGTTTGTCGGTAACCAGCGCGTAGATGCGGTTACAAGGCAAGCCATTGTTTTCATCGAGGGTACGCTGACTATCACCTCTCCGCTCCACAAGGCCGAGGTTGGTTGTCGCCAACACCGAACCGTCCGAATTTGCCAGTACCTGACTAACTCGTGCGTTTGCGTCCTTGAAGGGAAAGACTTGCACTTGATCGTTTCGATATCGAGCCAGGCCACCTTGAAGCAAGCCCAACCACAAACCGCTCTGCGGATCGGCTGCGAGCGAAGAGACGTCTAGTCTCTGGTCTGAAATCTCCTTGACGAATCTGCCATCTCGAAAACAAATCAGTTTGGTGGGGCGTCCGGGTGGATTTCGGATTACCGATGCCCAAACATTGTGGTCGATGTCCTCGGTGATCGCCAAAACGATCCCGACGGGTCCACCGTCGCGACGGTGGACGGGTGTAAACCTGGCATGCTCGTAAACAAAGAGTCCATTGTCTAGTCCCACCCAAAGCCGTCCAGCGTGATCTTCGAATAGTGAGGTGACGCGATTGCCGCGAAGCCCGTGCTTTCGGCCGATGGATGAAACAACGTTCCCGCGCACAAAATCCAACCCTCCATGGTTCCCGATCCAGACGGTCCCGTCACGAGCGGCAAATATGGACCGGACGTCGCCCGCACTGAGCCCCTCATGTACAGAGAAACTGACAACTGGAATGTTGCGGAAACAATCGACACCCCCGGCCGTGCTCAACCACAAGTTACCTGCTCTGTCTTCGAAAAAGCTCTCGACGGTATCGCTCGAGAGGCCATCCGCGCTCGCAAAACGATCCACGTCGCCATCGTGAACCCGGAAGATGCCGGTTTCGTAAGTCGCAATCCACAATGCGTTATGCCGGTCCAGATGCACGCCGGTAACCCGCAATGTCCTGCTGTCGAATGTCGGCGTGATGAGTGCTTTCCAGGAACCATTCACCCATCGTTGCAAGCCCAGCCCGTGACCCGGCCAGACGATCCCCACCCATACCGATCCATCAGGAGCGAGAGCGAGGTCCGATATACCAGCCAGTCCTGGCTTTGACTTTACTCCCGGCAACTCGTATGAGGTGGAAGAACCTGGTTTCCACCGGACAATCCCAGTGGAATGTCCAATCAGGAAAAATCCGAGATTGTCTCTGATCAACACTTGGGCATTGGGCGGCACTCCATTTTTCGGTGTGTAACATGTTGCTACAGACATCGCGACCTTGCAGACGCCTCCAGCGTCAGTTCGTGAACGTGCTATCCAAATCGTGCCGTCACGGTCCTCATAGATCGAGTTCACGCGGTGCGCTGCCTCCGGGAAAGTGACCAATTCTCCGTTCTTCCACTGGGCCAGGCCGGACGCTGTTCCAATCCAGAGGCTCCCGTCAGTCGCGCCCAAAAGTGAAATGACGGATGGGTTGGGAAGATGCTTTCCGGCAGGCGGAGCAAAGGGTTCAAAGCGAACGCCATCGAAGCGCACTAATCCCGCAAGGGTCCCAATCCAGACGTATCCGTCGGTTGTTTGGGTGATCGCAGTGGGTGCTCCCGCGAAGGCGCCGTCGCGCACGCGCCAGGCAGTATGGGCATATTGAGAGATCCGCCGCTCCGGATCAAGGGCGAGGGCGCGGGGAAGCCCCGCCAGCAACAAGCCAGCTAGCACAGCTCCCAACGCGAGAAGGAGTCGTACTCGCATTTGCACGATCTCCAGAGTGCCCCACATTATCGCATTCTCACGCCGGTCGAACACCGACGGGAAGCGCGATCCTTTAGGGCTTGCCCTCAGTGCAGTCGATGGATGCCCGTGAAGCCTGTGGGATCAACATCGCGCGAGGAGTGTAGTATTCGAGTTCGTTATTTCCCCAGCCATTTCCGCCGCTTTCAACAATCCACTTGGCCGGATCGGGTGCGGAGCCGTCGGGTCCGTTGAATTCGTCGCTCCAGGTAAGAACCCAACTGGAATGGGGGACTACTTGAGGTGCCACCTGTTGTGCACAGGATTCAACAGCAGGAACGGCAAACACAAGAAAGATGTAAAGCAATGTTGGCTGGATGCGTAAACGCAAGGTCACCTTTTGTGAGGTCGACTTGAGTGGCAGCCGCAACATTCCGGCTCAAGCAGACCCAGATCCAAGGCTATGAGCCGACTAGGCGCGGCGAATCCCCTGATTTCGTGTTGTTTAGGTACCACTTTCGAGGTATTCCCCGCACGCGACCTTGCAGTCGTCTCCGCCACTAGGAAGGATCCTGACTACCACAAAAAGGGTATATGTTGCCAAGCCTTCAGTGGTAGCAAAAAAAACCTGTATCTCGTGATGCCTTCTTCAACGCCGTGGCACATTATTGCAAACCTAGACCCCATGCGGAGCCAATTGCCAGGCACGAGGGAATCGTGATGCAAAACGGGGGTTTCCCAGGATCGCTCAGTCCTTGCGTCAGGATTTTTATCGAGATTTTGTGCGATGAAGCCTTTGCACCCGCGCCGGTTGAGTCGCGACTGCTCGCTGCTTTTCAGCAGACCGTGGCCCAGCCGGAACAGCCAAACTGTGTAACTGAAGCCAAGTAGCTCGCGGAGGACAAGGAGAAACGCCAATGATTCTGGACGTGAGCACGGTGGGCTATAGGTCCTTAATTTAATACACCTTTCAAAATAAGGAGATGACGAGGATGAGGAATATCGTTTTGGTGCACGGTGGTTTTGTGGATGGCGCCGGATGGAAAGGCGTTTACAAGATCCTAAAGAAGCAGGGTTACAACATCAGCATCGTCCAGAACCCAACGATCTCGCTGGAGGACGACGTAAGGGTCACCAAGCGCATCCTTGCCGCCCAAGATGGCCCGGCGATCCTGGTTGGTCACTCTTACGGCGGGGCTGTGATCACCGAAGCGGGCAATGATCCCAAGGTTGCAGGGCTCGTGTATATCACCGCCTTTGCTCCGGATAAGGGCGAATCGGTGGCCACGCTTATTAAAGATCCACCGCCCGGCGCACCTGTGCCGCCGATACTGCCGCCGCAGGATGGCTATTTGTTTCTCGAAAGGGGAAGGTTCGCCGCCTCCTTTGCGGCTGACGTGGACCCGGAAAAAGCTGCGTTCATGGCCGATTCCCAGGTCCCCTGGGGAGTAGAAGCCCTCGGTGGTGCGATCAGCGAACCCGCATGGAGGACCAAGCCGAGCTGGTATCTGGTTGTTACCGAGGACAAGATGATACCTCCTGACGCGCAGCGTGCCATGTCTAAGCGGGCGGGCGCGAAGGTTGTCGAAGTCAAGGGCAGCCACGCCATCTACGTGTCGCAACCTAAAATGGTCGCCGATCTGATCGAAGAGGCTGCCACCCCCAAAGTCAAAGTCACGGCTGCTTAGCCGCTTTCGGCATTGCTTGACCACGGGTACATCGTCGCGCCAGCTGCGGCATCTGTAGTCGTGTGTCTGATCACAGGCGCCACAGAGAGCGCGCACATGACACAGGAGGAATATTGTGAGTGCAGGTTCCACGCAACACACCGAGCGTCTGACCCGCAATAACGCCCTACTACTCCTGGTGGATCACCAGGTCGGTCTATATACCGGCGTTCGTGACATCGACGTCCTTCAGCTCAAGCACTTGCTCTGAGGGTCGTGGGCGCATCAAGCTTCGGAAATCGTGAACTGGCCTCACTGGGCTGCCAAGTCTGCGCAGTCACTCGTCCGACTTAATTACGGACTCACCGCCGAATTATGGACTCACCGCCGATCGGGCTTCGTGGCGCGCCTCGCGAATATCTTTCATATCACCCATCACGATGATCGCGGCGCCGGCTCGAATAACCAGAGTATCCGGAGGGTTCACCCACAACCTGGGAGCGGTTGGTCCTCCAGCGTTTTTCACAGCGATCACCAGGAGATTGTGCCTGGCATGAATCTTGATTTCCTTCAGGGGATTGCCCACCCACGGCGAAGATGCATCGATTTCAATCTCCTCCACTCGCAAAGTTTGGGACTGACCCTTTAACATGAGATCAAGAAATCCCACAACGTGAGG
Source organism: uncultured Acidobacteriota bacterium (assembly GCA_963832245.1). Classification (GTDB taxonomy): domain Bacteria; phylum Acidobacteriota; class Terriglobia; order Terriglobales; family Acidobacteriaceae; genus JABDBE01. Next base: position 2,834,469 of record CAWHTG010000004.1, read on the forward strand.
TCGAATGATTTCACTTGCCATTCTGAGTCCCCCAATCTGACTTGGAGAAACTGTGGCGTTTGCACCTGCCCGCAGCATGCGGTCAGAGAACTTCTGCTCCGCAGAGCGGGCCACGATGCGCAGATTGGGAAATTTCTGGTGGGCAACAACCGTCACGACCAAGTTGTCTTTGTCCTCTGGAAGAGCCGTAATCAGGCCCTTGGCGTGTTCGATGCCCGCTTTGCTAAGAGTTTCCTCCTCGGTGGCGTCACCAACGACGTACAGCATTTCACGGAAGAGGTCGGGTTGTGACTCACCGACTTTCTTAATCGACTCTTCGCGGAGATCAACGACTACGTAGGGCGTCGCGGTTCGACACAGCTCCTCTACAGCATACCGCCCGGTATCGCCAAAGCCGCAGACGATGTAGTGTCCACGGAGCGCGCTGATTCGTTTCTGCATTCTGCGTCTCCAGAAGGGATTCGAGATTTCGACTTCTACCAGGAAGGCTGCCACTACGGAAAATACGTAGACGGTTACAGCCACCCCGACCAGGACCACGCCCATGTTGAAGATTCGCAGCGGCGGGTTATGGGCCGTCTCGACAATCTCTCCATAGCCAACTCCCGCCAGCGTGATGACCGCCATGTAGAGTGCTTGAAGGAATCCGATGGATGGTCCGCCGAGCAGGCGATAGCCGCTAATGCTCACTATGATTAGGCTCAAGAAGAGAATTCCCGCGGAAATCAGCCGTCGGCGAAGCATTAGCGGCGCCACTCTTCGATCAAGTTGGCCACCAGGCCAGTCCAACCGGTCTGATGACTTGCCCCGAGGCCTTGACCCGTGTCTGCATTGTAGTACTCGTTGAACAGCAAGCAATCCCGCCAGTCAGGATCTTCCTGAAACTTGTGCTGCGGGCCGAAACAAGGGCGGTGACCATGCTCATCCTTGCGGAACAAACCGATCATGCGATCAGCAATTTCCGACGCCATGGCGAGCGGCGTGATGAGCTGGCCATTGCTGCCCTGTGTACGCACCGCGAAGTCCGGGCCGAGCGCGCGGCTGAATTTCAACAGGGAACGAATTAACAGGTAGGTCGTCGGAAACCACAAGGGGCCGCGCCAGTTGGAATTCCCACCTTTGATTCGTGCGGTCGATTCACCCGGTTCGTACCCTACAGATCCTCCTCCGAAAAAAAAAGGATGCCGCTCGTGACATTTGGAGAGGCTGCGAATACCATGCGGGGCCAGGAATTCTTCCTGGTCCCAAATGTAGCGCAAAACATGGGCAAGCTGGCCGGAGTCTACGATCGAAAGCACGTAACGTTGCCCTTCAATTGAGTAGCACGCATTACCCACCAGGTCGGGGCGATTCCTGATGAACCACTCCATTGCTCAGAAATTCAGGGTGTGGATCCAAGTCTTGCCGATCGATCACCTCAACGGCATAAAGCGGGATCAGGCCGACCATGGAGCGCAGGCGAAATTTGTTAAAGTCCCCGTTCGGCAGCCGAAGAACATCGTAAAAAAAACCGTCCTGCTCATCCCAAAGCTGATAGTTTCGGCCGCCCATCTTTTTCATGGCCGCGCCGATGTAGATGAAGTGCTCAAAGAATTTGGTCGCAAGCAGCTCGTAAGCCGGATCGAAGTTGGCCAGTTCGAGCGCGGCGCGCATCAAATAAAGACAAAAGAAACCCATCCACCCGGTCGCATCCGATTGCTCGAGGATGGCGCCGCCGGGAAGCTTTTCGCTGCGATCGACTACGGTGATGTTGTCCAATCCCAGGAAACCACCCTCAAAGACGTTGTTTCCGGTGCTGTCAACGCGGTTCACCCACCAGGCAAAGTTCATCAGCAGCTTGTGCAGGCATTTTTCTAGAAACACCTTGTCTCCTTTGCCGGTGCGCATCTTTTCGTTTTGATAGACACGCCAGACAGACCACGCGTGAACCGGGGGATTAAGGTCGGAAAACTCCCATTCGTAAGCGGGAATCTGTCCGTTCGGATGCTGGAACTGCTCGAACAGCATGGCCCAAAGATTGTCTTTAGCAAATTCCGGATCCACCAACGATAGAGTCGTGCACTGAAAAGCCAAATCCCATGATGCGAACCACGGGAACTCCCATTTGTCCGGCATGGTAAGCACGCGCATCGAGTTCAGGTGGCGCCAATGGATGTTACGAATTTTTTTGTGGTTGTCCGGCGGGGAAATGCTATCGCCTTCCAGCCAGCGGTGGACGTCGAACAGGTAGATCTGCTTCCCCCACAACATGCCTGCAAAAGCACGCCGCTGAATCAGTTTCTCTTCTTCAGTCGCCTTGGGAGGATGAATGGCTTCGTAGAATTCGTCAGCCTCTTTTTTTCTCTTGTTGACGACTTTGTCCACATCACCAAGTGGATTGGCCATCTCTTTTTCGGTCAAGCGCAGTCGAAAGACGATCGAACTCCCACCGGCCACGTTAGCGTGATAGTGTATGCAGGCCTTGGTCCCCAATTGCCGCGGGTTCACGCATTGCTCACCCTTCACGACGTAGCGATGAAACGCGTCTTTCACATAAGCTGATCGATTGATCGCAGACGGACCATAGAGATGTGAGGCATTGGTCTCGTTATTGGTAAACAGCAACTCGCCGCCCGAGCACGCATACAAACAGCGTCGGCCGAGTGCGTATTGCAATTGAATGTTTTCCAGCGGCTTGGCGGTGGAATCATCCGCCACGAGCATCAAGTCTTTTCCGGCGCCTCCTGCTTGAATTTTGGGCTCGGGGCCGGGTGGGTCGGTCCAGCTCCAGGTGTTGCGGAACCACAAATGCGGCAATATATGGAGTTCGGCGGCATCCTGACCGCGGTTGAACGCTTCCACGCGGATGCAAATGTCTTCCGATGATTCTTTGGCGTATTCGATAAAGACATCGAAATATCGATTGTCATCGAAGATGCCTGTATCCAGCAGTTCGAACTCAGCTCCTCCTCCACGTTTGCGGCTCTCCTCGATCAACTGCCGGTACGGATATTCCTGCTGCGGGTATTTGTAAAGCATGCGCATGTAGCTGTGAGTGGGAGTGTTATCCAGTTGGAACCAGTACTCTTTCACATCCTCGCCGTGATTCCCTTCGCTGGAGGTGAGGCCGAACATGCGCTCTTTCAAAATGGGGTCGCGGCCATTCCAAAAAGCAAGGGCGAACACCAGCAACTGATAACGGTCGCATATTCCCGCAATGCCGTCCTCACCCCAGCGGTAGGCCTTGCTGCGCGCCTGATCGTGAGTAAGAAAATTCCACGCGTTACCATCCGCGCTGTAGTCCTCGCGGACGGTTCCCCAACTGCGATCGCTGACGTAAGGTCCCCATTTGCGCCAGGGCGCTACCGGCCCGACGTAGGCCTCGACTAAGCGGGCATGTTCCTTCAAAGCGGCATTCTTAGTGCGAGTAGAACGTGCAGCCCGCAGCTTGCGATTGGCCAATTGCCCTCCTGTGCTCCGGCGAACCAAAAAAACTGCAGGTCGCAAAACCGTGAGTGCGGAATTGTATCTGAAGTTCCGCGAACCAGGTCACCACATTTCGAGGAGTGAGTGCCTGCGCGAGCACGCGGACGTAATCTGACAGCCGATACGCAAGGCCGGCATCAACATCTTTTCAAAGTTTACGAAAGACTTAGCGGCCCACGATTTCGCTCACTTTTTGCATTTGAGCTTCAAACCTGGGCACCGAATAGGCCGAGGGATCTTGCAACAACGCGAACAGTCCGTCGATCGCCGTGCGTAACTCAGTTGCGTTGGGCGGTTTCACATTCTGGTTATAGGCTCTGAACAGCGAGTCTAGCGTCATGGCGGCTTGTTCTGCCGAACGTTCCCCTTCGCTGGAGATTGCAGTTCCGTCGCGAGCAATGCGCCGCATCAGGCGCAACGTCAGCGCCGAATCGTACCCTTGACCATCGACCTGCTTTACCAACTGGTCGGCAAAGGCGGATGCCCGGCTCCCTGACGCGGCGATTTGCTCGCGGTTTCCGTTCAGTTGATTCATCAGGCTGGCAAGCTGCGTGAGTTCATCGTTCAATTGCTTGTTAGAGTTGGCATTGATTTCCTCCATCAAATCACGGAATACGACGACGCGAGACTCGTTCCAAGGAGGATTGCCAGGTCGGCGTCCCGGATAGCCACGCTCCTGACGCCAGCTATCCTCCGGCCGTGTAAGACTGTGATGACAGGCAAAGCAATCGAGTTCAGCGTACTCGGGCCATATTGGGCCATTGGCGCGGCGTGCCAGCCGGTTAAGAGATTCGCGCAGTTGCACAGCCTGACCAACTCCCCATGCCTGCACTTGTCGCCAGGGATTGCCTTGCTCTGGCATCTTCCAGTGCGGCGGCATGACAAAGGTAAACAAACCGAGCTCAAAAGTGAGATCGGGGTGTCCAGCAGCGATCATCTCGTGATCGACAAATTTTTCTGCGCCGCCAAGATGGCAGGTCAGGCATTTTAGACTGCGCTTCTCCAGGTTGCGAGTATCGTACATGCCAAGCTGAACCGATTTTTCGTGGGGCCAGTCTCTGGTCGTGTGAGAACCGAGCCATCCGGACGCTGGGCCGTGACAGTTCTCGCAACTCACGCCATCCTCAAGTCCAAAGGTCTGAGCTTGCTGCTCAAGCGGCACATAGAGCGAGTGACAGGCCAGGCATTTTGGCGCTTTTGCCGGCGGTCCGATATTCAGGATCCGGCCAATACGCTCTGAAACATTGTTATGGAGTACCGCGAAAGCCCGGGCGTGTTTGTCCTGTGCGATCCAGATGGTGTACTCGTTCTGGAAAATGCGGGTGGTGGTCTTCGGTTGCACGCTGCCATGGCAACTGCTGGCGGCGCATCCGCCAGGGCCGTTATACATTCCGGTTGCGGCAACTTTCTGAGCGTAAAGCGGGGCCGTAGACGACGGAGTTGCCATCGGCGGGCTTGAACCGGGAGCCGTGGTGCTATTCGTTGGCTTGTTGGAAGCTGATGCGTGTACCGATGCTTCATTCGCCGTCGCACCTGTTGTGGTGGAAGCACCGGCTGCATACAGCTGCAGGATCACCTGGTCCGATCCTCCGGGCAGCAATTCGTACCGGCACGTCTCCACGCAGTCAATTACCACGCTGGTAGTCGGGGGCGTCCGTCCGTCGGTGCCAATGCGTACCGCCTTGACCAGGCGGCTCTCGACATTGATGTGGTTGAACGAAGTGGCCATTACCGTGTCCGGCAGAACCACCACTACGCGGGATGGCGAATCCAGATTCATAACTTTCGCCATCCATGAGCCACGGCCTGTGATTTCTACCCGGATTGAGTCGGCTTTGCGGATTACGTCTACTTTTTGCAATGCAGCCTGGCCGGTCAGGCTAGGATTCTGCGTCTCGCCCACGGCGAGCAGCACGAGCAGCGGCAAGACCACCGCTGGCAGTTGCTTTGGCATCTTGCTTTTCTCTCCTTACGAGCCAGATTTTGCTCGCGTCGTGATCCCTTACCTACGTGCCGGGATGATTTTCTCGGGGTGGTCGGTTATACGACGAATCGATGAAGAAATCAATCAAAAGCAGCGAACCCATTCGATACACTGTTCGGTGCGGTCTAGACATGCAGTCGGTTTTGCTATAGCATTCGCGCTCTTGCCATCTTCAGGAAGGTTCGACCTCTAACAGCTTTAACGGGGGTCCCTAGCGTCGTGTTCGAAGAACTGAGGACCATACAACGAGATTTCGGCTACCTGCCCGCCGACCAACTCAAGGAGCTTGCGGGAAGGATCCATGTCCCTATAAGTCAAATTCATGCCGTAGCCAGCTTTTATCCCCACTTTCATTTGAGCCCTCCGCCCAAGGTGGATATGCGAGTATGTGCGGACATGAGCTGTCACCTGGGTGGAGGAGACCAGGTCCGGTCTGCTCTTGATTCCGCCTTTCAAGGTACCGACCCGAAAGAAGTTTGTATCCGTGACGTTTCCTGCCTCGGCAGGTGCGATCAGGCTCCGGCGGTCTTGGTGAATGACAATATTTACGCCCGCGTGAACAGCCGGGATGCAGTCACCATGGCTCAAGACGTGCTGGCGGGCAAGCCGCTTCCTGGAAATCACCTAAACCAACAACCCGTTGCGGTGTTCTCCGACCCGTACGGGGGATCAAGCCAGTATGCGGTCGTGCGCCGCTTTGTTGAAACCCGGAATTGGCAGGAGGTTATTGCGGCACTGAAAGCCGCTGGTCTGCGTGGCATGGGCGGCGCTGGTTTTCCCACCTCGAGCAAATGGGAACTGGTGCGCAACGCGCCTAGTTCTACGAAATACATTGTGTGCAATGCCGACGAGAGTGAACCTGGCACTATTAAGGACCGCGGCATCATGGAGAATGTCCCCTATCTCGTGATTGAAGGCATGATTACGGCCGGCCTGGTTACCGGAGCGCGCAAAGGGATTCTTTATATCCGCCACGAATACGAACACCCAAGAGAGGTGCTGCAGCAAGAGATTGATCGCTGCTACGAGTACGGTCTCTTGGGATCGCGAATCCTGAGTAGCGATTTGGCTTTTGATCTAGAGATTTTTGTCAGTCCCGGTGGCTACATCTGTGGAGAGGAAAGCGCTCTGCTGGAGGCGATTGAAGGCAAACGCGCCGAACCGCGCAATAAACCTCCTTTCCCCGTGACCAATGGCTTGTGGAACCAGCCCACGGTTATTAACAACGTCGAGACTTTCTGTTTGGCGACCGTCATCCTGGGGCGTGGTGCCGATTGGTATAAGGCGCAAGGCAGGAATGGATCTGTGGGAATGAAGTTCGTGGGGATTAGTGGCGACGTGCTTCGCCCCGGCATTTTTGAAGTGCCGATGGGAACCGCCTATGGCGAACTGATCTATGAAAATGCGGGTGGCATTCTTGGCGGCAAGAAGCTTCTCGCCTTTGCGCCTTCCGGACCCTCTTCGGGATACTTGCCTGCTTCTTTGGCTAGCCTGCCGTTGGACTGGAACGCAGTTGCGGCTGCGGGATCCATGGTGGGATCAGGAGCCATTGTGGTGGTTGCCGAAGGGCGATGCATGTTAGATATGGCACTCAATGCCACTCGTTTCTATCGTAATGAGTCCTGCGGTAAATGCGTACCCTGCCGAGTGGGCTCGCAAAAGATGGTCGAGATGATCAAAGGGTGGACCGAAGGGCGAAGTTCCCCGGAAGACATGCAGGTGGTCGACGAACTTTCGGTGGCGATGCGGCAGGCATCCATCTGTGGACTCGGGCAAGTAGTGCCGGTGCCCATTGCCTCGGTGATGAAACATTTCCCGGGTGTATTAGAAGAGCACATTGTCCACCGCCGCTGTCCGGGAGGGGTTTGCTTCAACCAGTCCTGAGAAAATCATGAGTTCCGACACCGCAACAGGTAGGCCAGTATCTGTAAAACAGGTCGAACTGACGATCGACGGCGTGGCCCTGTCGGTCCCTCAGGGAACCACTATTTTTGACGCTGCACGCGTCCACGGCATTCCCATCCCCACACTTTGCCACCAGCAGAATGAGACTCCCGTGGGAGTATGTCGGGTATGCGTCGTGGACGTCGGCCAGAGAGTTTACGCCGCTTCCTGCATTCGTCAGGCCGAACAGGGGATGACGGTCAAGACGAACACCGAGGCGGTGTCGGGCGTTCGGCGGACTCTGGTCGAACTATTGATGTCTGACCATCCGTCTCCGTGCGCACGACAGCAGCATTCGGGAGATTGCGAACTGGAACGCCTGGCAGCGCAATCTGGAATTGAGCAGCCGCGATTTCCGCGAGGCATGACTCCGCGGGCACATGACGATTCATCCATGGCAATTGCGGTCGACCATGAGGCCTGCATCCTGTGCGATCGTTGCATTCGCGGTTGCGATGAGATTCGTCACAACTGGGTCCTGGCGCGGCGAGGCAAGGGATATCAGGCGGGCATTGCCTTCGACAACAATTTGCCCATGGGAACTTCTTCCTGTGTTTCCTGTGGCGAGTGCATGGTGTCTTGCCCGACGGGAGCTTTGACCAACCGGGCGGCGATTGGGACAAAGCTGCAGGGAGCAAATGTCGCTCCAGAACTTCTCCTGACTCTGCCAATTTTCAAGAATGTTTCCGGAACATTCCTTGAGCTGAATCATAACGCTATCGTCGAGCGGCGTTTCCGTGCCGGAGACATCATTTGTCGTGAGGGTGAGTTTGGAGCCACGGCGTTTTACATCGTGGAAGGCGGGGCGGAAGTTTATCTTTCGAGCCCGATCGCGCATGTGAAGACCGAGGGAAGCACGCAGGGATTTTTGAGCAAACTGCGGAGCATGCTTACCTCCCGTGAGCAGGATCAGCGTAGCGAGGAGGGCAGCCGTCCCTATATTCCCATCGACGCTCCTGTCGATCTGCCCTATCAGAACCCGATTGCGGAGCTGGGGGCAGGGGAACTGTTCGGGGAAATGACCTGCATGAGTTATTACCCGCGCTCGGCGACCGTGCGGGCAAAGACAGACTGCACGATGCTGGAGATGCTGCGCAACGTTCTCGACATCATGCAGCGTAATAAGACGTTTCGCGATCAACTGGATCGAACCTACAGGCAGCGGGCGCTGGATTCACACCTGCGCAGCGTTCCAGTCATGGCGCCACTAACCCCGGACTTCATCGATTACTTGCGGGACCGAGTGGAGCTTCTACGCTTTACTCCCGGACAAGTGATCTGCAGCCAGGGGGAACCGGCAGACAGTTTCTATCTGGTGCGCCTGGGCTTTGTGAAGGTATCTCAACATCGCCCTGGCGGCGACCTGGTTTTGGCCTACCTGGCGCGCGGTTCCTATTTCGGCGAGATGGCGCTGCTCACGGGCACGCCGCGTATCGCTACCTGCAGTGCCCTCGATCACGTGGAGGTCGTCCGCGTTCGCGGGGAAGATTTCCAACTTATGCTCGATCGTTTCCCGGAGATCCGGCGAAAGCTGGAAGAGGCCGCGGCTGAGCACATGGAGCAAAACCGGCTACGTGTGACGCAAATTGGCGACGTATCTGTGGACCGTTTCCTCAACCAGGGTTTGATGGAGGCGCAGAGTCTGCTGATTCTTGACCTCGACCGCTGCACTCGCTGTGACCAGTGCGTGCGAGCTTGCGCCGACGCTCATGATGGCGTCAGCCGGCTCATTCGTGACGGACTAAGATTCGATCGTTATCTGGTGGCCACGTCTTGCCGGCAATGCCGCGACCCGCTGTGTATGGTGGGCTGCCCGGTCGGCTCCATTCGCCGTCGCAATTCACTCGAGGTGATCATTGAGGATTGGTGCATCGGCTGCGGCCAGTGCGCCAACAATTGTCCGTACGGGAATATCAATATGCACCCGTTCCCGATTGAACTGGATGATCCTTCCTACCCGGGTAGAAGAATCGCGGGCAAGAAGCTCAAGGCTACCTCGTGTGATCTGTGCCTCGATCATGCGGAACCCAGTTGCGTGTACGCTTGCCCCCATGACGCCGCGCACCGTGTGAACCCTCCAGAGTTTTTCGGCGGTTTGCTGAAGCAGCAGAGCGTACCTAAGCCGGGGAAGTGATATTTGCGGATTGACCGAACACATCGAAAGTGGTTTATCGGAAGCCTTACCGGGCTCGCCGTGGCTGCCATCGTGTATGTGCCTTACAGCCGCAGTTCCCCGCAGGGAGCTGGCGGGGGGACGACGATGGGTCTTATCTACGGCAGCGTTGCGTCCGCCTTTATGCTCTTTGCTGGTTTACTCGGCGCGCGGAAAAAGGTCCCCATTTGGCGCGTGGGACGCGCGCAGGCTTGGATGCGGGGGCATCTGTGGTTAGGTTTCGTCAGTTTTCCGCTGATCTTGTTTCATTCCGGCTTTCATTTTGGTGTGGGGCTTACCAGGGCGCTGATGTGGCTGTTCGTGGTGGTCTTTGTCAGCGGAATCGTGGGAGCGGTGCTGCAGCACTTCATGCCAAGACTTATCACCCAACGGACTCCACTGGAAACCATTTACGAACAGATCGGACAGATTCGGGTGCAACTGATGGACGAAGCAACAGCCTTGGTGAATGAGGCCTGTGCCGCCCTCCAGGGTAACGTTTCACAAGCCACGGAGCAGCAGCTTGCGGCTTCGGCGAGCGCGGGTACGATGGGCGGACTGACAGTTGCGTCCGGCTTGCAGGTGGACCGGGAGGCTAGCGCCGAACTCAGGGATTTCTTTGGCAGGGAAATGCAGCCATTCATCTCGCAGGGCGGATCGCGCGGACTTGCCTTGGCCAATCGCAACCGCGCTCAAGACATGTTTCAGCAATTGCGGTTGCTGCTTCCGCCCAATCTGCATTCCAGTGTCGATGATCTCGAAAATATCTGTGAGGAAAAACGCGAAATTGACCAGCAGGCCCGCTACCACCGCGTTCTGCACGGCTGGCTGCTGGTCCACATACCTCTTTCTTACGCATTGTTGCTGCTGGGGGCGGTGCATGCCGTAATGGCGCTGCGATACTGAGAGAAAACATGCTGCGACGTGTCCGAACAACCAAGAAACTGGCTAAGCGGATCGATTTGCAATATTTCACTCAGCCCCATCCCTTTCGGAGTTGGCGGCTTTGGCTGTCGGTTTCAGTCCCGCTGGTAGCAGTGGCTTGGTTTGCGGCAGTCCGCGCCAGCGGGCAAAAAGTTTACAGCGCCGGCCCGCTTTCTGCGTCCCATGCCGTCTTGGGAAAGCGGTGCGACGTCTGTCATGTGACCACGCTGGGAGTCTTTCGCGCGAAAGTTAGTGACAATGCGTGTCTGAAATGTCACGACGCACCTCCGCATCATGTCGAAAAAGTGACCTTCACGCCCACTTGCGGATCTTGTCACGTGGAGCACAAAGGGTCACTGCGATTAGCAAGCACCACCGATTCAAGTTGCACCCAGTGCCACGCCGAATTGCGCACTCGCACGGGAAGCACTCAGTACGTGCAGGTGGTCAAGGGCTTCGACAAGCGGCATCCGGAGTTCGCAGTGTTGCGGACGGGTGCCAGCGATCCGGGCCAGATCAAGCTGAACCACTACGCGCATCTGCGCCCCAATCTTGCCGGCCCAGATGGCCCGGTACAGATGGATTGCCAGGACTGCCACCGCCTTACAGGGATGGAGGGAGCCTGGCCTTATGCGATGCCTCAGCCAAAGGCAACCGTGGCTGGCATGAGCGTGGACATAAGGCCCTTGCGCGCCAGAGATTATATGTCGCCAATTCTTTACGCGAATCAGTGCTCTGGCTGCCACGTTAAGGATTTGCAATTTGACAAGCGCTTCGATCAAGCGGCGCCGCATGACAAGCCGGAGGTGGTTCAGGCTTTCCTCTTGCAGAAATACAGCGACTACTTCGCAACTCATCCCGGGGCAATGTCGGAACCGGTGCCGCCGGAACGCATTCTTCCCGGCAAGATGAAATTGCCGCTACCGGTTCCTCATACTCGCCAGGAATGGGTTGACCTGCAAGTCATGCTGGCGGATCGTCTGTTATTCGACAAGGGCTGCAGGCTGTGTCACATAATGATCGAGGGCAACACGCCACTACCCGCGGTGACGAAGTCTTCCATCCCAGCGCGCTGGCTGCTGCATGCGGACTTCAGCCACAACTCCCATCGCCTTCTGACTTGCGTGGCCTGCCATAACCGGACTCCGGATAGCCACGATACGGCCGACATTTTGCTGCCAGGAATCGCATCCTGCCGAAGTTGCCATCAGCAGCAGGGTGCTAAGCACGACGCAGCCAGTGGAAATTGTTCCGAGTGCCACTCCTATCACGATTGGCGCCGAGAAGCACCTACCAAGGGAAAGTATTTGATTCCGCAGTTGCGAGCAGGGAAGTAGCGCCTGGTCGGCCGGTCAAACCCCACGGTCCTCATTAACGGAAAACCTAGCCTTCGCGTACCTTATGACCGGCCAGACTGCCCAGCCCCTCGTAGGCAGCGTACTTATATGTTTCGCTGAGTGTGGGATAGTTGAAGACCTGTTCGATAAACTCGTCAATCGACAGGCTGTGGTCGAGAACCACCATTCCGATGTGAATCAACTCGGTGGCGCTCTCGCCGATAATGTGCACTCCGAGGAGCTTCTTATCGGCGCGCGCGAAGACGAGTTTCAGCATTCCGGCGGTGTCGCCGATGATGTGGCCCCGGGTGTTATTGCTATAGAGAGCGCGGCCGACACAGTAGTCGATCTTTTTCTCTCTGCACGATTCTTCGGTTTCGCCTGCGCTGGAAATCTCCGGAATAGTGTAAATGCCCATGGGCAGCATCGAAGGGACTCGCTGCTTGTATTTGAAGCCAAAGGCATGGCACACGGCGACGCGTCCTTGTTCCATTGACGTCGACGCCAGCGCGGGAAACCCGATGACGTCGCCGGCGGCGTAGATATTTGGCACCGCAGTACGATAGTGTTGGTCGACGGCAATGTACCCGCGCTCGTTTATGGACAGGCCCGCCTTCTCCAGAGACAGGCCGTCCACCGCCGCGCGGCGCCCGGCAGCGAACAGCACCGCTTCGGTTTGCAGCGTCTTGCCGCTCTTCATCGCCAGTTGCACCCCTAAGGCCGTGGTTTGCACCTTCACGGGGCGTTCGCTGAACCAGAACTGCATTCCCAACCCGGCGAGCCGTACGCGGAGTCTCTCGGAAATTTCCGAGTCGAGGAAGGGCAGCAAGCAGTCTCGTCCATCCACTAGCGTGACGTTCACGCCCAGAGCGACGAAGATCGACGCATATTCGCATCCGATAACGCCGCCGCCAATCACGGCCAGGCTTTGCGGGATGTGGTCCATCTGCAAGAACGTGTCGGAGTCAAAAACCCGGACGTCGTCGAAAGCTATTTCTGGCGGACGGTGCGGCTTGCTTCCGGTGGAGATAAGAATCACTTCGCCCCGTAGTTGCCGTGTGCCATTCGCGCCGGAAACGGACACGGTGTGGACATCCTCGAACGAAGCCCGGCCACGGACAAGTTCGATGTGATGAAGGGCGAGGTTCTTCAAGACGCGCTGGCGCTCCCTCTCCACCACTTCGCGCTCATGGTGCATGAAATCACTGATGGTGAGATTCTCTTTGAGGGAATAGTCGATGCCGTAGACGCCGCGTTGTTTGAGACCGGAGAAGTAAAGTGCGGATTCACGAAGCGTCTTACTAGGGACGGTGCCGGTGTTGATGCAGCTTCCACCCACGTACTCAGCACCCTCGATGACAGCGACGCGTTTGCCAAAATACGCGGCTTGCGCACCGGCCTTTTCTCCAGCAGGGCCGCAGCCGATCACGATTAGATCGAAATCTTCGCTGGAAGCCATCAGTGGGCCACCCTGGGCGGGTCATCGGTAACGGTGTACAGCTGCCCGTTGCGCAAATACAGGCGCTGCATTTCCTGCAGATTGAAGGGACGCGCGCCGCGGCGTCCGAGCACCGCTATCTGGTTCCCGCTCTCATCCACACCGCGATCGCGGTCGATGCCTTTCGAAATCGCGAGCGCTGGTCCTCGGGTGTCGCGGCTGGCAATCAATTTGGGCGTCGGGCGCGGGCTGAACCCGGAGAAGTTGGGGTTGTCGGTGGGAGAAAACAACTGAACGACTCGCAGCCCGTTCTTGCCGTCCGCCACGTAGGCAAATAGCTCCGACGACACCATTCCCAACTTCACGTCATTCACGTCGCTCATGACGCCATTCGCGTTGAAGTATTGATCGATCTTCGGCTGCTCCGGACGTTCGATATCCACGATGGCCAAGCCCTGCTTACCGGCAGAAACGTAGGCGTAAGTACGAGCCACGTAAATGTTGCGCGCGTCTTCAATCTGAACTGACCCCGCAACCGGCACTGGCTGATCGAGGTGCGAGATATCCAAAACTTTCAATCCCTCACGGTCGACGACAAAAGCGTAGCGGAACTGTACGGCGATTCCGCGCGCATCAATCAGAAATGGCGCCCCGATCCGCGCCACCAGTTCCGGCTTCAGCGGATTGTCCAGCTTCACCACCGCCAGGCCGGCATCGCAGAGGATGTAGGCATAGGTGCCAACGATGCTGATTCTGCGCGCGCCGTTGAGGGCACCGTTGGGATTGAAGGCTAGCGCGCGCTTCAGGAAATTGTTGCTGGGATCGCCATCCAGCAGCGTGCCCACACCCGGACTTTTCCCCTTGAGGTTCGGATCGCCGATTACGACCAAGCCTTCCTCTTTGTCGGCTACGTAAAGAAAGCCATAAATAAGGTGGATCGGCTGCTCCTCATTTTCCGGACGGTGAGTGCGCACGGGATCGACCCCTAAAGTCGTGGGCGTTGCCACCGCCATCGCGTATTTGGTTGGAACATAGAAGCGCTGGCCGAGAGGTGACACTGGGGCGGTAATCACGCGCTGGGAAATGTCCTTGTCGTCGATGTTGGCAATGTCGTAGACGCGAAGCCCTCCCTTGCCCATCGCGGCGTACAAATATTCACCGCGAGCCTGAACGTCGAGGATTTCCGAGCCTAGATGTCCATAGGCTTCCTTCAACTCATTGTGGTTGCTTACATGCTTCTTGTAGTTGTCCGGATATGCAAGCTTTTGCAGATCGCTTCCGATGACGGCAGGGGGTTCATCATGTTCGGTAACCGCGACGGCTTCGAATCCCTTCTTTCCCGTAGCCACGTATATGTAGCGGCCCATGAAATTCATGTAGTTGGTGCCCAGAAGGAGCAACTGGGTCAGCCACGAGTTGTTATCCCCGGCTTTGGAAACGTGGCAGTCCGTGCAGTTCTTGGTTTCTTTCGAGCGCACGGTGTGCGGGACGAACGTGCTGAACGCCTGTCCACTGAGACCTTCGGCGGAGACGGTCTGTTGTTGATAGTAGATCCAGTCCCGATTGTTATTTTGTGATCCTACTAAAACCGCGCATGCCGAGCGCACCGGGGCGACGCGATGTCCGGTGACCGTGCCGTCGATCGCGAGGCTGAATACATCATCCCGCAGGACCTGGAAGTCGTATGAAGTCCAGTTGCGTGTGGTGAGTCCTTCATTGTGCAGCATTGGCATTTTCTGATTTGCGACCATAGGTAGATGGCAACCGTAGCAGGTGGGAGCCCACGAACTGTGACATGCATAACATGTCATCTGACTATTCTGGTGAGCCAGTTGCGACTGATCGCCGTTGGCGTCGCCCCAGGTGACGCCATCTTTTTGGATCGTCTTCGCCAGCCGCGATTTCTCGTTGTAATGCGGATTGCCCACTGTAATGGAATCGAGTACCTGTACCACTTCCCATTGCTGGTTTTGGTCGAGCATGGAGCGCTGGAACAGCTTGCCTCCATCCCAGTAAAAGCGGCGTTCGCCCCAGGGGGTGCGGAGCCTCTCCAGATCGGTGCCGCCCGCAGGAGCGGCTATTCCTGATGTTTTCAATGTGGCGTGCTGTTGGATGGTTCCGTGACAATCCACGCAATCGACTTCGATTGCGTTTCGTGTTTCTCCGTACAATTTTCCGTTGCCGTGGCTGTCCTGGGCAAAGTGGCAGTCGATGCAATGCATGCCTTTCTCCAGGTGGATGTCCTTCAGGTGAACCGCTTTCTTGAACTTATCCGGATCGCTGAAGGAAACAGAACTGTTATTGGCATCCAGCAGGTTGCCTTTGCGATCGTGCTTGAATACTGCCCGGAAAATCCATCCGTGACTGTGGAAGTCGGCGAATTGCGTATTCTTGAGTTCGTTATTGAATTCCGGCGTTCCGGTCTTCTCCAAGAAATTTACGTCTGCCCAGTAACCGCGAATCGCGGTGCGCTCCGGATCGCGCGTCTGAATCTGCTGCTGTTGCTTGGGGCTGGGATGGCGCTGCTCTTTGGGGTACATCTTCTCGCCATCGATCTCGTTATCCCACCAGGTGTAGCCGAAATAAGTCGCCACCATATTGGTTCCGGGATGAATGTGGCAGACGATGCACTGGCTTGACGGAATCGAGCGGGTGAACTCGTGTTTAATCGGATGTCCAGATTCGTTCTTGGCAATGGTGGGATCAACGGTCGCGGTTTGACCAACGTTGCCATGGACGGCATAGTGCCCCGAATGTTCAGGGGAACGATCGTTGGCGTAGATTACGTGGCAGGCGCTGCAGCCGCTTTCCCGGTAGTCTCCAGGCTGGTCATTCGTTCCCGGGAATGAGAGCAGCGGGTCGAGCAATCGCGTCTTTTGCAGACCCAAAAAGGTGGGATCGGTACGCAGCAAGGTCCCGAAGCCGCGCTCACCGAGCTTCACATCCGGCTTGCCTGGTTCCTCTTCAAGGTTCGGGTTTCCTACTTCCGGTTTCTTCTCGCCCCCTCGTTCGAAAACTCGTAAGACGTTCCCGGGCTGAGAAACTTCCCAGCGCTGAATCGGCTCAAGAAAGGGTAGTACACCCTTCGTACGAGTTTCTTCCGGAGTGGGTGGCGGGAAGGTTTGCAATCTCTGGGGCGTACCATCGGATGCATAGCTCTCGCCGAAATGCGGATCCTTGAACGGGACAGCCCCGTTGTTGTAAAGTGCCGCACCCCAAAGCATGGCGCCGTGGGTCATCATGCTGGTGCGTACGCGTTGAACTTCCGCCGTATGGCATCCCGAGCGGCCACAGGTTTGCGCGGCCACCCGCAGATCGCCGGGATTTACAAACCTGATATACTCTGCGTCCTCCTTCAACCACTTGGTATAGGCGCGAACGGGATTGGCGGGGCTGTATCCGTCTTCAGCAAAGCGAGGCCGGGGATGCGCCTGCCTCTTAATGTCCCGGTATTGCGGCGAGCTTTGCGCCACGCCGGCGGGTAGCGCGATCTGTGCGTTTCCTCCATGGCAGTCAGTGCAACCCAAATGCACAGTTCCAGTAGTGTGCATGGTTGTGCTGTCCATAGGGTTGTGGCAACTTACACAACCAACTGACCTTTGTTGCTCCTCCTCGATCGAGTCTCCCAAACCAGGCGAGCTTTGGTCGCCGGA
The DNA here is from genome assembly GCA_963832245.1 of uncultured Acidobacteriota bacterium. Classification (GTDB taxonomy): domain Bacteria; phylum Acidobacteriota; class Terriglobia; order Terriglobales; family Acidobacteriaceae; genus JABDBE01. The sequence continues at coordinate 2,851,366 of CAWHTG010000004.1, forward strand.
GTGTGGCGAAAATTCTGCGACGTGTTCTGACGCGGCCGTTTTTCCGAGCGGGTCAAACACCGCCAATGCGGCGCAGACGAATGCAGCTACTGCCAAGACTTGCCCCAATCGCCGCCAAGACGAAAACCTCATACTCGCGCTCAGAACGTCAGCCTTATGGTTGTGAAACCGGAGATTAACACTCGCTTGTTGAAGATGTCCTCAAATCCCACGCCTGGAACTAGATTCGATATTCCCGACGTGATGACGATATTCTCCGTCAACGGTGGCCGATATTGAATTCCCAACCCGGTGTCAGTACCGATACTGTGCCGAATGCGCGGCTGGAAGAGCAGAATTTGCAACGGCTCGGTTCGGTCAAACTGAAGATAGTTCGCGTTTGCGAAAGCGCGCAGCTTGGGTGTCACATTGAAATCAGCTCCTGCATTGAATATGTAAATCCCGGGATTTACGAAATTGGCCTGGCCTTCTTCTTTGTTGCTGCGCAAGCTTACCAGCAGGCTGCCGGGATTGGTGAGCGCGACTCCCGTGCTGGTCAGGCGAATGCCTTGCTGGTCGAAGAAGCTGAAGGCTCCCCCAGCAAAGTTGGTTTCGTCCACAATGGTATCGAAACCGTGCGCGGTTGAACCGCGGCCCGCCAATCCGAGTGCGTCAGACCGATTGCCGGGCTCGCCGGACGCCCAGAAGAATGACGACCGGAACCGCGCCCAATCCTTGTCCACAGACAGTTCCAGCGCAGCCATTCTGCCGTCGATGTCGACGCGCCTGCCCGCAATTGGGTTGAGAGTGTCATGGCCCAGCGCCTGATAGAACGCGTGACTTACGTTTAAGCGGCCGATGTGGCCATTGCTGGCCCAGCCCAGATAGTAGGCACGAATGCCGTGCTGAAGGATGCCGTTATTTACCACTTCCCCGATAGGCGCAGGCCGCACGAGGAATCCATTGTCATCGAAGTGGATTGTGGGATCGTCGCGGTTGTAATGGAAACTGAATTCTGTAGTGTAGCCTTTGAAAAACGAATCCTGGATGTAAACATTGCCGATATAAACCTGTTGATGGCGCGGATCGAATGTATTTAACCCGCTGTTCGTGTTCTTTTCCAGAAAATAAAAATACGCCAGGTTGTAGTTAATCCGGTTCGAACGCAAATTTCCGAAGATGCGCACACCGGGCTGCTCCTCCGCGAAAATAAAGCCACGAAAATCGCTTACGAACTGCTGAATCCCTGCCCGGATGGAGACGAAATCAAAATTCGGGCTGAGGTCATGGACCTTGGCCTCGACAAACCCTTCTTGCAGACCGGTGTGGAAGTCGAAGCGATTGGTGCCGTCGCGAACGTCAACATTCACTAGCCCGCGCTCGCGTGTTTGCAAAAAATTGAGGTTGAATTCCGGCGTAAAGCGAATGCGGAAATCAATTGGACGAAAACTGGTATCGCCTTCGAAAAGATCAAAGGACAAACGAAAACTTTGTGAGGCGAATCCCTGTTCACCGCGGCCGAAGAAGTCGGCACTGTCGGGTTGCTCGGCGGAAACACCGCTGGGGACGGGCAGCCGGCGCACATCCAAGCCGGTGATGCTGGTTCCCGTGAAATTAAAGAACCAGGTCCGTCCGAAGATTGGCTCATCTCCCTTGAGGCGGTTGCGATTGAAAGGGTCATACCAATGATGTTGCGTATAAGGGAATTCGCCGCCTTTGCCATAACGGTCCCAGGCCGGCATTGGAACATCCCACCGGTCGGGTTCCTTCGAGAAGTTCGCGGATTCCGGAGGGACCTGCTCCGGAGCGATTCCCAGCGGTCCGGGAAACGAAGGCGGTTGAGAGGTTCGCAACCCCGGATAGGGCCCGGTTGGCGAGAGTGGCGGCGCTGGAGGCGAGGGCGCAGCGCCAGGAATGCCCGATGGACCCTTCGCTGGGATGCTCTCGGCAGCTATCGGTTCTAAAGCTAGGTCGGTGGTTTCGGGACCGTTGATCCGGAGAGTTGACAGATCCAACGCCTGAAACCCTTCCTTCTCGGTCTTAAGTTCATAGTTCCCCGGTGCCAGGTCGACGAACCGGAAGATGCCTTCGGCGTCACTCAATCTTTCCGCGACGACAACCCCTGCCCGAAGCAGGCTTATCTTGACCCCGGGGACGCGCAGCTTGGTCTGCGCGTCACTGACCGTACCTTGCAGCGACGCAGTGTTGACGGGTATGTGGCCGGGAATTTGTTGCGCCGGAGGCGTTTGGGGATTTCCTGGAATCGCTTGCCCCAGCCCGGCTCCAGGCAACAGGAGAAAGCACAAAAACGCGGCCTGTAAAGACCGCGCCTTAATCAATAGTGACGCTCGCGCCAGGTGCATCGTCATCGGCCAAAACCGAATCGCATCTTATGACCGCAACCGGATGGGGCATAAGTCCTATCACAACCTCGCCGTGGTAGCAAGCAGTGCTTGACTTTGTTCGAAGTCTAGGCATAATGGCGGCGCGAACGAATGAGACGCCGGGACATCGTGAGTGCGCCGCCGGCGGCTGAAGTTCGCATGAAGAATGCTCGAATGATGAAAGGCAGAACCAAGCAGCGTTATCTCTTCGCGATCTCACTGGTTGTGGCATGCGGCGCGGTTTTGCTGTCCTGCGGCGGTGGGGGCACGAGCGGGTCATCATCTTCGAACGCGCCCGACCCTCCATCGACGCCGACACCGCTGAGTGTCACCGATGTAACGAATGTAGTGCAGAACGCGGTGACGTCCGTGAACGCGCCCATGGTAGTCGCGGTTGCGGACCGCGCCGGAACGATCCTGGCTGTATTCAAGACATCCGGTGCGCCAACGACGTCGATTGGAAATTTCGGCCAAGTGGTGCCGGCGGACGAACTGGCAGTCGGCTTAGCCCGCACCGCGGCTTTCTTCAGCAATGACCAGGCGCCGCTCTCTTCGCGTACGGTGCGATTCATCAGCGGCATACATTTTCCACCAGGAGTCGCCGGTGCTCCCAATGCTGATCTGTACGGAATCGAAAACACCAATCGTGGCTGTACCCTGAGCAGCAATTTCTTGCCGGGACAGATGTTGAATCCGTCGCGGTCGATCGATGGCAGCCGCCCTGGTCTGGGCATCATTACAGGCAAAGCAGACACAAACGACAGCGACCCGCTCGCGGTCAATCCCGGCGGCGTGCCGCTATTCAAAGGCGGAGCGGTCGGTGGCGTGGGTGTGGTGAGTACATCTTCGGCGATTGCCGAATTCGCTGCGTACTCGGGTGCGAAGAATTATCTGCCCAGCGTCTCTGAGCTTCCGCCGCCGGGAGTCGTAGTCATCGGTGGAATTGAATTGCCTTTCGTGGATCAGACGACCCAGCCGGCAGGCACATCTGCTGGCACCTTGACAGGCTCGTACAGCGTCGTCCCCAGGGCAGGCACGCTGCCACCGCAGGGATACTTGGTGGGTCCTAATCCTGGCAGCGCTTTGTCGCAGAGCGATGTCGACGAAATCATCATGAACGCCGTAGCGACGGCAAAGACAACGCGTGCGGTCATCCGCCTTCCACCCGGTTCCCGGGCTAAAATGACAATTGCTGTCGCGGATGTCGATGGCACGCTGCTTGGCCTGTATCGCATGCCCGATGGAACTGTATTCAGTACCGACGTGGCGGCCACCAAGGCTCGCAATGTGATCTGGTTCAGTACCACCGGGGCGCGCGACTTGCCCGGCGTGCCGGCGGGAACCGCTGTAACGAATCGCACCATCGGCTTCGGAGCTCAGCCGTTGTTTCCTCCCGGGATCGACGGATCGGGCGCCGGGCCCTTTTTTCCGCTGTATCTGAACGACACGGCGAACCCTTGTACGCAGGGATCGGAAGCCGGACCAGCCAACGCTGGCAACAAGAGTGGAATCGTTTTTTTTCCCGGAAGCCTGCCCCTCTATCGAAACGGCGTGCTCATTGGCGGCTTGGGGGTTAGCGGAGACGGTGTCGACCAGGACGACTTCGTCACCGCGGGCGCGGTGGACGCCGCATGTGGCGCGGGTGGTCCCTGCGGTGTGCCCGATTTTCAAGCGCCGGCCGGCATCAGAGCCGATCAAGTCGTGATCCAAAACGTACGCCTGCCCTACCTTAAGTTCCCGCGTAATCCGACCGAGTGAAAAACCACCATCGGAATCCTTTCACCCTCGATCACGGACGCGACCCACGCGATGCGCGACCCAATCACCCTCGTGCTTGGTTGGGATCGAAATCGGTTGCACCTCGAACGCGTTCCACCGTGTCTCCAGCTGCAAACGTCTCTTTACTTCGATTTCATCACGTACACACCGTCCCAATCGGGCTCGGGTGCTTCCTGCATGAACTCGAGGCACCGCTGCAGCAGAATCTGGGTGGGACCGTCGTCGGGAAATTCTGTGAGTAACTCGCCCAGCTTGCCGGCTGCGTCGCGCCAATCGTGCGTCCGGTAAGCGGCGAGCGCATCGTCGAATCTTGAGAGAAGCGGCTCGAAGCGGAAGCGTTCGGCCATCGGGGCCATCAGCTCATAAATGGTGACCGGCTGCGATTTGCCTTTAACCAGAATTTTGTCCAGTTCGCGGCAGGCAAACTGGTTGCTGACCTGGCGATAAGTGTTTTCGCTGATGATCACGGAACAACGATATTGCTTGGTCATGCCTTCCAAACGGGACGCCAGATTGACGTTGTCCCCCATGACCGTCCATGCCAGCCGTTTGTCCGATCCCATGTTGCCAACGTTCACCAGACCCGTGTTCAAGCCGATGCCGATGGAGATCTGCTTGCGTCCTTCCGCCGTCCACTTTTGGTTCAGAGTTTCGAGAGTGGCCTGCATCTCGAGCGCGCAAGCGCAAGCATGATAGGCGTGGTCATCCTGCGGGTAGGGTGAGCCCCAGAAGGCCATAATCGCATCGCCGATGTACTTGTCGAGCGTGCCCCACCGGTCGAACAACACGTTGGTCATGGCGTTGAAATACTCATTCAGCAGAAGTACCAATTCATCCGGAGTCAACCCCTCCGAGATCGAGGTGAAGCCGCGGACGTCGCTGAACATTATCGTCAGTTCCTTCACTTCGCCGCCCGGGCGAATATACCGTCGCGGATCGTCTTCGATCAGCGCGATCACTCCCGGTGACAGATATTGCGAGAATGTCTTGCGAATCCTTCTTTTCTCGCGCTCCTCGATGATCACGCGATAGCTGGTGATAGCGGCGTAGTTCACCACCAGGGTACCGGCGGGAACCACAAATCCGGTCCACAGACCCCAATGTGAAAACGTGAAATAGCTGAACCAGGAGAATGCCGCCAGAACCAGAATCAAAGAGAAGGTGGAAGCGAGCGGCCGGCTGCGGCCGAACCATGCCCCCATTGCCACTCCGAAGAAAAGAATGAAACCAATATCGAATAGCTCCTCGCGAAATCCGCGAACCAGGAAAGTGCGGGAGGGATCATCGCTGTGCAGCAGATTGTCGAGAATGTTGGCATGCACTTCGACTCCCATGTAGCCACTATCTGCTCTTTGAAAAGGAGTGTTGCGAATGTCCCCGATCCCCAGTGCGGTTGCGCCGACAATAACGATCTTGTCGCGAAAGCTTCCCGGTGGTGTGGCGCCGCTGGTCACGTCCCACATCGATCTTTGCGGGTACGTTCGATAGGGGCCGGCATAGTTGATCAGGGCAGTCGCATCACGCCACGGGCGCAGAACGTGCGTCCCAAGTTGAATACGTTCCACTCCATTTTCTGATATGAAGGCCGCAACACCCTGATCGGGAATATTCTCGTATTGGCGGAGAGTCTCAAGGTCGAGTGAGGGAAAATACAAATCTTCGCCATAGCGAATGATGAAGGTTGCACGCCGCAGGGTCCCGTCGGCATCGGGACGAATGTTGAAGAAGCCGTAGGACGCTGCAGCTTCGGCTAGTTTTACCAGATTCGCTTCCGCTCCTTCCGCGACCGCGCCCCCGCCCGCGATCCAGGCTTGGCCGAGGTCGAAATCCTTTCCCTGTGACTTCACTTTCAATATCTGCGGAAATGCCTTGGCCCAAATGACATTCAGATACTCGTCCGCCAGCTTGCGATCGATCGACATGGCCGCATCGTGGCCCAGAAAAAGGTGCCCCAAAACGACGTTGCCGCTCGTCTTCATGGCCGCGGCGAACTGCGCATCGGGATCATCGGCTTGTTGCAGTTGTTTGATTTTATTCAAAACCACAGAAGAAGCGTTGTGCCCTAACTCTTGCTCCAATTTTTGCAATGCCGCGCCGGCGGGATAGTTCTCCTGGATAGGAAAAGTGGCGTCGAAGGCAATGACGCGAGCCCCATCCTGCGCAAGCTTGTTCACCAGAGCGGCATAGGAGCTGCGAGGCAAAGGGTAAGCGCCAGTGTTGAGCACAGTTTTCTCGTCGATGCCCACGATCACAATCCGCGGATCGGGTTGGCGGGATCCGCGGAGACCGAAACGGAGATCGAGAGTTCGCTGCTCGACATTCTGCAAGAACAGAAAGCCGGCGCGCTGGTTCCCCCCGATTCCAGTGAAGGCAAGAATTATTAACCCAAGGACGGTGACGAATACGACGATGGCTGCATCCGCGTGGCGGACCGCAAACTGCATCACGGTGCGCCGGGGTTTGCTGTGGCCTCTCAAAGCAACGATAGCAGGGATAGCGACTATGCAATTGTGCCCCAAACTCGCACAATGTCAATACTCGTATAAGAACCGTCGCACCCGGCCAGGTCTACAGCTATGGCAAGAGCTCCAGGGTTGCCAGGCAGTTACAAACTCGGGAACCCGTCTGTAATCCACATACTTTCCCGTTGACATGAATGGTGTCCGGAGCGAGGATGTGGCTCGTTGGTGTTTTCTCACCAGGGTAGTTGGATTTTGCGGTTCTGAATCCTTAGCATCGACGCTTTACCCTTGAACTCAGGCCGCGCGTGTCAAGACCTTGGTTGGCTTTGGGGAACCCCGTGATCAAACGTATTCTTGTGTTCGTGTTGTCGCTCAGCATGGCGTGGCTTCCGGCGATGGGCGCCGATCAGTCTGCCGGACAGATCACCGCGCTCATTCCCTCCGCAACCCGGAACACCCAGCCAGTTAAGAATAAGGATGGCCTGCTATGGAATGACCTTTTGCAGACCGCCCAGAATGGCCGCCTGCGGGCCGGTTTGACCGACGGCTCGATTCTGAGCTTGGGATCAAACAGCCAGCTTCGAGTGGTGCAGCACGATGCCGCTTCCCAGCAAACTTCCCTGGAAATGGGTTACGGGAAAATGCGCGACAAGGTCGTTAAGATCACGCAGCCCAACGGCAAATTTGAAGTAAAAACTCCCAACGCGGTGATCGGGGTCATCGGCACGGACTTCTACGTGGGTTATGAAAATAATCTCACCACGGTGATTTGTTACGTGGGGAAAGTTTCAGTAATCGCGCAAGGCGATGCCAAGGTGGTAAGGAAGTCTGAACAGGTCAACGCCGCTCAACAGCAAGTCACCTTGGTGGCGGGGCAGATGGTTGTGATTGGAGTGACGGTTCCGCCTGCCGGGTTTCCTCCCGAGTCCGAAGTAATCCGCGCTTCCATGCTCGACACGAATGTGAACCCTCCCGTATTCATTGCGCAGCCAAAAGTATGGATACCAATTGTGGTTGGCATTGCAGGAGGAGGCATCGCTGGCGGCATCGTGGCCACGAACGGAGGTGGGTCATCTCCCACCATCCCGCCGCCAGCTACCTGCGGCGGTGGGAGGCAGAAGTGCGGTCGATAAATCAATAAAGTCGGAGGAAGCCGTGCGCAGAGTTGTAACCCTCAGCTGCATGCTTATGATTCTCCTGCTCCCGCTGTCCGGTCGTACTCAGGACATCATCAGCACCATCGTCGGCGGGGGGACCGCGCTGGGCACTGGAACTGCGCTGACCGCATCTCTCGGCACACCCAGGGCGGTCGTAGCGGACGCCAGCGGGAACCTCTATGTCAGTTCTCTCAATGGCGAGTACGTCTTCAAGATTGACACTCTGAACAACGTCACCGTCCTCGCTGGCACCGGTTTTGCCGGCTTTAGCGGGGTTGGCGGCCCGGCGACCAGTGCTACCCTGACTGCTCCCGCGGGTCTTGCGCTTGATAGCAGTGGGAATCTCCTGGTTGCCGATGCGCTCAACCAGCATGTATATGAAGTGAATCTTACGACCGGCATCCTCACGAACATTGCCGGGAGCGCTTCACCGGCCAATCCTTTGGGTGGCTTTGGCGGGGATGGCGGGCCAGCAACCCAGGGACTGCTGAATACGCCCCGTTCTGTTGCCGTGTCTGGCACTACGATCTACATCGCAGATTCCTCGAACAACCGCATTCGCTCTGTGGTCAACGGTACCATCAACACCATCGCGGGAAACGGCACCGCCTGTTCGCCCTCTACGGCGCCTTGTGGTGACGGAGGCCCACCTACGGCGGCCAATTTGAACAGTCCTTCAGGAGTTGCGGTCGATGCACTTGGCAATATCTTTATCGCCGATACACTGGATAATCGAATCCGCGAAATTAGTGCGGCGACTGGCACCATCACGACCGTTGCGGGAACGGGCACACCCTGCGCCAGCCCGCCCTCAGGATGCGGGGACGGCGGTGCGGCGACCCTGGCAAATCTGACCTTCCCAACCGCAGTGATCGCAGCGGCCTTCGGAGATCTTTATATCGCTGACCAAGGCGATCAGAGGATCCGTTTTATCCTTGGTGATACGCAAAGCATCTCGACCGTTGCTGGCGATGGCATTTTCGGATTCTCTGGAGACGGAGGTGTCGCAACTGCGGCTGAGCTCTCCATTCCTACTGGAATTTTCCTTGATGCTAGCGGGGATGTTTTCATTGCCGACACGGGCAACAACCGAATTCGCGAAGTCACTCCGGCGAATCAGACCATCACTACGATCGTCGGCGGAGGCTCGGGCGGCGATGGCGGTGCCCCATTAAATGCTAATTTCGCGTACGCCTACGACCTCGCGCTCGACGCTGCCAACAACCAGTTCATCATAGATTTTGCCAGCAGCCGCATCCGGGAGATAAGTAGCGGCACGGTCACGACCGTCGCCGGCAGCGGCACCGCAGGCTACAGCGGCGATGGAGGTAACGCAACCGGCGCTACCCTGGATTACCCGCGGGGCATCGCGGTGGATGCTGGGGGCAATCTTTTCATCGCCGACGCTGACAATCAAGTGATTCGTAGTGTGCAAAAGAGTGTCATCAGTACCTATGCCGGAAACGCCACCGCCTGTAGTCCTCCGACCGCGCCCTGCGGTGACCGTGGTTCGGCAACCTCGGCCAGTTTGAACACCCCCAGTGGCGTGGCCGTGGATAGCAGTGGCAACCTCTTCATTGCCGATAGTGGCGACAATCGAATTCGGAAAGTGGATAACACACCAAGTCACATCATTACCACGGTGGCGGGGACGGGCAACAGTTGTCCAGTCAGTACCGCGGCTTGCGGAGACGGAGCACAAGCCACTTTGGCTACGCTGTCGAATCCTACGGGACTGGCCATCGATAGCGTGGGCAATATCTTCATTGCGGACTCAGGGGACAACCGCATACGCAGGGTGGATGCGACGACGCAGGTGATCACGACCGTTGCCTTCAATGGTCAGGCAACTTTTTCGGGCGATGGAGGCCTGGCTACACTGGCTAGCATGACCGCTCCGAACAAGGTGGCTCTAGATCCGGCTGGCAATCTCTACATCGGCGGCGGCAGTGATGAGGTGGTTCGAAGGGTTGATGTCACCGCCAAAACCGTTATCACCGTGGCGGGTAACGCCCAGCAGCCTCTTGCATTCGGATTCAGCGGCGACGGTGGCCCTTCGACCAGCGCTACTCTGGCGAATCTCGGCCTGGCCATCAATGCCAGTGGCGGCCTTTACATTGCCGATAACAACCGCATCCGTTTCGTCCAGCTCGCTTCCGCGGCGGTTTCTTCTCCGGCGAACGTTAACTTCGGCAATCAGCCAGTAGGCGTACCTAGCACGCCCGTTCCGGTCACCCTCACGAACTCGGGGAGTGATGATCTTTTGGTCGCGAGCATCGCTGATGCCAACGGTTTTTCACAAACCAATAACTGTCCCATTGCGCCGAACCCTCTGGCGCCAGGCCAGTCTTGCGCCATCAACATAACGTTTAGTCCGACGGTGGCGGGCTCCGCGAACGACAGGCTCATTATTACCGACAACGCTGCCGGCAGCCCGCAAACTGTACCCCTGACGGGCGCCGGCCTAGCTCCGTTCCAACTGACCACTACCTGCACCAGTCTGACAGTCGTGCCGGGTCAGTCGGCGATCTATACAGTAGATCTGGCCCCGGCCAAAGGATTCACTCAGTCGGTGTCGCTCAGTTGTAGCGGAGCGCCAGTACTTGCGACGTGTACGGTGGCGCCAAGTTCGATGACGCTCGACGGCTCGACCACGATCCAGGCCAAGGTCACCGCCACGACCACGCCGGCAACATCGGGCGCTATGCAATCGCCTTTCGGCCGGCCAGACCGCAACCGTATGATGGGCCTGGTATCGCTCGCTGGGATGACGGGGTTGGCAGCGTTCGTCATCCTGCCGTTCAAGCGGCATGTGAAGGCGCGAAGGCTGCACGGATTGATTTTCTTATTGTGCATGCTCTCGACGATGGCGACGTTTTCGTCGTGCGGCACAGGCGGTGGAGATCCTCCCGGCACGGCAGCCGGCACGTATCCTCTGACGGTCACCGGGACGTTCAAATCAGCCGGAGGAACAGTGTTCACGCAGAACGTCAGTTTTAATCTGGTGGTGCAGTGAGCGGCCCCGACCAAATGTTGTCCGCATGGACGCAGTCTCGCGGCACCTGGGCGGACGAGAGCGTCCGCCCCTACGTGGGCGTTAGCGTCGAGCTGCGGTTCCCGCGTCCACATCGGCAAACGAAAATGCAGTCGAAACGTTGGGATACTCTTTCCCCGCTATCTCCACATAGGGATACACAAAATAATTTAGCGGCTTCCCATCCTGCTTGGGGCTCAATTCCAGATCGCGTCCCATCGTGAACTCGACGCGATTGGCATCGTGAGCGCCGAAAAAATAGTCTTTTTTCTCGGGATGCTTCCACGCCTCCGAAATGTCGACGGGAATCCACCCGTGCTGCGGTTCGAAGAAATCGGCCCAGCAGTGGTATCCGGCAACTTCGGCTGAGTGCTTGTCGGGCGGCAGGGGAAACCCTATTTCGAAGCGCGCTGGAATGCCCTGCGAACGTGCCATGGCGATGAATAGCGAATGAAAGTCGGTGCAGTTGCCTTTCTTGGCGTCGCAGGCGTAGAGTACGTCTCCGCGTCCCCAACCCGTGCCGGTCTTGTCGTAACGCATAGTCATGAACACATAGTCGTAAATGGCGCGTGTCTTGTCGAGCGGTGTGGTCTTGCCCTCGGTAACCTTCACGGCCAATTCGGCCGGCAGACCCGTCGTAGGTACGAGCGCATCCGGCGCGAGATATTCTTTTCTTTCGCGGTCACTAAGCTTTACAGCCTGAAGATGTGGCGAATAGATGCCAAGCGTGAGCCGTTCATGGCGGACCACGTCATAGACAATCTCGAAATGCATCTCTGGCTGTTTGGCCTTCGAAGCCTCCGCGTAATACATTTCGTTTCCGAATTTCGATTCATGAGTCTTCTTGAGTGGGAGATCACCGGTTGCGGAGACGACTTGCACAATTTGGAACGCATCTGAGTGCGCTTGCGGAATCCAGATTCGTAGCTTCTCCCCCGCAGGAAGGTCCTTCACCGTGAAGCTATAGTGAAATGTGAAATGGCGAGTTTCCTGTGCGGACGCCGGCGTCGCGCGCGCAAGGAGGGACAGAGCGACCAGGAACAAAACTTTCCTAAACATGAGCAAATCCTTTCGTTATGTCGAAACCGTTCAATTTGAAACGACACACGAGAGCTTAGGAGTTACACCGTCAAGTGAAGCCGCGTCGGGGCACTGGCATCGGAAAGATCCTTTACCCAGCCAGAAGATTCATATTCTAAACCAGAGTGAAGACATATTTGCATCTTGCAGCGAGCCGGGCAACGCCGGACAAAAACTGCTCTCGCTTACGTTAGAATCGTCGCGTGCATGCTGCTATTCAATGTCGCGACCTGCGCAAAACCTATGACGGTAAAGTCGAAGCCGTGCGCGGGCTGAGCCTGGAAATTCAGGTTGGAGAATGTTTCGGCCTGCTGGGCCCGAATGGAGCAGGGAAGACTACTACGATAGAAATCCTTGAAGGACTGCTCGAGCCCACTTCGGGTGAGGTCACGATTTTTGGTCACACTTGGCGGAAGAATTCGCGCGAAATGCGCGAGTGGCTGGGCATTTCTCTGCAGGAGACCCGGCTCTCAGAGAAATTGACCGTCCGGGAAACCATTGAATTGTTCGCCAGCTTCTATCGCGAGCCCCGTTCCGCCGATGATGTGCTCGACGACCTGCAACTCGGCGAGAAGACCGATGCCTTTGTGGGCAAGCTCTCCGGCGGTCAGCGCCAGCGTTTAGCGGTGGCAACGGCGCTCGTAGGAAATCCCAAAATCCTTTTTCTCGATGAACCCACCACCGGACTCGATCCGCAAAGCCGCCGCCAGCTGTGGGACATCGTCCGCAACTTTCAGCGGGGAGGCGGTACGGTTCTGCTGACCACTCATTACATGGACGAGGCCGAGCGGCTATGCGATCGGCTTGCGATCGTCGATCATGGCCAGGTCATTGCCGAGGGCACGCCTTCCGAGTTAATCGAGCGCCTCGGCGGGCATCACGTCGTAGAGTTTGAAGCCAGCGGCCACTCTGGCGACGGTACGGCCGTGGACACCTGGCGGGAACTGCCGAGTGTGGAGTTGGTGCGGCATGACAATGGTCTGGTGTGCCTCACCGTGCGTGAGCCTCATCTGACGATTCCCGCGTTACTGGAAGCAGTCGGAAAGCAGGGCTCGCAACTTCTGCACCTCACCACCCGGCAAGCGAGTCTTGAGGATGTGTTTGTGAACCTGACTGGCCGCCACTTGAGAGAAGAGTGATGAACGAACTCGTTCTCTATTGGAAGCTGTGTGGGGACGGGTCTTCGACCCGTCCAGTCCGAGCCCGGCTCGGTAACGAATTTATAGGGTCGTAAACCGAATCGAGCTTGAACTATGAGCCTGGCTCAAAAAACTCCGCCACCGCCGACCCGGCTCCCCGCACTGCGCAACGGCCGCTGGTCGGCTTTCACCCACCTGGTGGTGGCGCGCTTGAAAGAGCTCAAGCGCGAGCCTGAGGTTATCTTCTGGGTGTTCGGATTTCCGCTGCTGCTGGCGTTGGGACTTGGAATCGCCTTCCGCAACAAGCCGGCTGACGTCACATCGATTGCGGTCGTCCAAGGTCCCGGAGCGCAGCAGGTGATGTCCCTGATCGAGCCACAAAAGTCCTCGATCCGCGCCGAGATAGCCGACAAGCCACAAGCACTCGAAGGATTTCGTCTCGGCAAGTATGATCTCGTGGTCGAATCCGACGGCAGCGGCGGGATTCAGTACCTCTATGATCCGGCGCGTCCTGAAAGCGTGCTCTCGCGGAGTGAAGTGGATGACGCGATGCAAATCTCCGCCGGCCGCAAGAACCCGCTTCCCACTTCCGCAGTCATCTCGAGCGAACCCGGATCGCGCTACATTGACTTCCTCATTCCCGGGTTAATTGGAATGAACCTGATGAACTCCGGCATGTGGAGCGTTGGTTTCGCCCTGGTAGATATGCGCCAGCGCAAACTGCTCAAGCGGTTCGTGGCTACGCCCATGCGGAGAAGCGACTTCCTGCTGGCGCTCGCCGGTGGCCGGTTACTGCTCATGCTCAGTGAAGTTGGGCTTCTCCTCGGCTTTGGTGTGCTGGTTTTTCATATACCGGTGCGCGGGTCGTTGTTAACGATCCTCCTGCTTAGCGCAATCGGTGCCGTGGCCTTCGCCGGATTGGGCCTGCTGACGGCGAGCCGTGCCCGGAAAATTGAAAGCGTCAGCGGGCTGATCAATCTGATCATGATGCCGATGTGGATCTTCTCCGGAGTTTACTTTTCCTATGAGCGTTTTCCCGCGGTCATTCATCCCATTATCAAGGCACTGCCTCTGACCGCGCTCAATGATGCGCTGCGCGCCACGATTCTCGAAGGCGCACCACTCACGGCTCAGGCCGGGCGCCTGCTCGTAGTTTTGCTTTGGGGAGGGATTGCTTTCGTGCTTGCCCTGCGCTGGTTCCGCTGGACCTAGGCCAATGTAGGCGCGGGCGTCCACGCCCGTGCGGCGCCAACTAAGAGCCCGCTGATCGCGAGACCCTGCTACTAATGTCGCTAAGTAGTTTTCCGGGCTACGAATTTCAGTGATGCCGAGTTCATGCAATATCGTAAATGCGTGGGTTCGGGACCATCATCGAATACATGACCCAGGTGCGCATCGCATTCTGTGCACGACACCGCGGTCCTGACCATGCCATAGCTCGTGTCTCTGATACTGCGAACATTCTCCGGCGCGATTGGAGCCCAGAAGCTCGGCCAGCCCGTTCCAGAATCAAACTTCGTTTCTGACCCGAACAAGGCGTTATCGCAGCAAATGCAGCGGTAGAGGCCCTGATCGTGGAGGTTCCAATATTTTCCCGAGTATGCGAATTCGGTATCGGCGCGACGCGTAATGTCGAACGCGTTTGGAGTTAGCTGCTTCCGCCACTCATCGTCGCTTTTGACGACCTTCCGTACTTGAATCGTTCTCTGCCGCTCTCCCGCATCGGAAAACTGTACAATCGTGACTTCCTCAGGCGTCTGCTGGGATGCAGTCGCTCGGACAAGCCGTGGTTGTTTCAATGACCACATTGCCAATCCGGCAACCGCCGAAAACGAACCCAAGAGGAAAGCCCGCCGCTTCAAGTGCACCCGGTCCTCATCTTTGTCCAGTCCGAATTCAAACATGAACCACTCTCCACGAATGCTACTTTCCGGTGTAGAGATCAGGAAACTGCTGCTGAAGGTGAGCGACCTTCGGCGCATCGTTGTAAACGATGTAGGGATTCTGGGGATGATTCGCCGCGTAGTCCTGGTGGTATGCCTCCGCGGGATAGAAGGCCTTCAACGGAATCACCTGAGTCACAATCGGACGCGGGAAACACGCCGGCCTTTCCAAGTTGCGCAATGTAGGCTTCAGCAATGCGCTTCTGTTCGTCGCTGTTGTAGAAAATAACCGATCGATACTGAGTGCCTGAGTCGGGACCTTGCCGGTTCAACTCCGTGGGATCGTGCGCGACCGAGAAGAATACCCGCAACAACTGGCCATAGGTGATCTGTGAGGGATCGTAAGTAATCTTCACCGATTCCGCATGGCCAGTTTCGCCGGAGCTAACCACTTCGTACTCCGCAGTGTAGGCGGAGCCTCCCGAGTATCCCGAAGTTGCGTTGATTACGCCCTTGACGTGTTGGAAGACGGCCTGAATGCCCCAAAAGCAACCGCCCGCAATGACCGCAGTCTGCTCTCCTTTGCTTTTAGCAATGGGCGCATCGACCGCGGGATTCGGGACAGCGGTTATCGCGTTGTCCCCGGCCCAGCCTGCAATTACCACCGCAAGCACTCCAATTGTGAGTACGACAGAAAGGCGTGAAAAGGTGAACATAACAACCTCTTTCTCGATTCCAAATCGATGATAAGGCACTGTCATTGGAGTCGCGACCATCGCAAAAGTTACACGCCTCGCCGATTCAACGCCCCAGCGCAGCCGTAACTTTCAGCTCCATTATGCATCTCATGGCAAACGTGAGAGAAATAGGCTGACCGATGAAGATTCTGATCATACCTGCGTTAACTCTTCTTTTGCTTACTGCCGGTGGGGCAATGCGGGCGGAGTCGCCATTCAGTCCGAATGGGCGCGTTCCCGTGCTGGTGGAACTGTTTACCTCGGAGGGGTGTTCCAGTTGTCCCCCCGCAGATTCATTGCTCCAGAAGTTAGATCAGCAACCTATCGCTGGAGAAGAGATGATCGTTCTCAGCGAGCACGTTGACTATTGGAACCACATCGGCTGGAAAGACCCATATTCGGCTCGCTTCTACAGCAACCGGCAGGAAGCGTATGCCCGGCGTCTTGGAGACGATGTTTACACTCCGCAAATGGTCGTGGATGGCACCAGCCACTTTGTAGGCAGCGACACGGGCTTGGCAGATCACGCTTTCGCCAAAGCGTTGACCAGACCGAAGGTTGCCGTGCGATTGTCGTCGGTTTCTTTGGGCGCGACAAATGTTTTGCAAGCTCATCTGGAAATCGGTGAGCTGCAGGAATCCTTCGGTCTGCGCGAGGCTGATGTTTACGTTGCTCTCGCTCTCAACCATGCGGAAACGCAAGTCTCCGGCGGCGAAAACTCCGGGCGGCGACTGTCGCACACGGCAGTAGCCAAGAGTATCGTTAAGGTTGGACGATTGGGAAAAGGACAATCCTTTGCCCAAGATGTTCAATTGAAACTCGACCCCGGAACGGATGCCCGCAATCTGCGGCTAATCGCATTCGTGCAGGAGGCAGGCCAAGGCCGAGTAGTTGGAGCGGCGGTGGAAACGGTTGGCGCCGCCGTTGCTCGGCAGAATTGACGAGAATCAGGCGGCGTACGCCCGCCCACTCTCCTCCGGTCCTGTAACTTTCTAGTTGCGGGCACATCTCATCGCCGGGATCGAGATATTCCGAATCCGACTTCAATCCGGAAAAACTAGGAGAATCTTATGAAAAAGTTGATTTGTAGGTTGATGGCGATGTGTTTCCTCACCGTGTCTTTGGCGGTGTTTGCGCAATCCGGCGGCGACACCATGAAACAAGACACCATGAAACAAGACACCATGAAACAAGATGACACCAAGCAGGATCAGATGAAGAAAGCTGACATGGCCAAGGACAAGAAGGCCAGCAAGAAGAAGTCGAAGGCCGACAAGATGAAGAAAGACGACTCCATGAAACACGAGGACAGCATGAAACATGATGACAGCATGAAGCACGATGACAGCATGAAGCAGAACTAGGGCCCAAGAGATTTCAAGTTTATGTCGGGTAGCCGGTTTGACCATTACGGCTGCCCGAATAATTCAGAGGGGCCGGCAACCCTACATGGTTTTTATATCCAGGCTTCGCCACAGATACCAGCAGGCGATGCTGCGATACGGCTCCCAGCTTTTGGCGATCTTTTCCATCTGCAGAGGCTTGGGCAGCCTGCGCTTCTTGTAGTGCTTCTTGATGGCCATCTGGACGCCGAAATCTCCGGTGGGCAGTACGTTTGGGCGCTTCAGGGTGAACATCAGAAACATGTGCGCGGTCCAAACTCCGACGCCTTTGACTTGCGTGAGGTGCTTGATGACCTCTTCATCGGTCATCTCGACCAACCGAGTGAAGTCGAGCTCGCCGCGAATTGCGCGCTCTGCCATGTCGCGCAGATAGGAAGATTTCTGTTTCGATAGGCCAACCGACCGCAGCTGCTCATCGGTCAGCTTTACGATTCCCTCCGGGGTAACAGGATCACCGGCGAGTGCCGCGAATCGCTTGAAAATGGTTACCGCAGCTTTCCCGTTCAATTGCTGATAGACAATGGCCTCGGCCAGGCTATGGAAGACGGGCTCGCCAAATTCCATACGGCAGGGTCCGACGCGCTCAATGATGGCACGCAGGATCGGATCAGATTTTTTCAGGTGAGTGACAGCTTTCCGCATGCGAACGTTGGACGAAAGTCAGAATAAAGAGGATAGCAGACCGCTGTCGGATTGGCTCAGGCAACGGCCGCTCTTGCCTCCGAGGATATGGCTGAACGTTTGGGACCCGAGGCAGCATCACCGTTAACGGGCGCTGATGTTTTGCCAGCAAGGGCCGTCCTGGTTTCGGCGACGGCATCCACGCTTTGGCGGAACTTTGCCTGGGTCACATTGCGCAGCATCGCTACCAGCGCCGAGTCTCGAACCCCGCCGAAGAGCGCCTCGGCCTTTTGGGTCAGCTTTAGCCAGTCGTGCCAGTCGCCAATGACGTCCTGCATGTGCTTGAGTTGATCGATGACGCGCTTGGCCTCAGGGTCAGGGTTAGCCAGTTCAGCGATGTATCGAGCCCGCTTGCCAATAATCCTGTATTGGTGGAGAGTTCGTTCGGTGACTGGGACATGATCTCGTCCGAGCTTAGCGAGTTTGCTCAGGGTCAAGGTCAAGGGTTCTGTATTTTTCGGAATATCGATCTCGCTGGCGGCACGCTTCAGGCGTCTGCGTACTTCGGCAGCGGTCTCACGATCAAAAGCCTTTGCCAGTTTCTGCTCTCGTTTAGCGCGCTCTTGCACCAAAGAATCGACGAACTGCGATTTGTGTCCGTTGCCTTCGGGAGTCTTCAAGCTCCGCAACGAGGTGATTTCGACATCCAGATCACGCACGCGCCCGGCTTTCTTGCGGAGCTGCGACAACAATTTGAGGAGCTTCTTGTCGTTGCGGGTCAGCTCTGGGGCAACTTCACTGAGCACAGCCTCGACGCGGCGGCTGTTGGTGCGAAACTTGTGCACGCTCTCCGGAGCAGGGTTCTTCGTCAGCTTGGTCACCTCGCGGCCCAACTTTTGAAAGGCCAAGCGGCTACGTTTTAAGTCAATCGGCATATCCAGCACTGAGATACTGAGAGAACGAAAAACTACAAGGGAATCCAGCAAAATGCAATCGAGGAAATTTGACGGATTTATTCCTCTGCAACCGCAGCTAAGTAAAACCCACAGAACAGCAAGCGGGTATTTTAACACTGCTGTAACACGCTTCTGCTAGCCTGCCAATTGATGGGCAACCGAGCTTTAGGAGCGCCTCGTTTGACAGGACCGCAACCCATTGCAAAACCAGAGGTTGTTGTCAATTCTGAGGTCCAAACGGAGCCTCTCCTCAAGGCCGGGAACAGCCACGTCGCGGATAGCATCTTTCACCTCGCGATGCTGGCCTGCGGGCTTTGCGTGCTCGCGCTGGTCGGGCTTATTCTTTTCGAACTGGTCAGCGGATCGAGCCTGTCGTGGCATGCTTTCGGATTAAAATTTTTTTTTCGCAGCGAGTGGGATCCGGTTAACGAGCAGTTCGGGGCGTTGCCCTTCGTCTATGGCACGCTCGTATCTTCTTTCTTAGCGCTGCTTATCGCAGTGCCGCTTGCGATCGGCGTAGCGGTATTCATCACCGAAATGTGTCCGCGTTGGCTCAAGGGGCCGCTGGCGTTTACGACTGAACTCCTAGCCGCGATTCCCAGTGTCATCTATGGACTGTGGGCGATCTTTGTCCTGGTGCCTCTTCTGCGCCAATACGTCGAACCTTTTTGCGCGCGTTATCTCGGCTGGACAGGAATGTTTGAAGGTCCTCCCTACGGCATCGGAATGCTCGCAGCCGCAGTCATTCTGGCCATTATGGTTGTGCCGATAATTTCGTCGATCACGCGGGAAGTGATGACGGCCGTCCCTCAGCAGCAGCGAGAAGCTGTGCTTGCGCTGGGAGCGACACGCTGGGAAATGATCCGCACCGGCGTGCTGCGAAATGCGCGGGCCGGAATTTTGGGCGGCATAATTCTCGGCTTGGGCCGCGCCCTCGGCGAAACCATGGCGGTCACGATGGTGATCGGAAACCGGCCGGAGATTGCGCGATCGCTGTTTGCTCCCGGTTACACCATGGCTAGCGTTATCGCGAACGAGTTCAGTGAGGCCACGGGCAATACATATTTAAGCGCTCTGATTGAGATCGGATTGGCTCTGTTTATCGTTACCATTATCGTAAATATTCTGGCCCAGTTCCTGGTTTGGACGGTGACACGCGGGACCCCAGCGAGAAGCCATGCCTGAACCATTGACGGCTAACCCCGAATTTGCTGTTGCCCCGATCAGCCTGTGGCGGCGTGGGGTGAACTCTCTTGCGACCGTTGCGGCCGCGGCCGCCGTGGTCCTGGTGTTGCTCCCGCTTTGCGCTGTCTTCGGATACCTGGTTTACAAGGGCATCGGTTCCATCAATTGGGCCTTCCTCACCCAAACGCCAAAGCCGGTTGGCGAACCCGGCGGCGGCATGGCGAATGCGATTGCCGGTTCTGCTTTCATTTTGCTGATTGCCAGCAGCATTGGCGTGCCCATCGGGATCGGCGCGGGAATTTATCTGGCCGAGTATGGCCGCAACCGGTTGGGAAACACAGTGCGTTTTACGGCGGACGTGTTGAACGGCGTGCCTTCGATCGTGGTGGGTATCGTGGCTTACGCGATCGTGGTGCTCGCACAGGGACATTTTTCGGCGTTAGCCGGGGGCGTGGCGCTAGCCATCATGATGATTCCGACCATCGCTCGCACCACGGAAGAGATGCTTTTGCTGGTGCCCAATACGGTGCGGGAAGCGGCTTACGGATTGGGTGTCTCCCGCTGGCGCACAACCTTGTCGATCACTTTGCGAACCGCAACGTCCGGCGTGATTACCGGGGTGATGCTGGCTTTTGCGCGCGTGGCGGGCGAGACTGCTCCGCTTCTGTTTACCGCATTCGGTAACCAGTATTGGAACTGGAAGGTCAATCAGCCAACAGCCGCGCTATCCTTGCAGATTTTCTCTTACGCAATCTCGCCCTTCGACGAATGGCATCGCCAAGCCTGGGCCGGTGCGTTAATCTTAATTGTGCTCATCGTGTTGGCAGTGAGTGCGGTGCGCTTCGTTGCCGGTCGCGGTATGCTCAAGGGAGCTAACTGAACCATGGGAGTCGGGATCAAAGTTGAACGGCTGAACGCCTGGTTCGGCAAGACGCAGGCGCTCTATGACATCAGCATGGAGGCGCCCGCCAACCACGCCACTGCCATCATCGGCCCTTCCGGGTGTGGCAAATCCACGTTCGTGCGCTGTCTCAATCGCATGCATGAGACCGTTCCCGACGCGCGGGCTACGGGTCGAGTTCAAATCGGCGAACTCGATGTGTACAACGGCACCTCTGCCGTGCAGATTCGCCGGCGCATCGGCATGGTGTTTCAGAAGCCCAATCCCTTTCCGACGATGTCCATCTATGACAATGTGGCTGCCGGATTGAAGCTCAATGGCTTCCACGATCACGCCCGGCTGAATGAGATTGTCGAGCGCTCGCTGAAACTCTCGGCCCTGTGGGATGAGGTGAAAGATTCTCTGCGCAAGAAGTCGGGCGCAAGTTTGTCGGGTGGACAGCAGCAGCGGCTTTGCATTGCCCGCGCCCTCGCGGTTGAGCCGCAGGTGCTGCTCATGGATGAGCCCTGCTCGGCCCTCGACCCTATTTCTACCGGAAAGATCGAAGAACTGATCTTTCAGCTCAAAGAAAAGTTTACAATTGTGATTGTGACGCACAACATGCAGCAGGCGTCGCGCGTGGCCGAGTTTACAGGCTTCTTCCTCTTGGGCAAGCTGATCGAACTCGACAAAACCGAAAAGATTTTCACCACTCCGTCCGACAAGCGAACGGAGGATTACATCACAGGCAGGTTTGGCTAATGCGTACCCGTTTTCAACAAGGACTAGACGATCTTCGTGCCCGATTGCTGCGCATGGGCGGATTGGCCGAGCAGGCCGTGGATCGCGCCTGCCAGGCATATATTGACCGCGATCTGGCGCGCTGCCATATGGTCCTCGAAGGCGAATTTCAGATCAACGTAGCGGAGCGCGAAATCGACGAACTGGCTTTCGATCTGCTCGCACTGCAGCAGCCAATTGCGGTGGATTTACGCTTTATCCTCGCTGTAACCAAGATCAACTCAGATTTGGAACGGGTTGGCGACCAGGCAGTCAACATCGCCGAGCGGGCGATGGATGTCGCGGAACTGCCCAAGGTGGATCTTCCGGTTGACATTCCGCGCATGGCGGCGGCAGTTTCGGCCATGGTGCGTCGTGCTCTTGAGTCATTCATCGAAGGCAAAGCCGAGCTTGCTCAAGCTGTGCTCGAGATGGACAACGTGGTTGATCGCATGAAAGACGAAGCCTTCATTACCCTGGTCAAGACAATGAATGAGCGGCCTGAGGTCACGCGGCAGGCATTGGATGCGCTGCTGGTCGCCCGTAATTTGGAGCGCGTAGCGGATCATGCCACGAACATCGCGGAAGACGTAATCTTCTGGGTGCGAGGAGCGGATGTCCGTCATAACGTCTCCCCGGAAGCACAGGTGCACCAGGCAAGTACAGACACTCACTAGAGCATTAGTAGAACGTTTATTTGGTCGAACGTTTATGAGGACCGGTCAGCCTGCCTGGCCGGTTTTGTTTTTCCAAAATACGCTAGAGCGCGTTTCGTAACGCGGTTTTGGGGAGGGCACGGCTTCAGCCGTGCCGTTTAGGGTCGGAAGAAATGCGGGCTTCAGCCCCTTGGGACGAGTTCCCGAGCTGCGACAAATTATGAAACACATGCTGAACATTCTTCCGCCGAGGAGGCGATGCTTGCACAGAATCTCATATTTGCTCGTGTTTTTATTTTGCGCACTCAACCTGCTCATCGCCCAAAACCCCGCCCAAAACCCCAAAGAGCCGCGACAAATTTCGCTGCCCACAAGCAAGTCCTTGACTGTCCCGTCGCCAGGGGTTTTAAGAGCACTGAACGGCTTCGCGGCAGCCATGACTATCATTCCTGATCGGCGCTACGCAGCGATATTGAACGACGGCTACGGTTCGCAGCAGAGCCAGGCGCACCAATCCATCGCAATTCTAGACCTGAATACCAACCAGCTGACCGATTACCCGGAAGATCGGCTGGCTGCGGAGGCTCATCAGAGCTATTTCGTCGGCCTCGCGTTCAGCTCGGATGGCAAACATCTTTATGCTTCGATGGGTTCCATCTCAGACCCTTCCGGCGAAAAGACGGGCGACACAGGCAATGGGATTGCCGTTTATCGGTTTCATAAGCACAAACTGGCTTGGGAGCGTTTTATAAAGATCCCCCCGCAAGTGATTGCAGCGGGAAAGAAGATCGCGCAAGGCGTGCATAAGCATAAGACGGTCGATGGAACCGCCATTCCCTATCCTGCCGGACTGGCGGTGATCTCCAGCCCAGGCGCGCCCGATAAGCTACTCGTCGCCAACAATCTTTCCGATAACGTCATTCTCATCGACTCCAAGAGCGGCGTTGTGCTCAAACAGTTCGACCTGAGCACCCATGAAATGATCCCCTCTTCGTTTCCTTACACGGTCGTCGTTTCGCGCGATGGCCGCCGCGCCTGGTGCAGTCTGTGGAATGCATCGCGTGTGGCCGAACTCGACCTGGAGAAGGGAACTGTTGCGCGCTGGATTCCGCTACTCGAGCCGAAGGACCCCAACGCTCCGGGTTCGCATCCAACCGCGATGCTGCTGAGTCCGGACGAGAAGCTGCTCTATGTAGCGTTGTCGAACGCGGACCGAGTTGCGGTGGTAGAGATCAGCACCGGCACGGCTATCACTCAACTCAACACGACGTTGCCCGAACAGAAATTTGCCGGCACATGTCCCATCGCATTGGCGCAAACTGCCGATGGCAAGCGACTGTTCGTAGCGGATGCCTCGATCAACGCGGTAGAGGTCTTCGATACGTCGGCCTTAGTGGTGAATCAGATCACTCCGGACAAGATGGTCGCTCCTTCCGGCTTCATTCCTACCGACTGGTATCCCGGTGCAGTTGCAGCGGTCGGCGGCGACCTTCTCATCGCTACTTCCAAAGGCCGGGGAACCGGTCCCAACAACGGTAAGAATAATCTGAGAAACGAGAGGCGGCATCACGAACATCCCTACATTGCAACTTTGCTCTATGGGTCGATTGCTCGCGTCAAAATCGACGATATTGAAAAACAACTGCCGGAGCTCACTCGCATGGTCGAGGAAAGCAATCTTCTGCATTCCAGCCCGGGCCAAATCCAGTTCGCGCAGAATTCCAACCCGATCCATCACGTGATCTACATCATCAAAGAGAACCGCACTTACGATCAGCTGTTCGGTGATTTGAAAATCGGCGACGGCGATCCTTCGCTCACCATGTACGGCGCCGATGTAACGCCCAACCAGCACAAGCTGGCCCTTCAATTCGGACTGCTCGACAACTTCTACGACAGCGGCGAAGTCTCTGGCGATGGTCATGAGTGGTCGACGGCGGCCATCACCAGTGATTACAACGAGCAGGTTTGGCAGATTACCTACCGCGGCAAGGAGCGCACCTACGACTTTCAAGGCAGTGTGGCCGATGAAATCCCGCTCGATCAAAACGAGCCAGATGTAGACGAGCCGGCCACGGGGTACATTTGGGATAACATGGCTCGCCACGGCGTTAGCTATCGCGACTACGGGGAATTTATCTATGGCGTTTGGTGCAAGGCTACAGAAAGCAAGACGACCGTACACGAAGGCACGCCGGCGCCAAACTCGACCTGCCCAAAGAACCTGGTGAACAAAGGAGAGCCGTTGCCGCCGCATGTGGGCCAGCCTCATGGGTCGCTCAGTCCCTGGCCATGGCCCGTTCCGCTGCTGAAGGCCACCAAACCGACCAAGGCGGTGCTGCGCGATCACTTCGACCCGCGGTTTCCCGACTTCAACACCGAGTTTCCCGACCAGTTACGCGCCGATGAATTCCTCAATGAATTCGACGGCTTTGTGCGAGCCCGCAAGGAAGGCGCTGGAACCGAGCTGCCAGCGTTCACTCTGCTGTACTTGCCGGACGACCACACGCACGGAACCACGCCGGGAAAGCCACGTCCAGCCGCCAGTATCGCCGATAATGACCTCGCGGTCGGCCGCGTAGTCGAGGCGGTCTCGCACAGTCCTTACTGGGATGACACCGCCATTCTCATGCTAGAGGACGATGCTCAGGATGGCGCTGACCACGTTGAAGCGCATCGTTCCATTGCCTTCGTAATCAGCAAGTATTCGCCGGGGTCGGCAGAGCATCCGTTCGTCGAGCACCACTTCTACACCACAGTGAGCACGATTCACACGATAGAAACGTTGTTAGGCGTGCCGCCGATGAATCAGAACGACGCCTATGCGCCGGTGATGGCAAATATGTTTTCAGGCGCAGGCAATCAGCCTCCATTTACGGCCGACTGGCGCAATCGTGATAACGGTCTGATCTATCAGATGAATCCGGCAAAGGGTCAAGGTGCGGACGAATCCGCGAAGATGGATTTTTCCCACCCGGATGCGGCGAATCCCGCGGTGCTGAATGCAATCCTATGGCGCGATCGCAAGGGAGATCAGCCCATGCCAGCAGCGCGGCACACAACGGTGAATGTCAATCCAGACCCCGACGACTAATGATGCCCAGTCTTCGACCACGTAGGCCCGGACACCTCGTCCGGGCCGATCCTAGTTCGTAAGGCCGGTCACGCGGCCGAGAACGAAAATATGGAACGGATAATCTTACCCACGCGAAGCACCGCAGAGGGGGCAGCCTCCTACAGTGAATACCTGATGCCGCGGGGATGCTCACTCACGTTATAAGATTTACGGCAGCCGCGGAACGAATTGTCCGAATAGCGTTGACCTGAAATCATGTTGATGCGCAGGATTACCCCCGACGCACGACGCTATTTCCTGGCGGTTGTCTCCGCGCTGGTCGCTCTGCTGCTGCGCGGGATGCTGACACCTTTGCTCGGTACGGATAACCCTTATCTGACCGCCTGGGTGGCTATAGTCGTCTCGGCTTGGTATTGCGGCATTGGCCCATCCATAGTCTGCACTCTGATAAGCGTGCTAGGAGTCTGGTACTGGTTTCTTCCGTACTTCCATTCCTTCGTGCTCCAGAATCCCAGGACTGAAATTTCTGGCATGGTGCTTTTCTTGGCCGTTGAGGGTTTCATTATTGCTCTAGGAGAGGCGAACCGACGATCAAAGGCCCGATTGGAACGGGAGAGTGCTGAGCGCAGACGAATCGAAGACGAACTGCGGAGTTCCCAAGCGCAGCTCGAGTGGCGAGTACACGAGCGCACCGTCGAGCTCAACGTCGCCAATCAAAAACTTGCGCAGGAAGCGGGCAGAGTAAGAGCGCAAGCGGAGTGGTTGGACGCCGCAAATGATGCAATCTTTGTTGTCGGCTCGGATGAAACGATTACCTATTGGAACAAAGGCGCTGAACGACTCTATGGATGGGCAAGAGCGGAGGCTATCGGCCAGTCTCCCCACGAGTTATTGCACACCAACTTTCCCGCCCCGCTTGCCGAAATCGCCAGACAGCGCCAGCAAGGCGGTTGGCAAGGAGAGCTTGTGCATACGAGACGGGACGGCACCAAGGTCACTGTCGCCAGCCGCTGGACGCCCCTCAAAGACGGACATACCAATCCTACGTCATGGATCGAAATCAATCGGGACATCACAGATCGCAAAGCCGCAGAAAGTGCGCGTCAACTCAACGCAGAACTAGTGAAAATCCAGGACGAAGAACGTCGAAGGATTGCACGGGAGTTGCACGACAGTACCGGGCAGATGGTAGTCGCGTTGATGCTCAATCTGGGGCGACTCAGAGCGTCTGAAAATCTGAGCCCGGAAGAAATACGACTTCTTTCCGATAGCGATGTGCTTTTGCAAAACATTAATAGCGAACTTTGCGCCATTTCACATTTGTTGCATCCGCTCTTATTGGATGAAGTCGGTCTTTGGATTGCGCTGGAATGGTACGTTGAGGGGTTTAGACAGCGCAGCGGGATTGCCGCGACCCTGAAACGTGATTCCAACTTCGGACGCTTGAATTCCGAGTTGGAGGTTGCCATCTTCAAAGTCGTTCAGGAATGCCTTACGAATGTGCATCGCCACTCCCGCAGTCCCGAGGTCATGATTCGTTTGCTGCGATCTTTTGGCGAGGTGCGGGTCGAAGTTCAGGATCAGGGCAGTCAAGTGGAGCAGCACTTGAGTCTTGCGGGTCATGACGCTATGGGCATCGGTCTTAGAGCAATGCGGGAACGTATTCGACAGCTTGGTGGGAGTCTGACTGTCGAATCAAACGGGCATGGAACAACGATCGCCGTAAGATTCCCGATCTCTGACGCAGCAGATACTTCTAATGACACGTCTGCGGTAGCTTAAGACGACGGCAGCCCGCGCCACACTTGCTTAGGGCTTCTGTGTTGGGCGCAGTAGAACTTCGCTGACGAACGATTGCGGGGCTTGCGTTACGAGCAGGGCGACGACGTGGGCTACATCTTCCGGCTGGAGCATCTTTGCTTTGTCTTTCCCCGCGTGCGGGCTTAATTCGGTGTCCACCGAGCCCGGACAAACCACCGAGACCCGAATGTTGTGGGCACGCAGTTCTTCGGCGACGGAATAACTCAAACCGTTCAATCCCCACTTCGACGCGGCGTAGGCTGCGCCATTGGGCAACGCGTTCTTGCCGGCGAGCGAAGAGATGTTAATGATGTGCCCGCTACGAGCGCGAATCATCATCGGCGCGAACGCGCGAATGCAGTAATAGACTCCGCGCAAGTTCGTATTTAACACCTGGTCCCACGATTCAAGCGGCAACTGGTGCAGTGGGCCTCCAAAACCTCCCACGCCCGCATTGTTAACGAGAAGGTCAAGGCGGTGCAGGGTCTGGTCAACGTGAGCTGCCGCGGCCTCGACGGAACGCCAGTCGGTCACATCACAGGCCAAAGCTTGGGCTTGCCCACCAGTTCCTGCAATCGATTCAGCGGTGGATTCCAGCGGCTTGCGGGTGCGTCCACAAAGCACCGTCAGGGCTCCCATACGGGCGAGTTTGCCCGCAATGGCAGCGCCAATGCCCCGCCCGGCGCCGGTGACCAACGCGACTTGCCCGGCCAGACTAGCCCTGTTGGCAGTATCATCCATTGGAAGTTTTCCCCTATGATTCTGAAGTTGGAAGTGCGCAACCGCAACTGCGCCAAGTCACATCTTACAAGACAGGATGAGGGGTCTGGAAAGTAAGCTTGCCTTCGTCGAGGTACATACTTATAATCCGGCTCACCGGAATTAGTATCTTGGCCTCGTTGAGGTTAGCCAACGGCGCTGAGTTTTCCGGGCCTGTCGCATGAGCGAATAAGGTTCATGCTCTAAGCAGCCGGGGAATACCCGGGGTTACGAATGCCGTCCGTTTTCCCGACAATTCAAGGAGCCATTTCAAAATGAAGACAAGCCTAGTAGCGATTGTGATTACGTTTGCTGGAATCGCCTCGGGTCAGCAAGCCACAACGCAACCGCAAACCCAATCCCCGGCGCCTGCAGCGCCCGCGCAGACGCAGCCTGCCGCGTCTCAACCGCAGCAGAAGAAAGAAATCAAGGATCCGGCCGAATACAACGCTTACGTGGGAGCGTTACAGCAGAAGGATCCGGCCGCTCAGATCAGCGGCCTGGAAGCTTTCCTGGCTCAGTACCCCAACAGCGTGATGAAAGAAGACGCCCTTGAAACGCTCATGGCGGCCTACCAGAAGACCAACAACCAGGCCAAGATGTTGGATACGGCGCAGCGCATTCTGCAAGCAAATCCCAACAATCTGCGTGCCTTGGCATTGCTCGCCTACATCAAACGGGCCCAGGCAGAAGCCGGGCAGGATGCCCAAAATAACCTGACCCAGGGAGCGCAATTCGCGGACAAGGGGTTACAAGCGCTGCAAACCGCGCCCAAGCCGGATGGCATGTCAGATGCCGACTTTACCAAAATGAAGGCGCAAATGGCCTCGATCTTTAACGGCACTTCGGGAATGGCCGCTCTGCAAGCGAAAAACTATCCGGTTGCGCAGCAGAAATTGCGGGCTGCGGTGGAAGCCGATCCGAACGATCTGCGCAATGTTTATCCGTTAGCGTTGGCTGACCTTACCGGTACTCCGCCAAATACTGTGGAAGGCCTGTTCTTCATCGCTCGTGCGGCGAATCTTGCCGCTGGTTCGCCGGGTCAGGCGCAGATTGAGAGTTATGGCAAGAGCCAGTACACGAAATATCACGGCTCTGAACAGGGCTGGACGGACGTTATGGCTGCGGCCAAAGCGAATCCCTTACCGCCAGCCGGGTTCACAATTACGCAATATGTTCCACCGACGCCGGCCCAGCAGGCGGCCGACCTGGTTAAGACCAAGGCTCCCAAAGAAATGAGCTTCGCTGAGTGGGAGTTGGTGCTATCTGCGGGGTCGCCGGCGGATGCGGAAAAAGTTTGGTCGGCGATCAAAGGCGTGCCCTTGCAGATGGAAGGCATAGTCATCAAAGCAGCCCCGACGGAGTTGCAGATCGCGGCCAGCCAGGATGATATCGATCAGAAGCGGGCGGACGTTATCGTCACCATGGGCGGAACCATTCCTGCCAAGCTGATGCCCCAGGAGGGATCTACTTTGGATTTCGAAGGCACGCCCGTGTCCTATACGCCTACCCCATTTGTGATGACGATGGAGAAAGGTGCGTTGCTGACCAAGGCGCCGCCAGCCAAGAAACCCGTCCATAAGCGTCCCTCGTCTCAGTAACCGAAGGGCGTGGATTGAAAGAGAGCAGGGCAGCGATTGACGCTGCCCTTTTCTATTCGCAGAAGGAGGGTCAACGGACAATTTTCTTATCGTAAGCGGCCGGGCGAGCGCTGCGCGGAGGACGTTTGACACCGGCTCGTAGTTGGCGAATATCAATCTTCAGTTCGGCAATGGTGCGGCTTAACGTGTTGCGATGCATCCCCAGTTGACGCGCGGCCCGGCACTGGTTCCCATTGTTTTCCTGCAGCACTGTCAGGATGAATCGCTTTTTGAATTCTCGTACCGCTTCAGAGTACAGAATATTGCTTTTGTACATCTGCAGGATGAGTGCTTCGAGTTGATCTCTCACGGCATCCTTCTTTCTTTTGAAAAGCTGCCAATGACGCTTTTCGTTATTTGCCATCCATTTCGACGCGCGGAGCTGCAGCTTACATGTGCCTCTGTTCACGGCGCAGCAAATCGAGTCCTTGATAAAAACGGGTCCGCAATTCTGATGGCGCCGCCCAAATGGCGGCGCGTCCTACGACCAGGAAATAGGGTGCGAGTTCTGAGCCTTCCAGCGAGGTTGACGTGGGTGTGAAGGCAGCCATGCTCACGAGAACCACAGCCACCAGCAAAATCCCCCGCAGCAACCCCAAGGCTCCGCCCAGGACCCGGTCTACAAAACTGAGTCCAGCTTCCTTGACGATATGGCGGACGATCCTCCCCGCGACACCGGCGACGAACGCCACCGCCAAAAAAATAATCAAGAAAGCTACGATTTCTCCCAACCACATGGACTTCAAATAAGGCGCATACCGCGCCGCCAAACGCTGGTAGTTCCACGCTGCCAGCAGGTACCCGACAACCAACCCCGCGATCCCAAATGCTTCATGAAAAAACCCAGAGATCGCTGCCTGCAGCACCGACGCCACAATCACTATGACGATGACCCAGTCGGCTGCAGTCATCGTCTTCCCCAACTGACTGCTTGGTTAAACATCCAGCTCATGTCCGGTGAGCTGGTGGAAAGCCTCCGCGTATTTCTCGCTGGTCTGGCGGGCCACGTCCGCGGGAAGGCTGGGTGCGGGCGGTTGCTTGTTCCAGCGAATTTGCTCCAGATAATCACGAACATACTGCTTGTCGTACGAGTCTTGTGCCCGCCCCGGCTGATACTTGTCGGCCGGCCAGAAGCGGGACGAGTCAGGAGTCAGCACTTCATCCGCCAGGGTGATGCCCTTGGACGTCATTCCAAACTCAAACTTGGTATCGGCAATGATGATGCCCTTCTGCAGGGCATAGTCCGCCGCCTTGCTATAAATCTTCAAACTGAGGTCGCGGAGCTGGCGGCTTAACTCTACTCCCACGATCCGGGTCATCTCATCGAACGGAATATTCTCGTCGTGCCCGCTTGTTGCCTTCGTAGAGGGAGTAAAGATGGGGTGCGGCAGCTTACCGGACTCCTTAAGTCCCGCGGGAAGTTCGATTCCGCACACCCGGCCGCTGGCTTTGTATTCCTTCCATGCCGATCCAGAAACATACCCTCGGACCACGCACTCCACCTGGATCATCTCGGCGCGCATTACCATCATCGACCGCCCTTGCAGTTGCTCGGCATATTTTTGTGCCGTTGCCGGGTACCGTTTTACGTCTGCAGTGACTAAGTGGTTGGGCACGAGATCACGGAGAAAATCGAACCAGAATAGAGAAAGCTGGGTCAGTACGTGCCCTTTATGAGGAATGCCCGTTGCGAGCACATAATCGAACGCCGAGATGCGATCGGTCGCGATAAATAGAAGATGCGCATCATCGAGATGGTAGACATCCCGGACTTTGCCGCGGCTATGGAGCTTGAGTTCGGGGAAGTCAGTGCGCAGCAGAACGGAGTCGAGAAGCTGGGGGCTCATGTTGGAATTTTACAGTTAGAAAACGTCGCGTATTCTAACCCGCCAGAAATATTTGTCAACGATATAAGTCGCAATGGAAGATCGGGTCTGCCCATTCCCTTGAAAGAAAAAGTGTTTGACCGGTGCTGAGGGTGTGAAATCCGGCTGCTGGGGCCGCGTCTCGGAGGTTCAGTTTGTGGAAAAGCTGAGGACGGCAGAGGATAACTGGGACTCGGGAAAACTGAGTTCGAACCAACTAGCCGTCGTGACTAGTCCATTTCCTCAACGTCCGCTTCACATCCTGGTCGCTGGCGAAGTCCCCGCGGTCAGCTTCCGCTATATCCAGCTTAATTTCTTCAATCTGCCAATCGTTCCAGGCAGCCGCCTCCCCTTGCGCAAACGAACGACGTCTGTCCATTACGCAGTCGCCCCAAAGCGCACCGATACCAGCTTGGAGACCCCCGGCTCCTGCATGGTGACGCCATACAGCACCGGTGCGATACTCATCGTCTTCTTGCTATGGGTGATCAGTACGAACTGGGTCTGTAGGCTCATCTCGCGCACGAGCTCGGTGAAGCGCCCAATATTGGCTTCGTCCAAAGGTGCGTCGACCTCGTCAAGGATGCAGAACGGGCTGGGCTGGTACTGGAAGATTCCCACCAGCAACGACAATGCAGTTAGAGCTTTTTCGCCGCCGGAGAGCAGCAGCACGTTCTGCAGCTTCTTCCCCGGAGGCGACGCTACCACGTCGATGCCACTTTCCGCGCTGTTTTCTTCGTCCGTGAGGCGCATGAAAGCATGCCCGCCTCCGAACAGCTTGCGGAAGGTGGTCTGGAAGTTCTCGTTGATTTTGTGGAAAGCTTCTTCAAACTTCTGCCTGGAGAAAGCATCGATTTCCTTAATCGTCGCTTGCGTATTCTGAATCGACTCCAGCAGATCTTTTCGTTGCGTGTCCAGGAACGCGTGGCGCTCCGCAGTTTCCTTGTATTCCTCCAGAGCCATCATGTTTACCGGACCCATTCCGTCGAGCCGGGTGCGCATCTCGCGGTAGGTTTGATCTTCGACCGCTAACTGGTCTCCAGTGGCAATTGGAATCGTGGCATCGGCGGTCAACACGTGACGTTGTATGCCTAACTCGTTCTGGCAGGTTTCCGCCATGTACTGGGCG
The DNA here is from genome assembly GCA_963832245.1 of uncultured Acidobacteriota bacterium. Lineage (GTDB taxonomy): Bacteria > Acidobacteriota > Terriglobia > Terriglobales > Acidobacteriaceae > JABDBE01. The sequence goes on from CAWHTG010000004.1 coordinate 2,883,750, forward strand.
TCCGACTGCAGCTTGGCTGCTGTAGCCGAAAGCTCACCGCGCCGGTCGCGGGCCTCGTCAAGTAATTGGCGGGCCTCGCGCAGGGCTTCTTCAATTTCCGCCAGGCGCGCGCGCACCTGGTCGGACTCAAATTGCAACAGCCCATCGCGAGCCTCCGTGGTATTACGCTCAGCCTCGAGTTCCTCAAGGCGCGAGACCATCTGCTGATTCTCGGTCTCGCGTTGCAGCTTTTCGGCCGCCGCCGACTCGATCTGGGCCCGTAACGATTCGGCTCGAGCAGCCATATCTGAAACCAGCGCTCCGATTTTCTCCAACACCGCCGTCGACGACCGATGCCGCTCTTCTAAAGTCGCCACGCGGGCCAAGTGTTGGGAGGACTTCTGCGCCGCCGAGTCGCGCCGCTCGCGCATGCCAGCCAGTTCTTCATTCGCCGCCGCAGCCAGCCCCTCCAATTCCTCGCGCTGCTTTTGTAGGGTCGACAGTTCTGTCTGTCGCGAGTTGATCAAACGCTCTTGCTCTGCGCGTTCAGAAGCCAGTCGCTGGATCTCGCGACCGCACGTGCTCAGCCGCTCGCCCACGCGAGCCATCTCCGAATCAAGCTGCTGCAACCTGTGACCGGAAGTCATCGCCTGCTTTTCAGCTTCGAGCTTTTCGGTTTCCAGGCGGTCGAGCCGCGATGCAAGTTCCTTGATGTCGCGCCCCAAGGTCAGCACCATCAGTTCATCATTGCGCAGTGCCAACTCCAACTCGTTCAACAGGCGCATTACGTCGCGCAGTTCGCGTTTCATCGACAGCGGCCCCTCGGCGCGCTGCTTGCCGCCAGTAACCGTGACGTTATGGAAGCACTCGCCGGACTGCGAAAGGAAAAATGCATCAGGATTCGACAGTGCAAGCTCACGCGCCGCGGCAGGCTCAGGAACAATGTAACCATCCCGCAGCTTCGGCAGAATGACTTCCAAAGACCGCCCAAAGCCGTTCAGCACCCGGATCGCATGTTTTAGCGGGACGATCGAGTGGCCGGGCGTCGCCGCCCGGGCCACCTCATCCACCGCGAACGAAAACTTGGCCTGTGAATCCTCGGGATGCACCAGAAACGTCGCGCGTCCATCCACGTCCGTGCGCAGCAAACGCAAACCTTCATCCGCTGCGTCCCAGGATTTCACTACCACGTAATTCAACTCATCCCGAAGGAAATCCTCAACCACGCTTTCGTAGCGCGGCTCCACTTCGAGAAAATCGGCCAACACGCCCGCCGGCGCGAGTCCGCCATTCATCACGCCCGATTGAAACAACCGCCGCACGGACTCGGTCGAATAGCCGTGCTCGGCAATCACCGCCTCGAGCGATCCTTTCTTTCCAATCGCCGAAGCATACTCCGCTCGCAAACTGTCCAGGCGATTCTTGGCTTCCGATTCTTCACGGCGCTTGGATTCGATCGATTGACGCGTTTGCGAAATTTCTTCGCTCAGGCCCGTGAGCCGCTGCGAGACGGACTCGAATTCCAAAGCGAATTGCCCGCGTTGCCCGCCGAAAGCCTCAACCTGTGAGTTGGCCGTAGACATTTCAACCTGCAGACGCTGGGCCTCGCGAGCCAAGGCTGCCAAACGTTCTTCGGCTTGAGTGAGCGAATTGCGGAGATCGGCAGCGGACGCGACCATTTCCATCATCGTGCTGCGCGATGCCTCCTGCCGATGCTCCAACTCGGCCAGAGCGTTCGCGGCCTCTGCGGCTTCCTGTTGGCACTGCGCCAATTCCTGCTGGGCCGCGGCCACATCGGCGGCTGCCGATTCCAACACTTGTCGATTCGAATCACGCTCGGCTTCGAGTGCGGTGAGCCGCTGCTGTGCCTGGGCCAATTCTGCCTCGGAGGAAGCCGCACGCAGCACCAGTTCCGCACACCGCTCTTCGTTATGACGGCGCTGGGCGTGAGCCCGTTCGCTCTCCAGCTTGATCTGGTTGAGACGCTCGCGATTTTCGCGAATTTCGCTCTCAATGGCATACCCGCGCTGGGTGCGGTCGGCATGCTCGGCTTCAAGTTGCTGAACGCTCTCGGCGCGGTGCCGCATCTCCTCTGCCAGCGAGTTAATCCTCTCATCGACTTCAAGGCTTTCGCGATCCAATTGGGCAAACTTGCTGGCCAGCACCAGACGCAGCTTCGCCCGCATCTCTTCCCGCAACTTGGCATAACGCTCGGCCTTCGAGGCCTGCCGCTTCAGCGAATTCATCTGCCGCGTGACTTCTTCAAAAATATCGTTCACCCGCGACAGATTTTGCTTAGCATCTTCCAGACGGGCCTCGGCGAGCCGCTTCTTGGTCTTAAACTTCGTGATCCCCGCGGCTTCTTCAATGATGGCCCGCCGATCGGTGGGACGGCTGCTCAGAATCTGTCCAATACGTCCCTGTTCGATGAGGGCATACGATTCCGGCCCGAGTCCAGTGCCCATGAACAATTCCTGAATGTCGCGCAGACGGCAAAGCTTACCGTTCAGCAGATATTCGCTGTCCCCAGAGCGAAACAGCCGGCGCGTGACTACGATCTCCCCCGCCCGGAACTGCGTCTGAAACTTCCGGCGGCGGATCTTAAGGACAACCTGCGGTCCCGATTCGGTGGAGGTCCGGGCGTCCTCGCCCGGCCCGACCGGCGAGACGCCCGTCTCTCCATCGGAAACACCTGGCTGAGCTTCCTCGGTCAGTCGCTCGACTTCCTCCGCGGCTCGAGCCCGCACCTCGGCCTCATCCCAATCGTCTCCGCTTGCGGGCAACTCGTTTTGCACTTCGATCTCAGTGGGATCGTGCGCATCGGGCCCGTCATACACTTCCGGATCGATCAAGGTGAGCGCAACCTCGGCCATGCCGGTCGGTTTGCGATCGCGCGTGCCCGCGAAGATGACGTCCTCCATGCGCGAACCGCGCAGGGTCTTGGCCGATTGTTCGCCCAGAACCCACGAAATCGCATCCGCGATGTTCGACTTTCCGCATCCGTTGGGACCGATGATAGCCGCAATCCCGTCCCCGTGAAACTTGAGTTCGGTGCGGTCACAAAAAGATTTGAAACCAAGAATCTGCAGCTTTTTCAGTTTGAGCAACTCTCAACTCCTTGGGAAGACGAGTCTGCACCTTTTCCAGAACTCCTTCGATTCGTATCAGGGCATGTCTTTAGGCATGCCGCACGAGCCGTCAAGGTGATATCGGCTTCAGCCGCCGCAGGACAATCTCCAAGTCCTGCATGTTAACCAATTAGATTCCTCCACCGTTCGCTCCGAAAAAGCCATCCCTTGGCTGGACAGGGGCGGGCACAGATTGAAGCTACTGTAACGGCGAAATCGCACCGGGGTCAAGCAATAAAACACCATATATAGGGTCGCCTTTTGCACAACCACGTCATTTTGCACACACAATGCAGCATTGGTCTGTGAAATGGGTGTGGGTAGGGGAAGGAAGGGAGAATCGCGAGAGCGGAATAAGCCTAACGTAAAAGCCAGTCGAAAACAATGGCGTTCAATCAGCGGGTGGGCGATCAGCTAGGGACGCTACTTTTCGATTCTAATATCTCTCGGATGGAGGACGGTTAAATCGGGGATTTGTTTGAAATCATCTTTCTCATCGAACGTCAAAATATCGGCGATGCCGTTGTTTTTCATGATGATGCTATGGATTACGTCTCCAACTCCTGAGTGATACTTCAGAATGCCCTGTTTCACATGGTAGAAGAACTCGGCAAAGTCAAAGTCCTTCTGCGGGCTCACCTCAATGATCTGTATCTTGAGATCCTTCAACCGTTTCTCGCTGACCAACTGGCTCTCATCTCCGCGACTGTACCGCGGTCAATGTTCTTGCGCGAAACCAAAATGTTCACCATCTCGGCTGCCGCCCACATGGAAGTACAAAGCTGAATGTCCTTCAGTTCGGCGAAGACGGCGAGGGCCTCGTCTACCATCTTCTTCTTGGTTTCTTCTGCTTTGTCCGGTGAGTGATAGGCGATCAGAACATTGCTGTCGAGATAGATGCGCTTCATTTCTTCTTAGCGCGGAAATGAACAGAGTCCTCTTTCTTGAACGTTTTGACCGCCCTGAACGAAACCGTCTCGCCGGACTTGGTCTTGAACTTTACCCTAGCCGGCTTTTTCACGGTTTTGATAGCAGTAAAGCTGACGTTGCTCTTCGGCATGAAATTATGATATCAGCGCCGCACGACTGTAAAAAAAATGTCACTCCGTTCGGCCTGGGCCGGGTCGAAGACCCGGCCCCACACAGTTATCGCCGACGCCTCTTACTCGCCGAGCTTCTCGAAGAACAAACAGATCGATTCGATCCCGCGATGGAAGTTCGGGATGTGAAACTTCTCATTCGGAGCGTGCAGATTGTCATCGGGCAGGCCGAAGCCCATCATCACGCTGGGAATCTTCAGTACATCCTGAAAGTCGGTCACGATGGGAATCGAGCCGCCGGAGCGGATGAACACCGTGCCTTTCTTGAACACCTCGTGCATGGCTTCGGTGGATGCCTTCACATATTTATTGTCCGTACCCACCACGCACGCCGGACCCTTGCTCCACACTTTGATTTTGGTCTCAATGCCTTTGGGCGTGAGCTTCTTCACATAGTTCGTGTAGCGTTTGAGGATGTCGTCCGGATCCTGATTCGGCACCAGCCGCATGGAAACCTTCGCCGACGCCTTTGCCGGAATCACAGTTTTCGCTCCAGGCGCAGTAAACCCGCCGGGCATGCCGTGGACTTCGAGAGTGGGACGGGCCCAGGTGCGATAGAGCACTGAGAATCCCGGTTCGCCGGTCAGCACCTTGGAACCAACTTCGGTCTTGCGGTAGTGCTCTTCGTTGAAAGGCAGCCGCTTCCACGCCTTCAGCTCGGCCGCGGTCGGCGCTTTGACGTTCTTGTAGAAACCCGGGATTAAAATCTTTCCCTTCGCATCCTTAAGTTTGCTGATGATTTCAATCAAAGCAAAAAACGGATTGGGCGCCGCGCCCCCGTACATTCCGGAGTGCAGATCGGTCTTCGCCCCAAACGCCTCGATCTCTGTGTACACAAGGCCGCGCAGCCCGACACAAAGCGTCGGAAGATCCGGAGCAAATAACTCAGTATCGCAGACCAGCGCGAAATCAGCCTTCAGCTTGCTCTTCTGCTTGCGCACATATTCGGCAATGGATTCGCCGCCGACTTCCTCTTCGCCCTCGATCAGGAACTTCACATTCAACGGCAGCTTGCCGTCATGGCCTTTCATCAAGGCTTCGATGGCCTTGATCTCCATCCACAGCTGGCCTTTGTCGTCTACGGCGCCGCGGGCATAAATATTGTTATTGCGCTCCGTAGGCTCGAACGGCGGGCTAATCCACTCGTCCAGCGGGTCGGGAGGTTGCACATCGTAATGCGCATAGCAGAGCACGGTGGGCTTGCCGGGCGCGTGCAGCCAGTCGGCATAGATCAGCGGATGGCCTTTGGTCGGGATGAGTTGCACGTTCTCCATTCCGATTCGGGTGAGTTCGCTGGCCACGTAGTCGGCGGCCTTGCGCACATCGGGCTTGTGCTCCTCCAAGGTGCTAATGCTGGGAATGCGAAGCAGATCTTTCAGTTCATTCACGAAGCGCTGCTGATTCGAACGAGCATAATCCACTGCTGGGGAAGCCATAGATGTGCCTTTCTCGAGGACGTGATCGGTTAGGTTTGAGTACCTATGAAACGGATAAGTATACCTGAACTCGGGATGGTGGTTCTTTCGGAAAGGCCGTCCGGGGCCGGACGTTGATGGCTGAGGGATGCGCTATGCTGCGGATGTGACGGAAGCCGATCAAACAAAAGAAGCCACAAAAGATGAACCCCGTCGCGTAGGCCTCTGCTTCGACTGCCAGCACGCCCAGCGGATTCAGTCTGCCCGCGGATCAATTTTTTATCGCTGCAAACTCTCGGACACCGACCCCAGCTTCCCGAAGTATCCTCGCCTGCCGGTTCTCCACTGTGCTGGTTACATCCGAAAGGTCTAGCAGTCCCGTATTTGGTGCATTTGTCGTATCCTGCTTTCAACATGTATGCGAGGACAAAATTGAACAGCACGCGTTCGGACACGGCACGCCAAATCATCGCTCCGGGACGAACCGGGTCTCCGCAAAGGCTCGAGAGCATTCTCGCGGCGTCGCCTCAGCGGCGCAACCTTGGAATTTGCCTTCTGCTGGCCGTGGCAACCGTCGCCCTCTACACTCCTGCCTTTGGCCATCCTTTCATTTTCAATTATGACGACGACCTTTACGTCAACAACAACGCACGCGTAAAAGCGGGCCTCACATGGGAGACGGTCCGCTGGGCTTTGACCTCGACCGAATCCTCCAACTGGCACCCAATGACGTGGCTTTCGCATGCCATGGATTGCGCACTCTATGGAGTAAATCCTTACGGGCATCACGTCACCAACGTGCTTCTCCATGTGCTAAATGTTTTACTCTTGTTCCTGCTGCTGGTGCGTGCAACTAGGGCTGCGGGACGCAGCTTTCTGGTAGCGGCGCTGTTCGCGGTTCATCCTATTAATGTGGAATCCGTGGCCTGGATCGCGGAACGCAAGAACGTTCTGAGCACGTTTTTCTTCCTGCTGAGGCTGGGTGCTTATGGTTGCTATGCGCTCAAGCCGGATATCAAACGCTACGTCGCCGTAGCCGCGCTGTTCGTGTTGGCGCTCGCCTCCAAGCCCATGGTCGTCACCTTGCCTTGCGTGCTGCTTCTGCTCGATTACTGGCCGTTACGACGAATCCAAGGCTGGGCAGAGTTGCTTCCCGAAACCCCACTTTCCGTTGTGCAGGCTCCGTTCTCGCGCCTCGTTTTGGAAAAGTTGCCGCTCTTGGCGCTATCTGCTGCCGACTGTGCTGTCACCATTTTCGCCCAGCGCTCTGGCGGCGCTATGCGTCTGCTGCTTCCGCTCGGCGTGCGCCTCGAAAACGCGATCTACGCTTACGCTGAGTATGTCTGGAAAGCGTTCTTTCCCGTATGGCTGGCGGTGTTCTATTCTCACCCCGGCGCCACGCTCGCTGTCTGGAAACTAGCACTGGCGGCGCTCTTTGTGCTTTCAGTCACAATGTTGTCGTGGCGACAGCGCGCTCGGCAACCCTACCTGCTCATCGGCTGGCTATGGTTTCTGGGCACACTGGTTCCTGTGATCGGACTCATCCAGGTCGGAGAGCAAGCCATCGCTGACCGCTACGCCTACGTCCCGCTGATTGGAATTTTCGTAATGGCGGTCTGGGGCGCGGCTGACTTAGCCGACCGCCGGCAACTCAGCTTCCGCTCGCGCGCCAAGCTGGCCGCAATCGTCCTCGCCGTGTTTTCGCTTTTTGCCTCCGACCAGCTCCATTACTGGCGGAGCCCTGTCGATCTCTGGACGCACGCCGTGGACGTAACCAAAGATAGCGTCCTGGCCGAGGAAAACCTGGGCGCTGCGCTTCTCGCCTCGGATCGTTACGGGGAGGCCTTGCCGCATTTCCAAAAGGCCGCGAAGCTGAGGCCTTCAGACCCGGGGCCCCATCTGAATCTGGCTGGGGGCCTCGCTCTGAGCGACCACCCGCGAGAAGCAGTCGTGGAATATGAAACCGCGATTCCTTTGGCCTCCGATCCCGAGATGCGGCTCTCCGCTTACATCACGCTGGGCAGGCTGTACACCCAGCTCGGACAGTATTCAAAGGCACGGGCGAGTTACCAGAAGGCGCTGCGGATCGATCCGCAGCAGGCCAGTGCCAGGGACGGCCTCGCCAAGGTGGAGCTCTCCGATGCCATCCGAAATGTGGCTGAGTCTCCCTCCGCCGGAGGCTACCTCCGGCTCGGCCAGGTGTTCCAACAGGAAGGCCGTACCCAGGAAGCCGAAGCTGCATACAAGCAATCGCTCAAACTGAACCCGAAACTCGGAGAAGCGAAGAAAGCCCTGGATGCGCTGGGTCAGCAAGGCAAATGAGATTTTCCCATCCAAAGACGGCAGAAATGTCTAGCCCGCCACGCCCCTGCGGAAGGGCTGCCGTTTCCAGTTGCGGGAAAACTCGAGGTTAGATTGGATCTTGGGTGGCGCAGCGCTGCGCTGCGGTAAATGCATTCTCCTGAACCTTTGCTGAAAAACTAGCGATTCGTATCAGGGCTCGCCTTCAGGCGTGCCGTAAGCCAAGTCTTTTCAACGACGCCTTCAGGCGCTGAGGTCGACAACGAGAGTTTTTCAGCAGCCTCTTTAGCCGTTGAGGTCGGAGCGACTTTCCCAGAACCCGGCTGCACGCCATCACGCCAGAAATCGCGCTGGAGAAAACTCCGAGAGATCGTAGTCGGGCTGCACGCCTGTGATCACTTGGGCCATAACGTGTGCCGTGACCGGCGTGAGCAAGATTCCGTCGCGAAAATGCCCGGTGGCTACGAAATATCCCGGCGTACTAGTTGCGCCGAGGATCGGTAAATCGTCCGGAGTCCCCGGCCTGAGCCCGGCCCACGCCTCCAGAACTCGCGCCTGTCCCAGCGCCGGAACCATGGCAATCGCCGCCTGATGCAGACGATGAATAGTGTCCGCGCCGGTCCGCTTGTCGTATCCAGCTTCTTCCAGCGTCGAACCAATCAGAATTCTTCCGTCGCTGCGTGGAACCAGGTACACCTCAGGAGCGCGAACCACGTGACACAGCACGTCATGCCGGATGCTGGCGACAGCCAGCATCTGTCCCTTGACTGGGCGGACAGGCAGGCGATGCCCGCAGAAATCTCCCGCCCACGCGCCAGCGCAATTGACCACGCACGGCGCGCTGTAATGAGTTCGGTCTGTAGTGACGCCGGCGACGCGCCCATCCGAGAGCACCACGTCGGTCACGGTGGTGCCGGAAGAAATATCTACTCCCCGATGTTTGGCCGCCTTTAGTGCTGCCGCCACCAAGGCGCGAGGATCGACACTGCGTTCCTTCAAGTAAACGGCTGGAAGTTTCACACCGCCCAGCGCTGGCTCGAGTTCGGTCAGAGGCGCAGGAAGCGGGTTCGCCGCATAAAATTCAGAGTATTCAGAAACATACTCGGGCGGCATGAACAAGATCGTCCCGTGATCCCGCAGATCAACATTCAATCCAGATTCGTCCTGCAACTCATGGACGAACTCGGGATACATTCGCGCGCTAGCAGTAGCCAGTGCTTGCAGCTCAGCCGGAGTCTCCACCATGCAGTCAGCCAGCATCCCGGCCGCAGCGGAGGAAGCTTCACGCCCAGGCTCTCCGCGTTCGACTACGAGAACGCGCACACCCCGCTTGTGCAAAGCAATCGAAAGCGAGAGCCCAATGATGCCCCCGCCCACAACGATCACGTCCCAGTTTTTCACCTTGAGTATTGTAGAGGCGGCGACTCGGGCGATGCACACGGAGCCGCGGACGCCTCGTCCGGGCGGTCTGAGAGATTAGATCGCGATGCTCATAGGTTGTGATTAAAAGATGAAATGGCGGACCCGGAGAGACTTGAACTCCCAACCCCTGCGTTCGAAGCGCAGTGCTCTATCCAGTTGAGCTACGGGTCCGCACCCGTGTAGAAAATAAGCGTATCAGGTTTTGCCGATGTCGCGCTCTCTGGTTCAAGTCATCGCCTTGCATGATCGGGCCATGGAGCTAAGGATCGGCATTTCGAATTGAGGACGAAGCCAAGATCGGATTCTGGGATGCGCTCATCGTAGCGTCGGCTGCGAAGTGTGGCGCAGTTCGGATTCTCTCCGAGGACTTGAACGCCCGTCAGGTCATCGCGGGGATACCCATCGAAAATCCCTTTACACCCGCCTCGCGCCGAAAGTGAGATAGCCGCCGCTAGTCACCCCGGACTTCCTGCACTATTCTTGATCAAGCGTATGCCCTACCACGTAGTAGCTTTCACCATGGCGCAAGTCCGCCAGGGAGCACTCGACTTCCAGCGCCAACTCAGCGCCGTGCTGCGAGATGCCAGCGGACTGAAAGTATATTCCGCCAGCCCCTTCGACCTCGACCAACGCCGCCGCGCCAAAGACCGATTCGGTGGGGATATCGTTTATTTTTTCAACGACTCGGCCCGGCAGGAATCCCAGCGTCTCGGCCTCAACCTGCACTTTATCGCCGAAATTCCCGAGGAAGAGCTGCCTCGCAGACGCACGGTCGTCGTAGGCTTACCTGAGTCCAAAATCCAAGTTTGACCATCTCCGGCGAGCGTCCTCACTATTCCGAGCACATTCCAGCCCCGCCGTGTATAATAGATATCAGCTAAGTTTGACTCACAAGCAACTGAAAGTCGGCACGCCAACCAGCGTCACCCCTCTCACTAGCAGCGAATCTTCTCAGCACAATCTAAATCAGAAAAAGGAACATCAATGTCAGAAACAGGAACAGTAAAGTGGTTTAACGACGCCAAAGGCTATGGCTTTATCAGCCGCCAAAATGGCGAAGACGTATTTGTGCACTTCTCGGCCATTCAGGCGGGCGGCTTCCGCAGCCTGCAAGAAGGCCAATCCGTGCAGTTCGACGTCACCAAAGGCCCCAAGGGCTGGCAAGCTGAGAACGTTCAGGCTGTCTAAGTAGAAAACCAGAATGCCCGCGGATTCGAAAGGATCGCGGGCGTTATTGTGTCTGGCGCCGGGTGCAGATCGTGACGCAGTTACTTCTGCTGCGCCGCCCTGACCTTCGCCCATCGCGCCCGTTGTGCCGCGGCAATCTTCCGGCGAGCGGCTGCCGAAAGGGTACGCTTCGGCCGTGCGCTGCCAGGCTTGCCATTGATTGCAGCTCGTGATTCGCCCCGAACCTTGGCCCAGCGTGCCTTTTGAGCCGCCGCCATCTTTCGGCGCGCCGTCGCCGACAAGCTGCGACGCGACGCCGTCGCGAACCTTCCGCCTTCCAACTTACCCAGCACGGCGAGAGCCGCGTCCACATGGCGGAGGTTGTTCACCAGGTGCGCTCTTTCTGCCCTCAATTCCGTAACGATGTTTCCCAATCCCTCGAGTCTCGGCATAGATGAATTGTACCGGAACCGAATCGCAGTGAATGGGAAATGCGTCTAGTTGCTGAGATGTAGCGAGGTGGCCGGGTGGGGACGGGCGACTCGCCCGTCCAACGAACGAAATCTTGTCAAGCCCCCGAACCAGACGATTTCCCCGCAAGCCTCTGATTACATTTCGGAAATAATTCCGAAAAATTGGCGGGTTTACCCCTGGCAACCTGATATTCTAATAATAAGTCAATAATCTTAAAGAGAAACGAAGAAAGAGAAACGAAGACCAGGCGCAAGCTCCATGCTTGCGCTTTTCTATTTCACACCCATGCCGATACGCAGCTCTCCGCCCCGACGCCCCCCAGCGTCCGGCCCGAAGACTGCCCGCCAGCGCGAGCTCAACACCAAGCGCCGCGGAGAGCTCTCCGAACTAGCCTTCGTCCACAAAGCCGCCAGCCTGGGCTTCGGAGTCGCCAAGCCCTACGGCGACAGCGAACGTTTCGACTTCATCCTGATCAGCCGCGACTGGCCCAAGGGCGACAAGCTCTGGCGCGTCCAGGTAAAATCCACCGCCACGCTAAGCGAAGGTTTCTACCACGTAAACGCCCACCGCCGCACCACAGGCCGCGTAACCGCCTACAAGCCCACCGAGGTAGATTTCCTGGTAGCCCACATCATCCCCGACGACTCCTGGTTCATCTTCCCCATAGAAGTCCTGGCCCAATGCACCAGCCCCTCATTCCGCCCCAAGCATTCCCGCAAAAAAGGAATCTACGACCAATACCGCGAAGCCTGGCACCTGATGAAACCCGTGTAACCGCAATGCCACGTGTGGGGACGGGTCTCTGACCCGTCCAGGCGGAGCCAAGCTCCGCAGGCCTTTGCTGGAGGTGACAACAAACCCACTCCCACTTTGAAACCAAGCCCCAATTTAAGTTCGGAAGTCACAACCCCACGCGATCTTTACCCCATACAATCTTCAAGGGCACGCGGTGTTTGGAGGGTGTTTCCAGTGGGTACTGGACGCCGCTTGCGAAGCGGTCGAGTGGCTTAGTCAGCCATTAGGGTTCGACTCCCTCGCCCTCCGTGGCCACTCGATGAAATGCGAATGTCCTTGACAACGCCGCTGGCAGAGTTATCCTAGAGATGCTTCGCAAGCGGCGTCTAGTACCGAAATTGCTGCCCCGGGTGATTCCCGGGGCTGTTCTGTTTGTGCCTAATTTTGGGTGGATCAACGCTCCCGCCCCTGCGACAAATCCCCACACGAGATTCGTGGAAGGGCATGGCTTTCAGCCATGACGGGAAGACCATACTTAATCTAGGCCCCGCAGAGCCTGCCCCGAGCGAAGTCGAGGGGGACCAACGCCCTCATAGTCCAGGATTCCCTTGACTCCCAAGACTCCGCGGAGTATGTTTCGTCCTCCCCGGATGCGCGCTCCGAAGCCCAAGGAGTTATAGCTATGAGCTCACCCCGCGTTCCAATCCCCTGCACAATTGCACCCTGGCTAACCGTTCGCGACGGCGAGCAAGCTCTCCGCTTCTACCAGCAGGCATTCGGAGCCAAGGTGGTCTACCGGCTAGCGGACCCCGATGCAGGCGTAGTGGCGCGGCTCTCGGTCGAGGGCGCTGAATTTTGGCTGAGTGACGGGCAGCTGGATGGGTCACGCCGTGAGTCTCTCGGAGGCGGGTCGGTCCGAATGATTTTGACCGTCGGCGACCCGGATACAGTTTTCGCGCAAGCCCTGGCAGCCGGCGCGTCCGAGGTGTTCCCGGTAGGCGAAGAGCACGGCTGGCGCCTGGGACGCCTGGTCGACCCGTTCGGCCTTCACTGGGAGATTGGCCATCCCCTGGCCGCTTAGCTGGCCGTTTCCGCGTCTTGAGCGTGAAAGAGAAGGGCACGGCTTCGGGATGCCGTCGCCATGCTCCCCACGTCCATTTGTGACTAATACTCCACAGGCCTGCATATGCTATGTTTGGTGCGACCAACTAGGCCAAAATGGGGCAGGACCTTACTTTCGTCGACCTCTTCTGCGGGATTGATGGCATGCGCCTCGGCTTCGAGCAAGTAGGATGTAAGTGCGTTTTCTCCTCCGACTGGGACAAGTATGCGCAGCAGACCTACGCGGCGAATTTCGGAGATGCACCTGTTGGAAACATTCGCGAGGTTAGTTCCTCCTCAATCCCCGACCATGACATTCTAGTTGGAGGCTTCCCGTGCCAACCGTTTTCAATCTCTGGTGTATCGAAAAAGAACAGCCTTGGACGCGCGCATGGCTTTGCTGACAAAACTCAGGGTACGCTGTTCTTCGAGGTTGCGCGAATAATCAACGATAAACGTCCTTCCGCGTTCCTGCTTGAAAATGTCAAGCACCTTGTTCGTCGCGACAGGGGCAGAACGATGGAAACCATCCTCGAACCGCTGTCAGGTGATCTTGGCTACCACGTGTACGATCCGAAGGTTCTTGACGTGCGGCATGTTGTACCGCAGCAAATCAACCACAATTGATGTGACGGTTGTCACAGCTTGCTCACCCTCGTCAGTGTGATGATGAGGAAGCCGCGATGCGGCGCAAGAATGCAGCCCACGGCGCAAGCCGTGGGTGGGTAACAGCGAAGGGAGAAGCCCCCGGCAGGGGCGAAAGACGCCTGTCTCATACATCCGGCAATATTTTATTGCATTTGATCTTCAGCACCCAAGGGCGGCGTCCTCTGATCAAGCCAGATTTTCGGGCTGATCTGTTTGCCTACCTCGGAGGCATCGTCCGTGAAATTCGGGGAACCGCGCTGATCATCAACGGTGCAGCTGATCACGTTCATATGCTGCTCCGCATTCGGCCAGCCCAGTCCGCTGCGGAGATCGTCCGTGTCGTCAAAGCGAACTCGTCAAAATGGGTTCGCGCGAAATGGAGCTCAGACTTTGCTTGGCAAACCGGTTACGGAGTGTTCAGTGTCAGCGAATCGAACGTCCCAGCGGTTAAGAAATACATCGCCGAACAGGAAGAACATCACAAGAAGCATTCATTTCAGGAGGAGTTCTTGGCGTTCCTCAAGAAGAACCACGTGGAATACGACGAGAGATACATTTGGGGCTAGCTTCTTTCGCCTCGGCTGGGGCTTGTCGGTTTCTGCTTCTTACCCACGGCTTGTGCCGTGGGCTGCATTCTTGCGCCGCCCTGCGGCTGACTTGTGAGCTTGTCAGAGAAACGTAACGGCGAAGTGACGTATCCAGCCCCCTTTGCTAATTGGCCTGTGCTATCCTTCCGCGGGTTGGTGACCTTATGCCTCGGCGTGAATGGACTCGCGAAGAGCTCATTGTTGCCTTTAATCTCTACTGCAAGATCCCCTTCGGCAGAATCCACATTCGGAACCCTCTGATCATTGAACTGGCAAAGGCCATCGGTCGCACACCATCGGCCGTGTCATGGAAACTCGCAAACTTCGCGCGGCTTGATCCTGCTTTGAAGAGGCGCAACATCGCAGGCGCGGCGCATGGAGCACAGGCAGAAGTTGATATCTGGAACGAGTTCAATGACAACTGGGAGAGCCTAGCGTTCGAGAGCGAACGTTTGCTGGAAGACATGACAGGACGAGTTCCGGAGGTCGCAGAGGAGAGGCACGAATTCCCGGAAGGCAGAACCCGCGAAACATTGGTTCGAGCGCGAATAAATCAGGGCTTTTTCCGCGCATCCGTTCTGGCCGCGTATGGAGCCCGGTGCTGCGTTACAGGGCTTTCTGTTCCGCAACTCCTGAATGCCAGCCACATCGTGCCATGGGTAGTTGACGTAAAGAACCGAACGAATCCGCGGAATGGACTCTGCCTAAGCGCCATTCATGACCGAGCTTTCGACTGCGGCCTGCTGACGGTCACACCGGACCTGAGGGTCAAGCTTTCGCCTAAGGTGAAAGGAAGCAAGGTCGATACAGCAGTTCGAGAGTTTTTGTGGCGATTCGAAAACGAATCCATTTCCCTTCCTCGTCGTTTTGCACCTGACGAAAACTTCCTGCGCTACCATAATGAAAAGGTGTTTCTCAGCCGATAGAGGCCTTACCGATGAGCAACGTTAAATTTCATTATCTTTACCGTGACGGCAGCAACTACAAAAAATGGGCCGAGCTTGTCTTCTCCAACGCCGACGACTTGTCCGGTGATGTGATCGCGAGAGTATTGCGGGACGCCTTTTTGGAGGACGGACTCTTCATTGCCCACCAAGTTCGTATCCCCGAGGTGTTTCTCGCCGCCGAAGACGAGCTTACTTTCGATGACCACTGCTTCCACGAGTTCGCGTCGGTCGACGCCACCAGTGATGCCCCAAACGACGCATGCAGGCGCTCGATCCGCGAGTTCATGGAAGAGGCCGCTAGAGGAGCGGCGCGCGGCTGGCGCGCGTTCAATCCGCAGGACAGGTTGCTTCCGCGAGCGCGGTGAATTCACGTTGAGGATGCTAGAGAGAAACATCCGACGCGCACCGAGTGGCGATTGTACTATGAGGAAGAGTTCCTCGGCCATGCGAACGAAGGCGACGTTCTGGTTCTGCTCAGGACGAAGCACCCCCGGGCAACCGTCCACGCCCTCGTGTTCAAGAGAGGCTCGTCCTGGTTGCTCTCCGCTGAAAAACTTTTTGGTGTCAGCAATCTTAATCCGGCAAATTTCGAGAAACTTCCCCAAGAATCACTAGCGTCTCGAGAATTGGGCCTGGTAGCCGAAAGAATTCTGGAAGAGCTTTGGAATAGAGAGCCTGCAGATTCCAAGTAGCCAGACTGATCTGCAATTGGTCCTCGAAAAATTTAAGGGGAGCTTCCCAACTACTGAAGAAATGTCCGCATTTGCCCGCGCCCAAGCAGGTGAGGTAAACACATCACGCGGCGACGAGGCACTGGTTCGGTGGCTTCAACGTGAGGAACAGCTATTCCGAGCGGTTGAAAGGGTAATTGTCGAGACACGACTGAGGAACGGTCTTAAGGACGTGGATGACTTCGTCGTTTTTTCCCTCTCGGTTCAGAACCGGCGAAAATCCCGGATGGGCTATTCCCTGCAGAACCAACTTGCAGCGCTATTTGACTCGCAAAGGCTCAGGTATGAAGCGCAAGCAATTACAGAAGCGCAAAACAAGCCTGACTTCATCTTTCCCGGCTCTGCGGAGTACCACGATCCCCGATTCGATGCCGCGCTTCTGGTAATGCTCGGGGCCAAGTCAACTCTGAAGGAGCGATGGCGCCAAATTCTCACGGAAGCGGAAAAGATTCCCCGCAAACACCTGTGCACTCTTGAGCTAGCAATTTCCAAGAACCAGACCGACGAAATTGCGAAGCACGCGGTGCAGCTCGTGATTCCGGAACCATTTCATACGACGTACACTGCGGAGCAGAAGCAGGGGCTGTGGACGGTCTCAGCCTTTGTCGAATTTGTTAGGGGAAAACAACGCTGATTGGCGGGCGTTTCGCGCACCATAATGGTGTACACTGGTGCTACATGCGAACCGCCAAACGAGCTCATGCGAAATCAACCCGCGCAAAGCATGTCCGGCGAAGCGTAACCTTGCCTCCCAAGATCGCCAGACAGGTCGAGACCTTGGCCCGGCAGCGCGATCTCAGCGACAATCGCGTGCTGGTGGAACTCATCGAGCAGGGAATCGAAGCCCAGCAGCAAAAAGAGAAAGCATTCTTCCAACTGGCGGAACGCTTCCGCGCCGCCAGCGACCCGGAGCAGGTCAAGCAGTTAGGAGACCAGTTGGGACGCTTCGTGTTTGGTGAATAAATGCCCGGGTTGGCCGAATGAAGATCGAGACCTGGTCTCGGCTCCCTGCCGCCGTTCGCGCTCACCTGGTCGAGCGCATGCACGACCGCAACATCGGCCTCGAAGACCTAAACCAGTTGCGACTGTGGATGGAATCCAAGCCAGATGTCCCTGACGGGCCGTGGTACAAGGAATTTGGCTCATTCAAGCTTTGCGGCCAAGGCAAGTATCCCAAGACGTTCCTTCTACCGGGCCAACTGGCGCGCGGGCAGAAGCTTTAGAAAACGTGTTCCCCGTCTCTGTGGCCGACGCCCCAGGTTCTCGCCCGGTTTTTTTTGGGCGATAGCCTAGGCGGGTGGCCCATTCAAGTTCTTTTGGCTTGAGCGGGGCAGTTCTACGGTGAGCCATTTCCCGAGCCGTTTTTCTGCTTCTTCCTGCGAAAGCGTGCCGCTAGTTTGGGCCTCTTCCAGCCCACGCTGCACCTTTTCCAGCACGTAAAGGTGATATTGGATGTCCTCCAACGAACAGTTGTCGGGCAGTTTGTGGAGCAAAGACTCAACTTGTTGCTTTCCGGTCATAAATATATGCTCGCGTCTAGAATAACACTCCCAACTTTCTCTGTGACTCTGTGTCTCTGTAGTGAACTCCCGCGTCTTTACACCCTCCCACCAACGTGTTAACCTCATAAGCGTTACAAAACAATTGAAAAATTAGACAGGAGTGCACCAGGTTAGTGCTAGCCAGAGAGCAAAAGAAATCCGTTATCGACCAGTACGGCACGCATGCTACCGACACCGGGAGTCCGGAAGTGCAGATCGCGTTGCTGAGCGAACGCATTGGTTCCCTGACGGAACACTTCAAGATGCACCAGAAGGACCATGGCTCGCGCCGCGGTCTTCTCATGCTGGTCAGCAAGCGGCGTCGCCTGCTCGACTATCTCAAAACCTACAATTCCGATCGCTATAAGACTGTGGTCCAGAAACTCGGTCTGCGTAAGTAGCTGCCGTGCCCGTTTCTGGAATTGTCGGCAATACCACCGGAATTGTTCTGCCGTCCTTCGAAGAGCCCCAGGGACCGCAGCGGTCGAATGAGAAAGCGGAGAAGGTGCGTCTCCAAGTAAATCCCGAGTCCCAACTGGCACCGGGTGCCCCACGTCTCGCGCTTTTCGAGACGTGGGAAAGAGCGCTAATCCATTGTGCAACCTCCCCGATCGGCACCGGCGTGCCCTCCTGCCCAGAAGGAAATAAACCATGAAGCAAGACGTATCAGTTCAACTCACCGGTGGTAAAAGCCTCTCATTTGAAACTGGAAAGTTAGCCAAACAGGCTCACGGCTCGGTCGTGGTGCGCATCGGAGACAGCGTCGTTCTGGCCACCGCGGTGGCCAATCCCGACCCGCGCGAAGGCATCGATTTCTTTCCCCTCACCGTCGATTACCGCGAATACACCTACGCTGGCGGACGCATTCCCGGCGGATTCATCAAGCGCGAGGGGCGTCCGAGCGAACGGGAAATTCTGACTAGTAGACAGATAGATCGCCCTATCCGGCCGTTGTTTCCCGAAGGCTTCAAGTGTGAGACCCAAGTCATCGCCTTCGTGCTCTCGGCCGACACGGAGAACGACCCCGACGTGGCTGGCATTAACGGTGCCTCGGCCGCACTGACGATTTCAGACATCCCATTCAATGGCCCCATCGGCGCCGTCCGTGTAGGCCTGGTGAGCGGCCAGTTCATCATCAATCCGACCTACAGCGAGATGCGCGACAGCATTCTGAACATCATGGTCGTAGGCACGGCCGACGGAATCGTGATGATCGAGTCCGGCGCCAAAGAAGTAAAAGAAGAAACGGTTGTCGACGCGATCGAATTCGCCCACACGGAAATAAAGAAGATCTGCGCCGCCATCAACGATCTGAAAGCAAGAGCAGGCAAACCCAAGCGTGAAGTAACCGCTCCGGAATTCGATCAAGCCTACTACAACCAACTGAGAGCGAAGATAGGCGCGGAGCTGGCCGAAAGCCTGGACACCGAGAAGCACCCGAAAGCAGACAGCTACAACTTAGTCCGCGACCTGAAGAAAAAACTACAAGCAGAAATCCCCAAAGAAGACGAAGAAGCCCAGGCCAAACTAAAAACCTACTACGAAATCCTCCGCGAAAGAATCTTCCGCGAACAGGTAATCAACAACAAAAGAAGACCAGACGGCCGTCCCTTCGACAAGGTAAGAGACATCTGGGTAGAAGTAGGAGTTCTACCAAGAACCCATGGAAGCGCAATCTTCGCCCGCGGCGAAACCCAAGCCTTAGTCACAACCACCCTAGGCACCAGCGACGACCAACAACGCCTGGAAACCTTCGAAGGCGAAGCCAAAAAGCGCTTCCTCCTGCATTACAATTTTCCTCCGTTTTCGGTGGGGGAGGTTTCGTTTTTGCGGGGGGCTGGGCGGCGGGAGATTGGGCATGGGGCTTTGGCGGAGCGGGCGATTTCGGCGATGCTTCCGACGGAGGAGAATTGGCCTTACACCATGCGGGTGGTCTCGGACATTCTGGAGTCGAATGGGTCTTCTTCCATGGCTACGGTTTGCGGGGCTTCGCTTTCTTTGATGGATGCGGGGGTTCCGCTTCGTTCTCCGGTGGCTGGCGTGGCTATGGGGTTGGTTAAGGAGGGGAACGATTACGCGATCCTTACTGACATCGCAGGGGCTGAGGATCACTATGGCGACATGGATTTCAAAGTCGCTGGAACGAAAGATGGCATCACCGCTCTGCAGATGGACATCAAGGTCGGCGGCATTACGGCGCAGATCATGCGGGAGGCTCTGGCGCAGGCGCAGCGGGGACGGTTGCATATCCTGGAGAAGATGAGCGAGGGGATTTCGGGCCATCGCGAGAAAGTTTCGGCATATGCTCCGCGAATTTACACTTTGCAGATTCCTGTGGATAAGATTCGCGACGTGATTGGGCCTGGCGGCAAGATGATTCGATCGATCATCGAGCAGACCGGGGTGAAGATCGACGTCGAGGATACGGGCAAGGTGAACGTGGCTTCGAACGACGAGGCTTCGGCTAACAAGGCGCTGCAGATTATTCGCGACCTGACGGCTACTGCAGAAGTAGGGAAGACTTATCTTGGGACCGTGACGCGGCTGGCGGATTTCGGGGCGTTCGTCGAGATCATTCCTGGAACTGATGGCTTGCTGCACATCAGCGAAGTGGCAGAGCATCGCATTAAGGATGTGCGCGATGAGCTCAAAGAGGGCGATCAGGTTTTGGTGAAAGTGCTGGCGGTTGAGGGTAATCGCATTCGGCTTTCACGCAAGGCCATCCTCAAAGAGCAGCGGGCCAAGATGGGTGGGGGCGAGCCCGGCGCCGACGGCGGAGAGCGAAGCCACGGCGAAGTCGCTGGTGCGCCAGCCCTCACCATCGAAGGCGGCGGGGATTTCCCTGACGACGAGCCGAACTTTAATCGCGATGCGGTTGCGGGTGTGGCCGGTGGCGGAGGCGGAGAACGTGCTCCCGGAGAGCGTCCGGATCGCGGTCGGGGTGGAAGGCCGGGCGGCGGAGGCGGCCGAGGTCGTGGGCGCGGGCGTGGACCGGGCGGCGGCGGACGTGGTGGCCATGGCGGTGGCCATGGTGGACCGAGGCACTAGGAAAATCGCCCACTGATTTTCACGGGTTCACACGGATCAGTCAACGCTGATCATTCGCAGAGGATTAGAAGGCCGCAACTGGAAGTTGCGGGCTAAACACTACTCCTGCGGTGAAGGCGCCGCCGTTGACTGTAGTTCCGTGGAGATTTCCGGCCGCGTCCCGGATCAAAGTGGCGATGGGGTTTGCTCCGTCCGCCCCTCCGGTAAAGGGGTAGAGCACGGTTTGCTTGCCGGTAGTCTCCAGCTTGAACACGGCGCCCGAAGCGCCGCCGTATTCCATCGTGCCATAGAGGTTACCTGCCGCATCTCGGACTAACCCGGCCGTGGGAGTTTTTCCGTCCGACTTGCCTTTGAAGGTGTAGAGTACGGTCTCCTTGCCGGTCGCATCGAGCGTGAAGTCCACGCCGACATTGGCGGCGCCGCCCTGCGTCGTCGTGCCGTAGAGATTACCGGCGGTGTCGCGGATCAAGTTGCCGACGGGAAATTTTCGGTCCGCATTTCCCTTGAAGCGGTAGAGGATGGTTTCCTTGCCGTTTGCATCCAGCTTGAAGACCAATCCACAGCCAGCCAGGGTGTAGCGGACAGACGTTGCCCCCACCCACGGTGGTGCCCGCGCTCGCGTTCCCGCGAGTGATGGGCGCGTCTACGCCGACTAAGGCCTTTCTTCCTACGTTCGACATCGAACATCCAGGTTATAACCGCCGTGATAGACTTTTTTGCTGATACACATCTTTCCGCCGCGCCTGTTTGGTGACGGTCCCTTGTGCAAACAAATCGAGCTGATTGTGCAGGAGGCTTTCATGGACCCCAGTGCTCCGTCCCCTAGAATCCTTTATCCGGAATGGCAGCACGCGTACTTGGCCGCTCTGGTTGAGCTTGACCCTAAAACGCTGTTGCAGCGGGTTACGGCGGCGGAAACTGCTATCTTCAATCGCCTTCAGGCCATGTCACAAAACCCAGACAGCCATGCTGAACGGCAGGCCATTGCAGATGCTCTGGCAAGCCTGCGCGTTCTCAAAAGGGATAATCTTGGATTTCCTGATTGGGAGAAAAAGTAAGAATCACGCGGCCGCGGGGTAGAGCAAGGCACGGGTTTTCTCGATCAGAAAAGATACATGATCAGACTTTGAGACCAAGGCGGATACGCCCGCGGATAGCGCCTCTTCCACAGAGAGTAGATCGCTGTACTCGCTGAACATGATGACCGGTACCGCGGGCATCAACTTTTTCAGAGCGCGGGTGGCGTCTATACCATTCATGACGGGCATTGACAGGTCCATGACGATCAAATCAGGGTGCAAGGCCTGAGCCATTTCAATCGCTTCTTGTCCGTTCTCTGCCTCCCCACACACGTCAAAATCCTCTATCGACGTGAGCGCCCGGCAGAGCGCGTGACGGATAGCCGCGTTGTCATCAACTACTAACACCAGCTTTGGCATAGGCTTAAGCGTGGTTCGCCGAAGGAGGCCAGGCTAACCTCCTTTCAGATGCGGGAATCAACGGTAGTGTTTTCTCGCGTCCTCTTATGAGCAGACATAGTGCAAGCAACAAAAAACCGGAGACGCAATCTACGCGCAACGCAGAGTGAAGAGCGTGACTTCCGGAGGACAGTTCAAGCGCACGGGCAAACGAATGGTGCCGAGTCCCATGTTCGTGTACAGAGTCAAGGGACCAATTCGGTGGAGACCGCGAGGATATTTTCGAGCAAACGGTGGTAACCAAGGAGCGCCAATTCCAGGAAGCCAGATTTGGCCACCGTGCGAATGTCCCGAGAGTTGAAGATCCACGGGGCGGAGAGCCGCGTCGTCGGCAAAGTCGGGTTCGTGCACCAGCAAGATGACCAGTTCCTGGCTGGGAACTTCTTTTAAAGCGAAATCAATATCTGGATCTCCGTCCAAGACGGAATCCAAACCACAGAACCAGATTCGCGATCCCTGCTGCTCGATGGGGAGCGAACGATTACGCAGAACGGGAAGGCCGTGGGCATGGAGAATTTCCATAATTCTGCGAGCATCCGCGTCCACGTCGTGATTTCCGAGAACCGAAATGATCGCACCACGCGGCTGCAACTGGGCTAGAAGTCGGGCGCAGGGCTCGGCAGCACTTGAAGTGCGTGTTGCGTAATGGAAAGTGTTATGAAAAGGTGGGACGGTAACGAAGTCGCCGGTTAAAATAACCACATCAGGATGCAGTTGGTTGACAATTTCTATGGCAGCTTTGATGGGCAGCGCGGCGTGCTCGTCGTAGTGAAAATCGCTGAGTTGCGCAATGGTGAAGCCATCGAAAGCAGCCGGCAACCTGGCTAAAACGACCTCAATGGAAGTCAGGATGGGATGGTTGGGCTCAAGAATTGTGCCGTCTTCGGCCAAGGCCAGAGCGCCGGTAACGGCAACGCCGGCGGCAAGTTGAAGGAATTTTCGTCTGGTTGAAAATGACAAACTAACTCCGTCTCCTTGGATCTCGCCGCGACATCGGCGAAGATCGATGCCAATAGCGGTGAGAGGGTCTTACCTTAGATTGTATCGGACACCAGCGGGATCTGGCCCGGTGGCGCCGGACTTTCCGCCATGACTCTAGTAACTAGCTGCCTTAAGACTTCCCGGCACATCTATTTCAATGTGAGGAACCAGGATGCGATTTCGAGTCGTGGCGGTGGACTACGATGGAACTCTGGCAAATAACGGACGGGTTGCCAAGAAAACCTTGGAGGCGCTGGCTTGTGTTCAGAAATCCGGCCGTAAACTTTTGCTGGTCACGGGCCGCGAACTGGAGAGTCTTCAAGATGTGTTCCCGCAACTGGGCCTCTTTGATTTGATTGTCGCCGAGAATGGAGCCTTGCTGTATCACCCATCCACGGGAGAGGACAAGGCTCTGGGTAAGAGACCGCCTGCTAGCTTTGTGGAAATGCTGCGACGCGCCGGGGCGAAACCTCTCTCAGTTGGCCGTTGTATTGTTGCAACCGTGAGGCCTCATGAGGCGACGGTTTACAAGGCGATTGAGGAATTGGGCCTCAATCTGCAGATCATCTTGAACCGGGAGGCGGTAATGGTTCTTCCGGTGGGAGTGGATAAAGGCACGGGATTCCGAACGGCTATGGCGGAGTTGCGCCTGCCTATGTCTAGCGCTGTGGGCGTCGGAGATGCGGAGAACGACTATGCGTTTTTGAGTCTTTGCGGGTTCTCGGTGGCCGTGGCGAATGCGATCCGCAGTTTGAAAAAACGAGTTCGGTTGGTGACTTCCGGTAAAGCCGGAGCAGGCGTGGTTGAGGTGCTTCAGAAGTTGCTTACGGCGGAAGATTTTTTCGACATGGCCCAGCCTCGAACTCAGTGACCGGTTCGCGCCATGTATCCCTTGAGCCCGCTCATCGCTCCGATGTTCTCCGGAGCCAGGCGAACATTGCTGAGTTCGGCGATGAGATTGCCTGCCCAGCGATAGACGTTGTGTTCCTGCACGACAGCGCGCATTCGCTGCATTCGTGCCTGCCGTTCCTCTGCGGGCAATTCCAACGCGATGCGAATTGCCTCGGCCATCTGCTCGGTGTCGTAAGGGTTGACGATCAGCGCGTCGCTGAGTTCACGGGCTGCGCCGGTAAAGCGGCTTAGTATCAGAACTCCCTGTTCGTCGTCGCGCGCGGCTAGAAACTCCTTGGCTACCAGGTTCATGCCGTCATGGAGGGATGTGACCAGGCAAACATCGGCCGCCCGGTAATACTTCTCTACTTGCTCGTGGCTGAAGTGGCGCTTGAGAAAGAGGATGGGACGCCACGAGCCCCGTTGAAAACGCCAATTAATGCGGTCGGCTTCGGACTCTACCTCTCCGAGCAGATCGTGATAGCGCTTGATGTGGGTGCGGCTGGGCGCGCCGATTTGCACAAAGGTGAACCGGTTTTGATAAATCGGATGCTTCTCGAGTAGTCGCTCAACCGCGAGAAATCTCTCCAGGATTCCCTTGGTGTAGTCCACGCGATCAACTCCTACTCCTAGAAACGATGCAGTCACGCCCAACTCTCGCAACAAGTTGACCCGCTCCGTGTAAGGCGATTCACCGGAGCGCGGGCTGGAAGCGATCTGCTGGAAATCCACGCTGATCGGGAACGGTTTTACCACACTGCGATGGTCTTCGCGGTCGACCGCGAAATGTTCCCAATCGATGCGGGATTCCAGGGTGCGGTCTACCGTTTGGAGGAAATTGTTGCAATGCGACTGGATGTGAAAGCCAATCAAATCGGCGCCCAGCATTCCTTCAATCAATTCGCGCTGCCAGGGGCAAATGCCGAACGCCTCGGCGTTAGGCCATGGGATGTGCCAGAAAATTGCGACGCGCGCGTCGGGTCGTTTTTTCTTGACCAGCCGCGGCAAGAGGGCGAAGTGGTAGTCCTGAACCAGCAACAGCGGCTGCTCGGTATCCGCCATCTCTTCCAGTACAGCATCGGCAAACTTCTGATTGACCGCGCGATAAGACTCCCAATCGGACGTGCGAAAGATTGGGCGGGTGTGCGCGATGTGACAAAGGGGCCACAATCCTTCATTGGAAAAGCCGAAGTAGTAGCCCTCTTCTTCGTCTTTGGCCAACCAGACTCTTCGCAAGGTGTACTTGGGATCGTCGGGGGGAACCCGTATGTGACCGTTGGCGTCTACGGTTTCCTGGTCGGCGTCGCCGCTTCCGTGGGCCACCCATTTTCCATCACAAGCGCAGAGAATTGGTTCCAGAGCGGTGACCAGTCCGCTGGGCGGCACGACGACTTCGAGTGACTCTCCTTTTCGGGTATGCGAATAAGGTTCGCGGTTGGAAACGATGATTAAGCCGCTGCCGCCAAGTTTGCTGCGCACGTGGATGGCGAGCCGTTCGGCGGTCCAGACGGATTCCGCCGTCTCGCGCATTTGAGCCTCGGCTTCGGCGGCGGAACGCGCGGCCATCAAACTTATGGCAAAGGTTTGCATCTCCCGCGCAAGGGGCCGGAGCAAACCGAGATCGGGCGCTGCGGATGGCAGTTTCCCTTTCCCCGTCCTTAACGTTTTCATCCATTGCGCCGCCTTCGCGATCGGCCCCACGATGCTCCAGCGCACAATCAACAGCGTGATCAAAGTAATCAGAAACACTTGCACCAGAACGCGCACGAAGGCTTCTCTCCACATGCGTGCGCTCTGCGTGTTGATGTAGCTGGCGTCGTGTACGATCACCAGCCCTCCCACAGCTTCGTCATGTTGGCGCAACGGATGAGAGTAGATGTGAACGGAGGCTGTTCCGAGGCGAATAAACTGCCCCGAACCTGTGTTTGACGAGATTACCTGAGTTACCAGAGGCGGATGCTCGCCCAGCCGATCGGGCAGGCCAGGAGTCGCCGCCAACAGAGCACCCTCTTTGTTGTAGATCGCCATCCCTTCCAGCTTTTCCCGGTTGGCGAAGCGATCCACAACCCGCTGAAGTTCGCGGTGGGATTGCTTGTCGAGATAAGGCTCAATGTATCCTGCGAGGCTTTCCCCTAACACTTCCGCGCGTTGCTCCAAGTCCTTGCGAAGGGCTTGCTTCTCCAGTTGCACTTCGTTGTAGGAAAACGCCAGCGAAACCAGCGTGATACCTACAATCAGCGACACAATGAGCCGAAAACTTAGCCAGCGCATGGCGGTTTCTGTTGCCTCGACCTGTGGTCCGGCGACGACTTTCTTGTACTATCCTCGACACAATTAGATGTCTGCGTCGGGTAACAGACCACAAAAACCCAGTTTAGTGTATGTCGCTCCGACGGCAAGTAATATCGGGCGCAGACTGTAGTGTCGATGACAAGGTGGCAGTAGGGTCCCTCAGCACGAAGTGGTCAAGTTGGTGCTTCCGGCATGGTCAATTTGGTGCAGGTTAAGGATAACAGCTTTCGGCTGGAACTGACGCAGCGACCGAAAGCCCGCGTTGACGCTCAGCCGGTAGCGGAAGTCTTAGCTTTGCCTGTTATTTTCTGGATACGATCGATGAACCGCATTTTCTGCAATCCGTCTTTTTCCGGGGACCGACTGGCTGTATTGATTTAGCTACGTGACCGCCGGATGCGGTTTACGGCACGGTCGACCACGCGAGCGAGTTCGGTCGCGAAGTCAGGAGGACGGCCCTCGCCTAAACGCCGCTTGGCTTTCTCTGGGGAAACCCAGGTTGGATTTCGATTGCGCTCTTGTGGAGGGTCCAGCCGTAAGACCTCACAGAGATGAGCCTGAACGGCAACCTCTGCGGATGACGTAGAGTTTCGCAGGCTGCCACGCTTGCGACGAACATATCGGGCGAACGAAGCTTCTTCGATGCGGCCGTGAACTCCAGCCTCTTCGAAAGCCTCGAGCGCAGCAGCTTGGGCGTGTGTCAGCCCCGGTTCGGCGTTGCCCTTGGGGAAAGTCCAATGTCCGCTATTGGTGCGAACCAGGAGGAATTCGATGCCGGTGTTACGGACCCGAAAACAAACTGCAGCGACCTGCTCGCAGCCACGCAGTCTGCGCAGTTGCGACAGGCGAAAGAATTTGACGGAAGTCTGATGCGTTTGTGCCCGTGACCAGGCGGTGGCCGAATGTGACCCGTTTCCTACAACAGCACGCATAGCAGCAGAGTGCACGAAGCAGTCCGGTCTGGCTAGAGCACAGCTTGGTTCCGGGGGAAACTGCCTTCCCGAGGGGAAATGGCGGGAATCCTTCTGCATACTTGCGTCGTTTCGGGAATACACCACAGTATTTCCTGTACGCCGCACTGGGTCACGGGAGGACGTTTGGAAAACTTGCATTGCCTTCGTTGTGGTCGAGAACTCGAGGCTGGACACAAATCTGTCGCCGTTTATATGTTCGCGCAGACGGTGGGAATCAGACCACGGCAAAAATCCGCGGCCCAGCGGATCTGCTTCTGCCCGCAATGCTCGGTCTCCCTGGCGATGGGACCTCCACCGGAGGGCGCGCTAAACATTGCGGCCTGGAACATGATTCGCGACCTCGTGGGCTCGGACCCGGCACTCAACCAAGCGGCGTGGGAAAACCTGCGTGGCGTTGTGGGCTTGCTCCCGGCCACTGGCACCGATGGCCCTCGTCGAGCGTCGACTGAAGGGTATTTCGAGTTCTGAGCCAGTTGAGAGCTGAAGCAGTTCCGGGAGAGCTAAACTTACGAAGTGGTTGTGGTTCGCTGGCGGTAGAGCGACGCATCGATTTGCCGCGACATGGCAACCACATCCAACGGACATTCGAGAAACTGCTGAATCGATTCCGAGATGCGTAGCGGTTCGCGCAGCACGTCATGGTGTTCCGTGCGATGCACGGAGATGTTCGTTCTGTCCTTCAGCCATGCGTTGACTTGATTCAAATGAGCCTTCAGCCCCGCAATTAACGCTGCCGGAGGCAAGGCCGCACCGGCGGTCCCTCGACGGCGTATCATCTCGGCCTGAGACGCGACCACTTCTGGCAGTGGGCGTTGCATGAAGATGATCCGATAATCACGCCCCGCGGGTAACGCGAAGAGAAGCTGCGAAATTACTTTCACTGCCTTGCCTTCGGCTTCCTGGATGCAATCCGGCTGTTGTGGCAGGAGCTTGATGCGCTCCCACTCGAAGTAGCCGCGAGGATTGTCGGCGTCGGCTTTGCGTTCGCCATCGGCGAGGGTGGGCATTCCACCGGCAGCGAGCATCTGCATCAGGAGAGATGTGCCGGAGCGCGGTAGGCCGGAGACGATTGTGATCACTTTGCGACCTCTATTCTCGTGGAGGCCGGGCTTCCAGGCTGGACCCTTCGGCTCCGCTCAGGGCAGGCTCACGAGACGCCCGTCCTCCATCAAGGGAGTACAAAGGCTAAGGATTTTTCTGAATCCACTGACCTAGGCCGCACCCATCCTCTTCGAGCAGGAAGCTGCCCACGCCGAAGCACTCGCCGAAGATACGATGTGACTCGGAATCGCGAGCGGCGCGCGGGATCCATTGCTTTCCCACCTCATATTGGCTGGCGGTGAACCACCTCTGCGGCAGCACCTCGACCAGACCCGCCTGGAGATAGAAAACGTACAGGGCAAATGCCGGATCATCGTTTGTCTTCGCCGGGTAACTCGTGGGGACAATCAACTCGTCGACCGACCGCAACTCCGCCGGGACTTCAATCTTGTGCAGGCCGGGTTCGAGTCCAAGTGGGATCTCAAAGTCGGCAAGCGGAGCGGTGGCGGCGTAAATGCGCTCCGGCGACTGCTTGAACCATCCGGCAATTTCCGCGGGATCGAAAGCTTTGAGCTGGTCGGGATCGAAGCAGGTGAGGCGAATGCTCCGTCCCTCCGGACACCAGATGCCCAGGTGCGAAGGCGGAACGATGAACGGGCGGCAATACGTATTCAGAGCTAGACGCGGTTTGTCCGGCTCTTGCGCCAGACCAAGTGAAACCACATAGCCTAACGGGCCCTCGTTTCCATGATGAGTCCACGCGAAACGCTGAGCAGAGGCTGAACTCACGCGAGGGAAAGTCTTCCAGTACCAGGGAGCGGGACCGATAGTGCGGGCGAGAATGTCGAGCAGACGCGAGGCGCTGATCTCGGTCATCAGCCGGCCGTCGGGACTGAGCGCGGCTTGATGTTGGCGCGAATGAATTGCACGATGGCGTCCATGGCGGTGCCGGGCTGGAAAATTGCGGCAACGCCAATCTCTTTCAGATGGGCCACGTCCTGATCGGGAATGATGCCGCCGACGATCACAATCACGTCGTCCATCTTATTTTGTTTGAGCAGATCCATCACGCGGGGGACGATGGCGTTGTGCGCGCCCGAGAGGATCGACAGGCCGATGACGTTGACATCTTCCTGGACGGCCGCACTCACAATCATCTCCGGCGTCTGACGCAGGCCGGTATAGATGACCTCCATGCCGGCGTCGCGCAGAGCGCGGGCGATTACTTTCGCGCCGCGATCGTGGCCATCGAGGCCCGGCTTGGCGACCAGCACACGGATTTTCTGCTCAGCGGGCATTTTCTTTGCGGCACGAAACACATGCGCCTTGCGAACGCTCTAGCATACAACAGGGAGGGTTAATCCTGTAGCGCCGGCATCCTGCCGGTAGCTGATGAATTCCCCTGCGGACATCAGATAGGCTGGTAACCGGTTTTACTTGGAAGTGGAGTCCTGGGAGCTGGCAACTTCTCCCTCGTCATCATCGTCCGCCTCGCGTGCGCTTTCGCTGAGATACTTTTTCATACAGCGCACGCAAGGTGCGTAACCCTCTCGCAGCGCCTGGCTCGCTGTGATTGTCCGTAATCTCGCTTTGTCGTGAATGAATCGGCACCCAGCCACATGGAATGTCTTTCTGTCCTCCGCAACAATGACCATCATTTCTGCGGGAACACCGGTTCCGGGTTGTGCATGTTCCGATCGCAATTCCGGTTGATCGGAGGAAGCTGACCTGCCCAGCTCGACACCGCCGGCGACCAGAATGGCTGCTGCTGCCGCGACCATCCATCCTAAGAAGCCCCGCCGGCTGCGAGGCATGTTCTGTTCCAGTCGATGATGCAAACGTTGGCTGTATCCTAGAGGTGGTTCAAACATACGGTCCTCCCCATAGAGGCCGATTAGGTTGCGAGTTCCGTCGAGTACCGCGTTGCACTTCTGGCAGCTGCGAAAATGCTCGTCCATGGCAGCGCGCAAATCGGGGGCGACGTCGCCGTCGACGTAATTCGAAATCTCGAGCCACACCTGTTCGCAGGTCACTACCATGGCTTGGTCCCCTTTGCGAATGACAACTTGCTGCTCCAGCTACCGCCGAGTCCCGGGGCCAGCAGATCGCGCAGCATGAGCCGCGCCCGCAGCAGGCGCGTCTTGACCGATGCCGTAGAAACCCCGAGAGTCCTCGCTGTTTCTTCAATGCTTAATTGCTGCATGTCCCTCAGGACAAAAACTTCGCGGTATTTCTGCCCAAGCGATGCCAGCGCCTCCGCCAGTTTTTGCCGAATCTCGCTTCGTTCCAGGGTTTCTGATGGAATCTCGCGCCAATCAGCGAAGTCACGAGGCCTGTAGTTTCCTTCTTCGTCCTGCTGATCGACGATCGGTTGCATGATTTCCACATGCTCTTTTCGCCTCCGCATGCGCGCTTCGTTCACTGTGATCGAGATCAGCCAGGTGCTGAATCGTGCCTCCGCTCGAAATTGGCGAATGTGCTTAAACGCTTTCAGCACCGCTTCCTGGGCCACGTCCTCAGCGTCCGCTTCGTTGCGCAGAATGGCGAATGCGGTCGAGTACACGCGCCGTTCATAGGGCCGAATCAGCTCGTAAAAAGCCTCGTGCTCGCCGTTCCGGATACGCCGGATCAGCATTTCTTCGTTGAGCTTTTCGGCTCGATTCTCCAGCGAGATGGCCTCTTCCGGCATTACTCCCCACGCTAATAAGGAAATTACAGCCACTTATTCCGACAGGTAGTCCGGATCTTTCTTCCATCCGGTAAGCATTGAAACGAAGTTATTCCATCCATGCAGGACCACCATAACCAGGTGCCCGAAGACAAAGCCAATGAGCGCCCACATGATCAGAAAATGCCACAACCGAGCCAAGTGGAAGCCACCCATCAGCCACGCCAGCCAGGAAAACTGCACCGGCTTCCATATCGCAATACCGGTTAGCACGGACAAGACGCCAAGTCCGATTGCGGATGTGTACGCGTGTTTCTGCAAGGAATTGTAGGCTTCCCTTACCGGCGGCTTAGGGCCGAAGAAGAAATAATGGCGCACCATCGGCCATACTCCGGGGAGGTCGCGGCGGGTAAACAAAATTTGCTTATAGTTGCCACTGAATAGTTGATAGCCCACGTACACCAACCCGGTTGCCAGATAAATCCACATGAAAGTGAGATGCCACTGCAGCGCGCCGCCCAGCCAGCCGCCGATGGCAAACGCCTTTGGCCAGTTGATCAAATCTTTCTGCGGAATCTTGGCTCCGAAGCTGGGGAAGGCGCGGAAGATTTGGAGTCCACTGCCCACCATCACGAATAGTGCCACAGCATTCACCCAGTGGCAGATGCGAATCACCAGCGGATGCTCGTACACTGCCTCGCTGACCTTGCCCGTCTTCGCGTTCTCGATGGCAATTGCCTGAGTCGACATGTATTCCTCCGCTGGCTAGAGTCCGTAAAATTCCGAGTAGCCTTGATCCTCCCAGTAGCCAATTCTTGGCAACACATTGGTTACTTTCAGATCAGTCAGATACTTGGCCTGCTTATAGCCGATTTTCGTTGGGATGGTTAGGCGCAAGGGTGCGCCGTGCTCACGGGTCAATGGCCGGCCGTACATTTCATAGCACAACAGAGTCTGCGGGTGCAGGGCAGTCGCCATGTCCAGGGACTCGTAGTAGTCATCGGCGCACTCGACGGTCACGAAGCGGGCGCTCGTATCGGCGCCAATCGTGTTGAGAAAATCGGAAAGGCGCACGCCGCCGAAATTGCCGATTACGTCCCAACCTTCCACGCAAACGTGCCGGGTGTTCTGGGTAAACTTGGGCAAAGTCTGAATCTGCGCCAGCGTGTAATCACCGGGCTTCTGCACCGCGCCCGCGACGGTCAGATTCCACCGGTCGAAATCAACCCCTGGGTCGTCGACGTCGTAGTCGTTGATAGGAAACTTATTGAACGGCGTGAGTTCCGAGTCGGCGAACGTGGGCGCGAGGTGGCCTGAACGAAAAAGCTTTGCGGACGCCCAGTCGCTGAAGCCTAGTCCGGCTTTAAGCAGGGGTTTTTGCAAGTTGGGAATCGCAAATGCTCCCAGCGCGACGATCGGCGTCAGCTTCAGCAACTCGCGGCGGCTGATACGTTTGAATTTTCGGTCGTCGATTCGCGAGTTCAAGAGTGCTCCTTTATCCAGCTCAACGACATAGGATTCCCCATAGATTGTAAAGTTACAAGGGAAAGCTAGAACGAGATAGCCGGGAAGTCGCTTCGTCCCTCTGATACCGACAGCATCTTAAGCCAGCGGATGGGCGATGCGAATCGAATTCAGCGGGCCGGTTGAAGGAATCTGGCTCTACAAAGCTCGGTTGGCATCACCACGTAGTCCCCAATGATGTCGAACTCAATCGTCGTAGAAAACCGGGGACAGACGGGACGTTCCCTGCGTTTTGTCCGCGGGTGGCCCACTCAAGCCGCGGTTCGGGTGAAGGCAATAGCGGGGAGGTTCGATTTTTCATGTTCTACTCTTTTTTGGTAGTAATGGTTTCTGACGAACTGAGGTAGGTACGCTGGGAAAATCCCTCGGTTCCGGTTTTGTTGCGGTGTTGGGGTTTTGGCGGTTGGATGTACCCGCAGTTATTATTTATTTCGGTGCATCGAAAGTTGTCATTTTTTTGTCAAGGCCGTGTAAAAGCCGACCTCTTTGCTACCGGGGAAGAAGGTGCGGTCGAGATGGAAATCTCGCCGGACTGCGTGTCGTTGTGAGCAGCTTGGCGTGTATCCGGTGGTCCGCGACGCGAACGGCGCGCTGTCGCCCTGATTCTCGCTTCCATTTAGAATCACAGGACGGAAGCGCATGTGGTCCGGTGATCATCCCGGTCTTCAAAACCGGCGATCGTCGTCTTTCGGCGGCGATGGTGGGTTCGACTCCCACTCGCTTCCGCCAGGCGTGGCGTTGCGAACGTCATGACCTATTCCTTTTGCTTCTGCGCGTTCCTTTTGCTTCTGCGCGCGTCGTCTCTTCTCTGGGCGAGCAGACCTGACCAGGCTTGGCAATAGCTTGCGAGAGGCCGGGGGCAGCACTACTCTGTGTTACTTCAGAATGAAATCTCCACTCTGGCGCCGGACCTCATCGTAGCGGCTTTCCCTTTGCCGCAGTGAGTGGCTCGAAGGTCGGTCAGAATAGCCATGGACCCTTACGCATCCACTGGCAAGAACCGGAAGAACCGCTTAAGATGTTAAATCTCTCTCTTCCGCTCGCCAGCTGCCACGGCATTCATTGGATATGAGGTTCACGATGATGATGAACGCAAGCCCAACGCAAAATGTGGCCAACCAAATGCGCGCGGCAAATGGGTTGGCAATAGTTCGTGTCACGATCGGCGCAATGTTGGTGTGGGTGTTCTTCGAAAATCTGGGAAAGGGGCTCTACACTCCGGCGGGCTACGCAGGCCTGATCAACTATTACATAAAGGCGAGTCACTCGCCGGCCGCGTGGAAAACAGTTATGGGATTGGCGGCGAGTCACGCCGCCATGGCGGCTCCTATGCAGGCCGTGACTGAGATCGGCCTCGGGATACTGCTGGTCGTCGGTCTGCTGACGCGCCCGGTCGCCTTTGTAGCGTTTCTGTATCTCGGAAGCCTTTGGGTCTCCGAGTGGGGCACGGCGTGGATTTGGGAGCTGCTGGTTCCGGTGATGGCATCGCTTGGCCTCGCGGTGGGGCGGGCCGGTCGAGCGTGGGGCGTCGACGCTTTGCTGGCGCGGCACCGGCCGGCGTCGCCATGGTGGTGAGTTGAGCCACGGTCAAGTGCGAGTGTCGGTCGTCATTCCTACACACAACGAAGCGCAGTCCATCGGTCGCGTCTTGGCTGATCTGCCGGCCGATGTTGTCACTGAGGTTCTGGTTGTAGATAGCAATTCAACCGACGGGACTCCGGAGATCGCTTCAAAGATGGGAGCCCGGGTGCTCCGCGAACCTCGTCGCGGCTACGGTCGCGCCTGTTTGACCGGACTGGCTGGCGCAAGTAGTCCCGACATTGTGGTGTTCCTCGACGGCGATTACAGCGATCGGCCCGATGAGCTGCCGCTTCTCCTGGCTCCGATCATCGAGGGCCGTGCAGATATAACGCTGGGTTCGCGCCTGGGGAAGCAGCGTATTCCTGAAGCATTGCCGTGGCACGCCGCGTTTGGGAACCGTCTGGCGGCTTTCCTGATCAGGCTTTTGTATGGTCTAAAGATAAGCGACCTGGGACCGTTCCGCGCCGCGCGCGCGGATGTCCTTCGCCAGCTTGAGCTGCAAGAGACCACCTACGGCTGGGCAGTTGAAATAATTCTAAAAGGTACGCTCGGGGGATTCCGCATCGTTGAGGTGCCCGTGAGTTATTATCCGCGCATTGGGAAATCCAAGATCAGCGGTACGCTGAAGGGGACGGTCGGAGCGGCGTGGTTCATCTTGAGTCTGATAGTACGCTATTATTTTCGGCATCGAAGGGCCGGAATGCCACGGCCAGCGTAGAGACGTTGCTTGCAACGTCTCGGGACAACGATCTCCCATGGAACCGTCCAGCAAAGATACAGCACATTCGCCTAGCGGGGGCCGCACGCTGGTAGTGATGGCGAAAGCGCCGAGGCCGGGCGCGGTGAAGACCCGGCTGGCGCCCAGTCTTTCTCCTACGGCCGCCGTCGCTTTCTACTGCTGTCTTCTGGACGACACGCTTGCACTGGCACGGTCATTGGGCGATGTGGAAATTGCGATCATGTGCCCGGACTCGGACGTAAACGAGCTGGCGCGGTTGGCAGGCACGCAGTTAGCAGGCAAAGCGGCGAGCGTAGTTGCGCAGAAAGGTGAGGGTCTTGCTGCAGGCCTCACTTCGGTGTTTGCGCACTTCGCAGAAGGTCATCAACGACGCATCATTGCCTTCAACAGCGACAGCCCACACCTGCCGCGTTCTGTTCTCGAAGACGCGTTCGAAACGCTGGCCGCACATGACGTAGTGGTTGGACCAACGCACGACGGAGGCTACTATCTTGTCGGGGCAAAAGCTTCTCATCCTACGCTTTTCGCAGGCGACGGAATGGGCACCTGCAGCGCGCTGGAGAGACTCCTAGCGCGCGCACGAGCGCTTGAGCTATCCGTAGGTTTCGCAGATCCTTTTTACGATATTGATGTAGCTGACGACCTGACTCGGTTGGCCGAGGAGTTGCGCCTAGCTCCGGCAAGGGCGCCACGCACGGCGGAGTGGCTGAAAGAGTGGGATTCAACCGCTCATTGACCCGGACGGACGGTCGGCCAATTCTCAATGAGCGTTGTGGCCTGACTACGTCGTCTAAGACTCTCACGAGCCTCGACGCTTCTCATCATCGTTGCCGGAGCAAACGAAATAGATCGCACCCACCACTAAGAAGCAGTCGAATATTGTGAATGCGTAGAGCCATGGAAGTCCCGCCCCTTCCATTTGGGGCCGCAGAGCAATCACCAGTGGAATCTGAAGTGAGGCTAAGAGCGCTACCGTCATCCAAAATCTCCAGCCACTCCAGAAATCACGAAATCCAATGATAGCCAGCACCATTGCGATTGCCGCGGCAAATGAGACGCGGCCCCAGTGAAGAGCATGGTCGAAGAAGCCAAGCAGGAAGGCGGCAACCAAGATAGGCCCTTTGATAGGCCACGTATTCACCTTTTTCCATCCGCTGACGGGCATCGGTCTTGATTCTAGCGAAGTACGGGGCGATAGCAAGTCAGCAACTGGTCAGTTGGCGTAATATCGCCATTTCCCTCATTGATCGGGTCCCATGCCCAAGATTGCCTCTTGGAAAAAGGGTTAAGAAACAGTCAAACTGTACAGGCGTCACGAACGCGTGTGGAATCGAGCCTTGTAGGGCTGGTGTCGGGGAGTGGGAGCTTGTGGCTGCGCAGTTCCGAACGGGCACGGGAGAATAATGAAGATCACCTCCGCGTGGAGAGTGTATATCCTCGGTGCCACGTTGTGCGTGGCGCTAACCATCTGCTCACGCAACTTCGGCGATCGGGGTGGGCCATACTTCATGGCCTCTTTGACAGTTGCGAGCATCGTGTACCTCTTAGCGATCCGTGAGTTTTTCGCTACGCCAATATTTCCCCGACACGTTGTCGTCATTGGGCTCGTGCTGGCTGCCGCGTGGAACATTGCATTTCTTCGGGTGCCCGCGGGCGCCGATGATGACATTCATCGATATATTTGGGATGGCCGCGTACAGCGGCTCGGCTACAACCCTTATATCGTCGTTCCCAGCGACCCCGTGCTCAGCGCGCTGCACACACCCGAAACCCGCACGCTGAACAATCCGTCTTTACCGAGCCCGTATCCAGCGGGCGCTGAGCTTTTCTTTCGCGCTGTAACCCCGATTCATGAGTCTGTGTTTGCGCTGAAAGTGGCATTTGTAGTTTGCAATTTTGCGGTTGTTTTCATTTTGCTCGATATCTTGCATCGCAGTGGGCAAGGAGCGCACTGGGTTCTGGCTTATGCCTGGAATCCGCTGCTGGCGATAGAAGTGGCGGGCAGCGGTCACATCGACATCGTCGGCGTGCTGCTGCTGTTGGTCTCCGTCGCTGCATTGCTACGGCGACGGCGGACGGCTGCAGCCGTGGCATTCGGGCTGGCCGTTGCCGTGAAGTTTCTGCCGATTGTACTGCTGCCACTCTACTGGAAACGTGTTCGTATGCGCGACGCCGCGCTGGCGGCAGTCGTGGTCGCACTCCTATACGTACCGTTTTTAAACCACGGGCGGATTCCAATCGGCTCGCTCGGCACTTACGTGCTCAGTTTCCGCTTTAATGATCCAGTGTTTGCCACGCTCGAGCGAGTGGCGGCTCCGCAGCTTGTAACTGGGTTGGCAGTGTTCGTCGGCTTTCTTATCGCAATCCGGATGAGAAGAAAGTCGGCGGCATGGTCTTCCGACGCTTTTGCTTGGTCGATGGCGGCATCGCTTCTATGTGCTCCGGTCGTCTATCCGTGGTACCTGCTCTGGATGCTGCCGTTCCTGCGGTCGGTCTCGACGGTGCCGATCATCATCTGGACAGTTAGCATTATCCCAACTTACTACGTTTGGCATTTGCGCACGCTTGGTCGTCCGTGGCTGGTTCCTGGCTGGATTATGCTGCTGGAATACGGCTGCGTGGCGATAGCCGGTGCAGTTATCGCGTTAGCGGGAAAGAGCAGCCTAAATGAAAATCGGTGACAAATTTCGCCTCATCGCACTCCCGCCCGATCTCCCGGTTGGCGATGCCGACCTGCCAACAAAGGCCGTATTCAATGAATGTGTCGGCCATGACTTTGTAGTAGTAGCTGGTTTCAATGACATCGGGTTGGCTGAGTTGCTGGTTGAGTCTGTGACTGGCAGTGTTGGGGAAAGGATCTGGGTCGAACCGGAATTTCTTGAGCTGATTCCAAAGTAACCCAATAGCCATGAGCGTGGCGAGAACACAATCACCCGCGGCTTGATATATAATTTCGCGCCAACCGACCAAAAGCTATGAATGGCTGGTTTGGGTGAAGGGTACTGAGCCGACATGCGACTCGTGTATCGGGAAGCTTTTGCCCGTCATCCAAGACTTCATCTGTTCAATTCACCGAGGAGCGAACTCCATGACAAATGCAAAGCGTCTACCGATGTTCCGCCTTCTGGTTTTCGTAGTGCTGATTCTTGCTGCAACCTCCTGGGCGCAGACGCGCCCGCCCATTCTCGAACAGATCGCCAAGACCTATGGCCTTGATTCGTTCGGGCAAGTCGATGCGATCCGCTACACCTGGAACGGAGAAGTCACCGGGCTCTTCAAAGCTTCTCGCGCGTGGGAGTGGGAGCCCAAGACCGGTAAGGTCTCCTTCGAGGGTAAGGATAAAGACGGTAAGCCAGTCAAGGTTACCTACCTGCGATCCGAACTCAACGACGATACCAAGAAGCAAACTGATGCCGGTTTCACCAACGATAATTATTGGCTCCTGTTTCCGTTACATGCTTACTGGGACACGAGCGCCACTGTAACCGATGAAGGTATGAAGAAACTGCCAGCGGGGGCCGGTTCAGCGACGCTGGTGTCGGTGAAGTATGGAGCGGAACTCGGCGGCTACACGCCGGGCGACACGTGGGACCTTTACGTCGGCAAAGACAACCGCGTCGAGTACCTTGTGTTCCATCACGGCGGGGACAAAAAGCCAAGCCTCGTCAAGGCAACCTGGACAGGCTACAAGAAGGCGGGACCGCTGCTTATCTCGACCGAACACCGCGGCACCGCGGATGGCAAGCCCCTGCACATCTGGTTGTCTGACGTGGCAGTTAAAGTAACGGGATCAGACACCTGGGTGGCCGCGAAATAAGACGAACACGGTGTTCTCATGGAGGGACGGGCGTCCCTTTTCAGGCTGCAAGAAACCGTGACTGCCAGCCGTAAACTATCTACCTGTAACTTATTGAGTAGTATTAGTTTATTCGCAAACTCTTGATATGTGTGGCAAAATGCCATACATTAGGAAAGCGAGGTGGATCATGACGTCTGCAACGGCCACGCGGGGGGAGCGTTTGGACGCTCGTGTCACGCGAGAAGAGAAGGAAATGATCGAGACCGCCGCCAGCTTAAGCGGCACTTCCGCTTCAGATTTTATTCGAATGGCAACGAGACAGGCCGCCCTGAACACTATCCGTGAGCACGAAGTCCTAACACTGAACCAAGAGGCGAAACGAGTGTTTGTAGAGGCACTCCTGAATCCGCCCAGGCCAAACCAGAAGGCGATTGCGGCCGCACAGAGATTCAAAGAGGAGATCGCGTAGTTGGCAGATCATCCCGTCCAGGAAAAACCCAGACTTCGATTCGAGCCGCTCGATATGAAAAAACATGATCGAGCGGCTTTTTCGTGCGAGCAGGAGTCGCTTGACAGATATCTGAAGGAGCACGCGACTCAGGAAGTCAAGAAGCGAGTTGCTGCCGTTTATGTCTTGACTCCTGACGGCAAGACGATCGCGGGATATTACACGCTTTCGCAGTACGCGATCGAGGCCGGTGAGTTGCCTGCTGAATTGGTTCAACAGTTGCACCTTCCCAAGTACGATAAACTGCCCGCGACGTTGCTCGGACGATTGGCGAGAAGCAAGCAGTTCAAGGGGAGTGGTCTTGGGGAACTCCTGCTCATGGGGGCCCTGAAAAGAGCGCTGGAGCACAGCAGGAACATCGCCTCTATCTCCGTGGTGGTGGACGCCATCGACGAAAACGCGCGCGCCTTCTACAGACGCTACGGCTTCATCGATATTCCGAACCACGCGAATCGGCTCTTCATGCCAATGAAGACGGTGGCGCAGCTTTTTCCTGATATTGGTACAGAGTAACTTCTCTATGCAAGCCAAAGCCCGCTGAACATGCCAGTTAAAAAATAGAGCGGCGTGCAACTTCCTTCCTGCTCACCTACCTTACCTGGCGATCACAACGGTAGTGCAGGAACTGCTCAGCTTGGGCAAATCGCGACTTGCGGCCATGCGGATGTCGAGTCGTGGACGCTCGCCGCGAACGATCGGACAATAATAGTCAGGCTCCGACAGTGCGCCCTGGAGGCGTCGTCGTCCAGCACAGCCACCGTGACATGTGACCCGGAACTCGCAAGGCTGGCACGCGTCGGGAAGCGCGCGCGCTTGTTCAAACGGCACCGAGTCTAGAATGTCGAGGCCCATCGAGATCAAATCCGACAACGGCTCCCCCAATCCTGGCCAATAAACACAGGGTTGTGTCGTGGCTCGGGGCGTAACTCGCACAGTGCTGACGCCACATCCTCCTTGAAGTGGCGGAAGGCCAGCCATCGCTCGAACCAGCGGCTCGCCAATGGCGATGACGTCGGTCTCCACAAAGAGACGACGGAACCCCTCCCAGTACTCTTCATAAGACAACGCATAGATATCGGATCGCACCGCCTGATAGACGTTGATTCGTAGCGGAGCGCCGAACCGTTTGGCCACTCGTGCAACATCCGACAGACGCAAGTAGTTCGCCTTCATCATGACCGCGATGATCGTTACTGGCACGCCCAGTCTTACGCAACGTTCTGCTTGCTGGTGGATCAGCCCCCAATTGCCGTTTCCGCGCTGTGCATCCTGTTCCGCTTGCGTCGGGTAATCGAGAGAAAACTCGATATCGTGAAAGGCGCACAATTCGTCGTCTTCCAAAACAGCAACACTGTGGCCGTTGGACGTGATGGTGAGCTTTATAGGCTGCGTTCGCAGGTAAGCCAGGATTGCCTTAAAGTCTGGATGCATCCCATTCTCGCCCGTGCCCAGATTCACTGAACCGATAGGAAGGCGTTCCATGACTGACTTCACTTGTTGCAGGGAGAGGCGGTCTGTGCGCGCCGGATCCCGGTAACAGAAGGCACAGGAGAGATTACACTCGTTGGTGAGTCCGAGCCCGAGCGAAATTGCGGCAGAACTCGCCTCCCCGCCGGTATTCATGGACTATTCTCCATTAGACATCAAGGCAGACGTGCCAAGCATTGTGAATAGCGCGCGACTGCAGCATACTCTGGCCGGCTCCCCAGTTTGCGCTCCAGCTCAAAAATCCGCTCATACTCGGCGCTGCGAGAAATTTGCGACGGCAAGTAGTCCGCAAGGACGCGTACACCCCGCTCGGCAATCACCGCTAGCGACGCCGCTTTCAGCATGGCTTTAAGGCTATCCGGCGTAAACAGTCGTACCCGGCCTCCGTACAAAGACTCTTGTCCCCATTCAGCGGTGAGGTTATTTTCCGCATTCGCCAAATCGCCGGCTTGGATGGCAGCCTTGAATACTTCTCCGGCCCGGTTTCGCACAAGGACTGACAGTATCGTTGATGAATCCCGCAAAGCGCGAGCCGCGGCGCACAACACAGCAATCGGATCGTCGAGATATTCCAGAACGTTGTGGCACAGAATTACATCGAACGAGGCAACGCGAAATAAACTTGTCAGTTGGGAAGCATCGCCGTGTTGCAGTGCGATCTTCTCCGTAACCCTTGCCTGCCGTGCGGCGCGTTGCGCGATATCCAACATCGCGGGAGAAGAATCCAGCAGCGTGACGTGAATGCCAAGCCGCGCCAGCCGAACTGCCGTCGCTCCTGTGCCGCAACCCACATCTAGCGCACGCAACGACCCGTTGGCCCGAAGCGGAATAAACTCCTGCAGATTGTCAAAGCTCAAGTCGGAGCGCAACCGGCCTTCGGGCGTCTCGAGGTAAGCAGCATACTTGTCCGCACCGTTCTGGAAGCGTTCGCTGCCGGCATTGGCGGTCATTTTCATGCAACATTCAGGCGAAGTCGTTCGCCAACAAATCGGTGGCGAGAACCAGGGCGTAGATCAAAAGAATAACACTGGGGGGTTTGTCGGTACCGATCGCGTGAAACTTCCTACAAGCCGACTTCTGGCCTGGAATGGCGTCTTAGTCCGCTCGTCATGCTTGTATCGTCCACGTAGAATGTCTTTTCTGCAGAGACCTCTGAAACCGGCTGACGTTCGCCCATCCAGAAGATCGTGGACCTCAATGCAGATTGAAACGCGAATCCCCACGCGATCAGCTTCCTACGTGCGCATCGAAGACACCAGTCTCGACTTCGCCATGCCGCTTAACCTGTACAAACAAGCGGTAGTCGCCAGGTTGGGGAAAGCCGTAGGGAAATGAAACTTCGTCAGTAAGCGCATGCATGGAGCTGTGGCTCATAGGCAATCCTGAATCCTTCTGCGCAATCATCAGTGACGCCATCGGCACCGATCCGGCGGGATGGATGTGTGCAAATACAGAAAAATCTGATCTCACGAATTCTGCATGACCTGCCATGCCCATGTAAGGCTCAAGATCGTTAGCCGGCTTATGCTCGGCGTTTTCAATGCGGAAGCGCAACCAGGAAACCTGACCGGCTTTCAAGACCGCTCCATCCTGCTCCCAAATCATGCGACCACCATCCGCGAGTGGCGAGACGTTCGTCGTGCTGCCAGAGGGCCGCTCGGGTGATGCATCCACGCCTGAATCGTCTCCGGAGAACGGTTCCCCTTTCACGTCGGGTAAGTCGATTTCGCTGACCATGGTTTCCGGGAACCCGGTGCCACGAACGATGTCGGCGAAAATCTTGTATTTCCCTGACGGAATTGCAGGCAGCTTCAGAGTGAACGATCCGTCGCTCGCTTGCTGCGGATGTAAATGATAAAAGCGGTCCATCGCGGGGACTCGCAGGAGGAATGTGTGCATCAGGTGCCCGTGATCCGGAATCAAGGTCATCGACCATTGATCCTTGCGGATTTTGTGCCAGGAATCTTCATCGATCCGCAAAGTGAGCCGGTCGGCGCCGTCGAAGGAAACCCTGAGAGGCGGAGCGCTATAAAGCATGGTTTGCTTCAGATCAGCGGCCTGCGCATTCCACCACCAGTTTCCCAATGCCAGAATGGTGACAACCATAGCACCGGCAACGGCCATTGCGATTCGTCCAAGACGTCTGTTCTCTGGTGAAGGAATGGCGACGGCCCCGAGCCCGCCCTCACGTGCCGCGGCGCCGGCGATTGAGACAATTCCAATGGAGAGAAACAGCATGAGCCCGAACAACACGGTGCCCAGCGCTTTTTGCATGGGCAAGGTTCGTCGTGCAAACGCAGGCACAGGAACCGCCAGCCTGCCGATTCCTTGTGGCCCGGAAACCTCAACACGAACTTCCCACGAGCCCGATTCCATCAGCCAAACCTTACCGGTGAACCATTGCGGATCGGATGCGGGTTGCATCAAGTCGGGGTTTGGGGGCAGACCTTGATCTTTACCA
Source organism: uncultured Acidobacteriota bacterium (assembly GCA_963832245.1). Taxonomy (GTDB): domain Bacteria; phylum Acidobacteriota; class Terriglobia; order Terriglobales; family Acidobacteriaceae; genus JABDBE01. The sequence continues at coordinate 2,926,499 of CAWHTG010000004.1, forward strand.
TTTATATAGACAGGGGTGATGCCGATGCTGTTCACGGTGCCGGATGTAACGCGAACTTGCACCTGGGCTACGCCGGGAACCATGGCCGGCGGATTCACTGTGACTAATAAGTGATACGGGCCGGCATCGCCCTCGAGGTAAACATCTGGGCTTCCCACGTGTCCGATGGCGGGGGAGCTCACCATTACGATCAGAACAGCCAGTTCATAGACTCGCATACAATCCTCCTCGAAACGGGAACGCGGAGCACGACGCCGGAGCAAAAATCCCAGGATGCGATCGTTAACGGCGAATACGACGCATCCAATCGCCCCAGAGCATTCCAATGCGCGCTGAAAGTACGGTCGCAGCCAGCGCGATGAGCATCCCCACCCAGAATTCAATTCGCGTCTTTTCGTAAGACTGCAACTCCCACGCCAAGTGATACTGAGAAGGTGGAGCGTTGTAGCCGAATTCGTTCATGGCGAAAACCCGGTTGCGCGCGTGGGGCGACATCATGAAGTAGGCAAATGGCCAGTTCAAGGCCAGATTCGCAGCCATGAAGCCGATGCCGCCGACCACCGCTTTCCATGTATCACCTCGATCGGGAAAGCGGTCGAGAACCAAATCCAGGGCGATGGCTCCGGGAAGCAGCAGCACAGGAAATCCGAGCGGCACCATGTGCGTGATCGGAGTGAACACGGGTCCCAGCTTCGCCTGTGCGGGAAATAAGGGGAATATCCAATTGCCGGCGAGCCACAAGCCGGTGTAGGTCGAGGCAACAGTAGTGGCAGCCCAACGGCGTCCTGAAGTGCGAGCGATTCCGACCAGCACTACCGGTGCGATCATCCCGAGCACACGATAGTAAATCGCGCTGTGCATCAGAGTTTGATCGCCGATGTATTCGTAGCCCAGCATCAGCAGCAGACACAGAAGCAGTGATCCGTTGTACAACAGGATCCGATTAAGCCTGTCTCGGCTCTCTCCTAACGACAGATTCATTCGTCCGGCCGTCAGGATCAGGCCGCCCAGCCCCATGACGAAGATTCCTGCCAGCAACACCACGTGGGGCGGGCTGAGAATTGCTACATCCAAGCCGTAGGAGTCGTGCCACCAGTTGTCGAAGGGCGCGGAGGTGAGCATGCAAAACCCGCCCCATGCGGCAATGAACGCGCCCAGCGGGCCGCGCAAGCCCCAAATCTTCACGGATATCTCTTGGCTTGCAGTGTCACCTGCGAAAGTGGTGTGCAGAATCATATAGGCGCAGGAAAGCCCGGTAAGCACAGCGCCAAACTGAATAGCCAAGTGGGCGGGCGTCCAAAATGTGTCCCGGCCGATTCCGATATGCCAGGAGATGTCCCAGTAAAGGCCGACAGTGGTAGACGTCAGTGCCAGAGCGGCCGACCACACGTACCAAGGCACGGTAGTCAATTGGATTGAAGACGATTCTCTCACTGCTACGGGACTTTCTCCTGTAGAACTTGGGAATGTGATGGTTATGCTGTCTGCCATTGAGTCACCTCCGAAAAAATTAGAAATCGCTTTCTGCTCGGTGCGACGCAAGCAAGAGTGCTGCTGCGGAAGCGGAGAACACCGAGTAATCCAACGGAGACTTGATTCCGAAAGAAATTGCCATAGCTGTACCGAACAGAAAAAGCAGGGTGGCCGCAGCGACCGCCACCCAGCGGGGCCAGATGCCGATGATCAGCGCCACGCCGAGCGACAGCTCGAGAGCGGTAGCTGCCCAGGCAAGGAATGGGATGACGGACGGCGGCATGAAGGAATTAACCTGGGCGGTGTACTGTTTGAAGTTGGCAAAGTTGCCCCAGCCGCCATACTTACCCCACAGGCCGAAGCGGTCGGCAACCGCAGACAAGAATGCGGCACCAAGCGCCCACCGAGTGTAAAGAATTGCTGCTCGTTGCAGAGTCACTCTATGCATACCTCTCTTGACCGGGGGAGGAATGGTATTTGCTGCACCCGACCGAGCATTGTCCATGATCACTTACCTCCTGCGCCACTGGTTTCCGGCGGCGCACGCTAAGTGGCGTGTCGTGGTCGCAAACAAAGGATGCCAGGAACTTCACTGGTGCCTTGGCACTCGCATTGGCCGAGATCAGGTGAACGCCGTTGGGGGCCTCGTAGAAACTCTCGCCGGTTTTGTAGATGGCTTCCGCTTCTCCCTGTACCTGCGTCCGCAGCGCTCCTTCAATAACGTATCCGACGACCGCACAAGGATGACTATGCGGCGGGGATGATTCGCCAGGTCCGTAGGTGATCTCAAGCATAGTTAGGTTCAAGTGGCCGCCATCCAACTGTGGCAACGGATGGGAGAAGGCGATCCGAGTTTGCCCGGCGGCGTTGTCTGTAGGGCTGTCGCTCGGGACCTGCGCGGCGATAGTGTGGCATGGCAAAATGGCGGCATACAAAATTGCTGCGGCAAAGCTGGCACAGGTTCTAAACGGCGTCACGGCTAGCTCCTTCGTGCATTCAAATTAGTTGATTTCATTCTTTTCCTTGGCAGATCCCCTGCATCTTCTTTGAAAGACGAGAACCCGCGCGCTGTGATTTCAAACATCGTCGCAACTCACTTACTGAGACTAATCCCGGTGGAGGCGGCTGGCTACAATCAGTCTGCAGGTTGCCTGAAGAGTGAGGTGAGCCGTGGCATCTGTGCGACTAAACGAAGAACGCGACGTGTCACCATCGGCTAAGTTCCACCCAACGTCGCCGGATTCCGGCGCAGCGGCTCCCACTGCAGGTAAGTCAGGCAACGCCACAACCATTCCAGCGGACCAAACAAGAAATGCCGCAGCCAAATCGGCGAGACAATCAGTTGCAACGCCCAAATCGCTACCACGATGGCAAATTGCCACACCCGCTCCACTTTTCCGAAGAGGGCAAAACCGTGTCCGTAGAAGATGGTGGTACAGATGATCGTGTGCATGATGTAGTTGGTGAAGGCCATGCGGCCGACCTCCGCCAGCCGACGCGTGAGTGAAAGCAGCGCCGCAGTTCTGGACGCCAGCATGATTGCGCCAACCCAGCCGAGGCTCACCAGGAGACTGGCCCAATAGTTGAATTGGGCGCCCTGGAAGAAAGAGTAACGAAAATCCCAGCCGGCTGCGAAATCGCGATGCGTGCCATAAAGCGTGATCGGAATCCCGTAACACAAGGCAACCGCAATCATCGTCCAATACAGTGACGCTGGCTGCCTGGCGCTGAAAACACCCAGCTTGAAAAGTGCCATGCCGGCTAGCATCAGTCCCGTCACTCTCCAGAATGTGAATGCCACGAAGAAGATAGTTTCCATCTGTACTGAGTCCGGCACGCGAAACTTCATCTGCGCGGTCCAGTTGCCTTGGTACGCTCTGATTTCGTTCGCCGCTTGCGAAGCGGTGGGCATCCATAACTGTTCGCGTGCGATCTGCACCTGCGCCGGAGACCAGTGTCGCGACCATGCGGCATACGACGCTAAAGAGCCGGAGGCGACCGCTACAGTCAGCAAACCCAGCACGAGAAGTGTGCGCGCTCGGAGCTTGCGGAAAAGATAAACCAACAAACCGCACATTCCGTAGGCGACTAGAATGTCTCCGCTCCAGAGCAAATACGCGTGTGCCAGGCCGAACAGAATCAGCCATCCCATGCGGCGGTAATGCAGTGCCGCCGAGGGTTTGCCACTGGCTTCAATTCGGCTGGTCATCAAGAGAATCCCGGCGCCAAACAGCATGGAGAAGATCGTCATGAACTTCTGATCTGCGAGAACATGGCACAACAACCACACCCAATAGTTCACTCCCCTCAGATCTCCGTAGGCAGTCGGGTTCTCATAAGCGGCACTGATCATGCAGAAGTACTGGATGTTCATGGGTAAAATGCCGAGCAGCGCAAACCCACGCAGCACATCAATGCTGACAATGCGTTCCTTCTCGGCCACGGGCTGAGGCATTTTGGAAATTTGCCGTGGGTTCGTTCGATTGGGCCGTAGCTCTTTCAAAACAGAAATGTTGGACATGGGGCTGCCCGAAAAATACCTAACTGTGTCTCGCGCTGACTCGGCCATTCTTGCGGCAACTCCTCTCATCGGTCTGGCTCCAATTGAAAGCAAACTACCGCAGATTGGGCCCTGCTGTTTGGCCTTCTCCGCGGGCCGCATGAGCTATGCGACGAACTGCCGGTTTGGGGCGACAGACCGAGGCTGGGCAGGAGCGCTCCTGCGCTAGAATGCTCTTCATGGCAAATGACGACTCATTGCGTTTCCCGTCGTTCTGGCAACTTCAGTTGATGGGATGGCTGTGCTTATACGTGCTGGTGCTGGTCGCATGCATCCCTGATCTTTTGCAAAAACCTGGAGCGCTGCGCGACAACACCCTGGCTGTGGTTTTCATGTTCCTCGGCAGTTGCGTTCTACATCCCGTTTGCCGATTACTGCTGCGCCGATCGCCTTCGTGGCTCGCTTTCGAGCTCAGGATGTTTGCATGGTCCCTGGTTGTGGGAACCGTGAATGCGATTGCAGCTGAACTAACAGTGCTGGCTTTCCGCAAAATGGATTGGCCTGATCTGGCGGGGAATTCTGTGCAGTTTTCGGTCGTTCTCTTTCTATGGTGCAGTCTGTACTTCAGTATTAAGCAATGGCAGCAAGGAACTCGGGAAAGAGAACGCCTTTTGCGTGCCGAAACCGAGGCCCGCGAGGCACGGCTCAGTGCCTTGCGTTATCAGTTGAATCCACACTTTCTATTTAATTCGCTGAATGCGGTTTCCACGCTTGTTCTCGATGGGAATGCTCCCGCGGCAACCCACATGCTGGCCCAAATCGGGGAGCTTTTGCGCACAAGCCTGGACAACGAAGTGATGCCGGAGGTAACGCTTTCTCAGGAGATGGCGTTTACGCAACGATATCTTGCCATCGAGCAGACCCGGCTGGGAGAGCGGTTGGAGGTCGATTTGACTATTCCTTCTGACACTCTGGATGCGCTGGTACCCAGCATGTTGCTGCAGCCGCTCGTGGAGAATGCCGTCCGCCATGGCGTAGTGCCACTGGTTAAAGGGGGAAAAATTACGATCGCGAGTGCGCTTCGAGTTGACCGATTGCAGATTGTCATTGGGAATTCTGGAACGCGAGGTGGCGAAAAACAAAACGAAAACGGAAATGGAATTGGCTTGAGAAATACCGCCGAACGACTGGATACGCTGTACGGCGAGGACCATTGCTTCACGTTGCAATGGCCGGAAGCCGGTGGTTGTGAGGTCATCATCGAGTTGCCTTTCCGAAAAATTGCGCAAAACGTACAGGCAGCAACGTGCGCGCAGTAATTGTGGATGATGAGCCGCTGGCACGACGCGGCGTCAGGCTCCGGCTGCAAAAGTTCAAAGATGTCGAAATCGTTGGCGAGTGCGGAGACGGTGCGTCTGCGGTCGGAAAGATTCTTGAGCTCTCTCCGGATGTTGTCTTTCTCGATGTGCAAATGCCCGGCATGGACGGGTTTGAAGTTCTCAGGGCTTTGCCGCGCGAGAATCTGCCCTCCGTCATTTTTCTTACCGCTTACGAGCAGCATGCTTTGCGAGCGTTCGAGGTCCACGCATTAGACTACCTTCTTAAACCGGTCGACGACGAACGCTTTAGCGCCGCTGTCCAAAGAGCCAGGCAGGTGGGAGATGCTGGTTCCAGGATTCAGATGGCCGAACGAATCTTGCAGATGCTCCAGCACGATTCCGTGCGGTACCCATCGCGTTTCCCCGTGCGAATCGGTTCCCGGATTCAGGTCGTGCTTACTGAGGATGTCGAGTGGATCGCGGCAGCGGGAGATTACGCGGAATTGCACGCTGGCGGGCGATGTCACCTATTGCGCGAGACCATGACTTCCCTTGAAGAGAAACTCGACCCCGCGCAGTTTCTTCGCATTCATCGCTCCCGCATCCTGCGCGTCAAGTGCATCAGGGAACTTCGATCCATCGACAATCGAGAGTATCTGGTGAAGCTGACTGACGGCTCGGAACACCGCTCCAGCCGAACCTACGCAGATCGCCTGGAAAATTGGCTATCCTCCACCAAACCTTGATGGCCAGCAACAATCGGTGAGGGATCAATTCAGCTGAATCGTCGGCAACGGAGAAACTACCCAGCTGCGAGTTGCGAAACTTCACTCGAACTCAAGCATGACAATCTCGGGATTCGATCCCAGCCGCAGCGGTGGTCCCCAGGTTCCGGCTCCGCTTGAAGTGAAAACCTGCATCTTCCCGATGCGACTTAAGCCATAGACAAACTGCCGGTAAATCCGGCGCGCCATCCAACTCCAGGGTACGAACTGTCCAAGGTGCGTATGCCCGGATAGCTGCAGGGAAACACCGGCGGCCTCGGCGATCTCCGGATGGTCGGGCGCATGCGTCACTAGAATGCTGGCGCGGTCGCGATCCAGGCGCATCGCTTGTAGCGCCGACGCAAACTGCCGGTTCTGTCTCGCGTTCCGGTAGGGTACGCCAATAATCTGCAAACCGTCTACTTCCACCTTCTCATTGCTGAGCACGCGCACCCCCGCAGCCGCAACGGCACGCAGATATTGGCTGTCGTCCCCAAATTGCTCATGATTTCCCGCCACGAAATAGACGCCTTGTGGCGCGGTCAGTTGGTTCAATGGCTCGGCTGCTCGTCCCGCGTCGATGGCGGTTCCGTCATACAAGTCGCCAGCGATAAAAATCGCGTGCGGCTCTTCTTTCAAAATCTTCGCCACCATGCGCCGAAGAAAACTGCCGTTTCGCACATGCCCCAGATGCAGGTCGCTGATCAGCGCCGCTTTTCGACCGTGCCACGCCGTTGGCAAGTTCGCGAGCCGCACGGTGGTTCGCGTGATCCGTGTCCAGCCTGCATTGAAAACCCCGTATAGTCCGGCCACCGTTGCGACACCGAACAGCAATTCCGCGATGTGATGGAAGTTCAAACCCAGGCCGGCCAGCCCTGCAACTCCGAAAATAATCCAGGAGGAAACCGCTGCGAGCAAGAGGAAGCTGAACAAGCCCATCCAAAGCGCAGCAGCCCTGTAAAATGTGCGCACCGCAGCATTTGTATAGCGCATTGCGAGCAGCGAAGCGGAAACAAAACTCAACGACAAAAAGTCAAGGGCCAGCTTGATCCAGAGTGCCCCGGGAGTATGGTTCTCGGCAGTCGAAAATGTCCACGTCTGGTAGAGAAAAAGATGTGTCAAACAAAGAACAAACTGAATTATTGCAATAGGGACGATTAAGCGTTTTCGTTGCATTTGATTCCTCAAGCTCGCTGGTGCGGTGGATTCACAAGCGATTGTCGAAAGGTCATCACGATGACGTCTTCTTCTCGGTATACCGGATATAGGATGTTGGTATACTCAGTATAGTTGGATGGGTCGCTGGATGAGAAAGGTTCGAGAAAAAAACACAGTCCCCAGGGAAAGCGGTTCGGCTAAGCCAAATGCCATCGTTCTCGCGGGACTGCAGCTGTTTACCCGGTACGGATATCGCAAGACTTCCATCGACAATATCGCCCAGGCGGCGCAGGTGGCCAAGCGCACGGTGTACCTGCACTTTGAGAACAAAGCGGCGGTATTTTTGGCAATCCTTGAGTATCTAGGCGACCAGGTGCGGCAGCGGTGCACTGCCGCCGAGAACGCGGGTGGCACGGCGGTGGACCGGCTGACTGGGTTGCTCGATGCCTACTTCGGGTTGGGATTCGAGCTCTTCAGCAAATCTGAACACATGCCGGAACTGGAGGAAACTTTCTCAAAGCTGGCGCGGACAAGGATCGGCGATCTGAATGCGGAATATGAGGGGCGGCTCGCGAGGTTCTTGCGATCACTTCAAAAGACCCGCGAAATCGCAGGTCCTCCGCAGGGGCTTAGTGTGGAACAGATCATTCACATCGTGGTGCAGGCGGCTGAGGGGGCCAAACACGACGCCAAGATACAAGGCGATCGGAAGGCACTGGAACGGCGCTTGCGGGAGTTAGCGACACTTGCTATTGCGGCAATGAAAAAGTAAGGGAATGCGGCATCCTGCTGGTAGCGAACCATCTTTCCGATGAAACGTGCCACATGCCAACTGCATCTTTAAAAGCAGGCGCCCACCGTGCTATCCAAATTCATTCGCAGGAGAATAGAAATGAAAATTAAGGCTAAATCCCTCTCGATTTTTGTGGCGGCCTGCATCTTGGTTTTCTTGAGTTTGCCCGCATTTGCAGGCCCCGCGAATCCAGGCCAGGATCAAGGAACCGCGCAAACCCAATCCGTGGAGAAGGGCAAGAAGGCTGAGCCTGGCCCCGGCAAGGAAATCGGCAAGGGTGGTGCGGACATTGGCAAAGGCACAGGCAAGGGGGCGGAGAGCCTGGGCAAAGGCACTGCCGGAGCCGCTGGCAATCTCGTGACCCTGCACCCGGGCAAAGCCGCCACTGATCTCGGTAAAGGCGCTGGCGGCGCTGGCAAAGACGTCGGAGTCGGCGCTGGCAAAGGCGCGGCCAAGATTGGCAAGGGAAGCGCCAAGGGGATTGGGAAACTGGGTAAGAAGCTGGTGGGCAAAGGCGGCAAGAAAAAGGAAGCCGATGAATAAGCGGGTTTCGTTCTCTCACCCCATCGTGCCGGCGCGTATTCGCAGTATCGTGAGATGAAATCTTGGAACGGGACCAGATTTCCGCAGCAATGCCCGGTTTCGTTTCCGACCTAGGTTGATTCGAGAACGTAGCGTGACCTGAGCCCGAGGAGGCCCCGGTGACCTACCGTGAAAGGCTGGGCCTGCTTGAGCAGTTCTCCGATTTCAGCTTGCAGAGCGAGACACTCTTCCTCACGAAGATCGATGAAGCGAAAAGGCTGCAAATAGCCCTGCGTGGCCCACATCGGAAACAGCATTGCCGCCTCGCCCCGCACCGTCCGGGGGCCAAGGTGCACGGTCAGCTTAACCCTGAGTCCTTCGTCGAGGCACGAGGCCAGCTCGAGCAACCCTCCTGTCATCGAAATCCGAAGGGTCTTGCCCCAGAGTTGTCGTCCATTTTCGAGCTGGATGTTTGCAGAAACTGTTCCCGAGAGATTGACGCGAGGGGCTCGGACTTTTCGTCTTGAGTGGGGGAAGGCGGTCATTACGAGTTCAACTATGTCACGCAGCTGGATGCGGTGCACATTACGAAAGCAGGGTGCGCAAGGCCGAATACGCCAGATGGAATTCGTACAACATCTTTCGTAATCTCCCGCTCCTGCCGGGTGCGTAACATACTGTCATGGAATATGGACGGCCTCTCCCAACTGCACGCTCCACTGCGCGCCCCCCGAGTTCATCTCGCAGACTTTACTCCGGCGGTGCTTCGATTCCAGGATGGTCAACGGGCTTCCGGACAACTGAAGGTGCTCTCGGTGAATGGCGGATTGCTTTCCCTGCCTGATCCCATTGATCAGGGCTCTCAGGTGAAGTTGATGTTCCTCACTCACACCGGCGCCGTAATGGGCGCGGCGGAAATGCTGAGCCCGCTCACCAGCACGCAGCAGCCGTTTCGTTTTGTTTCGCTTCCGGTGGACGATCGCCAGCGATTGGGAGCGGCCATCCAATCATCCTTAAATGCGAACATCGTGGATCAGGACGCGGCTGAACAAAAGTGGATGGAGAAACTTCGCGCGGCATCGAGTTGCCAGAGCCGGCCGCGCAAACGGTTTTTTCGGTTCGCCGCTGGAGTAGTCGCTCTGGTAATACTCGGTCTGGGCGGGGCATTCTATCTTCTCCAGGTGCACCCACTGAAATAGTGATGGCTCCCCCAAACACTCGCCGTTGGCAGCGACATGCAGTGAAGCTACCCGTCCGCATCATTACCCCAAATGACGTTTCAGAAATAGTTGTGCCCGGATTGACCACCGAGATTAGCCAGGGAGGGATGGCGCTCTACGGAGGCGTGCCATTGCAGCCCGGCGATCTGATGGAAGTGGAGTTTCAAACCTCCAAGCGGCTTCGGGTCGCTGCCTCAGTTCGCGATCGCAACGGTTATTATTTCGGGCTGGAATTTCTGGGCCTGCTCCCGAGCGATAGCGCAGAAAATACCGGACCGGATTTTGCTGAGATGGCTGACGAAAGAGGCAAATCGCTCGACTCGCTCATTGTCCCAGCCGGAGCACCACTGATGGAAGACCGGCTTCCGTCCCCTCAAGAGGACGAGGCGCTAGCGCTGTTTCTGGAGAAGCATGAAGCGTACCTTCATCAAAAAGAGTTGGAGATCAATCGTCTGCGCTACGAGATCCAGGAGATCAGACAATCGCGCAGGGAGATTGAGTTGCTGATCCTGCGCCAGGTGCTGGGTCGCTCGGGATAAAACTCACGTCTCAAAAAGGGCTGGCCAGCCGTTGCTGGTAGAAGGGGTTAGCACAACGGCACGAACCATGACATCCGCGTAAACTCTTCGCCACGCCAGACTCGCAGACTATGGAGGCGACCGGATTAGACCAAGTTCCGAAGTAGATGGAAGAACTGAAAGCCTGAAACAAGAGTTGCGATGGCCCTCCGTGAACCGGCGGCCCAAGTTCTCACCCGCGTGGCGTCCAGCCCCTTTGCATTTCCTCGGTTTTCGGCCACAATATGTGGGCGGGAAGTCTGAAGAGAACCAACGAAAGTTTTTTGTTCTGTATGGGCAAGCATCTTCATCCGCGGCGTCCGCTGGGGACCCTTGCCTTCATAGTGCTGCTTTCTGTCTTGTGCGCCAGCCCAAAGCCTGCGGCGCAGAGCTCACAGTCCGGAAACAAACAGGCAGATAGTGTTCACGGCATCGTGGTAAACAGCGTGACTCACGAACCTATCGGACGGGCGCTCGTCTATTCCCCCGATAATCACTTCGCTACGATGACGGACGGTGACGGACGGTTTGAATTCAACTTCGCGCCGGCAGAGGTCGACAAAAATCAGGGGGACACATCCGAGTCCGCCAACCTCTCAGGTACGAGCAGGCGTACGCCGTGCACTGACGGTTCCTGTTCCACCTCTTCATATTCTTATCGGCCAAATCCGCTGATGGCTCGAAAGCCCGGGTTCCTAAACGATCAAAACGGAATCCAGAATCTGCAATCGGAGACGGCAGGTAAGGAAATCACTATCCCGCTTACGCCTGAAGCTCTTGTGGTCGGCCGGGTGGTGCTTGCCAGCTCCGAAGCTTCCGACAGCATTCAACTGGAGCTCTACCGGCGTCAGGTTCAGGACGGCCGTGCGCATTGGATTCCCGCAGGCTCAACTTCGTCCCGGTCAAACGGCGAGTTTCGTTTTGCGGAACTCGCGGCAGGCAGTTACAAGCTGCTGACACGGGAGCTGATGGATCGCGATCCTCTGACCTTCGACCCGCATGGACAACTCTACGGATATCCGCCCATTTATTTTCCCAACGCCACCGACTTCGCAGCCGGGCAAACGATTCAGCTAGCAGCTGGCCAGATTTTCCCGGCGAATATTTCTGTGGTCCGGCACGCCTATTATCCGGTCAAAGTGGCTGTCGTCCACCTGCCAACCGATTCCGGGATCAATGTCGTCGTGTCTGTGCAGGGACATCGCGGCCCAGGTTATGCCCTCGACTACAACTTCGAGGAGCGGATGATTGAGGGCAGCCTGCCCAATGGAAACTACACCCTCGAGGCGTCGAGCTTTGGACCCAATGCCGCGTCCGGATTGTTGAACATTAGCGTCAACGGCGCCACAGTTGAGGGACCCCGGATGATAATGGTCCCGAATGGCTCGATCAGCGTGAACGTGAAGGAGGAATTCACAGCCAGAGGAGAGACAGGCTCGCAGGATGTGATGATGATTAACGACGATACGGGAATTAAGCGCGGGCCAAGGACCTATCTCAATCTGCATTTGGAGCCAGCCGACGATTTTGGCGAGGAAAGAGCCGCGTCGCTGCGTCCTCCCTCCGGCGCTGAGGACGACTCGCTCGCAATCGACGGCGTCCCACTCGGCCGCTACTGGGTGAGAGCCAATAGCTCTCGGGGATTCGTGGCCTCGATCACTTCCGGTACCACGGACCTGCAGCATCAGCCGCTTGTCGTCGGCGTGGGCGGATCGAGCGCTCCGATCGAAATAACCATGCGCGACGGCTCAGCCGAAGTCGATGGCACCATCCAGGTCGCAGCCGCATCCTTCGGCGGAACTGGCGGCACAACGGCTGCACCGAACGGCGCTGCACCTGCATCGCACGAGACATCCACGCATGTGTACTTCGTTCCGCTACCTGATAGCAGCGGAGAGTTCAGAGATGTCTGGGTATCTCCGGATGGAAAATTCTCTCCCCAGCAGTTCGCTCCGGGCACTTATCGCGTGCTGGCCTTCGATCATCCGGAAGAGACGCTGGAATACCGCAATCCCCAAGCGATGCGTGCCTATGACGCGAAGGGACAGTTGCTCCGTTTGGTAGCTGGCCAGAAGGAACATTTGCAGTTGCAATTGATCTCGAGCAGCGAGTAACCATGAGACGTTTTTCCAGATCACTGATGCTCGCGGGCGGGCTGATATTGTTAAACTCCGTGCCGGTTTGCGCGGCCCAGAGCTCAGCCTCGGTGCAAGCGCAATCTTCGACCGCGCCATTTCGAATCGCAGGCACCCTTGTGAATGCAATTGGCGAAAGTCCGCTGGGACGAGCTCGGGTCTCCATTTTGGACGCCCGCAATCCCCAGAACGTGCAGTCCATGATTACTTCCGAGGACGGCCGCTTTACCTTCAAAGTCAAAGCCGGCAAGTACGCCTTGCAAGGCGCGAAGCGAGGTTTCATCACCGCCGCCTATGACGAGCACGAGGGGTTCTCGACCGCCATCGTGACCGGCGCCGACCTCAGTACCGAAAACCTCGTCCTGCGCCTCGCCCCCTCTGCTTTGCTCTTCGGCAAGATTCTCGACGAACAGGGAGATCCGGTCCGCCACGCCAACGTGTCGCTGTACCGTGAAGATCGCCGCCTCGGCATAGGCCGTATTCAAAGAGTTCGCGTCGCCCAGACCGACGACCAAGGCACCTACGAGTTCGCTTCGCTCGACGCGGGCACCTATTTCATCTCGGCCACCGCGACGCCATGGTATGCGGTCCATCCCGTTTCTTCTTCTCAACCCGGCACGGAGAGTCTTCCCACCACCGTCGACCACGCTCTCGACGCGGCTTATCCCGTTATTTACTACGGCGATTCCACCGAGCCCGACGACGCTGCCCCGATCCCCATTCGCGGCGGCGATCGCTTGCAAGCCGACATTCATCTAAATCCCGTTCCCGCCCTGCACTTGCTCTTTCATGTTCCTGACAACGGCGAACATGGAATCACCGTGCCGCAACTTCAAAGGCCGTCCTTCGACGACGAGGATTTCGTCCGCATCGAAGGCGTGCAGCAAGTCTCCCCCGGTCTATTCGAAATCAGCGGAATCGCGCCCGGCCGCTACTCCGTCCGCCGGCCCGGAATTGGGCAGAGCGACGAAGCCAACGAAGTCGATCTCACCAGCGATGGGCAGGAGCTGAGTGTACCCGCCGCCGAGGCCTCCGCCAACGTGAAAGCCACAGTGCAAGCTTTAGGAGAAGCGCAGCTGCCGCCACAGATCGAGATCGCACTGCGTAACAGCAAAATGAGAGTTGTGGGCTGGCGGGAAACGAATGAAAAAGGAGAGGTCGAATTCAACGACCTCGCGCCCGGAAAGTATGAAGTGCTGGCAGGCAGCCGCTCGAAAGCGTATTCGGTCGTGCAAATCACGTCCCAAGGCGGCGTGATCCCGGGACACATCTTAAATGTAACCCCCGGCTCGTCGCTCACTGTTTCGTTCTCGCTCGCCACAGGCGTCGTGAACGTCGAAGGATTCGCCAAACGCACAGGAAAAGCCACCGCCGGAGCCATGATCGTATTAGTACCCAAAGATCCCGAATCCCATCGCGACCTGTTCCGCCGAGACCAAAGCGATCAAGACGGAAGTTTCAACCTGCAAAGTGTAATTCCCGGCGCCTACACCATCGTGGCCATCGAAAACGGCTGGGACCTCGACTGGTCCCGCCCCGGGGTAATCGCCCACTACGCCCAGCGCGGACAGACCATAACCGTCCCTGGCAATGCGCGAGCCTCGATGCACTTGCCAGACGCCGTCGAAGTGCAGCCGCGCTAGGAGCAAGTGCCGTCATCTTCCACACGTGGCATGTGCGCTCCCCACTTCTAGCGGCGCTTATTCCGGGTCAATCGCCCGATCCAAATAGATCCACAGCACGCGGGAGAATAGCGTCAGGCTGGGCGCCAGTGGCAAGAACAGCAGAATTGCCCACAGGGTTATTCTCTGGAGCGACCATGAGGTCGATGCCCACAACAGAAGCCCAAGCGCAGTGATCGTGATCAAAGCCAGTCCGTAGCTGATGTACATCGCTCCCAGAAAATAGCCTTGTTCGCGCTCAAACTTCAATCCGCAAGTGGGACAGCACTCTTGCATCCCCGGAAATCCGGCGAAGATGGACTTGCGGAAGATTCTGGCGGATCGGCATCGGGGACAGAGCTGGCGAAGTATCGCCGAGATGGCCGAAATTTGGACTTTGGTTTTCATGCGGGAAAACCGTGTTGGCGTCTTCACTATTTTGGCATGGAGAGGCCGATTGCAGATCAGGCACCCCTCGGCTTCCGCCCTCCGACGGCGAGGGCAAGATGCCCTCGCGATAGCCCGCAAGATGCGGGCGCTACGCGGAGGTCAACGCCTTGCGCTTCACTTGAGTGTAAAATCTCGGGTGACGTATTGACGTATTATCGAGGCACAAAGCCTGTGAATACGAATCCGCCGGCAACAGGCAATACCTTCACCTTCGGAAAAGATCCAAAGATGCAAGTGGGAGGAGCAAAGAAGCGGATGAGGGAGGGCAAGGCCGCGTAGTTTCTTGCTCGGAAGAACGCGTTTTGCAGCGGGCACTGGTTTGCTCCAGTGGCTATTCTGCTTCAGCAGAATTCTCTCTGGCTTCTCACGCTGATCCAATAAATCCTACTTCTTACGGGCAGGCTGCTGCGGCATGGCGACGATGTCCCGCCGGACCGGGACAATCGCGCCACGGGACGGATCGGACGCCGCGTTGGCCCGCGCCAGCACTTCTTCCTGGATGTACTTCACAAAATCCTGAATCTGACGCTGCATTTCTTCCATGCGCTCGCGCATCTGTAGAATGATCGCCATCCCGCTAATGTTCACTCCCAAATCTCGCGCCAACGACAGGATGAATTCCAGCCGCTGCAAATCCTCGTCGGTGTAGAGCCGGGTGTTGCCTTCGGTACGCGACGGTTTGAGCAATCCTTCCCGTTCGTACAGCCGCAAGGTCTGAGGATGGATGCCATACATCTCAGCCACAGCCGAAATCATGTAGGCGCCCTTGGATTTACGCTTCGATGACATATTCGGGGGCCGAGTTTCCTTTCTCACGGAGCAGCCAGCAGCTAACGAGCCAAGCCATTGCCCCTGTCGTTAGCATAAATGGTGCAAACCTGATTGAAAATGGTCCCGTGATTCGAATCGCGGCGATGCAAAAGGCGAACGCGAACGTCGGACTTCGCCAGGACGTTGAGTGGTGCCAATTTACAAGAATAGAGAAACTGACTATGAATACGGGAATGGCGATGTTCAATGTCGCTAATATAACCAGTATCCCAGTCACTCCAAAGGGGTCGTCCGGCCGGGAGAACAACAAGCCTGCCACAGATGCAGTCACCGCGCCAGCTATGATCGCTACACACAATGAGACGGCAAAAGCCAAAGCGATTGCAGTATATGCCGGAATGTCTCGGTATCGTAGAAGCGCGTTCAAGCCGTCCCCATTTCAGATTAATACCAGAGGCGGCAAAAAGCGGGACGCTTTCGCAGTCCCGCTGATTACTTCGGTTCGGCTCAGGCTGCGGGCTGGGGTTTTTCTGCTGAAGCCGCCCAACCCATGGGCTTCACCGCATGATTGAGAAGATAGGCCACCACGCCTGCGGTAATAAGCACCATTCCGAAGGTGAAGGAACTCATGCCCAGCACCTGCTCGGTCTCGCTGCGTACGACAGAGAATCCAAGCAACAGCATGGGGGGGATACCGACAGCAATTGCTCCGATCAGCCCACCGGGAACGCGGAACGGGCGATGCAGTTCGGGTTCGCGGACGCGCAGAACGATGAGCGCGATGAATTCCAGCGAGAGACTGGCGCCGTAAAGGAGAATATCGATGGTCACGAGGCGCTCGAAACCCAGGCCGAGGCACAGGGCCCAGCCGATGGCGCAGACCACGATCGCCACCCATGGCGCACGGGATCGAGGATGCAGCTTGCCAAAGATACGCGGCAGCATGCCATCCTGAGCCATGGCCAGCGGCAGACGCGAGTAGCTCATCACCAGCGCGTTGAACATCCCGAAGCCGCTGATCATTCCGCCAAGGGCGAGGCCGACGCGGAGCAGCGGGCCGCCGAGCAGGCCGGCAATGTCCGCCCAGAATCCGGTCTCCCATGCGCTCGAAGAAAGGCCGGTCATCCACATGGCAGCGACGGGGACGATGTAGCTCAGTGCCACGATCACGACTGCGGCCAGCATGGCGCGGGGATAGGTTCGCTGCGGACGCTCGACTTCGGTAGCGATGGTCGAGGCGTTGTCCCAGCCCATGTAGTTCCACATGCAGATCAGCAGACCGGTGAGGATGTCCACCGACGACGTAGTCGGTTTGGTTACCGCGTGGGCCAAGGCTCCCAGCTTGAATGGCGCGATGGCCACGATCAGAATGAAGGGCGCAGACAGAACGATCAGAAGCCAGAGCGAGGTCGTCGAAACCACTCGTACCCCAGCGACATTCAGCAGCGCACAGACAACAACTACCGCAAGTCCGACCATCCACCCGCGATATCCCACCGCGAACCAGGGAAACAGGCGGGTGAGATAGAGCACGAACAAAGTCGGGTAGATCGCCATGTCGAAAATTGACGCCACCAGCGAGAGCCATGCTTCCTGAAATCCCCAGAAGTTGCCCATAGCGCGGCGCACCCAGGCGTAGTAGCCGCCTTCGTAGGGCAGGGCACTCGACAGTTCGCCAATCATGAAGGCGGTAGGCAGGCTCCAAAGAATCGGGGTGAGCAGCAGAATAAGGATCGCCTTGCCATAGCCGGCGCCGCGCACGATATCTTCCGTGCCATAAGTGCCGCCCGACACCATAAAGAAGGTGGCGGCGACCAGTGGCCACAGAGTCAGGCGAACGGATTTTTTCCGGCTGGGGACGATCGCGGGCGGCTGGAATGGTTGGCGCGGAGCGCTAGCTGTTGCCAATTTCTATGTGTTCCTCCTCTGGGGCGAATCACTCTCAGCCGCACCGTCGCGGCACAGCTGCTCTGGGCCTTCCAGTAACTAAGATTCCGGAAGCTGCGCTGGAGTTAGTTCGCAGTGTAGAGATTACGGCAAATTTCCAACGATGCAAGAAAATTATCGAAATCTCTCGCAAATTTTTGTCAAGGAGTCAGGTAAGGAGGTAACGACGGCACAGCTGAACGCTTCTTAGACATTCTTCCAGAGTTCTGCGCGGACCCTCGGGATTCAGCTTCGCCAACTCGCGCAGGATTTCCTTCGAGGCGAGCGAAGCCGCGCTGGCGAACTTACGAAGATCGTTCACTTCTTGCGCATCCAGACGTCCCACGTGATTGGCCCGGCTTCCTCGTCGGCGATTGGACGGCCTGACACCTTGAGAGCCAGCTTCATCTGGCCATGATGGTAGCCCTCGTGCCAGACCATGTGCTGGAGCAGCAGGATCGGATGGTCGCAGTGAAGGTTCATGTCTCGGCCAGACTCCACCCTGCTCTTTACCGCCTCCCGTACCGCCTTGGCGCTGTCGTTGAGCATCTCCGCGATGCGACCGGCGTCACGCTCGACGACCCACTCTTCCTCGGGCAGCTTCCTGGCGAACTCAGGTGCGTCCTCAGAGACCAACACAAGCCGCACAAAGTGTATGTGAGTGAATAGCTCCGCGACGGTGGGGCTGCCCTCCATCGCCGTAGCCTCCAGCCCGCCCGGCGGGAGGGCGCCCAGCAGGTTGAGCAGGACGATGTTGTTCCGGTCCCAGGAGTCCAGCAGAGCCCCAAGCAGGCGTTGGTCTGGTGCGTTCGACATAACCACACCCCCAGTTAACAAATTTATATGCTTATTAGCAAGCGGTCAGACATTCTTCCAGAGTTCCGCGCGGGGATCTTCGGGATTCAGCTTTGCTAACTCGCGCAGGATTTCCTTGGAGCGCTCGTCTCTGGGCATGGGAACAGCGGTCTTGATCTCGACGATCTCATCTCCGCGTGCGCCATCCTTGGTGGCCGATGGAACACCCTTCTCGCGCAGGCGAAGCTTCTGGCCGGACTGGGTTCCCGGCGGAATCTTGAGTATGGTCCGGCCATCGATGGTCGGAACCTCAACCTTGGCGCCTAGCGTCGCTTCCGTAACCGTCACGGGAACGGTCAGGTGAATATCGTCGCCTTCGCGATGGAAAACCGGGTGGTCTCCAGTGCGAATAATCACGTAAAGGTCGCCAGTCGGTCCGCCATGGGAACCGGCGTTGCCTTTCCCGGGAATGCGGATGCGCTGCCCATCGCGCGTACCTGCCTTGATCCTTACCTCCAGCGGTTCGGTCTTCTCCACGGTGCCTTCTCCATGGCAGGTGGAGCAGGTTGTTATGTTCTTGCCGGTACCATGGCAGCGCGGACAGGTTACGTTGAATTTCATGCGTCCGCCAGTCTGGGTGACTTGGCCGGTGCCGCCGCACTCCGGGCACGTGCCCGGCGATTCGGTATAGCCCTTGCCGTGGCAGGTTCCGCAAACGTCGCGTCGGGTGATGTTCAGCCGCATGACGCCGCCGCGGATGGCCGTCCAGAAGGGAACATTCACCTGGTATTCCAGATCGGAGCCCGGTTCCGGTCCTTCTTGCGCCGCCGCACCGCGGCCGCCGAACATGCCCGAAAAGATGTCCTTGAAGCCTCCGCTGCTGGCTTTGCGGCTACGACCGCCGGCCCCTTCAAACAGGTCAGAGAAGTCGAAGCCTCCGAAATCAAAATTTGCGCCCTGAGGCCCAGCCCCTTGGGGTTGTCCGCCCGGGAAGCCAGCCGAAGGTCCGCCCGCGCCGCCGCCCGCGCGGGCATAAGCGTCGGCCGTCGCCGGATCAATGTTGTCAGAATAAAACCCAAGCTGATCGTAAATCTTGCGTTTCTTGGGATCGCTCAGAACATCGTTGGCCTCGGAGAGCGCCTTGAACTTCTCCTCAGCGGCCTTGTCGCCGGGATTGACGTCAGGATGGTATTTGCGCGCAAGTTTGCGAAAGGCCTTGCGAATGTCCTCCGAAGAGGCGGACTTCTTTACCCCTAGGGTTTCGTAGTAGTCCTTCTTGGTCGCAGTAGCCATTTCTAGTCGTTCAGCCTACAGCTCAGTTCTGGATCTTGTGTCTTCCTGCTTCGAGCACGCCGATACGCTCGTACTTCGGCGCATCCACGTAAACCGGAATGCGGTTCACTCCGGTGAACGTTTGCGCGAAGACGTACCACCGGCCTTCGTCTTCCGCAAAATTAAGAAAGTATGTTTGTCCATTCGCTTCGAATTGCAATTTCAATCTCCCCCTCGTGCAAAAACGCCTCGAAAAAACAAGCCACGGATTTCACGGATTTTCACAGATACTGCCTTGGTCTCTATATCGTGACGATCCGCGTAAATCCGTGGCCAAGCTTCGCGGGCAAGAGCCCCCGCGCCAAACGTTACTTCTTGTCTTCCACATCTACGTACTCTGCGTCTATGACGCCTTCGTCTTTTTTGGCTTGGCCGTTCGATGAAGGTTCTGGTCCTGTGCTCGGCCCTGCCTCCGGCGCTGCGCCTTGCGGCGGCTGGGTGGCTTTGTACATATGCTCGGCCAGTTTGTGCGAGGCTTGGGTCAGCGTTTCACGAGCCTTGTCCATGGTGGCTTTGTCGCCGCTTTCCAACGCTTTCTTGGCGTCGGCGATTGCGTTTTCGACGTCGCCGCGTTCTGAGCCGGAGATTTTATCGCCCTGTTCGCGCAGCATCTTCTCTACTCCGTAAACCATGGAGTCTAGTTGGTTCTTGGCGTCGATCGCTTCGCGCTGGGCCTTGTCTTCGGCTGCGTGTGCGTCGGCTTCCTTGGCCATGCGCTCGACTTCATCTTTGCTCAGACCCGAAGACGACGTGATCGTGATCTTCTGGTCCTTGCCCGTGGCCATATCTTTCGCGGTCACGTTGAGGATGCCGTTGGCATCGATATCGAACGTCACTTCAATCTGGGGCACGCCACGCGGAGCCGGCGGCAAACCGGTCAGGTGGAACTTGCCCAGAGTGCGATTCTGCGCCGCCATCGGGCGTTCCCCCTGCAGCACATGAACCTCGACGGAAGTCTGACTATCCGCCGCGGTCGAGAACGTTTCCGTCTTGCGGGTTGGAATCGTCGTGTTGCGTGGAATCATTGGCGTGGCTACGCCGCCAAGCGTTTCAATCGCCAGCGTCAGCGGAGTTACGTCGAGCAACAACAAATCCTTAACTTCGCCGCCGAGGACGCCGCCCTGAATTGCTGCGCCAATCGCGACGACTTCATCAGGATTCACGCCCTTGTGCGGCTCTTTGCCGAACAGTTCTTTTACCAGCGCCTGAATGCGCGGCATGCGAGTCTGGCCGCCGACCAGCACGACTTCATTGATCTTGCTGGCGTCAATGCCCGCATCTTTCATGCACTGTTTGCAGGGACCGACCGAGCGCTGAATGATGTCTTCCACCATCGATTCGAGTTTCGCCCGCGTCAACTTCTTGACCAGATGCTTCGGACCGCTTGCATCCGCCGTGATGAAGGGCAGATTGATCTCGTGCTCCATGGTGGTGGAGAGTTCGATCTTCGCCCGCTCCGCTGCGTCACGCAGACGCTGCAACGCCATTTCGTTGCCCTTGCCGCGCAGGTCGAGACCCTCGTCCTTCTTAAATTCATCGATCAGCCAATCGACGATCCGCTGATCAAGGTTGTCACCGCCGAGGTGCGTATCACCGTTGGTGGCTTTCACTTCGATTACGCCTTCGCCAACTTCAAGGATCGAAATATCAAACGTTCCGCCGCCGAAGTCGTAGACCGCGATGGTTTCATCCTTCTTCTTGTCGAGACCGTAGGCCAGCGCCGCCGCCGTGGGCTCGTTGATAATGCGCTTTACGTCCAGCCCGGCAATCTTGCCCGCATCTTTCGTGGCCTGCCGCTGCGCGTCGTTAAAGTACGCCGGTACCGTGATCACCGCGTCGTTAACTTTCTCGCCCAAATAATCTTCCGCCGCCTTCTTCAGCTTCTGCAAAATCATGGCAGAAACCTGCGGAGGCGTATATTCCTTGCCCTGCGCCAGCACCGCGACGCCGTCGCCCTGCTTCACGACTTTGTAGGGCACCATCTTGATCTCTTCGCCAACTTCGTCGTAGCGGCGCCCCATAAACCGCTTGATCGAAAAAACCGTATTCTCCGGATTGGTGATGGCCTGCCGCTTGGCTACCTGCCCCACTAACCGCTCCCCGGTCTTGGTAAATCCCACGACCGACGGGGTAGTGCGCCCACCTTCTTCATTGGGGATAACCTTGGGTTCGCCACCCTCCATAACCGCCACGCAAGAGTTGGTGGTTCCGAGGTCAATACCTATGATCTTGGCCATAACTAATTTCTCCTTTTAGGATAAGTGCTTTCTAATCAGTCGATTCATGATTGCGAACGACATTATCCTAAGACTTGAGTGAATCGTTGTCAAGGTTTTAGATGCGGTTGGAGATAAGGAGGATGCGGCAGTGCCTACCAAAAAGACACAAACATTGAGGAGAAACCACCCACCCCTCTAAACGATTCTCAAGGGTGCCCCGTCCAAGCGCTTGAGCGGGGCACCCTGAAGAGTGGTTTAGAGGTTTAGGAGTCTAGGTTGGGCCAGCCCCCTCCCGAACCTGGGACTCCGGTCTACTCGTCGTCCGTAGCCGCCTGTGCTTGTCCGGCCATCCCGAAATAACGCTGTCGCGCTTTGTCGGTAATTGTGCTTCTGTTCACGCCTTCCTTCGACGTTTTGTGAACGAGTCCCATTTCGTGAAGCTTCGAGGTCCGGTGACCTACAAGCTGATAGGTAACGTCGACAAGAGTTGCGATCTCGCCCGCTCTCATTGGGAGGCCTTCCTCATTCAGCGATTCCAGAATCTCTAGCTCCACGGGCGGTAGCATCGTTTCCTTGTCCAGCGTCTCAACTTCTCTTTTGAAGTCATCGCCCAGTGAGACGATCATGCACGTTCCCGCCTGACATTCTGGGCAGCGCCACTTATAGGTCTCTACCATCTCCCTCTTTTCCATCCCGAGGCATGCCCCGCAGTTGTCGCATCGGATGGTTTGATTCTTCGCGAGAAACTGCTGGATGGCTGCGTTGAAGTTGAAACAGCGCTGGACGAAGTAGCTGCGGTCGTCGCGACGCCCCTTCGGGTAGCCCCACGGGATGCGCTCGGCTTCGCATAGACCATAGAAGAAAGCGTAAACGGAAACATCTTTCGCGCTTTTGTCGCGCATCTCGTGATATTTCGTGACCAGGAAGTTGAGCTCCAGCGCGGACAGGAGTTTTTCCATGGAAGGGTTCACTGCAAAATGGCTTACCGGTGGGTTGGTCAATCCTTCAAAGTACTTACCGCCAACTTGGCCCGACACGATGCCGCGACGCACGTTACGGGCCTCGTCGATCAGGGAGCGCAGCAGTTGCTGCTGATTATGTCGGTCTAGCTTCCTCTCGAACGGCTCCATGGCGAACCGATTCATCCGATCAAAATACTGCGCGATCACCGTTTCGTAATATTTCTGCGCTGCTAGGCGTATTGAGGCGGTTGTTATGAGCTGCCGTTTCGAAATACGATCCAAGTAGCAATAGTGAAGAACATACCCAATCAGGCGTGGAACATTCAGCGTCACCTCAAATAGGAGCCGATAATGGTCCACGAGCGGAACTGCCGCGTCGAAATATTCTGAAATGTTCTCGTGAAAGCCGCCGAAGCGTGTTGTCAGCAAGCGCTCTAGATAGTTGATTGCCGCTGCTTCGCTTGTTTGAATCTCCTGCGACTTGTACAGCTGGTAGAAGTCCAGCCCTACGGTATCCACCTTGCCGGGGTCAATCTTTCCGTAGTAGATCCTTCCGGGGTATCCTGCCACTTTGAGCTTTATCGTTTCGTCGCTTGCATTATTTAGGGGCGAAAGAATCACATCGACGAAAAGCTTTTGCTCGATCCATGCAAGTTCAGAGAAGTCATCGAAAAAGACGAACAGGCGCACCAGACCAACCCCGGCCAACAGTTCCCGAATCCGGTCTAATAACTGCTGAAAGGGAAACGATCTTAGGACTGCGTCGGCGTATTCTTGGTAGATCTCGTTGTCGGCAATGCTTTCGTCAAATGTTTCAAATCCGCCGGAGGTTTTCAGCTCCGGTTTGGCGCCGACCTTTATTCCGCCCTTTGCGGCGGTGCTGACCGATTCCTTTGTGGCCGTCGCCTCTTTCGTCTTAGCCGAAATCGTGCGCAGAATCGGAATTTCCTCTTGGGAAAGCTTTGCGACCTTTACGTCGGCGGCCAGTTTTTCCAGTTCCCCGATGACTTCTTGATAGCCGCGGGCCTTTCCTATCCAGCGCTCGACGAGAGACCGCGTTTCGTAGGCACTCTTCAACTCTTTGATCAGATCGGAAACCACAGCGGCAAGAAAGTTCTTGCGGAGGCTGTGTGCGCGAAGGACCGGCTCAGAAATGGAGACGTCCTGAAGCGACTGCACGACGGCCTCATTGGTCGCCAACAGTTCGTGTAAGCTTTTTACGTCTACATAGATGGAAATGGCGTCAGTTCGTTTTCGTAATTCGATCTGGGCCTTAGCAAAAACTGTGCTCTTTCCCGTGCCCTTTCTCCCGACAAGAAATGTCGTGTTGTTGAGTGTTACAGTCTTGAGAACGGCATCGGATTCCAGTGGATCGACATAAAGAAGGTCCACCGGATTGGAGCCAACGTCTGCCTCAAAGTCGGATAACTCGGCACGCCGATACTGGCGCAGAGACTCCGCAATTTTTGCGAACTGGTCAGGATTCAGGGGCATAGTTTCCTTGCGGTGCTCCTTCCACGATTGTACTGGACGCGGAGGCTGGTGGCCCACTCAAGCCGTTCTTTAGCGGGTGGCCCATTCAAGCCGTTTCTTGGCTTGAGTGGAGCTTTGCTGCTCGGCTCCAAAATGACAATGAAAAGTGGATGATTCACGGCGGGCTGTTGAAAGAACCGGCTGCGACTACCGCCGCAGCTCGGGAATCACCCACTCCAGCAATTCGCGGGCATTCACCACTTGGGTCTGCCGCCACTGCTTAGGGAAGTGGCGTTTGTTTCCTGTCACCAGGTAGTCTGCTTTGGACGCTTCGGCGCACTCTAGAAATCGGTTGTCGTCCGGATCACGCGTCACCTCCAACCGGTGACGAGGGCGCACAACGCGGGCCGCCTTCCGAAGCAGGCGCAAGGATCGGCCAACCTGCCTCGGGGCGATTTCAAATTTAGGCCGCCGCAGCACGCCCTCGTACTCCTCGAGAATCGCAGCCGAGACTGCGACTTGCCGGGTGCCCCGGGTCTCGCTGGGTTTGCGAGACCTGGGAGGGCCGCCTCGAAGTTCACTGGTCACGGACAGGCCTTCTCTGATTTTTTCTTCGCTCTATTCATTACCGAGGGCCTACGTCGATTTTGTCGACCCTGGTACGGGCATTCAGGTTCGGGTTGGTTCGCAGTTTGCAGGGTTCTAGTGGAAGCATTGTGGCGACGGCTCCCAGGTCTCGCAAAGACGGCGAGACCTGGGGCACCCTGACGTCGGCACACCAACTCACCATGAACGATTCTGGCCTCGAAGTTCACTTGTCACAGACAGGCCTTCTCTGATTTTTCTACTCTCTATTCATGACCGAGGGCCTACACCGATTTTATGGCGCTAGGACTTACACCTTCTGACGTTCAGTTGTTACCGACGCCGACCTCTCTTCAGGAACGAGGTTTACGGTGATTTGTTTCTGAAGATTCTGGAACCGGTTCGCCGACGTTATCGGCTGGTGGTGTTGGCATACGTCGTCATGCCGGAACACGTTCATTTATTGGTGAGCGAACCGCAGCGGGAGACGTTGTCGACCGCGGTACAGGCATTGAAGCTGGGGTTAGTTCGCAGTTTGCAGTGTTCTGGCGGAGGCGTCGTGGCGGGGGATCCCAGGTCTCGCAAAAACGGCGAGACCTGGGCCACCCTAACTCCGGGCACCCTAACTTGCGGGGCCCTAACCTCTGGCACCCTAGCTGCGGGGACACCGATCCGCCCCCCTCGATTCTGGCAGGCGCGCTTTTATGATTTCAATATTTGGACAGAGCGCAAGCGGATTGAGAAGCTTCGTTACATTCATCGCAATCCGGTGGAGCGCGGATTGGTGGCCGCGCCTGAACAGTGGCGCTGGAGCAGTTTTCGATGGTATTTGTGCGGAGAGTCAGGCGCGGTGCAGATTAATGATACGGACATTCTGGTAATGACGGTGCATCCACCTGCGGCGTCGGCTTGAATGGCCACCCGACGCGCTTTCCCGATTCGGGGGAAATCTTGTCAAGCCCCTTGGAGCGTGCGTTTTCTTTCAAGCTCCTGATTCGGATGGAAATATAAAGTTCAAAATTTGGCGGGTTTACCCCCTGCGATTTGGTAGTCTGGAAATAGAAAAGAAAAACCACGGCGCGACCGGAAACCCGGCTCGCGTCTTTTTTATTGGGGATAATGCCGCAAAAACAATTGCGTGAAGCTTCTAAGAATGCCGTCGCACGGCAGCGAACTTCGCCTTCCACGCCCTGGGTCCTGGCCAACCTCGAGCGCGACCGGCGAGCCAACCGGGAGGCGTTGCTGGGGACGAAAGCCACTATGGTGCGCGGGCCGCTCTGGGCTAAGCGTCGCGGGGAACTCTCGGAACTGGCGTTCTTTTACAAAGCCGCCAGCCTGGGGTTTGGCGTGGCCAAGCCTTGGGGCGACAGCGAACGCTACGACTTCATCGTGGATTCTGGCCAGCGCTTGTGGCGGGTGCAGGTCAAGTCGGGATGCCATCATCACAATCGTCGTTATGATTTGCATGGAAGATGCGGCAATCGCGAACAGAACCAGTACACATCCGCGGACATCGATGTCTTGGTCGCTTATCTCGTTCCAATTGACATCTGGTACGTAATTCCGGTGGAAAAGATTAATAACAAATGGTTGCTGTTTTTTCCCTATGGCGGGGACCGCTGCGGGCACTACGAAGAGTATCGCGAAGCCTGGAGGCTCATGGCGCCGCAAACTTCGGATGCGTCGTTTCTCTCCAGTGATCCGGGGAACGGACGTGTGCGGCCTGGATACCTCAATCCACGGTTCCTGTGATCGGGCAGTCCCATTTCCGCACTTTCAGTTGTTGCCGCCGACAAGCTCAGCTCACCAGACGCAGACGGCCTGCTCGTTCAATGTTTGGCAGGTTTCGGAAAAAGTCGTCGAGGAGGCGAAAAGCTTACCTCAGGCGCTAAAGCGCCTACACATTTTCCACGGCTTAGCGGCCTGACTGAAGTCGGGCCCTCCCCAAAGCTTGCCTGAATCATAGTTTTTCAGCGCCTTGTTGGGGGACATGCGCTGCCGCTTCGCCATGCGCAGTTATGGATACGTGGTCATGCCCGGGCATGTGCATCTGCTGGCACTGCCCCCACTCAAGCCGAAGGACGGCTTGAGTGGGCCACCCGATCCTAGCCGATGCCATTTACTATCTAAAGTTGTCTTTCGCCAAACGACTGCGCAGGTGGGACCTATTTGACTCCCGTGTTGATCGCGGTAGCGTACTTTTTGGCTAGGCCATTGCCCACAAAGTCGTCGTAGATCCACATGAACCCGCCGACTATCCCGCATTCATTGTGCCAGCGCCTCATCACCGTCTCCACTTGGCTTGGCGTGTAGTTTTTGTCCCACACGCCTGGGAAAACGGGCACCTTTCCAAAATTCCAACCCGAGCATGGATTGTTTCCTCCACCGCCGGCATAAGCCTGAAGATGTATTCCGTCTACCGTGCCCGGGAGTCTCTGGTTGATTCCTGAAACCACACTCCGCCAATAGCTGGCGTTGACATATGGATCCGGCAAGACGTGATAGCCGAGTTTGCCCACCATGACCCCGAACCTAATTGTAGTGCCGAGATCGTAGCTATTTTCGTCATCAAAATCGAGGGCATCCAGAGCCGGGATGGCTTTTTTCAGGGCCTTAAAATCCTTGTACAGAATGCTCGTCGGGCCGACGCCTTGCGCCTTCACCAAAGCAGTGATATTTTCCCAGTCTCCGTAGTTTGAGGAACCGATGCTGAAGGTGACTCTTTTGACAGTTCCTGCCTGCTTTAATGTGGCCATATCCGCGGCAAATTTCGGATAAGTCTTATAGCCCACATAGACGCCGTTTGAAGTCAACGGAAACTCGCCGTTGAAGTTCAAGTCGCCCTGGCTATTGACTTCAACGCTCCAGACGATGGCTTCGGAGAAACCAGAGTGTTCAATTTCAGCTATGTTCTTGGGGACATTGAAATTCGCCGTCTTATAAAACGGGCCTCCACCAAATATTCCTGTAAGCCTCTGCTGAGCGGGCGTGGAGATTGGTTCCAACGAAGTCTGCGCCAGGGCTGACAACGCGAGAATCAGGAGGCAGGTTACAAGCTGAAACAACCGAAACACGAGGCTGCGACTTCCTTGAAAAAGACTGGGGAACAATCGAGTCATTTAGGATTCCTTTGATGTGAATTGTCATGCGTTGTTGACGAGCGGTTGATGGAGTGACCTATAGGACCTGGCAGGTTTTTTCAGACGTGCATGGCATGATTCCTCAACTGGCAGTATCCGATTATCCCTCTGCGATGGACAGTGAGTCAACCGCGGCAATCAAGCCATTACAATTACTTTTGCCAATGGTTTCTTCCGTGTCCGATTATGTCGATCCATTGTTTCAAGTATCTCCGAAATGGGGCACGTGGGATCGCCTCCTGCTCTAGGGTGTCAGTTTAGGGGTGGCTATTGATAGACAATCATTCCAGGGGAAAAACTCGTTTTGGGCATTCCAAATAGACTGGCCGGGTCACCTTCAATCGTACTTCTCATACAAGATTGACTTCCGGTCCCAGCCTAGGGATTTGAGCAGTTCCCGGTTTGCCTTGATCATCTTGTCAAGGCCGCAGACGTAGGCATGCATGTCGCTCCGGCCGTGAGCGATTGCTGGGACGTGTTCTTGCACATAACCACGCAGACCCTGCCATCCGGGCCCCCCGCGGCTGAGTGTGGGCAGGTAATGAAAGTTCGTATGCTCGCTGGCTAGACGCTGGAATTCGTCGTGATAATAAATGTCTCGTTCGGTGCGATTGCCGAAAAGCAGGTAGAGTTGATGCCCGAGATGCCGAGAGTGAGCTTCGATGGAGGGCGGGTGTCCTCGCCCGTCTTTGTCGAATTCTGGAATGGAACCGAGCAACCAATGCAGCATAGAGCGAAACGGAGCGATGCCAGTGCCAGTGGCGATGAAGATGGTATCGCGCATCGGCGGCCGCAGGATGAAATCGCCGAATGGCCCCTGGCAGCGGATCTCGTCACCTTTTTTGAGGTCACAAAGAAAATTGGACATGAAGCCGTCCTGCACCCGGTTCAGGCAGAGCGCGAAGCGGCTGCCCTCCGCTGGCGGAGAGGCAATCGAGTAAGCGCGGGTAATCTCCTCGCCATCAGGCTTGTTGGTTTGGAACGAAAGCCACTGGCCCGGGACGAAGCCGAAGCGAGCTATGCCTGGGATTTCGAATTCAAGATGTCTGGTGAGTTCGGAAAGCGCCACGGAGCGGATGAGAGAAGCGGTAAAGGTTTGGAGCCCCATTCAGGTGTTAGATGAAATAATGGGCGCTTACGACGCGAATGCCTCGTGAGAACTCCCTGCGACACTGAGGTGCTGCGATCGGGCGCGGGGTCCTTCGACTCGGTGAGTTCATTCGCTTTGCGAATGAACTGACTGCGCTCAGGATGACATGGCCTTAGTTGAGGAAGCCAGAAGCCTGACGCCTACCTACTCAACCGTTACTGACTTAGCCAGATTTCGTGGTTGATCCACGTCGCAGCCACGGCGGACCGCGATGTGATAGGCCAGCAGCTGAAGCGGAACGATCTCGAGAATGGGTAACAGTTCTTCGGGGGCGGGTGGAATGTAGAGCACGTGGTCAGCGGCTTCCTTGATCTCTTCATCGCCCTCCGTGGCCAGCGCGATGACGATGCCGGAGCGGGCTTTCACTTCTTTCAAATTTGAAATCGTCTTCTCGTAGCGCACCATCGACAGTTCATTGTTCGGGTCGCGAGTGGCTACAATTACGACTGGCAGATCCTCGTCGATCAGGGCGTTGGGGCCGTGTTTCATCTCGCCGGCGGGGTAACCTTCGGCGTGGATGTAGGAGACTTCTTTCAACTTCAATGCCCCTTCGAGTGCGATCGGATAATGAATGCCTCGCCCCAGGAACAGGAAATCCTGCGCGCGGACATACTGTTTTGCCAGCTGCTCACAATCTTCATCGTGCGTCAGCAGATGCTCAAGTTTGCCGGGAAGCAGCGTGAGTTCATGAACAGCCTTCGCGGCTTGTTCTTTATTCATGGTGCCGCGAACTTGCGCCAGATAGAGTGCGAATAAATAAAGAGCAGTGAGCTGGGCAGTGAACGCTTTCGTCGAGGCCACGCCAATTTCTGGACCCGCGTGCGTGTAAATGGTTCCGGCGGCCTCGCGCGTGATCATCGATCCCACGACGTTGCAAATGGCGAGCGTCTTCGATCCTCTGGCCTTGGCTTCACGTTGGGCTGCGATGGTGTCCGCGGTCTCACCGGATTGCGAAATCACCAGCGTGATCGTATCGGGAGCGACGATGGGATCGCGGTAGCGCCACTCGCTGGCATAATCGACCTCGACCGGGACGCGCGCCAGGCTTTCGATCATGAACTTGCCCGCCTGCCCCGCATGCCAACTGGTTCCGCAAGCCTCGATGTTGATCTTCTTGGCGGCTTTGAATTCCGCTTCGGTGATTTCCATCTCGTCGAGGAAGATGTGGCCGGTTTCCTGCGAGATGCGTCCCAGGGTGGTGTCACGAACCGCCCGAGGCTGTTCGTAGATCTCTTTCAGCATGAAATGCTTGAACCCACCTTTTTCGGCTTGTATTGGGTCCCAGGTGACGTGCTGGATCTTGCGTTCGATGGGCTTTCCGTCGAAATCGGTGAGCTTTACGCCTTCGGGAGTCACGACCGCGAGATCTCCATCGCCGAGAAAGAATAGATCGCGGGTGTGATAGAGAATTGCCGGGACGTCGGAGGCTACGAAGAATTCATCCTTGCCTAAGCCAATCACTGCTGGTGGGCCGTTGCGCGCGGCGACGATTTTATTCGGCGAGTCGGCCGCGATCACCGCTAGCGCGAACACGCCGGTCAGTTGACCGACCGTCTTGCGCACGGCCTCTTCGAGCGACGGGCGATTTCCGTTGCCCGTCTTGAGGTAATACTTTTCGACCATGTGGGCGATGACTTCGGTATCGGTTTCAGTGGTGAATTTGTGGCCTTCTTCAATGAGCTTCTTCTTTAGCGCGACGTAGTTTTCAATGATGCCGTTGTGTACCACGACAATCGTTCCAGTGCAGTCACGATGAGGATGCGCATTCTCTTCCGTCGGACGGCCGTGAGTGGCCCAGCGCGTGTGGCCAATACCGTAAGTGCCATCCAAAGGCTTAAGGCGGATAACTTCTTCGAGATTGCGCAGCTTGCCCTCGGCGCGGCGCACTTGCAGACCTTCGCCGTTGCCGCACACCGCGATTCCGGCGGAATCGTAGCCGCGATATTCCAGACGCCTTAGCCCGTCAATGATGACAGGGACGACGCTCTTCTTGCCCACATATCCCACAATGCCGCACATATCAGCTCCGATACTATTTCATAAACCGTTTTATGGCCGGGACGAGGCAGGTCCCTCAGGGACTGAAGCCAGAGTGTATTTCAGGACTTTGCGGCGCGAGGGAACTCGTGCCTCCCGAAATTGGTTGGCTCCGGGGGAGTTTTTTTCGCAACCTCTGAAAGCCCCGCCCCTGCCATCTCAGCTCTCGATTGAGAAACGAAATTCTTCGATGACCGGGTTGGTTAGAACCTCTCGTGCCATGCGGCCAACTTCGGCTTCCGCTTCCGCCCGGGTGAGGCCGCCGTCCAGCGTGAGCTCGAAGTACTTTCCTTGGCGAACCTCTTCCAGGCCTTTGTAGCCCATTTTCTTGAGCGCGCCCTGGATCGTCTTTCCCTGGGGATCCAAGACGCTCTTTTTCAGCGAAACATACACATAAGCTTTCATGGGGGATTCCTCATTATACGTCAGGCTACCGGTGTCGCGCGGTGCACGGTCGGCTTAGACCAGTCGGGCAAGTTGCATGTCCAGATCTGCCAGCGCAGATTGGAGCATATCGCGATGGCGAGGGTTCTGGGCAGCTTCCAGTTGCTGGAGCACGCGCTGGCGGGACAGGATTAGGCTCTGCTTGCGGCGCTGGCTGGCCATTTGAGCGGGAGTCAGTGGCGGCTTGGCCGGTTTTGGAGCAGAAATTGCTTGAGCCTGCTGCTCCTCGACCGACTTACTTTCCCAACCTCGCGCCACCAGGAAATTATACCTGCTCAAGTCCCGGAGCAAGGCTGGCTTGTCCAAGTTTTGGACATGACACGAAAAGTGCCAAGCTGGCACTAAAGATGCCGGAAACAAAATAAAGGCCTTGCTTGTGGGCAAATAGGGTTTATGATCTGCCTAATGTAGTACTGGAAGGTTTGCTCGAGGGGGGTTTTATGCGGACTATTGCACATGGACCCTAATCGCCACTTCGAAGCGGAAGAGATTGGTCGTTACGAGGCGCTGCTGCAGGTGGCGGACCTCGTAGTTCACAATCGCGATGTGCCTGAACTGTTGCCGGAGTTAGCGCAACGCTTGGGCAAAGTAGCATCTTTTGAAGTTGCCAGTTTTTCTCTCTACGATCCCGAAAAAAATGTGATGCGAATGCATCTTTGGGAAGGCAGTGACCGCCTTTCCGACTTGGCCGAATTGCCGGTGGAAGAATCCGCTTGTGGTTTCGCATGGCAAAAACAGGAGGCGATGGTGTGGTCCGACCTGCATCAGGAGACCCGGTTTCATCGTGCGGTCAATCTTCTCATAGAAAAGGGAGTGCGCTCCTACTGCACTCTACCCCTGACCACCGGGGAAAAGAAGCTGGGCGCGCTGGGGCTCGGCAGTTCCCGCCCCAACGCTTACGCTGCGGAGGATGTGGACGTTCTGCGGCGAGTTGCCGAACTGGTGGCCCTGGGATTGGAAAACGCGATGACCCGCACCGCTTTCCTGGAAGAGAAGGAACGGCTGCAGATGCTGCTCGAGGTAGGTACGACTTTAATGTCCAACCTGGATGTGCAGGAATTGTTTCCGGCGATTTCAGTTCTGATTCGAAGAGTGGTCCGGCAGGACTATGCCAGCATCGCTCTTTATGAAGAAGCCAATCAAGGTCTGCGGGTGTACGCTCTGGATTCTGCACTTGCAGATGAGCTGATCGCTCCCGATGCGGTAGTGCCCATCGTGGAGTCCGCCTCCGGACCGGGGTTCTTGAGGGGGGAGATCAAGGTCAGCAACTGCGCAGACTTGGTCGCTGTAAGTTCTCCGGTCGTGAGGCGAATGCTGGAGGTTGGAATTCGATCCTTTTGCTCTATTCCCCTGATCACTCGAAAGGGCAAACTGGGGACCCTGAATCTGGGCAGCACGACTGACCACACTTTTGGCCCGCAAGACGTCAGTTTTCTGAAGCAAGTCGCTGCGCAGGTAGCTCTCGCCCTCGATAATGCCCGGGCATACAAGGAAATCGAGGAGCACACGGACAAACTAAAGAAAGAAAAGCTTTACCTGCAAGATGAGATCCGCTCCGTGCTCAACTTCGAGGAGATCGTGGGCGAAAGTCCGGCCCTTAAGCACGTACTGACCCAGGTGCACACCGTAGCCCCGCTCGATGCCACGGTGCTGATCCTGGGCGAGACCGGAACCGGCAAGGAGCTGATTGCTCGCGCCATTCACCGCATGAGTTCCCGGAAGGACAGCAGTTTCATTAAGCTGAACTGTGCTGCTATTCCCACAGGATTGCTGGAGAGCGAGCTTTTCGGGCACGAGAAAGGCGCGTTTACTGGCGCCATCAACGCAAAAATCGGGCGGCTCGAGCTGGCGGACAGAGGAACACTGTTTTTGGACGAGGTGGGTGATATTCCGCTGGAATTGCAACCAAAGCTGTTACGGGTATTGCAGGATCAGGAATTTGAGAGGCTGGGCGGGGTTCGGACGATCCGAGTGAACATCCGCCTGATCGCCGCCACCAACCGGGATCTCGCCAAGAGCGTGGCTGCGCGGGAGTTCCGCAGCGACCTGTACTATCGTTTGCACGTTTTTCCCGTCCACATGCCGCCTTTGCGGGAGCGGGCAAAGGATATTGAGTTGCTCGTGCGTTACTTTGTCCAGAGATTTTCCCGCCGCATGAACAAGCAGATTGAAACCATTCCCACGGAGACTATGAATGCGCTAACCCGCTGGGAGTGGCCGGGAAATGTAAGAGAGTTGGAGAATTTTATCGAGAGATCGGTGATTCTCTCCGAGGGAACAGTTCTCAATGTTCCGCTGTCGGAGCTGAGAGCCGCTTACGTGGGCGCTCGTCACGATGCCACGCTGGAGAGTCTGGAGCGGGAGCACATCCTTCGCGTGTTACGCGAAACCGGCGGCGTGATTTCCGGTTTGCGTGGAGCGGCGGCCCGGCTGGGTATGAAGCGAACCACGCTGCAGTCCAGAATGCAGAAGATGGGAATCACCCGCGCCGACTACGAAAACTGAAGTAGTCCAGCATCATGTTCCCGGATCGACCGACGATATGTCGGCATTCATGCCGTAGACTCGGCAGTTTTGCTCTCAAAATTGTGCATTCCGTCATTGCCATCCCCTAATTCCTTAGTCTTTGCCGCGAGTTGCGGCCCGGCTCGAGTTTGGCATGCGGGCTGCGAAGGCAGCGTCGAGCAAACTCGTGAACCCATGGTTACACGGGTTGCTCAGATCTCAGATTGAGGTTAATGCGATCGGGAGATTTCAGTCGCACGGCTGTGTAGCGCCCATCCCCGAGGATGCTTACGCAGGTTCGAGGAGGAGAGGAGAATTCCTTGCTCATCCAACTTGGCGCTGCACGAGCTCGCGGAGGGGTCGACGTAACCGGTCCGAGGCCTCCGTTTCCGATACTGGTCCAAACTGCTTCAGCAAAATCGCAGGACGTAGCGAAGCCCAAGCTCCAAGAAAGCCATGCCCAGGAGCTCAGTGGACGGGTCGATCCGTTGTACGTGTTTTCTTGTGGAGTGTTGTGGCATCAACACAGAGACGCGACTGCCGGTTGGGATTTGATCCAATTCTTGCGATCGCCGGACAGAGAGGTACGGGCCATGGCCGCCGCTTTACTGGCCAAAACGGAGCACGCCCGCCTTTTGGTTCGCGATCTGCGCCGCGCTCGGGCTCACGTTCCCACGCCAGCGGCGCGCAATGCGCCTCATCCTCGTGGTCAGGCGCCAAGCAAGGTTGCTGAAATGAATACACCATACGGCTTGGAAATCGTCGAGAGCTGTCTGACCTGTAAGTTACGGAGAGATCCCTGGTTCTGCTGTCTCTCCACCAATGTCCTGAAATTGGTGAGCGCAGCCAGCCATTTGAGCACGTATCCCGGCAATGCCGTCCTGTTCGTCGAAGGGCAGATGCCGCGCGGAGCCTTTGTATTGTGCTCGGGCAAGGCGAAGCTATCGACTACTTCGCGCGAGGGTAAAGTGCTCATTTTGAAAATCGCCGAAGCGGGCGAGGTGCTGGGGCTGAGCGCAGTAATTGCGGGTGAACCCTATGAACTCACCGCGGAGACGGCTGGACCGTGCCAGGTAAACTTCGTCGAACGTGAGACCCTGATTCAGTTGATGGAACAGAACGGGGAGTTGGGCCTGCATGCCTCGCAAGCGCTCAGCCGCGAATTCCAATCGGCGTACCGGGACATTCATGACTTGGTGCTGGCTCGTTCGTCCGCGGGCAAGCTGGCAAGATTGCTGCTATCGTGGACGCCCAATCGAGAACAGTTTGAGCCACCGGAAATTCGTATCCGGGCAAGCCTGACCCACGAAGAGATGGCGCAAATGATCGGCTCCTCGCGCGAGACCGTCACCCGGTTACTAAGTGATCTTAAAAAGAAAGAACTTATCCGCTTGGACGGATCCACGCTGGTAATTCGCAATCGTACGGCGTTGGAAGCGTTGGCTGTATAGTGACGGATACAGCCGCGGTAGACGGCCGGCTCTCCTCCCCGGCCGTCTACCTTTGACCATACTCTCCTAGAAGTGAAACCCTAATTCGGCAGTCAACGCGCGCGGCGTGACGTAGTGCGTGCCGCTGAAGGTGGAGAAAAAGTTGTACAACGCCACCCGGTTGGTCAAGTTGATGGCCGTGAGGCGCAGGCTCCACTTGTAACGCTCAGCGCGGAAGAGATTGTCGTCTCCGACGCTGAGGTCAAATAGGCTTCTGGGTGCAATCCTCTGCGGATTGTGGTCGTCGTTCTCTGTTCCCGGAGCCGGGATCTTGACATAAAGCGATCCTAACCCCGCCGCGCTGCAGGTGGCGAGCGCTGTCCCAAAAGGAGAGGGCGCAGCCAGTTGACCGTTGCAGGTTAACCCCGCCTGAAATTCCTGGTCCGCGGTCAGAGGCAACCCGGTGACATTGTTCACCAAGGCCACTTGGCCGCTGGGAATGTTCGCCCCTCCTCCGTCTGCGACAGGGGTCGAGCCGAAGCAGGTTGCGGTGGGCGCAGAGCATGGTACTGCTCCGGCGACCAAGCCGCTGTCATACCTCCAGTTGAAGCCAAGCCACGGCCCGTCTTTCCAGGGCTGGTACTGGATGTGGGTCGTCTGATTGAATTTTTCGTCATGGTCAATGCGGAAGACGTTAGGTGCGGGCAGAAAGGGAACGCCACCGACTTGTGGCGGGAAGAAGCGCGCGGCCACGCTCGACATTACCACGAGTGCAGAAAGCCCGTGATAGTTCGGAACGCTTACACGGAGCGTGTATCCAGGGATTTTCGAGTTATGCCACTCGATCGGAAACGCAATCGGTGAGGCGGCCACTACGCCGAAGTCGTAAGCGCCGTGAGTGTATTTCCAGATGTACTCGCCGTCTACGACCACATACTTCCCGAAGGCCTGCTGAATGCCGGCGTGGAATTCGTTGCGCCACCCCGGACGAATAGGCCCACTGACACAGGGAATATTCGGAGGCGGCACCATGAAGGCAATAACGGGGTTGCTGCATCCGGTGCTGGCAATGACTAGATTTTCGTTGAACGGAGATTCCAGCGTTCGCGCGTAAGAAATTCGCAACACTGTATTGCTCGGTTTGACGTTGTAGGCAATACCGAGGCGTGGCTCCGGTTGGCCATCCTTGACAAACCCGTCGTAGATGTCTCCGCGAAGCCCGAGGTTGAACGCCCAACTTCCCTTGGTGATCGAGTCCTGGACGTAAAGCGCGGTCTCCTTTATATCTGTGTGGCCGTGAAAATTGAACGGAGTTCCTCCGCGAGTCAAGTCGCTGGCAGCAAGAATTGTGCATGGAGGGCCAGTCGGCTGGTGGGTTACGGGATCCAGACAGGAGGTACCTGTTATTGGCAGTCCGGTGGCAGGATCAAGTTGGTTAAACAGGTTTAAGAAGCCTGGATCAACCGTGCCCAGCGTATCGTTTTCCGTCAGGAACGTTTGTTCGTAGGTAACTCCTGCCTTGATGTTGTGGACGTCCTTCACGTACGAAACATCCGCCCGGATACCGGCATTCGTAAGTTTCCGGTCCTGGATGATGGTTTGAGCCTGCAAGTCGGGGGAAAAGTCCGCGAACGGGTCGGCGCTTGGGTAGTAGTTAAACTGATCTCTCCGAACAAAAGCGCCAACCGTCAGTACTGCCGCCGAGTTGAGCACGTGCGTCCAGGATGGCGCGATGTTGAATGTTCCGATCTTCGAGCGCTGATCCGTCTGGCCGAGAAGAGCGCCGGTTAGAGGATTGAGAGCTTGACCGGCGGAATTACAGGTGAATCCTGCGTTGCAGATATGAAATTGCTGGTCGTAGGTATTGGGGTTTTGAAACCAGGAACGCGAATAGGCGAGGTTCAAGTGAAGTGAATCGGCCGGCGTCAACTGGTAGTCTACACGGTCGAATGCGTTTTCCTCGTTGCCTTTATCGTGCATCACTTCGAACTCGGGCGGGTCGAGGAATCGGCCGCTGTTCAGCCCGTTGACGGAAATAAAATTTCCCCACTTCTGGCCGCCGTAGGCAAGATCGAAACCCAGGTTGGAAGTGCCAAAGGATCCGTAGGAGGCAGTCACGCTACCGTGAGGCGTAGTAACCCCTTGACCTGAGCGCGTCGTGGCTACAATTACTAAGCTCGTCTTGCCTCCAAATTCGGCGGGCGGTGCGCCTTGGATGACCTCCAGCGACTGAATTGAATCTACTGGAACCTGATTTGAAAAGACTTTGCTCTGCTGGTCGGTGATCGGCTGACCGTCAATCGAGAACGAATTCTCCGCGTGATCTCCTAACCCATGAAACAGGCCGTTCGAGTCTGCGGCAACTCCGGGTGTGGCGAGCGTAACTAGCGAACTCACCGATGACGATGCACTTTCCAGTGGAATTTTGTCGAACAATTCGCGATCGACGTCAGTGTGAGCCGTGGGATCGTTTTCCACCAGATCTCCGCCGGCCTCGACCGTAACGCTCTCTGCAGATGCGCCTACCTTGAGGTTGATCTTGACATCCAAAGGAACCGAGGATCGAACTTCAACGTCTTGAGCATAAGCAGCAAATCCCGCACTGGTCACGCTTAAATGGTAGGGATTGAATGGGACGTTCGCGAAGCTGAACCTTCCAGAACTATCAGTGATGGCCGATCGGTCATAGTGGCTGACCGGGTTATGAATTTCAACCGTTGCATTCGGAACGACGGCGCCGGAGGAATCCAGGACCGTGCCGCTGATGGATGCAGAATTGGACTGCGCGTGGACACCCAGACCGAGTGCCAAACAGAAAATCACTAAAAAAGCCGGATGAAGCGACTTCCGGTAAGAAGCCAGCATGAATTCCTCCA
Source organism: uncultured Acidobacteriota bacterium (assembly GCA_963832245.1). Taxonomy (GTDB): domain Bacteria; phylum Acidobacteriota; class Terriglobia; order Terriglobales; family Acidobacteriaceae; genus JABDBE01. The sequence continues at coordinate 2,964,696 of CAWHTG010000004.1, forward strand.
AAACGATTGATGCAAGAGATCAGGAACACGTTCCGTGGGATACGAACCCACCTATACGCAACTGAATCTGATCATTGGACGTCAGGAGGTGGACGGACACATAGGGCAAAGGCAAGCAGGTGTTGTTGTGCAGAAAGTTGCTTCGGCCGAAAAGTGGCGACGGGAACGAAAAACGCACTGGGCAAGAAAGAAGGAGCCTGGGGGGAAGCTGAATGGGCGGCAATACAGACCGTACACTTTGCCTCTTCGGCTGCACTCGAGTGATGATGCGCAGCAAATGCTAATGCTGAGCACAACGTCAGCAATAGACACAGCCAAGCTATCGGTTTCGAGATCGACCGCATAACGACCAAACTATCAAGACGTTACTTGAATCTACACCGAAACTGGAAACCAACGCAATGAGGGATGCTCACCATATACCTGGTTCTCAGACTTCTCCGGCTCATGGCACGAGCCTCGACGTTTGGTTCTAACCACAAAAAGGGCTGATTCTACATCGGTGAAACTCGGACGGCAGAGGTAACATCTCGCCTGCATCCAGGCAGCGGACGGCCCATTCCAGCAGGATACGATATATTGCTCAACCTTGTCGATATTCCCTAACCACTCCGTGCCGGATGAGGTGGTAATCACAACCACGTTCGGTACGTCGCAGGGCCCAACGCAACCGCTGATGGTCAGTTGGACTCGCTTTAACAGGCCACGCTTCCGCCATTCACTCTTAAGCCATTCTACCGGAACGTCCGGCAGCCCACGCTCGGTGTTGCCGCAACAACATCCGCGGCAGATGGTGATCTGCCCGACCACGAGCTTCTTTTTGAGAGGGTACTCTCGGTCCCCGTTCACAAGATCAAAACTCATGACGCGCTTTCAGAACTGCCTGGCAACAACCTCGTAGAATTGAGAATGAAGGCCAGCTCCGAGGTAACGTGAATGAAAGCCGCGAGCAACGGATTCAAAAATCCAAAAGCCGCCATGCCCACGCCGATGCTGTCCACTACCAAGGTGCCAACGAAATTTTGCATGATGATGCCGTGACAGCGCCGCGCGATACGCAACGCTTCGACGAACTTGGCCAGATCGCTTCCAATCAAGATGACATCGGCACTTTCCCGGGCAACGTCAGTTCCCGATCCCATGGCAACACCAACGTTGGCCTCGACCAGTGCGGGAGCATCGTTGATGCCGTCCCCCACCATCGCAACCTTACGATTCTTTCCGCGCAGTTCGGTCACCCATTCTGCTTTCTCATTTGGCAGAAGCTCACCGACAGCTTGGTCGACGCCGAGATCGCGTCCCACCAACTCAGTCACTTCTTGCGAGTCCCCGCTCAGCAAGACAGTCTTCAGGCCCATCTCTCGCATCGCAGCCACCGCACTTTTCGCTTCAGGACGTAAGACATCTGCAATGCGGATTGTGCCTAACACTCGTCCACCTCTGGCGACATACACTTCGGATACCCCGCCGATGCCATGGCCATTGCTAGGCATAATCATTTTCAAACCTCGCTCCAAGAGGAGGGCCCGGCTGCCAACGACGATTTCTTCTCCTTGTGAGTCTGCAGTGATTCCTTTTCCGGGCGTGTAAGCAAAGTGGTCAGGTTCGACAACAGGTATGGCAAGTTCGGTGGCGCGCGCAATAATTGCTTTGGCGAGAGGATGTTCAGACTTGCATTCCGCGGTGCCAGCGGCGTCCAGAATTTCTCGCGCGGTAAAACCGTCGGCCGGGACTACCTCGCGAATCTGAGGTGTGCCGAACGTTAGTGTGCCGGTTTTGTCCAACAGCACGGTATCTACCTCGGCCAATGCTTCCAGGTAGAGGCCGCCCTTAATGATCGCGCCGTGATGGGCGGCGCGGCCGATCGCTCCCAAAATGGCGAGAGGCGTTCCTGCTGCGATGCCGCAGGCTCCGGCTACGATTACAACCGAAATTGTTGACCGCACATTGTGGGTGATGATGAAGGTGAGAACTGCGGCGCCCAACGCAAAGTACACCAGGTAGCCGGCCAGGCGATCGGCTGTCTTCTGAATTGGAGCTCGCGATTTCTCAGCACGTTCGACAGCCTCGATGATCCGGCCGAAGGTCGTGTCGCGTCCCAACTTATCCGCACTGACTTCCAAAGCTCCCGATTGATTAATGGTGCCCGCGTAAACCGTGCTCCCCGGCGATTTCTCAACCGGCATGGCCTCACCGGTGATGGCTGCCTGCTCCACAAAAGATCGGCCGCTCAGGACGAGACCGTCGACCGGGATACGTCCCCCCGGCTTCACGATTACCGAGTCGCCTATGCGAAGGTCTTCAGCGGGTATCTCAACCACCTCGTTATTGCGTCGGACGGAGACGGTGCGGGGCAGGAAATCAAGCAGGTCCTGGATGGCGCGCCGGCCTCGTCCGACGGTGAGACCCTCCAGGACCTCGGCTGCGAGCACGAAGGCAGTGATGACCAGTGCGGTGAAGAATTCGCCGATGGCCAAAGCCGAAAGCAGGGCGATGGTCATCGAGAGTTCCATCGTCATTTTCCGTTCAACGATGTTCTCGTAGGCTTCCTTGAATATCGGATATCCGCCAATCAGAGCGGCTAAAATGCCGATCACGCTGATGCGAGGAAAGGGCTCCCAGACGTGGAACCAGACGGCAGCGGCAGCCAGGGCCACAAAGGCAATCCGGACGAGTTCCAGCCATTCGACCTCATGCTCGTGTGTCGGTTCCGTCTCGCCATGGCTTACGGGAACGGACTTCTGGTCGTCAGGGGCAAGGGCTTCTGGTTCGTATTTTTCGACGGGCTGTGGAATACTCATGGAATTCTCCGGTCGCAATTTATGAGAGACATTCATATACCATACAGGGTATAGTATATCCAATGAGTCATACGATCAAGAATAAAGAAAAACTGGTTTTAAGAGCTAAGCGCATTCAAGGCCAGGTGGAGGCGCTGGCACGTGCTCTCGCCGAGGAGCGCGATTGCTCAGAGGTTCTACAAATTATGAGCGCGGCCAGAGGAGCCATGAATAGCCTGATGGCCGAGCTTTTGGAGGGCCACATTCGCAGTCATGTGCTCAACGGGAAAAAGCCGAACGCCGGACAAACGTCGGCCGCTGAGGAAGTGATCGAGATGGTCAGATCTTATCTGAAATGAACTTGGCAAGCGCCTACGTGCTTGCAAACCGGTGAGTGCACTCAAACGCTTTTGCGAGGTGGCTTCGAAGCGGGAATTAGCGGGCTCTGCGTACTGGTCTTGGCGGGGGCCGAATCCACATTGACCCCCAAGCTCAAATCGCTGGACCAGCAGTCGGCGAGAATCTTCCAGTCACCCGCTTGTCGCGCCAGGGTTAGGAGGTACTTGCCGCGCTCCTCGCGGCGCTTGCCCATGGTAAACGGAACCAGCATCTGGCAGCGGCCGGCGTCGTAGGCGATGTCTCCGAAGACTTCCACCCGCAGCGGCTCCATCTCGACTTCTCCCAGTCCGGCGTCGAGCACGGTAAAAAAGAACTCGCGAATGGCGGCGGTGCCCCGAACGGGTGGCACGTTCGGACGCAGCACAATGGCGTCGGGTCCGTAGAGACCTACCAGATCATCCAGTTGCTTCGTATTGCAAGCCAGCGCCCAATCCTGGGTGAGCTTTCGCACCGCAGCTTCCGCGCGGCTTAATAAAGTTCCGCCCGCCGGGGTACGGGCGCGGGCGTCGCGGGCGACGGGAGCAGCTGTTGCGCGCTGCTCGGAGTTGATGGGGCCGCCTTCGGAGGAAGAAAAGTAATGATGATGATAATGATGATGGTAATGATGCTGGCCTACCGCAGGGGCGGCTGGATTCGGACTGGGCGCAACCGGAACTTCCGGCTCTAAGGGTGGGGCATCCTGCTGGGGAACTCCGCAGATGGCGCAGAACCGGTTTTCCGCTGGGTTTTGACTGCCGCAGGCGTGGCAGGTGCGAGTCTCAGTAGCTTCGGCCACGGCACTCGCGGAGGCGTCGATGTCGCCCTGCGAAGACAGTCGTTGAACCGCTTGCAGAGCGGCGGCGATCGCTTCGGTACCGGGTTTGGCGTGATGCAGGTCTTGTTTCAAGCGCCGGAAGAAATCGTCGACTGCCGGATTGTGCGGTTCTCCTTCGGATCCAGACGGTCGCGCATTCCGCGCCGGGGCGGCTGGTTTTTCATGATCCATAGGACGGACCGAATCAGGGCTCATTCTACTCGAAAAGCAGTCTGGCGGAAAGAAGCCCTAACGGTTGGAAAACTCGATCTTGGCTTCGGTCTCGGTAGCGGCGCCGTTGCACATTCCCGGACGATAACGCCAGGCACGAACCGTGTCGAGGACGGTGCGATCTTCGGCAGGACCTGCGCTCTCCAGGATGAGAGGAGAATGTACGCGGCCGTCTGTGCCAATGATGAAGCTGACACTCACCTTGCTGCTCGACTCGGCAATATTCAGCAATGGGTTGGGGGTGGCTAGAGGCTCGGGAGGCTCTGAGGCCTCGCAATCTGTACCCGCGGAGGCCTGCCGCAGCGCTGAAAACTTAGAATCATGTAACGCCGAGGCCCAGGTTTGGCGCTCGCGGGCGGCCAGAGTGCTTGATGTCGGACCGGCAAAAACTCGCAAGCCCGCTCCCATGGCCGAGCCCAGACAGTTGGCGGAGGCCAAAGCTACCGGAAGAAGAAACGCGAGCCAACCGCGGACTGTCATGCTAATTTCTCGGGCGCTGGTGGGACGAAGCGCAGAACCAGGGGTCTTGAAGCGCAATCCTCCTGCCAAGTTTGACTTCGTAGATGTAGTTGATAAAACACTACTTAATTCTCATGCAGAGCTTGACCGTAGTGGTCACGGTGAAAAGCATTGCAGTTGGAATGGGCTTTTAGCGGGCGCGAAGGCAGGCCCTCCTCGGACGGTTCAACGGTCTTAGATGGGGAACTATGAGTCTGAGTGCGTAGAAGCGGGGTGGCCCACCTTTAGCGGCCATTTGTTCCGCTGCAACGCCGGAGTCCATACTACGTCAGGCCGGGTGGCAACGCCGACTTCGCTGGAGCCGGCGAGCAGCGGGGCAACCAGCCGAAGCGCATCGACTTCGGTGCGCAAACGCACCAGATCGAGCTCCTTATTACGCAGAACTTCGTATATGTTTTTCATGGCCACCATGCGAGGACCGGCGGAGGTCCCCAAACAGTTTTCGCGCTGAGATGTGTACTGAGTGTTCCTTCCGGCTGGATTAGCGTGATTGTAATACATGGTCTGTTCAAGATGCCAACGTCCATAAGTTGTGAGTTTGCAGCTTGACGTTCTCCATGGTATCTAAGCCTGTGGCCTTCCATCAGTGCATAGCGAAGCACCCCGGAGTGAATCACAAAGTAGTTCAGTCCCGAACATGGAGCTAGAAACGTTGTCCCATCTCGACGGCACCTTGCGGGACGATGAAGTCCATGTATGGCGTGTTGACCTAATAGCCTGGGAGAGGCAAGCCAGCTCGTTGCTCGAGCTACTTGAGCCGGAAGAACGGGAGCGGGCGGCGCGATTCAAATTTGCCGGTCCGCGCAATCAATTTCTTATCAGCAGAGCCGCGCTGCGGCAGGCTCTAGGCCGCTATTTGCGGATCGAGGCCCGCGAGGTTCGTTTTCGGACGACAGCGAACGGGAAGCCAGAGCTTGCCAACACTTCCGATTTGCGCTTTAACCTGTCGCACACCGAAGGGATGACCGTATTTGCCATCGCGGGCCTTAGGCAATTAGGAATTGATGTAGAGCGGATTCGCCCGGATACGAATGCCCTGGAACTGGCCGAACGTTTCTTTTCGCACCCGGAGGTGGAGTGGTTGCGGTCGCAACCTGCTTCTGAACAGATTTCGGCATTCTTCAGTTGTTGGACCGGGAAAGAGGCTTACATCAAGGCGCACGGGGAAGGCCTCTCCATGCCGCTGAGCAGCTTTGGAGTTTTGCCGGTCTCGGCCGAAGGGAGTTCTAAATTGCAGTTGAAAGTTTATGACGATCCGGAGGAATCACGGCGTTGGACAATCTGGCAATTGGAACTAGGTATGGGTTTGCGGGCTGCGCTAGCAGTCGAAGGCGAGAGCTGCCGGGTGCGTCTCGGTGAGTGGCTATCTCCCGGCGGGGAAGCGGACGCACAGTGAGAATTTTGTCTCAAAAGATCCCTGCCACGATCGAAGACCCAAGGGTGGGGCAGTCTTTTACGTATTGGGACTCTCCATCCGATTCTATGTCTTGGGCAGGACGGTTATGTTCTGCGGGTTTGATATCACATAGGGCGAGCCAGGGGCTTGGCTGACGGTGGTCGGCGTAACCGTAAATACGAAAAGCTTGCCAGCGGAGCGGCTGATGGCATACAAGTGATTGTCGTCGTCCCAGAACATTTGATCTATTTCGCTCTTCGTGAGTAGACCGGTGTAGCGCGTAATCGGATTGGCGCCGTTGAAATGGAATATCTGCAACCCCGCCGTTCCGCCGACGGCGAGGAGCTTGCCCGATGGAGACATGCGAATATCCGCGACGTACTTGACGGCGGTGGTCGGCATATTCCAAAACGTACTCTTCGTGCTTAGGCTCCCCGCGCCGTTAGCAGTATAAGTCGCGAGCTGCGTCGGGCCGTCCGGTTGCCACGTGTTTCCGTTGAATGGCGCGACCGAGATGGCCACGTGATTGGTCGGGTCGGCGGCGGCCAGGTAGGTAACGTAGAAATCCCCTTTCTTCGCAACCGGCAACGGCGGATTGACGTTCAACTCAGTCAGCGTTCCATCGCTATTCCGCTTGAACCCAAAGATCCAGGAACCATATTCATGGGACGAAGATCCGTAGCCATACACATTGTCGCCGATGAAACTCAGCGGCAGATCGAACACCACGCTTGGAGCGCTGGCGCCGAGATAAGTCAGTTCACCGGTGGAGCGATCCGTGGCAAAAGATTGATACGTATTGTTGGCGCAAATGTTGCCGTAGAAGTCTTCGTCATACAGAGTTGAGCCGGTGTGGTCGAGGAAGAGGGCAACCGGTCCGCCGCAATTGGATCCATTGAATTTTTGAGCATTGATGGAGGCGACTTTTTCCAGGGAGCCGTCGGGGGCGATGGAAAAGGAGTAGATGTTAACTCCATTGGTGCCGAAGAGATATTTGTCGTTCACCGCCATACTCTGCACGTTCGCGGGAAAAGGCGAACCGGAAACCGGAGTGAGCCTCCCCTTTGCGTCGGAGGTGAAAGCGTTAATCTCGTAACGATTGGCGCTGGGACTGCTGGATACGTAGACGAATGCCGTGAGCGAGTTTGTGGAATTATCCTGAGCAAATGCTAATCCCGTGCAAAACGTGGCGAAGAGGCAAGCGAAGAACTGGATGGGGCGGGTCATCTTCTTCCCTTTCTTCTTACTATTGCAATAGATACCGGGCGGTAAAATCAGATGCCCAGCCGGTGTGCGGGGTTGGCCTTCGCTTGTGCGAGGGGTGCAGTTGGATTGCTTGTGGATGGCTGCAGGCACGCTTCGACACGAATCGTGCCTCGCTTTGCTCGTGCCCGGAAGAGGCGTCCGGGCTTACGTGGGTATCGCGGGTCGCGGGCGAGGTCGCCCGCGCCACACTGTTACCAGGGAGTTTTGACGATCGCGAAAAAAAGAAGATAATTGCGGAAAGTGTTCGTACATCGTCAGTGGGTTCTGGTTCTGAAGGTTCTGGCCTTTGGCTTGGCCGTTTTGTGCGGCCATGTTTGTACTTTGGCTTCTGCTGCGGTTGTTCAATCCCCGACTCCATCGTCGACTCAGGCTTCCCCGCCGGCAACCCAGTCTTCGGCTTCGCCCTCGTCGGCGAAGAGCACTGCCACGAAGAAGACCACTGCGAGTAAGGCGAGCACCGCGACGAAAAAGAAGAGCAGCACATCTGCGGCGGCGCGCACGAAGCGGAAGCGGAACTCTCCGCGTTTGCGGCGCATGCATGAGGCTTTTGTTGCGTCGGCTAGTTTGAAACCCATGGCGCGGCAATTGCTTCAGGACCGGACTCCGGCGGCTTACACCGGCGTGGAGGCGTTTGCGCGGCGTCATGGGAAGGAAGACGCGGGGTCGCTGGCCTGGCTGGTGATTGGATATTCGCACATTCTGGATCGCGATTACGCGCGGGCGATCGATCCGCTGAACCGCGCCAAGCCGCGGGCGGGCGACCTGGGGGATTACGTCAATTTTTATCTGGGAACTGCTTACTACCAGACTGGGCGGCTGGCGGAGGCAGTGGCTACGCTCGGCGTATTTGACAAGACTTATGCGGAGTCGCTGCTAATTCGGGACGCGCATGTTGCCTACGCTAACGCTCTGGTGGCAGATGGGCGGGCGCCGGAGGCGGTCGAGTTGCTGGAGAGTGACCGGCAGCCGGTGCGGGCTGATTTGGAACTCGTGCTGGGGCGGGCTTACGAGGCTGCGGGACAGCCGGCAAAGGCGTTGGCAATTTTTCGCAATTTGTACTACACCATGCCGCTCAGCTGGGAAGCGAGCCAGTGCGAAAGTGAATTGACGAAACTGGTGGCGACTCCAGAGACGCAGCCGGTCAGCTTTACGGAACGAAGGACGCGCGCCGATCTGCTGGTCAAAGGCAAGCAGTATAACGAGGCGGCGAATGAATATCGCGGGTTGTTAAATGATGCCGGGGCGGAGAGCCGTCTTCCAATCCAGATGGCGATGGCGGAGGCCTTGCGTCATGCCGGACGAGAAAAGGAGGCGAAGAAAGAATTGGAGTCGATGCCGGAGTCGACTCCGGAGATGAACGCGGAGCGCTTGTTCAACCTGGGAGAAATCGCCCGAGGGGCGAATGATGATGATGGTTTTCTGCGAATCCTGGAACAACTGCGGCAGACCGATCCGACCAGTTCGTGGCTGGAGCAGGCACTGCTTTCGGCGGGCAACATCTATCTTTTGCGGCGCGATTACGACCGGGCGATTGATTCCTATCGGGAACTGCAACAGCGCTTTCCGAATGGCGGACGGGCTTCTTATGCGCATTGGAAGGCGACTTGGTTAAGCTTGCGGCAAGGCCGCCGCGAGGATGCCGAGAAGGGTTTCGACGAGCAGATCGAGCTGTACCCGTCTTCGGGGGAGGTTCCGGCGGCGCTTTATTGGCGAGCTCGGTTGGCGGAGGAAGATGGGGAGACGGCCAAGGCTCGTGCTTATTACCAGAAAGTTTCGGACCGTTTTCGCAACTACTACTATGGCGAGCTGGCGCGGGAGCAGATCAGAAAGCTGAAGAGCGATAGCGATCCTGTGCATTATGAGCTGCTGGATCGCGTCCCTCCCATCGATGCTAGCGTGAAAGTGACAGAAGATGCGCTGCCTACGGACAACTTGCGGGTGCAGAAGGCACAACTTTTGGAGAACGGAGCGCTGCTGGATTTTGCCGTGCGGGAACTACGAGCGGCGGCGGCTGAAGGGAATGGCAACTGGCTGGCGCCCGAGACGGCGCGTCTGTATGCGGATGCCGGCCATTACAATATGGCGATCGAAGTCCTGAAGCGGGCCGTGCCTAGTTACTTTGCCGTGGATTTGCCCAGCCTGCCGCGATCCTATTGGGAGGCGCTGTTTCCCAAGCCTTACTGGATCGATTTGAAAAGGTTCTCCTCGAGCAATGCGCTGGATCCATATTTGGTGGCGGCGCTGATCCGGCAGGAATCGGAATTCAATCCCGGCGCGGTCTCTCACGCGAATGCAGTGGGACTCATGCAGTTGCTGCCCAAAGTTGGGAAGTCCGTGGCCAAGCAAGAGAAGCTGAAGCATTTTTCCAGCACTCAACTGTTCGCGCCCGGAATAAATCTTCAGCTCGGCACACGCTATTTCCGCGGCATGGTCGACAAGTTTGGCGCATTCGAGTATGCGCTGGCGGCTTATAACGCGGGCGCAGATCGCGTGCAGGACTGGCTCGGCCAGGGCAAATACCGCGATGCCCAAGAATTTGTGGAGTCGATACCTTTTACGGAGACTCGCGAGTATGTGCAGGCGATCTTGCGCAACGCGAATGTCTACCGGCAGCTGTACGGTGCGCCCTGATCCATCAATGAACAGATTCTTGGCGATTTTACTTGAACGCATCAGCGCTCGCCTTGGCGCACTGGCCATCCTGTGCGCTGGTGGCGCCTGAAACGCCGATCGCTCCCACAATCTTGCCATCGCCAAGGAGTGGGATGCCGCCCTCCACCGGCGTTGCCCCTTGCAGGCCTAAAATGCGCAGGCCTTCTCCGCCGGCCGCCAGTGCATCCTGGAATGCCTTCGTTGGCCGCTTGAACAGGGCAGCGGAGCGGGCCTTTTCGATCGCGACGTGGGCGCTGCCGAGTTGAGTATTGTCCATCTTCTCGTAATAAACGAGGTCACCTCCGGGATCGACGATAGCCACCGCTACGGTCCAGTTGTTTTTCGCTGCCTCGGCGAGCGCTGGGATAGTCGCTTTCTTGGCGTTCTCCAAGGTGATACTCAAGCCGTAGGGGTTGGGCATTTGAGCAAAGGCGCTGGCTAAGGCGCAAGGCAGGAACATCAGGGCGACGATAGACCTCACAATTGATCTCGGCGACATGGTTCGTTCTCCTGTAATTGGTCGGTTTGAAGGCGAGACAAATATCAGCTACGTGCGGAGTATCGCTCGCCTGCCGGGGCGAACTCAAGTGCTTATGCGGAGGTTTCGCGGACGGGGGACTTGGCGAATAGGATTTCGATGACCAGTAACCCGGCTCCGACCACGATGGCACTATCGGCTACGTTGAAGGCGGGCCACGGGTATTGACCAATATAGAAGAGCAGAAAGTCGACGACGCGGCCGTTGAGCAGGCGGTCCCAGAGGTTTCCCAGCGCCCCGCCGAGAATTAGCGCCAAGCCAATTCCAGTGCTGGTCATGGCGTGGCTGTTTCGCCACAGGAGGGCGGACACGACCACCAGAGCCACGATCGAAAACAGCACCAGCATGGCGATCTTCCATTGCGCGGGTGAATCAGCGAACAACCCGAAGGCAGCACCGCGATTTTCCACGTGGGTGATGCGGAAAAACCCGGGAATCACTTGTATGCCATCGTGCAGGGAGATATTCTTGGCCACGATCCACTTGGTGGCGCGATCAAGCAATACGACCAGGAAGGCGATCAGGAAGTGGAACCGCCGCATCAGGTGGGGATGAGTCATTGAATTTGACTCCCGGCCAAACCGAGGAGATCGCGAAAATTCAGCGAAAAATCCCCCCGAATCGCCTGCCTTGGAAGGTCAATTGGGTTATATTTGCAGTCGAGCGGCACTAGGTGGTTCACTCCCAAATGATTGATTCTTTGATTATAGGGAGGGCGGAGACGGACGTCCATTGGCCCCCAAGACCTTCGTGAGAGGAATCCGGAAAGCACTGTGGAAAAACGAATGAAAAAGTGTACAATTTTATTTGCAGACGCTTTCCCGCGCCTCCGCATCTAATGGTGCGTTGGTGGAAGAGTTCCAACTCCTGATTGGCACGGAACGAAAATGGGGCGGCTCAGAGAAGTTAATAGTGCCGGGCAAGCAACTTGCTACGGTGTGGGTTCATCAAGTTAGGGTGAGCGATAACTTTTTCGGGGTTCAGGCTTTACACCAGGAAGTCGGTCAAATATGGTAACCAACGACATTGAGCCCATGCGGGGAAGTGAACCTGAACTGGACCTGCTGATGTCCGACAGCGACTTCGAGCAGCCGCTCTGGAAGTCCCTGGTCCAGAATCTCAACGAGTTTTTCTTTCCGAAGAAACAGCCACCCCTGGTGCTGACGTCGAAGCCGATTCCGGTCAAAGACATTTGGGGATTCTACGATTACAAGAAGAACGGCGTGCTGGGTTCGACCGCGGTGCATATGCTGGCCGTGGTCGTGATCATCGGCGGGACGATATTGGGCCGGCGGGTGGTGCAGCAGATTACGAAGCCTCAGGAGGTAGTGACCCTGGTTGCCCCGTCCGATGATATTCCTCCCATGCCGCCGGCGAAAACGCAGGTGGGCGGTGGCGGCGGCGGTGGTGACCGCGACAAATTCCAGGCACCGAAAGGTAAGCTTCCCAAGCAGTCCATGGAACAGATCACGCCACCTATGATGGTGGTGCGAAACGATCACCCGAAATTGGCCGTTGAACCGACGGTCGTGGTTCCCCCGCAGATCAAGCTGGCAATGAATAATCTGCCGAACTTGGGCGATCCCATGTCGCACTTGCCCTCCGGGCCACCCTCGAACGGCACGGGTTCTGGCGGTGGCATTGGCTCGGGCAATGGTGGTGGCGTGGGTTCGGGTGAAGGTCCCGGAGTAGGTCCGGGCCACGGGGGTGGGATTGGCGGCGGAGCCTTTAAAGTCGGTGGTGGCGTATCCGCACCAAAAGCGATTTATGCGCCTGATCCGGAATACTCGGAGGAAGCGCGCAAGGCGAAGTATCAGGGCACCTGCGTATTGTGGCTGATCGTCGGACCGGATGGCCGTGCGCGCGATATTCGGGTGGCCCGCACTCTGGGTCTCGGACTCGACGAGAAGGCGATGGAGGCGGTGAAAACCTGGAAGTTCGAGCCGGCGATGAAAGACGGCAAGCCGGTGGCAGTGCAGATCAACGTCGAAGTGACTTTCCGGTTGTACTGATTCGATTTGGAGTGTGACGAAAGGCCGCGAGAGATCGCGGCCTTTTTTGCGTCATGTTAGGACTTGATGGCGTAGGACTGCATAGTGGAACGATCCGCGCTTCGTGAATCCGAGATGCTCGTAAACTTGGATCGCACGAGTGTTGTCCGCACGGACATGCAGGAAAGGCAACTCGCCGCGACTGCGGATGCAATCCATCAGTAGAGTCATCAGAGCGCTTGCGTAGCCATGACCCAAATGGTCCGGATGCGTGCAGACGGCGCTGATCTCGGTGTAGCCCCGAAGCCTTAGCCGCTCGCCAGCCATCGCCACTAATTTTCCACCAGCGCGGATACCGAAATAATCACCCATTTCGTGAGTCCGGCTGCCAAACGGCCCGGGTTTGGTAAGTTTGGTGAGAGCCAACATTTCCGGCAGATCTGCCTGAGTGAGGCGAATGAATCCGGGGTTTGACCGAGATCCGTTGGAGCGGGGTGCGGGAGAAGATGATGCGCCATTTTCACACAGCATCTGCAATAGGGGGCCGGTGCTGACAACTGTCCACGGAGCGGGCGGGTCAGGTGGTTTCTGCAGAAATACCCCAACAAGTTCCTCCGGGCTCAGTAGAGCGGCGAGAGAAGCGTAGTTCTCGGGCGTAGGCTCGGAAAAACCTCCGAGCATACTGACTTCACGCGGGAACTTGCGGGCTGCGTTGCAGATTTCGGCGAAGCCTGAATGACTCGTGACAAGGGCTTGCCAAATTGGATTATCGAGCGGATGCATGGCCTAGGTCACGGTAATTTCGCAGATGTATGACTGTCCATCCGGGTCTTGCGCTCAAACTCGGAGGCCGAAATCCGATAGCAATTGGATTCACGGACTACTCGGCGAGATCCACGTGCCGCACATCGTCAATAGGTTGGCCTAGAAACTGTGCGCCGAGGCGACGGAACTTCTCCGCCGAGTCGGTGGCGAAATATTTCAGCCGAGGCAATCTACGGCGCTCTGGTTCAGGCGTAGACGGCAATGGAGCGCGGCGCAGCAGCCTGCCGACGGCATCGGCGGTGGCGTCGGCGGAATCGACAATCTTGACGTGTTTGGGTGCGACGCTGCGCAGCACGGGTTGAATCAGCGGATAGTGGGTGCAGCCGAGCAGGAGCACATCGGCCGTTTTGAACTCGTCGGCGAAGGCTTCTTTCAGATAAATCCGGGCCACCTCTTTGGTTACAGGGTGATCGATCCAGCCTTCCTCTACCAGCGGGACAAGGATGGGGCAGGCTTTTTCCTTCGTCCGCATGCCTCGAGCCTTCAGGGCTTTCAAATAAGCATGGCTGCAGACAGTTGCCTCGGTGCCGATGACCACAACTTTCTTGTTCGTACTCTCCCCGGCCGCGCGATCGGCTCCGGGCTCGATCACGCCTACAACAGGAACACTTGCCGCTTGGGTGATCTTATCTAGGGCCAGAGCCGTGGCTGTGTTGCAGGCGATGACCAGTGCCTGGGCGCCCTGCTGTTCGAGATAGTTTGCTGCGCCGACAGCGTATCTGGCCACGGTTTCCACGGACTTCGAGCCGTAAGGCAGGCGGGCGGTATCGCCAAAGTAGAGGTAGTCGGCATCGGGGATCAGTCGAAGAAGAGCTTTGAGGACGGTCAAACCGCCGAAGCCGGAGTCGAAAACACCGATGCAGGTTCTGCGCGCGCTCATGAAAAGGTCAGGCGGGGCGCTCGGATTTCACTACGGTGGCAGTGACGAAGTCTCTGGTCCGACCGCAGCATGGCCCGGGTGGTATGAGCGCACCGTGCGGGCAGGTGCGAGGATGGCCCAGGAATGCGCATATCTTGTCGGTGGCTTCGGGGCTGAGGATGTGCTCGAACTTGCAGGCTTGTTGTTCGATTTCGGTTTCGCTGTCCATAGCGAGGCTATCCGTGAACAGGCGTTCCGCTAGGCGATGGCGGCGGATGATGTCGGCGGCACGCTGACGGCCCCGGGCTGTTAGTTCAACGATCATGCTGCCGTCCCCGGTCGAGACTCCGGTTGGCTTCAGGGCGTCGTGGCAGGGGTTGATGAACGCCTTGTGGTCGTGCGGCTCTGGCGGATGCGGCTTCGCCGTGACCAAGCCAAGCCCAATCATCTTTTCTACCGCAATGCTTACCGGGAGCGCTCCGTGGACCTCCATGCGCTCAAGTTCGGCGATCTCGCCATGTTCGGCCAGCGCCCAAAGTTCTTCCAGGACTTCGTCGAACTGCTCTTCGTCGGCCATGGCGAAGACTTCCTGCGCCGCGATCTTGCCGTGGTGCAATTCGACACGGCGGTCAGCTAAGCGGGCGACGACAGGGTCGTGGGTCACCATGACGATGGTGCGTCCCTGCTGGTGCAGCTCGCGCAGCAAGCGCAGAACAATCTCTTCGTTTACTGCGTCGAGGTTGCCCGTCGGTTCGTCGGCCAGGACAATTTTGGGATCGTTAATCAAGGCGCGGGCAATGCAGACGCGCTGCTGTTCGCCGCCGGAAAGCTGCGAGGGAACATGATGAGCGCGTTCTTTCAATCCCACGCGCTGCAGAGCTTCGAGGGCTTCTTGTTCATCCGTCATGCTGTGGAAGTACTGGGCCAGCATGACGTTTTCGAGGGCGGTGAGATAGGGAATCAGATGGAACTGCTGGAACACAAAGCCGATTTTTTCCGCGCGTACCCGGTTCAGTTCACCGGCAGAAATGTTGGCTACATTTTCACTGTCAAGCCAAATTTCGCCGGAAGTCGGACGATCCAGACAGCCGATCAGGTTCACTAAAGTCGATTTGCCCGAGCCGGACGGCCCCATGACCGCGATCCACTCCCCAGGATCGACGGTGAGGGAAAAATCGTCGAGAGCGCGGATGACACCGCCACTGGCTTGAGCTTTGGCGGGGTAAAGGCGGCTGACATTTTTCAGCTTGATCATCTCACTCCCCCCTCAAGATCATAGCGGGTTGCACGCGCCGCAGGAGAAAAATCGGAAGCACGGCGGAAATCAGGGCTACAACGATGCTGCCCACAAAGATAATCGGCAAGACGTTGAAACGCGGCACTACCGGAGCGTGGAAGTTTACGCGGCCGATCCAGGCGGCCACTCCTACGCCGATGCCGAATCCGACGAGTGCTCCTACTGCTCCCAAGGCCGCGGCCTCGGCAGCGAAGAAGCCACTGATCAGCCCTTCCGACGCGCCCAGAGCTTTCATGATGGCAAAATCCCGGCGGCGATCAAAAACCCATCCGATCAAAGTGGACAGCACGCACAAGGCTGCGGTCGCAATAATAAGTGCCGCCACGGCGGCGAGGGTAGCGCGAGTTTTTCCGAGTACGCGTGCTTCGCCTTCCATGATCTGACGGATGGGGCGGACCTCGGCAGCTGGCACGGCTTGCGATAACTTATTAATCAGAGTGTTAATTTCTTCGGACGAGCCGGAGGACGCAATTTCTATCGTCGAGGGTTGTACGCCGGTCCAGTTTTCAAAGTCTTGGAGCGAAAGATAGATGCGGCTGTCTTCGGACGCTCCGGTCTGCAGGGTTCCTATGGGGTTGAGGTGAATGGTGCGTTCTTGGAAGCTGAGGTCGAAAGGCTTTCCTTGTGGGACGACTATCGCGGCTGCGCGGGCACCGACCAGAGCATCTTGGGGGTTGCTTGGCCATGCAGTTACCGACCACCAACTATCGAGCTTACGCACCTGATCGAGATTAGTACCGGAGACGACGACTGATTGACCGTTGGATGTGCGGGCGACCACATACGCGAAGGGCACGGCGAGACCATGTCCGGCTAGTGTGGAGTTAACTTTATCGAGGGCGTCGCCGGGCAACGCGTGGCCGTCTTTCGCGACTACCACGATATTCGCGCCGTAGTTGCGGAACTCCTTGCGCAGCTTGGCTTGAACGTCCACATAGAGATTGAGCATGGCGGTGCCGACGGCTGCGGCGACCACCATGGCCAGCAGAGCAGAAGCGGCGCGTCCACGACGGAGCACGGCGGCGCGCATCAGCATGCGCAGAAACATCGAAGTATGAGACTTGGAGGCACGACGGCTGATAAGCGCTGAGTTTCGCGGTGAGCTCACGCTTCACCTCGCAGTGCGTACACTGGATCAAACTTCACGGCGCGGCGAATTGCCATTGCGCTGCCAGCGAAGGTTACGATCACGGCGATGGCGAGGATTATGGGGAAGAGAACTGGCTCAATCGTGATTTGCGAATCAAAAATTGATCGTCCGATCTGGCGGGCCAGCAGCGAGCCGCCGGCGAAACCGATAACACCGCCGATGAGGGCCAGAAGCAAGGCTTCCGCGAAGAATAAGGCTGCAACTGAAAAATTGCCGGCGCCGAGAGCCTTCATCAAGCCTACTTCGGTGCGTCGCTCAAAAATGGCTGTGGCCATGGCAGCCGAGACGGCGAGTGCGGAGGCGAAGAGGGCCGCCAGCGTCACCAGCAGCATCAAGCCCTTGATCCGGGAGAGCACGGTGCCTTCATTTTGCGCGATCTGGCGAATCTGTTCAGCGTGGGAGTGCGGAATCGCCTCCTGCAACTGAAAAGCGATCGAAGCCGCATAGGGTGAGCAGTACCAGCGATCGTACATTTCCGGGTTCATTGACTTGGGATCACGACGTGCGAAGGCGTCTTCAGGCTTGGTCAGCGCGCTCACATACAGGCGGCGCACGGCCCCGGGCTTGCCTAGAATTTGTTGGGCGAGCGCGAGTGGAGCGACAATTTGATTGTCTTCCGCTCCTCCTGTGGAGAGAATTCCGACGATGCGACGAGGTTGACCAGAGATTTCGATTTCATCTCCCGGCTTGCGAGCGAGTTTTGCGGCAAGGCTTTCCCCTAGCAATACGTCGGACGAATTGTCGTCGGGCCATGCGCCTTGCACCTTCCACCAGGGGTGGGTGATGCGGACGCCGGTCGCAAAATCTTCTTTGCCGAAAGTGAGCCGTTTCGAGAAGTAGGTTCCGAGTAAAGTGAGATTTGTCGCAGCGCCTGTGTGAACGCTCACCGGCAGCATGGGAGCAAAACCCACGATATTGTGATGCCAAAATGTGCCTCTGATCTTAGGCAAGTCAGCTTCGTTGAGGTAAGCGCCATCGCTCGGTGGCTTGAGATCTACGCCGCCGATTTGGACATCCAGAGTATCTTCTTGCGGAGTTACGATCAGGTTCGCGCCGTAGGTGCGCAGTTCACGGCTGATCTTGTCGCCAATGTCGGTTGCGACGGCAATCATCGCCGTGGCGACGCCCACCCCTAACGTGATTGCGACGCCGGCCAGCACCTTGCGCCGCTTTTGCCGCCGGAACGATTCATAGACGAGGCGTCCGAACATGGCTATTGCTGGAACATTTTGCTTCGCGCCGCGATATCTGCTTCCAGGATGATGACCGCGTCAGGGGTGACCTGCGCTTTCAACGGAACGGGGTTGCATCCGCCGGGCATTCCGACTGACTGCGGATTGATCGGAGCGGCGCAGTTTTTGCAGACGACTCCGTTTGGTCCTTTGTAGAAGCCGACCGCACCGCAGATTTCGCAGGCGTCGAGCACAGTTGCAATCTTGCCGTCGGGCTTCTGATACAGCCAGAACCGGACAGTCGTGCCATTTTCCTGGGCAGAGTAGCGGTGCAGGTCGCCATCCTGAACCTGGGTGAGCGGAATGCTGACCTGGCCGTTGACAAAGGTGACTTCCGTTGCCGGTGACAAAGCGCTCACGCTCTTGGTGTAGATGAACTCCGCAGTAACGAGAACGATAAACACGAAGGCGCTCGCATAAACAGAGGCCATCCACAAACGTTCGCGGCGGGCGCTCCAGACTGCTTTTCGCCTTTCAGCGGGAGAGGCCGGCAACGCTCCTGTGTCGCGGCGCTTCACCTCGAACAGCACCATGAGGGCGGCCAGGGCGAGAATCGTGATGAAAAAGAAGAGATCGTTCCGGACGATCGGGCCGATGATCGCCATCTCGGTCTTGGAGGATGGAAGCACGCCATTTTCCGAGAGTTCGTGCAGGCCGGAGATCACCAGTTGGATAGCGACGAAAAACAAAATCACCGTGGTGACGCGGAAGAATTTCTGCAGATTAATGCGGACGCTGCCCTTGACGAACATCACACCAAACACAACCGCTGCAACTACACCGAGAAACGTGCCCATGAAGCTGAGTAGTTCGGTCGAATTCAGGGAGACAGCCGAGAGGATCAGAACGGTTTCTACGCCCTCCCGCAACACCATCAAGAAAACGAATGCGAAGAGCCCGAACCACGCGTTCCGCCCCGCCAGCAGCCCAACTTTGCCCTCGATGTCGCCCTTCATTTTGCGCCCCGTCTTCATCATGAAAATGATCATGGTGACGACGAAGAAGGCGGCGGCGAGCATGACCCAGCCTTCGAAAATGTCCTGGTTCCACTGGGTACGGGAGAGCAGGGCGGCGACTCCGAGGCTGCCGACGAAGGCTGAGATCAGGGCCGCATAGACGGATTTGCGCAGCTCCGGACGGTTGATTTTGGAGAGATACGCCAGGGTGATGCCGACGATGAGGGCGGCCTCGACGCCTTCTCGCAATGTGACGATGAATGCTTCTAACATTTTAGAAATCAGCCTCTTTTCCGGAGTCGGCCATATTGAAAATGAATTTCAATTTCATTATCTAGGATAGTCGTTTGCCTCTGCTGACGTCAACGCGCGAGATCACTCGCGCCCGTGATCTGGATCACGTCCCTGTGGGTCAGATGCTGCCACTGTGCGGTTGGATTACAGATGTTTAAGAAAAGCTTTCGCCTGATCCAGATCAGGGAAGAGTTGCTCTTCCGCCTGAAATTCTGTGGAATGGACGCAGCGGCGGCTGCCACGCAGTTTGACGGGATGCTTCAGGTGGAGCATTTCGTGATAAACGATGTATTCCACCACGTAGCAGGGAACTCTCGGGTGATCGAAAACGCGACTTATGACGATCGCGTTATGAGCGGGATCGTAGTGGCCGAGCCGGTTTCGAGCATGGTCGCGGCTCCAAGTCATCCGCGGTCGAGCCAGCAGGCCATAGAAGAATCGCTGGTTCAGATCTTCGAAAACATTTTCTAGGTTGTAGATTCGTCCCTGGGCACTATCGATCCGCTTGCGGCCGCGCAGTTGGCGCACCAAGTGAGCTTTCTGTGTGATGTCTTGCCCGGAAATATAGCGGCGATACCGAGTGGCGTGCGCTCGCTCGATGGGCTTGCGGTACATTTTGGCGAGAAGAATGTGAGCAATCGCCCGCAACACCGGGTCTGGCGCTCCTTCGAGCAAGTCTGAAAGACGAACAAACAGTCTGCCTTCGCGGAGCCGGATAGTGTTGTTGATGTTCACGAAGGCAAAGAATTCCACGCCAAGATCCGGCATGGACGCGCGCGGGCGCAGCTCGCGATAGGTTTCCTGAAAGATGTGGAGGATCCTGTCGTTCACCTTGCGCTCAGATTAGCATGGTCCACGGCTATTTTTTCTTGTGCTTGAATGCTTCTTCTTGTTCGCCTAGCAATTGCCGGTGGTCCTGCACGCTGCCGTCGACAGTCTCCATCACGGTGGTCAGGAGAAAATCATATTGCTTGGCCTCGTCTTTGTTGGCGTCAACCGAGCTTTTCAATGCCCGGAGCCTGGCTTGAAATTCGGTATCGGCCTCGATGAGCGTCTTCAAAGGCTTTCGCAGATCGGCTTTCCGCTCTACAAAAGTATCGAGGTTGTCGTTCAACTCATCGTAGACGTCGAGAAAGTCCTGCAGCCGATCGCGAGTTTGCTGAGCGCGGTCGGTGATTTTGGGATCAGCCCGCACTTGTTCGAGAGAGGTCAGCCGGGTACGGGAAAACTGGATGTAGAGCTTAAGGCGCTCACTGGGTTCCTGGGCGGCGTCGCGCAGTTGATCTTGTTCCAGCGGATTGAGCGGATCGCGGCGGTGCTGCGCCCACGCGGTCGAAAGCAGCCACAAAGCTAAGATACAGTGGGTCAGCTTGTGCGAGGTCGAAATCATTTGCCCTTGCCAAACATGTGGGATAGAAGATCGGTGCGCAGGCTCTCCAAGCGGTCCGAGGCGGCTTGCACCGGCGCTTGATCATCGAAGTTCAGGCTGCGCTTGATGTCGCGAAGCTTGGCAGCCATTTTTCTGAAATCGATCTCCGTGTTCTTAACTCGCTTGCCGGATTCGATGGCGGCATCGTGCGCCTTTTCCGAATAGGTCACCACATCTTTCACCGCGGTTCGAGCGTCATCGACCTTACCGGCTGTGTATAGTTCGTCGGCAGATTTTAGCTGTCGTTCGGCAATTTCGACGCACAAGGCGGGACGATCCTCAACCTTTGCCGATTCTGCCCGGTCTATCAGTTGCTGCAGAGTTTCCTGCTTGGAAGCAAACGCGAAGAAGGATGTCGCTAACAGTATGGCGGCGATGGTTATCTGCGGGCGCATGGCATCATTATTTCTTCGGCTCGATGGCAATCAGCCGATGGCGAGCTTGCCACTCCTGGTCAGGATACTCCCCGTTCGCGACTTCAAGAAAACGGTGATACTGCTGCGCCGCCATTTTATAGTCACGTAAGTGATCGTAGGCAGTGGCGCGAAGAAAATAACTGACCGGGATCTCAGGGAGAAACTTGGCGCGCGCATCGGCAGCTTTGATCGCGAGTGCGTAGTTTTTGTTTTCGTCAGCAGCCGTGGCCAGATCGCCATAAGCGCCGCCGAAGTCGGGCTTGATTTTTACTGCTGTCAGCAGTTCCTGCTGTGCTTCAGGGAACTTTCGCTCTTTCAGAAATACCACGCCCAGCCCGTGGTGCAGGTCGGCGTCATTCGGATTTGCTGCGAGCAACGAGCGGTATTGCGCCTCCGCCAGATCGTATTTTTTACTGCTGGTGTACAGGTCTGCCAAATCGCGCTGCCCAGTGGAATTCCCAGGATCAAGAGTCAGTGCCGACTGCAATTGGGCGATTGCCTCGTCATTCTTTCCGAGAACGACCAGGATACGAGCGAGCTGCACCCGGGCGGGCACATCTTCCGGATGCATGGCAATAAGCTTGCGCAAGATGGGATCGGCATCCGCAAAGCGCTGTCCGCGCATGTAAATGTTCGCCAGGCCGGTTAAAGCATCGCCGGAGTTCGGGTCAAGGGCCAGGGCTTGCTTGTATTGTTGCTCCGCGTCGGCGAAATGCTGCTCCTTCTCCAGCAGCAATCCGGCCGAGAGGTAAGGCTCCGTGTTTTTGGACTCCAGGGCAGCGGCTTGCTTGTAGGCTTCGATGGCTTCATCTGGCTTGCTGTTCTCAAGCACGTGAGCCAGAGATAGCCAGGCCCGAGCGTGGCCTTCATCCACATTCGCAGTGGGCTTTAGTGTGGTCGCGGCGCGCAGAAATTGCTCTGCGTCGGGTTGGCCCGTCTTCGCCAGCATCAGTCCGAGATTCAGGTTGGACTCGAAGACGTCCGGTTTGGCGGCCACCGATTTGCGATAGGCCGCGATGGATTCCTGAGGATTTCCCAGCCCGTTGTACACGAATCCTAAGTCAAACCAGGCTTGAAAATTATTCGGGTCGGAGGCGACCACTTTTTTCAGTAGTGGCTCGGCGGACGCGTAGTCGTGTTTCTCGATGGCACTCTCGGCTTGGGTTAACTCGGGCGGGAAGGACTGATCCTGCTCAGCCACTTTGTGATGGCGCACGGTTTGGCCCGTGCTTTGGGCGAAGACGGTCGCGCCGAGATTGCATCCCAGAACCAGCAGCGAAATCCAGATTGGCTTATTTGCCCCCATTCCGCGATGATCCATTCCCCGACAACCCGTTTCCGTTCAAGACACCGGCTAGAAATTTTCCTGTATAGGATTTGGGTAACTTTGCGATAGCCTCTGGCGGACCCGAACCCACGATGTAGCCGCCACGTTCGCCGCCTTCGGGACCGAGATCAATCACCCAATCCGCAGTCTTGATTACTTCGAGGTTATGCTCGATCACGAGAATCGAGCCCCCTGCATCGATTAGACGGCGGAAGGCGGAGAGTAGTTTGCTGATATCGTCAAAGTGCAGCCCAGTCGTCGGCTCATCAAAAATATACAGGACGTGCTGTCTGCGGCGAGCCTGGCTTTCAGCGTTTCGCGGACGGCTGGCCTCTCGTGCTGCCGGCTGCAGGTGCGCCGCCAACTTCATCCGCTGCGCCTCGCCGCCGGAGAGCGTTGTGGCCGACTGCCCTAGCCGCAGATAACCGAGACCTACTTCCTCCAGCACGCGCAGTTTCTCCACAATTTTGGGTGCACCGGCGAAGAACTGAAGTGCTTCCTTTACGGTTAGATTCAATGCCTCGTGGATATTCTTTCCGCGATAACGAACCTCCAACACCTGCGGCTTATAGCGCATACCTTTGCACTCTTCGCAGATAAGTTCCACATCAGCCAGAAATTGCATTTCTACCGTTACCGTTCCGTCGCCCTGGCAGGTCTCGCAGCGTCCGCCGGGAATGTTGAAGGAAAAATGTCCGGCGGTAAAGCCGCGCTTCTTGGCCTCGGGGAGAGAAGCGAAAAGATCGCGGATGCCGTCAAAGGCCTTGATATACGTGACCGGGTTGGAGCGTGGCGTGCGTCCGATGGGCGATTGATCCACCAGCACAACTTCGTCGATGAACTCCGCTCCTTCCACCCGGTCCCACGATGTGGCGACGGTTGTGTCACCGTTGGGCTGCCTTTTCGCAGCTGATAAAGCGCGATACAGCACGTCGTGCAGCAGCGTGGATTTTCCCGAGCCGGAGACGCCGGTTATTGCCACCAGCATTCTGAGCGGCACCTCAAGGTCGATCTTTTTTAGGTTGTGGGCGCGAGCGCCGTAAATCTTGATTTGCTGCGCCCCCGGTTTGCGGCGGGAGCTTGGAATTTGGATCTGCAGCTCTTCTGAAAGATAGCGGCCGGTCAAGGAAGCCGGCATTTTCTGAATCTGGTCGAAGGTTCCGGCCGCAATCACCCTGCCGCCATTTTCTCCGGCGCCCGGTCCAAGATCGAGAATCGTGTCGGACGCCTGCATGACATCGCGATCGTGTTCGACTACCAGAATCGTGTTGCCGAGGTCACGCAGATTGTGCAGGATCTTGATCAGGCGATGCGTGTCGCGGCTGTGCAAACCGATAGACGGCTCGTCGAGGACATAAAGCGTTCCTACCAGACGCGACCCCAGCGAAGTCGCCAGTTGAATTCGCTGCGCTTCACCACCCGAAAGCGTCGACGCGAGGCGGTCGAGAGTCAGGTATTCCAGCCCCACTTCATTCAGAAACCGCAGGCGCTCGCGGATTTCTTGCAGCAATCGCTCGGCGATCCCTGCTTCCTGCTCCGTTAATTCAACTCCTTCGAAGAATTTCGACGCGGCTTCGACCGTCATGCAGCATACGTCGCAAATATTCTTGCCATTGATCTTGACTTGCCGAGCCTCTACCCGCAGACGGGCTCCGCTGCAAGTGGAGCAGACGGAGTATCCCCGATAGCGGCTGAGAAAGACGCGGACGTGCAGTTTATATTTCTTTCGCTCCAAGTAATTAAAGAAACCACGAACTCCAAGGAAGCGGCCTTCGCCATTAATGATCAACTGCTGATGCTCACGCTCCAGTTCGTTCCAGGGTACATCCATCGGGATGTCCGCTTCCCGGGCGAAGCGTTTCAGGTCGGTGAAGAGCGAGCGGTACTTGGGCTTAGTCCAGGGCTCGATTGCGCCTTGGTTCAGGGTCAGGGATTGATCGGGAATTACAAGATCCAAGTCGAAATCAATGGTGTTTCCGAATCCCTGACATCTAGGACATGCACCGTATGGATTGTTGAACGAGAAAAGCCGCGGTTCTGGCTCCTCATAGCCGATATTGCAGATCTTGCACTCGAAGCGTTGCGAGAAGCGCAATCGCTCGGACGGTTGCCCTTCGCGAGGCGCGGTCTCGAAGATGACATCACCGGACTCGCGATAACTGATTTCCACCGCATCCACGATGCGGGCTCGGGAGTCCGGCGAGACCACGAGGCGATCCACCAGCAGAAACACGGGCTCGGCGAAGTTAATATTCAGCAGGGACTCGGGCGTGGAGAACTCGAAAATCTGCCCACCCTGGTAGAGCCGGTTGAACCCGCGGGTGCGGAGATCGAGCAGGCGGCTCTTGAGTTGATCGGACGGAACACTGTTTACGTCGGATTTCGCTTTCTTCTTGCCTCTACGCTTAGCTGTGGAGGGGGACGCGTCGGGCGCGCTCAGCATCGTAGTTTGGAGCGGAAAAAGCACATTGAGTCGCGTGCCCTCGCCGAGCCTCAGCACCGAATCCGCAACTTCGTCTACCGTGTCTTTCTTTACTTCCTCGCCACACTGTAGGCAGTAGGTCCTGCCGACTCGGGCGAAGAGCAGGCGCAGATAATCGTAGATCTCAGTCGCTGTCCCAACCGTAGAACGAGGGTTGCGAGTGGTGTTTTTCTGCCGAATGGCAACGGCTGGCGCAATTCCGTCAATCAGGTCGGCATCTGGCTTCTCAATTCGCTCCAGAAACTGGCGAGCGTAGGCGGACAGCGATTCCACATAGCGACGCTGGCCCTCCGCATAAATCGTGTCGAAGGCGAGCGAAGACTTCCCAGACCCTGACACCCCGGTCACAACCGTCAAAGAGTTGTGCGGGATCTCAAAATCTATGTTTTTGAGGTTATGAACTCGCGCACCGCGAACAACAATGGTTTCCGTGGACATCAGTAGGGAGTACCAAAACAACCGCACCGCCCCGGATAAGCCTCGCTCAGACCGGCTTTCGTGCCGTAGGATCCTCTAACGGCTTCGGAGGGGATACGGAATCTTTCCATTATAAAGCAGTGCCAGCCCGACGCAGAACAGTAACCCAGCTTTGACGCTGACTTTCAGAGAGCAAACGGTTAATATCGTGCTTCTCGGCCCTGGCCGCGTTTCGCTAACGTAAACGGCCATCCAAGATCATGGTCTTGTCCCTAGCCACAATGTTCGGACGCCTCACTTCGCCCCCTTGGATAGGGCCGAGCGTGGTTGGCCTGCAATCGTTGCTGCTCTTTGCCCTCCAGTTTTCCGAGTCTTCCAGTAAAAAGGACAACGTCTACAACATCCTTTGGGTGCTGGTTTTTGGCTTCGCAACGCTCAATATTCTTGGCTTGGTCGCCCGGCGCTTCGAGCCGCGCCGCAGCAACCTTAATTTCGGTGAGATTTTGGCAATCACCGTAACCGTTACCTCTGTCATTCTTTTGGGTTGGGAAATGCTCTCTATTTTCCATATTTTCCCGATCAAGATTCAGTCCCACTGAGTTTCTCAATCACGGAGCGCGCATTTGCGCTATCATTCTCTTGCATGGCGGAGAATCCCTCGGCTTTCGACATAACTTGCCCGTGCTGCAGCGCGGTGCTGAAGGTCGACCCCACAGCTAAGGGGGTCATCGCTCATACCCCCGCCGTCAAGCCCAAGATGTTCAATGATTTTGAGGCAGCGGCCAAAGCCATGAAAGAGCAGGACAGCCGCCGCGAGTCCATTTTCCGCCAATCCGTAGAGGCCCAGAAACACGCCGGAGACCTTCTGGAAAAGAAGTTTCAGGAGGCGGTCAAGAAAGCCAAAGAGTCTCCGGATACTGGTAAACCAATCCGCGATTTCGATCTGGACTGACTGCAACCGTACCAGGAGTGTTACAAAATTCATCATCGAATGTAAAATTTTGTGAATTTTTCCTTGGCCTGTACTTTTGTGTGCGCGGCGCCACACAATCGGGCGTAGAATCGGCGCGATGTCCGATCCTCCCCTACTCCTCGGTCATCGTGGCGCACGTTCGTCTACTGCGGTTCCAGAGAATACCCTTGCCTCTTTCGATCTTGCTCTTGAACACGGCTGCGACGGTTTTGAATTCGATGTCCGCTCGACCGGTTGCGGACGTTCGGTGGTTTGCCACGACCCTAAGGTCAATGGCATCAGCGTTTCCGCGGCAACTTCCGATCAATTACTTCATCTTCCATTGCTTGAGGATGTTCTGCAACGCTACTGCCGACGGGCATTTCTCAATATTGAGCTCAAGCTTCCAGGTCTCGAATCTAAGGTGCTGAATTTATTGCGCGAATACAGGATGGAAGAAGACTACGTAGTGTCCTCCTTCCTCCCCGAAGTCATCATTGAATTGAAGACCCGCAGCGCGAAGATTCAGACTGGGATCATCTGCGATAAACCAGAAGAGCTGGCGTGCTGGCCTGAATCCACTGTCGAGTACGTGATTCCTCACTACTCGCTGGTGACGCGGGAACTGCTGGAGGAAGTGCACCGTGCAGACAGGAAATTGTTTACGTGGACTGTGAATGATCCTACGGTCATGCTGCGCCTCGCTGACTGGGGTGCCGACGGCATAATCTCCGACAAGACTGAGTTGCTGGTGCAGACGTTCCGCGAACCAAAGAGGAGCCAAACGGTCGGAGGGAAAGCCTGAGCCGTTCCGCAGAACGGCATTTCGTTCTCTCTCGAGCTCAGAAGCTACACGCTGCTCATTACACCCCATAGCAGCGCCAATGCGGGTCGGAGCTTGCCAACTACACACGAGGGCCGACCAGCATCCGCCCAGTGCTGCAACGAATACATAGCCCGGACGCCTCGTCCGGGAGGTTTACATCCGCTCGCTTCGCTCGCGTCCTGGACGAGGCCTCCGGGGCTACGTGACCCGCGCTCTCGCCTATGGTTGCTCGCCCACACGCGTGTCATTTACAGTGATTGCGCCCTATGCCGACGACTGGAGAGCGTCTCGAACGAGCGGTTTCAATCATGGCCCGCCTGCGAGGTCCGGGAGGATGCCCCTGGGACCGCGAGCAGACCTTTGACTCCATCAAGCCCTACACGCTCGAAGAGACTTATGAAGTCCTCGAAGCCATTGACAATCGTGACTGGGACGAATTAACCGGCGAACTTGGCGACTTGCTGCTGCAGGTTCTGTTCTACGCGCAGATGGCAAAAGAACAAAACACATTTTCAATTGACGATGTAATCGACCGGCTTTCCGATAAGCTGGTTGATCGCCATCCCCACGTTTTCGGGGACGTGAAGGCCGAGACCTCGTCCGACGTGGTGCGCAACTGGGAAGCGCTCAAGGCGGAAGAAAAGAAAAAGCGGCTGGAGGCAGGCAGCGGAAAATCCGCAAAGATTGGCGACAATCCAGAGTCCGCGCTGGCCTGTGTTTCCCTCGCGATGCCCGCATTGTTGGAAGCTCACAAGCTCAGTTCTCGTGCGGCGCACGTGGGCTTCGATTGGCCGAATATCCAGGGTCTCTTTGAAAAGCTGCATGAGGAAACGGAAGAGTTGCAAGAGCATCTTGAACAATTCCCCGCGCCCGGCCCTCAGCCTCACGGACGAGGCGTTGCCGGATCCGGCCGCCAGCAGATCAATGAGGATTTGCGTGAGCGGCTGGAAGGCGAGGTGGGCGATCTTTTATTTGTGCTGGTAAATATCGCGCGCTATCTTTCGCTGGACCCGGAGTCGGCGCTCAAGAAAACCAACCGCAAATTCAGGCGCCGTTTTCAATGGATGGAAGATCAGTTGCGAACGTCAGGGCGCACTCCCGAGCAAGCCTCTATGGAAGAGCTCGAATCGTTATGGCAGCGGGCCAAGCAACGGGAGCAGGACACCAGGTGAGCCCGGAGTCGGTTGTCATTCGCAAAGTTCATCAGCTCGAAGAGATGCGAACTTGCGTCGCTCTGCAACAAGAGGTCTGGAATTTTTCCGATGCTGACCTGGTGCCATTGCGAATGTTCGTCGTGGCCGAGAAAGTCGGCGGGCAAGTGATCGGAGCATTCGTCGGCAATGAAATGGTGGGCTTTGCCCTCTCTATTCCCGGCTTTCGCGGCGGGCATTCGTACCTGCACTCGCATATGCTGGCCGTACGGAAGCAGCATCAGAATGCGGGTGTCGGCCGCCGTCTCAAACTATTCCAGCGTAAGGACGCCCTTGCCCGCGGCTTTGAGTTGATCGAGTGGACGTTTGATCCGCTGGAAATCAAAAATGCTTATCTTAATATCGAGAAACTAGGGGCTATCGCCCGCCGCTACAGCGTGAACCAGTACGGAATTTCTTCTTCCCCGTTGCAAGGCGGTCTGCCCACCGACCGCCTAGTGGCGGAGTGGTGGCTGAAGTCGAAGCGGGTCGAAACCTTGCTGCAGTCGGGAAAGAAGTCGCACGTCGAAACTCGAACCAAGATTTCCGTTCCGGCTCAGATTTACGATTGGAAGTCCTCGCCTACGACTCGAAGTCTCGCGAAAGAGGTCCAGGATCGCAATCGAGAACAGTTCGTAAAAGCATTTGCCGATGGCTTGGCGGTGCTAGGCTATGAACGCCATCCGGAGGGCAGCGGCAAGTTTCTGCTGGGGAGGTGGGAGGAGACATGGATGTATCCCGCAACCTAGGCTGATCCTGTCCGAAACGAAGACGTTGCCAGCAACGTCTCTACAGTTAGTTCATAGCTTGCTACGTCTCCAGCGGCCGACAAGTCTGGCAACAGATTTTGACATTGATGAAAATTGCAGCCATCACCCTCCGCGAAATTCAGATGCCGCTCGTTCACTTTTTCGAGACGAGCTTCAAGCGCACGTTCAGCCGCCGAATCCTTTTGCTGACCGCCCACTGCGACGGCATCAATGGCTGGGGAGAATGCGTTGCTGGCGAAGATCCGTTCTACAACAGTGAATGGACGGAAAGTGCCTGGGCCACGATCAAACATTATCTGGCTCCAGCGGTTCTGGGACGAACGCTTTCGGCTGCGCGGGAGAGCGTGCCTCTCATGGCCAGAGTGCGGGGCCACGACATGGCCAAAGCCGCGGTCGAAAATGCGCTCTGGGACGCCGAAGCCCAAGAGAAACAAACGCCTCTATGGAGGCTGCTCGGCGGCACACTGCGGGAAATTTCCTGCGGTGTTTCCATTGGCATTCAGGATTCTGTAGAGCAGTTGTTGGAAAAAATTCAGATCGAACTAGCGGCCGGCTATCGCCGCATCAAGGTAAAGGTAAAGCCGGGTTGGGATGTAAACGTGCTGGAGCGCATCCGCTCGCGCTGGCCTGAGATCGTGCTCA
The DNA here is from genome assembly GCA_963832245.1 of uncultured Acidobacteriota bacterium. Classification (GTDB taxonomy): domain Bacteria; phylum Acidobacteriota; class Terriglobia; order Terriglobales; family Acidobacteriaceae; genus JABDBE01. The sequence goes on from CAWHTG010000004.1 coordinate 2,994,325, forward strand.
GTTGTGACGCCAACTCGGCTTACACTCTTGACGAACTCGAACACCTTCGCGCATTCGACCCGTTCAATCTGTTGATGATCGAGCAGCCGTTATGGCACGACGACATCTATTACCACTCCCGTCTGCAACAAGAGCTGCGCACTGCGATTTGTCTCGACGAATCGATTCGCCATGCGCGCGATGCGGCCAAAGCGCTGGATCTGAGCGCTTGCCGCATTATCAATATTAAGGTGGGGCGGGTAGGCGGTTTTACGGAGGCCGTGAAGGTCCATGACCTCTGCGCATCCCGTAACATTCCGGTGTGGTGCGGAGGAATGCTGGAGTCGGGAATAGGGCGTGCCCACAACATCGCACTTTCCACGTTGCCCAACTTTCGCCTGCCGGGAGATGTTTCCGCCTCCAAGCGCTACTGGAAAGAAGACATCATCGAACCTGAAGTCGCGGTCACGCCGCAAGGCACGATTCTGATTCGCGATGAACCTGGCACCGGCTATCGGGTGCGCGAGGATTTGATTGAGAAGCTTACCGTCCGCAAGGAAATGCTTCGCGCAGGAAAATAGGTATGCCCAGCTTTGTCAGTCCGAACGAGTTGGCTCACTAGTTCCGGACCTGGTGGTTTTCGGCGAGTTCCGCTTCCTGCTTCTTCAGCAGTTCCACACCTTGAGTAAGCGTCAAATCTGAAGGGGCGGATCGAAAATTACAGAAAACTTCGTCCGACTTAAAATTAATGTTCTTGAACAGGAGTTCTTTGCCGGTAATGCTCAGGCTCATGTGGGTGACTTCCCACCGCCCGCCGATCACCTCGGCCTGTTCCACCAGGAAGTGTCCGCCTCGGTCCAGGCGGCCCAAAATTCCCCAGCCGAAGCCCACTTCTTTGACCAGGGTTCCGTCGATCATTGCGATACGATGCTCCTGCGCATCGATCAGCAAGTAGCCCTGCAACCCGGTCAGCACCTGTTCCACGTGGCTGGGTGGAATATACTTCGGATTGGGGCGAAACTTAAGGCGTACCAACGGGTCGCCGGGCTTGCCAGGTTCCTGAGTTCCAACCGCGGTACCATCAGGTTCATAGAGGAAAGCGTCGGGCAGCGCCTTCATGATTCGCGTCATGTGCTCCTCGTCCTCTTTTTCCGACCTTTGCTTTTTCCTCAACTGCTCGGGATTGTTGACCAGGCCGGCCAAGCGCTCTTCTTCGGCCTGGCGCTGCTCGGGCGTGAGCGGTTTACCATTCATTGCAATCGTCATGCCCACAGTTCCGTCGCGGGTTTCGACGACCAGCTTGGTCTGCGAACCGTGCGGGGTTTCCTTGCGATCCTCAAATATCAGTTTCGCGCCGCCATTTCCTGGTGCAAGCTCTCTCTGCACCGTCTGGCGCACAAGGTCAATCGGAGATTCAGAGGGTTGTTCGACCGAAGCTGGAGCCAGACTAACCATCGCCATCACAGCTAGCCCGACTGCGAGTTTCACCCTGAAAATCCTAGTCATGCCTTAACTTAGAAGATAATTTGGCCCACAGCCGTTGTATCTGCTTTCTAGGATACAGTCGACGGGCGCGCCGGACCAAGGCCAACCGTTAGTGGGATTCGATCCTCCCGCGCATCTTTGTTCCTTCGAGCCGAAAACCATCTCACGACTGGCCGAAAAATGCGGATTTCAGACGCTCGCGGTGCGTAATGCTCCGGTGATCATTAACCAGGACGTCTGGAAAGACGTCGCGAAAATCCTGCTGCATGGTTTTTCGGAGACCCTGTACCTGGCTTCGTTAGGGCGCGTCGTGCTCGGCTACTCCACCGTGCTCGCAGCTCGTAAGATGGGATGACTTCCACCTCGAGAATTCGCAAGCTGGTTATCCCGGCGGCTGGATTGGGCACGCGCTTTCTTCCCGCCACCAAGGTCGTGCCCAAGGAACTGCTACCCATCGCGGGCAAGCCGCTCATTCAGTTTGCCGTGGAAGAAGCAGCCGCAAGCGGAATTGAAACCATCATTCTGGTGATCAGCCGTGGGAAGGGTCTTCTGGCGGAGCATTTTCATGCCAACCCTCACCTTGAAAATCTCCTGTGGGCTCGCGGCAATCCTCAAGCGGCCGAGTTGATTCGCCAGCTATCCGAGTTGGCCGAGATTCGCACCGTGTGGCAGTATTCCCCCCTGGGGCTGGCGGACGCCATTCGTTGCGCACGAGCGCCGGTGGGAGATGAACCATTCGCAGCAATTTTGCCCGACGCCCTCATCGACTCCGAGCGTCCCTGCATCGCCCAGCTCATGGCCTGTTATGAGAACCACCCCGGCTGCGTGCTGGCAACGCAGACTGTAGACTTTGCCGACGTGGGCCGCTTCGGAATTCTCGGCACAATTCCCATGCACGATCCCTGCTGTGGGGGACGCGCTCTTCGGGTCGTTTCCCTGACCGAACGTCCTTCGCCGGAATCCACCTCATCGCGTTTGGGTATTTTCGGACGGTACATCCTCGACCCCGAGATCTTTTCCCGTATCGACCACACCCGTCCGGGATATGCCGGAGAAATTCAACTGACCGACTCGCTGTCGGTCCTGCTCAGACCGAATTCCGGTCTACGCCTATCAGTTCGAAGGCACGCACTACAACGCCGGTGATAAATTCGGGTATCTCCAGGCCAGCATCGCTTATGCCCTGAAAGACCCCGAGACCGCTCAGCCGCTGCTGAAACATCTGGCGACGTTCGCCGCCCCATTTCCGGGACTAGAAAAGCGTGAAGTGTCGGCGTAACAAGCCGCGATTTGCGGATTGAAACGAAACGTTGCAAGCAACTTACCTCCTCTGTAGAGACGTAGCTTGCTACGTCTCAAGCTGCCCACAGCGATCGAGGGCTTCGGGTCGCAACCCGAGTTGCGGGCGCACCACAAAATCTACGGAATGAAAGGCAATCGCCATGAACTACATATCCCAATATCTTGAGGAAGGCATGCAGATTTTCCGCTCGCTGGACCAGACGGCGGTGGAGCGGATGCTCGATCTCCTACTCGATGTCCGCCGCCAAAAAGGCCGTATCTTTTTCCTGGGAGTAGGAGGCGGCGCCGGCCACGCCTCCCATGCGGTGAACGACTTCCGCAAAATTGCCGGCATCGAATGCTATGCTCCGACCGACAACGTCTCGGAACTCACCGCCCGCATCAACGATGACGGCTGGGACACCGCGTATCGCCACTGGCTGCAGGGAAGCCGCCTGTGCGAGAAGGATGCAGTGTTTGTCTTCTCGGTCGGCGGAGGGGACGCCGAGCGGAATATCAGCTCGAATCTGGTGATCGCTCTCCAATATGCCAGGCAGGTTGGAGCCAAGATCTGCGGTATCGTGGGCCGGGATGGCGGATTTACCGCCCGCGTCTCCGACTCTTGCGTCGTCGTTCCTACCGTAAATCCAGAAACCGTCACCCCGCACACCGAAGCCTTCCAAGCAGTGATCTGGCACCTGCTGGTCTCCCATCCCCGATTGAAGGCATCCGAAATGAAGTGGGAATCCGTCCAGCCCGCCCAATCGATTGCATGATGAACCTCCCAGCACCCAACGATTTAGTCTTACCTTGTTGCTTCAACTTGCCTTCCACCTCGTCAAAATTCCTTCCGTACTGAGCGCGCGATGGTTCAAACAAGACCCTCTGCACCGCATGTTGAATAGCTGATGCTCGGCGTGCCGGCCGCAGCCTCGCTGCTTCCTTCTAAAATATTCCCGCCGTCGTAAGCCTCGGAATCGAGATTCATATCCGTCCACTTTTGATATTGACGCTGCCGGAGGTGTCTCCCCGCTCAGGATAGGATCTCGCTGTTAAACGTGCAGGCGCCAACGCCCACCGAGGCTAGTTGAGATAAATAGGCAATCGCAATCCCCTGCCGTTCTGCTATCTTCGCCTAATGACGCACGCGCCTGGCCTATACGGAGTCATCCTTGCCGCCGGCGAGTCGACACGCATGGGCAGGGACAAAGCGTTGCTCCCGTGGCCGCCGGTTGCGCCGGGCTCTCCCCCTACCGGACAGACTTTTCTTTCGGCCGCCATCCAGGCTCTCGACCCTTTTAGCGAATCGGTAATTGTGGTGGTTGGCAAAAACGAAGAAAATCTGGCCCCGGTCATCTACGCCAACGGCGCATCGCTGGTGCGGAATCCCGCGCCTGAACGGGGGCAATTCAGTTCCCTGCAAGTAGGCTTGCGTGAGGTAATGAGCCATGGCCGCGACGCCGCGATGGTCACCCTGGTAGATCGGCCACCGGCGAGCGCAGCGACCTTGAGGACCCTATGCTCGGCATTCACTGAAGCCGCGAGCGAACTATGGGCCGTTGTTCCCGAATACAATCAAAAGCATGGGCATCCTTTTCTGATCGGAAGAGAGATGATTGAAGCCTTCTTGAAGGCTCCCCCAACTGCAACTGCGCGCGAGATTGAGCACCAGAACGTCCGCCACGTTGCCTATGTTGTCGTCAATGATCCGCGGGTCACGATGAATGTCGACACGCCAGAGGAGTATGCGGCATTATCTCAGTAGACCGTTTTTATAAATCATTTTGGCAAGGATGGCTTCACAGCTGCGGAAATGCACAGAATTCGCGAGGGCACGAGTTCTCGTGGCGCAAGTGCGCAAAGTACTTGCGGGCTTCAGCCCTTGAGGGAGGAGTCCGAGCTAAGAGATGTTTATGAAACGCATTTTAGCCTCGCCAGATTTAAAGTTCATTTGGGAATGGAACGACACGAGTGATTCCAACCACCACGCTTACCCCAACTGATTTCGTCGAGTCGGTTCTCCGTCTTCGGCCACGACTCGCCGTCTTCGACTGCGACGGCACTCTATGGGCAGGCGATGCCGGAGAGGGCTTCTTTGACTGGGAGCTGAAGCGAGGCGTGCTCCCCGATGCTGTCGCGAAGTGGGCTCGCGCACGTTATGCCGACTACAAAACCGGCCAGGTCAGCGAAGACGAAATGTGCGGCGAGATGGTGACCATCCATTGCGGGCTCGTCGAATCCGAGCTGCAACGCATCGCCCAACAGTTCTTTGATGAAAGCTTTGCGACTCAGATTTTTCCCGAGATGCGAGAGCTGGTTCGCCAGCTGCAGCGCTCTGGTTGCGATGTTTGGGCGGTGTCGTCCACGAACGAGTGGGTGATTCAAGCGGCCATGAAGCACTTTGGTATCGATGCGGCGAAGATTTTGGCTGCCGCAGTGAAGATTGAAAATGGACGCATCACGGATCAGTTGATTCGTGTGCCCTCCGGCGAAGGCAAGCCGCGCGCGATACTCGAGGTGATAGGCAAGAATCCTGATGCCGCGTTCGGTAACTCCCGCTGGGATGCCGCCATGCTCGCCATCGCCCAGCACGGTTTCGCAGTGAATCCGAACCCTGATCTGGAGAAGATGGCTGCCGAGCGCGGCTGGAGAATTTACCGGCCGTTCGTGGAAACGACCGGGAATCCGCGTTGATCCGTGAGAATCCGTGGCTAGATTTTGATCTGTTTTAACGCTGCGGCCAGCGCATCCATCGCCAAGTGGCTTGCATGGACAGAGGCTTCTGGCAGCCCGCCCGCCGCTTGCACCAATTCTTCCCGACGCAATCGCATGGCCGCTTCCACAGATCTTCCCTCCACCAGTTCGGTGAGTACTGAACCGCAAGCCATGGCAGGAACGCAACCTTTGGCAAGAAAGCGGATTTCCGCGATCTGGCCATTCTTGACCTTCAAGCTCAATTTCAAAATATCGCCGCAAGCCGGATTTTCGACCTGCACGATTGCGTCAGCATTGGCAACTTCGCCCGGGTTGCGAGGATGTTCGAAGTGATCCAGAAGCTGCGGAGAATACATCTAAAGAATTGTAACTTGCCGCGGCACCGAGACGTAGCAAGCTACGTCTCTACTGCCTTAGAAACGTTGCTTGCAACGTTTCTACTATGCTGGACTCTCAACTCCGGGCCCTTGTTAAGATTGAATCATTGTGGCTTCCGATCACACCCCGCAACGAGTCGTTTCTTTGCAGCCGAGCGCGACTGTAATCCTCGCCGCCATCGGCAAACTCGATCGCATCGTCGCCTGCACGAAATATTGCGCCGATGTCTGCCCTGAAATCAGCAACCATAGGGTGGCGATCGTCGCCGACTCCTGGACGGCGAGCACCGACCAGATTGTCGCGGCACGGCCGGACTTGGTGATCGCAGCCGTCCCTTACCAGGAAAAGGCTGTAACGGAAATCTTGAAGTCAGGCGCGCGCTTTCTTGGCTTGGCTCCAAAGACGCTCGCCGACATCTACACCGATATCGCCACGATCGCGGGAATCGTGGGCGCGCCCGATCGTGCAGAGCCAGTGATCCAGGAAATGCAGCAGCAAATCGAGGCCATTCGCTGGCAGACGATCGACACGAGGCATCCTCGCGTCTTCTGCGAAGAATGGGGCAAGCCCTTGATCGCGTCGCAGCCCTGGGTCGCCGAGTTGGTAGCGGCCGCAGGCGGAGAGTTCGTAGGCACTCCGGGAAAACAAACATCGGCCGCAGCCGTTCTGTCGGAAAACCCCGATGTGGTTGTGGCTGCATGGTGCGGCGCCGGTGACCGGGTCCCGCTGGAAAAAATTATTCGTGATCGCGGCTGGGAGCAGATGCGGGCTGCCAAAGAAAACCAGGTTTACTGCATTCGAGATGAATTTCTGAACACTCCTGCACCGACCCTCGTGCTCGGTTTGCGGGCTCTTGCCGCCGCCATTCATCCCGCTGATTTTCCACAACCTCCAGGTCTAAGATGCATTAGCAAACTACCTTATTCCGGGAAGTTGATATCTCCGTGAACACTTCGACTAGTCCTACCGACAACGCATATCCGGCAAGAACGTTGGTCCGTCAATGAAGCGAGTAGTTGCAGCCTTGATTTTGAAGGACGGCAAAGTGCTGGTATGCCAGCGCACACGGCATCAAACCATGCCGTTGAAATGGGAGTTTCCCGGCGGCAAGATTGAAGAGGGCGAACAGCCGCGCGCCGCGCTGCGCCGCGAACTGGAGGAGGAACTCGGAATCGACGCGAAGATCGGCGAAGAGGTATCGCGCATCGTTCACGAGTATCCCGGCGGAGGCTCCGTTGAGTTACGTTTCTTTGTGGTGCATGAATACCAGGGAACAATAGAGAACAAAATCTTTCGTGACGTTCGCTGGTCGCCCCGCCCGGACCTGCCTTCCTACGATTTTCTCGAAGCCGATCTGCCGCTAGTGCGTGACTTAGCCGCAGGAAAAATCACGTAGCCCCGGACGCCTCGTCCGGGGAGCGAGCTTCAGCGAGCTTTTTCGAGAATGAGATTAGACAAAACCCCTATGGCGAAGGGCCATCCCGCCGTTTAAGCGTAGGGCGTTCATCCGGGTCGGGGTCAGTGCCCGTGTCGCTAGGCGCGGTATGGGCAGTACGGCGCAAGGTAGGACCATCTCCTCCATGACGATTGTCGATCTTGTGCCGGTTTTCAAGTTGCGCCAGCCTTTCCTTCACGTCCTGAAACTCAGACGTATCCACCTTGTATTCTGCCTCGGGCGGTAGCAGTGTGTTGATCTCGTCCTGAGTCTTGGCAATACGATCCGGGGTTTGCGGATGTGTGTCGAAAGTCTTCGCCAACGTGCCCGGCTTGTGCTTCTCCATCGCCTTGATCTTTTCAAAAAATGAGGTCAGGGCCTGTGGGTCGTAACCGGCCCTGTACAAATACTCGACACCGAGAAAATCGGCCTCGGACTCGAAGCTTCGAGTGAATCTCAGAAAGCCCATCGGTATAGCGAAGCCGGCTAAGCTCTGGGCGGCATAGCCAATTCCACCTCCCACAAAAATCAGCGGGATGGAAGCCAGTTGCATCAATTGTCCGCGAGTATTCTCGCGAGCCAGATGACATGCAGCGACGTGAGCGATTTCGTGGGACATCACCCCCGCCAATTCAGCCTCATTGTCTGCCGCCAGGATCAGCCCCGAATCCACATAGAAGAAACCGCCGGGCAACGCAAACGCATTAATATCGTCGGTATCGATTACCTTGATCGTAAACGGCACCTGGGCATCGGAGTTCCGCACCAGGTTTTGACCGATGCGATTGATGTACTCCGCGATGACCGGATCGGTTATCAACTTGGTAGTCGACTCGACCTGTTGTGCATAACTCCGGCCCATTTCGATCTGCTTTTCCAGGCTATACCAGTTGCCGAGACCGCGATCGCAACCGACTTTGCGGTTGCCAATCGCGTCCAGATCGCGAAGGCTTCCATCGTGATAAGTCTTAGTTGCCTTGGAGTGAGGGAGGGAAGTTGCTGTGGGCGCAACGGCATCTGGGGAAGATTGGTCCTGCGCAACCGCTAAAATCCCGAGCAAGAACACTATACCTGCAGCAATTGCGACACTTGGACGAACCATGCCCCACCACCACAGCGGATTGTTGCACACTTAGAGTCGAAAAAGTAGCCCAAAGTTGCCGCTTTCTGGGAGGTTTATTTCGGCCCGTCGAGACCGCTTTTCGGTGCCTCCCGATCTCACTGTCCGCCTCTCAAGGTCCAGAACCAGGCGATGCTAAGCAAGGTCATAATTACAGTTGTGGCCCACGCGGTCCAATTGTAGATACGCGAATTCGTATACTCGCCCATGAGCTCTTTCTTGTTGACCAGCAGCAGCATGAAAATGAGCACGGGAGGCACAGCCACCCCGTTCACCACCTGCGAAAGAATCGAGATCTTCACCAACGGCAGGTTAGGCACCAGAATGACGCCCGCACCAGCGATGATCAAGATAGTGTAGAGCCAGTAAAATACAGGCGCCTCCCCAAATTTCTTCCCCACTCCAGATTCAAATCCCAAACCCTCGCAAACCGTATACGCAGTCGACAGCGGCAAAATCGAAGCCGCAAACAACGAAGCATTAAACAACCCCACCGCAAACAAAATATACGCAAAATCGCCGGCTAGTGGGCGGAGGGCTTGGGCGGCGTCTTTGGCGTCGGAAATATTGTAGAACTGGTGCGCGTACAGGGTCGCCGCGCACGCCACGATGATGAACCAGGCCACGATGTCGGTGAAAATGCAGCCGGAGATGACATCAAGCTGCGAGGCTCGGTATTGCCGCTTGGTGACTCCCTTCTCGACGATCGAGGACTGCAGGTAGAACTGCATCCAGGGAGCAATCGTGGTTCCTACGACGCCAATCACCATGTACAGATAACCCGGCAGATGGAATGCGGCTTTCGGCGGAAGCCATATCGTGGCTTTCAATGCCTCTCCCCACTTCGGTTTGGCGAAAAAACCCGCTAAGATGTAGGTCACGTAAAAGAAGGACGCAGCCAGAAAAATCTTTTCCACGCTTTTGTAGTGGCCCTTGACCACGATCAGCCACACGATCACGGCACAAACGGGAACCGTAATGTATTTGGAGAGACCGAAAAGTTCGAGGCTGCCGGCGATTCCGGCAAACTCACCCACTACATTGCCGAAATTGATGATCAGGATTCCGATCATCATGAAAAAGGTAACGCGAAAACCGAATTCCTCCCGGATCAGGTCGCTAAGGCCCTTGCCGGTAACCGCGCCCATGCGAGCGGAGATTTCCTGCACCACGATCAGGGCCAGCGTAATCGGAATCAACGTCCATAACAGCAGATTCCCGAATTGCGCTCCGGCAGCCGAGTAGGTGTAGATACCATTGGCATCGTTGTCGACGTTCGCGGTTATAAAACCCGGGCCGACGACGGCGAAGAACAGCAGGATCCGGGTCTTCCAGCGTTTCAGGAATTTCATGCGTCCAATTCGCAGACATACGAAGAGACATTGTCAAACGATCAGACAGAATAAACGGAGAAGCGAAATCTGAACAGGTGAAAAGTCAAAGATGGTGAGAATTCTCTGACGCTTCTGGGTTGAACCAGCAGCACGGGGCCCTCGGCTTCGCTCGGGGCAGGCTCTTCGACTCCGGAGTCGTTCGCTTCGCGAGCGACTCCTTCGCTCAGGATGACCCCGATCCGGTGGGGTGGGGCGTTTGCGGCACGACTGAAGTGGTTGCGGAAAAACCCTGGGCGTCGGAGTTTTGAAAGGGCACGGCTTCCCAGCCGTGCCGTAGGTCATCGAAAACGATCTGCGGCGCGGCTGAAGCCGCGCCCTTTCAAAGCCGGAGTCGCCGATTTCGAAGTTTTTCCGCACCGCTGAAGTCATGCCCTTCCCTTCATTTCGCACTGCCGCTCCGGCCCAGGCATGAAAAGGACTTCCCTCCTGTAACGCTTGGCTGGCGGAACGCACTATCGAATATGCAGCGTTGTGCAGGTCAATTCCATCGCAGGGATAGGAAGCCGGCCAACACCGGGGAGGTCAATTTGTTTGCCCGCAAAGTCGCTACGCGTCTGAAACCGAACACACTCACGGAATTCACCAATCTTATGGAATGCGAAATCCTTCCCTGGCTGCAAAAACAGGAAGGTTTCCGAGATTTGATCGTTTTGGCTGCCCCAGATGGCATGGAGGTAGCAGCCATCAGCTTCTGGGATCACGCAGCGAATGCGCAGGCTTATCAAGCAAGCGGTTATCAAGACGCATTAGAGATTCTGGCACAATTCCTGGATGGGACTCCTTACGTTAAAACGTTTGAGGTTGTCGGTTCGACTTTTCAAAGGATTGCCCTCGCACCTTTACCTGGAAAGCAGGAAAACCCAATCCATGAGACTGGATCAGCACAACCTGGCTATCGCTCATATGAGACCAGCGTCTGACTTCTGGCGATGTTCGACGACCCGCTCCGAGGCCCACATCTCGAAAACCGCGAGATGTGGGGCACCCCGCGTAGTGCGAGAGTGGCTGGTTTGCGGCACGAGTGAAGTCGTGCCCTTCCCAAAACGTTTTCCAAAATCTTTTCTTCGGCTACGTCTCGCAGAATACCTACAACTTGGATCGCAGTATGCTAATCACGTCGTCCGAGGTGATGACGCCGTTCAGCTTGTTGTGTTCATCGATTACGGGCAGGGTGAGCAGGTTGTACTTGTCGAACAATTGGGCGAACTCCATCTCGCTCGCATCCTCGGGGCACGAGATCAAGGGCTCCTGGGTGAGAGAGAGCAATGGTGTTTCCGGCGAGGCCAGCACCAGCTTCGCTAGTGGCACCGCGCCCGCCAGAGTGCCGTGGGAGTCGATCAGGTAAATCGTACTCAGCGTTTCGACACCGCCTTCAAAGTGGCGTAAAGCTTCAATCGCGTCGTGAGCCGCGGCGCTGACCGGCAAGGCCACATACTCGGTGTTCATCCGGCCGGCGGCGGTGTTCTCGCGGTGCTCGAGAAGTTCTTGCATTTCTTGCCGTTCCCGGGGAGCCATTTCCTGCAGGATGTCCGCAGAAGTCTCTTCGGGCAGGTCGGCCAACAGGTCGGCGGCGGCGTCGGGATCCATTTCTTCGACGATGTCGGCGGCGCGGTCGGAATCGAGTGACTCGACAATCGCTTTTTGTACCTTGGGCTCGACCTCTTCGAGCGCCTCGGCGGCTACTTCCTCGTCCAGCGTCTCGAACACAGCTTCGCGTTCATCGGGAGCGAGGTCTTCCACGATGTCGGCAATGTCCGCAGGATGGAGGCGCGCAAGACGCTCGTGGGAGAATCTTGAGCTTTACGCGGCGGGCGGGATCGGTTTCGATTAAATCGACAAAGTCCCAGGGAATTGGCCGCTCGGGAATTTGCCGCAGCAGGGCTCGCAACGCCGCGGCCGGAACCACGCCCTTCAGCAGGCGCCGCACCGCGCCACGGGCGCCTACATCTACCGAACTTACCTTCAGCGAAGGATGCCGGGTACCGGCGTCCTGGTGCAGTTCGACGTCGTTGACGCGAACCACCTTGCGTCCGTGGACATCAATGATTTGCTGGTCGAGCAGATCGCGTGCGAGAAGAAAAAGGCCTTCCGAGCCATCTGCAATCGGCCAAGTCGAAGCCGCACTATCCACCCGCAAGCCGCCATTCATCGAGTTCACCGCACTGAACGGCAGCACCCGGTCGCCCGATTTAGTGCGCACGATCAATACCGCGATGCGCGCTCGATCCTCCTGTGGCGCAACCGCCAACTCGCGTACACGCCCGCATTGGCCGCCGCCAGGGTCAAATACCGGCAGGCCCAACAGTTCGGTGAGCGCCATCGTGGACATCGCTCTGAGAGAATACCCAACTGCGGGGCAGGAAGCCAGAAACGTTTTACTTGTTGTTTATCGGGGTCAAGCAATGCCCACGCAGGCCCGGATGCCACAAATCGAATCTGCGCGTTGACATTTCCATAGCAGCAGGGCAGACTATCCAATCCGCTGATCGGCGGCTTTTTGCGCACGCGAGCTGAACGCGCGGCGTGGCCAACCCGGTTTGGCGGATGTTTCGGGTCTGCGGGCTGGTACACAAACATTTTGCCATGACCGAACTGCGGGTCTCCTATACGCTCGATTCGACGCTGGAGACCGTCGATAGCGCCGAGCAAACAGCCAGCCGAATCGCGGCTGAAACCGGATTCGACGAAGATCAGGTCATGCAGATTTCGATGGCCGTGCGCGAAGCCGCCGTGAATGCTGTGCTTCACGGCAATGCTTATGATCCGGAGAAGAAGGTCAAACTCGACTTCGAACGGACCAGCAAAGATCTGGTGATCACCATTCGTGATCAGGGCAAAGGCTTGGACATGGCTAAGATTCCCGATCCCCTGGCTCCCGAAAATCTTTTGAAGACTTCGGGACGCGGGATTTTTCTGATTCGCTCGTTCATGGACGAGGTGCAAATCCACCCCTCCCAGACGGGCACCGAAATTAAACTCGTAAAGCACGTCCACGGAGCATCCGGGGACGCTAAGGAGGCTTCTCAGTGACCATGAAGACCAGTACCCGTCAGGTGGATGGCGTCGCCATCGTGGATTGCAGTGGGCGGATCACGCTTGGCGAGGGCAGCGTAATACTGCGCGACACGGTGCGCGAATTGCTTTCCAAGGGCCAAAAGAAGATTCTGCTAAACCTCGGCGAAGTTTCGTATATAGACAGCTCGGGCATTGGTGAGCTGGTCAGCGCCTTTACTACGGTTCGCAATCAGGGCGGCGAACTCAAACTGCTGAACCTGACCAAGAAAGTTCACGACCTGCTGCAGATCACCAAGCTCTACACCGTCTTCGATGTGAGAGATGACGAGGCCAGCGCGGTGAAGGCGTTCAGCTGAGACATCCCTCCCTTTTTGTTGGACAAGAGGGCTGGCGCGATCGAGGCTGGCCCTTGTCCATGCCGTTTCTATTTCGGGAACGCTGAGTATTTATTCGAGCTTATTCCCTCGCCAGTCGTACCACCCGCCATACAATAGTTCTGTCGCTTTGGTTCGCCCAGGTTTCTGTGCCCATTTTTCCAACCGAATTTCGCCGGAGATTCTGCGCGGCCCTTCGTGGACTCCTGCTCCTTCTGCTGACCTTACCCTTCCGTGCCCTATCCGCAGCCAGCGACTGCATTCCCATTGCTGAGGCTCGCCAACACATCGGCGAAGACCAATGCGTCACTGGCAAAGTTTTCCGGGTAAAACACGCCAGTAGGGGAGTGACACTCTTCGACTTCTGCCAGGATTCTATGGTGTGCCCGTTCACAGTCGTGGTTTTTCCTCACGATCTAAAACGCATCGGCAACGTCACTCAGCTACAGAATCAGGTGATCGAGGTCCACGGGCCGGTAAAAGAATACGACGGACGGGCGGAGATTGTTCTCCAGCAGCTGCGGCAACTGGGCGGAGCGGGGCTACGGATTCCGCCGCTGCCCAAGAACTACGACGTGGAGAACAAGGGTCACTACAGCGCGGGCACGTTCAGCCTGCCGAAGGCTGCTTATAAAACTTACCCCAAAAAGCACCCGGCGAAAATTCCGTTAGACATCCCGCTCGACCCCGAGGGCGGAAACTCTGGCCCACCTCAATAGGCTGCTCTGCAATAGGCTGCTCTGCAAATTTTCTCCGCGCACGTTGCGATTTTAACTTCCACCCGCCCGCAAAGAGCTGTGAGACGCTTACACCATTCCCCGTCTCAACTCCTCCAGTGAATAGAATGTTCCTCGCCAGACCACGCCACGTCGCACCAGAGTCAGGGTCATCGAACGCAGCATAATGTAAACGAACAGAACGGTGCCAATGGGATGGCAAACGAAATAGTATGCCGGAATGTCGGACTCCCAGGACATTCCCACGTAAATCGCGAATATGGACGCGAGTGCCAGTGCATAGGGGAGGCGCGCCCAGCCGTGGGCCAGCCAGATTCCGAAAAAAGGCATCAGGTTCAGGAATGCCAGCACAAATGCCGAAAGCAGGGCCCGCCACCACTGAAACGACATAACGGCGAAGAAATTCTTGGTGAGATTGTTCACCATACCCATCGCGCCCTTCGCCCAGCGCAAGGAAATCAGGTCCGCGCCGTAAACATTTCGCTGCGCGTAGCCGGCATTCTTCACGATTTTGCCCAGCTTCATGTCGTCGACCACTTCAAAACGCAATGCCTGATAGGTGCCGACAGCGTCGTAGACTCGGCGGCGGATCAGGTTGAACGCGCCCACTCCCATATGGTCTTTGGTCTTGGGATCGGCCACTTTCCAGGGGCGATGACCAAAGAGAAACAGGGTCTGGAAAAAGGCTATCATCACGCTTTCGCCAAAGCTCTTCATGATCATGCGGGGAAACAAGACTAAGTGGTCCGCGGCTTCAGCCTCGGCGTAGGCCAGGGCGCGAGTCAAGACGTCCGGGCGGAAATGGACGTCGGCGTCGGTAAACAGCAGCCAATCCCCAGTCGCCTGATTGGCCGCGCTCCACATGGCGTGAACCTTGCCCAACCAACCAGGAGGCAATTCGACAATATGAATCACTTTCAAATGCCCGCGTGCTTCGGGACAGCAAGCAATTCGATCCATAACTTCGCCCGTGCGATCAGTCGAACGATCGTCGACCGCGATAATTTCGTAGTTGTCGTAGTCGAGGGTCAGAAGCGTGCTAATAGCCGGCCCGACGTGTTCTTCCTCATTGCGAGCCGGAACGATGATGCTGACGCGAGGATTCCCGTTCGGGGTAACGGGCGCCCGGTTCCACTCGGGCTTCGAGATGTCAGCAACCTTGGGCATGCCTATCGCGGCGTCCAGCAGGCGTGAAAACCAAACCAGTCCGAGGATACTGCCTGCAATCCAGTGAAAGATGGTCCAAGAAAAGTAAGTCACCCCGAATGGCCGCCGACGGATGGAGGCTGGTTGTCTACGCGTACCGGAGGAGCGAATCGCATGCCGTAGAACAGTATGGCAGAAGAAACAGCCATAGCAATGATCGGCAGAATGAAAGCAGCCTGCAACGAGTGGCGGTCCGCCACGTATCCCATGAGAGTCGGCGAAGGGACGTCGCCCAGAAGATGGAAGATGAAAATATTCACCGCGATGGCAGTGGCGCGGATGTGAGCTCCGACCGAGTTCACCAGTGCCGTGTTGAGCGGCGAAGTGTTGAACAATAGAAGAAATGCCGCCACCGCGATAGCCGGCACCATCAATTGCCCGTTGCTGAACAAAGCAACCGTCATGACGGGCACGCCCAGGCCCATGCTGAGCGCGGAGACAAAATAGTACGAACTTCTCATTCGGGGAAGCAGGCGGTCGCCCAACCAGCCTCCAGCCAGAGACGCAAGAATGCCATCGACCACCACAATCTTTCCGAACATCAAATTCGCCGACTCCAAGCTATACCCGCGTACCCGAGAGAGAAATGTCGGCATCCAGACTTGCACTCCCCCCAGCGAAAACGTCCCCGCGGACATACCTAGCGTGACCATCCAGAACGCAGGATTGCGTGCCAGGCCGCGGAGGGTTGCGCGATCCGGAGTTTCTTTCAACGAGTCGAACTGGCCGCGCGGCGGTTCCGGGATGAACAGCAACAAAAGTGCCAGCAAGAATCCGGGGAATGCGGCGATGTAAAAGGGAAATCGCCATCCGAAATGAGGGCCGAGCTTGCCTCCCAGGAGATAGCCCGCAGCGGTGCCCACCGGGATCGCGAGATAAAACACGCCGAAGATGCGTCCGCGTTTGTTCTCCGGAAAAAGATCGGCGACGAAGGTCGGGGCAATGGTAACGAACGTCGCCTCGCCCACCCCAACCAGCGTATGCCGAACCAGCAACTCCCAATAGGTGTGCGTGACCGCGGTAAGCAGGGTAAGGGCACTCCAGAAGACAGCTCCCAGAATGATGATCGTCTTACGCGAATAGCGGTCGGCAAGCGGCCCGGTAAACGGCGCAGCGATCATGTAAAAGCCGAGAAAAGCGCTGGTAAGATATCCAACTTGGGTGTTGGTGAGATGGAATTCGCTCTGCACCATCGGCTGCACCGCAAACAGCACCGAGCGATCGATGTAGTTGAGCAGGTTCAGCGCTGTGAGCACGGTAAGCGCTGTCCAGGGATAAAGTTTCGTTGGGGTCACTTGGCGAAGGAATATATCACGGTGGGATGGACGGCCTTGTGGATTCTCATTTCGCCCTGCTGCCGGAATTAATAATGCTTGACGTTATTAACGACATTCGTTATTATCGAAGCTGTGATAAAGAGCTTCGCGAACCGGACATCCGCGGAAATTTGGCGGACCGGGAAGACCCGGAGCTCTCCCCGGGCTGACGCAACAAGACGAAAGCTGGGAATGCTCGATGTCGCGGTGGAGTTGCATGATTTGAAGTGTCCACCTGGTAAACGACCTGAGAAATTACGCGGCGACCGCCGAGGACAATACAGTATTCGCATTAACCATCAATATCGGATTTGTTTTGTTTGGCGCGATCACGACGCCTACGACGTAGAGGTAACGGATTATCACTGAGACAGGGAATATCACGAAGCTTTGAACGGAGAGGGAAAAACGATGAGTATTGCGAGAAAAGGTATGCCGAATTGGAGAATTCATCCTGGCGAGATTTTGCGGGAAGAGTTCTTGAAACCCATGGCAATGTCCAGCTATGCTTTGGCAAAACGGCTTCGTGTCCCCCCGCCCCGTATCAATGACATTGTTCTGGAACGGCGCGGCATCACGGCGGATACCGCGCTTCGGCTGTCGCGGTTCTTTGGAACCACCGAACAGTTTTGGCTAAACCTGCAGGATGCCTATGACATTGGTCGCGCGAAGGCCGAACTTGCGGACGAACTGGATCAGATCGAACCGCTGAAAGCGACCCACGCAGCCTTTTAGTCCCGAGGACAAGAAGCCAGTCAAAAGCCTATCACCGAGGCGCTGTAGTGGCCCGAGAAGAACGCACTTTCATTTCGCGGCCTTACCCTTCGGCCGAGGCCACTTAGCCACGATCACCGTCGAAATTCCACCCCGCGGCCGAAAATCTCCCTTTACCTCGGCCCACACCGGACGAGCCCATCGCACGACATCATCCAAAACCCGGTTGACAATATTTTCCTGGAAAATTCCTAGATTCCGGTAGGCTTGCAGGTACTCCTTCAACGACTTCAACTCCAGGCAGTGTTTGTCCGGCATATAGCGGATGGTCAGCACGCCAAAATCAGGCAATCCGGTTTTCGGGCAGACCGAAGTAAACTCCGGGTCATCCACCACAATTTCGTATCCGGCAAACTGGTTCGGCCAAGTCTCGATTTCCGGGAACTCCGCATCCAGTCCGGCCTGGGCGTGTTCCGGCGTGTAGCGCGGTGGTTTGGGCATCACCATATTGTAACCAGCAACCGCACCAAACCACCAAGTTCCCAAGGATTTCCGGGTCATTCGCCGGGACTTGCGCATCTAATGGACAAGGTTCTCCCAGAGTTTCAAGAGGCGGCAGGTGATACATTTATGCGTCGAGCAATTGCATGTCATTGCTTCGCATTTCGTTAATTCGCATGTCATTAATTCGCATATCATTGACCATAAATAATGGCAAACAATAATGCCAGCTTTGTATCCCGGCACCGCTGGATTACGGCGATAATTGCCATCGCCGCGGCGGTGGTGTTGTTTGCGTCCTTGTCTCGAGATCCGGCTGTGCCGGTGCGCGCTGTGACCGCGCAGCGCGGAACCATTCGAAGCGTTGTCTCCACCAATGGCAAAGTCGAGCCTCTGCAAAATTTCGAGGCCCATGCACCCGTCGGGACCACAGTGAAAAAGCTCATGGTACGCGAGGGTGACCACGTCAAGAAGGGTCAGCTCCTGGTGCAATTGAATGACGCCAAAGCTCGCAGCCAAGCCGCCCAAGCCAGGGCCCAGATTCTTGCCGCGGATGCCGATTTTAGCGGGATACAAAGCGGGGGGAATCGCGAGGAAGTCTTGACCCTGGAGTCGCAAATCGTAAAAGCCCGCACCGCCTGCGACACTGCGCAGCGCAATGTGGACGCCTTACGGCGTCTGCAGCAACAAAATGCGGCTTCTCCAGGCGAGGTAAAAAACGCCGAGGATCAGCTCCAGCGTGCCAATGCAGATCTCAATCTTCTGCTCGAGAAGAAAAAAAATCGCTATTCCCCGCCCGAAATTACGCGCGTCGACGCCCAGAAGTCGGAGGCCCAGGCTGCTTATGTCGCGGCCGAAGATGTGCTCAGTCAGTTGAACATTCGCGCTCCGTTCAATGGCGTCGTGTATTCCCTGCCCGTCGTACAGGGCGCTTATCTCAGTCCCGGAGACCTGGTTCTGCAAGAGGCCGATCTTTCCAAAGTTCGCGTCCGAGCGTTCGTGGATGAGCCCGACGTGGGACGTCTTGCGCCCGGAGACAAAATTGATGTCACTTGGGATGCGATGCCGGAACGGACTTGGGAAGGCACAGTCAGCGTGATCCCCTCCGTTATTAAAATGCATGGCACTCGCAACGTGGGCGAGACTACCTGTATCGTCGACAACCGCGACTTCAAGCTGCTGCCTAACGTCAACGTCGGCGTGACTATTATCACCGCGGAGCATCGCGACGTCCTGACTGTGCCCCGTGAGGCAGTTCGTCAGGATGACAGCAAGGCGTACGTTTATCAGATCGTGAACAACGAACTACAGCGTCGCTACGTTCAGACTTCCATCTCGAATCTCACTCAGGTGGAAGTTACCGGGGGGCTGCCGGAAAATGCTTTGATCGCGCTGGGTCCCACTAATTCCAAACCTTTGCGGAACGGCTTATCGGTAAAGGTGGTTCATTAAGAGATGCTTTCTCTGAAGAAACTCTCGATTATTTTTGTACTGTTACTTCTTCCCTCCCTGTCTGCCGCAGATTCTACGGACAGCGATCTGCTTGCGCAGGGCCGCGTGGATGATGCGATCGCGTCGCTACAAGGCAGGATCCGGAGCGCTCCTGGCGACTCTGAATCTTACAATCTGCTCTGTCGAGTCTACTTCGCCCTGAGCGATTGGGACCGCGGCATTTCCGCCTGTGAGAAGGCTGTCGGGTTAGATCCGGCGAATGCTCGATATCACCTCTGGCTGGGACGAATCTACGGGGAAAAAGCGGACCACTCCCACTTCTTGACGGCAGCGGGTCTGGCCAAAAAAGTTCGCGCTGAATTTGAGACCGCGGTGCGCCTCAATCCAAATAGCGCGGAGGCGCGCACCGATCTGGCCGAGTTCTATCTGGAGGCTCCCGGCATCATGGGCGGTGGTCGGGACAAGGCCGAAGCACAGGCCCAGCAACTCGCCGGTATGGATCCCATCAAAGCGGGGTGGGTGAAGGGACGCCTCGCGGAAAAGAATAAAGACTTGGTCTCCGCCGAAAACGAATATCGTGCTGCCATTACAGCCAGCCACGGGGCAGCCCTCGCCTGGTTGAATTTGGCCTTCTTCTATCGGCATACCGGACGCCTGGATGCGATGGAAGACGCGATCCGCCACGCGAGTTCAGCACCGATGAGCCAGCCCGAGGTGCTGATGGAGAGTGCTGCGATACTGCTTCGCACGCATCGCGATCTTCCTCAGGCTACGCAATTGCTCCGCCGCTATTTGGCATTCAATCCTACCGTCGAAGCTGCACCGGCATTCAAAGCGCATTACCTGCTGGGAATCGCGCTCGAGCAGCAAGGCGACAAACCGGCAGCCGCCCAGGAGTATCGCGCATCGCTAGTGCTGGCCAAGAGCTTCGCCCCGGCCCAGACCGCCCTGGACCGATTGAATGGCCAAGTGGCCGGCATTGTGAATCCAAACTAGAAAATATGATGCGGATGGTCCGTGTCGGTAGCCTCGGCTTCATTAAAGAAAAACTGAAGCCACCGGTGCCAGGATCGATGGCAAGTACAAAATTGGAATCAGCGATGGCTCTCGTTTTTTTCATGAGCCTCGGTCGCAGAGTGGCCTGTGTCCAGTTCATTCTTGCGGCTCTTGAACCAGCTCATATGGGGTAAGGTTCTTTCGGCGTGTCGGCGGACGGCGATCAGTTCAGCCGTAATGGCTACCGCAATTTCTTCCGGGGTAATGGCTCCGATGTCCAACCCAACCGGTGCATGCACGCGCTCGAATAGTTCTGCGGGAATGCCTTCTTTCGTGAGTTCGCGGAAGATGGTAATCGTCTTGCGTTTGGAGCCTATCATGCCGATATACTTCGCGCGGGTCTGCACCGCCCAGCGCAGCACGCGCATATCGTCGCGGTGTCCGCGGGTGACGATCACGATGTAGGACGACTCGTTGGGTGCGAGCCGGGCCATGGCTTGTTCGAAATCTTCCGCGATCACTTCCTTGGCTTCGGGGAAGCGCTCCCGGCTGGCATAGGTTTCGCGATCGTCGATTACAGTGACGTCAAAACCGGCTCCCTTGGCGACTCTATAAAGATTTACGGATACGTGACCCGCTCCGAAAATGTAAAGCGATGCCGGAGGTAGCACCGGCTCGATGAAAATGTCGAGGGTCCCGCCGCAGACGAGGCCAGTATCGTACTTGGGATCCTGATTGAGGTTGAAGGTCAGGCTGCGAGGCTTCTCAGATTCCATCACTTCGCGGGCGGCTTGCCAGACTTCTGCCTCGACGCAGCCGCCGCCAATGGTGCCGGCGATTGAGCCGTCGTCCCGCACCAGCATTTTCGCGGTCTCGAACGAAGGGATGGAGCCGCGCACGTTGACAATGGTCGCCACCGCGCCCCGTCGGCCATCCTGGCGGAGTTTCACGATTTCCTCGTAGATATCCATCCAAACTTGATTATTGGGTTTTCTGCTTATCAAGTCAATCGAACGGACATCGGGCCCTACACGCCAGGCTCTAGTAAGAACCGCGTGATTTGAGTAGTATTGCCGAGCCGTTCTGAAGCGGCTATTCCAGACGGTCTCTCGGGAGGAATTCCTGAAACACGCGCTCCGGTATCTCTCTTTACTTATGTTCTCTCTGTTGGTGGGTTCGAATACTTGGGCGCAGTGGTCGTCTGATCCCTCGAAGAACCTGGCATTGGCGGACAACAATGATGGTGCCGATCAAGTCCTGCCCAAAGTAAAGCCGCTGCCGAATGGCGGGTGGTATGTGAGTTGGTTCGATGCCGACCCGAAGAGTCCTCCGCCGGTGGGTTACAGCGTCTATTTGCAACGGCTCAGCGCAGGCGGTGTCGAGCGCTTTAAGCATGACGGTATTGAGGTAGCGCATTTGAGTAATAGCTCCACCGAGGACTACGGTCTTGATATCGACACCGCAGGCAATGCCTTGCTGGCATTTCTCGACACCCGGGAAGATTCGAACCCACAGGTGACGGCGGCTAAGATGAGTCCTGCGGGGAAGGCTCTCTGGGGAGTGCGCGGAGTGCAACTCACAAAAGGCTTGGTCCATTCCAACGCATCTCCGAAGATTGCCCGGCACCTCCGACGGTGGGGTCGTTGTGGCTTGGACCAGTGACAGCAACACGGTTCTCCAAAAACTCGACGCGAACGGGAGGCCGGTGTGGGGCAAGGGAGTGGTGCTGAGTGAATCGGGCTACTACTACTTGCTGGCTGACTTGCACGCTGCGGATAACGGGTCGGTGATTGTGTCTTGGGTGCGCAACCAGGGTTTTGGAAGCGACAGCCAGCTTCGCGCCAATAAGCTCTCGGCTACGGGACAGCTCTTGTGGGGAAAGAAGCACGTCACCATTTTCAATACCGGCTCGCTTCAGTTTGGCAACTTCCCATATTTTGTGCCGGACGGGAAAGGTGGCGCGGTTTTCGCGTGGTACACCAACAGTCCCACGTTGCAGTGCTTCGCCCAGCACATTCTCGCCGATGGCAGCCAGGCGTTCCCACACAACGGCTCGGTTGCTTCGACTAACACAACGGATGTGCGGGTCGACCCCGCTGCGTCTTACAATGCCGCGACCGATGAAGCGTTTCTGGTCTGGACCGAAGAAGACGCGAATCAGACTGTGAACGGGATCTATGCGCAGAAGTTCGCACCCAATGGTGGGCGACGCTGGGGGCAGAGCGGGTTAGTGATTGTTCCGCTGGGAGCAGATTCGGAAATCCTTCCCAGTAATGTGCAGGTCGGAAATGGTGCGTTGATGTTCTGGATCGATATGAAGGGCGTTGGAAATGAGAGCATTCAGGCGGCGCGCCTCCTGGATGACGGCAAGTTCAAGTGTGAGCAATTTCCTGTGTCTACGGCGATCTCAAACAAGGGACGGCCCGCGGGCCGGTATCGTGACCGCGACGGGCCTCGCGGCCATTGCCTTCGAGGATGACCGCATTGGCAATAATGGGATCTACATTCAGAATGTGAACCGCGACTGCTCACTGGGACAGAAATGAGTGCTGGGTGTAGACCGTGTCTGGGCAAAGCAAAAGCCCCGGGTCATCACTCCGGGGCTTTTGCGAAACCAGTAGATAAGGACCCGGCCCGCCGTAACTATCGTCCCGCTATGGGGCACCGATGTCAAG
This sequence comes from uncultured Acidobacteriota bacterium, assembly GCA_963832245.1. Taxonomy (GTDB): domain Bacteria; phylum Acidobacteriota; class Terriglobia; order Terriglobales; family Acidobacteriaceae; genus JABDBE01. The sequence continues at coordinate 3,017,098 of CAWHTG010000004.1, forward strand.
CTTTACTTTGGTGAGTGTACCCACGGAGGGCGGCAGAATCGAACTGCAGTGGCTGATGAGGCCACTCACTGGCTTCGCGGGCCGGGTCCAGCACCCACTGGCGACACCCTCCAGACGTAGCCCGCATATCAGGTATAGGCGCCAGACAGACTGAATGCATGTGAGCCACGTCACATTACCGTCGAACCCTGCCCAAAATGGGAATCTTATTATGCATTTGTGGTAGTTTCTAACTTCCCAGGAGACAGTTTTCATGAAAGCCATTCGCCTTCACGAATTCGGTGGTCCGGAGGTTCTCCGCTACGAAGATGTCCCCGACCCGCAGCCGCGCAAGGACGAGGTTCTGATCCGGGTTAAAGCTTGCGCGCTGAACCATCTCGACATTTGGGTGCGCAAGGGGTTGCCCGGCGTGAACCTACCCCACATCTTGGGGAGCGACATCGCGGGCGAAATTGTCGAAGTCGGTGAGTACATCACGGGTTTCAAAACAGGGCAGCGAGTCCTTTTGGCGCCGATGCATTTCTGCAATCACTGTGCAAAGTGCGTTGCCGGGCTTCAGAATCAGTGCCGAGAGTTCACCGTGCTAGGCAACGGCGTAGACGGCGGCTACTGCGAATTGATTGCGGTGCCCGCGGTGAATGTGATTCCGATTCCCGACAGTTTGGATTTTGATCAGGCCGCGAGCGTTCCTTTGGTATTCCTGACTGCCTGGCACATGCTAGTTGGCCGCGCGGGCATTCGTCTGGGTCAGACGGTGCTGGTTCTGGGTGCTGGCTCCGGCGTGGGTATTGCAGCCATTCAGATTGCCAAGCTGTTCCATGCTCGCGTGATCACAACTGCGGGAGACGAAAAAAAGCTGGAAAAGGGACGCGCGTTGGGCGCGGATTACTGTATCAATCACTACCAGCAGAAGATTTCGCAAGAAGTGCGGAAGATCACCGACAAAGAAGGCGTGGACATTGTGGTCGAGCACGTCGGTACTGCTACGTGGGATGAAAGTATGAAGTCGCTCAAGCCCGGGGGAACAATTGTCACATGCGGTGCGACCACTGGCTTCAATGCAGCGTTTGATCTACGCTTCCTCTTTTCACGCCAGCTCAATTTCCTCGGCTCTTACATGGGCACGATGGGTGAGCTGCACAATGTCCTGAGCCAGGTGTTTGCTGGACGTCTGAAACCGGTCGTGGACCGCGCGTTCCCCCTGAAAGATGCTCGCGCGGCCCACGAATACATGGAAGCCAGCCAAATGTTCGGCAAGGTCGTCCTGATTCCCTGACCGATATTATTTCTTCTTGCCTCTTGCGGCACGCTGCGGCTTGCGACCGCCTTTGCCCTTCGGTGGTCCTTTCTTTGGTGGAGGCAACGGGGTGGAAGCGGCTCCGCTTGGATCGGACGTAATTGTGCTCGTATTAAGATCCACAGTCACCGAATCTCGCTGCATCACTTGTTTCTGGACAGCGGTTTTGAACGTGATCGTCAAAGTTTTTGCGTCGGTGGTGATCGTCAGATAGCCAAATTCGACGATAGGGTTGACCACCAGCGTATAGTTCCCCACTTTAACCGGCGCGTTAGGCAAGCCACCGAGCGGAGGCGTTGCCGCATAACCGCCCGAGCCCGCGACAACGTATGGGGTTTCCTTTCCTTGGATCGTGCGGGTGAATCTCTGATAGAGGTGGGCGTGACCGGAAAGAACGGCGTCCGGCCAGAGCCCAGCGGCTTTGCAGCAAGCGTCAATGTCGGCCAGCTCGCCGCTCGATCCGCCATGTCTGGCATCGGCGGACAGCGGGGGGTGGTGGACCGCAAGCAGGACAGCCCGCTTGCCGGCTTCGCGATCCGGCTTCAACCGCGTCAGCTCGTTCTGTAAAAAAGTCAGTTGATCGTCCACCAGCGGAAAATGGCCCTTTTGCGAGGAGATGACCCCGGCTCCGCTATCCAGCACATTGCTGTAAAGCCCGATGATCGAAACAAACGGGGCGTCGAGCGTGAAGTAAACCCCGGGCTGGGTCATGACGCTGCGCACCAGCCCGCCGGAGTCGGGTGAAGGACCGGCTTCGGCAGCGCAGAAATTCGTCAGGAAAGCGGCCAGCGTTGGCACCTGCGGGGCTGTGGATGACGCCCCGAAAACCATGCCGTCGTGATTCCCGGGGATCGAGAAAATTGGGCGGTCATACTCGCGAAACGGCTCATAAAATTGGTCGTAATAATATTGCCCTTCGCCGAAGTTATAGATGACGTCGCCGAGGTTGAAAAAGAACGCCGGGCCGTCCAAACCTTGCGACTGCACATCCGCCGCCATCGCGTCGGCAACTCCGGCTTCATGCTGAATCGCAGTGGCTGCGGTCTGCGACCGGCTTACCTTGGCCGCCCCCGTATCGCCGACAGCATGGAACGTAATTTTGCCGGCCTGATCAATCGCATCGGCGATGTCTGAAGGAATGTAATCCGCCAGATTAATGTTCGGCGCCGCGTTCTGCCGCGTTGGCGGAATGGGCTGAACCTGATTCTTGTGCAGCAAGTAATACTGGGAGTTGTAGTAAGCCGCACTGTTGTTGTCTTGGCGGAAAGAGGTTTCATCAGGGCTGGGCTTTGGGTCTGCGTAGAGCCGTCCGTCGGGTCCCGTCATTCTCTGCACTGGCATTGCGTACCTCCTGGGAAGGTTTGGTTTAGTGTTTGATGGTCGTATCCTCAGACGGATAGTGATCGTCGCCGGATGAGTGTTTCAGGACTTGTCTTGGGGCCCCGACAGCTAGAAGAGAAACGGGTTCAAGCTTAGTTCAAAGTTTTTCGATGTCAAGCGATTTTGTGCGATGCGGTCACGTAGGGGCGGACGCCCTCGTCCGCCTGGCGGCGCGAAGCGCCGCAGTCCCGCGACGGTCTCGGGCTCGCCTTACTCGTTCCCCGGACGAGGCGTCCGGGGCTACGTGATTGTTGCGGGGTCGGAGTCTGAAATTTGGACGGACGTTGGCTTGGCACGTAAAATGTAATCATGAGCAGTGATCTCAACTTCGGCCCCTACGTCACGGTGGAGAATGGCAAGCGCGTAGTCAAAGATCTTACTTACGGGAATCCCACGCCCGAAGGGGTCGTGCTGACCACGATGGACAACGCGGTCAACTGGATGCGTAAGAATTCCATTTGGCCGATGACGTTCGGCTTGGCCTGCTGCGCGATTGAAATGATGTCTATGGGCGCCTCGCGCTTCGACATTGCGCGCTTTGGCGCTGAAGTGTTTCGCCCGTCTCCACGGCAATCCGACCTCATCATCATTGCCGGCCGTGTTGCCAACAAGATGGCTCCAGTGATCCGCCAGCTCTGGGAGCAGATGCCCGAGCCTAAATGGGTGATCTCGATGGGAGCATGCGCAACCTCCGGCGGAGTATTCAACAACTACGCGCTGGTGCAAAGTGTGAATCAGGTTATTCCCGTCGACGTGTACGTTCCCGGGTGCCCCCCACGGCCAGAGCAGTTGATTTATGCCATCACCTTGCTGCAGGACAAGATTCAGAAAGAGCGGGGCACAATCAAACGTGCACTGAATATCGCCGAGTAACACGTGGGGACAGCCGCCCTCGGCATGTTTTGCCGCTGCAAGTGGCCAGGGATGGCGTGCGGTTGTCAGTGGAGGCGTAACGGGAGGCCCCGCCGATGGATCTGAACTTCGCATGAAAAGTCTCGAGCCAACCCCGCCAGACAGCGCTATAATCAGCTGGTTGGTGCTTTGGGTGTCCCGTGAAGCCTCCCTGTGTCCCGGCTCTCGTTTTGTTGCTGTGCAGTTGCCTAACTGCGGGTGCTTCTGATCAGAAATCTTCCGATACGGCTTCTTCACTCCCTCATCTCTCCAAGCAGACTCGAATGGATTTGATTCGTGGGTTCAACTCCGAACTGGTGTACATTCGCGCACCCTTCCCAATGGGGAAGACAGGTTTGACGGTAAAGGACGGCGCGGTCTCCCCGAAGGGCGAGGACTTGCAGCGGCTATTGGCCATCTGGGGTCCCGCAGTGAAGCCCGGTGACGAAGCGCGCATTACGAATATCGTCATCAAGACTGACCGAGTCCATTTCGAAATCAACGGCGGGCCAATCAAGAAGCAGAAATGGTATCAGCACATCGAAATTGGTGGAACGACGGGCACCGCCCCAATCGCTCCCAACGACCAGAATGCGAATCCGCGAGGTACGTACGTCGATTTGGTGTTCGATCACTACGTCCCCGACCTGACTCCACAAAAGTTCAAGGACCTGCTCCGTCCGGTCCTTGACTTCGACGCCAAGTCGGCGATGGAGGCTTATCTTGATACCGTTCCGCCCAAAGTAAAAGTAGCCATCCAGAATCATCAGGTGCTGGTGGGAATGAACCGCGAGATGCTGATCTATGCAAAGGGTCGCCCACCCAAAAAGATTCGCGAGAAAGATGGAGAAGTTGAGTACGAAGAGTGGATCTACGGGGAGCCGCCTCGGGACGTGGATTTCGTGCGTATGGTCGGCGATGAAGTGGTTCGCGTGGAAACTATGAAAGTTGACGGCACCAAGACTCTTCGCACCGAAAAAGAAGTCAATCTCGAACCGCAACCGAGTGTTGCCAAAGCTTCGGATCAGCCAAGGCCGGCGAATGCGCCCACTCTTCGGCGTCCGGGGGAAGCGCCAACGGAACAGCCTACACCGACCGGTGGCAAGGTGCCGGTGATCCAGCCTCCACCCCCCGTCTCTGCCCCCGGTCCATCCGGCGGGCCGAACTAGATTCCTTTAGTTGATTGCCATTTCTTTCTGCATTTCCTCTAAGGTGAACCCTTTGGTTTCGGGATACACAAACAGAACCACGAAGAATTGCAGCACCATCATGACGGAAAAGAAGACGAACGGGTACGCGCCGGAGCGGGCAGCCATAAGAGGAAATATTCCCGAGATCAACGCATTCATAAACCAGTGCGAAAAGCTGCCCAGGCTTTGTCCTTTTGCCCGAACCGTGTTGGGAAACACTTCCGAGAGATAAACCCAGATCACCGCGCCTTGTGAAAATGCGAAGAAAGCGATGTACCCCACCAACAACCACACCAGAAGATTCTCGTGAGTGTGTGAGAAAAAGATTGCCGAAACTCCAGCCAGACAGGCTGCAGTTCCGATCGAACCAACCAGCAGGAGTGTCTTGCGGCCGATGCGATCGATCACCGACATTGCGATCATCGTGAACGCGAGATTGGTGGCTCCGATGGCGACAGCCTGAAGATTGCCGGAGATTCGACTGAATCCGGCATGCGCAAAAATGTCGTTCAGATAATACAGAATGGCGTTGATACCTGACAGTTGATTGAACATGCCAATGCTGACCGCCAGAAAAATCGGAAACGCATACCTCCGAGAAAACAATTTCTCCGCTGCCTGCTTCTGTTCGACATCGATGGATTCGACGATCTCCTGCAGGTCGCGTTCATAGTTCTCGTCTCCGGTCATTTGTAGGACTGTTCTTGCCTCGGCTACGCGTCCCTTCTTGACCAGCCATCGTGGACTTCGCGGGATCGTAAACAGCATGACAAAAAATAAGGCTGCGGGAAATGCGGCCACCCCCAGGTCCCATCGCCACTCCGCGGCGCCCGGGTGCGCCAGCGCAATCAGGTAATTTGAAAAGTATGCGAGCAGAATGCCGAAGACTACGTTGAACTGAAACAACCCTACTAACCGTCCTCGCCATTTCGCGGGAGCAACCTCGGCAATGTACATTGGAGCCAACACGGACGAGCCGCCAATTCCCAGCCCGCCGATAAACCGAAACAGCACCAGAGATGACCAGTTCCAAGCCAGAGCGCAGCCCAATGCAGATACCAAATAGAAGAGCGCCATGATTCGCAAGCTGTCGCGCCGCCCATAGCGTTCCCCTGGGAACCCGGCGAGCATCGCCCCCACAACCGTTCCCCAGATGGCAATGGACACCGTGATTCCCAGGCTCTTCGAGGACAGGTCGAAGACTTGCGAGAGTTGGCCTGTGGTACCAGAAATGACGGCAGTATCGAATCCGAATAGCAGGCCGCCCAAAGCAGCCACCACCGTGCTTTTTAATAATACCGGGTTCAACTTCATGCCGTCTCCAGCCGTCCGATTTTTGTTTCCAAAGCATTGGCTTCGGCAATCGTCCAATCGGGGATTGCTCCCCGGCGGCTGGCGACCAGTGCGCCCACGCGATTCGCGAAGTCAGCTATACGAGGGGTGGGCCATCCATTGGCGATACCGTGAAGAAAGACGGCGGCGAAAGCATCACCCGAACCCACCGTATCCACAACCTGAACGGGATAGCCGGGGGCTTCAACATATTGTCCGTCCATAAAAACCGAGCACCCCAGGGAGCCGCGGGTTACGCACACGCCCGCCCATTTGTACAGGGCGGTGTAATTCCGGCAGAACTCTTCCAACGAACCATGACGCGAGCCGAGCATGAGTGCAATCGCTTCCACTTCTTCATGATTCAGCTTCACGATAGTTGCTTGCGGCATGAGTTGTTGGATCAAGCCCGGAGTGTAACCATCCGACCGCAGATTCACATCGTAAAAGCGGCGGGCTCCGGACGCCCGATCGAGAAGATCTTGCGTCAACTTTCGCGCTTGGGGATAAATTTGGTGCAGCGTTCCGAAGTAAATCCAATCCACCGGCCGGGAAAACAATCGGTCATATTGTGACGGCGCCAGCTGCGGGAAATCGTAGGCCGCAGGCCGGTGGAGAACGAATTTCGGTTGTCCGTCGCTGGCGAGCGCGACTGAAGCAGTGCCAGTCGGATGATCTTTGTCTATAGCGAGATAAGCACTCGTCAGGCCAAGCCGGGACATGCTATCGATGACCTTCCGGCCTAACTCGTCTGCGCCGACCGCGCTGATGAATGAGACCGTGTGCCCCAACCGGCTGAGGTGCGCTGAAAAGTTAAACGCCGCGCCGCCTAAGTGTTCTTCTTGTCCGACGATGTCCCAAAGAACCTCACCGATGCTGATGACGTTCACGTGTAATCCTCGGAGTCCGACGTCTGGCGTGCCCGCGGCAATTGAGATTCTGGCACAGTATACGCTCCTGTTCGACACTGAAGACGTGAGCGGAAGCTCACTTTGCCGCGTAAGCCTCCGTCAGGGACATGACTTTCAGCGCACTTTTAAGTTGATCGATTGTGGCCGCGGACCTGAGAGTAACGGTGGCGGACTCTCCCGGCAACAGATCAAAGTAATTATCCGCGGTTTCGACATCGAGATCTCCGAAGGAAATATATACGCCGCGAGCCAGCTGCGCAGACCGCAACGTCAATGTGTAATCTCCACTGGTCTGATCGAGAGTGGTCTCGATCTTTGGCATGACCGGCAGGTCCAAATTGTGCGTGACGTCGAAAAATATAAGGTTTCGGGATACTTGTTTTCCAGCGATCGCCAAATCGAAAACCAGAAAGCTGCGATGCGGATCTGCTTTCCCGGTGAGATCTGCTTTATCGAAACTGAAATAAATCGCGCTGGATTGAGCGGGAACTTGAATATCCTTGCTTTGATCGAGCAGCACTTTGCCAGAAAAATCCAGAAGCCGCGCGCGAATCGTTCCAGAAAGTGCCTGCAGCTTGTCGGATACGACGTACACATCCACCTTGTCATCGTGCAAAAACGGCGAGATCAGCGCATCGTCGTAGAAGCGCCGGGCATAGTAGTGAAGCGCTTTCCAACGTCCGTAGTAATCAATGCTCGCCCACGAAGCTACCGGCCAGCAATCATTCAACTGCCAATAAAGCCCACCCATGGTGCGAGGCCGCTGCCGGCGCAAATGCTCGGCGCCGATCTTGATGATCTCCGCCTGCTGCACCTGGCTCAGATACACGAACGACTCAAAATCCTTGGGCTGATTATATTCGCGCAGCATGTAAGTCAAAATGCGCTCGTTGCCGCCCTTGTTTTTCTGGTGAGCCTGCATCACGGTCGAACGAATGTCGAAGTCCTCAGGCTTGGCAAAAGCCCGGATGGTTCGCATTTCAGGAAAAGATTGAAACCCATATTCCGTCATGAAGCGCGGAAATTGTTTGGTGTAGTCTTCCGCGGGGGCCTGGGCGTGCCACACCTGCCAGTAATGCATATCCCCGTTTTGCTGGTTGTCGGGAATTTCCTCGAAGTTGGCGCTGGGAGAGCTTGGCCAGTAGGGCACAGGGTCGGTATATTGGGTAACCGCGGTCTTGAGAACGTCGGCAAACATAATCACATAATCCTGCCAGACACGATCGCGGGCTTCGGCTGAAATGGATTCCTTGAACTCCTGGCGGTCGCCCCAGTGGTACCAGCCAGTTTCAACCTCGTTATTTCCGCACCAGATCACGATGCTGGGATGATCGCGCAGCCGCTTGATCTGCTCGATCGCTTCTTCGCGGACGTTTTCTTGAAAGGGAACGTCTCCGGGAATCAGATCACCGCCGAACGCGAATTCCTGCCAGACCATAATGCCAAGTTCGTCGCAGATATCGTAAAAATCATCGGACTCGTAGTAGCCGCCGCCCCATTCGCGGACCATGTTCATGTGCGCGTCACGGGCGTCTTGAAGAATTTTGCGATGTATCTCGGGAGTTACGCGGTTGGGGAAGCTGTCGAAGGGAATGACATCGGCGCCTTTGGAGTACACTTCGATGCCATTTACGACAAATTCGAAACTCTTGCCCCATTGATCCGGAACGCGGCGGAGTTCAACTGAACGCAATCCGGTTTTTATCTCTACTCGCCCCGCGACTTCCTTACCAGTTCGGATCACTGCAGTAAACCGATAGCGGTTCTGCGCTCCGTATCCAACCGGATACCACAACTTCGGCGCGGCAATACGAACTGGAAATGAAACGTGATTCACACCGGTATCGAGTTGCAGCGTCTGGGTTCCATCGCCCTTCTGTGATCCGGACATTTCATCGTGAGCCAAAGTAAGCGTAGCCGTCGTGGGCTTGCCGGATTCAATCTCCAGCTCGGCTGTGAGGCCGGCCGCATCGACGGTGACCTTTTGTTGGTGAATATGGAAATTGTCGATGCGCAGTGCGTCCCAAGTCTCAAGACGCACCGGTTGCCAGATGCCTTCAGTCATGAAACGGGGCCCCCAATCCCAACCGTATTGATACGGTGCTTTGCGCGTGTATGGCGCAGTCGCGATGTTCTCCTCATTGCCAAAATTATGAGTCGAGATAGAGGGCAAAACGTAAGGCAGCGACTTGACGTAGGGAAGCATTTTCGTGATGGCGGAATGGAAAACGACGCGAAGAGTATTCTGGCCGGGCTTCAACGTCGATTTTGCGGGGATTCGCCAGCGGCGAAACATATTGTCGGCATGGAGAAGCGATTGATCATTGAGATAAACGTCAGCAAACGTGTCAAGGCCATCGAATACCAAATCGATATGGTCGTGGCCCAACGCCGTAGAGTCGACCTGAAAAGTAGTCTGGTACTCCCAATCGGTCAGACCGATCCATTGCAGACGGAATTCGTTATCTCGATCGAACGGATCAGGGATGAGCCCGTTGCGTAGCAAGTCGGTATGCACTACTCCCGGAACCTGCGCGGCATGCCACTGCTGGATGTCAGGTTTATCTGGGTTTCCGACGGCGCGAAACTGCCAATCAGAGTTCAAGTTTCGGGAAGAAGGCTCAGACGCGGAGAGCGGCAAAGCGACCAACGAAAAAAAGAACAGCAGGGAGAATACAGCACCAACGAAATAACGAAAGCAGCGCGGCCGAATCAATCTCATATGAGGGCTCCTGTTAAGTCGTCAAAAACAGTTGTTCACACGCATCACTACAATTTTGTTGCTGAACAAAACGCGCCGTACCCGCCTGACTAACTCAAACTATCCGAGCAAAGTGCGGCCCCGCCAGCGATACCCGCGTCGGCGCCGTAGTGCGCTTGGAGCAGAGGAATCTCCCGGCAGCGCGAAATGATGCAGTATTTCGCCAGCCCATTGGCAATGTCGTCAAAGAATGGAGTGAGCATGGCCGCCACGCCACCACCGAGAATGATCACATCCGGTTCCAGCAGATCGACGATGTTGCTCAACCACAGCGCAAGCAGGTCGACAGTTTCCTGCAGTACTTCTTTGGCGACAGGATCGCCGGCGGCATAAGCCTGGCCCACCATTTCGCTGGTAACCGCTTCGATATTTCCCTTGGCAAGACGCAGGATGTCAGAGCCGGTATTTCCCTCGGACGCCAATTTAGCGCGGGCTCTGCGCCCGATGGCCGGCCCCGCAGCTAGAATTTCGATACAACCCGGCTTGCCGCATCCGCACAACGGGCCGTGGTAATCAATACTCATATGTCCGCCCTCGGCGGCGGCGCCGGTCCGGCCATTGTAAATTCGTCCACCACACACAATGCCGGTTCCGATCCCGGTGCCGATGCCTGCGTAGAAAATGTGACGATAGCCACGGCCGGCCCCCCAGCGCGATTCGGCGAGCGCCGCTGCGTTCGCGTCGTTCTCGACCTTTACGGGTACCCGATAAATTTTCTCGATCTCTGCAGCCAGCGGAAAATTACGCCAGCACGGAACGTTCGGAGGATTGATCACAACTCCGGTCACCGGATCCAAGGGGCCCGGGGCGCAGATGCCAATACCGCGAATGAGGTTTCGCGCTTTTGCATCGTGAGTAAAAAGCAGATCGATTGCCGATACCACCGCTGCGAGTCCTTCGCCAGCTTCCCGGTTCGCCGCCATCGGCGTGCGAACCTGCTTCTTGATTTCACCATCGCGGTTCACCAGGCCAGCGGCAACCTTAGTGCCGCCAACATCCACGCCAACTAGGAAAGTGTCATTAGTTTCTGTCATCGCCGGCTGCCTCGGCGAAACCGGTTGCGCGAAAGTTCATTCAATCCAAATTTGTTACGCTCGGATTTGGTTTTTCGATCCCTCAACGCTGCGCGCAATCCCGCACGCGGAGTTCGCACAGTATACGCCGCCCTATCTAGCCGCAGATAAATTCATTGGACGAAAAACTGCGGAAGAGGAGAATATAAAGGAATGCAGAGTTCGCTGTCCTCAGAGTGTGGAAACGATTCCCGCCAAATCAAGGCGGTCATTCTCGATTATGGCCAGGTGCTCGCTCGCCGCCCTACGGCTGAAGAGTTTGGCCGCATGGCGGAGATGTTTAATGTGAGTTTCGATTTGTTTTACGAGCGATGGGAAGCCAGCCGGGGTCCCTATGACCGAGGCGATTTTACCGCCGAAGAGTATTGGTTGAAGTTGGCGGCAGAAACCGATACTTCGCTGGATGGCAGACAAATCGAGATTCTCCGCAAAGTGGAGGTTGAGGTCTGGGCCCACCTCGATCCGGGCATGCTCGATTGGGTGAGCCAGCTTTACGCGGCCGGAATCAAGACCGGCTTGCTGTCCAACATGCCGTGGGACCTGGTGAAACACGTGCGAACGAACAGCTCATGGATGGACAACTTTACTTTCAAGACCCTCTCTGCTGAAGTGAAATTGATCAAGCCGGATGCGGCCATCTATGAACACACTCTTCGCGGCCTCGGAGTTTCCGCAGAAGAAGCATTGTTTGTAGATGATCGGGAGAACAATATCCGAGCTGCCCGCGCGCTGGGGATGCATGCGATTCAGTTTCAATCCATCGCGGAGCTCAAGGATGATCTGAAAGCGTTGGGCTTCCCCATACTGCCCGCGGTTCGGGAATCATCGCTCGCCGTATCCGGAGAGGCGAATCCAACTGACCGAACAGGTCAAGAACCTATTTGCAGCGATTAGCTAGACCAGTTTCACAGAGCGCGTATCCCATGACAAAGCGTGTTGCGTCCTACCTGAAAACGCACTAATGCTGTGGCTCTTGTTTGCCTGACGCTTCCGGCTGATTAGAGTTGCCCTGCAATCTTTGGAACTCCTGCATTTCATGTTGCGCGGCCGCCGTCTTTCTTTGTTTTCTATAGAGACTTGCCAGTGCGAAATGCGCTTGCGCCGCCAGTGAAGTTTCCTTCTCGATTGAAAGCAGCTTAGTCCATTCTTTTTCTGCAGAGGCCGCATCGCCCTCGAGTGAAGCAGCCTTTCCCAGTGAGTAGAGTGTCTCGGGCATGTCCGGCAGCAACTTGTCGGCGCGCAGGAGTTCTGCCCGCGCCTCGTGCGCTTTTCCTTGTTCCAGCAATGCCGCCCCGAGGCGATAAGCGGCCTCCGCGTTTCCGGGTTGCAGCTTCGCTTGCGTCTGAAATTCTTCTTCCGCTTTAGCCCACTGGAAGGCGCCCGCGTACACTTCACCTAATTCCAGATGAATCTCGGGCGCATCCGGCCGCAGCCGCAAGGCCTCGCGATACTCTTTTTCAGCCTCCGGCATTTGCCGCAACACAAAATAGTTTTCGGCCAGCGCCTGGTGCGCGCGAGCAGAGTCAGGATAAGCGGCCAGCAAAGTATCGATCGATTGTTTTGACAACAGACCGCTGGCCCGGCCTAGATAGTAGAGAAGATCGGGATCATTCGGACGCGCAGCTAATGACGCTTGAAGATTCGCAACCGCCTCTGCCAGTTGTCCAGTCTGGATCTGAGCGATTCCCAATCCAGTTTTATCGTCCACTCGCTGGAGATGTGGAATCGCCTCTGCAGCGTAACCTTGAGCGAGCAGGGCATAGCCGAGTAGTTGGTGAGCTGGAGGCAGATCCGGATCCACGTCCAATGCATGTTTCAGAGGAGCGATGGCGGCGCCGATGTCGTGCTTCTCCATGTATGCCTGACCGAGGCTGACGAAGCCATCCGCATAAGCCGGATCGAGTTCGGTGACCTTGCGAAACTCGGCGATGGCAACGTCGAATTGTCTTTCTTTGTCCGCCGCGATTCCGGCACGCATGTGCTGCGCCGCCTCCGGCGATAAGGTTTGCGACGCAAACCACAGAAGTAACAGTGCGCGGATCACGGTTTCTCCGGCTCGCGGACTTCTAAGAACTGATCGGCGTGAACATCATTCAAAGCCTGATGAATCCCCGAGGGCCAGACAATCTCCACGTTAGCCTTCTCCGCTGTTCCGAGTCCAAAATGCAGACGTTTGTCGCTTGAGGAAGCGTAGCTCCCTGCGGAAGTCGCGAACCGCGTCTGTCCGTTTACTTTCACCCGGGCGCCGAACCCGTCGCGGTTGCTGCGCGTGCCGCGGAGTGAAATGACCAGCCAGTGCAGTTTCCCGCCACGGTTGAGGAACACTTGGGGATGGCCACCGAGATAGGTCATCACCACGTCTTCCCAGCCATCATTGTTTAAGTCGCCGAACGCAGCTCCGCGGCCAGCTACAGGAGTCGTACTTCCCGAATCGACGCGTTCGAACCGGCCACTATGATTCATTGCCAGCAGCGGCAGTTCGAGGTAGTGCAAAGAAGGGTCAATGCGCTCAACGTTGTCCAACACGTGGCCTTGGGCGACAAATAAGTCTTTCCAGCCGTCGTTGTCGAAATCCTCCAAGCCCACGCCCCAGCCCGAGCTTCCACTCGAGAGCACGCCGAGGCCGGCTTCGAGACTGCGATAACTGAACGAGCCGCCGCCATCGTTGTGATAAACACCGTAAATTTCCCTGGGAAGTTCGGTCACGATAACGTCTGGCCGACCATCGTTGTCATAATCCTGAAAGACCACCCCCATGCCCGATAACCGGCGCCCGTCCTCGGAAAGCGCCGCGCCCGCATCGAGCCCCAGTTCCGTGAAGGTTCCATTGCCGTTATTATGAAATAAGAATTGCTGCATGCCATCGTTCGCAACGAAAATGTCCGTGAAGCCGTCGTCATCGTAATCCGCAAACGCTACACCCAAAGCCCGCCCCTTTTTTGCCGCAATACCGGAGCGTTGGCTGACATCGGTGAAGGTTCCATCTCCGTTGTTGTGATAAAGGAAGTTGGTGGTGGCGGGAAATTCTTCCGGCGGACAATACGTGTGATAATTGCCGCCGCAGTCTTTGCTGTGCTTGCTGTCCCACTCCATGTATCGGGTGACAAAAAGATCTAATTTTCCATCGTTGTCGTAGTCGAAGAACCCTGCCGAAACCGACCAGCCCCCTCCGGCTACTCCGGCCTTCGCAGTTACATCGGTGAAAGTACCATCGCCGTTGTTGTGATACAGAATGTTCTTTCCATAACTGGTGACAAACAAATCGGGGTAACCGTCGTTGTCGTAATCGCCCACGGCCACACCCATACCGTAATTGCCATCTCCAGCATTCGCCAGCCCCGCTTGTTGAGTTACGTCGGTGAAGCTTCCATCCTTGTTCTGACGGTAGAGCCGGTTCCAGTAACGTGGGTCGTGACGCTCGAAGTTCTCCGGCATTTGCATGGGGCTGCTGATGTGTCCGCCGTTCACGAGAAAAATATCCAACAAGCCGTCGTTGTTGTAATCGAGCAGAGCCACTCCTCCGGGCATCGTTTCGATCAGGTACTTCTGCGCAGTCGGAGAATTCTGCAGCGTGAAATCCAACCCTTGCGGTAGAGTGACCTCGAACACAGGCCCCGCGAGGGCCGCTGCCCACAGCACTAACGTCATGACGAACGATACGCGTAGCCCGGCGTTCCGCAACTTTGGATTCCTTCAGCGCCTAGAATATCGCGCTCGTAGAGTTATTGCACACTCGCCTACTAAAAGCGGTTTTGCTTGCCGCTTCGATGGCCACAAATTAGCGCGAGCCCGAGCTTCAATGTGGTGAGCAAGCCAGGGAATGAGGGTCATCACAGAAACAGCAACATCACAAATTGTCTAACCTGGCCGCCGAGTCGACTCGCGTTCGACCAGTTTGGGTGAAATGAGAATTGTCCTGGGTCGCGCCGAACGTTTCTGCAGGATTCGCTCCAGGAGAATTTCCGCTGCCCTGGCTCCTATTTGGCAGGTACCCTGATCCACCGTAGACAGCGGAACCGCCAACAAGTCAGTGTATTGAACGTTGCCGGCTCCGACCACGGAAATGTCGTGTGGCACTTTAAGACCGGCCTTCAGGATCGCCTTGATAGCGCCGATTGCGACTGGGTCGTTGTAGCAGAAAACTCCGTCCGGAATCGGATGCAGTCGCAGCAATCGCCGCATGCCCTCATATCCGGTCTCATCTCCGTGTCCGCCCGCCACGACGTAACCCGCGGGCACACGCAGGCCGTGTTTCGCCAGCGCTCGGCGAAAACCATCCAGGCGTTCCCTAGCGATACCAATTTCGGGGCCGCGGAGATGGCCAATGCGGCGGCATCCTCGGGCGATAAGATGCTCGGTCGCCAATCTCCCGATGGCGCGGTTATCGACCCCAACGAACGACGCCTGCAGTCCGGCGATGGGGCGGTCAATCAAAACATAGGGAACCTTCCGGCGTTGTATCCGCTCGAACAGGCCCAGGCAATCAACTGGCTGGACTGAAGCGATGATTAAACCATCCACCTGGCGAGCCAACAGGGAATCGCCTTCGCTCATTTCCAATTTTGGATCTTCCTCGGAATACGAAATAATTACGTGATATCCGTGGGGTCGCACCGTCTGCGCTACCGCCCGGGCAATTTCCGCAAAAAAGGGATGCGCGAAGTCTGGCAGGAGAAGGCCGATTGTATAAGTGCGCCTGGTTACCAGACTACGCGCTACCCAATTCATCTGGTAATGCAATTCCCGTGCCCGTCTCAGCACGCGCTTGCGAGTGGCTGCGCTGATCCTGCCCTGGTTGCGCAGAACTTTCGACACCGTCACCACTGAAACCTGGAGATCTCGCGCGATGTCCGACATGGTCACGGCCATGGCCAGCAAAGCATACCACCGCGCTGAACAGAAAGTAATCGATTACCCACATTTAACGATTACCCAGTTGCAAAAAAACGATTACTCCTTGAATTCGAAAAAACGATAGCCTAATGCAAAAGCATTACTTTTTACTTGACAACGAGTGCTGGTCTGCTTCAAACTTTCGCGGTTCCTAAAAATGTGTTCGGGGGTTGTGTATGCCGTCTCGTCGGTTGTGGACGCTGCTGCTTTCTATAACCTTAGTTGTCACGACTTCTCTCTCCCTTCACGGCCAAAGTACCTACGGCACGGTCGGCGGCTCCGTGCTGGACTCCTCCGGAGCCGCAATCGCCGGCGCTCAAGTCACCCTCACTAATACAGGGACGCAGGAAAAGCGTACCCAGCCCACGGGCAATGAGGGCCTGTATCAGTTCGTGAACGTGGCGCCCGGCAATTATCGCCTCGATGTTGAGAAGGCCGGCTTCAAGCATTTCACGCGCAACGACGTCGTGGTCGAAGTTAACCAGGACAGTCACATTATCGCCACCCTGCCGGTTGGCCAGGTTACGGAGAGCGTCGAAGTAACTGCCGAGACTCCGCTGTTGCAGGCTGAGACGTCGTCTCTAGGCCAAGTCGTCGAAGAGCGCAAAGCCAACGAACTTCCGTTGAATGGCCGCAACATTTTCAACTTGATCACGATTTCTCCTGCCGCAGTTGCCCAAGGCGGATCGGGCGGCACTCCCGTGGGGCAGAATCCGTTTAGCTGGGGCAATTACCAGGTGGGCGGCTCATTCGCCAATGAGAGCGCCGAGTACCTGGACGGCCAACCGCTTAATATCGGGTACATCAATCTTCCTATCGTAATTCCAACCCAGGACTCGATTGGCGAATTTAAGGTCCAGTACAACAACCTGGGGCCGGAGTTCGGCAAGTTCTCGGGCGGCATCATGAACTTCAGTACGAAGTCGGGAAGCAACCGCTTCCACGGCGAGGCTTATGAATTTCTCCGCAACAAAGTCTTGAACTCGAACGAGTATTTCTTCAAGCAGAGCGAGCTGGCAAGCGGCCAAAGCAACACACCCCCACCGTACGTTCAGAATCAATACGGATTCAACGTTGGCGGTCCGGTAATTAAGAACAAGTTATTCTTTTTCACGAGTTGGGAGCAGTTCCGGCTGCGCACCGGTGGTGTCGTTACGACTGCGGTACCGACGGCCGCCTTCCGGCAAGGTGATTTTTCTTCCCTGCTGGCGCAGGGGGTTCAGCTCTACGACCCCTACACCGTAAATCCCGCCACGGGAACGCGCACTCCCTATGCGGGTAACATAATTCCGACCAGCGAGTTCAGCAAGGCCGCGACCGTATTATGGGATAAGTACTACAGTCCCGTGGCTCCTGCGAGTTTCAACAACAACAGTCCCGACAACTTTACCTCGGCAACCAGCAGCGGCGGAAATCACACACAGTTCGTGGCGCGCGGCGACTACAACATCACCGACAAGACGCGCATGTTCGCGCGCTTTACTTATTTTGGCCTGCTTGACCTTCCGACCAATCCTTTGGGCACGGGTTTGTGCCTGGACCGCTGCGCCGAGGATTACCACACGAAAGCTCTCGCGATTGATCTCAACCACGTCTTTAGTCCGAATGTCATCGGCGATTTGAATATTTCAGGGAGCCGCTTTATTTACCTCCGCGCGCCACTCCTGGCTGGTTACGATCTCACTCAACTGGGATGGCCGGCGAGCTACAACAGCGAAGTTCCCGCGATCATGCGGACCCCGCCGACGCCGGCGTTCAACTTTCCCGGCGACGTAGGTAGAAGCCAGGGCAACAGCGCGATCGGCGACCATAATACCCAATACAACATCTCGCCTTCTGTAACCGTCATTCATGGCAAACACACCTTCCAGTTCGGGGCCCAGTATGAGTTGGGTCTCGACAATTACTACCAAACCAACATCGCCAGCGGCGCATTTGGTTTCTCGGGAGCTTGGACAAGTAGCACGGGCCTACCTACTGCTGCTAACCCCGCTACCGGCGGGTTCGGTTTTGCTGATTTCCTGTTGGGTTTAGCCCAAAACGGGCCTGCTACCTTTGTGAACCAGACGGAGGGCTCTGCCCAGGTTCCAGCGCAAACCCAGGGCCGCCAGACCTACCGAGCGCTTTATGGGGGTGACACCTGGCACTACACCCCCAAATTGACCTTAAACTGGGGCCTGCGGTATGAACTTCAGGGGACGTGGTCAGACCGTTACAACCGCTTGAGTTACTGGGACCCGACGGTGACCAATGCAACGGTTACAGGCTGCAACGGTACGCCCGGGTCGCCTTGTCTCGGTGACGCGTTGCTGGTGGGAAACGGTCCGAACACGAGCCGGAATAACTTGCCATTGGACAAGAAAGAGTTCTCTCCGCGCCTCGGATTTGCTTACAGCTGGGATCAGAAGACTGTGGTTCGCGGCGGCTACGGTGTGTTCTGGATTCCGAACTACACCGATTTCAACATCAATCCAGACAACGATCCGATCAACCTGGCGACCACTCCTTTCTTTGGATCGATCAATCATGGCCTGTCGCCGGCTGCTACTCTTGACAATAGCAATTGCACCTTGGCTGGTCAGACGTTTGCTAGTTTCACTTGCACGACTGCGGGTCCCTTTGGTGCCGCTGGAGTTTTGGCGCCGCCAGGCAGGCAGGGAAACACTTCAAATTTTATTGCCACAAACGGTTCGCCCACGTTGGCGCCCTGGACCAACCCGAAAGAAGGGTACGTACAGCAGTGGAATCTCGACATTCAACGCCAGTTGCCAGCCGGGTTTTTCGTCGATGTCGCCTACGCGGGTTCGCACGGCGTTCACCTTTCGAACGACAACCCTAATGTCATTATCAATCAAATCCCCGACTCTTTCGTTGCGCAAGCCGCTGCGCAAGCCGCGGCTGGTCAAACCCCGACGATTGGAACGTCATTTGCGGCGGCCGGTCTTAACAATCCCATCGTGAGCCCCAATACCGCGCTGAAGGGCAACACAGTCAATCTTGGACAGCTTGATCGCCCGTATCCTCAGTACAACAACGTGAGCTTGGCTCAATTTGGGTGCTGCGGTAGCACCTATAATTCGCTCCAGGCGACGGTAACTCGCCGATTCCAGGGCGGTGGCACCCTGCTGGTGGCTTACACGAACGCCAAACTGCTGAGCAATACCGACACCCAGACCAGTTGGCTTGAGAATGGCAATACGGGCGGCGTGGGCCAGGTGCAAGACTGGAATAATCTGGCCGGCGAAAGGTCCCTCTCTTCTCAGGATGTGTCCCAGCGCTTGGTCATTAGTTATGTGCTTGACCTTCCTTTCGGGCATGGCAAGAAATTCCTTGCAGGAATGTCTGGAGCGGGTGACAAGCTCGTGTCCGGTTGGGGAATTGACGGCGTAACCACCTTCCAGCGCGGTTTTCCGCTCAAGATTGCATGGTCCGGCCCCGCAACAGCCTTGGAAAATGCCAGCCTCGGCGTGAGCAACGTCCGTCCTGACGTTGTGGCTGGATGCTCCAAAGGAGGCAGCCGTACGCTGACAAGCTGGTTTAACACGAATTGCTTTGCCCCCCCGCCGCAGTGGGGTTTTGGCACCGAATCCCGTGTGGACGACTCACTGCGCGCGGCCGGAATCAACAACTTTGATTTTGCTATATTCAAGCGGACGACCATCACGGAAAGGATCGGTCTTGAGTTCCGAACCGAATTCTTTGATCTGTTCAATCATCCGCAGTTCGGCTTCCCGGGCACGAACTTTAATCCCGCGGCAGGGAACAACAGCGCTAATGGATTTGGAACGGTGACGTCCACGAACACGGGCAACACCCCGCGTCTGATTCAGTTTGCACTGAAGCTTGTTTTCTAGTTCCATGAAAATTGACCGAGCTGGGCTTGTCCCAGCTCGGTTTTTGGTTTCTTCCGGTGTCATTTTTGGCAGGCTACAACTTTTGCAAACTTATCCCCATTTCTCCGCTGAGCTAAAGTTCCTCCAATCTGCATGAGGAATGTTCCCGTCGTCGACTACGCCGAAGCCAAGAAAATCATCGATGTGATCGTCGAGAAGGCCGCGCAGTTGCAGAAATCCGTTGTAGTCGCCGTGGCCGATTCGCACGGCGAACTCATTGGTTTTGCCCGCATGGACGGCGCGCCCATTTCCTCGATCCGGATTGCGACCAACAAAGCGTGGACCGCTGCCCGCGAACGAAAACCAACAAAAGAAATCGGAGAAAAGGTGCGCCACCCCGAAAAGGGACATGACATCGCCTACTATGGCGACCCCCGATTCGTCGGCTGGGGCGGCGGCATTCCCATCTGGAAGGATGGCGCTGTTGCCGGAGCCGTCGCAGTCAGCGGCCTTTCGTCGCGCGAGGATATCGAGCTAGCCACGCTTGCGCTGGAACTGGTGGGCGCGCAGAAGCTTTCGTGAGAACGCGGGCCAAGGTGGCCGGCTGATTTTCCATTAACTCGGTAAGGTGGAGGTTCGAATGACCCGCAGGCTCCGGCCTATTTGTCTCTTACTGATTTTGCCGCTTTTCTTGGCGCCGTCCCAGGCGCAGCTATCCTCATCAGATGCGGAAGCCCGCGCCGATTCGCTGCTTAAGAAACTAACTCTCGAAGAGAAGATTGACTTGATCGGCGGCGTGGACGATTTCTACATTCGCGCCAACGAGAAGATCGGATTGCCACGGTTGAAGATGGCCGACGGGCCCATCGGCGTGCGAAATTACGGCCCGTCGACGGTGTTCGGCGGCATCGGCCTCGCAGCTACTTGGGATCCGGAAATGGCTGCCCGGATCGGTGCCACCATCGGTCAGGATGCCCGCGCCCGTGGCGTACATTTCATGCTTGGGCCGGGGGTGAACATCTATCGCGCTCCGATGAATGGCCGCAACTTCGAATACTTCGGCGAAGACCCATTCCTCTCCGCGCGCATTGCGGTCGCTTATATCAATGCCATGCAAAAACAAGGGGTCAGCGCAACCATCAAGCACTTCATGGGCAACAACTCGGAATTCGACCGCCACAACACCGATTCCATTATCGACGAGCGCACCATGCGGGAAATTTATCTTCCAACGTTCGAGGCTGCAGTCAAAGAGGCGCACGTAGGCGCGATCATGGATTCCTACAACCTGACCAACGGCGTTCACATGACCCAGAATGGTCCCCTGAATACGGACCTCGTGAAGAAGGAATGGGGTTTCACGGACATAATGATGTCTGATTGGACTTCCACCTATGACGGCGTCGCCGCGGCCAATGGCGGCCTCGATTTGGAGATGCCTGAGGGAAAGTTCATGAATCGCACGACTCTCTTGCCGGCCATTAAAGCCGGCAAAGTCAGCGAGGCAACCATCGACGATAAGGTTCGGCGTATCCTGCGCACCGCGATTCAATTTGGATGGCTTGATCACGACCAGACTGACCTGTCAATCCCGCTGCTGAACCTTGCCGGCAAGCAGGCTGCACTGGAAGCTGCTCGTTCGGGCATGGTTCTCCTCAAGAACGATGGCAATCTTTTGCCTCTGGAGAAGGGAAGCATCAAGTCAATCGCCGTGATTGGTCCCGACGCTTATCCCGCACAAACCGGTGGAGGAGGCAGCGCCGAGGCTAAACCATTCACGCCCGTAAGCTATCTCGAAGGAATCGTCAACTACGTCGGCGACAGCGCGAAGGTCTACTATTCGCGTGGAATCCCACCTCTTGATGAAATTTCAAAGCAGATGGAATTTACCACCGACGTGAGCGGCGGGAAGAAGGGGCTCAAAACAGAAATTTTCCTTAACCCGGATCTCAACGGGACACCCGCGATCGTGCGAACTGACAAATATGTGAATTACGAACCACCTCGCGGCGGAGAAGAAACGGCTAGCAGCACGATCTCCGTTCGTTGGACTGGCTTCTTCACGCCGAGTGTTCCCGGAAAATATCTTGCCTTCGTGCAGGGTCCCGGCGAAAACGGCGGCTACCGCCTCTATATCGATAAGAAACTCGTGCTCGACAACTGGACACAGTCGTACGCCTTCGTTGGCGACGCTTCAATTACTCTTACGGCGGGGCCGCATCAGGTCGAACTCGACTATCACGCCACGAACGGGTGGGGCAAAGCTACGGCCACCCTCGGCATCGTCCGCCCTGAGGCGCTGGTCACGGCGGAAGCAAAATCGTTGGCTGCTCACGCCAATGCAGTCATCGTAGCCCCAGGTTTTGACACTGCCAGCGAAGGCGAAAGCGGCGACCGGACTTTTCGCCTGCTTCCAGGTCAGGACGAACTCATCAACCAGATTGCCGCCATGAACAAGAAAACGATCGTCGTCATGACGTCCGGAGGCGGTGTTGACATGACCGCGTGGGTCGATCGTATCCCCGCGCTGCTCGAAGCTTGGTATCCCGGACAGGAAGGTGGAACCGCTCTGGCGCAACTGCTTTTCGGCGAGTTCAATCCCTCCGGACGGTTGCCGATCTCGATCGAGCGCCGCTGGGAGGACAATGCCACGCACGACAGTTACTACCCAAAAGATGGCAGCAAGAAAGTTGAATACACCGAGGGAATTTTCGTAGGCTATCGCCATTTCGACAAATCCACCGTCAAGCCGCTTTTTCCTTTCGGGTATGGGCTCTCCTACACATCTTTCGCGTACAAGAATCTAACGATTTCTGCTCCGTCAGCCGACCAGCAAGTCAGCGTTGCCTTCGACCTAACCAACACCGGCACTCGCGCGGGCGCAGAAGTCGCCGAGGTATTCGTTGGTGATCGTCATGCTCCAGTCCCTCGTCCCGTCAAGGAACTGAAAGGTTTTGCCAAAGTAAACTTGAATCCGGGTGAGACCAGGAACGTCACAGTCAAGCTTGACCAGCGAGCGTTCTCCTATTATGACGTCAAGAGTCACGCCTGGACGGTTGCGCCCGGAGACTTCGACATCTTGGTCGCCCGTTCGGCAGTCGACATCGAGCTGACCGGAAAAGTGACTCTGCACTAACACCTCGACGATAGAGGACGAGCGTCTCGCCCGTCCAACCTTTCGAGATTCTTGCGAAATAAAATAATAAAGAGAACGAACATATAAAAAGGGTGGGTGCCCCATGATTCCGCGTTCTGTGCAGCAGGATGGGAAGCGAGAATGCCCGCAGAACGAAACCAATCTAAAACTGTCATCCCGAGCGGAGTAGCTGGTTCGCGAAGCGAATCAGCTACGCAGTCGAGGGACCTGCTTTGGCTCGCGCCACGATAATGCCCCAAGGCGTTCCCACCCCGCACACAGACCGGCAATTACGCAAGCGCCCAATCCGAGTTAGAATCTTCCCGCAGTGGAGAAAAACCAACTCTATTACGGCGACAACCTCGAAGTCCTGCGCCAGCACATCAAGGACGAGTCCGTCGACCTCATCTACCGCGACCCACCCTTCAACAGCCGCCAGGACTACAACGTGCTCTTCGCCGAAAAGGACGGCACCCGCTCCAGCTCCCAGATCATGGCCTTCGAGGACACCTGGGGAGCCAAAAGCGCAGCCCGTTCCAAGCACAAATCCAAATCACACACAAAAGAGGGGTGCCCCACTCTTCCGCGTTCTGTGCGGAAGGGTGGGAAGCGAGGATACCCGCACAACGAAAACCCACCGTAACCTGTCATCCCGAGCGGAGTAGCTGGTTCGCGAAGCGAATCAGCTACGCAGTCGAGGGACCTGCTTTGGCTCGCGCCACGATAATGCCCCAAGGCGTTCCCACCCCGCACACAGACCGGCAATTACGCAAGCGCCCAATCCGAGTTAGAATCTTCCCGCAGTGGAGAAAAACTAACTCTATTACGGCGACAACCTCGAAGTCCTGCGCCAGCACATCAAGGACGAATCGGTCGACCTCATCTACCTCGACCCGCCCTTCAACAGCCGCCAGGACTACAACGTGCTCTTCGCCGAAAAGGACGGCACCCGCTCCAGCTCCCAGATCATGGCCTTCGAGGACACCTGGGAGTGGAACGTCGACGCCGAGCGCGCCTACGAGGAAATCGTCGAGCAGGGCGGCCGCGTTTCCGACGCCATGCGCGCCTTCCGCACCTTCCTCGGCCACAGCGACATGTTGGCTTATCTGGCGATGATGGCACCGCGCTTAATCGAGTTGAAGCGCGTGCTGAAGGTACACTGCGATCCGACAGCAAGCCATTATTTAAAGATGCTGATGGACGCAGTGTTTGGGCCTCAGTATTTTCGAGGCGACATCACCTGGAAACGCACAAGCAGCCATAGCAACGCGTCGCGTCGTTTTGGAAGCCTGAACGATAACCTGCTTTTCTACGTGAAATCCGATGCGTACAACTTCAACGTGCAGTACGTACCGTATTCAGGGGAGTACATCCGCGATTTCTACAGATACACGGACAAGGATGGCCGGAAATTCTATCTAGACAACATGCGCAATCCGGGAGTGAGACCTCACCTGATGTACGAATACAAAGGTTATAAACCACACCCAAACGGCTGGACGGTCTCCAAGGAAAAAATGGCACAGCTGGACGCCGAGGGCCCCTTTATCTACCCGAAGACAAGAACGGTAGAATCCGCCTAAAACGGTATCTGGACGAAATGGCTGGAACGCAAGTTGGCAACATCTGGGACGACATTCCGGTTATCCACTCAAAATCCGGAGAGCGCCTCGGCTATCCAACACTAAAGCCAGAAGCTCTCCTCGAACGCATCGTTCGTGCAAGCTCGAACGAAGGTGACACCATCCTCGACCCTTTCTGTGGTTGCGGCACCGCTATTTCCGTCGCGCAGCGCCTGAATCGCCGCTGGGTTGGGATTGACATTACGCATCTTGCCATTGGCCTCATCAAGACGCGTCTGACGGACGCGTTCGGCGGCTCCGTGCGCGACGCCTACGAGATCATCGGAGAGCCGGCGGACCTACGCGGCGCACAAAGGCTCGCGCAGGACGACCCCTATCAATTCCAATGGTGGTCGCTCGGGCTGGCTGGCGCACGTCCCAATGAGAAGAAGAAAGGCGCTGACCAAGGCATTGACGGACGTCTCTACTTCCACGACGAACCTCGGGGCGGCAAGACCAAGCAGATCATTTTTTCTGTCAAAGCCGGACACGTGCAGTCAGCCTACGTGCGCGACTTGCGTGGCGTCATCGAGCGCGAAGAAGCGCAGATCGGCGTGCTGATCAGCATGGAAGCCCCTACCAAGCCCATGCTGAAAGAAGCCGCCGAAGCCGGATTCTACAAGCCTCCCGGGTTGGAAGACCGTTATCCGCGCATTCAGATTCTCACCATCGAAGATCTCCTCGCGGGCAAACGCGTCGAGTATCCGCGGCTGTTAGAAGTGACATTCAAGAAGGCTCCGAAGTCAAAGCCAACGGCGGAGAAGAAGACGCTTCTGCCGTTTGACCCAGCCGAAGATGACGATGGGCCGTTCTGAGAGCACCCAAATCCCGAAAAACCGCAAAAAACGCGCCGCTGCCGAAATCCTGTCAAGCCCTCTAAACCACCCATTTCCTCTCAATCTGCTGACTCAATTGGAAATATAAATTCCAAAATTTGGCGGGTTTACCCCGTCCAATTTGCTAGTCTGGAAATAGAAGCAAATTAAACAGGCGCGACCGGAAATCCGGCTCGCGCCTTTTTTATTGGAGCTCAAGTGAAAAAAGAAGCTAAGAAATCAGCCCCGCCCCTCCCGCCGCGCACGCCCTTCAAACGCGGCGCTCAAACCTGCAAACAGAGAGGGGAACTCGCCGAAATCGCCTTCCTGCACAAAGCCGCAAACCTGGGATTTGGCGTGGCCAAACCCTACGGAGACAGCGAACGCTACGACTTCATCCTCGATTCCGGCGAGCGCCTGTGGCGGGTCCAGGTGAAATCGGTAGCCGCTATCTACCTCCCGGCAGCCACGGATATCGCACCGCCACTTGCCACAGCCGCGGCAGCTACAAAGATCTGCATTACACCGCCGACGAAATTGATTTCCTCGTCGCCTACATTGTCCCGCGAGATGTCTGGTACGTAATTCCCGTGAAGCTGGTCACGCCCGTACTCGGCATGTGCTTTTATCCCGTGGGATGCAGAAGAGGCGGCTATTACGAACCGTACCGCGAAGCCTGGGATCTAATGGCGCCAGGAGCAGACTTACGCCCGCAATCGCCGATACCAATCCGCATGCCTGCCAGTGGTCAGCCCAGGAAAAACTTCGTGAGCAAGCAGCGCAACCCAAACCACGAAACATGACAAGCATATAACCAACCGATGGAGGACGGGCGTCTCGCCCGTCCCGGCCTCGGTGACGTCAAGTTCTTCCAACGTCCCCTAGCTAGCTTGCTCACTCGGTGTTTCGGCGGTCGAACTTGGAGTCTTGATCACGCGCTGTTCTTTCGACTGCAACAGCCGGTCAATCTCTCCAATCAGTGCCATCAGCTCGCCTGGATCTTTCTCCTGCACGGCCAACTCGCACAGTTCCATCCAGCTTTCTTTCTTGTCCCAGGCCATAATATCTCCTCCGGGATCGGTAGACGACTTATATCACACTTGTTAGAACAAGCCTGTTACATAATGAACCTAGGAATCCTTCCAAATGCCAACCTGTGGCCTGGGATTCTCTAGCGGACTTCAGCCTCTATTGAGTTCGGAGGCGGCGTGTCAGTAAATCGCCGCTCGGGACGGGCCATGACGGGAAACCCGGCAGCCAGCTTTCTCATACCTTGTGTATGTTCTGCCAAGGCAGCCTTCAACTGCTGAAGAGTGTCGGTTAACTCAGGAGACTCCGGAGTGGTGGCAGCTTTGAGGCAAAGCCCTTTGATCCGGTCTTCTAGTCGCTGAAACATGGCCAGAGGCTAAAAAGCTCAATCTATCGTCCCACAAACCGGGCGGATGTTCGATACAGTACATACTGTAGCTGGATGGCGGGTGCCCCGTATCTTGCGGCCTTCCAGATGTCGGGCTCGGACGCCCGATTGTGCTAGCCGCAGAGCCGTTGGATCGACTTGATTTCACCGCACGTAATCACTGGCTTGATCCGTTCGAAGGATTCCCAGCGGGAGGAGGTATGGACCCATTCATTTGCATTCGGAGCAGATAGCACTCTTCGTGGACCGCTTGTCCATCCTCGTCGGTTTTGGCGGTTCGCAGGTCCACGGGCTCATCGCACAGAGCGCATCCTAGGAATCGAGACCTCGAAGCAAGTTGCGAGACCTGTGTCATGGAGTGGCCTCCATTGAGCTGCGACTGACCGACGCCTACAGGCTACGTCGGAAGCATGCATGAAGGTCAGCACGCGTCATACCAAACCGATTTGTACCATGGGGTATTATCGGATCGGCTAGACCAAGCTGTCCGGCGGGTCGTTTTTCTTCGAGCTCACGAGTAATCATTACTCGCCAACGCTCGGGATTTTCCTACAGTATCTCCTGTATAGACCCCTCCTGGTCACCCAAAAATACGACGATGGAGGACGGGCGTCTGGCCCGTCCTCCATCGTCAAAGGGAAACCATGGAACAGCCTACAGCGCGGCACAAACTGCTTTGACTTCGGTGTACTGCTCCAGCACTTCGTGGCCCATTTCGCGGCCCCAGCCCGACTGCTTGTATCCGCCGAAGGGCAGGGCAGCATCGAAAATGTTGTAGCAGTTAATCCACACTGTACCGGCGCGGAGTTGGGCAGCGAGACGATGCGCCTTCTGGATATCGCGCGTCCAAATCCCCGCGGCCAATCCGTACTCCGAATTATTGGCCTGTGTGACCAGTTCATTGGGATCGCGGAAAGGAATTGCCGTGACCACCGGCCCGAAGATTTCTTCCCGTACGACTTTCATCTTTTCGTTGGTGTTGACCAGCACCGTAGGCTTGACGAAGTAGCCTTTGTCGCCGTGCCGGCTTCCTCCGACGACCGCCTTGGCACCTTCGGCGAATCCTGATTCGAGATATCCGCAAACCCGATTCAGTTGCTCGGCGGAAACCAGCGGACCCATATCAGTGGAGTCGTCCAGCCCCGATCCCACGTTGATCTTCCTCGCGTGCTCGGCCACACCTTCGACGACTTTGTCGAAAATACTGTTCTCGACATACAGACGCGAACCGGCGCAGCAGCACTGTCCATGGTTGAAAAAGATGGCGCTGGCAGCGCCCGCAATCGCGGTATCAAGATCAACGTCGGCAAACACAACATTCGGAGACTTACCGCCCAATTCCAGCGAAACTTTTTTCAGATTGCCTGCGGCCGCCTGCAAAATAAGTTTGCCAACTTCGGTCGAGCCGGTGAATGCTATCTTGTCCACATCCGGATGAGCAGCCAGCGCGGCCCCAGCAGTTTCACCATAGCCCGGAACAATGTTGACCACGCCATCAGGAAATCCAGCTTCCTGAAACAGTTCGCCCA
This sequence comes from uncultured Acidobacteriota bacterium, assembly GCA_963832245.1. Classification (GTDB taxonomy): domain Bacteria; phylum Acidobacteriota; class Terriglobia; order Terriglobales; family Acidobacteriaceae; genus JABDBE01. The sequence continues at coordinate 3,045,178 of CAWHTG010000004.1, forward strand.
ACCGCAAAGCGGTAAGCGGCGTCTGCTCCGCCGGCTTGAGCACGACCGTGTTTCCGGTAGCCAGCGCCGGCCCCAATTTCCAAGCCGCCATCAGCAACGGGAAATTCCAGGGAATGATCTGGCCCACTACTCCGACAGGCTCTCGCAGCGTATAGGCCAAATATTTCGCCCCAGGCGCATAAGGCACGGAGATTGGAATCGTATTGCCTTCAATCTTGGTAGCCCATCCCGCCATGTAGCGAAATAAGTCGACGGCCAGGGGGACGTCGGCTACGCGAGCCACTTTTAGGGGCTTGCCGTTGTCGAGGGATTCTAGTTCGGCGAATTCTTCGAGGTTTTCTTCGAGCAAGTCAGCGAGCTTCCAAATTAAGCGGCCGCGCTCGGAGGCCGTTAATTGCGACCAACGGCCTTTTTCAAAAGCCGTGCGGGCGGCCTTGACGGCGCGGTCGATGTCTTCGCGGTCACCTTCGGCCACGTGAGCGAGAACTTCGCCGGTTGCTGGGTTATAAGTGGGAAAGGTCTTGCCGGATGCCGCTTCTACCCACTTCCCGTTAATTAATATTTTGTGCGTTTTGGAAACGAAGCTACTGACTTTCTCTTCGGGTGGAGCGATCTTGAGAGCTGTTGCCATATTTTCCTCCTGGCGTGCGGATGTTAACTCGCGGAGCGGCGCGCCGGTCCGACTGATGTGCACGGGCCGATGAACGTTGGCGGCAGTTGCAAATTGTAGCGCATTTCCGTGGAGATTTGGACTTCCTTTTTCGCGGCCTGCCTGGGCAGCACAAATCGTTCGCGACGGTGAATCCAAATTGATTATGGAGTG